>JASCOE010000010.1 GCA_029959285.1 Flavobacteriaceae bacterium PS02337
GTAACTTAATCGTACTGCTGATGATTTAAACTCAGCACTGTAAACTCGTTTTTTCATAATTCTAAGATATTTATTTTTATTTAAACAGTCTTAAAATTTATGTCCCAGTAAATGTAGCAACTCCAAAGGATGACCCAGACAGATACTCAGTCATAATTCTCTTTTGGTTTATTACCTGGCCAAGTCTTTGAGCGCTCATCACAATAATCCTTTTTAGCTTCGAAGGCAGCCAGAAAAGCTTCGTGAGCCAAATCTTTAGCAAGGTCATCGTCATAAGGCATAAGTGCTGCATAACTGTAGAGGTAGTCGGAATAATTTCCCACCCAGTTACTGGAATCCTGTTTCTTGTTTTCCTGTGTGCAATCTCTGCTGTCGTTCCCGTGCATGGTATCAGTGTTTTGTTACTGTTAAGGTACTATTCAAATTATCAATTGCTTGCTCTTTCTAAAGCTTAGTCGAGGGAAAGCGGAGAACCTTACAAAAAAATGTAGGTTGGGATAATATTTTCTGAGCGAAAAATATGTAATGTGGTACAAGGGAGCAATGGCTGCTCATTTTAATATCTCCACAGAGTATATAGGTCCTTATTTTAAAAGGAATGTGGGGGTACGCTAAGGGATTATATTAAATTGTACCGTAAAAAAATTATTGGACAACAAATAGCAGGCGGCCGGTACAGCCTTAAAGATATTGCTTCAGAATTTGGTCTGACCGATGAAAGCCATGTGATAAAAATTCTTAAATCCTCGTAGTGGCCGGTCTTCTACTAATTCTCTTTTCTATACAGCAGCTTAACTATCCCATTCCTTAAATTTAATTCTGACACCTTAAAAAACCAGAAAAAGATCATTGTATATGTTATTTTCCTTCTAATCAGTATATAGAGTTTGAGGGAATTATTAATTTTAGGTAAGTTTGAAAAACAGCTGTAAGGTTTTGGATCAATCTCCGACTATATTTAAAAGCAGCTGACTTCCGATAGAATTTTTTCAGCCAGTATCCTTACTAAATTATATAAACCCAAATTGCACTGTATGGCAGATAAATCATCATTATTGGTTATTGCGGATATTAGCGGTTTTACGCAGTTTATCCGGGGTAACGAGATCAGTCATAGCAGGCATATTATTGCTGAACTGATGGAGGTGCTCATAGATGCTGATCCTCTGCATTTGACTGTGGCTGAAATTGAGGGTGATGCAGTACTGTTTTACCGTTATAATGCTGTGGCGTCGCGCAGTGAGGTAGTGCTCCTGGCTGAAAGACTGTTTGTGGCTTTTCATGAACACCTGCGGCAATATGAAAGCTCACGGGTGTGCCAATGCGGTGCCTGTGTAGCGTCAACGTCCCTTAGTCTAAAAATATTGGTGCACGTGGGTCAGATAGAACTATTGAAGGTGAAGCAATTTCGCAAACCTTTCGGGGAGGCCCTTATCTGGATACATCTGCTTTTAAAAAATACAATTCCCCATCGGGAATATTTGTTATTGTCCAGCGAGTTCCTGGTCTTGGCGTTGCCACCCGATCATGTTCAGGATCCGGCGTGGATAGAGATTTTTGAAGGTGCGACGAGTTACCAGGACGTTGGTTCAATTTCGTATAGTTACATTTCATTGTCCCCGCTGCGTGCCGGGATTAAAGAACCTTTTATAGGTCATTTCCCTAAGCTAACAGAGAATCCATTGGTTGTGACTGCAACTATTTCCAAGCCTGCCGCTGAGTTGCACGCACTGCTTGTGAACCTGTCTATAATACCGGAATGGGAAAAATCGATACAGGCTGTACGTCTGAGCAGCGATAAGATCAACAGATCCGGAACGAGGCACATATGCGTTTCGGATTCCGGATTGCTCAACTTTGAGACTCTTCAAAATCCATGGCCGGATAAACTTGTCTACGGCCAGCGTATTAGAAATGAAAGAAGAGTCCGCGACTTGTTTTTCTATATAATTTTAGAACCAATAGCAGCCGGAACAAGTGCCAGGATAGAACTGCACTATAAGCCATGGCCGTTAATCGGGTGGCTGCTGGAGCGTAAGGTCCGGGAGCGATTTAGGCGTTTCGCGGATGAACTGTTGAAGTCCCTTTCCCAAAACCGTCTTATCGCCGAGAGTATATAGGGTACAATTATCGGTTTTAGGAAATACAACGTTGAGAATAAAAACAATAATAATAGTAATAATAAAATTGGAATTATGGGATTAATGAGGGTGTTTTCAGGAAGCGAAGTTTTAGCAATTGCGCTGCAGCAAAGATTAGAAGAAGCAGGAATAGAAACAACAAAAAAAGATAACATCCAGTCTGCCCGTTTAGGCGGATTTGGTGCAACAGATTTAGCTGTTGAGGTATTCATTGAAATAACAGATTTTGCAAAAGCAGATTCAGTTATTGAAGATTTCAAAACGAGTATTTAAACGCTGTTAATCAGAAAATAATGCATTGCAAAATGTTTAGTACCTGAGACTGATATCTTGTTGACAGACAATCGCAGCATAGAGGTTTATATAAGAACGTTATTTATAAAGCGAGCGAATATAAAATATACGCTCGCTATAACTAATACTTGTAATTGAATTACTTTAGTTTATTTGAAAATTCGCCAATTGGCAGACGGACTTTTGCTGCCGAAGTCAGATAATCGTTTTCGGTATCTCTATAGCCCAGAGAAATAATAACTGAAGCATGGAGATTCTTTTCTGATAAACCCAAAATAGTATTAAACAGCTCCGGATCAAAGCCTTCCATTGGAGTAGCATCTACTTTAAGTTCAGCTGCTGCGATTAAAGCAGTTCCCAGGCCGATATAAGCCTGCTTGCTGGACCAAATCGCGTTTTGCTCAGGATTTTGTGTAGAGAAATGAGAGATCAGAATGTCTTTGTAATCGTTAAGCGCTCCGATTTCTAAATTTCGCTGTTCTTCCATCATTGCTACATATTCTGCTATGTACTCGCTGGTTATCGTATTAAATGCGGCAAAAACCAGCAGATGGGAAGAATCCTGGATCTGTGTATTGAATGAACCGGCAGCTAGTTTTTGTCTTATTTCCGGATTCGTTATCACAATCAGGCGATAAGGCTGTATCCCGCAAGAAGAAGCGCTAAGGTTGACCGCTTCGATAATCTGGTCAATTTTGTTTTCACTAACCATTTCACCTGTGTATTTCTTAACAGCATATCGCCATTGTAAATTTTTGATCAATTCCATATTTATATAATTTTGATACAAAGCTATAGTAGTTTTGTGTATATTTGTCACCAAGTGACAAAAAGTTATAGTGACAAATAAGTAACCAGCTAGTAATATGGAAAATAAATTTGAACCAATAAAAGATTGCGCCCATAAAATATTGGCAATCAGCGATACAATGGATATTTTAAATGGAAAATGGAAAATGTCCATAGTGGCCTGCTTGTGTTATAAACCGATGCGCTATTCCGAATTGCTCAATGAGGTAAAGGGCATTTCCGGGAAAGTGCTCAGCCGCGAATTGAAAGATTTGGAAATAAATGAATTGATTGAGCGTATAGTCTTAAGCACTGCGCCTGTTGCCGTCGAATACCGTATTACAGACTATGGTAATTCGCTTAAAGAACTTACCAATACAATTGCTGAATGGGGATTTAGTCACAGGCAGCGTATTATCTCAGGAATGAAAAAGGAATAAGAAGAGACTTATCCCCACACTTACTTGTTATTTAGTTGGTACAGCTTCAATTTATATTTTAGATTCTTATTTCAGCAAGGAGTTAAATATCTTTTAAGCGTGTTAGGATATTGTAAGGTCATAAATGAAAAACCTGATAAAATATGGAGAAGATATTTAAAGCGCATATTAATAAAATTATTGCGCTGACCGATGATGAGTTCGAGTATGTAATGTCACATTTTTCGCTAAAGGATTTTAAGAAGCGTGATTTTTTAATTAGAAAAGGTGAGGCGGTTAAATATACTTTTTGGGTTGTGTCGGGACTTTTAAAACTAGACTATCAGGATGTGGCAGGTAAGCAGCATGTTGTGGCCTTTGCGATGGAGGACTGGTGGGAATGTGACTATTATGCCTTTTATAATCAAACTCTGGCAACAATGTCTTTACAGGCCCTAGAAGATTCTCAGGTTCTCTGTATGACACTGCAGGATTATAATACTTTATGCAGTAACGTTCCCAAGATGACCTATTTTTTCCTTGAGAAGGCCAATAGAGGACATATAGTTTCACAAAAGCGGATAGTAGAATTAATCAGTGCTAATGCTAAAGAGCGTTATGTCAAGCTTCTTAAGCGTTATCCACAACTTTTTCAGCGCGTTCCTCATACTCTTATTGCTTCTTACTTAGGTGTAAGCAGAGAAACATTAAGCCGACTTCTGACTCAGTAAAATCCGTTTCCATAATTGTGAGATTTGTCACGAAATTCCAGCCTGCACTTTGCGAACTTTGTTGTATAAATTTAAAACACCGAAGATGAGCAGTTTCGTTAAGATTTTAGTACTTGCTTTATTAACATCAGTGCCAGTTACGGCTCAAAATAAAAAAGAAAAACATATGGAAAAACGTGAAATTAACCCTTGGAAATGGCAGGATGCCCGCAATTATGTTCAGGCCGTTGAAGTCAAAAATCCGGAAGCTACACTTTATATTTCAGGTCAGACTGCTATTGATTCTGACGGTATATCAAGCAGTGCAGATATGCGCACACAGCTAAAAAAGGCTCTTGAAAACCTGGAAACTGTTATTAAGGAAGCCGGATATGAATCAAAGAACATAGTACGCTTAAATGTGTACACAACTTCACACGAGGAATTCTTTAAGGAATGGGATGTTCTGCAGGATTGGACTATAAAAAACGGAGTTAAGCAGGCTGGTACCTATCTTGAAGTAAAGTACCTTTTTGAAACCTTAAAAGTTGAATTAGAGGCTACCGTGGTTAGATAATTCGTGTTATAATCTGATTTTATATGTATAAAATTCCGGTCTGAACACTATTGGCATATAAAATGACGTAAATCTCTCGAATGCGTCAAGGGCTAAAACATACCAGGTTAAATTGATAAAATATTATTTAATAAAACACACCTGGTTAAATATGATGGAAGAGATACTGACACCTATAAGGCGGCAAAGTTACATCTGACAGTCATTTCAAAACAGATAGAAAGCAAAGAAATTTCAGCTGATTAACCCGCGGCAAAGGTAAAAAGGGAATCAGAAATTGAGTTTTGCCAGACAAGGCTTAAAAAACACAGAGGCGGATGTCAGCAGGATCATCAGCATGATGGAGTACAAATGCCTGTAAAATATTGAAAACTTTGAAGAAACAATGGGTTAAGAAAATGTAAAAATATTTTTTTTAATGTGGTTTTTCCTAATTATGAATTATCTTTACTATCCCCTTATCAAATTAGAATATCATTTTGCAGTTTTAAAATTGCGTGGCCTGTAACTTGGAAATACCATTTTCCAAAGTAGCTTTCTATTTACCTTTTAATGTAAACTTTAGTAAGATGGCGTTTGATAACCATAATTCCCAAAGATTTATTTATTTAGCCGATGACGACAGCGATGACAGGGATTTTTTTGCCGATGCAATGCTCGAAATTGACCGCAATGTTATCCTAAAGCAGGCACAGGACGGCATGCATTTAATGGATAACCTCCTTACGCTTTCCCGCTCAGATCTTCCTGAATTTATTTTTCTTGATATCAATATGCCGGGCAAATCAGGACTTGAATGCCTGGAAGAGATAAGAAGCAGTGAGGGGGGACTAAAAGAAGTTAACGTTGTTATGCTCTCCACGAGCAGTGATCCTGAAAATATCCAGAAAGCACTGGATCTGGGTGCAACATGTTATGCGGTAAAACCGAGCTCTTTTGAGAAACTGAAGTCATTGCTGGAAGAAGTCCTGAGTATGGATCTTGTTGGAATTATCAGGGACAAGAGAAAGTTTCTTTTACTATAGAGCGTGACAACATTACTTGTATTCTTATTTTGTGCCCATTTTTTCAAGAAGTAGCGAGGATTTTTATTAACAATATCCCGCTAATTACCAAAGCTTTTTTTGAAATTCCTGTTCAGTATTTTCGGTTCCCTTTTCCTGAGGAGCGCTTCGCCTGATCTGAATCCTTAAGATGCCACCATACGCGATATCTTTGACTGGCCCGTTGAAATTGTTAATCCCATAATCCCTTCCCATCAGTTCTCCATCGCAAAGGCTACAACATGCTGCTTAATGTTTGCATCTAATAGTCCATGCTCTAAAAAGTCAGACATCAACCCCTAAAATATATTTACTGCTTGGTTTTTTTGACCGTACACTAAAACGTTAAAGATATTTAACTCCTTTATCAGATAAAAATATGAAAATTATAAACCGAAGCTCTATTGTAAGGAATGGTATGACATTACTACTAAGCTGATAAATGTATTGAAAGAGTTGAAAAAGAATATTCTATCCTGGCTAAATAATAATTAAAAAATAAATGTAAGGAACTATTCAATATTTATACTAAGCCAATACAGACGAAAAGAGCAATACAAGATTGTCTTTTCGAAAATTTAAACAACCCATTAAAAGTAACTTAAAACAGATTTATTATGAGAACGATTAGCAACATCACAGAATTTGAAGAACTTATGGCTGGCGAAAAACCGGTAGTACTGGACTTTTACGCGGACTGGTGCGGACCATGCAGAGCCTTATTACCAGTTCTGGAAGCTGCAGGTAACTTTTATGCTGAAGACATTGTGGTGGCAAAGATTAACGTGGACCAAAATGCAGATTTAGCAGCAAAATTTAGCGTTAGAAGCATTCCCGCTGTATTTCTGATTAAAAATGGCGCTGTGGTAGATCAATTTACAGGTGTTCAGGGCAGCAATGAAATAAATAGCAGAATAGATAATTTGATTTCCGTAAACATCGAAAAACCCAGTAATTAATTCTGATGAATACCCGGCAGGTAAGAATGCAGAAGGAGAAATTCAGCGCTAAATCTTAATAATGTTTTAGCGCTTATTATAAGGAAAGGTGAGTATCCATGAAAAACAAGATTATCACATTAGGGGGTGGATGTTTCTGGTGTACAGAAGCCATTTTTGGAGATACCACAGGAGTGCTTGGAGTTAAAAGCGGCTTTAGCGGGGGATTTATAAAGAATCCGCCCTACAGGGAAGTTCGTACAGGAAGGACAGGGCATGCAGAAGTAATTCAGATAACCTATGATCCCGTACAGATTAGTTTGCAGGAACTTTTAATAATTCACCTGATGACACACGATCCTACAACAGTAAATCAACAGGGCGCAGACAAGGGTGATCAATACCGCAGTGTTATTTTCTATGGAGATGATGACGAGAAAATAGTAGCTCAAAAAGTAATTAGAGATTTACGGTATTACTATTCAGATCCTATAGTCACTGATTTGAAGCCGTTTACAGTATTTTACGAGGCAGAAGAGGTTCATCAAAAATATTATAAGGAGAATCCCGAAGCATATTATTGCGAGATGGTCATCGCTCCAAAATTAGCCAAATATCGTAAAAACCGTGCTGAATATCCGTCGATCTCTGACAATGAGATTATTATGTGATGGTTTTCCAGCTCATTTTTTAACTAAAAAAAAATGTAAGGATTAAATAATTTTTACGACTAAGTTTTTAAATGCTGTTTATAGCCAAAATACTGTGACAGCCCATAGATCATTTTTAATACTAAATAAATTAAAATGGATAAGGTAACGGCAGAAATTTTTCAACAGGATCCTGACAGATATACAGTGGTGTCTGGTCATCAGGAAGGAGCTCCAACCTGTTCTTTCGGAAATATGCAACAATGGGTAGGATATGATAAAACGGACGAAAAGTATATCAGGTTCACCAAATCAGTTTTCAAACAACTTGTTAAACAAAAAGAAGATGAAACAAAATAGTTTATATAGTAACACAACAAAGATCCTATTTGTTGCAGCGCTACTATTAGCTGCAGCACTGGTAATAGTGTCATTTTCAGGCTGCGGCAATAGTACAGGTTCTCAATCTTTGAAAGAAAAGGCAGTTACCTGGGAAAATATAATTAGTAACGACAGCACGAGTGTGATTTTTTTTGCCGGCGGATGCTTTTGGGGAACCGAACATTTTTTCAAACAGGTAGACGGAGTTACGGCAACCGAAGTGGGTTTTGCTAATGGTCATAGTGAAAATCCAACTTATGACGATGTAATTCGCAAAGAGACAGGCTATGCGGAAACAGTAAAAGTAACATACAATCCCAAAAAAGTTGATTTGAGTCTGCTGCTGGATTTGTATTTTCTCACAGTTGACCCCACCAGCCTGAACAGACAAGGAAATGATGTTGGAGATCAGTATCGTACCGGTATCTACTGGACCACAGATCAACAGGAACCATTTGTAAAGGAAAGGGTAAAAGCAGAGTCCGCAAAACATAGCGAACCTGTTGTTGTAGAGGCGATACCGTTAAAAATATATTACAAAGCGGAAGCTTACCATCAGGCTTATCTTGATAATAATCCTGGGGGATATTGCCATATCAATCCTGCACTATTCAAAGTTGCAAAGGCTGCCAATAAAAAGAAATAATCTATATTATTATATAACCTAAAAACTGAAATTATGCTTAACTGGAACAATGTGCTTACGTTTGCCAATAATGGCAATCCTGCACCTGATAAAAGGGTTGAAAAAACTGAAAACGAATGGAAAGCGCTTCTTACTGCTGACCAATTTTATGTAACGCGTAAACATGGTACAGAACAATCCCACAGCCATGACCTGTGTACAAGCTGGGATGCAGGGATTTATTCCTGTGTGTGCTGCAATACGCTGCTATTCGATTCCACCGAAAAATTTGAGTCGGGAACTGGCTGGCCAAGTTTTACACAACCTATTAAAGAAAATAGTGTAAAGTACATCAAAGACGGTGCATTTGGTATGGTTCGCATAGAAGCTCAATGCAATGTGTGTGATGCGCACCTGGGACATGTATTTCCTGACGGCCCTGCGCCTAGTGGTCTTCGTTACTGCATGAACGGAGAGGCGCTGGTTAAAGAAAAAAAAGAAACAGAGAAGTAATTAATAAGTCCCATCGTAGTTTTGTTTTCAGAAACATCTAATTTTCTTAACTACGGAAAGACTGTAGTGGCGGTCACAATAAAGAACTGAATGACTTAAAACCGGATTAAATACCAGGTTTTAATTTGTTCGGTTTTTACTGCTTAAAAAAAAACTGACTTAAATTCAATATGATGAATGATGTAAAGTTTAAAAATACCCGTTTTGACCCCGAGTTGTCTCCTTTTCATAAACTGGCTGAGAAAATGGCAGACGCTTTTGGATACAAATCCGAATTGAAAACCGATAAAAGCCTCGCCCAGCTTCTGCGCCTGCGGGTGGCACAAAAAAATGAATGTGCATTTTGTGTAATTTTACATGCTCGTACTGCACGTGAAATTGGTATTCCAGATGCAAAAGCAGACAACATATCATCTTGGTGGAACAGCTTATTGTTTACCGACAAGGAAAAAGTTGCGTTGGCGTATTGTGATGTATTAACAATTGGCACCCACAAAAATTTCCAGCAATACCACGATGCGATGTGTGAATATTTTTCAGAAACTGAAATTGCTGAAATCGCTGCTATTATTATCAACATGAATGTATGGACGCGTTTGAAACTGGCACAGGGCCAAACACCTTATTTAATGTAAAAGAAACAAGATGGGAAATATAGGTTTAGGAACAGCAGCCATAGGTCGTCCGATCTACATAAATATTCGACATGAAAAACCGCGGGAGGATTTATCCCTGCAGGAGTTCAGGGAAAACGGTATGGGAATATTGGATGATGCTTATGATAATGGCGTTCGGTTTTTCGATGCTTCGCCTGGTTATGGTTTAGCTGAGTCACTCCTAATAGAATGGCTGGGGCAAAAGAATGATCCGGATATTATTGTAGCTACTAAATGGGGGCTCAGTTATGCGGCCGATTTTGATATAAATGCTGTGGTGCATGAGATAAAGGAACATTCTCTGGAAAAGCTGAATGAACAATGGGAATTTTCACGAAAATTGCTTCCTAATTTAAAAATATACCAGATACATTCAGCAACTTTGGAAACCGGGGTGCTTGATAACATAGCTATATTACAACGCTTACATGAAATTAAGAAAGAATATAAGATTACTATAGGGCTTACAACTACCGGAGTAAATCAGGTTGAAGTACTGAGAAAGGCTGTAAATATTGAGATAGAAAATGAACCATTATTCAGCTTATTTCAGAGTACCTATAATATTATGGAGCAGTCTGTTTTACAATTGAAAGAAAATTTTCTCAATACCAACAGACAGCTAATACTTAAGGAGTCAATGGCCAATGGGCGTTTAATGCCCAGTACATCTTTTAAAGGACATAAAAGCCTGTACAGGTACATAACAAAATTGGCTGATAAATATAATGTTGGCGCTGATGCAGTAGCCATCAGGTTCTGCATCGATAGTTTTCCTGACGCAATCACTTTAAGCGGTGCCAGCACTGCTGAGCAGCTAGAGTCCAACTTAGCAGCAAAAACTTTTAAACTTCAAAAAGAAGAGATAGAATTACTGAGCACTTATAAAATTGACCCAATACTTTATTGGGGTGAAAGAAAGCAATTGTCCTGGCAATAGAATATCGTCTTGACAGCAGGCCACAAGGCTGTCAATAATATTTGAAATTGCTCCGGGCGAGATTAGCCTCTCATAACTCGCAGAAAACCTTCTGCAGCTTATTTAAATCAAAACTAAACTTTCGTAATATATTTCCTTTCCCATCAGCAAGCAATTCAAACCTGCTAATCCCTTCGTGACGCATCAGAATCCGAATCCATTGCGGCTTAGAGCACTGAGACAGTTATACCAATCTGCAGCTCAATTACGACAACTTTCCACAAAATTCAATAACACTGTAAGGAATCATTCAAAGCTCCGACTAAACTCATATCAATGATCAAAGCTTAAAGTGATTGGTGTGAAAATTTAAAAAAGAAACCAGCGCTTAGAATTTCATCCTATGGCATTAAAATTTTACAGCCATGAAAAAAACAGTTTTAAATAGCTATCGGGGTATATAAATTAAGTATCCTGAGATCTGCTGCGGGATTGATCATACGTCTTTACAAGTTAAGGATGAAGAACCAGAAAAAGCAGAGTACTAATGTAAAACTGCATTATTCACACGAAAGTATAATATTAACTAACTTAAATAATAGCAGCTATGATTCAGGAAAATGAACACGTAAAATGTATGATTATCGGCTCAGGACCGGCAGGGTATACTGCGGCGATCTATGCTTCCAGAGCAGATCTTAAACCGGTGCTTTATACAGGCCTTACTCAAGGAGGCCAGCTTACTACAACTACAGACGTCGAAAATTATCCAGGCTACCCTGATGGAATTATGGGTGTTGAGATGATGGAAAATTTTCGTAAGCAGGCAGCACGTTTTGGTACAGATATTAGAAACGGCTTCATTTCAGCAGTCGATTTTTCAGCGATCCCTCACAAAGTAACTACAGATGAAGGGGTGACCATTCTTTGTGATTCAGTGATAATATCTACCGGCGCATCGGCAAAATGGCTGGGTTTAGAATCTGAGAAGACCTATAGTGGTTGCGGTGTTTCAGCGTGTGCAACATGTGATGGTTTCTTTTTTAAAGGCCAGGATGTAGCTATAGTTGGGGCGGGTGATACCGCGGCCGAAGAAGCAACACATCTGGCTAAGCTCTGTAAAAAAGTATATATGATAGTCAGAAAAGGCGAACTCAAAGCCTCCAAAGCGATGGTCCACAAGATAAAAGCCACTCCAAATATCGAAATACTCTATCATACAGAAACAAGAGAGATTTTGGGAGACGCTTCAGGTGTTACCGGAATCAGTATATTCAATAATGTCAGCAATACAACCGCAACATTGGATGTTTCCGGCTTTTTTGTTGCAATCGGCCACCATCCCAATACAGAGATTTTTAAAAACTGGTTAATGATGGATAATGAAGGTTATATCCAGACAATTCCTGGATCTTCAAAAACAAACATACCCGGTGTATTTTGTTGTGGTGATGCACAAGATCGTATTTACAGACAAGCTGTAACTGCTGCCGGCAGCGGATGCATGGCAGCTCTTGACTGCGAAAGATTCCTTTCCGGCATTGTACACGAATCAAAATAATATAAAAGTCTTTCTTTCTAAAGTTTACTTATGAGCAGGACGGAGAACATCAGTGCTCATCTGACCTTTTAAATCAAATATTCATCAGAGAATAAATGTTTGTAAGGATTTCTGGATTACTGCGACCAAGTTATAAAGGGACAAAATTTATACAACTTTTCAACCTTCGAATAAACTATTAATAACTAAAATATAAAAAAATGGAAAATGTAATTGACGTTCCAACAAGGGAACAAGTAAACGCAGTAAATCAGGAAATTTTTGACACCCTGAAAAAATCGTTGGGCTTCGTCCCAAACCTGTACGCTACCATGGCCCATTCGGGAAATGGCCTGGGCAGATATCTTGCGTACCAAAATGGCAAGAGTTCCCTGAACAATAAAGAAAAAGAAGCAGTTAATCTGATTGTAAGTCAGGTGAACGGCTGCGTATACTGCCAAAGCGCACACACCGTTCTGGGTAAAATGAACGGGTTTAGCGATGAACAGATATTAGACATGCGCAAGGGAAATAGTGAAAACGAAAAGTTAAATGCACTAGTGAAACTTGCCGGCGAGATTACAGAAAACCGAGGCCGTGTTAATGCCGGGAGTACAGCCGCTTTTTTTGAGCAGGGATATACCAACGAAAATCTTGTAGACTTAATCCTTCTGATTAGCGACAAAACTGCAATGAACTATCTGCACAACCTGACAAAAATCCCAGTTGATTTTCCATTGGCACCTACATTGTAAAAAGTTCATTTGATCAAAATTTTGGCCTCGGCATAATGGGAGTTTTAGAATTGTTATTGGAAATCCCATTAGCCAGAGGTTTTTTTACCGCCATCACCTGACGGGAAATGTACAGTATAAAATATATGCCCGCTAAGACATCATCAGCGTATCGGCCATCCTTTGCAAAATCTTACTTGCAGTTGACTATAAGTTCCTCTCTTTTCTTGTTGCGCTCACCTTGTAATTTAACAATCTTACACATAAAACGGAAGTATATATTTAACATAGCGGCATAAAAAGGCCAGACAATGCTATCGTTTCCTTTCCATCCAATCTAATTAATAATCATATGAAAATTTTAATGAAAATTTTAAAAATCATTCCCTTCATTGTTTCTGGTTTGCTTTTGGTCTTCATTGTCCGGTCATGGAATTCGAATGCGAAGCAAAAAAAAACGGCAAAAACGGAAATAAACTTTACTAACAAAGAATATAAGGAGGTGCTGGCATTGGCCAAAATATCCCATAAGAAAATATTTGTTGATGTGTCTGCTGTGTGGTGCGGACCCTGCAGGCAACTTGAGAAAATCACTTTTAAGGATGCTAAGGCAGCAGCCTATTACAATAAAAACTTTATAAACTTCCGAATCGATATTGAAAAAGGTGAGGGAACCGATTTGTCACAAAAATGGAAGATAGAAAGCTTGCCTGCACTTCTTATTCTTGATGAAAACGGCAAAATAATCGCCGAACATGTAGGGTATGTAGACGGTAAAGGGCTTATTGAATTTGCCAGGGAGGCGTCAGGCAAGTAATCAAACAGTTGATCCGGCAAAACTGCAGTGTAACTTTTAGTTATAAGTCCATCAATTACAATAAAGAAAACTGAAAAGAATAATTTAATAATAAAGTAAGATGAAAAAAATAATTTTCAGCTATATCCTGGCCATAATTTCAATCAGCGGGTATGCCCAGAATATCAAGTCAGATAAAGGACATAAGAACAATCCATACTATTCCACTACAGATACTAAAAAGCTAACGGTTTCCAATGCACAATGGAAAAAAATACTATCGGCAGACCTTTATGCTGTAGCCAGAGAAAAGGATACGGAAAGACCATTTACAGGGAAATATTTAAAAAGCAATACAAAAGGTACTTATTACTGCGCGGCCTGCGGAAACAAACTTTTTAAATCGGATGCAAAATTTGCCAGCAGCTGCGGATGGCCAACTTTCTATGCCCCTCTGAGAAAAAACAGTGTAAGATATCAGGCAGACCGCTCACTGTTGATAAGCCGTACTGAGGTACTTTGTGGAAGATGCGACGCGCATCTCGGGCATATTTTTGATGATGGTCCTGCGCCAACTTATAAAAGATTCTGTATGAACTCAATTAGTCTGGATTTTGAACCATTCAAATAACATTGTGGCGGAAATTTCCTGGGGACCGGAACGCTTTTTAAGGCTTATTAGAGTAGCAGCAGATAACGAGTCAGGAAATGCGAATCGTGATCTTAAACACGCGAATCGGAAGAAGGGTATCCATATAAAACAAGACAATGTCGAAACTGTGAAGATT
This sequence comes from Flavobacteriaceae bacterium PS02337, assembly GCA_029959285.1. Classification (GTDB taxonomy): domain Bacteria; phylum Bacteroidota; class Bacteroidia; order Flavobacteriales; family Flavobacteriaceae; genus Flavobacterium. Next base: position 14,514 of record JASCOE010000010.1, read on the forward strand.
AAATTTAATCCTGGCAGAATTGGCTTTGGCCTGCTGTTGGATTTTTTTTTCAGAACTCTTAATCCCCAAATGAAAATTGGGAGAATCCCCATTTATACCAGCATGGTGGTACAGGGATTTTTTATACAGGTGAAGATCAAATATCAATAAAAGATTTGACATTGTACAGAACGACTGAAGTGATGAAAACCGTCTGGCTGTTAAGGCGATTCACTGGGGAATTTTTTAAAATGCAGGGAATCGTCCAGATCATCTTCCTCTGAATAAACCTCAGAAAAAAAAGGCGGATCAACAACTATGGAAGATACTGATACCGCTGAGCATTTTTTTTTTTTTTTTTGTAAGGTATACACAGTTGCTGCTACTAAGCTATCATAAACTCAAACAATTTAATGATGAAAAAAACAGCAATAGAGATATTTCTCCTTAATTCAGGAAGCATTCTTATACGTTATGGATTAGTAGTAATTTTAATTTGGATAGGCATTTTAAAATTCACCCAATATGAAGCGGCCGGTATTCGTCCGCTGGCAGAAAATAGTCCTCTTTTTTCCTGGACTTTTGCTTTTCTAAGCACAATGGCATTTTCAGCCATTCTTGGTGCCATTGAAATTGCAACCGGTATTTTAATTGCTTTGCGCCCCTTTTCGCCAAAGTTATCAGCTATAGGCAGTTTCGCTGCCATACTTACATTTTTAACGACCCTGACATTCATAATCACTACTCCGGGAGTTATAGAGCAAGGATTGCCCTTTCCTTTTATTTCTGCCTCACCTGGACAATTTCTTATTAAGGACCTGGTGCTTTTGGGAGCGGCATTGTGGACAGCCGGTGAAGCATTGGAAGCGACTCAAATGGAAGGTCGCACCAGAATTGACGTGAAACGCGCACTATTCAAATATTCAAAATAATAACTAAATACATATACTAAAATGAAAAGAATAGCAATCAACGGATTCGGCCGCATAGGACGATCAGCCTTAAAAGTAATTTTCGAAACTAATGATCTTGAGGTTGTTGGCATAAATGATTTAATGGACATAGAGAATGCAGTATATCTTCTTAAGTACGATAGTAACTATGGCAAGTATGATAAAAATGTCAGATTTGAAGGGGATACAATTTTTGTCGGCGATAAAGCAATTAAGTATACAAGTATACGTGAGATTGCAGGTTTGCCATGGAAAGACCTTGATGTAGACGCTGTTATTGAAAGCACAGGGCTGTTTACCAGTCAGGGTGATGCTGAAAAACATATTTTGGCCGGAGCTAAAACGGTAGTAATTTCTGGTCCTACCAAAGATACCCCTACGGTTGTACACGGGGTGAATACCGACACAGGGAATGTCTCCATTTTCTCATGTGCCAGCTGTACCACCAATAGCATCAGTCCAATTATTGAAATTTTAGGCAGAAGACTTGGTATCAAAAAAGCTATTCTTAACACTATTCATGGTTATACCGCTTCGCAGGCTCTTGTTGATGCTCCCTCAAAAAGAGAGCCCAGAATGGGCAGGGCAGCGGCATTCAATATGGCTCCTGCAGCTACCGGAGCGGCCATAGCTACCACTAAAGTACTGCCTGAGTACGTCGGAAAATTTGATGGCATTGCCGTGAGAGTTCCCGTTCCTGTGGGTTCAATTTCAGATATTACCTTTGTGGCTGAAAGACCGACAACTATAGAAGAAATCAATCAGATATTAACTGAAGAATGCGCTACAGACAGGTATCTAAAAGTAGTTTCCGTAACAAGCGACCCAATCGTTTCTACGGACATCATCGGGAGTACTTTCGCTGCAACAGTAGATTTGGAGATGACCAGGGTTGTTGACGGAGATCTGGTAAAAATAATGGCCTGGTATGACAATGAGTGGGGCTTTACTAATCAAATGATCAGACAGGTACAATCATTATATACAGATCACTAAACAAATTTTAAATGACTACAGTGAAACCTTCAGGGAGGTTAACCAATAAATCTTAGTTCGATATCATTGCCCTGAGAATTGTGGGAGGGGAAATTTAAAACCTTTTTATATGGAAATTTTAAATAATGAAATCCAGCCATGGTACTTAGAAAGTCTGGGAAACCAAAAAGTGCCGCATTACAAAGACTTTAAAGGAAAGCCTTTATTGATTTTGTTTTTCTATCTGGGTTGTCCCGGCTGTACGGGAAGAGCTATACCCTTTGCAAACAGAATGGTTTATGAACATCAGGATAAGATTAACGTACTGGGTATTCACAGCAATTTTGAAGGGCCTGAATATAGTGATGATGATATTATAAGCACATTAAACTTATTACATGTACGATTCCCTTTTTTTAGAGATTCTGGCCTCGCCGCTACATTTCATGATTATCAGGCAGCAGGTACACCTCACTGGATACTGGTAAATAAAGACGGTATAGTAGTACGTTCCATATTTGGTTCAGAGCCTAACCGTGCGCTGCTATGGCTGGATTATGCCATTAATGAAGAAATAGGCGACTAATCTCTAAACAGGTAAACAATTACCGCCACGTCGGGTGAAAGCGGTAGAAAATGCAGGCAACTGCGCAAATAATTTTGTATATAAATTAATAACAATTAAAACCAAAAAATATGAAAACAATAAAAAATACTGAGGAATTTGATCAATTAATTGCACAAGGCAACATTGTAATAGTAGATTTTTATGCCGACTGGTGTGCAACTTGTAAAGGATTACTGCCAGTACTGGAAAGTTTTTCTAAAGATTTTGAAGGAAGGGCAGAAGTAGTTAAAGTGAATGTTGAAGAGAATCAGGAGATCGCCATGCGATACGGGATAAAAAGCCTCCCAGGATTGGTGTATTTCAAGAACAAAGAAGTGGTCGAAAAAACAGTAGGAGTTCAGACCAAAGCCGAACTGGAAAAAAGACTTATTGCAATGGAAATAAGCCAAAATTAAGAAGACAGGTTCAGAAAATTTCAGGACGGATTATAAAATAATTTAAACCAAAAATACATTAATTATGGAAAATTTAAAAAAAGCGTATGTAGCGGGCGGTTGTTTCTGGGGGATGGAAGATCTATTCAGGGTACGTCCTGGAGTAAAAGATACAGAAGTTGGCTATCTGGGAGGACTAAACGACAACCCGACCTATCAGAACCATCCGGGACATGCCGAAGGGCTGGAAATTACCTACGATCCAAATGAGACAACGTATAAGGAACTACTAGATTATTTTTTCAGAGTTCATGATCCAAGCACTGTAGACAGACAGGGCAACGACAGAGGATCCAGTTATCGTTCGGCATTGTTTATCCAGAACGAGGAAGAAAGAAGCGACGCACAGGAAATCATAAAGATTGTTGATGACTCAGGAAGATGGCCTGGAAAAGTGGTAACAACACTGGAACCTTTCACTACATTCTGGACCGCTGAAGGTGACCACCAGGATTATCTTGTCATGTACCCAAATGGGTATACCTGCCACTTTGAGAGGTTTGGTACCTTTCTATAAGATTGCGGATTATGGTACGTATTATTTTAACCACAGCATAAGAATTTTAAAGGCTGTAAGCCATCGTTAAAACTTTAATAGTTTTGCGCATGTGTCACCCTAAGAAAGCAATCAATGATTTATCAAGGCAAACAAAATGAATATTTTGAGATACAAAGTATAGATAATAATAATTACAGGAGCTACAGGCCAATCGTCAGCGGGGCTTTACAGCTCCTGTGGTTTTTATCTGATGGCAATAATCTGACAATAGACGGGATATCCCATACCTTTAAGGCCAATCAGATTATAAGTCTTTCACAGCATCATAATGTGGAGTATGACCAGATCAGTGCCATGACAATGCTGCGCTTCAACCAGGAATTCTACTGTGTACTAAACCACGACAGTGAAGTGGGGTGCAAAGGCATATTGTACTATAATCCATCAAAAATTCCTGTTCTGCTAATTGAAGGAACAGAGTTAATGGTCATGAACGACGCCTGGGACTTAACCCATATGGAATTGGAAATGAAAGACAGCCTGCAGCTTGAAATGCTTCAGATGCAACTCAAACGAATATTGATACTCTGCACACGAATGTACAAGAAGCAGGGCACCATGGGGGATATTGATGATAACCAGCATGATCTGGTGCGCGAGTTCAATTTTCTGGTTGAAAAAAACTTTAGAGAACATCATACTGTGTCGAGTTATGCAGCCTTATTGCATAAGTCACCCAAGACCATTACAAATACCTTTAATAAGATTGGTGAGAAATCGCCTCTTCAGGCCATACATGACCGCATAGCATTGGAATCAAAAAGGCTGTTGCATTACACAAAGAAAGATATTTCTGAAATCGCTTACGAACTTGGTTTTGAGAATGTCCAGACATTCAGCCGTTTTTTCAAAAAGCAGGTAGGATTTTCCCCTACAGTGTTTAGAATTAGTTGAAAAAGCAAAGAAATTATCACTTCAAAATTTATATGTTCCTGTTACTAATTACTTATTAGGTTTTTACGGTGCGCAACGTTACTGTGAAAGCCCTATTTAAATATTTGTATAAAGGCTACTTTTGCAGACGGAACCAGATAATAAAGACTTATTGCTGTTGCATATTAAATGCGCAGAGAGATAGTCACATTTAGATAATGGACAAAAATTAGGACATCCCCTATATCTTTATCCGCGATGGTATTGGTTCTGTAAAAGCAATAATTCTTTTTTAAATACTTTTTAATCTTTTGGAGAGCCAATTACACTCCATTGCGGTAAACAGTAGGACTGATGCTGGTCTGCTGGATGAAAAATTTATTTAAATGGCTCACATCGACAAAGCCAAGTTCATCTGCTATTTCATTTAGTCTTTTATCACTGAATTTTAATCGATGCTGTATCAGCTTAGTTTTATATTTTCCAATGTATCCCTGCATTGTCTCGTTGGTATGTCTTTTGAAGTACCTGCCCAGATAGGAGTGTGAGATTCCGAAATGTGCACTGACTGATCCTGCCTTTAACTTCTCAGGAAAATAAATGTTATGCTGTATATATTGAAGTATATCCAATGCCTTTTCCTCAGTTGAAACATCAACTGCCTGAGGAAGGTATTTTGCAATATTTCTGGCAACAATAATAATCAGTGTATTTACCAACTGATGAATCAGTTCGGGATTATATAAATCTTTGCTTTCATGCTCCCGGATAATTGCCTCGATAATAGGGTTGACCAGTAATTTATCAGCTTTGTATCTAAATATACATCCGGGCTGATGATTAGCGTTCTGAAGTATATACTCCAATCTTTTGACGTTTTCCTCAACCAGCGCTTTGTTCTGGATATATATAGAGTTGAACTGAAGAAAAAACATCTGACTGGTTGTATGAATGTCAAATGAATGAGAGTCCTCTGGCGTGAGTAAGAATAAATGTCCAGGCTGGTATTTAAAAGTGCTGTTATTAATGCACTGTATGCCTGTACCCGATAGTATATAAACCAACTCAAAAAAGGTATGCTGATGGGCTGGTTTAGGGCACACATCAAGTGTAGCATATTTAATCGAGTAGGATTCGTGAAGTATTTCTTTTTGCATCCTGTAAAGATACTACATTGTGGAAAACTTGTACTTCATATGTAGTGTTTAACTGGTATATATTTTCTTAATATAAATTATTTGAAATTTTTCTTACATTTTTAATTAAAAAATGTAAGGTTCAGAAAATTTTCACGACCAAGTGTAATAGGCTGTTGATTAAGGTAATATGACAGTATATATCAATTCTAATAAAATAACAAATATGAGAGCAATTATTTTGGCAGAACCCGGTTCAACATCAAACTTAGTGATCCGCGAGGTGCGTACTCCGCAGAGAGATGATGAAGAAGTACTGGTGCAGGTAAAGTCAATCAGTATCAACCCAGTTGATGTTAAGACAAGAATGGGCGGAGGAGTATACAATTATGGGGATGTAAGCAAGCAGATGGATTTAATCTTGGGGTGGGACATTTCCGGTGTTGTTACCGCTACAAGTTCTAAGCGCTTTTCCATAGGCGACGAGGTGTTTGGAATGGTCAATTTTCCTGGCGTAGGGAGTGCTTATGCAGAATATGTTGCGGCGCCTGCTGAACATCTTGCATTGAAGCCTGCTAATATCTCACATGAGGAAGCTGCGGCTGCAACTCTGGCCCCGTTAACTGCCCTGCAGGTGTTTAAAGAAGCAGGTGTAAAGGCAGGTGACCGTATATTAATCCACGCAGCATCGGGAGGTGTTGGACATTATGCCATACAGCTGGCTAAAGAGATGGGAGCTTATGTAATTGGAACTTCTTCGGCCGCTAACAGGGAGTTTGTACTTTCTCTTGGAGCAGACGAACATTTCGATTATCACGGAGGTAATCTTGCCGATGCTGTTCATGACATCGACTTTGTATTTGACAGCCTTGGGTCGGATAATATTATCAATTCACTGGCTGTTATCAAAAATGGCGGGCAGGTCATCAGTATAGTCACTCAGTTTATTGACGATTTGAAAGCGAAGCTGGCGGCCAAAAATGTAATTGGTAAATTTCTTCTGGTTCAATCCAACGGGGAGGATATGAAATATTTAGCTGCACTTCTGGAAAACGGAAAGCTTAAATCGCATGTTTCAAAAAGCTTTACCTTTGACCAGATGGCTGATGCCCACGATCAGATTGAAACCGGAAGAACAGTAGGTAAAATTGTGGTAAATGTATAATCCGCCGATTTAAAAAAATATTTTACTTTCTTATAATTGCCGGCATAGCAACCTGGCTTTTGTACAAAATTTCGCCAATATTTTCTATCATTATTCAACTAATTAATACATTAAAATATGTCAGCTTATATAACATTTATTCGGGAAAAAACCCTTGATCAAAAAGAATTAGAAATCTATTGGCAATTAGTAAAAGATACAATGGAAGGGCACCCTATTAAGATTCTTGCTGCATATGGGGAGCAGGTTATTATAGAAGGACCTGAAGTAGAAGGGGTAGTAATTGTAGAGTTTCCAACAATTGAAGATGCTAAGAAGTGGTATCACAGTGAAGCGTATCAGAATGCTGCACAGCACCGCCACAAAGGTTCAATCTATACAGGTGTTATTGTACAGGGTGTTTAATCTGGATTTGAGTAGAGTATGATCTAGCTAAAGATATGAAATATTGGTCTAAACTTTATCCCGAAGATGTAATAGCTGTATTACCTATATGCCTTGATTGTGTGGCAAATTTGCCTTATCATCAGTTGTAGATCTTGCAATGTTAGCGTTCAAGCTATGACGAAATCTTTACATTGAAATTTAAGTTGAATTAGTTATTACCGCGAGTAATAACTTAGGACATTACAATTTTGACAGATAGGGAATAAGTCTGACAGCTATTTCCCAAAGATTTCGTTTCGATGAGATTGTCCCCATTCTGATAAATTATTTATAATGGTCTGTAAAGTTTTGCCATGATCTGTAAGTTCATACTGAACTGTTATCGGTTGTGTGTCCATAACGGTTCGGTTGACTATTTTATTCATTTCTAATTCTTTCAGCTCCTTACTCAACATTTTATTGGAAATTCCAGCAACATCGTTTAATATGTCTGAAAATCTTCTTTCGTTGTAATAACAAATTGAAGATATTATGGATATTTTCCACTTACCACTTAGTACATCCATTGAGTCTTGAATTGCCATTAGTTTTTGCTTATTGTCTGGCGTACATTGAATTTTTGTCATAATGCTTGTTACCTTAAGGTTACTTTATTCCCTGAATGATACTGTTACTTTTGGATACAAAGTTACAAATATAAATCAAAGTAATCTAACTTTGCCGCTCAAATCAACTATGAAAATAATAATGAAAATAATAATGAAAAAATTAGAAAACAAAGTTGCAATAGTTACTGGTGCATCAAAAGGAATAGGAGCTTCAATCGCAAAACATTTTGCTGCAGAAGGAGCAAAAGTTGTCATTAATTATGCTTCAAGCAAGGTAGATGCCGACAAAGTCGTAAAATCAATTACAGATAATGGAGGTGTAGCTATTGCGGTTCAAGGCGACGTATCAAAAGTGGCCGACGTATTAAATTTGTTTGATGAGACAAAAAATGCTTTCGGGTCATTAGACATTTTAGTAAATAATGCAGGGATTTATCTTTACGAACCTATTGAACAGGTGTCAGCAGAAACTTTTCACAGGCAATTTAATATTAACGTTCTGGGTTCAATACTTGCTATTCAAGAATCTTTAAAATTGTTTGGCGAAAACGGTGGCAATATCATCAATATCAGCTCTGGAGCAAGCAATACACCACTTCCAACTGGTTCGGTGTATTCTGCTACAAAAACAGCCTTAGATGCTATCACTATTGCTTTATCAAAAGAATTTCAAGGTAGAAATATTCGCATCAATTCAATTTTACCAGGCGTTGTAGAAACCGAGGGTTCTCAAACAGCAGGTTTTATTGGCAGCGAAGCCGAAACAAAATTAGTTGCTACAACACCTCTTGGTCGTACTGGTCAACCCGATGATATTGCAAAAGTTGCGGTATTCCTGGCATCAGAGGACTCAGCTTGGATTACTGGTGAAAAAATTTCTGTTTCAGGAGGACTTTACGGCTTATAAAAAATAACAAATAACAATTAATAATTTTAAAAAAATGAAAACAAATAATTATAACGGAGTGTTACAAGAAAAATTAAATACTGGTTTTAACGCGACCTCCACAACAAGTGATGTCAGTAAAGGAATAGACCTTACTGATAAAGTTGCTATCGTAACAGGTGGAAGTACTGGCATAGGATTAGAAACTGTAAAAACACTATCGGAAGCTGGAGCAACTGTTATCGTTCCGGCAAGAAACATTGAGAAAGCTAGACAGAATCTACAAAACATTAAAAATGTAGAAATTGAAGAAATGGATCTAATAGATTCAGACTCAATTACAAGATTTACAGATAAATTTTTGGCATCAGGAAGACAGTTAGATTTGCTTATCAATAATGCAGGTATTATGTTCGTTCCACTTCGAAGAGATAAACGAGGTATAGAATCTCAGTTAGCAACTAATTATTTAGCTGTATTTCAATTAACTGCAAGCTTGATACCTGCACTAAAAAAAGCAAACGGTGCTAGAGTAGTAAACTTATCCTCACAAGGACACCAGTTTTCACCATTCAATTTTGAAGACCCAAATTTTGAAGAGAGAGAGTACGAGACTTTAGCAGCTTATGGTCAGTCTAAAACAGCTATAAATCTATTTTCACTTGAATTAGATAATCTTGCAAAATCATCCGGAATTAGAGCTTACTCTGTTCACCCGGGAAATATTTGGGGAACTGAATTATTGAGAGAAGCACCGTTAGAAATGTTACAAAATTTCGGTTTTTATGATGAAAAAGGAAATCCAGTACAGGAAGTTATCGCATCTCTAAAAACAATTCCGCAAGGAGCTGCCACAACAATCTGGGCAGCTACAAGCCCACTTTTAAATAACATTGGTGGTGTTTATTGTGAAGATTCTAACATTGCAGAGTTAGCATTAGGACAAGAAATGGAAGCTGGTGTAAAACCTTATTCGCTAGACGAAACAAGTGCAAAACGCCTGTGGAAATTAACTCAGAAATTGACGGGAATTACTTTTGAGGTATAATAATTTAAAGTATAGCTAACTTTCTAATTATCTACGATAAATAGAAAGTTAGCTTAAAAAATAGTAATACAAAAAATTAAAATTAAAAAAAATCATGAATAATCTAATAAAAAATTATGAGTGGTAATCTAAGCCGAATTACAAAATTGATGTTTGTATTGGCATTGTTTTCAATCAGTATAAAAAGTATGGCACAACAAAAAAGTAGCGCATCAGAAACAACGTCTAATAGTATTAAATCAGAAAACAAACTACGAGATTTCTACCGTAGTTATGTAGCGGCAGCGAATTCACGTGATTTTGATGCCATTGCAGATGTTGTAGCAGAAGATGTAATGCTCAACGGTAAAATGGTAAAGCGTGAAGATATTATAGCACAATTTAAAATCCTGCTTAAAGCCATACCCGATTTTAAATGGAACCTTAAACAACTTGTCGTTGATGGTGAGGATATTGCTGCAAGGTTACGCGACTCAGGTACGCCAGAAGCAAACACATTTTTTGGGGATAATCCAAAAAGAAATACTGTAGAGTTTACAGAGTTTGGCTCTTACAAAGTTCGTAACGGGCTTTTTGTCGAAATGTGGTTTCTTATTGATGTTACAGCTATTGCAGAACAGTTTAAAATTAATACTCAGACAAAACAAGACCAACTGAAGACAACTTCAACTTCAAAAGTCGAAGAAGAACCAATTGAAGTAATCAACCGTTGGTTTTCTAGATTCAAAGCTGGAGCAACTGCTGAAGAACTAGCTAGTTTCTGGGCCGAAGATGCTGTGATGTGGATTCCTGGCGATACTAAAAATATACCTTGGGTTGGTAAAAGAGTAGGACGTGCTGATATTGCTGCTCATTATAGAGTTTTATGGAAAAACATTAAGTCTGAAAGCCTCGTGATTTCTGATATACTATCAAAAGGAAACAGAGTAGTTGTTCTTGGTCATCTAAAGTCAACTTATTTAGGTAATAATAAACTTATAGATTCGGATTTTAGCATGAATATAGTTGTGGAGAATGGTCTAATAAAAAGTTACTATTTCCTTGAGGATTCTTTTGATGTCGCAGAAAAAGTAAAAGGCACGAAGCCCAAATTATAATAAAATCTGAAATTATCAAAAATTCAGAATAACTAACAGCAAACGTATATCATATCAAGGGATTACCAAAATAAGGCTGATGGAAGTATATCAACTGATGTGCTTCTATCAGCTTTTATGGTCTTTCTTCAAAAAAAAATTCCTTATCTTCATAAGATGCTACCACCCGCTATTTATTACCCATGTAAAGACACCTAACCCTTATCAATACTATCTCACTTTCTTATATCGCTTCCTACTTGGGAATAACACAACAATCATTTTACAAAATAAGAAAAAACATCTACTAGATATGCTTTTTACCATTTGGTAAATGGTATGTTGCTTCTAAAATAAACCTTTGTGTGAATTATTTAAATAAATTATTTGAATGTTTCGCGTTATACAACAAATCAGCAATATCATAAAACTATTGCATCTATAATTATATTTAAGTTTAAATTTGTTTAAAACAATTAAAATATGGTAGAATTGGAATTGTATAAAGAAAATCATTACTCTGATTTGAATTATACCTTAAATCAAGAACAAGCAAAATTTACTTATACGATTAATTATTGTATAAATGAAAGAAATGATTTAGAAGATAGAAATAAAACTATTGTGACGATTTTAGAAGATAAAACACCAGTTGGTTTTTTCATTCTAGATTTTGGTAAAGATAAATTTGAATTGAAAAATAATGATTCAGCAATTCTTTTAAGGTCACTTTCTGTTAATCCTAATACTCAAGGTAAAGGAATAGGGAAAAAATCAATGTCACAACTTAAAAACTTTATATCAGAAAATTTTAGCGATGTAAACGAAGTCTTGTTATCAGTGCATAAGAATAATCTATCTGCAAATAAATTATATTATTCTGTAGGATTTGTGAATGCTGAATTCGAAGTTTTGAGTCCTGCTGGTGAGGATTTAAGTGTGCTTTCACTTGCAATATAAGTATTCTAAAAGTTTCGAACCTAAACTCGTCAGGACTTGATTTTGCTGAGGTTGTGCTTTTTCAAAATGCATTGTGCCATGATTCTGCCACAAAACTCAAGGTATTAAATTTTAATGATGGTTAATACTAAATGTGATCTTAAAAATTTATATACAATTTATTATAAATTTTTTTATTGCGAGTATGAAATCTAGTTACAATTATTTTATTGGTGGAGAAAGAGGTTGCGCTCTTTTTATGTCAATCCAACTAAATACAAGGGCTTCGGTATTAATTAAAAGAGGTCACCTATAGGGTCACTTAACTTTCAGCATAATAAATCAATACCATCTCATAGATAATAAATAAACAATTGATGAGGTAATTTTAAAGTCAGAAATTAGTAGCATTAATGTTTTAATTAATTAAAGGTTCTAATTGAGAGTGTGTAATTTGATGTATCCTATAGTTAATTAAACCTAAATATTGTGGATTCATTATAATGCAGCCAATAAAGTACAGTCTCGTAAACACTCAGTTTAAATAAATGAAATATGCACGATTGTACCTGTTATTTATCTTATTTTGGTAAAGTACTGCGAAGCAAAAAAATCCCTATTTCTTCTGGAAATAGGGATTTGAAAAAAACTTCTGTTTAGATTTTTTTTAATAATCATTGAGCAACAATAATTCTTTTCTGTCATTACATTTTTTAGCTTCGTGGTTTTAAAAACCGTACATACCACCCGAAACAGAAATTTGCTCTCCTGTAATCCAAGCAGCATCATCTGAAGCCAAAAATACTGCAGCTTTCGCAATATCTGCGGGCTGTCCTCTACGGCCAAGCGGTGTTTTTTCGATAAACATCTTTTCATATTCGCTGCCGACGGTAACGCCCGCGCTGGCTGCACCCTCGGTTTCCGTAGCACCCGGCAAAATAGAATTGATACGAACTTTTTTAACACCCAATTCCTTAGATAAAGCAATTGTGAAGGCATCAAGTGCAGCCTTAGTTGAAGAGTACAACGAGGCATTTTGCAGTGGAGATTTACTTGCACCAGAACTGATATTGATGATGTTCCCGCCCTTATCTCCAAAAAGTTTCAGAGCTGCCTGTATAGTCAGAATTGGCCCCAGCACATTAACGTTAAAACTTTGGTGGAAGTCTTCTGCAGAAATGAGTTCAATCGGGGCATATCCCTGAGATACAGCATTGTTTACTAAAATATCAAGCGTACCGAAAGCTTTCTCGATTTCTTTAAACAACCTGTTCACATCGGCTTCTTTTGATACATCTGCCTGTACCGCAATGGCTGTCCCGCCGTTATTGATGATTTCTTTTACTACTTTGTCGGCTTCTTCTTTGCTTGAAGCGTAATTTATAACAACCTTTGCACCTGCTGCTGCAAAGTGTTTAGCTATAGCTGCACCTATTCCTTTGGAAGCACCGGTAACTACTGCCACCTTGTTTTCTAATTTACTCATGATTTATACTATTAATTATATTTATGCCCTTCAACTTTTTTCCGTTCTAAAGACTGTACAAAGATGTAGTATCATTGCGACCTATAGATTGATATAGATCATTAAATGGAGATGATAAATGTCACCTCGAAGTGATGACTTAAATCAAAAAAATATAGGAACTAATATAAAAATAGCTTTTTACGATAGAAGAGAAAATCAAAGATTCAGATTGTAAGAAAGTACACAATGAAATAAATTCAATTTTTGAATACTTTTCTTTATCAGGAAAAATATAAGTTGGTTTATGCCCAAAACTAGTCTAAACAATAGAAGTAATTGATAAATTACGATTAAAAGTCAGGAATTGGTCAGTCGGTTGTTTTTATATCAAGGGAAAAGAAAATCCCAGACGATTCATTTACCAATGTCATTTGTAATGATAACGAAGCCTGGAATAGGTAAAGGATCATTTTGATGCATTTTTTTTTATACGGCTCAAAGTTTCAGAAGATAAACCTAGATAAGAAGCAATCATGTTTTGCGGGAATCGCTGTAAAAAATGTGGATAATTCTTGACCAATTCCTCATAGCGCTCTTCAGCTGAGTAATTAATAGACTGCATTCTTTTTTGGGCTGAAATTGTGTTGTTTTGACTGATCACGTTTGACATCGCTGAAAAGGCTGGGATATGTTTAAGAAAATCCTCAATTTCGATGTTGGTTGATTGCAGAATCTCCAGTTCCTCCAGCGCTTCAATGTTAAAGCGACTAGGAGTTAGCAGATAAAAGCTTTCAAAATCTGTTAGCCACCAATTTTCCACAGACAATTTCAATATTTGTTCATTTCCTTTTTTATCCACTGTGAAGGTCTTAGCAGATCCTTTTACTATAAACCCTATATATTTGCATACATCTCCTTCCTGTAAAAAGTATTGACGTTTTCGAAGTTTTCTAGGTTTGAAATGTTCTGTCAACAAATGCTTATCATCTTCTGATAACAGTTTGCCTGATATTTCTTGAATGTAATCGAAAAAAGCTTCAAAATTGGACATTATAAAATTATATTACTGGATTTACAATTTACTGAATTTAAAAACAAATCTCATTATACAAATATAATATATTAAAGGATTGAACTATGGATAAATTTGCTATTACAAAACCACTTATCGTTTTGAAAAGGCATGTAGTTTGTTAATAAAATAGCCTGCTAAAAACCATTGTTTTAGTAGGCTATTTGCTTTGTTGCAGTGTTCGTCTCTCTTTTATAATTTGATGAACATTTACTTCAAAAGCTATGGTGATTTTTGATTAAAAAAGATTGGTAAAATGTCCTGATTTATTTACGTATATTCTCTTATCCTCACAAATTAAATTGGAGCAGGAAAACAGGAAAGAAAAAAAGAAAAAGATTTAAACCTTTTGTGCAACCATTCACATATATCATGTACTAAAGTTTTTATTGAAAAATTGAGAATAAATAGGTAAATATGTTCTACTTCTATAATAAAAATCCTGAGATGTGTATCAGGATTTTTATTGTTCACATGTTCTGTATCTTAGCTCATAGATCATTTTCCATATATAGATCACAACAAAAGCCACTCAAATCGAGTGGCTTTTTTGTTTTATATGAATTAAAAAATCTAAAATTTTAAATTGTCCGATAATTTTATTTTGAGAAATCTTCGGGTATTTTTTTAAAATATAAAATTTACTTAAATAATTACTTCTTTGTAGATGTCTTGAACAATTCGAAGGGAAGATGCTTCACAAAAATCCAAACCTGAATAGTCAGGGTTAAAGCCTCCAATGTAAGGTACCGCCATTATATATATGGCTTCATTGTAGGCACCATACTGATCTATTATTTGAAAGTTATCATTAATAGCAATTCCAGAAACTTGTAGAGAATAACTACCATCAAGATTTTTTTCTACCAATGTATTTCCTGATTCTAATGCTTCAAATGCCATTTCATTTGATTTAAATTTCAATTTAGCAGGACTTACAGCTTTCTGATGTAGTAGGGTTTTAAAGGGAAACTCTTCGTAGGATAAATGTGGTTGACCAATGCAGTCAACAAAAGTGTTATAATATTCTGATTTTTGGTCTTGATTTTCATCAAGATACTTATAAATTATGCCTCCTCCATGCTGAGGTTCTACAGAGCTGTCCTGATTTACGGCTGTAATATCTAGAACTCCTGCATGGTGTAAAGCTAATAGTTCACTACAAGATTTCTGAGGCACGAATGCAATTACAATCGAAATTAATGGCATTAGCACTTTCTGAAGTCGTTGCATATCTTCTGCAGAAAGATATTTAGCGGGATGATTCATAGCAAAACTTAAAACCGCAAGCATTTCTTTCCAGTAAATCGATTCCTGTCTTTTTATAGATTTTTCTGCTTGAGCATATTCTGCTTTCAGCAACTGGAAAGGATCAAGTCGTTCCCTAAGTTCCATCATTTCTTCTACAAATTCTTCAATTGATAAGTCTTTGATGCGATTGTAAAAGTCTGGGTCTTTAGTACGAAAAATTTCCTTGAAATTGTTTTTAAACACAAAATCTAAAGATAAGAATCCATCATTTTCTTTACGATGCTCATCTATTTCTTCTCTGCTAAGTAAAGAGTCATTAGATAAATGAGAATCTTCTAAATGAAATCTAACTGCAGGAAGCATTCCGCTTCTAGAATGTATCATTATTTTAAAATCAGAACTATCTTCTGCTTTTTCATAATGTAAGGAACCATTTTCGTCGTTAATAAATGTGCCGTTACACCTTGCCAAAGTGCGTATAGCATCAATTGCCGTAAGAGAAGATCCTCTAACAGCTACGGCGTGATTTAGTTTTAATGCCAGTTTTGATGGAGGATATGGTGCATCATAATAGCCTTTTACTTTACCCTCATATCGAATAGGCCAATTGTGTCCCGTGCATATTATGGCATAATCGTATTCTTCTTTTTCATTTTTAGTTACTATAGTAGCAGTTTTATTATCCTGATTGTAAATGATATCATTAACATTAGTTTGGTAACAAATTGTTGTTTTGATTCCTTTTATCGCTGCAATTTCTTGCAGTAGTTCAAATTGCGAAGAAAGATAATAACCGAATAAAATTCTCGGAAGTACTTTGTATTCATTGAACTTCTCAGGATTTATATTAAATCTTTCTAATAATTCTTTAGGAGCGCTCTGTAGCCATTCCTCAATTGTATTAACAATTTCTGGTATTTCATTATCAGATACATTCGTTACATGCTCGTCATTAGCGCCATCTTTACTGTATGGCATTCCAGCTCCAAGTAGGCTTTTCCTTTCATAAATAGTTATCTCGAGTTCTGTGCTACCATGTTCTATAAGCCTTTTATACATGAAAAGTCCGCTTGGTCCACCACCTAAAATGGCTACTCTCTTTTTGGTTTTATCGTACTTCATCGCATTAATTTTAATCGAATTTAAAACTATTTAATGGAGCATTCTTACAAGATTTTATGACTTCTCTTGTAAAATTTCACTATACAAACATATAATTGTTTTAAATATGGTAATTTATTCAAAAAAGATTGGACTGTTTGCAGAAGACCGAATTGATACTTTAAATTGTAAAACCAATAAGGGCCGTCTAAAAATTAGACAGCCCTTAAAAACTAATTAAAATAAAAAATAAAAAAATCGATAAGAACATTATACATCATATCTGGAAAGTGATGTATAAGAGATTCTTATTTTGCTTTCATAAGTACTTGTACGCTGTTAGATTTTTTTAAGACATTTACTGTAAATTCTTTTAAATCTTTTGCGGTAATTGTGCTTAAAATGCTTTTAAGAGTTTCGGTGTCAAGTGGTTCTTCGTTATCGCGAACGTAAGACCTTAATACACTTAACCAATAATTGTTTTGCTTAATTTGTTCTTGGTGATTCTTTAAAATGGATTGTTTGATGTCTTCCAGCATGCTTGAAGGAATATTTTCGGTTTGTACTCTCGAAAGTTCTGCATGAACAATTTTTACCAACGCATCTGCTTTATCAGGATTACAATCGAAATTAATTTCTAAAGAAAATAATGGAGAAGGAGTTTGAGATAAATCGGTTCCGACTTGAACGCCGTAACTGCCGCCTTCTTCTTCACGAATGGTTTCTAAATAACGTTTTGTCAGCCATTCTGACAACATATAATTCAAGATTTTGTTCTTCTTGTTATAAACAACATCTTTGTTTTGTAAATGCAGATAAACCGTTGTTTTTGGTGTATCCATAGTTCTTAAGATGGTTTTCTCTGTTTTTCCGTCTTTCATGAAAATCTTATGATCGACATATTTTTCAGTTTTTTCATTAGACGGAATATTGCCTAAATACTTATTGATTAAAGCAATATCTTTTTCTGAAATGTTTCCGACGAAAAGAAAAGTGAAATCTCCCGGATTTGAAAAACGTTCTGTGTAGAATTTCTTCGCTTTATTCAAATCAAAAGCATTGATAAAATCTTGATTCAACAGCCAATTGCGTTTGCTGTAATTTGTATTTAAAACCGAAATTGTATCGCTTAAAGCTTTTTCATTACTATTTGGAGCATTATTTAGTTTGTTTTGATATTGTTCTTTTATTTTTTCAAAAGTACTCGTATCAAATCTTGGATGCTGAAAATATAAATACGTCAGTTGCAATAATGTAGTTAAGGATTCTTTGTTACTGCTTCCGTTAAAACCTTCGTATAAACCTCCAATATACGGACTAACATTTGCCGTTTTTCCAGTTAATTTTTTCTTTAAATCGGTAAATTTATAATCGCCCAATCCAGAATAAGAAGCTAAAGCCGACGCAATTTGAGTTGAAGGAAGATCTTTCCAATCTGCTAATGAATTTCCACCTGCGCTGTAAGCCGAAAATAAAATTTGGTCTTTACTCAAAGTTGTCGGATAAATAATCACTTTTGCGCCATTTGCCAAAGTGTATTTTTTTGCATTCGCGAATGTCTTAACGTCTTCTGTTTTTGGAATTGCTTTTTCCTTCAATTCATCTTTTACCAAAGAAGCCGTTAATTCTTCTTCTTTGTAAGGTTCTAATTTGGTGTTTGAAATCGTTTTTATTGCATTCCAATATGCATTTGCTTCAGGAAATTTCGTCGCTGCATCTTCTGGAGCAGAAACCGATAAGATTAAATTTTGTTTAGGTTCTAAAGCTCTAAAAGCAGTATTAATTTGCTGTAATGTAACTTTGTCCAAAAAGCTATTCATCCATTTGTATTCTTCGTCCATTGTCATTACTGGATTGGCTTCTAAGAAATACATTTGCAATTGTTCTGCCCAAGATCCGTTGCTGATTTTGTCTTTATTCGCTAGACGATTATCATAACTGCTTCGCATTTTGGTTTTCAAACGATCTAATTCCTGTTGCGTAATTCCGTTTTGAATAGCTCTTTCATATTCTCTATAAGCATCTGAAAATGCTTCTAAAAATTTGCCTTTTTTAGGCGTAATATTCAATGAAAATTTACTGTCTAATCTGGAAAGATTATTATTTGAGATTCCGAAAGACAAACCAGCCGTTTCATTATTGATAATATATTCTCCGAAACGAATATTCATTAATTGCATTGCCAAACTTTCCTGCATGCTTTTTGTCATTGCAGTTTCGTCTTGAACTAAAGGTTTTGGTTGTGTGTACGAAAGCGAAATTCCAGAACGCTGTAATTCTTTATCAGTTGCTAAAACATAACGGTTTTCTGTCTGTACGGGAATTTTTTCATATTCTCTTTTGTTGATTTTCTTTGGAGTTGGTATCGAACCGAAAATCTCTTTAACCCGTTTTTCGATTAAATTGACGTCGATGTCCCCTACGATCACGACAGCCTGATTTTGCGGTTGACACCATTTTTTATAATAATCTCTTAAGACTTGATATTTGAAATTATTAATAACATTTAAATCTCCAATTACATTTCGTTTGGCATATTTTGAGCCTTGAAAAACTACTTTATCGATTTTTTCGCCCGCTCTGTAATCTGCATTTCGTCTCGTACGCCATTCTTCGCGAATAACACCTCTTTCAGCATCAATTTCATTGTTAGCTAAAAGCAATGACCCAGACCAATCGTGAAGTACATATAGGCAGGAATCTAATAAAGTTTTGTTTTCTGCAGGAACATTGCTGATGTTGTAAACAGTTTCATCGTAAGCCGTATAAGCGTTGATGTCTTTTCCAAAAGAAACACCTTGCTTTTCAAGCATGTTTATGATTCCCTTTCCTTTAAAATGTTCCGTTCCATTAAAAGCCATGTGTTCTAAGAAATGCGCCAATCCGTCTTGATCGTCATTTTCTAAAATAGCTCCAACATTTTGAACGAAATAAAAATCGGTTCTGTCTTTTGGCCATTCGTTGTGCATTACGAAATATTGCATTCCGTTTGGAAGCGTTCCGTGCTTAATTTCTTTAGGCAGCGGAAAAGTGGTTTTAAACTGCGCTGAGACTTGGTTTAAACCCAAAATCAAGAAATGCGCTAAAATTAATTTTGCTTTCATTGTTGATAATTATTGTTCTTTTTTTGATTGAATTTTAGTTTGAAAAAGATATAAGAAGTCCCTGCTGTTTATTTGAAATCTTCAAAAAAACAGTTGTAATGAAACGCAGATTACACGGATTCGCTTTGCGAAGACGCGGATTTACACAGAAAAAATATTTAAATTAAAATCCGTTTAATCAGCGTCTTCGCGATAGCGAATCAGTAAAATCAGTGTCTAATTTTTAAGCATTAAATTACATCCAGTCTGGTTTTGCAGAATTTTTTAAGTAGTAATCAAAATACTGTTGCATTTTGTTTGTCCAATCTTTCTTGTTTGCTGCATCTTCTAAAGTGTGACCTTCTTTTTTATAATTCACTAATAAAGCAGGTTTTCCTAAACGGCGAAGTGCAAAAAACAAAGATTGTCCTTCTTGATAAGGAACCGCACGATCATTATCATTATGGAAAATCAAAATTGGTGTTTTGATGTTTTTCGCAGCAAAAAGAGGTGAATTTTTAATATATCCGTCCAAATTGTCATGCATTGAACTTCCCATACGGTATTGATCGGCTTCATATTTAAACATAGTCGAAATACCATTTGATCGCATTACAGGATAATTTGCAGTAAAATTACTAACGCCAGAACCTACAATCGCACAAGTGAAAATATCTGTTTTAGTTGTTAAAAAAGAAGTTTCGTAACCGCCAAAACTATGTCCCTGAATTCCGATTTTTCCTTTTTCGGTAATGCCTTTCGAAATTAAATATTCAACCCCGCTGATTACGTCATTGTAAACACTGTTTCCAACATCGCCGTAAACATAATGCACGTCTGGCTGAAAAACGATATAACCTTGACTTAAGTAAGTTGGAATATTAATGTTTGAAGTACTAACTTCTGGTAATTGGTAAGAATTAAATTCTTCGGTATGTTTTTCGTAAAAATGAACAATTACATGATATGTTTTTTTACTATCATAATTGTCTGGAAGATACAAGTTTCCTTGATTTTCTTTTCCGTTAAAACTTTTCCAAGTCAATAGTTTTGCAGTTCCCCAAGCATATTCTTTTTGCTGCGGATTGATATCGGTAATTTTTTGCTGTGATCCAAAAGCTGAAGTTCCCCACCATAAATCTGGGAAAACAGTATAACTTTCTTTTGTAAATAAAACACTTGAATTATCGCCTGAAACAGCTTCAATTTTTACATTATAATCTGAATTTGCAAATACTTTTGTAATCGAACTATTATTGGTTAATTTATAAACGCCTTTAGATTTATTTGTGAAATCAAAACCAATAAAAGTAATTGATTTTCTCTGATCTAAATCTCCAATAAAACCGCTTTCGCTATAACGCAATTCAACATTGTTTTTTCTTCCGAAACCATTCGTAATAGAATAAGCAGCTTTTTGATTCGTAAGATCAATCGCCCACAAATCAAACTGATCGTAAAGAACAACTGTGTTTCCGTTGTTTAACCAGCCAGCAATTCCGTAAGCGGTATTAGCCGATTTCATGTCTACGTTTTCATCTGAAACTGGAAAAAGAATTTGTGAACTTATGTTTTTAAACTGCAAAGAAGCAGAATCAAAAACTGTCCAAATTTTTTCTTTTTCATTATAATAAACAGCAAAACTTCCTTGCGGATTCCATGTTATACTTCCAAAAACTCCAGTTAGTACTTTTGTAGATTTTCCTGTCGACGCATCAATCCAATACATATCGCTGCGTTCGTTAAAAGTCCAATCAACTTCTACGTTGTAAGGTTTTTTATCAATAGCAAAAACACCTTTGAAGTTTCCTGATTCTGGAATTAAAACCTGATCAAATTCGCCAGTTGAAGCTACTTTTATAACTTTTTTATTTTGAATGTCATAAATGAATTTTTGTTCACTTGGAAGCGTTTTTGAACTTCTCAAAAGTTCTTGTCTGCGTTCCATAGTTCCTTGATTTGATCTCCAGATTTCAATATTAGATTTTGCAATTTGAGTATTTTCTGGACGTTTGTTAGAATTTACTAGCAAAGAAATAAAACGCGCATTTTCGTTTAATCCGTAAGCAGTTTTAGAAATAGAAAAATTAGGATCGTTTAAACTGATTTCATCATAATTGAATAAAGCTTTCGTCGAATTGGTATTCAAATTGAAATAATAAACCAGATTAAAATCGGAACTATTGTTTCCTTTTAAAGTAAAAGTTCCGCCATTTTCTTTATCATTTAATTGAAAATCACCAAAATCAGAAGCTTTTCCGCTGTAAACAGTTTCTTGTTTTCCACCGATTATTCCGTGTTTTAAGAATACTTGATCTTTTTCAATTTGAACATACACAATCGATTTGTTCTTTAAAAAACGAGACGATTTTATGTTGTTTACAAAAGTACTGTCGTTGTTTTCTAAATTATAACAAACCAAACGTTGCAAAAAGAATTTCCCTTTTGGCGTTTCTGGACGCGTGTAATATAGAAAATCTGTTCCTTCAAGCGGATTTGTGTAATGTTTGCTTTTCCAAAGTTTTTTTGCACCCGTTTTTAAGTTTTGCAAAAGTATACTATCATTTTTGCTGTACTGAATCCAGTCTTTTTTTCCTATAAATTTTAAATCATTGATATTATCCAAAACCAAACGTTTTCCTTTTGGCGCTTCCTGAATAATAATCTGTTTCTTGTTTTCTTTTTCTTCATCTTGAAAAACGGTGCTGTACGACATCCATTTTCCGTTATAAGATAAAGCTTTAGAATTAATTCTTTTCCAAGATTGGTATGCCGATTCGTCTACTGCTTTTTTCTGAGCTGATAAACTATGCGCACTCAAAGCGAGTGCACATAGTAAAACTAATTTTTTCATATTTTTTGTTTTTAAAAAAGCGATTATTCGTTTTTTAAAGCATTAATAACGCCTGTAAGTTCATCAACCAATTGTCCTGGATTTCCAGAATAACCTTCAGAAGTAAAACGGATTTTTCCGTCTTTGATGACCACTTTTCTTGGAATTCCGCTTGAATTAAAAATTTTAGCATAGTTGGTAAAAGAAGCATTATTTGTTCCGCCTCCTTTTTTAGCTAAATCAAAATAAGTAGTGATTTTTAAACCTTTTTCTTTCAAGTAAGCCAAAGCTTCTTTTTTGTAGCCTTCTTTAGTTTCTTGAGTGCTAATGAAATAAACTTCAACTTGTTTATCATCTTTAAAGTTATTTACCAACTGTTGCATTGCTGGAAATGCTTTTTTACAAGGTCCGCACCAAGTTGCCCAAAAATCAATTACAATAATTTTTCCGCTGTTTAAAGCTAAATCTTTAGTTTTTCCATCAGCAGCTTGCACTTTGATTGCAGGCGCAGGAACTGGATCCATTAGAGCAATTTTCTCATCTGATTTGTTTTCCTTTTTCAACTGCTCTAAATAAGCTGGAAAATCAGCTTCTTTTTTTCCTTCTTTCAAAAACAATTCTTTCAATTTTGCAGTTGAAGCTTCAGATAAAGTATTGGCTCTTGCAGCATTTTTCAAAACCTCAATGATTGGCTTGTTAAATGCTTCTAAAGCTTTAATATGAATGTCGTTGATACTTGCTTTTTCGTAACGTTTTTCGAAAGGCAATAATTCAAAAGTTTCTAAAACTTCTTTGTACTTTTTCAAAATATCGTACATACGAATCTGAATCACTAATTCGTTATTCAGTTGCGTTTTCGCATTTTCAGTTGCCTGATTTGGCGACCAGTAAAGTCCTTGCATATAAGACATGTCGTTTACTTTTTGCTGCATTTGTTTGATAATTGGCACTGCCATCGTTTCGATAACTGCAGGATCTTCTACTTTTAAGTATAATGCTTTAGAAATGTTTTGGTGGTAAGCATCGTTCAGATTCGCAAAATTCATATTTGGAATCATAGCCAAAATACTTTTGTAATCTTTAGTTTCGAAATAATATCCGAATTGCATTTTTACGATATTGTCATAGAAATATCTCTGAGAATCTGGAACATTTGATGTGTATGGGAAATCAGTTAGAAATTGATTGATTACCTTATTTCTTTCTGCTGCATCGGCAATCGGCATTATTTTTTGATACGCTTTGAATCTTAAAAAAGCACCTTTTGGAAATTGTTTTACAATTACATTTTCAAGTGAATCAGCTTTTGCTTTGTTTTTTAAATCATACAAATAAATATTATGCACTTTAAGATAAACTTCTTCTGGCATTCCATTCATTTTCTTTGTAAAATCTCCTAGAAAACGAGTTCCTAATTCTTGAAATTTTTCTGGTTTTTGCACTTTCAATACTTTAAAATAAGTATCAAAAAACTCTGGAAATCTGTTGCCATTATCTGCAACTTCTTTCTTTAACCAATATTCTGTTGCATCTCCAGCAATTGTAAAATCTTTGAAATAACCACCAAACTGACCGTTAAAATCTTTGTTTCTAAAAGTTGCCCAAGCCAAATCTGCTCCAGGCATTTTTACTTTTGGTTCTTTAAAAGCAACCAGCATATATCCGGTATCTTGATTAGTGTCTGTAACTAAACCATTCTCAGTGTTTCCGTAGAATTTGAAAGCCATAAAAGCACAGTTTTTTGGAACTGTAAAATCGGCGCTGTAGACAGCGCCATTTTTTTTCATTTTAACATCTTCGATTTCCCATCTGTAATCATTGAAAACATAAGCATAACCACTAATATTTTTAACATTTTCTAATGGCCCGCCTTTTGGATCGTAAGTCATGCTGAAAGTTAATCCAGGAGTTGGAACGTCGACCATTCCTTGTAATCTTGATTTAACTTCTTGACTTGTAACCTGTAGAGTAAAGGCGCAGAACGCCAATACCAATAGTTTGATATTCTTAATTTTTTTAAACATTGTAAGTTTTTTTATTTCCCTAACTCAGGGCTTAAATCGATATAATTTTGATTGATTGGGAATACATAACCGTCGCTGTTTGGCTGTAAAGTATAGGTTTGTCCTTTAAAAACTCTGGTGTATGTTTTTTGATAAACAGGATCTAGATTTAACCTTCTTTGATCAAACCAACGGAACCCGCGTCCGATGAATTCTTTTTGTCTTTCAGTTAAAACTAAATCTAAGGCTTCTTTATTTGTTGTTGCAGAAACTGTGTAAGCCGTTCCAGATTTAAAACGTTTTGCTCTCAAAATATTTAAATAATCAACAGCTTTTTGTGGCTGTCCGCCTCGAGCATAACATTCTGCAGCAATTAAATACATTTCAGGAACAGAAACCCCAACATTGATTCCGTTTGTGTAACTGTACGTGTATAATCCGAAACCTCTTCCTGTGTAAGTAGGGAAGAAGGAAGTTCCTGGAGCGGTGTAATAATTGTAACGTAAATCATTGGTTCCAAAACTATTTAAAAGTTCTGTCGATAATGGCGCAGCGTTATAAGTTAAAAGCAAAGTTTTTGAAAATATAATTTCAGGATTCTGAATCAAAACAGGGTAGCTATAAGCCGTAGCGAATGATTTTAAATCGATTAAACCATTTTGCATCTGTAACGCTTTCTCTGCATTTTCTAGACTCAATTGATATTGTCCCATTAGT
This sequence comes from Flavobacteriaceae bacterium PS02337, assembly GCA_029959285.1. Classification (GTDB taxonomy): domain Bacteria; phylum Bacteroidota; class Bacteroidia; order Flavobacteriales; family Flavobacteriaceae; genus Flavobacterium. The sequence continues at coordinate 39,688 of JASCOE010000010.1, forward strand.
AAATATGTTCTGGCAAGCAATGCATAAACCGCTCTTTTTGAAGGAAGAACATTAAACTGAGGATCGTTCTGAATACCATTATCTAAAGCACTTTTTAAATCGGATATAATTTGATCGTAAACTTGTCCGACAGTGCTTCTTTCTAAAGAAGAAAATAATTCTGGTTTTAATAAAATCGGAACTGCTTTTTCTGAATTGGCAGAAGTTGGATCAAATTGTGGTCCGTATGTATTTACTAACTGTAAATAAGCAAATGCACGATGTACAAAAGCTTCAGCATAGATTTCTTTTTTCTCTGCGTCAGTTCCTTTTTCGCTGCCCATTACACCATTTAGAATTACATTACTGTAATAAACCGCTTTGTATAATCCTGTCCAGTCAGAATCGCCTTGAGAAGGATCGTAAATTCTGTCTTGCCAAGTATAACTGTTCCCCCAAATTGTTGTAACTCCGTTTTGATACGTTGTTGGAAATTCGACATCAGCATTTGCAATTAGATAAATTCCGCCAGAAGACGTCATATCATTATAATTATTTGCCAAAGCTCTGTAATCAGAGGTGTATTTTAAAATTCTGTTGTTTCCAACCTGATCAACTTCAACATAATCTCGGCAAGAGTTTAGTAAAAGTAGAGGAAGGAATATATATAACGTGGATTTTAGAAATTTCATAATAGTCTGTTTTTTAAAATTAAAAACTGAAATTAAATTGTAAAGTGTAATTACGCTGCGGTGCAAGTGTGTTATAATTTGCATTTGATAAATATTGAGGATCGATTCCTAAATCATTTTTAACCCATAGCAATCCTAAATTTCTTGCTGCAAAATTGAAACTCAACGACTTTATAAAAGTTTTTTGTAACCATTCTGAAGGTACATTATAACCTAATGAAACTTGCTGTAATCTCACATTATCTGCCGGAAGTATATTTATATCAGAATTTTGATAACGATTTAAACTGTTGAAACTAATGTTTGTAAGGCCAGGAACGTTTGTAAAAGCTTCGTCTCCAGCTTGTCTCCATCTGTCTGCCACTAATTCGTCTTTTGCAACTGCTCCGTATTGTACTCCAGAATATGAAGGATAATTTTGTAATACGGTATTTCTAAATACGTGTCCTGCATAATAGGTAATCTGTACGCCTAATCTGAAATTTTTAAAAGAGAAATCATTCATAAATCCTCCAAAATAAGGAGCGAAAGAAGTTCCCATTTTTTTCAAATCGTCTTTGTCGATTGCCGTTATACCTTGAGTTGAAGTAACAATTGTACCGTCTTTTTTATACACTTGAGATTGTCCAGTTGCATCAAGTCCAGCCCATTTGTAAGCATAGATTGTTCCGATACTGTTTCCTACCATTGGCGATGAACCAAAATACTGGTTAGTACTGTTTAATACATAACGAGAATCTGTAACTTCATTAGTATTATAAGAGAAAGTTAAACTGCTATTCCATTTAAAAGCTGCATTTACAATAGTTCCAGAAAGAGATAAATCTACACCATGTCCTTTCATAGAAGCGGTGTTGTAATTTACAAACGACCACCCGTAAGTTGGATTAAAAGGAAGATTTGCTAAAATATCTTTTGTTTTTTTATAATAGAAATCAACACTTCCTCTTAAACGATTATTGAAAAATCCGTAATCTAAAGCGTAATTTACAGTTGAGGTTGTTTCCCATTTAATTTCAGGATTTTCTGGAATTGAGATTGAACCTGTTGGTAATTGCGTATTAAAATCGACAGATCCAATACTAATTATAGGACTTTGACTTCCGAAACCACCCCCAGGAGAACTTCCAGATTTACCATAAGTAACTCTTAAAGATAATGCACTTAACCAGCTAACATCTCTTAAGAAAAATTCTTTATTAATATCCCATTTACTTCCAACTGACCATAGCGGTAATGCTCTATTTTTTCTTGAAGCTCCTAATAAATTGAAATCATCAAAACGAACACTTCCTGAAACATGGTAACGGTTCATAAAATCGTAAGAACCTAATCCGTAATATGATAAATAACGGCTTCTTGATTTACTGATACTATTATCAGAAGTTCCGATAATACTTTGCCATCCATAAACTGTAGTGTAATATACGGTCGGATTTACAGATTGTCCTGAGTTTGTATCAATATTATAGCCATAATATCTCTGACTTGAACCTTCTCTGCGTTCTTCTCTAACTTCTGCACCTGCTAAGAAATGCAAACCATTATTTTCGTTGAAATTCTTATTGATATTCATTTGAAAACGCATGCTTTGAGTATCGTTGTTAGTGTTCGTATTGTATAAATAAGACCCCAACGGTATACCATAAACTAATTTTCCAGCTGTACTAACAGATGTTGCCTGATTAATCATGTTTCGAGTAAAATAACTATCTAATTCACTCAAAGATTTGATTTTGCTTGTAATAGAAGTATACATTCCAGATGCTTCAAAATTTAACCAATCTGTAACTGTTGCTGTTAAACTTGCATTCAATCTAATGTTAGCCCCTTTTGTTATTACATTAGAATAATTTAGTTCATTTAAATAATTGTAAGACCAAGGCAAATATCCTTTTGCTTCAAATCCTTTTGCAACTTCTGGTCTAAAAAGGAAATAACGATCAATTCCATTTCCGTTTTCATCCGCAATCATATCATACGGACGCAAAGCCGTAGCCGATACATTTGATAAAGCTTCGTTTGCAACGTTATTACTTTGATAGGTAGTTGGAACGTAATTGATTCCAGTATTTAATTTTAAGAAGCTTTTCAGCTGAAAAGAATTATTTAATGTAATGTTATACGATTGAGAATCATTTCCTTGCATAGCAGCTTGATCCTTATTATAGCCTAAAGACAAATAATAAGTGCTTTTTTCGTTTCCGCCATTTATAGATAAATCATATTGCGTTGTAACCGAATTTCTCAATAAATATCTGTTTATCTGACCCAAATTATCATTTTGTCCAAGTTGTGCTAATAATGCATCTCTTTCAGAAACAGTAATTTGTCCTCTTTTTTGTCTAAACATTATTTCTTGTGCAGCACTTGGATTAAGCGCTTGCCAGTTTGAAATATTATCAGCAACAAATCCGCCATTTACAAGATCTTTTTCATAATCAATATATTGAGCCGTATTCATTACGCGAAGTTTGCCCAAATCTATTTTTTCTCCAATGCTTGTAGTCGTATTAAAATTGATTGTTGGTTCGCCTTTTTTACCCTTTTTGGTAGTAATGACAATAACTCCATTCGCAGCCATTGATCCCCAAATTGAACTTGCGGCAGCATCTTTTAAAACTGTAATGCTTTCTACATCGTCTGGATTAAGGAAACTTAAAATTGAAGATCCCGGAACACCTCTTTTAGAGAAAGCAAAATCTTCTCTCGATTGCGGAAAACCATCGATAACGATTAATGGCGATCCTGTTCCGCTAAAATTATTTGTTCCTCTAACACTAATAGAACCTGTTCTCGGATCAACGTTTACACCAGCCAATTTTCCTTCCAATCTTGACTGAATGTCTACTGTTGGAACTTCTGCTAGTTCTTTTGCTCCAATTACTCCAATAGCTCCGGTAACTCTTTCTCTCGGAATTTCGGTATAACCATTTGAAGCAGGAATTTCAACAGAATGAAGTTCCATAACATCTGGTACAAGTGTCGCATCTATAATTCTTTTGTTATTTACAGGAACTGTAACGGTTTTATAACCTAAAGAACTAAAAACAATTGTATCATAAGGTGAAACCCTCATTCGATATTCACCTTCTTTTCTAGTAATATCCCAAGATTGTTTTCCTTTTAAAACTACGTTTACACCAATAAGCGGCGCACCTTTTTTATCGGTTACTTTTCCAGTTAATTCATATTCTAACTGTTCAGGTCTTTTTTTGTTTTTCTTAATAACGACCTGTTTGTCAATAATATCATAGGTTAAATTGTTGCTTTTTAGAGCATTGTTTAAAATTTCCTCTAGAGGAGCATCTTTTTCTAAAGTAATCGTGTTTGGACTTTTAAGCACATCATCATTATAGAAAAAGACATAATTCGTCTGCTTTTCTAAAGTCGAAAAAAAGTCAATCAGCGGAGTGTTCTTGAAACGAACATGTATTTTATTTTGTCCTAAAGAAGGGTTCGCATATAAACTACACATACTTATCCAAATAAATGCAGTAACAGATCTCATAAGCAGCACATATAGGTAATAGTGGTATCGTCCAGAAAAATACTTTTCTGAATTATGTTTTTTATTCATAATTTTGTTTTGAATTAAGATGCAGTCAACTCGTGTTGACTACAGTTCTACAATGCCAAAAGATGCGCCAACATCTTTTGGTTTTTTTTTTGGTTAGTTTTTACAAATAAGGTTGATATGTTTATTTTGGTCTTATATCATAGGCTTTGGTGGTTTTAGAATTGATTTTTTTATTTATTTAATTGTAATAGTTCTTTGGTTTGCGTTAACAGTACAAGTATTATTGGTGATGCTTGAAAGCGTATTTGCCAATGAATTAAGGTTTTCGTTTAAAGCAAAAGATCCCGAATAATTAGCATCTAAATTTAAATCTGCACCTTTTATAAATTCTATTTTATAATATTTTGAAAGTTTGCTTAAAATTTCATTCAGCGATTGGCTTCTAAAAGAGAAATAACCTTCACGCCATGATAATATCGAAGCAACATCTTTTCGTTCTACTTTTAGCAGTTTTTTGTCTTTGTTGATTGTAGCAATCATTCCCGGAGTTAAATCTTCCTGAATTTCCTGATTGCTTAATAATCCTTTTTTAGCATACGTAATTCTAACTTTTCCTTGTAATAGCGCCGTTTGAACTGTTGCGTCTTCAGGATAAGAACTTACGTTAAAAACCGTTCCAAGTACACGAACATTACACTCTTTTGTTTTGACGAAAAAGGGCTTGTTTTTATTGTGAGCCACATCAAAAGCGGCTTCACCAGTTAAATATACTTCACGAATAGAACCGTCAAATTGAGTCGGATAGATTAATGAAGATCCAGAATTTAACCAAACTGTTGTTCCATCTGTCAAAACGATTTGAGTTCTTTTTCCATATGGAACTCTCACTGTATTGAAAGCAGCAGTATTCGAATTTGTATTTATGGCTTTTTGTCCAACAGTAACTTTTTCACCATTCTTTCCATAGCTGATCACAGCACTATCTTGCACCGCGATAGTTTTTTGATCTTGTAAAACAAGAGAAATATTCTCTAAATCTATGTTTGATTCTGTTTTGGCTTGTTCGGCAAAAAGCTCTAAATCTGTTTTAATGACACTTTTTTGTGCATTTTCACGATTTATAAATAATGTGACTAATAATGCGATACTTGCAGCGGCAGAATAAGCTAGGATTTTTTTCTTTTTCCTGCGTTTGGATTCTTTTTGCTGAAGTTCGATTAGTCCAAGATGAATACGATCCTTTAAGGAATCTTTTTCATCATTCGGTATTTTGTTAAAATTAATTTGCAAGGCGATGTTTTTACGGGGTCTATATTTATAAAGAGAACAACTCTTTAAAAACATAGACAAAAAAATAACCTTTTTTTAAAGTTTTTTTCGAAGTTCTTTCAAACACCTGTATATCAGTGTTCTGCAAGACTCAATAGAAATTCCTAAAATAGTAGCAATTTCTTCATAAGGTTTGTCTTCGTTAAATCTGTAGAATAACGCTGTGCGTTGTTTTTCGGTAAGTTCTTGCATAGCAAAAGCCAATTTTGAATTTAACTCTAAATTGTTTTCTTCTTCAATTAAAGTTTCTTCAAAAGACGCTTCTTTGGGAGTAACTGTATCGTAATCAGTATTTATGTGAAATATTTTTTGAGAAGCTTTGTTCTTTTTTAAAACATTTCTTTGAGTAATTTTAAATAAATACGATTTTACATTTACGTTTTCGGCAAGACCGGTTCTGTATTTATAAATGTCTAGAAAAACATCGTGAATGGCATCTTTAGCAATCGAAGGTTCGTTAGTATATTGTAAAGCAAAAGTAAGTAAAACATCAGCATAGATATCATAGAGCTTTTCAAAGGCGGTAATTTCACCTTTTTTAATCTGTTGCCATAAAAAAATATCTGTTGAGGTATTCTCCATTTAAGGAATAAAATGATAATGTTTTTAAAACAAATCTATAACTTTTATCAGTAAAAGGAATAATTTTTCGATTATTTCGCATGATTTAGAAAGATATCGTCAAAATAATGGCGATAATTTTGTTAAAATTGGTTTTCAGATTACTTTACGAATAGATAACATTCATAAAAATGAAATAGAAAAAACGATATAGTTTCATTTAACAAAAAAGTAGATGAAAATTTTTTAAGCTTTCCATGAAAATAATAATTGTTGTTATCGAAAATTAAATAAAAAAAAGCCACTTTATTTGGTGGCTTTTTATACTTTTTTGACAACTAATAAATCTTTTATTTTATGTGTCAAGGCATACATTCGTATGTCTGCCGAATTTGTTTCTAAGCCTTCAAATGCGACCGCTCCTAAATAATCATCTTCAAGAATAAAACTGTAAACCTGCCAGCTTAGAGAGTTTTTTATTAATGAAAAATCTAAATTGTGTTCTCCGTCCAAACAAGGAATAAATTTAAAATCTTCATCTATTCCTTTTCCTAATGCTTTTACGAAAGCTTCTTTGCGTGTCCAGAAAGTGTAGAAAGTATTTTTTTTGTCAATAGCGTTTTGAATTAATTCTGTTTCATTGTCATTAAAAACATCTGGAAGCATGCTTGTAAAATTGAAATCTTTACTCATATATTCTATATCTAGCCCGACCTTTTTTCGTGAAATGGCGATTGCTGCATAGTCTTCAGAATGTGAAATATTAAAATGCAGCCACGGATGAGAAGCTAAATATGGTTTTTTATTAAAGTCATAATCAAGATGAATATTTTTTATGCTCGATTTGGTATATGCGCCCAAAACAAGTTTTAAAATTGATCGGTATATAGTAAATCTGTCTTTGTCTATTTCTTTATAAAACCGTTTTACTCGTTTAATTTCGACGGAATTTAGAAGTTCGGCAAGATCAGATTTTATATCGCTGAAATCGGGTAAATAAATCGTATAGATAATGATTTCATTACTATCCAAAGAATACTCTTCATCAGGAATAAATGCGACACTTTTTACATTAGAAAAAGAAATACGGAGCTTAGATGTTTTCATGGTTCTCATCTAAAATGTCTTGAAGTAATCGCGCTAACACTTTGTCATTTGGCGGAGCAACAATATTTAAATGATTTCCAGAAATATTATGTATCGTAACACCTCCAGCAGCTGCTTTTTTCCATCCTAAATGCGTTGGATCTAACTTGTAATTTTCATCATCTTTAGATCGGAATAAATCGACTCTAAAGTTTTGTGGTTTAAGATGATAAAGATCTACAATTTTTTTCACCATTCGATCGGCTTCTATAAATTGCTGCAATGCCAATTCTTCTTGTTCTGTCATTTCAACTTTCTTTCCAAAATGTCTTTGCAGTATATATTCTTTTTTACCGTTAATACGCATTTTAAAGGCTTTCCAGCTCAATAACATTTCTTTCAAAAAGTCTAATCTTCTGTGCGTAATATCAAGATATCTAACAAGTTGCTTGCGTCTGAAATTTCCATAGTAATAGGAAGAATCAACGTATGAATCCAACAATCCTGTCAAACTTACTTTTTTGCCCATTGCATTTAATTGACGGGTCATTTCGAAAGCAACAATTCCTCCAAATGAAAAACCTGCCAAAGCATAAGGTCCTTTCGGATTTACTTTGATAATGGCATCTATATAATGTGCAGCCATCGCTTCAATCGATTCGTACCATCCTTCAAAACCTTTTGGTTTAGTACCTTGGATACCATAAATTGGCTGATCTTCATCAAAATGCTTACTCAAATTCATAAAGTTTAAAACATTTAATCCAGCTCCGTGAATGATAAAAAGTGGCACTTTGTTTCCAATAGGTTTTATCGGAACCAAACAATCTGAATAAATTTCAGTGCCTGTATTCAATAATTTGGCAAATTTTTCGACTGTTGAATATTTGAATAAAGCCGATAGCGGAATACGAATTCCGGTATGTTTTTCTATTTCAATCATCACTTTTACACCTTTGATCGAGTGTCCGCCCATTTCGAAGAAATCACTAAAAATATCAATGTTTTCAAGATTTAAGCTTTCTTTCCAAATAGTTGCCACGATGTTTTCTTCTTCAGTTCTTGGCGCGGTATAAGTGATTTTTTTATTTGTTTTGTATTTGGCTAATTCTTTACGATCGATTTTACCATTTAATGTTGTTGGAATTTTTTCAATTAAATTAAAATCATGCGGAATTAACTGCGCTGGCAATCTTGTGCTCAAAGCTTCTCGCCATTCAGGAATTTGTGTTTCTGCTTCTTCAATGCTTTTTTCTGGCACAATATGAGCAATCAGGAAATTTTCATCGGCCAATACAACAGCAGATTTTATTCCATCAAGAACAATTAAAGCTTGTTCAACTTCGCCAGGTTCTATACGATGTCCTCTAATTTTTACTTGCTGATCTAAACGTCCTAAACATTCAATTTCGTTATTCGAAAGTAATTTTCCTAAATCGCCCGTGCGATACATAATATCTTCTTTTTTTGCAGAAAATTTATTAGTAATAAACTTTTCAGCAGAAAGTTCAGGTCTGTTCCAATATCCTTTCGCAACTCCATCTCCGCCAATAACAATTTCTCCAATATTTCCTGGCGCAACAAGCTGACCTTGTTCGTCTATTAAATAGATTTGAGTATTTCCAATTGGTTTTCCAATCGTAATCAATTTATCTTCAGCTTTGATTTGTTTTACAGAAGACCAGACTGTAGTTTCTGTTGGACCATAAACGTTCCAAAGCGTGTCACATTTAGATAAAAGTTCACTGGCAAGATCTACAGGCATTGCTTCACCACCGCATAATGCTTTAATGGGTAATTTTTTCGACCAGCCAGAATCTAAAAGCATGGACCAAGTTGTTGGAGTTGCTTGCAAGAAATTGATTTTCTCGCTTTTCACCAATTCAAGTAAAAGTCTTCCGTCTCTAGCTGTTTCATGATCTGCCAATATTAAAGTCGCACCTTTAATAAGTGGCAAATACAATTCTAAACCAGCAATATCAAAAGAAATAGTTGTTATTGAAAGCAGTCTGTCATTTTCATCAATTCCTGGTTCCAATGCCATACTGCAAAGGAAATTCACCAAGTTTTTATGTGTAATAGGAACTCCTTTAGGATTACCAGTTGATCCAGAAGTGTAAAGTATATAAGCGTTATTTTCAGAATTAACCATAAACGGAAGAGGTAGAGCAGAATACTGGTCTAATGCTTCCATCGCATCTTCAATAAAAAGCGTTTGAGGCCACGTTGGCAATGATGCAAATAATGTTTTGCTAGTCAATAAAACTCTAGCATTAGAATCATTAAGCATAAATTCTAAACGATCTTTTGGATATTCTGGATCTAGAGGCAAATATGCTGCGCCACATTGCATAATGGCTAATAAAGTATAAACCAATTCTGGACTTCTTGGAAAAGATACGGCAATAAAATCGCCCGATTGAACACCTTGCGCTTTTAAATAATGCGCCATTTGGTTTACCTTTTCGTGTAATTCTGTATAAGTAGTTTTTAAATCATGAAATTCTAAGGCTGTTTTATTAGGAGTAATTTCTGCTTGTTTTCTAAGTAATTCCGTTATGGTTACATCTGGATAAGGCATTTCTGTACTATTTAGATCTGCATAATCTCCTAAATAGTTACCGCCAATTATATCAGATAACGGATTCGCTGCATTTACAATAACTTCTTTAATGATTTCTTCAAACGAAGCCATCATTTTAGTTATTGTTTCTGGTTTGAATAACGTCGTATTGTATGTCCATTGAAATGAAGGACCGCTTTTGGCTCTAAAAATATGAAGCTGAATTTCAAAAGTTCCAAATTCTCTCGGATTTGGTTTGAAACTATGAGTAAGTTCCGTAAACGAGAAATCTTCTTCTATAGTTCTGTTCAAATCTACTGTAAGAATAACTGGAACAAGCGGAATTCTTGAAGGATCTCTTGCAATTGGAAAACTTTTTAGAAGATGTCCAAAAGAAACTTGTTGATGATCGTACGCATCAAACAATTGTACATTTCTTTGTTTTAAATAATCTAAGAAAGAAATATCGGGACTAATTTTACTGCGCAGCGGAAGTAAGTTTACACAATCTCCAATCAATTGTTTCATGTCGTATAAGGTATTTCCAGATGAAGGAAATCCGACAACTAAATCTTTTTGACCCGTAAGTTTGCATAAGAAGATCTCAAAAGCGGCAAGTAAAGTGGTAACTAAACTGCTGCTGGTTTTGATTCCGATATTTTTTAATTCGTTAATAATGCTGTCATCCAAAGGAAAATCAAGGCGATCGCTATTATAGGTTCTTAATGAAGGTCTTACAAAATCAAGAGGCAATTCGATTGTAGGAACAGATTCTTTATAAATATTAATCCAAAAATCTTCTAGTGGTTTGTAATCAGTGCTTTCCATAAAAGAATTAATTCTTTCGGCAAATTCACTAAAACGTTCTGGAGCGGGTAATTTCAGTTCTACATTTTCAGCATAAGCAGAATAAATTGCTCCAAGTTCTTCTAAAATAATATCAATACTTAATCCGTCGCCAATAATATGATGAATGGTTATAGTTGCAATGGTTTGAAATTCATCTGTTTTAAGCAAATTAATTCTAAACAAAGGACCATTTACAAGATCAAATAATTCGCTGACTTGTTCTTTATTGTGTTTTTCTATTGAAGATTCTTTTTCTACAGGACATAATTCTGAAAAATCATTACGAGAAACTTCGATATTGAAATCGCTATAAATACACATAAAACGACCGTCTGGACTAAATGTGGATCTTAAAGCTTCATGACGATTGATTAAAGTTTTTACAGCTTTTTCAAATATTTCTAAATTTAAGTTTCCGTTAAAATTTATAGATACAGATAAGTTGTATGCTTTGTTCGCATCACTTCCACCAAAAATGCAATCAGACCAAATTTCCTGCTGCGAATTTGTTGTGTAAATTACTCTCTCGATTTCAGGCGAAAATGGATTAAATTGAATTGCTGTTTCAGTTTCCATTTCTATGTGTATTTGAGGTTGATTTTTCATTGTTTTCCTATTTTAAATGTAATTGAACCATTTTAAATTGACAATTTAAAATATTAGTTAACTGTCGGTTATCTGATTTTACAGTTTGATCTTTACAAAACTTCCATTTTGATTAGGGTCTGAAATAAACCACGCAGGATTTCCATTTTCGTCCCTTCCTAGTTTACTTCCTTGAACAGGTGGTTCACTTGCTTTAATCGTATACTTTTTTTCGTGATTATTTTCAAATCGCTTTTGATCTTCGATTGTTGAAACATCAAGTAAACTTTCTTTTTTATGAATTCCGTTTGTTTTATGAACTCCATTTGTTTCTAGTTTCGCCACAAAATTTTCTGCTTTTAGATTTACAAAAGAAGCATTTCCGTTTATAGGAGCATTTTGAAAATTTTGCAATTGATCTACTTTTTGACTTAAAAGCTGAATTTGCTGTACAATTTGTTCTAGTGAAATTTGACTTTGATTGGTTGATAATTGTCTGTCATTTTGAACAATATTTGCAACAATAGCCGAATTAGAAATGATTTCAACTTCTTTATTTTCTTCGGATTGAATTTCTTCTGGAAGATTAACTTCTATATAATCAGCCAAAAGTGAAGGCGTTGAATAGGTTTCATTTAATTGTCTAAAAGTAATGGGCAAATCAAATTCTTTTTTCAATTTTCCAGATAGCTGAGTAAGTGATAATGAATCTAAACCTAATTCTAAGAAAGTATTAGAAGCAGATTCTGGTTCATATTCAATACCAGAAGCATTTTTTATAATTTCTGAAATCTTAGAAAGCACTGCATCTTTTCTGGAATGATTTGAAGCGATGCTAGTTTTTTCAGCTTGAATAGCAATTTCTGGTGTTTCTGAAATGATAGCTTTTGGAACTGGTATAGTTTCAAGCGTTCCTAAAGGTTCAATCCAGCAAAGTTTACGATCGAAAATGTAATTTGGTAATTCGATTTTTTGTCTTTGTTGCTGACCATAGAATGCTTTCCAATCTGGATTTATTCCTCTCATCCAAAGTTCGCCCATCGCAGTTAATAAAGTTGTGTACTCATTATCTTGCTCTTCTTTAGGGAAAGTGATACTAGGAAAAGCTGGTATAATTTTTCCCGCTGCCTGTTGACGTGCCAAAGTAATTAACGTTTGACCTGGACCAACTTCTAATAAAATAAAATCACCTAATTCAAATGCCGTATCCATTGCATCCGCAAAGTGTACCGTATTTTTCAATTGATTTACCCAATATGTCGGATCTGTAGCTTCTGTATCTGTTAACCAAGTTCCTGTTGCGGTAGAAATAATCGGCAATCTCGGAATATTCAATTTTATTTTTTCTAATTCTTTTCTGAAGTCTTCTAAAATTGGCTCCATCATAAAAGAGTGAAACGCATGACTTGTATTCAGTAATCTATTCGGAACTTCTTTAGCATCAAGTTCTTGATTAAAAAGAGCGATATCTTCTTTCTTTCCAGAAACAACACAAAACTGATTGGAGTTTATAGCCGCAATCGAAAGTGTGTTAGGAATTAATTCCTTTAATTTTTCTACCGGAACTCTAACAATCAACATAGATCCGCCTGGCAATTGACTGATTAGTTTTCCTCTTATCGTAACAATATGCAATGCATCTTTTAGACTTAAAATTCCTGCCAAGTGTGCGGCAGCAAATTCTCCAATACTGTGTCCGCAAAGGAAAGTTGGTTTTATGCCCCAGCTCATCCATAATTGCGACAATGCGTATTCTGTTACAAATAAAGAAGGTTGGGTTAAACGTGTATTTCTTAGAAGTTCTTCTGCATCTGTAAAATGATCTTTTGGAAAAAGAACTTCGCGAATGTCTAATTCTAATTCAGCCATTAACAATTCGGCACATTTATCTACAGCTTCGCGGTATACTTTTTCGTTTTCGTAAAGTGATTTCCCCATTTGCAAATATTGAGATCCTTGTCCAGGGAAAAGGAATCCAAGTTCGCTAGGAGCAGTTTTTAAAACCGAAGATTTTGTGTTTTTAGTTTTTACAGAAATCAGTTTTTCAGCTGCATCTTTGGTCGATTCGGCAATTAAAAAACTTCTGTGATTAAAGTCATATCGAGTAACATTCAAAGAATAAGCAATATCTGCTAAAGGAGTTTCATTCGATTTATCTATAAAATGTCCTAATGTGTTTTCGTAACCCAATAAACTGTTTTGACTTTTTGCAGACCACATTAAAATTTCAAGCGGTCTTCCTGATGAAGTTGGAACTGGTTTTTTATCATATTCTTCAACAATAACATGCACATTTGTACTTCCTATTCCAAAAGAACTTATTCCGGCTCTTCTAACTCCGTCAGATTTCCAGTCAATCAATTTATTATTGATATAAAATGGACTGTTTTCAAAATCAATATTCGGATTTGGTTTATCAAAATTAACCATTGGCGGAATTTGTTTATAACGCATTGCCAATAATGTTTTCATTAATCCAGCAACACCAGCCGCAGCAGTGGTATGTCCCATATTACTTTTTATGGTTCCTAAAGCGCAATAATTGTTCTTTTCCTGTTTTCCGTAGGCGATTTTTAAACCTTCTATTTCAATAGGATCTCCAATTGGAGTTGCTGTACCATGCGCTTCCATATAACTAATGGTTGATGGAGAAATTTGTGCATCGTTAAAAGCATTTATTATAGCGCCCGCCTGACCTTTTGCACTTGGAGCCATAAAACTTCCTTTGTCTCCTCCGTCGTTATTTACACCAACACCTTTAATTACACCATATATAATGTCTCCGTCTTTTTCTGCTTCTTCCAATCTTTTTAGTAAAACGACTCCGGCACCATCGCTAAAAACGGTTCCTTTTCCTGAAGCTTCAAAAGATCTAGTAGATCCGTCTGGGCTTTTAATAAAACCTTCATCATAAAGATGTCCGCTGTTTATCGGGCAAGTTACGCTAGAACCTCCAGCAAGAGCGACATCGCACATGCCAGTTCTGATAGCTTTTACAGCTTCTGCAACTGCTAATAATGAAGTTGAACATGCTGAATGCACACTTACAGATGGTCCTTTTAAATTTAAATGATAAGAAGTTCTCGGAGCAATAAAGTCTTTTCCGTTTACAGTATAAATCTGCAATTCTCCAATTGAACTTTTTAGTTCTTTATTTGGAAAAATATTGTTTTCATAATACGTATTGATTTCACTTCCAGAATAAACCCCAATGCTTCCTTTATAATGTTTCGGAAGATGTCCAGCTTGTTCTAAAGCTTCAAATGAAATTTCTAAAAACATTCTTATTTGCGGATCCATCGCGGCAGCAAGCTGCGGATTTAATCCGAAGAAACTAGCATCAAATGTTTTTGCAGAAGGTAAAACACCTCGTGCGCCTATATACAGTGGGTCTTTGCGAAGACTTTCAGGCAAACTGCTGTCTAATTCCTCTTTTGTAAACAATGAAATGGTTTCTTTTCCATCTCTAAGATTTTCCCATAATTCTTCTATAGTATCAGAACCAGGAAACCTTCCTGCCATACCAATTACGGCTATATCAGCAGCAATTCCATTTTCATTTACTTTTTTAAATTCAAATAAATCTTCTTTATGAAAATCTTCTAAAGTAGCAGCGAGATCTTTAATAGTAGGATGAATATAGATTTTTGAAACTGGTATTTCTAAAGATAATTCCTGTTTTAATGTAGTTACAACTTTTTGAGCAAGTATAGAACTTCCGCCTAAATCAAAGAAATCGTCATCAATGCCTATTTCAGCTATTTTTAATTCTTCGCTCCAGATTTTAGCAATATCTTTTTCTAGTTGCGTGGTTGGTTTTTTGAAAAGAGGAGCAGAGTCTGGTCGGCTGTTTTCAGGAAGAGGAAGATTTTTTTTGTCGATTTTTCCATTTGGCGTTATCGGAAACTCATCTACCCAAATGTATTTTGATGGAATCAATATTTCTGGTAAAACCTTAGCAAGCGCTTCTTGAACAATTTTGTCATCTTGCAATTGATCGTCTGATTTTAAATAGGCAACAAGTTTGTCTTCATTTCCAAAATGATTGCTTACAATTACCGCAGATTGTTTTATGCCAGACAAAGTATTTAAAGTAGCTTCTATTTCGCCCAATTCAATGCGATGTCCTCTCAATTTTACTTGATGATCAATGCGTCCTAAACATTGAAGATCTCCATTTGGAAGCATTTTTCCTAAATCTCCTGTACGGTATAAAATAGAATCAGCTTCTTCAGAAAAAGGATTTTGAATGAATTTTTCTGCCGTAAGTTCTGGACGTTTCCAATAACCTTCTGCGACTCCGTCTCCGCCAATTACGATTTCTCCAATTTCGCCTGCTTCAACAGATTTACGATTTTCATCTAATAAATAAATTTGTGTGTTTGCAATTGGTAATCCAATCGTAATTAATTCGTCTTCAGCTTTTATTTGTTTAACCGCAGACCAAATTGTTGTTTCTGTTGGACCATACATATTCCAAAGAGATTCACATCTTGAAGTCAATTGTCGTGCAAGATTCAAAGGCATCGCTTCTCCGCCACAAAGCGCTTTTAAAGGAAGAGGCGTATTCCAGCCAGAATCTAATAATAATTGCCAAGTCGTTGGAGTTGCTTGTAATATGGTAATTTCTTTTTTCTGCAAAAGATTAAATAAAAGCTGACCGTCGCGCGTAGTTTCATAATCTGCAAAAACTACTGAAGCACCTTTTATTAATGGTAGAAATAATTCAAGTCCAGCAATATCAAAAGAAATTGTAGTTATAGATAGTAATTTGTCTTCTGCCTTTATACCTGGTTCAATTGCCATGCTGTAAAGAAAGTTGACTAGATTTTTGTGTGTTACTGTTACTCCTTTTGGTTTTCCTGTAGATCCAGAAGTATACATTATATATGCAGATGATTCTGGAAGAACTGTCAGAGAAAGTTTTTCAGAAGAATATTGTTCTAATGAAGCTATTGCTTCTTCAATTAATAACGTTTTAGAATTGCTTGGCAATATAGCAGAAAGCGATTGTGTTGTTAGTAAAAAACTAGCTTCAGAATCTTCTAACATAAATTCTAGACGTTCAGTCGGAAATTTTGGGTCTAATGGTAAATAAGCTGCACCACATTGTAGAATTGCCAAAAGAGAAGCAATTAAATGTGGGTTTCGCTCCATAGACACAGCTATAAATTGTCCTGGACATAAACCTTGAGCTAAAAAATAATTAGCCAGCTGATTTACCGTTTTTGCTAATGCTGCATAAGTGATCTTTTGATCATCAAATTCTAGCGCAACAGCATTTGGAGATGCTTCGGCTTGTGCGGCAAAAAGTTCGTGAAGTGCTTTTTGTGGATATACCATTTTATTCCAATCTTCTGAATTATTATTGTTAGTTCTTTTCATTTTAATTCTATTAAAATTAAAGTTGAGTAAAATAATATGATAATATTGGCGTTTGACTAAATATGAAACTTGGCTTTTAAAACCTTGTTTAATAATTTGTTAGGGGATTAGGATTACAATTTTTATTACCTTTATTCTATTTGGTCAATAAAAAGGGTGTAAGAAATTTGATTAGTTTTGGCCGTTAATTTATCTCTATCTTAAAATAGTTTTTATCGCTTATTCTTCAATAAGATGTTCAAAAAAAGTAAAAATATTTCAGTAAAACTTGCATTTTCTATATAAAGCCATTATTCTCGATGAATGGCATATTTTGAATTGAATCAGACTAGTTTTATTAAAAAAAAGAAAGACCAACATCGAAATCATTTTTGCTTAAATTCACCTTTTCGACATTCATTTTTGTCCGTTCTAAATGAGTTTTCTTCCTTTTCATCATCCAATTTTTTTACTAAAACCAAGCTAAATTGTTTAATTGTACAAATCAGGACGAAATATCCTTAATTAGGATATTTAAATATTTGTAAATCAATTAGATAAGTTCTTGTTGGATGCATTATTTGTGATTTTAGTAGTGAATTATTATCAAATTGAGATAATATAAGTAGGTGTATTAAAAATTAAATAAAAAGCACAGACACGTATAATTAAACAAATAAATCGTCGTTATTTTGTAAATCTTCCTACTAAGATTAAAGCCAAAAATATTTCATCGATATTGTCCTATCTATAGATGATTTAATAATTTCTAAAATGGGCGATCAAAATATTAGAGCTTTTTTTAACTTTTTCAATGTAAGTAAATAGTCACTAAAATACTACATTTAATGCAGGTTATCGGAAATAAGTTTTGTTATATCGATTATTTTTTGAAATTAAATATTTTTGCAGTATAAAATAATCTAAGAATAATAAACTGTGAAGTATCCACGCCTAAGAAATATTAACCTACTCATTTTGATGATGTTTTTCGTTCCTTTTGTAGGAATTAGTCAAAGTAGTGATAATTTAATGGAGACCATAATTACGTCTGGTAACAATGCGACGGGGACTTCTGGTACAGTAGCTTATTCAATCGGGCAAGTATTTTACACTTATATGGGAGTAGATGCTGTTTATAATGTAGCTCAAGGTATACAACAGCAAGTAAAAGACGAAACATTAGATACGCCAGATGTTGAGGAACCTACTAAAGCTGAAATGTTTGTTTACCCAAATCCAACGTCAGATTTTGTCAATATTAGTATTACTGGACAAGATATGCAAACTGGTCAGCGATCGTATAGACTATATGACATTCAAGCGAGACTTTTAAAGCAAAACACAATCAATCAAACTGATACCCAAGTCAGTTTAAATAATCTCAGTCCATCTATATATCTGCTTGTAGTATATGTAGACAATAAGATTTTGAAATCATTTAAAATTATTAAAAATTAAAAAAGATATATAATGAAACTTGCACATACCCTTTTATTTTTATTTGTGACTGTTACGCTTAAGGTATTTGCACAATCACCTGAAAAAATGAGCTACCAGGCAATTATTAGAGCACAAGATAATAGTTTGGTTGTCAACTCTAGAATTAGTTTGAAAGTTGTTGTTCATCAAAGTACTGCCACAGGAACTATTGTTTATCAAGAAACACATTCTCCAACTACAAACACTAATGGTTTGGTTTCTCTTGAAATTGGAACGGGATCAATTGTTACAGGTGATTTTAGTAAAATCGGCTGGGATAAAGGGCCTTACTATATAGAAACACAAGTTGACGTAAAAGGAGGTACAAATTATAACATCACCGGAGTTACGCAGCTTTTAAGTGTGCCTTACGCTTTGTACGCAAAATCAGCTGGTGGAACGGTTAGTGCGCCTGTTAGAGCTTCAGTTGTTTCATTTTCTACTTCAAGAAATATTGCTACTGGAGATGTAAATAATACAATAGAATGCACAACTTCGGCTACATTGACATTGACTTCAGATTTTGGAAGCATGGTAACAGGTGAGAGTATAAATTTGGAAGCTCATAATGGCGCTGTCTTAACTATTCAAGCAGCTTCGGGTGTAACACTAAATTATACTGCTGGTGGAAGTGCAAAATTTACTAGTGCAGCAGGAAACGTGAGATTTGGCTTTCTAAGAAAAACAGGCACAAACTCCTATATTATATCAGGACAATGAAATATCTAATTTACTTTTTACTTCTTTCAACAGCGGGTTTTTCGCAGAACTATCAATATGCAATTGAAGAAGTTCCTGTTAAGACTACCCCAGAAACGCCTGTTGTAAATAATCAGGCAGAAGAAACGGCTTATTTTAGTGCTTATTTATTGCCTATTACTCAAAAAGCAACTATACAGCAAGCTTTAGATAAGTATGGATCTGTAAGATTGGAAAAAGGAGATTATTCTGGTGTTAATATTGTCATGAAAAGTAATCAGAGATTATACGGACATCCGACATTAACTCGAGTTTCTAATATTACAATTGCAGCAGGAAGCAGTAATGTACGTTTAGAACAATTATCATTTGTAGACCGAACTCTAAGTTTTGAGGCAGGTGCGGTAATTTCAAACAGTATTTTTAAGACTTTAAAATATGTTTATGTAAGTGCAGTTGGCGCAAGATTAGAAAATAATGAGTTAATCAATATTGGAGGGCAAATAAAATTTGATTGCAGTGCGTCGGGATATTTTAGAAATAATAAAATAATCAAACATCAAGCACAGTCTATTTCCAATCAGTTAATAATGAAAGGGAATGCTTCTACACCTAGTTACGGAAACGTCAACCTCCATTCTAATTATTTAACTCCCGTTGGTGACGCTACAGATATCGATGGTTTGCAATCGGCTACTTTTGTTGGAGTTGATAGTGAAGGCTGGAATTTAAACGGACAAGGTTCTAAAGCAATGTTTACAGCTAAAAATATGGGTGATCTAAAAATTACCGATTTTGGTGGTGGAAATGCTTATTCTGCTGTTAAGACTGGTTCTTTTGATATTGATGCACAAAACGTATTCTTTTTAAATAAATATTTGCGAAATACAAGTGATATTATTTCTGCAAGAACAAATATGTTTTTGGTAGATGGAGAAGGAAGTTACAAAAGAGGAAGTGGAACTGTTACAGGATTTGATTTATGGGCAAACCTAGATCACAGCAATTCTATAAAATATAATAGTGTAGAACAAACCGCTGCAATAACAAACTCCACGATACTTGCAAATCTTAGTAGTGTTATTTTAGGAACTAAATACACACCTTGGGCAAGACCAACATGGGAGACATTGCCAGATCCTTTAGGAGCAAATTGGAAAACAGATAGAACTGGTAAAAAAGATCAAACGGCTTACATTCAAAATTTAATCGATACTAAAGGAATTGCAGAATTACCAGAAGGAATATTCTATATCGGTTCAACCTTAAAAATTCATCTTGATGGAAATCATGGTATAATTGGACAAGGAACTGGAAAAACAGTTATAGTTGGTTTAAAAGACGATTTTCCGTTGCTGACACTAGACACTGGAACAGATAGTAATTTTACTTTAGCGCACTTAACATTACAAGGAGGAAGCGTGGGAATTTATGCGGCTAAGAAAAACAATGTTGGAATTGGTCAGATCGCGTACCAAAATTTAAGATTTATTGTTTTTAGAGATCAGGCTATCGGAATTCAGCTGTACCAAATTATGGGACTAGATAATAACTTTTTCGAATATTTAGGTTTCGTTAATTGTGGAAAAGGATTTTCTCAAGAACCTTTATTACCATATGCGGGCGATTACAATACATCTAGTTATGTAGATAAAACAATGTATTATAGAAGTCAGTTTATAAATTGTGATATTGCTATTTCAATGCCTGCAACTAGACCAGATAACTTAAATGCTTGGGTAGAATGTAAATTCGACAGAGGATCGACAGCCTTGAGTATGACGGCGCAAAATTATCCCGTTATTGCCAATTGTGATTTCAGTAATTATAGAGGAGCAAATGTAATTAGCAGTAATACGGCTTCTATATACAGTTCTAAATTTTATAATAATAGTCCTTCGGCTTCAGTAATTAATTCCATGATTACTTATATTGAAGGAAGTAACTTTTTAGATGCTGCTAATATGTTTTCGCCAGTTATGTACAATTCAACATTTCACTATATTCTAAATTCAACAATAGCAGGAAATGTAGTGGTCAACAAACCTTCAAATTTATATTATGATTCGTCTGCTATTTATGTAAATTCTACATTATCGGCAAATCCGACATTGAGTAAATTGTTAGTGAACGTGAAAGTTGGAGTACCAACGGTAGTAATCAATTCAACTCCAAATCCATATCCAAGATTTTTGGTAACTCAATAATAAAATAGAATTAGGTTTATACCTAATGTAATATACTAAAGGTTCAGGTTAAGTTTTCTTAATCTGAACCTCTTTACTTTTAATCAATTCCTGCTTCTCTAGAGATTATTTTATCCTTTGAAAGATTTTTTGTGCCTTTATAAAAATTCCATTTATAGATGTAATGGAAAATTAGATGGAAAATAGCCGTTCTAATCAATCATTTGATGGCTTTTAAACTTATAACCTTTTATCAATTTTAAGCAATTTGTTTTTCTTTGGAGTATTCTATTCCCTTTTTCTAAGAATGAACCGTTAAAAGGCTTTTATAACAGGTAAAACTACGTGATCTTTCTCTTATAAAGTAAGATTTTCTGCTCTTTCTAAACGCTTCCAGAAGCCGTAAAAACCAACATGGTGTATTTTATCGGATTTTAAAATACGTTGAACAGATTTATTATTATATACTCAAAACATTCTATATTTTTGATCGAAATTTAAATTGAATGATAAAGAATAACTGTCATTTAGCTTTAAATGTTGTTAATAATTGAATGGTTACTGTTAAAAGGTGATTTATTTGTAAAATAACACGCATACAATTGTCGCTTTCTTGTGTAAATTTTAGTAATAGTAAAACAGTAATCTTAAAGTACAAATTATTTATATTTTTTATTTTTTATGAAATATAGTGTATACGAAAATATTAGAAAAATAAGAGAATTAAAAAATTTCACTAGAGAGTACGTAGCTGCTGAATTAAAAATGAGCACTAGTGGTTATGGAAAAATCGAAAGAGGCGATGTTGATTTAACCGTTTCGAAATTAATTGAAATTTCAAAGGTTCTAGAAGTCTCAATTGAGTTCATCTTTAAATTTGATGTTTCCATATTTTTTAGTGAAACTAGATAGGATTAAATCCTAATTATTGTGTATTATTTTAATGAAACTAATAGATTAAATAGTAAAAAACAAGATCATGGAAAATTACTACTTAAAGATTAAAGAGTACAGATTACAAAACAATCATACTCCAGAATATGTAGCTATTCAAATGGAAATGAGCGTAAAAACATATGAGAAAATAGAAAATGGAATGGTTGATCTTAAATTGTCAAAACTAGATAGACTGGTTAAAATTTTAGGAATCAAAAAAAGCCAAATTTTTCAATTAGAAAATTAATTTTTTTGGCAACAATCATTTTAATTTCTTCATAAAAAAGAAGAGTTTCTAAAGTTTTGAATTTCTTAAAAGCTCTTTCTTTTTAAAAATATTATTTATGTTTTACTTTTAAAACATATCCTAAAGATTCTAAAATTAATACATAGTGCGTTTTTGTAATATCTTTAACAACCGCATTTTGATCGCAAAAAGGACCAGAATTTAAGTGTACCTTATCGCCAATCTGATATTGCATAACTGATATTTCTTGAGCAGTATCTCCAGTATCAAGCCATTCCTTAATAGTCGCAATTTCGTGATCTTTTACAACAGCATGTCTTCCTAACCAGAATAAATATCGGACTACTCCAGGAGAATCAAAAATTAAGTTTCTGTCTTTTTCTTGTAGTTGTACAAAGATATAGTTGTTAAACAACGGAACTTCAACCTTAATTTTTCTGTCAGATCTTTGTTGTGTCTTTTTTATTAAGGGGCAATAACAGTTTATGTTGAACTTGGTTAATTGTTCTGCTGCTCTTTTTTCCCATTTTGGTTTGGTGTACACTACATACCATTTCATAGTTCTAAAAATTTATTAATTGTGTTTGTAAAATGTTGTTTTATAAAAAATGAACTAGTCTTTTTACTGCTGATCAACATCAGAAATTATATTAAAAAATGTAAAATCATAATGTAACGATATTTTAAAAAAGCTGTTTCAGTAAATAAACGCTTACGCAATCGATATAAATAAGAGTATTTCTAAACATCACTTTAAACATCAGATATTCAAGCAATAAACTAAGTGGTAAATTTAATTCGATGATACAAAAATCACGAAGTTTTTTTATGGTAAAATTTCCTTATTAAGGACATTTAGCAACAAAAATGAAATTTTTCACGAACCGTATTTCCATAATTTTATCTTAAATTATTAAGGAGGATAAATCCAAAAAAATGATCCGAATTTCTCATTTTAATGATGAGATTTAAATCATTTTTAAGTCATCTAAAACTGATAATTTTTTAAAATTTTGACCATTTTTATTTTATTTCTGAGCAGTTATTATGTAACTATTCACGGGGAACCCTTTTTTAAAATTTTAAAAAAAACTCCAAAAGCCCAGCAAAATGGCAAATATTAATTTTTGAAAATCATACTACATTAACGAACATAATTTTTTAATTTAAAACATTAAGCATATGAGAACTGGAATTACATTTAGTGCTTTTGATTTGTTACATGCAGGGCACGTTAAAATGCTTGAAGAAGCAAAACAACATTGTGATTATTTAATTGTTGGTTTACAAACAGATCCGACGTTAGACCGTCCGACAAAAAATAAACCAACGCAAACTGTTGTTGAACGCTACATACAGCTAAAAGCATGTAAATTTGTTGATGAGATTGTTCCTTATGCTACAGAGCAAGATTTAGAAGATATCTTAAAATCTTTTGCTCTTGATGTACGTATTTTAGGTGATGAATATAAGGATAGAGACTTTACTGGCAGAAAATATTGCGAAGAAAAAGGAATTGAATTGCATTTTAATACCAGAGATCATCGTTTTTCGAGCACTAATCTGCGTAAAGAAGTTTATCAAAGAGAAGTTTTAGTTCATTCAAATGGGAATTAGTAAAGTAACACATGTTGTTTTAACTGGAGGAGTTGGCAGCAGATTGTGGCCTCTTTCGAGGAAAACACTACCGAAGCAATATCTTGAACTTTTTGACGGTGAATCGCTTTTTGAAAAAACAGTAATTCGTAATCAAGATATATCTGATAAAACCATTGTGGTTGGAAATATTGAAAACTACAAAATGAGTAATGTTATTATGGAGAAATTCAATAGACCATTTACTCACATCGTAGAAGCAGTTCCTCGTAATACTGCCGCGGCGATTGCTTTTGCAGCATTTGCATCAGAACCAGAAGATGTTTTATTGATTACGCCTTCAGATCATATTATTGAAGGAAGTGATTTATATAAAACAGCTTTAGAAAAAGCAATTTCACTGGCAAATGAAAATTATTTGGTAACTTTCGGTATTAAGCCTACTAAACCAGAAACGGGCTACGGCTATATAGAGTTTGAAAATGATAATGTAATTGCATTTCATGAAAAACCAAATTTGCAAACTGCTACAGCTTATTTAGAAAACGGAAACTATTTCTGGAATAGCGGATTGTTTTGTTTTAAAGCAGCTAAATTTCTGCAAGAGCTAGAAAACCAAGAACCAGAAGTTTATTGGGCGTCTAAAACCGCTTGGGAAGCAAATCAAAATGGCTTTTTAGATTACGAATTATCATTAAAAATTCCTTCCATTAGTATCGATTATGCCGTTATGGAAAGAAGTGATGCGATTAAAGTTGTTCCTGCTCATTTTGAATGGTCGGATTTAGGTTCTTTCGAATCTGTTTACGAGTATCTGGTTCAGAAGGGACATCCAATTGATACGAATAGAAATATTGTAATCGGAACTTCATTGCATACCACTTTTATTGGAGTTAAAAATTGTATTTTAATCTATACCGCAGATGCCTTAATGGTTTTGCAAAAAGAAAATTCTCAAGAGGTAAAAGAAGTTTACCAACAGTTAGAATCTATTGCTTCGCCACTATTATAATTGTAAATAAATAAACTCACAATGATTAATAAAAATTCTATAATATATATTGCTGGACATAAAGGAATGGTAGGAAGTGCCATTTGGAGAAATCTGACTGCAAAAGGATACACAAATCTTATTGGAGCTTCG
The DNA here is from genome assembly GCA_029959285.1 of Flavobacteriaceae bacterium PS02337. Classification (GTDB taxonomy): domain Bacteria; phylum Bacteroidota; class Bacteroidia; order Flavobacteriales; family Flavobacteriaceae; genus Flavobacterium. The sequence goes on from JASCOE010000010.1 coordinate 64,506, forward strand.
AGCAAAGAATTGGATTTGAGAGATCAAAATGCGGTTCGAGAATTTATTCAAAAAGTACAGCCAGATGTTATTATAGATGCAGCAGCAAAAGTTGGAGGAATTTTAGCAAACAATGATTTTCCATACCAATTTTTGATGGAAAATATGCAGATTCAAAACAATCTTATTAGTGAAGCACATAGTTTGGATGTGGAGAAATTTATCTTTTTAGGAAGTTCTTGTATTTATCCAAAACTTGCTCCGCAACCATTAAAAGAAGATTATTTATTAACTGCTTCTTTAGAAAAAACAAACGAATGGTACGCTTTAGCAAAAATCACAGGTGTAAAATTATGTGAAGCTATCCGTCAGCAATTCGACAAAGATTTTGTGAGTTTAATGCCAACCAACTTGTACGGTATTCATGATAACTTCGATTTGAATAGTTCGCATGTTTTGCCTGCAATGATTCGCAAATTTCATGAAGCAAAAAAAAGCAACAATGCTCCAGTAATTCTTTGGGGAAGTGGTACACCAATGCGAGAATTTCTGTTTGTAGACGATATGGCAGAAGCTGTGGTATTTGCTTTAGAAAACAAACTTCCTGAACATTTGTATAATGTTGGAACAGGAGAAGATCTAACCATTAAAGAATTGGCAACTGCAATACAAAAAATTGTAGGTCATACTGGAGATATTATCTGGGATGAAAGCAAACCAGATGGAACGCCTCGAAAATTAATGGATGTTTCTAAAATGCATAACATTGGTTGGAAACACCAAATAAAATTAGAAGAAGGAATACAAAAAACCTACAATTGGTTTCTAGAAAATATTGAAAGTTTAAAAGAAAAAAGCTATTAATAACTTATTTTCTTAATCTAGAAACATACCCTTAAAAACTTTACAGTTAACACTTTATCAACTTTGCAACATTGCAACACAATGCCTTTGTGCCTTATAGTAACATTATGAATCCATTAAGAAAAACAGCGTTCATCACGGGAGTGACAGGACAAGATGGAGCCTATTTAAGTGAATTTTTATTAGAAAAAGGTTATATAGTTCACGGATTAAAAAGACGTACTTCTTTATTTAATACAGACCGAATTGACCATTTATATCAAGACCCTCATATAGATAATAGAAATTTTATTCTGCATTATGGCGATATGACAGATAGTACAAACTTGACTCGTTTGATTCAGCAAATCCAGCCAGATGAGATTTACAATTTGGCAGCGATGAGTCACGTAGCGGTTTCGTTTGAAACTCCTGAATATACTGGTAATGCTGATGGACTTGGAACGTTAAGACTTTTAGATGCTGTTCGTTTGTTAGGTTTGGAAAAGAAAACCCGTATTTATCAAGCTTCAACTTCAGAGTTGTATGGAAAAGTGCAAGAAGTACCACAGTCTGAAACAACTCCTTTTTATCCGAGATCACCTTATGCGGTAGCAAAAATGTATGCTTTTTGGATTACTGTAAATTATAGAGAAGCTTACGGAATGTATGCTTGTAACGGTATTTTATTTAATCACGAATCTCCTATTCGTGGAGAAACTTTTGTAACAAGAAAAATTACAAGAGCTACGTCAAGAATTGCTTTGGGATTACAAGATAAATTATACTTAGGAAACCTTGATGCCCAACGCGATTGGGGACATGCAAAAGATTATGTTCGAATGATGTGGATGATTCTCCAGGCAGATGAACCAGAAGATTGGGTAATTGCAACAGGAAAAACTACTCCAGTTCGTGAGTTTGTTCGTATGAGCTTTGCTGAGGTAGGTATAGAACTAGAATTTATTGGTGAAGGTGTAGATGAGAAAGGATTGGTGTTATCATGCAGTAATCCAGATTATCAGCTTCCGATAGGAAAAGAAATATTAGCAGTAGATCCTCATTATTTTAGACCAACAGAAGTAGATTTATTAATAGGAGACCCTACAAAAGCTAAAAATAAATTAGGTTGGGAATGTCAATATGAGTTATCTGAATTGGTGCAGGAAATGATGGAATCAGATTTAAAGCTGATGAGAAAAGAACAGCATTTAAAAGAAAGTGGTTATACTATCTTAAATTATTTTGAATAACCAATTAGATAAATCAATAAAAGAATATTTCTCCTTCTTAAAAAAGATATAAATGAAAATCAAAAATATTTGTTGTTTAGGTGCTGGTTATGTGGGTGGTCCAACAATGTCAGTTATTGCATTGAAATGCCCAGAAATTAACGTAACAGTTGTTGATTTAAATGAAGCCCGAATTGCAGCCTGGAACGATGAAGATTTAGACAAACTTCCTGTATATGAACCAGGACTTGCTGAGGTTGTTAGCGAAGCAAGAGGTCGTAATTTATTCTTTTCTACAGATGTAGATAGCGCTATCGAAGCCGCCGACATGATTTTTATAGCGGTAAATACGCCAACAAAAAATTATGGAGAAGGGAAAGGAATGGCAGCTGATTTGAAATTTGTCGAACTATGCGCTAGACAAATTGCTAGAGTAGCTAAAAATGACAAAATTATTGTTGAAAAATCGACTCTTCCGGTAAGAACGGCAGAAACATTGCAAACGATTTTAGATCACACCGGAAACGGTTTTAAATTTGAAGTTCTTTCTAATCCTGAGTTTTTGGCAGAAGGAACAGCAATAGAAGATTTGCTAAATGCTGATCGTGTTCTAATTGGTGGAAAAGAAACTGAAAGCGGACAAAAAGCCATTCAAGCTTTGGTTGATGTCTACGCACATTGGTTATCTCCAAAACAGATTTTAACCACAAATGTTTGGTCTTCAGAATTGTCAAAACTAACTGCAAATGCTTTTTTGGCACAAAGAATTTCTTCAATCAATGCATTATCGGCTTTATGTGAAGTTACAGAAGCTGATGTCGATGAGGTTGCAACTGCAATCGGAACTGACAGCCGAATTGGAGCTAAATTTCTTAAAGCTTCTGTAGGTTTTGGCGGATCTTGTTTTCAAAAAGACATTTTAAATTTAGTGTATTTATGCCGTTATTTTAATTTGCCAGAAGTAGCTAATTATTGGGAGCAAATTACAATTCTGAACGATTATCAGAAATATCGTTTTGCAAAAAAAATTATAACTTCTCTTTTTAATACGGTCAGCGGAAAAAAGATATCTTTTTTAGGATGGGCATTTAAAAAAGACACCAATGATACTAGAGAATCGGCAGCAATTTATGTGGCAGAACATTTAATTGAAGATGGCGCAGAAATTCACGTTTACGATCCGAAAGTTTCTGAAGAAAAAATTAAAGCGGATATGGCCTATTTGTGGGAATCGAAAGGATTTACAGAACAAAAAATCGAAGCGAAATTAAAACAAGTTTTTGTATACGAATCTCATCTAGAAGCCACACATCAAGCACATGCGGTTGCAATTTTAACAGAATGGGACGAATTTAAAACCTACGATTGGAGTTTGATTTATTCAACAATGTACAAACCAGCCTTTTTGTTTGACGGACGTAACATTTTAGATGCAGAAAAATTAAGAGCAATTGGTTTTCAGGTTAAAGGAATTGGTAAAGGATAATTCTTCAAACTGATAAAATGGAAAAAAAGAAATATTTGTTTAGTGATAAATTAATGATAGTAAATGAATTGGTCATTAGATAGAATAAAGAAACACCAGCATTTTGATAGAAGCGTAAACTTTATAAAGCTAATTTCGATTGTTGGAAGCACAGAAGTAATATTAAAATTAGTTGGATTTGTATCTGGAATATTGATTGTCAGAATGCTTCCTGTTCAGGAATATGCATTGTACACACTAGCAAATACCATGTTAGGAACTTTGGTAATGTTTACAGATTCTGGAATTTCTAACGGTGTTATGGCTCTAAGCGGAAAAGTTTGGAAAGATCCAAAAAAACTAGGAATAGTTTTGGCTACAGGTTTAGATTTAAGAAAGAAATTTGCATTTATAGCTTTAATAATTGCGACACCGATTATTATCTATTTATTATTAAAGAATAATGCGAGCTGGTTATCAGCAGTTTTAATTCTACTTTCATTAATTCCTGCTTTTTATGCGGCATTATCAGATTCTTTGTTAGAAATAACGCCAAAATTGCATCAGGATATTACCACTTTACAAAAAAATCAGTTGATTATTGGTTTTGGAAGATTGTTACTTACAGTTTTAACAATATTTGTTTTTCCTTGGACTGCTGTTATTATTCTGGCTTCTGGAATTCCGCAGATTTATGGCAATTACAGACTAAAAAAAATCAATAAAAAGTTTGTAGATAGCCATCAAAAATCAGATCCAAAAATTCGAAAAGAAATTTTAAAGATAGTTACTAAAATCCTGCCTAATATTATATTTTATGCTTTGTCAGGTCAAATAGTGATTTGGATACTATCTGTTTTTGGAAATTCAACAGATTTGGCAAGTATTGGAGCTTTGGGCAGGTTTGCAGCACTGATGGCTTTTTTTACGACTATTTCGGGAACATTATTTTTACCTCGTTTTTCTAGATTAGAAGAAAATAAAGAAACACTTATAAAGTACTTTTTGTTTTTTCAGCTGGTTCTTTTTTTAGCTGCAGGATTTATTTTATTAATCGTATTTCTTTTTCCTAATCAAATGTTGTGGCTTTTAGGAACGTCTTATAGTTCATTGTCTTCAGAACTTTTTCTTATCATGCTTTCAAATTGTATTGGCTTGATAACTGCAATGACCGGCAATTTAATCGGCAGTAGAGGACATTTCTTAAATCCAATTTTTGTTATCACATTAAATTTAGGAGCTGTCATAATAGCTTATTTTATTTGGGATTTAACAACGTTGCGAGGCATTCTTTATTATAGCATTTTTTATCAAATCATTTCATTAATAGTCAATTATATATTTAGTTTTTCGGTTATACTTTTTAATAAGAAATAAATAGTAGAATAATTACCAAGTTTAATTCTTTCAAAAAAAACTAAATCATAAAGAAATAATTCAATTCTGAAAACATGAATAAATTACCTGGTCAAGGCGGACTTACAAAAAGAATTACCGTAGCTAAAGGAAAATCAAATCGTAGAAAATTTGAAAAAGAAGTTTCATCAGGTTTATCAAATTTGATTGCTAAAATCAATAAAAAGAAAAACATTGAGATGGAAATTGCGAGTTTTTCTTCGTTTAATGATTATCAAGAACAGCTTTTATCTATTTTATCTTTTATTCGTTATGTCGGAACACCACTTAAATGGACACTTTATTCTGATGGATCTCATACGCAAGAACAAATAGATCAACTTGAAAAAGGTTTTGGCTTCGTTAAAGTTATTAAAGGAATTAATTGGAGTGAAATAGAAACTTTAAAAGGTTTAAGCAGAGAAGAATTAGAACCTTATGAAGAATATTTAATTCATTATTGCAAAACATCGGCGTATGGCAGAAAGTTATTTTATTACCTAAATCATACAATAGAAAAACCAACTCTTTTTTTAGATTCAGATATTTTGTTTTACGAACATGCAAATGTTTTAGAATTGGTTTTAACTGAAAAACCTATTGCAAACGGTTGGTATATGCCCGATGTTAATTGGGGATGTTTAGACAGCCGTTACAAAGCAGTAAATTCAGAACAAATTTATCAGGTAAATTCAGGGTTTATTTTTGCAAATACTGCTTTTGAACGCATCAACGAATCTTTAGATTTTTTCAAAACGTTCAATTTTACTTACGAATATTTTAGTGAGCAAACCATTTATCATCATTTGTTGAAAAACAATGTTTATATGCCTTTAACTCCAAAAACATTCATTTTGGACTCTGCCGATCAATTCGATTTTGCGTATTTATTTCATCCAAAACAAATGGCAGTTAGACATTATACAGGTCCTGTACGTCATAAAATGTGGCAAAAAGATTATAAATGGCATTTAGGTTTATAAAAAAAATTAAATGAAAAAAGGTATCGTTTTAGTGGCCAATTTAAAAAGCCAGTGGTATAGTGAAAATTTAATTTATTCGATTAGAAAAAGCGGTTGTACACTTCCAATTCGACTCATTCATTTTGGAGGAGAAAAAGTAAATTCGGAGTATATTTTAAAAGAAGTAGAATTCTTAACCGTCGATGATTTTTCTGAAGAAGCAAAAGTTTTTATACAAAACCTAAGAAGTGTTTTAACTGAGTGTCCGCTCGGATTTTTATATCGTTTCTTGGCTTTATTTTCAGATTGGGACGAATTTATTTATACAGACAATGATATTGTTGCTTTAATGAATTGGGAACGTATGTTTGATTTTGATGCAGAATACGATTTAATTCATGCCGATACAGAATACACAACAGAAGGAATTCATAATTATCTGCTTCCAGAAAAAGTAGTAGAACATTTTGGAAAAGACGGTTTAAACACAGCCATTACCGCCGGACACATATTAGTAAGAAGAAGTGAAAAAATTATTGCAGATATGAATGCCGCGATAGATTGGTTTAAGCAGCATCCTGAAATTCCAAAAAAACACGATCAATCTTTATTGCACATTGCATCTTTGATTGGAGATTGGAAATTATTAAATCTCTGCAAACCGCCACACAGTTGGTTGAGTTCTTGGTCGGGCGATTATGTAAACAGTCTTGATTTGATTCATGCAATTCAAGGCGGTTACAAGCAAAATACAACTTCTTATAAAATGTGGTACACTAATTTATCTGAAGAATCGAAAAAAGCAGTAGATAAAGAAACTACTTTTTCTACTACTTATCAGCCAATTAGTCACTTACATTATTCAGGAAGAGGACGTTTAGGTCCAGAATCTATAGATGAATTAATGTACTCAAGTCAAAACGACAAAAAACGTATGAAGAGTTTGTATAAAGTTCAAAGTGCAGATATGTTTTATATCACTTTTATCAGACATCAATCAAAACGTGTAAAAAGAAAACTTAAACAGCTATTAAAATTATAATATTCTATGAATGCAGCAGTTTGCACTATTTTCGAAGGTCACTACCATTTTGGTGTAGCCGCACTTTCTAATTCATTATACGAAAACGGATTTAAAGGCGATATCTACGCAGGTTATCGCGGTGTATTACCTAAATGGGTTTTAAGTGGAAAAAAGGAAACAGTTGGTAAATGGAATGATGCAATCATTTTAGCTCCAGTTGAAGGAATAAGGATAATTTTTCTTCCAATTGTAACCAATTATAATATGGCAAACTACAAGCCAGATTTTATGTTGGAATTGTGGGATGGACCAGCAAAAGATGCAGAAGCATTTTATTATTTTGATCCAGATATTGTTATCAATGATTCTTGGGCTTGTTATGAACAATGGGTAAATTGTGGAGTTGCACTTTGCGAAGATGTCAATTCGCCTCTTCAAGAATTTCACCCGAGAAGACAAGGCTGGAAATCATATTATAAAAAGCATAGCATTGATTTAAAGTTTAAAAACGCCATTTATGTAAATGCTGGTTTTGTCGGACTTCTTAAAAAAGACATCACATTTTTAAAACTCTGGGTTCAGATGCAAGAACTAATGGCGCCAGCAATTGGAGGTTTAGAGAATTCTATTTTTTTAAATCAATCTTATAATTCGACTGTATTAAAAATGGAAGGGTTTCAAATTTTTGATAAACCAGATCAAGACGCGCTGAATGCAGCAATTGAAGCTTTCGAAAATCCAGTCAGTTATATTGGAAAAGAAGGAATGGGTTTTACAGAAGGAGAATCAACAATGTCTCACGGAATGGGTAGTCCAAAACCTTGGAAAGCGCATCATTTATTAAGGGCTATTCAAGGAAAAATACCAAGAAATTTAGATGTTATTTATTGGAAAAACTGCTCTTACCCAGTATTGGCACATTCTAAATGGGAAATTAAACGAAAATCAATAGGTATCAAATTAGCCAAAGTTATTGGAAGATTTTACAAAGTTTGAGTCTAAAAAAATGATAAAAGAAAAATTATGATTCCAAAAACAATTCACATTTGCTGGTTTAGTGGAGAAGATTATACGCCGTTTATAAAAGAGTGTATGGCTACTTGGAAAGTCCATTTGCCTGATTTTAAAATACGTATCTGGAATAAGGATAGTTTTGACTTTGATTCTGTTCCTTTTGTAAAAGAAGCAATTTTAGCCAAAAAATGGGCTTTTGCTGCAGATTATATTCGATTATACGCCTTATATACTGAAGGAGGCTTGTATTTAGATTCGGATGTTAAAATCTTGAAACCTCTTGAAGAATCATGGTTTGAATATGATTTTTTTAGCGCTCACGAAATACATCCAGGATTATTTGAAAATGCAGGAGGAAGTCAACAGTTAAATTCGTCCTTTCTTCCTAAAAAGGATGGAGGAATTATTACAGGTTTTGCGGTGCAAGGTGCCATTTTTGCCTCAGCGCCAAACCATCCTTACATAAAAGAGTGTTTAGATCAATATACGAATTTGCATTTATTTAGTGAAAATGGTGCTATGGATTTAAAGCAAGTTATAATAGGTTATGTAATAACACCAATTGCTGTAAAATATGGCTATACATATCAAGATACACAACAAGTTTTGAAAAATAATATGCTTATTCTTCCAGCAAATATTTTAGTAGGAAACGCAATTTTTTTAGATAAAAAATCTTATGCAATTCATTTAATTAATGGAAGTTGGAGGGGAAAAAAAGGAATAGAAAAATTCATTCATTTAGTACGAAATAATTACCCTAGACTTTTTCCTATTGTCAATTTTATTGATAAAAGTTTTAAGAAAACCTATCGAACTTCAAAACAACTGCTAAAAGTTGTTCTAGGAGGTTAAAATAACAATCTTCTTTTCATTTAAAAATAGACCAAATCGTGTGATTTGTTTGTTTAAAATTCAAAAATAAAACCACAAAATGGACATACTTTTTATTTGCGGCTCAGCTGAGCTTGGCAGCGATGGCGTGGGCGATTACACTCGTCGTTTATGCGGTAAACTTATAAAAGCAGGTCATAAAGCACAAATTTTAGCTTTGTGCGACCAGACTATTTATTATACAAGCGAAAGTCAAGTGGTTGAAGAAACTGCAGTAATGGTGCATAGAATTCCTGCATCGACCGTAAATAAGCAACGTTTAATCTGGTTGCAAGCAATTTTAAAAGAGTTTGAACCAGACTGGATTTCTTTGCAATATGTACCATATAGTTTTAATCCGAAAGGGCTTCCGTTTTGGTTGCCATCTTATTTAAAGAAAATCAGAGGAAACCATAAATGGCATATTATGTTTCACGAATTATGGTTAGGAATTGATGCCGAATCTTCATTAAAACATAAATGTATAGGAAGATTACAGCAATTGATCGCAAAAAAAATAATTCGAAATACGAAAACAGATTTTGTTAATACACAAAATAAACTATATCAGTACTTTCTTCGATCGCATAATATAAATGCTGAAATTTTGCCCATTTGCGGCAACATTCCGCTTACTGCAATAAAAAAAGAAAGTAGAGAATTTGCTCAGTTTGTTTTGTTTGGCACAATTCATAAAGGAGCGCCTTTTGAAGATTTTATTGAAGATTTAATGATTACTTCAAGTCAATTTTCTAAACCAATAAAATTTGTTTTCATAGGCAAAAACGGACCAGAACTGACTAATTATACGGCCATATTAGACTTCTACAATATTCGTTATGAAGTTCTAGGTATTCAGCCTGAAAATGTAATCTCACAAGTATTGAGAAACAGCGATTTTGGAATTTCTACAACTCCATATTATCAGAGTGAAAAAAGTGGCGTTTACGCAGCTTACAAAGAACATCAAATCAATACAATTTGTGTTTCTCGCAGTTGGACTCCATCAAAAGGGCAATATGTAATTCCACAAATTATTAAATACGAAAAAAATAATCTAAATATTGTTCCTGTAGAACTTGAGGCTTATAATTTGAATAATATGGCAACGCAGTTTATTAATTCAATTTCTGTAGTATGAAGTTATTGGTTTCTCATCCAACATTAAATGCAAATTCTAAAAATCTGGTTACTGGCTTATTAAAAAATAATCTGCTTTTTAAGTTATTTACATCAATTGCAATATTCCCAAATCAATTGTTATTTAAATTAAGCAGTAATCCAAAACTAAAAGATTTAAAAAGAAGAAGTTTAAAAACATCTTGGCAACCTTACACAAAATCTAAATCTTTTTTTGAGTTTGGACGTTTGTTAGCTTCAAAGTTGAAATTAGGTTTTTTAGTTAAACACGAAAGCGGTTTTTTCTGTATCGATAACGTATACAATAAACATGATAAATGGACGGCTCGTAGTTTAGCAAAAGCAAAAAAGCAAGGATTATTAGGTGTTTATGCTTACGAAGATGGAGCATTATCTACATTCGAAACAGCAAAAAAAATAGGACTTCAATGCATTTACGACTTACCAATAGGCTATTGGAGAAGCGCTCGTTTATTATTGCAAAAAGAATTTGAGATCAATCCAGATTGGTCAAGCACACTTACAGGTTTTAATGATTCGGCTGATAAATTGAAGAAAAAAGACGAAGAATTAGCTTTAGCCGATGTAATTTTTGTAGCAAGCAGTTTTACAAAAAAAACATTAGAAGAATATCCAGGAAAACTGGCAGAAATAAAAGTTGTCCCATATGGTTTTCCTGAAGTTCAAAAACAGAAAAATTATAAGCCTTTAGAGAATAGAAAACTTAAAGTTTTGTTTATCGGAGGTTTATCGCAGCGAAAAGGAATTTCATACTTGTTTCAAGCTGTTCAAGAATTGGGAGAGAAAGTGGAGTTAACAATTGTTGGACATAAATCAGTTTCTAATTGCGATGCATTGAATCTCGCTTTAGAAAAACACAATTGGATACCATCATTATCTCACGATCAGGTTCTCGAATGCATGCATGAACATGATGTATTTGTTTTTCCTTCTTTATTTGAAGGATTTGGTTTGGTGATTACAGAAGCTATGTCGCAGGGAATTCCTGTTATTACAACAGATCGTACCGCAGGACCGGATTTGATTGAAGATGGAAAAAACGGATGGATTGTTCCAGCAGGATCTTCCAATGCAATAAAAGAGGTAATTGATCAAATACTCGATAAACCTGAAATACTAAAGCAATTTGGGCTAGCAGCTCAAAGCAAAGCACAAACTAGACCGTGGTCGGTTTACGGACAAGAAATGGCAGATGCACTTTCTTCTTTAAAGATTTTATAAGCAATTATCATTTATGAATACTATAGCAGAACAAGAAGTAATTCCAAATTATAAATCCATTAAAATAGCTATTTGGCTGTATTTTTTACTGTGGATTTTTGAGGGAGCACTACGTAAATGGATTTTACCTAGCTTGGCTACGCCATTATTGATTGTACGTGATCCTATCGCTATTTTTATCCTTTTTAGAGCTTTTTATATGGGTGTGAAATTTGTCAATATGTATGTTGTATTGAGTTCCATTTTCACATTATTAAGCCTGGCAATAACATTTACCTTCGGTCACGAAAATATGTTTGTTGGCATTTACGGGGCTAGAATTATGTTACTTCATTTTCCGTTGATTTTTGTAATCGGAGCCGTTTTTACCAAAGAAGATATTCTAAAAATGGGACGCGCGATGCTGGCAATCACCATCTTGATGACTTTGATTATTTATTTTCAATTTACTAGTCCGCAAACTGCTTATATAAACACAGGTTTAGGAGGAGAAGGAAGTGCTGGTTTTGATGGTGCAATGGGGTATTTTCGTCCATCTGGTACTTTTTCATTTACAACAGGATTATCTGCATACTATATTTTAGCCTCAGTATTTGTATTTTATTTTTGGTTATCTAAAGAAGCTTGTTCTAAGATTTTATTGATAAGCAGTACAATTGCCTTAATAATTGCCTTGCCGATAACGGTAAGTAGAACCGCAGTTTTAGGAGTTTTGCTAGTTGGTTTTTTTGCTTTTTTAGGCTCTTCAACTAGCCTTAAATCAATCATTAGAGTAGTTTTGACAGTTGTAGTAATTGGTGTTTTATTTGCAATTCTTCAAAAAACAACAACAGTTTTTAGTTTAGGAACGGAGGTTTTTATGAGCCGCGTTGATACAGCAAACGGACAAGAAGGAGGCTCGATTATAAAAAGATCAATCGACGGATTTACAGAACCTTTTGAAACATTGTTAAAAGCACCTCTATTTGAAGGCAATTTAGGTATGGGAACAAATGCTGGTGCGCAATTGTTAACCGGAAAAAGAAGTTTTTTAGTTTCTGAAGGAGAATTGAATCGTATTGGCGGAGAACAAGGTCTTATTTTAGGCGGAGGTCTGGTTTTTTTAAGATTAATTTTCGCGTGCGGACTTTTCTATAGTTCTATAAAATTGCCGAGTAAATTTAAACTTTTGCCATTAACATTCTGCGGAACTGCTTTGTTTTTAATTACCCAAGGACAATGGGCACAACCTAGTATGTTAGGATGTTCTGTAATTGCAGCGGGTCTTTTGGTAGCGAGTTTAAATATAAATTTGACAACCGAATAAATGAAAATTGTACTTTTTACGCACCCTTCGTTTTTAAATCATCAAAGTATGCCGCGCTATGCAAATATGCTAGAAAGCGGTATGAAGCAAAGAGGACATCAAGTAAAAATTTGGACTCCAAAAGCTTTGTTTTACAAGCTTCCCATCAATTCTTTTAAAAAGTGGCTGGGGTATGTTGATCAGTATTTGATTTTTCCAATAGAAGTGAAATTCAAGTTACTAAACGCTCCAAAGGATACACTTTTTGTTTTTGCAGATCAGGCACTTGGGCCTTGGGTTCCGCTGGTAAAAAGTAGAAAACATGTAGTGCATTGCCACGATTTTTTAGCTTTAAAATCGGCTTTAGGAATGATTCCAGAAAATCCGACATCGAGTACAGGAAAATTATACCAAGATTATATAAGAAAAGGATTTTCAAAAGGAAGAAATTTTATCTCAATTTCAAAAAAAACACAACAAGATTTACACGAATTACATCTGGGAAATATTGTAAATTCTGCAGTATGCTATAATGGATTAAGTAGACCTTTTTTATTTATACCACAAGAATCTTCTCGAGAATTATTGGAAGAAGAATTAAATATAGATTTATCTAAAGGTTATATCATGCATATTGGTGGAAATCAGTATTATAAAAACCGAAAAGGTGTAATAGAAATTTATGAAGCGTGGAGAAATCTTTATGACACGCCAATGCCTTTAGTTTTGATTGGTGAAGCGCCATCTGAAGAGTTACTTGAGATGCATCAAAAATCAAATTTCAAAAAAGACATTCATTTCGTTACCAATTTATCAGATAAATATATTAATGCTGCTTACTCTGGAGCAAGTTGTTTGTTGTTTCCTTCTTTAGATGAAGGATTCGGATGGCCGATAATTGAAGCAATGGCTTCTGGTTGTACCGTAATTACGACAAATAAAGCTCCTATGAATGAAGTTGGCGGAGCGGCGGCCTATTATGTAAATAAAAAACCGACTGATACAGAAGCTTGCAATCAATGGAAAAAAGATGCAGCTGAAATTGTTGAAAAGGTTCTAAAACTAGACCATCTTCAACAAATAGAATCAATAAAAAAATCTTTTAGTCAATCACAAAAATTTACAATGGAATATTCCTTAAATGCGATTGAAATCATTTACAAACAAATTAATCAAATTGTATGAAAGTAGTCCATTTTATAGCGGGAATCGATAAGAAAGAAGGAGGTACTTCTGAATATATGAGATTATTAGGTTCAGAATTAAAAAATCATATCGAAGTAATTGTAGCAACTGGAGTTTCGGCTAATCCAATAGATATAAAAGGAGTCAAAATTAAATTTTTTGAAACCAGTGTTTTGAGATGGTTTTCGATGCTAAAAGAATTTCGTTCATTTTTAGTAGCAGAAAAACCAGATATAGTTCACATAAATGGTATTTGGAGTCCAGAAAACTGGGGATTTCAAAAGAAAGCGCAAGAATTAGGCATTAAAGTGATTTTATCGCCTCACGGAATGTTAGAACCTTGGATTATAGATCAAAATTCTTGGAAGAAAAAATTAGGCTTGTTTTTTTACCAAAGAAAAGCTGTTGAAACTGCAAAATATTTACATACAACTGCAGAAATGGAAGCATTAAATATTCAGTATTTAGGTTTTAAAACGCCGATTCACATTATTCCAAATGGTATTGATTTGAATGATATAAAAGGAGTTAAAAAAAATTATGGAACAAAAAAAATAATCTTTTTATCTAGAATTCATCCCAAAAAAGGAATTGAATTACTGTTGGAAGCTTGGCGTAATTCTAATACAGAAGGATGGCTTTTGGAAATTGCAGGAAATGGAGATGAAAATTATATCGCAAATTTAAGTCAAAGCGCACAAGATTTAAAAAATGTAAATTTTGTTGGAGCTAAATATGGACAGGAAAAATGGGATTTCTTAAAATCGGGCGATGTAATGATTCTTCCTACACACAGTGAAAATTTCGGTATTGTAGTAGCCGAAGCACTTGCAATTGGAGTACCTGTAATAACAACTCAAGGAACTCCGTGGGAGGATTTAGAAATTCATGAATGTGGTTGGTGGATTAGCTTATCGGTTTTCAATTTACAAAAAATGATTGCCAAAGTAATCAATACTCCTGCTAATGAACTCGAAAGTATGGGAAAAAAAGGGAGAAGACTTGTAACAGAAAAATATGAAATAAGATCTGTTGCCAGCAAAATGAACGAATTGTATAAAAAAACACTTGAATACTAATATTTTGGATTTATCAACTTACAGCCATTCCTTTAGTTTAAAGAACAAAATTTCAAGGTTAATCTGGAATTTTGCCCGATTGATTTTATTTCGCCCATTTGCATCCAGATTGTTTATAAAATGGAGAGTTTTTGTTCTGAAATGTTTTGGTGCAAAAATAGATTGGTCTACCAATGTTTATGCTTCGGTAAAAATTTGGGCACCTTGGAATTTAGAAATAGGTAAAAATTCTAGTTTAGGTCCGCAAGTAGATTGTTACAATCAAGGACAAATCACAATCGGTTCTAACACAATTGTTTCGCAAAAAACCTATTTGTGCGCCTCTACTCACGATTATACTCAGAAAGATTTTCCCTTAATATTAAAACCAATAATTATTGGAAATGGTGTCTGGATTGCAGCTGATGCATTTATTGCACCTGGAATAACAATTGAAGATTATGCAGTTGTAGCAGCACGCGCGGCTGTTATTAGAAATGTCGAAAAAAACAATATTGTAGGCGGAAATCCTGCCAAAATTATAAAAACTAGAAGCTTTGAATAAAATTCCAATTACTGTAATCGTTTCTGTTAAAAACGAAGCACTTAATTTACCGTCTTGTTTGGATAAATTAAAACGATTTGATCAAATTATTGTGGTAGATTCTGGCAGCACTGATAATACCACGACTATTGCAACCGAAATGGGTGCAGAAGTATTGCAATTTCAATGGAATGGTAAATTTCCTAAAAAGCGTAACTGGGCATTACAAAACGGAAATCTTCGCCACGAATGGATTTTGTTTTTAGATGCAGATGAATTTGTTACTGAAGAGTTTGTTGATGAAGTGGCACTTAAAACTCAAGATCCTTCTTATAATGGTTTTACAATTCAATTTGAAAACTACTTTATGGGAAAAAAACTGAGATATGGATACGGTTTTAAAAAATCGGCTCTTTTTAAAAAATCTAAAGGTGCTTACGAAAAAATCGAAGAAGATTTATGGAGCCATTTAGATATGGAAGTTCACGAACATCCTATAATAGAAGGAAAAGTTGGAGTGATTTCGGCAAAGGTTATTCACAAAGATTTTAAAAACCTAGAACATTATATTGATAAGCATAATGCCTACTCAACTTGGGAAGCGCAAAGATATTTGCAATTAAAAAGATCTAAAAATGAACTTCTGTCACTAAATCAGAAAGTTAAATATGGTCTTCTTAATACAGGTTTGCTTCCTGCAGTTTATTTTTTTGGAGCTTACTTTTTAAAACTGGGCTTTTTAGACGGAAAAGAAGGATTTTATCTGGCAAGGTTTAAATCTCATTATTTTTTTCAAATTCAAACCAAAATTGATTTAATCAAAAATAAATAATACAATGAAGAGAATATTGATAACAGGAGGAGCTGGTTTCGTAGGCTCGCATTTGTGCAAAAGATTATTAAACGAAGGAAATGAAGTAATTTGTTTAGACAATTACTTTACAGGGGCAAAATCTAATGTAATTGATTTATTAGATAATCCGTATTTTGAGATGGTGCGACATGATATTACAGAACCTTATTACGCTGAGGTTGATGAAATTTACAATCTTGCTTGTCCAGCATCTCCAGTACATTACCAATATAATCCAATTAAAACCATCAAAACTTCTGTAATGGGAGCAATAAATGTTTTAGGATTAGCAAAAAGAGTCAATGCAAAAGTACTACAAGCAAGTACTAGCGAAGTATACGGAGATCCTCTAGTGCATCCACAAACCGAAAATTATTGGGGACATGTAAACCCAATTGGTATTCGTTCTTGTTATGATGAAGGAAAACGTTGCGCCGAAACTTTATTCATGGATTATCACAATCAAAATAAAGTAGCGATTAAAATTATTAGAATCTTCAATACATACGGACCTAATATGAATCCGGCAGACGGAAGAGTGGTTTCTAATTTTATTGTTCAAGCCTTGCAAGGAAAAGATATTACGATTTTTGGAGATGGTTTGCAAACTCGCTCTTTTCAATATGTTGATGATTTAGTAGAAGGTATGATTCGAATGATGGGTTCAGACGGTAGTTTTTTAGGACCAGTAAATCTAGGAAACCCAAATGAGTTTACAATGCTAGAATTGGCAGAAGCAATTATTGAATTAACAGGTTCTAAATCTAAAATCATTCATTTGGCTCTTCCGCAAGATGATCCAAAACAAAGACAGCCAGATATTTCTTTGGCAAAAAACAAGCTAAACGGTTGGGAACCTAAAATACAATTAAGAGAAGGTTTGGTTTCTACTATTAATTATTTTGACAAACTATTGTTAAATCAGTACGAAGATTCTTTGAAATTGTAAGTATTTCTACGTTTTCATTTTTCGCTAATTTCCTTAATAAGGAAATAGAATTAGCTCATTTTTCACTTCCAAACTTCATTTTTTTGGGTTTTAACGAGGATTGTGGTTCTTCATCGAGAACTTTTTTTAGTAGAATTCTTTTGTTTTAGCTTTACCTTATAATTATGAAAAACTTTTACCCTAAAATGTAATTATTATGAGAATTACCATTATCACAGTATGTTACAATAGAAAAGCTACAATAGAAAAAGCTATTAAAAGTGTATTGTCTCAAAATTATCACGACATAGAATATATCATCATTGATGGAAATTCTAAAGACGGAACTCAACAGGTTATCGAATCATACAAAGACCGTATTAGCCAATACATTTCAGAACCTGACAAAGGTATGTATGATGCCATAAATAAAGGGTTGAAACTTGCAACGGGAGATGTTATAGGACTAATGCATTCTGATGATGAGTTTTATGATACAAAAGCGATTTCGAGAATTGCGGCTCGCTTTAACCACGATGCAACTATTGAAGGTATTTACGGTGACGGCGTATATGTAACGAATGATGCGGAAGAACGTTTGGTTCGCGATAGAATAGGAGGTGTTTTTAGTCTTAAAAAAGTAAAAGGTGGTTGGCTTCCTTTACATCCAACAGTTTATTTGAAAAGAAGCATTATGGAGAAACATGGTTTATACAACCTAGATTTTAAAATAGCTTCAGATACAGAGTTCTTACTTCGCTATTTATATAAGTACAAAATTAAGATGAGCTATATCGATAAGTATATTGTTAAAATGCGAATGGGCGGTATGAGTACAAGCTTTAAAACTGCTTTAGAAGTTTTGAATGAAGATTATAAAATTTACAAATATCACGGCTTGACCGCTGTGCAGGCTGTATTTCTTAAAAAAAGTATTGCTTTAAAACAATACATAGTTCAATAAATCTAGAGTTAGAATACTAATATATATTACAATTAACATGAAGAAATTTTTCTTTCCATTTATACTCCTTTTATTAATGCTTGAGTCTTGTACTACCAAGAAACAAATGTTGTATTTACAAGATTTGGATTCGTACTCTAACTCAACATTAACGTATACTTCGCCAAAAATACAGCCTAATGATATCTTAAAAATAGAAGTTGGAGATCTTAATCCTCTGGTGGCGGCACCTTTTAACCTTAGTGCTGGAGTAGCAGGAGCGCAATCAAATGTAGAAATGATGAAATTATCTGGTTATTTAGTTAATCCACAAGGTAATATTATGATGCCAATTTTGAATGAAGTAAAAGTTGGAGGTTTAACACCAGCGAACGTAGAAGCAAAAGTAAAAGAACGTTTAATAAGTGAAAATTACTTAGTTAATCCTACCGTTCAAGTTCGAGTACTTAACAATAAATTTACCATTTTAGGAGAAGTAAACGCTCCAGGTGTAATTCCTTTTAGCGAAGAGTCAATTAGTTTGCTTGATGCTATCGGATTGGCAAGAGATCTGACTTATTCGGCTATTCGAAAAGATGTAAAACTTATTAGAGAGGTAGACGGAAAACGTCTGGTGTATCATGTTGATTTAACAACAGCTTCATGGATGTCTAATCCGAACTTTAGAATAAGACAAAATGATGTTATTATCGTACAAGCCAACACATTAAAAGTAAATAGTGGAGGATTAATAAAAGATCCGATACAAGTATTAGGAATTGTGGCTTCGCTTGCAGCTTTAATTATAGTAATTGCCAAATAAATAAGGTTACAAAATTTAAATAATTATGGATTTCAAAAAAGAATTTTTAAAGTATTTGCGTTATTGGCCTTGGTTTCTGCTAAGCTTGATTGTATTTGTTGGTGCTGCATTTATTTTTATAAAAATAACACCATCAACTTTCGAAACTTCTGCTACAATCTTAATTGATAAAAAGCAAGAAGACAAAACTAAAATTATAACTATTAGTACAGCTGAAAAAAATAGTGAAGATAATTTGGAAGATGAAATCAGACTTATAACTTCAAATGAATTTTTGTTGGATGTCGTTAGAAAACTGAATTTGAATTTTACTTATTATGAAAAAGTATATACAGTACAAAATAATAATGTAAATGAAGTTCCTTTCGCATTAATACCGACAGTTTCTAAAGATTCTATACCGCAAGTTTCTTATGAAATTAAAGTAAATAAATATGGTTTTGCAATTACAGATCCTGCAACAGAAAAAGTTTATAATGTAAAAGGATATGCAAGTAACGAAGCCGTAGAAGGTTTGCCATTTAAAATTCAATTATCTGCTAAAGCAAAAAAGAATCCGTCTAGTTATTTTGAAAACGAATATAAAGTTGTTCTTGAACCTACAGTAAACGCTTTAAGAGATTTAAAAGAATCTCTTATTGTAATGGCAGATGAAAAAGCAAAAGGTGTAATAGAGTTAAAACACATTAGTGCAAGTCCAGATCGTTCAAGAAAGATATTAAACGAAATTATCGTTTTAATGGATAAAAGCATTGTACTAAACAAGCAAAAAGTATTCAGAAATACAGTTTCTTACTTAAATCAAAGAATTAAAAACTTTACCAAAGAAAAAGATTCGATTGAAAGTGTAAAAGAAAAATATTTGCAAAATAACGACATTGGCGTAATGGACAAATATGTTGTAGAACAAACTGCAGATAGAAGTCAGAAAAAAGAAAGTTCTTCATTAAATGAAAAACAAATTACGCTTGCTAATTTCGCTCTAAATGATATTAGACAGTCTGGTCCAACACAAACTTTAGGAACAGGTTATAATTTAGATTCACCTTCTGTTAATCAAATGCTTATAAATTATAATGCTAAGATTTTAGACAGTCAGATGATTTTAGAAAGAGCACAAAAAAACAATCCAGCTTATATTAGTTTAATGACTCAATTAAGAGTTCAAAAACAAGAATTAATAAATACACTTGAAGGTTATTTGAACTTTTTAATTCAAAACAGCAGAGCTAATAGAGCAGAACAAAGTATTGCCGAAGCTAAAGTTAAAAGCATTCCGACACAAGATAAAGTTTTAGGAAACATCAATAGCAACTTAAGCCTAAAAGAAGAAACTTACGTAGCATTATTGCAAAAGAAAGAAGAAGCAGTTTTGAACGGTGCAATTTTAGAGTCAAATTTAAAAACATTAAATGCGCCAGAAACAAACTACTCAGCAATTTTTCCACAGCCCAAAGTATTTATGCTAGGTGCTTTTATGTTCGCTTTACTTCTTCCGTTTGGCGTAACCTATCTTCGTCTTTATTTTGATACTAAAGTTCACAATGAAGATGACATTCAGAAAGTAATTGCTAATATTCCGATTTTAGGACATATTCCGCAAATTAAAACTGCTGACAAGTTAGATAATACAGCGACATCTCGTTCTATGATTGCAGAAGCATCTCGAGCTTTGGTTTCGAATGTATCGTATTTATTGCCTAGAAAAAAAGAAAGTAAAGGAAGTGTAATCTTGTATACGTCTTCTATTCAAGGGGAAGGAAAATCATTTTGCGCTTTTCATAATGCAATTACATTTAGTAATCTTAATAAAAAAGTATTGCTAATTGGTGTCGATTTAAGAAATCCTCAGTTGCATGATTATTTCAGTATAGATAGAAGAGCGGCGGGACTTTCAGATTTCTTAGCGAATAAAAATGATGATTGGAAACAATTGCTTCAAAAAGACAATAATTTTTCAAATAATCTTGATGTACTTTTTGCTGGTGAAACGCCTCCAAATCCGTCACAATTAATTACCAATTCTAATTTTGATACATTAATAGACGAAGCAAGAGAGATTTATGATTACATCATCTTAGATACTGCGCCAGTGCAAATTGTTTCTGATACCTTAAATTTTAGTGCTTTGGCAGACGTAACAGTATTTGTTGTCAAATACGATTATACAGATAAAAGCAATTTGGTTCAGGCAAGTAATTTCATCAAAAAAGAACAATTAAAAAATGTTGGAATACTTATAAACGGAGTAAACATGAAAACGGCATACGGATATGGTTATGGCGTAAGCTACGGATATCAGTATCAAGAAATAAAAGTAAAAAAGCCTTGGTATAAAAGAGGTCTTAGAATAAAAGAAGCCTAAGCTTATTTACTAAAATTTAAAAAAATAGAATGTTCAACAAAATAGTTTTATTGCTATTGTTTATAGTTATTGGTATTGTTTTTTACTTCTCTTGGCTCTCAGATCCAAGTTTTGCAAGCGAAACTTATATACCAAAATGGATTTTGAACTGGAGTAATCATTATTACAATTTGCGTACTGCGGTTCCTTTTTTAGCTGTCGGATTTTTATTAGAAACTTATTCACAGCACAAGGGTTTAACTGAAGTAAATTATAACAAAAATTTAAATTTTATACAAAATATAGTTATTGCAGCAATAATTGTATGTATAGCCGAAGGAGGACAATTTATATTAAAAAGAAGAAATCCAGATTTAATGGATATTATTTATGGCATTCTCGGCAGTTTAATAGGAGCATTAAGTTACAATTTATTCAAAAAAATAAGAAATGCGAAACAGACATAAATTTACTTTCATAATGTCTTGTGCTATTGCCGACATGATTGCAATGGTCTTTGGTACAATGATATTTTTGAATTTTGCGATTGAAGAGAGAGTAGGCTGGAACGCTTTATTCTTGAATAAAATGATTCCTATCACAATTTTAAGCTGGTTGTTTTCTGTTACTTATTTTCAATTATATAGAGTAGACGTTCTTTTTAGTTTAGATGAGTTTTTTCGTAATAGCTGGCGTGCATTTTTTACACAAAGGGTTTTATGGCATGGCTATATTTTCATTTTTCAAGACGATGTATTGTATTTCTTTGGAACGAAGGCTAATTTAATTCAGTTGAGTTTCTTGTTGTCTTATTTCCTGTTATCCAGAATATTATTTACACTGGTTATCGGAAAGATAAAAGGATGGGTTTTTAAACAATATACGGTTGCCATTTGGGGATTTAACAAAACAAGTATCGAATTGGCATCTCATTTAGAAAGCAATTCTTTCTTTATCAATTTTGTTGGAATATTAAATGAAAATTCGTCTGATGAATATACAAACAATGAAGATTTTACTTTGGCGCTTTGTGCAGGAATAGACAGAGCATCTAGGGATAATATTAATGAATTATATATTGTTTCGAAACCTGATTTTATTTCAGATTTGAATGATTTCTTTGAGCTTGGTGATAAACATTGTATGCGTTTGAAATTTGTACCGGATTTTTCGTCCATTTCAAAAAAACATTTTAATTCAAGCCATTTAAATAATTTTCATGTTATAAAACCTCGTTTTGAGCCTTTGCAAAATGCTTATAATCGATTAGCAAAAAGAATATTCGATCTGGTTTTTAGCATTTTGGTTATTGTTTTCGTCTTGTCTTGGTTGTATCCTTTGTTGGCGATTATTATTAAAAAACAAAGTCCAGGACCAGTTTTGTTTAAACAAATGAGAACAGGTAAAAAAAATCAAAGCTTCTGGTGTTACAAATTTAGAAGCATGTACATAACCAATAACGACGAAACTCAGCAAGCACAAAAAGGAGATAGTAGAGTAACACCAATAGGAAAATTTATTCGCCGTACAAGTTTAGATGAAATGCCGCAGTTCTTTAATGTTTTGATCGGAAATATGAGTGTTGTAGGACCGCGTCCTCACATGATTAAACACACGTCTGACTACAACGACCATATCAATAATTTTATGGTTCGTCATTTTGTAAAACCAGGAATTACTGGTTTAGCACAAGTTTCAGGCTTACGTGGAGAAACTAAAAAAGTATCTGATATGAAACGCCGCGTTACCACAGACATAGAATATGTGCAACGATGGAGTTTAATAAAAGATATTAAGATTTGCTTTTTGACTGTAATTGTAACCCTAAAAGGCGATAAAAATGCCTTTTAACTCAAAATAAATAAACTAATAATAAAACTTAAAAATAAACTAATAAACTAATAGAATCATGGACATAACTAATTACTTAATCGGATTACTTACAGGAGTTTCTGTGACTACCTTTTTTATCGGAAAAGAATGGTATAAATATTATACTAAATACACGATTCAACAAAAACAATTAGATCGTATTTTAAAATTGAACGATAAAATTAAAAAACTGAAAAATATGAGTCCTACAGAAACTCAAAATTTTAATGTTGGAGTTTAATTTTATTTAAAATTTTATAAGGCTTCTATCGATTTTTCAAAATTGAAAGAGGATCTTATAAAACGTACTCCAAAAAAAAAGATTATCTTATAGTTAAATTTATAAGGAATGAGCTCGAAAAAATCGGGCTTATCCCTTATAGATTTGGCTTAAATTTTTGATTGCATTATGCACTCTTAAATATAATTCCCTCCCTCTTCTTTCTTTGTAATATTTGAGTCATTTAAATTTCAGATTTTACATTTAACCTTTCGCCCCACAATGTAAATAATCACATTTTTTTGTGATTATTTACAACTAAGTTCTTTAAAAACAAATCGCCTCCCATCTCTCTATTTGGTCTTTTACTGATAAACCTAAAGTAAGCCTAAAACCAAATACTACTAAAAACATTTGTTGCTATGTTCGTCATGGCGACACGATTATTTTATTCTAAAAGTTTCGGTATCTTATTGATTTCCGGAACCAAAACATTGTGTTTTTATGTCATTAAAATGTAATTTATTTTAAGAGATGGTTAATAAAGAAAGAGTTTTAGTTCGCGATAATAAGGGGATTTTTCTAAAAATGTTCAAAAGAAAGTTCAAAAATGAGTTTGAATTTTCTGAAGATTCTTTTTTGTTGAAAAACGAAAAAAAATCAAGCACGTATGATCATTCTGTATTTGTAGTTTATGAATATTCTGAGCTATTGGATTTCTTTGAATTAGAAGGAATCAATAACAATTTTATGGTTTGTTTATTTAGTAAACATCTATATAATAGCTTGTCTATGATAGAAGAAATCAAAGATTTGATTCTAATAGATGCTTCAAAAAGTAAAACAGAAATTTTTGAAGATTTAAGAACTTATTTCAAATCTTCAAGTTTAATTCCAAAATTGGCTACCAAGACTTTTGGCAAATCGCAAATGCAGCAAAAACAGCTCGAAGTATTGCAAAGAGCTTTATTTTTTATGATGTGACTGAAGGAATTTAGTACTGAAAATGATGCTAATAATACGCTGAATTATTTTTTACCAGCAGCCCAAAAAAGAGCATTTTTCAGAAGAGTAGTGTAAGCTTGGTTTTCAAACAATTCTGGAGAATGCCCCATAAAGATGTAAATATTTTTAGATTTAAAATGGTCGTTTGTCCAAATTACAGGATGATCTCCCATTTTTATTTTTGAATCTGGACTATAACTAGATTCATCAACTGAAGCCAATACACGAACATTTTTCCGCGGACTTTTATCATAAATATACCATTCTTCTTTTTGTATTAAAAAATCTGATGGAATTCCTTTCATTACAGGATGAGATTGATTTTCGACCACAACTTTTGCACTTGCAAAATCAGGAATGTAATTGACAAATTTTATTCCTCCCATAAAATCAGAAAACCAATTCCACATCGGATATCCATCAAATTCGCCGAGTAAAGTCGCGTGATGCAAGCCAATCCAACTGCCTTTGCCGCTGTTCATATATTTCTCAAATGCTTTCATTGAATCTTCGCTCCAAGTATAAGGAGGATAATCTAATTGAATAAAAACCTGATATTGACTTAAAAAATTGTCATTTATCGCTTTAGTATTTTCAATATAATCAATTGTAAAACTGCTATCAATTGCTAATTTATTTAGCCAAGGTTTTGCGGCCTTTGTAAATTCTAAATGATGTCCGCCATTTTCATATAAAACCAAAGCTTTAAACCTCGATTTTTTTGATTTTTGAGCCATACAATCTGCTTGATAAAAGCGCATTAAAACTAAACTGATTATGATAATTGATTTTTTCATTGAATAATTAAATTGTTACTTTCAAGTTTTTTACTTCTCAACAGTTGCCGTAATCGCCTGTAAAAACCAAGCAGAATGCGGAATCCATTGTTCTGTCCAACGCCATTCATTTCCTTTATCTTCCATTTTAAAATCGATTCCCGATCCATCTGCATTTCCATCTTTGCCTGTTATTCCATTCGAAATTCCGCCTTTTTCTGAACCATGGCCATAATTAGAATGCATGTACGGAACGTTTTTTTTTCCAAATTGATACAAAAAACATATCGAATATGGATTACAGCCCAATATCCAAGATAATTGCTGAGAAGCGTACAATTCAAGCGATTTTTTTGTGTCGTCAGTTTTTTGAAGAGATAATACTTTTGCGCCTTCTGTTGCTGCAGTTGCAAGCGATGCTAATCTTGCATTTTCGCCTTGCCACCACCAGCCAGTTTCATTTTCATGCGGAATAAAAAATCCGTCTTTTACTTTTTCATTAAATAAAAAACTTTGACGCGCATACCCAAACGGATTCGTAACATTTTGAGTTACTTTCAAATTATAGTCTAATGCTTTTCTAATTACGTTTTTTACTCTTAGCTTTTCGTTTTCATCGCTTTCTTTTTTCAAATAACGGGTTAAAGCTACAACCGGCTAAACCTGCATCTGCAGCATGCCAAAACGGACGATTAGAATCATTAGATCTAAACCAGCCTTGATCTGTCATTCTATTTTCAAGTTTATGAGCCCATTTTCTGGTTTCATCTTGATAAAATTTATCATTTGTCGCAATCCATAATTCAGTTGAAGCCATTAAAGCACAATAATCGTCAATGATATTTTCTTTTCCATCATCGTCGTATTTGGTGTTGTTTATTAAAAGATGCGCATAAGCACGTTTTGCTCCGTCAAGATATTGCGCTGAGGTAAAATCGCCACTTTTTTTCCATTGTGAAATTCGTGCAAGTGAAGCAATTGCCATACCTGCGCCTTCGCGAAAAGCAGATTGATATTCATCTGTGGTTACACTATTGGCTTTCAAGCCAACAATTCTTCTTGCCGAAGGATTTTTATCGAAATAACTGAAAACAATCATATAAAAATAATCTTCATCAGACAAACAGCGCATCATATAATCTGCGCCCCAAATGGCTTCATTATCTAATGAATCTTTTATTTTCCATTCAATAAGTTGTTTAGAAATCTCTTCTGAAGTATTAATTAAAGACCAAGTTACCAAAGGTGTTTGTTGCGGTGAAACAAAATTAGCATAAGCCAAATGCGAAAAATATTTACTGACATCGCCAGAAGCGTCGCACCAACCGCCATGAACATCGACTTTTTTTGTACTTCCGAATAATAACATTTTTTTATCGGCTTCAAGTTCTTCGGGCGTATTGGCTCTTTGTTTATTATAATAATGCACAATTGAAGAAATAGTTCTTTTGGCTAAAATATTTTCTTCAATCGAAAAAGAAGCAGAACTATAAATTTGATTGGCAACTTTTATCGTGATTTTATAGTTTCCAGTTTTTTGAAATGCAGAAAAATCGGCCGTAAAAAACGATTGATCAAGCAACCATTCTTCAATATTTTCTGCTGTTCCAACTTTCGAAGTAAAAACGGTTTTATTGGTTTTTGTATCAATTAAATTGAAAGTCGTATTTGGAAGATTGCCTTTAAAACCAATAATAGCCACTTTTGGACTTTTGGGGTCAAATCCAACTTGATTTACATAAATAACGGGTTGGCTGTATGTCACAAAAGAAAGAAATAAAGCTATTGTGACAAATCGTAAATGTTTTCGAAAATTCAGCATAGTTTTTATTTTAGAAGAAAAAGCAAATTACAAAAAAGTGAAAATCTAAAAGTTGTTTTCTTTTTTGAAAAAGAAGCTTTAAAAATCGATAAATAATGCTAAAGTTTCTATTTACAACACTTTAAAAAGAAAATCAAAAATGATTGATGTGTATTTGATTGGATTTTTTGTCAATAAAAAAGAACTTTATAAGTGCTGAAATATTTTTTATTAGAAATGAAATAACGTAACTTAGTGTAAATGGCGTAAAAAATAAACCCTAAATCACAAGTAAGAATGCGTTTTAAATCGATATTAATTTTCATTATTTTATATTCAATACAGTCCAATTCGCAGATAGTAGAAGACAAAAAAAATTTTAGAGCAGCAGATTCATTATTAAAAGAAAATAGCTTTTCTGTTCATCGCGATAATTATTTTCTAACAGGAGTACCACTAAACGAACCGATAACTCGTAATTCTGCCGATGTTAAATATCAGGTAAGTTTTAAACTTAGATTAAATTCAAAACCTATATTGGGTGGTTTTTTTCCTTATTTAATGTATACACAAAAAGCTTTTTGGGACATTTATGCAAGTTCTAAACCTTTTTCTGAAATCAATTTTAATCCTGGCGTGGCAATGGTTCGACCTTTTTATTTGAAAGGAGGAAGATTGACTTATGGAGCAGTTTCTTTTGAACACGAATCAAACGGAAGAGATTCTATTTATTCTCGAACTTGGAATATGCTCGCGTTTTCATTAAAATCTCAAGTTTCTCCAAGATGGACAGTCGGAATTCGAGGATGGATTCCTTTAGTAGATAAAGAAGATAATCCTGGACTAACAAAATACGTTGGCTATGGCGAAGCTAGTGCAACGTATCAGATTCAGCCTGGTCGTTGGAGTGCTGATGTTTTGTTTAGAAAAGGAAGCGGACTTATTAATTATGGATCACTGCAAACGCAGTTAAATTGGCGTCCATACAAAAGTGAAAATTATTATTTGACATTGCAATGGTTTGTCGGTTATACCGAAAGTTTAATAGATTATCAGGAACATAAAAGTATGCTCCGTTTAGGATTTACTATTAAACCTGAAGGTATGGGAATTTTCTAAATTTAAATTGAAACGTTCAATTCATTCTTTTTTCTACAATTTTTTCGAGTTCGCTAAAACATTTAGAATGAATTTCCATTCCTTCCTGATATTGTTCGATTGTCATTCCGTACATAAAAAACGGATTTACTGAATTTTGAGAAAAAGTTTTGTCATATTTTTCTTCGTTATTTGTTTGTGAAAATCGGTCTTTAAATTCTTTAGAGGGTTGATTAGTCATATAGTAAGTATTTCAAAATAAATTATTATTAAAAGTTAATTAGAAGTTAAAAGTTTTATTTGCTCAATGGCTTCTTTGTTTTCGACAGCCACTTCGACCAAAGCAAGTAAAATATCATTTCTGAAAATTGTTTTGTTCCTAACGTTTCTAATTAAGGCTTTACTTGGTGCTGCGTGTCCTTTTTTTAAGATGCAAGCTATAGTTAAGTCAACATACGTAACTGGTAAATGCTTGTTAATAAATTCATAAGCTTTTTTATTGTAAGAATTATCTTCTTTAAAATCACTGTTATTGATTAATTTTGGCATATATTTGCAATTTATAACTTAATGTTTCTATATTTTATGTAAATGTAAGAATAATATTATATTTAGTATCCTTTTTAATGTTAAAAAATATATTATAACTACATTTTGTGTTGAATTTAAATAATGATGTACAACGAAAAACTAAGCAAATTCTTTAAAGCTAAAGGATTAAAGCAAAAAGAGGTGGGGGCAATTTTAGGATTTAGCCCGGCAATGATTGGAAGATATTTACACGGTACGGCTAATATTGGTTCAGAATTTATTATTAGTTTAAGTAAAAATTTTCCCGATGTAGATTTAAATGATCTTTTTGCTCCAGAAAATGGGCAAAATATGGTTAATGAAGCTGGTGCAGTTTATGAAAGACAAAATATTCTTAATGATTTGCAAGACATTGAGGGACGTATTCATAACATTCGACTGCGCTTGGCAGAAAAGAAATTTGAGGAATAATTTCAATGTATTTTCCAAAAATATCAAACAACTTACCAATTTAATGAATTACAAAAGCCAGTTTTTAAAGGTGGCTTTTTTGTTTTAATATACTAACTTGTAAATATTTGTTTTTAAATGATTTAAGTTTTTTTATTAAATTTGGGATAAGCAATTTCTAGCTAAATAACGATATGGAAAAATTAAAACGACCGGTTTATCTCAAACCCGGAACTGATGATTTTTTTAAAAAGATGCGTTTAGAAGTGAATGAAACGGTCTTAAATAACCCATCATTGTACAAGTTAAATGTTGTGAAGTCTTTGGGATTTCTAGCTGCTTTCTTTTTGTTTTATGCCTGTATTTTAATTTTTGGTAACCAAACTTCTTTGCTTTTTCTTTTTTATATTTTGTCTGGCATTACTATGATTGTACTTTTTATAAATGCCTTTCATGACGCTGCGCATGGCGCTTTGTTCAAAAAACCGAAACACAACCAATGGTTTCTATATGTTTTAGAACTTTTTGGAAGCAAT
Organism: Flavobacteriaceae bacterium PS02337; assembly: GCA_029959285.1. Lineage (GTDB taxonomy): Bacteria > Bacteroidota > Bacteroidia > Flavobacteriales > Flavobacteriaceae > Flavobacterium. The sequence continues at coordinate 93,927 of JASCOE010000010.1, forward strand.
CATTGGCTTTGGATGCGGCGGCATATTGGCTTGCATCACGCATATCCAAATGTTCCAGATTGGGATGTTGATATAAAGCAAAGCAATATCATTAGGATTTTTCCAAATAGTCCGCAGTTTGATTATCACAAATACCAGCATATTTATATGTGGTTTATATATCCTTTTTACAGTTTAAACTGGATTTACATTCGAGATTTTAAAGACTTTTTTGGAAAGAATGATAATTACGTAAAAAAAATTGTAGAAGAAATTCCGAAACAAGAAATATATCGATTATTTGCAGCAAAAATTATAAACCTAATTTATCTGCTTTTCATTCCCATGATATATTTAAATCAGCCTTGGCATATTGTTCTTTTGGCTTGGCTTTGCATGCATATGTCTGGAAGCGTACTTGGTGTTGTAGCTTTAGTTTCTACGCATGTTGACGAAGATGCCAATTTTCCAAATACTGATGAAGAAGGAAATCTTTCGGCAACATGGGCTATGCATCAAATGATTGTAACTAAAGATTTTAGCACAGAAAGCAAATTGGCAAATTTCTTATACGGCGGATTTACGCATCATGTTGCACATCATCTTTTTCCTGGAGTTGGGCACACTTATTATCCTCAAATTACACCAATTATCAGACGCTATGCAGCAGAATATGATTTGCCTTACACGTCATATCCATTTTATCACGCCGTTCGCTCTCATTTTAGAATGCTGAAAAACAAAGGAGTAAAAGAAAATATCTTAACGATAGGAGAGATTTGAATTGTAATTGTTAATTGTAAATTGTTAATTGTTAATGGTGAATTAGTGCATTACAATTCATAATTCATAATCCATAACTCATAATTATTTCACGTTCTCTTTTTTAATATTTAAGTCTTTTAGGAAATTATCTTTTATTTCGATTTCAAAATTATCTTCTTTAAAAACAGTTAATTTTGATTCAGCAAATTTGTAAACGTTGATTTTGTTATTTTTCACATCAATATAAAGGTCAAAAGAAAAAGAATTGCAATCGTGTTGTTTACAGCCCCAAGCGTGCAATATGTTTTCCTGTTTTTCAAAAGGAGTTTCTGTATTCCAATTTTTCACCATTTCGTCATAATCAGCTCCTAGAAGAGTTTTTAATCTTGGTGCTAAACTACTTTTGGTTAAAAACTGCGTTCCAATAACACTTTTATCAACTAATGTATACAAGGAATCGGTCGGATTTAAAACAGTACTATCTGTTTTTAAAGCTTCAGTTTTTATAGAAGTTGAATCGGTTGTTGGAACAGTTTTTATGATTTCTTTTTTGCAAGAAAAAAAGATAAAACTACTTAAAACAACAAAAGAAATATATTTGATTTTGAAATTCATAATGACTGGTTTTTAGAATTAATAAATTGACTGAATAAAGTCTTAATGATCTAATTATCATAAAGATATTAAAATATTGTTTGTTTTGAAAGGAATTTAAGACGTTATTCTCCGAAAAACTTAATTTTTAGTGTCAAAGAAGTAATCTTAAAAACAGGTAGTTTTGAGTTTTTTTGATTAACTTCATTTTTTTAAAATTTGATAAAAATGAATGGCTTTTCGAAATTTCAAGTCCTTTTTCTTTTTTGTTTTACTTCATTGCAGGCTCAAAATGAAGCGTATACAAATGAAGAATCTTCTAACCAGATTTCCGATACTACATTTGTAAATCTAAGAGATTACAGCAATGATTTTATCTACGATATGAAATATGCAACTGAAGATAATTTCTTAAAAGCAAAAGTATACGATTGTGCAGAATGCATGCTCCGTTTAAAAACCGTAAAAGCTTTAATTGCAGCAAATAATGATTTTTTGAAAAAAGGATTTAAAATAAAATTATACGATTGCTATAGACCTTTAGATATTCAAAAAAAGATGTGGGCAATTGTTTCGAATCCAGAATATGTGGCAGATCCAAAAAAAGGCTCCATCCACAATAGAGGAGGAGCCGTAGATATTTCTTTGGTTTATATAACTGGAAAAGAAGTAGATATGGGAACTTCTTTTGACTTTTTCGGAATTCAGGCAAGCCATAATTTTAAACAGCTTTCTAAAGAAATTCTTTCTAAAAGAGCGTATTTGAAAAAAACAATGATTAAAAATGGCTTTAATTCATTTGATTCTGAATGGTGGCATTATAACTTAAAAACAGGTTTAAAAGATAAAGTGGCCAACGAAAAATGGAAATGCGATTAATTACTCAACGCATCTAATATTTTCCATAAAATAGGTATTCGGATTGGTGACTTTACCAGTTAATTCAGAAGTAAGTTCACGTTTTACGATGTAATCTTCAATATTAGTTAGATACTTAATTCGCATAATCGAAATTGGAGACTTTTTTAGTTCTTCGTAATTATCTTTCATAAACATGAAAATTCCTGTATTGATTCTGTTATCATATCCTTTTTCATCACGAACCAATGTGCCGCAATTTTCCTGATTGATGTGCATTAACGTTACGATTTTTCCGTTTTCTAACTGCAAAAAGATTTTCGAATTTTTATCAAAACAATTCGCTTTAATAAAATCTTTACTTTTTTGAATAGATTGAAGATTTAGCGTTGGCAAACCGTCAGTTTGGGCTAAAGAGAAGAAAATATAATTAAAACTTCCGCCAAAATATTTTTCACTCATTAAGTATTCGTTTGTTACTTTATAAGATCCAATTGAGTCATTTACATTTACACTATATTCACAAGGTTTCTGTTTTTGGGCAAATGCAGTAAAGGTTAATAAAAAAAGGGTTAGAGTAATTAGTTGTTTCATGTTTAGATTATTTTCGTGCAAATTAAAACTATTTTGTTATCTTTTACATCTGTTGTAAAAAAACAATACAAATTACCTCCATTTTTTATTTTCCATTTTTTTCGAATGTTTTCTACTGTTTCAGGAAAATTGCGAGTTGTAATATTTGCCTGCTGATTTGCCAGCTCATTTTTCATGTCATTTTTACCGTATGAAATCACTTTTTGAATTTCGAATTTTCTTCCCGGAAAATCAATTAATTCTTCAGAAGTATATAAATGAGAATGTTTGTGCAGTTTATCTATTTTAAAAATTGAACTCACTTCATCAAAACCGCCAGATTTCATAATTGCCGCGTTGGGTTCATAAAGATATTTCTGCGGTAAATCATAAGTTGGAAAAGACAAATCTTCGCCCAAAACAAATTCAAAAGTTTCTGTTTTTTCTTTTAAAATGTTAGCCGTTTTTAGCGTTATTTCGCCAGAATAATTTTTATGAATTTCAAAAAGCAATTCTTTTACTTCATTTTCAAGTGCGATTACATGAATGTTTTTGACATTTTTTAATTCAGATAATCCAGCCGAAATGTCTAATAATGGGGCGGTTTTTATTAAAATAGAATCTGCTTTTTCAAAATAAAAATCTAAAAGTTCTGGAACATTTGGCAAACAATCTTTCAGCATAAAAACTTTGCCTTTAGAATCATTTCTTCGTGAAGGATCAATATAAATCCAATCCCATTTTAATTCTGATTCATTCAAAATATTTATTGAATCAGTTGGATAACAGAAACAATTTTTTATTTCTAATTGTTGAAAATTATGTTTGACAATAGAAGATAATTCTTCATTAATTTCACAATGCGCAACGACTTTAAATTTTTTAGAAAAGTAATAATCATCCACACCAAAACCTCCTGTAAGATCAATTAAAGTTTTTCCAGAAATTAAATCAGCTTTATAAGCAGCTGTTTTTTCAGATGAAGTTTGTTCTACCGAAATTTTACTCGGATAAATAATAGTTGCAGCCGAAAACCAAGTCGGAAGTTTGTCTTTTGCTTTTGAACGCGCTTCAATTTGATTTAAAATTAAAATCCAATCGACTTCAGGAAACGGATTTTTCTGAAGCGCCATTTTTGTAATGTCTGCACCAGTATTTTGAATTATAAATTCCTGAATATCTGGATGCAAAATAGAAGTGTTCAAAGCTAAATTCTTTCGGTTAATACGGACACAATTTTATTGTCAGGAAAAAATTCTTTTAAAATTACTTTAATCATTGTAAAAGCTGGAACGGCGATAATCATTCCAACAATTCCAAATGTGATTCCGCTGATTAAAATAATCAAGAATATTTCTAACGGGTGCGAATTTACACTTTTTGATGAAATTATGGGCTGACTAATGTTATTGTCAATTGCTTGAACTACTAAAAAGCCAATAATTACATAAATAGTTGTTGGCAAAATTTCAGATTGAAAATCTTGCCCAATCATACTAATCATTGTTAAAATTCCCGCCAAAGTAGTTCCGATAATTGGCCCTAAATATGGAATGATATTTAAGATGGCACATAAAAAAGCAATTACAAAAGCATTTTTATTTCCAAAAATTAGCAGCACAATTAAATAAAGAATAAAGACAACGATTAATTGCAATAATAAACCAATAAAATAACGTGTCAATAAATGGTTGATTTTTGTAATCGAATTCAAAATTTTATCTTCATTCGAATCAGGAAGAATTCTTCTCGCTTGATCTTTAAAAATAGCTTGATCTTTAATAAAAAAGAAAGTAATAAAAAATACCGAAACCAATCCCATTCCCATGTCTGCCATAAAATTGATGATTGAATTGATAAATCCAGTAAAATAACTAAAATCTAAAACCGAAGTTATTTTAGAATCTTTTATAACTTTATTTAAATCAATATGTTGAATGTTGAAATATTCTTCAAGATGTTTTTCTGTTTCCATAAATTTAGTCTGAAGATGTGCTGTATCTAAAAGCGCTAAATTATTGGCCTGAGAAATAATTAATGGAACAAACAATAGTATAAAACCCACAATAAGAAAAATAAATAATATAATTGTGGTTGAGGCTGCCAGAGAATTGCCAAACTTTAATTTATTCTTCAAAAATAATATTAACGGATTTGCAATTAAACACAATAGTAATGAAATACATAAGTATACAATTACAGTTTGAATTTCATATAAAAAATATAAAACGATACCAATTATTAAGATGGTTGCTAGAGCTCTTAAAATTCCGTTTGAAATAGTTTTTGAAGTGATCATGTTTAAGTATTAGACTATAAATATAGAAAAAAGCATTTTAAAATTTTAGCTTTAAACAAAAAAAGCGAGATGAATTTCATCTCGCTTTATCTATTATATTGTTAGCAATTATTGTGCAAATGCTGCTCTAGCACCTCCAGTTGTAAATATTGCTGCAATTCTGTTTTTTTGTCCTGTTGAAAACATATACATCGCTTGATCGTCAACATAATCCATGTAGTTCATTGTCATTTCTACAGGTGTTCCAGAACAAGTACTATAGTGTGGATAAGCAGGAACACCATAATTTTCTTCATTATGTGTTGGAGTATCTGCCACAAGATCGCTTCCGCATGTTGCATCTCCCCAAATGTGACGTAAATTCATCCAGTGACCCACTTCGTGAGTTCCAGTTCTTCCTAAATTAAATGGAGCGTTTGCAGCACCAGATAATCCAAAATAACGAGAATCGATAACTACACCGTCTGTAGATGAAGCTCCGCCAGGAAATTGAGCATAACCTAAAATTCCGCCGCCAATGTTGCAAGACCAAAGGTTTAATTTTGTTGTTGGAGAAGTTGGAGCAAGTCCGCCTTGAGCAGTTTTTTTCATCGCATCATTAGTTCCCCAAGAAGTTTTGGTAGTCGATTTTCTAATGATTTGATCTAATTTAAATGTAATGCCAACATTTGCTTTTACGCCCGAAAATAATGCTGGAACACTATTGTAATCAGAATTTAAAGCATTAAAATCTTTATTCAATACATCAATTTGAGATTGAATTTGCGCATCAGAAATGTTTTGTGCTGCTGTTCTGTATAATACATTTACAACAACCGGAATTTCAATTTTGCCATTTACTAAACGACCGGTAAAATTTGTTAATGAATGTTTGGCTGTAAAAGCTTCAATTTCATTCATTTTAATCGCCAACATCGGATCTGCTTTAAGTTGTGCTTCTAATACTTCTTGTGTTGCACATCCGCGTCGAGAAGCTGCCATACTTTCTGAATTGGTTGTTTCTGATTGCTCGTTTTGACAAGCGAACAGCATTAGTGCTGCAAATGTGGTAATAATAACTTTTTTCATAATAATTTGGGTTTTTTGTTATAAAAATGTTGATTGGTTAATCATTGCAGCAATTTTATAACAAATTTTAATTGTGAAAAAATATTACAAAGATTATTTTGTCAGAATTTTTACGACCCCTTACAAATACTGGTTCTTACAAAAAACGTAATTAAAAAATTAATAAGATTTAACTTTCTTTTTTATTTTTTTAATGTATTTTGTCGTGATTATTAGTAGTTTATCGATTATTTTGAAAATGTAAAATTGTCGAAAAATCGAAATATTGTGTTTAAAATGAATTTTTTGAGTTTAATTTTTAAAAAGAAGTAATCTCATAAAGCGCAATACTTGCAGCTTGAACAACATTCATACTGCTGTTTTTTCCAAACATATTAATATGGACAATTTGATGAGAAAGTTGTAAAAGTTCGTCTGAAATTCCGTTTATTTCGCTTCCAAGTAAAAGAGCTATTTTTTTGTTTTCGGGAATTGTAACTTCTTTTAAAGGTTTGCTGTTTGAGGCAATTTCTAAAGAAATAATTTCGAAATCATTATCCAATAGAAAAGATTGAAGTTCGGTAAAATCTTCAATTACATTATGAGCGACATGAAGATGTGTGCTTCGAGAAGTTTTATTGATTTTACGAGGTGTAAGCGGAATATCTTTTCCGTAAAAGATAATATTTTCAACTCCAAAAGCTTCAGAAATTCTAAATAAAGAACCAATATTTTGCTGAAAATAAATATGATCGCAAACTAAAGTGATTGGAAATGTTTTTCTTTCAAATTGATTTTCTTCGTGAGTAAGCTGCACCTTTTAAAATTTAATTGGTAAAAATATAATTAATAATGTTTGCGCCCATTTTAAGCGCTTTGTCTCTTACGTTTGCAGGATCATTGTGAACTTCGGCATCTTCCCAGCCATCGCCCAAATCGCATTCGTAAGTGTAAAGCAAAACCAATTTGTTGTCGATAAAAATTCCAAACGCTTGTGGACGCGTTCCGTCGTGTTCGTGAATTTTTGGTAATCCGCTTGGGAAAGGAAATGGTTTTTGAAAAATAGGATGATTTGCAGGAATTTCGACTAAACTATTATTTGGAAATATTTTCTTGATTTCTTTTCGAATAAATTGATCCATTCCATAATTATCATCGATATGCAGAAAACCGCCTGCCGTTAAATAATTTCTCAAATTTGTCACATCAGCATCGCTAAAAACCACATTTCCGTGTCCAGTCATATGCACAAACGGATACGAAAGCAAATCAGGATTACTTGGTTCTACAGTTGAAGGTTTGCTTTTGATGCGAGTATTGATATTAGCATTGCAAAAAGCAATTAAATTCGGCAAAGAAGTCGGATTTGCGTACCAGTCGCCACCTCCGCTGTATTTAAGCAAAGCAATTTCTTGTGAAAAGGAAGAGATTGAAAAAAGTAATAATATGTGAAATATTTTTTTCATAATAATTTAAGTGGACTTCGATGCTTTTTTGTCATCCTGAGGAACGAAGGATCACACTAGAAATTCCGTACAGTTTGTCGCCAATCTTTGTCTAATCGAGTGTGATCCTTCGTTCCTCAGGATGACAAACGTAATTTTTTAATTTATTCATTAAAAAAAACAACACTATGGCAAGCTACAACCGCTGCTGTTTCTGTTCTTAAACGCGTATTTCCTAAAGCAACAGGTTTGTAATTGTTTTCTAATGCCAATGCTATTTCTTTTTCAGAAAAATCACCTTCTGGACCAATTAAGATCGTGACATCTTCATTTGGTTTTAAAACTTCTTTTAGCGATTTTTTATCAGTTTCTTCGCAATGCGCGATCAGTTTTAAACCTTTATTTTGTTGCTTAATAAACTCTTTAAATGAAATCGCTTCATTCAATTTTGGCAAAAAAGTTTCGTTACATTGTTTCATCGCCGATAAAATGATTTTTTCGAAACGATCACGATTAATTACTTTTCGTTCAGAACGATCGCAGAAAATTGGCGTAATTTCTTGAATTCCAATTTCGGTTGCTTTTTCTAAAAACCACTCAAAACGATCATTCATTTTGGTTGGAGCAACGGCCAAATGCAAATGAAATTTAGGTTTTTCGGCATTCGTTATCGAAATTACTTCAACGGTACATTTATTATCTGAAGCCAATGTAATTTGGGTTTCGAACAATAATCCTGAACCGTTTGTAACTTGAAGAATATCAGAATCTTTTTTTCGTAAAACTTTTATAATGTGTCGGCTTTCTTCTTTGTCAAAAGAAAAACTTTGAGTTGTTTCGTCTATATTCGGATTGAAAAATAACTGCATGATTAAAATTGAATTCTTGCTTTAGAAACGACTGCAGAAGTTTCAAAACGATTTGATAAGTATTTTTGATAACCCACAATTCCAATCATTGCGGCATTATCTGTGGTGTATTCAAATTTTGGAATGAAAGTTTTCCAACCGTATTTGCTTTCGGTTTCTTTCAATGTATTTCTAATTCCTGAATTTGCCGAAACGCCACCGCCAATTGCTATTTGAGTAATTCCAGTTTCTTTAACGGCCAATTTTATTTTATCCATCAAAATTTCTATAATCGTATGCTGAATAGAAGCACAGATATCGTTTAGATTTTCTTCAACAAAATTTGGGTTTGCCAATTTGTTTTTTTGAATGAAATATAAAATGGCAGTCTTTAATCCAGAAAAACTAAAATCTAAACCAGGAACTTTCGGTTTTGTAAAAGCAAACGCTTTCGGGTTTCCTTCTTTCGCATATTTATCAATCAAAGGTCCGCCTGGGTAAGGAAGTCCAAGAATTTTAGCGCTTTTGTCAAATGCTTCACCTACAGCATCATCGGTTGTTTCTCCGATAATTTCCATGTAAAAAAAGCTATTCACTTTTACGATTTGTGTGTGTCCGCCGCTGATGGTTAAAGCTAAAAAAGGAAATTCAGGTTTATCAAAACCTTCTTCGTCAATAAAATGAGCCAAAATATGTGCATGCATGTGATTTACAGCAATTAAAGGTACTTTTAAAGCCAATGCTAAAGATTTGCTAAAAGAAGTTCCCACCAATAAAGAGCCCATTAATCCAGGACCTTGCGTAAATGCGATTGCGCTTAACTGTTCTTTTTGTACATTTGCTTTACGAAGTGCAGCATCTATAACGGGTACAATATTCTGCTGGTGCGCTCTTGAAGCCAATTCAGGAACCACACCGCCGTATTGATTATGAATTAATTGATTGGCTACAACATTTGACAATACTTTGTCGTTATGTAAAACCGCGGCAGCAGTATCATCGCATGAACTTTCGATGGCTAGAATAAAAACCTCTGGATTTTGCATATAAAGGCACAAATTTTGAATTATATTTGACAAATCAAATGATTATCTCTTTGATTTAAGCAGTGTCCAAAATTAAAGAATTTTTATCAAAAACAGCCGTTCTTTGTCTGTTCAAAATAAATTAAAAGAAAACTAAAATTAAAAGAGCTATCAAAACAGTAAAAAAAATAATATCTAGAACCCTAATTGGGTTGATTTTACTTTTGTTAGCACTGGCTATCATTCTTTCTCTTCCTGTTGTTCAAACTCAGATAGCGAACTATGTTACGAATTCTTTAAACGAAGATTATAAAGTAAATATCAGCGTAGAAAAAACTGCAATCAATATTTTTGGAGGCGTAAAACTAAAAAATGTGATGATTTTAGATCATCATAAACAAACCCTTATTTATTCTGATATTATTACAACCGATATTGCGAGTTTCAGCAGAATACTTGATGGCGATTTAATCTTTGGTGATTTACGTTTAACGGGTTTAATTTTTAATCTGAAAACCTACAAAGGCGAAAATGAGAATAATATCAATAAGTTTATTAAAGCTTTTGAAGTTGAAAATACGCCTAAGAAAAAATCAACGAAACATTTCCTTCTAACAGCTAAAAATGCATACATCGAAAAAGGAAGATTTTCTGTTATCGATGAAAATAAAACAACGCCCAAGTTTTTAGATTTCACCAAATTAAATGCTTACATCAGCGATTTTAAATTGTACGGACCTGAAGTAAATACTACAATTCATAGGTTTTCTTTTATGGATCATCGCGGGTTGTATGTTTCTAATTTTGCTGGGAAATTCAGTTATACTAAAAAACAAATTAAAGTCGAAAATTTAGCCATAAAAACTAAAAGATCTTCGCTTTATGGTATTGCTATTTTGAATTATAAACCATCAGATTTTGTTGATTTTACAGATAAAGTTAGGTTTAAAGTGGTTTTAGATTCGGCTTCGATTGCGACAAATGATATTCGTCATTTTTATGATGGTTTAGGTAAAAATCAGCATTTTAAAATCAAAACAAAATTAGACGGTCCGCTAAATGATTTAACGCTTTCTAAATTGAGATTAAGCGATACAAATGGTTCTAAAATCAATGGAACAATTAATTTCAGAAATCTTTTAGGAAGTAAAACCCAAAAGTTTTCTATGGACGGAAAGTTTGATAAACTGCTTTCTAGCTATGATGATTTAGTGATTTTGTTGCCCAATGTTTTAGGGAAAAAACTTCCGATAGAGCTGAAAAGAATTGGAAAATTTAACCTTGTCGGAAAAGCAAAAGTTTCAACAACAGCTTTAGAAACCGATTTTAAAATGGCAACTGATCTTGGAAACGGAAAAGTCGATCTTCATATGAATAATATGGATTTTATTGATAAAGCTTCGTACTCTGGGAATATTGTATTGGATAATTTTAATATCGGTGCCGTTTTAGGTAGAAAAGATCTTGGGAAAACAAGCTTAAATCTTGATGTTGATGGCGTTGGTTTTACAGAAAAATATTTGAATACTATTGTAAAAGGAGATATTTCGAAATTTGATTACAATAAGTACACTTATAATAATATTGTTGTAAACGGAAATTTTAAACTTCCATATTATAAAGGTGAAATTGCGATCAACGACCCAAATTTGAATTTGAGTTTTGATGGCTTGCTTGATTTAAGTAAAAGAGAAAATAGATATGATTTTCATATAAATGTAGAAAATTCAGATTTAAGAAAATTAAAGTTTGTTGGCGATTCGATTTCTCGTTTTAAAGGAGATGTTGTGGTTCAGTTAACTGGAAATTCTATTGAAAATCTTCAAGGGAATATTTTTATAAATGATGCTGAATATCAAAATCCAAAAGCGACTTATGCTTTTGATCAAGTCAATTTAAATTCAAGTTTTGATGCAGATCGATTGCGAACGATAACTATTAGTTCGAATGATGTTGTAGACGGAAAAATCGTTGGTAAATTTAGATTTGATCAATTGGATAAATTGGTAATGAACTCGGTTGGAAGTTTGTATACCAATTATAAGCCTTATAAAGTTAGAAAAGGTCAGTTTTTACGATTCAATTTCCGAGTTTATGATAAAGTGGTAGAAATGCTTTATCCAGAAATTAATATTGACTCTTCTACAGTTGTTAGAGGTAAAATTGATTCTGATCTTCAGGAATTTAAATTCCGATTTAGATCGAAAAAAGTTACCGCAGCAAAAAATACATTTGATAATATTCGTGTCAATATTGATAATAAAAATCCGCTTTACAATGCGTATGTAGAATTAGACAGTATAAAAACACCTTATTATAAGATTCGTGATTTTAACTTGATTAATGTTACTTCAAAAGATACGCTTTTTGTTCGTTCTGAATTTAAAGGTGGAAACCAAGGAGAAGATTATTTCAATTTAGATTTATATCATACGATTGATAAGAATAAAAATAATATTGTTGGAATTAAGAAGTCAGAAATGAAGTTTAAAGACTATATATGGTATTTAAACGAAAAATCTGGAGAAGATAATCAGATTGTTTTTGATCAGTTCTTTAAGAATTTTACGTTCGACAATATTGTTTTATCACACGAAAATCAGAAAATTGATTTGAATGGAGTGATGAAAGGAAGCGATTACAAAGATTTGGAGCTGAATTTCGAAGATGTTGATATTAATAAAATTACACCGTTAAATTCTAAATTTGTCTTTGATGGTAATTTGAATGGAACCGTCAATTATAAACAAAATAAAAATGTTTACCAGCCAACGGCATCCATAAAAATTGATCATCTTGTTTTGAATAAAACAGAATTGGGTACGCTTAATTTTGATATTTCGGGAGATGAAACTTTTAGAAAATTTACGGTCAATTCATCGATACAAAATGGTTTTACAGAATCATTTAGAGCTAACGGAACTTTTGCTATAGAAAACAAAGAAACCGTTATGGATATGAGTCTGAAGCTAGAAGGATTTAATCTTGCAACTTTAGGAACTATCGGTGGCGATGTTTTATCTAATGTTCGCGGATCCGTTTCTGGAAACGCATCTGTAATTGGAAATCTTAAAAAACCAGAAATCAACGGACGTTTGTATGTTGAAAAAGCAGGTATGACGATTCCGTATTTAAATACTGATTATGAATTAAGCGACAGAACTGTAATTGATTTGACCAACGAGAAGTTTCTTTTTAGAAATAATCAGTTGACAGATACCAAATATGGTACAAAAGGTTTGCTAAACGGAAGTATAGAACATAAAAATTTCGGAGATTGGAAATTAGATTTAAATATTACTTCCAAACGATTATTGGCGCTTGATACAAAAGACAGTGATGATGCGGCGTATTTCGGAACGGCTTTCATAAACGGTTCTGCTAGTATTCGAGGTCCTGTTGATGGTTTATTTATTAAAGTAGATGCAAAATCTGAAAAAGGAACAGAAGTTAAGATTCCTATTAATAATGCACAAAGTGTTGGAGAAAGCAGTTGGATTCATTTTGTTACTGCAAAAGAAAAGTATAATCTAGCGAATGGTATTGTAGAAAAAACAAAAAACTACAATGGTTTAGAGCTTGAATTTGATTTTGATATTACGCCAGATGCCGAAGTAGAAGTTATTTTAGATCGAAATTCTGGTCATGGTATGAAAGGAAAAGGATACGGATCGCTTTTATTTAAAATTAATACTTTGGGTAAATTTAATATGTGGGGAGATTTCCAGGCATATGAAGGAACCTATAATTTTAAATATGGTGGACTTATCGATAAAAAGTTTGCAGTTAAAAAAGGCGGTTCTATTATTTGGGAAGGTAACCCGATGCGTGCACAGTTAAACCTAGAAGCAGTTTACAAAACTCAGGCTAATCCAGCGGTACTTTTAGATAATACTTCTTCGTTTAACAAAAAAGTGCCTGTAGAAGTTGTAATTGGTTTACGAGGTGACTTAACAAGTCCGGAACCTAATTTTGATATTCAGTTTCCATCTGTAAGTAATGTCTTGAAATCAGAGATTCAATATAAATTAGATGATAAAGATATTCGTCAGACGCAAGCATTATATCTGTTATCTACAGGTTCGTTTATGAGTACAGACGGATTTAGTCAAGGAGATTTTTCAGGAACATTAACAGAAACAGCTTCGAGTTTATTAGGAGGCATTATAAAGTCTGATAATGATAAAGTAAATATTGACTTAAATTATATCGCAGCTGATAGAAGAACAGGGCAGGAAGTAGACGGTCAGTTTGTGGCTAATATTTCTTCACAAGTAAATGAGCGAATTACAATTAATGGAAAGGTCGGAGTTCCGGTTGGAGGGGTAAATGAATCTGCAATTGTTGGAGATATTGAAATTTTATACCGTGTGAATGAAGACGGAACAATGAATCTTCGATTATTTAATAAAGAAAATGACATTAATTATATAGGACAAGGAATTGGATATACGCAAGGTGTCGGTGTTTCTTATGAAGTCGATTTTGATACTTTTAGCGAACTTGTGAATAAACTTTTCAAAAGTAAAAAAATAGAAAAAGCATCAAAAGGTTCAGGAGATGATTTGCAAGATTCGTATCTAAATCCTGATTATATGAATTTTACAAGCAAGAAAGATTCTGATAAAAATAAAAAGAAGGCTAAAGAGGAAGAGGAGAAAAAGAAAAAAGAAGAAGAGAAAAAGAAAAAACAAGAGCCAAGTAATAATAATCAAGGACTAATTCCTGATAACGATTATTAACACTTTGTTAAAAATAGACATTTGCAAAACCATTATTCTCATAATGGTTTTTTTTGTGCTAAATTTAGGGCCGACTTTCAGAATTTTTATGTGAGAAAGAAATTCTAATTTTATAACACTTCATTTAGGTATTGTTAATTTTTGACGATTTAATAAAAAAATAGCAATTTTTTATTTTTAATGAAATTTTTTCATAGAAAAAACTTATTAACGAAAACGTTTGAATTTAACAGATTTTATTAATTTATGATAATCGTAACCTGAAAAGTGCTGAATGTTTGCTAATTTTACACTTTAATACTTAAATAATGCCAAAAACAATAAAAAAAGTAGGTGTTCTTACCTCAGGGGGAGATTCACCTGGAATGAATGCTGCAATTCGAGCGGTAGTTCGTACTTGTGCATATCATAATATAGAATGCATCGGAATTTATAGAGGGTATCAAGGAATGATTGAAGGCGACTTCAAAGAAATGGGACCTCGTAGTGTAAATAATATTGTAAACAAAGGTGGAACGATCTTGAAATCGGCTCGTTCAGTTGAGTTTAGAACCCCGGAAGGTAGAAAAAAAGCGCATGAAAACCTTGTAAAAGCAGGTATTGATGCTCTTGTTGTGATTGGTGGAGACGGAAGTTTTACGGGAGGTTTGATTTTTAATTCAGAATATGACTTTCCAGTGATGGGAATTCCTGGAACAATTGATAATGATATTTTTGGTACAAGTTTTACTTTAGGGTACGACACGGCTTTAAATACTGTAGTAGATTGTATCGATAAAATTAGAGATACAGCAAGTTCGCACAACCGTCTATTTTTTGTAGAGGTTATGGGTAGAGATGCTGGTCATATTGCTCTTAATGCAGGTATTGGTGCAGGAGCAGAAGAAATCCTTATTCCAGAAGAAGATTTAGGATTAGATCGTCTTTTAGATTCGCTTCAAAAAAGTAAAGCTTCAGGAAAATCTTCAAGTATTGTTGTTATTGCAGAAGGAGATAAAATTGGTAAAAACGTATTCGAATTAAAAGATTATGTTGAAGCTAATTTACCTGAGTACGACGTAAGAGTTTCTGTTTTAGGACACATGCAGCGTGGTGGTTCTCCATCTTGTTTTGACCGTGTTTTAGCTAGCCGTTTAGGAATGAAAGCAGTAGAATCTTTATTAGAAGGAAAATCAAATTATATGGTTGGACTTAAAGAAGATAAAGTGGTTTTAACGCCTCTTGAGCAAGCTATTAAAGGAAAATCAGAAATTGATAGAGAATTGTTGAAAGTGTCTGACATCATGTCGACATAACCCATATAAAAGTTTAAAAAGAAGAGAAGTTTATTGTGAGGAAATTAGACTTTGAAAATCGTGTAATAAAAACAAAAGCAAAAATTTAGTAAAATGTCAAAAGTAAAATTAGGAATAAACGGATTTGGACGTATTGGAAGAATCGTTTTTAGAGAGTCTTTCAATAGAGATAATGTAGAAGTTGTTGCAATCAATGACTTATTAGATGTAGATCACTTAGCTTATTTATTAAAATATGATTCAGTTCACGGTCGTTTCGACGGAACTGTAGAAGTAAAAGAAGGAAAACTTTACGTAAACGGAAGAAATATCCGTATTACTGCAGAAAGAAATCCTGCTGATTTAAAATGGAACGAAGTTGATGTTGATGTAGTAGCAGAATGTACTGGTATCTTCACAACTATCGAAACTGCAAATGAGCACATCAAAGGTGGTGCTAAAAAAGTAATTATTTCTGCTCCATCTGCAGATGCTCCAATGTTTGTAATGGGAGTTAACCACGAAACTGCTAAAGCTTCTGATGTAGTTGTTTCTAACGCTTCTTGTACTACAAACTGTTTAGCGCCTTTAGCAAAAGTTATTAACGATAACTTCGGAATCGTTGAAGCTTTAATGACTACTGTTCACGCTACAACTTCAACTCAAATGACTGCTGACGGACCTTCTAGAAAAGACTGGAGAGGTGGACGTGCAGCTGCAATCAATATCATTCCTTCTTCAACAGGTGCTGCAAAAGCGGTTGGAAAAGTTATTCCAGAATTAAATGGAAAATTAACAGGTATGGCTTTCCGTGTTCCTACAGCTGACGTTTCTACAGTAGATTTAACTGTAAAAGTAGCTAAAGAAACTTCTTACGAAGAGATCATGGCTGTATTGAAAAAAGCTTCAGAAAACGAATTGAAAGGTATCTTAGGATATACTGAAGATGCAGTTGTTTCTCAAGATTTTATCTCAGATAAAAGAACTTCTATCATCGATGCTACTGCAGGAATTGGTTTAAATTCAACTTTCTTCAAATTAGTTTCTTGGTATGATAATGAGTACGGATACTCAAGCAAATTGATTGATTTATCTGTACATATTGCAGGTTTAAAATAATAATATATATTTTTGCAAAATCCCGTTACTACAATAACGGGATTTTCTTATTTTGTTACCTCTATAATTAATGTAAAAAGTACACTTTTAAATTAAAAATAGAAAAAGCCTAATTCCAAAAACGAAACAAATGAAATTAATAGTTGACAGTGGATCTACTAAAGCCGATTGGATTGCGATAGATGATAATGGAAAAGTATTATTCACAACACAAACTTTAGGATTAAATCCTGAAATTCTTGATGGTCCGGAAATTATCGAAAGATTAAACGACCGTTTTGATATCTTACAAAACAAAAAAAATGCTACTCATTTATTCTTTTACGGTGCCGGATGTGGTACAGATAGAATGAAAACAGCATTATCTCAAATTTTTCAAGAGTACTTTACAAACGCTATTGTAGATGTTCAGGAAGATACTTACGCAGCAGTTTATGCAACAACTCCAAAAGGAGAAGAAGCAATTGTTTCTATCTTAGGAACTGGTTCTAACTGCAGTTATTTTGATGGAAAAGTATTGCATCAAAAAGTACAGTCATTAGGATATATTGTTATGGATGATTGTAGCGGTAACGTTTTTGGAAAAGAATTAATTAGAAAATACTACTTTAATAAAATGCCTAAAGAATTGGCTGTTGAACTTGAAAAAGAGTACGACGTTGATCCAGATTTTATTAAAAATAAATTATATAAAGAACCAAATCCAAATGCTTATTTAGCAACTTACGCTAAATTTTTAATTAAGCATAAAGACACGGAATTCTGCAGAAAAATTATCTTCAAGGGAATGAAATCTTTCGTTAAGAATTATATTAAACAATTCGATAACTGTAAAGAAGTTCCAGTACATTTTGTTGGTTCTATTGCATTTTATTTGAAAGATGAATTACAAGAAACTTTCGATAAATACGAACTTCAATTAGGAAATGTTTTAAGAAGACCTATTGACGGATTAATTGCATACCATGTCGCTAATCAATAGTTCTGGTTTTATGGAAATTGCCATTATTGCTCATGATGGAAAAAAGGCGGATTTAATTGATTTTTTAATCAAAAATGAAGCCGTTTTGCACAATGAAAAAGTAAGGCTGATTGGTACAGGAACTACTGGAGGAAAAGCTGAAGCGGCTGGGTTTAAAACTCAAAGAATGCTTTCGGGACCTTTAGGCGGTGACGCGCAGATTGCGGGTAGAGTAGCAGAAGGAATTACACAAATGGTTTTCTTTTTTAAAGATCCTCTATCAAGTCATCCGCATGAAGCAGATATTAATATGCTGATTCGTGTTTGTGATGTGCATAATGTGCCGCTGGCAACCAATGAAGCAACGGCACAATTATTATTAGATGCTATTGCACAGCAATTATAGATATTTCTACATTTACATTTTTTGGCAAACATGCCACTTGAACCGTTTCACGAGCTGGAGCGGTTTTTTCGTTAAAATACGAACCGTAAACAGTATTTATTGCTCCAAAGTTATTCATATCCATAATGAAAATGGTAGACTTCACTACGTTTTCAAAAGTCATTCCTGCAGCTTCTAGAATTGCAGCAATATTTTGCATAACTTGATTGGTTTCGTCATTAATGTTGTCTGTAATCAATTGTCCTGACTCAGGATTGATGGCAATTTGTCCAGAAGCATAAAGTGTATTTCCAGATAAAACGGCTTGATTATACGGACCGATTGGAGCCGGAGCTTTTTCGGTAAAGATGATTTTTTTCATAATGAAATTATTTTGATTCGAAAGTATTTTATCGATTAGAAACGCTTCGTTTATTCCATTTAATGTCGCTCAACATACCAGATTTAATTCCGATGAAGAAGTTCCAGTTAGAATTTGTACCAAGAGGCTGCCAGTTAAAAGCCATTCTCCAGCTTAACAAATCTCTTTCAAAACGGAATTGAGTAAAGGTAACTCCTTTTTGTACGAAGTCATAACCAGTTGAAACTCCGCCTTTCCATTTAGGAGTAATATCAGTATTAATGGAAATCATTAGAGAGTTATTTTGTATTTTGCTCTCTCTGTTTACATTAGAATAGGTTAAAGAGTAGGCAAGTGTCATGTCCCAAGGAATTTTTGAATTGAAAAATTCAGTAATAACATCTTCTTTTTCAGGTTCGTTGACAAACTGACTATTACGGCTGTCATTTAAATCGGTATTGGTACCAAACAAATCATCACTTCGTCCACCGTTCCGCTGACTTTGAGTATTCTTTTCTTTTTCGCCAGTTCCTTTGTTTGAAAATGAGTAGTTTACAGTCAAGTTTGCGCTTGTCATTCTAAATAAACTTCCTCCGTTATCAATATTGAATTTGTTTATCTTATTTCCTCCATTGTCAATTGCATAAGGATCTAAGGTAGCACCAAAGTTCATGTTCATTTTATTGTCAAAAAACTGAGTTCCACCGCTTACAAGTACGGGTTGAAATCCGAAAGTTGTTTTTCCGTCTGCATTAAAGTTGTAACTCGTGCTGAAATTTAAGTTGTTTAACAGCATTATTTTTTTAGGTTCCGTTTTTGTGCTGTCTTTGTCTCTTACTTTGGCTTCAAAAGTGTTGCTTAAAGAGAATCCAACTATGTTTGAATTTTCTTTCCCAGGCTGTCCGAAAAGACCATTTTCAAATCGAGTATATTCATTCGTGATTATTCCTGCGGCATCAACTCCATAAGTATCGTAATAACGTTCAAAACTTGGTGTGTAAGCGTAAGTTATACTCGGGCGCATTACGTGTCTAATAGATTGGATTCTTTTATCTTCTCCAAAATTAAAAGTTCCGTAAATAGTTGTTCCTAAGTTGGTGCTGAAATTATAAGTTCTGAATGAATCAAATCCATTTATAGTATTTGGTTCTACTTTACCTGTAGAAGCATCATAAGCTTTGCTTATGGTTTTGTTTACCCAAGTTTCCTGATAAGTAGTTGAAGCTCCAGCACTAAAATATTTGAAAATCTTAAAGTTGGTACTAAGCGGAATGGTGTGTTGCATTCCTAATTGAGCATCTGAAAACATTTGAGGTTTGAAAAACAAAGAATCTTTCGTTTTGAAATAGTTTTTCCCGCTTACACTATATTGTAAGTTGATGTTTTTGATTATCCCTTTTTTAGTAGCACTTTTTCCGGCAAAAGGATAAATACGATCAATACTTCCTTGAAATGAAGGCAGCGTCATAATAATTTCTTCCGTCTGTGTATTTTGGCTATGTGTTGCAGATAGCGAAATACGAGAACCAGGAATAGTATTAAAAGTTTTATTGTATGAGATAGATGAACTTAAAGTATTATTCAAATTCGATCCGATATTGGCTTGGTTGATAGATTGTTTAAAGTACTTACTACTACCCATGTTAACCGATGCAGAAAAGGTTGAATTTGGGTTCGATTTAGTGTCTTTAGAATGAGACCACTGAATGTTGTAAATACCTTGCTTGCTATAGTCAGGATAACCACGTTCGCTGTTAATTAAATTTTCAAAACGAAAGTTAATATTACCTCGATATTTATATCTTGTAGCATAAGCCGATTCAAAACGCATGGCGTAACTTCCGTTAGTATAGTAATCACCAAGTACCGTTAAGTCGTAATTATCACTCAGGGCAAAATAATATCCACCGTTTTGAAGCGAAAAACCTCTAGTGTTAGAATCGTTATAACTAGGAACTATAATTCCTGAAACACTCTTTTCTTGGCTCAAAGGGAAATATCCGTATGGTAATGCTATTGGAGTTGGAACATCTGCAATTACCATTTGAGTTAAACCCGTCACAATTTTTTTACCAGGAACAAATTTTATTTTTTGAGTTCTGAAGTAATATTCTGGATGGTCAATATCGGTAGCTGTAGTAATACGTGCGCCTCTTAAATAGTAAACAGAATCATTTTCTTTTTTAGTAACTGCGGCTTTTATATTTAATTCTCCCTGTTTAGTTCTAGAATTATAAATTAAAGCTCTTTTTGTTTTAAAATTAAAACGAATAGAATCGGGCTGAACTTCGCTTGAACCTTGTTTGAAATTTGGGTATTGAACTAAAACTCCAGCAGAATCTTTAATTCTTCCAGCGTAAACTTCATCCTTTTCGTAATTAAGAATGATAATTCCCGATTTTAGTTCTACGTCTTTATAGTATAATTCAGCTTCATTATATAAAGTAATAAGCTTCTTTTTTTGGTCAATTTTTGCATAATCTTTTGCTCTGTATTTTACTTTACCATCCAAAAAAGTCTTTGTTGGTCTAACAGTATCCAGCTTTATAGTATCGATTACGGGTTTGGCTTCTTTATCTGTTTGTTTTACAGCAGGTAAAGGCTTTTTTTTGTTTTTTATTTCTTGCGAATATAAATTACCACAACCTATAGTTAGGAAAAATGATACTAAAACGATATTAAATAAGTTTGTATGCAAAGGTTTAAATGCTATTTTTGTAAAATTATGGCGTGTTTTTTGACATGTCAAACTTACATATAATTTTTTGGCAAAAATAATCAATTCTGAAAATTATAACAGCTGCATTTTATTAAAATTAACTTTTAGATTTATGAATAAAATTAACAAATTTAAGGTAATATCTACTTTATTTCTAACAATACTGTCCTTTTGTGCTCAAAGTCAGTCTAATGTGTTTAAGGTAACTCTTGACGCTGGACATGGCGATCATGACTTCGGAGCTGTTTACAGCGGCAGAATTGAAAAAAATATTGCCTTAGCAATTGTTTTAAAAGTTGGAAAAATTTTAGAATTAAACCCAAATGTCAACGTAATTTATACTCGAAAGACTGATGTTTTTATTGATTTGGTCGAAAGAGCAAATATTGCAAATAGAGCAAATTCAAACATTTTTGTGTCTATTCACTGTAATGCAAATAAAAATACAGCTGCAGACGGAACCGAAACTTATGTAATGGGTTTAAGTAAAGTGGCCTCAAATCTTGAAGCAGCGAAAAAAGAGAACTCTGTAATTACATTAGAGAAAGATTATAAACGTAAATATGAAGGTTACGACCCAAATTCGCCAGAATCGATGATTGGAATGACTTTGATGCAAGAAGAATATTTGGATAACAGTATTTCTTTGGCTACTAAAATCGAAGATAATTTTGAGAAACTTGGAAAAAAACTTCGTCAAGGCGGAGTAAAACAAGCGCCTTTCATGGTACTTCATAAAGCATATATGCCAAGAGTTTTGGTTGAAACGGGATTTGTATCTAATCCAACGGAAGGTAATATTTTAAATTCAGAAGAAGGTCAGGATGATATTGCAAAAGCAATCGCAGAGGCAATCTTAAGTTATAAAAGAGAATATTTTGGTTCGGGAGGCGAATCAGACGACAGTCGGCCCATAAGAGATACGTCAAAACCAGCAAAACCAAAAACAACTACTCCTGTTGCACCAGTCAAAAATGCAACAAAAGGAACCTTTTTTAAAGTACAGCTTATTGCAAGCATTAAGAAAACACCTTTAGAACCTAAAAACTTCAAAGGGCTGAAAAATGTGACTATGTTATTTGAAAACAATATATATAAGTATTTCTACGAAGAAACTTCAAGTTACGAAACAGCGCAAAAATATTTGCAAGAAGCTAAAAGTAAAGGGTATGGCGCAGCTTTTCTAGTTGCGACTAAAGATGGAGAAAAAATCAATATTCAGGACGCAATTAAATAATCAGCACAAGTTCGAATATTTATATTAATTTTGTATAAACACTTAGAATTTTGAAACTAACAAGAGAAATTAAAACGGCTATTTTAGTCATCGCATCGATTTTATTATTTATTTGGGGTTATAGTTTTTTAAAAGGCAGAGATCTTTTTACAAATTATAAAACTTTATATGTCCAATATGATAATGTTGAAGATTTGTCAGCTTCAGCGCCCGTTACACTAAACGGATTAGCAATTGGTAAAGTAAGTAAAATCACTATAGACGAAGTTACTGGTAAATTATTAGTAGAACTTCAATTAAAAACAGATTTTCCAATTTCGAAAACAAGTACAGCATCTTTGTATTCTCCAAGTTTAATTGGCGGAAAACAAATTAAGATTGTACCGAATATGGCAGATAAAGAATTGGCAGAAGATGGACAGACTTTAACTTCTGCGGTTGAACTTGGTTTGACTGAATCTTTGGGAGGAAAAATTGAACCAATTCAGCAAAAACTAGACAAAATGCTTGTAAATATCGATGTTCTAGTTACAGGGCTGAATAATACATTAGACAAGACAACGCAAGAAAATCTAAAGAAAACTATTGCTGAGTTAAGTCAGACAATGGAGCAATTTCACAAAGCTTCGGGAAGTTTAAACAATATTTTAGATACTAATAAAGGTCAGATTAACGGAATGGTTTCTAACTTTAATAAAGTTTCAAACAATTTCAATAAAATATCTGATTCTTTAAACAAAGCCGATTTAGGAAAAACAGTTCGTAATCTTAATCAAGCTTTGGCTAAAGTTGATGGTTTAATGAATAATTTAAATTCTGGAAAAGGTACAGCTGGAAAATTATTAAACGACGATGCATTGTACAATAACTTAGCTAAAACTTCAAAAGAGCTTGAATTGTTATTGCAAGATGTACGTTTGTACCCAACACGTTACGTAAATGTTTCTCTTTTTGGTAAGAAAAACAAGCCATACGTAGCACCGACAGAAGAAACAAATTCAACTGATAAAAAATAATTGTAAATGAGTTATTTAGATAACATTTTATTCGCAATACTTCTTGTAATTGGTTTCGGTTTTTTTGCAGCGAGCGTAAAAAAAATCATCCGAAACATTAATTTAGGAGTAGATGTAGATCGAAAAGATAATCCTAAAGCTCGTTGGAAAAACATGGCATTGATTGCACTTGGACAATCAAAAATGGTGAGACGCCCTGTTGCCGGAATACTGCATATTTTTGTTTATGTAGGATTCATTATTATTAATATTGAATTACTTGAAATTATTATTGATGGGCTTTTTGGAACTCATAGAATTTTTGCGCCGTATTTAGGTGTAGTTTATGATGTTCTAATTGCTTCATTTGAAATATTAGCAATTCTTGTAATATTTGCTGTTACTGTTTTTTGGATCAGAAGAAACTTTATCAGATTGAAGCGTTTTATTCACTCTGATTTAACTGGATTTCCTAAAAGCGATGCGAATTACATTTTGTATTTCGAAACTGTTTTGATGATTTTGTTTTTGTTAATGAATGCTTCAGATTATCATTTGCAAAATGTTCCAGGAGGTGTTATTCATAAAGCAGGAAGTTTTCCAATTAGTCAGTTTATCGCTCCGATTTTTAACGGAATGTCAAATGAATTGGTCGTGCTTTTATTTGAAGTTTTCTGGTGGTTGCATATTGCAGGTATTTTAGTTTTTATGAACTATTTATATTTCTCAAAACACTTGCATATTCTTTTGGCTTTCCCGAATACTTATTTTGCAAATTTAAAACCGGAAGGACAATTTGATAATTTAGCTTCAGTTACAAATGAAGTGAAGTTAATGATGGATCCAAATGCAGATCCGTTTGCTGCTGCGCCGCCGGCAGATGAAAATGCTGCACCATCTAAATTTGGGGCAAGTGATGTTCAGGATTTAAACTGGGTTCAGTTATTAAACGCTTATACCTGTACAGAATGCGGACGTTGTACTTCATCTTGTCCAGCGAATCAAACAGGTAAAAAATTGTCTCCACGTAAAATTATGATGGACACAAGGGATCGTTTAACGGAAGTTGGAAAAAATATTGATGCCAATAAAGGTGTTTTTGTTCCAGATAACAAATCACTTTTAAACGATTATATTACTCCAGAAGAATTATGGGCTTGTACTTCTTGTAATGCTTGTGTAGAAGAATGTCCAGTAAATATCAGTCCGTTGTCTATTATTATGGATATGCGTCGTTATTTAGTGATGGAGCAAAGCGCTGCACCAATGTCACTAAACGCAATGATGACTAATATTGAAAATAACGGTGCGCCTTGGCAATATAGCCAGCAAGACCGTTTAAATTGGAAAAACGAAAATTAAGTATGGTTTAATCGGTTAATCGTTAATTCGTTTAATTGATAGAATAAAATAATTTTTCGGTTTTAAGTGAAGTTTGAGTCAGTTTCGTTTTTACAGCGATTAACCAAATTAACGATTAACCGATTAAACAAAAAAACAAGATGTCAGAAAGTTTAGTAGTGCCAACAATGGCAGAGATGCTTGCCGAAGGGAAACAGCCAGAAGTTTTGTTTTGGGTAGGTTGTGCAGGAAGTTTTGATGATAGAGCAAAAAAAATTACTAAAGCGTTTGTGCGAATTTTAAATCGTACAAATGTTTCTTTCGCAGTTTTGGGTACAGAAGAGAGTTGTACTGGAGATCCTGCGAAAAGGGCTGGAAACGAATTTTTGTTTCAGATGCAAGCGATGATGAACATTGAAGTTTTGAACGCTTATGAAGCAAAGAAGATTGTAACGGCTTGTCCGCATTGTTTTAATACTTTGAAAAATGAATATCCTGAATTAGGAGGTAATTACGAAGTTATTCATCATACAGAATTTTTAAAATCATTAATTGATGATGGAAGATTGACTGTTGAAGGCGGACAATTTAAAGGAAAAAAAATTACTTTCCATGATCCTTGTTATTTAGGACGAGCAAATAAAGTTTACGAAGCACCGAGAGATTTAATTGAGAAATTAGACGTTGAATTAGTAGAAATGAAACGTTCTAAAGCAAATGGATTATGTTGTGGAGCTGGTGGAGCGCAAATGTTTAAAGATGCTGAACCTGGAAACAAAGAAGTAAACGTTCTTCGTACAGAAGATGCTTTAGAAGTACAGCCAGATATTATTGCAGCGGGTTGTCCATTTTGTAACACGATGTTAACAGACGGAATTAAACACGCACATAAAGAAGGAGAAGTAAAAGTAATGGACGTTGCTGAGTTAATTGCGAATGCACAGGATTTGTAAAAAAGTTACTGAGTTACTAAGATGCTAAGGTTCTAAGATTAATCCTTAAAATCTAAAATCAACAATCTAAAATCTAAAATCTAAAATTAAAAATGTATATACCTTTTGAAAATTTACCAGGTGAATCTCGAGTTTGGATTTACCAATCGAACAGAAAATTTTCTGAGGAAGAGTTTTCTGAAATTGAAACTGATTTAAAAGCTTTTGTAGAACAATGGGCAGCTCACGGAACAAGTCTTGAAGCTTCTTATTTGTTGAAATACAACAGATTTATAATATTGGCCGTAAATCAAGATGTTCAGGCTGCGACAGGTTGTTCTATAGATAGTTCTGTAGAATTTATTCAAAGCTTAGAAAAAAAGTACGACGTTGATTTGTTAGATAAAATGAATGTTACTTTTAAATTGGGCGAACATATTGCTCACAAGCCATTAATTGATTTTAAAAAGATGGTTAAAGATAAATCGGTTTCTGAGAATACGATTGTTTTTAATAATCTTGTAAATAATATCGAAGAATTTAATGAATCTTGGGAAGTTCCTGCTGCCGACAGTTGGCACAGCAGATTTTTCTAAAAGAAAATATTAATAATTGAAAAGGCGTAAAATTTATTTTTTACGCCTTTCTTTTTTGTAGGATTATAAATGTTAATTCGTTATCATTGTTTACTAAATTCTAATAGTATAATTTAAATTTTATGAAAGAAGAAATTAAAGTTGTTGCGGGTATTTCGGCTAAAGCAAGTTTGAAATGGTTGGTTATCATAATAATCGGAAATTTGTTTACGTTGATCTGTTTTTTAATTATTCTTTTTCAAAATGCAGCGTTTGCTGGTGGCGGACATGGAAATGTTTATGCTTTTTTGTCGGGATTATTTTTAAATAATATTTGTGGATTTATTTTACTTGCTGGCGCTCCAGTTTTTGCTATTTTATATTTTTTGATTGCAAATAAAGCGGCAATTCAGCAGCTGATTTATTTGACTTGGAAAAATAAAGTATTTGCCAGTTATATTGATTCTAAAGTTGTGTTTCTGGTTGATAAAATAACGGCTTCAAACAATTGGTCGAGTAATGTTTCTAATAAAGCGTTATTAAAAATGCAACTTTTGGAAGCAAATAGAAATGATAAAGAAAGTTCGAAAATCAAAAAGAAAGTGATTAATTATTTGTTTCAAAAAATTAATCTTGATGATGTTGATTTTAGTAATGAAGATTTAAAAATATCTGAAGTAGTTTCGGTAAAGTTAAATCAATTTATTTCTGAAACTGTTGAGCCTTCCTTACTGTTTTTCTGGTTGTTGTTGTTAATTCAAGTAGTCTTGTTTATCGCGGCGCAGTTTTAAAATGGTGTTCTGAAAAATGAAAGGTCTAATCTAGCCCCGATGGGAGTGATATCCTTTTGTGCCGGTGTTCGGCATAAAAGATATAACGGACAGCGGGACTGTGGTTCTTTTAAAAAATATTGTGCTGCTGCTAAAAATATTTATGAACTAGAATTAATCTAATTTTGTCAAAAATCTAACAATTTAAAAGGCTAATTAAACGTGATTTTTGAGTATTTTCGTAGAATTAAATTTTATCCATGAAAATAGCAATTGTCTGTTATCCTACTTTTGGAGGTAGTGGTGTAGTAGCCACAGAGTTAGGTCTCGAATTAGCCAGAAGAGGACACGAAATACATTTTATTACATACAGTCAGCCAGTAAGGTTGGCGCTTTTAAATCCGAATGTTCATTATCACGAAGTAAATGTTCCGGAATATCCATTGTTTCATTATCAGCCTTATGAATTAGCGTTGTCGAGCAAATTGGTCGATATGGTTAAATTATATAAAATTGAGCTTCTTCACGTGCATTATGCTATTCCGCATGCTTACGCGGGTTATATGGCAAAACAAATGCTTAAAAATGAAGGAATTAATCTTCCGATGATTACGACACTTCACGGAACTGATATTACGCTTGTTGGAAATCATCCGTTTTATAAACCTGCGGTTACTTTTAGTATTAATAAATCAGATTATGTGACTTCGGTTTCGCAAAGTTTGAAAGATGATACGTTGAAATTATTCAAAATCAAGAATAAAATTAAAGTGATTCCGAACTTTATTGAGCTGGATAAAGTAAAAAAAGATCCTGCTGCGCCATGTCATCGTTATGTAATGGCAAACGAAAACGAACGAATCATTACGCATATTAGTAACTTTAGAAAAGTAAAACGCATTCCAGATATTATTAAGATTTTCTATAATATTCAGAAAGAAATTCCAGCTAAATTAATGATGGTTGGTGACGGACCTGAGAAAGAAAAAGCTGAAATCTTATGTCAGGAATTGGGGATTTTAGATAAGGTGATCTTCTTTGGAAATAGCCACGAGATTGACAAAATCTTATGTATGACAGATTTGTTTTTACTTCCTTCTGAAACAGAAAGTTTTGGTTTGGCTGCTTTGGAAGCAATGGCGTGCGGTGTTCCTGTGATTTCAAGTAATTCTGGAGGTTTGCCTGAAGTAAATTTTGATGGTTTTTCTGGATATTTGAGCAATGTTGGAAATGTTGAAGAAATGGCCGAAAATGCATTGAAAATTTTAAGAGATGATACTGTTTTGAACCAGTTTAAAGCGAATGCTTTGGAAGTGGCGAGAAAGTTTGATATTAAAAATATTCTTCCAAAATACGAAGCTTTATATCAGAAAGCAGTTGATGATTACAAATATGAAAAGCATTAATTTTTAAAAAGCGATCAATGAAAAAAGTAATTTCTGTTTTAGCGGTTTTTGTTATGGTTTCTTGCGGCGTAAAGAAAGTTGAAAATTCAAATGCGTTATATGAAGTTTTAACTACACAGTCTGATGGCGGTGGAAATATCAAATTTTTTGAGATTTTGACGGAGCCAAACGAAATTAAAATGCTCGAAAATGATCCGCTTTTGGCTGACAAAATGAAGAGTCCAAATGTTCACGATTATAATTATGTGATCTTGAATATGGGCGAAAAAAATACCAGCGGTTATTCTATCGATGTCGAAAAAGTAGAAGAAACGGATAAGAATATTATTATTACAATAAAAGAAAATGAGCCTGCAAAAGGCGCAATGACAATGCAGGTTATTTCATATCCTTATACTGTGGTGAAAATTCATTCTAAGAAAGAGATTATAATTAAATAGAAATTTAATGTACTAAAAAAAGAAATCCTGTCATTGTGAAATGACAGGATTTTCTTCTTACAATTATTTTTTACTTTTATTTAGAATCTGAATTTAACTCCTAAACCAACGTCAAATCCAAAGTTGTCGTCATCATAATATCCTGAACCAATTTCTGGTCTAGCGTCTAATGACAATGTTAATGGTGCTTCTTTAAATCTGTATTCGATACCAACATCTCCAGCAGCAAAAACATAAGTTCCGCTATCTTTAAATCTGTTATCGTTGTAATGATAGTTGTAGTCCCAAGCTGCAACACCTCCACCGACACCTGCGTACCAGTTAAATCCTCCTTCAATGTTCCAAACCCATTGGTAAAGAGCGACTCCTTTTATGGCGTCTACATCTCTACTGTTTCTCCAGCCTAAGTCAAACTCAAGTCTGTTTTTTTGGTTTAATCCTAATTGGTAAGATACTTCTCCTCCAAATCCATTATTGTCACCTAGACGTAATCCTAAAGCGTGTTTCGAAATTTCTTGTGATTGAGCCGTAAATGCTAAACCTAAAAGCATGATGGCAGATAATATGATCTTTTTCATAAAAATGGTTAAATTATTTTTTTTCAAATGTATAATTACAGTTATGATGAGAACGTATAAAATTTTTGAAAATTGTTATATAATTTACATTTTTTGAATTTCTGTCATTTAAATGTTAAAATGCTATTTAAGAATTATCGATGATATAAGTTGAGAAGAAAGTATGTCTTCCATTTCAAGAAGGTTTTCTTCTTCTGCAAAATTGCTCGCTTTATACGAGAATAATTTCCAGCGTTTTTTATGATATTCAAGCGCAGTTAAGTTTTCTACCCAATCTCCAGAATTAAGATATAAAGTAGATCCATGCTTGTTTTCTTTGGTCATGATTTTAGGTTCATGAATGTGTCCGCAGATTACATAATCGTAGTTTTTCTCGATTGCTAAATCTGTTGCAGTGGTTTCAAAGTCAGAAATAAATTTCACAGCTTTTTTTACGCTCGCTTTAATTTTTTTAGAAAACGAATAAGGTTCGCGTCCTAATTTTGCCAGACACCAATTTACAAATCGATTGATTAGAATTAAATAATCGTAACCTAATCCGCCTAGTTTTGCAATCCATTTTGAATGCTGTACAGAAGCGTCAAATACATCTCCGTGAAAAATCCAAGCTTTTTTATCGTCTAATTCTAAAACTAATTTATCAACCAAAGCAAAATTTCCCATATTCATATCGCTGAATTTTCGAAGTATTTCATCGTGATTTCCAGTAATATAATACACCTTTGTTCCTTTAGAAGCCATTCCGATAATGCGCTGAATAACTCTTAAATGCGCTTTCGGAAAGTATGATTTTCGAAACTGCCAAGCATCAATAATGTCTCCGTTTAAGACTAGAATTTTTGGTTTAATGCTTGAAAGATAGTTGTTTAATTCTTTTGCGTGACTCCCGTAAGTTCCCAAATGGACATCAGAAAGAATGACCAATTCGACGTTTCTCTTTTTCAATTTTTCTTGATTTGAAGTTTTACAAATTAATGAAAGTCTACTGAGTTTTATTTTATCAAAAGGTTATCAAAAAGAGGATAATTTTACCAAATTGTGATTTTTAATCCGTTTAATGTTTAGTTAATAATACCAGTTTTAAATTTTTTAATTTAATTCATAAAACTTACATTTGCTCAAAACAAATTACGATGGCAGGAAATAGCTTCGGCACACTATATAAAGTAACAACATTTGGAGAATCTCACGGTGAAGCTTTAGGCGGAATTATCGATGGATGCCCTTCAGGAATAACATTAGATTTTGAAGCAATTGAATTGGATATGGCTCGCAGAAAGCCAGGACAATCGGCAATTGTTACACAAAGAAAAGAACCAGATGCAGTTCAGTTTTTATCTGGAATTTTTGAAGGAAAAACTACAGGAACTCCAATTGGTTTTATTATTCCAAATACCAATCAAAAGTCAGACGATTATTCGCATATAAAAGATAATTACAGACCAAGCCATGCTGATTATGTATACGATCAGAAATATGGTTTTCGCGATTATCGCGGTGGCGGAAGAAGTTCTGCAAGAGAAACAGCAAGTAGAGTAGTGGCAGGCGCAATTGCAAAACAAATGCTTCCTGAAATTAAAATTAATGCTTACGTTTCTTCTGTTGGTCCAATTCATTTAGATACGCCTTACCAAGAATTAGATTTTTCTAAAATTGAAAGTAATCCTGTTCGTTGCCCAGACGAAAAATCGGCAGCGATTATGGAAGAATATATTCGTGATATTCGCAAACAAGGCGATACCGTTGGCGGTGTTGTAACTTGCGTAATTCAAAATGTTCCAGTTGGTTTAGGAGAGCCTGTATTTGATAAACTTCATGCAGAATTAGGAAAAGCAATGCTTTCTATAAATGCTGTAAAAGGTTTTGAATACGGAAGCGGTTTTTCTGGTTCTGAAATGAAAGGAAGCGAACACAACGATTTGTACAATACTGACGGAACTACAAAAACAAATCTTTCTGGCGGAATCCAAGGTGGAATCAGCAACGGAATGGATATTTATTTTAGAGTAGCTTTTAAACCTGTTGCAACTATCATGCAGACACAGGACTCATTAGATAATAAAGGTAACATTACACCTATGACAGGAAAAGGCCGTCATGATCCGTGTGTAGTGCCTCGCGCAGTGCCAATCGTAGAAGCGATGGCCGCAATTGTTTTGGCTGATTTTTATTTAATCAACAAAACATATTAATAAAAGGTAAGACAGTGAGGGTCTTATTATTTTAATAATTAAAAAACAAATTAATGCAAGAAGTTAAAGAAACTAAAAAACAATCATTTCTTTCGGGATTAACAGGGCAGATTATAATTGCAATGGTTCTTGGAGCCATATTAGGAATTATATTGCACAATTCCATTTCGCCAGAAGCTGCACAGGCATTTAGCAGTAAAATCAAAATGCTGGCAACCGTTTTTATTCGTTTGGTGCAAATGATTATTTCTCCGTTGGTTTTTACGACTTTGGTAGTAGGAATTGCGAAATTAGGTGATATTAAAACCGTTGGAAGAATTGGAGGGAAAGCGATTGGGTGGTTTTTTACAGCTTCGTTTATTTCTCTTTTAATTGGATTGTTTTATGTAAATATTTTACAGCCAGGCGTTGGTCTAAAACTAGATCACGTAGATATGGCAGCAGCTTCAGAAGTTACTGGTAAAACTCAAAACTTGTCTTTTGACAATTTTGTTGAACATATTGTGCCAAAAAGTATTGTTGAAGCAATGGCTACTAATGAAATTTTGCAAATTGTAGTTTTCTCAATTTTCTTCGGATTAGCAGCTGCATCTTTAGGCGAAAAAGTAAAACCAATTATTGGTGCTTTTGATAAGTTATCGCACATCGTTTTAAAAATGGTAAACTATGTAATGAAATTTGCTCCAATTGGAGTTTTTGGTGCCATTGCAGGAGTTTTTGCGATTAGAGATGCAGAAGAATTGGTTATTACTTACTTTAAGTTTTTCGGTTCTTTTTTAATTGGGATAAGTACTTTATGGGTTATTTTAATTGCAGTTGGATATATTTTTCTTAAAGGAAGAATGACTGAATTATTAAGACGTATTACAGGGCCTTTGGCGATTGCTTTTGGAACAACAAGTAGCGAAGCTGTATTTCCTAAATTGACTGAAGAATTAGAAGGTTTTGGTGTTAAAGATAAAATTGTGTCATTTATGTTGCCACTTGGTTATTCGTTTAACCTTGACGGAAGTATGATGTATATGACGTTTGCCAGTATTTTTATCGCACAGTTCTACAACGTGCATCTAGATTTAGGAACACAAATGGCAATGCTTTTGGTTTTAATGCTTACTAGTAAAGGAATTGCAGGTGTGCCAAGAGCAAGTTTAGTTGTGGTAGCCGCAACTTGCGGTATGTTTGATATTCCGATTGAAGGTATTGCATTGATCTTGCCAATTGACCACTTTTGTGATATGTTTAGAAGTGCAACCAACGTATTAGGAAATGCGTTAGCAACCTCTGTTGTAGGACAATGGGAAGAAGGTAAAGAGTAAGAAAAAGAATAAGAAAAAGTAGTGTTGAGATTACAATTTTGACCCTATTTGTCTAAATAACAATTGAAAAGCTGTATTTTTTTTTGAAATGCAGCTTTTTTTTATTTTAAAGTGTATATTTGAGCAAATTAGCCCTATTTATGCCCCGAATACGGATTTATTTACTTCTGCTTTTTTGCCTGAATTGCGGTGCCAATTCAGCAATGGCTCAATCTGACTGTAATCAAGATCCTAAGATTGATAAACTGGTCAAACAGGCGCTATTAAAATTTAGAGAATCTAATTTTGAAAAATCCCTAATAATCTCTAGAACCGCATTAAATGCTGCAACCGCAGTAAAAGATTATTGTTTAATTGCTCGTTCTTATAATATTATAGCGGCCAATTATAATGGATTTTCAGAATATGATAAATCGATTTTCTTTTATAAAAAAGCATTATTCTACGCCAATAAAACAACTAATGATTCTTTAAAATGTAATATCTATAACAATTTAGGAAACATGTATTCTTTCGAAAGAAAGCAATTTAAAGAAGGAATTATATGTTATAAAAAGGCAGTTGCTTACGGTTTAAAAATAAATAATTTAAAAGGAGTTTATTTTACAAATGTTAATATTGCTTGGGCCTATTTCGATAATAAAAATTACAATGAAGGAGCTCTTTTTCTAAAGTACATAAATAGCAATAAGAAAAAGTATAGCGACGAATCTACAGATGTAATTGTTAATATGCTTAATGCTTTATATGAAAGTCAAAAAAATAATTTTGAATCTGCAAATTCTTTTTTTCTAAGTGCAATTGAAGCAGGAAAAAAATGTGAAGAAAAAACAGATTTATCCAATGTGTATCTTGAGTATTCAAAGTTTCTAGATAAAAATAATAAACATAAAGAAGCCTATCAAGCTTTGGTTGATTATAATAAGATTACAAATGATTTGTATAATGAAGGAAAACTAAATAAAGCTTCGATTGCAGGAATAAGTCTTGAATTGGATGAATACAAAAGGCAAATTGATAAAATAGAAGGCGAAAAAGTAGAGCAATCTCAAAGTCTTAAAAAATCACGAATCATTGTAATTCTATTTATTTTGATTTCTTTAATTCTACTTTTTTTAATTATCACTTTAATAAAGAATATTCGATTTAAGAAAAAGCACAATTTAGAGCTTTTAAAGGCAAAAGAAATCGCAGAAGAGGCATCGCTTCTCAAAACACAATTCATTTCTACAATAAGCCACGAATTGCGTACTCCGTTATATGGCGTAGTTGGTATTACAAATATGCTTTTAGAAGAGCATAAAGAAATCTCAAAAAGCCAACATTTAAGTTCTCTAAAATTTTCAGCTCGATATTTATTGTCATTAGTAAATGATATTCTTCAAATTAATAAAATTGAAGAAAACAAAATAGTATTGGAGAGTTTGACATTTAATGTTTTAGATGAAATTACAGTAATAAAAAATTCATTATCCTTTCTTTCACAGAAAAACAACAACAAAATTTCGATTGATATTGATCCGGAAATTCCAGAATATTTAATTGGAGATAAACTTCGACTTGCTCAAATTTTAATGAACTTGGTAAGTAATGCGTTGAAATTTACTAAAAATGGAGAAGTAGAAATAAGAGTCGATTTGATCAATGTTGAAGGAAAATTAAATTATTTAAAATTTCTAATTAAAGACAACGGAGTTGGTATCGCAACTGTTGATCAAAGTAAGATTTTTGAAAAATTTGTTCAAGTTGGAAGAAAAGACGAAGATTATCAAGGTACAGGTTTAGGTTTGAGTATTGTTAAAAGATTACTTGGACTTTTTGGAAGTACAATTACTTTGGATAGTGATCTTGGAAAAGGAACTTCATTTTCTTTTGTAATTGCTTTTGAGCACGATTTAGCTAAAACCAAAAGCATAATTGACGAAATTGAAGTTGATTTGACATCAAACGAAGTGTATAAAATTTTAGTAGTTGAGGATAATTTAATCAATCAACTAGTTACTAAAAAAATTATAGAAAAAAATAATTACGAGTGTAAAGTTGTTGATGATGGTTTTGCCGCATTAAAAATTTTAGAAGATGAAGTTTTTGATTTAATTCTGATGGACATAAATATGCCTTTAATGAATGGATTTGAAACCTCAAAAAGAATTCGTCTTTTAGGTGTAGATACGCCTATTGTTGCTCTAACTGCTTTTGATAAAGATGAAATTACAGATGAAGCAATTACTTCTGGTATGAATGATATTATAATTAAACCTTTTGAGCCGGTTAAATTATTTAAGATAATTAATTTCCTTATAAACGAAAAAAACGCTGTTTAATACCAGCGTTTTTTGTTTTTCTTAGAAGAATTCGATTTTCTCGATTTGTGAGCTCCACCGCTTCTATTAGAAGAATTTTTAGGTTTTTCTCCAGCTTCTGGACTTCCCGAATGCCATGGATACGGATGATCTGAAATGATTTTTACATCTACTTTTATTAATTTCTTAATATCTTTCCAATACGGTTCTTCATCTTTTCCACAGAAAGAAATCGCAATTCCGCCATTTCCTGCACGTCCTGTACGACCAATACGGTGAACGTAAGTTTCTGGAATATTCGGTAAATCAAAATTGATTACATACGGCAATTGTTCAATATCAATTCCTCTTGCAGCAATATCAGTTGCAACCAAAACACCAACTTCTTTATTCTTGAAAGCATCTAAAACACGTTGTCTAGCATTTTGAGATTTGTCTCCATGAATAGCTTCTGCAGGAATATCTTTTTTACGAAGTGCTTTTACAACATTATCAGCGCCGTGTTTTGTTCTCGAAAAAACAAGTACGTTTGATAAGTTTTCTTCCTGAATCAACTTATACAACAAGTTTCTTTTTTCTGTTTTATCAACAAAATAAACACGTTGTTCTACATTTTCAGCTGTTGATGAAACGGGAGAAACTTCTACTTTTTCTGGATCTTGCAAAAACATTTCGGCAAGTTCACGAATTGCAATTGGCATTGTTGCAGAAAAAAGTAAAGTTTGTCTATTTTTTGGAGTCAGTTTTACGATTTTTTTGACATCGTTAATAAAACCCATATCTAACATCTGATCGGCTTCGTCTAAAACCAAAGTATGTAAATGATCAAAATCTAAAAATCCTTGTTTGTGTAAATCAAGTAATCTTCCAGGAGTTGCCACTAAAATATCTACTCCTTTTTTTAACGTTTCAACTTGCGGGTTCTGAGAAACACCACCAAAAATAGTTAATTGTGTTAAGTTGGTGTATTTTCCATAAGTGTCAAAACTTTCTCCAATTTGCACGGCAAGTTCACGAGTAGGCGTAACGATAAGCGCACGAATTTGTTTTGCTTTTTTTGATGAACCTACAATTCGGTGTAATTGATGTATAATTGGAATAGCAAATGCCGCTGTTTTTCCTGTTCCTGTCTGCGCGCAGCCAATTAAATCTCTTCCTGATAAAACAATCGGAATAGATTGTTCCTGAATTGGAGTCGGATTTAAATAGCCTTCTTCAAATACGGCTTTTTGTATACTTTTTGAAAGTGATAAATCTTCGAATAACATATCTTATTTGTTAAGTATTTTAGTTTGATGTACTAAAATGCTGTGCAAAGATAGGTTTATTCAGTCAATCGTTTGTTTGAATTGGCGATTATTTGGCAAATACGCTTAGTTTTAGGATTGAAATTAAAGTTTAAAATCAATCCTGTTCTAAGTTTGCTTTTATAAAATCGGTTACTAAATAACCAATTAATTTTCCAATTAAATTATTGTTTGGAGCATTGTCTAAATCAGGCGCACCTTCACAAATGTGAATATAAGCCGCATTTTTATGTTCAGCAAAAAACGAAACAAACTGTCTTAATTCTTCTACAGAAAAACCGCTTATCGTCATGGCGCTGCTGGCAATATTTGGAATTGCGTCTAAATCAATTTCAATTCCGAAAGCGTCATTTTTTATAAAATCCAAAGCAGTAATCATTTCACGATTAAAATCTTTTTCTTTTCTAATATTAACGCTGTCGTATGTATTATATCGAACTCGATCTTCCAGTTTTTTGATAATGTCTAAAACGCTTTTAGAAGTATAATTTTCATGAAGTCCGAAAATGAAGTATTTTTTTAAGAAACCTTCTTCATAAGCATAAGAAAATCCATTTCCGCTGTGACGGCCTTCTAGAATTCTGAAATCAGAATGAGCATCAAAATTAATAGCGTTTATTGGTTTGCCTTTCGCTAAAGCGGCACCTTTAATATTTCCGTAAGCATTGTTATGACCTCCGCCAATAATTATTGGAATTTTTCCGGCTTTAATAATAGTAAATATAATATGAGATACTTCTTTGTCTATTTTTTCAACCAGTTGACTTAATTTCGAACGGTCGTCAATATCGTTAAAATCTAAGTTCTCAACTTCACGCATTTCATCAGCAACATTAATATGTCCTAAAATGATAATGTTGCTTCCTTTAGAAAAGCGATTGTGCTGAATATTTGCAATACTTTTTATGGCGCATTGCCATGCAGAAGCGGCTCCAGGTCTTCCGTAGTTGGCACGCACGCCAATATCTTCAGGAATTCCTAAAAGCACATATTTAGCTTCACTTTGTTTTAGAAAATCAACTTTGTCAGCGCTAGGCGGAATGACAATCATTTTTTCTCCGAACTTTATTTCACCACTTCGATGATTTGTGACTTTTGCTAAATCATTTATAGTGAAAGGGATTAATTTCTCCATTAAAAAAATTTATTTTCCAAAAATAATATAATTGTACTAACTTACGTTATTACCTTATATTAATTCTTAAATTTGTTATTAAAGAAAATTTTTTAAATATGGAAAACCCAAAGAACAACAATTCAAGTCTAAAAGCGATAATCGCAGTTTTAGCAGTCCTACTGATTGGTAGCTTAGTGTATATTTTTAAATTATCTTCTGATTCAGAAGTAGTTAAAACAGAACTTACAACATCTATGACAGAAAAAGAATCTGTTATGAAAGATTTACAGGAATTAAAAGCAACTTACGATGCTGCAATTGCTGAAAATACTTCAATGTCTGATGAGTTGATCCAAGAGAGGGATAAAGTAGTTGCTTTAATGGATGATTTAAATAAATCTAAAGGAGATGTTTCTAAATACAGATCTCAAGTTCAGGCTATGCAAAGTAAAATGAAAACTTTGGTTGCTGAAAATGATGAGTTGAAAAAACAAAATGGTGTTTTAACGACTCAGAGGGATAGTACAATCGTAGTTTTAGGAGAATCTAAAAAGTTTAACGAAGTTTTAGTTGGTCAAAACGAAGAACTTTCTAAAACGGTAGAAAGAGGTTCTAAATTATCAGTTTTAAACACAAAAACTGCAGCTTACAAATTGAGAAGCTCAGGAAAACAAATTGAAACAGATAAAGCAAGTCGTGCTGATATCTTAAAAGTTAGTTTTACAATTGCTGAAAACCAAATTGCAAAATCTGGTGATAAAACATATTACGTACAAGTAATTGATGCTAAAAACAATGTTTTAGGTGAAAAGAAAACAGAAAGTTTTGGAGATAACTCTTTAACTTACAGCTTTAAAACTACTGTTAAGTATGAAAACAAAAGCGTAAATGTAAGTGAAGATCTTCCTGGAAAAGATTTCGCAAAAGGAACTTACTTCATCAACGTTTTTGATAATGATGAATTAGTTTCTAAAACTAGCTTCAGTTTAAGATAATTTAGCCTAAAGGGATAAAATACCACTTTGATATTAAAGGTCTGTGCATTTTCACAGACCTTTTTTTATGGCAATAATTGAATGAAAAATTACTCTACAATTTTACCTTCAATAAAAACAGATTCAATTAAATTGCTTCCAAAGGCATAAGGAATTTGATAGTATGAAGAAATTGGTTTCGTGAGTATTAAATTGGCTTTTTTGCCTTTTGTAATACTTCCATGAGTTTCTGAAAGTCCCATTGCGTAAGCTCCATTTATTGTCGCGGCATTTATAGATTCTTCTGGGGTCATTTTCATTTTTATGCAAGCAGTTGCAACGACAAAATTCATATTTCCGGATGGAGTAGAACCAGGATTAAAGTCTGTTGCTAACGCTAAGGGCAAACCAGCTTTTATCATTTCGCGCGCCGGCGTATAAGGAATACTTAAGAAATAAGAACAAGAA
The DNA here is from genome assembly GCA_029959285.1 of Flavobacteriaceae bacterium PS02337. Lineage (GTDB taxonomy): Bacteria > Bacteroidota > Bacteroidia > Flavobacteriales > Flavobacteriaceae > Flavobacterium. The sequence goes on from JASCOE010000010.1 coordinate 132,872, forward strand.
GGTAAAGAAACTGGCATTGTTTCTGAGTCTTTTAAAGTTTCAATATCTTCTGGATTCATAATTTCTAAATGATCGACAGAAAGCGCTTTAAATTTAACTCCAGCTTGAATTCCGCCAATAGAATTAAATTGATTAACGTGAATTTTAGGTTTTAAACCAAACTGAATTCCTGCCTGCATGATTTTTTCGGTTTCTTCAACAGAAAAATAACCGCTTTCGCAGAAAACATCGACGTAATCTGCTAATTTATTTTTAGCTAATTCTGGAATCATTTTGGTGATGATTTCATCAATATAACCCGCTTTGTTTTCTTTATAATGAGTAGGAAAGGCGTGTGCGCCCAAAAAAGTAGCTTTGATTGAAATTGGATAATTTTCTGCCAGTTTTTTAATCACACGAAGCATTTTTAATTCGCCTTCAATTGTTAATCCGTAACCAGATTTAATTTCGACAGCTCCAGTTCCTAAACGCATAACTTCTTCAAGTCTAAGTTTTGATTGTTCGTAAATTTCTTCTTCTGAGGTTTCGTTTAGTTTTTTAGCCGAATTTAAAATTCCTCCGCCGCGATTGGCAATTTCTTCATACGTTAATCCATTTATTCTGTCAACAAATTCCTGTTCGCGATTTCCTGCATATACAATATGGGTGTGGCTGTCGCACCAAGATGGGAGAATTACTTTTCCTGTGGCATCAATAACTTTATCGGCATTAATTTTTGGAAGATTTTCCATCGAACCAAAATCGGCAATAAGATTATCTTCTAAAACTAAAAAAGCATTTTTTATTGTTGGAAGTATCGCCATTTCTGAACCTGAAACTTTGGTAATTGAAGTTTCTCGAACTTGCAGTAACTCTTGTATGTTGGTAATTAATGTGATCATTGTTATGAATTGTTATAAAACACAAATTTCACAAATTAGCACGAACTAATTCGTGAAATCTGTGAAATTTCTGTCTTTAAATTATTTTTTGAATTATTCTGAAACTGTAATTTCGAATATTTTGCTCCAGTTTTTACCTGTGACAAAAATGGTTTTAGTTGTAGGATTGTATGCGATACCGTTTAAAACATCTTCTGTGGTAACGCCAGTCATAGACTTTCTTAAATCAGACATATTTAAAATTCCTTCTACAGCACCAGAATTTGTATCAATTACAGCAATTGCGTCTTTTTGAAAAACATTTGCATATAATTTTCCCTCAATAAGTTCTAACTCATTTACAGCTTTAATTTTTGAATTTCCTGAATATACATTGATGTAATCTATTAGCTTTTGAGTTGCAGGATCCATCTTCCAGATTTTTTCAGTTCCGTCAGATTGATAAATATATTTGTCATCATGTGTCATTCCCCAACCTTCAATATCTTTGTCGTACTTGAATGTTTTTTCTAATTTGAATGTTTTTGCATCATAAATGAAACCGGTTTTTTCCTGCCATGACAATTGGAATAATTTGCCATTTATAAAAGTAATTCCTTCACCGAAATATTCCTGAGGAAGGTCAACTTGTTTGATTACTTTCCCGGTTTTATAATCAATCTCTCTAAAATAAGAAGCACCTTTTTGTCCTGTACTTTCAAAAAGTCTTCCTTCATGAAACTCTAAACCTTCTGTAAAGGAAGCTGTATCATGAGGATAAGTATTTACAATTTTATATTTTAAAGCTTTAGGTTCAACATCAGAAACGACTTCAATTCTTTTGGTTGCATCAGAAGAATCTCCACCAAAATAAACAGTAGCTTTTAGATATTGATAACCTAATTTCTGATCTAATAATTCAAATCTAAAATCTTTAGCACCTTTTGTACTTCCAGCTCTTTGGTCATTTACGAAGTAGACAACGCTATCAATTTCTTTCGATTTTGGGTTTAAAACGGCAATATTTAGCACTTCTTTTTGTGTAAGATGAGCAGGAAAAGCTGAATCATCGATAGTAAACAAAGAATTTTCACCTTTTTTTGTATCTCCACATCCGATTAATGTTATTTCTAATAAAATGACAGCTAGGAAGTTATATTTTTTCATAGTTTAAAATTTGAATAAGCCAATATACAACGATATTTTTATTGTCGCAAAGGTCTTGCAAAAATATAAAAAGGTTGTATATTTGCACCGGCAAGTCCTACACGACCAGCTCCTGCAGACTCCCCCAGGATGGGAACATAGCAAGGGTACGTGGTTGAGCGGTGCGATGTAGGTCGCTTGCCATTTTTTATTTTTAGAAATACTTAATTTGTAATCTTCCTTCTGGAAGATTTTTTTATTTTTGGACTAATCAAAAGTTAGATGTTATTGGTTAGAAGTTAAAATTATTTCCAAGAACTTATAACTCATAACCCATAACTCATAACTCAAAAAAATGAATAAAGTCGTTTTAATTACTGGAGGATCATCAGGAATTGGAAAATCTATTGGTGAATTTTTACATCAAAAAGGTTTCGTCGTTTACGGAACGAGTCGAAATCCTGAGAATGTTTTAAACTCTGTTTTTCCTTTGGTTGCTTTAGATGTTCGAAATGTAGAATCTATTCAAACTGCGGTTAATAAAATTATTGCAACTTCGGGAAGATTAGATATTGTGATTAATAATGCTGGAGTTGGAATTACTGGACCTTTAGAAGAAATTCCGACTGAAGAAATTCGCAATAATTTTGAAACGAACTTTTTTGGTCCAATTGAAGTGATGAAAGCAGCGTTGCCACAAATGCGCAAACAAAATTCGGGACTTATTATTAATATTACTTCGATTGCTGGTTATATGGGACTTCCTTATAGAAGTGTTTATTCGGCTTCGAAAGGGGCTTTGGAATTGATTACAGAAGCTTTGAGAATGGAAGTAAAATCTTTTGGTGTTGAGATTACCAATGTGGCACCTGGAGATTTCGCAACAAATATCGCTGCGGGTCGTTATCACGCGCCAGTTATTAAAGATTCAGCTTATGAAAAGGTGTATGGAGACGTTTTAGCAACAATGAATGATCACGTTGACGCAGGAAGTAATCCGAATGAAATGGCCGAAGCAGTTTATAAAATTATTGAAACTAAAAAGCCTAACGTTCATTATAAAGTGGGTGCTTTTATGCAGAAGTTTTCTATTGTTTTAAAACGAGCGCTTCCAGATAAAATGTACGAGAAAATGTTAATGAATCATTATAAGTTGTAAAACAAATAGATTTAAAAATAGAAAAGGCTTTGGTTAAAATTATATTGATTTAACGAAAGCCTTTTTTTTAGTTCATATTTACAGGAAGGAAAATTTCAAAAGTTGCACCTTCGTTTAATATTCCTTTGGCTTTTATAAAACCTTTGTGGTTTTCTACGATGCGTTTTACAATCGTAAGTCCGATACCTGTGCTTTTTGTTGTTTTTGTATGTAACGCTTGAAAAAGACCAAATATTCTCTCGTTATAAACTTGATCGAATCCGATGCCGTTATCAGAAACGCTGATGATATAATATTCTGTGTTTGGAATAAGTTTATGAAAATCAGATTCTAAGCTGGTGACTTTTTTTGAAGAAACGGTAATGGTAAGTTCTTTTTCGGGATTGGAGAATTTTATAGAATTGCTAATCAAATTATAAAGTAATTGCCTGAATTGAAATTCGATTATAGAAAGTTGTCCTAAATTTTCGATAGTAAATTTTACTTTCTTTTCTTGTATTTCTTCTGTAAGATCATCAATTACATCTTTTAAAATAATATTGAGATCTTTTGTTTCAAATTTTCGTTCGTCAAATTTAGTTTTAGAATAAGTAAGCAAATCGTTGATTAGATTTTGCATTCTGTATGCAGAAAAACGAATTTTATGAAAGGCGTGTTTTCCTTTTTCTGAAAGATTTTCAGATTCTCCACTTTCAATTATATCTGTAAAAAGTTGAATTTTTCTAAGCGGTTCTTGCAAATCGTGACTCGAAATGTAATTGAAAGCTTCGAGTTCGCTATTCATTTTTTCAAGAGAAATATTTTTTTCAATCAGCTTTTTTTCAACATCTGATTTAGATTTTTCTGCTTCGTTTTTTTGATTTTTTGTTTTTTCTAGAAGTGTACTTTTTTCTTGTAAAATGCTTTGACTTTGTAGAGCTTCTTCAATAGCTTCGATATGAAAAGAAATTAAATCAGCAAAAAGATTAAACATTTCACGGACTTTAAATGTTTTTAAAGAATTTGGTTTAGGATCTATTGCACATAAAGTTCCAAAGAAACTTCCGTCTTTTCGGATAATGGGCATAGAAATATAACTTTGCAGCTTGTACATTGCAGGTGTATGATGATCGTGGTAATCAGGATCTTCGCTTACGTTATCAATTACAACTGGTTTGCGGTCGTCTCTGATGCTGTCGCAAATTGTGGTTTTTACTTGTAATTCGTCTCCAGGTTTTAGCCCAAATTCCAAATGATCTTCAGATGCGCAAGTAATCCATCGGTCTTCTGTAACTCTGGCAACTGCGGCAAATCCCATTCCTGTTGTCTGGCAAATTACGCTAAGTAATTTTGGGATCATGGGTATGTTTTGAATATTAAGAATGTCTTGTTTGAAATTTTCTTCTAGCACTTTTGGAGGAATTGTTATTTTTTTTTAAAAGTACAAAATAATTCTGTTTTTAATATTTTTAGTTTTTTATAATGAAAGCGTTGTTATTGGCGAATATTTTCTAAAATTTAATATAAATCACAAATTGATTTAATTTTTGAAATTGTTATTGGTATTGATTTCGTAATTTTGCAGCTGAATTTTGCGTGAGGGATAGAAGCAAACTACCGAAGTAGTGCGTATAGCCCGACCAGATTTGGAAAAGGCGCTCGTAAGCGGTTTGATGAGTGCGCCTTTTGCAAATATGGTCACGCCCTAATAATCAACACAATTTAAATAGTATAAATTATGAAATTTTTTATTGACACAGCTAATTTAGCTCAAATTAAAGAAGCACAAGCTTTAGGTGTTTTGGATGGTGTAACAACTAACCCGTCTTTGATGGCAAAAGAAGGAATCACTGGAAAAAACAACATTTTGAAGCATTATGTTGACATTTGCAATCTTGTTGAAGGTGATGTAAGTGCTGAAGTTAATGCGCTTGATTTTGACGGAATGGTTAAAGAAGGTGAGGAGTTAGCTGAATTACATGACCAAATCGTTGTAAAACTTCCTATGACTAAGGAAGGTGTTATGGCTGCAAAATATTTTTCTGATAAAGGAATAAAAACTAACGTAACTCTTGTTTTTTCTGCGGGACAAGCTTTATTGGCTGCAAAATCGGGAGCTACTTATGTTTCTCCTTTCATCGGACGTTTGGATGATGTTTCTGTTGATGGTTTGAATCTTATTCAGGAAATTAGAGAGATTTACGATAACTACGGATATGAAACTCAAATTTTAGCTGCTTCTGTGCGTCACACAATGCACATTGTAAACTGTGCTAAAATTGGTGCTGATGTTATGACTGGACCTCTTTCTGCAATTTACGGATTGTTGAAACACCCATTGACTGATATCGGTTTAGCTCAATTCGTAGCTGACTTTGAAAAAGGAAACAAGTAATCCTTAGATACTTACAAAATAAAAATCGTCTTTTTTCTAACGAGAAAAGGCGATTTTTTTTACTTTTATATGAATCTTAAATGGCTGATTATGAAAGTATTATTGATTATGTTGTGTTTTTTAGCTAGTTTTTCAATAAATGCCCAAGCTAAAGTTATTACTTCCGTAAATGATGCTGGAGACGTCGCAACTTATGAATTGGATTGTTCTGTAAAATTTCAAACTCTTGCAAAAGGACTTCGATACAATATTACAAGGCATGAGTTTAAAGGTTCAGAGTTGAAGAATAGTTATAGACTTCTTTTGGTTATGGATGGTTTTTATTCTAAAACTTTAAATAGTGAAATGACTATTTCTGCAATCTTAAGTAATGGAACTGTTATAGAAGCTAGAAAAACTATTGAAGATGATGGTTTTTTTGATGGAGCGTGCACGCTTAAAATTAAAGATCCGCAAGCTCTTTTAAAGGCTGATATTGATAAAGTAATTGTTCATGCTGATAAAGATGTTGTTTATTCTTTAACGGCGCAAAATAAGGCTATTTTTAAAAAGAATCTTCAGAATATTATTGATGCGAAGTAAAAAGTTTCTGAGGTACTAAGGTTCTAAGATTTTGAATTTCTTAGTTTTTAAACTTAGTAATGATTTTTTTAAAGTGTGAATTTAATATTCCGTAGGAATATCTCGTCGGTAGAAAAAAAATGTGTTGTTTAGCATTGTATCCTGTAGGGATACCTGATTTTATGTAAATATATATTGTCGATTAATCAAACATTCCTACGGAATGAATTTTTGGGTATAAAAAAAGCTCCCATTTTCAATTTTTGAAAATGAGAGCTTTTTATTTTTGTTATATTTTTTTAGTGTCCGCCGCCACCGCCTTCAACGTGGTTGATACCTTGTTTTTTCAATATTTTTGGACAGTAGAATCCGTAGAATCCTAAGTATGCAAAACCAAGTAATGGTACAATATATGAGAAGTGTGTGTAAGTAATTCCTAAAATTCCGTTTGGATTTGTTGCATCTAAATCACAGATACTTCCTTGAATTAATGGAATAACTCCACCTCCAAGAATCATCATAATTAAGAAAGAAGATGCTTTTCCTGTGTTTTTTCCTAAACCTGCAATCGCTAAATCGAAGATAGAAGGCCACATAATAGATAAGAATAAACCTCCTGAGATAAAGAAGAATTTAGCAATTTCTGGATTTGGCCAAACTAAACCTAAAACCATCATTAATAATCCTGAAGCTCCGAAAAGCATTAAAGTTTTTCCAGCATTTTTACCTCCAACAAAACTTACTGCAATAAACAATAAGATCCAAAGTGGGTAAATGTAGAATGCAGAAACGTCGTGAGCAGCAAAGATATTAGCGCCGATAATTACTCCGAAGGCAACAGCTGGCACGATGAATTTTAAAGCTGTATTTACTAGGTTTGAAGTATTAAATACATTTACACCACCATTCCAACGACCAATCATTAAACTTCCCCAATAAAGGGCAATAAATGGAGCGATTGCATCTTCTAGTACATTTCCAAACTCGCTAGTGTGTAATAAAGCTGGTAAATTACTGATGATTGTTACTTCTGTTCCTACGTAAATGAAAATCCCTAACATACCAAGGTATAATTGTGGGTAATCCATAATGTTGAATTTGCTGTGTTTGTCTTTAATAACAGCTTCTTCCTCTTTTTCAGGATCTTCAATTTTTGAGAAATTCATGAAAATCGCAACAATGATAAAAGCAAGACCAAGAATGATAAATGGTAATTTAATGTCTTCTAAAGAAAGAGCTGTTTTTTTATTGTCACCCATTCCAAATAAAGCGATACCTAATAAGATAGCTCCAATTGTTGTTCCAAAAGAGTTGATACCTCCCGCAAGTGTTAAACGGTGCGCCCCAGTGTTTGGACTTCCCATTTTAATTGCTAATGGATTTGCTACAATTTGCTGAATAGAGAAACCTAAACCAACAGTAAACAAAGCGGTTAAAAAGAATGGAAAACTTTCCATTGTTGCAGCTGGAATGAATAAAAATGATCCAACAGCAGAAAGAAGTAAACCAGCTGAAAGTGTTCTTTTGTAGCCGAACTTTTGGAGTACGTCAAGCTTTAAAGAAACTAAAAAGAAGATTATCGATCCTACAAAATACGCAGCATAAAATGCCCACGCTACTAATTGTGATTGTACTTGCGATAAAGTAAAAACTTTTTTGAATACTGGAATCAGGATGTCGTTGGCAGAACCAACAAAACCCCAAAAGAAAAAGACGATTATCAAAGAGATAAATTGCCCCCATTTGGTTTGCACATTTTCTGAACTCATAATAATAAGGTTAATTTTTTATTTATTGTTTTTTGAAGACCGTAAATATATTTGTTAGGATTATCAAAAAAAAATAAAAAGGTATAAATAATGTTAAATTTATACCAACGACCATATTATTTCAACAAAGTGTTAATTTTAACCTACTTAGAAAATGTAATTCGTAATTATATTTATTCTAATATTTTATTTTTGACCTCTTTGCTGTAGTTTCGGCCAATTGGAATGTTGTAAGATTGTATTTGAACGCGGTTTCCTTCTATAGATTTTACCTTATTTAGAGCAATTACATAGGATTTATGTATTCTAAGGAATTTATCTGCAGGTAATTCTTCTGATAAAGATGTAAGAGATTTATGTGTAATATAAGTTTTGTCTGGCGTAACAACTTTGATATATTCTTTCATTCCTTCAACAAACAGAATTTCTTCAATATTAATTTTCATCATTTTTTTGTCTACTTTGATGAAAATGTGTGAATCGCCTTTTGCAGTTTCAACTTTAATATTGTTTTTAAGGTTGTATTCGGTTGTGATTTTGTTGATGCATTTTATAAAACGCGGAAGCGGAATCGGTTTTACCAAATAATCTAAAACATCAAGATCGTAACTTTCGGCTGCAAATTCTCTAAAAGCGGTGGTAATAATGACTTTAGTTTTATTTTCAATCAAACTAATCAATTCAAAACCAGTCATCATGGGCATGTTAATATCTAAAAAGACGGCGTCAACAGGTGTGCTGTTGATAAAATCCAGCGCCTCTAAAGAATTGTTGAATGTTCCAATAACTTCAAAATCTGTAAAATTGGTAAAATAATTTTGCAGTACTTTGATTGCTAATGGCTCATCATCAATTAACACGCATTTAATCTTCATTATGAGTAGGTATTTGTAATCGAGTTATGTAGAAATTTAGTTTGGTTTTTTGTTTAAGGCTGAAATTAGTTCGATAAATTAGCTTTAATCTCTTTTTTGTATTGACTAAACCAATTCCTCTTTTTGAATTATCATTTTGTGAAATTACAAAATTATTTAAGATTTCAAAGTCAAGCATTTTATTGTCTAAGACTTTGCAGTTAATTTTAATCTTTAAATTTTTATTGTTCACGCCTCCGTGCTTAAAGGCATTTTCTACCAACGAAATAAAAATGAGCGGCGGTACAACAACATCTTCAATATTTGATTCTAGATTTATAGTCACTTCTACATTTTCGAAACGAAGTTTTTCGATTTCGATATAATTCTGAATGTAATCAATCTCTTTTATTAACGGTACAAACTTAGTTCCTTTTACATCATAAAGTACATATTCCATCAAATTAGAAAGTTTGATAATTACGTCTGGAACTTTCTTGGAAGATTCTAAAGATAATGCGTATAAATTATTTAAGGTATTGAAAAAGAAATGTGGTTGAATCTGATTTTCCAGATATTTTAATTTAATCTTAAACTGGTTTTCTCTCAAAGAACGGTTTCTTTCGCGTTCACGTAACCAAGTTAAGGTTAAATATACTGAAGAAGCCATTGCTAAAACATACAATTCTCCGATACAAACCGCTACAATATGATTAATTTCAAAAGGATGATATTCTCGATTTGCTTCTGGCCATATATTTTCAGAGATGATATAATAGGTAAGAGCAGTTTTTAGCAAATAAATTACAAACAAACTTACAAGAAGTAAAAATGTATACATAATATATTTCTGCTTCAAAACATATTTCGGTACTAAAACAAAAAGATTTAAATATACTAAAGGTATAACCAGTGAAAACTCGATTAAGTTTGATTTGAATGCATAAGGATAATCATTAAAATAAGCGCCCCATCTTAAAAAGTTTAAAGTAAAGTATACTCCCCAAAACCAAAGATGATTTTGCAGTTTAATGTCAAATTTAACTTTCTTAATTTCTTTCAATTGGTTTTGTGAGGTTTAGATATTTTAGGTTTTCTTAACATTAGCTAATATTGTGCAACTTTAAACAATTAAAGGCAAAGTGCCAATTTTTTTGAATAAAATTTCGCTAAAAATGCATATTCATGATTAAATTTTGAAATAGAACGTTTTCGTAAAACGTATTATTGAATGATTTATGTCGTTGGTTTAAATTTTATTGTCGTTGGTTTAATTTATTTTTTTTAACAATGTCTTAAGAATAATTTTACTTCATAACTAACAAAATAAAATAAACATGAAAAAAATTTTCTTAATCTTTATGATTGTTTTTACGGCGCAAGTTTCGCTTGCTCAAGTAAAAAGTGTCAAAGGTGTGATTACAGATTCTGACGGTATGCCATTACCAGGAGCTTCTGTTGCTGTACAAGGAGGTCAAAAAGGTACAACTACCGATTTTGACGGATTGTATACAATTGAAGCGCAAAAAGGTCAGACTTTAGTTTTTACTTATGTAGGGCTAGAAACTCAGACAATTGTTGTAGGAGATGCTGCTACAATTAATGTGAAGTTGGTTCAAGGAGCTTCAAATGCTTTAAATGAAGTTGTGGTAACTTCTTTAGGTATTAAAAAGACAAAAAAATCGTTAGCATATGCTGCGCAAGAACTTAAAGGAGAAGAATTAACTCGTGTAAAAGATGCCAACCTTATTAATACAGTAGCTGGTAAAATTGCCGGTGTTGCTGTAACAAGAAGTTCATCTGGAGCAGGTGGAACTACAAAAGTTACTATCCGTGGTAATTCATCATTTGTAAACAATCAACCATTATATGTAATTGACGGTATTCCATTATACAATGGAGGTTCTGGACAACCAAACGGAACTTTTGGAGATTTAAATGGTGGTAATAAAGATGGTGGAGATGTTGTTTCTTTAATAAATCCTGATGATTACGAAGGAATGACAGTTCTTAAAGGTGCTGCAGCTTCTGTATTATATGGTTCTCAAGGAGCAAATGGGGTAATTTTATTATCTTCTAAAAAATCAAAAGCAGGAGCAGAATCATTTAATGTTAACTCGGTAACAACATTTGAAAGTGCTGCGTATCTTCCAGAATTTCAATCAGATTATACTTCAAATACAGGAGATCCAAGAAGTTGGGGAGCAAAACAAAAAGTAGAAGGTGATAAACAGATAAAAGACTTTTTCGAAGTAGGAAATACTCAAATTACATCGATGACTTTTTCAAAAGCTACAGAAGGAGCTTCAACAGCTTTAAGTTATGCAAATACAGATTCTAATGGTATAGTTCCAGGAAATCACTTAAAGAAAAACAACTTTGGAATTCGCCAGACTAGTAAATTCTTCAACGATAAATTAAGTGTTGCTGTGACAGCAAATTATGTTACTCAAACAATTAATAATAGACCAACAAATGGTTTGTATTTTAATCCAATTGCTGGTGTTTACAGTCATCCAAGAGCATTTTCTCTTAATGATTTAAAAACGTATGAAGTTTTTGATCCGGTAAAAAACATGATGCAACAAAATTATCCTGGGTTTGCAGCTGTTAATGAAAGTAATGAAAACCCATATTGGCAGATTAACAAACAAAAATCTGAGGATCATAATAATTTCTTCAACGGAGCAATTGCTTTAGATTATAAAATTGCTGAGTGGTTTCACTTAACTTCAAGATACAGCTACAACAGAAACGAAAGTAATTTCCAAAAAAGAATGTACGCAACTTCTGCAAGTTCTTTGGTACATCCTACAGGAAGATATATCAATGCAAATTTAATCGGTACTCAAAATTATGCTGATTTAATTGCTTTATTCAATACTAAAATTAACGACAACTTTACTTTTAATGGAACTTTAGGTACTAGTATTAATCACTCTAAAGCTTCAGGATTAACACTTGATTCTGGTATCGGAGGAGGTTTGGTTTATGATAATATCTTTACTCTTGGTAACTTTGTAAGTAACAACGGAAACGTTCAAACAGGATCGGCTAGAGAAGTTCAATCTGTATTTGCTGCTGCGACTTTTGGATATAAAGATTATTTGTTCTTAGATGTTGCTGCAAGAAATGACTGGTCATCTACATTAGTTAATACTCAAGATCCTGGATATTTCTACCCATCTGTTGGAGCAACTGCAATTCTTAGCGAAATGACTACTATGCCAGAATTTGTTAACTATGGTAAAGTTCGTGCTACATATGCTAAAGTTGGTAATGATATTGCTGCTACAATTACAAGTCCTACATCTAGTATCGTTGCAGGAAATAACGTAAATCCTACAGTAGGGCCAAAACCAGGAACAAGTTTAAAAAATGAATTAAAATCGGAATTGGAACTTGGTACTGAATGGAAATTATTTAATAACAGATTAGGTTTTGAATTATCTTATTATACTTCTGAGACTAAAAATCAATTTCTTCAAGTTCCTGCAGAATCTACAAATGCAAACGGATATACTTTTTACGCTATCAATGCTGGTAGTATTTCTAACAAAGGATTTGAGGTTGTTTTATATGGTGATGTCGTAAGAGGAGAGAAATTCAATTGGGAGACAAGAGTTAACTTTTCAAAAAATAAGAGTAGGGTAAATGATATTCCTTCAGAATCAACAGGAGGAAGAATTGTTCTTACAGATCCAGGTTCTAACTCTTACAGATATTCATTAATTGAAGGAAGACCATTTGGTGTAATCGAAGGTTTTGATTTTAAAAGAGATGACCAAGGAAGAATCTTAGTTAATGATGATAATACATTACAAAGAACAGACTGGAAAGAAATAGGAAATGCAAATCCTGATTTTATGTTAGGCTGGTCAAATACGTTTAAAGTTGGAGCATTTACTGCAAATATTTTATTAGACGGACGTTTTGGAGGTGAAGTTCTTAGTTTAACACAAGCAATCAATGATTTTAATGGTGTTTCTAAAGCAACTGGTGATGCTAGAAATGCTGGAGCTGTACAGCTTAATGGTGTTAAAGCAAGTGACGGAACTCCAGTAACTTCAATGGATCCTTACACATATTATACAAATACTTCAGGAAGAAATGGAGTTAGTAGCCAATATGTTTATGATGCAACAAATGTTAGTGTTAGAGAAATTTCTGTTGGTTACACATTCAATAAAGCAAAATTACCTTTTGTTCAAACAGCTACAATCTCTTTAATTGCTAGAAATTTATTCTTTATTTATAAAGATGCTCCATTTGATCCAAATGTGGCGCTAAGTACAGGTGAAGGTTTACAAGGTGTTGATGTATTCGGAATGCCGTCAACAAGAAGTATCGGTCTTAATTTAAACTTAACATTCTAATCTTTACAATCATGACATTAAATATATTAAAAAGAACAGCAATATGCTTCTCTCTTCTTGCAGCTTTTGGTTGTACAGATAATTTTGAGGACATAAACCAAAATCCCGTAGGAGCAACTACACCGGATTTGGAACAAAATTTTAACAATATAAAAAGTTTAATTAAGCCTGCCTTTACTAGACTTTATATATCAGATGTAACTTGGCAATATCAATTACAGCAAAGTTTGCAAGCAGATGGATGGTCAGGATATATGACAAGTCCAAATGAATTTGGAGGAATCAATAACCATAATTACAACTTAAATCCAAACTGGAACGGATATGCTTGGGATGATGCATATGTAAACATCGTTGCAAACTTGTTTAAAGTAGAGCAGAGAGCAAAAGGAAAATACGATCAGTTTTATGCATGGTCACTTATTATAAAAGTTGCAACTATGCAACGTATTACAGATATGTACGGACCAGCAGTGTATTCTAAATTTGGTGGTGAAGGTCTTGCAACTTACGATTCTCAGGAGCAGATTTATACTCAAATGTTCAAAGATTTAGATTTTGCAGTTACAGATTTAACGCAAAGAGTAACAGCTGGAGAAGTTTCTAAATTTACTGAAACAGATCAGTCAAATTATGCTGGAAGTTATGCTCAATGGGTTAAATATGCAAACTCACTACGTTTAAGATTAGCGATTCGTATTGCAAAAGTAAATCCTACGTTAGCAAAAACAGAAGCTGAAAAAGCGGTAGGTCAGTCAATTGGTGTATTCAAAATCAATGCAGATCTTATAAAAATTAAATCACCATTAGATTTAAATGTAATCGATGTAATGAGCCACGTTTGGGTTGGTTTAAATATGGGAGCAGATATGGAATCTATTATGGGTGGATATCAAGATCCTAGAATAGCAAAATATTGGGAGCCATCTACACAAGTTGCAGGCGAATATAGAGGTGTGAGAACAGGTATTGTATATCCAACTCCATCAACATACGCTAATTTTTCTAGAACTGGAGACAGAACAAGAACTGGTGAAGTTACTTGGATGTCAACTGCAGAGGTTTATTTCTTAAGAGCTGAAGGAGCTTTAAGAGGATGGAACATGAGCGGTACAGCAAAAGATTTATACGAAGCAGGAATCAGAGCATCGTTTGAACAAAACGGTGTTGAAGGTGCAGCAACTTATATTGCAGATGATGTTAAAGTTGCAAAAGACTATGTTGACCCTATTAGTGCAGTAAATAATGCACCAGCAGTTTCTAAAGTTACAGTTGCTTGGGGAGCTACTAATGAAATTAACTTAGAAAAAATCATCACGCAAAAATGGATTGCTACATTTCCTGATGGGCAAGAAGCTTGGTCTGAGTACAGAAGAACAGGTTACCCTAAATTGTTCAGAATCACAAACAATAAAAGTGGTGGTATCATCAGCACTGCTTTAGGGGTAAGAAGACTGCCTTTTGCACAATCTGAGGCAACTAACAATCCTAAAGGAGTTGAGTCTGGTGTTGCAGCCCTTGGCGGTGCTGATAACGGAGCGACAAGACTTTGGTGGGATGTTGATAAAGCAAACTTCTAAGAAAAACAATAATATTGAGTTTGGTTATTAGTATGGTATATACGGCGAAAGCGGTCTATACCATTCTTAAAACCAAAATGATACTTACTACAAAAAAAAGAAAATAAATGAAAAGTGCTTTAGAAATAAAACCTGACATTAGTTACAAAAGCGCTGGAAAATTTGAAGAAACTCGATTTGAAAAAATTCATAACGAAATCTTCAAAAGTTCTTTAGAAGCTTCTGTAATTGTAGCTGAGGAAATTGCGCAGCTAATCAGATCAAAACAAGAGAAAAACAAATCTTGTGTTTTAGGTTTAGCAACAGGTTCTTCTCCAGTAAAAGTGTATGAGGAATTGGTGAGAATGCACAAAGAAGAAGGACTGAGTTTTAGCAATGTAATCACTTTTAATTTGGATGAATATTATCCGATGACAAAAGAGAACAATCAGAGCTATCACTATTTCATGCATGAACATCTTTTTAATCACATTGATATCAAACCCGAAAATATTAATATTCCTGACGGTACAGTCGCAATTGAAGAAATCAATCAATACTGTATCGATTATGAAATGAATATTAAAAATGCTGGAGGTCTTGATTTTCAATTACTAGGAATTGGTCGTACGGGACATGTTGGTTTCAATGAACCTGGCTCGCACATTAATTCTGGAACAAGAATTATTACGTTAGATCATATTACGAGAGTAGATGCATCATCTGCTTTTAATGGTATTGATAATGTGCCGAAACGTGCTATTACAATGGGAGTTTCGACTATTATGAGATCAAAGCGTATAGTTTTGATGGCTTGGGGACAAAACAAAGCAGAGATTATTAAAAGAACCATTCAAGGTGATATCAGTTCTGAAGTTCCAGCTACTTTTTTGCAAAATCATCCAAACGCAACTTTCGTTTTAGATCAGTCAGCGGCTACCGAATTAACTCGTTTTAAAACGCCTTGGTTAGTGGGGGAATGTCTTTGGACTCCTGAATTGAAAAGTAAAGCGATTGTTTGGCTATGTCAAAAGACAAAACAATCTATTTTAAAATTAACAGACCGTGATTACAATAATAATGGAATGTCTGACCTTTTAGCGCAAGAAGGTTCTGCTTATGATATGAACATTAATATGTTTAATATTCTACAGCATACTATTACCGGATGGCCTGGAGGAAAACCAAACACAGATGATTCGCATCGACCTGAAAGAGCAAATCCGGCAAAAAAGAGAGTAATTCTTTTTAGTCCGCATCCAGACGATGATGTGATTTCTATGGGAGGAACTTTCTCAAAATTAATCAAACAAGGTCACGATGTTCACGTCGTGTATCAAACATCTGGAAATATAGCCGTTACTGACGATGAAGCCTTAAAATTTGCTGAAGTCGCAAGTGATTTTATTGGAAAAGATTCTGGTATTAATTTTAAAGAAGTAATAGAATTTCTAAATAATAAATCTGAAAATCAAATTGATTCTTTGGAAGTTAGAAAACTCAAAGGACTTATTAGAAGAAGAGAATCTTACGCCGCAACGAGATATATTGGTTTAAAAGATACCAATACGCACTTTTTAGATCTTCCATTTTATGAAACTGGACAAGTCAAAAAGAATCCGTTAGGACCAGAAGATATTGCTATTGTAAAAGATATTATTGCTACAATAAAACCGCATCAAGTATTTGCAGCTGGCGATCTTGCAGATCCGCACGGAACGCATGAAGTTTGTTTGAATGCCATATTCGCGGCTTTAAAAGAACTTAAGCCCGAACCGTATATGAATGATTGCTGGTTGTGGCTTTACAGAGGCGCTTGGCACGAATGGGATATTCACGAAATTGATATGGCAGTTCCATTAAGTCCGTCAGAAGTTTTATTAAAACGCCATGCTATTTTGTATCATCAATCTCAAAAAGACCGAGTAATGTTTCAAGGAAATGATTCTAGAGAATTTTGGGTTAGAGCTGAAGATCGAAATAAAAATACAGCCATTTTATATGATGAATTAGGTTTGGCAGAATATGAAGCAATTGAAGCCTTTAAACGTTTTGATTATTAAAGTTTTAAGATTCGATTTTGAGCGAATCAAATGACAAAATTCAGATGATTATTTGTAAAAGTGAGGTAATGCAGAAGTCATTCTGAATTTTGTTATTTTTTTATATAAATTAGGGATACTTATTAAAAAACTATCCAACCAAAAAAAAGAAAAATGAAATATTTATTTGTACTATTATTTGCAGGGATAACTGCGGGTGCTCAAGTCCAGAAAGAGCAGCTTAACCTTATGCCTTGGCCTCAGAGTGTTGTTGTTAATGAAGGTAATTTTGCTTTAACCAAAAATTTTAAAGTCAATATTACAGGAAATCCCGATCAAAGAATTTTTGGCGGAGTAACTCGCTTTTTGCGCCGTTTAGATGGTAGAGCAGGTATATTTTTTGAACAAGGTTTTATTGCCAAATTAAATGAAGTTCCAAACGCAGAATTACAAATCAATTGTACTAAAAGCGGCAAAATTGGTTTATACGAAGACGAAAGTTATCATTTAGATATTACTTCAAACAAAATTACTTTAAATGCATCAAGCGATTTAGGTGCATTACACGGTTTGGAGACTTTGTTGCAGTTGCTTCAAAACAATTCAAACTCCTTTTATTTTCCTGTTTCAAAAATATCAGATTTTCCAAGATTTACGTGGAGAGGTTTAATGATTGATGCTTCAAGACATTTTCAGCCAGTTGATGTAATAAAAAGAAATATTGATGCTTTGGCAGCAATGAAAATGAATGTTTTTCACTGGCATTTGGTTGACGATCAAGGCTGGAGAATTGAAATGAAAAAACATCCAAAGTTTATTCAATTAGCTTCGGACGGAATGTATTACACACAAGAAGAAATTAAAAATATCGTAAAATATGCCGATGAGCGCGGTATTTTAATCGTTCCAGAAATAGATGTTCCAGGTCACGGATCTGCCATTTTAACGGCTTACCCAGAAATTGGCAGTAAAGTAATTAAGCTGACAGGAGGAACATCCGAAAAAAATATTCAAGGTACGGCAATCAGTACCTATGGAGTTGAAAGAAATGCTGGTATTTTTTCACCAACATTAGATCCTTCAAATCCTAAAACATATCAAATTTTAAGTGAAGTTTTTGATGAAGTTTGTCCGTTATTCCCTGGAGCTTATTTTCATATTGGTGGAGATGAAAATGAAGGAAAAGATTGGGATGCAAACCCTAAAATTCAAGAATTCAAAAAGAAACATAATTTAAAAACGAACCACGAATTACAAACCTATTTCACGATGCAATTGGCGCCGATGTTAAAGAAACACGGAAAACAATTGATGGGTTGGGAAGAAATTTTAACCAAAGATCTTTCTAAAGAAGCAATTGTGCATTCTTGGAGAGGTCCAAACGAAGGAATGGCAGCCGGACAATCTTTAGTTGATGCCGTTAAAAAAGGATACAAAACAGTTTTATCAAACGGATATTACATCGATTTAATGTATCCAGTTGCAAGTCATTATTTAAACGATCCAATGCCAAAAGGAGCCAATTTAACTGCTGAAGAAAAAGCAAGAATTTTGGGTGGAGAAGCCACAATGTGGACAGAATTAGTTTCGCCAACAACAATAGATTCAAGACTTTGGCCAAGAACAGCTGCAATTGCAGAAAGACTTTGGTCTGCAGAAGATGTTGTCGATGTTGAAAATATGAGAAAACGTTTAGAAGTTGTTTCTTTTAGATTAGAAGAATTAGGAATTACTCATCTTCGTAATAAAGATGTAATCTTGAGAAATATTGCAAATAATCAAGATATCAAACCTTTAGAAGAATTTTTAAAAGTTAGCGAACCGCTTAAAGGTTACACGCGTAACAAGGGCGGAACAGAATATCAAATGTATTCTCCATTAACACTTTTTGCAGATGCTTGTGGTCCAGATGCGAAAGACGCTTTAGCTTTTGATGCTGTGGTGGCTCAATATTTATCAAATAAATCTGCAGATAATAAAGCAAAACTTGCTGGCTTTTTCAATAAATGGATTGCTGTACATAAAGGATTAACTGAAATAAGCATTAATGCGCCATTGGTGCAACCTATATTACCATTGTCTAAAAAACTAAATGACGCTTCTCAGGAATTGTTATTGGTTTTGGATAATAAATCAACTTTAACACCTGCAGATCTGAAAAAATTGATTGAACAATGCAATACTAAAGATCATGCAGATGTAGAACTGTCTGTTTATGAGAGTTTAAAGAAATTAATTTAGAGTTGGATTTGAATTAGTATTTAGTACGTTTTTAAGACTGCTAATGTTTTTTTAGAGAGTTAATTACTTCTGCCATGATTCTATGGCAGGGGTAATTATAATGTTGAAATCTCTTTTTAGAATGATACTATTTCAGGTAAAATCAATAATAATTAACTATAAAAAAAAATAACCAATAACGGAGTATTAACCTTTTAAAAACCAAATAGAAAGAATAGAATAAAACATGACAATAAAGAGAATATATTG
Organism: Flavobacteriaceae bacterium PS02337; assembly: GCA_029959285.1. GTDB lineage: Bacteria > Bacteroidota > Bacteroidia > Flavobacteriales > Flavobacteriaceae > Flavobacterium. The sequence goes on from JASCOE010000010.1 coordinate 152,062, forward strand.
ATGAGTCGTCCCAAATTTATCATTTGTATTTAATATTAATTTTTTTAAAATTATAAATAAATATCAATCACTACTATTTGCTAATGATTATGTATAAATCGGTAATAGTAATATTTATCTATAGAATTTAATTTGAGTTTATTTCCAATCGGCAGCGGGCTTCCAATCTGCAGTTGAGCGAAACCTAGACGTATTTATACGGCTGTGGCCCAATTACTTATTTTCTATTAACTAATATTTATTAATTATGAAACATTATTACAGATTGCTCTTTTTGTTACTGTTTCCCTTACTTGCTATGGCGCAACCAGCCCACGGAAAAAAAGTAGTAGGGTATTATGCACAATGGTCTATTTATGCCCGGGATTTTAATATTCCGAAAATTGATGGAAGTAAATTGACGCATTTAAATTATTCTTTTTATGGTACAACGTATGATCCTGCTCATCCAGAGAATACAAAATTAAAATGTTTGGACACTTATGCTGATTTTGAGCATATGGAAGGAGGAATTCCATGGGATGCTCCTGTAAAAGGAAACTTTTATGACTTGAAAAAGTTAAAAGAAAAATATCCTCATTTAAAAGTTTTAATTTCTGTAGGAGGCTGGACAAAAGGACAAGATCTTTCTCCAATTGCTGCAAGTCCTGTGGCAAGAGCGGCTCTAGCAACAGATATGGCAAATTTTATCACAACATATCCATTTATTGATGGTTTCGATATCGATTGGGAATATCCTCTTTCGGGTGGAACTGATGGTACAGAAGTGATAAATGGAGCTCCAATTCCTCCGCAAAAATACAGCCCAGATGACAACAAAAATTTAGTTTATTTATTGAAAGCAATGCGTCAGGCAATGCCGAATAAATTAATCACAATTGCAGCTGGAAACAATGTTAGAAAAGTAGCACAGCAGTATTTAGGACCATCAAACAGATCACAATACGGAATGACAGAAGATATTTCGACTTATTGTGATTACATCACTTATTTCGGATATGATTTTGGTGGAAATTGGTACGATAAAACATGCTACAATGCACCTTTATATTCAAGTGGAAATGCAAATGATCCGCTTTACGGAGCGGCACAATCAGAATCATTAGATGAATTAACAAATCAATATTTGAATGTGGTTGGTTTTCCTGCAAATAAATTAATCATGGGATTACCTTTTTACGGAAAGAAATTCGATCACGTGGCTAATAACGGAACCAATCCAAATTTACCAGGATTATTCGTTTCAGCTGCAAGAGATATAGTTCCAGGATGTACAAATCCGCAAAACCCAATCGGAACTTGGGATGGTTCTGGCGCTTGCGAACGTTCAGGAAGTATCGAAATTTGCGATTTAGTCGGAAATCCAGTTACAAACTCACATGCGTATTTAGATCCAAATACGATGTTAGTAACGCCAACTGCCGCTTCAGCAGGATGGGTGCGTTATTTTGACAATACAACAAAAGTTCCTTATTTATATAATGCTACTAGAAAAGAGTTTATTTCTTATGAAGATAAACAATCGATGGATTTAAAAGTACAGTACATTAAATCAAGAAATTTAGCAGGAGGAATGGTTTGGGAATTATCTCAAGATACAAGAGGCTCTATTCCTAATTCATTATTGACTCAAGTTGATACCTCTTTTGGAAGTGCTGTTCCTGGGACCGTAAGTATTTCTGGTTCTGCAAAAAACGGATCAGCTTTAGTTACAGATGTTACAGTTGAATTACGTAATGCATCTAATGCCGTTATTCAGACAGTAGTTTCTCAAACAGGAAATTTTGCATTCAATAATTTAACTTCTGGACAAAATTATACCGTTACAGCATTAAAAGCGACTTATACTTTTACTCCAGTAACTTTAAATAATGTTACCGTAAATCAAACTGGAGTTATAATCAACGGAACTCAGCCAACTTACACCGTAAGCGGAACAGTTCTTAACGGATCGACTGGCGTTTCGGGCGTAACAGTTTCGGCAGTTTCAGGAAGCTCAACATTAACAGCAGTTTCAAACGCAAGCGGAGTTTACAGCGTTGCAGGTTTAACAGCTGGATTAAATTATACCGTTACAGCTGCAAAAACTGGATTTTCATACACACCAGCTTCTACAGTTTATAATGCAATCGATGCAAACAAAACGTTGAATTTTGTTCAAGGAGCAGCAGTTGTAAATTACACCGTAAGCGGAACAGTTCTTATCGGAAGTACTGGAGTTTCTGGCGTAACCGTTACAGCATCATCTACAGCAGGAAATGTTACAGCAACAACCAATTCAAGTGGAGCATATACTTTGACTTTGGCTTCTGGCGGAAATTATACCGTAACTGCTGCCTTAACAGGACAAACTTTTACTCCTGCTTCGACAGTTTATTCAAATTTAAATGCGAACAAAACATTAAACTTTTCACAAGATGTTATTGTAACTCCTTCAAGTAAAATTAGTGGTACAGTTAAAAACGGAACAACTCCGGTTGCTGGTGCAAAAGTAGAAATCGTTTTACCTTGGACAGACAGTACACACAACTGGAAAAGCGTTTTGGCAACAACAGATGCACAAGGAAAATATAGTTTTGATAATTCTGTTACTGATGGTTATACAACCATTACAAGTTTAAAATTAAATACTTGGTCAAACGGAGAGGTAAATTATTACCCAAATAATTTGGCAAACTTCGCAGTTCCTACAAACCCAACAATTTACAATTTCAATACAAGTTCTACAGCAAAAACAGCACTAGCTGCCGCAAATTTAATCAGCGGAACAGTTAAAAACGGAACAGTTGCAGTAGCTGGAGCAAAAGTAGAAATCGTTTTACCTTGGACAGATAGTACACATAACTGGAAAAGTGTTTTAGCAACAACAGATGCATCAGGAAATTATACTTTTGATAATTCAGTTGTAGCTGGTTATACGCAAATTTTAAGTTTAAAATTAAATTCATGGGAAAATGGTGAAGCAACTTATTACCCAAATAACTTAGCCAACTTTGCAGTTCCAACAATGCCAACGGTTTATAATTTTAATAGACAAGCGGTAGTTGCGACTAAACCAGTGGTTAACATTACAGCGCCAACAGCTTCGTCGATAGCTATAAATTTAGGATCATCAATTAATTTTGTTGCAAGTGTTGGGTTAAGTGCTGCTGATGCGACTACAATTTCATCTGTAGTATTTAGTTTAGACGGACAAACTTTGAGTGCGACCAATTCTTCAGCAACTTATACATCAACTTGGACACCAGCAGCAAATCAGTTTTCGGCTTCTCATACGTTAACTGTTACAGCTACTGCATCAAACGGAACAACAGAATCAAAAACATATAGTTTTACATTAACTTGTTCTGGTGCAAATTGCCCAAATTCATTACCAGTAATTACATGGAATTCACCATCTAATACTACTGTAAACCAAAGTACTTTTCAAGTTGTACCAATTTCAGTTACAGCTGTAGATAGTAACGGATCAGTTTCAGGTGTTACGATTACAATAAACGGAGGTACGTTTAACATGACAGCGGGTACAAATAATACCTATTCGTATAATTTTACACCATATGCTTACAAAGATTATCCAATTGTAATCAAAGCAACCGATAATCAATCTGGTGTAACTACATTAAACAATACAATTAAAATTGCTCCAGTAAGTACCAATAGATTTATTCCGCTTCCTTCTAAAATTATTTTAGGATATGCACATTCTTGGGAAAATACTTCAGCTCCATTTTTATATTTCTCTCAAATGGTGGGAAGTAAGTTTAACGTAGTCGATTATTCTTTCGTAGAAACAGTGAATCGTGATGGTTATACACCAGTATTAACTACAAACGATACTAGATATTTGACTAATGGAGTTTTCAATAAGCAATTGTTGAAAAATGATATAAAATCTTTAAGAGATAGTGGAGTTCCTGTTATTGTCTCTATCGGAGGTCAAAATGGGCATGTTGTTTTAGATAATGTAACTCAAAAAAATATTTTTGTTAATGGTCTAAAAGCAATTATTGACGAGTATCAATTTGATGGAGTTGATATTGATTTTGAAGGCGGATCGATGAATTTTAGCGCAGGAAATTTAAGAGACATTTCGTATGCAGGTATTTCTGCTTATCCAAGATTAAAAAACGTAGTAGATGCTTTCAAAGAATTGAAAGCGTATTATGGTCCTGGATTTTTATTGACAGCAGCTCCAGAAACACAATACGTACAAGGAGGATATTCTACTTATACTGATACATTTGGTTCTTTCCTTCCAATCATTCAAAACTTGCGTAACGAACTAGATTTGTTGGCGGTACAATTGTATAATACAGGAGGAGAAAACGGATTAGATGGTCAATATTATGGCACGGCTAAGAAATCAAACATGGTAACAGCTCTAACTGATATGGTAATAAAAGGATATAACATTGCTACAACAGGAATGCATTTCGATGGTTTGCCAGCCTCAAAAGTTCTTATTGCATTACCAGCTTGCCCGAGTGCAGCAGGTAGCGGTTATTTAACGCCGACAGAAGGAATTAATGCTATGCATTATTTAAGAACCGGAACCACTTTTTCAGGAAGAACATACACTATGCAGCCAGGCGGACCATATCCTTCTTTAAGAGGTTTAATGACTTGGTCTGTAAACTGGGATGCCTCTTCTTGCGGTAATTCATCTGAATTATCTAAAGCTTATGCCGCTTATTTTGCATCGCAGTCGGCATCAAAAACATTGGCACTAGATGATATTTCTTTAAAAAGCAATACAACTGTAGCCTATTTTAAAAACAATACTTTATCTGTATCTAATGAAACAGAAGATATTGCTCAGGTTGATGTATTTAATACGATAGGACAAACTATTACAAGTTCTAGAAATATTCAGAACAACAAAGAAGTCTTGCTTCATAGCCACAGTTTTGCTAGCAAGCAGTTATTTATTGTAATAGTAACAGACAAATCTGGAAATAAAAAGTCACTGAAAGTAATGAATTTTTTGAATTAGAATAAAATGATTGAAAATCTAGAAATGAAAAATTGGGAAAGGTTAAAATTGAGCTTGGTTATTTATTTTTTAATCTGATTTTTATTTCGAATAAATGCTGTGAATTAAGGAGATTTGTTATTTGGTTTTCTCCTTGAAGAGCACATTATGAACCTGGCAATTTTGTTGCCAGGTTTTTTTATGTTTAAAAGTAAAGCAATCACAACCAATAGTCATTGCGAGGAACGAAGCAACCGCACTTGCTGAATCAATTGTTAGTGAGATTGCTTCGTTCCTCGCAAAGACACTGCGTGAAAAAAAAAGTAGTACTTTTGACTTTAGAATTATCGCATCAAATCTTCATGAAAAAATCAATTACCATCATAATTACACTCTTAATTTTTGCTTCTTCTTTTAGCCAAAACAAATTCGGAAATCCAGAAGTTGATCCAATTCAGATTCAGAAAACTTACGAATCATGGTCAGCTTATCAGAATAAAAAAATCATGCTTTCTAGAGATTTTAAAGCGCTGGATTTTTCTTCAAAAGAAATTTCAAAAGAGACTTTTTTAGATTGGCTTGCAAACGGAAATTTTATTCCAATTCGACTGAAATCTGAAACAGCTGTTTATGTTTATAAATTATTCAAAATTCAGCCAAAAACAGATTCAAGTATAAAAGCCACAATTAACCAAATTGGTTTTGATGCTTATAAAAACTACAAAATGGAAGGGACGGCTTTTCCTTCATTTTCATTTAAAGATTTGAATGGAAATTTGGTTACCAACGAATCTATAAAAGGAAAAATTATCGTGATAAAATGCTGGTATATTCATTGCACGCCTTGTATCAAAGAATTTCTGCAAGTCAACAAACTAGTCGCAGATTATAAAGACAGAAACGACATTCTTTTTATAAGTTTAGCTGAAGATTCTTCAGAACAATTAAAAACGTTTTTGGCAAGAAAACCACTTTCATATGCTGTAATTCCCGACATGAAAGAATATATGAATCAAGCTTTGCAATTGAATTCTTTTCCAACTCATTTTATTATAAATAAAGAAGGAATGATTGCTAAAGTTCTGCCGAATTTTGAAAGTCTAGAAGTGGCTTTGGCAAAAGAAAGTAAATTGTAAAATAGTTCCGCAGGAACAAAGTATATTGTAGAGATGGATTTTAATCCATCATACGCAATCAGAACCCAATCTTGTCATTTCGAGGAACGAGAAATCTCCGCAAGTGACTCCGCAACGAGAATCCAATCTTTGTAGAGCTTCTTGTGGAGATTTCTCGTTCCTCGAAATGACAAACAGGAACTTAAATTATAGATTTTAAACTAAACTTAGTGCCTTTACGCTTCTGCGAGAAACCCACACCAGCATAAAAAACCTTAGTACCTTAGCACCTTTGCAACTTAGAACCTTTTTCACTACTTTTGCACCAAATTAATTAAAAAGACATTCATGTTAACAGTCAATAATTTATCAGTTCAATTTGGCAAACGAATTTTGTTTGACGAAGTAAATACCACATTCACACACGGAAATATTTACGGCGTTATTGGAGCCAATGGTGCTGGAAAATCTACATTTCTAAAAATTATTTCAGGAGATATGGACCCAACTTCTGGGCACATTCATTTAGAACCAGGAAAACGTATGTCGGTTTTAACGCAAAACCACAACTTGTTTGATGAACATACGGTTTTGGAAACTGTTTTGATGGGAAATAAAGTTCTGTACGCTGTTAAAAAAGAAATGGATGAACTTTATTTAGATTATAATGATGCAAATGCAGATCGAATTGGAGAGCTTCAGGTTCAATTTGAAGAAATGAACGGATGGAATGCCGATTCTGACGCAGCATCAATGTTGTCTAACTTAGGAATCACAGAAGCGGATCATTATACATTAATGGGCGATATGGAAGGAAAAATGAAAGTTCGTGTGCTTTTGGCGCAGGCGCTTTTCGGAAATCCTGATGTATTGATTATGGATGAACCTACCAACGATTTGGATTTCGAGACAATCGCTTGGTTAGAAAACTTCTTAGCAAACTACGAAAACACTGTAATCGTTGTATCTCACGACCGTCACTTTTTAGATGCGGTTTGTACACATATTTCTGATATTGATTTCGGAAAAATTAATCACTATTCAGGAAACTATACGTTTTGGTACGAGTCTAGCCAATTAGCGGCAAAACAACGTGCACAACAAAACAAAAAAGCAGAAGAGAAGAAACAAGAGCTTGAGGAATTTATTCGTCGTTTTAGTGCAAACGTTGCGAAATCGAAACAAGCAACTTCTCGTAAAAAAATGATTTCGAAATTGAATATTTCTGAAATCAAACCTTCTAGCCGTCGTTATCCTGCAATTATTTTCGATCAGGATCGTGAAGCTGGAGATCAGATTTTGAATGTAGAAAATTTATCTGCATCTGTAGATGGAGAAGTTTTATTCAAAGATATTAACTTGAATATGGCGAAAGGCGATAAAATCGTTCTTTTCTCTAAAGATTCACGTGCTACAACTGCTTTCTACGAAATTTTAAACAACGAACAAAAAGCAGATTCTGGATCTTTTGACTGGGGAATTACAACAAACCAAGCGTATTTGCCAGCTGAAAACCATAAATATTTCGAGAACGATTTGAGTTTAGTAGATTGGTTACGCCAATACGCTAAAACAGAAGAAGAGCGTGATGAGGTATTTATTAGAGGTTTCTTAGGAAAAATGATTTTCTCTGGAGAAGAAGCTTTAAAAACGTCTAGAGTTTTATCTGGAGGAGAAAAAGTACGTTGTATGTTGTCTAGAATGATGATGGAGCGTGCTAACGTTTTAATGTTAGACGAACCAACAAATCACTTAGATTTGGAGTCTATTACAGCTTTTAATAACTCTTTGAAAAACTTTAAAGGTTCTGTAATCTTCACAACGCATGACCACGAGTTTGCGCAAACTGTTGGTAACAGAATCGTAGAATTGACGCCAAACGGAGTAATTGACCGTTACATGACATTTGACGAATATCTTGATGATGAAAAAATTCAGGAACAAAGAAAAAAGATGTACAATCTTTAATAAAAAAAATCCCCGTTATGAAAATAACGGGGATTTTTTTATGTCTTATTTGCTTCCGAACATTTTAGCGAAAATCCAGATGATAATCGCAACAATAAAGATTACGATAAAAATTCCGAATCCCATTCCGGCTTTAAAAATGTCTCCTACTAGTTCGCAGCTTGTAAATGAAAATAGTATAACGAATACCATTAACAATCTTGTAATTTTATTTTGCATGATGTTGAGTTTTTAAATTCAATATTAAAATTACTTCAACAATCGTGGAAATGTGTTATAGAATTTTTGGGAAATGTTTTAGGATTTTGAGATTTAATATTAGCTATTTCTTCGCAATTATAATAGTATGAATTTCTATATCTTCACCTTTTGGATAATTTACTTCGAACAACTTAATGATGTCAAAATTATTTATAGAAAGTTGATTGCTGATATCTTCTAAAGTATGATAATAAAAAAAGGTGCGATTGCCAGTACTTCCAGAAATAAAACCAGATTCGGAAGGTTTTCCCTGAACAAAACTTAAATATAGAATTCCATCGTTTAAAAGTATTTTTTTCGAGTTATTTATCAGTTTAGAACAATCTTCTTCGGATAAATAAGGCAAACAAAAACCACACATAATGGCATCAAATTTTTGATTTAACGCGCTAAGTTCTCTCGTATCCATTACTTCAAAGTGGGCAGAAGGATTATTTGCTTTTGCCAATTCAATCATTTTTGGAGCAATGTCAATACCTGTAATTTTTAGATTGGGATTTTTCGATAATAAATATTTTGTAATGTTTCCTGGTCCACAGCCAATTTCAAAAATGTTTACTTGTTCTTGTTTTAGAGAGTTACAAAAAAAGTCATAAGTCTCGTCGTACAAGCTTAAATTCATAAACTTATCTTCATAGAGATTTGCTATTTTATTCCAAGTTTCAAAAGTTTCTTGGTATTTGTCCATAATTTTATTCAATATTTATAAGTATAGGTTCGGATGTGCAAATTATACTAACGCAATCATTAATGCCCAAAATTAAATATTCATTATTACTTTCCAAATGATGCTGACTCAAAAAGCCCTCACGTAATTTTTCTAGATCAAACCAGCCACCGTTTTCAATTTTCCAAACCCAACTAGAGGCTCTTGTTTTTGGATTCCAAAACTCTAAAAGATTACCTTCATCTAAAACTCTAAAACCAATTACGTTTTTAAAAATAACGTACACAGGACTAGGATGTTCTCTAAATGATAAGGTTATTTTTAAACTCCATAAATCATAATTTACATTTATTATTTCAGGAATTGAATTCTTGAAAAAATTCATATCTAATTCTTTGACTTTAGGTTGTAATAGATTCTGTAAGTTTTTCATGATTTTGGTTAAAATGTCGATTGATGGTAAAAATTTGAATTCATCTAAAATATGATTTTAAACTAAATCAATTCTTAAAATTAATTTTATTTCTTTTAAACAAAAAAGATTACCTCAATAAATACATTTGTATTTACAATACTACTGCAAATAAATTCTGATTCCGTATATTTGCGCAACCAAACATTACAATCACTTATGAGTCAAAAAGTATTACTTAATTCTAAAGAAGTTACTATCATACTCCATCGTTTGGCTTGTCAGTTAATCGAAAAACATCTTGATTTCTCTAATACAATTTTAGTTGGAATTCAGCCAAGAGGTGTTTATTTAGCTGAACGTTTAAAACAATTATTAGAAAACGAATACAAGGTTCCTGAAATTTCTTTAGGATACTTGGACATCACTTTTTTTAGAGATGATTTCCGTCGTACTGATAAACCGCTTGAAGCCAATAAAACTCAAATCAATTTTATAGTAGAAGACAAAAAAGTCATTTTTATCGATGATGTTTTGTTTACGGGAAGAAGTATTCGTTCTGCCTTAACAGCAATTCAATCTTTCGGAAGACCTTCCGAAATTGAATTATTGGTTTTAATAGACAGACGTTTCAGCCGTCATTTACCAATTCAACCCGATTATAGAGGCCGTCAGGTTGATGCTATTAATGGTGAAAAAGTAATTGTAAGCTGGAAAGAAAATGATGGTGAAGATGTTGTTCACTTAGTGACGAATTAGTTTAATCGGTTAACCGGTTAATTGTTTAATCGGAAGAAAAACGATTAAACGATTAAACAAATAAACGATTAAACAATAAAAAACAATTAAACAATAAAGATGAAAGAATTAAGCGTAAATCATTTATTAGGAATAAAATATATCAACGAGAATGATATTAACCTGATTTTTGAAACGGCAGATCATTTTAAAGAAGTCATTAACCGACCAATTAAAAAAGTTCCTTCATTACGAGATATTACCATTGCCAATATTTTCTTCGAAAACAGTACCAGAACCAAACTTTCTTTCGAATTAGCACAGAAACGTTTATCTGCTGATGTTATCAGTTTTTCAGCAGCTCAATCTTCTGTTAAAAAAGGAGAAACTTTGATTGATACTGTAAATAATATCCTTTCGATGAAAGTGGATATGGTTGTAATGCGCCACTCTAATCCCGGAGCGGCTTATTTTTTATCTAAAAATGTCAAAGCAAGTATTGTAAATGCTGGAGACGGAGCGCACGAACATCCAACTCAAGCTTTATTAGACAGTTATTCAATAAGAGAAAAACTGGGAGATGTTGCCGGAAAAAAAGTAGTTATTGTAGGTGACGTTTTACACTCAAGAGTAGCACTTTCAAATATATATGCTTTGCAAATGCAAGGTGCAGAAGTAAAAGTTTGCGGACCAAAAACATTGATTCCGAGATATATTGAATCGCTTGGTGTTACGGTTGAACCAAATTTAAGAAAAGCTTTAGAATGGTGTGACGTTGCCAATATGCTTCGTGTACAAAACGAACGTATGGATGTGAATTTCTTCCCGTCAACACGTGAATACGCACAACAATATGGAGTTGATAAACCATTATTGGATTCTCTTGGAAAAGAAATCGTAATCATGCATCCAGGACCAATCAATAGAGGAGTAGAGATAACTTCTGAAGTGGCAGATTCTGATCATTCTGTGATTTTAAATCAGGTTGAAAATGGTGTTGCCATTAGAATGGCGGTTATTTATCTTTTGGCTTCCAAAATACAGTAGATTTTAGTATTCAGTCGCAGTGACAGTTTTCAGTCGCAAATAACTTTTATGTTTGTCAGGCTGAGCGAAGTCGAAGCCCACTTTTGCAAATTACATTTCGATTTTAAAAAGCACTTCGACTTCGCTCAGTGTGACACTCGTTAAAAAACTGAAAACCGAGACTGAAAACTCTAAAAAAAATCTTCGTACCTTAGCACTCTGAAAATCAATTTTTATATAAGCCCCACAAATTAAAAATGAAAGTAGATCAAAAAGGACATACCGTTACTATTAAAAATACACAAGGAGATGTAAATGCTTTCTTGGAAAAAGTAACGCAACAGTTTAAAACCTTTGAAAAACAAAATATTATAATCGATTTATTATCAGATTCTGCTGTTACTGAAAAAGATTTAAAGGCTTTTTTACCGCTTTCTAAAGCGCATAAAAAAGCAAAAAAATCATTCGTAATTGTGGCTTCAGATCTTGATTTTAATGCAATTTCAGATAAATTGGCAGTTGTTCCTTCTCTTTTGGAAGCACACGATATTATCGAAATGGAAGAAATCGAAAGAGACCTTGGATTTTAATATTGGTTTAATTGTTTATTCGTTTAACCGTTTAATCGATTTGATTAATTTTAACCGATTAACCGATTTACCACATAAACGAATAAACAAAAAAATTGAAACTAACAATACTTGGCTGTTATGCCGCAACTCCTAGAACACTTACTAATCCGACATCGCAGGTTTTAGAAATTAAGAATCGATTGTTTTTAATTGACTGTGGTGAAGGAACTCAGGTTCAGCTTCGAAAGAATAAAATTAAATTCTCTAAAATCAATCACATCTTTATTTCCCATCTTCATGGAGATCATTTGTATGGATTAATTGGAACTATTTCGACGTTTTCTCTTTTAGGAAGAACAACCGATTTGCATATTTACGGACCAAAAGGAATTAAAGAACTGATTTTGATTCAATTAAAACTGACAGAATCCTGGACAACTTATTCTTTGTTTTTCCATGAATTAGAATCAAAAGAAAGTGAAGTCATTTTTGAGGACAAAAAGGTTATTGTAAAAACAATTCCGCTAAAACACCGCGTTTACACGAATGGTTATCTTTTTCAAGAAAAACCAGACGAAAGAAAGTTGAATGTAGAAGCGGTTCAAGAATACGATATTCATGTTGCTTATTATCAGAAAATAAAAAATGGTGGAGATATTACTTTGGATGACGGAACTGTAGTCGAAAATGAAAAATTGACTTTTGATCCGCCGCCAACAAAAAGTTATGCATTTTGTTCAGATACAGTTTATAATGAAGCAGTAATTCCAATTATTGAAAATACTGATGTTTTATATCACGAATCTACCTTTTTAGAATCGGAAGCAAAGTTGGCTGAAAAAACATTGCATTCAACAGCGAAAGAAGCGGCAATAATTGCTTTAAAAGCTAATGTAAAACAATTAATTTTAGGACATTATTCAACGCGATATGATGGTTTAGAACCATTTAAGAAAGAAGCAGAAGAGGTGTTTTCAAATGTGCTTTTAGCAGATGACGGAGTTAGTTTCGAGTTATAAGTTATGAATTATGAGTTGAAGATTTGGAATAATCTAAAATCTAAAATCAACAATCTAAAATAATAAGCGATGAGCGATTTAAGTAATTATAGAAAATCATACGAGAAAAGTGAATTATTGGAAAACAACATCCCAGAAGATCCAATTAATCTTTTTAACCGTTGGTTTTATGAAGTAGAAGATTTCGATGGGAGCGGAGAAGTAAATGCCATGACGGTTTCTACAATTGGTTTAGATGGGTTTCCGAAATCTCGTGTTGTTTTACTGAAGAAATTCTCTGAAGAAGGATTTATATTTTATACCAATTATCATTCAGAAAAAGGAAAAGCTATTGAATCTAATCCGAACGTTTGTTTGTCTTTCTTTTGGCAGGAAATGGAACGTCAGGTCATTATAAAAGGAATTGCTCAAAAGACTTCTGAAATTATTTCAGATAATTATTTTGATTCTCGTCCAGACGGAAGTAAACTCGGAGCTATTGTTTCCAACCAAAGTGAAGTGATTCCGTCAAGAGCTTTTTTAGAAGAAAACTTAAAAAAAATAGAAAGTGATTTTGAAGGAAAACCTATCCCAAGACCTGAAAATTGGGGAGGATATATTGTCACACCGTTACAAGTAGAATTTTGGCAGGGAAGAGCTAACAGACTGCATGACAGGATACGTTATACAAGCCAATCTGACTTTTCTTGGAAGATTGAACGACTTTCTTCTTGATTTGTAAGAAATTTACATTTCAATAAAAAAAAGGTATGTATTTCATCGATTAATTTTGTAGTTTAGCGATATATTGAATATGTTTGGTAAAGAAATCAGACGATATTTATTCAAACATAAATTTAAAGAATTTGCCCCACATTTACTTTAAACTGCTAAAATGCTGTTGATTATGAAAAAGATTAAGCGCATCATGTTGTTCATTGCGATTCTTATCGCAATGAACTCATGTTCTGCAGACACCGCCGAAGGAATCGTGGATAATACTACTGTCGGAACGATTATTTCCAATTACACTTACAACGATGCAGAACTGCAAACGATGAAGCTTATAAACGAACACCGAGTTAGTGTTGGTTTGAATGTTTTAGAAAAAGTAAATCATATATCTTATAAATGTGAAGAGCATAATATTTATATGATTGAAAACAATGTTGTAAATCACAATGATTTTGTCGAAAGATCTCAAAATATTACTAGTGTTTTAGGAGCTAAAAAAGTTGGTGAAAACGTTGCCTACAACTATAAAACTCCTGAAGCGGCTTTGAGAGCCTGGCTGGAGAGTCCAGGCCACAAAGAGAACATCGAAGGCGATTATACGCACTTCGGATTATCTGTAACTACAGACGCAGCGACAGGTAAAAAATATTACACTAACATTTTTGTTAAGCTGTAAACGATTATTGAACAGGTTGGTTTTTTAGAGATCGTTGTAATTCTATGAGTTACAACGATTTTTTATATAAAAAAAAGCTGTCTAAATTAGACAGCTTTTTAAGTTGGTTATGATAGTAATAAATTACAAAGCAGTTATAATAAACTCACTTCGTCTATTGGCTTGATGTTCTTCTTCTGTACATGAAACGCCATCAGAACATTTATTTACAAGTTGTGTTTCTCCGTAACCTTTTCCAGTTAATCGGTTTGGTGCAATGCCGTTTTTCACGAGCCATTTAATTGTTGATTTTGCTCTTCTATCTGACAAAGCAGCATTGTATTGATGTGTGGCTCTGCTGTCTGTATGCGAACGAATATCCAATTTCATAGTCGGATTGTCATTTAAAACAACTAATATTTTTTCTAAATCTAATGCTGCTTCGGGTCTAATGTTAGATTTATCCAAATCAAAATAAATCATTTTAATTCCAAAACAAACTCCTAAATCATCACCAATCGTTACTTTACAGCTTGATTTTTCTAATGCAATTGGCAAACTTGTTTTTCCGCTTGTTTTAGAAATTGTAACACTTAATTCTTTGGTTGTATATTCAGGTTTTTCTGCTCTTACGAAATACATTTTACCGCATTCGACAACGAATGTATATTTTCCTGAACCATCTGAAACGGTTGAGTTTTTCACATTCATCTGATCGTCAAATAACGTGACTTTTGTGCCAGGTAAAATTGTTCCGGTTGCTGCGTCTGTAATAACTCCTTCAAGTTGTTGTTCGCATTTTAATTTTCTTGTTTCTAAGAATTTATAAATATCATCAGAACCTTGACCGCCATCTTTATTTGAAGTGAAATATCCTTTTCTTGAAGTTGGATCAATACTATATGCAAAATCGTCTTTTGGAGAATTTACATCGCCTCCGACATTTTGAATATTGCTTATTTTTCCATTATTATCAATATTAGCAACAAATACATCTAAACCTCCAAGTCCCGGATGTCCATCAGAAGAAAAATAAATTTCGTTTTCAGCAGTAACGTACGGATAAGTTTCTTTTCCTTCTGTATTAATCTCTTTTCCAAGATTTTCTGGAATTCCGTATCCATCATTTGAGTTGATGCTGACTTTATACAAATCAGATTGTCCAAATGTACCAGGCATATCTGATGCAAAATAAAGTGTTTTTTCGTCTGGACTTAGCGATGGATGCGCCGTACTGTAATGATCACTATTAAAAGGAAGTTCTACAATATTACCCCATTTATTATCAGTGCCTAAAGTGGCTTTGTAAATTTTAATTAAAGTAATTTTTTGTTCGTTTTTCCCTTTTTTTCCGTTGATGTAATTGTTTCGTGTAAAATAAACTGTTTTTCCATCTTTTGTAAAAACAGGAGAAGCTTCGTGAAATTTGGTATTTATGGCAGATTTAAACTTGTTTACTTTTACAGCATTTCCAGTTTCAGGATTAATATCAGCATTGTAGATATTAGTAAAATATTCACCAGTCCATTTGTGTTTACGCTGAGAAAAATTTCCTGTATCTCGTGCCGAAGCAAAGTAAATTTTGTTGTTGTAAACAAATGATCCGTAATCAGAATATTTACTATTTATTCCCGCATCTTCAATTTTATATCTACCTGAATTTGCTTTAATTTCATCTAAATAATTTTTATCATTTTTATAAAGCTGACCTCTAGTGTCGTCTTTTGATTTTGCATAAAAATCGTCTAATAATTTGTTCGCTTTGTTTACTTCTCCAATTGATTTTAGAGATTGAGCATATCTGTAGTAATACTCAGACTCAATAGAAGTATTCATGGCAAACAATTCACCATACCACTTTGCTGCTCCTGCAAAATCAGAATTAAAATAATAAGAGTTACCTAATTTCTTAAACATATCCTCAGATTTGTAACCTTTATTAGCAACTTTTTCATAGGTTTTTATTGCGTCAACATACGCATAGCTGTCATACTTCTTGTCTCCAGAATTTATTTTTGACTGCTGTGCATAACTGCTAAACGAATAAATACTTATAATTGTAATGAAAAGTAATGTATAGTTTTTCATGGTGACTTTTTTTTAGAAGAAACGAGGGGTTGTCATTTTGCTGTTATTTTTGAATAATTCAAAGCGCAGGAAGATTTCGTGCGATCCAGAATTATAGTTTCTCAGTCTGGTTGTTTCGTTATCATATCCATAACCAATATATAATCCGTCAGTAATTTGGAATCCAGCCATAGCACTTACTGCGGCATCCCATCTGTAAGCAACACCAAGTGTTAATTTTTCGAAGAATAAAAAGTTTGCAGAAACATCAACTTGAAGAGGTGAACCTTCTACCAATTTGGTTAAAACTGCTGGTTTAAATTTTATTTCCTGAGAAAAATCAAAAACATAACCTCCAATTAAGTAGTAATTGATTTGATCTTTGTAAATCGCGACATCATTATCATCATAACGATTGGTTTGAATGAAATTTGGAACAGATAATCCAATGTAGGCTTTGCTAGAATGCCAGTAAACACCAGCACCAACATTTGGAGAAAAATCATTATTTAAATTCTGAAATTGTGGATCACCTGCTGTTTCAGGGTTTAATTTATTAACATCAAGATTAAAAATATCTGCTGTACCTTTTATACCAAAAGAAAGTTTCCAAGTATCTGAAGTTGGAATAGTATAAGAAAGATCGACAGAGAATTGATTTTCGTTTGTAGGTCCAATTTTATCGTTAACTAAAGATACACCAATTCCAACATTGCTGTTGTTTATTGGAGTGTTAACAGAAATTGCATTGGTTTTAGGAGCACCATCTAATCCTACCCATTGATCCCTGTGCAAAGCAAAAACGCTTAATGCACCTCGAGAACCAGCATACGCAGGGTTTATGTTAATTGTGTTGTACATATATTGTGTAAACTGAGCATCTTGCTGCGCGTACCCGCTATATGTAAGCAACATAATGACGAAAAAAAATAATTTTGTTCTCATATTAAATGGATTATTTTTATTATTACCATTGATTTTTTAAGATATTGAAAATCAATATGTTATTTTTATGTAAAACTACGAATATTTTTACATATATGTTATTAATACACTGTAAAAGAGTGTTTTATGATTTATTTTGAATTTATTCTTATTTTGATAGATACAGATACCCGCTTAATTTATTATCTTGAAGATTATTACTGCCATCTAGTGACTTATAATTAATGATATAATAATAAGTTCCTGTAGGTAAACCATCAGATTGTTTAATGGTAGTTCTTCCTCTTGAAGTTCCATCAAAAGCGTTGCTCGTATTGTTGTAATTTTTAGTATCAAATACTAAAATACCCCAGCGATTATAGATTTCGACCGTATTTTCTGGATAACAAGTCACGTCATCAATATTATCAATTTTGAATGTATCATTCATTCCGTCGCCGTTAGGAGAGAATGCGTTACGAGCTAAGACATCTCCGCATGGTAAAACTTTACAATCGTCATTTACTTCCATATTTAAAATGATGCTTCTTGGACATTTTTCATCTGCTATTAAATATTCAAAAGCATAATTTCCTAATGCCAAACCAAACGGATTAAGAATATTTCCTTGAAGCGCATTTGTATTATTTTTATCGATCCAAGTTCCAGTAACGGGACTTCCTTCTGGAAGTAAACTAGTTAAGTTAATAAGTGACGAATCATCAGTACAAGACGTGCTACTAATTTGAGTTGTACCATTTGGAACCACAGTAATTGTAACAATAGCTGTATCACAGTTTTCTGAACTTAATTTATCGCAAATTCTATAACTGTAAGTATAAGTTCCCGCTGGAGTTAAACTTGAAACAGTTACATTTCCTGTAGTACTGATTGTAATATTTGGATCTGTTTTGCCATTATCACTAAGAAGCGTAAAGTTTACAGCTTCTAACGTTGCAGGACTTGCACCTTTTAAATCATTACTTAATACATTTCCAACTAATCCAAAAGTGTTACAGCCAATATTACTATAAGTATCATCATTTGCAAGAACAGGAGTTGGCGGTGCAGAAGGTGTCGTAACTGTTATGATTACGATTGCTGTATCGCAATTTCCAAAATCAGCTTTTTCGCAAATCTGATACGTTAACGTATAAGTACCAGCAGGTGTATTCGGTGCTACATTAACTGAACCATCAGGATTTAAAGTCAATGCACCTTTTGGATCAGGAATTGTTGTTGTTAATGTTATATCGTTTAAATTGACTGCAGAACCATTTAGTGTATCATTTGTTAAAACATTAATGATGTTGTTTCCTCCAGTTGCTCCATTTATTGGACCCGCTGTATCATCATTTGCGATAATAGCAAATGAAGGTCTTGAAGTACAATATGGATCTGAAGGCGGATAGTTTACTGTAACAGTTACACTAGGATTTAAAGTGATAATTAGATTTGCAGCTGGACGTAGTTTTTCAAATCCGTCGGCACCTTGAACCCATTTGTTGTTTTCAAAAATCCATCCTGGCCAATCAATTCCTTTTCCAGTTCCGTCAACTACAGCTCCCGGCCATAATACTCGCCCGCTAAGAGGCAGATTATTCATAGTTGTGATAATGTTGTTACTACTATCAGCCCAAGCTATTGTTACGCCATTTATAGGAGTAAAGTTTACAGGAGTTACTACATAATCAATGTACGGAACGTCATTAACGCAAGTTGGAGTTGCAGTAATTGTAATTTTTGGTTCTACAATTGTAATAGTAACAGTTGCAGTATCGCAGTTATCAGTTTGAGCTGCCTCACAAATTTGATATACTAAAGTTAATGTTCCAACTGGTGCATTTGGCAATACATCTACAGAACCATCAGCATTTAGTTGTAAAAATGCATTTGGAGTTATGGTTGTCAAAATAACATCTGACGGATTTACTTTAACACCATCTAGAGTATCATTCGAAAATATATTTAAAACATTTGTTGTAGTATGATTTACACCTGCAATTGGACCAGCGCTGTCATCATTTGCTATAATCTTTTTAATTACTTTACAGTTTACACTAAAGGTTTGAACTAGTTCAGTTTTATTTCCAGCGCAATCTGTTAAAGTATAAGTTCTAGTAACGATAATAACATTGCCGTCGCATGCACTATTTGTGTCTGCCACAGTTATATTTACTGTTGGACTGCAATTATCTTTAGCATCTTTGATATCGCTTGGACTTCCGACAGGAATTAAATCAATGCTTGCTAAATTAATTACATTCGCTGGAGCAGTTCCAGTTGGAGCAGTTGTATCTCTTACAGTAATAACTTGAGTGTAAGAAACTGTGTTTCCTGCGCAATCGCTAGTTTTCCAAGTACGTGTTAATGTATAATTAGAAGGACATCCATTTTGTATATCCGATTTTGTTTCTGTCAACACGATTGGTAAATCTCCATTACAATTATCTGTAGCAGTCATTTCAGCAGGCTGCGGAACAGCATCACAAGAAACAGTGCTATTTTGTGGTAGGTTACCAGTAAACGTAGGTGAAATAGTATCTTGAATAGTTATCACTTGCGTGAAAGTATTAGAGATATTTCCGCAGTCGTCTTTTACAGTCCAAGTATTCGTATAAGTTCCCGCATTTCCGCATCCAGCAGAAGCTGTAAACTGACCGCTTACTTTTACAATATTCGTTACATCATTATCACATGAATCTGAAGCAATTGGAAATAATGTTTGAGCAGTCGTCAAAGCATTTGCATCGCTGCATTCTATCGTTTTGTCTAAAGATCCAGCTAAAGTTGTCCAAGTTGGAGCGGTAGTATCTTGAATAGTTATCACTTGAGTGAAAGTATTAGAGATATTTCCGCAGTTGTCTTTTACAGTCCAAGTGTTGGTGTAAGTTCCAGCATTTCCGCATCCAGCAGAAACTGTAAATTGACCGCTTACTTTTACAATATTCGTTACATCATTATCGCAAGAATCTGAAGCAGTTGGAAATAATGCTTGAGCACTTGTCAAAGCATTCGCATCGCTGCATTCTATCGTTTTATCTAAAGATCCAACTAAAGTTGTCCAAGTTGGAGCAGAATTATCTTGAACAATAATAGTTTGACTTACAGGAAGTGAAATATTTCCGCAAGCATCTTTTGCTGTCCAAGTTCTTGTTTTTGTATAAGAACCTGAACAATTTCCAGCCACTATATCATCTACATAAGTTAATGAAGCAATTGTTCCGCTATTATCAGTTGCTGTTGCTTCTGCAAAAATTGGTTCTGCTGGGCAATTGATTGTCGTTGTTTGTGGTAAAGGATCGATAACTGGTTTAACAGCATCTCCATCTAAAATGGTAAACGATTCATTAATTGAACATCCATTTTCATCTGTAATAGTAACAGTATAATTTCCGGCAGAAAGATTAGTTGCAGTTTCACTAGATTGAACTGGATTCGTATTCCATATGTAAGTATATGCAGTAGTTCCTCCAGAAACAGTCACGGTTGCAGAACCTGTACTGGCTCCTCCGCAAGAAACATTTACTTGTGATTTTACTGCGCTTAAAGCTGCAGCAGGTTCACCAATTGTAACAGAATTAGACTGAGAAGAACAGTTATCAGTTACTGTCAGCGTATAAATTCCTGCAGGAAGATTTGAAACAGAAGCTATTGTTCCTATTTCAGTATTTGCGCTGTTTTTCCAAGAATAATTTACAGTTCCCACAGCGTTTGTTACAGTTCCGGCAGTTACCGTTCCAGTACTTGAGCCGTAACATAAAGCGTCAGTTTTAGAAGAAATTCCTAAAGTTAAAGGAGCAGCAGGCTGAGAAATATTAATTGTTAATGTTCCTTGGCAGCCATTTGCATCTGTTGCGGTAACTTCATAATTTCCAAATCCTAAATTATCTAGAGTTTGAGAAGTACCAGTATAAGCCGAACCATCTTTTTTCCAAGAATAAGTGTAAGGAGCAACTCCGCCAGTAGCATTGTTTACAGTAATCGATCCTGTAGATTTATTGAAACACAATACATTAACATGTGAAGCTGTTAATTCTGTCACGCTGATAGTACTTTTTGTAACTACAACTGGTTTTATGTCAAAACAATTTGAGCTATTTGTTCCTTTTATGTAATAAGTTCCAGGAATGGCAGCAGTAAAGTTTGTATAAGGAGTTGTAGCATTTGTATCTGTCCAATACGTGTAAGTAAGTCCTGTTGAACTTCCCGAAGTAATACTTGCATCCGTTAAATCTAATGAAGCTGCTGGTGCGCAAATAGGAAGAGGATTTGTTATAGTAACTGTAGGTTTTTCATTTACATTGACTACAATCGCTTTTTTAGGACCAATACAAGCATTCGTTTTTCCTTCGGCTACGTAATAGGTAAATTGACCCGCAGTTGCAGTAGAAGGAATTAATGATTGTTGTCCTGTCGAAGTTGCAGTTTGATAATAGTATAATGTATACTCAGGTTTAGTTGGTGTAGCAGTTAAAGCAACCGAAGTATCACCAATACAATAATTGATTGGAGTAGTTACAGTTGGCGTTGTTGTAATGCTTTCAATAGTAATCGTAAATTGAAAATAACATCCGCTAGAAGCGCCAGGTGGAATTGCATAATAAGTAGACGTTCCAACCGTAGCAGGAAACGGATTGTTGATTGTATATTGGGTTGTTGTTCCCGCAACTACTGGATATGCATTGTAAAATGTTGATCCTGTAGGGAATGAGCCCGTAACATCAGTAATTGGAATTGATGAATTATTATTACAAAAAGTAAAAGTGATATTTGGCGAAGTAGCCTGACAATTTGCATCAGTGTAATTGGTAGAATCTATAGTGGTTTGAAGGGGTGCAGAAATTGCTGCTCCCATACAACTTCCTGATGGTGTGTAACCTAGTATAAAGGATTGATCAGTCACAGTAACTGAAGAATTAGCACCTTTTCCGCTTAATTTTCCATTTACTTGAATAACATTACTACAGTTAGAATTTTTTAATAAAGCACAATTCTCTGTAGATTTAAGCGAGAATGTTAATTCTCCCAAAACAGTATTTGGATCAGTAGGTAATGGTAATGTTCCCAAATCCCAAACAATTGATCCGTTTGCCCCAATTGTTGGTTCGTAAGTCAACGAATTTGGAGTTGGAGCAGGAGTGAAATTTATGGTTTTATTTAAACTTCCATTCACAAATGTAGCATTGTAAGGAATTGGAATAACCAATTTACTATTTTGGATTGCTTCAGTTCCTCTGTTTTTTACTTGAACCTTATAACCAAGCTCCTGACCAGGTAAGACTGTGTAAGACCCTGTTCCAGCTGGATTTCCGTTAATTGTGGTAGCGCTAAGTACACCTTCAATTTCTGGAACATATGCATCAACGGCCATGACAATAGAAAAGATTACATATGTGTCAACAGTAGATCCATATTTAAAAGTGGTTGAAGTCTGATTGTTTCCAATTATATCTTTATTGTCATTTGGAAGTTTAAACATACTGATATCCATTCCTGAATTATTTTCATAATTCGGATTTCTATAATTTCCTCCTGTATTGATTGAAGAGTTAAAAAAATTATCGGGAGAATTTCCAGAATGGCTTAAGCTTAAGTAATCATTAGTATTCAATTTCTGAATTTTAAAATAATCACCATTGTAATTGACATCGCCTTCACCTGCCATAATTCCAAGTTTAACATCGACAGGTCCAGATGCAATAGAGTTAAACCCAGACACAGTAAAAGAATGATCGGCAGTAATATTATTTTGTACAAATGCATGACCATCAAAAACAGTTATATCTCTATTTTTCATGTCTGAATTTTCATAAATTACTATCAAACCCCATCCAGCATATTTTCCAATTGCACCACCATCAGCACCTTCTGTAGCGGCAATGTTCGCGGCAAAATATTCACCAACACCATTTGCTTTTACATAATCTGTAACTTCTGTGTATGCAGTAAAAATATTGTTTTCAGAATTATTTGGAAAATAAATATCTGTTGCTGTAAATTCATCGTAGTTGCCATTATTTGGACCTTTAAACAAAATTTTTCTCTTGTCAAGAGTTGCAACGGTTCCGTTTTTATTTACACTAAAAGAGCTAGGACTATTAGATGCATTGTCAATTCTTCCAGTCCAGTACAATCCCGCGTAAACAATATTGTAGCAGTTTGTTAGTTTTGCACCGTGATCATTCAATAAATCTAAAGTTGCAGAAGAAGAATTAACTGTTTGATTATCGTTATCCTTGTCAATATATACCATCGGAAAATCGCCATTTGTTTCCCAACGATCATAATTTTGCGTGATTAGATTGATATTTCCAATCATCGTAAAATCTCCTTTGATTTTATAAATTGTTCTAGTAGGTGTGTAAGAAGAAGTTCGTTCTTTAAACGGTACAATTACTTGGGCTTTTATTTCATTAATACTCATAAAAAGCATTAAAAAGATATAAAAAGCCGTTAAATAGGGATAGTAGAGTTTTTTCATAGTAATAGCTTTTTAAATTATCCGCCTATAGATATTTTATGAAGTAGAATATATTTTGAAGTATCATTTTTAATCAAATTATTGATCACAGTCGGATTTTCTTCAACTTTTGAAATGATGAAAACATACTTTAAATTTTCAAAACCAGAGAAAGCATTCAGATCGATAGACTTGCTTAAATCTGCTGGTTTTTCAATTTTAATTGTTACAATTTCAATATCATTTTTTAAAGAAACAGAAGTATTA
The DNA here is from genome assembly GCA_029959285.1 of Flavobacteriaceae bacterium PS02337. GTDB lineage: Bacteria > Bacteroidota > Bacteroidia > Flavobacteriales > Flavobacteriaceae > Flavobacterium. The sequence goes on from JASCOE010000010.1 coordinate 175,905, forward strand.
AGGTTATTAATTGAGTTAATATCTGTATAAAGCGCCGTCGGTTTATCGCCATAAACTTTGATTTCTCCCGATTTAGAATAAACTGCCGATTGTAAATCGTGCAAAAGATGTTTGAGATGAGTAAGCTTAGAATCCTGTCCTGAATTTTCTAAGTTTGTTAAGTACGAATCCACATTTTCAGTTTGAGCAAATGAAATAGTTGTTATCAAAAAAAACAGCACGAAAAAAATGTTTTTTTGAAAGATGTTTCTCCTAGAGAAAAAAATAAACTTACAATTGTTAACAAATTTTACTGCTTTTTCAAGAGTAGATTTAGTTCTCATAACTTAAGATTTTGTTTTAAAGTAGTTGCTAAATTTTAACAGAATCAAAGTTATAGGAGAGTTTTTCTAATTGAATTTTTTTATCTGCAACTAACCTAAAAACTCGTTGAAATGTATTTTTTCTACAAAAAAAAGCGTTGAAATGATTTTATTTTAACATAAAAATGCGAAAAATATCAGTTAAATTTTTGCTTTATTAGTAAAAAATAGAAGTTTTTAAATAATATAAAGCATTAATAATCAGGTATTTGGTTAAAATTTTAAGCATTACGATAATATCGACCAAATACTAATTTATTAGACGAAGTACACTAATTGTATTTTTTTTTGAGATTGCGTTTTTTTCAATATTAACATTTTATGAATAATCAATTCTTGTTAAAATTTCAATATAATGTTAACAGAAATAAAAAATAGAAAGGGTTTAAAATTTCTTTTGTAAATTAGAACATAATTAAAAAAACAACCTCAAATTAAGGTTTTAAAATTAGTTGCTTATGAAAAATCTCATTTTAATACGTCATGCTAAATCAAGTTGGGAAGCTCCATTGAAAGATTTCGATCGTCCTTTAATGAAAAGAGGAATCTTAGATGCGCACGATGTTTCATTACATATATCAAAATATCTTCCTAAGACCTACATAATGTGGAGTAGTACTGCAGCTAGAGCTTCAGAAACTGCTTTGATTTTTGCACAAAATATTTCTTACCCAATAGAAAGTATCGTTTACAAAGACGATTTATACACTTTTGATGAAAAACAACTCGAAAAAGTTATCAAATCGTGTGATAATAGTTTCGAAAGCGTTATTCTTTTCGGACATAACGAGGCTATTACAAATTTTGTTAATAAATTTGGGGATGTTTATATAGAAAATGTTCCAACTTCAGGCTTTGTATCATTACAATTCGACGCCGAAAGCTGGAATACAATAAATAAAGGTAAGACACATAAAACAATTTTCCCCAAAGATTTAAAATCATAACAGTGTACGAACAGAAATATATCGATAGAGAAAAAAGCTGGTTAGCGTTTAATGCAAGAGTACTTCAGGAAGCTGCAGATAATACAGTTCCACTTTTAGACAGACTGCGTTTTGTTGGAATTTTTTCAAACAATTTAGACGAATTTTTTAGAGTTCGGTATGCCGCAATTCGAAGGTTGAGTCTCTCTGGTATTTCTGGCGAAAAATATCTAAATGGTATTTCTGCTCATCAATTAATTAAAGATATTACAGAAATTGTTATTCAGCAACAATCTGAAAGTTTACGTATTTTAGGAAATATCGAAGCCGAACTCGAAGCTGAAAATATATTTATAGTAAACGAAACTCAAATTACGCCAAAACAAGAATGTTTCTTAAAAGACTTCTATAACCAAAGATTAAGTCCAGAATTGGTGACTATTATTTTGAATGATTTGGCGGTTTTTCCAATTCTAAAAGATACTTTGGGTTATTTGGCTGTTCGTTTAGAATTGAAAAATGATGAGGTTCGTTACGCATTAATTGAAATTCCGAAAAACATAAACCGATTTGTTGTTTTGCCTTCTGAGGACGAAAAACAATATGTGATTTTGATTGATGATGTAATCCGTTTTAAACTGAAAAACATCTTTAATATTTTTGATTTTAAAAGTGTTTCGGCACACATGATCAAAATTACACGAGATGCACAATTAGATATCGATAGTGATTTGAGTAAAAGTATGCTTGAAAAAATTGCTACTTCTGTAAAAGATCGTCGAATTGGTGAACCCGTTCGTTTTATTTACGATAGTTTAATTGAAGACGATACGCTGCATTTCTTTTTAGATAAAATGAAAATTGTAGAAACTGACAGTATTATTCCCGGCGGAAGATATCACAACCGTCGCGATTATATGAGTTTTCCAAATTTAGGCCGTTACGATTTATTGTATAAACCAAACGAACCTTTACCAGTTCCTGGATTAAGTTTAGAAGGAAGTATTTTAGAAAAAATCAGTAAAAAAGATTATTTAGTACACGCGCCATACCAATCTTTTTCTTATTTGACAAAGTTTTTGCGTGAAGCAGCTTTAGATCCAAAAGTGACAAGTATTAAAATTACTTTGTATCGTTTGGCAAAAAATTCACAAGTAATTAGTTCATTAATTAATGCGGCTAAAAACGGTAAAAAAGTAGTGGTTCAAATCGAACTTCAAGCGCGTTTTGATGAAGCTTCGAATATTTCGTATGCAGAACAAATGCAAACTGAAGGAATTGAACTTATTTTTGGAATAAAAGGACTAAAAGTACACAGTAAAATTTGTGTTATTGAAAGAATGGAAGAAGGTAAAAATCGTCGTTACGGTTTTATTTCTACAGGAAATTTCAATGAAGCAACTGCCAAAATTTATACCGATGTGACGCTTTTGACTTGTCATCAAGGAATTTTAAAAGACACATCAAAAATATTTGAATTTTTTGATATCAATTATAGAGTTCACAGATACAAACATTTAATTGTATCGCCGCATTACACCAGAACCAAATTTATAAAACTGATTGACCGTGAAATTCTTCATGCTTTAGCAGGAAGAAAAACGCATATAAAGCTTAAAATGAATAGTTTATCCGATTTTAAAATGATCGATAAATTATACGAAGCAAGCAACGCTGGTGTAAAAATTCAGCTTCAAGTAAGAGGAATTTGCAGTTTGATTCCAGGAATTCCAGGAATGAGCGAAAACATCGAAGCGATAAGTATTGTAGATAATTACTTAGAACATACAAGAGTTTATATTTTTGGAAATGCTGGTTTAACGGAAGTGTATATTTCTTCTGCCGATTTTATGACTAGAAATCTAGACGGAAGAGTTGAGGTAACTTGCCCAATTTATGATCTTGAAATTAAAAAAGAATTAATCGATAATTTCAACATTGCTTGGAAAGGAAATGTGAAAGTAAGATATCATTCCTATAAATTGGATAATAAATATAAGCCGAAAAATCATCATGCGCCATTTAGAGCACAATTTGAAACTTATAAATATTATCAGAACAAAGTAGCAATACAAGAAGAGATTCCTCAAAAAGTAAATTAATAATAAAAACCAATTTCAAATCATATAGTGAGCATGATTAATATTAGGAAGTTTGCAGCAATAGATATCGGTTCAAATGCCATGAGGCTGCTGATATCGAATGTTGTAGAACAAGATGGGAAAGAACCGCAGTTTAATAAAAGTTCACTTGTTCGTGTGCCAATTCGTTTAGGTCAAGATGCCTTTACAGTTGGAGAAATTTCACCAGAAAATATAGATCGAATGATTGATGCCATGAAAGCATTTAATCTTTTGATGAAAGTACATAAAGTAGAACGTTATATGGCGTTTGCAACTTCTGCAATGCGCGAAGCGTATAATGCAAAAGAAGTTGTGGCTTTAATTAAGAAAAAAGCCGACATTAAAATCGAAATTATAGATGGTAAAAAAGAAGCGGCGATTATTGCCTCTACAGATTTGCATCATTTAATAAAATCTGATGAAACCTATCTTTTTGTAGATGTTGGAGGTGGAAGTACAGAGTTTACATTATTCTCTGATGGAAAACTAATCAATTCAAGATCTTTTAAAGCCGGAACTGTACGTTTATTGAATAATATGGTTCATGATGTAGTTTGGGATGAAATTGAAAAATGGATTAAAACAAACACTGCAGATTATGAAGAAGTTACCTTAATCGGATCTGGAGGAAATATTAATAAATTGTTTAAAATGTCTGGAAAACAGCAGGAAAAACCGCTTTCATACATTTACATCAATTCACAATATGCATTTTTAAATTCATTGACTTACGAACAAAGAATTGCCGAATTGGGTTTAAACTCTGACCGTGCCGACGTAATTATTCACGCAACGCGTATTTACTTAAACGCAATGAAGTGGAGCGGAGCGCGCCAGATTTATGTTCCAAAAATCGGACTTTCTGATGGTATTGTAAAAGCAATGTACTACGGTAAAATTTAATATTTAAATTTTTTTTTGCCACTAATTTCACGAATTTCCACTAATTAATTTTTAAGTTCTACATTTAAAAAATTAGTGTAAATTCGTGAAATTAGTGGCAAACTATTTTTATGAAATCAATTTTTCAGTCTATTCAAGATTTTTCTGCTGACGAATTAAATTTATTAGATGATTTAATAACGTTTCGAACCTTAAAAAAAGGAGAATTGTTATTGACTGAAAATCAAATTTGCAATGAAATTGTTTTTATAAAAAAAGGAATTCTTCGTTCCTTTTTTGTCAATCATAAAGGTGACGAAATCACCAATTGTTTTGCTTTTGAAAATGAATTTATGGCATCTTTTGCCAGTTTTATTACAGAAGAAAAAGCTGAAGAAAATATTCAAGCTTTAACCGATACAGAATTGCAGATTCTAGATCGAAAAGCTTTAGAAAAATTATACAAATCGGGGTTTAACTGGCAGGAAACGGGCAGAAAATTTACCGAATTAGAATTTGTAAATCTGCACAAAAGAATGGTTTCTTTTCAGAAATTATCGGGAGCAGAACGTTACGAAGAATTGTATCAAAACCATCAAAAATACATACAGTTAATTCCATTGCAATATTTAGCTTCTTACTTAGGAATTACGCCAAGACATTTAAGCCGAATAAGGAAGGCACTGGTTTGAGATATTAAACTTTTAGATTAAAAGTTTTTCAAGACATTTGTCTAGTAAAATGAAATGTACTAAAAGTATTTTTGAAAAAACATTGATATGAAAAAAATACTAATTATAAACGGACATCCAAACGCTGAAAGCTTTAATTTCGGAATTGCAGAATCGTACAAAAATGGTGCTTTAGCTTCTAACGCTCAAGTAGAAAATATTGTAATTGCCGATTTAAAATTCAATCCCAATTTACAATTTGGTTATCAAAAACGAACAGAACTAGAACCAGATCTTTTAGATGCTTGGCAGAAAATACAAAATGCAGAACATTTAGTTTGGATTCATCCCGTTTGGTGGGGCGGACTTCCTGCAATTACTAAAGGATTTATTGATCGTTTGTTTTTACCTGGAATGGCGTTTCAATACCGTGAAAATTCTGTTTGGTGGGATAAATTACTAAAAGGAAAAACAGCACACATTATTACTACTTTAGATCAGCCGAGTTGGTATTACAGATTATTTTTTGGTAGACCAAGCGTTAATCAATTGAAAAAATCAACTTTAGAATTCTGTGGTGTAAAACCAGTTAAAGTCAGTTATATCGGAATTATAAAAGGTTCTGAGGAATCTCAAAGAAAAAAATGGCTCGAAAAAGTCTACAATTTCGGTCTACAAAATAAATAAATACTAATCTTTTAAATCTAATCCAAATGTTGAACGCAAAAGTTCGATGTTTGGATTTATTTCTAAGAAACGATTGTAACGATCTTGGTTGTTGTAACTTCTCTTCATTTCTACTTGCTCGTTTACAATAACCTCAATCGTAATGTCGTGATTATGCAAATGACCTTTTAAATGCCCCAATAAGCCATTCATCTGGCTTTCAAATTCCAGTTTAGATCCTTCGTTTGGTAGCTCATAATAGATTTTTGTTCCATCTAAAACTGGATCAGTAATCAGTAAGATAGATTCCATGATCTTTAAACCTTTTTGACCTAAACGTTCTGCATATTTGTTCCAATGAAGACGCATATCAGTTTCGTTAAACTCTTCCGTAGGTAATACAGATGAAGGTTTTACGTAAGATTTACTGCTTGCTTCCAATTCTTTTTTCTTGCGAATACTAGCAAGTGAAAAAGCAGAAACTTTTGGCGTACCGTCTGTTTCAGTTTTTGGAGGTTCAGGAACTTGAGCTTTTGGAGTTTCAACAGTTTGTTCTGGTGAAACAATTGCTGTTTTAGTTTCAGATACTTCTAAAGGCTTATTTTCATTGGAAGGATAAGTTTTAGGACTTTCGACTTCTAACTTTGGAGTTGAAACTTCAACAATAGAATAGCCTCCGTTTTTAAAGTAAACGGGTGGAATTATGAATTGCTCAGCTTTTTTTTTTCTCCATCAAAGTTGATAGAGGCTAATTGCATTAAGCATAATTCAACCAAAAGACGTTGATTCTGACTCAATTTATACTTTAAATCACAGTCATTTGCAATATCAATTCCTTTCAATAAAAATTCCTGAGAACATTTTTGAGATTGAACGGCATACATTTGTTGCGCTTGTTCTCCAACCTCCAATAAAGAAATTGTAGCAGGCGTTTTGCTAACCAACAAATCTCTAAAGTGAGAAGCTAAACCAGCAATAAAATGATGTCCGTCAAAACCTTTAGCAAGAATATCATTATAAGCTAATAAAAGCTTCGGAATTTCATTTTCTAAAAGTAAATCCGTAATTGAAATATAAGTTTCGTAATCTAAAACGTTAAGGTTTTCGGTTACAGCTTGACGTGTTAAATTGGTTCCGCAATACGAAACCACACGGTCAAAAATGGATAACGCATCACGCATAGCACCATCTGCTTTCTGAGCAATAATGTGCAATGCATCGTCTTCAAAATTGATTCCTTGACTTTCTGCAACATCAGCTAAATGTTCTTTGGCGTCTTTTACGGTAATTCTTTTGAAATCGAATATTTGACAACGAGATAAAATCGTTGGAAGAATTTTGTGTTTTTCTGTTGTTGCTAAAATAAAAATAGCATGTTTTGGCGGTTCTTCTAATGTTTTAAGAAAAGCATTAAAAGCAGCCGAAGACAACATATGAACCTCGTCAATAATATATACTTTGTATTGTCCCGTTTGTGGCGGAATTCGAACTTGATCAATCAAGCTACGAATATCATCAACCGAGTTGTTTGAAGCGGCATCTAACTCAAAAACGTTAAAAGCAAAATCTTCAGTCGGATCATCATATCCAGGCTGATTTATTTTTCGAGCCAAGATACGCGCGCAAGTTGTTTTACCAACTCCACGTGGTCCTGTAAATAAAAGAGCAGAAGCCAAGTGATTGGTTTCAATAGCATTCAACAAAGTGTTGGTAATGGCTTTTTGCCCCACAACATCCTTAAAGGTCTGCGGGCGATATTTACGAGCCGATACTACAAATTGTTCCATATTCTTTTTTATTCGATAGCAAATATAGTCTGAAAATTACCAATTCACAAATCTGAAAATCATAAAAGTTTTGGAGGTATTTTGAGTGGATTGACTTTGAGTTAGTAACGTTGTTTTTTATTTGAAAAACGATTTTAGATTTTAATCTAAAAATTAGAAAACTATATTTTGTAGTAAAAAGTTTATTATTTTTACCTCAAAAATAAATTTTGTAGATTTATGAGAGGGAAACAGATAGTAAGACTAACTGAGGCAATTAGACTTATATCAATATTATTACTGATATTTTGGTTTTATGATTTTCAGATAAATCATGGTCTTGGCATAACTAAAAATTTTTACTATGTCATTTTTGGGATTTTGGTTATAATGATTAGCATATTATTGCATTTAATTTTTAAGAATCAGACTTCAATGTTTGAAAGACATAAAAAAAAAGTAAACAGTGAGAGGGTAAGATATCTGAGCATAATTCTAATTTTCCCATTGCTTGTGATATTTCTTTTTGCAACAAATTTTTACACAAAATTTGAAACTGAATTATCAAACTTTCCTGAAAATTCACTTTATCCAGATTCTCAAAAAACAAATAATATTATAGAAACTCAAAACTTTTCAATAGAAGATTCTTCTGCTGAATCAATTATAGAAAAATATAAAAAAAGTACAACTTTATTACAGCCTTATAAATCAGAACATGAAATAAGCTGGACAGAAAGTAAATTTGGAGGATATCCTAATATGGAGTCTTTTTCCGAATATCCAAAGTGTGATGTTTGTAAATCTTCTTTGAATTTTGTTTTTCAAATTTATAAAAGAGATTTTCCTGAATTTTATTTTCCCAATAATTCTAATATTTTTCAGCTTTTTCGTTGTCCGAATGATAAATGCAAAGATGCGTATAGTGATTCTTCAGATCATAAAATGTTCCACTATTACTCAAACGTTAATTGTAAAAAAAAATAATGGATTTGTAAAAATTAAAAGTATTTCAAATAATATTGAACCAGAAGTTCCAAATTGTTATTTAAAACCTTTGAAAGTTTTTGATTATCCTTATTACGATGAATATGACAATAAAGATCTAAAAAAACTGAGTGATAATTTTAAAGAAAAATTGGCTGATAATCAGCTTGAAAGATATGTTGCAAAGCCTCATACTAAGATTGGAGGATATCCAGGTTTTATTCAAAATGTGTTTTATCCAAAATGTACTTGTGGAAGAATCAAAGAATTTTTATTTCAACTTTCAAGTGATGATACAGACGAAAAATCGAAATATAAGAATGGTACTATTCACTGGTCAGATCATGGAATAATGATTGGAGATGTTGGCAATATTTATTACTACATATGTACTAATTGCGGAGAAAAAAGTATTGAGAGTTATTGGGATTGTTCTTAGTTTATCCATTCAAACCAATTTTACTGGTAAACATATAAATCTCATCACAACATCTTATAATCATTTGATAATTAATCTGTTTAATTTTAAAAAAGTTAATTATTAAAAGATAGTATTATGAAAATGAGATCAATTTTATTAGGAATGAGTCTTAGTGTGGCTTTAATATCTTGTAAGCCAAACGATGCAGATATTGAAAATGCAATTAGAGAAAAACTTAGCGACGCAACTACAGTGCAAGTTAGTGTACATGAAGGTGTTGCAACTATAACAGGAACTTGCGACGACGAAGCTTTCAAAAAAAATATTGAAAAAAGCGTTAGAGCTACCAAAGGTGTAAAATCTGTAGTAAACACATGCGAACTTGCCAGAGCCAACCAAGAACCAGCTGCTGCGGCTGTTGTCATCAATCCTGATACAGAATTAGATAAATCAGTTCATAAAGTTGTAGATGCTTATGATGGCGTTAGCGTGACAGTAGTTGGCGGAATTGTAACACTTTCGGGAGAAATAAAAAAAGACAAACTGCAACCTTTAATGCAAAGTATACAGGAATTGCATCCTAAAAAAGTAGACAACAAACTAATCATTAAATAAGAAAGTTATGAGTTTACAAGATAAATACAGAGAAGTAGCAAATTTAGCATCCGAATTAGGAATTGAAAATTTACAAGTTAGAGAACAAGACAATGTGCTTTATATCGATGGAACTGCAAAAACTGCAGCAGATAAAGATAAACTTTGGAATGCTTACGAAAAAATAGATCCAGAATACAGATCGGCAGATGTTGTTATGAATATTAATGTTGAAGAAAGTGTTTCTAGAGAATATACAGTAGAAATAGGAGATTCTCTTTCGAAAATTGGAAAAGCGTATGGCGTTTCTTGGCAGGATATTTTTGAAGCCAATAAAGATATTATTTCAAATCCAGATTTGATTCAGCCGGGTTGGAAATTAAAAATACCAACAATATAATTTAATGTTATTGTTGTTTTAGAAAAAGTCTGTCTTTGTGATGGACTTTTTTTTTTAAGGTGTAGAGGAACAGAGTTGCAAAGGAGCAAAGGTTTTACATATTATATATCATTCCGAGAAAGGCTTGATTCCGTTTCTCGGAATGGCATAGATTATTGAATACTTTTTTGTTCTCATTTTGTTTTTTGTTTGATTTTAGTAAATCGATTTTGAAAACTACCTTCCTCTAATACTCAAATCAAATAAAAACTTTGCTGTTTCCTGATCTGAATCGGCCGAGAAACCAGCCACATAAACTCCTTTTTTTCCAGAAGTTGATTTAATTCCGTATACAACTGCCTCATCTGCTGGGTCTGATTCCCCTTCGTATCGATACACATGAACAATTTCAAATTTGTCAGGATTTCTTTTAATCATTTCTGCATTTCGATTAAAATCGCACGTAAATCCTTTTTCATTCAATTGATCTAAAGCCTTTGAAACAGTTGCGTAATGATACATTCTTTTCATGATTAACCGAATTTAATAATTATACATTTTTAAAGATAACTATTTTAAAATTAAAAAGTTAGCATGAAAGTCATAAAATCGGAAATTTAAAATGATTATTGTTAGTTCTTAAATCGCTACTTTTGCACCGCAGACCGCCTTATCGTCGTCCCAATTAATCGGGAGGGAGGAAAGTCCGGACACCACAGAGAAGCATAGCGGGTAACGCCCGTCGGTTCTCTCGTTTTTCAGAAACGAGAGGATTAGGACAAGTGCAGCAGAAAGTATGTACAGGTAATGCTGTAGTGAAACCAGGTAAACTCTATGCGGTGAAATACCAAGTATATCGACATTTAAGAGCTTCTCGTTCGTTGTCGAAGGGTAGGTAGATTGAGTCCACTAGTAATGGTGGATCTAGATAAATGATAAGGTATTGTCGCGTTGCAAAACGAGACAAGAACAGAATCCGGCTTACAGGTCTGCATTTTTTATATATTTGTGAAACTAACTAACCCAATTTCATGAATATTTCCACTCCAAATCCTTCTTTAAATACAAAAAAAAGTCTTTTCAAAACCATTGTAACCAATCTTACATTTTGGGTTTTAATAGCCATTATTTTTGGCATTTTGCTTGGACATTTTTCTCCAGAAAATGGTATAAAAATGGAATTTCTAGGGAAGAAGTTTATTCAGCTTATTTCGATTTTTATCGGACCCATTATTTTTCTAACGATTGTTTTGGGAATTTCTGGAATGGGAAACCTAAAAAAAGTCGGACGTATTGGCGTAAAAGCTTTAGCTTATTTTGAAGTCGTTTCGACCGTTGCATTGGCCATTGGCGTTACGGTTGCATATTTGTTTAAACCTGGAAAAATTGATAAATCTGGACTGACTTTTGGAGATGCAAGTCAATATACAAAAGGTGCAGCCGAACATTTTTCGTGGCTAAAGTTTTTCTTGTCGAATTTTACGCTTCAAGTTTTGTTGGCGGCAATTGTTTGCGGAATTGCATTGAATTTTTATTCGAAAAGAGAACAGACTATTTTGGTTCTTGAACGAGTTTCTAAAGTCGTTTTCTTCGGTTTGAAATATGTAATGTATCTAGCGCCAATTGGTGCTTTTGGCGGAATGGCATATACAATAGGTAAATTTGGTTTAGCAACATTGATTCCGCTTGGAAAATTGATGCTTTGCGTTTACTTGACAATGGCTTTATTCGTTTTTTTAATTTTAGGAAGTATTCTGAAATATTATAAAATCAGTATTTTTTCGATTTTAAAATACATAAAAGAAGAACTATTATTGGTTTTAGGAACGTCATCTTCAGAAGCAGCTTTGCCAAGTATTATGGTAAAATTAGAAAAAATGGGTTGCAGTAAATCGGTTGTTGGATTGGTAATTCCGACGGGTTATTCTTTTAATCTCGATGGAACTTCGATTTATCTTTCTATGTCGGTATTATTTATCGCGCAATTGTATGATGTGCATTTAAGTTTCTTCGAAATTTTAACCGTAATCGGAATTTTAATGATTACTTCGAAAGGCGCAGCCGGCGTTACCGGAAGCGGTTTTATAGTTTTAGCGTCGACTTTAACAGCGCTTCATAAAATTCCAGTTGAAGGCTTGGCTTTTTTACTTGGAGTTGATAAATTTATGAGCGAAGCCAGAGCCATTACAAATTTGATTGGAAATACTGTTGCAACAATTATTATTTCGAAAACAGAACACGACTTTACAGAACTAAACCTAGAGCCTGTATCGGAGTAGTTTTGCCACAAAGACACTAAATCTCAAAGAAAACAAAAGCTTTGCAACTGCCTTCGTGGCAAAAAAAAACTATGATTCGTCTTTGGTTGCTCGAACTAGACTTATTCCAGAGGTGAAAAAGACAATCCCTAAAATTCCATAAATAATTAGAGATTTAATATCTCTAGTTTCTCCCGACGTGCCAGCAAAAATTACCGCTGTATAAATAAGTCCTACAATTCCGAGGATAGTTAGTAATCCTCCAAAAAATCTTTTTAGGTTCATGATGATTAGATTTAAAATTTCTGAATTAAAAGTAGAATTAAAATCATTAATCATTGTTATACAATTGTTTGCTAAAATTATAAGATTTTCAGAACTAAAAGTGTGTTTTTTTAATGTAAGAAAATAATTAAAATAATATTAGGAAAATATACTTTTAATACTATTTTTGTTGCAACCAATTTAATAACTGACAATGACAAAAAACTACATTTTACTATTCTTATTTATTATTTCTTTTAGCAGAGTTCAAGCACAAGACGAAGCTCCGACTACTGTAAAAAATCAATTTAAAATTAATATGCTGTTTCCTTCTTTAGTGTATGAACATGCATTTTCAGACAAAAACACGCTTTATTCTGAATTAGGACTTGGAGTAGGATATCGCTATAATAGTTTTTATGATGAAGGAAATGTTTACTTTTTTCCTTTAATAAATGAACAATTTCGTCATTATTACAATTTGAAAAAGCGAGCAGACAAAGGAAAAAGAACAGCATACAACTCAGGAAATTTTCTTGCTTTAAACGCACTGTATAATTTCAAATCACTTTCTACAAATGATAAATACGGAAATTATCCTCAATCATTTACTGTAGCGGCGCTTTGGGGTTTGCAGAGAACTTATAAAGGAAGATTTAACTTGGAATTTAATGTTGGTCCAGGAGTAAATTTTGATAAATATGATACAGAATTTGTACCAGTTGGAAACTTTACTTTAGGCTGGGTTATCAAATAATCTTGTAATATATAAAAATAGAAAAACCTTGATTCGTCAAGGTTTTTCTATTTTAAATTCTAAGCCAATATTACGAACACTTTCAATTTTGATTTTCGGATCTGAGTTGAAATATTTCCTCAATCTGCTGATAAAAACATCCATACTTCGTCCAGAAAAATAATCATCTTTTTTCCAAACAGACATTAAAATTTGATCTCTCTTTAATAACTGATTATGATTTAAATATAGATATTCAATCAAAGAAGCTTCCATTTCTGTAAGTTGCTGTACGTGATTGCTGTTATTGAGTGTTAAACGTTCATTGTCAAAAATATAAGAGCCAATTTCAATTATATTATTTCCCTCTAAACTTCTTTTTTGCTCAATTCGTTTTAATATATTTTGCAAACGTAAAATCAATTCGTCAACTTCAAAAGGTTTTACGATATAATCGTCTGCGCCCAATTTTAAACCAATAATTTTATCTTCTTTCAACTTTCTTGCCGTTAGAAAAATAAAAGGAATTTCAGGATTGATTGTAATTATTTTTTCAGCCAAAGAAAAACCATCCAATTTGGGCATCATGACATCAAAAATACAAATATCAAAAGTTTGGTTTTTAAAATAGTCTAAAGCTATTTCGCCATTTTCTGCCCAGATTACTTCAAAATTATGAAGTTCTAAATATTGTTTTAAAATCGCGGCAAAATCAAAATCGTCTTCGGCTAAAAGTAATCTTTTCAAAATAAGGTAATTAAACTTTTAATAAAATAGTAAACTGAGTTCCTTTTCCTAAATCGCTAATAACGCTAACAGAACCTTGATGCGCTTTTACAATTCGATTTACGTAGTAAAGTCCTAAACCTAAACCTTTTGTGTTGTGTAGGTTTCCTTGCTCGACGCGATAAAATTTTTCAAAAAGTAGTGATTGTTTGTTTTTGGCAATTCCAATTCCGTTGTCTTCAAAACTAATCGAAAATTGATTTTCAATAATATTAGTTTTAACAGTTATCGTGTCAGAACCATATTTTACGGCATTTTCTAAAACGTTCAGAAAAGCTGTTGTCAAATGAAATTTATCCAGAACTAAAATCGTTTTCTGAGTTTGAAAATCGGTTTTGAGATTGATTTTTGGAAATGTGATTTTAAAATCATTTACAATAGAAAGCAGAAAATCTTCGGCTTCAATCTTTTCTTTTTGCAATTCAATTTCATTTTCTGCCAAAGAATTCGCCATAACTTGATCAATCAAATGCTGTAAGCGATTGTTCTGACGTGAAATCGTATTCACAATCGAATGGAAATTTTCGTCGTTATCACGAATGTTTTTTTGTTCTAAAATTTTAGTAGAAATGCCTAAAGTTGCCAAAGGCGTTTTCAATTCGTGCGTGATATTATTGATAAAATCGGTTTTTACGTCGCTGACTTTTTTCTGTTTAATTAAAGCTTTAATCGCAATTACAAACAAACTAATCAAGGTTAAAATTGATAACAAAGACAGCACTAGAATAAATGTCATTCGCTTCAGAATAATCATTTCCCAATCAATTACCGAAACGTACATAGAATCTTCGGTCAATAATTTATAATCTTGATTTTCAAAAGTTCCGTTTGTAGTTCCGACATAACTTCTCACCAAAAAAGCATGATTTAGTGAAACTAGATTTCCATATAATTTATTTTGAATAAAAGGCTTTTCAGAAAAAATAGTGTCGGTTTTTTTTGCACTTTGATAGAGAATGAATTTATTCAAAACAATAGCAAAATCAATCTTGAAGTTTGGCAAATCTCGTTCGAATTTTCGCTGTAATTTTTGTGTAATCGCGTTCTGATATTGTGCCTGCAAAACGCCACTTTTAACGTCTAATTTGGTTTTCTTTCCTTTAATGTAATTCTCAGAAAGACTTTTATAAAGCGCTTCTTTTTTAGCAACAATGGTAGAATCGATGTCGCTGTAATTGTTTGAAATCTGTCCGATTTCGTTTTTAATCTGCGTATGAAATTCGGCTACTTTATAATCGTAAGCCGTTTTTACCAAATAACATTGTACGGTTGTCAGCACAATTAGAGCGACGACCGAAAATGCAATTAATAAATTGATTCTTTGTTTCATAATAGATTTTAATCTGCTTCAAAAATACTGCTTTTGTGAGAGAAAATGCAGATTAACCTTGCATTAACCTCCAATTAACTTTCAAAACTAGTTTTTCGAAGCATTTTTGCATCACTAATTAAAATTTCTTTTTAAGATGAATGTTTATCTGCCTTTAAAACTTCTTATCGCATTGCTTTTATTTTGTCTTTCTGCAATTGCAAATGCTCAAAATGAAACGCCTAAAGATTCTATTTCTAAAGAATTGAAAGAAGTTGTTATTACTCAAAACAAAAAAACGTTTACCAATTCTAACGGAAATATAAAAGTTGATGTGGCGAATTCCGTTTACAATTCGGTTCCAAATCCAGTCGAATTGCTTTCTAAACTTCCTTTGGTTCAAGTGAGTTCCGATCGTGAAAGTATTTCGATTGTTGGAAAAGGAAATCCGCTAATTTACATTGATAATCAACGCGTAGGAATGAACGATTTGAATGCTTTATCGGTTGCTGATATTAAAACTATAGAAAGCATTCAGAATCCGTCTTCAAAATACGAAGCTGAAGGGCGAGCTGTAATTTTGATTACTAGAAAATTAAGCAGAAAAGATGGTTTTAAAACTGAGATTTCTGAAACGGCTTCTTTTAAAAAGAATTACAATAATTATCTGGGTTTTAATTCTAGTTTTAAAAAAGGTAAAATAGAATGGAAGGCAAATTTCAATTACAACCGAAGAAATCCTTGGGAAAATCACAGTATTGAATATCAGATTCCGCAGGCAAATATTGTTTCTGACTATAATGTAACCGCAGTTTCTAACGTGAATGATTATATTTTTGGTGGAGGATTATTTTATAAAATAAATGATGATGATTATTTCTCTGTCAATATAAATGGCAAAATGCGTAGCGATACCTTTGATATCAATACTTTTACTTTTAACCAAAATCAGAACGAAGTAAACAATGTTTTTACGTTTAGCGATAATTCAAGTTCAAAGAATTTTATTAATTCGTTTATAAATTATTCAAAGAAACTGAAAGCTATTGATACTAAGTTGTTTTTCGGTCTTCAAGGTTCCAATTACAATCAGCATTTGTGGAGTTTGGTGCAGAATAATTACAATGAAACCGAATTAGAATTATCTCAAAATCGAGATCAGAAATTTAATGTTGATGTTTTTTCGGGTCGAATTGATTTAGAGAAAAAGTTTAAAAACGAAATGAATTGGGAATATGGCGGATTGTATTCTGCTGCGAAATCAAAATCAAATTATGATGTTTTTGATTACGATAAAAATGAAAATACTTCTTTTGATTATGATTTTAAAGAAGCCAATTTAGCGGCATACACACAACTTTCTGGCAAAATTAAAAAAGTAGATTTTTCAGTTGGACTTAGAATCGAAAACACAAATGTCAGCGGAAAATATAGTACAGAAAGTTCGGCTTTAATTGATAAAAACTACACGAATCTATTTCCGAAAGCGCAATTTTCTTTTGCGATTGACAGTACTAAAAATATAAATGTAGATTATTCTAAAAGTATTTCGAGACCAAATTATTCTTCGTTGAGTATGATTGCGACTTATATAAATCCGTATTTTATTTACGGAAGCAATATCAATTTAGGGCCAACATTTGCAGATGTCGTTTCTGCTTCATTTCAATATCATGATAAATCTATAAAGGTAACTTTGTACCAAAATAAGAATCCTGTTTACCAAGATTTTTCGTTTGATAATCAAAACAATGTGCTGACTTTTACCGAGAAAAATTTCAAAAAAGAATCGGGTTATAATATCGAATTTACATTGCCATTTACCTATAAAATTTGGACGAATACCAATTCTCTAATCTTCACCCAAAACAAAATTGAAGACGAATCGGCTTTGTACGGTTCATCAAAACCATATTTATATTATTATTCAAATAATACATTTAAACTTCCAAAAGATTTCACATTTGTATTCTCATTTTGGGGCGCAACAAAACAAAAAGAAGGTGTTTTTGAAAGAAATGCAAAGTTGATTTTCGACGCTTCTTTAGCTAAAAACTTTCGCAAAAATTGGACTTGCACTTTAAATTATAATGACATTTTCAAGAATACTATTTACACAGAAAGATTTACAATCAATAATATAAGTTCGAGAGCGAGATATTTAGTTGATGCCAATGAAGTTTCTATTACACTTCGTTATTCTTTCGGTAAAATCAAAGAAAGTGAGTTTAAAGAAAAAAGCGTGAATGAGAATGAAAGTAGAATTAAATAAAAAGTAAGTCAATTCTTTCTTTTTGGAATAGTTTTTGAATATTTGATTTTAAAATTAAATATTTAAATAATGAAGTTTTGGAGTTTAAAAAGAATCGTTTTTTGCATTTTACTAACAGTGTCATTTTATAATGTTAGTGCTCAGGAATTAAGAGGTTTTGGAAATTATTCGATGTATTTAGGAACAGGAAGTTCAGAATCTGTTAAAGAAATGGAAGCTGGGATTGATATTGGAGATTTTCCCTCAATATCTGTTCAGCTTTCATTAAGTTATTTTACTTTAAAAAACAACGAACAGGAAAATTATGATTATGATAATTATGTTTTAGAAAAACAATCGGCAAAAGGTTATGCAGTAAATACTGGTTTAGGTTTAAAGGTTTATAATTTATTTTTGGATGATTATTTAGGAGGAGAATTTAATTATTTTATAATGCCTAAATTAAATCTCGCACGAATACAAGCCACAGAAAATTTTAGTAGTTCCGATTATTTTAATCCTTCAAATTCTTTTATTCAGAAGCGTAGCCTCCCAGCTTGGCAGGTTTATGGAAGTATAGAAATTGGCTACGAATTTTTCTTGTCTGAAAATAATTCTAATTCTATTGTTGTAAGTGCTATTTACAATCGGCTAAATTTAGGAAAAGGGTTAAATAAAATGCCATATAACAATGTAGATTATAGCAGGCCTGACAATTTTGGACTTGGAATTTCTTTCTACTTTGGAATTAAAAAACCATTTTCATTCAAATAGAAAGAAAAAACTCTTACATTTCAAGAGTTTTTTCTTTTTCAATATTTTATTGTTTATAATATATTCCTGGCATAAAACCAGTAGATTCTATTTGTGTATCTGAAATTCTAGTAAACATGAATTTTTTGCTGGGGGCATTTATACAGTTATATTTTATGCTGTAATAATCGATTAATTCTACTTCCTGAACATTTGGAGTTTGGTAACTGCTGTATTCGTTGAAATAATAACTTTCATAATCAAATATTTCATCAGCAGCAGAACTGTATTTTTGCATAGGATATTTGTATAACAAATCGTCTTTAGTAAATTGAATCATTCTATCTTTGCTATCTTTCCAAATTCCCCTAATCCAAATAGGTGGATCAATGTATTGCTGTCTATGATAATAATTTTCATTGTAATAATCATATTCATCATAATAATCTTGATAACAAGAACTGCAACAAATTATCACAATTAATAAACATATTTTTTTCATCTCTTTTTTTTTGCAAAAAAAGAGATGTTATATTCTTAAAATTGGACAAGAAAGACTTTATAATAATACTTTAAGACATTTCTTGATTTTAGCTATAAAGAAAAACCCTTGCAAAATTTTTAGCAAGGGTTTTTAATATATTAAAAAATGAAAAAAACTAACCTTCGTCTTCTTCCACTTCTTTTTTAGTACTATCATGTGGTAATTCTTCATCATCGTCGGTTGAATTCAGTTCGAAAAAGCTGAAAAAAGAACCACCATAACTTTTCTGAAAAGAAAAATTACTCAAATGATCGAGTTTTGTATATTTAGAATGTTCGATAATCATCATTCCGTCATCTTCTAATAAACCTCTTTCAAAAACCGTTAAAACAACCTTTTCAAAAGTTGCCTGATCTAATCCGTAAGGCGGATCGGCGAAAATAATATCGTAAGTTGTTTTCGAATTTTCTAAAAATTTAAAAACATCACTTTTAGTAGCTGCAATATCAAAATCATATTCTGATGAAACTTGTTTGATAAATTTAACGCATCCGAAATCACCATCAACAGAGGTAATTGGTGCGCTTCCGCGTGAAGCAAATTCGTAACTTATGTTTCCTGTTCCAGAAAATAAATCTAAAACCTTTAAGCTGTCAAAACTAAAGTGATTATTCAAAACATTAAATAATGCTTCTTTACTCATATCAGTTGTGGGTCTTACAGGCAGATTTTTCGGAGGGAAAATTCTGCGTCCTTTGTATTTTCCTGAAATGATTCTCATGATTGAAATAAAATATAATGTTTTTGATTTTCGGCTGTCGAAAAGCTATTTTTTTCTTGCACTTTGCTCACATCCATAAAAGAAATGTGGCGAACATATTTGTATGCAATAGCATAAAATGGATCATTCTCTTTTATAGTTCCTAACAATTCTAGTCTGAAACTTTCTGGATTCATGCTCAATTGTTCTGCTGTAAATAATATGTAGTAAATAAAATCTTCTGGCGTATTATATTCGAAAGAATTAAACAATATAAGTTTCTGATTTTGAACTACGATAATTTCGAAATTTCCTGGATTAAAATTCACAATCATTTTCTTATCGTCGTCATTTCGTGAATTGTCTAAGATTTTTTCAACCAAAATACTATTGGCATGTTTATAATCAAAAGAACCAACATTATCAATTAGGAAATTATTGATATTCACATACGGAATATAAACCGAATTCATTTGATAATTAGATATTTGATCGAAAGTAAAGAAATCTGTTTCAAAAACTTTTGTGGTATATTGCAGATAACTTCCTAAATAATTTTCATCGAACAAAGCAGTCGGCACAAAAGTCGAAAGATTGTTAGTGTGAATAACCATTACTTCATCATAAATATCTTTTAATTCAGGATTATTTTTAAAAGCATTCGCGAAAGAATCTTCCACTTTTGTTGTTTTGTTTGTTGTGTCAAACTGAATATCTTTAAACGAAGTAATCACATTATTTAAAGTATCAAAACAGCAATATGAAAATCCAGTCAGAGAAATCTGAATTGAAAGTTTTTTATAATTTTTTGAAGTGATGTTAGTATTTTGTAATGACATAGTTGATTTACAATTCGTTACCTGTTTTAAATCAAGAAAGAATTTAAGCGACCACAAACTTACAAATAAAAAAAATAACAATGTCAATTTCAATAGCAATGAAAAAGACTTAATTAATATGCAATTTCAAAATTTAATATTACAAGAAAGTTAGCAGAATATTATCATTTTGTTTATTATCAGTTATTTAGGTTTTTGGGTGAATTTAAGTTTTACATATTATTTTTGATTTTCATATTAAATTTGATATTGCCATTGAAATTGATTTTTGCTATTGCTATTGAATTTGAATTTTGTCATTGCCATTAAAAAAGTCGACCTTTGTATTTCAATATTACTTTATGAATTCTGCACTGTTTTACGGTATTTTACAAAAACGATTTCCTTTTGCTCCAACTCACAAACAGGATATTTTTTTTCAGAAAATTGCGATTTTTTTAACCGAACCTCAAAATGATACCATTTTCGTTTTGAAAGGGTATGCCGGAACGGGAAAAACAACCGTTATTTCTACGATTGTCAATAATTTAGGCGACATCAATAAGAAATATGTTTTGCTGGCGCCAACGGGTCGCGCAGCTAAAGTAATTGCCAATTATTCTAATAATCCAGCATTTACGATTCATAAAAAAATCTATTTTCCAAAGAAATCTTCGGGTGGAGGAGTGGCTTTTACCAAACAAGTCAACAAGCATAAAAATACCATTTTTATTGTCGATGAAGCATCTATGATTTCAGATAGTACGTTAGACAGTGATTCGCTTCTAGATGATTTGATTAATTATGTGTATTCTGGAAACAATTGCAAAATGATTCTATTAGGAGACACGGCGCAGTTGCCTCCAGTAAATTTAGATATTAGTCCAGCACTTGATATTCAGACATTAGGAGTTCATTACGATAAAGAGATTGAACATATCGAATTGGATGAAGTAATGCGTCAGGAAGAAAATTCAGGAATTCTCTACAACGCGACAGAATTACGTGAATTATTGAAGGAAAGTTTTATTACTGAATTTAAATTCAATGTAAAAAAATTCAAAGATATTGTCAGATTAACAGATGGTTACGATATTCAAGATGCTATAAATACGGCATATAGCAATTATAGTATTGAAGATACGGCGTTTATTGTACGTTCGAATAAACGGGCAAACCAATATAATGAACAGATTCGAACTCGTATTTTATTTAAAGAAAGTGAACTTTCGGCAGGCGATTTCTTAATGGTTGTAAAAAACAATTATTTCTGGCTAAAAGAAACCGACGAAGCTGGATTTATTGCCAACGGAGATATTATTGAAGTTCTAGAAATGTTTGGTATAAAAGAATTATACGGATTTACTTTTGCAAAAGTAAAAATCAGAATGGTCGATTATCCAGAACAAAAACCTTTTGAAACGGTATTGCTTTTGGATACCATTAAAAGTGAATCTCCCTCTTTAACGTACGAAGAATCAAATCGTTTGTATGAAGAAGTGATGAAAGATTATGAAGACGAACCAACTAAATATAAGAGATTTCAAAAAGTAAAAGAAAACGAATATTTTAATGGTTTGCAGGTTAAATTCTCGTATGCCATTACGTGTCATAAATCGCAAGGAGGGCAGTGGGACACGGTTTTTATAGAACAGCCCTATCTGCCAAACGGAATTGATCGCGATTACATCAGATGGCTTTATACCGCAATGACACGTGCCAAAAATAAGTTATATTTGATAGGATTTAAAGACGAGAGTTTTGAAGAATAAACACTAATTTCACGAATTAGCACGAATTTTTTTGATCTAGATTAGTGTAAATTTGTGAAATTTGTGTTTGAAACATTTTGACAATGACAACACTAAACGATTTACATTCGATTTCGTCTACGTTTTCGAATACAGATAAAATGCCGGTTTTGTTTTTAGGACACGGCAGTCCGATGAATGCTATTGAAGAAAATCAGTTTGTGGCTGGTTTTCGTGATTTGGCTAAAACTTTGCCGCAACCTAACGCTATTTTGTGCGTTTCTGCGCATTGGTTTACAAAAGGAACAAAAGTTACTTCGATGGAAATGCCAAGAACAATTCATGATTTTGGAGGTTTTCCGCAAGCACTTTTTGATGTGCAATATCCAGCGAAAGGAAGTCCAGAATTAGCGATTGAAACCCAGAAAATTTTAGATCCTGTAATGGTCGAATTAGACGAACATTGGGGTTTAGATCACGGTGCGTGGAGTGTCATAAAACATTTATATCCAAATGCAGATGTTCCGGTAATTCAGTTGAGTATTGACTACACAAAATCGGGACAATATCATTTTGAACTGGCTCAGAAATTACAAGCGCTTCGTTATAAAGGCGTTTTAATTATCGGAAGCGGAAATATTGTTCATAATCTTAGAATGGTTGATTTTAGAAATTTTGATAAAGACAATTACGGTTACGATTGGGCAATAGAAGCTCGTCAAACGGTAAATGATTATTTGTTGGATGGAAATTTTCAGCCTTTAATTGACTTTGAAAAATTAAATAAAGCTGTTCAATTGGCTGTTCCAACTCCGGAACATTATTTACCACTTTTATATACTTTAGGTTTAAAAGATAAAACCGACGAATTGGATTTATTTAATGATAAATTATTGGCGGGTTCTTTGAGTATGACTTCGGTAAAAATAATGTAGAAAATTCATAGATAATATAATTAAACTTGAGAACGAGATTACTTCGTTCCTCGAAATGACATAAAAATGAAAATAATAGCAGTAATTCCAGCGAGATATGCATCAACACGTTTTCCAGCCAAACTAATGCAGGATTTGGGAGGCAAAACAGTAATTTTAAGAACATATGAAGCTGCTGTTTCAACAAATTTATTTGATGATGTTTTTGTAGTAACCGATTCAGATTTGATTTTTGATGAAATAGTTTCCAATGGAGGAAAAGCCATAATGAGTATCAAAGAACATGAATCTGGAAGCGACAGAATTGCAGAAGCAATTGCAGATCTTGATGTTGATATTGTGGTAAATGTTCAAGGTGATGAACCTTTTACAGAAGCAGAACCTTTGGCGCAGGTTTTATCGGTTTTTAAAAACGATCCAGATAAAAAAGTCGATTTGGCTTCATTGATGCGAGAAATTACAAACGAAGACGAAATCAACAATCCAAATAATGTAAAAGTGGTGGTTGATCAATCGCAGTTTGCATTGTATTTTTCACGTTCTGTAATTCCGTATCCTAGAGAGAAAAATGTTGGAGTGCGATATTTTCAACACATCGGAATTTACGCTTTTAGAAAACAAGCTTTATTAGACTTTTACAGCCTTCCAATGAAAACTTTAGAAGCTTCTGAGAAGTTGGAGCAGCTTCGTTATTTAGAGTTTGGAAAACGCATTAAAATGGTTGAAACCACTCATGTGGGTATCGGTATTGATACGGCGGAAGATCTGGAAAGAGCCAGAGCAATGTTGAGAGATATTTAATTAATTGTTAATGGTTGATTGTTAATGGTTGATGGTTGATCTTTGTGTTTGATTGTGTCTGATACCCACAATCTTGTCATCCTGAGGAACGAAGGATCTCCGCGAGTAAATCGACAAAGATTGCGTCAGGAACTTTGTCAAAGTTTTAAACTTTGACAAAGTTGATAAAGAATAAAAACAAAAAAAGCTCCAAAATTTTGGAGCTTTTTTAATATCTAAAACATTCTAAATTACTGGTATAAAGCAGGATATTTAGAAGGATTAACTTCATGCATCATATCGTAGATTTTCTCGTAAATATCTTCTGCAGAAGGTTTAGAGAAATAATCACCGTCAGTTCCGTATGCTGGTCTGTGTGATTTTGCTGCAAGAGTCTGTGGTTTACTATCTAAATATTTATAAGCATCTTGTTCTTCTAAAATTTGCTGTAAAATAAATGCAGAAGCTCCACCAGGAACATCTTCGTCAATTACTAAAAGGCGATTTGTTTTAGCAATACTTTTTACAATGTCTTTGCTAATATCAAACGGAAGTAAAGACTGAACATCAATAACTTCACAATCAATTCCTTTTTCTGCCAATTCATTAGCTGCTTGCTGAACCAATCTTAAAGTCGATCCGTAAGAAACTAAAGTAATATCTGTACCTTCTCTTAAAGTTTCAACAACTCCAATAGGTGTTTTAAATTCACCAAAATTCAAAGGCGTTTTTTCTTTTAAACGGTATCCATTCAAACATTCAATTACTAAAGCAGGCTCATCACATTCTAACAAAGTGTTGTAAAAACCAGCAGCTTGTGTCATATCTCTTGGAACCAAAACATGAATTCCACGAATAGCATTGATAATCATTCCCATTGGAGAACCAGAATGCCAGATTCCTTCTAAACGGTGTCCGCGAGTTCTAATGATTAGCGGTGCTTTTTGTTTTCCGACTGTTCTATATTGCAAAGTAGCTAAATCGTCACTCATGATTTGAATAGCATACAATAAATAATCTAAGTATTGAATTTCAGCAATCGGACGTAAACCTCTCAATGCCATTCCGATACCTTGACCGATAATAGTGGCTTCACGAATTCCGACATCGGCAACACGAAGTTCACCGTATTTTTCCTGCATACCTTCCAAACCTTGATTTACGTCTCCAATGTTTCCAACATCTTCACCGAAAATTAAAGTTTCAGGATATTTAGCAAATAATGCATCAAAGTTATCTCGAAGAATCATTCTTCCGTCTAAATCTGGTTTAGCATTTTCAGCATATTTAGGAAGTACTTTTTCTACAGAAAATACATTTTCATTTGACTCTGAATGTAGATTACTGCTAAATTTTACTTGAGTTTCAGCTATAAAATTGGTAATCCAGTTGGATAAAAGAACTTTACTATTTGGAACTTCAATAAAACGAAGAATCTTTCTTGCATAGACCAGTAATTCCTTTTTTAGAGGTGCTTTAATTGCTGCTAATTCAGAAATTAATTTTTTAATTCTGTCTTTATGGTTAACGCTTGCTTCTGCAATTTGTTCTAATAAAGCTAAAAGA
Source organism: Flavobacteriaceae bacterium PS02337 (assembly GCA_029959285.1). Taxonomy (GTDB): domain Bacteria; phylum Bacteroidota; class Bacteroidia; order Flavobacteriales; family Flavobacteriaceae; genus Flavobacterium. Next base: position 201,133 of record JASCOE010000010.1, read on the forward strand.
TTTTTTTGTTCCTCAATAATTGGATTGATGAAAGCATTCCAAGCGTCTTTTTTAGCTTCAAGAACTTCTTTTTTCAATTGAAAATCTAGTTCTGCTAATTCTTCTGGAGAAGCAATATTAATGGCAATCATCCATAAACGCATCTGACGAATACAATCAAAATCTTTTTCCCAAGCCAATCTGTCTGCATTTTTGTAACGTTCGTGAGAACCAGAAGTAGAGTGACCTTGCGGTTGCGTTAATTCGTTTACGTGAATTAAAACCGGAATATGTTCTGTACGCGCAATTGCTCCAGCTCTTTCATAAGTCGAAACCAATTCGGCATAATCCCAGCCTTTTACTCTAAAGATTTCGTAACCTTTAGCATCTTCATCGCGTTGATATCCTTTTAAAATTTCAGAAATATTTTCTTTAGTAGTCTGATGTTTAGCGTGAACAGAAATTCCGTATTCATCATCCCAAACACTCATAACCATTGGCACTTGTAAAACTCCCGCAGCGTTTATCGTTTCAAAAAATAAACCTTCAGAAGTACTTGCGTTACCAATTGTTCCCCAAGCCACTTCATTTCCGTCAACAGAAAATTTATCTTTAATCGTAATTCCGTCAACGTTTCTGTAAATTTTAGAAGCTTGTGCCAATCCTAATAATCTAGGCATTTGACCAGCAGTTGGAGATATATCTGAACTAGAGTTTCTTTGTTTTGTTAAGTCTTTCCAAGATCCGTCTTCGTTTAAACTGTGCGTTACAAAGTGTCCGCCCATTTGTCTTCCCGCAGACATCGGATCGAAAGCTAAATCGGTGTGACCATATAAACCAGCGAAAAATTGTCTTGAATCTAATTCGCCAATAGCCATCATAAAAGTTTGATCGCGATAGTATCCAGAACGAAAATCTCCGTTTTTAAAAGCTTTTGCCATTGCTAGCTGCGGAACTTCTTTTCCGTCGCCAAAAATTCCAAACTTTGCTTTTCCTGTTAATACTTCTTTTCGACCTAAAAGACTACATTCACGGCTTGTTACAGCAATTCTATAGTCATTCAATACCTCAGTTTTGAAATCTTCAAATGTCAATGTAGTATTGGTTTTTTCTTTTATCATAATCTTGAAGGGTCATGTTTATGTCGCGAAATTACTTAAAAACAATCAATAATCATAATTCTTTGAACTAAATATAATTTAATTATTTGTATTTAAAATAAGAAAACTACGTATTTATTTTAGGTAATTTTTATGTAAAATTTAATTTTATTGATAATTTCGCAAGTTTTTGTTTAAATTTTATTTGATTAAAACCATTTTCGGGTAAAAAGAGTAACTAATGTTTTTGGTGAGAAAGTGATTATAAATCGTATTTTTTCATTGTATTTTGTTTGCGTTATTTCCCAACCGTTATTCGAATAAACAGGAAAATAAAGTTCAAAGTAATCGGGAACTAAGTTTAAACGGACTCCAGTATCATAAGCAAAAAACTCATTTTGATGTTTATTTTTTAAAAAACCAACATCACCATATAATTCTACCCAATTCCAAACAGCATAACTGGCATTCAAAGTCGTCATCCATTGGTTGGCGTATGCAGGTTCTAATTTTGATTTAAAACCTCCTTCGGCAATTACATATTGCTGACTAAAAAAGCCTGTCGTTTCTGATCTTCCGAACAAATTATAATCAAATAAATAATCTGTTGGTCGGTCTAAACCAAAACTAAAATAATCTGAATTTGTTCTGTTGTACAAGAAACTTCCTGCGTACAATCTTAAACTTAATTTTCTATTATTTTGAAATAATCTTCGATATTCAATTTCTCCCGAAACCTTTCCAAATCCGCCAGAAAACTGCAAATCGGTCATCAAATTTACATGATTAATCAGCTCTGATTTTGTGTTAGAATATCGGGCATTAAAAATAGAATAATTGGGTTCAGAATTATCCGTAATAAATTGGCTTGCTTCTCGATTTACTATAACATGACGGAATAAAAACATTTGTCTTCTATTGTCTCTAAAATCTTTTTCGCGAATTCGAAATTGTACCATCGGATTCAATCTCAAATAAGTGGCGTCTGGAGCGTAATGGTAATAATTTTGACTAAAAGAATAGCGGACATTAAACAATGTACTGTTTCTATAATATTGATTGTATGAAAAAGCAGATGAGCCAGAAATAGTTCCAGCATTAATAGAATAAGCCGGATTTATGTCAAATGTAAAAGGTTTGTCTAAAATGGTTTTATTATGAAAACGAATTCCAGGCGTTAGACCATCATATAAATTATAAGTAATCGTCGGAATATATAAAATTTGATTGTAATTAGGATCTTCTAAATCCTTAGAAAAATTAAATTTTATCGGACGATTTAAAGTAATACTTTTTAATGATCTCCAATTGTTTCTCTGGTTATATTCAGGAACTTCATTATCATAATTAATTACGATTTTGTCGGCATTATTTCGTGCAAATTCATAAACAGAATCTTTTGTTTTGGGTTCAATCCATTCTTTAAAAACAACTTTATTTTTTTTAGTTCCGTAAATAGGAATAGGCGCGTAAACTCCAGTTTTGTTTTTAATCGAAAACGTAACGCTGTCTGCAGTTCTAGAAACATTCGTAAATTTATAATCAATAATATCTCTCGAATCGATAATTGTTTTAAAGAACCAATCTATGTTTTTGGGACTTTTTTTAGTTAGAATTTTTTCAAAATCATAACGATTGGATTGTCCAGATTGGTTTAGATTATAAAATTCTTTTACACTTTCGGGAACAATATCATGATTCAGATAATCATCTAAATAACTTAAACTTAAACCTGCGCGATATTTACTCGCAATTTGTTCGTTAAATTTAATCAAAGTATTTTTCGGATCTCCCAACGGCTGATCTAGGTTTTTACGAGCCATAAGCATATAATAATAACTGTATTGCTCATTAAAAGTAAGATTCGTGAAATTGTAGCTTTTAAAAAGTTTCATATCCGAAAGTCTTCCCAGCATTTTTTGATCTTTATGATATTCATCCATGTATTTCATCATGGTGTAAATCTGAATTCCATCATAAACCCAATTGTCTTTTCTAGGATCTAAACGAAGACTATTTTTAAGATAATTGTTTAAGAAGATTTTTAAAAATTGAATTTCGAAAATGAAATCATCCGAAAACGGACTAATAAATGAAGGAAGCTGATTGAGTCCGTAAAACGGATTTCGATCATAATCTATCTGAGAAATCGTGATTTTTTCGTGCGGATATTTACCAATAAAATTTTCAGCAAAAGTAGCAACACGATCAATAATTATAGCTTTCTGAATCTCATCTAATTTTTTGGTTTTTAAATTAGTAACAACCTCGATAGATTCGTTTGCATAACTTCTAAACGTATTTTGTTTTTCTATGTAAAGACCAAAATCTGTTCTATTTTTTCCAGCAAACGAATACACGCTATAATCGCGATTAGTTGCATCTTTTGAAATAGCATTTAAATCTGTTGTAATTGAATAATTATTCGGAATCTTGATATCAACCTGATAATCCATTGTAGCATTGGCAATGTCATCTAAATTGAAATTATTGTAAGCTTTAAATTCATCATTTTCAAAACGAGCGGGACTTATAAACCAATTTTTTAAAGCCATTCCGCCATTTTGATCGAAACCAAAACGAGTAAATTTATCGTTAGCAATTTTTGAAATATAAATTAAATGTAAATCGATTTTCTCATTTGGAGCAATTTTTCGATTCAATCTAACCACAATATAATCTGGATTTTTATCGGTTCTTTCCCATTCTAAAGCAGCAAAATTGGTGTCTGTTAAAGTTAGAATTGTAGTATTTCCTCTATCTGCCGCTTTCGCTAAATGGAAACCTCTATAAAATTCGTCAGAAAAACGTTTTGCTAAAGGAGTATTTTTACCAACAAAAGCATTATTCCAATCATTCAAAACAATCGAATCTAAAGAATCATTCGATGTGTTGTAAAAAGTAATATCCTGTTTTACATTCAGCGTTTTAAGCTCAAGATTTACCGCCACTTCCATCTTAGTTTGATGTTGTGCAGCTAATTTTATCGAAAATGATAAAACTAAAAAGAGGCAAATAATTTTAGAAAGTGCTTTCAAATACTGGCTTAAAAATTATCATATATACTTAATGTACGGACATATTGCAACTTCGGATTTTTGTAAAAATAAGATAAAAAAAGCTGTTTAAAAAAACAGCTTTCAATTTTTGCGTATTTGCAATATAATTTAACCATATAAGTGATATAAGTTCATTTAAAAGGAATGCTTTAAGCGTTGCGCTTAAATACACTTATGTGAGTTATATGGTTTGAAAATTAGAAATTCGGACTTAAATCATATTTTTTGTAGAATTTATCCAAAACATCAACAACTTCGTCTTCTGTATCTACAATCTTAAATAAATTCAAATCGTCTGGACTTACAGTTTGCATTTTTTCAACTAAAACAGTTTTAACCCATTCGATTAAACCAGACCAAAATTCAACACCAACCAAAATAATTGGGAATTTTCCAATTTTCTTAGTCTGAATCAAAGTGATCGCTTCAAACATTTCGTCTAAAGTTCCAAAACCTCCCGGCATAACCACAAAACCTTGTGAATATTTAACGAACATTACTTTTCTCACAAAGAAATAATCGAAATTCAAGTTTTTATCGTGATCAATATACGGGTTAAAATGCTGCTCAAACGGAAGTTCGATATTCAAACCAACCGAAGTTCCACCTCCTAAATGCGCACCTTTATTTCCGGCTTCCATAATTCCGGGACCACCTCCTGTGATTACACCGTAACCTGCTTTACTAATTTTATAAGCAATTTTTTCAGCCAATAAATAGTACTTATCATCTGGTTTAGTTCTTGCAGATCCAAAAATCGAAACACAAGGGCCAATACGTCCCATTGCCTCATATCCATTTACAAACTCAGACATAATTTTAAAAATCGCCCAGCTGTCATTGGTTCTAATTTCATTCCACGTTTTTTGTTTCAAACGATCCTGAATTACTTTATCTTCATCATTATCAAAATCTTCTAATCTCATTTTAGGTATTTTAATTTATTATTTTATTATGTTTTTTTGCAATAATTGTCACGCTGAGCGAAGTCGAAGGATTAGGAGCTAATTCCTGCTGTCCGCTATATCTTTTGTGGCGAACCCCGCCACAAAAGGATGCCGCTCCCATCAGGGCTAGGGCAGTTGGCTTCAAATAAACAATTGGTTTAATTGAAAAATCTTTCTTTGAAAACTTTGAATTTTTCAGAAAAAGCGGATACTAAATTAACTCTTTTTTCTAGAATTGTTACAACAATGTTTATTTATTAATTTAAATGTAACATTTCTTTGGTAATGATTTTTGTTGTGGTTTCATTATCAGGAAATTGGTCAGTTGAATATTGATTTCAATATTTCACCACATTCAACAGAGTTATTTTGATCATTTTTAGTAATCTATAGCCACAATCTTGTCATCCCGAGGAACGAGGGATCTCCGCAAGTAACTCGATAATTTAGGTAAAATGCTTTGTGTTAGTTTCTTGTGGAGATCCCTCGTTCCTCAGGATGACAAAAATGTGTAGACTAAAAATTTGACGTAGATCTTTGTCAAAGTTTTAAACTTTGACAAAGATTGGTCGCGTAAAGGTATTTTTGTAAAGATTTTAAGCTTCCAATTCTTTTTTCAAAAACTTAGCCGTATAACTTTTTTTATTCTTCGCTACTTCTTCTGGAGTTCCTTTTGCGATTAATTGACCGCCGCCTTTTCCGCCTTCTGGACCAATATCGATAATATAATCGGCAAGTTTAATAACGTCCATATTATGTTCGATAACTAAAATTGTATTTCCTTTATCTACCAATTTATTGATAACTTCCATCAAGACGCGAATATCTTCAAAATGCAATCCTGTAGTAGGTTCATCTAGAATATAAAATGTATTTCCAGTATCTTTTTTAGATAATTCTCCAGCGAGTTTAATACGCTGTGCTTCACCACCAGAAAGCGTTGTGCTTTGCTGTCCAAGTGTAATATAGCCTAAACCAACGTCTTGAATCGTTTTGATTTTTCTATAAATTTTTGGAATATTTTCAAAAAACGGAACCGCTTCATCAACCGTCATATCCAAAACATCAGAAATAGATTTTCCTTTGTATCTAATTTCTAAAGTTTCTCTATTGAAACGTTTTCCTTGACACGTTTCGCATTCAACATAAACATCTGGTAAAAAGTTCATTTCGATCGTACGAACACCAGAACCTTCACAAGTTTCGCAGCGTCCGCCTTTTACGTTAAAACTAAAACGTCCCGCTTTGTAACCGCGAATCATACTTTCAGAAGTCATCGTAAACAGATTTCTAATTTCTGTAAAAACTTCAGTGTAAGTTGCTGGATTCGAACGTGGTGTTCTTCCAATCGGACTTTGATCAATATCAATTACTTTGTCAATATGTTCTAAACCTTCGATTTTTTTATAAGGTTGTGGTTTTTTTACGCCATTAAAATAATACGCATTCAGAATCGGATAAAGCGTTTCATTAATTAAAGTCGATTTTCCGCTCCCAGAAACTCCCGTAACGCAAGTTAATTGCCCTAACGGAATTTCAATAGAAACATTTTTTAAGTTATTTCCAGTTGCTCCAGTTAGTTTTAAGAATTTTCCATTTCCTTTTCTTCTTTCCTTCGGAATCTCCAATTTCATTTTACCATTCAGATATTGAGCGGTAATTGTATCCGATTTTAAAGTTTCTGCAGGCGTTCCGATACTGATAATTTCTCCACCGTATTTTCCAGCTTTTGGACCAATATCAATAACATAATCGGCAGTTTCAATCATGTCTTTATCGTGTTCAACCACAATAACCGAATTTCCAATATCACGTAATTGTTCCAGCGATTTAATTAGTTTTTCATTATCTCTTTGATGCAAACCAATACTTGGCTCATCTAAAATATATAAAACACCAACCAATTGCGAACCAATTTGTGTAGCCAAACGAATACGTTGTGCTTCACCGCCAGAAAGCGATTTTGAACTTCGGCTTAAAGCCAAATAATTCAAACCAACATTCATCAAAAAGTTCAAACGATCTTTGATTTCTTTTACAACTTCAGAAGCAATTAAAAGCTGTTTATCAGTTAAATGACTATTTAAATCTTGAAACCAAGCTGTTAAATCAGAAATATCCATATCACACAATTCGGTGATATTTTTTCCATTTACTCTAAAAAATTGCGCTTCTTTTTTCAAACGAGAACCTTCGCAAACAGGACAAGCAATTTCATCCATAAAATCTTTTGCCCAACGTTTTATGCTTGTTGTAGCGCTTTCGTCGTATTGATTTTTAATGAAGTTTGAAATTCCTTCAAAATCAATTTTATATTCTCTTGTTACGCCAAGATCTTTTGAGTTGATGGCAAATTTATCTTTTCCGCCATACAAAATCATCGTCATGGCTTCTTCAGGAATTTTCTCAATCGGATCAGTTATTTTAAAACCGAATTTTTCTCCGATAGTTTCCAATTGTTTGAAAATCCAAGAAGATTTATATTCGCCAAGCGGAGCAAAACCACCGCTTTTGATAGATAATTTCGGATTTGGAATAATCTTCTTTACGTTGATTTCGTGAACAGTTCCCAATCCGTTACAATGTGGACAAGCACCTTTTGGAGAATTAAAAGAAAATAAATTCGGTTCTGGATTTTGATATGAAATTCCTGTTGAAGGACACATTAAATTTCTACTGAAATAACGTACTTCATTTGAATCCTGATCTAAAATCATCAAAACATCTTCTCCATGATGCATCGCAGTATTAATACTTTCTGCTAATCTTTTTTGATTATCTGGTGTATCTTCAATCTGCATTCTATCTACTACAATTTCGATGTCGTGCGTTTTGTAACGATCCAATTTCATTCCTGAAACTAAATCTTGTACTTCGCCATTTACACGAACTTTCAAAAATCCTTGTTTGGTTATCTGTTGAAAAAGTTCAGCATAATGTCCTTTTCTAGCTTTAATAACGGGAGCTAAAATGTTGATTCGTTTTCCGTTATAATCCTGAATAATCAAATCTTTTATTTGTTCATCAGAATATGAAACCATTTTTTCGCCTGTGTTGTAACTGTATGCATCAGCGCCACGAGCGTATAAAAGTCTCAGGAAATCGTAAATTTCAGTAATAGTTCCAACTGTAGAACGCGGACTTTTACTAGTCGTTTTTTGTTCAATAGCAATAACTGGCGACAGTCCGTCGATTTTATCAACATCAGGACGTTCTAATCCTCCAAGAAATTGTCTCGCATAAGCCGAAAAAGTTTCAACATAACGACGCTGGCCTTCAGCATAAATGGTATCAAATGCCAATGAAGATTTTCCCGAACCTGATAAACCAGTAATTACAACCAGTTTTTCACGCGGAATAGAAATGTCTATATTTTTAAGATTATGAACTCTTGCACCAAGAACTTCAATAGTATTGTCTTTTTCTAACATAATTTTGAGCAAAACGCAAAGTTACCACTTTGATTTGTTCTTTTTGTGCTCGATAGCAAAAGTTTATGTTACAAATAGTAACAAAAAACGCTGAAATGAATCAGCGTTTTTTGTTATTTAAAGATCAATTTACTTTGTACTAATATTATTTGAAGCTAATATTTTTTCAAAAGCAGCTTCTTTTCCGTCTTTTTTCATTTGTCCATAAATCATCTGGATAATTTTTTCAGCATCAGTTCTGTACGGAGATTTCTGAGCGATATACATATTGTAAGCTTTGCACATATTGTCTAAACCTTTTTCCTGATCGTTTAAATGCAAAGCATACATCTGACCAATTCCGTAAAAAACTTCTGGATTATTTGGATCAATTTTCGCCAATTTCTCGTAAGTTTCTACAGCTTTTTTGAATTCTTTTTTATAAGAATATACAACTGCTATATTTTGCAAAGGCATTAATCCGTTTGGATCTATTTTAAGTGATTTTTCGTAAGCTTCAATTGCTTCGTCGTATTTTTCTAATCTTCTATAGCAAATTCCCATATTATCATAAGCAAAAGCAAAATTCGGGTCAATTTTTACTGCTTTTTTGTAATAATCTATTGCGCCTTTGTAGTTTTCCTTTTTTGATTCATCAATTGCCAAATAATAATTTTCTAAAGCCTTTTCGTTTTCAGAAATCGAATTTTTATTGACTTTATCGTTTGTTGCAATTTTACTTTTTAACGAATTGCAATTTGCCATTAAATAGCGTTCAATTTTATAATATGAGTCTTTAAAATCTTTAGAATTTGGATTAAAATTCATGGTAACATCAATATTCTTTTTCCCTTGAGCATCTGTAGTTGCTTTCGACATATCAAGATTAGCTAATTTTTCTCCTATTTGATACGCTCCAACTTTAGCGCTAATACACGAATGAATGTTGGCTGTTATAGAATCTTTAACTCGGTCTAGGGTTGGTATAGAATCTATACATTTACACGCGCCATCGGCAACTTCTTTTAATAATTTTTCAGAGTCAATTTTTGCTGTTTCCTGAGATTTAACATTTTGAAATCCGGCAAGTAAAAGAATAAGAATAAAATAGTTTTTCATCTATAATTGGTTTTTTAGGTTATCGTTTTTGGGATGATAATAGAAACCAAATATAATATATTTCGTATGAATATATTTATGAATTTTTAATTGCAGAATTTATTCAATCGTCATAGAACGAAGTTTTGTTCTGTAAGCTTCAAGTGCAATAGATTTAGAAATAAAACCGTGATATTTTCCATCTCTTAAAACAGGCAGAAAAGCAGATTTAGACATTTCAAATTTCTTCATTACAATTTCCATACTGTCAAGTGAAGAAATAGTAGCCAGCGGCGCTTTCATAACATCTTTAATCTGAGTATATTTTACGCGATAAGAATTGAAAATAATTTCACGAATATCATTAAAATGAACAACTCCAACAAGATCTTTATCAGTATTGACAACAGCAAAAACAACTTGATTGGAGTGTGAAATAAGATCAACCAATTTACCAAGATTTTCTTCAGGCTGAACCGTTAAATAATCGCATTGAATAATAGAATCAATATCTAAAGTCGATAAAATATTAGAATCTTTATTGCTCGTAAATGCATGACCTTTTTTAACCAATCCTTTTACGTCAAGCGAATATTTCTCGTAACGCTTAGAAATCGCAAAACTGATCGAAGAAACAATCATAAGCGGAATCATTAATCCGTAACCACCTGTAATTTCTGCAATTAAGAAAATAGCAGTCAAAGGTGCATGAAATAAACCGCTCAAAATTCCAGCCATTCCGACCATTGTAAAATTGGTAATTGGAAGTTTTGATAAACCAATAAGTGTAATTAATTTTGAAAAGAAATATCCTAAATAAGATCCTAAAAATAGAGAAGGAGCGAAGTTTCCTCCGTTTCCACCGCTTCCGAGTGTTAATCCAGACGCAAAAACTTTCATCATCATAGTTGCGCCAACAAAAAGCAATAAAACCCATTGGTTATTTCTAAAATCGGCAAACAAAGTATTGTCTAATAATTTTCCTGGATCTGCCTCAGATAAGGTTTTGATACTTTCATATCCTTCACCAAATAAAGTTGGAAAAATAAAGATTAACAAAGCTAAAAGTGATGAACCAATCAAGGCTTTTTTGTATGGACCAATTTGTTGTTTAGAAAAATAATGTTCAACTCTTTGAAAGTTTCTCGAATAATAAATCGCAACTAATCCAGTTAAAACACCTAAAATAACATAAAATGGAATGTTATGATAATCAAATATTTCTTGTTTTTTGAAACTTAAAAGAATTGTTTCGTCTAAAACAATTGCAGAAACCAAAGCGCCAGTCGCTGCCGAAATCATAATTGGTGTAAAAGCAGCAATGCTTACATCGACCAATAAAACTTCGATGGCAAAAAGAACACCGGCAATTGGAGCGTTAAAAGCTGCCGCGATTCCAGCTGCTACGCCGCAACCAATTAGTAAAGTTCTATCTTTATATTGAAGTTTATAATTTTGAGCAAAATTAGAACCAAATGCAGCTCCAGTAATCACGATCGGACTTTCTAAACCTGCAGAACCTCCTAAACCAACTGTTAATGAGCTTGTTATGATTTGCGCATACATTTGCTTTCGCGGAATAATACTTGCTTTTTTTGCAACCGCGTAAAGTATTTGTGAAGTTCCTTTTTGAATAGTTCCGTTTAAAACTTTTTTTACCACAAAAACCGTCAATAAAATACCAACAATTGGCAGTATACTGTTAATGAAACTTAATTTTAAAATTCCATTGATATAAGTTGCAAAAGAAAAAACGCTGTGCGCAAAAGTTTTAAGTATAATTACAGCAAATGAACATGAAATTCCGATAAGAACGCTCGACAAAAAAAGAAACTGTTTTGGAGTCATTAAGGATTGCGCCAAAGCAATTATACTTTCTAGTCTTCTGAAATATTTTTTAAGCATTCTATTTTAAAAATTTACGTTCTTACAAAATTAGTTCATAATCTTAGATAAAAAAAATGAAAACGCAGAACTATTAAAAACCAACAGCTTTATCGTCTCCTCTAAAATCGGCTCCACCTTCTAATTTATTGTCGGGCAAAACTAAAATTGCATCTACTTTTCCAATAATTGGAGTTGGTTTTTCGTTGATTAAATAATTTTTAGCTTTTAATTTATCGATTGTTTTAGATTCAAAAGTATTCGGTTCAAAAGTTATCAAATCAGGCAGCCATTGATGATGAAAACGCGGTGCATTAACAGCTTCTTGCATGCTTAATTTGTATTCGTAAACATTTAAAATGGTTTGCAAAACAGATGTAATAATGGTAGAACCGCCTGGAGTTCCAACAACCATAAATAATTTTCCGTCTTTTTCTACAATTGTAGGCGTCATAGAACTTAACATACGTTTTTGCGGTGCAATGCTATTGGCTTCATTTCCAACTAAACCGAACATATTTGGAGAACCTGGTTTTGCGCTAAAATCGTCCATTTCGTTATTTAAAAAGAAACCTAATTCGTCACAATAATATTTAGAACCGTAACCATCATTTAAAGTTGTTGTGGCTGCGATTGCATTTCCAAATTGATCTACAATTGAATAATGCGTCGTTTCGGTACTTTCTGCATAATTTACTTTTCCTTCTTTTATTTCAGAAGATAAAGTCGCTTTTTCAGGGTTAAAAGTGGCCATTCGGTCGCGTAGGTATTTTTCATCCATTAATTCTTTCAACGGAATTTTGACAAAATCAGGATCTCCTAAAAAATAACTTCTATCGGCGTACGCTCTTCTTTCTGCTTCAACAATAACTTGAATCGCATCTGCAGAATTATGACCCATTTTGGCTAAATCGTAAGGTTCTAGCATTTTTAAAATCTGTGCCAAACAAATTCCGCCGCTGCTTGGAGGCGACATTGAGGTTATTTTTAGATCCTTATAGGTAAACTGAAGCGGTTTTCTCCATTTTGCCTCATATTTTGCTAAATCTTGCAGCGTAATAATGCCGCCTTTTTCCTGAAGATAATGGACTAAAATTTTTGCCGTTTCTCCTTTATAAAATTCATTTCTTCCTTTCTTTTGAATTCTTTTTAAAGTCTTAGCGAGAGCAGGATATTTTATGGTATCATTTTCTTTGAAGATTTTTGATGCCGGAGAATTTTCGCCGTTTATTTTTACAATTTTATCATGATAATCGTTTAAACTTTTTTCTTGTTTTTTGGTTACAATAACGCCTCTTTCAGCTAACGCAATTACAGGTTCTAAAATTTTAGAAATCGGCATTGTTCCGTATTTTTTATGAACGGCAAAAACACCGGCAATAGTTCCAGGAACGCCAATTGCAAGAGCAGTTTCGGTACTTTTTCCTTTAATGACATTTCCATCTTTATCCAAAAACATGTCTTTTCTGGCTGCCAATGGCGCTTTTTCTCTATAATCTAAAGATCCGACTTCGCCGTTTGCTTTTCGATACACCATAAATCCGCCGCCACCGATATTTCCTGCAAAAGGAAAAGCAACTGCCAAAGCCAATTCAGTTCCGACCATTGCATCAAAAGCATTTCCGCCATTTTTCATAATATCGGCTCCAATTTTTGAGGCTTCTTCGCGCGCAGAAACAACCATAGCTTTTGTAACCACTAATCCTGTCGGGTTTGATTGTTGAGCGTTGCTGTTCGTGAAATATAAAAATGCTATTAAAAGCGTAATTTTCTTCATAGGTAAATAAGATTTAATTGAAAATAAAACGGTTTAAAGAGAAAGTAATTTCACTTTAGCCTGTTTTTTTATTTCTTCAAAAAATAAGGTAAATTCTTCTTCAAACTCGTCGTAATACTCATTGAGTTCCTCTACAGCATATTGCATTTGAGAAATATTTTTCGACCTTCGATCCATTTGAGTTAAAATTTGATGAATTCCATCGACAGTACGATAACTCAAAAGCCAATTTCTGCCAATCATATACGGCATTAAATCTTGGGTTTTCTCTGTTAAAATATCATAATTGTCATGCAACGAATTGTAAAATCGACTGATAAAACTTTCTAATTTTTCATCAGAATAATTGCTCCAGTTTTTGGCTAGAAAATGATCGTAAACAATATCTACAATCACGCCGGCATAGTGATGATATCTTTCGTGCAAACGTTTGGTGCTTGTTCTAAAAATATCGTGAGAGTCTGTATAAGTATCAATAAATCGATGCAGTAAGATTCCTCTTTGTACATCGGCTGGAAAATGTTCAAATTGTTTTCCGCGAATTCCATCTGCCATAAAATTCCCGATTTTAATCAAATCATTTTCTCCAGAAAGGTATATATGGGCTAAGAAATTCATTTTTATTCAATTTTCTAAGAATCTTATCAGCTAAGATTCTAAGTTATTTAGTAAATGTATAAAAACTTTTTTAAATCATTTTGTTATAAAATTAACTCATTGAGAGTGGTTTCTTATAACGTAAATTTAAAATCTTAGAAAATTAGCACCTTAGTAACTCGGTAACTTTTTTATATTTGTAAAAAATAACCCTAACTCACAAAAATGACTCTAATAAAATCTATTTCCGGAATTCGTGGAACGATCGGAGGAAAAGTAGGAGATAATCTGACTCCTGTTGATGCGGTGAAGTTTGCATCGGCGTATGGAACTTTCTTAAAAAATAATATCAATAAAGATAAACTAACAGTTGTAATTGGTCGTGATGCCAGAATTTCTGGACCAATGATTCATAATTTGGTTGTAAATACTTTGGTTGGTTTAGGAATCGATGTTATCGATCTTGGACTTTCTACAACACCAACTGTTGAAGTTGCAGTGCCTTTGGAACAAGCAGATGGAGGAATTATTTTAACTGCATCTCATAATCCAAAACAATGGAATGCTTTAAAATTATTGAATGCAAAAGGAGAATTTTTGAGCGGTGCAGATGGCGCTAAAATCCTTGAAATTGCTGAAGCAGAAGCTTTTGATTTTTCTGACGTAGACAGTTTAGGAAAAGTTACAGCAAATGATGCTTATATGGATATTCATATCGACGAAGTTTTATGTTTGCCATTGGTTGATGTTCAGGCTGTAAAAGATGCTAAATTTAAAGTTGTGGTTGATGGAGTAAATTCATCTGGAGGAATTATTATTCCAAAATTATTAGAAATAATGGGCGTTGAAGTAGTAAAATTATATTGCGAACCAAACGGACATTTTCCTCATAATCCAGAACCTTTAAAAGAGCATTTAACTGATATTTCTGAATTGGTTGTAAAAGAAAAAGCGCATTTAGGAATTGTTGTTGATCCAGATGTTGACCGTTTAGCTTTTATTAGCGAAGATGGAGAAATGTTCGGAGAAGAATATACTTTGGTGGCTTGTGCAGATTATGTTTTGAGCAAAACGCCAGGAAATACAGTTTCGAATATGTCATCTTCTCGTGCTTTAAGAGATGTTACAAATACGCACGGCGGAAGTTATGAAGCAAGTGCAGTAGGAGAGGTGAATGTTGTTGAATTAATGAAAAAAAATAATGCTATTATCGGCGGTGAAGGTAACGGTGGAATTATTTATCCAGAATTGCATTACGGAAGAGATAGTTTGGTTGGAGTTGCTTTATTTTTAACGCATTTAGCGAATAAAAAAATGGCAGTTTCTGCTTTGAGAGCCTCTTATCCAGAATATTATATGAGTAAAAATAAAATTGAATTGACTCCGCAAATTGATGTCGATGCCATTTTAACTCAAATGACAGAGAAATATAAAAATGAAGATATTTCGACAATCGATGGTGTGAAAATTGATTTCGCAACAGAATGGGTACATTTAAGAAAATCGAATACAGAACCAATTATTCGTATTTATACTGAAGCGCCTTCTCAAGATGCAGCAGATAAATTAGCACTTCGAATTATTGATGAAATAAAAGTAATTGCAGGAATTTAATTTTTCTGTTTTTAAAATAAAAAAGCCTCTTTTGAAATTTTCGAAAGAGGCTTTTTCTGTAAAAATCATTCCGTTAGGAATGTTTCGTTGGTAGAATCAGATTTTTAAATAAGGTCATGCGTTCCGTAGGAACGTCTGATTGATCCCAGATGAATTCATTTCGCAAAATCAGATTTCCCTACAGGACACGATGCAAAATACTCACAATATTTTTTTACCGACGAGATATTCCTATGGAATATTTTAACAATTGGCAATCTTTAATTTTTAATAATCTTAATTGACTTTTTAATCTTCCCATAAGAAGCGTTTACGATATAAACTCCTTTTGGTAATTTTTCACCAATTTTAATATCTTCATTGGTAGAATAATCCGAAGAAGAAAAACAAATATCGCCTTTCATGTCAATTATTTTTATGGTTAAAGGTTCTGTAACAGACGATTTAATATGTAAAGTCGATTGATTTTTTACTGGATTTGGATAAACCGTAAAACTGTCTTTTTCTAAAACATCATCTTTAACTCCCAGATTTGCCAAAGTAAAATCAATATAATTGAAGTTAAAATCGTTCGATTTGAATTTGATTTTCAGGAAAACTTCACCTTTTGGAAGAGCAACTCCATTTACAACTTTATCTCCAAAAGTTTGATATCCGCCAGTTACAGGAAATGTTTCGTCTGTTTTTACCACAACATCATTTACGAGAATATCAAATTTTCCAGCATTCAGATAAGAAGCTACTCTAAAAGTTAAGTTGTACGTTCCAGCATCGGCCACATTCAACATAAATTCGTTCCAGTCGCCTTCTTCAATATAACAAACATTTTGCCCTGTATTAGAATCTGAAGTTGCTTGTAAACCAGTACCTTTTCGTCTGTAATGTTTATTGGCAACTACGCGGCCAGGAACGCTTATTTTTTTTGTTGTGTAAGGAACATTAATATATTCAGTTCCAATTGGTCTTAAAACGCCACTTGTAGCACTTAGTAATTGTCCTTCTAACATATCTGTCCAAGTCGGATTTACTCTTCCAGAAAACCAAGAATAACGATAAATATCAGGATCATTTTCAAAATTGGTTACAATATCTTTCATAAAAGCTGTCTTATCGGCAGCGCTTTGAATAACTCTATTGGCAAATTCAGTGATCCAAAGTGGTCTGTTGAATTTTTTTAGAAGACTGGTAACGCCAATTACAGAACCTGCAATAGCATCATAAGTATGGAAAGCAATATAATCGACTTTGCAATTTGGACACAATTGAAAAAACTGAGTGTGCCAAACGGTAGGATCAGTATAACCTCCATAATTTGAAGGTCCGTTATAAGCTGGTGAAGCACTAACGATTTCCAGATTTTTTGCTGCGGCAATTTTTTCAATATTTGGCCAAGCATTTACGGCTTCTTGAGGAGTTAATCTAGCACCGTCGTTAAAATTGGGTTCATTAAAAGCAAGTAAATATTTTGCTCCAGGTTTAATTTTATTGATAAATGCCTGAACTTCTGCATCGCTGATTTTTCCCCATGCCATTGGAACAAATTCAACTCCTAGAGATTCGTAATCTGGATTTAAAACTGTTTCGGGCTCTGGCGACCAATTGTACCACCACGAAACACCTGGTTTTAGTGCTAGAATATCTGCTTTTGAATTATTGCCATAAGCTATTCCTCGTTTTGGACTTTGAGCGGAAACTGCAAAAAACAGAAACAATAATAAGATTGTAAAAAGTGAGTTTTTCATCATGGTTAATGATTTTTTGGTTTTTTTAGAATAATTAGAGAATGTCAAATTTAAATTGTTTCCCTTTTTCATTCATTTAAAAAAATCATTACAAAAACACATCAAATCGGCTTTATAAGGTTTAAATTGAAGTTTTGTAGTGTATTTAAAAGAAAAATCCGAAAAGCAAATGTTCGCTTTTCGGATTTTTTTATTTGTTGATTTGAATTATTTAACGCGGTGTTTCCATCTTTTGTGCGTCCATAAATAGAATTCTGGAACTTCAAGAATCTGCTTTTCGACTTCTTTCAAATACATCTCTGTAATTTCAAAATCTGGATATTCTTTCGGATTATCGGCAAGAGAAACAAAAGTAGCTTCATAATAACCTCTTTTTACTTTTTTTACTTTCACCATAATCACTGCCAAATCGTATTTTTTTGCCAGCATTTCTGCTCCAGTATGTACGGGAACTTCAATTCCTAAAAATTCCATTGAATGGAAAATTCTATCCAATTTTGGAGATTGATCGCTAGCTAAACCGTACATGGTTAAAACGCCGTCACGTTGGTTTTGCGCCATTGTCGGAATCGCTTTTCTGGTTTCGATCATTTCGGTATTGTATCTAGAACGAATTTTGCGAATCAATTTGTCAAAATATGGATTAGCCAGTTTTTTGTAAACTGCAACGCCTTTAAAACCAATTTTCGGATTAATGGTCAAAAGCCATTCGTAACTTGCATAATGTGAAGCAACAAGAATTACACTTTTTCCTTTTTTAGCGTAATCTAAAACAAGATCAAGATTCGTTATTTGAAATCTTTTGTCCATTTCTTCGTGCGAAATACTCATCGTTTTAATCATTTCTAGAAACATATCGCACATGTGTTTATAGAATTTCTTTTCGATTTCTTTTCTTTCAGAATCACTTAAATGAGGCAGTGTAAGCGCTAGATTTTCGCGAACTACTTTTTTACGATATCCGATAACTCTGTATACCAGAAAATATACAAAATCTGAAAATAAGTAAAACAAACGAAAAGGTAATATAGAGATAAGCCAAAGTAAAGGATAGGCCAAAATATAAACGAGAAACTGCATGCAACTTTTTTTTACAAAGATAAATGAAAAATGATTAACGTTTGATAATTTGCTTTCTTACTAACTTTTCTTTAAGAATTATTATATTTACCATTCACAATAATAATTATTTATGAATATCATTTTAGTTGGAATTATCGTTGCAAACGCTGTTATTAGCTATAAAGGTTTTAATGATCTTTCTTTTTTTAGGAAATATGAATTTCACGTTGGAAGCATTCGTTCGGGAGAGCAAATAAGAATGTTGTCATCTGGATTTTTGCATGTTGATATGATGCATTTAATATTCAATATGCTGACACTTTATTTCTTTGCGCCTGTAGTTTTGTCTTGGCTCGGAACGTTTTCTTTTGTTTTAATTTATTTTGGAAGTTTGATTTTTGGAAATCTTCTAACAATGATGTTTCATAAAAACGATTACAGTTATCGCGCAGTTGGTGCTTCTGGTGCTGTAACCGGAATTTTGTATTCGGCGATTTTGTTACAGCCAAATATGATGTTGGGCGTATTTTTTATTATTCCGATGCCAGCTTATATTTTCGGAATTGTGTATTTATTATACTCTATTTACGGAATGAAAGCTAAAAATGATAATATTGGACATACGGCGCATTTTGGAGGCGCTATAGGCGGTTATTTGATTACTTTAATAAAAGAACCTTCGATGCTTACAGATAATACTTTGATGGTAATTTTGTTGGCAATTCCGATTGCGATACTTTTTGGAATGGCAAAATTGGGAAAATTATAATGCTGGCATAACTTTTGAAAAGCTTTAATCAAATATTAAAATTTAACAAAAATGAAAAAACTAGTATTATTTTTAACAATCATGTTTATGACTATGTCTTACGGCCAGGAAATCAAACAAGTACCTCTAATTAACGTTAATGGAGAAGGAAAAGTAAAAGTAGCACCTGATCAGGTTTGTATTTCTGCTTCTGTTGAAACAAAAGGGAATAATGCTAAAGACGTCAAAAAGCAAAACGACGAAAAGATGGACGCTGTTTTAAAATTCATCAAAAAAATGAATATTCCAACGGCAGATTTCAAAACCAAACAAGTTGCTCTTAATCCGCAATATGATTATGAGAAAAAGAAAACTTCTTACAACGCTACACAAACTGTAGAAATTATTGTAAAAGATTTGTCTAAATATGACGAATTAATGGAAGGTTTGGTACAACAAGGAATCAACCGTATTGACCGAGTTTCTTTTGAGTCTTCTAAATTAGCGCAATATCAATCTGAAGCTAGAAAATTAGCGATGAAAGATGCTAAAGTAAAAGCTGAAGAATATGTTTCTGTTTTAGGACAAAAAGTTGGTAAAGCATTTACAATTTCTGATAATTCACAAGTTTATCATCCACAGCCAATGTATGCTTCTATGCGTATGAAAGAATCAGCAGATTCTATGGGAGCATCAAATGAAACTTTAGCAATTGGAGAAATCGAAATTACGGCAAACGTAAGTGTTAGTTTTGTTTTAGACTAAACGATATAAAAAATCAATTTTAAAAAATCCAAATTCCAAATTTATTGGGATTTGGATTTTTTTTGTAATTTGATTTTTAAACAGATAGCGGCAATGTAAATTTAAAAGAACTGCCTTCGCCAGCTTCACTTTCTACCCAAATTTTACCGTTGTGAAGGTTTATAAATTCGCTGCAAAGTAATAATCCGAGTCCGCTTCCAGTTTCGTTTTCGGTTCCGAGTTGGGTTACTTTTTCATTAATTCTAAAGAGATTTTCTTTTATAGCATCGGGAACACCAATTCCGTTATCGGTAATAGAAATTTTAGCTTGATGTTCTACTTTAGCTAGTTTGATTTTAATTTCGCCATTTTTCTCTGTAAATTTAATGGCATTACTAAGCAAATTTCGTAAAATAGTTCCGACCATATTTTTATCTACTTCGGCTTCAACTGAATCGATTGGGTCAAAAACAAGATTTATATTTTTATTTAAAGCTGCATTTTTGTTTAGCTCAATATTTTCTTTGATCAATGTATTTAAAGAAACTTTTTTTGGACAAAAAGTAATCATTCCGGTTTGCACGCGCGACCATTCTAGAAGATTTTCCAATAACTTGTAAATGTTTTTATTTGATTCGTGCTGCATTTCTGAGATTTCCCTGATTTCTTCGCGACTGTAGTCTTCAATATTTTCAAGAAAAAGTTCCGATAGCGAAACAGATGATCCTAAAGGTCCTCTTAAATCATGTGAAATGATAGAGAAAAACTGGTTTTTATCGTCTAAAAGTTTCTGAATTTTAAGGTCTTGTCTTTCCTTAACCAAAAGCAAAAATCCAACGATTCCGATAAGAGACAATAGAAATAAGCAAATGCTGTACAAACTATCTAAAGTGCCGTAAGAAATAATTTGATCTTGAGGATGCAGATATCTATAAATCGTTCGTATTAAAATTAAGACTTCAAAGCCGCCATAACAAAGAACATAAAAGGTTTTAAAAAAGCTTTTTTTCTTTTGTGTAAAATAGAGAATTGTTGGCAGCAAATAAATAGCAAATACTCCAGCTCCAGCAATTACAACGCGCATATTCATTGTTACTTCTAATAGAGTTCCGATATTAAAAGCAATTATGGTGACAATAGTAATTCCGACTTGTATTCTAAAAAATTTCTTTGCTTTTGTTTTAATAAGCGCCAACATTGCAATCGATTCAAAACAGCAAGCAACAAGAATCATTGAATTAGCAATATTGATCGAAGTAAAATCGTTGATTATGTGGCGTAAAAGAGCTAAAATCCACGCAACTGTAAGTATTAATTTTCCTAAACCGAATAACTTTAATATTTTTTTATTGTCACTTGTTGCGTAAGAAAACGAATAGCTGAAAATAAGAATACAGGTAAAAAAATTGCCCCAAAAATAAAGTAGAAAAATCGTTTTTGGATCAACGGGTAAAAGTTCGAACATTTATTTGTTTTGGATTTTAATCTTAGCAACAAATATACGAATTAACAGAAGAATCAGCGGTAAATAAGGTGTTAAGAGAAGATTATTATGCGATTTATTCAAATTATTTTATTTTTAAGCTTAGTTATACCGATTCAATTTTTAAAATGTTTTTTTAGATTATTTTTTCAAATCTTTTTATAATGACTGAAACAAAAAGAAAATTATATGAAGCGCATTAAGAAAGAGTTTTTGGAGTTGTAATTTTATTTTTTAAAGATAATTCGTGTTTGTTAAGTATAAATACGTATTTTTGAAAATCAAAAACTAAGTATTTTTTTGATTTGCTTTAATTTAAAGCAAAGAAAGTAAAGTCGTAATTGGGTGTGAGATGTTTTGTTGAAATAGTTTTTGCGTATGATTAAAAAGATAATTAACCAAAATAGATTTTTTTTAACCATCAGTATTCATTTCAAAACATACTGAAAACATCGTAAACCATGAAATTAAAATTTGCAGCATTTTTGCTCTTTCCGTTAATCGGATTTTCACAGCAAAATAAAACCAATCAAATCGATTCTCTAAAAACTTCCAATGTATTTATTCTTGGCGAAGTAATTATAACTCAAAATAAAAACAACGACACATTAAATAGAGTAACATCAAAAAAGATGGAATCTCAGAATAAAATGGAAGTTTCCAGAGCTTTAAATCTGCTTCCAGGTGTAACGTTGACAGCTTCTGGTCCGAGAAACGAATCTATGGTTTCTGTAAGAGGATTTGATTTAAGGCAAGTTCCTGTTTATATGGATGGTATTCCCGTTTACGTTCCTTACGACGGTTACGTAGATTTGGCTCGATTTACTACTTTCGATTTGGCTGCGGTCGATGTTTCAAAAGGATTTTCATCAGTTCTTTATGGACCAAATTCACTTGGAGGAGCAATTAATTTAATTTCTAGAAAACCTTCAAAAAAACTGGAATACGATGGTGCTTTGGGAGCAATTAATGAAAATGGCTATCGAGGAAATATAAATATTGGTTCAAACTTAGGGAAATTTTATTTTCAAGGCGGTTATTCATATTTAGATAGAAATTCAACGAGAATGTCTTCAGATTTTGTTCCGATGAAAAATGAAGACGGAGGCCAGAGAGATAATTCATACCGAAAAGACCAAAAAGTTAGTTTTAAAATAGGATGGACTCCAAACAAAAAAAGTGAATATGCATTAGGATATATCAATCAACAAGGGGAAAAAGGAAATCCTGTTTATGCAGGAAGCGACACGAAAAATTCACTTTTAGCAAACCCGCGTTTTTGGCAATGGCCAGTTTGGAATAAAGAAAGTTATTATTTTATTTCTAACTCCAATCTTGATGAAAAGAACAGTTTGAAGACTAGAATTTATTACGATAAATTTAAAAATACATTGAATAGTTTTGATGATAAAACGTATTCAACAATGACAAAAGGATACGCTTTTCAAAGTCTTTACGACGATTATACTTATGGCGGAAATGTTGAATATAATACGCAGATTATTCCAAAAAATGAATTTAAAGCCGCAGTGCATTTTAAAGAAGATGTGCATCGCGAGCATAATTTAGGAGAACCTGTACGTCATTTTATAGACAATACCATTTTATTTGGAATTGAAGATGTATTTAAAGTTTCTAATAAATTCACAGTAATTCCGGGAGCGAGTTATAATATTAGAAAAAATATTCAGGCTCAAGATTATAATAGCACAACCAAAGTAATTTCAGATTATCCGTCGGCAGATGCGAGTGATGCTTACAACTTACAAATCGGATTTTTCTATCAGTTAAATGAAGCCAACAAATTGGGAGCAACAGTTTCACAAAAGACAAGATTTGCAACTATAAAAGACCGTTATTCTTATAGAATGGGAACTGCGATTCCAAACCCTGTTTTAAAACCAGAAACGGCATTAAATTACGAGGTTAATTATACGGCAGATTTATTCAAAAAAATAACATTTCAAACGGCATTATTTTATAGTTCGATTACAGACGCTATTTTGAGCGTGAGCAATGTGCAACCCGGAAAATCGCAAATGCAAAATTTTGGAGAAGCGGAATATCGAGGAATCGAAGCACAAATTAATTACTCGATTTTGAAAAACCTTTCTTTCAACGCAAATTATACCTATTTAGAAAGAAAAAACATCACCAATCCGACGATTCATTTTACAGATGTCCCAAACACAAAAGCAATGGGAACATTAGAATATGAACCTATTAAAGTTTTGAGATTAATTGCCAACGCAGAATTTAATTCGTCTCGATTTAGTACAAGTTATGGCACGAGAGTTCCAGATTATACTTTGTTAAATTTCTACGCTTCAGGAAAAATATTGAAAAACTTTAGTCTCGATGCAGGAATAAGCAATATATTCGATAGAAATTACAGTCTTGTTGAAGGATTTCCAGAAGAAGGACGAAATTTCTTTGTAACGTTTCGTTTTTTTAATCAATAAATAAAGTTCAGGATAATAGTTTGCAATTTTTATTATTTAAAATATAATGCTCATAGAATCACATTATAAAAAAATGATCTTATTATTTGTGTTGGTTGCAGCCGGAATTTTTATGGCTGCAACTACTATAAAACCATTATATATAGATCCTTATCAACTAGAATATCCAGATTATTTCGGAAACAGAATCAGCATTCCAGAAGATAATCCGACTACGAAACAAGGTGTTTTTTTGGGAAGAATGCTGTTTTATGAAACTAAATTATCTTCGAGTAAAACGATTTCTTGTGCAAGCTGCCATCAGCAGAAACTTGCTTTTACAGACGGAAAAGCATTCAGTTCAGGTATTAATAATATGCCAACCAAACGTAGTTCGATGTCATTGGCAAATCTTCTTTGGGTTCGAAATTTTTTCTGGGACGGAAGAGCAAAAGGTTTAGAAGAACAGGCAAAATTTCCGCTTAATGATCCGCATGAAATGGGAAATTATATGGAAAAAGCGGTAAAAGAACTTCAGAAAACAAAAGATTATCCACCACTTTTTGCAGCAGCTTTTGGAACTTCTGAAATAACTCCTCAAAAAATAACTAAAGCAATAGCGCAATTTGAGCGGACTTTAATTTCTGCGGATTCTAATTATGATAAATATTTGAGAGGCGAATATAATCCGACCAAAGAAGAATTAAAAGGTATGGAACTGTTTATGAGTTCGCCAGTGCCAAGTAAAAATATCAGAGGTGCCGATTGTGCACAATGCCACGGAACGCCAAAAATGTACATGGAATTATTTCATAATAACGGTCTCGATTCAGAACCAAAAGATATCGGACGTGAAGAATTGACTGGAATGGCAAACGACAGAGGACGATTTCGAGTGGTAACGCTTCGCAATATAGCCCTCACAGCTCCGTATATGCATGATGGAAGATTTAAAAATCTAGAAGAAGTTTTAGATCATTATAACGAACATATTAGTCCGAGCCGTTCTTTAAGCATATCTTTGAAAGATCGTTCGAACAATTTGAATGGAAAAACTCTTGGATTGACTTCAAATGAAAAATCAGACATTATTAGTTTTCTTAAAATGCTGACTGATTCGACCTTTATAACAAATCCAAAATTTTCTGATCCGCATTTGAAAAACGCCAAATAACTTTAAAAATGACAAAAATGAAAAAACGCTATTTATCATTTATATTTCTAATTGCGATGTTTTTTGCAGTTACTTCAGAAAATTTATTTGCACAAAATTCATCTAAAGAAGCTGTTGTGAAGGTAGAAGGAGAGGTTTTAAAAACGCTTACGTTAAGCCTTTCTGATTTAGCAAAAATGCCGCATGTAGAAGCTAGCATGAAAAATCGTGAAGGACAAATACAAAAATATTCAGGTGTTCCAGTTATTGAAATTTTAAAGCAAGCCGGAGTAACTTTAGGAAAAGAATTAAAAGGCGAAAACTTGACAAAATATATGTTGGTAAGAGGCAGCGACGGTTATGAAGTTGTTTTTTCTTTAGCAGAATTAGATTCAGCTTTTACAAACAGAGTGATTATTCTGGCAGATCAAAAAGACGGAAAACCATTGGCAGATGGCGTAGGTCCGTTCCGATTGGTTGTACCAGACGAAAATAGACCCGCTCGTTCCGTTCTTGAGGTTTCTCATTTAATTGTTCGATTTGCAAAAGATTAGTAAATCCTTTTATAATATTCCCTTTATAAAGGGAAGAAACGATACTTCAAAACTTGGTTTCAAATTATAATTCGTTCCATATTATAATATGAAACCTAATTTTGGTTCTAGAATAATTTTAAATTGAAAGGTGGTAATAACTTTGATAATCTTTTGAAATTTAACTATCTAAATCAATTTACATGAGAAAATTATTATTCTATAAATTCTTCTGGCCAACATTTTTTGGCGACAACTTTGCTGAAAAGAAATGGCAAGATTTACCTTCTACACAAACAAAACAATGCTTGTTAAAATATCGAGCATTAATTTGAAGTGAAAATAGCAAGAGAGTAAATTTCTGATTCCAATAATATTAAATTTCAGAACTATGTCACTGCCAGATGAATTATATAATGTGAAATTTGCGGAGCATTTTGAATCAATAAAAAAAATGTATCTGCAAGATGTAACTTTCAAAATTATCTGCGATAATTACTGTAAAAGTGTTGCTAATGCAGAAATTCATAAAATAAAATATGAAAATAATTTTAGGAAGAATCAGGATTTTGAAAATCTAGCGATAGAACTAGAAGAAGAAATACGATTTTATATTATGAGGAAAGGTTTGTAATTTTATAAATAAAACTAAAAAAGCTTGTTGAAATATTTCAACAAGCTTTTTTTATAATAAAGAAATTGTAATAAATTTTATTTGATGATTTCTGGTAATGGCATTTTCCAAACATTATTAATCACATCTGGCAGTGGACCATAAATTCTAGTTACAAACATGAATTTTCCTTCTTTAGGCGTTGGAAGCCAATTACTTTCTTTTTCTTTTCCAGGTGAAGTGCTTTGTAAATAAATAATCAAATCTCCATTAGGTTCATATTTTAAGCCTTTGCTTTTATTGCCAATAGAATATTTTTTTATCGGATTTGGAACTAAGAAACGTTTCGGAATATTATACATGGTTATACTCCAAAAA
The DNA here is from genome assembly GCA_029959285.1 of Flavobacteriaceae bacterium PS02337. GTDB lineage: Bacteria > Bacteroidota > Bacteroidia > Flavobacteriales > Flavobacteriaceae > Flavobacterium. Next base: position 227,495 of record JASCOE010000010.1, read on the forward strand.
TATTTCGCTTCAGGAAGATCTTTTTTGCTGAATTTCAAAACATAATTTTTGTTTCCTAAAAGTGGCTGATTGTCTTTATCGTTAAGACTTCCTGTGTAAACGGCTTCAATGTTTGTATTTCCGTAAATTCCAGCAGCAGCTGCAATGGCACGATTGAGGTAATTATTTTGAAGTTCGGCACGCGTTCCAAAAAGATTTCCAAATTCTTTTAAAGTAGTGAGTTTAGAATCTAATTCTTGTTTTGCTTCTGCAATTCCTTTTTCTATTGCTTTTATAGTTTCTGGAGGATATTTAGAACTATCAAAAGGAACGCCTGGTACAATTCCAATTTTCGCAAAACGTGCTCTGAGTTCTTTTTCACTGCTATCTTCATTAGCATATTGCAATAATGAATTCAAGACATTGATAAATTGTGGAGAACTATAATCGGTTTCTTTCCAGACAGGAAGCGGCATCTTGTATTTTTTAACTTCTGGAGCTGGCTGATTTGTATATTCATGCAACGGAATTAATTTGTATTGCGCTTGTATTTTTTTAAGATTCCCCACATCAGATGGATCGTGTAACTGAGTTCGGCCGACTAGGAATATTAAATTAGTTTCTGAATTTAAAACCTTATCGATACCTTTTGGTTTTTCTCCTTTCCAATCTGGTCCTGCAATAAGGTATTTTCCAGCATTATTTCCCGTTGCACGGGTTCCCACATATTCGTAATTAAATGTATACAAATCTACAAACTGCATAACATAATATCTGTCATTTTCTATTTTCGGAACTTCAAGAATAACAGGTTCATTTGTTACGTCAAGAGCTGCCATTGAATACGGTGTGTCATTATTTATTGTGATTACCAATGTATCTGCGGGTGTAGCGCTCATTGCAAAGCTTTTAAATTTATTAAAACCAGAATAAGATCTATCTTCTTTATTTAAAGCGTTAGCATAAATGGTTTTATAATTATAAAATATTGGATACCCGTATATCCAAGCCTCTTTTGCAATTGCAGTTATAGAATCTGAAGATGTAATTGCATCAGTAGATTCAGATTTGTCTTTTGATGGCTCTTTTTTGCAAGAAGTGAATGCTAAAAATGCGACAATTAAAAAAGTAGTTAGATTTTTCATAGTTCTATAAGTTTAATTTGCATGAAATTTTTTACCGATTTTAAAATTAAAACTTAAGCGAAAAATTTTATTTTTTTTTAATTTAAAAATGGTTGCAGATTATAAGTTGCAACCATATTTATGATTATAATTCACTGTTGATAATTCGTTCGTAAGATTTTAGAATTGAAACTGATCTTTTTTATACCAGTTGATTAAGCAATTTTTTGAGATAATTGTTTAATCACCATTTTATGACTTCACCACTTCAGTTTTTATTCAAAATTCATTTATAGTTTAGTTTTAAAATGAAGTTATTTATTACATCATAAAACTAAAATAATTGAATATGGCAATGGGTTTAATCATAATATTTATATGCAGTTTCTTGGCTTTTGCTATAAGTGCAATTTGTGGAGGCGGTGCAGGTCTTATGCTTATTCCAATTCTTGGCGCTCTTTTACCAATGAATCAAGTTCCAGCGGCGCTCTCAATAGGAACATTTACAAGTTCTGCTTCAAGAATTATTTTATTTAAAAAAATATCTGCTGGCATATTGTCAAATATTTTGTTCCAGCTGCTATTCCGGCAGTTTGGTTAGGAGCATGGCTACTCAAATTTTTAAATCCTATATACTTAGAAGTTGCTATGGGACTGTTTTTAATAAGCAATCTTCCATTTATTTTTAAAAAATCAGAGCAGATCAACAGCAAAAAGAAAACTGCAAATTGGCTTTTGGGAGTTATAGGTTTTTTGGCGGGATTTTTATCTGGTCTTACAGGTGTTGTTGGTTTGCTTTTTAATAAATTTTATCTGCGTCATGGACTTTCAAAAGAAGAGATTGTAGCCACAAGAGCTGCTAACGAAATTATTCTTCATTTAATAAAAATAATTCTATACACACTCTTTGGATTGATATCAATAAAAGTCGTTTCAATTGGAATTGTGGTCGCAATTGCTGCAGTACTTTCTTCTTTATCGATGAAATGGATTTTGCCCAAATTAAGTGAATTCATTTTCAAGAAAATTGGTTATTATGCGATGGTACTTTCTGGATTTGTAATTTTAGGAAAAACTACTTCTACTTTGGCGTCGGAAAAAGGCGGAAACTTTACTGCCACTTCAATATCTAAAGGATTAGAAGCAAAATTGAAATGGCAGAATGCTCATTTTGCTATGGAATTTACCTATGATGAAGGCTTTGAGTTTGAACAGATAATTCCAATTAAAGATTTAACAGATGATCAGCAATTATTTGTGAAAAGCAAAAATAACAATGCAGATCAAATAATTATTGAAGCTGTATATGCAATAAACAAAAAATCTTATGAAGCTTACTATTTTAAAAGTAATAAATTGATTGATAAAATTGATTTTTATTAATCAGTAATGATTTTATTTCTTTTTAGAATGTTTTCATAAAACATATTCTAAATTCTTTTCCATCATACATTGGTGCAATAAAAGAAGTCGATTTACTTTCTTTAGCGCCAAATAATTTTCGGGTAAGATACGGATTAAGCCAATATGCTGCTTTTGTACTCAAAATGCCAATTCCAGCTCCAGCGGCAACATCAGTAAGCCAGTGTCTATTATTATACATTCTAAAAATACCTGTTCCAGCTGCAACGGCATAACCCGCAACTCCATACCAGATAGATTTGTCTTTGTATTCTTGATACAGAAATTCTGCTCCTGCAAAAGCTACGGCAGTATGTCCAGAAGGAAAAGAATCATCAGAAGTGCCGTCTGGTCTTTCTATATGAGTTATAGATTTTAATGAAAAAACAGCAGTTGTCATGATAATAAGAGAAGTGCCTAATATAACAGAACGATCTCTCATATTATTTTTTCCTTTTACACCAAAAGCATTTAGAGCATAAACCGAAAGTGCGGGAACATATCTCGAAAAATCATCAATAGTGACTTTACGGTCTATATTTTCTGTAATTTCTTCTCGAATCTGAAAATTGAAACTTTTTATTTGCCCGCTTTCTATTCCCCAGAAACCATAACCAATTAGAATTCCGGGAATAATAAGCTGTTTGTAGTTGAATTTTATATTCTGAACAGTATCAATTGCAACACTGTCTTTTACAGTCAGATTTTGAGAAACTGCACTCAAAAATACCAGATTCAGCAAAACTAAAAGACCGATTTTCTTCATTGCAGTGTTTTTTATTTGTTAGTTTATTTATTTTTCAATTTACGAATTTCTTCTTTAAGTGCTGCGTTTTCTTTTCTTAGCGATTCAATTTCGAGAAGCAATTCGGGTGGAATAACGATATTACGTTTTATCATATTTCCTGACTGCATACTATTATGAGGACTGTTTTCGTATATCTCATATTTATCTACTTCCAAAACTTGTGCTATTTTGTCCCATTCCGTAGAAGTAATGCTAGTAAGACCTCGCTCTTTACGACTGTATGTAGGCTGCGACATATTAACCAAAACAGCCATTGCATCTTGGTTAATTTTACGCTTTAAACGCATTTCGATAAGTTTTGCCTTTTTCAATGGTATTTTAATATTTGAAAAACTCAAGAAAATTAGACTTCAATTTTGAATTAATTCTGAATTTTTACTTTAATGGAAATTAAAATATGCATAGAGAGCCATAAAAGAAATAATTTTAAACACATAGAAACATAGATTTTTCTGTTTTTGTAAAAAAGAGAAAAGAAGAAGCTAGCTTCCACACATAGCTATGTGAATTGATGCAAGTAAAATGCCTTTCGGCTTAATGTTAGACTATGTTTCTATGTGTTTAATAAAATATATTCAATGTGTTAAAATTTATAACTGTAACCAAATCGAACAACCTGCGTTTCGTAATAATCTCTGCTGTTATAGCTAAAATCTACGCCATCTATTTTTTTCTTAATTACCAGTGTATTAAAAATATCTGTTGCATTTAAGAATACTTCTCCTTTACCTTTTTGCACTGTTTTTTTAAGCCCAAGATCTACCGAAAATCTAGATTCAATTCTTCCTTGCGGAATAATATCTGGAGCAAGATAAACAGCAGAAATTTGTCCTTTTAATGTTTTGTCTAATTGTAAAGTATTGTTCCATTTTAAATTTCCAGAAACCATCTGTTGTTTTTCACCATTATAAATACTTGGAGTAGGATATAGGTTCGTAACCGTAAAAGCATCAATTGTATTTTGATACATATTTCCATTTAAATTAAAAGAATACCAAGGAGTTATCTCTTTAGAATAAACAGCTTCAATTCCAACTGAAGAACTTTTATCTGCGTTCTGAAATACATTATAAATTAATGAACTTCCTGGAACAGTGGTTGCAATACGCGAAATTGTTCCGTTTATAATTCTGTAATAAACCGAAGAAGTAAAATATCCTTTTTGTAAAGTTTTCTTGTATCCGGCTTCAAAAGAACTTGTAAACTGCGGACGAAGTGCTGGATTTCCAACTTTTATAATTTCGGCATCATCATATTTTGGAAAAATACGAATATCGACTTCAGCTGGTCTGTCGACTCTGCGATTGTAGAAAACCGTGATTTTATTTTTATCATCTATTTTGTATCCAAAACGAAGATTCGGAAATGGTTCTGTATAACTGTAACCGTCGCTTTTGTACGTTGGATGATCAGGATTAACATCATATTGCAGACTTACATATTCTAATCTCAGACCCAATTCTGCTTCAATTTTATCGGTTTCATAAATATAATTAGAATATAGAGCAGGAATAATTTCTTCATATTCAGCCCAACCTCCAGCATTGGCATCGATAGGGGAGTTTTCGCCTGGAAAAAATTGCATATTGGTTGGAATTTCTCTGGTTCTGAATTTAAAACCAGTTTCAAAACGACCGTATTTTAAAGGCTTGATATAATCCAAATTAATATCGATCACCTTTTCATCTGAAAGAAGTTTAAAAGAATCCTGTCCGACAGAATTAGGTAAAGTATTGGTAAAGAAATACTTTTCATCTTCTCTGTGATACGTGTAGTTAATACCTGCACTTAATTTATGTCCAGGCTGTTTAAATTTATGTTCGTAAGAAGCACTTGCCATTATGGTAGTTTTTAGCTCATCTTCAAGAAATGACCAAAGACGAAGACGCTCTGAATAATCTTGATTAAAAAACGGTTCATCGCCATTATCAATAATTTTTTCGCTTCCAAAAAGTGCAGAAAAAGAAAAACTGTTATTTTCGTTGTAATTCCAATCTATTCCAGATTTAAGAGTGGTAAAATGCGTATTACGATTTCTAACTGTTTGTTGGTTTATAATCGTTCCGTCATTGTAAGTTCGCGTTACAAATTCATTTTTGTTAAGCGTTTCGGTATACAAATAATCAGCTTGTATGTAAGCGTTTATTTTTTCCTTACGGTAATTCAGAGACAACGACGGATTCATTTTTGGCGTCATCTGATATTGCGGACGAATAGATGGAAGGTTGGCTTTTCGTTCCCACAATGCGCCGTATCCAGAACTTATTCCAACCTTACCATTTAATCCTTCTTGTTTGTTTTTTTTATAAATGATATTAATAATACCAGCATTTCCGTTAGCATCAAATTTAGCCGATGGATTATTTATAATTTCAATTCGTTCAATAGCCGAAGCCGGAATATTATCCAAACCAGATTGGTTTCCAAAACCCGTCAAAGCGGTTTGTTTTCCGTCAATAAGCACCATGACTTTATCGTTTCCACGAAGTTGTACTTTTCCATTATTAAGTGTTACTCCGGGAAGATTCTGCATAGACTGCAGCACAGATCCTCCGCTTTGAGCGATATTATCAGCAACAGAAAATACTTTTTTGTCCATTTTGCTGCTTATTTCAGAAGGTTTTGAAGTCACAACAACTTCAGACAAAGTGTTAATATCTTCTTCAAGATCGATTGTATTCAAATCTAAAAAGTCGGAAAGTGTTCCTACGAAAAGTTTTTGAGATTTGGTTTTGTAACCTGTAGAACTGATTTCAAGTGTATAATTTCCTGAAGGTATTGCAGGAATATTAAAACGTCCATCTTCAGTGGTTACAGTTCCAGCAAGCAGTTTTTGTTCTTTTGCAGTTTTTATAACTACATTAATATAAGGAAGTGGAATTTGAGAGCTTTTATCTTTTATTATTCCTGAGATTGTGGCTGTATTGTTCTGTGCCGTAACATTGTAAACTTTCATTACAAGTAACGACAAAACTAAAAATATCTTTAATTTCATTTGAATGGTTTTAATCTGCTATGCTTTTAATATAAGTTCCTTGTTTGTCAAAAATTAAATCAATAGAAGTTACCTGAGCTTCAAAAGTGGTGTTGCCTTTAGCATCTTTTATGATTGCTGCTTCTTTGATTTTTTTGTTTGGATAATTTTTCTGAATGTATGCCAGAGCTTTGGTTGGAAGTTTTTTAACGCTGATTTCTTCTTCAGTTTCTAATATGTTTCCATTAGAATCTAAAAGCATGGCGCGTTCTGTTTTGCCAGTTTTAAAACTAGCTTCGTAATTTTCTTTTTCCTTTTCCCATTTCACATTTGTTTGATCGGGATTTGATAGTAAAAAGGTAGATTTTACAATATTTGGAACTTCTTTCTCGCTTACTTTTTGTGCATTAGCAAAGCAGAAAAAAAGCATCAAAAATATTAGGATTGCATTTTTCATGAGTACTATTTTTTAATGATTTAAAAATCTAGTACAAAGCTGCAATGCGAATCTGTAGGAAGTTTGAATTTCTAGAACTTAATGCTGAAAATATGTAAATTATCCTGAAAATTATATTTCACTTCCCATTGGTTGAGTTCTGTAATTTTTTTAATTATAGCCAAACCAAGTCCGTTTCCTTGAGAAGAAGGATTATTTTTTGAAAAGCGGTTAAAGAGTTGGTTAATATTAAGAAGTGCTTTCTCTCCAGAGTTTAAAAATTGTATTTCGTTTTCTAAAGTTCTAATAATAACTTTTCCGTTCTTTTCATTATGCCGAATAGCATTCAAAAACAAATTATTGATTAATACTTCGGTAAGTGCAGGATTACCTTTTATTTTAAGATCTGAATTGAATTCGGTTATAATATTTAGTTTTTTTGAAACAGCTTGCTCCGTAAAAAAGTCAAGATGTTTTTTTATATAATCATTGATGATAATATCATTTTTCTCAAAATAGATTTCATTATCAATTTTAGAAAGCAATAATAAATTTTTATTCAGACGATTTAGTCTCGAAACATCTGTACTTAATGAACCTACAAGATTAGATTGTTCTTCGTTTAAACCAAGTTGAGATAATGTGTCTATTTTTGTTTGAAATAAAGCTAAAGGAGTTTGCAGTTCATGCGCAGCATTTTCAACAAATTCTCTTTGATTTTTATAGATTTCCCTGTTTTTTTCAATAAGAAGTAAAAGACTTTTGTTCAATCGGTCAAACTCGTCAATATCGGTTTCTAGAAACTGAGGAGTTTTGTTTTTATCAATTTCAAAATCGTGAATTTGATTGAGCGTATTATAAAAAGGTTTCCACAATTTAACAGAAGTGCTTTTGGAAAGCCAGATAATCCCGATAAGAAGAATAATAATGATAAACAGAAACATTAATGCTACGCTGTAAACCATTCCTTCCATTTCTAAAAGATTGATTTTTTCAGTATAAGTATATCTTTTTCCATTGATTTCAACTGGAGCGTAAATAAGGTAAAAAGGCTCGATTTCTTTTGCAGTTTCATCAAACATCATTTTGCCGACTATAGAATCTTTAGTAACACCCATATCTGAAACAATCGAAACATCTCGATTGTATTTGTTCCAAAGTTTTATGTCTGTTTCGGTAAAATTTTTACGGCTTTCTTTTACAAATTCGCCTTTGTGCATAAGTAAAACCTCTTCGGTTTCGTAAACATACAGCCACTGACTCACAAAGTAAAATACTGGCGCAGAAACCAATAAGATTACTACCGCAAAAACTAGAAAACTTCTAGTGGTTTTATGAAGAAGTTTTTTTTTATTCATTTTCCCATTTATATCCAAGACCATATACAGTTTTAATGTAATCGCTTCCGCCAGCCAAATTTATTTTCTTTTTTAAATTTTTAATGTGTGCATAAATAAAATCATGATTATCGAGCATATCTGCCATATCTCCCGAAAGATGTTCTGCAATTGTTCCTTTAGAAAGCACTTTATCTTCATTGCCGATTAAGAAAAGAAGCAGATCCAATTCTTTTTTGGTAAGATCTAATTTTTGGTCCTTTACTGTAACCGATTTTGAAAAAATATCAATTGTAATTTCATTGAAAATAACATTATTATTTCCTTTAAAATTTTTGCGTCTAACAAGCGCCTGAATGCGCACAAGAAGTTCTGCAAGATGAAAAGGTTTGGTAAGATAATCATCTGCACCAAGATTGAAACCTTCTATTCGGGTTTCTAAATTCTCTTTCGCAGAAATAATAATAACGCCTTCTGTTTTGTTTTTTCTTTTAAGTTCTTTTAAAATATCAAAACCATCGCCGTCAGGAAGCATTAGATCCAGAAGAATACAATCATAGTCATAATTCTCAATTTTGTTCAGCGCCTCTTTGTAGTTTTTAGCTGTTTCGCACTGAACGCCATTGTTCTTAAAATAATTTTTTATGCTTTGAGCAATCTCTTGCTCATCTTCTATAATTAAAATTTTCATCGGGCAATTTTACAAATGAATTCTGTAGAAAAACTGAATATTAAATATAAGTAAAAAAAGATGCAAATTCTAAATTTCTTCTAAATTGACTAATTCCTTTGACCTGTTTTTAAAATAAACAGAATGAACTCAAATGTCATTTATAATTATTCAAGGCTTAGATTTACTTTGTTTTTCCTGCCTATACTTTTCTTAACTGCTATCATTTTATTCTTATACAGCCAAAATGCTTTGAGTGTATCAGAATATATAAATTGTCAAAAGAACAGTTTCTATTTTATTAATTATCATTTAGGACATTATCCAAGGCTTCAGTATAATTTAACTCAATTTGGAGATGCTTTGATTTTCCTATCATTCTTAAGTATTCTAATTCTTTACGCGCCTAAAGTTTGGGAAGCTTTATTTTCAGGACTTTTATTGTCGCTCATACTTTCATGTTCATTAAAAAATATATTTGCAGTTCCAAGACCTGCGGTAGTATTCAATAACGATAGTTTTTTTATTGTAGGAAAAGCCGTTTGCGGACACAATAGTTTACCATCTGGACATTCTATAACTGTTTTTACAGTTCTTACCGTTTTGCTTTTTGGTTTTATGCCGAAAAAATTAAAAATTAAAATTCCTTGGATTTCTTCAATATTTATAATCGGATTCATTTTGGCTTTTACAAGAGTAGGAGTGGGAGCACATTATCCGATTGATGTTATTGTAGGAAGTATTGTGGGATATATATCAGGACTTCTTGGTATTTTTATATCTCGAAAGTATAAAATCTGGAATTGGATTGGTAATATAAAATTCTATCCAGTTTTGATTTTACTATTTTTAATCTGTGCTATTATGTTAATTACCAGATTACTTAATGAAAACCTGATGGTCTATTATTATGCTTTTATTAGTTTAGCTTTTTCTATATATAAAATTATTCAAGTTTATGTTAAAAAGTAATTTAAGACTGACTCACTTTGTTTTATTAATGAGTTTTTTGAATTTTTTATTCTTTCATTTTCCATTTTTTACTTTTGTTTTTGATAATGTTGATTACAAAAGTTTCAGTGGTATCATTTTGATTATTAGTTTAATAATCCTGATGTTAATCTTAAATGCTTTTGTTTTTTACCTGATTTTTTTCGCATCACGATTTGTTGGGAAATTTTTATTGATTTTGTTTTTTCTAATTAATTCAATTGCGGTTTATTTTGTCAATACCTACAGCGTTATAATAGACGAAAGTATGATTGGCAATATTTTGAATACTAATTACGAAGAATCCAGCAGTTTTTTTTCGTTTAAATTAGTGTTGTATGTAATCATATTAGGTATTCTGCCAAGCATTTATATTATTAAAACAAAAATTTTAAAAGAACCTGTTAAGAGATTTTTCACCTTGTCTTCTCTAACTTTAATATTTATTGCTGTTTTAGTATTTGCTAATGCCAGTAATTGGTTGTGGATTGATAAAAACTCAAAACGTTTAGGCGGACTTGCCATGCCTTGGTCTTATTCGGTAAACATTTCACTTTTTTATATTCATCAATACAAAAAAAATGAAAAGGAAATTTTATTGCCAAAAGCTATAATAAAAGATAATGTAAAATCTGTTGTAGTTTTAGTGATTGGAGAATCTGCCAGAAGTCAGAATTTTTCGTTGTATGGTTATCAGAAAAACACCAATCCGTTGCTTTCTAGAACAAAGAATTTATTTCATTTTAATGCTACTTCTTGCGCTACATATACTACCGCAGGTGTAAAAGGCATTTTAGAACACACTAATTCAGATGATTTATATGAAATTTTACCCAACTATCTTTATAGAAATAATGTTGAAGTAATCTGGCGCACAACAAATTGGGGAGAACCTCCTGTTCATATCGAAAAATATCAAAATCGTGATATTTTAAAGAAAGATTGTAAAGGCGAAGGATGCAATTATGATGATGTTCTTTTAACTGGATTAAAAGAACAGATTTTAGCCAGTAAAAAGAATAAAATATTCATTGTACTTCATACAAGCACAAGCCACGGTCCGACTTACAGCAAAAAATATCCGCCACGATTTGAAACTTTTAAACCCGTTTGCAATAGTGTTGAATTGGGAAAATGTTCTCAAAAAGAGCTTATTAACGCTTATGATAATACAATCGTTTACACCGATTATATTTTATCTAATGTGATTGATGATTTAAAGGAATTAAAAGAATACAAAAGCACAATGATTTTTGTTTCTGATCATGGAGAATCTCTTGGAGAGAAAAATCTTTATATGCATGGAATACCTTTAAGCATAGCTCCAAAAGAACAATACGAAATTCCTTTTATAGTTTGGGTTTCAGAAAATTCTAAACAACTTAAACCTAATAAAATGTTATCTCAAAATAATGTATTTCATAGTGTTTTAAATTTTCTGAATGTAGAAAGTCCAGTTTATAAAGAAGAAATGAATATTTATAAATAGCTGAATAAACTTCTAGTTTAGTGTATTTGGAGTGATATTAAAAAATAATAATAATTTATTAACGCAACAAAGTTTCATTAATTGATAAAAAGTATCTTATTTTATACGATATTTAAAACATTCAATAATGAACAGACGTGGATTTCTAAAAGGGACAACGCTACTAACAGGACTTTTTACACTTAGCCCTTCTGTTATTTTTTCTAATGATTTAGAATCAATAACTAAAAAAGGAAAAAAAGCAAAAAATATAATTTTTCTAATTAGTGACGGAATGAGTTCTGGTACACTTCAGATGGCAAATCTGTATTCTCAAAATATCTTAGGGAAAAATGGAAATTGGATGAACCTTTATGCTGAAAATAAAGTTTCAAGAGCTTTAATGGATACTGCGTCTGCAAGTTCTGCTGTTACTGATTCTGCTGCTGCGAGTTCTTCTTTTGGTGGCGGACATAGAGTTAAAAACGGTGTTTTGAATATTGGACCTAATGGCGAAAAATATCTTCCGATATGGCAGAAATTTAAAAATGCTGGTAAAAAAGCAGGTTGCGTAACAACAGTTACCATAACGCATGCAACTCCCGCTGGATTTTGTGTTAATTCTGACAGTAGAAATGCTGAAAATGAAATAGCAGAAATGTATGCCGATTTAGGATTGGATGTTATGATGGGTGGCGGAGATGAGTTTTTTAACGCTTCAAAAAGAGCTGATAAAAAAGACGTTTATAAAATTTATGAACAGAAAGGTTATCAGATTTTAAAAGATAAATCAGATTTAGAAAGCATTAAAAAAGGAAACAAGACTTTGGGTGTTTTTGCTTCAGGCGCGCTTCCGTACACTATCGATCGAACTAATATTTCTGAATTGCAAAGTACGCCAACATTAGCAGAAATGAGTGCTGCAGCAATAAATCAGATGAAAGATCATGAGAATGGTTTTGTTCTTTTAATAGAAGGAGGAAAAGTAGATTGGGCAGCTCACGCGAATGATATTGCAGCTTTAATACATGATCAGCTTGCTTTTGATGAGGCTGTAAAAACGGCAATTGAATTTGCCGAAAAAGATAAAGAAACGTTAGTTATAATAACAACCGATCATGGTAATGCAAATCCGGGGCTTATTTACGGAAAAGAAGCTGTTGAAAATTTCAATAGCATTTCGAATTATAAATACACAAATGAATACATTTTAAATGCCATTCATGCCGATTTTAATCTTCAGCAAATAAAAGATTGGATTTATCAAACCAATAAAATAAGTCTTACAGATGAGGAAGCGAAATACTTATTAAGCTTTTATTCTGGTTTAGAAAAACAAGAAGCTGGACTTTACAATTATAAAAAACTGCCATTTAAAGCTTATTCAGAAATTCAGAAAAAACACAATAATGTAGGTTGGATAAGTATGGATCATTCGGGAGATTATGTAGAACTTGCAATGTATGGACCAGGAAGCGAAATGTTGAAACCTTTTGTGCAAAATATAGAGTTGCATAATTTAATGCTAAAAGCCGCAGTTGTAGATTAAAGGCGAATGTTTTAAAACAAATAAATTAGTGTGTTAAAATAGAAAAACTATCATTATTAACATAAGTTTAAAAGTCTGATTCTTTAAAAATCCAGCATTTTGGCGTACATTGCTTCGTAGTAAAGCAATGAAAAAAAATATAAAATTATGAAAGCAGTACGTTATTTTGGACATAAAGATGTAAGAGTAGTTAATGATTTAGAAAAACCTGTTCCTAAAGGTGATGAGGTTTTACTAAAGATTGGAGGTGCGGGTGTTTGTCATTCAGATTTGCATATTATTGATGAAGGTACAGTTGGAGATCTTGTATTTACTCTTGGACATGAAAATGCAGGCTGGATTGAAGAAGTTGGTGACACAGTAAAAGATTATAAAAAAGGTGATGCAGTATTAGTATACGGACCTTGGGGGTGCGGACATTGTAAACCTTGTCAGCAGTCAAAAGAAAATTATTGTGATCACCAAAGCGAACTTGGTTATGGCGGAGGACTCGGACTTAACGGCGGTATGGCAGAATATATGCTTGTTCCATCTTCAAGACTATTAGTTCCTATTTTTGATCTAGATCCTGTAATTGCAGCGCCGTTGACCGATGCAGCATTAACACCATATTCAGCTATTAAAAGATCACTTCCTAAACTTATGCCAGATGAATATGTGGTTGTAATAGGAGTTGGAGGTTTAGGGCATGTTGCAATTCAGATTTTGAGAGAAACATCAGGAGCAGCTATAATAGCGTGTGATGTAACAGAAGATAAATTGGCATTTGCCAAAGAATTAGGTGCTTCATATACTGTAAACTCCAAAGATGCAGATGCAGCAGAGCAGATTTTAAAAATTACTGGAATAAAAAAAGCTAAAGTAATTTTAGATTTTGTTGGAGCAACACCTACAATAGAACTTGGAACTAAAATTATTGGTATGGATGGAGATCTTACAATAGTTGGTCTAGGAGGAGGATATTATCAATATAGTATGAATGGACTTCCTTTTGGTGTTACATTGACAAATCCGTATTGGGGATCTCGTACAGAATTAATGGAAGTTGTAGGATTAGCAAGCCAGAAAAAAATTCATATTGAAATCGAAAAATTTAAGCTAGAACAAGCAAACGAAGTTTACGATAAAATGCGTAACGGAAAAATAAAAGGTCGAGCAGTACTTATTCCGTAAATAGGTTAAATAAAAGAATTAGATTATAAATAATGAGGCGCCAATTAAAAAGGCGCCTTTTTTGTATAAAATAAGTTCTAATATTTAATTATGACTTTAGGAGAGAATAAAGTTGTAATCAAACCCATCGAGAAGATTATAATGATAAAAATTATATATGAACTATTATTTGGGCTAGTAGTTATTTATGACAAAAAAGAGAAATATGAATGCTAAAACAAGCGAATTTGTCATCAATTTTATTAATTAAGTTATATGAATTTAGAGATATCATTATCATACTTTGTAATTTTTGTAGTAAGAAGGTATACTCTATTTTGCTATAATTTTGCTTCTGTGTATTTTTCCAAATGTAATTAAAGCATTTATCACAGGCTGTGTTTCGGCAGCATGTTTGGTCAATGTGTAAGAAACAGTAACAGGTTTTGTATTATTTACCGTTCTTGTAATAAGCAGATTGTTTTCCAATTCTTGTAATTCTTTAGAGAGAACCTTAGGTGAAATTCCACCGACTGAATTGGAGAGTAAATCCTTAAATCGTTGTGTTCCGTGTATATATAAACTCAATAGAATACAAAATTTCCATTTTCCGCTAAGTAACTCTAGCGAATCTTTTAATGCTAGCATATTCTCACTGCTAGTTTTAATACAAACATTCTCATCCATAAATAGTAACTTTCCTTAAGGTAATTGATAACAAAAGTATAGTAAAAACTATTTAGTTTTGAATTTCATTATAAAATATTTAAAAATGGAAATGAAATCAAACCTAAATTACAATACCGAATTAGAAGGTAAAATTGCCTTGGTTACAGGCGGTACAAAAGGAATTGGAAAAGCTATTGCTGAAAATCTATCTCAAGCGGGATCCACTGTAATAGTAACTGCAAGAAACAGACCTGAATCAGAAGATTTAAATGCTCATTTTATTGCTGCTGATCTTACTGTTGCTAACGATGTTTTAAAACTAGAAAAAGAAATTGCTGAAAAATTTGGTACTGTTGACATTCTCATTAATAATGTCGGCGGACTTAAAGCACCAGGAGGTGGCTATAAAGTATTAACAGATTCTCATTGGGAGAATGAGTTGCAGCTGAATCTGCTTTCAGCAATTCGTTTAGACAGAACTTTACTTCCTAAAATGCAAGAAAAGAAAAGCGGTGTAATCATACATATTTCTTCAGTTGCAGGAAAACAGGCTTTATGGAACCTTAATCTGGCTTACGCAGTTTCTAAAGCTGCTTTAAACACCTACAGCAAGGCTTTGTCTACTGAATTAGCTGCTGATGGAATACGAGTAATTACTGTTGCGCCTGGAGGAACCAAAACAGCGCCGATGCTTAAATTTGTTGAAGATTTTGCTTTTTCATCTGGACTTGATATTGAAAATGCAGAAAAGGAATTAATGAATCAAATTGGTGGAGTACCAATGGGAAGAATGGCAAAACCAGAAGAGGTTGCAGATCTTGTAGGCTTTTTGGTTTCGCCAAGAGCAGCTTATCTAACAGGTTCGATTTATGCAATTGATGGAGGAAGTCTTCCTTTTGTATAAGGAACAGTTTAATGGATGAGATGACAAATGGAAGAAGAACATTCTGAATAATTAGAAAAACTAATACAATCTGGACTTGCAACAAAAAGTCGGACAATTTTTTTAAGACCTATGCTACACTTTTAATTTTATAAAATTCTAGTTCCATTTCTTTAGGTGTTTTATATCCCAAAGAAGAATGCAGACGTTTTCTATT
>JASCOE010000011.1 GCA_029959285.1 Flavobacteriaceae bacterium PS02337
AATAGAAAACGTCTGCATTCTTCTTTGGGATATAAAACACCTAAAGAAATGGAACTAGAATTTTATAAAATTAAAAGTGTAGCATAGGTCTTAAAAAAATTGTCCGACTTTTTGTTGCAAGTCCAGTATGGAATGACCTTGCAGATGGAAACAGGGAATATGCGGCCGGGCTTATTGCGCTAAATAGTATTTTTCAGGTTTTGCTTTACAGCGTATACGCTTATATCTTTATAACTATTCTTCCTCCGTATTTTGGTTATAACGGATTTGAGGTAAATATTAGTATTGGTCAGATTGCAGAAAGTGTCGGGATATATTTGGGAATTCCTTTCGCACTTGGCATCATCAGCCGATATGCTCTTATTGCATTAAAAGGAACTGAATGGTTTGAAACTAAATATGTGCCTTTTATTTCGCCTATTACACTCCTGTCATTACTTTTTACAATCATCGTTATGTTCAGCCTTAAAGGAGAACTGATTGTTCAAATTCCTATGGATGTTGTACGTATTGCAATTCCTTTAGTGATTTACTTTACTTTAATGTTCATCATTAGTTTTTTTGTCGGTAACTATTTCGGCGCTGATTATTCAAAAGCAACGGCAATAGCCTTTACTGCTACAGGCAACAATTTTGAGCTTGCCATTGCGGTAGCGATTGGTGTATTTGGAATCAACAGCGGTCAGGCATTTGCGGGCGTTATTGGTCCATTGGTAGAAGTCCCAGCACTCATTGCCTTAGTCAATGTAGCCTTTTGGTTCAGAAAAAAGTATTATTCAAAAAGAGTTTAACAGGGGATAATTTTCTTAACAGTAAACATGAAAATTGCAATACTTTCGGATATTCACGCCAATTTTCCGGCACTAGAACAAACCTTATCAAGCATAGACCAGCAGAAAATTGATGCTGTTTATTGCTTAGGTGATCTGGTAGGTTACAATGTATGGCCCAATGCTGTAATAAATGAAATACGTAAGAGACATATCCCTACCCTGGCAGGAAACCATGACGTTAAAGCTGTCGATATACACAATCATGGATCGAAAGATTCTGGGAGTTATGCCTATCAAATTGTCGGCAAAGAACAAATCAGCTATCTTTCCGCTCTGCCAGCCCATATAAAATTGGAATATCAGACAGCAGATAAACCAATCAAGGTACTCATGGTACACGGCAGTCCGTATAGCAATACGGAGTACTTGCTCGAAGATAAAGACGAAAAAAAATTCACAGATATTTTTCTTGACTCTGATGCTGATATAATTATATGCGGACATTCTCACAAGCCATATCATCGTGTTTTGGAAAATCCCAATAAAAAGGGCAGTTATTTCCATGCTGTTAACGCAGGATCAGTGGGTAAGCCTAAAGATGGAAATCCAAAATGCTGTTATGCAGTAATTACTATTAACAAGAGCATTGATTTCTCTAAAAAAGAAGGCATAAAGGTCGAGTTTATCAGAGTTCAATACGATATTGAAAAGGCTGCCCAAGCAATTGAACAAAGTAACCTGCCAGACAGTTATGCACACATGTTAAGGGAGGGGTATTAACTTATAGCTTATCAATTATTTACCATTGGCACTATAAGAGCAAGTTTATGCTTGAAAGAGAGACCTGGTAAAAAGAAGTTAAGTTAAATTTGTATGTTATAAAGAATTAAAAATTAAAAACGATGCCATTACAAGATAGAAAAAATCACTGGGAAAATATATACCAAACTAGATCATTGGAAGAGGTAAGCTGGTATCAACCCACACCCGAAACTTCATTAGCACTTATCAAAGAATTTGATCTGCCTAAGGCTGCAAAAATTATAGATATTGGCGCAGGAGACAGCTTTCTTGTTGACCATCTGCTTGATTTAGGATTCGTAAATATTACCGTCCTTGATATATCCGCTTCAGCTATTGAAAGAGCGAAACAAAGGCTGGGAAATAAATCTGCAAATATAAAATGGATTGTTGCAGATGCTTCAGATTTTCAACCAAAAGAGCAATACGACTTTTGGCACGACAGGGCTGCGTTCCATTTTCTGACAGCAGATAAAGAGATTGACAATTATATACAAACTGCTTCTAATGCAGTTTCCAAAAATGGAATTATGGTTATCGGTACTTTTTCAGAAGAAGGTCCTAAAAAATGCAGTGGTATTGATATCCAACAATATTCCGAAAGTACACTAGTAAGCCGTTTTCAGAAACACTTTGAAAAAATAGAATGTTTTACTATCGATCACAAGACTCCTTTTGACACAGTTCAGAATTTTGTGTTTTGCAGTTTTAAAAGAAAGAACGATTGAAAAAATCAATACAAATAAAGAATAAAATTGAAATGACGGAACTGATAAAAGTTTCACCATTCAGAAAAGGGATCCGCAAAACCGAACCGCATAAACACAACAGTTATTTTGAAATTATATATCTGTCGCAGGGAAGCGGTACGCATACTATTGATTATACGCAATTCCCTATAATACCACCAACTGTATTTTTTGTCCGAAAGGAACAGGTACATCATTGGGATATCACTTCAGTACCTGAAGGCTATGTATTGCTCCTGAAAAAAGGATTTGTTGATAAATCGCTGGATAGTGAGCTGAAAAGAATCTTGTCTCAGGTAAGTGCATTGAGCTGCCTTCATCTTGAGCAGAATAATTCCATATCAATATTATTTCAGTTGCTTATCGATGAAAAAGATTTCAGCGTGACAGAAGGGATATTAAAAGCATTATTGGCAAAGATCATTAGTATTCCTGCATCTTTTCCGGTCAATAAACATAAGACCAACAACACTATCTTGTTATTTAGGGAGCTCCTCAATCATACAGATGATTTAAAAAATAATGTTGCTCACTATGCCGGGCAATTAAACACGACGCCCCAAAATCTAAATGCTATCTGTAGAAAAGAGCTCAATCAGCCAGCGGCAGATGTTATAGCAGAATACATGATTGGTGAGGCAAAAAGATTATTGCTGTATACTGATAATAATGTTTCAGAGGTAGCCTATACTTTAAACTTTAATGACACTTCTCACTTTATAAAATATTTCAAACGCCATACAGGTTCTACACCGCAGGTATTTCGCAGTCTTTAAGAGCTACCGTATTATTTTCAAATATACCACCATTATACAATTCATTGTATGAAGTTTGTAAGACAAACTGAAAACAGGGATATTATGAGGTATTTTTTAATTCTACTATCGTTAACGCTCTTTCCTGCCTGTAGCCAAAAAAAAGAAACAGCGCAAGGCAAATGGATAAAAGGTACGGAACAGGAGAAACTGGAAATCATTGAAAATCAGTTTCGGGGTTTTGATAACACTATGGTCGAAACTGGCTATCGCTACCAGGAATTATTTTGGGCGCGACAGGATGAAAATTGGGAATATGCGGATTATCAATTAGAGAAAATACAAAAAGCAATCGAAAATGGATTGGAGCGGAGACCTAAACGTTCGAAATCGGCAAAACATTTTCTGGATGTAACTCTTCCAGAAATGAAAAAAGCTCTTGCAAAAAGAGACACCGCTGTGTTCAACAGGAATTTTCAAGTGCTTACCAATAGCTGCATAAGTTGCCATGCAATGGAAAGAGTTCCATTTTTTACTGTAAAAACTCCAACAGAAAGACAATCACCAATAAGAAGATAATGATAGAGTCTATAAAACAATTAGATATAGAAATCCTGCTTTGGATAAATGGCAGCCATAGTGAGTTTTGGGATAATGTAATGTGGTTTGCCAGTGAAAAATACACATGGCTCCCTTTTTATGGATTTTTGTTATTGCTGTTGATATGGAAATATCGAAAAGATGCGATTTTTATGATATTGCTGATAGTTTTACTGATCACTATAAGTGACCAGTTAGCTTCAGGAATATTCAAGCCAATATTTGAAAGATTACGACCGAGCCACAACCCTGATTTAATAGATAAGCTCGGGTTAATGGGACATTCATTTGGCGGTTATGAAACAAATTTTATCATTACAAACACGAATATCTTTGCTACTGCAATAAGTGGCGCTGGCATTTCTGATTCTGTTGGAAGTTATTTTAATTATAATAATGATTGGGGTTCTATTGACAGTTGGCGTTTTGAAAACCAGCAGTACCGAATGGGCATTCCCTTTTTTGATAACAAAGAAGCTTATTATAGAAATTCACCTTTGCAAAATGCTAATACGATTACTACTCCTTTATTGACATGGGCAGCAAAATTGGATGAAAATATTAAACCTGAACAAGGAGAAGCATTTTATGCCGCTTTGAGACGATTGCAAAAAGAGCATGTGATGTTAGTATATCCTAATGATGGACATGTTTTATTTAATCAAAAAAACCAGGAAGATTTGACATTGAAAGTGAAAGACTGGTTTGGTCATTATTTAAAAAATGAACCAAAGAAAAGATGGATGAAGGCAGATTTTGAAGCAAATTAAAATAATATGCAGTTTCCTCTCAGAAACTGCATATTTCTTTTACTGCTTAATGCGCCACTTTGTACAAGTTTACACTGCATGCATTTGCAGCATTTTTCAACCAAACTTGTCTTGGAGTTGCTTCATTAGACATACATGCCTGACCTGTAGTTGTAGTACAATCTACAGAAACAGGGAGGCAGTTTGCTGGTGAAGGATTTTGGATAAACCCTGAGATCAGCACGGTCTTTTTTGAATCAGCAATTTTAGCATTGTTTGTGCTAACTGCTCCGGCACTTGCCAATGTGAATGCCACTACTGGCAAAATCACTTTTAAAAAGTTTTTCATGGTAATAGAATTTAATTACTTTTTTTGACTTACTCTTTTTTACAGGTTTTCAGTCTCATTCCTGCTACTGATCAGAATAGATTTTGATTTTATTTATTGGTCTTAAAATGTTTTTCACTTAAGTGGTATTTGTGTACCTTATGTCCGATTATTGCATAGAGATTGTTGTCTACCACAAACATTTCTTTCAATTTAGTTTTGTTTATATCGTAAATATATATGCTTGACAAATAGGTGTTTTTTTCGATGTCGTATACATCAACTATAGACGCTTGTTTCCACATTTCTTTAGGTTCATACCGTCCAATTAATTTAGAATTTACAAATAGTAAATTGTTTGAAACTGCCGTTAGTTGATTTACTGTTGTCGGTAATGAAGCTATTTTTCGTTGGCCAGTTTCTTTGATATGTGCTACTTTTAGTTTTGCTTTGGTAGTGGTGTCAATGGTATTTCCGCGATAGATTAAGCTGAGGTTATTATCAGTAATGATGAATTGATTTCGGTAATAATAGGTGTAAATCAGCTTTTTAGTTTGTCTGTCGAACTGCATCATGCCATCGGTATCAAAAAATCCATCTATTTGCTTTTGTAATAGTTGTGGTGCATATTGTACTTGTAAGCTGTCATTGAAAGTAAAAGTGCCTAAAATATTATAAAGCGTTTTTAGTTGTTGCGCACGGAAAGCAATTTTATCTGGAGCAATGATTTCTGCTTTTGTAAAATAATAGTTGTTATCATACATGAGTAATTTAGCTTTCCAATCAGATATGTTTCCCTTGTAAATTACCGGTACAGTACCATCCATTAGATAGAAGTAAGGTGGTGCAATTCTGATCTGTACTGAAGCGAAAGGAAAGTTTTCGCGTTCCAAATGTATTTTATAATGGCTTTTTGCTTTAAGGGTGGTATCATAAGCTATTATATGGAGTGGTGCTTCACTGTCTCCGAAATAAATGGTGCGACCATCAGTTCCAGCAAAGTACTTTGAATTATTGTTTAATTCTGCTTCGGCTGTTTTAGAAGTTGCACCTTGAATAAATCTTCTGATAAATGGGTTTTCAAGGTGCATAGTTTGTTCTGAAGAGAAATATAAAATCACAATCACAGTAGAACCGATAATTGCAATAATCGCTAGTTTTAAAACCGTTTTAGATTTTTTTATTGATATAATTAACAATGCAATTACTGCTAGAATTGTAAAAGTTATATTGAAAATTAAATGTTCTTTCCACCCCAGTTTTTCTAATATACCACCGCACGAACACGGAACAAATGAAGAATAGTTAAGGATGACAATTATATATGCAGTAAACATCAGCATTAGCGCAAAAGACGATAGGAGTCCAATAAATCTTGTCTTTGGTATTGCAAGAAATAGAGCGGTAACAATTTCTACTATTAAAATTATATAAGAGATAAATCCTGTATATGCACTTATTAATGGTGATTGGCCAAGCTGTGCCTGAAAATTTTGAAATTCAAGCAGTTTGCTGACTGCAGCATACACAAATAGCAGAATAAAAAGTAAACAAATTATCTCTACCACTGTATTTTTAAAAGATGCTGATGTTTTCATGTCTTCCCTTTTAAATTATTACAGTGTTCTATTAACTATTACCTTGCATGTATATCACCTACATACTAGTCAAATTATCGCATAAACCGCACTGTATAAAAATTTTACATAGCGAAATTAGAATAATAAAATAGAAGGATTGTTAACAAAAACGATCCAAAATTTGCAAAAAACGATCCATTTTGCATTGTTTGGGAGAATTACAAACAAAAGTTATGGCATAAGCAAGTCTAATAGAGTAAAGTATTACTTTTAATTGTTCATCTAGTTTGCTTGCATTACCTACAGGTAGATCCTTTCAGATGTTGCAGCTACAATACACTCTCATCTGTAAGAAAAAATAACGTAGAGGAAGTTGTCTTAATAGTTATCAGTAGATAAATACTTTTAATGCTCCCTTAACATTGTTATTGCCCATCCATCAGTTTTTGAATATCTTCATAGCGATAGTACATGAGTCCACCAATTTTATTATAAGGAAGGGTGCCATTTATCCGAAGATTTTGCAAGGTACCTGCTGAAATATTGAGAAGTTTACGAACCTCATAACTTTTAAGCCAAACACGAGTTTCCTGACCTTGTTTGCTGGGATACTGTTGATATCTCCGAATTTCTTCTAACAGTTCTTTTTTAAATCTATCAAGATCATCTCTGGTAATAAGATCCACATTCATAATTCTCACTTTTAGATTGAACAATATCTAACTTAGATTTTGGCAGTTTTTACAACCATTTACAAAATAAACTCATGAGTGAATTGAAAGAGTAAAACTGTCCATGTTTGGCTGATTGTGGCTCTCTTTTACCAGAAAAATGTACTTGTTATCATATACACAAAAGGTGGTCGATATCGACCACCTTTTAAATTTCTATTTTTTTGATTGTCTTACACCCTAGCTGACATTCGTTGTTCAAGATTTCGCATATCCTCGCTGAGTTTATGTTCAACAACCTTGGCATAAATTTGAGTAGTGCGAATACTTGTATGGCCAAGCATTTTTGAAACGCTTTCAATCGGTACTCCGTTACTAAGAGTAACGGTTGTTGCAAAAGTATGACGTGCGATATGATAGGTCAGCGTTTTTGTTATCCCGCAGAGATCCGCAATCTCTTTTAGGTATCCGTTCATTCGCTGATTTGAAATTACAGGAAAAACTGTCCCGTTATTTAATGCCCTTGGATCATTTCTATATTTCTCTATTAGATCTGTTGCCTGAGGCAATAATGGCACACGTACACCCGTATCTGTTTTTGCCCTGCTTGTGGAAATCCAAAGTCCTCCATCTATGCCCGTGATGATTTTGTTTGGCGTGAGTTCAACGAGTTCAATATACGAAAGACCCGTATAGCAGCTGAACATGAACATGTCACGAACATGCCTAAGCCGTTCGATAGTAAATTCTTTATTTGACAATGCCATAAGCTCTTGGCTGTTTAAGGACTCTCGTTCCACTTTGTCAAAATGCTTCTTAAAACTGGCGAATGGATCTTTGGAAAGCCAATCCAACTTGACAGCCATATTTATCATTTTACGCAGCCTTTCAATATGCTTCATGATGCCGTTGTTGTTAAGTGGCTTTTGGTGGTCTTTGGGAACATAATTAAAAAGAAAGCGCTCAAAGTCCAAGATAAACTTGTAAGTAAGCTGTGAAAGCAAGACATCATTCCTATAAAGTTTCGCCATAAGAAATTTTTTTACATAGCGCTGGGTGGTATGGTAGTTCTTCATGGTTCCCGGAGCAAGCTTATGCATTTGTTGTTCATTATGATATTCCATCAGTGATATCAGGGTTGGGGCTGAGTGATCCGTACCCAATACCTTATCACGGATTGCAGGTCCATCAATCGCAGTGTCACTTAGTACCATCTGCTGATATGTATTTATAATCTTTGCCTTGAACTGGTTTAGAAACATATTTAGCTCAACAATTTCTTTACGTCCTCCCTTTGCCATGCCTTTTCTTTCATCCCATTCAGTTGCCTTAACCGAACGCTTTACTGAAATCTCAGTGCGTTTTCCATTTACCGTTACCCTGGCACAGATAGGAGCCGAACCTTGCGTCGTGGTTTTTTGTGTCTTTAGGTAAAAAAGTACCCCGAATGTAGTGCTTACTGTTTTCATATCTCAAAAATTTAATGTTTCAGATCATTTGCACATTAAAATGGGTTCTGATAGTGCTCGCTTTTAAGATGAACACGCGCATTTTTCAAGAAGCATAAAATGTTAAAATTTTAATACAACTGACTGATTTTTAAAATATTAAATTGATTTCTGGGACCTAAAGATAAAAAAAGAAAAGGGGTAGCCGAATAGGTCCCATTTTCTTTGATATAACTTGAATATTTTGGAGTTGAATAAAAAGAAAAACCCCTTAAATCATACGATTTAAGGGGTTTTGACTGCCTTTGAAAGGCTTTTTAGTCGGGGTGGCAGGATTCGAACCTGCGACCTCCTGCTCCCAAAGCAGGCGCGATAACCGGGCTACGCTACACCCCGAAGATGTACTTTATTGTAGTGCCCGAAAGCGGATGCAAAGATATAAATAAATTTCGTTTACAAAAGGAAAAATTAAAAATAAATAAAACTTATTTTGAGATAGCTATTTCAGATTTATTTTCGACGTTATTTTTTATAATAAAGTTTACATTTGCAACACAAAATAACAATACACATTATGTCAGATACAATCGAAAAAATTAAATGCCTTATTATAGGTTCTGGCCCTGCGGGTTATACTGCAGCTATTTATGCAGCCAGAGCAAACATGAATCCAGTACTATATCAAGGAATGCAGCCTGGTGGTCAATTGACTACAACTAATGAGGTTGAAAATTTTCCTGGTTATGTTGATGGTGTTACAGGACCAGAAATGATGATTCAGTTACAAGACCAAGCAAAACGTTTTGGTGCTGATATTCGTGATGGCTGGGCTACAAAAGTTGATTTTTCTGGAGATATTCATAAAGTTTGGATCAATGATTCAATCGAATTACACTGCGAAACTGTAATTATTTCTACAGGTGCTTCAGCTAAATATTTAGGATTACCATCAGAACAACACTATTTAAATATGGGCGGTGGTGTTTCTGCTTGTGCAGTTTGCGACGGATTCTTCTACAGAAATCAAGAAGTTGTTATTGTTGGAGCTGGAGATTCTGCTTGTGAAGAAGCACATTACTTATCTAAACTTTGTAAAAAAGTTACTATGTTGGTGAGAAGCGAGAAATTTAGAGCTTCTAAAATTATGGAAGAACGCGTTCGTAAAACTGAAAATATCGAGATTTTAATGAATCACGATACTGTTGAAGTTTTAGGAGATTCTAATGTTGTGCATGCTATTAAAGCTTTAAATAAGACAACTGGCGAAACAATCGAAATTCCAGCAACTGGTTTCTTCGTAGCAATTGGACACAAACCTAATACAGATATTTTTAAAGATTATATAACTCTTGATGAAACTGGTTACATTGTAAATACTCCAGGAACATCTAAAACAAATATAGAAGGTGTTTTCGTGGCGGGTGATGCTGCAGATCATGTTTACCGTCAAGCAATTACTGCTGCAGGTACAGGATGTATGGCTGCACTTGACGCTGAAAGATATTTGGCTTCTAAAGAATAAAAATTAGTCGCAGTTTTCAGTTTATTGAAATGTAAACAGAATCAGACTTAAAATAAAAAAGTCCCAATCGTAAAATGATTGGGACTTTTTTATTTTTATGTAAAATTTCCAGACTGAAAACTGAAACTGAAACTGAAAACTGAGACTTTTATTTAATTTTCTTAATTAATTTAGCTTCTTCAGAAAAACGAGTAAGCGTTATGGCTGGGCTTCCTAATAGAGAAATTTCTGCTTTATCTCCAATTGCTAAAGAAACAGTAGTTTCTGCTAAAATACTTCCCACTGCAGCATTTTCTGCTGTAATAGTCGCATCTTTCAATGTAAATTTCGTTCCTGTAAAAACGGAGTTATTGTCTAATCTTATTGTGGCTTTTTCGGCAATACCTTCTATTGCAGCACTTGCTCTTTGATACAAATCGCATTTAAATTTTATAGCAGAAACTAAAGTTTTTACAACTGCATTTTTGCTCAATTGTAAACTTCCGTCGTCGGCTTTTAAATTTAATTCAGTTCTTGTTTTATCATCAGCAATCAGAGTGAATTTTTTTGCATTTACATTCAAAAATAATTTCGAAAAGTCAACACAATTCATCGTGATATCGTCTAGTTGTAATTCCTGTATAGCATAAACGATAGCTTCATTTTTAGTAATTACTTTATTTAAAGATTTAGTGTAAGTAACTTTAACGGCTAGCTTTTTGAAAATAGTAGACTCTTTATTGGTGTATAATCGAAGTGTTTTTTCTCTTAAATCCATTCCGATAATATCATGAAGATTATCATCGGCTTCAATTTTAATTTCATTTTTTTCTCCTTGTTCAAGATAAACTTCAAGATTATCATCGACTTCAATGGCGTCAAAACTTCCAACTTCTTTTATAGAAGTCGTTACAACTTTAGAACCTTTAATTTTTTCTCTTTTTTGAGCAAAAGTCAATGTTGTAACAAATAATAATAGGAGCAGCGCTGTACTTTTTTTCATTAATTCTAGATTTGATTTTGACAAATATAAAAAAATCATCCACTTTTGATGAATGATTTCTTTTATATTTAACAGTTACTTTTTTTAGCTTTTGTTAATACTTCCTCCAGAGCTTGCCGATTTTTCGACAGTTTTTGGAGAACCGCTATAATTGATATTTCCTCCGCTTGACGCTTCGGCTTTTAAACTTACAACCGGATTTATACTCACTGTTCCTCCGCTAGATGCATCTGCATGAATGTCATTTGCTACTAATTTATCTGCATTGATACTTGCGCCACTCGCTGCCGAAGTATTCAAATTTAAAGCTTTACCTTCGATATCAACAGAACTTCCGCTTCCTGAATCTACTGATATTTTATCAGATTCAATTTGAACATTCATTGTAGCTGCACTAGAAGTTTCTAATGTAATATCTTCTCCTTCAATAATATTAACGCTTTGAACAGTTGATGCACTAGAAGCTTCAATTTTATCAATAACAGGCATTTTTACAATTACTTTTTTTGATGTAATATTTCGGAAAGAATTGTATTTGCATTCAATAACAAGCGTTCCGTTTTCTACTTTCGTTATAATTTCTCTTTGAAGATTATCGTCGGCTTCAACCGTAATTTCTACTTTATCAGATTGTTCAATAACCAAATCTATAGCGTTGCTAACTGATACATTTTTGAAATCTCCCTGAACAGTTCTTTTTTCTTTTGTAACGTTTCCGCTTCCTTCAATTGCATTCATGTTAAAATTACATGAAGCAAACAATAATGCTGTTATAGCAGCTATAACAAATTTCGTAATATGAATGATTATTTTTACCATGGTTTAGTTAATTTTGATTACAACTCCGTTTTTATCAGTGGTTAGTTTTCCTTTAGTTTTTTTTCCGTTTATAACTTCTTTACCGTTAATTTTAACTGAAACTTCATTTATAGTGTCAGCAGGATCAATCTTCGCATCATTAATAGCGTCATTTACTTCTTTGTTAATATCCTCGTAGTCATTTTCAGAATCATTATCATCTGCTGGACAATCTAGACATCTCACTTTTGATCCTTCAACTTTATAACTGTAATTTCCGTCATAATTCAGATTAAAGAAATCATCTTCATAATGAAAGTAATCTCTAGCAGAAGTATCTGGTTTAAATAATTGTCCTTCTGGAAGATATATGTAGATATCAACTTCTTGTCCTCTAAATTTGTTTTTAACATCTGTCAGAAAATAGTTATCCAAAATTAAATGATTTCCAGTAATTTGAAACTTATATTGAATCTTTTCTGCTCTTTTTTTAGCGTTTGTAAAAGAGTTTCCTCTTGCGCTTTTTTCAATTTGAACGAATACAGTTGATTCGTCTGTATGTAAAACATGTAAGCGTACATCATTCGAATAAATCAATTCGTTGTTTGCTGAGTCTTGTACAAATTCAAACTCTCTATAGTGATTTAGACTTTTTGCGTAATAATCACTGTATTTGAATTTTACAAAAAGTGTATCTTCTGGACGAATAGTAATTTCTTTCTTTTCTACAACTTTGTTATCATATGAAATTTCAGTTGCTTGTTTTATTCCAATACTTGTTAGAATCGCGATAGAAATAATCCAAAGAGCTAAAAGCGTATATTTTGTAATATTTCCGATTGATTTTAAATTCGGAGATAACAATTTAAATCCTAAAAGCGTTAAGAAGAAAAACGGAATTCCGATTGCAAAGAACATCAATAATCCAAAAGACCAAAGAGGATATTCTGTAAAGTTTCCTGCTTCAACAAAATTCTGCCAAGGAAAATCAATAAAAATGTTAGTTCCTAAAGTAAAAACGCCGATCAATAACATGATTAAGGTTGAAATCCCTGATATAATTAGAATTACTCCTAAAAATTTAGCAAAGATTTTAAAAACCGTCATAACAAAGTCTCCAAATGAACTACTTATTCTCCCAGCTCCCGACTTTACTTGGTTTCCCATTTTATCATAATCTGCATTTTTAAATTTATCAGATAATGAATCTATTTCTTCACGAACTTTTTTTTCGATATTCGAAATAGTTACTGGTTCTCCAGTCATTTCTAATTTTTCTGAAGTTGTTACCGCTTCAGGAGTTACAATCCATAAAATAACATACACTAAAACTCCTGTTCCAAAACTTCCAAAAACAAATACTAAGAATGCAATTTTTATCCAAACGGCATCAATTCCAAAATAATGCCCTAAACCAGTTGCAACACCGGCTACCATACCTTTTTCTTTATCACGGTATAATTTTTTGCTTTTTCTTGGTCCGTAATTATTAAAAGATTGGTTAGAACTTTCTTCATCTTCTATTCTATAATCTTCAGGTTGTCCCATCACCGTAATCACTTCGTCAACGTCTTTCAGTCCAACAACATGTTTTTCGCTTTTTTGTTTTTCTGTCAATAGTTCAGAAACACGCATTTCGATGTCTTTAATAATTTCATCTTGTCCAGAAGAGTTGTTAAGTGATCGTTTTATTGCGTCAAAGTAGCGTGTCAATTTTAAGTATGCATCTTCATCGATGTGAAAAAACATACCGCCTAAGTTAATATTTACTGTTTTGTTCATGACTTATTGATTTTGATTGGTGATTAGATTTACAGCGTCGGATAATTCTGTCCAAGTGCCGCTAAGTTCGTTTAAAAATGTTTGTCCTATCTCGGTTAATCCATAATATTTTCGTGGCGGTCCAGAGGTCGATTCTTCCCACCGATAATTAAGTAAACCGTCGTTTTTCAATCTAGTTAACAACGGATAAACAGTTCCTTCTACAACTAGTAATTTTGCGTTTTTTAAAGTGTCTAATATTTCAGATGTATATGCGTCTTTTTCTTTCAATACAGATAAGATGCAAAACTCAAGAACACCTTTGCGCATCTGTGCTTTTGTGTTTTCAATGTTCATAATTTCATTTTGTTTTTTTTTGATTGAACAATTCGTTTTTTGATTGATGATGATTGATTGATGATTGATTGCGAAACTATATATTGATTGTTTGTTTAATGGTTTCGACTATAACTTTTAATTTTTTAGCTGATTACTTTATGAAAGGAATCGTAAGCGGATATTTATATAATTCTCCGTTTGAAGCTTTTATAGAAGCATAAATCACTAAAAAGAACTCAACAAACTTTAGTAATCCAAAAAGTATTACAGCTGTAATTCCTACACTTAGCATTCCGATATGCGATTGAAAGTCAAAATTTCTAAGAATAAAATGGCGGTCGTTAAAAAAAGCTTCCACTGGAATATTCTGCAAAATGATGGTTACAAAAATAGGTATAGCAATAAGCGCTAAAAGCAAAGTATAAAGCAATATGCTTAATTGAAAGTTCAAAGCCTGTTTTCCGTGATGATCTGCAAATTCAGATTTATCTTTATAATTTGTCCAAATGATTAGCGGAAAAATATAGTTCCCAAACGGAATTATATATTGGCTTAAAGTACTCAAATGAGTAAATGCTGCTGTATTCTTTTCTGATGTTTTTTCCATGATGAGTGGTGTTGTTGTTTCCATGATTAAAAGTATATAGTAATTTCTTATGCAAATATATGTCTAAAAACTAGTATCTTGTTTTACATAGTACCAAATATTAACATAATATTAACAATTTGAAGTTTTAGTAATAAATTTTAAATCACTGTAAATCATTGTGAAGTCTTGTTTTTATTGACAGTTTTTTGATATTTAAAGAATATATTGTGCGTGCATAGTTTTTTTGTATTTTTACATAAAAAAATAAATTATATGGCACTTTCGGTATCAAAACTTAACAAGTTCGTTTTATTTAAACTCCCTTCAGCTTACTTTTGCGGAGTGCGTGTAAAAGATATAAATGATTCTAGCTGTACTGTTTCAGTAAAACACAGATGGATCAACCAAAATCCTTTTAACTCGATGTATTTTGCGGTTCAGGCAATGGCGGCAGAATTAACAACTGGAGCTTTGGTAATTTCTCAAATCCAAGAAAGCGGTAAAAAGATTTCTATGTTAGTTGCTAATAATAAAGGTAATTTTACAAAAAAAGCTACCGGAAGAATTACTTTCAAATGCAATGATGGACATCTAATTGCAGACGCTATCAAAAAAACAATTGAAACTGGAGAAGGACAAACCTTCTGGATGAAATCTATTGGAACAAATGAAGAAGGAACTCAGGTTTCTGAAATGGATTTTGAATGGAGTATTCGCGTAAAATAAAAACATTAATATTGATCTATAAATAATTAAAAGCAGTAATTTCTTTTTATAAATACAAAGCGTCAGTAATTTTTTTACTGGCGCTTTTTTTGTTTTGAATTCTAATTTTTATGACTTTAAATTGTTAATTCGTTGAATTTCAGTATCTTTATGTTCGTAAAACTCATATGCGCTAGAAAAAACTTTCTTTCTAAATCAAAATTTTCAGCAGATAAACCTATTCTAAAGTTTATCCTGCAACTTCTACAAGCCTTTATAAATTAAGGAATTTTGAAAATAATTAAGATTAACTAAAATTGATTAAGATTGAGCATTTATTATTAAAAATGCTCTATTCTGTTATTTTTTAGGCTTTTAGGGGAAACTTAAAAAGTATCCATATTATACTTTTGCCCCCCTGAAAAATACGAAAATCTATATCGTATCATTTTAGAAAATTAAAATCAACAATTGTTATTTAAAAATAAATTAATCTTTTTTTGAAGACTTGATTATTGTTTTTAACTCTCAATTGTTGGATAAAAACAAACAAATATGAGAACAAAAATTACTTTAATTCTAGCATTGCTCATTTTACCTTTTATTAATAACAAGGTTTTTTCGCAGGCTGTATCTGGTACGCCAAGCAATACAGGATGTCAAAATATGGGTATTGTAACAGCGAGCAGTACAGGATTGGGAGCAACACCCCAGTATCAGCTTTTAAGAAACGGTATAGCCGTTTCTCCAGCTTCGGGAGACAATACGCAATTTACAAATAATCCTGAATTTACAGGTTTAAGTTCAGGAACCTATGTTGTTAATGCGAGGGCAACATCTGGTGGAACAGTTTATTCCAGTGCCAATATAATTGTTACAGATGGTTATACTCTAATGACGGTTTCAACACCGACTAAAGTGGCAAATTGTGTTGGTGGAACTGGAGTATTGACATCGACTGTCACAAATGGAAAGGCACCTTTTACCTATACAATTGCCACACAGACTGCGCCGACAACAATTTTACAAAATAGTGGCAGTATATCATCTAATACATTTACTTTTAATGCTCTTCCTGCAAATAGTTACATTGTTAGTGTAACAGATTCTTGTGGACAGACAATAACGGTCCAAATTATTTAAATTATGGCTCTTTAAGTGTAAATGTTAGTCCATATCAAGTTGGAGATGTTGTCAGTTATGTGGTAACTGCTACGAACAACCCTTTAGTACCATTAGGACTAAGTGGTAATATAAAATTAGATGGAGGAGGTTATGCGAATTTTCCAAAAATAAACTCTACCGATCCTGTAGCCCAGTGGCCAAAAGGTAATTATACTATAGATATAACTACTCCGTGTGGTACAAAAAGTATTAATGTTTCTGTAGCAGGTTATTCAGCTACTATATTAGATTCATATACAACAACACCGGTCTGCGGAGGATTTAATTATGTGATGAATGGAAGTTTTGATTCGCCATCTTCTTATAACGTTATAATTATTTCTGGACCTTCCAGTGTCGGAGAGAAAAGAGATATGGGAAGCACAACAGCTTCACTCCCTTTTAATGGACTGGGTTACGGAACTTATGTTTTTGGTCTTCGTGTAAAAGGAGGGACTGTAAATGTCCTTACCCAAACAGTCACTTACGACGCCAATAATGCCATTACCGTTGATAAAACCAATACGGGAGGCTATGTATGCGCTTCAGGAGCAACAAATGGAGTTTTAACAATAACGGCAACGACAAATTCACCTGCTCCTGGCAATGTTCTGGAATATGCTTTAAGCACCGACGGCGGAGCAGTTTATGGGCCATACCAGAGCGGCAATACTTTTGGTGGACTTACCGATAACACCTATTTTTTCAGGGTAAAAGACGGCTGCTTGAATGTTATTACCCAATCGGTACAGATTGGGGTGGCGGCAGCTCCGGATGCTACCGCGGATGGACAGAATACGCCTGCGACACTCTGTAATTCCGCATCTGGAACAATCCAGCTTGATGTTGATGTATTTGGCGCGCTTTCCTACCTGTGGGCAGGTCCGGGAATAAATGCATCAAATCAGGACCAGAAAGATCCATTGATTAACAGCGCTGATTTAAGCGTGGGAGCAAATAACTACACCTGTACCGTCACTTTTGGAGCACCGTGCAGCAGCAGCACCGTTTCCAATTTAACTATTAATATCAATGCGCTTCCTAATATAACGGTTACCAATCCGGCTCCGGTCTGCACGCCTGGAACAGTCAATCTTACAGATTCTGCCATTACGGCGGGAAGCGCTTCGGGGCTTTCATATACTTATTTTTCAGATGAGCAGGCGACTATTGCGGTGGCAGATCCTGCTACGGTAAGTATAGCAGACACTTATTATATAAAAGGTACAGATGCCAACGGCTGCAGCAGTGTAGCGCCCGTTGTAGTTACAATCAACGAACTTCCGCAGGCTGTTGTTTCATATCTATCGCCATACTGCCAGACAGGAACTGCACTTCCAGAACAATTGGGCATTGCGGGAGGAGTCTACACTTCGGACGCAGGCTTAAGCATTGATGCGGGTACAGGAGAAATAAATTTGGCAGCATCCAGTCTGGGAAACCATACCATTGCTTATGCTTTTAATGACGGAAGCTGTTCTAATACGGTAACGGCAGATATTACAATCAATCCTCTTCCAACAGCAGCGATAAGCTATCCGAACGGACCTTACTGCAGCAGGGGGACGGCGACATCTGTCGAAACAGGAATTACGAGCGGACAGTACAGCGCAGATGCAGGACTTGTCATAGACGAGCTGACAGGTGATATTGATCTTTCCGCTTCTGTGCCCGGAACTTATACGGTTACTTATGAATTCAGCAACGGAACATGCTCTAATGTCACCACTGCCGCAATCACGATAAACCCGACCACGCTTCCTTCAGCTCTGGCTGATGCTACGGGCGAATGTTCGGCATCCCCGGCTGCTCCGACACTTACGGATCCGTGCGCAGGGATTATCACTGGAACCACAGCGGCAGCTTTCCCAATCACGGCGCAGGGAACAACGGTTGTAACATGGAGTTTTGATTACGGAAACGGCTACACCCAGACCGTGAACCAGAATGTGATTATCAAAGATATCACAGCCCCAGCGGTCCCAATATTGGCAGATGCAACGGGAGAATGTTCAGTAGCTTCAATAACACCGCCAACCGCAGCAGATAACTGCGGTGGAACAATAACGGGAACCACCGCAACGGTTTTCCCGATAACGGCACAGGGCACAACAGTGGTTACATGGAGTTTTGACGACGGAAATGGAAATATCTCAACAGCGAACCAGAATGTGATTATAAAAGATGTTACGGCTCCAGCAGTTCCAATACTGGCGGATGCAACGGCGGAATGTTCAGTAGCTTCAATAACACCTCCAACCGCAGCAGATAACTGCGCGGGAACAATAACAGGAACCACCACAACGGTTTTCCCGATAACGGCACAGGGAACAACAGTAGTGACATGGAGTTTTGATGACGGAAACGGAAATATCTCGACAGCGAACCAGAATGTGATTATCAAAGATGTAACCGCTCCGACAGTTCCAATACTGGCAGATGTTACGGGAGAATGTTCGGCCACACCGACAGCTCCGACAACAATGGACAACTGCGCGGGAACAATAACAGGAACAACGGCGACAGCTTTCCCAATCACAGCGCAGGGAACAACGGTGGTGACATGGAGTTTTGATGACGGAAACGGGAATATCTCAACAGCGAACCAGAATATCATAATCAAAGATATCACCGCTCCAGCAGTTCCAATACTTGCAGATGTTACGGGAGAATGTTCGGCTACACCGACAGCTCCTACGGCAGCAGATAACTGCTCGGGAACAATAACAGGAACAACAGCGACAGTTTTCCCTATCACGGCACAGGGAACAACGGTGGTGACATGGAGTTTTGATGACGGCAACGGGAATGTTTCAACGACAAATCAGAATGTAATAATCAAAGATGTAACCGCTCCAACAGTTCCAATATTGGCAGATGCAACTGCAGAATGTTCATTAGCCTCCTTAACTATTCCGAACGCGATGGATAACTGCGCGGGAACAATAACAGGAACCACTACGGCAGTTTTCCCGATCACAGCTCAGGGAACAACGGTAGTGATGTGGAGTTTTGATGACGGCAACGGAAATATCTCAACGGCGAACCAGAATGTGATTATAAAAGATATCACGGCTCCGGCAGTTCCAATATTGGCAGATGCAACTGCAGAATGTTTAGTAGCTTCCTTAACGATTCCAACCGCAGCGGATAACTGCGCAGGAATCATAACGGGAACCACCACAACGCTTTTCCCGATAACGGCACAGGGAACAACGGTGGTGGCATGGACTTTTGATGATGGAAACGGGAATATCTCGACAGCAAACCAGAATGTGATTATAAAAGATATCACCGCTCCGACAGTTCCAATACTTGCAGATGTTACGGCAGAATGTTCAGTAGCCTTCTTAACAATTCCGACCGCAGCGGATAACTGCGCGGGAACAATAACAGGAACAACGGCGACAGTTTTCCCGATAACGGCACAGGGAACAACAGTGGTTACATGGAGTTTTGATGACGGCAACGGGAATATCTCGACAGCGAACCAGAATGTGATTATTGATGATATAACTCCGCCTTCAATGCCGGTTCTTGCCGATATAACAGGACAATGCAGCGTAACGCCGTCAGCACCGACAGCCACGGATGCCTGCGCGGGAATAATAACGGGAACCACGATAACGGCTTTTCCGATAACAAATCCCGGAACGACAGTTATTGCCTGGACTTTTACAGACGCAAACGGAAACAGCGTAACGGCAAACCAGAATGTGATTATCAGCCAGATCGCCTTGGCGGGAGCAGAGACAGCTGCCTGTTCGTCCGCACAGCCGGGATATAATATTACCTTGTCGGTAACGGGTCAAGGGCCATTTACGGCAACAGGAACCGGAGCGCCGGGAATATGGTCAGGAAATGAATGGACATCGGGACTTATCAGTTCGGGAACCAATTACAGTGTAAATCTGCAGGATTCGAGCGCCTGCAATACAGTGGCAGTTGCGGGAGCTTCTCCAAACTGCTGCCGCTTCAGCGTGATCTGTCCGACTTTCCAGCCCGTTTCAGTGCAGTGCTACGATGAGCTCCCTTCGGCGGTGAGCCTGACAGAAGCGCAGTTCGAAGCCTTAGGAAACGGTGACGGGCGCATAGCCGACACCCGATGCGGCGCGGTTGAGGTAACCGCATCCAACAGTGCAGATCCGGGCTGTAATGCCAACGTGATCAGGACTTATACAATAACGGAATATGCAGACACCAACAATAACGGCGTTCGCGATGCGGGAGAGAATACCGTTCTGGATACGGCAGTCTGCACGCAGACAATATTAATCCGCGATACCACGGCGCCTGTTTTTGCAGAAACGCTTCCCGATGCAGTGATAAATGCAGATTGTGATACCATTCCGCCGGCTCCTGCTTTGACGGCAACGGATAGCTGCGGCAGCGCATCGGTTGCATATGAGGAGCAGAAAATCGATGGGGACTGCGCGAGCAGATATTCGCTGGTCAGAACCTGGACGGCATCGGATAAATGCGGGAACCAGAACTCATTTGTTCAGACGGTAAATGTTTCCTGCGTTGAGGAGGTTTATAATGCCGTATCGGCAAACGGAGACGGACTCAACGACAGTTTTTTCATTAAAGGGATAGACTGCTATCCGAACAATGTTGTGAAAATCTACAACAGATATGGGGTAATAGTATATGAGAAAAACGGCTATGACAATGTTACCAATCCGTTTGCGGGCTTCTCAGACGGACGAGCCACCATTGCCAAAGGAAACAAACTCCCGACAGGAACCTATTTCTATACCCTGGAATATGACAGCAACGGAAGAAAGATCGAAAAAGCAGGTTATCTGTATGTGGATAGCCAGTAATTAAAATATAATTCTATAAATGAAAAAGACCTCAATTATTTGAGGTCTTTTTCTTTGAAATTAAGTTTCATTTATTTTTTAGAGCAACAAGATTTTTTATCTTTTTTGTCTGTGGTTTTTTTACAACAAGATTCTTTTTTAGCTTTTTCTTTTGCAGGCTTTGTCTCTTGAGCACTTACGCCAATTGTAAATAAAGCAACGGTAATGATTGTAATTACTTTTGTCATTGTTAATTTAATTTATTTTTTGTTAGAGAATTGTAATTGGTGAATCAAATATAGGAACATTTCTTAAGGCTGATTCTTACAATTTAGTTAATGTTTTTGTAAAAAAAATAAGTTCAAAAATATTAGATAATTTAGAAGCCAAAAGCAATTTTTCGCTCTTTATATTTCCCTTTTTCTATAATCCAAACTATTTCATAACCGCCAGCTCCGTCGCTGTTACTGGAAGTTATATATAAGATGTTGTTCTTTTTGTCGAAATTAATTTTGGTGTTAAAAAGATTAGGTTCGAATAAATCGTCAAAAGCATTTTTAGGAAGTTCAATAGTCTTGTTATCAATTACTAGAGTTATATTTTTATAAGTTCTTTTTGGAATTCCTCCATCGGTTCCCCAAAAATCTTTTCCGTTAATCTTTTTAAGTATCGATTTGTCATTTTTAAGAAAGGTTAATTTTGCTGAATTTGATTCGAAATTTTTACTTTCAATATTAATATCAATTCCATCTTTCTTAAAAATAACTTGACTTCGAGTTTCTTTGATTAAAGGGATTTTTGTGAATTCAGATAAATAATGAACTCTATCTTTGTATAAATAACCATTTCTGTCTTTGTTGTTTTTAGAATAATCAATATTGATCCAATTTTTTTCTGGTTCGAAACAATACACTACAAAACCATTATTTAATTGATCAGAAATATTATTTCCTGTTTTTGCTTCTTTTCTAATATTAACAAAACCATCTCGATCTGAAATTATGGCAAATTGAGCAAATGAAATATTTGAAAAGAAAAAGAGTAGAATTGAAATTAACTTCATTTTTACTTGATTATTTACGATCGTATGATCTCTTTATTAAATATTGGATAAGAATAATGAACAATATAATTATTGATATCAAGATTTCTAAACCTATTAATCCAACAAATGGCATTCCGCAGTGAATTTGTCCGTTTGATTCCGCTCGCAATCTGTATGAAAGCACTTTAAATGCAATGATGAAGAATATAAATTGAGCAAGAAAGGTAATTAAACAGACTTTAAAAAAAGTTAGTTTTATGCTTTCGACAATTGCTTTTCTTCCGAAGATAATTTGAAAAATGATCGGTAAAGCCAGTAATAAAAGAAAAAGAGTTTGGTTCATAAAGTTAAGAGTATAATATGCTTATTCCAAAAGTAATGCCATTATGCAATCCATGCTTTTCCTATTTTGTTAATTACCCATTTCTCTTTCATCTTTCTGATGAATATTCGATGTCAAGATATTATAAACATATACTTTATAAGTAAATATGAACTAAAAGATTAGAATTTTTTTAATCTTTCTTCTCTATCCAATTTTATTTTGTCATTCTTTTCTTTTTGTAATTTATCCATATTAGGAATGATTTTATCACTTTCACTTATATAAATATCGAAATCAAAAATTTCAATACTATTATTTATCTCTACTTCACAATATTTATTGATTTTTAAATCAAACGTAAGTAATGCTCTTATTTTATTCTCTTCAGAAGCAAAAAAATACTGATAAAAACTATTTTTATACTTTTTGAATTTTAAATCCTTACAAGTATTGGGTGTTGTTTTTTCTTCTGATTTATGTCCTTTTCCCTTGTATTTTTCCAAAATTATATCTCTATACTCCTTTGATAAACTAGCACTCATGTAAAACAAATTATCATTTTTAAATTTTAAAAGGAGATTTTTTATATATACACCATTGGTTAAAAAAATAGGAATAAAAATAACTTTAATGGAATCGTTTAATGAAGCTATTTCCATATTGTATGAACTTTTTATGTTCTCGAAATCTGGTTTGACTTCATATGCTATTGATTCATCTAGTGGTTCATTATTAAGTTCACTTTGGGCAACTTTATACAATAAATAATCTTCTTTATTTTTTATAGTTGGTAATCCATAAATGTTACAACTGAGACAGATGTTCGAAAAATCTCGGAATGTTGTAGAATTAATTATTAAAGATCCAATACGATTTGGACAATCTTGAGCATAATTAATATTGTATATTAGTAAAATGTATAAAAAATATATTTTTTTCATGAATTAATAATTTTAAAAACACAAATTTAGTAGCTATCGAGAGCACAATTTTATGGTAAACCGTAATTTTTTCTTTTTTATCAATAATTCAAGTTAACCCCAAATCCAATTCCCATATCGCTGTCATAATGTGTTGTGATTCCGAAGTTTCGGGCAACGATATATTTCAATCCCGCCATATATTCTTTATCTGTATTCCACATCAAATTCATTCGAAGTCTTTGCGAAAGCGGAATGTCTTTTCGTTCAAATTGCAAACGAACATTTCCATCGGTATAAACCTCAACTTGTGCTTTTATCAGCATTGGCAAAGTATATTCAGCACCTAAACTAAAAACAGAGCGATTGTCTTTAGTGTTTTTCTGTCCAAAAAGATTTTGTTCCTGTTCGTCCATTCCCATTTTTCGGTAACGCCAATCAAAACCTATAAAAGGCATCAACCATTGATTTTTTCCGATATATCTTCCAATATGAGTTTCAGTTTCATAACCATGTTTGTCGTTGTAACCTAATCTCCATTCCGTTCCGATGCTCCAACGTGTGTTGCTGAACATCGCTTCACCGTCATTTCCATTAGTAGCAAAATCATTTTCTGCCATAAAATGAAACATTCGATCATCCATTTTCAACATTTTAAAAGCCATTTCAGGATGATGAATCAACGGATTTGGAGCTGAATTTTCATAACTAAAAATCCTTCCCATTCCAGCCATCATATGATACAAAATGTGACAGTGAAAAAACCAGTCGCCATCGGCATTTGCTTGGAATTCGATTGTATCAGTTTCCATTGGCATAATATCAATAACATTTTTTAGCGGAGAATAATCTCCGTGTTCATTTAGAATTCTAAAATCATGTCCGTGTAAATGCATCGGGTGGCGCATCATCGAACCATTGTATAAAACGATACGAACATTTTCTCCTTTTTTAATTAAGATTTTATCAGTTTCAGAAACTACTTTATTGTCCAAACTCCAAACGTAACGATTCATGTTTCCAGAAAGCGTAAAGCGTAATTCTTTAACAGGTGCATCTTTTGGAAGATTCGTTTTAAAAGGAGATTTCAGCATTCCGTAATTCAAAGTCACAATTTCATGAGTTTCAGTGCTGTCACTTTCCATTTTCATCTCTTCCATATTATGA
Source organism: Flavobacteriaceae bacterium PS02337 (assembly GCA_029959285.1). GTDB lineage: Bacteria > Bacteroidota > Bacteroidia > Flavobacteriales > Flavobacteriaceae > Flavobacterium. Next base: position 24,577 of record JASCOE010000011.1, read on the forward strand.
TTGGAATGGTCCATTTTTGGTTTCGAATTTTCATCTTCACCTGAAATTTCAGGATACATTACGGCATTCATATCCATTTTGTTCAAAGACATATTCATGCCCATATCGTTCATTTCGCCGTTCATTTTCATCATATCGTTCATCATTTTCATTCCTTCAAAATATTTTAATTTCGAAAGATGATGCACAGGCTGTTTGTCTCCATTTCCTAAAAACAAAGATGCAGATCCCGTTCTGTCTTCGGCTGTAGCCAAAAAGGCAAAAGATTTATTGTTTTCTGGAATTGTAACGACAACATCGTAAGTTTCAGAAACCGCAATAATTAAACGATCGACTTCTACTGGTTCTACATCATTTCCGTCGCTGGCCACAACGGTGATTTTTCCTCCGCCGTAAGTCAGCCAGAAATAACTCGAAGCACCACCATTGGCAATTCGTAATCTTACTTTTGAGCCAGGTTTAAAATCCGAAAGCTGTTGTTCATTTTTCCCATTAATGAGAAACTTTTCATAATAGACATCGCTGACATCCATCGCATTCATTCGTTTCCATTCATTGGTTACTTTGGTCGAAAAATGTCCTTGTTTTAAAGCTTCGGTATAACTTTGAGTCGTTCCTTTTTTTATCGCAAACCAATCGTTGGCATTATGAAGCATTCGCTGAATATTCTCAGGTTTCAAATCTGACCATTCACTTAAAATAACCGGAATTGTCGGTAAATCGTCAATTCCTTTTCGAATTGTTGAATCGTCTTTTTTCTTATTGATGATAAAAAGTCCGTATAAACCAATTTGTTCTTGCAAACCAGAATGACTGTGATACCAATACGTTCCGTTTTGAATAATCGGAAACGAATATTTATGAGTTGTTCCTGGTTCAATTGGCATTTGTGTTAAATACGGAACACCATCTTCTTTATTAGGAAGAAACAATCCGTGCCAGTGCATCGAAGTGGTTTCTTTTTTTAATTCGTTATGAACATAAATTTCTGCAATATCGCCTTCGGTAAAAGTCAGAGTCGGCATCGGAATTTGTCCGTTTACTGCAATCGCACGTTTTTCTTTACCCGAAAAATTGACAATTGTATCACGAACATATAAATCGTAACGTACGACTTTCTGCGCTTTTAGCTGAAAAGCAATTAAGAAAAGTATAAGGATATATTTAATATTAATCATGGATTATAATTTTAAATCAATTGAACACAATTTATTTTTAACACATAGAGACATAGATTTTTTGTCTAAAAAAAGGAGAATAAAAGAAACTAGTTTCCACACATAGCTATGTGTATTGAAATAAGTGAAACGCCTTTACGCGCAATGCAAAGCTATGTTTCTATGTGTTAAAATAATTTCATCCCAACTTACAATTTTAGATTTCTCAATCGTAAAGCGTTTATGATTACTGAGACAGAACTCAAACTCATTGCCACAGCAGCCAACATCGGCGAAAGCAAAATTCCTAAAAAAGGATATAAAATTCCTGCAGCAATTGGCACGCCCAAAGTGTTATAGATAAAAGCAAAAAATAGATTCTGCTTGATATTTGACATTACAGCATGGCTGAGATTTTTTGCTTTTACAATTCCGTTTAAATCGCCTTTTACTAGAGTGATTTTAGCGCTTTCAATCGCAACGTCAGTTCCTGTTCCCATTGCAATTCCGATATTAGATTGAGCCAAAGCAGGAGCATCGTTGATTCCGTCGCCCGCCATTGCTACAATTTTTCCTTGTGCCTGAAGACGTTCAATTTTCTTTAATTTATCTTCTGGAAGACAATCGGCTTTGAAAGAACTCAAATGCAAATGATCAGCAACTGCTTTTGCTGTATTGTGATTATCGCCCGTCATCATGATAACCTCAACGCCTTGAGCAATTAATTCTTTGACGGCTTTTGCACTGTTTTCTTTTATGGCATCGGTAATGGCAACGAAACCTAAAACTTCTTTTTCTATTGAGATATAAGAAATAGTTTTTCCAAGATTTTGTTCGGCAGTTACTTTTTGCTCTAAATCATTAGAAACAGAAGCACCAATTTCATCCATTAATTTTTTATTTCCTAAAGCGACTTTTTTGCCTTCGATAGTTCCGAAAACTCCTTTTCCAGCAATAGTTTCAAAACCTTGAACATCTTTTAGCGAACTATTTTTTGCTTTCCCGAAATTGACTACGGCCTGCGCTAATGGATGTTCACTATGCTGATTTAACGAAGCAATGTTTTGAAGCAGAAAATCTTCATTATTATTAATAGCATAAATCTTTTCTACAGATGGTTTTCCTTCGGTAATTGTTCCGGTTTTATCGGTAATTAAAACATCAATTTTATTCATGTTTTCTAAGGCTTCGGCATTTTTAATCAAGATTCCGTTTTGAGCGCCTTTTCCAACTCCAACCATTACCGACATCGGAGTTGCCAGTCCAAGTGCGCAAGGACAAGCAATAATTAAAACGGCAATAGCATTAATTAATCCGTAAACGTAAGCAGGTTCTGGACCAAATTTTGCCCAAAGAAAGAATGTCAAAATCGAAATAATAACAACGGTCGGAACAAAATATTTAGAAACGCGATCGGCTAATTTCTGAATTGGAGCGCGAGATCTGCTGGCGTCATTTACCATTTGGATAATTTGTGAAAGCATCGTTTCTGAACCCACTTTTTCAGCAATCATTACGAATGATTTTGTACCGTTTATAGTTCCAGAAATAACAGAATCGCCCGTTTTTTTATCTACTGGAATTGGTTCTCCAGTAATCATCGATTCGTCGATACTGCTTTCGCCAGAAGTTATTTTTCCGTCAACGGGAATTTTTTCTCCGGGTTTTACACGAAGTAAATCACCTTTTTTAATGTTGTGAATAGAGATTATTTTGTCATTTCCGTTTTCAACCAAAGTTGCTTCGGTTGGAGCTAATTTTAGTAATTCTTTTATGGCGCCATTGGTTTGTCCGTGTGCTTTAGCTTCCAATAATTGTCCTAATAAAACTAATGTGATAATTACTGTTGCGGCTTCAAAATACAAATGAATCGTTCCGTGATGTGATTTGAATTCGGATGGAAAAATATCAGGAAAAAACATTCCGACAATACTAAATAGAAAAGCAACGCTGGTTCCAATTCCGATTAAAGTAAACATGTTTAAATTCCGAGTTACTATTGATTTGTATGCGCGAACGAAAAACATCCATCCTGCATAAAACAAAACGGGAATCGAAAATAATAGCTGAACCCAATTCCATTTTTCAATAGACATTATATTGTAAAGCGGATTATTCGGAATCATTTCTGACATTGAAATAATGAAAATAGGAAGTGTAAACAAAATCGCGATTTTCATTTTTTTCAATAAATCTATATATGTTTTGTTTTCTTCGCTTTCAGAAGCCTGTATCGGAACCAAGTCCATTCCACAAATCGGACAATCGCCTTGTTCGTTTGAAACAATTTCAGGATGCATCGGACAAGTAAATTGTGTCGCTGTTATAGCAATTTGAGGTACTAAATCCATTCCGCAAACTGGGCAATCTCCAGGTTTATTGTATGTTTTGTCGCCTTCGCAATGCATCGGGCAGTAATAAAAGCCATTTGAACTGTGTTGATGAACGTTTTTAGATTCTGTTTTATGATGACCGTGATCCTCTTTTTTATGACTAGAACAGCAAGATTTTACGACTGTTTCAGAATGTTTTTTAGGAGAATCCATTTCAATAGTATAATTTCCTGCAGTAGCTAAAACTTCCTGAAACTTTTCACTAGGAACATGTTTTTCCATTGTTATGGTTGCTGTTGGAGGATTTAGTGTCACTTCTGCTTGAACACCTTCAACTTCGTTCAAAGTTTTTTCTACTTTGGTGCGGCATCCGTTGCAAGACATTCCTGAAATTATATATTGATGAGTCATTGTATTGGTTTTTAAGTATTACAATGCAAATTTCCGAAGTACAAGTTACAACGGTTTGTAGAATTTTGGGAATGATTTGTAAGATTTACTAAATTATATTTAACCGCAAAGAACGCAAAGATTTTTGCTATGCTGGATTTTATATAAAAACGCAAAGTTCGCAAAGCTTTGTCTTAAAACATCTTTGCGAACCTTGCGTAAACCTTTGTGCTCTTTGCGGTTAAAAATTAAAAATCAAAAACTATATATTCTCAATCTGAATACGTTTTTTATCTTTTGATTGTTTGAACAAAGTAGGAGTGAAGCCCGTAATTTTTTTGAATTGATTGCTCAAATGTGCCACATTGCTATAATTTAGGATATCAGCAATTTCGCTTAATGAAAGCTCATTATAAATCAATAACTCTTTTACTTTTTCGATTTTCTGACTGATGAAATACTTTTCGATTGTCGTATTTTCAACTTCAGAAAACAAATTGCTCAGTGAATTATATTCTTGATTTAAATTTTCGGCTAAATAATCAGACAAGTTGATTTTAAGATCATTGTTTTTATGATGAACTAAATCGACAATAAGATTTTTTATTCTTTCTACCGTTTTTGTTTTTTTATCATCAATCAAATCAAAACCTAAAGATTGAAGGTTTTCCAATAAAATTTCTTTTTGCTTATCGCTGATTTCTTGGTTCAGTTCAACTTCGCCCAATTCCACAGCAATAGTTTGAAGTCCGAGTTTTTCGAACTCAGACTTCACAACCATTTTGCATCGGCTGCACACCATATTTTTGATGTAAAGCTTCATATTTATTTGATCGTTTCTACCACGTTTCCGCAAGTCAACATCGAAGAACCATAATATGGATTCTTAACTGCTTTTTCTTTGCTTAACCAATCAGCGTCTGCCATTGGGCAATATTGTTTGTAAATCGGTTCAGTTGGGCTTGAAACTTTTATTAAATCATAAGTGCTTTTAGATAAAGATTTAAAAGTATCACGTTGCTTTTTAAGATCTGTTGTAGCTGAAATACTTTTGGCATCGGCAGTTAATTTTTTTACCACTTTCATCCAAACTGTATGTTCGTTGCTTTTTAGTTTGTCCATTTTTACTGCTGTAATCGCTGTCAGTAAATCTTTGGCTTTCGCCGAAGTCAATTTGCTGTCACTTTTAATAAGTGCGTCTTTTACTGTAAAATATGCGTCATAAACATTTTGCAATTGAGCATCTGCAATTTCGATAGCTTTTGTTTCAGAATTCGTTGTATTAGCCTGAATGTTATTTGAAGAAAATAAGATTGCGATTGTTGCTGTTAAAGCTATAATTGATTTTTTCATTGTGTTTTATATTTGATAAAGGATTTTAATTTCCTTTAGATTAATTTAAAAGTTTTTCGATTCAAAAAAGACCCAATATGGGCTGTCAAAAATGTAATTATTATATTTTTGGCTTCAGCCAAATAGAAGTAAATCCAGAAGAAATAGTTGTATTACTATAAGATGAAATGGAATTTTTTAAAGAAAAATTGAAAGCATTATTTTCTAAATCAAATTCATTTGAAGTTAAAATAACAAATTGTATTGCTGAAGTACTGCAACCAGAATGACGGCATTTTCCATCACAATTGTGTTTTTCTTCTTTTGAAGTTTTCTTTTCGCAGCATTTTTTAGAACAGCTGTTTTCTTCTTTTGAGGCAACTTCTTTATGATTCGACATATTACATGCATAAGTATAACTTGGATTCAAAAAGAAACTAAGCGTTATAAAAAGCATTATTATGTGGATTTTCTTTTTCAAAGAAATTGTTTTTAGTAGCACAAATTTAGTTAAAAATGTTCGAGCAAATTATATTTTAAGATTTCAATAACTACAGTTTTTTGAAATCGGTTGGTTTCATGTTTTTGCGTTTTTTGAAATAATTCGTCAAATGACTTTCGTCTGTAAAACCAAATTCGTACGCAATTTGTTTTATTGGCAATTGATTGTTGTGAAATCTTTTCTCAATTAATGTCGTTCTCAAATTATGAATGTATTCGCGATAACTGATACTGAATGTTCTTTTAAAATATGCACTAAAATAAGTTTGTGCAATATTAAAATGTTCTGCAATCACTTTTATCTGAACCAATTTTGGCTGATAAATATTTTGATGAATGTAATTTGCAATTTGTTCATTATCCAAATGAGTCGATTTCATTTGAAGATTCATGCATCGAATTGTTTCTTTTATTAAACCAAAAATCGAAAGAATCTGATAAAAAACAATTGGAGATGAAGTTACATCAATATATTTACCATAAGTTACAATATTTTCTACAGTGTTTTTCAGAATCGTTTTGCAAGGTTCATCAAACTTTAAAACGGTTTCTTTTAAGATTTTGTCGCGCATGAAACTTTCAGGAGTGTTTACTAAAAATTCATCACAAGTAAGATTCTGTTTTGAGTTGAAATAATTATCGGTGAATTTGATAAAAGTAAATTGCGTGCTTTTCTTTATATCAAAATAATGTTCGTCGTCTGGAGAAATTACAAACAGATCTCCAGCTTTATACGGCAAAAGATTATTATTCAAATGATGAATTCCGCTTCCTTTCTTAATATAAATAATTTCATAATAAGTATGAGTATGCGGAGGAAGATGAAATTTCTCTTCTTCAAATTCATCAAGTACTAGCGTTTTAAACTGATTTAATTTTGGCATAACTTAAATATACAATTTTATATCGCAAATTTACAATTTATTTTCCGCTTGACGGTGTTAATTTTGCAACGTAGAAATCTATTCCTTTCTATACTTAATCAAAATGAAAAAAAGTCTTATTGCACTCTCTTTAGGAGGGTTAACTATCGGAATTACAGAGTTTGTAATGATGGGATTACTCCCAGATATTGCTTCAGATATGAAAGTTTCGATTCCTGTTGCGGGATATTTAATTTCATCTTATGCTTTAGGAGTTGTTATTGGAGCACCTTTATTGGTAATTGCAGGAAGAAATTATGCGCCTAAAAAAATGCTTTTAATTTTAGCTTTGATGCTAGCAGTTTTTAACGCACTTTCTATTATTGCTCCAGATTATAATGTTTTATTTGCTTCTCGATTTCTTTCAGGTTTGCCACACGGCGCATTCTTTGGAGTAGGAGCTGTAGTTGCAAGCCGTTTGGCAGACAAAGGAAAAGAAGCGCAAGCCATTTCGACCATGTTTGCCGGATTAACAATTGCAAATTTAATTGGCGTGCCGATTGGTACTTATATCGGTCATCATTTTATTTGGCGCTATACTTTTGTATTGATTGCTATTGTTGGCTTACTAACATTTTTAGCTATTTATTTATGGATGCCGAATCTTGAAAAAGGGGAAAGTGTCAATATGAAGACACAGCTTCAGTTTTTTAAACGTACAGAAGCATGGTTGATTATCGGAATTACTGCAATTGGTTTTGGAGGTTTATTTGCTTGGATCAGTTACATCGCACCTTTATTAATTAACGTGTCTAAATTTTCACCAGAAGATGTTTCTTCAATCTTGATTTTAGCAGGATTAGGAATGGTTGTTGGTAATTTTGTTGGAGGAAAATTGGCAGATCGATTTTCGCCTGCACCAACTACATTAGCCTTATTAATGGTAATGTCGTTAGATTTGGTTTTAGTTTATTTTTTCTCATTCAATCAATATGTTTCTCTTTTCTTGACATTTTTAACTGGAGCGATTTCATTCTCGGTTATTGCCCCAATTCAAATGCTTATGATTCGTACTGCAAAAGGAGCAGAAATGATTGCTTCTGCATCGCTTCAAGGAAGTTTTAATATTGGTAATGCTTTAGGCGCATTTCTAGGCGGATTGCCTTTGGCGGCGGGACTTAGTTATTCTTCGCCAAACCTTATTGGTGTTGCCATGTCGATTATCGGAATGATTATTACATTCATATTGATGAAGTTACATCAAAAACAATTGCAATTACAGCGCATATAAATACTTAAAAAAAACATTTTTTTGAGCCCTTAACTTTTGTTTAAGGGCTTTTTTTATGTTTTGGCTGTACTCATATAGCAAGCTAGATTGCTGCTTTTTGGCAGTAATTCTTTTATTTGTAAGAAAATTAATTTTAAAAGCAGTCGTTTTTTTCTCTTTCATTTAAAAATAATTAGGAAGTTTTTAACTTTTTAAGTGTAAAAAACACACCTAATAATATCGTAATTAATATTCATGTAATCGATTGTTTTTTTTATAAAAATCGAATCAAATGAGCGATTAATAATAATATATTTAATATTTTATATTCATTAAAATTATATATCTCACATAAAAATTGAATATTTTTTTTGATATGTAATTTTTTTTATGACTTTTTTATGAAAAATTATTTTTCGTTTAAAAAAAATATCTATGTTTGTGTAATCGATTACAACTTTTTTTTCAATCTTCGAAATCGATTACGTAATTAGAATTAAACAGAGCCAAAAATTAACCTATTTGTTAATAATTTGAATTTTAGTAAATAACTATAAAAACCAGTAATAATTAAATAAATGATTTGAAAGTAACCACAAAAAACCACTTAAACCAAAACTTAAAACTTTTAATAACTTAAACAATCAACCATGAACTTTAAAGAACTATTAAACAAAGGAGCAGATTTCTGCTTTAAACTTGTTTTCTTACTGTGCTTATTGATCGGCAGTCAAGCATTTGCACAGGGTACTACTATAGAGGGAACCGTGAAAGATGCTGCGGGACTTTCTCTTCCGGGCGTAAATGTCCTAGAGAAAGGAACTAAAAACGGAACTTCTACCGACTTCGATGGGCACTACAAAATTAAATTAACCAATCCGAAAGCGATATTAAGCTTTTCTTTCATTGGTTTTAAAACAATTGAAGTATCTGCGGCAGGAAAAACAAAAGTAGATGCAACTTTGACAGAAGATTCAAATAGCTTAAATGAAGTTGTAGTTATCGGATATGGAACATCAAAAAAATCTGATTTGACAGGAGCAGTATCTACTATTTCTGGTACAGACTTGAAAAAAGTTCCAGTAGCAAATGTAGCTGAAGCTTTAACTGGACGTATTGCGGGTGTGCAAGTTACCTCAGCAGAGGGTTCTCCAGATGCAGACATTAGAATTAGAGTTCGTGGTGGTGGATCGCTTACTCAAGACGCTTCGCCTTTGATTATTGTTGATGGATTTCCAATAAACAGTATGAATGATATTTCTTCATCTGATATCGATTCGATGACTGTTTTAAAAGATGCGGCTTCTACAGCAATCTACGGATCACGTGGTGCAAATGGAGTAATTTTAATTACAACAAAAAAAGGAAAAGATGGTAAGATAGCCGTGAATTTCAATATGTTTTACGGTATGAAAACGATGGCGAAACAAATTGACGTTTTATCGCCTGACGATTATACTAAATGGCAATACGAATATGCATTGCTTTCTCAAACAGGAACAAAAGTAGCTTCTGACCCAAGTTCATATACTAAGTATTTTGGAAATTGGCAGGATCAAGATATGTACAAAGGTTTAAAAGGAGATAATTGGCAAAAACAAATTTTCGGACGTACTGGAGAAGTGCAAAGCCGTGATTTAGGAATTAGAGGAGGAATGGATAAGCTTAATTATAACTTCAATTTTGCTCACTACGATGAAAAAGCAATTATGATAGGTTCAAACTACAAAAGAAACAACCTGTCTTTGGCTTTAAAAAGTAAATTGAATGATAAGATTGATGTTGGTTTTACAGTACGTTATTCAGATACAGAGATTGACGGTGGAGGTGTAAATGAACAAAATGAGAAATCTTCAGCAGATTCGCGTATGCGTACTATTGTTGGTTATGCGCCACTTCCGGTAGCAGGTTTGAGTTCAGATGATGTTTCTGGTGATGGTTCAGATGTATTGGTTAACCCGTTAAGATCGGTTTATGATAATGATCGTCAGCAGTTTCGTAAAAACTTTAATATGTTAGGAAGTTTTGGATGGGAACTTGTAGATAATTTAAAATTAAATGTTGACTTAGGTTTGGATAATTTTAGCAATTTAGATTATCGTTTTTATGGATTAACTACCTATTATATTGCGAATGCTCCATTAGGCCCATTACAAGGTATGCCTGCTATGATTATGGGAGATAGTAAAGAAAGACGTTTTAGAAATGCTAATACATTGAATTATGATTTCAAAAAGATAATGGGCGAAAATCACCATTTGACTGCACTTCTTGGACAAGAAAGTATTAATTATAATTCAAATACGGTAACAACTACTATTCACGGATATCCAAAGTTTTTTGATTTTGATAAAGCAAAAAACTTAACAACGCAAGGAACTCCTCAATCAGTAGATAACTATTATAGCCCAGATGACAAATTATTGTCATTCTTCGGACGTGCTAATTATGACTATAAAAATCGTTACATCTTGTCAGCTACATTTCGTGCTGATGGATCAAGTAAATTTTTAGAACAAAACCGTTGGGGATATTTCCCAGCTTTTGCAGCAGGATGGAAAATCTCGGAAGAAAGTTTTCTTAAAAATGTAAGCGCAATCAATCTTCTAAAATTAAGAGCGAGTTATGGTGAGGCAGGAAATAATAATATCCCTGTTGGACAGCAAGTTCAAATTTTTCAATCTACAGCAACAACTTGGATTAACGGAGTTACTAGTATTTGGGCGCCTTCTAAAACAATGCCTAATCCTGATTTGAAATGGGAAACAACCGTAACTCAAAACTTTGGTTTGGATTTCGGATTTTTCAACAATCGCTTAAATGGTAATTTTGATGTTTATAAAAATATTACAAGTGATTTGTTAATCAATTTCCCAGTTCCTGGATCTGGATATGATTTTCAATATCGTAATATGGGAGAAACACAAAATACAGGTTTCGAGGCTACTATAAATGTTGTTGCAATCGAAAAAGCAAAATACGGATTGAATTTTTCATTCAATATGGGAATAAATAAAAACCGTATCAACTCGTTAGGTGTTATGAATAATTTTGGAGCAGCAACTGGTTGGGCTTCTTCACAAATTGGAGACGATTATCTAATTCAAGTAGGTTCTTCTTTAGGAACTATGTACGGTTATAAAAATGATGGAAGATATGAGGTTTCTGACTTTGATTATGTTGGAGGTAAATATGTTTTAAAAACTGGAGTTGTTAGTACAGCTACAACTTTGGTTGGAGACGGAAGTGCACTTAAACCTGGAGACATGAAATTGAAAGATGTTAATGGAGATGGTAAAGTTGATTTAACAGATAAAACAGTTATTGGTAATGTTAACCCTAAAAGTTCAGGAGGTTTTGTTATCAATGGAAACGCTTACGGATTTGATTTAATGGCAGCTTTTAACTGGAGTATTGGTAACGATGTTTATAATGCTGATAAAATTGAATTTTCTACTGCTAATGCTTCAGCACAGTATAAAAATTTAAATTCAACAATGGCAGATGGAAATAGATGGACAAATTTAGATCCAGTTTCTGGCCAATTAGTAACAGATCCAGCTGCATTAACAGCACTAAATGCTAATACTACAATGTGGTCACCATATATGAGAACTGCTATATTTACAGATTGGGCAGTTGAAGACGCATCGTTTTTAAGATTAAATACTTTAACATTAGGGTATACAGCACCTGAGATGTTTACATCTAAACTTGGAGTTTCTAAATTGAGATTCTATTTGACGGCAAGCAATGTTTTTGTTTGGACAAACTATTCGGGTTCTGATCCGGAAGTTTCTACTAGAAGAAAAAACCCGCTTACACCAGGGGTTGATTCAAGTCCGTATCCAAGAAGCAGACAAATGGTTTTTGGTATGAATCTTAATTTCTAATTTTAATTACTACAAAAATGAAACATAAAATAATAATAGCGGGATTGATAATTTCGGGTTTATTTAGCTCTTGCCAGCAATTTGAAGACGACTATTTAGACTCGCCTGCTCAATCAACATTAGATGCGGCTTTAATATTTTCTACAGCTGGACTTGCAAAAGGAGCTGTTGACGGAATAAAAGTGCCATTTGCTGAGACGAACTCTTATAGAGGAAGATTTTTACCATATTATGGATTAAATACAGACGTAGAGTGGTATAATACTTCTCAAACGGCTGGAGATAAAGCAGATTTATGTGTTTACGATGCAAAGCCAGGTAACACAGAAATGAATACGACAAATAATGCTTATGCAATGATGTTTTCTGGAATTGAGCGTGCCAATGTTTGTATTAAAGGAATACGTCAATATGGAAATCCTACAGCAGGATCAGAAATGGGACAATTGTTAGGTGAAGCTTTAACTCTTAGAGCAATCTATTATGCAGATTTAGTTAAAGCTTGGGGTGATGTTCCAGCTCGTTTTGAACCTATTACGAGTGAAACTTTATATTTAGCTAAATCAAGTAGAGATGTTATTTACAAACAATTAATTGCAGATTTAGGAGAAGCTTCAACATTGGTAGCTTGGCCTAACGCAACAGCTTATACAAGTACGGTAGAACATGTAAATAAAGCTTTCGTTAAAGCATTTAGAGCGCGTTTGGCTTTGGTTGCAAGTGGTTTTCAACAATATCCTGATGGAGTTAGAAGAAGCAGTGATCCAGAACTTTCGGTTGCAAATATGTATGCATTGGCATTAAGAGAATCTCGCGAAGTTATTCAAAGTGGTTCTGCTCGTTTAGAAACTACTTTTGAAGGATTATGGAGAAAATATAATGAAGAAAATACTGCTGCAGGTGGAGAATCTCTTTGGGAACTTCCTTTCGCAGATGGACGTGGTAGAATGTTATTTACTTTCGCTGTAAAACACACAGCAGCTAGTGATCAATTTCAAGCTAACGGAGCTAACCGTGGTGGTGTAGCTGGTCCATTACCATTTATTTTCTACGATTACGATCAAGTAGATACACGTAGAGATGTTACTTGTGTACCTTATAAATATGGTGCAGCAACTAATAATATTGCTAAACAAGAATTAGGTACGCTAGATACTTGGTATTTTGGAAAATATCGTTACGAATGGATGAAGCGTTACGTAACTTCTACTAATGATGATGGAGTTAATAAAATGTACATGCGTTATGCTGAGGTACTTCTTATCGCTGCTGAAACTGCAAACGAATTAGAAGGTCCAAGCTCGGCTATGCCTTATTTGAAAGAAATTCGTAGAAGATCATTCCCTGCTGCTTCTCAAGCTGTAAAAGTAGAAAACTATGTAAATGCTTTAACTAGTAAAGAAGCAATGTTTACTGCTCTTGTCAATGAAAATAAATATGAGTTTACAGGTGAAATGGAACGTAAACAAAATTTAATTCGTTGGAATTTGTTGAAAGTAAAATTAGATGAAGCGAAAGTAAAAATGGCAGCTTTATCAGCTCGTACTGGTGAATATGCTGATGTACCAACTACTTTGTATTATAAATTTAAAACAGATAATGTATCTATTGATATCTACGGATTAAATAGAGGTGAAAATGTAAATCCAGGAGCAACTTATACAGCTGTAACTTGGACATGGACAGGAACTGCTGCAGATGCTAAAGTAAGCTCATTGTACAAAACTGGAGTTAATCCTGATAACAGACAATTCTGGCCAATATGGCAAGTGTTTATTGACGGAAGTAATGGTCAGTTGAAAAATGATTACGGGTATTAATAAATTATAAATTATTATGAAAACAAAATATATATTTAAAGGATTAATAGCCGCATTACTACTTGCAATTTCAGTTTCAAGCTGCGAAAGTTATAATGAAGGATTATTAGACGGTATAGGAAACACAAGAGAATTTTCACCTATTGGTCTTAAAGCCACAATTAGAAATCAAACCACAGTTGAATTAACTTGGACAACAAAAAGTGACGAAAATGCTGATCATTACGTAATAGAATTTAGTGCAGATGATCCTGAGTTCAAAACTATTTACAAAACGGTAAATGTAACAGCATCACAGCTTCCTGTGCAAGTTGCATTAGAAGGAGAAACTGTTTATTCTATTAGAGTAAAAGCAGTTAATGGAGGTGGTTTAGAAGATTCTAAATGGTCTATTACAACTGCAACAACATTGTCTGAGCAACTTTTCACAGCTGTACAACCAGCAGATATTGATGCAAAACAAGTTACGTTAAGATGGGTTCCAAATAGTACGGTTACTCAAATTACAGTAATGCCAGGAAATATTTCTCGTACAATTACTCCGGCCGAGAAAACAGCTGGTGTAGCTGTAATAACTGGACTTACAGCAGAAACAGCTTACACAGCAACATTATTAAATGGAGCTAAGAAAAGAGGAGTGGTAACTTTTACAACAGGAATAGATATCGGAACTGGTATTTTAATAAAACCAGAAGATAATATCTTCCAAAAAATTACCGATGCACCTGCTGGATCTGTTTTAGTTTTCATGCCTGGAGATTATACAGCGCAAACTGGAACAATAGCTGTAAACAAAACACTAACATTAAGAGGTTTAAGACCAGCTGATAAATCAAAACTTAAAGTTAATTTCACTCTTGGTAATAATCCTGCTAATGCTAGCGAAGTGGTTAATTTCTCATTAATCGACTTAGATTTGAATGGAACAGGTACAACTGGTGGAGCAATAACAATTGGCACAGCATCGCCAACACAATTAGGAGATGTTTTAATAAGCGGTTGTAACGTTCATGATTATCCTTCTCAGTTAATGTACGGAAATGCATTGGCTAGATTAAAATCATTTACTGTTGATAATAGTATTATTAAAAATGTAAACACTGCTGCTGGTGCTGATTTTATAGATTTCAGAACTACTTATGTGGCAACTGTAACTTTAACAAAAAGTACTTTCGATAATTGTTCATCTCGTGACTTTATTCGCTTAGATGCGGCTGCTACATTATCTGGAACAGGTTTGACTAGTACTGTTTTAGTCGACGCATGTACAATATATGCGCCTACTTTACCAGCAGCAAGTAGAATTTTATATGTGCGTTTTGTCTCAAATACATTAACAGTACGTAATACATTGTTGGCAGTTGGATCAGCTGTTTATACGAACTCAACTGCAACAGCAGCTCCGACGTTCTCAAATAATAATAATTTCAATTCGACTGGTTTGCAAGCTACAGGAAGTAATAATAGACCTGATGCTACTGCAACTGTACTTGATCCTCAATTTACAAGTGCAGCAACAGGAAACTTTACAATTAAAAATCAAACTTTAATTGATAGAAAAGTTGGAGATCCACGTTGGATTACGGGTAACTAGAATTCATGGTTAATAAATAAGAAAAGCGGAATACAATTAAGTTTGTATTCCGCTTTTTTTTTAGTCTCAGTTTTCAGTTACAGTTTTCAGTATACTGTGACTGAAAACTGCGACTAAAAAACTATTCGATCGATAAATCAAATTTTTGCAATAAACCAGCAAGCGCCGTATGAGAAACTTTAGTTCCTTTAATCTTATTTTCTGACGGATCAAAAGCATAATTTCTAGAACTTCTGAAATCTGTTTTCTCCAAAATACTTTCCACGAAAGTGGCACTAGAAAGATCACAATTTTTAAAAACAGCTAAAGATAAATCGGTGTTAGAGAAATCAGTTTCTTTTAAGGAACAATCTGTAAAGTTGATCTTCTTTAATTTTTTATAAATGAAAGTGGAGTAATCCAAAACACAATCATCAAAATTCATTGAAAATAAAAAACTATTGCAAGCGCTAAAATCCAATCCCATCAATTTACAGCCGATAAATTTGATATTCTTTAAACCCGTATTTCGCAAAACAGCCAAAGAAAGATTACAGTTTTTGAAAGTGCAGTCTAGAAAATCATTGTGGCTCAAATCGCTTTTAGAAAAATTGCAATTAATGAATTCACAATTTACAAATTCGGTATTGGCTAAACTTTGTTCCGAATAATCGATGGTTTCAAAAGTTCGGTTTTGATATAATTTGGATTCCATAAAATGTTTAAAAGGCGTGTAAATTTATTCTAATTCGATACAATCGAAAATAGCATTGTTTTGAAGTAATTCAGCAACGTTTAATTCGCTGTCTACTCTTAGAATATTGTCGCAATCTTCAAGATCGAAATTCCACTGAGATTCTGGTAATAATTGATCTAAAAGTGCAGAAGCCGACTCAAATTTGGTTGGGCTGTCAACGGAAGTTTTAAAAACATAAATCATAATTTGCATTTTTGAGGACACAAATTTCTGAAAAACGCATACATATTTGTTAGGATTCTGTAATCAATAATTAGGACTTATCAATCATTTTTCTATATCGAATAGGAGAAATACCTTCTGCTTTTTTAAAAAACCGACTAAAGTAAGATTGATCTTCAAAGCCAACCTGAGCAGCAATTTCACCAACAGAAAGTGTAGTTTGAAATAGTAAATATTTGGACTCTAATAATATGCTGTCATCAATCCACTTTACGGCAGTTTTTCCTGTAACCGTTTTTACACATTTGTTTAAATGATTGGGAGTTACGTTTAAAAGCGAAGCGTAATAATTAACTTGGTGCTGTGTTTTAATTTGATCGTGAATCAATTCTTTAAATTTTCCTGTAATAGCTTCGGCGGCAGAAATACTTTTAGAAGTTTTTACCGCATTTTTATTCATTTCATAAAACAACGTAATCAAGTACGATTGCACAATATTCAAATCTGTAAACGCGGTTTCAGAATATTCCTTTTTCAATCGTTCCAAAATATTGGTAATAGCGCCAATATCTTCTGGACCCAATTTGATTTTAGGATTTCCTGAAATTTTCAAAAAATCAAAATCATTCAGCAATTCGCGGCTTCCGTATTTTCGAATTAAAACATCAGGATGAAATTGGCAGATATATCCATTATGAATATTGTTAACATTATCGAGTGAAAAAATCTGACCGGCCGGCACCATAATCATTTCGTTATCGGTTGTAATGTATTCCTGATCACCCAATTTCATAACATGCTGCCCTGAAGAAATAAAAATTAAAGTATGACAAGAATGTTTTGATGGTGGAACAGGATGTTGCATGTGCATAACCGCTTCGATTTCGAGACAGAAAAAATGATCCGAATTGGATTTGAAAAGCAAATGAATAGGATTGTCTTCTCCTAAGAATTTCTCTCGGAAACCTTTCGCTTCATACGTTTTTATTTTTTCAGCCGATTTTGTTTTCATCCTTAATAATATAATCTAAAATCGAGCAATTTGCATAAATTATAGTGTTTGGCATAAAGATCTTCGACAACCTCAAAAAGATTATCATTTTCCTGATACAAACTAAAAAAAGCTTTATCAATCGTACTGCAGCTTGCAATTTTATTATAAGTCGAACCGTAACCAGAAATCGCTCTGGCTCCCGTAATGTCTAAAAAATATTGTGCTTCTTCTCCATTCAAATCTAAAACTTTAAGATTCGCAAAATGAATGATTTTACCTTTCATTTTGCCTTCAAACAATTCAGCAATTTCTTCAAGACTGTAATAATAATCATGAAGACAAATATTATTTTGCTGTCCGGGCATTGCTAAATATATGATTTCATAATCTTTAAAATTATGATCTTCGTACAATAAAATATTCAAACTTTCTTCTAGACCTTCAATCGTGTCACAAGTTTTATGAATGCTAGAAATGCCTTGGTCAATTGCCAATTCTTCCAGACATTTTACCACATTGGTTGTGGTCTCATCGTCTATATCTCGAACGCCTTCAAGGCAGAAAATAAATTTTTCATTATCCATGCAGTTTTTCTTTCTGTTTTTAAGGATTGAAATTCTTCTTTTTTGATTTTAACAAAAGTATTTTTTCTGAAACAAAATTCAGCATAGAAAGTAGATTTTAACGTCTTTTTTAGATTTTAAATTTAGGTTAGAGCCACGTAAATTTTAAAGCTTATTTTTGTAAACCGAAAATACATTACGCATGATACAAATTAACCAAACGGCATCTTTTGCCATTGAAGATATATTATTCTGTTTTGCACTCGAATCTGAAGCAGCAGAAGTTTTTAAAGGACAAAACGTTTTATTTACCGGAATAGGAAAAGTAAATGCGGCGTACGAATTGACAAAAGCTATTCAAAAGAAAAAACCTGCTGTAATTGTAAATTTAGGATCGGCGGGAAGCAACTGTTTTCAAAAAGGCGACGTAATTTGCTGTACTAAATTTGTACAAAGAGACATGGATGTTCGTGGTTTGGGATTTTCACAATTTGAAACACCACTTTCTGGATTACCGCCAGTTTTAGAATATGGTTTATTGATGGATAATCTCCAAGAAGGAATCTGCGGAACAGGCGATAATTTTGAAATGGGACATTGTTCAGACGCCTATAATGTGGTTGATATGGAAGGTTACGCTTTGGCGATGATTGCCATGAAAGAAAATATTCCGTTTTTAAGTTTAAAATATATTTCAGATGGCGCCGATGACAATGCCGCAGAAGATTGGTCGGTTCAGGTTCATAAAGCGGCGATTGCTTATGGTAAAATTTTAGGTTTGATTGAAGAGAAAATTTTTAATTGATTAATATTTTTTGCATGCAACAAATTGAGCGTGAAATAGAAGATTTAATAACTAGTGTAGGTGCTGAAACCTTTATTAAATATTATAAAATTTATCAAGCACAAAAACATTTGAAGGATAACAGTTCTATTCGAATTGCTTTTAAGGAAAATAATGAAAGTTGGTCTCCCTCGACAATAAATACTAAAGCTTCAGGAGGCAAAAGAATATTTGAAAAAGGATATGAACAAGATGTATTATTTAGAATAATTAATAATTCAGTAAAGTTAAGTCAAGACGTTATTGATAAAGCCAAAGAATATTTAGTGCTTTCAATAGAAACTGAAGTTATAATGTCTTTACCAATCGACATAGAAACTGAAAAAATTAGATTAATAAAACTAAGAATACAACAATCTTTATTTAGAAAAACTGTTGCTAGACATTGGGAAAAATGCGCGGTTACGAATTGTGAAAATTGGTCAATTCTCATTGCATCTCACATAAAACCTTGGAAAGATAGTAGTAATTTAGAGAAGCTAGATCCTTTTAATGGAATTTTATTGTCACCTATTTATGATAAATTGTTCGATAAATATTTAATTTCATTCGAAGATAATGGCAATATTTTGATTTCGGATGAACTTACAAATAATGACTTAAATGCATTAAACGTAAGGAAAACAGATAAATTAAATTTTAATAAATTAGATAGAAGACATTTGGAATATTTAATTCATCATAGAAATATATTTTATTCAAGAAATAAAATATAGTATTAATTCAAAACAGTTTTTCGACTTTAGTAATTAAAGGTAGCTTTAAGGAATATAATTTCACATCCAAATTCACATAAGAAAGTACATCTACACCCCTTAAAAAGAAAAAACTCCCTCTTCTTTTTTCAGAATAAAGCCTATTTTGCACCGCAATCGATTGATTTTTTTCATAGGTTTAACACAAATAATTATTCGGGCTTTATTCAATTTCCTTTATGCAGTACATTAGAAGCTACTTTTTAAGTTTTATCTTATTTCTTTTTATTCCTTTTGGCTCGAAGGCGCAGGAATCTGATTTGTATTTTGATCATATCAATTACGATACGAGTTTTTCGCAAAGTATGATTTCGAGTATTCATCAGACTCAAAAAGGATTTATTTGGATTGGAACTGCAAACGGATTAATTAGTTATGATGGTTATGATTTCTTGCGATATGTATATAATAAAGACATTCTCAACAGCATTAGTAATAATCATGTGAATGTGATTTTGGAAGATCGCGAAAGACAAATCTGGATTGGAACCAATAACGGATTAAACCTTTTCAACAAAAACGAAAGAAGTTTTTTACGAATTGATGTTCAGAAAATAAAAGGCGGACGAAACTATATTTCATCCATAATTCAAGACGATCAAAACAGAATCTGGATTGGAACTTTTGGCGGAATCAAAAAACTAAACAAACAGAAATTTTTATTAGAAGAAATCTCAAACGATCACAATTCGCCTTTCAGAAAAAGCAGGGTTTTGTCTTTGTTTTATGATAAAAATTACGGCATTTTGGTCGGAACTTCTAAAGGTTTAGAATGTTTTGATCCTAAAAATGGTTCAAAAAAAGCCTTGCCAAAAGCGCTTACCGAAAACGAAGCTTTATTGAAATCGAAAGTATGGAAAGTCATCAAAGAAAAAAATGGAGATTTATGGTTTGCAACCGAAGCAAATGGTGTTTTTAGTTTTGATGTCGACAAAAATACCGTAACCAATTTTGTGCTTAATACCAGTAATAGAAACAGTTTATCTTCAAATTGGGTAAATGATATTGTTACGGTCGATGCCAATACGATTTGGTTTGCCACAAAAAATGGTTTGTGTGTTTACAAAAAAGACAGAAATGAATTTAGTAAGTACGGACATAATCCGCAGCAGAATTATAGTCTTTCAGATGATGATGTAAAATGCTTTTTGAAAGACCGCCACAACGATATTTGGATCGGAACAAATGGAGGCGGAGTCAATTTCTTTCAAAAAACAAATACCAATTTTGTTAATGTAAGAGAAGTTGTTCGACCAAATTTCGGATTAAATAACGCAACAGTAAACGCCGTTTCAAGGGAAAATGACGGTTCAGTTTGGGTTGGAACAAATGGTGGCGGCTTGAGTTATCTGGATTTTAAAAATAATAAAAGCGCTTCGTATTTTGTTCAAGGTTACGATTCTGATAAAAGCGTAAATATGATAACAGCGCTGGTGAATCAGAATGAGCAGAATTTGTTTTGCGGGACTTTCAACGGATTATTCAAATTCAATAAAAGCAGCAAATCGTTTCAATTTATCTCGCTTTCGCGAAAGGATTCTAAAGAAAGAGAACGACCTATTACGTCTTTATTAATGGATAATGAAGATTTATGGGTTGGAACAAACGGAAACGGATTAAAAAAAGTAATGCCCGACGGAACAGTTGAAATTTACATGGCAGACGGTTCTTCCAATTCGCTAAGTGATAATTTTATCACCGATATCGTCAACAGAAAAGATGGACTTTGGATTGCGACACAATACGGTCTGAATTATTTCGATAAAAAACTAAAACAAGTTACAAGGGTTTTTAAAGCGGGGCCAAAAAGCGGTTTGTCAAACAATAGTTTAACGGTCATGTTTACCGATTCTAAAAACAGATTTTGGGTTGGTGCCGAGAGCGGCGGAGTGAATCTTTTTGATGAAAACAAAGGGCGTTTTTTCGAAATCAACCGATCAATGGGTTTTACAGATGAAACCATCAAAAGTATTTCGGAAGATGCGCAAGGAAATATTTGGATTAGCGATAATAATTTGCTTTATAAAATCAAAACCAAAAATGTAAAATCAGTTTTTAATATTAAGGATTTTGAAATCACTTCTTTTTCTTCAAAAGATGGCTTGAAAGTCAAACAATTCTCAAATAATTGCAGTTCAAATTTAAATGCAAAAGAACTTGTTTTTGGCTGTTCAAACGGTTTAATAGTTTTCAATCCTTCAAAATTGATTAAAACAGAAGACAAATCGCCAATTGTTTTGACTAAACTGATTGTTAATAATGAAGAAATTAGACCAGGAAACAAAGAGGTTTCATTAGAAAAAAGAATCAGCGAAACTTCAGAAATCACTTTAAAACACGATCAAGGTTATATTGGTTTAGAATTTAGTGCGATGAATTTTATTTCGCCAGAAAAAAATGAATATGCGTACAAACTAGAGAGTTCATTCAATAAAGACGAATGGCATGTGATTGGTTCGCAACATTATATCAATTTAACCAATTTGAATTCGGGAACGTATACGCTAAAAATCAAAACTTCAAATGGAGGTGGAGAATGGAATCCGACCATTAAAACTTTAAAAATTATCATGCTGCCGCCGTGGTGGAAAACTTGGTGGGCGTATTTGTTTTATTTGGCTTTATTGGCTGGTGCTTCTGTTTTATTGTTCCGTTTTTTTAGAAATAGAGAATTATTAAAACAAGCCTATTATTTGGAACAGGTAGAAAAAGAAAGACAGGAAGAATTGTATAAAATGAAACTGGATTTCTTTACCAATGTTTCGCACGAAATCAGAACGCCACTGACTTTAATCAGCGGACCGGTTGAAGAACTTTTAAACAGCGCCGAAAAAAACTCAAATCTTGAACACAAATTAAAAACCATAAAAAGTAATTCTGATAGATTGTTGAAATTGGTTAATGAATTAATGGATTTTAGAAAAGCAGAAAAAGGAAGCATGAAAATCTATTGCGAACAGCAGGATATTGTCTCTTTCTGTTTTGATATTTACGAATCGTTCCGTGGAATTGCCGTTGAGAAAAAAATCGATTACAAATTTGTGCTGAATATCAATACGGCTTTGATTTACTTCGATAAAAATCAGATGGAAAAAGTGATTTATAATCTGCTTTCGAATGCTTTTAAATTTACAAGCAAAGGCGGTAAAATTACTTTGGCGGTGGAACAAAAAGACAATTCAGATTGTATCGAAATTAAAGTCAAAGACAACGGAATCGGGATTCCAGATAATCGTAAAAAGAAGATTTTTAAAAACTTTTTCCAGTTGGATGATCGCGGAAGCGCCAATTTAGGAAGCGGAATAGGTTTGGCTTTGAGCAAAAGTATTGTAGAATTGCATCATGGAGAAATAAAAGTGCAGACGGAAGAAGATCCGAACTTTAATACCATTTTTACCATCAAATTAAAGAAAGGAAAAGAGCATTTTAAAAAATCTCAAATTGTCGAAAATGCGATTTCTATTAATGAAAATGCCAACCCGATTTCTGATGTAAAAACAGAAATTGACATTTATGAGCCAGAATATTTAGAAGACCACGGCGATAAAAAGACTATTTTGGTTATCGATGATAATGAAGAAGTTTTGTCTTTTGTTTTTGATGTGCTTCATGCAGATTATCGAGTTTTGAAATTTACCGACGGCTTAAATGCTTTGGAATATATGGATACTGAAATTCCAGATTTGATTGTCAGCGATGTGATGATGCCCGAAATGGATGGTTTTGAATTGTGTAAAATTTTGAAAACAAGTTTGAACACTAATCATATTCCAGTTGTTTTATTGACAGCGAAATCGTCTACTTTAAATAGAATTGAAGGACTTTCTACAGGAGCAGATTCTTATATTTCGAAACCATTCAGTATTGAAGAATTAAAACTGACGATTGCGAATCTTTTATCTGCTAAAGAAATCATGCGTCAGAAGTACGGCGAAGGTTTCATCGCGGCGGTTGAAGAAGAAAACATAAACACACCCGAAGGAATCTTTCTAAAAAAACTAACTCAGATTATCGAAAACAATCTCGATAATACCGATTTTGATGTAAACGATTTGGTTAACGAAATCGGAATGAGTAGAACCGTACTTTATAAAAAAGTCCAAACTTTGACTAATCATTCAGTTGCTGGTTTCATTAAAAACATGCGATTAAAGAAAGCCGCCAGTCTTTTAGCCAATACTAGTTATTCAGTTTCAGAAATAACGTATATGGTTGGTTTTAATGATCGAAAACATTTTAGCAAAGAGTTTAAGAAATTCTACAATCTTTCTCCGAGCGATTATAAAAGTTCTCAAGTGAATTAACTTTTAGATTATTTAACCGCAAGGTTCGCAAAGATTTTCGCAAAGTCCGCAAGGTTGAGTAAAACTTTGCGGACTTTGCGTTTCTTTCTTTGTGTCTTCGCGGTTAAATACATCATCTTTATAAAAATTAACTGTCTTGCTAAAAATTAAGTTTTTTATTACGAATACCGTTTTTTAAGCCTTTAAATAATATAAAATCCTCAAAGAAAGACATTGACACCCCTAAAAACGAATAACACCCTCCCTTGCAGGCGCCTTTAATTAAGCACTTTTGCAATGTAATCACACGATTTATTAATTAACTAACCAAACCAATTTACAATGAAAAACAACAAACCCGAAAAGATGCTTTTTCTTGGTGGAAATTATCTAAAACTAGTTTTGATGCTGTTGATGTGCATATTGTCCACGAATATGCAAGCGCAGGAAAATACCGTAACTGGAAAAGTAGTAGATAATAAAGGACTGCCTTTGCCAGGCGTAAATGTCCACGTAAAAGGAAGCACAAAAGGAACCCAAACCGATTTTGACGGTAACTTCAGTATTAATACGGCTCCAAAAAGCATATTAGTTTTTTCTTTTATCGGAATGGATGAAACTACTGTTGATGTAGAAAATAAAAAAAATCTAAAAGTAGTTTTAAAAGAAAGTTCACAAGCGCTGGATGAAATTATAGTTGTTGGTTACGGCACCAAAAAGAAAAGTGACGTAATCAGTTCTGTGGCTTCTGTAAAACCAGGCGATTTGACAAAAGTGGCAACTTCAGATGTTGGAGAAATGTTGAGAGGAAAAGCTGCCGGAGTTCAGGTAAGTTTAGCCGATGGCGGACCAGGAAGTTCTTCTTCAATTCAAATTAGAGGAAAAAAATCGATTAATGGAAGTAACGAGCCAATCGTAATTGCGGACGGAATTGTTATCGGAAGTATTAATGATATTAATGCGAATGATATTGCTTCTTTGGAAATTCTAAAAGATGCCGCTGCACAATCTATTTATGGAGCAAGAGCATCGAATGGAGTTATTTTGATTACTACGAAAAGAGGAAAAACAGGAAAAGCAAAAATCTCTTATAATGGTTTTTCTGGAGTTCAAACTGTAAACAGAAATTTTGATGTTTATAGCGGTGAAGAATTTGCACAACTAAAAAGAGAAGCGTACAGAACAAGTAACAATGGCGTTTATAGACCAGATAATCAAGTTTTCACGCCGTTAGAATTAGAATCGGTTCAGTCTGGAAAATACATTGATTGGGAAAAATTGGTTTTAAGAACTGGAGTAACCAACAACCATAGTTTGAGCATTTCGTCTGGGACAGATAAAACTAGCATATTTTCTAGTATCAACTACATTAATACTACGGGAGTAGTTCCAAATTCGGACTATGACAAAGTAGCGATGAGAGTAAATGTGGATCAAAGAGTTACAGATTGGTTAAAAATCGGAATGAATGTTTCACTTCAGTTTTCTGAATCGAATCGCCCTAATGTGGGGAATATTTTAAACAATGCCATTAATACTTCGCCGTTAGGACAAGTTTATAATCTAGATGGTTCTTTCCGTTATCTGCCAGGAGGAATTCAAGAAACTCCAAATCCGCTTATAGATATTTACGAAACCACTACAAACGAGTTGAACCGCAACGATATCATGAACGTATTTGTTGATATTAATCTTGCAAAAGGTTTTACTTATAAATTAAATGCCAGCCGAAGATCTTGGAATTACAAAGCAATGAGTTTTAATAGTTCAAAATCGCTTTCTGGAATTGCCAATTCAGGACAAGGAAGCGGTTATATCGAGTTTAAAGATAATGTAGAATATCAATTGAGTAATATTTTGCATTACAACTTGAATTTAGCCGAAAAAAATCATTTTAACGTAACTGGAGTTTACGAGATTACCTCATCAGAATACAATGATTTTAGAAACTCATCAAGCAGAATTCCGAGTGATATTTTAGGAATTTATGGTTTAGAAAGTGCGTTCTTAAATACGCCATTAATTGGAGGAAACGAAAGATCACTTATTTCTTTCGCAGGAAAATTAGAATATGATTTTGATAACAAATATTATTTTACCGTTTCAGGAAGAGCCGACGGTTCTTCAGTATTTGGAGCAAATAATAAATGGGGATTTTTTCCAGCTGTAAATGCGGCGTGGAATGTTTCTAACGAAGAATTCATGAAAGAACATGTTCCAGTTTTGAGCAATTTAAAACTAAGAGCAAGTTATGGTAAAGTCGGAAACCAGCCTAAAGATCCCTATCAAAGTATGGCAACTGCTACACAAAGAGATTATATTATTAATGGTGTAAAAGTTTCTGGTTATGTTCCCGGAAATCAATTGTCAAATCCAGATTTAAGATGGGAAACCTCAACGCAATTAAACCTTGCGGCAGATTTCGGTTTATTCAAAAATAGATTAAACGGTACGGTTGAGGTTTACAATACCGATACTTCAGATTTATTGATTTATGAAACGCTTAACGCGAATACAGGTTATACAACCAAACTTTCAAATATTGGAAAGGTAAATAATAAAGGTTTAGAAATTTCTTTGAATGGAGATGTCATCAAAAAGAAAGATTTTAGATTGAATCTTGGAGCAACATTCACTAAAAACAAAAATAGCATAGTAAGTATCTACGGAAAAGATGCTGACGGAGATGGAAAAGAAGACAATTCTGTTGGAAATTTATGGTTTATCGGACAGCCGATTGATGTTTACTATCGCTACAAAGCGGTTGGAATTTATCAAGAAGGAGAAAATATTCCGCTTGTTACAGGAACAACTTTATATCCAGGAGACATAAAATTGTATGATGCAGATCCATCAAATGGTGCCAATCCAAATCCGGATCAGGATAGAGTGATCACTTCCAAAATGCCGGATTGGTTTGGAACCTTCTCTGTAGCTTTAGAATACAAACAATTTGATTTCTCAGCAGATATTTATACAGTTCAAGGTGTAACCAGAGATAATTTATTTTTATACGATTATGTACGTGGAGGTTCTTTAAGAGGTGTAAAAAATGGTATCAAACAAGATTATTGGACACCTGAAAATCCTGGAGGAAATTGGCCAAGACCAAGAGACGGAAATGATCCGCCATATATCAACACTTTAGGATTACAAGACGCTTCCTATATTCGTTTGCAGAACGTTTCTGTCGGATTTAAATTCCCAGAAAATACCCTTAAATCTTTAGGATTAACCAATATGAGATTGTATGTAACGGGAAGTAATTTAGTAACCCTTACAGATTACCAATCATATAGTCCAGAAAAAGAAATTAGCGATTATCCTGAACCTGTTACTTGTGTTATAGGCTTACAAGTAGGTTTTTAATAACACAGTTTAAGACATTCAATAAAATAAAAAATAACAACATCATGAAAAATATAAATTTTCTATTTGTTTTGATTTTCGGACTTTCTTTAGGACTTACTTCGTGCGAAGATTTTCTAGAAGAAACGGTAAAAGATCAAGTTTCTGTAGATTATGTCTACAGTTCTCCAGCAGGTTTAGAAGTTGGAGTTAATGCACTTTACAATCAGATGCGTTTTTACAATTTGCCATCTGGAGATAACAACGATTTGTGGGCAAATGTATTCTTTATGGTGGCAACCGATTTAGGATTGCACAGAACTTGGAATACGCCTTACGGAACAGGTCATAATCCGCAATCTTTTACAGGTTCAAAATGGATTCAAGGCTATAAAATTATCGACAGATGTTCGGCAATTATTACCTCAGCAAGATCAATTCAGATGGATGAAGCGGCGAAGAAAAGATTAGTTGCACAAGCTCGTGTAATTAGAGGCGAATTGTATTTGGATTTGAAACAAATGTATGGTGGAATTTTAATTGATACGATTCCGACAACTCCACAAAATATAAACGATCCTGTAGAATATAAAGTAGCAAGTGATGCAGATGTGTACAAATTAATTGATGGGGATTTAGATTATGCGATTGCAAATCTTCCTTTCAAAGTAGATCCAGGACGTTACGGTCAAGGTGTTGCAAGACACATTCGCGGAAAAAGCGCATTATGGCAACAAGATTGGGCTGGAGCAGCGGCACAATTTGATGCTATTATTAATGACGGAACTCATGGTTTGGTAAATCTTATTGACGTTTGGGGACAAAATGGAAATCATAAAGAATCGCTTTTTACGTATCAAAAAGACTTTTTATTAGGTCCTGATGATAATCTAGCTGGCGGTGGCGGTTCTTGGCTGAGCAGTGTTTTTACACATAGAACTTACGAATTAAACACAAGCGAATTAATTCAAGATGTTGCTTACGGAGGTCAAGCTTTAGGATGGTTTTATCCAAATAATTACTTGAAATCACTTTACGATCAGACTAACGACTTGAGATTCAAAACGTATTATTATTCAGATAATTATCAAGATTACAAAATCAATGTTGCTGGAAATCCAAAATTTGGACAACCGATTACAAATCCGGCAATTGCAGCTCCTAACGGAAATTACAGAGCTTGGCATTGGAGTTTAAAAAAATATCACGATACAGAAAAACTGCCAATGACATCTAACAGTTATAAAGATTATATGTATTACAGGTTGACTGAGACATATTTATTGGCTTCTGAAGCGTATCATAATTTAGGTAATGATACTAAAGCGTTGGCTTATTTGAACAAAGTCAGAAGAAGAGGTTACACAGGAAATCCTGAAAGTGCGGTAACGACTTACGATTTGACGGCTTGGACTTTAAATAATTATTTAGACGAATCGGCAAGAGAATTAGCCTTCGAAAATAACAGATGGTTTTTATTGAAAAGATTGGGACTTCTGGTAGAAAGACAGAATTTGTATTTCCGTTCAAGTCCATCTGGAACTATTTCTGGTGAAGTACAATTAAAAATGACTCCTGTAATGGTAAACATGCCAATTCCGCAATCGCAAATCGATTTGATGGGAAAACCTGCAGGATTTAACGTTGGTTATTAATTAGTTTTTTAGAATACGTTTTTGTAACACTGATCTGGAAATCAATTTTGGTTTTGATTTCCAGATCTATTAAAAATTAACACGATGATAAAACAATATATTTTAGGAGCATTAACGGCTTTGATGTTTGCTTCTTGCAGCAACGACGAAAAAGTGGTTTTTATAAATGCTGATGAAGGCGATACGGGAAATCCGAATCCGATTACGCAGACTTTAAAAGAAAAAGCAAAATTTAAAATTGGTGCAGCTGTCAAAATGAAAGATTTGCAGAATGAAGCCAATTATAAAAATGCCGTTTTAAAACATTACAGTCAGATTACGGCAGAATTTGAAATGAAAATGGCGAGTATTTGGACTTCTTCAACGGCTTACAATTATACAGCAGCCGATTATTTAGTTGGTTTTGCTCAAGATAATAAACTAGAAGTTCACGGACATACTTTGGTTTGGTACGATTCATTTCCAGAATGGTTTAAAAATGCCAAATACGATTCAATTGCTTTTGAATCGAAAGTCAAAGTTTACATTACCGATGTCGTAGGACGTTACAAAGGCAAAGTAAAAAGCTGGGATGTTGTGAATGAAGTTTTTGCCGATGGCGGAGCAATGCGAAATGAAACCGTAATCAATTCATTATTCAAAGATCCAATCGGATTTTATGGAAGATGTTTCCGTTATGCAAAAGCGGCAGATCCAGATGCAAAATTATTTTATAATGACTACAGCGTTGTGATCGATGGTGGAAAAAGAGCAGCAATCAAAAAAATGGTAGCGAGATTTAAAGCCAACGGAGTTCCAATTGATGGTTTAGGAGATCAGTTTCATTATGCAACAGATACGAATAGACAAACTATGAAAACTGGTTTTACCGATATGGCTTCAACGGGATTATTAATTCATATTTCAGAATTAGATATTAAAGTGAATACAGGCAAATCAGATTCATATGTGTTTAATGATACCGAAGCACAAAAACAATCTGAAACGTACAAATACATTACCACAATGTACGAAGAATTGCCACAAACTCAAAAATTCGCCATTTCAACTTGGGGAGTAACAGATAAGTATACTTGGCTAACAAGCTTCTGGCATTCAAAAGAATATCCTTTGCTTTTAGATGCCGATTATAATAAAAAACCAGCCTATCAGGGATTTTTAGATGGATTGAAGTAAGAGAGTTATAGAAGCAAGAGACAAGAAACAAGATTTTAGAAGAAGTCTTTCCTCTTGCTTCTTGTATCTTTCCTTTCTAAAAAAAAAAATTAACCAAAAACATTAAAATCATGACCATAAAACTAAATCATATAGACAAATTAAAATATTTATTTTTTGTGCTTTTTGCAGTTTTGTTTTCCTGCGAAGATGATGTACGCGAAGTATATCTTTATAAAAAAGGAACTCTCGAAGCAACTTCTACCAATACTGCTATTAAAGGCGGTGAAACCGTAACCTATACCGATTCGTCAACCAAAGTTCGAGCTATAAAATGGACCTTTCAAGGCGGATCGCCAGGAGCTTCCATCGAACCAAATGTTGAAGTAAAATATACTAAAGCAGGAACGTTTACTACAACTCTTGAAATAACACATACTGATAATACAATTCAAAAGAAAACTTTTACAGTTGTGGTTGAAGCGCCGCCAACTCCACCAATTGTTGTTCCTGCAGATGCGCTTAAAATTTATTCTGAAAATCCTGATTTCACCAAAACAGCACCTGTTTTAAATTGGGTTTCAAGCAATCAATTTGTAATCAAAGAAGTGGCAACAGAAGGATATGAAAATGCTTATAGAAACTTCTCACTTCCAGCAACTCCTCCAGCTGCAGAAGCTAAATGGGCAATGGCGATTCTTTCGTTTGTAAATTTCACCGATATTTCATCATATACTTATCTGAATTTAGCGGTAAGAACAACTAGCACCGGGAAAATCAGATTTAGAATGAAAGATGCCTCAAATACAGGTTATGTAGAATTTGATGCCACAAGTAATTTGTACGGATTAAAAAGAGACGGAAGCTGGAATATGGTTAAAATTCCAATTGCTGATTATAAAAAGCAAAATGCAGCTTTAGATTTAACTAAAATTAAAGATATTTTGGTTTTAAGAAGTGTTGATCCTGAAGATGTAAGAGCTTTAAATAATTATATTTTCGATATCGATCATATCTATTTATCTAAATAATTTGTCCCTTTTTATTACACTATTTTCTTATGGGGCAGTTTTTATGCTGTCCCATAATTTTTCAAAAACAATTAAAAATGAATTTAAAGAAACATTCCATTTGCATATTGTTCTGTTTTACAAGCCTAATATCGTTGAATTCACAGAATAAAATTACGTATCAAAAAGTAGAAGCCAGACAAAACGCTTTAGATCCGAAATGGGTGGCTTACGATGCTAAAACTATTGATAAACTTCCTGGATTTAAAACCAAAAAACAAGAACCGATTTCAAATTTCGGAGGTTTTAAAGTCTGGCAAAAAGAAGCAACAGGTTTTTTTAGAACCGAAAAAATAGACAATAGATGGTGGATAATTGATCCAGAAGGTTATCCTTTTATTTACAAAGGAGTTGCTGTTTTCAACGCAGGACGTTCTGTAAATCAGCAAAAAGCATTTGATAAAAAATACAGAAGCAAAGAAAACTGGATAAAACAAGAATCTAAATTGCTTCGTGATAACGGATTCAATGGCGTAGGAGCGTGGTCGAATGTTGATTTGGTTAAAAATGCCGAAAATCCGCTGGTTTATACCGTGATTATTTCTCCAATGGGAATGTATCATTCTGATCACATTAAAAAATACGGTGGAAAATACAAAGAAGCGAGCTGGCAGAATTATCGTTTCGATTTAGTGATGGTTTTTGATAAAGAATTTGAAGCCTACATCGAAAAATCGGTAAAAGAGGTTTCTCAGTATAAAAATGATAAGTATTTGATGGGTTATTTTACTGATAATGAGCTTCCTTGGTATAATGACGCATTAGATAAACATTTAACTTTATTGGCCAAAGATGAGCAGGGTTATATTGCTGCAAAAGCTTGGTTAGATGAAAGAAAAGGATTTAATGCATCATTATCGGATGTTAATCAGGAAGATAGAATGGCATTTACAGCATTTTATTTTGAAACTTATATGAAGAAAGTGACCGAAGCGCTAAGAAAAGCAGATCCGAATCATTTGTATTTAGGGTGCCGTTTCAATCAGGACAAAGAACAAGAATTGACCAATCCTGAGATTTTTAAAGTGGCAGGAAAATATATGGATATCGTTTCAATAAATCATTATAGAAAATGGGAGCCAAGTCAGGAATTGATGAACAATTGGGGAGAATGGTCAGGAAAACCATTTTTAATTACAGAATGGTATACAAAAGGCGAAGATTCAGGTTTACCAAATAATACAGGCGCCGGATGGCTGGTTCGAACACAAAAGGAAAGAGGGCTTTTCTATCAGAACTTTACTTTGGATTTGCTTAAAAACAAAAACAGCGTCGGTTGGCATTGGTTCAAATATATGGATAATGATCCGCAGGATTTAAGTACAGATTATTCGAACAGAGATTCAAACAAAGGAATTGTCAATAGTAATTTTGAACCGTATTTGCCTTTATTAAAAGAGATGAAAATGATTAACGATAATGCTTATGAGCTGACTCGTTATTTTGATAAAAAATAAATGTTGTTTTTAAATTAAAGGAACTAAAATCAGCTCAACCTCAAAATATTATCCGTGATATTGTCATTTCGACGAAGGAGAAATCTTCGCAAGTAGCTCCTCAAAAGGATTTCTACTCTTTGTCGATTCAGCATCGAAGATTTCTCCTTCGTCGAAATGACAAGATTGTGGTTATCGTCGTGAAGAATAGATTAAAATAACTTTAAAAAAGAAAAGTTTAAATTAATTAGACCCTATATAATTAAAAATAAAAACTATGAAAAAAATTGTAATGCTGTGCTGTACTTTTCTGTTAATGGGAAAAACAATGGCGCAGGAAGTTCCGTTAGTTTCAAACATTGCAGCCCGAAACAATATTACTTTAAACGGAAAATGGAGTTATATAGTAGATCCATTAGAAAATGGATATTACGATTACCGTTTAATGCCTTTTAAAAACAACGGATTTTTCGAAAATAAAAAATGGAATACCACAGATTTAACGGAATATAATTTCGCTACTTCTGCCACGATGGATATTCCGTCTGATTGGAATTCGAAAGACGAAAGATTGTTTTTTTACGAAGGAACGGTTTGGTTTCAAAAAGATTTCAATTATAAAAAAGATGCTAAAACTAAAGAGATTCTGCATTTTGGAGCCGTTAATTATGATGCGAAAGTGTATGTAAACGGAAAATTGGCAGGAACTCACGTTGGCGGTTATACTCCTTTCAACTTTGATGTTACCGATTTATTAGTTGATGGAAATAATTTCGTTGTAGTAAAAGCAGATAACAAACGCCATAAAGACAATGTGCCAACGGTAAACATGGATTGGTGGAATTACGGCGGAATTACAAGAGATGTTACTTTAGCTCAAGTTCCGAATACGTATATCGAAGATTATTTAGTTCAATTGGATAAAAAAGAAAAAGGAAAAATTTCTGGCTGGATAAAATTGAATAGCGAAAGTGCCAATCAATCTGTCTCTGTTTCGATTCCAGAATTGAAAATCAAAAAGAATGTTACCACAGACGCAAAAGGATTAGCTTATTTTGAAATTAAAGCAAATCCAATTTTATGGACGCCAGAAAAACCAAAATTATACGATGTTGTCATTGCTAAAGCTGATGAAAATATAGCAGATCAAATTGGTTTCAGAACTATTGAAGCCAAAGGAAAAGAAATTCTTTTAAATGGAAAAAAAGTTTTTTTACGCGGAATTAGTATTCACGAAGAAGCGCCTTTTAGATCGGGAAGAGGTTGGTCGCAAGATGATGCGATTACTTTGTTGAATTGGGCAAAAGAATTAGGCTGTAATTATGTTCGTTTGGCGCATTATCCGCACAACGAAAATATGGTAAGAGAAGCCGAAAAAATGGGAATTATGATTTGGTCTGAAGTTCCAGTTTATTGGACGATTTCTTGGACAAATCCAGATACATACGCCAATGCAGAACGCCAATTGCACGACATGATTTACAGAGATAAAAACCGTTGCGGAATCGTGATTTGGTCAATCGCAAATGAAACTCCGCATAGTGATGAAAGAGATGTTTTCTTAAGTAAATTGGCAAAATATGCGCGTACACAAGACAATTTTCGTTTGATTAGTATGGCGATGGAAGTCACTAAAAGTCCGAACAATGTGAATACACTTCACGACAATATGAATGAATATGTAGACATTGTAAGTTTCAATCAATATTTAGGGTGGTACAGAGGAACAAATGAATCTTGCAAAGACATGCAATGGGTAATTCCGTATAATAAACCTGTAATCATCAGCGAATTTGGTGGCGAAGCTTTACAAGGTCTTCACGGCGATAAAAAAGAGCGCTGGAACGAAGAATATCAAGAAGAATTATACATTCAAAATACGCAGATGTTCAATCGAATTGAAGGTTTAGCGGGAGTTTCGCCGTGGATTTTAGTAGACTTTAGATCGCCAAGAAGACAATTGCCAAATATTCAGGATTTCTTTAATCGTAAAGGTTTAATTTCAGATCAAGGAATTAAGAAGAAAGCTTTTTATGTAATGAAAGATTGGTACGCCCAAAAAGAAAAAGAATATAAATAAGTTAGTAGTTTAAATAGAGTGAAAAACCTTCAGAATCAATTTTGATTTTGGAGGTTTTTTTATGTTCCGTAGGAACATCTCATCGGTAGAAAATTAGAAAATCATATTATTTTACGTTCCGTAGGGAACGTTTGGTTTGACATGATTATTTTAAATCCGATCAGACGTTCCTACGGAACGTAATTTTATCTGATTGTTTTTTCTACCGACGAAACATTCCTAAGGAATGATGATTTGATATAAAAAATGAAAAGATCTGTTTTTATAAAAATCTATTTCACCAAATAATCAACCTGATCTGCTTCGCAAAGTCTGAAATAACCCAATGCATATTCATTTGCATTGTTCGTATTTAAAATGTTTCCTCTAATATTTCCTTGAGGAACAGAAAAGGGATTTGAATTGGAAGCTTCCAAAATCAACTTCATGTAATTGAAAAAGTTTTTAGAAACACCACGATGCATAATTTTTACCGTATTTCCGGCTTTCATATCTTCATCAGAAAATCTCGTGCTGATTTGATTTCCATTATAAAATTCATCATTTGTGATTTCATATTCTGGAAAAATTAGAAATTCACTTTGATAATCTGTTAAATAAAAATTTACCTGATCTGCTGGATCGGTGTAATAAAAAGTCAGTTCAATTACATCTTCTCCGCCAAAATCTGGAACAAGTGCTTGCTCTACTTTAGTGATTGGAACTACAGAGGTTAATTTTTCTGTAGCAGTAAAACTTTTTCCTTCGGCTTGAATAAATAATTTGTAATCCATATCGATTACGGGAACAAAATTCGTGCATTTGTAAACGCCAGCTTCGGTTTCATTAAAAGTAAAAACATCTCCGTTGCTGTTTTCAACTCGTACTTGCGCTCCCGAAACTTTTGGCGTTGTACCGCTGTAATACGGAGCCGTTTTACTGATTTTTATAGTTTGTTCTTTGCCGTCGGTTCCTTTTTTCCACATAATTTCGGCATCGATTACCAATCTTGTTTCGCCTGTTTCCAGATCAAGATTGACAACGTCTTCGCAAGAGGTAAAAGACAATGCTAAAAAAAGTGTTATTAATGCCAGTGCTTTATTCATTATAGTATGTTTTTTTAATCTTTTCATAGCATTAAAATTTAAAGTTATAAGAAACTCCAGGAACAATTCCGAAGATTGAAAGTCTTCTGGTTTCATTTGCACCTGTATCATCATTTGTTGTAAAACTCATCGAAGCGGCATTTTTTCTGTTGTAAACATTATAAAGACTAAATACCCAATAGCTTTGCCATCCTTTCTTTTTGTCTGGTTTTGGCGTATAAGTTGCCGCAAGATCTAAGTGATGAAACAACGGCAATCTGTTTTCATTTCGCAAAGAATAATTCGGAACATGAATTCCTCCAAATTCATAATAACCATTTGCATACGTTACGGGTTGACCCGATTGCAGAGTGAAATTTCCATTAAAAGACCATTTCGAATTTAGTTCGTAACTTCCCACAATACTCAAATTATGCAATTTGTCATAACCAGATAAATACCAATCGCCATTTGCAATTCCTGGTTCTTCAGCGGTTCTTCCAGGAGTTTTTTGTTCAGCACGAGACAAAGTATAAGAAACCCATCCAGTAAAATTACCAGTGTTTTTTCTAAATAATAATTCTAATCCGTACGATCTTGCTTTTCCGTTTAGAATAACTTGTTCAATGTTATTGTTAGCCAAAACATCAGCGCCGTCAATATAATCAATACGATTTTGAACATTTTTATAAAATAATTCGGTTTCTAATGAGTAATCGCCATCTCTAAAATTTTTAAAATAACCCATTGCATATTGATCCAAAAGCTGAGGTTTTGTAAACGGTCCGCTTGGAGTCCAGATGCTCATTGGTAACGGAGATTGTGTATTAGATAAAATATGAATGTATTGCGCCATTCTGTTGTAACTCGCTTTTATAGAAGTATCATCGTTAAAGGCATAAGACAAAGCAGCTCGCGGTTCAAAATTGCCAAAATTACTGATGGTTTTTCCGCTTCCGTATTTAATAGTTCCAGTTGGAATTCCTTCTTCATAAATTTTATAAAGCGGATTATAAACAACGGCCTGACCATTTTCGTAGGTACTAATTTCTTCAGAACCTAAACGATAAAATGTGCTGTATCGAAGTCCATAACGGAAATTTAATTTTTCTGTAATTTGATTTTCAAAATCAATAAAAGCAGAAGCTTCTAATGCATATTTTTTATCCAATTGTTTGTAATTGAATTGAGAATCGGAACTCGTTGGCTGTACAACGCCTGGATTAAAATCATAATACAATCCGTCTATTCCGTAATTGATTTTGAATTTTTCAGATTTCTGATAATTCCAAGCATATTTAGCACCGTAACTTTTGATATTGCTGTCCCATTCAAAATTTTCTGAAGAAAGTCCCAAATTGAATTTATAATCGCTGTAAAATGCAGAAAGATTAGAATTTAGATGATCATTAAATTTATGTTTCCAGCTCAAAATTCCCATTGTGCTTCCGTAAGTGCTAGAGAAACGTTCGTTAATATCAAATAAATCATTTCCTAAATAACCAGAAAATGACAAGGTATTATTAGCATTCAAACGAAAATTGAATTTTGCATTCAAATCATAAAACATGGCAGAGTTTTTATTGTCTGCCAGTTTCATGAACAAATGCGCATACGAAGCACGTCCGGAAAGGATGAACGAACTTTTCTCTTTTTGTATTGGTCCTTGAACCAAAAGGCGGCTCGAAATAATTCCGATTCCCCCATTTACTTTATAATCTTGAAAATCTCCAGTTTGCTGCGCTACATCTAAAACAGACGAAACGCGACCTCCAAATCGAGATGGAATTCCACCTTTATATAAATCTAAACCATTGACAACATCAGCATTAAAAATCGAAAAGAAACCAAACATATGCGAATCTGCATATACAGGCGCGCCATCTAACAGAATCAAATTCTGATCGGCAGCACCGCCTCGAACGTTAAAACCTGAAGAAGCTTCTCCAGCATTGGTTACTCCAGGCAAAGTCAAAATTGATTTTAACGGATCTGGTTCGCCCATTGCCACAGGAATTTTTTTAATTTCCTGCATCGAAAGCCTGTTTACACTCATTTGAGTTGTTTTGATATCAACTGCTTTGTTATTCATTACAATAACTTCTCCCAATTGCTGGCTATCCGATTCGATGTTAAAATTCATCGTAACATCATCAGAAACCGTTATCTGTTTTTCCTGATTTTTAGAGCCAACATAACTAATTACGAGAGTATAAGTTCCGTTTGGAATTTCTAAACTGTATTTTCCATTAATGTCTGTTATGGTTCCAGCTTCCAATTCTTTAATAAAAACATTGGCGCCAATAACAGGTTGTCTTTCATCATCAGAAATCTGTCCCTTTAGCTTGCTTTTTTTTTTAGCTGCTTTTTGAGATTGAGATTTTTGTTTTACAAAAATATTGTTGCCTACTATAGAAAATTGTACAGATGCAGTTTTGTTTAATTCCGTAATAAGCTTCTCAACTTCGATTTGCTTAAAAATGCTTTTTTTGGTGAAATATTTTTTGCCAGTATCGAACTGCTCCGTAAAGGCAAACTTATAATCAGATTGATTTTCGATCTGTTTAAAAAACTCTTTTAAAGTTACATTTTGATCTACAGTTACCGTGACCTTTTGCGAGGTCATAGATAAACTGAGTAAAAAAAAGCATGCTGAAATTATATGCTTCATGAAATTTTGTATTTTTGAATTATTATTAAATGGAATAACCTCGTGTTATCCTGAATATGAGGAGGATGTGGAGTTTCGCGGCTTACATCCTTTTTTCTTTTCTATTGAAAAGTAATCTGTTTTAAATCTTCATTGATTTCAAAGTTTAGGTTATACATTTCTGATATTAATTGCACAATTGTTTTTAAATCTTCTTTTTTATTGATTCGAATGGTAATCTTTTGGTTTGAATATTCTTGCGGAATCATCACGCTGTAGCCGTAGTTTTCTTGAATATAATCGCTCACAGCAGTTAGCTTTTCGTTGTCAAAATCTACAAATCGGCTAAACTCTGTTAAAGAAGCTTTTTGATTTCCATAAGTGAATTTTTCACCCGGTTTTAAAATCCATTTTTGGTTTTGACCTTTTACATTCATCTGAACACTTCCTTCAAAAAGTTCAACCGTGATTTCTTCGTTTTCCGATTCTTTCACTGTAAAAGAAGTTCCTAAAACTGTTGTTGTGGTTTCATCACAAAAAACCTGAAAAGGATGCTGTTTGTCTTTTTTTACTTTAAAATAAGCTTCACCATCCATTTCAATTTTTCTGTTTAAAGCAAAATTTGCCCCATAAGAAATTTTAGAATTTGGACTCAATTCGACTTTTGAACTATCTGGTAAAGTCACAAATTTTATTGCTGAAGAGGTATTTTCAATAATTGTTTCTGCAATAACGTTACTTTCGTTTAGAGAATTTCCATTAAAATAAATTCCCGTTCCGATAAGCACAAAAAGTAAAACTGAAGCTGCGGCATAATAACGCCAAGTTTTAGATTTGGTTTTCTTTTTAGCAAAAGTTGAGGTATGAAATTGTTCCCAAGAAGCTTCTTTTTCGTTTTCGGAATGTGATGACGGATTTTCATTCCATACTTTTTCAAATTCTTCGTCAAATTTTTCGTTATCCATTTTTGTTGGTTTTAAATGATTTGACAATGAAATCCTTGTTTGGTAAAAACACCATAAACCATTTCCTTGATCTCGCGATTGGTTTCGATTTTCAGAATGTTTTCGTGGCCTTTTTTATCAAAATTGATGATACAATCGGAAATGATGAACTGTAAATGAGCCACAAGTAAATTTGCTTCTTTTTTAGTTCTAACATTAGTTTTATACGCTTCAATATGCATTTTCTGTCCTTGTTTTTTATAGATAACAAACGAGAACAAAAAAGTTCCTAATGGTTTTCGATTTTTTTCCGAATAAATTTACTGGCAAGATAAATATGATTGGCAATGGTCTTTTCAGAAAGATCTGTAATTTCTGCAATCTCCTTATAGCTAAGGTTTTCCAGTTTGTGTAAAGTAAATATTTTTTGCTGTTGTTCAGGAAGCTGATTAATAAAACTATGAAGTTTTTCTTTTCTTTCGTCAAAAATGGTAGAATCACTTTCTTCCTGTAAGATATCAACTTGAGGATCAAGCTGAATTATTTTATTTTCTCTGTTAATGTGGTTCAGGATAATGTTTTTGCAGATCGTAAAGATTTGTTTGTCAAATAAAACATCTTCGTTAAGCAATTCTCTTTTGTTATATAATCTAATAAAAGTTTCCTGAACAAAGTCCTCGGGAGTAAATACTGAAGAATTAAATCGTCTCGCAATATTGATAAGTTTGTCGTAGTAATTGAAGTAAGCTTCCTTGAAAGCTGCTTCATTTCCTTTTTTTAAACTTAAAATAAACTTTTTATTGTCCATAACGAAAATATCGCGACTAGTTTTAACTAATCTAAACTCATTGGTCTCAATATTATTGTATTCAAAATTTAGAGGATTTCAAATATTGAATGTAATAAGTTACAAAGAACCGTAATTTAATTTAAGATTTGACGAAGTTATTGAAGAAATGTTACAGAATGCATGGTTGTTTTTTATTTTTAAGGTTAAATAATAAGCTAAGATTTATGCATTAAACTGAGTTAACAGCTCTTACTCATTATAATTTAATTTTCATTTATAAAGAATATTATTTGAACTGCAGGTTAAAATGAATTTTTCATTATCCTTCTTTTAATAAAATAATTCAGGAAAGAAATTACTTCAGTTTTAAAATATAAAGTAATAAATTAGTGTAATAAATTTAACTAGAGACTTATAAAATGAAAAAAACAGTAATTATTACCCTATTAGGAATTATAATGTTTTCTTGTGCTAAAGAGAAAAAAAGCGAACAACAATTAGAAGAAACAAAAGTTGAAAATACAAAAGAAGCAAAAGTTGAAGGAATAAATTGGGATGAGGTTTCTGATTTAAAAGATATCGGAAATTTTCCATTTGTTACAGCTCCAAGCGGTTTAAAAATAAGTAATGAAAAAGAAGGACTTTCTGAATTCTTTGATTATGAAACAATGCAGAATTATACAGGTACAAGTGTTTACGAAACAGAAGGTAAACTAGGTATATTAACTTTTGAAGGCGCAGATGGAAAAGATTTCAATCAAAAACTTTTTGATAAAAGCGTTTACGATTATTTTGATAAAATAGGCGCTAAAAGTATTTACAAAGGAAATTTTCCTGAGAATGAAAGTGATAGAGCAAAACTAGAAAAAAACATGTGGAGCGGAAAAAATCGCACAAGTGGCTTGCTAAGAGAAAGTGATTCTCCGTTTGCGGTTTATATTTTTAAAAATAAGGGTAAAAAATATGTTGTAAACATTCAGTCAAATTCTGCTCAGGGAAATATTTTTATTATGGAACTTAAAGATTTCGAACAAACGATCGAAAAATATACGGCAGAACAAATGAAAACGGATATCGACAAGACTGGAAAAGCGGTTTTGCATATTAATTTTGATACAGACAAAGCAACATTACAGCCAGAAGGAGAGAAAGTTGTAGCAGAAATAGTATTGTTATTAAACGCTAATTCTAAATTAAATTTATCAATAGAAGGACATACAGACAATTCAGGAAACGATGCAAGAAACCAAATACTTTCTGAACAAAGAGCAAATGCTGTAATGCATGACTTGACTGAAAAAGGAATTGATGCAAAAAGATTAAAAGCGAAAGGCTTTGGTTCAAAAAAACCTTTGAAAAGCAACGACACAGAACAAGACAAAGCAGAAAATAGAAGAGTAGAGTTGGTTAAGTTTTAAACTTAAAAACTTATTTTCTCTCACATAACCCTTAAGCAGAAATGTTTGAGGGTTTTTCTTTTTATTGAAAATGTATATTATTCCTCGCCATTTAAATCTTCAACAGCAGAGATTTGATCTAATATATTCGTTTGATTTGGCGAAATGTAGTTTTTTACTTCGCCAAGATTTTCTTTCTTAAAAAGAAGATCTAATGCATGATATAATTTTAATAAAACATCTTTGTCTTCTTTTGCAATATCTAATGCAGTATTAAAGTTAAAAACATAATTGTTAGAATTTCTGACTTCTACTTTTATCGTTTTCGATGTGATTTTAAATTTAACTATATCCATACGTTGGTAAATTACTTGGTTGCAAAGATGCTAATTTAATAAAGTTCTTCGTGAAATAAAGAGCTAATTTAAATAAAAAACCCTTAAACGTTTCTGTTTAAGGGTTTTGCCTTTTCGTAGCGAGGACGGGAGTTGAACCCGTGACCTCAGGGTTATGAAAACTGTTTTACGGATTTTTAACTTTTGTAAAATATTGATTTTTAATTACTTGTTGTTTTGTTGAAATTTGGTTTTATGTTGTTTTTTGAGATTTCCTCACTGAAGTTCCTCACTTGAGATTATTTCGAATGTTTCTAAAATTTTAATATAAATAAAATCATTTAATTATAACAGTTATCTAAGTTCATAGAAGAAATTATTATCTATTTTAGCAAATGAAAGCTTATCAAAATGACAATTTAAATTATCGAAGTAATAATTATGATCGATCCTAATCGACCTTATAGCCGCTTGGTTATAGACTTAGTTTTTAATAGAACTAAAGCATCCATGCAAAAAGAAGCCTTGATTAGAGGAGGAGATGGAGTAGCACTTTACGAAGATGTTTATACAGGTAAAGTACTTCGTGGAGGTGATCCATATGATTATGAGCATATACGTTCTTCTGAAGAACTATTCTCAAAATATAAATCCATCT
This sequence comes from Flavobacteriaceae bacterium PS02337, assembly GCA_029959285.1. Classification (GTDB taxonomy): domain Bacteria; phylum Bacteroidota; class Bacteroidia; order Flavobacteriales; family Flavobacteriaceae; genus Flavobacterium. The sequence continues at coordinate 66,649 of JASCOE010000011.1, forward strand.
TAACAGATGAGCAAATTGCGGAAGTTGTCAACTGTCCGGAAAACGTATCTGTAACACTAAGATGTATAAATCAATCTAAAGGAAAAAGAAAAATGGAAGATTGGTTAAATAATCCTGTGAACATTCTTAACAATAGCATCGATTTAAAGTTAACAATAATTAACTTGAAAAAGGCAGATGATGGAATTGATAGAATTGTTAAAACTTTTAGAAAATAAGTTAAATGAAAAAAGAAAAAGATTATAAATCCATAATTACATTAATAGCAGCTCATATTATCACTGCTGATAAGGAAATTGATAATAAGGAACTTGATATTATTTACTCTTATAATAAAAACTGTAGTGATATTGAAAATGAAATAAATAATATTTTTTCTGATGATGATGATAAAATTCTTTTGACTGATTTGGTAAAAGAATTGTCTTGTTTTCCAAACACTATTATTTACGAGACATACAACTTGTTTCTCGATATTATATATTGTGATGGATTCTATCATATAAAAGAGCAAGAAAAATTAGAAGAGATCAAAAAAATACTGCCCTTTGATGAATCAACTCTAGCTATTTTAGAATTATCTTTTCTTGAAAAATCAAAAAAGTCTCTTTACAAAGAAGAAAAGAAGGAAGGTGATACGTTTTGTAAAATGTCAAGCAATGATTCTGATAAATCAGAGCAGGTAAGGAAAGAAATTTTATTGAACGGTCCTCAATTCGTACAAAAAATAAAACAAATTTCAAAGACAGCAAAATCTGATCTAAAATTTGTTGAAGAGGTATACTTAGAATCTTCTAATCGAATAGTTAAATTAATAAACAATTTAGAAAATAATAAACTTAAAAATCACAATAGGAAAGATGAAGAGTTTGATGGATTTATTAATGAACTACAAAGAAACATAAAAGAGAATTTTACCAGTCATTTACAGGAGAATATTCAAGTCCTGAATAAAAAGAAACGATCAGTAGATTATTTTACAATATCTTTTTTAGGAAGGACTAAGGCAGGTAAAAGCACTTTGCATTCTATAATTACTCAAGATGGTGAAGATGCCATAGGTGTTGGAAAAGTCAGGACCACTAGATATAATAGAGTATATAACTGGGAAAATTTAAGAATTGTAGATACCCCAGGAATTGGTGCTCCTGGAGGAATGTCCGATGTTCAAATTGCTGAAAGTATATTGGATGAGTCTGATTTAATTTGCTATTTGGTGACTAATGATGCAATTCAGGAAACGGAATTTCAGTTTCTGTCGGAAATTAAAAAGAAAAATAAACCTGTAATAATTCTTTTAAATGTAAAAGAAAATCTTGAGGTTGAAAGTCGGAAAAATTTATTCTTGAAAAATCCTACTAAATGGAAGGAAAGAAGAGATAACAAAAGTATTCAGGGACATATAGACAGAATTAATGATTATATGATCAAATATTATAGTAGTAATCATTATAGGGTCATTCCTGTTATGCTGTTAGCAGCAAAACTATCTGAGATTGAAACAGATAATTCTATAAAAAAGATATTGTATGATGGTTCAAATGTTGAAGAATTCTTGATTAGTTTAAAAACTACTGTATTTGAAAATGGACATTTAAGAAAATCTCAGAATATAATTGATGGGACTAATTTTAATTTGAATTCTTTTTACGAAGATATCAATAATCAGTATTTAAGTTTGTCAGAAATAATTTCTAGATTAAAGAAAGAAAAAATTTCTTTTCGTGATTTCTTAAAAAAGAACAAAGATGTATATAAACAAAATTTAAAGGGGGAAGTTGATACCCATGTTTCGAAAATTAAAAAATTTGCTAGAGATTTTGCAATAAATAATTATGAATTAAGCGAAACTAAATTGACTAAACTTTGGGAGAAAGAATTATTAAGCAGGGGATATAAGCAACAATTAGAAAAAAGGATAAGCCAATACTTTGATATTATTCAAACAGAAATACAGTCAAGATTGAATGAGTTTTTGGAAAGTTTTCAATTGTATTTTAATAACCTAAATTTAAACATTAAAAAAAATTCTACTTTTAACACAAGAACTTTCTTAAAAATTGGAGGATCCTTAATAGGTGTCGTGGGAGCAATTTTTCTTTCGGTTGCTGCACTTTCAACTCCAGTAGGTTGGGCATTAGCAATAGGAGGTTTTTTGGTCGGATTGTCTAATTATTTATTTAAATCCAAAGCAAACAAAATTAAAGATGCACAAGAGAGCATAGAGAAAAGTTTAATAAAAGGGATAGACGATTTCGAAATACATTTGAAAGAAGAAATTTTTCATAGTCTCGACAAGATGTTGTTTGACTATGACAAATTAGTCGATGATAATATGGGGAAATTAATTAATGAAGCTGAAGCATTTCAAAAGTTATTAAAAGCAGAATTAGATTTTAGCAATTGTAAAATAGATTTGCTAAATAAAGCTATGATGATTAGAGTTTTTCAGCATATAAATCATATTGATTTTGATTTTGAAGTAAATAAATTCGTTTCGAAAGACAAAACCATAATTGATATTCAAAGAGATTTTAAGAAAAATCAAATTACATTAAAAACTAGTCATCAACTAGAGCGTAAGGACGTAATAGAAATAACAGAATTGCTTCATTGTGATTTCAAAGTATATAGAACTAAAATTAAATAAATAAATAAATTAATATGGAGAACAGTGCAGACCTAAAATTTAATAATTTATCATTGAAACTTAATGGGATTATTCAAAAAACATTTTTACTGTTAAACGAATTTGAAAAGATAGGTGCTCTAGAATTGTTAACCTCTAAATTAAATATAACCAAAGAAAGTTCAGAATTAAAAGTTGCATTTGTCGGACAGTATAATGCTGGGAAATCAACGATAATATCAGCATTGACAGGTAGAAGAGATATAAAAATAGATTCAAATGTAGCAACAGATGTTAGCTGTGATTATAAATGGAACAATATTAAAATCACTGATACACCGGGAATTTTAGCAGGAAAAGTTGAGAAACATGATGAATTTACTAAAATAACTCTTAATCAAACAGATTTGATTGTGTACGTTTTAACAAGTCAACTATTTGATGATGTTATTTTTGAAAATTTTATCGATTTGGCATTTAATCAAAAGTTTAAAGAAAAAATGCTTATTGCTATTAATAAAATGTCAATGGAAAAAGGAGACGTTGAAATACTTAAAAAGAATTATCATGAGTCTATGCTTGCTGTCTTTAAAGAACGTGGCTATGATTTTGACTTTGAAATAGTGTTTATTGATGCTGCCGATTATATGGAAGGAATAGATGAAAATGAGGAAGAACTTATACAGTTGAGTAATTTTTCTAATTTTATTGAAACTCTAAACTCATTTATTGAGGATAAAGGAATAGTTCAAAAGGCATTCGATACACCAATCCGAATAATTAGAGGAGAGTTGAGTCAAATTGCTTTCGACGAAGTAGATCCAAATTTTAATTTGATATTGAATAAATATCAAAATAGGCTTTTGAAACATAAGACCGAAATAATTAGGGAATCCGAATATTTATTTGAAAACCTAAAATCTAAAATTATCGAAGAAGGTTATTTTGTGTCATCTTCAATTGATCAAATAAGTCAGGAAGATTTTGATGTCAAGCAAAGTAAGTTTAATCTCTTATTGGAAACAGAATCTGCATCAACTATGAATCAAATTGAAAATTTGATCAAGGAAAAAAATAGAGTGTTGCGTGAAGAATTTGAAGAGATAAGCCTAGACGATGACGTTTCTTTTTACGTAGAGAATTTGAAAAAAGATTCAGAGCGCCAAAAGATAAATCCAGTTTTTAATAGTTCCTCTTTAGAAAGTAAAATAGGACTTCTAAATACTTTAAAACAGAATTCCGATAAATTGACTAGTTTTTCGGGAGCTGATAAAGCTGCCGGCATTTTTGCGAAATCAGGTGAAATCAGTGGATCTGCAGGTCATGCACTAGTTAAAAATATAGGTTCTACAATTGGATTTAAATTCAAACCTTGGCAGGCTGTTAAAATAACTAAAAATATTGGAAATGTAGCCAAAATTGCAGGACCTGTATTAGCTGTTTTTTCTGCGGGTGTTGAGATATATGGTGCTGTGAAAGAAGAAAAAGAACTTAAAGACATGGCCGTTTCTAAAAGCCAAATGAATGAAAGTTTTTATGTAATTGCTAAAGAAATAGTTTTACAGATAAAAGAAAAGTTTAATGAATATGTTAAAGAAAATATAGATAGTAAGCTTAATGAATTCCAAGAAATGAAAATAGAATTTGTAAAAACTAACAAGGCAAATTCAAAATTTCAAGAAGCTATTACGAAACTAGATAGTGAATTTATAGATTTTATCGAGTTGATAAATAATTAGATTATTAGATAGGCTTCAACTAAGGAAGTTGAAGCCTATTGGCTTTAAAGATAACCCTCAAAGGCCTTCTTTAGTTCTTCTTTAATCTCTTCTGCCAGCCATTTAGGTTTTAATACTTTTACCAAACTCCCATATTTTAAAACCTGCTGTTTAAATTCAAAATTCGGATGAATTTGTATTTCAATATCAAAAGTTTTTTTATTATCAATGTTGATTTGTTTTTGAGAGTGATGCAAAGGCAATGACTCAATATAGGGTCTTTGTGAAATATCAAATGAAAGAACAACCTTTTGCAGTTCATGATCGACATAGTTGAGTCCGACAACATTCCGAAACTTGTCCATTGCTTCCTCAGTTTTCTGCTTAAATTTTTTGGTGCCAATTGTTATGTCTTTTAATCGATCGATACCAAAAGTGCGGTAGCCTTTTTCAGTTTCTCCAATAACATACCAACGATTTTGATACTGTTTTAAGAAGTAAGGCTTTAGAGTATAACTTTCTTCTTTTAAGTGATAAAAACTAAAATGTTGAAAAGTAATAGGCAAAGCTTGATGGATAGCTTCTAAAATAGCCTTGAAATTTGGCGTAGCTGAAATTGTAGCTTTATTTTCAAATTCAATATATGCTAGGGCATTGTTTGTCTCATTAAAATTGGATCTGATTAATTCTGCCGTCGCAAGAATTTCCACATGACTTAGAAAAGAATCAATCGTGGCGGATTTCACATCATCTAAAGAATAGTTAGAAGTGTTCCTGTTAAGTTTAATAATAATGCCATAGTTTTCTTTTAGCAACTTTATATATCTCTGTAAAGTTCGCACAGTTATTTTTGAAGTTTCCTTCGCACATATTTCTTTTATTAATGCATCACGATGTACCGACGAATATTTTTTTAAAGTCTCTACTAAAATTTTGGTACGGTAAACCTGAGTTGCATTTAAATGTGTTTGATTTTCTTTCATATACCAAAAGTATAAATCCAAAACGACAATATGTGTCGCGATTATTTTTTTCACTTAAAAAAATTTGGCGACAAGAATTGTCGTGATGACGAAATACCTTAGCATCCAATTTTAAAACTGAACTTATGAAAAAATTATTCAAAAAATCAAAATCAGAACTTGACTTCAGCAATTTAAGTTCTATTCTAAACACTAGCGTTGCGGCTGGAGTAGCAATTGCAAATTATTCTAATAAAAATCCTAAGACTATCGGAATGATTACGGCGGGATTATCTTTATTAGCAACTGGACTAATAATTGCTGCCGACGATAATCCTGATAATATGCAGACAAGGTAGCACAATAATTTAAATTTTTAACTAGACTAGCGTCATAAAAATCAAACATATGTTATTTCAATTTTTATTAAACATTATAGCATTTCTTATAAAATGCATAGCTTGGATAGTTGTAGCATTTTTGGCAATTCCATTTGGAGTTTATTATTTTCTTATGAGTTACTTTCCAGAATTTACATTAGCCTATGATTTCTCTTTTTGGGCAGTATTTTCAATATTGTCCATTATTGGTTTTGTTATACTATGGAAACCTATTATTTGGACAGTGGGAATTATTCAGACGCTGGGAGCAGGGGCATAATTTTCTAGAAGAGGTTTCGGTTTAATCCGAAACCTTTTATTTTGAATTTTGAGTTATTTTGCATCTAATATTTTATCTTGTTTATTTACTAATGGATCTAGCCAATCAGCTTTATCATTTGCCCAATTAAGCCATTCTAACTTTTCAGCTGTTAAATTGTTATTAGAAATTGCGTTTTGATGTTCCGCTTTGATATATTCTCGAATTAATAATGCCTGATTGTACTGTTTGGAAAGTTCAACAAGTTTGTTGAATTTTTGAATTTCTTCTTCTTTTCTTTTTTTGATTTGTTCTTTACGCTCTTTCTCTTCTTCGTATTTAAGCCAGTAAATTCGAGATTCTTCTTTTTGAATTAGTTCTTTGTCAGCCTCAATTTCAAGTTTTGCCACTATTTTTGCAAGCTGATTCTCTAGCTTTATAGTCCCATCTTTCCATTCTAAAGCCCTGAAATTTGGTCCAATCTTTAAAACCAAAATTCCAGTAGGAAGGTATGTTGATCCGTACGAGCCTTCTTCAGGTGGAATTCTCTTTTGTGCTTCTCGCATGCTAAAAGGAAAGGAAATTTCTTTGATCATAATATGGGGGCCATCACCGTTAATATCCCTCTTGAATGAATGCCCTCTATACCGAAGCAACTTTACGAACATATCCATAATTATTAGTGCACGGTTGAAATTTTCTTTTTCAACTCCGTAAATGGATAATCTGTCTATTTTGCTTTTTCTGTAATCGTAATGATTGTAATTTCCGTTTGATTTATAATCTTTTGTTTGCGTTATTAAGATATCTGGTTTGGTTAGCTTTTCAGGAACCTGTAAAGGCGCGTTCTTGTCGCTTAAGATTTGTTTGGTTAAGATGGTAAGTGGACTTTGGTCAATATTTACATTGCTGCCATTTGTGCGGACTGTAAATTCAATTTCATTGCTGCCTGTGAAATCTAGATTTAAACTTTCTTTTATAAAAGGTTTGTTGTGCTTCAACTTTGACCAATACCCATTTGATGGAAGGGGAATTTCATGTTCTTTGCATATTTTCTTAAAGCCATCATGTGATAAAGCAAATCGCTCCAGTATTTTTGAAATTGCGGTTGACCAAACTAAATCATATAATTCTTTTCTTGTCAGTGTAGTAGTTTCCATATTTCAATGTTTTCCATTAAAATTACCAATAAATTTAATGATTGAGGAATGGACTATTTCAAACCCTTAAATTTAAACACATGTCAAAATAAATTTTAAAATGAATGTGTATTTAGGTAATAATATATTCCCATTTAATTTGGTCTATAAATTTTAAATTGTTTTTGGTGTAATGAATTGCTTCAAGTTCCATTCTTTTGGTTTTTATTTCTTTCCTAATTGATTTTGCTAGCTTAAAATTGAGAAATGCTTTGAACGATTTTAATTCCATTTGTTTTGAGCTCAATTCTTTTTCGATATTAGTTAGTTTCGAATTATAATATTCTTGAAAAAAGATTACATACGAATTAAAATCCTTGACTTGATTGTCGTCAATATTTGAGTGTGGAAGAAGGATTATTCGAGATAATTCCAGAAAAATTTCTTCCATATGTGAAGTATGATTTTTTATTTTTCCCTTTATTGCATCTAAATCCTTTAGTTTATTTAATTTGTAAAAATGTTTTAGGTCTTTTAATAGATCATTATATTCAGCCGTCAATTCCTTTAAACAGACAAAAAAAACATTAGTGTTTGTTTTTGGCTGATAGTTTTCTTTTAAGTCACGTAGTTTATTACTGTAAATTTTGCTTTCTAAGTGGTTGCTTTTTATTTTCTCCTGATAATAAGTGATATAATTTAGAATTTGAAGTTCCAGAAGTTGTTGTTGGGCAAATATTTGCCTTGTCTTAGAAAAGTTAAGATTATGAATATGGTTACGTTGTTCAAATTTAAGATCAGAAATTTGTTTTTCTATCCTTTTTACACAAATCAATAGTTCATTATAATTCAAAATCATAGATTGCTATTTTTTACTGAGTAAAAATAAAACGACACACTGTCAAAGTGTGTCGTTTACAATAATTAGATGTTATATTTTAATTTCGTTTATGCCAGCTTCTTCCATTTGTAGTTGAATAGTAAAGACCTTTTGAAGTAGTTGCTAGTATTTCTTTGCCATTGTCTGTTAAATCTTGAAAACTCCCGTAAGAAGAGCCAGAATATCTAACGTGCCAAGATCTTCCGGAAGTAGTCGAATATTCTATTTTGTTACTATTGCTAGGGTTAATTCTAATCAATTCATTGTCTTTGGTAATCATTTGTGACATAGTTTTTCTTTTTTAGTTGATGCCTACTCTAGATTGGTTTTCGGCTTTTCCATATAACAAAGAAACTAGACTACTATGTCAGAATATGACGTGAAGAAAAGTATATGTAAAAAAAAGAGGCAGTAAGCCTCTATGATTTTTCAATCTCAATAATTTCTTCAATAGTAGATATTATTTCTTTATATGTATCGCCATTTTTTCCTTTGGCAACATCTTCCCAGATTTGTGGGTTATTAGCCCAATCTCGGTTTGTGGCATCTCTCCAAATATTGGCATGGTTGCCATGGAACTCTGGAATAATTTTGCTGAACTTTTCTTTAATCGATATTTTTTCAATATCAGAAATATTATCATTAAAACTTAGAGAAATATATAAACCTGAATAATCGTAACCGTGTTCTGTATCAAATATGACAGCAATTGTATATGGTTTCGAATTCCATTCTTTTGGAATTAGGTATAATCCAAAATGAGCACTACTTTTAAGATTGCTTGAATCGACTGAAATTTCTTTTTTATTAGCATATTCTACAATATCTTCAAAAAAGTCATAATATAACTTAGATTTTAAAGGTCCAATACTTCTTGATATTTCAAAACTTTGTTGTATGTTATTTTTTAAGATTTCCAGGATTTCCATAGTCTTAACGTTGTTTGTAGTTTGGTTTGTTAGTTTTTTAATTAAATTTAAATACTGGATTAATGTTTCTCTAATTGTGGGTAAAGAGTGTGTTTTTTCAAGACATCTTTCAATCCAGATCTTTATGTCTATTTCAAACGAGATAGGATAATATAAACAGTGATGAATATTGCTTATTCCATTATTTTCTATTCTGTAATTTTCATATTCTGTCTTTTTATTAAATTTAAAATTTGAACCAATTATTTCGACATTATCTGGTGTATGGTATGGATCCTCTTTTTCTTTTAGATCTTTACCGTCTAATGTTAAGTAAAATAAAAAAGCTTTTTTAGAGCGTTTTGTTTCTGCATAATTCTTGTATCTTATTAATTGGTAAGGTTGATCAAGAGCGTATATTTTATTTTCTATAAGTATAATTTGTTTGTTATCTTCTACAATAATATCAATTCTTCCACCAGTTACATTCTCCCAGTTATTCTCGATACTTATGGTTCTTTCGCAAATTTTATCATTTACCAATTTACCAAAGTAATCCAGTTCTACTTTATGTTCTTCAGTGTTAAAACATTCTTTAATATAGTCCACAAATAAATTTAAAAAAATTGCCCCTTGGCCGTGAGAACCATTAGAATTGAGTAATTCACCAATAATTGCAGAATGTGTATATACTTCATTGTGTTCCATGTTCATTACTGAAAAAATATTAAAATTTTCTCCAGTCAATTTTGCGATTTGATCATATTTTTTTGAAATGATTGAGACCTGCTGTAATAGGTTTTTGATTTTGTCCATAAACTTTATTATATTTTTTTTCTCATATTCAATGTTCTTTTATCTAAACATCAATTAGTGCTAATTAGAATACGATAATTTTATTGAATAGAAGAGAAATAAAAAGCTATTAATTATTGTTCTTTGAGATAACTTCTTTACAGACATTTATTAAAGAGTTCTCTTTGTAATTTATGAAGTCGATCATTCTTTTAGAAATTTTTTCAACGAGTTCGTCCTGTCTTGTCTGATCTTTCCCTAAAAAGTTTATAAATTCTGAGTCATTAAAATTAATTCGGTTATTCTTGAAATCTTCATGGTTTTCAAAAAAGTCTACATCTCTCCACCATCTTGTACACTTAAAATTATGATTCTCAAAAATGGTTTTATCCTTATCATTTAAGTTTAAAACACCAAAAAATAATTCGTTGCGGACATTTCCTTTCCCGCTGAAAGGTTCTATTCCAAAATAGATTCCTAAATTTTGATATTCTTTTAATTCTAGCCATATTCCAGAATTTGTGTCACCTACATTATTACGCTTCGTCACGATATATTTCGAACCCAGTCCTAAAATTAAATTGTCAGCTATTCTAGTTCTAATACTTCCTGAAATTTTGTATTTTATTTTTTCAAACTCTTTGACGATTTGTTCAGCAGATAAAAAATTTTTTAGAATTAAATCTTGTATTTCTTCCCCCATTTTTTTGTTTAGTGTTTGTCCGGTTAATTTTTTAATCAAATAAATATATTGTTTTATGGCCTCTCTGAGCATTGGTTTGTCAGATGCTTCTTTTACGCAAAGTTCTAACCAGTTTATAATATCCTCTTTATAAGAAATATTAAAATAATGTTGTTTTTCAATGAGACCTAATCCAGAAGTCGGCAAGCTTCCATTCAATGTTAAGTACAAAATAGGCACTTCTTTCGAGAAATTTTCCTTACAATAATTGTGATACCTAATCAATTGATTTTCCTGCTCTCGTGCATAAATTTTATTTTCAATGACAAGACCATTTGTCTTATTCTTGTCTTGAATGATTATATCAATACGCCCACCTTCGGTTTTGTCTTCATTTAATCTACTGATGTTCTTTTCAACTGTTGTGAGGGCTGTTTCAGTAATAAGATTAAACCTTTCTGCGCCAATCGAAGTTTCAGATTCATCGACTTTCGGTGGTGAAAATTTTTCTTCAAGTATTTTTATAAAAAGCTTTAAAGGAACATCTTTTAATCCATGTGATCCTTTGACATTTAAAAGTTCTCCAATAAATGCAGAGTGAGTCCTTACTTCATTGCTTGTTAAATTCAATACCGAAAAAATATTAAATTTTTCTCCAGTAATTTCAGCTATATCATCATACTTGTTTTGAATGATATTCACATTTTCAAGTAGGTTTTTTATTGTTGATATATTTGTTTTTTCTTCAATTGTACTTTTGATCATATATGTTTTGTGTAATGATATTTTAAAGGATAAGCAAATTTAAATTATATCGTATAGATTCTTCATTTGTAAAATTCTATTTTTCATTTCTTTTTGAAGTGCAATAGGCGAGACGACTTTTACATCTGCACCGTATTTCAATAGTTCCATTACAATATCATTAGTGGTATGTATGTAAATTTCTATAAGTAGCGTATCATCATTTTCTGTTATAATCTTTTGAGAATCATGAAGAGGAAAGGTTTTAATGTAATTTCCTTGCTTATTGACAAATTCGAGAACTACTTTTTCCGCTGGAGAATAAGTTTCTACACCGAAGGCGTGCTGAAATTCTTTTTCCACATTATATTTAATGGGCTTAAACTTAGTGTCTGTAATATTTAAATTTGAAATTCGATCAAGTCCGAAAGTTTTCACTTTATTGTCTTTTTTATCTAAAGCAATTAAATACCATCTCTGATGGGATTCTTTTATAGCAGTAGGATAAACTTCACGATTAGTGCTGAAGTCATCCCAATGCTTCTTGTGTGTGAATTTTATAATATAATGATTCTGTATGGCATGAATAATACCGTGAATGTTTTCCGTGCCGGATGATTTTCTCTTTTCTAGAAAAACACTAGGGGACAACTTGTTTCCTTCTTGCAAGGCATGATGAATAGAAAAAGCATCCATTATTCGCGTAACCGATTGATCTTCTATTTCTTCTTCATCAATACTATAGGTTTTGTCTTTTCGGTTGTAATCAATTACAATTCCGAAAATATCCAGAATATCCTTTTTGTCACGTTCAAATGTTCGAACAGAATATTCAAAATTAGTGTCAATGTCTTCATTTTCTAATTTACGAATAATATGTTTTTGTAAATCTTTAAAATTACAGTTGTGGCTTCTTAGGCGATCTATGATATACAGGTATCTTTTGAAATATATTAATTTGGACATAGTTTATAGGTTTTATTTTTCAAAAGTAAATCACTTGTCTGTCATTTTGTGGCAGAGTGATATAGATGTGAAAATAAGAAACAAGATACTGAGTAAAAAACGGTTTTCCGTAAAACAACACTTTTTTTATAATAAACCCTGTAATCGTACTGCTACCATATTTCGCCAAACCTCTTCTAGGCTAGATTTTTACTCGAATATGCTATAAAGTTCATTAATCTTCTCTTGTATATCGCATAAATCTGTAAAGTTAGGCTGGTCATTCCAAGACCATGGATCTTCAATTTTTGCAATTTCCGTTTTGATTTTTCTCACCACACTTTTTCCATATTTTGTCAAAAGTTTGCTTTTAATAATTTCATCACAAAGATTTAACGCATTATTTCTTATCTGACGATTTTGATAATAAGATATTGAGTCAATTTTGTTTTTAATTTCTTGCGGATTCATATATTTTATGTTTTTATATGTTAATTAAGCAAAGTTCAAAAATTGACTTTTACTAAAAAAGGACATAAAATTTGAATGATATAAACACGTGTGAAACTTCTACATTTTTAAAATGTAGTATTTTTTTACTTAGAATTTAAATGCCACGAAGAAATTGAAATTTATCATGTAATTTGTAAATCTACTCATATAATAAAATTGGAGCTGACAATTAAAACGTCATTAGATTAAACAATGTCGTTTTTGATATATTCAAAAATTTTGCAACGACGCGTCATGGCAGTATGCATTGCTTTATTTGCATTATTAGTTTTTATTAAAATCATTAAAGTTATAAGTATGGCTGATTTAGTTTATGAGATAAAAGAACATCAGACATTGCATTGGTTACTTCAAAGTGATGAGTTTGCTTCGTCTTTAGTCTATTTAGTTTGCGGTATACAATATGACAATTTGTATGTAATTAGCGGTCTTAATTCAATAGAAATTTTCAATGACGAATTAAAGGTCGTTATTCTTTTATCAGTTGGTTATGTAAATAAAAATTACCTTAAAATTAAGGATGTACGACGCGTATATTATATTATTTTTTCACCTCTCTTTAAATATGAATCTTTGCTTAATGGTTTAGATATTATTATGATAAGTCTGAAAGAATGGTTTTATTTAATTAGTCGTTCTAGAAACGAAGATACTAATAGATTGCACCAACTTAGTAATTTGAAAATTAAAGTGATAGTGGAGGACCTACCCTGTTGAGGAAATTAATGTGATAATTATTTAGATGTAAATTACCATTACCGTAACCTAAATAAATATAATTAAATATTGTGCAACTTCATGATATCTGTCTTTGTAAAATGGTGAGTCTAAGTATAGAAGATTGTATAGTACGCGACCTTTGAGCAGATTTAGATTATAGTTATACGCTTCACGCTTAATTCTATTATAAATCTATGTAACAATAGTTTTATTTTTGTGCAAAATACACAACCCTATAATTGCTCGATAATTTATTTTTTTGTATGTTTGTATTGTACCAATAATTCAGTCAAATGTTAAAAGCACGTTATATTCGCCAAAGTACACAAGCACAGTCAAATTTCCGTCAATTGGCTAAAGCCCATCCAGACGAAAAATTATTTATAGATACAATAAGCGGTTCAATTCCATTCAATGAAAGACCACAAGGTAAACTACTTATTAATGCCGTTAATAATGAAGAAGTAAATTATGTGAGTTTCCATGCCATTGATCGAGCTGGAAGAAATACTATAAACGTATTACAAACTCTACAATTTTTTTATGATAAGAAGGTAATTGTTAAGATTGATAATTTAGGTCTTGAATCTATGATAGACGGAAAAGCCAATCCTGTATTCAATCTTATAACAACTATTTTAAGTGAGTTAAGTTCACTCGAAAAATCATCTTTGCTTGAAAGACAGGCAGAGGGAATAATTCAAGCTCGCTTACGTGGAGTTTACAAGGGGCGTGTGAAAGATACCAAAGACACTCCAGAAGAAACGCTATCAAAACATAATCGAGTGGTTAAAGTTGTTAAATCTAATCCTAGAATGTCACTTAGAGATTTAGCAAAATTAGCAACTGATAGAGACAAAAATTATAATGTTTCTCCGAACACAGTAAAAAAAGTAAAAGAAATAATGGTTAATCTAGTTATGATTTAACCATATTATTACTTAATTTAGTTGCTGAGACCATGAAGGAGGGGAGAGTTATATTAGTACAGATGGGGTACGATGTTGTTCTCGAAAATTTTATTACCAATTTTTTTCAAGATTAATATTTCAAAAGACTAATTCTTTTTTTTTTTTTTTGGGAATTTTACATAAAAAATGTATTTGCTAATTTGTCTAAAATCTTTCTAATTTATCTGGAAAAAAAAGACTTTGTCATCAGTGATTTGGATGACAGATAGTAACAGAGAGATTGTTCTAAATTATATGATGTGTCTCTAGGGACGGTTGCAAAGGTTAAGAAAATAGGGAATTTGTGATTTATTTCTTAGCTTTCTGTGAAGGCTAAGTTAGCATGTCAAATAAGTATATCTTATTATGATAATCATGTATTCTTACATCAATCATTCTTTGAATAATATTTAATATTTCGGTTTATAGTATAAGTTTTGGATTTACATTTTTCACATTTAAGTATTTTTTTTATCCAATTACCAATTTCATCATATTCATATGTAGTAACCTCTTCCCCGTTTATTATATTAATTTCTTTTTCCTCAATAAGAAAGTCGTTTTCATCATAATTATAATATGTAAAACGAGTTGTTTTATCAGAAACATTTTTATCAATACCTTCAACTAACTGCCCTTTATCATTATACTTATATATGGTTTCAAAACTTCTTCCTTTATAATATTCAATTCTTTTAAATATTAATTTTTTATTCTCGTCATATTTATAAAAATTCTTTATACTATAATCGCCTTCCTCTACTAATAAATCATTTTCGTACTTATATATTTTTATAAAAGTATTATAAGGTTCATCATTTTTAATCCTCTGAGACTGTGTTTCTGAGATTAATCTTCCTTTGTCATCATAAATGGATTTAATTACTATATTATCAGCACTTAGTACATTATCATGTTCGTCCATTGTACTTGTTTTCTTAGTCACACTATTCCCATCATTATAATATTTTGTATTCCATATATAATTTTTTTCCGCTTTACCGCTTTCTCGACGACAGGTGATTTTTTTTTCTTCAATCTTATTATTATTTGTATCTCGAATAATTTCAGTTTTATCAATTACATTAAGATAGCCGTAATTATAGTCATCTTCTATATAAATTTTGTAACCATCAGTATTATATTTTATTAAACATGAGTGTTCATCGGTATTACCTTCAAAGAAATTGCTGAAGGTTAATGATGATACATTTCCTTTTAAACCTTCTTCAGTTAAATCATTTTTAATTGTCTTTTTTTGCTTTTCTAATATTTTTATTCTTTCTAGTACAGCTGGCAGATATTTAGAAAGTGGATATTTTTCAGTATATGCACTTAACTCTTTAATAGAGGCATTTTCACTAGGAAGTGCTAATTTGTCTCTTAGTTCAACTGCTAAATTTGTTAATTTATGACTTGGATAAATACTAATAAATGAATTTAACAATTCAATATTACCTGATTTTTTTGCATTTTCAAACTCAATTTCTATTATCAATTCTTTAATCTCGGTATCATACTTAGAGTTTCTATAGCGGTCTAAAAAATCTTTATAATTTTGAATATTATTTCTTGATTTAGCATTATTATATGCTAAATCTGTTTGTGATGAAATAATCTGTTCACTATATGCACATAAACCACAAGCTTCCAGAGCTTTAGTATAAGAGTATTCAGTATTGTTTGTTTTTGCTTCAATATAAATACCTTTATAAATTAAATCTGAAACCTTAAATAAATCTAAATTATAATCTTTTAAAAAATCTAATACAGATTCTCTATCTGACTCAGTAATAATAATGTTTTTAAATAAATTATTACTCTCCATTGGGTTAAACATTGGACTTTTTTCACTAGCATATAGTATACAAGTAGCTATTTGAAATAATGCATTTTTTTTTGAATTATAATTTTTTTCTTTTTTAACATCCTTCAATTCAATAAGTAAATTATCTATGTTTTCATTTCGAACCTCGGTGTATATTTTCTTCAAGTTCTGTCCATTAGCGGAGAAGTTGATACACAAATAAGCAAGCAAACTATATTTAAAGAGATTAATCATATATATATTTATTTATTTATGAATTTAGAAGTTTACTTATAATTTTATTTTTTTCCATTATAGGAGTAATATTCTCAAGATAAAGTTTCACCATTCATATCTTTAGTGGTTTTGGAGGTCATTTTAGCATCCCTGTTATATTCAATTATTTCTATTTCGCCATTGGAATTTATATAATTATCTTTGATACAGATAACTTTATTCTCTTAATATTCAAACCTATTAATTTTGATGCCTTTTTCATAATTTTCTTTAATACGAAGCCTTCCTTCTTCATCATACTCAAGTAATTCCCCATCAAGGACACCATTTTTATAAAACTCTTTACGACCTATTATCAATCCTGTATCGTTACGATTTAAGCTATATTTCCTAATATATTTAATCCATTCACCAACTTTTTTCCCGTTATGATAATTTCCTGATTCAGTAATTTCACCGTAAGCATTAACCTCGTTGCTTTCTCCATTTAGTATGCCATCTTTGTACATTTGACGAGATAATAATTTATCGTATCTATCATATGTTAATCTAATCCCATTTTCTACACCATTGACAAATGTTTTAGTTACCGAGCCACCAACACCATGACTACTATCATCAAAAGTCCATGTCCCTTCTCTTGGTTTTCCGTCTTTATCTAATTCTAAGACTTCATTTTCCAATATTGGGATTTTAGTAGTTCTATTTATTTCTCCTTTGATACATCTTACGGAAAGTCCTGTACCAGCATGAAAAGTTCCAGCTCCAACTCTCGATACCCAGTAGTCAATATGTAGGCAACTTGGGGGTAATTTGAATGAATTTATTTGGTTGTAATTTGGTTGCCAAATATTTTCAGATGTCCACCAAAAACCGTCTTCATTAATGGAACTAAAAGCTCCACTACTTTCGTCATGTCTTACGCCACCAGGTAAAGCACTAAAACCACTACTGTTTGTTGCAGTTTGATTATTTCTATCCATTACAGACGACCACAACTTACTTGTAGATTGTAACATCGTAGCTATATTGTGCTTAATTTTTTGACCATAGTAAGGGTCATCTCTCAATCCAAGATGTGAAAGGAGCAAATTGTATTCCTCATTGTTTGGGATATGAAAACCCAATGGTGCCAAACCTCGTTCATCCATGACAGCATACCAATTATAAAGACGTCCATACTTCCTTCCGTTTTCACTATCATTATCATAGTAGCACCATGCAGGAATATGAAGTTTTGAAGCTTTCTTCCAATCTTCTTCCGATTTTGCTTCAAAAATAGTGTCACCATTTCTAAAAGTAATCGCATCTAAATTTTTCGTCATCCAAATTTGATTGCCAATTATGACAGTTGAAATTGAACTTATCTTATTTTCCTGGGCAAGGGTATCAATATTGCTCAAATTAGGTTGATTAGATTCATCTATTATCTCCTCTCTTTTTTTGCAAGAAAAAAACAGAATTGCAAAAAAAAGTAAACAATATAATATTGGATTATTTATTTTCATTTGGATTTTTTTATTGAAGTTTTATTCCCTTGTTTGTTATAAAATGTTGTTGTACGAGTTTTTGATTCTTTAGAAATACCAATTTTATTATGTGATTTATCATAATAAATTGTTTTATTGCCTGTTTGCTTTGAATATCCAACAGGATTGCCACTTTTGTTTTTATAAGTGGTTTTTTTTGTTTGGGAAACTGCTGGTAGCAACAAAAACAGAAAAATTATTATTACTATTAATTTGTTCATATTGTTTTTTTAGATTTAATAACTCCTAGCACCTCTGCCTTCACACATAGGACAAATTCTATTTTCGGTTTCCCCAGTAGCTATATTGCGTCCTGTTTCAATTCCAGTTCCTTGGCATAATGAACACTTATTTTGTTCATAAACCCTACCATCATTTCCCATTTTATACTGAGCTTCATTACTAGGATTTGTTTCAGAATCTTCTATATCAACACCATATTTTTTTGCAACATCATTAAATTGCTGATTATGTCTTCTACCACAAGATGGACTGCAAATTTGACCTTGATTCCCTTCTTTCAACTCTCTCCAAACTCCTTCTGAAACTTCTTCGTAACCTCTATTATTAAATTCCTTGCCACAAATTGCACAAATATTAGAAGTTGATTCAATTGAATTGCTCACAGAATCAACAGTAGTAGTAAATTCTTCAGATTTTTGACTCTTGTATTTTGAAACACCATCATTACAAGAAATAAGTGAAATGCAAATTATAAAAGTGTAGGTAATGTTTTTCATTGTGTTTTTGAGGGGTAAATACTTTGTTTTTGTATTCTTCTAGTCTTTAACAAATCTTAGAGAAAATCCAGACGCCATTCTATAAGGACTGTTACATAAGCAATGCGTAGAACCACTTGATAAACTTATAGGATAAGCAAATTTATTTTCTTCTCCCTCAGCTCCTATTATTATATTAGGTTCTCCAGAACTAGTAGTGTTAATAAAATTTGTTTTACTCCACCAGTATCCATCGGAATTAATTGTTGCATAATAACTTGAACTAAAACGACCCTCATCATCTCTATAACCTCCAGGGAATCCATTAAAGCTCGAATTATTTGTGCCATTACCATTTTCTCCCATAGCGGATTTGTCCCAAGATGTTTTGGATTTAAGTTGTAAGCCTGATGTTTCCAATCCCCCAAATTCGTTTATCAACAATTTAAATTCATCCAAACTTGGAATATGCCAGCCTTTGGGAGCAATACCTCTTGAATCTTTTAATACGTACCAATTATAGAGTTTTCCATGTTTTTTTCCATTAACTGGGTCGTTATCATAATAACACCAAGCAGGTTTGCCTTCTTCTCCAGCTTTTTTCCATTCTTCATTAGTTTTAGCTTCAGGGATTTTTTCACCATTATTAAAATAGGTTGTATTTAGGTTTTCTTCTGTCCAAATTTGATTTCCCACATTGACAATTCTATATTTGTTGCCCTCAAAATCTTTAATTACTTCTTCGTTTTCTGTTTTAACATCTTTATTCAAAAAGGTTTTGTCTTTATCAGAAGAATATTTTAAATGTTCATCCTTTTTGTTGTTACAACCAATCGCAATAAATAAGAATACACTTGTCTTTATAATTATTTTCAGATTTATATTTTTCATTTATTGTTTATTTTATTAAAATCAATCAAAAATATAGGAAACTAATATTTTGAAAATAATGAATTAGTTCCCGTATAGATTTCTTACTTAAGCGTTAAAAATCAAAAGATTTTAAGTTTCAAGACAACAGTTGTTCCTTCATTTATTACTGAACTTATTAAGATGGGATTCGAATTTTCAAATTGGAATAATGCAATACGTTCTTTGGCTAAATCAATTCCTCTTGAAGTATGGAGTTTATTTAGATTTTCTGATTGCATCCCTTTTCCATTATCGATAATCTCACAAAAAAGATAATTATCTTGCTGTTTAAATGAAAGTATTAATTTTGGATTTACAGAGCGAGAATCAAAAGCATGAACAAATACGTTTTCAATGAATGGCTGAATAAGCATTGGAGGGATTTCATTTTCAAACAAATCAAGTTTGTTGTCAAGAATAAGTTCAAATGCAACATGATTTTTAAATCGCATATTCTCTAGCTTAATATAAGATTGTAAATATTCAATTTCATCAGCTAATGCAATTCTTTGAACAGATGAATTGTTAAGCGTTTGGCGAATTATTTTAGAAAACTCTCCCATGTACATTAATGCATCATCGGTATTGTTATCAATAATATAATTCTGGATAGAGTTCATCGCATTGAAAATAAAATGTGGGTTCATTTGACTTTGTAATGCTTCCATTTTGGTTTCGGCTAAACGTTTCTGAACGTCTGCTTTTGCTCTTTCCTGACTTTTCACTGTGCGAATTCGATTCTTGTAGATTAAATAAATAGTAAGACAAATAAGAGAAAAGCTCCCTATTAAAAACCACCATGTCTTCCAGAAAGGAGGTGTTATTTGAATTTTTAAAATATCAGTTGAAGTTATAATTCCTGAAAATAAATCCTTAGTCTGTATCCTAATTTTATAATTACCATTAGGTAAATACGTAAGATTGATATTTTTATCTTTTGTCCATTTACTCCAGCCCGAATTTGTTACACCGAAAACTTGATATCGATAATTTAATTTATTAGGATATTGAGCATTTTGAGGTTCAAAATTAATTGATATTGTATTCTGGTTATAAGGAAGTGTAATACCGTCATAATTATAGTTAAACCATTTAAAATGATTTCGATTAATAGTTTCAAAGTTGACTTCTATTCCCGTAATTTTTATTTCTCTGGCAGCATTTTCTTTTGAGATATAATTTTTAAAATCAAACTCAAAATAACCGTTTTGAGTTCCCATTGTCAAAATTGTTCCATCGATATTTGAAGAAGTAAAAGCCTTAGTAGTCAACCCTTGCTCTTCATCAACAAGGCGAATGGTTCCGTTTCTGTATATATTCAATCCTTTTTCTGTTCCTATAAACAGATAATCTTTATAACATTCCAAAAATGAAATAGAATTGCCAATTAATTGTGTACGGTCAATTTTCTTAATTATTCTAAAGTTCTTTGAAACATCAATAATAAAAACATCTCCAAATGAATTTGCTATTACAAGCTCTTTCTTATCATTGATTTTGGCTTGGACTAATTCATTTTCTTTCCAAATATTATTGAAATAGTACGAATAAAATTTTCCGTTTTTATAGTTATATAGTCCATTAGATGATGAAACTATATAATATTTGTCTCCTAAAGGTAAAATCGAAAAAGCCTCTTTAGGATTATTCAAATTATTAGGTAGATATTCTGTAAAAGAGGTATTATCTTTAAAATTATCTACAGTACAAAATCTACCATAAGCAACTTGATAAAGGATTTTGTTTACTTTTTCAAAATCAAAAGCACTTACTGAATAAGGATAATATCCCAAAATTACTCCATCACTGTTTATTTCAAATAAACCAATTGTTGAATTTACCCAAACCACTGAATTAATAATTTTAATTCCTTTTAATTCAAATGCTTCTAAACTAGTTTTCGAAAAAGAGGAGAAATATTCATATTCTCGTAATTGCGATTTTGTGCGAAAACTGTACTGAGCAAAAGCAAAAAACTTTGAATTGTTAATGTCAGTTCTAATTTTACTTCTATTTAAGAAAGCCAATCCTTTTTTATATAAGATTAACTTGGTATTTTGAATATTTGCAATAGATACAATATCTAATTTTGATTTATTATAAAATGACGGAGGATAATATTTAATTTGCTGTTTTAAATCTACTTTAAATAAACCTTTATTGATTGTGCCAACATATAGATAATCTGTTTTCGAATCATAATACAAACTCCAGACCTCAAAACTATCGACTCCAAAAGCATCATTAAAATTAATAATTTGATTATTAGCAATTTTATAAATTCCGCCTGTAGAAAAGTTAATTCCATTGCCTGCAACATAAGTATGACCTCGTTTATCAGTTGCAAAATTCCAGAAAACACTACTGCCAAAATGAATATTAGATTCTTTATTTGCTAAATAATCTTTTACACTAATTTTATTTATAGCATTATTTATAGTGTCATTATGACAAATATATAGACTGTCATTTTTTTGATGAATTGAAAATATATCAGATCGTTTATGATTTACCAACGTTATGTTTTTTGTTGTTAAATCAATACGCCAAAAACCATCATTAAAAGTCCCAAAATAGATTTTTGAATTTATTTCAATAAAATCCATCACTTGAAATAAGTTTCTGCAACCAACAATTTTCTTGTTCAGAATGATTTTATGGTTTTTAATATCTATGACTGAGATTCCAAATTCGGTTCCAACGTAAAGAAGATTTTTATGGATGAATAATCGTCTGATTTTATCATGGATTAATCCTTTTTTTTGATTTATGATTACAAATTTTTTACCGTTATAGAATGTCAATCCTCCTCCATGACTACCAAACCACATATTATGATTACTATCTTCTACAATAGCCCAACAGCTATTATGAGCTAATCCATCTGAAGTATAATAGTTTTTTACTTCTCCATTTTGGATAGCAGATAATCCATTTGCTGTTCCTACCCAAAGAATTCCCCGACTGTCTTTAAATATTGAATAAACACTATTATTGGGCAGTCCATCAGTTGTAGAAAAATTCTTTGATGGAAATTGTTGTGAAAAAGCTATTTCAACAACAAAAAGCAGAACAAATAATAGATTACTTTTTTTGAATGATAGCATTTATAAAGTCTTCTTTTTTTCTAACAGATACGGGCAAAGTTTCTCCATTGCTAAGTTCCACAAGGAGTTCATTTGTTTTATTGAATCGAGTAATGTAATTAAGATTCACTAAATATGATTTGTGAATTCTTTGAAAAATAGAAGTTGGAAGAAGTTCCTCAATATATTTCAACGTTTTAGACAAGACAATATTTCTTCCGTCAAGACAAACAATTTTACAATAGTTACTATCAGCTTCACAGTACAGAATTGCGTTAGTTTTAATTAATTCAAATCCGTTTTCTGTTGGTAGTGCTATTCTGTTGAATTCTGAGCCTCCAGTATCAATGTTTTCTAAAAGCAATCTTAGTTTTTCTTCTTGTGACGCCTTGTTTTGTTTGTCATCGTATCTTTTGATGGTCTCCAACAAATCTATGTAATTGATTGGCTTTAATAAATAATCCAACGCACTACATTTTATCGCATCAATTGCAAACTCTGAATGAGCCGTTGTAAAAATGACTTCGAATTTCACTTTATTTAATTCTTTAAAAAGTTGAAAACCATTTTTATTAGGCATTTGTACATCGAGAAAAATTAATTCTGGATTATATTTTTCAATAGAGACAACGGCTTCATTAACGCTTTCACATTTATCAAGAATTAGAAATTTATCAGGAAAGTACCGTGTCAAGAGTTTTTCAAGAAACTCTCTAGCATTGTATTCATCGTCAATAATAATGGCCTTAATCATTTTATAAATGTAATAAAACCTAAGGTAATTTATATTACTGAATTAGTAAACGTTCTAAAATTGTTGGTAATCGTAGATATGCTTTAAAATAGAATTTTTAAAAAGACTTGTATCTGAAAGTTGATCGCAATTTGATTCCATTATATTTTGAGTTTCAATATAACCTTTGACTATTTGAACAGAGTGGAAGTTGCTAATTAAGCTTTTATATTACAAAGATACATAAAGTGTACTTTAAAAAATCTGTTTTGTAAATTAAAATGATACACTTTTAGCTTTGATACAAAAAATAAACTTTAAGGATAAATATTGAATTATGAATGATATAAGATATCTGTCAATGTTTTTTTTCTTTTAAGTTCTTCTAACTTTTCTTTAGAAAATCCCCAGTAAATATTTTTGAGTTCAATTTTAGGATAATATTTATTGTTTTTTAATTTATTATTGCTACAATCAAAATCCCAAAAGATTACTTTTGGACATCCTCTAAGTGTTGTTAACTGATTGTCATTACAGTGAAAAGTGCCAGCAATTTTTTTTGTGCAAAACATTAGAGATTTCAATTTGTTGTGAGTGCAACTAAAATTATCTTTGATCTCTCTAGGGCTATATCTTAGAGTAGTTAATAAATTATGACTACAATTAAAAATATGACCGATATGTTGAGGGCAATGTTTTAATGAGGTTAATTTGTTTTTGTAACATAAAAACGCATCTTTAATTTTGCCAGGACATCCTTCTAGTGAGCTTAATCTATTATTACTACAATTAAAAGTACCATTTACAATTTTTGGGCAGCCTTCTAAAGAAGTTAATTGATTATTTTCACAATTAAAGCTACCATAAATTATTCCAAATTTTAAAGGCAATTCTTTTAATTGCATGTCAGCTAAATATACATCTTCATGAGCATTAATGGTTCTATCATCATTTATTGTATAATATATTATTTTGTAATATTCGCATAACTTTATTATATCTTCTGTATCCACAATTTAAATTTATTTATGTTATATATTAAAAAATGTTGAGTTCTCTCCTGTTTTTATGATTATAAAAAAGTTTCACTACTATCAATAGTGAAACTTTTTTTCATCAAATTAGGCAAGGAAAAAAGAAATGAATTTTAGATATGGATGATTGCTTACATTAGTTAACATTATTTATAATTTGATGGATTGTAAATTGTCGCTCTAGATTTTGATAATTAAGATCAGATATCTGAATTTTGTTTAATATCGTAAGACTATTATGTTCAATCATTAGATTTAGAACAGTTTCCTCTTGAAATTCACCTGTGGCATCATTTGGATTTTTTCGACAATTAAATAAACCATTTAAAATTTTCGGAAAAAAAGCTAAAGATGTTATTTTGTTATCTGAACAGTTAAAATTACCTCCAATGTAATTAGGACAGTGTTCTAAAGAAGTTAATTGGTTTTGGTTAAAAACAACCTGCTTGCCTATGTATTTAGGCCCTCCTTTTAATGAAGTTAATTTGTTATCACTAAAGTTAGCACTGCCTCCAATTATTACTGGAGAACCTTGTAATGAGGTAAGTTCGTTTTTGCAACAAATAAAGTTGCCACTTACATTATTAAACTTTAACGGGAAGTTTTTAAGGTTTTGATTTGCAATTGAAACATCGCCTTTTACATCAATACTCATGTCTTTATTGATAGTGTAATTGGTAATGTAAAATTTTTCACATACTTTATCTATGTCTTGTTCGGATATATTTTTTTCAAATATTTTGAAGCAGCTAATTTTTAAAAGTAATTGTTTTAAAATAGATTTATTTTTTAGTGTTAAAATTCTATATCCAATTTTGGAAGTATGTCTTTTTTCCATATGTTAATAGTAGTTTTTAAAATTTTTAAAAGTTGATTTTTTTACAAAAGGCGTTTTGAATTTCTTTGAAGTGATGATTTACTTTGCGAATTCTTTAATAAGAAATCATTAAAAATACTTTACCTTTTGTTGATTTGTTTAATAAGTGAAGTTTACAAATAAATGCTCAAAGTAGATTTAAGTTTTATTAATAAAAAAAGGTAATAGTGGATTACATGAATTCTATAAGCAGGAAATTGAAAAATTCAATATTTTCTTTATTCACGCTGTAAATGTCTCCTTCTTGGTCCTTTATTTGTGTAAATGTGACCTCTGGATGATTTTTTAGTATCGTTGCTTCAAAGATTAAAAATTCAAATAATGATTCTGTATCATGAATTAAAATATAATTTTCATCATTATCTGATATTTCAAGAGTTATGCTAAAAGACTTGAAATCTCTATAATTTTTTATTTCTGCTTCTATTGGGCTTGAAAAGTCTATTTTAGGATGATTAAGAAAAAAATTACTTTGATCTAAGTAATATTCGATCGCGTCTCTTCTATTTTCTAATATATTAGTTGAATTAAATATTTTGTTAAATGATTGATGATCCATTTTACCTTCATCATTAACTATATTAATATGTATATGTACTATATATTCAAGAATTAAAAGATTTGATTTAGTGTTTTCTTTTTTTTGAGTTGAATTTTCGTTCATTATGACTGATTTAATGCGTTATTAAAATTGAAATGTTTAGTTGTTATTATATATGTTGCTATTATTACAATAACTTGGATGTGTGAAAATAAACAATATAGGCCTTTTTTCAGGCCTATATTGTTTAGCAAGAAATATTTAAGCCCTAAATCCGTGTAAGATTGCGTCATTAAGCCTTAGAATATTACAGAATTGATGACCTTTCGATAAAGATAATATGAAGTCATGTAGAAAATATCTCGAAACCCCCCAAGTATATTTATTTTCACCAGTTGTGTCTTGTGAGTGTATAATGAAATCTAAATCTAATTGTTGACAATCAAGATAAAAAAGATCAACAGGGTGTATGCCTGGCCATTGTACAAGTTGCGACCTTTTTGGATCGGACAGTATTTCATCTATTTTTTTTCTTGGAGATAGTATATTTAAACTTTCGTAAATAGAATCATCAGTTTTCCAAAACTTTTGGATTTCGATCAATAGTTCCAATGTATTTAGCGAAGAAAGAGCATTTACCTTTTTCAATAGATTTTTTGAATTTACTTTCCATTTTGATTTTAATAAATGAATGTCATTGTCTGGAAAAAGACTATCTCGCCAATTTATTGTATCAAGACTGGTGAAAAATCCACCATTATAAAGATCACATAATAGATTAAACTCATTTGTAGTCAAGATTGAATTTGTTTTTTTTTTCATAGGTGTATTGTTTTAATATTTATTAAATTATTTATTCGATTTATTATTGGATTTACTTTTAATTAGGAGAATAATGAGCATTTGATCTATTGAGATATATTCTCATGCCATTAAAAATTATTATTTATGGACTCGATTTTTTGATTACATTAATGCATGTTCTACACAAATTTTTATATTGATTTCGATCGTTATAGATCTTGTTGTTTTACATAGTAAAATTTCATTCACTTATGTGATTAATTTTTTGAATGGACATTTTTTGATATTCTGTATTGTTTTAAGTTGATGTATACTAACTAATAGCTGGAATTTTAAAAGTCACCTTATATTTCATTTTTTTAACATTTATATTCTTTTTGAATTGACTGTCTATTTGATAATACTTTGAAATTTGAAAAATCACCCATTAATAGATTTTTTTAACATTTATAATGTTTTTGAATTGACAGTCTATTTACTAATACCTTGGAATTTGAAAAATCACCCATTATTTGAGTTTTTTAACATTTAGAATATTTTTGAATTGATTATATATTTACTAATACTTTGAAATTTGAAAAATCACCTAATCTGATTTTTTTTAAACAATTGGATTTTCCAGTACTTCAAATCTGAAAATCATTCAAAGCGTTATTTTTAATATTTAGAATGTTATATATCAATTTTAGACATAGAAATATTTCCTACATGAGGTGCAAAAAAAATAGGGTACAGATTTGTATTGCTGTACCCTAATTTTCTATTGAGGATTATTGTTTTAATTAATCTTTTAAGACTATTTAAATTTCGTTATCTAAATATTTTTTTTGAAGTTTTTCAAACATGTTTGGAAGTTCTAATTTTAAGAGATTTCTCTCTACCATGCTTATTGCTTGGGGTAATGTCGAATAAAAAGATACTTTTTCTTTAAATTTATTCCCTTTAGAATTTAATAATAAGTTTATTGCTTCAGAAGTATTTCCTTTGACGTACTCTTCAGCTAATTCGAAAATTAAAACTGAAAATGTTCCTGGTATTTTGGAAATTATTTTGTCTTTAATTTTTGGACTAATATTTAGACTAATTACTAAATGATACAAAGATTTCGGATCCGTTTCAAAATAAAGAAGTGAATTTGTGAAATTTTCCCAAAATGCTTGATCAAGGTCTTTTATGTCGAGCTCGGTAGCATTCGTTAATTTAGGGACTAAATAGAGTTGAACAATTTCGATTGCCTTTTTCATTTTATGCTAATTGAAAATTATTATACATTGCTTCTAAACGCATCAAACATTTATGCTTTTGACTTATAGTAGTGTGATTGTTTTTGTAATTAAAAAGTTCTCTAAGATCAGATACTCGATAATTATATTCTGAAGATAGTGATAATAAAATCAAAGAATAGCATTTGCCTCCTGCTCTTTTCATCATCTCTAAAACTTCATACTGTATGAGGGTTTGGTTATATAAGTGTTCTTGTTCACTTGTTAACTCTTCATAATCTTTGTCGTTATGAATTTGGTCCGAATCAACGTTGTAAAAATCTTCATAATTTGAGTGTTCAAAATCGATGTTAGAAAATCTATCGATGTGCATTCTCTTTAGGTTTAGGATTCTTTTTTTACAAATCCCCATAAGATAACCTGCGATTGAGGAGTTTTTCTTTTTCAATAGTTTTAGTCCAAATCTCAAAATGACATCCTTAAAAATACATACTGATTCAGTAAAAATATCTTCAAGAGTGGGATAATCAATCGCAGGGAATATTTTTCTGAGTTTTTTAGGAAAATCATCCTTATATTTTTCAAAAATAACACTGAGATACAGATTATCTTCAATAATTTTATTTATCAATTCTGCATCACTAAGGTTAAAAACTAATGTTCGATTTTCTAAGTATTCTTTTTGTTTATTTAAGTCCATCTATTATCTCATGTAATAAGTTAAAAAAACTATCCAAATTAATTTCTCCTGTGTTGTTATATACATCATAATATTTTTCATACTTAAGAAAAATATTCAACCATTCATTTTCAATTTCGTTTAGTTTTTCAATGAAAATTTGATGTCCATTGTCTTGTTTCAAACCTAAAATCTTTATAATTTCTTCACTTGGAATTACTCTTAGATCTTGATCTGATTCAATCTGCAATATTTTGTCGTTGATGAATTTTATTTTATACTGTTCTAAAATTCCTGCTATTTCAGTGCGTTGATGAATAGTCATAGTAATATAAGGCTATTAAGCCGTCATTAAAGTAAATGATAATGCGTTGCTATTTTTCCTGAATTTTTAAATCTTTCATCAGGTCACTGACTGTCGTATCAAGTGCCTGAGTCATCCGTAAAAGGAGATTTATTGTAATACCTTGTTTATTTCGTAAAATTCTACGAATAGTAGTTTCCGAGCATTCAGCATTTTTTGCAAAAGCAGACTTATTTCCGTCATACTTTTCTTGAAAGAGTTTGTATATTCTTTCAATAATTTGAGCTTCAATTTTATCAATTTCCTTTTGCATCTCACAAAGAAAAAAAACTGAGACTATGAATTTTACAATTCAATTCGACTTATAAGTCGAATTTTATTTTAAATTTGTTTGATGAATATATGAACAATTTAAAACCAAAAAAATGTATAAGAACAACCTCAGATTACTTAAAAAGATTTCAATCATTATTGTTTTTTTAAACGTTATAAGTTGCAGTAGTGAAAAGTCCAATGAAGAAATGCCCGAAATAACTCCGACGATATTGGTTCAACCTACGTCACCCGATAGAATTTGCGCTGGATCAGGCACACAAATTATGTCTGTTTCAGTGACTTCAGTTGAGGGAGTGAGTTTTAAATATGTATGGCGAAAAAATGGTGTTGAAATTTCAAATAACCAAATTATACAAGGCCAGGGAACTGCAACTTTAACTCTGATTAATACAACCATTTCTGATGCCGGAAACTACGATGTCGTTATTTCAAATGGCAAAAAAGAAGTTGTTTCTACTCCTGTAGTTGTTAGTGTTAGAGACAGTGGTGTTATCGCCACGGTCGTTGGAGCTGCAGGAAAAACATGGATGGCATACAATTTAGGAGCTTCCAAAATTGCAACTTCTGCAAATGATAAGGATGCATATGGAAATAATTTTCAATGGGGAAGATCAAATGATGGTCATGAAGAAATAAGATGGATGTCTAACATAGATGGTTCTTCAAAATACATTGCTACAAATGTATTAGCGAATAATGATATTCCAAGTAGTCCATCCTTTATAATTACTAAAGATTCTAATGTTTCGACTGATTGGCGACAACCTGGAAATGATAATCTTTGGCAAGGCGTGAACGGCATTAATAATCCCTGCCCTTGCGGATTTCGACTTCCAACAGAGGCGGAATTTGATGCCGAAGTAAAAGCTGCAGGAATAACCAATGCGATTACAGCTTTTAACTCGCCTTTAAAACTTGTTACGGCTGGTATGAGAGATGGTCGAAATGGGATTCTTGATTTTGAAGGGAGAAATGGATACTATTGGACAAGCTCTGTAGATGGTAGCTTAGCAAAGATGCGATATTTCTTAAACACTTCAACGGCTAATAACGTAAGTAAAAGAAGTTTTGGCTACTCGATTAGATGTATAAAAAACTAGCACATTTATATAATTTTAGAAAATAGAGTCTAGAAACTTTTTAAACGGGGCGGAACTTGAAAAGCCAAATGAGTAGGGATAATTAAATAAAGCAAAATATGGGATTCGAAAGCAAATTTATTAATTATGGAATAATTAAAATCGAGGGACAAAAAGTAAAATTGTATTCAACAGCAAGCAATCACATTTATATTAATATTGGAAAAGATGTTGCTAACGCGGTTTGGTCAGGCGATGTACTAAATGTTTACTTATCCGATGGCAAAGTCCGAAGCTATACTTCTCCCTCTAATTATACAAATATATAGGCCATGGTTGAGCTTATTGATTTTTTGCAGGGGCGTAGAATATCAATTCTTACCCCTAAACTGAAATCATTTTCGGGAGATTTGAAAAAAGTATATCAAGAAATCGAAGATTACGGTTTTTTAAAAGTAAGAGTCAATGGAAAGATGATTGATCTTAATCAAATGAATACAATAAAAACTAGTAATAATTTCGTATTTGACATTGATGTTGTAGTGGACAGGCTTACTTTAAATAAGGATAATAACATAATATCGCAATTTTTAAAGTCGTTATCAATAGCGTTAAGACACGGCGACGGAAGTAAGATTGTTGTTTTTTTAGATTTTGACACTAAAGAGGAATTTAGATTTCAAATGAGCGAAGATATACTCAAAAACATTCAATTGTAATATGGATTAGTTTTCTATTATATTATAAGAAAGCCATTGTAAGATGGCTTTCTTACGTTTAGAATATTTATTTATTCTTTTCGGTTACCAATTTCTTTTGAGTCTAATTTTGGTTTTGTTCCGTGTGTTTTCATAAAACAATTTTCAATAATATGTATAGTAGCATTTACATATTCTTGTGAGACCAGCCATGCATCGTGTATTGTATAATATTTAATTTTTTGCATGTCTAATTCATTGCATATTTTATCGATACAAATTTCACTTTCAAACTTTTGCATTTTTATGGCCAATGTATTATGATTTTGTAATTTTTGTTGTTGAATCCAATGCGAAATTGTTGGGAAAATATTTTTAAATATTCCTTTTTGTTTTACGTAGCTTTCATTTTTTGAATAAAATATACAGAACATCAATTCCTTTATCTCTTTTCTGGAGATTTTGCAATTGTATTTTTTTATGTATTCCTCTGTGAATTTTTCATAAAATAATCCCTTTCTTGTCCAATTTGTATATTTTATCAGTTCCTTTCGATCAATACTTGAATTTTTTTCTTCCTTTAGAATTATTGATAATAAAAAAGGTTGAGAATTTATTATGTCAATTTGTACGAGATTGGACGAACTAATGATAAACTGCTTTAATTCACTTTTGAGGCTGGTGAGATTGGTGTCTATTCTGTTATTTGTGTCGTTTTGATTGAAAAATAACTGACCATCCTTAATAGCGTGTATACTCATATAAAGATAATTGAACTGACTCGTTATTTTATTGAATTCTTTCAGAAAATCAGTTATGTCATTATTTGCATGTTTTAATCCCAATTCTGATATCCTTTTATAAAATAGAGCGTTAATATAGTCTAAAGCAGCATCTGTGTCAATTTTGAATGTATCCAAAAAATGATTTTTGTATTCTTTGTATTTAGAATTCACAAGATTATTTCTTTTTTGGCGATTATTAATTATTTGTTTTTTTAACGTTTCTTTTTTTATTTCTACAGGAATTAGTTTAGAAATAACATCGCTTCTAAATCTGTATCCTAGTGCTTTGCCATTTTTTTTGCTAGAATGATTGTCACATTCAATTATTCCTTCTGAAATTAAGTAATCTTTGGCTTTTGTAATGCTAGGACTAAAAGTAATAATGTCCCTAAAATAAGAATATGGTATATCCACATATGTATTTGAGTAATATTGATCTTCTTTTCTAAAAATTCCAACACGGTAGATCATATCACAAATTATGTATAGGTGTTCTTTTAATCTGTAGCTGTCTTTTTGGATTTTGTTATTCACTTCTTCAGGGATGTATCTGTATAATTTATTCATTTTGATAGATATTTTAAATTATACAGGATTGAAGGGTAAAAGTTTTTGGATTTTAAAAATATTTTGTTGATTATTGTTATTTGCTTGATTTTCAGTTGTTTTTTTGTTTTGGATTTTAATGAAGTAATTGCTTAACAAGTGACTTTGATATCGATTATAAATCCTTTGTTTTTTCTCTAATATTTGGATTTTAAGAGTTATAATATTATTGAATATATAACCCTCTTATGTCGTATGTTTTATATAGTTAACCTAATAATTGAATTAATTCTTTAGATTATATTATAGCCTCTTATGTGGTATGTTTTTGTTTTGATAGTGACGGCTAAGTACAATAATTAGCAAAATAATTACCGTAAAGCTGGCGGATATGATTCCAGCGGTATATATTAGCGGTTATTTGAAACATATGAGTAAAAAAGTTAGATGATAAAAAGACAAGTTTACCATATCATTAAAAAGTATAACATCAGAATAGGTCTATTCTCTATTGATAAAAGTGGGTTTATCAATGTGACAGGAGATGTTTACATCACCAATACAGTATTGAAGAAATTACCGTTACGTTTTAAAAAGGTAAGTGGTAATTTTTATTGTAGTTCAAACATGCTGGTTACACTAAAAGGTTGTCCTGATTTCGTGGGTGGCATTTTTAATTGTTATGGCAATCAATTAAAGTCTTTGGAATTTGGTCCAATTTGCGTTGGTGCAGATTATTTTTGTCATGAGAATAAACTCGAAAGTTTAGAAGGTGCTCCTAAAATAATTAATGGCAATTTTAACTGTTTCATTAATCAGTTAGAAACGCTTGAATACGGACCTGAAATTGTTTTTGGAAACTATTATGCCAATAATAATTTACTGAGAAATTTACTAGGTGCCCCAAAACAAGTGAAATCTTTTTTTATAACATCAAACTTTATAAAAGATCTAGAAAATTGCCCTATAAAGATTGATAAACTTGTTATCGATAATACTGTTCAACTTTTTTTGGGTATGCAGAATTGCAATGTGAATACAGTTGAAATTGAAATGAGAAAACCTGAGTCTAAATCTACCCTTCCTAAGATCGTAATTGATCAGATAAAATATTTGCCGATTTTATTTAAGTACGGCAAATATATGTGTATGTATCAATTGGATCCAAACTCGGATTTTAAAGTATTTGATATGAAGTTATTCAATGATTTTATGTTAGATATTAAAGAGGGTTTAAGATGATTCATGTCTAAAAATTTTAAAAAAATGGATTTTGGTAATGTCTTTCCTGATTACGGGAGTGAGGTAGGAAAAATAATTAGAGACTATTGGATTATAATTGATTCATACAACATTAATTGCGATGGAAGTATTAGTGTTGACGGGAGTGTGAAATTCGCAGAATGCATGGATTATCTCACTGAATTGCCTCTCAAATTTGATAAAGTTATTGGGGATTTTGACTGTTCAAAATTGAGTTTAACGTCGCTACATGGATCACCTAATTACGTTGGAGGAACATTTAATTGCTCTTTTAATAATTTGAATTCTCTGGAATATTTACCGAAGAAGGCAAAGCGTTTTATTTTTGATAATCAGACAAAATCAATGTATACAGGTGATATTAATAGTGATTTTGAAGAAGTTATTTTGCTGCAACTTACAGATCAAAGAGATGAAATTCTTCCAAAACAAATTTCTCAAAATGCCAATCACCTAGATGTGATTTTCAAGTACCAAAACTTTTTTACAGTATGGAACGATAGTAACACCTTTGATCTAGAGGCTTTTAATTCTTTAATAACTGAGATAGAAGATGGTTTAAAATAAAATTTTAGGAATAAAAAATTCCCAAATGATCTTTTTGAGAGAAAAAAATCGAAATACACTTTTTTTAGAATAAAGATGGTTTTAATTGTTGATTATCAATGTTTTGTGATGGAAGTATCAGAAAAAGTTTTAAGATTAAAAAAGAATAAAACATCCAAAAATATCTGATAATATCCAAAAAGAAATTAATGTGCAAAATGCTGATTGTTAGTTGATTGTTTTTTAGTTTGAAATTTTCTTCAATTTATTTTCATAATTGTCAAAACTTTTTGCTTTTCAAGTGATATAATATCTATACACAAAAGAATAATGACAAATATAGATGTTGAAAAAGAGTGGAGTTGCGGTGCAATTATGAACTTAAAAGAAGTTGGAATTCAAATTGGGAGAAAAGACAAAGAATGTATAATTAATTGGTTAAAAGAAAATTCGGTAACTATTCATAGATTAAAAAAAATGGTTTTTGTTTATGAAAATGATTTCAGGTGTGCAATCTTATTGCCGCAAATCAAAGATTATCAGAAAAAATTTCCAAGACATTGGCAAGGCTATTATCAAAAAACGATCAAAGATGAAGCGTTGTTTAACCTGATAATGCTACAATTGGATGAGAATAAAAAGTATCAGCCAACGACTAAAGTTAAGAAAAGTAAAAAGGATGAGGAGTTGTATAAAAAGTTATTGTCATGAGTAAGTTAAAGCTTTCTAAAAATCCACATAAGGGATTGAAAATATATTGCAGAAAATGCAATAAAGATAATAGTAACTGTAAGCACTTTGAAAGTCAGGTTTATAGGGTAAGGATACATGTTCCTGGAACTCAAAATGAAGTGAGGGCTAAACAGTTAGAATCTACCAATTATAATGATGCTGTCATTGAAGCAATTGCTTTTGAGAAAGAATTAATTTCTAATGGTTTTATTAGAATTGGAGAAAGAATAACGGAAAATTCCAATGCTATTTATCGAGGAAATGATTATTCACTCGCTGATGCTGTTGTTAGGTATGGTCAATTTTTGGATGGTGAAAGCGGTTTTGCACACCTTAAAAAAAACGTTAGTGCTGCACATAAGCAAGAACTATTGCGCTATTGTACTTATTTCTCTCATAACGTTCGTAAAAGTAAAGATATTACAGTGTTTAGGGCTAAGGATGTAAGTAAAGAGGAAGTTTCTAGTTTCTATCTATGGGCTGAGGGAAAGTATAAAACAAAGACTTTAAAAAAGATTATGAGTACTTTGAAAGGGTTCTTTGAGTTTTTAATAGATATAGAGGAAATCGAAATGAGAAATCCCTACAGAAATTATATAATTAAGGGGCCGACTAGTTCTATAGTTGAAACAATTACAAAGAGCGAATTCGAGGAAGTCTTAAAAGCTGTTGATAAGGATAAGGATCAACCAGGTGGAAGAGGGATAAAAAAGCATTTGTATGGTAAATATTTGAGGCAGGCGTTCGAATTATTTTTATTGACGGGATGTAGGCGAGAAGAATTAGTGGTTATGAAATGGAGTGACATATATGAAACCGCTACAAATATTAAATTTATTTATATTGATAATATTAAAGTTCAGAGGATTAGAAACAAGACAAATGTTCTTAGGCCAATTCCAATTACGTCTCAATTAATGGATTTACTTATTGAGATGGGATATAATGAAAAATATATGTCGGAAGATTATATTTTGTGTCCGATACGAGATATGAGCTTACAATCGTTGATGGATTTTTTATCCAAATCTTTTACTGATTATTGGAAAAGCACAAAAAACAATAAAGAATGTAGTTTGAAAAATCTGAGAAAGACATACTTTACTTGGGTCAATAGGGTCATGGGGGATGATACTAAAATTCTTTCATCACATTCATCAAATGAAGTTTTGAAGAAATTTTATCTTGATCCGAAGCTTTCACCTATTATTGCAAAAGGTGCAGCG
Source organism: Flavobacteriaceae bacterium PS02337 (assembly GCA_029959285.1). Taxonomy (GTDB): domain Bacteria; phylum Bacteroidota; class Bacteroidia; order Flavobacteriales; family Flavobacteriaceae; genus Flavobacterium. Next base: position 102,569 of record JASCOE010000011.1, read on the forward strand.
GAGATTAGAATATTTGATTGAAAACAATAGCCTTTGACAAAAGTGTCAAAGGTTGCTTTTATGATGCTATTATTAAAACTTCAAAAGAAGATAGATTAATTAATTATTTATGAAACACATAACAGATACTTTACTATGAGATTATGCTAATATTCTTAAGTTATATTAACTGAAAATTATTTAAGTAAGAGATTATTCCTAACAATCTGCCTTGACCAATGCTTTTTAGAGTTTCGTATGATTCTTTATGACAATGCCTATACTTTCGATCAGCTCCGCAAAAACATTTTGAGGTACGTGGTGGCTTACTATTTTCATAAATATATACAAGTATGGAATAAACTTTGATTAAATCATTAATTTGTAAAATATCGTATAGAGATTCTAAGATTCCCATTGAGCCATGAGACCTTTCATTTAGGAAATAACCTTCTTTCTCTCTAAAACTTTGGTTGTGCAAATAAGGAAGAACTTGATTTTTGATGAAACTTTTAAGCATAAATCCTTTTGCACAGTAAATGTATTCTTCAATTGGTGTGCAGATACAAAAATGACCATTTGCATAAATATGCCAGTCAATATTATGCGGTAATCTTTGGTTTGTTTCATAAACTAAAGGAAAACTATTTGGGTAGTCATTCGGACATTCTATTCTTATAGAATATTTATCATACATGACATCGTTTTCATCAAAAAGAACGAGATCGCCAGTAAGGTATGGAAGAGAATCTTCCCGAATACATAATTGTAAATCGGGAAAACTACTCATCGCTTCACGAGCTTCTTCAGCGAATCTATCATACAGCTTATTCATAACAAAATGGATATGAAGTCATTGCGCCAGTAGCCGCTGCTGTATTACGAGAGACATCTTCTTTGTCCTCACCAACAGGGAATCTATAACCTAAATTCTTACGCCATAATTTACTGGCTTCTTTTTGATTAGTATTACGAATTGCAGAGTCCGCATCCACTATAAATTTGTCCAGTGCTTCTAAAAACTTTTCTTTGTTTGCATAATTTTCTAGCAAATTATCATTTGGTACGGCTGGAACTATACATTTGAAATCTTTATTAAGTTCTTTTTTTATTTCCTTAAGAATATCACGTGTTGTGATATCATCACGTTCATTTAAAACAATTAATTCTTTAGCATTAGTAGCTAAGATTGTCAGAGCTAAACCACTAGGCATTTTAAAATTTTGATTGTCAGCCCATCCTTTAAGATATTTGATGTTTCGTAATAATCGACCGTCCTTATCTTTTTTAGACACAAACCAATCTACAACGGCTTTTGGGTCGCTGTTTTCAAAGCCAACATTTTTGACAGCGATTTTATATTCCTGCCCATCTACTTTGTAATAAACTGGATGGTCAATTTCATAATCATTAGCAAAGATGGAGCGCACACATTTTTTACGATTTTCAGGTGCTGTCGTCGTGTAGCCATCGACGGCTTGCGCTACCCACTCTTTGAGAGTTGAGGCAGAAACATCGGGTTCCCGAAAAAAGTAGATACCATCATCGAGGTCACAGATGTCTTCTGTTGTACGGATACCGTTTTTCATTTTATAAGACCCTTGTATATAGAAATAGGGTACATAATCCGCATGATTTTCTTTAAACCAAGCAGTGATTCTTTTACGAAGTCCTTCTTTCGAATTCTTCATTCTTTCGTTCTTTTTTGAACCTATTGATATATCATTGTGATATTCCTGAAATAAATTTTGACAGTTTGCCATTTTGTTATTGTTTTAAAAATTTTAAAATTTCTGTTAATCTGTTTTTTGCTATTTCTTCACCGATAGCCTTCATGCGGTCTATGTGTTTTTGTTTAGAGGAATTGAGTTCGATGCTGTCGCCTTTCATATCGTGCTGAATACGTAAATGACTAAATGTATTGCCTATTTTACCTAATGCTCGCTGTAGAAAGAGTAAATATTGCTCCGTAATCTGTGCTTGTGTATCCAATACTAAGTCTACCAGCTTAGGATTGGGAAAGAGCCAGTCGAATACATTCTTTGGACGCCATGTGCGTTTTATTATTTGTTTTCCTTGGCCTGTACCCAGCGATAAAAGTGCTATATCCCCGATCGGTATATCTAGTTTGTCGGTTGCTTCAAATACGCCTATCAAAGCGGGATTGTTGGCAAATATTCCACCATCGATCATGTTAATATTGGTTCCTTCTCCAAATTCATTCTTAAATGAAAAGGTATGGGGCGGAAAATATACTGGTGCAGAGGCACTAGACATTGCAACATGGTATGCCGGGAGTTTATAATCTCTCCTGTATCCTGGATGATGTTTGGTTTTAAGCACATTTATAGCACCGTCGTTTCCATTAAATGCTGGTATGCAAACTTTGCTTTTAAGATCGTTCATGAGGGGATCCTGACCTCCATTTGCTTCTGCATAGACTTCTCTTAGTTTTTTTAGCAATTGCTTGTTGCTGTAGATGGCATTAAAGAAAGCTCTGCTTTTACGAGGTAGAAAACGAAAGACAAATCTTGGAAAGATGATTTTTGCATGATCTTCATAGAATTTTGCAAGCTCTTTTGCTGGTATACCTAAAGCAAGACCTATTGCCAGGATAGCTCCTGTTGAGGTGCCACAGATAAGATCGAAATGTTCATGTAGCGACTTGTTGGGTTCTTCCTTTTGCAATTCTTCTTCTAATTCGGCCAGGACTTTGGCAGGGATAAGACCTCTTATCCCGCCTCCATCAATAGAGAGTATTTTGAATTTTTTATTTTTCTCCATATAGCTGTTATTTTAATGGTGTTCCATAAATAGCAGCCCAATCTTGGTCAAACTGACTCGATATGCATCTTTCAAGCGAGATACTTAAGATTAAACATATTCTTTTGGCATCGTCTCTTGCTTCTGGTGCCGTCTTTGTCTGATGTAAAAGAGTTGTGTTGGGTAAATGTACATCAAGTCCTTTTTGGTCTTTGAAAACCTGTTTGTAGCCTAATTCAAACATCTTTTCTTTGAATTCCCGATGTTTAGAAGGAATGTCGTAAGTGATTATTATTGCCATATTCTAAAAAATTATTATTTAAAAGATTTAATGTCTTCAGCGGATTACAGTTATTATTTGGATTTTTTCACTGTTTCCTTAACAGTTGTTTTGGGATGTTTTCTCCGCATAATGCTACAAACTTTCCTATTCCTGCATTTCTCTGTACTGATTTTTTCTTTGTCATTTTTATACACCTCCTTTCTTCTTTCTGATTTTAACTACCCATATATGGCTAATAGCATGCCAGACGATATTTTATGGATTTTTATTTGTTTTTATCAATAATTATATCAATATTTGATTTTTAATTATCAAAAAATGATATGAAAACATTGATTTCATGGGTTGCTACCATGCATGATTTTACCAGAAATCCAGAAACAAGACAAATTATCGGGGTCGATGAAAATGGCCCTAATTTTAATTTTCATAATGATTTCTTTGATCATGACAGACATGTGATTTTATCTTCTGAGAAAGGAGACAAACCCGATATCTATATTGAAAAACTAAGGACTGAGCTAAATAAAAAATTTCCTAATCGTACTATTGAGACTCAGTACCTAGATATTGCCGATGTTATTAACATACCGCAAATAAAAAGCAAGGTAGACGGTTTGCTGATGAGGGAGTTTAAGGAAGATGAGATTAGTATTTTCTTTTCTCCTGGTACTTCTGCGATGCAGATTTCATGGTATCTGATTCATGAGTCTGGAATGTTTAATACAAAAATGTTTCAGGTTCGACCTCGAAAGTATTCCAAAACGGATAAGGCAGAGTTGCTGGATATGAAAATAGTAAAGTCTACTATTCCAGGCGGAAGTATAATTAAAGAAGACAGTGTTGTAGACCATAAAGAGGATTATCTTATAACTAATTCACTGAAACCTATTTATAGAAAAGCAGAGATGATTGCTAAAGCTGATCAGGTGACTACTTTAATTTATGGCGAAAGCGGTTCGGGTAAGGAGCATCTAGCCAATTATATACATAGAAATTCAGCAAGATATGAAAAGCCATTTATTGCCATCAATTGCTCTGCCTTTACAGATGAACTCCTAGAATCGAGATTATTTGGTCATACGAAAGGGGCCTTTACTGGTGCAGTAGCTGACCATAAAGGTTTGCTTGAAGAAGCACAGGGTGGCACAGTTTTTTTGGATGAAATTGGAGATATTTCACCTTATATGCAACAATTGCTGCTAAGGGTTATTCAGGAAAAAAAGATACTTAGGATAGGAGATACTAAGGAGAAGAAGATTGATCTAAGGATTATAGCTGCCACAAACAGAGATCTTCCTCAGCGATGTGTGGAAGGGAATTTTCGATGGGATTTATTCTATCGACTCGCAATAACTGAGCTTACTTTACCTCCTTTACGAGATAGAGGCATGATTGAAAAGAAAGAATTAATTGATTTTTTTATAGAATCTAAAAGAAAGTTATTTAAAAGATCTAAAAAATTGCGATTAGGAAAAGATATAGAGCAATTTATATTAAATTATCTATTTCCCGGAAATGTTCGTGAAATGGAAAACTTAATTGAAAATCTTTATGTTTTTAATAATGATATTGTTTTACGGGATACCTTACCAGCAAGATTACTAAATCCTTCGGATGAATTTAAGTTAGATTTAAAAACGGCTGAAAAATTGCATATAATAAAGGTTCTTAAAATAGCAAAAAGTAAGCAGCAGGCTTCTAAGTTGTTGGGCTGTGTAATAAATACTCTGGAGAAGAAAATTAGGGATTATGAAATAAAAACAGATGTCTTTTTGGATTTAGATAGCGTCAAATAAAATATGTAAAGCATTAAAAGGTTATTAAGGTTTAGGCAAATCGTAATAACCTTTTAATGCTTTACATATTCTTACTGGATTTAATTTAAATAATTAATTAAAGTTTTAAGTAGGTTATTTCACATGACTTGCATTTTCTTTTAGTTTGATCTAAATCAGCAACGTTAAATCGACCTTCAATTTTTTCAAATATGTCTAATCCTCTGCCTAAAGTTATTTTCCAACCATTGCTTGCGGCTATAAAACGATCGTGATGATTTTCCATTCTGTAGGTTAAATTTATACCAAGATCACTTATGCTTTCTTGAAGTTCCTCAAAATAGCTTATGGAATCACTTAAATGAGTTTCGTCATTCCATGTAACAATTTCGAGGTTGATTTCATCTTCTAAAGCTTTATTATTTGCTAGCATCATACAGAATTCTAATAAATTTTTGAACTGATATGGCATTCTTATGTAGGGATCTTGAATAGTAATATTTTGTGCCCCTTTTAAATAATCTCCAAATAATTTTTTGTAGGAAATTCCAGTTTGATTGTCTTTCAAAATGGTTTGATGCGGTTTTAAATCTAATATCGGTTTGGTAGTTGAACTACTATCCGTTTCCTCTAAATCATTGTCCTCTTTGACTTGAACGGCAGCTTTGTAATTTAAGTTCTCTAAAGTTTCCGGAAAAAACTCTTTTCCTGTGGTTCGTATTGTGTATTTAAACTCTACAGGTTCTGATTTGAAAGTTTCGTCAATGATATACAATTGATCTTTTACTCTTTTTCTTCCTTCAATGCAGAAATCTAGTATTTCAAGTAATTCTTCGTCAGTTATAACTTGATTAGGATATAGTAGTTTAACCATTCCAGAAACTGATTTCCTAATAGCCGTTTTATCTCTGGTTGTTAAAGAACCATCTAAAGTAATTTTACTATCAAGTACAGAAGAGAAATCAAACTTTCTTAACTCTCTTAATAATTCGGCCAAATAATCTACTATAAAACCATATTCTTTAGAAAACACAGATGATTTTAAAATACGAACTTCCCAGCCAGGAATATACATGTGCATCCTATCTAAGAATGCTCCTTTTATATATCCGTCAGGAATGGATTCAAATAGATGGGAGTTCTTTAGCATGTATGGTACATTATGTTTTGTATTACCAACAAAAGCCATCGATGCAGTAGCTTGATAAGTTTCTTTTCCTCTATTAAAACTTTGATTTGCCATGTAGTTTTGCATGATCTTGACTAAATCACCATCAGTGCGTTTACCTCCCTTTTCTTGCTCAAATTCATCCAAAGCCACTACATCCCAATAGCCAACTAATCCAATTTTGTCCCCGTTATTGCTTACGAAAAGTCTCGCTTTGGAAACGTCTCCACCAGAAACTAAAACACCATGTGGAGATAGTTCGGAAAAGATATGTGATTTACCTGTTCCTTTAGGGCCTAGTTCTATAAAGTTATAGTTGTTTTCTACATGCGGAATTAAGCGAGATAATTGAATGAATTTATCACGTTTGTTAAAAGATTCCGGATTTAAGCCTATGCTGTGCATTAATAAATCTAACCATTCTTCTGAAGTGAATTCTTTACGTAAATCGATATATTCGTTTAAATTTACATTTGAAACCTGAATTGGTTTTAGATCAGCAATTATCCACCTCATGTCAATGTCGTCTTCATGGGAATAAGCTAGAGTTACTATAGACCAGACGCCACCGCCACTTAATAATTTTGGATTATCAATAACCATTTTATCTGATATAGGCACTTTGCGTAATCCTAAATTAGCAAAGTCGGCTTCATACATATTAGCTGATCTATCATTTAAAGTAACATTGATTTTATCAATTATCTTATGGCTACCTGAATTTCTAATTTTTGCTTTTACAATTTCAGCATCAGAACGATGGACATAATTATCACGAATGACATTTCTAACTTTTTCGATTCCAGATTGAATGATTTCTTCATCATCAATTGCACAATACTGACCTAATAAATATTCCAAGACATATACTGGTACTGGATTGTTACCTTTTACCAAAGCTGTTAAATCTTTACGAACTACTTTACCTTCGAAATGTTTTATTATTTTATTTTTTAATTCCATTAAAAATCCGTTTGAATTAAGGTGTTGTTTTGGATGAGTTCTTCAATTAATGGGTTTAATTTATCTTCGTTGTCAAATATTTTGAGTTTTAGAAATGCTTCGGATGCAGCTTCGGATGTTAATAGTAATTCAACTCTTAGCATTCTTTCACTAGGTGCTTCGGATGTATAGTTTAAAACAATGTTTTCCTCATTACTAACTAATGATAGATTATTATACAAACCAATACTTAACAATCGTTCTTTATGTGTTCTTGAAACTTCTTGTTCTTGTAGTAGGTTTAATTTCAAAATATTTGAGACTATTTTTAAAGCCCCTTTATTGATTATAAGTGGTGAAACTTTTTGAGTCACAGCTTCTAATTTTCTGGAACTTTCAATTAATGGAATTATCAATTCTTGTAAACTACCTCCACAATGTACAAATTGATGACCTACACCTTGTTTACGATACCTATTTACTGAAAATGGAACCGTAACATGAAGATCATCTTCAAAAATTGTTGTTGCCTTTAGAGGAAAGGAATATCCTAAATCCCTTAATGAATTATCTATTGTTAAGAAATATCTATTGTGTGACTGTACGATGTCAATACTTGGTAACTGTTCTAATGATTTCTCTTCAATTTCGCGGTCATTATATAAAAATCCATGATCTGCAGTAACTATGACTTTGGTAACTGCATGAGTTGCATGAAGATTTTTAACCATGATTTTTAATTCATTAATAGCTTCTTTTACTGCTTCGAATGTTCTCCTTTCTGAAGGTTTTTTATCCCCTGTTGCATCAATAACATCATGGTATATGTACACCACAGGTTTCTTGAATATCTCCCTTTTAGCACTTTGATTTAGCTTTTCGATATCTGAATATTGATATGCGTGTGCGTCTTTGTTTTGTAGTTGTAATATCTTTGTTCTGTTGTCTGTTCCTGATATAGAAATACCTTCACTAAGAATATCTCCGTTATTGAATTTTTTATTTTTACCTGGTAACAATTGAGCCATTCCTACGTTTGTTTTGGATGGAATGGAAGCTAACATATATCTTATTTCAGCAGTATTCTTGGAATCACTGTGCATTTCGGACAGCAATTCGTAAGCTACTTCATAACGTAAAGCATCAGAAATAATTACCACGACTTTTACCTTTGTTGGTTCTATTTCTGTGTTGTAAAAATCATACTGTTTTGGAGCCTTTATTTTGGAATAATCAAAATTAAAATGGTTTAAACATTTTAACCATTCTCTGTTTAAAACATCGGTATGTTTTTCATATGTTGTATTTAGTTCTTCATGTATTTTATCTAAATTGATTTGTATGGGAATTTCAGCAAAATTTAAATTTTTATAGATTGCAATGGCTTTTCTATAGTTGGAATCAATTTTATACCATTCACTGGTGTAAGACAATATATAATCTTCTGGGGTGTCTAAAATATAAGTCGCAATAACATTGATTCGCAGTTGCATTTTGGCAATTTGCACGATGTATTTCAGCGTGTTTTTAACTTCAGCATCTATATTGGATTGCAAACTGATTAGCTCTATTTTTTTAATAATTTCGGCTGGAGCACTTGCTAGATGATCTTGTATTTTATTTACTACAGCCCAAATCATTTCGGTATTGAATTCGGAAAACTCTCCTTCATCACCATAGACTTCGATTAACTTTGCTCCTCGAATATCATTACTAACGGATTCGAGTAATTCTTCAAAACTTGATTTTAGTGTTGCATTTTTTTCCACTTCTTGCAACATTTGATTTAATCTTGTAAGTTGTGTGCTATCCGTAATTTTAAAATTACCGTAAGGATCTGTATTTTTTGCAGTTGGAATAGTTTGGGTGAGTTTGTTGTATAAAATACTACGAGCCACATCTAATAGACTTTCTTTATTGATTTTTTGAATAGCAACTCCAGTAGCTTCTTTTAGATGCCTAATTACTTCGTTTTCAAAGTTTAGATTGGTTACTTTATTGATAACTCTTTGTAATTCACTTTGATCTGAATAATTGGCAAGTGTTAATAATTTAGCTACTTGTAACCACCAAGATTCTATATTTTTAAATTTTAAAAACGCGGAGAATAATGCTTTTTGCAATGCAGCTTCTGTTAAAGTACTAGGATTTAAAATTGGCTTACAGACTTCTTGAACGCCAGCATATTTGAGTTCAGATATATAATGCGCGATCAAAGCTTTTTGATGTCTTTGTAAATTGTAGTCTTCCATAAAAGTCCCTACATTGTCTAACTGCAATTCTTTATTTGCTAATAATAATCCCATTAGTGGAAAATTTTGAGAACTTTCTTTATCGACTGGTAATGGCAAAGGCAAGTGTAATAATACTTTTTTATTGACCAGTTCTTCTGTGAGTTTGCATTTGAGCGAAAAAGGATTGTTTTCCCAAAACTCTTTGTGAATGCCAGATAGGTTTAGTTTTTGAACTTCTTCCAAATGTTCGTTGTTTTCATCAAAAAAGAACAAAATACGTAGTTGTGGAAAACGGTTGAAATAGCTGATTACTTTTTCTTCGATCATTTTATTTAATTTTTGCTAAAACACTTTCAAACTTGGCATAATTAACTGTTACTCCATCATCTAAGTCAAAAGTTATTTGTTGATCGGCAACATTTTTTAATTCCATATCGTATACTTCACATTCTATAATATCTTTACTAATTTGATCTAAACGTTTTGCTTCCTGTGTGTTTAAGTTGGATGTATTTGCTTTTAGCATACTTTCTTCGGAGCGTAGATTTTTTAAATGTTCTAACATATAATTAGCTCGTATTTTTTCTACTGTAAAAGCGTTCATACGATGCATATATACCAATACCTGAAAAGCGCCTGTTTTAGAACTGAACAACCAATAGATTGGTTTTTTTTTGTACATCCAGCAATGGAATTTATAGAAATCTTTTACTAAGAATTTCTCTAAATCTTTATTTAAACATTCTTGTATAAAATTGATATTTTCTGTTCTGGTTTCGTGCCCCCAAATGGTATCAAGCAATTGATTTATTTGTTGCAAGACATCGTCGGCGAAATTACAGTTTTTGCCCATTAGTGGAATAATGGCATCATCATCAATAGTTACCGTCACATCAATGTACTTATAACTGGTTAACTCTTCTGTTGTCGGATCAGGATGGGCAATGTTTAGACCTGGTTTGTCTAAACGATAACGTCCCATAAACACCCCAATAGCATAAGAAATAAATTGTATAATTATTATGTCATTTCTGAAAGGCAGTTGGAGATTATTTTCACCTTTACGAAATTGATTATCTAAAAGTGTCCAAATCGAATTTGTAGCCTCTTCTATTTCTCCCTTTTTTTTCTTTTTATTTCGGGATACTAATTCATCTTGCAAAATGCTAATATTTTTTAATGCTACGTCACTTTTAAGTTCGTTTTGTAGACCATAAATATTTATAAAAATACGGTTTAGATCTTCTTCGTTGGCTTGTAATTGAAAAAAAACATTGGTAACGTCTTTTTTCCACTTATTAAAAGCTTCTTTTATATTATTGCTGTTATTTAATAATGGTGATTTCTTAAAATCCCAAGAGGTTTCCCTTGAATGCCAATCAATTCTAGAATATTCAATGTTGTCATTAATAATATTATTATAAGGAAAATTGCTATCCCATTTAATTGGAATTCTTGCTATATCCCCTACTTGAAAAGCAAGTGTAGGATTTAATATGGTAAGTATTTTTTCAGAAACAATAGAATTAAGGCTGCCTAAAATAAAATTTATATCTTTTGTGGGAAAAACAGAAGATCCATTATTGTCAAAAACACAATTAGAAGGAATGTATCTAGATCCAAAGCCATTACTAGCTAACAATGACCAAGTTATTGCCTGCTTTTTGATAAAATCTTTATTCCTGATTGTTGAGCCTTTAAAATTCTTTATTTCTCTTCCATCGCTTTCCCAATTTACAACTAAATCTACGTTACCATACCATTTCCTGTAAGTACCACCTTTTATATAAATAAACCATTTTTTATCACCATCTAAACAAGAAAATTTTAAATTTGAAATTTCATGCCAAAAACGAACAAATTTGTCATTCTTTCCTGTATCAATTCCTTTCTTAACAGGAACAAAATCGGATAGTTTTCCTGATTTAAATATTTGTCTGATGTTTTTACTGACCCAATAAGCAATGGGAGTTCCAGGAATATTCAAAAAATTGATTTGTGATATACTTGGATAATATATTTTGGATCCATCAATGGAATTTTCAATTTTTGGGTCTTCTTTTGAATAATTTGAAAATTTAAATTTAAAATTTTGATTTCCATTTGAAATAAGAAATAGCTCTTTTAAGTGTTCTTGATTAAACTCTTGAAAAGTACGTTCCACTAGTCTTAAATATGTTCCTTTTGAATTTTCTACAGGTAATCTGTTGCTGATAACTGTAGCCATTGAACCGAAATCAGGGCCAAAAACACCTCTGCTTAAATGAAGTAATGAATCTATTTTTTGTTTATTTACAATTTGACTTCTAAGTGTTTCAAAAGAACTTAAAAACATCCAAGAAGGAGGAACTATGAAACCATATTTTCCATTTTCCACAGTAAAACTTGGTAAAACTTCAATAAAAACAGTGCACAAGTCTGATTTTGTTGCAGGGTATAAATTATCAATATAATCTATTAAATTACTATTCATATTTGCCCTGCCCATATATGGTGGATTTGCCACAACTGAAGTATATTTGTTTGTTAATAACAATAAAACAGGAATATAGGATTTGATACTTTGGTAAACTCCTTCAATATTAATATCTCGATATTCTGTCTTGCTTAAGTCTTTAAAACGCGTTTCTATAAATTTTCGAGCTTCATCATTTAAACAAATTTTCATCACTGATCCTAAGTTTTTAGCTTGTTTCATTAAGCTTAAAGCTGCATCTAATTCTTCGGCAAAATCAAGTCCATCATTGCCTAAAAAGTCTTTTATTTCTTGCAAACTAAAATCTTTCTTTTCAGGCATGGCAAATACATTTGGTATCCATCCTTTTGAAAAAACATCACGATAGTATTTCGCTGCTTTTAACAAAATCGCAAAGGTGGCTAATTGTGCCGCTCTATCGTCAATGTCTAAGCCAAATAAGTTATTTTTTAAGATGGATTCTACTGCCTCTTCTGGAGTGTAGTATTCTTCTTTGTACATTTGATACAGAATGTCAAAACCTTCTACTAATATGTGACCTGATCCAGCTGCCGGATCAATTAATGTGAGTTCTGAAACATCTTTTATAATAGGTGTGGCCAAAGAGTCACTCTCGTTTTCTACTAAATACTTCATAGCACTTTTTAAGGGAGAATTTGGATGTTTGTCTAACCAAATTTTACCCGCGGTGTTCTGTATCATGTATTTTACAATCCAATTTGGTGTAAAAATTTGAGTTGCTGCTGGAATGTCTTTGGCTTCCGCTTTTTTTCCTTTGTTGAAAGAAGCGAAAACTTGATCCTTTCGTTCAGAAATATAAAACTGGTATAGCCAACCGATTAACTCTACTTCTTTGTATTCAGAATCTGAAATGGCATCAGTGGTATTTAGCAGATGTAAAAATCCACTGTCCTGAAGCATGTTATCTGGTAATAATAACTCTGTATAATCGTTAATTTTTCCAAAAATGTTATTCAGCATATTATTACTATGACAATAACCGACCAATAATATAGAAAATGTTTCTTGGTCTTTGCTGTAATCGCCTATTATTTTTTTTAATCGTTCCTGTTCTTTACTGTTTAGGAAATTGTATTGTCCTTGTCTTGCTTTTTGTAACAAGATAGGTGTATGTTCTAAACCTTCGGCATTTACTAATAATGCTGGTTCGTAGCCATTTTTTGCCATGATTCGCAACGCCATAATTCTGTTAAACCAAGTGTAGGCAGCTTCTTCTATAATAACTTCAATTGTTTTGTGTTTTACTGCTGCTTGTAATGATGCCCATAGGCGCAAAACATTTGGGTCATCAAAAACTTCTCCACGAAAACTATAACCACCACTTACTTTTTGTGGTGCTTCTACAGTGTTTCCTTTGGTGTCAAAACCCCAATACAATAATTTTTTAGCGACACCATCGATTAATAATCTTCTGGATTGTTGTGCGAATGTTTTGGTATTCATCTATTTTAGAATTATTGTTTTGTTGTCGTTTAATATTTTCAACATTTCCTCTCTGACAGCGCTTAAATACGCTTCCATTTCTTCCACATTTGTTATTGTAGAAACTCCTTTTGTTATGTAATAGGAAGCGGATTCAGCTACTTTCCCTCCATCTGAAACAGGAGTTGCTGTTATGATTTTTTGTAATTCTGCAGACTTAAAATTAGATGCGTTTAAATTTTTGTTTTTTAATAGCGCTATCGAATTTATATTGTCAATGCCATTTATAATATATTCTTTATTGGCATATTTATCGGCTTCTACTTTTCGTTTTTTTGCTTCTTTATCAAGCTCGACAAATATGGCCTCATGAACTTTTTTTACTTCTTTTTTAAGTTCTATAGTATATGTTTTTAAAGCCTCTGACAGTTCATCATATGCTTTTTTAGCATGACGAAATTCTCTTCGAGGGTCGTTTAGTTTGGTAAACTCATCGATGCTTTGTGCTTTTAGTTGATCGTCGTTGCTTAACTCTTTAAAGTTTTCTTTATTGTCATTTACAAATGATCTTAGCTGTTTGAAATCTCTAAGATTTGAATTAACAAAATCATCCATTCCTTTAGCCAAATCAAATAATTCCTTAGAATCGTCTTGACTTTCAGTAAAGGATTTAAACAATTTTTTGGGATCTCTATTACTGATCCAAGTATTTAACTCATGAATTGCTTTTTGAAAACAATTTCCAAAAGGATAGGAGCCGTAATAATCATTTTCTAATGGTTCAAAGAATTTTAATTTTTTACTCAACGCAGCGATTAAATTGTCGTATAGCTCATTTTTGTCTGTTGAACCGGGAAGTGCTTCATTAAAAATGATCTTATATGAGTTGACCACTTCATCCAATAGAATTTGATCAATTTCTTCTCCTGTCACGATTTCGCACGATAGTCTCTCAGAAGTTGTTACTGCTTTGTTAATAAAATCTATAATAGGATAACGTTGTTGTCCTTTGTAAACAAACTCTCTCTTTTTCTTTTTTACTAAACTTACTAATACATCCAAGACTGCTTCGAAACGCCAACCAAAAGGTTCTTGATCAAATTTATTAATTAAGTCGTAAACTGTTATTTGATTATTATTTGCAGTGATAAAATCATTTACCATTTGCTCAGCGGGAGATAGAGTAGGTATTAGAAGTTGATTGCTTGCTGCTGATCTTTTTAAGGCTTCTTGATTTCGGGCATAGTCTTCCGAAAGATTGTGCATCTTATAAATGCCAGACAAATGGTAATCAATAAGATTTTTAACTCTGTCTTGAGGTGCAACACCATTTATGGCATCACTTTCTAAAACTGTGTTTTGAGAAATAAAACGGGTATCTTGAAATTTTTGTTTTATTACATTCTCAATTCGTTCTTTGAGCTGGCTGTTTCTGATTTTGAAATTTTCGTTGGTTCTAGAACGGTCTCCGGAGCCACCGCCTGAATTGTTGCTGAAATATTTGTTTGTTTTGCAATACCATTCAAAATCTCTACGTAACTGATCTTCTTTATTGAACCATTCGTTAATACAAATAACCAAGTCTTTCTTGTTAAGATCAAGTGCTTTTTGAACAAGCGATGTATTGTCTAACAGTAAGACGGTTAGATTAAAATCCCCACCTCTGAAAATTTCTTTTCCTTCAATAAAATAACTCATCTTGAAATCATTTTGACCGAAAGCTACTTTTTGACCAATTTTGACCAGTGGTCGGAAAAATTCGTCGAATGTTGTTAAACGATCTTCAAGAATTATGGTTTGATTTTTTATGAGATTTTGAACATCCATTTCATCTTCATTAAAAAAGAAATAACTTCCTTTTTCTTCTCTAATGATGCTCTCTTCTATCAATTTACTTAACACTTCTCCAATTTCCTTTTGAAGCTGCATCTTATTTTGATCTAACTTATTCATTAGTAATACTCCTAGATTTTCAATATTAGAAGGAAAGGTTTGTCGCTGGCTTTCTAATAAATTGGAAATCATGAATAATACTTTCACTACTCTTTGTGCAAATTGATTATTTTGCACATAAGGTAATTCTAATGCATTCGCAATTGCTTTCGCTCCACGATTAGTTAAATTGGTATTGAATTGCTTGTTGTAGAAGGCATCAAATGGCATAAAGCCACCTAATTCATCATTAGCGTGCTCTTTGGCTGTAAAGTGTGTGATTCCTAAAATACTTCTTTCGTTGTCCTTTACTTGTTTGATTACAAATTGTAATTGCTGAAAAGCTTCAAAAACATGAGCAATTAATTTGAATTGATATGGTATAAACGGATATCCTATTATAAATTCTTCCTCAGTTTTATAGCCTTTGTATAAATCGTGATTGATTTTGAATTGATTTTCGATGTAATCTTTGTGCTTGGTATACATTGTAGTTAATGCTTTTATACCTTCGCTATTTTTCTCTAAAACTCTACGTTGCGTGATATAAGAAGCATCGCTACTTTGGAGGGAGATACGTGTGTCAAAACGCCCTAAGATTTTGCCAAATTCGTCTTGAACATCTTGTACACCATCTGCGCCAATTGATACTTCATCAAGAGTTTGTTGTGCTGTACATGCAATCCACACTTGATTGTTGCAATCATCACTTATCCGTTCGATAATGTTCTGAAAATTCAATAGGATTTCTTTATTTGAGCCTACATATTGTGATACTTCATCAACTAAAAATAATAATCGATAATCCTTATTTTTGTCTTTTAAAAATGCCTGTAGTTCAGGAATTAGCGTTGCTGCAATACCTACTTTAAAATTATCAGGATTTGACAATTTGTTATGTAAGGAAACAATGTCAATTTCGGGGCATAAATTCTTAGCAATTTCCAGAACGCTTTGTAGTTGAAATGAAGCAACAGTTGCTGCATCGGTATCCCAATTAAAACCAAGTTCTACTTCTATTAGAGTTTTGAATTCTTCAAATTTTCCTTTGTGATCTAATTGTTTTTCCAATAAAATAGCCAACGAAACATCGTTTGAGTTGTAACCTCTAAACTTGTTGAACATATTTAAAAAGATTCGAGTCAATCTTTCTTGACTACCATCATCCGTTTCGTCTTCTACATTGAATAATATATTGTCAGAATTTGAAGCACTAACTCTTTTTTTAAGAATTCTTAAATTACTTATTGTGATACTATCATTACTACCCGGTTTTGTAGTATCGTATTTTTCTACACCTTTTTCAAAAGCTTCAAAAGCCAGATCAGATGTTTCGGAATTTAACAGATAATGAACAAATTTGATAAAGTGCGATTTACCAGAACCATAATATCCATTGATCCAAATTCCAGTTTTACCGATTTTTTTATTCAGAACTGTATCTACAATTAAGAATAATTTTTCGATCAATTCTTCGGTAAAAACGTACTCTTTTATTTCGGCTTTGATTGTTTCTTTCTTTTTATCACTAACAACAACTGCAGGATTGATTTCTCTAAAGATATCTCTGTCGTAAATTTCTTTTAATAACATAATTCTATATTATTCATTAATTAATTTAATGGCTCTGTATAAGTTTTCGTCTTTTAGTAATCCAAAAAGACTGTAATAATTTTTTGCTTCACCTGGATAAAACATTATTAATTTGTATCCTTTGATATATCCTTCAAAATTACTCATGAATCTACTTGCACGTAGGTAAGGAAAAGCATTACCAAAACCTTTCATGAATACATACGCTACTTCATAGTTGTTTGCATTTTCAAAATGTAGCTTAATTTTGTTGTCCAGAAAATTTAAAAACCGTTTATCGTAAGCGTCTTGTTTTAAAGCTTTGTCAACCGCTTCGAATTTTTCTTTTTCATGCTCGGAATAAAATTCATATTTGGTTAGTTTGCCGAATTTTTCTTGTTTTAAATACTCTACGAAGACTTCGAAAATATCCAACACCATTACATCCAAATAATTGTTTGGTCTGTGTAATCGGTTTTTTATGTCTAATATTTCACTGTCAATTTCATATTCCTTTGTAGCATCGTACATATACATGTATGCAGGAAAAAAAAGATTTCCTGTTTGATGATCTTGAAAATCTTTATCGCTTAGTTGTTTGTATAATTCTATTATTGTCATTTTATACTATAAGTTCCTAAAACAGGCTTCTAAAAACCAAGATTCGTTATTGTTTTTAAAATAATCCCAAAAAAATGATGTGGCTTTGGACTCTCTTTTCAAAAAAGTGCCATTATACAAGTTTACATCCTTTATTGCTTTTCTGTATTGTACGTTGATTTTTTTTAAAGTTGTTTCAGACCATTTTGAAACTTCGGGGTTATTAGAAGCAATTTCATCCATTCGCATTTGAATATCGTAAGCTTCTAATTTGTTACCTGTTCTAAATTTTTTTAAAGCAACCTCAAAATGAATATCGAAAATTAACGGGTAAGTTTTAAGGCAAAGAAAAAACAAAGCTAGCTTTTGTTCTGTCTCATTCCATTCAAAAAAAATATGCCAAAAATCTAAAGAAGTTTTATCGTATCTTCTTTTTATTTCGGAAATGATTCTTTTTCGGGCAGCTTTTGTAGCTATTCCGATATAATAGTTATGTTCTTCTTCAATTTTGATCATATCATCAAAATTTTTGCTTAATAAAATTTGTTTTAAAGCAAAAAACTCATGATGCAATAAGCCACCTGCAGTGAAATTGGCGTCGTATTTATTTAAGTTATTTATTGGCATTATATTAATTAAGTATCATTGTATTTCACAATAAGAATGATTTAGTAAAAAAGTAAAATTCACTTATTTGATGCTCATTTTATTCCGTAAATATATGGAAATACAATCAAAATAAAATGATAGAAATGATTCATTGTATATACTGAAGAAGAATTTAAACTAATTAATATGGTTGTCTAATTGCTATGTATTTATAACGATTGGAGATTTTAATAGTTAAATTAAAAACAAAAAATAGTTTAGTGGATATTCTGTTTTGTAATCAATAACTATAATCGTTCTATAAGTATTTATTTGATTCCTCACTTGAGCACCTCACTGAAGGCTTCACTTGGGCTATTTAGGTCGACAATTTTCGAAATAAAATCCCAAAAAAAAACCTTAAACATTTCTGTTTAAGGTTTTTACTTTTGTAGCGAGGACGGGAGTTGAACCCGTGACCTCAGGGTTATGAATCCTGCGCTCTAACCAACTGAGCTACCTCGCCTGGACTGCTATCATGAATTCCTGATTGCGGGTGCAAAGATAGAAATAATATTAAAGCGTACAAGAATATTTTGAAGAAAAAAAAATATTTTTAATTATGCATTGTTTTTGGACATATATTCTTATATTTCGAAAAAATTAAAAGTAGCACATGGATTCAAAAATACGTTACGAAATCGAGTTTCCGATCAATTCTTCGCCGCAATTATTGTATCAATATATATCAACACCGTCAGGTTTATCAGAATGGTTTGCTGACAATGTTAATTCAAGAGGTGAGTTTTTTACCTTTATTTGGAATGATTCACAAGAAAAAGCAAGACTTGCTTCAAAAAAATCTGGAGAAAAAGTAAAATTCAAATGGGTTGATGACAGCAGTAAGGATACAGAATATTTTTTCGAACTACATATTTTAGTTGATGAATTGACTAAAGATGTATCATTAATGGTAGTCGATTTTGCTGAAAAAGAAGAAATTGGCGAAGCTAAACAATTGTGGGAGAATCAGATCTCAGATCTAAAACATCTTATAGGTTCTGTTTAGTAAAAGTCTATTTTATGCCTTATATTTGCCCTGAACAAAATTCAGGGTTTTTTTATGATTAATTTTAACGGAAACATAGCACAAGAAGAAAATATATTAACTCAAAATCGTGCTTTTTTATACGGTGACGGAATATTTGAAACGGTAAAAATTATCAACGGAAAAATCTTGTTCCTTGAAGATCATTATTTTAGATTAATGGCTTCAATGCGTGTCGTTAGAATGCAGATTCCGATGAATTTTACAATGGAATATTTTGAAGAGCAAATTCTGAATTTAGTTAATAAACTAAATATTGCGTCTTCTGCAAGAGCACGAATTACCGTTTTTAGAAATGATGGAGGTTTATATCTTCCAAAAAGCAATGAAATTTCTTTTTTAATCAACGCTATTGTCCTTGGAAATACTTCTTATTCCTTAAATACAAAAGAATACGAAGTAGATTTGTACAAAGATTTCTATGTAGCCAAACAATTATTGTCGTCTCTTAAAACGACTAATAAGATGATTAATATTACGGGAAGTATTTTCGCTCACGAAAATGATTTGGCCAATTGCATTTTGCTAAATGATAGCAAAAATATAGTAGAAGGGCTTCAAGGAAATCTTTTTATGGTTGTTGGAAAAAAACTAATCACGCCGCCAGTTTCAGAAGGAGCTTTGAACGGAATAATGCGTAAACAAATTTTGGCTTTAGCTAAAAAAATAGAAGGTATAGAAGTTTCAGAAGAAGTAATATCGCCTTTTGATCTTCAAAAAGCACACGAATTATTTCTGACTAATGTAATCACAGGAATACAGCCGATAACTAAATATCGAAAAAAGGAGTTTGTAACAAATCTGGCTCATCTTTTAGTGCAGAAACTAAATGAATCCATTTCTGAAAATTAATTCAGATATGGATTTTCTGGTGCGTTAGACCAAATAAGATAATCTCCACCAAGCTCAATAATTTGTTCCTTCCAAAAATGAGTGGTAGATTTTCCAATAATTTTATTCTTGTAATTATTATCGGCAATGATCCAGGAGTTTCCCTGCATTTCACTTTCAAGCTGATTCTCGTCCCAACCCGTATAACCTAAGAAAAAGCGAATGTTATTTTTGCTAATAGCGCCGCTGTTTATTAAGTCTTTAGTGGACTCAAAATCTCCTCCCCAGTAAATTCCGTTTGAAATCTCAACACTATTTGGAATTAAATCTGGAATATTGTGAATGAAATAAAGGTTGTCTTGTTCTACAGGTCCTCCGTTATATATCTTAAAGTTGGCCTCAATTTCAGGTATTAAGTCATTAATAGTGTATTTTAATGGCTTATTAATGATAAAACCTATTGATCCTTCTTTGTTATGGTCTGCTAATAAAATTACCGATCTGTTAAAAGATAAATCTCCAATTATTGAAGGCTCGGCAATAAGCAGGTGTCCTTTTTTTAATTTTTCTGAAATCATACGGTTACAATTTTTATTAAATTTAATCATAAAAAAATTAAAATCACAAAAAAAATCGTTAAACCGCATAAAAAAACCTTCCGAAGGGAAGGTTTTAATTATATTATAAGTTTAGAGAACTTTCTTACTTAGTTCACTGCACCTTCTAATTCAGCTCCAGCTTTGAATTTTACAACGTTTTTAGCTGCGATCTTAATAGTTTTTCCTGTTTGTGGGTTTCTACCATCTCTAGCAGCTCTTGAAGATACTGACCAAGATCCAAATCCTACTAATGAAACTCTTCCACCTTTTTTCAAAGTAGTTCCTACATTACCTAAAAATGACTCTAAAGCTAATTTCGCCGCAGCTTTTGTGATTCCTGCATCAGCAGCGATAGCATCGATTAATTCTGATTTGTTCATAATAATTAGTTATTAATTGTTGGTTAAAAAAAATTGTTAATACACAAATTTAGTAGGAAATCCGTTGCGTGCAAGTGTTTTCTTTAATTTTAGCAAAAATTGTTAATAACTTGCTTTTTTTGTTCATAAAGGATGTAATTCATCGATTTTACTTACGTATAAACCCTTGTTTTACTGACCTTAATAGACTTTTGCAACATCTGAAAAGCTAACTCCATTTAATAATTCGGAGGCAAGTATTCTCTTTTTTCCCGGAAATTGTAGACTTAATAACTGAATAAAGCCCTCTTTTATTGCAATCTTGATTTCTTTTTTATTACTAATTAGCTTTCCTATCTCATAAGAATGTGATTCTGAGACTAGTTTTGCTTCATAAATTTTGATGTTTAATTCTTCGCCTTGATCTTTCAAAAAACACCAAGAAGCAGGATATGGACTTAAGCCTCGAATTAGATTATTGATTTCTTCTCCAGATTTTGTCCAATCGATTTTGCAGTTTTCTTTATTTAGTTTGTAAGCCGTTTTTATCTCTTCATTATCTTCTTGAATAGTTGTTGTTACGTTTCCGTTTTCAATAACGTTCAAAGTGTCAATTACAGTTGTGCTTCCTAGTTTCATTAAACGATCGTGCAATTGTCCAGCAGTTTCTTCTTTTTCAATTGCGATTTCAGAATTTAAAATCATCGCGCCTGTATCAATTTTATCATCAATAAAGAAAGTAGTAACTCCGGTTTTAGTTTCTCCATTTATAATTGCCCAATTAATTGGCGCCGCACCACGATAATTTGGTAGTAATGAAGCATGAAGATTAAAAGTTCCTAAACTCGGCATTTCCCAAACTACTTTTGGTAACATTCTAAAAGCAACTACGATTTGTAAATTGGCGTTTAAAGCTTTTAATTCTGCTAAGAAATTTTCGTCTTTTAAATTGGTTGGCTGTAATAAAGTAAGATTGTTGGCAAGCGCATATTCTTTTACTGCCGAATATTTTATTTTTTGTCCGCGCCCTGCAGGTTTATCTGCAGCAGTAATTACGCCGACAACTTCATAGTTGTTTTTAATAATGGTATCCAAAATGCCGACAGCAAATTCTGGTGTTCCCATAAAAATAATTCTCAATTTCTCCATTATGATTTTAAAGTGTATTTATTATTCGCTTGTATAATAATATGATTGTTTTCGAGTAATTCCTGAAGAACCGAAATAATGTCTTTTGTGTCCATTTTGATTTGGTTTTCAATTTCTCTCGAAGTCAAAGAAGCTGTTTTTAGAAGTGATAAAATTTTATCAGCAATCGAATCTACTTCGGTAATTTTTCCTTTTTGTGTAATGCAGTACGAACAAATACCGCAATTTTCTTTGGTTTCTTCTCCAAAATAATCCAAAACCAATCTGTTTTTACAAGTTTTGGTGTCTTTTATATAATGTAAAACAGACAAAAGCTGTTCTTTTTTAACTAGATTTTGTTTTTCTAAATATTTCGAAACTCTATTAATCGTGTGATCGTCTTCGCGGACTTCATTAAATAATATAGTTGCGTCGTTGTTTTTAGATTTGTATTCTATAATTTCTTTTTCTTTCAGTTTTTCTAAAAGAGCCACAATTTGTTCTTCTGTTCGATTCGATTTTTTAGCGATTAAGCCCAAGTTTAAATTTGCTTTCACTTCATAAACACCCGGATACGTTCTTAAAATCGCCAGAATAATTTCTTCATCATTCGGATTCAAACTCATGTAACGAATTACTTCTTTAGATTCAAGAAGAAATTGAACACTGATTTTTTCTGAAAATTCCTGAGATAACGTGATAATTCCCTGTTGGTTTAAAAACTGCAAAGCATTATACGTTTTTAGAGTAGGGAAGTCGTACTTATTACAGAAATGATTTAATTTAAAAGAAAAACTTTCATCTAAACCCTCACCGTAAGCAATCTGAAAATAATTACACAATTTGTTATATACCGTTTTCAGGAATTTCTTATCAGGAAGAATGTTCAAAAATTGCTCTTCGGTCTGTATAGCGTCTGAATTATTATAAAGTAAAACCGAAAAAGCTTTTGCGCCATTTCTTCCCGCGCGTCCAGATTCCTGATAATAGTTTTCTAGATTTTCTGGAAGTTGCGTATGAATTACGGTTTTTACATTGTCTTTATCAATTCCCATTCCGAAAGCATTTGTAGCTACAATAACTTGTGCTTGCTCCGACATCCACAATTGCATGTTTTTGTCTTTTTCTTTTGCGGAAAGTCCACCGTGATAATAAGTCGCCGTAAAACCTAAAGATTGTAATTGCGAAGATATATTCAAACACGATTTTCTATTTCGCACATATATAATAGAAGGATTCGGATTTTTTTTAAGAATTTGTTCAGTACGATATAATTTGTCTTCCACTTCAAAAACCATATAAGCAATATTTTTTCGCTCAAACGATTGCTGAAAATGATTCGGATTTTTTAATTCTAACTGCGTTCTAATATCTTCAATAACTCTAGGAGTTGCTGTAGCGGTCAAAGCCAAAAACGGAATCTTCGGAAAATACTTTTTAAGTTCCGCAATTTTAAGATACGCAGGTCTAAAATCGTGTCCCCATTGCGAAACACAATGCGCTTCGTCAATAGCAATTAAATTTATGGGAAGATTTTTAATGCGCTCCAAAATCCAATCCGATTGTAAACGCTCTGGAGAAAGGTATAAGAATTTATAATTTCCGTGCTGGCAATTATCTAGAAGGTCAATTAATTCTTCGGTGTGAATTCCGCCAGTAAGAGCAATTGCTTTAATATCTCTTTTCTGCAAATTCATTACCTGATCTTTCATCAAGGCAATCAAAGGCGAAATCACGAGACAAATTCCTTCCTGCATCATCGCGGGGACCTGAAAACAAATCGATTTTCCGCCACCCGTCGGAAGTACAGCAAAAGTATCCTGTCCTTCAAGGACCGAATCGATAATTTCTTTTTGCAAAGGTCTAAAACTGTCGTGTTTCCAGTATTTTAGAAGAATATCCTGCGCTCCGAGCATGGCGTAAGTTTTAAAGTTAAAAATTTAGAAAACAGTTTCTAGTTTTGCAACTTTAAACCCATTGCTAAATTTTATCTAAGATATAAAGAATTCTGTTTTCAACGGTATCTTTTGGAACTTCAATTAGTTCGTAACCATATTTTTTATATGTTTCAATAAGATGTTCCTGAATTTTAACTGCCTGATCAAAATTTTCATAACGCTCCGAATCACTTTGGTAAATTTCCTCCCAAGGCGGTAAAATGAAAGTTTTAGTGTATTTATAATCTTCACAAGCTTTTACAAAACCTTCTGGATATTCATCACCAATATAATCCATATAAGCGACAACATCTGGAATTCCTCGGTCAATAAAAACCACATTATCAGGTTCTTCAAGAGCATTTTTGTATTGTTCAATTCGACCTTCCAATAACATTTGACTAAACAAAAGTGGCTGTTCTAAAAACAATTGCTCAATGCCTTCCTGTTGTGCTTTCATGGTTACCTGTCTAGAGATTTCAGGATAGCAACAAAAGCCACGAGCTACCAATTCGTTAATAAGAGTCGATTTTCCAGTACCAGGTCCGCCAAGCAAGACTATAATTTCTTTTTGCACTATTCTAAAAATAAAGCGCAAATTTACCTAAACTTATTCATAATTAAAAAGAATATTTACTAGAAGCGAAAGATTTGGTATTTTTTGTTGGCATGGGTTCCTGCTGTCCGCTTCAATCTTTTGCTTTTTAAAGGAAAAAGCAAAAGGATTTCCGCTTCCATCAGGGCTAGAAGAGGGGCATGGTTTTGTTTTTGGAATTATTTTGAAAATTAGTTTTTAGAAATAATAAAGTCCAAGCGGGACGAAATATTTATCGAAAAAAAATATTCATCAAAAGCTCCGGAGGAGCGACATATTTATAGAGAAAAATTGAATGCTATCAAAAAGCTCCAGCGGAGCGACATGTTTTGAATGATTTAAATGTCGCTCCGCTGGAGCTTTTAATTGGTGTAAAATGGAATTTGCTATAAATATTTTGCTCCGCTGGAGCAGTTTCTAGAATAAAGAACCGAAAAGTTATAGATGATTTTTTTTTTGAATTGCCGTTGGTTTTAACGAACGGTTTTAAATGATTTTTAAATCTCGGCTTTATCCAAATATTTGCCACCATTTTCTTTTGGCTTTCGTAATAATTACTCTAGGATTATCTTCTATTACGTTTCCATCAAAATCTAGGACATATTCATTAGAATCAAAATCAAATAATCGTATTTTATCAGTTTCGATATTGAAAGGGTTTTTCCCATCAACACTTACCCAAATATCTCTTCCGCCAAAGCGCCAAATAATTTCGCCATGTTTTGTTATTCTGAAAATTTCCAATTCTCCATAAATTATATAATCGTTTTCAAGTTTGTGAAGCGAAAAGTTTGTAATACGATCAAATTCTTTCTTCCAAATCAATTTTAAGGAAGGAATTTCTAAACAATATATTTCGTTTCCGCTAAGAACTAATAATTTATTATCTTCTATAATAAAAGTATCTTCATATATTCCACTTGCGCTATTAGTTTCGTAAATGATAACTTTAGAAATTTCAACTCCTAATTCTTTAACTGTTATGTAATGACGGCTTTGATATTCTGCATCTTCTTTTTCGCTACCAAAATAAATTGTATTGTCTTTTGATTTAATAATTGAATCTAAATCATCATTAAGATCGTCAAATAACTCAATTTCAAAGTTTTTATAATTAGTTTTTATCATTTTTGATTTGAAAAATTACTCACAAAACAAATACTTTCCAGAACCTTTCCCTTTTTTAGAAGGCACAATCAAATGCGACTCAAATTTCTTTTCTTTCAAAACATCATTCACAAAATCTAAAACATATTGTTGTCCTTCATGAAAAAGATAACCTGAGAATTCATGTCCGCCGCCGCAAAAAGTAATCAGTTCGATGTCTTTATGTAAATCTTTCATTTGGTTGTAAACGGCATAAGAGCCAAAAAGAATCAGCCAGCCCGAAGCATTTGTCGGACAAGAACGATGCGAACCTGCAGCATACGGAACAGTATCGTCATTGCTTCCGTGCGCCAATAACATCGGAATCGCTTTTTCTTTGGTAATCAAATTAATATCCTGAATTGCACCCGAACCGCCTATAAAACCTTTGTATTTAAAATTTTCTGGAAGATTGCTTTTGTATAAATTCATCAATTTATAATCCCAAAAAGAAGCATGAAAACCAATTTCTGCACCCGCGCTAATTCCAGAAATAAAGATTTTTGAAGTGTCTAAATTATATTTATCTGCGTTTTCGATTAAAAAACCAGTCGCTTGCCACATATCGCTAACGCCAATCTGAATCGCTTTTATTTTTTCCGTTAAAGTTCCTTTACAACCAAAATCTTTTCCCTTCATGTATAAACTGTACGAAATACTCGCAACAGCATAACCATTTTGCGCCATAAATTTTCCGAAGTCTTTTTCGCTTGTACGTTCTCCGCCAGAAAATCCGCCACCAAAAGCAAATAGAATTAACGGAATTTTTTCGCCAGCTTTTTTCTTTGGCAGGTATAAATCTAAATCTAGTTTTAAAGTGTCGTTTTGAAAATAAGTCAGTGTTTTAACTTCTTGTGCTTGAATATTGTTGAATATAAGGACGATAAAAAGTAAAAGCAATTTTTTCATTGTAATGTGTTTTAATGTCGAAGAGTTTTAACGTATACTTGTCATCCTGAGGAACGAAGGATCACACAAGTAGCTCCGCACAGAAATTCTCCAATCTTTGTCGAGTTTCTAGTGTGATCCTTCGTTCCTCAGGATGACAAAAAAAACGAAACTCCATATTTTTGCGAGAGATTTCAGCAGATTGTTTTTCTCAAATATAAGCGTAAAATTTACAATGAAATAATCTTCTAAAGCTTTTTTCTCTGCACCTTTGTAACTTTGAACCTTTTTTCGAAAGAAAAAATATAAAAAGTCTAAAATCAAAACCGTATATTTGCGTTTATTTTTAATTACGAATGGATAACGATAAAGAAAAAAATACAGCCGAATTTTACGAAAGATTAAAAGTCGAGCTTGATAACGCAAATACTTGGCCAGCAGAATACTTGTATAAATTCATTGTTCCGTCTGTAGCCGATAATGTGGAGCGTGTCGAAAAAGCTTTTGACAGAATGGGAGCGGTTATTAAAACAACAAAATCAAAAACAGGTAAATTTACCAGCGTTTCTGTAGATGTTACAATGCACAGCTCTGATGATGTGATTAGTAAATACAAAGAAGTATCTACAATAGAAGGTATAGTTTCATTATAAACTTATGATCGAAAAATATAAAAAAGAAGTCGCAAATGATGTTGTTTTTAATTTAGAATATAATTCTGAAAGACAGCGTTTAATTATTCCAGAATATGGTCGTCATTTGCAAAAATTGATCGATCAGGCTACTGCAATCGAAGATGATGAAACGCGCAATAAAGCTGCGAAATATATCATTCAGGTTATGGGAAGTTTGAATCCGCATTTGCGTGATGTGCCAGATTTTCAGCATAAACTTTGGGATCAGCTTTTTATTATGTCTGATTTTAAATTGAATGTAGAATCACCTTATCCGATTCCATCAAGAGAAGTTTTAGAGTTGAAACCAGATGTTTTGCAATATCCGCAGAACTTTCCAAAATACAGATTTTATGGTAATAACATTAAATATATGATTGATGTTGCCAATAAATGGGAAGATGGCGAAATGAAAACGGCATTGATTATGGTTATTGCTAACCACATGAAAAAGTCATTTTTAAGTTGGAATAAAGACACTGTAAAAGACGATGTGATTTTTGAACATTTATTTGAATTGTCTGGAGGTAAAATTAATTTATTGCACAGTACAGAAGAGTTGTTAAACACAACAGATTTAATGCGTACAAACAAACGCATGTCTAATAAAACAGCTTCTGGTGTTCAGCCAAAAATTCAGAATAACAACAAAAACAACAATAACAAAGGCGGTCAAAAAAAGACGTTTCAAAAAAACAATAATCAAAAATAGAAGAAGTTGCTAAGATACTAAGCAGCTAAGGTGCTAAGATTTTAGCTTAACCTTAGAACCTTAGAATCTCAGAACCTTAGAACCTTAAAAAAAATCTATGGGAATTTTTAAAATCGAAGGAGGAACTCCTTTAAAAGGAGAAATCACTCCGCAAGGAGCAAAAAATGAGGCGTTACAAATTTTATGTGCCGTGCTTCTAACGGGAGATAAAGTGAAAATTAATAATATTCCCGATATTATTGACATCAATAAATTAATCACTTTGTTGGGTAATTTAGGTGTGAAAATTCAACGTAACGAACCAGGTTCGATTACTTTTCAAGCTGACGAAGTTAACGTTGGATATTTAGAAACTGAAGCTTTTAAAAAAGAAGGTGGAGCACTTCGTGGTTCTATTATGATTGTTGGACCTTTATTGGCTCGTTTCGGAAAAGGATATATTCCAAAACCAGGTGGGGATAAAATTGGTCGTCGTAGATTAGATACGCATTTTGAAGGTTTTATTAACCTTGGAGCAAAATTTAGATATAACAGAGAAGATCACTTTTACGGAGTAGAATCTCCAAAAGAAGGATTAACTGGAACAGATATGCTTCTTGACGAAGCTTCTGTAACTGGAACTGCAAACATTGTAATGGCTGCCGTTTTAGCAAAAGGAACAACAACTGTTTACAACGCTGCTTGTGAGCCATATTTACAGCAATTGTGTAAAATGCTGAACTCGATGGGAGCAAAAATTACTGGTGTTGGTTCTAACTTATTGACTATCGAAGGTGTTGAAAGCCTTGGAGGTTGCGAACATAGAATTCTTCCTGATATGATCGAAATCGGTTCTTGGATTGGTCTTGCGGCTATGACAAAAAGCGAAATCACGATTAAAAATGTTAGCTGGGAAAATTTAGGTTTGATTCCAAATACTTTTAGAAAACTTGGAATTACAATCGAAAAACGTAATGATGATATTTATATTCCAGCTCATAAAGACGGCTATGAAGTAAAAACAGATATCGATGGTTCTATTTTAACAATTGCCGATGCACCGTGGCCAGGTTTTACACCTGACTTATTAAGTATCGTTTTGGTTGTGGCAACGCAGGCAAAAGGAGACGTTTTAATTCATCAAAAAATGTTCGAAAGCCGTTTGTTCTTCGTTGATAAATTAATCGACATGGGAGCAAAAATCATGTTATGTGATCCGCACAGAGCTGTGGTTATGGGGCATAATTTCGAATCTCAATTGAAAGCAACAACAATGTCTTCTCCAGATATTCGTGCGGGAATCTCATTGTTGATCGCGGCACTTTCTGCAAAAGGAACAAGTACAATTCAAAATATTGAGCAAATCGATCGTGGATACGAGCGTATCGACGAACGTTTGAGAGCTATTGGAGCTAAAATTGTAAGAGCATAAAAATTATTTGCCACAAATTCACGAATTATTTTTGATAATCTTTAAAAATTTAAATTCGTGAATTCGTGGCGAAAAAATAATTTTCTATAATGACAGATGAACAAAAAGCTATAAAAGCTACTATTTTTAGTATAATTGGAAACACCTGCTTAGCCTTGATAAAAGGATTGGCAGGTTTTTTTGGCAATTCATACGCCTTAATTGCTGATGCAATCGAATCGACGGCAGATATTTTTTCGTCGTGTTTGGTTTTGTTCGGAATTAAATATTCTAATAAACCTGCAGATGAGAATCATCCGTATGGTCATGGTCGTGCAGAACCTTTAATTACCTTTTTGGTTGTTGGTTTTTTAATTACTTCGGCAACAATTATTGGATACGAAAGTATTGCCAATATTCAATCTTCACATGATTTGCCAAAATCGTGGACATTATATGTTTTAGGAGCCATTATAATCTGGAAAGAATATTCATTCCGTTTGGTAATGAAACGAAGTAAAGAAACCAATAGTTCCGCTCTTGCAGCTGATGCATGGCACCATCGAAGCGATGCTATAACTTCTGTTGCAGCATTTATCGGTATTTCGATTGCGCTGATAATGGGAAAAGGTTACGAATCTGCAGATGATTGGGCTGCGCTTTTTGCTGCTTTTTTTATTCTGTATAATTGTTATAAAATTTTCAGACCTGCACTTGGCGAAATCATGGATGAAAACATGAATGACGATTTAGTCGAAGAAATTCGTGTAGTTGCTCTGAAAGTACCAGGAATTTTAGGAACTGAAAAATGCTTTATTCGTAAAGCAGGAATGCGTTATCATGTTGATCTTCATGCTATTGTTTCTGCTAAAATCTCTGTAAAAGAAGGACACGATTTATCACACAAACTACAAGATAAATTAAAAGAAGAAATTCCTCAATTAGGAAATGTTTTGATTCATATTGAGCCAGATGATTATCATTGTTAGAGGTTCTAAGGTTCTGAGATGCTAAGATTCTAAGTTTTTTCTATTTAAGTTTAAAGCTAATTTTTGTCAAGCTGAGCGAAGTCGAAGCCCGCAAAGATTTTCAAACTAAAATAAAAAAACCGCTTACAAGCAATTTGCGTGTAAGCGGTTTTTTTGTCTTATTTTATAAATTTTTTTAATGTTCAAAGATTGAAAAAACTTAGAATCTTAGCATCTCAGAACCTTAGTATCTT
Organism: Flavobacteriaceae bacterium PS02337; assembly: GCA_029959285.1. Lineage (GTDB taxonomy): Bacteria > Bacteroidota > Bacteroidia > Flavobacteriales > Flavobacteriaceae > Flavobacterium. Next base: position 132,916 of record JASCOE010000011.1, read on the forward strand.
AATCTAACACATTCAAAATCTTCAACCCAAATACAACGCCATTTTGCTGAATTCCACTTTGGTATGAATGCACATAATCAACGCGAAATAATTTAAATTTACCAAAACCTAAATTATCTAAACCAACAGTAAATTCAGAATACGGTTTTCTGTCTGGAATTGCTAAAGCATGAAAACCAATATTCATAGTCGATTTTAAAAGATTTAACAGCGGAATTTTATTCATAATAAAACCAGTATCGTTGTATTCAGAATGCAATTCGAAATAACTGTCGTTGGTGCTATTTGCATAATAAGGCATTAAATTGAAAACGTTCAAATAACGGCCGCTTGTTCCGATATGAGTTTGGTTTCCGTTAAAATGTCTGTAATCTATAAAAGAAATATTTTCTGCATTAAAGAATTTTCCAGCTCTGATGTTAGTTCCTAAAACACCTTTATTATTCAATGATAAATCGTATTGTACAGAAGCGCCAATTCTTTCAAATTCATATTTCTTTTCGCTTGCTGCAAAAGCTTTTTCGAACGCTAAATAAATCGTCGGATACTTATCATCTTTAAAATTATATCTTCCGTCTGGTCTAGAAATGTATTTGTTTCCGAAATTAATTCTCGTTGTAATAAGCGCTTTAAACAAATGATGCTGATCAAAAGCTGGAGTGGTAAAATCATTTGGCGCCAAAGGATTATTCGAACTATAAAGATCATCTTTTTTGAAAAAAGAATAATCTGTTGTGTTAAAAAGCGGTTTACGTTGTTCGTATCCGATTCTTCCAGTCAAATTAATGCCGTTTGCAATATCTTGCCCGTAATTGATTTGAGCAAATTCTAAATTGTACAATTTCATATAATTGTCTTTAAAAAATAAAGAACTTATAGAATTTACCAATTTCGTAATAGGTTCGGCACTATTAAATTGGGCAGTTTTGACACCTCCAGATCCCCAAATTGTGGCGTAATTAATGGTGTTAAAACGATGACTGAATTCTCCAGTTACGCGAAAACGTTCATCAGAAAAACCATAATTGAAAGTTGTGCTTATAGAAGTGCTTTTTCCTTCTTCTTCATTCCATTTTCTAAATGAAAAACCAGAATCGAAGTTAAACCCCTGAACGGTATTGAAACTTAAAGAAGTAATATTTAATAACCCTTTATATTCAAAAGAATATTTCTCGAAGGTATTTTTATAATCATAACCCATTAGAACATCCCAAACTTTAAATTTGTTGTTTTTGGCGTCGATAGAATCGGTGTATTTTCTTGATTTTCTTATGGTTTGAAGACTGTCTTTTTTTGTATAATCATTTTGTTCTTCAATCGTTAACGGAATCGGACGAATTTCATTCCAAAAAGCGTCATCTTTTTTATTAGCATTTGCTTCAAAAGCTACAATTTCATTTCCAAAAGTTTTCTTTTCGAATGAATCTGGAAATTCATAATTTGAATAAACATAATTGAAATTTCCCGAAAATTTTATTCCAAAAAATCCAGCATTAAAAGAAAGCGTCTGCGCATTTTTAGACCAGATTTTATTCTTAACATTATAACTGAAACTCTGTGTTAGGCTCATTACTTCCGTAAATTCATTTTTCATTCTATAGCCTTTAATATCTAAATCTATGGCATAAATGGCAAAACTATCGTCTACAATGTAAATATAACCTTCAAAAACAGGTTCTTTGTCACGTCTCGGAATTACTTTTATTTTATTAATCTGCTGTTTATTATCGTCATAAAAAGTACTTTCCAACTTGTATTTGTAGTAACTGAAAGCATTGTCAGCAATTGGAGAAATCATTCTGACATCAAAATCTAACGTATTATCATAGAAATCGTAAGTTGATAAAGCCGCTGTGTTGTAACTATAACCTCGATTATTTCCTGAAATTTTCGATGCAATAATTTTCTCTTTTAATTTAGAAGGTTTTTCAAAAGTAACTTTAGAAATAGTTTCCGATAAATATAAAATTCCAGTTCCGGTAGAATCTAAATTGGAAGCCATATCTGGACCAAGGTCTACTTTTTGTCCGAGGATTTTTTTAGGAAGATCTTTTACCTTAAACATTCCTTTCGAATAAAAATCTGCCGTGTAACGCGCCGTTTTATCCGAGTTTTCTTTTTTGTTTGCAATTGCACTTCTAATAATAGCATTCGCAGGATTATTTTTTGGATCAATAACTACTTCATTTAAAGCAAAACTTTCTTCTTGAAGTTTTACGTCTAAAGTAATTGTTTTAGAGCCAGAATCGACGGATAATTTCTGAGTTTTAAAACCTAAATATTGAAAAACGATTTTGTTTTTTCCAATCTCTTTTACATTCAACTGATATTTTCCTTGTTCGTTGGAAGTTGTGCCAGCGTATGTGTTCTCTTCAAAAACAGATACAAAAGGCAACGGATTTCCTTTATCATCTGTAATTGTTCCTTTAATCTGTGCAAAGTTTGAAATCGAAAAAAATAGAAAGGCAAGTAAAGTAAAGTTTCTCATGTAAGTGTGGGTTATCTTACAAAAATATAATAAGTTAAATCTGAGCTTATTAATAATTTGTTAAATTAAAATAAGAGCATTTATTAACTTGATATTTATATTTTTAAACTTACCATTTGATTATCAGGCTGAGCGAAGTCGAAACCTTTTGATTTCAAGAGCCTTCGACTTCACTCAGGATGACATTTATTAAAAAAAGAGTGATTTACAAAAATGACTGAATAGCCAATTCGTAACTTTTAAGACCAAAACCTAAAATAACACCTTTTGCATTTCCAGAAAGATAAGATTGGTGTCTGAAGCTTTCGCGAGCATAAGTGTTCGAAATGTGAACTTCGATAACTGGAGTTGTTACGGCTTTCATAGCATCGCCTAAACCAATTGAAGTGTGTGTGTAAGCACCAGCGTTTAGAATAATTCCGTCAAAGGTAAAACCACATTCTTGAATTTTACCAATCAATTCGCCTTCAATATTGCTTTGATAATAAGAAAGTTCGACGTTTGGAAATTTCGCTTTCAACGTTTCAAAATAATCTTCAAAAGTTTGACTTCCGTAAACTTCTGGTTCACGTTTTCCTAAAAGATTCAAATTGGGTCCGTTGATAATGCAGATTTTCATATTTATATTTTATTTTGAAAGATTGACATTGCAATTAATTTTTGCAATTGTCATTGAATGTTGTAAAAATAAAAAAACCGCACTAATAATTAGAGCGGTTTTTATAAAAGTATGTGATATATTTTTAGAACATGTATCCAGCTGAAAGTTGGAATACAGAGTTTTTAAAGTCAGCTTCTTTCGAAATTTCAGTTAAACCAATTCCGTAACGAGCTTGAACAAATAAACCTCCAACGATTTTTAATCCTAAACCTCCATTAACAGAAAAGTCAAATGTGTTTGGATCAGCAGCATCAAATTCTTTTTTATTGCTAACAAGGAATGAAGCTTGCGGACCAAGTTCTAAACTAAGAGATTTAGTCAAATAAATTTTTGCCATTACAGGAATAGCAATGTATCCCATTTCATTTTTAAATTCAGAAAAAGCATTTTTATAAGTTGCTCCTTGAGTAGTATACAAAAGCTCTGGTTGAATTGAAAATTTCTCTAATAATTTAAGTTCAGCAACAAGACCTGCGTGGTAACTTGTAATACCTTCTTTGTCAACAGAAATTCCATCAAAGTCAGAACCTCCAGTTTGATTAGCAAAGTTAGCCCCTGCTTTAATCCCGATTTGTACAAATTGAGCGTTGATTGTAGCTGATGTTGCAATGAACAAAACAGCTGCTAAAAGTATTTTTTTCATAAATAGGTTTTTAAAAATTTGGTATTTTAAATGTTATCTAAAGTTCAAAACTACATATTTAGCATTTTATTGCATTATATTTTGGATTAAATAATTACTAAAATTCCCACTCAAAAGTGTTTTTTTATTCAAAAATCATCCTGATTTACTTTTATAATGCTGATTATCAGATTGTTTTTTAGTCATTTTTTTCTGTCTTATTTTAATACTTTTTAAACTTATTGCGGACTATTTTTTGTAAGTCTAATCTTAGTTTTGACATTCGTAATTAAAAAAAATAAAACATGAAAAAAGTAATTTTAGCTGCTATTGCAGTAATGACGTTTGGATTTGCTAGTGCACAAACAACAGGATTTTCTAAAGGTGATGTATTTGTTTCTGGGGCTTTCAATGTAGGTTCTGAAAAAACAGGAGATGTAAAATCAAATAACTTCACGCTTGTTCCTAGTGTAGGATACTTTGTATCTGAAAACATTGCTATTGGAGCAAAATTAGGTTTTGGAACAACAAAAATTGGTGATAACAAAACTAATGATTTCACAGTTGGAGCATTTGGTAGATACTACTTCACTCCTGCGTCTCAATTTTCAGTATATGGTCAAGCTGGACTTGATTTAACAAACTCAAAAAGCGGTGATTATAAAGAGAATGAGTTTGGTGCAAATGTTGGTTTAGGTATGAGCTACTTCCTTTCTAACCATTTTGCTATCGAAGCTACTTGGCTTGGTTTAGGATACAGTGTAAACAACAATGGAGGACATGGAGCTGAAAAAACCAATAGTTTTGGTTTAGGTACTGATTTGCGAGCAGTAACTTTCGGAGTAATTTACAAGTTCTAATAAAAAATATTTAGTTAGTTTTTTAAAGGCCTTCCTTATTTTGAGGAGGGCTTTTTTGTGCATTTTTGGGATTAAAATTTGTGACAATAAAGTTATCTTCTTAACGATTTGTATACATATTACTACTTTTTTTGTTAAATTACAAATATGTTTTTAATAAGTATATTTTTATATTTGATATTGAAAATTAATTTAACCCTAAACAAATTAGAATGAAAAAAATAATTTTATCAGCCATTGCGATAATGGCTTTTGCATTTACAAATGCTCAATCAACTAGATTTGGAGTAAAAGGAGGTCTTAATCTTTCAACTGTGGTTGGAGGAGAAGTAGAAAATACAAAATCCTTAGTGGGATTTCATGTTGGAGGTTTAGCTGAAATACATATAGTAGAAAAGTTCTATATTCAACCAGAGCTTTTATTCTCTGCTCAAGGAACAAAAGTTGACGGACCTTTTGGAGGAGATTCTGATGTTAAATTGAATTATTTGAATATACCAGTTGTAGCGAAATATTATATCGTTGATAAAAAATTTAATGTTGAAGCTGGTCCGCAACTAGGTGTTTTATTGTCTGCAAAAGCCGATGGTGAGGATATTAAAGATTTTACAAGATCTGTTGATTTCGGATTTAATATTGGAGCAGGATATAGTTTTACAGATAACCTTTCAATTGGTCTTCGTTATACTATTGGTTTATCACCGCTTTCAGATGAAGATATTGATAATTCTGACGATTATTATGATAGTGCTAAAAACAGCAATTTGCAACTTTCATTAGCTTATAAATTCTAATCTGAATTTTAAAATATTTGAATGAACCTTCTCTAAAACGGGAAGGTTTTTTTATGCCAAAAAATCACTTACTTTGTAGATATGAATTGGAGCAGATATATAAAAGATTATCAGTCGTATTTGAGGATAGAGAGAGGTTTGTCTAAAAACACGATTGAAAATTACGGCTTCGATATTGAACGTTTATGTCTTTTCTTAGAAACCAATCAAATCGATGTTTCGCCAATAAAAATTTCCGATGAAACTTTACAGCAATTTATCTATTCTGTAGCAAAAGAGGTAAATCCGAGATCGCAAGCGCGCATTATTTCGGGTTTAAAAAGTTTTTTCAATTACTTGGTTTTTGAAGATTACAGAAATGATAATCCGTTAGAATTGATAGAACCTCCAAAAACAGGACGCAAATTGCCAGATACATTATCTCTCGAAGAAATTGATGCATTAATTGAAAATATAGATTTAAGCACCAACGAAGGAAAAAGAAACCGAGCCATGCTTGAAACTTTATACGGTTGCGGTCTTCGTGTTTCTGAATTAATTACGCTCAAGATTTCTGACCTGTTTTTTGATGAAGGTTTTGTCAAAATTACAGGAAAAGGAAATAAAGAAAGATTTGTTCCCATTGGTCCATTAACCCAAAAATATATTGATATATATCGTACAGAAATTCGTGCTCATTTAAACATTAAAAAAGGCGCCGAAGATACATTATTCTTAAACCGAAGAGGAAATCAATTGACGCGAGCAATGATATTTACGATAATAAAAGATCTTGCGCAGAAAATAGGATTAAAAAAAAGCATCAGTCCGCATACCTTACGCCATTCTTTTGCTACACATTTGCTTGAAAATGGAGCAGATTTAAGGTCTATTCAGTTGATGCTTGGTCATGAATCAATCACAACCACAGAGATTTATGTTCATTTAGACAGAAGTTTTTTAAAAGAAGTAATGCATAGTTTTCATCCTAGAAAATAATTTTTAGCAATTTTATATGTATTATTGCAAAAATTTATATATTGTGTTAAAATTTTGTTGTAATAAAAACAAAACAATATAAAGTTGTGATTTTTCTCGCTTTTTTAAACAAATGATTTAGAAGTTTTATTTACATAAAAGAAGTAATATATGGTTTTTGATTTATATGGAAATGACGATTGCTTGGAGGTAAATAATTTTTATAAAAAATTGTTGGCCGAAATGCCTGACTTACTTTTTCAATTTATTATCGATGCTGATAATAATTACTCATTTCCTCTTGTGAGTAAATCAGCCGATGAAATATTTGAACTAACTGCGGAAGATTTTACCGATGATATAAAATATTTGATTTACGAGCGAATTTTACCAATTGATCGTGAACATTTTTTTCAATCTTTAGTTAGCGCTAGAAAAGAAATAAAGCCTTGGGATGTTGAGTTTAGAGCAGTTTTACCAAAAAAAGGAGTTCGCTGGTTTAAAGTTTCTTGTAAAACTGAATCTTCTATAAATGGGAAGGTAGTTTTTTATGGACATGTTTCGGATATTACTGACTTGAAAGATAAAGAAGAAAAACTTCGTATATCTGAAGAGCGTTTTCAATTTGCACTAGATGCATCAACTGCTGGTGTTTGGGATTGGGATATGGTTACAAATAGTGTTTTTTATTCGTCGCTTTCTCTTAAAATTTTAGAATTAGAATCTACCGATGTTTTTGATGATCCGGAACGCTGGGATAAAATTGTGCATCCTGATGATCTTCCAAAATATTATTCTGATATTCAAGAACATTTTGATAATAAGATTCCGTATTACGAAAATTATCATCGTGTAATGACTTCTAGCGGTAATTATAAATGGATTTTAGATCGCGGAAAAGTAATTAAGCGTGATGAAAACGGAAAGCCTTTAAGAGTTATTGGAACACATACAGATGTTTCTGCTCAAAAAGAAAAAGAATTAGAGCTTATAAAAACAATGAAATTGTACAGCGACCAAAACAGTCGTTTGTTGAATTTTTCACATATTGTTTCGCATAATTTAAATACACAGGCAGGAAATATAAAATCGATTTTAGATTTTATTGATGCTGATGTAAATAAACAAACTGTGGCAGAAATGCTGGAACATTTAAGAACAGTTTCAAACGATTTGAATGAAACGATTTCAAATCTAACACAAATTGTAAAAACGCAGAGTAATATCAATATTGCTGTTGTTCCATTGATGCTTTGTGAATACATAGAAAAGACAATTTCGACAATTAAAGGTTATGATAAGCAACGAAATGTGACTATTGTAAATAACGTTCCGAAATATTTGACGATTAATTTTAATCCGGCTTATATGGAAAGTGTTTTGTTGAATTTTACAACTAATGCCATAAAATATGCCCATCCAGATAGAGATCCAGTTATTATCTTTGATTTTGCAATTGAGCCAGAAGGATTCAAATCGCTTAAGATTACAGATAATGGTCTAGGAATTGATTTAAAGACTTATGGAGATTTATTATTCGGAATGTATAAAACGTTTCACAAACACGAAGAAGCGCGCGGAATTGGTCTTTATATCACCAGAAATCAAATTGAAGCGATGAAAGGAAGTGTTGTTGTAGAAAGTGAAGTAGGGGTAGGAACGAGCTTTAAAATCGTTTTTAATGATATGTAAAATGCAAATAGTATATAAAAAAGAAAGGCTGTCAATTGACAGCCTTTCTTTTTTATATAGAATCCTTAATTATTTAGCAATATTAACCGCTCTAGTTTCTCTAATAACGGTAACTTTTACTTGACCAGGATAAGTCATTTCTGTTTGAATTTTTTGTGAAATTTCGAAAGATAAATTTGCTGCGTTATCATCAGAAACTTTTTCGCTTTCTACAATTACACGAAGTTCTCTACCAGCTTGAATTGCGTAAGCATTCTTAACACCACTAAATCCGTAAGCTACATCTTCTAGATCTTTTAAACGCTGAATGTAAGAGTCAAGAACTTGACGTCTAGCTCCAGGTCTAGCTCCAGAAATAGCATCACAAACCTGAATAATTGGAGATAATAATGATTTCATTTCGATCTCGTCGTGATGCGCTCCAATTGCGTTGCAAACTTCTTCTTTTTCACCGTATTTCTCAGCCCATTGCATACCTAAAAGTGCGTGTGGTAAATCACTTTCTGTATCTGGCACTTTTCCAATATCGTGTAATAAACCTGCTCTTTTAGCTAATTTCACATTCAATCCTAATTCTGCAGCCATAATACCGCAAAGTTTAGAAACCTCTCTTGAGTGCTGTAATAAGTTTTGTCCGTAAGAAGAACGGTATTTCATTCTACCAACAACTTTAATCAATTCTGGGTGTAAACCGTGAATTCCTAAGTCGATAACAGTACGTTTTCCAACTTCGATAATTTCGTCGTCAATTTGTTTGGCTGTTTTAGCAACAACTTCTTCAATTCTCGCAGGGTGAATACGTCCGTCTGTTACTAATTTGTGTAAAGACAAACGAGCAATTTCTCTACGAACAGGATCAAAACAAGAAAGAATAATAGCTTCTGGTGTATCGTCAACTATGATTTCAACTCCAGTTGCAGCTTCTAAAGCTCTAATGTTACGGCCTTCACGACCGATAATTCTACCTTTTACATCATCAGATTCAATGTTGAAAACAGATACACAGTTTTCTACCGCTTCTTCAGTACCAACTCTTTGGATTGTATTGATGATGATTTTTTTAGCTTCTTGCTGTGCAGTTAATTTTGCCTCTTCAATAGTTTCTTGAATATGAGACATTGCTTTCGTTTTAGCTTCAGCTTTTAAGCCTTCAACTAATTGCTCTTTAGCTTCTTCAGCAGAAAGTCCAGAAATAACTTCTAATTGCTGTAATTGGCTTTTGTGAAGTTTGTCAACTTCAGCTTGTTTTTTGTCTAAAACCTCAATTTTGTTGTTATATTCTTCTGTTTTAGCCTCAAAGTCATCATTAACTTTTTTAGCTTTAGAAAGTTCATTAGAAACTTGAGATTCTTTATCGCGCACACGTTTTTCTACTTCGGCAACTTTTTTATCTCTTGCTAAAATAACTTGTTCGTGTTCAGATTTAAGTTCGATAAAACGTTCTTTTGCTTGAAGAATTTTATCTTTTTTGATATTTTCAGCTTCCAAATTAGCATCTTTTAAGATTGAAGCTGCTTCTTTTTTAGCGTTTTTGATTAGGTTTGAAATATTACTTTTCTCGATAATTTTAGCTATTGCAAATCCTGCTGCAATACCTACAATACCAATAATGATCGTTATGATGTCCATGTTTGTTAGGGTTTATATATAAAAAAAGCCTACATTAATTGCTTGTATAAACTCGTAAAGACAAGTTTTGAGCTAACTCACTGTTCAAGTTTCCCAGCCAAAAGGAGGGCATACTATAGTAGCGACGATTTGCTCATTCTAAATTGTTAGTGTTGAGTTTACCAATTGTGAACTAATGTAGGCAGTATCTTAGTTTCTGTAAAGAACGTTTAATTTTCGAGATATTGATCTAAAAGCAGATTTAATTTTTTAATTCTCTCGATAGTATCTTCTCCATCGATAGCGTTATCAATTTGTTTTTGTTCCACTTGCGATGCAAATTGCAAAGCGCACATGGCTAATACATCTTGTTTGTCACGAACTGCATAATTTTCTTCGAATTGCTTTATCATGGCATCAATTTTTTTAGAAGCACTTCTAAGTCCTTCTTCTTGAGCGGGTTCTACCGTTAACGGGTAAACGCGGTCTGCAATTGATATCTTTATTTTAAGCTTTCCGTCCATATTATTAATCTGATAATTGTGCTATACAGTAATCAATTTCGCGAATTAATGAATTTATTTTAAGCTTTGTCTCTCTCTTGTTATTGTCGCTGCCAAGCAACGAATTGGCGATCTTAAGTGTTTCATTTTGCTTTTTCAAAGCTTCCATTTCCTCAGATTGTTTCTGGATAATTTGCGCAGCTTTGGCTAATTCTAATCGTAATACTTGATTGTTTTTCTCCAAACCTTTTGATTTTTCAAAAAGCTTTTCGACTTTATATTCAAGAGTATCAATTATTTCGGCAATTACACTCATTATACATCCTATTCATTACTTAATCCTACAAAGTTAATATTCCTTTTTATTAATGCAATTTTTTATCGATTTTTTTGCATTAAAATAGATAAATAGATGTAATTCAATTAATTGTGTTTTTGTAGCTTTTTACTTGCTTTTATTGGCTTTATTTTGCTTATCTTAGCAAAAATGTTGTTTATGAGATTAAATTTACTTGCCCTTTTAATTTGTAATTCTGTATTTGCCCAAACGCAATATCCTAAAGATTATTTCCGACCTCCGCTAGATATTCCGATGCAACTTTCTGGTAATTTTGGAGAGTTAAGACCCAATCATTTTCATGCTGGTTTTGATTTAAAAACAAATCAAAGAGAAGGTTTAACTGTGCATGCAATTGCCGATGGTTATGTTTCAAGAATTAAAATTTCGACGTTTGGAAACGGGAAATGTATTTACATTACACATCCAAACGGATATACTTCGGTTTACGGACATTTGCAAACTCCGGTTGGAGCAATTCTCGATTATGTAAAGGCGAATCATTACAAAGAAAAAGCGTATGAAATTGAAATGTTTCTAAAACCTGGCGAACTTCCTGTTGCAAAAGGAGATATCATTGGACTTTCTGGAAATACGGGTTCTTCAGAAGGACCGCATCTTCATTTTGAAATTCGTGATAGTAAAACAGAATTTGTAATTAATCCGATTTTCTTTGGCTTTGACCAAAATATAAAAGATACTAAAAAACCAACTTTGTCTAGTTTGTATGTTTATCCTTTAGATAATGCGACGGTAAATCAGTCAAAACAGCCATTGCTAGTAAATATTGCGCTTCAAAAAGACGGAACTTATCTTGCGAGTAAAGTGAAAACCAACGGAAAAATTGGTTTCGGAATTAATGCCGTAGATACAGATGATGTTTCTTTTAATAAAAATGGCGTTTTTAATGTTTCTACTTTTTTAAATGGAAATCAAAATTACAACTACCAATTCAATACTTATTCTTTTGATGAAATGCGTTATATTAATGCTTTTATTGATTATCCGCGATATAAAAAAACAAGTCAGCGCGTTCAGAAACTTTTTATGAAAACTCCTTTCGCGTTAAGCATTATTAAAACAGATTCTTTGCGAGGAATTGTAAAAGCAGAACCAAATTTGACTTCTAACTATAAAATTGAGGTTTCTGATTATTTCGGAAATTTAAATTCAATTACAGTTCCAATCGAATATGATAGCGCCACAACGCTTGTTCAGCCTGAACCTGTTGCTTCTAAATATTTTGTGAGATATAATAAGGATGCCAATTTTGAAAAAGACAATATGTCTGTTTTCTTTCCTGCTGGTACTTTCTATGATGATTTCAATATGAATTTTGATGTTAAAAACAATAAAATTTATATTCATGATGATACTGTTCCAGTTCATTCAAATTTTACGATTACGATAAAAGACACAAATTATGCAGAATCTTTGCGAGATAAACTTTATATCGGAAAAGGCACAAGCTACAACGGAACAATTAGGAAAGGTGATGTTTTTACTGCAAAAGCAAAAATATTAGGTGCTTACGGTTTGGTTTTAGATACAATTCCTCCAGTTATAAAAATTGCAAAACCTATTGAAGGAAAGTGGATTAGCGATCAAAAGAAAATTGATTTCACAATTGGCGATTCATTGTCTGGAATAAAATCATATAATGGTTATTTGAACGGAAGCTGGGTTTTGTTTGAGTACGAAAATAAGGCAAGAAGAATTACACATACTTTTGATCCGCAATATTTGGTTGAAGGAGAAAACTTTTTAAAAATTGAAGTAGTAGATAATGTAGGAAATACTACTATCTTTGAAACTCATTTTTTTAGAAGTCAAAAATAAAATCCAAATCTTTGAATAACAATAGGTTTATATTCGCTTTTCTTTTTTTATTTTTTAGCTGTATTGCATTGGCTCAAAATGCTCTTGTAAAAGGAGTTATTTTAGATGCTGATAAACATGTGGTTCCGGGTGTAAATATTGCTGCGCAGGGAAATGTTGTGCAATCAGATTCAAATGGTTTTTTTGAAATCAATGTGCCTTCAAACAAAAAAATATCGCTGATTTTTACTCACGTTTCTTTAAAAATGATCAGTTTAACGGTTAATTTAAAAACCAATGAAGTTTTTGTTTTTAACCCGATTATGAATAATTCTTCCGAACAAATGGGAGAAGTTTTTGTTTCTTCTAAAAATAGAAAACGTGTTCAAGGAATTGCTACAATTGATACAGAAACGATAAAAAAGATTCCAGGCGCAAATGCCGGAATTGAAAATATTTTAAAAACACTTCCGGGTGTTAATTCAAATAACGAATTGAGTACGCAATACATGGTTCGTGGCGGAAATTTTGATGAAAATTTAGTGTATGTAAATGAAGTCGAAGTGTATCGTCCGTTTCTAATTCGTTCGGGACAGCAGGAAGGATTGAGTTTTACAAATACCGATTTGGTTCAAAATGTTGATTTTTCTGCAGGAGGATTTCAAGCAAAATTTGGCGATAAATTATCTTCTGTTTTAGATATTACGTATAGAAAACCAACGCAATTTGGAGCTTCTTTTGAAGCTAGTTTTTTAGGAGGAAGCGCTTCTGTAGATTTGGTTTCTAAAAATAAAAAATGGTCTGCTGTAACCGGAGTCCGTTACAGAAATAATAGTTTACTGGTTAATAGTCAAGATACTGAAACGAATTATACGCCGACTTTTGCCGATATTCAAACGAATATTAATTATGATATTTCTGCGAAATGGCAAATGAGTTTTTTAGGAAACATTTCGCAGAATAAATATTTATATCAACCTTTGGTTCGTCAGACAAAATTCGGAACAATAGATCAGCCAATGGCGCTTGCGGTTTATTATGAAGGTCAAGAGAAAGATCAATATGATACTTATTTCGGGGCTTTAAAAACCACTTTTAAAGCTTCTCCAACATTGACTTTAAAATTAATTGGTTCTTTATTTCATACTACAGAAAAAGAGCATTTTGATATTTTAGCGCAATATCGTTTAGGAAATGTTGATACAGAAGATCCGACAAATGATGCAGCAATTGACTTTACGCGCGGAATTGGTTCGCAACTAAATCATGCGAGAAATGATTTAGATGCTTTAATTGCCAATATCGAATTGAAAGGAACCAAAGAATGGAAAGAAAGCCAATTAGAATTTGGTTTAAAATATACTAGAGAATCTATACGAGATAGAGTTGTAGAATGGGAAATGATTGATTCTGCAGGGTTTTCAATAAATCCTCCAATAATTAGCTTGCCTCAAAATAATCAGCCATATGCGCCTTACACAGGTCCGCTTTTACCATATAATGATATCCGTGCGACAAATTTCAATACTATAAATCGTTTCTCAGGTTACGCGCAATGGAATAAACAATCTGAAATTGGTACAAGTCAGATTTGGTATCATTTAGGAGCTCGTTTTCAAGGTTGGAATGTTTCGGGAGCTTTGGAAGAAGGAAAAACGCAGTTTGTGGTAAGTCCACGTGCGCAATTTGCCATAAAACCAGATTGGGATCGTGACATGGTTTTTAGAATTTCTGGAGGATTATACCATCAGCCACCGTTTTATAGGGAACTTCGAGATTTAGAAGGAGTAGTAAATCCGAATGTGAAAGCGCAGGAAGCAATTCATGTTGTTTTAGGAAATGATTATAATTTTAAAATGTGGGGTCGTCCGTTTAAATGGGTTACCGAAGTTTATTATAAATCACTTTCAGATGTAAATGTATATTCGATTGATAATGTACGAATTCGTTATGTTGCCAATAATAATGCAAAAGCGTATGCTCAAGGTCTTGATTTTAGATTGAATGGAGAATTTGTGCCAGGAACAGAATCTTGGGTAAGTTTTGGGTATTTGAAAACAGAAGAAAATTACGAAAACAAAGGATATATTGCTCGTCCTACAGATCAGCGTTTGAAATTTGCTATGCTGTTTCAAGATTACATGCCGAATATTCCGAGTGTAAAAGTATACTTAAATTTAGTTTACAATACGGGTTTGCCTGGAGGCGCGCCTTCATATACAGATCCTTATTTGTACCAAAATAGATTGAACGATTACAGAAGAGCCGATATTGGTTTTTCAAAAGTTTTTGTTGACAGCAGTACACAAAACACAAAAAGAGGCTGGCTGAAAAACTTTAAAGAATTAGCGGTTGGTTTAGAGATTTTTAATCTTTTTAATAATCAAAACGCGATTACAAATACTTGGGTTCGTGATGTGTATTCTAAAAATCAATATGCGATTCCAAATTATATGACTTCAAGGGTTTTTAACGTTAAGATTAATGCGAGGTTGTAATTCATTTTGTAATCTTCTATAAAATTCAATAAAAACAAAAAATACAATCAAAAATAGTATATTTGATAATCGTATATAATCTTGTAGATGAAAAAGTATTTTAAATATATCGCCATTATCCTTGTCGGAACAGTAATTAGTTGCCGAGAAGAAGTTCAAAAACCAAAAGTAACTTACGGTGCTTCAAATAAAGTGAGCACAGGTACATCAAAAACAGATTCTACACAAATTGAAATCGCCGATTTACCAATTCAAATGCAGGGAACAAATTATCTGATTCATCCTGTTGGAGATTTGAGAGTTTATGAAAGAGGCTCAAAAGCTCGCTATGGATCTTCTACAGTAAATGATGGGAGTTTTACGATTTCTAATTTAGGTGAATATGAAATTACGGGTTATTTGCAGAATTTAAAATTTCAAGCAATCGATTCAGACTCTATTCGTCCTCTTTCTGATAAGCCAATTTTGATTTTAACAGCGACTTATTTAAAACCTGTTGCAGATAAAACGTCAAATAAAGTTATGGTTTATACGTTGACAGATTCTGATACCAACAAAGATGGAAAAATTGATACCAGCGATATTAAAACTTTATATTTAAGTGATATTAGTGGAGAAAATTTTACAAAAGTTTCAGCTGATTTAGAAGAATTGGTAGATTGGAGTTTAGTTGAGTCGAAAAATCGTTTGTATTTTAGAACTATTGAAGATACCAATCAAAATGGTCAATTTGATAAAAATGATGTACTTCACTACAATTATATTGATTTAGCTTCTAAAAAATGGGAAGTGAAAGCTTATAAACCTATTTAAAGGTTCTGAGGTTCTAAGGTTCTGAGGTTCTAAGTTTTTTAGCCACAGATTAAAAGGATTGAAAGGATTTTTCTTAAATATTTTATAATTAAAGCCTGCTAAAATTATATTTTAGCAGGCTTTAATTTTATGCTCAAAGATTGAAAAACCTCAGCACCTTAGCCTCTTAGCACCTTTAAATCAATATATCACTTTCTAGATCTGATTTTTCAATTTCAAAACCAAAATCTAAGCGTTCGACTAATTCTATAACCAGTTTTTTGTACCAGTTTTCAGATTTGGGATGAATGTATATCTTTTCTATTAATTGATTGATATCGACATTGATTTTCAATCCGTCATTTAATCTGATGTCACTTTTGGAAGTATCCGTAAGAATGCGGACTTCACGCTCGTATTGAAAACTTTTTCTTTTAAATAAAAATGGAAAGAACAAATCATCAAACGGAATGTATTCTTTTCTGTAATCAATGTAGTTTACCTCGCCAATATATTGGTCAAAATTATTTTCAGGTTTTAATGCTTTCTGTAATCTTCCAATTGTAGATTGAATCGCTAATCCTTCGCTGTTTTGAGTAAAAATCTGCCACATGGCAAACGATTCGTATTCATTAATATGCCAGCTGCTTATAGCGACTTGCTCGCGTTGTGTTTTATAGTGTCTTAAGAAGTCTGGATTGTCAATAGCTAACTTTTTGATCTCTTCGTAAGTTGGTTCGCTAAATGTACCTTCATATTGATCTTCAAACTTGTCTGAACGCGACATGAATAATTTCTTAGAAAGTAATAAATCAAGAAATTTTGATAAGTCAAGGTATTTCCAAACGATGGTGTCAGGATCTTCAGGCAGTGTAATGTTCGGGTTGTTAAGATACATTTGGAGAGAATTAAATGATTATCCATTAACTCATCTAAAGTTATAAAAATAAACACAGATTAAAGAAATTAAACTGAGTTTTAATATTTCCTTAATCTGTGTAAAGTAAATTTCGAATTGGTTTTTACGATTCTAAAGACTGCATCGTTACCAATTTATTGTAAGTTCCATTTTTTGCAATTAATTCTTCGTGAGTTCCTTGTTCTACGATTTTTCCTTTTTGCATAACCACAATCAAATCTGCTTTTTGAATGGTAGAAAGACGATGCGCAATAACTATCGAAGTTCTATTCTGCATCATATTTTCAAGTGCAACCTGAACAAATTTTTCGCTTTCTGTATCCAACGCAGATGTTGCTTCATCCAGAATCATAATCGGAGGATTTTTCAATACCGCACGAGCAATAGATAAACGTTGTTTTTGTCCGCCCGAAATTTTATTTCCGCTATCTCCAATATTGGTGTAAATTCCTTTTGGAAGATCTTTTACAAATTCGTAAGCATTAGCAATTTTTAACGCCTCGATGATTTCGTCGTCTGTAGCGTCAAGTTTTCCTAATGAAATGTTTGCTTTAATTGTATCATTAAATAAAATACTGTCTTGAGTTACCAATCCCATCAAACTACGAAGTGATTGTAAGTTCATATCCTTAATGTCGATTCCGTCAATTGAAATAGTTCCATCATTTACATCGTAAAAACGAGTTAATAAATTAGCAATTGTACTTTTTCCACTTCCAGATTGTCCAACAAGTGCAACAGTTTGTCCTTTTCTAATTTGAAGAGAAAAATCTTTTAAAACTGTTTCGTCTTCATATTTAAAATTAATATTTTGAATCTCAATACTGTTATCAAAAGTTGTTTTTTCGACTGCTTTATCTTTAGAAACAATAGTGTTTTCTTGTTCTAAAATTTCAAGAACACGTTCTGCTGCTGCATTTCCTCTTTTTACTCCGTAAGAAGCTTTAGAAATTGCTTTTGCTGGAGTTAAAATATTGTAAGCCAATCCCATATAGGCAATAAATGCCGCGCCTTGTAGCGTTTTGTCAATCAAAACCATTTGACCTCCATACCAAAGTAAAATTGCGATTACAGTAATTCCCATAAACTCACTTGCTGGTGAGGCTAAGTTCTGACGGTTTCCAATGCTGTTTGATAAAGTAAAAAAACGTTCTGTAGAACTTTGAAAAATGTTGTTGAAATAATTTTCAGAGTTATACCCTTTTACCACTTTAAGTCCGCCAATTGTTTCTTCAATAGTAGATAGAAATCTTCCTTGTTCTTCTTGGGCTTTTGTTGACTGTTTTTTAAGTTGTTTTCCAATTAATGAAATAATATATCCAGAAACAGGAATGAAAATAAAAACAAATAAAGTCAATTTAGCGCTAATAATTAGCATCGTGCTTATCGTGAAAATAATAGTTAAAGGTTCTTTTACGATAAGTTCTAAAATTGCTAAAAATGAGTTTTGAACCTCGTTTACGTCAGCAGAAATTCTAGAAATTACATCTCCTTTTCTTTTTTCAGAATAAAAAGCTAACGGAAGTTCTAGTGTTTTTTTGTACAATGCATTTCGCATATCTTTTAAAACCCCATTTCGTAAAAAATTGATAAAAAACATCGCTAAATAATCGGCTAAGTTCTTTAATAAGAAAATCGAAATGATGATGGCAACCATTACAGACAAAACATAACCTGGTTCATGATTTTGTTGCGCTGTTGTAATGTAATAAGCTAAATAGTCTTCTCCATAGTCTTTTAACTTAAAGATTCCTTCGTAAACTGGTTCTGTCGTGACTTTTTTTCCTTTTTCGAATAAAACCTGAAGCATTGGTATTAACGCTACAAATGAAAGTGTACTAAAAAGTGCATACAAAACATTAAAAAAGATGTTTAGAAAAGCGTATTTTTTATATGGATATATAAAAGGAACTATTTTTTTTAAATTACTCATTTATTTTTCTGATGTTATTTTCTTTTTGTTTTGAAAGCTTTTCTAAATATTTAACTATTTATTAAAGCAATTTTCACAGCACAAAATTAATCCAATTGAGGAGTTTTCAATTTCTTTTTAGATTTTTTTATAAAAAAAACTCTGACTTGCATTCCAAGAATGTAAATCAGAGTTGATTATAATTTAATTTTTCAATTATGTACGAATGGTGTCCTTAATTGAAAATGTATTGAAGATTTAATTCAATTGCATGTCTGCAATGATATTCTTGATTTTTTCGTCTAAGAATTTTTCTGCTTGATCAAATTCTGAAACCGATTCTATTGCAGCATTTACACTGATATAAAATTTAATTTTTGGTTCAGTTCCGCTTGGTCTTGCACAAATTTTAGATCCATCTTCTGTATAATAAATCAATACGTTAGATTTAGGAATGTCCATTGTGCTTTCTTCATTTGTCAATAAATTTAAAGCTGTCGATGATTGATAATCTTCAACCATAATAACACGTTGACCGTTGATTTCTTTCAAAGGATTTTCACGTAAGTTAATCATCATTTGATTGATTTCTTCTAAACCTTCCATTCCTTTTTTGGTTAAAGAAACTAGAAATTCTTTATAGAAACCATTTTCAACATAAAGTTGTAAAAGTTCTTTGTAAACAGAACTTCCAGCAGCTTTTGCTTGAGCAGCAACTTCGCAGATTAATAAAGTAGCAGCAACTGCATCTTTATCTCTAACGGCGTCACCAACCATAAATCCGAAACTTTCTTCACCACCTCCAATAAATTGAAGTTCTGGAAAATCTACGATCATTTTGGCAATCCATTTAAAACCTGTTAATCCAACTTTACATTCAACACCGTAGCTTGATGCTAATTCCATCATCATTGGAGTTGAAACAATTGTTGAACCAACAAATTGTTTTCCGTTAATTTTACCTGCTTTTTTCCATTGTTTCAATAAGAAAGAAGTCATTAAAACCATTGTTTGGTTTCCGTTCAATAAAATCATTTTGCCATCGTTATTACGAACGGCAACTCCTAAACGGTCGCAATCAGGATCTGTTCCTACTACAATATCAGAATCTGTTTTGTCAGCCAAAGCCAAAGCCATAGTTAAAGCTTCTGGTTCTTCTGGATTTGGAGATTTTACAGTCGGGAAATTTCCGTCTGGAACAGCTTGTTCTGGAACTATATGAACGTTTTTGTAACCAGCTTGCGATAATACATCTGGAATTGATTTTATAGAAGTTCCGTGCAATGACGTGAAAACAATGTGAAGATTATCTTTCGCTTCAGCTGGAGTATTAAAACTTGCGTTTTCGATAGATGATTTTATAAATTCTTTGTCGATTTCAGTATCAATATATTGAATCAAACTTTCGTTGGCGTTGAATTTAATTTTGTCATACGTTAAACTTTCGATCACGTCGACAATTGCTTTGTCTTGTGGAGGAACAATTTGTCCGCCGTCTTGCCAGTATACTTTGTATCCGTTGTATTCTGGCGGATTATGAGAAGCTGTTAAAACAATTCCACATTGACATTTTAAATGTTTAAGAGCAAAAGATAATTCTGGAGTTGGTCTTAAATCTGAAAACAAATAAACTTGAATTCCGTTTGCAGAAAAAACATCTGCAACCAATTTTGCTAAAGTATTACTGTTGTGACGACAGTCGTAAGCAATAGCTACTTTTATAGTTTCGTTAGGAAAAACTTCGTGAAGATAATCAGATAATCCCTGCGTGTTTTTTCCAAGTGTGTATTTGTTGATTCTATTGTTTCCTACGCCCATAACGCCGCGCATTCCACCAGTTCCAAATTCCAAGTTTTTGTAAAAACTCTCTTCCAATTCTTTTGGAGAAGTTGTCATTAATTCTTTTACAGCTGCTTGTGTTTCTTGATCGAATGTTGGTGTCAGCCATTCGTTTACAGCGTTTAAAATATTAGGTGCAATATTCATGTAAATTTTCTTTTATATTTTAAATAAAGGTAGTTTTTCTACAAAGCTTAATTTGACTCAAAAAGATTTTTTTTTCCTGATTGGTATCAAAAATTCACTTCGCGTGCTACTTTGTAACGTTCTTCATTGTTTTTAGTTCTTAAAATAATCTCGCCTAAAAATCCAGCCAAGAAAAGCTGAGTTCCTAAAATCATTGTAGTTAACGCAATGTAAAACCAAGGATTATTTGTAACCAAAGAATATTTCATTCCATTATACATATGGTATAATTTTGAAACTCCAATATATCCAGCAGACAGAAATCCGATGATAAACATGATAGAACCCATTGCGCCAAAAAGGTGCATTGGTCTTTTTCCGAATCTTGATAAAAACCAAATTGTAATTAAATCTAGAAATCCGTTTATAAAACGTTCCATTCCGAATTTAGTTTCACCATATTTTCTAGCTTGGTGAATTACTACTTTTTCACCGATTTTTCCGAATCCGGCATTTTTAGCCAAAACAGGAATATAACGGTGCATTTCACCAGAAACTTCAATGTTTTTTACCACTACATTTTTGTAGGCTTTTAATCCGCAGTTAAAATCATTTAATTCAACACCAGAAGTTTTTCTTGCTGCCCAGTTAAATAATTTTGAAGGAAGATTTTTAGCTACAACAGAATCATAACGTTTCTTTTTCCAGCCAGAAACCAAATCGTATTTCTGAGCCGTAATCATTTCGTATAATTCTGGAATTTCATCTGGACTATCTTGCAAATCGGCATCCATTGTAATAATCACATCGCCTTTTGCTTTTGCAAAACCAGCATGTAAAGCTTGAGATTTTCCAAAATTTTTCATGAAACGAATGCCTTTTACATTCGAATTTTCATTAGAAAAACCTTCAATAATTTGCCAAGAACTATCTGTACTACCATCATCTACAAAAATGATTTCATAAGAGTAATTGTTAGATTGCATCACTTTAATAATCCATGTATAGAGTTCTTTAAGTGATTCCTCCTCGTTCAGAAGCGGTATAAGTATAGATAAATTCATTTATTTTATTGAAGACTTTTATTAAGGTTTTTCATTTTTTACAATTGCTCCTATTATTAAGGAGTATATCAAGCCAATTAAAGCATAAATAACTAGAGTGAAAGGGAAAACGATAAGCGGGTTTGAGAATTTTTTAATCATTTCCAATCCCATTTCTAATTCTTTAGCAGTCATTTGAGGGTTTTTGGCGATCATTTCGCTTCTTGTAATTTCAAGTGTTTCATTTAAGAATTCAGGAAATATAAAACCGAAAATCACACTAAATATTGCATAAAGTAATGCGGCAAGAACTGTAATAGAAACTCCGGTTTTTAAACATTCAGATAATGTGATGAAACCATTGTTTACTTTGTTTTTGTATTGATTACATCCTAAGAATATAAACAAAATGGGTAAAACTAAATAATTTGCTATGCTAACAATTACTCCAACAGGTGAATTTACTAAAGATTTCATGCCAACTACATACATAATGACAAATTCTAGAATCATTATAACACCGAACAAAATACCATAAGGGGTTCCTGTCTTTGCAGGAGATAATTTTACATCCATAAAGTTATATTTAATTAGTTCACAAATATAGTAATTCCCTGTATAATCGAAGATAAAAAAAGCTTTTCGAAATAAACTAAAAAAAAGTGAGCTAACTATTTGTTTATTAAAAAAGAATTGTAAATTTGCACACTCAAAATTAATTAAAATTTTAAACAAAAAGGAGCGTTGTTTGTTTATACCTTTTTCTAACCATGAAAAAGCTTCAAAATGAAAATGTTCTAAACAATAAATAAAAGAAAAGATGAAAAAAGGAATTCACCCAGAAAATTACAGATTAGTTGCATTTAAAGACATGTCAAATGATGACGTTTTTATCACTAAATCTACTGCAGATACAAAAGAAACAATTGAAGTTGACGGAGTTGAGTATCCAGTTGTGAAAATGGAGATTTCTAGAACATCTCACCCTTTTTATACTGGTAAATCTAAACTTATCGATACTGCAGGACGTATTGATAAATTCAAAACTAAATATGCTAAACACGCTAAAAAATAATAGCTGTTTTAAATTATACAAAAGCCTTCCACTTCGGAAGGCTTTTTTTATGCTTTAAATATTACTTTTCGTTAAACAGGTTTTAAATTAAACCAGTAAAATATTTGTAACTTTGGGGCAGGTAACCAAATCAATTTTTAATAAACACTCAAACATTTATGAACTACATTCTTTTCGACGGTCCCGTTCGGAATGCTTTATTGCCCTTTACTTTTACAAGGCCTGTGGCTGATATTTTAGTGGGAATTATGACTATTCGCCAGAAATGGGAAAAATATCTAGGTTCGACAATCACCACAATTACTGAGGAATATTTATCAGAAAAATTTCCAATGGTTGAATTAGAAGAAAATGTAATGATCAACGCAGCGTATTTGCCAAATGATACTCTTGCTGAGATGGTTTCTAATTTAACAGAAAATCAAGCCATTTTTAAAGGTGAAGATGTAATTGCATTTTTTGCAAGCGAAAATCAGGAAGAAGTCGATTTTGATTCTTATGAAATTATTCATTACAACGAAGATTGCATCACTATTGAACATGCTTGGGATATTTTTTCTAAAAATGATGCTGCAATCCGTCAAGATTTTAAATATTTAACTGAAGGTCGTACTTCGCAACCCATTCCAAAAAGTGTTAATGTAATTGCTCCAGAGAATATTTTTATAGAAGAAGGTGCGAAATTAGAGTTCGTAACCCTAAACGCATCAAACGGTCCTATATATATAGGTAAGAATACCGAGATTATGGAAGGAACTGTAATTCGCGGACCTTTTGCTTTATGCGAAAATGCTATGGTAAAAATGTCTGCTAAGGTTTATGGTGCAACAACTGTTGGACCGGGATCTAGAATAGGTGGTGAAGTTAAAAACTCTGTTCTTTTTGCTAATTCAAATAAAGGTCACGAAGGATTTTTAGGCGATTCTGTTTTAGGTGAATGGTGTAATATTGGTGCAGATTCTAATAATTCAAACCTAAAAAATAATTACGAAGGAGTAAAATTATGGAGCTATGAAACAGAAGGTTTTGCAAAAACCGGACTTCAGTTTTGTGGTTTAATGATGGGAGATCATAGTAAATGCGGAATTAATACGATGTTTAATACTGGAACCGTTGTTGGTGTAAGCGCAAATATTTTTGGTTCAGGCTTTCCGCGAAATTTTGTGCCAAGTTTTTCTTGGGGCGGCGCAGCAGGTTTTACGACTTATGTAACTAAAAAAGCATTTGAAACAGCGCGTTTGGTTTTGTCAAGAAGAAATATTGATTTTGATGAAACTGAACAGGCAATCTTAGAACACATTTTTGAAGAAACAAAAAAATATAGAAAAGACTAATTTAAATAATTAGTCAATTTGAAAATGAGATAATTTTTGCAAACCCGACAGGTTTTAAAACCTGTCGGGTTTTATTTTTTTGCATATTAAACTGGACTGAAGTCCAGCTCTACAATACAATATGTTCCTTCGGAACGGCAAGAGAGCCATAGGCTCGAACCATATTGTAGGGCTGGACTTCAGTCCAGTTATTTAGCCATAGATTTGAAAATTATCTAATTGTCAAATTGACACATTTTCTAATTGCCTAATTATCTAATTAATCTATCTTTGCAGCACAAAAAAATGGGTAGTCAGAAAAACGATTAACCGATTAAACAAATTAACAAAGACAAATGATTACAGTTAACGATATTTCGGTTCAGTTTGGTGGGACTACACTTTTTAGCGATGTTTCTTTTGCTATTAATGAAAATGATAAAATTGCCCTTATGGGGAAAAATGGTGCGGGTAAATCTACACTTTTGAAAATAATCGCAGGTGAAAATAAACCTTCAACTGGAAGTATCTCAACTCCAAAAGATGCTGTCGTAGCTTATTTGCCTCAGCATTTATTGACAAAAGATGGTTCGACTGTAATGGAAGAAGCATCAAAAGCTTTTGGTGAAATTTTTAAAATGAAAGCCGAAATCGACGAAATCAACGAGCAATTAACCGTTCGTACTGATTATGAAAGTGACGAATACATGAAACTTATCGAAAGAGTTTCTGACTTAAGCGAGAAATTTTATGCAATTGAAGAAATCAATTACGAAGCCGAAGTAGAGAAAATCTTAATTGGTCTTGGTTTTGAACGCGAAGATTTTGGACGTCAGACTTCAGAGTTTTCTGGAGGATGGAGAATGCGTATCGAGTTAGCTAAAATTCTTTTGCAAAAACCAGATTTGATTTTACTAGATGAGCCAACCAACCACATGGATATCGAAAGTATTCAATGGTTAGAAGAATTTTTAGTGACTTCAGCGAAAGCGGTTGTAGTAATTTCGCACGATAGAGCATTTGTAGATAATATTACAAACAGAACTATCGAAGTAACAATGGGAAGAATTTACGATTACAAAGCAAAATATTCTCATTACTTAGAATTAAGAAAAGACCGTCGTATCCATCAGCAAAAAGCTTACGACGAACAGCAAAAAATGATTGCTGATAATAGAGCATTTATCGACCGTTTTAAAGGAACTTTCTCTAAAACAGACGCGGTTCAATCTCGTGTAAAAATGCTTGAAAAACTTGAAATCGTTCAGGTTGATGAAGTAGATACTTCTGCTTTACGTTTGAAGTTTCCACCTGCACCACGTTCTGGACAATATCCTGTTATTGTAAAAGAAATGTCTAAATCGTACGGAGATCATGTTGTTTTTAAAGATGCAAATATCGTAATCGAAAGAGGTCAGAAAGTTGCTTTTGTTGGAAAAAATGGAGAAGGAAAGTCAACCATGATTAAAGCAATCATGAAAGAAATTGGTGTTGATGAAGGAAGTGTAGAAATTGGACATAATTCTCAAATTGGATATTTTGCTCAAAATCAGGCTTCTTTACTAGATGAAAATGCTACGATTTTTGAAACAATAGATAATATTGCTGTTGGAGATATTAGAACACAGATTAAAAATATTTTAGGTGCTTTTATGTTTCAAGGTGATGATATTACTAAAAAGGTAAAAGTGCTTTCTGGAGGAGAAAAAACACGTTTGGCAATGATTAAGTTGTTGTTAGAACCTGTGAATTTATTGATTCTGGATGAGCCTTCGAATCACTTAGATATGAAAACGAAAGACATTATTAAAGATGCTTTACGTGATTTTGATGGAACTTTAATCTTAGTTTCGCACGATCGTGATTTCCTTGACGGATTGGCAACTAAAGTTTTCGAATTTGGAAACAAAAGAGTAAAAGAGCATTTTGAAGATGTTGCAGGTTTCTTAGCGCATAAAAAAATGGACTCTATGAGAGAAATCGAAAAATAATATTTTCGGCTATAAAACAAAAAGGCACAAGTTAATTCTTGTGCCTTTTTTTGTTTTTGATAACAGTCTTTTAATGCAATTTTTTTTACAATTAATATATTTTTCTTACTTTTGGTTACTCCCATTTCGCATTGCTTATAAGTAATTCTCTTTTTTATTTTTCAAAGAGAAAAAGCTGATTCTTAAAAATCAGTTAGATTTTAAAAACTAATATTTTTATTTATTTGAAGTCTATGAGTAAAATTCTACTAATACCAATTGTTTTTCTTTTTTTAATTAGTCCGTTTTTTGTACAAGCTCAAGGCGATGTAAATGCTGGAGAAAAAACAGAAAATGAGGTAAAATACCCTCAGTATCAGCTTAAAGGTCTTTTGCAAGCAAGATATCTAGAAAGCTTCGGCGATAATGTTGATGTTTTAGGAGTTCATCATGCTACTGGAGATGTTACTCAGCAATCTTTTGATATTAAAAGAATGCGTGTGGGTTTGAATACCAAATTAAGTGAAGCAACAGAAGTGGTAATCTTGGTCAATTTAGCTGACTTCAAATCTGATACTAAAGGTAAAGTTCTAGAAAATGCCTACGGAAAATATACTTTCAATAAATATATTGCTTTAACAGGAGGACAATTTCGTCCCGCCTTTGGTATTGAAGAGCTTGTTCCTGTTGATATCATTAAATCTTTCGACTTTTCAAATCAATATTATGAATTTGGAAAAAATGGCTGGACCAGTTTTCAAATTGGAGCATCGGCAACGGGAGCCTTTGATATTGGAAAAATTCCTGTCAATTATGCAGTTTCTGTTTTAAATGGAAATGGAAAAAATGTAGAAATGGATAAAGATAACGGAAAGCAATATTCGACAAGATGGGTTTTTGAATTATCCAAAGAACATAAAATTAATTTAGGTTTAAATGGCGGTTTCGGAAAAGTATTTAAAGAAGATGTTTTTGCGATCGGTGCTGATATTACCAGCGATTTTAAACTAACAGATCGAATGACTTTTGATCTTCAAATAGAATACAAACAAGGAACAAATCATAATTTATATTTTTCTCTGCCAGCTGAAAATAGAGTAGGAGATGTTTCTGATTATCAAATGCGTGGTGTTTATTTTCTGCCAAATTTGAGATATGTTGTAAATTATAAAAAACTAACTGCTTTTGAAGTTTCTTGTCGTTATGAAACTTTCGATCCGAGTTACAAAATCGACTCAAATGTAAGGCAGACTTTTACGCCAATGATTAGTTTAGAATTTGGAAAAGCATATTTAGGCAGAATCGAAATGGGATTTGAAATTGATCGATTCAATAGAAATATTCCAAATACATCAAGTTATAATGATGATTTATTTTTAATTCAATTACAGCTCCGACTTTAATTCACTTAAATTTTAATTTTATGAAAGAAGTAAAAATTCCTCAGACCTTAATTACGTTGGCAGTTTTAATCGGAATTTGGTTCATTCCTGCACCAAATGGCGTTGTAATTGAAGCGTGGCATTTATTTGCCATTTTCGTTGCTACCATTTTAGGAATTATTCTAAAAGCTGCGCCAATGGGAACAATGTGTATGATTGCGATTGCATTAACGGCTTTTTCTCAGGTTTTAGCGCCCGGAGATCCTGGAAAATCAATCACTTTAGCATTAAAAGGATTTGGAGATAAAGTAATTTGGCTGATCGGAATTTCATTTTTTATCGCTCGCGGATTTATAAAAACAGGTTTAGGAAACAGAATTGCTTTTTTATTCATCAAAATATTCGGGAAAAGTTCTTTAGGATTAGCCTACGGTTTAGGATTGGCAGATTTGGTTCTTGCGCCAGCAGTTCCAAGTAATACGGCTAGAGGCGGAGGAATTATTTACCCGATTATGAAATCAATGTCGATGAGTTTTGGTTCGATGCCAGATCAGCCAGAAACCCATAGAAAATTAGGTTCGTATTTAACTTTAAATTGTTATAATATGAATTTGATTGCTTCTTCTATGTTTTTAACAGGAACTGCAAGTAATCCGATGTGTCAGAAGTTTGCGCTTAATTTGGGAATCAAAATTACTTGGATGTCTTGGGCGGCGGCAGCAATTGTTCCTGGTTTATGCGCCTTTTTTGTGATTCCGTTTGTGTTATATAAAATTTATCCGCCAGAACTAAAGAAAACAGGCGACGCTCCTCAAATTGCAACCCAAAAACTAAAAGAAATGGGAGCAATATCAAGAAATGAATGGATGATGCTACTGACCTTTTTTATTCTTCTTTTTCTTTGGATGACAGGAGATTTGTTTTCTATCGATGCTACAACAACAGCTTTTATTGGTTTAGTAATTTTACTTTTAACTTCGGTTTTAACTTGGGATGATGTAAAAGCAGAAAAAGGAGCTTGGGACACCATAGTTTGGTTTTCTGTTTTAGTTATGATGGCGAGTTCTCTAAACGAATTAGGTTTTATCGCTTGGTTTAGCGATTTGGTAAAAACGCAAATCGGCGGCTTAAGCTGGCAAATGGCTTTTCCAATTATAATTTTAGTGTATTTCTTTAGTCACTATCTTTTTGCAAGTGCAACAGCGCACGTTGCCGCAATGTATGCAGCTTTGCTTGGAGTTGGAGTTTCGCTTGGAATTCCCGGATTATTATTGGCTTTTATGCTCGGATTTATAGGTTCGCTTTACGGAACTTTAACGCATTATGGTCATGGTCCGGCACCCGTATTTTTTGGGAGCGGATATGTTGATTTAAAAAGCTGGTGGGTCAAAGGACTCGTAACCGGTTTGGTTATGCTCTTTATTTACATGACAATCGGAGGGTTGTGGCTCCGACTTATTGGCGATTTTTAGATTCTAATTCCTGGAGGAAGTAACTCTTTGTATCGAGGATTTTTTTTGAAAAACGAAACAATCTTCGGGTGAATTGGTACTACTCTATAGTTTTTTTCAGAACTTAAATCTAAAATATTTTTAAGAAGCATGTTTATTGCATCTTCGTTTTCGTAAGAATCAGGTTTGTTGATTTTGGTTAAAAAGATTTTCTTTTCTTGAAATGAATACTCAACTGCTAACATTCCCTCAGGAATAACAGTCTCAAATTGGCGTGCAAAAGTGTTGTCTTTGATTTCCATAGTTACAGAAGTTTCCATAGTAGATTATTATTAGATTAGGGATAAATAATAGATTTGGGAATCGAAATAATCTTGAAAGAAAATTCTTTATAAGTTTTTGTGCCAGAAAAATTTCGAAATACAAAGGTAATCATTTGATTTTCAATATTAAATTATTTTTTAAAGAAGCAAACTTTAATCGATTATTTCCGATTTGATTTTTTTTGATCGGATATAATAATTAGGTCTAAAATTTGATTATCATGATATTTAAAAAAAGTAACTTTATTTTTTTTAAAATAAATATCGCAATGGTAATTTCATTTGAATGTTATGAGTAAAATTCCAGTTTATTTTATGCCAGGTCTGGCAGCTAGTTCATCTATTTTTGAAAGAATAAAATTGGATGAAACTATTTTTGAAACCCATCTTTTAGAATGGGAAATCCCGAAAGAAAAAGAATCTTTATCAGATTATGCATTTCGTATTAGTGAAAAAATAAAAGATGAAAATCCGATTTTAATTGGTGTTTCTTTTGGTGGAATTCTGGTGCAAGAAATCTCCAAACATATAAAAACACGAAAAGTCATTATTATATCGAGTGTTCGAAGTAATTTGGAATTTCCGAGAAGAATGAAAATAGGGAAGAGAACAAAAGCCTACAAATTAATTCCGATGCAATTAATCTTGAATGTAGAGAAATTGGCTAAATTTTCATTTGGAGAAAAAGTGAACAAAAGAATAAAACTTTATGAGAAGTTTTTGTCTGTTCGCGATTTAGGTTATCTGCAATGGGCCGTAGAAAGTGTAATTCGATGGGATAGAAATGAAATTGATGAAAATGTAGTACATATTCACGGAGATCAAGACGATGTTTTTCCAATTAAATATATCGATAAATGTATTATTGTAAAAGGAGGTTCTCATATTATGATTTTGAATAAATACAAATGGTTGAATGAGAATTTGCCTTCTATTATTTTAGAAGATTAATTTTTGAAATTTAAATTCTAATTTATCCGCAATATTTGTCATCCTGAGGAACGAAGGATCTCTACAATTGGCTCCGCAAAGAAATTCAAAAAAGAATGAGAATCTTTATAATAGCTTTAGTTTTAATTTTTTTAGGATGCAAAACTCCCGAAAAAGATCATGATTTTACTTTTTTTAAATGGGATCTTCATGAATCTTACTATTTGAAATTCAATTCGTCTGATACAATCTATTGTGTCGATGCTTATGGAATTAAAGAACAAACGTCTTTTGCAATTTTAAGTAAAGATCAAAAAGAAAGAATCCAGAATATATTAGATACGATTACTTTTTCTAAAAATGAAACTTTTGAAAATAATGATATGGATGATGGAACAACTTACGTTTTCCTGCTACAAGACAAAAAGAAATTAAAAAAACTTAAAATTCATGGAAATGCTGGTCCTCAACGATTCTGGTATTTTGGAGAAGTTCTAGAAAAAATTAAACTTAATCTCCAGTTTACTAAAACAAATAAGAAGATAGATTTTAGAGAAATGAATAAAATGGTTATAATGGAAGTGCCACCGATATTTGTTGTTGATACTTTAAAATAAAAAAAAATCCCAAACTCTGTAAGAATTTGGGATTTTCAATATTATAATTTAAGAAAAATTAGATTTTCTTCATTTGTTCTTTCATCATCGTGATTTGCTCTTTCAGCATACCTTGTTTATCTAACTTTTTAGCTTCGTTTAATAAATTAGTTGCTTCAAGTTTTCTTCTGCGTGACATTGCAACACCAGCAAGGTTCAATTTAGCTACTGCCAAATCCATATCCATTGATAGTCCAAGCTCGATCGCTTTTTTGAAATGTTTCTCAGCTTGATTGATATTTGTTTGAGAAAGCATGATACCTTGTAAATAATTTAGGTATCCTTGTTGTTTTCTAACTAATGCTCCTTCTGGATTTTTAATATATGATAACCATTTATTTGCTCCAGCAAAGTCTTGTTTTCTTAATTTTAGGAAAGCTAAAAGAATAAATTCGTTTTTGAAATAAAGAAAAATTGGAATTGCAGTCAGTAAAATAAGAAAAATTCCATTTCCGATATTACTTTCTGTAAATTGCCAAATGCCCGCCACTACTAAGAGTCCGGCCAAAATAAGTTTAATATTTTTGTGAAACATAATTAATGTAAATTTGTGATTGCAAATATAGTAAAAGGAATTAAAAATATTTTTATAAAAGTACTTGCCAGAAAAAAAAGTCTTTGTATATTTGCACTCGGTTTTTGAATAACGATATCCAAAACCAATAAAGAGTTAATTAGATACCATTTTTAAAGATACAAAGCAATGAGCAAAAGAACATTTCAACCATCGAAAAGAAAAAGAAGAAATAAGCACGGATTTATGGACAGAATGGCTTCTGCGAATGGAAGAAAAGTTCTAGCGCGTAGAAGAGCAAAAGGAAGACATAAATTAACTGTTTCTAGCGAGCCTAGACACAAAAAATAATGTTTGTATAAACATACATAAGGCGATTACTTTTTTAGTATCGCCTTTTTTTATACCTTGTCGGTAAAAATTTTCTCAACTTTCTAGTTTTTAGCACACTAGAACAGTTTTTTAAAATCTTAAATAACTACACAATACATACAAAATGCCTAAAGACACATCAATAAAATCAGTTTTAATTATAGGTTCAGGACCTATTGTTATTGGCCAAGCTTGCGAATTCGATTATGCGGGATCTCAATCTGCTCGTTCGATTCGTGAAGAAGGAATTGAGGTTATCTTGATTAATTCAAACCCAGCGACTATTATGACCGACCCATCTATGGCCGATCATATTTATTTGAAACCTTTAACGACTAAATCGATTATTGAAATTCTTAAGGAACATCCACAAATTGATGCGGTTTTACCGACAATGGGAGGTCAGACTGCTTTGAACTTGTGTTTGGAAGCAGATGAAAAAGGAATTTGGCAAGATTTCGGAGTAAGATTAATCGGTGTTGACGTAAATGCAATTAATATTACTGAGGATAGAGAGCAGTTTAAACAGCTTTTACAAAAAATAAATGTACCAACTGCGCCTGCAAAAACGGCTACTTCTTATTTAGAAGGAAAAGAAATTGCTCAAGAATTTGGATTTCCACTTGTAATTCGTCCATCGTTTACACTTGGAGGAACTGGAGCAGCAGTGGTTTACAAAAAAGAAGATTTTGATGAGCTTTTAACTCGCGGACTTGAAGCTTCTCCAATTCATGAAGTTTTGATTGACAAAGCTTTGATGGGATGGAAAGAGTACGAATTAGAGCTTTTAAGAGATAAAAATGATAATGTTGTAATCATTTGTTCAATCGAAAATATGGACCCAATGGGAATTCATACTGGAGATTCAATCACGGTTGCGCCTGCAATGACATTATCTGATACAACTTTCCAAAAATTACGTGACTACGCTATCTTAATGATGAGAAGTATCGGAAATTTTGCTGGAGGATGTAACGTACAATTCGCAGTTTCACCAGATGAAAAAGAAGATATCGTAGCAATCGAGATTAATCCTCGTGTATCTCGTTCTTCTGCTTTAGCATCAAAAGCAACTGGTTATCCAATTGCAAAAATTGCTTCTAAACTGGCTTTAGGATACAATTTAGATGAATTACAAAATCAAATTACAAAATCTACTTCGGCTCTTTTTGAACCAACTTTAGATTATGTAATCGTAAAAATACCACGTTGGAACTTCGATAAATTTGAAGGTTCAGACAGAACTTTAGGACTTCAGATGAAATCTGTAGGTGAGGTTATGGGAATCGGACGTTCTTTCCAAGAAGCGCTTCATAAAGCAACTCAATCTTTAGAGATTAAGAGAAATGGTTTAGGAGCTGACGGAAAAGGATATAAAGATTATGAGTTAATTATCGATAAATTAACTTACGCAAGCTGGGATCGTGTTTTTGTAATTTATGATGCAATCGCAATGGGAATTCCATTGAGTACAATTCATGAAATTACAAGAATCGACATGTGGTTCTTAAAACAATACGAAGAACTTTATACTTTAGAAAAAGAAATTTCAAACTATAAAATTGCTGATCTTCCAAAAGAATTGTTGCTTGAAGCGAAACAAAAAGGTTTTGCAGATAGACAATTAGCGCACATGATGAATTGTCTTGAAAGTGAAGTTCATTCTTTACGTATGGACAAAAACATCAACCGTGTTTTTAAATTGGTTGATACTTGTGCGGCTGAATTTAAAGCTAAAACACCTTATTACTATTCAACTTTTGAGGCTGAAATCGAAAAAGTAAATGGGGAGCGTTTTGTAGATAATGAAAGTATCGTAACAGATAAAAAGAAAGTAATTGTTTTAGGTTCTGGACCAAACAGAATCGGGCAAGGAATCGAGTTTGATTATTCTTGTGTACACGGAGTTTTAGCAGCAAAAGAATGTGGCTACGAAACGATCATGATCAACTGTAATCCTGAAACGGTTTCTACTGACTTTGATACGGCTGATAAATTATACTTCGAGCCAGTTTTCTGGGAACATATTTACGATATCATTCAACACGAAAAACCAGAAGGTGTAATCGTTCAGTTAGGTGGACAAACAGCTTTGAAATTAGCTGATAAACTTTCTAAATACGGAGTAAAAATCATCGGAACTAGTTTTGATGCACTAGATTTAGCAGAAGACAGAGGAAGATTCTCTGACTTATTGACTGAATTACATATTCCTTTCCCAAGATTCGGAATCGCTGAAACAGCAGATGAAGCTTCAAAATTAGCGGACAGTTTAGATTTTCCACTTTTAATTCGTCCTTCTTATGTATTAGGAGGTCAGGGAATGAAAATTGTAATCAACAAAAAAGAATTGGAAGAGCACGTTATCGACTTGCTGAAAACAATTCCAGGAAACAAATTACTTTTGGATCATTATTTAGCCGGAGCAATTGAAGCGGAAGCTGATGCAATTTGTGATGCTGATGGAAATGTTTACATCATCGGAATTATGGAGCATATCGAGCCTTGCGGTGTTCACTCTGGAGATAGTAACGCAACATTGCCTCCTTTCAACTTAGGAGAATTTGTAATGCAGCAAATTAAAGATCATACACATAAAATTGCTAGAGCTTTAAAAACGGTTGGTTTAATCAACATTCAATTTGCGATTAAAGACGATACAGTTTACATTATTGAAGCAAATCCAAGAGCTTCTAGAACGGTTCCGTTTATTGCAAAAGCTTACGGAGAACCTTATGTAAACTACGCTACGAAAGTAATGTTAGGTCATAATAAAGTAACTGACTTTGATTTCAACCCACAATTAAAAGGTTATGCAATCAAACAGCCAGTTTTCTCTTTCAGTAAATTCCCGAACGTAAACAAAGCGTTAGGACCAGAAATGAAATCAACAGGAGAAAGCATCTTGTTTATTGATGACTTAAAAGACGATCAATTCTACGAATTGTACTCTAGAAGAAAAATGTATTTGAGTAAATAATCTCAGATTCTAGTATAAAAGAAAAGCTCCAATGAAAATTGGAGCTTTTTTAGTTTTATATAATTTAAAAATTCATTCCAATTTTCCGTAGAGGCGCACTGCAGTGCGTCTACGTACAATATTCGTTTGTGTTACGCATAAGACGCACTGCGGTGCGTCTCTACAGATATGCTGTATGTGATTTGTTGATCGAAATGACAGGAATTCTAAAAAATAAAAAAGCTCCAAAATTATTGGAGCTTTTTTCAAGTGTAAAAGTAATATGTATTATTTTTTAAGCAATTGCTCTAAAGGTTTTAATTGCTCCATATCAATTTTAGATTTTTGTAAAACCGACATTAAAGTCATGATATTGTTCGGATTCATGTTTTCACCTAAAACGCGAACTACTGCAAAGCCATTTTCTTTTCTGTTTGCAAAAATGACAAACTCTTTAATATTGTCGTCACTTCCAACGTAACTTACAGAAGCGCCGTCTTTGCCAGAACCAAATTTCATTAATTCCTGATATTTCGGATCTTTTAAAATGGCTTTTACTTTGGTTCTTTCTGTCTCAAATTGCGCTTGATTATTCTTATCAGCTTTAAAAGCCAGAATGTTCATTTTATCAAAAGAATTGACAGCTTCAGTTTGTTCGGATGAAAGTTTCGTTTTTTCAAGATTTAAAATATTCGGAGAAATATCCAATGCTATAAAATCTTTCTTTTCTGTGTTTTCAACAAAATACTTTTGCAATGTTGGTTCAGAGTTACAGCTTCCTAATGTTAGTAAAACTGTAAGTGCTAAGGTGAAAATTTTTGCTTTCATTTTATTTTTTGCCTTTAGAAGCTTTCTTTAGGTCTGGACCTCCAGGAAGATTCATTTTATCTGTTAAAACTGAAATTTCATTCAAATCAAAATTACCAGTTAAAGATAGTAAAACCGTTTCATCGTTTTTAGCGCCATCTACAAACATCAATAATTCTTTGATTTGTGTATCGCTTGCGCCTGATTTTACCATGATTTTGACATTTTTGCCACCGTCATTTACACGCATTAATTCTTCTAAACCAGCAGATTTGATGTATTTGTCTGCAGAAGCTTTCATGTCGGCTTCAATTCTAGGATTTTTGGTTGTAAAGACTTTTAAGTAATCTAATTTTTTAATCAGTTTGATATATTGCTGTGTTTCTTTGTCTTGATTTTCAGCGTTTACTTTGCTCATTAAATCGAACATTTTCTTGTTTACAATTACAGATGTTACATCGTCTAGACCGTCAAATTTGTCAAAAGCACCTTGTGCATAAAAAACGTTTGTAACGAATGCGAATACTAAAGTTATGATGAAATTTTTCATGATTATTTTATTGTTTAATTACTGTTTAAAAACTTTGTTTTTTGATTGTTCATATTCTTTAATGTACTGTACACTTTCAATACCTACATTAACATTGTTTGATAATAATGCTAAAGCCTTTTGAGTTGCTTTTAGCGCTTCTTCGGGATCTTGATAAGTTCCTAATTCTGTTTGCGAAGCTACTGCAGTAGTATCTTTTTGTTCGCTTACGAAAAAGTAAGTTCCAATTCCCAACAAAACAACAGCCGATGCCGCAATTGATAACCACGCTACGTTACGTTTCTTAGATTGTAGTGGAATTTCCTGCGTTGATTTCTGTTCTTTTGCTTGAGAGAAATAGCCAAACATAGGTTTGTATTGCTCCAAATGCTGCGCAACATTTGATGAAGAAAAGTATGTTTTTAATTGATTTTCTTCAGCAATAGAAGTTTCTCCCTGAAAGTATTTTTCTAATATATCTTCTATTTTATTTAGTTCCATAAAGGTGTGTATTTGTCATTGATTCTCTAATTTTTTTTCTCGCTCTCGAAAGCGCAACTCGTATTGCCGTTTCATTCATATTGACAATTTTTGCTATTTCGTCAAATTCATATTGTTCTACATCTCGAAGCTGAATTAACAACTGCATTTGTTCCGGCAGCTGATTTATAATTTTTTCAACCCATTCAAGACTATTTTCATCTTCCAGTTTTTTGTCTAATTGCGGTTCACGGTCTGTAAAATTATTGTGAACAATTTGCAGATTACTGGCTCTTTTAGATTTTAACTGATCTAAGCAATAATTTTTAGTCATTGTCATGGCTAATGCTTCGACACTATTATAATCTTCCAGATTTTCCTTTTTGTTCCATAATTTTACCATTACTTCCTGAGTCGCATCTTCAGCCTCTTCAGTGCTGGTAAGCAATCTTTTTGCCAGACGAAAAACTTTGTCTTTAAAAGGATTTATTAATTCTATAAATACAACTTGGTTCATTAATATGATGGTTAATCGTTAGCTTATATATTCAAGACGAAGCACAATTATATTTGTTACAGCAAAAAGAAAATATTTTTTTTATGTAAAAAAAATACTGCTTTTGTGATGATGCTAAAACTAAAGATGCTACTTTTACAGTATACTACTAAGATATTAAATGATATGAAAACAATTTTAAAGAGTGCACTTTTTCTTTTTTTAATGGCTTTTTCTTTGCAATCATGTGAAGATAATGATGATGTTGCCGCACCAGCAGATTTACAAATCAATAAATTTATATGGAAAGGATTAAATGAGGTTTATTTATGGCAAGCCGATGTTCCGAATCTTGCAGATGGACGTAACCTTAAATCTGATTTTGATTCTTATTTAAGAGGTTATTCTAAACCAGAAGATTTATTTGAAGATTTATTGAATAAACCAGAAAGTAAATATCCTAATGGAGATGCAATTGACCGTTTCAGTTGGATTGTTGATGATTATACCGAATTGGAGCAAGAATTAAGCGGAATTTCAAAAAACAATGGAGTTGATTTCAGATTAAGCCGTGTTGCTTCTGGATCAAATGATTTAGTTGGATATGTTCGATACATTATTCCAAATTCTGATGCTTCAGCGAAAGCTATAAAACGTGGAGATTTATTTACAAGCGTAAATGGAACAAAACTTACGGTTGCTAATTATCAAGCTTTACTATTAAATAGTGATAGCTATACTTTGAACTTGGCTGATTATAATGGAACTGCATTTGTTTTAAACGGAAAATCGGTTGCTTTGACTAAAACGGTTTTAGAAGAAAATCCAATTTTCATCAATAAAGTAATCACTTCTGGAAGTCATAAAATTGGTTACTTAATGTACAATGGTTTCTATTCTGAATATGATGATCGATTGAATCAAGCTTTTGGTACATTGAAAGGACAAGGCGTTACAGATTTTATTTTAGATCTTCGTTACAATGGAGGAGGATCTATTGCAACTTCTGCAAAATTGGCAAGTATGATTACGGGACAATTTGATACGCAGATTTTTTCTAAAATGACATTCAATAGTAAACAAATGCAAGGTATTAGTGCAGCTGATTTAGAAGATTTAAACGTTAGATTCGTTAAGAATTTAAACAGTTTGAATATGAGTACTGTTTATGTAATTACAACGGCAAGTACAGCTTCTGCCAGCGAATTGATCATCAACGGATTAAAACCTTATATTAATGTTGTGCAAATTGGAGAAACTACAGTTGGAAAAAATGTGGGATCTTTTACAGTTTATGATTCTGAAACGTTAACAACTAAAAAAGGTATCAATCCAAATCATAAATATGCGATGCAGCCTTTGGTTTTAAAAATTACGAATTCGGCTAATTTTGGAGATTATACTCAAGGTTTACAACCAACGTATCAACAATATGAGCAGATTTTGAATTATGGTGTTTTAGGAGAAACTTCAGAGCCATTATTAAATCTTGCGATTTCAAAAATTACAGGATCGACTGCTAAGAAAACTTTTAATGAATCAGAGCCAAATCGTCCTTACGTAACAGATTCAAAAATCTTAAACGGATTACGACATGGTATGTATCTTAAAACTGCACCAAAAGCATTCTAAGAAAATTAAATATAGCAAAAAAGGCTTTCAGAAATGAAAGCCTTTTTTATTCCAAAAAAATAAATAAATTCTAATTATTGTTAGAATAAAAACCGTTTGGTCCTACGCCAACAGTTAATGTTTTTAATACTGTTCCAGTCGAAGAATATACAGTAACCGTTCCATCTGCAGTAAATGCGTTTGCATCTCCAGAATATATTCTGCCATCGATTACTCCAAAACCATAAAAAGTTGACCAGCTGCTGTCTTTTACAGAAAATAAAGCTTTGTCTGAAAATGTTGTAGCAGAAAGGTTCATAGCGTAAACACCAGTTCCTTGAGTATAATAGATTTTATCTCCGTCAATGTCCATGTTTATGGCATTTTTTACTGTAGTCGATTCGAAAGATGTTGCAGTATCAGTAGAAGTATTAATTTTAAATAATTTACTTTTAGCGCTAGTTCCTGCTAATACATATACAGATCCATTGTTTTCTTCAATAGAATTAATGCCATTTTCTAATGTAATAGTTTTAGTTACGGCATTTGTTGAAGGATTGATAACAGTTACTTCACTTCCGCTTCCGTAAGCTGCATTTGTTACATAAATTTTTCCGTTTGCCGCAACAATTTTTTCAGCAGTTTTTCCTAATGAAATTGAAGTTATGTAAGCGTAAGTTTTTGCATCATAAACTGTAACAGCTTGAGAAATTGAATTTGTTACATATAATTTGTCATTTACAACAACACTGTAACGTGGGTTTTGAAGTTTTTCTGTAATTGTACCCAAACTTTTAAAAGTATAACGGTTTACCACTTCTACTTCGTTAGAATTGTTTACTACAATAAAAGCTTTTTCATTGCTGAAAGACATGGATTGTGCAACATCTCCTAAAACCATTGGAGTATTTACCAATTTGAAAATATCATTTTGAAAAGTAGCTAAATCATTTGAAACGTAAGAAACTGATCCATTTGGAGTTCCAAAATTTCCTTCATTTAAAATAAGCACACCATTGTCATAAACACCCAACGCAACGTCGTTGTCATTATCATCGCTGCTACAAGAAGCAAATAAAAATGCAGAGGCAATAATTCCTAAATAAAGATTTTTTAATTTCATGTTTTTAATAATTAAGGTTTAAATAAATAGTTAAATTTCGCCCAGGCATAAATCGGCTAGGGAGAGCTTCATATTTTTCATTCCAAAGATTAGCCGCTTTAACGCCCAGTTTGAAAATGTTTTTCTTGCTAAAATTGTAATCAACACCAATGTTTGAAACATTATAAGCGTCAAGTATATATTTTGGATTATTATCTGATGTTGTAAAAATTTCGCCCGTATACATAATTTGATAATAGGCAGAAAGCTTTTTGTAATAGTAGGATAAAGAACCAGTTAGTTTATGATAAGGCACGTAAAAAAGCTGTTTGTCTGTTCTGTCATCCAAAGAAACTGTGTAAGCATAAGTACCGCTAAAATCGAAAGTGTTTTTACCAAAACTTTTTTTCCATCCTAAAAGTGCTTCAGCGCCATAAATTGTAACTCTGTCTGTATTTTCTGGAGACCAATTTCCGGTATTATTTGGCAACCAGCGAATCATGTCTTTAATCTTCATTCCGTATGCAGTAACGGTCATTCGAAAATCTTTATAAGTAAATTCATTTCCAATTTCTGCCTGAAACGAACTTTCGGGTTTTAAATCCGGATTTCCGCTTCCTTGCCAATACAAATCATTAAACGTAGGAATTCTGAAATTTCTCGAAAAGTTAAATTTAAGCTTATAGAAATATGAAAAATTGTATCGTGAACCAACAGAGAAAAGAACAGGGCTTTTGTAAACATCTGAAATTTCTTTTCTGGCGCTCATTTCATAATTCCATTTTTCTGTAAGTGAATGTTTCCATAATAAACTTGCGCCACCAATTTGACGTGTACTTCTGCCAATACCAGAGCCTAAACCGTCATTTTTAGTGTAATCTAAAATGGTGCTTATTTTCATTGTAGAAGAAATGGTATAATCAAGATCATATTTTCCGATGAAACTTTTAACTCCACCAGAAGTATATCCGTCTAGATTGATATCTTCAAAATAATTGTAATGTTCTGTTATATAAGCAAGTCTCACATTTGAATTGAAATTGCTAAAAGAACTGCTCCATGTTAGCAAATTACGAGTGTTGTAATCTTGGTATTTTGTTTTGGTTGCATTTGGCGATGTTAAAGAAAAATGACGTTCGCCATCATAAATTTCGCTATAAAATTTGATACTATTTTTGTCATTTATTTTATAACCAATCGCTGCATCAAGAGTATTATTGTAGTATTGTCCGTTTTTGTTCCAAACTTCTTGGCCGACAAATTTAAAATCATTATCAGAACTATTTCTTGTAAAACTGGCATCAAAACTCCATTTTTTGGTTGCCGCAGTAATACCGTAAATAGCACTTAGAGTGTTAAACTCTCCGTAATAAATTTGAAAATCATTTTTGAATGTATCTGTAAATTTCAAATCATTATTTAAATGAATAGTTCCTCCAATTGCACCGCTTCCGTAAACAACACTTCCTCCGCCTGCTTTTACATCTATCGAGTTGAAACCTCTTGTTGAAATAGTATTAAAATCTGCCTGTCCTAATAACTGAGAGTTGATATTTATTCCATTCCAGACTATTACAGTCTGTTGAGAAGTAGTTCCTCTAAAGGAAGGCGAAGAAGTCATTCCTAATCCATTTTCTTTAAAATAGATTACAGTATTGTAATTTAAAAGAGAAGTTAATGAAGATTGGTTTTTGCTTATAATGGAATCGCTTAACCTTTGTATAGATTGTGTATTCGAGAAATTCTTAAGATTGTTATCAGAAACGACAACCTCTTTCAATTTATTAATAGAATCATTCTGCGCCGAAATAATCTGGCACAACAATAGGAAACAAAAAGCAAACCTTAGTTTTATAGTCATAATTTCTACACTCTTTTTCCCGAGAGCTCGATAATTTGTTACAAAGGCAGGTCTCCTGGCTTGCGTCTTGTTGTTTACCTTCCCATTACGCATTGCGTAACAGTGGTTTCGTAGTTAACAACAAGCATTCGTTTAAGAACTAAGCTTACAGTTGCGGGTACAGCTCAAGAATTTACTTGATTCCCTTTTAATGTGTTTAATAAAAACACAACCTTAATTTTCTGCAAAGATAAAGTTAAAAATATTGATTATTCAAATTTGTTTCACTTTTAGAACTTAATAGTCAAACAAACTTGATTTTTATAATTCGATTCTGATAACTTCTCCAAAATCAACTTTATTGTTAAAGGCATCTTTTAAAGGAAGTGAAGTTTGATGACACAAAATACTTCTAATTATTCCTGCATGAGCAACGATGATAATGGGTTCTTTTATTTTTGAAATTTCATCAGCTAAAAAATCACCAACTCTTTCATGAAGTTCAGTAAAAGATTCGCCGTTTGAAACTTTGATATTCACAAAATCTTCCATCCACGGATTGAGTTCTTCGGGCGGAATTTCGTTCCAGTTTTTCAATTCCCAATCGCCAAAATTCATTTCTTTTAAACGATCGTCTTCTTGATAAGAAATTGTATTTATGTTTTCTTGAATATGTTTTGCCAAAATCACACAACGCTTTAACGGACTAGAAAAAATATGAGCTTCTGACGGTAATTCGGAAATTATTTTATTGAAAACTTCGTCAAAAGGTTCGACAATATTTACATCCGATTGTCCGTAACAAATTCCCTTTTCGCAGATGGTTTCGGTATGACGAACTAGATAAATTTCCATATAAATAGAATACTTAGATAAAAAATAACTTCGCAAACTTGCTGCGTTGCACCAAGACAATCTCCTGTATAACCATCAATCCATTTTTGGAAATATCGAGCTAAAAAATATCTTGTTATAAAAACAGGAATCACTGCTAAAAGTAATTTTAAATCAAAAAATGAAAATACAATTAAAGGAACTATACCAAAAAAGAAAGAGCCAAAAACTTCTTTCCAAGTAAATTGTTTGGCAATAGGTTTGCTTTTGCTTGAAGCATCTTCACGAGAATATTCATGTGTAAAAATGATAGAAATTGCAGCCAAACGACTTAAGGAATGTGCAGAAATAAATAAGAGAAAAATTTTAAAAACTGCCATGTCATCATAAACTTGAAATAGCAAAATAGATTCTGAAAGCAATTTGAATTTTAATAAAAAAAGTAAAACCAATCCAATTGCTCCATAAGCACCAATGG
Source organism: Flavobacteriaceae bacterium PS02337 (assembly GCA_029959285.1). Taxonomy (GTDB): domain Bacteria; phylum Bacteroidota; class Bacteroidia; order Flavobacteriales; family Flavobacteriaceae; genus Flavobacterium. The sequence continues at coordinate 175,507 of JASCOE010000011.1, forward strand.
CACTGTCTTTCATTATCATCAAGATTTTTTCTTTCCTCCAACCTCCGCCAAAACCATCACAAACATCTGCAAAACCATCTTCATGAAAAGCTCCAGTTGTTAAAACAGAAATCACAATCGAACAAATAACAGCAATTTCTGTAGAAAGAAATTGAGCAAATAGAGAATAAGCTATAAAAGAGATACTCCCAACAATCCATCCAATTAAAGGAAAATATCTCGTGGCTTTATTTAAATAATCTGGATGATGTGTTATGTTTTTTGGACAGGGAATTCTAGTGTAGAACATTAGACAGGTAAAGAAAATGTGGAGTTCTTTTTTCATTTAGATTGTGGTTATTTGGCTAAAGCCTTTTTGGGTTCAAATTTATAACCTCCAGATAAATCTGGAGGCAATTCAGGAAATAAAAACTAAAAAAGAATTTGAAAGTTATAGATTATCTATAGTTTGAATTGCCAACATCTTTAGATGTTGGTCCAATTATAGACATCGATAAGGGCTTTAGCCAAACTTTTTTATAATTGCTTAAACCTAAATTTGATCATAAATTCATCATATTCTTCTTGAAATGTTTTCTTTTTATGATGTTCTTCTTGATTCTTTATATAATCTCGAACTTTATCAACAATAGATTCTGAAACAGAAACAGCAAAATATTCATCCTGCCATTCAAATTTTTCTTTAGTCAAATGATTTTTATTAATCCAATAAGAAGATTCACCTTTCAATAATTGAATTGTTTTTTGAATTGTCTGGTTATTTCCGAGCGAAATTAAACAATGGCAATGATCAGAATATCCGTTGATGAAATCAATATAAATTTCTTTTCTTAATGCATTATCCTGTATATGATTCCAAACTTTTTGACGTAAATCAATTGAATTCAAATATGGAAATCTATTTTTTGTACTCCAAACACAATGAATGTAAACTTTAGTAAATGGCATATATAACTTCTTAAAATCATTTTAATTTGATATTCAAAGTTATAAACTGTAATTTAAAACTGAAAGTTATTTCTTACTTATTCCTGCGCTCTCAAAACTAGCCATTTCATTCAAAAATGCTTCAGCTGATTTTAAAATTGGAAAAGCAACCGCACAGCCCGTTCCTTCGCCTAAGCGCAAATCTAGATTTAAAATTGGTTTTGCCTCAAGGTAATTCAATAATTTTTGATGTGCTTTTTCAGCAGAGCAATGACAGAAAACAGCATTTTTTTTAATATTTGTATTGATTTTCAAAGCTATTAAAAAGGCGACTGTACAAATAAAACCATCAACCAAAATGAGCATTTTATTTTCAAAAGCAGAAAGCATTCCGCCTGCCATTTGGATAATTTCAAAACCTCCGAAATAAGAAAGTTGAGATCTTAAATCGGCTTGACCGGAATAATTTTCTATTGCTTTTTTGAGAATATTTTGTTTTTGAATGAGTTTTTCATCTGAAACTCCAGTTCCTTTTCCGACACATTCTTCAATCGAAAAACCAGTTAAAAGACTCATTAAAACAGAAGCCGTAGAAGTATTTCCGATTCCCATTTCGCCAAAACCGATACAATTTGAGCCAGTTTTGGCAATATTCTCAACAATAGATTTTCCTTTATTCAAACACAATTGAACTTCAGTTTCGCTCATTGCGGGAACATGAAGAAAAGATTGAGTTCCTTTGGCAATTTTTGCGTCAATTAGTTTAGTATTTGTTGGAAAATCATAATTTACGCCAGCATCTACAATGGATAATTCAATATCGTTTTGATTGCAAAATACATTTATTGCCGCGCCGCCATCTAGAAAATTAGTAACCATTTGGCGTGTTACATCTTGCGGATAATCGCTTACGCTATGATTGGCAATTCCGTGATCTGCCGCAAAAACGACTATATTTGGATTTGTAATTTTCGGATTTAAAGTTTCGAAAACAGTTGCCATTTGAAAAGCTAGAGTTTCTAAAGTGCCCAGAGAACCGACCGGTTTTGTTTTAGAATCTATTTTTTCTTGTAAAAGAGTATTGAAATCAGCTTTATTTTCGGTTTTGATTTTCGATTTTAAATCAAAATCAGAAATATTTATTTTATGAATTTCGGTAATCTCAGAACAAATAGGAGCTTCCGATTTCTGTTTCCAATGCAATTGTTGCAACATTGGCTGATTGTTATAATTTGTTGCTGGTTTTCCGATACAGAAATAACCCAACGGTTCAATATTTTCGGGTAAATCGAGGATTTTTTTAAACTGATAATAATTCAAAATCGAAACCCAGCCCATTCCGTAACCTTGTTCTGTGAGCGAAAGCCAGATATTCTGAGCCGCACAAACCGAACTGAATTTCACAGCTTCGTTACTGCCAATTGTTCCAATAGTAAACTGATTCAAAACCGAACGATCATAAGCAATGATAAGTCCAATTGGAGCTTCTTCAATCGCTTCTAATTTCAGTGATCTATAAAGTTCTTTTTGTTCTGGATTATCGGTAAGTTCTTCGGCTTTTTTATTATAATCTAAAAAGAGTTTTTTGATCGAAGTTTTCACTTCATCCGATTTAATGAGGAAATATCTAGTGGCATCAGTCAACCCAACAGAAGGCGCCCAATGTCCAGCCTGCAAAGCTTTCTGAATTACTTCGTCGGGAACTTCATCGGTTGTAAAATGTCGGGTGTCGCGTCGGGATTTTAATATATCGTCTAGATTGCTCATAAATTTCAATTTCAAAAATCAATATCAATATCAATTTGCTCTTTATGTAAAGATACTTCACGATATTGGAATTTGGAATTTAAAAGTTTAGAATTTGATTTTTGATATTCTAATTGACATTGAATTTGGTTACCCTTTTATTTTAACTGGAATTCCCGAAACCATTAAAACAACTTCATCAGCATTTTCGGCAAGAAATTGATTCATCCAGCCTTGCAGTTCAACAAATTTTCTGCCGATATGAGTTTCAGCATGAACGCCCATTCCGATTTCGTTTGTTACAATAATAATATTGGAGTTTTGATTTTTCGAAATAGCAAGAAATTCTTTTTTAGCTTCTTCCAAACTCAAAGAAACATCATTTTTGTTGTCTACAAAAAAGTTTGTCAGCCAAAGTGTAACGCAGTCAATTAATGCTGTTTTTTCAGAAAAATCAATTTTACTTAAATATTTTTCTTCTTCAATATTGTTCCAGCGTTCGTCACGTTCGTTTTGATGACGATCAATTCGAGTTTGAAAATCCGAATCCCATTTTCGAGCCGTTGCAATATATAGTGGATTATCGGAAAATTCTAAAGCAATTTTCTGAGCATAACTGCTTTTTCCAGAGCGTTCGCCGCCAGTGATTAGAAAAATCATTTTTTAATTAATTATAAATTATGAGTTATAAATTATGAGTTTCGTTTGACAAGTTATGAATTTATGTAGATTACAACTCATAATTAATAATTCATAACTCATAACTTTTAATACGGGCAATGTCGACAATTATTTCCGCAGCAAGTTCCTCTTTTTAAATGGTACCAGGTTTTAAAAACTGTATTTCCATTTTCAAGATAATAATCGATTCCTTCAATTAATATTTCTGTTTTGGGTAAATCTTTGGCTTTATTTTGAAGCGCTTTTTCTGGAGGAAGAGTTTCGACATACGCGTCAATTTTATCTTCGCAGGCTTCTTTGAAACAAACTGGACAAAGACAATCTCCGCCATCAGAGAGATTGAAGATAGGCGGAAAATCATTACACCAACATTTGTTTTCTACAGATATATCTCCACAGCTGAATTCAGAATCACAGCTTGAGCAAATTTTCATTTTTGTGGTATTCATGTTGTAAAGATACAATTGTTTAAATTTGTAAGAATAAAGGTAAACAAAAAAAATATAAAAATACTTTACCTTTGTCGCATCCAAAACCGAAACCATGAGAGATTTATTCCCTAAAATGATTTTTGCAACTGCTTTTTTCATCCTTATCGGATGTAAGAAGAATGAAAAAGTTGAAACTGCAAAATTAGAAAATGCCAAAAATAGTATCGAATACGCATCTGGACTTTCAATCGTAAAATATGCCTATTATTCTGTGGTAACTGTTTCAAATCCATGGCCTAATGCAGATAAAGATTTCAAATATATCTTAAAAGAAAAAGACGCAAAAGTGCCGGATAGTCTTCAATCTTACACTACAATTCAGGTTCCGTTAGAGTCTGTGGTTGTTACTTCAACCACTAATATTCCGTTTTTAGAAATGTTGGAAGTAGAAAACAAATTAGTTGGTTTTCCGCATACCGATTATATTTCTTCAGAAAAAACAAGAGCCTTAATTGACAAAGGTTCTGTGAAAAATGTTGGACAAAATGAAAAACTAAATATCGAGCAATTGATAGAATTAGCGCCAAATTTGATAGTGACTTTTGGAGTTGACAATAATAATCCGATGTTGGATAATCTGAAGAAAAGTGGCTTAAATGTTTTAATTCAAGGCGATTGGATGGAGCAATCTCCACTTGGAAAAGCAGAATGGATCAAGCTTTACGGAGCTTTATTTGGAAAAGAAGACAAAGCAAAAGAGCTTTTTGATAAAATTGTAGAAAGTTATAATCAAGCTTTAAAGTTAGTTAAAGATAAACCTGCAACTTCAAAAGTTTTATACGGTTCGATGTATGAAGATGTTTGGTACGTTGCGAAAGGAAACAGCTGGGTTGCACAATTTATGAAAGATGCTCAAGCGACTTATTTATGGGCAGATTTGAAAGGAAGTGGGAGCGAAGGTTTATCTTTTGAAAAAGTTTTAGATAAAGCGAAAACTGCCAACATTTGGATTGCTTCAGGTTCTTTTAAAAGTTTAGACGAATTGCAAAAAGCAAATCCGCATTATGGAGAATTCGATGCTTTTAAAAATAAAAGTGTTTACAATTTTGAAGGTAAATTGGGCGCAACAGGCGGAACAGTTTATTACGAATTAGCGCCAAGCCGTCCAGATTTAGTTTTGAAAGATTATATCAAGATTTTTCACCCTGATTTATTGTCAAGTTATGAATTTACTTTTGCATCAAAACTGAATTAATTTGACCAATAAAAAACGAAATACCATTTTATTTGCCGCTTTGACTTTAGGTCTTTTGCTAATGTTTTTTGCGAGCATTAGTTTAGGATCGGTTACAATTCCGCTAAAAGATGTTTTTGCGAGTTTAACAGGTGGGCAAGCAACAAAATCAACTTGGGAATATATTATCATTAATTACCGTTTGCCAAAAGCGATTACGGCTGTTTTGGTCGGAAGCGGACTTTCAATAAGCGGACTTTTAATGCAGACTTTATTTCGAAATCCGCTTGCTGGACCTTATGTTTTAGGACTAAGTTCAGGCGCGAGTTTGGGAGTCGCTTTTGTTATTTTAGGCGCAGGATTTCTGCCTTCATTTTTAAGTGTAATTGCATTATCGTCATACGGAATTGTTTTGGCTTCAACTTTTGGAAGCACTTTGGTTTTGCTTTTGGTTTTAGTCGTTTCGCAAAGATTACGAGATACAATGGCAATCTTAATTATTGGTTTAATGTTTGGAAGTTTTACGACAGCAATTGTAAGTGTTCTAACTTATTTTAGTACAGCAGAACAGCTTCAAAAATTTACTTTTTGGTCAATGGGAAGTTTAGGAAATCTTTCGTGGTCGACAATCGGAATTTTGACATCTTGTGTTATAATCGGATTGCTTTTGAGCGCAAAAAGTATCAAACCATTAAATGCCTTGTTATTAGGAGAAAACTACGCAAAAAGCATGGGTTTAAATTTTAAGCAAGCGCGTTTAATCATCATATTTGCAACAAGTATTTTATCTGGCGCAATAACAGCATTTGCAGGTCCAATTGCCTTTATCGGATTAGCAGTTCCGCATATAGCAAAACTGACTTTTCAAACCAGTAATCATACTATATTATTTTGGAGTACTTTATTTTTCGGATCGATTATTATGTTGTTTTGCGATATTGTTTCACAAATGCCAGGATTAGATATTACGCTTCCAATAAATGCGATAACGTCTATTATTGGAGCACCAGTGGTAATTTGGCTTTTAGTTAGAAAAAGAAATTTTCAATAATTAGATAAAGAAAAAAACTTAGAACCTTAGCATCTCAGAACCTTAGCACCTTTAAAAATGAAAGCAATTCTTTCCACATCAAATTTAAATATTGGATATAAATCCAAGAAAGGTGTTACGACTATTGCTGAGAATCTGAATCTAAATCTGGATTCGGGAAAACTAATCACTTTAATAGGAGCAAACGGAATTGGAAAGTCAACTTTATTGCGTACGATTACAGGAATTCAAAAACCTTTATCAGGAAATGTTTATTTGAATGAGAAAGAGATTTCGAATTATAAACCTTTAGAATTAGCACAGAATTTAAGTTTGGTTTTAACCGAAAAACTTCCTCCAAGTAATCTTTCTGTTTTTGAATTAGTGGCGCTTGGACGTCAGCCGTATACTAATTGGGTTGATAAATTATCTAATGAAGATGTTGCAAAAGTTCAAGAAGCGATGCAATTGACTCAAATTGAACATTTAGCTTCTAAAAAGCATTTTCAAATTAGTGACGGACAATTACAAAAAGTACTAATTGCAAGAGCTTTGGCTCAAGATACACCGTTGATTATTTTAGATGAACCAACAACTCATTTAGATTTATTGCATAAAGTTTCGTTATTCAAATTATTAAAAAAGCTAACGCAAGAAACTCAAAAATGTATTTTGTTTTCAACGCACGATATTGATTTGGCAATTCAGTTAAGCGACGAAATGATTATGATGACGCCCGAAAATATTACACAAGATCAGCCTTGTAATTTAATTTCAAACGGAAGTTTCAGCAATTTATTCAAAGATGAAAATATTGTTTTTGATGCTGAAAAAGGAAAGTTTATTGTGAATTGATTTTCAACTCTTCCTGCAAGGTTTTCAAAACCTTGTAGGTTTAAATCTTAGATTTTCGAGGAGAATAATATACCTACAAGGTTTTGAAAACCTTGCAGGAAGTTTATAAATTATTTTTTCAATCCAATTTGTCTTTTCGCTTCGCCAACCACAAAAGCCACAGAATTAGCAATATTAAAACTGCGAATCAATTTTGACATCGGAATTGTTAAATGATTTTCGAATAAAGCTAAAACTTCTTTGCTCAACCCAACGCTTTCTTTTCCGAAAACTAACCAGTCTCCATCTTGAAAGTCTGTTTCTAAATAGGACTTTTCAGCATGAGAACTCATTAAAAAAACACGAGATTTATCTGGAATCTGCTGCATCCATTCTTCTACATTTTGATATTCAGTAACATCAAGATGAACCCAATAATCCAATCCAGAACGTTTTAGATTTTTATCATTAATAACAAATCCGAAAGGATGAATTAAATGCAATCGGCTTTCTGTACCTACGCACAATCTTCCGATATTTCCGGTATTATTTGGTATTTCTGGTTCTACAAGAACAACATTTAGCATTTTTTTTAATTATGAGTTATGAATTATAAGTTATGAGTTTGTTTTTTTAAATTTTCTAATTATCAAATTGACATATTTTCTAATTTAAAATCTTCCACTTCACGAACTTCTCCAGCTTTTAGGTTTTGCAAATATACATTTCCTATTCGAACACGAACAAGTCGCAGAGTTGGAAAACCAACTGCAGCGGTCATTTTTCTAACTTGGCGAAATTTACCTTCATTTACAGTTATAGATGCCCACGAAGTCGGGCCGTGACGTTCGTCTCTGATTTTTTTTGCTCTTGATCCGAAATCTGGAATTTCGGTAACAATAAAAGCTGTACAAGGTTTTGTTTTGTATTTTCCGCCATCAAAACCAATTTCGACACCTTTTTGCAATTGTTCAATGGCTTCTGGAGTAATAACGCCGTCAACTTGAACATAATATTCTTTATCGACTTTTTTGCTTCTTATTTGTTCGCTAACTTTTCCGTCTGTTGTCAATAAAAGCAAACCTTCAGAATCTTCGTCTAATCTTCCAATTGCCATTGTTCCTTCGGGAAAATCATATAATTCGCCCAAAAGCTTTTTCTTTCTTTTTAATTCATAAATAAATTGGCTTAAGTAGCCGTAAGGTTTAAAAAGAATGAAGTGTCTGTGCATTTTTAATTTTTTGCAAAGATAGTTGGTTTCTCAAATTAAAACGAATTACTGCTTTTGAGATTTCATTTTCTTTATCCATTGATAAACAAACCAAATTGCTGTAAAAGCAAAAATTTCGATTAAAGCCCAATAATAGTTTTGGAAAAATTCATGAAAATAACTTCCAACAAAAATATAAATGGAAGCCATGCAAATTTTAATCAGAATGAATTCGGCGTTAGACCAGCTGGTTTTGATTTGGAAGAAATTCATAAGCGTTGCTTTAAGGTAAAACGTAAAATATTGTAAATAAAGATAATGAATTATGAAAAATGAATGCTTATAATCCAAAAGCAATGTTAAACCATTTAGTTTTAAGTTTTATTATTCGTAATATTATAATAGAAACTCAAAAGAAAAATGCCATGGAAACGAATGATTTAGGAACAAAAAAGATAAACGGAACGCAAAAAAATATAGATGAATCTAAAGGAAAAAACGTTTCGCACGATAAAGACTTAAAAGACGGAAAACTCAATAAAGAATTAATAACGGATAAAGACGGCGATAAAAAGATTGTAGAAAGAGCCCGAAACGAAAACGAAGATATTAAAACTAAAATTTCAAAAACGGATTCTAAAAATCCAAATGCGAATCGAGGTGTTTCTACTGAAGAAGAAGCCGAAAAAACAGTTGAAAATAAAGATCGTAATTCTGACATAACACCAAATCGATATCCGAATTCACATCCAGACAATCATGAAGATCGTGGAAACATGAAATTGGACGAAGACGAATAATAGTATACGAAATTTTCGGGTAAATGAAGTCATTTTATTATCAAATAACATAACATTAGCGATTCGCGTTAATCTTATTGTAAACTCTTCTTAAGACTTGAGTATCCTTTTAGTTCTTCGTAAATTAGAGGGAACAAATTTAAATTTTAAGAATATGTCACTTTTAGAAAACAAAGTAGCATTTGTATCTGGCGGCGGTTCAGGAATCGGACGCGCAGTTGCAGAAGCTTACGCTCGAGAAGGAGCAAAAGTAGTAGTATCTGATATTAATGTAGAGCACGGTGAAGAAACCGTAAAAAATATAAAGGACAAAGGCGGAGAAGCTTTTTTTGTAAAAGGAGATTCGTCTAGTGCCGCTGATAATAAACACATGGTTGAGGTTACGGTTTCAAAATACGGTCGACTTGACATTGCATGCAACAACGCAGGAATGGGCGGACCGGCAAAACCAACTGGCGAATACGAGCCCGCAGATTGGGATAGAGTTATTGCTCTTAATCTAAATGGTGTTTTTTATGCCTGTCGTTATCAATTAGAACAAATGGAAAAAAATGGCGGTGGAAGCATTGTTAATATCGCTTCTATTCACGGACAAGTTGCCGCGCCACTTAGTCCAGCATATACGGCTTCTAAACATGCTGTTGTTGGTTTGACAAAAAATATAGCTGTTGAATATGCGCAGAAAAACATTCGTTGTAATGCAGTTGGACCTGGATATATTGAAACAGCACTTTTAAAAGATAATTTGAATAAAGATATGATGAATGCTGTTGCAGCGAAATCAGCTATGAATCGTTTAGGAACCGCAGAAGAAATTGCAGAATTGGTCGTTTTCTTAAATTCGGATAAATCATCATTTACAACAGGAAGTTATATTATAGCCGATGGTGGTTATACAGCAGTATAATTTTTTAGACTACATAACAAAGTGAGAAGGCAGTAAGCGAAAGTTTACTGCTTTTTTTATGCTAAATTCCTTTGTTTGTAGGAAACATGGAGTTTTTTTGAGTGCTTTTGATATTATGTGGTTTTGAATAATGTTTGGTGTTTGAGCTTTTTGATTGTTTTTATTTTAGTATCTTTAATATAGTATTGTGCTTTATTGAATTATATTGATAAAACTGTAAGCATTAAGTTTAAGGTTTTATAATATTGGCTTAACTTTAAAGGCAATAAATTTGACTTCTAAAAACTCTATTCTTCAACAGTATGAAAAAACTCTACTTTTCACGCCAACTTTTGGCTTTTATATGTTTAATCGGTGGCTTTTCTGGAGATATTTTTGCTCAGACTATGCCAACTCCACAGACATTGCCCATTAATCAGAAGTTTGATGATTTAACTGCTGGTAAGACAGATTATCCAGCGGGATTTCAAGGGTACACTATGACAGGTTCGCCTTCTTCAGCTTTCAAAACAAATGCTGCTTTAACAGATAAATCAATGGGATCTGGAACTGCTGCTATTGGAACAGGAAATATTTATAATTATGATCAAAAATTGGGTTTTTTGATTACTTCATCTTTAGATTTTACTGTTTGTTTGGCATTCTCAACTTCTCAGCAAACGAGTGTACAACTTCAATATGATGCTATGACTATTCGTAATCCATACGGAACTACCATAAGCGGAACATATTCTGATCGTGTTAATGAGATGATTTTGCAATATCGTGTTGGTACAACTGGAGCTTTTACGTCAATAGCAGAAACACTATATTCAAATAATACTACCTCTCAAATTAATGCAGATGCAGCACCACAAAATTCAAAAAGTATAAAAATCACTTTACCGGCAGAATGTGACAATCAGGGAGTTGTACAGGTTAGATGGGTTTCAAGACAAGTGTCTGGAGGTGGTTCAAGACCATCTTTTGCAATTGATAATATAAAAGTTGGTGGAGATACAACTGCTCCAATTAATGAAACGGGTTATCCAAAAGTTGCTGAGGTTTTATCAGATGGTTTCGACTTTATTAATAAAATAAATGAAACAGGTAAAACATATTTCATTTTAACTGCTTCTGGAAGCGCACAGCCAACTGCAGCACAAGTAAAAGCTGGTTTAGATGCAACTGGAGCTGCGGCTTTACAGTCAGGATCTTTAAATATTACTGACAAAGCTTTAGAATATTCTAAAATCTTTACAGGCTTAACTTTAAATACTGCTTACATTGTTTATTCTGTGTCTGAAGATAGTTCTGAGAACCTTCAAGCTACGGTTAACAAATTAGATGTTACAACAGCAACTATTTTAATACCGTCTATAAGAACTACTAGTACAGCGCTTAACTTTGGAAGTGTAGAACAAAATCTAGATTCAGCTAGTTTAAATTATCAAATTAAAGGAACAAATATTAATGCTCCTGTAACTGTAACTGCTCCGACTAATTACACAGTTTCAAAAGATAATACTACTTTCCAAACTACTATAAGTTTTGATGCAGTAGATTTTGCTTCAAATGCAACGCCAACGGTTTATGTGCGTTTCAAACCAAGTGCTGCTGGTATTTTATCTGGAACAATAACACATGAAACTACTGGAGCTGTAAGCAAAACGGTTTCAGTTTCAGGAATTGGAACTAATCCATACATTCAAAATTTTGATGATCCAAACGTACTTTCAAACAGCGGATGGACACAATTTAATGTTTCAGGGCCTTTAAATAAATGGACTTATACAAATGTTACACGAAATGTAAATTCTGGAGTAGGTGCTGTTTTAATGAATGGTTTTTCAGATACGAATGCACCAAGTAAAGATTGGTTGATTTCTCCAAAAATGCGTTTAGACAGTTTTGGACAATTTCCATTATTGTCTTTCTATTCTCGTAAATTTTATGCTGGACCATCTTTAAAATTAATGGTTTCTACCAATTATGATGGAGTAAGCGATCCAACTTTAGCAACTTGGACAGAAATTGATGGCAATTTCCCGACCGTTACAGGAAGTTATGTAAAATCTGAGTTCATCAATTTAGGAGCTTACAAAACAGATCATACTTATTTGGCTTGGGTTTATGAAACTACAGCTGGCGGAACAAATAATGCTTCAGAATGGTCTTTTGATGATTTTGCCATTACAAATGAATCAGGTTATGTATCTTCAAATCCAGTTTTAGATTTTGGAGATGTGGCTCAAAATGCAGTTTCTGCAAGTCAGTCTTTTGCTTTTAAAGCAGATGGATATGGTAACTTAACGTTGACAGCTCCAGCTTCTTATCAATTATCATTAGATAATGTTTCTTTTGCTTCAAGTATTGCAATTTCTTCTACTGTTGCAGCGGCAGGAACAACGCTTTATGCAAGATTTATTCCAACTACAAAAGAATTAAAAATTTTTGGAGCACTTACAGTTACAGGAACTTCATTAAACAAACAAATTGGTTCTCTTACTGGATCTTCTTTACCAAAAGCAGATACTTTTGATGTTGTTACTTATAATTTAGAATTCTTTGGTGCGCCAACTACGGCTTATGGTCCAGCTGATAAAACTATACAATTAGAAAACGTAGCCAAAGTAATGAATAAATTAGACGCAGACGTTTATGTAGTTCAAGAGGTTTCTAGCGATGCTCAGATTGATAATTTAATTACAAAAATCAACGTAAACGGTAAAACGTTCGAAAAAACAGTTTCAACTTCTTGGTCTTATTCTTGGGATCCAACTTCAGATCCAAGTTTTCCACCTCAAAAATTAGTTGTTCTTTATAATACAAAAACAACAACATTGAAGAAAACTCGTGTAATGTTTAAAGAGTTTTACGATGAATTGCGTGCTGGTACAAAAACGCTGGCTAATTATCCTGGAGGAACAAACAGCAGTTTCTTCTCATCTGGACGTTTGCCTTACATGGTAACTTTAGAAACAAATCTTAATGGAGTTAAAAATGAAATTAAGTTAATTGACCTTCACGCACGTGCAAACAGCGGAACAGATATTTCTCGTTACAATATGCGTAAATACGATACACAAGTTCTTAAAGACAGTTTAGATGCACATTATGCAAACTCAAATATTATTCTTTTAGGAGATTATAATGATGATGTAAAAGCGTCTGTAATTGCTGGACAACCATCTTCTTATGAAGCTTTTGTAAATGATACTAATAATTATAAAGCGCTTACTTTAGAGATTAGCCAAGCGGGTGCTTATAGTTTCTTAAGCTCAGGCGGATTCTTAGATCATATTACAATTTCTAATGAACTGTTAGACGATTATATTGCAAATTCTACAGCGGTTTACGATCCACGTAATGATATTGCTAGTTACACCACTACAACTTCAGATCACGGACCAGTAATTGCTCGTTTTGACTTGAAACAAGATGTATTGGCAACTCCAGATTTTGGATCTAATAAAAAATATTTAGTTCGTGCGTATCCAAATCCGGCAACAGATGTTGTTAATTTTGATTTGCAAACAACGCAAGGAAGAGATTTAAAAATCAAACTTTATGATATCAACGGACATGTAATTGGAAATCCGATTAACGTAAAAAGCGAATCTGAAATCAGTACAGCAGTTATGTCTGTTCACAATCTAGTTTCTGGATTCTATATTTACACGGTTACAGAAAATAATAAAGTTATTTTTAAAGATAAGATTATCAAAAAATAATCAATCTTAAACATAAAAAGAAAGGCAGTCATTTTAAAGACTGCCTTTTTTTATACAAATATATTTTTTAGCTGATCGAAATCAATTTGATTTTTTGAGAAATGAAAGAAATAATCCAATTGCCATTTTTGCGTTTTTTGAGCTTGTTTACTTGTAGTTTCGTCCCAAGGCGGGTAAACGCGTGTTGCTCTAATTCCTTCTTTGTTTTCAGTAGAAAAAATACCTTTTTCGAGTAAAGTTTTTTTAGGAAAAATAAATTGTCCCCAATTCTCTTCTTTTCGAACACTTACCATTACAAAATCTATAGCGTCAGAAAAATCAAAAGGCTCAATAATTCCAGTTTTATCCCGTTTCCATAACGTTACAAATTGTCCCGTTTTGGTCGGCGTTATTTTGGCTTCACGATAGCAAATATTTTTATGGTTTAAAGAAAAACGAAAAGCACTGTATTCGTCACTTTCATTTTCTTTTTGAAGATCATTTAACTCAAAACCCATTTTATCAAAAGCTATTTCTTTAGCATTTAATAAATCATCCGGCATTAATTTCATATCAATTGTAGAAGCTGTAAAATTCATAAAAAAAGGAATTGTTTTTTTTCTGAAAATTACTACAAATAAAGATTAGAAAGAAACATTCAAACCAAAATTTAATCCCCACTGAAACTGATTGAAAGACTGGCTGTTCAACGGATTTATATAATAATTTACAGCAGGTTCTACAAAAACATTTGTTTTTTTATAAACGCGATATTGCACCGTACTACTCAAAGTCGAACCGTAAACGTAATCATTTGCAGCCGTATTTTGCCCGATCGAATGTCCGTCCAAAGCAACATTATTCGAAATCAATTTTCCAACAAAACCTCCAGTATTTAAATTAATGCTTGCTTTGTTTTTATTAAAAAGCGAATAAGAAACTTCAAGAGGCATTTCGATATATCTTAAACTTTGGTCTAATTTTCCGCTTTGAATATTATTATCACCTTTTAAGGCTTCTTTTGTAGTATTCGATATTAAGATATAATCTGAACTAGCAGCTGGCGCATTATTATATTCTGCGGCATTGGCTCCAGGTATAAACAAAGCATTGTTTTTGGCACTTACATAAGAAACATTTGCAACACTTTGACCTAATTCATTAAATTTAAGACCCGAACTTACAGCCCATTTATTGCTAATATTGTATTTGGTTTTAACTCCGTAAGAATTAGATTGTTTAGAATCGTTTACATTGCCTAAAGTCTTATCGTTTTTGGTGTTTTCAGAATTTGCAAGACCTGCAAAAACTGCAACGGCCCATCTTTCTTTTAAATCAATTTTCTTATCCTTTTTATCTTTCTTGTCTTTTTTCTCATCCAAAGGCAAAATTCCTTTTTCTAAGTTTTGAAGTTCGGCAAGCTGTACAGAATCTTGTTTGGTTAAAGCTGAACCAAATTTTGAATTATCTTTTACAATATTGTTTTCCGATTTTTCAGAAGCATTATTTTGATTTTTCGAATTATTCAGATTCTGTTTAGAAACATTCGAGTTTACAACCGCGCTTTCAGTATTAAATGCAAAGTTTTTATTGTTTTTTGGAACAAATTTTTCTTCGAAAATAGAATTAGAAAGTTGTTTTTGTGCTGTCGAATTAAATTTATTTGGTTTCCCAAAAGCAATTCTTTCCTCAGAAATTCCTTTGTTAGCCGTTTTTTTATTGTTTCCTAATGAAGATTTAGTTGAAGCTTTCGCGCTAGATTTTTCTTCAGAAGCAATTAAACTTTGATTTCCAATATTTTGATTTGGAGCATTTCTATTGATTTGCTCTTCGTATTTAGAATTGCTTTTATTTTTATTCGATTTATTTTTTGAATCTGAATTTGCAATAGCACTTTCTTGATTTTGATTCGGCTGATTTTTCAGTAATGAATTTTTTGTCGAAACAGCATTATTGGTTGTGTCTAAAGTTTTCTCTTCGTTTTCTTTAGCAGAATTATTTTTGTTTTGATTTTTATTATTTGAATTATTTTCAAGAACTACGCTATTGTTGTCAAAACCGCCATTGTTTAAGTTTTTATTTTGAGGCGAACCGGTAAAATATAAAATTGAAGGCAGAAGCAGCCCCAATAATAAGCATGCAGCAGCCGACCACCAAAGAATCACTCGTTTCTTCTTTTTAGGTTTGTTTAGTTTTTCTTCAATTTGCCCCCATAATTCTGGCGGCGGAACACTTGAAAAGTCTTCCATTGATGAAAAAATATCTTCTATTTTTTGCTTCTTCATGCTGTCTTAAAATTTTTGATACTCAAAATTCGCTTTTGTAAAATGTGTTTGGCGCGGTTTAAATTTGATTTTGATGTTCCTTCGGATATTTTTAATAATTCGGCTATTTCTTTGTGTTTCATCTTTTCAAAAACATACAAGTTAAAAACCGTCCGATATTGATCTGGTAAATCCCGAATGTATTCTAACAGTTTTTCCTGTTCCATCGGAATAGCCTCTAATTCTTCTTCTTCAACAAAATCGGTATCAGGATCAAAAACATCCAAAAAGAAACTTTCTTTTTTCTTTTTATTTAAAGTTTCGATCAGCTTATTGATAAAAATCCGTTTCATCCATCCTTCAAAACTTCCTTCAAATTTGTATTGGCTTATTTTCTGAAAAACAATCACAAAAGCTTCCTGAAAAACGTCTTTAGCGTCGTCTTCGTTTTTCATATATTTCAAACAAATTCCATACAAAACAGGAGAGAACAACTGATATATTTTCAGTTGTCCCTCTCGGTCATTTTTCATGCACAGTTTGATATATTTTTCTACGTCGTCTTTCAAAAAAGTGGTATTGTTTGGTTTTGCAAAAATAGTTCTAAAAAGCTTACAAAACTATCTTTTAAAAATAGTTCGAGCACCATCTTGATCGTTTGCTACAATCGTTAGGTTTTGATTGTCAAGGTTTTCAATCACGTAAGTTTTGCCTTCAAACGAAATCAAATCATGTTCTGTTTTGTCTGAAATTGCAATTCCTTTTCCTACTTGATAAACACTATTTCGTATTTCTACATTGTTTTTATAAGTGATAACTCTTCCTTCTGGAGTAAAGACAATTTTTTTACTAAAACCAATAGTTTTTGGAGTTGCAATGTATGGATTTACATTTCCGCCAACAGATTTTTCCCAAGTCCATGTATTGATAATAGAACCAGATTCTACTTTAGAAGCATCTAAAGAATATACTGTTGTAAAAAGAAAACAAACAATAAAAGCGATATAAAGTTTTTTCATAATCTAATTATTTTAATGTTGTAATTTTATCCTTAATCAATTTTTTGAAAGCTTTTATAGCTGTGCTTTGATCATCTGTGTCATTATTATCAATGTAAACTCTTGTAATAACAGAAGCTTGATTCAATTCAAAATAAACACCGCCTTGATCTGCTGCATCTGGAGTTCCGTATGTTTTAGTTTGTCCTTTAAGAGCTAAAATTTCTGCTGGAACATCTTTTAATAATAAAGTGTATTCTCCTTTTTTTATAGTTGGGGTATATTTATATTGACTAAAATCGTATTTACCTGATTCAACATTTAAGAATTTTAAAGTATTATAATCATTGATTTGGTAGAATTTCTGGCAATCTGCACCAGTACAATTTTTAGCATAACTTCCGATTACCATATTATCTGGACTTTCATTATTTTTAATGAAAATAAACCCTTTTGACGTTTTTGGAATCAAAACCACATCAAACGGACTCGTCGGAGTTTGTGTTACAACCTCGTTTGCCGAAGGTGTTTTTTCGTAGTAATTCACGATAATTTCGCAATTGTTTTCTACAATAGAAGTAATTTTTAAGGCATAACCTGTTGTTGGTCTTGTTCCTGCAAAAACACCAACTAAATATTGTTTCGTAAAATCGATATTTGGATCACTTGCAACAGAACAGCTGTTTGCATGCTTTGTAAATAACTCATCCATTTTTGTCTGAGAAGCAACAACAGTAACAGCGGCTGCAGGAGGAGGCGTTTTTACACTATAATTACATAAGAAAGGAAATCCGGTAAAATCTACAGCTGTATTAACACCACAATCTGTATATTGTGTATCATCGCCCAGCGAACAAGCGCTAATTCCAAAGGCTACAAATAAGCCAAGCATTAATTTTTTCATGAATATTTTGTAATAGGTTATATCTTGTAGATTGAGGTTTTTAAAAAAGGTTGCGTGGCGGTTTAAAATTTTTTAGAAAAATAAAATGTTGATTTAGTTTGGATTAATTCTTAATTCGTGAAATTTCGATTTTAAAAACTAAGTACTACGTATTATTGCGTATTTTTACGTAAAATAAACTTACTTATGTTAGATTATCTACCGTTTTTATTGGGTTTTGTAATAGCATTATTCCTTGGGATTTACTTAGGAAAATTGCTTACTGCGTCTAAAAATCAGTCAGAAAAAGCCATTTCTGAAGAAAGATTACATGCATTAAACAATCAATTGCTAATGCAGAAAGAACAATTTGAAAACGAAAAAAATAATTTTCAAAAACAATTGCAATTTAATACTTCGGAGAAAGAAAGTATTCGAACAGAAAAAGATAGTTTGGCAATTCAGCTTTCTAAAAAAGAAGTTGACTTTGAAAATTTATGGGAAAGACATAAAGAACAAAAAAGCGAAATCAACGAACTTCAAGAAAAATTCACCAAAGAGTTTGAAAATCTAGCCAATAAAATTCTCGAAGAAAAATCGGCAAAATTTACAGAACAAAATAGCGAGAATATGAAAAATATTCTGCTGCCGCTTCAAGATAAAATTCACATTTTTGAACAAAAAGTAGATCAAACGCACAAAGAAAGTATTGATTATCATGCCGCGCTTCGCCAGCAGATTATTGGTTTGAGTGAAATGAACGCACAAATGAGCAAAGAAACCTTAAATCTTACCAAAGCATTAAAAGGTGATAGCAAAATGCAGGGAAATTGGGGTGAATTGGTTTTAGAACGTGTTTTAGAAAAATCAGGTTTAGAAAAAGGAAGAGAATACGAAGTACAGCAAAGTTTTACCAATGCCGAAGGAAATCGTGTTTTTCCAGACGTTGTAATTAATCTTCCAGACGGAAAAAAGATGATTGTCGATTCGAAAGTTTCGCTTGTTGCGTATGAAAAATGGGTAAACGAAGAATCTGATTTATTAAAAGTAGAATTATTAAAAGAACATGTTATTTCTATAAAAAGACATGTCGAGCAACTCGGAAACAAAAATTATCACGATTTGTATCAAATAGAAAGTCCAGATTTTGTACTACTTTTTATTCCGATGGAACCCGCTTTTGCCATTGCGTTAAATGAAGATCCGGCTTTATACACAAAAGCTTTCGATAGAAATATTGTAATTGTAACGCCAAGTACGCTTTTAGCGACTTTAAGAACAATCGACAGCATGTGGACGAATCAGAAACAGCAAGAAAATGCTTTTGAGATTGCTAGACAAGCGGGCGCCTTATATGATAAATTTGAAGGTTTTGTATCAGATTTGGTCAGAATCGGAAATAAAATTAAAGACACCAAAACAGAATACGAAAGTGCCATGAACAAATTGGTAGACGGAAAAGGCAATCTAATTTCGAGCGTAGAAAGATTAAAAAAAATGGGAGCAAAGGCTAAAAAATCGCTTCCAGAAAATATTATTGCCAGAGCCATAAATTCAGATGAAAATGAATTATTGAATTAAATTTAAACACATAGTAACATAGAAATTTTGATAAAGAAAAGAAGGCGTTTCACTTATATAAATGCACATAGCTATGTGTGAGAAACTGGTTTCTTTCTTTTAATCTTTTCAAAAAAATTAAAAACTATGTTTCTATGTGTTGAAAAAAATAACTACACATTCCAAAAAAAACAAAACATGAGTACAGATTTTAAACCCGTTTCTTCATCAAAAGTGAGCATATCAGAATTAATGCTTCCGTCGCATACTAATTTTAGCGGTAAAATTCACGGTGGATATATTTTACAATTATTAGATCAAATTGCTTTTGCTTCTGCGTCAAAATTTAGCGGAAATTATTGTGTAACAGCTTCTGTAGATACGGTAAACTTTTTAAAACCAATTGAAGTTGGAGAATTAGTAACCATGAAAGCTTCTGTAAATTATGTTGGAAGAAGTTCTATGGTTGTCGGAATTCGTGTTGAAGCAGAAAATATTCAAACAGGCGCAATAAAACATTGCAATTCGTCTTATTTTACAATGGTTGCCAAAGATAAAGAAGGTAAAAGTGTTCAAGTTCCGGGATTGATTTTATCTAATCTTCAGGAAGTTCGCCGTTTTAGAAAAGCAATCAAACACATCGAAGTTCGAAAAGAAGTAGAAGAACACGAAAAATTGGCAGGAATAAGTTCTATCGAAGATTTGGCAAGTTTAGAAAAATATAATGTTCTTTTAGAAATCAGCTAAATTTCTTATATTTATGTAAAACACATTAAATACTAGAAATTATGATAAAGTTCGGATATACAATTTTATACGTTGAAAATGTAGAAGAATCAATTTCGTTTTATGAAAACGCTTTTGGTTTTTCTAGAAAATTCGTCTCGCCAGACAATGATTATGGCGAATTGGTTACGGGAGAAACAACGCTTTCATTTGCTTCAAAAAAATTGGCAGAAAGTAATTTAAAAGAAGGTTTTATAGAAAGCAGTTTAGAAGACAAACCTTTTGCAATAGAAATCGGTTTTATTGTGGAAAACGTTCCAGAAGTTTTACAGAAAGCAACTTCATTTGGTGCTGTTATCGTTTTAGAACCTGTAGAAAAACCTTGGGGACAAATTGTAGCATACGTAAGAGACTTAAACGGATTTTTAATTGAAATTTGTACAGAGGTAAAAAGTTAGTAACAATAAGTTTTTTGTAGAATGAATGTTATAAAGGAGAAGCCGTATTTTTTATTTATTGGTCTAATAGTAATTCTTTTAAGTTTTGGTTTTTATAAAAGAATGGAAACTATTGATATTAATATTCATGATACTTATTTTGTTACTTCCTGGATGTATGGAATGATTGTCATTTCCTTCATTTACGGATTATTAGGTTTGATTTATTTTACACTTTTAAAACTAAAATTTAAACCAATAAACTGGATGACGGTTTTACATGTTTTAATAAGTATAATTGGTTTAATCGCGCTTTTTATTTTGCCTAAATTGATGCGCGAAGATCTTCCAGTAGATTTTTCAGCCATAATGGAAAATGCAAAATTCAATGAAAAAATAGCATATGGAATTGGAGTTGCCATTCTTGCCTTATTTGGGGCTCAAATTTTATTTTTCATCAATGTAATATATGCTTTAGTAAAAGGAAGAAATTAAAAATTTTGCATTTCACAACTCTCATTTCACACCAAAAAACATTCACAAATATTTAGCATAAGTTCTCCAACTCTGCAAGTTAAAATTTCGTAACTTTAAGTATAACAATTGGGTTACGGAATTTTTTCACTGAGTACTGCCGTTCCATTTATTCTTTTTAAAATAAATTGAATGACATAATTGTTTAACTGTAGACGATTATGAAAACAACTACCTTATTACTTTTATTTTTTACCGCTATTTCTGTCCTTGCCCAAGACAAATATTTTACCAATTCTGGAACTATAAATTTTGAAGCATCTGTTCCTTTATTTGAAGAAGTAAAAGCTGTAAACAGACAGGTTGCCATTCTTTTGGAACCTAAATCCAGTACTTTTATCTGTACTGTTGCAATCAAAGATTTTCGTTTTAAACTAGATTTAATGCAAGAGCATTTTAACGAAAATTATATGGAAAGTAACCGTTATCCTAAAGCGGTTTTTAAAGGCAAAATAGAAAAATTTGATTTGAAAGATATCAATGAAATTGAAAAGCCTTATCAGATTAAAGGAAAATTGAATTTGAAAGGAAAATCAAAAGAGATTGTAGTCAATGCTTTAATTAAACGTGTTCCAGAAGGAATTCAAGTTATTTCAGATTTTCCAATTTCTTTTTCCGATTTTAATATTCGTATTCCTGCTCCAATAGCGGCTAAAATTTCTCAGACGGCAAATACCGCATTAACGGGAATTGTGCATAGCGATGAGGTAAGTTTTGCGGTCTTAAAATAAATTATTTCAAACAATTTATTAAAGTCTTTTCTAAATCTGTGTCTTGAAATTCGAAGCCAGTTCGTTGAATTTTTTCTGAAGAAATTCTCTGACCTGTCAAAACAACGATGCTCATTTCTCCCAAAAGAATTTTTAGCACAAAAGGAGGCACTTTCGGAAGCCAAATCGAATAACCGTATATTTTAGCTATTATTTTAGAAAGTCTAGAATTAGTAGTATTGTCGGTAATACATGCATTATACGGACCTTCAAGTTGAGAATCTTGAATACTTTTTAAATAAATATGACATAGATCTTCAATATGAATCCAAGGTAGATATTGTTTGCCTGATCCAATTATAGCACCAAAACCAGATTTAAAACTTGGAGTTACTTTTTTTAGAAAACCTTCGTCTTTTCCTAAAACAATTCCAGTTCGTATTTTAACAGTTCTAATGCCTAAAGCGCCAATCTTATCTGCGGCGCTTTCCCATTTTTGGCAAACCGTTCCTAAAAAATCATTTGCTGGCGGTGTTTCTTCTTTGCAAATTTTATGGCTAGTAATGGCACCATAAATTCCAACTGCCGATGCAGAAACAAAAGCGTCCAATTTTTTATTGTGTTTTTCTAAAACGGACAAGATTAAATCTACTGGTTTGAGACGGCTTTCAAGAAGTGCTTTTTTTCTTCTTTTGGTCCATCTTTTATCAACGATTCCTTCGCCTGCAAGATGAATGATGTAATCGGCATTTAAAACAGCATTTTCATCAATATAATTCTTCTTTAAATCCCATTTATAGAATGAAATTCTTGGAGTATCTTCTCTGTCAGAACGACTTAAAACTGATACAGAAAACCCAGCTTCGATAAGAACATCTGTTAAATGTTTTCCAATGAAGCCGCTTCCGCCAGTTAATAGAACATTTTGAGCCATAATAGTTTATCATATATTTAACAGTGAAGACTGTTTCATCATTAGTAAAGATACTTAAACAATGTTTACCTTTATGGCAAATTCTAAATTTTAATAAAATGACGACTAAAAAACAGGTAATTACCAAAGATGATATCGTTTCAAAATATATGGAAGAAGTTTTAGAAAAAGGTCAAAAACCAAAATCGGTTTATCATTTTGCAAAAGAAAATGATTTTACCGAAGCTGAGTTTTATGCTTTTTTTGGAACATTGGAAGGTTTAGAAAAAGAAATATTCCGTTTGTTTTTTGAAAACACAGTCAATCTTCTTCACAAAAATGAAGAATATCAGGAATATGACATGAAAAACAAAATGTTGAGTTTTTATTTCACTTTCTTCGAAATGCTGACTGCGAACAGAAGTTACGTTTTACAATCGCTTAAAGTAGATCGAAATCCGCTTAAAAATTTAGTGCAATTGACAACTCTTAGAAATAGTTTCAAAGAATATGTTGCCGAAATTCTAACAGACGATTATAGATTAGAGCAAGAAAAATTTCAGAAATTTCAAGAAAAAGCCATTCAAGAATCGTCTTGTTTGCAATTAATGTTGACCATTAAATTCTGGATGGAAGATGAATCTGCTGCTTTTGAGAAAACAGATATTTTTATCGAAAAATCGGTTAACGCTTCATTTGAATTAATGAATGTAGCGCCAATGAATCATTTAATAGATTTTGGAAAATTTCTATTTAAAGAAAAAATACACAGCAGATAATGAAAACGATCGACTATATTCCTACCTCAAAAATTGAGCGCGCTGGAAAACTGGTTCAAACTGGAGCAAAAATTGGCGTAAATTATATAAAACATTATGCCGAGAAAGTTGTAAATCCAGATTTGACTCGAGATAAACTCAACGAAAACAACGCAGAAGATATTTACGACGGACTTAAAAGCTTAAAAGGAAGCGCCTTGAAAGTAGCGCAAATGTTGAGCATGGACAAGAATTTTCTTCCGCAGGCTTATGTAGAGAAATTTTCTTTGTCGCAATTTTCAGTTCCGCCACTTTCTGCGCCTTTGGTTTTAAAAACCTTCAAAAATAATTTTGGTAAAACGCCGTATGAAATTTTCGACGAGTTTAACCCAAATTCTGTAAATGCGGCAAGTATTGGGCAAGTGCATTTGGCAAAGAAAAATGATAAGAAACTAGCGGTTAAAATTCAATATCCTGGAGTTGCTAATAGTATTTCGTCAGATTTGGCTTTGGTAAAACCCATTGCGATTAGAATGTTTAATTTGCAAGGAAAAGATTCTGATAAATATTTTAAAGAAGTTGAAGACAAATTGATTGAAGAAACAAACTATTTGTTAGAATTGAAACAAAGTCAGGAAGTTGTAGAAGCTTGTAATAAAATAGAAAACATCACTTTCCCTAATTACTATCCGGAGTTTTCATCAGAAAAAATTATTACAATGGATTGGATGACAGGAATTCACCTTTCTGAATTTACAGCAAAAACATTTGATCAAGAAGTTGGCGATAAAATAGGGCAGGCACTTTGGGACTTTTATATGTACCAAATTCATGTTTTGAGAAAAGTGCACGCAGATCCGCATCCGGGAAATTTTTTGGTTGACGATCAAAATCAATTGATTGCTTTGGATTTTGGTTGTATGAAACAAATTCCAGAAGAATTTTACGTGCCATATTTTGAGTTAATCAATAAAAATGTAATTACAGATCAAAAGCTTTTCAACGAGAAATTATTCGAATTAGAAATTTTGCGTCCAGACGATATACAAGCAGAAATTGAATATTTTACCGAAATGTTTCATGATTTGTTATCACGTTTTACCAAACCTTTTCAAAACGAAACTTTCGATTTTTCCGATGAGAAATTCTTTAATGCAATTGCCGAATTAGGAAAACGTTTTTCGGAAGATACAAACTTGAAGAAAATGAACGGAAATCGCGGTTCTAAGCACTTTATTTACATGAATCGTACTTTCTTTGGTTTGTACAATTTAATGTTCGATTTGAAAGCTAAAATTGTGGTAGATAATTATTTGAAGTATTAGGTTTTGTTTCAAGTTTCAAGTTTCAAGTTGATGAACTTTATATATAGAACTTTGTCAAAATATATAGAACTTTGTCAAAGTTTTAAACTTTGACAAAGTTTTTTTCAGTTTAGTTTGTCTTCCTGAGGAACGAAGGATCTCCACAAGTGGCTCGATTTGGTTTATAATCAATCTTTGTAGAGTTTCTTGCGGAGATCCTTCGTTCCTCAGGATGGCAAGTTTGCGCATAAATCTGCGTAAAAAATAACCGTCTAGTAAAAACCTGAAACCTAAAACTTGAAATAAAAAAACTTATTTCAAAATCCCCGCTTTATAGGTCGAAATTGCGCGATCTCTTGCAAAAGCATGATCAACCATTGGTTCATTATAACCAAAATCAAATTCAGGAATCCATTTGCGAATGTATTCTCCTTTTTCGTCAAATTTCTTTTGCTGAATTTCCGGATTAAAAACTCTAAAATAAGGCGCCGCATCGCAACCCGTTCCTGCAGCCCATTGCCAATTTCCTACATTGGAAGCTAATTCAAAATCAAGTAATTTTTCTGCGAAATACGCTTCTCCCCATTGCCAATTAATTAGCAAATGTTTGCATAAAAAACTAGCAACTACCATTCGAACACGATTGTGCATATAACCCGTTTCATTTAGTTGACGCATTCCGGCATCAACCATCGGATATCCGGTTGTTCCAGAACACCAACGTTTAAAATCTTCTTCATTATTTCGCCATTGAATTCCGTCGTAAGCCGACTTAAAATTATGATTAACACAATTTGGAAAACTGAATAAAATCTGGATAAAGAATTCTCTCCAAATCAATTCGCTTAAAAAAGTTTGGTTTTTTCTATTTGCCCAGTTTACTAATTTTCGAATGCTAACAGTTCCAAAACGCAAATGTGGTGAAAGATAAGAAGTGCTGTCTAAAGCAGGAAAATCTCTGGTTTCTTTATAATTAGCAATTTGAGTTAAATTATGTGGCTGAACTTTTATGATGCTTTTTTCAAAACCGATTTCAGATAAATCAGGAAATTTGAAATTATTTTTTGCAAAATTTGATTGAAATGCAGTCGAATCATTTTCTGAAACCGAACCTAAAAAACGATATTTTTCTAACCATTTATTTTTATACGGCGTGTAAACCGTGTAAGGAAGTCCATCTGCTTTTGTGATTTCTTTTTCTTCAAAGATTACATGATCTTTAAATGAAAAAGATTCGATGTTGTTTTCTTTCAATAAAGATGAAATAAAATTATCGCGTTTAATGGCAAAAGGTTCGTAATCTTTATTGAAGAATACATTTTGAATATCGAATTCTTCTACAAGTGATTTCCAAACGTCTTTTGTTTTTCCTTTTTTAATTAAAATGGAAGAATTGAATTTATTTAATTCTGAATTTATTTTTTCAAGTGAATCATAAATAAAAGTTACTCTAGCATCGTTTTTTGGAAGATGTTCCAGAATATCTTCATCAAAAATGAATAATGGAATTACAGGAAAATCAGATTGGAGAGCGTGAAATAATCCGGTATTGTCTTCTAAACGCAAATCGCGTCTAAACCAGAAAAGGGTAACTTTTTGTTTTGTCATTGTTGAAGGTAATTTTTAAACACATAGAGACATAGATTTAATTTTCTTTTAAAAAGTTAATTAAAAAGAAACTCATTTCTTCACACATAGCTCTGTGTTTTTATGCAAGTGAAACGCCTTTTCTAGGTTTGTAATCTATGTTTCTATGTGTTTAATTTTTTATTTAAGCTTTTTTTGAATTAAACAATTCTTCAATTTTATTGTATCTGTAATCGAAGATGCTTTTTAGTTTATTTTTTACAACTAATTTGTTCATGATTCTGCCTAAAATTCCGAATGGTAAAGCATAATGAACGATATCTGTCATTTTAGTCCCGCCATCTTCAGTTCGTTCAAAAAAGTGTTTATGATGCCATAATTTGTAAGGTCCAAATTGTTGAATGTCTACAAAATACTCATTTTCTTTGCAAGCAGTAATTTCGGTAACCCATGAAACTTTTATACCTAAAAGCGGTTTTAAAGTATAAGTAATAATTTGTCCTTGATACATGCGTTTGTCATCATAATCCTGAATTTCGAAATTCATATTATCTAATGTAATCGTCTGCAGATTTTTTGGGCTGGAGAAAAAATCCCAGCAATCTTCTGGACTTGCATTTATATTTTGTACGGTTACTATCTTGTATAATTTCATCTTCTTAAAATCAATTTACATTCTATAATATTTGAAAGGAACAAACAGCATTCCGAAACATTCTCCTTTTTCTTTCTGTAAATGTTTATGATGAATTTTATGCGCTTTTCGAAGTCCGATGAGGTATTTGTTTTTGGTGTTTTTAAACCATTTAAATCGTTGATGAATAAGAACATCGTGAATTAAAAAATAACAAGCACCATAAAGTGTGATTCCGCAAGCAACGAAAAACAAATAATTGAATCCGCCTTGAACTCCAAAATAAAATAAAACAATACTCGGAATCGCAAAAATGATAAAGAAAACGTCGTTGCGTTCAAATGTATTTTCGTATTTCGGCTGATGATGATCGGCATGAAAATACCACATAAATCCGTGCATGACATATTTATGCGTTAGCCAAGTAACACATTCCATAAAAAGAAAAACGCCTAAAAAGATTAAAAAAGAAATCATTTTATATATGTTGAATTATTAAAAGTATTATTTAATTGTTTTTGAGTTTAGCTTTAGATTATAAAAGATTGACTCAAAAGAAAAGTTTTTATTTGTTGATTCTCTCATTTTTGTCATCCTGAGCGAAGTCGAAGGGACGCCAGCAAATCCATAGCAATAATCCAATCTTTGTCGAGCTTCTCGTGTTCCTTCGACTTCGCTCAGGATGACAAACTGGACTTATTGATGACAACAACTAGATGATAATTTATACCAACTTCAATTTATAAGTCACAAAAGACTGCGCTAAAAGCCCTGCTTTTGTATAATTAGAAACTCGAATTCTAGAATTTCCGATTTCATAATAAGGCGTATTTTTTAGTTTTTTGAGTAATTTTCTATAATAGACATAAGCGGTGTAAACGCCAAACTTGGCTTCAATTGGCAATTTTACAATTCCTTGATAAGCGACTCTGAAATCTTCTTCGATTTCTTTAATGATTTGCGTTTTAGAATCTTCGTTGAAATTATTCAGATTAACGCCCGGAAAATAAGTTCGGTTTAAAATGGTATTGTCATCTTTTAAATCTCTCAGAAAATTTACTTTCTGAAAAGCAGAACCCAAACGCATCGCTTCATTTTTCAATTGCTCGTATTTGTGTTCTTTTCCAGAAACAAAAACTTTAAGACACATTAAACCGACAACATCTGCAGAACCGTAGATATAATCGATATATTCTGTTTGTGTTTGGTAATTTGATTTGATCAGATCCATTTTCATACTTTTTAAAAATGCCTGAATTAAATCGTCTGTAATATTATATTCTTTTACGGTATGCTGAAAAGAATTTAAAATTGGATTTAAACTAATGCCTAATTCCATTGCTTTGTAATATTCTTTTTCGAAATCGTCAATAAGATATTCTTTTTCATAATCATGAAATGAATCTACGATTTCGTCAGCAAAACGAACAAATCCGTAAATGCTATAAATGGCATCGCGAATGCTTGGTGAAAGCATTTTTACGGCAAGCGAAAATGAAGTACTGTAACTTTTAGTAACAAGTTTGCTGCATTTGAAAGAAACGGCGTCGAATAGTGATTTCATTTTTTTAAGATCTTAAAGATTTTTGAATTAATTCAGCTGCTAGTTTTCCTGAAATTAAAGCAGGCGGAACACCTGGGCCAGGAACCGTTAATTGTCCTGTAAAAAACAAATTCTTGACTTTTTTGCTTTTTAATTTTGGTCTTAAAAAAGCCGTTTGCAATAATGTATTTGCCATTCCGTAAGCGTTTCCTTTGTAGGCGTTATAATCGTTTACAAAGTCATTTTTGCAGAATGATCTCTTAAAGATAATATTATTTTTTATTTTTTGTTTTGTAAGTTGCTCAAAACGAGTTATTATCTTTTCAAAATATTCTTCTCGTAAAGTTTCGTTATCTTCGATTCCTGGCGCAAGCGGAATTAAGAAAAATCCGGATTCCATTCCGTCTGGAGCGGCAGTTTTGTCTGTTAGAGATGGAAAATTTGCATAGAATAATGGAGCTTCAGGCCATTTAGGATTGTCATAAATATCAACAGCATGCTGATTAAAATCGACATCAAAAAATAAAGCGTGATGCGAAATGTTTTCTATTTTTTTATTAAAACCAACAAAAAATAGGAGAGAAGAAGGCGCAAAAATCCTGCTTTCCCAATATTTTTCAGAATACATTCGATGTTCTTTTTCGAGTAAAGATTCAGAATGCTGGTAATCTGCACCGCTTAAAACAATATCTGCATTTATGATTTCGCCGTTAATTACGATTCCTTTTGCAGTTTTATTTTCTACGATTATTTTTTCAATTGATGAATTGGTTTTAATTGTTACACCAAGTTCTAATGCTAATTTTTCAATTCCTAGAATAACATCAAACATTCCTGTTTTCGGATGCCAAGTTCCTAAACCAAAATCGGCATAATTCATAAAATTATAAAATGAAGGCGTTTTGGTCGGTTTTGCTCCAAGAAATAAAACTGGAAACTCAAGAATCTGTATAAGCCTTTCGTTCTTGAAATTTCTTCGAATGTCAGAACTAACATTATTAAAAAACTGATTGAGTTTTAATGCAGTTTCTTTTGTGATTAATTCAAGCGGAGAAACTCCAGGGCGATAAACTAGATCTTTTATTGCAATGTCATAATTACTTTTTGCTAGATCAATAAAGTTTTGCAGTTTTTGACCGCTTCCTTTTTCGATTGTTTCAAAAGTGTATTTTATCTCATCTAGATTATCATAAATACTTATAAAATCATTGATTCCAAAATAAACACGATACGCTGGATTTAATTTTATGAGTTCGTAGTAATCAGAAGTTTTTTTATCGAAATCCTGAAAAAAGCGTTCAAAAACATCGGGCATCCAATACCAGCTTGGTCCCATGTCAAAAGTAAAGCCATCTTTTTTGAATTGTCTGGCGCGACCTCCAATTGTTTCGTTTTTTTCGTAGATAGTAACATTGTTTCCTTGTTTGGCAAGGTAACACGCGGCAGCTAAAGAAGAGAAGCCAGAACCTATTATTTGGATAGTTTTTCTCATTTGTTTAACAAATATAAGAAAAACTTAAACAAAATAAAATTAGATCATATTAATAGTTTCTTCCATCGAATCGAATATTTTTATCCTTTCAGGTAAAAGAGATTGATCAATATGTTCAACCATATTCCCCATAAGCCAAATTTCGTTGTTTTTTAGTAACAATTTTTGCCCCATAGATTTAACATATTGATTAATTACAGTTCGATCTGGCTGAACGGTCATAAAAGAAACAAATGTTATGTTCTCAAAATGCTTGGTTAAATCTTGCAGATTTTCAATCGGCATGCTTTCTCCTAAATAAATCGTTTTGTAGCCTTTGTCTAGAATTTCGTATTGCAGATACAATAATCCAATTTGATGAATTTCGTTTAGCGGAAGTGATAAAACAAAAATTCTGTCGGTCTTGATTGGTTTTCTAATTTGAAGACTTTCGGTATAAATTAATATTTTTTGTTTGATCAAATGACTCATGAAGTGCTCATTTGCAGGCGTAATTGTCTCCGATTGCCAAAGTAATCCAAGCTCTTTTAAAAGAGGTAAAAAATGTTCTTTGAAAACTTCTTTAAACGTTTTTTCAGAAATAAGCCAGTCAAAAGTATTAAAGAATAATTCTTGGTCAAAATTCATCATCGCCAATTTAAAAGACGTAATGGCGTAATTTTGAGAATTTTTCTTCGAAATTATTTCACGAACTAACTGCGGAATTTTTTCTTCTGGATAAGTTGCTATTTTAGAAATCTTATAGCCATATTCATGTAATAATGTAATATTTAAAAGTTTCTGTAAGTTTTGAAGATTGTAGAACCTGATATTAGTATCCGTTCGCATTGGTTCAAGTACATTGTATCTTTTTTCCCAGATGCGAATAGTATGTGCTTTAATTCCAGATAAGTTCTCAAGATCTTTAATACTGAAAACAGTTTTAATATTGTTTATCATTTTTAGCAATTAAGGTCAACAAATGTAAAACAAAATCTTAGATGTAACCTTAAAACTACATTAAAAAGATAGAGGATTAGTGGTTAAGGTACTTAAAATATATTTTTTACCTAAAATCAGGTATTTGTTTCTTAAGAAAATTATTACTTTGATAAAAAATAGACAGTCTGTAATGTTTAAATTGTTACAGACTGTTCTTGTTTTAAGGTAATTATTTGCAGAAAGTTGCTTTGTTTTTTATCGCGCTTTGACTTCCTAGTTCAATTGCTTTTGTGAAATCTTTACAAGAGTTTTTCTTGTCTCCAATTTTATTATAAGCCAAAGCTCTCAAATTGTATGCGATATAATCTTTAGGATTTAGGCCTAATGAAGCAGTACAATCGTCAATTGTTCCTTGATAGTTTAGCAATTTGTAATTTACATTGGCTCTTCCTGTAAAAGCGTCAGCATTCATATTGTCTAATTCAATTGTTTTGCTAAAATCGCTTTGTGCGCCTTTTAAATCATTTTGTTTAAGTTTTGCTACACCTCGGTTTTGATACGCTTCTACGAATTTAGAATTCAGATTGATGGCCTTGGTGTAATCGGCAATTGCACCTTTTGTGTTTCCAGCCTCGGCTTTTTTCATGGCTTTGTCAAAATAAGCGGTGGCAGATTGTGCCCAGATAGAGCAGGTAAACATCATTAGAGATGCTAATAGTAGGTTTTTCATAAACTAATTTGGGATTAGTGATTAATTATTTCCAAACGAATTTAAGAAAGTTTTGTTTTGTAATGGAATTCTTCTCGATAAAATTAAAGTTAGTAAATCGAAAAAATAATGTATAGAGATAAGTTGTAAAATAAAAAAAGGTCAAGTAAAATTTACTTGACCTTTTGTGACCCGACTGGGGCTCGAACCCAGGACCCCATCATTAAAAGTGATGTGCTCTACCGACTGAGCTATCGAGTCATTGCTTTCTTCAATGAGGGTGCAAATATAGTGACTTTATTTAGTTTGTTAAGACTTTTTTGAAATGATTTTTGCAATAAATTTCAATAAAATTGATAAAAGCCTATTCTACAACAGTATAGGTTTTATATTTTTTTTGTGACCACGGTGGGATTTGAACCCACACGCCCTTACGAGCACCACCCCCTCAAGATGGCAAGTCTACCGTTTCTCCACGTGGCCGAAAATAAAAAAAGGTCGAGTAAAATAAATTACCCGACCTTTTGTGACCCGACTGGGGCTCGAACCCAGGACCCCATCATTAAAAGTGATGTGCTCTACCGACTGAGCTATCGAGTCATTGCTTTCAAGAAATTTTAATTTGTTTATCACAAAATTTGTGACCCGACTGGGGCTCGAACCCAGGACCCCATCATTAAAAGTGATGTGCTCCACCGACTGAGCTATCGAGTCATTTAATTTCTTGAATGCGGGTGCAAATATAAGGAGTTTTTTTTGAAGTTTCCAAGCAATTTTATCATAAATTTGTCTTTTTTTTGGAAAAATCTCCAATTGCTTAGTTTATAAGGTTTTATTAATATGAAAAAAATTGTGTTGTTAGGTTACATGGGTTGCGGAAAGTCTACAATCGCCCAAAATTTGTCAAAAATTACCAAAATTCCGTTTTTAGATTTAGATGAATGCATCGAAAAAAAAGCAAATTTATCTATAAATGAGATTTTTTCGCAGCATGGTGAGGTGTATTTTCGAAAATTAGAACATCAAATGTTTGTCGAATTGCTGCAATCTCCAGAAAATATAATTATAGGTTTAGGAGGAGGAACTCCATGTTATGCAAATAATCATGAATTGTTAAAAGGTGAGAATGTTGCTTCTATTTATTTAAAAGCATCAATTGATACTTTATATAATAGACTCGTATATAATAAGAGCAAACGCCCTTTAATTGCAAATATGAATGAAGAGGAAATGAGAGAGTTTATTGCGAAACATTTATTCGACAGAAGTTTTTATTACAATCAGGCACAACATAAAGTTGTGGTAGATGAAAAATCTGTCGAAGAAACGGTTCAGGATATTTTAGATATTTTAGCTTAAAGAAGCATAATCTCCATTTTCAGAGTTGAAAACAACTTGAACATGTTCTAATAATGAGGTTGAAAGGGAGATTCCTTTAAAATCTGCCTTTACAGGATATTTTTTATGATTTCGGTCTACTAGCACTGCTGTTTTGAATTTTTTAAGCGGAACGTCTAAGAAATGACGAACAGCATAGATTAATGTGGTTCCTGAGTTTAAAACATCATCAACCAAAACCAATCCTTTGTTTTTGTATTCGTCGGGATTTAAAGATGTTTGTATCGCTTCTTGCGGATTTTGTTTGTTTACGGTGACTTCGCAGATTGAAACTTTTAAAGTTGAGATGCTGCTTAGTGCTGAAGCAATTTTTTCGGCAAAAACAAATCCGTTTGAAGCAATTCCTGCAATAACAACTTCTTCTTCGTTAACAAAAGTCTCGTAGATTTGATAGGCGATACGTTTTATTTTATGTTCGACTTCTTGGTGGCTTAAAATGATGTTGTTGCTCATGATTTATTTTTTTTACTAATGTACAAATTTAGGTATTTAGACTTTTTAGAATAATAGATTTTTAAAATTTAGATTTCGTTTTCTTCATCTTCATCAAAAATTTCGTTTCCATATTCATCAATGTCTCTTCTGTCTTTCTTCGTCGGGCGCCCAGTTCCGCTTTTGCGATAATGTTCTTTAGAAAGTTTTAATAATTCTAAATGTGCGTATGCTTCTGCTGGAGTTTCGTTTTTACGATAAATATCAACAAGTTTTGCTCCTACACGACTTTCCGGAATATCTAAGACTGTTATTATTTGTGTAATTTGATCTTTTCTAAAGGTAATTCGGTCTGTAGGAAAAACTTCTTTCGATGGTTTTGCAACCTGTCCATTTACAGTGATATGATTCTTTTTACAAGCCTCAGTTACCATGTTTCTCGTCTTATAATATCTTACGCACCACAAGTATTTATCTATTCTCATAATTTTTCTAAAATAGAAGTTAAATTCTTTACAAAAATAAATCAATATTGTATCTTGCGCACCTAAAAAAAAGATAATAATGAATAAATTTAAATATTATTTTGTTTTATTACTTGCTGGTATTGCCATCGTTTCTTGTAATAAAAAGGATGATGATGAAGCAGAAGTTGTTCCTTTGAGGGATTATCAAGAACAATTTAATACAGATAATGCAGATATTGAAGAATATTTAAACACAAATTATATTACAGTAACCCAAAATCCTGGCGGACAAACCGATCAAGATGTTACTTTTACTAAAATTACAGATCCTACAACACAGGTTCCTATCATGTCTTACTTAAATAGCGCTACATTTCCTAAGTTGCTGGTAAGAAATATCGATTTACACGGAATATTATACAAAATGTATTATTTGGTTTTAAGAGAAGGAGTTGGAACTTCGCCAATGAATACTGATGGTGTAGTAACTTCATATTATGGACAGTATATAAAACGTGTCGAAAAAACAGATACAGAGCCATCGCATTTGACAACTACTTTTTTTGAACAAGTTGTGTTTCCAAAAGGAAGTTTAGATTTATTTGGTACTATTAAAGGGTGGAGCGAGGTTTTTCCTCAATTTAAAACTGGTACCACCACATACAATGCTGATGGTACAGCAAAATATGAAAATTTTGGGGCTGGAGTTTTATTTATTCCTTCTGGGTTAGGATATTATTCTGGGTCAGGTTCGATTCCTGCGTACGTGCCTTTGATATTTAGTATTAAATTATACGATTATAAAAGATTAGATCATGAAAACAACGGTTTTTCTGCTGCTACTGGTCTTTTAATAGAGAATCCTGATGGGATTTTTGATTATCAAGAAGATATTAACGGTGATGGATATGTTCGTGATTATAGAAATACAACTTTGTATCCTAATGCGCCTGTTAATCCAGATGATACTGATGGGGATGGAATTCCAGACTTTTTAGACCACGATGATGATGGTGATGGATATACAACACGTTTTGAAATTACAAAGCCAACAGATGCAGCTTATTCAGGTTTAAGTAAATATTATCCTTATGATCCTGTTTTAGACGATCCGTCTACTCCAAACTTTAATGAGAGTGAAATCTGGGGAGTTCCTAGAAGACCAACAGGAGAACTTACAGATCCTACTAAGCCAGAATCAATAAATAATCCTAGAAAATTTGTTCCTGAAGATTATACAGCGCCAGGCAGAAAAAGAATTTATTTAGATAATACTTATCCTTATCAAAAACAATAAGCTTAAGAAAATTTATAAAAGCCTCGAAATTAGTTTTTCGAAGCTTTTTTTATGCTTTGTAATTAATTAAAATAAGACTTTGGTGAAAATGAAAAACCTCGAAAATTGCTTTTCGAGGTTTTTCTATAAGTAGGAAAATGTGAAAATTATTTTCTTTTAATAACTCTTTCTACAGCTTCAACAATTGCTTGATTGTTTAATTTGTATTTCTCCATTAATTGCTCTGGAGTTCCAGATTCACCAAAACTATCTTGTACTGCTACAAATTCTTGTGGAGTTGGGTTGTTTAAAGCTAATACACCTGAAACGCTTTCTCCAAGACCTCCAAGGTAGTTGTGTTCTTCTGCAGTAACAATACATCTTGTTTTAGCAACCGATTTAAGAATCGCTTCTTCATCAAGAGGTTTGATTGTGTGAATGTTGATTACTTCAGCAGAAATTCCTTTTGCTTCTAAAGCTTCAGCAGCAATAAGAGCTTCCCAAACTAAATGTCCAGTTGCTACGATTGTAACATCTGTTCCTTCGTTTAATAAGATTGCTTTTCCAATTACGAATGGTTCGTCAGCAGGAGTGAAGTTTGGTACAACTGGGCGTCCGAAACGTAAATAAGCTGGACCGTGGTGATCTGCTAATGCCAAAGTTGCTGCTTTAGTCTGGTTGTAATCGCAAGTATTGATTACAGTCATTCCTGGCAACATTTTCATTAATCCGATATCTTCTAAAATTTGGTGTGTAGCTCCGTCTTCTCCTAGTGTTAAACCAGCGTGAGAAGCACAGATTTTTACGTTTTTATCTGAATAAGCAACAGATTGACGAATTTGATCGTAAACTCTTCCTGTAGAGAAGTTGGCGAAAGTTCCTGTGAAAGGAATTTTTCCTCCAATTGTTAAACCTGCAGCGATTCCGATCATGTTAGCTTCTGCAATTCCGATTTGGAAAAAACGCTCTGGGTGATTTTTCTTGAATTCATCAAATTTTAATGAACCAATTAAATCTGCACATAACGCCACAACGTTTTCATTTTTCTGACCTAATTCAGTCATTCCCGCTCCAAAACCTGAACGAGTATCTTTACTTCCTGTATTTTCGTATTTTTTCATTGTTTTCTTTTGAGATGCTAAGTTTCTAAGGAACTGAGTTTCTAAGTTTTTTAAACTGGAAACAGATTACTTAGACTTAATACTTTTTAATAGTCGATTTGATCTGGAGAAACGTTTTGAGCTAAAGCATTTGCTAGTTGTTCGTCGTTTGGAGCTTTACCATGCCAAGCGTGTGTGTGCATCATAAAGTCTACTCCGTTACCCATTTCTGTATGTAATAAAATACAAACTGGTTTTCCTTTTCCTGTCTTAGATTTGGCATCATTTAATCCTGCAAGAATTGCATCAATGTCATTTCCTTTTTCGATATCGATAACATCCCAGCCAAAAGCTTCAAATTTAGCACGGATACTTCCCATTGGTAAAACTTCATCCGTTGTTCCGTCAATTTGTTTTCCGTTAAGGTCGATTGTTGAAATAATATTGTCTACTTTTTTAGCAGATGCGTACATAATTGCTTCCCAGTTTTGACCTTCTTGCAATTCTCCGTCACCGTGCAAAGTATAAATTAAGTGATTATCACCGTTTAATTTTTTAGCTTGCGCCGCTCCAAGAGCTACAGATAAACCTTGTCCTAATGAACCAGAGGCAATACGAACTCCAGGTAAACCTTCGTGAGTTGTTGGGTGTCCTTGTAAACGAGAATTTAATAATCTAAAAGTAGCCAATTCTGAAACTGGAAAATAACCGCTTCTTGCTAAAACGCTATAGAATACAGGAGAAATATGTCCGTTTGAAAGGAAAAATAAATCTTCTCCAATTCCGTCCATATCAAAACCTTCTTTGCGGTCCATGATATTTTGATATAGTGTTACCAAAAATTCAGTACAACCTAATGAACCACCTGGGTGTCCAGAGTTTACAGCATGTACCATTCTAAGAATATCTCTTCTTACTTGGATCGTTAAATCGCTTAATTGTTGTGTGTTAGGCTTCATTTTATATGTAAAATTTTAAACTGAAGCAAAAGTAAAGGTTATTTTGCGGGAAGACAAATCATTTTTTGTTTTAGTTTGCTTCAATTGTTAAATTTTTAATCCAATTTTATTGGTATTGAATAAAAAATTCTTCTATTTCATTTATTCAACAAAATTATTTTGCAATAATTGTATTTGTGAGAGAACACATGTGACGTGAATAAAAAGATTTCGATGTTAATGTTCACAATGTGTTTAGATGGAAGAAATATTAAAAATATATATTCTATATATCATAAAAAAATTACTTTTACGCAAATTTTTTTTGATATAAATTCTTCTGTATTTCACTAGAAAATCTTAAAAAAAAAGATATTTTTTTTCAAATAAAGAACCTACAAAAACGAATAATGAGCCAGAAACTATCAATCATTATACCAGCCTATAATGAAGAGAATACCATAAAATTTATATTAGATAAAATTAAAAAAGTTGAATTAATTGAGAATGTTACTAAAGAAATAATAATTGTAGATGACTGTTCTTCAGATAATTCATTGACAGTTTTCAATGAATATAAAATGGCTAATAGCGAATTAGATATTGTCATTCTATCTCATTCTGTAAATAAAGGTAAAGGTGCGGCTCTTCATTCTGGAATAAGTAAAGCGACAGGCGATATCTTAGTGATTCAAGATGCTGATTTAGAATATGATCCAAAAGAATATAATGTACTCCTTGCACCTATTTTAGAAGGATTTGCAGATGTAGTTTACGGAAGTAGGTTTATGGGAGGGAAGCCGCATAGAATATTGTTTTTCTGGCACAGTATAGGAAATAAATTTTTGACATTTTTAAGCAATATGTTTACTAATCTAAATTTGACAGATATGGAAACTTGTTATAAAATGTTTAGAACTGAAATAATACAACAGATAAAACTGAAAGAAAACAGATTTGGGTTTGAACCTGAGGTTACGGCAAAAATTTCTAAAATGAAAGGGATCAGGATTTATGAAGTAGGAATTAGTTATTACGGAAGAACATTTGAAGAAGGAAAAAAAATAAGTTGGAAAGATGGTTTTAGAGCTATCTATTGTATATTTAAGTATGCAGTAAGATGAAAAAGCTCTATTTATTTCTTCTAATTTTAGGTATAGCTTTAAGAGTTGTAATTCAATTTGTTTTTCCTGCTTTTAATACAGACGAAATAGCATTGGGTGATAATATCAAATATTCGGGTTTTGTCGAATTGCTATATCCTTTAAAATTTAATCAGAGCGCACCGCCATTGTATTTGTGGTTGCAAAGATTTATTGTCCAGTTTTTTCCATTTAGTTTTTGGATAAATATTAAGATTTTAAGTTTTGTGTCTTCAATTTTAGGTATTGTTTTGTTTTATATTTTTATAAAAAGAAATAATTTTAATCTCCTTTTCGTACTACTATTTATCGTTCTGCTTTTTAATCCGTTTATTGTTAATAATTCATTGACTGTCAAACAATATACAATTGACTTGACAGGGATTGTTTTTTTATTAGTTTATTTCAAATCTGAAAAATTTAAGAAATACAATTGGGTTTTCTTTTTAATTTGGTGTTTGATGTCTAATATCGGTTTGTTTGCCTGTGGCGGATATTTACTTTATATTTTATTTAGTAAATACTCTTGGCGTAATTTTTATGAGGTTTTTAATTTTATTAAAAAAAACGTACTCACAATTTTAGCTCCAGTCCCATATTTGCTATATTTTTTCTGGTTTATGAATCAGGAAGGAGCTTCGGAATTGAAAGCCTATATGACTGAATATTGGAGTAACGCATTTATACCGCTTAATAGTTCTATTTTTAAACATCTACTTTTTACAACTCATGAGTTATGGATTTTTATTCTTAATGCTTTTGAATTTTGGGGTATTTTTATGAT
Source organism: Flavobacteriaceae bacterium PS02337 (assembly GCA_029959285.1). Classification (GTDB taxonomy): domain Bacteria; phylum Bacteroidota; class Bacteroidia; order Flavobacteriales; family Flavobacteriaceae; genus Flavobacterium. The sequence goes on from JASCOE010000011.1 coordinate 214,509, forward strand.
GTTGCTAATGGTTCCTTTTTTCATATTTTTATATAAAAAGCAATCCATATTTAAAGAAGAAATTTTACTGCTTTTTTATGTTATTTTAATACATTTAGTGTTGAATGTTTTTCACCTGTATCCTTTTTCAGACAGGTTATTTTTGTACATTGCACCACTTCTTATTTTGGTTTTAGGATCTTCTATAGCCACTATTTCAGATTTTCCGATAATTAAAAATCATTTTCAAAAAATATATATACTGATTTCAATTGTTACGTTGTTTTTATATTCTTTATATACTCCTGCTAATGATAATAACGTATATGTTCTTTATAAAAAGGTTAATGCTCTAAATGCAGATAAAATTTATGTTACAGAGAAATCTAAAAATACGATTGATTCTTTTAATGAATTTGTAGATAATCAATTCACAATCAATAAAAAGGTTTTGTTGATTGATTCAGAATTAGATGAATCACATTACATTGTTTCTAGAGTGGCTAAAAAAGTAAAAATGAATGTAACTTCTAGCGAAGAACTGGAAATTCAGGAATTAATTGATTTAAAAAAAATAAAAAAAATTGACTTTGTAAATGGGTATAATATCTATGAAGTTATAAGATAATGTAGCGCAAAAAAAAGTCCTAATTATTAGGACTTTTTTTGATTGATTAAATGAAGAAAGCTTTAGTTTGTATCGCTTTCGCTATAGAAATTATTTTCTTCATCTTCAGATCCAATATCTTCTTGTTCATCGTCTAATTCTGAACCTGGAACATCCAAATCATTTCCAATTTTATCGGTGTTTTGTTTCCATTCGTGATTATTGTCTTGGTTGATGATTCTTTCGCCAGAAATGCCTTCTGGATCTATATCTTCTAATTTATCTTCTTGATTGTAAATATCTTCGTTTGCTGGATAATCTAAATTTTCAAGGTTTCTTTCAATTTGTTCGTCCTTGATTTGATCTAATTTTTCTTCTGAATTTATCATGATTTCTATAATTTTAAAAGTGTCTTATAAAATTATGAAATGAATGGTTTTTGTCTGTTACATTTTTAGAATCACGAAATTGCAGTATTCACATTAAAAAGAAAAATTATCTAATTGCAGTAATCTCTTTCCAGGTAATTAATTGAATGTTATTTTCTTTAAGTTTAGCTTCGCATTCTTTGCTTGTAAAGAAATCAAAATCGATCTGACGCCATTCTGATCCAAAATTCGGATGGTTAATCGTGATTCCCTGCATTTCAAAATCGTCAAAAGCTGGATGAAGTAAGAAAACGTTCAATCCTGAAACTGTATTGTCTAAAGCATTTTCATAAGATTTTCTAAGTTCTCCTTTTTCAAAATCAGCATAATATCCAATTAAAAGTTTGTTGGCTAAAAGTGTATTTTCAAAGTCATATTTTTCGTCTGATAAACGAATAGTTTCTATAAAATCTTTATTGATAAAAACGGGAAGATTATAAGTTTTGCCAAGTTCTTTATATATCTCAAAAATTTCTGGAGTTACTCCGACGCTATACATATGGGAATCGAGATGCGTTGGTTTGATGCCAAATTGTAAAGCTCTTTCAATTTGAGCGGTAAGTTCTTTTTTGATTTCAGAAGGTTTAGCGTTGTTCTTGAAATCTTTTCTGTTTTTATAAAAATAGCCGTTTGAATCAACTAAACTTGAAACTTCAGCAACAGGAAGAACTGGTCCGAATTTATAATTTTCCCATTCGCAAGTCAGCGTTAAATGAATTCCGCAGTCATATTCTGTATTTTCTCTAGCAAATGTTGCCATTTCGTAAAACCACGGACAAGGCACCATTATACTATACGAATTTACAGAGCCGTTTTGAAGTGCTTTTATAGTAGCTTGATTTTCAGAATGTGATAATCCGGCATCATCGGCATGAATAATTAATAGTTTGGTGTTTTCTGGATATCCGAGTTTTTGAGCTAAATTCATTTGATTTGTTTTTTGTAAGCAGATTTTATTCAAATTTAAAATTTTCTTATGAAACACTTGCTTCTTTTTGCGTTAGGGATAGCAGCGACATCCTTTTGTGACAAATGTCTGGTCTAAATTGAAAATGATAATTTCTGGAACAAAAGATATAGCGGATAGCCCGACCGAAGGGAACGCCCAAAAAAATATGAGTTATGAGTTATGAGTTTTTTTGTATCAGAATTTCAGTTATTATCTCAATTTTCTAATTGACAAATTATCTAATTAAATTTCTCTGAAATTAGCTTATCTTTGCCGACTGAAAAACGAATTTATGAAGTTTGATTTATTACAAAAAGATCCGCAGTCTAAAGCTAGAGCGGGAAGTATAACTACAGATCACGGAGTTATTGAAACTCCTATTTTTATGCCTGTTGGAACGGTTGCTTCTGTAAAAGGAGTACATCAGCGTGAATTGAAAGATGATATTAATCCAGATATTATTCTTGGAAATACGTATCATTTATATTTACGCCCGCAAACCGAAATTCTTGAAAAAGCTGGAGGATTGCATAAATTTATGAATTGGGATCGTAATATTTTGACCGATTCAGGCGGATATCAAGTATATTCTCTTTCTTCTAATAGAAAAATTAAAGAAGAAGGTGTTAAGTTTAAATCGCATATTGATGGTTCTTATCACTTTTTTACTCCAGAAAATGTAATGGAAATTCAGCGTACCATTGGTGCTGATATTATTATGGCTTTTGACGAATGTACGCCTTATCCTTGCGATTATAGATATGCACAGCGTTCTATGCATATGACACATAGATGGTTGGATCGTTGCATTAATCATTTGGAAAAAGTTCCTTATAAATATGGTTACGAACAAACGTTTTTCCCGATTGTTCAAGGAAGTACTTATAAAGATTTACGTCGTCAGTCGGCTGAATATATCGCTAATTCTGGACAGCAAGGAAATGCAATTGGTGGACTTTCTGTTGGAGAGCCAGCAGAAGAAATGTATGCTATGACAGAAGTGGTTTGCGAAATTCTTCCAGAAGATAAACCTCGTTATTTAATGGGAGTTGGGACTCCAATAAATATTCTAGAAAATATTGCGTTAGGAATTGATATGTTCGACTGTGTTATGCCAACGCGTAACGCTAGAAACGGAATGCTTTTTACGGCAAACGGAACAATCAACATCAAAAATAAAAAATGGGAAGCTGATTTCTCTCCGATTGATGAAATGGCACATACTTTTGTTGATACTGAATATTCAAAAGCGTATTTACGCCACTTGTTTGCAGCAAACGAATATTTAGGAAAACAAATCGCTACGATTCATAATCTTGGTTTTTATATGTGGTTGGTTCGTGAAGCTAGAAAACATATCTTAGCAGGAGATTTTAGACCATGGAAAGAAATGATGGTTAAAAATATGAGCCAAAGACTATAAAAAGTTTCAAGTTTTTTTAGTTTCAAGTTTCAAGTTGCTCAGCGTAACCTGAAACTTGAAACGTGAAACCTGAAGCTTTTAAAACTTGAAACAAAAAACTATATGTTGTCAATAATAGATAAATACATCTTAAAAAGATATCTGGGAACTTTCTCTGTGATGTTGCTTTTGTTTGCGCCAATCGGAATCGTTATTGACGTTTCTGAAAAAGTAAATAAAATGCTAGAAAACAAGATTCCGTTTGGAGATATTGCCTTCTATTATTACAATTTTACCATCTATTTTATCAATTCGCTTTTTCCGATCTTTTTGTTTTTATCGGTAATTTGGTTTACTTCAAAACTGGCGAATAATACAGAGATTATTGCGATTTTGAGTTCGGGAATTTCGTATACTCGATTCTTGCGTCCTTATATTATCGGAGCTACAATTGTTTCGCTTTTTGTATTGCTAATGGGATTTTTTATTGTTCCTGCCGCAAGTGAAGGCTATAATAATTTTAGATATACATATTTAAAAGGAAACGGAAAAGAGCTCATGCGGGGCGAAAACACCAACGTTTACAGGCAAATTAATGATAACGATTTTATTTTTGTAAATAGTTTTAATGAAGAATCCAAAACAGCTTTCAATTTTTCATTAGAGCATTTTGAGAAAGAGAAAATGACTTATAAAATCACTGCAAGCCGTATTAAATGGGATCCTAAGAAAAAAGTTTATATTTTATATGATTACACAAAAAGGACTCTTGGCGATTTGGATGATGTGATTGAAAAAGTTCCTGAAAAAAATGTAGCTTTTAAGTTTGAATTGGCCGATTTAACTCCAGTAGTTTACATCGCCGAAACTTTGACATTAGGTAAATTAATTGATTTTATTGAAAAAGAAAGAAAAAGAGGTTCTGGAAATATCAATACTTATTTAGTTGTTCTTTACAAAAAATATAGCGTACCAGTTTCTGCATTTATTCTAACGATTATTGCCGTAGCGGTTTCTTCAATGAAACGACGTGGTGGAATGGGAACCAATTTAGCAATCGGAATTGCTATTGCATTCTCATTTGTATTCTTCGATAAAATATTTGGAACACTTGCCGAAAAATCTACTTTCTCACCTTTATTAGCTGTTTGGTTCCCGAATATAGTTTTCGGAATCTTAGCAGTTTACTTATTACGTAATGCGAAACGATAATTTAAAAAGTTATTTAAATCTTCATTTAATTGTTTTTATTTGGGGTTTTACTGCTATTTTAGGCGCTTTAATCACTATTGATGCTGACAATTTAGTTTGGTTTAGAATGCTCCTCGCTTTAATTTTTCTTGGAGGATTTATCATTTATAAAAAACAATCGTTTCGAGTTCCTATAAAAGAACTTTTTAAATTGATTTTTGTTGGTTTGCTAATTGCTCTACATTGGATTTTCTTTTTTAAAGCAATTCACGTTTCCAACGTTTCAATTACACTTTCGATATTTTCTTTAGGCGCTTTTTTTGCTTCGCTTTTAGAACCATTATTTTACGGACGTAAAGTATTATGGTACGAAGTTTTCTTTGGATTAATAATTATTGCTGGCTTAGGACTTATTCTTCAAGTTGAAATAAAATACCTTACAGGAGTTTATTACGCTTTGGCAGCCATAATTTTAGGCGTTTTATTTACTTTAATGAATGGAAAATTGATTTCGGATCATGAACCGTCTGTCATTACTTTTTATGAATTTGGTGCTGGCGTTGCATTTATTTCTATTTATTTTTTATTTCAAGGAAAATTTACTGCCGAGTTCTTCCAGATGTCATTAAACAACTGGATTTTATTGCTGATTTTGGCATCAATTTGTACGGCTTACGCATTTACTGCTTCGGTAAAAGTGATGCAAAGATTGACACCTTACACAGTAATGTTAACCACTAATTTAGAGCCAGTTTACGGAATAGTTTTAGCCTATTTTATATTAGGTGGAAAAGAAAAAATGAGTGTCGAATTTTATATTGGTGCAGTCATAATAATTATCACAGTTATTCTAAATGGTGTTTTCAAACATTACCAGAATAAGAAAGAAAACTTGTAATAGTTTCCTTATTTTTAAAATGCATTTTTATACTTTAAATAACAATTAACTTCGCCAATGATATAATATTTTTATATTTGCGGTTCGATTTACAAACAAAATTCAAAAATCCATGGAATATTTAGATTTTGAGCTTCCCATTAAAGAACTTGAAGAACAGTTAGAAAAGTGTGTTGTTATAGGGAAAGAATCTGATGTTGATGTAACCCCAACTTGCAAGGAAATCAACAAAAAATTAGTTGAAACTAAGAAAGAAATATACAAAAACCTTACGGCTTGGCAAAGAGTACAATTGTCAAGACACCCAAATAGACCTTATACTTTAGATTATATTAAAGCAATTTGTTGTGAAACTTTTTTAGAGCTTCATGGAGACAGAGGTTTTAAAGATGATAAAGCAATGGTTGGTGGTCTTGGTAAAGTAAACGGACAATCGTTTATGATTATCGGTCAGCAAAAAGGTTTTAATACAAAAACACGTCAGTACCGTAATTTTGGTATGGCAAATCCAGAAGGATACCGTAAAGCTTTGCGTTTGATGAAAATGGCAGAGAAATTTGGAATTCCAGTTTTAACTTTAGTAGATACTCCGGGTGCATATCCAGGACTTGAAGCTGAAGAAAGAGGACAAGGAGAAGCGATTGCTAGAAATATTTTCGAAATGGTTCGTTTGCAAGTGCCAATTATCACAATTATTGTGGGAGAAGGTGCTTCTGGTGGAGCTTTAGGAATTGGTGTTGGAGACAAAGTATATATGTTAGAAAATACTTGGTATTCTGTAATTTCTCCAGAATCTTGCTCTTCTATTTTATGGAAAAGCTGGGAATACAAAGAGCGTGCAGCAGATGCTTTAAAATTGACTTCTTCTGACATGAAAAAACAAAAATTAGTTGATGATGTTATCCCTGAACCACTAGGCGGAGCGCACTACGACAGAGAAACTACTTTTAAAACAGTAGCAGACTACATCACTAAAGGATATAATGAATTGAAAGACTTATCAACAGCCGACTTAATTGCCCAAAGAATGGACAAATACAGTAATATGGGCGAGTATAAAGAGTAAATTCATAAAAAATGACTTACAATCCGAAGCCTTACCGTTTCGGATTTTTTTTTGGTTATCAACAAATCAAAATTATTTATAAACAATTATTAGTTATAACTCGATAGCATATTTTTTTTAAATTTTGCTACTTTCGCTTTATGGAAAATTTCAAAAACTTTAGCCCTGTAAAGGTCGACAAAACCACAATTATCAATCTAGAAAAAGGTAAGCTTCCTCCTCAAGTAATTGACTTAGAAGAGGCTGTGCTTGGTGCGATGATGATTGACAAGAAAGGGGTAGATGATGTAATTGATATTTTGCAGCCAGACGCTTTTTACAAAGACGCACACAAACATATTTTTGAAGCGATTTTGCAGCTTTTTACAGAAACGCAGCCAATCGATATTTTGACTGTTTCAACTCAGTTAAAGAAAAATGGAAAATTAGATTTAGCGGGAGGCGATTTTTATTTAATTCAGCTTACGCAGAAAATTGCATCTTCAGCTCACATCGAATTTCACTCGCGTATTATTCTTCAAAAATTCATTCAAAGAAGTTTGATCAGAATTTCTTCTGAAATTATCGAAGAATCTTATGATGAAACAACAGACGTATTTGATTTGCTGGATAAAGCCGAATCTAAATTATACGAGGTAACACAAGGAAATATTAAACGTAGTTCTGAAACTGCACAAAGTTTGGTTTTACAAGCAAAGAAACGTATCGAAGAAATTGCTGGTAAAGAAGGTTTGAGTGGTGTTGCAACTGGATTTGAGAAACTAGACGAAGTAACTTCAGGATGGCAGCCTTCGGATTTAATTATTATCGCGGCTCGTCCGGGTATGGGTAAAACCGCTTTCGTACTTTCGATGGCAAGAAACGTTGCCATTCAGTTTGGGCATGCGGTGGCAGTTTTCTCTCTGGAGATGGCATCAGTTCAGCTGATTACAAGGCTTATTTCTTCTGAAACAGGTTTGTCTTCTGAAAAACTAAGAACAGGTAAATTAGAAAAACACGAATGGGAGCAATTAAGTACCAAAGTTAAAAACTTAGAAAAAGCACCATTATTTATTGATGATACACCTTCACTTTCGATATTCGATTTACGTGCAAAATGCCGTCGTTTGGCTTCGCAACACGGAATTAAATTAATTATTATTGACTATTTGCAGTTAATGACAGCAGGAGGTAATGGTAAAGGAGGAGGAAATCGTGAGCAGGAAATTTCTACAATTTCCCGAAACTTAAAAGCTTTGGCAAAAGAGCTTAACGTTCCGGTAATTGCACTTTCTCAGTTATCGCGTGCCGTTGAAACCCGTGGATCTAGTAAAAGACCTTTGCTTTCGGATCTTCGTGAATCTGGAGCGATTGAGCAGGATGCTGATATTGTATCGTTTATTTATCGTCCTGAATATTATAAAATTGAAGAATGGGATGATGATGAAGCATCTCCGACAGCAGGTCAGGCAGAATTTATTATTGCAAAACACCGTAATGGTGGTTTAGAGAATATTCGTTTGAAATTCTTAGGACATCTTGGTAAATTTGATAATCTTGAAGATTTTACTGGAGGTTATGATGATTTGCCTTCAAAAATGAATCATGATGATAATCCTTTCATAACAAAAAATTTACCATCTGCTAACGAAGCTTTTGGAAGTAATTTGAACGACGATGATGATGACAGTGATGTTCCATTCTAATAAAATTTAAAGCCTTATTTTTAAGGCTTTTTTTTGTTTGAAAGTTAATTCTTTAATAAAAATGACTAGTTTAGCGTAACCAAATTTTGAACCGACGAATTTTTAAATTATTAACCAATAACAAATTAAATTATGAGTGAAAAATTAGATTTAGGAAGTGTTGAAATCCCGTTGTCAGAAGGTATTGTGTGGGCAGACAAATACCGTAAATCCATTCAAACTGAAGAAGGAAGAAAAAAACAAGTTGATGGTTACTTAATTCCATTACAAACTTTAAAATTGGTTATGAATCAGGATATCGATGCCGTTCGTGCATACAAAGGTATCAATAAAGCTGGTGAGCAAACTTTAATATTTGTTGGTGCTAAATGGGATGCTAAAGAAGGTATCTATGTTGATGTTTTTAAAACTGAAGGACTTGAAGGAGGTGAAGGTGAAGAAGAAGGTTCTGTTGTTTACGATGGAGCTCGTCCTGTGCCACCTTATGGAGATCCAAACAGTCCATTAAATCCTTAATAATGTTTGACCTCATTATTTACTTAGGTTATTTTACTTTAACAATTGACCTAATTTTATATACATATAGCTTTTTTCGAGAGAAAAAAGCTAATGTTTTTTTTGTAAGTTATCTCGCTTTTTCTTTTTTGATGCAATTTTCTATGGAGACGTTATATCACCTTCGTATGAATAATTTATTTCTAGTAAATATTTTTATTATTGGTCAAATGATATTATTGGGATTGTTTTACAACTCTATTTTTAGTGTTAAAAGTCAAAAAAGATTTGTTTTGATTAGTGTTGGTGTTGCGTTATTAATTTTAGCTGTTCAATTTATAATGGATTGGAATCAATTTTTGCGCTTCAATTTGTTCGAAATTACTTTGACTTCTTTATTAGTAGTGATTTTCGCCTTGATTCATTTTTATAATATGCTTACAGAAAGTAAAATATATTATTACGTTAGCATTGGCGTTGTATTTTATTTGCTGGCGAGCACAGTGCTTTTTTTAATTGGAAATTTAACTCATAATTTAAGTGATGAATTTAAATTTTTGAGTTGGCAGTTAAATTCGGTACTCTTAGTTATGTATTACGGATTCATTCTCTATGAATGGAAAAAAAGCTTCTCAAAATAACCCCAACTTAGAATTATTTCGCAAACATTATGGATGTACATTCTCTACCAGAAAAAGAAATTGTTGCTATTATCTTGTATACGTCACTTTTTTTAATGGTTTTATCTGTAGTTCTAATCGTGTTTTTTTACTTTTCCAGAAAAAAAATTATTCAGAAAGAGTTAGAGAAAAAAGATTTAATACTTCAATACCAAAAAGAACAATTACACGCAATTATTATAACGCAAGAAGAAGAACGTAAAAGAATTGCGCAAGATCTTCATGATGACATTAGTTCTAAATTAAATATTGTTTCATTAAACAGCCATTTACTAACTGCGCCAAATCTTACAGAAACTGAAACTGCAGAAATTACTGGGAATATTATCGCTTTAACTACAAAAGCCTTAGATAATTCTAGAAAAATTGCTCATAATTTATTGCCGCCAGTTTTCGAAAAGTTCGGATTAAATGCCGGAGTAGAAGAGCTATGTGAAGAATTTGAAACTAGTAAATCGGTTAAAACGCATTATAAAAATGAAATCGATTTTGATGAAAAAGAAATTGATAGACATTTGCATATTTTCAGGATTCTGCAAGAATTAATGAATAATTCTCTTCGACATGGAAAAGCGACAGAAATTTGGATTTCTTTTTCCAATGAAGATGGAATAGATACTTGTAATTATGAAGATAATGGAGTTGGTTTTGATAGCTCTAATGCTGAAAATCAGAAAGGCCTTGGTATGAAGAACATCGATAGCCGTATATCGTTTTTAGAAGGTACAATCAAAATTACGTCTGAAATTAACAATGGAATTGCAGTTAATTTTACTTTTTAGATTAAACTGTTAATTTTAACAAGTGTTTAGTCAATAAAATCAGGTAATTAGGTTTTTTGTAATTCATAATTTCGTAAATTCGGCAGACCAAAACAAACTACCAAAATCAAATAAGATGAATGTCGCTATTAAAATTGCCCTAGTCGATGATGAAATTTTGTTTAGAAAAGGAATTTCTTTTTTATTGCAGAGAGAAGAAAATATAGATGTTCTCTTTGAAGCTTCAAATGGAGACGAGCTTATTACTCAGCTAGATAAAAATGAAATTAAACCCGATATAATTATAATGGATTTGAAAATGCCGATTTTAAACGGTGTTGAAGCCACAAAAATTATTCGAAAATCATATCCTGACATTAAGATTATTGCGCTAACGAGTTATGATACTAAGTCGTTTATAGCCAATATGATTCAGGTGGGTGCGGTAGCGTATTTAATAAAAAATACTACTCCAAAAGACCTAATTGTGACTATAAATGAAGTAGCCGCAAAAGGGTTTTATTACAACGAAAGTGTTTTAAAAACAATTCAGGAAACAATAGTTTCTCCAAAAAATACAAGAGGCGGATTAGACACTAATTTTCTTTCACCTCGTGAGGTTGAAATTCTTCAATTAATATGTCAGCAGAAAACTACTGCTGAAATTGCAGAACATCTTTTTTTAAGTCCAAGGACTATTGAAGGGCACAGAAATAATTTACTGCTTAAAACAGAATCCCGAAATATCGCCGGTTTGGTTGTCTATGCCATTCAAAATGACTTGGCCGATTTAACTATCTAATTTTTTTATGCTGTCAAAAACTGAATTGACAATACATAATATATTATGATTGTTAATACTAAAACACATAAACCTATTTTCTGAATTATATTCATACCCTTTTCTTGATTATTGTGATCATTAAACTTCATGGTGGTTGTTTTTTTACTTTGATTAGTTTGATGACTTGGGATAGCAAATGTATATACAATATTCAATGATACTATAGGTGTTTTTACCTGTTTTTTTAAAGATTGTAAATCAGGTATTTACCCCTGTTTTTACATTTAACATTCTATTATGCTAGAAAATATTCTAACGATTCTTTTTTTAGATTCTTCCTTTATATCTTTACTAAAATAATTTTCGGATGAATAGGGGTTTATTCTACATTTTTATACTATTAATTACATTTAATGCTCGAGCATCGTTTATCTTACTTCCGATGGACGAGTCAACACAGCAAAATCATTTAAAAGCTTATGGTATAACATATTGGTGTTTAAGTCGAGATTATAAAGCAAGCTGGCTTTTAAATTACCGCGGAGGTTCTTTTCTTTTGCCAGATGCTGAAGAGATTAGAAAAGAATGTAAAATTAGAGGTGTAAGTTTTGAAGTTATTTCAGACAGCGAGGAAGCTTCGATATTAAATGAAATTTCAAGCCCTTCTCAAAATATGGAATCGGTGATTTTAGAAAAAGCACCAAAAATTGCTGTATACACGCCCAAAGGAAAACAGCCTTGGGATGACGCTGTAACTTTAGTTCTAACTTATGCCGAAATTCCGTTTACACCAATTTATGACGAAGAAGTTTTAAGCGATCAGTTATTAATGTATGATTGGCTGCATTTGCATCATGAAGATTTTACTGGACAATATGGAAAATTTTATGCCGCATACAAAAATACGCCTTGGTACATTGATCAAAAAAGAGATTCTGAAGCGCTTGCTGTAAAATTAGGTTATGAGAAAGTTTCTCAAGAAAAAGGTGCAGTAGCAAAAAAAATTAGAGACTTTGTTGTCGGCGGCGGTTTTATGTTTGCAATGTGTTCTGCTACCGATAGTTTTGATATTGCGCTTGCCGCAGATGGAGTTGATATTTGCGAAACTATGTTTGATGGAGATCCGAGTGAATCGAATTATCAATCAAAATTAAATTACAATAACTCTTTTGCTTTTAAAAATTTTACTTTAGAAAGAAGACCAGAAGTTTATGAATTTTCAGATATTGATATGACAACGAAAAGACGTGTCATGATGGACAAAGATTATTTTACTTTAATGGAATTTTCTGCAAAATGGGATCCAATTCCAAGTATGCTTTGTCAAAATCATACGCAATTGGTTAAAGGTTTTATGGGTCAAACGACTTCATTTGATACTTCATTAATAAAATCGAATGTATTGATTATGGGAACTTGCGAATTAAACGGAGAATCGAGATACATTCATGGTGAAAAAGGAAAAGGAATGTTTACTTTTTTTGGCGGACATGATCCAGAAGATTTTCAACATCAAGTAGGAGATCCGCCAACGGTTTTAGATTTACATCCAAATTCTCCAGGTTATCGATTGATTTTGAATAATGTTTTGTTTCCAGCTGCAAAGAAAAAGAAACTAAAAACCTAATTAGTTTAATTGAAATTCGAACCAAATTGGTATATGATCGGATATTTTTCTTGCTTCTTGAAGAGAATCAAAATCCTCATAAAATTTAATTATTCCAGAGTTGGTTATTTTTAAACTTGAAGTTTTGTAAAAGATATTGTCAAATTCTGAAGCGAGACAAATATCATTTTTACATTTTAGTTTTAAAGTAGTTTTTTGATTCTTCAAAACAGAATCATAACCCATTTTTTTTAGTGGAAAGAAAACGGTGTGTTTTTCAGGACAATTAAAATCACCTAAGAATACTAAGTTTAAATTGGGATATTCAGCAGGCAAAAACTTAAAAAACTTGATTTCTGTTTCTGGTTGCTTGTTTTTTGTTATTGCATGAAAATTAACAAGCGTAATTGTTTTTTTGTTAATCTCAAACGTTGAAAAATAAGGCTCTCGATCAATCTCTAGATTGAATTTTTTCTCTAGCCAAGGATTATTTTTTAATTTTACTTTGCTTGTTTTCCAGATAAAAGCATAACGCTCAGTTTTATAGCTGCTGCCCGTAGTTGGATCACTAATGCTGTAATCCCATTTAAATCCTTTTTCATTTAAAATTTGGACAAATTTGGCAACAGTCTGTGCTCCTCCATAACCTGCGACAACTTCTTGAATTGCAATTATATCATAAGTCGAAACTTTTTTAGCAATATAATTTAATTCAACAGTTGATTTAGATTTTCCGAAGTTTTCTAAATTCCAGGAAAGAACTTTGGTTTGAGAAAAAGATAAAAATGTAAGTAATAGAAAAAAAAGGCTGAGAACGTTCTTCATGCAAAATTTAAAATAATTTCAAATATAAGCATTTTTTCCTACAAATGATTTCGGTCTTTCTTTATATTAATTAGTGTTTTTTGTATCTGTTTTTTAAAGCAGTTCCAATAATTATAATCTGCAAAACTAATAATGCTGGAATAAATATCATTTTCCAATCAATTTCGAGCCAACCCGTTTTTTCAGAAATAAAAGCAAAAGTTATTGATAAAAAAAGACAAAGAAACATTGTTTTCATAACGATTTTGTTTTGAGTAGTATTAATTCTTGACAATATAATTGTCGTTCTATTTTTTGGTTTCATTGTAGGTTAATAGTTAAAACAAATTTAAAATGATTAAAGGGCTAATCCTTACATAAATCTGTGAAATAGTTATACTTATACCAGTCCAAAATCTTTTGCAATTGCAATTAAATGGACATTATTATTAGCTTTAAAATAAATTTTTAACTTATTGATTCTCTTTTCGATGCTGCTTGTTCCATTTGGGGTAATTGACAAATCTTTAAATTCTTTTGAGATACTTTCTAAAATATATCCTTGAGATAAAAGCTTTAAAATAGAAATGTCATACGATTCAATTTCTATCAAAGACTTATCATTAAATGTAAAAGACAAATCAGACGAAAGTATTTTTTCCTCATTATTAAATGTTGCTACAATAGCATTTTTAAGCTCTGCAATACTATTTCTGCCTTTAGAAACATAAGCGTTTATGCCTAAATCATTAAAAAGAGATTTAATTCTATAACTTTTATCTTCTATAGAAAAAACAATCTTTTTTATGTTTGGCTGTACTTTATTAACGGCTTCAATTAATTCGTCTCCGCTTGTAAGAGTTACTTTTCTATGATCCGATTTAAATGATAAATCAGTTATTAGTAAATCGTAAGGTTCATTCTCAAATGAAGCTTTTTTAATTTTGAGTAAACCTTCGTCGCAATATTTGACATGATGAATCACTGGGATTTTCAGTTCTTCAAGTACTTGAACTACAGTTATACTGATGCTGTCTAAATCTTCGGCAACTAAAACTTTCTTAAACATATTGTCGATCTATATAGGAATTGTGAAACTTATTTTAAAACCATTTTCTTGATTTGATTCAAAATTAATAGTTCCTTTTATTGTTTTAATACGGTTTTCCACATTTTGTAGTATTTTTTTTAAAATCATATCATCTTTTTTAATTTCAGTATCATTATCAACGTAAGTTATTTGAATATTCTTTTCATATTTTTTGAAACTAATACTCGCCAAAGACGCAGTACTATTGCTTTTCATGTTTTCAAAAAGCTCTTGGAGAATTCTATAAACAGTAATTTTTTTAATTCTATCGATTTTAGACCACGAAAAGGTGTTTAATCCATTTATGATAATATTTAGATTAGAGTTAGAATACTCAGAAACCATTTCTTTTAAAGAATCTTCGTAGTTTTTGTCGGTTAAAATGGTGCAGCTTTCTTTAGAAATCTTTCTAGTTTTAACATAAATATTATCTAAACCATTGAGTAAATCTTCTTTATTATTCGGTTTTTCAAGTTCGACGTTTTGTATATTTTTAAATAATTTGAAAACCTCAGTGCTTAATTCTTTATGCAGTTTTTGAGAAATCCTCAATTCACTTTTAAATGCGGCTTCGTTTCTTTCTCTTTTTCCTTTTAATGTTTTATGAATAACTAAAAAGAGTAATATGAAAACACTCAGGAAAATAATAAAATAAGAAATGTAGCTTCTGTTTTTTTGTCTTTGAAGCTGTAATTCGTTTTCGGCTTTTTGTTTTTTGAGTTCTAAATTTTCGTCTCTATCTTTTTTGAAATTATATTTTATACTAGCAAATTGATTCTTTTCTATTAATCGAGTTTTAGCAATACTATCTGTAAATTTGACATAAAGATTAGTATATTTCTTTAAATCATTTCCTGTGCTTGTTCGTATTAAGCATAACAGAGCAAATCGTTTTTCTTTATAAAAGTTGATTTCGCAAGCAATCTTATATGACATTTCAGCATATTTTTTAGATAAACTTGGATTTTTATCAAAATAATAATCAGAAAGATTGCCGTAGCTATCCGGTAATTTTTGTCTATCATTTATTTTAAGTCTGCTTTTTAGAGCTTCATTATAATAATCTATTGTTTTAGGATCGTGCAATTGAAAACTAGAAATACCTAGATTGCTTATCATAATTGCATAATCCATTAATTCATAACCTTCTAAAGTATTTGCTTTCTTTTTTTCTGCATAATATCCACTCGTTGTTATTTGAGTATAAATTTTTATTGCTTTTTTGTAATCACCTTTATGCATGTAAACGAGCGCTATGTTAGCCAATGCATTTGCTTCTCTCCTTGGACTTGCATTTAAATCGTAAGCTTTTTTTGCATATAAAAGAGCGTTGTCATAATCTTTTGTCGACAAATAATTATCTGCGAAAATTTTATAAGTCTCCCAAGCAAATCTTGGTTTTTTTAAATATTTCAGGTGAGGTAATATTTTTGTAGCTGTGATTTCGCTTTTAAGATAATTACCTTCAAATTGTTGAATAAGCGCAATTGAAACTAATGCATCTACATAATCTATTCTATTCTTTTCTGGATCAGAAAGCTGTATTATAATTTCGTAATTCTTATAAGCCTTTTGAAATTCATTCTTATCATAATCGGCATCAGCAATAGCTGTCAGTCTTTTTATTTCAGCCGTATTGTCAATTTTAGGTGCAATCTCCTCCCTTTTCTTTTCACAAGCAGTGATAAGAAGGAAAGCAAATAGCAGAAACAAAATTTTAATAGCAGGAGAAATTTTCATTTGGGTGTTTAAGATAATTTTGAAATTTATATTGGCAGTTTTATAAAAACTTTGAAACCGTGATCTAAAGAAGAGATGTCAACGTGCCCTTTTACAGATTTTATTCGGTCTTCTAGATTTTGTAATCCCTTTTTAAAAATGATTTTGTTTGTTCTTATGCCTTCGCCATTATCCGTATAATTTAGATTTAGAATTTTATTTTGCGATTTAAGAGCAACGCTAATAAGATTTGCATTGCTATGATTTTTCATGTTTTGAAATAGTTCTTGCAATATTCTGTAAAGCACTATTTTTATGTTTTTATCAATTGTATTCCATAAAATAACATCAAAACCATTCAATAAAATATTTATGTTTTGAGTTTTATATTCAGAAATCATGTCTTTTAAACCCAAAACATATCTTTCGTCAGTTAGGATTTGGCTATTTTCTTTAGAAATATTTCGTGTTTTAATGTAAATATCATTTAAACTAGAAAGCAGTTTTTCTTTATTATCTATATTTTTTAAATCATTATTTTCTGCAAAAAGAAAAGTCTGATACACTTTTTTGGAAAGTTCATCTTGTAATTTGCCAGAAATTCGCATTTCGCTTTTTAAAACAATATCGTTTTTCTCTTTTTTTCCTTTTGTGATAATATAAAAAGCTAATCCAGCCAAACTGATAATACTTATAGTAATGATGATGTAAGAAATAAAACTCCTGTTTTTTTGCCTTTGGAGTTGCAATTCATTTTCGGCTTTTTGAGATTTTAGAACCAAATTTTCTTTTTTGTCCTTTTTAAAATTAAATTTTAGAGCAGAAGATTGATTTTTATAAGTTATTCTCGCATCATTTATACTGTCAATTAGACTGATATAGAGCTGAGAATATTTTTTTAGAGCATCACCTTCACTCCAGTTCATTAATCTAGCCAGACAATTAACTTTCATAATTGCTGCCTTTCCTTTTATAGAGCAGAAGTATGCCTTTTCTGCGTAAAACTTTGCAAGCTTTGTGTTTTTATTTCTGTTGTGATAAATAGCAAGAATATTATAGGTGCCTATTAATTCATAATAGTCATTTGTTGGCAGAATTAATTGTAAACTTTTTTCCAAACAATCAAGGGCCTTTGGATTTCCAATATTCATATAACAACAACCTAAATTGTTGTATAAGAGAGAATAATGATTTAAAGTTCTAGTAGAATCTGTTGCATGTTTTACTTTTTGCTCAACGAGAGGTTCTAACAAATGTATCGCTTCTTTGTATTTGCCTTGGTTCAAATATAGAATTGCTATATCGGCAGTTAATACCGATTTTTTGAAAGGTGTATCAGCAAGTTTTAAGGCTTTTTGATGATATAATAGAGCATTTTTGTAATCATAATTATGGCTGTAATTAAAAGCCATAATAGTATAAACGTTATAAATAAATTTTGGTTTAGAAGTCTTTTCTAAATAAGGAAGTGTTTTTGTTAGTTCTTCTTCACTTTCATAAAAATCTCCATTATTTTGTAGAATATTTGCTTTAAGAGTTAATGCGTAAACATAATCATCTGCATAATCATCAATCGGATTACATAATGAAATGGATTTATCAAAACAATAAATGGCACTATCATTAAAAGTATCAAAATAATATTTTCCTTTATCTATAAGTTTTTTTATCTCTTTTGTATTGTCAATTTTTTCAACGATGATTTGCTTTTTCTTTTCACAAGCAGTGATAAGAAAAAGGAAGCACAAAATTTTGACTAAATTGGAAATTTTCATTTGGGGATTTTGAAAAGGTAATTCTAAAATTAAATCGGAAGTTTAATAAAAACTTTGAATCCATTATTTGGACTCGAAGAAATATCAATCTGTCCTTTTATCTTATGAATTCGATTTTCTACATTATAAAGACCATTTTTAAATATAATTTTTTCAGTATCAATTCCCTTTCCATTGTCAGTGTAGTTAATTAAGATGTTTTTTTCGGTTTGTTTAAAATTAATTCCCACCAAAGAAGCGTTGCTATATTTTCGCATATTGACAAGCAATTCCTGTAGAACTCTATAAATTGTGATCTTTTTATTTTTATCAACTTCATTCCAAGAAATGTTATCCAGACCGTTTAAAATCAAATTTATATTTAAAGTGCTAAAACCAGAAATCATTTCTTTGAGAGATGAAATGTAATTTTGATCGGTTATAATAGTGCAGTTTTCTTTTGAAATATCTCTCGTTCGCGAATAAATAGCGTCTAAATTATTCAAAAGCTGTTCTTTGTTTTCAGCAAGAGATAAATTTTTGTTTTCGGCGAAAGCCATTGTATGATAAATATCGTTTGCTAATTCGTCATGCAATTTTTTAGAAATTCTTGTTTCGCTATTGTAAGCCGCTTCAATTTTCTCTCGATTAGCTTTAGAAGTTAAATAATAATATAAAATTAAAATCAAGCAAAGACTCAAAACAATAATGATGTAAGAAATAATATTCCTGTTTTTTTGTCTTTCAAGCTTTAATTCATTTTCTGCTTTATGTGTTTTAAGCCTTAAATTTTCTTCTTTTTCACGTTTAGAATCATATTTAATTCGAGCAAATTGGTTTTTTGCTTTTTGAGTAACTTCATAAGTACTGTCAACCAAATTGATATAAATATCAGAATTGGTTCTAAGTTCTGTACCAGAACTATTTTTAATAATCATTTTTAAAGCAGATAATCTTCCTTCAATATAATTTCCTTTGTTGAATTCTTTGTAGCTTAGAATCATATACTTCTTTGCCAAAGAAGGATTTTTTAATTCATATAATTGAGCGAGATGAATGTAACTTTTGCCTAGTTCATTCGGGATTTTTAGTTTTTCTCTAATTTCTAAACTTCTAGATAGATAATCTAAACTACTGTCATAATTGTCGATTTCATGGTAACATAATCCGATATTGTCTAATAAACAGCTGTAAAATTTTTGGTCTGCAATAATTTTTTTATTGTTTTCTAAAGGGAGAAAAAGATCGAGAGCTTCGTAAAATTTTCTACTCTGCATTAATACTTCTCCAATATTATTTTTAGATGCTAATTTTTTATTAGGCGTAACATTTAGCTGTAACGCTTTTTTATGGTATAAAAGAGCATTTTTATAATCGAATGTATTTAGGTAATTAACGCCTAGAGTAGTATAAAGATTCCAGATATTAAGTTGATTTTTTACAAGTTTTAAGTATGGTAATGCTTTTGTGATAGTAGTTTCACTTCCTGCGTAATCTTCATGATTTTGTTGAATGGAAGCCATACGGGTCAAAGCGCTTACATAATTTTCTGGATCTTGTGTAGGAGAACAAATGAATACCGTTTCATTGTAGTAAAAAAAAGCACTGTCAAATTTATTTTTTTTGAAATAATTATCGGCAACTAAAATTAACCTATTAACTTCAGTATTATTATTCGCTTCATTTTTAATAATAATTGACTTCTTCTGGCAAGAGAAAACAATTAAAAAAGTAATTATTATATAGGAGAAAAATTGTTTTCTTTTTGGTATCATGCGCCAAAAATAAATAATTCCAGAAATCCTGAAAGAGTATAAATACGGTATTTTCAATTATTTTTAAATCCTCTTTTTTTTGATTCTCATTTTTAAATAAATACAAAAAGCCCTTTATACATAAGGGCTTTCAATTGTTTTGGGCTTGTAAAATTTATCCTTATAAAATTATACAGCTCTCATTCCGGTAGTAATTGCCAATCTATTCCAAGAGTTTATAGTAATGATTGCTAAAATGATTTCAGCAAGATATTTTTCATCAAATAATTGCGCAGCATTTTGGTACACTTCATCAGAAACATGATGGCTAATTGAAGTTACTTGTTCTGTTAAAGCTAAAATTGCTTTTTCGTCTTCAGTATAAACATCAGCTTCACGCCAAGCACTTGTTAAATAAATTCTTTGTTCAGAAATTCCATGTTTTCTTGCATCAGCAGTATGCATATTGATACAATAAGCACAACCATTAATTTGGGATGCACGAATTTTAATTAACTCTTTATGTACAGGAGTTAATGACGTTGTAGAAATATATTTTTCTAAATTCATTAATGCTTGATAAGCTTCTGGAGCAACTTGCGGGATAACGATTCTTGATTTCATTTTTATTTGTTTTAAAAGTTCATTACAAAGGTCAGTAATGCATGCTCTTAAAAACTTGAACTACTTCAAGAAATTCAATTCAGACTTTTCCTGCTCGTATTTTGCTCATAAATTCAGCAGAGAAATCTAGATAGGAGGCAAGCATGTATTGTGGAACACGCTGTACAAAATCGGGTTGCTGGTTTTTAAAATGATTATAGCGTTCTTCGGCAGACATAGTAAATAAAAACTTAATTCTCATTTGAGCAGCACCAAAAGCTTTTTGCGCAACAATTCTAAAGTATTTTTCAAGCTTAGGAATTTGTATAAGTAGAGATTCTAAAACAGTTTTTTCTAAAGCAATAACTTGAGTTGTTTCTACAGCTTGAATATAAAAGTGAGAAGGAGTGTGGTTGTGGTAACTTAAGTAATCTGTTATCCACCAATTTTCTACACCAAATTGCAATGTTTGTTCCGTTCCTTTAGAATTAATAATATATTGTCGCATACAGCCTTTTACAATAAAATACATGGTATTGCAGATTTGTCCTTCTTGCAAAACGTGATCTTTCTTTTTTATTTGAGAAAGATTAAAACATGATTCTAACACATCAATTTCTGAAGGTTCAAGATCAATAAATTTTTGAATGTGATTTATGACTGCGTCTTGCATTACTTTATTGATTATATAAATTAATTGTAAAAATTAATATTAAAGTTACTATTTACTTTTATGTTATTACTAACAGCGGCAGTCCAATCTGCATTTTTAATAAAATTAATAATTTGATCAGCTATTAAATTATAAAACTCTTCATTTAGTCGATTTTTAAATTCAATATCTACGGTTATGTTTGATATTGAATTGTCTTTATTAATTCTGAATTTAGTTTTGGCAAAAAAATCTCTTTTTTCATTGCTTTGAATGAAATTTTTAGGAAGTACAAAATAAGAAAAAAAGTCTTTTTGAATTTGGAGCTTTTGGTCAAAAAAATCTCCAGCTTTAGGATATATCATGCAGTAATTATCGACCCCAAACGGATAATCAAAAGGTATGTCTATTCGACTCATTACATACAAACTGTCTGCAGATTTTTTAATATCCCTAATAAAGTGTGTTCCGTATTTTAGATTTAATAATTCATTAGATGCTTTGCAATAGCAATTTGTTACTAATGTATATTTACTTTCACCATCTGACATCCAAAAAGATGAGGAATCAAAATCATGAGATTCGTAAAAGTCAATTCCTTTTTCTTTCAATAATTTCTTTAAATAGGGATAATGTCTTTTATAATCGCTGTCAATGTATCCTTCAGGGATAATATCATAAAGAATTTCTATGTGTTTAAAACTTTGTTTTGCTTTTTTTATTTCGGAAAGACATTTTATATCCCGTATATCAATTTTGCCAATAATTGTTTGTATGGAATTTTTATCCAAATTTTTCTCTTGGGCTTTTACTAAAAGCATTTGCGCAACGAATAAAATTATAAATAGTTTCTTCATTTCTTTATTGTGTTCGTAACGAAAGATAGTAAAAATAAAAAACCATTCGAGTTAACGAATGGTTTTGATATAATAAGTAAGTAATCTTAAATTGAGTTTATAAAACGTTTATTTTACTTTATTAAGAATAGCTTTGAAAGCTTCTGGGTGGTTCATAGCTAAATCTGCAAGAACTTTACGGTTCAATTCGATTCCGTTAGCTTTAACTTTCCCCATGAATTGAGAATAAGACATTCCTTCTAATCTAGCTCCAGCGTTGATACGTTGAATCCATAAAGAACGGAAATTTCTTTTGTTTTGTTTTCTATCGCGGTAAGCGTAGCTCATCGCTTTCTCTACTGCATTCTTAGCAACTGTCCAAACGTTTTTACGTCTTCCAAAGAAACCTTTGGCTTGCTTCATTATTTTTTTTCTTCTTGCTCTTTTAGCAACTGAATTTACCGATCTTGGCATAATTTTAATGTGTTTTTGTAGCAGGCGTCCTGAATTGAATCAAAGGAACTTCAAAGCCATACTCCAAGGTTATATAAATAATTTTTTAACCTAAAGAATTATTAGATAATTCTTAATTGTTGTTTGATGCTTTTCATATCCGTTTGGTGAACTAGCGCTGAGTGTGTCAAAGCTAATTTACGTTTTTTAGATTTTTTAGTCAAGATGTGACTTTTAAAAGCATGCTTTCTTTTAATCTTTCCAGAGCCAGTAACTTTAAAACGTTTCTTAGCGCTAGATTTTGTTTTCATTTTAGGCATTTTTCCTAGTGTTTTAATTTATTCTTACTTACTTATATTTTTCGTTTCAAATTTACAATTTCAATAAATGAATACTGAAACTGTAAACTGAGACTATTTCTTTTTCTTCGGAGCAATGAACATAATCATTCTCTTTCCTTCAAGAACTGGCATAGCTTCAACTTTACCGTGTTCTTCTAAATCTTGAGCAAGACGCAACAACAAAATCTGACCTTGATCTTTATAAATGATAGAACGACCTTTAAAGAATACAAAAGCTTTTAGTTTAGCTCCTTCTTTTAAGAACTTCTCAGCATTCTTTCTTTTAAATTCGTAATCATGCTCGTCAGTCTGAGGACCAAATCTAATTTCTTTTACAACAACCTGAGAAGATTTAGCTTTTAATGCTTTATCTCTTTTCTTTTGTTCGTAAACAAATTTCTTGTAATCCATAATTTTACAAACTGGCGGCTCAGCATTTGGTGAAATTTCAACCAAATCCAATTCAAATTGATCTGCCAATCGTAAAGCATCAGCAAGCTTAAAAACACCTGGTTCGATGTTTTCACCTACTAATCTTACTTCTTGTACGCCACGAATAAGGTTGTTTATTCTGTGTGCATCTTTTTTTTCTACTCGAGGTTGAAAACCTCTGTTGCTTCTTATTGCTATGACTTTCTAATTTAAGTTAAACTGTAAATACTTTTAATGTCTTTTTTATTTCTTCGTCTACAATCGAAGCAAATTCTTCGATAGAAACGGTAATATTACCTTTTCCTTCTTGTCCATGGCGACGAATAGAAATTGTACCATTTTTCTCTTCTTCCTCACCTACAATCAGCATAAATGGAATTTTCTGCATTTCTGCATCTCTAATTTTCTTGCCGATTGTTTCGTTTCGATTGTCAATTAGGGCGCGAATTTCGTGATTTTCTAGCAAATCTAAAACTTTTTTAGCATAATTTTCGTATTTCTCGCTCAAAGACAAGATAATAGCCTGTTCAGGCATTAGCCAAAGTGGGAAATTTCCTGCTGTGTGCTCTAATAAAATTGCTATAAAACGTTCCATAGATCCAAAAGGAGCTCTGTGAATCATTACTGGACGATGTAATTCGTTATCTGCACCTTTATAAGTCAAATCAAAACGCTCAGGTAAGTTGTAATCTACCTGAATTGTTCCTAATTGCCATTGTCTTCCCAAAGCATCTTTAACCATAAAATCTAGTTTCGGGCCATAGAATGCTGCTTCACCATATTCAACAACGGTATTAAGACCTTTATCTCTTGCTGCGTTGATGATCGCGTTCTCTGCTTTTTCCCAGTTTTCGTCAGTACCAATATACTTTTCTCTGTTTTCCTGATCTCTCAATGAAATCTGAGCAGTAAAGTTTTCAAAACCTAATGAACCAAATACATACAATACAAGGTCAATTACTTTTTTAAACTCTTCATCCAATTGTTCTGGAGTACAGAAAATGTGAGCGTCATCTTGAGTAAATCCTCTTACACGAGTTAAACCGTGCAATTCACCAGATTGCTCATATCTATATACAGTACCAAATTCAGCATAACGTTTTGGTAAGTCTTTATACGACCAAGGTCTTACATTGTAAATCTCACAGTGGTGAGGACAGTTCATTGGTTTCAATAAAAACTCTTCTCCTTCAGCTGGAGTATGAATTGGCTGAAAACTATCAGCACCATATTTTGCATAGTGGCCAGAAGTTACATAAAGCTCTTTTTGTCCAATATGCGGACTAACAACTTGCTCGTAACCTGCTTTCTTTTGAGCTCTTTTTAAAAATTGCTCTAAACGCTCTCTTAACGCTGCGCCTTTTGGCAACCATAAAGGCAAACCTTGACCAACTTTTTGAGAGAAAGCAAACAATTCAAGTTCTTTTCCTAATTTACGGTGGTCACGACGTTTTGCCTCTTCAAGAAGTTCAAGATATTCAGTCAAATCTTTTTGTTTAGGAAAAGAAGTTCCATAAACGCGAGTCAACTGCTTGTTTTTCTCGTCACCTCTCCAATAAGCACCAGCAACACTCATGATTTTTACAGCTTTGATAATTCCAGTGTTCGGAATATGTCCTCCACGGCATAAATCAGTAAAAGTGGCATGATCGCAAAAAGTAATCGTTCCGTCTTCAAGGTTAGAAATCAATTCAGTTTTGTAAACATTGTCTTTATACATTTCTAAAGCTTCTGCTTTAGTTACTGGACGCATTTTGAAATCGTATTTTCCTCTCGAGATTTCAAGAATACGATCTTCAATCTTTTTAAAATCTGCTTCAGAAATTTTTTGATCTTCAAAATCTACATCATAATAGAATCCATTTGCAATTGCAGGTCCAAGAGTTAATTTGATTCCTGGATATAATTCCTCAAGAGCTTGCGCCATTACGTGCGAAGTCGAATGCCAGAAAGCTTTTTTACCTTCAGCATCATTCCAAGTATATAGTATAAGATTACCGTCGGTCGTCAATGGAGTTTCGGTTTCAATAGTTGTACCATTAAAAGATGCTGAAATCACGTTTCTAGCAAAACCTTCGCTAATGTTTTTAGCGACCTCCATTGGAGTTACGCCCGAAGCGAACTCTCTAATTGACCCATCGGGTAAAGTAATCTTGATCATTGTTTATAATTTTGTGAATGCAAATATACATGATTACTAAAATACATACAATATATATGCAGAAGTTTACTCTATTATATATAAGAGTAAATTTTATTTGTACAACCCGACAGATTTAGAACCTGTCGGGTTTCTTTTTTATACATAATATATAAGGAGCTGTTTCCCGCTATCCGCTACAATCTTTTTGTGTCGAACCCCGCCACAAAAAGGATTTCCGCTACTATCGGGGCTATGGCAGTGGTTTTCAGAAGAAATCCATTGAATGAAAAGACAATTCGATGATAAAAACAGATTAAAAGAGATGAAACTTTGCGCCTTTGTGTCTCTTCGAGATCAAAAAGCAGCCGAAAGGCTTTCAGGAAACCTTGTTTTTTGTTCAGAAAAGCAGAGAAAAAGCTGCGAATTCCAAAAAGTGGATACTGAAAAAGTACCGAAAACAATCAAAAATGCATCGTAATTCAGAAAACCGCCACAAAGAGTCAAAAAAAGTTGTCTTGTAAAGAAACGGTTATCAGTAAGTTAAGAGAGATGATAAAAAAAGATTGAAAAAAGGGGGTAAAAAAGCTTGCATAACTGGAATTGTTGTGTACTTTTGCACCCGCAACAGCGAAGGCGTTCATCGAAATACTGGCAGTAGGGAAGAATCGGAAGGGAAGAAATTCTTGAAAAAAAAGATTCGGAAAAGCTTGC
>JASCOE010000012.1 GCA_029959285.1 Flavobacteriaceae bacterium PS02337
TGTGATGTCGATTATCAATGCTATTAGGAATAAATTGATCTTAAGAATATTTGCTTGTGTAAGAGATGATAGATTTTATGAAAAAAAACATCAATATTTATTTGGATAAAACATAGAAACCCACGCCAGAGGACGTGAGCATCGTACTTATCATCTCGTGTGCTAAAATTACCAGTTTTTGGAACGAGATTCAAAGCGAATGCTTCAATTTTTTTGTTGAAGAATCGCAAAAATACATTTTCTCAATGTATTGAAATACAAATATATAAAATTATTTCAAATATGGTCGAATTCGACCATAAAATTTTTCTAAAAAAAAATCAAATTAGATAAAAATTATATTATGGATGGTAAAGCGATTAATTTGCAACTTAGAAAAAAAGTAGGAGAAAAAATAGAACTTCTTAGAAATAATGAATCATTTGAAAAGATAGCTTCACGATGTAATTTGGATGCGAGTAAGATTAGTAAAATTGAAAAAGGGCGTATAGATATTAGAATTAATACAATATTTGAAATTGCAAAAGGTTTGAGAGTTCATCCGAAGGAATTACTAGATATAAAATTTAACTTTGATGATTATTATAAAGAAATAGACCATACATTTGAAAGTAGATAAATTATTAAGTTTTACTATTTTTCGAAATGAAAAAAAATATTTTAAAGTTTTAATTTGTTTTGAAGCATTGTTTTTAAGGATAAAATACAATTTTTAATTTTCTTTAATTTTGCTAAAAAAGAATGTGGGATACGTAATATTAAGTTTTATTATATCGAAAATAAAAAAAGATGCTTTTGGCATCTTTTAAGTTTAAAAACTCAATATCTTAATGTTAGAAAAATTTTTAAATCTTAATTATAGTAATGTTTCCAATAGTATTGCACATCTTTAATAAAGTATCCCAAACTCGAAAATATTATAGATACAATGATAGTTGGAAAACTAGAAAAGAAATAGAAAGATGCATTTTGCATCTTTTTTTATGGCCAAAGAAAATTAAAACAGGTATTTATACGTTAGTCTTTATATTGTTAAAAGGATTATTTTGCAGATTATTTATTAGCCAGATTATGGAAAACCGTAAAATAACAATAGAATGGTTTTGTAAGTTTGGTTAAATAAAAGCCATTGCATAAACCGAATTATATTTATTGATGCTATTTTATCGCAGGTATAAATAAGTTGGCGGTCATTATAACAGAAATCCTCTGAAACAAAAGAATAACATGAAATTTGAAGTAATAGTTAACGACATATTTGATAATCTAAAGTTAGACACAACCCTATCACCAACCCAGAACAAAAAAGTTCTTGGACTTATAAATGACTTTGAAAACGGAAGTTGGAGATTTGACAAGTTTCAAAATTTCATTTGGGATAACATTAAAGAAACTGCATTAAGTCATAGTGAAAGAAAATCTCTAATTGACAAAGGAGGAGAAGGTTCTGTTTTATCAGAATCAGCTAAAAACTTAAGATTAATTGAAACTACAAATGGTCGTGGTAGTGAAATAGGTGAAATAGTACTTTATGGAATAATGAAAAAACATTACAAAGCATTGCCAATTGTACCTAAAATATTTTACAAGCAAAACAAAAATGATGAAGCCAAAGGTGCTGATAGCATTCATATTGTTGTTGAATCTGATGATTCTTTTTCGTTATGGTTTGGAGAATCAAAATTTTACAACAACATTGAAAATGCAAGACTAGATGAAATTGTAAAATCAGTTAATGACTCTATAAGTTTAAATAAATTAAAAAAAGAAAATAGTATAATCACAAATCTGAGTGATATTAACGATTTTGAGGAAATTTCGAATGAGTTGAAAATTAAAATCAAATCAAGTTTATCCCAAGATGAATCAATTGATAATATAAAACCAATTCTGAATATACCAATCTTACTTTTGTATGAATGTGAAGAAACTAAGAAACAAAATTCATTAACAGATGAATACAAGAATAAGATAATTGAAATTCATAAGGATAGAGCCACAGCATATTTTAAGAAACAGATTGAAAAATCTAAAGACATTCATCTTTATGAAAAAATAAACTTTCATATTATCCTTTTTCCTGTTGCAGAAAAAGCAAAAATAGTTGATACATTTATTTTAAAAGCTAAAGCTCATCGTGCATAATATGGAAAATACAATTTTTGAAAAATGTCAAATAATTAATGAATTATTGATAGCTGATAAAGAAAATGATGCAAGACAAGAACTCATCAAACTACTTGATTTTCACGAATCAAATAACATAGGGTACACCCCACTTTTAAACCATCTAATTCGTGAGACAGGCCTTTTCCCTTATCTAGAACTTGAAACATCAAATTGGGAAGAAAGATTTATTTTTGATGTCTTTAAAGTTGATGTTGGTGAAGATGAGCCACTAACTCTTCATAGAGAACAATCACTGCTTCTTAAACAACTTCTAGAAGGTAAAAATATTGCAGTTAGTGCACCAACAAGTTTTGGAAAGAGTTTTGTAATTGATGCATTTATCAAAATAAAAAAGCCTAAAAATGTTTTGATTATTGTGCCAACAATTGCATTAACAGATGAGACAAGAAGGCGTTTGTATAAAAAATTTGCTTCTGATTATAAAATAATTACTACGACAGAAGTTGAACCAGCAGATAAAAACATTTTTATTTTCCCCCAAGAGAGAGCAATAAGTTATTTAAACAAAGTAGAACGCTTTGACATAATGATAATTGATGAGTTTTATAAAGCGAGTAAAAACTTTGATAAAGAGCGTTCACCAAGTTTGATAAAGGCAATTATTCAACTTGGAAGTAAATCAGAGCAAAGGTATTTTTTAGCCCCAAACATTTCATCGTTAGGAGAAAATCCATTTACAAAAGAAATGGATTTTATAAAACTTGACTTTAATACGGTTTTTCTAGATGTAAAAGAGTTTTATCAAGAAATAGGGAAAGATGAAGAAAAGAAAACTGAAAAACTTATTGAAATTTTAAAAGCACAAGACACTAAATCTTTAATTTACGCAGGTACATATTCAAATATTGATATTATATCAAACATTATCAATATTCGATTTGAAGAAAAAAATAGTGAACTTCTCAATAATTTTTCAAAATGGTTATCTAAAAATTACAGTTACAATTGGTCATTAACCAATTCTGTTAGAAGAGGAACAGGTATTCATAATGGTCGGTTACATCGCTCGCTAAGTCAAATCCAAGTGAAATTATTTGAAGAAAAAGATGGACTTAATAATATTATATCAACATCATCTATCATTGAAGGAGTAAATACGTCTGCTGAAAACGTAATCCTTTGGATGAATAAAAATGGACGATCAGGGTTAAATGATTTTACTTATCGCAATATTATTGGTAGAGGTGGTAGAATGTTTAGACATTTTATTGGAAAGATTTATATATTGGACAAACCACCAGCAAGTGAGCAAACACAATTAGATTTGCCTTTTCCTGAAGAAATATTAGGTGGCTTAGACACTGAGAATGACATTGGTGTTTTGACAAAAGAACAAGTTGCTAAAATTCAATATTTTCAAGAAGAAATGTCAAACATTTTAGGAATAGATATTTACAAAAAACTAAAAGACGAAGGTGCTTTTCAATCAAGCGATTCAGAATTTATTAAGGCAATTGCTATGGATATGGTAAGTAATCCAAACGAATGGAATGGTCTTTCCTATTTGAACTCTTCAAACAGGGAGGAATGGGACAAAAGCATTTACCGAATTATCAATTTGAAACCTGGTTATTGGGAAACAAGAAGTAGCACTTTTGTTGCTTTTATCAAAATTCTTAGGGATAATTGGTTTAAAAGCATTCCTGAATTATTGAAATTATTGGAACCTCATAATGTTGGAATTGATGACTTTTTCAAATTAGAAAGAAATGTATCATTTAAATTTTCTTCTCTTGTAAAAGACGTAAATACACTTCAAAAAGAAATATTAAAAGGAAAGAACTACGATATTTCTCCATTCGTATCTTATGTATCGCACGCATTTTTGCCGTCTGTTGTTTTTCAACTTGAAGAATATGGACTTCCGAGAACAATTTCAAAGAAAATACATAAATCTAAGATGATTAACTTCTATGATAAAGACCTTACAATACATCAGACAATAGAAATACTCAATAAAATTGGTATTGAAACAATTAAAGAAAAAGTTGATCTTGACGAATTTGACAAATATATTTTGGACTATTTTTTTGACGGAATTAAAACGAATGACAAGTAATAACGAACCGCTAACACTTGCTACAAGCGATTTACGCAATTGGCTTAATTTAAAAATGTTCTTGTGTTTGGAAAGTTTAGGCAAATCCGAAAATAAGGCTTAAATAAGTTCCAAAAAAGCTGGAGTTTCAGAACTAATAAACTACATATTTCCTGTGATTTGGTAAAATTATTTGATTAAATTACAATAAGGATAATTTAATTTTAAAAATATTAGTAATCAAAGGGCACCAAACAGACCAAGTACAATAGATAGCAATGGGATTTACAAAAGATTATAATATTCCAAGAGCAGTAATGTATGATCAAAAACTTGATGTAGAAAACCCAATGTTTGTCAATTAATTGACGAACAAAAAGATACTACAATTTTGATACAAAAAAGTTTAGCAGAATTAATTAATAAAGTGAATAATAAAAACGATGTTTTCAGTCTGGCTTATTTTGTTGAAAATCCTTAGTCGGAAACAATAAAAGCACTTAGAAATAAAGTTTTCTTTGCGTGCGGAGCACCAAAAATGAAACCTGTGTTAAACAGAACCGCTGAAATTCCGTAACTAAATGGTATTATCGATAAGTAAATCTATTAACTATATTTATCATTTTAATTAGTATGAAAGAATCACAAATAAATCCTTACGAACATTCTGATATTAAAGTTAAATTGTTAAAGCTTTATTTAGAGAAATACATTAATATACTTGCTTTAGCCAAAGGTGTTCATACTGTTGAAGTTTATGATCTATTTTGTGGAGAAGGTATTTACAATAATGGAAAGGAGGGGAGTCCTGTTATTATCTTAAGATTGATTAAGGAGATATATTATAAGGCAAAGAAAAATTCCAACGTTAAGTTTAATTGTAATTTTAATGATTTCAATAATCAAAAAACGACTAAACTTTCTAATTATATTTCTGAAAAAAAACTACACTATCCAGAAATGGGTACATTAAGCTATCATAATGAAGATTATCAGGTATTAAAAGATAAAATTGTAAAAAAGAATAAATTAAAAGGGCTCAAAAGCTTTATTTTTATTGATCCTTATGGTTATAAAGAAATTAGTATTATCGATTTAGAAGGTCTACTTTCTGATAAAAATACAGAAGTTTTATTATTTTTGCCTACGCAATTTATGTATAGATTTGAAAAAAAATCTACACCTGAAAGTCTATATAATTTTTTAACAGAAGTGCTGCCGGAAGAAGAACTAGGAATGAGTGGTTCAGGAGTTGATTTTATACATAAATTACGAGATGGTTTTGGAGATAAGTTGAAAGGAAAACATTTTGTAGATTCTTTTATTATTACAAGAAATGTGAATGAATTTTTTGCACTATTTTTTTTTACAAGTCATTTATACGGATTTGAAAAATTTTTAGAGGCAAAGTGGAATATTGATGAAGAGGAAGGTAGAGGTTGGAGCCCGAAATTTGAAGAAGTAGATTTGTTTTCAATTATTGAAGTTGAGGCAAAAACAAATAAATTTGAAGAAAACTTAATAACTTTTTTATCACAATTACGTTCTAATATAGAAATTCACCATTTTACTATTGAAAATCGACATCTTACAACCCATGCAGTACAAATTTTAAAAAAAATACAGAACTCGAATAATTTGATTTTAAATAATGTAGATAATAGTAAACCAAGAAAAGGAGCTTTCTATATTGGTTGGAATGAAGTAAAGACAAATAATATTAAATGTTATTTTAAATACCAAAATAATGGCACAATCAAGTATTGAATGGACAGAAATGACATGGAACCCAACAACAGGCTGTACCAAAATATCTGCGGGCTGTAAGTTTTGTTATGCAGAGGTAATGTCGAAACGACTTAAAGCAATGGGGGTAGAGAAATACAAAGACAACTTTAAAGTTAGAGTACATGAGCCATCTCTCAAAATACCTTACACTTGGAAATCTTCAAAAGTTGTATTTGTTAACTCAATGAGTGATTTGTTTCATGAAGATATACCATTAGAGTATATTCAAAAAGTTTTTAAAGTTATGAACGATAATCCACAGCATGTATTTCAAGTTCTAACAAAAAGAGCACAGCGTTTATCTGAAGTTCATAAAAAATTAACTTGGACTCATAATATTTGGATGGGGGTTTCTGTTGAGGATGAACGCGTTGTAGATCGTATAGATTTTTTAAGGAATACTAAAGCACACACTAAATTTCTTTCGTTAGAACCTTTAATAGGTCCCTTGCTAAATTTAAACTTAAAAAAAATAAATTGGGTAATTGTTGGAGGGGAAAGTGGACCAAAGGCTCGGCCAATGGATGAAGATTGGGTGCTTGATATTTATAATCAATGTAAAAAGGCAAAAGTATCTTTCTTTTTTAAACAATGGGGAGGCAAAAATAAAAAAGCTTCTGGAAGATTGCTTAATGGAAGGACATATGACGAAATGCCAAGAATTTTGGAAGTTGAAAGTAGTAGTTAAATTATATGATGTCGCTTTTTACATTCATAAAATTATATTTAAATAGCTATTTTTCACAAAATTCGTAAAGGTCATTGGATTTGAATTTATGAATACTTGTAATTTTTTTATTGAATGTCCCCTTGGTTATTTTAATTTTATCTTTTTCTATAAATTTAAGCATTGTAGCTAGATATGTTTTAGTTTGAATTCCGCACTTTAATGCAAATTTTAATCCTTCAATATTTGAAATAATTTCCTTTTTGGAAATCTTATCATATAATTCCTCACTATACTTTTCAATTTTATTAGTAAGGTCCTCATTATAGAAAAGAGTACCAAATGCAAAGTCATTATTAATATCAAAATTTGCTTCACCAGCCATTTTATCTTTATCCCAACATACCTTTAAAAATTTCTCCATGCCGAGAGAATGACTTGTCCCAAAAATCAATCCGTAATAATTTGTACCTTTTTTTATAGAGAATTGATGCAAGTAATAATCTTTATTTGCAGGTATTAAATTCTTAAAATATTGAGAAATTAATTTATGACAATGTTTTGGTTCTGATTTTTTAAATTCTATTTTTTCCGTTTCAATATATTTTTTGATTGAAGGATGCGCTTGAAACCTATTAATAAATGAAGATGATATAAAAAAAATAAAATCAGTTTTTGGGAAATTTATAAGTTTATTGAAGATATCGGAATCTACCTCTTTAAAACCATATTGGTCTAATAAAACAAACTTACCATACTTTTTATTATTCATTATTTCAAGAACTTTAGTTCGGTTGAAAGCTTCTTTAAAATTATAATTACCAACGTGATGCTCATAAACGCATTTCTCTCTGCCACAATTTTGAAGGCATTTATCAATGAATCGATTAACATTTTTTTCTAATTCATTACTTTTTCGTTTCATCTTCTCATTAAAGGCAAATACTATTTTTTTTCCATCAGACTTACTACAGTACATTAAATTGGTTCCTTTGGCTTCTTCTAATAGAATTAGCGGGCTGCCATAATTCATTTCAGAGTCCATGCCGCTACCAGCAAAAAAGTCATAAATAAATCTTTTCTCTACATATCGATTGTGTATAAATATTGGTAACCATTCTTTAAAAGATTCTCTAAAAATATCAAGTTTAATTTTTGTTGCTTCGTCAAATCCTGACTTGTTAATATCTTTTGCCATTTAAGTAACTATAATTATGTGTTTCATTCTTGAAAATTTAATTGATTTAGTTTTTTAAATATATAAGAAAAATTTTAATATTAAATTTATATTTAGTTCTCAATGCATTTAATCAAAAATATTAAATTAGAATTCTATCATATCAGTATAAATACGTGTTTTATACTATGTTTTTTTAGCTTAGCTTTTAATTTATATACAAATAATTTTTATGAACCTACCTTACTCTAATAATTTACCCGTGAATAAACTAGCAGCGGTATTTTCAAGTACATCTGCTACTTATAAATTCTACTGGTTTCTAGCAATTCTCGAATTAGTAGAGAAAGATATTTTTTATATTGAGAAAAAGAAAATATTCTCAAAGATGATTAGTAATTCATGGTATACTATTAATTATTTTCAAGTATCTTTTGGTAAGCAAGATCTTATTCAAGATTCAGTGCGAACAATTTTAGAAATTGAGAACATTACAATAAATGAAAATAAAGATATAATAAATGCAATTCTAGAAAATACTACTAAAATTGATACTCTCAAAATATTAAATCATTTTGACAAAAATGTACCACATTGGTTCATTTCATCTTGGTTTTCTGGCAATCGTAAAGATATTTACTCTCTTTCTCAAAATTTTGATCATGGTTGTCTTTACCGTTTAGAAAAAGATCATATAGAGATAAATCCCATTTGGATCTCGTATTTAAAATTAAATTCAAAAATACTCAAAGACTTTTGTTATTGGAATTTATCACTTTTTCTTCAGAAAAGAAATCCAAATGTTCCGGATATTCCAAATAAAATATGTAGAACTTTGGGAAGGAATTCTTTGTTGAAACAAATGAATGAATATTGGAAAATAGTTTTTATTGAATTAGGAGCAATAGATTGTATTTTTACCAATAAAAAACTAATTTTTGAAGAAAAAAAATATGCTTTAGATCATTTTGTACCACATGCATTTGTTTCTCATGATTTAATTTGGAATTTAATTCCAATCGATAAAACTTTTAATTCTTCGAAAAGTGATAAGCTTCCATTGCTAGATAAGTATTTTGATAAGTTTTACATACTGCAAGAAACAGCTTATGAAATAGTAAAAAGTTATAATCCAAAGAATAAATATTTGGAAGAATATCTTAATATTTTTCCGGATTTAGATTCTCGTAGCGGATTTGACTATTTGCAGTATAAAGAAACCATTCAGCCTTTGATAACTATTGCAAGTAATAATGGTTTTTCTTATATGAAAGGTTAAATAGTAATTTCCAAAAACTGGAATATTTTAGAAAAAAAGGACTTTCAAAAGATTGAAAGTCCCAAATAAATAAAGTAAGAATTAATTTTATTTTTTAGATTCTTCAATAGAAACTTTTCTAAACTCTTTCAATAGTTTTTCGATTTCTAAAGTTGATTTGCGTGCTCTTGCCCCGGCAGCTTTAACTCCTTTTTCAATAAGAGAATCTGATTCTGTTTTAAATGTTTCAATTTCGGCGTTAATTTTCGCAACTAAATCTTTCATAATATGATTTTTAATAATTTAAGAGCGCAAAAGTAAGGGTTTAGTTTGCAGATGCAAGTTATCTTGATCGTTTATGTTATAAATTCACAAATATTATATATTAATTCTATTTACTATAATTTAGCCATTAAATACTTATGTAATAATTTATAAATACTATGAAAAAAAATCTACTCGCCATTTTTCTTCTTCTTACTTTTTTAATTAACGCCCAAAATAGAGTGAATGATAAATTGCCAATAATAACAAAAAGTAATAGTGCATTAATCACGGCCACAGGCTGGCTAAAAAATCAATCTGGACAATGGATTAGTGGTAAAAATAAAATTCCACAAGATTTAGGTGAGGACCAAAAAATACTTGGTAATTATGAAGGATACGGACTTGGTAATGATAATTTTACATCTCTTGAAATTAAAGATCTAATTATTGCCGACAGCACATACGCAATTTTAATAAAAAAATATAGAGATGGTTATTACACTTATAGTTCAATAAAAAAGGGCTGGAATAATATATCAGGCTACAAATATTTTGTGTTCTCAAAAAGTGAATTAGCCAAATTGAAAGATGTAAAAAGTGATAGTTTGAGCGTAATAACTTTTAAAATTTTAAGTAAAGGTCATGTGTCGTCTGTTAACCCAGCAACCTTTATTGATAATATTATTGCAAAAGATATTGTAAAGGAAATGCAAGGGAATAAATATCCCGAATATGACGACATACTAAATCCTGTGCTAGGTTTTAATATTCATTATTTTAAAGTTAAAAATATAGTTCAGTTTATTTTTTATGATGAACCTTTATTTTTCCTCGATGGAAATTTCAATAAGGACGATAAAGAAACTAGAGTCTATTATGAAACAGATGCCACGACTTTTAAAAAGTTTTTAAATTTTGGATAACTAATTATTAGTTAATACAAAAAAGCCGACATCATTTTAGATATCGGCTTTTTTGTGGTTTACAGCATTTTTAACAGTGCTTCTATAATAAAGATAGCTGCCGCAATTCCTTGTGCAGTATCTATTATTATCTTAAACCAATTATGAGGATTTTTCTTGTCCATTGCATAATTAATTTGTTTTACGTTATTTATAAGGCTTTTGAGTGACTTTAAGTGTGCTAAAAATCCTTCGCTTTTGAGTTAATGATACTCAGTGCGATACCATTAAATCCAATAGACGAACAACAAGCCCGATTGTAAATGATATTGAATAACTATTTTTAAACGATTTTTATTTACTTTTCAGATTTACAATTAATATAGGAGCAGCAGGACCCCAGCCTTCTCGTATTAGATGTGCGGACAAATCTTTCCAATAGTTTTTGAGTTAGTATCTTATAGAAATCAATTAAATTTATTTTGTAC
This sequence comes from Flavobacteriaceae bacterium PS02337, assembly GCA_029959285.1. Taxonomy (GTDB): domain Bacteria; phylum Bacteroidota; class Bacteroidia; order Flavobacteriales; family Flavobacteriaceae; genus Flavobacterium. Next base: position 10,776 of record JASCOE010000012.1, read on the forward strand.
CTTATTTGTACCATATTTTTGTAATGTGTTGATTTACATAGGTTGTTATTTTTGAAGAAGTAAAATAATTCTTCTTTAATGATAATGAAAAGCCGAGTCAGAAATGACTCGGCTTTTTTTATGGATTTATTTGTAAAGGCATACCGCAGTGCGTGTTTTACGTGGAATTTTGGATCTGTGTAAAACGTAGACGCACTGCGGTGCGTCTCTACAAATAATGGTGATTAAATGATAATTGTCATTTCCTGTTCGAATTCTTTTTCGTAATATTACTATTGTAAATTTTTTTGAATGAGAAAGATTAAATACAAGAAAGGACGCAAGCTGCAGCACATCACATTAGAGTATACAGGGACACACAAAGAGCAAGAAACCGAAATGCAACTTTTTGTATATGACGATGCAGATGTTGTTGAATACGATAAATTTACGGTTCAAGCTTTAAATTCTTGTTTTGATTATACAAAAAACAATTGGCTCAATGTTCATGGTTTAAATGACATTAATCTTATTAAAACAATTGGCACGCATTTTAAGCTCGATGATTTCTTACTTGCCGATATTTTAAATACAACTAAAAGAACCAAATTAGAAGAACAGCAAAATGTTTTATTTTTCAATATAAAATCACTTTTGCCTTCGGAATATTCAGATAATATAAGTGTAGAGCAAATTAGTTTTATTTTGAAAGATGGAATTTTAATATCTTTTCAAGAAAAACGAAGTGATTTCTTTACACATATTCGCGAACGTTTACGTACGCATGCAGGAATTGTGAGAACCAAAAAGGTAGATTATCTCTTGTATTTGCTTTTAGATGCTGTAATGGAGAATTTCTATATTACAATTGAAGATGAAGAAGACAAAATTGAAGAATTAATTAATTTGACGAAAAAAGGGGCGGATCCAGTTATTTTAGAAAAAATTGAGAATCATAGAGATAACTTTAATTTTTTGAAGCGTTCGATTGTGCCGCTTCGAGATTCTTTGTATTATCTTAAGACCATAAAAGATGATGACGAAAATAACGGTCTTATTCAAAAAGATACGTTTAATTTCTTTATTAGGCTTCATCAGAAGAGTTTAGAACTTTTAGAGCAAATCGAATCAGATATGAGTTCTTTAGAAAGCGCGTCTAATTTTTATTTTTCGGAACAAAGCCGAAAAATGAATGAAATTATGAAAACGCTGACTATTATTTCTGCCATCTTTATTCCGCTGACTTTTATAGTTGGAGTTTACGGAATGAACTTTGAAAATATGCCAGAACTCAAAACAGAAAATGGCTATTTTGTAGTTATGGGAATTATGTTTTTGCTGGTAATAGGCTTAATCGTTTATTTCAAGAAAAGACGTTGGTTTTAACGTTTATTTCAGCATAAAAAGAATTGAAATATCTAAATTTGTTATTTAGAATAAATATAAATAATTATGAGTAAAGCAATATATATAGCGACTAGTGATCATAATAGTGGTAAATCAATTATTACGCTCGGGTTGATGAGTATTTTGATTGGTAAAACTGCTAAAGTGGGTTATTTTAGGCCTATAATTGAAGATTTTGTAGATGGTGAAGTAGATAATCATATCGAAACAGTTTTGTCTTATTTTAACCTTGATATTCAGTTTGAAGATGCTTATGCAATTACCAAAAGCAGATTGATTAAAAAGAAAAATAAAGGAAAAATTGGAGAAGTTTTAGATTTAATTATTGAAAAATATAAAAAACTAGAAGAACGTTTTGATTTTGTTTTGGTTGAAGGAACAAGCTTTACGGGAGAAGGAACTTCAATCGAGTTAGATTTGAATGTCTTAATCGCCAAAAACCTTGGAATTCCAACCATAATTGTAGGTTCTGGTGTTGGAAAAACGTTAGAAGAACTTTTAGACAGTTTGTATTTGGTTTACGATTCTTTCAAAGTAAAAGAAGTTGAGGTTTTATCGGTTTTTGCAAATAAAGTGCAACCTGAAAATATCGAATTGGTTACAAAAAGTTTGCAGAAAAGTTTACCACCAAATGTTCTAATCAATACAATTCCGTTAATTTCGAGTTTGAACAATCCGACAATGCAGGAAATTGTAAACGAATTGAATGCTAAAGTTTTGTTTGGAGAAAATTATCTGAATAACGAAATCGGTCATTTCAGCGTTGGTGCAATGCAACTTCATAATTACTTAGTTCACTTAAATGACAATGCTTTAGTAATTACTCCAGGAGATCGATCTGATATTATTTTAGGAGCTTTACAAGCGAATGAATCGGCAAATTATCCAACCATTTCTGGAATTATTCTAACTGGAAATATTGTACCTGAAGAAAGTATTTTGAAACTTATAGAAGGACTTTCAGCTATTGTTCCAATTATTGCTGTTGATGGTGGAACGTATCATATTACCAACAAAATTGGTTCTATAAAATCTGAGATTTATGCTAACAATACTCATAAAATTGAAACTTCGATAACAACATTTGAGAAATACGTTAATAATGACGCATTATCAGAAAGATTAATCACTTTTGAAGCAGAAGGTATGACACCGAAAATGTTTCAATATAACATGGTTAAAAGAGCTAAACAGCACAGAAAACATATTGTATTGCCAGAAGGAAATGATGACCGAATTATTACTGCGGCATCAAGATTGTTAGATATGGATGTTGTTGATATTTCTATTATTGGAGATAAAAAACAAATTGAAAATAAAGTGGTTGAGCTCGGAATTACGCTTGATTTTTCAAAAGTAAATATCATCAATCCGAAAGAATCTGAACTTTATGAAGATTATGCCAATACCTATTACGAGCTTAGAAAAGCAAAAAATGTAAGCATTACAATGGCAAGAGATTTAATGGAAGATGTTTCGTATTTCGGAACTATGATGGTATACAAAGGTCACGCAGACGGAATGGTTTCTGGAGCAGCGCATACCACACAACATACGATTTTACCAGCTTTACAATTCATTAAAACAAAACCAAATTCATCGGTAGTTTCTTCCGTATTTTTTATGTGTTTAGAAGACCGCGTTTCTGTTTTTGGAGATTGCGCTATTAATCCAAACCCGACAGCAGAACAATTGGCAGAAATTGCTATTTCTTCTGCAGAATCTAGTTTGGCTTTCGGAATTGAACCTAAAATTGCCATGCTTTCTTATTCTTCTGGTTCATCTGGAAAAGGAGATGAAGTAGATAAAGTGAGAACTGCAACAGCAATTGTAAAAGAAAAAAGACCAGACTTAAAAATCGAAGGTCCAATTCAATACGATGCCGCAGTAGATTTAACTGTAGGAAAAAGCAAAATGCCAGATTCTGAAGTGGCAGGACAGGCGAGTGTGCTTATTTTTCCAGATTTAAATACAGGAAATAATACCTATAAAGCCGTTCAGAGAGAAACTGGAGCTTTGGCAATCGGACCAATGTTACAAGGTTTAAATAAACCTGTAAATGATTTGAGTCGTGGTTGTACGGTTGATGATATTATTAATACAGTCGTAATTACAGCGATTCAAGCGCAAGGAATGTAAATAATTATGAATTATGAATTATGAATTCTCGCTTTTAAAAATATAAAATAAAAAATTTTGAGTCTTTGAAGAAAAACTCAGCACCTTAGAAACTTAGCATCTTAGCACCTTAAAAAAAGAAATGAAAATACTAATTATAAACTCAGGAAGTTCGTCAATTAAATATCAATTAATGGTTATGCCAGAAAACGAAGTAATTTGTTCTGGAATGATTGATAGAATTGGTTTAGAAACTTCAAATGTGACATTTAAAACTTCCAATGTTTCGCTAGAAGAAACGCTTCCAATTCCGAACCATAAAGTAGGTTTGCAGAAAGTAGCCAATATGCTTTTAGATGCTGAAAAAGGAGTTATTAAATCTACTTCAGAAATTGGCGCTGTTGGACATCGTGTCGTTCATGGCGGAAGTGATTTTAGCGATACCGTAAAAATTGACGATAAAGTAAAAGCAAAAATTAAACAGCTTTTTGAATTGGCGCCTCTTCACAATCCTGCAAATTTAGAAGGAATTAATGTAGCAGAAGAAATTTTTAATTCTGCCGAACAGATTGCAGTTTTTGATACCGCTTTTCATCAAACCATGCCTGAAGTTGCTTATAAATATGCAATTCCAAATTATCTACTGACAGAAAATAAAGTTCGTGTTTATGGTTTTCATGGAACAAGTCACAAATATGTTTCAGAAAAAGCGATTAATTATTTAAAAGACAATTCAAAAATAATCACCATTCACTTAGGAAATGGTTGCAGTATGGCCGCTATTAAAGACGGAAAATGTATTGATACTTCAATGGGATTTTCGCCTTCAAATGGTTTAATTATGGGAACACGCGCTGGAGATATTGACCAATCAGTTGTTTTTTATATGATTAAAAATTTAGGTTATACTCCAGATGAAGTAAATGCTGTTTTACTAAAACAAAGTGGTATGTTAGGATTAACAGGATACAGTGATTTGCGTGATATTGAGGCAGAAGCAGAAAAAGGAAACAAAGATTGTCAGTTGGCATTGCAAATGAATGCTTATAGAATAAGAAAGACAATTGGTGCTTACACAGCCGCTTTAAACGGTTTGGATGCCATCGTATTTACAGCAGGAATTGGCGAAAACTCTTCTTATATGCGTAATTTAATCTGTACAGATATGAATTATTTCGGAATTGAAATTGACAAAGAAAAAAATCAAATTCGTTCTAAAGAATTAAGAGAAATCAATTCTGAAAATGCTACTGCAAAAGTTTTAGTTGTTCCGACAGATGAAGAGTACGAAATTGCGAATCAGGTTTTTCAATTACTGGAAAATTAATAAAGTTTCAATCCATTCAAAAATGTAACTATTTTATTTCTAGATAGTAATAAAAAAAGCTTCCGTATTGGAAGCTTTTTTACTTTTCGGAAATTAAATTTTTGTGAGTATCTTTGAATATAAATCCGTATATATTGAAATCGATACTTTTAAAATCAGTTTTCTTCTTTTTCATCGCTTTACAACTTCAAGCACAAGAATTACTTCCATTTGTCGAAAATTACAGCAAATCAGATTATCAAGGAGATAATCAAATCTGGAATGTCGCGCAAGGAAATGATGACGCGATGTATTTTGCCAATAATCACTATTTGCTTCGTTATGATGGGGTTAAATGGGAAAAATATACACTTCCGAACAAAACTATTATTCGCTCCATTTTAATAGAAGGCGATAAAATCTATTCTGGTTCGTATAAAGAATTTGGATATTGGTACAGAAAAGATGATACGATGCATTATGTTTCGATTACCAAAAATCTGCGATTATTTGATGAAAGGGATAATGAAGAAATTTGGAAAATTTTCAGATTTAATGGTTCGCTTTATTTTCAATCTTTTAATGACGTCTTTATTTACAATGGAAAAACAATAAAGAAAATCAAATTTCCTTTTCTAATCTCGTATTGTTTTGGTGTTGATCAAAATCTATACGTCGCTTCTGTTCAAGATGGAATTTTTAGAATGAACGGAAAATACATTGCCAATCCAAAAGGTTGGGAGGTTTTAAAAAAGACAGTTGTTCATGCTGTCGAAAAATATCAGAATAAAACATACATCTTCACACAGAAAAAAGGGGTTTTTGTTGTAGATAATAATGGTTTAAAAAGCTGGGATAATCCGATAAACGAAACTTTAAAATCGGCTACAATTAATGTTGCTAAATTCATCAAAGGAGAGAAATTAATTATCGGAACGGGTAATCGCGGCATCATCATTTTAGATTTAAAAACCAATTCCTATAAAAATATTGAGCGCGATAATGTTTTAATGAATAATTCGGTTTTAAGTTTAGGGTTTGATAAAGAAAATGATTTATGGGTTGGTTTAGATAATGGGATCGCTCATGTTGAGGTCAATTCGCCAATTTCTTTCTTTTATGACAATTCTGGAATTTTAGGATCTGTTTACGCAGTTGCAACAATCAATAAAGGTTATTTAATCGCTTCAAATCACGGTATTTTCGAATATAGTGCCGGAAGGTTTAATATGATGTCTAATACGCAAGGGCAGGGTTGGAATATTTCTTTAATTGATGGAAAATATGTTATAGGTCATAACGATGGTACTTTTTCGTATGAAAATAATGGTCTAAATAAAATAAATGGAGTTAGTGGCGGCTGGAATATGACAAAAAGCAGCATTAATAATACTTACTTTCAATCGACTTATAGCGGTATTTTAGTTTACGATGATCCTTCTAATTTATCTCATTACAAAACTATAAAAGATCTTGCGAAACCTATTAAATATGTAGCTCAGAATAAGAAAAATGAAATTTGGGCCGCCGACAATTATCGCGGTTTGTATCGTGTTTTATTGGATGATAATTACAATACTTTAAAAGTTGAAAATGTTACGCAGCAAAGCAAAATAAAAAATGATTTCGGAATCAAGATTTTTGAATTTAGAAAAGAGATTCTCTTTTTGATTAATAATATCTGGTACACTTATAATTCGATTTCTAATAAATTAGAAGAGAATGATTTGTTTAATGCGAGTTTTAAAAATGTCACAGATATTGTATCCATAGATGAAGATCATTTCATGGTTTTGCAAAATGGAATCTTGTATCATATTTATGCTGAAGGAAATAAGTTTATCTGGAATATTATTCAAGAAAAGTATTATAAAGGAAAACTAATCAATGAAAATTTAAGAATTTTTAAAACTGCCAACGATTATTTATTTAATCTTGATGATGGATTTATTTCTTTGAAACTGGAATATGAAAACAAACAAAACTCAAAAGTTAAAATAGAAGCTTTTAGTAATGATGTTTTAATTCCGAATGATTCAAAAATTAAATTCAATACAGAATTAAAAATTAATGTTATTTCTGGAATTTACGGCGCAAGTAAACCAAATTTATTTTACAAACTAGACAAAGCCAAAGATTATACTCCAATTTCAGATGGCTTGATTATTCTCAATAATTTAAGCAGCGGTTATCATAATGTAGAAATATTCAAACATGATGGAGCTACTTATGACAGAGTTTCCAACTATAAATTTACAGTTGCAGAACCTTGGTATTTTTCTTTTTGGATGATACTTCTTTATCTTTTAGCAATTGGAGCCGTTTTATTCTTCTATTATAAATGGAATAAACTTCGTTATATGCAAAAATTAAAATTGCAGGCAGAAGAATTGAAGCATCAGCGAGAAATTCTTGAAATGGAGTTGAAGAAAGAAAACGAACTCAATATTCAGGAATATGAAAAACATATTTTAGAATTAGAATTGCAAGCAAAATCGTCTGAAGTTGCGGGTAAATCATTATCGATTGCCAAACAAACAGAAATGATTGATAAAATTCAGGGAATATTAGAAACAGAAAAAGATTTCAGCAAACTGAAAAATGAAATTAAAAAAGCAATTAAGATTAATGAAGTCAATAAACACGAATGGGAAATATTTGAAACCAATTTAAATCAAATCCATAATGAGTTTATCATCAATCTTTCTAAAAAATATCCAAACTTGACTCCAAAAGATATTAAGTTATGTGTTTATCTTAAAATGAACCTTTCTTCAAAGGAAATTGCACCTATGATGAATATCTCATTTAGAGGTGTAGAATTGCACAGATACCGTCTCAGAAAGAAATTAAACTTAACTCAAGACGAAAATCTCTCGAAATTTTTATTAAGTCTGTAAGATTTCATTTTGTTTTTTGCATAATTTATATTTTTCAATATCATTTTTTATATAATTACGATACATCATTACTACATCATAACGATATGTTAAAGAAATATTATTAACATTTAATGTGCTGATAGTCATAGATGTATGAATGTTTTTTAACATAATGATGTAGCTATGTTGTAGTGGTATTTGATGTACTACAACGTTGTAATTGTTTAATTTGGCTCTACTAACTTAAACGATTACGTACTGTATGAAAAATTTTATTTTTAGCTTTTTAGCCCTCTTGTTGCTACCATCTTATATGATGGGACAGGCACAAGCCATTAAAGGAAAAGTAGTAGACAGCAGCGGAATGGGAATTCCCGGAGCAATTATCGCTTCATCTGATGCTAGAGCAACTGCTGATGCAGATTTCGATGGAAACTTTACCATAAACGCAAAACCTGGAGACATTCTTAAAGTCTCTATGTTAGGTTTTGATACAGTTTCTGTAGCTGCAACTGCTGGAGCAATGACAATCACTTTAAAAGAATCTGACGATACCGCTCTTAAAGAAGTAGTTGTTATTGGTTACGGTACTAGAAAAAAAGTGGATAATACCACAGCAATTTCTTCTATAAAAGCAGAAGATATTACAAAAACCAAAGTAATAAACGCATCTCAGGCTATTCAAGGTAAAGCTGCTGGGGTTCAAGTAACTGCTTCAGATTTACCAGGAAGTACACCTTCTGTAGTAATTAGAGGTTTAGGTACTGCTTTAGGAGGTAGATCTCCATTATATATTGTTGATGGAATGGCAACAGAAAACATCAATAATATTAATGCGAATGATATCACTTCTTACGATATCTTAAAAGATGCTTCTGCACTTGCAATTTATGGAACAAGAGCTGCAAACGGAGTTATCATTATTACAACTAAAAAAGGTAAAGGTGATAAAGTTTCTGTTGAGGTTGAAAGTTTTGGTGGTGTAAGAACACCGCTTAAAAGAGTAAAAATGGCTGGTAGTAATAAATATGCTCACTATACTAATTCAGCTTTACAATCAACAACTTACTCTCAAGATCAGCCTGTTAATACAGATTGGTTTGACGAAATTACAAGAACAGGAAGTTATACTCAAAATAACGTATCTGTTTCTGGTGCAACGGAAAGTGTAAAATACTTTTTCAGTTTAGGAAATTATGAAGAAAAAGCAGTTTTAAATGGTTTAGATTTCGGACGTACTACTTTTAGAAATAACAATGAATACAAAATTTCTAAAAAACTGACATTAACTCAAAACTTCAGTTTAACGTCTACAAAATCAACTCCAAAACCATTATCTGCATTTACAAATGCTTACAAACAATCTCCAGTAGTTCCAGTATTTTTTCCTGATGGAAAATATGGAGTTGCACGTGTAGGAGACAATGGTTTTGCAAGCGAAACAGGATCTGCAATTAATAACGTTGGAAATCCAGTCGCTCAACTAGATTTCTTTGACGAAGAACAACGCAGTATTACTTTACAAGGTGGTTTGAAATTAGATTATGAAATTTTGCCTTCTTTAAAATTTACTTCACAATTTAATGGAGAGTATTATACTTGGAAAAATTATAATTTCAGCGACACTAAAAATATTTGGGTAGCTGCAAATCCAGATAGACAAGCAAGTGAATACGAAACATTATTTCCAAATGCTAATATAAATTCATTAACAAAAGGAAGAGAACAATATTACAACTGGAGTTTGTCAAACTATTTGACTTACAACAAAGTATTCGCAGAAATTCATGATATAGAAGTTACTGCAGGTATTGAAACATACGTTAAAGGAGCGAGAGAAAAATTGACAATAGTAAGAAAGAATGTAAATTCAGATTCTAACTATTGGGCTTTAAAAGATAATGAGTATGCAACAAATATAACAAGCTATAAAGATGAAGTTTTTAACGAAACTAAGTTAGCTTCTTACTTAGGTCGTTTCCAATACAAATTGTTAGACAAATATTTGTTTACTGGAACTGTTAGACGTGACGGATCTTCAAACTTTGGAAAAGATTACCGTTGGGGAACTTTCCCTGCTTTTGGTGCGGGATGGGTAATTTCTAAAGAAAAATTCTTAGCAGATTCTAAAGGAATCAATTTATTGAAATTAAGAGGAAGCTGGGGTAAATTAGGAAATCAAAATGTACCGCTTAACAGTCAAGGTTATACATCTGGTCTTAATGCATATTTAGGTGGTTCTATTTTATTGGAAGGAACAACTATTAACTCTCAAATTGATCCAAGTTTATCTTGGGAGGTTACAGAAGAAACTTCTGCAGGTTTAGATTTTGAATTCTTAAACAGCAGATTAAAAGGATCTTTTGATGTATATGATAAAAATACAAACAATGTAATTTTAAATACAAAACCATACTTCACGTCTGGAATTACTGCTGCATCACCTGCACACGTTGGAGAAGTGTCTAACAAAGGATATGAAATTTCATTACGTTGGGATGATAAAATTGGAGAAAACTTTAGCTACTACATTGGTGGTAACTTTTCTAACAACAAAAACGAACTTACAGGTTTGAAAAATGTTGTACTATCTCCAGTTATTGGCGGTGGATTAGGAAATGGTCAAGATACAAAATTACTTGACAATACTACTGTAGGTCAGCCATTAGGAAGTTTCTACATCTATGAATACGCTGGTTTTGATCCTGCAAACGGACAAATGTTATATTACAATGCTGCGGGAGATAAAGTAACTCAAGACGCATTGAGCGCTACAGCTGATAAAAAATATGTTGGTTCAAGTTTGCCAAAATCTAACTATGGAGTTTCTTTAGGATTTGTTTACAAAAACTTCGATTTCTCTGTTGATGGATATGGTACTTCTGGAGCAAAAGTTTACAACGGTAAAAAAGCGCAACGTTTCTCTGGTGAAAACATCGAAAATTCGCTTGCAACAGATTTCTGGACGTTAAACAATACAACGGCTTCAAATCCTGCACCATTTAACCAAGTACCAGTAGCATCTACATACTACTTAGAGTCTGGTGATTTCTTTAGAGTTAACAACATTACTTTAGGATACAAATTACCATTACAATCTGACAGTTTTATTTCTGCATGTAGAATTTATGTAAATGCAATTAATCCATTTATTACACAAAAATTCTCAGGATTCTCTCCAGAATTAAATGGAGACGGAAATCCTTATGGAACTCAAGGAGTAGAGCTGGATGCTTATCCGACTTTAAGATCATTTGTAATTGGTGCTAATTTAAAATTTTAATATTATGAAAAAGATATATATAGCAACGTTTGTATTATCATCATTGTTCTTTACAGGGTGTGCAGACGACTATCTAGACGTAGATCAAACAGAATCTATTTCGACAGGAGATACAGAGCTGTTTAATAATGAAGCAGGTGCTGCTCAGTTTGTAACAGCAATTTATAACAAGTTTTTAAATTGGGACATGACCTCTTTTGGATGGATCGGTCTTTCAAGTATTACTTCTGATGATGCTGATAAAGGTTCTTCTCCTGGAGATACTGGAACAGATAAAGATGTATTGGATGCCTTGACTTACAACGCTTCTAATCCTTCTGCAGAAAGTACTTTTATTGCTAATTACGATGGAATCAACAAATGTAATCAGGCTTTAAATATGCTTCCAAAATTAGATAAAGTAGACGCTAATTTAAGAAACAGATTAGCTGGAGAGGCTAAATTTTTAAGAGCTTTTATGTATTTCACTTTGGTGAAATGTTATGGAGGTGTGCCAATTGTAGATCATTTACCAGTACCAGGTTCAGATTCTGATAGAGTGATGCAGTTGACACGTAAAACTGCAGCTGAAGTATATGCTTTTATCGAAACAGATTTAAATGATGCAATTGCTGCATTACCAGAAAAAACAGCTTATTCTGCAAACGAAAAATCAAGAGTTTCAAAAGGTGCTGCTTATGCATTGTTAGCAAAAGTTAGTTTATACCAAAAGAAATGGCAGCAAGTTGTAGATAATGCTAATAAAGTAACAGGTTATTCTCTTGTAGCTAATTATGCTTCAATGTTTAGAGCAACTGGAAAATTTGATTCAGAATCTATTTTCGAAATCTATGCACAAGGAGCTGTTCCAGCAAAAGGAATTGAAGGTTATTCTAATACCCAAGGCGCTCGTGGTACTGGAGGCTGGGGTTGGGGTTTCAATACACCATCTCAAAGTTTAGTAAATGCTTACGAAGCGGGTGATGTTAGAAAAGCAGCAACAATTATTTTTAGAGGATCTACTTTATACGACGGAAGAGTTATTCCAAATACAGTTGAAAACGAAAGATACAATTACAAAGCGTATTCTTCAGCTTATACTGATGCATGGGAAACTGATGTTGATATTAAATATTTAAGATTCGCTGAAGTTTTATTAATGAAAGCTGAAGCATTAAATGAATTAGGACAAACTGGTGATGCAATTCCATTATTGAATCAAATTAGAAACAGAGCTGGTTTAGGAAATACTCCTGCGGTTTCTCAAGCAGATGTTAGAACTGCAATTTGGAAAGAAAGAAGAGTAGAAATGGCTTTTGAGCACGATAGATTTTTTGATTTAGTTCGTACAGGTCAAGCTAAAGCTGCTTTCGCAGTAGATGGAAAAACATTCACTGAAGGTAAAAATGAATTGTTTCCAATTCCGGCAACATTCATTAAACAAGCTGATGGTTTGTCAGCTCAAAACCCTGGTTACTAATCCTTAAAACTAATTAAAATGAAAAAAAATAAATCTATTTTATTACTTTCTTTTGCTTTGGCTTCGCAAATGTTTGTAAGCTGTGAGGATAGTATAGATAAAACAAACAGTCCAATTCCATACGAATCAATTGGCGGATATGAGAATTCTGATGAAGTTGCAGCTACACACTTAGTTTCTAAATTTAGTTTTGATGGAACAATTGAGGACACAAAAGGTGCTATTACTGGAGGAACAGGAACAGATGTTTCTTATGAAACTGGTGTAAAAGGAAGTGCTTACAAAGGTTCTACAACTTCATTTATTGCGTACAATAACGTTGCAAGTTCTATTGCAAATTTGAAGAATATTACGGTTTCTATGTGGATCAAAACTGATCCACATACGGGAGGAGCTCAGTCATTATACATGCTTCCTAAGAAAACAGATTTTTGGGGTAATATTTTTACTCTTATTGAAGGAACTGGACCAGCAACAACAATGTTGATGAAAAATCACATTCAAAGAGACGTTACACCAAGTATTCCATGGGCAGGACAATTTATTGAACACGGAGGTACAAACGTTTTACCTAATATGTTTGGTGCTTGGAAACATGTAGTTTGGTCATACAACGGAACAAGTTCTACTTACAGTTTATATGTTGATGGTCAAAAACTAGTTTTACCAACTTCTATTTCAAAAAGAAATGCGAGTGATCCAGCAACAGGCGGTGGTCCTTTAGGAGAATTAGCTAGTTCTGAAGTTTCAAAATTCATTATTGGAGGTTACCAACAGCACTTAGGTGCTCCATGGGGAAATCCTGACGGATGGATGCTTCATTACACTGGATTAATGGATGAATTCAGAATTTACGATTCTGCTCTTACAGATCCAGAAGTTACTGCTCTTTATAAATTAGAGAAAGATAAAAGATAAAGTTTAAAAAAACATACACCTGATTTAAACTCAGGTGTATGTTTTAATTAATATAATAATTATAGAAATTGATAAAATGAAGTTAGGTTTATATATTATAATGTTTTTAAGTGCTGTTAGTTCGTGTTCATCTTCTTCACCAGAAGGAGGAAATACAGGTGGCACACCATTACCAACAAATCCAACAACGCCAACAAAACCGTTAACAGATACGGAGGCAATGGATCAGGTTCAAAAAGATGCAATTAAATATTTTTGGGATTATGCTGATTCAAATTCAAAATTAGCAAGAGAAAGATATCTGACAGATGATCCAAATTTTGAGGCAAATATTATAACAACAGGAGGTTCTGCATTTGGGTTAATGAGTATAGTTGTAGGCGTAGAAAGAGGTTTTTTGCCAAGAGCTGAAGCTGTTTCTAGACTTTCAACAGCATTAAATTTCCTTGAAAAAGCAGATAGATTCCACGGTGCTTGGTCGCATTGGATGGACAACACTTCTGGTAAAGTTATACCATTTGGTACAAAAGATAACGGTGGAGATTTAGTAGAAACTTCTTTCGTTTGTCAAGCTTTAATTACAATCAGAGAATATTTTAAAAATGGAAGTACAACTGAAAAAGAATTGGCTGCAAAAGCCGATGAACTTTGGAAAGGAGTTGAATGGGATTGGTACACAAGAGGCGAAAATGCATTGTATTGGCACTGGTCACCAAATTATGGTTGGGATATGAACTTCAAGCTTGAAGGGTATAATGAATGTTTGATTACTTACGTAATGGCAGCTTCATCGCCAACACATCCAATTTCTGCAGAAGCGTATCACCAAGCTTGGGCGAGAAGTGGCGCTATTGTAAACGGAGGTGTTCAATACGGAATTCCAGTTGTTTTAAGTTACAACGGAGCAGTTGGAAATGTTGGACCAATGTTTTGGTCGCATTATTCTTATTTAGGATTAGATCCAAATAATTTAAAAGATAAATATGCAGATTACTGGCAATTGACACAAAACCATGCAAAAATTATGGTTCAATATAGTGTTGCTAATCCAAAAGCATTTAAAGATTATTCAGATAAATGTTGGGGATTAACAGCAAGTTATACTCGTAATCCAGACGGAACAACAGGTTATACTGCTCATCAGCCAAACAATGACAACGGTGTAATTTCGCCAACTGCAGCTTTATCATCTTTTCCATATACGCCAGTAGAATCTATGAAATTTTTGCATTATTTATATGATGAAAATAGATCAAAATATGTTGGAATTGCAGGGCCATACGATGCTTTTTCTCCACAGTATAATTGGGTAACACCACGTTATTTAGCTATTGATCAGGGAACTATTGCTCCTATGATTGAAAATTATAGAACAGGTTTATTGTGGAAACTGTTTATGAATGCATCTGATACAAAACAAGGTTTGAAAAAACTGGGATTTACTTCTAGTAAATACGGAATTTAATTGTCTTTAAATGAAATTTAGAATCACGCTTTTTGTCTTATTATTTTCTGTGTTTGGATTTTCACAAAGTGAAACAACTGGAAAAATTAACACAGTTATAATGTCCAAATATGAGTTAGGATATGCATTGCATCGTCCAGCGAATACCAAAGAAAAAAAGCCATTGATTGTTTTTATTTCTGGTGACGGAGAAAAAGGAACTGATATTGAAAAGGTAAAAATAAATGGACCTTTTAAATATTTAAAAACACATCAATTAGATGCGTATGTTCTGTCTCCACAATGTAAAGAAGATGAAAATTGGGATATAGAATCCATTTATCAACTAATTTTAAAAATTCAGAAAGAAAACAAAATCGATTCAGAAAGAATATATGTTACTGGTTTGAGCTCAGGAGGTTGGGCTTCGTGGAATTTGGCTTTTGCACATCCGGATCTATTTGCAGCAAACGTACCTGTCGCTGGTTTTGTGAATTTAATTCAGTTAGAGCACGCTTGTGAAATAGCCAATATTCCAACCAGAATCTATCACGGATTATTAGATGATGTGGTAAACGTGAATTATGCAATTACGATTTATAAAGAATTGAAAAAATGCAATGCAAAAGATGTAAAGCTGACCATTTTTGATGATGCAAATCACGATAGCTGGACAAGAGTTTATGATAATCAAGCAATCTACGACTGGATGTTTCAGCAGAAAAAAACGAATACAAACAAATAAATAGAATAGAATGAAAAACAAATTAGTCTTGCTTTTTTTAGGATGCGCTGTTTTGGGTTATGCTCAAAAGAAGCCTGCTAAAAACACAGTAAAAATTAAACCAAAGTCTGAATTTGTAGCAGAGTTAATGTCAAAAATGACTTTAGACGAGAAATTGGGTCAGCTAAACTTGCCAACATCTGGAGATATTACCACAGGGCAGGCAAACAGCTCAAATGTGGCAAAAAATATTGCTGAAGGTAAAGTGGGTGGTTTGTTCAACATTAAATCAGTTCAAAAAATTAAAGAAGTACAGAAAATTGCGGTTGAACAAAGCCGTTTAAAAATTCCGTTGCTTTTTGGTATGGACGTTATTCACGGATACGAAACAACATTCCCAATTCCACTAGGATTATCTTGTACTTGGGATATGGCTTTAATTGAAAGAAGTGCACAAATTGCTGCAAAAGAAGCAAGTGCAGACGGTATCAACTGGACATTCTCTCCAATGGTTGATATTTCTCGTGATCCAAGATGGGGAAGAGTTTCTGAAGGTTCAGGAGAAGATCCATATTTAGGTGGCCAAATTGCTAAAGCAATGGTTAACGGTTACCAACAGCATGATCTTTCTAAAAACAACTCCATCTTAGCTTGTGTTAAACACTTTGCATTATATGGCGCTCCAGAAGGCGGACGCGATTATAATACTGTTGATATGAGTCACATCAGAATGTTTAACGATTATTTTCCTCCTTACAAAGCAGCTGTTGACGCTGGTGTAGGTTCGGTTATGGCATCTTTCAACGAAGTTGACGGAGTTCCTGCAACTGGAAGTAAGTGGCTAATGACAGATGTTCTAAGAAAACAATGGGGTTTCAAAGGTTTTGTGGTAACAGATTTTACAGGAATTCCTGAAATGATCGAACACGGAATGGGGAATCTTCAAGACGTTTCTGCTTTAGCATTAAATGCGGGTGTTGAAATGGATATGGTTGGAGAAGGTTTCTTAGGAACTTTGAAAAAATCTCTAGATGAAAAAAGAGTTTCAATCGAAACAATTGACAATGCTGTAAAACTTATTTTAGAAGCAAAATACGATTTAGGATTATTTCAAGATCCGTACAAATATTGTGATGAGAAAAGAGCAAAAACTGAAATCTTCACAACAGATAGCAGAAAAGAAGCGCGTCAAATTGCTGCACAATCTTTAGTATTATTGAAAAACCAAAATCAATTATTACCGCTTAAAAAATCGGGAACTATTGGTTTGATCGGACCATTAGCAGATGCTAAAGAAAACATGCCAGGAACTTGGAGTGTGGCTACAAAAATGGAAAATGCAGTTTCATTATTAAGAGGAATCAAAGAAGTTGCTGGAAATGGAACTAAAGTTTTATATGCAAAAGGGAGCAATTTAGATTACGATGAAACTTTTGAAACAAACGCAACAATGTTTGGAAAAACATTACACCGCGATTCACGTTCAAAAGAAGATTTATTAGCAGAAGCATTAAAAGTTGCTGAACAATCTGATGTAATTGTTGCAGCTTTAGGTGAATCTGCAGAAATGAGCGGAGAATCTAGCAGCCGTACGAATTTAGAAATTCCACAAGCGCAAAAAGATTTATTGAATGCTTTATTAAAAACAGGAAAACCAGTTGTTTTAGTTTTATTTGACGGACGTCCGTTAGTAATTACTGACGAAGAAAAAACAGTTCCTGCTATTTTAAATGCTTGGTTTGCGGGTACAGAAGCGGGTTACGCAATTGCTGATGTATTATTTGGAGATGTAAATCCTTCTGGAAAATTGACTTCAACTTTCCCAAGAAGTGTTGGGCAGTTGCCAATTTATTACGCACATAAAAATACAGGAAGACCACTTTCTAACACTGAAGGAAAATTTGAAAAATTCAGATCAAACTACATTGACGAAAGAAACGAGCCTTTATTCCCATTTGGATTTGGTTTAAGTTATACAACTTTTGATTATTCAAATATCAAAATTTCTTCTGATAAAATGAATGCATCAGGAAAATTGAAAGTAACGGTTGATGTAACGAATACTGGAAATTTTGACGGAAAAGAAACTGTTCAATTATACATTAGAGATTTAGTTGGTTCAGTAACAAGACCAGTTAGAGAATTAAAAGGTTTCCAAAAAATTGCTCTTAAAAAAGGAGAAAAACAAACAGTAAGTTTTGATATTACTGTTGAAGATTTAAAGTTTTATAACTCTGATTTACAGTTTGTAGTAGAGCCTGGTCAGTTTGATATTTTCATTGGAGGAAATTCAAACGCCGATAAGAAAGTTAGTTTTGAGTTAACTAAATAGTTGGTTTATTGATTGGTAATTAGCCCTTCGCGTGTTTGGTTAGCGAAGGGCTTTTTTTTAAAATCAAGAATCTTTTTTGTAATTTTTTAACTACATTATTATGAATATTTTTAAAATATTGAGTCTGGCATTTCTTATTGCTTTCTCATCTTGTAATGCACAAAAAAATGCAATTGTCGCGCATCGAGGAGCGTGGAAAAAGAATAATCTTCCAGAAAATTCAATTGCTTCATTAAGACATGCAATCGATTTAAAACTTCCAGGTTCAGAATTTGATGTTTGGAGAACGGCTGACGATTCGCTTGTAATTAATCATGATGCACATTATAATAAATTGCTTATTGAAGAAACGAATTACGCTGATTTAATAAAATTTAAACTTTCTAACGGAGAAAAACTTCCAACTTTACACGAATACATTTTAGAAGGAACTAAAAACAATAAACAAACACTTTTAGTTTGCGAAATAAAACCTTCGGAGATTAGTAAAGAAAGAGGACAAAAAACGGCATCCATGTCAGTAGAAGTTATTAAAAAACTAAAAGCTGATAAAAATACTTGCTACATTAGTTTTGATTATGATATTTTAAAGAAAATTAGAGCAATAGATTCAAAAGCTTCTCTGCAGTATTTAGAAGGGAATAAATCTCCAAAAGAAGTTAAAGCAGATAAAATTAATGGAGTTGATTATCATTATTCTGTGTTTCAAAAACATCCAGAATGGATAAAAGAAGCAAAAGATAACAAAATTATTCTAAATGCTTGGACTGTAAACGAAGCGAAGGATATGGATTGGATTATTGATCATAAATTCAATTATATCACAACAAACGAACCCGAACTTTTAAAGGAAAGATTACAGGCAAAAAAATAATCTTTTAGACTTTATAAACTTAAAATCTAACCATGAAAAAAATATTTAAACAACTCAAATTGTCAGTTGTATTGTTTGCGATACTTTTTGCTAACAATCTTTTGGCACAAAAATTAGGTAAAACGGAATGGTTTGACCCTAATAAACCTGCAACAACATATTGTAATCCAATAAATATTGGTTACAACTATACAACTTATAATCATAATGGAATTCCATATTCTCGCCGCTCTAGTGCCGATCCAGTAATTATAACTTACAAAGGCGAATACTATTTATTTGCGACTAACCAAGCAGGTTTCTTTTGGAGTAAAGATATGTCAGATTGGAATTTCGTTTACGGAAGTTTTCAAAGACAGCCTGGCGATGACGATCAATGCGCGCCTGCGGCTTGGGTTGTAAACGATACTTTATTTTACGTTGGTTCAACTTGGAAAAGAGATCATCCGATTTGGAAAACTGCCGATCCCAAATCAGGAAGATGGACACGTCATGTAGATAAAGCAATGCTGCCAACTTGGGATCCAGCTATTTTTCAAGATGATGATAAAAAAGTATATATGTACTACGGTTCAAGCGGAAAATTACCGCTTGTTGGAGTAGAAGTAGATTATAATACTTGGCTTCCAAAAGGAAATCAAGCTGATTATGCAGAATTGTATAAAGCGACTGAAGTTGAGGATATTCAGAAAGTTTACGGACAAGTTAAAGAAGTGGCTATTTTAGATCCTTCTGCTCACGGTTGGGAACGTTTTGGTCCAAACAATGATATGGAACCTGCACCTTGGGGAAATTTTATTGAAGGAGCTTGGATGACCAAACACAACGGAAAATATTATATGCAATATGGCGCGCCTGCAACCGAATTTAAAGGTTATGCAAATGGTGTTCACGTAGGTGATAATCCGTTAGGACCATTTACGTATCAAAAACACAATCCGATGTCTTATAAACCAGGCGGATTTGTAATTGGAGCAGGACACGGAAATACTTTTGCAGATAATTACGGAAATTATTGGAATACAGGAACATGCAAGATTTCTATTAAAGATCGTTTTGAGCGTCGTATCGATATGTTTCCTGCTGGATTTGATAAAGATGATGTAATGTATTCGATTACGTCTTATGGCGATTTTCCAATTGTATTGCCAACAAGTGAGCGCGATCAGACAAGAGGTGCTTCATCTGGATGGATGTTACTTTCGTATAAAAAGCCTGTAACAGTTTCTTCTTCTGAAGATTGCATGGAAGTAGAAACGCACAGGATGGATAATGGCGGTAAAAAAGTTTTCGAAAAATTCTGCTACGGTCCAGAAAATTTAACCGATGAAAACATCCAAACGTATTGGTCTGCAAAAACAAGCAATCCTGGCGAATGGCTTCAAATGGATTTAGGAAGAACAATGGAAATAAATGCGCTTCAGATAAATTATGCCGATCATAAAGCAACGCAGTATAATAAAGCAATGGATATTTATTACCAATATAAAATATACATGTCTGATGATGCTCAAAATTGGACTCTAGTTGTTGATAAATCTAAAAATGATAAAGATGTGCCTCACGATTATGTTGAGCTAACAAAATCAATCAAAGCGCGTTACATCAAAATGGAAAATATTCATAATGCTTCAGGTTTATTTGCCATTTCAGATTTTAGAGTTTTTGGAAATGGATTGGTTGCAAAACCAAAAGCGGTTGTTTCTTTTAAAGTTGACCGAAATAAAACAGATTCTAGAAATGCAATGATTTCTTGGAAAAAACAAACTGACGCTATTGGTTATAATATTTACTACGGAATTACGCCAGATAAATTATACAACAGCATTATGGTTTATGGTGATAATAATTATGATTTTAGAGGTTTAGATAAAGGAACAAAATATTATTTCACTATAGAACCTTTTAATGAAAATGGTATTGGAACAAAAAATAAGATTATCGAAGTAAAATAATTTTTATTTGATGAATCTGTAAAAGCTCCGATTGCAAATTGAAGAATTTGTAATTGGAGCTTTTTTTTGAGAAAAGGTTGAAGAAAAAGCTTTCGAACTGTCTGAAATTTTGTTCCTTTGTGAATATGCTGAAGGCATAATAAACTCCAAAATTACTACACAAACTATGAAAAAAACGATTCTTTTAACTGCTTTAGTTTTAAACGGATTGACATCTTTTGCTCAGACAAACGATGAAAAAAACATCAAATTATTTTACAAAAAAGCATTAACCGAGGCAAAATGCTATACTTGGTTAGAATATTTATCTAACGATATTGGCGCTCGTTTATCTGGATCTAAAGGAGCAGAATTAGCAGTTGATTACACTAAAAGACAATTAGAAAGTTTAGAACTTGATAAAGTGTATCTACAAGAAGTTATGGTACCTCATTGGGTTCGTGGAGAAAAAGAAACAGCTTATATTTTAAATGGAAAAGAAAAAACTGTCGTTCCAATTTGTGCTTTAGGAGGTTCTGTTGCAACACCAAAAACGGGTCTTACAGCAGAAATTATTGAAGTGCAAGGAATTAAAGAATTGGCAGAATTAGGAGCTGATAAAGTAAAAGGAAAAATTGTGTTTTACAACCGACCAATGAATCCTGAAAATATCGAAACTTTTACTTCTTACGGAGCTTGTGTGGATCAAAGATATGCTGGAGCAAAAGAAGCTGCAAAGCTAGGAGCGGTGGGAACTATTGTTCGTTCTATGAATTTACGTTTAGACGATTTTCCTCATACAGGTGCTCAAAGTTATGGTGATCTTTCAAAAGAACAATATATTCCGACAGCGGCAATTAGTACAAATGGAGCAGAATTGTTGAGTAAATCATTAAAAGTAAATCCTGCTTTGAAATTTTATTTCAAACAATCTTGCGAAACTTTGCCAGATGCTTTGTCTTATAATGTTATTGGAGAATTGACAGGATCTGTAACACCAGAAAATATTATGGTTGTTGGAGGACATTTGGATTCTTGGGATTTAGCAGACGGTTCGCATGACGATGGAGCAGGAGTGGTGCAGAGTATGGAAGTAATCAGAATTTTGAAAAACTTAAACTACAAGCCAAAAAATACGATTCGTGTTGTTTTATTTATGAATGAAGAAAATGGCGGAAAAGGTGGTGCTAAATATGAAGAAGTTTCTAAACAAAAGAAAGAAAACCACATTTTTGCTTTAGAAAGCGATTCAGGCGGATTTTCACCACGCGGATTTTCAATTGAAGCTGATGATGTGAATTTGAAAAAAATTCAAGCTTACAAAGATCTTTTTGAGCCATATTTAGTGCACAGTTTTACAATCGGTCACGCAGGTTCAGATATTAGCCATTTGACTTCTCAAGCCATTGTAAAAGCAGGTTTAAAACCAGATTCGCAACGTTATTTTGATTATCATCACGCAGCAAACGATACATTTGATGCGATCAACAAAAGAGAGTTAGAATTGGGAGCTGCAACAATGACTTCATTAATCTACTTATTAGATCAAAACGGAATTGAGATTAAAAAGGCTAACTAAAATTTATTTTGAAGCTGTTTTTAACATTTGTCGCAATCTTATTTACAACAATCGGATTTGGACAGCATAAACCTGAAGATAACTCTGGAAAATTATATATAAGTGAAAAAAAATACTCGATATTATTTCCTTATAATTGGCATCTTCAAAAATCAGATTCGTTGCAAAAGAAATTTATGCTTTTAAGCGAAAAAAGTTCGGTTAATGATAATTTTATAGAGAATATAAGTTTACTAATTTCTGATCTTGGATATTCACGAGTTAAATCGAAAACAGTAAAAAAGATAATTGATAAAAAATTCGGAGTAAGCAGTGAAATTATTTCTAATCGAAAGGTTGTAAAAAATGGTTTGCAAGGACAAGAAATTGTTTACAGACAGCTAATGAGTGATGGCAGTTTAGGTACTATTTTACAATATTATTTTATTAAAGGAAGAGATTTATTCATACTTAGTTTTTGCAGTAAAAGTGATGAATATTTATCTTACATGCCTATTTTTCAAGTTGTATATGAAAATTTTGATATAAGGTAAAAAGAATAAATACCCAAAAAGCAGTAATCGTAGATTACTGCTTTTTTTTGGCTTGAAGCTAAAAATTGCATTCAATTTAGTTTCATCACAATCAAATAATAAAAATATGTTATTGGGATATTAGACAGCAGCATCAAGATTTTAAAACCTATTTCTTTTCGTTGTTGTGGCAAATGAAGAAACCTGTCTGACAAATGAATGAACATAATTATATTTACCATTATTGCTGCCAATGCAAACGGCCAAGCAATAACCAAAACAGTAGAATTTTCATTTGAAAGGATATAAAACATAAATAAAACTGTCGTAATTATAAAAGTGCCAACAGCTAATTCTATAGATTGTTTTTCTTCAAAAGGTTTATGAATCGTTTTCATGATTTTAAATTTTAAAAGTTTGCTGAATTGATTGAATCGGAATTAAGAGCATTTTCGAAAAGTTCAAATAATGAAACTGAAAAGCATTTTTTCCTCTTTTATATTGTTGAAGGAAGTAGTTTATTCGCTTAGGATAAAAGATGGTTCCCGATAAAATCACCATATACAAATACAAGCTTCTTTTTCCGTTTCCTAATAAATAATACTGCATTCCGATTTCTTCGTAGACTGAAATTCCAGTATTCGTTAAAACATGAATAATGTCGTGATCTTCCAGTTTTTCCTGAATATCAAAATGATTGTTGTGAAGAAAATTTCCCAAACCAAATCCTAAGCTTTCGTTGGGATAATTTAGCAAAGACGTTTTATCAATATCCCAAGGTTCGTTTTTCTTGAAATATTTTTGATAGGGTTTCTTAGAACATTCGTACAGTTTCTCAATTAAAAAATCTCTCATACTATTATTTTAAAAAGTTCTTTGAAATTCAAAGTTTATAATCAAATAAAAAAAGCTAGAAAAAATTTAGACTAGCTTTTTATATATTTTTAATAAGTGTCTATTACAGTTTTCAATAAATTAGAATCAGCAAGATCGAAAGGAGCAACGACTTTTTCTTCCAACGGAATATCATTGCCATAACGTTCTTTCAATATTTTCTGAACTCTAGAATCTTCTAAATTAAAATCTTTCAATTCACGCAATTTAGACAATTCAATTCCTGCGGCGTTTTTGTAGATTTTCCAGATCAATTCAGAACAATAAATTCTGTTATCTGTCCATTCAAAATATGCATCGTATTGTTTACCATCAAATTGCTGACTGTAATCTTTCATTTTTTGTAAAACTTGCGGATTCAAAACGCTGTCATTTTTTAATCTTTTCACCATATATTTACTATCTCTTCCATGTTTGATCCAATCTTCAATCGGAGTAAGTTTTACAGGTTGAACCGCTTCAAAAACAAACCATTTTCCATTAATATCATAAATAATTCCACAGTGAGAAAACTTTGATTTAGTTGCAATTCGAACCGCTTCACATTGTTGCGATTCTGAAGTTTGAAAAATAAGATCACCATCTTTAAATTTACTTGCAACAGTTTTTACTTCCTTAGTTCCCGTAAACGGATTGTTCGGAAAAACTTTTATAGCTACAAACAAAGCACATCCAAAACTTAGGATGAAAGTAATCAACGGAAATAAATATTTTTTCTTTTTCATAAAATACGAATTAAAGTACTTTGAGATACAAAGTAAATAATAAAAAAAATAGCTGCCAAATAAAATGACAGCTATATTTATAAATATATTTTCAGCAAATTTTAGATTCTAAAAATACCTCCAACTGCAATAATTCGTTGAAAATAAGTAAAATGCTGAGAAGCTTTATCTTCATTACTCGTAGTAGTTCTAATATCCTGCATGTTGATATAACCACCTTTTAACTCTCCTTGAATATAGAAGTGTTTGAAGAAAGTAATATTTAGACCCGCTTTTGCAGAAACACCATAACCAGAAACGTGAAAATCATCATGACGTTCTTTTCCTAAAAGTGTTGTATTGGTTTTAGGATATAAAACTCCCGCTCCAAGACCTTCAGTTAAGTTAATCTGAACTTTATCAATATTTGGCAAACCAAACCATTTAGAAACATCATCAAATCTTGCAACCTCTGTATTAATGTAATTTAAACCGTCTGTATGTTCGTACATTAAAAAAGCTGGACCATTTACATTAATTTCACCATTGCCATAACCACCCTCTTTAGCTCCTCCCTGAGACATATCGACAGGAGTATTGTTATAATTGCCATTGTAAATTGACGCGGGATCATCTGTCGGTAAATTAATGTTTCCATTAACATTTGCAATTTGGTTTTGTGCCATTACATATTTCATGTGGTCAACACCAATTGTAACGCTATAATGATCGCTAAAAAAGTAACCCAATCTCAAATTAGTTTGAGGAATAGTCATGTTGGCAGGATTAATGTAATCAACATGCCAACCTTTTGGTTTATCATGAGCTCTCATATCTTCCACTGTAAAGTTGTAATCTTTACCTCTGAAATTTACATCAGATTTTGAGTAACTCTCTCTGTTTCCGCCCCACATAACAAAGAATTTTCCTTTATTATGAGCAGTATATTTCTGTACTGGAATTTCTTCTTGAGCAAAAATGCTGAATGAGAATCCAAGTAAAGCGAAAAATAAATATTTTGTTTTCAAAGAACTTAAGTATTATAAATTAAAATGCGTTAACTGTTTTTCTAATGGCAACCAGTTTGTTCATTAAACCTTCAAAATAGTCTAAATGAAGCATATTAGCGCCATCACTTTTTGCATTAGCAGGATCAAAATGAGTTTCGATAAAAATACCGTCAACACCAACTGCAATACCAGCTTTTGCTACCGTTTCAATCATGTCAGGTCTTCCGCCAGTAACTCCAGCAGTTTGATTTGGCTGTTGTAAAGAATGCGTAACATCCAAAACCGTAGAAGCATATTGTTGCATAGTAGGAATTCCTCTAAAATCAACAATCATGTCTTGATAACCAAACATAGTACCACGATCTGTAACCATAACATTCTCATTATTACAGTCTAATACTTTTTGTACAGCATGTTTCATGCTTTCTGGACTCATAAATTGTCCTTTTTTCAAGTTTACCACTTTTCCAGTATTTGCCGCAGCAACAACAAGATCAGTTTGGCGAACCAAAAATGCCGGAATTTGAAGAACATCTACATATTGCGCCGCCATTTTAGCATCTTCATTGGTGTGAATATCTGTAACAGTCGGAACGTGAAAGGTTTCTGAAACTTTTCTTAAGATTTTTAATGCTTTTTCGTCACCAATTCCAGAGAAACTATCAATTCTAGAACGGTTTGCTTTTTTAAAAGATCCTTTAAATACATAAGGAATCTGAAGTTTGTCGGTAATACCAACCAATTTTTCAGCAATACGCAACGCCATTTCTTCTCCTTCGATGGCGCAAGGCCCCGATAATAAAAAGAAATTCCCGCTGTCAGTATGCTTAATTTGAGGAATATGTTGTATGTTCATAATATGATTTTTTGACAGTGCAAAGGTAGTTATGATTTATGAATACCAGATTAAGATTTAAGATTATTTTAAGAAGCTAATCCTGCTATTCGCTGTAATCTTTTTCTCCAAATCCTTTTTTTCTTTGGTCGTTGCAGGAGCTTCCGTTGGTCGCTCTGCAACGACCAGAAAAAATAGGCTTTCTCAAAAAAGGATTTCCGCTTCTATCAGGGCTAGAAGCTTAGTGGAATTACGAAAAATTAAGTTAATTTTAAATTTCAAAAAGTGATAAATCAACTCCAGCACATTCAACAGTCAATTCATTAAACTTCTTTGAATCTATAATTCCAATTCCTCCTTGTGCTAATATTTCAATTTTATTATCTGTTATAATTTTATAGCTAAAATTGGATAAATTTGAAATTCCTGTTTCTGAAGTTTGTTTTCTAATTAAACTTTGGTATTTATGATAGTTTTCATTAGATATTAAAATACCAGAGATTGCTCCCATGGTTAAATCGATAACTTGAAAATCTACAATTCCAATAGATTCATTGTTTATAAGAATTTCACATTTCATAATTTACTTTGATTTTTTGACTGATTATAAAACCTCCAAAAATAATTTGTTAAACAAAAAATGAAATATTAATTCTGTTTCAATCTTAATCCAATCGGAACCATTAAAATTCCTTTTTCATAAATGTTCAAATAAAGCTTGATAGGTTTTTTTTGTCCTTCCCATTTTAATTCATAGACATTTAAAAATCCAGCTCCCATATTGCTTCTTTTAGTCGGAAAAGGGCAGCAAGTTTCTAATCTCGTATACGTGATTTTTTCGCCGCTTGGTCCAGCCAAAGCATTTAAAAAACGAGATTCGTTTAAAGTTTCACTATTCGTATTTTGAAAAAATATATTAACAGGATAATCTGGATCGTAACCGTATTTTTTATCCTTCGCAAATTGAGTAATCGAAAAGGTATTGTCTTTTTTCAAAATCAAATCGGGCGCATTATCGTCTACGTTTTTCAAAGTCGATTTTGTACTTACGCAAGAAGTTACTGTAATTAATAAAACAATAAATAAAGCTGTTTTTTTCATGAGGTTAGTTGTAATTTCGAGAGTTTGGTTATTGTTTTGGCTTCTTTGGATTTAGTTTTATAACACCAAGTACAATCAGATATTGTGCCAGAAGATAAGTCAGCATAATAAAAAAGGAACTTTTCGGTATTGGCGCATAAAATTTATTTACAGCTAAAATACTATCTGACGCTACAAAGAAAAGAGCTCCAAAAAAAACCAAAAAATTACCTGGTTTTTCCCAAACCAAAAGTCCATTAAAAGCAAATAAAATCATAATCGAAATAATCGAAGCATAAACAATAACCGGAGTTTCCAGATTTCCTAAATGTGGCATTAAAACAGAAACCATTCCGATTAAATATAATGCAATCAACACACTTCCAAATATAAAAAGTGCCTTGTTTTGTTTCTTTCTAATTTTGTTCTGTTTATTGAATACAACGCAAAGTAGAATGTGCGATATCAAAAACGAAACGAGTCCTAAAATGAAATAGATTTCACCAAGATCGGTAAAAAGCAAAATAACATCTCCAATCCACGAAAAAACAAGTGCTGTCAGCAACGTATTTTGAGTGGGAAATTTTCTGTAAAAATAAGCGCCAAACCCGATAATTGGAATTAAAATAGGTTTTAAAAATAAATCGAAACGATCGAAACCTGAAAGCAGAATGATGAGATAGATTATACTGAACACAATATAAATCTTGAAAAAGTAAGAATTTCTCATAATAGGGCTTATGAATTTATATATTGGTTTTGGTTGATTTTAAATTCAAAATTTACAAAATAAATTGTAGTTAGAAAAGATAAAATCAGATATGTAAAAATAATATAATTACTAATCGGAATTACACGATTTAATCCAAACCAATCTCCGTAATAACTAATAATAGAAATTACAAATCCTAAGCGTAATGCTTCCCAAAAAACAGCAAATTTGCTTTTGTCCATTAATTCACTGTAACTATAAATCGTCAGAAAAATAAAAAAGCCATAAACGAATATGTTGGGAAGACCAATTTTGGCAATATTGTCAAATAAATAACTGACAAACAATAGTGTAATTAAAACTTGTACGACTGACCAGTAAATTAATCTTTGTGAATTTTGAGTTCCGTACTTTTCAAAATTAAAAACATTTTCAATTTTATTGACAGGATATTTTTCTTCAAAATTTTCAGGACGCCAACCTGTTGGTTTAAACCAAATCGTTAGTTTGTCTTTCCATTTTGGAGCGCGCCAGGCATCTGAAATTAATAAACTTAAATGCTGAAAATTAATTTTAATCGGATTCCATGTATTGGCAGGTCTTGTGATTCCGAATACAGGCGGAACGTCGTCTAATTCTTCTTGAAAAGTGCCGAAAAGTTTATCCCAAAAAATAAAAATTTGAGAATGATTTTTGTCTAAATATTCGGGATTAATCGCATGATGCACACGATGATGCGATGGAGTAACCAAAATATGCTCTACAAAACCCATTTTTTTGATGTGTTTGGTATGATACCAAAATTGCAAAAATAAATGAAGTGGAAGTGTTATAGCAATCACAGACGCAGGAACTCCCAATAAAGCTGCCGGAATTAATAAAAAAGTAAACAAATTGACTAAACTGGCAATGGGCTGACGAAGCGCGCAAGCCAAATTAAATTCTTCACTACTGTGATGAATAGCATGTTTGTTCCAGAGAAAATTGATTTGATGTGCCAATCGGTGACTCCAATAGCCGTAAAAGTCAATTACAAAAAAGGCGATAAAATAGGAGAGAACATTTGGCTCTAAATGTTGTAAAGCAATTTTAGAAACCAGCCATTCGTAAGAAAGAAAAGTAATGCTTAATCCCAAAACATCTTTGACAGAATTCGTAATTCCAGAACTAATACTTGATACGCTGTCGATTAGAGGAGCCGTATCATTTTTTTTATAAATGCCGTAAACTTTTTCGATGATAATTAAAGTCAAAAAAATAGGCATTGCAATAATCAATATCTTTCCATATTCCTCCATAAAAAAAGCATTCTAATTCATTCAAATATAGAATAAAATAGAATGCTTTTTAAATTATTTTCAATTGAGAGCTTGTATAGGCACTATTTAAGAAAGAAAATTAAAACGATTTAGGTTCAAAAGCAAAATTTACGTCGTAGAATTTTATCGCTTTTTGATTTTTAATTTTAAAGCGAACATATTCCTTAATAATCTCAAATGAGTCAAACTTTAATTCTAATAGTATTTGGTTTGCGGAGTTTATAATTCCGAACTTGTTGTTTTTCTTTGCAATAAATTCTCCTGTTGCATAGACTTCTTTGATATAATCGTACTCAGCTGGAATAACTGTTTGATTTTTATTGCTTAAGACACCAAAACAATTTTTATCTTTAAAAACTTGATAATTACTATTTGAAAATTCTATAAAATTAGCTTCATCTTTAACAAATTCATCTACCAAAATTTCTTTTTCAGTATAATTGTTGTCTTCGATAGTGAGTAGGTAATTTTTTGAGTCTTTTTCAGCAAAAATTTTATTTTCAGATGCATTGTAGAAGTTGTAATTTTCTGGCACAATGATCTGACCTTTAACAGAAAACACTCCGTTTTTATCTTTTAAATTGGTTATAGTGTAATAGTTGCCAAAACGGCTTATATCTTTATAGAAAATTGGGATTACTTCTTTCTCAATAAATGGATTAATAATGCCTTCTAAGTCCTTTTTAATTGCGTAATATTGATTTTTGAATGAGATACTGTCCTTATAAAAAGCAGAAGAAATATTATCATAAACTAATGGTTTCAATATCAAATCATTTTTATCGATAATTCCTTCCTTACCATTATTTTTTACAATATAAATGGAATTAGAAGGACGAATTTCATCATACTTACATTCAATCTCGTATTTTCCAGTCGAATTTATAATTCCTTTCTTCTTAGTTATAGTATTTAAAATAAGAAAAGAATCTTTACCAAGTATTCTTTCAAACTTATGGTTTTTAATAGTGTTTAAAACGATATTTCCGAGAGTATCAATTATCAAAGTATTTTCATTTTTAAGTGTTACAATCGATCTTTCATGCTGAAAATAATCGATGTTAAGGGCTTGAAAGGAGGTAATTTGTTTTCCCTCAGAACTAAATAGATCAATACTGTTGTTATTCTGGACAAACAAAGTGCCTTTGCTTTCCATTATATAATCATACTTAATTGGTAAAATAATCTTGTTTTCAATGTCAATAACTCCTGTCTTATTATTTTTTGAAACTCTTACCAAATCATTTCCTAGATAGTAAACATCTTCATAATCAAAAGGAATTTTAGTATTGCCTTGTAAATCAATAAATCCTCTTTTATATTTTTTATTAATTATAATCGCGGCTTCAAAAATATTTTTAAGCTCTTTTCGGTTATGAATGTATTTGTAATTAGGCTCTATAACTACATTACCGAGAGAATCAATTAACCCCATTTTATCGTTAAAAGTTCTAAATCCGGCATAGTTGTTTTCAAAATAATAAACATATTCGTAAGTCTTGTTTTGCATCAATTGTTTACGAAGAGATTCAAAATTTGATTGCCCTCTTGAGCTAAAAGAAAATAGTAGAATTAAAAAAAAGAAAGGTATTTCTCATGATTTTAAATTGAATAAAATAAAAAAAGCATTCTAATTCATTCAAATATAGAATAAAATAGAATGCTTTTTAAATTATTTTCAACTAGACAATTTCGGCGCTAAGTCCAGCTTCCAAAAGTTGTGTACATTGTGGTTTTAATTTTTCTATCGGACCTGTTTTTACAGTGCATTTTCCGTTGTAATGTACAATTAAGGAACATTGTTCTGCTTGTTCTGCCGTGTGGTTGCAAACACGCATTAAAGTATCAATAACATGGTCAAAAGTATTTACGTCGTCGTTATACATAATGATTTCGTTATTAAAAACAGCCGCTTCTTTCTCACGGACTTTTTCTCTTACTTTCTCTTTAGTACTCATCTTATTTAGTTTTTGTACTTTGTAATTACTCTATCTAATTTACGTATTTTAATGATACCCAGTTGTTTCTTTGTAGCTTTTTAACATACGTTAAACCTTTTTCTACACAAGAAGCATCTATAAAAGGAATGTCTTCTTCGTAGAAACCGCTAAAAAGAATAATTCCTTTTGGATTTAATGCGTCAACATACGCCTGCATATCATTCAACAAAATATTTCTATTGATATTCGCAATAATCAAATCGTATTTTTTTCCAGCCAATAATGCTGCATCGCCTTCGTAAACGCTGATATGTTTGCAGTTATTGCGTTCAGCATTTTCAATAGAATTCAAATAACACCAATTGTCAATATCAATTGCATCGATTGGTTCTGCGCCTTTCATTTCGGCTAAAATGGCAAGAATAGCAGTTCCGCAACCCATATCTAAAGTTTTTAGACCTTTAACATCCATTTCTAATAAATGTTGAATCATCATGTGAGTTGTCTCGTGATGCCCCGTTCCGAAACTCATTTTAGGTTCGATTACAATATCAAACTCAGCATTAGTTTTTGGATGAAAAGGAGCGCGAACATGGCATTTTCCATCAACATCAATTGGTTCGAAATTTTTTTCCCATTCTTCATTCCAGTTTACCTGATCGATTTCTTCGATTGTATATTCAATTTTAAACTCTTCAGATTGTAAAATGTAAATATCATCCAGAATATTTTCGTCCCATAAATCTTTCTTCACAAAAGCCGAAATTCCGTTTTCTGTTTCTGTAAAAGTCTCAAATGCTTTTTCGCCCAATTCGGCAATTAAAATTTCTGATCCTGGTTCTTTTGGCTCAATCGTAAAATGATATCCTAAATATATATTTGACATAAAAAAAATTTTTGCAAAGGTAAGAATCCAAAGCAGAAGTTGTCTAAAAATCTAAAAGAACATTCTTATTTTAAGAATAATTTAAAAAAGAAAAAGCGTTTGCATTAGCAAACGCTTTTTATATAGTGTAAGATTTCAAAATCTAAAATCTAAAATTAAATAGCTGTAACAATAGCTAAGAAATCGTCAGCTTTTAAAGCAGCACCTCCAATTAAACCACCGTCTACGTCTGGTTTACCAAAGATTTCTTTAGCGTTTTCTGGTTTTACAGAACCACCGTATAAAATAGAAACTTCATCTGCGATTTCAGCTCCAAAAGCTTTACGGATAGTTTCTCTAATAAATTCGTGCATTTCTTGTGCTTGTTCTGGCGAAGCAGTTTCTCCAGTTCCGATAGCCCAAACTGGTTCGTAAGCTAAAACAACTTTAGACCAAGATTCTTTTGCGATATGAAAAACACCATCACGCAATTGGTTTTCAACAATATTGAAGTGATTTCCAGACTGACGATCTTTTAATTCTTCACCAAAACAGAAAATAACTGTCATGTCATGTGTTAAAGCTGTATCAACTTTGCTTGCGATTAAAGCATCACTTTCGTGGAAAATAGCTCTACGCTCTGAGTGACCTAAAATTACAGTATCAACACCAATGCTTGTTAACATATCTGCAGAAATTTCACCTGTAAAAGCTCCACCTTCAGCTTGGTGAACGTTTTGAGCAGAAACTCCGATAGTTGTATTTTTTAATTTTGCAGCAGCAGCTTGTAAGTTTACAAAAGTTGGAGCTACAATTACTTGTGCATTTGTTTTTGCTGGAATTTTAGCAATTAACTCGTTTAATAATTCTTCAGTTTGAGCAGCATTTTTATGCATTTTCCAGTTTCCTGCAACAATCGATTTTCTCATTTTGGTAGTTTTATATTATTTTTTGTTTTTTTTCTTTGAAGTAAAGTCAAAATTGAAATTGAAATTGAATTTTGACATTGACATTGTAATTGAAAATTATTTCAATCCTTTTAAAGTTTCATCAATTTTAGCAAAATCAGTTTCTATGGCACGGTAAAGCGCAATATTTCCCTTTTTATCCACAATGATATAACGCGGAATCCAGTCTAAGTCAATTGCTTTTCCAAAAAGACCTTTCATTCCGTCATTCATCATATAATGATCGCCTTTGTTTAATTCGTGTTTTTCAATTCCGGCTTTCCATTTTTCAGCTGTTTTATCAGCAGAAATAAATAAGTAAGAAACATCAGGATTGTTAGCTTGCAATTCTTTTAATTTTGGCATAGCTTTTACGCAATCTCCACACCAAGAAGCCCAAACTTCAATTACTAAAGTTTTTCCTTTATATTTTTTTAAAATGTTTTTAAAAGTAGTTTGACTATTGTCTGTTCCTAATAATTTTTCAGATAAAGCTTCTTTAGAAAAACTTGTTTTCTGAGCTTGTGAACAAGAAAATGTAATAAACGCAATTACAACTAGAGCAATTTGTTTCATATGTAAAATAAATTATTTTAAAATTAAGTACTGAATTCACAAAGTTAAACAAACAAATCGAATGCCAAATGGAGATTAACAAAATTTGAAGAGACTTTCATTTTGTAACAAAACGAAGAATTTTGGTTAGAAAATGAGGAATGAAAACGTAATAGTACACCTTAAAAAATCCGATTTTAAACATTTTTTCCTAAAAAATAAAAAATTTAAAAAACTTCAAAACAATTTTTTAGATTCGGTACTATTAAAAACATCAAAAAATCGTCTTGATTTTAATTTTTTCGGCAAATTTTGAAACATAAAAAAAGAGCATAAATGATGCTCTTTTTAATACAGTGTTTCTATTTTTTTGTATTAATAAGAATTTTATAAATTCCTGTTTTTTTATCCAGTTCAAAATCTGCATTTATGATTTGTACAGAATTGTATTTGGTATAATTGCATTTTCCGCTTACTCTTTCGGCATCAAAATTTAAGGAAAAAATAGTCTTGCCTTGATAGAAAGCAATCTCATAACTTACTTTTTCATTAATCCAGCCAATATCACCTATAGAAAGCGTGTATCCTTTTTCAGTATTTACAGTAGAGAGTTGTATAATTCTGGCGTCTTTTAAACTAATTACAATAATTTGTTGTTTTGCATCAAAAGTTCCGTTTGAAAATAAATTCTCGCCAGAATCTTTATCAATAAATTGAAAAACAAAATGTTCAGGAGGAGTTGTGCAATCTACATGGTCACTTGAACAACCAAGGATTGCAAAGAATAAAAAAAGAGAGAAAAGTTTAAAAAGTTTTGTCATCTATTAGTGGTTGATTTGGAATTTTAGAATAGAAAATATGAAGTGTTAATTAATCTTTGTTTTCAAGGTTTATTTCAAATCATAATTTCCGTTTGCCCATTTTTTGCTTGGAGCAATCCAATCGTCTGAAGCTTTGTATAAAAAACCATGTTTTAAATTGGTATTTAATTCGATTTCTTTAAAATGATTTATTTTTAGTTTTGAAGTTTCCTTTCTTTTAATTGCAGAAACTCCGTAAATATCTGATTTTTCATAAATCGTCAAAATGTTTCCACAGAAATTAATTTCAGGAATATTTTCAATATCTGAATCTCTGTAACATCCAATAAAAACAAAATTTACCTCTGGATTTTTTAAATAAGTAGAAACGTATTGCGCAATATAACCGCCTCTTGAAGTTCCGATTACAGTTATATGATTTGGTGAAACGTCTTTTTTTAATAATGCTTTTATCTGCTTTTCAATCTTTTTTGCATACTTAGCACCGTTCGTGTTTTTACTTCTAATTTCGCTAAAAACAATAAAATTATCTTTTCTATAAGAATCTAAAATTTCGTTGTACTCAGCTCTTCCGTATTCGGGATGTTCAACATTTAAAGGGTTTTCTTCTACAAAAGCATTATGCAAAAAGAAGATATAACGTTGGTCTTTATTAAAGTTTTTTTCTTGGCTAAAGCCTGAAAAACTTAAAAAGAGAAAAAAGAAAACAATAGAAAATAGGTTTAATGATAGCTTCATGGATAGGTTTTTTCTAAAATAAAAGTAAGAAGAAAAATAGAATAATTCTTATCTTTTTTTGCCTAAGAAAATGTAATTGAATGCATTTATAAAAAATGGAAAACTAACAATAACAATCCAAATTATTAATTGCTTTGGAACAAATTGATAATAATAATTTATAAAGAAAATTGTGCCTATAAAAACAATACAAATCAAAGAATGAAAAGGAGAAACCTGATTATCTGAATATCTATTTATATGATCGTCTTTGAGTTTTCGTACGCTGCTAAAATATTTTGAATTGAAAAAATTTCCTGGTCGGGGTATAAAACGAAATAACATGATAAAATTTTGAATGATATAAATACTCGAAATACCTAATAGAAAATATTGCAGACCAAGATAAAGTATTTTTAATAGGTTAGCTGTGGTTTCAATTGGAGCAGGTTCATCGATTACATGGAGGTTATCTAATGCAAAAAGAAACATAATTATAGAGCTCCAAATACTTAGAATAAGTTTATGTGTGTTTGATAAATGTGTATTTGTAAAAGCATGAAAAATAGAAAACAGCGAAAATAGCAATCCAATTACTAGAAATGTCTGCATGACAATACTATCGCTAGTAATGAAATCATAATCAATTGCCCAATAAATAACAGCAATCGATTGGAGTAAAGTAATACCTTCAGTAAGTTTCGGAATGATTCTATACTTATAAAATACTAGTGAAAAGATAAAATACAATACCAAGAAAATAGAAGGCCAAATTTTAATACTAAGAGTAAAAACGTCTCCCAATCCATGTGTACTGTGCGGATCTGCGTTATTTATGAAGTTTAAAAATGCGAAAGCAATAAAGAAAGACAGTAAACCGATAATTACTACAATGACCCATCTGCTGGTAATTCTTTTACTTTCGAAAATTACGCCAGCCATCAGCGCTATAATGTTTATTGGTATTAAATGACTTCCAGAAGTTGCTTTCATGTAAGTGTCATAAACGACGTAAACAAGCAGGGCTGAAACAAATATGAAAAGCAAAGGATTTGAAAAAAATCTTCTCGTTAATTGCTGTGATATTCTTGAAATCATAGTAGGTTGTCTTAAAGTTTAATTTGGGGTTTAAAATTTAGAAAACAAAAACGCCAATTCTACTAAAACAAGAAGAATTGGCGTTGGTGAAATTGATATCTATAGTATATAATTACAGTTTTAAATCGTCAACATCATTGTAATGTACTTTTTGAACAATAGTTCCATTTTGTACCACAACAATACTTGGATTTGCTCTTTCAACAGTTTTTAAAGCAGTTCCGTCGCAGAAATAGAAATCAAGGTCTAAAGCATATTCTTTCTTTGCTTTTGCAATTTCTTCTGCTCCAGAAGCTGTCATTCCGATTACTTTATAACCTTTAGCTTTGGCATCGGCAGTAACTTTTGCTAATTTTTTCATTCCTTCAGGATTCGATAAATTCAAATCGTAAGTAACGAAAATTAATAATTTAGGCTCTTTTAATAATTCTTCTTTGTAATCAGAATCATCTTTTGTCATTGTGAAATCGTGAATTGGCGGAACATAACCTTCAGTAATTACTTTGTCTTTACGATCTACGAAAGTTGCGCCTTCAGGAATATTCATTAAATCTTTTTCTGTAAATTCTTTATCAACTCCATTTACTTTGTAGATAAAAATCATTTCTACAACCGATTTTGGTGCGCCTTCTGGAATTTCCATTCCTTTCTCGATATTTGTTCCCACTTTGTACGGACGGAAATCTTTAATAGGATTGTGATTTAAAACCCAAACAGCCATAAACACACATAAAACAATACTGATTAAAGTAACAATGTTGGTTACTAATTTTGAAAATAAAGGCTTAACTAATTTTTTATTAATGAATAAAATCAGAATAAAGAAAAGTAAAACAATATCTTTTGTGAATGATTGCCAAGGTGTTAAGTGTAAAGCGTCTCCGAAACAACCGCAATCTTTAACTACATCAAAATAAGCAGAGTAGAAGGTAAGGAAAGTAAAGAAAACGATTAAAAGTAATAAAGCCCAAATCGTTAGTTTCGATTTATATCCAACCAAAAGCATTACACCCAAAACTACTTCTAAAATCACTAAAAATATCGCTAATCCTAAAGCTAAAGGCTCTAAGAAAGGCATATTGAAAACTGGTTCGCTAAAATATTCTGCCAATTTATACGAGAAACCAACAGGGTCATTTAGTTTAATTAATCCAGAAATGATAAATAATATACCGACAAATAATCGGGAAAATTGAGTAATAATGTTTTTCATGAGAAATCTATTTGGGATTTATTTTTCGCCTAAAATTTCAAAATTAATTCGTGAAATTAGTGGCTAATATTTATTTGATTGGATCTAGAATTAAAGCAAAAACAGAATAATTAATCATATCCTGATAATTGGCATCGATTCCTTCAGAAACGATTGTTTTCCCTTTGTTATCTTCAATTTGCTTAACGCGAAGAAGTTTCTGCAAAATCAAATCGGTTAAAGAACTCACACGCATATCGCGCCAAGCTTCGCCGTAATCGTGATTTTTAGCTTCCATTAACTCTTTGGTTAACTTTACTTTAGCGTCGTATAATTCAGTTGCTTTTTCGACATCAAGATCTGGCTGATCTACAACGCCTAATTCTAATTGAATCAAAGCCATAATCGAATAATTGATGATTCCGATAAATTCGCCTTTTTCATCTTCATCCACTTTACGGACATCGTTTTCCTGTAAACTTCTGATTCGTTGTGCTTTTATGAAAATTTGATCGGTTAGCGATGGTAATCTTAAAATTCGCCATGCACTGCCGTAATCTGTCATTTTATTGATAAACAACGTACGGCAAACCGCGATAACATTATCAAAATCTTGGGAAGTATTCTTCATTTATATGCTGTATATTTGCTAAAATTTCTTCAAAAATAAGGATTAAATTAAAGAGTTTCAAGTTTCAGGTTTTCTTTGTTTCAAGTTTTTTCTAAACAAAGTGTTAATGAAACTAGAATCTAAAAAGTTTCAAGTTTCAAGTTTCAGGTTTCACGTTCTGGAAATACGCAATCTGCATCAACTTGAAACCTGAAACTTGAAACAAAAAAACAATCAATATGCTAATAAATTGCAAAGGCGAACTTATAGATTTATCGATTCCTAAAGTAATGGGAATTTTGAACGTTACGCCAAATTCTTTCTTTGACGGAGGAAAATATAAAAACGAAGACGAAATAATTTCGCAAGTAGATAAAATGCTTTCTGAAGGAGCTATATTTATTGATATTGGAGCATATTCTAGCAAACCAAGCGCAGAATTTGTTACAGAACAAGAAGAAATTGACCGAATTGTTCCAGCCATTGAATTGATTTTAAAGCATTTTCCAAAAGCTTTATTGTCTATTGATACCTTTAGAGCCGAAGTTGCAAAGGCAAGCATAGAAAGTGGCGCAGCGATTATAAATGATATTGCGGCAGGTGAACTTGATGATAAAATGTTTGATGTAATCGCTAAATATAACGTTCCGTATATTATGATGCACATGCGTGGAAATCCGCAAACGATGCAGAGTTTAACGCAATATGATGATATTATAAAAGAAATACTTTTTTATTTTTCTGAGAAAGTGAAAAAAGCAAGAGCTTTAGGAATCAACGATTTGATTTTAGATCCAGGTTTTGGTTTTGCTAAAACAACCGATCAAAATTATGAAGTGATGCAGAAAATGGAACTTTTTAATTTGTTGGATTTACCTGTTTTAGCTGGAATTTCTAGAAAATCAATGATTTATAAAACGCTTAATATTACTCCGCAAGAAGCTTTAAATGCAACTACATTTCTGAATACAATTGCATTGACAAAAGGAGCAAAAATTCTTCGTGTGCACGATGTGAAAGAAGCGGTGGAATGTGTTACTTTGTACAATAAAATGAGTTTTTAATAAGCAAGATTCATTCTCTTGAAGCTATTTTAATTATGAAAAAATCAGAAAATCAATATGATATCGATTTTATAAAAAAGGCGCATAAAGGAAGTTCATCTCATAAAGAAGAAATTTTACAAGGAGATTTGTGTGGATGCTTTCATTGTAAAGAAGTTTTTTTTACAAAAGAAATAAATGAATGGATAGATGAAAAAATAGGCGAAACTGCAGTTTGTCCACGATGTGGTATAGATTCTGTTTTAAGTTCTCAATTTCCTATAAATGATAATATTTTTTTAAAAGAAATGAACCAATATTGGTTTTCATAATTTATAATTTAAAATGAAATACTTCTCTATACTTATAATTTGTCTTTTGTTTTCCTGCGGGAAAAAAGAAGACGTTTTGCTTCCAAAATCAGACATCACAATTGTAAAAGATGTACAAGATCTTTCGCCAATTTATATCTTTTTTAAAATCGAAGGAAAAGACACAATTGCAGATGTAAACCGAAAAAGCAGTATTATTTCAACCAATTGGATTTTGAATATTGACAAACGTCTGCCTTTAAAATTGGTAATTCCAGAAGTGATGAAATTGCAGGAAAAAAAGCGAGCCGACAGCGCTCACAAAAATGAAAATGCTGAAAATTATTATTCGTATGCAGATTCTATTGGAAAGAATTTAGCCTTTTTGCCTTTCACGAAAGTGTATTACAAAACGGAAAAACCAAGTAGAGAAAATTTTGTTGTTTACTTTAAAAAAGGAAAAAAACAGGTTTTCATGGCAAATAAGGAAATAAAGATTTCAGAAATATTACAACAATTTTATAGTATAAAGTTTGAAAGGGTTCCAAATTTAGTGTTTGTATTCGATAAGAATATGAGTTATGAAGAATATATTCAATACAAAATTTTGTTACAAAAAGATGTGACTCACAATCTTGATATACTTCCTGTTGAATTTATTTTGTAAAACTGAATATTAATCCCGATAGCTATCGGGAGCGACTGAATACTAATTTTATTGATGATGATAAGGTTCATTCCTTAAAATTGTGAACCCGCGGTATAATTGTTCGATAAAAAACAAACGAACCATTTGATGCGAAAACGTCATCAGCGAAAGCGAAACTTTTCCTTGTGCTTTTTTGTAAACGGTTTCAGAAAATCCATACGGGCCGCCAATTACGAAAACCAAAGTTTTTACGCCAGAATTCATTTTCTTTTGTAATTCTTCGGAAAAACCCACACTAGAAAAGTTTTTTCCGTTTTCATCTAATAAAATCAATTGATCGGTTGCGGAAAGTTTAGACAAAATCAATTCGCCTTCTTTTTCTTTTTGCTGACTTTCAGATAAGTTTTTTACGTTTTTTATATCAGGAATAATCTCCAAATCAAATTTGATGTAAAAAGACAGACGTTTAGTATAATCGTCAATTAAAGTTTGAAGCGATTTATTATCTGTTTTGCCTATGGCGATAAGTTTGATATTCATTATATGTTTTTTTTGCCACTAATTACACTAATTAGCGCGAATTTGTTTTTTTGCCCCAGATTAAAAGGATTAGAATGATTTCTTTAGATTGTCACCCTGAGCGAAGTCGAAGGGCGTTCCAATTGGACGTAGGCTTCGACTTCGCTCAGCCTGACAAAAAAAAAGGAAATAAAAAATTCTTTTTAATCCTTTAATCTGTGGCAAAAAAAACACTATTTTTTATTTTCGAAAACCGTTTCAAAATGTTCTACGATTGGAAAAGGTTCGTAATAATGATGTAAAATCTTTTTCCATTCTAAATACGCTTCAGAAGTTCTGAAACCTATTGTGTGGTCTTCAAGTGTATTCCAATCAACCAATAAAAGATATTTATTTTCGACTTCAAGGCATTTTTCTAAACGATGTCCTAAATAACCTTCAATTGAAGAAATGTATTGACTTGCTTTTGCAAAATCAGCTTCAAATTGATTTGATAATTCTGGTTTAACGAATAGAAATGCGGCTTCAAGTATCATAAATTAAATGAATTTTATCTGCTTGATTTGCTAAATCTGCGGGGAAAAAATATACTCTCGCAGATTTAGCAGATCTGGCAGATTTGTTATTTTTATTAATTTTTAGAGAACTTAGATTCAAAAATTTTAAAACGATTATCTAAATCTTTAATCAATTGTTTTTTAACCGATTCGTCCTGAATAAAACTGTAATTGATGCTGTTGTAAACGTATTTTTTGATCGTTTCGTAATTTACATCTTTATATCTTTTAGCTAATAAAACATATTGTTCCGTCATATTACTTCTTAAAATTCCTGCGTCGTCTGTGCTGATGACAATTGGTACATTAAATTCTTTGTAAAGTGTAAACGGATGTCTGTTTTCTTTTACTTTTAAAATAAATTCGTTACTCACTAAATTGATTTCAATCGGAATATTTTTTTGAGCCATATATTTCAATAAATCATACGAATTGGCTTCGTAAGCGATATCAACTCCATGTCCAATTCTGTTTGCTCCCGCAACATAAATCGCGTCGTTTATATGCCACGTTAATTCTTCTGGCTGAACCAAACCTAAAGTTAATTCTCCTGCGTGTAACGTATATTTTACGTTTGGATATTTTGAATGACAATATTTAAACATCAACATATGAAGCCAATAATCTTTCATAGAATTTTCGCCATGTTCTGGAGAAACGATGTTTACGCCTGCAACCAATTTACTATCATTTGCAGAGATAAAAGCGATAGTTAGATTTTTGAATAAATCGACAGGTTCCATAAATCGCAACACAAAGTTTTGATAACGCATTGTAAATTTTTCGTCATCTATTTTTAAGTCTTTGTGCAGTTTTGCAATGAAATTAGTATTGAAATCGAAAGCATATTTTTTAGCATCTTTCTGTTGAAGCGATTTATATAATTCGTCTAAAAGTTTTATAACCGCTTTTTCATCTTTTTGAGCTGATGCCTGACGTAATTTTGAGTTAAATTCAGTCAAATCTGAAACATTCATATCACATGGAATCGTCGATAATTGTGTTTCAATATAAGAAACATTTTCGGCAATGGCGCGCTTTTTTAATTCGAGCATTCCTTCTGCAAAATGACCTTTAATTGTTGGTTCGAATTTCATAAAAGAGTCAAAAAACTGATCATCAGACGGAACAGAACCGTTATAATCTTTAACCGACCAAGTTTGCATAACTTGTTGTTGGTAATAATCAAGTTTTCTGTCTTTTTTTATAGAAGAAAAAGTCTGCCAGTTTCCGTTTTCAGGTTTAGTTTTCGAAACTGCCATAGTTTCAATATTCAAATAAAAATCTTCTGCAATAGCTCTTTCTAAAAGCGGTTCTGCATAAACTGATCCTGAAAAATGGTGGTGTAAATCGCCTCCTTTTGGCATTTGTTGAAAAAAAGCTGTTAAGAGAGCTTCATTATTTCTGTTTTTTTCTAAATAACTTTCAGCCGATTGAGAAAAGCCGATTTGTGCTATAAAAATACAGAAAAGCGTAATTATCCTTGTCATACTCTAAGTTTAAATTACGCGCAAATATACGAGTTTTCGGAGAGATTTTAAAATTGAATTTTGTTGTTGTGTTTTTTTAACGCAAAGAGCGCAAGGTTATTTTTATCTGCAAGACTTAATACAAACGCAAAGTTCGCAAAGCTTTGTCTAAAAACTTTGCGAACTTTGCGTAATCCTTCGCGTCTTTGCGTTTAAAAAAACTTAGAACCTTAGCAACTCAGAATCTTAGAACCTTTAAGAAAGCACATCACGAATTTCCTCAACTTTATCAAAAACACTTTTTGCAAAAGGACAAAGCGGAATAATTTTTACATTATTAGCTCTAGCATAATCTACAGCGGCCAAAACCAGTTTTTTGCCAACCCCTTTTCCGTTAAAATCTGGACTAACTTCTGTATGATCGATTATAAATTTTGAATCTCCCGCCCAAGTATATGTCATTTTTCCTGCTTCTTTACCATCTTCGATAGCTTCAAAATATCCTTTTTTGGTATCGTTTATTTGTTGAATTTCCATGATTGTTATATTAATGTGGTTTTAATTTCTATTGAATGTGTCAATGTTTTATGGATTGGACAGCTGTTTGCAATCGTTTCTAAACGTTGTCTTTGTGTTTCATCGACTTCGCCGATTACTTCTATTTTTCTGGTGAAAACAGATACACTTCGCTCAGAATCTCTATCAAAATCAATTTTAACGTTGATTTCTTCAACATTCCATTGTTTACGATTAATGTACATTCGCAACGTAATTACGGTGCATGAAGCCAATGAAGCCGCCAAAAGCTCTGTCGGATTTAAGCCTAAATTTTTCCCGCCTAATTCCTGCGGTTCATCCGAAATTA
The DNA here is from genome assembly GCA_029959285.1 of Flavobacteriaceae bacterium PS02337. Taxonomy (GTDB): domain Bacteria; phylum Bacteroidota; class Bacteroidia; order Flavobacteriales; family Flavobacteriaceae; genus Flavobacterium. The sequence goes on from JASCOE010000012.1 coordinate 54,239, forward strand.
AAATATTTTCGCTTGCCGATTTTATTTCCGTTCGATACAAACGCGTATCTATTTTTGCTGAAATTGTATCCATGATTTATTTGATTCTTGGTTCAGGTAATGGTACAAATTCGGTTTCGCCAGGAACTTTTGGGAAAGTCTGTTCTGTCCAGTCTTTTTTGGCTTTTTCAATGAGATTTTTATCTGATGAAACAAAATTCCAAAAGATAAAATGTTCTTCAGGAAATGGTGTTCCTCCAAAAATATAAACCGTTGAATTTTCGGAAATTTCAAATTCACAAAGAGAAGCTTCAGTTGTAATTAGAATTTGTCTTGAATCGTAAGTATGTTCGCCATTTTTGATACTTCCTTCTAAAATATACAAACCGCTTTCGCCGAATAAATCTTTACCAATATTGATTTTTTTAGCCTCGGTACTTTTAATCTCAATAAAATATAACGGACTATAAACAGGAACAGGCGATTTTTTGCCAAAAGCTTCACCGGCAATTAGTTTATATGAAACTCCGTCTTCTTCCCAAGCTGGAATATCATCTGCTTCAACGTGCGTAAAATTCGGTTCCATTTGCTCCAATTCTTTCGGAAGCGCAACCCAAATCTGCAATCCGTGAAGCATTTTGTCGGAATGTCTTAAATATTCAGGAGTTCTTTCAGAATGTACAATTCCTTTTCCAGCTGTCATCCAGTTTACTGCGCCAGGTTTTATTTCTAATTCTGTTCCCAAACTATCGCGGTGCATAATGCTTCCTTCAAACAAAAAAGTCAAAGTAGAAAGTCCGATATGCGGATGCGGTGGAACATCCATATTTTCGTGATCACTTAAATGCGCAGGCCCCATATGATCGATAAATACAAATGGTCCGACCGCTCTTTTTTCACGGAAAGGCAATAAACGCCCAACCATAAAGTTGCCAATATTGGCAGCACGTTCTTCGATAATTAAACTAATATTTGACATGGTATTTTGATTTGATTTGAAAACAAAATTACAGTTGTGATGGAAATCTGTAACTTAATTTAGATTAAGAATGTTTGTTTTTTGTATTATCTATAAAAGTAGGGAAAATGTAGAATATTTCAAATGCTTCTTTTTATGACGCACTGTTTGTCATTCCGAGGAACGAGGAATCTTCACAAGTAACTCCGTAGCTAATTTCCAATCTTTTGTAGAGCTTCTCGTGGAGATTCCTCGTTCCTCGGAATGACAAAAATGAGAGAATTCATTACATTATTCAATCAACTCAAACTCCAAAACTTCACTTTCTGTTCCATTAATAATTATAGACAATTGATGCGCTCCCGTATAAAAAACTCTCGTTGTAATTAACTTAAAAGATTGATTTCTTTCAATCTTAGTTAATTGATTCGGCTGATAAATTTTCTCACTGATTTTAAAGACTTTTTTCGCCAAATGTCCTTTTGCTTTTTTGTAATGAACGGCATATTCTAAACGAATCGTTTTTGCTTCTTCATTTTTATTATTTAAATGAAATTGAAACTGCAGATAATCTCCAATTTTTACAGTTGGTGTTTTAATTTCAAAAGATGAAAGTTCAATATTCGTGCTTTCTAAACCGTAATGACTCAAAATTTCGGGATGACCTTGTTTTAATAAAGTTCTGCATCCGTGTTTTATAATTCCGTCTGTTTCTTTGCTGTGACCTTTCCATTTATTGGCAATTTCTAACACAATCTGCGGATTATCTTTTGCAATATCATTTAAGTTATTGGCAACACTTCTGCGGACATATTCTGAAGGATCGTTTTTCAGATTCTCTAAAATTGGAAGAATTGAAGACGGACCTTTTTTCAAAAAAGGAATTGCCATTGCCCACGGTAATCTTGGGCGTGAACCTTCGCTGGATAATCTTCGAACATGATGATTTTCATGAAGAGACCATTTAATCATTTCATCAATCATTTTTTCTTTATATTTTAATATAAAAGGTCGAACGGCAAATTCGCAGCTTATAAACTGTGTGATTGAAACAAAGGCTTTTGCCGAAGTTTTAAAATCGTTTAAACCATACATTTCAATATAATCGGCAAAGAAAATGAAAGCCAAATTGCTGTCTGCAAAGTTGTTTTTTCTTAAATTTTTAATGATTTTATCAATTAGAGAAACGGCTTCAGGAAAATTTTGAGGCATAAATTGATGAAACACAACTGTTGTGTGTTTCATTCGTTCTTTCCATTCTTTTTGAGCAAAATCGCCTTCGTAAATGGCTTCAATAAATTTTTGTTTGTTGAATGTTGGATGCACTTCGGCGACAGCCTGACTAAATTTTTCGTAAAAAGAAACAGAATAAATATCTTTAATTAATCCCATAAAATTTGCTTGATTGAACCTCAAAGATATTTAATGTTCGTTAAATTTTCTACCATTAAGACATTAAGTTTATTAAGTTTTTTGCTTGATTTTTATTAATCAGTTGCTTGTTTAGAAAAGAAATATTTTAATTCATTGTTTAATTAAAAGGTGAGAAATGGCATTAAGAATTCAAACTTAATTTTCTTAATTACTTAATGGTTAAAAAAGAAAATTTTAATGTTTTGAAAAATTTTTCATGTTAATGAAACTTTCAAATCCATAAAATAAGTCCTAATTTAGCATTATTATTAAAAATAGAAAAATGATAAGCGAAGCACAGTTTCAAGCAGAATTAGAACTTTTAATTAGCAATGCCATTAGAGAAGATGTTGGTCCAGGCGATTACAGTTCGCTTGCATGTATTCCAGACACGGCTCATGGTCAGGCGAAATTATTGGTAAAAGATCAAGGAATAATTGCTGGTGTTGAACTTGCTAAAATGATATTTAAACACGTTGACCCGAACTTAAAAGTAAAAACTTTTATTGAAGATGGTACGCATGTAGAATATGGAGAAGTTGTTTTTGAAGTTTCTGGAAGCTCACAATCTATTCTAAAAGCCGAAAGAGTAGTTTTGAACACGATGCAGCGTATGTCTGCAATTGCTACCAAAACAAATCATTTGATGCAGCTTTTAGAAGGTACAAATGCTAAAATATTAGATACACGAAAAACGACTCCAAATTTTAGAGTGGCAGAAAAATGGGCAGTAAAAATTGGTGGAGGTGAAAATCATCGTTTTGCGCTTTATGATATGGTAATGCTTAAAGACAATCATATTGATTTTGCTGGCGGAATTACACTTGCAATTAAGAAAACCAAAGAATATTTAAAAGCTAATAATTTAGATTTAAAGATTATTGTTGAAGCTCGAAATTTAGACGAAATAAGAGAAATTTTATTGAGTGATGGCGTTCATAGAATTTTGATTGATAACTTTAATTATGAAGATACTAAAACGGCAGTAAATTTGATTGGTACAAAATGTCAGACTGAATCTTCAGGAAATATTAGCGAAAAAACAGTACGCGAATATGCGTTGTGCGGGGTAAATTATATTTCGTCGGGAGCTCTGACGCATTCAGTTTACAATATGGATTTGAGCTTGAAAGCTTTTTAATCGAATTATGAGTTTTGAGTTATAAGTTATGAGTTTGGTTTTTAATCTGAAATCTATCCCGATTCTTCGGGACTAAAATCTAAAATCAAAAAAATATGTCGCAAGAGATAGAAGCTCGGATTGAGAAATTGCCTGTAATACGCAATTTGGCCCGACTTTTAAAAAAGATAAAACTGCCTTGGTTAGAAGGGTTTTCTTTGTATGATTTGCTCGAAATGTACACTTTAGGAATTCTTGAAGGCGCATTTTCATATCATGCGAGTGCAGTATCTTTTAGCTTTTTCATGGCATTATTTCCTTTTGCTTTATTTATTTTGAACTTAATTCCGTTTATTCCGATTGAGAATTTTCAAGATGATTTTCTGCAGTTTGTGCAACAGAGCGTTCCTCCAAATACGTATGATGCGATTAATAAAATTATCAGCGATATCTTAAATAATAGTCACTCTGGCTTATTATCATCGGGGTTTTTACTCTCAATTTTTTTAATGGCAAATGGTATTAACGGAATTTTAAGTGGTTTTGAGTCGTCAAAACACGTTTTTGATAAGCGAGGATTTTTTAGGCAATATTTGGTTGCATTGGCAATTTCGCTGGTAATGACTATTATTTTGTTTGTTACGGTTGCAACAATTGTTGTTTTTGAGGTTTTCATTCAAAAAACAATCATTCAAGATGTGTTGAGCGACCGAATTCCGCTCATCATTTTAGGACGATATTTGTTTGTAATCTTGATGATTTTGATAACGTCTTCAATACTATTACGTTACGGTACGAAACAGTACAATAAAGTGTCATTTATAAGCATCGGATCGGTTTTTACAACTATATTAATTGTTATATCTTCATTCTTTTTTGGGATTTGGGTTATAAAATTCTCAAAATATAACGAACTTTATGGTTCTATCGGGACATTATTAATTCTAATGTTTTATATTTGGATAAACTGTATGATTCTGCTTTTAGGGTTCGAATTGAACGCTTCTATCAGAAAATTAAAACAAAAAAAAAATAAATAGTATGAAAAAATTGATGCTGACTATCGGAGTATTTTTCTTTGCGCTGACCATGCAAAGCCAAAGTGTAATTGGAAAATGGAAAACAATTGATGACGAAACGGGTGAAGCAAAATCTGTTGTAGAAATTTACGAGAAATCAGGAAAAGTATATGGTAAAGTTGTCGATATTCTTCGTGATAGCCATAAAAAAGACGTTTGTGTAAAATGTGACGGTGCAGAGAAAAACAAACCAATTTTAGGAATGGTAATTATAAACGGTCTTAAAAAAGATGGTTCAGAATATAACGGAGGAACAATTTTAGATCCAACAAGCGGTAAAAAATACAAATGCTATATTACTTTAGAATCTGCTGATAAATTAAAACTTCGTGGTTATGTAGGAGTTTCTATAATGGGAAGAACTCAATATTGGACGAGAGTAAAAAACTAATTAAAATATAATGCGAAAATTAGCTTCGATAATTTTATTCTTAGTTATAGTTTCAAACAGCTTTGGACAATCTAAGAATTCGCCATTACAAATAAGTCATCTTACGGGTGACTTTTATGTTTATAGAACATTTAGCGATTACAACGGAACGAAGATTTCTGCCAATGCCTTGTATTTGGTTACAAATAAAGGTGTTGTGTTATTTGATGCGCCTTGGGACAAATCGCAGTTTCAGCCTTTGATTGACAGTATAAAAGCAAAACATAATAAAAAAGTGATTATGCTTTTCGCAACACATTCTCATGATGATCGCGCGGGAGGATTTGATTTTTATAGAAAAAAAGGAGTTAAAACCTATTCTATTAAATTAACTGATGATATTCTTAAAAAAGAAAATAAACCGAGAGCAGAATTTATTATTCCGAATGATAAAACGTTTACAGTTGGACAGCATACTTTTGAGGTTTATTATCCAGGAAAAGGTCATGCGTCTGACAATGTTGTAGTTTGGTTTAATAAAGAAAAAGTGCTTTACGGCGCTTGTTTTATAAAAAGTACTGATGCGAAAGATTTAGGCTACTTAGCCGATTCTGATGTAAAAGAATGGAAAACTTCTATTGCAAAAGTTCAAACAAAATTTAAAAATCCAAAATATATTATTCCTGGGCATGAAGGCTGGACTAATTTAGGATCTTTAAATCATACTTTGAAAATGGTTAATGCTTATTTGGCTCAAAAATCTGCTGGAAAAAAGTAACTTTGCAATCCTATATATAGTACATGTTTTTTATCGAAGTTATTTTACCGCTTTCCTTAGCAAAAACTTTTACCTATCGTATTTCTGAGGCCGAATATCATTTCATTAAAAAAGGAATGCGTGTCGCTGTGCCTTTTGGAAAAAGTAAAATATACACGGCTCTAGTTCTGGATGTTCACGAAAATGCACCAACACTTTACGACGCAAAAGAAATCCATCAGATTTTAGATGAAAAACCAATTGCAACCGAAATCCAGATCAAACACTGGCTTTGGATTGCCAATTATTATATGTGCGGAATTGGTGATGTATATCGTGGTGCTTTTCCAAGTGGATTATTATTGGAAAGTGAAACTATTATTTCGCATAAACCAAATGTGATTATTAATGACAGCGAACTTTCAGATGATGAATTCTTGATTTATGAAGCCTTACATCATCAGAGTTCTTTGAAAGTGCAGGAAATTGTTTCAATTTTAAACAAAAAAAATATACTTCCAACACTTCAAAAATTAATAGCGAGAGATGTTATTTTTTTGGAAGAAGAAATAAAAGAAAGCTATAAACCAAAATTGGTTCGGTATGTAAAATTGCATACCAAATATGAATCTGATAATGGTTTGCAGGAATTGCTAGAAGTTTTAAAAAGTGCTAATAAGCAAAAAGAAATTGTTCTGACTTATTTTCAGCTTAGCGCTTCTGAGAAAAAGCCAATAACGGTAAAAAATCTTACTGAAGCTTCAAATGCTACTTCGACAACTGTAAAAGCTTTAATAGAAAAAGAAATTTTCGAAGAATATTTTCTGCAACATGACCGAGTTACTTTTGATGGAGAAAAAACAGAAAAAGAACTGTTGTTAAGTGAAGCGCAAGAAAGTGCTTTTACAGCCATAAAAAATAGTTTATCTGAGAAAGAAGTTTGTTTGCTTCACGGTGTAACTTCAAGCGGAAAAACAGAAATTTATATCAAATTAATTGAGGAATATTTACAAACAGGAAAGCAAGTTTTGTATCTGCTTCCTGAAATTGCACTTACAACTCAATTAGTTTCTCGACTGAGACTTCATTTTGGCGATAAAGTGGCTGTTTTTCATTCTAAATATAGCAATAATGAAAGAGTTGAGGTTTGGAAACAAACGCTGGAAAATTCAGAAAAAGCACAAATTGTAATAGGAGCGAGGTCTGCTTTATTTTTACCTTTTAATGATTTAGGATTGTTAATTGTTGATGAAGAGCACGAACAGACTTTTAAGCAAACAGATCCAGCACCGAGATATCATGCGAGAGATGCTGCAATTGTTTTGGCAAATTTTCATAAAGCAAAAGTATTGTTGGGCTCTGCAACTCCAAGTATTGAAACTTATTTTAATGCGCAAGGAGATAAATATGGTTTAGTTACGCTTTCTGAACGTTACAAAAATGTTCGAATGCCAGAAGTTATTTTGGTTGATTTGAAAGACAAACATTTCAGAAAAAGAATGACGGGACATTTTAGCGATCTTTTGATTGAAGAAATCGCTGAAGCTTTATCTTTAGGAGAACAAATAATATTATTTCAAAACAGACGCGGTTATTCTCCTATTATAGAATGTCTTACTTGCGGACACGTGCCTCATTGTCAGCAATGCGATGTGAGTTTAACTTATCATAAACATAAAAATCAGCTTCGTTGTCATTATTGCGGTTATTCAATTGCTAAACCTACAAATTGCCACAGTTGTTCTAGTATCGATTTGACAACAAAAGGATTTGGAACAGAACAAATAGAGCAGGAGTTAGCTTCTTTATTTCCAAAAGCGAAAACAGCTCGTATGGATCAGGATACTACTCGCGGTAAATTTGGTTTTGAAAAAATAATTGATACTTTCAAAAATCGTGAAATAGATATTTTGGTAGGAACTCAAATGCTTGCTAAAGGTTTAGATTTTAATAATGTAAGCCTAGTCGGCATTATGAATGCCGATAATATGTTGCATCATCCTGATTTTAGAGCTTTTGAACGCAGTTTTCAAATGATGACCCAAGTTGCAGGAAGAGCCGGAAGATCAGAAAAACAAGGGAAAGTTGTAATTCAGACTTATAATCCAAATCATAATACAATTCAGCAAGTTACAAACCATAATTATATAGGTATGTATAAAGAGCAATTGTATGACAGACAGATTTACAAATATCCGCCTTATTTCAGGATTATCAAGCTGACTTTAAAGCATAAAGATTATGATAAATTGAAAGAAGGATCAATGTGGTTGTATCAGGTTTTGAGTCAAAATCTTGGAATGCCAGTTTTAGGGCCAGAAGAACCAGCGATTAGCAGAATACGAAATGAATATATAAGGACTATATTAATTAAGATTCCGCAAAACCTGCATTTAGGAAACACAAAAAAAACTATTCAGAAAATGTTGAATAGTTTTGAGGCTGTTGCTCAATATAGAGCTATAAAAGTTGTCGTTAATGTAGACTTCTATTAAGAAGGAGTAGAAAGCGCTTTTACTAGATCTTCTTTTTTGTTTCTGCTTAATGGAATTTTGGTAATACCGATTTCAGCAAATTTGCTGTTAAAACGTTCTACCTTATCTATATTAATAATGTATGATTTATGTACACGAATAAATTTGTCTTTTGATAAATCATTTTCAAAAGATTTCATTGTAGAAAGTACAAGATTGCTATCGTCTTCAGTAACTACTCTAACGTAATCTCCAAACGCTTCAATCCATTTAATTTTTGAAGTGAAGATTTTAAGTTTTTTAAGATTACTTTTAATGAAGATATGCTCGCCTTCTTCTTCTTTGATATCTTTTTTAAGAAGATGCATATCAATCGCTCTTTTTACAGACGCGTTGAAACGATCAACAGCAATAGGTTTTTGCAGATAATCTGTAGCATCATAATCAAAAGCTTTTAAAGCATATTCAGCTTTAGAAGTAATAAATATAATCTGAGGTTTAGATTTTAGTCCGTCCAGGAAATCAAAACCATTGATAACTGGCATTTCAATATCAAGAAATATTAAATCGATATTGTTTAAAGAAATACAGCTTTTTGCTTCAATTGCATTAGAAAAGTCTCCGATTAAATGCAATCCAGGATGGTTATTTACCAATTTGGCAATAATTGTCCTCTGTATAGAACTATCATCTACAACGACACAGTTTAGTTTCATAACTTTAAATTTAGAATAAATTCAGGATAGCAATAGTAAAAGTAATGGTTTTTTTGGAAAAATAACTAAAGTCGACGTATATTTTTTGCATTATGACGAATAAAGGAAAAAATTTGTTGTTTATTTAAAATTAATCATTACTTTTGCACCCAATTTTAACAAATAAATATTGTATTTATGAATCATTATGAAACTGTTTTCATTTTAAATCCCGTTTTGTCTGAAGTTCAGGTGAAGGAAACAGTAACGAAATTTGAAGAATTTCTTACTAGTAGAGGAGCTGAAATGGTATCGAAAGAGGATTGGGGTCTGAAAAAAATGGCTTACGAAATCCAAAACAAAAAAAGTGGTTTTTACCATTTATTCGAATTCAAAGTAGCTGGAGAAGTTCTAATTGCTTTTGAAACTGAATTTAGACGTGACGAAAGAGTTATGCGTTTCTTAACTGTAAGTTTAGATAAACATGCTATTTCATGGGCGGAGAGAAGAAGAGCTAAATTAAAATCTACTAAAGCGTAATTATTATGTCTACAATTGAGCAATCTGCAAAAGGAAAAAAAGACGGAGATATCAGATATTTAACGCCTTTAAACATTGAAACTAACAAAACTAAAAAGTATTGCCGTTTCAAAAAATCAGGAATCAAATACATCGATTACAAAGATGCTGATTTCTTATTGAAATTCGTAAATGAGCAAGGAAAAATTCTTCCTCGTCGTTTAACTGGAACTTCATTAAAATACCAAAGAAAAGTTTCTGTAGCTGTAAAAAGAGCTCGTCACTTAGCTTTAATGCCATACGTGGCCGATTTATTAAAATAGTATAAAAAAATCTAGTCGCTGGTTTCTGTTTAATCAGAACCTAACTTCTAAAATATAAGGACAACAACATGGAAATTATTTTAAAACAAGACGTACAAAACTTAGGATTTAAAGATGATGTAGTATCTGTAAAACCTGGTTACGGACGTAACTTCTTGATTCCTCAAGGTTTTGCTAGTTTAGCAACTCCTTCTGCTAAAAAAGTTTTAGCTGAAAATTTAAAACAAAGAGCTCACAAAGAAGCTAAAGTTGTTGCTGATGCAAAAGCAACTGCTGAAACTTTAAAAGCTCTTGAAATTAAAATTAGTGCTAAAGCTGGTGGAGAAAAACTTTTTGGTTCTGTTACTAATATCGATATTGCTGAGGCATTAGAGAAATCAGGTAACGCTATCGATAGAAAATTCATCACAAGCGGAATCGTTAAACGTACAGGAAAATACAACGCAAGCATCCGTTTACACAGAGATGTAATTGTTGAATTACCATACGAAATTGTTGCTGAAAAGTAATAGTTCGAAATTCTATACTAAAATCCCGATGCAAATCGGGATTTTTTTGTTTAATACAAGACCAATATTAATAATTAGACTTATGGTTGAAGGTTTATGGCATATTGCTTAAAGCCAACAGCGTAAAGCATAAAGCCTAAAAAAAAATGAAATACGCAAGATTAACAAAAGAACAGTTTGACGAATTACATGCTGAATTTGCAAGCTTTTTAGCTACCCAGACAATTGATAAAAAAGAATGGGACGAACTTAAAATCAACAAACCAGAAGTTGCAGAACAGGAATTAGATGTTTTCTCTGATCTTATTTGGGAAGGTGTGTTGTCTAGAGCAGAGTATTTAGAGCATTTTTCTAAAAATCATATCTTTTTATTTCATTGTTTTGATACTTACATTCAATCTATCGTTTTGAAATCTCTTTCTCCTGAAACTGATTTTTTGACAAAAGATGGACTGCAATGGTTAAGTGATAATATGTTTACAGAAAACATTGAAATGAAAGTTGGAAAAAAAGTTTTTACTGAAGAACGTAATATTTCCATTTTTGAATTGATTAAACAAGGTGCGTTTTTAAGTGATGGACAACTATTTAATCAAATTAATACGATTATCGAGTCATAATTTAGTTAAATGCATTTTGAAAAAGGCAAACAATTGATTGTTAATTGTTTGCCTTTTTTTTGTTTTTTTAACTTTTGTTTAAACTTTTATTCTTTTTTGAGTAGGTATTTCTACGTGTTTACTTTCGATTTTTTAATCTTTCAACAAAAAAACTCCGAATATTCACTTCGTCGATATTTTGGTATTAATTACGGATAATTTATAGTTTACTTTTTTTAAAAATGTAAGATTTTACTTTTATTTTTAATATTTAACATTTTTTTCTTCATTTTTTGTTTAAGAAAGTTATAGCGGTACAATTTTGTTAAAGCAGTTGATTTTTCTGATGTTTTTGAATGATGAGAAACGTAAGTATTACTGGTTTGAATGAAATTATAAGAATTTTATGCTTGTTTTGTGTTTTTGTTTTATTTAATTTTAGAATACAAAAGTTAAACAAAGTTTTTGGCTTTAGTAATCATAAAGATTTAAATGGAAATGAATATTTTTTTTGACATTAATATTGATATTTCATTTGATGTTTTTAAGATTTAAAAAAATCTAATAATAACTTAATAAGTGTGTCTATGGAGTTGACAATTACTTTCTTTATCAAATTTACTTTAGTTGTTTGTTTTGTTCTTTCTCTAAACTATCTTTTAGAATTAGTTTATCGTAAAGACAAATTAGATTTTTCTTCACTTTTACAACTTATATTAAATTTTACATTTTTTAAGTTTCTATTTTTTTTATTGCCTTTTTGGTTTAACAAAAAGGGAAAATTTTGCAGTACATAAAAACTTTTGATCAATATTAGTTTTAAGCTTAATCAAACTTAAAATTGTGAAGAAAGCTTAATCAACTTTCTTTAAAAATATTCAATCAAAACGATATAAAGAGAATTACCCCATTCTACTTTAACTAAAGTTTTCATTATGAAAATTAGACCTGCAACAAATCACTCCTCTGGAAAAAATGACTACAATCATTTTTTCTCACAAAAAAAAGAATGCTTTTTATTTCAGAGAGATAAAAACTGTTCTTCGGTATATTTTGATATACCAAATTCAACATAATTTTTTTACGAAACTCAATTTAAATACTTGTTATTAAGTTTTTAGGTTTTGTTTTAACTGTTTGATTTATAATTGATTGTTTAATTGCGTAGGTGCTTGCACTTATTGCGAGAGGTGTTTTATTGTCCATTTTCTAATCTTCCAAATTATGAAAAAAAATTTTACTTTTTGTAATCTCAAGCACCAAATGAGATTATTAGGACTTTTAACTTTATTTCTAATATGCGGTAATGCATTTTCACAAACTGTTTGTAGACCTACGTCTGAAACAAATAGTCAAGGTGGATTATTGTGTATTGGATTAAATGTTGATAGTCCTGCCAACGCTTATGATAGTGCGGGCCTAACAACTTTCGCTACGCTGACGAACGCTGTCGGTGTTGGCTGTTTTGTTGAAGAAACACTAAATCTAGGTCAAACGGCGAGGGCTGGAGATCAAATTGCCATTTATTTTGGTACTGGTAACGGTCTGCTTGATGTAGGTTTATTGTCTAATGCTTCTATTCAAGCAAAAAACAATGGAACGAATGTGGGTTCAAATGTGGCTTTAAATAGTCCGCTTTTGAACCTAAACCTGTTGACAGGTAATACTGTAGCAGTGGCTAAATACACTTTAACTGGTGATGCTAATCAAATTCAAATTCAAGTAGGAGGACTTGTAAGTCTTTTAGTAAGCTTGAGAATTTATGATGTTCGTTTAGAATATGCACAGCCAACGATAACAGGTGGTTTAACACAAACTGTCTGTGCAGGATCTGCTACGACACTTACTACGACACCTGCGGCAGGAACCACTTTAGCTTGGTATAGTTCTGCTTCGTCTACAACTGCATTAGCAACAGGAAACTCTTTTACAACTCCTGTTCTAAATGCTACAACAACTTATTATGTTGGAATTTCACGTATTGGAAGTTGCGAAGGCAATGTTCGTGTGCCTGTTGTTTTAAATGTTTCCAATCCAGTTGCACCAGCAGTTAGTAATATTGGCACAACAGTTTGTTCAAGTGGAGCAACTCAGCAAACAACTTTGTCACTCGTAAATGCTATTCCAGGAACAACTTATTCTTGGTATTCTGTTGCAACGGGCGGAACAGCTTTAGCCACAGGAACAACATATTCGCCAACGGTTCCTTTAGGCACTACTTCTTTTTATGTTGAAGGTGCTATAGGAACTTGTATTAGTCCGACTCGTGCTCAGGTAAATGTTGTTTCGACAGCAGTTCCAGCTACTCCAACAGTTCTAACACAAAGTGTTACGATTCAATCTGGACAAAATGCTACTCTAAGCGCTTCAACTTCTGAAGTGGGAGCTCAATTAAATTGGTATGAAACAGTTACAGGAGGAACTGCAGTAGCTACAAATACCTCAAATTTTACTACACCAATTTTGACTGCTACAAAAACATATTCCGTAGAGGCGCAAAGTCCAAATGGAAATTGCGTTAGTGCGATAAGAGTTCCTATCGTGGTTACAGTTCAGGCGGCATCTTTAGTAGGATGTCTAGAAGCAGGAAGCCAGCAGATAGTTCAAAATGGTTTATGTTTATTGTGTAGTTCTGCAAATCCAAATAACGCAGTTGATGGAAATCCAGCAACAGCTACACGATTAACAGTTCCTATTGGTTTGATAAATGGATATGTTCAGCAAACATTACAATTTAATAATCCAGGAAAAGCCGGAGACATTGTTGATGTTGAAATGGAATTACCTGGAGGTTTGGCTGATGTTTCTTTATTAGGATCTGTTAGTTTAGCAACTTATAATGGAGCAACTTACAACAATGATAGAGTTTCGATAAATAATAATTCTTTAGTTACTTTACAATTGTTAAGCGGTAACCGCTTTAGAGCTAGTGTTACGGCTGGTGCTAATTTTGATCGTGTAGAAATTCGATTGGGAGGTTTAGCAACTTTATTAACGACTGTAGATATTTACCAAGCGACATATAGATTTAAAGCGCCTGCTATTTCTGGTAATGCTACAATATGTAGCGGACAAGCAGCTTCTTTGACTGCTGCACTTGCAGTTGGTGAAACTATAAATTGGTATAGCGCAACGACTGGAGGAACTTCATTAGCTTCTACTGCTTCATTTACAACACCTGCATTAAGCATTCCGACAACTTATTATGTTCAAGTTACAAGAAATGGTTGTGTAAATAGCGAAAGAAATCCAGTTCAAATATCGATTACAACTCCTATACAACCTATAGTTACTGCATCACCAACAACAATTTGTAGCGGACAATCGACTACATTAACGGTTCAAGCTCCAGTTGCAGGAACTATTTATAATTGGTATGATGCTGCAACAGGAGGTAATTTAGTATTTACAGGTACTTCATTTACAACTCCTACATTGACAGTTAATACTAACTATTATGTAGAAGCTGCTATTGGAACTTGTACTTCATTAACACGTACTCCTGTAAATCTGATAGTTACTCCAGTACCAGCTACACCAACATTTGCAGCATCAAATGTAATTATTCAATCTGGTCAAACAGTAACATTATCAGTTCAGAACCCAGTTGCTGGAGTTAGATACAATTGGTTTGATGTGCCTACGGGAGGAACTTCAGTTGCTTTAAATGCAACATCATTTACGCCTACACCAGCATTAACTGCAAACAAAACATATTATGTTGAAGCCGTAAATATTGCAACTGACTGTGCTAATCCAGTAAGAGGAGTAATCACTGTAACGGTAATTGCAAATGCAAGTACTTGTTTGCAGGCTGGAACGCAGGTAACATCTTATGAGGCAACTCCACCACTTTCATTATGTGTGGGATGTACTGTATTAAATCCAAATAATTCGGTTGATGGTGACTTTAATACGTATGCACAGTTCACAGTCCCAGTTGGTTTAGGAGGTTATATTCAGCAAGATTTAACTTTTGCTAATCCTGGACAAGCGGGTGATATTATTGATGTAGAGTTAGAAATTCCGGGGGGTGTCTTGGATGTGACAGCTTTATCATATATAAGTTTAGCAACTTATAATGGAGGCACTTTTAATAATGACAGAATTTCAATAAATAATAATTTATTAAATATTCAATTATTATCAGGGAATAGATTTAAAGCTAGTTTTGTTGCAGTTGCTCCGTTTAACCGACTTGAAGTTAGATATAATGCCGGAGTTTCAGCTTTAACAAGTTTATATCTTTATCAGGCTTCTTATAGATATCCAAATGCAACAATAACAGGAGCAACGTCACCGATTTGTGTTGGAGGAACTGCTACATTATCGGCATCTTCTACAGGAACAGAAACTTATACTTGGTATAATGCGGCAGTAGGAGGAAGCATAGTAGCTGTAAGTCCAACAGCTCCTTTAACAACTTCAACTACATATTATTTACAAGGAACAAGAAATGGAACTTGTGAGAATAGTATTCGTCAGGCAGTTACTGTAAATGTGTTGCCAATTCCAACAGCGGCAGATATTGTAATTCCGACACCAGTTGAAGCAAGTTGTGCAGGTAGTGTTGTTTTAAACCCGTCAACTGCAATTGCAGGAGCACAATTTAGATATTACACAGATCAGAATAAAACAACAGAAATTGTAAACGGAACTACAATTGGAACCGTAACATTTACTAAAGATGCTGTAACAGGAGCACTTACTATAAATGGTTTGAATGCGACAGGGACTCCTTACAATTATTTTATAGCAGCTTCAAATGGTGGAACTTGTGAAAATGTGAATGGAACTTTAAAACAAGTGACCGTTAATTTCCCTTCAACTACTGTTTTAACTGTAAATGCTAATCCGGCACCAGGTTGTGGTAGTTTTAATTTAGGAAATGCAATTACAAATTTTGATTCTACAGGAAATACTACTTATACTTTTTATAATCCTTCAAATACTGTAATTACCGCAGATGCAGCGGGTAATATCACAATAGGAGGAGTTTATTCAATAGAAGCTCAACGTACAGGAGATACTTGTCCAGCGGTAAGACAATCTGTAACAGTTGTTATTAATGCTTTGCCGAGTTTGGTAGTCACAAATCCTCAAGAGTCAGTAAATGTTGGAACAAATGTTACTTTAACTGCAACTTCTACAGGAACAATTACTTGGTTTGATCCGCAAGGAAATGCTTTAGCGGGACCACCTTTTTCAACTGGAGTATTAAATACACCGGGAGTTTATACTTATACTGCTGTTGCTAGCGATGGAATTTGCAGCAGAACAGCAACAAAAGTGATAAATGTAATTGATTTGAGTAATTGTCAGTCATTGGCAGAACGCGTTTATGCTACTGCTCAAACTTCAGGTAATAATATCACAGGAACCGTTACTAATGGAGCGAATGCTGTTGATGGAAATCCGCAAACATTCTCAACAATAACTACAGGATTAGGACTTTTAGGTATCGGTACAACTTGGCAGAATTTAACTTGGCCAGCAAACATTGTTAAAGGTACGCCAGTAACGGTTAAGTTAGGTTCTGAATACAGTTTATTGGCAGTTGGTCAGAATTTATCAGTAATTGGAACTAAAAATGGTGTTGCTATTGGAGCTATGCAGTCTGTTTCCGGAACATTATTAAACTTAGTTTCAGGAGATAATACTTATGAATTTACTTTCGTTCCTTCAGATGCATCAGGTCCACAGGATTATGATGGAATCCGTATTCAGTCTGCTTCACTTTTAAGTGTGGCCCAAAACACGAAAGTATTTGATGCTCATTATAACAGACAAGTTACGGCAGTAGCTTGTACACCTGGAGATATTCAAGATATTTTTTATGGAACAACAGATTTAGGTCTTCCAGTTGGAGCTGTAACAGCTGCGGTTGGAGTAAGCGATGCGTGGAATATTGCTGATAATGATGTAACAACTTTTGCTACAATGTATAGTGGAGTTGGTGCTTTAGCTGCAGCTGATTTAACTGTTCAATTTAAAACACCTTCTGTAGTAAGTGATACTTTAAGAATTGTAATTTCTAAACCAGGAGCGCTTTTAGATGTAAACTTACTTACAGGATTTTCAATTCAGCGTTATTTAGGGAATGTTGCTGTTGGAGCTCCGATTCAAAATACAAGTACTTTGCTAAGTTTAAGATTATTACCAGGAAATTCTATAGCAATGGTATTGGTTTCATCTCCTACAGAAATTTACGATAGAGTTAGAATTCGTTTAGGTGGTGTTGCTGGTGTGTTAGATTTCTTAAGAGTTCACACTGTAGAAAGAACAGCAAATACTACTGTTATTGGAGCAGATCCTCAAAATAAAATAACAGTTTGCCCAGGAAGTACTATTACGCTTCAAATTCCTGAACAAGCTTGTTCTACTTATATTTGGTATGATGCAGAAACAGGTGGAAATTCTGTTGCAACAGGTATTTCTTATACAATACCAGCAAATTTACCAGCAGGAATTTATAAATATTACGTACAGCCAGTACGTTACGGCTGTGAAACTTTTGCTAGAGGAGAAGTTACTGTTGAAGTAAAAGCTTCAGCTCCAGTTAATGCTTTAACAGATATTACTTTGAATGGAGGAACATCAACATCTGTTTGTACAGCTTCTGGATCAGTAACTTTAGCAACAAGTTTGAGCGGAACGCCACTTTTAACTAATCCAGTTTATTCTTGGTATAGTTTTAATGGAACTACAAGTGTATTAATTTCAGGAGAAACAACTTCACAATTAATAGTAAACGGATTAGCTCCGGGAACTTATACTTATTTTGTTGGAGTGACTTCAGATCAATTTTGTGAAACTGCAGCTGCAGATCGTAAACAAATTACATTTACAATTTTACCTCCTTCTACAGCAAATGATATTGTAGTTGATGATGTAACAGTTTGTCACGATTCGCCAGGAGTATTAACTCCAACTGCGCCAACATTAACAAGTCCAATCTTTACTTGGTATTTGGATGCTAATAAAACGCAGCCAATTGCAAATGGAGCTGTTATCAACGGTGTTACTTACACAATAGATACAACTGGAAAATTAACAGCTGTTGGATTGACAGAAGCGATGAGTCCGATTAGATATTATGTCGCGGTTTCTAGCACAAATACTTGTGAGAATCTTGCAGGAACATTGCAAGACGCTGTAATACTTATTAATGATCCAAATACACCAACTACAACAGATACTACTCAAGATTTTTGTTTATCTAGCGCACCAACAATTGCTAGCATTCAAGTAAATGAGACAAATGTTGTTTGGTATAATGTTTCAACAGGAGGAACAGCTTTAGCTAGTACAACTCCTTTAATAACTGGAACTTATTATGCGGCAGCAACAGATACAGTTATAGGTTGCGAAAGCAGCACTAGATTAGCGGTTGCAGTAACAGTAACAGATCCAGGTACACCAAGTACGACAGACCTTACACAAGATTTTTGTGTAGTAAATGCGCCAACATTTGCCAGTATTCAAACAAACGAAACAAATGTAGTTTGGTATACTGCTGCGACAGGAGGAACGGCAATTCCAGCAACTACTCCTTTAACAAGCGGTATTTATTATGCAGCTTTAGTAAATGCGACAACAACTTGTGAAAGTACAACGAGATTAGCAATTACAGTTAGTGTAACAGATCCTGCGACACCTACAACTACAGATACTACTCAGGATTTCTGTTTAGTAAATGCGCCAACATTTGCAAGTATTCAAACAAATGAAACAAATGTGGTTTGGTATAATGCATCGACTGGAGGAACAGCAATTGCATCAACAACGCCTTTAACAACAGGTACATATTATGCAGCTTTGTTGGATGCAACTACAGGTTGTCAAAGTTCAGTTAGATTAGCTGTTGCAGTAACAGTGAATGATCCAGGAACTCCAACAACTACAGATATAACACAAGATTTCTGTTCTGCAAATATGCCAACATTTGCAAGTATTCAAACAAATGAAACAAATATTGTTTGGTATAATGCAGCGACAGGAGGAACAGCTATTGCGGCAACAACACCATTAACAAGTGGTACGTATTATGCAGCTTTAGTAGATGCTACAACAACTTGTCAAAGTGCAGCTAGATTGGCAATTACAGTTACTGTAACAAATCCTGGAACACCAACTACAACAGATACTACTCAAGATTTCTGTTTAGTAAATGCGCCAACTTTTGCTAATATTCAAACAAATGAAACAAATGTTGTTTGGTATACTGCAGCAACAGGAGGAACGGCAATTCCAGCAACAACAGCATTAACAAGCGGCACGTATTATGGAGCTTTAACAGATGCAGCAACAGGTTGTCAAAGTGTGACAAGATTAGCGGTTACCATTACTGTAACAGATCCTGTAACACCAACTACAACTTCTGCAACACAGACTTTCTGTTCGGGAACAAATCCAACAGTTGCTAATATTCAAGTGAATGAAAGTAATGTAGTTTGGTATACAACAGCAACAGGAGGAACTGTATTAGCAGCAAATGCAACTTTAACAACAAGAATCTATTATGGAGCTATAAAAGATCCAGTAACTTCTTGTGAAAGTAGTGTAAGATTGCAAGTTGCAGTAACAGTTGGAAATACAATTAATCCAACAACCAATAATGCAGCTCAAACTTTCTGTTCAACGAATTCACCAACAATAGCAAATATTCAAGTTAACGAAAGTAATGTAACTTGGTATACTGCAGCAACAGGAGGAACAGCTCTTCCTGCGGGAACAGCTTTAGCTTCAGGAATTTATTATGGAAATATTGTAGATGCCGCAACTGGATGTGAAAGCACAACTCGTTTACAGGTTACTGTAACAGTTGTTAATCCTAGTGGAACTCCAACAACAAATAATGCAACTCAAAATTTCTGTACGCTAAATACACCAACAGTTGCAAACATTCAAGTAAATGAAGCAAATGTAGTTTGGTACAGAACAGCAACAGGCGGAACTGCAATTCCAGCAACAACAGCTCTTACAAGTGGCACATATTATGGTGCAATTTCAAGTGCAGTTGGTTGTGAAAATCCAGCTAGATTAGCCGTTGTGGTAAATGTAAATGCGCCAAGTGTAGTTACAACGACAAATACATCGCAAAAGTTCTGTTTAAATGCAGCGCCAACAGTAGCTAGTATTTTAGTGAATGAAGCGAATGTAATTTTCTACACAACTGCAACTGGCGGAACACCGTTAGCAGCAAATACACCACTTACTGCAACAACTTATTATGCAGCGGCTTTGGCTAACACAACTAACGGATGTGATAACGGACCTAGATTAGCAATTACAGTTTCATTCGAAGATGATGCTGCGGTTCAAATTGCGACTACAGACGATACTCCATGTGTTTTCAAAGGAGTGACTTATTCTATTGCAAACGGAAAATCAGGTTACTTATGGACAATTAATGGAGGAACAATAGTTTCTGGAGGAACAACTACAGATGGTTCAGTAACAGTATCTTGGTCAGATATTGGACCTGGAACAGTAACTGTGGCTTACATCAATAATTGTGATGAAAGAACAATTAAAACGCTAAATGTTAGTGTATCAAGTTGTTCAGATTTAACGATTACGAATACAGTTAATAATCCAACTCCAAATTTTGGTGAGCAAGTAACATTTACAGTAACTGTGAACAATGTTGGTGAAGGTGATTTCATTAATACAGTCGTTAGTAATTTAATTCCTAGTGGTTTAGAATTAGTAAGTTCTTCTACTACAACAGGAGTTTATGATCCGACAACACAGCTTTGGACGATACCAAGATTAAATGCTGGTCAAAGTGTAGTACTTACAATTGTAGCAGAAGTGCTGCCAGGCGGTACATATACAAGTACAGCAACTGTTGAGACTTCAACTCCACAAGATGTTGATGCAACAAACAATTCAGCTTCAGTAACATTAGAACCAATTTGTTTAACGGTTTATAATGAGTTTACACCAAACAATGACGGTAAAAATGATCTGTTCAGAATTGATTGTATCGAAACTCATCCAAACAACGAGTTGAAAGTATTTAACAGATACGGAGCATTAGTGTACAGTAAAGTACATTACGAAAATGACTGGGACGGAACTGCAAATGTATCCGGAGTTGTTAATAGAGGAGATATGTTGCCAACAGGTACTTATTTTTATGTGATAACCATTGGAGATGGAACGGTTAAAAAAGGCTGGTTGTCTATTATGAGATAAGCCACTTCTATTAATCAAATTAATTAAACTAAATAAGTATCGTTATGAAACTATATATAAAATCATTAGAAACGTATTTCATTTTAATATGTTCTTTTATCACGGTTTGTGCCAATGCGCAACAAGAGCCTCAATATACTCAGTATATGTATAATACAATGTCAGTAAATCCAGCTTATGCTGGGTCTACTGGCGCTACTGAAGCAGCACTTTTATATCGTTCACAATGGGTCGGAATTTCTGGCGCACCACAAACGCAATCATTCTCAATTCATTCTCCACTTAGAAATGAAAAAGTTGGTTTAGGTTTGAGTATTGTTAATGATAAAATTGGTCCTTCTGATGAACTATATTTCGATGGAAACTTCTCTTATTCAATACCTTTAGGTTACGAAAAAAGACTTGCTTTTGGTTTAAAAGCTGGAGCAAGAATGCTAAACATCGATTGGTCTAAGGGAAGGTATTATGATAATGATGATGTTTTATTAAACCAAAACATCAACAATCAAATAAAATTAGCAGTCGGAGCGGGGATCTACTATTACACAGACAAATGGTATGTAGGACTTTCTATTCCAAGTTTTATTCAGAACACATATTATGACGATGTTCAAGAATCTATAGATTATGATCGTTTGCATTATTATTTAATGGGAGGTTATGTTTTTGATTTAAATCCAAATTTAAAATTCAAACCCGCATTTTTAGTAAAAGCAGTAAGCGGAGCACCAATTACCGCAGATGTGTCAGCAAATTTTATGATTCAAGAAAAGTTTGTTATAGGAGGATCGTATCGAACAGATGATTCTGTTAGTATATTGGCAGGTTTTCAAGTTGCACCAAGTTTTTTTATTGGATATTCATTTGATTACACTGTAAGCCAATTGAACAAATATAACGATGGTACACACGAAATTATCTTGCGTTATCAATTTGTACAAAAACAAAGCAAAATTAAATCTCCTCGATTCTTCTAAAAATAAAACTTATGAGAAAACTATATATCCTATGTTTAATTTTGAGCGTTACGTTTAGTTTCGCTCAAAAAACAAATTTGAAGAAAGCCGATGCTTTGTTTAGAAATTATGCCTACTTAGATGCTTCTAAAGCTTATGAGGAAATTCTACAAAACATCAAAGATCCTTCGACTCAGACTTTGAAAAATGCAGGCGATTCATACTATTTCATTTCTGATTCTAGAAATGCACTCAAATGGTATCGAAAACTGTACGAAGCGCAAGGAAATAACTTAACTGATATTTACTATCTGCGCTATATTCAGTCTATGAAAGCAGTTATGGATTATGATGAAGCAGATAAAATCACAAAAGAATATCTGAATAAAAAAGGAGACAAAGCGGAAATCAACAGATATGTTGCCCAAAAGAAATATATGGACAGTGTCGCAAAAGCAAAGCCGCTTTACACCATTAAAAATTTAGATATCAATACAACGAAATCAGATTTTGGTGCTACTTTTTTCAAAGATAATATTGTATTTACATCGGCTCGTGATACTACAAACTTTACTGAAAAATTGTATGTTTGGAACAATCAGCCGTTTCTAAACCTGTATTATGCAGAAAGAAATCCGGCAGATGGAAGTCTGTTTAACGAAACAGTTTTTCTTCCAAACGTAATGACGAAATATCATGAAGCAACAGCAAGTTTTGATGCTCAGGGAAAAACGATTTATTATTCGACCAATATTGTAAAGAAAAACAAATTGGTTGTTGATGAAGCAAAAATCAATAATTTCCAGATTATTAAAGGAGCAATTGTAAATAATAAATTAGAAAATCCGCAGAAAGTATTTTTTGATAGTGACGAATATTCTGTTGGACATCCTGCATTAAGCGAAGACGGACAATGGTTATTCTTTGCATCAGATATGCCAGGCGGTTACGGAGAAACTGATTTATATGTGGTGAAAATCGCAGGCGACGGAACGATGAGTTCTCCAGCTAATTTAGGACCAAGCATTAATACAATTGGTAACGAAGTATTTCCATTTTTTCAGAACGGAATGCTGTATTTCTCTTCAGATGGACATTATGGTTATGGAGATTTAGATGTTTACGAAAGTAAATTTCTATCCGACGGGAATTTTTCGACACCAAGAAATCTTGGAGCGCCTGTAAACAGTAATAAAGACGATTTTTCTTTTATTATTGACAGAACAAATGCTTACGGTTATTTGTCTTCTAACAGAGCCGGAGGAAAAGGCGACGATGATATTTATTCGTTCGTAAAAGGAAAACCAGTTTGTAATCAGAGTATTTCTGGAATGGCATTCGATCATAAAACTAAAAAACCATTATCAGATGTAACCATTATGGCTTATAATTCCTTTAGTGAAGTTTTGGGAGAAACCACAACAAACTTCGACGGGAAATACGCTATAGAGGTTCCTTGTAATAAAGTAGTTAAAATGATTGCTGCGAAGCCAAATTACAGCAGTGACGACAAAACCGTAGAAACAACTAAAGAAAACGGTGGCGAAATCAAAGATGTAAACTTCGAATTAAGTAACTATGATGATTTAGTTGTGAAGAAAAAAGGAGTAGAAAAAGTAGACGTAAATCCGATTTATTTTGACTACGACAAATTTGATATTACACCAAAAGCTATAGAAGAATTGTCTAAAGTAGTTTTCATTATGCAGAAATTTCCAAAAATCATTATTAAAATTGAATCGCATACAGATTCACGCGGAAAAGACGCATACAACTTAAAACTTTCAGACAATCGAGCAAAATCAACAAGAGATTATATCCTTTCGCAAGGTATAGATGCTTCTCGAATTGAAAGCGCAATCGGTTATGGCGAGTCTCGCCTAATTAATAAATGTAAAAATGGTGTAAAATGTACAGAAGAGGAGCACGTTCTAAATAGACGTTCCGATTTTATCATTATTCAAAAATAGTTTTATGCTTTAATTATTTTATCATTAAAATATAAAACGCTCAAAACCATTTGGAAGTTGGTTTTATTAATTCTTTTTTAAGAATAATGGACAAGGAGAAAATCAGACTGCATGAATTTGCAGTCTGATTTTTGATTTTTTAAAACTTTCATTTTTTATGCTTTCTAACAAAAATAAATTCTAATTTTGAGATAAAGTTTTTTACCATTATAATCTGCAATATTTTCAAAATTTATGAGCATTCAAGAGACCATTCAAAACCTTAGAAATGAACTTAATCAACACAATTATAATTATTATGTGTTAGACAATGCTACAATTTCAGATTATGATTTTGATATTAAACTGAAAGAACTTCAAGATTTAGAAAATAAACATCCAGAATTTTTTGATGAAAATTCGCCAACACAAAGAGTCGGCGGATCAATTACTAAAAATTTTAAAACAATCGCGCATCAATATAGAATGTATTCTTTAGACAATTCGTATTCTAAAGAAGATCTTTTAGATTGGGAAAATCGTATTCAAAAAGTATTAGGAAATGTGAGTTTGCAATATACTTGCGAATTAAAATACGATGGCGCTTCAATTAGTATTACTTACGAAAACGGAAAATTAGTTCAAGCTTTAACACGCGGAGACGGTTTTCAAGGTGATGAGGTAACGAATAATATTAAAACCATAAAATCAATTCCTTTACACTTAAAAGGAAATTACCCTGATAAATTTGATATTCGCGGCGAAATAATTCTTCCGTTTGCCGGATTCGAAAAAATGAATCAGGAATTAATTGAAATTGGAGAAACTCCATATTCAAACCCAAGAAATACAGCTTCAGGAAGTTTAAAATTGCAAGACAGTGCTGAGGTTGCCAAACGACCTTTAGAATGTTTATTGTATTTTGTTACTGGAAATAATTTGCCTTTTTCTTCACAATTTGAAGGTTTAGAATCGGCAAGAAACTGGGGATTTAAAGTTCCGAAAGAAGCAAAATTAGTCAACAACATGCACGAAGTTTTTGACTTTATTGACTATTGGGATGTTCATCGTCATAATTTACCTTATGAAACAGATGGCGTTGTAATCAAAGTAAACAGCATTCAACATCAAGAAGAACTGGGTTATACCGCAAAATCTCCTCGTTGGGCGATGGCGTATAAATTCAAATCTGAACAAGTTTCTACAAAATTAAAATCGATTTCTTATCAAGTTGGAAGAACGGGAGCTATTACGCCAGTTGCCAATTTAGAACCTGTACAACTTGCAGGAACTATTGTAAAAAGAGCTTCTTTGCACAATGCTGATCAAATCGAAAAATTGGATATCAGAATAAATGATACTGTTTTTGTTGAAAAAGGAGGAGAAATTATTCCTAAAATTATTGCTGTAGATTTAGAAAAACGTCCTGAAAATTCAGAACCTACACAATACATTACACATTGTCCAGAATGTCAGGCAGAATTGGTTAGAAATGAAGGAGAGGCAAATCATTACTGCCCTAATTTCTATGAATGTCCTCCGCAGATTATTGGAAGAGTACAGCATTATATTTCAAGAAAAGCAATGGATATTGAAGGACTTGGAGGAGAAACTGTAGCGTTGCTTTTCAAAAATAATTTGGTTCATAATTATGCCGATCTTTATGAGTTGAAAGTAGAAGATATTCTTCATTTAGAAAGAATGGCGCAAAAATCTGCTGAAAATCTGGTAAATGGAGTTCAGAAATCTAAAGAAATTCCGTTTGAAAGCGTATTGTTTGCTCTTGGAATTCGTTTTGTGGGAGAAACGGTTGCCAAAAAACTAGCCAAACATTATAAAAATATTGATGCCTTAAGCCAAGCTTCCTTAATGGATCTAATTTTGGTTGATGAAATTGGCGAGAGAATTGCAAAAAGTGTCATTGAATTTTTTGAAAACGAAGAAAATCAGAAAATTATTGAACGCTTAAAAAGCTACGGAATACAATTTGAAATTGAAGAAAGGATCAATCCAAATGCTACTGAAAAATTTGTTGGAAAAACATTTGTAGTTTCTGGAGTTTTTAGTCAATTTTCAAGAGACGAACTAAAGAAATCTATTGAAGATAATGGAGGGAAAGTAGGAAGCTCAATTTCTGCAAAAACAGATTTTGTAGTTGCAGGAGATAATATGGGACCAGCAAAATTGGAAAAAGCTTCCAAATTGAATATACCGATATTATCGGAAGAAGATTTTATAAACAAATTAAATGAAACCGAATAAGCCATCATTAATTTTGTTTTTTCTGGCATTGTTGTGTACCATTATTTTTGATTGGACACAACAAGACGTTTTTGCGACGTATGCCAAAGCAATTGTACTTCCGGCTATTTTTATTTATTTTTTGATAAGCAATGAATTCGAAATCAGAAAAACAGAAGGTTTAATTTTCTTCTTTTGTTTTATAGGACAAGTTTTTGATTTAATGGATATTGAAATTGGGGGCGTAGTGAGTTTCCTGATAGTTTATCTTTTAATTGTGTTCTTATTTATAAAAGAGCATGAAAGAATACAGCTCACTAAAAAAGACATTCTGCCCATTTCTATTGTAGTAGTTTTTATCGTTTACTTGCTGATTTCTGTTTTAAGTTTAAAATTAGACAGCATGATGCGATTCAATTTCATTTACACTTTCTACGGAATTGTACTAAGCGTAATGAGTTATTTCTGTTTTGTAAGTTACATCACAAAAGGGACATACATTGCTTTATTAATGTCCCTAATGGCTGTAAGCTATATCTTTTCGGATATTTTTTATATTTTCAATCAATATTTCTCGTATTCAGTTGTTTTGGTTTTAATACGAGATGTAACTCAAATTCTAGCGTATTACTTTATGGTAGAATACTTTTTAGAAAAAGCTAGAATAAAAAACAAACCTATACAACAATAGATGCACTTTGATTGGTATGCGCTTTATCTTTATCAAAATAGAAGTCAATACGGCCTAAATTAATTCCGTAACAACCTACTTGATTTACCAAAACATCTTTTCCTGCTTTGTTTTTTACAATAGTTGGCTTGTCTAAGAAAGTGTGCGTGTGACCTCCAATAATCAAATCGATATCTTGCGTTTGTGCAGCAAATTTTAGATCAGATATTTTTGTTGCATCGTCTTTATAGTTGTATCCAATATGCGAAAGACAGATTACTAAATCACATTTTTGTTCGTGTTTTAGAAGCTTCGTCATATCTTGAGCAACTTCAACAGGATCATTATAAACGGTTTCCAGATACATTTTTTTATCAACTAAACCAGCCAATTCAATTCCAACACCAAAAACACCAACTTTAATTCCGTTTTTATTGAAGATTTTGTATGGTTTTACATGACCATCCATAACCGTATTTTTGAAATCGTAGTTAGAGTTTATAAAATCAAAACTTGCATGAGGAAGCTGAGCATATAATCCGTCTAGACCGTTATCAAAATCATGATTTCCAATCGTAGAAGCATCATACTTCATCATACTCATTAATTTAAATTCCAATTCACCTCCATAATAATTAAAATAAGGAGTTCCTTGAAAAATATCTCCCGCATCTAACAAAAGTAAATTCGGGTTTTCTTTACGAATCGTTTCAATTAATGCCGCACGACGAGAAACTCCTCCTTTATTAGGATTACGCGGATCATCAGCAGGAAATGGATCGATATGACTGTGCACATCGTTAGTATGTAAAATTGTTAAATGCTTAATATCGTTCGTTTCAAAACTGCTCAAAGACAATCCTAAACTTAATAGGGCAGTACTTGCTGCTGTTTTTTCGATAAACTCTCTTCTTTTCATTTTATATTTTTTTTGCAGGAATGCTTACTTTTTTGATACTTTTTATTCTTCTGTAATTCGGATATTTTTCGGAGCCAGAACCGTGTCTACTTCCTTAAAATAATCAATCAGCACATTTCTAAGTTTATAGTTTAGATCAAATTTCTGAGTGCTTTTAGCAAAGAAAGTCATGCTGTCGCCACCATTTGCCAAATAATCATTTGTAGCAACATAATAGGTTTTGTTTAAATCAAGCGGTTTTCCTTGAACCTGAATGTCTTTAGCAGTATTTTGTTTTGTAATAGTAAAAGTCATTCCAGACAAAGGCTGAGGTTTTCTTTCCTTTATTATATAAGCCGCAATATCTTGAATCTGTTCTCCTTTTAAAGCCAAAACAACCAAATTGTTTTCAAAAGGCATAATTTCAAATGCCGTTCTTGTTGTTACATTTCCTTTAGGAAGTATAGCACGAATTCCACCATGATTTAAAAGACATACATCAATATCTTTCTTTTCACGTTGTTTAAAAACAATATTTCCTCTTTGTAAACAAACATCGGCTAACAAACTGCCAATACTAGTTTGCCATTTCCCATCACTTTTATCAAGTGTTTGCGGGCAAAAAGCCAAAACGTTATCTAAATCCTGATTGATGTGATCGCGATAAGGTTTTATAAAGTTTTCAATTTCTGGGGTTTCTGCAGCTTTTTCAGTAACTGGAAGCTGTTTTCCTTCGATTTTAGTTAAATTGTAGTTTTTCGGACTACAAGACACTATGAAAAAAAGTGTTAAGAATATAACAAAAAGTTTTAAAAATCCGTTATACTTTTTTAGTTTTACCATTTTAAATGCAACTTAAATAATTAATTTTGTAATCTGGTAAAAGTACTATGTTTTTGAATTATATAAAGGAGTTTTTTGTAAAAAAAACATTAAATAATAACTTGAGTAATCAAAATAACAAAGTCTTTCCCAAAAACGTTCAAACAATTGGTTTATTGATAGATGAAAGCAATTTTTCGAATTCTGAAGCTCTGATAAAGGAATTAACGATTAACGGAATTGCTTCAGAAAACATAAAAGTTGTTGCATACAAAGGAAAATTCAAGGAAAAAGAAACGTATTTTCTGCCTACTTTTGGTAAAAAACATATCAACTGGAAAGGAGAAATAACACAAGATTTTTTAAATGAATTTGTAAATTCAGAGTTTGATCTTTTGCTAAATTATTATAATGTCGAGAATGTCATTTTAATGTTGATTACTAGCAAATCAAAAGCAAGATTTAAAGTCGGATTTTCTAGTGTAGACAATAACTTAAACCGTTTGATGATTAGTACGGAATTAGAGAACTATAAACTATTCGTTTCAGAACTGTTTAGGTATTTAAAAAATATAAAATAAATTATAATTAAAATATGCAATCATTAATAGGAACTGGTGTTGCTTTAGTAACTCCATTTAAAAAAGATTTTTCAGTTGACATTGAAGCGTTACACAGAATTGTAAACTTTTCTATAGATGGCGGAGTGGAGTATCTTGTTGTTATGGGTACAACTGCAGAAAATGCAACCTTAACATCAGAAGAGAAAGAATTGGTTATAAAGACTGTAATCGATGTAAATAAAGGAAGATTGCCTCTAGTTTTAGGAGTTGGAGGAAATAATACTATGCAGATTGTTGAAGAATTAAAAACAAGAGATTTTTCTGCTTTTGAAGCAATTTTATCTGTTTCTCCATATTATAATAAACCTACGCAAGAAGGAATTTATCAGCATTTTAAAGCAATTGCTGAGGCTTCTCCGATTCCGGTAATTTTATATAATGTACCAGGAAGAACATCTAGCAATATGCTTCCTTCTACAGTAATTCGTTTAGCTAATGATTTTGATAATGTTGTAGCGATAAAAGAAGCAGCTGGAGATATGGCGCAGGCAATGCAGATTATTAAAAATGCTCCAAAAGATTTTCTAGTAATTTCTGGAGATGATATGTTGGCTTTACCAATCGTTTTAGCGGGTGGAGCAGGAGTAATTTCTGTAATTGGACAAGGTTTTCCTAAAGAATTTTCAGAAATGATTCGTTTAGGATTGAATAAAAAAGCGGCAGATGCATTCAAAACGCATTATTTTTTATCAGACAGTATTGATATGATTTTTGAGCAGGGAAATCCAGCAGGAATCAAACAAATCTTCCAAGCCCTTGGAATTGCTGACAATACCGTTCGTCTTCCATTAGTTTCTGTAGATGAATCTCTAGCAGAAAGACTAAATGACTTCGTAAAAAACAGCATTAAATAATTGTTAAAGTGTTAGTATTTTAAGATACTAAAAAATTATTTTGCAGTAGCTAAATTAATAACTAAATTTGCCACCGATTCTTCGGTGTTATTTTGCTTTGTCATAATTGTCTGAAAATCGTAATATAAATAGAAAATGAAAAAAATAGTATCGCTATTAATTGTTGTAATTCTTTTTTGTTCTTGTAGTGAGTATCAAAAAGCTTTGAAAAATGAAGATGTTGCAGCAAAATTTGAGGTAGCAACAAAAATGTATGATGCTGGTAAATATTCAAAAGCGATTCGTCTTTTCGAGCAATTATCAACATCTTATAGAGGAAAACCTCAGGCAGAAAAGCTATTTTATATGTTTTCGCAGTCTTATTACAAAACAAGACAATATTATCTAGCTGGATATCAGTTTGAAGCTTTTGTTTCAGGTTATCCAAGAAGTGAAAAAGTACAAGAAGCTGCATTTTTAGGAGCGTATAGCTACTCAAAATTAGCGCCAGTTTATAGCTTAGATCAAGCAGACACTGTAAAAGCATTAGAAAAATTACAAGCTTTTATCGATAATTATCCAAATTCAGAATATATAGCTCAAGCAAATGAGACTGTACAATTGTTGAATGGTAAATTGGAGAAAAAAGCATACGAAAATGCTAAAGGGTACAATACCATTTCAGATTATAAATCAGCATTGGTTGCTTTTGATAATTTTATCGCTGATTTTCCTGGAACACCATTTAAAGAAGATGCGTTGTTTTACAAATACGATTCAGCATATCAATTGGCAATAAATAGTGTACCTTCTAAAATGGAAGAGCGTTTAAATGTTGCTAAAGTAGCTTACAATAACTTAGTTAAGTTTAAAAGCGATACAAAATACAAGGTTAAAGCAGACGAAATGAATGCTAGAGTTGAAACAGATTTAAAAAAATATACTAAATAAATAAAGTCATGGATTTAAAAAAGACGAATGCTCCTGTTAATACAATAACTTACAATAAAACAGTTATTGAAGAGCCAACAGGAAATGTGTATGAGGCAATTACCATTATGGCTAAAAGAGCAAATCAAATTAATTCTGAAATTAAAAAAGAATTGACTGAAAAATTAGAAGAGTTTGCTACTTACAATGATAGTCTAGAGGAAGTTTTTGAAAATAAAGAACAAATTGAAGTTTCTAAATTTTACGAAAAATTACCAAAACCACACGCTTTAGCTGTTCAAGAATGGTTAGACGGAAAAACTTACCACAGAGGTTCAAACAAATAATATAGTACAATGTCAGTTTTAAACGGGAAGAAAATTTTACTGGGTGTTTCCGGTGGAATTGCAGCCTATAAAACAGCTACTTTAGTACGACTTTTTATAAAAGCAGGTGCAAATGTCCAAGTGATAATGACACCTGCTTCTAAGGATTTTGTAACCCCACTTACATTATCTACCTTATCTAAAAATCCAGTACATTCGAGTTTCTTTAATCAAGATGATGAAGGAGAAGTTTGGAACAATCACGTTGAATTAGGTCTTTGGGCCGATTTGATGCTGGTTGCGCCTGCTACTGCCAATACTTTGTCTAAAATGGCTACAGGAAACTGCGATAATCTTCTAATTGCGGCCTATTTATCTGCTAAATGTCCTGTCTATTTTGCACCTGCAATGGACTTGGATATGTATAAACATCCTTCAACTTTATCGAGTTTTGCAGCTCTTAAACAGTTTGGGAATACTATGATTCCTGCTGAAAATGGAGAATTGGCAAGCGGTCTTTCGGGTGAAGGAAGAATGGCAGAACCAGAAAATATCGTTGCTTTTTTAGAAGCTGATTTGGAAAGTAAATTGCCTTTAAAAGGGAAAAAAATATTAGTTACTGCTGGTCCGACATACGAAGCAATAGATCCTGTACGTTTTATAGGAAATCATTCTTCTGGAAAAATGGGGTTTGATATTGCAAATGAAGCGGCTAGTTTGGGTGCAGAAGTTTTTTTAATTGCTGGTCCAACACATTATAAGGCTAAAAATGCTTTGGTAAAAGTGGTAGATGTAGTTTCGGCTCAAGAAATGTACGATGCTTGTCATTTGTATTTTAATGAAGTCGATGCCGCGATTGCAGCTGCAGCTGTAGCAGATTACAGGCCAAAATTTGTTGCAGATCAAAAGATTAAGAAAAATGAAGCTGAATTTTCGATTGAACTTGAAAAGACGAAAGATATATTGTCTTCATTAGGTGCAATCAAAAAAAATCAGTTCTTAATCGGATTTGCATTAGAAACTGAAAATGAAATTGAAAATGCTAAGTTGAAAATTCAGAAAAAAAACTTAGATTTGATTGTTTTAAATTCCTTACAAGATAAGGGTGCCGGTTTTAAAAAAGAAACGAATAAAGTAACCTTTATCGATAAAAATTTTGAAATTGAACCAATGGAATTAAAATCAAAAGAATCTGTAGCGGTTGATATTTTGAATAAAGTTATTGTACATTTTTCAAAATCATAAATTTAAAATATACGCCGAAAACATTTATCCTTGGTGATTTGTGTTTATAAAATTAAATATTAGATGATTATGAATAAGATAGTTACGCTATTGGTGTTTTTATGCTTTGGTTTTGTACAGGGGCAACAGCTAAATTGTACAGTAACTATTAATACAGAGCGACTTACGAATCCTAATAATCAGGTTTTTAAGACGCTTCAAACTTCTCTTTCAGAATTTGTAAATAAAACAGATTGGACAGGATCGAATTTAAAGCAAAATGAAAGAATTAATTGTTCGATGTATATTACTTTATCGTCAAATAATTCAGATCAGTTTACAGGAACAATTCAGGTTCAATCTTCTAGATTAATATATAATTCTACCTATTCATCTCCGATTCTAAATTACAACGACAAAGATTTTAATTTCAGATACACAGAATATGAGCCGTTATTGTTCAATCCGAGTACGTACGATTCAAATTTAGTTTCTGTTGTATCTTTCTATTGTTATATGATTTTAGGTATGGATGCAGATAGCTTTCAAATGGGAGCTGGAAATCCGTATTTTCAAACAGCGCAAAATATTGCAAGTGTAGCACAGCAAGGCGGATTTAAAGGTTGGAGCCAAGCAGACGGAATTCAGAATCGTTATTTTTTAATCAACGATATGATTGCGCCGACTTACAGCGATTTACGCCAAACGATGTACGCTTATCATACTGGTTTAGATGCGATGACATTAGATTTAAAAGCTTCAAAAGAAAAAATTAAATCTTCGTTGTTGCTAATTGGAAAATTAAATTCGGTTAAGCCAAATGCTTTTATAACCCGAGTTTTTTTTGATGCAAAATCAGATGAAATTGTTTCTATTTTCTCGGGCGGTCCAAACATAACAGTTACCGACTTAACAGATGTTCTAAATAAAGTTTCGCCATTAAATTCTACAAAATGGTCACAGATTAAGTATTAATTCTGTATTCGTTAAAAAACTTCACTAACTTTTATTTTTATAAAATTGCCCTATGATTACTTCACTGTCAATTAAAAATTATGCTCTTATCGAAAAACTTGCTATAGATTTTTCTAAAGGTTTTTCTATAATTACAGGTGAGACAGGTGCAGGAAAATCAATTATTTTAGGCGCAATTGGTCTTGTTTTAGGAAAAAGAGCAGATTTAACTTCGTTAAAAAATAAAGAAGAAAAATGTGTTATTGAAGCGCAATTTGAAATTTCAAAATATAATTTAAAAGAATTCTTTGAGGCGAATGATTTGGATTATGAAGACGATACGATTATTAGACGTGAAATTCTTCCTTCTGGAAAATCTCGCGCTTTTATAAATGATAGTCCAGTAAATCTTCAGGAATTGCAAGATTTGAGTTTGTATTTAATTGATATTCATTCGCAACAGCAAACTCAGGAATTATCAGATGAAAGTGTTCAATTTAAAATTATTGATGCTATTGCAAATAATGCAGATGTAATTGCAGAATATCAAAAATTGCTTAAATCTTATAAATCAGATAAATCTAAATGGAATGCTTTGATTAAAAAGCAAAGTGATTCAGGAAAAGAACAAGAATACAATACCTTTTTATTAAATGAATTGGTTACCGCGCAGCTAAAATCTGGCGAACAAGAAGAGCTAGAATCAGATTATGAGAAGTTGAATAATGTCGAAATAATCAAAGAATCTTTAGATAAATCTTTAGCTATTGCAAATGAAGAGCAATTTGGTGTTTTTCATAATTTGAATGAAATTAAAAATGCACTGCAAAAGATAGCTTCTTTTTCACCTGAATTTCAAAATTTATTCGAAAGAGTAACAAGTTTGACAATTGAATTTGATGATGTTTCTAAAGAAATAGCAAACTCTTCAGAAAAATTATTAAATGATCCAGCTCAATTAGAATTAGTGAATCAGAAATTACAGCTGATTTATAATTTGCAGAAAAAACATGCAGTAAGTTCTGTTGACGATTTACTTCAGATTCAGGCAGATTTAGGAAATTCTTTGTTAGAATTGGATAATATGGATGAAGAAATAGCTTCTTTATCTAAAATTATAGAACAAAAAACAATAGAGCTTGATGGTTTTGCAACACAGATTCATCAAAATAGAATCAATGCGATTCCGAAATTATCAGAACAATTAATTTCGATTTTACAAACTTTAGGAATGCCTAATACGCGTTTTAAAATGGAACTTCTTCCGTCTGAAACGTATTTCCAAAATGGAAAAGATGAATTGCAATTTCTGTTCTCAGCAAACAAAGGAACTGATTTTGGTTTATTAAAAAAAGTGGCTTCTGGAGGAGAAATGTCTCGTATTATGCTAGCTGTTAAAGCAATTTTAGCCAAATATTCTAAACTTCCAACATTAATATTTGATGAAATTGACACAGGAGTTTCGGGAGAAATTGCTATTAGAATGGGAGAGATTATGAAAGAAATGAGTAAAACCATGCAGATATTTGCCATTACGCATTTACCGCAGATTGCAGCAAAAGGAGATTCGCATTTTAAAGTTTCAAAATCTACAATCGGCGACGATACGCTTTCAGAATTAAAACTTTTATCGCAAGAAGCTCGAATTTTAGAAATTGCACAAATGTTATCTGGCGCAAATGTTTCAGATTCTGCTTTGAACCACGCAAAACAATTATTGAATTAAAATACCACAATGGAAAGTTTAAGTTTTTACGAAAATCAATTTATAAAAGCAGATTCTTTAATCTCTGAAGGAAATTCGGCAGATGCGAAAGAATTGCTAGAAGATATTTTGTCTCAATATCCTGATTTTGGAAAAGCCCATAATCATTTGGGATGGATTTACTATAATAAATTAAGTGATTACGAAAAAGGAGTTTATCATTACAAATTGGCAATGAAATTTGATCCTAAATATCCTGCGCCGTATTTGAATTATACTTATTTATTGATAGATCTTGGTCGATATGCTGAAGCAAAAGAACATATCAATTTTACTTTAGCTAATTTAGAAAATGCAGATAACTCTTCTTATAACAGTGAATTAGGAAGAATGGCAGAATATGAAGGTCTGTATGCCACTGCTTATTCTTATTATAAAGAGGCAAACAAAAATGCTTTAAATCCAAATTTTATTGACAATATGAATGCCAATATGAAAAGGGTTAAGGATAAAATGTCTATTTTTGAAAAATTAAAACTGAAATTGAAATAATACAAAAAAAATAATTACAAGATGATTATAGAACCTAGAATGAGAGGATTTATTTGTTTGACTGCCCACCCAAATGGAGCTGAACAAAATGTAAAAAATCAAATTGAATACGTAAAATCAAAAGGAGAGATTGCTGGAGCTAAAAAAGTTTTAGTAATTGGTGCTTCTACTGGTTTTGGTTTGGCTTCAAGAATTACTAGTGCTTTTGGTTCTGGTGCAGCAACTATTGGAGTATTTTTTGAAAAACCACCAGTTGAGGGGAAAACAGCTTCTCCAGGATGGTATAATTCTGCAGCATTTGAAAAAGAAGCTCATAAAGCTGGTTTATATGCAAAAAGCATCAACGGAGATGCATTTTCAAACGAAATAAAAAGAGAAACTCTAGATTTAATAAAAGCCGATTTAGGTCAAGTAGATTTAATTATCTATAGTTTAGCTTCTCCTGTGCGTACAAATCCAAATACAGGAGTTACGCATCGTTCAGTTTTAAAACCAATCGGACAAACGTTTACAAATAAAACTGTTGATTTTCATACTGGAAAAGTTTCAGAAGTTTCAATCGCTCCTGCAAACGAAGAAGATATCGAAAATACTGTTGCAGTTATGGGAGGTGAAGACTGGGCTATGTGGATTGATGCTTTAAAAGCTGAAAATTTATTAGCTGACGGAGCTACAACTGTTGCTTATTCTTATATCGGACCATCATTGACAGAAGCAGTTTACCGTAAAGGAACTATCGGTCGTGCAAAAGATGATTTAGAAGCTACAGCATTTACTATTGGTGATTCTCTAAAAAATATTGGAGGAAGAGCTTTTGTTTCTGTAAATAAAGCTTTGGTTACACAGGCGAGTTCTGCAATTCCGGTAATTCCATTATATATTTCTCTTTTGTATAAAATTATGAAAGAAGAAGGTATTCATGAAGGTTGTATCGAGCAGATTCAGCGTTTATTTCAAGATAGATTATTTAACGGTTCTGAGGTTCCTGTAGACGAAAAA
The DNA here is from genome assembly GCA_029959285.1 of Flavobacteriaceae bacterium PS02337. Lineage (GTDB taxonomy): Bacteria > Bacteroidota > Bacteroidia > Flavobacteriales > Flavobacteriaceae > Flavobacterium. The sequence goes on from JASCOE010000012.1 coordinate 90,919, forward strand.
GGAAGAATTAGAATTGATGATTGGGAAATGCGTGACGATGTTCAAGAAAAAGTGGCTAAACTTTGGTTAGAAGCAACTACAGAAACATTGCCAGAAATTGGTGATCTAGCAGGTTACAGAAATGATTTCTTAAATTTATTCGGATTTGAATTTGCTGGTGTAGATTACAATGCAGATGCAAATGAAGTTGTTGAAATAGAAAGTATCAAATAATATATTTTACTACTTGTAAAACAAGAAACCATCAATCAAAAATTGATGGTTTTTTTGTTAATATACCCTATCTTTGTTAAAATTTTTGAACTAAAAAATATACCTTTTAATACCGCGCAGTCTGCTATGATTTTTTCTTTAATTATACCCGTGTATAATCGCCCAGATGAAGTTGATGAGCTTTTGGAAAGTCTCTCAAAATCTGATTATAATGAAGCTTTTGAAATTGTTCTTGTCGAAGATGGATCTTCAGTTCCATGTAGAGATGTGGTGATGAATTATCAAGGAAAATTAAATATTTCATATTATTTTAAGGAAAACTCTGGACCTGGCGATTCGAGAAATTTCGGAATGCAGCGAGCACGAGGAGATTATTTTATCATTTTTGATTCAGATTGTATTATTCCTTCGCAATATTTAACAGAAGTTCGCAAAGAATTAGATGCGAAATATGTAGATTGTTTTGGTGGTCCAGATAAAGCTTTAGATAGTTTTTCAAATATTCAAAAGGCAATCAATTTTGCAATGACTTCTTTTTTGACGACAGGAGGAATTAGAGGCGGTTCTGAAAAGATAAATAAGTTTCAGCCACGTAGTTTTAATATGGGAATTTCTAAAAAAGCTTTTGAAGCTTCAAAAGGTTTTGGAAACATACATCCGGGTGAAGATCCAGATTTATCAATACGTTTATGGAACTTAGGATTTGAAACTAGACTGTTTAAAGAGGCATATGTGTATCATAAAAGAAGAATTGACTGGGAAAAATTCTCTGTTCAAGTCAATAAATTTGGTATCGCACGACCGATTTTAAATAGTTGGTATCCAGAACATAACAAGCTAACTTTTTTCTTTCCGACCCTATTTATCTTAGGTTTATTATTAGCTTTTTTATTGTTAATTTTCAATATTGATGTTTTATTACAATTATATTTCGTATATTTCGTTATAATTTTTCTTACAGCAAGTATTCAAAATAAAAGTATCAAAATTGGGTATTTGTCTGTAATAGCAGTTTGGAAACAATTTTTTGGTTACGGAATTGGATTTTTAAAATCCTATATAAAAGTAATTTTATTAAAGAAAAAACCACAAGAGGCATTTCCACGTATGTTTTTTAAGTTATAGGAATGACAAAAGTTATCGGTCTTACAGGAGGAATTGGCAGTGGTAAAACTACTATTGCAAACTATTTTAACGAAATGGGAGTTCCTGTTTATATTGCCGATGACGGTGCCAAAAGAATAATGCAGTCAGATAATATACTAAAAGAAGTAAAATCTGTTTTTGGCCAAGATATTTTTGACGGAGAAGTTTTAAATAGAGCAAAATTAGCTCAAATAGTTTTTAATGATAAAGAGCAATTAGCAAGATTAAACGCAATTGTACATCCAGGAGTTAAAAGAGATTTTGAATTATGGATGCAGGACTATAAAAATTATGATTATGTAATTTATGAAGCTGCTATATTATTTGAAAGCGGTCGTTATAAAGAATGCGATGTAATCATAACAGTTACAGCTCCTGAGGAAACAAGAATTGAGCGAGTTATTGTAAGAGATAAAACTACTAGAGAACAAGTTTTAAGCAGAATGAAAATGCAGTGGGATGACGAAAAACGAATTTCTAAGAGCAATTTCGTGATTAATAACGATAATCTTAAAAATGCTAAGGAAGAAGTTGTTAAAATTCTTAAAATTTTAAAGATAAAACAAAATCAGTCTTAAATGTTAATATTTGGTTAATGTATTATTTAGTATATTGTTAAAATATTAATTTTGTTTCGATGAATAAATTATTTTTTAGAATACTTGTATTGCTGATGAGCTTGTCCTTAATAGGGATAATTCTGGTGCAAGTATTTTGGTTTAACTCTTCGTTCAAAAATAATGAAGAACAATTTAAATACCACGTTACTCAAGTAATTGGAAATGTTGCAGACAAACTGGAACAACAAGAAGAGTACAGTTTCTACGACAAATACAACCGTATAAAAGACAGTACGGGTAAAATTCCAAAAAAAGAAGATTTACTAGAAGTACTGTATGTACAAAGAAATCCAAAAACGAACAAAACAATTGTTTATTCGAGCACTCTGACATCAGAGGATTACGATATCAATGGATCTGTTTTTAATAAAAAATTCAGTAGTGAGCGTTTTAAAAATTTCAGTGCAAGAAGAGTAACAGAGGTTTACAATAACAACAACGGTATTGATAATAATAATTTAGGTCAAAGTATAATTCCTGATTTTAGAAGTGAAAAATCGGGAAGTTTAGATATTTTAAATAAAGTTCAGCAACAGATTCAATATAAAGATATAGCTTCTTTAACTCCAATTGAAGGGAGAATAACAAAAGATAAGCTTTATAAATTATTGAAAAAAGAACTGGAAGAACATGAAGTTAAAACCAAATTTGAGTTTGGTATATACAGTAGTGGTGTTCAGACAAAAATAAAATCTGACGGGTTTCGTTACGACAAAGATGCGACTTATAATATTCCGGTTTATACTGATAACGAAGGAAATAGTAAATATGAATTGTCAGTTACGTTTCCTCATAAAAAGAAATTTTTATTATCAGAATTATTAAGTATTACTATTTTATCGATAGTCTTTACATTAATTATCATCGTTGCTTATACGAGTGCATTAAATCAGTTATTGCGTCAAAAACATATTTCTGAAATCAAAACAGATTTTATTAATAATATGACGCATGAGTTTAAAACTCCAATTGCAACTATAAACTTAGCGTTAGACGCTATTAGAAGTCCTAAAGTTATTGAAGATAAAGAAAAGGTTTATCGCTATCTTCAGATGATTAGGGACGAAAATAAAAGAATGCATGCCCAAGTTGAAAATGTATTACGTATTTCTAAACTTGAAAAAAGAGAACTTGATATTTCAAAAGAGCCAACAGTAGTTACTGATATAATTGACGACGCAATAGAGCACGTAAATTTAATATTAGAAGATAGGCAAGGATCGGTTGAAAGACATTATAATGCAGCCAGAACAACGGTTTTGATTAATGAAGTTCACTTTACAAACGTATTGGTTAATATTTTAGAAAATGCTATTAAATATTCTCCAGATATACCAAAAATCGAAGTCTTTACAGAAAACGTAAAAGATATGATTTTGATTAAAGTGCGAGATCATGGTTTGGGAATGAGTAAGATAGCTCAGAAACGAGTTTTTGAGAAATTTTACAGAGAACACACAGGTGATTTGCATAATGTAAAAGGTCACGGTTTAGGTTTGGCCTATGTAAAAAGAATTGTAGAAGACCATAACGGTCAAGTATATGTAGAAAGCGAAAAAGGAAAAGGTAGCACCTTTATAATAAAAATACCATTAATAAATTAAAATATGGAAAATACTAACAAAAGAATACTTTTAGTAGAAGATGACCTAAATTTTGGGGCGGTTCTTAAAGATTATCTAATGTTAAATGACTTTGAAGTTACTTTAGCTAAAAACGGTATGGAAGGTTTCGAAAAATTTAAGAAGGACGTATACGATTTATGTATTCTTGATGTCATGATGCCTTATAAAGATGGCTATACTTTGGCTAAAGAAATTAGAGAAAAGAACAGTGAAGTGCCAATTATCTTTTTAACAGCAAAATCGATGAAAGAAGATGTGTTAAAAGGTTATAAAGCTGGTGCCGATGATTATTTAAATAAACCTTTTGATTCAGAAGTTCTTTTAATGAAAATTAAAGCAATCATTCAAAGAAAATCTGCTGATACAAAAGCCGAACAAGTACAATTTGAGTTTAACATCGGAAAATTCCATTTAAATTCTAAACTTAGATTCTTGACTTTCCAAGATGAAGAGCCGATTAAATTGTCTCCAAAAGAAAACGAATTGCTTAAAATGTTAATTCTTCATGAAAATGATTTAATGCCAAGAGAGTTAGCTTTGACTAAAATTTGGAGAGATGATAACTACTTTACTTCAAGAAGTATGGACGTTTACATCGCTAAATTGAGAAAATACCTGAAGTCTGATGAAGATGTTGAAATTTTAAACATTCACGGAGAAGGATTCAGATTAGTTGTAAAAAGCAAAGTTTCTGAATAATATAGAATTCACCTAAATACAATATAAAAGCTCTGAGAAATCAGGGCTTTTTTTATTTTTATAATAATTTATTTTCATCACAATTAATATGGTTTTAATCTACTGATTTTCATGAATTTAGAATTATTTTTGTTGTGTTTTTTTTACTCAATATTTTATTCTGAAGAATTTTCTTTAAAATAAATTTGGAAATTCAAAAAACAATTCTGAATATTTGCAGACGAAAAAATAATAACCCTTTAATACGAAGAAAAATGTTTGTATTTACATCGACATCACAAAGCTTCACACCAAACGGATTTGGTGCAGCAGTTCTTCGTGGCTTATTTCAATCTTAGAAATACATTTTTAGATATATAAAAAAGCCCGAGGACATTTAGTTTCGGGCTTTTTTTATTCTAGACACTTCAAATTTTTCCGAAAAAAGATTTAAACAATTTATCCGAACGGATAAAAAATTTGCGCACTACTATTTCATTTTAAACTTATGAGTTTAGAATATTTTAATGCGCTCAAATGAAATTATTAAAAAATTTATGGGAAATAAATTATCTGGAAAAGACCTGATTAAATTAGGTTTTCCAAAAAACAATTCAATAAACATAGCCTTAGGGCAAATAAACAGATATAGAAAAAGAGAAAAAAAGGAATCTATTTTAACAGAGGCAAAAGATGTTCTTTTAAATCCTGAAAAATATGAAGGCAACGGCACTTGGGGAAAAGTTGCCGAAGGTTTAATCAAACCAGTTCAGGTGAGAATTCATCAGTTAAAAACGACAAGAGCTCCTTTTACAATTTTTGGTGAAAATGCAATTGACGAACAGGCAAAATATCAATTGTATGATTCTTTGAAACTGCCGATTTCTGTAGCTGGTGCTTTAATGCCAGATGCACATTCGGGTTACGGATTGCCAATTGGCGGAGTCTTAGCAACAGATAATGCGGTAATTCCATATGGAGTTGGAGTTGATATTGGATGTCGAATGAGCCTTTCGATTTTTGACTTGCCAGCTTCTCATTTCAAAGGAAAAGAACATCAGTTAGAGGCAATTTTAAAAGATAATACAAAATTTGGAATGTATGAAACTCATACTTCAAGAGTTGATCATGAAGTATTTTATAAAAGTGAATTTCAAGATATTCCATTGTTGAAGAATCTTTTGCCAAAAGCCTACAAGCAATTAGGAACTTCAGGCGGAGGAAACCATTTTGTAGAATTTGGAATCGCTAAAATTGATAATCCTGAAAATGAATGGAAGCTAGAAAAAGGAGAATATTTTGCTGTTCTTTCGCATAGTGGTTCTCGTGGTTTGGGAGCAAATATTGCTAAACATTACACATATTTGGCAACCAAACAATGTCCGTTGCCGAAAAATGTACAGCATTTAGCTTGGCTTGATTTGAATACGCATGACGGTCAAGAATATTGGCTGGCAATGAATTTAGCTGGAGAATATGCAAAAGCATGTCACGATGATATTCACAGGCGAATTGCCAAAGCGATAGGAAAAAGAGTAGTGGTTACGATAGAAAATCATCACAATTTTGCATGGAAAGAAATCGTAAACGGTCAGGAATCTATTGTGCATAGAAAAGGAGCAACGCCTGCTGCAGAAGGTCAATTGGGAATTATTCCAGGATCGATGACAGCGCCAGGTTTTATTGTGAAAGGAAAAGGAAATGTAGCGAGTTTAAATTCGGCATCTCATGGTGCGGGACGCTTGTTTTCGAGAGCAAAATGTAAAAGCAGTTTTACGCAAAGTCAGATTAACAAAGAATTGAAGAAACATAATGTGACTTTGATTGGCGGTAATATTGATGAAGCTCCAATGGCGTATAAAGACATTGAAAAGGTAATGGCAAATCAAACGGATCTTGTCGAAGTTTTAGGAACTTTTACGCCGAAGATTGTTAGAATGGACCGTTAAAAAAGGAATTTATAATGGAAAGAATAATTCAAATAACAGCGGGTCGCGGACCTGCTGAATGCACTTGGGTTGTTGCTCAAGTGCTAAAAAAAGTGTTGGAAGAAGCTCAAGAACAGCAATTAGATGTTGTACTGCTTCAACGAGAAGTTGGAGAAGAAAACGGAACGGTTGAAACAGCTTCAATATCGATAAAAGGAAAAAATGTTGACCAATTTGTAAAATCATGGATTGGAACAATTCAATGGATTGGGCAAAGTCAGTTTCGAAAAATGCATAAACGTAAAAACTGGTTTATTGGAATTTTTGAAATCGAACAAAACAAAAATATTTCGTTTTCTGAAAATGATATTCAATATCAGGCAATGCGCAGTTCTGGAGCGGGAGGACAACACGTTAACAAAGTGAGTTCGGCGATTCGTGCGACACATATTCCAACGGGAATTGCTGTTGTTTCTATGGATAGTCGTTCGCAGCATCAAAACAAAAAACTGGCAACAGAGAGATTAATTAAAAAACTAGAAGACGAGAAATTACTTCAACTTAAAAATCACGTTGGGAAACAATGGGAAAATCAGCTGAATGTTGAGAGAGGAAATCCTGTTAGAGTTTTTACAGGAAGTGATTTTAAAAAGAACAAAGTAGAGAAAAATTACAAAGGAACTCGTCAGAAATTAAAAAACGATTTACGAAATGAAAACAATTGATAAATACCTTTTTCAAGCTTTGGATAGTTATCCTTATTCGCTTGAAGAAACTATAGAATCTTTAGATTATGCTTTTTCATATGATGCAAAAAATACAATGGTTTTGTGTTTGTACGGAAGAATTCAGGCAGAACAATTAATGAATTACGAAGAAGCAAAACTGTATTTTCAAGAAGCGTTAGCCATTAATATTCATGCACTTGAAGTTTATCCACATTATTTACAGACTTTGATTTTAAATGAAGATTATGAAGAAGCTTTAAAATTAATTGATTTTGCATTGACTATTAAAGGAATTAATAAAGCTGAAATTTTTGTAAAGAAAGCAATTCTTTTAGAAGTTCAACATCAATTTAAAGAAGCTTTAAAACAAATTAAGCAGGCAAAACTTAATTCAATTCAGCATGATTATGACTCAGGAATTAGTGAAGTAGAAAAACGAATTAAAGATAAAGTAGATTTGTTGGAAAAGAAGAAACCTAAAGAAAAGAAGAAAAAATCTAAAAAGAAATCGAAGTAATTTTAAAATAAAAAAAGCGATGCAATTTGCATCGCTTTTTTTATTTTAAAGTGATAAATACACAAAATTTGTCATTTCGACGAAGGAGAAATCTTGGCAAGTAACTCTATAAAGGTTGGACTCTCGATGCGGAGCTACTCGTGGAGATTTCTCCTTCGTCGAAATGAAAAGATTGTGGAAATAGATAGAAGAGGAATTTACTTCCAATGCAATTCTAAAGCAAAGCAATTTTTATCTCCTTTGGTAATACTAAATGTTGTAGCAGATTGATCGTCATTATCACTTTCGTGAATGATAACTTGATCTTTTAGTGAAAGCTCTTTTAAGAAATTCATTTCGAAGCTTTTAACTTCTTGTTTGATAATTCTTTTTGCGTCGACATGATCCAAACACCATTCTAAATATTTTACATTATTAGCATGGTTTACAATATCTAAATCGGACAAATAAACTGTTTTTTCAAAAACAGATTCTTTTTCAGGATTGATATTTATTCGTGAAAAACCTTCGGCGGTTGCTCTGTTTTCAGGGAATAATTCGAAGTGTTCGTAAGGCAATGCCAAAGCTTCTGGACGGCGTGCTTTTGTATTAAAAACTGCCCAGTATGTTTCGCTTCCAACAATTTTTTCTCCATTTACATACATTTCGAGTGCACGAACCGAACGAGAGTTTTCTAAACTATTTATCCAAGTTTTTACGGTAACAATATCTTGCCATTTTGGTAAAGCATTTATTTCTACACGCATTCTGCTTAAAACCCAAGCTTGGTCAAATTCCTGCATGTCTGTAAAACTGATTCCACCCACTTCAGAATGTGCCGCAGCCGTAAGTTGCAAAAGATTGCATAAATCGGTATATTTTAAGTAACCGTTTGGTGTGCACTGTGTAAAATTAATTTCCCAGTCTTTACTTAAAACCGATGTGAAATTTGGAGATATTGGCATTTTGTAATTTTAGATTGTTGATTTTAGATTTTAGATTTTTCCTTGAGGAAAATAGAATAAAGATGAAAGAGGAAAGATTTTTACTTTATAAGATTCTCTATATAACTTATAATCTCTTTTCTATCTGTCGCGAAATCAAACCATTTTGTGTTTTCATTTCGTTTGAACCACGTTAACTGTCTTTTAGAAAACCTTCTTGTGTTTTTTTTAATTTCTTCAATTGCAAAAGGCAAAGTGAATTCTCCATCAAAATAACTAAATAATTCTCTATAACCGACTGTTTGAAGCGCATTTAACGCTTTATTAGGATACAGCATTTTTGCTTCTTCAAGCAAACCTTCGTTCATCATAATATCAACACGCTGATTGATTCGGCTATAAATCATTTCTCTATCGGCATCTAAACCAATTAAAATAGGTGTGAAGTTTCTATTGTTTTTCTTCTGATTTAAAAATGAAGAATAAGGTTTTTGTGCGCCAATACAAACTTCTACAAAACGCATCATTCGCTGCGGGTTTTGTAATGTTTGCGGATTTTCGATTGTTATTTTTTGATAATAATCTGGATCAAGATTTTTTAATTGTTCTTGAAGATATTCTATTCCTAGTTTTTCGTAGTTTGAATTTACTTCAGCGCGAACTTCTGAATTTATTTCTGGAAATTCGTCGAAACCTTTCAAAATTGCTTCAACATATAAACCAGAGCCGCCTATTAAAATTGCAAAATCATTATTTTGATATAATTCTTCGAGTTTCAAAAGTGCTTCTTTTTCGTAATCGCCAACGGTATAATTTTCGAAAATAGATTTGTTTTGAATGAAATGATGTTTCGCCGAATTGAGTTCTTCTTGACTAGGAACGGCTGTTCCAATTGTCATTTCTTTGAAAAACTGACGGCTGTCGCAAGAAACGATTTCGCATTTAAAATGTTGTGCCAAAGCAATACTCAAGGCTGTTTTGCCTATAGCTGTTGGTCCGACAATGGTTATTAGGTGTTTCATATTTTTTAGCCCAGATGGAAATGGAAACCCCGGACTTATATTTGTTCGTTTTTTTTGGAATAAAAGAGCGACCTAAGAAGCTCCTTTTATGACTTAAAAAAACAACAAAGATAAGGAGGAGTTGGAATGTAAAGCTGGATTAGCTTCTAAAATTAATTATTTGGCAATTGGGTTCCGCATTCGTAACAATATTTGGCGTTATCAAAGTGAACTTGAGACTGGCATTTTCGACATGTTTTTTTACTATTTACAGAACTATTTCTCAGACTGCTTTTAGCAAATTCGGCTGTTACAATTCCAGTTGGAACGGCAATAATTCCGTAACCTAAAATCATTACTAATGCCGCAATAAATTGTCCGAGAGGAGTTTGTGGAGAAATGTCGCCATAACCAACTGTTGTTAAGGTAACTATTGTCCAATAAATTGCCATTGGAATACTTGTAAAACCTGATTCTTTTCCTTCGACCAAATACATTATCGAGCCAATGATGATGGTGCTGATTAAAACGAAATATATGAAAACCATAATTTTTTCTTTACTCGCTTCTATGGCTTCTTTTAATTGTGCAGATTGATGAGAAATTTGCGGAATATGCAGAATTTTAAACAAACGGAAGAAACGTAATGCTCGCACAATCGATAAAATACTTGCGCCAGGGAAAAATATGGATAAATACATTGGTAATACGGCTAATAAATCGATGATTCCGTAAAAACTGAAAATGTATTTGATTGGTTTTTGAATGGATATGATTCTTAAAATATATTCTATTGTAAAAAATCCTGTAATAATCCATTCGCAAATTAGCAATTGATCGTGATACTTTGAGCTGATTCCCTGAACGGTATCGAGCATTATCAGTAAAACGCTCAACAAAATTAAACCTAATAGAACCAAATCGAACATTCGTCCTAGAATGGTGTTTGTGCCATAAAGGATGATTTTGACTTTTTCTCTAAAGATTTCGTATTGTGATTTTTTATTTTTCATATCTACGAAGATAATGAGAGTTTTATATTGTTAAAAATGAAGGATTTTTAGCGACTTGCTTTTACGCATGTAATTCTGAATAATGTTTTTTACATCGCGGTTATGCTCCATCGGAATCAAAATATTTTTAAGAATATCAATATTCGTAATTTGATAGTTTAAATCGTAATAGGCATAACCTTTATACACACCGTTTTCTATCAAAATAGCGCTTCGTTCGTTTATATTTCTACCTCGGTCAATTAAAATCATGCTTTTATTTTCGAAACTATTTTCTGAAATAAACTGCTGCACTCTTAAATTATACACTTCAGGCGTAATTTCGCCAATGCATGCGCCGTCGCACTCTTTTATTTTATATTGAAAACATTCTTTTTTGGTTTGATATAAACCGGTCAATTTTTGACACAAATGATATTTTGCTGTGAATTTGAAAAGCGCATTTTTACCTTCTTGCAAAGAAGCAAAAGAGGTAATTTCTTTTTTACGTCCGTCTGCTTTTTCAAGTTTTAAATGGATATATCCGTTTGCATCTTTTTCTGAATACAAAGCAAAAGGAAAGAAAGATTTTTTCTGAGATCGATTGTATCTCGGACGATTTACTTTTACTTCTTGACTTTCTTTTAAAAGCGCAATTAATTCGCTTCCAGTTTCATCGTATGTAATTGTAAAAACTTCGGCTTGAATTCTTTTACTTTTGGTTGTAATTCCAGTAAAATGCTGGTTGATTCTTTTTTTGATATTTTGGCTTTTGCCGATGTAAATTAAAGTGCCAGCTTCATTATAAATATAATAAACACCAGTTTTGGTTGGCATTTGGTTTACGAGATCTAAAAATTTTGGAGCAATTCCTTTTTCGATTTCTAATTTTATAAAATCTTTTACAATCGTTTTTTCTACATCTTTTTCCAAAAGCATTTTGAATAGCTTCGTGGTTGCCATTGCGTCTCCGCTGGCGCGATGTCTGTCTGCCATCGGAATTCCGAGTGCGCGAACGAGTTTTCCTAAACTATAAGATGGTTGCTCTGGAATTAATTTTTTAGCTAATTCTACTGTACAAAGTGTTTGAGCTTCGAAATCATAACCTAAACGTCTAAATTCTGTACGAAGAATTCTGTAGTCAAAAGACGCATTATGAGCTACAATGACACAATCTGAAGTGATTTCTATGATTCGCTTGGCAACTTCGTAGAACTTAGGAGCAGACTGTAACATAGCGTTATTGATTCCAGTAAGTTTTACAACAAACGGCTGAATCGGAATTTCGGGATTAACAAGGCTTATGAATTGGTCGATTACGTCATGTCCATCAAATTTATAGATGGCGATTTCGGTAATTCCCTCTTCATTAAATTGTCCTCCAGTGGTTTCTATGTCTAGTATTGCGTACATATTCAATGTCAATGTCAATTTCAAAAATCAATTTCAATATTAATTCAATATCAAAAATAAAAATCAATATAAAAATCAATTCTTAAAAATTGAAATTTGTTATTGGTATTACTATTGATTTTGCAATTGCAATTGTTATTGTAATTGTCATTGAAAGGTTATCTCTTATTTATTATCATTTTTGATGATATTGCGATAAGCTGTTCTACTTCAATTAAAAGTTTATTTCTTTTTTCGCTCTCACCTTCTTTAATATAATCTAAAATTTTTAAAGAGTTTCTAGATTCTTTTAACTCTTTTACAACTAATGAAACTTTAAAAATAAAATCTTTATCGGTTATTGTACCTTGTGCTTCTCCAAAATTTAAAGATGCACTTCCAGATGATCTGATTAATTGATTTTTATAATATTCATTTTCAAATAGCCTTTCTAATTGTCTTGTGAAAAAGATACATTCTCCTGCAAAACGAACTAATCGATCTTCAAAATTGAATATTTTTTCCATTTAAATTTTCCCACTTTGTAAATTGATATTGATTTTTGTAATTGCAATTGATATTTGAAAATTATCGTCCGCCAAAAATGCTGCTTCCAATTCTTACCATTGTGCTTCCGCATTCAATCGCTAATTGATAATCTCCAGACATTCCCATTGAAATTGTTTTTAAATCAACAATTTGGAGTTTTTGAACGGAATCAAAAATCGATTTTAAATGAGTAAATTCTTTTTTAATTTGGGTTTGGTTTTCGGTAAAAGTTGCCATTCCCATTAAACCCAAGATACGAATATTTTTCAACTCTTTGAACTCAACAGAAGTTAAAAGTTCGTTTAATTCATTTTCGTCTAAACCAAATTTAGATTCTTCTTCGGCAATGTAAATTTGCAGCAGACAATCTATAATTCTATCATTTTTTAAAGCTTGTTTATCAATTTCTTGCAATAATTTCAAACTGTCAACACCGTGAATCAAAGTGACATATGGTGCCATAAATTTGACTTTATTCGACTGAACATGACCAATCATATGCCATTGAATATCTTTTGGCATTTCTTCCCATTTTTCAGTCATTTCCTGAATTTTGTTTTCTCCAAAAATGCGTTGTCCGGCTTCATAAGCCTGCATCAAGTCTGAAACAGGTTTAGTTTTGGATACAGCAACAAGAGTTACGTGTTCAGGTAAAGTTGATTTTATTGTATTTAAATTCGATGCTATTGACATTTTTCTATTTTTTCTTGGATTCTCATTATATCTAACTTTTCGTCAATTATAATTTTTTCTCCTTTGTATGTTTTAAATTCATTAAATATTTTGAGAATTTGTTCGTCTGAAAATGTTTGAAATGAATTTATAATGTAACTGTTTTTTCCGTTTTTTAATTTTATATAAAAAGTTGTACTGCACAATCCTCCTCGAGTAGACTTGCATTTTACTTCAATTTTTGTTCCTTTTATTGGAATTGATTTTTCCCATTTTGTATTGAAATCTTCACCTTCTAATATTATCTTGTTTTCATCTATGGTAACTAAATTGATAATACTTTTGAATGAATTTACAGCTAATATAATGCATAAAATCAAAAGAGTAAATTCAATAAAATATGCATAATATTTTAGATTTTTGTCTTCAAAAAATCGAGAAATTACAAATGAATAAATTACAAATACAAATAAAGAAGCAAAAGGTTTTTCGCTAAAAATTCGAGATTTTAAATTTTTATATTCTCCTTCAAATGTAATCATAACTTAGATGAAAAGTAACCTCGCTTTACTTTGAAAAAAAACAATATTAAATAAACTGCTTCGAGATTTTCTCTGCTTTTTTGCTTTCGCTATAATCGTAAAAACCTTCACCAGATTTAACACCCAATTTTCCAGCTCTAACCATATTTACTAAAAGTGGGCAAGGAGCATATTTAGGATTTTTGAATCCGTCGTACATTACATTAAGAATTGCAAGACAAACATCAAGACCAATAAAATCAGCCAATTGGAGCGGTCCCATTGGGTGTCCCATTCCTAATTTCATAACCGTGTCAATTTCGTAAACGCCAGCCACTTTATTGTATAACGTTTCAATTGCTTCGTTTAGCATTGGCATTAAAATTCTGTTTGCTACAAAACCAGGATAATCGTTTACTTCAACAGGAACTTTACCTAATTTCTCAGATAAATTCATGATGATTTTAGTTACTTCATCACTTGTATTATATCCGCGAATGATTTCAACCAATTTCATAATCGGCACCGGATTCATAAAGTGCATTCCGATGACACGTTCAGGATGTGCCACAACAGCTCCGATTTGTGTAATTGAAATTGAAGATGTATTGGTTGCTAAAATAGTATTATGAGAACAAGCTTCGTTTAATTGTTTAAAGATGTTTAGTTTTAATTCAACATTTTCAGTTGCAGCTTCAACAACTAAATCTGCGCCAACAACACCATCTTTAATATCTGTATAAGTAATAATATTTGTGATTGTTTTGGCAACATCTTCCTGTGTAATAGTTCCTTTCGCAAGCATACGATCTAGATTTGCTGCGATAGTTGCCATTCCTTTATCTAATGATTTTTCAGAAACGTCAATTAATTTTACAGTAAATCCGCTTTGCGCAAAAGTATGCGCAATTCCGTTACCCATTGTTCCTGCTCCAATAACAGCTACTATTTTCATTTTACTTTTGATATTATATTTTACGATTTAGCCACGAATTCACAGCTTTATCGTGAATTTCGTGGCTAATTTATTTTTAAAATTCTTTGATTTATTTATCGAAACATTCAATAATTTGATACGCTACACGCAAAGCATCTGTTGCTTGCTCTAATGTTACAACTGGAGTAGTATCTGTATTGATTGCATTAGCAAACGATTCTAATTCGTCTAAGATAGCGTTATTTTGCTCTACATCAGGATTTGTAAAATAGATTTGTTTTTTTACACCTTCTGCATTTTGAAGAATCATATCAAAATCTCCAGGAACTTCTGGTGCGTCTTTCATACGAACTACTTCGCATTTTTTCTCTAAAAAATCTACAGAAATGTAAGCGTCTTTTTGAAAGAAACGTGATTTACGCATGTTTTTTAATGAAATTCTACTTGCAGTTAAATTGGCAACACAGCCATTTTCAAATTCAATTCTGGCGTTGGCAATATCTGGAGTATCACTAATTACAGATACACCACTTGCGTGAATGTCTTTTACTTTTGAATTAACAACACTTAGAATCGCATCAATATCATGAATCATCAAATCTAAAACTACAGGAACGTCTGTTCCGCGCGGATTAAATTCGGCCAAACGATGTGTTTCAATAAACATCGGATTTTCGATCATGTTTTTGGTTGCGATAAATGCTGGGTTAAAACGCTCAACATGTCCAACTTGCCCTTTTACATTGTATTCCTTGGCTAAAGCAATAATTTCTTCGGCTTCTTCTACAGTATTGGCAATTGGTTTTTCAATAAAGATATGTTTTCCAGATTTAATCGCCACTTTTGCACACTTAGCATGAGAAAGGGTCGGAGTAACAATATCAATCACGTCGACAGCGTGAATAAGTTTTGCTATTGTGTTGAAGTTTTTATAGCCAAATTCTTTTGAAATTCTTTCGGCATTTTCTTGATTTTCGTCGTAAAATCCAACTAATTCGTATTTGTCAGATTGTTGTAATAAGCGTAAATGTATTTTACCAAGATGACCAGCACCTAAAACTCCTACTTTTAACATGAGAATGTATTTTAAACAAAAATATAATTTATTTGTTTAACGTGAAAATGAATTTAGCTAATTGTGAGTTGTGAGTTGCAAATTGTAGATTATGAGTTGTGACTTTGGATTTTTAAATTTTTACTTTCAGCTTTATTAATTTATTATTTAAAAATCAATATTTGAAATCCTGTTTTGTTTCTTATTTTTGCCAAAATAAAACCCACCCATTTTGAAAGACACTGCCAAACATCAAGGACTTCGTAATCAATTAGTAACAACTTTAGAACAAAAAGGAATTACTGATAGAGCAGTTCTAGAAGCGATAAAAAAAATCCCAAGACACCTTTTTTTGAATTCAAGTTTTGAAGATTTCGCTTATCAAGACAAAGCTTTTCCTATTGGCGCTGGGCAAACCATTTCTCAGCCTTATACGGTGGCTTTTCAATCACAATTGCTTGAAATTAAGAAAGATCATAAAGTTTTAGAAATTGGTACAGGTTCTGGTTATCAAACTGCTGTTTTGTTTATGTTGGGAGCGAAAGTGTATACTGTAGAAAGACAAAATGAGTTATTTAAAACAACATCAAATTTATTTCCGAAATTAAACATTCGCCCAAAACACGTTTCTTTTGGAGATGGATATAAAGGATTGCCAAATTTTGCGCCATTTGATAGTATTATAGTTACTGCAGGTGCGCCATTCATTCCGCAACCTTTAATGGCGCAATTGAAAATAGGAGGAAGATTGGTTATTCCGCTTGGAGAAGATGTTCAAATTATGACTTTATTAATCAGAAAAAATGAAACTCAATTTGAAAAACATGAGTTTGGAGAATTTAGATTTGTTCCTTTGTTAGAAGATAAAAATTAATGAAAAGCCCAGTTTAAGCTGGGCTTTTTTTATTTTCTTACTAATTGTATTGCCCGTGTTAAATTTTCCTTTTCAATTTTAAGAATATAATTAATAAAAATAGATTTGTCATTTTGGATTTTATATTCTTCTAAAATAGAAAAATAATCATTGATACTAGTTTTGTCTGTTTCAGATGATGTAAAGATGTAATTATTCTGAATTAAAATCCAATTCATTATTATGTAGGCTATTTGAAGATTTCCATTTTCAAAAGGATTAATATCAATAATTCTTAGATGTATTTCAGATGCTAAAATTAATGGATGAAGATTATTTTTATGTGTTTCATACCAATTAATTAGCAAATTCATTTCGCGTAAAATCAACGGATCATTTTTGTATTTTCCAGTGTTTTCAATTTTAATTCCTTTAAAAATCAAATTATGAATTGAAAGAAGTTCTTTTTCGCTTAAAGCAATTTTCTTTTGGGCTAAATCTTTTATGTAATTTAATGTTTCATGAAAATTAATTGCTTCGAGATGTTCTTCCATGCTTTTTTCTGAAATCGTAATTCCGTCATTAATAACAGATTTAGTTTCTTCTAATGTTAAAGAATTACCATTTAAGAGAATACTATTGAAAATAAATTCCAATTCTAATGTTTTAGAAATTTGACGCAATTCAAAATGATTAAAAGATTGGAGTTGGTTTTTTAAAATTTCTATTTCGTCTAAAATAATTTGATTAGAAGATAATATCGCTGAGTCGATTTCTTTTTTATTTTTTTGAATTTCTTGTTCAACAAGTAATAAAGCTTTCAACGCAAACTCATCATCACCAATTTCATAAAGAATTTTTTCTTTAAGCCAAGCAACCATCAAAGTTTCATAATCAATTTCTAAAAGTTGAGCCAATTTTGTTACTTGATCTTTGGTTGGTTTTCTTGTTCCAGATTCAAATTTGCTAATCAAAGCTTGATCAATTCCTGCAAGTTGTGCCAATTCACGGGTTTTTAAACCTTTTTGTTCTCTGGCATTTTTTAGAAGCGATTTCATTATGAATAATTTAATCTTGACAAATTTAGTCAATTTTATTTATGTAAAAAAAGCAACTTTTATCTAGTTGCTTTTTTGATTTTATTTTGAAGGTAAAGAGCCGTCTTTTCTCATTTCCTTGACTACTGCTAACATAATTGCATCTACAGTTTGTCCTAAATCTGTAACATTTCGCGATTCTGTAGTTCCGGTCCAAATCAATTTATTTTGTTTTAATGAAAAAACATTGGTTTCAACCATATATAAAGTCGATTCTTGGTAATATCCTGGGTCGTAAAAACTTGGAGAATACATTCCGTACCAATTACCAAAACCATAACCGTACATTCCGGTATACATTCCGTCAAATCCGCCGTAATACATTCCTGTGTAAGTTCCTGGAACGTAAGTTGTTTCTTTTTCTTTACTGACTAAACGCATACTTACAACTCCGTCAAAATTCTCATCTTGAAGAACTTTCAATTTTTGTTCTTTTGTTAGTTGACTTGCAGCACCTAAATATTGATATGAAGTTTTAAATACGGGATTGCTCGCCGCAATTCTATTTTCGGCAATTCGCCTCGAAGCTTCGTCTTTGACTAAAGCAACAACCAAAACTTTTTTAAATTCTTCCTGTGCAACAGTTATATTTGGATCTCTCCAGCTGTTTACAATAGACGTATTACTGCCGCATCCTAAAAACGTAAAACCGGCAATCAGCAAAATAAAGTACTTTTTCATATTTTACAGTTAAATTGGTTATAAGTAAAAATAACTATAATATGCTAATAAATAAGTGTTTATGTGATAAATAAAAAAAGCTTACTAGTTGTAAGCTTTTTTTATACGATCTAAATCACGTTTTGTGTCTTGTTCTTTTAAAGATTCACGTTTGTCATAGTTTTTCTTTCCTTTACAAAGTCCAATTTGTAGTTTAGCCAAACCTTTTTCGTTTGTGAATAATTTTAAAGGCACAATAGTAAGTCCTTTTGCTTGAACACTTTTATGAAGTGTTTTTAATTCTTTTTTATTCAGAAGTAATTTTCTTTCGCTTCTTGATTTATGATTGAATTGATTTCCAAACGAATATTCTTCAATATAAGTATTGATGGCAAAAAGTTCCATGCCGCTAAATTCGCAGAAACTCTCCGTAATATTTGCTTTTCCTAAACGTATAGATTTGATTTCGGTACCCGTCAAAACGACTCCAGCCGTATAAGTATCGATTACTTCATAATCAAATCGCGCTCTTTTATTTAATATATTGACTGATTTTAACATAAGTGCAAATGTAAGACAAAATTGAAAAACTTTATAATGCACAAGATAATTAAAGTTTTTTTTTAATCTATGATTTTAATCATCTGGGACAAAAATGCTTCCTTTTAAGTTTGTTCTATAATTTTCAAAAAACAAATTTATAATGAAAAAAATTGTAACACTAGTAAGTGTTGTATTGATGGGTTTCGCCGCTAAAGCCCAAGATTCAACTCAAGGATTAAAAGGAACGTGGTTTGTAACTTCTCAGTTTGGTTACCAGCAAACGAAAACAGCAGACGTTAAAAGTACAAATTTATCTGTGCTGCCAATTATTGGTACATTTGTAACGCCATCTGTGGCAGTTGGAGCAGCAGTTGGATACATTAATGTAAAAGCAGATTCTGATAAAGGAACAGCTGCAAAAACCGATTTAATTGTTGCGCAACCTTTAGTGAGAAAGTATTGGAATGTTGCTGGTTCACTTTATTTTTTCGGACAATTAGCAGTGCCAATTATTTCAGGAAAAGAAAAAGAAACCGAATTAAAAGTTACTCAAGTTGGTGTGTCAATGTCTGGAGGATTTGATTATTTCGTGACTAAAAATTTCTCTGTAGAGTTTTCTTATGACTTGGCAAACTTTACATCAACAACGCTTGATCCAAAAACTGGAGAAAAAACGACTGTCACTAATTTCGGTTTGGCTCACGTAGCAAATGTTGATCCGTTTTACAATACCGCATTAGGCGGAAGTAATCCAAATTTAACCTCTCCAATTTCCGTTGGATTTAAATTCTTATTCTAATTTATTCTTTATTTGATTATCGTAAAATTCAATTTAGTAATTTTACAAAAAAAGAAAGACCGTACTTTTTTATAGTACGGTCTTTTTGATATAATTTAAAAAGTATAAAATGGAAAATAAATCTAAAGATCCTTTACACGGAATTACACTTCAAAAAATTGTCGAAACGTTAGTCGATCATTATGGTTTTGATACTTTAGGAGAATTGATTCCAGTAAAGTGTTTTATTTCAAATCCGAGTGTTAAATCAAGTCTTTCCTTTTTACGTAAAACAGATTGGGCTCGTAAAAAAGTTGAAAATCTTTATATTAAAACACTTCCAAAATTGAGTTGATTTTATAATTTATATGAAATCATAACGCCTCCGCGATAAGGAAGCCATTCTCCACTTTTATTCCAATGAACCGCTTTTTCGTATCTGCCTGGAGTTCCGTCGTTATAGTAACCATGATAAAACCCTTGATGCCATCCTCCACCAACAAAAAAATCAAGTAAAAATTTATCATTTAGTTTTAGATTGTAACCTACAGTTGCTCCAAGTCTGTAACCGAAGCCATGTTCGTACATGTTACTATCCCAATAATTCCATTTTTGTAGATCATACTTATCTGCACCAATGTGAGCACCAGCATAAAAACCGTTGTATTTTTCTTTAAAATGATAACGAATTTCTGGAGTAAATGTAACAAATTTCATTGGGTGGTGTCCATTAAAAGACTCCCAGAAAGAAGCCATTACATCTACACTAAAAGTTGTTTTTTCTCCAATACTAGTTTCAATTCCTACGTTTGGAACAGCAAGTAAAGCAGTTGCTCCATTAAATTTTACAAAAGTCTGACTTTGTAATTGCATACAAAATAAAAGAACAATTAGGGCAGGTATTTTTTTCATAAAGTTGTTTTCAGATTCAAAAAGAGCTTTTTTTAGCTGATTTCGAGCGCAAATATAACGCATAATCGTAGAGAACTATTGTATAACTACTCGTTTTAACAAGAATAAAATCTTACTTTTCTAATAATGAATAAATTGCCTTATCTAGAAATTTTCCTTCATAAAATTCAGATTCTTTAAAATGCGCTTCTTTTGTAAATCCGCATTTTTGAAGCACTTTCTCCGAAGCGTAATTTTCTGGAGCAATTACGGCTTCAATAGAATGTAGCTTTAAATCTTCGAAACCATATTTTATAAGTCTTGTTACAGCTTCTGGAACATAACCTTTTCCATGAAATTGAGGTAAAGTCATATAGCCAATTTCGGCGCGATAATTCTCGGGCTGTAATCTGTAAAAACCAATAATACCTATTAATTTAGGATCGTCTTTAAGTCTAATTGCCCAATTAATTCCTTCATTAGTTTCGATTTTATCCAAAATCATTTTGATGTGTGCCAATGCTTCATCGTTGTTTTTTACTAATGGTCTTGGGATATATTTCATCGTTTCAGGATTCGAACGTAATTCAAAAACTTCATTCACGTCTTTATCTGTAAGTAAATCTAAGATTAAACGCTCTGTTTCGACAATTGGAAAAGGAGAAAAATTAAATTCTAACATCTTAAATATATTTAAAGTATAGTGATTGAGAATTTCGCTGAAAAACTATTGTTTTCTTCTAAAGTTAAAATTCCTTCTTTTTCATATAAATTTCCAGAATTTTCATCAGTATCAGAATAACCAAGCCAAGGTTCTATGCAAACAAAAGGAGCATTTTCTTTCGTCCATAAACCTAAACTCGGAAAATCTTCAAAATCAACTTTCACATAAGGTTTTGAGTTTTCAAGGATAGTCAAAGAATTAGATTCTAATGTTTTAAAAATCAAAGCATCATTTTTGAAAAGCTCATAATTTAAAGGAACAATTTTATCTTTTGATTCTAAAATTTTTGTTTTAGAAGAAATTAAATCATTTTCAAGAAGATAGTATTTTAAGTTTTCTTCTTTTTCGAACTCAAAAGCATAATCTTCAAAATTATTTGGTAATGCAATCGCTGGATGAGCGCCAATTGAAAAAGGCATTTTTTCTGTTCCTTTATTGATTACTTTATATTCTAGTTGTAAAGAACTTTCGTTTAAAGTATAAATTAGCTGCAATTCAAATTGAAAAGGATATTTTTTTAAGGTTTCTTCCGAAGATTGTAAAGAGAAAACAGCTTTGTTTTCAGTCTTTTCAATCAATTCAAATTCCATTTCGCGAGCAAAACCATGACGCGGTAAATTGTATTCTTTATCATTGATTCTGTATGTATTATTTTTTAAAGTACCTACAATTGGAAAAAGAACGGGAGAATGTTTACCCCAAAAATCTGGATTTCCTTCCCAAATATATTCTTTGCCTTGATTGTCCTTTATCGAAAATAATTCAGCTCCAAGATGATTTATCGAAGCTTTTAATGTTGAATTTGAGATTGTTGTAGTCAAAATATGATGTGTAAAATGAATGTTTTTTATATTGATGTAAATATATTTTATAAAAATTACTTTTTTAAGAAAATAGCTTAAATTATTTTATTGATAAAATTTTGCTAAAATTGAATTTATGTTTTGAAATTTCTCTGTAAATAGCTTTTTTTTTCATTAATTTGCTACATAAACAGCTAAAAAATATGAAAAAGCAATGTGCAAAAGCCATTTTAACCGCGGCTTTATTTTTTGGGATTTCTTCAAGTTGGGCGCAGCAAACTCCGTCAGCGACAGCAACAAATCCAGTAAACAACTACAATTATCATGATGCCTTCGGTCCACATTTTTACACAAAAAATGGAACTTCAACTCGTACAGCAAGCGGTCAGCCGGGTGTTGAGTACTGGCAAAATAGAGCCGATTATCAAATTACGGCTAAGTTAAATGCAACTACAAATGAAATTGTAGGTACAGACGAAATCACGTATACTAATAATAGTCCAGATAAATTAGGTTTTCTTTGGTTGAATTTAGATCAGAATTTATTTAAAGAAGATTCTAGAGGAAATGCTGTTGTGCCATTGACAGGAAGCCGTAACGGAGCTCAAGGCCAGGTTTTTGACGGTGGAAATAAAATTAAATCAGTAAAAGTAATTGCTGGAGGAAAAAGCAAAACAGAAGTTGAAGCAAAATATATTATTACAGATACTAGAATGCAGATTTTTCTTCCTCAAGAATTAGCTGCAAAAGGAGGTTCTGTAAAAGTAAAAATCGAATTTTCTTTCATTGCACCATTTGAAGGATCTGACAGAATGGGAGTTTTAGAAACTAAAAACGGAAAAATCTTCACTATTGCACAATGGTATCCACGTATGTGTGTATATGATGACGTAAGAGGTTGGAATACGCCTCCTTATTTAGGTGCTTCTGAGTTTTATTTGGAATATGGAGATTTTGATGTAAAATTGACAGTTCCAGGAAATCAATTTGTGGTAGCTTCTGGTGAATTAATAAATGGACAAGAAGTATTTTCTGCAGATCATTTCAAAAAATATAAAGACGCTTTAAACAGTGATAAAACCGTAACAATTCGTTCGGCAGAAGAAGTAAATGCAACTGCTACAGCAAATGCAAACACAGAAAAAACATGGCATTATAAAATTAAAAATGCACGTGATTTTTCTTGGGCATCTTCTGCGGCTTTTGTCTTAGATGGTGCTAAAATTAATCTTCCAAGCGGAAAAAAATCTTTAGCATTATCTGCTTATCCTGTTGAAAGTGCAGGGCAGGGCGCTTACGGACGTTCTACTGAATACGTAAAAGCTTGTATAGAACATTATTCTAAACAATGGTTTGAATATCCTTATCCAGCAGCTACAAACGTAGCAGGAAATGAAGGCGGAATGGAATATCCGGGAATAGTTTTCTGTAGTTGGGAATCTAAAGGACAAGACCTTTGGGGAGTTACAGATCATGAATTTGGGCATATTTGGTTTCCTATGATTGTAGGTTCTAACGAAAGATTGTTCGGATGGATGGATGAAGGTTTTAATACATTTATCAATTCATTAAGCACAGCTGCATTTAATAATGGAGAATACAAAGACAGACCAACAGATTTGCATGAAGAAGCGGAATCTTTTACACGTCCTGATTTGGAAACTATTATGAGTTCTCCTGATAATATGAAGGAAGCAAATATTGGAATGTTATGCTATTTTAAACCAAGTGCAGGTCTTGTGCTTTTAAGAGAGCAAGTTTTAGGAAAAGAGCGTTTTGATATCGCTTTTAGAACTTATATTGAGCGTTGGGCTTACAAACATCCACAGCCAGATGATTTTTTTAGAAGTATGGAAAATGTTGCTGGCGAAGATTTAAGTTGGTTTTGGAGAAGTTGGTACGTAAACAACTGGCGTTTTGATCAAGGAATTAATTCTATCAAATATGTGAAAAATGATCCTGCAAAAGGAGCTGTAATTACTGTAGAAAATTTCGATAAAATGCCAATGCCAATTGTTTTAGACGTAAAAGCAAAAAGCGGAAAAGTAACAAGAGTTAATTTGCCAGTAGAAATTTGGCAGAAAAATAATTCTTGGTCTTTCAAACACAATTCTACAGAAGAAATCGAAAGTATTACTTTAGATCCTGATCATGCTTTTCCTGATAATAATGAGTCAAATAATGTTTGGACAGCAGCAAAAGGTAAAATTGAAAAAGATATTATTTTAGATGCATATTTAGGTAAATATGCTACAGCAAAATCTCCTTTAACTATCGAATTAACAGAAAAAAATAGCGCTTTAACTGCTGAACTTCCAAATTATCCGAAGTTTACATTAGAGCCAGTTGCTGGTGAAAAAGATACATTTGAATCTAGAAGAGCTGGATTAAAATTTAAATTTAATGAAGCTAAAACTGGTTTCGATATGACAATTTTAGGAAACGGACAAGTAATGCAGTTTACTAAGAAATAAAATAATAGAAATATAATCTGTTTAAAACCCGATAATTAGAAATAATTATCGGGTTTTGTTTTTTATTGTATTAACAAAACGCAAAAAAAATGTTAGAATTTTATTTTTTTGTTTTGAAAATAAAAAAAAGATGTACTTTTGCACCGATGAATAAAATAAGTTTACATATAACTTCTTTGTCACGGACAAACTCACCGATTACTTCTCCCGAAGTACGGACACTAGCTCTATAGTGTTCACTGAGTTTTATAGCCGTATATTTATTCATACCCATTTTTCATTTTGAAATCACATAATTTGTCCATTGGACAAACATATCCTAAAAGTATTTATTATTTTGTAAATTTTCTTGATCAAGCTTTTGATTTTGAGAATGTTACTTGTTTTGTGCTTAATTTTATTGGATTCAATTCTGGATTTCAAACTAAACAATATGCTTTAATTTTTAACTCTAACTTCAATTATTGAAATGAAGATCTCTATTGTTGTTACCCAGGAAGAACACTTCAAATTCGCACAAGAAATCTGCGATACGATAGAATCATCTGCCTTATTAAGAGGTACGGGGATTGCTAAAAGAACTCCTGAGTACATTCAGAAAAAAATGGCAAACGGTGATGCAATGATTGCTTTGGCTGATGGAAAGTTTGCTGGTTTTTGTTACATAGAAAGCTGGCAGCACGGAAAATTTGTTGCTCATTCTGGATTAATTGTTCATCCAGATTATAGAAGTCATGGTTTGGCAAAAAAGATAAAATCAAAAGTTTTTGATTATTCGTTGAAAAGATTTCCAGATGCTAAAATATTCGGAATCACAACTGGTTTAGCTGTTATGAAAATTAACTCTGAATTAGGCTATAAACCAGTTCCTTTCTCAGAATTGACAACCGATCCTAGCTTCTGGGCTGGCTGTAAAACCTGTACTAATTTTGAAATTCTGCAAAGTAAACAAAATAAAATGTGTCTTTGTACCGGCATGTTATACGATCCAAAGGAAAAACAAAAAACACCGCCAAGACATCCTTTTAACGAGGCTGTTTTAAGCAGACTAAAAAAAATTAAACAGGCTTTATTCTTAAACAAAATATTGTCATTTATTTTTTTATTTAAAATTTAATCAAAAAGAAATCTCAAACTGCTAAATACGAAAGTATTAGCCAAAATTATAAAAAATGAAAAAAGTAGTATTAGCTTATAGCGGAGGATTAGATACCTCGTATTGTTTGAAATATTTAAAAAATGAAAAAGGATACGAAGTTCACACTGTTCTTGTAGACACAGGAGGATTTTCTGCTGAAGAATTAACAGCTATTGAAAAAAGAGCTTATGAGTTAGGAAGTGCACAACACGCCAACTTAACAATTTTAGATAAATATTACGATAAAGCTATAAAATACCTGATTTTTGGTAATGTATTAAAAAATAATACTTATCCGTTATCAGTAAGTGCAGAGCGTGTTTTTCAAGCAATTGAAGCTATAAAATATGCTAAAAAAGTAGGAGCAACTGCAATCGCTCACGGAAGTACTGGTGCAGGAAACGATCAAATCCGTTTCGATTTGATTTTCCAAACGATTGCTCCGGAAATAGAAATCATTACACCAATTAGAGATTTAAAACTTTCAAGACAAGAAGAAGTTGATTATTTAGCTCAAAACGGAGTTCACTATTCTTGGGAAAAAGCACAATATTCTATTAATAAAGGACTTTGGGGAACAAGTGTTGGAGGAAAAGAAACTCTGACTTCAAGTCAGCCATTGCCAAGTGAAGCGTATCCTTCACAATTACAAAAAGAAGGTGAAGAAAAAGTAACGCTTCATTTTGAACAAGGAGAATTAGTTGGTTTAAACGGAAAAACGGATAAACCTTCTAATAATATCGTTGCTCTTGAAAAACTGGCAAGTGCTTACGCAATTGGTAGAGATATTCACGTTGGAGATACGATTATCGGAATTAAAGGTAGAGTTGGTTTCGAAGCTGCAGCGCCATTAATTATCATCAAAGCACACCATTTATTAGAGAAACATACGCTAGGAAAATGGCAGCAATACTGGAAAGAACAATTAGGAAATTGGTACGGAATGTTATTTCACGAAGGTCAGTTCTTAGATCCAGTTATGAGAAATATTGAAACTTTCTTGCAAGACACTCAAAAAACAGTAAACGGAACGGTAACAGTTTCATTAAAACCATACCATTTCTCACTTGACGGAATCGAATCTGAAAATGATTTAATGAACACAGGTTTTGGTCAATACGGAGAAATGAACAATGCATGGACATCTGAAGATGCAAAAGGATTTATCAAAATTCTTGGAAATGCACAAAACATATTTTCATCTGTAAATCAATTAGATCATGATTA
Organism: Flavobacteriaceae bacterium PS02337; assembly: GCA_029959285.1. Taxonomy (GTDB): domain Bacteria; phylum Bacteroidota; class Bacteroidia; order Flavobacteriales; family Flavobacteriaceae; genus Flavobacterium. The sequence goes on from JASCOE010000012.1 coordinate 117,603, forward strand.
ATGTCGGAATTATTGGTGGTTCTGGCTACACAGCTGGAGAACTCATCAGAATTTTAATGTATCACCCAAAAGTAAACATCGATTTTGTTTACAGTACAACAAACGCTGGAAAACCGCTTTCTGTGGCGCACCAAGATTTGATGGGCGATATCGAAATGAATTTCACAGCTGAAATCAACCCAAATGTCAATGTTGTTTTCTTGTGTTTAGGTCACGGAAAATCGATTTCATTTTTGAAAGAAAATCAGTTTGCAAGCCACACTAAAATCATCGATTTAGGAAATGATTTCAGATTGAATAAAGATGCTCATTTCGAAGGAAAAGATTTCATCTACGGATTGCCTGAAATAAATAAAGCCGAAATCAAAAAAGCAAATTATATTGCAAATCCTGGTTGTTTTGCAACTGCTATTCAATTGGCTTTATTGCCTTTAGCTAAACATAATTTATTGAATAACGATGTTCATATTAATGCAACAACCGGAAGTACAGGAGCAGGAGTAAGTCTTTCAGAAACTTCTCATTTCAGCTGGAGAAACAATAATATGTCGCATTATAAAGCTTTCGAACACCAGCATTTAGGAGAAATTGGAGAAAGTTTAGTTCAATTGCAAGACGATTTTGACAGCGAATTGCTTTTTATTCCGAATAGAGGCGATTTTCCAAGAGGAATTTTTGCAACCTTATATACGTTATGCGATGATAGTTTGGAACAATTGGTAGCTAAATATGAAGAGTTCTATAAAGACGAACCTTTCGTAACCGTTACCACAACAAACATCAACATGAAACAAGTGGTGCAAACGAATAAATGTATTATTAGTTTATTGAAAAAAGGAAACCGGGTTCTCATAACATCAATTATAGATAACTTAACCAAAGGTGCTTCAGGACAAGCGATTCAAAATATGAATTTAATGTTCGGTTTAGAAGAAACCACAGGTTTACATTTGAAACCAAGCGGATTTTAGATTGTTGGTTAACCGTTTAATCGTTAATTCGGTTAATCGATTAAACAAATCAACGATTAAACAATTAAACAAAACAAAAATGAACTTATTCAACGTTTACCCATTATACAACATAACTCCAGTAAAAGCAATTGATTGTACCATTATTGACGACAAAGGAGTAGAATATTTAGATTTATACAGCGGACATGGTGTGATTTCTATTGGACACACACAGCCGGATTATGTAGCAAAATTGAAAAATCAATTAGATAATTTAGGTTTTTATTCGAATGCCATTCAGAATCCTTTGCAAGTGGAGTTAGCTCAGAAATTAGGAAAACTTTCTGGTCTTGAAGATTACGAATTGTTTTTATGCAGTTCTGGTGCCGAAGCCAATGAAAATGCTTTAAAATTAGCTTCTTTCCATAACGGAAAATCAAGAGTTGTAGCTTTTGATAATTCTTTCCACGGAAGAACTTCTGCAGCCGTTGCTGTTACAGATAATAAGAAAATTGTTGCACCATTAAACGCACAGCAAGAAGTTACTTTTTTACCTTTAAACCAAATCGAATTGGTTGAAGCTGAATTAGCTAAAGGCGATGTTACAGCAGTTATAATTGAAGGAATTCAAGGAGTTGGCGGTTTAGATCAAGGAACAACTGAATTTTTTCAGGCTTTAGAAAAAGCATGTAAAAAACACGATGTGGTTTTGATTTTAGATGAAGTTCAGTCAGGATACGGAAGAAGCGGAAAATTCTTCGCCTTCCAACACCACGGAATCAACGCTGATATTATTTCAGTTGCGAAAGGAATGGGGAACGGATTCCCAGTTGGAGCGATTTTGATTTCTCCAAAATTCGAAGCAAGTTTCGGATTATTAGGAACTACTTTCGGCGGAAGCCATTTGTCTTGTGCTGCTGGAATTGCAGTTTTAGATGTAATTGAAAAACTGGATTTACAGAAAAATGTAAACGAAGTTTATGCATATTTCTTAGAGAAAATCAAAGAAGTTGAAGGCATCAAACAAGTAAAAGGAAAAGGATTAATGCTTGGAGTTGAATTTGATTTTGATGTTGCAGCTCTAAGAAAGAAATTAATCATCGAAAAACACATTTTTACAGGAAGTGCAAACAATAAAAATCTATTAAGAATTTTACCGCCTTTAACTGTGAAAAAAGCAGATATCGATACTTTCGTAAAAGCTTTAAAAGAAAGTTTAGAAGAATTAAAAAACTAATTCTCATCAAATAAAACCCGACAAGTTTTTAAAAGCTGTCGGGTTTAGAACTCACAATTTGAGTTTTAAAGCAACCAAAAAACAACCAACTCACTTGAAATTATGAAACCATTATCAATTGAAAAACGCAATCTCGTTTTGCGGTCTATGGCAAATCTGGTCGAGCAGGAGCGGAGTCAGATTATCTTGACCAATCAGGAAGATCTTGCCGATTACGACGGCTCTGATTTAGCAATGGAAGAACGCTTAAAAGTAGATGATAAAAAAGTCGACGAAATGATTTTATCATTAAACCAATTGACTTCTCAGGAAGATCCTGTCGGCGTTGAGCGTTTTCATTTTACTCATGATAATGGAATAAAAGTCATCAATAAAACAGCCGCTTTCGGAACGGTTTTAATTATTTACGAATCTCGCCCAGATGTTACAATTGAAGCGGGTGGAATCGCTTTTAAATCTGGAAATAAGATTTTATTAAAAGGAGGAAAAGAGTCTTTAAAATCAAATTTGAAAATCGTAAGTCTTTGGCATAAAGCTTTAGAAGAAAATGGAGTTTCAAAAAACTGGGTTGAATATCTGAATTACAATAGAACAGAAACTCAGGCTTTTTTAGAAAAACCAACTCAAAAAGTCGATTTAATAGTTCCAAGAGGCGGAGAAAAATTAATTGAGTTTGTAAAAGCGCACGCAACATGTCCAGTAATTGTAAGCGGACGAGGAAATAATTTTGTTTACGTTCATGAAGATGCTGATACAGATTTAGCTTTAAAAGTAATTTTAAATGCCAAAACAGCGAAAATATCGGCTTGTAATGCTTTAGATAAAGTTTTGATAAGCTCTAAGCTTCCAAATTTCGAAGGTTTTACAGCAATGTTAATTGAAGCTTTAGTTGAATCAAAAGTAGAAGTGATTGTCGATAAATCTTTAGTAAATTTTGAAAATACTAAAACACTTCAAAACGAAGATATTTGGTACGAAGAATTTCTAGATTATAAAATCGTAATCGGAACTATTGATTCTCAAGATCACGCTATTGATATGATTAATAAGTATTGTGGAGGACATTCTGCAGCAATTATTACCAGAGATAATGAAGTTGCACAGCAGTTTATGGAATCGATAGATGCCGCAGCAGTTTACCAAAATGCATCAACCAGATTTACAGACGGAGGACAATTTGGTTTAGGTGGAGAATTAGCGATAAGTACGGATAAATTACATCAAAGAGGACCAATTGGCCTTCAACATTTGGTAACCAATAAATGGTACGTGTACGGAGAAGGACAGATACGATAATTTTAGATTTCAGATTTTAGATTGATGATTAACGATTTTTGATTTAAGATTATTTGAATTTGGAATTTATTTATTGGAATTTAATTATAGATAAAGCTTTGTGAACTTAGCGTTTTGTAAACACAAACAACATAAAAAAACCTTGCGCCCTTTGCGGTTAAAAAACAAGACATGGCAAAAAAAAGGATTTTATTAAAAATAGGAAGTAACACTTTAACCAAAGAAACCAATCATATTTCTCGGGGAAAGATTGAAGATCTCGGAATACAGATTGCAGCTTTAAACGATGAATATGAGTTTATCATCGTGAGTTCAGGAGCAATTGCGGCAGCAAAGCAATTTGTAAAACTGGATAATCAAGATAAAGATGTTTTTGTAAAACAGGCATTAGCTTCAATCGGACAGCCTCATTTAATGCGGATTTACAATGAAAATTTCAAAGATTTAGGGCTAAATACCTCGCAGTGTTTGCTTTCTTATTCTGATTTCGAAAAAGAGCAGACCAAAAAGAATATTGTAAATACAATTAATGTCTTAGTTAAAAACAATTACATTCCGATTATCAATGAAAATGATACCGTTGCTACAGATGAAATTCGGTTTGGAGATAATGATAAATTAGCGGCTTTAACAGCGGTTCTTTTAAATGTTGATATTCTGATAATTGCAACCAATACAAACGGAATTTATACAAAAGATTCCATTCACGATGAAAATCCGGAAACGATAAAATTGGTAAATGATTTAAAATCGCTCGAAAAAGAAATCGGCGAATCAAAATCATCACACGGAACAGGAGGAATGCAATCCAAAATAGAAGCAGTCGCAATTTCAAAAGCAGCCAATATAGAAACCTGGATTGTCAATGGATTGAATGATAATTTTATTTTAAAGGCGTTGAAGGAAGAGATTCCGTTTACGAAAATCGTTTAACTGTTTAATCGTTAATTCGGTTAATCGATTAGAAAATGAACATAAAAAAGCAAAAGGATAAAGTTAGATTTGTTTAAGCAGCAAAACAATTAAACAAATCAACGATTAACCGATTAAACAAAAAAACAATGAACTATATTTCAATAAAAGACATCAACTCATTATCAAAATGGGTAAAACAAGCGATAAAAATCAAAAAGAATCCGCTTAAAAATCAAAGTTTAGGAAAGAATAAAACTTTGGGAATGTTATTCTTCAATCCAAGTTTAAGAACGCGTTTGAGTACTCAAAAAGCGGCTATAAACTTAGGAATGAACGTGATGGTAATGAATTTTACTAACGAAGGATGGACGTTAGAATTCGAAGACGGAGCGGTAATGAATTCTGGTGCTTCAGAACATATTAAAGAAGCGGCAGAAGTAGTTTCTCAATATTGTGATATTATCGCAATTCGTGCTTTTGCAGGTTTAGAAAACAAAGAAAAAGATTATCAAGAAACTGTAATTTCAGGGTTTTTGAAATACGCTACAGTGCCAATAGTAAATATGGAAAGTGCTATTCGTCATCCGTTGCAGTCATTAGCAGATGCGATTACAATGGAAGAATTCAAGCCTAGACATAAAGAAAAACCAAAAGTGGTTCTTTCTTGGGCTCCACATCCAAAAGCGTTGCCACAGGCAGTTGCTAATTCATTCGTAGAAATGATGCAAATGCAAAAAGATATGGATTTTGTAATCACGCATCCAGAAGGTTATGAATTAAGTCCAGAAATCACAAAAGACTGTAAAGTCGAATACAATCAAGATAAAGCTTTTGAAAATGCCGATTTCGTTTACGTTAAAAACTGGAGTAATTTCAACGATTACGGAAAAGTAACTAACAGCGATTCAAATTGGACTGTTACAGCAGAGAAAATGGCTTTAACCAATAATGGAAAGTTCATGCACTGTCTTCCAGTTCGTCGTAACGTAATTGTAAGTGATGAAGTTTTAGACGGAGAAAATTCAATCGTAATCGAACAAGCGAATAACAGAACGTATTCAGCACAATTAGTTTTACAAAAAATTCTTAAAAAAATATAGTTTTTTGAGGTGCTAAGGTTCTAAGTTTCTAAGATGCTAAGAAACGATGAGCAAAAGCCTTAGTCCCTTAATACCTTAGCAACTTAGAACCTCATGAAGAAAGTTACCGTAATCAAAATAGGTGGAAACATCATCGACAATCCAGCAGAATTAGAACAATTTTTAACCGATTTTTCTAAAATTGAAGGCTATAAAGTTTTAGTTCACGGTGGTGGAAAATCGGCTACCAAAATGGCTCAGAGTATTGGTTTAGTTCCACAAATGATTGACGGACGCCGAATTACAGATGCTCCTATGCTTGATGTTGTGGTTATGATTTACGCCGGACAAATCAACAAACATGTTGTAGCACAATTGCAGGCAAAAGACAATAATGCGATTGGTTTTTCGGGAGCTGATGGAAATTTGATTCAGTCCACAAAAAGAAATCACCCAACAATAGATTACGGATTTGTAGGCGATGTAAAGCAAGTTAATACCAAATTACTGGCAACTTTACTAGAAGCTAGAGTTGTTCCTGTTTTTTGCGCCATTACGCACGATAAAAACGGACAACTATTAAACACAAATGCAGATACAATTGCAAGCGAATTATCAATTGCATTATCTGAAGTTTTTGATGTTACGCTGACTTACTGTTTTGAAAAACAAGGCGTTTTACTAGATTCAGAAGATGATTCATCTGTAATAACAGAAATCAACGAAACATTATACAATAAACTAAAAGAGGAAAAAGTAATCCATTCCGGAATGATTCCAAAATTGGATAATTGCTTCAATAGTTTATCAAGAGGCGTTCAGAAAATCAAAATTGGGCATCACAGAATGCTTCAAAATGCAGATATTCCGCATACAACGATTACATTATAAAAAATGTTGCCACGAATTGACACTAATTTTTGCTGTTAAAAGAGAAAATAATTTTAGATCTACACTAAAAAGTTAATTTTGATTTTAAATCTTTTATAAAAAAATAATGTTTGAAAATCCGTGTAATTAGTGGCAAAAAAATAGAGCGCACAAGGTATTTTAAATAAATTTGCGCAAGTAAAAATGGTCAAAGGAAAGCTCAAAAACTTTGCTGCTTTGTCCCTTTGAGCCTTTGAACCTTATTAAAATGAAAAATATAGATACGCTTACCCAGGAAGCAATTAGTTTATTAAAAAGTCTAATCGAAACCCCTTCATTTTCAAGTGAAGAAGATCAAACGGCTCTTTTAATCGAAAATTGGTTCAATCAGAATGAAATTCCTTTCAAGAGAGAAAATAACAATGTGTGGGCTTTCAACAAATATTTCGACGAAAATAAACCAACACTTTTACTAAACTCACATCACGATACTGTACGTCCAAATCAGGCGTATACCAACGATCCGTTTAAAGCGATTGAAAAAGACGGTAAATTATTCGGTTTAGGAAGTAATGATGCAGGAGGCTGTTTGGTTTCGTTATTAGCAACTTTTGTACATTTTTACGAAAATCAAAACCTATCTCACAATATTGTAATTGTGGCTTCCGCCGAAGAAGAAAGCAGTGGGAAAAACGGCTTAAACAGCGTTTTGAAAAGTTTACCAGAGTTAGATTGCGCGATTGTTGGAGAACCAACTTTAATGCAATTGGCTGTTGCTGAAAAAGGATTGTTAGTTCTTGACGTAAAAGTAAAAGGAACCGCAAGCCACGCCGCACACCAAAATGATGATAATGCATTGTATAAATCAATTCCAGTAATGGAATGGTTTAAAAACTATAAATTCGACAAAATCTCAGACGTTTTAGGGCCAGTAAAAATGACCGTAACGCAGATTAATGCAGGAAAACAGCATAATGTTGTTCCGTCTGAATGTGATTTAGTTGTTGACATTCGTGTGACAGATCGTTATACAAATGCTGAAATTCTCGAAGTGGTAAAAGCAAATATAAATGCCGAAGTTACACCAAGATCAATGCATTTAAACGCATCTTCTATTCCAATTGCACACGGTTTAGTTCAAGCGGGAATCGCTTTAGGAAGAACAACGTATGGTTCGCCAACACTTTCAGATCAGTCCGTTTTAAGCTGTCAGTCTTTGAAACTTGGGCCAGGAGAAACATTACGCTCGCATTCAGCAGACGAATTTATTTTTGTAAATGAAATTGAAGAAGGAGTCGATTTGTATATCAAAATACTAACCGATTTCTTTAAATTATAAGAAAAGAAAAACCGTCACGAATTCACGAATTAATTTTTTACTATCTAAATGATATTAATTCGAATTAATTCGAAAAAAATAATCGCAAAGATTATCAAAAATAATTCGTGAATTCGTGGCGAAAAAAAACATTACCTATGAAACTTTGGGAAAAAGGAATACCAACAGATAAACAAATCGAACAATTCACAGTTGGAAACGACCGTGAACTGGATTTGGTTTTAGCAAAATACGATGCTTTAGGTTCAATCGCTCATGCCAAAATGTTGGGACAAATTGGTTTGTTAACTCAGGAAGAAACAACTTCTTTAGTTGATGCATTAAACGAAATCATCGCTGATATCGTAGTGGGTAATTTCGAAATCGAAGATAGTTTTGAAGACGTACATTCTAAAATTGAGTATCTTTTAACAGCAAAACTAGGCAATGCAGGAAAGAAAATCCATACCGCACGCTCTCGAAACGATCAGGTCTTAGTAGACGTTCATTTGTATTTAAAAGACGAATTAAAATCGATAAAAGAACAGGTAAAAACTTTGTTTGACTTGTTAATGGAATCAGCAGAGAAACATCAAAACGTTTTATTACCAGGTTATACACATTTACAAATCGCTATGCCATCGTCATTCGGAATGTGGTTTTCTGCTTACGCTGAAAGTTTAATTGATGATGTTACAATGTTAAATGCTGCTTCAAAAATTGTAGACCAAAATCCGTTAGGTTCTGCGGCAGGTTACGGAAGCTCATTTCCAATAAACAGAACTTTTACAACTCAAGAATTAGGTTTTGAAACTTTAAAATACAATGCCGTTGCAGCGCAAATGAGCCGTGGAAAAGCAGAAAAAACTGTTGCATTTGCTATGACAAGCGTAGCAGGAACATTATCAAAATTTGCCATGGATGTTTGTTTGTATATGAGCCAGAACTTTGATTTTATTGGTCTTCCAGCGCATCTTACAACTGGTTCTAGTATTATGCCTCACAAAAAGAATCCAGATGTTTTCGAATTAATCAGAGGAAAATGCAACAAGATTCAGGCGCTTCCTTATGAAATCACTTTGATTACTAATAATCTTCCAAGTGGATATCACAGAGATTTGCAGCTTTTAAAAGAAGGTTTGTTTCCTGCAATTCAAACTTTAAAATCATGTTTAGATATTGCAATATTTTCAATTAAAGATATTACGGTTAAAGATCATATTTTAGAAGATAAAAAATACGATTACTTGTTTACAGTTGATACTTTAAATGAAATGGTTGTAGCAGGAATGCCGTTTAGAGATGCATACAAAGCTGTTGCCGAACAATTAGAAGCTGGAACATACAAATCTCCAAAAGAAACAAAACATACGCACGAAGGAAGTATTAATAATTTATGCCTTGATGCGATTAAAGATAAAATGAAAGCAGCTTTTTAATGTTTAGTGAAATGTAAAAAATAAGCTGTAAAAAGTAAAAAGGTCATTGATTTGTTTCAATGACCTTTTTTTATGTGAGCGTTTTAATTCTTTACCAATTTAAAAGTTTTACTTCGATTGTCAATTTGGACTTTGCAGATGTAAATTCCTTTTGAAAGATTTCCAACATTCAACTCTAATTTTTCATCAGGAGATATATTTTTTGAATGCGAATATACTTTTGATCCATTTGAAGAAAATAAATTTACTTGAGCCAATCCATTATCAACACTAGAAAAATCAATATTCAAAAGACGATTTATAACCGATGGATAATACTTTAAATCTAAATTATTAGTATTATCATTCAAGCCCAAATTATTGCAACTTGTAGATAAAACACCTTGAGCGGTAACCTGAAGTGTTGCTCCAGCTCCGCAAGTCGCATTCGAAATGTATCCTGCAACATTTGCAATAGGTAAAACGCTGTAATTATAATTCGGTTTAGCAACAGTAGTTCCGGAGTTTGCAGGAGCATTAAAACTGTCTGTAAAAGCAATTCCTATTGTTCCGCCATCTGTGCTTACGTAACTTTTAAAAGCAGTTCCAATTTTAGCAAAATCTGTTCCTTCTACATAACAAGTTGTATTGTTGCTTCCTCCGCCTAAACCAATTGCCAGCGAACCAGAAACAGATGTGTTGTAATAACAATTTAAAATGTGAAGTTCTGCATTTCTTGCTCTTGGCATTCTTTCTTTACAGCCTTCAGCCCAATAACAGTTTTTAAAAGTAATGCTATAATGTCCATCAGAAGGAGCATCTGTTTTTGATGAACCAACTAAATCAGAAAAACGATGATCGTCGGCTCCACCAGAACCTCCAGCTTTTGGGGTTTTCAAATACGTAAATTTGCACCAAGAAACGGTTACGTTATCTGCAGCGCCTTTATTATCGAAATTTCCGTCCATTCCGTCTTGAAATTCGCAATGATCTACCCAAATATTTGTTGCTTCAGATGTAAGATTATCGCGTCCGTCAACATCATAAGCGCCTGGTCCTTCAAAAATTAAATTTCTAATAATAATATTATTTGATCCAGGCTTTAAGCTTAAGATTCCGGAACCCGCAGCGGTTTGATCTAAATTTACCAATTTCGCGCCTGGAAGTCCAACAATTGTTTTATCATTTACTAATAAACTGGTATACGAACAATTTATAGTTCCAGAAACCAGAATAACTTGCGGAGTGGTTAATTTTAATTTTGCAGTTAAATCTGCGAGAGTTGTTACAGTAACGGGCGCTGCGCTTCCTCCGCCAGTTGCAGAAGCTCCAAATCCTTCTGGTGCACTCATAAAATAATTTTGTGCAAACAGAAAAGAGCACGGCAGGAGCAATACTAATAGAATAAGTTTTGTTTTCATTTAAGTGTGGTTTTTAGTGGTTTAATAGTTTAATGTAATCGATTGCACAAATGTAAAAGAATAAAAATAATTTCAAATTAATTTATCAAATATTTATGTTTTAAAGCTTTGATTTCAAGAATAATAAATGTTGTTCTCACACTAATAAAATTTCTTTTTTTATTGGAAATTTGGTTGCTTTAGAAAAGCTTTAAATGAAAAAGCAGAAAATTCATCCTAAATACATATATTTGGTATTACAAGTTTAAATTATACCAATGGAAAAATTTAAAGAAGAAGCCACTGTTGAGCTTTATGAAAAAGGCTTAATCACTGAAAATCAGTTTGAAGAAATAAAAACATATCGAAATCTAAACATCTTTTCATTAAATGCAGAATTAAAACTATTTCTGTATTTGTCTGTATTATTGTTTACTTCTGGAATAGGAATTTTGATTTATGAAAATATTGATTCAATAGGACATATTGCAATTCTATCTTTGCTTTTGATTGTGATCGTGGTTTGTTTTTATTATTGTTTTAAAAATTCTAAAGGATTTCAGAAACAGGAAACAACTTTCGAACATCCTGTTTTAGAATATCTAGTTTTGGCAGGTAATATTTTGACTTGTATTTTTATTGGATATCTTCAGTTTCAATATAAACCTTTCGGAGAACATTACGGACTGGCAACTTTAGTTCCCACAATTGTAAGTTTCTTTTGTGCTTATTATTTTGACAATAGAAGTGTTTTAACAATTGCAATTACTGGTCTGGCGGCGTATATCGGACTTTCGGTTACACCACAAGATATTTTTAATGACAGCAATAATTTGTATGCAAGTCAAAATTTGAGTTATTCTGCTGTAATGTTGGGAGTTGTATTGATTTTATGGACAATTTATAGCCGTCGAGTTTCTTTAAAAGTGCATTTCGGATTGGTTTTTCTAACTTTTGCTTTACACATTATAAGTATTGCAGCAATTAGCAATTTAACTAATTATGATGTCTTAACTTGGATGATATTTGCTCTAGTTTTAGCAGGTTCTACTTATTATTTTTATAAAGCCAGTTACGATTATAAAGCAATGTCTCTTTACGTTTTTATGATTATCTACGCTTATATTGGCGGTAATATCTTTTTGTTTAGAATTTTCGAAAACATAGATTTTGATGATGTCTGGATGTTATTTGTTTTCTTGCTTCCAGCATATTTTGTTGGTTCGATTGTAATGTTCATTAAATTAATTAAAAACTTTCATAAAGAAATTGCAGAATGATAGTATACGATAGAAAAAAGTTAGATAATGAGGTTTTGGTTGACGAAGCAGATACTTTATATAAGGGAGGATTTATCAGCAAAGAGCAGAAGAAATTTATAGAAAAAGAGTTGCCAGTTTTAAGAAGTCAGGATAATATTTTGGTTCGAATTGGTTTCTTTTTATTAGGAAGTTTACTTTACAGCTCTATTTGTGGAATGATTTCTTTGTTCGGATTAAGTTCAGAACATGTGTACTTTCAAATTTGTTTTTACATTTTTGCTGCCATTGGTTTTGCTGGGGCAGAATTTCTTGCCAATCAAGAATATCATAACCATTGTTTAGACGATGCTTTTATCTTAGGTGCCATTTTAAATATCGGAATTGCTATTGCTGTAACCACAGAAGGCTATGAAGCTGTGATAGCTTTTTTTATGGCAGTAGCGTCTTTTTTTATGTTTCTGAGATATCTACATTTGCTTTCAATGTTGGTTTTTTGCGTGGCAGTAACTGCATTTTTGTTTTTTGAAATGTTTGAATTTGGAGATATTGGAAAAGCTATTCTTCCATTTGTCGCTATGATTTTTGCGGCAGTTTTTTATTTTATAACTAGAAAAAAGATCAAAAATTTAAATGTAAGTTATTATTACAACGGACTTTTATTAGCGAATAGTTTTTGTTTGGTTCTCTTTTATTTTTCTTGTAATTATCTAGTTGTTAGAGAACTTTCTGAAGAACTTTTAGGAACAGAAGTAAAACTAGGAACCGATATTCCGTTTGCATTTTTCTTTTATGCATTTACATTTGTAGTTCCGATTGTTTATTTGGTTCAGGCTTTAAGAACAAAAGACAGAATATTGCTTTGGTTTAGTTTTTTGGCGATAGCATTTTCATTTTATACTATTCGATTCTACTACGCAGTATTGCCAATAGAAGTTGCGCTTACATTGGGCGGATTACTTTTATTTGCAATTGCTTATTATTCAATTAAAAAATTAAAAGAAAAAGAAAGCGGATTAACATTTAAACCAGACAGAATCAATCATTCAGATAATTTCTTAAATGCCGAAGCTTTAGTTGTTGCATCAACTTTTGGAATGAAACCGGAAGTAAAAACAGTTTCTCCAATGGAATTTGGTGGAGGAGGTTTTAGCGGCGGAGGTTCTGATGGAAGTTTTTAAGTTTAGTTATGAATTATGAATTATGAGTTATAAATTATGAGTTATGAGTTGGGCGCTAATTTGAATTAAAATTAAACTTTACATAAAAAATTAAAAGCCTGAAATTATACAAATAATTTCAGGCTTTTAATTTTATTTTAGTCTTAGTTAAGGAATTAACTCATAACTCATAACTCATAACTCATAATTTATAACTAATAACTCATAATTTAGATTTTACTTTTCAATGCTTGCGCATCAATATCGCTGTGCGAAACATTGTAAACAGCTTTTCCATTTTTGATTAAAATCAATTGAGGAGATTCATGATGTACATTAAATCTCAGTGCAATTTCATTTGAAATATCTCTATGTGCGATCAAATCCAAAAAGTACGCATCAACAACTCCTTCAAGATCATATTCTCTTTCAAATTGTTTTAAAGCCATTCGGCTGATGCTGCATCTAGTGCTATGTTTAAAAATTGCAACAGGTTTTTCTATTGAAATAGCTTGTATTTCATTTAACTGAAGAATATCTGTTAATTCTGTCCAGTTTACATTACTTTTTGGAGCTTCTGAGTTCTCTGAACTTCCGAAGATTGAATTTAAAAAACTCATATTTGGCTTGTTTTATGACTTTTTGACGTATTAAAATCGATAATTCTTGGATTTTAACGTCATTTTGTCTGTTTTTTGTGTGTGGAATATAATTTGAATATTCAATTGCAAAGTTAAATCTTTTGAATCAAAAAAATATCTCAATAAGTCTTAACTTTAATGTAATCGAATATTAAAAACAAAAAATCAATCAAATCATAAAAATATGAACATAAATAAATTTACAATTAAATCGCAGGAAGCCATACAGTTGTCCCAACAATTAGCGCAACGAAATGGCCAGCAGCAAATTGAAAATGAACACATTTTCAAAGCAATTTTTGAAGTTGATGAAAACGTCGCACCATTTATTTTAAAGAAATTAAATGTAAATGTGCCATTGTTTTTACAAATTTTAGATAGCACAATTCAGAGTTTTCCAAAAGTTTCTGGAGGTGATATTTTACTTTCAAGAGATGCAAATAAAGCTTTGAACGAAGCTGAAATTATCGCACAAAAAATGAACGACGAATATGTTTCGATCGAACATTTAATTTTAGCCATTTTTGATTCAAAAAGCAAAGTTTCTCAAATTTTAAAAGATCAAGGAGTTACTGGAAAGGGACTGAAAGCAGCAATTGAAGAATTACGAAAAGGGGAAAGAGTAACATCGGCTTCTGCTGAAGAAACGTATAATTCTTTGAATAAATATGCTAAAAACTTAAATGAACTAGCAAGAACAGGAAAACTAGATCCAGTAATTGGTCGTGACGAAGAAATTCGTCGTGTGTTGCAGATTCTTACTCGTAGAACTAAAAATAACCCAATGTTAATTGGAGAACCTGGAGTTGGTAAAACTGCAATTGCAGAAGGTTTGGCGCACAGAATTGTAGACGGAGACGTTCCAGAAAACCTTAAAGATAAAATCGTTTTCTCACTTGATATGGGAGCTTTGATTGCTGGAGCGAAATTTAAAGGAGAATTTGAGGAGCGTTTAAAATCGGTTGTAAAAGAAGTAACTTCTGCCGAAGGAGATATCGTTTTGTTTATTGATGAGATTCATACACTTGTAGGTGCGGGTGGAGGTGAAGGCGCAATGGATGCGGCAAACATTTTGAAACCAGCTTTGGCTCGTGGAGAATTAAGAGCGATTGGTGCTACGACTTTAGATGAATATCAAAAATATTTTGAAAAAGATAAGGCGCTTGAAAGACGTTTTCAAAAAGTTTTAATCGATGAACCAGATACAGAAAGTGCGATTTCGATTCTTCGTGGAATCAAGGAAAAATATGAAACGCATCATAAAGTTCAAATTAAAGACGAAGCTATTATTGCAGCCGTAGAACTTTCGCAAAGATATATTACAAACCGTTTTTTACCAGATAAAGCAATTGACTTAATGGATGAAGCGGCTTCTAAATTGCGTATGGAAATCAATTCAAAACCTGAAGAATTAGATGTTTTGGATCGAAAAATCATGCAGCTGGAAATCGAGATTGAAGCCATTAAACGTGAGAAAGAAGAAAGCAAACTGAAAATCTTACGAATGGATTTGGCGAATCTGAAAGAAGAACGCAACGAAATTTATGCAAGATGGAAATCTGAAAAAGATATTGTTGACGGAATTCAGGCAGTAAAACACGAAATAGAAGACTTTAAATACGAAGCCGAACGTGCAGAACGTGACGGAGATTACGGAAAAGTAGCCGAAATTCGTTACGGAAAAATAAAAGAAGCGCAAGAACGTCAGGAAGTTTTACAAAAACAATTGCAAGAATATCAATCTGGAAATTCTCTTATTAAAGAAGAAGTAACTCGTGAAGATATTGCAGAAGTTGTAGCAAAATGGACAGGAATTCCTGTTACAAAAATGCTTCAGACTGAAAGAGAAAAACTATTGCATTTGGAAGACGAATTACACAAACGTGTTGTGGGTCAAGAAGAAGCGATAGAAGCCGTAAGTGATGCTGTTCGTAGAAGTCGTGCTGGACTTCAGGATATGAAAAAACCTGTTGGATCATTCTTATTCTTAGGAACAACTGGAGTTGGTAAAACAGAATTAGCAAAAGCTTTGGCTGAATATCTTTTTGATGATGAAAATGCAATGACGCGTATTGATATGAGTGAATACCAAGAACGTCACAGTGTGAGTCGTTTAGTTGGTGCGCCTCCAGGATATGTAGGTTATGATGAAGGAGGTCAATTGACAGAAGCTGTTCGTAGAAAACCTTATTCTGTTGTGTTGTTGGATGAGATTGAAAAAGCGCATCCAGATACCTTCAATATTTTATTGCAAGTTCTAGATGAAGGTCGATTAACAGATAATAAAGGACGTTTAGCTGATTTTAGAAATACAATTATTATAATGACTTCTAATATGGGAAGTCAGATTATTCAAGAAAAATTTGAAAATCTTAAAGGCGGAGTCGAAGCAGCAACAGAAGCAGCTAAAAACGAAGTTTTAGGATTATTGAAACAAACAGTTCGTCCCGAGTTTATCAACCGTATCGATGAGATTGTAATGTTTACGCCACTTACAGTAGAGAATATTTCGAAAATTGTGAGTTTACAATTAAAAAGCGTTACAAAAATGTTGGCATTACAAGGCATTACAATGGATGCCACTCCAGAAGCAATTGCTTATTTGTCAGACAAAGGATATGATCCGCAATTTGGTGCTAGACCAGTAAAACGTGTGGTTCAGAGAGAAGTTTTAAATCAATTGTCAAAAGAAATTTTGGCAGGAGATATTACAACAGAGAGTATCATTTTATTAGATGCTTTCGACGGTAAACTGGTTTTTAGAAACCAAACAGCTAAATAATTATTTTTTAGGTTAATCTTAGAAAAAGCATCAGTTTTACTGGTGCTTTTTTTTGCCGTGAATTCTGAAACTTTTCTCCTTATTTTTATAACAAATAGTTCTGAAAAAAAGTTGAATTTTAAATAAATAAAAATCAGCAAATTATTAATTAAAATCAAAAAATCATGAATAACTTATTTAGAGGATTACTAGCAGGTTACGGAGCTAAAAAACTAGGCGGAGGATGCTTCGGAACTATTATTGTTTTTATCGTTCTTTGGGTACTTTTAGGACAATGCAGTTAAATAGAAAAGACAAATTTGACACAATATTGTTGGGCAGATTAAGGCAAAATGTCTAGATTCGCAGGACTAAAATAAATTTAAAAAATGGCTTCAGGTTTTTTTGTTCTATTAGATGATATCGCAGCAATCATGGATGATGTTGCAGTAATGAGTAAAATTGCTGCAAAAAAAACAGCTGGAATTCTAGGAGATGATTTAGCTGTAAATGCTGAAAAAGCTTCAGGATTTGCTTCATCAAGAGAACTTCCCGTTTTATGGGCAATCAGCAAAGGTTCTTTACTCAATAAAATTATCATTCTACCAATTGCATTTTTGCTAAGTGCATTTTTACCAGTTGCAATTATTGTAATTCTAGTTTTAGGTGGACTTTTTTTAGCTTATGAAGGAGCCGAAAAAATATACGAATTTGTTTTTCCTCATGAACATGAAAAATCTGAAGGTATAACAAATGAAGAACTGACTGAAGAACAAATCTTAGAAGTTGAAAAAGGAAAAGTAAAATCTGCAATTGTAACCGATTTTATATTGTCTGTTGAAATCGTAATTATAGCATTAGGAACCGTTATTGAAGAACCACTAACACAGCAAATAATCGTAACTTCAATAATCGCACTAATTGCAACAATTGGAGTTTACGGAATTGTAGCGCTTATTGTTAGAATGGATGAAGCAGGTTATAAGCTAATAAAACACAGTAAAAGCGAAAAAAGTCCAGCTAGATTTATTGGAAATTTATTGGTAAAAGCTCTTCCACTTGTTATCAAAGGATTAACTGTAATTGGTACAATCGCCTTACTTTTAGTTGCTGGAGGAATTTTTGTACATTATATACCATTTTTTCACCATTTATCAGAAGAAATAAAAATCCCTTCTATTATCAAAGAATTTACAGTTGGATTAGTTCTCGGATTTATAGTTTTACTTTTTATCAACGTTATAAAAAAGATATTTAAAAAGAAAACGGCTTAATAAAATTCCAAACATACATTAAAAAACATCAGTCAACGCTGGTGTTTTTTTTGTTTTTAGTAGCAGATCAATTCATTTTCAAAATCACCCTTTTTTCCCGCTCTCCGTTAAATCTTTTCCCTGCTAAAGAAGCAGGAAAAAGGATATCACTTCGATCGGGGCTATACCAGAAATTTTTATTTTCATAAGAAATAACGGTATTTTTTAAATATTTTTTTATAAAATAAGTTGTTGATTTATAATTGTTTAATGTTATTGTAGAACTTTTTAACATTTCTTATAAGCAACCATTGCAACTAAGCGCCGTCTTCATAGTAATTAACAATTAATTATTATTTTATATGAAAAGTTTTAGATTAAAATCAGTTTTAGTAGTATTATTTTTATCAATTGGATTAGTATCATGTAGTAATGACGACGATGAAAAAGTTCCACCAACAACTACAAAAGCAGCTTTAGTGACAGAAATTAAAGGACCAGCGACAGGAAAAGTAAATGACGAATTAAGCTATGATGTAACATATGTTGTAGATAACGCTTGCGGAGAATTTGATAAAATTTCAGAAGTAACAATTGGAGATGTAAAAGGTTTACAAGTAATTGCAAAATACCCTACAGATGGAGTTTGTACACAACAAGTACCAGATCCAAAAAAGACAGTTTACAAATTCAAATCGACTACAAAAGGAACTTTCGAAATTAAATTCAAAAAATCAGACAAAGAATTCCTTACTCAAAAAGTAGTAATCGAATAACAGCTAATCTAGTTGATATTTTTTTAGGTTGAAAAGCCATTTTACAAATGTTTGAATCTTAAACTGCTGTGAAATGGTTTTCTTTTCTAACTCCAAATATGAGCGAAAATTTCTATCTTTGAAATATCAAAATAATATGATTATGGGAGCCTTAGAATTGAGAGAAAGTGTATTAGAATATATTAATACAGCAGATGAGCGTCTTTTGAAAGTTGTAAAAGCTGTTATTGAGAGTTATCAAGAAGAAGAAATAGTTGCATTTTCAGTAGAGGGAAAGCCAATAACTAGAAGTGAATATAAAACTCAATTAGCGGATGCTAAATTAGAAATTGAAAAAGGACAATATACTTCGCAGGAAGATTTAGAAAAAGAATCTGAGAATTGGTAAATGGAAATTTTTTTAAAGGTAGTTTGGACTAATAATGCCAAGGATCAGTTAAAAGCAATTTTTAATTATTACAAAGAAAAATCTGTTCAGGGTGCAAATAATATTAAAAATGAAATTCTGAATGCCACTAAAGATATACGTTTTAGTGAGCAATATCAAAAGGATGAAATTGAACAAGAATTTCGAAGAATTATAGTTAGAGATTACAAAATATTATATTTGGTAAAAGATGAAATAATTTATATTTCTAAAATATTTTCTACAAAACGAAATTTTACAAAACAATTATAAAAAGGAGCTTATTAGCTCTTTTTTCATATCAAATAGTTAAGTAAAGTAAACTGACTTTGCCATTCCTTTAAAAAGTATTATTTTTGCACTCTAAATTTTATGTCATGCCGAAAAGAAAATATAAAATATCAGTAATTCAGTTAAATCTGAATGATGTTGCTGAAAATAATCTTAAAAAATGTATCAGTTGGGTGAGAGATGCTGCAAGTCAAGGTGCAGAAGTAATCTTACTTCCTGAATTATATAGCAGTCATTATTTCTGCCAAAGCGAAGATGTAGATAATTTTGCATTAGCAGAACCACTATATAGTACTTCATTTATTGCTTTTAGCGAATTAGCAAAAGAATTAGGAGTTGTAATTATTGTTCCTTTCTTCGAAAAAAGAATGGCTGGAATTTATCATAATAGTGCTTACATTATCGATACTGACGGAACTGAAGCTGGTTTATACCGTAAAATGCACATTCCAGACGATCCACATTTTTACGAAAAATTCTATTTTACGCCAGGTGATTTAGGTTTTCAAGCAATTGAAACTAAAAAAGGAACTGTTGGAACACTAATCTGTTGGGATCAATGGTATCCGGAAGCAGCTCGAATTACAGCTTTAAAAGGTGCTGAGGTTTTATTCTATCCAACAGCAATTGGATGGCATCCTAAAGAAAAAGAACAATACGGTGAAAACCAATATGGAGCTTGGATGAACGTAATGAAAGGTCACGCTGTTGCAAACGGAGTTTTCGTTGCCGCTGCAAACCGAATTGGTTTAGAAAAATATCTTGAAGGAACAGAAGGAATTCAATTCTGGGGAGCTTCTTTCATCGCTGGACCACAAGGTGAAATTTTAGCTCAAGCTTCTCACGATAAAGAAGAAATCTTAATTGCAGAAGTTGATTTAGATTTACAAGAAAATGTTCGCCAAAACTGGCCATTCTTCAGAGATAGAAGAATTGATGCTTTTGGAGATATTACAAAAAGAGCAATCGATAAATAATTCGATTTATCCATAAAATTAAAAAGAGTTATCTGAAAAAGATAGCTCTTTTTTTTGTAAGCTTCGGAGCAAGCGAAATATTTATAGATTAATAAGGCAAAAGTAAAGAAAGCTCCAGCGAAGCGATATATTCAGAACATAATATATGTCGATTCTCTGGAGCTTTTTATTGCATACGCGTATCCTTTTCTATAAATGTATTGCTCCGCTGGAGCTTTTTTTGTATTCTTTATAGCAAAAAAGAGCTGTCTCAAAATGAAACAGCTCCTTTTCTTGTTTTTAGCTTTATATTTAAATTACTTCACTTGGAAAGTAACTCTTCTCACGATTTGACGTGCTTCTTTAGAATTTTTATTCACAGAAGTATCTTCTCCGTTAGCAATTACATTCAATCTTGAAGCATCAATTCCAGCGTTTACTGCTACTTTTTTCACAGCTTCAGCTCTTTTTCTTGATAATTCAGTGTTGTATTCAGTATTTCCGATTTCATCAGCATAACCAATGATATCTGCAGATTTTCCAGGATTATTTTTCAAGTATTTCACTAAGAAATCTACACCAGATAAAGAAGAATTTGTTGGTTTAGACGAATTAAAATCGAAATAAACATTTACATAACCTCCATTAATCAGTTCTTCTACAGTATTATTTGTCACATTATTTCCTTTCTTTTCGTAAGTTTTATCTAAATAGCTTTCTAACTCATCTGGCACACCATTTTGATTAGTATCAATAGATTGTCCTTTTGTGTTAACAGCAACTCCTGCGATGCTATTTGGTTCTAAATCGTATAAATCAGCAACACCATCTTTGTCTGAATCGATAAGACCAGTTTCGATTAAGTCTACTCTTTTCTCCAATTCACCAATTCTGTCTTCTTCACCAACCCAGTCAGCATGTTTTGTTTGTTTTCCTAAGTAGAAAGTTAAACCAACAGAAGCGTTTAATAATACTCCATCAAAAGATCCTGTTGTTGTGTTACCCATTCCGTCAAAATTCCAGTTTTGTCTTCCATTAACAATTCCAGTAAGATCTCCAGTTAAAGCTACTCTGTTGCTTAATCTAATTTGTCCTGTTAAACCAGCGATTCCGTGAGCCATGTAATCTTGACCTCCAAAACCAGTTTCAGTACTAATTTGAGCTACTCCAAAACCACCATGCGCCAAAAGACCAAATGTGTTTGTCCAAGTTTCAAAGTTCAAAGCTCGTCCAACGTTTACAACTCCTTGTAAACTTGCTCTAACATAACGACTTTCGAAATCTGGAGTATTTTTTTTCTCTTTAAATTGATCGTAACCAACATCTAATTTCAAACCAAATTTTGGATTAAACATATATCTTACACCTAAATCTCCGTGAAAGAAGTTTGCTGATTCTGTTGCGTAACCTGGTGTCATTGTTCTTGTCGGTTTGTTAACACCGCCATTAAGTTCAAGAGACCATTTGTTATATTCTTGATCTACATTTGGTTTTGTAGATGTGGTAGCCATATTTTGTGCGCCTGCCGCAAAGGATAGTAATAATAAAGAGGCTGATACTAATTTCTTTTTCATGATATAAAAATTAAAGTGTTTTATTTTAAACTCATGAGCAAAATTAGACCTCAAGTTTTAGAATGCGTTGTATAGTTACTTACATAATTCCCATATTTTGGCTTTTAATTGTGTAAATACGTTAAAATAAGCACAATAGAAATCAAAAAAAATGAGCAAAATTCACATTTTGCTCTTTTTGATATTTTGAAAATTGTATTATTTCAAGTCTGGCTGATAAATTTTAACAGTTCCATCGCCTTCG
This sequence comes from Flavobacteriaceae bacterium PS02337, assembly GCA_029959285.1. Lineage (GTDB taxonomy): Bacteria > Bacteroidota > Bacteroidia > Flavobacteriales > Flavobacteriaceae > Flavobacterium. The sequence goes on from JASCOE010000012.1 coordinate 139,410, forward strand.
CTACTTACTACTAATAAACTTCTTTTAGTAGGACTTTTTGATGCAGGAATAAAAAGAATTCCTTCTGGAGCATCTCCTGTTTTTACAGTTTGTAAATATTGAGGTGAAGTCGGATTTGATGCATCATAAACCATAAAAGCATCAGATCTTTCTAAACCAACAAATAAAATGTTTTGATTTCCCATTTTTGCAGCAACAACTGCTTCTGGTTCAGAACCTTTATCGTCACTTCTTTTGTCGTCGTAAGTTCCTAATTCGTTCGTTTTCTTGTCAACGTCATTTTTACTATCGTAAACAATTTTTCCTGTATTTCCATTCCAGATTGAGAAAGAACGCGCTCCAAAACTTACTAATTCGTCTAAATCGCCGTCTCCGTCAGTATCTCCCATGTCAGCAACAAGATTTAATCTTCCTAAATTTGCATCTAATCTTAAAGTAGCAGCATCTGGAAAAACAGTTGCATCAAGTTTCATGCTTTTCATACGTTTAATATCTGTATTTGCTGTATATTCTCTGGCATCACCTTCATTTGCTGTAACAAAATAAGGAACATTATTAACAGAGAAATGACTAATAGCATCTGGCATATAAAGTCCTTTTACTTTCCAAGGATTGAAAGCAATTTTATCGTCAAGATCGCTTACATCAATTGCATTTTCAGCAGTATTGTAATCTTTAGAACCTAAAGGATAAATAGCTGTGATTGTTTTAGAAGTCAAATCAACTTTCGCAACACCATTATTTTCTTGTAAAGTTACCCAAGCCGTTTTAGAATCGTCAGAAATTGTAATGTATTCTGGTTCTATATCTTGAGCAAAACTTTTAGCAGCTTTAGAAATTCTGAAACCATCTTTTGCTAAAGCAGCAGCTTGTCCGCTGAAAGAAGCAAAATCTAAAGTTGTTACAGCATAAGTACTTGTTTCGATAATCGAAATTGTTCCGTTTGGATCTTGCGAATAATCAGTATTTGGCTCACCTTCATTTGCAGTCATGATAAATTTTCCGTCAGGAGAAAAAGTAATCATATCTGGCAAAGCACCAACAGTAACTTGTTTGATTAAACTATAATCTGAAGTGTTGAAAACAACCACTTTTCCGTTACCTTGTTTATTTGCAGTAGATTCTAAAGCAACAGCCAATTTTCCGTCAAAAACTGAAACACTATTTGCAGCACCTTCGTATGAAGCTAAATCAATTTTAGCAATTTTTAATGGTTTTGTTGGATCTGTAATGTCAATTACATCGATTTGATTTACACCACTGTTGTTTACAGTAAAAAGTCTTTTTGTTTTTTCACAATAAGTAGAAATTTCGGCAGCAGCTTCTCCGCCAATTGTAATAGAACCAATTTCTTTGAAAGTTCCTGGATTTTCGCTTACAACTACTTCCGATTCGTTGTTGTTTTCATCATTATTACAGCTTGCTAAAATAGAAAGCAAAGCTAGTAATGAGATCGATAATTTTTTCATGTGTTAGTTTTTAGTTTCGAGTGCAAAAGTAATTCTGTGCTTTCTGTTAAATATTAAGGATGTATTATTTAATCTTTAACTTAAATTTTGCAGGATATTTTTTGTGAAATTATCTATGAATTTCAACCAAATGTTTTATAATCCTAACGAATGCTTATCTTTGCACTTTGTAAATTAGAACGTATTTATGTCAACAAATAATAGAAGATTTCCAGCAGAATGGGAAAAGCAGCAAGGAATTGTACTTTGTTTTCCGCATAATGGCAACGATTGGCCAGGAAAATATGAAGCTGTTCAATGGGCTTTTGTAGAATTTATTAAAAAAGTAGCCACTTTTGAAACCGTTTTCTTGGTTGTAGCCGATGAAAAACTGAAAGAAAAAGTTGCTGAAATGCTTGAAAGAGCACGCGTAAACTTAAAAAACGTTTCTTATATCGTTCATAAAACCAACAGAAGCTGGATGCGTGATTCGGGACCAATTATTGTAAAAAATGGTTCTAAAAGAGAAGCTTTGAATTTTAACTTCAACGGTTGGGCAAAATATAAAAACTATCAACTAGATAAATTTGTTCCAGGTAAAATAGCCGATTTTATTGATGTTCCGTTAACGCAAGTTGTGTATAAAGGAAAACCAGTAATTGTTGAAGGAGGAGCAATTGATGTAAACGGAAAAGGAACTTTGTTAACTTCTGAAGAATGTTTGATGCATCCGACAATTCAGGTTAGAAATCAAGGTTTTACAAAAGAAGATTACGAAGCTGTTTTTAAAGAATATCTTGGAGTTACCAATGTAATCTGGCTTGGAGACGGAATAGAAGGCGACGATACACACGGTCATATTGACGATTTATGCCGATTTGTAAATGAAGATACAATTGTAACCATTGTAGAAACAGATAAAAACGATTCAAACTATAAACCTTTACAAGATAATTTGAAACGTTTACAAAACGCAAAATTAGAAGACGGAAAATCACCAACTATTGTAGTATTACCAATGCCAAAACGTGTTGATTTTGAAGATTTAAGATTACCTGCAAGTTATGCTAACTTCTTAATTCTAAATAATTGTGTTTTAGTTCCGACTTTTAATGATAGTAACGATCGCGTAGCATTAAATATACTTTCTGAATGTTTCCCTGATCGTGAAGTAATCGGAATAAGCTGTATTGATTTTATCTGGGGATTTGGAACATTACATTGTTTAAGCCAACAGATTCCGGTATAATTTTTTCTTTTATTTTGAGATTTTTATAGATTTTATATAAATTGAAAAATTTCTTTTATTGACAAAAGATTTTTTCTAATATTATTTGAGCTGTCACTTTTAGTGATAGCTTTTTTATTGACATATACTTAACATGCAGACGGTCGAATTTCCAGACTTCATTCTTATATTCGCACATTTAACAATGCAGAAATGCAGATTTAATTTTTATATGAATAAAGTATTTTTTATCCTTTCTATTTTTTCTTTCGGAGCTCTTTTTTCACAGTCTAATGCGCAAAAAAATATTGAACTTACATTTGCTACCTACAATGTAAGTATGGAATCTGAAAATTATTTTCCAAGAGGTACAAAGGGAAATTCGGAGCAAGTATTAATCAAAGAGCTTGCTTCAGGAAATAATGCCCAAATTAGAAATATTGCCCAAATTATTCAGACTGTAAGACCGGACGTTATTTTGCTTAATGAGTTTGACTACATTAAAAATCCTAAACTTGGTGTAAAAATGTTTGTTAAAAATTATTTGAAAAAGAGCCAAGGCACAGCAAAAGCGATTGATTATCCTTATTACTATTACTCAACAGTAAACACTGGTCAGCCAAGTCCTTTCGATTTGAACAAAGACGGAAAGTCGGAAAATTTTGGAAATGATGCCTGGGGATTTGGTATGTATCCAGGTCAATATGCGATGGTGATTTTGTCAAAATATCCTATTGATGTTAAGGCGGTTCGTACTTTTCAAAATTTCAAATGGAAAGATATGCCAGGAGCATTGATTATCAAAAATGCAGATGGATCAGATTGGTATAGTCAGGAAGCATGGGAGCAATTTCCATTATCTTCAAAATCTCACTGGGATGTTCCTGTTCAAATTGGTAAAAAAACGGTTCATATTTTAGCCAGCCATCCTACACCAGCTTCTTTTGATGGCGCCGAAGATCGCAATGGAAAAAGAAATCATGATGAAATCCGTTTCTGGAAGGACTACATTTCGGACAATTCTGCTTCGTACATTTATGATGACAAAGGTATAAAAGGCGGCTTATCTACCAATTCTCAATTTGTTATATTAGGTGATCAAAACGCTTCTCCAGTTGAAGGAAATGCCATTAGGGAAGGCATACAATCTTTACTTTCTCATCCGAAGGTTAATAGTGATTTTACACCTGCAAGTAAAGGCGGCGCTGAATATAGTCCTGAAAATCCGTTTGGAATTAACCATACAGCCTTCTGGAGAATGCGAGCAGATTATGTATTGCCTTCTAAATTTGGTTTTAAGGTTACAAATAGCGGTGTGTTCTGGCCTGCTAAAGGTGAACCAATGTCTGAATTGGTTGAAAAACGTGAATCAAGTTCAGATCATCGTTTAGTTTGGATAAAGGTGGTTTTAGAATAATACTTTCATAAAACTTATTGATATAAAAAAAACCTTGGCGACAACCAAGTTTTTTTTATTTCTATATTTCTTCAGATTCTGGATCTGATTTTTATGCTCTAATAAAAGGAGGTAAAAGCTGACTAGCAACTTCACCAAAACCAATTCTTACTTCGGCATTTTCACAGAATCCACGAATAATTACGGTATCGTTATCTTCAATAAATTTACGTTCGGTTCCGTCTTTCATGGTCAAAGGATTTTTACCGCCCCAAGTTAATTCTAACATAGAACCAAAACTATCAGGAGTTGGTCCAGAAATTGTTCCAGAACCCATCATATCACCAGAATTTACGCGACATCCGTTAGAAGTATGATGCGCCAATTGCTGACTCATTGACCAATATAAATATTTGAAATTTGATTTTGAAACTATCGTCTCTTCAGCTTCTTCAGGCTTTATTGAAACTTCTAAATGTATATCAAAGGCTTTTTTACCTTTAGTTTGTAAATAAGGAAGCGGAGATGGATCTTGTTTCGGTCCTTTTGTTCTAAAAGGCTCCAAAGCATCCATAGTAACAATCCAAGGTGAAATTGAAGTGGCAAAGTTTTTAGCTAAAAATGGTCCAAGAGGCACATATTCCCATTTCTGGATATCACGCGCGCTCCAGTCATTCAATAAAACCATTCCGAAAATATAATCTTCAGCTTCGTACGTTGGAATGTTTTCTCCCATTACATTGACATCAGTTGTAATAAAAGCAGTTTCCAATTCGAAATCTACTAAACGTGAAGCACCGAATACAGGTGTGTCATGTCCTGCAGGTAAAGTTTGTCCCATTGGTCTGTGAACAGGAATTCCTGATGGAACAATTGTTGAACTTCTTCCGTGGTATCCAACTGGAATATGCAACCAGTTTGGCAATAAAGCATTTTCTGGATCACGGAACATTTTACCTACGTTTGTAGCGTGCTCTTTACTCGAATAAAAATCGGTGTAATCACCAATTAAAACGGGTAGTTGCATCTCTACATCGTCGATTCTAAATATAACAATATCTCGGTGTTTTGTTGAATCTCTTAGCTGTGGATTGGTTTCGTCAAAAATATCAGCGATACGATTTCGAACCAGACGCCATGTTTTTTTTCCATCAGAAATAAAATCATTTAGCGTATCCTGCATAAACATATCATCTGTTAAATCTATTCCTTCAAAATAGTTTAATTGTTGTAAAGCCCCTAAATCTATAGCATAATCGCCAATTCGCGTTCCTACTGTAACGACATTTTCTTTGGTAAGAAATACGCCAAAAGGAATATTCTGAATAGGGAAGTCGCTATTGTCTGGCACTTCTAACCATGATTTTCTACTGGTATCGTTGGCGGTTATAGGCATGTTTAATGTTAATTATTTGTTGAAAAATTGTATGTCAAATATATCATAATCTAGCAGTTTGACAAACGTTTTTTTGTATTTTTGCGTGAAATTAACGAAAAACATAGAAATGCAACGCGACGAACAAATTTTTGATCTTATCCAAGAGGAAAAAGAAAGACAAATTCACGGACTAGAGCTTATCGCTTCAGAGAATTTTGTAAGTGATGAAGTAATGGAAGCAGCTGGTTCTGTTTTAACTAACAAATATGCTGAGGGTTATCCTGGCAAAAGATACTACGGCGGTTGCGAAGTAGTTGACGTTATCGAGCAAATTGCAATTGACAGAGCTAAAGAATTATTTGGCGCTGAATACGCAAACGTACAGCCACACTCTGGTTCTCAAGCAAATACTGCTGTTTACCACGCTTGTTTAAATCCTGGTGATACTATTTTAGGTTTCGATTTATCTCACGGTGGTCACTTAACTCACGGTTCTCCTGTAAACTTCTCAGGTCGTTTATACCGTCCAGTTTTCTACGGTGTAGATGCTGAAACTGGTCGTTTAGATTATGATAAAATTCAAGAAATTGCTACTAAAGAACAGCCAAAATTAATTATCGCTGGAGCTTCGGCTTATTCTCGTGATATGGATTTTGCTCGTTTCAGACAAATTGCTGACAGCGTAGGAGCAATCTTATTTGCTGATATTTCTCACCCAGCAGGTCTTATTGCAAAAGGATTATTAAGTGATCCAATTCCTCATTGTCATATTGTTTCTACAACAACTCACAAAACATTAAGAGGACCTCGTGGAGGTTTGATTTTAATGGGGAAAGATTTCGAAAACCCGCAAGGTTTAAAAACTCCAAAAGGAGAAATCAGAATGATGTCTTCATTATTAGACTTAGCTGTTTTCCCAGGAAATCAAGGTGGACCTTTAATGCACATTATCGCTGCTAAAGCTGTAGCTTTTGGTGAAGCTCTTAAAGATGAGTTCTTTACTTATGCAATGCAATTACAAAAAAATGCAAATGCAATGGCCGATGCTTTCGTAAAAAGAGGTTACAACATTATCTCTGGCGGAACTGATAACCACATGATGCTTATTGACTTAAGAAATAAAAATATTTCTGGTAAAGAAGCTGAAAATGCATTAGTAAAAGCTGAAATTACAGTAAACAAAAACATGGTTCCTTTTGACGATAAATCACCATTTATTACTTCTGGAATTCGTGTTGGAACAGCTGCAATCACAACTCGTGGTTTAGTTGAAAAAGATATGGAAACTATCGTAGCTTTAATTGATAAAGTTCTTACAGATCATACAAACGAAGATCTTATCGAAGAAGTTGCCGAAGAAGTAAACGAATTAATGAGCGAAAGACCGATTTTTGCGTATTAATTAAGATAAGTCTTAAAGTTTTAAAATCGAAAGTCAAAGCCTTATTTTTTGACTTTCTATTTTTGCTTTTATAACTCATAACTTTTAACTCATAACTCATAATTTTAAAATGGGCGTATTAAGATTACAATTGCCAACCGATCCAAGATGGGTAAATATTGTTGAGAAAAACATAGAAGAAATTTTAACGGATCACGCTTGGTGCGAGCAAAAAGCGGCAACAAACGCGATTACGATTATCACTAATAATTCTGAACATCAAGATTTGGTGCAAGATTTATTAGCTTTAGCTAAAGAAGAAATTGATCATTTTGAGCAAGTTCACAATATCATCATTAAACGCGGATTAAAATTAGGACGTGAACGTAAAGATGATTACGTAAACGAACTTTATCAATACATGAAAAGAAGCGGCGACGGAAGCCGTGTTTCAGGACTTGTAGAAAGATTATTATTTTCTGCTATGATTGAAGCTAGAAGCTGTGAACGTTTTAAAGTTCTTTCAGAAAATATAAAAGACGAAGAATTAGCAGTTTTCTACAGAGAATTAATGGAAAGCGAAGCTGGACATTACACAACATTCATAACCTACGCAAGAAAATACGGAACAGGAATTGACGTTGAAAAACGCTGGAGAGAATGGTTAGAATTTGAAGAATCTATCATTACCAATTACGGAAAAGGAGAAACTATTCACGGATAATTTTTAGTGTTCAGTATTCAGTTTTTTTAGTGGTCAATTTCAGTGGCAGTTTTCAGTTTTACTTTGTGAATCTTTGGGAAAGCTTTGCGAATCTTTGTGAAATTAAAAAGCTCTTTTGCAAACGCAAGTCGGTAATTGTTCACAAGTTCAACTTTTTGTTAATCTAATATCTGAAATCTAAAATCAGAAATTCTTACATTTGAGAGTAACCAAAATCTTGAAATATGAGAATAGAAATGGACCTAAAACTAGGTTTTAAAGATGTAATGTTTAGACCAAAAAGATCAACACTTAAAAGTAGATCTGAAGTTTCATTAGAACAAAATTTCAAGTTTTTGCACAGCATGTCAAGTTGGACAGGAGTTCCAATTATGGCCGCAAATATGGACACGGTTGGAACTTTTGAAATCGCAAAGGTTTTGGCGAAAGAAAAACTTTTTACAGCCATTCATAAGCACTACACTTTAGAAGAATGGAATAATTTCTTAAAAAACGCAACCCCAGATTTTTACGATCATATTGCTGTAAGTACAGGAACAGGAAAAGAAGATTTTGATAAGATTGGGCAAATCATTAAAGCAAATCCGTTACTCAAATTTATCTGTATTGATGTTGCCAATGGATATTCAGAGCATTTTGTTCAGTTTTTGAAGAAAACAAGAAAACAATATCCAGATAAAATAATTATTGCTGGAAATGTTGTTACAGGAGAAATGACAGAAGAACTTTTGTTAGCTGGCGCCGATATTGTAAAAGTCGGAATTGGACCAGGTTCTGTTTGTACAACGCGAGTAAAAACAGGTGTTGGTTATCCGCAACTTTCAGCAATTATAGAATGTGCCGATGCAGCGCACGGTTTGGGCGGACATATTATAAGCGATGGCGGCTGCACAACTCCGGGCGATGTTGCTAAAGCTTTTGGCGCTGGAGCCGATTTTGTAATGTTAGGCGGAATGCTCGCCGGACATACAGAAAGTGGAGGAGAACTATTTGAAGTAAAAGGCGAAAAATTCAAACAATTTTACGGAATGAGCTCCAAAACCGCAATGGACAAACATGCTGGCGGAGTTGCAGAATACAGAGCAAGTGAAGGAAAAACAGTTCAAGTTCCGTTTAAAGGAGATGTGATTTACACGGTTTTAGATATTTTGGGAGGAATTAGAAGCACTTGCACATATGTTGGAGCTTCAAGATTAAAAGAATTGACTAAACGAACGACTTTCATTCGCGTAAGCGAACAAGAAAATCAAGTTTTTACAAAATAAATATGATTAAGATTACCGAAGCATTTGTTGAAGATATTGCTAAAATTCAAGAAATTGCACATATAACTTGGCCAATAACTTATGGCGAAATTTTGACTTCAGAACAATTAAATTATATGTTAGATTTAATTTATTCTGATGAAGCGCTTTCAAAACAAATTCTGAATAAAGAGCAGTTGTTTTATTTGGTTTCAGATTTAGAATCAGTAATTGGTTTTATTGGAATAGAACATCATTATAAAAATGAAGCCATAACGAAAATCCATAAAATTTACCTTTTACCTGAAACACAAGGAAAAGGTTATGGTAAAATAGTTTTTAATTCAATCGAAAAACTGGCTTTAGAGAATAATTCAAAAGAACTTTTATTAAATGTAAATCGATTTAATACAGCTTTGAATTTTTATAAAAAATTAGGTTTCGAAATCAAAGAAACGGTCGATATAGAAATTGGAAATGGATATTTAATGGAGGATTATGTTATGGGAAAAACTTTGTAATGGTTAGAGTTTTCCTTTATGTAATTCAATTATTTTTCTCCTTTCTTCTATGTTTTTTGTTTTCATCATATTAAGAAAATCTACAACTTTGTCGATGTCGATTTTTATATAAGAAAAATTCAAATTAATTTTTTGAGCTCCAGAAATTCCGTTTAAAAAAGAAGCCCATTTATATAGTTTCTTTTTTGGGATAAAATTTTCATTCGTAATTAATGGAATGAAAATTTGTTTATATATTTCAATAGAATACGCTTGTTCTATATATTCCCATTTGATGATTTCTTCCTTTGTTGATCTATCCCAAATTCCAATTTCATTGATTATTATTTGAACTCTTCTGTCAAGAATATTAAATATGCTAATTAAAAAACCGATACCGAAAAAGCAAAGAGCATATATAAAAGTATTTTTAGGGTCTTTTTCAAATAGAACAAAATAAAGACTTGGAATTACAAAAATTGAGCTTAAAAAAAGTAGTCGAAGAGACTTAATTGGTGATTTGTAAAGTTTTATATCTTTCATTTTCTTTAAAAAATTAGCTCACAATAATATCATGTGTAAACAATAACCCTTTCACTTCTTTTATAGAAAAAATAGCTTTCTTCAATTTAGTTTTAGACGGATCAATAGTATAATTATAACTCGTTTTAAAATCGGCTTTATTAGCGATGGCTTTGTTGAATTCTGAACGGTATAAATCGCAATTATCGAAAACGACTCCTGTTAAATCTGTCGCCATAAAATCCACAGCAATCAAACTGCAATTGGTAAAAACTGTTCCTTTTAGTTTTAAAGTATAAAATTTAGAAAAATCTAAAATGCAATCGTTGAAACCGATTTCAAAAATCAATTTATCGCACATGGCAAAATTAACTTCTTTAATTTCACATCGATTGAAAGTTGCTGTTCTAAACGCAACATAATTGATTTTTGCTTCACTGAAAATACAGTCATTAAAAACACAATCGATAAAAGTAACCGCCAAAAAAGTACAAGCAGAAAAGTTACAATTATTAAAAACGCAGCATTCGAAGTCCTTAAAATTTAAGTCATCTTTGGCGTAAATAATCGTATTGTATTCTTTATCAAGAAAATATTCGCTTTCCTTTTTCAACTCTTTTTTATAATTATTTGAGGGTGAAAAGGTAATAATTTACCATAAAATAATGAGAACAAATTATAAATGATTTTGATTTCATTCACATTTTTAATTGATAAAATAATGTAGCTTTACACTTATTTTTTTAGTCAAAATTTATCAATTTCATTATATGGAATCAACAAGAAAAGAACACGATTTTCTAGGAGAATTAGAAATTCCAGATCATTTATACTACGGAATCCAGACTTTTAGAGCTGTAGAAAATTTCAATATTACAGGAATTCCGATTTCAAAAGAGCCTTTGTTTATCAAAGCTTTAGGTTATGTAAAAAAGGCTGCGGCATTGGCAAATAAAGACTGCAATGCAATTGATGCTAAAATTGCCGAAGCAATCTGTTATGGAAGCGATCAAGTTATTGCGGGTAAATTTGATAAAGAATTTGTAAGCGATTTAATTCAGGGCGGAGCAGGAACTTCTGTAAATATGAATGCCAACGAAGTAATTGCAAATATTGGCTTGGAATATTTAGGTCATAAAAAAGGAGAATACAATTTTCTGCATCCAAATAATCATGTCAATTGTTCGCAATCTACAAATGATGCTTATCCATCGGCATTTAGAATTGCATTGTATTTAAAAATGGATAGCTTTATTAAAACTTTAGCAGGTTTAGAAATTGCTTTTGCTAAAAAAGGCGAAGAATTTAAAGAAGTTCTAAAAATGGGAAGAACGCAGCTTCAAGATGCGGTACCGATGACTTTAGGACAAGAATTTAAAGCGTATGCAACCACAATTGGTGAAGATATTCAGCGTTTGAGAAATGCACAAGAATTATTATTAGAAATCAATATGGGCGCAACGGCAATCGGAACAAAAGTTAATGCGCCAGAAGGCTATCCTGAAATTTGCGTAAAATATTTAGCCGAAGAAGTTGGAATTCCCTTAACGCTTTCGCCAGATTTAATTGAAGCAACTGTAGATACAGGCGCTTACGTTCAGATTATGGGAACTTTAAAACGTTCTGCGGTTAAGATTTCTAAAATCTGTAACGATTTAAGATTATTAAGTTCTGGACCAAGAACAGGTTTAAATGAAATCAATTTACCAGCGCGTCAGCCAGGTTCTTCAATTATGCCAGGAAAAGTAAATCCTGTTATTCCAGAAGTGGTAAACCAAACTTGTTTTTATGTAATTGGACAAGATTTAACGGTTACAATGGCGGCAGAAGCGGGACAATTGCAATTGAATGTAATGGAGCCAGTTATTGCTTTTGCGATGTTTACTTCGTTAGATTATCTTTCAAATGCAATTCAAACTTTAATAGATAAATGTATTAACGGAATCACCGCAAACGTAGATCATTGCTACAATATGGTAATGAATAGCATCGGAATTGTAACGCAATTGAACCCAATTATTGGTTACGAAGAAAGTGCGAGTATTGCTGGAGAAGCTTTAAAAACAAATAAAAGTGTGCATCAAATTGCTGTTTTAGAGCGAAAATTGATTACGCAGGAAAAATGGGATGAAATTTATTCTTTAGAAAATCTGATACACCCAAAATTTATTACAAAATAGATTTAGTTATAAATAAAGAAATAGCAAGCCGTCATTTTACTGACGGCTTTTTTATTTCTATTTATCGTTAATTTTTGAATGTAATGTATTGAAAATAAGATGTATATTTACGTGTGGATTGATTTTTACTTTTGAAAAATAAAGCTTTAAGATGGTGAAATTTTTAAAAAATAATTATTTTCAGAAGAACTATCAAATCTTAGGATTGTTGTTTTTTATTCACTTGAATTTGAATGCGCAAACTGATATCGACAGTTCTAAAATATGTCCTCCAAAAACGATATTAGAAATTTTCAAGAAAAAAGATTCCGCATATGTGGTAAAACCGATCAAAAACAGTTTTTTTCTCATAATTCCAGCTATCGGATCTCAGCCGGCAACTGGACTTTTTTTTGGTGCCGTTGCGCAATATACTTTTAAAGGAAAAGAAAAAGCCGATAAATATTCAATTGCAAATGTTGGAATAACTTATACTACTAAAAAACAATGGCTTGTTAATGTAAAGAATAATATTTTACTCAAAAACAATAGGATATTTTTGAGCGGAGATTATCGTTTATATATCTTTTCGCAACCCAATTACGGTCTTGGAACCAATATTATTCCATCTCGTCGAGATCATGTTCAAGATTTTAGTATTGATTCTATCGCAGAGCCAATGGATTATAATTATTTTAAATTTCATCAATCTGTTTCTTTTCAAGTTCGAAAAAACTTTTATGTTGGTGGCGGAATCAATATTGACTGGTATTCAAAAATTGTAGATAAAGATCTCGATATTGCCAACGGAAAATTTACTTATCATTATAATTACAGTCAGAAATATGGTTTTGATGATAAGGAATATTTTTTGAACGGAATGAGTCTTAATTTGGTTTACGATTCAAGAGATAATCAAGTAAACGCTTCTCACGGTTGGTTTGCAAATCTAAATTATCGTTTCAATCCAGTTTTGTTTAATAATCAAGAAGTAAGTAATGTTTTGTATGCCGAATATCGAAATTTTATTCCGCTGTCGCAGAAAGATAAAAGATACATTTTAGCACTTTGGACTTATGGACAGTTTGTTAGAAAAGGAAAAGTTCCATACTTAAATTTACCTGCAATTGGTTGGGATCAGCGTAGTCGGAGTGGAGAAGGATACACACAAGGTTTATTTAGAGGAACGAATTTGATTTACTTGGCTTCAGAATTCAGATTTCCAATTACTTGTAATCAGATGTTTAGCGGAACCGTTTTTACAAATTTTGTCACAGCAAGTAATCCAGATACAAATACAAAACTTTTTAATTCAATTCAGCCAGCGTTTGGTCTTGGTTTTCGCATTTTAATTGATAAAGCCACTAGAACCAATCTTATAATGGATTATGCTTGGGGAAATAAATCGAAAGGATTTTACTTGAATGCTGGTGAAACTTTTTAAAAACACATCTTTTTTGTTTTTAAGTGTTTGATTTTATGTGTTTTATGTTATTTTTTGCATGAAAAAACTTAAATTTGTTATACCATCATTAACAATCAAAAACAAAATTATGAAAAAGTACAGTTTATTATTAGTTGTATTTCTGTCGGCGATAGGAATACAGGCTCAAGATGCGAGGTCATTTTCTCTTAATTTATATGGAGGTTATAATTTCTCAGATAAGCTCGATTATGACGGTTATTCTGCAACAATTGAAGATGGTTTTCAATACGGAGCAGGATTTGAGTATTTCTTTTCTACAAATAACTCAGTTGAGTTAAAATATTTAAGATCAGATGTTAAAATACCTTTTTACGGTCCGCTTGGAAACCAAGTTAATGCGGGAAATGATAAAGGAGCTTTCAATTTTATTTTAGCAGATTTTACCCATTATTTTGATACGGGATCAAATCTGCTTCCATATTTGGGTGCTGGTGCTGGAGTTGGTATTGTAGAAACGCCTCAAGGCGGAAGCGGAACTTATTTTGCTTGGGATGTAAAAGGAGGAGTAAAGATTAAAACCGCTTCATCTGTCTCAGTAAATATTAACGCTTATTTACAATCTCTTTCGGCTGCGGTTGGCGAAAGTTATTATTGGTCCTATTGGGTTGGACCAGTTGCTGTAGATGATTATATTTCTACTTTTCAGTTTGGACTTGGAGCCGTTGTAAGTTTTAATTTCAAAAATTAAGAATAAAATACTTTCTCGTAGAATAAACATCAAAAAGCAGGCTATTAGGTCTGCTTTTTTCTATTCTTCATAATTTAATTATAATTTGTTAATATGTACCATTTTTGTTAAATTCAATTCTTATTTTTGTTGTATATACAAACTTCTTAAGATGAAATTATTGATAGTTGAAGACGAGCCAAATCTATTATCCATTCTGCGAAAAGGATTTGCTGAGAATAATAATGAAGTAAGTGTTGCCATGGATGGAAAAACAGCCTTGGAGATGATTCATAACTATACGTTTGATGTTGTCGTCTTGGATGTAATGCTTCCAGATATTAACGGAATTGAAATCTGCAGAAGACTTCGTGCAAGCAAAAATTTTGTGCCAATTTTACTTTTAACTGCTTTAGGAACTTCAGAAAATATAGTAACCGGACTTAATGCAGGAGCCGATGATTATTTAGTTAAGCCTTTTAAATTTGGAGAATTAGACGCCAGAGTAAATGCTTTATATAGAAGAGCACATCAGGAAACTGAAAAAATTGATACCATCACAATTGCCGATCTTGAAATAAACGGACGCGCAAAATCGGTTAAAAGAGATGGAGAAAATATTGTTTTAACAGCAAAAGAATTTAAGCTTTTGTACTATTTAGCCAAAAATACGGGCAGAATAGTTTCTAGAGATCAGATTTTAGACAATGTTTGGGACATTAATTTTGATATGAATACCAATGTTGTCGATGTGTATATTACCTATTTAAGAAGAAAAATTGATAAGCCTTACGCAACCAAATTAATTCATACAATGAAAGGTTTAGGTTATGTTATAAAGCCATAAAATGGATATTAGAAAAAAAATTACTTTTAATTACGTTGCCCTTTCTACCTTTAGTACGTCGCTATTGTGTATCATTGTTTTTTTCTTGTTTAGAGAAAACAATCGTTATCACTTTTTAAAACGTTTAGATGATAGAGCAAAAATCGTTTCCTCTATTCATTTTCAAAAAGATCCTGAAAAGATTAAATATTATAAAAATCTAAAAAAAAACGGACTTGAAGAATTAATTGAAGAAGAAGAATATGTATTAAAAGTAAATAGTGAAAACAGTTTTGATTATAATACCAATTTAAATCTTCCCAACGTTTTTTATACCAATATTTTAAAAACGGGTAAAGATTCTTATGAAAGGGATAATAAGTATTATTTAGGTCAGATTTTTCAAGAAAATGATCAAAAATATATTGTAATTGTCGGAGCCAGAGATCGTAAAGGAAAAGATACGACTATTTATATTGTCAAAATTATGCTTTTTGGCGGAATTGGTTTTGTGATTTTAGCTTTCCTTTTAGGAAGATTTTTAGCCAAACGCGTCATCAATCCTGTGGCAAGAATTACAAAAGAAGTAAAAAGAATTAGTGCTTCTAATCTTCATAATCGACTTCCAGAAGTTAAAAACTCCGATGAAATTTCAGATTTGACCAATACGTTTAATAATATGCTCGATCGATTAGAAACTTCTTTCGAAATTCAAGCTAACTTTATTAATAATGCTTCACACGAATTAAAAACGCCTATAACAACGATTATTGCAGAATCGGAAATTATGTTGCTTAAAGAACGTGAAGTGTCAGAATATGTAGAATCTCTGCAAAATATTTACAGTCAGGCTTCTAAACTGGGAAATCTTACCGAAAGTTTACTAAAATTAACGCAAACTGGTTATGACGGACAAAAACAAGTTTCAGATATTGCCCGTATCGACGAATTGTTGTTGGATGTAAAATCAGATTTAGATAAAATTTATCCCGATAACCGTGTTAGTATCAGACTTAATTTTGCGCCAGAAGATTCTAATTTACTTTTATTGCCTTGTAACAAGCCGTTACTAGAATTGGCAATCAATAATATTATTACAAACGGTGTTAAGTATTCTGATAATAATGAAGTTTTTGTAAGCCTTTCGGCTAATGACGAAATGATTAAAATTTCTATTAACGATATCGGAATCGGAATTCCGCCAGAAGATATTCCGCATTTGTATGAGCCTTTCTTTAGAGGTAAAATCGCTACCAAATATATTGGTTACGGTTTAGGATTGCCTCTGGCTTCTAAAATTATTAGAATGCATCAAGGAGAATTGCAAGTGCAATCTGAACAAAATAAAGGTACAATTGTAACTATTATTTTTAAAAAGCTCAATATTAAAAAATCTAATGTTTAATTTTAGAAAATTCTAATTTTAGATTAATAAGCGTCTAATTTTCTGAGAGTTATTTTGTAGGTATAAACTAAAAGATTATACTTATGAAAAACTTTCTTATACCTACAACTTTAAAAGACGATACAATCTCGGCTGTGAAATCTGCTGTGAGTCAGTCTAAAAATACGGAATCAGAAATTATTTTAGTATTAGTTTCAGAAGCACCAGACACATTCTCATCTTCTAGTTTTTTACGCGAAATGAGATCTGGACTAACCAAAAGTCAAGAAGAAGTTCTGGAAACTTGCCGTTATATTATCGATCATACTCCAAATACAAAACTAAAAGTCCACAATCAATACGGACTTTCTGCACCAATTTTCAAACGTCTTATCGAAGCTTTTGCCGTAAAGTTGATTATTCTAACACATTCTTATAAACAAGAAACAAAAAGAATTCATCAGTATTTAGTACAATTGGCTGGAAATCAAAAATGTCCGATTCTGTATTTAAGCACAGAAATCAACAAAGAAGTTTTTCATAAAGCACTTTATGTCGAAAACTCAGATAGAAATATTCATGTAAAAGATGTTCAGGAATTCTTGAATGCTAATTTCTCTTTTGAAATTGTTAGCCAAACTGCCAGTTTTGAAGACGATTACGAAAGTGTAGCTCCACTTTTATCAGAAGCCATTTCTAAACATAATATCGATATGTTGGTAGAAACCAGAAAAGGCGAAAAAATCAAATTCAAAAAAGTTAAAAAAGAAAATGTCAATGAAAAATTAGGACTTCCAGTTCTTTCATTGTACGAAGAGATGGTTTAAGAGTCTGAGATTCTAAGTCTCTAAGCTTTTTAATTTTAATTCTGAGCATCTTAGAAACTTAGCATCTTAGCCTCTTTAAAAAAAAAAATAATTTAAAAGCCGAAAATATGTTGTTAAGAAAAAGAATACCAATGAAGTACGTTCTCGGGAAAATTAAAGTAGAAATTGTTTTAGTATTGGCTTATACCATACTTTTTGAAATATTTCATCACTATTTTGTAACACTTCCTGTAGATATTCCAATTGCGATTCCAACTATGATTGGAACGATTATTTCGCTACTATTAGCTTTTAAGTCCAATCAGGCTTATGACAGATGGTGGGAAGCACGCATTGTTTGGGGAGCCGTTGTAAACGATTCTAGAACTTTGATTCGTCAGGTTTTGACATTTTATGAAGATCCAGATTTTTCTGTTGAAGCAAGTGAGTTCAAAGAGAATTTTGCAAAAAGACAAATTGCGTGGTGTTATAGTTTAGGTCAGTCGCTTCGTAATAGAGACACCATTGCGCCGCTTGAAGGTTTGGTGAATGAAGAAGAAATAAAATACATTAAAAATCATCAAAATGTTCCAAATGCGATTTTAATGCTGCACGCCAGAGATTTGAGAAATGCTAAAAATGAAAAAAGGCTAAACGTGTACCAGCAAGTTGAAATCGATAATACTTTGTCAAGATTGTGTGATGAAATGGGAAAATGTGAAAGAATTAAAAACACCATTTTTCCAACAACATACAGCATGTATATCAGATTAACATTGTGTCTGTTTATTTTGCTTTTGCCTTTCGGATTGACAAGTGTATTAAGTTGGTTCGCGATTCCTTTGATTACCGCAATTGGTGGCGCTTTCTTTTTGATCGAGAGAATGGCGATTCATTTGCAAGATCCATTCGAAAACCGACCAACTGATACACCAGTTACAACTATTGCAAATACGATAGAAAGAAATATAAAGCAAATGCTGAATGAATACCAAAGTGAATTTGATATTCTAAAAGAATTTGACCTAAAAGACGAACCTAAAAAAGTCGAAAAAGACGCTTATTTTGTCTTATAAAATAAATATTTTGGTTATGTTTAATTGTTGGCCGGACAGCGAGTAGTTGCGTTGTCCGGCTTTTTTTATTTTATAATTTTCAACGACAAACCCTATCTACAACTGTGTTTTAGCCAAACTTCCTAAAGTTCTAATAGATTCTCGCAATTCATTAGACCAAGGAAGTCCAAAACTCAATCGCATGCAATTTGAAAATTGATTTTGAAAAGAAAAAATCCTTCCCGGTGCAATACTAATATTATGTTTTAACGCCAAATGATAAAACGCCGCCGTATCGATTTTTTTGTCCAATTCGACCCAAAGAAAAAATCCACCTTGCGGCTGACTCACTTTTGTTCCTGCAGGAAAAGATTCTAAAACCGTATTGATATAATTGGTGCAATTTCGATTTAAAATCTGTCTAATTTTTCGAAGATGATTTTCATAACGGCCATTTTTCAAAAAATCTCCCACAACTTCGTGCGTAATTGTCGTGTTCGAAATGGTATGATATAATTTAGTTCTTAGAATTTCTTTTTTGAATTTTCCAGGAGAAACCCAACCAACGCGATAACCAGGCGCTAAAGTTTTAGAAACCGAACTGCAGCACAAAACAATACCGCTTTCATCATACGTTTTACAATTAGTTGGGCGGCTTGCGCCAAAGTACAAGTCACCATGAATATCATCTTCTATTAAAGGAACATTATAAAAATCCATTAAGCGTACAATTTCTTTTTTGTGTTCGTTTGGCAGCATACTTCCCGAAGGATTACTAAAATTAGACATCAAAACACAGGCTTTTACTTTATTGCTAGAAAGTGTTTTTTTGACGGCTTCGAGCTCAATTCCAGTTGTCATATTTGTCGGAAGTTCCATTACATACAAACCTAAAGATCTGGCTAATTGAAGTATACCGAAATAAACAGGGCTTTCTGTAATAATTGTATCTCCCGGTTTTGTCAAAGTCAATAAACAATCTGAAATTGCGGAAATACAACCTGGAGTCGTTATAATATCTTCATCTGTCAAAGAACCGCCCCAAGTAAAAGACCAGCGCGCAATTTCTTTTCGTAAATTACTGTTTCCCTGAATTTCCTCGTAACTCGTTCCGCTGTTTGGCAATTGGCGCATCGCCTGAATCATTCCTTTATTCAATTTTGCAATCGGAAGTAATTCATTAGAAGGAAAACCAAGCGAAAGCATTGTAACATCTTTTGTGCGCATATCGCCGTAAACCAAGTCAATTAAATCTTCGCGTTCAATATTTTCAAGACTTAATTTTGGTGTACTTGCAGATGGTTCAGCAATTACTCGCGCAGAAATATTACTAACATAATAACCAGATTGTGGTCTTGCCTCAATTAGAGAACGGCTTTCAATTTCATAATAAGCTTTGCTCACCGTGCTCATGCTGTAACCCGTTTCGGCACAGACTTCTCGAATAGAAGGCAGTTTGTCGCCAACATTTAAAACGCCCGATTTGATTTGTTTTTCGATTCTGTCAGCAAATTGTAGATATAAATAATTCGAATTTTTCATGGAAAATAAAAACTGTTATGCTGCAATTTACAAAAACTGTATCTGTATTGCTGTTTTATTTTTTAGAAATTTGCTTCATCAAAGAAAAACAATTCAAAAAGTAATTTTTGTGAAAACAACAAAGTATTATATAGCCGCAATTTCAGCCTTTATTACGTGGGGACTTTTCAGTTTGGTTTTAAAACCAATTCATGAATATCCGTCATTAGATATTTTGTTTTTTCGTGTTTTTAGCTGCGGTATTTTGATGCTTTTGATTGCTTTTTTATTCAAAAGAAAACAAATAAAAGAAACAATTGAAATTTTTAAATCTTTATCAAAATCAGAAAAAAGAAAATCGATTCTTTTGAATATTGGCGGAAGCGCATTTTTGATGGCAAATTGGTTTACATTCATTTATGTCGTAAATCATATTAGTGTAAAAGCGGCTTCTTTAGCTTATCTCGTTTGCCCAATTCTAACTACTTTATTGGCCTATTTTATATTGAATGAAAAACTGCTAAAAACACAATGGCTTTCTGTTGGTTTAAGTATTTCAGGATGTTTGCTTCTTTCATACAGCGATATAATGGATATGTTTTTTAGTATCATTATTGGTCTTACGTATGCTGCATATTTAGTAAGTCAGCGCGCGAATAAAGGCTTTGATAAATTTATTATTTTGACTTTTCATATAACATTAGCAGCATTGTTTTTGTTGCCTTTTTATCCGGTTTTTGGGGGACCGGTACCAACGGAATTTAAGTTTTATCTCTGCATTGAGACCATTGCAATTATTTTTACGATAATTCCGTTGTTTTTAAATTTATACGCGCTTTCCGGAATCAATTCTTCTACAGTTGGAATGCTTTTAAACATAAACCCGATGATTGCATTTGGATTGGCTGCCTTTGTTTTTAAAGAAAATATAACGCCTTTACAAATTACAGCTTACGGGATCATTTTTGCCGCAGTGTTAGTTTTTAATTCACATCATATTTTTGCCATAAAGCAAAAATTAACCTCAATATCCAAGGGTTCTTAAATTTCTAGTTTTCATATTTTTTATTGGTTTAAAATCGAAAATTACCAGAATCTTAACAGGATGTTTAAACAGGAATGACTATTTTTCATTCCTGTTTTTTTATGCAGTTAAATGAATAAAGCCACAGATTACACAGATTATAAGGATTATTTCTTTGTGCAAAAAAATTAGCCACGAATTACACGAATTTTCACGAATTATTTTTTAATCTAAAATGAAAATTTGTGAAAATTCGTGTAATTCGTGGCAAAAAAATCCTTTTAATCATTTAAATCTGTGGCAAAAACTATTAAAAACCGAATACTATTCATATGAAAATATCCAAACTTCAAGCTTTTACACCATTATTTTATTTAGTGTGGTCAGATGATTTATTGACACAAAAAGAATTTGCTACATTAAAAGACTTCATCAATTCTTTAAATTTTTTATCTGAAGAAGAAAAAGAATATTTGCTTTCTAAAGTCGATATTTCTAATCCGCCTTCGCGAAATGAACTCACACAATGGAAATTAGACATCGAAAAAAGTATTCAAGATAAATCTTCTATAAAGTCGATTTTTGATATAGCAAAAGCACTTTCTGACAGCGATTTAGATTTAACGCTAATTGAATCTGATTTTAAAAAGCTAGAAAATGATTTAGGAATTTTGGGAGAAGAAGCGCTTCAAAACTTCAAAACCAAAACAGGCACTTTTACCGCAGATTCTCATACCAACGCTAGTTTTGATATTCAGAAAATCACTAAAATTTTAGACGGAAAAGAAGCTGCGATTATTGGAAAAGTAAAATCGGTTATTTCAAGACCTGAATTTGCTTATGAAACTTCTACAGATATTAATGTTTTTAGAGAAACGGTTTACAAATGGTGTAAAATTCTAGCCGATGAGAATCTGGGAAGTATGGCGTATCCGAAAGAATACGGAGGAGGAGGAAACGTAGAAGATTATTTTGCCATTATGGAAACCTTGAGTTATCATGATTTAAGTTTGGTGATAAAATTCGGTGTTCAGTTTGGACTTTGGGGAATGAGCGTTCAATCTTTAGGAACAGAAAAACATTATGCTAAATATTTAAAAGATATTGGTTCGCTGAAACTTCCAGGCTGTTTTGCTATGACCGAAACGCATCACGGATCTAACGTAAAAGGTTTAGAAACTACGGCGACTTACAATCATAGCGATCAGACTTTTACCATTCATACACCAAATAAAAACGCTCAAAAAGAATACATCGGAAACGCAGCAGTTCACGGACAAATGGCAACTGTTTTTGCAAAATTAATTATTGATGATCATGATTATGGCGTAAATGCATTTGTTGTGCCGTTGCGAGACCCGAATGGAAATGTTGTACATGGCGTGACAATTGGTGATTGCGGTCATAAAATGGGATTAAACGGCGTTGACAACGGAACAATTAGTTTTGATAACGTAGTAATTCCGAAAGAAAATATGTTGGATCGTTTTGCTTCTGTTAATGAAAAAGGAGAATTCGAAAGTCCGATTCCGAGTGATAACAGACGATTTTTTACCATGTTAGGAACTTTAGTTGGAGGAAGAATCGGAATTCCGCGTTCGGCTTTGGCGGCTGCGAAATCAGGATTAACGATTGCCATTCGCTACAGCGATCAAAGAAGACAATTTGGACCAGAAGGAGGATCAGAAGTTCCGATTTTAAATTACAGAATACACCAACGTAGATTGTTACCACATTTAGCAAAAACTTACGCAGTTCATTTTGCACTTCAATATTTAACAAATAGGTTTTTAAATAGAACAGAAACCGAAATGCAGGAAATCGAAGCTTTGGCAGCTGGAATGAAATCCTATTCAACTTGGAGTACGAGAGATATTTTGCAAGAATGCAGAGAAGCGTGCGGAGGTAAAGGTTATTTGTCTGAAAACCGAATCGACGCACTTAAAAACGATACTGAAATCTACACGACTTTTGAAGGAGATAATACCGTTTTAATGCAATTGGTTGCTAAAAATCGTTTAGCAGAATTTAGAAAATCGTTTGGAGAAATGGGTTCGCTTGGCATTATAAATTATGTTTATGAAAATGCTAAAACGGCGATAGCTGAGAAAAATCCGATTGCAACAAGAAGAACAGACGATGAACATTTATTAGATGGAGAATTTCATTTGCAAGCTTTTGTTCACAGAGAAAAAACAATTTTGGCTTCCGCTGCAAGACGTATTAAGAAATTAATAGACGGAGGTTTAGAACCATATGATGCATTTAATGTTGTACAGCATCAAATGATTGATGTGGCGCAAGCGTATTTGGAAAGAATCGTTTTAGAGCAATTTCAAATCGCGATCAAAGCTGTTGAAGATGAACAATCTAAAGTTATTTTAACGAAATTGAATCATTTATATGCGCTTTCTCAAATAGAAAAAAATAAAGCCTGGTATTTAGAAGACGGTTACATGGAAGCTGTAAAAACAAAAGCAGTTCGTAAAATTGTCAATCAGCTTTGTTGGGACATTCGTCCAGATGCTGTGGCTTTGGTAAACGCATTTGATATTCCAGAAAGCTGTTTAGCTGCGCCAATTGCGGTTTAAATTTTTATATTTTAAAAGAGCTTTGTCAAAGTTTTAAACTTTTGCAAAGCTTTTTTTGTATAGATTTATTTATGGCTTTATAATTATTGCTATTATATTATTTATAGCATAAATCTAAATCACACCCATTTTTAGTACATTTTAACCACATATAAATAATTCGTTTTTTATATTTTCGCTTTGCTATATTTGTAATTCCTTTATATTAAATCGTCTTGAAAAATTATTGCTTATTTCTGTTTCTTGTTATGGTAAATTTTCCAGTTTTTGCATTGGAAAGCACCGATATTATTTTAAAAGAATTGAATGAAGCAATAAAAAATAAACAGCATTACGTAAAGATTAAAGAAGAGCGAATTCTGAACTTCAAGAAAATAAAATCGGATAATCTTACGAAAGAGCAGGAGTATAATTACAACAAAACATTATACCTAGAATATCAAAAACTAAATTCGGATTCGGCAATTCAATACGTTAGAAAAAATCTTAAAATTGCTGAGGAAATTCAAAATAAAGAACTTTTTAATTTAGCTCAATTACAGTTAGTTACGCTTTATTCTTCATCAGGAAAATATCGCGAATCGGAAGCTATTCTAAAAAGTATCAATAAAAAGAATTTAGAACCTTCTTTGCTTCCCAATTATTATATTTCATATCGCGAATTTTTTGAGCACTACGCTGCAAATAGTTACAGTTTAGAATACCGAAAACAAATTGGAAAATACCGCGATTCGTTGTTAGGAGTTTTAAATAAAAATACTTTAGAATATCAGATTAATAGAATTCAGCAGGATATTTTTATCAATAAAAAATACAAAGATCCAAAAAAGGAGTTACTGAGTTTATTGAATAATACCAAAGAAGAAAATCCGCAATATGCGATGATTACTTATTTATTAGGGAAAATTGCAGAAGCGACTCATGATTTAGAATCTAGAAAAAAATATTACGCACTTTCTGCAACTTCAGATATTAAAAATGCTAATAAAGATAATGCTTCCTTGCAAGAATTGGCTTTGGTTTTTTATGAAATTGGTGATGTAGATATGGCGTATAAGTTGACACAATCAGCCATTGAAGATGCATTGTATTGCAATGTTCAGTTTCGAACTTTGCTAATGTCAGAAGTTTATTCGATTATCAATACCGTTTATCAAGAGCGTGAAGCACAACGAAAAAGTGAATTACAAATTTACTTGCTTTGCATTAGTCTACTCTCTTTGTTTTTGCTGGTTGCGATTATTTACGTTTACAAACAAATGAAAAAGGTTTCTAGAATTCGAACAGAATTGTATGAAACGAGTCAGAAATTGGCAGAATTAAACAAAGACATAACAGAAACAAATAGTCAGCTTCAAGAAAGTAATCTGCAATTGTCTGAATCTAATTTGGTTAAAGAAGAATATATTGCACATTTCTTCAATCTTTGTTCGACTTACATCAATAAATTAGAAAACTACAGAATCATCTTAAACAAAAAAGCGACAGCCAAACAGTTTGATGAAATTTATAAAATATTAAAATCAACTACTTTAGTTGATAATGAGTTAGAAGAATTATACAAGAATTTCGATATTATCTTTCTAAACTTATATCCAACATTCGTTAAAGACTTTAATGCTTTGCTAATTTCAGAAGAACAAATTGTACTTAAACAAAACGAGTTATTAAATACAGAACTTCGAATTTTTGCTTTAATCAGACTCGGAATTACCGACAGTGTTAAAATAGCAGCATTTTTACGTTACTCTTTGAGCACAATTTACAACTATCGAACAAGAGCTCGAAATAAAGCGGCAGTTTCAAGAAATGATTTCGAAGAAATGGTAATGAAAATCGGTATAATGTCTTTGAAATCATAAATATTTATTTTAAATCTACTACTTTTTTTGCTATTTTTTTAATTTTAAATATCTGTAAATCAATATTTTATTTTTTTAAACCACTACTTTTTTCTATCTAAAAATGTAACTTGTACGATAACGTTTTAGTTTTACAATATGATAGAAAAAGTTTTATAATAATACTTTATACTATTATCTAACTAATGCTTTAATAATTACTATTATGTTAAAAAACGTTAAAACAATTGTTGTTTTACTTTTACTAAGTTCTTTTGGGATGAATGCCCAAGACAAAGTTCCAGTTTATCTTGATGATAAAAAGCCAATTAACGAGCGCGTAGAAGATGCGCTTAAAAGAATGACAACCGAAGAGAAAATTGCCATGATTCATGCGCAATCTAAATTTAGTTCTCCAGGTGTAAAACGTCTTGGAATACCAGAAAACTGGATGACCGACGGACCACACGGAATTCGTACAGAGGTAAAATGGGACGAATGGGATCAAGCAGGATGGACAAATGATTCATGTATTGCTTTTCCAGCTCTTACAGCGCTTTCATCTACTTGGAACAAAGAATTGGCTTCTTTATATGGAAAATCTATTGGTGAAGAAGCGCGTTTCCGTAACAAAAATGTATTATTAGGACCTGGTGTAAATATTTACAGAAGTCCATTAAACGGTCGTAACTTCGAATATATGGGAGAAGATCCGTTTTTAACTTCTAAAATGGTTGTTCCTTACATTAAAGGAGTTCAGTCAAACGGAGTTGCGGCTTGCGTAAAACACTTCGCATTAAACAATCAAGAAACAAATCGTAACTCAGTTAACGTAATTGTTGACGATCGTGCATTGTACGAAATTTATCTTCCTGCTTTTAAAGCTGCAGTTCAAGAAGGTGACGTTTGGGCAATTATGGGTGCTTACAACAAATATAAAGGTCAGCAATGTTGCCACAACGAATATTTATTGAATGATATTCTTCGCGGAGAATGGGGTTTCAAAGGAGTTGTAGTTTCAGATTGGGGTGGAGTTAACGATACCAAACAAGCTATCCATAATGGTTTAGACATGGAATTTGGTTCATGGACAAACGGACTTTCTTGGGGAACAAGTAATGCATATGATAACTATTATTTAGCAAAACCATATTCTGAGATGATCAGAAAAGGAGAAATTGGAACTAAAGAATTAGACGAAAAAGTACGTCGTATTCTACGTTTATCTTTCTTAACTACAATGGACAGAAACCGTCCTTTTGGATCTTTTGGAACAGAAGAACACGCTTTAGCTGGTCGTAAAATCGCTGAAGAAGGAATTGTTTTATTACAAAACAACAATAATATACTTCCAATCAATCTTTCTAAAACTAAAAAGATTGCTGTAATTGGAGAGAATGCTATTAAAATGATGACTGTTGGAGGAGGAAGTTCTTCGCTTAAAGCAAGATACGAAATTACTCCGCTTGAAGGTTTAAAGAAAAGAATCGGAAACCAAGCTGAGATTGTTTATGCAAGAGGTTATGTTGGAGATCCGACAAGTAACTACAATGGTGTTATCGCTAAAGTTAGTTTAGAAGAAAAACGTCCTCAAGCAGAATTAACTGCAGAAGCTTTAAAAATTGCTAAAGATGCTGATATCGTTATTTTTATTGGAGGTTTGAACAAAAGTGAAAATCAAGATGATGAAGGACACGATCGTAAACAATTAGAATTGCCTTATGGTCAAGATAAATTAATCAGCGAATTAGTTAAAGTAAATAAAAACATTGTTTTCGTAAATATTTCTGGAAATGCCGTTGCAATGCCTTGGATTAAACAAGTTCCAGGAGTTGTTCAAGGTTGGTTTTTAGGAACTGAAGCTGGAAATGCTTTAGCAAATGTTTTAGTTGGAGATGTGAATCCGTCTGGAAAATTATCTTTTACTTTCCCTGTAAAATTAGCTGATAACGGAGCTCACGCTTTAGGAGAATTTCCTGGTAAAGATGAAGTAAAATACAACGAAGGAATTTTTGTTGGATACCGTTGGGTTGATAAAAACAAAATCAAACCTTTATTCCCTTTTGGACACGGATTAAGCTACACAACTTTTGCTTACGGAAAAGTATCGGCTGACAAAAAACAGATTAACGCTGGAGATAAAATTACATTCTCAGTTAATGTAAAAAATACTGGAAGTAGAGAAGGATCAGAAGTAGTGCAATTGTACATTACAGACGTTAAATCTTCATTGGCTCGTCCGATAAAAGAATTGAAAGGTTTTGAGAAAGTGGCTCTTAAAGCTGGAGAAGAAAAAACAGTAACGTTTACAATCGATAAAACGGCTTTAAGTTTCTTCGACGATAAAAAACACGACTGGGTTGCTGAACCTGGTGATTTTGAAGCGATTATTGGAGCTTCGTCAACAGATATAAAATCTAAAGTGAATTTCTCACTTAAATAAGTTTTTTATTTCTAAAATTGGTTGGTTTGTAAAGCTGCAAGTGTCAAAATTTGCAGCTTTGCTTTTGGTTAAAAATTCACAATTAAGACATTAAGAAGCATAAAGAGAAGCTTTATGATCTTAATATTTAAGGATTAAGATTAGATTCATTAAGTCAAACTTAATTTTCTTAATATCTTAATGGTAAAAAAAGAAACAACATGAAAAAAATTACGATTGCAATATTGACTTTATTTTTTCCAAAAAATATTTCAGCACAGACACTGAATAAAATGCAATGGTTTAATGAACCTGAAAAATGGGAAATTAAAAATAATGCATTAATTATGAATGTTACCGCAAATAGCGATTACTGGAGAATTTCTCATTACGGTTTTACTGTTGATGACGCGCCATTTTACTATACCAATTATGGCGGTGAATTTGAAGCCAAAGTAAAATTGACAGGAAACTACATCGCTCGTTTCGACCAAATGGGATTAATGATTCGTATTGATGAGAAAAACTACATCAAAACTGGAGTTGAATTTGTTGACGGAAAATTCAATGTTAGCACTGTTGTTACACACGATAAAAGCGATTGGAGCGTAACTACACTAGATAAAGCGCCACCTTTTATTTGGAT
The DNA here is from genome assembly GCA_029959285.1 of Flavobacteriaceae bacterium PS02337. GTDB lineage: Bacteria > Bacteroidota > Bacteroidia > Flavobacteriales > Flavobacteriaceae > Flavobacterium. The sequence continues at coordinate 167,659 of JASCOE010000012.1, forward strand.
TAAAGCCGTGCGAAGATTAGATGCTATTGAAGTATTTTATTCTTTTGATGATAAAAATTATATCATGACTAGAAATGCTCCATTGCAAGATAATACGCCAGTTATGGTTGGTTTAATGGCGGCTTCGCCAGATGGAAAAGGTTTTGAAGCTAAATTTGAAAACTTTACAGTGAAACATTTACCAGACCAAAGAAGAGCAGAGTGGCTTAAAAACCATCAATAATAATTGTGAATTATCAATTTAAATTAACCCTTAACAATTAATAATTAACCATTATTATGAATGATATTACACCTAAAAAACACTACGAAATTTTAGATGGTTTACGAGGCGTTGCGGCTATTTTAGTAGTTACTTTTCACATATTTGAAGCTTTCGCTGGCGGAAACCGTTTCGTACAAATCATCAATCACGGTTATTTGGCTGTTGATTTCTTTTTCCTTTTATCTGGATTTGTTGTCGCTTATGCGTATGATGATCGTTGGGCAAAAATGACACAATGGGAATTTTACAAACGTCGATTAATTCGTTTGCAGCCAATGGTAATTATAGGAATGATTATTGGCGCTATATTCTATTATTTTCAAGCTTCAGACATATTATTTCCAATGATTGGAGGAATGGAAGTTTGGAAAGTTATTTTAACCATGGTAATTGGTTTTACGTTATTGCCAATTCCGCCTTCTTTAGAAATTAGAGGCTGGGGAGAAATGCATCCTTTAAATGGTCCGGCATGGTCACTTTTCTTCGAGTATATTGCAAATATCTTGTACGCCTTGTTTTTTCGCAAATTTTCGAACAAAGTCATGTCAGTTTTGGTATTGATATTTGCCGGACTATTAATTAATTATACTGTTTTCGGACCAAAAGGCGACGTAATCGGCGGTTGGTCATTAAATCTGGAACAAATGAACGTTGGATTTACGCGTTTGTTATATCCTTTTTTTGCTGGAGTTTTATTGTGCAGATTGGGAAAATTAATTCATGTAAAAAATGCTTTTTGGATTTGCAGTATTTTAATCACAATTATTTTGGCTTTACCGAGATTTGGTGACGAAAATAGCCTTTGGATGAATGGTATTTATGAATCGATTTGTATTATTTTAATTTTTCCGCTTATTGTTGCAATTGGAGCAGGAGGAGAGATTAAAAATGAATTTTCGCTTAAAATTTGTAAACTTTTGGGTGATATTTCATATCCAATTTACATTACACATTATCCTTTAATTTATTGGTTTACAGCTTGGGTTGTAGATAATAAAGTTGCAATGAAAGACGGTTACATGGAAGGAATTGGAGTTTTAATCGCGAGTATCATCATGGCTTTCGTTTGCCTAAAATTATACGACGAACCCGTTAGAAATTGGCTTCAAAATAAATTTCTAAAGAGAAGCAAAGTTGCTTAGTGAAAAAAGAAGCAAAGTCTCAAAGCAAATAACTTTGTCCCTATGAACCTCTGCATCTTTGAACCTTTCTGAAAAAATATTGAATTTCTAAATTTTGTTAGTTATAGATATTCATTAAAGGGATGAACTTAATTGTTTATCCCTTTTTTTATATTTTGTTTTACAAATTTTTGCATTAGAATATCATTCCGTAGGAATGTTTCGTTGGTAGAAAAAATAATGAGCAGAATATTTACGTTCCGTAGGAACGTTTGATATCGTTTCAAATACTCCTGAATTTCAAACGTTCCTACGGAACGTAAAAACCAGTAGCAACATTATTTTCTACCAACGAAATGTTCCTATGGAACAAAGAAATATCTAAAAAAAAGTGGCTATCTCACTTTTGAGACAGCCACTTTTTTAAATATAAATAAAGACAATCAAAAGAAAACCTCTGTTCCTTTGGACCTTTGATTCTTTGAACCTTTAAAAAAAAAAACTTATTCTAAAACCAATTCTCCTAAAGCCTCTTTGCTGAAACCTTTCAATTGATCTGTTTTTCCTGCTTCGATTTTAGCAACCCAATTCGGATCAGATAAAAGCGGTCTTCCAACTGCAACTAAATCAAAATCACCTCTATCGAAACGTCTGTTTAATTCATCTAAAGAAGTTGGCTGTGAACTTTCTCCAGCAAAAGCACCAAAGAAATCACCAGAAAGTCCAACAGAACCAACCGTAATTGTAGGTGCTCCAGTTACTTTTTTAGCCCATCCTGCAAAATTTAAATCAGATTCTTCAAATTCTGGTTCCCAGAAACGACGTTGTGAAGCGTGAATAATATCAACACCAGCATCAACAAGCGGCGTAAGCCAAGCTTCTAATTCCTGTGGATTTTTAGCTAATTTATAATTGTAATCAGAAGGTTTAAATTGAGAAAAACGCATGATAACGGCAAAATCATTTCCAACTTGTTTTCTGATTTCTTTTATAACTTCAATAGCAAAACGGTTACGTTCTGGCAATGTTTTTCCTCCGTAAATATCTTCACGTAAGTTGGTTTCAGCTCTAAAGAATTGGTCAATTAAATAACCGTGCGCGCCGTGAATTTCAATCGTATCAAAACCTAATCTTTTAGCATCAGCTGCAGCTTTACCAAAAGCTAGAATAGTATCTTCAATATCTTTCTCAGACATTGCAATTCCATTTCTGAAATCAGGACGGTTTAATCCAGACGGACCTTCAAAAGGAATAGGCGGAACCCATCCAGAATGGTGATTATCCATTATTCCCATATGCCAGATTTGAGGCCCCATTTGTCCGCCAGCAGCGTGAACTTCATCAATCACTTTTTTCCATCCGTTTAAGGCTAAATCTCCGTGAAAATGCGGCACATTGGCATCATTAGATGATGAAGGTCTTTCAATTACAGTTCCCTCAGATAATATTAAACCCACTTGACCTTCAGCTCTTTTTTGGTAGTAAGCTGCTACTTCGTCAGTTGGAACTCCGTTTGGAGAAAAAGAGCGCGTCATTGGCGCCATTACGATTCGGTTTTTCAGATTTAACGTTTTTAAGTTAAATGGAGAAAACAGGTTGTTTGTACTCATAGTAATTTTACAAATTAGATTGAATTAATTTACTGAGTGCTTCAAAGGCACCTTCGTTACGTTTATAATAAGTCCATTGTCCAACGCGTTTGGCTTCGATAAAACCCGCACGCTGTAAAATAGACAGGTATTCTGATACTGTAGATTGTGTCAAACCAGCTTTTGCTTGAATCTGCCCAACGCAAACTCCGTGTTCAAATCCTCCACATTCAGTTTGACCAGGGAAATTTATTTCGGGTTCTTTTAACCATTCCAGCATTTCAAGTCTGGACTTGTTGGATAAGGCTTTAAATATTTCTATCGTTTCCATGATGCAAATATATCGACTTTTCCCGATATACCAATTAAGTAAAAAATATTTAGGATAATTTTATGATGGAGAAGAGGTAATGAGGAAGAATTTGGTAAAGAAAAATTATATTTGCTTGTCAGTTTATGGCCCAAATAGTTTTGCGTCATTTTTGTCATTCTGAGGAACGAAGAATGACAAAACAAATTGATAAAATGCCCCAAATTCAAATAAAACTTAATCCATTATGAAAAAAACTCTACTCATTTTAGCATTTTTATGCTGTGTCGTAACCAATTCAAAAGCACAAGTTGTTGGTGTTGACGTTGGAGACATTGCGCCAGAAATTGATCTTCCAAATACAAAAGGAGAAAAAATTGCACTTTCATCATTAAGAGGTTCTTTGGTTTTGATAGATTTTTGGGCTTCGTGGTGCGGACCTTGTATTAAAGAACAGCCTTTATTGTTAAAATTACACAATGCATATCCTGAAAAATTATCAATCTATGGCGTTTCTATGGACACCAAAAAGCCTTTATGGACGGCTGCAATTGCAAAAGGAAAATTACCGTGGACAAATGTTAGCGATTTAAAATACTGGCAATCTCCAACCATTGCAGATTATATGCTTCAATCGGTTCCGTTGAATTTTCTGATTGATAAAAACGGAATTATTCTAGCCAAAAATATTCACGGACAGGCTTTAGATGAAAAAATTAAAAGTTTGTTAGCGCCGTGATGCTTCATAAAAAGGAATCGAATCTTTCTTTATCAGATTTTCGCGCAAGATTGCAAAATAATATAGAAAAAGGTTCTTTAAAAGTAAAATTAAGTACGTTTAGAATATTTCCCATATTTGGCGGAGTAAAACCTTTTTATGGACTTTTTGATGATGAAAGTTTTCGATTAACTATAAATTCAGCAACATCTCCCACAATTTTTATTGTGAGAGGAAATTACAAGAATATTGATAATAGAGTTAATGTGAATTATATTGTTGAAGAAAATAGTAAATTTCAGTTGCTTTGGACGAAATTCTCTCCGGTGGTTTTTCTAATATTTATTAATATATTTTTTCTGTTTTTTGGAAGAGGCCTTAGACGAGCCACTACAATTGTGAGTTTGTTTCTTCTCATTGTCATCTTTTATTCAAGATGGAAAGAAGAAAGAAAAAGGAAAAAATTAGAGCGAAACTTTATCAGAATTTTTGAAATTAGATGAGTAAAAAAGAGATAACGAATAAAACAGTGCGAACCAGATCTTTGTCAAAGTTTCAAACTTTGACAAAGGTTAATCACGCTAAGCAAAACTTGAAACCTGAAACAAGCAAAACCTGAAACAAAAATTTTAAAAAGCAATTCCGAATTGGAAACCAACTGTAAAAGAGGCCGGATGATCATTTCCAAAACGAATAGGAAGCGGAATTGCCACAAAATAACTGCAAGCATCACTTTTTAGTACTGTTTTATTAAGAACTGGAGTTATGCCATATCTTCCGCTGCTTTCAAAAGCGGCTCTTCCCGCAAACGTATAACCATTTCCTAAAGCAACTAAAACGCCTGGGTGAAATAGCAAATTGGTTACTTTATCGCTATTTCCTTGCACTCTAATGTTTGGAACAACTTCAAAAGAAAACCCTATTTTTTGATTTTTCCAAATATTGATTCCAGTCGGAAATCCAACGGCATAATAATCTCTAAAGTTTACACTTGTTTGTTCGCTGTTAAAAGTGGCGATAGGATGAAGAATTCCAAAATAACCTGTAATTTTTGGATAAACAGTTTGACAAAATGCACTGAAACTTAAAGAAAATAAAGTAATTACGAAAAGACGTCTAAATGAAATCATGATAGTTTTTGTTAATTAAAAAACAAAACTATTGACAATGAAAATCTATAAATAGAACGCTATTTACCTTTTGTATATGAATTACTTTTTTAAGGTATTTTTTCTATATGAAGACGGATTTTTTCCAGTTTGCAATTTGAATATTCTGGTAAAATGACTTTGGTCTGAGAAGCCAGTCATATAGGCTATTTCGGTTAAAGTATAAGTAGTGTTTTGAATCAGATTTATAGCTTTTTCGATTCGGAGTTTTCGAACATATTCGCCAAAATTTAAATCTTCAAAATATTTAGAAAATTCTCGCGATAGATAAGACGGATTCAATTCTAAATCACTAGAAATTTTCTTTAAATCAAAAGTAAATTGCGCATCTATTTGATCCTGAATTATATTTTTTAATTCCTTAACCCACAAAGGTGTTTTCTGATTCGATTTTTTTTAATCAAAAACTTATTATACACTTCATGCAATAAACTTTCAAACGGACTATTTTGAAGATGATTTTGTTTGTATAAATGTTTTGCCCAACTATACAAAGCGTCGTACAATTTTAGACCAGTTTCGAGCAATTCGGCATCGTCAGTAATATTGTGCGAAAGTCCCGCAGAAATTGCCCAAAGTCCCGCCGCTTCTTTGGCAAGATCGTGACGGTCGGTATCGGCGCCACGAACAATTTTTGCCATAATATGAACCGCTGGATCAGTAATTTGATACTTTTTTATGATGTAATCAAAAGTACATTCTTCATTGTAATGCGTAAATTCTACCTCTGGAATATCAAAAGGAATGGCGCCTAATGCTGCTGCTTTTGCCAAAACTTCATTAAAAGGCACATAAATAAATTCTGCCTCAGCGTCAACAAATTTTTTAATCAGCCACGGGCAGGCAATTCTATCAATTTTAGGTCTTTCTCTAGTGATCCACTTCATTTTGTAAAGAAAAGCAAATTATTCTCTAGGATTTGCATTTCTTCTCACCCCTCCAAAACTCGTTTTTAGCATTTCTCTAATCTGAAATTGAGTTTTGTTTTGTGATGCATTTTTCCAATCTTTCAAATCAAAAATATGAATTTGATCTGCATACGGATTTGTTAAAAATGAAATTCGCGAAATAGCATATTTATAGTACTTTAATTCGTGAGATACGTGACGATTTGGAACGACAATCAGAATATTTTCCCATTTCAGGAAATCCTTTGCAACATCATTTCTTTCTGTTAATCCTAAAGATTCAAAAAAAGCATTAATCTTCTGATCATTAAGTTCATTTATCTTATGATCGAGGGTTTTAAATTTACTGTGGAGTCTATTTTCGTTTATAATAGTACTCATGATTTTCTTTGCTTTTTTAAGATTTGAAAATAAAGTTACATCAAAAGAAAATCATTTTTGAATTTGATGCCAATAGATTCATTCTAAATTTTAAAAGCCTTTTTAGAACTTTAGCTATTAATGAGTTATCATATTTTGATAAAATACTATCGATATTTTCTTTCTGAAAGCCTTATTTTTATCGCTATTTGATTTACTAACAACCACATCTATGAAAACCACTTTTACTCAAAAGACAATTGTGTCATCTTTTCTCTTGTTTTTATTGCACGTTACGGCGCAGCATAAATCGGATAGAGAATTAATTTTAATTGATAAAGATTGGCGATTTTCATTCGGACATTTATATGATACCAAAAAAGATTTCGGTCATGCCGAAGGTTATTTTTCATACTTAACTAAAACAGGTTTTGGAGACGGACCAGCAGCAAAAGATTTTGACGATCGCGCTTGGAGAAAATTAGATTTACCGCACGATTGGGGAGTAGAACAGCCTTTTAGCGAAAGCGCCAGTTTTAGCCACGGATTTAAAGCTGCGGGTAAAAATTTTCCAGAGAAAAGTATTGGCTGGTACAGAAAAAAAATATCGATTCCGAATAGCGATTTAGGTAAAATCATTTCATTAAAATTTGACGGTGTTTTTAGGAATTCGAAAGTTTTTTTCAACGGATTTTATTTAGGAACCGAAGAAAGCGGTTATAATGGTTTTGAATACGATGTGTCGGCTTACGTTAATTATGGCGGAGAAAATACAATCGTGGTTCGTGTTGATGCTTCGATGGAAGAAGGCTGGTTTTATGAAGGTGCGGGAATTTACAGACATGTTTATTTACAGAAAACAAACCCAATTCATGTTGTTCAAAATGGAACTTATGTCACTTCTGAACTTGTTGGAAATAATGGCGCAGCAGTCACAGCAGATGTAAAAATTAAAAACAACGGAAAATTTAAAGGTTCTATTGAAATTGCTCAAACTATTTTAGATAATAAAGGTAAAACGGTAGCTAATTCTTCTGAAAATATATTGGCGCCAGAATTCTATCAAACAGTTAATTACAGTTCAAAATTACGTGTAGAAAATCCACTTTTGTGGGATCTTGATTCTCCAAATTTATATCAATTAATTACTGAAATAAAAAGCAACGGAAAAGTAATTGACAGTTATAAAACTTCTTTCGGAATTAGAACTGTAGAATTTAATCCCGAACAAGGTTTTTTCCTTAACGGAAAATCGGTAAAATTAAAAGGAACAAACAATCACCAAGATCACGCAGGAATTGGAACGGCGCTTCCTGATGAAATTCAATATTATAGAATCGCAAAATTGAAAGAAATGGGCTCAAATGCCTATCGTTGTTCGCATCATCCGCCAACGCCAGAATTATTGGATGCTTGCGATAAATTAGGAATGTTGGTTATCGACGAAACACGTTTAATGGGAATTAACGATTATCATTTGAATGATTTACAGCGAATGATGGAACGCGACCGCAATCATCCGAGTATTTTTTGCTGGTCGGTTGGAAATGAAGAATGGCAAATTGAAGGTGGAATTATTGGAGAAAGAATTACCAATATCATGCAGGATTTTAGCAAAAGCATCGATTCTACAAGACCTGTAACAGTGGGAATTAGCAGTGGATTTAAAAGCGGAATATCTTCTGTGGTTGAAATTATGGGTTACAATTATTTAGGAAACGGAGATATTGACGCACACAGAAATCAGTTTAAAAATCAGCCAGGAATGGGAACAGAGGAAGGTTCGACTTTTGCAACACGCGGAATTTATTTTACAGACGATGCTAAACATTACCAAAGTGCTTATGATAAAAAACCGCGTCCCACTTTTTACAGTATAGAAGAAGGCTGGAAATTTTATGCTGAACGTCCGTATTTAGCAGGAATGTTTATCTGGACAGGTTTTGATTATCGCGGCGAACCAACACCTTATGGTTGGCCTTCTGTAACGTCTTATTTCGGAATGATGGATGTTTGCGGTTTCCCAAAAGACAATGTTTTCTATCTAAAATCTTGGTGGGGAAATCAACCTGTTTTGCACTTGCTTCCGCATTGGAATTGGAGCGGAATGGAAGGTAAAGCAATTGATGTTTGGGCGTATTCAAACTGTGATGAAGTGGAGCTTTTTCTCAACAAAAAAAGTTTAGGGAAAAAGAAAATGCAGCAAAACGAACATTTAGAATGGAAAGTAAATTATACGCCAGGAACATTAGAAGCTGTTGGATATAAAAACGGAAAAAAAGTATTAACTGATGTTCAAAAAACGACTGGAAAAGCAGAAAATATCAAATTGTCTTTGGATAAGGAAAATGTTTTGAAAGGAAATGTTTCTGTTGTAACGGTTGAAGTTACGGATAAAAATGGTCTTCATGTTCCGACTGCAAATGATGAAATAACGTTTTCAATAAAAGGAGGAAAGATTCTAGGCGTTGGAAATGGAAATCCGACATCATTAGAAAACGATCAGTTTATAGATGAATTGTCTTTGGTTTCGATTACCAATTTTCAAGAACAAAAAGGAGCAAATGCATCTTTGCCTCAGCAATTACCAAATTATGCAGAAAATGAGTGGAATGAAGCGTTTAAAGATCGAGATTATAAAAAACAAGCGCCATCATATATTTATAGAGGTGAATTTGATTTGAATAATAACGCAGCGACAAATCAAGTGAATTTCTTTTACAAGAAAATTGGTGTGCAAACTGTAGTTTTTATTAACGGAAATAAAGTTGAACCAAGTTCAGAAGATTCTCAGAAATATATTCTAAGTTCATCAATTTTAAAACAAGGAAAAAACACGATTTATATTGCTACAACGCCTTTACAGAAAATAAAAGATTGGGATGTTATGAATACAGATCCCGGAATTATTCAAGTCATAACGCCAGCAGAACCTTGGAAAAGAAAGCTTTTTAATGGTTACGCTCAAATCATTATTCAAAAAGAAGAAAATGCTAAAGAAGTTGTTTTATCCGCTTCCGCGAAAGGATTAAAAGTTGCAGACTTGAAGAATTAGATTTAACCGCAAAGAGCGCAAAGAGAATAAAACTTCGCGGCTTTGCAGAGCGTTTCGTCCAGCTTAAAAAAAAACTTTGCGAACATTGCGTAAATCTTTGCGCTCTTTGCGGTTAAACTCAAAACAAAAAAAATAACAAAATAATATTGTTTGATTTTCATAACTTTGCAAAATGAATACTCAAACAGAAACTCAGAATTGCGATTTTACTTCAGATTTGAAGATGAAAGGATTTAAAGTATATCCTATAAATGGAGATTTCAGTAAAGTTCCCGTTTACAGCCGAAGAGACTTTTACAAAATTTGCATTAATACCAGTAAAAGTATCATACAATACGCTGACCGCGGAATAGAAACCGACGGAACAATTTTGTTTTTCGGAAATCCGATTATTCCTTATTCTTGGGAAACTGTTTCTGAAGCCTATGAAGGATATGCTTGTGTGTTTACAGAAGAGTTTTTAAAATCAAAAGACCGTTCAGAAACACTTCACGAATCGCCTTTATTTAAAATAGGAGGAACGCCAATATTTTCTTTAACCGCTGAACAAAAGGTTTTTATAGATTCATTGTTTCAAAAAATGATCAAAGAATATGAAACCGATTACGTATTCAAAGACGATTTGATGCGTAGTTACATCAATTTGATTATTCATGAATCGATGAAAATGCAGCCTTCAGACAACTTCTTTAAACATAAAAATGCATCTTCTAGAATCACTTCTTTATTTTTAGAATTGCTAGAAAGACAATTCCCGATAGAAACTAAAAACGAACCTTTATCTTTAAAAACGCCGCAAGATTACGCGCAAAGTCTTTCTGTTCACGTTAATCATTTGAATCGTTCGGTAAAAGAAGTTACAGGAAAACCAACGACTGCGCATATTACAGAGCGAATCATCGGCGAAGCAAGAGCTTTATTGCAACATACCGATTGGAGTATTTCGGACATTGGTTATTCGCTTGGATTTGAATATCCGAGTTATTTTAATAATTATTTTAAAAGACTTACAGGAACGGTTCCAAAATCGCTTCGAATGTAAATTGTTTCAATTTCTTAATTTTTTGTTTGAATATTGTTATTTCTCGACTTTAGTATTGCACTACATTTGTCCCGAAATAATCAACGAATCATTGTATCAGTTTTTAAAAGACTAAATAACACTTCACAAAAGCGATTTCAGCTTTACTGTTTGGTTTTAAATTTTGATCAAAAAAATATAAATTTTTAAAGCATTACTTAAAATGAAATCTCCTTTTGAAAGAGATTCGATGTTCTGATTATTTAAGACAACTTTTAAAATAAATTATTAACCAAAAACAACGAAATTATGTCGACACTTTTCACTGCAGTAACCGAAGAAGGTAAAATTCCAAATACTTATATGACAGGTGAAGTGTCATATAAGAAGCAGACAAGCGAAATTCACCCTGAAAATACTGTTATCAAAGATGTTTCTTTTGAACCGGGAGCAAGAAGCAATTGGCACAGTAACACAAGTCTGCAATTAATCATTGTAACCGATGGAATTGGGTATTACCAAGAAAGAGGCGGGCAAATTAATGTTATCGAAAAAGGAAAAGTAATCACCGTTTTGCCTGGTGTAGAACATTGGTACGGCGCAACTCCCAAAACTAAATATTCTCATATTTCTATTAGTACAGAAGTAGATAAAGGTTTTGGAGAATGGCTAGAAAGCGTAACCGATGAAGAATATTTTTCTTTGGAAAGAAATTAAAACTTAGTGACTAAGATACTAAGACGCTAAGATTCTGAGAATTTTAAGATTTTCTCACGCAGATTTATTGATTAAAGCAAATTTTATTTTTTGATTAGATTAAAATGATCGAAATTTATATAAGTATTTGTAAATCAGTATAAATCAGCAGGATTTCTGTGGCAATTTCTCAACGGTTTTTAAACCTGAAAACTTCAAACTTTAAACAAAAAACAAACTAAAAAATTATGGAAACAAAAAGCATTAAAGCCTTTGGTACTGAAGCTGCCGAAGCACCATTAAAAACCTTAGATATTAAGAGAAGAGCAGTACAAGCACACGACGTAGAAATTGAAATTTTATATTGCGGAATTTGTCACTCAGATTTGCATTCTGCTAGAAATGAATGGCATGGAACTATTTATCCAATTGTTCCTGGACACGAGATTGTAGGAAGAATTGTGAAAATTGGTGATCATGTAAAAAACTTTAAAGTTGGCGAATTGGCTGGAGTTGGCTGTTTGGTTGATTCTTGCAGAGAATGCGAACATTGTAAAAATGATTTAGAACAATTTTGTGATGAAGGAAATATTCAAACATTTAACTCGCCTGACAAACATTTAGGTGGACAAACTTTTGGGGGGTATTCTGAAAGTATTGTAGTTGATGAAAGCTTCGTTTTGCACATTTCAGATAAATTAGATCTTGCAGGAGTTGCTCCATTATTATGTGCAGGAATTACAACTTATTCGCCATTAAAACATTGGAAAGTTGGTCCTGGTCAAAAAGTTGGAATTGTTGGAATTGGAGGCTTAGGGCACATGGGAATCAAAATAGCAAAAGCTATGGGAGCTCACGTGGTTGTTTTTACAACTAATTTATCTAAAACAGAAGATGCAAAACGTCTTGGAGCAGATGAAGTTGTGTTGTCTACAGATGAAGCGCAAATGGCACAGCATGCTAGAAGTTTAAACTTTATTTTAGACTGCGTTTCTGCTGAACATAATATTGATTCGTACTTAAATTTATTGAAAGTTGACGGAACACTTACTCTTGTGGGAGCTCCAATGGATCCGCTTCCTGTAACTTCTTTCAGTCTTATTTTAGGAAGAAGAAGTTTCTCAGGTTCTCTAATCGGTGGAATCGCAGAAACCCAAGAAATGCTTGATTTCTGTGCAGAACATAATATTACAGCAGATATTGAAGTAATTGGCGTTAACGAAGTAAATGACGCTTACGAAAGATTATTAAAAGGAGATATTAAATATCGTTTTGTAATTGATATGGCTTCTTTGAAGTAAGATACTAAGTTGCTAAGGTTCTAAGATGCTAAGAAATTGGAATCTTTAACTTTAGCAACTTTAAAAAATTAAATAAAATAGACGCTGAGGTTTAAATTCAAAGAAAAAAACTTAGAACCTTAGCGCCTTAGAATCTAAAAAAAAAAAACAGCTGCCGAGGTTTAAGATAAAGTAAAGAAAACTTAGAACCTTAGTATCTCAGCACCTTAGAACCTTAAAAAAAAATGCAAACACGTAAACTAGGAAATAGTGGTTTAGAAGTCTCAGCATTGGGACTTGGCTGCATGGGAATGAGTTTTGGTTATGGACCAGCTCATGACAAAAATGAAATGATAAGTTTGTTGCGTTCGGCTTACGAAAAAGGAATAACCTTTTTTGATACAGCTGAATGTTACGGACCATTTTTGAATGAAGAATTATTAGGAGAGGCTTTAGCACCTTTTCGTGATAAAGTTGTTATTGCAACGAAATTCGGTTTTTTAGAAGGCGATTCTAAAAAGGGATTAGACAGCCGTCCGGAATGGATTAGAAAAAGCATTGAAGGTTCATTAAAAAGATTAAACACAGATGTTATTGATTTGTATTATCAGCATCGTGTAGATCCAAATGTGCCAATTGAAGACGTTGCAGGAACGATTAAAGATTTAATTCAAGAAGGAAAAGTAAAACACTTTGGACTTTCAGAAGCTGGAGCAGAAAGCATTCGTCGCGCGCACGCAGTTCAACCTGTTACAGCATTGCAAAGCGAATATTCACTTTGGTGGAGAACTCCAGAAGGAGAAATTTTTCCGGTATTAGAAGAATTAGGAATTGGATTTGTGCCTTTTAGTCCGTTGGGAAGAGGTTTTCTAACTGCTAAAATAGATGAAAATACACAATTTGACAGTACAGATTTTAGAAATACGTTGCCTCGTTTTACACCAGAAGCCAGAAAAGTAAATCAAGCGTTAGTTGATTTATTGTCTAAAATCGCAACCGAAAAAGGAGCAACAAACGCTCAAATTGCTTTAGCATGGATTTTAGCTCAAAAGCCTTGGATCGCACCGATACCAGGAACGACAAAATTACATCGTTTAGAAGAAAATCTTGGAGCAATCAATTTAGAACTTTCCGCAAAAGATCTCGAAGAAATTGAAATCGCGGCTTCAAAAATAAAAATTGAAGGTTCAAGATATCCAGAGCATTTGCAAAAGACAGTTGGGAAATAAGATACTAATATTCTGAGATACTAAGATGCTAAGAAAAAAAACTTAGAACCTCAGAACCTTAGTCACTTAGTATCTTTATAAAAAAAAACAAAACCCCTCAAGCAATTCAACTCTTGAGGGGTTTTTTAGCAAAGATTTGAGGTTCTTAGATTTCAATTTCTTAGAACCTTAGAATCTCATAATCTTAGCGTCTAAAAATAAATAAATAATAACCAATTAAATTTATTTTACTTTTTGTCTAGGTTTTGTTTTAGCAATTTAGCGTGTTCTAAATGTGCTGTTAAACCCGCAATATTATTAGATGCCCAAGTTTTAACATCTTGATCTTTTGCATCTTTAGTTGCATCTTGAAGTTTTTTAATCGCTTTTTCGTGACCATCGATCATCATGTCAGCGAATTTTTTATCAAAATCAACTCCTGTTTTTTCATTCAGTTTTTTATATTCTTCTTGTCCTTCTTCAGTTAAAGAAGTTGGCAATGTAAAGTTTTTTGCTTTTGCTAAAGCACTCACTTCAGAAGCAGATTTAGTGTGCTCGTCTACAAGCATTTTACCAAATTTTTTCACTTCTGGGTTTGTACTTTTAGTTTGTGCCAGTTTACCTATTTCGATTTCCGCTAGATTAATTTCCGCTTGATCTACTAAGAACTCAGAATCATCTTCTTTGCTGTCAATAGAATCAAATTTAGCCTCATTTGCATCTTCAGCAACTTCTTTAGGATCTTCTTGTTTAGTTTCGTTTTTACAAGATTGTAGTGATAATATAAGAAGTCCTGCTCCTAAAATAGTTTTTCCGGCTAATAGTAACTTTTTCATGATTTTAATAGTTTAAATGTTATGATGTAAAATTATTGAGAAGTTGCAGGAATCTCTTACAGGATTTTTAGAGATTGTTATATGATTTAAATCTAAAAATTTTCGTACCAAAATTTGAAATTTGTATGTTTGTTTAATCTATAATAAAAATTTAAACATGAACTTATTTAAAAGATTTTTCGGAACTTCTAAAAATGATATAAATTCCCAAACGGATGAAACTGAAACAAACAAGATTGATAAAACAGTTGAATTAGGTAACCAGTTTGTAAATAAAGATAATATTGAATTAAATACTCCCGAATTGTTTAAAAATGAATTATACGATTCATTAAATAGATATTACTCTACTCCAGATTTTAATCCATCATTAAGCTTAACTGACGATAATGGAATTACTTATTCAGAACATGAGGCGTTTGATAATTCGTTTGAAGAATGGAAAGAAATAAGATCTGTTTGGGATAGAAGATCGGTGTTATTTTCTTTATGGGATAGTTCTGAACTTTTTAAGCTTCAAAAATGGCAAGTAATCGAAAGATATGTAAAAGATAGATATGGATTAAAAGCTATTGATTTTCACAAAAATCAAATATCAGATGAAGATTTTGAAAATATTAGATTAGCAGTTTCTCTATCAAAGCTTTACCGTGTTATGGATGCTTATGAAAACGCATTGCATTATGCTAAAGGTGCCTACGAAATAAGACCAGATATTGACATAATAAAAGTTGAATATGCTACAGTTTTGCATTTATCTAAAAATGAAGAAGACAAGAAAAAATCTCATGATTTGATGAATGAAGTGATTGAAAATAAAATTAAAGAAGATGATAGAAAAGAAATTCCTTTATTAAACTATTTTGTTTTTTCAAAAGGATACATAGACTCGTCAATTTTTGCATCAGTATTTCTGGCGGTAGGAAATTGTGATTTGGAAACTTGGGATAAATTGGCTGAGGAATATTATTGGTGTCCAAATTTCAGATACGAACATGCCGTTTTCTTAAGTAAAGAAGGCGAATCACTTAGAGCAATAGCAAAATTGAATTCTCTGGCAAATGAGTTTCCTTGGTTTACTAAAGGAATTTTGGCAAATATTGATGCAATAAAACAATTTAGAAATATAAACAGTGATCCTAGTTTTATGAGTGAAGAGATGAATCAGATGGAGAGGTATCTTTCAATGAGAAAAAATTAAAAAAAAATGCTTTTCGAAAAATATAAATAACCTTAACATGAAGAAAAAACAAATCTGGTTATAGTAATTTTAATAATTCTAATTGCTATTCCAATAGGTCATGTTTTAAAGACAAAATGTAGTGAAACTTTGAGTTGAAAAAGAAATACAATCCGAATGAGGTTTTAGAAATCAATTTTATGAACATTATAAATGATTCCAAATATGAGTCTATTGAAAAGTATTATAAGATATTTTGAACAGCAAAAAATTAATAATGAAATTTATGCAGATCTAAAGAATCACGACGAAGTTTTATTAGCAAAGAGACTAGAAATCTTTCAAGAAAAGGTAACGCCAAAATTTGCAGAAATTGGTCTTAAGAATTGGGATGGAAAATATATTTGGTTTAGTGATTTTAATGATCAAGGAATCAAACATATTATTGAATATAATGTTTTTAAAGGTTTCTCAGGATCATTCACTTATGGAAATTGTTTCGATTTTATTCCAACAATTTCTAATCAAAAATGGATCAATCATAAAACAGATAAATCTACAAAGCTTTTGTTTTTTAATAGACTAGAAGACTGGCAGAAAAGTTTAGAAAAAGGGAGTTTAATAAATCCCGATAAAATTAGTACAGTAAATGAGTTTAAATTTAATTCTAGTTTAGATAAAGTATTAGAAAAAAATATTCCAAAGCTTAAACAATGGTTCTCTCTAAACGAAACGATTGAGCAAAATATGGAAACTTTAATTTCATTGACTAAGAATCCGCCATACGAGATTGGGAAAAGGATAATTTCATTTGAATATTTACTAGCATTTTTATGTGCGTATACAAATAATTATAATGAAGCTGAAAATTGGATTCAAAAACATTTTGCTAAAAAATTGAATAATAGCGATTCCGAAATGAAAATGATTTTAAAGCGATTAAATGAAACAGTTCCTAAAAAATAAAAGAGAACAAAATCTAATTCCAAAATAGTTGTTATTTTAATAAGATTCAAATGTATTCAAAATCATGATTCGCATATAGAAGATTTATATATTAAAAAATTAGGTAAGTATACCCATTTTACACCAGAGTTTATTTGTTTCTATTTTTTTGCGGGCGTGTGGATTATTTATTTTTAGGGGTTTCAAAAGGCAATGAAATGTCTATCTGAAATTTAATTCTTGATGTTGT
>JASCOE010000013.1 GCA_029959285.1 Flavobacteriaceae bacterium PS02337
GTTCTGAGGTTCTGAGGTTCTGAGGTTCTGAGGTTCTGAGGTTCTGAGGTTCTGAGGTTCTGAGGTTCTGAGGTTATAGAATAAACAAAAATGGATGAGTTAAAACTCATCCATTTTTTATATCTTGATTTTTATCTCAAAGAAAAAACCTCAGCATCTTGTAACCCTAGTCCCTCAAAACCTTCATTTAGTCATTCATAGAAATCAAAAACTCTTCGTTGTTTTTAGTTTTCTTGAAACGATCATTTACGAAATCCATAGATTCTACTGGATTCATATCTGAAAGATATTTACGCATAATCCACATTCTTTGTAATGTTTTTTCGTCTAATAATAAATCGTCGCGACGTGTACTTGACGAAGTAAGATCGATTGCAGGGAAAATACGTTTATTAGCTATCTTACGATCTAATTGTAATTCCATGTTACCCGTTCCTTTAAACTCTTCGAAGATAACTTCGTCCATTTTAGAACCTGTTTCTGTTAATGCAGTTGCGATAATACTTAAAGAACCACCGTTTTCTACATTTCTCGCTGCTCCAAAGAAACGTTTTGGTTTTTGCAATGCATTGGCATCAACACCTCCACTTAATACTTTTCCAGATGCTGGCTGAACTGTATTGTAAGCTCTTGCTAAACGTGTAATAGAATCTAATAAAATCACAACATCGTGACCACATTCTACCAAACGTTTTGCTTTTTCAAGAACAATATTAGCAATTTTTACGTGCTCTTGTGGTTCTCTATCAAAAGTTGAAGCAATAACTTCTCCGCGAACACTTCTTTGCATATCTGTAACCTCTTCTGGACGTTCGTCAATAAGAAGAACAATCAAATATACTTCTGGATGGTTGGCAGCAATTGCGTTTGCAATATCTTTTAAAAGCATTGTTTTACCCGTTTTTGGTTGAGCAACGATCATACCACGTTGTCCTTTTCCAATTGGTGAAAACAAATCTATAATTCTAGTTGAAACTGAGCTTCCTTTTTCAGCAAGTTTAAATTTTTCTGAAGGGAAAACTGGTGTTAAGTGTTCAAACGAAACTCTATCGCGAACTACTTGCGGATCGTGACCGTTAATTTTTAATACACGAACCAAAGGGAAAAACTTCTCTCCTTCTTTTGGAGGACGAACCACTCCTTTTACAGTATCTCCAGTCTTAAGACCGAATAATCTGATTTGTGAAGTTGATAAATAAATATCATCTGGAGAAGCTAAATAATTATAATCTGACGAACGTAAAAATCCGTAACCGTCTGGCATCATTTCAAGAACACCTTCACTTTCAATAATTCCATCAAATTCAAAATCTGAATCTCTGAAATTATTGCTTTTTTTATTTTTGTGATTTGGGTTTTGATTGTTGTGATTTCCGTTTCCGTTACCATTCCCGTTTTGATTTTGATTCTGATTCGGGTTTTGATTTTGGTTTTGGTTCGGATTCTGGTTTTTATTCTGATTAGGATTAATCTTTTTTACAGGAGCAATTGGTGGAGTTTTCTCAGTTGTTTCGGCTATTGGCTCAGAAACAGTTGGTTCTGCTGGAGTTGATTCTACTACTTCTTCAACAGCTACATCTTGTACAGCTTCTTTTTCTTTTTTAAGAGCTACTTTCTTCTCGTATGCCGACTTATTGAATTTTACAATTTTAGGCTCTTTTTTTGCTGCTGGTGTTTTATTTTCTTGCGCTTCTACAGTTACGTTTTCTGCAATTGGTTTAACTGTTTCTGCACTATCGTTTTTTTGAACAGTTTCCTCTACTTTATCAAATTCTAAAACGGGTGTATTTTTGGTATTTGCTGCTTTTGTTTTTGCTGGTGCAATTCTAGCGCGTTTTGGTTTGTCATCTTTAGCATCAGAAACTGCTTCTGTTTGAGGAGCTTGAGCTGCTGCAGTAGTGCTCTCTTGGTGTGCTAAAATCTGACTAATTAAAGTCTCTTTTTTGACACCAGTAATCTTTATTGTTTTAGCTAACTTAGCTATTTCTTGAAGCTCGGCAAGCTTCATTTCTTTTAATGCAGAAATATCAAACATGAATGTTCTATGAATTTAATTATTTTAAAGGAAATACTGTAAAAAGAATAGGTAGATAATTAATTTGAATTGCCCGCAGTATGAAGTGCTTACGGTATTATGATGCAATAATACGAATAAAATTTTATCATACAATAGTATTTTAAAAAAAGAAAATATATTTTTGTAAAACATTTTTAGACCATGATACAAAGAATTCAAACTGTATATTTATTTTTAGCTTTTGCTGCAACGGGCATTTTAATGCTTTTTGTTCCGCTTTGGACAACTACTGCAGGAAAGCAATTCTTTTTTATGCAGGATCAACTTTATACTGTTTTGTTGGGTTTAACAACTATGCTTAGCATTATTAGTATAATTTCATTCAAAAAGAGACAAAATCAGTTTGTGTTAAACAGACTAAACATAATATTAAACTTAATTTTATTAGGATTATTTGTATATCGATCACTAAATTTATCTGGAGAGGCTCAAGTCTCTGAGAAAGGTATTGGGATGTTTATGCCGATTGTTGCTATCGTGTTATTAGTTTTAGCTAATAAGGCCATCAAAAAGGATGAAGATCTCGTAAAATCTGTAGATCGTTTGAGGTAAACCTATAAACTTAATTTATTTGTGCGAAGAAAACCCGAATTTAACTATTCGGGTTTTTTTGTGCTTAAAACCAAATAATTGTAAGTAATTTTTTATAATTTTGCGTTTTAATTATTTTCACAACAAATGACTCCTAAAATAAAAATCCATCTAGCAGATGATCACCAAGTATTGATTGATGGACTTTCTAATTTATTAAAAACGGTTCCAAATTTTGAAGTCGCAGGAACTTCTCTTGATGGCACAACAGTTTATAATGATGTTTTTGAAGATAAAGCAGATGTTTTAATTCTTGACATTAGTATGCCCAAAAAAGACGGCATTGAAACTTTAAAAGAATTTAAAGAAAAACAATCTCCTTGTAAAGTCATTATTTTATCTAGTTATGATGATTTAAAGATTATAAAAGAAGTAATGAAACTAGGTGCAAAAGGGTATTTGACCAAAAACTGCGCTGGAGAAAATATTATTGAAGCAGTTGAAGCTGTTTATCTAGGGCAAGAATATTTTAGTGATGCTGTAAGAGAAAAGATCTTTAATACATTCAAAGACAATCCTAAACTGAACCAAAATGCTATTATAGACAATCCGATTTTAAGTCCGCGAGAAGCCGAAATTATTACATTGATTGCCTTAGAATATAGCGGAAAAGAAATCAGTGAAAAGCTTTTTATCAGTTCTCACACGGTAGAAACACATCGAAAAAACATTATGAAAAAACTAAACATTAAAAGTACAATTGGTTTGGTTAAATACGCACTTAAAAACAATCTGATAAATCCATAAAAAAAATCTTTTATGTTTGGTCTCAACTTATTTATGTCTTTGCTTCTATCAATTGCCGTTAAAGGAACTTTTCTTTCTCAGCAAATTAGCAATACAAATAAGATTGAAATTGTTTCAGCAAATCAAATTCAAAATAAAACATCAATAAATAACAATAAAAAAACTGAAGAATTAAGAACTAAAAAAATAGTCAGTTTATCGATTATACTTATTGTTATTATTTTTCTTCTTTTTTATTTTCTGTATCAAAACAATAAATTGAAACAGAAAATAAAGCGAAAAGACACTAAACAAAAAATCCTTCTTAATATCATTAATTCTGGAATTGATTCTCAGGAAGTAGAACGAAAAAAAATAGCATCATTTCTTCATGATAATATAAACTCTCTTCTCTCTTCTGCGGGATTGCATTTAAATACTTTTACAGCGCAAAACGATATAAAATCTGAAGAAATACAGAAAGCCAAAACGATTTTATCTGAAGTTCATGAACTTTTACGAGATATGTCTCACGAATTGGTTCCTTCTCTTTTAGTGCGTTTTGGATTGATTTACGCTTTGGAAGATTTATGCGAAAAGCACTCCAATTCGGCAATTACATTTGAATTTTCCAGTTCAATTTCTACCAGTAGAAGATACGTTGAAAAATTTGAAATGAAAGTCTATTTTATTGTGAGCGAATTATTTAATAATATTATAAAACACAGCGACGCACAGAAAGCCAAACTTTCTTTAGTTGAAAAAAATAATCAATTAATTTTAAGCATTAATGACGACGGAATTGGTTTTAGAACTCAAAAACTAAAAGATGTAGAAGGTTTTGGTTTAAACCGAATTAGAGCGAGAATCAAAAAATACAAAGGTTCTTTATCTATTATATCAAAAGAAAATGAGGGAACAAAAATAAAAATCCAGATTCCGTTGCCGCATTAATTACTTTGCTCCTATTTCGATAATTTCTAAATCTTTGATTTTATCATCATCAATTACGAATCTTAGCATGGTTCTAACTTTGTGAAAACCGCTCTTTCCTGCCGCACCCGGATTCATGTGCAGTAAATTATTCTTTTTATCAAACATTACTTTTAAAATATGCGAATGTCCGCAAATAAATAATTTCGGCGGATTTTGCGCCATTTCTTCTTTAATATTAGGATTATATTTTCCTGGATAACCTCCAATATGTGTAATCCAAACCGAAACATTTTCACATGAAAATCTATTGTTTAGCGGAAATTCCATTCTCGCTTTCGCATCATCAATATTTCCATAAACTGCTCTTAGAGGTTTCAGTTTTTTAATCGTGTCTGTAACATTCAAATCTCCAATATCTCCAGCATGCCAAACCTCATCGGCTTGATTTACATATTTTAAAATAGTATCATCAATATGACTGTGAGTATCGGAAAGTAGTAGGATTTTTGTCATTTTTTGAAGGGGCTAAAGTTCTGAGGTGCTAAGATACTGAGATTTTTCTTTTGTGTAGTTTTCTTTCGTTTTTTGAATATTAAAAATCCGATCTGCTGCTGCAAATCGGATTTCTAACTTGTGTTAGACGCACTGCAGTGCGTCTCTACGTTATACAATGTCTATTAAATCTCTACTCTATTGCTTCTTAGGATTTTTTAAATCTTTTGAATCTTTAGTATCCATCATTTCCATAAGTTTCAGTCCTAACAAACCGCTTATGGAACCGTCAGAACCACCGTTTCCAGAAATCAATACATCTGGAATTACTTTAATATTTCCTTTACCAATTTCTTCTGTAACTTTGTAACGGGTAAAGTTATCTCCGCCCATTGCGCTTACTTGTAATTGATAAGATTCTGCGGTAGATTTACCAATTGCCATAATTTTTTCGGCTTCTGCCAAACCTGTTTTCGAAATTCTTTCCGCTTCTGCACTAGCATTCAATTTAGTTGCTTCTGCCTGTGCTCCTGCTCTTGCTTTTGTCGCTTCGGCTTCGGCGTTGGCACGCATTTTTGTTGCTTCCGCTTCAGCGTTTACATTCAGTTTCAAACTGGTTGCATCACCTTCAGCTTTTTTTACGGTTGCATCAGCAGTTCGCTGTGCAATTTCAACACTTTGCGAAGCGCGAACAATTTCTTTTTGCATGTCTGCAATTGCCGTTTCTTTCTCCATTCCCTGACGTTGTTCTTGCGCCATTCTTTGAGTTTGATAGGTTTTTTGTTCTTCTTCGGCCAATTTTCTATCCGTTAATGTTTTCATCAGTGAATCTGGCGGAACTATATCTCCAATTAAAGTATCAACTGCATTCACATTATATTCATCCAGAACCAATTTGATATGATTTTTTGCCGATTCCTGACGTTCTTTTCTTGTTGTCAAGAATGAAATCACATCGCTGTCTTGAGCCGAGTTTCTAAAATAGTTACCAATTGTTGGTTCTAAAACCTGAGAAACTAAGTTATTCATGCTTCCAAAACGAGCAATTACTTTCGGTGCTTCTGCCGCTGGAACGTGAATAATCTGCGCAACATCTAGATTAAATGGGAAACCGTCTTTAGAACGAACGGTAATAGTAGAAAGATTCTTATCTAAATCATGCGATTCGCTTCTTGCATTTGCCCAGTTTAAAACCAAGTTTGTAGTTGGAACTGCTTCTAATTTTGTTGTGTATTTATTCAACGCATATTTTCCTGGTCCAAGAGGTTCCATCCAGACACCGCGCTGTCCTTTCGAAACAATATTTCCATGTTTAAAAGTATCGCCTGTTACATCTTGACCATCTTCACCAATATATGAAATCACAACTCCAACATATCCAATTGGCACATCTGTCATTGGGTTTTGCTCAATTAAGATTCCCCACGTATTGATATAATAAGAACCTGCAAGCATAACCTGTGGTTGCAAACCACGATTTCCGCCATGTTCTAAAAACTTATCAAAATCCTGAAAGTTATTATGACTTTCAACAAATTTCCCTGCAATTTGTCCCTGCGGAATTGGCTCACCATCTAGAGCTGTTACAATACCAATCATATTTTCATAAATTTTGATTTGATCTGTAATTACGATCTCAAACAAAAATGTATTAATACGATACGATCCTGTTGTAATAAAAGCGGTTTGTCGCCCTTTTTGACCTCCGTTATCTAAAAAAGCTGTGGCATCTTGAAAGTTGTCACTGTCTACTCTTCTGGCTAAGATTCTTCCTGTTGGAATCTCTTTTCCATCTTTACTTAAAACCAGTCCAATTTTTCCTTCTGGAATTAATGTAAAACCAGTCATATCTATGGAATACTGCCAAATCCACATTCCCCAATATAAACCTGGAGCAAGTGTCTTTGCTTGATAACCTGCTTCGCCTTTTGTTGCAATAATACGGCCGTCAGGTAATGATTTGTCTGCGCCAAACAAAACGAATTTTTTGGTAACTAAACCAATTTTATCCTCAGGAACAATCACCATTCCGAAGAATACACGCAAAATAAATTTGTAAAAAAATAGGGCAAACAATATTAAAATTATCCACCAATAAGAAGTAATGTCGTTCATAATTTTGGGTTATTTAGACTACAAACATAATAGAAATATTTCCTGTTAAAATGAAATATTTTAAACTTTAACTTTTGAGAAAATTCTGAAATAAATGTTAAAAAAAGATCAATTCTAAAACGTTGGAATTGTCAATTTCTGACCTGATTTTCTACTGTCCAAACTGTGATTTGCATTTTGGACTTTAACGGTTTAAAAGCGAAATTTTGATAGTTTAAGATATTCATTTTTCAAATTTTCAAATCTGGTCAAGACACAATGCTCTAAATTTCTACATAATGATGTATGGAAAAAAATATCAGCATATTTAAATTTTCCAATCTGACGTTAGACGCACTGCGGTGCGTCTCTACTTTGCTTCTTTTTGACTCTGAACCTTTGTTCCTAAAAAGAAAAAACCTTAGCAACTTTTTTTCGTACCTTTGCACCTTAGAACCTCTGTCCCTCAAAATGAGATATTTTATTCAATTCGCTTATAACGGAACACATTATCATGGTTGGCAAATACAGCCCAACGCTTCTTCTGTTCAGGAGACTTTAAATAAAGCTTTTTCGGTTTTGTTAAATGAAACGATCAGTATTATGGGCGCTGGAAGAACTGACACTGGTGTTCACGCGACTGAAATGTATGGACATTTTGATACCGAAAAATCATTAGATATTCCGGTTTTGACTCATAAACTAAATTCTTATCTAGCAAAAGATATTGCGGTTTTTAATATTATTCCCGTTCACGATGATGCGCATTGCCGATTTGACGCAACTAAAAGAACGTATGAATATCATATTAATACAATCAAAAATCCGTTTTTAGAAGAATTAAGTTGGTATGTGAATCAGAAATTAGATTTGGATTTGATGAATGAGGCGGCACAATTGTTATTGAAGCACACCGATTTTCAATGCTTTTCGAAAGTCAATACAGACGTAAATACTTTTGATTGCACCATTTTTGAGGCATTTTGGAAACAAGAAAAGGGAAAACTGATTTTTACCATTTCGGCAAATCGTTTTTTGAGAAATATGGTTCGCGCCATTGTTGGCACTTTGATTAATATCGGTTTGCATAAAATTACGTTGGAAGATTTTGAAAACATCATTGCCAGCAAAAGCAGAGAGAAAGCTGGATTTTCGGTTCCAGCACATGGTTTATATTTAACCAACATTTATTACGATTATTTATAAGCTTTAAGCTTTAGGCAATAGGCTTTAGGCTTATTTCTTAGTGCTTATCGCTAATAGCTTACGGCCTAAAGCCTAAAGCTTAAAGCATAACAAAAATGAAAGCAAAAGCATTCGACACGGGATTATTTAAACGAATTTTAAAATATACAAAACCTTATAAATGGCGTTATTACGGCGTAATTATTTTTGCCGTTTCGCTATCTATTTTTGCTGCACTTCGTCCTTATTTACTAAAAGAAACGGTCGACGGCTATATCAAAACCCACGATAAAATGGGTTTATTGATGTACATCATCTTAATGGGCGTAGTTTTGCTAATGGAAGTTTTCTCTCAGTTTTACTTTGTGTATTGGGCAAACTGGCTTGGACAAGATATTGTAAAAGACATTCGAACAAAACTTTTCAAACACATTCTAAGTTTTAGAATGAAATATTTTGATTTGGTTCCAGTTGGGCAATTGGTTACGCGTGCCGTTTCGGATATTGAATCGATTGCTCGTATTTTCAGTCAAGGTTTGTTTATGATTATAAGCGATTTGATGAAAATGTTTGTTGTCCTGATTTTTATGTTTTATATGAATTGGAAATTGACATGGATTGTAGTTGTTGCCATGCCAATTTTAGTATACATCACTAGAATTTTTCAACGTAAAATGCAAGTTGCTTTTGAAGAAGTGCGTACACAAATTGCTAATATGAACTCTTTTGTGCAGGAACGTGTAACGGGAATGAAAATCGTACAGCTTTTTAACCGTGAAAAAATCGAAGCCGAAAACTTCAAAGACATCAACAACAAACACAGAGTTGCTTGGATTAAAACGATTTTATACAACTCGATTTTCTTTCCGATTGCCGATATTATTTCATCTATAACTTTAGGTTTGGTTGTGGTTTATGGCGGATTCAGAATTTTAAACGGAGATCATTTTACGACTTTTGGAGATTTATTTTCGTACACGATGTTTATCGGAATGCTATTTAATCCGCTTCGTCAAATTGCGGATAAATTTAATGAAATGCAATTAGGAATGATTGCTGCCAATCGTGTTTTTGATATTATTGACACGCAAGATCACATTCAAGATACTGGAAAAATTGAAGCGCCTGTTTTTAATGGAAGTATCGAATTTAAAGAAGTTCGTTTTAGTTATATTCCCGAAGAAGAGGTCATTAAAGGAATTGATTTATCGGTTTCAGCTGGGCAAACAATTGCAATTGTAGGTTCAACAGGCGCTGGAAAATCGACTATTATAAATCTTTTGAATCGTTTTTACGAAATTAACGGCGGAACAATTTCTATTGACGGAGAAAATATCGAAAACTATACTTTGGCTTCTTTAAGAAAACAGATTGCGGTGGTTTTACAAGATGTATTTTTGTTTGCCGATACAATTTATAATAATATCACTTTGCACAATCCAGAAATTACGAGAGAAAAAGTAATTGATGCGGCGAAGAAAATTGGTGTTCATGATTTTATTATGAATCTACCAAATAATTATGGTTTTGATGTAAAAGAACGAGGCGTTATGCTTTCTTCTGGACAACGTCAGCTGATTGCTTTTTTACGTTCTTACGTGAGCAATCCGAGTATTTTGATTTTGGACGAAGCGACTTCTTCTATCGATACATATTCAGAAGAAATGATTCAGCGTGCGACTGAAACAATTACAAAAGGTAGAACTTCTATTATAATAGCACACAGATTAGCAACAATTGTAAATGCAGATAAAATTGTGGTGATGGATAAAGGATTGATTGTTGAACAAGGAACGCATCAGGAATTATTGCAAAAAACTGATGGTTACTATAAAAATTTATATGACTCGCAATTCGCCGTAGCGAACTAAGTCATGATGGTATTCTTTGAAATTTAGATTAAAAAATATTACTTCTCGACGTGCATTTTTGATATACGTTATTGCATCGATTCTGGTTACGGTTTCATCGGTTTACATTTTAAGTAATCTGATTACAGATTTGACCGAAAAATCGAATGATGATGTGGCAACGCGAAACTTCTTCAAAAAGCAGGAATTTATGTCCGAAGAGCTTTCGAAGTTTTTGGAACAGCAAAAAAGAATTGAGCATGTTTTAAAAATAAGCAGTTCTTCAAATCTGAATAATAATTTACAACTTTTGTCTTCGCTTCAGGCGAATAATAAATTGATTGTCAATAATTGGTTTCAGATTAATGAAAATGCCATTCAATATGGAAATCCGTCTATTTCTAACGAAATTAAAAATGACGTAAAAGCATTTGTTTTTCAAAATAAAAACATTGAACGTCTGAGCGTAGTTCTTCCGCAAGGAAAAGAATGGATTTGGCGTGTTTATTTTAAATTAGTTTCAAAAAACAAAACCACAGTAAAATATGGTTATGATATTAATTTGGATTTGCTGAATGGTTATATTTCTAAAATAGACAAAACGGCAACTAACTACGCTTTTGTTTTTGATAAAAACGGAACTTGCGTTTATCATCCCGAAGCGGCTTTTATAGGAAAAAATATTTTTAAGGTTTCGTCTTTCAATCCTTCTGATACAATTTTTAGCAAGAAACAAGATTTTGCTAAAAGAACAACAATGTCAGAATTTTTGAAATTGGATGTTATTCGTTTTACAAAAAAAATGGATATTAAAACTCAAACTGGTTTGTTTGCGTTAACGTTCCGAAAATGGTTGCAGACGAAAATGTTGCTTTGATAAAAAAGTATACAACTTCTATTTATTCTATTACAACAGTAATGCTTCTTTTGATTTTTTATCTTTTCTCTTATGCAAATAGACGCGCCTACAGAGAAAAAGGAATTGTCATACAAGAGAAAAACAAACTCTTGGTTGAAAACGAAAAAATCATCAAGGAAAAAGCTTTGATTCAATTGCAGCAATTAAAGGAGCAGATTAATCCGCACTTTTTATTCAATTCTTTGAATTCACTTTATATGTTAATTGGAAGCGACATTAAAGTAGCGCAAAAATTCACCTTAAACTTATCTCGTATTTATCGTTATTTAATTGATCCGCCAGAAAAGAACATTGTTCCTTTAAAGGAAGAACTTTTATTTATCGAAAAATATATCTTTTTGCAACAAACCCGTTTTAAGGATGAATTATTCTTTTCTATAGAAATTGAAAACGAAACTGCGTTAAACAAATACATCCCCTATCTTGCTTTTCAAGTTGTGGTAGAAAATGCTATTAAGCACAATACAGCTACTCAGGAAAGTCCTTTAACTACAAAAATCCTGATTCAAGAAAATCAGGTTATTATCAGCAATACGCTTCAAAAGAAATTGACTACAGAGCCAAGTACTAAATTCGGGTTAAATTACTTGAAGAGTATTTACAATTATTATTCAAAAAACGAATTTGAGACATCAGAAAAAGATGGCACTTTTGTTTGTATTCTTCCATTAATATCCATTCACTCCTAAAAAAAAGCCACTCACTCCTTTTTGTTTTTTTCCTGAACTAAAATAAAATAGTTTCGGCCAAAAATTAACCTAAACTTAACATCTGATGAAGGAAAAGGCATTCCTACATAATTTGATAACATTTTGCTTACTCATTTTATTACTATTACCACTTACTGCTCTGTCTCAAAAGAAAAAGAAAGACAAAAAAGAAGCTGCAACTGAAATTAAAAAAGATTCTACCGATTCTAAAAAAGGTAAAAAATACGATGATCTTGTAAAAAAAGGTTCAGTTAAAAAAGGTCTTTTTAATATTATTCAGGTAAAAACTGATGTTTATTTTGAAATTCAAGACAGTTTATTCAAAAGAGAATTTTTAGTTGTAAACAAATTATCTCAAGTTCCTTTTCAAGTAAATGAAGCCGGATTAAATAAAGGTATGAATTATGAAAACAAAATCATTAGTTTTTATAAAGATACAATTGCAAAGAAAGTCTGGGTAAAATCGTATGTTCCTAAAGTCTCTTCACCAAAAGAAGATGCGATTACACAATCGGTTCAAAATAATTTTGCCGAATCTATTATTGAAGTTTTTGATATTGAAACTAAAAATAATGATTCGTCAGCCGTTGTTATTAAAGTAAATAAGATTTTTGACGGAAAACAAAAAAGCTTCAACGATGTTTTGAGCAACATTGGTTTTGGCGGTTCTGTAAAATCTGAACTTTCTTATATAGAAGGTTTAAAATCTTTTCCTAAAAATATTGTTGTTAAATCTCAATTGACAACTTCTGTAAGCGAAGGCGGTCCTGCATTGTCTGTGACTCTTGGCGTAACAAGTAATATTATTTTATTGGATAAAACTCCAATGAAACCTCGTTTTTCTGATAACCGAATTGGATTTTTTACTGAAAAGCATTGGTATTTTGCCGATGCACAGCAGGCAATGCTTGAAAAAGAATTGATTACCCGCTGGCGTTTAGAACCTAAAAAAGAAGATGAAGAACGATATTTAAAGGGTGAATTAGTGGAGCCGAAAAAACCAATCGTTTATTACATCGACCCGTCTACTCCATTGCAGTGGAGAAAGTACATTATTGATGGAGTTCACGATTGGCAGGTTGCTTTTGAAAAAGCAGGTTTTAAAAATGCCGTTATAGCAAAAGAACCCACTGAAAAAGATTTAGATTTTGATATTGATGACGTTCGTTATTCGGTAATTACATATGCGGCTTCTCCAAAATCGAATGCTATGGGACCGTCTGTGGTTGACCCAAGAAGTGGTGAAATTATCGAAGCCGATATTATTTGGTGGCATAATGTAATGACTTCGCTTCAAAGCTGGATGAGAATTCAGACTGGACCAATTGATCCAAAAGCAAGAGGAAATAAATTTAGCGATGAACATATGGGAGAAGCAATTCGTTTTGTTTCGTCTCACGAAGTGGGTCATACTTTTGGTTTAAAACATAATATGGGTTCTTCTTTTGCTTATGATGTTGAGTCTTTACGTTCTAAAGAATTTACAGCAAAAATGGGCGGAACTGCTCCTTCTATTATGGATTATGCTCGTTACAATTATGTAGCACAACCTGAAGATAACGTAACTGTAATAACTCCAAAAATTGGTGAATATGACAAATATGCTATCGAATGGGGTTACAGATGGTACGGTCCGAATGATAATGAGACTTTAAAATTAAACACTTTAATTACGAAGCATCAAAACGATCCGATTTATTTCTACGGACAGCAACAAGAAAATATTATTGATCCTCGCTCTCAATCGGAAGATTTAGGAAATGACGCTGTAAAAGCAAGTGAATATGGTTTAAAAAACCTAAAACGTGTTGTAGATAATATTTTAAACTGGACTTACGATAAAGATCAGTCGTATTATGAAACTGGAAAATTATACATCGGAACAATCGGTCAATGGCAATTGTACAACCGTCATGTAATGAACAACATTGGTGGTGTTTATTTGAATGAAACAGTTCACGGAGATAACAAACAAAGTTACGTTCCGGTTCCTGCTTCAATGCAAAAAAGAGCTACAGATTATTTAGCTAAAAATGTAATTACGATTCCGCAATGGTTGTTTTTTAATGACATTTTAGACAAAACAAATCCGCTAAAAGATTCTCCTCTTGGACCTTACGAATATACGCCGTATACACTTTCTAGAGAATTGCAATACAGCATTTTATATGATTTATTTAGTGATGATCGTTTGCTTAGAATGACTGAAAACGAATTGTATCAGCGAAATAAAACTAAAGAACAAGTTTTTACCGTAAATGATTTATTCAAAAAAATGCATCAAAGTGTTTTTGCTGGAACGATTCAAAATAAATCTTTGAGCATTTTAGAGCGAATGACTCAAAAGAATTATATAGATGTTTTGATTGTTTCAACCAATAAATTATTCGAAAAAACAGATCCTAAAAAGTTATTAGATATTCAAGAGACATTAAGCATGCCTCATTTATGCGCTTCTTTAGATCACGATCATTCGGCAAAAAATATCAATCAATCTTCTTTAAAAAGAGTTACAGAAGTGACTTCAGATAAAAAAGGAGAATTAAGTAAAGTGCTTCAATTATTAAAAACAAAACAACATACAGGAGATCAATCAACCCAAAACCACTACCGCGATTTAATACAACGAATCGAAAAAGCCCTAAATAATACAACCTTTTAATACACAACCAAAAACATGACAAAAATTTTACAAACCTTGCTTCTATTCCTGACCATCGCAGGATACTCGCAAGAATCTCGAACTATTACGGGAATCATTCAAGATGGAGCAGATTCTTCACCAATTCCTGGTGCATCAATCTTTGTTGAGAATAATTCTATTTCAAATAAAACCTCAATGGCAGGTATTATTCATAGTGAAGCAATCGGAACTACTTCAGATTTCGATGGTAAATTCACGTTGAAAATTACAAAAAATGTTACTTCTTTAAGAGTTACTTTCATGGGATACAAATCGTATACTTTGGAATTAGACGGTCAAAAAAATTATACTATTAACTTAACATCTGAATCTGCAAAACTTCAAGAAGTTGTAGTTACAGGTTATCAAAAAATTGAGAAAAGAAAAGTTACGGGTGCAATTGCGAAAGTTGATATGGCTGCCATTCAACAAGCCGGAGTTGCAAGTGTTGACCAAATGTTAATAGGACAAGTGGCGGGAGTTGCTGTGACTACACCATCTGGAGCACCTGGAGCACCAGCGAAGATTAGAATTAGAGGTACTGCTTCTCTAAATGGTTCTCAAGATCCTCTTTGGGTTCTTGATGGATTGCCATTAGAAAATCAAGATGTACCTAAAAACTACGATAAAGACAATATTGATTTATTAGTCAATTATTCTATTGGTGGTTTAAATCCTGACGATATTAAAGACATTACCATTTTAAAAGATGCTGCTGCAACTTCTATTTATGGTGCGCGTGCCGCAAATGGAGTTATTGTTATTACCACTAAAAAAGGAAGAAGCGGTAAAATGATCGTAAATGTTAACACTAACACTTTTATCACGCTAAGACCTGATTTTGATAAATTGAATTTGATGAATTCTAACCAAAAAGTTGATTTTGAACTTGGTTTGGCTAGTCGTTCAGATTTAACATACAGAGATTCTAGTGGCGAAATTTCTCGTATCTTAAACAAATCGAATGAATTAAATACTTTTAGAAATGGCGGATTTTCTTCTTTAAGTCCAGCTACGCAAAATGCTATTAATACATTAAGAAATAACAATACCAACTGGGGTAACTTAATTTACCAAACTGCCATCAATACGCAACATGGTTTAAGTATGTCTGGCGGAGGCGAAAAATCAGACTATTATTTCTCAGCAGGTTATTATGATGAGCAAGGAACTACTATTGGAACTGGTTTCAAACGTTACAATTTAACTTTAAAAAACAACTACGAACTTTCAGATAAATTTAAAGTTGGTATTGGAATTTTCGGATCAGAATCTATAAAAAACTCTTACCTTACAGATGTAAGTTCATACACAAATCCTGCTAATTACTCAAGAAACGCAAATCCATATTTGACGCCTTATAATGCAGACGGAAGTTATAATTATGACCTAGATATTACTGGATATTCTGATCGTTACATTCCATTTAATTTTTTAGAAGAAAGAGCAAATACTTCTTACGAACTAAAAACAAGAGCTATAAAAGCGCTTTTAGATGCTGAATATAAAATTACAGATCATTTAAAGGCTTACAGCCAGCTTGGTCTTCAGCTAGATCATAATGCTACTGAAAAATTTGCTGGCCAAAACACTTATTATTCAAGAAGATATAGAGAAACATCACGTTATTTTTCTAATGGTACTTTCAATTATTTCCTTCCAACAGGTGGTGTAATTGATAATTCTAATAACGACTTATTTCAATACAATTTAAAAACAACACTTAACTATTCGAATAATTTTGCTGACAAGCACGAGATTGAAGTTATGGCTGGTAATGAGTTAAGAAGAAATTACCAAACTATTATTGAAACAAAAGGATTCGGTTTTGATGAAAACACATTAACAACACAGCAAATTGTTTTCCCTAATGCTGACATGGCAAACAATCCTGAATACAGAACATACAGAAAATCGCAAACCGAAAATGCTTTTGCTTCTTTCTTTGCAACTGCTTCATACACATACAATAAAAAATATACAATTTTTGGAAGTGCAAGATATGACGGTTCAGATTTATTTGGTGTAGATCCAAAATACAAATATTTGCCACTTTGGTCTGCTTCTGGTGCATGGTTGGTTTCTCAAGAAAACTTCTTAAGAGATAGTAATGTTGTTTCTAACTTAAGATTACGTGCTTCTTATGGTTTACAAGGAAACATCGACAAAAACACTTCTCCTTTTGTAGTTGGAGAAAACAAAACGACAACTATTCTTCCGGGACAAACAGAACCTACAATTGTTGTTGTTAGTCCTCCAAACGAAAAATTACGTTGGGAAAAAACAACCAATACTAACCTTGGTGCTGATCTTGGTTTGTTTCATAACCGTATTAGCATTGTTGCTGATGTATACGGAAGAAAAAGTACCGATTTATTAGGTAATAGAGCACTACCATTAGAAAATGGTTTTGAATTTACCAATATGAACTGGGCTCAGGTTACCAATAAAGGATTTGAACTTTCTATTGCAACAAAAAACATTGATCGTCCAAATTTTAAATGGACAACCAACTTCAACCTTGCACAAAACAAGAGTAATGTTGATCGTATAGAAGTTCGTGATACCGACTATATGCCAAGTAGAGAAGGTCGTCCTGTAAATGCTGTTTTCGGATTTAAAACTAACGGAATCGATGAAAATGGAAATCCATTATTTATAAACAAAAAAGGAGAAACCGTAAATAGTCAGACTTTCTTCGGATTGTACGATGTATTTGCAGATTTCTTTCCAGGAGAATTTTCACAATCAAATTTGACTGCTGCACAGTTTAGAGATTTATTTACCTATTTAGGAGATAGAGATCCTAAATTTACGGGAGGTATTACCAATACTTTTAAAGTTGGTAATTTTGATTTGGCAGTTGTCGCTTCATTTAGTTTAAACCAAACGGTTGTAGAAACTCCTCCTTATAAAGGAGCTGAATTAGACAGAGGGCTAAATTATTCAACTGCAGTTTTAAATGCATGGTCTCCAACTAATACTTCTTCAAACTTGCCTGGTATAACAAGCCAAACTTCTGGAACAGGAGATTCATGGATGGCTTACCAATGGTATTCTGGAGGAAATCAAATTCCAACCCTAAACTATTTAGATACTTGGGTTAGCAAAATGAGTTATATGAGATTAAACAGTATGCGTTTAGGATATACATTCCCAAAAGCATTTACAGATCAAATTAATATTTCAAGTATTAGGCTTAATGTTGAAGCAAGAAACTTATTTGTAATCAGTTCTGATTTCAAAGGTTACTTTGATCCTGAAACTTATGGAAATATTTACACGCAGCCAGTTCCTAGATCATTTACTCTAGGATGTAATGTTACTTTTTAATACTATTAAAAGATGAAAAAATACTCAAAATATATATTATTTTTTATCGCAGCGCTTACCGTAAGCAGCTGTGATGATTATCTGGATATAACTCCTGTTGGTAAAGTAATTCCAGAAACATTACCACAATTTCGTGCTGTTTTAACAACAGGATATTCTGTTTATCCAGAACATAAAGCAATGTCTGCTATTCGTGCAGACGAATTGACGATGAATGAGTTTAGTGATGTAGTTGTAAATTACAGAGACATTTACCTTTGGAATGATATAAATCCTGATAAAATCACAAGATCTTTCCCTTATCAAGATTTGTACACCACAATTTTTTACACGAATGTGATAATCAACGAAGCTTCAAAAAAACTAGAAGATTCTTCAGATAAAAGCCAGTTATTAGGAGAGGCTTACGCTTTAAGATCTATGGCGTACTTTGACTTAATTAATCTTTTTGGAAAACCTTACAATCCTGCAACTGCTGCATCAGACAAAGGAGTTCCATTGGCTTTAGAAATTGATTTAGAACAAGCTTTTGTACCGCAAAGTGTAGAAGTTATTTACAATCAAATTATTTCTGATGCGAATGAAGCTGAAAAATTGCTTAATGTAGAAACACAACCGAAAGGTTTAAATTACCGTTTTTCTAAACTTGCTTTATACAGTTTTGAAAGCCGTATCTATTTGTATCAGCAACAATGGCAAAAATCTTTAGATGCTGCAAACAAAGCTTTGGCTATTAACAGTAATGTATTGAATTTGAACACAAGCGCTACTTTTGCTACTAAATTTGATTCTGCAGAATCTATTT
This sequence comes from Flavobacteriaceae bacterium PS02337, assembly GCA_029959285.1. Taxonomy (GTDB): domain Bacteria; phylum Bacteroidota; class Bacteroidia; order Flavobacteriales; family Flavobacteriaceae; genus Flavobacterium. Next base: position 18,402 of record JASCOE010000013.1, read on the forward strand.
TAGCCTTAGAAGACGGATTTATTAATGAAATTAAAGGAGCTACTTATGCTTCTCCAGATTTAATTTCTGCATACAGCAAAACAACAGATTTACGTTTTCCTCTTTACTTTTTGGCAAGCGGAAGCCGTTTCAGAATCCAAAAAGGAGGAAATGACAATCAAAAATGTACTTTTAGAACATCTGAATTGTATTTAACAAAAGCAGAAACGTCTTTGAAATTGAATAATATTGGAAATGCAAAAACAATCGTTTTAAGTTTTATCAAAAATAGATATACAGCAACAGGTTATGCACAACTTGAAGCTTCTGTTAATGCAATGAATGAAACAGATTTAACTAATTTCATTTTAGCAGAAAGACAGCGTGAGTTTGCAGTTGAAGGACATCGTTGGTTTGATTTGAGAAGAACAACTCAAAAATCAATTACACATAACTTTAATGGAGAAAATCACCAATTGATACAAAACGATCCGCGTTATACTATTTTATATCCAGCAAACGCGAGATTGAACAATCCCAATCTGTAATTACCTATTGTTTTTTTTTGGAAAAGGTTCAGTTTTTAAGCTGAACCTTTTTTTATAAAATTCAGCCAACAAAATGCTCACTTTATTGCGAATCAGAATTAGTCAATTATCTTTGCAGATAATTAAGCAACACAAAATTTCAGAAAATGAGAATTGCTATTGTCGAAGATGAATATCTGGCTTCAAGCTATCTAAAATCTATTTTAGAACAGCAGGATATTTTATCGATAGCAGAAATCAGTGTTTTAAAATCGGTAAAAGAAGCGGTCGATTTCTTTTCTAAAAACAAAGTCGATCTTGCTTTTATGGATATTCATTTGGGCGACGGAAAAAGTTTGGAGATTTTCGAAAAAACCATCATCGCCTGCCCTGTCATTTTTATTACCGCTTACGATTCTTACGCGATTTCAGTTTTCAAACATTTTACGATTGATTATCTTTTAAAGCCTTTTGAAGAATCAGAATTATTAGAAGCGCTACTTAAATTCAAAAAAATAAAAAACAGTTTTAATAGCACTTCTTCGCTTCAATCTTTAGTCGCTATAGAAAATCCCGAAAGCAGTAAAATACAGCGTCATTTCTTAGTAAATCACGGTTATAAATTGATTTCAATAAATGAATCTGAGGTAACTTATTTTTCGGCAACAGGAAAACATCTTTTCATTCATATAAAATCTGGAAACAGTTATCTGTACAATAATACCTTAACTGAAATTATAAACAGTCTAGATCCTTTTCAATTTTTTAAAATTAATCGAAAATATATTGTACATCGAAATATAATTAAAGAAGTCGTAAAACATTCGAATCAAAAAGTCGAATTAATTCTAAACGTTCCTTCTGTAGAAAATGATGCCATATTTATCAGCAAAAAAGAAATCAACAACTTCAAAAATTGGCTTAATCAATAAAATAATGGTAATTTAATCTAAATTTTACGCTTTCGCGGAAAACACAAAAACTGCATAATTGACAATTTGTGATTTAAAATCCGACTAAAAACTGTCAAAATGATTTCAAAACGTTAAAATAGCGTTATAGAAATCATAAAATTGACATTTCAGTATCAACTATATAGCCGACTTTTTTGGTTTATTATTTATCTTTAAGAGTATAGAAATCAAATGTAAAAGAAAATGCCACAAAACAGATTTTATCCAGAAGAACAATTTAAAGAAATAGAAATAAACGCCTCATTACAATTAAAATACGCCATCTCAAACAGAGGAAGATTAATAAGTTTTACTGACGAAATTGAAAATGGCCGCATACTAAAAGGCGGATTAAGCGACGGATATCCAACTTTCCGTTTTAAAGTCAAAAAAGACGATAAAATCGTTAACAAATATCTCTTCTTATACAAATTAGTTGCCCAATATTTTATTCCAAAAGATTCAGAAGATCAAACGTATGTATTGCATCTAGATTACAACAGAAGCAATGATGATATCAGCAATTTACGCTGGGCGACCAAGCAAGAAATGATGGCGCATAGCCGTAAAAGTCCACGCGTTATTCAGGCAAAAAAGAATCTTATAGAACACAATCTAAAAGCCGACGGAAGAAAATTAACCACTACAAAAGTGATGTTAATCAAGAAAATACTAGCAAGACCTGAACAAAAAACGCGTCTAAAAATGATCGCCAAACAATTCGGTGTCAGCGAAATGCAAATCAGAAGAATCGCCAGCGGAGAAAACTGGGGACACGTGAAGATTTAATTATTAATTGTTAATGGTGAATTGTTAATTATAAATTCATAACGATTTGTCAGGCTGAGTGACAGTAAATTATAAAAGCCACAGATTATACAGATTAACACCGATTTTTTAAAATCATTTTAATCTGTATAATCTGTGGCTTATTTTTTTTAAAATTTTCAAAGCATTCTCACTAATAACTAATAACTAACAACTAACAACTAATTACTAAGCACTAATTACTATTCACTTCGCACTAAATCACAAAAATCAGTTCATAATTCACAATTTACAATTAACATTTCACTCGGTTTCTGTGAAAAGACTAAAATGTCTGTCTTTAAAAACAAATTTTCAGGTGTTCGTTTAAAATAAATCCTTAAATTCGCAATCACAAATAACAAAAGAATAAATCGAAAGATGAGTTTCGGAATTGTAGACTTCATTTTTCGATAGTTAATACTAAAAACAAAAAAAATGAAATACGACGTTATTGTTTTAGGAAGTGGTCCTGGAGGATATGTAACAGCGATTAGAGCTTCTCAATTAGGCTTTAAAGTAGCTGTAGTAGAAAAAGAAAATCTTGGTGGAGTTTGCCTTAACTGGGGATGTATTCCAACAAAAGCACTTTTAAAATCTGCACAGGTTTTTGATTACCTAAAACACGCTTCTGACTACGGATTGAAAGTTTCTGAATTTGATAAAGATTTCCCAGCTGTTGTTCAACGTAGCCGTGGAGTTGCGGAAGGAATGAGCAAAGGAGTTCAATTCTTAATGAAAAAAAACAAAATTGACGTTATTGAAGGTTTTGGTAAATTGAAACCAGGAAAAAAACTTGACGTTACGGATAAAGACAATAAAGTTACAGAATACAGCGCTGATCACATTATCATCGCAACTGGTGCTCGCTCTCGTGAGTTACCAAACTTACCTCAAGATGGTGTAAAAGTAATTGGATACCGTCAGGCAATGACTTTGCCAACACAACCAAAATCTATGATTATTGTTGGTTCTGGAGCAATTGGAGTGGAGTTCGCTCACTTCTACAACTCAATGGGAACTGATGTTACTATCGTAGAATTTATGCCAAACGTAGTTCCTGTAGAAGACGAAGATATCTCAAAACAATTTGAGCGTTCTTTGAAAAAATCTGGAATTAAAGTAATGACTAACTCATCTGTTGAGCGTATTGACACAACTGGAGCTGGAGTTAAAGCTTTCGTTAAAACTGCAAAAGGAGAAGAAGTTTTAGAAGCTGACATCGTACTTTCTGCTGTTGGAATCAAAACAAACATTGAAAACATCGGATTAGAAGAAGTTGGAATCGCTGTTGATAGAGATAAAATCTTAGTAAACGCTTACAACGCAACTAATATTCCAGGATACTACGCAATTGGAGACGTTACTCCAGGTCAAGCTTTAGCTCACGTTGCTTCTGCTGAAGGAATTAACTGTGTTGAAAAAATTAAAGGTTTACACGTAGACCCAATCGATTACGGAAACGTTCCGGGTTGTACTTACGCAACTCCAGAAATCGCTTCTGTTGGTTTAACAGAAAAACAAGCAAAAGAAAAAGGTTACGAATTAAAAATTGGTAAATTCCCATTCTCTGCTTCTGGTAAAGCAAAAGCTGCAGGAAATGCTGACGGATTCGTAAAAGTAATCTTTGATGCTAAATACGGAGAATGGTTAGGATGCCACATGATTGGTGCTGGTGTTACAGATATGATTGCAGAAGCAGTTGTAGCTCGTAAACTTGAAACTACAGGTCACGAAATCCTTAAATCTATCCACCCTCACCCAACAATGAGCGAGGCTGTTATGGAAGCTGTTGCTGATGCTTACGGCGAAGTAATTCATTTGTAAAAATATACCATTTTACGGTTATATATAATTTTCAATTTAAAGAGTCCGATTTGTGAAAACAAGTCGGATTTTTTTGTTTTTTCCCTTTAAACTTTTACAGTTTTACAAATTAGGATTTTAAAATTTTAATAGTATTTTCGTGCTGAAATTAATCTAACCAACTACAAAAAAACAAAAATCAGTATGAAAAAATTAATCCTATTTATAATCTTAGGAATAACAATTAATGCATCGGCTCAAGAAGCTAGCGTAGAAAAATCAATCTTTTCGGTACAAACAGGATTTGCTGGACTTTGGCTTAACAACGAACTAAAACTTGCTAATTCAATTGCTTTAAGAAGTGAAATTGGTATCGAACATGATTTTGCAGTTGGCGATCATTATGATGAAGCTGGTTTTATACTTCAGCCAGTAATTACTGCAGAACCAAAATTTTATTTTAATCTAAAAAAAAGAAATGCTAAAGGAAAAAACATTTCAAATAATAGCGGTAATTATATCTCGCTAAAAACAAGTTATCATCCGGATTGGTTTGTGATAAATTTAGATGATAATATCACTAAAAATGCAGATTTATCTATCACACCAACCTGGGGAATGAAAAGAGCGATTGGCGATCATTTTACTTACGAAGCCGGTGCGGGAATAGGATATAGAATGGTATTTATTAAAGCGAATTCTAATTTTGGAAACGCTCAAAGTGTCGATAATTTTGATTACACAAACGAGCAATTTTTACTTTATTTACATTTAAGAATAGGCTATACTTTTTAAGAAAATTCACTTCAAAACTTTATATAATCCGATTTGTGAAAACAAGTCGGATTTTTTTTTGCTTTTGGAAATGACAAAACGTTGTCTAAAAAAATCATCACTTTTGAGTTAACAAACTGCTAAAAATTCAAAAATGATTCAATATCATTTTACTCAAAGTAATAAAAAGATTACTTTTATAATTCATTATAAATATGCATTTTCATGGAAGAAACAAAAATATTGTACGCCGACGGAGAAAGTCCAAAAATGATTGAAGCTTACCAAAAAGCCCAAGAAACCTTTAAATATTTCTGGAGAGAATTATCTTGGGAATACAGAAGAATAATTCCAGGATTGGATGTTGCTTGTGTAAAACTAGCATTTACTCAAGAAATAGATAACGAAACTATTGTAGAACATATGTGGATTAACGATGTCAATTTTGACGGTGAAAATATTTACGGCATTTTAGTAAATGATCCAGACGAACTGACGAATGTAAATAATGGAGACGAAATAGCAATTCCAATCAATCAAATTAGCGATTGGTTATTTGCAGTTGGCGGTAAAACGTATGGCGCTTTTACGATTCACGCCATGCGTTCTGAAATGAGCGACGAAGAAAGAGAAGCGCACGATGCCGCTTGGGGATTAGAATTTGGTGATTTTAATGACATTGAAGTCGTTTCTGATCAGAAAGAAAAACCAGAAAATCTAATCGAACATCCGATGAGCAAAAACATGAAAGAAAGCCTTATTGATTTTCTAAAAAATAATCCAGAAGAAATTAACGCAAAAGACGATTTAGGATATACATTCCTGCATCGCGAAACAATCGCCGGAAATAGCACTTCTGTAGAAATTATAATAGAATCTGGCGCCGATCTAAATGCAAAAAATGAATATGGTAAAACAGCTTTAGATTATGCCAGAGAATTAAAATGGAATCATTTATTGCCTTTGTTACAATAAAAAATTACAAATCCGATTTACCTCTATAAATCGGATTTTTTATTCTCCCCTATCAAAAATAAAAATTAATTTTTCATAACAATTTCGAGGCAAATTTTTAATAATAAAGCAGTAGTTTTGCACCGCCCAAAACATATCTGCCATGAAAAAAATAATTTTCATTTTAACAATTGCTCTTTTTTTACCGCATCATTTTTTTGCGCAAACCAAAACAGATGCTTCCACTATTTTCGCCAAATCTTACGATTATGTAAATGATTTTGAAAATATTCTTAATCCAAAACAAGTTAAAGATTTAAACGAATTTTTGAAAGCTAGCGAAGCCAAAACAAACAGTAAAATTCTGGTTGTCACTACTTCTTCAATAGCGCCACTCACCGATTTAACCGACTATTCGAAGGAATTAGATAAATATTTACTTTCCAAATTAAAAATTGATGTTTCTATTTTAATTGTAATAAGCAAACAATTGCGACAAATACAAATTCAGGGCGTTGCTAAAATAGCTGCAAAAATGACCGATCAAGAAATGAAAGATATTGTTGCTACTTATGTAATTCCAGAATTAAAAAAAGGAGATTATTATAAAGGTTTACAAGCAGGAACGCTTCAATTAGTAAAGAAAATAGAATAAAAAACGAATCCGATTTGCAGTATCAAATCGGATTTTTTTATGCTTCGCAATCAATTTTCTCCCATAAAAGCAATATCTTGTGTATGCTTTAATTACAAACCTATAAAAATGGATTTAGAAGAATATAAAAAACAATTTTCAGAAGACGATGCTGTCGGATGGTTAGAAATCGATAAAGAATTTGATCGCCTTTATCCGGGTCAGGAACCCAAACATTTTGCTCCAGCGATTAGCTATATGCTTGGCGGAGAACATCCGCTTGACGGCGTAAGTTATTACGAAAGTAAAAATCAGGAAGATCATTTTCATTTTATTACTTACGGTTTTTCTGAATTGTATTATAATGAAGAAAAAGTAGATGGAGAATTTAGCAAATGGGGATTTGAACTTACTTTTAGATTGAAACCTTTTGAAGCCGATAACGGAAATCCAAGCTGGGCAATTGCACTTTTGCAAAACATTGCCAAATATGTATTTGACAGCGGAAACTGGTTTGAAGAATTTCATTATATGCCCGCAAACGGACCAATTCGTCTGGATATCGAAACCGACATTACAGCATTAATTTTTGTGAATGATCCAGAAGTTCCAAAAATACAAACTCCTCACGGTGAAGTTTCATTTTTACAAATTGTCGGAATAACTTCTGAAGAATATGAAAACATTAAAGAAAATCCAGAAAAAGTCGAAACATTAGTTAATAAATTAAAAGAAAATAATCCGTTATTAATTACCGATTTAAATCGAAAAAGTTAATTGCAAATGTTAAGCATAATAGAATCTAGAAATATCGATTTACAATCTTTACGTGAGATTTTTTTAGAAGAAAGAAAAAGAACTTTTACGTGGACTGATATTTTTGAATTTGAATTAGAAGATTTTGATAAACAAACGCAAGGAGAATATATTTTAACGGCACTTTTAGATGATATTCCCGTTGGATTTATTTCGATTTGGATGCCCAATAATTTCATTCATCATCTTTATGTCGATCATAATTATCAGGGCAAAAATATTGGTACCGAATTATTAAAAGCAGCTATTTCAAAAACTAATTTTCCTCTAACGCTAAAATGCCTTGAAAACAATACAAAAGCGATTGATTTTTACATCAAAAAAGGATTTACAGCAAAACAAAAAGGCTATTCGAACAACGGAACTTATATTTTATTTGAGTTAACACAAGAAGTAAAATAATTAAATTTAAAAAAGATGAGTCAGGAAATTCAAGATTATAACGATTCGCAAAGTTTAGAAGACCAAGAAATCTGCCATCTTCTTTATTCTATTATAAATAAAAATTTGCCCAATGCCGAAAGCAAAATCTGGCACGCGCATCCGGTTTGGTTTTTAGACGGAAATCCGATTGTGGGTTACAGCAAACTGAAAGATTCTGTTCGATTACTTTTTTGGAGCGGACAATCTTTTGATGAAGAAAAACTGCAAATTGAAGGTTCTTTTAAAGCCGCAGAAATGCGCTACACTCAAATCGATCAGATCAACGAAGAAGACCTAAATCGATGGTTAGAAAAAGCCAAAACAATTCAATGGGATTATAAAAACCTTGTAAAACGCAAAGGAATTTTAATTCAATTAATGACTAAACCTTATTAAAAAAAAAAAAAAAAAAAATGAAAATTTTTCAATTATTCGCCTTCATATTAATAACTATAACAACCTATTCTCAAACAAAAATGCGACCAGTAGAAGACCTTATAGATCTAAACGATTCAGGATGGAAATTAGTAAAAGAATGGACAAATGCTGCCAAAAACAAAGTAGAAATTCTTCCTGCAGATCCTAAAAAAGCAAAAGATGCTTTATATAATACGCAAGTTACCACCAATTCACCAATGGGCGCAATTGTTTACAAAACTGGCGGAATCTTAATCGATAACGGATGGATTAGAATTTTAGGTTCTGGAAGCGCCAAACTTAATCGCAGTCTTCCCGATTGGAATAAAGGAAAATCTTTTAAAGAATTTGGCGAAAAACCTTCATTTCTACTAATCGCAGACGATGCTTTGGGCGGATTTTATCTATTGAATGGCGGTGCGCTCGGCACAGATTTAGGCAACATTTATTATTTTGCTCCAGATAATTTAGAATACGAACCGCTGGATATTACCTATTCTCAATTTTTAGAATTCTGTTTTAACAACGATTTAGACAAATATTATTCTGGAAGCCGTTGGGAAAACTGGAAAAAAGAAGTTTCTGCTTTAAAAGGCGATCAAGTTTACAACTTTTATCCGTTTCTGTGGAGCGAAGAAGGAAGCGATATTAATAAAGTAAATAGAAAACCTATTCCTGTTGAAGAACAATACAACTTGAATTTGGATTTAAGGAAACAAATGGGACATTAAAAATTATTCCAATTAAATAAGTACAATAATGGCGTGTCCCTCCGGGTCAGGCTTTCCACTATATCTTTTGTGGTGAACCCCACCACAAAAGGATGCCGTTCCCATCCTTCACGCAGCATTTTCATAAGAACATTTTGTATTCAATTAACCTTAAGAGTAAATCTTATTTTTTGATTAAAGTTATATTTTTATTGTTTATCAATAAATTTTTATTACTTTAGCAGCATAACTTTTAATCTTAAACAAAATGGAAATTAAAATTGGAACACCACAAATCCTTAAAATTTTAAATATTTTATCTTGGATTATTTTTATCGGCTTATGCGTAGAAGCTGGTATGTACTTATTTAACGGAATTTATACCTTGACGATAAATTCATACAATGCCCGTTTTCTTGATTTACTAGATCTTTATAACTTTAGTCCATCTTATTATATTCAAGAAATCTGCTTTATTAGTATTGTAGCCATTTTAAAAGCCATTATGTTTTATCTGATTGTAAAAATGCTGCACGAGAAAAAATTAAATATTGTACAACCTTTCACCGCAGAAATGGGACGATTCATTTCCTACATTTCTTATTTAGGTTTCGGAATCGGTTTGTTCTCTTTTTGGGCTTTCAAGTTTAATAATTGGCTAATTTCAAACGGAGTAAAACTTCCAACTTTAGAATCATTAAATCTTGAAGGTCATAGTATTTGGATATTTATGGGAATTATAATGTTTGTTATCGGACAAATTTTTAAAAGAGGAATCGAAATTCAGTCTGAAATTGACTTAACTATTTAAACGAAAAAATTATGCCTATAATCGTAAACTTAGACGTCATGATGGCAAAAAGAAAAATGTCATTAAACGAACTTTCAGAAAAAGTCGATTTAACTTTATCTAACCTTTCCATTTTAAAAACCGGAAAAGCAAAAGCAATTCGTTTCAGTACGCTCGAAGCAATATGCAAAGTTTTAGATTGTCAGCCTGGAGATCTTTTAGAATATTCTGAAGAATAATTTTCTTTAGAAGGATAAAATTTTTATAAGAAAATCGAATAATATTATACTTATATCAACTATTTTAGGCTCAAAAAATAATAATTAAAAATGGCTGTAAAGAAAAGTGTGCTAGAACAAATGTCTAATTATGAATTAGAAAAATATATTAAACCCGATACTACATTTGTTCCTCAAGCAACAAAAATTGCTTTTGAAATACTTAAAACTAGAGGCCGAGATTTTTCTTCAGAAGAAATTGATGTAATTAATATTTTGATCAATAAAAAAGAAGAAAAAAAAATACGACCGATTCATGAAAATCATATTAAATCATCCAATCTTATTTTTATATCATTGTTTATAGGAGTATTAAATTTCCTCTTATATATGATATTTACACAAAACAAAGGAGGTATTTTATCTGCTCTCGTTAGTTTTATTTTTATCGGAATTCTAGGAAATTTAATTAGAAAAGGATATGATTTAAAAGTATTTTTATTAGTGCTATTCGTAATTGGAGTACTTGGTTCTTTCCGTACTTTATTTTTTAATTTGATTTATTATCCATTAAACGGAATTTTAAGTCTTTCTCAACTAATCTTAGAAATTCTTTCTATAATTTTACTTTTTAGAATTCCAAAGGAATTTGAAAGTATAAAAATCAACGAATTTGAATCATGGCTTTCTAGCGAAAATGCAGAAGATTCTAAAAAATAAAATGTCATTTCAAAATCTAAAATCTATCCCGAGGCTTCGGGACTAAAATCTAAATTCTAAAATCCCTACTTCTGTCCGAAACACACCTTAAATTTGTCTTTTAAGCACCTTAAATAATTGATTTTTAGATTGTAATTTTACTTTACTAATTTCTAAATCAATCAAAATGAGCGCACAAGATTTTACCACAACAATAGTACTCGATAAATCACCCGAAGAAGTTTTTAAAGCAATACAAAACGTTCGCGGTTGGTGGTCGGAAGAAATTGAAGGAAAAACAGCCAACGAAGGTGACGAATTTAAATACCATTACGAAGATATTCATCGCTGCAAAATAAAGCTGATTGAAGTAATTCCCAATCAGAAAATCGTTTGGCTAATTGAAGAAAATTATTTCAGTTTTACAAAAGACGATACCGAATGGACCAATACAAAAGCTGTTTTTGATATTTCAAAACAGGAAAATAAAACGAAACTCAATTTTACTCATGTTGGTTTGGCTCCAGAATACGAATGTTTTGAAGTTTGCAAATCTGGCTGGACGAATTACATTCAAAACAGTTTAAAAAAACTGATCGAAACTGGAAAAGGCGAACCAAACGCAACCGGAAAACCGCAAACAGAAACCGAAAGAAAATTATCCGAAAAATAAATTTTCATCTCATACTATTATTTTAGGCTACATCAATAATAGATTTGGCTACATCTATTTGCCTGATGCTGCGCAACTTTGTATCATCAAAAAAATAGTATTATGAAAATTATCATTACAGGTTCTTTAGGGAACATTAGCAAACCTTTAGCGAAAACTTTAATTGCACAAGGACATCAAATTACAGTTATTGCAAGCAATATTGACAGACAATCTGAAATTGAAAATGTTGGCGCTTCGGCAGCAATTGGTTCGGTAAATGATGTGACATTTTTAACACACACTTTTACAGGAGCAGACGCCGTTTATTGCATGATTCCGCGCGCGAATTATTTCGACCCGAATCTTGATTTAGATGCTTTTACTAGAACAATTGGAAATAATTATGCAGAAGCCATTACAAAATCTGGTGTAAAACGTGTCGTATTTTTAAGCAGTGTTGGCGCGCATTTAGAAAAGAATTCTGGAATTATTCAGCGTTATAACGAAATAGAAGCTGTTTTGAATAAACTTTCCAATGTTTCAATTACGTTCATGCGTCCGACTTCTTTTTATTATAATTTGTTGGCTTATATTCCGCAGATTAAAAATCAAGGTTTTATTGCTGCCAATTATGGCGCAGACGAATTGATTCCGTGGGTTTCTCCAAACGATATTGCAGAAGCAATTGCCGAAGAACTCGCTACTCCGCTTGACGGAAATAAAATACGTTATGTAGCAAGCGAAGAACTTTCTGGACATCAAACGGCAAAAATTTTAGGCGAAGCAATAGGAATTCCAGATTTAGAATGGAAGTTAATTAGCGACGAACAAACCTTAAACGGGTTAATCGCTGTCGGAATGCAACCAAAAATCGCAAAAGGTTTGGTAGAAATGTACGCTGGACTTTACAGCGGTTTATTAGCTGAAGATTATTATAAAAATCGTCTAGCCGTTTTAGGAAAAACGAAACTGGCAGATTATGCAAAAGAATTTGCAACAATTTTCAATCAAAATTAAGTAACTTGTACTATGGCAAATCAGCAACTTCTTCGATTTAAATCAATAAGCGAATTTCACGATTTTCGAGATTTGCCAAAACCTGAACATCCTTTGGTAAGCGTTTACAATTTTGAAGATCTCAAATATTTGAATAGCGAAGAACCCAAAAGTTTGATGCTGGATTTTTATTCGATTGCTTTAAAAAGAAATGCCAATGCAAAAATGCGCTACGGCCAGCAGGAGTACGATTTTAAAGAAGGCGTTTTGATTTTTCTATCGCCAGGACAAGTTTTTTCTATTGAAGGAAATTCAGAAATGAAACATACAGGATGGTCATTATTGATTCATCCTGATTTTCTTTGGAATACGCCTCTCGCACAGAAAATAAAACATTATGACTATTTTGGTTACGCGGTCAATGAAGCGCTACATCTTTCTGATAAAGAAGAAAATATGCTCATCGATATTATTAAAAATATTCAGAATGAATACCAATCTAACATTGATAAATTTAGTCAAGACGTTATTATTGCACAAATTGAATTGTTTCTAACGTATGCCGAACGTTTTTACAACAGGCAATTTATTACTAGAAAAATCAGCAGTCATCAAATTTTAGGGCGTTTAGAAAAATTATTAGAAGACTATTTTACCAATGATTCTTTACAACAAAAAGGACTTCCATCCGTTCAATTTATTGCCGAAAACCTGAATGTTTCTCCCAATTATCTCAGCGGATTATTGAAAACACATACAGGTCAAAGTACGCAACAGCACATTCACAATAAATTGATTGAAAAAGCAAAAGAGAAACTATCGACCACTACTTTATCAATCAGCGAAATTGCGTTCGAACTCGGTTTTGAACATCAACAATCGTTCAGTAAATTATTCAAAACAAAAACAAATTTTTCTCCTTTAGAATTTAGACAGTCTTTTAACTAATTGCTATATTTTTCATAAATTCGTTGTAACAAAAAAACGAAATATTATGAATCCATTTTTAAGAAATACTTTGGCCGTTATTGCAGGTCTTGTTGTCGGAAGCGTTGTCAATATGAGTATCCTTTTAATCAGCGATTCTATAATTCCAGCTCCAAATGGCGCAGACGTTAGCACAACAGAAGGTTTAAAAGCAACTATGCATTTATTTGAGCCAAAGCATTTTCTTTTTCCGTTTTTAGCACACGCCATCGGGACTTTTGCCGGAGCGCTCACAACGGCTCTAATTGCTGTTAAACACAAAACAAAATTAGCGTACGGAATTGGTGCTTTCTTTTTATTTGGCGGTCTTGTTACCAATTTTTTTACTTTGCCTTCTCCCATTTGGTTTAGTGTTGTCGATTTGATTTTTGCTTACATTCCGATGGCTTATTTGGCTTCTAAAATTGCTGTAAAAAAGTGAAAGCCTAATTCTTAAAAACCTTTTATTTTGATATAATATTCTTATACTTTTGTAGAATATTTATAATTACAAAATTCTATCGCCATGTCATATTTTGGAGGTTTAGGTGCTGGCAAAGGCTGGCATACTTTTAATTTTATAATTACGCCCAAAGAATTTGAATCAATTTTTGACAAATTGAAATTTGAATTTGTTATAACAAATTCAAGAGTTGAAATTGATTATAAAAAAACAGAAAAGCAATTTATCTTCAACAATTACGAGGACTTTTTTAATGCTAGAATAATTACAGAAAATGAAGTAGACAGAAAAGAACAATTGTCTTTCGAAAGCAAAATTAGAATCTCAATTACAGATGATTTAAGTAAAATACATTTCATAGATATGAGAGATCGAAAAGGGGAAATCTCAAATGACTTCAAATTAGTGAGACCAACTGAACCTGTAATAAATATAAGTCCATTTTTTTTGACATATTCCAAAACAATTGAAAGCCTTAGTGTTGCTTACAGCAATCCTGAAGGAACAATTGGTTTAGAATTAACCTATCCAAAATTTGTTAGCTTCGAGGATGATGGCTTCAAAAATTTATATGACACTCATACTTTCGCAACATATAATTTATTTAACAATCTAATAAACAACATTAAAGTCATTTCAAATAAAGCAAAAGTACAAAGTAGCACAAAATTATTTCGGCCAAATTTTTGGATTAGCCCAGAAGCCAAAAAAGTGATTAATCAAAATCATTATATAAAAACTAATAATTTAAATGTAATCTAATTTAGATAGTTATTTCATAACTTAGTTTGTTTTTAAATTTTGAATTATGACTAAGAAAGAAATCGCAAAAAACTTCCTGAAACTGGCGGCTAACGGGCATTCTCACGAAGCTTTTCGATTGTATGTTGGAAAGAATTTCAAGCATCATAACGCGCATTTTAAAGGTGATGCCGAGACTTTGATGCTTGCTATGGAAGAGTCTGCCAGAACAAATCCGAATAAGGTTTTTAAAATTCATCATATTTTACGAGATGGAGATTTGGTTGCTGTACATTCGCATCTCAAACAAACTCCGTCAGATATTGGTTTTGCAGTCGTTCACATCTTAAAATTTGACTCAGAAAAAATCGTAGAACTTTGGGATTTAGGTCAGTCAATTCCGAAAGAATCTGTTAATGAAAATGGAATGTTCTAGTTTACAGTCGCAGTGACAGTCAACAGTCTGAAACTGAAAACTGTGACTGAGACTGCGACTAAAAACCAACTCATAAAAACTTGTAAATAACAAAATGAACTTTATTTCTAAGATTTCCTTTCTATTCCTTATCTTCATTGTAAGTTGCAATTCAACAGCACAAAAGAAAGATGATTATAAAAAAAGTATCGATAGTATAATTCAAAATAGCAATCCTCAATTCAGTGGCGTTGTTTTAATTTCCCAAAACGGAAAAACTTTGTATTCAAAAGTGAAAGGTTTTGCTAATTTCGAAACAAAAGAACCATTAAAAATAGATACACAATTCGAAATCATGTCGAACAGCAAATTAATTGCTGCGGTTTTACTTTTGTTAGAAGTAGAAAAAGGTAAAGTAGATTTGAACGCGCCAATAAAAAAATATCTTCCGGAATTAAACCAAACTTGGGCAGATTCTGTAACGGTTCATCAGCTTTTAAATCATTCGCATGGAATTGTTGATCTTCAAAAACCATTGGTTTTTAAACCTGGAACCGATTTCAAATATGGAAATTTAAGCTTTAATCTTGTTGGAAAAATTGTAGCATTCAGCTCTAAAAAAAGTTATAGAGAAGTTGCAGAATCCCTTTTTAAGAAATTAAAAATGAATCAGACTTTTTGTTATTCAAAAGATAAAGAACAAAATTTGGCGAAAGGTAATTTTTATATCAACAATCAATTCGAACCAAATAATTCTAGACAAATAAACGATGATAGTTTAGGCGGAGACGGTATAATTTCTACTGTTTCAGATTTAGCTGTTTGGAATAATAATCTTCATAAAGGGAAAATTCTAAAACCAGAAACGCATCAATTGTTAATCAAAAACACGATTTTATCGCAACATAATTTCTTCGGAAAAGAAAAAGATGGTTACGGATACGGAATTCGAACTATAGAAAAAGAATCCGTTAAATATCTTGGGCATACGGGTTTGGGAGATGGATTTTCTTCGGTAAATTTGTATTTCCCAGAAAGCGATGTGAGCTTGATTGTTTTAGAAAATCAAATGCCAGAAGATTCTAAATTGTTTTATGCTTCTGAATTTAAAATCAAAAACATTTTACTGAAAAGCGATTTACTAAGTAAAAAATAACACAAAATGGCAAAAAATAAAACCACCGAAACCGAAAGCAGCGTCAACGATTTTATCAATGCCGTTGATAACGAAGCGAAGCGAAACGATGCTTTTGAACTTGTAAAAATAATTCAAGAAATTACTGGTTTTGAGCCCAAAATGTGGGGACCGAGCATTATTGGTTTTGGCAGTTATCATTACAAATACGACAGCGGACATGAAGGCGACGCGCCATTAGCAGGTTTTTCTCCGCGAAAAGCAGCTACGACAGTTTATTTTTATTTGCCTGAAGAAAACAGAGAAGAACTTTTGTCAAAATTAGGAAAACATACCTCTTCAAAAGCTTGTATTTACATTAAAAAATTAACCGATATTGACATTGAAATTTTAAAAAAGATAATTTTGCTTTCAATCGAATACACTCAAAATTTATATCCTTCCAAATAAAATGATCACATTTTTAATCTTACTACTTTTAATAGTTTTTGCAGTTTACAGATTTCTTCAGCATCCAAAATTTGGAAAAGCGCCTTCTGGCGAAAGACAGATTTTAATTGAGAAATCACCTCAATATAAAAATGGAAAATTCGAAAATCAAAGTTTTACGCCCGATCTTGCAGAAGGCGCAAGTATGGCTGGAGTTTTACTTGAATTTTTCTTTAAAAAAGTAGATAGAAAAATACCAACCGATTTAATTCCTTCGATTAAAACCAATTTAAAAGAGCTTTCTCTCGACCAAGATGTTTTGGTTTGGTTTGGGCATTCTTCTTATTTTATTCAATTAGAAGGAAAGCGTTTTTTAATTGATCCCGTTTTCAGCGGTAACGCCTCTCCTATCCCTGGCACAACAAAATCGTTTAAAGGTTCTGATATTTATACGGTTGAAGATCTTCCAGAAATTGATTATTTGTTGATTACACACGATCATTACGATCATTTGGATTATGATACTATTTTAAAATTAAAACCAAAAACCAAGAAAATAATTACGGCGCTTGGCGTTGGCTCGCATTTTGAATTCTGGGGATTTCCAACTGAAAAAATTATCGAAAAAGATTGGTTTAGCACGATTGAATTAGATGAAAATCTGACGATTCATACAACGCCTTCAAGACATTTTTCGGGCAGAAGTTTTAAAAGATGCAACACACTTTGGACTTCTTTTGTTTTAGAAACTAAAGATTTTAAAATGTATTTGGGCGGTGACAGCGGTTACGATTCTCATTTTGCTGAAATTGGAGAAAAATACGGTCCGTTTGATGTGGCTTTGATTGATAATGGACAGTACAACAAAAATTGGAAATACATTCACAATATGCCTGAAGATGTGATAAAAGCGATGAAAGATTTAAAAGCAAAAAGAGTTTTTCCAGTTCATTCTTCTAAATTTGCTTTAGCATTGCACGCTTGGGATGAACCTTTAATTAAAGTTACAGAATTAAATAGTTTGTCTGAAAGCCCAATTCCGTTAATTACTCCGATGATTGGTGAAGTTGTCGAATTGAAGAATGATAAACAGGAATTTAAACAATGGTGGCGTAATATTCGTTAATGGTTAATGGTTAATTGTAATGTCATCCTGAGCGATCCCGAGGCTTCGGGAGAAGGGCGCTCTAATTGAAACCTGAAACTTGAAACCTGAAACTTGAAACTCAAAACTCAAAAAATGAAACAAAAAATATACTATTTTGCAATTACATTTATACTAACATTAAATCTGTTTGCGCAAAATACCTACGTCTTTTTGGGTTCTTATAATCGAGATAAAACGGCAGAAGCGATTCAGGTTTATCAATTGGATACTTTGAGTGGAAAATTGACCAAATTTACTTCGGTTAAAAACATTGTGAATCCGTCTTATTTAACGGTTTCGCCAAACGGAAAATATGTTTACGCTTGTACAGATACGAAAACGCCAAATGCTGGAAGTATTAGCAGTTTTGAATTTAATCCAATTTCAAAAACGCTGACTTTTTTAAACAGTCAAAGAAGCTGTGGCGAAAATCCGGTTTATGTTTCCGTTCACAAAAGCGGAAAATGGATTGCAAATGCCAATTATACAGAAGGTAGCGTTTCTGTTTTTCCGATTTTAGAAAATGGTAAAATCGATTCGATTGCGCAGAATTTTCAATATATGGACGGAAGCTCGCACAAAGAAAGACAAACCAGATCGCACGTGCATTCGGCAGTATTTTCTCCTGATTTTGATTATTTATTTTTACCCGATTTAGGCGCAGATAAAATTCGGAGTTATGCATTTAATGAAAATCAGAAAAAGCCTTTAGTTGAAACTAAAAATCCATTCACAAAAACAGATTTAGAAGCTGGACCGAGGCATTTTACTTTTCACCCAAATCAAAAATTTGGCTATTGTATTGAAGAAATGGCGGGACAAATAAGTGTTTATAAGTATGAAAATGGCGTTTTAAATAAAATACAGCGAATTGCAACGCATTCTGATAAAATAATAGACGGTTTTGAAAGTTCTGACATTCATATTTCTCCAGACGGAAAATTCCTTTACGCCACAAACCGCGGAAAAGAAAACAATATTGCCATTTTTAGTATTGATGAAAAAGGATTTTTGAAAAGCATTGGTTATCAATCTACTTTTGGCAAACATCCACGTGTTTTTGCAATTGATGAAAGCGGTAAATTTTTAGTTGCTTCGAATGTTCAAACTGGAAATGTGATTGTTTTTAAAAGAGATTCAAAAACTGGATTACTGAAGAAAACTGGAAAAGAAATCAAAATGGAAAACGTTTCTTGCGTTCAGATTAAACAGATTTAATTGTTTTATCTACAGCAAAAACTTAACCTTTAAAAAACTAAAAAAATGACAACATCAAACTTCAATTTACAACCTGATATTTTAGAAGATGAAATCACGAAATTAATTCCTTTGGAAGAAAAACATTTTGAAGAATTGTTTAAAGCAGCTTCCGATCCTTTAATTTGGGAACAACATCCTTCAAAAGACAGATCTGAAAGAGAAGGCTTCAAAACTTTTTTTGAAGCAGCAATAAACTCAAAAGGCGCATTTTTAATTTTAGACAAACAAACCAACGAACTAATCGGAACAACTCGTTTTTACGACTACAAACCAGAAGAATCGAGTGTTGCAATTGGATATACTTTTCTAACACGAAAATTTTGGGGCGGTCCATATAATAAATCTTGCAAAAAGCTATTAATCGATTATGCTTTTCAGCATGTAAATTCGGTACTCTTTCATGTAGGAGGAGAAAATTTCCGTTCGCAAAAAGCGGTTCTAAAACTTGGAGCAGAAAAAGCAAGAGATATGATTCTTACTGTAAATGGTGTAGATATGCCTTATTTTGAATATGAATTGAAGAAAAAATAATTAAAAATTATGAGTTATAAGCTATGAGTTTACTTGAAAATTCACAACTCATAGCTTATAACTCATAATTCACAACTAATTTAAATATGAAAAGAATAACAGTTTTCTGTGCCTCAAGTTTTGGTACTGAAAAAATTTACGAAGAACAAGCCATTTTAGTTGGAAAAACTTTGGCAGGACAAAATATAGAATTGGTTTATGGCGGTGCAAATGTTGGTTTAATGGGCGCTGTTGCAGACGGAACTTTGAATGCTGGCGGAAAAGTTATTGGCGTTCTTCCTAACTTTTTAAGATCGAAAGAAATTGCGCATCAAGGTTTAACCGAATTAATTTTGGTTGAAAGTATGCATGAAAGAAAAACCAAAATGAACGATTTGTGCGATGGCGTAATTGCGCTTCCAGGAGGTTTCGGAACTCTCGAAGAACTTTTTGAAATGCTGACTTGGGCACAATTGGGACTTCATAAAAAACCGATTGCTATTTTAAATATAAATGGTTTTTACGATTCGCTAATAACATTACTAGAAACCATGACCGAAAAAGGCTTATTAAAAGAAGTCAATCAAAAAATGCTTTTGGTGAGTGATAATATTGATGATTTATTACATCAGATGAAAAATTATACGCCACCAACTGTTGGTAAATGGATTGATAAAAAAGAATCATAATTCGATTAAATAACAGACAAAATCCCTTTGTATTCATCTTTAAAACAACTCATTTTAATACATGAAAAAAATTACTTTTTTACTATTTACTTTTTTATTAATTATTTCTAAAATAACTGCTCAAGATTCAAAAATTAAATTCGGAATACAAGGAGGTTTAAATTACTCTAGCTTTAGAGGTTACGATTCTTTTGTAGACGATAATCCAGGTTTTGCCTATGTATTTGGAGTTTCTTTACAACATCAGATACAAGATAATTTATCTATAAAAGTAGATTTGAATTATGAGAGAAAAACTCAAAATTCTAAAGGTGTTGTCGAAATATTGAACCCAAATGTCCCAACAGAACCAATGGAAGGTACTTATAGATTTAAAACCACATCATATTTAAACTATATCGTACTTCCGATTATGCTGAAATTTAGTTTTTCTAGCGATAAAAGTTTTTATATAAATGGTGGACCATATTTGGGATATTTATTAAAATCAGGAATTAAATCAAAATCTAATATTCCCGGCGTAATTAATGCTGATGATGAAGATACAGACCGCAAAAAGTCATTGGATTTCGGACTTTCAGCAGGAATTGGAAAAGAATTCAAATTAGATGCAAATCATCAGATTTATATAGAATTAAGGGACAATTTAGGACTTGAAAACATTTCTAAAACTGAAGTAATAAACAATGGCACTATCAAAACTAATTCTGTGAATTTATTGGTTGGGTTTACATTTAATTAAATTTTGGCACTTTTACTGCAACTATTTCATAAATTAGAGGTCGCAGAAAAAATTGAAATTTTGAGGTAAAAAGCATCTTGCATTTTACTTCTAATTTCTAACATATAACCTCTAAACCATGAAAACAGAAAACAACAAATTTGCAAAAGCCGAAATGCTGATTCGAAAACCTGTTTCAGAAGTTTTTCAGGCTTTTATTGATCCGAAAATCACGAGTAAATTTTGGTTTACAAAGGGATCTGGAAAATTAGAAGAAAACCAAACAACTGAATGGACTTGGGAAATGTATGGTTTTTCGCTTTCGGTAAAAACACTCGTTTTACAGGAAAACAAAAAGATTGTTATTGAATGGGGAAATCCTGACGAAATTACTTTAGTAGAATGGGTTTTTAATCCGTTAAACGAACATGAGACATTTGTGAGCATTACAAACTCTGGTTTTCATGGCGATACTGACAAAATAATAGATCAGGTTCGTAATTCTACTGAAGGATTTACTTTAGTTTTAGCTGGCGCCAAAGCTTATCTAGAACATAATTTACAACTGAATTTGGTTTTAGATCGATTTCCGAAAGGATTAGCTTAATCTTTATTTTAACCGCAAAGCACGCAAAGATTTACGCAAAGTACGCGAAGCTTTGTATTGATATAGCTTTGCGAAAAACCTTAGCGTGCTTTGCGGTAAATCTAGCCTCAAAGAAAAGCAACCTGAAACTTGAAACAAAAAACTAAAACTTATGGAAGTTAAAAAACCAGAAAATATCGACGAATATATTGGCGGATTTCCAAATGATGTTCAGGAAATTTTAGAGAAAGTGAGAATGACGATTCAGAAAGCGGCGCCAGATGCTAAAGAGAAAATCAGTTATTCGATGCCGGCTTTTGAGCAAAACGGAATTGTTGTTTATTTTGCTGCTTTTAAAAATCATATCGGACTTTATGCGCTTCCAAGCGGACATGAAACTTTTAGAGAAGAACTTTCTAAATATAAATCTGGAAAAGGTTCTGTACAATTTCCATTGAAAGAAAAAATGCCTTATGATTTAATCACAAAAATTGTAAAATTTAGAGTGAAAGAAAATTTGGAAAAAGTAAAAAAGAAATAATTAAAATGAATCTAAACGAACACTATAATCAACTTTACAAAACTTCTGCTGAAGCAATTGCAGCAGGAAAATATTCGATAGATTTAGAACTAAAAAACGAATCTGATTCTCGTTTCGGAATCACATTGCTTATTCGTCCAAACGATGAAATTAAAGCTAATATTCAGCATTTTATTCATGAATTAAAAAAAGCAGAACCTGACCAATATTTTTATCCCGATTCAGATATTCATATCACAGTTTTGTCGATTATTTCTTGTTCTGAAGACTTTACTTTAAATCAGATTTCACCAAAAGAATATATTGAAACTATTTGCAGAAGTTTGGTTGAAGTTGATAAAATCAACATTCATTTTAAAGGCATAACTGCTTCGCCATCAGCTTTTATGATTCAGGGATTTCCAAGTGATGAAACTTTAAATAATTTACGAAACAGACTTCGTGAAAATTTTAAAAATTCAGGATTACAACAAAGCATGGATACCCGTTATTCTATATTTGCAGCACATTCTACTGTTATGCGTTTTCAGGAAAAACTTCACGACCCAAAGAAATTAATTCAAATTGCAGAAAAATTCCGTGATTATGATTTTGGAAAGTTTGATGTCAAAAATATAGAATTAGTATATAATGACTGGTATCAGCGTAAAACTAATACGAAAGTTTTAGGCGATTTTGGTTTGAGATGATTATTTTTTTGCCACGAATTCATTAATCATAAAGATCATTCTTTATTCTAAATTCATTTAAGAATACATTTTCTTTTAAAAAATTAAAGCCCAAATCTAAGGTTACTTCTTTGTTGTCTTTTAATTTAAAAGTATAGAATCTCCCATCAGATACAGCCGTTTTTTTCATATCATTTACCCAATACTCAATTTTATATTTTGGAACATAATTTTCAGAAACCTGTTTACTATTTAAGAGTAATTTTTTCAAATAAAAACCTTCCGATTTAGCTAAATAAAAAATAGTATTACCCTCCAAAAAAACAATCTGATCTACGTCCATAAGATGCTCTTTATCAGCAATTCTACTAAGTTTAACTTGATCATGTAAAAATCTTAAAGGAATGTAAGCCCATTGAAATTCTGTTGGTGCTTCTTCGCCATAATCCTCTATAGTTTTTATAATTTTATTGTTTTTTATGAATGTTACTGTAATTGTTTCGTCATCCGTATGTCCAGCGATATATTCATTTTTCAAGTTGAACCAATTAGCTTTCTGAAAATTCTTTTCAATTTTAAAATATTCTTCCTTTGATGTAAAAGCTTTAAAATATCCTTTTTCATTACTATAGTAACTACCTCTATAAAAAACAGTACCGTTATTATCAATTTCTATATCGCTTACGGGACAGCGCCCATAACAACCCGACGAAGAAACAATTATCTTATCAAATGATCTGTCTGTATTTTTTTCATTATTGCTTTTTATAAATTTAGAAATATCTTCACCATTTCCTAATACCATTGTATCCTTTTTTAAGCTTAAAATCTTATAACTAGACCAACTTTTATCTGATTCACTATATAAACTCAAACTGTCATTTGTAATTTTATATTTTGAAGTTGTTCCCAAATAAATTCTTTGAGATTTATTTTTTGCTTTATCAAAGACTTCAGAAAAAAAACCTAATTTATAGTCATATATTCCATTTTCTCTAAATTGGTAGCCTAAGAGAGAATTTCTCAAAGGTGGTGGCGGTGGAGGCAATAAAGAATCATTCGGGTCATATTTAGGGATTTCTCTTAAATATTTCCAATCCCCAAGTATTAACAATTCGTAATCTTTATCAGATTTCTGAGTACACGAAATTATTGTTAAAAGCAGTCCTAAAACGATTATAAAATTTTTCATTATAGTTGTCCTTGTTAAGAGAACTTTCCAAAATGCCATAAAATTCCAGATGGATCGTGCAGAAAACATTCACTTCCCCAATCTAAATATTGTATCGGAGATAATTTCGCTCCCTCATATTTTTCTGGAAGATTTAGATTTGAAAGTTGACTATAATATTCTTCAACATTCTCAACTTCAACAAAAATCATGGTATTGTCAATCCAATCTTTTACGTACGCATCTTGTAGATAAAAGGCAATTTCATCAGATTTAAAAACAGACATTTTTGCATCTAAAATAGTTTCTTCAAAACCTAAATCGTTGTAGAAACTTCTTGAAACTTCGAAATTTTTTGAACCAATAAATGGTCGAATTGATTTTATGCTCTTTTCCATTTTAGTTTAGTTTTCAATTTAAAAATCTATGTTATCCAATTGACAAAACCAATTGGGTTGACAATCTGTAATGACACAACCGCCTCGCTTAGAAATGACTTTTTCCTCTTCTGCTTTAGAAATTATTTTACCATTTCTATCCGTCAGATTTCCATTCTTATCTCTAAATTCAATTTTCGCAATTAATCCATAAACAATCGGAATTACTTGATCATTTTTTTTACAAACAGGACAAAAATTGCCTTTGTTTTTATCATAAGGGCAAACTGATGAATAAGGAATTTCAACATTTCTAATCTCATTTTCCTTTAAAAAAAATCGATAATAAGTATTTATTGGAAATGTTCTAGGCGAAATGAATAATTTCAAAGTATCTGTTCCTAATCTATTAAAAGCAAAACTTAAATTGTGATCTATTTTTACACTGTCAATTCTATTTTTTGTTTTGAGTATAACAAAAGTATTCTCAGAAACATTTTTATAATTTTCTTTATCCTTTAAAATTAATCTCCCAGTTAACTTTCCACTTTGAGCAAAACTGGCTAACGAAATTAAAAGAAAACATAGGAGTATTTTTATTTTCATACCTAATGAATTACAAATTTATATCATTATAATAAATTAAAAACCATTTGTTGTTTATCAATTTAAATTGCCTTTCTACTTCAAAACCACTATCTGGAATCCAAAATCTTTCTGTGATTAAAGAATCTGTTTTTACCAAAGAATGTTCATATTCTCCAATTTCAGTTTTTTCGGATACAGGAATTGTTAGAAATTCCCAATTCTTTTTTATCCAATTGTATCGCTCGAAACCATGAACGTGTTTGCCTTCAATTGGAAAATCAACTCTAGAAACTTGAAAAATAGAATCTGAATGGAATTTTTTATTGAATTCTTCGAAGTTTTCTGCTACTTCAATTTTAGATTTTACAACTTTATTTTCTGTATGAGAATTTAGATTCGTTTTTTCATTATTCTGTTTACAAGAAAAAAATGCAAAAACAACTAAAATTATAATAATCTGTTTACCAAATTTCATGCTTATTAAATTAAGATTCAATTCCTAAAGTTAAAATAACATTTCCATTTTCTTTGTAAACCTGAATAGAAGAAAGAGCTAAATCGGCTAAATCATGTCCCCAAATACCATATTTCCCATTCGTTTGATTTCTATTATACATTGTTCGTTCTTTCATCGGAACGGTTTTTATGGTTGCCGTTTTTTCTTCTTCCTTGTACAATTTCTGATACTCTTTAGTAATTTCTTGCACTAAATATTCCTTAGTAAATCCTTTTTCAGATTTCAAATCGAATTTATAAATGTTTGTCAGAGGATAATCGATTATTACAGTGATTTTCTTTTCTGTAATAACAACTTCGTCTTTATTTATAAGATTTGGCAGTTCAATTTCAGATTTTTCAATATTAACCCAAGGCTGAATTCCATCTTCAAAATCCTTTTTATCTGCATTAATTTCAAAAAGAATCTCTTTTACTAATATTCCAGATGACTTCGCTTCATTTTTGGCAGCCTCATTTTCTCTTTTAATTAATGTTTTTTCATAACTCTCGTCTGAATCTTTTGCAGTTTGATTAGCTTTATTTTTACAACTAATACAAAAAGAAAGAGATAAGATTACAATCAAAAAATTAATTTTCATATAATTTATATTTTAGGATAACTATTAATTCTTCTTCAAAATACTTCCCAAACCACGACCAATTTGTTCTATGGCTTCAATTCCTTTTGCTAAAGGCGAAGCTGTAAAATCTTCGTAAGCATCCATCGCGCTTTCTTTTCTATCATCGTGCGGATAAACCAAAATCACATTATTTTCATCAAATGATTTTTCAAATTTCTGTGGTAGTTTATCAAAGATAGATTGATACGAAACAGAGCCTTTTCGAGATAAATTGAAAACTACTAAATCGGTTGGTTTTATTTCGTTTGAAATTGATTCAAAATCTTCCCAATCTGAAACATTTTTAAATCCTAATTTGCTGTTTAATTTTAAATTTGAAGCAATTTGCTGAATCGCTTGATGCGTTCTTTCTTCAGCATAAATTACAATCGGAATACTCAATTCTTGAGATAAACGAGTGACTTTCTGTATTAATAATTGAAAACCAATTCCTCTTTCTGAAAATGGCGGACAAACGAAAACCAGTCTTTTTTCTTCAATAAAATTCTTTTGAAATCTACAGATAAACAAACTCTTATCGACATTATTGATAATTGAATCTACGTTTTCTCCAAAAATTTTATCTAAGAATCCAGTTTTTCTTGGCCAACCTACAATCACAATATCCGACATGATTTCTTTAGAAGTTCTCGCAATTCCACTCGCAGGATTATGATCAATTCTGGCAATCGTATTTATTTTTACTTCAGATGCCGAAGCTTGAACTACAAATTTATCGACTGCTTTTCTATACTTTAAAATATTCTTTTCAGCCTGATTATTATTTGGAACGATCGTTAATAAGGTAACAGGATTTGATGATTTTTTATCTTTAATTAAAAGTGCAAAATCCAATAAACTGGCCGCCGCAGAAGTTTTCGCCAGCGGAATCAAAATATGTTCGTCTAAAATTTGATCGTGTTCGGTGTCTTCATGTGAAATTTCTTCTTCACAAATTGCAATCTTTTTAGCTGCTTTTTCGGTTGCAAAAGAAGCTACGATACAAGTAATTAAAATCAGAATAATAGTTCCGTTTAGGATATTTTCATCTAAGATTTTTGCTTTAAATCCGACCAAAATCACGGCTAAAGTTGCTGCCGCGTGCGCACTGCTCAATCCGAAAATAAGCTGTCTTTCTGTTTTACTGTATTTAAAAACAACTTGTGTAAAAAAGGCTGCAATCCATTTTCCAAATATGGCAACAACGCTCAAAGTTCCAGCCACAATTAATGCTGTTGGGCCGCTCAGAATAACACTTACATCGACAAGCATTCCTACCGAAATCAAGAAAAACGGAATGAATAATGCATTTCCGATAAATTCAATTCTATTCATCAAAGCAGAAGAATGCGGAATTAACGGATTTAACGCCAAACCTGCCACGAAAGCGCCAATAATTGGCTCTACTCCTGCAACTTCCGCCAAAAAGGCTGCGAAAAAAACGACAGAAAGAACAAAAATATAATGCGCGTGTTTTTCACTTTCTAACTTCTTAAAAAACCATTTTGCAATTCTCGGAATAACCAAAAACATAATCGCTGAAAAAATCGCTAACGAAACCGTCAATTTGATCCAAAATGCCTGATTTAGATTTCCTTGACTGCTTCCCATAATTACGGCAAGAATAATTAAAACAGCTGTATCAGTTAAAATAGTTCCGCCGACTGTAATGGCAACAGCCTGATTTTTAGCAATTCCTAATTTGCTTACAATTGGGTACGCAACCAAAGTGTGCGTCGCAAACATACTCGCCGTTAAAAAACTGGCGTTAAAGTCATATTGCAATAAATAATAACAAACTGGAAATCCGATCGAAAGCGGAAAAATAAAGGTAAAAAAACCAAATAATAAACTTTTGTTTCGATTGGCTTTAAACTCATTCATATCCAATTCTAAACCAGCAATAAACATGATATACAAAAGTCCGATTGTTGAAAAAAGATCGACTGCGGAGTTTTTTGCCAAGATATTTAATCCGTGTGGTCCGATAATAACTCCAGAAATAATTAGTCCGATGATTCCGGGAATATTGATTTTTTTTAGTAAAATTGGCGAAAGCAGAATGATGAAAAGTATTAATGAAAAAATCAATACTGGGTTGCTTAGTGGTAATTCGAATTCTTGTAATAGATGTCTGAAAAATTCTATCATAGGGTAACTTTATCTTCTTGTGGTATTATAATTTGTAAAAAGACATTTTCAGAATTAAAACAAAATCCAGAAGTATTAATATTATGAACTGAGTTATATAAACTCGTTCTTTACAAAAATACCGAAAAAAGACGAACTTTTAACGGAAACCGCATATTAAGGAATTAAATTTATTTCGTTGCCGAATTATTAAAATTTAATATTTATTTTAACAAAACTGCAAGATTAACATTCAAACATGAATCTTCATTGCATTATTCAATTATCTTTGTCTTAACAAAAAACGAACAATGGAAGAATGTATCTCTGTTTTTGATATGCTTAAAATTGGCGTTGGCCCTTCAAGTTCACACACTTTGGGACCTTGGCGCGCTGCTGAACGCTTTCTGGAAGAATTGAAAGACGAAGCAATTTTAGACGATATTACACGAGTAAAAGTCGATTTATACGGGTCTCTTTCTTTAACCGGAAAAGGACACGCAACTGATCTTGCCGTTATGCTCGGATTGAGCGGACAAGATCCTGAATATATTCCTGTTGAAGATATTGCAGGAATTATTAAAAAAATCGAAACCACAAACGAAATCAATTTGGGAAACCAAAAAGTGATTCCGTTCTTTTTTCTTCAAGACATTGTTTTCAACAAAGATTTTCTTCCTTTCCATGCAAATGGATTGAAATTTACTGCTTTTAAATCTGACGATTCTGAATATGAATCTACTTTTTATTCTATCGGAGGCGGATTTGTGGTGAAAGAAGAACGCACCAATGCGAAATTAAAAGAAGAAATAAAATGTGCATTTCCTTATCCAGTTCAAAACGCGGCGGAATTGTTGAATTATACGATTTCTGAAAACAAATCGATTTCTGAAATTGTATATGAAAATGAAATTTCGATGCGTCCAGAAGCTGAAGTTCATTCTGAATTAATGCGTATTTGGAATACGATGTTAGAATGTATGTACATTGGTTGTCATTCTGAAGGAATTCTTCCTGGCGGACTTCACGTTCGCAGAAGAGCTTTCGACATGCACCAAAACTTAATCGGATTATCTAATTACAACGATCCGCAAAGCTGGTTGCAAGAAATTAGAAAAACCGAAGTTAAATTTCGCCAGATTTTAAAATGGGTGAGTTGTTTTGCACTTGCCGTGAATGAAGTAAACGCGTCTTTAGGTCGTGTGGTTACTGCTCCGACAAACGGAAGTTCTGGTGTAATTCCAGCTGTTTTAATGTATTATATGGTAATTGAAAACCACGATGCAGGCGAAAAAGAAATCAAACAATTTTTGATGGTTGCGGGCGAAATTGGAAGTATTTTCAAAAAAGGCTCAACTATTTCTGCCGCAATGGGCGGATGTCAGGCAGAAATTGGTGTTTCGTCTTCAATGGCAGCTGCCGCACTTTGCGAATTAATGGGCGGAACTCCTGCTCAGGTTCTTATGGCGGCAGAAATTGCAATGGAACATCATTTAGGTTTAACCTGCGATCCGATTGGCGGTTTAGTTCAGATTCCGTGTATTGAAAGAAATACGATGGGCGCGATAAAAGCAATCAATGCTGCAGAATTGGCATTAGAAACGGATTCTAAAAATGCAAAAGTACCGTTAGACAAAGTAATCAATACGATGTGGGAAACGGCAAAAGACATGAATTCTAAATATAAAGAAACCTCAGAAGGTGGACTTGCAATTGCCGTAAATATGGCGGATTGTTAAAATTAAAGTTGCTACGAATTTCACGAATTTTCACGAATTATTTTTTATTCACTTCAATAAAATTGGTGGAAATTCGTGAAATTCGTGGCAAAAAAACAAAAACTACTTCATGAAAAAACTTTACTTTTTCCTCTTTTTCTGCTCGGTTTTACTCCATTCTCAAGAACGATATTTTCTAAATTCAGATACAAGACTTTACACTTCGCCAAACTTATCTGTTGATTTTTTAGGCTATTTTAAATATGGAGCCGAAGTCCGATTATTGTCTGAAAATCAAAATGGATGGCGAAAAGTGCAGGCCGATAATTTTAATGAAGGATTTATTCAAGAAAAATATATCGCTAAAAGATTAAACTCTAAAGATGTAAAAATAAAAGATAAAGAAAGTCCAATTTTAGAAGGCGGCGATGCTTATTATGGAGGAAATCATCTTTTTGTTTTAGCAGCAGGATTGAAAGCCAGAGCTTTGCCAGATAAAAATGCAAAAATTAGAGAAATCCTTTTTACAGGCGATCCAGTTCCTGTAAATTATCTTCCCGTAAATACTGAAGAATGGGTAAATGTAAACGGAAATTTTGATGAAGAATTCGCAAAATATACTTTAAGAAAATTTCTGGGACAAAGACCTAATTTCGATTCTTTATTAAAAGATTTTGACAAACTAGATATTAATGCTGTTGCTGAACGTAAAACGATAAGCGAAAGAATTGTAGAATTGGCATGGAATACAGATTATTCTTCATTGGTTCCAGCTTACAAAAGATATTCTGAAGTTGTAAAACAAATTAACGATCCAAAGTTAATTGCTGAAACCGAGTTAAATATGACTTTAGCGAAAGCTTTGGCCAATCACAAACTGCCGGAACAAATTATTGCTTTTACGCAAAAAGCGCATTATTCATTAAAAGGTTTTAAAACGAAATCGGTTTACATTTCTAAAACCGATTTGATTAAAACTTTCGGTAATCCTTCAAAGAAAAATAAAATTTCAGATGAATGCGGCATTTATTTAAGCGACTTGTTTTATTATTATCCAGACTTGGAAGTTTCAGTTGATGAAAAGGAAAACAAAGCTGAAATCATTAAAGTTTTTATTAATGAAAACAATAAATTCATTATCAATACAAATGCAATTTTAGATAACACGCTGTCTGAAAAAGCTTTCATTGAAAAATATGGAACTTATATTGAAGCTTCTCTAAAAACACCGCATATTTATTCTATAATAATGGAAGACAGTCAGTTTAGATTAGAATTTAAAGATGGAAAATTATATTCTGTCGAAATATTCTATTATTGCTGATTCCCATTTTACAATTATTCAATACTTTTACAATATCAAAAAAAACAAAAAAATGTCAGTAGCAAAGAAAGATTATAAAAGAATCACAACAAAGTCATTAATTGAAATGAAAAGCAATGGAGAGAAAATCTCTATGCTTACCGCGTATGATTATACAATGGCGAAAATTGTTGACACTGCGGGTGTTGATGTAATTTTAGTTGGAGATTCGGCATCGAATGTTATGGCGGGTCACGAAACGACTTTACCAATTACTTTAGATCAAATGATTTATCATGCTTCGTCTGTAGTTCGTGCTGTCGAAAGAGCTTTGGTTGTCGTTGACTTACCTTTTGGAAGTTACCAATCTGACCCTAAAGAAGCTTTGCGCTCTTCTATTAGAATTATGAAAGAAAGTGGCGGACACGCAGTAAAACTTGAAGGCGGAAAAGAAATTAAAGAGTCAATTAAAAAAATATTACATGCTGGAATTCCAGTTATGGGACATTTAGGTTTAACGCCTCAATCGATCTACAAATTCGGAACTTATAGCGTTCGCGCAAAAGAAGAAGAAGAAGCAGAAAAGCTGATTGAAGATGCACAAATGCTTGAAAAAGTAGGGTGTTTTGCAGTTGTTTTGGAAAAAATCCCTGCCGATTTAGCTAAAAAAGTTGCCGATAGTATTTCGATTCCAGTAATCGGAATTGGTGCGGGCGGTGGCGTTGATGGTCAGGTTTTAGTTATTCACGATATGTTGGGAATGAATAATGAGTTTAGTCCGCGTTTCTTGCGTCGTTATTTGAATTTATACGAGCAAATGACACAAGCAATTGGTCAATATGCTGCTGATGTTAAGTCTAGCGATTTCCCTAGCGAGAAGGAACAATATTAATTTTTGAGGTTCTAAGTTGCTAAGGTTCTTAGATACTAAGCTTTCTTTTTAGTTTCAAAGTGGCAAAGCGACAGAGGTCCAAAGGTTTTACAATTCAATTGCCTCCAGCTTTAGCTGGAGGTTTATTTTTAAGACATATTTACAGGCTTTAGCCAAACTTTTTCAATTCAAATTTCACTTCAATATGAAAATTATTTCAGATAAAAATAATCTCCAAGTTTTACACGAAGACAATCATATAATTGTTGTCAACAAACGTGTTGGTGATATTGTACAAGGTGATAAAACAGGCGACAAACCTTTGTCTGATGTTGTAAAAGAATATATTAAAGCGAAATACAATAAACCTGGAGATGTTTTTCTGGGTGTAATTCATCGTTTAGATCGTCCAACAACTGGAATTGTGGTTTTTGCTCGAACAAGCAAAGCTCTATCACGAATGAATGAATTGTTTAGCAATCGTGAAACGAAAAAAACATATTGGGCTGTTGTCAAAAATAAGCCAAAAGAAGCAAAAGCAAAATTGGTTCATTATTTAAAAAGAAACGAAAAAAACAATACTTCAAAAGCACATTTAAAAGAAGTTCCAGACAGTAAATTAGCAAGTTTAGATTATACAATTATCAAAGAACTTCAAAATTATACCGCACTGGAAATCAATTTGCATACTGGGCGCCATCATCAAATTCGTGCACAATTAACTGCAATTGGATCTCCGATAAAAGGCGATTTAAAATACGGCGCAGATCGAAGTAATCCTGATGGCGGAATTCATCTTCATGCCAGAAAACTAACCTTTACGCATCCTGTTTCAAAAGAAGAAATTTCGATTATTGCTCCTACTCCAGATGATTCAATTTGGAATGCCGTATGATTTTTATGATTTAATTGTTAATTTTTAAACTTTTATCAATTAACTTGCATAGAGTAAAAATCAAGCTAAGTCGGAAAAATGGATTTTAAAAGTGACATCGGATATCGAAAAGAAACGCTGAAAAAGTTATTGTATAATATTCAGAAAAGCGAAGATTTGATCGTAAAAGCTTTATACGATGATTTTCAAAAACCAGAGTTTGAAGCTATTTTAACTGAAACCAATTATGTTATTTCAGAACTTAAAGATGTTATCAAAAACATCAATAAATGGGCAAAACGCGAACGTGTTTTTCCTTCTCTTTTAAATTTTCCTTCCTCAGATTATCTTTATAAAGAACCTTACGGAAATGTTTTAGTCATTGCTCCGTGGAATTATCCTTTTCAATTGGCATTTTGTCCTCTAATTGCAGCCGTAGCCGCAGGAAATAGAGTTGTTTTAAAACCTTCAGAACTTACGCCTCATACATCAGCCATTATTGCAAAAATTGTAGAAAAAACGTTTCATATCAATCATGTTGAAGTTTTTGAAGGCGGTGTTGAAGTTTCTAATAAATTATTGGCACAACGCTGGGATTATATCTTTTTTACAGGAAGTGTCGCTGTTGGAAAAATCGTTGCCAAAGCGGCCGCAGAAAATCTGACTCCAGTAACTTTAGAATTAGGTGGAAAAAATCCGTGTGTTGTTGATGAAACTGCCAATTTAAAACTCGCGGCAAAACGTATTGTTTGGGGAAAATTCATCAATGCGGGACAAACTTGTATCGCTCCCGATTATATTCTGATTCAGAAAAACATGAAGGTCAATTTTATTTCGTATTTAATTGAAGAAATCCTTAAAGCTTACGGAAAAAAAACAGACAAATCGCCTGATTTTGCACGAATTATAAATACTAAAAACTGGTATCGTTTGACCAATATGATTCAGGGCGAACATATTTTATTTGGTGGAGAAAGCGATGCAAACAAACTTTACATTGCTCCAACCTTACTTGAAGAACCAGATTTGGATAGTCCAGTTATGAAAGAAGAAATCTTCGGTCCTATTTTACCAATTCTGACCTATGAAAATGAAAATGATATCGAAAATATTGTAAGCCGTTATGAGAAACCTCTTTCATTTTATATTTTTAGTGAAAATAATTCGTTTGCTCAAAAATTAATTTCAAAATACTCTTTTGGAGGCGGTTGCATTAATGATACAGTAGTTCATTTTTCTAATAAAAGACTGCCTTTTGGCGGTGTCGGTCATAGCGGAATTGGCGCATACCACGGAAAACTTAGCTTTGACACGTTTTCTCATCATAAACCAATCGTTAAAAAAGCAAATTGGCTTGATTTACCTATGCGCTATGCACCTTATAAAGATAAATTAGCTTCAATAAAAAGGATTTTAGACTGGCTTTAAATTACTTAAATTACCGCTTAATGTTTTGTAGATTTTTATACAGAATTGATTTAAAATACTATATTTACGTCAAGATACTTATAAAACATTACAGTCTATAAAACAATTTTACGCAAAAAATGAAATCTACACTTGATCAAATTGAGGACATTAAAAAAAATGGCTATTCTCTTAATTTTGCTACAACTTTTGATCATGCCTTCGAAAACTACAAAAAGATTGCAGTTTATTCGGGACTTATCTTTTTAGTATTTTCGATTATTGTCGCTATCGCATACTTGGGAACAATAGCTGCTTATTTTGGTATAGAAAATATCCAGAAAGATTTTATTGCTGAATACAGCAAAAAGAAATTATCTGGAAACGAGCTTTTCATACACACTATTGGCATTTCGTTCTTGGCTGCAGTAATTTCGCCTTTTATGGCTGGTTTTTTAAAAATGGCAGATTGCGCAGATAGAGATTCCGAATTTAATGTTTCAACAATATTTAGTTATTATAAAGCGCCTTATTTTGGACAATTATTTATAAACGCTTTCATTCCTGCTTTAATAGGAACTGGCATTTCTAATATAGTCAAGAATGTAGATAGTTCTTATATCGGAACTACAATTTCATTTGTAATTCCTTATTTTATCTCTTATCTAATGTTTTTATCAATGCCTTTAATTGTTTTCGGAAAACTAAAGGGATTAGATGCAATAAGATCAAGCTTTATTATTGTTACCAAAAATCCGCTCACGATGTTTGCTTTTTTCATTCTAGGTTTTATCGGTTCGCTTATAGGTTTTATTGGCTGCGGGATTCTTGTAGTTTTTACTATAGCTTTTAACACCTCAATGATTTATGCAACATATTATGCCATTTTTGGTATAGAACAAGAAGATTCAATTGATTCAAATAAAAAATATAATGTAGATTAAAATAGACGATTCTTGTATCAAAAGTGACTAACCAACTCTTTTTTAAGAATTTTCAAAAACTGTTTTACTAAACCAACTACCCCAAATTCTATGGCCACGGACTATAGTTTTTTCAATTCGGTTTTTTCAAGAGTTTCCAATGTTGGAAATATCTTAGAATCGATTATGACAGGTTGGAACGTAATAAATTCGGACATCATTTTCTATAATAATCCAAAACTCATTGTATTAGCATTATCACTTTTTGCTTTTCTCTCGCTCTTGGTTTATCAATTTTTTAGAATTAAAGCTAAAATTGGATATTTCATCGAAAAAAAGAAAGAGCAAGATACTATCAGCAAAGAATACCAGCTCTATATTTTATTCTTTGGTATCGCCGTAATTGTCATAGAAATCATTAATGAAATTTTTAAAATTAGACCCAAAAGTCTATTAATTCTAAATGTTTCTATCGGTGTTGGCGTACTTCTGCTTTATGCGATTACAGATAAAGTAAAATGGCTAAGAGATAGAATTCAACAAATTTTTATCTTTTGCTTCTTTATTTACATGAGTTATGTAGGTTCAAATATTGTCTTACTTCCTAAAGACGTTGTTCCTATCATTGTTTTCTTAATTTCTTTTTTCTTTTCATACAACATTTTAAAACCTATAAAAATCTACTGGTTTTTTGTTGCCACAGTTTTTGTGTTTTTAATCTTAACCGTTGCTTTTCAGCTCATTCCGATAAAATCTTCTATTTTACTGATTAATTTCTGTATCCTGATTTTCATTATTAATCAAGTTAAATATGCAGTTCTGCTAAACAATCGTGATAATTTTAGGTTTGCAAATGAGATTATTCACAAAGGAAATTCTCTAACAATTGCATCCAATCAAAATGGCGAAATTTTGTTTTGCAGCGAAACGATAACTTCAATTTTAGGCTATCATCCAGACGAAGTTATGGGATTAAAATTTTGGGAATTGACTCAAGATTCTGAATTTACAGCAAAATTAAATCCGATAAAAAATCAAGAAAATAAGGTTTACATCAGAAAATTGAAATGTAAAAACGGAGAATTTAAATACATTCAATGGAAAGACAAAAAATTCTCAGATGACTTAATTACCAGTATTGGTCAAGATGTTACCGAGCAGATTCTCGTTCAAGATCAATACAAAAACTTAATTCAAACCGCCACCGATATTATTTTCGAAATTAATGCCGATGGTAATTTTTCTTTTATTAATGAATTTGGTTTTTCAATTTTAGGATATTCTAAAAACGAAATTATTCAAAAACATTATTCTAATTTTATTGCTGAACAGTATATTAAAAATGCTGTTGATTTTTATGAAAATTTAGCGCTCAACGAAAATAATTATCCTGTAATTGAAATTCCGATTGTAAAGAAAAATGGAGAGAAAATATGGATTTCGCAAAAGATTATTGTTCGTAAAAATGACTTTGGAGAAATTATCGGTTTCTCTGGAATCGCGAGAGATATAACAGAGAAAAAAAATATTGAAAAAGAGAAAAAAAGACGTCTCAAAAAAATTGAAGCCTATAATAATTCAACCAAAAAATTATCGACAACCGATTTTAGCAAATACGACAAATTAAATACCGTAATTGATTTAATTATAAAAGAAGCTGCGACAATAAGCAATGCTAATCGTGTGAGTTTCTGGAAATATCATAAAGATTTAATTACTTGTAAAAACCTTTACAGCATTGACAATCAAAACTTAAATGATAAAAACATTTTAGACAAAGAATCGTATCCAATTTATTTTGAAACATTAAGCAACAAAGCGATTATTAATGCGCCAGATGTTTTTAATAAATTAGAAACTTCAGAATTTCAGAAATTATATTTTACAAAAAACAATATCAAGTCGATGCTCGATGTTCCTATTTTTTTAACGGGACAATTGGCTGGAGTTGTTTGTTTTGAAAGCACCGAAAAAAAACGCGAATGGGACAATGAAGACATCAATTATGCCAGAACAATCTCAGATGTAATTTCACTTGCCATTTCTTCGCAAATGCGTTTAGAAGCAGAAAGAAAATTAGAATTTAAAAGTCATCTTTTATCGGCTCTTTCTTCTTGTACAGAAAAATTCCTTCTGAGCAAAACTACTGAACAAATGTTTCAGGAAACGTACAATATTATCGGAAAAGCTGCAAAAGTGGATCATATGTATTATTACGAAAAAGATCCAATTTACAATACTGTCAGTCAAAAATACAAATGGTCGCGCGAGGGAGTTGTGCATCAAATTACGCCTTTGCGACATATGACCGAAGAAAATTTAAAAGAAATTTACGAAGCCGCGCAACAAAAGAAAATTTTAAATACGCTTACCAGACAGCTCAAAGAAGGCTTTTTTAAAACACTTTTGATTAATAATGAAATCAAATCTATTTTAATTTTACCGCTTTACATCAATGATATTTTTACTGGTTTTATTGGTTTTGATGATTGTTCTAAAGAAAAAAGATGGACAGAAGATGAAATCAACATTTTTCAGGTTTTAGCCAATAATATTTCTTCGGCGTTAGAAAGAAATCGTAACGAAAGCAAAATACTCGAAAGTGAAGAGAAGTTTAAACTAATTGCCAACAATATTCCAGGAACGGTTTATCTGTCTAAATTTGATGCTTTTTCGACGAAAATTTTCTTAAATGATGAAGTTTTAAATCTAACAGGATATTCAAAATCTGAGTTTATAGAAAATAATTTATCGTTTCTTTCTTTAATTCATCCTGATGACAAAGAGGAAGTTATCAATAATCAAATTGATAATTTACAAAACGGAATGCCATTGCATAATGTTTACCGAATTCAGAGAAAAAGCGGCGAATATATTTGGATTGAAGAATTTGGAGATGTAATAAAAAGAGATGACGAAATTGAATTTGTGGGCGGAATTTATTTCGACATTACAAACAAAAAAGAAATTGAAGACGCCATAAAAGCCAAGCAATTAGCCGAAGCTGCCAACAAATCCAAATCTGATTTCTTAGCCAATATGTCGCACGAAATTCGAACGCCGCTTAACGGAATTATTGGTTTCACGCATTTATTGATGAAAACTGAATTGGAAGAAATTCAGGAAAAATACATGACAACTATAAATCAATCGGCTCATTCGCTGCTTGAAATTGTAAATGATATTTTGGATTTCTCTAAAATTGAAGCTGGAAAACTAGAGTTATTCATTGATCTTTATGACATTAAAAAAGTCTTAGCGCAAGTTTTCGATTTAATTGTTTACGAATCCAATCAAAAGAATCTTACACTTGAGTTGAATATAGATTCAGATGTTCCTAAATACATTTGGACAGATATTGTTCGAATCAAACAAATTTTGATTAATCTTTTATCAAACGCAATAAAATTTACAACAGAAGGTTCAATTAAATTGAATGTTTCTGTTTTAGAAAAGAAAAAAAACAATTATCATTTGATTCGTTTCGCTGTAATCGATACAGGAATTGGAATTTTAGAAAAAAATCAAAAGAAAATCTTCAAAGCTTTTTCACAAGAAGATAGTTCTACAACGAGAAAATTTGGAGGAACCGGTTTAGGATTAACCATTTCAAATCAGTTACTGGCTTTAATGGAAAGCCGTTTACAACTTGAAAGTAAAATTGACGAAGGAAGTACTTTCTTTTTCGATTTAAATTTAAAAACAAGCAACCAAAGCATTAACGATAAATATACTGCTGAACTTAAAAGTTTAAACATAGAATTAGAATCTGATTCTATTGAACCTAATAACAACGATATTACATTTTTGATTGTGGAAGACAACAAAGTAAACATGTTGCTTCTTAAAACAATTATTAAAAACCTTTATAATAATGCTTTTATCTACGAATGTGAAAATGGATATGAAGCTATTCAGAAATTCGAACAAATCAATCCGACGATTGTTTTTATGGACATTCAAATGCCAATTATGAATGGTTATGAAACTGCAAAAGCAATTAGAAACACTGCAAAAGGTCGAGATATTCCGATAATTGCCGTCACTGCGGGAACCGAAAAAGAAGAAAGAAATAAATGTATTTCTGCCGGAATGGATGATTATATCTCAAAACCCATCATGAAAGGAACGGTTGAAGAAGCGTTGACAAAATGGCTGGGATAAATTAGTTTTCGGTCGCAGTCGCAGTTAGCAGTTTAAGACTGAAAAATAAATCAAAAAATCTTTTTTAAAACAATACTCTTGAAATGTGAAATTTATCATAAAAAATCTATAAATTCGTACAACCCTATAGATAATAAGTTAAAAAACAATTCAATATGAAATGGCGAGGTAGCAGACAAAGTGATAATGTCGAAGATAGAAGAGGTATATCTGGCGGAAAAGCCGTAATTGGCGGCGGTGTAATAGGTATTATCATTTTACTTCTAAATGTTTTTGGTGGCGAAACAGGTCAACAAATAGCACCAATTTTAGAACAACTGGGCGGACAACAGCAAACTGAAACTGCCGCTCCTTTGAGCAAAGAAGATGAAGAAATGGGGAATTTTGTAAAAAGTGTACTAGCCTACAACGAAGACACTTGGACTAAAATTTTTGCTGAACACGGCATGACTTACGAAAAACCAAAATTAGTTCTTTTTAAAGGTGCTGTACAAACTGCCTGTGGTGGCGCATCATCTGCTTCTGGTCCGTTTTACTGCCCTGGCGACCGAAAAGTATATATGGATTTAGCTTTTTTTGAAGAATTAAAAAGTAAATTTGGAGCTAAAGGAGGTGATTTTGCGATTGCTTACGTTATTGCTCATGAAATTGGCCATCATATTCAAACCTTATTGGGAACATCTGCAAAAATGCGTCAGGAACAACAAGGAAAAAGTGAAGCCGAAGCGAATAAATTATCTGTGGCATTAGAATTACAAGCAGACTTTTACGCTGGAGTTTGGGCTCATGACAATCAAGATAAACTTGAAGCTGGAGATATAGAAGAAGCATTAAGTGCTGCAAGTGCTGTTGGTGACGATGCTATACAAAGCAAAATGCAAGGTCACGTAGTACCAGATTCGTTTACTCACGGAACTTCAGAACAAAGAATGTATTGGTTTAAGAAAGGTTTTAAAACCGGAGATATTAAACAAGGAACTACTTTTGAAGAAATTAGATAGCATAATAAACCAAATATAATAACCACCAGAAAAGCCCAACTTTACAGTTGGGCTTTTTTTTTTGAGAAATTTAAATTGTAAACCTCTATTTGTCATCCTGAGGAACGAAGGATCACACTAGAAATTCTACAAAGCTGATAAGATCATAAACTCTGGCAATATTCTGTGCGGAATAACTTGTGTGATCCTTCGTTCCTCAGGATGACAAAGAAATCCCAAAAAAATATAAACGCACAAAAAAAGCCTTGAATTTCTTCAAGGCTTTAAATCTGGGTGGCTGACCGGGTTCGAACCGGCGACCCGCGGCACCACAAACCGCTACTCTAACCAGCTGAGCTACAACCACCATTTTTGCTTAGCGAGTGCAAATATAGAACAAAGGTTCAGTTCTACAAAGAAAAAAATGAAAAATTTTCATAAAAATTAAATCAAATTTTCTAAACTATTGACAGCCAAACACCTTTCTACAGTAAAACCTTCTGCAAAATCTTTCCCAACTAATCTTCCTAAGTCCTGCGCACGATAATTTAGACTTTCAAAGAAGTTTTTACTCGTAATTGGCGTTGCAGGTTCTTTTGAATTCGGATCGTAAAATTGAGTTTTATAAGCAGAAATCGCTTCCACTTTCTTTTTTTCAAATCCTGTAATATCTACAACAAAATCTGGAGTCAGGTTTTTCCATTGAATATAATGGTAAACAATCTTTGGTCTCCAAGCTTCTTGTTGCACTCCATCAATCGAAGTTTCAATTTTCATTAAACCAGAAAGAAAACAAGAATCAGAAACCAATTTACTTCCTTTTCCGTGATCTATATGTCGATCGTCGATGGCGTTGCATAGTACAATTTCCGGTTTGTATTTACGAATCATTTTTATGACTTCTAATTGATGTTTTTCGTCATTAACGAAAAATCCATCTCTCATTGCTAAATTTTCACGTACAAGAACTCCCAAAATCTTAGCAGCATCTTTTGCTTCCTGATCTCTAGTTTCCGCCGTCCCACGCGTTCCTAATTCGCCACGTGTTAAATCTACAATCCCAACTTTCTTCCCTAGGGAAACTTCTTTTAAAATCGTTCCTGCACAACCCAATTCTACATCGTCTGGATGTGCGCCAAAGGCTAATATGTCTAGTTTCATTGTTTTTATTTTTAGTCGCAGTTTTCAGTCTCAGTATTCAGTCTCAGCAAAACTGAAAACTGTGACCATGACTGTAAACTTATTTTTTTTGCTATTTTCTCAATACTCTTTTCATCGTCATCGATTTGTTGACGCTTTCCTCCCACTCTTTTTCCGGAATACTTTCTTTTGTGATTCCGCAACCCATATATAGAATGGCTTTATTTTCCTGAATCTGCATGCTACGTAAATTTACAAATAAATCAGAACTTGCATTATTTCCTCCAAAAGTGCTGTTTAATTCGCCCAGAAAACCTGTATAGAAAGT
The DNA here is from genome assembly GCA_029959285.1 of Flavobacteriaceae bacterium PS02337. Lineage (GTDB taxonomy): Bacteria > Bacteroidota > Bacteroidia > Flavobacteriales > Flavobacteriaceae > Flavobacterium. The sequence goes on from JASCOE010000013.1 coordinate 59,923, forward strand.
TCTATCGTAATTTTCATTTTCTAAAATAAAAGCTTTTGATTTCTTTTTAGGAAGTCCGCAAACTGCTGGCGTCGGATGTAAAGTGTCGATAACTTCCTCTAAAGTTGAATTTTCTTTTAAAACCCCAGAAATATCTGTTTTAATGTGCCAAATAGATCCCGCTTTTAAACTGTAAGGTTCAGAAACAACAACCGAAGCCGTAAATTCCCTAAGTCTTTTTACTATAAAATCTGTAACAAATTGCTGTTCGTCTTTTTCTTTTTGCTGCCAAACGATTTCATTTTGTAAATTATCTTTTTGCGTTCCTGCCAAAGCCATTGTTTCAAAAACATTTCCGTTTGCTTTTAAAAGTTTCTCAGGCGTTGCGCCCATCCAAAGTCCAATTTTCGAATGAAAAAAACAATAACAAAAAGTCGCAGGATACAATTGAACCAAATGCTGAAAAGTTTCGATAAAATCGAATTCAGCTAAAGGAACTTCTTCACTTCTTGATAAAACAACTTTTTTAAATTCTTCATTTTTGATTGCTTGAATTCCCTGATTAACCAAATATTCATATTGAAGTTTAGCTTCAGTATCAAAATTCAAATCGTCAATTTCGATTGGTTCAAATGAAGCTGTTTCTTTTTCAGAAGTAATAATTTCCGATTCATTTTCAGGAATCAGAATTAATTGTTTTTCATCAAAAGAAGCAAAAACAAATCCTTTTTCGCTGTAATCTGAAACTTTATGTAAAGTGTTATTTTGCTGTAAAATCCCAATAAGGTTTGTGGTGTTGGGTTTTGAATAAAGAACAAAGGGCAAATTTTGTTCTTTATGATTTTTAATTTTTAAGAAAAATGGATTCATAATTTATTCACTTTTCTTTCTATCCAAAACCATATTCGTCAATTTGCAAAGCGAAACCAAATTTCCTTCTTCATCTGTAATTCTAATTTCCCAAAGGTGAAGACTTCTTCCTTTATGAATAATTCTGGCTGTACCAAAAACATAACCTTCACGAATACTTTTTAGATGATTTGCCGAAATTTCGATTCCTCTTACCTCTTGCTCTTTTGGATTGATAAAAAAGAAAGAAGCTGCACTTCCAACACTTTCTGCCAAAGCAACAGAAGCTCCGCCGTGCAATAATCCCATTGGCTGGTGAACACTCGGATTTACAGGCATTTTTGCAGTTAAAAAATCTTCTCCAGCGTCAATATATTCAATTTTGAGCGTCTCCATTAATGTGTTTTTAGAAAACTCATTGCAGCGCGCCAAAATCTGCTCTTTTGTATGATTCATTAAAATAAACTTTAAAATCGTAAAATTAAAGAAAGATAAGACATAAATCTAAAAATCTGATTCTAAATTAAAAATCAATTATAAACTTGTCAGTTTTTTGCTATTTTTACAAAAACAATCGAACATCAATCTTTGGCTGATTTTTTTTGCCACAGATTACACAGATTAAAAGAATTAAAAAAATATAGCCACGAATTACACAAATTTACACGAATTTTATTTCAATTTAATTCGTGTAAATTTGTGTAATTCGTGGCAAAAAAACTTTTTAATCTGTGGCAAAAAAACAATTTAAATGCGTCAATACTTTATAATCTTAGTTCTGGGTTTAATTTTAGCTTTTAGTTCTTGCCGAACTGACTTTGATACTGTTGCCAGTTCTGGAGATTTGAAGTTTTCAAAAGACACTGTTTATTTAGATACTGTTTTTAAAAATATTGGTTCCAGCACTTATCAATTAAAAGTTTATAATCGAAGTAAAAACGATATTTCGATTCCAATTGTGCAATTCAAAAAAGGTTTAAGTTCTAAATACAGAATGACTGTTGACGGAATGAGTGGAATAAATGGAAAGATTTTTAAAGATGTAACGCTTTTAGCGAAAGACAGTTTGTACATTTTTATAGAAACTACCGCAGATATTACAGATGCCAATTCGACTGATTTTTTATATACCGACGAAATTCAATTTGACAGCGGTGCAAATCTTCAAGAAGTGGCTTTGGTTACTTTAATTCAAGATGCCGTTTTCTTATATCCGAATCAAAATCAAGATGGAACAAAAGAAAAAATCTCAATCGACGGCAAAGATGTTGACGGTTTTTATTTGAGCGAAAATGATCCTGCAAACGGAAACGAACTTCTTTTTACCAAACAAAAACCTTACGTCATTTACGGATATGCCGGAGTTCCAGAAAATAAAACCATAATTTTTGAAGCTGGCGCACGAGTTCACTTCCATGCAAATTCTGGATTGTACGTTGCCAAAAATGCTACTCTTCAAATTAATGGAACAACTTCTTCAACAGAAAAACTCGAAAACGAAGTTATTTTTGAAGGCGATCGTTTAGAACCGCTTTACTCGGATATTCCTGGACAATGGAAATCGGTTATTTTTGAAAAAAGTAGCACAAATCACTCGATCAATCATTTAACTTTAAAAAATGCAACGACTGGTTTAGATTTTAGAAGTCCGCTAAATACTGTTCAAATTAAAAATACTCAGATTTACAATTGCGTTGAATACGGAATTTTAGCCCAAAACACTAAAATCGTTGGCGAAAATATTGTAATCAATTACGCTGGTTTAGCAAGTTTATCATGCGTTTACGGAGGAGATTACAAATTTACACATTGTACATTCCATAATAATTGGCCAAATCCATCGCATTTCGCAGTCAATTTGAGCAATAGTTTGACTGGAGCAACACCTGAAACAAATCCGTTAACTCAGGCAACTTTCAACAATTGTATTATTTATGGTTCGAATTTTAACGAATTCAATATCAGTAAAAATACATCCTCTGCATTTGTTTACCAATTGAACAATTGTTTATTGAAATTCGGAAGCACGACAAATCCTAATTATCAATTCAAAACTGACACCGAACATTATAACAATATTATTTTGAATGAAAATCCGAAGTTTTATAATGTTTCTCAGAATAAATTCAATATCGATAAAACTTCTGCCGCTTTCGCGAAAGGAAATCAGTCGTATTTAATTGCAAAAGATATTTTAGGAATTACGAGAACTTCTCCGCCAGATTTGGGCGCTTATCAGAGTCAAGATTTTCCGAAGTAAATTAAAAATTTATGAAATTAACTTTTGCATTGTTCATTTGTCATCTATTCTTTATTAATGCATTTGCTCAGAATACAATAACTATTAAATGTGATTCTATTTATAAAAATAAGGGCATTACAATAAAACTTGTAAATTTTGAAACTAAAAAAGAGGGTTACGACGGTGAAAAAAATTCAATCCTAATTATCAGTCAAAAAGTAAATAATAAATCTTCAACTATAATAAAAGATTCTATTTTTAGTTTTGTTCAAAAAATTGAATTTCAAGATTACAACAACGATGGTGTAAAAGATATTTTAGTTCAAAATATTTCTGATGTTCGAAGTAATTGGACCTATAATTTATATCTGTACAACCCGAAAACTAATAATTTCAAAAGAGTAAATGGTTTTGAAGAAATAAAAAATCCAAGTTACAATTCGAAATATAAGATTATTGAAAGTCATGTATCTTCTGGCACAAATTGGGCAGCATTCTATAAAATCAAAAACAACAAAGTTTATAATTATAATATTGAGATAATTGATGACGGCAGTTCAAAAGCTGAAAAAGAATATAGAAAAGCCATAAAAAAGATTTTAGAAAAAAAATAAAACTTTTTATTTTACTACTTTCAAGTCAAAAATCAATAGTAAGAAAATATATCCAAAATTAAACATCGCTTAACGTTTCGTATTCATAAAAGTAATAGATTTGTTATAATACATTTTTAAATTTCTAAAAATCAGATTCTTAAAAAAGTATTTAACACCCAAATCTTAAAATACTATTTATGAAAAAAAACTACTTTTTAGTCTTATTACTCTGCGTTAGTGTCTGTTTTTCTCAAATTCCTTCTGGATATTACAATACCGCAACTGGAACGGGTTACACTTTAAAAACACAATTGTACAATATTATTAAAAACCATACCAATAATGGTTACGCAGGTTTGTACACTACTTATCTAACTTCTGACGTTGATAATTTTTACGAAAACGACGGAACTATTTTAGACATGTATTCTGAAAATCCATCAGGAACAGATCCGTACAACTATACAACTGGAACGACTCAAAGATGTGGAAATTATTCTGTTGAAGGTGATTGCTACAATCGAGAACACATTATTCCACAATCTGTCTTTAATGAACAGTCACCAATGGTTGCCGATGCGCATTTCATCACACCAACCGATGGAAAAGTAAACGGAATGCGTTCCAACTATCCGCACGGAACTGTAAGTTCAGCAACATATACTTCACAAAACGGAAGTAAATTAGGTTCAAGTTCTGTTTCAGGTTATTCAGGAACTGTTTTTGAACCCATAAATGCATTTAAAGGCGATATTGCTCGAATGTATTTTTACTTCGCAACGAGATATGAAAATACAGTTGCAGGGTATTCTTATGCCATGTTTGACGGTTCAAGCAATAAAGTTTTTACGACTGCATTTTTGAATGTTCTTTTGGCATGGCACGCACAAGATCCTGTAAGTGCTAGAGAAATTGCAAGAAATAATGCGATTTATGGTCGTCAAAACAACCGAAATCCGTTTATTGATCATCCAGAATATGTAAATCAAATTTGGGGAGGAACTCCTCCATCTGGAGATACTCAAGCACCAACAACTCCAACGAGTTTGGTTTCGACTTCAAAAACTGCTACTTCAATTTCACTTTCGTGGAATGCTTCTACAGATAATGTAGCCGTTACTGGTTATGACGTTTACGCGAATAGCGTTTTAAAAACAACTGTTTCCGGAGTTACAGCTACAATTACAGGTTTAACAGCTTCTACAGCTTATTCTATTTATGTTAAAGCAAAAGATGCAGCCGGAAATGCTTCTGCGTCAAGCAATACCATTTCGGTTACAACCAACAGTAGCGGAACAGGAACAGCAACCGATTTGCTTTTCTCTGAATACATTGAAGGTTCTGGAAATAACAAAGCATTGGAAATTGCCAATAATACCGGAAGTTCTATTAGTTTGTCTGCTTACACTGTTAAAAAACAAACCAACGGCGCGGGTTCATGGAGTACAGGTTTAGCTTTAAGCGGCACTTTAACAACCGGAAGTAAATTTGTAATTGTAAACAGTTCCATGTCTTCTAGCTGTTTTGCTACAAGTGCTGCCAACATTTCAACAACGGCAACCGAATTGACTTTTAATGGAAATGATGCTGTAGGTTTATTTAAAAACGGAGTTTTAATTGATATCATCGGAACTTTTAATGGAGGAACCGCCAATTTTGCTGCAGATGTTACCTTAAGAAGAAAATCGACTGTGACTTCACCAAGTGCAACATTCAATTTAAGCGCACAATGGGATTCGTATGCGACTGATACTTGTAATAATTTGGCAAGCAAAAAAGTTCAAACAGCTATTGAGGATGAGGAAATTATTATCGAATCTGATGAAATTGTAATTTATCCAAATCCTTCTGACGGAAATTTCAATATAGAATCTCAGAATTCAGATCCATATTCAATTGAAGTTTTCTCATTTTCGGGACAAAAAGTTTTCGATAAGCAAAACATAACTTCTTCTGAAGTTTCTTTACAAAATTTATCTTCAGGAATCTACTTTATTAAAATCACAAAAGGAGAAAAAACGTCTTATAAAAGGATAATTATTAATTAAAAAATAGATTTTCATAAACTAAAAAGCGGCAAATTGCCGCTTTTTTTATGTCGCAAAGACCATTTTTAGAGAAATTGCAGATTTTATTTATTTTCAGGTTTCGTAAATTTTGCAATACTTTTTTCGGAGAGAAACTAAAATATGAGGCTATCCTTTTTGTTTTTTTCCTTTCTAAAAGTTTAATATAACAGAAGATGTCAAGGGCAAATTTTGAATAAATACCCGAAATTAATAAAAGACCAAAATCTCTTGATTCTGCGTCTTTTTGGTAGAAAAAATGCAAGAAAAAAGCAATTTCATTTTTTTTGAAAAGAGATCGTTTTCAAATTTGCGCTTACTATTTATTTACATTAAATTTGCAGCTCAATACAACAAACTACACAAATGATCCATTTCTTTGAAAACCAAAGCAAAACTGTTTTTGCCGTACAAACGCAAAACGAAATTTCAGCTCAAGACATTTCAAAATTAAACTGGCTTTTTGCCGACTCAAATAAGATCGAAAAATCTGCATTGACAGGTTTTTTTGTTGGTCCTCGCGCCACGATGATCACGCCTTGGAGTACAAATGCTGTAGAAATTACTCAAAACATGGGAATTTCTGGCATTATCAGAATCGAAGAATTTCATCCAGCAACGGAAGATTTTACTGATTTTGACCCAATGCTTTCTCAAAAATTCAACGAATTAGATCAAGAAATCTTCACTATCAACATTCAACCAGAACCAATTTTGGAGATTGATGATATTGCAACTTACAACAAAGTTGAAGGTTTAGCTTTAAGCGAAGAAGAAGTAGATTACTTAAACAATCTTTCGACTAAACTAGGAAGAAAATTAACTGATTCTGAAATTTTTGCTTTCTCGCAAGCGAATTCAGAGCACTGTCGTCACAAGATTTTCAACGGAACTTTTGTTATTGACGGTGAAGAAAAAGAGACTTCTCTTTTCAAATTAATCAAAAAAACATCTCAGGAAAATCCTAATGATATTGTTTCTGCTTACAAAGACAACGTTGCTTTTGTAAAAGGGCCAAAAGTGCAACAATTTGCACCAAAATCGGCAGACAAACCTGATTTTTACGAAATAAAAGAATTTGATTCGGTTATCTCATTAAAAGCCGAAACACACAATTTCCCAACAACAGTTGAGCCTTTCAACGGAGCTGCAACAGGTTCTGGAGGAGAAATTCGTGACCGTTTAGCTGGAGGTCAAGGTTCATTGCCATTAGCCGGAACTGCAGTTTATATGACTTCATATTCACGTTTGAACAACGACAGAAAATGGGAAAATGCTCTTGAAGAAAGAAAATGGTTGTACCAAACTCCAATGGATATTTTAATCAAAGCTTCAAACGGAGCTTCTGATTTTGGAAATAAATTTGGTCAACCGCTTATTACAGGTTCAGTTTTAACTTTCGAACATTCAGAAAACGACCGTAAAATTGGTTACGATAAAGTAATCATGCAAGCGGGCGGAATTGGATACGGAAAACTGGATCAATCAATTAAAAAGAAACCACAAGAAGGCGACAAAATCGTAATTCTTGGTGGAGAAAATTATAGAATCGGAATGGGTGGTGCTGCGGTTTCTTCTGCAGACACAGGAGCTTTCGGTTCAGGAATTGAGTTGAATGCGATTCAGCGTTCAAACCCAGAAATGCAAAAACGTGCTGCAAACGCAATTCGTGGTTTGGTAGAAAGTGATAGTAACCCAATTGTTTCTATTCACGATCACGGAGCTGGAGGACACTTAAACTGTCTTTCGGAATTGGTTGAAGAAACTGGAGGTTTGATCGACTTGGATAAATTACCAGTTGGAGATCCAACACTTTCTGCAAAAGAAATTATTGGTAATGAATCTCAAGAAAGAATGGGATTAGTTATTGGTCAAAAAGATATTGATACGTTACAAAGAATTGCCGACAGAGAGCGTTCGCCAATGTATCAGGTTGGAGATGTAACGGGAGATCACCGTTTTACTTTCGAATCAAAATCAAATGGTTCAAAACCGATGGATTATGCTTTAGAAGATTTCTTCGGAAGTTCTCCAAAAACGGTTATGACAGACAAAACTATCGATAGAAAATATGCTGATGTTGCTTACAACGCAGGAGATTTTGAATCATATTTAAAAGACGTTTTACGTTTAGAAGCCGTTGCTTCAAAAGATTGGTTGACAAACAAAGTGGACCGTTGTGTTGGAGGAAAAGTGGCTAAACAACAAAATGCAGGTCCGTTACAATTGCCTTTGAATAATGTGGGAGTTATGGCTCTGGATTATTTAGGAAAAGAAGGAATTGCAACTTCTATCGGCCACGCTCCTATCGCAGCTTTGATCGATCCTGTTGCAGGAAGTAGAAATGCTATTGCAGAATCGTTATCAAACATTATCTGGGCACCAATTAAAGACCAATTAAAAGGTATTTCATTGTCTGCAAACTGGATGTGGGCTTGTAAAAACGAAGGTGAAGACGCTCGTTTGTACGCTGCTGTTGAAGGTTGTTCAGAATTTGCAATTGAATTGGGAATCAATATTCCGACAGGAAAAGATTCACTTTCGATGAAACAAAAATATCCTAATGACGAAGTAATCGCGCCTGGAACGGTTATTATTTCTGCTGGAGGAAATTGTACTGACATTAGAAAAGTAGTTGAACCAGTTTTACAGAAAAACGGAGATTCTATTTATTATATCAATTTGTCTCAAGATGATTTCAAATTGGGAGGTTCTTCTTTTGCACAAATTAGAAATACAATCGGAAACGAAACTTCTACGATTAAAGATGCTTTTTTCTTCAAAAACGCATTTAATACAGTTCAGGAATTAATCGGCGAAAGCCAGATTTTAGCAGGTCACGATATCGGAAGCGGTGGTTTAATTACTACTTTATTAGAATTGTGTTTTGCTGATGTAAATCTTGGAGCTAAAATTGATTTCTCTGCATTTGCAGAAAAAGACTTATTGAAAATCCTTTTCGCTGAAAACATCGGAATCGTTTTTCAAGCTAAATCTGACGCAGCTGTTGAAGCTAAATTGAATGCTAATAATATCGAATTCTTCAAAATTGGATCTGTTCAAGAAACTGCAACTTTAGAAATTGCAGATTACAAATTAGATATTCCAACTTACCGCGATGTATGGTTTGAAACTTCTTATTTATTAGATCAAAAACAATCTAAAAATGGAACAGCAAAAGCTCGTTTCGAAAACTATAAAAATCAGGTTTTAAATTATACTTTCCCTGCACATTTCACAGGAAAAGCACCTGTCATCTCGAGCGGAGTCGAGAGACCAAAAGCGGCTATTATTCGTGAAAAAGGAAGTAATTCTGAGCGAGAAATGGCAAATGCTATGTACTTAGCAGGTTTTGACGTAAAAGACGTTCACATGACGGATTTAATTTCGGGTCGTGAAACTCTTGAGGATATTCAGTTTATTGGTGCGGTTGGAGGATTTTCTAACTCTGACGTTTTAGGTTCTGCTAAAGGTTGGGCTGGAGCTTTCTTATACAACGAAAAAGCAAAAACAGCTTTAGATAACTTCTTTAAAAGAGAAGATACTTTATCTGTCGGAATCTGTAACGGATGTCAGTTGTTTATGGAATTGGAAGTTATTAATCCAGAACACGAAGTTCATGGAAAAATGCACCATAACGAGAGCCAGAAACACGAAAGTATCTTTACATCTGTAACGGTTCAGGAAAATAACTCTGTGATGTTATCTACTTTGGTTGGAAGCACTTTAGGAGTTTGGGTTTCTCACGGAGAAGGTAAATTTAAATTACCTTATTCAGAAGACCAATATAACATTGTTTCTAAATATGCTTACGAAGGTTATCCTGCAAACCCGAACGGTTCTGATTACAACACAGCAATGATGTGTGATAAAACAGGAAGACATTTGGTTATGATGCCTCATATTGAGCGCTCAACTTTCCAATGGAACTGGGCACATTATCCAAAAGACAGAAATGACGAGGTTTCGCCTTGGCATGAAGCTTTTGTTAATGCAAGAAAATGGATTGAGAAAAACTAAGAAATATATTTTTATTAAAGCGCCCGATAATTTCGGGCGCTTTTTTTATAGCCACAGATTAAAAGGATTAAAATGATTTTTCTAAACTCTAAAAAATAATCTGTGATAATTCTTTTAATCTGTGGCTATAAAAAACATCCCAACGCTATCCCCACATCGTTAGGACATTATTTATTTAATCTTTAAAAGCTGATGCAATTCCGGTTACAATATTGGCAGTTCCAAAAGCAAATAAGCCAGAAGCGATTGCCGTTTGTCCAGAGAAATATTGACTTTCGCGAGCTATAATACTAAAAATTGTTCCGCCAGCAAGTCCAGCAATTAAACCTAGACCAATTGTAGAAATAATCCACCACGGTTCTGGTTCTGGAATTGGATGTTTCTTTAATAATTCACGCCACCAGCCAGGATATTTCGTTCCGCACCAACCCATCGCTAAGAAAAAAGCAGTTTCCATAATAATTTAATTTTATGTGTTGCCTACTCGTTTGCTTTTCGGCTTCCGCATTCTTACGGGATAAAAGTAATAGGACTAGATTTTAAAAAGAACATGAAATTTCCTGTTTTTAAAGGGGAAAAACACCTTTTTTTAAGTACTTCTTTTTACTTTCTTAATTCAATTAATAAAAACTAAGCTTAATTTAATAGTATCTTAAGGCGCATTATTGTTCCTTTTTTCATTGTATAAATAACTTTGCGATATGAAAAAATGGAAACAAAATTTAGTCGCTGCAATTATCTTATTTACTATATGCCAATACTCTTTTGGTCAGAAAACAAATGCTATAAACGGAATTATTTCTGATGGAAAAACACCAATCGAATTTGTAGATGTGGTTTTAAAACCTGTAACTGACACAACAAAAACTTCTGCTTACACAGTTACAGATTCATCTGGAAAATTTATTCTTGAAAATATTACGCCAGCCGAATACATTTTGAAATTTCGTCTGATTGGTTTTAAATCATTTACTCAAAAATTAAAATATACTGGAAATTCAATTTCACTTGGAAATATTATACTAAAGGAAGATGCCAATCTATTAAATACAGTTGTGGTAAATTCTCAGAAAAAACAAATTCAAAAAACAGCTGAAGGTTTTGTTTTTAATGCAGTTTCTAATATTTCGCAATCGGGCGGAACAGCAATTGATATGCTGAAAAACATTCCAACCGTGGCTGTTGATGCCGATGACGCCATTTCGTTAAGAGGAAAAACGCCTTTGATTTTAATTAATGGAAAAAATTCTGCGATTACGAACATGAATCAAATCCCGGCGAGCAGTATCGAAAGCATTGAAATTATTACAAGTCCGACCGCAAAATACGATGCAAATGCAGAAAGCGGAATTATCAATATTAAACTTAAAAAGAATAATTTGAACGGAATAAATGGCGCCGCTGTTCTTGGTGCTGGTTTTGGAGCAAAAGGAAGAATGAACAGTTCTATTATTTTAAATCATAAAACTGATAAATGGAATGTTGGCCTTGCGTACGACAATCGTTTTGCTGGAAGAACCAAAAGCATCAAAGGCGAAAGAACAAATTATTTTATTGATGATGAACATTTTATCAATCAAAACAGACATGATGAAAGAACTGAAGGTTTGCAAAACTTAAAATTTAATGTTGATTTTTCGCCAAATGAGAAAAATACGTTTTCATTTGAAGCACTCGGAAATATGGAAAGTCAAGATAATGATGAAACCTTAAAAACAGATGTTTTCAACAGTTCAAATCAATTTTATTCTAGCAATAAACGTCATTCATTAGAATTAGAACGTTCTAAAGCGGCAGAATTTGGTTTTAATTACGATCGTAAATTTTCTGATGAAAGAAAAAGTCTGAACGCTAGTATTACGACTTCTTATAATTTTCACAGAGAAAATACCAATATTGATACCGACAATTATGATGAAAATAATGCAATAATTGGCGATACTTTTTGGCAACGAACACATAATTATGAAAAGGAAAATATTTCGAATGCGATTTTAAATTATGCTTTTCCAATTTCAGAAAAATCTATTATTGAAACTGGATACAAAGGAACTTTTAGATTCTTTAATTCTGATTTTCAAAGTGCAGATCGAATCAATAACGAATATGTGATTGATCCGCTTGTGAGTACTATTTTTGATTTTAATGAACAAATAAATGCAGTTTACGGACTTTGGAATTCTTATTCTGGATCTAAAGAAAATCCAAAATGGAAATACAATTTAGGAATTCGCGCTGAGCAAGTTTCTAACAGTGGAAAAACTCAAAACAACAGCGATAATTTTTCTAACAATTATTTAAAATTTTTCCCTTCAGGATCTATACAATTAAATTTGCAATCTGATGAGTTTTTAAAATTCGGTTACAGCAAACGAATCAATCGCCCAGATTTAGACGATTTAAATCCGTTTATTGATATTACAGATGCGCTGAATCCGCATGGAGGAAATCCGTATTTGAAGCCAGAAATTATTCATATTGTAGAGTTAAATTATAATAAAGAATGGGATAAATATTCACTTTCCGGAAATGCATTTTATAGAAATGCCAACAATACGATTCGACAATATGGCACGCTGCAAGATAACGGAGTAATTTTATTGCAACCTCAAAACATTGGAAACACAATTACTTACGGTTTAGAAAGTATTTTCAGCTTTAAACCTTTTTCTTTTTATGATGCAAATATCAGCGTAACTGCTTTTGAACAAAAAATAAACGCTGGAAATTTAGCACAAACGGAAGATGTTGTAAAAAGTGCGTTTAGCTGGTACGGAAAAATGATTAATAACTTTGTGCCGTGGAAAGGCGGAAAACTTCAAGTTATCGGAAATTACAATTCTGCCGTGGCAACTCCACAAGGAAAACGAATTCCGATTTATAATGTTGACATGGGGTTTCAACAAAAGTTAGGAAATGGAAATGCACGACTTGGATTAGTTGTCACCGATATGTTTAATACTTTAGAAAGCGGTTACAAAAACAATACTTTATTATTTAGAAACAACCGAACTTCTAAATCTGACACGCGCGCTTTAATGGTAACTTTTGCCTATACTTTTAAATCTGATTTTAAAGAAAAATTACTAGAAAATCAGTTTTCTACGGAGTAAAAACTTACCAAAAATCATTATAAAATAAAAATTTCATTCTTGTATTTTTAACGTTCGATTCTATTGAAAATTTAATTTATATTCGCCGAACCAAAAATCGGCCATTAGATTTTTCAGTCCCAAAAACATTAAACCTACATAGAATGAAATTTTTAAAATTACTTTTTTTAAGCAGTTTGTTTTTTACTGCTTTACATTCCAATTCTCAAGTTAAAGTCGATCAAATTACTTATAAAATTCACGATCACTACATTACCACCACAATCGGATATCCTGTAACAGGAACTTTTATGTCTGAAGGTAAAAAAGAACCCATTGTACAATTGAATCCAGACGGAAGCGGAATTTTTCAATTTGAAGATTTAACGAAAGAAAATATTGTCTGGGGAATCGAATGTTCTGAAGAAGGTGTTCCTACTTTTAAAGAAGGATTTAATAGCGCTACTTATACTTTTTGGTATAGAGATAAAAATAAAGAAGACTGGAACTACACACAGTTTTCAATACACTTCAATAAAAAGAAAATGTTCATTATGGGAGAGCGTATGAAAGATTATGCGGATTATAACGACATGCAAAAACCGAATTCTAAATAAATTTTTCTCGCTTTTTTGTAAAATTTGCTATTAAAAAGAAAACGTTTTCGTTGAATTTTAATAGTACTCATAAATTTTGCCATTTAATTTTATAAAATTAAAAATCATTCCTAAATTTTATTTAATTTGCAGTAAAATTCAATATATTAAACATGGTTCCAATCACACGCCTTTTTGATTTTCCCTACTATCAACAAGAAACTTACAACCTTCCAGTCGCTCTTGCAACCAAAAAAAATGGAGCCTGGGAAAAAACATCTAGCCAAGAATATATTGCAAAAGCAAATGCTGTTTCGAGAGCATTATTGCGCATGGGCGTTCAGAAAGATGATAAAATTGCCTTAATTACTTCAAATAATAGAACCGAATGGAATATTATGGATATTGGTATTTTGCAGACAGGTGCTCAAAATGTTCCAATTTATCCAACTATTTCAGAAGAGGATTACGAATATATTTTAAATCACAGCGGCAGTATTTACTGTTTTGTTTCTGATGATGAAGTGTATCAAAAAGTTCAAGCGATTAAAGCGAATGTACCAACTTTAAAAGAGGTTTATTCTTTTAATGAAATTCCGGGTTGCAAACATTGGTCTGAACTTTTGACTTTGGGCGAAGACGAAAGCAATCAAAATGAAGTTGAAGCTAGAAAAGACAGTATTAAAACCGAAGATTTAGCAACCATTATTTATACTTCTGGAACAACTGGAAAACCAAAAGGGGTTATGCTTTCGCACAAAAACATTGTATCGAATGTTTTAGACAGCGCGCCAAGAATTCCGTTTGATCCAGGAAAAAGTACAGCATTAAGCTTCTTGCCTATTTGCCATATTTTTGAAAGAATGATTTTGTACATCTATCAATATTATGGGGTTTCAGTTTATTTTGGAGAATCTATAGACAAAATCAGTGACAACTTAAAAGAAGTTCGTCCGACTGTAATTACTGCAGTTCCAAGGCTTCTTGAAAAGGTTTACGATAAAATTTATGCTAAAGGTGCAGAATTAACAGGAATCAAGAAGAAACTTTTTTTCTGGGCAATTGATTTAGGTTTAAAATACGAACCATACGGTGCAAATGGCGCTTGGTATGAATTCCAATTAAAAATTGCTAGAAAATTGATTTTCAGTAAATGGAAAGAAGGTTTGGGCGGAAACTTAGATTTAATGGTTTCTGGAAGTGCAGCTTTGCAACCACGTTTAACAAGAGTTTTTGCTGCGGCAGAGATTCCAGTTATGGAAGGTTACGGTTTATCTGAAACTTCTCCGGTAATTGCCGTTAACGATCAAAGAAACAGAGGTTTCAAAATTGGAACGGTTGGAAAACCAATTCAAAATCTTGAAGTTAAAATTGCCGAAGATGGCGAAATTTTACTAAAAGGACCAAACGTAATGTTAGGATATTACAAAGATCCAGAAAAAACAGCCGAAGCGATTATCGACGGTTATTTCCATACTGGAGATATCGGAGAAATTGACAGCGAAGGTTTCTTAAAAATTACAGATCGTAAGAAAGAAATGTTCAAAACTTCTGGAGGTAAATACATTGCGCCGCAAATGATTGAAAATGCGATGAAACAATCTCGTTTTATTGAGCAGATTATGGTAATTGGTGAAGGTGAAAAAATGCCTGCCGCTTTTATTCAGCCAAATTTTGAATTTGTGAAAGAATGGGCTAAAATCCATAAAATAACTTTAGGAAGCACTGACAAAGAAATCAGTGCAAATCCAGATGTTATTAAACGTATTGATGAAGAAATAGAAGGAATCAACAAGAAATTTGGACATTGGGAACAAATCAAACGTTTTGAGCTTACTCCAGATGTTTGGTCTATCGACGGCGGACAGCTTACTCCTACTTTAAAACTAAAACGTAAAATCATTAAAGAAATTTACAAAGATCTTTACGCAAAAATCTACGGAAACAATCAATAAATCAAATAATATAACCAAAACAAAACGGCTGTCAATTGACAGCCGTTTTAATTTTGCAGACACCAATGCAAAATCTTCGCGATGTTTTTCGCATCGTCAATTCCACGTTGATGTGTTCCTTCTAGCGGAATATTCAACAATGCAAGCGCGCCGTTCATTCCCGTTGGTTTTACTAAACCAAACTTTTCGGCAAAATATACTTTTACATTAATATGGTCATTTGCCATTGGATACGAAACGCCAAACGATTTACATTGTTTTTGAAGCATATTCAAATCGTACTGACCGTAACTAGCCCAAGTGTACAAATCGGGATTGTATTGATCGATTAACTGATTTATAGCGTCTTCAAAAAGAACTCCGTTTTTATCCAGTAAATCCTGTGTAATGGTTGTCAATTCTGTACAAAACGGACTAACACTTGATCGCTGAGGCTTTATCAAAATACCTTGATTTTTTGTAATTTCTCCTGTTTGAGTATCTAAAACCGCCAAACCGATTTCAATAATTTCATTTTCCTGGCCTTTCGGGACAGCACTTTGCCAACATGTGGCTTCTAAATCGATAATAATAATTTTATCTGTTGTTTTCATTTTTTTAATTTTTAATAATTGTGTTTAATTTTTTAACCGCAAGGGGCGCTAAGATTTACGCAAAAGCACGCTAAGATTAGTTTCACGCAGATTCAGCAGATTTGAGCAGATTTTAAAAATCCTTTTAATCTTTATATCCCGATAGCTATCGGGAGTGGCAAAAAAACTTTGTATCTTAACGCCTTTGTGCCAGAGCTTAGAAAAACATGCTTTTAAAATCTCTAAAGAAATTTCTTTTCTTCTTAGACTTTTTCTCAGGTTTTTCTTTTTTATCAGCACTCTTTTTCTCTATAACTGCTTTCACTTTGTCAATGGTTTTGATCTTTTTTGTATCCTCCGTTTTAGCATTTTCGTAAAACTTTTTGAAAGGACGCAACTCAAAATCAACCAAAATTGCAGCCATATTTATCGCATCAATATTTGATGGATCTGTTTCTCCTTTAAAGAACGTTTCGATAGGTCTGAATTTATCTTTCTTCTCCTTAAACTTATTCTTTTTATTATGATCGAAATCTAAGCCCAAAAGATTACTAAAAACATTCAGATCCTCTTTTGTTGGGTTATTTTCGAAAATCAACCAGCACAAATCACGAAGTTTTCCACGAGAAGGTTTGTACAAATAATCAAAGTATTTCCCTTCTTTTTCGGTCTCGTATTTTTTTCTAATTGCGGTTTTATATTTTTCTAATGTATTGTTTTGCATGGCATTTTTTTTTTTGCAATTCTTGGGAATCTCAGGAAATCGAAGGTTTTCTGGGAAATCCAATATCACAAAAGTTTAAAAGCACCCTTGCTTTACCAGAGAAATATCTCTAAATGATATATATAAAATCCCTAAAATTCACCTTTCTATTCCATAGGTTAGTAAGTTCCAAATCCTCATTTTTACTCGAGGCAAATGGCGACTCATTAAATTCCACTTTATCTGTTTGACCACTATAGTCTGACCTAAGTCCTATTTTTTGATTCATCCTTAAATTTTTATTGTTAAACTTTTTTTTAAAGGTTCTGAGGTGCTAAGATGCTAAGCAACTAAGCTTTTTTCTCTGAACAAATATTACAATCGTTCTACGCAATTATTCTGCGTACTTTTTTTTAAAGGTTCTGAGATGCTAAGATTCTAAGAGGCTAAGCTTTTTTGCCTTTGTCCCTTTGTACCTTAGAACCTATGTACCTAAATAAAAAAGCACCCGATTAAAGGTGCTTCATAACAAATACGATATAACTATCCTATTGCCTATATTGATGCACCGACATGTAAAAGCATTCACGATCTGAAATCGAGGCTACTAATCTTGTGTTGTTTATGTATAATTTAAAACTCATATTGTTTATTTTTTATATTGTTATTGCAATTGTCATTGCGATTGTTATTGTTATTCTTTCAATTTTGTTTGGCAAAGATATGATGGAAAAAATCATATTTCCAAATATTTTTTAAGATTAATTTTCTGACTATCAATTAGTTAAACCCAAAAATAAAAGCAAAGGAATTCCTGTCCGCAAACTGGTGCAGATCTTGTTTTGTATCAAATGACTGTTACTCATCAAATTACTTTTCAAGAGGATATTTCGCTATTTGGTTTAATCATGAAACATTTGGTCAATTATTTTTTTAATTATTTTTAGTTATGGTTTGTTTTTCTATCATTTTTTGTCCTATTGAACGATTTTTTTGTCCTGTTGAGCGAAGTCGAAACATTCTCAAAACTATTTCAAACAAAAAAAGCGTCCCGAAATTAGGACGCTTTTATATTTTATGTTGAGTTGAACTCTAAAATCTACATTTCAATTTCATAAAAATACATATCGCATCCAAACACCTCAGCTGGAAAATCTCCGGCCAATTGTTCAAATTTTTTGCTTACTGAAAGTATCATATGTATTTTTCTATTTATTAATTACAGATACAAATGTAGTATATTTTATATTAATTTAACAAAATGTACTTAAAATATATTTTTTACAACAAATCAACCTCTGTTGAGACAAGCTTTCTGAATCTGCTTATTTGAAAATGGCGATAGCGTTTCTGCCAGATTTCGGCTGGTTCTTAAACAGCTCAGTATTTTTTGCCTTAAATTGATATCGTCGCCAAACTCTGTATGCATTAATAGCTCGAAGATTTCCTGTAAATACATGGGCTGTTCTTTGTAATCTCCCTCAAACAATTCGTCTGAAAGGAAATTAATTATGGATGGCACTACATCAGGATGTGTTGGTTTTTGATTTTCTTTTGACATTTTCGAAAATATTTAAACGCACGAAGCCCTCATCTTCGGTTGTGTCAAAACACTACAAGGAGTGGAATTAGGGCTATCACTAGCTCCAGCAACGTGAATGAGGGCTCGTTATGTTAACTTAAAATTTAAGTTTTCGGATTTCTCCTTGTATAGTATTTTGACTTTACAAAGATATATTTTTATTTTTAAAAGAAGGAAAAAACCTACTTTTTCCTTATCTTTGTGATTTTTTTATCATTTGTAGAGTAATTCATTATATATTTAGCTTTTTTAAGATTTTCTATAAATTTTAAATTCTCCTCAGTATTATTGATTGGAGGTTTACTCTTTCCTACTTCTATAATATCTGCAAAAGGTTCTTCTAATATCGTTAATACTTCTTCAATAAATGCGACTTCTTTACAAAATAAATCAAAGTATAAATTACATAATTTTATTTTTGTCTCAAGAGATTTAACATTTTGTAATAAATTTCTAAAGTATAAATACGATACATTTAATTTCCTTTCCTTTAAAATTTCACCAATCAAATTTCCTAAATTATTTTTTTGATTAATTTCTTTCTCGTTTATTTCGTAGATTAATTTTATCTTGTTTTCAACTGACAAATTAGAATTTAACAAAGATTCGTATTCTTTTTCTTTTAATTCATAGTCTATTTCTTCTTGATCTCTTTGCTGAATATATTCTTCAAAATTTAATATAATTAGAGGAATTTGTTTACCTGCTGTTTTTATCCTAAGTAATTCGAAATTCTCTTTTGTTAGAGCAATTATCCCCTTTTCAACTAACATCTTTACTTTTTTCTCATCTATTTTTTCAATTTCTAAATTATCATAACTATCTTCAATATTCTCTATTAAAAATGAATATGCTTCATTAGTAATTTCATGTGTCAAAATTAAATCTATGATAAACTCATTTTTAGCTTCTTCGGCAAAATCTAAACTCTTAATATCTTCTTTAGATAATTCTATATATTCTTTTTCACTATTTAAAAATGAAATTAAAGATTCATCCACATTATGTTCTTCATAATATTTAAAAGCATTAATCCAAGATGGTCTTATTTTATTTAATGCAAATAATACACTCCATTTTTTTGGATCCCTGATTTCATCTAATTTATTAAATATTACATCTTGATTTATAATAAGATCATAAGGATCAATTTCATCTAATTTTGGGTTATTCAATAAATTAATTAAATACTTTTCATTTTCATTTTTATTTGTTTCAAGTTTAAGAAATACATTCTTAACATAATAAAGTATTTCATCATTAACATATTCGATTAAACTGGTGCAATCTGAATCTTGAATTGTTGTATAATTAGAACGTTTTAAATTTAGTGCATCTTTTTTTGACGTTTTTTCTTTCATTACTTGCTCAATCATTTCATCATTTAATTGATACAAATTGTTCTTATAAATGAAATCAAATAATAATCGATTAGAATTAACATCTAATGGTTTTTCGAATTTAATATGTAAATTCAAAAGTGTTTTTTCTACATTTTTATTTTCAAAATTTATCAGATTAAAAAAATCTTTTCTTTGGGAAATAAAATTTGAGAGTTTTTGATTCTCATTTTGATGTTCTAGTATTAAAACATCTACATTTAAAAGTAAATTTTTAAAAATGAATTCTTTAGATCTATCTGTAAAATAATCACTTTCCTGTACATAATTCCAAAAATTAGGGTAATAAACACAAATTTCTTGCACAAATTTTTCAAAATACTTTCCATTAGAAATATAAACATCTATAAATCCTATAGTTCTAGCACTTTCATTATTAAATTGATTAAATATATCAAAGAGGTCATTATTTTTAATTTCATTTCGTATTTCTAACAAATAATCAATGAAATTTATATTTAAAATTTCTTTTTTTTGAAAATCATTTCTTAGATGTCTCATTAAATTTTCAACTTTATCTAGTTTGAAATCTACTGGTAAAGCCTTATTATTTCTAATGCTAAGAATGAAATTTTTATCATTTGTGCTGATGTCGCCTTCTTTAAAAATTGATATATAATCAAAGTAATCCTCAGCAATAAAACCATTGGTTACAAAATATATTAAAACTTCTGATTTTTTAATTTCGGCATTTAATAGTTCTTTATAATTTTCGTCATTAAAACTTTCTTGAAAATTATTTCGTTTAATTTTTTCAATTTCATTTTGTGATTTCTGAATTATTTTTTTTAGACTTTCAATTTCTAATTTTTTTCGTTCAAATATCAATTCAACTCTTTGATCATAATTATTTATTGGGTCAACTTTTTTTTCAATATTTGCAAAACTAATATTGATTTCATTTAATTGATTTGTTAATGTCCAATTTGATCTGTCAATCATTTTTTTCATTACTGTAATTGATTCAATTTTTCTAAATGAATCAAACATTTCATCCTCAATTAAGTCTTCAACTTTATTTAAATAATAAGTTTTATCATTGAAGATAAAACTAGTGACTTCATCTGGAAATCTTTTCAAGAACTCTAAAAGATATAATCTTCTTAAATCTTTTATATTACTGTTTGTTGTTTTGTCTTCTACTAATTCTTTTAATTTAGTTATTTGGTTACTATTGTTAACTATTAATTCTTGTTCAATTTCAGTTTGTTTAAATTTGATTTTTTTTAAATCCTTATTGAAGACCTCGTAGATCATACCTTCATTTTTATGAAGTGTTGCAAAATCTTTAGGAAACAAATTTTTGTAAACTATAAATGATAATAATTTATTAGTTACTAACTGAATTTTAGTCTCCTCAGTTAATTTATCATAATAAATTTTATATTCATTGATAATATTTTTGAGTAATCTCATATCATCAATGTAAAGAGATATATCATATAACAGATTTTGATATATATTTTGATCTTTTAGCTTTTCTGCTAAATAGTTATATGAATTAGAAGAATTAATAACTGGGATTATTGGTAAAATAAAATCGAAAAACTTTGTTCTGTCACCGTTTTTAAACATTTCATCTTTCAATGCGTAAATAAAAACTATATGTCTATTAACTTGTTTTGAAATATTCAGTAATAAATTAATCTCACGAAGTTTTGTGAAAATTTCTGGTTCATTGAATCTATCTAAATCTTCAATTATAACTACATTGTAATGTGTTCTTTCAAAAAAATATACTACTTCATCCAAATTTTTATTTAAAATAGAGTTATCAGAAACTTCTCTATTTAATTCTACATCTCCTTTAAAATTTATTTTACTAAATTTAAAATCACTGATTGCCCTAACGAAGCTTTTTAAAATATAAAAAGTTCCTAGCAATAAAAATATAATTGAAAGAATTTCAAAAATCTTAAAATTTAAATCACAATTTTCACTTTCGAAAAAATAAAATCTGACACATTTAAGTTCTGTAATTAAACTATTATGAAAGATATATATATAACTCAATATAATTATTAAACAAAATAGAGAGTTGATAAAGAGAGAATGTTTTTTTAAATTTTTTATTTTTTGAAATCTTGAATTTGGGATTGTATTACTTTTTTCAACATATAACATTTGTTGTAGAATACTTAATTCAATCCTCTTATTCAGTTCTTCATATTTATCACTTTTTGGTCTTGGCTGATCTTCTACAAACAAATCATCAAAAGTTGCTAACGAAATATTTAAATATTCAAATTCAGGATGTTTTTCTTTAAATGTTTTTAAAATACTACTTTTTCCAGAACCATACGAACCAGTCATGGCAATATTTTTAACGTTTTTATTTTTTAAAGCCCATAATAATGAATCAATATAAATACTTCTTTCTACAATAACTGGGGAGAGATCTTCGAATGAATGTATGTTGTTATTAAAAGGATAATCTAATTTAGATAGAAAGTTATTTCTTACTTTAAGAACCTTATTAAAAAGAGGGGCAAAAATTATATTGTAAATAACTTTTACGTAAGTTGTTTCATTTTCCATATTATTTTTTTTCTTTTTATATGTTCTTAGTTCCCAAGGAAATAAAATTATTATTATCATAAAAATATAGTTCCTATAAATGATTAAAATTCTTTCAAATATGCATTATGTTTTAATAATAATTTTACGGTTTTTCGTAATCATAATTCAATTGACAATTTTCACCTTCAAATATATCTAAACAAAAAGCCCTCAAACCAAGTACAAACACCTGATTTAAAAGCCAACAAATAATCTTTCTAATTAAAACCTAAATCCCAAAAAAACTTTTAGAATTCCTGGTAGTTTCCTCCGCAACTTTAGCTAAAGCAACTCCTTTAAACTGTGCAATTGTTCCAGCAACATACGGCAGGAAAGCAGGTTCGCAACGGCGTTCGTGGTATTTCTTTAAGAGGCTGTTCGGGACATTTTTAGGAAGCATAAACGGCGCATCGGTTTCAATCATCATTCGGTCGAGCGGTACGTACTGAATGACTTCTTTTAAATGACTGAAACGCTTGGCATCTGAAATCGCTCCCGTAAAACCCAGATAAAATCCGTTGTCAAGATAGGTTTTGGCTTCCTGTAAAGTTCCTGTAAAACAATGCACAACGGCTTTTGGCAATTGCGGTAAATATTCTTTGGTAATATTCATAAAAGAATTAAAAGCGCTTCTCTCATGCAAAAACAGCGGTTTCTGAACTTCAATCGCCAATTCTAATTGGGCTTTATAACATTCTTCCTGTTTGTTTCGGGGCGAAAAGTCACGATCAAAATCGAGTCCGCATTCGCCAACCGAAACTACGTGTTTCAGTTCTAATAATTTCCTGAGTTTCGAAATACTCTGCGCATCGAAACTCTTAGCATCATGCGGATGAATTCCCGCCGTAGCGTACAACACGCCCGGATACTGTCTCGCAATCTTTGCAGATTCTTCGCTATTTCGTACGCTGGTGCCCGTGAGTATCATTTGCGATACATCGGCGTCGAGCGCGTCTTGTACGACATCGTCTATGTCGTTTTGGAATTGTTTGTTTGTTAGGTTAATTCCTATGTCTATATAATTCATTTTTTTTTAAGTTACAAAGGCTCAAAGAGACAGAGGGACAAAGGTTTCTTCTCTTGAACCTTCTTGTTATTTTATTTTTTATCACTAAACGCTATTTTTAATCTCGCAAAATCGCAGAGTCGCTAAGTTTTTATTTCACGCAGATTTTAAACAGATTTAAGCAGATGCTCGCAGATTATTCTAAAAAAAATCTAATTTAATCTGCTAAAATCCGCAAAATCTGCGTGAAAAAATCTTTGCGAACTTCGCGTAAATCTTAGCGCTCTTTGCGGTTAAAATTACCACAAAACGTTAGACGCACTGCAGTGCGCCTCTACAGTAAATACTGTGATCGAGAATGGACACAAAAATTGCATCTCAAAACTGAAAACTGCGACTGCGACTGAAAACTAAACTCAGTCCTCACGGCTTCCATCATCTGCCATTCTTACCAATTTTGGAGTAAACTTCGCCACAACATCCACTAAATCCTGTTGTGCTTCCATCACCTGATTGATATCTTTATACGCCATTGGGGCTTCGTCTAGACCTGCTCCGATAAGCGTAACGCCATGATCTTTCAGGATGGTTTTCATTTCGGTTTGTGTGATGTTTTTGATGGCTTGGGTTCTGCTCATTTGTCTTCCTGCTCCATGCGAAGCCGAATTTATGGCGTTCTCCTCGCCTTTTCCTCTCACCAAAAATCCTGGTGCGGTCATACTTCCCGGAATGATTCCCATAACGCCTTTTCCAGCTGGAGTTGCTCCTTTTCTATGTACGATCACTTCTTCGCCGTTCCAGATTTCTTTCCAAGCGAAATTATGATGGTTTTCGACTTTGGCTAAAATCGTCGCACCCAAAGCGCGTTCCATTTTGTTATGGATAATTTCGTGACAAGCCGAAGCGTAATCTCCCGCCAAATTCATCGCCAACCAGTATTCCTGACCTAATTGTGAATTCACATCTAAATACGCTAAGTTTTTTGCTACTTCTGGAAGTTTACATTCGTCTTTGGCGATTTTCGTATAATGTCCCGCAATTGTTGCGCCCATTCCTCGTGAACCAGAATGCGTTAACAAAGCGATGTATTTTCCTTTTGGGATATTTAGAACTGCATCGTCTTGGGCGAATTCCATGATTCCGAATTCGACAAAGTGATTTCCACCACCCGAAGATCCTAATTGCGACCAGGCTTTATCTTTCAAATTCTTCACAAACGGATTCATATTAAAAGTTTCATTCTCCAAAACCGCATGATCTGATTTGTACTGACCGTGAAATCCGTGACCCGCTCCAAAAATAGAATTGGCAATTAATTCTTTTTTGAATTTGGCTTCGTTTTCAAAGTAAAAAGCTTCTGGAATATCATAAACCGACAACGCCATTCTACATCCAATATCAACTCCAACACCATACGGAATAATGGCATTTTTTGTGGCTAAAACTCCGCCAATAGGCAATCCGTAACCTTGGTGTGCGTCTGGCATTAAAGCTCCGGCAACTGTAACAGGCAGTTTCATGGCAACTTCCATTTGTTTTCTGGCTCCGTCTTCGATATGATCTAATCCGTAAGCGGAATACGCATTTGGATTTTCGTTTAAAGCGATAAAATCTTCTGGTTTTTCATTCGATTTTTCGATCAAAGCCACAGCCAATTTGCTGAAGATTTTATCGTCTATATAATTCTCCGGAGTTTCTAAGACGTTTTTGAAATTTGTAATCATTTCGTCTCTTTTAAATCCGTGTCTTTTACTGTTTATTTTTAAGGCGATTCCGATTATTTTTCCTTCTGGGAATCCTAATTCTAATATATCTGTACCGTTTATTTGTGTTTTCATTTTTTTGTTTTTTAAGGGACAAAGGAGCAAAGGTTTTTTTACTACTTCGCAGTTGTTCTGTGTTGTTTAAAATCTTAAAAATTCATTCTTTAAGTATTCTTTCAAATTATCTCCATATACAATTATATCAGAACCCCAAACTGAAATGACCGGAGATAGATTTTTATCTGCAAAAACAACCAAAGCTCTATGACTGTATATTGGAACATAACCCACAATTTTAGAAACATCAAAACCTGCTTCTCTTAGAGCTTCTTCAGCATAAATTTTAAACTCTTTTATTTCTTTAACGAGCCAATTTGATTTCTCAATATCTCTAGGATATTGGTAAAAAGAATCATTAAATTTTATTTCATCTTCTCCATCTGGATCAATTGAAATTTCTAAAGTATCAAGTCCACCAATATTTAAAAGCATTTCTCTGTATTCCCAAGGAAAATCAAATCCAAATAATAATTGTAATTGATCTATTTCTTTTCTGCTTATTCCTTTTAAAAACTTTGTGTTAGGCTGAATTTGAAAACCGTAAATATCATCACGAAGTTTTATTCGTTTAAAATTCTTTTCCGCTTTATTTTTTATTTCTTTGATTGTCATTTTATATGTTTAATTATATGTTTAATTTTAAAAGAGGTAACATTTAGGAATGGTTTAATTTTCTTGGAACGAAGGAACCATTTCCTGACGACACTCTTTTTTAAGAGCAATATTCTATAAGCGACTTTTAGGATTCGAACCTAATATTATCAACCAACGAAGTAGCGCTTTATAGACGGCATCTTATTTTTTGAAAAGGTAATAATTGATGAGAGTATTTTGAAACCTATACGAAGTAGCTCTCACACACGACATTTTTCAATTTTTAAAAAGAAGTAAAAAGCAATAAGAGAAACGGGGCTTGTCTTGCCAGAGTCGAACTGGATAACCTTGCTGATTTTACAACTTCGCTATTCCTCCCCAAATTGCTGACGAAGTAACTCTTATTTACGACATTCTTTTTTTATTTTTAAACAAGATAACATTCAAAAAGACATATTCTGCTCTAACCAACTGAGCTACAATCTATAAAAAGAATGATGGGAATTGAACCCACGACACGAAGGAATTCTTTTTTACGACACTTGTTTATTTTTTCAATTAACTTATTCCTTTTACAAATATTCAAATCATACTGCGCAATTATTTTGCGCAGTAGATTTAAAATTTACAATTCTATTCGATTAATGTAATTCAAAGCGCTGTTTTTATCGTCTAAAGCATTCAAAACATCAAACACTTTATCTGACCAACCGGCTATTAAATATACATCGTTTTTTTCGATGTTAATTGGCGACTGACCGTAACCAGCCAAATCAAACAAATACAATTTTGAGTTTGGTGCGATACTTTTGTATCGACTCCAAGAGTTTGCAAATGAGTCTTTTGTGTAAGCATTATTCCACATTTGAACATCTGTAAACAACATTACTTTATCGACAACTTCTTTTCGGGCGATTAAATCTTCCAAAACCAAATGACCGTTTGTAGCATAACCTACTTCACCTTCACGTTTGTAATATTCGTTAACGTTTGCCAATATGCTTCGTTTTGGCATATTGATTATTTTCCAACGATCACCAAACATACCGCTCACTACATTTTTACAACGGCTTTGCATTAACATACCCAACATCAAACCAATATCATAAAGTAATACTTTACTTTTTGGTGAAATTGGCTGTTGCATTGAACCTGAAACGTCACAAGCAATTACAACTGATGTGTTTACATCAAAACCTTTTATGTTTTGTGAACTGATCGTAACCGCATCTTCCAAAGCATCTAAAACCATTGAAGTATATTTGAAATTCAAATCTTTCACTTCACGATACGCAGCTAAAAATCGGAATGGCAATTGTTTTGAGTTGGCGACTGCTTTTTCGTTAGAAAGATAATCGCATACTTTTTGCATATGAAAACCCGAAACATTCGCTTCTAAGATATTTCGTAAGTTACGCAACAATGCCATGTAACCTATTTTACCGCTATCGATTAATTCTTCCCATTTTTGAGTGAATGCTTTTTGCTTTTCATTCTCATTATAGAATTTCACTTGACCTAATTGAGACAACTCAGTTTCCCAAGTATATGGCGTTTGCAAAGTATTCGTTGCAACTTTATTAAAGATTGATTGCTGTGCTTCATCTTTTGCTTTTGGGTGAACCAAAAACAAGGCATCTTTTAATTTTACAGCACCATCACGATTGTATTTTGCGAATTGGTATTCATCAAATTTATTGAACGAAATTGCCAAACCTTTTTGGATTTGTTTTGATAAACGGTTTAATTTCTTAACGTCGTTTCGTTCGTTTGCCATTTGATAGTAAGCCAACAATTCTGTTATTTCGTCTGCACGTTGTATAACATTAATTATCATTTTACTGATTAATGAATCGCCAGAATATATTTTTGCCAATTCTACAACCAAAACCAATGGTACGGAACGCATATGCATTTCGTTACGGGCATAAACTGCCAACTTTGCCACAAATACTGGATTACATTTTTTAATCAAGTTTTTGATTCGCTCTAAACGAGTTGTATCTTTTTCATAAAATGAAGCACTCAAACTTGTTGTTACAACTGCTGCGTACAATTCGTATTCTGATGTTAAAGAAAAAGCTGGTGCGTTTTCGTGATTAACTATATTGTTTTTCTCTTTTGATAAAAAATTGAATTTCATAATTTCTGGTTTTTAAAATTAGACAATGCTTATTGTTTTATTTCTTAAGCAAAGATTTCAAAACCACTACGCAATTATTTTGCGCAGTAAAAAAAGAATTTTAAATTTGAGTAAAAAACAACATGAATTTAGAGAAAATCTATTCTGATTTACTTTCGAATATTGGCTTTTCATCAAATGAAATTCAGAAAAAATGGAAGGATTTAGAAAAGGCATATTCAAGAAAATCAAGGCACTATCATAATCTTAACCATTTAAAAGAAATGATTGAGAGCTTTGAAATCTATCGAAACAAACTTGAAAGTCCGGATGAAATATTATTTTCAATTTTTTATCACGATTTTGTTTATTCAGCTTCTAAAAAAGATAACGAACTCAAAAGTGCCGAATATGCTGTGGCGATTTTACCTGAAAATATCGATCTAAATAAGCAATTAGTTTTTGATGCGATCTGCGCCACGCAACAACATCAACCAAATGAAATTGAAGATATTAATTGGTTAATTGATTTTGATTTGAAAATCCTTGCTAAAGATTGGGAAGATTATAAAATCTATTTTGAACAAATTAGAAAAGAATATCGCATTTATCCTGATTTTCTCTACAAACCTGGGCGTGCAAAAGCATTGAAACATTTTCTGGAAAATGAGTTTATTTTTCAAACTGATGTGTTTAGGAATTTATATGAGAATAAAGCGAGAATTAATATTGAAAAGGAAATTTCTTTATTAATATAAAAATCTACTATTAAACCCGACAGGTTTTTGAAACCTGTCGGGTTTGGTTGGAAACAATAATAACACACCGTATTTCTGTAGAGACGCACCGCAGTGCGTCTAACGTTTTGTGGATATTCGGTGCGTAGACGCACTGCGGTGCGTCTCTACAGAAAATTGGAACCGAAAAAATTATTTTAAAAAAAGGGATAATGAAATTTCATTATTAACGTAAATGCGTGAGGGATTGAAGTGGAGCTCTTTTTTAAGGCGATTTTTCTTGGCCTTAAAAAAAGCGGGAACGTAAAGCCCGACCCGGAGGGGCACGCCCAAAAAAAACATTCTTATGTCACAAAACAAAAACGCTTTAATTCGGTACAAAACAATCGATAAATGTCTGCAGAATAAATACCGGCAATGGACTTTAGAAGATTTAATCGAATGTTGTTCTGAAGCTTTATTTGAATATGAAGGTCGACAAAACCCAATCAGCAAAAGAACTATTCAAATGGATATTCAGCTGATGCGAAGTGAAAAACTCGGATATAATGCGCCAATCGTGGTTTACGACAAAAAGTATTATAAATATGAAGACGAAGATTTTACGATAACCGATATTCCGCTGACGGAAACGGATATGAATGTTTTGACAGAAACGGTTTCGATGTTGAAACAGTTTAAAGATTTCTCTTTATTTAATGATGTATCGGATATTTTACAGCGATTGGAAGATAAAATCTACGCCGAAAAATCGCATACGAAACCTGTTATTTATTTGGATAAAAATGAAAATCTAAAAGGATTGCATTATTTGGATGAAATTTATCAGGCGATTATCAAAAAGATGGTGCTAATTATTACTTATAAATCTTTTAAATCCAGAGAAGAAACAAAATTCCATTTTCATCCGTTTATTTTAAAGGAATTCAATAATCGTTGGTTTTTAGTCGGAAAGAAAAAAGCCTCTCAGCCGATTACGAATTTGGCTTTAGACAGAATTATTTCTATAGATTACGATTTTAATCTTCCCTACTTAGAAGAAGATTTTGATGCCGATGATTATTATAAAGATGTAATTGGAGTTACAGTCAATTCTGGATTGAAAGCAAGGCGAATTGAATTATGGGTCGATGCCTCGAATGCGCCTTACGTACTTACAAAACCTTTGCATACTTCTCAGCGATTAATTAAAGAAAATGAAGACGGAAGTGTTATTATACATATATATGTAATACCGAATTACGAAATGGAAAGGCTTTTATTAGGTTTTGGAAGCTGTCTTGAAATTTTAAGACCTGAAAGTCTCAGAAATCGTATGAAAAAGATCATAAAAGATGCAATTTCAAGATATGAAAACGAAAATTCAACTGAAATTAATTCATGATTTTTTGAATAAATCCAAATTAAACCTAAAATAAATAACAGAAAGGGATTTTTACGATACCTAAATTGTTAAAATCTGAAAAAAGAATAGTATATTTCAAATCAAAACGACCACAAAACCCTCTAAATCAGGGATATTTTTTAACTAACCAAAAATTTATGAAAAAATAATATGCATGCATAGTATTTTTTCATTATATTTGAAATCGATATAGTTACCTATGAAAGACAAAACGATAGATTATATTTTGAGAGCTACATGGCAGGCTGTTTCAAGAATGTATAATGAAGAGGCTGCAAAATACGATGCTACCATGGCAACAGGATTTGCTTTGTTAAGCATTGATAAAGAGGAAGGAACTCCATCAACCGCTTTAGGTCCGAGAATGGGAATGGAAGCTACAAGTTTGACCAGAACACTAAAATCTATGGAAGACAAAGGTTTGATTGTTCGCAAAAAAAATCCAAGCGACGGAAGAGGTGTTTTAATTTACCTAACCGATTTTGGAAAAGAAAAAAGAGAATTATCTAAAAATACTGTTCTGAAGTTTAATGAGACCGTTAGAAAACATGTTTCTGACGAAAAACTGAAACATTTTATCGAAGTTTCTGAAATCATTAATGAATTAATTCATGACAAAAACATATTTAATCAAACAGAAAACGCAGAAAACGAATAGCATTTCGTAAGACAAGAAATAATTCAAAACCCTGCAAAAAAAACAAACAAGTAACAAATTATGAAACGCACAATTAAAAAAGTTGCTGTAATTGGATCCGGAATTATGGGTTCAGGTATAGCTTGTCATTTTGCCAACATTGGTGTTGAAGTTTTACTGCTTGACATCGTACCTCGCGAGTTGACAGAAGCTGAAGCTAAAAAAGGATTAACGCTTGAAAGTAAAGCCGTTCGCAACCGTGTGGTAAACGAACATTTGGCGAATTCATTAAAATCAAAACCATCTCCTATTTACAGTCAGAAATTCGCAAATAGAATTACGACTGGAAATACGACTGATGATATGGCAAAAATTGCTAATGTTGACTGGATTATTGAAGTTGTTGTAGAGCGTTTGGACATTAAGAAATTAGTTTTTGAACAAATCGAGAAATTCCGCAAGCCGGGAACTTTGGTTACTTCTAATACTTCTGGTATTCCAATTCATTTTATGAGTGAAGGAAGAAGCGAAGATTTCCAACAGCACTTCTGCGGGACTCACTTTTTTAACCCTGCGCGTTACTTAAAATTATTTGAAATTATTCCTGGTCCAAAAACTTCAACTGAAGTATTGGATTTCTTAAACGAATACGGATCTAAATTTTTAGGAAAAACTTCGGTTGTTGCTAAAGATACTCCAGCGTTTATTGGAAACAGAATTGGTATTTACGGAATCCAGAGTTTATTCCATTTAGTAAAAGAAATGGGATTAACGATTGAAGAAGTTGATAAATTGACAGGTCCAGTAATTGGTCGTCCAAAATCGGCTACTTTCCGTACGGTTGACGTTGTTGGTTTAGATACTTTGGTTCACGTTGCCAACGGTATTTATGAAAACTGCCCAACTGACGAACAACACGAATTGTTTAAACTTCCTGATTTCATCAACAAAATGATGGAAAATAATTGGTTAGGAAGCAAAACTGGACAAGGTTTTTATAAAAAAGTAGATAAAGATATTCTTTCTTTAGACTTAGATACATTAGAATATAGAGCTGCAAAAAAAGCAAATTTTGCAACTTTAGAATTAACTAAAACTATTGATAAACCAATCAATCGTTTTAAAGTTTTAGTTAAAGGAACAGATAAAGCGGGAGAATTCTACCGTAAGAGTTTTGCCGGAATGTTTGCTTATGTGTCAAACAGAATTCCTGAAATCTCAGACGAATTATACAAAATTGACGACGCCATGAAAGCTGGTTTTGGATGGGAAAATGGTCCATTCGAAATCTGGGATGCTATTGGTGTTGCCAAAGGAATTGAAATCATGAAAGCTGAAGGTTTAGAGCCTGCTGCATGGGTTACTGAAATGTTGGCTTCTGGAAGCGAAAGCTTCTATTCTGTAAAAGAAGGAGCGACATATTTCTATAACATTCCGACAAAATCACAAGTAAAAGTTCCTGGACAAGATTCATTCATTATTCTAAACAACATTCGCGAAAGCAAAAAAGTTTGGAGCAATAGTGGAGCAATTATTCAGGATTTAGGAGACGGAATTTTGAACTTAGAATTCCAATCTAAAATGAATACTATTGGTGGCGATGTTCTACAAGCTATCAATAAAGCAATCGACTTATCTGAAAAAGAATATCAAGGTTTAGTTATTGGTAACCAAGCAGCGAATTTCTCTGTTGGAGCTAATATCGGAATGATTTTCATGATGGCAGTTGAGCAGGAATACGACGAATTGAACATGGCAATTAAATTGTTCCAAGACACTATGATGCGTGTTCGTTACTCTTCTATTCCAGTTGTAGTAGCGCCTCACGGAATGACTTTTGGTGGTGGATGCGAAATGAGCTTACACGCTGATAAAGTAGTTGCTGCCGCAGAAACTTACATGGGATTAGTTGAATTTGGTGTTGGTGTACTTCCTGGTGGAGGTGGATCTAAAGAAATGGCTTTGAGAGCTTCAGATTTATTCCGTAAAAACGATGTGGAATTAAACGTTCTTCAAGAGTATTTCTTGACAATCGCTATGGCTAAAGTTTCGACTTCTGGTTATGAAGCTTTCGATACAGGGCTTCTTCAACATGGAAAAGACATTATCGTAGTAAACAAAGATCGTCAGATTGCTGAAGCTAAGAAACATGCATTGTTAATGGCAGAAGCTGGTTACACACAACCAATCAGAAGAACTGATGTTAAAGTATTAGGAAAACAAGCTCTTGGGATGTTCTTAGTTGGAACAGATCAAATGGAAGCTGGAAAATACATTTCTGAGCACGATAAGAAAATCGCTAACAAACTGGCTTATGTAATGGCTGGAGGTGATTTATCTGAAGCAACTTTAGTATCTGAACAATATTTATTAGATATCGAACGTGAAGCTTTCTTATCTCTTTGTACTGAGAGAAAAACTTTAGAAAGAATTCAATACATGTTAACCAAAGGGAAACCTCTTAGAAACTAAGAAAATGAAAACAGCATATATAGTAAAAGCATATAGAACAGCAGTTGGAAAAGCTCCAAAAGGTGTTTTTAGATTTAAAAGACCTGATGAATTAGCTGCAGAAACCATTCAGTTTATGATGGATGAGTTGCCTAATTTCGACAAAAAACGTATCGATGACGTTATGGTAGGAAATGCCATGCCAGAAGCAGAACAAGGTCTTAACGTTGGACGTTTGATCTCTTTGATGGGATTAAAAGTTGAAGACGTTCCTGGTGTAACTGTAAACCGTTACTGTGCCTCTGGATTAGAAACTATCGGAATGGCAACTGCTAAAATCCAATCAGGAATGGCAGATTGTATCATTGCTGGTGGTGCAGAAAGTATGAGTTTTATTCCGATGGGAGGTTACAAACCAACTCCGGATTATAAAGTTGCTGCTGCAGGTCACGAAGATTACTACTGGGGAATGGGTTTAACTGCTGAAGCGGTTGCTAATCAATACAAAATCTCGAGAGAAGATCAGGATGAGTTTGCTTACAACTCTCATATGAAAGCGTTGAAAGCACAGGCAGAAGGAAAATTCGACAAACAAATCGTTCCAATTACTGTTGAGCAAACTTTCATCAATGAAAATGGTAAAAAAGAAACTAAATCATACGTTGTAAATAAAGACGAAGGACCAAGAGCAGGAACTACTAAAGAAGCTTTAGCAGGTTTAAGACCAGTTTTCGCCGCTGACGGAAGTGTAACTGCTGGTAACTCTTCTCAAATGAGTGACGGTGCTGCTTTTGTTTTAATCATGAGCGAAGAAATGGTAAAAGAATTAAACCTTGAGCCAATTGCACGTTTGGTAAATTTTGCTTCTTCTGGTGTTGAACCAAGAATTATGGGTATAGGTCCTGTAAAAGCTATTCCGAAAGCATTGAAACAAGCTGGATTAACATTAAACGATATTGAATTAATTGAATTAAACGAGGCTTTTGCGTCACAAGCTTTAGCAGTTACTCGCGAGTTAAACATTAACCCAGAAATCGTAAACGTAAACGGTGGAGCGATCTCTTTAGGACACCCTCTAGGATGTACAGGAGCCAAACTTTCTGTTCAGTTATTCGATGAAATGAAACGCAGAGGTAATAAATACGGAATCGTTTCGATGTGTGTGGGGACTGGACAAGGTTCTGCTGGGATTTACGAGGTATTGTAAGAAAGTATTCTCTCCTATTTGTCATTTCGACGAAGGAGAAATCACACTAGTAATTCGACAAAGTATGTACGCAACAGTGTGTGTTCAGCGAGTGTGATTTCTCCTTCCTCGAAATGACAAGATTGAGGACAAAAAGACATAAAAAATAAAGTACAAAAACAAAAAAATAAAAGTCATGAGCGACAAAACAAGAGGAGGTCAATTCCTAGTTAAAGAAACAAAATGCGAGGATATCTTCACACCAGAAGATTTCTCGGAAGAGCAGTTAATGATGCGTGACTCTGTAAAAGAGTTCGTTGACAAAGAATTATGGGCGCATAAAGATCGTTTTGAGAAAAAAGATTACGCTTATACAGAAGCTTCTATGCGTAAAGCTGGAGAACTTGGACTTCTAGGAGTTGCAGTTCCTGAAGAATACGGCGGATTAGGAATGGGATTTGTTTCTACAATGTTAGTTTGTGACTACATTTCTGGAGCAACTGGTTCTTTCTCAACTGCTTTTGGTGCGCACACAGGAATTGGAACTATGCCAATTACACTTTACGGATCTGAAGAACAAAAGAAAAAATACGTTCCGAAGTTAGCTTCTGGAGAATGGTTTGGAGCTTATTGCTTAACTGAGCCAGGTGCAGGATCTGATGCTAACTCAGGAAAAACAAAAGCTGTTTTATCAGAAGACGGAAAATACTACTCTATTACAGGACAAAAAATGTGGATTTCGAATGCAGGTTTCTGCAGCGTTTTCATTGTTTTTGCTCGTATTGGAGATGATAAAAATATTACAGGTTTCATCGTAGAAAACGATCCTTCTAACGGAATTTCTATGAATGAAGAAGAACATAAATTAGGAATTCGTGCTTCTTCTACTCGTCAGGTTTTCTTCAACGAAACGAAAGTTCCTGTTGAAAACATGTTATCTGAAAGAGGAAACGGTTTCAAAATTGCAATGAATGCTTTGAACGTTGGTCGTATTAAATTGGCTGCAGCTTGTTTAGATGCTCAAAGAAGAGTTACTTCTGGAGCTGTAAAATATGCTAACGAAAGAATTCAGTTCAATACATCTATTTCATCTTTTGGAGCTATCCGTTCTAAATTAGCTGAAATGGCAACTAACGCTTATGCAGGAGAAAGTGCTTCTTACCGTGCTGCAAAAGATATCGAAGATAGAATCGCTGCTCGTGAAGCTGAAGGAACGAGTCACCAAGAAGCAGAATTGAAAGGTGTTGAAGAATATGCTATCGAGTGTTCTATCTTGAAAGTAGCGGTTTCTGAAGACGTTCAATCTTGTTCTGATGAAGGAATTCAGATTTTTGGTGGAATGGGATTCTCTGAAGACACTCCAATGGAAAGTGCTTGGAGAGATGCTCGTATCGCTCGTATTTACGAAGGAACAAACGAAATCAACAGAATGCTTTCTGTTGGTATGTTGATCAAAAAAGCAATGAAAGGTCACGTTGATTTACTTGGACCAGCAATGAAAGTTCAGGAAGAATTAATGGGAATTCCATCTTTTGATACTCCGGATTTCTCTGAATTATTCGCTGAAGAAAAAGGAATCATCGCTAACTTGAAAAAAGTTTTCTTAATGGTTGCTGGTAGCGCTGTTCAAAAATACGGTCCTGAATTAGATGCTCACCAACAATTATTAATGGCAGCTTCTGATATCTTGATCGAAATTTACATGGCTGAAAGTACAATTTTGAGAACTGAAAAATTAGCAAAATCTCAAGGTGAAGACAAAGTTCAAGAGCAAATCGCTATGGCAAAATTATACTTGTACAAAGCAGTTGATATCGTAAACTTAAAAGGAAAAGAAGGAATCGCTTCTTTCGCTGAAGGAGACGAACAACGTATGATGTTAATGGGACTTAAACGTTTCACTAAATATACTAACCTGCCAAATGTTGTGGCACTTAGAGAAAAAATTGCAGCAAAATTAGTAGCAGAAGATACTTACTGCTTCTAATGTAAAAATAGTTTTTAGCTTTTAATTTGTTTAAACCCGCACAAGTCCGAAACTGTGCGGGTTTATTTTTCAAATAAATAATAACGAAAGATTTTAACTACAACTCGCAACTTTTTTGCATGAATTTGCAAAATATTCGTTAAAATTATCCTTTAGAATCATGGATTATAGTTAATTATCAAATTTATTGCAGTACTTTTAGCTTTCAAAAAACTCTAAAAACCAGAAAAATGAAACAAACTATTTTTATTGCTTTATTTTTAATGTGCTTTTGTATTACATCTACTTTTGCACAAAAAAATGAAAAAATGGATATTATCGCTTACTACACTGGCGATTCTAAACTTATTGACGAATATGAGGTTAACAAACTAGACCAAATTATTTTCAGTTTTTGTCACTTAAAAGATGGAAAATTAAACGTCGATTCTGCTAAAGATTCTATTACTATCAAACATTTAGTTTCTTTGAAAGCAAAAAATCCAAAATTAAAAATTGTTTTATCTCTTGGCGGATGGGGAGGTTGCGAACCGTGTTCTGCGGCTTTTTCGACAGCTGAAGGAAGATTAAAATTTGCTAAATCTGTAAAAGAAATTAGTGATTCTTATAAAGTTGATGGTTTAGATTTAGACTGGGAATACCCAGCAATTGAAGGACTTCCTGGTCATTTATTTCAAGCTGTTGATAAACCAAATTTCACAGAATTGCTTAAAATATTACGTTCAACATTAGGTAAAAAATATGAATTAAGTTTTGCTGCTGGAGGTTTCCAAAAATATTTAGATGAATCTATCGACTGGAAAGCAGTTACTCCGTTAGTAAACCGTATCAATATTATGAGTTATGATTTAGTGAATGGATATTCAAAAGTAACTGGACACCATACTCCTTTATACAGCACAAATCCAAAAGAAGAATCTACAGACAGAGCTGTTGAATTTTTACTAAAACAAGGAGTTCCTGCTAAAAAATTAGTAATTGGAGGCGCATTTTATACCAGACAATGGAAAAATGTAGAAAATATCAATAACGGGTTATATCAGGCTGGAGAACATTTTGAAGGTGTTGATTTTAAAAACTACGCTAAAACTTATACAGAAGCTAACGGATGGAAATATTTCTGGGATGATAAAGCAAAAGCGCCATATTGGTACAATGCAACAACAAAAACTTTCGCAACATCAGATGATTTAAAATCAATTAAAGCAAAAACAGAATATGTAAAAGCTAAAAAATTAGGTGGAATTATGTTTTGGGAACTTACATTAGACAGTTTCCGCGACGGAATGGTCAATGAAATTTACAAAGTTAAAACTGCTAAATAATAAGAAAGGGAATCAATTGATTCCCTTTTTCTTTATCTTTTATTGTACTTTATTCTTATCCAATTCACCAATAAACGGAATTGCTTCTAAAATTTCACTTCGAATTATCGTCTGCAAATAAACTTCAAGCTGAATAAATTTCGCAGCATTTATAGCTCCGATTGCTTTCTTAGCTTGATTATAGGTTTTAGTGTAAAGTTTTTCATAATCAATATGATTTTTCAAAGTGTTTTTTGCCAATTCATCAGCTTTAGCATCCGTTAAGGTTTCGTAATTGGCAGCATAATTATTTATTAATTGAAATTTAGTTTGCCCAAGAGCTTTACGTTTTGCTTCATAATCATCGTAAATTTTTGAAAAAGCGGCAGCTTGTGCGTCTGATAAATTCATGTACTGTTTTACAAGTTCACTTTTAGACTTTCCATAAATGCTTTGCACTACTTCCAAATCTTCTTTATATGAAGATTGTGCATAAGATGAAAACGAGGCAATCGCCGCGATAAGAATAAGGATTGATTTTTTCATAATTCAATTTGTTTTTCGGGTTGTTTTTAAAAAAATATCTATACTTAATATTACTTTCTAACACATTAAAAACATTTTAAATTCTTGAAGATCTAGGGTTTCAAATTCTCTGATTTACTTTCATCAACTTTTGGGGCGCTTATAATACCATCGTAATTTATTGGAGCTCTGTTTATGCTATTTACAGTCAATGTTGCAGTTCCGTTATAAAATATCCTGAAAAACAAATCATAAGAATCGTTAGTTCCTTTTACAGTCGCTTGAAAATTGATGTTTTTTGATTTTTTTGAAACTTTAATATTTTCTGGCTTTCCTTCAAATTTGATTCCGCCATCGCTATTGTATCCAACATTATAAGCACGCCCGAAAAAAGGCAAATCGCTAATAGTTTTATCTGTATTAAATTTTAAGAAATGAGAATAATCATCTAGAAAAATTAATCTTCCGCCTTGAGGCGTAACTTTTTGAGCTTCAAAAACAAAATTTTTAGCTTCAATTAATTCTTCAATTTCTTTTTGTTTTTTTTGTTCTTGTTCCGCCTTAAGTTCTTTTTTTGTTTTCTGCTCCGTTTGAGCTGAAACAGAAAAATTTAAAGCGCATAAAAACAAGATTAAAATAGATATTCTACTTTTCATAATATTACTTTTTTGTAAAACGCATCATGGCAATATCTCCCGAAATAAAATTTAATGTTTTTCCGTCATCAGTAATATCATAAGATGTTACTTTTTGAAGCGTTTTCATAAAAACCTGTTCTCCTTGTCCGTCCAAACACATCATTTTAGTTACTGCCATTGGCTGCGTAAAATCGATTTTGTTTCCAGTAACAACTAATTTTCCTGTAAAAGAATTGCAACTGTTGTTTCCGAAAACTTTATTTTCTTTTGTATCAAAATTAATAGTCGGTTTTTTATTCGGGTATAAACCATCAAATGCAATTTTTGGGCCAGTAATGTAATTGAGTTCCCAAATTCCATCTAATTTAGAAACAGAATCATTTTTTTTACATTTAAAAATATTGCAGGAAAATAAAATCGAGCTTAAAAAAACGAGGATAAAAATCTTTTTCATCATAACATTAAGAATTAAATGTGAGCGAATTAGAAGACTGGTTTTCAGAAATTATCCGTTAAAACCATCACGAATTTAAGCAATATTTTTCGTTTTTGAACTCAATCGATCTGAAATTATAAAGTATAGTTTGACTTTTTTTTAACTTTTAGAGTTAATTCGATTCGTTATTTTATGTTAAATTTACTTAATATATAATTTAAAAGTCTTCCAATATGAAAAAGATAATCGTTTCTTTCGCTATACTTACTGCCTTAGTTATTGGCTGTAAGACCAATACAAAATCAAATGATGCTAAAACGCTAACGGTTGCTTTAGAACCAAAAAGTAATAGTAAAGTTGCCGGAACAGCTGTTTTTACTGAGAAAAATGGAAAAGTTACTTTTACAGCCAAAATAACTGGTTTAGAACCTGGAGTTCACGCGATCCATATTCATGAGAAAGCAGATTGTAGTTCAGCCGATGGAAGTTCAGCTGGCGGACACTGGAATCCAACATTTAAAAAACATGGAAAATGGGGAGTTGCAGAATATCATAAAGGAGATATCGGAAACTTTACTGCTGACGCAAAAGGCAACGGATCGATCACTTTAACTACAGACGAATGGTGTATAGGTTGTGGAGACGCAAACAAAGACATTTTAGGAAAAGGTTTAATTGTGCATGCTGGAACTGATGATTTTACCACTCAGCCAACTGGAAATGCAGGAGGAAGAGTTGCTTGCGCAGGAATCATTAAATAAGAAAAATTTCAATAACCACTATTTTTAACAAAATCTAGTGGTTATTTAATTTTAAAATGAATTCTAAAACAAGAAAAAGACATAGCTTTGCATCAGCAAAATTAAGTCAATGATTAATCCCTCAGCAGCAGGCTGGATCGATAAGTTTTTTAGTGAACAGAAGTTTTCAGAAGCAATTCCTTTTGAAACTGTAGATTCTTTTTACTATAAAGTAAGAGAAACTGGATTTATTTATGGTCATATTATTGCTATAGATTCTCAAGTTCCGATTCCGATAAAAGGCTGGTTTAAAACCGAAATTTCTAAAACAGCGTTACTTAACACACTTTATCATGTTTTCTGTTTAGAAAAAAGAAATTCGGAACCCAAAAATTTTATTTCAGAAGTTTTAAAGTTTTACAAGCAAATGAATCCAGAAGGATTTAATTTGTTCAAAATTTTATTGCCTAAAGACACTCCTTCTCTATCTCTTGAGAATATAATTGATCAACGAGTTCAAACCAATGACAGTATTATCAGTAAAAACTTTTCGCATTTGGTTACCAATGCTTTATTGTTTATTGATGTTTTGGCGTTTAGACAATATTTAGAACATGGCGAAATTCCAGAAAAATACCTAAAACGTATTGAAGAAACAGTTCTAGGAATTGTTGGTTTAGCCTTAAAAACAAAAACGGTCAAATCGCAACATGATGATCTTTTAATCAAACTTTTTGAAGCTTCAATACGTTATTCAAAATTCTCAAAAGTAACTGTAGAAACTTTAGAAACATTGAATCTCGATTATTTTAAAAACAAGCTTGAACAATATTACCTAATCGACATGGCTGGAATGGCTTTGTGGAGCGATGGAGTTGTTGAAAATGAAGAATCGTATTTCTTATATGCTTTGGGTTCAACAATGGGAATTTCTGACGATTTTGTAACACAGAGTATGGATACAACCAATGCTTTTATTACAACACACAGAAAGAAGATCCCGTATTTTAATTATTCAAATCCTGTTAAACATTTCTACGATCAAATGACGCATAGCGTTATCAAACTGATTGTTAGAAATAAAAATAGATTGGTAAGAGAAATTATGCAGAGTAAAGAACTTGTTGTTTTACTAGCGTATTCTACAACAAGAGATTTGGATGCAAAAGAAAAGAAAAAAGTAAAAAAACAGCTTTTGGATATTTGTAAAACCATTCCATCGCTGACGATATTTTTACTTCCTGGCGGAAGTTTATTGCTTCCGATATTAATCAAATTTATTCCGACCATGCTTCCATCTGCATTTAATGAAAATCTAGACGAAAACGAATAAAAAAATCGCCCTTTTTGAGGGCGATTTTCTTTTTAAATTATATTTTTTCAATTAAAATTTCAATTGATATACTTCATCCAATTCTTCGTTTGAAGCAATATTTACATTTAAATCTGTAACAAATCCAGAGTTTAAACCGTAAACCCATCCGTGAAGCATTAAATCCTGACCATTTCTCCAAGCGTTTTGTACAATTGAAGTCTTAGCTAAATTATAAACTTGTTCTTTTGCATTGATTTCAACAAAAGCATTAAAACGTTCTGTTTCGTCTTCAATTGAATTTAAGTATTTATCGTGTAAACGGTATTCATCTTTAATGTGGCGAATCCAGTTATCAATAATTCCAACAGACTGATTTCCCATAGCGGCTTTTACACCACCGCAACCATAATGACCGCAAACAATTACGTGTTTAATCTTCAACACATTTACAGCGTAATCTAAAACACTTAACATATTCATATCTGAATGCACCACCATATTTGCGATATTACGGTGAACAAAAACTTCACCTGGTTTTGCACCAACAATTTCGTTTGCAGGAACACGGCTGTCAGAACATCCAATCCATAATAATGGCGGAGATTGTCCTTTTGCTAAATCAGCAAAATAATTCGGGTCTAAAGCCAATGAATTTTCTACCCATTTTTTATTATTTTCTAATAACTGCTCATAAAATTTTCTCATTTTTTTTATTTTTTGTGTGGTAATTTCTAAGTTATAATAGTCTCAAAAAATGAACTTGATGTAAAGTTACCTAAATTTTGACATTTTTTTTATCTCAAAAGCCCCTAAATTTTATTATTCTCCTTTAACAACTTCTTTTTGAACTACTTCTCTTTTTGCCACATCATAATAATGTTCGATCGTAACATGATTTTGATTGTCTGGTGTGTTTTCTAATTCGTACGCTTCTTTAAAACCTTTAAGCTTTACTTTGATATTTTCATCAATTGCTCGAGTTTCTTTAAATTCACGAATCAAATCTAAAACGTCGTGCGCAATATACTCTGTATCATGTGCATTAATTATTACTTTAGAATTTTCAGGAATTTCACTCAAAGTTTGTTTGATTGCCGCTTTATTCAAAAATGAAACTTCTTGAGCTAAATCGATGTGAATAATATCTCCATCTTCGTATTGTTCTTTTTTGAAAATGTACGCTCTTTTTAAGTTTCCTCTTAAAACGAAAATGATACTAATAATGATTCCCAGCGCAACACCTTTTAGCAAATCTGTCGCAACAACAAAGACCAAAGTTGCAATGAAAGGTACAAACTGGTATTTCCCCTTTTCCCAGAAATGCATAAAGGTTGCTGGTTTAGCTAATTTATATCCGACCAAAATCAAAACTGTCGCCAATGTTGCCAATGGAATTTTGTTTAAGATTGCCGGAATAGACAATACACTTATTAATAAAAGTACACCGTGAATTATAGAAGATAATTTAGATTTTGCTCCTGCATTATTATTTGCTGATGAACGCACCACGACCGATGTCATTGGAAGTCCGCCTAAAAGTGAACTTACAATATTACCAATTCCTTGTGCTTTAAGCTCAACATTAGTATTTGTGTAGCGTTTTTGCACATCCATTCTATCAGAAGCTTCAATACACAATAAAGTTTCTATAGAAGCAACAATGGCAATTGTAAGAGCAACTACCCAAACCTGCGGATTTGTAACAGCAGCAAAGTTGGGCGTAATTATAATTGATTTGAAATCGTCAAAAGATTTTGGAACTGGCAATGAAACCAAATGTTCTTTTGCAATTGCCAAAGGGCTTCCTGTTGATATAAATATTTCGTTTAAAACTACTCCAAGAATTACAGCAACTAAAGCTCCTGGAACCAATTTTAATCTTTTTAGAAAAGGAACTCTGTCCCAAGAAAGTAAAACTACCAATGAAACAGCAGTAACTACAACAGCACCTAATTGAATGTGATTTAAAAGATCAAAAAGAAATGAAAATGAATTACTTCCATCATTTTGTATAAAGGCCTGATCTCCTTCGAAATCTGCATCGTAACCAAAAGCGTGCGGTATTTGTTTTAAAATGATGATGATTCCGATACCGGCTAACATTCCCTCAATTACATTTGTTGGAAAATAATTTGATATACTTCCAGCTTTTAAAAATCCTAATGCTAATTGAATTAATCCAGCAATAAAAACAGACATTAAAAATACATCGAAAGCTCCTAAATCTGTAATTGCGGTTAAAACGATTGCTGTTAACCCAGCAGCTGGACCTGATACACTAATGTGCGACTGGCTCAAATATCCTACGACGATACCACCAATAACACCAGCAATAATTCCAGAAAATAATGGTGCCCCAGAAGCCATTGCAATACCTAAACACAATGGAAGAGCGACCAAGAAAACCACTAAACCTGAAGCAAAATCAGATTTAAGGTTGGCAAAAAGATTGATTTTTTTTGTCATAATACAATACTAAAAAAATTATTCATTAAAGATTTCCCTCATCTCAGAATGAAATGCGGTTAAAGATCAAAATAATCGGAAGTATTATACTAAATTGGGAGGTGGAGCAAATATGCTCGGAGAAATATTGTCAAGTTTTACAATATTTTCAGAAATGATTGTTTTTTTTTCGATGCATACCGGAATTAAAACTTCATGCTC
This sequence comes from Flavobacteriaceae bacterium PS02337, assembly GCA_029959285.1. Taxonomy (GTDB): domain Bacteria; phylum Bacteroidota; class Bacteroidia; order Flavobacteriales; family Flavobacteriaceae; genus Flavobacterium. Next base: position 103,707 of record JASCOE010000013.1, read on the forward strand.
TAAAACTGTTGGATGAACTACATTTTTAAGTTCTTTATGTACTTCTTCTTCAGCGATACTGAAAGATACAGCCGTACCATTTCCTTTCTTAATCGCCTGAACAATTGTCGGGGTCGATAAGAAGGCAATGAATATAAATAATAATATGCGGGCTACAAATTTCATCGAAACAAAAATAGCGTTAAACAAATAAAATCAAAGAGATTTTTATAGAAATTTAACATAAACAAAAAAGCAGAATGCAATTTTTACTGCATTCTGCCTCTATTTAACTAAAAAACAACAATTTAAAGCGTTTCTTCTAACCAAGCATTCATCATCCAAATTGTTTTTTCTTGCTCAGAAATAAAATCACTCATCATTGAATTGGTACCTTCATCGTTAATTTCGTCCGATTTGTTTAATATTTCTCTTTCGATTTTTAATAAATCCGATAAAGAATGAACGATTAATTGAACTGCCTTTTCATCATTAGAAATATTCTTTCCAACTGTCAATTTATTGTTTTTGATATAGTCTTCAAAAGTATGCAAAGGCGTTCCTCCTATTGTCAAAACTCTTTCGGCTATCATATCTATTTTTAATTGCGCGTCTGTATATAATTCTTCGAATTTTACGTGTAAATCAAAAAAGCGTTTTCCGCGAATGTTCCAGTGAATTCCTCTCAAATTTTGATAATATACTTGAAAGTTTGACAAAAGGACATTCAATTCTTTTACTAATAATTCTGATTCTTTTACAGGTAATCCTAAAATATTTGTCTTCATAATCTATTTTTTTACACTAATTTACTACAAAATTAAAGTAAGTTTCATAAAATAAATATAAATAAAAATTATATTTTCTTATTTTTGCATCACAAATTACTATCAATATGACTATAACTCAATTACAATATGTGTTAGCGGTTGCTGAGCATAAAAACTTCACACTTGCTGCAGAAAAATGCTTTGTAACTCAGCCAACCTTAAGTATGCAAATACAAAAGATTGAAGAAGAACTTAATATTTTAATTTTCGACAGAAGCAAAAAACCAATTCAGCTTACTGATATTGGACAAAAAATAGTAAATCAGGCAAAGAATATCGTAAACGAAGCCGATCGTATTAAAGATATTGTAGAACAACAGAAAGGTTTCATTGGAGGAGAATTTCGTTTAGGAATAATTCCGACCATTATGCCTACGTTGCTTCCAATGTTTTTGAATAATTTCATTAAAAAATATCCAAAAGTTAAACTTTTAATTGAAGAATTAAATACAGAAGAAATTATTCTAAAATTGAAAAACGGTCATTTGGATGCGGCAATTGCTGCAACTCCGCTGGAAGATGAAAAAATCAAAGAAATCGTTTTGTATTTTGAACCGTTTGTAGCCTACATTCCAGAGCAACATGCGATTTTTGGAAAACAAGAAATTGAAGTTTCAGATTTAAATCTAAACGAAATCTTGCTTTTACAAGACGGACATTGCTTTAGAGATGGAATTTTAAATCTTTGCAAAAGCGTTTCTGATGCCGATCAAAAAAATTTTCAGATTCAAAGCGGTAGTTTTGAAACCTTGATTAAATTGGCAGACGAAGGTTTGGGCACAACGTTACTTCCGTACTTGCACACCTTAGACTTAAAAGAATCCGATAAACTGAAACTTCGAAACTTTAAGGAACCAAAACCTGCTCGCGAGGTAAGTTTGATTTACCCAAAGAGCGAATTAAAAATGCAAATCATCGACGCAATCAGATCTACAATTGCTGGCGTTGTAAAAGGAGCAATTGTTTTTCAGAACGTTCAAATCATAAGTCCGCTACAAAAGAAAGCGTAATAAAAAAGGAGCCAATTTGGCTCCTTTTTTTATGCTTTAATAAGTAGTAGACTTTGTTTTAATTCTGGCTTTTCGATTACAAAACTTAATAACCATTCTTGTAATTGTTCCATTTCATAAGGTAACAGTGTCTTGATAGCTTTTTCTAGCTCTTTGCAGAAAAGTATCGGATCGAAACTAACTCTCTCAAGTATTGATTTCGTGTAATCAAACATCATTTTTGACATAATAAAATAAGATTTTCGGGGGTTATCTAATTTTTTAAACTCGAGCCAAATTTAAACAATTAACCAACATAAATTCCATTTTTAACTAATTATTTTAAAAACTTTAGCAACGAATACGTTTTCTTAAAACACATAAATCAATATAGAATCGTTCTAAACAACTCATTTTTAAAGGTTTTTAAAGGCTCTAAACATTTCTCGTTTTCCAGGAGGCCCCGCTAATTTTTCTACGGTAAATCCTACAGCAATCATACTTCTTTTAACAACGCCTCGCGCTGCATAAGTCACTAAGACTCCATTAGGCTTTAAACTATTGTACATTTTCTGAAAAATTTCTGTACTCCAAAGCTCCGGTTGCACTCTATATCCGAAGGCATCAAAGTAAATCAAATCAAAAGTTTCAAAATCGTCAATTTCATCAAAAAATTGTTTCCTTTTGGTTAACGAGAACTGGTCGCAAATTTCTACTTTTTCATTCCAATCCGATTTATGCATTTTTTCAAAAATGTTACTAAATTCCAATGCTTCCAGTTCTTCAGCATAATTCATTTCTAAAATTTCCTTTGCATCAACTGGATAAGCTTCTACTCCAACATAATCGATTTTTTGATTTTTTCGAATTGCTTCTAAAAAAGTTATAAAAGCATTCAGACCTGTACCAAAACCAATCTCTAATATACTTATAGGATTTTCAAATAATGAAAGTCCATTTTTTATAAATACATGTTTCGCTTCTTGAATTGCTCCGTGTGTAGAATGATAACATTCGTCCCATTCTGGTAAACGAATTGTAGTTGAGCCATCTAGCGTTTTTATTATTTCTCTTTTCACTTTTTCCGAAATTTACAATGTCTTTTTGGTGATTTTCAAGCCATTTTAATATTCAAATTTAGTCAAAACTAATGCGTAAAGCCTTAAAAATCGATAGTTTTTTCATAAATTCTTTATAAAAATCAATTAAATATTTGAGTTTATTATAGGATAAATAAATCTCAGTTAAAAGCAGTAAATAATGAATTTTCACTAAGCATTTTACATAATTTTACGTAATTTTGCATTCATTAATTTCCATTTTACACGATATCATCACTTTAAAATATCAGAAGTGAAAAATATCTCACAAAAAACTTACATAACTATGAGTACAACTCAAACAAGCAAAATTGAAATCAGAAAAGCTGATTCGTCTAAGATAAGCTCTGTAGACTTTGAAAACTTAAGTTTTGGTGCTGTATTTACAGACCATTTATTCGAATGCGATTATAAAGACGGACAATGGCAAAACCCTGTCATTAAGCCTTATGCTCCTATTCTAATGGATCCATCATCAAAAGTCTTTCATTACGGTCAAGCTATTTTTGAAGGAATGAAAGCTTACAAAGATGAAAGCAATGATGTTTGGTTGTTTAGACCTGATGAAAACTATAAGCGTTTTAATAGTTCTGCAGTTCGTATGGCAATGCCAGAAGTTCCAGAAGATATTTTTATGGATGGTTTAAATGAATTATTAAAAATTGACCAAGAATGGATTCAGAGAGGAAATGGAGCAAGTATGTACATCCGTCCTTTTATGATTGCAACAGGACCTGGAGTTATTGCAAATCCTTCTGACGAATATAAATTTATGATTTTACTTTCTCCTGCAAAAGCATATTACGGAGGCGAAGTAAAAGTAATTATTGCTGAACATTACAGTAGAGCTGCAAATGGTGGAATCGGTGCTGCAAAAGCTGCCGGAAACTACGCTGCTCAATTTTACCCAACTAATTTGGCAAACAAAGATGGTTTCCAACAAGTTATTTGGACTGATGATGCAACGCATACAAAATTAGAAGAAGCTGGAACAATGAACGTTTTCTTCAGAATTAACGATACTTTATTAACAGCTCCAACAAGCGAAAGAATTTTAGATGGTGTAACTAGAAAAAGTTTGATCGCAATGGCTGAAAAAGAAGGTCTTAATGTAGAAGTTCGTCCAGTTATTGTTTCTGAATTGGTTGAAGCAGCTAAAAACGGATCTTTGAAAGAAATTTTCGGAGCAGGAACTGCGGCGGTTATCAGCGTTATCAAAGGATTCTCTTATCAAGATGAATACTATGAAATGGCTCCGATCGAAAATTCTTACGCGTCTTTCTTAAAAGAAAAATTGACAAGTCTTCAAAATAAACTTTCTGAAGATACTTACGGATGGACAGTTAAAGTGCAATAATCCAAAACCATATAAAAAGAGAAACCCGATAAATTTAGTTTTATCGGGTTTTTTATTTAGTTTATTATTAAAATATATGGCAGAGAATATTAAGATTAAGCACAATCTTGTCATTTCGACGAAGGAGAAATCTTCGCAAGTAGCTCAACAAAGATTGTTGATTTGTTATGTGGAGTTTCTTACGGAGATTTCTCCTTCGTCGAAATGACAAAAATAACGTAAAGCTTTGCGAACTTTGATTTTTTTATAAGAACTACAGAAAAAAACTTAGCGTTCTTTGCGTTTAATCTTCTTTATAACAATTTAGAAAAATCTGGTTTAAAGTAATTTGGACCTTTCATTACTTTTCCGTCTTCTCTATAAATTGGTTTTCCGTCTTCTCCTAATTTACTCATATTACTGCGTTGAATTTCATCAAAAACTGCTTCAATTTTATCCTGAAGTCCGTGTTCGATAATCGTTCCGCACAAAATATACATCATATCGCCAAGTGCATCGGCAATTTCAACCAAATCATTATTTTGAACCGCCTCGTAATATTCTTCGTTCTCTTCTTTCATTAAATTATAACGAAGTAATTTTTTCTCAGATCCAACATCAGCAACTGGAGTTGTGCTATGTCCAATTTTAAAGGCAGTGTGAAATTCTGTTACGGCGTCGAGTTGTTTTTTCATATAATAGTTTTCCTTTTTTTTGCTAATATAAGTCAGTTTACGATAAATTCGAAAATTTATTGAATGAAATGAAAAGGCAATTTAGCAGCAATTTGTATACAATTCTCTAAATTTGTCAAAAATAATTTAAAACTATGTTTAGTCAAGGACAATTAATATTTGGAGTATGCTTTTTCGTTGCATTTGTAATCATAATGATTTTTGCTTACCGCAAAGATTTAGCGTTGCATAAAATCTTTTATAAAGGAAATTACAAAGTGCTTCTTGTTTTTTTGCTCTTTATTGCCATCTTGTTTTTGATTAAAATATTTTTCAAAAGATAAGTTTTTCAAAGTCCGTTTTTAGATAAAAAATCAAACGTCATAAAATAAAACCTAATAATTATGGGTTATTAGTAAGACTGACAATAAAATTTATAACTTTACGAACCAAACAATCTACCAATGAAAATTCTTAAGTATTTATTTCTTTTTGCGCTATTAAGTTTTGTCGCTCTTACTGTTTTTGTTGCCACTCAAAAGGGAAATTTTTCTGTAGAAAGAAGTAAAGTTATCAATTCGCCTCGCGCAACAGTTTATAATTATCTTAATGATTTTAGAAATTACGAAGATTTTGAATCTTGGTCGGTTGAAGATCCAACTATAAAAATGACTTACGCTAATAAAACAAGCGGAAATGGCGCTTCATTTTATTGGGATGGAACTGATGGCAAAGGAAATGCAATTACTCTTAAAACAAAAGACGGCGAAAGCATTGACCAAAAAATGCAATTTGACGGCACAGAAGCAGATGTTAACTGGACTTTAAAAGATACTTTAAACGGAAAAACAAAAGTTACCTGGAAAGGAAAAGGTACAATGAGTTTTTTATTTAAAATCTACACTGCTTTGCACGGAGGTTCTGATAGAGTTATCGGAACTATTTACGAAAAAAGTCTAGCAAATATTGATAAAAATTTAGATTACGAAACTAAAACATACGCTGTTAAAGTCGACGGAGTTGTGAAAAAAGAAGACACTCCATATATACGTCAGACTTTTACAAGTGAAATTGCAAAAGTGAATAAGAATGCAAGAATTGTAATTCCAAAACTAATTCACTTTAGTGAAACAAACGGATTATCTGCAAACGGAAAACCATTTATTATCTATCATACTTACGATACTAAAACTGGTTTAGCAAAAATTTCGATTTGTTTACCAATCAATAAAGAAATTTCTACTAGTTCTGGAAGTGATATATTGGCTGGAAAATTAAATGGTTTTGATGCTGTAAAAACAACGCTAAACGGAGATTATTCGCATAGAGATGAAGCTATTAATAAAACAATTGCTTATATCAACAACCAAAAAATTATTCCAGAATTAGGTTGGTCACATCTTGAAATTTTGACTTTAAGCAAATTAGACGTAAAAGGTTCTTCAAAACTGGTTACAGAAATTTATTTTCCTATAAAACCAAAAGTTGTTCCTGTTACTTCTGAGCCTGTTTACCAACCAGCAGCAACTGCGACAGATACTCAAGGTGAAGTTCAAAGCGAAGCTCAAAACGAACAACCTCGCACGGAGCCTAGAAAAGAGCCAGTAAAAAAGAAACCAGCGCCAGCTCAACCAGCTCCGACTCCAGCAAAAGAAGAAGAGTCTGAATTCTAATTTTTAGACGAATTAAACCTTTTGTTTAAAATTCAGTCTAACTTACAAAGAAGGTTTACAAAACAAAAAGTTTGATAGACGAGAAAGAATTTATAAAACAATTATTAAACCCAGAAACGCAAAATACAGCGTTTCAAAAACTCTTGTCTGATTATCAGCGTCCTTTGTATTCTCATATTCGAAATATTGTTTTGAATCATGATGATGCAGGTGATGTCTTGCAGAATACTTTTATAAAGGTTTTTCAATATCTTAAAAACTTTAAAGGTGAAAGTAAACTTTTTTCATGGATGTATCGAATTGCCACAAACGAAGCTTTGACTTTTTTGTCTCAGAAAGCAAAATTGAGCGGTATTTCATCTGAAGATCTTCAAAATAAAACGATTGATAATTTAAAAGCCGATCTTTATTTTGATGGCGACGAAATTCAAATTAAACTTCAAAAAGCAATTGTCACATTACCAGAAAAACAGCAATTAGTTTTTAAAATGAAATATTTTGAAGAATTAAAATACGAAGAAATAGCAGAAATTCTAGGCACTTCTGTTGGTGCTTTGAAAGCATCTTATCATCATGCTGTAAAAAAAATTGAATTATATGTTACAACAAATTAAACCTTTTGTAACTAAAACTATCTTATAGATATGAAAGCATTTAAATTAGAAAACGAACCAAAAATAAAATCTGGATTTAAAACTCCGGACCATTATTTTGATGATTTTTCAGAAAAAGTTTTACAACAGTTAAACGAAAAAGAAGTAAAAGTAATTCCGTTTTACAGACGTAAAAAAACACTTTCTTTAATTGCAGCTGCTATGATTGGTTTTGCTTTAATGATTCCGATTGTGAATAATTATAGAGCAACTTCAAATGATCTTGACGAGGCAACTTTAGAAACTTATCTATCTTACCAATCCAACATTAATCAATATGATTTGATTCAGAAATTGGATGATAGTGATATTGAAAAACTAGGCAAAGATGTTACGCTCGAAGATGAAACATTAGAAGATATTCTGGCAACAAGCCCAAATATAGAACACTTAATTTCAGAACAAAATTAAATTTTAAACTTAACTCAACTTAACTTAGCAATGAAAATAAAAAACATTTTACCGCTCCTGCTCTTTCTGATAAGTTTTTCAATTTTTGCCCAAAATGGAAAAATTGATGAAAAGCGTGAAAAAATTAAAGCTTTTAAAGTTTCATTTTTAACGACAGAATTGGAATTAACTCCAACAGAAGCAGAAAAATTTTGGCCCATTTATAATGCTTATGATGATAAACAATTCGAATTAAGACATTTTAAAATGAAAACTTATCTGAAAAAATTAAATGATGATAATCTAAAAAACCTTTCAGAAAAAGAAGCCGTAACGTTATTATCTCAAATAGAAACTACTGACAAAGAATTATATCAGCTTCGTGAAAAATTCATGAACAATGTCAAGAAAGTACTTTCTGCTAAGAAAATATTATTGCTTAAAAAATCGGAAGACGATTTTAGCCGAAAATTATTGCAACAATATCGTGATAAAGGCAATAAAGACTAAATTACAAAGAAACAACAGCGATAAAGCCCCTATATAATAATACTTACTTTATTATTTAGGGGTTTTATTATTTTATTTAAAATGAAGTCGAAGCACTTTATTATATCCAGCAGCAATCGCAGTATTTCTATTAATAAAACGAATTGTAAAAAGTTTTGAATCTGTAGAAAGTTGCATCCAGTTTTCTCCTCCGTTTTGAGAATATTGAATTCCTTCAGAACCCACACAGATGATTTCTTTACCATTTCCTCCAGGAACATATTGTATGCAAGATGCGTAACCAAAGCCCATATTTTGGCCAATTAACTGCCAAGTCAATCCACCATTGGTTGTAAACGCTTTATTATCGGATTTTTTATTTGTATAACTATAATCGCCTCCAGCAATAAAACCATGTTTAGAATCATAAAAATCAGCTGTAAAAATTCCAGTCATTTCTTTTCCCTGAACAATTGGAGTTTCAATAACTTTCCAAGTTTTTGCTTTATCTGGAGAATAAAAAACACGTGCTTTTTTTCCGCCCGAAACTAGCCAAGTATCATTTCCTTTTATAACAATATTCGTATTACTAGCCGCAAAAGCAGCTTCGCCAGTAGCATTTGTAGGTAATTTATCTGAAAGTAATTTTGTCCAAGTTTCACCTCCATCGCGGGTAACAATTATAGAAAATGTATCTTCAGTTGGATCTCCAATTGCGATTCCTTCTTTGTCGTTCCAAAATTGCATACTATCGTAAAAAACTTTTGGATTGATTTCTTTGTATACTAATTTTACTTTTTGTGTTTTTTTAGAAACAGAATATAATAAAGCTGGATTTCCTACACTAAGAAGAAATATATCTTTTGAAGTTTGAGCAATACTTCTAAACTCTAAGTTAAGAGTATCACGGTAGATATGGTCTTCAAATTTTTCGTTTTTATCCAAATCATAGTAACCAAAGCGAGAATTATCTGCGCCATACCAAACCTTATTTTTATCGATTACAATTGCCCTAATACTTATTTTATCCTTAAATAAGGTGTCAATCTGCATGGATGTAAAACCACCTGCGAACTCTGCATTAGTAACAAAAGACGTGGTTTTAAAAGACATAAATAAAACAAATATGCAAAAAAACAGTATTACTTTTTTCATATGGATAAAATTAGGGTGTTGCTAAAATACGATTATTTATAAAATTTCAAATAAGTTTATTTCTTTTTAAAAAATAAAATTCAGTTTGTTTTTTATTATCGTTTAAAACGAAAGGACAACGAACAAAATACAACACACTGATTAACTTGTACTTAAAACCAGAAGAGTAGTAAAATAAATTTATGGCACAGTAATTGGTTATCTACTATCACAAATAATTTAATATAATTTAGCCATGAAAACGAAATTACTTCTTATAGCGATAATAGCCTTAGTTTTTGGTTCTTGTGCAGCACAAAGTCAAACTACAGTATACGCAAAAAATTCAGATATAAGCGACAACTTAGATTTAAGAGCCGTTGCTTCTATCTTTGGAGAATCTGCCAACCTTCAAGATTTTGAAAGACGATTGAATGATCCAAAATATCAAATCTCAAACCTTGACCTAAATGGCGATGACGAAGTAGATTATCTTCGTGTAATTGAAAGTGTTGAAAACAGAACTCACGTTGTAATTATTCAAGCCGTTTTAGATCGTGATGTTTATCAAGACATTGCAACAATTGACGTTGAAAGAGATAATTATAATAAAGTAAGTGTTCAAGTTGTAGGGAATACTTATTTATATGGTGCAAACTATATCTATGAGCCAGTTTACAGCGTTGCTCCAGTAATTTACACTTCATTTTGGGTAAACAATTACAGACCATATTACTCAACTTTTTATTGGGGTTATTACCCAACATATTACACAGCTTGGGCGCCATATCCGGTTTACAGATATAGAAACAATATCAATGTTTGCATCAATCTGAATAATCATTATAACTACGTAAATACTAGACGAAGCTACAGAGCTCCTGCAATCTACGAAACTAGACGTTCTTATGGTTACGAAAGAATGCGTCCAAACTATAGCTTTGCAGAAAGACATGCTAATACTTCTAATAGATATGAATTAGACCAAAGACGTGTTGCTAGCAGAGAATCTAACAGAAATGCTTATAGTTCAAATAGAAATAATACTTCTAGACCAGTTTCATCTGATAACAGAACATCAAATAGAACTTATGCTGAAAACAGAAATTCAACAAATAGAACTTCTGCAGACAGAAACTATTCTAATAATGATAGAACATATTCTACAAATAGAACAGAAAACAGAAATTCTGATAGAACTGTAAATCGTGATAATTCAGCTAGGGTAAATAATACGCCACGAGTTGAAAGAACTGAAAACACTTCTAGAGCAGAATCAAGAAATAACAATTCTGTAAGCACTCCGAGAGTAAATACAAATCGTGAAATGTCTACTCAAAGATCTGAAAACTCTAGAGGAAATTATGAAAACAGATCTTCTGGCAGCTCAAATAGAGAATATTCTGCAAGACCACAACAAAGTCAGCAGCCTCAACAACGTTCTGAAGCTCCTAGAGCAAGCCAAGAAACTTCTAGAGTTAGTCAAGAATCTAGAGGCGGACAATCTCAAAGAGAAAGCGGTTCAAGCTCTAGAGGCGGCGGCGGAAGAAGAGGTTAATTTCAATAAAAAATAGAATTACAAAAAAGCACAATTTTACGATTGTGCTTTTTTTTATCTTTTTACTTTTAATAGCTGCTAATTTGTTTTAAAACAGTAAATTTGCAACCGTCTTTTATAAAAATATACATGAGCGCATCGCATAAAAACTTACATAGTAAGTTGTCTATTGGGGGTTTATTGATTACTTTAGGGATTATTTATGGAGATATTGGAACATCTCCTTTGTATGTAATGAAAGCCATTTTGGGCGATCACACCATTAATGCCGACATTGTTTTAGGAGGTATTTCTTGTGTATTCTGGACATTAACATTACAAACTACAATAAAATATGTACTTATTACTTTAAGTGCAGACAACCACGGAGAAGGAGGTATTTTTGCACTTTATGCATTAGTCAAGAAAACTAAGATACAATGGCTTATTGTTCCCGCCATAATTGGAGGAAGTGCTTTACTCGCTGACGGAATTATCACACCTCCTATTTCTATTTCATCTGCAGTAGAAGGAATTCGGGCATTTTATCCAACAATGCAAACGCAAACTATTGTTTACATTGTAATTAGTATTTTATTTGTTTTATTTACAATTCAGCAATTCGGAACTAAATTGGTTGGTAAATTCTTTGCACCAATGATGTTAATCTGGTTCGCCATGCTTGGAACTTTAGGTGCCATTCAAGTACTTAATTATCCAGAAGTTATCAAGGCAATTAATCCGTATTACGCTTATCATTTATTGTCAATTCACCCTGATGGTTTCTTTGTTCTTGGTTTTGTATTTTTATGTACAACTGGAGCAGAAGCTTTATATTCTGACATGGGACACTGTGGTAGAAAAAACATCAGAATTAGCTGGATGTTCGTAAAAGCTACTTTAGTTTTAAACTATTTTGGACAAGCAGCTTATTTAATTCACCATGAAGGAAGCACGTTACAACAATTAGGAGGAGAAAATGGAAACCCATTTTACTTAATTATGCCACATTGGTTTTTACCATTCGGAATTGTAGTGGCAACTTTAGCAGCTGTTATTGCTTCTCAAGCCCTTATAAGCGGTTCATTTACGCTTATAAATGAAGCAATGCGCTTAAACTTCTGGCCAAAAGTTAAAATTAAATATCCAACAGAAGTGAAAGGACAATTATATATTCCGTCAATTAACTGGTTATTGTTTTTTGGTTGTGTTGGAATCGTTTTACACTTTGAAAAATCAGGAAACATGGAGCACGCTTATGGTCTTGCCATTATTTTATGCATGATCATGACGACCATTTTATTGAATTATTATTTGATTATGAAGCGTGTAAAACTGTACTTTATGGTACCGCTTATCACTATTTATTTATTAATTGAGTTTAGTTTCCTTTTTGCGAACATTACTAAGTTTGCTGAAGGTGGTTACGTTACATTAATTATAGCAAGTATGCTGATTTCTGTAATGACGATTTGGTATTTAGCTAAGAAAATCAACAAAAGTTACACGAAAATTGTCAAAATTGATGATTACAAACAAGTTTTAGTAGAATTGAGTCAAGATCTATCTATTCCGAAATATGCGACGCATTTAGTTTATATGACAAATGCCAATCGCGTAGATGAATTAGAGGAAAAAATTATTTATTCTATTTTGCAAAAACGTCCAAAAAGAGCAGATATTTATTGGTTTGTTCACGTTAATATATTAACTGAACCTTATAAAACACAATATAAAGTAACAGAAATAGCTAAAGATGATATTTATAGAATTGATTTCAATTTAGGTTTTAGAGAGCCTACAAAAATCAATTTGATGTTTAGAGAAGTTATCAAAGACATGGTAAAACGTGGCGAAGTAGATATTACCAGCCGTTACGAATCTTTAAACAAAAACAATATTATTGGTGACTTTAAATTTGTTTTATCTGAGAAATTCTTATCGAATGACAATGATTTAAGATGGCATGAAAACATTATCATGAATTCTTATTTCTTTATCAAAAAACTGAGTTTGTCTGAAGAAAGAGCTTTCGGTCTAGACAGCAGCTCTGTTAAAGTAGAGAAATTTCCAATGGTGCTTCATGCTCCAGAAAATATTGGATTAACGCGTATTGTTTCAAAAGAATAAAAAAGCTTAACAATAATTTCAAAAAACACTCTAAATTAGAGTGTTTTTTCTTTTAGTGAAAGTCTAAAATAAGATTCAGCATTAAAAATTTAACTTTCAATCAATTAATAGTACCTTTGCAACTCAAATAATAGAAATGAGATTACACAGAAATTTAGTTTATACTACCATCGACTCTTTGAACGCCATTTTCAATGAAGGAGAATATGCCGATAAAGTGGTAGCTAGAGCATTAAAAAAAGACAAACGTTGGGGAAGTTCTGACAGGAAATTTGTTGCTGAAACGATATACGAAATTGTTCGCTGGAAACGATTGTACGCTGAAATTGCCGAAGTAAAAGAACCTTATGATAGAGATAACCTTTGGAGAATGTTTGCTGTTTGGGCAGTTCTGCGCGGTTACCCAATTCCTGATTGGAGACAATTGGAAGGAACACCAGAAAGAAAAATTAAAGGCCGTTTTGATGAATTATCTAAAAACAGAGCTTTAAAAGAATCTATTCCTGATTGGATGGATGAGTTGGGAGTAAAAGAATTAGGCGAAAAAGTTTGGTCGAAAGAAATTGCAGCTCAAAATCAGCCTGCGAAAGTTATTCTTAGAACAAATACTTTAAAAGGAACTAAAGAAAGCCTTAGAAATACTTTGATGGATTTAAATATTGAAACAGAATATTTAAAAGATCAGCCTGAAGCTCTAGTTTTAAAAGAAAGAGCAAATGTGTTTTTGACAGACGCTTTTAAACAAGGACTTTTTGAAGTTCAGGATGCTAACTCGCAATTAGTTGGAGCATTTTTGGATGTAAAACCAGGAATGCGCGTTGTAGATACTTGCGCTGGAGCGGGAGGAAAAACATTGCACATGGCTTCTTTAATGGAAAATAAAGGACAGTTGATTGCAATGGATTTGTACGAAAGCAAATTGAAACAATTGAAATTAAGAGCGAAAAGAAATGGCGCTTTTAATATTGAATATCGCATTATTGACAGCACAAAAGTGATCAAAAAATTGCACGAAAAAGCAGATCGTGTTTTAATTGACGCACCTTGTAGCGGATTAGGAGTTTTAAAAAGAAATCCAGATTCTAAATGGAAATTACAACCTGAATTTATCGATAATATTCGTAAAGTTCAGAGTGAAGTTTTAGAAAGTTATTCTAAAATTGTAAAACCAGGCGGAAAATTAGTTTATGCAACTTGTTCTGTATTACCATCAGAAAATCAAGAGCAAGTGGAGAAATTCTTAAAAACAGAAATCGGAAAGCAATTTACTTTTGTTGAAGATCGTAAAATGCTAGCATCAGAATCTGGTTTTGACGGGTTTTACATGGCACTTTTAGAAAGAAAAGTTTAAAAGAGAAAATTTTCAATATTTAAATTCCAAATTCCAATCTTAAACCTGGAATTTGGAATTTTTTATTTATATGTTTTCTAATAGCCAACTTCGTCAAAGTTTAAAACTTTGACAAAGTTCTAAACTCAAAGTTTGGAATTTGGATTTTTTTATTGGAATTTAAACTTGTAAAGTAGGTTTACGAAGTAATTTACCGTTTTCGTTTTCTTTAAATTTTGTAACGAAAACTATTTCTTTTGGTTTTTCATATTTCCCTAAAACATCAAAGAAATCAGCTGGAAATTCTTGTTTTTCTCCTTCAATAACCAAAACTAATTTTTCTCCTAAAGTTGTATCTGGAAGTCCCGTTACAAAAAATCTATTCGGTATTTTTCCAATTAATTTTGCTTCGATTTGTTCAGGAATCAGCTTCACTCCTCCACTATTAATAACGTTATCAATTCTTCCTAAAAAAATAAATTGCTGTTCGTTTATTAATTCAACTAAATCATTTGTAACAATTGGTTCATCTGAGATTGTAGCAACATTAATAACCAAACATTGACGATCGTCTTGAGAAATTTTAACGTTTGGAAGAATTGAAAAAACAGAATCTCCCAATCGTTTTGCCGCAACATGCGTTATGGTTTCAGTCATTCCGTATGTTTCGTAAATCTCTGTTTTAAGAGGCAAAAGTTTTTCTTCTAATGCAGCATCTAATTTTGCACCGCCAATAATCAACTTACGAACTTTAGAAAGTCCATCAATCGAATTTTGAACCTGCAGCGGCACCATCGCAACAAAATCGTATGTGGTTGTATTTAAATCCAGCGGATGAAGACTTGGAGATACAACATCCAATTCTAAACCTAAAATCAAACTGCGAACCAACATCATTTTTCCGGCGATAAATTGAGTTGGCAAACATAATAAAGCTTTGTCTCCGGGCTTTAAATCAAAGAAATCTCCCGTTGCTAAAGCCGACTGAATCATCGCTTGTTTTTCTAATCTAACTAATTTTGGAAGTCCTGTTGTTCCAGAAGTCGTCATTTCGATATAATCTTTTTTATCAAACCAATCTAAAAAAAATTCTCCAATTGATTTTTCGTAAGCATCTCCTTCTTTGATAAAACTATATCCGATGCGACACAAATCTGCGGCGTTTAGATGATAGCCATCGAGTTTAAAATAATTATGTACATTTCTATGAGTTAAGTTTGGCATGATACTTTTACTTTAAATTTAAAAATTCGGTCACTTCATTATCAGGTTCATCAATTTTACCCGTTAGTTTCTCTTTCCAATTTGTCCAACCATATTTTTTACTAAAAATAAAAAGCAAAATCGGGTAAATAATGACAACTGGAAGAATTACATCAATTCCTGCTGAAGGTTCTGAAAGATCTCTAAATATAGAATTGGTTTGAAAAACAGACCAATCGGAAGTAACTAAAAGCGCTCCAACAAGATTATTCGCTGCATGAAAACCAAGCGACAATTCCATTCCTTCATCCATTAATGTAAGAACTCCCAAAAACAAACCTGTTCCTATATAATAAATCATTACAATATTTCCCATTTTAGTAACTTCGGGATTAAACCAATGCATTGATCCAAAAATAAGAGAAGTCATTACAAGCGGAAACCATCTATTACGAGCCAAATTGGCAAATCCTTGCATCAAATAACCTCTAAAAACATATTCTTCTGTGCTTGTTTGTATCGGAATAAAAATACTTCCTACAACAACTAATATTAGAAAAGGCACTAAATTAAAATTAAAAGCAAATTTTTCTGGAGCTACAAAATAAACAGTAAAGAAACTCAACAGCGAAAAGAAAGTCCATAAAAAGAATGAAAACCAGATTCGTTTCCAGTCTGTCTCCGGTCTAGAAGTCGTTATGGATAATAATGTTTGATGGTGAATAAATTTTACAACAAAATAAATTCCAGCAAAGGCAAATACAAATGAAATCATTACTAAAACTAGCGTTGTATTAGATTCAAACATTTTCATAAAACCATTATCGGTCGTAGGGAAAGCTTGTCCTTCTTTATAAGTTTTATACAATACTGCTAAAGTAAGTGGAATTTGCCCCACGAAAGAAGCCGCTATAATAAAAACAGATCCTAAAAGGTATTTCCAAAACTTATTTTCAGGTTTAATTCCTTGCTCTAAAAACATAAATTTAAAATTTTAAAAAATGAGAATTCAAATTCGGTCAGTTAATCTTACTTTTGGCTTTGCTAAAATAATTCTTTTTTATCTTTAGAATATTTGAAACCATTAAATATAACAAAATGATACAAATTTATCACAATCCGAGATGCGGAAAATCAAGAAACTGTCTTGCATTTATAGAACAAACAAATCAAGAATTTGAAATCATACCATATTTGACAGAAACACCAACTGCTGACGAATTAAAAACATTATTGAAACAGCTAAATCTTGAACCAATTCAACTTATTAGAATCAAAGAAAAAGTATGGATTGAAAACTATAAAGGCAAAACATTGACTGATGATCAAATCGTTAATGCAATGGTCGAAAACCCAATTTTAATTGAAAGACCTATCGTAGTAAAAGACGGAAAAGCCGTTATTGGAAGAGACCCAGATCTTGTTGCTTCTTTTTTAGATTGATTCTAAAATACCCTATTAACATTTTTTTGTGATTTCCCTCTTTAAACCAAAAACTACATTTGCCGTCTAAAGAGAAAAGAAAAACCAGAAAATGAAAAAAATCAAATTTGCTGTACTACTTGTATTCTTATTTACAAGTTTTTACAACTACTCACAACAAGCGCCTGGTGGCAACAAAGTAAAAGTCACAGGAAAAGTTTTAGAAAAAGTAAGCAAGCAACCACTTGAATATGCTACTATTTCTATTACTGCGCCAAACGACACTAAAGTTATAGCCGGAGGTATTACAAATCCAAAAGGAGAATTTGAAGTTGCCGTTGCGCCAGGAACTTACGATATAAAAATTGAATTTATTTCTTTTAAAGCAACTGAATACAAGCAGAAAAACGTTCAGGGCGATACTAATTTAGGTGTAGTAAATTTATCTGAAGATGCTGCACAACTTAATGAAGTTGTAGTTCGCGCTGAAAAATCTACTGTCGAAATCAAATTAGACAAAAAGGTTTACAACGTGGGTCAGGATATGATGGTAAAAGGAGGAACTGTAAGTGACGTTTTAGATAATGTTCCGTCGGTTTCTGTTGATACAGAAGGAAATGTAAGTTTAAGAGGAAGCGATAATATTCGTATTCTAATTGACGGAAGACCATCACAAGCCATAAATGTTGCCGAAGCTTTGAGGCAACTTCCTGCTGATGCAATTGATAAAGTAGAAGTAATTACAAATCCATCTGCTCGTTATGATGCTGAAGGTGGTTCTGGAATTATCAATATTATCCTTAAAAAAGGTAAAAATCAAGGTTTAAACGGAACTTTTATCGCTTCAACTGGTTTACCAGAAACGTATGGTTTAAGCGCCAATTTGAACTATAAAACAGAAAAGTTAAACTATTTTACAACTGCTGGCTACAACTACAGAACTAACGAAGGTGGCGGTTTAACAAATACTTCTTATTATAATAACGATGGTTCTCCAAAAAGTTATTTGGATGAAGATCGTGACACAAAAAGAACTAGAGATGGTTTCAATGCAAGAGCTGGAGTTGAATGGACACTTACCCCTTCAACATTCTGGACGAACGCTATTAACTATCAAAAAAATACAGGTGAAGATACAGATTTAATCAACTACAGTAATTTTGACGCTGCTCACGCTTTTACAGGAAGTACTTATCGTTTGAACAATGCCGATACTGGAAGCGAAAATGTTGAATTCACTTCGAATTTGATTAAAAACTTTAATGATAAAGGTCACAAACTTACTGCCGATTTCTCTATTTCGAGAAATACAGACGATAGTAATAGTAGAATTGAAGCTTCTCCAAACTTTAATAATACCTTAAACGATCAAGTACAAAAACAAGTATTATTTCAGGCAGATTACGTTCTTCCGCTAGGAAAAGGAAGCCAGTTCGAAGCAGGTTATAAAGGAAGTTTTGGAGATTTAAATAACGAATATTATGTAACTGAAAACGGCGGAGCTAAAGATCCAAATTTATCAAATACATTAGAATACAAAGAAAATATTAACGCTATTTACACACAATACGGTTTCAAGGTCAATAAATTCTCTTATTTATTTGGCTTACGTTGGGAAGACACGAATATCCAAGTAAACTTATTGGATAACAGCGATTTCAATACTAAAAAATACAACAACTTATTTCCAAGCGCCTTTATTAGCTACGAAATTTCTGATCAAAGTAATTTTACTGCAAGTTATAGTAAACGTTTAACTAGACCTAGAGGACGTTTTATGAACCCTGCGGTGAATTATTCTAGTAACGTAAATATCTTTCAAGGAAACCCAGATCTTGATCCTTCATTAACAGACAAATATGATATTGGATACATTAAAAGATGGAGTAAAGTAACGTTTAATACTTCAGCATATTTTGAAGACACAAAAGACGTTTTTAGCTTTGTTAGAACTCCAAACGGTCAAGAAGTTAACGGAATTCCTGTTATTTTGAGCAGACCTATTAACTTAGGAAAAGAACAAAAATTTGGTTTTGAATTTACCGTAAATTACACTCCTTTTAAATGGTGGAAAGTAAATACCAATTTCAATCTTTATAATGTACAAACAACTGGTGAAAACACTTATACAGATACAAACAACAATATAGTAGTACAAAATCTTGACAATAAAGCAAATACTTGGTTCGCAAGAATCAATTCTAAATTGACATTGCCATACAAAATTGATTGGCAGTTAAACGGTACTTACAACGCAGAACAAAAAACGGCTCAAGGTAAAAACTTAGATCAA
Organism: Flavobacteriaceae bacterium PS02337; assembly: GCA_029959285.1. Classification (GTDB taxonomy): domain Bacteria; phylum Bacteroidota; class Bacteroidia; order Flavobacteriales; family Flavobacteriaceae; genus Flavobacterium. The sequence goes on from JASCOE010000013.1 coordinate 122,869, forward strand.
TTTGCAATGAATACTGCTTTTAGTAAAGATATCTTAAAAGACAAAGCAACGATTGCGTTTAATATTAGTGATATTTTCAATTCAAGAATCATGAGATCGTACACCTACCTTCAAAATGACACAACTCTTGAAAGTCAAAAATCATATGGCGAAATGCAGTTCCGTAAACGTCAATTCAATTTATCATTCACATATCGCTTCAATAAAGCTAAAAATGAAAGAGATAAAAACGCGCAACCTAAAAATGAAGGCGGCGGAGATGGCGGCGGAGATTTCCCTGGATAAAATCAGTTAAACTTCAATATTTAAAAAATCCAAATTCTAATTGTAAAGATTTGAATTTGGATTTTTTTATGAATTTTCATTTTATGAAATAAAAAAAAGGACTCGTAAAAACGGGTCCTTTTTTTATGACATCAACCTAAAATATTATAATTTAAATGGTTGTTCTTCTTGTCTTTTTTTAGCTCTCTTTTCTTTGAATAATTCCCAGCTTGCTCCCGTAACCCAATAAGATACGAAACCAACTAAGAAAAACATTAACCAAAATCCTATAGTTAGAATGGTTAAGAAAAGTAAAAAGCCTAAGTACTGTGAAAATTCAAACATGTTTTCCGGAATTTTTGAATGTTACGACAAATGTAGGCTATATATTTTTTCTCAGCAATAAAATCTAAATCAATTTTCGTTAAATAACATTTATCCGTATATTTATACTCATTTTAAATAAGCTTTTTTTAGGTTGCGAAACCTTTGAAATAAAGAGCTCATTTAAAAACATAATAATTTTCAGGAGCTGTTTCCTGCTGTCCGCTGTATCTTTTTATCCGCCGCGGCGGACAAAAAGGATGCCGCTTCCATCAGGGCTAGGGCGTTCATTTTCAAAAGAAATTTCAGTTACAATCTTATAAACAACATTTTACATTTTCAAATAACATTTTACAATCGACAAAATGAAATACAGAATAGAAAAAGACACCATGGGAGAAGTTCAAGTCCCAGCCGATAAATATTGGGGTGCGCAAACAGAACGTTCTAGAAATAATTTCAAAATCGGACCATCGGCATCTATGCCAAAAGAAATCATAGAAGGTTTTGCGTATCTAAAAAAAGCAGCCGCTTACGCTAATTACGATTTAGGCGTTTTACCAATTGAAAAAAGAGATGCTATCGCAGCCGTTTGCGATGAAATTCTGGAAGGAAAACTAGACGATCAGTTTCCGCTTGTTATTTGGCAGACTGGTTCAGGAACACAAAGTAACATGAATGTTAATGAAGTTATTGCAAACCGCGCGCAAGTTCTAAAAGGTTTTGAAATTGGCGAAGGCGAACAATTCATCAAAGCAAATGATGATGTAAACAAATCACAATCATCAAACGATACTTTCCCAACCGGAATGCACATTGCAGCCTATAAAATGGTAGTTGAAACCACAATTCCTGGAGTTGAAAAACTACACGCTACTTTAGTTAAAAAAGCTAATGAATTTAAAGATGTGGTTAAAATCGGTCGTACACATCTTATGGATGCAACGCCATTAACACTTGGACAAGAAATTTCGGGTTACGCTGCTCAATTGGCTTTCGGATTAAAAGCATTAAAAAACACTTTAGCGCATTTATCTGAAATTGCTCTTGGCGGAACCGCAGTCGGCACAGGATTAAACACACCAAAAGGTTACGACGTAAAAGTGGCAGAATATATTGCTCAATTTACGAATCATCCATTTGTAACAGCAGAAAATAAATTTGAAGCTTTGGCTGCGCACGATGCGATTGTTGAAACACACGGAGCATTAAAACAACTGGCAGTTTCGTTAAACAAAATTGCGAATGACGTAAGAATGTTAGCTTCTGGGCCTCGTTCTGGAATCGGCGAAATACATATTCCAGAAAACGAACCAGGATCTTCTATCATGCCAGGAAAAGTAAATCCGACACAATGTGAAGCTTTAACTATGGTTTGCGCTCAAGTAATCGGAAACGATATGGCAATTGCTGTTGGCGGAATGCAAGGACATTACGAACTAAACGTTTTTAAACCAGTAATGGCGGCAAACTTTTTACAATCGGCACAATTATTAGGCGACGCTTGTGTTTCTTTTGATGAACATTGCGCGCAAGGAATTGAACCTAATTACAAACGCATCAAAGAATTAGTAGATAATTCACTTATGTTGGTAACGGCTTTAAATACAAAAATTGGTTATTACAAAGCTGCAGAAATCGCTCAAACCGCTCACAAAAACGGAACAACTCTTAAAGAAGAAGCCGTTCGTTTAGGTTACGTAACTCCAGAAGATTTTGATGCTTGGGTAAAACCTGAAGAAATGGTTTAAATTTAGTTATGAATTATGAGTTATAAGTTAGGAGTTGTTTTTTTGACTAAACTTTAAAACCAAAAAAGGTAGAAAACATATATGTTTTCTACCTTTTTTATGTTCATTATAAGCAAAACTCATAACTTATAACTCATAATTCATAACTTATTTACCGTCTACGTAGTCTTGTAAATAACTGAATCTCTCTGTCAGTTTTCCATTTTCTGTGATTTTAGCGCGTTTTAGAATTCCATCTTTGTCACCGTTGAAAAAAGCTGGAATTACATGTTCCATAAATTGTTCTCCAAAACCAATACTTGCATCTTTTGGAATTTCACAAGGCAAATTATCAACCGCCATTACTGCGACCGCCGCGGGATGAAAAAAGTCTACTTCTTTATCTTCTAAAGGAAAATATCCGTATAAAGGTTCTGCAATTGTCGAAGAACGAACCGTAGAAGCAATCGGACCGTTTACATCGCAAGAAATATCTGCTACTACTTTTAGTTTACAATCGCTAGCATTCAACATTTCCCGAGTTAAAATCATTGGCGCATTGCTTGCATAAAAATGTCCCGCAAAATAAATATCTGAAACTTTAGTAAATCTTTCAAAATCAGATTCATATTCTTCAGGATGATGTATAAAATCTGTAAAATCTAAAACCTTTCCGTCTTTTCTTCTATTGTATTCTAAAACATCCAACTGCACGTAAACTGCCTGAGCATATTTCTTAGTCAAATAATTATCTATGGCAATTTCTTTCACTTTAATAGCATCCAAAATTTCTTTGGCTCCGCTCCCAACCTTTCCAGTTCCAGTAACTACAAATTTTAAAGCTGGCATTGTGATGCGTTTTAAATGCTTTATTAAAACTTCTTTTCCCGAAAGAGTTTCTGCTTTTGGAAGTTTAAACAATTCAAATTTAATTCCGAAAGCTCTAATTCCGTTATAAACCCCAACCATTCCAGCATATTTTCCAAAACCGATTAAACGACGATCCAATTCGTCTACAATCGTTTCATGATCGTACAAATCGATATTTTTTTCTAAAATGGCTTGAAGTAATTTTCTATTATGAGGCTGTTTTTTAATCGTATGAGAAAAGAAAAAATACGCTTTGTTTGGAATTAAATTTTCAACCGGAACTTCTTTTACACCAAATAAAACATCACAGTCAGAAATATCTTCTGTCACTGTAATGCCCATATTTTTATATTCTGAATCAGTAAAAATTCTAATATCAGAACTTTCAACTTCAACTGAAGCATCGTGATAAATCTGTTTCAATTTTGCTAATTCATCAGGTGAAAATACAACTCTTCTATCTGGCGGATTTTTTCTTTCTTTAATTATTCCAAACTTCATTTAAATTGATTTTAATATTCAATATTATAACTTTTCACATCGTATTTGTTTCAAATATAACAAATATAGTTAAATTTATGTTTCCAAAATTCTATTTAGAATGCTTCAAAACCGTTAAAAGCTGAAAAACAAACGACTAGATTTTACGATTCTTAAAATTATGTTAAAAATCACAAATTAAAGCCTCAAAACTGAGAAAACAACAAAATTGAATTCGATATATTTGTTTTTAAAGAACGATGCAAATGATTTTCCTTAAAAAAACAAAGATACCACAAATACTTTTCTCTGTATTAGTTTTAAGTTCTTGTGGTCAAAACAAAAAAACAGCAATAGATACTACTCAAGCAGTCGAAGATACATTACCTAAAATGAAGCCGTTAGGAGCTGAAAAGAAAATTTCTCAGGCTTATATAAACTCGGTTGTTGGCAGAATAAATCACTTTTACAATAAAAACTGGCCAAATAATACTATGAATGGCAGTTTTTTAGTAGCTAAAAATGGTCAGATTATTTTTGAAAAATATAATGGATTTGCCAATAAAAATGAAGGAACTAAAATAACAGCTGAAACTCCAGTTCAAATCGCCTCAGTAAGTAAAGTTTTAACTGCAACGGCAATTTTAAAATTGGTTAATGCAGGTAAAATTGATCTAGACCAAAAAGTAAATACTATTTTAAAAACATTTCCTTACAAAGAATGCACCATTAGAATGTTGCTAAGTCATCGTACAGGAATGCGTAATTATGCATATTTTACAGATCGTGATAAATCGATCTGGGATCGTCATAATCAATTGACGAACAAAGATATTTTGGATATTTTGGCAACAAAAGATATTGGTTTAGAATCAAAAACGGGAACACGTTTTAGTTATTGCAACACCAATTATGCGATGCTTGCTCTTATTATCGAAAAAATTACTGGCTTGAAATATAAAGAAGCAATGTCTGAAATGATTTTCAAACCTTTAGGAATGAAAAATACCTATGTTTTTGATGATGACAAAGACAGAAAAAAGATTGTTCCTTCTTATAAAGGAAATGGCGTAGAAATCGGATTTGATTATTTAGATAATGTTTACGGGGATAAAAATGTTTTTTCTACTGTTCGTGATCTTTTAAAATTTGATCGCGCGAGACAATCTCCAGACTTTTTAAAACCTGAATTACTGAAACAAGTTTACACAGGTTACAGCAACGAACGTAAAGGGACTAAGAATTATGGTCTTGGAATTAGAATGATCAATTGGGAAACGGGACAAAATTACTATTTCCATAACGGTTGGTGGCACGGAAATACCTCATCTTATATCACTTTAATGAAAGAAGATGTAACGATTATTGCACTTTCTAACAAGATGACGCGAAATACTTATGCTGTCCGCAAATTGGCGCCAATCTTTGGAGATTACCCGTTTAATTTTAAAGACGAAGAATAAGAAAATTTTTCTGAAAATTTTAATAGAAAGTAATTTCAAATATTCTACATTTGCAGACTCATTTTTTGGGGTCGACTGGTTTTGACAGCAAGTCGAATTGAACAGTAAGCACGTCGAGCATTGAGACCTTGCTCGTAAATATAAGATCTCAACACTTTTACACGGCGAAAATAACTACGCTTTAGCTGCATAATCCGAATCATAGTAAGATTAGCCACGTCCCTATAAGATAGGGAAGCTGGATTCTCCTTGAAAGCCTTGGTTTGTGGCGGTCAGTACAGGAGAACCGTAAAAATAAACCTAGATTTCCATGAGCTTCGGGTGGATTTCGAAATTAAGAAGATAAGTGTTCGGTGGCTGTTTCTGGCCTAGCTTAACATCGAAAACCTAATCAGGAAATAAGCGTGTAGAAAGCTCTTTAGTTGCTTGTTTGGACCCGGGTTCGATTCCCGGCGACTCCACAAAAAAGCCTGTAAACTATTTGTTTACAGGCTTTTTTATTTTAATCCAATTATATAAATATCTTATTTTAATGCTATTCTTTCCGTAATTGTTTTATTTGATGAAGGTTCAATTCCGGTAACTTCTGCATACTTTACATTTGGCAGCCAAAAAGAACCTCCTTCAATACGCACAAATATTTTTTCAACTTGTATTTTTTTCTGATTTACATTTACAAAAACATGATATTTTTGATCTGAATCTATCTTTTTTAAAGTTAAGGATAACTTTTTGTAGGATACAAACTGAAGTTCAAACTCCTCATTATTTACCGTTTTACTTTCTATTCCGTAGGCAAATTTGCGTTGCATGTAACTAAAATCTTTTTTTTCACCTTTCTCAGCATATCGAATCCAATAGGCTTTTATAGGATTGCTTTTGTCTATTTTACCGTTTTCTTGGTAGTTTATGGCATAAATAGCAGTATTTATATTTGGATCTCGCTGAATGTAAAATAACATATCATCTACATTCTTAGGCGTTGGAAAATGTAATGGCGACGGATTTTTAGATTGCGCCAATAGATTTCCGGAAATTATATTTACTAAAATCGTTATAACGATTAGTGCTTTTTTGAAATATTTAAATGATAATTTATTCATAAACGAAATATTTTTATTCTAATTTAAACCAGCTCAGCATAGTTTTTTTTAACACATAGAATCATAGATACTGTAAAACTTATAAAAGGCGTTTTACTAATATTAATAAACATAGCTATATGTGAAGAAACTAGTTTCTTTTTAATATTCTTTTTACGAATCTAAAAACCTATGTTTCTATATGTTAAATTACTTTTTTTGAACTATACGAATTAATTTATTCGATTACCTTCTGTTTTTCTTTTGACTTAAAAACCCAATATTTAATTAGCGGGTAATTAAATCCATAAGAAACAAAACTGTCCGTGACTAATCTTCCGATTCTGTAATCGATTTGAAATACTTTTTGAAGAATAAGCGTACCAAATGATTTTAAGGAAATACTTCCTAATACAACTAACGCAAATTTAAAAAGCTGACTATTAATGCGGTTTTTATAACCACATTGATTTTTAAATACCCAAAATCTATTGATACTGAAATTGATAATGGCACCAACAGTTCCAGAGATTAGAATAGAAAAGGTAAAATGTAATTTGAATACTTCTGTCAATAAAACCATTAAGCCATAATCGGTAATGCCGCCTACAAATGCAGCAACTTGTGCTTGTAGAAAAGTCAAAATAGATTTTTTTTTGAACATTTCAGATTTGATTTTTATCTTTTAAATTACCTAGCTTTAAAAGTTTTGCGCTATCTATAAAATTGATTACAAATAAAACGATAGTGATCAAGCCAGCCAAATAGGTAATTGATCCCTGAAATAAAACTTCTACAATTAAAATTAAAGCAATAATAAATCGAAGTTCTGTTGGACCAACAAAGCCAGAATCTATACTGTATTCATTCGTGATTTTATAGCGTAACTGACTGATGATGATCGACCAACCATACAAAGCGACAAAAGCAAAGGCTACTATTTGTGTACCATTTTTAGCATAAATGTAGTAGCCAAAACCTATAAGTACAATACCAATCCAATCGGCGATAATATCGAGTGCAAAACCATACCAACGGCGTGGAATATTTCTATAATAAGCCAATCTTCCGTCTAAAGAATCGCCTAACCAATTTATAACCAAACCGATAATTCCTAAAAGTAAATACCAATTTGTTACATAAGTTCCTAAAACAAAAGCTAAAAAGACTAATCCAGAACCAAGCGTACCAATTAAAGTCAGTAAGTTTGGTGAAATGAATTTAGGCACTTTTGGAAGCAAAAATACAATCGTTAACTTTTCAGCTCTTTTTAAAATATTGGTCCGCTTACGGTCAGAAAATGTTCTTTGTGCAATTGAACTATAATCTTCATCTTGTGTTTCTTTTCCCATTATTAGCCCAGTATTTGTAACCCTGAAACTATCGCCAATTCTAGTTTTGCAATTTTTAGTTTTATTTTTCTTTGAGTATTTTTAAAAAAATCTGTGGTACTTTTTAGCTTACCTGATCTAACCAGATAACTAAATGCAAGAACAACTAGCATAATTACTTAACAATACCTGCAAAACGTTGATAGAAAACCGTTGGGCTATTTTCGTTTTTAGGAGCATATTTTCCTGCTATAATTGGAATATAAATAACTCTTCTTCTGCTTTCTTCGCCACGAACAGATGATTCTGCAACTCTATGCCATAAACGACCATCGTGAATAGTCAAATCTCCAGCTTCTGGAATGATGGAAACTTCGTCTGGATCGGCTTTATTATCTAAAAAGTATTTTTTACGAAAAAGCATTTGATAAATACTTTGCTTGTGAGTTCCAGGAATAATTTTAAGTCCGCCGTTTTCAGGTTTTAAAGTGCTTAAGTGAATACCCACATTTAACATCGGATTTAATTTTCCACCATAAAAAATATCTCTCAAACCATCTGTATGCCAACCCATTTTAGTAAACTTACTTTCTGGTCCATTTATATAATGATTGAAAACCATTCCGTCTTTTTCTTCACTTCCTAATCTGGCGCCATCGCCTGCCAATGGCAATAAACCATTAAATCTTGGATCAAGTAAAAGACCGCTTAAGGCTTGATGATGTTGATTGATAAAAGCAAAACGTTGTACAATAGGTGAGCCATCTAAATCTTTCCCGAATTTGATAGGAACACCATTTACTTTTTGAAGATCGTTTTCAATCCAATTTTGCTCCACTTGTTTCGATGCATCAATGATAGATGAAACCGTTTCTGGATTTATAAATTTTTTGAAGTGAATGAAACCATGTTCGTTAAAAAAAGCAATTTGCTCATTAGTTAATTGCTCAGTAAGGGTAAATGTTTTATATGAAGATACCATAATAAATATATTTAATAAATGAAATAATAGTTTGAAATTTTACATAAAAGGTTAGCAGCAACAACAGCAACAACACATTCGCATGTTGGCTTGCATTTGACCTTTAGGAAAATTAAACTTATTTTTCATATTAGATATACTCTATAGAATTAGTAGACATTTATGCAAATGTAATATAATTTATTATTTGCCAAAATTTTTTTTATGTTTTTTTCGAAAAATATTGCATCGCATTTTCCCTCCTGTAGAATTGAACACTTTCTTTTTTTTTCTTTTTTTTCTTTTAGAAATTTTCCTGCGAAGCAGGGTTGATGAGCATAGTCGAATCATTAAACCAAAATTATGCTTACACACAAAGTTCGCACCTACTCAGTGCACAGTCCAGCCCCGAAAACGGCTCTTTACATCCTTTCAAGAGGAAGAAACGCAGGAAAACCAATGCTCGAACCCTGCCCGAACTGCCACATCATTTACGTTACCAGTCCGGAAGAACTCGAAACCTACTATTGGACTTTTTACGCCTTTTGGAAGCACGGCTTTTTTCATCCGCACCTTTGCAATCTACCGGACGGAAAACCTTGTCATTCTGTTTGTGTTCTTTATCGGTTGCGGGTATCAAACCGTGTTCCCTTTCGAGTTCACGGCACACATTCATCGACCGCATTTTTTCGAATTTGTCCGAAATTTTTTTGCCCTCTTCGTCCACACAAACTGAAACGATATGGATATGACTGCGATCAATATCGGTATGCTTAAAGACTACAAAAGGCTGTTCACCGTAACCCATTTCTCGCATATATTCTTCTGCCATTTGCCGAAATCTGTCATCGCTAACCTTATCTTTCGGGTCGGGATTGAGCGAAATATGCAACGTATGTTTCTCGGTATTACGATTGGCTATCAGATAAGGTGCAAAAGATTGTGCTAATTGTGCAACAGTATATGCTCCGTTTGGCATTTCAATCATCTTATTTGTGAACAGAATTTTTCCGTTTTCATTCTCTACTTTCAGATTGTTATATGCCAATGCGCCGTACAAATTTTCGCTTCTTCCAATTTTTGCTATCATTTCTAAGGCCGTTTTTTCAGGTTCTTCACTTCAAATTCTTCAGTTAGCTGAATGATTTTTTGGTATAGCATCGCCATTTCAGCCGTCTGTTTTTCCAATTTGTAGAGAAACGCTGCGGCTTTTTTCTCGGAAAAATTCTTGTACAACAGCTTTACAATCTGGTTATAGTTTACACCTACGGAGCGAAACTGACTGTGAAACGAGGTTAATCGCATATAAAAATCAACCGTTCCCTTGTCAATTTTAACCGATTTCATTTCCTTGCTGAACAGCAGAGAAATAATAAACTTTGCTTTATTGGGCATTCCTGATGCTTCAAAAAGCGATAAAAGTTTGGCATTTTCTTCGTCTGTAAGACGGAAAACGTGGCGGTGGATGCTCGGGTCGGTTTTCGGTGTCCGTCCGCCCTTATTCTGTTTTTTGTTACTGTTCTCGTTCATCACTAATCCATTTTTAATCCACACAAAACCTCGACTTCGGAGAGCGTTTTCTGCCCCCTGCTAAGGGCAAGTTGTTTTGAGGCACTAACTCGGTTTCGAGTGCCTCAAAACACAACTTGCCGTGTTCCGTTGAACACAAAAATCCGTCCGCCAAAAAAGGCGGAACCGGATTAAATGTAACAGGGAAAAACGGCTCGATGCCGTTCCCGTTACCCTCCGATTTGTCAAAAGTCTTTTGCATAAATCCGTTAATAAAAATTATTGTACAAAGTAAAGCCCTGTTTACGAAAGCATTGTGCTGTATAGCAGTGCCAAACACTGCCTTTGAACGCCAAACACTGCCACATTGATAAACTCCTTTGTTTATCTCTTTTTATTTGTACCAACAAAAGGAAGTAAGTGTATAGATAGTTATGCAGGTAACAACATAAGTACCTAACTACCGAAGTAAGTAATCAAGCAAACAGGTACATAGAAAAGTACCTGTTCAGATACCTGTTTATGTTGTTCTGTATGCACAAGTGCAAGTATTCAGGTAAGTAGGTCTGCTTGTACATATCTACTTATCTGCCTACCGATGTAGGCGTGTATTCAAGTACATAGATAGGTTGGTCTATGGGTAAATAATTACGTACGTAAATAAATCGGTGCATAGCAACATACTTAAATACAGAGGTGTCTATCTGCGGACATAAGCATTTACGCATATAGGTAATGGAGTATATAAATAATTAAATAAATAGAGATATGAGTACAAAACACAAAACAGTATTTATCGCCTTTTCTTCTCAAAAAGGCGGTGTCGGCAAAAGTACATTCACCACACTTGCTGCAAGTACCCTGCATTATCGTTTAGGTTATAATGTAGCCGTATTTGATACGGATTTTCCACAGCACAGCCTGATGAAAATGAAAGAACGTGACCTTAAAATGGTAATGGGAAACGAAGCCCTGAAGAAACAGGCGTATAATCAATTTATGACCATAAACAAAAAGGCGTATGAGATTATACAGCACGGGGCTGATAGTGTATTAGAAAAAGCCCAGGAATATGTAAACGCTTCTCCTGTTCCGATTGATGTTATATTCTTCGATTTACCCGGAACCGTGAACACACCCGGCATTCTTAAAGCGTTGGCAGGAATGCACCACATTTTTACTCCCATCACGGCAGACCGTGTGGTAATGGAAAGTACGCTTGTTTTTACACAACTTTTAAAGGACGTGATTATGAAACAAGGTGAAACTTCCATTAAAACAATTAACCTGTTTTGGAACCAAGTGGACGGCAGGGAAAGTACACCATTATATGAGGTATATAACAGCCTTATCCGCCAATTAGGATTAAGCCTGATGCAGAGCCAAATCAAGAGCAGTACACGCTTTCGTAAAGAAAGCGAAGTGAACAGCAAAACCGTTTTCCGCTCCACGCTATTGCCTCCCGACGAACGGTTGATGAAAACCTGTCAGTTAAACCTGTTTATGAACGAATTTTTAAAAATCATTCAATTATAAGCCCTATGGAAAAAGGAAACAAGAAAAGGGTTACTCCCGATATAAACGAAGAACTTATGATGAGCCTTATGGTGGATGGTATCAAAAAGGATGGCATAAAACTACCTCCTGAGCCCGTAAAAGAACCCAAAAAGGAAAGTGAAGTTGAGGAAACAAAACAACAGGCTGACCGAAACAAAGTCACGGTTAGAGAAAAGAACAGAACAAGGCGAAACGCTGAAACCGATTACGAAAATATCTTTTTCAAAAAAACCGACACCAATGCCCGTGACGGAAAAACGGTCTATATACGACCGGAATTTCATGAAAAGCTGACACGCATTATTCAGGTGATTGGCGAAGATAAGATTAGTATATACGCTTATCTGGACAATCTGCTGGACTACCATTTTCAGGAATTTGGCGAACAGATTACCAAGAGCTATAACGACAAGTATAAACCCATTTAATAATTGGAGATATGGAAAAGAGCAATAAAGCGACCAGAGCAAAGAAGACAAACAAATCGTATTCTTCTAAATTCCTTAAAAGGAACACACTGAAAGGAAGAGGCGATAAATCTATTTATGTCCGTCCCGAATACCACGAAAGGCTTACCCGGATAGTGAAGATTATCGGTGCGGGAGAAATCCCACTGTACGCCTATTTGGATAATATCTTAAAGCACCATTTTGAGTTGCATTCCGAAGAAATTCTCGAAGATTATAACAAGAATAATAAACCTATTCTATAAAGTATTTGATTATGAAAAATTTATTTAAGAAAAAGGCACAACATAAAAGCACCGCACAATATAGTGCCAGGTTTTTAGCCAATCGGTTTCCGTCCGGTCGTAACGGTAAGGTCGTTTACATACGTCCCGAATACCACGAAAGATTGCTCCGTATTGTACAAGTAACAAGGGAGGAAAAAACAACGCTCTACTCATACATTGACAATATTCTTGAACACCACTTCAAGGAGTTCGGGGAAGATATTACAGATTATTTCAACGACCATTTTAAACCCATTTTGTAGCTATGGAAATAGTAATTGTGATATGCCTACTGATAGTCATTGTCCTGCTATTGCAGGATAAGATTGTCATTCATAAAAGGTCGAAACAAGAACCTCCGCAGAAGAAAGCCAATCCGAACCTGCCCGATATTATGGGACAGCCCAAGCCAGTAAAAAGCCATTCAGTGCCAAACACTGCCAATGAAAGCCAAATAACAGAACCGGAGATAAACCCCGATAATTTAGACATCGAATACGACGAGAACGAAATCGTCGGTAAGCAAATTCCGCAGGAAGAACTGGACGAAGTTTTCAGCAATATGCCTGATTTGGAAGAAGAGGAAGAAGAATGGAACAGGTACGGAATATCCGGTGGCGATGACGGTTTTGCCCAAGGGGTTACCTTTGAAGAACTAAGCTCCGTGGGGGTGTTGCTCCAAAAAGAAGAATTGGAACCAGCCCAAAAGGAAACAGCGATAGCAATAGTTCAAAAAATACAGGGAACCGAATTATTCAGCCTATTGGAAAGTTCTATCGAGGGTGCTTCCCGAAAAATTGCCGAGCTTTTGGACAGCACACTTTCGGCTGAAACGGACAACAGTTCTTCCACCTTGCGGAAAAGTGATTTGAGTGATTTTGACATTGGGGAGTTTGTCTGAAAGACGGCTCCCCTTTGTCTTTTAACAGCGTGGCAGGCTGGTAAAACATAAACAGTATAGATATGATTAAGAAAGACGACCCTGATTATATATTCGAGGAATATAAAGGACATACCATAGCAAGCCACAAGAACAATGTTGCTGGCAAAGACATTAATAATCTCATCATCGTTTACCGTTCAGATGAGTTCCCCAATCACGGGTTTATCATCGGGCTTGATGACAGCAAGCTGTCCGGGGGCAGAAAGTCCGTACCGCATAACATAGATGATGCAAAGGGCTACATTGATTGGGTTGTGGGTATTCAACAGAAAAAGGCAGAGATGAAACCGACCAATAATATTGTTGACCAAGAAGCCTACGATATGCGTGTGAATAAAGGAATGCTACCTACCGTTAATATTGCAGGGCATACATTCTATGTGGATATACGAATGGATATGCTTCGCCCAAAAGATGATTTCCTTTCAAAAGGTATTGTGTTCTCGGATATAGCCAACTACTATGATGAAGATAAAAGGACTTACACCATTCCTTACAATCCGAAGACACACGAATTTCAGGAACCCGACTACCGGACTATCAAAGAGCTGCCCAAAGATTTAATCGCTGTGCGGTTCCCCTCCGAAAGATTGCTTGACAGGATTGGATGGAACAGGCACTACGGATTTGAGCTTAGGCACGGACTGGATAAGCAGGGTTTGAAATTACAATTTACCGCAAAGCACATCCCCTGGGAAAAAACCTTTCTTGTTGATTTAATTAAAAGCAATCTCAAAGCCGATAAGAACCTGCAAAAAGCTGGCGAAAAGCAACAGCAAGCACAGTCAAAACAAAGCAAACCGAAAGGTCGCAAAATGTAACTGGAATGCCAATTTACTTATACTGGCTATGATGAAGCAAATCCGGAAAGTAATTTTCTATCTCTATTTTCCCTGTAGACATTTCCAATAGGTATTTCAGTTTTTCCGATATATACCGTATTGTTATCTACAGAATCTATTTTATTTACATTGATGATGTATGATTTACTGACCCTGACAAAGATACTTTTGGGAAGCAAATCATGGATCGTTTTAATATTCATCAGGGTCACCACTTTTTGATTTTCTATGTAGATAATCACATAATCCTTTAGCCCTTCAATATAGAGTATATCACTGAAATGCACCTTGAACATTCTGCGGTCTGCCTTTACAAAAATATAATCATCGGTTATGTGGCGTAAGGACACCATATTTTAGCTTTTCTACCTGTTCGATGAAATATTTTTCTGCAAGCAACCTTCCCAGTTTTTGGAAATTTGGAATTTCTTCAAATAGTTGTTCTATATCTATTTTAGAAATTATTACTACGGAGGATGACTTAAGCGCTTTGATATTTACTTCACTAGGAATGTTTTTTAAAAAACTATAGTAATCGCTCATCATATTTCCTGATGTAAAGAAATCAAGAACCTGCTCTTTTCCTGATTCTGATGCTTGCGAAAGAATGAGAGCTCCGCTTTCAACAAAAGCTATTTTGTTACACATGTTACCTTCGCGTATGAATAATTCATTTTTTAGTATTGTTTGTCTTTCAAACTTACTACTAATGATTTCTAGTTCTTTTGGAGTAAATTCCACATATTCTAACAAGGTATCTGTTATTTTATTTGTCATAATCTTTTTGTCAATACTATTTCATCTATGGTTGACACGCTCTTAAACTTGCAGCTAACGGCAGTCTGTGAAAAAACCTCCGTTAATTACTTCCAAATATAAAAAACTATTTGCATAAAAACAGGAATTACCGTATTTTTAAACATGCAACACATCACCGGAATTTCCCGTAACCAAATGACCTTCGT
>JASCOE010000014.1 GCA_029959285.1 Flavobacteriaceae bacterium PS02337
TAATAGAAAACGTCTGCATTCTTCTTTGGGATATAAAACACCTAAAGAAATGGAACTAGAATTTTATAAAATTAAAAGTGTAGCATAGGTCTTAAAAAAATTGTCCGACTTTTTGTTGCAAGTCCAAACAGATAATCGTATTCGCCACCCTTGTAGTAGGGTTCGAGGACGTTCAGGAAATTTGCAATGTCAAAGTCTTTTTCCCTTACCTGTTTTTCTTCGAGTACCTTGCGGTAATCACCTTTGACATACTCGTAGAAACCGTTGAATGATGGGTAAACATCATCTGTTTTGATACGTTCAATATAACCTGATACGGCATTGGATAATGCCACTTCTTCCGAACGGGTTGGCGGTTCATCATCACGTTTCCATAGTGTCAATATTAAGGTCTTAACACTTTCTCTCTTTTCGATGTCGAAAACCCCATCATCCGTGTAAAATGGATTGAATGCAATCGGGTTGCCTTCGGTGTACGTAAAATAAACACCGTCTTCACCTTTGGTCTTTCCTTTGATGAGTTCGCATAAGCCCTGATAAGAATTACCCGTATCTACCAACAATACGTGTGCGCCCTGTTCGTAGTATTGCCTTACCATATGGTTTGTGAAGAACGATTTTCCCGAACCTGACGGACCAAGTATAAACTTGTTCCGGTTCGTGATGATGCCACACTTCATAGGCAGGTCGGAAATATCCAAATGGATAGGTTTTCCTGTAAGCCTGTCAGCCATCTTGATACCGAACGGCGAGGGCGAATTGTGATAGTTGGTTTCTTCTGTGAAGAAGCACAAGGCAGGTTCGATAAAAGTGTAAAAACTTTCCTCACTCGGAAAATCGCCTGCATTGCCGGGCATTCCAGCCCAAAACAAAGTGGCTACGTCCGTAGTGTTGTGGCGAGGCTTACACTCCATCAATGCCAATGCACTACCGCAATCGTTCTTTAACTGTTTCAGCTCCGCAGGGTCTTCCGACCACGCCATAATGTTGAAGTGTGCCCTGATAGACGACAGACCGAAGCTGTGGGCTTCGTTCAGGTATTTTTCTATCCACTCTTTGTTGATTTGGTTTGCCCTGCTATACCTTGCCAAAGAGTGCATATTGCGGGCGGACTTTTCAAACTTTTGCAGGTTGTCTTCGCTGTTATCCAAAAACAAATATTGGTTGTAGATATGGTTACAGCTAAGGAGTAATCCCACGGGAGCAGCGAACGACAAACGGCAGTCGCTCCGGTCGGTGGATAGCTTTTCAAAACGGGTATCAGCCGATACCGTTCCGGGCAAATCGTCTGTATCGGACAAGGTGTGCAGGCTCAACCTTTTGTTTCCGATACGGACTTCTTCCGTTCCGAGTGCGATGTCCTGCATCGGTGTTCCGCTTTCCCTTGACAGGGTTAGGTACTGTTCCAACAATCCCTGCTTTTCGTCCGTTCCGATGATTTCATCTTCGGTAAGGCGTTGCAGGGTTATGAAACCGCTATCGTTCACGATACGCTCAAACTGTGCCACCGCTTCCATAAAGCGGTGTATCGTTTCCTTGTTCCTGATTTCCTTTGGTATGAGCGTACCTTTGCAAAGCGAACTGAAGTTGCTTTGCATACGCATTCTTTCCTTAGTGGTCTTGGTCAGGAACAGGTAACAATAATGGTTCAGAAATGGTCGCTCATTAAAATGGCGTTGGTAGGATTTAGCCAAAAAACTTTGGTCTTCCTTTGCCAAATCGGGAGCATAGCTTTCTTTGATGTACCAATCCTGTTTGTGGATGACCGTAAAATCCGGCAAGGTCTTGATAGCCTTATGCCAGGCGGAGTGAATAGCTTCGTATTCCGCCGATGCTACCGTAAACAGTTCCGGCAAACGAACCTCAAAGCAGGCGGTAATGTCCGCATCTTTGGAAAGGATGCAGTTGTTTTCTACTGCCAACAAAGGAAATTTGTTTTCCAGCGTTGTTGTCTTTGCAACGTTTCTCATAGGGCATTCGATTTAGGAGTGAATTTCAGATAGCGGTGTACAGGCTTGCGACAAATGATGTATCGGGGATGTCTTTTTCCTGCTCCGATTTTCATTAGCCCGTGTTCGCCGTACTTCCTGTTTAGTGAAAAGGTCTGCCACACAATGAGCGAAGCACCGCCTGCTCCGAGGAACAGGCAGATGTAAGAGTTTACGCCTGCCATATACAGTATCATCACGAGGATGAGCGTACCGAGCAGTCCGCCAGCGAAAATGAACAGGTATTGTGCTTTCAGTCCCTTAAATTCCACTGTCCTGCCAATGCCTTTGTTTATGTTGTAATTGTTCATAAAGCAAAGGATTAAAGGAAGAATGAACGCAGGATGGTAGCCGCTACGATTAAGAAGATACACGCACCGAACCAGCTTGCCGCAGTCTTCGATGTGTCGGGGTCGCCCGAACTGAACTTATTGTAAACTTTAACGCCCCCTATCAAGCCCACGACCGCACCGATGGCGTAGATTAATTGGGTTGCGGGGTCGAAATAGGAAGTTACCATTTGGGTAGCCTCGTTGATACCTGCCGAGCCGTTTCCCTGTGCGAACGCACCAATTCCTGACAGCATAGCCACGGCTGCCAGCAAAACTTTTTTTCTCTGTTTTTCCATAATTGAAACACATTAATTTGTTATTGTTATCCCGCACCTTGCGGACTTTCGGAACAAAGGTGTTTCAGAAATCAGGGCGTTATAATAAAGTGGCAGTCAAAGGAATGATTTGGCAGTGAGTGGCTTTATAGAAAGTCTAAATCCGTATTTATTAAACTATTTTGCTTAAATTTGACATATTTAGACAAGTCTTAAAAAAGCAAAATGGCATTTGGAAAACACATAAAAAGACTAAGAGAAAGTAAAGGATTGTTCCTACGGGAAGTTGGGGCTGCATTGGAACTGGATAGTGCTTTTATCAGTAAAGTCGAAAATGAAGAAAGACCATTGCCAAGAAAACACATCGAAAAGCTTGCAGAATTTTTGAATACCCCAATTGATGAGCTATTGGTTTTATGGTTTTCAGATAAAATAAAGGGACTTATTGACGATAAAGAAATAGGAAAGCAGGCTTTAAAAATTGTTTTAAAAGAATTAAATGCAATCAAGAATAATGCAGATTAGGTTTTTAACAACTCTTCTTTGGCAATAAAAAGGTTAACAAATAAAATATGCGAATATGAAATACATTTTACTCAACAATAACAGTTCTGTTGCTTATGATGATAGTGATGCTACTGATATAAAAGTATATATCGACGGCAAACTTCACGATTTCAAAGAAAGTACCGAAAATAGAATTGATTATGCAATTGCAACAAATAGGAATAAATACTCCCAAACTCTAAATAATCAGTTTGAGAATTTATTACTTCTAACTGGTGCAGGGTCATCTATTGGTTGGGGAAAAGATGGGAAGTTGGGTAAGTCGATGGCAAATTTATGGGATGATGCGGAAGCTCTTTTAACAGCCGATGTTTTTGGAAAGTTACTTGAAACTATTGGCTACGATGAAAAATGGGATGATGGCTCTATAGTAAAGAATTTAGAAAAGGTTCTTTCTATGGCAACACCTGCTATACCATATATACCCAAAGAGGATATAGATATTGAGGATTGTGTAAACAAAATTAAAGATTTTATCAAAGAAGCCTGTCAATTGAGTTTGCCAGATAATTCGCCACATACGCTCTTATTAAATAAAATAACGAAACGCAAAGTTACTTTACCAAGATTTAAGCTGTTTACATTGAATTATGACCTAATGTTTGAACAATCAGCTTGTGAAAGCAATTTTGTTGTTATAGACGGGTTTTCATTTTCTCAACCAAGAATATTTAGTGGGCGTAATTATGATTACGATATTGTTTCCCGCAATCAAAGTAGAGTAAAAGAAGAAGACAATTTTATTCAAAAAGTTTTCCATTTGTACAAATTACACGGTTCTGTAAATTGGGAAAAGCAAGACAACAAGATTATACAAAAAGAAGAACCTGACGAACCATTGATGATATATCCACATCAATCAAAATATGAAAGCTCTTATGAACAGCCGTATTTTGAAATGATGTCGAGGTTCCAGTCCAATTTGAGAAAGGAGAATGTTTTCCTTATTACAATAGGCTTTAGTTTCGGGGATAAACATATCGTAACCGCAATCATCGAAGCCTTGGAACAAAATCCAGGCTTTCAATTGATGATTGTAAATAAAGGGATAGATGAAACCAACGAAAATATGAAACCCTTTATTGATGCTGCAAACAAATATTCCAATATATCTATTGTTTCAGAAACCTTTGAGGATTTCGCTAAGAATTATCCTGACTTAAAATCTTACAATCAGGAAGATACACGACAAATAGTAATTAATATCCCTAATAGTTAGATATGAGCAATAGCCCCTTTAATCACAGTCATTTTCTTGGGTATGTAAATTTTGTATCCCCTGCATTTGTGAAAGTGCATTTCCCGTCTTCTGTTTTGATGAAAACATTTGTTCACCACGCAGAAGTGTTGAGAGGTGGACTTGTAGGAAACTATATTGTTGTTGAGGGAGAGGAAAAAGGTTTTCTGGGAAAAATGTTGGAAATATCGTTACCTGAAAAAGAACGGTTGGAATTAAGTGAAAGAACTTTTTCAACTAAAGCATTTCATCCAGTAGGAAGAATAGAAATTCTTTTATCATTTGATTTGTTTGACCCGAGTAGAATAGAAAAAGGGATAAATAGCCTCCCACTCATTGGTTCTAAGGTATTCATTTGTTCGTCGGAATTTCTTTCTACACATTTCAAAACCTTTGGCATAAAACCCGAAAATATCGAACATTCTCCTACTTTTAGAATGGGGAATTTGATATACGATAAAAATGTTCCCGTAGATATTTCTTTGCAAGCGATATTTAGTCGTCATTGTGCGGTTGTTGGTACAACAGGAGGAGGGAAAAGTTATACCATCAGCAAATTTATTGAGGGAGTTATAGAAACCGGAGCAAAAGCTATAATCTTAGACCCAACGGGAGAATACTCTACATTTGATGCTCATCCAAAAGTTGACCATTCAACACTGATTTCAGAAAGCTATTTTCCATATCAGAATTTAACCATTAATGATTTATTCGTTCTGTTCAGACCATCAGGACAAGTACAGCAACCCGTTTTATTGGAAGCTATTAAGTCGTTAAAAGTTGCACATTGCTTATTAGGGAATATTCCTAATAATGGACATAATAATGATGGAACTAACGATACTTTTACATTCAGGGGTCAGCAAGTAGTTATAAATAATGGATTAGTTGTAAAACAAAATAATATTACTGCGGCATATAATAATGCCTACTTTACTTATAAATCTATTATAGAAGATTTCACAATAAATAATTTCAGTATAAATCTACTCCACAGGCAAATAGGGAATGAATGTTTTCAAATATTCAACGACCGTTGGGCAAACAATAGAGATGAAAGAAATTATGGAAATGCAACGAGTTTAATAATGCGTGTTAACAATGTAATATCGGACAATGATTATTCCGGTATGTTTGGATTTAATGCTCCAACCACAAATAACCTAATAACCAAGATAGACGAGTTTTTGAATAATCCAGAATTAAATATTTTAAGAATTGGTTTTGAAAATGTACCTTATAATTTTCAGGCAAGAGAAATCTTGGCAAATTCATTGGGAAGATACTTATTGAATAAAGCTCGAACTAATATTTTCAGAGAAAATCCTCTAATTCTCTTTGTAGATGAAGCCCATCAGTTTTTAAACAAGAAAATTAAGGATGAATATTTTGAAAGCACAGAATTAAATGCTTTTGATAACATTGCTAAAGAAAGTCGTAAATATGGATTATTTCTATGTTTATCAACACAAATGCCAAGAGATATTCCTGTTGGTACGCTAAGTCAAATGGGAACATTCATTACTCATAGGCTGATAAATTATCAAGATAAGGAAGCAATCGCGAGTGCTTGCTCGACTGCCAATAAAGAAACTCTTTCTTTTTTACCATCTTTAGGGTCAGGAGAAGCAATTATTATGGGAGTTGATTTTCCAATGCCAATATCAGTCAAAGTAGATATGCCAACAATTACACCGAAGTTCGATACTCCAAAATTTGTAAAAATAGCGGGCACTTAGTTTTATAGCGTTTGAACAATTTTTAATTTGTGTCTAACATACAAAAGGGAGCTTGCCTAAACAAACTCCTCAATGTCAAAATCACTCAAATCACTTTTCCGCAAAGTGGAAGAACTGTCTTCCGTTTCAGATGAAAGGGTGCTATCCAAAAGCTCGGCTATTCTTCGGGAAGCATCTTCCATAGAATTCTCCAATAGGCTGAATAATTCGGTTCCCTGTATTTTTTGAACTATGGCTATCGCTGTTTCCTTTTGGGCTGGTTCCAATTCTTCTTTTTGGAGCAACACCCCCACGGAGCTTAGTTCTTCAAAGGTAACCCCTTGGGCAAAACCGTCATCGCCACCGGATATTCCGTACCTGTTCCAATCTTCTTCCTCTTCCTCCAAATCAGGTATATTACTGAAAACTTCGTCCAGCTCTTCCTTGCGGATTTGAATGCCGACGTTTTCATTTTCGTCGTATTCAATGTCTAAATTAGCGGGGTTTATCTCCGGTTCCTCAATTTGGCGTTCATTGGCAGCGTTTGGCATTGAAAGGCGTTCTACGGATTTTGGCTGCCCCATAATATCGGGCAGGTTCGGATTGACTTTCTTCTGCGGAGGTACTTGTTTTGTCCTTTTCTTAATGACAATCTTATCCTGTAAAAGCAGGACAATGACTATCAGCAGGCATATCACAATTACTATTTCCATAACGTAGGTTTTTTAAAACAAGCCTTTGTACTTTTCGTTGAACTCTTTTGTAATCATATCTTCAAATACTTTAAAATGATGTTCAAGAATATTATTGAGATAGGCAAACAAGGGTATTTTATCATCGCCTATAATCTGGACTATGCGGGTTAAACGCTCGTGATGTTCAGGACTTAGGTATATGCTTTTATTGCCTCTTTTCTGCATTTTATTCATTTGCATAAATGCGTTTTCATAGGTTGTTTTAGCTGTATTGCTAACTGTATCGGAGTTGCTGCCGGCTGCAACAGTATTCCTGTTCTTTTTATCTTTCTTCATTATAGAATGGGTTTAAAATGTTCATTGAAATAATCGGTAATATCGTCCCCGTACTCCCTGAAATGATGTTCAAGAATATTGTCAATGTAAGAGTAGAGCGTTGTTCTTTCTTCCCTTGTCAGTTGAACGATGCGGAGCAATCTTTCGTGGTATTCAGGGCGTATGTAAACGACCTTGCCATTACGCCCCGATGGAAAACGATTGACCAAAAACGTTTCCTCGTAGTCCGCTTTCTTTGATGAACTGTTACGGGCTTTTTCCCTGGGCTTGTTTTCCTTTGGTACATCCTGCTTTTTGTTAATGGTCGGTGGAGCAACAGGCTCATCGCCGCTTATGACGTTCATAAGGTATTCCTCATCAACATTGGGCTTTTCAAAATCGTTGTTTTTGTTATCTGAAGCCATACTTTACTATTTTTATAGATGAGTGATTTTTAAAAATTCCTCGACAAACAAATCCATTTTAGTTGCTTTCATTAACTGTGGTTCGGCAGGCAGCAAACTTGACCTGAATACATAACTGGCTGTGTCGTCTGTTTCCTTTCGGAAACGCTTGCTGTCCATTATCCTTGTTTCCATTATGGGCAGGTTGAGTTCTTTGATGACACTTTGATACGCATCATACAAAC
Source organism: Flavobacteriaceae bacterium PS02337 (assembly GCA_029959285.1). GTDB lineage: Bacteria > Bacteroidota > Bacteroidia > Flavobacteriales > Flavobacteriaceae > Flavobacterium. The sequence goes on from JASCOE010000014.1 coordinate 7,777, forward strand.
CTGTTTTTTCCCTGCCATCCACTTGGTTCCAGAACAGCCACATCTCTTGTTCGGGATTGCCCTCGTCCGTTTGGGGAAGTCCGAGAAAGGCTTTGGTAAAGCCCAATGTACTTTCCACTACCAAACGGTCGGCAGTAATGGGCGAAAAGATGAAGTCCATTTTTTTTAAGGTTGTCAGTACACCTTTGGTATTGGCTGTTCCCGGCAGGTCGAAGAAAATAACATCCGGCACAACCGCCGACTGGCTTCTGTATTCCGATGCTTTCTCCAGAGCTGTTTCAGCCTTGCATTTGATAATCGGGTACGCTTTTTTGTTGATGGCTTGAAACTGCTTCATTGCCGCCTTTTTATGGTAGTCGTTCTGCATTATGGTTCTCTTATCCCGTTCACGCATATTGGTCAGGCTGTGTTGCGGAAAGTCGCAGTCCATCACCAGCACATTAAAACCTAAACGGTAGTGAAGCACACTTGCCAGCAAGGTGGTCATTGTAGATTTTCCCACACCGCCTTTTTGGGTGGAGAAGCTGATTTTTAAAGTTTTCTTTGTTGTTTCCATTATTTAAAAATTTATTGTTACACACTTTATTTGTTTTGCAGGATTGAATATTGGTTTATCTGATTATTACCTCATTCCTATATTCCTGCATTCCCTTTTGCGTACTTTCCTGCACAGGTATTTGCTTTCATTTTTGCCTTGTCAGGCACATTCTTTAGCAAGTGGCAAACCTTACAATAGGTAAATTGCTTTACCGCTTTTATGCTTTTACACTTTTATTGTTTTATGCTTTTAAAACCTTATGCTTTTATTCCAAACTGCCTGTTTGCAAACCTGATTTTCTTCTTTGTCGAAATACATTTTTTACTACCTGCACTAAAATTATACGGCAAATAAAGCGATTGATTTATCCGCTGATTGAGGTGTGGCAGTGTTTGGCACTCAAAGGCAGTCTTTGTCCGGGTATCGCATTGCAATACTCTTACAGGTAGGGCTTTACTTTGTACAATGATTATTATTAACGGATTTATGCAAAAGTCTTTTGACAAAATGGAGGGTAACGGGAACGGCATCGAGCCGTTTTCCCTGTTACATTTAATCCGTCCCGAAGGGCGGATTTTTGTGTTCAACGGAACACGGCAAGTTGTGTTTTGAGCATCTCGGAATGATTTCCGATGCTCAAAACAACTTGCCCTTTGCAGGGGGCAGAAAACACCTTCCGAAGTCAGGGTTTTGTATGGATTTTAAAATGGATTAGTGATGAACGATAACAACAAAAAGCAATTGAAAAAGACAGGACGCCGCCCCAAAGAAGACCCGGCGACCATTCGCTATACGATTTCCTTTAACGAGCAGGAACACGCCCGTTTTCTTGCCCTTTTTGATAAATCAGGTATGCAGGTAAAGGCGCACTTTATAACGTCCTGCATCTTTGAAAAGACCATAAAGACCATCCAGATTGACAAGGGAACGGTTGATTTTTATATGCGGCTGACCTCTTTTCACAGCCAGTTCCGTTCCATCGGTGTGAACTATAACCAAATTGTAAAGCTGTTGTACAAGAATTTTTCCGAGAAAAAGGCGGCTGCGTTTCTGTACAAACTGGAAAAACAGACGGCTGAAATGGCAATGCTGTGTCAGAAAATCATTCAGATTACCGAAAAATTTGAGGAAGAACACCTAAAAAAATAATGTAATAGTGATAGCGAAAATCGGAAGAAGCGGAAATTTATACGGGGCATTGGCGTACAATCAGCTTAAAGTGGAGAATGAAAACGGGCAGATTTTGTTTGCCAACAAGATGATTGAAACCGCAAGCGGTCATTATTCCGTGGCACAATTAGCACAATCTTTTGCGCCTTACCTGATAGCCAACCGAAACACCGAGAAACATACGCTGCATATTTCGCTCAATCCTGACCCAAACGACAAGGTAAATGATGATAAGTTTCGGGAAATGGCAGAACAGTATATGCGGGAAATGGGTTACGGAGAACAGCCTTTTGTGGTATTCAAACACACGGATATTGACCGCAACCATATACACATTGTATCGGTTTGCGTGGACGAGCAGGGTAAAAAGATTTCGGATAAATTCGAGAAAATGCGGTCTATGAATGTATGCCGTGAACTGGAAAGACAACACGGGCTGATACCCGCAACAGACAAAGAGCGCAACCAAACTGATAAGGTTTTCCGTCCGGTAGATTATCGGACAGGAGATGTAAAGAGCCAAATCGCTTCGGTCGTTCGCCACCTGCCGAACTACTACCAGTACCAAACTTTGGGCGAGTACAATGCCCTGCTTTCCCTCTTCAATATTACCGCCGAGAAAATCGAGGGCGAATTACAGGGAAAGATGCAGCAGGGCTTATTATATATTCCGCTAAATGAAAAAGGCGAAAGAGCCGGGCATCCGTTCAAGGCTTCGCTGTTCGGAAAGAGCGCAGGGCTTCCGGCATTGGAACTGCATTTTGCGAAATGCAAAACCGCTTTGAAAGACAGCCCCACCAAGCAGACCCTAAAATCTGCCGTTACCATCGCCTTGAAAACCACTGGCGATGAACAGGCATTTAAAAAGCAGTTATCGGAACAGGGCATTAACGTAGTAGTGCGCCAAAATGATACAGGTCGTATTTATGGTATCACATTTATTGACCACAATTCCAAATCAGTTTGGAACGGTTCACGTTTGGCAACAGAACTTTCTGCGAACACCTTTAATGATTATTGGAACAATAATATCAAACCGGATATTAAAGAACCTGCCGTTTTACAACCCAAACTATCCATATCAAATGATGCGGATCTTCCGCAGGAAGAACCACACCATTTGTTCGACTTCTTATCTACGGATAAACACGAAGACGGTTTGATTGAAGCACTGGGTGGCTTACTGCCCGAAGCACAGGGCGAAGATTACGAAGAACAAGACTTTGCCAATAAGATGAAGAAGAAGCGCAAACACCAACGAGGTCAGAAATAATATTTAGCCAAACACTGCCACACAACGCCACTGGCTGCCACATTCTTAGAGCCACTCCATAGAGCCTTTAAATTCACGCCCGAACATTAAAACTTTAAATAATGCAGGGAGAAGACGATTTAAGAGGGCTTGCCAAGATAATGGCTTTTATGCGGGCGGTCAGTATTCTTTTGGTGCTGATGCACCTTTATTGGTTCTGCTACGGTTTCTTTTTAGAACGTGGCTGGACGTTGGAAGTCATCAATAAGATATTAGGCAATTTCGACCGGACGGCGGGTTTGTTTTCACATATCCTTTACACCAAAGCATTTGCTTTGGTTTTACTGGCTTTAAGCTGCTTAGGAACAAAGGGTGTAAAGAACGAGAAGATAACCTGGTCTAAAATCTACGTGGCTTTGGGCGTTGGTTTTGTGCTGTTCTTCCTGAACACTCCGTTGCTAAAGCTATCTCCAGTAATAGGTACATTCCTGTATATACTTACTATCTCGTTAGGTTATATCGCCTTGTTGATGGCGGGCGTATGGATGAGCCGATTGCTTCGCACTAACCTGATGGACGATGTGTTCAACAACGAGAACGAGAGCTTTCAACAGGAAACCAAGCTGATGGAAAACGAGTATTCCGTTAACCTGCCCACCAAATTTTACTACAAAGACAAATGGAACAACGGTTGGATAAACATTGTAAATCCGTTCAGGGCATCAATAGTTTTGGGTACTCCGGGTTCAGGCAAATCTTATGCTATCGTAAACAACTACATCAAGCAGCAGATTGAGAAAGGCTTTAGTATGTACATCTACGATTTCAAGTTCGACGACCTTTCCACCATTGCCTACAATCATTTGCTGAAGCACAGGGATAAGTACAAAGTTCAGCCGAAATTTTACGTGATAAATTTCGACGACCCACGCAAGAGCCACCGTTGCAACCCGCTCAATCCCGACTTTATGACGGATATTTCAGATGCCTACGAAGCCGCATATACCATAATGCTGAACCTTAACAGGTCGTGGATACAGAAGCAAGGGGATTTTTTCGTGGAAAGCCCAATTATCTTATTGGCTGCTATTATTTGGTATCTGAAAATCTATGAGGATGGCAAGTATTGTACATTCCCACACGCTATTGAATTACTGAATAAAAAGTATTCGGATGTATTCACGATTTTAACTTCATACCCGGATTTGGAAAATTATTTGTCGCCCTTTATGGATGCGTGGCAAGGTGGAGCGCAAGACCAGTTACAAGGACAAATCGCATCGGCAAAAATTCCGCTATCAAGGATGATTAGCCCACAACTTTACTGGGTAATGACGGGCGATGATTTTACGCTTGACATCAACAACCCGAAAGAACCTAAAATTTTGTGCGTGGGTAACAATCCCGACCGTCAAAATATTTATTCCGCAGCTTTGGGTTTATACAATTCGAGGATTGTAAAGCTGATAAACAAAAAGGGACAGCTAAAGAGTTCCGTTATCATAGATGAGTTGCCCACAATTTATTTCAGGGGACTGGACAATCTTATCGCAACGGCGAGAAGTAATAAGGTAGCGGTATGTTTGGGCTTTCAGGATTTTTCGCAATTAACAAGGGATTACGGCGACAAGGAAAGCAAGGTAATACAGAATACTGTCGGTAATATATTCAGTGGTCAGGTGGTTGGCGAAACAGCAAAAAGCCTTTCGGAACGTTTCGGTAAAGTATTACAGAAACGCCAAAGTATGACCATTAACCGCAATGATAAATCTACCTCTATTTCGACACAGTTAGACAGCCTTATTCCGGCTTCCAAAATCTCAACACTTACACAAGGTTTGTTTGTTGGTTCTGTATCAGATAACTTTGATGAACGTATCGAGCAGAAGATATTTCACGCCGAAATTGTAGTGGACAATGAAAAGGTAGCGGCAGAAAGCAAAGCCTATCAGCAAATACCGCAAATCTTATCTTTTGTAAATGAGCAGGGCGAGGATAAGATGAAGCAGGAAATAGAAAACAATTACAAGCAGATAAAATCAGACATTCTGAATATTGTTGTTAGTGAAATGGAGCGTATCAAGAATGACCCTAACTTACAGCATTTGGTGCAGAAAGAATGATTATACTAAATATTTTTGTGATTTTTCTATTAATATATTGTTAGAAGAATTAAAAGTAACAGCACCATTACGTCAACATATAAAATGCCAAATTTTAATACTCATAATTTAGCATTTGCTTAAATAAACAAATTAGTTACATTTGCATTATGGATAATACTTCTTGTACACGACAACAGGCAGACATTAAACAAATCAATCGCTGTAAAGAAAGAGTTTCGGAACTCCACAGTTCGTTTGACTATTTGTCGAACGCACTTGAATTGACTGGAAACAATGTAAGACTGAAAATTCTGTTTCTTCTTTATGAAGAAAAACGACTTTGTGTTTGTGATGTGAGTGAAATTCTTGGAATGACAATTTCAGCGATTTCTCAGCACTTGAGAAAACTTAAAGACCGAAAGCTTATTGAAACCGAAAGAGAGGCGCAAACCATTTTTTACTCATTGACAAAAGAGTATGAGAAAATGTTGGACCCATTTTTTAAAATACTTGACGATAAAAAAAATTTAGAAACAATATGGTAACGGACGGAAAACTAATTGGGACTGGACTTTTGACAGCAATAGCAGCTTCATTATGTTGCATTACACCTGTTTTGGCTCTCATAGCAGGAACAAGTGGACTTGCTTCAACTTTCTCTTGGCTCGAACCTTTTCGTCCATATTTTATCGGGTTAACTATTTTAGTGCTTGCTTTTGCTTGGTATCAAAAATTGAAACCGCAAAAGAAAATTGACTGCAACTGTGAAACAACTGAAAAATCAAACTTTATGAAAACAAAATCATTTTTAGGAATTATTACCGTTATGGCGGCTTTACTTTTATCATTTCCGCTTTATGCTCACATTTTTTTTCCAAAGACCGAAAGTAAAGCAATTATTACCCAAACTTCCAAAATTCAGAAAGTTGAGTTTACAATCAAAGGGATGACTTGTTCAGGTTGTGAACACCACGTTAAAACGGAAGTTAGTAAACTAAAAGGAATTGTGGAAGTTGTGGTTTCTTATGAGAAAGGCAATGCCATTGTTAAGTTTGACAACAAACAAACAAGTATTATAGAAATTGAAAAAGCTATCAATTCGACAGGTTATAAATCACTAAAAAGTAAAATTATATCATAATGGAAATTAAATTACAATCAATTATAACTTGCCCAAATTGCGGATACAAAAAAGAGGAAACAATGCCAACAGATGCTTGCCAATATTTTTATGAATGTGAAAATTGCAAGACAAGATTAAAACCATTACAAGGCGATTGTTGTGTGTATTGTAGTTATGCCAGTGTTCCTTGTCCATCAATACAACAGGATAAAAAATGTTGCTATTAGAAACCAATTAAGAGAAAAAAATGTTCAGTTTTTTCAAAAAATATTTTCAAAAATTTAAGAAGAATACTTATGCTATCAACAGAAAAAACATTATCAGAAGTAATTGAAGTACTAAGACAAAGGGGTTATACGGAAGACTTTAATCTATTGGAAGAAAACATTTCGTACAAAATAGACGGAGAGAAAGTTAATTTAAGGGACATTGTTATTGATAAAATTTATCGTTTTACTGGGCTTAATGACTTGGAAGATGAGGCTATCTTATATGCGATGAGAAACCAAAAAGATGGAGCAAAAGGTGTTTTCGTAAATGGTTATGGTACATACTCTGACAGTGCAGCAAACAGCATCATTGAGCAAATATCAGTTGACGAGGACGATAATGATGATTGGACGATAGAAAATTAAATCACAATGACTGAATTAGAAAAAATGAAACCAGAAGTATTTCTAGGTTTGGTTTGTCCGTAATTACAGTTGTATTTAAGGAAAAAGTAGACATTTATTTTGCCCGACAGCTCATTAATGAAAAACTGAAAGAAGCAGAAGAAAAAATTCCGAACGGAATAGGGACACCTGAACTGGCTCCGGTCAGTACAGGGCTTGGTCAGATATACGAATATATAATACATCCCAAAAAGGGAAGTGAAAATAAATACAATGCCAAAGACCTTCGTACAATGCAGGACTGGATTGTTGCAAGGCAACTGTATGGTACACCCGGAATTGCAGAAGTAAATAGTTTTGGTGGCGAGCTAAAGCAATATGAAGTTGCTGTTAATCCTAATCGCTTAAAGGCTATGGATATAAGTATTACCGATATTTTCAACGCTCTTGAAAAAAATAACCAAAATACAGGGGGAGCATATATTGATAAGAAACCAAGTGCTTATTTTGTTAGAGGTATTGGTTTGGTTACATCATTAGAAGATATAAAAAACATCAGTGTAAAAAATAATCCTGGCAGTGTTCCAATTTTTATAAAAGATGTGGCAGATGTACGATTTGGTAATGCTGTAAGATATGGGGCTATGACATATAATGGAGAAGTTGATGCAGTAGGCGGTGTGGTAATGATGCTAAAAGGCGAAAATGCCAATAATGTAATTGAAAAAATAAAAGAAAAACTTCCTACTATACAAAAGTCATTACCTGATGATATTATTATTGAACCCTATATAGACCGTTCAGTTTTAGTTGACAAGGCAATGAGTACCGTAGAAAAAAACCTGATAGAAGGTGCGTTGATTGTTATCTTTGTATTAGTACTTTTTTTAGGAAATTTTAGAGCCGGATTAATAGTAGCTTCCGCTATTCCATTAGCAATGCTGTTTGCCTTAGCGATGATGAATGTGTTTGGTGTAAGCGCCAATTTAATGAGTTTGTAGATGTTTCTTTTGCAGGTGAAAAAGTATCTGAAATATATGAGGGAAACAAGACCTTTGATTTGATGCTTCGTTTAGATGATGCCAATAGAGGAAATATTGACAAGATTAAAAATGCAATGATTGATGGGACTAATGGTCAAAAAATTCCTTTGTACTATGTAGCTGATGTCGTAAGTACTACTGGTCCTAATACCATTAACCGTGAAAATGTACAACGTAAAACGGTAGTGTCTGCCAATGTTTCGGGTAGAGATCAAAAAAGTGTGGTAGAGGAAATTCAGAAAATTATCAATGAAAAAGTAAAACTTCCAGAAGATTATCATATCGAATATGGTGGTCAATTTGAAGCTGAAGCCGAAGCATCGAAAACGCTTATAGCTACTTCATTGCTGTCTATTTTAATCATTTTCTTAATCTTATTCAGAGAATTTAAAACCGTAAAATTAGCGGCTATCATTCTGATAAACTTACCATTAGCTTTAATTGGCGGGGTGTTCAGTATTTATTTCACCAGCGGAATTTTAAGTATTCCTGCAATCATTGGTTTTATCACTTTATTTGGGGTGGCAACACGTAATGGGATTTTATTAATATCGCATTACAATACACTTCGTGAAGAAGGATATACGCTTTTTGATACCGTAATACAAGGTTCTAAAGATAGGTTAAGCCCTATTTTAATGACTGCTTTAACCGCAGGTTTAGCACTTATTCCGCTAGCTATTGCTGGAGATTTACCAGGTAACGAGATTCAAAGTCCAATGGCAAAAGTTATTTTAGGTGGTTTACTTACTTCTACCATTCTGAATATCTTCATTGTACCAGCAGTCTATTATTTATCGAACAAAAAAGAAGCTACAAAATGAAAATAAATAGCATCGCTTTGTTGGTTGCCTGTCTTTGGGTAGCCAACGCAGAAGCACAGTCAGGGTTGGAAACAATCCTGACTGATATTAGTAAGAATAACAAAACTTTACAAAGTCAATCCAAATATTGGGAAGCTCAAAAATTGCAATTCAAAACAGGAAATACCTTGTATGATCCTACAATAAGTTACGATTATATGCGTGGTACCCCCAGTGCAGTGGCTGGAAATCAAACCGATATTAGTGTGATACAAAGATTTGATTTTCCTACAGTGTACGGTAAAAAGAAAAATTTAGCCAACGAAAAGAGTAAACAAGGAGATTTCGCATTACTTGCTACTAAACAAGATATTTTGTTAGAAGCGAAAAAATCGGCTATAGAACTTATTTACCGGAATAAATTGCAAGAAAAAATCAAAGAAAGAAAAACCAAAACTGAAAAGTTTCTTTCGGATTTTCAAACCAAATTAAATAGAGGTGAAGGAAATATTTTAGATGTCAACAAAGCAAAATTACAGTTAATTGAAATTAATAAAGATTTGAAGTTGAATACATCTTCAATTAATCAGCTTCAGCAAAAATTAACAGAACTCAATGGTGGTATTGATGTTATTTTTAATGAATCGGAATATCCTGAAGTTATTGCAATACCTTCTTTTGAAGAGCTAGAAGAAATCATCGAAGCTCAAGATCCAACAAGAAAACTATTGCAACAACAAACAACAATTGCCCAACAACAAATTCAGGTTACCAAGGCAATGGCTTTACCAAAATTTGAAGCAGGTTATCACTATCAAGGTATTTTGGGACAAAATTTTCACGGAGCTCGTATTGGGATGTCTATCCCTCTATGGGAAAATAAAAACCGTGTAAAACAAAGTATGGCTGAGTTGGAAATGAACGAAGTACAGTTGAATGAACATAAAGTGGAGCATTATTACAACATAAAAAGCCTTTATGAAAAATACACCAACTTACAAAAAACACTCGACGAATACCAAACGGTTTTAGAAAGTATCAACAGCATTCAGTTACTAGATAAAGCTTTGCGATTCGGAGAAATTACAACCATTCAATATTTCTTAGAAGCCAGTTACTACTACCAAGCTAGTAATAATTATTTACTTACCGAAAAAGAGTATCAAGATGTAATTGCAGAATTACTGAAATATCAATTGTAATAATATTGAAGAAAAACACATAAAGCCTTGTAAAAAATAAATTTTGCAAGGCTTTGTTTTACTCAAAAAAACAGACGTTTTTAGCTACGAATGTATTTAGTTAAGTTTTATAATATCTTTTAATACTCCTCAAAGCTACATTAAATTGCTATAATTATGGGGAGCGTTATTGATATTTTAAGTATGTCTAACGTTAGTATCCAAATTCTCTCCAAAATTATTGTTTAAATTTGTACAAATCGAATCAAATGAGGCTATTGGTAATCGAAGACGAATCCGATTTGTTACAAAGCATTTTGGAATATTTCAAGCAGGAATATTTCCGTTGCGAGGGAGTCACAACGTTTTATGAAGGGATCGAACGAGTGGAATCTTTCGATTATGATTGTATTATCCTTGATATCAATCTTCCTGATGGAAACGGATTAAAACTATTACAACATATTAGAGAGGATAAAAAGCAAGATGGTGTCATTATCATCTCCGCTCGTGATTCCCTGGATGACAAAATTGATGGGTTATTGTTGGGAGCAGACGACTATGTTACCAAACCTTTTCATTTGTCTGAACTAAATGCCAGGGTAAAAGCTTTGATCCGTAGAAAGTATAATCAAGGTAGCGCGGTACTTGAAGTGGGTAGTTTACAGCTTAATCTTTTAAATAGACAAATTACCTGTCATGGGGAAGAACTTCAGTTTACCAGAAGCGAATTTGATCTACTGGCTTATCTGCTCAATAATGCTAACCGGGTGGTTAGCAGGCAGGCTATAGCAGAGCATTTGTATGGAGACCGCACCGATAATATGCCGTCGTTTGATTTTGTTTACTCTCAAATAAAAAACCTAAAACGTAAATTGAAAGAAAGAGATTGTGATGAGTTGATACAGACAGTTTATGGATTAGGATATAAGATTTCATTATGAGTAGCCCACTTTTACAACGTCATACCAAATCATTGTTGATTTGGCTTCCACTTATCCTAGTTATCAGTTCGGCTATCTTTTATTTTGTGTTGAAAGGACATGCTCACCACGCTGAGGAGAAGTATCTTTTGCTAAAACAACAAAATGTATGGAACAGCTTTATGGCTACATCGGGAAATCTAGAACGACACATAACCGGTGAATATAGTATTGAAGAGAAAAATACATCAAGTGAGGTGGTATTAAATATCCCTAGAGATACCGCCCTATTCTATGAAATGGAAGGAAAGAAACTTCCTTTTAAGGTATTAACAAAAGAATATCAATGGAAGAATGCTTCTTATCTTGTCTCGACCTATATTTCTTCAACGGAGACAGCTCATCTTATTGCCAAGGTATTTTTTTCGGAAGCGATTATCCTTTTGGTTTTATTGATTACGATTGTCCTGGTAAGCCGAAAAAGCTCTGTTAGGCTTTGGCAACCTTTCTTTTCAAGTATAGATGCTGCTGAAAAGTTTGATCTTAACAGGAACAATGAGTTGCGACTTCCTGCGTTAACTGGAACTACTGAATTTGACAGGCTTAATGAATCACTCAATAAACTGGTTGAAAATGTAAATAGAGCCTATCATAATCAAAAGCAGTTTGTTGAAAATGCTTCGCACGAAAGCCAGACACCACTTGCTATTATCCGGGCCAAGCTTGAATTACTTATTAATTATCCAAATATTGATGAGAAGGAAGCGCTATTGCTAGGTGATATAACAAATGCAACAAATCGCTTGAGTGAGATGAACAAGACTTTGTTATTACTTGCCAAAATTGAGAATAATCAATTTCCTGAGACTGAACGTATAAATGTAAATGAGGTTGTTCAGGAAATATCAGGAAACTGTGAAGCATACATAGATGATTGTCCTCGTATGACAAGTACAGTTGTTGACCATATTACGGTTACCGCTAATCGAACATTGATTGAAATCCTTGTTTCAAATATTATCAATAATGCTATCGTACATAATAATGAAAAAAAAGAAATAAGAATTAGTATAGAAGACAGTAAGGTAAAAATAGAAAATACAGGGAATCCTTTGCTCATAGATCCAGAAGCCTTATTTGAACGCTTCCGGAAGAACACTTATCAAAAGAATACTACAGGTTTAGGATTGGCGCTGGTAAAGCAAATCTGTCAATTATATGGTTACACTGTAAAATACAATTATATAAATGGTTGGCATAATGTAGAAATTTGCTTTAGCTGATTGTTTCTCCAAAATCTCTCCAAAATCACATTATAGCTTTGCTACATAATCAAAATTATCAATAGCTGATAAATATTATGTTGCAAAGTATTTTTAAAAAGAAATGTCTGCCCATTTTTATAATGGCGATTTCTGTAACCCAGGCTTCGGCGCAGCAAGATACGTTACTAAGTCTGAACGATGTTATCGTTTTGGGCAATCAGAATTATCATCTTCTCCGAGCCAGAACGTTTGACGCAATAGCGGCAGAAAAGCATGTAGATGTGGTAAAATATAGCAGGTTGCCGACTCTTGATGCTAGTTATCAGGCAGGGATTTCTACGGCTAATAACCTGATAGGTGTTTTTAATCCAAACGGGATATTGCCCATCTCAGGTCCTCCGTCTACCGAGAATAAATTTGAACCGGGCACAGGAAGTGCAGCAGGAATATTGTTGAATTGGCAGGCGGTTACTTTTGGTGAAAGAGATGCCCGTATAAATACCGCTGTCGCTGAGGCTACTGTTCAGAAATCTTTATTACAAAAAGAACAGTTTCAGCACGCTATCAATATCATCAGTAGTTATCTGGATATCCTGTTGGCGAATGCTAATCTGCATATACATCAACAGAATATTAAGCGTGTGGAAGCAAATCTAAAGCAAAGTCGTGTATTGACTAGCAGCGGGATAAAAGCTGGTGTCGATACTGAATTGTTTCAGTCTGAATTATCAAAAGCGAAAGTGGAATACATCAATTCGCATAAACAGTTGGAGATTTTGCAATGGAATCTGGCTCGTTTAATTGTAATCGAGAATCTACCTGTTCCTCGGGATTCTGCTTTTTTGTCGACATTACCTTCAAGTAGAATATTGACGGATAGTAATCTTGATTTACATCCAATTATCAAATATTCGCAAAGCCAATTTGAATTAAGCCAGTCAAAGGAACAGCAGATTAAAAAATCATATCTACCTAAAATAAATGTATGGGGAGCAGGTTTTGCTAGGGGTTCTGGTTTTCTGGCTGATGGCAGTTTACATGCTTGGGAGGGGTTGAACCTTACTCGATATAATTACAGTGTAGGGTTACAACTTACTTTTCCGATTATGAAGTATGGTGAAGCTAAACGGCTATTAGCACATCAATCCTCTTTATCAAAGGGTGCTGAAGAACTTTTGCAGAATGAACGTTCTCAACTCTTCTCTCAGCAACAGATTGCCAATACTACACTTGATCATAGTCTTCAGGTGGTGTCTGAAACCAAGGAGCAGTTAAGGTCTGCACAAGCAGCTTTCCAAGCTATGCAGATTAGGTATAATACTGGTTTGGTTAATTTTTCGGACCTGATACAGGCTCAGTATACCTTATTGAAATCTGAACTTGATGTTAAGCAAGCTTATTGGGATACTTGGAAGGCTCAGTTGCTGGAAGCTGCTGTAAAAGGTGATGTGAATATTTTTTTAAATGAAATGAAATAAGGGATATGATAAAATTAATTCAACTGGCACTTCGCAAGCCTATTGCGATTATGGTGTTGGTCGTTGGGATCGTGATTTTTTCTATACTTTCCATCAAGAAGACACCAGTTGACATCTTTCCAGCGGTAAATGCGCCTACTATTTATGTTGCTCAAACTTATGGCGGATTATCACCTCAGCAAATGGAAGGGTATGTTACTTCTTACTATGAGTATCACTTTCTGTACGTCACGGGAATTAAAGCTGTCGAGAGTAAATCTATTCAGGGATTGAGTTTAATTAAGCTTCAGTTTTATGATGGTACGAATATGGCCAATGCGATGGCGGAGGTTATTTCTTATGTGAATAGATCTCGGTCCTTTATGCCTCCTGGTACATTGCCTCCATTCGTCATGCGGTATGATGCTGGGTCTGTTCCTGTAGGTCAACTGGTATTCAGGAGTGAGACAAAATCGCTCAATGAAATTCAGGATTTGGCTTTATTTAAGGTGCGACCTATGTTTGCGGCTTTACAAGGAGTATCGGCTCCGCCTCCATTTGGGGGAAATCAACGAACAATCGTTATCAAAGCGGATCCGGAAAGAGTAAGAAGTTATAACTTGACACCGGACGAAATAGCCGTTGCAATTGCGAAAAATAATTCTATACTGCCAGCTGGAACAATGCGTACGGCAGATAAAGCTGTAATTACGGCAACCAATAGTGTAGTTGATAATTTTAAAGAGCTTGAAAATGTTGCGGTCAAAAATGTTGATGGTACTTCCGTACTGGTAAGAGATGTGGCTTCTGTGGATAATGGCGCTGACGTAGGAACTGGTTATGCGTTGATCAATGGTAAGCGTTCAGTATATATTCCAGTCACTAAGCGAGCGGATGCTTCTACGTGGGATGTGGTACAAGCTATCAAGAAAGCGCTACCTGATATGCAATCGGCTATCCCTGATGATATAAAGGTATCTTATGAATTTGATCAGTCTGGATATGTTGTAAACTCTTTAAAAAGCTTGCTTGTTGAAGGTGCTCTTGGTGCTTTACTAACGGGACTGATGGTGTTGCTTTTTTTACGGGATCTGCGTAGTGCCATCATTGTGATTGTTACTATTCCTCTGGCGTTGTTAGTGTCGGTTATGTGTCTTTACCTCACGGGACAGACTATTAATATCATGACTTTAGGGGGACTTGCTTTGGCGGTCGGTATATTGGTGGATGAATCGACGGTGACCATTGAAAATATACATCATCATCTTGAATTAGGGAAATCAAAATCGAGAGCAATATGGGATGCTTGTAAAGAAATCGCTACTCCCAAAATATTGATTTTATTGAGCATTTTAGCTGTTTTCGTACCTTCTGTGCTGATGACTGGCGTACCGCGTTCGATGTTTCTTCCACTTTCATTGGCTGTGGGATTTGCGATGATTGCATCTTTCCTATTGTCACAAACGTTGGTTCCTGTGTTATCTAACTGGATGTTAAAAGATACTTATAAACAACATCCGGAGCCACGATTGGATAAACTTAAAGAAAGTCTATCCAAGACAATTCAGAGAACATTTCCAATGCGAAAATTGGCTGTTCCCATTGTTCTTGTGCTTCTACTGCTGGCAGCTTTCGTTGGGTATAGGCAGGCGGGGTCGGAAATCTTCCCTAAGGTGGATGCAGGACAGCTTCAGTTGAGGTTGCGAATGCCTACGGGTACACGGATAGAACGTACGGAGGAAGCAACTAAAAAGACTTTGCAATTATTAGCTGATGAGGCAGGAAAAGATAATGTAGCTATTACTTCGTCATTTGTGGGTTTACAACCACCTACATTTGCGATTAACCCTATCTTTTTATACACGAGTGGTCCTCATGAAGCTGTTATAAAAGTGAATTTGAAAAAGGGTTCTGGTGTGGAAATCGAAGATTTGAAAGAACGATTACGTGGGTCGGTTACAAAAAGTCTACCTGGTGCTCAATTGTCGTTTGAACCTGCTGACTTGGTGGATCAGGTCATGAGTATGGGCGCCAGTAACCCTGTTGAGATTGTGGTTCAGGGAAAAAATCTGACACAGAGTAGAGAATTGGCTGATCGGTTAAAAAAATCTCTTGGCTCTATTTCTTATCTGCGTGATTTGCAGTTGGCGCAGCCATTGGATTACCCGACTATGCATATCAATTATGATCGTATTCGACTAGGTCAAATGGGTCTGACCGTTGATGAGGCGGGAAGGTCTGTCGCAGAAGGTACTTCTTCGAGCCGTTATACGCAGCCGGTGTATTGGTTGGATAAAGCTTCTGGAAATGCTTATCAGGTGCAGGTAGAATACCCGCAGTTTGTAATGAATAATCCGGAACAGGTGAATCAGATACCGGTGGGAAAATCTGGAGATAACACAGTTTATCTAAGAGATGTAGCTGATTGGAAAACAGGGAATACTATAGGTGAATATGATCGGATTAATCAACAGCGGTTTATCACGCTTACGGCTAATATTCACAAAAAAGACCTTGGTAGTGCAGTGAAGGATATCAATGAGGCAATACAGAGATTGGGTGAGCAGCCTCAGGGTGTTAAGGTGTATTTGCGAGGACAATCGGAAATGCTGAATCAAACAACTGGTGAACTGTCTAACGGACTTTTACTGGCGATTGTCGTAATTGGTCTGATGTTGACTGCTTATTTTCAATCTCTACAATTAAGTCTTTCAGTGTTATCTGTGCTTCCTGGTGTGTTGGCAGGTTCTATGCTGCTGCTGTGGCTTACTGGTAATACTATAAACATTCAGTCATTTATGGGTTGTATAATGGCTGTCGGAGTCGCGGTATCTAATTCTATTTTGATTGTAGCAAGTGCTGAAAGTATCCGAAAGAATCAAGAAGATAATAACTTGATTGGTGTGCAGGCGGCACTTAGCCGTTTCCGCCCTATTATTATGACAAGTACAGCAATGATTGCCGGAATGATACCGATGTCTCTTGGTTTGGGTGAAAGCGGACAGCAAACTGCACCTTTGGGCATTGCCGTGATAGGGGGATTGTTATTTAGTACAGTAATTAGTCTTTGGCTGGTTCCATTAGTTTATGAAATGTTAAGAAAAAAGAAGCAAATATCCGTATCTCTTGATCCAAACGATACAAATTCTCTATATTATGACAAGAATATTTAAACATAAATTACCGATAATTAATGCAGTTGCGAGTGTATCACTTCTGCTATTCGTTGCTGCCTGCACTCAAAATGGTCAGGAAAAAAATAGTGATGTTAATGAAAATAAAATTGACTCGGTCAATGTATTTACAATTGAAACCGATACGGTTAAAAAAATACTTGCTCTTCCTGCGGAGCTGCTTCCACTAGAAGATGCCCAAATAAGGGCAAAGGTGCCGGGCTATGTACGTAAAATGCTGGTGGATATTGGTTCTAAGGTTAGCAAAGGACAGGTTTTGGCTTTGATTGAGGCGCCGGAATTAAATACACGTATCCAAGAGCTGAACGATAAAGCTAATGCTTCACGGGCACGTTACTTATCCAGTAAAGATTATTTTGAACGGATTTATTCTGCTTCTCGAACTGACGGTGTGATTGCTACTGGCGAATTGCAGCGTGTGAAAAATCAAATGATGGCCGATAGCCTTGAGTATAAGGCTAATCAGTCATCTGTTGCATCGGCTAAACAAATTGGCAACTATCTTGCTATTGTTGCTCCGTATAGTGGAGTTATTACAAAAAGAAATATTGTAACAGGTTCTTTTGTGGGGTCTCCCAATGATAAGCCGTTATTTGAAATATCAGATAATAGTGTTCTGCGTTTGCAGGTTTCAGTTCCAGAAATATACACGGATGCTGTTTTATCTAATGGTGTTGCTGAAGTGTCTACAAGGTCATTGCCTGATAAGAAATTTGAGGCAAAACTGGTACGGAAAGCAGGACGAATAGATCATGATAGTCGAAGCGAGATTTGGGAATTTGAAATTGGTAATACGGATAATAAATTAAAGCCAGGCAGTTATGCGGATGCAAAATTATCATTTTTAAGACAACAGGAAGGAATTGTAGTTCCGGCATCAGCGGTGGTTACTACCTTGGAGAAAAAGTTTGTAATTAAAGTGTCAAATGGAGTAACGCATTGGATCGATGTTCGCCCTGGATTTAATATGGGAGATAGAACTGAAATTTTTGGTGATGTCCAAAAAGGAGATACTTTGGTGTTAAAAGGATCGGAAGAACTGAAAACAGATACACGGATAATCCCGTTAATTAAAAAATAGTAGTATAAATTTTAAATAAATTAAAGTTATGAAAAAGACAATTAGTATTATTAAGTTGGTCGCATTTTCAACAATTATTACGCTTGCTTGTAGCAATTCTATTTATGCACAGAAGAAGGGGCAAGTTAAAATGATGCATAACGCCTCAGTAAAAAAATTAGATATAGCAAAAATAGAGGCTATTTTGGAAATGAAAGGCGTCGAAAACAATGGAGAGTTTAAAATAACGGTGCCTCAGAATGATTTGGATATAGAGGTTGACGGATTTAAAATCATACCGCCAATGGGTTTGGGTACGTGGATAGCATTTACGCCAAGTACCGATGGTGCAATGATCATGGGTGATATCGTAATTACAGAAACTGATCTGAAACAAGTACAGTTCGAGGTTATAAAGCAGGGACTTACCATTACGGCGATACATAACCATTTCGTTAGAAATCATCCGAACGTCATGTATATGCATATCGGAGGAAGTGGTCCCGCTGAACAGATGGCAATGAAGGCAAAAGCAGTATTGAATAAAGTTAAAGAAATGCGAGGTGCAGATCCATTGAAAGGTACTTTTGCAGGGAGAAAGGTTGAAAACACGATTGACACAAAAAAATTGGACGCTATCTTGGGTATCACAGGAGAGATGAATAATGGCGTTTACAAATATACCATTGGTCGCCCAGATGCGCCCATTACAGAGCATGGAATACCAATCTCAACTTTCTTTGGTTATAATACCTGGATTGCCATTCAAGGAACAGAGGAAAAGGCTGCAATCGCAGGAGATTTTGCTATGCTAGAGGATGAAGTAGCTCCAGTGATTAAGGCGCTTATTGAAAATGGAATTGAAGTGGTTGCTGTTCATAATCACATGGTGCAGGAAAAGCCACACGTATTTTTCTTACACTATTGGGCAATTGGAAATGCGGAGGAACTTATAAAGTCTTTAAAAATTGCGCTGAGCAAAACAGGTAAAGTTGGTGGAATGAAAATGAAACATTGATAGAACAATAGGCTATATATCCGAAATAACTATTACAAATAATTGAGCCTTTCGAAACACCACTTTCGCAAGGCTTTATCTTATTCGAGTTATTTTTTTTTAATAATTCCTTATAGCTCTTTCCTTCGAAACAATGTTTGAAGAGAAGCATGTGATTAGAAATAGTTCTTAATAACTGAATAGGCGACGTTTTTTACATTCAATCTTATCATAATGAATAAAATGTTAATACAGTTATATTTTAGTTGAAATTCAGTTATTTGATTGTCAGAAAATTAAATAAGATGAGAAATGAAGCACACGATTGTTAAAACAAATCATTTATAAAGTATATAAGAAAAATATTAATATCTTAATATAGTTTAATGAATAAATTTTACGAAGAAACACTAAACAAGCTAGAAGACGAAATTAGGGATCTTGAAATTGAAGCTAATTGTCCTATCCAACGTATTGAAGAGGTAATAAAACTTATCGTAAATGCTCTATCTAAAATTAAAGAGTTTGTATTAAAAAATGGATTTAAGAATATTAACGACGAAATTCATTTTTTCAAATATCAAAAACCAGCTATTGTTGCAAAACTTATCTTTCATAATGCTATCTACAAGATAGAAATGAAAAAACCTAATGACACAAAGGCATTAAAAAAATATTTGAATGAAGAATTAAAAAAACTTAAAAAGTATTTTGAAAATAACCTTGAATTTTATAAATACTATAGAACCAATAATTCTTTTATTGACGATAAATTATTTGTTCGTGGTAAACACGATTTAAAACTAAGTTTGGATACAATCTATTTTGAAACCGATCATAGATTTTCTACATCTCACGATTACAAAGCAGCTAAAATTATAGCCAATGATCTGATACAAGTATATCTTGAAGACCAACTTCACAGACCGGTACATAAAAGTAAATCAATAGAGTTACCTAACTTAAATTGGCGAGGAAGTAAAACGGCATTAACTGAATTGATATATGCCTTACATGCTCAAGGTGCATTTGATCATACTGATATTAAAATAATAGCTAAAACATTTGAAAGTATTTTCAATGTTGATTTGGGCGACTTCTACCATACATTTATGGAATTGAAAGCCCGAAAGATAAATAGAACAAAATTCCTTGACAACTTGCGTGATGCATTAATAAAACGGATGGACGAACAGGAAGAAGATTAGAAATTAAAAAGAAAACGGAAACTTACAGATTCCCGTTTTCTTTATTAATCCATTTACATTCACAATATACCTCTTGGTAAATGAACACTTTTCGTTCTGATAATACTTTCTGAAATCTTCTGATTTTCCTTTTTTTCGACTTGTTCAGCAGGTTCTTCAATCTGATTAACAGGCTCAATGGACAATTGTATTTTTCTTTCGACAGCAGCGAGTTCTGTTTTAAGTTCACTTAATCTATTTTCCTTAGACCACGTACCGTTTACCACTTCATGAAGAACAGGCAGGTCTTTTTGTGTTTCAGTAATTTTCTTTTGTTCCTGTTCGATATAAGCAGGTAGCTTTTCCAACGCATTAAGGAAATTCAAGGACGCTAATTTTTCATCTTTGGCAATGATACCATTATTGTAAGTATATTTTATGTTTCCTTCGCCTTCAACCAAGAAACGGTTTATCCGAATATCCAAGCCTTCTTTTTCAGACATTTCGGTTTTGACCAACAAAGTAAATCCGTACAAGCTGCCAATTTCTACATACTGACCTCCTGTACGGGCTTTGTCCGCAAGCTGATTGAGTTTTCCACCGATTTGTTTGATATCCACATTGGGCGGCAAACCATCCAACTGTACAGGATTTGCCATTGTACCGTCCGAACGTTTTTTGATTCGCCCTTGCAGATTATTCCAATCAAGGCTCATTCGGTCAAAGCGGGATTGGGCTTTATCAAGTTCAGCCTTATAGTCTTCCAATTTGTACTTCGCACTATACTTTGAACGGTTGAACGCCTGTTTTTCGCTTTCCAATCCGGCAATCTGTTTTTCTAATTTGGCTTTATCCAACAGGTCGGTATTTCCAGAAAGGATAGCCACATATTCCGAAAAATTCATTCCTGATTTTTCGTCCATACTGCCCTCGTCAATAGTCCGTTTGCCAAGATTATTGTTTTTTAATTGGTCAATGAATAGCTGTTTATTGTACAGCAGGTTAAACTTATAGCTATCCAAAGATTTTTCTACAGCATAGATAATCACATCTACTTTATTGTCTGCAAAGAATTTGGCAATCTCATTGCCTTTACGAACAGCTCTGCCATCCCTTTGGGCAAGGTCGCTTGGTCGCCACGGCGTATCCAGATGATGAACGGCAACGGCTCTTTTCTGTGCATTGACACCTGTGCCCAACATACTTGTAGAACCGAACAGCACACGGATTTTTCCCTCGTTCATTCCTTTGATAAGCTCCTTACGCTGTTTATCATTTTTGGCTTCCTGTATAAAACGGACTTCGTGCATAGGCAAGCCGTGGTCTTCCACGAGCTTGCGTTTGATTTCGGAGTACACATTCCATTCGCTGGGCTTATATGTTCCCAAATCAGAGAAAACGAACTGCGTCCCTTTTTGTGCGTTGTATTGGTTGTAGTACTTGGCAATGTTTGCCGCACAATGCGAAGCCTTGTTGTCGGGGTGGTCATCATACGCACCGCTTACCATACGCATATCAAGCGACATTTTACGGGCATAATCCGTAGCGATGAGCATCTTTGCTTTTTCTTCACTTTGTGATAAAGGTTCTCTTCTTAATAAGGTCGCATCGCCTGTTTTGGCAAACTGCATCAGGTTTTGGATAAATTCTTCCTGGTCAGGTGTAGGCGGTATATTGTAAAGTACCTCGTTCTTGTTGGGGCGGTCAATGCCGATATCCTTTGCTGTTCGGTAATCCGTAATTTCAGAATAGAATTGGGCAAGCTCTGGTACTTTGATAAAGTATCTGAAACGCTCTTTGGCTACGATATTGTTCGCTACCGAAAATTCATAATCGGTCGTTTTTCTTGCGTAGATAGCTGCCCACGCATCAAAAGAGTGAATACCCTGTTTTTCCAATGCTCTTGGTCGCAGGTATTTGAATAGTAAGTACAGTTCCGTCAACGAATTACTGATAGTTGTGCCAGAAAGGAAAGTTGCCCCCATATCCGCATTGATGCGTTCCTGAATGGTACGGATAGCAAAGAGCAAGTTCATCGCCTTTTGGCTTCCGTCCACATTGCCCAATCCGGCAACCCTCGTATGCCGTGTGTTGAACATCAGGTTTTTGAATTGATGACTTTCATCTACGAACAAATGGTCAATGCCCATCATTTTAAAATCTACCACATCATCTTTGCGGTTTTCAATATCGTGTTGCAGGGTTTTGAGTTTGACTTCAAGGTTTTCTTTCCGCTTGATTACTCCGGCAAGCATTCCTCTGGTCACTTCTTTGCCTTGCGATTGTAACGCATCGAGGCTTCGTTCCACGCTGCCCAGTTCTATTTCGAGGATTTCCTTTTGAATTTCGGGCGATTGCGGTATCATCCCGAATTGGTCGTGTGTCAGTATCACACAATCCCAATCGTTATTTTTAATATCGCCAAATATCCGCTGACGTTTTTGTGGTGTAAAATCTTCTTTGCCCGGAAACAGGATTTTGGCGTGTGGGTAAGCAGTGCGGTAGGCTTCGGCAATTTCGTGAACATTGCTTTTCAGCCCTATAATCATCGGCTTGTGAGCCAATCCTAAACGCTTCATTTCCTGTGCGGCGGTACACATTACCAACGTTTTTCCTGCACCTACTTCGTGGTCGCAGATAGCACCATTGTTCAGCTTTATAATCCAAACGGTATCCTTTTGGCTTGAATACAGGTCTTCGATGCCTAATGCTTTGCGGTCCAGTCCCGGAAAATCCTGATGGCTTCCGTCATAGTTTGGTCGGACGAAACAATTAAAAGTGTCGTTGTATTGGCCCGTCAGCCTGTTTTTAAACCCATCGTTTTGGGCGTGGAGCCATTCGGTAAAGGCGGTACGGATTTCGTCAATCTTTGTGTTCGCCATTTGTATGGCTTCCATATCCCGTACTTTGACCTCTTGGTCGCCAACCGTGATTTTTTTGGTAATATCGGGGGTGGTATTGACAAGGGCGTGTTTGAGCAAGGCAATCCCGTCAAACGTCCGGCTTTCAGCTTTGACAGCGTATTTTTCCCATATATGCAAATTCTTACGGTCGCACTTTACTGAAAAGTCATCCGAACTTTCAGAATAATGAACCAGTACGTCCGTATCAAAAAGATGTGAAGCAAAGCGGGCATAAATACCAGTGGGTATCCAGCGTTCGCCTAAATTAAAATCGAGTTCCTCAAACTCAATTCGTCTTGGTCGGGCTTCTTCCAAAACGGTAAGGCTTGTTTTGGCTTCGGTATCATTGGGATTGTTTTCAATGTAGTTCTGTACCTCTTGAGCTTTCTCTACTACGTTTCCTGCAACCCAGCGTTCGGCTATTTCATATTCCTTTTGCAAAGGATTGTAGTAAATACGACTGTGTAATGCTTCTTTCAAAGCATCATCGGTCATACCGCTGATTTCGGACATATAGTCCAAATCCACATTTCCATATTTGTTCAGCGAAGCCGCTAACGCTTCTTCGGGATTGTCCGTTGCTATTGTTAAGGTGGAGAAACTTACCGGACGGCTGAATATATCCGCTTTGTGTACCACGCCACCAACGACACGCTCCAAATAAGGGATTTCCTTGCCGGAACTATCCATTTTAATGAGCTTGATATTATTGGCACTATTGAGGTTTCCATACCTTTTGACAAAGGCATCATAAAGGAGGTTAAGGTTTTCCCTTTCTTCTTTTTGTTCAGTCTGCAACGTTGCCTCTTTATTGTAAAGCTCTTGGTAAACATCACGTACAGCTATGTACGCTTCGGCTCTTGCTCTTTGTAAAGGTGGTAGCTGCAAAGGGTGGAAAACTGCCATACCGTCTGATGTATCTACATCTTGCAGATGACCGACCCAACCATTATCCACAACAAGGCAATCGTTACGGTGGTACGATTCCAGTTCGCCACTATAAGTAGCAGATTCGGGAATGGTATCGGGAACGGCTGGCTTATCAGCTTGGCCATTCCCGTTTATTTGTGAAAACAGGTCGCCGATAGCTTCCTGTTTTTTACCATTGATAGATGTATTTCCATTGGTGGCTCTATTAGTAACAGGCGGCGTAAAAGGTTGCTGCATCGCACTACTGAACAGGTCAGGTTGGCGACCTACTGCACCTCTTCTCTTGTTGGTGCTTTGTCTTTTAACTTGTGGTGTTCTTTTGGGCGTAGCAAGAACCATTACAGGTTCGTCCATATTTTGAAACAAGTCAAAAATGCTTAGCTGCTTTAATTCCTGCGGACTTTCCCGATTTATTATCGGAACTGATATAGGTTGTATTTCCTGCCGAATGGTTACAGGTTCGACAATTGGAGGTCTAACTTTGGGAGTAGCGGGAATTTGTGTTATTGACTCATCGTTCAGTTCGCCTTTATATAAACTCAAATTCAGATGTTTTCCAAAATCATCCGAAAGCATTCGTTTGAGGTCTTTGGCAATTCCGGCAACCCCGCCTTTATGCGTATAGATGAGTGCAGGCTGTCCGTAAGGGTCGGTATCTAATTTCCGGTCGGTATGTACAATTCTTGTATTGTCCTGAAAGAGTGCATTGCCCGGAGTATTATATTCTGTTTGCCTGCTTTGGCAAAACAGATCTTCCCTTTCGGTCAGATTTTGTTTTGCCGTATTCTTTTGCAGGATAATCAGGTCGCTTCCGACTTCCGTACCTGCATATTCCGTAAACAGGCTGTTGGGTAAGCGGACAACCGAAACTAAATTATTATCCTGCATCAACGCCCTGCGTATCGGCTCGTTCTTTGGGCTATTCAGAATGCCCTGCGAAGTAATGTAAGCCAACAAACCACCCTCACGGAGCATATCAGCACCTTTCAGGAAAAAGTAATTGTGTATGCTTCGGGCAGCCAGTACTTTTGCACTGTCCTTGCTTCGGGAATAGGAAAGGTCAAAAACGGAAGTGTCTCCAAACGGTATGTTGCTGGCGATTACATCATAGCTGTTTTGTTCCTTGTCGGGGATTTCTTCAAAACCACTTACACGGATATTGCTTTCGGGATAAAGCCGTTTTAAAATCTTGCCTGTCAGCAAGTCTTTTTCATAAGCGGTAACACTTTGTTGGTTTTCCAAAAAGGATTGTATGAATGAGCCGATACCTGCGGAGGGTTCGAGGAATTTATCGATGTTCAGACCGCTTTCACGCAATACGGAGGAAACCGCATCTATGACCTGTGGCGGTGTATAAAAAGCTGTCAGTACAGAGCTTTTCATACTATCCACATACCTGCGGTATTGCTTTTCGTCTTCGGAATTTTCTTTGAGTAGCTGGTGTAGTTCCTGCGTAATCGGGAAAAGGTCGTGTTCTGTTTTTCTCCAATTATTGATGTCTATTTCGTTCGCTATGGGGTTCAATACGAATTTAAGACCGCCAAATCCGCTGTATTGCATCATTAGCAGTCTTTCGCCTACGGTGGCTTGCCGTTTCTCCTTTTCCAGTTTAAAAGCAATTCGCAGGGCATCAATGTTCTGTTGGAGATGTTGCTTTTTACTGAAGCCCATTTTCTTCTATCCATATTGCGATGGTTCCGGTTATTTCGGTATAGAGCAGGTCAAACTCATAACCGTATGCGAAATCATCGGTTAGTCCATAGCTGGAGAAAACAGGCTCGCAAACAGGAAACATTTTAAGGGAGAACGGTCGCAGTTCCTCATCTGCCATTATGGTATCAAACTCATTGCATACCACTTGAAACACGGTATCGAATTTGGAGAAATGCAAGCCCTCAAAAAGTATGTAATTGGCTATTTCGTTGCATTGCTCAATAGCGTTTCCCGAACTAAAAGCCCCCTCGTAGGCATTGGTAGCCCACGAAGAACGTTGATCAATAAATTTTTGGTCATTTGCTTTTTCGGGGAAGCTGGTATTTAATAATTCTTGTAGTCGTAATCTGAAATACGATAGGTCTTTTTGCTGTACATCCATACTATTATTTGTTTTAGAATTTTACTTGTAGCCTAAAATTATAGCAGTAGATAAGCCCCTTTGCAGAAGTGGCAGGGTTTGGCTTTGAGAGGTAGGATTTGGCTTAATGGGCAATAAAAAACCTCTGGAAATTCAGAGGTTCTATTGATTGTTTAAAATTTGAAGCATCCTGCCAACCTCAATATCCATTCTCGAAAAGGCAAACCATTTTTTGCCAAGGTCTTTGAGTGATGCTCCAATGTGATATAGTTCCACATTGTCAATAATCAAAAAACGGTCGTGAGCATCTGAAAATAATTCAACTTCAATGCGAGGATATTGGCTGTTGTACCGTTGCATATCTAACCGTAATTGATTGCTTATGCTTTTGGTATGAATTGTTGCGGTTACATTGTCGCTTCGCTTGCCCAATAAGGTCAATACCGTGTCATCCACATAATTATCCAGCAGAATAATGGAGGCTTTTGCATTTCGGATAATATCCGATACAAAGGCATAGGCATCAAAAACCTGCCCGTTGTAGAAAATCCCTTTCTCACTTCGGAGCTTATCACTTTCCAGAGCCTTAAAAATCTCTTCAAATTTTTGGTCGGCTTCCAATTGTTTCAGTTCTATATTGTCCAAACGATAAAACAGCGAAGAGTTGCTGATGAGCATTCTCCGCATTTCTACAAACGCTTCCATTATTTCAATACTGATTTTAACAGCTATATCTGAACGGAGAATAGCGGAAGCCATCGCAACCCCTTGTTCAGTAAAAACATAGGGCAAATAACGTCTTCCGCCGTAGCTCAAACTTGAGGTTCCAATTTGGAACCTCAAGTTTTCAACTTCCTTTTCGGTCAGTTGAAAGCAGAAAGAAACAGGAAACCTGTTGATATTCCGTTTTACGGCTTTATTAAGGTTTTTTGTTTCCACCTGATACAGAGTAGCGAGGTCGCTATCCAGCATCACTTGTTTGCCACGTATGGTATAAATCAGATTTCTGATTTCTTGCGGTACAATAGTCGGTTTATTTTCCATTGCATTTGTAGCTTTTGTTTTTCTCAAACTCAAATGAGCTTTCGGCTTGTTCATCCAAGACGATGTAAGCATCGAATTTCTTACCTGCCTTGCTTTTCATTCCTTTAATAAGGGAAGTTTTGCCCTTATTGACAAGGTTTTCAATATCGGCAATACCAATTTGTACACCGCAGATATTACGGAACTGTACCCAATTACAAACCTCATCAGGACACTTCACTATTTTATCACGGATAATGAGTTGTTGGTTTTTGCATTTCGGGCAAACCAATTTAGGCAGGTTGTTTTGAGCAATGGAAGTTTGCAACAATTCATTCGTAATAGATGAAGCGTAATTTTCCATTTCTTTTTGAAAAGCCTCTGCATCCACTTCGTTATTTTCGATTTTCTGCAAAGCAAGTTCCCATTCGGCGGTCATTGCCACGTCTGCAATTTTTCGGTCTTTGACAAACCCGTATACCTGCAATCCCTTTTCGGTGGGGATTAAGGATTTCTTTTCCCTTTGGATATAATTACGGGTAAACAGGGTTTCAATAATCGCTGCTCTTGTGGCAGGCGTACCTATACCTATATTTTGCAACACTTTCCGTTCGTCTTCGTTTTCAATTTCCTTTCCTGCACTTTCCATTGCCGACAAAAGCCCTGCTTCGGTATAAAGCACGGGTGGTTTGGTTTTCTTTTCTAAAACAGAGGCTTCTTTGATTTTAAGTTCATCACCTTTTTTTAGTTCTGGCAAATCCTGTACAGGTTCGGTATCATCATCGGAGAAACTGCCTTTGATGGAACGCCAGCCTGCTTCTAAAACCTTACAACCCTTTGCTGTAAAATCATAATGCAATGCCTGTAAACCTACATCGGTTATCGCTTTGATGCAGGCTTGTGAAAGGGCTTCGAGCAATCGAAAGGCAATCATATCATAAATGGAATTTTCCTTTGCGTTCAGGGCAGACGGGATTTTATCAGTAATCAATAATCCGTGGTGGTCGGTAACACGCAGGTCATTTACAATACGTTTATTGAACCGTCCCCATTTCATTTTAGATACGGCTTGCTTGTAGGTTTCCCTATCCTGCAAAGCCCTTACGAGGTTGGGTATTTCAGCCCAAACATCTTCGGGAATATATTTGCTTCCAGTGCGTGGGTATGTGATAAACTTCTTTTCGTAGAGGCTTTGGGCAATATTGAGCGTTTCTTCGGCAGAAAGGTTCAGCTTTTTGTTGGCTTCCTTTTGTAATCCGGTAAGGTCGAACAATAAAGGAGGTTGCTCTGTAACACTTTTGGTTTCTACGGATGTAACCGTTGCTGTTTCGTTTCGCTGAATGGCTTTCAGCGTATCATCGGCAAGTTTTTGGTCTTCCCATTTGGTTTTGGAAATGCTTTTAAAATCTATCAGCTCTTTGTTGTGCGATAACTGTATATGCCAATATTTCGTTACCGAGAAATTTTTGTTTTCCAGATAGCGTTTGCATATCAATGCCAGCGTAGGTGTTTGTACTCTTCCGAGCGAATAAATTCCATTTCCTGCGGCTATGCTCAATGCTTGTGTAGCATTGATGCCCACGAGCCAATCGGCACGGCTTCTGCCTTGCGCCGCCTGATACAGTCCGTCAAATGCTGCCCCGTCTTTTAGATTGTCAAAGCCTTGTTTTATAGCTTTTTCAGTTAGTGAGCTTATCCAAAGACGTTCAAAAGGCTTGTTGCATTTCAGGTATTCATAAATATACCTGAAAATGAGTTCGCCCTCACGACCTGCATCGGTGGCTACAATGATACTGCTGCTACGGTTAAAAAGCTGTTCGATGACTTTCAGTTGCTTTAACGCTCCTGTATCGGCTGTATAACCTTTGTCTTTTTTCACTTTCCGGACGGTCAGCAAAAAAGTATTTGGGAGTATTGGTAATGATGCCTTATCAAACCCCGAAATGCCGTACTCTTCGGGCATTCCCAATCCTATTAAATGACCGAATGCCCACGTAACAAAATAGCCGTTCCCTGTCAGGTAGCCGTCCTTTTTATCGGATGCTCCCACAAGTCCGGCTATTTCTCGGGCTACGCTTGGTTTTTCTGCGATTATTGTTTTCATACTTTACTACATTTTTCTGCCTTTGGACTTTGCAGGTGTTTCGGGTTTTTCCTGTTGCTCCTGCTGCTGTTTGTTTTTCGGTCTTTGCTGTCCCGACTTCAAAGGCTCATTGATATTTTTGGTTGCTTCATTAGTCTTGCCCTCCGAATTGACGGCAATTTGCGTTTTGTGGGCTTCGATGGGCTGCATTCTTTCTTTATATTGATTAGGAAACTCAAAGCCTGTTTTTCCGGTATCTTTGTCGAAAGTGATATAGCCGTTGTAGGTTTGTCCTTTCTTATCAACCAGCCCTGCCATATAAACGGTTTGTCCGGCTTTGAAATCCTTATGTTGCTCATCGGTCAGTTCTTTACCTCTGAACGTTTTTGGAGCTTCCTGCGGCTGGCTTTGTTGATTACTTTGTCCGTTGCTTTGGGTTTGCCTGTTGGAATTATTGCGGTCAAACAGGAATTCTACATAACGCTTGTCTGCATTGAACTGTACCGTTGCCGAGAACTCCGTTCCTTTAGTGGAAATCATACCGTCTAGCTTTAGCGGTTTACCCTCCATTAAAGTTTGCTTCTGCTCATCGTTCAGCTTTACACCTTTAATTTCATCGGGAATTTTTATGAAATCCGTCCTCAATGCAATTACGTCATTGGTTAGCCTATCTATACTGATAATGGACGGCATCAGTTCGCCAGTTTTAGAATTGGTCAAGTTAACCACACGCCCCATATTACCCATTTCGAGCAGGTTCTTTTTGTCTTCATCGGTAAACTTGTGTCCGAAAAACTCAAAATGCAGGTTTGGTTCTTTTTTGATACCGTGTATTGCTACGATAACATTTCCATCTTCGGCTTGCTGTAAAGACAATCGGGCATCTGTGCGAAGAACAGAACCTCCGAAATTAATGCCTATCGGCAAGAGTTCATTGGTTTTGTAACCTCGTAACAAAGGGTCAAGCAGGTTTCTTTTTTCAAGGTATTCCTTGCTTAATCCGAGGTTTTTCATTGTGTCCCAATCAATCTGCTCGGGCTTGTAGCGGTACTCGCTGGTTTCCGGTGTTGTTTGTGTTGTTGCCATATTATTTTGATTTTCTTGTTTCTTATCTTGTTGCAGTTCTGTTTTTACTTCGTGTTCCTTCATCACTTTTTCGCCTTCGGGAGTTGGCTTATCTACCTGCTTTTGCATTTCCTGTGCTTTTTCAACGGCGACGGGTGCAGGCACTTTGAAGAATGAAAAATTGGTAGGGTTCTTTAACTGGCTGAAAAAATTAGAGAAGAAGTTGGAAAAAACGTCACCATTTTTATCCACACGCATAAACTGGTTTTGGTTTTTCTTCGTGGGGTCAACGGTTTCCATTTTCCCATTCTCGTCAATACTCTTTACGGCTTGGATTTTCATTTTTTCTTTATCCAGCACTAATAGTATGTCCGATAATTGTTCGGGCATTTCCGGGTTGTTTGTGATTTCTTTGCTCATATTTTTGAAAATTTAAAAGTTCACTGCCGAATGTAAATTAAGCGTTGGCTGTATTGCCCAATGTGGCACTCAAAGGCAGTCTTTGTCTTTCATTGTCGTTCATTTTGAGAGTGGGTTAAAGCTCTCTCTAATGAACTGATGTACATCAGATAGCTTGTAATACAATTTTCCGCTTATGGTATAATAGCGCAGCCTCCCAATAGAGCGATACCGTTGCAGGGAACGGTTACTGATTTTAAGCATTTGAAGTAAATCCTGGTTATCGAGCAATTCCTCGCCGTCTATACTATTGCGTTTCTTTTGCAACTCATTTATATTGTCGCCCAGCATATCAAGACGACCCATCAGGCGTTCCATCCACGCTAAAAATTCCATTCTGTCAATATTCATAGGGATATACTTTTAGGGGTTCATACCTATTTTTTGTCTGTCTTTAGCTTTCTGCCTTTTTCGATATAGCTTTTGCCTTTTGCCATAAGCTCCTGCACAAACTGATCACTGCTCTGTATGGCATTGGCATTGAGCATATCCTTAATTGCTCCAATAGTGTAGAAATATTGACCGTAGATTTTTGAATAAGCAATCTCGCCTTTGGTGCGCATACGCCACAAGGTCTTTTCGCTGATGTGCAGGTATTGGCATACCTCGTGGTTATTGAGCCACAGGTCATCATACCCCGTATCATCCAATCTTTTCAGATAGTCGGCAATGGCATTAATACGGCTGTTGAGCTGTTGCCACGCTTCTTCTTCAATGGTTATTATTTTCATTGCACAGCTTTTTAAAGTTCACTATGCAAAATTGTTTAGAGTGGCAGTGTTTGTCTGCCAAGCCTTGCCAATTGGTTTGGCGGTTTTTTGAAATTTTTTACAATTAGGAAAAACCCTTGTTTAATAAGGAGTTCAGGCATTTTGAGTATTTTGTAACAGGGAATTGCCGACATTTGCTAATTGGCAGATATGGGCAAAAAAAAGCAGTACATTTTGTGTACTGCTTTGAAATTACTGTATTAAAACAGCTAAAGGTCTTTATCCATATATTCTTCGAGGGATATTTTGAGCTGGTCTAAAAATGCCGTTCTTGAACCAGTACGGGTTTTCATCCGGTGAAACGCATGATGCAAATCGCTAAGCGGAATACGGAAAAGCACCTGAAACATCAGACTGATTTTTCGGATTCCAATTTTACCGTGAGAGATCACACCCGAAGCATATAGGGCATAAATCAATTCGACGAGTGCATTTTTGCTATCTGTCCAAAATATATCTTTTGAACTTTCGGTTTTTTGTAAATTCGTATCTAGACTTTCATCAGGATTGATTTTGGTAAGCAGGTAAGTGTAGAGCAGTTCATTAGCGATAATCCTTGCAACTTTGTAATCGAAGAAGGTTGAGAATGCTGGATCTATTTCAAATACAATGCTGTTTAGTCCATCATGATAATTGATATTGCCACGTTTGAAATAAATGTCATCTCGATCAATTCGTCCCGAACGATAATACCTGTAAAAATCGGCATTGCAGATATGTTCAATATACTCCCGTTTAAGATTTGCCAATTGGCTAGAAAAATAACTATAATACATTTTACCATTACTGACCGGACAAGTAGTCTCTATACGATAAACCTTATTGTAATAAATTAGTTTGCCAAGTATTTGAGGTTTTATGGTACGGAAGAAATTGATTTCTTCAGCTTCATCATTAAATCCCTTTTGGGTAATTGACTTTTTGACTGAAAATAAAATATCTTGGAGATACAGGATCATTTCGTAAGCTTCATCAAGCAGGCTCTTGCTCTGAGATGAAATCTTATCCTCTTTGTTGTGTATCTCTAAAAGAATGTTTTGTAGAGAATTTTTCATAGCTCATGATTTTTTAGAACAGTTTGACTTTCCAGAAAGTGTTCTTCAATTAAATCACAAACCTTATGAATTCTAGCGATAAATTCCCCACAGTTGGGGGTAACTTGGGTGATATTTTTTTATTTTCCTTCTTGTTCTTCCATTTTTTTTATTAAGGAATCTTTCAAAAGATCTAAAAATTTTGTTCGATTATTCTTTCTATTTCTTAGCTCCAAATATGTATGATAGAAATCGCCTAAATCAATTCCAAAGGTATTTTCAAATATTCTTACAATAACCTTTATTTCGGAACTACCGTCATCAAAAGCTTTGAAAGCATGCAACGAATAGATTAATTCTATTAGGGATGTTTTGCTTGCAGTCCATTTTAATAATGAACTACGTATTTCTTTGGATTTTGCTCTAGAAAATTTATTCATGTTTAATATCTGATCTTCTAGATATACTTCTATTAAATCATTTGCAATAACTTTAGCTACCTTATAATCATGAGAAGTTGAAAAACTATGATCTGATTCGAAATAAAATGTGTCTAAACTCAATTTAATATCAAATTTTCCTCTCACAAAATACTTCTCATCGAGATACGTGCTATTAGTTCGATAGTATTTATAAAACTCTAGATTATTATCGAAAAACCGCTTTAATTTCGCCAATTCATTATTCAGATATTTTTTAATTATTCGTTGGCCTCCATGAGGCTTTTTCATCTCTATTTTGTAGATCGCATTGTAATAAATAAGTTTTGAAACAATCTTGGGTTTCAATTCTTTAAAAAAGATAATTTCATCCTCGATTGTCTTGAACTCATTTTCGTTAATAAATCGCTTTAGTTTCGTCAATTTTTGTAAGGTAATTTCAATCATAGACTCGCATAAACTTATTTGGTCACCATTATCAATATAGCGTATACCAATTTCCTCTTCAAGTTCTCGAATAATTTTACAATAAAAGTCTCTCACAGAATTTTTTTATTTTTTCAATTAGGCTTGATTTAATTTGATTGTTTTTTATTTTATTTTTTGCTGGTTTTATAATACTGTATCCCGCATTCTAGAAAATTTTTAAAATCATCTTTTGACATATAGCCTGAAATAGGGGAGTTAATAACTTTTCCATCTGGTGTTACCATAACATAATGTGGTTGCGAATTATTGTTAAAGTTTATTTGTTGAAACATAGACCATTGGTCTCCAACTGTTTTAATTTTTTTCTTCTGTCCATTCCCCATATCAATTGATCTTTGTTGTTCTTTTGGTAACTCTTCGCGATCATCTACATATAAGGAAGCCAATACAACCTCGTTTTGAATTAGAGGTAAAACATCTGGTTCACTCCAAACAAATTCCTCCATTTTACGACAATTCTCGCACCCGTATCCGGTAAAATCTATAAGAACAGGTTTATTCTTTTCTTTTGCTACTTTAATAGCTTCATAATAATCATGTTCTGGATGTATTCCAAAAATGCCGTCCTCTGGGGAAGTATAGAAGCTTACATTTAAAGGAGGCAGAATGCCACTTAGTAAAGATAAACGTGGTTTCTCTGAGTGTAATAAGCCCGGTATCAAATACAATACAAACAAAATACCTGCGATCCCAAAACTTTTTCTAACAGTTGTTATCTTTTCATTTTTATCATCATGTGGGAATCGGATTTTACCAAACAGGTACAAAACTAGACCCACTGTTACTATAATCCACAGTGCAATAAATACCTCTCTCTTTAGCAAAAAAGTCTTGGAAACTAAATCCGCTTTTGATAAAAATTTTAATGCTAATGCTATTTCTATAAAGCCCAGACATACTTTTAATGTATTCATCCAGCTTCCTGATTTTGGAAGTGATAATAATACTTGCGGAAATAAAGCTAAAAATCCAAATACAAATGCCCAGGCAAGTCCAAATCCTCCAAGAGCAAATGACAGTAACGTTGGGACATCTTTAGAACTAGAAGCAACTCCGCCTAAAAGACTACCTAAGATAGGGCCGGTACACGAAAAGGAAACAATTACTAGTGTTAATGCCATAAAAAATATCCCTACAATTCCCCCAGCTTCTTCTGCTTGGGAGGATCTATTGACAATCCAAGTCGGTAACGTTATATTATAATATCCAAAAAAACTTAATGCAAAGAATAAGAATACAACAAAGAACACTAAGTTCAACCATATATTTGTTGCTATCTCATTGAAAACATTTCCACTGATACCATCTAAAATATGGAAAGGAATACTTAGTACTAAAAAGATGACTAAAATAAACCCGCCATAAATCAGTGCATTCCGTTTTCCTTTAGATCTATCAGTAGCATTTTTTGTAAAGAAAGAAACTGTCAGTGGAATCATAGGGAAGACGCATGGTGTCAACAACGCTATTAATCCTCCTAGGAATCCTAATAGCAATACCAGCCAATTACCAGATTCTTCTGTGACTTGCTCATTACCACAATCTACCAGGGGATTTTTAAAATCTAATGTATTGACCTTAATGTCACTTTGCAGATGAGCTAAATCAGAATCTTGCATTTCACTTACTATGATTTTGGACTTTGTTTCCAAATCATTTTTTGCATTTACTATTTCCTCAAATTCTATCGTATTTGGAGCTAAACAAATTTTATCGTTGCATACCTGAAAAATAATCTCAGTAGCTATCTTGGGATTGATTCCGTTACTTTTTAATCTGAATTTTTGAATAAATCTTACAGAATCGGCAAAATATACTATTTGAACACCAAATGCTTCACTGAACTCTTCTGTTTTTTTTCCCAGCTCTTTTACGTCTCCTATTAATTCAACGTTATTACTAACAATTTTCATTTTTGTTGGTATACCGCTATCCTTTGGTAAATCCTTAGAGTAAAGATGCCAACCTTCGTCTATCTGTGCTTTCAACACAGCCTCATATTCATTGTCTGCGATTTTATTAATTTTATAATCCCACTTAACAACTTCCTTTATCTGAGCCTGTAAGTTTGTTATTTGGAACAATAGCAAGACCCATAACCATTTTTTCATGATAATTTTTGTAAGTTTATTAAAATAATGTTGGGCTGTTTTCGGCCCATGTTAGAGGAAGCTTATCTGTCTTTTTTAAGCGTATCAGGCTCAAAATCCATTGAAATGGAATTCATACAGTAACGCTTATATGTAGGGGCGGGGCCATCATCAAAGATATGTCCGAGATGCGAATTACAACGATTGCATTCAACCTCTGTTCTATGCATGCCATGTGAATTATCTTCTTTATAGACGACACTGTTTTTAACGGGTTCGAAAAAACTAGGCCACCCACAACTGCTTGAAAATTTAGCATCTGAACGGAAAAGTTTATTTCCACACACCGCACAATAGTAGGTGCCTTTCGTTTCACTATCCCAATATTTACCAGTAAATGCCTGTTCAGTAGCCTGTAATCTTGCAACTTGATACAACTGTGGATTTAAGACTTTTTTCCATTCTGCATTACTGATATTTAATTTTTTTTTATCGGTTCTGGAATAATAAGGATTTTCCATATGTTCCTGACTTATACCTTTATTCGTTTCCTGCGCATAACAACTACCTAAGAAAAACATGCATCCAATTAATATCAATATCCTTTTCATTTATATTTCGGTTTAACTTTATTCTTAAACACTTTTTTAAACTTGTCTAGCTTAGGTTTAATCACTCTCTGACAATACGCGGCCTCTGGATTATTCTCAAAATAATTTTGATGATAATCTTCTGCTTTGTAAAACTCTCCATAAGTTGTTACTTCGGTTATTATATTCTTTGGATAAACCTGTTCAATATTCAATTCAGCAATGATAGCTTCAGCCAATTTCTTTTGACTTTCATCATGGTAAAAAATAGCGGACCTGTATTGTGTTCCAATATCGTCTCCCTGTTTATTTAATTGGGTCGGATCATGCGCGACAAAAAAACCTCCTAATAATTCTTTATATGATATTCTTTCAGCATCATAGACTATATTACAAGCTTCTGCATGCCCGGTCATACCAGTACTTACTTCTTTATAGCTAGGATTTTTCTGATGACCACCAGTGTATCCAGAGGTTACAGATTCCACCCCTTCTAGTAGTTTGAATTGTTCTTCTACACACCAAAAACATCCGGCAGCAAACGTGGCAATTTCACAATTTTTACTATCTATTTCCATGACTCCCTTTCTTTCGACTTCTTTTTTTCCTATTTTTTTATTGATTTTCTGTTGACCACAGGAAACCAAGGGTATTTCGACCAATGCCAATAACCAAGTTTTTAAGTATTGCCCTATTTCCTAGTGTTCTTTTAATTCTTTAGCTAAAGGAAAATCTATTGGCACATTTAAAACTTTGCTTGTGAAGTTTGTGATGAAACTATCACCTACGACATGCAACGCATCAATCAGATTTTCATGATTATAGCCCATTTTAAAACATTGTTGAAGCAGTTGCACACTAATCCTATTTTTTTCTTCAACTACATTTTTAATGAATTTTACCAGCGCATCTAATTTTTTATCAAATTCAGCATTCCCCCGACGAAGCTGTAATATTTGATCTTCATCAAAACCATTTAGCTTTCCGATCATAGTATGGACACTTAGACAATATAAAGAATTGTTTTTTTGAGAAACCACTAACATAATCGCTTCGCATTCTTGCTTTGACAAAGAAACCTTTCTAGTATGAAATTGATAGTAATTACTTAATGCATTTTCTGAATGCATCATCGACGCATAAAGATTAGGGACACTCCCTAAACGCTCTTTGAAGTATTTCAAGAACTCCTTGTTTTTTTTACTAACTTCCTTATTATCGGGTATTTCTATTGTTAACATTGTTATATCTTCATTTTTTTAACTAAGACTCTTATTCTCTAAATTTGGAGATGTTTGTACCGGTATACATTTTAAAAAATCTGCTAAAATGTGCCGGACTTTCAAAACCTAATTCGTATGCAATTTCCTTTGCCGTTTTGTCGGTATAATGCAGATATCTTTTTGCTTCCAGGATAATCCTATTTTGTATTATTTTTGATGGAGCAGGTTGCCTCAAAATCGCGAAAATATTACTCAAAGTTTTTGGTGATTTATTTAACGCATCTGCATAAAATTTCACTCCATGTTCCTTTTTAAAATTTTCTTCCAGTAATAAGGCAAACTTTCTGATCATATCAAGTTTTTCATCTGAAAATTTTGAATAGCATTCACTTTGCTGTTTTGCAGTACGGGTCGTTTTAATTATTAGATGTTTCAGCAAAGTCCTAAGCATTTCTCCTTGAAAATTATCTTGCGATAACCATTCATCAGAAAACATTTTTTCTAAGTATCGCATTTCTTCTTTCTCATCCTCATTTAATTTAATAAACATAGGATGTTCAATACCATAAAATAGAAAACCAACGCAACCTACTTCAGCATCATGATCTACTATGCAATAAAACTCTCTGTTAAACTGCCAGGCAATTAATTGATCTGGTTTTTCAAATGTGAAATTTTGATTGGATACTAATGGTAATAAAGACCTTTCGGGCATTTCATAGTCAATTTCATCAATTTTTACTTTTTGCTTAGAACCTTTATTATAAACAAAAGTGTTGATAGGTGCTGTTGGCTTACGAAGTCCTGCTCCTTTTAACTGATCACTGTTCACATGCATGACGAATCTTGCTGAAGTTATTTTATCTTCGTATTCCCTTACCATATTGATTTGCCTTTATTTTATCGTTTTTAAGTGGATACTAATTTAATTTTTCTCCCTCTTTATTCCCTTATAATATCCATCACGTTTCCCCAATTATCTCATACTTACACTACATCATAAGACACCCTCTCATTTCACATTTATATGTTCTTATATATCTTACAAAATTGCTGCTGTCGCACCTCCGTCCACTACAATATTTTGACCGCTCACATACGATGCCTTATCCATTGCTAAAAAAGCAACTACCGCTGCTATTTCTACATCTTGGGCCACGCGTCGCAATGGGGTTCTGTTTGTTATTGCACTTAATTTTTGTTCATCTGCCAATACATTTTTTGTTGCTGGTGTTTCGGTAAACCATGGCGATACCGTATTTACTCTAATTTTATCTTCTGCCCATTCATTCGCTAGGTTTCTTCCCAATTGAATTAGCCCTGCCTTTGACATTCCGTAAGGAGCACCAGTTCTAGCATCCAATATTCCCGCTACAGACGCAATATTGACCACCGCACTTCCTGCCCCGTCCAAAAGGCTTGAATATAAAATTCTACTTAATTCAAATGGGGCTAACACATTTACTTCAAATACAGATCTGTATTCTCTTTCTTCATATTCGTTACTTGGTTTACGAATATTAATTCCAGCATTATTGACCAGCACATCTAATTTACCCCATTTTTTATCTACCCACATTTTAATTCTCAAACGATGATCTGTACTAGTTACGTCAGCTGACATACCATATACATTTAATCCTCGCTCTCTCAAAGCACTCTCTACTTTAATGACCTCCTCATTATCGCGTGCAGTAAACAATACTTCGGCTCCTAATTCCGCAAACTCTGTGACTATTGCTTTCCCAATCCCTTTGGAACCTCCCGTTATTACTACTTTTTTCCCTTCTAAATTCCAATTTTTCATGTCTTTATATTTTCAGTTATTTTTTCTTTGAAGCCTGTTCACCAAATTCTATCAACTGCTTTCCATTGACAAATCCTATTTTTGTCATCACTAATTTACCTTGTGGAGTGAAGAATAATAATGTTGGATATGCTGTCACTTTCCATTTCTCTGCTAATGCAATACCTTCACCACTCTCCATATCAATGGTCACATTAATGAAATTTTTATTAAAATACACTGCTGCTTCTTTCTCTTTGAATGTTTTAGATTTCAGTAATTTACAAGGCGCGCACCAAGTTGTATAAGCATCCACAAAAATATATTTATTACTTTTTTTTGCTTTTGCAGCAATTTCGCTCCATTTCCCATTAGTAAAGTCAATTTCCTGACTTTCCTTTTTCATACCGGCTTTTGGATTATTTTGGGCAAATGACATACTTACTAAAGACACCAATGCAAAAATTAGCATCGTATAAGTCATTACTCTTTTCTTAGTTTTTAACATCGTTTCTGTTTTATAAGTCTTTAAATATTGTTTGTGCTACTACCTTTAATAATTCAGGCTTTAACCTTTTTGTAATATCTGGATTGATGTATTCAAAATTTATTTCACCATTTTTGCTTAATATAAATACCGATGGAACAGGTATCAACAAATCAATGTCTTTTCCGCCAGTAGACTTAGGGAGAAAATCCCAATAACCTTTAGGGGCTTTATACGCGATGCCGAATTGCTTAGAAACTGCCAGATCTGCATCTGACAACAATGTGTATTCTAAGCTTGCTTTATCCATTGAAGCGTTTAAACCTTCAGGCTTATCGGTGCTTATTGCAATTAACTGATATCCCATTCTTTCCAGATCGCCTGATATTTCTTGTAATCCAGATAATTGTTTAGAACAGTATGGACACCATCCACCCCGATAAAAAACTAAGATAGTAGGTTTCTCAGCTACCATTTTATTTAAATCGACAATTTTCCCTTGCTGATTCATCAACGTTACCATAGGTATTTTCTCTCCTGCCAAAAGTGGGCTGATATCCTCAGCTTTTTGAGGATACATATTCTCTCCCATAGCCATCCTCCCCATTTCCATCTGGCTTTTTTCTTTATGGTCCATCATGTTCTTTTGTTGTCCTTGGGCATTGGCCTGACTAACCATTATAAGCAGACCAAGTATGCTCATAATGTGTTTTATTTTTTGTGTTATACTTTCCATTTTTAGTTAATGAAGTGTGATTAAATGTTTTTTGCTAAAGGAAAATCTACCGGTACTTGTGTTACGGCATGTAATAAGTTGCTTATTGTACGATCACCTAACATTGTTGCAAATGATACAGCCTGTCCTTTACCTGCATATAATTGAATTGAAATTGATTCTCCTGGCATAATTAGAGGAGAACCGCCATTATTTTTAAATGTTCCTGATTCAACTAAAGGTCTGGAGTCCAATACATTTTCAATTGTAATCGTTGACGATGATGACATTTCCATCATGCCATCATCGTCCTTACTACATGATGCTAAAACTAATGATAGTCCCAAAAGTGATAACCACCCAAATTGTTTGTGTCTCATAAATTATTCTGTTAAAATTTTATAAAACAAAGGTATTTGATGATATTAGTTATACTGATGTCCAAATTTCCCTATCATATGACTGAATTTCCCGATTTACGGTATCTATCTGTTTAACTCGAAAAAATTATTGATTTGGGAGATTCAAATTGACAAAATTAGCTAACTTAAAATGTCAACCACCTATTCAAAGGAAAATTTGAAACAGTAAATCGAAGACAGAATCAAAAAAAGAGAATTAATACCATGTTAACATACAATCCAGCCATGTATTCATCAATCATATTCTATTCCTTCACAGGATAGAGGTCTTAGCGGGTTCTATGTAAAAATGGTATCATGACTTACTTGCACAAATTGCTTGGGTAAGTGGTTTTTTATATTCAAAAAAATACGCAGATTCCAAAACATCATTAACGGCAGTGTGTCTAAAAACCTAAACCTAACTGCTGAGAATCGAATATACGCGAATTTTGTAAGATAGGTGCCCGTGTATGAAATTGTGATTTGAGGTTATTACACAGTTTGACGGTCAGCACCTCATGGCAAATGCGAATTGGTGGAGTGGTCTTTATTACATTTAGTCTGCTAAATTCCGAATATAAAATTTCAACATAAGGACCGTTGACATAGGATCACGGCTCTCACTATATTACCTGATAATATTTGCTTCCCTTATATCTTTTAGTGGTATGTACGAGTATCTACACAAGTAAGTATATATGCTTATGTAATCCTGTAGTGGCTATATTGCTTAGTTTATTCTTCACAAAAGATAAAATCACTTTAATTCTATGATAGGCCTTTTTATTATTTTAGAAAGCATCTTATTCATGAATATAAAAAATACGGAACAGCTTTAAATTAGAATTAGAAAGAAAGCTATTCCAATTTAGTCGATAAAAGGAAATTTCGTCATGTATTAGGGAAATATGGACTATTAACCGCGCTGTTTTATAAATATCTTTGTTTTATCAAATAAAAAAATAAAAAAATGGAAAAATCAAGCAACATAAAAACGCCAAGTATCGGGCTATTAATCATGGTTCTAGGTACAGCAGTTGTTCTACTCTGGATCGGTGCTTTTAAGTTTACATTAACGGAAGCTAAAGGAATTAAATCTCTCGTAGAAAATCATCCTTTAATGGGATGGAGTTATGAAATATGGTCAATTAGAACCGTTTCAAATATAATCGGCATAATTGAAATTATCACGGGATTAATGCTGTTGATAGGAATAAAAATAAAAAATAGCCTAAAATGGGCTGGATTGCTAATGATTTTGACTTTTGGATTTACAATTAGTTTTTTATTTACTACTCCTGGAGTATGGAAGACAGTAGATGGAGTACCTGTTACGGACTTTTTTATTTTGAAAGATTTAGTCTTTTTGGGATTTGGTGTGGCCTTATGGAAAGATAGTATTAAATGAAGCCTCGGTAGCTGAAGAATCAATCGAATCAACGATAAAATTGTATTGTGAATAAATAATTAATGAAAACAAGATTAGAAATAATGGGAGGCGTTAGTATGAGGTTACTTTTAAGTAGCCTTGTATTGATTTTGTTGAGCTTCAATCGTATGGATATACGATTGAAGCTCAACAGGCTTCCCATATGGAAATCTCTTATTGCAATCCTTTAAAAAGTGATTGTAAATCACATCAATCCGGTAAGACAAAAAATAATAAATGTAAAAGGGAATGTTCAAGTAAATGTTGCGGGAAAGCATGTAATAATGGCTCTATTGTAGTCGCAGTAATTGAAAAATCTACGAAAAGAATATAATGTTGATCATTGTAAACGTCGAAATTACCGACAAACCCCTACTCATACCATGCTCACTTATCGAAAGTAGCATAAAGGATTATGTCGCTAATTTGAAATTGCCTTTGAATAAATAGAAAACCTCAATTACATAAGAAAATGAAACAATTTTTTACACTGATTATCTTTTTTGGTACATTTTGTACAGCAATGGCTCAATCAACAGACAGTCTACAGGTACAGTTAGCAAGAAAATGGACTAATAGTAAATCTTATGCACTAAAGCTTGCTGCCTTAATGCCAGAAAAGGATTATGAATTTAGAGCTACGGATGAGGAAATGACTTTTACGGAGCAGTTGCTTCATATTGCCGACAATATGAATTGGTTATCGTCCACTTACCTTTTTACTAATGCCCCTGTTAAAAGAGATCCTGCAATAAAGCTCTCAAAGGCTGAAGTATTAAAAGTATTAGCGGAGGCCTACGATCGTGGATTGCAGGGCCACAATAGAACAAGCAAAATGCAATTGGAAGAGCATGTGAAGTTTTTTGCCGGACCAATGACCAGGAGTCAGATTTTAATTTTGATGCATGACCACCAAACTCACCATCTCGGACAGCTTATCGTTTACTTGCGTCTTAAAGGCATTAAGCCACCGAATTACGTGGGTTGGTAAAACAAAAAATGTTTTTCAGTCAAAGAACTAACAATGGCTAAGTTTTAAAATCAATTGAAAAAAAATGAAGAACAGAAGAACCTTTTTACAGACCGTAGCACCAATAGGACTATTAAGTTTGGTGAATATTGAAGGCTTTGCAAATAAGCCTGAGCTTTCAACCAATAAGCATGAAGTTGCAACAGATAAGCCGAAAGTTATTTTCTTCGATGTAAATGAAACCTTACTGGATTTAGAGCCCCTGAAGAAATCTGTTGTTGCAAAACTTGGAGGTAACAAGGAACTTGGTACATTATGGTTTACAACAATGCTTCAATACTCACTAGTGGTTACCGTAAGCGACCAATACATGGATTTTGGCAGCATTGGAGCCGCAACATTAAGAATGGTTGCAAAGAACAATAAGATTGATCTAAGCGAGGATGAAGCGAAAGCAGCAGTGAAGCCAATTTTGTCTTTAAAGCCACATCCTGAAGTCACGGAGGCTTTAGCGCTGTTGAAAAAAGCCGGATATGTTCTAGTCTCATTTAGCAATTCTTCGAATAAGGCAGTCAAGTCGCAACTAGAATTTGCCGGAATTGACTCTTTCTTTGATCAAATTTTAAGTGTAGAGGATTATGGAAAATTTAAGCCGCATATCGAAGTGTATAAGTGGGCTGCAAGAAAAATGAATGTAAAAAATGTTGATTGTATGCTAGTAGCTGCTCATGGATGGGATGTTGGTGGAGCAAAGTGGGCTGGTTGGCAAACCGCGTTTGTATCTAGGCCCGGTCAACAGCTATTTCCTCTTGCGATCAGGCCAGATATCGTTAAGGATGATCTATTGAAAGTCGCCAATGAAATTTTAGCATTGAAATAATAATAGAAAAGTATTGTTTACGGTAGTTTTCTCTTTAGATCATCAATAATTACAAAAAGTAATAATGCTATAAACAGTTGACCTTCCCCCGCTAAACTGCTACGATTTAAAGTAGAGTAAAATGGCAATATATTGTTTAAGAAAGCCGGCAATTTACTGTCAAAATTCACACCTAAGATGGCGCACAGTACTACAATACAA
This sequence comes from Flavobacteriaceae bacterium PS02337, assembly GCA_029959285.1. Taxonomy (GTDB): domain Bacteria; phylum Bacteroidota; class Bacteroidia; order Flavobacteriales; family Flavobacteriaceae; genus Flavobacterium. The sequence goes on from JASCOE010000014.1 coordinate 51,734, forward strand.
TGTAGAAATAACTACTTCTTAATAAGGAAAGTGAAGGGAGAATAAACTGCCCGATGCATCTGGGAAATATCAAATAAAGTTGTTTAAAAGAGAACTTTAGGGAAAATCAAAAAAACAAATTTGAAATTATTGGAAGGGAATACTCGTGCGTTTTAAGAAACATACATAAGCAGGTCTTACATACAGATAAACTATTTCACCCACAATTTCTTTTTCGGTGATGGCTAACGTGTAAGTACTCTAATATAGCTAGTCAATTTGTACATCGTCAATATTTATTAAAACATATCCGGAAGTGAAATTTTCCATATCGGGAAGTATAGACAACTTAAAGGGAAGTACGGACATTTGTGAAAGCTTTCCCTCGGCTTACCTTTGTACTATACAAACGAATAAATTTATAACATAACAATTTAATAAAAATGGAAAATACATTCAACGTCCTAAAAAGAGAAGAGGTTTCAGCAAAAAATCAACAGATATTCGATGGTCTGAAAAAAGCATTCGGTGCTGTGCCTAATTTGTACTCTACGTTAGCTTATTCCGAAAATGCGCTAGAAGCTTATATTAATCTTGAAAATAGCAAAACTTCGTTAACAAAAAAAGAAATTGAGGCGGTAACGCTCGTAGTTAGTGAGGTGAATAGTTGTTTATATTGCTTAAGTGCACATACTATGGTAGCCAAGATGAATGGTTTCACAGAAGAACAGACGCTTGAAATCAGAGGTGGAAGTGCAGGGTTTGATAAAAAATTGAATGCTTTGGTAAAACTCGCCAAACAGCTTTCAGAAAAAAGAAATGCAGGTGATGGAACATTGGTAGCAGCCTTTTTTGATGCCGGTTATTCGAAAGAGAACCTTATTGATATGATCGTGCACATAGGCGACAGAACTATCAGTAACATATTACATGCTGTAACCCAAGTGCCTAATGAATTTCCATTAGCAAAATCTATTAGCTAGTAATAACTACTATTCAGTTAACGTCAAAATAACTTTAAATCTATAGACTATGATGCCAAGAACACAAGCTCTAAAGCCGGAACAGGTGCCGGCTGACTCTAAACCAACTCTTGATACGTTCACCAAGATGCTCGGGTTCACGCCAAATATGCTTGCGACATTTGCGCAGAGTCCAATTGCGTTTAATGCATGGGCTACTTTCCGCAGTTCCCTGAACAAGGTGCTTGACGTGAAGACGCGAGAAATCATCAGCCTCGCCGTCTCTGAGGTGAATGGCTGCAACTACTGCCTGGCGGTTCACAGCTATGCGGCCAGTATGGCTAAGTTGCCGGCCGATGAAATTATTCTCGCTCGAAAAGGCCATGCTATCGATCCGAAGAAGGACGCCGCCGTCCAGTTTGCGCGCAAAATCATCGAGACCCGCGGTCAGGTCGGTGAGTCTGATCTGGAAACTGTTCGTCAAGCTGGATATACAGATGCGAATGTCATGGAGATTGTCGCTCTGGTGGCTATGTATTCACTGACGAACTTTTTCAATAACGTGTTCGATCCGGAGAAGGACTATCCCGCTGTTCCGCTGGCTGGTTCGATCTAACTTTTATGTGGTTGGATAAATAATCTTCTAAGAGACATGAACATGCTAAAAACAAGATTGCAAGATTATAAGCGACAGTAATATAAGTTAAAAACAAGAAAGGACATCGGAAAAGCAGAACCTAAATTATACAGAGCGAGGGGGACTTCGGACAAATATTTACCAACTTTAGATCAGGAACCAAACCCCCAAGGAACTTATCCGGACTTGGATTTCACCAATCAACGTTTGCGGTTACTATATAATCAGTCATACCCAAGCGGCGTTGGAATTAGGGTAAACTCCGTAGCGCCTGTTTGTCCTGGCCGCATGGTGGGAAACAACTTTTTTACAGAAACAGAACAAGCTGTACTTAAACTGGCAGAAGAAATTGCTTAACTTGATATAGCTGGGGTTTCTGATGAAACTTACGATCGAGCACTAGCGCTGCTTGGTGAACAGAAATTAGCTCAAGTAATTTTTGTTACAGTTACCATCGGTAGCTGGAACTGAATCGCTATTGCCATGCATATGGTAACCGGAGAATAGCCCAATAGTGCAATTGATGTTATTTTTTTATATGTATTATATGAAAGAAAATGAAATCTGAACGGGAATGATCAAAGAATATAACGAAAATGCAACATTGGCGCGGTTTGTTATGCACAGCGATAATCAACTGTTTTCAGGATTAGGACTTAGCAATTCAAGTCCTAATCCCGTAAATACTTTTGTTTACAATAAGGGTGAATCGCAAGAAGTACTCATCGATGCGATAGCCTACACAATGCCACCACGGAGCATTCTTCCGCTCGTTTCCAATCAGCATTTCACCTTTCAGCATCCTGAGACCCTAACTGCCTGGCAATTTAACCGTGAATTTTACTGTATCATCGATCACGATGCTGAAGTTGGATGCGTCGGTTTTCTCTTCTACGGAATCCAGCATCCAATGTTTATCACACTAAATGCCGATGAAGCAGAAGAATTGTCCGACCTTGAAAAAGTGTTTTCTACTGAACTGATGGTGAGGGATAATTTTCAGGGAGAAATGCTTCGTACCTTATTAAAAAGGGTAATTATAAAAACTACACGAATAGCAAAGCTTCAAAGTGAAAGCTATTCAAAATTCCCTGATGAAAAAATGGATATTGTGAGAAAATTTGCATTGCTTCTCGAAAAAAATTTCAAAGAACAACATCAGGTTAATTTTTATGCAGGTGCCCTCCATAAATCTCCTAAGACATTGAGCAATGTTTTTGCACGATTAAAACAACCGGCACCTTCGGTACTCATTCGTGAAAAGCTTCTGTTGGAAGCCAAACGTTATTTACATTATACCGAAAAATCAGCTAAAGAAATAGCATACGAACTTGGGTTTGAAAATCCGGCACATTTCAGCAAGTTTTTTAAGCTCTATACGGGAACAAATATTTCGAAGTTCAGAAGTATCTGATAGAAACATTTTAATATAATAGAGATGTCAACGATAGATAACAACATGTACCTTCTTAATGCAATGAGTGAGCAGAATAGTAAGTATTTAACTTATTTCAATAGAAAGTTGGGGCGTAAACCAAATTTGTTTTTGACGGTGATGTATTCTAACGATGCGTTATCTGCCTACTACCGTTTCATACGAGAAAGACCTCTCTGTCAAAAAAGGAGTTAGAGGCAATAGCATTGACAGTATCACAACAGAATAAGGCAATGTACTGTCTGAGCATGCACACCATGATAGCAAAATTGAAGGGTTTCAGTGAAGAGGAAATTCTTGAAATACGAAAAGGTTCTGTTTCGTTTGACAGTAAACTTAATGTGTTAGTGGAAACTATCAAAGGCTATAGCCGAACATCCAAGTTATTTTGACATCAGTTAGATAAAGAATACTGAATTCAAAAGGATTTTTCAAAGGGAACCAAATACTTCTAAGATCGTGCAAATTTAAAAATTATGATACACAAAAAACAAACCGTACGACTCTTCGTAAAGGATATTATGGGTGATATCGTTAAAGACAACCAGGAAAATTACTTTTAACTGGCGAGCAGGACAACTGGTTCTCGATGAACCAGCATTTAATGATGGTAGTGATATTGGTTCCGATCCGTTTACAACGGTTTTATCTGGTATTGTAGCTGTACATTGACCAATTTACGGATGTATATCAAAAGGAAGGGATGAGATGTTACCGACTACCTGCAAAGCAAATGGATGGAATTTGATGATTTTAATGTGGAAACAAAAATTGAAGCCGAAGCTAAAGTACGGGGTCTGTACGAAGGTAAATTAAAGTTCCCTACCATAATAGTGGGCAACGATTATATTAAGAATCCAACGATATCACAACTCGAAGAATTTTTAGAATGCGCAGCATCTCCGAATAATCTTTAGGAGTTCAATTCATTATTTTAATATAAAAGACGCTAGCTCAGATAATAATTTGTTAATAAGAAATATGAAAAAAATAGGTTTTGGTGGAGGCTGTCATTGGTGTACAGAAGCCATATTTCAGGCTTTAAATGGCGTTGAGTCTGTGGAGCAGGGCTGGATCTCCTCATTGAACCCCTATGATACATTTTCAGAAGCCGTTATTGTCCATTTTAATGAAGGCATCACACTGGATGTGTTAATTGAAGTGCATCTGCTGACGCATAGTAGCGCAAGCGCACACAGTATGCGTTACAAGTATCGTTCGGCAGTGTATTATATTGATCCCAATGATAAAGACACTATCGAAATAATAATCAATAAACTGTCAAAGGAAAATGACACCAAATATATTACACAGACACTGCCCTTGGCAGACTTCAGATTGAATTCGGAGCGTTTCCTCAATTATTATAAAAAAGACAAACAGAAACCTTTCTGCCAAACCAATATAAATCCTAAACTAGCTGCAATACGCAAAACATTCGGTCATCATATTCGAAATGATTTTTAAGATGGGAAGAATTGCCAAAATATCGGGTGATAACGGTAAGAGAAAGGGTATTGCCGTATATTAACTTTGTGGAGTTAGATAACAATTAAAGTTTTTAGTTATGAGAAAAATAGAAAGTAAACAGGAATTTGAAGAAACAATTCAAAAAGAAGCAAGCGTAGTTGTAGATTTTTACGCCGACTGGTGTGGTCCTTGCCAGGCGCTATTACCCACATTGGATGACCTGTCCAAAGACTTTGAGGGGAAGGTCAAAATAGTTAAAGTTAATGTTGATAATCAACAGGAACTTGCCCAGCGTTTTGGTGTGCGTAGCATCCCCACATTGATCTTTTTCAAGAACCAAAAAGCTGTGGAGACCATAGTAGGTCTTCGAACCAAGGACGAACTTCAAAAGAAGATATCCGCGTTGGAAATAGGAAATAAATAGTAACATTCAAAATAAATAGTTATGTTAAACTGGAATGATATCATCAAGTTCGTAAACAAAGGTAATCCTGTTCCGACTCGCAGGGTGGAAAAAACAGACGAGGAATGGAAAGAACTGTTAAGCCCCGATTCGTATTTTGTTACCAGGGGGAAGGGTACTGAGCGAGCACATAGTTCGGATATGTGCGGCTTATTTGAACCGGGTAAATATGAATGTATCAGTTGTGGAACACCTTTGTTTGATGCAACTGAAAAATTTAACAGCACTTCTGGCTGGCCTTCTTTCACTCAGCCCATAGCTGTTGAAAATATTGCCTACCATAAGGATGGTGGTTATGGTATGATAAGAGTGGAAACGACCTGCAATGTCTGTGATGCGCATTTGGGCCATGTTTTTCCGGATGGTCCTGCACCAAGTGGTCTTAGATACTGTATCAATGCCGTGGCGCTTAAGAAAGTAGAGGGCTGAGATCTCTCAAGCATTTCAGATCAAAAATTTTAAAGAACTTAAATAAAATAAAAGCTATAAGTAATGGAAAATTTGAAAAAAGCATATTTGGCGGGTGGATGTTTCTGGGGCATGGAAGATCTTTTCAGAGCACGTCCTGGCGTAATTAATACCGAAGTCGGGTACTTAGGGGGACAGAACGATAATCCCACCTACGAGTATCATCCCGGCCATGCAGAGGGTGTTGAAATTACCTATGATCCAAGCAAGACAACTTATAGGGAGTTATTGGATTATTTTTTCAGGGTACATGATCCCAGCACGGTAGATAGGCAGGGCAATGACAGGGGCAAAAGTTACCGCTCGGCACTATTCATTCAGAACGATGAAGAAGGAAATGATGCCGTGGAAATGATCAAATTAGTTGATGATTCGCAACGCTGGCCTGGAAAGGTAGTAACGACATTGGAGCCGTTCACAAAATTTTGGCCTGCCGAAGACTACCATCAAGATTATCTGGTCAAAAATCCGAATGGCTACACCTGCCACTTTGAGCGCTTTGGAACTTTTTTGTAAAGCAATGAACAAAGTAACGGCAGAAATTTACCAGCTGCATCCCGATCGGTATATATTGGTCTCTGGACAGGAGGAAGGCGCACCTACATGCCCTTATGAAAATGTCCAACAATGGGTTGGCTATGATACCTTAACCAAAGAATATATTCGGTTTACAAAGTCGGTATACAAAAAGCTTGTTGAAGAAATGGAAAATAAAAAAATAAAGATATGAATATAGTAGTTTTCTTATCGACCGCACTCGGCTTCTTCGCCATGACAGGTTGTAGCAACAGTATGAGTAACAAAGCCGAGCATAATAAGGGCTTGGAAGAAAAAGCAAGCGTTACTGAAATGACAGGCAATAGCGATAGCACGGACGTTATCTATTTTGCCGGAGGATGTTTCTGGGGAACAGAGCATTTTTTTAAACAGGTAGATGGTGTTATCGCTACCGAAGTAGGCTTTGCCAATGGCCGTACCGACAATCCGACATATGAGGATGTAGTACAGAAAAATACGGGCTACGCTGAAACCGTAAAGGTTACATACGATGCTGAAAAATTGGATTTGAATCTGTTACTTGATTTGTATTTCCTTGCTATTGATCCTACGAGCGTAAATAAACAGGGTAATGATATCGGTGATCAGTACCGTACGGGCATTTATTACACCTCAGGCCAGCAGTTACCACTTATAAACCAACGGATAAATAAAGAGGCGGCAAAACATATCAGAGCTATAGCAGTTGAAGTAACCCCCATAAAGAAATATTATAAAGCCGAGGATTACCATCAAGACTACCTGGATAAGAATCCGGGAGGATACTGCCATATTAATCCGGCACTTTTTAAAGTGGCGAAGGAAGCTAATAAGGCAACCAATAAATGATAATATCATCAAAAAACTATAAAAAATCATGAAAAAAGTAGCAATCAACGGATTTGGTCGCATAGGAAGGGCAGCATTAAAACTGATTTTTGAAACCGATGACCTTGAAGTCGTCGCCATAAACGATTTGATGTCGGTAGAAAATGCAGCATATCTGCTTAAATACGACAGTAACTATGGTAAGTATGCTAAAGATGTTAAATTTGAAGGAGACAGCTTATTTGTGGGGGATAAAGAAATCAAGTATTCCAGTCTACGCAACATTTTAGAGTTACCATGGAAAGCACTCAATGTAGACGTTGTTATTGAAAGTACCGGCATATTTACCAACAGTGCCGATGCTGAAGGGCATATTCTGGCTGGTGCTAAAGCAGCTGTAATTTCAGGTCCTACAAAAGACACTCCAACAGTTGTTTATGGCGTAAACACTACAGATGATAAGACATTGGTCTTTTCTTGTGCAAGTTGTACGACCAATAACATCAGCCCTGTAATAGAAATTTTGGGAAGAAGGTTAGGTATAAAAAAAGCAATTCTTAATACCATACATGGATATACTGCTTCACAAAGCCTTGTCGATGCGCCTTCGAAAAAAGAGCCACGCATGGGTAGAGCGGCCGGCTTGAATCTGGCACCGGCTGCTACGGGAGCAGCCATAGCGACTACTAAAGTATTACCTCAGTACGCCGGAAAGTTCGACGGCGTTGCCATTAGAGTTCCCGTCCCTGTTGGCTCCATTTCGGATATTACTTTTATTGCTGAGAGACCTACCACGGTTGAGGAAATCAATCAGATTCTGTCAGAAGAAGCGACCACAGAACGGTATAAAAAAGTGATCGCTGTAACAAATGAACCCCTTGTATCAACTGATATCATAGGAAGTGCTTTCGCTTCTACCGTAGATTTAGAAATGACAAGGGTTGTTGATGGAGACCTAGTGAAAATAATGGCTTGGTATGACAATGAATGGGGATTTACCAATCAGATGATCAGACAGATTCAATCAATATGGCAACCTGAATAAACTGATTTAAGCGCACATGCTTACGTCGATTAACTGCATTCCCCTTCTGAAAAGGATAGGGGAATTTTGATATTTATTGTTATGGAAATTTTGAACAACCAAATCCAACCCTGGCATTTGGAAAGTATCGGACAGAAAGATCTTCCACATTACGATAGCTTCAAAGGAAAACCCTTATTGATCTTGTTTTTCTATTTAGGCTGTCCGGGATGTGTAGGAAGAGCTATCCCATTTGCCAATAAAATGGCGTATGAACACGGGGACAAGATGAACGTATTAGGGATTCATAGCAATTTTGAAGGTCCCGAATATACCAATGATGAAATTATTGAAAATTTAAAGTCATTGCATGTTAGGTTTCCGGTTTTTAGGGATGCCGGTATGGCCACCACTTTTCACGATTACCAAGCCGGGGGGACACCTCACTGGGTTTTGGTAGATAAAAACGGTAAGGTAGTCCGTTCCATATTTGGTTCGGATCCCAATCGAGCATTATTATGGTTAGATTACGCAATTATTGAAGAGTTGGAAAAGTGAATTAGAATTTACCTTCAAAACATTGCAACTTTTGAATATTCAATATGACTATATATAAAGATCATCCACTGAAAATATATAACTCACTTTCGAACGAAAAAGAAATATTCACACCGATTCAAGATGGTCACGTTGGGATGTATATCTGCGGTCCGACGGTGTACAGTAATGTACATCTTGGTAATGTAAGGACATTCCTCTCGTTCGATATCATCTATCGCTATCTTCTGCATTTAGGCTATAAAGTCCGTTATGTGCGTAATATCACTGATGTAGGACACCTGGTTGATGATGCAGATAGCGGTGAAGATAAAATTGCAAAAAGAGCGCGTTTGGAACAACTTGAACCAATGGAAATTGTTCAACGCTATACCGTTGATTTCCATGATATCCTCCAAAAATTCAACCTTTTGCCGCCAAGCATTGAACCAACGGCGACCGGTCACATGATTGAGCAAATCAATGTCATACAGAACATCATAGATAAGGGCTATGCCTACGAATCGAATGGATCGGTATATTTCGACGTGGCAAAGTATAGTGAGGATTACGATTATGGTGTGCTCAGCCATCGGGACCTGATACACACGCTTGATAACTCCAGACCACTTGACGGCCAGTCTGACAAACGGAATGAACAGGATTTTGCGCTATGGAAGCGTGCTGATCCACACCATATAATGCGCTGGCCTTCGCCGTGGAGCGATGGTTTTCCGGGATGGCATACGGAGTGTACCACAATGAGCACAAAATACCTTGGGCAAAGATTTGACATCCACGGTGGAGGTATGGATCTGAAATTTCCACATCATGAATGTGAAATAGCTCAGGGAGAAGCCTCCACGGGCCATGCACCGGTTAACTACTGGCTGCATGCCAATATGTTAACGCTGAATGGAAAGAAAATGTCCAAATCTAGTGGAAATAATATTCTGCCAGATGAGATTTTGGCTGGCGACAATCCTGTTCTTAGCAAAGCGTTTTCAGCTTCGGTGACGCGTTTTTTTATGTTACAAACGCATTATCGAAGTATTATGGATTTTTCGAATGAGGCGATCCTGGCTGCTGAAAAAGGATACGACCGCCTGATGAAAGCGATAAATAGCTTATCGAAGCTTGAGCCTGGAAATAGATCGACACTCGACATCGCTGGTTGGGAAGCCAAATGTTATGAGGCGTTGGATGACGATTTTAATACGCCGATACTTATCTCACACCTTTTTGAAGGCGTTACGTATATTAATCAACTGAAAGACAAGACTGCCATACTTTCAGCAACCGATCTGGAACATTTCAATAAAGGTATTTCAACCTTTGTTTTTGACGTACTAGGATTGGAAATGAGATCGGGTGTGTATGACAGCTACGCTGAAAAACTCGACGGGACAATCAAATTACTAATTGAAATTAGGAATAAGGTGCGAGCAGATAGAAACTTTACTTTGTCAGATCAGATACGCAACCGACTCGCTGAGTTAGCTATCAAATTGAATGATTCAAAGGAAGAAACAACTTTTAACTATTGATCTGATTTAAAGATTCGCTTTAAATTAAATTGTGTTTTGAGATTATATGTATTTTTGATAATAATATAGAAGTACTTTAAATTGAATATTAATATGATCTATCAAGGAAAGCAGAACGAATACTTTGAGTTGGAGTATGTAGATTGTGACAATTTCAGAAGCTTTAGGCCGATTGTATCTGGGGCTCTGCAGCTACTGTGGTTTCAATCTGACGGAAACAAATTGATCATCGATGGCATTCACCAAACTTTTAATAACAACCAGATTGTTAGTCTCTCTCAATACCATCATGTGCAATATGAGCAGATTAACGCTATGAAAATGCTTCGGTTCAATTCAGAATTCTATTGCATAATTAACCATGATAGCGAAGTCGGCTGTAAAGGTGTATTGTATTATACACCTGCAAAAATACCGGTTGTTTCGGTTCAGGAGCCGCAATTTGCGATAATGAATGATGCCTGGAACCTAACCGATATGGAATTAGAAATGAAAGACGAATTGCAGCTTGAAATGCTGCAAATTGTCCTCAAGCGCATCCTGATACTGTGCACAAGAATATACAAAATGCAAGGTACCTTGTCTTTCATCGACGATAGTCAGCATAATTTAATAAGGGAATTCAATTTTCTGGTTGAACAAAACTTTAAGGAGCAGCATAGCGTCTCTTACTATGCAGGTTTATTACACAAATCACCAAAGACCATTACCAATACCTTTAAGAAGATTGATGAAAAATCACCACTTCAGCTTATCCATGACCGTATTCTGTTAGAGGCTAAAAACTTGCTGCATTATACAAAACGGGATATTTCTGAAATAGCGTACGAACTCGGATTTGAAAACGTGCAGGTATTCAGCCGATTTTTCAAGAGACTCTCAGGTATTTCTCCTACCGAATTTCGACTCAAATAAAAGAAGAGAATTTAGGCGGATTAGGCTTAAAAACATAGCAATTAAAAACGTAGACCTCTTTAAGGGCAGATCTTGAACAGTAGGGTAAATCGATCTTAATAGGTTTCGATTTAATTATTGTGCGACCTGATTGACTGAGTTTTGAATGTCTTGAAAAAAACTCTAACTCAGTAAGGCTGTCATTATGGATATAAAACAGCACCATAGCTTTATGCTCAGTGTTCCTGGTACATGGATAGGTCAAACTACCAGCCTTTGCTTAAGCCATATATCTAAAGCATTCTGTATCTCTCTGTTTGGGTACATATTCTATATACACCTTGCCATGTCTTATACTAAAGCAGGGCTCATACTATTGGGATTACGGTAATGCGCAATTGTAGGAGCACACAAATGAGCAACCTCCGCAATAACTTTGTAAGTCGAAATAAAGGGTAAAGAGCCAATGTACTCTACCCTTTATTTTTTATATTTGCAATATTGATTTACAAGGTAATCAAATGAAAAAGAATGTAATAAGCACCATTACTAAATCGTTACCGATAGAGTTTTCCTCTCTTGTAAACTACTCTTTATTAGTCACTTTGTGCTATATTAATCTTTTTCCTGAAAAATTAAAAAAATATAATTAAAACTTGACTAATTCGGTAGAATTAGTATATATTTGTATCACAAAAAAAATATTTAATGATACTTATCCAGAAAGACTGAGGGAATAGGCCCGATGAAGTCTTAGCAACCTGTTGCCGAATAAGGTGCTAAATCCTTCCGCGAAGACGGACAGATAAGAAAAAGATTGCTCCAATCTGAATAAGGTCATCCATTTTAAATCTTTATTATTTAAAAATGAAAGCAGAAACTATTTTACACGCCGGTTATGAACTTTTGAATTCAATTTTTGAAGAAAATAGTCTTGCTGTTTTTCGAATGCGAAAGCATTAATAAATCTTATAAATTTTCTTTTAATACAATTTGCTGATGACTTACACATTGGCCACAAATTCTTTTGTCTAATTCTAAAACTAAAATAAAATGAAAAAAATAATACTAGGTTTTGCTTTGTTTCTTGCAGCCGTTCAAACTCAGGCGCAGGAAAATAACTTGCAATTAAAAGGGACGGTTGTAGATACTGTTGCACAATATGTTTATTTGCAAAAATTTCACAATAAAATGTTTACCACAATTGATTCGGTAAAAGTAAAAGACGGAAGTTTTGCTTTTAAAACTAAAATAAAAACGCCAGAATTATACGGTTTAAGTGTAAATACAGCAGATTCTCCGTTGTATATTTTTCTAGAAAAAGGACCAATTACCGTTAAATTAAGTCCAAAAAAATACTATACAAATTCTACAGTTGAAGGTTCTGCAACACAAGATTTATTTGAAACGTACAAAAAAACAAAAGATGTAGAAATAAGCCAATTCATTAAAGAACATCCAACATCAATTGTTTCGGCTTATGTTTTATACAGAAATTGGTCGTATCGATTAACGCCAGAACAGATTACGCAAAATATTGCTTTGCTAGATAAAAGTCTTCAAAATATCACTTACGTGAAAGAACTAAAAGAACTGGCTATTGTACTAGACGGTTTAGCGGTTGGAAAAAAAGCCCCTGATTTTACAGCAAATAATCCTGAAGGAAAACCAGTTCATTTTTCTGAAAACTTAAAAGGATACACTTTAGTCGATTTTTGGGCTTCTTGGTGCGGTCCATGCCGAAGAGAAAACCCGAATATTGTGGCCGCTTACAAAGAATTTCATGATAAAGGATTTAATATAATCGCCATTTCTTTAGACAAAAAGAAAGAAAACTGGATTAAAGGAATTCAAGATGACAATTTGACTTGGACACACGTTTCAGATTTACTTTTCTGGAATAGTGCCGTTGCAAAATTATATGGCGTGCGAGCAATTCCTGCAAATTATCTGGTAGATTCTAAAGGAATTATTGTAGCAAGAAATCTTCATGGAGAAGAATTGCAAGCTACACTTAAATCGCTTTTAGAAAATAAAATTTAATAACACACACACACACAATCTTGTCATCCTGACGAAGGAAGGATCTTCACAAGAAACTCTACACAGAAAATCACCAATCTTTGTCGATTTTGCAACGAAGATTTGCTTCGCCCGTTCGCTATCGCTCGGGTCTCGTTCCTCGGAATGACAAGATTGCGGAAATTCAAACCATAATACAATTTGTTAATTTAAAAATGATAGGGAAATGAATGCTATTGAGCCAACTACAAAACCAACAGAATCTGAGTGTTACTTTTCTAAATTTAGAGAAAATGCAGTAGGAATTGATCATACTTTTGAATCGGTTTACGGAGAACAAAATTTGCTTTACGCAGATTGGGTTGCCAGCGGAAGATTATACGCGCCGATTGAAGATATTATGCTTCATAAAATTGGTCCGATGATTGCCAATACGCATTCACTTTCAAGTCAGACAGGAAAAACGTCTACTTACGCATACAATTACGCAAGAGATATTATTAAAAAATCGGTTAATGCCAATGAATCTGATGTTTTGGTGACAACAGGAACTGGAATGACTGCGGCATTATCTAAACTGCAGCGTATTATTGGTTTGAGAAAAACGTATGAAAATGAAAACGAAAAACCAGTAGTTTTTATCACGCATATGGAACATCATTCCAATCAAGTTCCGTGGTACGAGACAAATGCTGATGTTGTAATTCTTCCTGCTGATGAAAACAATTTAGTAGATCCTAAAATCCTTTCTACGGAAATAAAAAAATACGCCGATAGAAGTTTGAAAATTGGTTCGTTTACAGCATGTTCAAATGTAACGGGAATTATTACGCCTTATCATGAATTAGCTAAAATCATGCATCAAAACGGTGGATTATGCTTTGTCGATTTTGCAGCTTCGGCGCCTTACGTAAAAATCGACATGCATCCAAAAGATCCAGAAGAACAGTTAGATGCAATTTTCTTTTCGCCTCATAAATTTTTGGGCGGACCAGGAACTTGCGGTATTTTGGTCTTTAATGAAAAATTATACCAATCTGATTTTCCAGATAATCCCGGCGGCGGAAATGTAAAATGGACCAATCCGTTAGGAAATTATTGTTACAGCGATGTAATAGAAGTGAGAGAAGATGGCGGAACTCCAGGATTTTTGCAAGTAATTCGAGCGGCTTTGGCTTTAGAACTAAAAGAAAAAATGGGAGTAGAGCAGATTGCAAAACGAGAAAAAGAACTTTTGGATCTTTGCTTTTCTAAACTTCAAAAAATACAAGGTCTTTCTATTTTGGGAGATTTAAAAAGCAAACGAATTGGCTGTGTTTCATTTGTAATTGAAGATATTCATTACAATTTGATTGTAAGATTATTAAATGACCGTTTCGGAATTCAGACTCGCGGCGGCTGGTCTTGCGCGAGTACATATGCGCATTATTTGTTCAATATTGATGAAAAACGTTCGAGAGCAATTACCAATGAATTATTAGAGAAAAACCAAACCAATAAACCAGGTTGGGTTCGTTTGTCATTGCATCCGATAACGACAGATGAAGAACTTTTATTTATTTGTAATGCGATTCAGCAAGTGGCTTTACATTATAAAAAATGGCAGAAAGATTATGAATACAATCCTGCAACAAACGAATTTGAAAATCCGAGAATAAAAGATACCATCGAAAGAGAAGTAAACGAATGGTTTGAGTTGGATTAAGAAACTAATATTTAAAAATGAAAGCAATTCTATTACAGGAAAATCGTCAATTTCAGTTGGAAACAATTGCAACTCCCCAACCTGAACCACATCAAATTCAGGTTCAGATTGTTGCTTCTGGTTTTAATCCGATTGATTATCAAATGACTGAAAACGGTTCTGAAAGAAAGCTTTTGCATTCGCCTATTTTAGGAAGAGAATTTTCAGGAATTATTACTAAAATCGGATCAAATGTGAAAGAATTTAAAATTGGCGATGCTGTTTTTTGCGGTTCTGGAAGCATGGGTTCTAATGGAACTTATGCCGAATACATTTGTGTTCCAGAAGGAATTGCTGTAAAAAAGCCAAAAAATATTTCTTTTGAAGAAGCCGCTGCAATTCCATCAGCTGGACTAACGGCTTTGCAATCTTTTAAAAGAATGAAAGCTTCTCTAACAGATTCCATATTAATTACGGGAGCAGCTGGAGGAGTTGGAAATTTTTTTGTAAAACTATTGATTAGTAAAGGATTCTCAAACTTTTTAGTAACTGCAGGAAATGAAGAAAGTATAGCTTCTTTGATTAGTCTTGGCGTAAAACCGCAGCAAATCATTAATTATAAAAAAGAAGAAATATACGAAGCGGCATTTTCATTAAATGGAAATAAAAAATTTGACATTGCAGTAGATTTAGTCGGGAATAAAATTGCAGAAGTCGCAGCTAAACTCCTAAAAATAAACGGAACGTATATAGATATAACGAATTTTTCGACTTCAGAATCGCGAAATATTCTTTTTTCCAGAGGAGCAACCATTCATACGATTTCAAATTATGCGTATGGTTTAGAAAAAAAATATGATTATTATAAAAACGGTTTAATTGAGTTGGCGCAATTACTAGAAAATAAATTTATTACGCCGCCCAATATTTCCATAATCGGAGAATTGAACACAAGAACAGTCGTCAAAGCGCTTTGGCTATTGCGTGAAAACAAAACGTATGGAAAAAAATTAATTATGCAGATCAATAAAGAATGAAAACAATACCAAGACGAGTAGTTACCGGAATCAAGAATGGAAAATCAATTATAGAACAAGATGAAATCGTTACCAATGTTTCGGAACATTTTCCGGGATTGATTATTTCAGATATTTGGTCAACAGATAGTATTCCTGCAAAATTTGAAGAAAATAGAATAGAAAATACCGCTTTTCCGAATACGCCCAAAAATGGAAGTTATTTTCGTTACGTACAGATTCCGCCAGACAAAGATTTAGGAATTGTGGCACCCGAAGGTCAACCTCACCCGTTGATGCATCAAACCGATACTTTAGATTATATCATTATTATTTCTGGAGAAATTTATTTAATTGTAGATGAAGAAGAAACTATTTTGAAGGCTGGAGATATTGTAATTCAACGTGGTACCAATCATGCGTGGAGTAATCGTTCGGATTTGCCTTGCATTCAATTGGCGATTTTATTAGATGCCAAAAATGATTAATGAAGTTGCAAACGATATAGTAGTCTATTAGATTGATAGGAAAATAAAAGTTTTAATAGTTTTTGCATTAAAATTGAAAATAACTGCTTAAATTTGCAATCGCAATGAGAAAAAACGACCAGAATATGAAGAATTATTATAACAGCGCTATGATGTGCTGTATTGTTGTAATGCAATTCTTTGAACTGGCTTCTATATAAAACTATATTATTTATCTCAAAAAGCCTTTCATAAATAGTTGAAAGGCTTTTTGTTTTAACCTTGATTACGAAATGATTGAATTAAAAAATGTAACCAAAACTTTTCATCAGAAAGACAGAATTGTTACTGCTTTATCTGATGTCTCGCTACGAGTTCCGCCAGGAAAAGTTTTTGGTGTAATTGGAACTTCGGGCGCGGGAAAAAGTACTTTAATCCGTTGTGTGAATTTGTTGGAAAGACCAACTTCAGGAGAAATTATTGTCGATGGAAAAGAGTTGATGCAATTATCAAACGCACAATTGGCAATTGAAAGAAGGCAAATCGGAATGATTTTTCAGCATTTCAATTTACTTTCTTCTAGAACCGTTTTCGAAAATGTAGCTTTTCCGCTTGAATTGGCAGGAACTTCAAAAACAGAAATAAAAACCAGAGTTTTAGAATTATTGCAATTGGTTGGTTTGGCAGAAAAGGCAAACGATTATCCTGCAAGTCTTTCTGGAGGTCAAAAACAAAGAGTGGCGATTGCGAGAACTTTGGCTAATAATCCGAAAGTATTGTTATGCGACGAAGCGACAAGTGCTTTAGATCCAGCGACTACGCGTTCGATTTTAAATTTATTGAAAGACATTAACAAACGATTAAATATCACGGTTTTGTTGATTACACACCAAATGGAAGTTGTAAAATCGATTTGTGATGAAGTTGCCGTTATCAGCCACGGAAAATTGATTGAACAGGGAAGCGTTGGTGAAATCTTCGCTGATCCGAAACAGGAATTGACGAGAGAATTTATTTCTTCTTCTTTGCATATTGAAGTTCCATCGGTTTATCAAGATAAGTTACAACAAGTCGATAATGGAAATTTGAATCCGTTATTGAAATTAGAAATGACTGGAAAATCAGTTAACGAGCCTGTTATTTCAGAAGTTTCGAGACTTTTTGATACCGATTTCAAAATCGTAAGCGCACAAATGGATCAGGCGGGAGAAGTAAATTTTGGTGTAATGCTGATTGAACTTTCAGGAAAACGCGAAAATTATGATGCGGCGATTCAATATTTTAATTCAAAACACATTAAAACAGAAATAATAGGTTATGTCTGATTCACTTATAGATTTATTGTTAAAAGGAACATGGGAAACCATTGTTATGACTTTTGTATCGGGCTTTTTTGGTTTTGTATTGGGATTGCCAACAGGAATTTTACTTTTTCTGACACGTAAAAATCAAATTTTAGAACAGCCAGTTTTAAACCGAGTTTTATCGGTTTTGGTAAATGTTTTCCGTTCCATTCCATTCATTATTTTAATCGTTTGGATGATTCCGTTTACACGCGCGATTGTTGGAACTTCGATTGGAGTTAGTGCGGCTTTAGTGCCATTAAGTATTGGTGCAGCGCCGTTTATTGCCCGTTTGGTAGAAAATAGTTTGTTGAGTCTTACTTCAGGTTTGATCGAAGCGGCGAGAGCTTTGGGCGCAACGCCGTTACAAATTGTGTATAAAGTTTTGCTTCCAGAAGCGTTGCCTTCTTTAATTAACGCAGCGTCAATTACGCTAATTACACTTGTAGGTTATTCTGCAATGGGCGGAGCAGTTGGAGCGGGAGGTTTAGGACAAGTTGGATATCAATATGGATATATTGGTTATGATGCCGTTACGATGAATTCCGTTTTAGGTTTATTGGTTGTTTTGGTATTCTTTATTCAATTTATAGGAGACAGATTATCAAAACGATTCGACCATAGATAAGCATCAATTAACAATTTATAATTAATAATTTACAATTATATGAAACTAAATATTTTAAAAACTGCTGTAGTTTTGGCTTTGGCACTTGTTTTGTCAAATTGCGGAAAAGATAAAAAAAACGATCCGCATTTTATTAAAGTTGGAGTGGCAGCCGGACCAGAATTAAAAGTGGCAGAAGCTGCTAAAAAAGTTGCGAAAGAAAAATTCGGATTGGAAGTAGAATTGGTATCGTTTAACGATTATGTGATTCCAAATGAAGCTTTAAGTCAAGGCGATATCGATGCAAATGCTTTTCAGCACAAACCATACATGGACGAGCAATCGAAACAACGTGGTTATAAATTAGCGATTATCGGAAAAACATTTGTTTATCCAATTGCGGGTTATTCAAAAAAAATAAAAAATCTTTCTGAATTGAAAAACGAAAGCACGATTATTATTCCAAATGACCCAACAAACGGCGGACGTTCTTTATTGCTTTTACAAAAAAATGGTTTGTTGAAATTGAAAGATGGAGTTGGTTTATTGCCAAAAGTAACGGACATTGTAAGTAATCCTAAAAACTTAAAAATCTTAGAATTAGAAGCGCCTCAATTGCCTAGAGCTTTAGACGATGCAAATGTTTCAATCGCGATTATCAATAATACATTTGCTTCTCAAGCAGGATTAGTTCCTTCTCGCGATGCATTATTTGTTGAAGATAAAGAATCTCCATATGTAAATTTGGTTGTAAGTCGTGAAGACAATAAAAATGAAGAAAAAGTAAAACAGTTTTTGCAAGCTTTTCAATCTCCAGAAGTAGAAAAAGCTGCCGAAGTAGAATTTAAAGGCGGAGCTGTAAAAGGCTGGTAAAACAATGCTTTAAGTATAAAAAAACAGGGACTTTGATCCCTGTTTTTTTGTTATGTAATGTATGCTTTTGTAACAATAACCAGAAGCATGGTAATAAAATATAATAATGTTGCTACAAGAGCAAAAATAATATGGGCAAAGAACAACTGAATATAATAACCTTTAAAATCAATTGGGGTCTGATATCGGGTTATTTTAAAAATAAATACCCAGCCGATTATTCCAATTCCACCGCTGATAATTCCCAGTAAGAGAGCACTTAGCAGTGAAACCGATAGAATATCCTTCGCCCATACTACATGATATACTACAACGAATAAAAATCCAATTAGAAAATGAAGCATCCAGCCTAATTTTCTTTTCAAACCTACAGAAAGATTGATGTTAAATTC
Source organism: Flavobacteriaceae bacterium PS02337 (assembly GCA_029959285.1). GTDB lineage: Bacteria > Bacteroidota > Bacteroidia > Flavobacteriales > Flavobacteriaceae > Flavobacterium. Next base: position 70,919 of record JASCOE010000014.1, read on the forward strand.
ACCAAATAATGTACATAACAATACAGGCTCTTTATAAAGTTTTTGAAATTTTTTAGAGACAAAATAGCTAAACCAAGTCATAGCAGATGTTGCACCAATTGAAATTAAAATTAATTGTACTATTAGATATGGGTCCATTACAAAATATTTTTAATCCTTTCAAAGTTAAAATATAATTGTAATATAATACTTATAATCATATGTTTTTTAGTTATATAATTATAAGAATGTTAAGATTTTGTGTGTTATTTATTTTTGATTATTTAACTCTTTTTAAAGGTTTTGATAATCAGTTGTTTATGGTTATTAATTCTAAACACTCACTCAAAATAGAAACCGCTTTTTCCATTTCTTCTTTTTCTAAATGTCCAAATCCTAAACGTGTGGCAGTCAAGTTTTTGGTTTGATATAAAATCGTTTTTGGCAGAAATAAATCATGATAGGCACATTCTTTTTGAAATTGAATAAGATTGAAATTATCCAGCCATTCAACCCAAATTGCTAATCCTCTTGGCGGAATTTTAAACTTAATTTTACCTTTTAATTTTTCATTCAAAAGCGAAGCAAAATAATCTCGGCGTTCTTTGTAGATTTTTTTGTTTTTTTTAGAAAGTCGGTGCACTTCGCCTTCCGTAATCCATTCAGTTAGAACTTGTTCTTTCAAAAAGTCAATACCAGGTTCGAGAATGTTTTGATGTTTTTCTAATTCTTTAATAAATTCAGAAGGAGCAGCGACAAAACCATAACTGAAGCCTGACGGAAGTGATTTCCCAAAAGATCCAATATAAACCACTTTTTGGTTAGAATCGAAAGCCGCCAAAGGTAAAACGGGATTGTTATCGTAATGAAAATCAAAATCGTAATCGTCTTCCAAAATCAAAAAACCATATTGATTGGCTAATTCTAAAACTTCCATTCTTTTTTTCGCGCTAAGCGGAATTGTTGTTGGATAATGATAATTGGAAGTAAGATACAACATTCTGATTTTCGAATTTTCACAGATTTCTTTCAACTTTTTGGTATCAATTCCATCTTCATTTACAGGAACAGAAATAATCTGCGCACCCGTATTCGTCAGTGTCATATTTGACATATAATAACCTGGCGAAGCCACAACAACTTTATCACCAGAAGCAATAAGTACTTTTGTAACCAAATACAAACTGATTTCGTGACTGCTCGTTGTCAGTAAATTGGAAGTCGAAATACGAATGCCACGAGTAAGATTTAAATAATTAGAAAAATGAGTTTTAAAATTAGAATGCGAACGCAACTGAATCTGTTCGTAGGTTTTAGAACTTTTTCTTCTTTTTAATTTAGAAACATATAATCTGGCTAAAACATCGGTTTGAACCAATCTCCAATCGGGCATTCCGTCATTAAATTGAAAAGGCAAATTACTCGTTTCTATCGGATTTTCTAAAATAGTTGATTTTTGAAAGCTAAAACCAATATTGTTTTCAGATGTATTTTGTTCTTTTGAAACAGGAAATTCTGCTTTACTTTTTTGCTGTGATAAAATAAAAGTTCCTTTATTTGGAAGTGTTTCAATCCATCCTTGCGATTCTAAATCTTGAAAAGCTTTGATTAAAGTATTCCTATTGACGTCTAATACTTTACATAATATACGGGTTCCGGGAAGTTTTGTTCCTTCGGGAAGAAATCCAGTTTGAATGGCTTTAATAAATTCAAAAACAATCTGAAGATAAATTGCCGTATTTTGTTCTGGTTTTAAATGAATAAAACTTCTAAAAGGAATTTCAACCGGACTATCCATAATTATAAAACTGGTATACTTTGTTAGTACGGCAAGGTAATACTTTTGCCAAAAAAAATAGTAAACCAAAATGAAAAAAATCTACTTTGCTGTCTTTACAGTAATTTGTACCAATTTTTACGCACAGACCAAAAAAGATTCCATCAACCAAATGGACGAGGTTGTAATTAATGAAAATCGCTTCAGTACGCCAATTTCTAAACAAAATAGGAATGTGTATGTTATTTCTAGCGAAACGATTAAAAAACTGCCAGGAAGAACGCTTCAAGAAGTTTTGCAATACGCTAACGGAGTAGATATTAGACAAAGAGGACCGTTTGGAACTCAAGCTGATATTAGTGTTGATGGCGGAAGTTTTGAGCAAACTGTTGTTCTTTTAAACGGAGCAAAAGTTATCGATTCGCAAACGGCACATAATATGTTAAACTTACCTCTTCCGGTTGAAGTTATTGAAAGAATAGAGATTGTTCATGGACCGGCTGCAAGAACGTACGGAATCAACAGTTTAACTGGAGCAATCAATATTATCACTAAAAAGCCAACCGATTCTGGATTTTTAGTTAGCACATACGCTGGTTCTAATTTCGAAAAAGATACTCAAGAAACGGGAGATACTTTTTATGGAACGGGCGTTCAGGCGGGAGCTGTTTTAGGAAAAGAAAAGCAACAGCATTTGATTTTTGCTTCGCATGATAAAAGCAACGGATACCGTTACAATACGGCTTTCGAAAACAATAAAATTTTCTACCAAGGAAATGTACAGATCAACGATTCTAATGAAATTTTAGCTTCTGCGGGTTACATCAACAACGGATTTGGTGCCAACGGATTTTACGCTGCGCCTGGCGATCGAAATTCTACAGAAATTGTACAAACTACTTTTGCTAATATTCAATCGAAACATTCTATTACAGATAGTTGGAAAATTATGCCGAGAGTAACGTACAGATACAATTATGATGATTATCGTTATTTAGGAAACTCAAATTTAGCAGTTGGAAGAAGTCAGCATTATACTAATTCTATTGCAGCAGAATTGAATTCGACTGTAAAATTATCTAAAGGTGAAATTGGTTTTGGTGCTGAATTTAGAAATGAAAATATTCACTCTTCTAATATTGGAGATCACGATCGCGATAACGTTGGTTTGTATGCAGAATACAGAACGAGTTTCTTCGAAAAATTAGACATTAATTTAGGGACTTATTTGAATTACAATTCAGATTACAAATGGCAGATTTATCCAGGAATTGATGCGAGTTATGCGATTACAGATGCTTTTAAAATTATCGGAAATGTGGGAACAAGCCAGAGAATTCCATCTTTTACAGATTTGTATTTGAAGCAGACAGGAAATATTGGAAACGTAGATTTAGATTCTGAAAATGCTTTTCAGAGTGAAATCGGATTTAAATACAATAAAAAAGCATTGAGTTTGAACGCGAATTATTTCTACAGAAAAATTGACAATTATATCGATTGGATGCGTAATGCAACAACGGTGCCTTGGCAAAGTCAGAACACTGGAGATTTAAACACAAACGGAATTAATCTTCGTGGAACTTACAGATTTGATTTTTCTAAAGATTCGAGATTGAATATTCTTTTAGGATACACGTATTTAGATTCTGAATTTAAAAGTGCTCGTACAGAAATCTATTCAAAATATGCTATTTCTTCTTTAAAACATCAAGTTACAAATACGATAGATTATCAGTTTAAAGATTTTTCTATTTTATTTGCAACACGTTTTAACGAAAGAATTACAGGGCCTTCTTATTGGGTAAATGATTTTAGAGTAAGTCAAAGCATTCATAAATTTACAATTTTCTTAGATGCTCAAAATATTTTTAATGCCACTTATTATGAAGTTGGAGCAGTGCCATTACCTTCAAGATGGTTTACTTTGGGAGTGAAATTGGTTACTTTTTAAGTTTAAAATAAAGATCAAAAAAAGGGGAAGATGTACTAAATCTTCCCCTTTTTTTATTCAAAATGGATTGCTTATCTCTTCTGTTTACTAATTTTTTCTGCCAGTTGCATCGCATTATAAACATTCAAAACTTTTCCGGTTTTAGATAATTGTGAAAAAGGGACTTTTTTGTCAGTTGTTCCAGGAAGCAGAACATCAATAGTGTATGAAGTGCCAGAATCAAGAATGATTTGTTTTACTTCTTTGACGTTCAAATTCGGATAATACATCCAAATTAAAGCGGCAGTACCAGAAACCATTGGAGCTGAAAATGAAGTTCCAGAGTCGAATTTATATCTATTTCCTGCGCCAGTTGTGTAAATATCTTCGCCAGGGGCAAATAAATCTACATTTTGTTTTCCATAATTTGAAAATTCAGAAACCAAACCTGCTCCAAAATTCTGAGTTATAGATCCAACAGTAATAAAATTATCACCTATTTCTGTGGTTTCATCGTAATTTAAATCATTAGGAAAAGTAATGTTTTTATCTAAATCTTCAGAATCATTTCCAGCACTGTGCACAAGAAGAACATTATGTTTCTCTGCATATTTAAAAGCATCAATTACCCAATCGCGATGCATTGAAAATTCTTTTCCAAAAGACATATTAATAACTTTTGCACCATTATCTACAGCATATCTAACAGCCATTGCTATATCTTTATCGTGCTCATCACCAGAAGGAGAAATATTTAGAGGCATAATTTTAGCGTCTGTCATTCCTCTTATTCCTTTATTGTTATATCTATTGGCAGCCAAAATACCAGAAACCATTGTGTTGTGATCTTGAATGGTTCTAATTCCTTCAATAGTATTACTGATTTTATTATTTCCGTATCCTTTTTCTAATATTTCAGGATTATCTGCAATAGATAATCTTTCGTTGTAATTGATGTTTAGATTTTTGTTTAGAACAGAGTCCAATTGAGTTTCCTTATCTTTTACATCTTCAAAAGTTTTTTCACCAACGTCTAAGTTAACCATCATATACTTTATAAGCGCGGCTAAGTCTTTGTCATTGTCATTACGCATTTGGCGATATGTTTTATCATTAATCTTATACTTTTTGTACATGCTGTCAAGCTGATTATAAGTATAATTTTCCTTTGGAAAATAGTATTTTAAAGTGTCTTTTATAAGAGGGTAAATTGCCACACTATGTTGTAATGATTTATACCAATTACCATAATATTTGATTTTTTCATTATAAACTTTTGATGCACGTTGATATTCTCTGAATTTATAAATGTCTTTAGGATCAATTTGAGATTCTGTTTTATCCTTAAAAAGTGGTCCCCATTTTTCTACAATACGAACATATTCATATCTGTTCCAAACGACATAAGCACCGCTTTTTGTACCTGTAAAACTCCATCCATTAATGTCATCGATATAACCATTGTGATCATCATCAATACCATTATTTGGAATTTCTTTGGTATTAGTCCAAATTATTCCTTGTAAATCTTCATGCTTTAAATCGATTTGTGTATCAATTACAGCAATGATTAACTTTTTGTTTTTGGGTTTCTTTTTATTTTGAAGATACCATTTATCAAGAGAAATTCCGGGAATACTATCCGTTTGAAAATCTTTATATTGCCACGTTTGCTTTGTAGTCAGATTTGAATTTTCTGTAGAAGATTTTACAAGATTTTGATCTGTAGGTTTTGTTGATTTACAGCTTACGAAAATTATAAAAGAGAAAAATAAAGTATAAAATAGCGGTTTTATTTTTTGGCGCATACTTTTTTGAGGTTATTACGAATTGGAAATAAATGTCTTTGGTTCTACAAAGAAAATACTTACGAATTGAATAATCAACTAAAAACTAAAAAGTATGTAAAATTTGACAAAAAATAAATTACTGCTAAAATAATTTAATGTAATTCAGCTTGATTTTTTTACCAGCTTCCTTGAAGTCCTTCTTTTAAAGCGCTGTTATATTTCTCTAAATCAAAAGTATATAAATCTGGCGCTTTGTGTGCACCGCCTTTTCTAGATTCATCTAATTTGGTTAGAATGTCGTAGCGAAGAATTTTTCGATAAAAATTTCCTCTATTTAATTTCTTCCCCAAAATACCTTCATATAATTTTTGAAGTTCTGGCATTGTAAATTTCTCAGGCAACAAATTATAACCAATTGGATGATTGTTTAATTGTTCGCGAAGTGTCATCAAAGCTTTATCAAAAATAGTTCGGTGATCCATCATAAAAGCTGGAAGATTTTCTATCGAATGCCATTTCACAGCGCTAGAAAATTCGTCAATATCCATTTTTACCTGACCGTGTTCTGCTAAAGCGTAATATCCGATAGAAATAAAACGCTGTTTGTGCCACATATTATCGTCGTAATCTTGAAAAGCAAACTCAGAACGGTTTAAATTTCCAAAAGTATAAAACTGCTGCAGGTAAATATTTTCTGTTCCCGTTCTGTCTTTTAAGATGCGAATTGCGGCATCGTCTACATTTTCAACCTTTTCGACATAACCTCCCGGAAGTCCCCATTCTTCGCGATCTTTTAGTTTTAAAAGCAAAACCTGAAGCTCATTTTCGTGAAAACTGAAAATGACACAGTCAATAGAAAGTGTTGGAATATACTTTTCCCAAGACTCTTCAGAACGTTTTTCGAGTAGCTTTTTAAATTCCATGAGGGTACAATTAATTTCAAATTTAAACTTTTTAATAGTTACGAGTCAAATCGCTTCAGTTTTTTCTGATGTTTTTATTAGCATCACAAAAAAATCATAAAAGGTGATATTTTATTTTTCATAGACTTTCTTCCAATTTGATAATTCAATTATTTATAACCTCTTTTTTTCAATAATTACAGGACTTTACGCAAACGAGGTAGTAAAATTTAAGTGTGAATTTGATAATTCAGGCAGATCTTCTTGTTTGTTGTTTTTATGGAATTTATAGCTGGGTTTTAATGCGATATTAAAAATTATAACATCAATTATTTGTTGATATGAAAAATAGTATTTAATATTGCTTCATTATGAAGCAATGAAAATTTCATAATGAAAACCTAACTTAAACTACTCATGAAAAAATTAATTATTGCCACAATTTGTTTGGCATTTTATCCTGCTTCCGAAGTTTTTTCGCAAGAAGATAAAAAACAACAAGCCACAGATTCGATTAAAAAAATCACCAAAATTGTTGAATCAGACACCAAAGAAGAAAAAAATAGAAACGTAATGCTGAACGCGGCAAATAACACAGGACCGCGTGAAGTAAATATCGGACTTCCTTCATCTGTGGGAGGAATCACTATTCAAGAAAATGATTTGCCAGTGGTTTATTATTTCTGGCCAGAACTTCCAAATCGTGCTTGGAGACAAAGTACAAGTTTAGAAAAAACAGGTTTATTGAAAGTGGGAGAAGCTGCTATTACAACGGGAGATTTAGGTTTTGCCGTTAACTCGTACACAAAACTAGGAACTGATAAATTAGAAATTGTGGGTAATCTTTCGGGTTCAAGTTTTGGATGGATGAAAGGAGATTTAAACGTTTCTGGTCCGTTAGCTAAAGGCTGGTCTTATACAATGGGAGCCTACGCTAATTTTGATCCTAATTCTTTTGATTTGAAATTTGCTAAATACTCAGACAGAACGCAAATCTACAGAGCGGGTTTGACAAAGAAATTCAATAACGGAAAAGGTCAAATTAGTTTTTTGTATAAATATGCAAACTCAGCTTCATTAACGAATTACGCGGTTTTCAGATATAAAGAAGGCGGAAAAGTCGAAGAATACAACGATTTTAGAATCGGACGTGATTCGTATATCGTGAATGACGGAACAATGAAATTTAAAGATATTCTAACTGGCGAAACTAAATTTGCAGATATGGGCGGAAGCGATGCCGCAACAACGTCACACACTTTTGATATTTTAGGAAATTATGATTTACCGAATGATTGGAAATTCAATTTCTCAACTCGTTTTCGTTACTCAGAAGCGTCTCAGTTAATTTCTATTCCACTTGGGATTTTTCAAGCAAGTGCTTCGGATAATTTTACTTATAAATCTACTGGAAATGCTTACGTTGGAAATGTAAATTCGATGTTAGGATTATACACAGACGGAACGCCTGTAAAAACGGCTATGTCAAGATTCGAAATCACTAAAAATGTCGAAAAACACAAATGGAGATTTGGTTTAACTGAATATTATTATCAAGTTGACGATTTTACATCAAACCGTTCTTTCTTTAACCAAACGGTTAGTGCAAATCCAGATAAATTGGTTCGTAACACGCCAGGCGGAACTTCAAACACAGACGCTGACGGATTTTACAATTACAATGTTGGAGGCGAATACCACAATGGTTTTGAAAATAAATTATCAGGTTATTTCTCTGATAATTGGACGGTTACAGATCGTTTTAGTTTAGCGTATGGAATTAATTTAAGATACCACAAACTAAAAGGAGATTATTACCTGACGCCAAGAACACCAGATTTAGTATTTGACCCAAGTCAGAAAACGTATTTTGATAACAATTGGTTTCATGTAGGAGGTTCGATTAATGCGGTTTATAAAGTAATAAAAAGCGCTGGAATTCTTGCTGACTTCACTTACACAGAAAAAAATGGTCAGTTAGAAAATTATTCAGGGGCTGTAGCGCCTAACAATGCAAAATCTAAAAGTCCGTTGGCGGCATTTGGATTGTATTTCAACCAGAAAAATTTAAGTATTGTTTCTCAAGCCACTTATTTAACTAGAAATAATTACATATCGAGATTGAATTTAGTAAATCCGTCAGATGCAACACAGTCAGAAGTAGCAACGGTTTTCTACGATATTCAGACTTTGGGTTGGACAACTGACATTGTTGCTACGCCATTTAAAGGATTTAATCTGCATTATTTAATTACGTTTCAAGATCCAGTTTACAAAAACTACAACTTTAATGCTTTTGGAAACAACTATTCTTATAACGATAAAAATGTTTTGGAAATTTCTAAAGTTTTGATGGAAATTGATCCGAGTTATACGTATAAAGATTTCAAGGTTTGGGCAAGTTTCCGTTATTTCAGCAAACAATATGCGAACTTAACAAACGCCTTGTATTTTGCGCCAAGATGGGAAACTTTTGGAGGCGTAAACTACAAAATCAACAATCATTTTGATATTGGTTTAACGGCTGTAAACTTCTTAAATCAAACAGGAGCAAAAGGAACAATCAACGGAGCAGAGTTAATTACAGATGCTTCAGCTTATTACGATCAGCTTTTGGTTGGATCTTACATTCGTCCATTTACTTTGGAAGCTTCTCTTAATTTCAGATTCTAAATTTTATTTCGATGAAAAAAATAATTATAACTGCGGGTTTTGCTTTTTTTTTAAGCGTTACACTTCAGGCACAGCAAGCTAATTTTACGATTGTTAAAAATAATAAAGGTGCAGATTTGGGATATTCTCCCGAATCTGGCATCCAAATTTTGACTGTAAGTGGTAAAAAGTTCAAAGATTTAAACAAAAACGGAAAGCTGGATAAATATGAAGATTGGCGCCTTTCGGCGGATGAAAGAGCGAAAGATTTAGCTTCAAAAATGTCGGTTGAACAAATTGCAGGTTTAATGCTTTACAGTCGTCATCAAGCTTTGCCAGCGGGAGTTGCAGGTTATAATGCAGGAACTTACAACGGAAAAATATTTCCAGAAAGTAATGCAAAAGCTTCAGATTTGACCGATCAGCAAAAAGCATTTTTAAAAGAAGATAATCTTCGTCATGTTTTAATTACAAGTGTACAAAGTCCAGAAACTGCTGCTTTATGGAATAATAATATGCAAGCTTTTGTGGAAGGAATCGGACTTGGAATTCCGAGTAATACGAGTACAGATCCGCGTCATACGGCAAATGTAACTTCTGAATTCAACGCTGGAGCGGGAGGAACAATCTCAATGTGGCCAGACGGATTAGGAATGGCTTCGACATTTGACCCAAAAATTGTAGAACAGTTTGGACAAATTGCAGCAAAAGAATATCGTGCATTAGGAATTGCAACGGCTTTATCTCCGCAAATCGATTTAGGTTCTGAGCCAAGATGGTACAGAATTTCTATGACTTTCGGCGAAAGCCCAGCTTTAACCCGCGATATGGGAAGAGCATATATTGACGGCTTTCAAACGTCATACGGAAAAGACGAAATTAAAGACGGTTGGGGTTACAAAAGTGTAAACGCCATGGTAAAACATTGGCCAAGCGGTGGCGCTGAAGAAGGCGGACGCGACGGACATTGGGCGTACGGAAAATTTGCCGTTTACCCCGGAAATAATTTGCAGCAACATATTGATCCGTTTATTAATGGTGCTTTCAAATTGAAAGGAAAAACGAGTAAAGCTTCGGCTGTAATGCCTTATTACACCATCACTTTCGATCAGGATAAAAAATTCAATGAAAATGTTGCCAACGGTTACAGCAAATATATCATTACAGATTTATTGAGAGACAAATACGGTTACGATGGCGTTGTTTGTACCGATTGGTTGGTAACTGGTGACGAAGGAAAAACACCAAATCTTTTTGCCGGAAAACCTTGGGGAGTTGAAAATCTTTCTATCGATCAAAGACATTACAAAGCAATTATTGCGGGCGTAGATCAATTTGGTGGAAACAATGATAAGAAACCAGTTTTAGCAGCGTACGAAATGGGAATTAAAGAATTTGGGGAATCTTTTATGAGAGCCAGATTTGAAAGATCGGCAGTTCGTTTGTTAAAAAACATTTTTAGAGTTGGACTTTTTGAAAATCCATATTTGAATGCGGAAGAAACAAAAGCAATTGTCGGTAATCCTGAGTTTATGAAAGCAGGTTACGATGCACAATTAAAATCGGTTGTATTGTTGAAAAACAAAGCGGCAGTTTTGCCTTTAAAGGAAAAGAAAACCGTTTTTATCCCAAAGATTTATACCGCTTCAACCAAAGATTGGTGGGGCGTTGCGAGTCAGCCAAAATTAGAATATCCTGTAAATCTGGAATTGATTAAGAAATATTACAATGTTACCGAAGATCCTTCAAAAGCAGATTTTGCAATTGTTTTTGTAACCAGTCCACAAAGTTTAGAAGGTGGTTATGATTTAAAAGACAGACAAAAAGGAAGCAATGGTTATGTGCCAATTTCTCTTCAATATGGAACTTACACAGCAACCGAAGCCAGAGCAAAAAGTATCGCAGCTGGAGATCAGGTAATTGATCCGACAATCAAAGACAGAACATACAAAAACAAAACGGTTACCGCTGCCAATACTATGGATTTGAGAACAATTCTCGATACCAAAGATATGATGAACGGAAAACCAGTTATTGTTTCTGTTACAGCTAATAAACCAATGATTTTTAATGAATTTGAAAAAGAAGTTGACGGAATTGTGCTGAATTTCGGAGTTTCTTCTCAAGCAGTTTTAGACATTATTTCGGGAAAAGCAGAACCTTCAGGGTTATTGCCGGTACAAATGCCAGCCAATATGGAAACGGTTGAAAAACAATTTGAAGATGTTCCTTATGATATGATTCCGCATAAAGACAGCGAAGGAAATGTTTATGATTTTGCTTTTGGATTGAATTGGAAAGGTATCATAAAAGATGCTCGAACGGAAGTTTATAAGAAGCAGTAATTTAAATCTAACAGGTTTGCTGAATAAATAGGTCCCACGCAGATTTTAAACAGATTTGATTAAAATAGATCTGCGTTTATCTGCTTAAATCCTTTTAAATCTGCGTGAAAATTAATCAAGACTATTAAAAACTATATATTATGAAACATACAGTTACAAAAACAGTGAGAGTAACGCTTTTAACAGCGCTTGTACTTTCTAGCTTGTCTTTTAACAAGTTACCAGATAACGAAACAGATCCAGTAATTACAATTAACGGATTTACTTTTGTTGATTCTAATAAAAATGGAAAATTAGATGCTTGGGAAGACACGCGTCTTTCTGTAAATCAGAGAATTGATGCGATTGTCAAAGAAATGACGAATGCAGAAAAAGTAGAGTTATTGATTGGAACAGGAATGCCAGGAATCGAAGTTTTAACTGGTCCTGTGGGAGATTCTAAACAAGGTCTGGTTCCAGGCGCGGCGGGAGGAACAGCAGCTTTTGAACGATTCGGAATTCCAGCAACTGTTGTTGCAGATGGTCCAGCGGGATTAAGAATTGCGCCAACCAGAGAAAATGATTCTAAAACCTATTATGCAACGGCTTTTCCAGTAGGGACGGCTTTGGCTTCGACTTGGAATAAAGCGCTTTTGGAAGAAGTTGGAAAAGCAATGGGTAACGAAGTTAAAGAATATGGAGTTGATGTTTTATTAGCTCCAGCTTTGAACATTCACAGAAATCCATTAAACGGAAGAAATTTTGAATATTATTCTGAAGATCCTTTAATTTCTGGAAAAACAGCTGCGGCAATTGTAAACGGAATTCAGTCGCAAGGTGTTGGAACTTCAATCAAACATTTTGCTGTAAATAACGAAGAATCAAATCGTTTGACAATTAATGCACACGTTTCTGAAAGAGCAATTAGAGAATTGTATTTGAAAGGTTTTGAAATTACCGTTAAAGAATCGCAACCGTGGACCGTAATGTCTTCTTACAATAAATTGAATGGAACTTATACGTCTGACAGAAAAGATCTTTTGACTCAGGTTTTAAGAGACGAATGGGGTTTCAAAGGAATCGTAATGACAGATTGGTTTGGTGGTTTTCCAGGTTTTGAAACCATTCAAAAAGGTTCAAATTCTGATGTTGTACAACAAATGATTGCTGGAAATGATTTATTGATGCCGGGAATTCCAGTCCAGAAAAAAGCATTGTTGGCGGCATTAGATTCTGGAAAATTATCTCAGGAAGTGGCAAATGTAAACGTGAAAAGAATTTTAGAATATGTTTTCCGTACTCCAACTTTCGCAAAATACAAATACAGCGACAAACCAAACTTAGATCAAAATGCTGCGGTAACAAGAAAAGCGGCGGCAGAAGGAATGGTTTTACTTAAAAACGAAAAAAATGCTTTGCCTTTCGCTGACAAGCAAAAAGAAGTTTCTTTATTTGGAGTTACTTCATACGCTTGGATTACAGGCGGAACAGGAAGCGGAAGTGTGAATAACAAACATACGGTTTCTCTTTTAGAAGGTTTGAATGCAGCTGGTTACAAATTAGATAAAGAATTAGTTGACTTGTACACGCCACACGCTGAAAAAGAAGTCGCGGTTGAAAAAGAAAATAGAAAAGCAAGAGGAATTTTGGCTTTGCCAGAAAGACTTCCAGAATTGAAAATGGACGATGCTTTTATCGCTAAAAAAGCGGCAAGTTCTGAAATTGCATTTGTGACTTTAGGAAGAAATTCTGGAGAAGGCGGAGATAGAGTTGTCAATAATGATTTTAATATGGCTGACGAAGAAATTCTAATGTTGGATAAAATCTCAAAAGCTTTTCACGCAAAAGGCAAAAAAGTAGTTGTTATTTTAAATATTGGCGGAGTAATCGAAACAGCTTCTTGGAAAGATAAAGTAGATGCTATTTTATTAGCTTGGCAGCCAGGTCAAGAAGGCGGACATTCTGTTGCCGATGTGGTTTCAGGAAAAATAAATCCGTCTGGAAAATTGACGATGACTTTCCCAGCGAAATATTCCGATACACCTTCGGCTAAAAATTTCCCAGGTTTTCCAATTGACAATCCAAAAGAGGTAACGTATGAAGAAGGCGTTTATGTTGGGTACCGTTATTTCAATACTTTCAACATTAAACCTTCTTACGAATTTGGTTTTGGAAGTTCGTATACAACTTTTGAATATTCTGGAATTAAGTTAAGTTCTCCAACTTTCAAAGATAAATTGACGGTTTCTGTAACGGTTAAAAATACAGGAAAAGTCGCTGGAAAAGAAGTAGTACAATTGTATCTTTCTGCACCTTCAAAATCTATAGATAAACCGAAAGAAGAATTAAAAGCTTTCGCTAAAACAAAAGAATTGAAACCAGGAGAAAGCGAAACGCTGACTTTGACTTTATCGCCAAAAGATTTAGCTTCTTTCTTAGAAAATAAAAGTGCGTGGGTTGCTGAAGCAGGACAATACAATGTTCTTGTGGGAGCATCTTCATTAAATATTAAACAAAAAGCATCATTTTCGGTTGTAAATGAAATTACAGTTGAAAAAGTGAAGAAAGCTTTCGAACTAGATTCAAAGTTTACTGAACTTAAACCTTAGGTTTTAATTAGTTAGTTAAAAAGCCGTCTCGATTTTTTTTGAGGCGGCTTTTTTGTTGTAATGAACTTTTTTAAATTTTTATTCTGAAAGACTTTACAGTATTAAATCATAATTTTTATAGGATTGCCAGTGTTTTTTTATGTAAAAATTAGCGGAAATGCTATAAACTTAACTGTTTTATAAATAGTTACTTAGCTTTTCAGAAAATCAAACATTTTATAAATCGAAAAATGAATTATTATGAAAGCATTAAAAGTTACGACAATCCTAAGTTTGATTTTTTTTACTGGAATCCTATTTTCTTGTAAAAACAATCAAGACGGATATAGCGACAAAATAGATACTGTTATCTCGCCTATGGATAGCGCAGATAGTAAAGCAGAAAGTAAAACAGATAGCATAAAAAGTGAAGAACATATAGAAACTAATATTGAAACTACACAAAAAAACGGATCTGAAAGTACGGCAGGAACAGGAAGCGGACCTGGAGAAAGTTCGCAAGATGGGGCGACTTATACCACTTCTACAGGTGTTCAGAAAGATAGTTTAAGACCAGAACAAAAAGTTCCGAAAAAGAAAAAATAAGTACACATTTGCTTAGTTTTTATGGTTTGATTTCTATAAAAGGTTGTTTAAATTGTGTAATTGAATAATCTACCGATGTTTTATTTTTATTAAATATTAATTATAGTATTAATTAAAAAATAAATATTTATGAAAACGCTATTAAAAACTAAGATTACATTCTTGATTGTTTTAGCTGGATTAGCATTTTCTTGTAAAAAGAATGAAAGCAAAATAGCTGATTCGACATATGATTCTATTCAAAAAACAATTGATACAGTTGGACCCGAAGTAGATACTATTATGGATGATACACTTACTTTAACAGGAAATGATACAATTGTAGTCAAAAAAGATTCGATCAAGAAAAAGTAATTTCAACTAAATAAAAAAAACTAAAAAGCTAAATCTAATTAGGTTTGGCTTTTTTGATTCTAAAAGAATAAACAATTAAGAGATTCAGCTAAATAACGATACAATTAAAAGTGTTTTTATTTATATTTGATTAGGCTATTTATCATTCTAATATTTTTTAATATTAAATATTTTGGACAGCATTTTTTCATTTTAGTTGAGTGTCTTTTTTAGATACAAATAATTAATAATTAAAAGTTTAAAAAGTAAAAACAGCTTTTCTTATATGTTGATGCCCAATGGAGTTAATAAATAATCTGCACCTTTTTCAAACCGTTTTTAATGCTGCGCCAAATGGTATTGCGGTTTTAAAGCCTTTACACACTAATAAAAACAGGATAGAAGATTTTTCTATTTTACTGCTGAACACTGCTATGATCAGCTGGATAAAAGATGTAAATTATAAAGACAAAAGGTATAGCGAAGTTTTTCCGTGGATAAAAAAAGATATTCTTGAAAAACTTATTGAATCTGCAGAAACTGGTATTTCTGTTAATTACGAGCAATGGCATGAAATTGAAGGTAATAAAAAATGGTTTCAATTTACTGCTGTTAAACAAGATGATTTATTAGTACTTACAACCGAAGATATAACAGAAAAAAAACAAGCTGAAACCGATTTAAACACCGCACTCGCTGTTGCTGAAAAGCAAAAAAGATTGTACGATTCTATCATCAATACAACTCCAGATTTGGTGTATGTATTTGATCTCGATTATATTTTTACGTATGCCAATAAAGCTTTATTGACTATGTGGGGAAAATCGGCAGAAGATGCAATTGGCAAAGGTCTTAGAGATAATGGTTATGAAGAATGGCATGCCGAAATGCACGAAAGAGAAATTGATGAGGTAGTAGCAACTAAAAAATCAATTAGAGGAACAGTATCTTTTCCGCATGCAGAATTAGGACGCCGAATTTACGATTATATTTTTGCTCCCGTTTTTAATGAAAAAGGTGAAGTTGAAGCTATTGCAGGAACAACTCGAGATATAACTGAAATTAAACTAGCCGAAGAAAAAATACAATTAAGTGAGAATCGTTTCCGTAAAATGATTCACCAAACGCCGGCTCCAACTTTAATTTTAAAAGGTGATGATTTGGTTATTGAACAAATCAACAAGCATATGCTTCAAATGATTGGTCGCGGAGAAGAGATTATTGGTATGCGATTGATCGATGTTCTTCCTGAACTTGAAGGGCAATATGTTTGGGAACAGGTTTTAAATGTTTATAATAAAGGAATTCCGTTTGATCAAAGTGAAGTTTTGGTTCCTCACAACCGTACAGGAGAGTTAAAAAACTACTATTATAATTTAGCTTATCGTCCGCTTATTGAAGATGGACAAATAACTGGAATGATACAAGTAGCGGTCGAAGTTACAGAACAAGTTGTAGCACGCCAGAAAATGGAAGAAAGCGAAAACCGTTTTCGTGCTTTGGTAAATGCTTCATCTGACTTAGTTTACCATATGGATGCCGATTGGATGATTATGCACAGTCTTGAAGGAGACGGACTTTTGACAAATTCTGAAGGCTCGATTTCTAATTGGTTAGATAAATTTATTCATAACAGTGATCTTCAAAGAGCTGTAAATTTAATTTCTCAATCTATTATTGACAAAAGTATTTTTGAGATGGAACACAGAGTTACAAACGAAGATGGTTCTATCGGATGGGTTTTTTCAAGAGTAGTGCCGATATTAGATGAAAATGGTAAAATAATCGAATGGTTTGGTACAGCAAGCGATATCACTTCGCAAAAAGAACTTCAAGAAGTAATTAGAGAAAGCGAAGAAAAATTTAGAACACTGGCAGATCTTGTTCCTCAGATTATCTGGACAGCAAGACCAGATGGTTTTGTTGATTATTACAATAGCCGTTGGTTCGAATATACTGGTTTTGATGAAGATGAGTTTGGAGATTCTAGTTGGATTCCTGTTTTGCATCCAAATGATATGGCTCTAGTTAAAGAATTTTGGTATTATAGTGTTGAAAACGGTAATCCGTATCAGCTTGAATTCCGAATTAAAAATATATATACAAAAGAATATCGATGGTTTTTGAGTAAAGCCATTCCCATAAAAGACAAAACTGGCGCAATAACCAAATGGTTTGGAACTTGTACAGATATACACGAACAGAAATCAATTACAGAAAAGTTAGAATCTCTGGTTGCAGATCGTACGAAAGAATTGCAACGATCTAATGACGATTTACAGCAATTTGCGCACGTTGCATCGCACGATTTAAAAGAACCAGTTAGAAAAATTAAAACATTTGTAAGCCGTCTAGAAGATCATTTAGAAGGAAAACTAGACGAATCTTCGACACGATTTATTGAAAGAATTCATGTCGCAGCAGATCGAATGTTTAATATGATTGACGGAGTTTTGGCGTATTCTAAAATCAATGCAGATTCGCAAAAAACAACTTTGGTTGATTTAAATGAAATTATAAGAAATATCGAAACTGATCTCGAAATTGCTTTACAAAGATCTAGCGGAAAAATTTTGTATCAAAATCTTCCTAAATTAGAAGGTGCTTCTGTGTTACTTTATCAATTATTTTACAATCTTATTAATAATTCGATTAAATTTGCTCAGGAAGGAACTCCTCCAATAATAAACATAGCCGCAAAAATTGAGCAAGACAGAAATTTTGCGGTAATTACTTTAGAAGACAACGGAATAGGTTTTACGTCTAATCAGACGAATCAAATTTTTGAAACCTTTACCCGTTTGAATCCTAAAGATCGTTATGAAGGAACTGGTTTAGGCTTATCGCTCTGCAAAAAAATAGCCGAGCGTCATGGCGGAACTATAACTGCTTCGGGTATTCCAAATCAAGGAGCTGTATTTACTATAACGTTGCCATTGGAACAGAAAGAGAATGATATTTAAAATATGGAGAAAAAGATAATTTTGCTGGCCGACGATGATATGGATGACACAGAGATGTTTTGCGAAGCATTGGCAGAGATTGATGAAGATATTTTATGTCACTGTGCAGAAAATGGAAGTGAAGCATTAAAAATTCTCGATAGTCTTGATGAAAATCCTGGAGTTATCTTTTTAGATTTAAATATGCCAATTATGAATGGTTGGGAATGTCTAAAAGAATTAAAATCAAATCAGCGTTATAAAGATATTCCAGTAATTATGATTTCGACATCTTCGCACAAAAATGATATGGATAACGCGGCAAGTTCTGGTGCTGTATGTTATTTTGTAAAGCCTAATAATTTTAAAGATTTAATAAACGTATTAAAAATTATAACTTCAAATTTAGGAAACATTAAAGAAGCAATAGCAGAATTACATTCAAGCGGATTGCAACATATTTTTACTTGTGAAGAAAGTAATTTGTAATTCTAAAAATAATTAGATTTTCACTATACAAAAAAGCCTTGGAAATTATTGATTTTCAAGGTTTTTTTTTGAAAAAGAAGTTTTAATTTCCCTTTTTTAAATAGCTTAAATACTGTAAGATCTGTTGCTTTGACAATAAGATTTTGTGCTGTTTTTATTAAATACAAATACCCCTAAATAATGGAAAATAATTCCTACTGCCCAAGCTGGTGTAGACCAAAGTGGCCAAGGATAAGTTGTATCTGTCAAATACCAAATAATAAATACAATTGGCGTAACCAATAAAAATACAAGAAGATGGATTCTAAATCCTAATTTTGAATTTTTGTTTGCTTTTGTTTCGATGTTGAATTGAGTTTTCATGATTTAATTTTTTTAAATTATTAGTAATAGAATATTTTTAATTAAATGTTTTAAATAATTGATTTTCAATTTATTTACATAACAAAGTTAGCAGCGTAATTTTGCAGATGCCGTTGACTTTGGTTAAGAACGTTTCTTTAACTTTTAATGAATGGAATTTTGTACTTAAGAGAATTAAATTTAATTTTAAGCAACTTATTTCTCTAAAAATCAATATTATGGACGCGCTTAAGAATGTTATTACCGCAATTGTTCCCATGTCTGATGAAGAGTATAATTTAATGTTGCCTATTACTAACAGAATAGAAGTAAAGAAAGACACAGATCTTTTTCAGCAAGAAGAAATTTGCCGTCACATTTATTTTATTGAAAACGGTTTTTTCAGAATGTTTTATGTTGATTATAGAGGAAATGAAATCAACAGCAGATTTGCAAAACCAAATGATTTTCTCGTAGATTTTGCCAGTTTTATTACTCAAAAAACGGCTCATTATAGTTGCAGAGCGATGGAAGATTCTGTGGTAATTGCTATGGAATATGAGAAAGTAGAAAAACTATATAATTGTTGCCCGAATTGGTCAAAATTTGGAAGACTAGTTGCCGAATCTGCGTACCTTATTATTATTGAAAGACAAGAAATGCTTCATTTTCAAACTCCAGAAGAGCGTTATAAAACAATCTTAAAAAAAGAACCTTATCTTTTTCAAATGGTATCACAGAATCAGCTTTCGTCTTATATTGGCATTAAACCAGAATCTTTAAGCAGGCTTCGTAAAAGAATGATGGGGAAATAAGAATTAAGCCAATTGCAATTCTTTGTAGGTTTTCCAATCGGTATAACCGTGATTTCCTAAACCATAATGTAGATTTCTGTCGGGTTGTGTCAATTCCCAATTGTTTTCTAAACGCTCAACTAAATCAGGATTTGAAATAAATGGTTCGCCAAAACCCGCAATATCAATTGTTCCAGCATTAATTAAACTTTCAGATTTTTCTCTGTTCATGCTTCCGGCTAAAATAATTGTACCATCATACCAAGTACGAAAACGCTCCAAAAATCCCTCTGGTAATGCGTGACTTCCTTTAGATTGCTGATCCATTAAATGTAAATAGGCTAAATTTCTTTTAGATAATTCTTTTGCCAAATATTGATAAGTAGCTTCAATTTCATCATAATGAGGTAAATCTCCCAAACCACCATACGGCGTTAATCTAATAGCTGTTTTTTCATTTCCAACGGCTTCAATAACAGCATCAATAGCTTCCAATAAAAATCGAGATCTGTTTTCAATAGAACCTCCATATTCATCCGTACGATTATTCACAAAGGGATTCAAAAATTGTTCAATAAGATAACCATTTGCTCCGTGAAGTTCAACGCCGTCAAAATCTGCTTCGATTGCATTTTTAGCTGCATTTACAAAGTCTTTTACAATTAGTTTTACTTCGTTTGTAGAAAGTGCTCTAGGTTTAGAAGAAACCACTGGACCTTCTTTTCCATTTTCATCATAACCCCAAGCGAAAGAAGTTGTTGCCTGAATATCTGACGGACCAACAGGCGAAATTCCGTTGGGTTGATTTGAAGTATGCGAAACACGTCCAACATGCCACAATTGCGTAAAAATAGTACTTCCTTTTTCGTGTACTGCTTTTGTTACTTTTTTCCAGCCTTCAACTTGTTCATTTGTATATAAACCTGGAATGTAAAGAACACCTTTTGCAGTGTCAGAAATTGCGGTTCCTTCGGTTATGATTAATCCAGCTCCGGCGCGTTGTGCGTAATATTGAGCATTATCATCATTCGGAATTCCGTTTGCATTTCTTGCTCTTGTCATTGGAGCCATCGAAATGCGATTTTTTAATTGTAAAGAACCAATTTTAGCGGGTTCAAAAATATTTGTTTTCATTTTTATACTTTAATTTTTGTGAACTAACGGAAGATGAAATTCTCCTTCCGTTAGTTTAATTTTTAATTATTTTTTAGCCAACCAGCTTTCTACAGCTTTAGAAAAATCGGCAACATCAATTGGGTGTCTGCTAGTAATAATATTGGCATCAACCACAACAGGTTGGTCAGAAACGATTCCGCCTGCGTTTTTCAAATCAATTTGAATGTTCCAATATCCAGTAAGTTTTCTTCCTTTAAGAATATCAGCCGAAGCTAAAACCACTGGCGCGTGACAGATAGCCGCAATTAATTTTCCTGATCTATTAAAATCTTGAATGAATTTGATCACATCTTTATCATAACGAAGATTATCAGGATTCCAAGCGCCACCTGGAATAAATACGGCATCATAATCGCTTACTTTAATCTGATCGGCAGTTCTGTCAAACTTAATCCAGCCAGTAGGTTGCAGATATTGAATTGCCATAATATGTGTTTGCGCCATTTCTGGTGTGCTCAATCCGTATCTTGCAGGAGCTGGATTAAATTTCGGAGCAATAATATCAACTTGAGCGCCAAGTTCTCTAAAGTACCAAACTGGACCAGTAAGTTCAATTTCTTCAAAACCATCTGCAGCCAATACAGCGATTTTTTTACCTTTCAATATTGTTTTGTCTTTTACAGGAGTAAAAAAGAAAGCTCTTAAGGCTTCATTTCCAGGTGCATTCAATAGTTGCGAAACTGGCATCACAGAAACATGCGATGGAGTTGCTAACTGGTTCATAACATTTAATTCGTGATTGATTTGTGCTTCTGCATTTAGAGCTGTGCCCACTAGGCCTGCTGCGATAATTTGTTTTAAATTTTTCATGATTTCTAATTTTTTAAATGTTGGTAATTGTTTTTTTATGAATTTATTCTTCTAATTATTCTCTTGTCAGCGGCGCAAATTCTATTAGATTATGCAGACCGTTTTGAAATGGAGGCGTTTTAATTTTTGTTTCTAAATATTCGATTACAGGTTTAATAGGAGGAAAGTGAAGATGATATTGAAAAGCATCATTACTTCTAAATTTCTCATAAGTAACAAATTGAGTATCATCTCCATTAATTTCAGAAAGCTGATAAGTTACAACTCCAGGTTCACTGCGAAATTGAGGCATCGCAATATGATAAAGGTCTTTGAATTCTTTTTCTGTACCTTTTTTAGCATCAACAAATAACATAATTACTAATTGATCGTCTTCCTTTTTTGAAGATTTGCGCCATTGTTCTTTAGTTAGCGGTTCAAGATCTTTAACATAATAGATTTTAGAAGGCTTTATAAGCGCTTTTTTAGATAAAGCTTCTAATGATTTTGATTCTGAAGTTTCACTAAATCTTTCCAATTGCTTTTTATCATTCCATCTTTCAATCAGCCATAATGTATTTGGCTTGTTTTGTTCGTAGAATGCTTCTGCCATGATATTATCTTTCGAAGTAATAGAATGCTTCACATAGACTTTCAGTGTTTCACGAAATAAAGTAACCTGCTCGGGTTTTACTTCATACATGGTCATTTTTGAAATTGCTTCGGTTAAAACTTTTGTTTTTATTTTAATCGAGTTTTGAGCTTTTGCATTTCCTGACATAAATAGCAAAACTGCTGTTGCAATCGTAAGCCCTTTTTTTGTGATTGATTTATAAGTTGTTGTTTTCATATTTTTTAATTTTTAAATGAATCTATTTGTTCAACAAATTTGTAATCCATAATTAGCTTTATATCTGAGACAAATTTCCTCCATATCTAGAAGCTGGAGGTTGAGCAAACTCACTTTAAAAGTGTGATTTGAATCACAGTTTTGTGGCGAGCCTTTCAGAATCATAAGATTTATTGGTTCTCAGAACTCAAAGCATAATAAATTACAAGGCAAAATTAGAGTTGTAATTCTTTAGAAATCATTGACTTTGGTTAAGAAAGAAGTTTTTGCAGTTGAAGATAAAGCATAAAAAAAGCGTGATAGAAAATCACGCTTTAAGTTTTTTAATAATTATTTTTCATTGTTAGAATAAAGTCTGCTGAGGGTTTCTCGACTGACACCCAAGTATTCTGCAATATATTTTTTGGGTATTTTTTGCATGATATTCGGATAGAGATTTGCAAATTCTTCATATCGCTTTTTTGGATTATTAGAAAGAAGCGAAATAATTCTTCTTTGCTGTGCCGAATAACCGCTAGTTAGTTTCATTCTAAAAAAATGCTCCATTTTATGAAGTTCCGAAGCCAGTTGTTCGCGTCCAGAAAGTGTTAAACACAAAACTTCTGCATCATCCATACAAATAATATTTATGTTCGATTCTTTTTGGTTAAAGAAAGCATTGTAATCAGAAAGCCACCAATTTTCGAGAGCAAACTGTACAATATGTTCTTTTCCCTCTTTATCGATATGAAATGCTCTGAAAATTCCTTTTATAATCCAATATTCAGAAGTCACCGTATCGCCATCTTGAAGCAGATATTGATGTTTCTTTACTTTTTTTTCTTTGAAGAATGTTTTGATGTAATCAAATTCTTCATCTGTTAGAGGCGTAATTTGTTCAATATGTTTTCGCAGTTCATCCATAAAAGTAAATTTAAATAAACTTTTGTTATTGTAAAATGCTATTTAGCTCGTCAAGCCAATTTAATTTGTTTCATTTTATAAAATGAAACAAGTTTGAATCTTATGTTCGTAAGTTGCTTGTAGATAATTGTTTAATTTTATATAGAATATATTTTTTATCAATTTATAATATTAATCCATAATTAGAGTTTTCTTAATTACAATAATTATTTTGAATTTTGCGCGATTGTCTTTGGCTGGCTTCGCGCATTTTTTCGTTTTATAGCATCATGCAAACCTTCTAATTTTATTAAGAAGCACTCCAATCTATTTTGCGTATTTTTGCAAGACACTAAATTTGACAAATGAAACGTTCAGGTACAGCAGATCTTCCTTTACATTACGGACATGTACCGATGTGGCTTGCTGAACGGATGTCAAAACTTGGTTTTGCCATTGTAGAAACGATTGCACTAGAATTTTCTACGTCTGAAGTCATCAGTAAATTGAGCAATCCGTTTTGGTTTCAGAGTTTTGGAGCTGTTATGGGAATGGATTGGCATTCGTCTGGAATTACAACTTCTGTACTTGGAGCATTAAAAAGATCGGTAAATCCGCATTCTAAAGAATTAGGAATTTATATCTGCGGAGGAAAAGGAAAACATTCTATGCTTACGCCGCAAGAACTTCTTTTTGTGGGCGAAAAAACGGGTCTCGACGGAAATAATCTCGCCAATTGCAGCAGACTTACGGCAAAAGTTGATAATACTGCCATTCAAGACGGATTTCAATTGTATCAGCATAATTTTATTGTTGATAATAAAGGACAATGGGCTGTCATTCAACAAGGAATGAATCCGAATTCTAAAACGGCTAGAAGATATCATTGGCATTCTCAAGATTTGAAATCTTTCATAAATGAACCTCACGCTTTTATTTATGGCGAAAATCAAGGCAATATTTTGAATCTTACTGCCGATGCTGCCACAAAATCTAGAGATGGAATTTTAGAATTAATAAAAGAAGAACCAACAAAGATTATAAAAGAAATGCAACATCTTTCTATGCCTGCGCATCATGACGTGAGAATAGAAGATGTCAACATGAAAAGACTCGGAGCAATGCTTTGGACAACGCACGATAATAAACCAGAAGATTTTGAAGAACTTTTGCTTTTAAAAGGAATGGGACCGAGAGCTTTGCAATCTTTAGCATTGGTTAGTGAAATTATCTACGGAACTCCAACTCGTTTTGAAGATCCTGCACGGTTTTCTTTCGCTCACGGCGGAAAAGACGGACATCCGTTTCCGGTTCCTATTAAAATTTATGATGAAACAATCGATACTTTGCAAAGAGCTATCAATCGGGCAAAAATTGGAAATAGTGATAAACTAAGTGCCATTCAAAAACTATCTGAAATTTCTAGAAAAGCAGAAGAAAGTTTTACGCCAAATAACAATTTTGATGCTTTGATTCAAAGAGAAAGAGAAAACTCTCATTTATATGGCGGACGAACCGTTTTTGGAGATGCCAAACCAAAAAAGAACAAACCCAATAATCCGAACAATCAATTGGAATTATTTTGAAAAATTTCAATTTTAATACCTATTTGCTTTTGCAATGATTTAATTATAATTCAATAATGTCAGAAAAAGAAAAATCAATCTACACGCTTCAATTTATTTTACTTTGTTTAAGTTCTTTACTGTTTTCTTCTAGTTTTAATATGATGATTCCTGAACTTCCAAATTACTTAAGCAGTCTTGGAGGTGCAGAATATAAAGGCTTAATTATTTCATTATTTACTTTAACGGCTGCCATCTCGCGACCTTTTAGCGGGAAACTTACAGACAAATGGGGGAGAGTTCCTGTTATGGCAATTGGATCTTCGGTTTGTGTAATTTGCGGATTTCTTTATCCAATTTTAAGTTCAGTTTCAGGATTTTTATTGCTTCGTTTAGTTCATGGTTTTTCTACAGGATTTAAACCAACATCGACTTCTGCTTACGTTGCAGATATTATTCCGCAGAAAAGATGGGGTGAAGCGTTAGGAATGCACGGATTATGTTTTAGTATCGGAGGCGCACTTGGGCCCGCATTAGGAAGTATGATTGTGAATGCCTACGGAATGAATGTAATGTTTTACAGTTCTTCTTTCCTTGCGTTTTTATCGATTATTATTGTTTTTAATATGAAAGAAACGCTTGCAACGAAAGAAAAACTTAACAAATCGATGTTTTATATTGGACGAAAAGATATTGTTGATCGCAATGTTTTTCCCGCAGGAATTATCACTTTTCTTTCTTACACAGCCTTTGGATTAATATTAACTCTAATTCCAGATTGGAGCGAACATTTGGGAGCGGTAAATAAAGGTATATTTTTTACCGCTTTTACAGTGGCTTCAGTTTTAGTTCGTTTTGGCGCAGGAAAAGTTTCAGACAGACACGGACGTCCAAAAGTGATTATGGCGGGATTAATTATCACTTCGATTGCGCTTTTTGTAATAAGCGAAGGCAGAGATATTCAGATGTTGTTAATTGGAGCAGGAATTTACGGAATTGGTACAGGAATTTTGTCGCCAGCAATTAGCGCCTGGACGATTGATATGAGTAATCCTGAACACAGAGGAAAAGCCGTTGCCACCATGTATATTTCTATGGAATTAGGAATTGGAAGCGGCGCACTTTTGGGAGGAACTTATTATAACGATCAAATTAATCGCATACCGCAAATTATTAGATTTGATATATTAGTGTTATTTTTAGGGATTTTGTATCTTGTTTTTTGGGCAAGAAATAAAAGAAAAAATGATCTTTTAAATCATTAAAAATAATACTGTTTAATTTCAAATGAAGAAAATAATTAATTTTTATTTAAAGGCGTTCTTGTGTATCTCTTTTATTTCTATACCCTTTATTTTTATAGCTTTTTCCGATTTAAATAAAAACGAACTCACTTTTAAAATGTGGGTTTCAACTTTCATTCCTCAGTTACTATACATATTGTACTTATTCAAAAAAGATCAATTATTTGAATCTTTTAAAGTCAGTTTTCTTAAAATATCTTTCGAGTTCAATATTGCAATTTCTTTTTTGTTGCCCTTTATTATTTATCTTATTCTATTTATTTTCAAGTTAATAAATATTGATTTAAACTACAATTGGGATAATACGATTCTAATTTACTTGATTATGATTTTTCTTTCAGCATTATTAGAAGAGATATTATTCAGGTTTATACCTTTCAGAATTTTAGGCAACCAAATTACATTGAAAAACATAATATTGATCTCTCTTTTTTTTAGTGTTTTTCATTTAGTGAATCCTAACATGGCCATTATAGGTTTTGTAAATATTATCGTTGCGGGAGTATTTTTCAGCATATTATATTTAAAAAGTAATTCTATTTTATTAGCCACAATTATACATGCTTTTTGGAATTTTACAATAGGATGTATATTAGGAAGTAATATTAGCGGAATGAAAATTACCAGTATTCTGAAATATTTTCCACAAAAACCTTTTGCACTAAGTGGCGGCGAATTTGGTTTTGAAGGTTCAATAATTACTACAATAATTCTTTCGGTTTATTCTGTTTTTTTATATAAATTAAAAACGAAATAGATTATAAATTGATTCTCGGTCACGTAAATCAAATTGCATTGTTATCTGGAGAAACGTATTTCTGAATTCTAAATGTAAGTTTATTAACAGAAGGTTCCTCCAGCGTGGAAAAAACGACATAAAACAAGGGAACTATCTCAAAAGTCGAGACATTCTTATTTGTTATTTTACATTTTTACTTGTTCTGTAAGAACATTTCGTTGGTAGAAATATATATGGTTAAAATAGATTAGGTTCCGTAGGAATGTTTGATTTTGACATTCATTTTAATAATCTAATTTATCAAATGTTCCTATGGAACGCAAATGTGGTTGATTTTTATTTTTTCTACCAACGAAACATTCCTACGGAATGATAAGTCGGACTGCACACCCAAGGATTTACAATTAATCTTTATATTTGATATTAAATAAATAAAATGAGCGAAAAAACGAAACCGTATGCTTTAATAACTGGTGCCAACAAAGGCATTGGAAAATCTATTGCTTATGAATTGGCTAAACAAGGTTATCCGCTATTGCTTGTAGCAAGAAGTGAAGCTGAATTAAAAGCACTTTCTGACGATCTTCAAGTTAAATACGGCATTAATGCTTCTATTTTATCAATTGATCTTTCTATAAATAATGCATCGCAAAAAGTAACCGATTGGATAAAATTGAATAATTATCCAGTTGAGATTTTAGTTAACAACGCTGGTTATGGTGTTTGGGGCGATTTTAGTAAATCAGCTTTAAGCGATCAGCTTGGTATGATGCAACTTAACATGAATGTTGTGGTGGAACTTTCTCATTTATTAGTTCCCATACTTTCGCAAGAAAAACAAGCTTACATTTTAAATATATCGAGTACTGCTGCCTACCAAGCTGTACCGACGTTGGCGGTTTATTCGGCTACAAAGGCCTTTGTTTTATCTTTTACGCGTGCCTTACGTTTCGAACTTGCCCAAACTTCAATTTCAGTAACTTGTTTTAGTCCAGGTCCTGTTGATACTGGTTTTGCTGCAAGAGCTGGATTAAACGCTTTAAACAAAATGGCCGAAAAGTTTAATATGCAGCCAGATGAAGTTGCAAAAATGGCTGTAAAAGCCATGTTCAACAAAAAATCTGAAGTTATTCCGGGTTTTACCAATATCATTTCGGTTTATGCAAACCGTATACTACCAAAGGCTTTTATAGAAAAAACTGCGGCTGGGATTTATAAAATCTAATTTTTTTTCGAAAAAAAGATTAGTAAAAAGCAAAGTTAAGCAAAACGATTAAATCCGTTGCTATACAATGTTTTATAAAGAAGTAGTCTTTATTTGGAACTCGGTGTCTGATAGGTTTTGGGCTTGAAATGACAAAGTTAAGTTACTAATTCGTTACCGATTAATAGAGGTTCCTTATTAGCTTAAACGGTTATATTTCAGTGTTTTGCACTTATTTTTATATTTCCTTGTAACTCAATGTAAATTAATTTTAAACATTAAACATTTGAGTTATGACGCAGACAAAAAAATCAACGTTCAAACTGCTTTTCTACTTGAAAAAGAACGAACTGAAAAAAAATGGTAATGCTCCAATTATGGCACGTATTACCATTGACGGAACACCTAAAACTTTTGGGACAAAGTTAGAAATTGACCCTAGCAATTGGGATCTAAAATATGGAAGAGTTGAGGGCAAAAGCGCAACAGCTTTAAATATTAATAAAAAGTTGGATAACATACGTGGGCGTATCGACAAAATTTATGAAGATATGCTGAAACACGAGGGCTTTGCTACTTCCCAAAAAGTAAAGCTCTCATTCTTGGGTGTTGGTGTAATGGATGATGCAATTCTAAAAGTCTTTAACGATAAAAATGAGGATTTTAAAAAATTGGTTGACAAGGAAGAACGTTCACAAAGCACCTACAACAAGTACATCACGGTTTATAATCATCTTACCACTTTTATCAAAGAACGCTATCATCGTGATGATATGGCCTTTCGGGAATTGACTGGAGATTTTATTAGGGAATTCGATTTTTATCTTCGGTACGATTTACAATCTACACATAATACGGTTTGGGTTTACACGATGCCCGTACTAAGTCTGGTAGAATTGGCTATAAAAAAAGGTTTGATACGTGATAATCCGTTTCAAGATTATGAAATTAATATGGAAGAAACCGACAGGGGTTATATTCTTAAAGAAGATGTAGAAAAACTGATGATGTGTGCACCGCCCCACCCACGGTATGAGCTTGTGAAAGATCTTTTTATTTTCAGTTGTTTTACCGGACTTGCTTATGCGGATATTAAAAAACTAACAAGGAACAATATTCAGTCTTTCTTCGATGGCCATCAATGGATCATCAGCAGAAGAAAAAAATCAGATATTGCTTCTAATGTTCGATTAATGGAAATCCCAAAACGTATTATAGAAAAATACCTCGGTAGCACTCGTAATGAGTTTATCTTTCCAGTTCCAACTAATGTAACCTGCAATACTCACATTGGCAAATTAATTGAAAAAGCTGAAATTATTACAGAACAAAAAGTAACTTTTCACACCGCAAGACACACATTTGGAACGATGTTTTTGACCGAAGGCGTACCTCTTGAAAGCCTTAGCAAAATGATGGGACATAAAAACATTTCAACTACACAGATTTATGCTAAAATTACCAGCCAAAAGATTAGTAAGGATATGGATTTAGTAGCTCCTAAATTTAAGGAGATTGAAGAAGCGTTTTTACAGGTTATATAGTTAATCACAATTTGATAATTACTAGCAGAACTTAACGGTTCTGCTTTTTTTATGCCCATATTTTATAGCCAAAGCACATTTACTTCGCTCTGCTATTCCCTTTCTGTAAAAGAGCTTTTCGGCTACTTCTGGAACAGAAGATTAAAAAATGTTGCCATCTACGCCTCCCACACAAATACAATTTTTTAATCCTCTATTAGTGTGGCTTTGATAGCCCCACCGCTTTAAAAAAGTGTTTTAAAAATTCAGCGAATTGGAAGTGTTATTTCAATTCATTGTAAACCATTTCTCAATGCCATCTTCTTGGCTTCCACATTCATTTTATCCAAAGACCCGTATGCTTTTTTGTCCCATTTCAAGAGCAAAGGTATTTCCGTGTTCTTAACGCATCACAAATGTCAAGCAAGTTTGGAAAATAATCTCCACCCGTTGGGTAGTATTTTTTTCCAAAACCTTGGTGATGCTAAACACGAACCTTTTATGCTCGTGAAACGAAACATAGCATACTCCGGCTCTTTAAACGAATAAAAAAAAATGTCAGATATGAAGATTAAAAACATTGGAAATGGTAATGAAACGAAACAGCACCTCCTCTCATTGCCGAATAAATCAAAAAAAATCAAAATCAATAACTAAAAATTAAAGAATATGAACATCACAGGAAGATTGACAAGGGATGCGGAAGTACGCACAACGTCACAGGACAAACAAGTAGTAAACTTTTCAGTAGCGACCAACGACAGCTACCGTAACAAACAGGGCGAACGCATAGAGCAAACAACCTATTTCGATTGCTCCTATTGGATAACCCCGAATGTAGCCAAGCTACTCACAAAAGGTACTTTGGTAGAACTATCGGGACGAGTAAGCACAAGAGCGTGGACAGGTAATGATGGAGAACCAAGAGCAGGACTGAATTTCCATACCTCTCAAATCAAATTGCACGGAGGTGGCAAAAAATCGGAAACGGCACAAGCTACCACAAGCACAAACAATAGCAAGGCAGAAGACGACCTCCCATTTTAATCAAGAACATTCAATCATTTTTAACATCAAAATTTCTAACATTATGGCACATAATATCAATTTTAACGAGAGAACAGGACGTTATTCATTTTTTAGCGTTCAGCAAAAAGCATGGCACAACTTGGGGCAAATCGTAGAACAGTACCCGACAAGCGAGGAAGCTATCAAACACGCAGGGTTAGATTACGAAGTCGTAAAATCCCCACTTTTTACCAAAGGTTCGGGCATTATCGAAACGGCTAACGGTATAGAGATAGGCAGTAGCGAATTAGAAGTACCTAACTATTTCGCCAACATTCGCACCGATAACAATAAGGTATTGGGAGTAGTCGGCAAGGATTACCATATCGTACAAAACCGTGAAGCCTTTAATTTCTTTGATGCTATTGTAGGTGGTGGCGAGGGCATTCTGTACGAAACCGCAGGAGCATTAGGCAACGGAGAACGTATTTTTATCACAGCCAAACTGCCTGACTATATCCGTGTAGGCAATGGCGATGATGTTACGGAAAAATACATTTTCCTAACCACTTCGCACGATGGTAGCGGAAGTATCACAGCCGCATTTACACCAATCCGTATCGTTTGCCAAAATACCTTAAACGCTTCATTACGCAATATGACCAATGTTGTCCGTATCAAACACACTTCGGGAGCAAAAGGACGTATCGAGAACGCTCACAAGATTATGGGACTTGCCAACACATTGAGCAACCAATTAGAGGGAATTTTCAATGAATGGGCAAAAGTAAAGGTAACAGACCGAGAGGTTAAAAAGCTAATTCAATTGGCACTTTGCCCGAATAAGGAAACCTTTGATTTAATCAAAAAAGGTGCGGAAGATGAAATTTCAACCGTGTTCAAAAACACCGTTGAAGATGCTTTTGCATACGCAATGATAAGCGACACCCAACAAATGGATACTACAAAAGGAACATTGTTCGGAGCTTATAATGCGGTTACAGGTTACTATCAGAACGTAAGAAATTACAAGAATGATGAAGCCAAGTTGCAGAGCATTGTATTGGGTGGTACTGCTCAACTCAAATCACAGAAAGCATTTGATTTGTGTAATGGTTTTGCTTTAGATGGTGCAGAAATCCTAAACCTTAATTAAATAACAACAGGCTACCACCTTAATCGGTGGTAGCCTACAAAATTTTACAACAATGAACACAAATTTTTTCAATCATATACAGCAGTTGGACTTTACAGGAGTTTTACAACTGAACATTTCAAAAGGAATAGAAAGTAACCTAATTGTAACGGTATTGCTCAACAACGAAGCGTGTGGAGATAGTGCAAAAAATCTAATTCCCCCATTGACATTTAACGCCACGCCCCAAGAGTTTGACGAGGGATTTTTTGAGCAGGTAACTACACCCATACAAAAGGTATCGGGCTTAATGGTGGATATGGAAAAATTCCAAAAGCAATTGGACGAAGCCAAAGCACAATCGGCAATAGAAAAGGAAAAAACCGAGAAAGCGAAAAAGGACAAAGAAGCCAAAGACAAGAAGTTTAAAGATGCTATGGCAAAGGCTGACGAGTTGGAGAAAGAGGGCAAATTCCGTGAAGCGTGGATAAAAGTACCCGATATAACGGAGTTCCCCGAAAAAGCGGACGAGATACGCAAACGTAAAACATCATTGTCCGACAAGTTTGCCACACCAAGCCTTTTCGGGGCAATGGAAGAAGCAAAACCCGAACCCCAAAAAGAGGAAGAAGTTACTGCCGATTATCCTATTGATGAAGCGGACGAAGAAGAACAGTATTAACACTTAAAAACGACCATTATGTTATTAGCAACGCAATTAGAACGAGTTTTTATACTCAAAGATAAAGGACAGGACATCAGACTGACCGACCCAGAGCCACGTTGGAGCGTGGAAGCCGTAATGAATTTTTACGCCAATATGTACCCGATTTTGACAACGGCAAAAGCATCTGCACCACAGATAAAAGACGATGCAGTCGAGTACAAATTTGAGAGCGTAATGGGTACGAAAGGTTAAACCAAAATTTTAAAACGATGAATTATGCAACGCAATATCATATCGGGAACAATCAGCATACCCGAACAGAAACGACAACAGCAGTTACACCGACAGTTGGGCGAGTTCGCAAATTGGCTACAAAGACCAAAGGACGCAAACCAAGTGCAGAAAGACAAGCAGAAATCCGTACCAATAGCAATGCTACCAATGGTATTCTAAAGTGTACGTTTCTGCCTAAACTGAAAACAGCACAATCCGTACAGGCTTGTCAGAAAACGGAGAGGGATTTTTACCAATCCCTTTCCCGACTTGCCAAGCATTACAGCATTGAGCCAATGCAAACCAAAGATTTTGATTTTCCATACAATATAACATTGTCTATGTGGGATATGGAAACCAAAGTAAAACGCACCAATATCAATTGGGATAATTTCAAATTGCTACAGGACAGTAAGAAAACCTACTTCACAAGTGAGGAACGATACAATACAGGCACAACCTTGTATTATATTCCTATTGCACCACTGTTTAAAATGCTCAAAGACCCGAAGCGTAAAAAGACTGCACAGCTTTTAATATCAGTATGCAGTTATCTGTACCATATTGCCGATGTACCGTATTACAGGCAAGAAGACAGCTATTTGTATTGGCTATATGAAACGCATAAAGATTGGGTGGAACAGGACGATGAAACGGACGAAACCGAAACGTATAAAAGTGAGTTGAGAAATGCAGAATATATTGGCGACAATATAGAACAGAAGCTATTTAACCGTATCAATTTAAAGGTATTTGAACAGCGTTTGAGCCGATTTAAAAGCCTTGATACATTCGACAGGGAATGTTGGCAAGTTGCTTGTAATGCCTTTGCCCTTTATACGGAATATCCGAACGCAAATATTTTCCGAAACGCACCAATATCCGAAGAAGACCCTTATAATGATGATTGCGAAAACGGAGCAATCGGAATGGAAAAGTACATTTCATTTATTGCAGACACCAAAGGTTGGTTATACGGAAGCCTTTCCGATACCATCAACAATGAATTTAGCGAGTACGGAGCAATGGAAGAACTAACCATTTCCAAGCGATTTGACGTAAGTGAAATACCAACAGCCAATCTAGATTTTGAGAACCGCCTGTTTGCGGTATTGGACGACCTCTGCACGCTATTAGACGACTATAAAACAACAGAAAAATGAACAACGTAAACGACATAACCAACGATTTTGGCACATTGTACCATCCAAAATCCGCTTTGGTTTTCTATGAAAAAAAAGGAACTGAAACTGATATGTACGTGGAGCATTTCGATATGGATAGCAACGGAACGCCTATCAATGCCCATCCATTGACAGTAAAAGAAGCCAATGTATTGGCAAAGGCGTTAAAGACTGATGAAGAAAAGAGCAGAGCATTTTTAAAACCAAAGGGAATTTTGCCGACCAATATTCTGCATATCAACCCGAGCGAAAAAGGTACGGTGCTATGGTACACTAAAGCACAGCAAAGACAGATGTATTTTGTGGACAGTTTAAATATTTCCAATGGCAAGGCACAAGTACCGCCAATGCTTTGGTTTGCCAATAAAAATAGCCTTTCAGTGTTTGCTTTGGCAAACGACAGAAGACCCACCGAGAAAACACCTTTGCATTATGCACCTTTTTTCAATATCTACGAAAAGGGCAATGTATGTATGGGTACTGTGAGTATTGATATTAAAAATTCGGCTTCGGTTGAGGAATTTATACAGGCGTGGGAACATTATTTTTTCAATTCCTATTTCAGCCATTCATTATGCGAAAACTTGACAAAAACAAACATTGTAAACCTTTGGAAAGACCTTATCAGCACAGATAAACCCTTTCCGAAAGAAGTTTTAAAAAAGAATAATAAAACCCTTAAAAATCTATTGTGATGAACACAGCAAAAACAGCAATCCATTTTACGGATAATTATCTGCTCAATCCGACAAATCCGATTTCGGTAAACCTTATCGGAGCAGGTGGCACAGGCTCTAAGGTGCTGACCGCTTTAATGGAAATTAACGAGAGCTTGATAGCATTAGGACACGCAGGGTTGCAAGTCCGCCTTTGGGATGATGATGTTATCACCAGTGCTAATTTAGGCAGACAGCGATTTTTTGAATGTGAAACAGGATTATACAAATCCGTTGCTTTAATCAATCGTTGCAACCGTTGGGCAGGTACAAATTGGAAAGCTAAAACAGTAAAATTTGAAAAGGATAAGTTCGGCAGATTGCCCGAAGACGCAAGGGCAATCATTACTATTACGTGCGTGGATAATGTACAGGCGAGGTTTGGCGTTGCTGAAATTCTGAAAGAACTAAGTTACCGCAGACACTATCAAGATGAGCCGAAATATTGGTTGGATTTTGGCAACAGCCAAGATACAGGACAAGTGCTACTATCTACTATCGGAGAGATAAAGCAACCCAATTCAGAGAAATACCAAACGGTGGCAAGCCTGCCATTTGTTACCGATGAATTTGGCGAATTGCTGAAGCAATCCGAACAAGAGGATAACACGCCAAGTTGCTCCCTTGCCGAAGCATTGGAACACCAAGATTTGTTTATCAATTCCTCATTGACCCAAATGGGTTGTTCTTTGCTATGGAACTTGTTTCGCAGGGGAATGACCGAATACAAAGGATTTTTTCACAATCTGAAAGATTTCCGCACCCACCCGATAAAAGTTGCCTAAAAGCCGAAATCGGCGGGCAAAAATGCAATTCCTCACTTCGGTCGGAAACGCATTTTTGCGGTTTAAAGCGGATGCAACCCCTTTGTTAAAATGTACCATTTCACAATTACCTTTCCTTACATTTTACCAAACAGGTTGCGAGTTTTTGCGTGGGATATTCATTATCCCATTTGTTGTATTTAGTAACGATTTCTTTTCACATAGCCATCAAAGAAAAGATTCTGTGTTGTAAAACAATTTTTTTTAGTTTTTTTGGTGTTAAATTGTGTACAATAACTATAAATTGTACTTTTGCACCACTCAATGAAAAGAACAGTACAAATATCATCCCAAGTTACTCCGCCTTGATCTTAGGCTAACTGTTATATTTCCCAATTTTAATTTATTGGCTTCTCTGTCGTACCCGAAGGTTTTGCTTTCGTGTACAAACTTTTCTATTTACATTTTTACCACTTTAAACATAAATTTTTATGCAGAAAATTATCAATTTGTTTGATTTCAAACAGAAAATTAATTACAAAAACGAAATTCTTGCGGGTCTTGCGGTGGCTATGACCATGATACCTGAGTCTTTATCCTTTGCTATTCTGGCAGGGCTTTCGCCTTTGACAGGGCTTTATGCAGCTTTTTTAATGGGTATTGTTACTGCAATTTTGGGAGGCAGACCCGGAATGGTTTCTGGGGGAGCCGGAGCAACGGTAGTAGTACTTATCGCATTGGCAGCATCACACGGTGTGGAATATCTATTTGCTGCGGTTATATTAGCAGGTGTACTGCAATTTTCAGTAGGAATTTTTAAACTGGGTAAATTTGTCCGCCTGATCCCACAACCAGTAATGTATGGTTTTTTAAACGGTCTTGCAGTAATCATTTTCATGGCACAGGTAGCTCAATTTAAAGTTGTAGAAAACGGGATAGAAGGTTGGATGCAGGGGCCGGCGCTTTATCTAATGGCTGGACTGACATTACTAACTATAGCCATCGTATTTATATTGCCAAAATTTACAAAGGCAGTTCCTGCATCTTTAGTAGCAATAATAGTTGTCTTTGGTATTGTATATTTTTTCGGCATCGATACTAAAAAAGTAATTGATATCGCCTCTGTAGGAGGTTCTTTACCTTCATTTCATATCCCTGCTATTCCTTTTAGTCTGGAAACATTGGAAATTATTTTCCCTTATGCCTTGGTAATGGCAGGGGTTGGATTGATTGAAAGTCTGTTAACGCTTAATATGGTTGATGAAATAACCAGCACAAAAGGACAATCTAACCGTGAGACTGCGGCGCAAGGTATAGCCAATATCACCAACGGTTTCTTCGGCGGAATGGGTGGATGTGCAATGGTTGCCCAAACTTTAGTGAATATCGGAGCTGGAGGAAGAGCCAGACTTTCTGCAATAGTTGCAGCTATAGCAATTTTATTAATCATTCTGGTTGCAGGTCCTGTAATCGAGCAAATTCCAATGGCGGCATTAGTCGGGGTGATGATGATGGTAGCTATAGGCACATTTGAGTGGGTCAGCTTTCGAATTATTAATAAAATGCCTCGTCACGATATTTTTATTGGTATGTTGGTAGCAGTTATAACCATAGTATTGCACAACTTAGCTTTAGCGGTTTTGATTGGTGTAGTCATTTCGGCTCTAGTATTTGCCTGGGAGAGTGCTAAAAGAATACGTGCAAGAAAATATGTAGATGAAGATGGTGTAAAGCATTACGAAATTTTTGGGCCGCTCTTCTTTGGTTCTACTGCCGCATTTATTGAAAAATTTGACTTACTAAATGACCCGAATGAAGTTGTAATTGATTTTAAGGAAAGTAAAGTAGTTGATATGTCTGCTATTGAAGCTTTAAATAAAATTACGGAGAAGTATCACAAGGAAGGTAAAAAACTACATTTACGTCATTTAAGCCAAGATTGCAGGCAATTACTTAAAAATGCAGAAACAGTTATTGATGTGAATATTATTGAAGATCCTACCTACAAAGTAATGACTAATAAATAGCATCGGAATACCCAAGTTTAATATTACAACTACAGCAATAATTTTTTTTAAAATTATTGCTGTTTAAATTTATTATCGTAATATTGCGATATATTTATTTTTATAAAACTGATGGGTGTCACAAAAACCGAAATTTTTACAGAACAGCAGAACCATTTAGCTAGTATTTTAAAGGCACTGGCTCATCCTGCCCGTATAGCTATACTGCAACATATCATTAAACAAAATGCCTGCATCTGTAATGATCTTGTAGAAGAATTGGGATTGGCACAAGCGACAATTTCACAACACTTGAAAGAGCTGAAAAATATTGGTATCATTAAAGGAAATATAGAAGGAACTAGTGTATGTTACTGTATTAATGAAACAGTCTGGAATGAGATTAAGAAGGAACTCAATAGCTTTTTTGTCGAGAATGTAAATAGTAAAGAATGCTGTTAAGCTTTTTTTAACACCAAATCATCGTAACATTGCAATATAACATTTATTGAGTTAATATCAGAAATATGAAGCTATCAAAAATTAAAGAAATCCTGCCAACATTAGTAAATGTTGGATTTCAATTAGAAAACGGAACCTTAGTTCCAGAACATTTCCACGTTACCGAAGTGGGACAAATTACTAAAAACTTTATAGACTGTGGTGGCGTAATCCGTTCGGAAAAAGTTGTAAACTTCCAATTATGGAATGCAGACGATTTCGAGCACAAATTAAAGCCAGCTAAGCTATTAAACATCATCAAGCTATCCGAAGAAAAATTGGGCATAGAAGATGCGGAAATTGAAGTGGAATACCAAAGCGAAACGATTGGTAAGTATGATTTGGATTTCAACGGAGAGACATTTGTACTGAAAAATAAAACAACAGCTTGTTTGGCTCAAGATGCCTGCGGTATTCCTTCCGAAAAAGTAAAGAAAAATTTGGCAGAACTGCCTGTAAATAATGCTAATGCTTGTACTCCAGGTGGCGGATGTTGTTAAAATTGAATTTTTATGTTTTCAAAAATCATTCATACAGATAATTCAAAGACAACAATCATAATCCGACTGATTGTTGGAGGTGTTTTTTTATCGGAGGGCATTCAAAAATTGCTGTTTCCTGCCATTCGTGGAGCGGGACGGTTTGAAAAAATTGGCTTGCCATCGCCTGAATTTTTTGGAAGTTTTGTAGGCATATTTGAAATCCTTTGCGGAGCGTTTATTTTGCTGGGGTTGCTTACAAGGTTAGCAAGTATTCCGCTCATCATCATTATGCTGGTTGCCATTGCCACGACCAAAACATCTATTTTGGCTAGCGAGGGTATTTGGGAATTGCTGCACGGCAGCCGTACGGATTGGGCGATGCTTTTGGGAAGTATGTTTTTGTTAATCAAAGGCGGAGGTAATTGGTCTATTGATAAAATCGTAATGAGAAATGGAGCGTGATATTCAAATAAAGGAAATTGCCAAACTCTTTCTAAAGCTCGGTTTTATTGGTTTTGGAGGTCCCGCGGCTCATATTGCTATGATGCAGCAGGAGGTAGTAGTGAAAAGAAAATGGATGAGCGAACAGCATTTTTTGGATTTGTTGGGAGCTACTAATCTCATTCCTGGCCCCAACAGTACAGAAATGGCGATACACATCGGCTATGACAAAGGCGGTTGGAAAGGATTAATCTTTGCAGGGTTATGTTTTATTTTACCTGCGGTTTTCATTACCGGGATATTTGCATGGTTGTATCAGCAATACGGACAATTGCCCGAAGTACAGCCCTTTATTTACGGTATCAAACCTGCAATCATCGCTATTATCATAGGAGCTGTTTTTCCATTAGCAAAGAAATCAGTAAAGTCCACATTCTTGGCGGTTGTAGGTATTCTTGTTTTGGTACTGTCATTATTCGGCATTAGTGAAATCTATTTGATGTTTGGAGCGGGATTGCTGGCAATGGCCTTGTATTACCTTCAGGATACAAAAAATACGCTCCAAAGTTTTATCCCGCTCGCATTCTTACAAATCGCACAAAGCCCCTTACTGTCTGAAACAAATACCAAATTATTTTGGATATTCCTGAAAATTGGTGCTATCCTCTACGGAAGCGGTTATGTTCTTTTCGCCTTTTTAGATACGGAATTAGTTGCAACGGGCTTACTCACCCGGCAGCAATTAATGGATGCTATTGCTGTTGGACAGTTTACCCCAGGTCCTGTTTTTTCTTCAGTTACGTTTATTGGCTATCAAATCAACGGACTATCCGGAGCAGTTATTTCTACGATTGCTATTTTTCTGCCGTCGTTTATTTTAGTAGCATTGCTAAATCCCTTGATGAAAAAAATGCGCCAATCTAAAGGACTGTCCATTTTTCTCGATGCGGTCAATGTGGCATCTGTTGCAATCATAGCCGCTATTTGTCTTACAATGGGCAAAGAAACTATTACTGATTGGCGGACGATATTAATTGCAATGATAAGTGCGATCGTAGTTTTCAAATTCAAAAAAATAAATAGTGCCTTTGTGGTTATTGGAGGAGCATTATTAGGGTATTTATTTAATCTTATCTAAAGTTATCTTAAACAAAATATTTAAACAATAAAAATTAGACAAAATGAAAATAGCATTATTCAGTGATATTCACGCCAATTTACCTGCATTAGAAGCATTTTTTGAAGATGTTGAAAAAAGAAAACCAGACAGTATTTATTGTTTGGGCGATTTGGTGGGCTATAATATTTGGCCAAACGAAGTGGTAAACGAAATCCGTAAAAGGAGAATACCAACCATTGCCGGAAATTACGATTTTGGCATTGGCAGAATGAGCAACGAATGCGGTTGTGCCTACAAAACAGACAGTGAAAAAGATAACGGAAATATTTCTATTTCATTCACAAATTCTTTGATGAAAGATGAAGAAAGAGCGTATTTGCGTACACTTCCAGCCCATATCAAAGTAGAATTTCAACTGAATGAAGATAAATTGAATTTGCTTTTGGTACACGGAAGTCCGAGAAAAATAAACGAATATCTTTTTGAAGACCGTGAGGAAAAAAGTATGCTTCGCATTATGGAGCAAGCCGATGCAGACATTATGTGCTTCGGACACACACACAAACCTTATCACAGAGTTTTAAATTCGGGTATTGACGGTCAAAATCATTTCAGACACGCCATTAATATCGGTTCGGTTGGTAAACCGAAGGACAGCGATGTAAGAGGCGGTTATGTAATGTTTACGATTAATGAAAACAGTTCTGTGTTGGACAAAGATAGTATCAGTGTAGAATTTATACGCTTTGATTATGATATTGAAAGGGCTGCAAAAGCAGTTGAAGAAAGCATTTTACCAAACGAATACGCAGAAAATTTAAGAAGAGGTTACTAATCTAAAATTTATAAAAATGGAATTTCCAACCGAAAGAAAGTATTCAAAAGAACATACCTGGATAAGCATACAGGACAACACAGGTACAATAGGCATTACAGAATTTGCGCAAAGTGAATTGGGTGAAATCGTATATGCGGATTTACCAAACGTTGGATATAGTTTTCAGCAGGACGAAGTATTCGGCTCTGTTGAAGCAGTTAAAACGGTCAGTGATTTATTTATGCCTGTATCGGGTAAAATCACTGAAACGAACGAACTACTTTTGAAAGCACCAACACTCATAAACGACCATCCTTATAAAGACGGTTGGTTGATTAAAATTGAAATAAAAGACATTACAGAATTAGAAGACTTATTGACATCAAACCAATATAAAGAACTTACAAATTAGCAATGCAACCAAAATTAAAATTCTTAGACAGATACCTTACTTTATGGATATTCCTTGCAATGGCAATTGGCGTGGGTTTGGGTCATTTCTTTCCCAATATTTCTAATGTTACCAACAGCTTATCTGTTGGCACTACCAATATTCCATTGGCAATAGGATTGATATTAATGATGTACCCCCCCTTGGCAAAGGTTGATTATTCCTTATTGCCCAAAGCATTTAGAGATAAAAAAGTAATTGGCATATCCTTATTGCTCAATTGGGTAATCGGCACGCTATTGATGTTTGGATTAGCGGTTTTGTTTTTACGTAACGAACCCGATTATATGACAGGCTTAATTCTTATCGGTTTGGCAAGATGTATTGCCATGGTCATCGTCTGGAGTGACTTAGCTAAAGCAAACAGAGAATATACAGCTATGTTAGTTGCATTAAACAGCATCTTCCAGATATTTACTTACAGCTTTTTAGTTTGGTTATTCATCAACGTATTACCTGCAAAATTAGGATTAGCCAATTTCAATGTAAGCGTATCCATGAAAGATGTTACCGAAAGCGTATTGATATATTTAGGTATTCCATTCCTAGCAGGTTTTTTAAGCCGTTACTTCCTTATAAAATCAAAAGGTATAGAATGGTATAACCGAAAATTCGTCCCCGCAATATCGCCAATTACCTTGTACGCTTTACTGTTTACGATAGTATTAATGTTCAGCTTGAAAGGCGATAAAATATTGGAATTACCAATGGATGTAGTAAAAGTAGCCATACCGCTAATCATCTATTTTGTGTTGATGTTTTTCGTGAGCTTCTTTATCAATAAATCTCTTAAAGTTCCTTACGACAAAAACG
The DNA here is from genome assembly GCA_029959285.1 of Flavobacteriaceae bacterium PS02337. Classification (GTDB taxonomy): domain Bacteria; phylum Bacteroidota; class Bacteroidia; order Flavobacteriales; family Flavobacteriaceae; genus Flavobacterium. The sequence goes on from JASCOE010000014.1 coordinate 112,780, forward strand.
CATCCATCGCATTTACAGCCACAGGAAACAATTTTGAATTAGCAATAGCCGTAGCAATATCGATTTTCGGCATTCATTCGCCACAGGCATTTGTGGGTGTTATCGGCCCACTGGTAGAAGTTCCGGTACTGATATTATTGGTAAAGGCAAGTTTATGGCTAAAGGAGAAATATTATAGTAAAAAAGACTGAATTTAAATTTCAGTCTTCTTACTCTTTCTTCTACTTGATAAATTCAAAATCACATATCCTATTATACCCGCAATGAGTGATGTTATTAAAACAGATAGCTTGGCCTCTTCAATGAAAACCTGATTGTCAAATGAAAGCATAGATATAAATATGGACATTGTAAAACCTATTCCAGCTAATAATCCTAAGCCAATAATGTGAATAAAGTTACTGTTTGCAGGAAGTTGACCTATCCCTAATTTAGAGCATATCAAAGAGGTTACAACAATGCCAATGGGCTTACCAAAAATCAATCCCAGTGAAATACCTAAACCTAAAGGGGAAGTCAGTCCTTCTATCATTTCCTGATGAATTGTAATATTTGTATTGGCGAATGCAAAAATGGGAATAATTAGAAAGTTAACAGGTTTTACAAGTGCATGTTCTAGTTTCTCTAACGGAGATTCAACTTCTGTATCATTGGTTGGCAAGGTCATCGCTACCAGTACACCTGCTATAGTGGCATGAATGCCAGAATGATGCACAAAATACCATATAAACACTCCTGGTATTAGATATAGATAGGGATTCTTAATATTGAATCGGTTCATCAAAATCAGTACTAGTATTCCAATTCCGGCATAGCCTAGATAGCCTAACTCAATTCCGGATGAATAGAAAATGGCAATTACTAAAATAGCTATGAGGTCATCCACTATCGCCAAAGCCGCTAAAAATATTTTTAAACTGGTTGGTACTCTTTTGTCTAACAGCGAAATTACGGCCAATGCAAAAGCAATATCGGTAGCCATGGGAATACCCCAGCCGGAAGCTGTCGGGGTTCCTGAATTAAAATATAAATAAATCAATGCGGGGACAACTGCTCCACCGATAGCAGCAAGGATAGGCAAGATTGCTTTTTTAGGAGAAGAGAGTTCTCCTTCAACAATTTCTCTCTTAATTTCCAGACCTACCAACAGAAAAAAGATTGCCATCAATCCGTCGTTGATCCACATACTTACGGAATAATTGAGGTGTATGGCTTCATTTTCATACCCCAGCTTTGTGTCCAATAAATTTTGTAGCGGAACGGCCATTGATGTATTTGCCACTATCATTGAAATCACTACGCATAAAAAAAGGAGGAAACCTCCAAAATTACTTGATTGAACAAAGTCTTTGAAAATATTTAGATTGATCTTATCCTTCATGTTTTAAATGTAAAAGTTAAATATCGCAATTTACCAATATTAACTTACTCTGCCTCATAGATGGGTTCTAAATCTATGAAATAAGCTTAATTTGGGTAATAAATCCGTGTCACTTTGTAGTGAAGATCTATTAAAATTATGCATGTAAAATCCTGACATAATAGCTAGTAAGCTAATACACTTTAAAATTGTAAGGAACTGTGTTGGGGCTATTTCCTTAATTATGGTAATGTTATAACTTCTGATGAGATTATTTTGCGTTCATATTCTGAATCATAATAGGCATTACTTTTCCATAATATGTATGTCAATTCCAATAATTTCCTTTGGATGGCAACTATAGCCTTCATTTTAATCCCATGCCTTGAAACTATTCTTAAGAAAATATCTCTGAATCTTTCATCAGTCCTGATTGCAGCCAGTGCCGGAAAGTGCATTACTTTCCTTAAATTCCGATTACCCCGCTTGGATATTCGGGGTTTGGATTTCACTGAGGTTCCAGATGTTTTTTCTCTTACATCTAATCCTGCATAACTGACCAATTGTCTTTTATTCTTTATTAACTCGAATCCGTTAGTTTCGGCTATAATGGTTACAGCGGTTAAGTTTCCAATTCCAGGAATAGAAGATACCATATTCATCTTTTCTAGTAGAACTTCGTCTCCTTTGATAAGTATAGCAATTTCTTCTCTTATCTCTTTTTCCTGCGAATCAATAAGAGCTATTCTTTTTTTTGTTCGTTTCACTGAGCTTTCACTTGATGTTTCAGAAGTACGTTCTGCATGCAGTTGATTTTTTAACATTGTACGCTCATGTACCAACTGCTCTCGTTCCCGACAAAGCTGTCTCAAATCATTGAATATTTTTAAAGGAGGTTGCCAAACTTCCAATTGCCTTTCCAAACCGAATCTCGAAATGGCTTGTGAAGCGCTCTTGTCAGTTATGGTTTTTATGTCAAGTGTTCTCGCATAATTACTAATCTTGTTTGGCAGAACGATACTGACTTGTTTTTTAATACTGCATAGGTAATAGGCTAAGGATTCATGATAAACGCCTGTTGCTTCCATTACGTACCGTACTTCTGTTGTAATTGATGTCTGCTTATTTACCCATGACACAAGGCTTGAAAAACCCTTTCGAGTATTGGGAAATACTTTGTATGCATAAACTTCTATGCTGATTTGTTCATCCATTCGACCAAGCGATACAACTAATTCATTTTGTGCTACATCAATTCCTACTGTCTGCTTTAATAATACCTTCATCTTATCTGGTTTAGGTAAGTGATAACCTTTCTTCATCTTTTCTCCTGACTGGATATACTGGCTATAAGACTCATCATAATGAGCAAATTCCTTACATTCTGTTCAGATTCTAAAAGGTTAAAGAAGAGGAGGCAGTTTCTTTTCTTGAATATACCATATAGGCTATTTAAAGCAAAATCTGCTCTCGCCCTTCTTCACTTAGATTATATTATACAAACATAGGAGAAGCAAAAGAACGCTGCTTTATTAAAAAAGGATTGAACTTATTTGGTAAATTTGATTTTTGATAAATTTTAGAACAATTATGAAGAATGTATTTCAAAATTTTTCAGGTCAAGATTATATTCAAGGTGCTTGTTTAACATTGGAGAACGCCAAAAAGCATATTCAAGCAAGCGAACTTTTATCAAAGGAGAGTAATTTTGGTATTGCTATTTCGCATCTCATTTTGGGCGTTGAAGAATATATCAAAGCATATATACTTTTATGCTTAAATGGAGATAATAACTTTATAAATGATGAAGGTAAAATTGAATTGTTTAAGAACCATAAGTTTAAACATTCTCATATCAGCCTTTTCTTAAAAGCAATTTCAAATTCTGAAGCATCAAAATTTGAAGACTTGAAGACGAAATTTTCGACCGTTTCGTAAACGGCACTCCACATCCTTCTATCTATTCTCTTGACGGGCATTATATTACTAATGTTTTTAAGCTGATAAACCTGGATTAAAAGTGAGCCTATTTTTGAGGGGCTCAAACAAATTTTATTTGAACCTAAGTATAGGGTTGATAATAACGATACTATTAGGAAGCCTTACAGGACGATTGACAGTATTAAATTTAATCTTCCAAAAAACACTGTCCTCAAAAACTTACAGACAAATACCGAGCAAGAGTTTTGTTTAACTGAATTAGAAGAAGAAATATTTTTTAGTCCTTATTTCACTTGTATTATCGGCGGTCGTGGTGCGGGAAAAAGTACAATCATAAATCTTATAGCGGAAAGATTGGGCGAAAAGACAGAATTTTTTGAAAACAATAAAATATTGGTTGACGGAAAAGATATCCTTAAAAACAACACTGAAACCTATGTAACCATTTCGGGAACGAACGAAATAGAATTTATCAGTCAGGTAAAGTAGAAGAACTTTCATCAGGTAATAAACTCACAGATTTGATTTTTAACGAGCGTATTAAAGCAGTTGTAAATGACTATTTAGAGAAAGAAAAGATGCTTGGTTCTAAACTTCAACTCATAGATGACAGCATTAAAACAATATCAGAAATTGTATCGTTACGAACCGATTTAGAGCAAAAGAAAACGTCTTTAGAAAATGACAAAAAAATTGTTGCTTCAATAGAGAACGAACAATACAAAGATTTATCTGAAAAGGTAAATGAGGTTACTGCTGATATTGAAAAAAAAAGCCAAAACAAAGAACAGTATAGTGATTTCTTTGCTCAGCTAACAGAGTTGTGCTTGTCAGTAAACTTGGAAAAGAACACCGATGAATACGGTCAAAGATTAGCTGAAATTATAAATCATATTGATACTATTGATGAAATAACTCGTATTAACAATGAACAAGGAACAAATTATCAAACTACCTTAAAATCTTTTCCAGATACAGATAAACTTTTAGAAGCTAAAAAAATCGAGCTGGCGTCATTAAAGCAAGAAATTGTAGATTATTTTACATCAATTGGTAGTACGCCTGATAGTATTGCAGATGTGGATAGGGCAACTTCCAATATCGCAACCGTGACAAATGAAATAGCAGAACTTAATAAGAAAATACAAGTAAAGAGAGAACACCTTCAAAAACTCAACGAACAAACTGCTGACATAATCGAAATTGTACAGCAATGTGAGCAAATCATTAACACACGCCTCGAAGCTATTAACAAGGACTTGGATATTACTAATGACAATGTAGAGCAGATTAGTTTTAAATATGAGTTCCATCAAGAAAAATACAGAGATAGATTAAATCAAGACTTTAGAAATCACTTTCAATTGTAACCCCTCCTAAAAATCGGACTGCTTAAGGGACGAAAAGTCTTAACTTTAAACAGTCAAACGATGAAGAACTCTATTATTACCGAAGCACAGATCGTAAAGGCCATCAAGGAATATGAAGGCGGCCGCGAGCTTAATGATGTATGCCGTGAACTGGGCATTCACAAATCCACGTTTTACAACTGGCGAAAGAAGTATGCCGGCATGGACAGCCAGGAGCTGAAACGGCTAAAAGAACTGGAAGAAGAGAACCGCAAGCTTAAACACATGTATGCAGAACTGGCTTTGGATAATAAGATGCTAAAGGACGTTCTTTCAAAAAAGTTCTAAAGCCCTGCCAGCGCAAAGACATGGTTGCTTACTTACTGGAAAGTTACAGTGTAAGCATTAGCAGGGCTTGCCAGGTAGCGAGGCTGCCCAAATCCATGTATTACTATAAGAATGTTAGAGACGATTCTGAAACCATAAATAAGTTAGTGGAACTTGCTGAAAAGCATCCTACTGAGGGTCAAGACTTATACTACAGCCGTATACGTCAGCAAGGTTTTCAGTGGAATTACAAGCGCGTGCGCAGAGTATATTTACTTTTGGGCATGGATAAGCGCCGTAAGGTACGCAGGCGTGTACCGGCAAGAGTAAAGGTACCCCTGATCGTGCCTGAGCAGGCTGGAGATACCTGGTCAATGGACTTTATGTGTGATGTGCTGGTAACAAAAGAAGGTTCCGTACGCTCAACATCATTGATGATTATAACCGCGAAGCTATTGCCGTTGAAGCCGCTTATACCATACCAGCCATACGAGTAACACAGATCTTGGAGCGAACTATTCATGAGCAAGGTAAACCAAACTGTATCCGGGTAGATAACGGACCTGAGTTTAACAGCAAGGAGTTCAAGGATTGGTGTGAGAGCAAAGATATTACAGTGCAATTTACCCAGCCTGGCAAGCCTATGCAGAACGGCTATATCGAACGTTTTAACAGAACCTTCAGGGAAAACATCTTGGACGCTTACCTATTTGAGGACATTAACCAGGTACAGGTATTAGCCGATGAATGGATGGAGGATTACAATTACAGCAGGCCACATGAAGCACTGGGAGGTATAACGCCTGACCTGTACAAGCGGCTAAACTGTGGAGATATTGAAAACTCTATCGAGTTTCCAACATCCCCACAGTTCCAACAACAATAATTATATTTTTGAATTAAATTAGTCTATAAAATACCAGTCCGAACTAAGGGAGGGTTACACAATCATACCACAAAACAGGGTTATCTTGGGATAACATATATGGGTGCTTAGGTCAAATAGAGCCAAATGAGCGGTTATTAGGGCTGACTTATGACCAATTTCTTGAGGAACTTAATCAAAAGGCAATAGATAGAAATTCACTTTATGGCAAAGTATTCTACGAGATATTTGAGAAAAAATCAAATTTTGCCATTTACAAGAACCTAATCCGGCGAAACATCTATAATATTTCTGAAAATGTACAAATAGTAGGTTTCTATGGAAAGTCGCCTCTTACATCTTGCTCTTTTGGTCAAAGATGTACCGCAGTTGTAGTAACCTTGCTAATGACAGGCGTGAAACCGTTACTAATTGATGAACCAGAAGCACATTTGGACAACAGATTAATCGCTCAATATTTAGTTGATTTGATTAAAGAAAAGAAAAATGAACGGCAAATAATTTTTGCTACACACAATGCCAATTTTGTAGTTAATGGAGATGCAGAGCTTATACATATTTTGGAAATACCAAAAGAAAAAGTCTTTACTGAAATCATATCAACCACAATTGAGAACCTTAGTCATAGAAAGAGTTTACTTAAATTGGAGGGCGGCGAAGAAGCATTTAAAAATAGGGTTTAATTAATTGGCTTGATGCCAAAATATTGGATTTTCCGTCTGTTAGATTATGAAATTTTAAATGCGTTTCGGAATATCCACCATTACCCGTAAGAACTATCCGTAAATATCTTCTTTCATTTCCATTTTATAAATCTGAAGGAAAAGGAATTTCCTTACTTCAGAAAATCCTTTTCCTTATATGCCGGATTAGGGTATTTGTAAAATCCTTCGCCAGTAGCTACCCCAAGCTTGTTTTTGTCGATAAATTCAGACTTCAACATTTCCACTGCCTTTATTTTTGAAGGTTCTTTTGTTACATCAGCGGTCATTTTATTGATGTTGTATGCCGTGGTTATGCCTACTACATCCAGAATTCCAAATGGTCCTACCGGTGCGCCGGTGGCTACCATCCATGTTTTATCAATCGTTTCAACATCTGAAATTTCATTTACATATAGCTGTAAAGCAGCACTTAAAAGGGGTACCAAAAGCGAATTTACGATATATCCGGGTTGTTCCTTATGTATAGGCAAGGGTACCATGCCAATCTGTTTGGCAAAATCCAGGACAGAATTGAACGTTTCTTCAGATGTACCTGCATGTTTCATCACTTCACCGGTATTGTTGGTCCAGATATTATTGGCAAAATGTAAGGCGACGAACTTCGCTGGCCTGCCGGTAGCTTCTGCAAATTGGCTTGGTAGCAAGGTTGAGGAATTGGTGGCAAAAACCGTTTTTTCGGGAGCCACTAGGGCTAACTTTTGATAGAAATCTGTCTTGATTGCCGGATTTTCAGGAACGGCCTCAATCAATAAATCAGCATCTTTGACAGCTTGTGCTAGGTCGGAAGTATAATGAAGGTTTTCAAACGCTGTGTCCAACTGTGTCTGGGTAGCTTTCAAGTCCCGTTTGAACACTCTGCTCATCGTTTCAAACTTGGCTTTGGCTTTTTCCAAAACCTCGTCGTTAATGTCGTACACGGTTACGTTGAATCCGTGAAATGCGCTCTGGAAAGCTATCTGATAGCCTAAAACACCGCTTCCTGCAATGGTTACGTTTTTAAAATTCATAGTTGTAAAAATTAATAAAAGAGTGGCTGGCAACCATTTGATATGCCAGTCTTATATTGCCTTATCATAAACTGATACGATATCCAAGGGAAAGGAACCAGCCTTTATTGTAGGATTTTACATCATCTACGTTGGAGAGGATGCCAAGTTCCAGTCCGTATTGGGCTTTCTGGTAAATACCTAAGTCTGGTCAATTATGCTCAGCTCCTGTATGAAGTATGGACGGCCTTCGCCAATACTTCGGGACGTTTCCAATGTTCCGTTACAGGTGCTACTTCTTTATCCAGGCCTAGCAGAGTGTACACTGCTAGGCGTGCTGCCCTGACGGAATATTCTTCGGTGAACACCATATCTTCCGGTATTTCTACAAACTGGCTGATGAGGGCAAGATTGGTGCTGCCTTCCGGAACAACTGCAGGGCGGTCGGCTTTTGCCCTTGGCTGAAAGAGCGCATCGATGTAGGGCATCATACAAGGAATTACATTTACGACGCTTTCCTTGATTTCCTGCTCATACTCCTCGAAGTGCAGGTGATGCAGCAATTCGGTAAGGAGTTCTTCGCCAGTGCAGTCTATCATGGGCTTTTTCACGTAATTGCCAATATTATCGGGATACAGCCCGTAGCCCCATAAAATGGTAGTGTCCTTTTCCTGTGCTTTGAAATGAGGCTGGGCAGCTATTACTATAGATAGTCTCCATGACGAATCCTTAAATGTCATCAAAGCACCGCTTCCCGGTTTGTTTCCAGTGTAATCTTCGATGAGTTTCAGTAGTTTATTCCCCATGAAAGTCGGTGTGAAAGAATACCATTTTGTTTCATCCGGCTTGGTAAAGAACGGGGTGGGATTTCCCAGCTTTCCCGGTTTTTTGTCGGCAATCCTGCGCCATAATGCAAAACTTGGCGGATTATCGGGCAGGTATTTCGCCGGTGTATTATAATCGCCATTATTGGAATTGTCGGTAATACATCCATTGGTAAAGAATACCAGGTCGCCCTCATTGACGGTTATTCTCTCTGTCTTCCCTTCTGCATTGATGCATTCTATTTCCTTTACCGTAATGCTATCGTTATCGACAAATTCCAAATCGGTAACGGTTTTTCTTAGTGAAAAATCCACTTTATGCTGGTCAAGGAATGACTTCAACGGCAAAATCACGGATTCATATTGGTTGTAAGGAGTTCTTGTTACCCCTTCAAGGGTTTCGATTCTTGAAAATTCCAGTAGCATGCGTTTCATGTAACGCTGAAATTCAAAAATGCTGCTCCATTCCTGCCACGCAAAAGTAGTCTGCCACATATACCAGAAATTGGTAGTAAAAAAATGGTCGCTGAACCAGTCGCGGATGGTCACATTGTCCAATTCGCTTTCGTCGGTGAAGAACAGTTTGACCATTTTCATACGGTCACCCGTGTTGAACTGCATATCGGTAACCGGCAGGATAGTTCCATCTTTGTCTATTAATCTCGCTTTTGCCTTGGTGGGGTTTGCGTGGTCAAAGGCAAAGATTTCATCTTTGACAGAGATGTTGGGCACTTCCAATGAGGGGATACGGTCCGTCAAATCCCAGAAGTTCTCATAGGTTTCTTCGTTAAGCATTCTTCCACCACGGCAGATAAACCCCTCTTTTTTGGTTCCGGCTCCGTCATTACTCCCGCCCAAAACGGGCAGGGCTTCAATGATGTGGATGTTTTCGCCTGTGAAACCGCCGTCTTGCAAAAGGTAAACAGCCCCGGCAAGGCTTGCCAAGCCACCACCAACGAAGTAGGCTTGTTTCTTTGAATTATTTGCGCTCATATTTTACTCTTTGAAATTGATTTTTATAAAAGGCCTGCTTCTTTAAGGAGTTCTTCTGCATAAGTGCCTTGCATCTTTTTCAGTCCATATTTTTCTAAAAGGGAGAACAGCCAGGGAACCTTGATGTCTTTCAGTCCTTTCTTGTCATTGAGGTAATAAATAGATTTCAACAATACCCGAATGTCATAAGAACTGGCGAATACCTCCGGGACACCCCTGTCCACATTTAACAGGGTATATACCGCCTCCATAGCGGTGCGCACGGAATATTCCGTTGTGAAAACCGTGTCTCTGGGCGTTTCTGCGAAATTGCCTATAAATGCCAGGTTTACGGAACCTCCAGGAACTACCAGGGGACGGTCGCCCACGGCACGTGGCATAAAATAAGACGTGATATAAGGCATACGGCAGGGAATGGTATTGGCTGCTTTTGCAATATCCGCAATCTCGTTTTCGGGCACGCCCATGTGGTACAAAAGTTCTTCGCACAACTCTATCCCGGTGGCCTCCGTAATCTTTTTGTTTACATAATTGCCCGGTTTATGGGAATAAAGACCGTACACCCAAACGATGATTTCATTTTTTTGCTGGGCCTTGAAGTGGGGCTGCCTGCTTATGGAAAAGCCGTACCACCAATTGGAATCGTTGATTGTTACCGGGCCGCTGGTTACAATGGAGCCGCTGCGTGGGTCTTTTTTACAGATTTTTTCTATATAGGGTACCACTTTGTCGTCAAAAAAGGTAATACTACCGGAGATGACCCAGTTGGCTTCGGGAATATTCTTATAAAATTTTTCCGGCTTTCCGAAGGCGGTATCCTGTTCTGCAAGGTTCTGCCAGAGCTTCCAGCTGCCACCGATGCCTTCTGCTACCGGAGCAGGGGTATTGTTGTCTCCGTAAGTGCTACTTTCGGTAATGGAGCCGTTGGTTACAAATACAAGGTCATCTGCTGTCAGGTCGATGCTTTCTGCATTCCCATCCCTGATGTATTCAATTCTTTTGGCTACTTTTTTGCCGCCTGTGGTGTCAACCACTATATTCTGCACTTGGGTGCCGTATTGGAACTGCACTCCATGCGATTCCAGGTAGCTTACCAGCGGGCGTATCAGCGATTCGTATTGGTTGTATTTCGTAAAGCGCAACGAGGACATATCGGTCACGCTACCTACGTGATGGATAAAACGCAAAAGGTAACGGCGCATCTCCATGGCACTTGCCCAGGGCTCGAAAGCGAACATGGTGGCCCAGTAGGTCCAAAAGTTTGACTTGAAAAACTCTTGCGAAAATACTTGGTCGATTTGGATATCCTGTAGCTTTTCTTCCGGTGTAAGGACTACCGCAATCAGCTCTTCTATAGCTTTAGGAGAAAGTGTCAGTTGTCCGTCGGTAGCAAGCCTTTGCCCCTTATTTTCGATGACCCGGGCGTGTGAAAAGCTCGGGTCTTGTTTATTGAGCCAGTAATATTCGTCCAAGATGGATACACCCTGAGTTTCCAACGACGGGATGGAACGGAATAAGTCCCAAAGCGTCTCAAATTGGGTTTCCATTTCGCGGCCACCCCGGATGATGTAGCCTTTCTGTTCGTTCCAAATGCCATCCATACTTCCACCCGGCAGAGCCAGTTCTTCCAGGATATGGATTTTGTCGCCCTGCATTTGCGCATCACGAACCAGAAAAACTGCCGACGCCAAAGAGGCCAGACCGGAACCGATAAGATAGGCAGATTTTAAATCAACATTTGCAGGCTTTTTGGGACGGGCAAATGCCTCGTAATTTCCTTTGCTGTAGTACATAACTGTTGGTGTTGTTGAGCTTGAATTACCAAGGGTTTTATTAATCTATGATTTCAATACAAAGTTAATTATATACTATTTTTCAACTGTATACCCAAATTCGCCAATGTTGTACCGGAATTCATTTTCCTAAATGTGCTGCTGCCTCCTATATTCCTGCGGGGAGAGAGAAACATATTTTTTGAAGAATCTCCCGAAGGACGAAGTGGAGCTAAATCCTATCTCCGAAGCTATCTGGGAAATGGTTTTCTCTGGATTGCCGAGTAGTACCAAAGCCTCTTTAAGCAGGGTATTATTTATAATATCGTGAGGCGTTTTGCCGGTTGCCCTCTTTACAACAACAATAAGATACTTATTGGTGATGAAAAGCCTGTCGGCATAGAACTGCACATCCTTATGGGAGGAAATATGCTCTGCCAGCAATTCATGGAATTTTAAGAAAAGACTGTTCACTTCATGGTTGTCCTCCGTTTTTTTATCTCTTTCCTTATCGACAAGGGTGGCTGTTTCAAGCAGAAGGTTAATGATAATGGTCCTGATAATGTCTTCAATAAACCTGTCTTTTCGGCCAGACTGTTTTTGGAGATAATTGAGCAGGGCGAATAATTGCAGGGCAGATTCCTCATCAGAGGTGATTACACTAAAAGTTGATTTGTTAAATAACGACAGCTTCTCTATAAAAAAGGGATTGGCCATATTCTTGAGTAAAAAGGTCTTGTCAAAAAAGAGAACCTTCATCCTGAAATCCTTGTTGATGTTCACAAATTTGATAATCGTGGAAGGAGCAGATACCAAAAAACCATTTCTGGCTATACTGTATTGTTGATTGTCTATTTCCAGGTCAATACTACCAGAAACACAAATGCAGAAAGCATAAAAATCCATACGGAATGTTTTCTTCGGGAATTCAATTATAGGCTCTCCAGAAGAAATATAGTATGCTCCGTCACACCGGACTCCGTAAAACGATAAAGTTTCATTTAAACTCTCGTAAGCTTTCATTTATTTGTGATTATCACGTATACAAAAATAAAAATAAATCCCTCATGTTTTACTGAAATCTGCAAAATGTCACCTCTTAACGCCAAACCCTGCCAGTCTTTTAAGGGAAGGGTGTAATGAGTTTGATACCCTGATGGCAGACAATGAACTGCGACCGTTCGCCCTGAAAATGTTCCCTGTTTGCGAATCTGTTTTCTCTGGCTACGAATTAATCGATGATTTCGCTTACACCGAAGCATCTTCCAAAACTTGCTTTTCTAACAAAGATTCCATACTTGCATTGGCCTTGATAAAGGCACTGTCAACCGCCTGATGTTTACCTCTTACCATGCCTTTGTTGACACACATTTTCAGAACAGATTGAAATAAACTCAAAAAAAATTCTTCACCAAAAAGTTGCCTTGTGCGACTGATGGTAGAATGCCAGGGCAAATCTTTATTCAGGTCATAGCCCAAAAACAAACGAACATCCAAACAATTGGAACAATAACGGATTAAAGCCCGATCACTGTTGATGTTGTTTAAATAACCTACCAACAAAATCTTGAAAAAAACTACAGGGTCAATGCTCTGACACCCTTCGACACCATAATATTTTTGAGTCGATTGATAAAGAAAATGTAAATCTAACTCGTGATTTACGCGCCGATAAAAGTTATCTGCTGGAACCAATCTGTCCAGACTTAGTTCATAAAAAAGTTGCGGGGTGAAATCTTTACGTCCTTGCATAAAACAAGATACGTTTTTTATTTATATTTGAGTTGTGCAACAAGCACACCGGTTTTGCGTCAGGCGGGGTGACGTGCAAACTTGGAGCTTTGTACTTCTATTCAAGTTTAGTGCTGGCAGATAGTTTCGTGCTCCGAAATCCACTTCTTCGCCAAGCGCCAAACCGTCAGGCTGTGAAAAAACTCCATTTCATTTCCATTTTGTAAGGATTTGCTGTTCCCAGACTTTCATGAATACCTTTTTAGCGATGCTGTTTTTTAGTTTGCGAATACAAATTGATTTCCAAAAGAG
>JASCOE010000015.1 GCA_029959285.1 Flavobacteriaceae bacterium PS02337
CATAACCTCACAACCTCACAACCTCAAAAACTCAGAACCTCAGAACCTCAGAACCTCAGAACCTCAGAACCTCAGAACCTCAGAACCTCAGAACCTCAGAACCTTATTTCTTATCCACTACCGGTCTATTTTCTCTGTTTGCTAAATCCCAAGCAAGTGAAAAAGCCAGTTTTGTTCTTTTAGTTAAAGCATCGTATTCGATTTTTTCTGGAGTATCATCTTTTCCGTGGTAATCTGCGTGAACTCCGTTGAAGAAGAAAACAGACGGAATGCCATGTTTTGCAAAGTTATAATGATCAGAACGCTCGTAAAAATGATTTGGATCTTTAGGATCATTGAATTTAAAATCCAAGTCCATTTTGATGTATTTCTCATTTTGAGATACAACAGCATTATGCAAATCAGAAGATAATCTGTCAGCACCAATTACATAGACATAATTATTTGTGTTTGAATGTTCAACATCGCGGCGACCAATCATATCAATATTAATATCTGCAATAGTATTGGCAATTGGAAATAAAGGATTTTCAGAATAGAAACGAGATCCGTGCAAACCGTGCTCTTCTCCAGTTACGTGAAGAAATAAAATAGAACGTTTTGGACCGTGACCTTGTTTTTTAGCTTTCGCGAAAGCTTTAGCCATTTCGATAACCGCAACTGTTCCAGAACCATCATCGTCAGCTCCGTTATAAACTTCTCCGTTTTTAATTCCAACGTGATCGTAATGTGCTGAAATTACCAAGATTTCGTTTGGTTTCTCAGAACCTTCAATAAAAGCCCAGATGTTTTCAGAATCAGGTAAATTTTCGTTGCGTTTTGCGTTTAAGAAAGCTGCTGGAATATGTTGGTAATAATCTGAAGCTCCTTTTGGAAAAGATACGCCGCTTTTTTTGTATTGTTCAATCATATAAACACCCGCTTTTTTCTGTCCTTTTGAGCCAGTTTCACGGCCTTCCATTTCGTCTGAAGCAATAGTATAAAGCATTTTTTTAAGATCTTTTTCGGAAATAGCTTTAATGTATTTTGTTGGATCCGAATTGTCTTTAGATGCTGTTGACTGCGCAGTTTTACAAGAATACGCAGAAACAACTAGTAATAAAAGGAGTAATTTTTTCATTCCTATAGTTAGTGTAAATTAATAAATGTGTAAAGAACGTAAAAGGTTAGTAAAAATATAATAAAAAGTGAGTTTATGATGAATAAACAAACACTTTTAGCAAACGATACAATTCTAGATTCGCCATAAAAACGATGATGAGCAGGATAAAAATAGTAACACATCCAGATGGTTCCTGCAAAATTGGTAATTCCAGATACAAAAGACAACGGACTATTTTCTCCAAAAAGCCCAATAACTCTGTCAATTATAAACATAATGAGGAAAATGAGCAGCAGAAACGAAAAATAATGGAGCGTAAAAATACCATGATCAAAATAATACCATCTTTTTTTGTTATGAAAAAGCCACAAGAAAAAAGCAAAAAACGGCATTATGATAAATAAGATTTTCGGAAGATTATGAAAAAATGATTCGATAAATTTTATAATGATTTCTCTTTTAGTATTTTTTTCAGTAACATGAACTGCTTTTTCATAAAACCAATACGATGTTGCATTTAGCTTTTCGCTTTCCTTTCCATATTTCTGAATTGAATCAATTTCTTTCATTGTTTTCATTTGAAAATATGATTTGTCTACTGTTTTCGACTTTAAATATGATTTCTCCTTCCAGCTTTTCTTTTCTTGTTTAATTTCTTTCTCAAAATTGGACGTGATTTCCTTGTCATTTTTCGTTAGTTCCTCAGTTAAATTACTTGGAAATAATGCAATTAAAAGAAAGGTTATAAAACTGATAAAAATATACAATCTAACTGGCGCTAAATAAGACAAACGTTTTCCCGAAAGATATTCTTTTGTAAGGGTTGAAGGCTTAAAAAGAAGGTTTTTAATGGTTTTCCAGAAAGCATTTTCGTAATGCGTTAAATCTTCAAAAAAGTGAACAAATAAATGATGAAAAGTTTTTCGGCTGTCGGTGTTTTCTTGTCCGCAGTTTGGACAGAATTTTTGTTCTACAACGTGCCTGCAGTTCAAACAGGTTTTATCTTCTCTAATTTTGCTATGTGACATTGAGCTGGTTGATTAATTTGTTTTTGGTTGGGTTGAGTTATATGGTATTATTTTTTTAGAACTTCATTTAAGAAAAGCTGTAAATGTTCAAAAGATCTTTTTGCTGCAACAGGATTGTAAGCTGCGCCTTTAGAATTATCGCTTCCTGCTTCTGGATTTGTAAACGAGTGAACAGAATTTGCGTAATAAATCATTTGCCAGTCGGCTTTAGAATCGCGCATTTCTTGTTGAAAAGAAGTAATCTCATCTTTAGAAACAAACGGATCATCTGCACCGTGACAAATTAAAACTTTCGTAGAAATAGCTTCAGTTTTTCTGCTAGCATCTTTACCTAAACCGCCATGAAAAGAAGCTATTCCTTTTACATTTAAATGTGCTCTTGCGGCTTCTAAAACTCCAGTTCCTCCAAAACAATATCCGATTGCGACAATATTATCGGCGTTTGCACCAGATTTTACTAATTCTTTTAAAGCCGCGTTTATTCGTTTTTGATACGCTTCAAAATTTGTTTTGTAAAAACCTGCTTGTTTTCCTGCTTCGCCAGTATTTTTAGGATAGTTTCCTTCTCCATAAATATCTGCGATAAAAACGTGATACCCAAGTTTAGATAAATCTTCTGCAATACCTTTAGAAGCATTATCAATTCCTAGCCAAGCTGGCAAAAGTAAGATTCCAGGATTGTTAGCGCTTTTTTTAGCAGATTTTACAAATAAACCATTTAGTTGCTGGTTACCTTCAGTATATTTTACGGGCTTTAATTGCGCATTCATAAGATTAGAAAATAAGATTGCACTGAATAAAATTAGAGCTGTGTTTTTCATAATTCGACAATTTTTAACAAATATCAGAAATAATATGTTACAAAAAAACCTCACAAGTAAATTCTTGTGAGGTTTGTAACCAATATTCCTTTGTAAGAATAAATATATTTATAATGATATATTCCTTTTGAAAGCACAACCCAATTCTACAATAGAATCGGTTTTAGCAATTCCTGGAATTCCATCGATTTTTTCATAAAGAATACGACGCATATGTTCGTGATTTTTGGCAATGATTTTAATATATAATGTGAAAGATCCTGTTACATAATAACATTCCGTGATTTCGGGAATTTCTTTTAACGCTTCAATAATTCGATCAGAATCAGAATCTTTATTTAATGTAATTCCGGTAAAAGAAGCCCAGTCGTAACCAATTTTCTTTTCCTGAATTATTGGTTTTATGCCGCCAATAACACCTTGTTCGATCATTCTGTTAATGCGTTGATGCACCATTGTATTTGATATTTTCAAATTAGCTGCAATGGCAGAAAAAGCCATTCTGCCGTCTTTTTCTAATTCTTTAATAATACTAATATCAAATTCGTCTAATAAATCCATTCAATAAAATCTTTAAAATTTCAGTAGTTGATGATTTATAAAAGTAATTCTTTTTTTTAATAATCAATGATAAAAGTGCGTTTCTATTAAAATAAATATGGTTTTTTAAAAGCTTTAAAATGTGGTTTTTGACTTATTTTTTGTTATTTTAAAGTCAAAATTTAATTTTTAACTGAAAATTAATTTAATTTTTAATATTTTTGTCAAAATAAAAAGCAGATTATGATTAGTACAGAAAAAGCACTTTCGTCAAAATCAGAAGTTTTGATTGAAAAAGAGAATAAATATGGAGCTCACAATTATCACCCGCTTCCAGTTGTTTTAGAACGCGGAGAAGGTGTATATGTTTGGGATGTTGACGGTAAAAAATATTACGACTTTTTATCTGCTTATTCTGCAGTAAATCAAGGTCATTGCCATCCGAAAATTGTAAATGCAATGGTTGAGCAAGCGCAAAAACTGACTTTGACTTCTCGTGCTTTTTACAATGATAAACTAGGAAATTACGAAGAATATGTGACCAAATATTTTGGTTTTGATAAAGTGCTGCCAATGAATACAGGAGCTGAAGCAGTTGAAACAGCTTTGAAAATTTCTAGAAAATGGGCGTATGAAGTAAAAGGAATTCCAGAAAATCAAGCACAAATTATTGTGTGCGAGAATAATTTTCATGGAAGAACAACTACAATTATTTCATTTTCAAATGATGAAACAGCTCGTAAAAACTTCGGACCTTTTACAGACGGTTTTATAAAAATTGAATATGATAATTTGGAAGCGCTAGAAAACGCTTTAAATCCATCAAAAAATATTGCCGGATTCTTGGTGGAACCAATTCAAGGTGAAGCAGGAGTTTACGTTCCTTCTGAAGGTTATTTAGCGAAAGCAAAAGCACTTTGCGAAAAACACAATGTTCTTTTTATTGCCGATGAGGTTCAGACGGGAATTGCGCGTACAGGAAAACTATTGGCAGTTCATCACGAAAATGTTCAACCAGATGTTTTAATTTTAGGAAAAGCAATTTCTGGTGGAGTTTATCCAGTTTCGGCTGTTTTGTGTAATGACGAAATTATGAATGTGATTAAACCTGGACAACACGGATCTACTTTTGGTGGAAATCCTGTTGCGGCGGCTGTAGCAATTGCAGCTCTTGAAGTAATTAAAGACGAAAAACTAGCCGAAAACGCAGAACGTTTAGGAATTATTTTAAGAGATGGTTTAAATAAAATAGCCGAAAAGAATAACTTAATCACGCTAGTTCGCGGAAAAGGACTTCTAAACGCAATCGTAATCAATACAGACGAAGATTCTGATTTGGCTTGGGAAATATGCCTTAAATTTAGAGACAACGGATTATTGGCAAAACCAACTCACGGAAATAAAATTAGATTAGCACCACCTTTGGTAATGACAGAAGCTCAAGTTAAAGAATGTCTTGAGATTATCGAGAAATCTTTGAATGAGTTCAGAAATTAATTATTTCTACGTAACTTTAAACATATAAAAAGGCGACTGTAATTAAACAATCGCCTTCTGGTTATAATTACTTAAAATATCAAAAAAAGTAACTATTTCTTATGAGTCAATGTTCTAAAGCATTGACTCATTTTTATTTTAGAATTTAACTTTCTTAAGTTCCCATAAGGTTTTAATAAAAGTATCGACATCTTGAGTTGTATTGTAAAATGCCAACGAAGGGCGAACTGTGGTTTCAACTCCCATTCTGCGTAAAATAGGCTGTGCACAATGATGACCCGTTCTTACCGCGACACCTTCTTTATTTAAGGCTTGTCCAACCTGATCGTTTGAATAGCCTTGAAGATTAAAAGACAAAACACTCGCTTTATCTTTTGCAGTTCCAATTAATCGTACACCTGGAATTTCTTTTAAAAGCCTAGTAGCATATTCTAATAAATAATGCTCATACTGACCAATAGCTTCAATTCCTAATTTGGTTACGTAATCAATTGCAGCGCCAAGACCAATTGCATCGGCTATATTTCCTGTTCCAGCTTCAAAACGATTCGGTGCTTTGTGATATTTAATTTCCTCAAAAGTCACATCCTGAATCATGTTTCCGCCAGATTGATACGGTTGCATTTCGTTCAATAAATCTTCTTTTCCGTATAAAGCGCCAATTCCCGTTGGACCAAATAATTTATGTCCAGAGAAAACCAGCCAATCCGGATTTAAATGTTGAACATCGACTTTCATATGCGAAACCGATTGTGCACCATCAATTAAAACTTTTGCGCCGGCAGCGTGAGCCATTTCGACTATTTTTTTGGCAGGCGTAACCGTTCCTAATGCATTTGAAACTTGTGTAAAAGCAACCAATCGTGTTTTAGAATTCAGCAGTTTTGCATATTCATCCAACAAAATCTGTCCGTCATCGTCAACAGGAATTACTCTTAATTTCAAGCCTTTTTTATCTGCAAGACGTTTCCACGGAACAATATTCGCGTGATGTTCCAGATTACTGACAATAATTTCATCGCCCGAATTTAAATTCTGTTCGCCCCAAGTTGAAGCGACTAAATTTATCCCTTCTGTTGCGCCTCGAACAAAAACAATTTCGTTTACAGAACTCGCATTCAAAAAAGCTTTTACTTTTTCACGAGCAGCTTCATATGCATCAGATGCACGAGCTGCTAATTCGTGTGCAGCGCGATGGATATTCGAATTTTCATGTTCGTAGAAATAGGCAATTCTATCAATAACCGATTGCGGTTTTTGTGTTGTTGCCGCATTATCAAACCAAACTAAAGGCTTTCCGTTTACGGTTTCTTTCAGAATTGGGAAATCTTTTTTTACCAATTCTGCATTGAAATGGTGTCCTTTATAAAGATTAATTTCTTTAGCATCAAAAGAATTTCCAACAATGATATCTGTACTTCTTCTATCAAAAGCAAAAGGATTCTGTTCTAAAAAATAATACGAAGCTCCTGAATCATTTCCGTTAAACGGATTATCATCTCGTTTTTTAAACTGCGTATCTACAGAAGCCAAGGCCGCTTGTAATTCAATTTCAAAAGAAGAATTTTGTGTTTGAAATGGCAGATATTGATTATTCAACAACAACGATGAAAAAATAGATTCTTCACTAAGCTGCGGACTTCCATTATTCAAATTAATATCATGAAATCCAGTATGCGGATCATTTAAATTTAAATCATGGTTTTCCTGAACTCCAGAAGTTGAATTTTTGCTCTGCGGATCAAATCCTGCTCCAGCATTTGGGTACAAGGCAGATGCTCCTGTATTTCCGTAATTTAATACAGAAGGAGAAACGCCAAATCCGCTGAAGGAATGCTGTGCCGGCTGTACATTCGACGGAATTGCCAAAGGAAGCTGATCTAACGGATCAACGTGTCCTGTCTGCAATATCGTTTCTGCAATCTTTGTCGCTTTTGGGTGTTCACTTTTGTCTGGACTTAACGAAATTTCTTTTGGAAACTCATTAGGCAGCGCTTTGAACAACTCGTTTGCTAAATTTTGCAAATCGTCGATGTTTGGTAAACCGTTATTATTAATATTTGTACTCATGATACTTTCCTATTTCTACATCTTCTAAAACCGCAATAGCATCATCTACTAAAATAGCCAAAGAGCAGTAAAGAGAAACCAAATACGAAGCAATTGCTTTTTCATTAATTCCCATAAAACGGACAGATAATCCTGGAGATTGTTCGCCTTGTAAACCTGGCTGAATTAATCCGATAACACCTTGACGGCTTTCACCAGTTCTTAAAAGAATAATTTTTGATTTTCCTTTTACAATTGGCAATTTATCTGAAGGAATAAGCGGAATTCCTCTCCAAGTTAAAAACTGAGATCCGAATAAAGAAATTGTTGGAGGCGGAACACCGCGTCGTGTACATTCGCGGCCAAACGCAGCAATTGCTAAAGGGTGCAATAAAAAGAAGCCAGGTTCTTTCCAAACTTTAGTCAACAATTCGTCCAAATCATCTGGAGTTGGTGCGCCAGTTCTTGTTTTAATAATTTGAGACGGTGCAACATTGCTTAACAAACCGTAATCTTTATTATTAATTAATTCGCTTTCCTGACGTTCTTTAATCGTTTCAATTGCTAGACGAAGCTGTTCTGAAATCTGATTGTATGGTTTGCTGTACAAATCAGAAACACGCGTGTGAACATCTACAATTGTCTGTACGGCAGCAAGATTGTATTCTCTTGGATTTTCGATATAATCGACAAAAGTATTTGGTAAAACTCTTTCGTCGCGTGCCGAACAATCTACTTCGATATGGCTAGCATTTTTTACTTTATTCAAACGAAATACACCCGATTCTACTGGTGTCCAATGCAAAAGATGCGTTAGCCAACGTGGTGTTACGGTTCCAATTTGTGGAACTGTACGTGTTGCTATTGCGAGTTGTCTTGCTGCAACATCGCCTAATGCGGTCTGTTGTTTTTGTGGTTCTGCCATTTTTTGGTTTTTTAAATTGATTTATAATTTATTTTTGATTGCTTAAAGTTATTCATAAAATTTTAATCAAATAACTCATCAACAGATAAATATCTTTCGCCTGTGTCATAATTGAAAGTTAGAATTACAGCATTTTCGGGAATGTCTTTTAGTTTTTTAGCAATAGCTGCGAGTGCGGCTCCTGTTGAAATTCCTGAAAATATTGCTTCTTCTCGAGTTATTTTTTTGGCGTAATGAAATGATTCATTTTTTTCAACCGTTATAATCTCATCGATATATTCTCGATTAAAAACTTCTGGAATAAATCCCGCGCCAATTCCCTGAAGAGGGTGTGGAGAAGGCTGTCCGCCGCTTAAAACTGGAGATAAAGCGGGTTCAACGGCGAAAGTTTTTAGTTTTGGAAAATGTTGTTTTAATATTTTCGAAACGCCTGTAATATGTCCGCCAGTTCCAACTCCAGAAATCAGATAATCGATTCCGTCTGGAAAATCGGCTAAAATTTCTAAAGCTGTGGTTTTTTCGTGAATGGCAACATTCGCTTGATTCGTGAATTGCGATGGAATAAAAGAATTTTTGGTGATTGAAGCCAATTCTATAGCTTTTTCAACCGCGCCTGAAGTGCCTTTTTCTCTTGGTGTTAAAACGAATTCTGCTCCATAAGCATTTAGAATTTTTCTGCGTTCAATGCTCATTGATTCTGGTATCACAACGATTACTTTATAGCCTTTTACAGCCGCAACCAATGAAAGTCCGATTCCAGTATTTCCAGAAGTTGGTTCAATAATAATAGTGTCTTTATTAATTAATCCTTTTTGCTCTGCATCTTCAATCATCGCCGGAGCAATTCGGTCTTTGATACTCGAACCTGGATTTGATTTTTCTAATTTAATCCAAACTTCATGAGAGGTAAAAAGCTTGTTTAACCGAATGTGCGGAGTGTTTCCAATTGTTTCTAAAATGTTTTGATATTTCATGGCAATCTTATATTAAATAGAATAAAAAATAGGTTCAGGAAACGGATTATTGTCTTTCACCTTCATTTCATTTTTATGATAAACAACAGAATTAGAAGGAACTGAATATGTCAACCAAACATTTCCACCAATAATAGAATCTTTTCCAACGGTAGTTTGGCCGCCAAGAATAGTGCTGTTGGCATAAATAACCACATTATCTTCAATCGTTGGATGCCTTTTAATGAAAGCTTCTTCTTTTTTTACGCTCAACGCGCCAAGCGTTACGCCTTGATAAATTTGAACATTATTACCAATAATAGTCGTTTCTCCAATTACAATTCCTGTTCCGTGATCGATTGCAAATTCATCACCAATTTGTGCTCCGGGATGAATTTCTATACTGGTTTTAATATGCGCATATTCTGAAAATGTTCTTGCTAAAAGCCTTAAGTCCTGATGCCATAACTGATTGGAAAAACGATAAATCGCAATGGCAAAAAATCCTGGATAGGCGTAAAGAACTTCTTCGATAGATTTTGCTGCTGGATCTTTAGCATAAATAGTTTCAGCATCATTCAATGTTTTTCGATATAATTCTGGCAAAGCTTCAAAAAATGCTATAGATTGTTTTAGACTTTCATTTTTATCTGAAGTATAATTTTTAACGATTTCGTTAAATTCTTTTTCGAGTACTTCAAATTTATGTTCAATAATAGGTAAGTGCCCAAATGATTTTGAAGTGTTTGAAAATAAAACAGAAAACAAATCTTCAATAAATTGATGAATGTCTTTTTTCTGTGGCAGTATCAGTAAGCTCTGATGTTTTTTTGCTATTTCTTGATAAAATGAATTCATAACATGTGGTTTTTTGGTTTATAACTAACAGCTTTACCATAACTCAACTTGCAACAATAGTTTTATTTTTTGATGCCATAGAAATCCTTTTGATGTGTTATACAACAAAGAAATTCTCAAAGGACAATAAGTAGGAAAGTGTTTGGGATGTAAAAAGATTCGTTTTTTGATTTCGATTTTATAAAATGAAAACCGAATAAACGATGATTACGTAAGAATTAACAACAGATGCACATATAACCAAAAGTGTTATATGTAAATTTTTTAGGAAGAATGTAAGTCGATATTTTTTCTGTTGTTTTCAAAATGTAGTTCTTTATATTTAAACTCTACTAATTCTATAGACAAAGTTAAATTTATTATAATAAAAACCAAGAAAAAAGATATTTTTATTTGAAATAGAAAAGAGATATTTTGTGATTATTTTTAAAAATTTAAAACAAATATTTGATTATTAGTCGGTTAGGTGTTTTGTGTTGAAAATAAAAAAGATAGAAAAATAAGTAAAACAGCAAGTTTAAACTCATTTTTCTATCTTTTAATTTAGAACAAAAATTCAAATCGTATGAATTTTAGCATTTTAAAAATCACTTTTTTAAAGCAGCGCCACCTGGCATTGTTTCTGGTTTTAGTTTGAATTTACTATATTCTACAACTCCAGTTTTATCGGCCCAGTCAAAATATTTGGCAGAAAGTTGGTTTACAATTCCAGGATTTTGAGCCGCTACGTTAGTAGTTTCACCTCGATCAGTTTCTAGATTATAAAGTTCCCATTCGTAAGACGGATAAATAGAAACCAATTTCCATTTTCCATCGCGAATGGCTCTATTTCCAGCTCTTTCCCAGAATAAAGGTTCGCCGCGATTTACTTCAGAAGCATTTTCAAATAAAACAGGCAATAAACTTTTTCCAACTAATGGATTAGAATTTACACCATTTAAATTTTTAGGATATTCAATTCCAGCCAATTCATAAAAAGTAGGAGCAAGGTCAATTATATGTCCAGTTCCTTTATCAATTCTTCCAGCTTTTATTTTTGAAGGAAACCAAGCTATAAATGGCGAACTGAAACCGCCTTCGTGCATATTATTTTTATATTGCTGTAAAGGTGTATTAGATAAATAAGCCCAGTTTTGTTCCTGATAATCAAATGATCCAGAAGTTCCAACTGGTCCGTCATTTCGAACCAAACCTCTTCCTAACGGATAGTAAGTATTAAATCCGCCTTGAGCGCCATTATCAGAAATAAAAATAATCAGTGTGTTTTTATCTTTTTTAAGCGCCTTTAATTTATCTAAAACTTTACCAACGTTTTGATCCATATTGTCTACCATTGCTGCGTAAACTTCCATTTTTGCTTTCCAAAACTGTTTTTCATCGTAAGTCAGTTTACTCCATTCTGGAACTTCTGGATCTCTTGGTGAAATGGTTTGGTTGGGAAGCAAAATGCCATTGGCTTTTAATTTCTCAATTCTTTTTTCTCTTAAAACATCCCAGCCTTCATCAAATTTTCCGCGGTATTTTGCAATATCAATTGGTTTTGCTTGCAATGGCCAATGAGGAGCCGTAAAAGCCAAATACAAAAAGAACGGTTTGTTTTCTTTGTTTTGTTCGTCTAAGAAAGTCACGGCATTATTTCCGATTTCGTCTGTAAAATAATAAGAATCATCTTTTGGATGCAGTTCTTCGTTATTGCGAATTAATTTTACAGGATATGGTGTTTTTCCGAAAGGCAAAGGTTTCGTGTCAAAATAATTGGAAGCACCTTTTAAAATACCATAAAACTTATCAAAACCTCTTTGGTTTGGCCATTGCGCTTGATCTTCAGAACCAACGTGCCATTTTCCTGATAAAAGTGTGCTGTATCCGCCTGAACGGAAAACTTCGCCTAAGGTTAAAGATTCTTTGTTTAAATAGCCTTGATATGCTGGCAATCCTAAATTAACGTCAAAAAAACCAACGCCCGCTTTATGCTGATATTGTCCCGTTAATAAAGAAGCTCTTGTCGGAGCGCAAATAGAATTATTGTAAAATTCGCGAAGACGTGTTCCTTCTTTTGCCAATCGATCTAAGTTTGGAGTACTAATTTCGGAGCCGTAATTTCCTAAATCTGAATAGCCCATATCGTCAACCATAATCAAAATGATGTTGGGTTTCGATGTATTATTCTGCGCATTTGATTTTGAAATAGTTGCCGTTCCAGATAGAAGGAATGCAAGTGCAATGTTTTTAAGTTTGGTATTCATGGTAATGTATTTTTGTTTTTAATTCTATTCGCTTTTAATTATTTACTAAAAAGTAAAAAAGCGATAATAAGCGTAATGATGATGTTGAATAATTGTGCGATTAAAAAAGCAATCAAAGGTTTCTTGCTATTGTTTTGGAGTAGATCTTTGAAGTTGGTTTCTAAACCAATACTGGTAAAGGCCAATGCAAACCAAAGTCCTTGCAGATTCTTTAGACTATCTTTTACTTCGTCGCGAGTTTCGGATGTAATGAAAAATGAAAAAACAACCGAAGCGGCTATAAAACCGATTACAAATTTTGGAAAACGTTCCCAAATCACATTGAGCGTTGGTTTTGATTCTAAAGCTTCTCCAGATTTGTTGTGCGTATATGTCCAATAAACGGAAATGGCAAAAGCGGCGATTCCCAATAATACGTTTTGAGAGAACTTTACAATCGTGCTAATTTTTAATGCCGTTTCGCCTACCAAAGTTCCAGAAGCGACAACAGCGCCAGAAGTGTCGATACTTCCGCCAAGCCAAGCGCCTGTGACTTCTTCGGGAAAATTGAAATATTTAGCAATAATAGGCATGAAAATCATCATCGGAATTGCAGTTACCAAAACGATAGAAATCACATAAGACAGTTTTTTAGAATCTCCTTTTATCGCTCCAGAAGTTGCAATCGCGGCAGAAACGCCACAAATGGAAACTGCACTCGAAATCATCATCGTTAATTCGTCGTCAACTTTTAATTTTTTGCAAAGCCAGAAAGCAAAATACCAAACCGATAAAACGACAATTAAAGCCTGAATTAATCCCAAAGATCCTGCTTTTAGAATATCTGAAAAGATGACGCTCGTTCCCAATAAAACCAATCCGATTTTGACAAAAACTTCTGTAGAAAGTGCCGATCGAAACCAGTCTGGAAGTTTGAAAAAGTTTCCAATCGCTAAACCAATTATTAAACTAAAAATAACCGCTTCTAAATTAATGGATTTTATAGCTGAATTTCCTGCGAGAATTAACGCAATTAAAGTCAAAAAATAAACTATTGGAAAAGTAAATAGAAAATATTTTACGGATTTTCCAATTAAAAAAGCGCCAAAAGTTCCAATAGAAATTAAATAGATAAATTGAATAAAAAGTATTTTAAGGTTTTTAAAATCAAATACTTTCGTTGTTAAATCAGTAGTGTTTGACCAGCTAAAAACTGGGACTTCAGGAAGAAAGATAAAAAGTGAAATTCCGATGATTATAAAACCGAGAATTACAACAGTCCAGTCTTCGTGAATAGTAAATTTTTTGGGTTGAGTTGACATTTGTTGTTGATTTCCTGCAAGGTTTTCAAAACCTTGTAGGTATTATTTATTTTTATAGAGACTAAATAATTAGACCTACAAGGTTTGGTAAACCTTGTAGGACTATTGTATTGTTACAAATCGACAAAATATTTTTGTTTGCCAAAATCGAATTCATAATACGTTAAATTAGGCCAAAGCGGTTTAATTAATCCTTTTTCCCAAGTTTGTAATGCAGTTTGTAATTCTTTTACTTTTTCAGGATTTTTTGAAGCCAGATCGGTAGTTTCAGATTTGTCTTTGGCAAGATTATAAAGCCAAGTTTCATGCGTTTTTCCGCTTACAATTAATTTCCAGTCGCCGCTTCGAATTGCTTTTGCATCACCCGAACGCCAAAATAAATCTTTATGTGCTTGTTTGTTTTCGTTTACGGTTTTCACTAAATCTACGCCGTCATAAACTCGGTCTTTTGGTAAATCAGAATCAATTGCGGCTGCGATGGTAGAAAAAATATCCAAAGTGCTAAGAGGCGTTTTATAAACGGTATGCGGTTTTATTTTTCCTTTCCACGAAAGTGCAAAAGGAACATTAATTCCACCTTCAAAATGAGAAAATTTACCGCCTTTTAATGGTGCATTTGTTGTAGCAAAAGTATAATCCGCGCCACCGTTGTCACTAGCAAAAAAGATTAAAGTATTTTCTTCAAGACCTTCTTTTTTAATTTTTTCACGGATTCTTCCAATTGCATCGTCAAGCGCACTAATCATGGCAAAATAAACACGTTTGTTTTCGTCTTTCACATTCGGAAAACGATCGTAGTACTTTTTGCGAACTTGAAATGGCGTATGCGGCGCATTAAACGGAATGTATAATAAAAACGGTTTTGTTTTATTTTTATCAATAAAAGATTCTGCTTCTTCGGCAAATTTTTCTGTTAAATAGGCTTTTTCATGAATTATAGTATTATCGCGACGAATTTGTCCAATTCCGACACGGCCTTTTCCCCAAATCATTTTATCGGTAAAATCTTTATGATGATGATTGATAATATCTGGATTGTTGTCTTCTGGTGCAAAAAGTGAGAACGCCTGATAAAATCCGTAATGATAATCGAAGCCACGATCTAAAGGAAAAAATCCTTTGTTGTGTCCCAAATGCCATTTACCAATTATACCAGTGCTGTAACCTTCGCGTTTAGCCAAATCTGCAAAAGTGATTTCAGATTTTGGCAAACCTTGTGTAGCGATTGAAGCATCATTTGGATATTCTATTTTATCATTTAATCTCCAATTATTGGTATTCATGATATATTTAAAAGCGTAATATTCTAAATTGTTTTTCGGATAACGATCGCCCGGCTGATATTCATGCCCAAAACGTTCCTGATATCTTCCTGTAATCAATCCGGCTCTAGAAGGCGAACAAATAGAAGAGGAAACATAACCTTCTGTAAAAGTGACACCCGACGCCGCCAAAGAATCGATTTGTGGAGTTGGAGTCGATTTTCCGCCGTAGAGCGAAATATCATATTTTCCTAAATCATCGGCAAGGAGAATGATGATATTAGGTTTTTTTACTGAAGTCGCAGAAGTGTCTTTTTGAGCAAGAAAAGCAGCTTTTCCTGCTGCTAGTTTTTCATCGGTTTTAACTAATGTTCCGTCCGTATTAATTGGCCAGAATAAAAAGGCTGCGAGAAGAACGAGTACGATTAAAATGGGAACAACAATTTTGGTTATTTTTTTATAGTTTGCCATATTTTGGTAGTTATTTTTTGAATTTTGGTTTTTCGTTGTTTAATTTTTTCATCTACGGTTTGTCAGGCTGAGCGAAGTCGAAGCCCACACAAGTAGCTCCGTAACGAAATTTAATCTTTGTAGAGTTTCTAACGTGGGCTTCGACTTCGCTCAGCCTGACAATATTGTAACGAACTTTGCTCAAAAAATGGATTGTCACTTCGAAGCCAAAGCCACATCAACATCTTTTTTCAAATCGGTGAAACCGTCTTTTTTGAAAACAACTTTTCCGTTTTGATATAAAATTAAAGTTGGAAAAACTTTTACCGTTTTTAAATCAGCAATTACTTGCGGACTTGTTTCTAGTTCAATTTCTACGATTTTTAAATTTTCACCGTATTGCGTTCTGATGGTTTCTAAAACAGGTTTTACTTTTGTACAGGCGCCACAATATTTAGAACCAATATCGACCAAAACAGTTTTATTATCGGCAACGATTTTGTTGTATTCTGAAAGCGTTAATTTACTTTTAGAATTAGCATAAAAAGGTTTTCCGTTTCCGATCCAGTTGGCAATTCCGCCTTCTAAACTGTAGGCTTCTTTAAAACCGTTTTTTAATAATTCCTCAGCTAACCAAACGCTTCTTCCTGCTCCAATAGAATAAGTAAAAACAGGTTTAGATTTGTCTAATTTTGCTACTTGTTCTGCATAATTTTTCGATTCTAAATTGAAATTTACTGCGCCGTTAATATGGTTTAAAGCAAATTCTTCTGGACCGCGCGCATCAATTATCTGTGGTTTTTTCTCCGCTTGAATTTTGCTGTAAAAAACATCTAACGAAACGGTATTTGAACTTTTATTTTGCGAAAAACCTACGATTGTTAAAAGCAAAAAAAGTACTGTAAAAATGCTATTATTTTTCATGATGGAAAGGTTTTGATAAAAGCTGGCAGTGTATTCAAAGTTGATTTTGAATACACTGCCGTGCTTTATATTTTTATATATTTTCTAAAATTAAGCCTGTTCTAAAACTGGAGTTTGTTCTTCAGTTTGTACTGTATTTTCTACAGGTTTTGCTTTTAATGGAAAAGACAAAACACCTTCAGCAAGAGAACTTCCTTCTTTTTTAGATTTGAATATTGGCCACAAAAATTGCGCGTACCATTCTTCTTGTTTGTATGATTTTGTTCCGTAAGATTCTGGAAATTTACGAGTGATTAATCCTGTTCCGAAAATAACATCCCAAAGGAAAAACATGTTTCCGAAGTTTCCTTTAAAGTGTCCAACTCCGTCTCCGCTTGTATCTGCGTGGTGCGCGTGGTGCGTTGCAGGAGTAGAAATCAGTCTTTCTAGAACCCAGGCAATTGGATGTAAAACTTTGTATTTGTAGAAAGGTTTGTCCCAAGCAATACTCGAATGCGCACCCAAAGTGATGATGCTTTTAATTACCAAAACAAATAAAGCTGGCAATCCTAAACCTAAATAAGTTAAAGTTGCAGTCAAGTATATTTGTGAAAAGAAAACCGTGTAAATGAAGTTTTGTCTAGAAGCCATCGCCATTCCCATGTATGGAGCAGAATGGTGTGTTCTATGAAAACGCCATAAAAATGGTACTTGATGATGCAATCTGTGATACCAATATTGCGTTAAATCGTCGGCAATTGCGATTAAGAAAAATCCGCCCCAAAACGGAACCCATGATAATGCATTTGCTGCGTTTGGCAACAAATAAGGTAAAGCTGTTAAACTAAAAAAAGCAATTACAGGCGGTAAAAGTAATTTCGGCGCTAAGAAACAAACAATATCAATTTTACGTTCTTCGCCAGTCCATTCGTCATCGTATAAACCAGCAGCAAACTCTACAATTCCCAAGACAATCATGAAAACGATTAGTCCCCAAGATCTAATGTTGGCGAAAACGGGTTGTGCAAATTCTAGCCAAGAAGGCAATGTTAAATGTGATTCGCTTACAGCTCCTCCTGTTAATGTAAAGTATAGGTAAATTGCCAATACCGGCAATGTATAAATAAAGAAGCTTATCGTTAAGTCTCTCACTAATTTTTCTTTTTGAACTATTGCCATGATTTCATATTTTAAAAATTGATTAATTATTGTTAATCCTCCAGCCAAAATTGCCAGCGGAACTAAAAACAAGATTATCCCAACGACAATCTTTTTTCCTATAATTTCATAATCTACTCGTTTCATCTCTCTGATTATTAATAGTTAATGTAAAACTAAACAAAATATCTTTTAACTCTATGGATATAGTAGAATTAAATTAATAGAATTTTTAGTTTTTTGTTATAAAATATATTTTCACTTTACTTTTTGATACGATTTAAAACCTGCAAGGTTTAAAAAGCCTTGCAGGTTGGTAATCATTATTTTGTAGTTTCTGTATCAGCAGGTTTAGTTACTTGTTTTACTAAATCCTGAAGCGTTTTTCCTTTATCAGCAGCAGTATTATGAATTCTTCTGTTGTAAACATCTTGCCAATCAATCAACGGATAAACATTGTTTTCTTTTGCCTGTTCGTCAAATAACTTTTGAAGTTCAGCCAATTTTTCAGGATATTTTTTTGCCAAATTATTTCGTTCGTTGAAATCTTCGTTTAGGTTATATAATTCCCAAACGTCTGTGTCGAAATTACTTGCAGCTGGTTTTTCGCTTTTACCTAAAGATTGTTTTACAGCAAATGAATCTGGTAAATGTGCAGCCGAAGCTTTCCAACCGTCTTTGTAAATCGCTCTGTTTCCAAAAATGTAGTAATATTGTACTTTATGTAAAGATTCTGCTTTCGGATTATCTAAAGAAGCTTGGAATGAAGATCCTTGAATAATGTCTTGTTTAATTCCTTTGATATATTCTGGCGCTTTTATTCCTGTAATTGCTAAAGTTGTTGGAAGTAAATCTGTTACGTGGCTGTATTGATTTCTAATTCCGCCTTTGTCTTTAATTCCGTTTGGATAAAATACAATCAAAGGATTTCTTGTTCCACCTTCTGAATGCGCATCTTGTTTCCAGTTTTTGAAAGGTGCATTTGTTGCCTGTGCCCATCCTAATGGATAATTGGTATTTAAACCTTTTGCAGTTCCAATTTCGCCAATATTGTTTAAGTTGCTTTGAAGATTTTCTTCCTCAGATTTTCCTTGAGAAAACAAACTTTGGTTAATTGTTCCTTGTAAAGTTCCTTCTTTACTTGCGCCGTTATCTCCAATCGCAACAAAAATTAAAGTGTTATCAAGTTGTCCGCTTTGTTTTAAATAATCAACAACTCTTCCAATTTCATAATCAGTATACGTTAAGAATCCAGCGTAAACTTCCATGAATCTGGCATATACTTTTTTCTGATCTGGTGTTAATTTTTTCCATTCAGTAATTAAAGCATTACGTTCTGGTAAAACAGCATTTGCAGGAATAGTTCCTAATTTTTTCTGATTTGCTAATGCTTTTTCACGGTAAACATCCCAGCCTTCGTCAAATTTTCCTTTATAAGGTTCAACCCATTTTTCAGCCACTTGATGAGGTGCGTGAACAGCTCCAGGCGCATAGTATAAAAAGAATGGTTTTCCAGGCGCCGCTTTTTGTTGTTTTTGAATATAGCTGATTGCTTTATCTGTAATCAATTCATTTAAATGGCGTCCGTCTGGTTTAATGTGAACTTGATCTTCAACTAAATCAGGATTGTATTGATCGGTTTGAGAACCTAAGAATCCGTAGAAATGATCGAAACCTTTTCCAGTTGGCCATCTGTCAAACGGACCAGCATCTGTTGCATCTTCATCCGGAGTTACACCATATTTTCCAACTGCGAAAGTGTTGTATCCGTTTTCACGTAAAATTTCTGCAATGGTTCCTTTATCAGAAGGAATTCTTCCGTCCCAACCTGGAAAACCTGCTGATAAAACCGTATGAGAAAATCCGCTAACGTGAACTCGTCCCGAATTTCTTCCAGTTAATAAAGTGGCGCGGGTAGGAGCGCAAATAGCTGTTGTATGGAAATTGGTGTAACGAAGTCCGTTGTTGGCAAGATTATCAAAAGTCGGTGTGTTGATTAAACCTCCAAAAGCAGATGCAGCTCCAAATCCAACATCATCTAATAAAATCCAAACTACGTTTGGCGCACCTTTTGGCGCTTTTACAGGATCTGGCCAATATTCTTTAGAATCGGCAAGAGTTTTACCAATAGTTCCTTTAAATTCTTGTTGGTCTTGTGCAATTCCTAGTTGCGAAATTAGCAACGCCGTAATCAAAAGTCCCTTTTTCGGACTTTTGATTAATACTGTATTTTTAAAATTTTTCATTTTTATAGTTTTTTTAGTTAAAGGTTGTTGATTAATATCCAGGGTTTTGTGGTAAACCGTCAGGGTTGATATTTCTTTCACTTTGTGGAATCGGATAAAGATTATTTCTTTCCGATACAGAGTTTTTTGCCGTTACTTTTTTCACTTCAGTAACCAAAGTTCCCCATCTCACCAAGTCAAACCATCTTTGTCCTTCTTGAACAAATTCTTTTTTACGTTCTTCTTGAATTGCCGCTCTAAAAGTGGTTTGATTTAATGCCACTAAATCAACCGTGGCATCTGGAGTTGTAATGGCTTTTCCGAAAGCTCTTCTTCTAACTTGATTGATCAATTCGTAAGCTTCAGCAGTTGGTCCGCTTTGTTCATTTATCGCTTCCGCTAAAGTCAATAAAATGTCAGCATAACGAATAATAGGAAAGTTAATCGCTACGTTTCCAGGCGTTGCTAAGTTGGTTAAATCCAAATATTTCTTAAAAATTGGTTTTGGAAAAGTATAAAGTGTTCCTGTAGCTGGATTAAGCAATTGTTTTGCATAACTAACATCTCTTCTTTTATCTCCAGTTGCATAAATGTCATAGAATAACGCAACGTCTGAAACTATATCTGCTGGCTCAGTTGCTGTAAATCCTGTGAAAGAAGTAGCCTGAAAAGTACTTCCGCTAGATCCATTTCCTGCTTGATTTGGTTCAAACTGAACAGAAAAAATATGTTCTTTTCCGTTCTTTTTAGTTTTAGTAAAAATGTCTTGAAAATCTTCAAACAAAGCATATCCATATCCACCATTTATTACTTCTCTAGCTTTTAAAATTGTATTTGGCCAATCTTTTCTTGTAATGTAAACTTTAGCTAAAATCGCTTTTGCTGCTCCAGAAGTAGCACGTCCTGCATCTGCTGCAGAATAACTAGCAGGAAGACTTTGTGCATCTGTTAAATCTTTAATGATTTGAGTGTAAACTTCTTCAACAGTTGCTCTATTTGTTTTTAAATCGCCTAATTGAATTGAAGTAGCTTCATGCAAAACAATTGGAACTCCGCCCCAAAGACGAACTGCCTGAAAATACAATAATCCTCTAATGAATTTAGCTTCATTGATCAATCTTGTTTTTACAACTTCATTTCCAGTTACTTTCGGAATATTATCGATAGAAACATTTGCTCTGTTGATTCCAGCATAAATTTGTCTCCAAGCCACTTGAACGCGGTCTGTAGTAGCATCGTGAGTTAAGGCACTCATCGCTCTTACCTGCGGATTTGTTGCAGAAACTCCGGCCGCTGCATAATCTGAACCCATATCAGTTAAGAAATAAAGGTTTCTTCCGAACAAACTTTGCTCTCCCGGATCAAGGCTTAAAGAAGCATAAACAGCAGTTACACTCGCAATAGCATCATCTTGAGTATTAAAATAATTGGCTTCGGTTACAAAAGAGTTTGGTGTTACCTCAAGCTCCGTGCACGATACCAGTAAACCGGCACTTAAAAGGAATGTTATAATGATCTTTTTCATTTTGATATATTTTTTTACTTAGAAAGTTACGTTCAAGCCCGAGATGAATGTTTTTGAGTTTGGATAAGAACCAAAATCAATTCCCGGATATAAGTTGTTTTGTTCGTATGAACTTACCTCTGGATCATAACCAGTATATTTTGTCCATGTAATTAAATTTTCTGCTGAAACATAGAATTTCACGCTTTTTGTTCCCAATTTTTTAGAAACACTTTTTGGTAAAGTATAACCAAGCGTTATTAATTTCAATCTTAAGAATGAAGCATCTTCTACATAACGCTCAGAAACAATTCCTAACGGAGAACTTGTTGCTCTCGGAATTTCATTACTTGGATTTGTTGGTGTCCAACGATCATTCAAAGTAGTCGCAGCATTTGTTCCTAGTGTAGAAATTTCTAATTGTTGATTTAAAGCGTTGAAGATTTTTCCGCCATAAGATCCTTGGAAAGAGAAATTCAAATCAAAATCATTGTATGAAATTGTGTTGCTGAAACTTCCAACAAATTTTGGCTGAGAAGTTCCTAAATTTCCTTTGTCCAAAGCATTGATAACACCGTCGCCGTTTGTGTCTACATATTTTCTATCTCCTACTTTAGTATTCGCTAAACTGTTGATTTTTGGCTGTGTATTTACTTCTTCTTGAGTTTGAAAAATTCCGTTTGTTTTGTATCCCCAGAAAGTACCCAAAGGCAAGCCCACTTTTACAATTACAGGTTGTTGTTGTAATAAAGAACCATTTGGAACTACAGGAAAGAACTCATTTACGCCATTTCCGATAGCGACAACTTTGTTTTTATTGGCAGAGAAAACAATGTTCGAATTCCAAGCAAAATGTTCTGTTTTAAGGTTTTCTGTTGTTAAACCAATCTCGATACCTTTATTTTCAACTCCACCAATATTTTGTAGAATAGACGCATAACCTGAACTCAACGGCACTGGAACGCTGATTAATAAATCGTTTGTTTTTTTGTAATACACATCAAAAACAAAATTGATTTTTCGGTCTAATAAAGCTAAATCCAATCCAACATTATATTGATTTGTTTTTTCCCATTTCAAATCTGGATTTGCTAATCGGGTAGGAGCCAAACCTGTGTATAAAGTTCCTCCAAAAGAATAATTTACAGAACCCATTTGGGCTAAAGCAAGGTAATTTCCAATTTCTTGGTTTCCAGTTGTTCCAGCAGTAATTCTAAGTTTAGCTTCGGTTACACCTTTAATGTTGTTTGCAAATTCTTCATCTGTAATATTCCAAGAAAAACCTGCAGAAGGGAAATAACCCCAAAGTGACTCGGCACCAAATCTAGAAGAACCATCGGCACGTCCTGAAAGCGTAAAGTTGTATTTTCCTTTATATGAATAATTAACTCTCGCTAGCCAAGATTTTAATACACTTTCATAAGCATCACTGTAAGGTTTTACAGCAACACCATCTTGAATTGCATTATACGTATTTGAATCATTAATAAAAGTATTTGCTCCCGCATTTACTACTTCACCTTTTGTATATTGAAGCGTGTAACCTCCTAAAGCAGAAAACTTATGATTTTCACCGAAAGTAGTATTATAATTTAATGTGTTTTCATTTAAAACAGAACTTACAATTCTGTCGCCAATTGAAGCTAAACCTTTAGTTCCTGCACCGTTTGAAGTATTTGCTGGTGCATAATAATTTTGTTTTGTATTGATAACATCACCACTAACTGCAACTTTAGCAGTCAATTTTTTAGTGATTTTGTATTCACCAAATAAACTCGTTAAAATTCTATTGATTTTAGTTTCGTTAATCGTATTTACCAAGTCGTTAATTGGGTTCGGAACATAACCATTTACAGAAGTAGCATAAGGATTAGTCGTTACATTATAACTTCCGTCAGCATTTTTTATTGGAACTACAGGCGCTGTCAATAAAACACCAACTAAAGGGTTTGGATTTCTTCCGCCACTGCTGCTAGCGCCCACACCATTTGAAACTGAATTTGTATAATTGGCATTTACACCAAATTTGAAATTCTGAGAATAATTTCTTTCGTAATTAGCACGAAGCGAAATACGTTTGAAATCTGTTGCGATAACAACTCCATCTTGATCAAAATAACCAGCAGAAATAGAGTATCTCGATCTTTCGTCACCACCAGAAAAAGATAAATTATGACTTTGAATTGGAGCAGCACTTCTAAAAGCCTCAGATTGCCAATCGTAACTTCCCGAAGTTTTAAAACCTTCAATCTGTGCAGCAGTAAAAGAAGGCACCTGACCAATACTTGCCTGAACATCATTTCGTAAACTTGCCCATTCGCTGGCATTCATTAAATGCAATTTTTTAGAAACATTTTGAAATCCGAAATAACCTTGATATGAAATGTTGTCTTGTCCTTTTGTTCCTTTTTTAGTGGTAATAATCACAACTCCATTTGCTCCGCGTGAACCGTAAATTGCGGTTGCAGAAGCATCTTTTAAAACTTCGATAGATTCAATATCTGCCGGATTTATTGTAGACAATACGTTAACACTTGCTCCAGCATAAGTAACTCCCGCAGAACTGTTGGCATTATCATTATAAATTAAAATTCCGTCAACAACATAAAGTGGTTCGTTACCCGCTGTAATGGAGTTTCCTCCACGAATACGCACGCTAGAAGAAGCACCTGGACGACCAGAACTTTGTGTAACTACAACACCAGCAACAGCACCTCTTAAAAGATTATCTGCCGAAGAACTTACTTGAGATAAATTTGCTTTTGGTACAGAAGCAACAGAACCTGTAATGTCTTTTCTTTTTTGAGTTCCGTATCCTACAACTACCAATTCATTTAACTCTTGGCGTTCTTCTTTAAGATTAATAATTACTGGATTTTTTTCTACAACAAACTCCGTTTTTTTGTATCCGATGTAACTAACTACTAAAGTGTAAGGAAATTTTTGTCCGGTTTGAAAATAGAACTTTCCTTCAGCATCGGTAACAACACCGTGAGTTGTTCCTTTAATAGTTACAGATGCACCTATAATGGGTTGATTGGTAATGTCATCAACTACAGTTCCATCTAATTTTGACTGAATAAGCGGTGTTGTATTTTGGGCTTGTATGCCTGCCGTTATGAAGAGTAGAAACAGCAGTATGTGTATGTTTAACTTTTTTTTCATTTCTTTGTGTTGGTTTTAAGTAATTAACAAGACGCCCTGAGCACTGTTTATACAGCACTCTAAATGTGTTCTTGATTTAGTGATAAATGTTCTTTAAGCCTCGCCATTTCTGTTGCCGCAGAAATGGCTTTTTTTATTTACAGCAGCAGGTTTGCATTGTTTTCATTTTAGTTTTTTTAATTGTTAGTCATTTTAATTTTTGAATAATAGGTATGTTTTCAAGAATCAATCGAATGCCTTAAGATTGCATTTGAAAGATTTTTGGGTAAACTCAATAAATATTTTCGGTGGTGAATTTTTAAGAAATCTGCTTTTGATATAAAAGGAAAAAAGCACATAAAATAAAAGTAGATATTAACAACAGAAACACATATAACAGAAGGTGTTATATGTGTATACTTTAGGAAGAATGTAATGCGATATGCTTTCTGTCGTTTTCACAATAATAATTTTTATGTTTGAAACATTATTTAAACTCTACTAATCCTATAGACAAAGTTAAATTTTATATAATAAAAACCAAAAGTTTGTAAAGTTTTTTTTGAAAAAACTACTTTTCTCTATAAGTTTTAAAATGCAAACATTATGATAATTCCTTATTTTAAAGGCTTTAAGAAAAGATTTTGAATTATAAAAAATGTTAAAATAAAATTTAAGCAAAATTTAAAATTGTAGTATTTTACACGTTTTTAAAGGCTAGTTTTGGTATTGTTTTTATTTTAGAATGAAGAAAAATGAATCAAAAAGCGTCAGTAGGGGACTTTTATCGGATAATTTTATAAATATCTAAACTAATTTTAAAGTTGATTTTGAATAAATTAGAGTAATTTTATAAAGAACAAAAAGAAATTAAAATTTTTTATCCACGCTAAATATAAATACTTATATTTGTAATAAGTATTTTTACTTAGTTTTATAATTTAAGAAATGATTGAAGTAAAAGAAGCATTAGAAATCGTAGCAGCAAACAGCACTAATTTGTCAACAGAAAAGATTGCTGTCAAAAAAGCGCTTGGCTACGTATTGGCAGAAACAATTTATTCGCCAATTTCGATGCCTCCGTTTCGACAATCAGCAATGGATGGTTATGCTTTTATTCATTCAGAAAGATATCAATATGATATTGTCGGAATTTCACAAGCTGGAGATCATTCCAATATAAAGCTAAAAGAAAACGAAGCGATTCGAATTTTTACAGGCGCTTATGTTCCAGACAGCGCAGATACCGTTATCATGCAGGAACACGTAATGGCGAATGAAAATTCAATTTTAATTGCCACAAAACCTGAGCCTTTTACAAACGTTAGAAATAAAGGAGAACAAATTAATATTGAAGATGTTGTTTTTGATGCCAACACGGTAATTACACCAGCAGCAATCGGATTTTTAGCTTGTTTAGGAATTACTGAAATTACTGTTTGTAAAAAACCGAAAGTAGCTGTTTTAGTGACAGGAAACGAATTAGTTGAACCTGGAAAAAAGCTTTCAAAAGGAAAAATTTACGAAAGCAATTCGGTAATGTTAGAAGCTGCTTTACAAACAATCGGAATAAAAAAGATTAAAGTTCATACCGTTAAAGACAATCTAAAAGCAACGCAAAAGGCTTTAAAAACAATTCTGAAAAAAAATGATATCGTTTTGATTTCTGGCGGAATATCAGTTGGTGATTACGATTTTGTGAAAGAAGCATTATTGAAAAACGGAGTAGAAGAGCTTTTTTATAAAATCAATCAAAAGCCTGGAAAACCCATGTTTTTTGGATCTAAAAAAGATACTTTGGTTTTTGCATTGCCTGGAAATCCAGCTTCATCGTTAACTAATTTTTACATTTATGTATATCCCGCAGTTAGAAACAGAATGGGATTTTCTAATACACATTTGCCAAAAATTGTTCGTAAACTAAATAATGCAATTGAAAATACAACTGGAAAAACATTGTTTTTAAAAGCTTTGTACGACGAAAAAAATGTAACAATTTTAGACGGTCAAAGTTCTGCAATGCTTAATTCTTTTGCTATCGCGAATGGTTTAGTAATTGTGCCGCAAGATACAGAAAACATAAAAAAAGGTCAATTGGTAACGATTTTACCGATTGATTGATTTTTTTAGAAAATAGATAAAAGAATAAAGAAAATTGAGATTTTATAGTGAATTATAAATAGCGCTGTATAAATAAAAACACACAGATAAAAACGATTCAACAGTTAACCAAATAAACGATTCAACAAAAAAATGACGCTATTAAGTTCCGAAAATATCCTATTATTCAGTTTTGCATTAATTGTAATTGCCTTTTTATATTCAAGCGTCGGACACGGCGGAGCATCAGGATATTTGGCATTAATGAGCATTTTTGCTTTTCCGATTTCGGTTATGAAACCATCGGCATTGTTGTTGAATTTATTTGTATCAAGTATTTCGTTTGTGTTTTATTACAGAAATAATTATTTCAAGCCGAAACTCTTTTATCCGTTTGCAATTGCGTCGATTCCGGCGGCATTTATTGGTGGTTTTATAACTTTAGATAATGCGATTTATAAAATAATTTTAGGAATTGTACTGGTTTTTGCAGCGTTAA
This sequence comes from Flavobacteriaceae bacterium PS02337, assembly GCA_029959285.1. GTDB lineage: Bacteria > Bacteroidota > Bacteroidia > Flavobacteriales > Flavobacteriaceae > Flavobacterium. The sequence goes on from JASCOE010000015.1 coordinate 26,566, forward strand.
GATTGTTCGGAATATTTAATTTTAAAGAAAAAGATGAAGTAAAAATAAACCTGCCATTTGCCTTAATAATCGGTTTCGCAATCGGATTATTATCAGGAATGTTAGGAATTGGCGGCGGAATCATTTTGAGTCCAATTTTATTGTTTTTAGGATGGGCTTCAGTTAAAGAATCGGCAGCAATTTCGAGTTTATTCATATTTGTAAACTCCTTTGCAGGAATGTTAGGTTTCTTTTTAGCAGGAAAAACAATTCCAGTAGAAAGTTTTTACTTAGTTCCAATTGCAGTTGTAGGAGGAATGTTGGGCGGTTTTTATGGCAGCGGGAAATTCTCGAATAGAACCTTAAAAATGGTTTTAGGAACAGTTATTTTAATGGCAAGCATAAAATTGATTTTTCCTTGAAAATATTAAATTGGAATTAAACGCAAAGCACGCAAGGTTTTGTAAAAGCGATTTATAGAAATAGTAAAGTTAAGTTCGCAAAGCTTTGCGAACTTAATCTAAAAATACACTAAAGAATAAAAAAACTTAGCGCACTTTGCGTTAAATTTTTTCTCATTTCAACCTGAAACTTGAAACAAAAAAGATATGGAAACACTAACAGTATTTATTCTTTGCGGAGGAAAAAGCTCCCGAATGCAGTCAGAAAAAGGATTGGTTTTGTTTCAAGAAAAACCATTTATTGAGCATATTATTCAAGCGATTTTACCGATTACAGATCAAATAAAATTGATTACGGCATCAAAAGAATATGATTATTTGCAGTATGAAAAAATACCAGATTTAGTTTTAGATAAAGGTCCGCTAGGTGGAATTTACACAGCATTATCGCATTCTGAAACCGAATTCAATTTAATTTTAAGTTGTGATATTCCGTTAATTTCTACCGAATTATTACAGGAATTAATTTCAAAACATACCAAAGAAGCCGAAATTACGGTTTTTGCTTCCGAAAGTAAAACACATCCTTTAATCGGAATTTATTCAAAAAGTATTGTTCCAATTATTAAAGAAGCAATCGAAGCGAACGAATTGAAAATGATGGATTTACTAGCGAAATTACCGCATCAAATTATCAATATAGAAGAAAGTGAAAATTTTCCTTTAACCAATATTAATTCGGCCGACGAATTAAACGATCTGAATATCAATTTAATTTAAAAGACTATGCGAAATTTAAAAACACCAAAATTAACTGTTGTAGGCGCAGGTCCAGGCGATGTTGAATTGATTACTATAAAAGCAATTAAAGCTTTAGAAAGTGCCGATGTAGTTTTGTACGATGCTCTAGTAAACGAAGAATTACTAGAATATGCATCAAATGCTGAAATTGTTTTTGTTGGAAAACGATTAGGTTGCCACGCTTACACACAAGATCAGATTAACGATTTGATTGTTTCGATGGCAAATATTCACGGACATGTGGTTCGTTTAAAAGGCGGTGATTCTTTCGTTTTTGGAAGAGGAAGTGAAGAAATCGATTATGCTGTAAAATTTGGATTAGAAACTGCTGTTGTTCCAGGAATTTCGTCTGCTTTGGGCGTTCCAGCTTCGGCAGGAATTAGTTTGACACAACGTAAAATTGCAGAAAGTTTTTGGGTAATTACGGGAACAACCTCGGATCATAAATTGTCTAAAGATGTTCATTTGGCTTCACAATCGGCTGCAACGGTGGTTATTTTGATGGGAATGCATAAATTAAATGAAATCATTTCAATTTATCAGGAAAACAGAAATGACGATCTTCCAATTGCAATTATTCAAAATGGAACCAAAAATTCAGAACAAAAAGTAATTGGAACTATAAACACAATTACTAAATTGGTATCCGAAAAGAAAATTTCGTCGCCGGCAATAATTGTGATTGGCGAAGTAGTAAAAAATACGTCTAAATTAACAGAGTATTTTCAAGAACATTTTGATGACGAATTTATTTTCCAAAATTTAAATTTATAAAAATGATTGAAGTTAAATATTTTGGAGCTGTCGCTGAAAAAACAAAATGCGAATTCGAAAAATTATCTTTTTCAGAAGAATTATCGTTGCAAAAATTATTGCAGGATTTAAACGAAAAATATGAATTCGAATCGTTGACTTTTAGCGTTGCAGTAAATCAAAAAATAGTTTCAAAAGTTTCAGATTACACTTTACAAACAACTGATATTGTAGCGTTATTGCCGCCATTTGCTGGAGGTTAATTAAAAGATAATGAAAGAATCAACACGATATAACCGACAAATTATTCTTCCCGAAATAGGAGAGGAAGGTCAGCTTAAATTAGCGAAATCGAAAGTTTTGGTAATTGGAGCAGGCGGTTTGGGCGCAGCAGTTTTGCCTTATTTGGCTGCGGCTGGTGTTGGCGAAATCGGAATTGTTGATGATGACGCAATCGAAATTTCGAATCTGCATCGTCAGGTTATTTATAAAACTTCTGCCGTTGGAAAATCAAAAGCTGAAGAAGCTAAATTGATGATTTCAGAATTAAATCCAGAAATAAAAGTCAATGCTTTTTCTGAAAAATTATCTGGAAAAAATGCTCTTTCATTATTTGAAAAATATGATATTATTGTTGACGCAACAGACAATATCTCAATTAAATATTTAATAAACGATGCTTGTTTGGTAACCAATAAACCAATGGTTTACGGATCTATTTTTAGATTTCAAGGACAGGTATCGGTTTTTAATTTTCAAAACGGACCAACATATAGATGTTTGTATCCAGATGAAAATTCGAATGCTTTAAATTGTGAAGATGCTGGCGTAATCGGAGTTTCGGTTGGAATTATTGGGATGCTTCAAGCTAATGAAGTCATAAAAATAATTCTTGGAATTGGTGAAGTTTTAAACGGAAAAATATTGGTTTACAATATTTTGAACAACGAACAACAGAAATATGATTTTGACAAGAATTCAAATCTTACGATAACAAAAGAAGATTTTGAAGAAAAATACATTTCACATGAAAATCAAATTCAAGAAATAAATTTTGATGCAATTTTAAATGAAATTGATAATGAAGAAGTTTTGTTTTTAGATGTTAGAAATAGAGACGAATCTCCTAAAATCAATTTAAAAAGTCAAATTCAGATTCCGTTAATGCATTTAGAAACTGAAATTGAAAAACTGAATAAAAATCAAACCATTTATATTTTTTGCCAATCGGGAATTCGAAGTAAAATCGCATCAGAATTGCTTCAAAAACATCAATTTAAAAATATAAAAAGTATTGCTGGCGGCGCTTTGGCCATGAAAAATTTATTGAAAGAGAAAACGACTATTTAATTTTTAACAATTTAGGATTATGAAAAAAATATTGCTGGGTTTGTTTTTTTGTTTCTGTTTTAATCAATTTGTTTTTTCTCAACAGCATGTCGATGCTACAGGCGAAACAGAACTTTATGAAGCTTATGATAAATCAGATAAAGAATTGAATAAAGTTTATAATCAGCTAAAAAAGAAATTAGGAACAAAAGACCAGGCAGCTTTAGTTGCTGCTCAAAAAGACTGGATAAAGTTTCGAGATTCAAATTGTAAATTTAAATCCTATCCAGAAGGATACGGTGGTGTTATAGGAAATAAAATGTATGCAGATTGCAGAATGCAGCTGACTTTAGCTAGAACTAAAGAATTGAAAAGTTTGTTGAAAGGTTTTTAAAGTTCTTAATAAGAATTTGAGATAATTTTATAGTCGTGGATTAAAGATTATAAGTTAGCTTGTCTCCCTGAGCGAAGTCGAAGGGCGCGCCAATTGGAATCGGGCTTCGACTCCGCTCAGCCTGACAAGTTGGATGTAAAAATCATTTTAATCCTTTTAATCTGTGGCTATTAAAAAACATAAAAAATGAGTAAAAATGTATTTGTAGAAGGACCAATTGCTCCTGAATTTATAGCCGAATCGATTGCAAAACATCAGTCGAAACATACAATTGGCGCGCATAATATTTTTTTAGGACAAGTTCGTGCCGATGTCATTCACTATAATACTGTCGTAGCAATTGATTATTCGGCTTATACAGACATGGCGAACGAAGCTTTGCACGCAATTAGAGAAAAAGCTTTCAATAAATTCGATTTGACCTGTATGCACATTTATCACAGTTTAGGCGTTGTAAAAGCAGGCGAAATCTGTTTGTTTGTCTTTGTTTCGGCAACACGCCGCAAACAAGTTTATGAAGCAACAGAAGCTATTGTAAACTGGATTAAAACAGATGTACCGATTTTTGGAAAAGAAATGTTTGAAAACGATACATTCACTTGGAAACAAAATAGTTAAAAAATAAAATGGTAGATATTACCCATAAAATAAGCACATTAAGAGTCGCAACTGCAACCGCAATCGTAAAAGTCAGTAGACAAGAAACAATTGATGCGATTGTAAATAACCTTGTGCCAAAAGGAAACGTATTCGAAATGGCAAAAACTGCCGGATTATTTGCGGTAAAAAACACGCATTTATCGATTCCGGATTGTCATCCACTTCCTATTGAATATACTGCTGTTGAATATAATATTGAAGGTTTAGAAATTCATATCATTTTTAAAGTAAAAACCGTTTACAAAACCGGAGTTGAGGTAGAAGCCATGCACGGCGCATCAATCGTAGCATTGACAATGTACGATATGTTAAAACCGATAGATAAAGAAATCGAAATTTCGACCATTAAATTAATCAACAAAGAAGGCGGAAAATCGTCTTTTAAAAATAAATTCTCGAACGTAATTAGAGCAGCAGTTTTTGTTTGTTCTGATTCGATTTTTGCGGGAGAAAAAGAAGATCGTTCTGGAAAAATTATTGTAGAAAAATTACATTCATACGGAGTTGAAACTTCTCATTATGAAATTATTCCAGACGAATTGGATATCATTCAAGAAAAAACAAAAGCTTTCGCGAAAGAAAATCAGCTAGTTATTTTTACGGGCGGAACGGGATTGTCTCCAAGAGATGTTACGCCAGAAGCTTTAGCACCATTATTAGAAAGCAGAATTCCAGGAATCGAAGAAGCAATTCGCAATTACGGACAGCAAAGAATGCCTTATGCAATGCTTTCTAGAACAGTTGCTGGAACTTTAGGAAAAACTGTAGTTTTAGCTTTACCTGGTTCAACAAATGGCGCGAGAGAATCTATGGATGCTGTTTTTCCGCATTTACTGCACGTTTTTCATATTTTAAAAGGAAAAAATCATGATAGCCTCTAACACTATTTTGACGGATGGTTTTGGGCGCAAACACAATTATCTGCGCATTTCGCTGCTTGAAAAATGCAATCTGCGTTGTACGTATTGCATGCCAGCCGACGGAATTGCGCTTTCTCCAAAAGCAAGTCTAATGACTGCCGAAGAGATTTTTGCAATTGCCCAGACTTTCGTAAAAAATGGTGTTGATAAAATAAGATTAACTGGCGGCGAGCCTTTACTAAGAAAAGATTTTCCTGAAATAGTTTCTAAATTATCCGATTTAAACATTTCTCTTTCTATAACCACAAACGGAATTTTAATTGATCGTCATATTGAGGTTTTAAAGCAATTTGAAGTAAAAAAAATCAATTTGAGTTTAGATACTTTGGTTTCATCAAAATTTCATTCTATAACGCTTAGAAATCAGTTTGAGAAAGTAATTGATAATCTGCATTTGCTTTTAAATAATGATTTTGAAGTAAAAGTAAATGTTGTTTTGATGAAAGGTTTTAATGATAATGAAATTGTCGATTTTGTAAAACTGACACAATTTCTGCCAATTTCTGTACGATTTATTGAGTTTATGCCTTTCGCTGGAAATGAGTGGGATAGAAGTAAAATGGTTTCACAGAAAGAGATTTTATCTTTGGTTGAAAATGTTTTTCCTTCAAATGAAATTCAAAAATTAGAAGACGAAAAAAACTTCACTGCAAGAACATATAAAATAAAGAATTTTCAAGGTAATTTCGGAATCATAAGTTCTATTACAAATCCGTTTTGTGACAGCTGTAATAGAATCCGCTTGACGGCTGACGGAAAAATAAAAAATTGTCTTTTCTCTAATTCCGAAACCGATTTATTGACGGCTTTTAGAAATGGCGAATCGATTACAGATTTAATTTCAGAATCCATTCAAAATAAAAAGAAAGTTCGTTCGGGAATGGTAAGTGTTTCTGAAATGGATGATCCAAAAAAACATTTTGATAATCGTAGTATGATTGCGATTGGAGGATAATTATTAATTGTGAATGGTTAATTGTAAATGTGTTGCTTTATAAATAATTTAGCTTCTTTTGAGCACATAACGATTGTCAGGCTGAGCGAAGTCGAAGCTTTTCGCACAGCATGTCCTTGCGAGGAACGAAGCAATCTCACTATCCTGAGCAACACAACTTATTTATTAGTGCGGTTGCTTCGTTCCTCGCAATGACTTTTGCAACGAAAAAAAGGCTCAACTTTCGTCAAAACTTTCTTCGATATTATTTTTTCTTTTTAGCTTTTGCTTTTTTCAACGCTTTCGCTTTGTTTTCAGCAATTTTTTTAGCTTTGGCTTTTTCTTTTGCCTTTTTAGCTTTTTCTTTTTTCTTGGCAGCTGCTTTGAGTTTTGCTTTTTTCGCTTTCTCTAATTTTTTAATAACAGCTTTAATCGCTTTTTCTCTTTTCTTTTCTTTCTCTTTTTTTGCTTTAAGTTTAGCTTTAAGCTTTGATTTTATATCGTTTTTTTTACCAATTTTTTCAATAGTCAAAGCAGGTTTTTCTTTTTCAAAAGGTACTGGAATATCATTGGTTTGAATTTCGACAATTTCAGAAACAATCGCTTCTTTTTTAGCTGGCGTTGTAGTCGCTTTTTTTACAGTCGCTCTTGGCGCTCCTTTTGAAGCAGCTCTTACTGGTGTTTTTGCAACAGGTTTAACAGTTGCCGCTGGAGCTTTTGCTGCTGTCGTTCTCGCTGCTGTAGTTTTTGTTGCCGTTGTTTTAGTAGCTGTGGTTTTTGCAGCTGGTGCTTTTGTAGCAGTTCTTGTTGTTCTTTTAACCGTTGCTTTTGCTTCTGGTTGAACTTCTGTAGTTGTTTCTACGGCTGTTTCTGCTGGAATATCTGTATTATTTACAGCAGGAGTACTTGGATTTCGTTTTATCATAACTGTATTTTTTGTTGAGTAAAATAGCTTGATTCTAAGAAAATTAAATCGCATTTGAGGTATAATGCTTTATTGCTGATTCTTAGCTAAGTTAAATATACACATTTTTTTTAAAATACATGATTACTAAGTTTTTACTAAATGATATTATTGTTTAACAAGTTCTAAAATCATAAAATTGCTTTTTGGCGCCTCGCATAATGAACAGCAATACGTTTCGGGAAGATTTTCAAATAAAATACCTTTCGGAATTCCTTGGGTTTCGTCGCCGTATTCAGAATTGTAAAGTGTTAGACATTCCTGACATTGGTAAATATCCAATTGCGGTTTTTCTTTTTTCTGTGGGTTTTCTGTGGTTTCTGATGTTGAATTTCCAAGTTCTTCAAAATATTTTCGACTTAATTCAATTAAAATCGTTGGCAATTCGAGTTTGTCAATATCTTGAGAATGCACAATATATTCGCGCGTATTCGGATCGAAATTCTTCGCAAACAAAACATTATAAGTATCTCTGATTTTAATGGATTCTAAAGCCGTCGGAAGTTCATTTTTTTCGATAACAATCGAAGTAAAATAATGTCCGTCGCGATTGTATTCTGAAATTCCGAAATTCAATCCGTACGTACTGATGTCGAATTGATCTAAAGTTCTAACTAAGAAAGTTTTGAGGTTTAGAGCCCATTCCATTGCAACTGGTAAATGCCAATTTAATTCTAATAATGAATGACGAACGTTGATTCCTCTTTTGCCAAGAAATTTTTCCCATTCGAGTTTTCGGTCTTTTGGAATTCCTTTTATAATGAATGATTTCCAAGGCGTGATACATATTTTTCCAATTTTGCACTCAAAACACAAATCGCACATTTCTTTCAGAAAATCTAAATCGTACAAATTATTTCGCCAATATAATCCCAACCAATATTGATCGATTCCCATTCTGTTCATTCCTTCGTAATACGGAAATGGATAAAACGGAATATTTAATGGCTTGTCAATTGTTCTGCTATTCGTGTCCAAAGCTTCGCTCACTAAAGTAAAAAGCAGTTCAATATCAACGTTTTCTTCTTCAGAAATTTTTTCGATTTCGTAATAAATTTTAGCTAAATCCCAACTGTAAAGCAAAACCGGATAAACTTCTATTTTTTCCCATTTTGGAAGTCGAATATATAAATACCAATAATCGTCATGTTCTGAAGCTATAAAATTTAAATGTCCGGTAAACAGCGGAACCAATTGTTGTTTTGGATCGGTAACATTGACTTTCAGTTTTGGCTGTTCTTTAAATTCTTCTAAAATATATAAAAAACGATTTCCGGTAAGCCAATTGGTATTTCTGAAAATATCAGTCGAAACATAAGAAGAAACGATATTATTACCGCTTTTTTGATCGGGATAAACAAAATGATGTTTTCCCAAAGTAGTTTTGTCCAAAGATTTAAAACCCTGCGGAAAAATAATGTCCTGTCTAGAACCAAACGAAATGGAATTTAAACCCTCTTCCAAAGCAATGTTTACTACTTCTCGTAATTCTCCTGGCGAAATAACGCCTCCTTTAACTATTAATCTTGTTAGTTCCATTTTTGTTGTTGTTTCAAGTTTCAGGTTTTATTTGTTTCAGGTTGTTGAATTGTGTTGATTTAAACGCAAAGTTCGCAAAGTTTTTTCGCAAAGTTTTTTAAGTTTTATAATCTGTGTGTGAAATTGTTTTCTATCGAAAAAAGTTCGCAAAGCAATAATTTAAAAATTATATCCAAAGCTTAGTGAACTTTGTCTACTCATCAAAATAAACAGAATAAACTTTGCGAAAAACCTTTGCGAACTTTGCGTTAAAGTTTATGTTCAAAGTAAAATAACTTGAAACATTAAACCTGAAACAAAGAAATTATTTACACTTCGCCAATATCTCTTTAACTTCCGTTTTACAGCTTCCACAGCCTAAACCGGCACCTGTGTTTTTGCATAATTCGGTAAAATCATTTACACCACTTTTGATGGTTTCTTCAATGTTTCCAGCGCCAACCTGACTGCACGAGCAGACTAGTTTTCCTAAAACTGGTTTTGCATTAGAACTTCCTCTTAAAAGCGTATTTCGTTTGTCAGATAATTCGATTTTGCTTTCAATCATGGTTTTGAATTCAGCAAATTCGTTTTTATCGCCCATCAAAATAGCTCCGACTAAAAGATCATCTTTTACGATACACTTTTTGTAATAGCGCTTTTTCAAATCGGTAAAAACAATTTCTTCATAAGAATCATCGTTTTCTGGAATCGTCAAATCGCCAATACTGCAAAGATTTATATCTTCTAATTTTAGAATATTCATTAAAATCGAACCTTTGTAATAACTGCTTATATCGCCCGCTAAAAAGTTCGCCAAAATATCGGCTTGCTCTTCGGCAGCAGAAGTGATTCCGAATAATTTATTGTTGAATTCGGCGATTTCTCCAATCGCAAAAATATCAGGATTTGATGTTTGCAAATACTGATTTACTTTTACTCCGCGACCACATAAAAGTCCGCTTTCGCGAGCAATTTCAATGTTCGGAATAGTTCCAATCGTATACACAATTGCATTTGCCGTTATGATTTTTCCACTTTTTAAAGCAATTTCAATTTCATTTGGATTGTCGGTTTCAAAAACCGTACTGACTTCATTATCAAAATAAATCTGAATGTCGCGAAGCTGAACTTCTTCTGCCAATAATTTACTAGAAATTCGATCTAACTGACGCTCCATCAAACGCGAAGCGCGCTGAATAATCGTAGTTTTTACTTTTTTATGTTTTAAAGCAGCAGCCAATTCTAAACCTAATAATCCGCCGCCAATAATGACAACATGTTGTTCTTCTGGCGGAAGATTGGTACTGTCTAAATGTTTTTTCAAACGATCGGCGTCTTCTTTTCTTCTGACTGTAAATCTTCCAGGAAGATGTAATTGCGCATTTTCGGGAACGAAAGGACGGCTTCCTGTAGCCAGAATTAAAGAATCGAAAGTGTGAATTTCGCCTAAACTGTCTTTTATGATTTTATTTGAAGCATCTATTTTATCAATAGAAACTCCTGCCTTCATTGTAATTTTTAGTTTATTGAAAGTTTCGCCATCTTTTACTTTTAAAAGTTGTTCCCAAGTAAATTCTCCCGTCATATATTCTGGAAGTAATACACGATTGTAAAACGGATTTACTTCATTCGAAAAGACAATAATTTCATCAGTTGTATTGAATTCTCTGTAATTTTGAATGAATCGGAAAGAAGCCGCTCCAGCGCCAACAATTGCAATTTTCTGAAACGGTTTTACATATTTCGTAATCGAAACTGTCGTGTATTTGAAATCTGGTTCTTTCGAAATTGGATCGACAACGTTGTTTGTTAAGTTGTTCGTTCTGTTTAAATCATTTTCAAGCTGTTTTCCCCAATGCATCGGAAGAAAAAGGACTTTTTCTTTGATAGAATCGGTAACTTTTGCTTTTACTCGAACTTCGCCGTTTTTGCTGGTAACGGTAACAATATCTCCGTTTTTAATATCATTTTTAAACGCATCAATCGGATTTATTTCTAAAACTGGACTCGGAATATGTGTTAATAATCTTGAAACTTTTCCGGTTTTAGTCATCGTATGCCATTGATCGCGAATTCTTCCCGTGGTTAAAATAAAAGGAAATTCAGCATTTGGCTGAACAGATGTATTTTCAATGGAAACAGGCAAATTAAAAATTGCTTTTCCTGAAGGCGTATAGAATTTTTTGTCTGTAAATAATCTCGGAGTTCCAGGATGATTATAATCTGGAACCGGCCATTGAAAAGTGCCTTCGTTTTTTAAACGATTATAATTTAAGAATGAAATATCAATATTGGTATTTTTGGTAAGTGCGCAATGTTCTTTGTAGATTTCTTCGGCACTGTTGAAATTGAATCCGTTGAAATTCATTTTTTTAGCAAAACGAATCAAAATTTCAATGTCTGGAAGTGCTTCGCCCGGCGCGTTGATTCCTTTTGGTAAATAAGAAATACGACGTTCAGAATTCGTCATTGTTCCTTCTTTTTCTAACCAGCCCGCTGCAGGTAATAATAAATCGGCAAATTTGGCTGTATCGGCATTATGTGAAATATCTTGAACCACAACAAATTTAGCATTTTGAAGTGCTTTTTCGGCTCTTCTAGAATCTGGCAAACTCACTAACGGATTCGTGCAAATAATCCAAACGGCTTTCATTTTTCCGGATTCTAAAGCTTCAAACATTTCTGTTGCCGTTAAGCCCGGTTTATCTGAAATTTCATCAACTCCCCAAAAGTCAGCAACTTCTTTTCGATGTGTTGGGTTTGCGATGTCTTTATGCGCTGCTAAAAGTGTCGCCATTCCGCCGACTTCTCGTCCGCCCATCGCGTTGGGCTGACCCGTTAATGAGAATGGTCCTGAACCCGGTTTTCCAACTTGTCCAGTTAGCAAAGATAAATTTAGTAAAGCTGTATTTTTGTCAACCCCAACCGCGCTTTGATTTAATCCCATTGCCCAAAGTGAAATAAATCCTTTGGCTTTTCCAATAATATCAGCTGCCAGTTTAATGTCGTTTACTGGAATTCCACAAAGTTTAGAAGCTTTTTCAAGCGAAGTTCCTAAAACTAAATCTTTATATTGTTTGAAATTCTCGGCGTGGTTTTTCACAAAATCATGATCTACATGACCTTTTTCGATAATTCGTCTAGCAATGGCGTGATACAAAATAATGTCAGAACCTGGAATAATCTGCAAATGTAAATCGGCGAAAGCTGCGGTGTCTGTTCGTCTTGGATCGATACAAATTACTTTTATTTTCGGATTTTTCTCTTTGTGTTTTTCTAGTCTTCTGAAAAGAATAGGGTGGCACCAAGCCGGATTTGCGCCCGTAATTAAAAAAGTATCGGCCAATTCGATATCATCGTAAGCAATTGGAACAGAATCTTCACCAAAAGTTTTTTTATAACCCACAACGGCAGAACTCATACAAAGTCTCGAATTAGTATCGATATTATTGGTTTTCAAAAAACCTTTTACCAATTTATTGACTAAGTAATATTCTTCGGTTAAACATTGACCCGAAATATAAAATCCAACGCTATCTGGTCCGTGTTTTTTTATGATAGAAGAAAAAACTGCTGCGGCGCGATCTAATGCAGTATCCCAACTCACGCGTTCCAGCGGATAATTTTTGCTTCCGCGCATTTCAGGATATAAAATTCTGTCTGAAGTATCGTTAACTACGTAATGCAGATTCATTCCTTTAGAACATAACATTCCTTTGTTTACAGGATGATCTTTGTCGCCTTCAACCATTACACCATTTTTAGCATCGTTGGTCACGATTATTCCGCAGCCAACGCCGCAATAGGAACAGGTAGTTTTGATCTTAGTACTTTGCATTACAGTTCGGTTTTAAATAAATCACTTACTTAATTCAAAACAAAAATAAGTATTTTTTAAGTATTAATACTTAATTTTTAAATTTATTTTTATATTTTTGATGAAAACAAATGAGGATCAACAAATACGTTTAATGCCGAAAAATTGCACTCATGAAAGAAGCACAATCTATTTGTTACAATTGCGTCAATGAAAATTGTTTCATTAAAAAACACTTGCATTTAGAGCAAATGAAGCAGTATGTTTTAAAGAAGCATAGTTTTGTCTGCAAAAAATCACAGCAGTTTATTATGGAAGGTGCGCCGTTGCAAGGGCTTTATTTTATTTGTAAAGGAAAAGCGAAAACGGTAAAAACGGGAATTAATGGGCGCGAACAAATTGTGCGTTTAACTACAAACGGCGATACAATCGGCTTTCGCGGATTCGGAACGGTTAAACGTTATTTAATTGGTGCTTACGCTTTGGAAGATACTGTTTTATGTAATTTCAGTAACGAAACCATGATGGAAATTTTACAGCACGTTCCTGAATTTACGTACGCTTTAATGTTGTTTTATGCTGATGAACTGAACAAGAGCGAAAACAATATTCGTAAAATTGCTCACATGAATGTTCGTGAACGAATTATTGATTTACTGCTTTATATTCATCGTAAATTCGGACAAACAAATGGTTTGATTGATATTGAGCTTTCGCGAAAAGAAATTGCAGATTTTGCAGGAACTACTGAAGAACAAGCGATTCGTATTTTATCTAGTCTTAAAAAAGAAGCTTTGATTAAAACAGAAGGAAAACGTGTTGGAATTTTAGGTATTTCAGAATTGCGATCTGAAATTATGGAGCACAAATATTTTTAATTTAAAGTTCTAAGTTGCTAAGATTCTAAGATGCTAAGGTTTTCTATTATGATCTATTTTTTTCTTCCCACAAATCGAATTACAGAACCTGTTCCGTTATGGAATAAACCTTCGTTGAGTTCGATTTCTTTTTCTTCTAATTCGATGATTTCATAATTGGGAAAATCGGCTTTGATTTCTTCGATTGAAAAAAGTGATTCAATATCTTTTGGTCCGCCGACTTTTTCGTTTTGGGTTACATATTCTAAATGTTTTTTGCTGAAAGCTTCAAAAATAATAATCCCGTCTTTTTTTAAAAGTTGGTCGAGTTGTCTGTGAATTTTAGATTTAATTGCTGCCGGAAAATGCGCGTAAATTAAAGCAATTACATCAAATTGTTTTTCCTGAAAATCCAACGTTTCTAATTCTCCAACTTGATAATCTATTGAAACATTATTAGATTTAGCAAGTTTTAAAGCTTTGTTTTTTCCTTCTTCACTAATATCAAAAGCGGAAACTTTCCATCCTAATTTTGCAGCAAAAATGGCATTTCTTCCTTCGCCTTCGGCAGGAAAAAGAATTGAACTAGGATTTAATTTTTCGATTTGTTCTTTTAAGAAATTGTTGGGTTCTTCGCCGTATGCAAATTCTTCGTTTTTGTAGCGGTCATCCCATCGCTGAGTCCAGTTGGTCATAGTTTTATATATTGAATATTGTAATTTCGGGTTATGAGTTTCATTTGGGAAAAGTTTTTTAAATTGATTTTATAATCACATTTTGATTTCTATTTTCAATTTCATTTTTCCATTTTTCTCTTTTTGTAACAACGAATTGTTCTTTTAAACCATTTTCCATTTTTACTAATAATCCGTTGTTTACCATTCCTAAAGTTTTTTCAAATTCTATCGACGTAATATCTTGAAGATCAATTATACATTCATGTTTTTGAAGAAAATTAAGGATATTCGTTTGAAAGATTAATTGATTTTCTGTTAAATACAGATTCCCTCCAACCGCTATGCCATTTAAAAAGTGATTTGCTCTTCCAGAATAGACTATATTTTTTAACTCTTGAAAAATAATTCCTCCATTTTTTATGTGTGCAAACACCTTAAAATAAGAAATTAATGTCATTAAAATGAATATAAATATTGCAATGACCACTAGAACATCTGAAGTGATATTTTTTTTAAAATAAAAATAAATAGTAAAAAAAATGCTTGCTCCTATGCCTAAAAAAAGTGAGTATTTTAATCTTTGCATTTCTTCCTGTATTTTTTATAAATTGATTTAATGTAGACTCTATTTTTATTAACGAAAGTACAAATTAAAGTCAGATATTAAATGAAGAAAAAAAGCCCTTTTCCAAATTTGAAAAAGAGCTTTTTTATAATATTTAGATTTAAAAGATCTGTCTTTTTTAGTCTTAACCAACAAGCGTTGAAGTACCGCTATTAATATCAATTTCTACAAAATTATGTTTTCCGATAACGATAAGCAGTTTGTTAGAATTATATCCTACATATCTTATTTCTGGTTCTCCTTTTTTTGGTTCTCCGCAAACAGAAATTACATTAGTTTGCCATTTTAATTTGCTTCTTTTGTAAGCAGAAATGGTTTGTAAATCGTTTTCAACATAATAAATAATGTTGTTTTTTTTGATTCCTCTTTTTTGCGTTTTGGCAAAATTAATTTCGGAGTTTTTTGAAATTAAATCATCATTGTATTTTTGAGCAATGCCAGATTGCGTAACAATGAAAGTTAACATTGATAATTTTAGAAATTGTTTCATTAGGATAGAATTTGGGGTTCGTAATCGCTTCAAATATAATTAATTAAAGTATATAATGGATTTTTTTATAAGAAAAAAAAATACCCTTTTCTAAAATAAGAAAAGGGCAAAATAAATAAGTTAATTTTGAAGATAAATTATTTTTTCCAACTAAAAATTCTAGGATTAACAGAAACCATTAACCACGCCCAATTATTGGTGTGTCCAGCGTCTCCACTTTTAATAAATTCTAAAGTTTTAGAACCGAACATTTGAGAATAACCTCCTGTAACTATAATGTCTTTTTTGAAGTTGTAACCAAAAGTTGCGTCTATTTCAGTTCCTAAATAAGAATCTAGTTTTTCATTTAAAGGCGTAACAACATCGGCAGCAGATAAAAATACGTGCGGAATCAAAGCAAATTGCCATTTGTTTACATTGTAATTCAATTTTACAAATGCATCTTGTAAACCAACATTATTTAAGTGATTTCCAACATAAAAATAATCCATATAACCATTAAAACCGTGATTCGTTCCAAAAATCGGATTGAAAGATTTTATAACTGTACTTCCGTCGTTTTTGTCTTTTCCAGAAAGGAATTCATATCCTAAACCTGCTTTAAAAGAATCTGTTATTTGATAGCCAAAATTTGCAGCGGCATTCCAGGCGCTTACTTGTTGGTCCGTACTTTTTCCAGTTTGCCCGTAAGCCCAAAAATTAGAATCGATTTTACCTTTTTTATACGTTAAGTATGGACCGAAAGTCTGTTTGTAATCAACTAATAATTTGGTTGAAGGAGCAGGATCCGGCGCATATTCATAACCTGTATTTAGCAATAAGAAACTCAAACCAAAAGCTTCATTAAATTGGTTATGATACCATGCATATTGTAGCGTTTTATAATTAGCGACAGTGTAGGGCGTTTGAAATGTGTTTTCGGCATTAGAATTATAAGCTCCTCCAAAATCTAATTTTTGCGTTTCAGTATGATATGAAACCGTTAACGCATCATGGCTTTGTGCTTGTGAAGCCCAATCTTGTTCTCCAAAAATACGTTGATTGTCATAAGAAAGCACTTGACGTCCCATTCTGGCGCTCCATTTTTCGGTGAAATTATATTGTGCCCAAGCTTCAAAAACCGCTACACCATTTTTGTCAGCTGGAGCTGTCGGAGCCACATCGCCCCATGTTCTGGTATTTTGCAGGGTCAATTTTACAATCAGGTCTTCTTGTTTGAAATTGAAATTTAAACGTGAACGTTGTGAAACCTGAGAAGTGCCTTTTTGCCCTTCAGGAAGAAGTGTTTTGTAGCTATTTCGGTATTCAAAACGGGGTCTGATTTGTAAATTTACATCTAATTCTTGTGCTTGGATTTCGAAACTTAATCCTACGATAAGTATTAAAATTAGTTTAAGTTTTTTCATAAAATGGTTCTATTTTTATCGAAGGTAAATTTATAAGAAAATGCTATCGTTAATTATGATTTCAGTCATAAATTCTAATATTTTTTTAATCTATGTCTAATATGCTGGCTCTAATTTTGCTTGAACCGCTTTAACTTCTTTTTCCTTAGATAATTGTGTTATAGTATAATGCATCCAAACGAGACAAGCAATTGAGAAAATTAGAATAAAAATCCATGAACTTGACCAGATTCCAGTTGCAGTCAATAAATAGCCAAAGATAATTGGACCAAAAAATCCACCTAAACCGCCAATCATTCCGACCATTCCGCCGACAACTCCGACTTCGTTTGGAAAATATTCAGGAATGTGTTTGTAGACTGCCGCTTTTCCAATTCCCCAAGAAATTCCGATTAGAATGACTAGAACTAAAAATACCCACATATTGGCATCAAATTTTATAACTGTCACGCCTTTTGCAATTAGTTCTTTTTTTGCAACACTTTGATTGTGAGCGACAACTACATCTTGCCAGCTTGAAGTGGTTGGGAAAATAGCATTTTCAGTTGTACTAGCTTTTTTTTGTGCAATTGGATATTCTTTATCTCCAACTTTTACAGTTTTAGTATTGATTTCGTTTACAACTCCTTTTTTTGCTGCTAATATTCCTGGGCCAGAAGTTGTGATTTCCATCTTTGGAATTGATAATAAAGCGCTTAAAATTACAGAAGAGCCTAAAACCCAGTACATCACTTTTCTTGCCCCGAATTTATCCGATAAATAACCGCCAAAAGCTCTAATGACACCAGAAGGCAAACTGAACATTGTTGCAAACAAACCTCCCATAACTAAACTGGTTTGATAAACGTTCATAAAGTTTGGCAACAACCATTGAGAATAAGCTACAAAACATCCAAAAACTAAGAAATAATACGCTCCAAAACGCCAAACTCTAGCAGATTTTAAAGGTGTAAGCATTTGTGAAACTGTTTTGGTATTGTTTTCTGGTTTTTTGTTTTCTGTGAAAATCAAAAAAGCAACACCGATTACGACTAAAGAAACAGCATAAATTACAGGAAGGATTTTCCAACCGTTTTGCGGATCTTCAATTGAAAAGTGATTTAATAATGAAGGAGCTAAAAAGGTTGTAATTGCTGCACCAGCATTTCCCATTCCGAAGATTCCTAGTGCGCGTCCTTGCCATTCTTTTGGATACCAAATTGAAGTATAACCAATTCCGACTGCAAAACTAGTTCCGACCATTCCGAAGAAGAAACTAAGTACAGCAAACATGAAAAAACTGTCAGCGTAGGGAAGAAGGAATAACGGAATTGAACTTAGTAATAACAAAAGAGAAAAGACATATTTTCCGCCAAATTTATCTGTTAAGATTCCGATTGGAAGACGCATTATAGATCCTGTTAAAATCGGAATTCCAAGAAGCCACCCAACTTGAATAACGTCCCAATGGAAAATTCCGTTATCGACTAAAAAAGTAACTAAAACCCCGTTTAGAGTCCAACAGGCAAAACACACTGTGAAAGCCAATGTGTTCAAAAATAAAATCTTGTGTGATTGCGATAGTGAGTTTGTATTTTTCATAGTACTTATATTTTTATGTAAAAATAAGTACTAAAACTTAGTTAAAACCTGCTAAAACGCAGTTTTTGAAAAATAATTACGTATTTATACGTATTTAGTCTTTGCTTTTTTCAATTGAAGCCCAAGTTGTATGTAAAATAGTTTTTTTATAATTACTTTCTTGAATAATTTCATTATCACTTTTCGAATCTAATACGTATTTCTTTGGGAAATTTACATTAAATGAAGGAGCTTTTTCTGGAGATATATTTACTTCTTCATTAGGAATAAATTTTTTTAAACTACATAAATTCAATACTCTGAAAGTTCTTCCTTTGACATTTTTAACTATTGTTACAGAGGCAAAAGCCGAAATACCACAAAGTATTTGAATTGGAATATGTTCAATTACAATAACTTTTTCGCTCTGTTTTAGTTTAAAGTATTTCCATTTTTTTTGAATAGAATCTGAATATTCCTGTGAGTAATTTTGAGAGTATATTTTTAAGCTTAAAATGAAAATTGCAAATATATATATCAGTAGTTTTCTCATTGAAATCTTAGATTAAAGAATACTCAGCCGCTTTGTTTGAAAGTTCCATTAAGTTTTTCACTTTCAATTTTTTCATTAGGTTAAAACGGTGTACTTCTGCTGTACGTTTGCTGATATCTAAAGCTTCGGCGATTTCTTTGTTTCCTTTGCCAGATAATAAAAGTGTCAGGATTTCTTTTTCTCTTTTCGTAATCATCATTTCTTCGCCTAAGCTTTGTTTAGGTTCTAATGATGTAGATGAGTTTGTTAATTGGCCAATTAAAATGGAAGAAATGTCGCCACTAAAATATTTTCCTCCAGCAGAAACAGTATGAAGTGCTTTTAAGAATTCTTCTTTGCTTGAACCTTTTAATAAGTAACCATCGGCGCCAGCTTTGATCGATTTCAATACGTATTCTTCCGATTCGTGCATCGAAAGCATGATGATTTTTACGTTATTACTTTCGCTTCTAAGTTTTTCTACTACCTCAATGCCTGTTAAGTTTGGCATACGAATATCTACTATAAGTAAATCTGGTTTGGTTGCTGCAACAACTTCCAACGCATCTGCACCATCGATTGCTTCGCCTGCAACCTCGATGTTTGCTTCGTTTTCTAATAAAGATTTGATTCCGTCTCTAACAAAAACATGGTCATCTGCCAGCACTACACGAATGATATTACTCATAGTTTACTTAATTTTGATTCTGAACTTTTACGTATATTCATCTAAAAGAAGATGCTAATATACGTACTTTTTTTAAAAATAAATTCCAATATTAAAATTTCTAATATTGGAAATTGTAAATGTTAAAGTCGAATGCAATCAACTTTGTCAAAGTTTAAAACTTTGACAAAGTTTGGTTTTTTGCCTCTAGCTTTAGCTGGAGGTTTTTGTAGACAAAAGAGAGGGCTTTAGCCAAACTTATGCATTTGGCTAAAGCCCTTCTTGATACTTTTTTTGTGACCTCCAGCTAAAGCTGGAGGCAATTGATATTTTTTTACTTTTTAATTCCTGGTAAAATTAAATTTTCTTTTGAAACCGTTTGCTCGCGAGAGGGATAGGAGCAGGCTACCGAAGTAGCGCGGATAGCCCGACAGTATTAGGGAAAGTGGGCGTATATAGACAAAGTTAAATTGCCCACTTTTTCTAATACTGGCTCGCCCTGATTAGCTAGATAATTTGTCAATTTGATAATTAGATAATGTTTTGAGATACTTTAAGTAATTATTTAATTCTCTTATTTAAGAATCGGAATATTGAATGTAATTCTGGTTCCTTCGCCTGGAATGGAGTTCATGAAAACGCGCCCATTGATGTATTGAATTCTTTCTTTCATGAATAAAAGTCCCATTCCGGATTCGCTATTGCGTTTTTTGTCGACGGAATTGACATCAAAACCTTTTCCATTATCGTCAACGATGATGCTAAGAAGTGTTTCGCTGTGAGAAAGTTGGACAATAATATGTGATGATTCTGCGTATTTTATGGCGTTGTTAATGGCTTCTTGAGTTAATCGATAAATATTGATTTCGATTAGCGAATCTAAACGTTGGTCAAAATCGGTTTTGTTGTAGAAAAGAATTTCTTTTCCGGTAAGTTTTGAAAGTTCCTGCGTTAATTTTGAAAGGGAGGAAACGATTCCGTGATCGCTTAATTCTGGAGGCATTAAATTGAAAGTTGCAGTTCGTACACCTTTTATAATATCAAGTGAAAGTTTCTTTAAATACTCAATTTTTTGTTCCGATTTTTCGCGATCATCCAGATTAATGCTTTCTAAACTGAACTTTAAACCTGTAAGCATTTGTCCGATTCCGTCGTGAATTTCTTTGGCGATTCGGTTTTGTTCATTTTCTTGATTTTCAACTATTTTACTCGAAATAATCTTTTGCTGATTGATTTTTTCGGTTGTGTTTTCAAGATTTAAACGTTCAACTTCGCGCTGCGCTTTTTTACGTTCGGTAATGTTGAAACAAACAATTAAAAGTTCGAGTTCGTCTTTTTTAATCATAACGGGAACCATCGATAAATCGAGCCAAATTTCTTTTTCTTCTTTATTTACAATTTTGATTTCGCCTTGCCAGCCGCTGCGTTGTTTTTCGAAAATCAAACGATCAAAATTGACTTGTTCTTTTTCGTCTGCGGTTAAGACTTCTGAGAATTTTTTGTGAGATGAAAACTTGGTATAATTTAGAAGTTTAGCGAATTTTTCTCCAATATGAATGATCGATCCGTCTGGAGAAATTCTACAATAAAGCAACGTGTTTTCCATCGCATAATTGAGCGATTTCAATTCTTTTACTGAGTTTTCTTTAATTTCAGAAATGATTTCGGTGTCGTATGCCAACTTTAAAGCTTTCTTTTCAGACGCTAAAAGTTTGGCAATTAACTTTTCAATTTTCTTGTTGGTTGGTTTGAAAATGAAGAAGAATTCCAAAAGAAGAACCAAAAGTGTAAACCCGAAAATCCAATATTCGATTCGGCGTTGTTCGGTTACTTTTTCGTGTGCTTCGAGATCGTATTGGGTTACGATTTGATTCATTTTCGAAAGAAAAACACCTTCGTTTTCCAGAATGATTTGAACTAGTTTTTGGTTTTCAGAAGCCGATTTTTTCTGTTGTAAATTCAGTAAAAATGAATCTGTAGTTTTCGCAATTTTATTAAAAATCGGATTGATTTCCAGATATAATTTAGAAAGTGTTTCTGATTTTTCTTTTGGAAAAGCCAAACTGTCATTACCGTTTTCTAAAGCTTCTTGGTTTTTCTTCCAAAGTGCTAAAACCTCTTTTAGATGTGAAGTTTTTTTGGCTGTAGCCGAATCTGAAACGTAATGTAAAATCAGAACTTCTTTGACAATTTTCTGGCTCAACATTCTCTGTTTTCCAGAAAAATTTATGATTTTAGAATCGCTTAATTGCTGATTCAGATTGTATTGTACTAAAAACTGACTGATAATTATAGTTAAGGCAATAGTAAGAAGCGCAAAAAAATACAGACGGCGTAAATTTTTGAAAGTGATTTTTTCTGCTGCTTCCTGATTGCTTTTTTTCATATGAAATTATAATCCTAAAGAAGCTTTTATTAGGTTTAAGTTTTCTTCGGAATAATTGATTTTTAAAGCTTCCTGATGTCCTTTATCCGACATTTTGTCCCAGGTTTTTTTGATGATGTTTTTTAGTTTTTCTTCGTCGTGTTTTTGAACGAAAGGTTCTAAGTAATAATCTAAAAATACGAGACAAATAACATCTTCCAATAACTGTGTTTCGGCATCTTTTTTAAGTAGTTTTTTCTCAATTAAAAAGGAAACACGATCGATAAAAGTTTGATCATAACCAGCTTTTACAAGAATTTCGGCTGTAGTTTTTGCGTGGAATTTTTTTAATTCTTCTCTCCATTTCAAATAACCAAGACGATCCATTGGATACGATTCGCGAGCAACTTTCCATCGGCAGATATGTTGTGCTTTTGAAGCGATCTGAATTTCTTCTGAAGCGTTTGGTTCAAACTTCAAAAGTTTTTCATACATCCTGTTTGAATACAATAATTCTTTTGGATATTCTTTGTTTTGGTCTAATTCGATGTTTGGATCTTGTGCATTTTCAGCATCAATCCATTCGCTTGCTTTTTGAAAAGGTGTAGTCATTTTTTGGTTTGATAATAGAATTTCAAAGATACGGAATTAAGTTTTTTTTCTGCCACGAATTTCACGAATGTCCACGAATTATTGTTTTTGTTTTTTGCCACAGATTAAAGGATTTTTTGTATTTTGTTGCATTGTGAAAATATGACGTCAGTTTTGTCATTTCGAGGAACGAGAAATCACACTAGAAGCTCCGTATAGAATATTGCCAATCCTTGTCGACTCCCGAGTGTGATTTCTCGTTCCTCGAAATGACAAGATTGAGTTGAATTAATCTACAAATCCAACAAAAACTTCGTTTTCTACAACTTTAATTGGATACGTTGCAATTTTAAAATCGTCTCCATTTAAGTTCGAGCCATCTACTAAAGAAAATGTCTTCTTATGCATCGGACACGCAATTTTAGGAATATCATCGGCAGAACCAGTCATTCCTCTAGAAAGCACCATTTCCATTTTGTGCGGACATGCGTTTTGACAAGCGTACCATTCGTTACGGCGCGTAAAGTTGAAAATCGCAATTTGTTTGTTTTTGTATTTGATGCATCCGCCTCGGTTTGTTGGAAAATCTTCTACTTTTCCTGCTTTAAACCAAATTGTGGCATCATTCGGGTGTACGGTTTCGTATTGATTTAAGATTTCTTCCATTTTGATTTTGTTTTGATTTCCTGTTTCTTAGCCCTCTTTTTACAATCATGAGAGTATGATGGCGCAGTAAAAAAGAGGGTAAGAAGGACAGCAAACGTTTGTGATTTTTTTCTTTTTTTTGGAGCTGTTATTTTCTCACGCTCCCGATAGCTATCGGGATTGCAGATTTAGGCGATTTTATTTTATCTTTTTAATTCTTTATCCCGATAGCTATCGGGAGTGGCTTTTATTTTAAACACATAGAAACATAGATTTTTTTGTTTTTTGTTTGAGAAAAAGAAAACTAAAAGAAACTAGTTTCTAACACATAGTCCCGAAGTTTCGTGATGAATTGAAGCAAGTGAAACGGCTTTTTTAAGTTCAGTTAATTCTATGATTCTATGTGTTTAAATATTTTTATGTCCAAGCTTTTGGTGCTTTTTGATCTCTTAATGGTACAAAAGCAATATTATCGTCTTTCTCGTCTGAGTTCACAAAATGATTGAAGCGTTTTAATAATCTTGGTTTTTCTAAAACTTGTTTCCATTCGCATTCGAAAGTGTTTACTAAAGTCTGCATTTCGGCTTCTAATGTTTCGCAGATTCCTAAACTGTCTTCGATGATAACTTGTTTTAAATATTCTAAACCTCCGTCTAATTTTTCTAACCAAGTTGAAGTTCTAATTAATGGACCAGCAGTACGGATGTAATACATTAAGAAGCGATCCATATATTTGATAACCGTTTCTTTGTCGATTTTCTCTGCTAATAAAACGGCATGTTTTGGGTTTGCACCGCCATTTCCTGCGATGTATAAATTCCATCCGCCTTCAACAGCGATTAGTCCGAAATCTTTTCCACGGGCTTCTGCACATTCGCGAATGCAAGCTGAAACGCCACCTTTTAATTTATGCGGAGAGCGGATTCCTTTATATCTGTTTTCTAGTTCGATGGCAAATCCGGCGCTATCGTCCATTCCGTAACGACACCAAGCATTTCCAACACAGCTTTTTACGGCACGAAGTGATTTTCCGTATGCATGACCGCTTTCAAAACCATTATCAATTAAGATTTTCCAGATTTTTGGCAAATCGCTTAAATGTGCTCCAAATAAATCTACTCTTTGAGCTCCAGTGATTTTAGTGTATAAATCAAATTGCTTAGCAACTTCACCAATTACGATTAATTTTTCGGCTGTAATTTCGCCTCCCGCAACTCTTGGAACTACAGAATAGGTTCCGTTTCGTTGAATGTTGGCCAAAAATCTATCATTTGTATCTTGCGTTGTAACATGTTTGTTTGCTGTGTCATTGTAAATACTAGAGAAAATAGAAGCTACAACTGGTTTGCAAACTTCGCAACCATCTCCTTTTCCATGATGATCTAAAACATCATAAAAGTTTTCATATTTATTGATTTTTACTAAATCAAATAGTTCCTGACGTGTGTAGCTAAAATGCTCACAGATCACTTCTTTTACTTCTTTTCCTAAAGATTTTTGAGTTGCTTTTACCAAATCTGAAACCATTGGTTTACAGCCTCCACAACCTGAAGTTGCTTTTGTTGCTTTCACAACATCAGAAAAAGTGGCGCAAGATTCGTCTAGAATTTTACAGCAAATTGAACCTTTCGTTACATTTTCGCAAGAACAGATTACAGCGGTGTCTGGCAAATCCATTACGCTTCCCATAGAAGAACCCTCAGAACCGTCACGAGAACCTAAAATTAGATCTTCAGGATTTTTAGGCAAAGCCATTCCGTTGCTGTAAATCTGGAAAAGTGAATTATAATCGCTGGAATCTCCAACTAAAATTCCGCCTAATAAAGTTTTAGAATCTTTGGTAACGTTAATTCTTTTGTAGATTCCGCTTAATTTATTCTCATATATAATAGCGGTTACATGTTCATTTTCGATAAAAGGATCACCAAAACTAGCTACTTCAACACCAATTAATTTCAATTGTGTTGACATATCGATGGTTTCTCTCATGGTTTTCTCACCATTTAAGATTTGCTCGGCAGCAACATCAGCCATTTCGTAACCTGGTGCAACCAATCCGTAAATGTTTTGGTTATAAAGTGCTGCTTCACCAATCGCATAAATAGAAGAATCTGAAGTTTGCATTTGATTATTTACCACGATTCCGCCTCTAACGCCGACTTCAAGTCCAGAAACTCTTGCCAATTCGTCGCGAGGTTTAATTCCGGCAGAAATAACCAACATGTCTACTTTTAACAATTCGTCGTTGGCAAACATCATTCCTGTTATACTTTCCTTTCCGTCAATATATTGTGTTGCTTTGTTAAGATGAATTCCGATATTTAATTCTTCAATTTTTGACTGAAGCATATCGCTCGCACCTTGATCTAATTGTCTCGGCATCAAACGTGGAGCAAATTCAACCACATGAGGATTCAATCCTAAATCTCTAACCGCTTTTGCTGCTTCCAAACCTAATAATCCTCCGCCCAAAACTGCGGCTTCTGTAGCGCCTTTTTGTTTTATTTTTCTAGCATACACCATAATAGCATCCAAATCTTCGATGGTTCTATATACAAAAACACCTTCTTTTTCTACACCTTCAATTGGCGGAACAAAAGCTGATGAACCCGTTGCTAAAACTAAGTAGTCGTACGTATGTGTTTTTCCTAAATGCGTGTGAATTGTTTTTTCTTCACGATTAATATCTGTAATTAACTCAGATGTATTTAGAATAATATTGTTTTCTAAATACCAATTAGTAGTAGATAATGAGAGATCATCTGCCGTTTTACCTCCAAAATATTCACTTAAATGAACACGATCGTAAGCGCGTCTTGGCTCTTCACCAAATACGGTAATCTGATACTTTTCTTGTCCTGATTTTGCGACAAATTTTTCGCAAAATTTATAACCAACCATGCCGTTTCCAACTACTATTACTCTAATCATGATTTCTTTAATTAAGTATTACTACGCAAATATAAGTATTTATACTTATTTAAATACGTAAAATATTTATTTTTTATCTAAATGCAGAACTAGAATAACTACGTATTTTGTTTAATCTTTTACGTAGTGCGGGTTTTGAATGAATTTTAGAAACATTAATTTTTTAAATTTGAAAAGATTCTAAATAAGCATTTCAAAAAAATATCGTAAATTCATAAGAATTTTACCGTCTTTTTCTATTGAGGAGCATTTTTAAAACAGAAATCCTATGAAAAATATATTTTCAATATTGTTATTGTCCATTTTAATGATAAGCTGTAAGACTATGGCAGATAAAGAATCGAAGGGAAAAATAGCTTCGGGAACATCTCAAGATGATTTGAATTTTTATTTTAAAGCAACTGGAAATGAACCCTTTTGGGGAATTAAAATTGGAAATGATCAGATTGTTTTTACTTCATTAATTCCAGGAAAAGAAAGCATAACTTTTCCTGCCGTTGATGCAATACGTGCGATGGATGCGAATGTCAGAATGTACAAAGTAAGTAATGAAACAGCTTCAGCAACTATTACTATTCAGCAATTGGACTGTCAGGATTCAATGTCTGGTGCAATTTCGCCGTATAGTGTAAAGGTTGAAATTAAAAATAATTCAGAGTTAGAAGCGAAAAAACTAAGCGGATGCGGAAAATTTATTACTGATTATCGTCTTCATGATATTTGGGTTTTGGAAGAATTGAACGGCTACAAAGTTTTTGAAACTGATTTTCAGAAAGAATTCCCGAGACTTGAAATTAATTCGACAGAAAATAGATTTTCAGGTTTTGGAGGTTGTAATTCAATTACAGGACAAATTTTTTATGAGAAAGATCTTTTGCGTTTTACCAAAGTCGTTTCTACTTTAATGGCTTGTCCCTCTGGAAATAAAGAAGGCGATTTTTTGAAAGCGCTTCAAAGTACAACCAATTATTCGATTGAAAATAATAGATTGACTTTGTCAAATCCTTCTGGGAAATTGATTGTTTTTAAGAAAGTGGATTAAAAGTTTTGTTTCAGGTTTAAAGTTTCACGTTACTGTTGTCATTTCGACGAAGGAGAAATCTCCACGAGAAGCTCGACAAAGATTGGCTTATAGGAATGGAGCTGCTTGCGAAGATTTCTCCTTCGTCGAAATGACAATATTGTGTTGAATTATTCTAATAATTCTTTAGAATCCTCTTCATCATCTCCTTCAATAAAATCCAATTCCAAAGCTCTTACCGTTTGCACTGCATTTCCAGCAATACCACGAATCGAACCGTACATTCCTAAAGTATTATGAACCACTTTTTCGATTTGCTTTTCACGTTGTTTCCAGATTCTTTGCATCGCTCTTTTTTCAGAATCCAGATCGCTTTGCATTTGTGTAAAACCTTCTACAATCCCTTCTACTTGCAAACGAAATTCGTTACTCGTTAAGAAATCATACAACATCGACATTTTATCGCCTTTGTTTTCCTGCGCCTGAACAGCCTGACTTACCTGAATTAAAGACTGACGTAAAACCGCACTTAAACCTTTAAATTCTTCATAAGTACAAATCCAGATTCCGTCGCGCATTCCCATTCGTTCCATTCCAGAAGGCATTACTTCGGTAACTAAAACACCAATATTGGCTCTTTTAGTTCTAATATCATTTTTGAATTTCTCAATCCAAGATGGTTGAAACGCTTTTGTTCTTTTACTTTCATAATAAATAGAACCGCAGTTTTGCACTTCGCGCGTATTTACAATTTGAAGACAATCTGCTCCGTTTGCACCTTTTTTAACTTCGTCAATG
The DNA here is from genome assembly GCA_029959285.1 of Flavobacteriaceae bacterium PS02337. Lineage (GTDB taxonomy): Bacteria > Bacteroidota > Bacteroidia > Flavobacteriales > Flavobacteriaceae > Flavobacterium. Next base: position 54,204 of record JASCOE010000015.1, read on the forward strand.
CTGTCAAGAGGAAAATTATTTGCGAGCCATTCTTCAATTGCCAATTCCATTACTTCTCCTTGCAATTGCATAGAACCTTGTTCTTGCTTGCGCTTCATTTCCTCAATCAGCTTTTTTTGATCGTCAGATTGTTTTTGGTATTCTTTTATTTTTAATTCGTTTTTTTCTTCTTCTTGTTTACGAATTTTATCGCGTTCTAAAACCAAAGTAGCATTAAGTTGTTTTTGAGCTTCAGCTTCAATTGCTTCTTTCATTTCCAGTTTTTCACGTTGAAGTTTTGCAATTTCACCTTGCATTTTATTCAATTCCCTGATTTTATCTGATTTTTCAGAGAGTTCTTTTTCCATTAAAAGTAAACGATCTTTATTTTCTTCTTCTAATTTGGCTTTTAGTTTTTCAGAAATTTCTTTTTCGGCTGCTTTTTTTTCTTTTTCAAGACGTTCAATAAAAAGCTCATTTTCCTGTTTTTTCTTTACTTCAAATTCGGCTTTTGCTTTTTCGAATTGTTCGTTTTTAAGCTCAATTTCACGATTCTGAATATTGGCTTTTTGTTGAAATTCTTTACGAATGCTGTCTTCTAACTGATGTTTTAAGATGTCATTTACGTCGATATTTTCTCCGCAGTTTGGGCATTGAATTGAAGATTGCTCAGCCATTTTTATTGATTTTTATTTTGTAGAATTATAGTTTGCTAAGGTATTTAAAAGTTCTCTTTTTATGGTGTGGATTTCTGTACTAAATTGTAACGAATTTTTGTTATAGTCACGAAGGCGCTATGAGGCAAAGTTTTTTTGCCACAGATTAAAAGATTAAAAGGATTTTTTGAATTGCCTCCAGCTTTAGCTGGAGGTATAAAAGTTGAATTAGAAAAGGCTTTAGCCAAATCCGCAGTTGTTAGGCTAAAGCCTTGTAAGCTTAATTATTTTTCCATCCAGCTAAAGCTGGACGCAATTAATAAATAAAAACTTCGCGCCTTTGCGAGATTAAATTATAAAACAATTTTAGCGTGAACCTGTTTTCTTCAATAAAAAATCAACAGCAGATTGCGTAATTTCAGAAACATCTTCTTTTGAAGTTATAATCGAAACATTAGTAAAAAGATTCACTTTTTTCAATTCAATAAAACCAATCTCCGAATCTTGATCGTTTTTTGCAATATTCGAAGGAACAATCGAAATTCCTAATCCGTTTTTGACTAATTGTACAATCGAGTTGATGTTATTCGCTTCGTGAATAATCTTCGGCTTAAAGCCATAAAAAGCACAAAGTTCTAATAAAACTTCATGATAATGCGGCGCATAGTCTTTATTGAAAAACACAAAAGTTTCGTCTTTCAGTTTTAAAAATTCATTTTCAGATTTTATTTGAATTGCATTTTTGTTGTAAACCAAAGAAAATCCGTCTTTAAACCATAAATGAGATTTTATCTTTGGTGAATGAATGGGCGATCTGATAATTCCCATTTCGATTTTTCCTTGTTCTAAAGCGTCGATTTGTTTCGTAGTTGAAATTTCAAAAAGTTTGAAATTGACGTATGGAAATTGTACTTTCAGATGTTTGATTAAATCTGAAATAACTGCCGAATAAATCGAACTGATATACGCGATTCTGAATTCGCCCGAAACGTTTTCTGCAATCTTTTTTGTTTTCGCAGAAATGTGATCCAAATTCTGAAAAAGTGTTTTTGTTTCTTTTTCAAAATACTTTCCAGCTTCGGTCAATTCTACTTTTTTATTATTTCTAATGAAAAGTTTTGCTTGAAGTTCTTCTTCTAATTCGGCTATTTGACGGCTCAATGGCGGCTGTGAAATAAAAAGTTTCTCCGCAGCTTTGGTGAAGTTTAGTTCTTCGGCTACAGCCAAAAAATATTTTAGATGACGTAATTCCATGATACTTTTAAGGTATTATTGATTGATAAAAATAGTATTTTTAAAGTATTTATAAAAAGAATAGTTTTGAAAAAGCAAAAAATAATTCTCTCGCAGATTTAGCAGACAAAGCAGATTATTAATTTTAGATAAATCATCTTAATCATAATAATATCCTAATCATATAATAGCAAAAAGATTAGCTCAATCTGCTTTATCTGCGAGAAATAAAAAAACAAAAGGCATGATAAAATCAACAATTGCTGAAATCAAAGAACGATTTGACAATGATGTCGAACGATTTTCAAATTTAGAAACGGGACAAGTCGCTACAATTGACGCGACAATTTCTTTGGAATTAATAACTGAAGCTTCAAAACGCATTGTTCCGAATGCTAAAAAAGTTTTAGATGTTGGCTGTGGAGCTGGAAATTATACTTTAATGATGTTGTCTAAAATACCAAACTTAAACTGCACTTTAGTCGATTTGAGTTTGCCAATGTTAAATCGTGCTTTTGAAAGAGTTTCAGCAGAAACAAATGGAAAAGTCGAAACAAAACAAGGCGATATTCGGGAAATTGATTTAGAAGAAAACAGTTTTGATATTATTTTGGCAGGCGCAGTTTTGCATCATTTACGTGATGATGAAGATTGGGAAACAACTTTTACAAAATTGTTTAAATTGTTGAAACCTGGCGGATGTTTGATGATTTCTGATTTGATAACGCAAGATACGGAGTTATTGAATGAATATACTTGGCAACGTTACGGCGAATATTTAGAAGGAATAGGAGGAGCGGAGTATCGCCAAAAAGTTTTAGATTATATTGAAAAAGAAGATTCGCCAAGATCAATGAATTATCAATTGGATTTGATGAAAAAAATTGGTTTTTCTAAAGTCGAAATTTTACATAAAAACATGTGTTTCGGAGCTTTTGGAGGAATTAAGTAGATTTTTTTTTTGCCACGAATTACACGAATTATCACTAATTTTTATTTAAAAAAAGAAAAAAATAATTCGTGCAAATTTGTGTAATTCGTGGCAAATAAACATTTTATAAAACTTGTGCAGTTTTGTATACTTGAATTGGAGTAGAAACAAGGCTTTCGGTTTTTTTAATGAAATCTTGGAGATACGATTGACTGTTGTGCAAATCTAGACCAACTTGGTCTTTCCATTCTTCCCAAAGAATAAAAACATTTTCGGAAGTATGTAAATCATAACGAATACAAGCTGCTTCTTTTCTGGTTTCTGCTACTAAATGAGCAAGCAAGTTTTGAACTTCAATTAAATGCTCAGGTTTACTTTTTAAAATTGCTGTAATTGAAATCATAATTATAAGTTTTTAAAAGTTTCTTCTAAATGTTTGGTGTAATTCTCCTTAAAGATAACGATATTTTCTGGTGTGGCACCTTTCTCAACATCATGAAAATGGAATCCGTTTATGCGTTCCATTCCTGTAAATTTGTTCATTTTGTGGAAACCAAACATTACGCCATCGTCTACAGAAGTTTCATCGAAGAATTCTCCAGGAAGTGTAAAAGCCGTTGCAGGTGCGTTCCAGCTTGTGGTAAGCATGTATTTGCGTCCGTGTAAAAGTCCGCCTGTTCCGTAATTAATGTCTGGATTTACGCGGCTTCTTCCGTCGCTTTTGTAGATTCCGTTGTTGTGGCCTTGCGTGAAAACGTCATCGATGTATTTTTTGAAAAGGTTTGGAATTTGAAACCACCAAACTGGTGTATGATAGATGATTAAATCTGCCCAAACGAATTTTTCTACTTCTTTTTGAAGGTCTATTTCGCTTTCGATATGCGTTGTTTTGATTTCGTAATTTGTATTTTTTGAAAGAAATTCAACTGTCCAATCTTGAACGGTTTGATTAAATTTTCCTCCTGAATGTGCGAATTTTTGTCCGCCGTTGATTATAAATATCTTTTTCATTTTTAAATTATTGTTTCTTATGAAAATGGATGCGTGAGGGATAGAGGCGGTATCCTTTTGCGAAATGAAATGGAGCAAAAGATATAGCCGAAAGCCCGACCCGGAGGGACACGCCCAAATTTTAGTTATTTAAATTTTTGAGATTTTTTTTTGAAACACATAGTTCACGCAATCTTGTCATTCCGAGGAACGAGGAATCTCCACGAGAAACTCTACAAAGATTGGCAACTCACTGTGCGGAATTACTTGCGAAGATTCCTCGTTCCTCGGAATGACAAGATTACGCAGACTAACTATGTGTGTTTATGTAAGTGAAACGCCTTTTTAAATAAAGCAAAACAATGTTTCTATGTGTTTAAAAAGAATATTATTTTATTTTAGCAATTGCCTGATTAATAAAATCCAATTCTGAAGCAGATAAATCGACATCCATTGTTTTGGCGTTTGAAATGGCTTGTTCTGCGTTTCTTGCTCCCGCTAAAACTATCGAAATTCCTTTTTGTAAAGTTGTCCAACGTAAAACCAATTGCGAAATTGAAATGTGTTTTGAATGCGCTAAAGAACTCAATTCTTCGATTAAAGTTTTGACTTGCTGCAAATCGAATTTTCCGAAATAACCGTTTCTGTGATCGTTTTCTTTTAATTTACTGTCTGTAAAATATTTCCCAGTCAATAAACCTCTTTCCATTGGACTGTAAGCGATAATTCCGATGTTTTCTGCAACTGTAAACGGAATTAAATCAGTTTCAATTGAACGATTCAACATACTGTATGCCACTTGATTTGATGCAATTTGAATGGTTTTTTGAGCTTCTTTAATTTGTTCAACGTTGTAATTACTTACTCCAAAAGCTCTGATTTTTCCTTGTTGAATTAAAGTTTCAGCGGCTTCCATAGTTTCAGAAATCGGAGTTGTTGAGTCTGGCCAGTGAATTTGCAATAAATCGATATAATCGGTCTGAAGACGTTTTAAGCTTTCTTCAACTTCTTTAATTACGTTTGCTTTTGATGAATATTTATAGATCGGAACTTTTTTACCATTATCATCAGCATCAAAAAAGAAATCTCCTTTTCCGTTATTGCTTCCGTCCCAAACTAAACCGAATTTGGTAAGTAATTGAATTTTAGAACGATCTTGACTTTTTACAGCTTCTCCGATCATTTCTTCGCTTAAACCAAATCCGTAAAAAGGAGCGGTGTCGATTGTAGTTACACCATGATCGATTGAAGCGTGAATAGAATCGATTGAATCTTTCTTTTCTGTTCCGCCCCACATGGTTCCGCCAATCGCAAATGCACCGTAAGTAATGGTTGATAATTCAAGTTCGGAGTTGCCTAATTTTCTATATTCCATGATTGTGATTTTTTCTATTATAATTTAATGAGGCAAAATTATACTGTTTTTATGATTCTTATTTGGTATATATTTGTCTTTTTTAGGTATATTTGCAACTTCAAATAAAATGAATTATGAAAAAAGAAAATTTATACGAACCTTTTACGGTTTCTTTTGAAACGCTAAATGAATATCCAGATGTTGGCGATCGTCATAATTTTTTCGAACTGGTTTATATTTTGGAAGGAACAGGAAGACAGTGTATTAATAAAAATATTTTTGAATACGATCCTGGTCATTTGTTTTTATTGACGCCGGAAGATTGTCATAATTTTACGATTGAAACTCAAACTAAATTTTTCTTTTTGAGGTTTAATGATATTTATTTGAAAAATTCGAGTCTGCAGAATGAAAACATTCAGCGATTGGAATATATTCTTCAAAATGCGAATCATCAGCCGGGTTGTATTTTAAAAAATGATCCTGACAAATGTTTGGTGAAAGTGATGATTGAAGCGATTTGCCGCGAACATCAGGATAAAGATGTTTACAATCAGGAATTGATTCAGCAATTAGTTAATACGCTGATTATTATTGTGGCGAGAAATATTGCGAAATATCTTCCAGAACAAGTCACTATTTCTACAGAAGCTAAAGCAATGGATATTCTGCAATACATTCAGAATAATATCTATTATCCTGAAAAGATTAAAGCAGAATCGATTAGCGATTATTTCGGAATTTCGAATACGTATTTAGGACGTTATTTTAAAAAACATGCCAGTGAAACGATGCAGCAATATATTAGTAATTACAAAACGAAACTGATTGAACATCGTTTGCAATTCAGCGATAAGCGTATCAATGAAATTGCGTATGAATTTGGTTTTACTGATGAAAGCCATTTTAATAAATTCTTTAGAAAACAAAAAGGGTATAGTCCGTCTGAATTTAGAAAGACGATTCGATTGAGTGCTTAAAAACACGGATTTAACTAATTTTTACGAATTTTTTTTGCCGCGGATTTTGCGTTTTCGGAATGCGAATCAGTTTTATCGCGTACTTTAATTCTCTTTCCCAATAATAAAATCAAAATGCTCAGTTTTACCGGCTCTTAAATTGTTGATTTCATTTTGAACTAGTTCTTCTAAAGAATCGGCGACAATATTTCTGTCCCAAGATTCATTTTGAAGTTCAATAATTTGTCCAAATTTTCCTTTTGAAGCTGGATCTGTGTCAAAAAGTAAATAATCTCCATTTCTTCCTGTTGCAAAGGGAATCCATTTTGGATTGGCGTAATTATTGGTTCGAATTTTTTCGAAATCTATTTCTTGTTCTGGTAAATCGTCTTCCTCAAATTGTAAATCTTGAATTGAATTCCATTCTTCCTTAATGTCTTCAAACGGAATAAGTTCATAACTCCAATTATTAACTCCAAATTGAAAAGTAGAAGTAACGGCATCATAATCTACATTTTGGACTTTGTAAAAGTTTACTAATGCAGATGGAATTTTGATTTCGTCTTCTAAAACAGAATGATTTTCTATGTCTTCGACAGAAATGCCATCTGTAAGATTGTAGTAATCATTATCAGTAGAAACAATTTTATTTACTTCTGAAATCCATTCTTGCCATAAAGATTCAAATGATTTGAATTCTGGATCGAGTGGAGCAGTGGTTTTTTTAGGTTTTTCTATTTGTTCGTAGGCCGAAATGTCAATTGCAGTAATTATTTCATCTTCTTTATCGAACCAAACACTGGTTTTGTTAAGTATTAAAGCGCCTGTTTTATCTCCTTTAAAAAGTTTTACAACCTGACTTTTATTGTTCTCGTAGTAATGCAGTAATTCGTTTCCATCGAATAGAAATTCTCCAGAAAATGAATCTTTAGAACAATAATCATATTTGTTACAGACTAATTCCAACATTAAATGTTCTGCTTTTTCTCCTTCTTTAGAGAAAGCCATAATGCCTAAATTATCCCAAGTATAAATATGATTGTATTGTTTTTTGGTGTATCTATAATCTCCTAAAGCTTGTTTTAAAACTGTTATATCAATTGGAAATTCAATACTTACGCCATTAATCTGAAAGTCTTCTTTGGATAATTCAAGTTTTGTCATTTTACTTTTTTTGAAAGAAATTAGTAATTAGATAATCTTTTTTATTACACGAAGTTTATGTGTGTGTTTGTTTAATTCTGGATTGTAAATTCCGGTATGATCTAAACGATCAATGCGAACTTTTCCACTTGCGTGAATGATGTAATTATTGTCCATAATAATACCGACGTGAGTAATATTTCCTTCGTCATTGTCAAAAAAAGCTAAATCTCCTGCTTCACATTCTTCGATAAAACTTAACGGATCGCCTTCAAGTGCTTGTTGAGAGGCATCACGATGAATTTTATAACCGTTTAATTTGTAAACCATTTGAGTAAAACCAGAACAATCGATTCCAAAAGGTGTTTTTCCGCCCCATAAATAAGGCGCGTTTAAATACATAAAAGCAGTTTTAATAAGAGCGCTTTTAGGTTTTATGCCGCTGGTTTTGGTTCCTTCAAAATCAAAATTAGAAGTATTGATTTCGCTATTATTTAAAAAAGATAAAGAAGCTCCAAGCGGAATAGGAAGCAGTACATTTTCAGGAGCAGTGATATAGTCAATCAAATCAGCGTTTAAAATGATAGCTTCTTTACTCAATTGATTAAATTGCTGTTCAGAAATTACCTGATATTGCTTAGAATCGACCCAACCAACATAATCGTCGAATTGAATTTTAATTTTAGCCCATTGATTTTGGCGTTCTAAAATTTCGATATGTTCGCCAAACAAAAGCTGTGTAACGATTTCACTTCTGTCGCTTGGTTCAGATCGAACAGGTACTATGGCAAGATTGCAAATTCCGAACATTTAAGGCAATTTATAAGTTTAAAATTAGGAGTCATTACTTTCTAATAACTCCTAATTTTGGATGATATTATTTAGGCTCTTTCAATAACAATTGCAGATGCGCCACCGCCACCGTTGCAAATTGCAGCCGCTCCGGTTTTTGCATTGTTTTGTTCTAAAACATTGATTAAAGTTACGATAATTCTAGCTCCCGAACAACCTAGCGGATGTCCTAAAGAAACAGCACCACCGTTTACGTTTACTTTATCGTTATCTAAATTTAAGATTTTCGCATTAGCCAAACCAACTACAGAAAAAGCTTCGTTAAATTCAAAATAATCAACATCTGAAATAGCGATTCCCGCTTTGTCTAAAGCTTTAGGCAGTGCTTTTGCTGGACTTGTTGTAAACCATTTTGGTTCTTGTGCAGCATCTGCGTATCCTTTTATGTATGCAAGAGGTTTTAATCCTAATGCATTTGCTTTTTCTTCAGACATTAAAATTAAAGCTGCAGCTCCGTCATTAATTGTTGAAGCGTTTGCGGCAGTAACAGTTCCGTCTTTTGTGAAAACAGCTCCCAAAGATGGAATCTTATCTAATTTTACATTAGTATATTCTTCGTCTTTTGAAAAGATAATTGGCTCGCCACGTCTTTGTGGTACTTCAACGGGAACAACTTCATTATCAAATTTTCCAGCATCCCAGGCTTTTGCACTTCTTTCGTAAGATTGAATTGCGAAAGCATCTTGTTCTTCACGGCTGATGTTATATTCAGTTGCACATAAATCAGCGCAAACTCCCATTGCGTTGTTATCGTAAGCATCTGTCAAACCATCTTTTTGCATACCGTCAAGCATAGTTGCAGGACCAAATTTGTTTCCAGTACGCATTTGTACGTAATGAGGAATCAAGCTCATGCTTTCCATTCCGCCCGCTACCACAATCTCTGCGTCTCCGCAGGCAATTGCTTGAGCAGCAAACATTACAGCTTTCATTCCAGAGGCGCAAACTTTGTTTACTGTTGTAGCAGCAACTTCTTCAGACAAACCAGCAAAAAGCGCTGCTTGACGAGCTGGAGCTTGTCCAACGCCTGCCTGAATTACGTTCCCCATGAAAACTTCATCAACTAATTTTGGGTCTAGGTTAATTTTTTGAAGGGCTCCCTTTATAGCGGCAGCGCCTAATTTTGGAGCAGGTACAGTAGATAACCCTCCCATGAAACTTCCGATAGGTGTTCTAACGGCAGAAACGATAACAACTCTTTTGTTCATTTTCTGTTTAATATTAGTTATAAAGCAAATTTACTGTTTATTTGAATAAATTCAAATTTTGTGTAAAATAGGGTGATTTTAAATTCAAGATGAAATTTTTGTTAATTCTATTCGTTTGATTGTGAAGCATTTTAAAAAAAAGATTAAAAAAACTTAAAAAAAAGCGCTGAAATACTTGTGAGATATGGAATGTTGTCTTACATTTGCAACCGCAAAACAGAACACGTTTCTTGAGCTTGGAGAGGTGCCAGAGCGGTAATGGAGCAGATTGCTAATCTGTCGACGGGTAACCGTCGCCAGGGTTCGAGTCCCTGTCTCTCCGCTTAATTTTGCCTTCGGGGTGTAGCGTAGCCCGGTTATCGCGCCTGCTTTGGGAGCAGGAGGTCGCAGGTTCGAATCCTGCCACCCCGACTAAACTTTACCATAAGTTTTAAAAGAAATGGTTCCATAGCTCAGCTGGATAGAGCAACGCACTTCTAATGCGTAGGTCGAAGGTTCGAATCCTTCTGGGATCACTCAAGAGGATAATCGTAACTGATTATCCTCTTTTTGTTTACATTTTTATTTTTTTAAAAATTAACAAAATTACTGTGGCACATTCGTGGCGCATGCGATTTTAAAATTAAAATATCAGCGTTTACAAGGCATGAGGCCATATGGTTCGAATCCTTCTGCGTTCACATAAGAGGACAAATCAGTATTTTGCTGATTTTGTCCTCTTTTTTTATTGTATAACTCCTTGTAAAACAACAACATAAGTCGAAGCGCTTCGTTGATTTTAGTGGTTCGAACTTCGTTATTTTCAAAAGTAAGTTTTTCAGGAAATATCGAACCAATTATCTTCCTTTTCCCTTCTGTAGATGCTTCTTCATAGAGTTTATCAAGCTGTGAAATGTTGCTGAGCGCCTTATTTAAAAGAGGTTCAACGTTTGGAATACTGCTGTTTTGACTTGTGAGTTGTGCTTCTAGACGATTTATATTATCTGCTGTTTCTATTTTGATTCTTTTATAATCGTCAGCATCTAAATCACCAGCTATTAATAAGTTTCTTGCACGCGTCAATCTTTGATTTGTTTCCTCCAGTTTCTTTTTCAAAACATCAGTATCGCTTCTATTATATTTTGTTTTACTATTATATACAGAAGTGATTGTCTGCTTGTAAAGTTCAAGAAAAGGTAATGGTCTGACATATTTTCGAAGTTCCTCTACTATTTTGTCATTAACTATAGGTGCTTTTTCTCTGAATGTACATCCCATAGTGCAGTGATAATAATGATAGTACTTGTAACGCCCTTTTGACGCACTGCCAGTAAGTACCTTTCCACACTTAGGACATATTAAATATCCGCGGAGTGGCAATGCTGGATCTACTGTTATTGTAGTTCTTTTTATTTTTTTCCGTCCATCTAGTATATCCTGTACGTCATAAAATAAGGCTTCTGTTATAAGTGGCTCATGCTGTCCCTGAACTAAATGACATTCTTCGTCTTTATACTTAGCAACGAATACCTTGCCGAAGTAAATAGGATTTCTCAGTGCAACCCAGAAGCAGCTTCGTGTGGAATTAAGACCTTTTTTCTTAGCAGCTTTCCATATTTGTTCTGTGTGTATTTGTCCTTTAGCAAGTTCTTCAAATACCCATCGCATTATTAATGCCTGATCCTCTTTAATTGCAATATGTTTTTTTCCTGTCTCAGTAATTCTATTTACATATCCTAACGGAGGGCGGCCCATCACACGTCCTTCTTTTTTTGCTCTCCGCATTCCATTGAATACATTTAATGCACGGCGGTCATTTTCTACCTCCGGTGCAGCAAGATAAAATGCAAGCATCATTTTATTTTCGGGTATTGAAAGGTCCAATGGCTGCTCAACAGCCTGAGGTTCTACTCCTAAATTGCGTAATGTACTGATCATTTGATATGAATCACCTGCATTTCTACTGAATCTGTCCCACTTTGTAAATAAAATAAGATCAGAATGTCCCCTGCGTGATCGGAGTTCTGCTAATAGTTTTTTCCAGGCTGGACGGTTAAATGTTTTAGCTGAGTGATCTTCTATTACAACTTTACGAACTTTAAGTGAGTTTAGGTCACAATATTTGCGCAGACGTTCTTCCTGATCACGTTGTGAATATCCTTTATCAGCCTGCTCTTCCGTACTTACCCTAATATATAAATCTGCAATTTTCATGATTTTGAAATTGATTAAACTTATTTACACTCATCTTGTTGGAGGGTAAATTTACGTCTTTTTTGTTCATTTAAATATGTACTAACCACTATTTCAGCCATTTCGTAGAGGAAATCTAAGATTATTTTTGCTTGTTCATCATCAACATTAATTCCATCTTTCCTTAATAATTCCATTGCCTTGTTAGGCGTTATTCTATCAATCTCTTTCTCTCTCATCATACACCTCCTTCTATTGACAGCAAAAGCCCGTAACCGGGCTTTACTAATTAATTAAAATTGATTTCAATTATTCATATAGGAAAATAAATTGTACTCCGCTGGTTTCTATTGCGTTTTGGAAGATAACTTATATAACCATACTCATTTAATTCACGAATACATTTATGGTAGGTTACAGGCCCGGTTATCTTGGCTAACTTCATGATTTCATACCTATAAACCTCAATAGGATTTACAAAACCCTTTTCCGTCCTAAATTGAAGCAGTGCAGCATATATACCGATATGCGTGACGCTAATACGGTAATCTTTTTCTATTGCCTTAAAGAAATCAGATAAAGGTTTTAGTGTTTTCATTATTTCCTAGATTATCAGCTTACACGCATACCATTTCTTGTAGAATGGTTCACCTGTTGACTCTCATTTGTCTTTTGCTGCTGTTTTACTGTTTCCATTGTTTTATTCCCCAATGCTGTTGATAGCGTAATTTTTCTTGAGTGGTCGTCATAAATGTTTACTGATTTAAACTGAGGATTAGCTTCAATATAAAACCGGTGTTCATTTCCATTTTTAATCAAGGTTACAGGCAAACGATTTCCTTGTTTTAAATCATCCTTTAATTTATCGGCTTGAGTTTTATTGTTTAATTCCTTTAAAGGAAGTTGCTGTAAGGCTTTTTCAAGATCATAACCATACCCGGAATGAAATTCTTTGATGCGGTGATTGCCACTTGCGTCTTTATCATTAAGATCCAGTTGGATCCAGGATTTTTCCTTCTGAATGGAACGTCCAGCTAATAAATTATATGCCTGTGTTGTATCAATAGAATTTCCTTGTTGTACTTTAAAATATTGGCTTCTCTCTTCATCAGGCTTTGATTCATTTTGCAAAGTCGTTTTATATGCTTCAAATTGATACTGTCCGCTTTGGTCTTTAACAAAGGACAACTCATGATCCAGTCGTTCTTTTTCGTTGACGTAATAGGAAACCGGAATAGGAAACTGCTCGTGACCCAATTTGATCTGCTGTTCAATTTTAGAAGATAAATCTCTAAAACCAATACGCTGCACCTGATCGTACAGCGATTGGTTATTTTTTTCTTCCTCTTTTGCATCTTTCCGAACAGCAATTTGGTCTATGAGAGGTGCAATGATCAGTTTACGGACAAGTCGTACTAATACATTAGGATAAAGCTGTTTTAGAATCTTGTTCTTTTCCTGCTTGAGCATCTGCAAAGCAAAACGTTCTTCAATATTTTTAGTTCCCTTATACTTTGTTCCAATACGCTCGTAATGATGCAGTTTTTCTTTAACCAGTGACCTATTGCCCGAAAGACTAAAATTAAACACTTTACTAAAACGCTCTTCCCTGGAGCGCCACTGGTTTAATTCCATCTCTACCCTGTTCATAGGAAGTTGTTCATTCATAATTACTAATTACATAGATTGGCTTTTCCTTTTTTTCTTAGCTTCCTTTGGCACTTCTGGTCCATCATCATCGGCAGTTTGGTTTTTCTTTTTACTGCCTTGTTTTTCAGAAGCTTGCTGAGTTTCGGATTGCTTTTCTTCTTTAGACTTACGATTATCAATGCGCTGTAAATTGCTGTCATAAACATTAATTGTCTTGAATTGTGGGCTGGCTTCAATATATTGCTTAATCTCATTTCCTTCTTTTTGGAAAGTAGCGGATTGCAGGTTTCCCTTTTTCAAAGAATTGATCAAGTCTTCTTTGTATTTTGGGGTTTCCAGTTCTTTAATCGGATGTTTGGAGAGTGTTGCTTCCAAATCATAGCCGTAATTCTGATGGTAATGGTTTAGCTTAAAGTTTCCATTAGTTTCGGACTGTTTAAAATCGATTTGAAGCCAAACGTTGTAAATTTCTCCCTCCTTGTTGGTAAGATCTTTGTTTACTGATCTGCCTTCCATAAGATTGTAAGCTTCTTTCATAGTTATGTTGCTGCCTTTATTAATATAAAAGGTTTGCTCCAAAGCTTCTTTGGAATTTTCCTTTTGCAGTTCCACTTTATAAGAATTAAAGAAATACATATCGCTTTCTTTTGACTTATTGAAATTTAATGTAGCTGCAGCAGTATCATTACCATATTGCGCATTATGCGTCAAAGTGAAATTAGGTTCTTCTTTTTGCATTTTTTCTTTTAATTCAGACTCTAATGCATCTCCAAAACCAGTGTACTTTAACTGGTCGCGTAAGTATTCAAAATTTTTCTCGTTCATGATTTCAATTTTTTAATTATTAAATAATTTATAGTTTGGGAAGTACAGTCACCTGTACCAATTTTGTATTCTTGACATGTTCTTCTAAATGTCTGCCGCCATTTTTCTCCATTAGCTGTATGGCTAAATATTTTTTTTCCGGAATTGTAAATTTTGGCATTGCAAATACAAAGATGTTTTCTGCTTCAGCTTGAATTTTATCAACTTCATTCAGGATATAAATTGGTTTAATTTCGATTTCCTGTGAAGCAGTACGTTTTATTTTTTTAGTGTCGCGAATAAAAAAACGAAGCTGGCCTATCTCATAATTGATTTTAGAATTGTTGGTTATCTTTATCCTGTAATACATTACTTCGTCACGAATAAAAATTCCATTGAGCCTAAAATCAATATCGTATCTACTTTCCTTTTGACCTCGCAGCTTTTTTTTGTCGTATAGCGCTAACTTTGAATATTCCTCAATATCCTGATCATTAATAATTTTATCTGAAAAATAAATTTCCTGTCCATCCGGCTTAGTTTTATTAAGGGTAAGATTCAGTTGTGGAAACTCTTCATTATAGTCCAGCACGAAAGAGTAGAATTTTCCATCTGCAGTCACTACCGTAAGATTGGTCTGGAAAAATCCTTTTTGGGCAGCCTTAACCTGAAGGATGTTTTCAAGACCTTTAGCTTTTTGTACGAGTATGTCGGGACTTCCCTTGTCGACGCTTTTGATGGCAAAAGGAAATACAATATTGGTCGTTTTTGAATAGGCTATCATTAAGGAGTCCGATTCTATTTTGGATAAATGGTTTTTACCTGTTTGCTGTGCCAATACACCGATGGTCATAAATAATAGATGGCCCATCACCAATAGTTTAAAATTTTTCATCTGTATCTTTTTTAGTTTTTAATTGGAATCTTTTTGTTTCTGTTTTTCATCACGCAGCAGTACTTTATAACCTGCTTTCACAACTACCTTAACCAGTTTTACTTTTTTGCTTAGCAGACTTTTAGCCGCTTCAATTCCTGCTCCCGCTGCCTGAGCGCCCCAGGAATCATCCAATGATGTAACTCCTAAAGTTTGCATGGAGCGATCAGCCGAGGCTTTCGCTACATCACGATTAATGGCTCCCGGAATATATATCCCGACAAGTCCATCCATGTCGTAAACAGACAAATCCACCGGGAATAAAGAGTTGTTGTATCTAATACTACTAATGTTGATTGTTAATCGCTCTCCCTTTAAAGAAGCTGTTCCATACAGAAAATTATCTTTTGGAATTTTAATGCCATTTATAAAAATGTCATTCATGAGTCGGAACTTAACTGTGGAGCCATTTACAATTGTTTGTGTTTCATGAATAATGGCTTCTACAGCATTCGGCATTAAATCATCATTTTCAAATTCGTCTAAAGAGTAAAAACCATTCTGTTTGTAATCAGAACTGTTCAATGTTTTGTTTTGTAAATAAGAAACAGGATCTTCATACTCCTTGGTGGAAATAGTAAAGACTTGTCCACGCTGAGCCTCGGAAGCTTTTTTTAATTTTTCCTGTACCCTGTTTGGATGTTGGATATCCAAAATACTCTCCAGCATTCCTCCGAGTTGCTGCAGTTCCGGATCCTGACTTTCCTGCTCTTCATTCATGGATTGCATCATTTGTTCGAGCCTGTCCACATCATTGGAATGCAGCGAGGTTTCATTCGATTTTGCAATTTTTACATAATCTTTATTTTGCGCCGGAACTGCTACTGATGTATTGATTGCTTTTTGCAATGCTTCCAATTTTTGATGTACTTTTTCTTCGTTTGAATCGCGATAAACAGATTTATTTAAACCATGTCGCTCTTTTCTCTGAGTAACAGCACTGCTGTCTTCGGTTGAATCAATCTGAAAAGACTGGCTCAAATAGTTGGGATCTTTTTTAATAAGTTCATCAAGCTTTGCTGAATCAAGTGCAGCCAGATCATAGTAATTCATTTTATCGAGCGGAAGTCCTTCTTTCAGGTTCGCATTGGGAAGTTTTAGATTAAAACCTTTTTGCTGTGGTGCTGCTGAGTTGGCAGCATCCATTTTTCCACCTCCCAATGCCCAAAATATGGCAGTTAGAAATGGCAACGCCAATATTGGCAGTACCAAGAGCATCTTACGATGTTTTAAAGCCTTTAATGATTTTGTGTTTTGTTCCATGATATTAATTTTTAAGATGTGAGTAATAATAATTCTCTATTATTGTTAAACTGTCCAGAAGTCCGGGACGATTTAATACAATGCTGTCATGCGTTTTTTTCCCTGTCGGACTGCGCCCCAAACTATCCATATACCTACGAAAACTTGTGATTTTTTCAAATTCAGTTTCGCTAATAATTGTATTGAGTTGGGGAGGCTTTTCTTTTTTGGGTACCAGATTGGTTGGTTTGGTAATCGGGGTTACTGTTATGTTTCTATTTTTATTACCTAAAAAACTATTAACAATCAGGTATATACTGCAGCTACTGGTAAATACTGTAAAACACAAGAGAATCACAATCCAGTTAAGACGCGAAAAATGAGCTGTTTTACGTTCAAGCCAATTGGCGCATTTATACTGCAATCGCAGATTAGCCTGGTCAAACTTTTGCCATAGATTATTTTTAGCAGTTGCAAGAACATCGCTTTTTTTGCTATTTCGTTTAAAAAAGAGTTTCATGGTGTACAGCTTTATTATTTTCTATTTTCAGTACTTATGTCCCGATTCTCAATAGTATTCCATCGCTCGATTAAAAAGCCATGCGGATTGTTGTCGCTTCGAGATACATTGCGAACGTTGCCCTCTGTTATAAGGTTTCTATGCGCAATACTGGTGGTACGAATGATATTTTGAGTAGCATAACATCGGAATCCATACGGATAGTTGTTAAGGTCAATAGTCACACTGTCAATCTGTATGGTCTGGCTGACGTTACCTGATATGATACCGGAGTAGTAACCGTTTTCCTTTAAATCATCATAGACGCGTTTTGCACTGTCATCTGCCAGATAAAGAGCTTTTGTTACATTGCTTTTAATGACTTTATCATCCGGGTCAAGTGTAAAAAACAGCTTATGGAACGTTTTTACATGATCCCTAGCTTCTACAGGAATATTATCTTTTCGGTCCGAAGCATAGGCTTCCAGCGCTTTTCCGTTAGCCAGTATATAAACCTTATTTTGCATTTGAGACACCAGCGAGAAACTTTTATAAAGTGAAAAGCAGCTAATTAAAATACATCCCGTAATGACCAGCATGGTAAATCCGCGAACATGCCGAAAGGCAGTGTCAATATTTTTCATTTTGCTAAACATAAACTTTGAATTTAGGGTTAAGATTTACCTTTTAATTTGTCAGCCATATAATTGTCCTTGTCCTTAAAGTAAGGAGCAGAATTAACGGAATCAGACATGCTTTGATACATACGTCCGGCAGCATTCCCCATCGCATCAGCTACCATTGTAGTTCCTTGAGATGTAGTATTGACAAGGGAAGTTGTTGAATTACTAAACATACTGGTTACTTTTTGTCCGAGTGCACCGCCACCTCCGGCATGAACAATGTAATTAGCAACAGAAGGGACAGTGAAATAGCCTATAATCCCAATAATCATAAATACTAAATAGGCAACATCAGTTCTGCTAAAGAAAGTATCTCCATATTCTCCTGCTTGCGCAATATCAATTTTGAGCATATTTTCCTGAATTTTTCCGATGATGCTTCCAAATATGTTAGCCACGGGAAGCCACAGATAGATATTGATGTAACGTGCCAGCCAGACGGTCAGGGTGTGTTGAAAACCATCGAAGACCGAAATACCAAAAACAATTGGACCTAAAATAGAAAGTACCACCAATTGAAAAGTCCGAAGTGTGTCGATGCACAGGGAAGCAGATTCAAATAATACACGCAGTACCTCGCTCATCCATTCTTTTACTGAATTTCGAAAATTATAAGAAGCTTTGCTCATGGCAAATTTGATATCATTTCCAATACCATCAAGCATTCCCTGCCCACTTGGATCTGCATCATCATGGGTATATCGGTACCATTTATCCTGATCTCCGCTTCCTGTTGAACCCACATACATTTTCCAGGGATCGGTATCTTTGAGTGCTTCTTCTTTTTCTTTAAGCAGTCTTTCAATCGCTTTATTCGATCCTTCCACCATTGCAGCAGTTGCTGTAACGGTAGGTTTCATGACACCATTAATCATATAGAGGACAGAGGGAAAAATCATAATACAAAATCCAATAACAAAAGGACGAAAGAGCGGGTAAAAATCTATGGGTTCAGCACTTGCGATATGTCTCCAGACTCTTGAGGCGATATACCACATAGCGGCAAAACCGGCAAGTCCCTGTCCGACGCCAATCAGATTACTACATAAGGGCATCATTTCATCATACAATTGTTCCAATACACTATGCAGACCGTTCATGTCGTCTGCAATTCCTTGTGCATGGCTTAGAAAGGGGAATAATATACCCGGAATGACAAATAATTTCTTTTGATTTATCTTTATCATAGCAGTTTAGATTTAATTGTTTAGCTTGTAAATACTGCGCATTGCCTGCGTATAATTATGCTCCTTTGCACGCTGTAAAGCCAGTACAGTCGTATTATTGTTGAAGTTTCTCAGGAACAAAAGTTTGTCCTGCATATCTGCATATATTTTGTCAATAGCGGCCAGCCTTTCATCATCAGACATTCGCATTTTATTTGCGGTAATCACAGAGGTCAGTTCATCAAGATTTCTAAGACTTTGCTTAAAAAGATTATTGTATACCCTTTCGAAATAGGCAATTTCTTCAGCATTAAAATTTTTACTGTCCCTAAAGCGGCTAAAAGCGGACTTGTATTCTTTTACCAGCAGCACCTGATAATTCACAATGTCACCAATACGCCTGTAATTCTTAACTGTGGGGCTAACCTGCATGAGCGCATCAAGAAATGTTTCATGAAGGCTGAAATTTCCTTCCGATAAATCTTTCACGGTATTATAACCACCACTAAGTATTTCATAGCCCTTTTTCATGTCCTTTAAAATCTGTTTGAACTGGGCCAATTTCTCTATGTTCAAAATCAATTGCTGGATTTCCTGTTTTTGAGCGGTTATCTGGGATGGAAATAGCAATCCGGTAAACACAATTCCTATAATCAATAATTTTTTCATGGCAAATCTGTATTTATGCCGTTTAGGATACGGCTGTTTTTTGCTTCTGTCAATTCGGCTGCTTTTGATACAGCCATAACTTTAGCTTGATTGCTAAAGCTTTCAGAGAAAGCATAGTTATCAAGCATATTCTGGTAAATCATATCAATGCGTTTCACTCGCTCATCATCTTTCATCTCTAACTTTCCGTCTGTAATGATTGTTAGAAGTTCATCCAGATTGGTATCACAATTTTTGATTAACCTTTCAAAAACCCTTTTGATATAATCGACTTCATCTCCATGAAACAAATCATCCTGCCGGATTTGCTGATGCAAGCTTTTGTAGCTTTTCATGATTTTTGTCTGGAGCCCTATAATTTCCGTTACCCTTGCGTACTTTTTTATTTTGGGATTGACGACCTTGAGGGAATTCAGGTAATCGGTATGAAGATTAAATTCTCCACGTTTGAAATCTCCTATGGTATTGAGTCCTTTTTTGACTGCCGAATAGCCTTTTTGTGCATATCCGATATAGACTTTCAGGGCCGCTATTTGCTCTAAAAGCATCCTTTGCTGTTTTGCCTGTGCCTGAAGATTACCTGTGATCAGTGCATTAAAAAGCACCACTAAAAATATTTTTTTCATGATTTTATTGGTTGTTTACGGAATTCCGTAAAATTGCTTAACTGATTTGACATCATGCTCTGTTTTGGCTCTTTGAAGGCTCAGTAGTATATTTTGTCTGTTGAAGAGTGTCAGGTCATCATAATTAGCATCAATCTGATCTGCAGCAGCATTTATAATCTCCAGTCTTTTGGCATCACTCATCTGTGTGGTAAAAGAATCCAATACAAGGAAAATCTGATCGATGTTTTTCAGGCTTTCATCGAGTATCCCGGAATACACACTTTGCATATAATCGAGTTCACTGGCCTTAAAATGAGAATCTTTTTGAAACAGGTTCCAGGCCCTTTCATATTCATCTACCAAACGAACCTGTTTTTCACTGATATCTTTGATACGCTGGTAATAGGTAATAATGGATTTGACTTTTGCCAGTTCTTCATAATAATTCTTATAGAGTTCTTTTTGTTTCTCAGTCCAATCGGAAATCTCATCCAACTTTAGTTTGGAGAGGATATTTTCTATTTTTTTCTGTGCATTCTGCAGCCAGATCGTTTTGTTCTGCAGTTTTTGGATCCTTAGGTCAATTGCCTTAATTACTTTTTTGGCAACCGCTTTTACGATTTCTAAAATCGGTATTGCCGCAACCGTTGCCGGTCTTGCCGGAGTGCTGATCAGTAAAAAACACAACAGGCAAATCATGATTTTCTTTTTTGCTTTCATAAGTATTGTTGTTTAGTTTTCATATTTTTTATGCTCTTAAGTCATTGGCAAGTGCTGCAATGCCTTTTCTTATGTCACCATCAAATTTCTTAGCATACGCCTGTACTTTTACTTTTTCAGTTTCTTCGGTTGTGTACGCGTAATATTCTTCAAGGGATACCTCCGTGCGGTATACTTTAGACTGCATGCCTCCCAGAGAAATAAATACTTCTTTGTATTTCTTATCAGGATCATTG
This sequence comes from Flavobacteriaceae bacterium PS02337, assembly GCA_029959285.1. Taxonomy (GTDB): domain Bacteria; phylum Bacteroidota; class Bacteroidia; order Flavobacteriales; family Flavobacteriaceae; genus Flavobacterium. Next base: position 74,895 of record JASCOE010000015.1, read on the forward strand.
GCTTTGTTTACAGATAGTACGAGTGCCTTTTCTTTTTCGGTAAGCCCAAGCAGTTCCTGAATCTGTTCGAACTTATTTTGATACTTGCTTTGGTCCAATAATATCTTGCAGTCACTGTTATTGATAATAGCCTGCTTGACTACCGGAGAAGAAATAATATCTTCTACTTCCTGCGTGACTACTATGGCCTCTCCAAAGAATTTACGCACAGTCTTGAATAAATACCGAATATATTCTGCCATTCCTTCCTTGGCAATAGCTTTCCAGGCTTCTTCAATCAGGATCATTTTTCGGACTCCTTTAAGCTTGCGCATCTTACTGATAAAGACTTCCATAATGATGATCGTCACCACTGGAAAGAGTATTGGATGGTCTTTGATATTATCGAGTTCAAAAACAATGAAGCGTTCTTTTAACAGATCCAGATTCTCAGTAGCATTGAGCAGGTAATCAAATTCACCTCCTTTGTAATACGGACGCAGTACGTACAGAAAATTGTTTACATCAAAATCCTTTTCCTTTACCTTATCACCTTCTAATATGGATACAAACTCGTTTTTCAGAAATTCATAAAAGCTGTCAAAGCAGGGAAATAAATCGGAATTGCTATCTAATTTTTCATAATACAATTGCAGTGCATTGGACAGTGCTACATATTCACTTCGATTGAAAGTTTCATTGTCTTTTTTCCAGAGTGCCAATAAGAGTGTTTTAATACTTTCTTTTTTCTCGGTATCAAGCGAATCGCCTTCACTGATATAAAAGGGATTAAACCTAATAGGGTTCTTTTCATCGTAGGTAAAGTAATAGCCATTAACCATATCACACAGTCCTTTGTAGCTGTGCCCGACATCAACAAGTACAACATGAGTTCCCTGCTCATAGTAACTTCTAACCATATGATTGGTGAAAAATGATTTACCGCTTCCCGAAGGCCCTAGTATGAATTTGTTTCTATTGGTACAAATCCCCATTTTTACTGGTTCGTCGCTAATGTCTACATGAACCGGTTTTCCAGTCAATCGATCTCCTAATCGAATTCCAGTTGGACTAAGCGAAGAACGATACCCTGTTTCCAGATTCAGGAAGCATGTTGCTTGTTCTGTAAACGTATCAAAGGTGTCATTCATTGGGAAATCTGCGGAATTCCCGGGAATTCCTGCCCAAAATATTTGTGCGCCACCCACTGTTTCTTGTTTAGCAGCTGCATCCATCTGAGCCAGTGCTGAAGAAACTTTATTCTTCAGGTCTTTGAGTTCTTCTTTATTATCTGTCCAGATCAGCACATTAAAATGTGCTTTTACAGGCAGTCGCTGCTGGCTGATAGCCTCGTTAAGAAAATCATTTGTAGCATCTCGCGCAATCAGGTTCTCCCTACTGTAGGCTGATAAGGATTGCAGTCGCAGTCTTTTACTTTCAAGTTTTTGCAGCGTTTTCTGGAAATCCTCTATGAAAATATATTGATTATAAATGTGGTTACAGGAAAGTAATTGCCCCAGAGTCGAAGCAAATCCGATACTGAATTTGGTCTTATCTGTGGAATAGCGGTCATAATTAATTCTCGAACCACATAAGGCAGGCAGATCAGCGGCATCCCCCAACGTATAAATCTGGCAATGTTTGTCTCCTACCTGAAGACCATCATCAAAAGAGATATCTTTAAAAACAAACGAGTTCTGTTTTTCAGACAAAAAACAATATTGTTCAATGATACCAATCTTTCTGCTGTGGCTTTTAAGTTCATCATTACCAAGGCGGGTCAATTTGACAAAACTACTGTCTTCCAGTATGCGTCTGAATTGTCCGGTACTATCAATAAATTCCTGACGCAATTGTGCTTTTAATGTTTCTTCAGGAACAATAGAAGCTCTCAATAAATTTGAAAATAGGGAACTTGACGTTTTTCTTCCTACCGGTTTTTTGGTTAAAAAAATGTAACAAGAATGATCCAGAAAGGGACGTTCATTAAAAAAGCGTTCACTGCTTCGGGTAAGAAAACTCGAATCTTCGCTTGTGAAATCGGGTTCAAACTTGCTGTCTATAAACCAATCCTGCTTATGGAATACGCTAAATTTCGGCAATAACTTTATCGCTTTAAGCCACGCCTGATGAAATGCTTCGTATTCCTGATCCGACAAGGTAAATATCTCGGGCAGTTCTGCTTTAAACACTACTGTCACATCGCCTTGTTTGGACAGGATGCAATCGTGCTCTACATCCATAATTGGTAAAATATCATCTATCATCTTTTCCATCATCCTTTTTTTTACCGCTCAGCTAATGCTGAGCAAATTCTATTTCTTCATCATAAATATTTTTCTGCTTTGCGATTTCACAGCTTTTGGAATCTGTCGTTTCGCTAAAGCTTTCATCATTCCATATTCACCGTATTTATGGCTCATTTTATATATTTTCAAAACCCACAATGTCCCTGAAATACCAATAATTCCGATACAGATAATTGAGGGTAAGCCTGCTATATACATAATTGCAAACAGTATCATAAGCACAATTACGCCACCACCCAAATACCAGATATACTGCGCTTTTAATCCCTTGAACTCTATGCTCTGGTTAATTCCTTTGTTGATTTGATACACACTGTTTGACATGGTCTTTATTTTAAAATTTCATCCTGCTGCTGCGTCTCATCTCCGAAAAAGAGCGCTCCTGCCATTTATCAGTATTGCTTTCTGCCACTGTGAGATGCTGTGATTCTTCAATACTCTTTATTGGCAGTTGAATTACCGGCGCTGTATCCGTTAATTTTGTTTCATTACTGAGACTAGCCTCTTGCGGATTGGCTTCTTTCAATTGGTTCTCCTGAATTTTCAGGGCTATTTCCCTTTCCAGACTACAGAGATCGCTTTTCATTTTTTGAAGCTCATGCTCTTGGCTAAATACCCTTGTGGTTAATTGTTGTAATTCCGGCAGTTGATTTTCAATATCATTCAGGGACTTTTGGTATTTTGCCGTGAGATGTTCCACCTTATCAATGGCATTTAGAAAATGACGGGCTGCCAATTTTGGATTGTCCACATTTGGAGTTCCTCCATTTGAAGTATATTTAATACCATCTTCCAAACGTTGTGCATAAAAGCTGTTGCAGTAACGGTACTGGTACAAACCATCATTTTGATAGGCTTCACGTTCTCTTTTTATATAGAGTCCAAAATCATATAACTTCCCAATTTGTTTGGCCAGGTTTTCTCCTTCTGGAGGTTTCCAGTTTTTATAGAGCAGGATAATTTCTTTGCCGATAATTTCTGGATCTGCTGTTTTGCAGTTATACAACTCAATGGGATTGGCTTTGGAACCATCAGGCTCATACTTCAGATTGTTTTTGTAAAAACTGTGATCAGCAGTTAGTTTGTCCAGAGTTTTAGTGGTGATTCCTTTTTCTTCCATTAAATATTCAACCTGATATTTAGTTCTGGAAATTTCCTTGTAATGTGCTTTTTTAAGGCTTTCCATTACCGTTACTTTTTTCTCCAATTTTGATTTTTCCAGTAATGAAGTATCACCAGATAGCACTGCGATATATTCTGAAAAGTTCATACCGCTTTGCTCATCCATGGCTCCCTCATCAATAGTCCTCACATTAAGTTCACAGTTTTTCATCTGACTGATAAAAGTCTGTTTGTTCTTCAAAAGGTTGAATTTGTAATTGTCCAGGGATTGCTCTGTTGCATAGATGAAATTTTTTACTTTATTCCCATAATGCAGTTTGGCGACTTCGTTCCCTTGTCTGCTGCCTCGGCCGTTGCGTTGTCCCAGGTCAGATGGTCTCCAGGGAATATCCATATGATGCATCGCCACAACACGCTTCTGCACATTAAGTCCGGTTCCTGCTTTTTCTGTACTACCCAAAAGAATACGTATCTCACCGGTATTCATTTTAGAAAATAACTCTGGTTTCTTTTTATCGGTCCAATCGTGTATGTAGGTAATCTCATGAGCCGGGATGTTAAAATCCTTTACCAGTTTTTCTTTAAGAGCATCATACATATTAAAGGCATCCGGCTTGGGTGTACCGATATCTGAAAAAACAATCTGAGTGCCTTTATGCTCGATGGAAGCCTGATAAATTTCAGCCACATTTCTGGCGCATGTATTGACCTTATTATTCGGATGATCACCATATCTTTCATTTATCAGCCTCATATCGGCAGCCATTTTTTTAGCATAATTAGTAGCGATTAGCATCCTGCCTTTATCTTCCTGTTGGGTAAGGGGTGCCCTGCCGATAAGTGTCGCATTACCTGTTTTTGCAAACTGCATGAGCTGGGTAATAAATTCACTTTGCTCAGGTGTAGGACTAATATTGACAAGTCGCTCGTCAATTTCAGGTTTGTCCAGATCAATATGTTTGGCTGTTTTGTAATCGGTAATCTCGTTATAGAACAGTGCCAGTTCCGGAACTTTAATAAAATGACGAAAACGCTCTTTGGCAATAATCTCATTGGTGACAGAAAATTCAAAATCAGTTGTTTTTCTGGCAAAAACAGCTGCCCATCCATCAAAGTTTTCAATATGCTGGCGTTCCATTTCTTTAGGGCGCAGGTATTTGAAAAGCAGATACATTTCGGTAAGACTATTGGATATTGGAGTACCGGAAAGAAAGGTCACACACAGATCCGAATCGAATTTTTCCTGAAGCGTGCGTACCGCAAATAACATATTAAGCGCCTTTTGGCTTCCCTGCATATTTCCAATTCCTGCAACACGGTCATGACGGGTAGTGAAAGTCAGGTTTTTGAATTTGTGAGATTCATCTACAAACAAATGATCAATCCCCATTTCTTTAAAGTTGATGCCGCTGTCCTTTTTATCTTCTATATCTTTCAATAGTGTTTTTAGTCTGCCATCCAGATTATTTTTTCGTATTTCAAGACCTTTTAATATTTTCTTGGAAATGTCACCTCCCAGATCTCTGGCTGTATCAAGGTCGCGTTCTATATTATCCAGCTCATTTTGTAAGATCTCTTTTTGTATTTCGGGTGACTGCGGAATTTTACCAAACTGATCGTGGGTTAAAATGATACAGTCCCAATTGTTATTTTTGATCTCATGGAAGAGTCTCATTCTTTTTGCCGGAGTAAAATCATTTTCACCAGGTGCCAATATTCTTGCATTGGGATATGCCTTTCTATAGGTTGCTGCAATTTGATTTACATTAGCATTCAATGCCAGTATTGCAGGTTTATGAATAATCCCTAGTCGTTTCATTTCATTGGCAGCTACAATCATAGTGAGTGTCTTTCCAAGTCCGACCTCATGATCGATTAATGCACCACGGTTCTGAATAATACGCCATGCCGCATTTTTCTGAGAACTGTACAAGTCTTCAATCTCCAGAGCTTTTTTATCCAAACCCGGAAAGCTCAGATGACTTCCATTATATTCTCGCAATACGTAACAATTAAACGTATTGTTATAGAGATTTTCCAATTCATTTTTGTCGTTTATTGGCAATTCCTGCAGCCACTCAATAAAACCATTACGGATGTTTTCAATTTTTTGATGGGCAAGCTGTATAGCTTCATTATCGGGCAGTCGGATGGGTTTTCCGCCGGCTCCCTCAACTTCATAGGTAAAAAAGGGAGCCGTATTTTCGAGCGCATGCTCCAATATGGTGTATCCATAAGTTGTTCTGCCGCTTTTTGGAGTCACCGAAAATTCTCTGTCTATTTTGGTATTATGTCCTGTACTTACTTTAAAGGTATCCAGTGATGGGAAATAATTAATTTCAGTTGGCTGGTCAAATAATTTTCCGGCAAAACTTTCATAGTATCGGTTAGGAATCCATCGTTCGCCCAGGTTAAAATCGAGTAATTCAAAAGGGATACGCTCTGGCTGAACTTTTTCCAGTGCCTGCAATCCTTTGTAATATTGCGTGTTTTCAGGGTATAACTGCACAGCCTGTTTAGCCTGTTGTAACTTTTCTACAACATTGCCGCTTAAATAGAGGTCTGAAGTTTCCCAATTCTGCCCTGTAGGATTCAAATAAATATGTTGGTTCAGACGTTCTATAACCTCATTTTGTTCAAGTCCTGTTGCAGCAGTTATAAATCCTAAGTCAACAGCTCCTTTTTCATTCAGACTTCGGGCCAGCGCTTCAATCGGATCATCTGTATAATAGCGCTCTTGCTGTTTTACTACAGATTCTATTAAAATATCCGACTTCACATAACGTTCGCCTTCTTTGCGTTCCAATGAAGAAAGAATGGTGAAACCGAAAGCGGAATCCTGCATGATTAACCTGCGATTCTCAGCACCGTTCAAAATACCATAGTGGGAAACAAATTTGGTATACTGCTCATCTAGATTTTTCCGAACCTGTTCACTGCCAGCTTTATCTGATTGCTCTTTCTCAAACAATTCCAGATAATGATCCCGAATAGCAATATAGGAATCATAGAATTTCAGATTGCCTTGTGATGCTAATGGCTGGAAAAAGGCTTGTTTGTGCTGCTCATTGATATCACTGATAATTCCAACGGATTCTCCAACTCTAACCAGAGTACCTTCTGTATAAAAAGATTTCAACGAAGCAACTTCTTCATAGAGTCGTTTTTCCAGGTTAAAAGCAGGTTCAAGGGTTTTATCTCCTTCATAAATATATTTGTGATCATAGTATTGAAGGGTATTGGATAAAGCCAATAATTCATGTGGCAGTAATCCGCCATTCATCCAATTGGCTGAAAAGCCATCGATTTCTTTTACATTCGAATATAATTTATACAGGTATCGATTAGTCTTGATTTGTTTAGCAGTGATAAGAACCACATTTTCATGCGAGGGATTATCATTTGTGCGTATGGTACTGAGTATTCGTGCTGTTTTTTTATCCACTACAGTTTCATCAAGAGGATTGATGTAATCCATAGCACGGTTGATGTTCTCTGCAGGCACAGTATCAAACAAGCCAAGCTGGACTGAAATACCGCTTGCTTTACTCTCTGGCATGGGTAAATAAGTGAATTTTTGTCCGATTGCTTGCGCGGGCTGAACTATCTCCGTTTTTTGAGCCTGCTCAAAGCGTTCTAAGTTGAAATTATCTTTTAGTCCCTTTGTAATGTTTTCTCCAAGACGGTTTCCAATAGAATTGATATCACCGTTTTGTCTCACACTTTGATGCGCCTGTCCGTATTGGTTTTTACCGGCTTTTATTTCATTCCCAATGATGAGCTCGGGTCTGTTGTGCAGATATTTATTGATACTGTATTTTCCAAATTCATTTTCAAGTTCAACGGTTTGCAGCAGCTCATTTTCATTATCAGACAGGGTTTGTTTATGCTCGTTTTTCTGAACAATAAGCAAATGATTAGGAGCATCGGTATTTCCGGTCTCCTTCATCAGGTTATCAGGCATAACTGCTACACTCACAAAATCTGCATTTTGAAAAAGATATTCTCGCGCGCTTTGATTGGAAGGACTGTTCAAAAAACCGTCTGTTGTAATATAAGCCATAAGACCGCCATCAGCGAGTTTGTCCAATCCTTTTGCAAAAAAGTAATTGTGGATTTTTCCTGAAATCGTTTTATCGGGATAGGCTTGGTCATACACAGAAAAATTACCAAAAGGAATGTTGCTGACCACAAGATCATAACTGCCGTTATCATTTGTTGGAGCTTCTTCCAGTCCTATTACATGAGTGGTATTTTGGGTTGAAAGTGTACTGTTTAATGCTGAAAGTACCAGTCCGCTTAATTGGTCTTTTTCCACAGCAGTAATTTGTTCCAAATTTGAAAATGCACTGTCTGCTTCAGTGATAAAAATTCCTGATCCTGCTGATGGCTCGTATAATCTTTTAGGATTAATACCTTGTTCTTCCAAAGCAGTGTACAAAGTGCTCGGTACTATTTCCGGTGTATAAAATGCGGTAAGAACACTATTACGAAGTGAAGAAATAACTGAATTATAATCTTTTTCAGAATAGTGTTCCTGCAATAATTCATGCAGTCTTGTCATTTCCGGATGCAGCTTCAGATCTTCTTTAGTAGCGCCGGATTTTATCCAGTCTTCAGTAGTGCCATTTGGGTATAATACAGCCTTGATACCTCCGAAGCCAGCATATGCCTTAAGCGCGTCAACTGCTTCTGCCGATAAAGCATCACCTTGCTGCCATTGCATTGCAATGGTAATCGCCTTGATATTGGCACTTAGTTTTTGGGATAGATTGTAAGCCATAATTACTCCTTTTCATACTACACACTGCTATAAATAGCTCAATTCAGATAGTCAGCAATCTGACCAATAAGGGCATCTTTCAAATTAGGGTCTTCTTCATTTTCTTTAGTAAAACCAATGGTTTCAAAAATGGGTCTGCAGCTTTCCATTAGGTTAATTACCTCATAGGTCAGGATACCTGACTCCTGAAAATCGGCATAGTTTTTCTCAAACTCATCTGAAAGCAGGGAGCGGATATATAAAAACCGGGAAGGTTTCAGATCTTCGGTAAGTACATTGAGACAGATTTCTTCGATGATATATTGAGGTGTACCATCAGATAACATATCATCCAATATGGATTTAACGCCATCTATTTTTTTATTGAGATAATCCAATACACTATAATCTTCCTGTAGTGTAAACATCAAATCCGGATTGTTATGGATAATGTAAAACCATAACTTTTCTTTGAGTAGATCTTCCATAACAATTTGTTTTAAATCCCAAAGAAGGATTTGATTACGGTAGCCACTACCACCAGAAAAACACAACTTCCAAACCAGGCTGCCGCTACTTTTCCGGTATCAGGATCACCTGCGTTCCATTTTTGATATACTTTCACAGCACCGATGAGTCCCAATAGTGCTCCTACGGCATACATCAGTTCCGTTCCTGCATCAAAGTAACTTCGTACTTGTTGGTTGGCTTCATTGATTCCTGCCAGACCATCCTGGGCGTAGGTTTCATAACTGATCACAAAAAGGATTTGTATCAGAAGCATACAGATACTATTTGTTTTTTGCTCAATAAACTTTTTAAAATTCCTGTTCCATTTTTTCATCACACATTATTTTTAAAGTTTAAAAATTCAGAAAAAAACGGAGGTGTAGCCGCTGTCGCAGTTCCACTTTCCTGTTACATATGCCATACTGCGCCGGGATGGACAGGGGCAATTCCTCCGTTAAATTGTTTAGAGTTTATTCCCAAAGGGCTTCTGCTTCCTTCTGGGTTAAAGTAATTGATTCGAGTTTCTCACATTCTGAGACTATCAGTTCACTTATCGAAGAATTAAAAGGGGAATTTTTCACTGAAGGGAATTCTCTTAGGAGAAGCTGCAGATAATAGGTAAATTCTTTTTTGACTAATTTTTTCTTTGCAGCATCTGCGATGAAAGTTTTTAATCGTCCCACCAAAGTATCAACATCCTGAAAAGTAGTGTCAAACTCTCCGAAGGAAATTTGTTCTGAGATTGCTTCAGGTAATTCCTGATAATTTAATTCGGATTGAGAATCCTCGTAACTTGGATTTTCAAATCCACGGAATTGAAGTTTCCGCTTTCCTGATATGACTTCTTTGAGATCATCAAAATAAAATCGAAATCCAACAAATAAATACCAGCTTGCCAATAGCAGAATAACTACAACTATGTAATTACCCCATGAAATGTTTGTAAACATACCTCATCATTTTATCGTTCTACATTAGTTTCTCACAGTCCCGGAAGATGGACAATTCTAATTCCGGATCTTCATCATTACAGAACAAAGTAACGATAGAGATAAAACTGCCACAAGTACAACTTTTCGTTGTACCCTAGTTGTACCCCGTTGTACCCCCAGTAAAATCAAGGATAAAAAAAATTAAAAAAAATGCAAAAAAATAAAAAAACCTCCCGAATGGAAGGCCGATTTGATGCTGAGATAATTATTTCAGGATAATTGTTTGTGTTCTATTTTTTTTATTGTAATACAGATAAAAGAAAATTTTTCATTGAAGCAGTATAAAAAAGCGAGTATTTTTATTTTGTAGGTTAACTAAAAAAAAAACACTTTTTAGTACCATAGTCTTAACAAACTTTATTACCCACAACATCTTAACTTTAATATTAATTAACTATAGTAAATAGTATCGTAATACTCTATATTTGATTTCAATTAAAAATCACAAATCATAGTGCTACAAGAAATCATACGATTACAATTTGAAGAAAACACAGATTATAATAATCCGGGACAGGCAGTAAATCAGATGCAGTCATTATATGCACTATCAAAAGACCTGTACACCGATTCAATAAGATTCATATACGAGCTGTTACAGAATGCGGACGATTCTAATATAGGGGAATCAAAAGTAAAAGTTTCAGTTAGGCTTATTGGCAACAACCTAGTAATAGCTCACAATGGTAAACCATTTGATGAACGTGATATACAAGGTATATGTGCCGTTAATAATGGTACGAAAAAGCAAGAAACAGATAAAACCGGATTCAAAGGCATAGGATTTAAATCTGTTTTTGGGCAATCTGATAAAGTGACAGTATTTTCTAGTGGTGAATATTTTAGGTTCGACGAATCGTATCTCCACGATTGGAAGTGGGCTGGTACACAAGAATCGTGGGAAGAACAAAGTAGAAGGTTATTTAAGTTTCCTTGGCAAATAATTCCAATATCTACCAAACCGGAAGAAGTCCAGCCAGATATCCATCAATATCTTATCGGAACAGACTTTACAGTGGCTACAATTGTTGAGATTACTAATATTAAAGAAGCTGAAATCGCAATCAATGAGTTGTCCGATAAAGTCGACATGTTTCTTTTTCTGAAAAATATTGAAGAGATTAATTTTAACTTGGGCATCCAAAAAGTTATCCGTATCACACCAACAGAAGAAAATGAAACTTTACTAACGCTAAATGGTGAGACAAAAGCAAAATATTTACTAAAGCATATCGTGCTTTCCGTTCCAGCATCTGTAAAAAAATCAATTGCCGGAGATACAAACGTTCCTGAAAAACTAAAGCTGGCGGATAATATCGAGATTTCATTTGCGGCAAAAGTAGGAGATAACGGACTTGAGACAATTTCATCCTCACAAAGTTTGCTATATGCATATCTTCCAACTGAAGAACGAAGATATAAGCTTCCAATACTGGTAAATGCAGCCTTTCTAACAACAGCAAATAGGGAAACATTACATGCAGATTCTGCTTGGAACCAATGGTTATTTTATAGTCTGTCTAAAGAATTGTTTATCTGGATTGCAGAATTAGTTATAGGTAAATTCTCGGATGAAGCTTACAGGCTTTTACCTGAAAAGCTTGATGGAGATAATGCCTTGATAAAAGAGTTTAATAAAGGTTATAACGAATCCATTTCACTTCTACCTTTCCTTTTGACCTATGAAAATAAGCTTGTAAAGATTAATGACGCAATTATAGATGAGACATTTTTAATAGGTAATGAACTGTTTGGACAAGACTTAATAAGAACATTTGTTATTAATGAATTAAATTTACAAACAACTGATTTAAAGCCGTTTGTACCTCATAGAAAATATACCAATAAGCTTAAAAAGCTAGGAGTCAATTCTTTCAAATGGATCAACTTACCGCAGCTTTTGGCATCTCCACTATTCAATTCATTGCACGACGTTGAAAAAAACAAAAAATTAATTGTTGCAATGGAAGAATTTAGTCAAATGGAAAAACCTTCTGAGATACATAATGATAGCCTCAAAAAGTGGGCATTTTTATTTGATCATAAAATGAAATTAAAATCCCCAGAAGAAATATTTTTTCCCCAATTAGACGATTCTACGTGGGATTCTCCTGATAGTGAATTATCCTTTGTACATCCTGAAATTCTAAAATGGCTAGACAGCAAAATTAAATTGAAATTGTGGCTGGGTGAACTAGGTGTTGTAGAGAAATCTGATTTAACCTTTTTTCACAAGACAATACTCCCCAACGTTGCAACTTTTATAACTGACGTCAATGCGTTGGAAACAGTGAGGAGCATATTTATGCTATTTAAGAGAAATGAGATTAACTCCGAATCTTTATTTAAGTTATCAGATCTTAAGTTGTTCACAACACAAGGCAATTTACTTTCTGCAAAAAATATGTATTTTTCTACTGTATACGACCCAATACTCGATTTACAGCCAGTGCTTAATAAAGACTTCTACTTGTCTGATCAATATATATCTGCAGAGTCAGAGCTTTCTGAATGGAAACGTTTTTTCAAATATTTTGGCGTTCAAGAGAGAATCTCTATCACTACAACCACAACAAGAAAATCAAAGATTACACTGATTAATAGAGATTTTCAAAGTGGATATTTTGATATGGATGACAAGCGTTTTTACGGTAACCATTTCCTAGCATTTGCTTACATCGGATTAAGTACTTCCAGTTTGTTGACAGATATGACCATTGAGCCAAAGAAATCTTCATTATTTTGGTCAGATTTGATTAGACATAACGATCTGGAAAAAATAATTATACAGGCTACGGCCTTCTGGGGTCACACAGGCAAGCCCAGTGAAACTACGGGAAATAAAGTAGATAATTATTTGAAATGGTATATCCAGAATAATGACTGCCTGCCTACACTAAATGCCAAGTGTTTACCAGCGGGAAGCATTTTCCTTAATGATGAGCGCATCAATGAAATCGTGGGTGCATATCTTCCTGTTTTTGACGGCCCGAATTTGGATGCAGACTGGAGGTCATTCTTTGGCTTTAAGACAAGTTTAAGCGTTGAAGATTATCTTTCGGTATTAAATTCAATTTCCGAAGATTTAAATTCAGACAATAAATCGCGTATACAGAAGATTTATGAATATCTTTTGGACAATATAACAAATTGGACTTCTGAAGTTCTCGAAGAAATAAAGGAATGGGCAGCAGGCGCAAAACTTATGGATAAGAAAGGGGACTTTTCTCCAGCCTTTACTTTAAAGCATTATCCTGATGGCGACAATTCAATATTTCAGGACAGGTTTGAGTTCATACAGCTAAGTGCTTCCAATAGAAAACACCCTGAAATTTCAGAATTACTTGCTCTGTTTGGGGTTGAAATTATAAAACAAAACTCATTTAAGCTAAGTGTGACTAATGAAAAAGATGCGGATAATCTTAGTGAAAAAATAGCTTCAATAATACCTTATTGGGCAAAATGGACAGAAAGTGAAGCACAGAGTGGCTATCCGCAGAGAAAGTATGAACTCGAAACCATATTTGAGAAAGCATCTTTTAAAATTGCAGATGAATTGGTTGTGTCGTTCGGACAAGACTGGAATAAAGAGGTAAGTGTATATGAAAATGAAAACGTTTTTCATGTACTGACAAATTGGAAAGCCAACGACGTGATGTTAGGATTGATTTCTAAACTTTGTGACTATTTTAAGGCCAAACGATTCGAATCGGAACTAGGCTTTTTGTTACGCTCAGAAGAAGAAGAAATTATACGGTATTTTAATAGAGAGGATATAGAAATTCCAGAATTTGAAAGAACTACAATAAAATCAAGTACCAATTCTGATCCTGTCCTCCCTATTTTTAGCGATTTTAAAAAACCAATTGATTATCTCAGCCTGTGGAAAAAGAATCTCGAACGAAACAGTAATCTTATAGAATTTGCATCCGGAGATTCCAAGAGACTCTTACTAAATGGTCTGAAAAAACAAAAACCCGACACTGAGGTCTGCATCTATCATTTTAGTCATCTGGAAAATGCGGTTACCATAATTAAGGAACAACAAATCAAGAGCAGGCAATTAGCAAACTTCAAGGATTCTGCAGGAGCTGGTATAATAAGTCAGACGCTGGAGGATCGAAAACAATATGCCCGATTTTATTTCAGATCCCACACCCCAACACAATATTATGTTGAAAACTGGGGACGAGGGCAATATTCCTTAGATCACATCAATGGCGAGCCTGTTTGCCCCGTACCTGTTTTTTTTATAATTCCTATTGATGAAATAATTGAATCAGTAAATTGGAAAGTAAGTCTGGGAACAATGGCATCACATAACGTACAATATGGAAACACGTTCGATATTGTATCCAAATTTGATTTTGACAGCCTATATAAGATGAAATCTGACGTTGATCATGATCGGTATATGGCTGCTTCCCATCAGGAATTTCTAGTAAAGGACAGCCTTCATTTAGATAGGATTAATTACCGTCTCGCTGTACAGGATAGTGAAGCAAGGAATGCCCTACTTATTATGCTTAATGATTATGAGAAATGGGAACCGCTAATATCTATCGACCCAGATCTGTTTTATAATGAAAATCCAAAAATAAAAATTAGTAAGAATGATCATAAATTATCAACTGATTTTACTGGAAAGCGGAATGGTAAATTTGTTATGCAATACTTAGGAGTTGATCACTGGAAGAAAATAAAGGGTGATAATATAGAACAGTACAATAATAATGGAGTTACTACAACAATTTCCGCGAAGACTATAAATCTATCATCAAATTTTGAGGTTTTAAGATATAATTTATTTTACTGTTATAATGGTCAGCTGTGGCTTGTTGATACCAATGACCCTGAATCAAATACCTTTGATACAGGATATATAGCAACGGCTTTAAATAATTGGATGCAATCTGGAAATAATACTCCAGTAGAACTGATTATGAATTTAAAAATGCATCCGGAGCTAAACGATCACTTTAATAAATCTATTGGAGGTCCTGATAAGCTAACACTGCAAGAACATACAATTGCAGTGATGTCTAATTATCAAAAATACTTTAATCATCAACAAGCGTTTTTTCCAGAAGAGAAGATTTTTTTACTTTTCCTGGCTTTGCACGATATTGGTAAACCTAAGGCAATTGCATTGGGCAACAGGCATGAACAGCACCACCATACACTTGAGATTATAGATGCAATTACTTCAACTTTACCTGTCGATGCTACACAGATAGAAAAAATAAAAATTTTAATAAACGAAGACCCTATTGGGAAATATTTAAATCCTGCTGTTTCCCAGTCGCTTGATGTAACTGTCAGGGAAATTATCGCCATAAATGAAAAATTTGGAATGTCATTTGTAGATTTCTATCTAAGCTACATTATATACTACCAGTGTGATGCCGCTGGTTATGGCTCTTTAGTTGAAACCCTTTTCAAAACTGCCGAGTCTGGAGAACTGTTAAAGCATCCCGAGAAGAACCGGCTACTTTTCAATGATCCGTATGAAACAAAATTCTTAATGCTTGAAGAGCAATTAGACTTACTTTAGAAAATGAAAATTATTCAATCAGGAGATATATTTCAAAGCGAGGCGCAAACACTTGTAAATACCGTTAATTGTCTTGGTGTCATGGGCAAGGGTCTCGCTTTGCGATTTAAAAATGAATATCCCGAAATGTATGTGGCTTACGTAGACATTTGCGAAAGGAGGCTTTTAGATATTGGAAAATTGTGGCTTTATAAAACAGATGAAAAATGGATTTTAAATTTCCCAACCAAGTATGATTGGAAACTGCCTACACAAGAGCAATACCTAGAATTAGGGCTTCAAAAGTTTTTGAGTACATATAGGAAAAAAGATATAACATCTATTGCATTTCCATTGCTTGGAGCAAGCAATGGAAAACTTGACCCTAAAGTTTCTTTGGATATAATGACTCATTATTTAAGCCAATGTGAAATACCCGTTACTATTTATTTGGCTTATGAAAATAAAAAAATCTAATCCGAAGTTTCAAAATCTTTTAAGGAACAGATAAATAGAAATTGTATTTTGCCTCTGATATGCCAAGAAGTTTTGGACAATCTGATTTGTATGTGTAGTAATAAACGAAGATGGAGCCTTTGGTAAACTGGAAAATCTTGGCGCAGAAAATTAGTACTTAAGTACGGGAAACTTCCCTTTTAAAGCAGTGGAAAACGGACTTTATTTTGCCAGTGATGGACATCCGGGATTAGGAGGTTTGGATGTTTCTGTTCCAAAATAAAAGACAATTTAACTTTCAATCGCTTAAAAATATAGGAGAACCGGTAAATATAAAGTTTAATGATTATGTCTTATATAATTGATAGTAGTGGGAAAATCAGCTCAATTGACCATTATCTGTCAAAATTAAAAGACCATCTTAATTTTGTTTAAATTTATTCCTAATATTTAATACGTCATCATAATATTAGAAAAAAAAAACATTATACCTTCACTAACAATAATTTAGATTAGAATTAATTTAAAATATGATAATTAATTAAATAGTGTTGGTCAACACATTCCAAAATTACTGTTTAATTTGTTCCGAAAGTATATGGTCTAAATGGCCATTTTTCCAACCAAGGAGTTTACTATAAAGACTGTGATCGACAATCTCAGGATTTATTATGATCAAATCAATTATTTTAGGTCGTTTATTCCTATCCTAAAATGATAAAAATTCAATCTCCGACTTTTTATCAAGTAGCTCCCAGCCATCATCTTTTCGTATAAAATAGACTTCATGACTAAGTGTGTCTTTCAATCCGTTTTTAATTGCAGCAGCAAAAACATTTTTTTTTTCGAATTGTAGTATATTCAACAATTGCCTTATTACCGGAACTCATCATCCTTATTTCTTTGATTGCTCCAAACTCTTCATCTGCAACTTTTATGCGTTGAATTTTACTTATTTTATCATCTTTGGGTGTCGGTAGTAGATAAGGTTTTGCTGCTGTAGTAAAACTTATAAAGGAAGTTGTATCACCAAGCTTCTTCGACTGCAGTACTTTTACAAATCCTTTTTCTACAAGTCCCGATTTAAAAATCGTGTAAGCATGTGTGGGATCACCACAGAAAATATCATGATCTACAATAGTAGGGTAATGATTTTTTTCCAGAATAAGGGCGGTAGCCAATTTCTCATCCAGCTTTTTAGGCTGGCAACCTGTTATGATCAGAATCATAGTGGCTAAAATATAAGATAGCTTTTTCATGTTTTTAAGTTTTAAATTATTTAGTTAATATTCTTTAATCTGTTTAATCATGCGCTCCAATGTTTCAATTGCTATTCGTTTATCCCTTTCTTCAAAAATGTAAGCTTTGCTTCGCATGGCATTGTATGAAAGATCCACTTTATTCGGAGTGGATAGAAATGGAACAATTGTTTTAAATAAATGATTCATTGATTTTGAAATAAGAATTTTTAATTCATCAGATGCCCTAAGTATTAAGGCTGTCTGATCTGTCGAAAGCTTACATAAGACTTTATTAGAGGAAGAGTCTGTAACGGAGGACTCACACATCTTCTTTTCAATAATTGGTAAAGGTTTGTTTAAATAGTTTGCAAATCTGGATTCTACAAAAGTTATTAATTCATCCAAACACGAAATTAAAGTAGCGGTTACCTCTTTTAAATGTTCTCTATGTTCATCATCGGTACTATTTATCTCTGTAATTTTGCCTAAGAGAAATAACAGCGATGAATAATAATTTCCAACTAAAATTTTAATCTGTTTCTCCTTGGTAAGCGAAAAAACCTGTACCGTAAACTGCGACTGAATTAAGAATGTTTGCTCGGTCGCTTTTTTAATAATCGCTTTGGATTGAATTGGAGTAATCATAGTAAGATCTGTTTTACCAGGATTAAGGGTTGAGGTCACCGTTAAATCCATCCATTCTAAAAGATAGGTTTGAGTCATTTTTTTTACTTTTACTTAGTAAATATTTCTCTCGACTTGCAATCGACAGTACTCTAAATCAATGCTTATAGAACATTCTTAACCCGGTCAAACATGTATTTTAAAGTATTTAATTAGAATTTAATCGTAAACGGTATTCTGAAGGAGACAGGGAAGTATGCTTCTTAAAAAAAGTACTGAAAAAAGAAGTATTGGCAAATTTCAGTTCTTCTGAAATATATAAAATGGTTAAATCATTATTTTGAAGCAGGATTTTGGCCTCCAGAATAATTGCATTTTCTATACATTGTTTCGCTGTGATCTCCGTAACCTGTTTGACAGTTTTAGTAAGATGCCCTGCAGTAACATTTAGGATATTTGCATAGAATTTTACACTGTGTTCTTTTCGGCAGTTTAGTTCTAATAACCTAAAAAAGTGTATAACTATTTTTTCATTTCCAGTATGTTTAACAATATCATACCAAGATGATCGATAATATGTTGCAGCCAGTTCGTAAAGGAAAAGATTAAAACTCAAAAGTAGTGTTTCCTTTTTCAAAATATTCTTATTTGAACTTCTGACTTTACTATTGATCAATTTAAGCAGATCTACAAGTAATCCAATTTCTTTATTTTTAAGAAAAATCTTGGAAGTATTTTTTGCAATAAAAAATTCAAAATATCCTATGTGCGGCCATCTTATACTATTAGCAAAAGCAAACTCCGAGGAGAATGAAAGCTGGCATATTTGTAATTGATTGCTCATTATTAAAACTTCGCAAATAGACTTTTTTGGAATAACGATTAGTTCATTGATAAATAAATGAATCTTTTTACTATTAATCAACAGGGATACTGCTCCGGAATTTATAATCAAAACGGTAAATCGATTCAATACAATTGATTCTTTAAAAGCAATTCTGGAGGAGAACGTTTCAAAGATGTAGACTTGTAAGCCTGATGGGTTATATTTTGATTTTTGAGATGCCAAAATAGACGCTTTAAAATGTTTAATTGTGTTAGAAAGTATTATTTATCAAATAATCTGGCCATCAATGAAACGCAAACGAACAATAAATTTGAAATGCCGTTTACAAAAAATAGATATGCCAATTTTCTGGGACAATCAGTTTTTATCCCACCATCGGTTAAATAGCCTATTATTTCATCATAGGATAATAGATCTATGATGAAATAAAGGCTTACAATATTGAAAAGAATCAAAAACACGCAATACACATATTGCAATTGTTTTTCAATCGACTCAGTTATATACATAACTATTCTGTTTGGAGATTTTGAATTATGAGTCCTGTCACTATTGATTTATTAATCGCAGTTGAAGAATTTGCTACTGCACCTTGTACAGCTCCAACACGATTTCCAACAGAAGTTTCCCAATCCTTATCTTTACGTTCTTTAGCATAATACGATGAATATCTTACTATAGAGGAAGTCGTGAGAATGATCCTCTTATCCTCATTGCTAAACTGTGTGTTGGATATAACGGAAGCCTCGAATGAGATTATGGATTGATGAATAACAGCATATTCATTAGTTTCCCATAGCAGTATGGAGTCCATAAAATTGGAAAGAGAAATTTTAGCGGCATTTGTCATTGAGGAATTTGCAATCGCCTGTTCTAATTTTATTTGAGGATCATCGACAATTTCTTGTATTTCCTGAAAGTTGCAGGGAAGACTTGTTCCCATATTTAAAAGATCGTTATTCAGAACCGAGATAGAATCTACTTTTTGACTGATTTGAGGAATCGTATTGAAAGTATAATTTCCAGACAAGTAAACATCAAGGATGTCATTGTGTATTTTACCTGCTATGTCATATTCATTAGCCGGATTTTCAGGGCTTAGGTTCTGAAGCAGTTTTGTCGTTTTTTTCGATTCATTTTCAATAAGACCATCATCTAAAATTTCAGTATTGTCAATACTCTCATTGGTACAAGAAATAAGTGTTGATACTAAAACAACTAGCAATAATAAAAGATTTTTCATGATTAAAAGTGTTAAATGTAAAGACTGTTTTTTTTCAGTCAGTTCATTTCACCCGGGTTAGCAGAACTTTGATCCGGCACGATGCCAAATGTTTTTTGCTATTGAATTCGAAACAAATCTAGAAGTAGATTTTTTGATTTGCAAAACGTTGTATATGGATTTTCCGAATTTAGGGTATCCATTTTCCGAAAATAGACATACCTTTTTTTATTTAAAACACACTAACTGTCAATAGATTACGTTATACTTAATGCTGTTTTAAGCAAAACGCAATATTATATTTAGCAAATAGTGTTTTTCGCTGATAAAAATGCATTTTCATATCAAATAATGTCTCATTTTTTACTTTAACTTATGATTAAAAATTATATATTATTAGTAATTCTTTTCTTTGGACATCAATTGTATGCTCAGGAAATGGAATCGAAAATTTTCGATACGCTTAAAAGAAAGAGTTATGATTATCTTTTTGAACGTATAGAGGCCACGGCTGAGCATAAAGCAAATCAGGCATACTATCTTAAGTACTTTTTGAACAAGGCTAAAACGGATAAAAATTTCAAGGAGATTGTAAATGGATATAAAAATTATTTATTCTATTCTCCTGAAAAATTAAAAGTGGTATATGCAGACAGTATGATTTATACTGCAAAAAAAGCAAATGATAATGCTCTTATTGGCTCTGCTTATCTTTCAAGAGGAATTGTCTACTATGGACAAAAAAAACATAAATATGCTCTTGATAATTATCTTGTAGCCGATAATTATATTTCTAAAACCAGCGACAAATATCTAATTTATAAGGTTAAATACAATATTGCAGGTGTAAAATATTATCTCGGATTCTATGATGAGGCAATTTCTCTTTATAACGAATGCATTGATTATTTTAAAGAAAATAATTCAAGAGCATATTTGAATTCATTGCATTTACTTGGTTTGTGTTATAACAGGGTTGGTAATTATGGTTTGTGTTCTGAAATAAATGAAAAAGGTATTCAGGAAGGAATAAGATTAGACAATAATGAGGTGAAAGATTACTTCATTCATTCAGAAGGCATCAATCAGTGCTTTAAAAACAACTATGCAGAAGCTATAAAAAAAATTAATTATGCAATTCCATCTATAAAGAAAAATAAAGATTTTGGTAATGAGTCTGTTGGATATTTTTATATTGGTAAAAGCTATTGGAATCTTCACAAACCTGAAATGGCTTTACCATATTTTTTTAAAGTTGACAAGATTTTTGATGATAAAGAGTATATACGTCCGGATCTACGGCAGAACTACGAGTTACTATTAAAGTATTATAAATCTAAAAAAGATCTTCATAAACAGCTCTACTATACGGATAAGTTACTAAAGGCAGACAGTATATTGGACAACAAGTTCATCTATCTTTCCGGCAGAGTTCGCAAAGTGTATGATACGAAAGTATTACTTAAAGATAAGCAGGATATTGAAGAATTGTTTAATAAGAGGAAGTATAATGATTTTATTTTTACTGGCATCGTAGTAGTATTATTTTTAATCGTATCATTCATCGCTTACAGGCATATCAGAAATAAGAATGTTTACAGACAAAAATTTGAGGAATTGATGGCGAAAAATGAGGCTATTTCTAGAGTGGAAGTCAAAAATGTAAGTAAGGGAATTGGAAATATAAATAAAGATACTGTTGCAGATATACTTAAACAATTGGAGAAATTTGAAAAGGATAAAAAATTTCTAGTAAAAGACCTAACTTCCGCGAAGCTTGCCGCGATCTTCAATTCCAATCCAAAATATTTATCACAGATAATTTATCAATACAGAGGAAAGAAATTTGTGAGATACATTACTGATCTTAAAATCAATTATCTAATAAAGTTATTAAAAGAAGATAGTAAAATAAGGAAATATTCTAATAGTGCATTGGCTGAAGAAGTTGGATTTAGCAGTACTAAAACATTTACTCAGGCTTTTTTTGCAGAAGCTGGGTGTCCAACGTCTTATTTTATTGAAGAACTAAATAAGATGTCTCAGGAAAATAAGATTCTTTGAATAAATAATTCCTATAATAATTATGAATTAAAAACGTTTTTAATTTTTGCAGCAAAGTTGCAATATAACAAGCAAAGTTTTATTTTCGCTGCCTTAATTTAATAAAAACATATCATGAAAGATTTAGTAGCTAAAATAAACGCCGAAATCGAAACATTTAAAACAGAATCGGATTCACTAATTGAAAAAGGTGTTAAAGCAGCTGGAGCGAGAGCTCGTAAATCAACTTTAGAAATTGAAAAACTATTAAAAGAGTTTAGAAAAGTTTCTATTGAGGAGTCGAAAAAATAATTCAATCTTACTTTACTTAAAAAGCCTTTCCGATTTTTCCGAAAAGGCTTTTTTTGTAATAAGTAAATTTATTATGACTCTTATAATAGATCTTAATAAATCTGTAAGTAATTTTAATCTCTGAGATTCTAACGTTAATAAAAGTAACAATTAGAACTTAAAAGAATAATTGCTATTATCTGTTTGGTTATCGGATGTTATCGACAGTTTCTAACTTTAGAGATTCACTAAATTTTACATGCTTTTCAATTTTTGGCCTCCATTTGTCTTGTGTTGACATAGTATCGCAAATTTTTTCATGAAAATAAACTTGAAACCATGTCTTTTTGTGGAACTCACATACATTCTGATATGTTTTTTCAGAATGTATCATTAACTTCAGAATAAATTCTTCTTTAGGTTCTCTATGGTTGTTTATGACTTGACTTAAACTTACTGGGGTTATATCAATATCTTTTGCAAAACTGCTTCTCTTATTGTAAATAGTATCAATATATGCCGATAAGAATTCTGAAAAATAGTGGTGATTATCATAAGTCGGTTTGCTTATATAAGCTTCCATTTTTAATTTTAATTGTAATAGTTTGGCACGAATAACCTGATCTATGGGTAAGTTTTTAATTCGTTGTAAACGTGCTTCCATTAAAGCCGATCCATCAGTGTCACGTTCTGAATTTGATTTGTATCTTGAATCTACTCCAAATTCAATATCTTCAATATTTACTTTCTTATTCATTATCGTATGTGTTTATCAAGTTTAAAATTTCTGGAACCTCAAGACTCAAAGTCATTCCGGTTATATTCATATTGTATTTGTCGATATAATGCTGGGCAATATTACTTTTTGGTTTGAGTGATACGCAGGCTAACTCTGCATATTCTGCTACTGCAATTTTCGCAGCATGGGTAATTAAGTTTGCAGCAATATTGTCAAATATCTTATTTGCACCTTTATTTTCTAATGAAACAGTCAGAAGTCTAATATGGACTCTCCATTCCTCGGGTATTCTTTCCAAAGAAATAATTCCTAAAATATCATTTGAATTGATAATTTTTAACTTATAGATTTCGTAAGCCCTTTCAGTCTTCCAATCGAAAAAATAGCGTTTTTTATCTATAGACTTAAAATCAATATCCTCTACCGGAAGAATTTCTACATTGTAAATTTTTCCCGAAGAAGTTTCTTGAATTGTCATTTTACAAATTTACAAATAGTTTACTTATTTTGGAAACATTTATTGTTAAGTTTACGTTTTTAGGAAATATATTTATTGTAAATGCTTTTTACTACTGGCTTATTCACTGGAAATGATTTAATAAAGTTTTTAAGACTCCATTTGCATTTTCGAAATTTTCTCTTTGCTTATCAATTTCTTGAATTCTTTTTATTCCATGAAAAAGATTATTTCTATATCGATATACAATTATTAGTAGTGCTAATATAATATCGTTATTTTTTGTATTATTTCCAAGTAATACGTCTTCAACAAGATTTCGACGATCGTTATTTCTAAAATGCAAATATTGAAAGCGATTTGTAAATGTACCGTTTGAAACATATCTGTTTTTGAAGTATTCCAAATAGCTATTGAATTCAGTTGAGTCAATTAAACTATTTTTTATAACTTCTTCAGTACGGGCAATTGAAAAATTATTTTGGCAAACCACATTTTCAAAAACATTCCAAATCAAAGAAAAATCTTTAACACTTGATAAATCTACTTCAGAAAAATTTGTACCAAATCTATCATTAATCCATTCTCTCATAAATTATTTTTTAAGTTCTTTTTTTTAAAGGTTTCCGGCAACATTTTAGGTACTAATTTAACTCTATAGATTAGCCTTTAAAATCTCTCATATTTTCATTTCTTAATTGGACAAAATGATTAGTTAGTTTATGAGATTTGGCTCCTTGTGGTTCCTTTACAAAGCTTAATTTTAAATTAAGCTTTCTGTCTTCTGTTTGGTGTATGTATGTAATGCGTTCATTTCCATCTATATCTAGATGCCTTTTGCCACTTTCATATAATTTGCTTTTATCTTTCTGTCTTAAGTTATTCACTTTACTGGTAAGGTTTTTTAAATACATTTCTGATACAGAATCATCGAAAATACATATTTTATGACAATTTGCCAATTGTAAAAGATTGAGTTGGTTGATATCATTTTCATCTGTTAAAAGGATTTTCGTATCTTTCTTGTTTCCAAATTTGTATGCCCACTTATCGTAATATACAAGCATTAAGTCTGGCGATATAGGGAAAAATAATTGTAATCCTTTCGAAAAAAGACCAAGATGGCCACCGGGATGATTTCTTTTTTCTAAATATTGATTATATCTATTACATGGGTTATCAGATGTAATAAACTTTTTTTTTGTATTATTAATTAGCAAAACTAATTCTAAATCATTTGCATATTTGACTCCTTTAGCTACAGTAGAAAGTGACTGTGCAGGAGCATTCTTAAGTTTAATACTTAAATCGTCCTTAATTAGTGCACCCAGTCGATCATCATATTTTGCAAGTTCTTTAATTGTTTTGTCTACAACTTCATTTAATTTTTCCGAAGAGTTTTTGGTTCTGTATGAAAGAATTATACTAAAAAGATGCAGTATAATGTATTTTTCAGAATTTCTTACAGGTATCTTTTTTTCTTTTATTATTTCTGCTATTATAGGTGCTGCAGAATCCTCTATTTTTCCCAAAGCATCTTCTATAACTTTATCTTCTCCATAAAAATAATCTTCTTGTGCTTGCGAATCTAAAGGGCAATTAATTCTGTAAAACTCAGTTTCTACATTGAAAATATTAATTTTTGTTTTTTTTATTTCGTTAGAAAAATGTCTTAATAAAAGTTTAGGAACAAAATGTTGTTTTTTCTTTTCTGCCATATTTAATTTTTAATAGGATAATTTATAGTGGCTCTGCGCCGCGGCTTTGACTTAGCACTTTGTCGAAATGATATATTAATTAGGTTTACTAATTTAGGATCAGAAAAATAAAACTGCCATTACGTAAAACCTTTTTTGCAGCACTACACTGATAAAGCTCAAAAACGTCTTCTTCTTCCAGTGAATCTGCGCCCCAATAATAATTGATTAAACTGATACCTTGAACGCACTTGTTGTCTTTCTAATTCTAGTTTTGCTTGCTGAGCTTTGAGTTTATTTTGTTCAGCCAAATCATTCATAAAAGAGGCATATCTTGTTTGCCATTCACCGTCAATTATGCTTTTAATAAGAGCTTTGCGAGATATTTCTGCGAATACTGTTAGCCAGCCTAGTTGAATCGGAAATATACAATAAAGAAGCGTTCTATTACTTTTTTTATTTCCTATTAGCACAGTTTCTTTAAAATCTATTATAACAGGAACAGAACTGCCTAGCCAATTTTTAGGAAAACACTCATCTGCGAATTCAATCCCAAATATGCTGGGATTTTCCATAGGCACGAAATCTTTTTGCGCTTTAATAAATCTCGGAATATCTCTTTGTAATCTCGTTCCATCAACAATCCATATCATATTCTTGTAGAAATCCTCGCGTTGCCTGCGCTCTATAGGATTAATATGCGAATGCTGAAATTCGATAACCAAACCTTTATCTGTTCGAACATCGGCTATATGTTTTTCGTTTGTAACGCTGTCAAATTGAATAATTTCCTGCCATTCAATTGGGAAATTTCCTTTCCATTCACGATGCCATTCTGTTTCAGTTTCCCACCACCTGTCACATCGCCGAATTTTTTTGTGCGCCCAATGATTTATTTTAAACTCTCCGCATTTTGCAATCAATTCTGCTCCGCAACTTTGGCAGAAACCTTTAGCCCCTTTAGAAGCCTCAATTTTATTACCATCAACTACTGCGAACTTCATTTCAAATTTTCTTTTTTAGTGAAAAATTCTATTACATTTCCGCCAATGTCTTGGCGTTTAGGATTTAAAAACCCGAGTTTTTTACCATTAAACACAATTTTTTAAGTACAAAACCATTTTTAAATTTAGTATATTATTCAAATCTGGTATTAAAGTTGTTATGCGCTGCCCTTTTATTCATTTTTTGGTTTTTCTGTTAAGTTCTTCGAGATAAATCCCATAAAGACTTAATTCATTCAAAGCTAACTGAAAAACAGAAGTAATTGGAGGTGGTTTAAATATTTCAAATACATCGCAATTAGGGTCATTATCAGGGAATGAATATTTATTTTTTAGATAGTTTGGTCTTTTGGCAATTTGCTCGGTTTTAATACTTTCAAATATTTCATATGTTGCTATTATCAACATAGTAGATTCTCCAAATGTTGTTAATTTATCAACGCTTTTAAAAATATTGTTCTCTAAAATAACTGGGGGCGAGAACAAATTTATTATTCTCGAAAGTGAAAGCAAGAACTTTTGCTTACCTTTTATAGTATTAACTTCGGGAACAAAAAACGGTCTTATGAAATAGAAAAAGTCCTTTTCTTTAAGTTGCTGTGCAATATAAAATTTATCATAAAAATATTTAATTGCTTGTGAAATATGAATTCTACCTTGATTAAATGTCTCATTAGCAAAATCATTAGTTTTATCAAGTACGTCCGTATATTGTTTAGTATCTTTAAAATTACTTAATAAATATTCCTCTGGTTTTGATTGAAACTCTTCATAATCATCTGTATGTTTTAATTTTTCTAAAATCTCAATCAATTTTAAGGCGGGATTGTATGAATTTAAGGCAAAGTATGCAATTAGAATTTTTTCAAAAGCTGAAGGTCTAAGTATATCATAATGCAATAATAAACAGTCAAAAAATTGATATGGATAAAATGGTCTTTGACTTAATGTTTTGTAGTTAATTTCAGATAAATTATTTTCAAAAAGGTATTCGTCTATTGATGAACTTAAAAATTCATCTATTGCTCCAAATGTCAAATAAAATGAATTTATATTAATTAGACCATCGATTTCTATTTGGATAAATTTTCTACCACCATTTATTTTATTACCGTCAACAACAGTAGATATTGGTTTCTCTATTTCTTTAATAGTTTTAATAGAGAATTTTTTATTTTGTGATTGTTGAGTTTCTTCAACGAGACGATAATCAATATCATCATCATTGATTATTGATGTTATTAAATTCCATTCTTCAATTTCTTCTTTATTATTTTCTAATATATTTTTGTTAATTGGGAATGCATCAATATTATTCTTGTGTGCTAGTATAGTTATAAGTTTAAATCGGTCACAAAAATTTAAATGAAATTGCCTAACTCCTGGGAATGTACTAATATTTGTGAGATAATGGTAATATTCATGAATAAATATTGCTTGTTGTTGTCCAATGTTTAGGTCTGAAATAAATGTTGTTAAGTTATTTGTGTCAAATCCATCCAGACAAATATAAAATCTATCAGGATAATATTTAATTTTAGTTAAGTCTATTTTGTTCATTTTTTTTGAGTGTTGCGTTTAACTTATTGCCATAAAATGACATCAAAAACCTAATTGTAAAAAGCTTTATGCAATTGATTGATATTAATTCCAAACATTTGTATTTGCTAATTATTTAATCAGTTTTTCAACCAATTAACAGCTCCAATAAAATCATTTGAAAGTATTAGAAAGTTATTAATGTCTATATAGTTTTCTCTAAATGAATTACTTATTACAAATCTTCCAGCTTTTCTAATATCTTGATTCCAATATTGTAAAAAATATTGAAATTTTTCAGATGTACTAAAATCTTCAAGCACTAATGCTTCTATGCGCTCAACCAATTTAAAATATTGTTCTCTATTTATTTCATTATTTATGTTATACTGTTCTGTTGATTCAATATTAAATTGTTGAATATCATTTATTAAACTATTTATCTTTTCCATTTCTTTATAATTTACAAATCAAATTTATAAGTAAAAACTATTGATTTCGTATCTTTAATAGTTAAATTGTTAAAAATAGATAAATTATCCTACTTCTTTGATTGCAGTGAAACTTCTATTATTACCCTAAATTTGTGAGATTATCTCAAATACAAACTTAAATTTCCATTAAGCTAATTACCTACATCCTCTTTGGTAACCGTTAAAGTAAGGCTCGCTATTTTATATAAAGTTCTTTTATATTTGGAACATCGTTAATTTCGGTTTCTGTCAAGGAATACTTAATATTATATTCTTTTACTTTTTCAGAAAGCATTGAGGCAATTCCACGTATTAACGTCAATCGTTCTGAGACAATTTCCACAGTTTGACCAAATAATTCACTATCTATGTTGTCAAGTTCCTTTTGTGCTTCTGGTTCGGTTTCTGTATTTGGATAGATAATATTTCGTAACACTTGTGTAAGTTCTCTTATTTTTGAGTGATCGTCTTTTCCTCCACCTGAATTCCACTGATTTAAAGCGTAGTCAGAGCAATTTTCCATTTCATATGATTCGGATATTACACCAGCGTATAATACCTTTATTCTGCGTCTAAGGTAGTTTTCGAGTTCTGTAAAATTGTTAATTCCGAATGTTCTTGGTTCTAGTACGGCCTCTCCTGAATACCCATCTATTCTCATTTCTATGGATATTCCATTAGTGATGAAACCTAACTCTCTAGCTATAATATAATGACCAGCTTCGTGATTACAAATATTTTCAATATTAACTAAGTCTGTTGAATGAATTTTCATTTTTTATTGTTTCTTGATTTTTAGATTTCCTGTAAAGTTTTCGTAATAAGCGGGTTTGGGACTAAATTAATCCCATTCTTCGAATTTGCCAAATCATCCCAAATACAAAAACAAATATCTATTAATCCAATTGCTTAAATCCGTTTTAACCGTTAGGTACTATTTTTGTAGTTTGTCAAGTAATTGTTCAAGATTGGCTTTTATATCTTCGGGTAAATCAGGATTTAATTCATTTGTTTTAATTTCGACGCCTTGTACTTTACTTAGGGTATCGATTTCTATTCTGTCAAGATGAAAATATGAATAAGTATATTTTCCTTTTTCAGACTTGCTATTATACTTAATCAGTTTTTTATTATTTCTAATTGTTGATTCGTAATCAATGTGATCAAAATAATTATCTAAATTAGGGTGTATAAAATGATATTTTCCAGACACTTTATAATTAGGCTTTATCTTCGATAAGTCGACAATAAAATCAATTCTGTCATTTTTGATATTCATATTACATCTCTTGCAAGAGATATTTAGGTTTTCAATATCAAACATATATTCAGAAAATAAAGTATTTCCTTTAGGTAAAATATGTTCTATGTCGATAACCATATTAAATTCATCTTGAAGATCTCTTCTACAATAGCAACATTGCTCAAAATTAATTGCTCGATAATGGAGCTTTACTCTTCTTTTAATTGGATTTAATATTTGATCATTCCAAATGTCACCACCGTTATTTTTTGCTTGTTCAATTATCGCTATTTCTTGTTCAGTGTAATTCATTTTAAGAGTATTTAGATGCTAATTCAAGAATCCCACTTAGGGCTTGTTTCTGTTGATTATCGTAAGAATTTTGAATTAAATCATATAAAATGTTCTGGAAATTAGTGTATGAAATTTTCCCTTCCGACAGTAAATTGAATTTTTCTATTACAAGCTGAGAAATAAATCTGTTTTCAGGTGTTGTCAAGTCAAAATAGTTATCATAAATTTCTTCAACATTTTTTAACTCTTTATTTTGTTTGTTAAATTGTCCAAAAGACGAACCTTTGAAAATATTTACATTTGTAATGTTTAATTCTGCACCATTAATGACGAGGGGTGAATGTGTAGCTATTATTATTTTGGGTTGATAAAAATAAAATAATTCACTAAGTTTCTTTACATATTCGACTTGCCATTTTGGATGAAGACTATTCTCAGGTTCATCAATTAGAATTATTGAACTATCTGTGATATTTACACTAATATACATTAGTGAAGCGATCAGAGTTAGTTCTCCCGAACTAGCGTGATTTAATGGAAATGAATGATTATTCTTAAACAGAGTTATTTCAATATCTTTTAAAATTTTAAGCTTCTTAAGTTTACTTTCGTAGTTTAAAACTTTTAAGAAGAAAACATTTCTAAAGGCGTCAAATTCATTATTTTTATCAAAATCTAATATAAATTTGCCTTCATTTTCAATTAATGAATAATCGTAAGATCTGTTTAAAAAATATAATAAATCTTCAATTTCTTCTTTGTTGAAAGCACTAGTATTTATAATTATATCTCTAAAGTCAGGGTTAAGGTTATTTATTTTAAACTCAATTCTTGGCTGTAGATTTATATAGTTAAAAACATTAGAAAGATTGAAAAAAGCTTTTATATTATCACTTTCCAATACCTTTAGAACTTCTTTAATGGAATGTTTCGCAATGTTTTTACCATGAGAACTTTTGAGTAGTTTTGCTCTAGATCCTTTTATTGTAAATTTATCATAGATTGTGTTAGCTATTGCAATTACTGTTTTGCCCCTTTTTAAATGATGTTTTGCTATTTCATTTAAATATGTACTTTTTCCACTTCCATTTATTCCGACTAAGATGTTTACATCTTCGTCTGATCTTGAGTTTTCTAATAAGTCTATATTTTGATTGTTATGAAAAAAAAACATTTTAAATTTATTTTTAAATTTTTTAGATTAAACTTGCCGTTAAAATTATGTATTACATTTGGTTCTATATTACGTTAAAACCATTATTCGAATTTCCCAAATCATTCCAAATGCAAAACCAACTTTCCATTTGGCCTATTGCCAAAATCTGTTGTTATGCCTTCGTTCTTTCTAGATTTTCTACTTATACCATTCTTCTTTTAATTCCTCAAAATTCATGTCTTTCCATTTTGTTTTCCATAATTCCCAATATGGAATATCATTTGATGACGGTTGAGGGTCACATCTGTCTATTGTTACAATTGAAGGTAAAATTATAGATTCACCAACTAGTAATGCATCTCCTTGTTTTAATGAAGTCATTTTGTCAACCAATGAACCCAAAGAATCTGGTAATAATTTTTTGACATAACTTTGGTCTACAGGGTTTGTTAATCTCATTGCTATAAAATTATTGCATTGCGAAAAAATTGTCTCTGAAATTTCAGAAGGTCTTTGGCTAGCTAATAGTAAAGTTATCCCATATTTTCTGCCTTCTTTAGCAATTCGTTCTATTGATTGTTTAGCAGACCTATATTTTGCTAAATCACTATCAGGTACATATTTATGTGCTTCTTCAAACACTAATAAAATGGGGATATCATTATTTATTTTTTCGTTGGTATCTTTTAAACATCGTAGTCTTTTGTATATATATCCATACTCAAAAACAAGTCTTGATATTAAAGAAACAGTAATACTTAATACATCAAAAGGAACACCACTTAAATCAAGTATTGTAACGTTTGAATTTGTTGATGAGTAACCAATCAAATTTTTGATTGTATCTTCAAATGATATTTTTGTTGATTTTTCACCTAGTAAAAAATCTAATCTTTTATCACTAAGTTTATTTTCAAGTCTATTTATAAAATTAATTAATTTGCCATTGTGCCCAGCAGCAGCTGTTCCAGTTGGAATTAATTTTTCTGCGAAAAGGCGAAAACAATTTTCTTCATTAAATATAAATTTATGACCAGTTGAATCTTCCCAGGTTATATCATTGTTAGTGATTTTCCTTTCATTATTTCTGTTTGAAACATATTGTAATATTTCTTTTAAGTCAAATGGGAGAGGAGAGTCAAAATGAATTCTATTTTTTTCTTCATCGCCTCCCGAAAATTTTAATTTTCGGTTATTTACAATTGCCTCTTTCAAAATTGCTCTTTGATTATGATCATTAGCTTCTGTATCCAAAAAAAATTCCTCTAGCTCTTCACCTTTTAAAAGCCAATAAGGTAAAATTAAGCTTCCAATATCTATAATATTTGCATCTGGAAAAGAAGCTTTATATTCAGAATGAATATCAAAAATAATTATGTGAGAATTATTTAAAGAGAAACTTCCATCTTTAGATGATACTGCTTTTTGAATAATTGATGATAAGGTATGTGATTTACCTGAACCAGTGGAACCCACTACCGCTATATGTTTATTGAAAAACTTATTGCCATTAATAGGGACTTTAACAGAAGGATTTGAAGCAAGAGATGAAAAACAAAAACTTTCATGTGGAGCAATAGATTCTTCGTATATCTTCTTTATTTCTTCAATTGTTGCTGGAAATACATCTTTTGGTGGAATAGCTAGGGAATCACCACCTCTTTCAAATTTCCCGTTTCTTAAAACACCAAGAGGGAAAGCTTCGATAATATGTTCTCTTACATGTATTATTTCTCCCTTTTCGTCTTTGGTATCTCGAATTGAAATTTGAAAATTTTCAATTATTGCAATAAGACTTGCATTTTCACTATCCTCTATTTTTAGGTATGAGCCTACTTTCAATGTCTCATCAACATTTTTAAATATTTCAAGATCTTTAACAACTATCTTAACTTTATCAGGAAAAACGGCAACAACTTGAGCATTTTGCTCTTTGGAATTTTCTGTGCTCATTGTTATATTATATTTTTAATTTTATTTAAATTATCAACTTGGATTTTTATTTCTTTAATAGAACTTGAATTATAATCAAAAAAAATGTCGTTTAGATAAAACTGATAAATCTCGGACCGCCTTCCAGTTAATGCAATAGTATCTTTTAAAAAATTTATGTTATTAATAAACTTTAGTTTGATTTGATTTGAAATAGCTGGTTTTTTTATAACAGATTTTGGATTGAATTCGGCTCCTTCAAAATCAAAACCATCGATAATGATTATTTCATCTTCAATTAAATCTTTTTTTAATTCTATTAGTTCTAAATTATCTACACCATGAAGATATATGTAGGGGCTAAATGGAGTAGGTTGATTTATTATTTTTGTATAATTTTTAATTACCAAATTTAAAAGAGTTTTTAAATCACTTCTTGAATATGAGTTTGAATTAATTTCAAATAGAAAAAAACGTTCTTTGAACAATATATTTACACTTCCAAAATATTCTTTTCTTAAATTAGAATAGTGCGCATTCTCTCCTTTTTTCAAAATAAACCATTCGTTAAATAATACACTTGAATTATTTATTCTTTTAAGAAATTCAATTTTACTTATATTCCTATTTAATTGGTTTTTATCTTTTGAAATATCTCTAATAACTTTTAATGAACTATTATAAAAGTAGAATTCAGCTAAAAATGCACTGCAACTAAAAGTTGACTTCAATAAAATGATAATATCGTTATACTGTTTTTCGAATTCAACGGCATTAATTTCAATTTCAAGTAGTTGCAAAAAATCATTCAATTCTACATCATTCAGTTTAAGATCATCATGATGCAAATGTTTGACTTTAGTACTTACACCATTAATTTTTTCAGTTTGACTGTAAGTTAAGAAATCATCTTTAAGATTTTGAATACTTAATGGTAGTGATAATTTCGATTGACCTGATTTATAGAAGCCTCTTAGGTTGTATTTTATCTCAGTTTTCTTGCCTAATTTTACATCTTTAAAATGATTAAGCATTAACATTATTGGCTTTTTAATAACTGAATGATTATACTCTGTATTCTCGTAGTATTTGCATTGTATTGCAGTTGTTTCCGTTGCTGTCGTAATATCAACATCTTCTACACCTTCAACTAAAATTGAATCAGTATCTTTTAATAAATTAAGTACGGAAATTATCGAGTAATCAAATTGATAAAAATATCCTCGGATTGTATCTATTGCTGCTCTGTCTGCCATTTTATTTTGTTGTATTTTTTTTTTAGAATGAGGCATAACGCCCTGCTATTACACTTTTATATTCCGTAAATATTTTGTCTTTGAATAAATGCTCTTTTTCCACCTTCTAATATTTCACAACAAATTTCTCTAGTTTCTTTTCTATCGATTGAGCCAGAATTTAATACGTGAGTTTTAATACTTGTACTTTTTAGAGGAATAATTAATTCAGCATCTCCTAAAACTGCAATATTTGCATTGTGCGTAACAATTATAACTTGTCGTTGTTCTTTAATTTTTCTTAGATTTTTTACTATTGTTTTATAGATAAATTCACTATCTAAATTATCCTCGGGTTGATCAATAATTAATGGTTTGTTGCTGTCTGAAAGCATTAAAATTCCCAAAAGTACTGAATGCTGTTGTCCTAGTGATAGTTGAGAAATGGGTTTGCTATAATATTTTACATCTCCATTGTCGTCGGCTACTGATTTTGTAACTATTATTGAAGGAAAGTCTTCAAAAGCTAAT
This sequence comes from Flavobacteriaceae bacterium PS02337, assembly GCA_029959285.1. GTDB lineage: Bacteria > Bacteroidota > Bacteroidia > Flavobacteriales > Flavobacteriaceae > Flavobacterium. The sequence continues at coordinate 109,126 of JASCOE010000015.1, forward strand.
GCTTCATAATCTTCATAGTTGTAATCTTTTATTGTTTTTTCTATAATAGTTGCTGCATCGAAATCAGATAAAATTGGACTTCCTTCTTCATCTAATATTTTTATTAAAATATTTTTATTACCACTCTTACAAGCTTCAACAAATTCAAAGGGAGATAATTGTTCTGAGATTAGCTTAGATTTTTTAAGGGTTCTCCAGTCCATTTTAGATCTTAAAAGCGCATCAAAATCAGGTGAGAATTTACCTTTTTTATATTTTATTGATATAAAAAAACCATCAATAGTATTTCTTAAATCTGCATTAGCTTTTTTTGCGAATGTATTTCTCTCTACATAAATGTCATTTTTTATAGCACTTCTTTTAGCTAATAGTCCATCTCTTTCGGTAGATAAATCTATGAGCTTTTTTTTATCTAAATTTAATTTCGTTATGATTTTTTGATAATCGACGATATCTTTAGAAATTTGATTTATTTTACCTAAGTCAAAAGGGATACCTTGTTTTTCAAATTCTATTTTTTTAGTATCAATTTTATCTTGTATTGACTTTTCTTTTGCAGTCCAATTGTTAAGTTGTTCGTTAAGTTCAGCTATTTTTGCAGTTAGTTCAGCATTTAATTCATTTGATTTTGTTTTGACAACTGCTGAAAAATCTGCTACTATTTCCTTAACTTTCTTAAAAAAATCTTTACCAACTATTATATCTGTATCGACCAAAGATTCAAAATTCTTGAAAGTATCGTCATCACTTAAAATCTCCTTGTAATTTTTAATCAATTTGTTTAAGTCGATTATTAACTCACTTCTAATTCCACGTTCTTTAATTAATGCATTTTGATATTTTACAAGTTCACCAGCTTTTTCTTTTTCAAGATTTTCTAATTTTTTTTGTTCGTTTTTTAACGCTTTTTCGGTTTCTTCAAAACTTAACAGCCCGATTCTTAATTTCTTAGCTTCACTTTGGTTTTCAAGAAGTAATGAAACTAATTCTTTGTCCTCAACTAACTTTGCATTCAATCTTAAAAAGCTGTCAAGAAAATCTATTAGTACTTTTGGATTATCATCACTATTTTGAATTGTGTCAGCAGTTTCTCCCTGTCCGTAAGTTTCAATATCAACTTTTGATATGCCATTTATTGGGTCAGTTACATTTTGTAAATTACTATTTTTTTCGCGCGTGAAATCAATAATTTGATTGGCTTCATCAACATATTTTAATTTTATTTTCTGGGGCCAAACGTCAGAATCAACAACAGTAGATTTTGAATTATTACCAGATGTTTCACGAATTGCCTCTAATAGCGTTGATTTTCCGGCACCACGACTTCCTATTATACAGGTAAGGTTACTACTTAATTTAATTTCAATATCATCAAGAAGTCCTCCTTCAATTGTTATGCTTTGAATAATTGGCCGCATTTCTGGAACTTCATTTTCTAATCTTACTCTTGATTCGTGAGTAAGTAATGCTATTTTTATAGAGTGAAAATTTAATTCATCTACTTTAAATCGAGTTAGTTTATTTTCCCCCTCTGCATTTGTTCCTAATCTGTTTAAAGAATGTGAATCAGATGACATTAATTTGGGTAAAGTATAACTGTCGTCATATCCTAAATGTTCTTTACGCAACTTTAAAAGTCTTTTTCTATCAAGACTCTCGTCTAAATCTGTATATAAATTTATACTAGATTTAGAGTTAATTTCTAAACCCAGTAAATACTCGTGTTTTAATATTTCTTCTATTGGAGGTCCAAATCTACCAATAGTTTGTTCAAACCCAGAGGATAACTCTATATGAGCTAATATACCAAAGCCATTGTATATTTTAGCAAGCTCCAAGCACTCTAGTATACCTTGGTGGCAAATTTTTTTGTCCTCACTTACTGTTAAATTGCCAAAAAAATCTCTTAGGTTTTTGTAAGTTTCAAAATACACTAATAAATGACCTTGAGTTGTACTAATTTCTACACCAGGTAAAACCAGTATGTTTTTTTCTTTAGCATATTCAATTGCTGTATATGAATTGTGGATTTCATTGTGATCTGTTATACTAATGATACTTAATTTTTTTTCAATTGCGGTATCTACAATTGCTGTAGGTGTCATTGTGGTATCAACTACATCAAATGAGCCAAATTCTCCGAAAGAATGTATATGTAAATCTGCTCTTAAAAATTTCGCGCCTGCACTCATTCTTTTTTATGTTTAGATTTTTGATGATTGTGATTAAAGCTTGCCGTCAACTTGTTTGTTTTTACCATAAAATTGCCTATTAACTTATATTTTCTAAGTCTTTATGGCATTAATAGGTTTTAATACCAAACATACATAACCACATCCAGTTTCTTTTACGGTTTTCCATAATCTATGTAATTAATGAGGTGCAAAATAGTTCTTTTAACAATAAATAGGCTACCGTATAAATACCTGTTTTTAATTTTTTATTAAGCATAAAAAAAGATGCCAGTTGGCATCTTTTCTACTATTTTTTTATAATTATAGATATTCCCTTTCACACTCTATAAAGAATTGTGATAATGTCATCTCTTCTTTCCGCAAAATTTTTATTAGTGTATTTATAGGGATATTATAACCCTCATCACTGGCAATTTTTGAAATAGTACTTGTTACAAGATCACATTGGTTTCCGTATGACGTAAAACTAATATCTTTACCGTACTCATCTTTTTTGTCTACAATCCATTTTTTCGCAATAAAGTTACAGATATGCTTTTTTGAAAGCATACCTTCAGGTCCTAAAGAGATAGATTTATTTGTAGCCAATTTGTCTTTATATATTAACAAAATAAATTCATTTGTCGAAAAAAATCGTTTGCGATAGCAAACGTTAGAATAATTTTCTTATATTTGCTTTCAATCCATTAGGATTGTATTTTTGCGATTCTTCATAAAAAATATTGAAGCATTCGCTTAGAATCTCGGCTCAAAACTTGGCAGTTTAAACCACGAGATGATAAGTAAGATGCTCACGTCTACTGGCGTGGGTTTCTATGTTTTATCCAAATAAATATTGATGTTTTTTTTCATAAAATCTATCATCTCTTACACAAGCAAATATTCTTAAGATCAATTTATTCCTAATAGCATTGATAATCGACATCA
>JASCOE010000016.1 GCA_029959285.1 Flavobacteriaceae bacterium PS02337
CCGTTTACTGTTGTGATAAGACTTGCTCCTGTCAATGAAGTACCAACTCCGCTTACCGCATTTGATGTTGCTGTTACGCCATTAACATTAGAACTTAAAGTATTACCTGACAAGCCTAAAGTATTGGAAGTACCCGCTGCAATGGCTGAGGTTAAATCAATTGCGTTGCTTGCTTCTCCATTGATTGTTGAAGTCAAACTATTACCACTTGTAGATAAAATATTACTGTTAACAATAGAAACAGCCGATCCCGTTACACCGTTTACTGTTGTTGTAAGATCATTTACTGATGAAGTATTACCTACCGAAGTAGCTGCTGTAATGGCAGTTGGAGCCAATAATGTTCCTCCATCAGTTCCAACAGTTAAGATATTACCAGAATCAGTACTTACTACTTGAGAAGATACAACAGTTCCCGATTCATTAGTGTAAGTAATCCTTCCTGTTGTTAAATCCTGCAATTGAGTAGTTACCGTTTCGTTAGCTTTTACAATAGTGCTGATATCAACTGTCTGTGGAGTCCCTGAAGCATCCACATAACTGAACTCATTAGTCGCAGAATTAAAAGTGACATTACCCTGAGTAGTATTTACAATGTTTTTAATGATTGTACTTACCGCTGGATCATTTACAATACTGTTGAAATTGGTCGTAACATCCCCTACCACATCAATGTTTACAGGAGTTCCTGACTCATTGGTGTACGTATAAGAACCTGCTCCGTTATTTACTAATGTAGTTATCGTTTCATTGGCCTTCACAATAGTGCTGATATCAACTGTCTGTGGAGTCCCTAAAGCATCCACATAACTGAACTCATTGGTCGCAGAATTAAAAGTGACATTACCCTGAGTAGTATTTACAATATTTTTAATGATGGTACTAACCACAGGATCATTTACAATACTGCTGAAATTGGTCGTAACATCCCCTACCACATCAATATTTACAGGAGTTCCTGACTCATTGGTGTACGTATAAGAACCTGCTCCGTTATTTACTAATGTAGTTACCGTTTCGTTAGCCTTTACAATAGTGCTGATATCAACTGTCTGTGGAGTCCCTGAAGCATCCACATAACTGAACTCATTAGTCGCAGAATTAAAAGTGACATTGCCCAAACTTGGGGCAATCTCTCCAGAAATAACAATCCTATTCCATTTATTGGCATACCAGTAATAATATCCAGGTGTAACCTCCGATGTATTAGCTGTATTAAACACTAGCAGACTATTGATATTCCCATTAGTAATAGTTACAGTATCAGTAAGCCCTTTCAGATCGATTCTTGGGATTAACACCCCTTTATCATTTGCAACAATTTCAAGCTGTGATGAAGCATTTGGCAAAACCGTTCCAATACCTACCTGCGAATAAGATGCAAAACCACACAGAAATAAAACGTACTTAAGTAATTCTTTCTTCATAAATGTCTGTTTTAATAGATGAATTTAATATCCTTAAATAATTGACAAATCTCAGCAACAGGCAACAGCCTAAAATCTACCTATGTTTATCAATAATTAAGAAACCTCTGTATATTACATTTGTGTAATAATCCAAAATTCAAAAGCAAACAAATTTTCACTGTTTAAGCAATCAAGATTTAGGATTATAATTACTGTAAAAATAACTTCCAACAAAGGAGAAGAAAAAAAAGGTGGGAGTAAAAAAAAGAGACACGCACATCTACGCATCAAATAAAAAAAAACAAAAACACTGATTTACAACAACTTATTTATCTAAAAAAAAACAAGTGAGTACATTTGAGTATATATCATTATCATAAATAAGTCTATTATACTTTTGCATCTATCAAAAAATTACAAAGCGTACATAAAAATCATCAAAAATCTCTTTTACTTTGAAAAAAATAAGAATTTCATAAAAAAGAAAATAGCTATGGGGATAGTTCTATATTAAAACTATTGCTGAAGATTCTTGAGATTATGGGAGCTATAAATCCCTAAGATTACGACTAATTATAAAAATATTTATATCTTCTGAGGTAAGATTCATTTTGCGTCTAATTCTGTATTTTTTTGATTCAATTGAACGCACAGAACTGTTGGTGAACCTAGCAATATCTTTAGTTTTAAAATTTAGTCTGATGTACACGCAGATTTCTATTTCGGTCTGAACCAATTGAGGATAATCAGATTTTAATTTATCAATAAAGCAGGGTGCTTTTTCTTTAAACTTCACAAAAAAAGCAGAAGCATTAGACTCTGCCAGCAAAATCAAATCATTTAAGTCATTATATGAAATACTGCTTTCATTTAATTTCTCTATTTTTTTTTGAGAATCCTTTTGTATATTATAATAAACAAGTAGAAGATCCTGCTTTCTATTGATAAAGTAAATGGTAATCAGAATCCAAATTACAGAACTAACTAAAGAAGTTATAAAAAAATCCTCTTGTATTTCCAATGTAAAATCTGAATCATAAAACAATAAATGATCTGTATAAAAATTTACTGCCAATTCTATTACTATTACAGCAACGATTATAAGAATATCTATTTTACTTTCAGAAATATTATATATAAAAGGAATACTTAAAAGTAATGGAATATAATAAAGAGTGATTCCTGAGTGAAATCCACGACAGGAACTCACATAGAAAATTGTAAAAGAAAAAACAACATAGAATGTTGTTTTTACATTTTTGAGAAATTTAAATTTTTTTGACAAAACATAAAACATAAAAAAGGAAAGGCATAATAGATAAACTGTAAAGCCATAAAAACCATAATACCAGTCAAATATTCCCAAAATAAAATTTTGAACAACAAATAAAAAAATGTAAATATTAAGATATTTAAAATACTCAGCTTTGATTTCATCATCAAAATCTGAAATACCGTTGTTAATTATTCTATTGTTAAAAAAATTACTCATATATCAGTTTTAATATAAGATCCCCTTTATTTTGTTTTTTATAATTTTAAATTTGTGCTATTTTTCTTCGACTCACCAAACTTAACTTTCTTTTGAGTTTTAATATAAATCTTTACAAATATCTCTACACTCTTTCCATTTATCATTTTGTAACCACCAAACACCAATGTAATTTTATAATTTAAGATTTTTTTAAGTACCAAAATAGAATTTGGACCACAAGCTGAAAAATAAGAATTGATTTTAAATCAATACCGGAAACTTTGCACGGTATTTTAAATTCATTTTCCTCAATACTGATTAAACGAACATTGTTCCTTTTGGGATAAGAAACAAAATGTATTCATCTGAAATCAAATTAAAATTCTCTCATCAGTAAAGCATTGAATTTACTCCCAAAGAACATTCGTTGGGGAGCATTGCAAAAATAAAACAAAAATAATTTATTTAAAAATTTTTATATATTGCACCAGTAATTTTTAAATTGGATGGGGTATCTTTTTTGCTACAAAACTTAAAATTGTTAAAAAAGATTATATATCGAGATATGCTCTACTTTGTTAATTTGTAAAAATTAAAAATTTAAATTCTAGTATTTTTATTTATAATTTGCATTTTGTTATTGAATAATAACGTTTTTTTTTTGCAAGTCTAAGCCATTGAAATTCAATAAATTTATGCTAAAATAGAACCATAGAAATTGTGGATATGCAAATACATAGTAGAGAAAAAGTTAAGCTATATTTTTGTAATTAGTTAATTTATTAAATTCTTCAATAATTTTATAATTCAAAGCAGAATACCTTATTTCTTCCGTTTTTTCATTTTGATTTTTTTTCGGAGCAACTCCTTAATTTGAAAATAGATCATTTTAAAAAGGGAAGCATTATGATACCCAAGCAAAGCAATGATCAATTTGCTCCGGAATTAGCTGGGCCGTTTTCTTCAGAAATTGGCTGAACATATACTCTTCCTCTGATTTACCTTCTCTGCAGCAAAACTACTTAATATTCCATAACGATATATTTACTTACGCTTTTTAAAATGACATCAACAATTTTATTTCCATAGAAGCAACTGATTTCTTTCTTTTCATCTTGATTGCCACGCTCAAAAATCCTTTTTACAACAGTTTTTTTGTTTATGCCAATCCATTTATTAATGTCTGTATCCAATAAAATAATTTTTCTAATCTGCATCAGATCACACTTAAGATTATTCTGATTTTACAATATTCGTTTTTTCTTTTTTTTCTTCTCAACATCATAGAATACTTGTAGCACCATAAAATAGCCCTCCTTGATATCAAGGATATTTTCAATTTTCATGGCAAGGGATATATTCATTCTTCGTCCACACTTAGTAATTGCCGTAACTGTCTCAGGAAACTCGCTAACTGAAATAGCAAACTGTCTCTTTCCGAGTTTTCTCTTTTGAAGTTTCCGCTCCAAGACAAAACCTGGGTGAATCTATTTGATTGTTTCAAGTGAAGTTTTCATGATATAAAAACAAACAATTTTGTTTACACAAAAATGTTAAAGAATTAGAAACAGGACTATTGAAGTTTCCGCAACTCAATTTCATAGAAAAAGGACTGAAAGCAAACCAAGATATTACTTGCGTTAGAATGAATAAATATAAAAGTCGGCACCATCTACCTTTAGCAATTATTGCACTCCGTATCCACTTGCTAACTCCAAAGTCATTCAATCATATCATAATTTCTATTCCAATCAAAGCTCATCAAAAAATTCACTTAAAATTTTTACTTGAAATGGACTAAAAAATGCTGCTAAGATATTATTCTAAGAATACCCAACGCGAATAATTACAACATACTTTTTATCGCTATACAATACTTATAACAGATGCTTGGACATCCTACTTTCTATTTTCCTGTTTTGAAAACATTTTATGTTGGAGCAAGACAAGAGAAATTAAACAGTAAAATCCTTAAAATTAAAATTATGGAAATCACAAGCAAAATACCAACAGATAGATCGTTCAAAAAGTAAACAATAACAAAAAAGTGGTCAATTTTAGTATTGTCTTCAATGACAATGTTGCCTTTTTTATATTAATTAAGAACCTTTCTTGTAATCAAAAAAATTATTTGTTTAAATTCTGTTTAAGAAACTCAAGACTTCCTACAGCCAATTCCAGATCATTGTGGAGCGATGTCTGCCACAAAGAAACTGCCTGTTGCATACCGGGAACTGCTGATGAAAAATTCTCCAAAACAAGATTTCCTTCGAAATCAATTTCTTTAAGAGCTTTAAAAAGTTCCTGCCAATTTACAGTTCCTTCTCCGGGCATTCCTCTGTTACTTTCTGTAATATGCAGGTGTTTTAATAACTTTCCTGATGCTATAACCGGATCGTAAAAATTTTTCTCTTCAATATTCATATGAAAAGTATCCAGATGAACTGCAAGATTTGGTTGATTCGTTTTTTGAATAAGCTCTAAAACGTTTTCCGCTGTATTACAAACGTAACTTTCGTATCGGTTTATTGGTTCAATACCAACTGTTATTCCGAGTTTTTGAGCATAGAGTGCTGCTTTTCCCCATACTTCTGTAATAATTTCTTTTTCATCAGCGGTAATGGGATTTCCGGTAAATACTCCTATGCCCCCATGTAACACGCCTCCTAAAAAAGTTGCATCCAGACCGGCAGTTTTATCAAGTGCTTTACATATTAATTTTAAGGCTTCATCAGGATAAAAAGAAATATGAGCTTCTTTTGGCAGATTTAGTGAACATGCTACCTCAAGATTATTTTCCCTAAGTTGTTTTTTTACTGTTTGTGCATCAAAATCCATACTATTAGGCAGTAGAATTTCGATCATGTCAAAACCGGTTTCTGCTGTTTTTTTTATTGCATAATGCCCGGATTCTGCTGTCCATAAAGGAGTTATCCAGGAAAGGAGAGAGGCTCCAAATTTTACTTTCATATCATTTTTTTTAATTAAAATACCCACCATTCTGAACGTACCCCAAAATAAGTCCCAATTCTTTTTTGTCCCGCTTGTTGTAAAAATGAAGAGTACATAGCATCTTTTGCATAATCATTATAGCGGGAAACCTCGGCAATAAATCTCAAATGCGGTCGCGCCCACGGACTACGCTCAGCTGTAGGTACAATGGTAGGCGCAAAGGCAAACTTGACCATTGAAGCAATTGGATTATAACTGTCCTTTCTTGCAGTGTAGTGAAGCTCAGAGACCAAATGAAACCAATTGGTAAGATAATAAATCACTCTTGTACCAATCGCGAGATCTGTTTTATAATTGTAAATACTCTTGTCATAAAAGTCGGTAGCCATGCCGTTTGTATTGGCACCGCCTTTACTTTGTGTGTAAACGGCATACGGGTTAAGACTTATTTTGTCTGAAAGATTAAGCATAAGATGTTCAACCATCGTAAACGAATATGCTCCTTTGTAGGTTTGATTATCAGCTTGAGGTGCACCAAAAGTACGCCAGGTTTGTGTGTTACCGTTATCACCTCCATTAGCTATTCCGGTTCCATAACGAACAGAAAATTGATTAAAAGACCCAGTTTTTCTTGTTTCCAGTTCCGAGTTTATCTTCACACCAGCCACAAATCCATTATCAGAAGGAAAGGCCGGATCTGCGTTTTTGCTTACAGCAGGAACATGATGGTATTCTGCCAATAATTTTATAAGATGCTTTTGGGATAAAATAAAACTTTGCTCCGCTACCATAACTTCCCGCTGACGATAGGTGAGGAATTTATTTCCAGATATGATATTCGAATAAGAATAAGGTGTTGCATTACCGGAAGATGTTGTGTCGATTGCAGCCGGGAAAAACATTGAAAACGAAGAATTTTTATATTTTATACCAAATCCCTGAGAAGAATGATCATCAAAATAAAAATAATCAGCAATATGTACATCATCGTAGCGCATGTATCTTGCCCCGGCCCATACCGTCCAGGGGCTTCCTACAATATTACGTGCTTCAACAAAAGCTTCTGGAAGGCTGACAATCATACCATCTGTTGATCCTGAATTTACATTTCCTAAAAACGTACCATTCGAAGAATAAAAAGCAAGCCTTACCTGAAAATCAATTTCGGTACTTTCCTTATTGGCATTTACCGGTATAAAATGAAAAGAAGGAAGTAAATCTACATAATCCCCCTGATCCATTCTGCCTCCGAGTGAACCCTGATTCAAAAGATTCAGCTGACGCCCGGTATGACCTTCGATATCTGGAGAATAGCCAAAACCGATTCTTCCGGTAGTTCCAAACGAAAAGTTTTTATTTTTGATAACAATCTGACTATGAACAGAAATTGCAGATAAAAGTAAAACCATTGCGCTGAAATACTTGTAAAACACATTCTGTTTCATATACTTATACCGTTTACAACCTTAGCTTGTGTTCCTAATGTTTTTGGTTTATAATATTTTACAGCAAACAAAAGTATAACTACATAACAAACGATAGGCAACAGGTAAGCATAAGCAATATTTGTATTGGCAACAAATCCCATAATTGGAGGGAACACAGCACCACCAAACATAGCCATCACCAGAAAAGAAGATGCTTGTTCCGTTTTGTTTCCTAATTTTTTTAATCCAAGGCTAAAAATTGTTGGGTACATAACACTTAAAAAGAAATTTAGCATAATCAAAGAGGCAAAGGATACCCATCCAAAGCTTTGAGAAATTAGGATACAAAGCACCATATTGCAAATACTGTAAACCGCAAGTAGTTTATTAGGAGCTATAAAGCGCATTAAAAATGTACCAATAAAACGACCAATCATCATCATTGCCATACTTAGCGAAAAGTAATAAGCCACCTGATTATCTGCAAGACCAGTTTTTTCAACACCGTAATTGATAAAGTAAGCCCAGGTTCCGCCTTGAGCACCAATGTTAAAAAACTGTGCTGTTACTGCCCAAATAAAATGGCGTTGACGGTATAAAGGAGCATTAAGTACTACATCTGGGTTTTGCGAATCTGTTGTGTTGTCACCATGTTCTCCATGTGCGTTTTTTAAAGCGGGTACTTTTACAAACCAAAAAGCGAGTGCGATGGTAAGAATTACTCCGCCTATAATCAGGTATAAACTTTTTACAGATTCAAGACCTTCAGCTCCTTTGGTGTTTAGGATAAAAAAACCACCTAAAAGCGGGCCTATTATTGCGCCCAAACCATTAAAGGATTGTGCAAAATTAATACGCTGATCGCTGGTACGTTCATCGCCAAGGGATGCGATAAAAGGGTGAGCAACGGTTTCGAGAGTAGCCAGTCCGGATGCAAGTATAAATAAAGCAACTCTAAAATAGGTAAATGATTCGTTTTGTGCAGCAGGTACAAATAAAAATGCGCCAAGAGCATAAAGAAGCAGTCCTAATAATACGCCTTTTTTGTAGCCGTACTTTTTCATGAATAATCCTGCCGGAATTCCCATAACGGCATAAGCGCCAAAAATGGATAACTGCACCAATCCGGATTCTGATTTGCTGATGTGCAATACATTTTGAAAGTGTTTGTTAAGAACATCTCCCATCGTAATGGCTATTGCCCAAAACAGAAACAAAGAAGTAACAAAAATGAAGGTAATGGTATATTTTTTTTCGGTAAATTTTGCCTGTGACATAATTTTAGTTTTTTAGATGTTAGTTAAAGTTGCGTACATGCAAGTTCCTTCTCAGAACGAAAAGATTCAAAATCCTGTAAGTTGTAATCAGGACAAGCTCCCTCTTTGGAAGTTATAAATCCGCCCAAAGCTGTGGCCTGTCTCATAATTTCTTCAGGATTTGAATTAATTATTCGCTTAGAAAGAAACCCAGCTAAAAATGCATCTCCGCTACCTACAGTGTCCGCAATTGTTACGGGAACTGCAGGAGCTTGATAATGAGAGTCTCCATTGTAGTATATCGCTCCCTTGCTTCCTTTACTGATTAAAACTTCCTTTATATTAAATGTGTCTTGTATGTATCGAATACTGTCGTCCTCAGTAGAATAATCTTTGGATAAAAAATCCAGTATAAGTCGGAGTTCGGCTTTGTTCATCTTAACAAGATCTGCCTTAAAAAGAAGCGCTTTAAGAACAGGAAGGGAATAAAAAGGAGGTCTTAAATTAACATCAAATACTTTAAATTTTGCACTTCCCAGAAGTTGAAAAAGCGTATTTCGGGATACATCAGATCTGGTTATCAGACTCCCAAAAACAAAAGCTTCGGCAGTTTCAACTTTATGGGTATAATCATTTCTAAATTCAATAAAATCCCAGGCAACTGGTTTTACAATATCATAGTGAGCCTCATTGTGCTCGTCGATAGTAGCGATTACAGTTCCGGTACCATATTGGCTATCGATTTGCGTATTTTCGGTTGCTATATTCCAATCCTGAAGTTTTTTCATAAGATCGGTTCCTAGTTGGTCATCTCCAACGCGGCTTATCATGTGGGCATCAATTCCCATTCTCATTAAATTATATGCTACATTAAAAGGTGCTCCGCCAGCGCGAGCTCCATCGGGAAATATATCCCATAATACTTCTCCATAACAATATACGGACGGCTGAATTGGTGTTTCTTGTTTCATAATTAGTAAAGGTTAAACGTTTAATCAAATTGATAAATAAAAAAGGTCTGGTTAATTTTTAGGTTTTGAAGATTCCTTAATGTGCATCTCAGCATCCAGTACAATAGTTTGCAATGGCAGTAAAGGATTCGTGATTTTTTCGTGCAAGAGTTTTACAGCGGCGATTCCAATTTCAGACAGCGGCTGACTCACATAAGATAATGGTACACTAAAGAGTTCATAAGCTTCTGTTTCATCAAATGCCACTACGGCAAGATCAGTTGGAATAGCAATTTCCAATTTCATAAGTTTTTTTAAACCCGATACGGCGAGCTTATTACTGGTAAAAAAAACGGCATCAGGTTTTGGTTCTGATTGAAACAAGCGGTCAAAACCATCATTAATATCCGTATCAATTTTGTCTTTATCGATATTTAGAATATTACTATCGCTATATGTTAAATTGTATTTTTTTAGAGCGTCTTTAAACCCCTTTGTTCTTTTTAGCAAATGATCCAAAGTTGTTTCATAAGCAACAAGAAGTATATTTTTACGATTTTCTTCAATAAGGTGCTGGGTAGCATTATAGCTGATCTCGTAATTGTTAATTTGAATATTATTAGCCTTTATTTTTGAAAGATAACGGTCTATAAAAACAAAAGGAATATTATGTTTTTGTAATTTTTGAAGACAAATCTCCGAGTTTTCTACAGGCGCAATAATTAATCCTTCAGCCTGACGATGGTAAAACATATTGACAAGGCTTTCAAATTTTTCTTTATTTTCATCAGAACTTCCAATAATGAGGGTGTAGCCTCTTTTAGTTGCTTCGTTCTCTATTATTCGGGCAATTTGGGAGAAATATGGATTTGCAATATCTGCAACAATTAATCCAATGATGTTTGTACGTTGTGTTTTTAGGTTTTTGGCTGCAGTATTTGCGCGGTAATTTAACTCTTCAGCGGCTTTAATTACCTTTTCTGCAGTTTCCTTTCCAATTCGGCTATTTACCTTATTATTAAGCACATAAGAAACCGAAGCGATAGATACCCCTGCTTTTAATGCTACATCTTTTATGGAAATTTTCTTCACTATAACGTTTTCTTGCAGGCAAATATAAAAAAGTTAAACGTTTAAGCAAACTTTAATAAAAAAAAATATTCTTTATTTAAAAATGAAAGTCTATTCCTGAATTAAAAAACATTTTCAATTTTAATTATAATGATTTTACCAATTATGTATTCGAACCAAACACAGCATTAAAAGGAACCATTGCGTTATAAAACAAAAATCTGCTTAAAGCAGATTTTTGTTTTATTCTAATTCTTTATTTATATCTACGTTATCTGGTAACTGTCCTATATTTTGTAATTTGATATTAGCTAATTTTTGAGCAATAGTCAGGCATTCTTCTATATTCTTATTTTGGAGTTTTGCATATAAAAAACCTGTCCAAAAAGCATCTCCGGCACCCGTTACATCTTTAATTTCTTTTAACATAATTGCCTCTTGCGAAAATACTCCTTCATTAACGTCTGATAATTTTACTCCTTCTTTCCCTTTTGTCAAACAGATTGTCGAGGCTCCTAAAGCATGTAAATACTCAAATATAAAGGATTCTGTTTTAATTTCTCCAAACAATCTAAAACAATCATCTTCACTTACTTTTACTAAAGGATTCGTTGATAAATAATCTTTAAGAACCTGGTGTGCTTCGGTTCTATTGGGCCATATTTTTTCAGAATAATTAATATCAATACTTAATAGTAATCCTAGCGATTTTGCCTTGTGCGCTTTATTCAGAATCGTTGTCCGTGCCGGATCTTTGCTCAAAGCAAAACAAGTTGTATGAAATATCTTAGATTGCATTAATAACTCATCGGGAAGTTGCTCTTCCAGAATTTCTACATCTGCTTGCCTGTAGGCAACAAAATCTGGAGTCTCAATGGATCGCGACACAAAAATAACAGATGTTGGCAATGTTAATGAATTTCTTATTTGGGATGTAATTACCTTCTTTAACCGTAGCTTTTCGACGATATATTGTCCCAATCCATCACTACCACATGTGGCAACAAGTACAACATTCATTCCTAAACGAGAAGCATTTACCGATACATTTGTAGGGGATCCGCCTAAAAAACGATGATAGTCTTTTGTATGACTTATTGAGGTATTCATTTCGTGTCCTATGAAATCAATTAATACTTCACCTACACTTATAATATCTATTTTTTTTTCCAATTTAAACTAAAAATTTAAAATTATTCATTAAACTTTGATTTAATATTACTGTTGCTGCGGCACTCCATGCACAAAACGGAATACCATTTGGTAATTTTGTTTTACTATTAAAATTTTCATAAAAACTAAAATCTTCAACAGCATTAATTTCGTTAATCGCATTCAATATCACCAAAGCGTCTTCTTTTTTTGACTTAGAAAGCAATGCTACTCCGAAAAAACCATTTATCATTGCCCAACTTCCTCCATTATGAAACTCATTGGGATGATTGCGAAATTCATACTTATAATTATTTTTAAGTAAATTCCAATCTAAGTCCTTATCTTGAATCGGAGGCCAAAAAGCTGGCAATAACTTCAAGGACATTTCTTTTGTTAATTGAATGCTATATTCTAAAATTGATTTTTGAAATTCTTCTGAACCAATATTCAAGTATAATACCAAAGAATTGGCCAATGCATCAAATTGAGTTTTATATCCTGCAGGCGAAAAGGAGCAAGGCATAAATTTTTCAAAATTCATTTCATCGTATGCTCTTTGATGGTATTTCTCTCCTTCTGAATTTGGTGTAAAATTGATTTCTATTTGTGTTTTTATTTGTTCCATTTTACTACTTATCTTCTCGTCTTTTGCAAAATAATTATAGCTTTTTAAAGCCCAGATCCTGAGCAATTGATCGTACAAAACATATCCTTCTGTGATATATTCATCTGCCCAGTTTCCCGACAAAGGCACATATAAAAGCCCTTTATTATTAAACTCCCAGGCTTCCAGAAGCTGTAAGGCTTTTTGAATATGGGTCTCATGTTTTTTCACAAAAGCTTCATCACGATTATAAAACGCATATTGGCAAATCCCTATCAAAAACCAGGTTACAGCATCGACTCTTCCTGCCAGACCGCCATAACTTACCTCAACATCGGTATCATTAATCATTACATTAGAAGGAATTGTACCGTTCTGGTGCTGATATTTTGCCAGTGTTTCTAATGTATTTCGAAAAGTGTCTATCAACTCTTTCTTCCCGGAGGATAATGCAGCCAGACCGCAGATAACACCATCGCGGGCCCAAACTCTTTTATAATTAGATGTATTTTGTATACTTGCTAAAAATCCTTGTGGCGAGGATGCTTTCTGAAGCAGTTGAATCGCTTTGGCATAACATAAATCTTTCATTATTCTACGACTTTATTTTTATTTTTTACCGTTATAAAAAGAGTGAAAATGGCTCCGATAATTAAGAACAATCCCGCTAACCGAATTACATTTATTGGATTTCTGCCTAATAAATCATAAACAAAAAACTGCATTGTAACAACTTGTATCGCCATTGGAATAACGATAAACATATTGAAAATCCCCATGTAGATACCTCTTTTTTCTTTAGGGATTGATCCTGCTAATAGTTGATACGGCATTGCCATCATAGACGCCCAGGAAATTCCCAAGCCAAACGAGTATAAATATATTGTACTAATAGTAATAGTATTTCCAAAAGGATTATAGAGATAAAAAAGAACATCAGAATTATTTAAATATGGAATTGATATAAGTCCGATACCTCCTAGAAGCAAGGCTATAAAATGAACTCCTTTTGCTCCTATTTTTTGCGCAATTGGAACCAATGCGAAAGCAATTAGAAAACAAACGATATTATAGGTTCCGTTCAAATTTCCAGTAAGAAGCTGCGCTTTAGAGAAACCTTCTGATGCTTGATTAGGAGCATTAAAAATTGAAATTGATAAAGTTGAAGTAATATACTGCCAATAACAAAACATGGCATACCATGTGAAAAATTTAACGGGTATGAGTTGTTTCATTGTTAATGGCATGGTAGTAAAAGCCTCTTTTATATCCATATATATTCTTACAAGAATATATATTTTTTCTTTTTCTTGCTTCATTGCTAACAATTCTTGCTGGGTAGGAGGATACTCTTCAGTCGTTATAACTGAAAGTAACACTGACCCAATTGCCGCTATAGCTCCAATAAAAAATGCCCAGTAGGTATAAACCGGAATTCCATTTTCCATTTTATCATTAAAAGCAAAAAAGCCTAATGCTACCAGTATTGCAGGTGTAAAATTGGCTAAAGTAATTCCTAAGCCTGTAAAAAAACTTTGCATTAAAAAGCCAAATGAATGCTGCTCTTTCTGCAATTTATCAGCCACAAAAGCACGATAAGGCTCCATAGCAATATTATTGGCAGCATCCAATATCCAAAGCAAACTAGCTGCCATCATTATCGAACTTGAAAACGGCATTATAACCAATGCAATACTAGAGATTAGAGCTCCTATAAGAAAAAAAGGTTTTCTTCTGCCAAATCTTGGCGACCAAGTACCATCGCTAATTGCTCCGACAATAGGCTGTAAAATTAATCCTGTTATAGGGCCTGCAAGCCAAAGCATAGGTAATGAAGCTTCATTAGCTCCTAAATATTTATAGATAGCACTCATATTACTTTGCTGTAATCCGAAACTGAACTGGATTCCAAAAAAACCAAAATTCATATTCCAAATTTGCCAAAAATTAAGCCTAGGTTTTTCGAATATCATAATACCATATTTTTTAATTTTAATCACAATTCTTGTATTAAATCACAAGAATTGTGATTTAAACTAACATTAACTAAAATCGATAAGATAAAGCCATGGAAATTGACCTTCCCGGCATCGGTCGGGCCCTTACATAATTTACTGTGTTTGCAGTAATACTTCCTTCTTCAGCTTCTGTAATAGCAAGAGTATCGAACAAGTTATTTCCAGAAACGTTCAAAGACAATCCATTTGCAAGCCCAACTTCTACGAAACCATTTACAATAACAAAACCATTCATAACCAACTCATTTGAATCTTGTGCAAAAGCTTTTGTCTGACCAATAAAACTTAATCCAAAAGTGTTTTTCTTACCAGAAAAATGATAACTTGGAATGAAATTGTACATCAATTTAGGCTGTCTTCTGGCGTCATTACCTGCATTGTCTCCCGAAGTAATTTCAGCTTTTGTATAAGTTAATCCACCTCGTAAATCAAAAGCATCACTGATCTTATAAGCCGTTTCTAATTCTAATCCTAATGACTTATAATTGTTTTTTATAATACTATTGGTCGTTGCTTCATATCCCCCTTGCTCATCTGTTTTAGAATGAAAAGCTGTTGCATAAATGTATCCTTTTGAGAATTTTTGTTTATAACCAATCTCGAATTGTGTCAAAAAATCAAGCGCATTTATTTTATTTCCGTCTAAATAATCCAGTCCGGAAAACAAAATACGATCTGCTTTTGCAGAAGCTCCCCTACTAAGTCTTGCAAAAATAGACTGTCTGCTTGTAAAAAGATAATTGGCGCCAATAGTATAAGAAACGTAATCATAATCATAATGCACTGCTGTTTCATTAGCCGTATTTACAGCAAATACATTCTGCTCAGGAAAAGAAATTACATTATCATTGTTTATATCGTAAGTTGTAGATCCCCCCCCTGCAAACGAGCCGGTTACTTTTCCTTTATCATAACGTAACCCTCCTTCAAAAGAAAGTTCATCAGTTGCATCAATAGAAACATTAAAATAAGGCGCTGAAACATTGTATTGTGTATCATAATTTCTAGCTAAATTACCCCAATAAGGTGTTCCGTATGCATACAATCCGTTTTCTGATAATAAATTTCCAGTCGCGTTAGTAACATTAATCAAACGTGGATTATTGTCTGAAACTTCTTGTAGATAGGAATTCCATAACCAAGACATCGAAATATTTTGAATTGATTTAAAATAACCTGCTGTAATTCCAATTTTATCAAACTTTTTGGTTAATCTCAAATCATTCATGAAATTATTAAGATCATTCAACTGGGTATCAAACATATGAATTCTCGCTACTAACCCGTTTGGATTGTTAAATTGTTCTCCCGTTTTTGCAAAAGAAAGTGTTGAACCTGCTCCAAACGAATTGGCTACCGTTGCAGCTGAAGCAATTTCTGCTGGAAAAGGAGCTATAAAACCACCATTATTAGAAGAAAAACGGCCATTTTCTGTAATTTTCCAACCTGCATTCAAATCAAACGATGCATTTACTCCAATTGCTTTTGAAACAGGATGCATTCCATCTGACACTTTAGCTCTTCTTAATTCGCCATCTGGACCAAGACCTACATTATGATTTAAATAGATTGATTGCAAAGCACCATTTGTTGCATTGTAACCTGGTACATTTTCCCAATTTGGATTAGAATTTGTCCCCGAAACCTGAACAGGCATTGGCATATAAGCAACAGCACGATCATTTAAAAATTTCGCATAAATAGTTACAGAACCTCTTTCAAATTCTTTTGTTATATTAAATTTTACTTGCCCTCCGTTATTAGATGTAAAACCTGTTTTTCTCACTCCTTCTCCTGCTCTATAAAAACCACCAACATGAAAATACAGATTATTTCCTATTTTAGTTCCATAATCCAAATCTGTTCTAAAATTATTGTAGTCTAAGCCAAAACTTGTTGCTATTGCTCCTCCTTCTGTTTTTCCCGTTTTACTAATAAAATTGATAATTCCACCCGGCGAATTGGAAGATAAAGTAGAAGCTGATCCACCACGAATTGCTTCTATTCTGGCTACATTTCCATCAAATCTAGTGAAAATATCTGCAGTTGCAAAAGCAATATCTCCAAACAAAAGTACTGGTAATCCATCTTCTTGAATTTGTAAATATTTAGATCCACCAGAAGAAATTGGTACACCACGAACCGAAATATTAGAATTTCCTTCGCCTCCTGAAGATTCAGAACGAATTCCCGGAATAGTTCTAAAAATTTCCGCAGTTGATCTTGGCGCTGACTGTTCAATTTGTTTTACATCTAATGAAGTAATCGATACACTAGATTTAATTTTTGTTTTCGGACTTACAACACCTGTCACAATTACATCGTTCAAAACATTTTCGTCTAAAGTGATCGTAATGTTTTGAATAGTTTCTCCATTAATTTGAACAGTAGTCTGCGCTGTTTTATAACCTATAAAAGATGTAAAGATAGTAACAACTCCATTTTGAAGATTGGAAAACTCATATTTTCCATCAAAATCAGTTGCTGTTGCCTTTGTTGTATTTTGAATCGTAACATTTACTCCTGGAATTGGATTACCATTTGCATCAGAAACAATTCCTGATAACTTAGTATTCTGGGAAAAAGACAAATTAAAAAGCAGTAAAGCTAAAATCAATCCAAGTCTTTTTAATAATAAAGTGTTTTTTTTCATGGTTTAAAATTGTTTGATTAATAAATTTAACGTTAATTTATTTCAAAATTAATTTTATAACTCTTAAAAAAAACAATAATCATATCGCAAACGTTTGCGAAAATATCGCAAACGTTTACGATTTTAAATTCAAAAAAAAATCACATATTTGTTAAATGAAAGAGACCACTCTAAAAGAAATCGCTGAAACACTAGGAATATCAATTACCACAGTTTCTAAAGCATTAAAAAGCAAGTCTGATGTCAGTAAAAAAACGATAGAAAAAGTTCTTGCACTAGCAGAAGAGCTAAATTATACACCCAATAGTTTTGCAGTAAATCTTCGAACTAAGGAATCTAAAACCATTGGCTTAATTATTCCTGAAATAGTACATCATTTTTTTTCTAATGTCATAAATGGGATAATTGCCGAGGCTGGAAAACATGGTTACCTAGTAATTATTCTGCAATCTAACGAATCTTTAGATCTTGAAAAAAAGCAAGTCGCTCTCTTAATAAATAAAAGAGTAGACGGTATTTTGATGTCTTTATCTAATGAATCTAACAACGACTATCACCTAAAGGAAATTTTACGCAGAAGTATTCCATTTGTGCAATTTGACAAAATTTCAAAATTAATCCCAAGCTCAAAAGTTATTATTGACGATCAGAAAGCAGCAATCGAAGCAGTACAATGTTTAATTGATTCTGGTTGCAAAAAAATAGCTCATATTCGAGGCCCTGTAAATCCGCAAAATGCCATTGATCGATTTCTTGGTTATAAAAAAGCATTGGAGAAAAACAACATTGCTTTTAACTCGAAACTTGTCTACACTTGTGTTGATGTAACTTTTGAAGAAGGTCTCACTTTTGCAAAGCAAATTCTTGAAGAGCATCCTGATGTAGATGGTATTTTTGTTATTACTGATTTAGTTGCCGTTGGAGTTTTAGCATATTTTAATGAAAAAAAAATTCAGATTCCACAACAAATCAGCATAATTGGTTTTAGCAATTGGTTTATGTCTAAAGTAATAACACCCAAATTGAGTACAGTTGATCAACCCAGCTACGAAATGGGAGTCGAAGCCTTTAATTTACTACTAGAAGAAATAATTTCTCATAAGAAAAATAGTCTTTTTACTCCAAGGACAATAGAATTAGAAACTAAGATTATCCTGAGAGAATCTACAAAAAACAACTAAATTAAACAAGTCCTGTTTTAATTGTATTTTTTTATAATTTCTACTGGATGCGAAAACGAATATTGACGATAAACTTGAGGATGCAATATTGAATCTTATTATTTTCGGGATAAAAAAGCGCACCAGAAACCTATATAAGCCCTTACTGAATAAGGGCTTAACGTGTTTAACGACTTGATTTGAAAGTGATATTATTCTACATTTATTAACTTAAAACGTAGAATTATGTTAGAAAGCAGTTTTGGATTGGGATACTTTTTAAAAAAGCCCAAATTTGAGAGTAAAAAAGGAATCGTGTATCTGAGAATAATAGTCGATGGTATACGCAAGGAGACTTCAACAAAACGAAAATGGGAGTTCACACGCTGGGATCAAAGATCCGAGAGAGCAACAGGCAATAAAGAAGACTCGAGTATACAGACTCAGCTTATTATCAAAAAAGTTTTTTCTTACCCCTATTGATAAAGCCCCTATTGCATCTATTTTTGCCTGGCCTTCAGCACTTGTACCATTAAGGTACCCTGTAATTTCAAATGCCCAGTTTCGAAGCAGTTCAAATTGATTATTAAGCTGCAGCGAAGGAGTCAGCAGACTGTTTTTATAATGATTTCCTGATTCCTGCCAATAAAATTCTTTATAAGTCAAAGATCCATTAAAATAAGAAGTCCACCATTTTGTTGGTTTAAGAGTATTAATACTTGCTTTGAAACCTGTAGTATAGCTCTGTTTGAGATTTAGTGGCATTACAATAGTAATTCCACTATCAGGTTCTGTGAGGTAACTCTTTGTAATTGGATTTTGACGAACTGTATAAAACATACTCAGCATATGTTTTGATTTCAAAAGCCATAAAACTTCAAGATTATTTAACAGTTCGGGGCGTAGCGCCGTATTGCCTCTTTCCTGAAGATAAAAATCGTTTACTTCTGTAAATGGATTCAGGTCCCTGTAATTAGGACGCACAATTCTTCTGCCATACTGGAAAGAGATTGTATGTCCTTCTGTCAAAATATAGTTTATTGCAATAGATGGGAAAAGCTGGTTATAATGCCTTACCAATGTAGAATCCCGGCTCTCTGATACATAACCTGCCTCAGTATTGGTATGTTCAAGACGCAGGCCTGCTTCTGTAGAAAAACGCTCCGACCATTTTTGCGCGGCCTGAAGAAATCCTGCCCAGATATTTTCCTGGTACTTAAAGCCGCTGCTTAATTCCTTATCCTGTATCCAGCCCCCAGGCTCAAATGAATTATATAAAGCATTACTATTGATAGCAATAGAAGATACTTTAGCTCCAGACTGAAAGGTAAATTTATCTGATTTATTGTATGCCATAACCGATTGTACATTAAGAATATCATTCTTGCCAGTCATGTTTCCCATCAGTGCATGCTGCTCAAGACTATTGTTGTAATCGGCCATCGTGCTTTTCTGGTTTAATTCTTCATCCTGTGTGTATGAAAGAAAATTTACAACATTATCCCACTTCAATTTTGGATTCATCTTATATTGAATACCAGCCGAAACTCCCAGATTTCTGTTCTTTACTTCTTGTACATTTGTCGTATGAAGTGAGTGTTGAGTAAAAAAATCATTTTCAAAAAAGTCAGACTGCGCCGCTTCGTTTTTTTCTCTTCCAAACCAATTTCCCTGAAGATGGACATCTGCTGATACTTTTTTTGAAAAATCGTATTCGATACCTGTTTTAAAATAATTTGACAATGAATGAAACCTGCGGTTAGCCTGCATATCAAGCCTCACAGAAGCAGGTTCAGAAATTTCATTTTTAGAATAATAACGCGATGAATTGATCTTTATAAAATCTTTTCCGTCATAAAAAGAATAATCCGTGTACAATTTAAAATTATTCCCCTGAAAATTAACCGACAAACTTTGATTCTGCCTGAATACTTCCCCCATTTCAGCATTTGATGAAACGGTCAACAATTTCATTTAAAGAATATAACTACTTAAGAGAAGGCGATTACAAGATGAAATTAAAAGTGAGAAACAGTTATGGAATCCAATCAGATGAAACATTTATATCTTTTACGGTTTCTCCACCATGGTATAGACATTTTCTGGCCTATTTAGTGTATGTTTTACTTACTGTTTTATCCATATTTTATATCAGACAAAGAACCAAAATGAAAATAAGAAAGAACAAATATTATGAAACCATTGAGCAAAGAAAACTTTATCTGGAAAAAGAATCAAAAATTAAACAGGAACAACATGAGCTCGAAAAAGAAATTGAAAAATTAAAAAATGAAAAGCTTAAAACTAAAATTTTAGCAAAAGACAAAGAGCTGGTTAATAATTCTTTGCAGGCAGTAAAGAAAAACAAAATTCTAAACGGAATCATTTATAAACTAAAAGACATTAATACAGAAGCATTTGATGAATCTACTAAATCCCAATTTACAAAATTAAACAGAAGCATTGTAAAAGAGGTAAATACAGATAAAAGCTGGAAGGATTTAGAAAAGCACATCAAAAATGTCCATTTTGATTTTTTGAAGAGATTAAAAGAAAAACATCCGGGAATTTCTCCCAGGGAATTAGATTTATCTACTTATTTATTAATAAATATGTCTACAAAAGAAATTGCTGAAATCATGAATGTTTCGAGCGGAGGAGTAGAAGTTGCCCGTCATCGCCTAAGAAAAAAAATTGGTCTTGATAAAAATGAAAATCTTGTTAGTTACTTGATGAGTATATAAATCAGAGTATAAACCCTACTAAAATTTAGTCTTCACGCTCTTAACCACTAGTTTCATTAATTAATAGGTCGGTCATTTGACGATGAAACTATAAAGTAAACATAAAAGTAAAATGATACATAAGTATTTTGTTCCCTTTAATAATTTATTTTTCAATTATATCCTTCTTAGATTAAAATTACGGCTAACTTATTTATATGTGCGATAAAACCACACAAAGCCATCTGGAGTTGATACCTTTTTTGCACATAAAACTTAAGGCGGTTTTCTATTCAAGTTTTTTGCTGAATCTTTTTCTATTTTTAAAATTTTGGTGTAAATTTACACCAAAATAACTTTTTTATTATTATGACAAGACAAAGTATATCATTAACTGGTCCCAATGAAGAATGGTTAAAAAATCAGGTTAATGCAGAAGAGTTTAGCAGTAAAAGTGAAGCCATTAACTTTTTAATAAAAAAAGCACGTTCACAAGAAGAATTTTATGACTTTGTAAGAGCTAAAATAGATAAGGGAGAAAAAAGCGGCTTTGTAAAAAAACAAACCAGAGAAGAAATGTTAGCCGAATTTAAAAAGGATTTGGGAGATGAATAGCTATTATTTAAGTAGCGAAGCCAAAAAAGATTTAAAAAGAATTTATTACTATGGTGTCGGTAAGTTCGGAATGGATCAGGCCGATCATTATTTCAATATGTTTTACGATTGTTTTGACAAAATAGAACAAAATCCATTTTTATTTCCATCTGCCGACCACATCAAAAAAGGATATCGTTATTGTGTTTGCGGTGTCGATACTATTTACTACCGATTAAATGGAGATAAACGAATAGAGATTGTTACCAT
The DNA here is from genome assembly GCA_029959285.1 of Flavobacteriaceae bacterium PS02337. GTDB lineage: Bacteria > Bacteroidota > Bacteroidia > Flavobacteriales > Flavobacteriaceae > Flavobacterium. The sequence continues at coordinate 21,717 of JASCOE010000016.1, forward strand.
TATTGGGAGACAAGACTTTTAGATCCGGAGTTGATACCTTTTTTACAACAAAAAGCTAAGGAATTTTCAAAAGACTTTCCATCTGAGAAGCTTCAAAAATTAAATTTATCAATAATAAAAAAATATTGATATCTTTACAATCAAATTATTCAGAATAAAATTACTGAATATCAATTAGTTAAATATCAAAAAAAAAAACAACAATTTCACTTTAGGTTCAGAATCGGTGCACTAGGGTTTAAGACATCATAAAAACGTAGCATAGATGCGGGTTTGAACGGTTAAGTTCGAATCCTGCTCTCCTCTTACCGGCGATTATCTATCTATTCTTATGATTATATTTGAATACTTCTGATTCGATTTCCTGCATTGTTTTCTTTTTTCCTTTAGAAATCCATTCTAAAAGTTCTTCTTCAAAAAAATAGAGTTTTTTACCGTACTTATAACACGGGATTTTTCTCTGCCTCACAAGACCGTAAATTGTAGGCTTTGCTTTTCCTATTAACCGACTCGCTTCTTCAATGCCAATAGGATTGCTTTTTGCTTTAGATTCAAATACTTGTACGTTCTGAATCATAAGTTTGATCTCTGCAATTTCTTTCACTAAGTGCGCTACTGCTTTGGGCAGGTTCTCAAAAGAGATTTCATTTAAATCCATAGCTATTGTTTTTATAATTATGGTGTAAATGAAAAAAGTGTTTTTGCTGTGTCTTTCTTCACAGCAGAAACACTTAAAAAACACAGTGCTTTACAAGTATTGACATTTAAAAACCTCTAAAATCTTCAATAATCTTTATAAGCCCTTTCTGTTCATAATCTTTAAGATGCGTTTTAATACTATTCTCTTCAACATCTTTTAAAGCGTCAGCAAAGGTCAGTTTTAAAAATTGTGCTGCTTTATCCTGTCTGCTGACTTTAAAAAAATTCCATATATTCCAGCCGAAATGATACAAATCGAGATTGGACAGATCTTTTACTTTTACCGCCATAATCTTTTCAAAATTTATGTCCTCAGCATATATGATTATATTCTTACCCAATTGTTTCAAATCATCATCCGTCACATACAGAGCGAACTCTTGCTGTGCATAGCGGATGGCAATATCAATTCTGGATTGTTTCTGATTTTTGACTGCATTTTGCCTCTCCTCCCTTACCTGTTCAATATTGATGGCTGAATTTTTATTTTCAGGCAGTTCGGGCTTAATTAAAGTATCTTCTATTTTTACAAAGTCCTCACTTGGAATGCGGCTTTCTGGTGATTCATTTTTTTTGACCTTCAAAAAACGATTCAGCACTCTCTCAGCCAAATCGTTAAGAAACAAGCTTAAAATTGCGAACATTAAAATACCAAATCCAGTGCTTATCCAAAAGAAAACACCGGCCGTATACTCGTCAGCACCTCTTTCCAGCAGCACCAGCCTACCTATTATGCCTATAAAAACACAGACTAAAAAGACAGAAAGGTAAACTGTAATATATTCGAAGTACTTTATTTTCATTACACTTTTCTCTTTAAAGATTCCAATTGTATTGCTTCTGATGCTTTGTTTTTCTTCTCATCGATTACTTTTGCATAGATTTGGGTAGTTTTTACGTTGGTATGCCCCAGCATTTTGCTGACCGTATAAATATCTGTCCCGCTCGATAACTGCAGTGTTGCAAATGTATGGCGGAAGCAGTGAAAGGTAATATTTTTTTTAATGCCCGCCGATTCAACCCATTTTTTAAGAGGGCGTGAAATCCACGAAGGGTCCGGCAGATCCTCAAAAACAAGCTGCCCGGGAAGCCGTGGTTCTCCGCAGAGCTGTAGGGCCTGCTGGGAAATAGGCATATACTCAACACCTTTTGTCTTTTTCTGCGTAAAATGCAGTTTAGCCATACCATCTTCCAGACTTATCTCTTTCCAACGAAGTTTCTGAATGTCGGAATGCCTCAGACCTGTAAGCGCTGAGAAAAGTGCGGCTCTTTTAAGGATGTCTTTTTTACAAGTCGTTGATGCAAGTACATTCAATTCTTTAATGGTCAGATATTCACGTCTTGATTCCTGGTCCGGAATGCCTTTTATTTTTGAAGATAAATCAACTGTTAGATAACCGTCGATAAAGGCCTGTTTTAAAGCAGCTTTAAAAATGGAGAAATACCTTGCCGCAGTGTTGCGGGAAAGTATTCCTTTTTTGCCTCCTCCGAGCGGGGCACCCAGCAGAAACAGTTTAAAATCTTCCGCCATTCTGCTGTTAACCTCAGAAAACATCAGGCTGCCTTTAGAATAGCTTTTTAAAAATTCTGCGGAACGCTCCCAAGTGAACTGAATGGATTTTGAACCTCGGGCGTGTCTTTTAGCCGCCACAGCAGCTAGATATTTAATAAAATCCTCTTTTCCTTTCTCTTTCTGTTCAGCCAATAGGTTATCAGCATCACTGTACAGATCCGTATTATCGTATTCTTTCTGCCTGATTTTACGCACTCCGTCAGCATAAAGCATTATTTCCCTATCGCTTTCGCTTCTGCAGATTATAATTCCGTTATCGCTGCGTCTGGGTTTATAGGATTTCACGCCCTCTGCATCTGTCCGGGCAGATCTTTTCTTGTCCCATTCCACTGTTGTTACGATTCTGTTCAAATATTCACGGATTCTTTGGGGAGTTTTCTTTCCGGAAACCTCAACAGGATAGCTTTCTATGTAAACATACCATTCATTTCGTTCTTCTGCCTTTCGAAGACGAACAGTCACCTTGGTTTTTGCTAATTGTTTCATATAAAATCATTTCCGTTATACAATTTATCAATTTCGCTTTTTGGAGCATATACATGCTTTCCAATCTGTCTGGTCGGGATTGAATATTTCCTGATATGGCTGTAGACAGAACCTTCAGATATCTGGAATCTATCAGCTATTTCCCCGATGGAATAGCAGTCCTCTTTTTCAAGGCTGTATAATTTTTTCTTCAATCCGCTTTCACTCTGTGGCAGGCTTCGTGCAGGACCGAACAATTCTTCCATAACTCTGCGGTCAATTCTTATAAGGCGGGTTCCCAGGTTAAGTGAAGGAATTTTTCCCTGGCCGACAAGCCGGTAAAGGGATTTATTATTAATGCCAAAAAGCATGCCAGCTTCAGGAACAGAAATAAATGCCCTGTTTTCGGGTATTTTATCCGTAAGTTCCTTGAGCTCCTCTTCAATTTTAAGCCGTTTGATCTTCTGTTTGTATGCTTTTTTACTGCATACATGCGAGCAGTAAACAGAAGTCACGGTTTTAGGAAGAAATTCCTTCCCGCAGTTAAGGCATTGTTTATTCGTCCTCTTCATCATCTTTGTCTCCACATTAAGGTTACATAAGGGTATATAAGTTTCACTTTGTCCCCATTTAAGAGACAGGTACAAATATGGTACAAATATATGATAAAAAACGATTAAAAAACATCATAATCTAAAAAGGAGCAAAAAGAAAAAGCGCTGTAAACATTAAGTTTACAGCGCTTTAGCACTTATTGTTAACTGATGTTAATCAGTACTTATTTGACTTCTTCGAATTCAACGTCTTCAACATTGTCTCCAGATTGCTCTTGTTGTGGAGCAGCTTGTTGACCTTCACCACCTTGAGCGTACATTGCTTCTGTAGCTGTTTTCCAAGCTGCATTTACATTGTCTAATCCTTTTTGGATTGCCTCAAGATCTTGAGATTGGTGAGCGAATCTTAATTCAGTTAAAGCAAATTCGATAGCTGTTTTTTGATCGTCTGTTAATTTATCTCCCAATTCTTTCAATTGACTTTCAGTTTGGAAAATAGTACTATCAGCTTCGTTCAATTTCTCAGCTCTTTCTTTAGCTATTTTGTCAGCATCAGCGTTAGCTTCAGCATCTTTTTTCATTTTTTCGATTTCTTCAGCTGTTAATCCAGAAGAAGCTTCGATACGGATATCGTGAGATTTTCCTGTTCCTTTATCAGTTGCAGAAACTTTGATGATACCATTAGCATCGATATCGAAAGTAACTTCGATTTGAGGAACTCCTCTTGGTGCTGGTGGAATACCATCTAAGTGGAAACGACCGATAGTTTTGTTATCAGCAGCCATTGCTCTTTCTCCTTGTAATACGTGGATTTCAACAGATGGTTGAGAATCAGCAGCAGTAGAGAATACTTGAGATTTTTTAGTTGGAATAGTTGTGTTAGACTCGATTAATTTAGTCAATACACCACCCATAGTTTCGATACCTAAAGAAAGAGGCGTTACGTCAAGTAACAATACATCTTTTACATCTCCAGATAAAACTCCACCTTGAATAGCAGCTCCAATAGCAACAACCTCATCAGGGTTAACACCTTTAGATGCTTTTTTACCGAAGAATTTTTCAACTTCGTCAGCAATTCTTGGCATACGAGTAGAACCTCCAACAAGGATAACTTCGTCGATATCAGATGTAGATAAACCTGCATCTTTTAATGCTTTAGCAACTGGCTCCATAGAACGTTTTACTAAAGTATCAGATAATTGCTCAAATTTAGCTCTAGATAATTTTTTTACTAAGTGTTTTGGTCCAGAAGCAGTAGCAGTTACGTATGGTAAGTTGATTTCTGTTTCAGCAGAAGATGATAATTCAATCTTAGCTTTCTCAGCAGCTTCTTTTAAACGTTGCAATGACATTGGATCTAAACGTAAATCAATACCTTCTTCAGATTTGAATTCGTCAGCTAACCAGTCAATAATAACTTGGTCAAAATCATCACCACCTAAGTGAGTATCACCATTTGTAGATAATACTTCAAATACACCGTCTCCCAATTCAAGAACAGAGATATCAAAAGTACCTCCACCTAAATCGTAAACAGCAATTTTTTGATCAGTTCCTTTTTTATCTAATCCGTAAGCAAGTGCAGCAGCAGTTGGCTCGTTGATGATACGCATAACTTTAAGACCTGCAATTTCACCAGCTTCTTTAGTAGCTTGACGTTGCGCATCGTTGAAGTAAGCAGGAACAGTAATAACTGCTTCAGTTACAGTTTGACCTAAATAGTCTTCAGCAGTTTTTTTCATTTTTTGAAGTGTCATTGCAGACAATTCTTGAGCAGTGTATAAACGACCGTCAATATCCACACGTGGAGTATTGTTGTCACCTTTTACTACACTGTAAGGAACTCTTTTTGCTTCTTCAGTAGTTTCAGCAAAAGTGTGTCCCATAAAACGTTTAATAGAAGCAATCGTTTTTGTAGGATTCGTTACTGCTTGTCTTTTTGCAGGATCACCTACTTTAATTTCTCCACCTTCAACAAAAGCGATGATAGATGGTGTAGTTCTTTTTCCTTCTGCGTTAGGGATAACAACTGCTTCGTTACCTTCCATTACAGAAACACAAGAGTTCGTCGTACCTAAGTCAATTCCGATTATTTTACCCATTTTTTATATATTTAATTTTTGATTTAATTTTATAACTCAGGTGGCATAAGTCAATCTTTGTGCCAATATAAAAAACTAAATAAAATTGTCAGTTTTACTGTCTAGGGGTTTAAATCAATCTGACAACATGACATTTTAAACAACTGACAGATATGGCACAACGTTTAATAACTGTCATTATTTATGTCAAGATAATCAGCATTCATTAATTTATAATTAAAATTTAAAACAATATTTATTGCATTAAAACCGATATTCATTTTTTCTGAAAAATATATTATTAAGTATAATATTCTATTTTTACAATCGCTAAAAAATCATCTTTTATATTGCTTTCCTAAAATTGAAATAATAATTTTCTGCCAGTCAGTAACTTTTTTTCAAGTCACATATTTCGAAACAGCAAAAAGCACAATGCAATGAAGAAAAAAATAATCAAAATCTTAAAAACATTCCTTCCTTACGGTGTCATTGTTTTAAAGAGAAAATATATCACTAATAAAAAGAAAGAATATGTATTTGATGTAATTTTTAGCGTTGGAAATTTCTGTCGTCCTGCAGAATATCTAAAAGAACATGAATTGAGATTATGCGCAAATCCGTTAGATTGGATGATGTTATATTCTCTGGAGACTGTCGTTCATTTATATCAATCAAAATTTAATGATTTTTTCACTGAATTTTCAGCAGATCAACAAAAACCTAATTGGTTTATCGATATTAAAAATAACATTACTTCTATTCATTATAAAGATATTGGACAAGATGATCAATCGTTTAATATTATGATGAAAAAGCGATTTGAAAAAGTAAACCAAAAATTATTAAAAGCCGATCAAATTTGTTTTATCTCCCAAAGAAATGAAAGTCAAGATACTTTTTCCGATTTCTTAAAAAAAATGGGAAATATCTATTCCGGAAAAATTACTGTCATAAATATTAAACATAATGAAAAAATAGACGGAATTATTATTCCTGCTAAATGCAGCAAACATAAAGTTTCAGAAAAACTTGAATTAATTGAATACGAGTTTAATGATGTTCATCCTAATGGGAAAGAAGAAGAAAAAAATCCCGATTTCTGGCTAGGAAATGTTAATGTATGGAATAGTATTATTGAAAAAATTGCGATTAAAAGAAGTTTTATTTCTTATCTAAAAAGTAAAAAGTAACACAGAATTAAAACTAATTAATTATTTCATATTAAATGAAAATGCGAATATTTTAAAAATCAGCTGAATTAATTACATTAGCTTTTTTTCTAAATTATAAAAATGGAAAACTACACCATCATCATCTTTATATTAGCCATCGTAATTGGAATTTCTGCTTTTGCGGAAAAAGCAAAATTACCCTTTCCTATATTACTTGTTATTGTTGGCATTGCAATTGGTTTTATTCCAACAATGAATGAAATCGAAATTAATCCGGAAATTATTTTTCTGATTTTTCTTCCGCCATTATTGTACGATGCTTCTTTTAATATTTCACCAAAACATTTTAAAACAAATTTAAACACGATAAGCACATTAGCAATTCCACTTGTTTTTCTTACTACATTTTGGATTGCTGTCGTTTCGCATTATATGATTCCTGGCATGAGTTGGCCGTTATCTTTTGTACTTGGAGCCATACTTTCTGCTACCGATGCCGTCGCAGCAGTAAATATTACAAAAGGACTTGGAATACCCGAAAAAACGCTGACTATATTAGAAGGCGAAAGTCTTATAAACGACGCTTCTGCCCTAGTTGCTTACCGTTTTGCCGTTGCAGCCGCAATGGGCTCAGCTTTTATAATCTGGAAAGCAACTTTAAATTTTATACTCTTGCTTGGCGGAGGTTTTTTAGTTGGTTTTGTAATGGGGAAAATTCTCGCTTTTATTCTTTCAAAAGTCCGTAAAAATATCAACGTGACAGTTAGTTTTATGCTTTTAATGCCTTTTGTTACTTATTTAGTTGCAGAACATTTGCATGTTTCTGGAGTAATTGCTGTTGTGGTTTTAGGTTTAGCAATGGCACGTTTGAGCAATAAAATATTTCCAGAAAATTTAAAAAACAATTCAAAAAGTCTTTGGGACGTAATTATCTTTCTGCTCAACGGATTAATTTTCATCTTAATCGGATTAAACTTTCGATATATTCTAAAAGATATTGACGACGGAATGATTTTACCATATATTGGTTATGCTGTCATAATTACGATTGTCGCTTTATTAACTAGAATGGTTAGGGTCTTTTTCCAGAAGAAGAATCTTCAAAAAGCTTTCATTAAAAACAGTTCAAAAAAGAGAAAAGTTAGCGAACATGCTTTATTAGACACTAAAAACAGTTTTATTATTAGTTGGTCTGGAATGCGCGGAATTGTTTCATTAGCCATCGCTTTAGGATTACCAAAATTTCTCGACGACGGAACTCCTTTTCCCGAAAGAAATGCCATAATTTTCATCTCAGTTGCTGTTGTTTTGCTGACAATTGTCGGTCAAGGACTTACGTTACCTTGGATAGTAAAAAAATTAAATATTAAAGAAGATTAATTAAAACTTTCAAATTATGACTTCAGATATTCTTTCCACAACGCCAGACTCAGAAATTGTTACAACACGAATCTTGAATTTCAACCAAAAACTTGTTTTTAAAGCTTGGAGCGATCCCGAACATTTAAAAAATTGGTGGGGACCAAAAGGTTTCACCAATACTTTTCATGAATTTGACTTTCGCGAAGGCGGAAAATGGAGTTTTATCATGCATGGACCAGAAGTTGGAAATTATGCTAATGAATGCGAATTCATCAAAATAGACAAACCAAATCTGATTGCATGGAAACGTCATTCGAAACCGCTTTTTCAAATTTTGACCACTTTTGAATCTGTTTCAGAAAATAAGACGAAAGTGGTTTTTAAAATGCTTTTTGAAACCGAAGAAGAATGCCAAAAACTAAAACCTTACGTTGTGGACAAAAATGAGGAGAATTTTGACAAACTAGAAGTTGAATTATCTAAAATGTATTTATAAAAGATTATTTCTTACAAAAAATATATTTTAATGAAATTTGTTTAATACCTTTCAACGAAATTATCATCATCAAAAGATCAAAATCAATCACATGAAAAAAATCATTTATCTAGCCATTCTTATTGCAATGCAATTTTCTAACGCACAAGACAAAGTTGCTAAAAAACCTGAGCGTGTCATTATAATAAACGATGAAATTGTCACAATGCAAGATGTTGATAAATATGGCAAAGGTGGCTATATTAAATCCATATCAAATGGCGTATCGGAGGAAAAAAGAAATGAATTAGCAAAGAAATACGGTGACAAAATTGGTGATCGAGAATTTATAGTTGTTGTTGGAATCTATACTGAAAAAGAAAAAATTGAAAGTGATCAAAAAAGCGCTTTAGCCACAACAGAAAAGAAACAAGTTTTTACAAAACCTGATGAAACTAAACAGTTTATTTTAAATGTAAATGATAAAGCAAAAGACTTCAAATTAAAATTAATAGACGGCAAAGAAATAAAACTTTCTGATTTAAAAGGGAAAGTCGTTATTCTTAATTTTTGGGCAACCTGGTGTGCACCATGTTTGCAAGAGTTTTACGATGTTCCCGCAAAAATTACTGAACCATTCAAAAATGATAATTTTATATTTTTAGCGGTTTCAATAGGAGAAACTGAAAATATAGTTTCTAAAAAAGTAACCAAATTAAAAGGTGATGGTCTTCATTTTAATTATGGAATTGACCCGGATAAAAAAATATGGAATGATTATGCGGTAAATGCAATTCCTAAAAACTTCTTAATAGATCAAAACGGAGTTATAAAATTTGTAACCTTAGGAAATATGGATGAAAATCTAGATAATCTGGCTACTGAAATAAAAAAATTACTTTCAAAATAAACAAGATTCATAAAAAATGGAGCGAAATTTTTATCAGCAAAAAATTTCGCTCCATTTTTTATTCGTAATTTCGATTTCAAATTAAAATTACAACTATAAAATGGCTTCATTTATAAAAGAAATATCTTTTCGCTGGTCAGATCTTGACCCAAATTTTCACGTTCGTCACAGTGCTTATTACGATTTTGGTGCGCAACATCGTATCGAAATATTAGAGGAATTGGGTTTAACATTGCGAGTAATGCAAACACAAGGTTTTGGGCCTGTTTTATTTAGAGAAGAATGTGTTTTTAGAAAAGAATTAAAACTTTCAGACAAAATTTTCATTCACACAAAAACTTCAAAAATGAAAGCCGATGCTTCTCGCTGGTCGATTATTCATGAATTTAGAAGAGAAGACGATACACTTTGCGCAACAATTACAGTTGATGGCGCGTGGATGGACACCAAATTAAGAAAACTAGCTTCACCAACTCCAGAAATTGCAGTTCAAGCTTTATCTATATTTCCAAAAAGCGATGATTTTGTTGGACTTTAAAACGTATTAAAATGAGACATTTACTCTCTTTTATTATCATTCTATTCCTCTTTACGAATTGTAAATTTCGTGAAGAGGATAAATCTGTTGAAGAAACAAACACGGTAAAAGTAGTAAAATCTCCACGAGAAACTGTTCAAGCTTATTTAGCCGCCACAAATCATTTCGATTTTAACACTGCAAAAGAATTCTTAATTCAGAACAAAAAGAATGCAATGCTTTTGGAAACCATTAAAAAAATGGAAAAAAGCATTCCAAATGATCAAAAGACGAGATTTCTAGATAAAGAAAAAGACGCGGGTTATTTTGAAAAAGAAATAACAGATTCAACTGCTCAAATTATTGTAACTCCAAATAAAAATGTCGTTTCTCAAATCGAATTTAATTTGAAAAAAATAAACGAAAATTGGTTAATCGAATCTGTTGTTTCACGTTAATTAAAATTTCCTATTTATGATCGATTACGTAAAAGACTTTAGAATCGGATTTTTTATTACCATTATAGCCATTACCACTATTCTTTTGGGTGCTTTAACGGATAAACTTTTGCGTTATTTTTTATATCGAAAACTCAGCGATAAAGATTATGATGTAACGGGATTCAAATTTTTAAAACATCTAATTATAACCGTAATTTATATTCTTGGATTTGCTTTTGCCTTAATTCAAATTCCCGAATTTAAAATTATCGGACATTCTTTTTTAGCAGGAGCAGGAGTTATTTCGCTAGTTGCGGGTTTAGCTTCTCAACAGGCTTTGAGCAACATTGTAAGCGGTATTTTTTTAGTTATTTTCAAACCTTTTAAAATAAATGATAAAATTACCATCAATAATTTTGTTGGAACGGTTGAAGATATAAACTTACGTCAAGTAGTTTTGAAAGATGCAGAAAACAACCGAATTATTATTCCAAATTCTGTTATCAGCAACCAGATTATCGTTAACACCAATATGCACGATACGAAAAGCTGCAAAATTGTCGAAATTGGAATTGGTTACGAATCTGATGTCGAAAAAGCATTAGAAATCATGAAAGAAGAAATCTCTAAACATCCTCTTTTTATTGACACAAGAACTGAAGAAGCTAAAGATCAGAAAACGCCTTTGGTTGTTGCTAGAGTTGTCGCTTTAGCAGATTCCAGCGTTAATTTGAAAGCTTGGGCTTGGGCAAAAAATTCGACTGACGGATTTGTTATGTATTGCGATTTGCTTCAAAGCATTAAAAAGAGATTTGATGAAAATAATATTGATATTCCATATCCTCAGCGTGTTATTACTTTAAAAAATGGTGATTTCAAAATCCCTGATTAAAAAACAACTTAAATGAAATCTTCAGAAATAATTCCGATTCAGACTTTACAACTCTTCCCTATTCTGGACACTTTATTAATCAATCTTTTAAAATCATTAACCGAAGAAGAATGGAATACTCAAACTGTTGCTAAAAAATGGAAAGTTAAAGATATAGCATCCCATTTATTAGATGGAAATCTAAGAGGATTATCGATTTCTAGAGATCAATATTTTGGAGAAAATCCAGAAAACATTAATTCATATCAAGATTTAGTTGATTTTCTAAATCAGCTGAATATGACTTGGACAAATGCTACGAAAAGATTAAGTCCTAATGTGCTTATCAATTTGTTAGAAACCACAGGAAAAGAATATTACGAACATTTAAAAAATTTAAATCCTTTTGATAATGCTGTCTTTTCTGTAGCTTGGGCAGGCGAAGAAACTTCTTTAAACTGGTTTCATATCGCGCGTGAATACACCGAAAAATTCCTTCATCAACAACAAATTAGAGATGCAGTTGGGAAACCAGCTCTTTTTACGAAAGAGTTATTTTATCCATTTATAAATACTTTTATTCAGGCTTTACTATATACTTATAGAAATACAGAAGCTCCGCAAAATACAATTATCTCTCTAATAGTTACATCTGAAATTGGCGGAGAATGGAGCATTATAAAAAAAGAAAATCATTGGGAATTTATTAATTCTTTTGAAGCTGATTCTACTTCAATTGTAAAAATTAATCCGCAAGATGCATGGCTTTTATTTTCTAAAGGAATGACACCAATTGAAGCATTTGAAAAAGTAGAAATTCTTGGAGATAAAGAGCTTGGAAAGACTGCGCTACAAATTATTGCTGTAATGGCTTAATTGTTAACTCAATCACTTTTTTGAGATAACTTTAAGAGTCTGTTTTTTGTTTTTAAAATGCAGAGCGTTAAATTTATAATCCTTAATAAAAACCGCATTATAATGAAAACATTAAAACTCTTTATACTTCTACTTCCTTTATTTGGCTTTGCACAAGAGCAAAAAATCAAGAATTTAGACATTAATTTAACGAATTACGAATATCCATTTCCAGTACAATTTTTGGAGTTGAATAATCAACGTCAAGCTCTTAAAATGGCTTACATGGATATTAAACCGTCAAATTACAATAATAAAAACATTGTTCTCCTTCACGGAAAAAACTTCAACGGCGCGTATTGGGAAACAACTATTAAAGCTTTAACAAAAGAAGGTTTTCGCGTAATTGTTCCAGATCAAATTGGTTTTGGAAAATCGACTAAACCAGATCATTTTCAATATACTTTTCAGCAATTAGCAGAAAATACTAAAAAGCTTTTAGATCATTTAGGAATTCAAAAAACAACTGTTTTAGGGCATTCTATGGGTGGAATGTTAGCAACTCGTTTTGCATTGATGTATCCAGAAATGACTGAAAAATTGGTTTTAGAAAACCCAATTGGATTGGAAGACTGGAAATTAATTGTTCCTTACAAACCGGTTGATTGGTGGTATGAATCGGAATTGAAACAAAATTACGAAGGCATCAAAAAATACCAAATGTCCAATTATTATGACGGAAAATGGAATGCCGATTATCAAAAATGGGCAGAACTTGGAGCAGGCTGGACAACCGCGCCAGATTATAATAAAGTGGCTTGGAATTCTGCTCTTCTATACGACATGATTTTTACACAGCCTGTTTTGTATGAATTTAAAAATATTAAAAGTCCGACGCTTTTAATTATCGGAACCAGAGATAAAACTGCTTTAGGAAAACCATTAGTTTCAACTGAAGTTCAGAAAACAATGGGAAATTATGCCGAATTGGGTAAAAAAACACAAAAAGCTATTCCAAATTCTAAATTAGTAGAAATTTCAAATACAGGACATTTGCCACATATCGAATCTTTTGATCCATTTATAAAAGCATTAATTGTATTTTTGAAATAAAAACCTTTTTTTTATTTGTCACATTTTTTCGACACGAATTTCACGAATTTGCACTAATTAATTTTCTGCATTTTTTAAATAAAAAATTCGTGAAAATTCGTGAAATTCGTGGCAGACTAATTATTAACTAATCTAAAAATTGAAAAACATGTTTACAATTGAACAAATAAAAGAAGCGCATGCAAAAGTGAAAAGCGGTGCAGATTTTCCAAATTATATTCAAGATTTAATCATTTTAGGCGTAAAAGGATATGATACTTATGTACACGACGGAAGCGTAGTTTACTTCGGATTAAATAATTATACCGCTGAAGCGGAAGAAAAATATCCTGAAATTAAAGTTGCCGATTTTCCTAACAAAGAACTTTTTATTGAGCTTTTGGTAAAACATCAGCACGGCGAAACCGATTACATGACTTTCTGTAAACATTGCGCACAAAGCGGAATTGCAAAATGGCGCGTTGATATTGTAGAAATGACCTGTACTTATTTTGATAAGTCTGAAAATGAAATTTTGATCGAAAAAATTCCTAGTTAATTCTCAAACTGATCATGACTATTTCTAACCAAAACCTTCAAACCACAATCAAAAAAAGTATTTTATTTTTTGCTTTGTTGATTTCTTTCTTTGGATTTTCTCAGAACAAAAAAGAAAATCCAAAATTTAAAGTAATTGCTTTTTACACTGCTAAAAACGACCAGGCACATATTAGTTTTGTGCACGAAGCCAATAAATACTTTCCAAAATTAGCTGCTGAAAATCATTTTCAATACGATTCAACTAGTAATTGGGATAATTTAAACGCTAAATTTCTATCTAAATATCAGGTTGTTTTGTTTTTAGACACGCGTCCAGAGAAAAAAGAACAACGTGAAGCTTTTCAAAAATATATTGAAAATGGCGGCGGTTTTATAGGATTTCACTTTTCGGCCTTTGCTTTAAACAATTCAAGCTATAATCAAGATTGGAATTGGTATCACAATACTTTTCTCGGTTCTGGCGAATATGGCAGCAATACGTGGAAACCAACTTCGGCAGTTTTAAGAGTAGAAAATCAGCATCCTGCAACCAAAAATCTGCCTAAAACTTTTAGTTCAGCGCCAAACGAATGGTACAGATGGTCGAATGATTTAACCAAAAATCCAGATATCGAAATTTTATTAGCCATTGACGAATCTAGCTTTCCGTTAGGAACTGGCCCAAAAGCGCATGAAATCTGGCACAGCGGTTATTATCCTGTAGTTTGGACGAACAAGAAATACAAAATGCTGTACGCAAATATGGGACATAATGATATTGATTATGAAGGCGGAACAAACAAAACCTTGTCGTACACTTTTGATAATAAAACACAAAGTCAGTTAATTTTGAATGCTCTTCTTTGGATGGGAAATTCGAAGAAAAAATAAAAAAATGGCAACGATATCACCAATAATTTCTGCCGAAGAATTAGTATCTGTTTCAAATATTATTTTAGTTGATGCACGAGCTGGAGCAAATGCTTTTGAAAATTATCAAAATGAACATTTAAAAGGCGCTCGTTTTGTAGATTTAAATCGTGATTTGGCTTCAATTTCAGAAAATCCTGCCAATGGAGGAAGACATCCTTTGCCTTCCGCAGAAGATTTTTCTAAAACGCTTTCTTCAATCGGAATTTCACCTTCAAGTCATGTTGTGGTTTACGATGATAAAAACGGATCCAACTTCGCGGCAAGATTCTGGTGGATGATGCGCGCTGTTGGACATGAAAAAATTCAGGTTTTAAATGGCGGTTATCAAGCTGCAATTCAAGCGGGTTTTCCAACAAATTCTGGAATTGAATCATTTGAAAAAACTACATATCGTTCTCAGGAATGGAAATTACCTTTAGCCGATATTGAAGAAGTCGAAAAAGCTCGCAAAAACGATCAAAATATTGTGATTGATGTTCGGGACAAAAATAGATATGACGGTTTAACAGAACCGCTGGATTTAATTGCAGGACATATTCCAGGTGTGATAAATATTCCGTTAACTGAAAATTTAGGCGAAAACGGATTCTTTAAACCTGCAACTGAATTAGCTCAGAAATACAAAGCGATACTAGGAGATAAAAAATCAGAAAATACAATTGTGCATTGCGGTTCGGGTGTTACTGCATGTCACACTTTATTAGCAATGGATTACGCTGGGCTTTCGATTCCGAAATTATATGTAGGTTCTTGGAGCGAATGGTCAAGAAACGATCGCGAAATGGCGTTAAAAGAGAATAAATAATATTAAAAAATTACAATGCAGCATTGGGACATACTTTTATCGAATCAGGTAAATAAAAAAGCATTTATAGACAACATCTTAAATGGAGAAGCAAAAGGAGAATTAGCCGTTTTTAATAATCAAAAAGGAATTTTATTTTCAGACATTTCAATCGAGAAATTTATTGAAAAAGAATTTCAATATGATAGCGTTGAAGCTTCTACAACTTCAAACAGACAATTAAGAACCTTTTCTTCTGGAGAACGCAAAAAAGAATTTTTAAAATATTGCATTGATCAAAAACCTAATTTCATCATTTTTGATAATCCGTTTGACCATTTAGATCAGCCTTCAAGAGTTGTTCTTGCCGATTCTTTAAAAGATTTGACGAATGATATTGCTATTATTCAGCTTTTAAATCGTACTGTTGATGTACTTGAATTTGTTCCCAACAAAGCTTTAATAAAAGATAATTCTTTCGAACTGCATCCGTTTGTAAAAACCGAAAACCATTTTAAAACTTTAAATACAGCATCAATTCCAAAAGCTGTAGAACCGCATAATTTTCACGAAAGTGTATTAATAAAATTAGATGATGTTTCGGTAAGTTATGAAGAACGCAAAATTATAAACAACATTTCTTGGACAATCAAACAAGGCGAATTTTGGCAATTAATTGGTCCGAATGGTTCTGGGAAAAGCACTATTTTATCTTTAATAACAGGCGATAATTCGAAAGGTTTTGGACAGAATTTGTTTTTGTTTGGAAGAAAAAAAGGAACTGGAGAAAGTGTTTGGGAAATCAAAAAACAAATCGGAATTTTCACCACTTCTATGACCGATTTATTTCAAAAAGGTCATACGTTAGAACAAATGATTCTTTCGGGATTTTTCGACCAAATTGGACTTTACACAGAACCATCAACACATCAAAAAAACATAGTTACACAATGGCTAGAAGTGATTGAAATGACACATTTACGCAAAAAACGTTTCATCGATCTTTCTATCGGTCAGCAAAGAGTTGCCTTAATTGTTCGTGCCGTTTTAAAACATCCGCCATTATTAATTTTAGACGAACCAGTTGAAGGTTTAGATGATGAAAATGTAGATTTGGTTATTCAGTTAATTAATACCATAAAACAGGAAACCAATGTGAGTATTATCTATGTTTCACACCGAATTGAACAAGGTCTCGCTCCTACTTCCGTTTTCGAACTTTTACCATCTGAAACTGGATCAATCGGAAAAATAAAATATCATTCAGAATTAAATTAAAACACGAATTCCACTAATTTACACGAAATTAATCTGTGCAAATTAGTGGAATTTGTGTTCAAAAAAATTATCAAATTTTCTAATTGACAAATTATCTAATTATTCCTCATCTTCAACATTGTGCGATTTGACATATGTACGCCATTTCTCGATACAATCCTGAAAATCTTGAGGCAATTCTGTATCAAAACGCATCATTTCGCCCGTATTTGGATGAACAAAACCAAGCGTTTTAGCATGCAGTGCCTGACGCGGTAAAGCTTTAAAACAATTCTCGATAAACTGTTTATATTTTGTAAACGTCGTTCCTTTCAAAATCAAATGTCCGCCGTAACGTTCATCATTAAATAATGGATGTCCGATATGTTTCATGTGTGCACGAATCTGGTGTGTTCTTCCTGTTTCTAGTTTACAAGAAATCAAAGTCACATAACCAAAACGTTCCAAAACCTTATAATGCGTAATTGCTGGTTTTCCGATTTCAGGATCTGCAAAAACCGCCATTTGCATACGATCTTTCAAATGTCTTGCAAGGTTTCCTTCAATTGTACCGCTTTCAGCAACGACATTTCCCCAAACTAAAGCAATATACTCACGTTCAGAAGTTTTAGCTTCAAATTGCTTCGCTAAATGCGTCATAGCAGCTTCTGTTTTAGCCACAACCAAAAGTCCAGAAGTATCTTTATCAATTCGGTGAACCAAACCTGGACGTTCGCTGCTATTCATTGGCAAATTATCAAAATGATGCGCCAAAGCATTTACCAAAGTTCCAGTATAATTTCCGTGACCAGGGTGTACAACCATTCCTGGCTCTTTATTAATCAACAAAAGAGCATCATCTTCATAAACAATATTCAACGGAATATCTTCAGGAAGAATATGATTTTCAAACGGAGGATGCGACAACATAACCGTTATCACATCAAAAGGTTTTACTTTATAATTTGATTTTACCGGAATATCATTTACAAAAATATTTCCGTCGTTTGCCGCATTTTGAATTTTATTTCGCGTGGCATTCTGAATCAAATTCATTAAATATTTGTCAATACGCAAAAACGCTTGACCTTTTGGTACTTCAAATCTGTAATGTTCGAATAATTCGTCTTCCAGATCTAAGTTTTCTTCAATATTATTGTTCATCACTTGGGGTTTCTGCAGGCGCAGTTGCTGTACTGTCTGCCTGACTTTCATCAACATAACTTGCTTTTCCGTCACCTAAAACCAAATCAATTTTAGACGCTTTAAGCACACGATCTCCTACCTTTAAATTTCTGCCTTTCAAACGCATTTCCAAAACCATATCTTTTCCAAGATTCGGAATATAAGTAATCGTTCCAAGCTCAAGACCTAATGCCTTTAAAGTTGGCACAGCCTCACGGTAAGTTTTTTCGATTAAATCAGGAATTTTCACAGAAGAAAAACCTGAAGCATTAATCTTAATATAAATTTTTCTACCCACTTTTACCTTAGTTCCAGGAAGCGGATCTTGCTCTACAACACTATATTTTGGAAATTCACTTCTGTAATCAACACTGTCTAAAAGAACATAATCTAAATCTAGTTCATCCAATTTATTTTCCACTTGTTCCTCAGTCAATTTAGACAAATTCGGAACCGCAATCTCGTGTCCATGATCTGTTGTAAAAGTCAACCAATGCATAAATAAGTAACCAATAATCGCGATAATAGCTGCGGCCGCAAGCAATTGCAAGAAAAAAACTCGACTTGTTAAATACTGACGTAAACTCATAAATTTATTTTTAATAGCGACAAAGATAAAGTATTTCGTTTCAAAAAAAATGATAATTTTGTTTAAAACAAGAATGCCGATAATTAGGAGCTGTTTCCTGCTATCCGCTGTATCTTTTATGGTGAACCCCACCATAAAAGGATGCCGCTTCTATCAGGGCTAAGGCACTCGGTTTCAAAAGAAAAATTCGATTAAACAAATTAACGATTAAACAAATAAACAAAAAATCGATGAAAAACATTGCCATCATCATGGGCGGATATTCCAGCGAATACAAAATATCATTAATTAGCGGAAATGTCGTTTACCAATATCTTGACAAAACAAAATACAACGGATTCAGAATTCATATTTTTAAAGAAAAATGGGTTTATGTAGACCAAAACGATGCCGAATTTCCTATCGATAGAAATGATTTTTCTGTAACTGTAAACGGCGAAAAAATTACATTTGACTGTGTTTTCAACGCCATTCACGGAACTCCGGGCGAAGATGGATTAATGCAAGCTTACTTTGAATTATTAGGCATTACGCAATCTTCTTGCGATTATTACCAATCTGCTCTTACATTCAACAAAAGAGATTTATTATCAGTTTTAAAACCTTACGGAATCAAAACGGCAATTTCTTATTATTTGAATAAAGGTGACGAAATCAATACAGCTGAAATCGTTAAAAAAGTTGGACTTCCTTGTTTCGTAAAACCAAATAAAGCAGGTTCAAGTTTCGGAATTTCAAAAGTAAAAACTGAGGCAGAACTTCCAATCGCGATTGAAGTTGCTTACAAAGAAGACAACGAAATTATCATAGAAAGTTTCCTTGACGGAACTGAAGTTTCTGTCGGCGTAATTAATTATAAAGGAGAAATTAAAGTTTTACCAATAACAGAAATTGTATCAGACAATGATTTCTTCGATTACGAAGCTAAATACGAAGGAAAATCGCAAGAAATAACACCAGCAAGAATCTCTGACGAATTAACTCAAAAAGTGGGAGAAACTGCAAAACGTGCTTATGAAGTTTTAAAAATGAAAGGTTTCTCAAGAAGCGAATTCATCATCGTAGACAATGAACCGTATATGTTAGAAATGAATACGATTCCAGGTTTAACAACAGAAAGTTTGATTCCACAACAAGCAAAAGCAGCGGGAATTTCTCTAGAAGATTTATTTACAAACGCGATTGAGCTAGCGCTTGCATAAAAGATGCTAAGATAGAAAGGTGCTAAGATTCTAAGATTTTAGCACCTTTCTTTTTTTAAGACAGAAAACTTAGTAACTTAGAATCTTACAACCTTAGAACCTTAGAAACTTTAAAAAAATGAAAGAAATATTTGAATGGGATAGACTATTTTTTAACAGCTTGCCAGAATCTTTTATTTTGGAAGTAATATTTCGTTCTACGGTAATGTTTATTATTTTACTTCTTACGTTAAAATTAGCAGGAAAGCGCGGAGTAAAACAATTATCAATCTTTGAAACTGTAATCATCATTGCGCTGGGTTCTGCTGCCGGTGATCCGATGTTTTATGAAGATGTTGGAATTATTCCTGCAGCAATAGTTTTTACTACTATAATTATTTTATACCGTTCTGTAACCTGGCTGACAGGAAAAAGCAAAAAGTTTGAAGAATTTATTGAAGGAAAAACCGAATGCTTAATTAATGACGGAAAATTTTCGATTTCGACTTTCAAAAAAGAAAGTTTAGCGCAAGACGAATTTTTCGCAGAATTACGCATCAAATCGATTGAGCATTTAGGTCAGGTTCAGCATGCTTTTATAGAAACCAGCGGAGAAATAAGCGTTTTTTATTATCCCGATGAGAAAGTAAAACCAGGACTTCCGATTTTACCTTCTTTGTTTAATGCAAAAAGCAAATTAATTCCCTCCGACGGACTTTACGCCTGTTCTTTCTGTGGCCATACTCAAGAAGTTAAAAAAGGAACCGCAACTTGCGACACTTGCAGAAAAGAAGAATGGGTTGAAGCGATAAACACAAAGAGAATAACTTAAAAAAAGCAATATCAAATTACAATTACAATTACAATAGCAATATCAAATTCACTTTTGACATTTTGATAAAAACTTAGCAACTCAGTATCTCAAAACCTTAGAAACTCAAAAAAATGAGAAAAGCCATATTTCCAGGATCATTTGACCCAATTACACTTGGACACGAAGATATAATTAAAAGAGGACTTCCTTTATTTGATGAAATCGTAATTGCAATTGGTGTTAATGCTGAAAAAAAATACATGTTTTCATTAGAAGAAAGAAAGCGTTTTATTGAAGAAACATTCAAAAACGAACCAAAGATTTCGGTTATCACTTATGAAGGATTAACAATTGATTTGGCAAAAAAACTAAAAGCTAATTTTATTTTAAGAGGCTTACGTAACCCAGCCGATTTCGAATTTGAAAAAGCAATCGCACACACCAATAGAAAACTTTCGAAAATAGAAACGGTATTTCTTTTGACAGCTGCAAGTACATCATTTATTAGTTCGAGCATTGTACGCGATGTATTGCGTCATGGCGGCGAATACGAAATGTTGGTTCCAAATGCGGTTCGAGTTCAGAAATAAGTTTTCAGAATCAGATAACAATTTACAACCATTAGCCAACTAATATGACTCAGGAAGAATTTGTAACATTTGAAAAATTCAACACAAAAGATTCAGCAGAAAAATTCGCAGTTTTAATAAAGAACAAAAATATTCCGTATTTAATAGAAAATAATTCTTTGAGCTTTGATCCAACATTTGCAAATAATGGTTTTGGAGTTGAATATTGCTTAAAAATAAGACAAGAAAATTTCGAAGAGGTCAATAAAATTCTATTACAAAAATCAGAAGAAGAAATAGAGAACGTTGATAAAGATTATTACTTATATAGCTTTTCTGATGAAGAATTAATTGATGTTATTTCAAAAAGTGACGAATGGAATAAATTTGATATTTCCTTAGCGAAAAAAATATTAAACGAAAAAAGAATAGATGTTAGCGAAGAAAAAATTAATTCCATAAAAGAGGAAAGAATATTAGAGCTTTCAAAACCGGAAAAAGATCAGACTGGTGTAATATTATTTGGATATTTCTCAGCATTTTTGGGTGGAATTTGGGCTTTCTTTATAGGCTGGCATTTATTAACTAATAAAAAAACACTCCCAAACGGAAATCGAATTTATGCTTATTCTAATAATGATAGAAAGCATGGAAATCGAATTTTTATATTAGGAATACTGTTTTCGATTATTTGGTTGTTATACTTTATTCTAAAATAAAAACAGTTAATCATAATATTTGCCAGCGAAACAAATTATAAGTAATTTCGCATTTTTAAAACAAACAATAAATAATGAGCATCGAAAGAGAATTAAGCAAACGAAGCGGATCGAAATGTGAACTTTGTGGCGCTGAAGAAAATTTAAAAGTTTATCAAGTCCTTCCAACTAAAAAAGGAGGAATTGATGAAGCTATATTAGCCTGTAATACTTGTATTGACCAAATTGAAAATCCAGACAACGTCGATTTAAATCACTGGAGATGCCTTAATGACAGTATGTGGAATGAAAATATTCCTGTACAAGTTGTAGCTTGGAGAATGTTAAGCCGTTTACGTTCAGCTGGCTGGCCGCAAGAATTACTAGATATGATGTATTTGGATGAAGATACTTTAGAATGGGCAAAAGCAACTGGAGAAGGCGAAGATGACGA
This sequence comes from Flavobacteriaceae bacterium PS02337, assembly GCA_029959285.1. GTDB lineage: Bacteria > Bacteroidota > Bacteroidia > Flavobacteriales > Flavobacteriaceae > Flavobacterium. The sequence goes on from JASCOE010000016.1 coordinate 43,793, forward strand.
AAATAAATTAGTTCACCGTGATAGCAACGGTGTAATACTACAACACGGAGATTCTGTAGTTTTAATTAAAGATCTTAAAGTAAAAGGTTCTAGTATGGTCGCTAAACAAGGAACTGCTGTTAGAAACATCCGTTTAGACCATGAAAATGCTGAATATATTGAAGGAAAAGTCGATGGACAACAGATTGTGATTATTACTCAGTATGTAAAGAAAATTTAAAAATACTAAGGTTCTAAGTTGCTAAGCTTCTAAGATTTTTATTTTTACCGCAAAGTACGCAAAGATTTACGCAAAGTTCGCAAAGTTTTATTCTCAAAGCTTTGCGAACTTTGCGCTTTTAAAAAGCTATTTAAAATTTAAAAAACTTAGCGTGCTTTGCGTTAAAATTAAAGACAAAGTATATCACCCTGAAACTTGAAACAAACAAAACCTGAAACAAAAAAGCCCGTTCATAAAACTGAACGGGCTTTTTAAATATTATTGTTCTTTAAAGAAAATTACTTTTGAAATAATTTACTAATTTGATCTTTTACTAAAGGCTCAGAAACATTGTTTGTAGCAGCGTCTCTTTCTTTACTAGAAACCATAAATTGAACTGTCGCTTTATCTGGAACAACATTTCCTGTGTAGTGCAACCAAATGTAGTTGTTCGGCAATTCTAATTTAATATCGTATAATGGTGTTGCTGTAAAACCTCCCATAATGATATTGTATAGGTTATTGTAATCATTGTTAAGGTTTTTGAATGAAAATTTTCTTAAATTAGAATCGTCATCATCCGATAGAATAGTAGTGTAATACACTGTATACTCATCTCCAATTTTCTGAATGTAATTGTTGTTTACTTTTCCTAATTTCTCAACTGGAACAGTTTCAAGGACTTTAATCTGCGCAAACGAAACAAAGCTGAAAAATAATGCAGCAAGGGTAATAATCTTTTTCATAGTGAATTTGGGGTTTACAATTTTACTGTAGCAAAAAAACATAGAAATATTGAAAAAACACCTATCAAATCATTATTTTTTTAACATAAAATTGTAAAACTTAGTTACATCCTTTTAAAGTCCTGATATTCAAAGGCAAGCATACAAAAATCAAGTTTTAAAAACTTCCTCTTTCTAATTTAATATTTGCCTCGTTTTTCTTCTTCTTCTTTTTTGATTACGTTACGAGCCACTTCAATTTTAAACTTTTTACCTTTCATTTTTTCATCTTTGATATTTTTCAAAAGGTCTTTTACTTTATTGAATTTTACGGCTGCAAACGAAACAAAATCTTTTACTTCAATTAAACCTAAATCTTCTTTTTCTAGTTTTCCTTTTTGAGAAAAGAAACCCACAATATCAAATTTATTCAGTTTAGTTTTCTTTCCACCACTTATATAAATAGTTTGAAATTGAGGCGGATTCGGAAGCGAAACTTTTCCTTCAACATCCAAAACTTTCATTTCATAATTAATGTAATCTAATTTTTTTTCACTTTCGTGAATGATAATATATGCCGTTCCAGTTGCTTGCATACGTGCTGTACGACCGTTTCTATGAGTGAATTCGTCTTCTTTTAAAGGCAAATGATAATGAATAACGTGTTTCATTTCTGGAATATCCAAACCTCTGGCCGCCAAATCTGTTGTTACCAAATACGTCACACTTCCATTTCTAAATTGAATCAAAGCGCGCTCACGTTCTTCTTGATCCATTCCACCATGATAATGAACAGAATAGATTCCTTTTTCGTTTAAAGTATCGCTAATACGTTCTGCCGCATCACGGTGATTACAGAAAATAATTGCCGATTCTGATTTTAAAGAACAAATCAAATTGAATAAACTTTGTAATTTATCTTTCGCTGGCGAAACTACCATTTTCATCGAAAGATTTGCTTTTTCTTCTTCCTCTGGAATAAAATCTAAAATAGTTGGATTTACAACTCGTGTATATTTCGGAATTTCAATATCTGAAGTTGCCGAAACCAAAACTCTTTTATTGATTTTCGGTAATCTTCCAATGATAAAAGACATCTGTTCGTGAAACCCTAATTGAAGCGATTTATCAAACTCATCTAAAATTAAAGTCTGAATTTTATCGGTTCTAAAAGTATCTCTGTCAATATGATCGGCAATTCTTCCAGGCGTTCCAATTAAAACCGCTGGCGGATTGCTTAAGTTTTTTATTTCTGTATCAATTGAATGTCCGCCGTAACAGATATTTACTTTGTATTGCGTTCCCATTTTCTTCCAAACTTGTTCAATTTGCAATCCCAATTCGCGCGATGGAACCAAAATTAAACATTGAACAGAAAGAATTTCAGGCTGTAATAATTCTAAAACTGGAAGCAAAAACGCTAATGTTTTTCCAGATCCAGTCGGAGAAAGTAATAAAACGTTGTTTTCATTCAAAATAGCATCTTGTGCCATTTCTTGCATTTCGTTCAGACTCTGAATTCCTAAATTCGAAAGTATATTGTTGGAATGGTGTTTTTTATTCATTTTGCAAAAGTAGGGAAAGTTTTTTAACCGCAAAGCACGCAAAGATTTACGCAAAGTTCGCAAAGTTTATGTTCAAAGCTTTGCGAACTTTGCGTTTTTACAAAACCTAGTATATATAAATCCTTGCGTGCTTTGCGGTTAAAAAAACACAACGCACATCAAACTTGAAACCTGACCCGAGACTGAAAGTCGAATAGGCGAAGCAAACTTGAAACAAAAAAGTTATATTTGATTTCTATTAAAAACCCAAATCATGAGATTTTTTACCATTATCATTTCACTTTTAACTATCACTATTTCCGCTCAAAACAATAAAAAATATGACACGTTTTTTGAGAAAGGAAATGGAAATCAGTCGGCTACATATCAGGAAACTATTGCTTATTTTAAGCTTTTAGCGAATGATTTTCCGATGATTCAAATAAAAGAAATGGGTTTAACAGATTCTGGTGAACCTTTACATATGGTGACTTTTAATCCTGACAAGGAATTTGATTTTGATAAGATACAAAAAACCAAAGCCGTTCTTTTTGTCAACAACGGAATCCACGCGGGAGAACCTGACGGAATCGACGCAACCATGCAATTCTACAGAGATTTGGCAACAGGAAAAATGATAGCACCAAAAAATACTGTTTTAGTTACAATTCCTGTTTATAATATTGGTGGCTCTTTAAACCGAAATTCTACTACACGCGCCAATCAAGACGGACCAGAAATTTATGGTTTTAGAGGAAATGCCAGAAACTACGATTTGAATCGTGATTTAATGAAATCTGATACGAGAAATACAAAAAGTTTTGTCGAGATTTTCCAAAAAATAAATGCCGATGTTTTTATTGATAATCACGTAAGTAACGGTTCCGATTATCAATACAAACTGACTTATATTATGACACAGCATAATAAACTCGGAACGGTTTTGGGTGATTTTATGAATAATGAAATGATGCCGGCTTTGGTAAAAGATCTTCAGAAAAAGAAAATAGAAACTACGCCTTATGTCGATTCTTTTAAAGATACGCCAGACAAAGGTTTCGGGCAGTTTGTTGATAGTCCGCGATATACAACGGGTTACACTTCCCTATTTAATACAATTGGTTTTGTGGTCGAAACGCACATGCTGAAAAAATATGCCGAACGTGTAAAAATGACGTACGAATACATGAAATCGACTTTAGATTTTACCGATGCAAATTATCAGAAAATAAAAGAACTTAGAGTAAAGAATTTAGAGCAATATCAGCCAAAGAAATCCTATACTTTAAAATGGGAATTGGACAGTACAAAAGCCACTACTTTTTCGTTTTTAGGTTATGAAGCAGGTTACAAAAAAAGCGACGCCACAACCGGAAATCGTTTGTATTACGATCGAAGCAAACCTTATAAAAAAGACGTTCCGTACATCAAAGAATTTAAATCGGTTAAAGAAGTCGTGATTCCTACGGCTTATATTGTTCCGAGAGGATATTGGAATATTATCGATCTCTTAAAAAACAATAATATTTCGTTTAAACAAATTAAAAATGACACGATTATCGAAGTTGAAAGTTATAGAATTACCGATTTCAAAACCGTTTCGTCTGCTTACGAAGGGCATTATTTGCATAGAAATACAACCATAACTTCTAAAATCGTTAAAATGGCTTTCGCTAAAGGAGATTACATCGTCCCGACGAACCAAAAAGGCGTAAAATATCTTGTAGAAGCTTTTGAGCCAGAAGGCGTTGATTCGTTTTTTAACTGGAATTTCTTCGATCCAATTTTACAGCAAAAAGAACATTATTCTGAATATATTTTTGAAGATACTGCGGCAAATCTTTTAAAAGAAAACCCATCTCTAAAAGCGGAATTAGAAACCAAAAAACAAAACGATCGCGAATTTGCTAAAAGTTCTGAAGCGCAATTGGATTGGATTTATAAGCATTCTGTTTATTATGAAAAAGCGCATATGCAGTATCCTGTTTATCGTGTTTTGTAGATTTAAAAAAAATATCCATATACAGAATAAAACAATTAAATTTAAAAACTTTCTTAATAAATTCACAAACGATTATAACAAAAACATGAAAGAAGATTCAAAAAAAATCCTTCAAGAATTTGAAAATAATAAAGAATTATATAATCGCTTTACAAATAAATGTAAAAATTTGATTATTGATTTACTCATAGATGAAAATATAAATTATCATCAAATAGCTGAACGAATAAAGGAAAAAAACAAACTTGAAGAAAAAATTTCAAGAAAAGATTATAAATATACAGACATTCAAGAAATAACAGATATTTGTGGTATTAGAATTATTTCATTTTTCGAAGATGAAGTTGATAAAATTGCTAAAGTAATTAAAAATACTTTTGATATAGATCCTGTAAATTCAATTGACAAACGACAACTTGAATCAGATAGATTTGGATATCGTTCATTACATTATGTCGCATCATTCAAAAATGAAAGACTAAAACTACCTGAATATAAAAAATTTAAAAGTTGAAATACAAATTAGAACAATTCTTCAACATTCATGGGCAGAAATTGAACATGATATTGGATATAAATCAGAGATTGCAATACCTGAATTTGCAAAAAGATCATTTTACAGGGTAGCTGCATTATTAGAAACAGCTGATATCGAGTTTGTTCAGCTTAAAAAAGTTCTGAAAGAATACGAATTAAATATTGGCAAAGAAATTGCCACAAATCCAGAGTCAGTTTTGCTTGATAAGGCATCCCTTTTGTCTTACATGGAAAGCAATCCGAAGATGATAGAATTTGATCGTAAGTGTGCAGAATTTACAAAAACCAGTATCATAGAAAAAAACATAGATGAATCTGTAAATAAACTTTTAAAGAGATTGAAAAGCAAAAACATAAACACAATTAAAGAGCTAGATGATATAATACAAGAAAAAGGGAATGAATTATTTGAAACTTATAAAAAAGGGTGTCAAAATTTTTTAGGCGAAATTCGGGGAATTTCTTTAGGAATGGCTTTATATCAAATCGATTATCTTTAAAAAAATAAAATCATTTTATCAACGATGAATATCTTGGTAAACCGCTTGTGAACGCAATTTAAATCAAAACAACAAAAAAGGTTAAGCTCGCTCGCGCTAGCGAAAGACATAAATTCAAAAGCAACATAAAAGCCTAATAAAAATTAAAATTTATTAGGCTTTTTTAAATTCCAGAAAAAACAAAAAACTTATTTATCCTTCAATATTTTTTCTTAATACTCCACTTTGTCTTTTTCAGCTTGAATCAAACGTTCCTAAGGAACGTATAAACTCGATTCATTTTTTTTTCTACCGATGAGATATTCCTACGGAATATTTTTTTTATCATTCAGATAAAGCTGGACGTTATTTATTTTTAAATCATATCAGATTTAATTTAATTAATGTTTTTCTGACTTATTTTAAAAGTTATATATTTGAAAATATCAATTTTTTAATTCTAAAGCCTTAAAGAAAATGGGACTATTTAATAATCTTTTTAAAAAGAAAGAAGAACAAACAGAATCAACTACTAATCAGCAAAATCATGCTAAACATTTTACAACTGAAAATGATTTTTTAGAAAAATTTGGAGCTTTGGCTTTAGAAAAACAACGAAATCTTTATGAGATAACTGGTGGTCTTTCTTGGAATGTTGATATGAATAGAGAAGAAATAACATTTGGAGAACATCTTACATTTCCAATGCAGGTTTTGGGTTCATTTTCGCATTCTTCAGAAACATGGCTTTGGATCTGGGAAAATAAAGCAGATGGATATGCGGAATCTGTGATGAAACAGGCACTTTTATTGAAACAATATGGAGAAGAAAATAATATTGATTTATTGAACGTTGGAAAATTTGATGCTGTACAAAATGATTTACATTTAATAGGAATGATTGCTACTGAAATGTTTAATGCAAGCGGTTATTATCTTGGAAATTATGGTCAGGGAACTATGGTTGTTACCATTAAATCTGATGTAATAGATAAAGTTGAAAGCGAAGAAATATCTAGAATTACAACTATTTTTCCTGAACTGATTTCGACTTTTGAAATCCAAAACCACAAAAATGCTTTTACTAATTATCTTTCTCAAAAAGGGTATGAATTAAATATAAATGGGAACGAGGTCAAAGCAGATAAGAATGGAAATGTAATTACTGCAGTTTTTAATGAAAATAATCTTTTGACAAATTTAAAAGCTAATTCTTAATTTCTGTATTCAAACTTTAAAGCTAAAAACAAGTTTAACCTCAAAGTGCGACTTCGCGTGAGGGATAGAGCCAAGCTACCGAAGTAGCAGCGAAAGCCCGACAGCAATACAAAAAAGACCCAATGAACGCAAAGTTCATTGGGTCTTTTTTGTATTGGTGGCACGCCCAAATTTTAATTATTAAAACTTGGACCTGATCGATAAGCGACAGGCGGCTCAATTTTTTCTGTTGGAATTTCTTGAATTTCTTCTTCTTCAAACAACAATTTGATGTTTTCGTAAGAGTTTTTAAGCGCTTCTTTGATTTGTTCTGGATTTAACCAAGCTACTTTTTCAATTCCTTCTTCGATTTGTCCGTGTGGTGTTCCTTCAAAATCTGATTGCATTTCGAACCAATGCGTGATTTTAAGTTTGTATTTTCCGTTACGTTTGAAGATATGATAGGTTTTCTGCAATTTATTGATAATACGAAGCTGATTTACGCCTGTTTCTTCTTCAACTTCGCGCATTGCGGTGGCTTCAATGTCCTCGCCTTTCTCGATTCCGCCTTTTGGCAAATCCCATTTTCCGTTTCTAAAGATGAATAAAACCTCGCCTTTTTTATTGTACACAAAGCCCCCGCCCGCTTTATTTACGGGAATTTTAGCTTTTAGGGTTTTCATCATTTCCGTTTCATCAGGATGATAAAGAATTGCTTTTTGAATTTTATTTTGAAAAATTTTTATGATAAGCTGTTCTATATCAATACTCTCCAACAAGAACAATTGGAAATCTGTTTCCTTTGAGATTTCATTTGTCAAAAAAAGTGGTTTGTCGTTTACAAAAACTTTATACATTTGTACTATGATTTTTAATAAAGATACTGCCGAAAAAACAGCCGAATTGCTTTTGCAAATAAATGCAATTAAATTGAATCCCGAAAATCCTTTTACATGGGCTTCTGGTTGGAAATCGCCTATTTATTGTGATAATAGGTTAATTCTTTCATTTCCGAGCATCAGAAACTATGTTCGTGATGAATTTGCTAAAAATATCGAAAAACAATTTGGAAAACCTGATGTGATTGCTGGTGTTGCTACTGGAGCCATTGGAGTTGGAATTTTGGTTGCCGAAAGTTTAGGTCTTCCGTTCGTATATGTGCGTCCAGAACCTAAAAAACACGGGAGACAAAACCAAGTGGAAGGTTTTTTACAAAAAGGACAAAATGTTGTTGTAGTCGAAGATTTGATTAGTACTGGAAAAAGCAGTTTGATGGCTGTGGAAGCTTTAAGAAGCGAAGGTGCGAATATTAAAGGAATGACTGCAATTTTTACTTACGGTTTTGGTGTTGCTGAAGAAAACTTTAAAGAAGCTAATCTTGATTTGTTTACTTTGAGTAACTATGAAAATTTATTAGATTTAGCTGTTCAAAAACAATATATTACCGAAGATCAACAGTCTACATTGTTAGAATGGAACGAAAGTCCATCTACTTGGGGACAAGAGTAAGATTTTAGATTTTAGATTTTAGATTTTAGATTTTAGATTTTAGATTTTCTAAAAAATCGCTTTGCTCTTTTATTAATTTAGCTTTGCGAACTTAGCGTTTTATAAAATCATAGTATAGAAAAAAAACTTGCGTTCTTTGCGTTAAAAAAACATTTGCGTTAAAAAAAATAAACAAACACAAACAAATATGAACTTAGAAAGTCCAAAAGTTACTGTTCAGAAATCAGCTCAAGATTTATTTGATCAATTGACTGATGTTAAGAATTTTGAAAAATTAATGCCAGATAATATCGCTAAATTTGAAGTGACTGGTGAAGACGCTTTTATTTTTGGATTGAAAGGAATGCCTGAAATCAAATTGAAAATGAAAGAAAAAACGGCTCCAAACAAAATTGTTTTGGGTGCTGCAAGTGATAAACTTCCGTTTACTTTGACTTCAAACATTGATACTGTTTCTGATTCAGAAAGTGCTGTTCAATTGTTTTTTGAAGGAGAATTCAACGCTATGATGGCGATGATGGTTAAAGGTCCGATTAGTAAGTTTATTGAAACTTTAGCAAACAATATGAACAAACTTTAATAATGGTTGATTATTAATTGTAAATTATAAATGAAAAGTCCAATCTCACGATTGGACTTTTTTATGCGCAGTTATTTTTTTAGGCTAATGAGAAATGACTTACTGTGTGGTAACTTTGCGTTAGACTCTACAGAAAACCTTTGTCACTTTGAACCTCTGTCCCTTTACACCTCTCAATAAAGCATTTTAACCTCTTTAATTTCATATTCTGCTACAGAATCATCTTCTAATAAAACCTGTAGTTTTCCAATTGGAGAAACGCCTTGAATGATTCCCATGAAATCTTGGTTTTTGTTATCTCTAAATGCTGTTGGAATTCCTTTTTTAAATAAAAAATTAAAATAATCACCCAAAAAAGTCACAGATGAGGTTTTCCATAACTGAATTTTTTCTTTCATTTTTTCAACTATCAAAATAGCTAATTCTTCTTTGTTAAAAATTCTTCCGGAAATTACAGAAAGTGAAGAAGCTGTGGGCAATTCGCTAAAATCTGTTTGATTTACATTAATTCCGATTCCGACAACTGACACGATTCTGCCATCGCTTTTTATGGTGTTTTCGATTAATATGCCAACAAGTTTCTTATTGTATGACAGAATGTCGTTTGGCCATTTTACACATATATCAGGAATATTTAACGATTTTAAAACCTCTGCAACTGCTAATGAAACCAGAACGCTCAAATTGAAAACTTCTTCATTAGAAAACAGAAAATTCTTTACCAAAACACTCATAGTTAGGTTTTTACCAGCTTCAGACTTCCACACACCGCCTACTTGCCCCTTGCCTTTTGTCTGATTTTCAGCCGTTACAACAGTAAAATTCTCCAGTTCATCTTGGCTTGACAATGATTTTAAGAAATCATTTGTCGAATCTATGGCATCGAGTTTGATTAGTTTCATTAAATAATTTAAATAACTTAATTTAATATTTTGTTAAGGTTCAAAAATAATCACAAAATTTGGTAACTTTACAAATTCACATATAAAATAATTCATGGCGAAAAAGACGATTAATAATGATGTTCTACTGGCGAACATAATCAAAGGGATTGAGGAAGTAAAAGGAAATGATATCGATATTCTTGACTTAAGAGAAATAGATACAGCTGTGTGCGATTATTTTGTAATTTGCAACGGTAGCTCAAATACCCAAGTTAACGCCATCGTAAACTCAATTCAAAAAACTGTATCAAAAGACTTAAAAGATAAGCCTTGGCACGTAGAAGGAACCGATAATGCAGAATGGGTTTTAATGGATTATGTACACATTGTAGTACACGTTTTCCAAAAACATATTCGCGAATATTACAACATCGAAAGCCTTTGGGGCGATGCCAAAATAACTACAATCGAGAACAAATACTAAAGAAATTTTCACTAAATGGCTAAAGATAATAATCCAAATCCGAATAAATTTAAAATAAGTCCTTGGTTAATCTATACCGCAATACTTTTAGTTTTTTTATTCATAAGTTTTGCCACAGGAGGATCAAGCATTAGCGAACCTATTCAATTATCACCTCCTGATTTTAATAATCTTTTACAAAAAGGACAGGTTGACAGAGTTGTTATTTTCAACAAATCTGAAACTGAAGTTTATTTGACTAAAGCCGCACTTAAAGATCCGGCAAATAAAAAAGTAGCTGAAGATATTTTCAAACAACCAAATAAAGGCCCTCATTATACTGTAAAAATTGGAGATATTCAAAATTTTGAAAAAAGTCTGCAATCTGCTGTAGCTAGTAAAAAACTACAAAATTACAAGTTTGAAGAAAAAAACAACTGGAGCGATATTTTAATCAGCTTACTTCCTATCATCATTATTGTAGGTGTATGGATTTTCATTATGCGTAAAATGTCTGGCGGAGGCGCTGGAGGTGGCGGACAGATTTTCAATATCGGAAAATCTAAAGCTAAATTGTTTGATGAAAAAACAGATATCAAAACTACATTTAAAGATGTTGCAGGTTTAGAAGGTGCAAAAGAAGAAATTCAAGAAATTGTTGAATTCCTTAAAAACCCAGAAAAATACACGAATCTTGGAGGTAAAATTCCAAAAGGAGCTTTACTTGTAGGACCTCCGGGAACGGGTAAAACTTTATTAGCAAAAGCTGTTGCTGGTGAAGCTCAAGTACCTTTCTTCTCTTTATCAGGTTCTGATTTCGTAGAAATGTTCGTTGGAGTTGGTGCATCACGTGTACGTGATTTATTCAAACAAGCAAAAGAAAAATCTCCTGCAATTATCTTCATCGACGAGATCGATGCTGTTGGTAGAGCGAGAGGAAAAAGCAATATGTCTGGCGGAAACGACGAAAGAGAGAATACTTTGAATCAATTACTAACAGAAATGGACGGTTTTGGTACGAATTCTAATGTAATCGTTTTGGCCGCAACAAACAGAGCTGACGTTCTTGATAAAGCATTAATGCGTGCTGGACGTTTTGACAGACAAATTTTTGTTGATTTACCAGACATTCGCGAAAGAGCAGAAATCTTCCAAGTACACTTAAAGCCAATTAAAAAAGTAGAAGGTCTTGATTTAGATTTCTTAGCAAAACAAACTCCAGGTTTCTCTGGTGCCGATATTGCTAACGTTTGTAACGAAGCGGCATTAATTGCAGCTCGTAACAACAAAGCTGCTGTAGACAAACAAGATTTCCTTGATGCTGTTGACAGAATTATCGGTGGTTTAGAAAAGAAAAACAAAATCATTACTCCAGAAGAGAAAAGAGCAATTGCAATACACGAAGCAGGTCACGCAACGGTAAGCTGGATGTTAGAGCACGCTGCACCACTTATAAAAGTAACAATTGTTCCTCGTGGGCAAAGTTTAGGAGCTGCATGGTATTTACCAGAAGAAAGACAAATCGTAAGAACAGATCAAATGTTAGACGAAATGTGTGCTACTATGGGCGGAAGAGCTGCTGAAAAAGTAACTTTTGACAGAATTTCGACTGGTGCTTTGAGTGATTTAGAAAAAGTAACACGTCAGGCTCGTGCAATGGTAACAATTTACGGTTTGAACGATAAAATAGGAAACGTTACGTATTACGATTCAACTGGACAAAGCGAATACAATTTCTCTAAACCATATTCTGATGAAACAGCAAAAATAATTGATGCTGAAATTTCAGAATTAATCGAAGGTCAATACCAAAGAGCGATTCAAATTTTAGAAGAAAACAAAGACAAATTAAACCAACTTGCTGATATTCTGATTGAAAAAGAAGTTATCTTTAAAGATGATTTAGAAAACATTTTTGGAAAACGAACTTTTGACAAAAATTTAGAAGAAGTAGTTTCATAAATAATTACGAAAAACGTAATAAATTTTTAAAATCTTAATTCAAAACACCCTTTTGAATTAAGATTTTTTTATCTTTGAACGTTTTCAACTAACATGTAAAGCATTTCATATAAAAGAATGAATTTTTTCAAAAAAATATTTGGCTCTAGTGAAGCCGCTTCAGACGAAGAGAACGAAAGCGAATATGCAGGTATATCTGCGCAGAACAGTCATTTATCTTTAGACGAGCAATTTATTTTTAATTTTAAGAAAAATGGAGGTAAGTTTTTGTATTGTGAAAACGCAGAAGAAGTGGCAGAACAATTTGAAAACATATTAGAAGAAAATGATTGGTTTGAAAGTGAAGTTTTGTGTTATGAACCTGGACTTTTTACTTTATTAGAAGAAAATAAATTATTTTTTAATGCTCCGACAAAACCAAAATTTTTATTAGCAAGCTGCGAAAACCTTATTGCTGATGAAGGTTCAATCTTATTTTCATCAAAACAAATTAGACAGAATAAACCAAACGAATTACCATCAAGCATTGTTATTATAGCAACAACAAGTCAGATCCTTCCGATGAAAAGTGACGGACTGAGTGCTATAAAACGTAAATATGAAAGGGACTATCCTACTAACATTACTACAATAAAATATTTCGAAAAAGCGAAAGAAGAGGACTTTACACAATACGGAAGTGTTGCTAAAAACCTTTATTTATTGCTTCTAGAAAACCTTTAAGATGAACGAAACACTGAAGAGAACCATTTCTGGTGCTGTTTATATCGCTTTATTATTAGCTTCAATATTGTTTTCTACCGAAAGCTTCATTACCCTTTTTGGTATTTTCTTAATTATCACGATATACGAATTTTCAAACATTGTAAACTTAAACAAGGTCTTCTCTATTCTTTTTGGGACTTTAATTTATTCGGCTACAATTCTTATAAGCCATTACAACAAACAAACCAGTAAGTTTATAAACGAAACATTCAATTCTAATATCAGTTTAGAAACGAATATTAAACAATTGGACTTGGTGCTTCTTGCCATTACAATTGTGGTTTCAATAAAATGTATCATATTCTTGTTTTATGATTCTGTTCAAAAAATAAGTACTTCTTCAAAATATTTATATCTACTTGGATATATTACACTTCCATTTATTTTTATCGTTAAAATCTCTTTTGGAACAAATAACTACAATCCGAAAATTATCATTGGATTATTTGTCTTGATTTGGACAAACGATACTTTTGCTTATTTGGTTGGAAAATCAATGGGAAAACATAAATTATTTGAGCGTGTTTCTCCTAAAAAAACAATAGAAGGTTTTCTTGGCGGCGTTATTTTTGCGGCTTTTGCAGGTTTTTTAATTTCTAAATTATACATTCAGCCAAATCCTGAGTTTAGCAATACCTCAATCTTAATATGGACGATAATCGCTTTAATTGTAAGCATTTTTGGAACTATTGGAGATTTGATTGAATCTAAATTCAAAAGAATTGCTGGTATAAAAGACAGCGGTTCCATTATGCCTGGACACGGCGGTATTCTAGATCGATTAGATAGTGTTATATTTGTAGCACCAATTATATTTTTATTTTATCAAATTTTATATTATGTTTCATAAAGAAGGTGGCCCGTCTATTTTATTAGGTACTGTTTTTACAGTAGCAGTACTTTTAATTGCTGATAAATTCATTGATATTGCCTGGCTGAGAATGCTTGTTCAATTTGCAGCTGTAGTAATTTTGATTATTATTTTACAATTCTTTAGAAATCCAAAAAGAATTGCGGTTAGAAACATCGGTCACATCCTTGCTCCTGTTGACGGAAAAGTTGTTGTTATTGAAGAAGTTTATGAAGGAGAATATTTTAAAGATAAACGTTTACAGGTTTCTATCTTTATGTCGCCAATCAACGTACACGTTACGCGTTATGCAATGGACGGTATCATTAAATTTAGCAAATATCACCCAGGTAAATTTTTAGTTGCTTGGCATCCAAAAGCGAGTGAAGAAAACGAAAGAACTACCGTAGTTATCGAAAATGAAACTTTCGGAGCTATTTTATACAGACAAATTGCTGGTGCATTGGCTCGTAGAATTGTAAACTACGCTAAAGAAGGAATGCAAGTTGTTCAAGGAACAGATGCTGGTTTTATTAAATTTGGTTCGAGAGTAGATTTATTTTTACCTTTAGGTACACCAATCAACGTTGAGTTAAATCAAAAAGCAATTGGAGGAAAAACAATTATTGCTACAAAAGCGTAAATGGCCGAAAAAGATTTAGATATTCGTTTTGCTGAAGCCGTAGAAATAGCAATGACAATGACACAGGCTTCGCTGCCGCAAGATGTGCAGTTAAGATTATATGCTTATTACAAACAAGCAACTTTTGGAACAGCAGTTTACAATCAATCTGAGAATTTTGATTTAAGAGATGCTTTCAAAACTAATGCTTGGATGCAGATTAGTCATATTTCTATTGATGAAGCCAAAGAAAATTATATTGAGATTATCCATTCATTAACATCAAAATAAAAAAATATTATGAAGAAAAACGTTGTTCTTTTTAGCACTTTCGCTTCATTTTTACTATTATTTTCCTGTAAAGACGATAAGCTTGTTGAGGTTGTAGAAGTTCCGCTTCCAACTAAAGAAGAAAAAATAACCATTGGTTCTCCAAATGATGTAAAAGCTGATCCGGGTTCTTTTGAAATGACAAAACTGTCCTTTAATTATGACGGTCTTGCTCCTGACATTCGAACTTTGACTTTAGAAACGCATTATTCTAAACATTATTTATCTTATACAAACAATTTTAATAAAGAAATTGTTTCTACTGAATTTGAAAATATGCCAATTGAGGATATTTTGAAAAAGATGGATTTAAATAATGCGAAACTGCGTCAGAATGCTGGCGGATATTACAATCATACGCTTTATTTCAACATTTTGACACCAAAAGAACAGACGCCAAAAGACACTCTTTCTGGTTCAATCAATAAAGAATTTGGTTCGTTCAACAACTTAACCAATCAATTTAAAGCGCAGTCTGAAAAACAATTTGGTTCAGGATGGGTTTGGCTAATTGTGGATCGATATGGTAAATTGCAAATTACGACAACACAAGATCAAGATAACCCGCTAATGAAAAACGCCCTGATTCCAGGAACTCCAATTATGGGAATTGATCTTTGGGAACATGCTTATTACTTGGATTATCAAAATAGAAAAGGAAGTTACGTTGATGCTTTCTACCAACATATAAATTGGGAAAAAGTAAACGAATATTACGTTGAAGCCCTAAAAAAGGTTAAAAAAGTATAGAAAAGAAGCTGATGCAATTAAGTATCAGCTTTTTTTATACCTTAATGGTAATAAGAAACATAGAACATGAGAGATATTGCCAATCGTTTTATAGAAAATCCATTATTATCACCGTCAGATTTACCGCCGAGCAGAGAAGGCTTAGAAATTACTTGCTTGTTAAATCCTGGTGTATTTCAATTTCAAAACAAAATATGGCTTGCTGTGCGTGTTGCAGAAAGACCAAAACAGGTTGAAAACATTATTTCTTTTCCTATTTTGACAGAATCAGGAACTATTCAAATTATTGAAATTCCAAAAGATCATCCAGAACTTACAGCAACAGACGCACGCGTTATCAATTACCAAGGTATTGACTATTTAACTACTTTATCTCATATTCGTTTATTATGCAGTGAAGACGGAAAACAATTTTACGAACCCGAAGATTATCCGCTTTTGGTGGGCGAAGGAATTCTAGAAACTTTCGGGATAGAAGATTGCCGTGTTTCTTTGATTGAAGGAAAATATTATCTGACCTTTACCTCTGTTTCTGACAATGGCGTTGGCGTTGGTTTGAGAACAACAACCGATTGGAAAAATTTCCAAAAACATGGAATGATATTTCCTGCTCACAATAAAGATTGTGCAATTTTCGAAGAAAAAATAAACGGATTATTCTACGCTTTACATCGCCCAAGCAGTGTTGATATTGGAGGAAATTATATTTGGATTGCTTCTTCTCCAGATGGCATTCATTGGGGAAATCATAAATGTATTATTAAAACTCGAAAACATCTTTGGGACAGCAAAAGAGTTGGCGCGGGCGCAGCGCCCATAAAAACAGAACTTGGCTGGCTGGAAATTTATCACGGTGCGAATGAACTTCACCAATATTGTTTAGGTGCATTTTTAATGGATTTGGAAGATCCTTCAAAAATAATTTCAAGAACTGAAGAACCAATTATGTTTCCAAAAACAGATTATGAGTTGAGCGGTTTTTTCGGAAATGTAGTTTTTACAAACGGTCATATTGTTGAACCAGACGGCGACACGCTTACGATTTATTATGGCGCTTCAGATGAATTTGTATGCGGTGCGACTTTTTCAATAAAAGAAATACTTTCGCTTTTAAAAAATAGCTAAAAAACAATAAAACCAGCTTGGAATTGATATGATCTAAGCTGGTTTTATTTTAAAATCTGTATTTTATTTCTCTTTAGTTTACTTCATAAATAAATGATTCAGAAGGTTTTATTTTAACTCGTACAGAACCTTCTCCATTTTTGACTGTAAGATACGTTTTAATCTCCGAATATAATTTATCTACAAGCACGTAAGAACCATCTTTTAAATTCCATTTCAAAATAAGAGATGAAGGAATTTTTAAATCAAATTCACTTTCTTTTTCCGAAGAAAAGTTAGCAATTATAACCAATTTTTGCTTTTCAGACCAACGAACATAAGAATACAATAAGGCATCATAATTTGAATTTTGACGATTTACCGATTGAATTTCTTCAAAACTTCCCATCAAAGCATTACTTTTTATGGTAAAATTCAACAAACGTTTGTAAAAATCACGAAGTTGTTTTTCTGATTCTGATAATTTTCCACCGTCAAATTTTCCATCATTCATCCAACTCTGATGATTCGGAACTCCGATATAATCAAAAATTGATGTTCTGGAGCGTTTTCCGAAACCGGCATCTTCATTTCCCGCCTCTCCTACTTCTTGTCCGAAATAAATCATTGTTGGCGAAGTGCTTATTGTTGCCGAAACCACCATTAAAGGTTTTCCTCTTTCTGGAGTTCCTGCAAATTCTGGACTTGCCAAACGCTGTTCGTCATGATTGTCAAGAAAGTGAAGCATATGATGCTCAATATCTGACATTCCTTTCTGGATATTGGTCAATTCATCTGGAGAAGATTTTCCGCGAATGATATCTTTTAGTTTATCATAAGTTTCTACTTTATCATACAAATAGTCCATTTTTCCTAAACGAATATAATTTCGATATTCATTCGGATTGTAAACTTCTGCCAATAAAAATGCTTTTGGATTTTTCATTTTGATTGAAGAATTCATAAAACTCCAAAATTCGTACGGAACCATTTCTGCCATATCATAACGGAATCCGTCTATTCCTTTTGAAATCCAATACAAAGCAATATCTCTAAATTTTTTCCATGAATTTGGGACATCTTTGTCCTGCCAAAAAGCAAAATGTTCTTGATATGATTTCTGATCAAATCCAGCAGGAAGTTCCGGAAAATCTTTACTTCCGTCGGGACGAACACCATAATTTACTTTTACTGTTTCGTACCAATCATTTTGATCTGGTTTGAATTTTCTGGAACCATTTCCTGTCCATTTTGCAGGATTTTCATCGAATTTTCCATCAACTAAAGGATTTTTTTCTCCATTTAAACGATTATCTCCATCTGGAATTTCAAAATGTACATTTGGAATATAGTAGAAATTATTATCTCGTTTGTATTCAACCCTTACATCATCATCTGCACCAAAATCTCTTACACCCGCAGGATTCGATTTCCCTTCATATTTTCGAGCAATATGATTCGGAACGATATCAATAATCACTTTTAAACCAGCAATATGTGTACGTTTAATCAAAGATTCGAATTCTTCTAAACGATTTGCAGGATCTACAGCTAAATCTGGATTCACATTATAATAATCTTTTACAGCATAAGGTGAACCCGCGCGCCCTTTTACCACTTCTGGATCATCATTTGAAATTCCATATTTTGTATAATCGTTTACCAAAGCATGATGCGGCACGCCTGTATACCAAATATAATTTACGCCTAAATCTTTTATTTCGTGAAGCGCTTTATCTGTAAAATCATTAAATTTTCCAACTCCATTTTCCTCAATTGTACCCCAAGGTTTGTTGTTTGTATTTTTATTTCCGAATAGGCGTGTAAAAACTTGGTAGACTACGACTTTATTTTGTGTCGCAGTTTCTTCTTTAGCTGAACTCATTTTTAAATCTTTAGTTTTGCAACTAGAAAACAGTATTGTTGTGGCAATTCCAACAGCAATAAATTTACTTTTTATCATATTTTTAAATCTAAACTTCTTTTTCAAGGCTTCATAACTCATATTAAATCCTGAAATCGAATTCTAAATTTAGTTTATTTTTTAAAACTTAAAAGAAACTTACTTCCAATTGTTTTTTAAAAGAATGTAAAAAGTGCTACTACAACGTGAGAGTTCTTTAATTTGTTGATAAAATTGATTGAGGTTTAAAGTGATAAAGTTTCAATGGAACAAAGGCTTTAAACAGCTTACGAAATTCGAAGAATTTTACACCAAACAAACTTTGAACCTTTACTGCTCAGCACCTTTGAACCTTAAAAAATAAACACATAAATTAATCCTAATAACAAGATAAGGTTGTAACCTTTTTCATAAATTTGACAAAAATTTAATCAGTTGAAGAAATCACTCTTTTACATATTTTATTGTCTGCTTTTTTTAGGCGTTCAATTTACATTTGCACAAGCAAAAGCACAAAAAACAAAAGAAATTATTATAGATAACTCTGACGATGTTCAAGTTAATGAAGTTTTGGTTCCAGGAGCTTTATTGTTAAGCGGGAATGTAAAATTGATTCATGACGGAATCGTAATGACTTGTAATAAGGCTTATCTTTTTAAGAAAGAAAATTATTTAAAAGCTTTTGGAAATGTACAATTAGTACAAGGAGATACGCTGTTTTTAAATAGCAAATATGCCGAATATAACGGAAATTTAAAGAAAGCTTTTGCAACAGGAAATGCGGTTATGACTTCTCCAGATGCCACTTTGCAAACTGACACCATCAATTTTGACAGAAATGTTCAAGAAGCTTTTTACAACACCAAAGGTACAATTGTCAATAAAGACAATACTTTGGTAAGTAAATCTGGGAGATATTATGCGAAAGAAAAAAAGTTTCAGTTTTTGACTGAAGTTACTATTACAAATCCAAAATATGTAATTAAATCCAATCATTTAGATTATTACAGTAATTCTGGACATACTTATTTACTTGGCCCTTCGACTATTACAAGTAAAGCAAATTATATTTATACCGAAAAAGGCTTTTACGATACGAAAAAGAATCTGGCGCATTTTCTCAGAAAATCATACATTAAATATGATGATCGACTTATAGAAGGCGATAGTTTGTTTTATAATCGAAATACCGAATTTGCATCGGCTACTCGAAATGTAAAAATCACGGATTCGATTAATAAAGGTATTGTAAAAGGACATTATGCAGAACTTTACAAACTTAAAGATTCGATGTTTGTAACCAAAAGAGCCGTTGCAATTAACTTGGTTGAAAATGATTCGGTTTACATTCACGGAAAAAAATTATTAGTAACTGGAAAAGAAGGCGAACGAATTTTACGTGCTTTTAATAATGTTCGTTTCTACAAAATCGACATGAGCGGAAAATGCGATTCGATACATTCTAACTCTAAAACTGCTTTGACAAAATTGATCGGAAAACCGATTCTTTGGAACGGAGAAAGTCAGATTACTGGAGACATAATGCATTTAATTGGTGATAATCAAACAAGAAAAATTGACTCTTTAAAAGTTTTAAATAACACTTTCCTCATATCCAAGGACACGCTCGGAACCGGTTATAATCAGGTAAAAGGTCTCAATTTATTTGGAAAATTCCGGGATGGAAAATTACATGATGTTGATGTCATCAAAAATACCGAAGTTGTTTATTTTATGCGGAATGATGCCAATGAATTGATCGGAATCAACAAAAATGTCAGCAGTAAAATTAATCTGATATTAGAAAATAATGCAATCGAAACGATTACGTTTTTCAATAAAGTTGACGGAGATATTTATCCAGAAGATGAACTTCCTGAAAATGCTCGAAAACTTCGAGGAATGGTCTGGCGCGGAGATGAAAGAATAAAATCGAAAGATGATATTTTTACTGCGGAAGAAAATGAAATGAATGAGCAGCTAATTAAACAAGGTAAGGAAGAAGAAGAAAAAGGTAAAAACGTTCCGATGAAAGTCAGGAAAGAAACTTTGAATTACGACAAAAAGAAACCAGCTGCGAAAACTGAACCGAAGGCTAAATCCAAATAGTTTTCAGTCTCAGTCACAGTTTTCAGTTTCAACGCAACATAAAAGCCACTACTAAACTGAAAAACCTTACAACCTAAGTACCTCAGAACCTTAGCACCTTAAAAAAAATGAATCCAGATTTTATAAAATACCAAGCGCAAACTTCTCCTTATCCACTCGGAATGGAAGTTTCGCACGCCATTGGTTCTTACATATACGACACAAACGATAAAAAATATTTAGATTTTGTTGCCGGAGTTTCGGCTTGCACTTTAGGGCATCAACACCCAAGAGTAAATCAGGCGATAAAAGATCAGTTAGATAAATATTCGCACGTAATGGTTTATGGTGAATATTCGCAAAGTCCCGCTGTTCAATATTGTAAATTAATGGCTTCGCTCCTACCTGAATCTTTAAACAAAACGTATTTAGTAAATTCGGGTACGGAAGCAATTGAAGGCGCTTTAAAACTAGCCAAAAGAACTACAGGTCGTAGTCAGTTGATTTCTTGTCATAATGCGTATCACGGAAACACAATGGGTTCTATGAGCGTTATGGGTTTTGAAGAAAGAAAACAAGCATTTAGACCTTTACTTCCAGATGTTGATTTTATTACTTTTAATAACGAAGAAGATCTTCAAAAAATTACCACTCGAACTGCCGCTATCTTGTTAGAAACTATTCAAGGCGGCGCAGGATTTATTCAGCCAGAAAACAATTTCCTAGAAAAAGTTCGTAAGCGTTGTGACGAAGTTGGCGCTTTGATGATCGTTGATGAAATTCAGCCAGGATTTGGAAGAACGGGTAAACTATTTGGTTTTCAAAACTATGACGTCGTTCCTGATATTGTAGTAATGGGAAAAGGAATGGGCGGCGGAATGCCTGTTGGTGCTTTTACAGCTTCAGCAGAAAAAATGGACCTTTTAACGGAAAATCCAAAATTAGGACACATTACCACTTTTGGAGGACACCCTGTCATTGCGTCAGCTTGTTTGGCTACTTTGCAAGAATTA
The DNA here is from genome assembly GCA_029959285.1 of Flavobacteriaceae bacterium PS02337. GTDB lineage: Bacteria > Bacteroidota > Bacteroidia > Flavobacteriales > Flavobacteriaceae > Flavobacterium. The sequence goes on from JASCOE010000016.1 coordinate 65,299, forward strand.
ACTGAAACAAATTTGATGGCAGAAACTTTGGAAAAGGAAAAACTCTTCAGATCGCTTTTGGTACATCCTTTGATTACAGAAGTTAGAGGAAAAGGATTAATGCTGGCTGCTATGACAAAATCGGCCGAAATTACCAACGAAGTTATTCTAAATTGCCAAGATAAAGGATTGATTTTATTCTGGCTTTTATTTGAAGGATGCGCAATTAGAATTACTCCTCCTTTGACCATTTCAGAAGATGAAATTAGAGAAGGTTGCGCCATAATTTTAGAAGTTATGGATGAAGTATTGAAAAAGATTAACCAATAAAATTAAAAGGTAATTTTTTCAGCCGCATCAAAAAAACAACAAATACGGAGTTAACTCTTTAAGAATAAGAGAGTTTTCTGCCTAAAACACGATAAAAAACGCTATATATTGTTAATTAAATTGTTCAAAACAATTAATTTCCTATCCTTACAACAATTATATGGTTGCCTAAATTTATAGTAGGCTAATTTCAAAATAACGAAGTATGCAATTAAGCAACGAAGAAGAAGATTATAACCTATCCCTATCCAAATTTGAGTCGATGTTAAAAACTAACAAAGTACTCTTTTTTGATTCTGAAGAATTCGAAGAAATCATTCTTCATTATTTAGACATAGGTAAGGCTAATTTAGCAAAAAAAGCCTTGAAACTTGCGTTAGATCAGCACCCAAAATCTACAGGCTTAAAATTAGTACAAGTAGAAATGCTGGTTTATGATGACAAACTCGAACTAGCAGAAAAGCTTTTGAATGAGTTGTACGCAATAGAACCTAACAACGAGGAAATTTATATCCAAAAAGCCAATATTTGTTCCAAAAGAGATCAACACGAAAAAGCAGTTGAATTATTAAAAATTGCATTGCAATATACTGATGATTACGCTGATGTGTATAACTTGATTGGAATGGAATATCTTTTTATGGATAATCTTGAACTAGCAAAAGAGAACTTCATTAAATGTCTTGAAGAAGACTTGGAAGATCAATCTGCGCTTTATAACGTGGTATATTGTTTTGAGTTTTTAGATCAGAATCAAGAAGCTATCGTTTACCTGAACGATTACATTAACAGAAATCCTTACAGCGAAATTGCTTGGCATCAACTTGGACGCCTTCATTACGGTGTAAAAGAGTATGAAAATGCAATTCGTGCGTTTGATTATGCAACACTTATTGATGATGAGTTTTTAGGCGCTTTTATGGAAAAAGCAAAAGCTTACGAACGTCTGAAAAAATACAATGAGGCAATTGAAAGCTACAACAGAACTATCGAATTGGACGATGCAACGTCTTACGCTTTGCTTCGAATTGGTAAATGTTATGAAAAGCTTGGAAATTTAGCAAAAGCTATTCAATATTATAACCAAACAGTTCACGAAGATCCGCTTTTAGATAAAGGCTGGATTGCAATTACCGATTTTCATTTGCGTCAAAAAAACTATCAAAAAGCATTATTTTTTGTGAATAAAGCTTTAGCAATTGACAATCAAAATCGTTTGTACTGGAAGCGCTACGCAACGATCAACAAACAAATGAACTTCTTTGAAGAAGCCGAATTTGGGTATAGAAAAGCGGTAGAATTTGGCGATTATGCACTTGATACTTGGTTATTCTGGGTTGATATTCTTCAATTTTTAGGAGAATTTGAAACTGCCGTTCAAACTTTATTGCAAGCATCAGAATATTTTCCAGAAGAAAACGAAATCGAATATCGTTTGGCTGGATTATACTTTATGATTCAAGACAACACTAAAGCTAAATTCCACTTAAGCAATGGCTTACGCTTAAACTTCGATAATTATATTTTAATCGAAGATTTATTTCCAGTGGTTTGGGCAAAGAAAACAGTAAAAAATTATATAGAAAAACATCGTAAATAATTAATGAAAAAAGCAATTATAACATTTATTTTTCTTTCAATTACTGCACTCTCTTTTAGTCAGGAAACTATTCAGACCATAGACCCAGGACCTGCCTATGCAGAAAAAGAAGATCTAAAAATATACGAACGCAAAGAAGTTGAAGTCCCTTCACGATTTAAAGATGGTGAAGAAAAAATGAATCAATTTGTAAATGAGAATTTTGTTTTATCTAAAAAAGCGATCGAGAAAAAGATAAACGGAGAAATTATAATTTCGTTTGTAGTTGAGAAAGATGGCACTCTAACCTCTTTTAAAACCATTAAAGATTTAGGTCAAAATACAAACAAAGAACTTGAAAGAGTTGCAAAACTAGGAACTTGGTATCCTGCAGAATTGAATGGTAAAAAAGTAAGATCAACTTTCAAACTAACACATACAATAAACAAACAATAATGGCTGATATTTTATTAAGAAGACGTTTTGGATTATTGGGACGCAACATTAGTTACTCATTTTCAAAAGGTTATTTTACAGAAAAATTTAATAATGAAGTTTTTGAGGGTAACAGCTATGAAAATTTTGACATTTCTGAAATTAACTATTTCACTGAATTGATTAAAAACAATCCAGATTTAAAAGGGTTAAATGTTACCATTCCGTACAAAGAACAAGTTATTCCATTCTTAGATAAACTATCAAAAAAAGCCACTTTAATTGGTGCCGTTAATACTATAAAATTTACTAAAAACGGAAAATTAAAAGGTTACAATACTGATTATTATGGTTTCAAAAAATCATTAGAGCCATTGTTGGAACCACATCATAAAAAAGCCCTTATTTTAGGAACAGGCGGCGCTTCAAAAGGTGTTGCTTTTGCTTTAGATGAATTAAATATTCCGTATACATTTGTTTCGCGAGAAGCAAAAGAAAATATCATTGATTACGATTTAATCAATGCTACAACTTTTGATAATTTTCAAATTATAATAAACTGTACACCAGTTGGAACGAGTCCAAACGTTGAGGCTTGTCCAAATTTACCATATGAATTTTTTACAGAAAAACACATTGCCTACGATTTAATTTACAATCCGGCAGAAACGACTTTTTTGAAAAAAGCGAAAGAAAATGGAACTGTTATTAAAAATGGTCTAGACATGTTGATTTTTCAAGCTGAAAAAGCCTGGAAAATCTGGAATAAATAAAACACATTTAAAAAAATAAAATCTTAATGTATTTTTTGTATTTTTAAATCACTTATAAACAAGTGGTTATAAGAAAAATACAATTACTTAGCATTTTATTTTTTTTATTTCACAATTTACTTTCGGCTCAAGAAAATGACAGTATAAGAAGTCCATTTTCTGAGCCTCGTTATCACTATTTTCTCAAAACAATTATTCTTTTTGATGAATATTTAGACACTGATAACGGATCATTTAACACTACTCAAGTCCGTGTTTTACTGCCAATAGGAAACAAAACTTGGAATTTACGTTTTGATCTTCCTTTAATTTCCGCAAATACTAATTCGATTAATAAAACTGCAATTGGAGATGTTGGTATGGGAATTAGCTATATTCCGTATATGCAAAACAATAATGGAATTGCTTTACGAACAAGGGTTTATGCTAACACAGCGGCAGATCCTAATTTCGGGACTGGAAAATGGGTCGTAATGCCAGCCATTATTTACGGAAAATATTTGTACGAAAAAAAGTTTCTCTGGCTTTCGACTTTAGAATATCAAGGAAGTTTTGCAGGACAAAATGACCGTAACGATATAAGTGTTGCACTTTTTGAGAATGTTCTGCTGTATTTTTTTGGAAAAAATTGGGTCGCTGGAGACGTAGCTTTTCGTTATAATGCTATTTTAGACGGATTTCAAAACAATGTATTTGTTGAATTTGGTCGAAAAATTACGCCAACAAATTTAGTTTATATACATCCAAGCGCAGGATTTGGTACAAATAAAACCTATAATTTTGGAATTGAAATGGGAGTCTTAATTCTTTTCTAAAAAAAAAATAAATAGTTACTTACTAAATTGAATTTATCAAAGAAGAACATAAAAAAAGATAAGTATTGTGAATTTATAGATACTTTAAAAATTACACAAAAACAGTTTCAACATAATAGCGAATTAGTACAAAGAATAGGAATTTCACCGCAAAATAGCGCATAAACAAGCGATTTATTTTGTAGTTAGAAACACCTTTACTATCTTTCGCATTGTTTAAAATAAAAACCTTATACATTTATTGTTTAAAATAAAAACCTTATACATTTTAAGATGTTAGAAGAAAAGAATGATAACCTGCATGAAGCAGACGGAAAAGATGGAATCGAGATAAACGATTCTACAACAAATGATGCAATTGAAATATCTGAATCTGAAACTCCAACAGAGAATCCAACTTCAGAAATTGAAAATGAAGTAGATAACAATGAAAATGTTCATCAAGAAGCATTAGATGTAATTACAAATTCGAATGCAGCGGAAAGCGAAGACGAAACTTTAAAGGAGCGTCATGACATTCCTATGCAAGATTATAACACATTTACTTTAGACGCTCTTGTAGATGAACTTAAAAAATTGGTTAATATAGACAAAGTAATGTCTGTAAAAGATCATATTGAAGAGATTAAAAAGGCTTTTTTATTACAATACCACCATCTTATAGAGGAGAAAAAAGAAGAATTTTTAGCTTCTAATCCTGATCCTAGTGAAGAATTTGAATATCATTTACCATTAAAATTAAAATTCGACGAATACTATAATATTTTTAGAGATAAAAGAAATGTTCATTTTAAACATTTACAAACTAATCTAAAAACAAACTTAGAAACACGTCTTGCGATTGTTGAAGAATTAAAAGAACTAATCAATCCGCAGGAAAATATAAAAGATACTCTTAAACATTTTAATGAATTAAGAGAAAGATGGAAAAATGCTGGTTCAATTCCAAAAGACAAATACAATCACGTTTGGAATAATTATCATTTTCACGTTGAAAACTTCTACGATTATTTACACTTAGATCGTGAAGCTAGAGATTTAGATTTTAAACACAATCTTGAATTAAAACAAAAAATAATCGCGCGCGTTGAAGAATTGGCCAACGATGCAGATGTAAACAAATCTTTCCGTGAATTGCAGGATTTACACAGAATCTGGAAAGAAGACATCGGACCTGTTTCTAAGGAACACCGTGATATTATTTGGAATAAATTCAGCGAATTAACAAAGAAAATTCACGATAAAAGAGAAGTTTTATTCGAAAGCCAAAGAGCAAACGAGCAACAAAATCTTGAAGCAAAAAAAGAAATTATTGCTAAAATTGAGGTTTTAGGAACAGAAAAAGTTAACTCTCATTCTCAATGGTTGGTACAGATTCAGAAAGTAGAAGCGCTTCGAAATGAGTTTTTTGCTGCAGGAAAAGTACCTTCAGAAGTAAATGAAGAAACTTGGGCTGCGTTTAAAACTGCCGTTAGAAACTTCAATGCTTTTAAAAATTCTTTCTATAAAGACATTAAAAAGGATCAAAACGACAATTTAAATAAAAAAATGGCTCTTGTTGCAAAAGCCAAAGAATTGCAAGAAAGCATCGACTTTAATGCTACAACGCCTGTAATGAAACAAATTCAGGAAGAATGGAAGCAAATCGGACACGTTCCTAAAAAATATTCAGATAAAATCTGGAAAGAATTTAAAGATGCTTGCAATCATTATTTCGATAAATTAAAAGAACATAAATCAGAAGAAAATGGTGAAGAAGTAGCCGCTTTTGATAACAAAAAAACTTATTTAGATACTTTGAGAGCTTTCCAGTTAACTGGAGATCACAAAACTGATTTAGACGCTATAAAAGCGCATATCGAAAACTGGAAAGGATTTGGAAAAGTTCCGTTCTCAAGAAGACATATTGAAGGAAAATTCAATAAAATTTTAGATGCCCTTTTTGAAAAACTAAGTTTAAGTAAAAAAGACTCTGAAATGATGCGTTTTGCAAACCGAATCGATTCGTTATCGGAAAGTCACGATACACGCAAATTAGATAATGAAAAAATCTTCATCATGCGTAAAATCGAAGAAGTTCAAAATGAAATTTTTCAATTAGAAAATAACATTCAATTCTTTGCCAATACTAAAAATGCAAAAAAAGAGAATTCTATTGTAACTGAGGTTCGTAAAAATATCGCCATTCACAAAGAAAGTCTTGAAGTATGGAAAGATAAATTGAAACAACTTAGAAACTTAGGGCAAGAATAAACTGCTACTATTTTACCGCAAAGAGCGCCAAGATTTACGCAAAGTTCGCAAAGTTCATAAAAAAGCTTTGCGAACTTTGCTTTTTTTGCTTTGTACTCTTTACGATGAAAACCCAATCCAACTTTCAAGAAAAAACCTAAAACTTAACATTCTGATTAAATTTGATAAAAATATTCTGCAAAATATTGATTATATTTGAGTTACGTCTACATTAGACATCAAACAAATAACATTTAATACTAATCTTTAAATAACAAGAATATGAAATTTACAAGAAAAGCACACGCCAACTGGAAAGGAACCGGGATGGAAGGAACTGGAACTATAAGTACTCAAAGTACTACTTTAGATAATGCACAACTATCTTTTAAAACTAGATTTGCTGACGGAGTAGGAACAAATCCAGAAGAATTGGTTGCTGCGGCTCATTCTGGCTGTTTTACAATGCAATTGAGTTTTTTACTAAACGAAGGTGGATATACAGCAGATGATTTAACAACAGAAGCTACAGTTACTTTTGAAGACGGGACAATAACTTTAATTCATTTAGATTTAAAAGGAAAAGTACCATCTATTTCTGCAGAAGAATTCGAAAAAACTGCGGCTAAAGCAAAAGAAATCTGCCCGATTTCAAAACTTTTAAATACTACAATTACTTTATCTGCAACTTTATTATAATTTCAGATTGAACATAAAAAAAACCATTCGTTGTAACGAATGGTTTTTTTTTATTTCAGAAACAATTATTAGTTCATTGTAGCTTTTAGAGCTTTTGCTTCAGCAGTCATTTCTAATGCTTTATAAACTCCTAATAATGTTTTAGCAACATCTTCGTTTTTAGGATCTAATTCGTTTGCTTTTTTAAGGTAAGGAATTACACCTTTGAAAACACTTTCTCTTTGCCCTTTTAAAACATCGTAACGTTTCATGTCTTTAGTAGAAGTACCCAATTTATTCATTTCATCAATAATTGGTTTCTCTGCTTCTAATTTTAAAGCCGCAAGATTTAAATAAGCATTTGCGTAATTAGGATTAATTTCAATTGCTCTTAAATAATATTTTTCAGCATCAGCTGCATTACCTGCTCCTGAACTAATTACTCCTAAATTAAACACTAAATCAGCATTATTAGGATCTTTTTGCAAAGCTTCTCCAACTAATTTTTTATACATCTCAAAGTCTTTGCTTTCTAGATATAAATTAGCTTCAGTTAAAATTAATGAAGTATCATCTGGATTTGCTTTTCTTGCATCTGCAATTGCTTTTTTAGCATCTTCTGTACGTCCTTTTTGAACTAAGATTAATGCTAAGTTTTTGTAGATTTCTCCTCTTTTAGAAGGAATAGCTTCTGTTTTAGGTTTTTCGTGAGTTCCTAATTTAATTGCTAAATCTCTATCTTTTGCGTTATTAAAGTTATCCTCATTTCCGCTTGCTTTATTAGTAGCTAGATATTGAGTTCCTTTTCCAGAATAGTTTAATTTTTTCAACTCTTCATACATTGGCAAAGCAAGATCAAAATCTTGTGAATTTACCGCTGTAGAAGCTGCATAATAAAGATTAATTGTATCTTTTTTGTCTAATTCATAAGCTGCATATAATTTTTTTGCACCATCTGCATGTTTGCTAGCTTGTGTGTCTGCAATTGCAGAATTAATCAACTGACCTTTAATGTTAGCCATAGAAGTTGCTGCATCTGTAGAATATTTTTGTTTTCCTGATGCTTTTTCAACCTCAATTAATTTTTTATAACTGTTAGCAGCTAAAGTTAAGTTTTTACTTTCTTCAACTTTTTTGTTTGCAAGATCTAAATAAGCGTTTCCTTTTACAAAATAGAATTGTGCTTGCTCTGTATCTTTAGCATTCGCAACAACGCTTTCTGCGCCATCCAAGATTGAAATTGCTCCTTGAGCATCTCCACTTTTTAAAGCTTTTTCAGCACTTTTAATTTGATCTTTCTGTGCAAAAGAAGCCACAGAAATCAATAATGCTGAAGCAAGTATTACATATTTACTTTTCATAATGATAATTGTTTGTATTTAATTTTCTTTTTAATCTATTTTAATTATTCTTCAGATTCTTCGTCTTCTGCATCGCCTTCTTCTTCATCTTCAACAACTTCGTCATCAGAATCGTCATCATCTTCAACTGGTCCGTCATCTTCTAAAACTTCTAAGTCAGGCTTAACTCTTTCAATTCCAGATTCAATTACGTTACCGTCTTCATCAACAACAACTTCTTCAACATCATCTTTCATTACTTTGGTTACAGCAGCAATAGAATCTTTCCCTTTTAGGTTAATTAATCTAACACCTTGTGTAGCACGTCCCATAACACGTAAATCTTCAATTGCCATACGAATTGTTAATCCAGATTTATTAATAATCATTAAATCATCTGCATCTGTAACCGCATTAATCGAAATTAACTTACCTGTCTTTTCAGTAATATTAAGTGTTTTAACACCTTTACCTCCACGGTTTGTAATTCTGTAAACATCTTCTCCGTCTTCATCAACCAATTTGGTACGTTTTCCGTATCCATTTTCAGTTACAACTAAGATTTGAGATTCAGTAATATCATTTTTATCAACGGTAACCATTCCAATTACTTCATCAGTTTCGTCTTTTAAAGTAATACCACGAACTCCAGAAGCTGTTCTTCCCATCGGACGTGTTTTAGTTTCTTCAAAACGAACTAATTTTCCAGATTTAACCGCTAAGATAATTTGGCTTTCACCGTTTGTTAACTGAGCACCAATCAATTCATCACCTTCTTTAATTGTAATTGCAGCAACTCCATTTACCCTTGGTTTAGAATATTTCTCTAGAGAAGTTTTCTTAACCTGGCCTTGTTTTGTTACCATTACAAGATTATGTGTATTGATATAATCTTTATCTTTTAAGTCTTGCGTACAGATGAAAGCTTTTACTTTATCATCGCTTTCAATATTCACAAGATTCTGAATTGCTCTACCTTTTGCTGTTTTACTTCCTTCTGGAATTTCGTAAACACGCATCCAGAAACATTTCCCTTTTTGCGTAAAGAACATCATATATTGATGATTTGTCGCCACGAACATGTGTTCCAAGAAATCCTGATCTCTTGTTCCAGCACTTTTCTGTCCAACTCCACCTCTATTTTGTGTTTTGTATTCTGATAAGTTTGTACGTTTGATGTAACCTGCGTGCGAAATTGTAATTACTACATTTTCGTCAGCAATTAAATCTTCAATACTAACATCTCCTCCAGAATATTCAATTTGAGAACGTCTGTTGTCACCATATTTATCGCGAATTTCAGCAAGTTCTTCCTTAATAACATCTGTCCTTAAATTAACATCGGCTAATAAAGCTTTCAAATGCTCAATTAATTTCATTAATTCGTCAAACTCAGCTCTTAATTTATCTTGTTCCAGACCTGTTAACTGACGCAAACGCATCTCAACAATAGCACGAGCTTGGATATCTGATAATTTAAATCTTTCGATTAATTTCTCTCTTGCTTCATCTGTGTTCTTAGAACCTCTAATCAACGCAATTACTTCGTCAATATTATCAGAAGCAATAATTAATCCTTCTAAAATATGTGCTCTTTCTTCAGCTTTACGCAATTCAAACTGCGTTCTTCTTACTACAACATCGTGACGGTGCTCAATAAAGTAGTGAATCATATCTTTCAGATTCAACAATTGAGGACGTCCTTTTACAAGTGCAATATTATTTACACTGAAAGAAGATTGTAATTGAGTGTATTTATATAAGGTATTTAAAACTACGTTTGGAGTAGCATCACGTTTTAAGATGTAAACGATACGCATACCCGTTCTATCCGATTCGTCACGGATATTCGCAATACCTTCAATTTTTTTATCATTAACTAAATCAGCCGTACGTTTGATCATTTCGGCTTTGTTAACTTGATATGGAATTTCAGTAACGATAATGCATTCTCTTCCGTCTACTTCTTCAAAACCAACTTTTGCACGCATTACAATACGTCCTCTACCTGTTTTAAAAGCTTCGCGAACACCTTCGTATCCATAAATAATACCTCCAGTTGGAAAATCTGGAGCTTTAATATGAGACATTAATTCATCTATCTCAATATCATTATTATCTAGATAAGCTAAAGTACCATTGATAACCTCAGTTAAATTGTGTGGCGGCATGTTCGTTGCCATACCAACCGCAATACCAGTTGCTCCATTTACCAATAAAGTAGGAACTCTTGTCGGCATTACTTTTGGTTCATATATAGTATCGTCAAAGTTCAATTGAAAATCAACCGTTTCTTTTTCGATATCTGCCATAATTTCCTCAGAAATTTTACGCATTCTAGCCTCAGTATAACGCATTGCTGCAGGACTGTCTCCATCGACAGAACCAAAGTTACCTTGACCATCAACTAATAAATATCGCATACTCCACTCCTGAGCCATACGAACCATCGCGTCGTAAACAGAAGTATCTCCGTGCGGGTGATACTTACCCAGAACCTCCCCTACAATTCTCGCAGATTTTTTGTGGGCAGATCTAGAAGTTACACCTAAATCATACATTCCATAAAGAACTCTTCGATGCACTGGTTTCAAGCCATCTCTAACATCCGGAAGCGCTCTCGATACGATTACCGACATCGAATAATCGATGTAAGCTGATTTCATTTCATCTTCTATGTTAATGGGAATTAACTTTTCTCCTTCAGACATAAGTTGTTATATTAAATAATTATAATAGTTTCAAAGCGTGCCAAGATACGTTTTTTTGAAATTTTTTCAGCTATTTACTTACACTTATTTCAATGATTTATTAACAACTTTATTTTGGCTTTTAGTTAATAAATTAAGCGTTTTTTAACTATTTAATTGCCTTTTTTTTCGTCTATTAGCTGACAAGCATTCTCGAAGGGTATGGTTTTTGTTTTTAAATCAGTAATTCACTAAATTTACAATACCAATTATATATTATGGATGATAATTTTTCACCAAGAGTAAAAGATGTTATTACATACAGTAAAGAAGAGGCTCTTCGCTTGGGTCACGACTTTATTGGCACAGAACATCTTATGCTGGGCATTTTAAGAGATGGTAACGGAAAAGCTATTCATATACTTAATAACCTAGCAGTCGATTTAGATCATTTACGCAGGAAAGTAGAAATACTGAGTCCAGCCAATCACAGCGTTGAAGTAAATGCAGAAAAGAAAAACCTTCACCTTACCCGACAGGCCGAAAGAGCCCTGAAGACCACTTTTCTAGAAGCTAAAGTATTTCAAAGCTCATCGATTAGCACCGCTCACCTGCTGTTATGCATCTTGCGAAACGAAAACGATCCAACAACCAAGCTATTGAATAAACTGAAAATAGATTATGACATAGCTAAAGAACAGTATTTAAATATGACGCCAAACGAAGAAGAATTCTTAGAAAACTTGCCAAGAAACGAATCATATAATGACGATTCAGGACAAGATGACAGTCTTAAAGAAAGCAGTTTTAATAATCCCGCCAATAAGTCAAACAAAAAATCTAAAACTCCAGTTTTAGATAATTTTGGGAGAGATTTAACAGAAATGGCGGAAGAGGGAAAACTTGACCCTGTTGTAGGACGCGAAAAAGAAATTGAACGTGTTTCTCAAATTTTAAGTAGAAGAAAAAAGAACAATCCACTTCTTATTGGAGAACCTGGAGTTGGTAAATCTGCTATTGCAGAAGGACTTGCTTTACGTATTATTCAAAAGAAAGTTTCTCGTATTCTTTTCAACAAACGTGTTGTAACTCTAGATTTAGCAAGTTTAGTTGCTGGAACAAAATACAGAGGACAATTTGAAGAAAGAATGAAAGCCGTTATGAACGAGCTTGAGAAAAACGACGATATTATTCTTTTTATTGATGAAATTCATACTATTGTAGGTGCTGGTGGAGCAACTGGTTCTCTTGATGCTTCAAACATGTTCAAACCTGCTTTAGCAAGAGGCGAAATTCAATGTATTGGTGCTACAACTCTTGATGAGTACAGACAATATATTGAAAAAGATGGCGCGCTTGAAAGACGTTTCCAAAAAGTAATTGTAGAACCAACTTCTGTTGAAGAAACAATTGCAATTTTGAACAATGTAAAAGACAAATATGAAGATCACCATAATGTAACTTATACACCAGAAGCAATTGAAGCTTGTGTTAAACTTACAGATCGTTATATGTCTGAGCGTTTCTTACCAGACAAAGCTATTGATGCTCTTGACGAAGCTGGATCACGCGTACACATTACTAATATTGATGTTCCTAAACAAATTTTAGATTTAGAGCGCCAGTTAGAAGAAGTTCGCGAGCTTAAAAATATGGTTGTTAAAAAACAGAAATATGAAGAAGCTGCTAAACTTCGCGATGACGAAAAACGCATAGAAAAAGACTTAGCTGTTGCCCAAGAACAATGGGAAGAAGATTCTAAAAACAATAGAATTTTAGTTACAGAAGATAATGTAGCCGATGTTGTTTCTATGATGACTGGAATTCCTGTAAACAGAATTGCGCAAACAGAAAGCAATAAATTGGCTCAATTACCTGAATTAATTCAGAATAAAGTAATCGGTCAAAACGAAGCAGTTTTAAAAATTGCACGTTCTATCCAACGTAACAGAGCTGGACTTAAAGATCCGAATAAACCAATTGGTTCTTTCATTTTCTTAGGTCAAACTGGAGTTGGTAAAACGCAATTGGCTAAAGTATTAGCAAAAGAATTATTTGATTCTGAAGATGCTTTAGTTCGTATTGACATGAGTGAATACATGGAGAAATTTGCGATATCTCGTTTAGTTGGAGCGCCTCCAGGATATGTTGGATACGAAGAAGGTGGTCAGTTGACTGAAAAAGTTCGTAGAAAACCATATTGTGTTGTTCTTTTAGACGAAATCGAAAAAGCGCATCCAGATGTATTTAATATGATGCTTCAGGTTTTAGATGACGGATATTTAACGGATAGTTTAGGTCGTAAAATTGACTTTAAAAACACTATTATTATCATGACTTCTAACGTTGGTGCACGTCAGTTGAAAGACTTCGGACAAGGTGTTGGATTCGGAACTGCTGCGAAAGTAGCTCAGGCCGATGAAAACTCTAAAAGCATTATCGAAAATGCATTAAAGAAAACTTTTGCCCCTGAATTCTTAAACAGAATTGATGATGTAATCGTATTCAATGCATTAGAAAAAGGTGATATCGATTTGATTATCGACATCGAATTGAAAAAACTATATTCTCGTATTGCTGAATTAGGCTACAAACTAACATTGACAGACAAAGCAAAAGCATTTATTGCAGAAAAAGGCTTTGACAGACAATTCGGTGCAAGACCTCTAAAAAGAGCAATTCAGAAATATGTTGAAGATTTGTTAGCTGAAGAAATCATTACTTCGAAAATTCATTCAGGCGACGAAATTTTAATGGATTTAAAAGATGATTCACAAGAATTATCAGTAGAAATTCACAAAGCCGAAGAGCCGACTAATCAATAAATTAGTTAAATTTTATAACACAAATAACTTACCCGTTACGTTTTCATAACATAACGGGTATTTTTTTTGGATAATTTACTATCTTTAGTAAAAGCAAATAGCTATTTTTGAATTTAAATTCTATAACATAAAAATAAAATATGCTTCAAAACAAAGTCATTTTAGGCAGCGAAGAATGGTGCTCATTTCCAGAACTTGGAATCCCGACAATCAAGGCTCGTGTTGATTCTGGCGCCAAAACTTCGGCAATGCACGCTTTAAACATTGCTCCTTTTATAAAAAATGATGCCAATTGGGTAAAGTTTGATATTAATCCTATTCAAAATAATATCAAAACCATTATTCATTGTGAAGCACCTTTAGTTGATAAACGAATCGTTAAAAGTTCGAGCGGTTTTAGAGAGCACCGTTATGTAATTCAAACCAGTTTAAAAATTGGTGATGCCAAATGGCCAATTGAAATGACTTTGACCAATCGTGATTCTATGGGATTTAGAATGCTTTTGGGACGCGAAGCAATGAGCGGAAGAGTTTTGGTTGATCCTGAACAAAAATATCTTTTAGGACAGCCAACAGCCGAATCTTTAAAAGAATTATATCAAAATTCAGAAAAAGCAAGTTCTGGTTTACGAATTGGTGTTTTAGCCAGCAATCCAGAATTATACAGTAATAAAAGAATTATGGAAGCCGGCGAAATGCGCGGGCATGAAATGCATTTCTTAAATATCAAAGAATGCTACATGAAACTGGACGCTAAAACTCCAGAAATTCATTATAGAGGCGGAAAAATCTTAAATCAGTTTGACGCGATTATTCCAAGAATTCGACCTAGTATTACTTTTTACGGATGCGCTTTAACACGTCAGTTTGAGGCTTTGAAGGTTTTTGTTTTAAATTCAGCTACGGCTATTACACAATCGAGAGATAAATTATATTCATTGCAATTACTTTTGAACAGCGGAATTGATATCCCAACAACTGGATTTGCTAATTCTCCGCTTGATACGGACAACTTAATCAAAATGGTAGGTGGTTCTCCTTTAATTGTGAAATTATTAGAAGGAACACAAGGAAAAGGGGTTGTCTTGGCCGAAACCAAAAAAGCAGCAGAAAGTGTAATCAATGCTTTTAAAAGCTTAAATGCCAATATTTTAGTTCAAGAGTTTATCAAAGAAGCAAACGGAAAAGACATTCGTTGTTTTGTTATTGATGGAAAAGTAGTGGCTGCCATTCAGCGTGAAGCAATGCCGGGCGAATTTAGAGCTAATATCCACTTAGGCGGAACTGCATCAGTAATCAAAGTAACTGCCGAAGAGAAAAAAATCGCCATTAAAGCCGCAAAAGCAATGGATTTGAAAGTTGCTGGAGTAGATATTATTCGTTCTTCTAAAGGACCTTTATTGCTTGAGGTAAACTCTTCTCCAGGACTTGAAGGAATTGAAGGCGCCACTAATAAAGACGTTGCTGGAGAAATGATTAAAGCAATTGAAAAGAATTTTAAATTATAATTAAGTTCATTTAAACTTAATTCGAGATAAATAATTTAGCTGCTTTGTCAAAGTTTCAAACTTTGGCAAAGCTTTTTTATTTAACTTTAAAATAAAAAACATGCATTTTCCTTATTTAGATATTATCATACGAAGCGTTGCCGTATACTTTTTCATGACAATTGCTTTAAGAATCTTTGGCAAAAAAGAACTTTCACAATTAAACACTGCAGATATAATCCTGATTTTACTGATTAGTAATTCTGTTCAGAACGCAATGGTTGGTCCAGATACGAGTCTTTTAGGCGGCTTGGTTGCGGCGTTAGTATTATTTGTAATCAACTTTGCAATTAAAAAACTTACACGCAGATATAAAACTCTAGGCGATTTATTATTAGACAAACCTCAAATTTTAATTCATGACGGAAAATTAGATTTTAAGGCTTTAAGCAAATTAGATATTTCCGATGAAGAACTAAAAGAAGCCATGCGCGAACACGGAATAGAATTCTTCAAAAATGTAAAACTTGCCATGCTAGAAATCGACGGAACAATAAGTATTATTTCTGAAGATCAGAAAAACTTAAAGCAAACGCATTATAAGCGTAAGCATGATCATAGGAATTTGCAGAAGTTTTAAATTATGTATTGTCTTTATTAAAAAAACAAAACCTTCAGCAAATCAAATTTTCTGTATAGAAAAATCATTTAAACAAATAATTATATTGCTCATATGACATTTCCATTTCGCTGTCATCGTTTAAAATTCCTTCAATCCAATCGTATTTTACAGGGATAATTTCTTTGCCTGTTTTATCTATTATTCCCCATTTTTTCCCAATTTGAACTCTTGCCATTCCATTTTTAAAATTTCGAACTTGATTATATTGAATTGGAATTACTATTTTTCCTTGTTTATCTATAAAACCCCATTTTCCTTCCCATTTTTCTTCATTTTTTATTGCTACAGCAGCATAACCATCTGAAAAATCTTTTGCATAATTGTATTGAGGTGGTATTATCTCATTTCCATGTATGTCCATAAACCCCCATTTACCTGGTATTCGTTTTATAACACTAAGATCATATGAACCATAATCTTTAAATCCTCCTTCTCCAGATTCTACCCTAAACATATCATCTGAAAAAATACCCATATTTAAATAACGAGGAGGCACAACCACTTTTCCTTCTATATTGGCAATTCCCCATACTATTTCTTTTTGATTCATAAATCTTTCTTCATTATTAACTATACCAAAATAGAAAAGATTTTGAGAACTAGGAAAAATTATATTGTCTTTAAAATCAACCAACTGTCTTTCATTTATACCAAATAAAAACCATTTGCCATCTAATTTAACAAGTGCTAGATTATTATCCTTAAAAGGATAACTTATATGATCATATTTATTTTCTAAAACATGTTCTCCCGATTTATTAATCAAACCATATTTTTGATTCAATTCCACCTTAGCAATTCCATTAAAAAAAGAATAAGTATTATCATATTGAAGCGGAATAATTTCTTCTCCTTTGGTATCTAGATAACCATATTTCCCTCTAAAACTGACGCTAGCCAATCCCTCATTAAAAAAAATAAAATCTTGATATTTAAATGGTATTATCAATTTACCATTATAATCAATAAGCCCATATTTATCATTATCCTTAATAGTGATAAATCCGTTTTCCAGAATTCTCATTTCATCATACAAATCAGTTATTTTTTTACCATTACGATCAATTAATAACTCCTTGCCCTTTATTTTTACTTTTACAATTCCATGTGTAAAAGATTCCTGTACATTATCGTATTGAAATGGAATAACCACTTTTCCGCTTTTATCAATAAAACCACTTTTATCAACTGCCTTCACCATTGCAAGTCCTTCAGAAAAACTTTCAGCACTTTTGTAGATTGCAGGAATAATCATCTTATTAAACCTATTTATAAAACCATATTTTTCATTAATGCGTACTCTAATCATGTCTTCATAACTAAACATGATATCATCATATTCTAAAGGAATAATTTGTTCCCCGTTTTTTTTATAAAGACCTTCCTTTGCATTCAATCTGACCTTTACTTCATCAGATTTACCTACTAAAATTTCATCAAATATTGGAGGTAAAACTTCTACTGCTGTAGTATCGAATAAACCATAATACTTACCAATTTTAAACTTCACAACATCGTCAAAAATCATTTGTTCCGGAGATTGTGATTGAATTTTAGAAAAGCAATTATTAATTAATAGAATTAATAAAATAATCTTTTTCATTTTTTATATCTTACTTAAAAATTCATGTTTTTAACTCAATTTACATTGGCTTTATTTTTATAATCTATGGAAGTCCTTTAATTTGTAAAGGCTTGCTAACTGGAAAACCATATTTATTAAAATCTATTTTTACTACAGCAGAAGAGCCATAATTAAATTCTCCGATAGTATCATATTTTATTTGAGATAAAGGTTTACCATTTTGATCCATTAAACCATATTTTTCATTAATTGATACCAAAGCAATTCCTGAAGTACATTTTGTAATTTTATCGTATTTTAAGATTCTTTGAGCTTGCCCAGTTTTATTGACTATATAAAAGTTAGCACCAATACTACCAATAGAATATCCCCACGCAAAATTTGTCAGGCAGTCAAATTTCGGATTAATCAAATTCATACCTGTACTATCAATCGCACCCCATTTATTATTTTCTTTGTAAATAAAAATTCCTTCCTCAAAATAATTACTCATTTTTGAAATTGGAATATCAAATTTTGCAGGAATGGTTTCCTTACCTTTTTCATTTAGATAACCAGATTTGTTGTTAATAGATACAAATGCCCCACCTAAATAACGACGTTTAATTGAATCATATTTTATTGGAGTTACAACATTTCCCTTTTTATTTGCAAATCCGAACTTACTATTACGACATAACAACAGTAATGAACTCTCTTTTGCTTCCATACCACATATATCACTAATAGATTCTTCATCACCAATATAATCATTTAACATAGGAACAATAATTTTAGCATATTGATTCATGTAACCATATTTCCCATTTTCATCAATAACATATAAATTACCTAATGGATCAATGGAGTCATACCGTAATGGAATGATAATTTTCTTTTTCTCACCAATTAATCCAACTTTACCATTTAATTTAATTCTAGCTAATTTTCTGGGAAAAGGAAACCCAGGATGTAATACATTATATAAATTTTCATATTTTAGTGATGCTATTAATTTCCCATCTTTTTCATTAACAACTCCCATTTTTAATAAATCCCCTTGTTCATCATATACTCCAACATCTGAAAGACCATTACCTAACCTATGTAATTCATCATATATTAGAGATACTATTTCTTTTCCATTTTCATCAATTAAACCTTCTTTAAAAACAGATACAACTCTAGCTCTTCCATCTTTAAATTCATCAGCATAATCATACTTTATTTTAGTAATTTCTTTTCCTTCCGAATTAATATATCCCCATTTTCCATTTAAAAAAACATTTAAAACCCCCTCATTAAAGTTATTATCTATACCTCTTTCATAATTATCATATTTAACTGGTGTAATTTCTTTTGCTTCAGAATTAATAACTCCCCATTTATCGCCTAACCAAACAGTATAAAACCCTTGTTCCGCATAACGAAATCCATGGTATTTAAATCCTGTCATTTGTTTGCCTGTTTTATCAATAAAAGCCCATCTACCATTAATCTGAACAGGTGCTAAATTTCCGTTGAACCTCCAAACATTGTCATATTTAATAGGAGCTATAATTTTACCAACAGAATCAATAATACCATACTTATTATTTTTTGACACTAATGCATATCCCTTATAGAAATCAGTTATATCATCATAGATTGGTGGAATTATTTCTTTTCCATCTTTATTAATTGCGCCATATCTAGAATAAACTGTTCTAGTAATTTCAGCAATATTCTGTTTATTAAAAGTGGGTTCTGTTTTACAAAAACACCCTTCTATACAAATCATCACAGCCAAAACCATGAATACACCCAATATATATATTATCTTTCTCATCTTTCTAATATAAAAATGCAACTTGCTAAAATGAGCAAAATCATTCTCTAAGGAAACTTCTAAAAGTTTTTAAACCATCATTTTAAGACATAAAAAAAGCCGATTTCAAATTTGAAATCGGCTTTTGTAATTATTTCACAGCACTAACTTTTAAAGGAGGATTAATCATTCTCTTAATTACCCAAAAAAAGCATAATATAACAAGAGCAGCTGTAATGACTAAGAAAGGAATGTGTCCAACAAATTTCGATAGTTTTAAGAAGATATAAACATACCATTTTACAACCATTGTTCTATTAGGTTGATAATCTGAATAAATATAAGTTAACCAAGTAATAACTCCTCCTAACAGAAGAACAATCCCAGTAATTGATAATGGCAAAAATGAAGCTTTTAGAGGAGTAAGAAACTCTTCTGTACGTTTAAATCCTAATAATTCAAACTGATTTTTCATCATTTGTTCAGCTTGTTTTGCTGTTTCAATATCTTTAAATTCTATATTTTTATAACTTGTCCCGTCGTTATTCTTTACACCAAACATTATACATGTATCATTTTCAGGCTCAAATTCGTATTCAAAAATATCTTCAATTTTAATTATTGATTCAAAAAGAGAAGAACTAAACTCAAGATTGTTTATTTTTTCAATACCTAAATTAGCTTCTTCTTTAGTTATATTATTTATTATATATTCTGAATAAATCAATACTACCTTTTCGTCATCTCCATCAAAAATTAATGGGTTTTCAAAAATTGTTTTCATTTTTTAAAATTTTAGAATTAATTGAATGATAAATACTTATCAATAATTTTGCAAATATCTTTTTGTTTAATTTTTACAATAACCTCTAAAAGTTTTTAAAACCCCATTTTAAGACATATTTATCAGTAATTTAAAACAAAAAAAAGCCGATTTCAAATTTGAAATCGGCTTTTAAGATATTTAGTAAAATGCAATTTTAGTATTACATCTCTCAATAATCGTTTTTATGAAATAAATACACTCAGTACAAAATAAACCATACCTGCTAAAATTGCTGAAATAGGAATAGTTAATACCCATGCCCAAATTAAACTTACTGTAACTCCCCAGCGAACTGCAGAAACACGTTTTGTTAATCCAACACCAATAATAGAACCTGTAATTGTGTGTGTTGTACTTACTGGAATTTTCAAGTGTTCTGTAAAGTAAAGTGTCAAAGCTCCTGCCGTTTCAGCAGCAACACCTTCAAATGAACTTACTTTTGTGATTTTAGAACCCATTGTTTTTACAATTTTCCATCCACCGCTTAAAGTTCCCGCTGCAATTGCAGAGTAACATGCTAACGGAATCCAGCTTGGCATTACACCTTTAATACCTGCATCATCGTTTGGCAAAACAACATCTAACCACGCATCCATATGAACACCTGGATTTGTATTGATATATACCGCAACAGCTGCAGCAATAATACCCATTACTTTTTGAGAATCATTTCCTCCGTGACCTAAACTAAAAGCAGCAGAAGATAATAATTGCATTTTCTTCAAAGCTGCATCAGCCTGATGAAGATTTAAACTGCTAAATATTAAACAAAATGCACTTACCGTTAAAATAATAAAGGCAACTAAAAACCATTTAATATTATGAGGATCAAAAGCTACACTCCAAAAATGTGAATCAAATCGTGGTTTATCAATCTCAGAATATGGAACCATTTGAACGTATACAAACCAAACTGTTGCAATCATTAAAGATATCGTAAAAATCTTAGGACCAATACTTTTACGAGATGCATTTAACAACCAAATAGATATTAAATACGAGGCTAAAGCTCCTAATAAAGGCGCTAAAACGATAAAAGCAATAATGATAATAACTCCAGAAGGCATTCCACCATCTTTTCCTGCTTTATACCAGCTTACAATTTGATACCAATAATGTGTTGCTCCATCTTCTCCAACATAGCCTGAGAAACCATGCACAGCAATAGCATGCGCCACAGCCGCTCCAGCAAAACCTCCAATTAATGTATGTGAAGAACTTGACGGAATTCCTAACCACCAAGTCAATAAATTCCAACAAATTGCCGCAATTACTCCGGCTAGAATAACCACAAGGTTAATTTCCATTGTGTGCGCTGTTTTAGCAACAGTATCTGCAACACCAAATCCGAAAACCCAATAAGCCAGAAAGTTAAAAAATGCTGCCCAAAGAACGGCCTGAAAAGGCGTTAGAACCTTTGTTGCAACAACAGTCGCTATAGCATTTGCCGCATCATGAAAACCATTGATGTAATCAAAAATTAAAGCTAATACTATAATTAATATAAGTAGCGTCATAAAATTATAACTTCAGAATGAAAGATTGAATTAAGAATGTTTTACAGAAATAGATTCTAGTATGTTTGCAACACTCTTACATTTGTCTGTTGCCGATTCTAAAACAGATAACACTTCTTTATATTTGATAATATTTTTAGCGTCTGTTTCGTTTTCAAAAATTTCAAAAACTGCTTTGTTATATACGTTATCAGACTTATTTTCTAGTTTATTAATTCTAGAACAAGCATCTTTAATAACTTTAAAATTTTGTAAGTTTCTCAACTCTTTTACCGCACTATCAATATTTTGACAAGCTTCAAGGTTGATTTCTGTCATTTTTCTGATAGATTTTGTAATCTTATCAACTTGATACAATCTCATACGGCTTGATGCACCGTGAAGGTAATCTGCAACGTTGTCAATTGAAGTAATTAACGTGTGAATATCTTCTCTATCAAATGGAGTAATGAAGTTTCTGCTTAACTCAAGGTTTGTCTGACGCGTAATGTCTTCTCCTTTTTGTTCTAATTCGTCAATTTTTTGAAAAAGAATTTCTCTTTCTTTTAATGGTAAATTTACAGCTTCGTGTAAGTTAGAAGCTAATTCAATTAAATTGCTTGAAGCTTCTTCAAAAAGTGGAAAGAATTTTTTGTCTTTCGGCACTAAAAATTGGAAAATACTGTTTATTGACATTGTTTTATTTTTGATACCGCAAAATTACTTCAATAATATTTTGCAATGTTAAGCCATTGTTAACAAATCGTTTTCTATTTGGAAACTCTCTAGGAATAACACCGTGTTTTCTATGTCATTATGTAAGATTCTGTCTTCTTTTACCAAAGGCACAATTTCTCTATAACTATTTAAGAACATTTCTATAAAATCGCTTGATTTTAGTGGCTCTCTATAAGCAATTGCTTGCGAAGCATTCAACAATTCAATCGCTAAAATACGCTCTAAATTGTCTAGAATTCGTAAGGCTTTTGTTGCTCCGTTCGCACCCATGCTCACATGGTCTTCCTGGCCGTTGCTAGACACAATACTGTCAATACTTGAAGGTGTCGCCAATTGCTTGTTTTGACTCGCAATACTTGCTGCAGTATATTGTGGAATCATAAGTCCTGAATTTAATCCCGGATTATCAACCAAAAATGCCGGAAGATTTCGTAATCCAGAAATCAACTGGTACGTTCTTCTTTCAGAAATACTTCCTAATTCAGCTAAAGCAATTGCCATAAAATCTAAAGCCAAAGCCAAAGGTTGTCCGTGGAAATTTCCACCAGAAATAATCTGATCGGCTTCTATAAATATATTCGGATTATCGGTTACTGAATTAATTTCGGTTTTGAATACTTTTCGAACATAATCAATCGCATCTTTTGAAGCGCCATGAACCTGAGGCATGCAACGGAAAGAATACGGATCTTGAACGTGTTTCTTTTCTTGAGCAATAATTTCACTTCCGTCTAAAAACTCAGTAATTCTTTGCGCCGTTACAATTTGTCCTTTGTGCGGACGTATATAATGTATCAATTCATTAAAAGGCTCAATTCTTCCATCAAAACCTTCTAAAGAAATAGTTCCGATTAAATCTGCCAAATATGAATATTTATAAGCTTTAATTAATATATGAGCTCCGTAAGCACTCATAAACTGTGTTCCATTCAATAAAGCCAAACCTTCTTTTGACTGCAAAACTATTGGTTCCCAGTTAAAATGTTTTAAAACCTCAGCAGAAGCTACTTTTTTACCTTCAAAAAGCACAATTCCCTCCCCAATTAAAGGTAAAGATAAATGTGCCAAAGGAGCTAAATCTCCAGAAGCTCCAAGCGAACCTTGGGTATATATTATAGGAAGAATATCATTATTATAAAAATCAACCAAACGCTGTAACGTAATCAATTGAATTCCAGAATGCCCATAACTCAAAGATTGAATTTTAAGCAACAACATCATTTTTACAATTTCAGCAGGAACTTCTTCTCCTGTTCCGCAAGCGTGAGATTTTACAAGGTTTTCTTGAAGTTTAGATAAGTTTTCATTTGAGATTTTCACACTATATAAAGATCCAAAACCAGTATTGATTCCGTAGATTGGCGCCGTATGCGTTGCCATTTTTTTATCTAAATAATCACGGCATTTCTGAACATTTACTTTTGCTTCTTCAGACAATTCAAGTTTTTTATCATTACTTAAAATCTCTTGTAACGTTTCTAAAGTTATGGTTTCAGTACTTATATAATGAATCTCTCTCATGATTATTTTAAATTTAAGACGTCAAAATTCAACAAATCAATATTAAAAAGCAACATTTTATCACAATAATTAAAATTTCGACACAAGACATTCTCGGCTTCTAATTTATTCTCAATGCAATACCAATCGTTTTATGCTCTTTTTAACTAGTTTTTCATTCGAATTCAAATCCTTACAAAGAGAGAATTGATAATTTTTTAAAGTTGAAATATGCCAAAACCTCAATTTAGCTTGTTGAATTTTAACAAATACTCAATATTAAATTTTTCAAATTTGAATTATTAAAATATTCGCAAAAAGCCCATTAGAATTTTTAATCCTACTTAAAAACTGTACTTTTGAAAAATCAAAAATGAAAAGTAACAGCACAAAATATCAATCTACAATGACAACCCTATCTAGAGTTGCAATTGCTGCTACAATTATTTCTACTACAACAACTACTACCCCTTAGGGGTATACATTTTTACATATAATTCAGGTTATCTATACTTTTTTCTAAAAAGAAGAAAGGCATTGGATACATAAAAAACATTTACAAAGAAAAAAAATAGTCGCAGTTTTCAGTTTCAGTTCACAGTTCATAACCTTTGAACCTTTGTTACTCAAAATCTTTGCACCTTATTAAAAAATATCACAAAATGAAAGTATTAAAATTTGGCGGAACTTCGGTAGCCAATGCTCAAAATATAAAACTCGTTCTTGAAATTGTCAAACAAAAAGCTGAAAAGGATAAAGTAGTTGTAGTAGTTTCGGCATTAAGCAAAGTAACCGATTTATTGCAGTCGGCAGCAGCAAAAGCAGCAGCAAACGACGAAAGCTTTAGAGAAGTTGTTGCTGAAATTGAGAAAAAACATCTTGACACTTTAAAAGAACTAATTCCTGTTAGCGAGCAAAGCAGTTTATTAAGTCACGTAAAAAGAATTATCAATCACCTAGAAACTTTATTAGACGGTTGTTTCTTGTTGGGTGAATTATCTCCAAGAACTGCCGACACTATTTTGAGTTTTGGAGAATTACTTTCATCATATATAATTGCGCAGGCATATCAGCAAATTGATAAAAATGCGGTTTACAAAGACAGTCGAGAATTAATCAAAACAGATAATAACTTCGGAAAAGCTGCTGTAAACTTCGAAGTTTCGAATCAATTAATAAAAGAGTATTTTGCTTCTAATGAATCAAAAATCAATATTCTTCCAGGATTTATTGCGCAAACTGTAGACGGAATCACTTCGACTTTAGGACGCGGCGGATCTGATTATACTGCAGCAATTATCGCTGGAGCAATCGACGCTGAACAATTGGAAATTTGGACTGACGTAAACGGAATGTTTACAGCGAACCCAAAAATCGTAAAACAAGCACAGCCAATTGCGAATATTTCGTATCAAGAAGCGATGGAATTATCGCATTTTGGTGCCAAAGTTTTGTATCCGCCAACAATTCAGCCGGTTTTAAGAAAAAACATTCCAATTTTAATCAAAAATACTTTTGAGCCTGAAGCTGTTGGAACTTTGATTTCTGATACAGTTTTATCAAAAGATACAGTTGTAAAAGGAATCAGCCATATTGATAATATTTCGCTTTTAACTCTTGAAGGTCCAGGAATGATCGGAGTTGCAGGTTCTTCAAGACGTTTGTTTGAAGTTTTATCTCAGGAAAAAATCAACGTAATTTTTATTACTCAGGCTTCTTCTGAACATTCAATTTGTATCGGAATTTTAAATTCTGACGCCGAAAATGCTGAAGCTGCGATCAACAGAGCTTTTGAAATCGAAATTGCGCAAAACAAAATCGATCCTTGTTACGTAGAAAAAGATCTTTGCATTATTGCTTTGGTTGGTGAAAACATGAAAAATCACCAAGGTTTGAGCGGAAGAATGTTCTCTACTTTAGGAAAAAATAACGTAAACATTCGTGCGATTGCGCAAGGTGCTTCCGAAAGAAATATTTCGACTGTAATCAATGAAAGAGACGTTAAAAAAGCATTGAATACGTTGCACGAAAACTTCTTCGAAGAAAACACAAAACAGCTCAATTTATTCGTAATGGGAGTTGGAAATGTCGGCGAGAAATTCATCGAACAAATTCACAGCCAGAAGAAATTCTTAAAAGATAATTTGAAGATTAATGTTCGCGTTATCGCTTTATCAAATTCCAGAAAAATGATTTTTGATGAAGATGGAATTTCATTAAAAAATTGGGATTCCGCTTTAAGCGAAGGTGAACCAGCTAGTATTGAAGAATTCATTGCAAAAGCAAAAGAGCTGAATTTACGTAACAGTATTTTTGTGGATATCACAGCAAACGCAACAGTTTCTGAAGCTTACGAAAAGTTCTTAAAAGAAAGTATTGCGGTTGTAACTTGTAATAAAATTGCTTGTTCTTCTGCTTATGACAATTATAAAAAATTAAAAAGCTTATCTCGTCAATATAACGCTCCGTTTTTGTTTGAAACGAATGTTGGTGCGGGATTACCAATTATTGACACGGTAAAAAACTTAATTGCTTCTGGTGATAAAGTGCATAAAATTCAGGCGGTTTTATCTGGAAGTTTGAACTTTATTTTCAACAATTTTGACGAAAATAATTCTTTTCACGATGTGGTTAAAGAAGCTGGAGTTCAAGGCTTCACAGAACCAGATCCAAAAATTGACTTAAGCGGAATCGACGTAGCGCGTAAAATCCTAATCCTAATTCGCGAAAGCGGTTACGAAATGGACATTGACGCCATCGCAAACGAATCGTTTTTACCTGCAGAATGTTTAGCAACAACAAACAACGAAGACTTTTTTGCTTCGTTAATTAAACACGCTTCTCATTTTGAAGGAATTTACAAAGAAGCTTTAGCAAAAGATTCAAGATTGAAATACGTGGCACAATTCGAAAACGGAAAAGCAAGCGTTGGTCTTCAATTTATTCCAAAAGATCATCCCTTCTATAATTTAGAAGGAAAAGACAATATCGTGCTTTTCTACACAGATCGTTACGTAGATCAGCCTTTATTGATCAAAGGAGCTGGAGCTGGAGCAGCGGTTACGGCATCAGGAATTTTTGCAGATGTTATTAGAATAGGTAATATATAAAGGTGATAAGGTTCTAAGATGCTAAGATTCTGAGTTTTTTTTCAAAACTAATCTTAGCCTCTTAGAATCTCGAAACCTTAGAAACTAAAAAATTAAAAGTTGCAAAGAAACCTTAGAATCTTAGCATCTTAGAACCTCAGAACCTTAAAAATGGAAATTAAACTTTTTTGCCCAGCAACTATCGCAAACCTCTCATGCGGATTTGACGTATTGGGACTTTGCTTAGATAATGCGGGCGATGAAATGATTGTTCGAAAAGTCGATCAAAAAGGAGTTCGAATCACTAAAATTGTCGGTGCCGATTTGCCTTTAGAAACCGAGAAAAATGTTTCTGGAGTTGCTGCTTTGGCAATGCTGGAAACTTTAGACGAATTGGATTTTGGATTTGAAATCGAAATTTATAAAAACATAAAAGCCGGAAGCGGAATTGGAAGCAGTGCTGCAAGTTCTGCCGGAGCGGTTTTCGGAATAAATGAATTATTAGGAAGACCGTATTCTCGTAAAGATTTGGTTCAGTTTGCAATGCAGGGCGAGAAATTAGCCAGCGGCAACGCGCATGCAGACAACGTTGCTCCTGCCCTTTTAGGCGGATTTACTTTGGTAAGAAGTTATGCGCCACTTGATATTATCAGAATTGATAGCCCAGAAGAATTGTTCGCAACGGTTGTGCATCCACAAATTGAGTTAAAAACATCTGACGCTCGTTCGGTTTTAAAACAAAACGTTTCGCTGAAAAGCGCCATCATGCAATGGGGAAATGTAGGAGGATTAATTGCTGGATTATACACTAAAGATTACGAATTAATCGGAAGATCACTTCATGACGAAATCGTAGAACCTTTAAGAAGTGTTTTAATTCCGGGATTTGATCAAATCAAACAAACTGCCTACGAAAACGGCGCTTTAGGTTCTGGAATTTCAGGTTCTGGCCCGTCGATTTTTGCTTTAAGCAGAGGAAAAGAAACTGCCGAAAAAATCGCAAAAGCCATGAGCGACGTTTACGAAAAAATGAATTTGCCTTATGAAATTCACGTTTCGAAGATTAATCCGGATGGAGTTAGGATTTTATAACACGAATTTCACGAATTTACACAAATTGATTCGTGAAGTTTAAACATAAAGAAAAAACGCAACGTTTGTCATTCCGAGGAACGAGGAATCTCCGCAAGTAACTCCGCAACGGGAGTCCAATCTTTGTCGAGCTTCTCGCGGAGATTCCTCGTTCCTCGGAATGACAAAAAAGCCGAATAACTTATTATAGAAATAAAAAACATTTAAATAATCACAAAGCCTTGCGCTCTCTGCGTTTTCAGAAAAAACCATTTCCTTGCGCTCTTTGCGGTTAAACAAACACAAACCATTGGAATTTGGAATTTTAGCACTGGAATTTACGTTCCAAAAAATCTAAAATCTAAAGTCTAAAATCTAAAATTAGAAATGAAATACTACAGTTTAAACCATAATGCCCCAAAAGTTTCTTTTCAGGAAGCTGTTATACAAGGATTAGCAACTGACAAAGGATTATATTTCCCAGAAAATATCACAGCTTTAGATCCGTCATTTTTTGATAAAATCGAAAGTTTAAGCCACGAAGAAATTGCCTTTGAAGCAATTAAACAATTCGTTGGCGATGAAATACCAGCGGAAAAACTAAAAGAAATTATTGCTGATACTTTAGTTTTTGATTTTCCGGTTGTGAAAGTCGAAAACGGAATCTATTCGTTAGAATTATTTCACGGTCCAACAATGGCTTTTAAAGACGTTGGAGCACGTTTTATGTCACGTTGTTTGGGCTATTTCAATAAAGATAAAAAAGATGCTAAAAACACCGTTTTAGTAGCTACTTCTGGAGATACAGGCGGAGCCGTTGCCAGCGGATTTCTAGGCGTTGACGGCGTTGATGTTGTGATTTTATATCCGTCAGGAAAAGTGAGCGATATTCAGGAAAAACAATTGACTACTTTAGGGCAAAATATTAAAGCGCTTGAAGTTGACGGTGTTTTTGATGATTGTCAGGATATGGTTAAAAAAGCGTTTTTAGATGAAACTTTAGCGCATAAAAACCTGACTTCGGCGAATTCTATTAATATTGCGCGCTGGTTACCGCAAATGTTTTATTTCTTCTTTGCTTACAAAGCATTGAAAAGCCAAAACAAACCTTTAGTTTTCTCTTGCCCAAGCGGGAACTTCGGGAATATCTGCGCTGGAATTATGGCAAAGAAATTAGGTTTGCCAATTGAACATTTCGTAGCGTCTACAAACGTAAACGACACCGTACCAAGATTCTTAGAAAACGGAAAATACGCCCCAAAACCTTCTAAAGCCACAATCTCAAACGCCATGGACGTTGGAAACCCAAGTAACTTTATTAGAATTCAGGAATTATACAATAATGATTTAAAAGCTTTCGAAAAAGACTTTTCTTCTTATAGTTATACTGATGAAGAAACTTTAGTTGCTCTAAAAAATATTTATAACACAGATGGTTACATCGCAGAACCACACGGTGCTGTTGGTTATTTAGGTTTGAAAAAAGAACTAGAAAAACACCCTAACGCCATTGGTATTTTCTTAGAAACGGCACATCCTATTAAGTTCTTGGATGTTGTTGAACCTGCTTTGGGAATTACGCTTACTATTCCTGCTCAAATTGAAAGTGTTATTAACGAGGAAAAAGTTAGTGTGAAGATTGGGACTTATGAGGAGTTGAAGGAATTCTTGGGGTAGTTTTATCTTTTTATAAAATTTCAAAGTCATAGATAGAGATTAATTCTTATTTTTTTATGACTTTTTTTTTATAATTTTTAATATATAATCTCATGAATAAAAATGTTGAGTACGAAAAATTTACACAAGAAATTTATCAAGAACTTCTAAAAGAAGATGGCCTAACAACAGAAGTAAAACATAATATAAAATTGCAGGGAAAATCTTCAAAACATCAAATCGATGTTTGTTGGGAATATAATTTTGCTGGAATAAATCACAAAGTAGCAATTGAATGCAAAAATTACAATAAACACTTGAATATAGGCGCAATACGAAATTTTTATGGTGTCTTATCTGATATTGGCAATATTAATGGCATTATCGTTACTAAAAATGGTTATCAAAAAGGAGCAAAAGAATATGCAGAACATTATGGAATAAATTTAATTGTATTAAGAGAACCTGATCCGAAAGATTGGGAAGGAATAGTTAAGACTATAGTGACAAATGTTCAAGCTATAAGTTTCAACGTAAAAAAATGGGACATAAAATTAGACTATGATTGGTGCAAATCAAATTTAAAAGAAGAAGATTTAAATTCGATTGAAATTAGCATTTCAGGATTGAGCCATGAAATATGGATATATGATAATATCGGAAAGCAATTGAAAAATTTTATGCAAATACAAGGAGAATTACCATTTGATGAAAACAATCTTTTAGACAATAAACATTCTCTAGAATTCAATAATGGTTTCATAAAAAGTGTAAAACTAGGAAATATTAAAATAAAAAGAATCGAAATGGAATACGATACATATATAGATAAGAGCCAATGGATTTTTGATGCTGAAAATACAACTAAAGCAATATTAAAAAATATAACAACTGGAGAAATGAAATTTATCAAGAAAAAATAAATTATAGAATCTTTCATGACTGGTGCTAACAGAGGAAATTTTCTAGATACAACAATAAATAACTAAATTCGAAAACGTGAATATAAACGAGTTAAAATTAAATCTGATCCCTACGCTTGAAAATTGGGTAAAGCATTTAGATGTTTCAATGAAAGCACAAGGAAAAGAATTTAATGACTCTTTTGGATTTGGAAACTATGTATTAATAAATAAACTGGAAAATCATTTTGTCATTGAGATTATTGGCTTCCAAAAAATAAATCAAAATCCAAAATTTGTTATTGAAGATAAACCAAATAATTATGATTTAAACTTTTTTATAAATGGAGGTCTAAAATATGATAGCTATAATGGCTTAGAACCTATTTTTAAAACTGAAAACTCAAACAATCATCAAAAACTTGTTAACATTGGACACCTATTATTAAGTGTTGCAAAAATAGATAATATTGTTGACGTTCTTTTTGAAGATGCATCAATGTATGAAAGCAGCATTATAAAAGAATGCTGCGAACTACCATTTCATTTTTTAGAAGATACAACAAATATATTCCTTAATAATATTTCAATAATAAGTCAAGTAAATGAAATTTATTCTTTTAGAAGACATTCAGCAACAATAATAATTGAAAAATCAATTTCTGTAATCGATTTTAATTCTTTACTAAATAAGATTTTTGATTGTTCAACTTTTGATTTTAAAAAATTAAATGGTTGTAAATTAAAGCATCAATTAATTTCAGAATTAAAAAGTTTAGCGTACCAAAAAGTAGATGAAACAGCTATTGATAAATTCATTCAATTAATTTCAGATCAATTTGCAAATTCTTTAGGATACAAATCTGCCAAAAGCAATATACGATTGGAAATTCAAGATTCTACATCTAAATCTACAGAAAAGAAATACCTAATGCCAGATTTTATGATGGAAAAAGAAGATGGATTTTATGATATTCTAGATTTAAAACTTGGTTTATTAAACTCAAATTTTGCTTATGGAGATTGGACAAATACACATTTTAGCAGTTACGCTACGAAATTGATCGGGCAACTAAATGGATATAAGAGATACTTTTCCGATCCAGAAAATTCTAAATGGGCATTCGAAAATCATTCAATCTCAATTAAAGATCCAAAACTCATAGGAATTGCTGGAAACCATAATAATTTTGATCGAAAAATTGTAGACAAAGCACTAGAAGGCAATACAAAAGAATTTCATCTTATTAGTTATAATGAATTAGCAGTTTTATTAAAACAATAAAAGAGCTTATTGCTAAGTTTTTTCCTATCTCTACAAAGTTTTAAAACCCCGATAGCACGGATTTGCAGTCCGTGCCCGCAACAGTGAGAGACAAAACAAATCATTAAACGAAAATTATAGAAATTAATATTTTACAAAGAGAACTAGCTAATCTTTGTGGGCACGGATTACAAATCTGCTCGATCAAGATTAGATAATATTCTATCCTTTTGCCAATAATTGTAAGCCAAAATAGAGAGAGATTTTCATGCTCTTTATTCTGGCTTTTTATTTTTAAACAGATTAGTTTTTTGTAAGGAAAATTGCTATGTTTGACACTATCGATAAACTAAAACTTAATAAATTCCTTTAAAGAAATGCAGCAAAAATTACTCAAAAAAATCATTTCTAGTTCTTTAATTATTGTCTTTTTTATTTCTCTAGGATCTTGTGGAAGAAATAAGCCCAAAATCACAATTGTCGGAAGTAATAAATCGGATACCCTAATTTTTAATTCCGAAGACACTTTGATTACGCATGGCGTTTTAGATACTATCAGACTTTCTTCTAATAGGAATCATGAAGTTACTATTAATGGTTCAAAACCTTTAAAATTTAGAGTTTCTAATAAAGACGGAATTTTAAATACTGCCAAAAATGAATTCATCTTACTCAGTGTGGAATTTCAATCGGATGGAACAGAAGCAAATCCTATGGAGGAATTGGAAATACATGCTGATTCCTATGTTAAAATTGATTCTTTCTTGATTTGCAAAAAAAGATTTGAAAAGGAATTACAAGACATTAATAAACTGAATTTAGTAATAGACTCTATTTCTTTGAGCAAAAATGGGAATTACAAAACGGCTTTTGATGAATACGACTATTCCTCCTATTATGATGAAGATTTAACGGCTACTTTTTATGGATTCAAAAAAATTGGCGCAAGTAATATCTTTATTGAAAAGACGTGGGACTATGATCTCAATGAGGAAATACCTGAAAGAATTGTGGTGGAAACTAGTAATAAAAATTACAATCCCAAAAACTATATTACAAAAACGGATAAAACAGCAATTGTAATGGCTAAAAGCTTTTTAAGATATGCTACAATAAATATTAGTGAATTTGCTGTGATTAACATTAATGAGCAATTAAAAAAGAGAGCAAAAAAAAGTCCTCCGTTGGCTAAGCGATAGGATTAAACAACATTTTTAGCAATTTTCACCCCGCTAGCGCGAGCGTGCCGCTCGTGAACACAAAGAAATTCAAAAACTAATTGGAGCGGTCACGAGCGAGACGCTCGCGCTAGCAACTATAATATTTAAATTCAATTGCCTCCAACTTTAGCTGGAGTTTCTATTTTACACAATACAAGTCATTATAAACAATATGAAACAAAACATTTTAACGATACTATTTTTTATTTCAACATTTGGTTTAAAAGCTCAGGAATATAAAATTAGAGAAAATATCAGTAAAGACTCTTTGTTAAATGTTTCCATTAAAATGTTTCCAGAAGAAATAAAAGAAAAATATATAAAAGCTTATAAAGAAGCAAATGAAAGTTCTAAAGATTTTTTGCTTCTCATGATTTGTATGCCTAAAAGCGGTAAAAAGGAACTTATTGAAAATTATGAAAGCAAAAAAGAGCAAATTCTAAAACTTAAAAATGACTATCAAAAAATTGTGCCTAAAAATCTTATCGTGGATATTGAATTTGAACCTGAAAGCAAAATTTTTACTATTCCAGAACAAATTTCTATAAAGGTTTACAAAGTAGAGAATAAAGCTAAAAATACGGAGAAAAACCAAAGACAAAGCAATAACGGATTAAAAGCTGTTTCTCAAAATTGGAATTTAAAACCTGATTCTAAAGAACTTCAAAAAGTCTTGAAATCAATTGGATGGACAAACGAAAAATTAAATCAAATTAAGCAATTACTTTTAAATGCAAATTGTACTTCAATAGAAAACGGAAAAATGACAACTATCGGATTTTCCAGAAGCGGAATGGGAAAATATTTCTATAAGTTTTCTGATGAATCCCTAAATGAAAAATCAAAACAAGAATATAATGATGGTTGCCAATATATTTATTACAAAGACAATGTTGTTCTCGAATATGGCGGCGGAGCAATTGGACCGCAATGTTTTGAAAAAGAGTAAAGTATTTTGTCTTTAGCTAACAAATTGTAATTTTACATTTCTCATCGCAGATTTTACATTTTACAACAATATATGATTACAAAAGCATTACTCGAAGACATTCCAGCATTAACAATCTTAATAAATTCAGCATACAGAGGTGAAACTTCTAAAAAAGGCTGGACAACCGAAGCGCATTTATTA
The DNA here is from genome assembly GCA_029959285.1 of Flavobacteriaceae bacterium PS02337. Lineage (GTDB taxonomy): Bacteria > Bacteroidota > Bacteroidia > Flavobacteriales > Flavobacteriaceae > Flavobacterium. The sequence goes on from JASCOE010000016.1 coordinate 99,409, forward strand.
GAAGGAAAAAGAACCAATGAAGAGGAAATGACAGCAATTTTTCTTGACCCAAAAAACACCATTCTGAAATTTACTGAGAATGATAAAATTATTGGTTCGGTTTTATTAGTTGAAAAAGGACATCAATTGTATTTAGGAATGCTAACCGTTTCGCCAGAACTTCAAAACAGCGGAATCGGGAAAAAGCTTTTGGCTGAAGCCGAAAATCATGCGAAATCTTTAGGTTTGTCATGCATTATTATGACGGTTATTTCGGTTCGTGAAGAACTTATTGCATGGTACAAACGTCATGGATATGTTGATACTGGCGAAAGAGAAGCTTTTCCTGAAAGCGATATTCACATTACGATTTCAGATGCACCTTTAGAATTTATATATTTAGTAAAAAATCTTTAAGTTTTTATTTTTTTAATCTCGCAAAGTCGCGAAATCGCAAAGTTTTAAATTCTTTGCGCCTCTCGGACTTTGCGAGATTTTTTCATTAGCTAAAAATCTTAGAAACTTAGTATCTTAGAAACTTCTATTAAAAACTCCTTTTTATCTTTGATAGAAATTCGTGCGAAACGCCTAAATAAGAAGAAAGATTCTTATTGTTTATGGTTTGAACTTTTTGCGGATAACGATCTTTAAAATCCAAATAACGTTGTTTTGATGTTTTATTTAGCACGTCTAGAAGTCTTTGCTGAATAGCGACATTTGCACGTTCAATCATTAAAACATGAAACTGAATCAGTTTAGGAACCTCTGCAAATAATTGCACTTTTTGGGTTTTATTAATCACCAAAATTTCACTGTCTTCAATCGCTTTTATGTTGTAAGTGGTTGGTTTTTGATGATAGAAACTTTCCAGGTCGCACATCCATTCATTTTCAAAAGAAAAGAAAATTACAGTTTCGGTTCCGTTCTCATTTAAGATATAAGTTTTAAAAGAACCTTTTAAAATAAATCCCTCATAACTGTTATGAGAATCTTGAATCTGCAAAAATTGATTTTTTTTAAGTTTAATGAGTTCGGTTTTTGAAACAATAAAATTCCAATCTTCATCTGTAAGCGGAATTTTTCGCTCAATGGTTTTTCGTAGTAGGTTGTACATTTTTGTGGTTTTTGTTTAAGTTAAGTTTGTTTGTCAATTTACTATTAATTAGGGGCTTAAAAAATGTAATCGATTACGTAAAAATACATTATTTATACATTTTTGTAAATTAACAACTGTTAAAAAAACACATTGCATACTTTTTTTTACAAAAGTTTGAACTTGTTCATTTTTTTTCCTACAGATAATTCTGAGTTTTGCGTTGTTAAACTTTTATAAATAACCTAACTTAATTATGAACTTAAAATCAAAACTTTCAATGTTCGCAGTAACATTGATTCTCGGATTTACGGCATGTAACTCTGAAGAAATTGCTTCAACAACAAACGAAGCAAACATCGAAACAACAAACGAATTAGCAGCTCAACCAGTTTCAAGCAGTTTAACTGCTAAAATCGGAAATTGTTCTGAAGTTCCTGGCTGGGCTTCACAAAACGGAAACACAACAGGCGGAGGATCTTCGGCTGAAACAACTGTTACCACTTATGCACAATTGAAATCGGCGATTGAAAATGCTGCTGTAAAAGTGATTAAAGTTTCTGGAACGATTACTGTTACAACTCGATTGTCTTTTCAAGATCAAACAGGAAAGACGATTTATGGTGCAAATGGCGCAAAATTGGTTTCGACCAACCAAACTAAAGATGCCTCTGGGATTATCAATGTTAAAAGATGTAAAAACATCATCATTAGAAATCTAATTTTTGAAGGTCCTGGCGCTTATGATACTGACGGTTGGGATAATGCAATTTTGGACGAATGTACAAATGTGTGGGTAGATCACTGCGAATTTAGAGATGGTGTTGACGGAAACTTCGATATCAAAAACAAGTCAGATTATATTTCGGTTACGTATTCTAAATTCCATTATTTAAAACCTCCAAAAGCTGGCGGATCTGGCGGAACAGATGATCATAGATTTTCTAATCTAATTGGTTCAAGTGATGGCGCAACTGGCGATCGCGGAAAATTAAGAATCACTTTTGCAAGATGCTGGTGGGCTCCTGGATGTAGAGAAAGAATGCCTAGAGTTCGTTTCGGAAAAGTACATTTGGTAAACAACTTCTTTAACAGTACGGTTAGCAATAAATGTATTGCAGCTGGTTTTGAAGCCAATCTTTTTGTAGAAAGTAATGTTTTTGAAGGTGTAAAAACTCCAATTGATTTAATGACTGGCTTTACTGCAGTTACAGCAACCGACAACGTTTTTACAAGCACAACCGGAAATCAGGCTGGAAGCGGAACAGCTTTCACTCCGCCATATTCTATTGTAAAACTGAATAAAACTGCTGTAAAAGCTGATATTTCTGCAAATGCAGGAGCAACTTTGGGCGGTAATGTCTGCGGTTCATTTTAATTGACTCTGGATAGCAAAAACACGAGTTAGTTTTTAGTTTCTAAAACCATGCATTATTTTATATAATGTGTGGTTTTTTATTTTTTACCATAAAGTAGAGACGCACTGCAGTGCGTCTAAAATACAGTATAGACAATTGGAGCGTAGATGCACTGCAGTTCGTCTCTACAGAAAAACTTTGTTCCCTTGAACCTTTAACCTTTGAACCTTTACAAAACTAATTCTTCAAACAAACGTTGAATCGTTTTCTCTAAATCCTGACATAAACCTGGATGAGGTCTTGAAGTTTGTATCGCTGAACTTCTAATCGCCGTTAACCAACGAAAACGTTCTGGAATTTCAAATTCAGCAATTGGACCGCCGTCTTTGGCTCCGTTTGTGATTTTTTCTAATGAAGTTAAATTGCATTCTAATTGTTCAATATCAAAGTCGTTAGAAAGCGCTTGTATTTTTTCTTTATTTAAATGAAAAAGAACCTTTATAAATTTGGCTTTTTTGCAAAACAAAATGATTCCGATATTCAGGAATTCTTCGCGCTCTACCCTTGGCACAACACGAATTACAGCATATTCGTATAAGTGGTTATCTTGCATTTTGAGCCTGATTTACAAATATTTCTGAATTCTCTAATCTTGTTTTTAAGAACTGCAAGTATACATTTCGCAATCCTTCTGGTGTTTCGTCTGCATCTTCCCATTGCAGCCAATCTTCTGGAATCGTATTTACAATTTCTTCTAAAATTTCTGGTGTTAAAATCGCTTTAAATTCGGCGTCGACTTCTTTTAAAAGTGAAGCTTGTGGCAATAAAACGTGATCTTTTATCAGCGCAAACGGACTTTTAGCGTGTTGTTCCCAATTGTTCCAAGAATGATGAAAATACAAACAAGCGCCGTGATCAATAAGCCACAATTCTTTATGCCAGATTAGCATATTTGTATTTTTGAAAGTTCTATCTACGTTTGTGATGTAAGCGTCTAACCAAACAATCTGAGAAGCTAATTTTGCATCTACAGTCGTTACAACAGGATCAAAAGTAATTGCGCCTGAAAGAAAATGAAGTGCGAGATTTAATCCCTGACTTCCTTGCAATAAATCTTGAATTTCTTCATCGGCTTCGGTTCTTCCGAAAGCTTCATCGAGGTTTGCGAATACTAATTCTGGTAATTGCAGTTTTAAGGCTTTTGCTATTTGTCCGCCCACTAATTCGGCGATTAAGGCTTTTACGCCGTGACCGGCTCCTCTAAATTTTAATACGTATTTAAAATCGTCATCGGCTTCTGCTAAAGCGGGTAAAGATCCACCTTCGCGCAGCGGCGTGATATAACGCATGACGTTTACTGTTCTTAAGTCGAAGTTGTTTTTCATTTTTTAAAGATTCAAAGATGCTAAGGTACTGAGTTGCTAAGTTCCTAATCTTTGATATTACAAACTTACGAATTTAGATTTCTGATTTTAGAGTTTAGATTTTAGATTTTTTTTACTGGGATGATATTTTTTAACGCAGAGAGCGCAAAGGTTTTACGCAAAGTTCACGAAGTTTTTTTAGAGTTTGCTTTGCTTTTTTAAGTTCACAAATTTTTTGATTATAAAGTGTTACATGCAGTTTGTCATCCTGAGGAACGAAGGATCACACCAGAAACTACACGCAGTAACCACAAATTAAATCGCCAATCTTTGTCTAGCTTCGAGTGTGATCCTTCGTTCCTCAGGATGACAAAATTGAGAATAATTCTTTGCGAACTTAAAAAAGCAAAGCAAACTCAAAACTTAGCGCCCTTTGCGTACTTTGCGTTAAAAATTATTTTCCTAAACTCAAAAAAGCCTTTCCTAAATTCTTAATGATATCGGAGGCGATAAAAGATTCGTAACCTGTTTTTGGCAAAGCAATATCTGCTGTAAGTCCATGCAGATAGACTCCTAATTTTGAAGCATATTTTGGTTCGTAGCCTTGAGCTAAAAGACTTGTGAGGATTCCGGTTAAGGTGTCGCCGCTTCCTGCGGTTGCTAACGCTGCGTTTCCGGTTGTGTTTTCGTAGACTGAAGTTCTGTTTATAATAAATGTTGGCGCGCCTTTCATGACAACTATAACTTTATATTTTTCTGAAAATGCGATTGTTTTTTGAAATTTTTCGGCGTCTGAATTCCATTTACCGATTAAACGTTCTAATTCTTTCGGATGAGGTGTCAGAATGGTGTCTTCTGGAACTAATTCTAACCAAGATAAATTGTCTGCGATTATATTTAATGCATCAGCATCGAGAACTAAAGGCGCTTTGTTGATTCTTAAAAATTCGAAAAGAGCTTTTTGCGTTCCGAGTTCTTTTCCGATTCCTGGGCCAATTCCGACAGCTTGCGGAATTAGCGGTAAATGAATATTTGTAATGAAATTGGTGTTTTCATCTGTCACTGTCATTACTTCGGGAATGGAGATTTGAAGAATTTGATAACCGCATTTTGGTATAAATGTCGTTACAAGTCCGCAACCTGATTTTAAGCAGGATTTTGAAGCTAAAACTGCTGCTCCTATTTTTCCGTAACTTCCAGCGATAATTACGGCGTGACCTTGTGTTCCTTTGTGCGCATGCGGATTTACAGGTTTGTATATTTTTAGAATTTCTTCTTTGTTAATTAAAAACGGAGACTTCATTCGGCTTGTTTTATATATTAAAGTTACATAAAAAATCGAAAGCATAAACGTTTCTTTTTAACGATCGCCCCTAGCCCTGATAGTAGCGGCATCCTTTTTGTTTTTTCTTTAAAAACAAAAAGATATAGCGGATAGCAGGAAATAGCTCCTAATTATTGCGAAATTTATAATTTAAGGCATTCAAATTAGATATTTTTTGAATAGATTTGCAGAACAATTTTATAAAACAACACAATGAAAAATACTGCGCTTACGCACATACATGAAGGTTTAGGAGCAAAAATCCTTCCTTTTGCTGGTTATAATATGCCTATTACTTATGAAGGGGTAAATGCTGAACATGAAACGGTTCGTAATGGTGTGGGCGTTTTTGACGTTTCGCATATGGGTGAATTTTTGTTAACGGGTCCGAATGCGTTGGCTTTGATTCAAAAAGTAACTTCAAATGATGCGTCGACTTTGACAATTGGAAGAGCGCAATATTCTTGTCTTCCTAATAATGAAGGCGGGATTGTTGATGATTTGATTATTTATAAAATGAAAGAAGAGCAGTATTTACTAGTTGTAAATGCTTCGAATATTGATAAAGACTGGAATTGGATTTCTTCTCACAATGATTTAGGTGTTGATATGAAGAATATTTCTGAAGATTATTCTTTGTTAGCAATTCAAGGTCCAAAAGCGGTTGAAGCTATGCAGTCTTTAACTTCTGTTGATTTATCTGCGATTACTTATTACCATTTTGAAGTGGGCGATTTTGCTGGAATCGAGCATGTTATTATTTCTGCTACTGGTTATACTGGTTCTGGAGGTTTTGAAATTTATTGCAAAAACAGTGAAGTTGAACAAATTTGGAATAAAGTTTTTGAAGCTGGAGCTTCTTACGGAATTAAACCGATTGGTCTTGCAGCGCGTGATACTTTACGTCTAGAAATGGGATTCTGTCTTTATGGAAATGACATTAACGATACCACTTCTCCACTTGAAGCTGGTTTAGGATGGATTACGAAATTCACTAAAGATTTTACTAATTCTGAGGCTCTTAAAAAACAAAAAGAAGCTGGAGTTACTAGAAAATTAGTTGCTTTTGAAATGCAGGAACGTGCCGTACCAAGACACGATTACGAAATTGTTGACGCTTCTGGAGAAGTTATCGGAATTGTAACTTCTGGAACAATGTCGCCTTCTATGAATAAAGGAATTGGTTTAGGATACGTAACTGTTGCAAATAGTGCTATTGACAGCGATATTTTTATCAGAATTAGAAAAAATGATGTTGCTGCTAAAGTGGTAAAATTACCTTTTTACAAGAAGTAATTTTCTAACATATATATTTTAGAGAAAGCATTACCATAAAAGGTAATGCTTTTTTGTTTTAACGTGATTTTTTATTATTTGTCGTTTCAACGGAAAAAAGTTTTCGTCGTCGATATTTCAATAAAAATACTACAATTTCTAAAAAAATTAGTGTAACTTTAATCGTAAACATTGAATTTCCGTTTATGAAAAAGATTTCACTTCTCCTTATTTTGCTGACATCAATAATTACTTTGGGTCAGAACAGCGCAGAAACTTGTGAAATAATAAACAAAATAAATGTGCTTGTTCAGACGGAACATTTTAGACCAAAACCTGTTGATGACAGTTTATCTGTTTTTGTTTTTGATAATCTTATTAACGAATTAGATCCTTCGCGTAATATTTTCCTAAAAAGCGAATACGACGAATTGGCTCAGAAATATCGTCTTAACTTAGATGATTTAATTTTAAAAAATGACTGTAACTTCCTGACAGACATCAAAGCTACTTATGTAAATGGACTTTTGAGAACCAAAAAAGTTCTTGAAAAAATTCAGACAACACCAATTGATTACGCTAAAAAAGATACCATACGTTTTTATAAAAAATCTTTTGCCTTTTATCTTAAAAAAGAAGATATCGAAAAGGTTTGGACTAAAAAATTACGTTATCAAATTTTAGATGATATTGCTGAAATGAGCAACAATTTGGATTCTCTAAAAACCAATTTTAAGTCAATTGAAGCGATTTCTAAAAATAAAATTCTTACCAACGAAATTTGTCGTTTTACAACTTTATTAGATACTAATACGAAGCAAGAAGAAAAATTGTACAACTTTTTCTGCACTTATTTTGATCCGCATACGGCTTATTTTAGTGATGATTCTAAAAATAGTTTCATGGCTTCTTTATCTAAAGAACATTTATCGCTGGGAATGACAGTGAATTTGAATGAGAAAAATGAAATTATCATTGACGAACTTGATCCAAACGGTCCAGCTTATCAAACTGGGCAAATAAAAAAGGGCGATCAGATTATTTCCATTTCAAATCAGAGGGAAACGTTGCAAGTTTCTTGTGCTTCATTAGAGTCTATTTCGACCATGATTTTATCTGAAACCAATAAACAGATTACTTTGACTCTAAAACGTAATTCGGGGAAAAATTTTGATGTTTATATCGAAAAACAAGTAATGAAAGACGAAGAAAATTCGGTTTTCAGTTTTATGATTGGTAAAGAAAGTAAAATTGGTTATATCAAAATTCCAAGCTTTTATGCTGATTTAGATGGCAACAGCCGAAAAGGTTGTGCCGATGATGTTGCGCGAGAAGTTATAAAACTGGAAAGAGATAATATGAAAGGATTAGTTATTGATTTAATTGATAACGGCGGCGGTTCAATGGAAGAAGCTATAAAACTAGCCGGAATGTTTGTAGATTACGGTCCGCTTTCAGTTGTTGTCGATAATAAAAAAGAGAAATCGGTAATTAATGATCCTTTAAAAGGTGTAATTTATAGAGGTCCGATTGTTGTTTTGGTTAATAGCAATACAGCTTCTGCAAGTGAATTTTTTGCTTCAATTATGCAAGATTATAATCGTGCTTTATTATTAGGAAGCAATACGCTTGGAAAAGCAACAATGCAGACTATTCTTCCGCTTGAAGATGAAAAAAGCACAGATTTCTTAAAAATTACAATTAATAAATTCTACAGAATTACAGGAAAAAGCCATCAATATATTGGCGTAAAACCAGATGTTGTTCTTCCTGAATTTTATGAAGATATTTATCAGAAAGAAAGCGATTTTCCGACGGCAATGAAAAACGACAGCATTGAACCTTTCTTAAAATATAGAACGTACGTAAAACGTAATTTGATAGATAAAATAGCTAAAAATAGTGCTGCAAGATTGGCCGATAATTATTTCTTTAGCAACATTAAAAAAATAAATCTCAAAATTGATCAGCTTATAAATACTCCGAAAGCTGAAATTCCGATGACATTGGATGCTGTTTTTAAACAAAAAAAGACATTTGATGCGCTTTGGACAGAAATCAATACTTTTAATGATGAAAATAATCCGTTAGACGTTTATAATTCTAGCGTTAATCAGTTTTTATTGGGCGCTTACCCAACAGACAAAACGATTAATCAATCTCAAATGGATAATTTGAAAACAAATCCTTATCTCAATGAAGCCGTAAATATTATTAGTGAATTTAATGGCGGAAGTAAGTGATTTTAGATTTTAGATTTTAGATTTTAGATTTTAGATTTTAGATTTTAGATTTTAGATTTTAGATTTTAGATTTTAGATTTTAGATTTTAGATTTTAGATTTTAGATTTTAGATTTTAGATTTTAG
>JASCOE010000017.1 GCA_029959285.1 Flavobacteriaceae bacterium PS02337
TACATGGGACATATGGTGCGCAGAAGACGCAATGCGGTGCGCCTCTACAGAAAATCGGTTTTAATTTTGTCCTTATATATATTTATAAAAAATAAACCCGACAGGTTTTAAAAACCTGTCGGGTTGTATACTATAATATATAGAATTATTTCTTATTTAATTCATGTGCTCTTTGCTGCCACTTAAGTGATAAGTCATCATAATCTATTGGAGTTGCTGGTTTCTGATTGACCAACCTGCCTGATTCGAATGCGCGGAGTAAGATTGTTTCAATTAAATAATCTTCGTTTACATCATAAGGTTTGTATTCTGTCTTTAAACTAATATCAAACAAATTTGCGGTTGTGTTAGACACAAAGGCTTTAAATCCGCTTTTTAATGTTTTAATTAGTTCATAAGTAGTAATGCCAGTTTGGCGATTAATTAACTTTACCAAAATTTGCCCTTGTTTTCGCGAAAGCTTTTTTAGTCTTTCTTCAAATTCATTATTAAGGTAGTCTTCTACAATCTTGAAGTATTTCTTTTTCTCGCTTCTTGTTTTTAAACGAGCCATTCCATTATTTAAAGCTGTCAATCGTTCTGATGCCAATTTTGCATACGGATAAACTTTATAAACTCTATTTTGAAGAATCTGAAATTGTTTCAATTCTTCTGCACTCAATTTTTTCTCTTTAGAGATAATAATCTCTGGCAATTGAATGGTATCATTTAAAATAGAATCCTTTTCTGTTAATATATATCCCATTTGTTCGTTCTCTTTTGGAGTAACTTGGGCACGAGATGAAAAGGAAATAAATAGTATAAATAAAATAAAGCTGGTTAATCTCATCGAATCATAATTTAAATGTAAAATTATATATTTATACACAACTCTAATACCAAATTTATATTTTAGCAAAAAAATATTTTATGAGCACGAAATCTATCTTGAAAGATACTTCTATCGCTTTCTTGGAAAGCTACCTAAATAATGCCTCTCCGACTGGTTATGAAAGTGAAGGGCAAAAACTTTGGATGAATTATTTAGAGCCTTATGTTGATACATTTATCACTGATACTTACGGAACAGCTGTTGGGGTTATTAATCCTGATGCTCCTTATAAAGTTGTCATTGAAGGCCATGCTGACGAAATTTCATGGTATGTAAATTATATTACGGAAGATGGTTTAATATATGTTATTCGAAACGGAGGATCTGATCATCAAATTGCGCCTTCAAAAAGAGTAAACATTCATACTAAAAACGGAATTGTGAAGGGTGTTTTCGGTTGGCCCGCCATTCATACACGTTTGAGAGATAAGGAAGAAATTCCGAAATTGAGTAATATCTTTATTGATTTAGGCTGCGAAAACAAAGAACAAGTTGAAGCATTAGGTGTGCATGTAGGCTGCGTGATTACATATCCTGATGAATTTATGATTTTGAACGAAAATAAATTTGTTTGTCGTGCAATTGATAACAGAATGGGTGGTTTTATGATTGCTGAAGTTGCTCGATTATTAAAAGAAAACAATAAAAAACTTCCTTTCGGTTTATACATAGTAAATTCTGTTCAAGAAGAAATTGGTCTTCGCGGTGCTGAAATGATTGCGCATAGAATTAAGCCAAATGTTGCTATTGTTACCGATGTTTGCCACGATACTACTACTCCAATGATTGATAAAAAAGTTGAAGGAGATCTTAAAATGGGTAAAGGTCCTGTTATTGGTTATTCTCCAGCGATTCAAAATAAGCTACGTGATTTTATTGTAAATACTGCCGAAGAGAATAAAATTCCTTTTCAAAGACATGCCACTTCTCGCGCTACAGGAACTGATACTGATGCTTTTGCTTATAGTAATGGTGGTGTTCCATCGGCTTTGATTTCTCTTCCTTTGCGTTATATGCACACGACTGTAGAGATGGTTCATAGAGATGATGTTGAAAATGTGATTCAGCTTATTTATGAATCTTTGCTGAAAATTGAAAACAATGAGACTTTTTCTTATTTTAAATAAGATGTATCTTTAATGTAAATCCGGTTTGAATTTATCTGACTGGATTTACAAATAAAAACAAACATGAAAATATTATTACTCGAAGACGATTTTACTTTATCTAAAGAAATCTCAGCATTCTTTTCGTCAAAAGAATTCGAGTGTTTTCCTTTTTATGACGGAACTTTTTTACTCAAAAAGTATTTTCCATATGAATATGACTTAATAATTCTCGATATTAATGTTCCAGGAATAAACGGAATTGAAGTTTGCAAGGGCATTCGAGAAGTCGACAAAAAGACACCTATTATTATGCTGACTGCTTTTAGCGAAATTGAAGATAAATTATCTTCTTTTGATAGCGGCGCAGATGATTATTTGGTAAAACCTTTTCATTTTGATGAATTGTATGCTCGAGTTCAATCATTGCTGAGAAGAAAAGAAGTTCCGCAGCAAATTGAAAACAAAATACTAATTAAGGATTTAGAGATTTTTGAGGATGAAATGAAAGTTTTTAGATCTGGTGAAGAAATTAAACTTACTCCAAAAGAATTTAAACTGATTCTTATTCTCGCACACGCGAAAGGAAAAGTTTTGTCTAAACAATTTATTGCCGAAAAACTCTGGGATTATCATATCGAAACCAATCAGAATACTATTGAAGTTTATATCAACTTTTTAAGAAAAAAAATAGATAAAGATCATGAAACCAAACTTATTCGTACCAAAGTCGGTTACGGATATTATTTAAGCGATCAAGAATGACATTAAAAAATCGAATATCACTTTTAGTCAGTTTACTGTTTACCATCCTTTTTGGGTTGGCATCTACGGTGATATTCGTTTTATATTCAAATTACAGAAAAGAAGAATTTCGCGATCGTTTAGAAATCAAAGCTTTATCTAACATTAAATTGTTGGTAAATGTAAAACAAGTTGATAATCAACTTTTAAAAATAATTGATCAAAACTCTATCAATAAATTATACGATGAAAAGACTTTAGTTTTTGATTCTAATTATAAACTCATTTACAGCAGTATCGACGATGCTAAAATTAATTGGTCTATTGATGACTTAAAATACTTAAAGAAAAACAAAACGTTTTTTAAACAACAAGGAGATTACGAAGTCTACGGTGTTTTCTACGACACAAATGACAAAGATTTTTATGCTTTGATATCGGCTACGGATGATTATGGTAAAAAGAAATTACTTTTTTTACGATATACTTTAATTGTATCTTATATCTTTTTTACTTGTTTATGTTGGGTTATTACTTCATTTACCGTTAGAAAATTGATGAATCCGCTGAATGCTTTTCATCAAAAAATAAAAAATATAAACGAAAATAATCTCGACACCCGAATTGAATCCAAAAGCAGTAAAAATGAAATTGATCTAATTGCAGATGAGTTTAATTTTATGATGGATCGAATTGAGGTTTCGTACCAAAAACAAAAAGAATTTACAGCACACGCTTCTCACGAGTTAAGAACGCCGCTTTCGCGAATGACTTCGCAAATTGAAAATGCAGTTTCTGATCCTGATATTCAACCAAAAAACAAATCTTTCTTGAATGGCATATTAGAAGATGTCAATCATTTAAGTGAACTAATTCATTCTCTTCTTATTCTTTCTAAAATTGACAATAAGAAAACTGAAACTCATGAAACACAACGTATTGATGAAATTTTATTTTCTTCAATCGAAAAAATAAATAAATCTTTCCCTGATTTTGTCATTCTTTTTGAAATCGAAGAAAGCGATGATCTTGATACTGCTTTAGAAGTACAAGGGAATAAAAATCTTTTAGAAATCGCTTTAACGAATGTTCTAAAAAATGCTTGTGTTTACTCTGATAATAAACAAGCTAAGGTAAAAATAAGTACTGATCATTATCATTTAATTGTATCCGTTTCAAATACTGGAAATACTTTAAGTGAAGAAGAACAAAAAAATCTTTTTCAGCCTTTCATGCGTGGACAAAATGCTAAAGGAACTTCAGGTTTTGGACTTGGTTTAAGAATTGTCCAAAGGATATTAACCTTGCATAAAGCAAACATAACTTACTCGATCCCAAATATTAACACGAATTTATTTCAGTTATTTTTTAATTTGTAAACTTTTTTAAGCTATTTTTAAGGTAGATTTTAAGGTCTCTTAAAGCCTGTTGATAGCATATTTGTACAAATTAAAAATGATACAATGAAAAAGTTATTCGCACTGCTGTTATTTGCACTTCTCAATCAAGCTGCAATAGCTCAAAAAACAGTCACTCTTCAAGACTGTGAAACTCAATTTTTAAAGAAGAATCTATTTTTATTGGCCTCTCAATACAACATTGATGCCTCAAAAGCCCTAACCATTCAGGCGCGTATTTGGGACAATCCCACAATTTCGGCAGAATTAAATGCGTATAATCCTGAACGAGATAAGTATTTTGATATTGGTAAAGAAGGTCAGAAAGTCTTTGCGATTGAACAGCTTATTTATCTTGGCGGAAAAAAAAGAAATGAAGTAAAACTTGCTCAAGCAAACGAAAAATTAGCAGAACTTCAGTTTAATGATTTGCTGCGAACTCTAAAATTTCAATTGCGTAAAAGTTTTTACACCGTTTACTACAATTCCAAAAATCTTGAAAACACCGACAAGCAGTTGGCTCATATCGAGAATCTTATCAATTCGTATTCTATTCAGGCACAAAAAGGAAATATTCCGCTTAAAGATGTTGTTCGTCTACAATCATTGTATCTTAATTTTAAAAATGAACGACTGGAAGTAATAAACGATAATATTGAAGAACAGGCAAATTTGAAACTTCTAATGAATGAAACAGAAAATGTAATTCCAGAAGTTAGCAAAGATGATTCTAATAAATATTTAAAAGTTATTTATTTTGATCTTAAAGGTTTTGAAGAGCAAGCAATTGCAAATCGTCCAGATTATTTAGCCAAACAAAAAGAAATTGATGCCAATGAATTGAATGTGAAATGGCAAAAATCACTTTCTGTTCCAGATATAACTGTAGGAGCAAATTACGATCAGAGAAGTGGAGCGTTTAATAGAGAAGCAAATGTTAATGTTGCCATTCCGTTGCCACTTTGGAACAAAAACAAAGGAAACATCAAATATGCTCAAACTATTTTAGAGCAATCTAAGGTTGAAAAACAAAATTTCGAATTGCAACTTCAAACAGAAATTACTTCTGCATGGACGAAATGGGATGAATCTAGACAAAATTATTCTGTAATTAAACCCACTGTAAATTCTGATTTTGAAGCAGTTTATAACGGAATGCTGACCAATTTTCAAAAACGAAATGTTAGTCTTTTAGAATTTACAGATTTTATGGAAAGCTACAATCAAGCGATAATTCAGCTAAACGAATTGAAGAAAAAAGTAGTAATAGCTGGTGAAGAATTAAATAGTACCATTAACAAAGATTTATTTTAAAAAAATTATAGAAATGAAACATATATTATTCTTAGGAATCGCAATTGTAAGCCTATCTCTGACAAGCTGCAAAAAAGAAGTTGAAAATCCTGAAACAAATACTTCTTTTGTTTTAAGTAACGATATGCTAAAAACTACCACAACAGCAAACGCAGAAATGCAACCGCTAAAAAATGAGTTAAGTTTTTACGGAAAAATTACAGCAGACAACAATAAAATGATTGACGTATATCCGTTAGTGGGCGGAAATGTAATGAAAGTAAATGTCGAACTTGGCGATTACGTTAAAAAAGGACAAGTTCTAGCAACCATAAAAAGTACCGATGTTGCTGATTTTGAAAAACAATCAATTGATGCAAAAAGTGATTTATTGGTCGCAAAAAACAATTTAAAAGTTGCCCAAGAATTATTTGATGGAAAATTAAATTCTGAAAGCGATGTTCTTCAAGCAAAATCTGAGGTTAATAAAGCACAATCTCAATTGAGTAAAATTCAAGAAACGTACAAAATCTATAATATTAAAGCAGGTTCAATCTACGAAGTAACGGCGCCAATTAGTGGTTTTATTATTCAAAAAAGCATTAATCAAGATATGCTTTTGCGTAATGACCGTTCTGAAAATATTTTTGACATTGCAGAAATCAGCGAAGTTTGGGCAATGGCTAATATTAATGAAATTGATATTAACAAAGTAAAACTAGGAACTGCCGCCGCAGTAACCACCTTGAGTTATCCTGATAAAACTTTTAATGGTAAAGTAGATAAAATCTACAATGTTATTGATCCTGAAACAAAAGCGATGCAGGCAAGAATTAAATTGAACAATCCTGACTATTTGCTTAAACCAGACATGAACGCCAATATTAAATTGTCTTTTAATGAAAATCAAACTATGATAGCCGTACCAAGTAAAGCAATTGTGTTTGATAAAAGTAAAAACTTTGTTGTGGTATTTAAAGACCGTAATAATATAGAAACCAGACAAGTTGAAGTCTACCGAGTTGTTGGAGACGTAACTTATATCTCAAGCGGATTAAAAGAAAACGAAAAAGTAATCACAAACAATCAGCTGTTTATTTATGGTGCTTTAAATAATTAAGACATGAACAAATTCATAAAAAATATCATTGCTTTTTCTTTAAAGAATAAAGCATTTACCTTCTTTTGGGTTGGATTATTGGCTGTTGCAGGATTTATTTCTTTCAAGAATATGCCTATTGACGCTTTTCCAGACGTTACCAATACACAGATTATTATTATCACTCAGTGGAACGGTAAAAGTGCCGAAGAAGTAGAGCGTTTTGTAACCTCTCCTATTGAAATTTCGATGAACTCTGTTCAGAAAAAAACGAGTGTTCGAAGCATTACTATGTTTGGTTTATCAGTGATCAAAATCATTTTTGATGATGGCGTTGATGATACATTTGCCCGTTTTCAGGTAAACAATTTACTTAAAAATGTTTCACTTCCAGATGATGTAGAACCAGATGTTCAGCCGCCTTACGGACCAACAGGCGAAATTTTCAGATACATTGTAAAAAGCGACAGCAGAGATAGTAGAGAATTATTGACTTACCAAAATTGGGTAATTGACAAACAATTGCGTTCTCTTCCAGGTGTTGCAGATTTAAATGTTTTTGGAGGTCAGACTAAAACTTATGAAGTTGGAGTTGACCCAATTAAATTAGCAAAATATAATATTACACCTTTACAGGTTTACAATGCCGTAAACGCCGGAAACTTAAATGTTGGTGGTGATGTTATTGAGAAAAATGGGCAAGCTTTTGTTGTTCGTGGTGTTGGTTTATTAAAGTCTAAAGAAGATATTGGAAATATTATTGTAGACGATGCAGCAGGAAATCCAATTTTGGTTAAAAATCTAGCCGAAGTTTACGAAAGTTCAATGCCAAGAGTTGGACAAACAGGTTTAGGAAATAATGACGATGCCGTAGAAGGAATTGTTGTAATGCGAAAGGGAGAAAATCCACAGGAAACTTTGGCTTTAATTAAAGCAAAAATTCAAGACTTAAATGATAATGTTCTTCCGAAAGATATTAAAATAGAGACTTTTTACGACCGTGATAATTTGATGAATTTCACGACCGAAACCGTAATGCACAATTTATTTGAAGGTATTATTCTGGTTACAGTCGTAGTATTTCTTTTTATGGCCGATTGGAGAACAACTTTTACGGTATCGATTGTAATTCCGCTTTCCTTATTATTTGCTTTTTTATGCTTGAAAATGATGGGAATGAGCGCCAACTTATTGAGTTTAGGTGCTGTCGATTTCGGAATTATCATTGATGGAGCCGTCGTAATGGTCGAAGGATTATTTGTCGTCTTAGATCACCGAGCGCATCAATTGGGAATGGAAAAATTTAATAAAATTGCCAAAGGAAGCTTAATCAAGAAAACAGGAACAGAAATGGGTAAAGCCATCTTTTTCTCAAAATTGATTATTATTACAGCTTTACTTCCTATTTTCTCATTCCAGAAAGTAGAAGGAAAAATGTTCTCTCCTCTAGCCTTTACTTTAGGTTTTGCGTTACTTGGAGCATTAATTTTTACTTTGACTTTAGTTCCAGTTCTTTCTCATATTTTATTGAATAAAAATGTAAAAGAAAAACATAATCCGTTTGTGAATTTTTGGGACAGAATTGTTTCTAAAGGATTTGCGTGGACATTTAAACACAAAATTCAAACTTTAATCGCTTCTACAGGATTATTGGCAGCAGTTTTCTTTTCTGCTGGTTTCCTAGGAACAGAATTTTTACCGCAATTAAATGAAGGAGCGCTTTGGGTAACGGCAGAATTACCAATGAGTACTTCGCTTCCCGAAAGTGTTAAGACGGCAGCAATGATTAGAAAAGACTTAGAAACCTTTCCTGAAGTGAAAAAAGTGTTGTCTCAAACTGGTCGTAGTAACGATGGAACAGATCCAAACGGTTTTGGATTCATCCAGCTTCAGGTTGATTTATTACCAAAAGCAGAATGGAAACGTAAGATTTCAATGGATGAATTAATCAATGAAATGGATAATAAATTGAAAGTTCATCAAGGAATTACTTATAATTATTCGCAACCCGTAATTGATAACGTTGCAGAATCTGTTGCTGGATTTAAAGCTTCAAATGCGGTAAAAATTTATGGTGATGATTTAAATAAACTAGATCAGCTTGCTAATGAAGTTTTAGCTCAAATTAAAGATATTCCAGGTATAAAAGATGCAGGAATTCTGCGAAATGTAGGTCAACCAGAAATTAGTGTAATCTTAGATCGTGAAAAAATGGCCGCTTACGGCGTAACATTAAGCGATGCACAAGCGGTTTTAGAATTGGCTTTTGGAGGAAAAACAGCAACTGAGAAATATGAAGATGAAAAGAAATTTGATGTTCGTGTTCGTTTTTCTAAAGAATACAGAAAAGATGAAAAAGATTTAGAAGAAATTAAAGTGCCAACAATTAGCGGTGTAAAAATTCCTTTAAAAGAAATCTGCGACATTAAAACAATTACTGGTCCGGCATTCATTTATAGAGATAACACAAAACGTTTCATTGGAGTAAAATTCTCTGTTCGTGATCGAGATTTAGGAAGTACAATTGCCGAAGCACAAGCAAAAGTAAATAAATTGAAACTTCCTTCTGGATATACAACAGGTTGGACTGGTGAATTTGAAAATCAAGTTCGTGCAAGTGCGCGTTTGGCTCAAGTTGTGCCAATCAGTTTAATTGGAATTTTTGTTCTTTTATTTATTTTATTTGGAAACTTTAAAGATTCTCTTCTTGTTTTAGCCAATGTTCCATTTGCTATTATTGGTGGAATTATCGCGCTGCATCTTACTGGAATGAATTTTGGAATCTCAGCTGGAGTTGGTTTTATTGCTCTTTTAGGAATTTGTATTCAAAACGGAGTTATTCTGATATCCGAATTCCATCATAATTTAAAGGCCAAGTTTACGCTCGAAGAGTCTATTTTTATGGGAGTTAAAGCAAGAACAAGAGCTGTAGTAATGACTGCTTTAATGGCTTCTATCGGATTAATGCCAGCAGCAATTTCTACAGGAATTGGTTCAGAATCTCAAAAACCTCTTGCAATAGTAATTATTGGAGGTTTAATAACAGCAACTGTTTTGACATTATTGGTATTCCCGATTCTATTTTGGGTATTCAATCGTAAAAAACATGTGCCAATCGAATAGTAATTTATTTTTTTAGATTTTTAAATCAATTGTTGGGTTTAAAAGCGAAAAGCATCATTCTTGTAATGGTGCTTTTTTGTTTTAGAAACCAATCAAAAAAAAGAAAATATAAAGCAAAAAAAATGACCTTTTGCTCAGAAAGGTCATTTGTTCACTAACTCAAAATTTTAAAACTGTTTATTTCAAATCCTTCAAAATTGCAATTGCTTCTGTAGCATTTGATAATTGTGCATATTTTAATGCAGTAAATCCTCTTTCATTTTTATCGTAAAAACGTGCACCATTAGCCAATAAAACTTTAATGATTTCAACTCTATTGTAACGTGCTGCCGTCATTAATGGTGTAAGCTCTTCAGACATTTGATTTACATCTGCACCGTATTCAATAAATTTTTTAACAGCTTCAAGATCTCCTTTACTAATGGCAACTGTTAAAGGACTATTGTAATATCCAGTAACTTCAATTGGATTTTTTAAAGCTGAAACTGAATTTGAAGCCATTGCTACATTTCCAAATGCTACTAAGGCTACTCCTAAGTAAATAACTGATTTTTTCATAATGATTGATTGTTGTTAAATGATTGATTGTGATGATTTTAATTTCTATGTAAAGATAATTATATATTCGTATTATGCATTACAAAGTACCATGTTTTAACTAATACTTAACATTTGCTTAATAATACGATAATAAAAAGACCTTAACATTACCAAATTGATTTGGTTTCCTTTTAATAGACGCCATTAAATAGAAAATGTTACACTTAAGGCGGAAAAAAATTACAGCAAAATGTCATTTTTTTGATTTTCAGCATAAAACAAAATCATATTTTTTTAAATTTACTATTAGATTAAAAATTAAATACTGGAAACATAACGAAAATTCTTGGCTCACTCTACGTGATAAATCATATAAATAGCAACCATAAAACCAAAATACTATGATCATTATCAAAAGAATTCTTGTCTTTTTTATTTTAATCATTTCCATTGTATTAATTGCGGCTTATTTTATGCCGAAAGAATATGCAATAGAAAGAGAAATTACTATTAACAAACCTGTAGACAGTGTTTTTAATTACGTTAGATCTTTAAAAAATCAAAATGAATTTAGCGTCTGGGCCAAAATGGATCCGAAAATGAAAGTAACTTATAAAGCTGTTGATGGCGCCGTTGGCTCAATTTCTTCTTGGAAAAGTGATGTAAAAGAAGTTGGAGTTGGTGAACAGGAAATTACAAAAATAACTGAAAATCGCCGTTTAGATTTTGCTCTTCGATTTAAAAAACCAATGGATGATACTGCAGTTGGTTTTATGTCTACCGAACCAGTTTCTGGGAATCAAACAAAAGTAAAATGGGGAATAAATGGCGTACTTCCATATCCAACAAATATTATGCTTCCGATGCTTAAAATGGACCAAATGATTGGAAACGATTTGCAAAAAGGCTTAGAAAATCTAAAAGATAAATTAGAATAAAAACATAAAAAAAGTGCAATTCGATTATTTTTGAATTGCACTTTCTTCTTTATCAACTATTTCTGTGTCTTTGCTCTTTTCTTATTTTCAAAATAACAATTGACTCCGTTGCCTTTGCATACTCTGCATAATCTAAAGGCGTAAAACTATGCGAATTTTCAATTGATAAATCGGCTCCGTTCGCAAGCAAAATTTTAATAATCTCACATTGATTAAATCGCGCTGCAACCATTAATGGCGTCATATTATTTACCATTTTATTGATATTGGTGCCGTACATTACAAATTTCTTGACAGCTTCAATATCGCCTTTACTAATCGCTAGATGTAATGGAGATTTTCCATAAGATGAAAATTCAACT
The DNA here is from genome assembly GCA_029959285.1 of Flavobacteriaceae bacterium PS02337. GTDB lineage: Bacteria > Bacteroidota > Bacteroidia > Flavobacteriales > Flavobacteriaceae > Flavobacterium. The sequence goes on from JASCOE010000017.1 coordinate 11,474, forward strand.
TGATTTTTAATTCTCAATACAGAATTTGATGCATTTGATGCATTTGATGCATTTGCAAAAACGAGAATTGCGCCTAAAATAATTACTGTTTTTTTCATGATAATTGATTGTTTGTTAAATGATTGATGATGATGATTACTACTTAGACGACTTTGAAGTCAATTTGGTTGCATGATTTTAAAAACATTTTATAAAAAGAAAAAGCGCAACTCAGATTTTATCCGAATTACGCCTTTTAAGCTTTTTAAAAACAATTTAAAAATTTATTGTACTGTTTTGTAAATGTTATTCAAATCCTTTTCGAACAAAGTAAACGGATTATTATAAAATTCTAAAAAATCTTGTTCACTTACCTGACCAGGAAAGGGTGCGTAATAATGTGTTGGACTTGTGGAATCATTTCGCCAAACCAAAACGTAACTTAATTTAAGATCATTAGATCGCAATGTTTTCAACAAAACTTCTGTCCACCACTTTTCATTAGGAATAGATTCTAAACCAGTTTCGGTAAATGCCGCTAATTTTTTCTTTTTCTTGCCCAAATTAGATATAATGTCTAGTTTTTTTAAACCCGCCTCCAAATCATACTTTCCATCACGTCCGAAATCACTGTAATTATCCATTCCAAGTAAATCAACGTATTTGTCACCGGGATAACGCTCCAAATATTCTGCTTCCGAATTGAATCGATTGTCTGGAGAAAAAGCATAAATAAAATTGTGAACTCCCAAAGTATCTTTTAGATAAGAAACTGTAAACTGCCATACTTCGATGAAATCTTCTCGAGAAGTTTGTGATTTTCCCCACCAAAACCAATCGCCGTCAAATTCATGAAAAGGTCTGAAAATCATTGGTGAAAGTGTTCCATTTTTAGCTTTTACTGAATGAGCAAAATCGGCTATTGTTTTTAAAATTTCTTTGTACTGTTCGTGATGAGAACCGCCTGGTTTTATTAAAGCCATTGAAGCTTTTGAAATTCCATCTTTCCAGTAGAATCCACCTTCGGAAGCAGGATTGTTAAAGTGCCAGGAAACAGTTGTTATGCCACCTCTTTCATAAGTAGCAATTACATTTTTTCTTAAAGTTTCTTTTGCCTTTTCAATTTGCTCTTTAGAACGTCCAGAAAAATCAGAAAAATCAATTCCAACAACTGCGGGATGCGAGCCTGTCACAGATTTTACATCGGAACGATTAGATTCATTACTCCACCCATGTCCGTATTCTAACGCATGCTGATGCCCAAAGAGAACATTTCGTATCGAAATAATATTTAGATTATAGTACAAATTCTTGGTTTCTTTTGTCGCCTTTTGATCAATCTGCGAAAAAAGAAAATGCCCCGTTATAAGACATACAAATAACAGGGCATTTTTTTTCGTAATAAAATTCATGTTTTAAATAATTAGTTTAAACCCGAAATTACTATTTTGAAGAAAGATATTCTAATACGTTTTTTTCAATACGTTGATCAATATTGTCAATATCAGCTTTTACAAATTTTTCGCCTAAAATATTCTCGTACAATTCAATATATCTCTCAGAAACAGACTCGATATATTCGTCTGACATATCTGGAATCTGTTGTCCTTCTTGACCTTGAAAACCATTTTCGATCAGCCAACGACGAACAAATTCTTTAGAAAGTTGTTTTTGCTCCTCTCCTTTTTCTTGTCTTTCTGCATATCCGTCTGCATAGAAATAACGAGAAGAATCTGGTGTATGAATTTCATCAATTAAAACAATAACACCGTCTTTCGTTTTTCCAAATTCATATTTTGTATCTACTAAAATTAATCCGCGAGAAGCAGCAATTTCAGTTCCTCTTTGAAATAAAGCGCGAGTATATTTTTCTAAAACTAAATAATCTTCTTCAGAAACAATTCCTTTCGCTAAAATATCTTCACGCGAAATATCTTCGTCATGAGAACCATTATCTGCTTTTGTAGTTGGTGTAATAATTGGTTCTGGAAATTTGTCATTTTCTTTTAAACCTTCAGCCATTGCAACACCACAGATTTGTTTTCTTCCTGCCGCATATTCGCGTGCTGCGTGTCCAGACAAATAACCACGAATTACCATTTCTACTTTAAAAGGCTCACATAAATGCCCAACAGCAACGTTTGGATCTGGAGTTGCAATCAACCAATTTGGAACGATATCTTGCGTCAATTCCATAAATTTTGTTGCAATCTGATTTAGGATTTGACCTTTATAAGGAATTCCTTTTGGCAAAACCACATCAAATGCCGAAAGTCTATCGGTTGCTACCATTACCAAAAGTTCGTCGTTAATATTGTAAACTTCTCTAACTTTTCCGCGGTAAACTGATTTCTGATTCGGGAAATTAAAATTTGTAGTTGTGATTGTATTACTCATTTGTTGTGTTGTTTTTTATGAATGCAAATTTAAAATTATTTCACAGAGTTACACAATGAAATTTTAAGATTACTAAATAAAAAAATCCTTAAATAATAAATTCAAGGATTTCAGTTTAAATATCTTTATAAATTAGCTAGTAGCTAGTTCTTTATCTAAAATTTTAGAAGCAATATATCTTGCAACTCCGTCTTCTGCATTTGTTTTAATTACTTCTAAATCAGACAATTCTTCTTTTAATGAAGCTGGTGCATTTCCCATAATTAAACCTTTTCCAGAAACAGATAACATTTGAACATCGTTAAAACCATCACCAAAAGAAACAGCTTCTTGCAAAGTGAAACCTTCTTTTTCTAAAACTCTTTCAATAGAAACTGCTTTATCGATAGATTTATCCATAAATTCTAAACAAGTTGGCAAGCTAAAAGCATGATGTAAATGTTCTGATGAATTGGCTAAGATATAGTCTTTTAGTTTGACTAATTTCTCATGATCTGCGCAAGAAAAGAAAATTTTAATGGCTCCGAAATCATCCAAAGTTTTATAATCAACTAATTCTGGATGATATTTTAATTCTTCTTGAAAAGAATTCAGTTTTTCATTCCATTTATTGGTTTGCCAAATATTTTCTTTAAATAAAACAACTGTAATTTCTGGATCGATTTCTACATTCAAAGCCGCTTTTACCACATCGCTATCTAAGTTGAAAGCAAAAAGTTGTTCTTTATTTGGTGAATGAATTCTCGCTCCGTTTGAACTTACTAAATAAACAGGAATTTCTAATTTATCAATAATTGCCATTGCGTCTAAATGATGACGGCCTGTGGCTACAACAATTAGATAACCTTGATTATGAAGTTCTTGAAAAATTGATTTGGTATAATCTGAAATTCTGTGTTGAGGATTGAGTAAAGTTCCGTCAAGGTCGCTTACTACAACTTTTATATTTTTAAGCTTTGTCATATTGATCAAATATCGATGATATGCAAATTTAAGGTTTTAAGGTCGTTTAGACAAAGATTCAAAGCTCTGAAAGTCAAAATTGAGGCAAGTTTATTATTTATTTAACTATTTAATAAATCTTTTAAGTTGCCCAAAAAGATTAATCCGTAAAGCCTCCATCATGTCCACTTGCTCTGGTAAGATTTAAACCATCTTTAAAAACTAATTGAAGACCATGTTCTTCTTCCCAATCACATTCGCATGAAACACATAAATAAAAATCTCCATTTTCATCCCAATGAATAATTATTTCAGATGGATAAACAAAATCCCAGATCTCTTCAATAGTTTTAATCTGAAGTTCATTAGTATATCCATATAATAAGGTTTTATCATAGTAATCATAAACAATTTTTGAATTCTTAATTCTTTCTGATGAATCCAATTTTAAGAAAATTTCTAATACTTTATCTGCTTCAGATAAGTAACTTTCGTGCAAAGCTTCAATAAATCCAATTTTTATTTTTTTATGATTAAAATAAGGTATTGGATAAGGTTCACTTTCAAAATAATCTGGATCATAATCCAAAGGTTTCAGTTCTCCTACAATTTTTGATTCCATAAATTTTCCATTTATTTTTTATCTTTTATATAAATCTAATGCTTTCTGAATAATCGATTCTATTTGTTCCAATGGCAAATCTTCATTGACATCAAACATCATAATTTTCATTCGTGAACGTTTTTGTTGAATGAGAATAAGGTTCATCAAAATGTTTTCCTTCTACAATTCCGATATAAGGTTGTTTGAGTTTTTTATGAATCCATAAATAGCAGAACATTTTTCCTTTATAGCAAAAAAATGGCATGCCGTATTTTAAAGTATTCGTGATTTCTGAATCCTGTTTTAGAATGATTTCTTTTAATGCCAAAAATATTCCTTTTATAGGTTCTTCTTGGTTTAGGTAGAAATCGTCTAGTTGTTTCATTTTAAAAAAATCGTTTCGCAGTTTTTATAGAAACAAATTGAAAAACCAACATTCTTTTATTTTTTTGCCACAAATTAAAGGATTAGAATGATTTTTAAAAATCTGTGAAAATCATTTAATCTGTGGCTAAAAAATATTTTTAATAAAAATCAAACTTAATCGTGATTCTCAATTTGTTTATAAGCGTCAATCACCTTTTTAACCAATCTATGACGAACGATATCTTTATCATCAAGATAAATAATTCCGATTCCGTCAATGTCTTTTAGAACCAAAATTGCTTCTTTAAGACCAGAAATAGTTCTTCGTGGTAAATCGACCTGTCCAGGATCACCCGTAATCATAAATTTGGCGTTTTTCCCCATACGGGTCAAAAACATTTTCATTTGCGAATGGGTTGTATTTTGTGCTTCATCAAGGATTACAAAGGCATTGTCAAGCGTACGCCCACGCATAAAGGCAAGTGGCGCAATCTGAATAATTCCTTTTAAGATGTAATCTTCGAGTTTTTCGTTCGGAAGCATATCACGCAGCGCATCGTATAGTGGCTGCATATAAGGATCTAGTTTTTCTTTCATATCTCCAGGAAGAAATCCTAGATTTTCACCGGCTTCAACCGCTGGACGTGTTAGAATAATCCTTTTTACTTCTTTATCTTTTAGCATTTTAACCGCCATAGCAACACCGGTATATGTTTTTCCGGTTCCAGCAGGACCAATTGCAAAGACCATATCATTTTTCTTAATGGTATCAACAAGCAATTGCTGATTTGGCGTCATCGCTTTGATAATTTTACCGCCAACACCATGAACTAAGATTTTGTCATGATCATAAGACCTTTTATCTTCTTGACCATCACTCATAATTACACGTTCAATTACATTATCATCAATATTATTGTAACGGGTAAAATGAAGCATTAATCTTTGAAATCTTTTTTCGAATTCATCTAAAACATCTTTTTCGCCAAATGCTTTTAAAGTTGTCCCTCGCGCTACGATTTTAAGCTTTGGGTAATACTTTTTAATGATCTCTAAATGGCTGTCCTGAGCGCCCCAAAATTCTTTTGGAGCAATATCTACTAGCTCGATTATTCTTTCGTTCAAATGAAGTAGTTTTAAATTAAAATAATTCCTTTTTTATTATTTAGAGGGTTGTCGGGTCTTTTTTATTAATCACAGTTTTCGGTGGCAGTTTTCAGAATATTCTTTATCAATAAATTTAATTTTCTCTACAAAGAAGAAAACTTGGACTGAAACTAAGAACTGAGACTTCTATAACAGCAACTTAATTTTTAAAAACACAATTTGTCTTTTCTTTCTTTCAATTTGTGTTTACTATTATTAGCTTTGCATTTCTCAAATTTAATGAAATTTAGATTTAAATACTATCAATAGTTATAAACAAAATTATGTCAATAATTACCCTTACTACAGACTACGGCTTAAAAGATCACTTTGTGGGCTCGCTGAAGGGTAAAATACTTTCTGAAAATCCAGAGGTTCAAATAATTGACATTTCTCATGACATTGATCCCTTTAATACTGCCGAAGCAAGTTACGTTATTGGAGCTTCTTATTTGAGCTTTCCAAAAGGAACTGTACACCTAATTGGTGTCGATATTGAGCGTAATAAAGAGAACCAGCATATTGCCATGCAGTGGAACGATCACTACTTTATTTGCGCCGATAACGGAATTCTGAGCATGCTTACGCAGAAGATTGTTCCGCAGAAAATTGTGGCAATTAATATTCACGATCGTTTTCCTATTGAAGCAACAGATTTGGATATTTTTATTCAGGTTGCTTCGCATTTAGCAAAAGGCGGTTTGTTGAATGTAATTGGAAAAGAAATTACAGCTATTAAAGAAGCAACAGAATTGCAAGCGATTGTAGCAAGCGATGGAAATTCATTAAAAGGATATATTATCTACATTGATCATTTCGGAAATGTTGTTACTAACATTTCTAAAAAACAATTTTTAGAAGTTTCGCGCGGACGTCCGTATGAGATTGTGATGAAGCCAAAAAGCATCAAAACCATTCTGCCTAATTATTCGGCAATTGCAACTTCAGACAAATATCCGATTAAAACCTATGAAGGTGAAAAACTGGCTATTTTTAATGAAGCTGGTTTTCTTGAAATTGCAATTTTCAGAAGTAATCCTTCTAAAGTCGGTTCAGCAAATAGTTTGTTGGGGCTGAATTATCGTGATGTGATTACGATTAAGTTTTCTTAAATGGATTTTAGCCCCGAAGCTTCGAGACAGATTTTTTTGCTCGCAGATTTTGCTGATTGACCAGATTACACACGCTTTTTGTCATTCTGACGAAGGAAGAATCTTCGTTAGTATTTCGACAAAGATTAAAGCATTTCTATGCGGAGCTTCTTGCGAAGATTCTTCCTTCGTCAGAATGACAATATTGCATAAAAAATAGCTTTTATAATATTTCAAATTTTATTTAAAACAACAATCAAATTTGTATTTTTGCGCACTTGTGAGACTTTAGACAATTTAAAATAATCTAAAATCTGCATTCTAAAATCTAAAATAACAATATGTTTGTCAGAATTGTAAAAATGAGTTTTCACGAAGAAAAAATTCCTGATTTTCTGGAAAATTTTGAATCTGTGAAAGAAAAAATACGAAATGCAGAAGGAAATCGTTTTTTAGAATTGTATCAGGATAAAAATGACAAATGCATTTTTTTTACTTACAGTTATTGGGAAACAGAACAAGATTTAGAAAATTACAGAAATTCTGAACTTTTTAATACCGTTTGGAATTTTACAAAGAAATTATTCAATGCAAAACCAGAAGCGTGGAGCGTTGATAAATTGGTTAGCTTGAATTAAAACGATTTAACCGCAAAGAACGCAAGTTTTTTCATGAAATTTTGTAAAACGCTAAAGTTCGCAAAGCTTTGACTAATAACTTTGCGAACATTGCGTAAAACTTTGCGTTATTTGAGGTTAGAAAATAAAAAATGAAACAAAATATATGAAGTCTATAATTCTAAGAGAAATAAAATCCTTTTTTGGCTCTCCAATTGGCTATTTAGTCATTGCAATCTTCTTAATAAGCAACGGACTATTTTTATGGGTTTTTGAAGGAGATTACAACATACTAAATACAGGTTATGCCGATTTAACTCCGTTTTTCATTTTGGCACCGTGGATTCTAATTTTCTTGATTCCAGCCGTAACCATGAGAAGTTTCTCTGACGAAAAAAAACAAGGAACTTTAGAGTTGTTATTGACAAAACCATTGTCAATTTGGGAAATTGTAAACGGAAAATTTTTCGGTTCGTTTTTGCTGATTATTTTGGCGATTATTCCAACCTTAATTTATGTAAAAGTAATTTCAGATTTAGGTTCGCCTGAAGGAAATATTGATATGGGAAGCACAATTGGTTCTTATTTCGGATTATTGTTTTTAATTGCTTCTTATTCAGCAATCGGAATCTTCACTTCTACCCTTTCAGAAAATCAAATTGTAGCATTTATAATTGCCGTTTTTCTTTGCTTTTTCTTTTATTTTGGTTTTGAAGGATTGAGTTCTCTAATTCCAGGTTCAGGAGATTTTATTTCTGTTTTAGGAATGCAGAATCATTTTAAAAGTATGAGCCGAGGCGTTATTGATACTCGTGATATTATTTATTTTTTAAGCATTTCAATCGCTTTTCTTTCTTTTACTGTTTATCAATTAAAATCTTTTAAAGCCTAATGAAATCTTCTACAAAGCAAAATATCAAAACATTAGGAATTACAATTTTCATTTTAATTGTTTTAAACGTACTTGGAACGCTATTTTTCCATCGTTTTGATTTAACGAAAGACAAACGCTACACGTTATCGCCAACTTCTTTAGGAATTGTAAAACAAGTTGAAAATCCGCTTTCTATAAAAATTTATATGGCTGGCGATCTTCCCGCAGATTTCAGACGTTTACAACAGGAAACCAAACAATTATTAGAAGAATTTCAAGCTTACAATAAAAATATTGTTTTCGAATTTGTTGACCCATTAGCCAACGAAGAAGAAAGCGATGCTTTGACTAAATCGCTTTTTCAAAAAGGATTAACTCCTATAAATATTACTGTTGACGATAAAGGAAAACAATCTCAAGCGATGGTTTTTCCTTGGGCAGTTGCCGTTTACAATAATAAAGAAGTTAATATTCCATTATTAAAAAATAGAATGGGCGCTTCGACAACGCAAAAAGTTATCGGATCTATTCAGCATTTAGAATATTCTATTGCCGATGCCATTAATAAAATCACTAAAAACAAACAGAAAAAAGTTGCTATTTTAAGAGGAAATGGCGAATTGAAAGAAATTCATATTGCTAAAATGCTCTTGCAAATTAGAGAAAGTTATTTCATTGGTCCATTTACATTAGATTCTGTTGCAAAAGATCCGAATGGAACTTTAAACGCACTTAAAAAATACGATTTAGCGATTATTGCAAAACCAACAGAAAAATTCTCTGACGAAGAAAAAGAAGTTCTAGATCAGTTTATTATGAATGGCGGAAAAACACTTTGGCTAATCGATCAGGCTGCGGCCGATATGGACAGTTTGTATAATGATGCGGGCGCAACTTTGGCATATCCAAGAGATTTAAATCTTAATGACATGTTCTTCAAATACGGATTTAGAATTAATCCTGATTTGGTTAAAGACGAACAAGGAAGTCCAATAAAACTAGCAACTGGCGAACAAGGAAGCGCAACACAATATCAGGATTTTATCTGGAAATTTGCTCCGCAAGTTTATCCAACAAGCCAGCACCCGATTGTAAAAAATCTAGGCGGAATTAAATTTGATTTTTCGAATCCGATTGATACTTTGAAAAACGGAATCAAAAAAACGGTTTTATTACAATCTTCACAATATTCAAAAACAGTCGGAACTCCAGCAGAAATTAATCTGAACATGGTGACTGAAAAAACAACGCCAGAAGAATATTTAAACAAAGGAAATAAACCGTTGGCAGTTTTATTGGAAGGTTCATTCCATTCTGCTTTCGAAAATAGAGTTTTGCCTTTCAAAGATAATTTGTTTACCGCACAAGGAAAACCAAATAAAATGATTGTAATTGCTGATGGAGATTTAGCAAGAAATCAATTAGACAAAAATTTAGAACCTGTTGAATTAGGCTACGATCAAAGAACAGGAAATTTATATGACAATAAAGACTTCATCATGAATAGCATCAATTATTTGCTTGATGACACTGGACTTATTAACATCAGAAGCAAAGATGTTGAACTGCCTTTATTAGACAAAGAGAAAGTTTATCAAAGTTATACTTTGACACAATTCATAACTATCGGAGTTCCAATTCTAATTTTATTGGTTTTCGGACTTGTTTTTACCTTTTTAAGAAAAAGAACATACAGCAAGTAGGTGTTAATAAAAAAATTGCGAAACTAAGAATGTTTACGATATATTTGTAAAACCTTACTTAGTTGAAGAAAAACTGAGAAAAAGAGCAAAAAATAAAACAAAAGACGATGAAATTTATAGTATCGAGTTCGTACTTATTAAAACAATTACAAGTTTTAGGTAGTGTTATTAACAGCAACAATACACTTCCTATTTTAGATAACTTTTTATTTGAACTAGACAATAATGCATTGACAGTTTCGGCTTCAGATCTTGAAACGACAATGTCTGCTACATTATCAATCGATTCTACAAGTAAAGGAAGTGTTGCTGTGCCAGCTAAACTTTTACTTGAAATTTTAAAAACTTTTCCAGAGCAGCCCTTAACTTTTACTGTTGAAGAAAACAACACAGTAGAAATTAGTTCAAATTCTGGTAAATATGCATTGGCTTATGCTGCTGGAGAAGAATTTCCTAAAGCTGTAAGTCTTGAAGATCCATCTGTAACACTTGTTCCTGCAGAGGTTTTAGCAACTGCGGTGAGCAAAACTATTTTCGCTGCTGGAAACGATGATTTACGTCCGGTAATGTCTGGAGTATTCTTCCAGTTTTCTCCAGAAGGATTAATTTTCGTAGCTACAGATGCTCACAAACTGGTAAAATACGCTCGTACAGATGTTAAAGCATCTCAAGTTGCTGATTTTATCATGCCTAAAAAACCTTTAAACATTTTAAAAAGTATTTTAGGAAGTTCTGATGCTGAAGTAAAAATTGAATACAACGATTCAAATGCGACTTTCTCATTTGACAACTATATTTTAATGTGTCGTTTAATCGACGGAAAATACCCAAATTACGAAGCGGTAATTCCAAAAGAAAATCCAAACAAATTAATGATTGACCGTTCTTTATTTTTAAGTTCTGTTCGTCGTGTTGCGATTTTCTCTAACAAAACAACACATCAAATTCGTTTAAAAATTGCTGGAGCTGAATTAAATGTTTCTGCAGAAGATATCGATTACTCAAACAAAGCAGAAGAAAGATTGACTTGTGATTATCAAGGAGATGATCTCCAAATTGGTTTCAACTCTCGTTTCTTAACAGAAATGTTGACTAATTTACAATCTGACATGATTATGCTTGAAATGTCATTACCTAACAGAGCTGGAATCTTGACTCCAGTAGATGGTTTGGAAGAGGGTGAAACAGTTACTATGTTGGTAATGCCTGTTATGTTAAATAGTTAACATCAAAGTTTCTTTTTGTTACAGGGATATTTTTTAATTTAATATTAAAGGTATATCATTGTAAAAAAAAAATATCGCTATTAACCAACCATTTTTTATACCTAGAAACCGCAATTCCTATAAAGAGTTGCGGTTTTTTATTTTTGGTTGATTTTTGTTTCAGGTTGATATACTATATGTATAATTTAAACGCAAAGTGCGCAAAGGTTTTTCGCAAAGTTCGCAAAGGTTTCACACAAAGCTTTGCGAACTTTGCGTTTTTAAACACAAGCTTTAGAATAAAAACTTAGCGCACTTTGCGCAAAAAATCAACACAAAGCATATCAACCTGAAACTTGAAACCTAAAACCTGAAACAAATTTTTCTTATCTTTACGATATGAAAATAGAAATTTGGTCGGACATCATGTGTCCGTTTTGTTATATCGGAAAAAGACAATTGGAAACTGCACTTTCAGTATTTCCAAATGATACTTTTGAAATTGAATGGAAAAGCTTTCAGCTTGATCCAACAATCACTGCACAACCTGATACAGACGTTTATACCTTTCTAGCTGAACGAAAAGGAATGTCGATTGAACAATCTAAAGAAATGCACAAAGGTGTTGCAGAACGCGCTAAAAGCGTTGGTTTAGATTATAATTTTGATAAAGCTGTTATCTCAAATTCTTTAAATGCTCACAGAATCATTCAATTAGCTAAAACTAAAAATATTGGCGATCGAATGGAAGAAATTTTCTTTAAAGCCTATTTTACAGATGGACAAGATTTAAACAATGGTCAAACATTAATAAAATTAGGAATTCAGGCTGGTTTGGCTGAAAATGAAGTTAGAGAAGTTTTAGAAAGTGATGATTTGTTTATAAAAGAAGTTCAATCTGATATAAAAGAAGCTGGAGAAATTGGTGTTCAAGGTGTACCGTTCTTTGTTTTCGATAGAAAATATGCCGTTTCAGGTGCACAGCCTGTCGAAACTTTTGTAAATACAATTCAGGAAGTTTTAAAATAAATCTAAAATATTCAAAAATAAAAAAGCGTGCTGTCTAAATTAGATAGCACGCTTTTTTATTGGATATTATTCCCTTTTATATTCTGAATCCCTTTAATCACAGTGAAAATTCAATAATAAACGAATCATGTAAGATTTAAATTAAATCCTATAATTTTTTTAATCTTCTAATTATCAAATTTGTATGTATAAGTTGAGAAATTATTAATTTTAAAACAGCAGCTATGAAAACGAATTTCGAAGACCAATACACTGCAAAATTAAATGATTTTAAATGCAGCAGACCAGATCATATTGACACCGCTAATGAAAATGAAGCATTAGATCAAGAATTCACAAGCGGACAAAATGATGAGAATAATCAGAAGAAAGAATGTGATTCTTTTTCTAATGAAGATTGTTACGAAATCTTAGAAAGCGGATTAAATACTGCCGAAGATAATACTCCATTTTCAACTTATGACGATGCAAATCCTTTTGACAGTTATAATTTAGACAATGAAGACCACAAATACGACTGTCCGTCTTACCGAAATTATGAACATTAAACCAAGAATTACCATGACACCAAAATATAAATATTCTTACGCAATGCTCAATTTTATAAACGTCTTTACGTGTATTTTGAGTATTTCTCTAATTACCTATCTACTAATTGCAACTAGATAAAATTATCTAATTCAAAAGATGAATCCACCATTATTACAGTTTAACGATAAAGGAATTTACTGCCAGCAGGCAGACGTTTATCTTGATCCGTGGCGTCCGGTAAAGAATGCCATTATTACGCACGGACATTCTGATCACTCTAGATGGGGACATCAAAATTATATTACACATCACACTAATGTCGCTATTATAAGATATCGTTTGGGTGAAATTAATGTTACAGGAAAAGATTGGAACGAAACTTTTACCATAAACGGAGTAAAATTTTCTCTTCATCCTGCGGGGCATATTATTGGTTCGGCGCAAATTCGAGTAGAATATAAAGGAGAAGTTTGGGTTTTTACTGGGGATTATAAAACCGAAGACGATGGAATTTCAGTTCCTTACGAAGTTGTAAAATGCCATTCTTTTATAACCGAATGCACTTTCGGACTTCCAGCATTTAATTGGGAATCGCAAAAAGATGTAATGACCGAGATTAATAATTGGTGGGTAGAAAATCGCGCAGAAGGCAAAACCTCAATACTTTTTGGATATTCTTTAGGAAAAGCACAAAGATTATTAAAATATTTAGACCCAAATATTGGCACAATTTATACGCATGGCGCTATAGAAAACATGACTAATGTTGTTCGTCCTTTAATAGATTTGCCACCGACAATCAGAGTAACACAAGAAACTAAAAAAGAAGATTTATTAGGAAATATTGTTCTAGCACCGCCAAGCGCGCACGGAAGCACATGGATTAGAAAAATGACTCCTTTTGTGACAGGAACTGCAAGCGGCTGGATGGCTTTTCGTGGCGCCAGACGCAGACGTGCAGTAGATCGCGGATTCGTAATTAGCGATCATTGCGATTGGACTGGATTACTAGAAAGTATCAAAGCAACTGGAGCCGAAAAAATAATCTGCACACACGGATATTCTGATATATTCTCAAAATACCTCCGAGAATTAGGTTATGACGCCAGAACCGCACACACTCAATACGAAGGAGAAACAAACGACGTAACTAATGATGAGTTATAAGTTATGAATTATAATTTCAAAGTTTATCAAACCATCAACAATCAACTATAAACCAACAACCACAAAAAATGAAAAACTTTGCCGAGCTTATAAAAACCTTAGATAGTTCTAATAAAACATCGGTAAAAGTTGATGCTTTGGCTAATTATTTTCAGAAAGCAAGTGATGAAGATAAAGTCTGGACAATTGCAATTCTTTCGCATCGACGTCCTCCTCGACCTGTAAATACGACTTTATTGCGATTATGGGCAAATGAAATTGCTAATATTCCGCTTTGGTTGTTTGAGGAAAGTTATCATATTGTTGGAGATTTAGCCGAAACTATTGCACTTGTAATTCCGACTACAAAAGAACATTCAGATAAAAGTTTGACGGAGTTTTTACAAGAAATCATCGCTTTAAAAAAGAAAGATGATTTTGAAAAAAAAGAATATCTCCAAACGAATTGGCTGAATTTAAATTATTACGAAAGATTCGTTTTTACCAAATTAATTACAGGAAGTTTTAGAATCGGATTGAGTCAGAAGTTGATGACGAGAGCACTTTCTAAAGCTGAAAATATTGATGAAGATACGCTGGCTTATAAATTAATGGGCGATTGGAATCCGAATACTATAACTTTTCAAGAATTGATTTTGGATGAAAAAAGTAGCGATTATTTATCAAAACCTTATCCGTTTTATTTGGCTTATCCAATTGAAGGTGAATTGGAAAGCTTAGGAAATCCAGAAGATTGGAGTGCCGAACATAAATGGGACGGAATTCGTTCACAAACCATAATTCGCGATAACGAAATTTATGTTTGGAGCCGTGGCGAAGAATTGGTAACCGATAAATATCCTGAGTTTCAATCTTTCATCGGAAATATTCCAAACGGAACTGTAATTGACGGCGAAATCCTTCCTTTCATAGAAAATCAAATCGGAACATTTAATGATCTTCAAACTCGAATTGGAAGAAAAAATGTTTCGGCTTCTATATTAAAAAATACACCCGTTATAATAAAAGCATACGATTTATTAGAATGGCAAGGAAATGATATTCGAAATCTTCCTTACGAAAAACGCCGTACTTTATTAGAAGAATTATTCACCACTTTAATTGGAAAAGAAATTCCGTTACAGCTTTCAGAAAGAGTTACTTTTTCTACTTGGGAAGATGTTGTGAATGAAAGAATAAAATCTCGCGAAATGAAAAGCGAAGGTTTAATGCTCAAACGAAAAGATTCTCCGTATTTGGTGGGAAGAAAAAAAGGCGATTGGTGGAAATGGAAAATCGAGCCTTTGACAATAGATGCCGTTCTCACTTACGCGATGCGTGGTCACGGGCGACGATCGAATCTCTTTACCGATTATACTTTCGCTCTTTGGCAGGAAAACGAAAACAACGAACGAGAACTTGTCACTTTCGCGAAAGCGTATTCTGGTTTAACCGATGCTGAGTTTAGAATGGTTGATGATTTCATTAAAAAAAATACTTTAGAACGATTTGGACCAGTAAGAAGTGTAACACCAAAATTGGTTTTTGAAATTGGTTTTGAAGGAATTGCACTTTCAAAAAGACATAAAAGTGGCGTTGCAACTCGTTTTCCGAGAATTTTACGTTGGCGTCACGACAAAAAAATCGAAGATGCCAATTCAATAGACGATTTAAAAAATATGATTTTATAAATGAATAGAGAGCAGTTATTTACAATAGCCAGCAATTGGTTTGAAAGTCAGGGATGGAAACCTTTTCCGTTTCAGACGCAAACTTGGACTGCTTTTCTGCAAGGAAAAAATGGTTTACTCAACGCGCCAACAGGAAGCGGAAAAACCTATGCACTTTGGCTTCCCATTATTTTAAATTATATTAAAGAAAATCCGAATTATAAAACCAAGCACAATACAGGTTTAAAGGCAATTTGGATTACACCATTGCGTTCTTTATCCGTAGAAATAAAACAAGCGGCTGAAAGAGTTCTTAACGATTTAGAAATTCCGATGACAGTTGGAATTCGTTCTAGAGATACTTCTGCAGCAGAAAGAGCCAAACAAAAAGGCAAAATGCCCGATTTATTAATTACAACTCCAGAGAGTCTACAATTGCTTTTGGCATCTAAAGGCTATGCCAATACTTTTAAAAACTGCAGTGCAATTGTGATCGATGAATGGCATGAATTGCTAGGAACTAAACGAGGTGTTCAAGTAGAATTGGGTTTATCCAGACTCAAAACCATTGCCAAAAACATTCGAATTTGGGGAATTTCAGCCACAATTGGAAATCTCCAACAAGCGCAAGAGGTTTTACTCGGAGTTGATTCTGAAGCTTATAACAACTCTGTTTTAATAAAAGCCGTTATCAATAAAAAAATTAAAGTCGTTTCTATAATTCCGCCCAAAATGGATACGTATCCGTGGCGCGGACATATGGGATTGCATTTAATTGATGAAGCGGCGAAAATTGTAAAAGCCAGTAAAACCACTTTAATTTTTTTGAATGTTCGTTCGGCTTGTGAAATCTGGTATCAAAGATTATTAGAAAAATATCCTGAATTTGCAGGTGAAATGGCGATGCATCACGGAAGTATTGATCGAGAAACCAGACTTTGGGTAGAAAATGCCATTCGAAATGAAGAATTAAAAGTGGTAGTTTGTACTTCGAGTTTAGATTTGGGTGTTGATTTTGCTCCTGTCGAATCGATTATTCAAGTTGGCGGTCCGAAAGGTGTTGCACGTTTTATGCAGCGCGCCGGTCGAAGCGGGCATCAGCCTGGAAAAGAAAGTGTTATTTATTTTTTGGCTACGCATGCAATTGAATTGATAGAAGCTTCTGCTTTGAAAAAAGCGGTGGAACATAGTGTAATCGAAGATCGTGTTCCATACTTAAATAGTTGGGATGTTTTGGTTCAATATTTAAATACTTTAGCCGTTTCTGACGGATTTTTTCCTGATGAAATTTTTAAAGAAATTCAAGGCACTTTTAGTTATCAAACCATTACAAAAGAAAACTGGAATTGGATTTTGAATTTTATCACCAATGGAAGTCAGAGTTTGCAGGCTTATGACGAATTCAAAAAGGTAGAAATCGACGAAAACGGCTGTTATAAAATCAATAGCCGAATGATTGCTATGCACCACAGAATGCAAATTGGAACCATTGTTGGCGATGCAGTAATGAATGTAAAATTTCTGAGCGGCGGTTATATCGGAACTATCGAAGAATGGTTTATTTCGAAATTAAAACCTGGTGATACTTTTATCTTCGCAGGGAAAAAACTGGAGTTATTCAAAATCAGAAATATGCAGGTTTTGGTTAAAAAAGCGAGTCCGAAGAAAGAATCTAAAATTGCGAGTTGGATGGGCGGACGTTTGGCATTATCTTCTCAAATGAGCGAATTGCTTCGTCAGGAATTGTATCGCGCCAATACAGATGATCTTTCGCCAGAATTAAAAGCTTTACAACCTTTATTTTTAAGACAGCGTAAAGAATCTATTGTTCCGAGTTCAGATGAATTTTTAATTGAAACTTTTAAAACAAGAGAAGGATTTCACGCTATTTTTTATCCTTTTGAAGGTCGATTTGTACACGAAGCTTTAGCTAGTTTATTGGCGTATCGAATTAGTTTATTGCAATCTATAACTTTTTCATTAGCTTATAATGATTATGGTTTCGAATTACTTTCAGATCAGGAAATTGATATTGAAGCAGTCTTAGATAATAATTTATTTTCAACAGAATATGTGCATCACGATTTGCAGAAAAGTTTGAATTCGACAGAAATGGCTCGAAGAAAATTTCGAGATATTGCTGTAATTGCGGGATTGGTTTTTACTGGTTTTCCTGGAAAAATGGTTAAAACAAAACATTTGCAAAGCGGTTCTCAATTATTATTTGAAGTTTTTAGGGATTATGAACCAGATAACTTATTATTGCATCAGGCATATCGGGAAACATTTGAACATCAGTTAGAAGAAGGACGTTTGATTTTGGCTTTAGAACGAATTGCGAGTCAAAACATCATTTGGAAACAATGTCTTAAGCCAACGCCTTTTAGTTTCCCAATCATCACAGATCGATTGCGAGAAAAATTGTCAAGCGAAACTTTGGCAGAAAGAATTCTGAAAATGACGGCTTCTTACATGAAATAAAACTTTATGAATATTCAAATACAAAACGAAAACTTTATACTTCATTCGAGTGGCGCTTTATTTTGGGAAGAAAAAAAAATTGTTATTATTTCTGATGTTCATTTAGGAAAAGTAACTCATTTTAGAAAACACGGAATTGCGATTCCAGAAAATGCCATTTCAGAAAATTTTAGAAAAATCACATCAGTACTGGAGTATTTTAATCCCGAAAAAATCTTTTTTTTAGGAGATTTATTTCATAGCACAAAAAATTCTGAATGGGATTTATTTGAACAATGGATTTCAAATCACAATCAAAAAACCTATTTAATTGCAGGAAATCACGATATAATTGATCAGAAACATTACGATGAAATCGGAATTATTGTGGTTGATGATTTGGAAATCGACGATTTTTTTTTCACGCATCATCCGACAGAAAAAGAAGATTTTTTTAATTTTTCAGGACATATTCATCCAGGAATTATCCTCCGCGGTTTGGGAATGCAGAGTTTAAAACTGCGTTGTTTTTTCCAAAAATCCAATCAGATGATTTTGCCCGCTTTTGGAGAATTTACAGGAAAATTTATTCTAAAACCTGAAGAAGATCATCTTGTTTATGCAATCGCTGGGAATGAAGTAATTTTGATTAATAAAAAATAATGATTTTAATTGCCTCCAGCTTTAGCTGGAGGTTAAAGAATTGGACTTCTTCGAGGCTTTAGCCAAATCGAATTTTGGCTAAAGCCTTGCTACTCGAATAATATGTAACCTCCAGCTAAAGCTGGAGGCAATTCAATTAAAAAAATATTCCGATAAATTAAAACCCCAG
Source organism: Flavobacteriaceae bacterium PS02337 (assembly GCA_029959285.1). Lineage (GTDB taxonomy): Bacteria > Bacteroidota > Bacteroidia > Flavobacteriales > Flavobacteriaceae > Flavobacterium. The sequence goes on from JASCOE010000017.1 coordinate 30,066, forward strand.
TAAAACTAAATTTACTGGGTTTCTTCTTTTTATTTTTCAATGAAAAAATTATTGTTCATCATTATTCATAGCCGACATTAAAAGCGTGTAAGCATTTTTAACAACTACTTTCGAAGAACTAGAAATCGCATCGGAACTAATTTGTGAATAACCTTCATTTTTAACTCCAGATTTTACTTCATTCATCTGAAATTGATTATTACCAATATCTGTAAAAACATAAAATTTACCTTGCCAACGCACCACAGCATCTTCTGGAACAGTTAACGCCTTTTGATTTTCAACTTCAACTTCAGCATTTATAAAAAGTCCCGGCAAAAGTGCAGCATTATAAGTATTTACATGACAAATAATTTCTGCCGCTCTATCTCCGTTCAAACTTTGATTGATGAAAGCGATTTTGGCTGCGTATTTTTTATTGTCAGTTGAATTTGTGTATGCCATTACAGTTTGTCCGATAGAAAGTGCGGCAACATCTTTTTCAAAAGCATTTAAAGTCAGAACAATGTCTTTTTTATCTATCAATTCAAAAAGCATATCGGTCGGATTTACATATTTTCCTATATTGACATTTACTTTAGAAACCAAACCATTTATGGGTGAAACTACTTTTATCGTTTTGCTAATGTTTCCCACATTCAACGTTTTAGCATTAATTCCTAACAAATTTAATTTTTGTTCTAAGGAAGACATTATAATACGCTGCGTTCGCATTTCGGTTGTAATTTGTTCTAAAACTTTATCACTCGCCGCTTTATTTGCATTCAACTCTTTCTGTCTTTTATGTTCATTTTGAGCCAAATCGAACTTCTCTTTTGCCATTAGATAATTTTGCTGCAATTCAATAAACTGCATATCTTCTAAAACAGCCAAAACTTGTCCTTTCTGCACATTCATTCCCGCAATCAAATTAGTACTTTTTATATAACCGCCTAACGGAATGCTGATACTGATTACACTTTTTGGCGGAACTGTAACTGTTCCATTAAGTTGCAAAATCTCTTTTACATTTTTAACTGTTGGATTTCCAGATTGCAAATCAGCATTTTTAATCTGTTCAGCGCTTAATTTAATGATATTGATATTTTTAACCTCAGTACTTTTGTTCTCTTCATTATTCTTATTTCCGCAAGAAATCAAGAAAATAGCGCTTATAAACGCTCCGATATATTTTTTCATTTTAAATATTATTAAGATTTTGCAATGTAATAACTGCTTTATTGTAAGCATTAAGTGCGTCCAGATATTCGCTTTTTATCGTAATGGCTTGATTTACTACTAAAACCCATTGTAAATAATCAATATCTCCATTTTGCAATTGACTGCTTGAAGCTTCGATAATAGTTTGAGCATTTTTTAATCCGTCTTTTTCATAATACTCCAAACTTTCTTGGTATTTTTTTAGTTCTTTATCGGCGTTTTCAATATTGGTTTTCACTTCAATTTTAGCAGCTTCAGAAAGTTCGACATAACTTTCGTATTCTGCTTTTGCCGCTCTTTTTCGTTCTGATTGACTTGCGAAGAAAATTGGAATTGAAAGTCCTGCATTTATAAAACTAAATCTTTGTCCGCTTCCATAATAAACCTCTTGACCCGAAGCATTGGTCTGATTTCCAATAATGCTTAGATTATTATAACCTAACGTGATTTCAGGAAGCATTTTGGCGCTTTCGGTTTTCCATCTCCATTTTGCAGATTCCGATTCAAATTGTGAACGCTGAACAGACGGAAGGTTTTCTGTTTTAAGATTTTCTATTGAAGAATGATTTAAAACAGCTTTCAATTTTTGTTTTTTCGGACTGTATTCAACTTTGTCTTGAAGAACTGCGTTAAACGAATTCAAAGCAATTTCAATATCTCGATTCACCATAAGCAATTGATTGCTATAAAATTGTCTGGCAGATTGCGAAGCACTTTTCTCCAAAACATTTGCTTCTCCAGCTTTAAATCTCAAATCCGATTTTTTCTCCATAATTCTGTAAATTGAATCGGCATAAACTAAAAGTTCTTTTTTGCTATTCAACCACAAATAATCGTAGTAAATATTTCGAACGCGAGTTTTTATTTCCTGTGAAGTCAATTGCACTTCTGTTTTTGCTTTGTTGAAATCGGCTTTCAAAGCTTTTTTCTGATTGCTATAAACAGTAGGAAAAGCAAAAGTCTGACTGATTCCGAATCGTGTATCGTTCTTGATACTATTGAATTGACCGTAATCGGCATCAATTTGCGTCTGCGGAATATTATAAGCTGTTTTTTGCAAATAACTTTTAGATTGTTCATTCAATTTTGCCGATTTAACAATTCTATTATTTAGAATGGCGATAGAAATTGATTCGTCAAGCGAAATTGGTAATTCTTGCGCTTTTGCTACATTTCCAATAAAAAGAATGCTTAATAAAATGGTTAGATTATTCATGTGTTTTTTTCTTTTTTTAGAAAAACCTTTAGCGTGATACGTCATTAAATAAATGGCTGGAAGTACAAAAAGCGTTAGAAGTGTCGCCGTAACCAATCCGCCAATCACGACGGTTGCCAACGGACGTTGTACTTCTGCTCCTGCTCCGTTACTCAAAGCCATCGGAAGAAATCCTAAAGAAGCTACGGCAGCCGTCATTAAAACGGGACGTAATCTGTTTTTAGTTCCTAATAAAATTATTTGGAAAGGATCTGTAATTTCACCTTGTTTCTGAATTCGATTAAACTCCGATATCAAAACAATCCCGTTTAAAACCGCTACTCCAAAAAGGGCTATAAATCCAACTCCGGCAGAAATACTAAAAGGCATATCTCTTAATCCTAAAGCAAAAACGCCTCCAATTGCCGATAATGGAATTGCTGTGAAAATGATAATTCCTTCTTTAAAAGATCGGAATGCAAAATATAACAAAGCAAAAATCATTAATAAAGCGGCTGGAACAGCAACTCCTAATCTTGCTTTTGCTTGTTGAAGATTTTCAAAAGCACCGCCGTAAGTGATATAATAACCTGGATCAAATTTAATCTGGTGATTTACTTTTTGTTGTAATTCTTCTACAATCGACTGAACATCTCGACCTCGAACATTAAATCCGACAATAATTCTTCTTTTCGCATTTTCACGCTGAATTTGGTTCGGACCTTCCACTTCTTCAACATTTGCTACTTGATAAAGCGGAATTTGCATTCCTGATGGTGTTGCAATCAAAAGATTTCGAACATCTTCTATGCCTTTTCTGCCATTATCTTCAACACGAATCACCATGTCAAAACGTTTTTCTCCTTCGTAAATACTTCCTGCAACAGCTCCAGCGAAAGCGGCATTAATTGTCGTATTAACATCTGCAACACGCAAACTGTATTTCGCCATTTCTGCCCAATTATAATCAATTACGATTTGCGGCATTCCGGTAACTTTTTCTACATATAAATCTGCCGCGCCTTCAACAGTTTTACTTATTGAACCCAACTTTTCAGCATATTCTGAAAGCTTTTGAAGATCTTCTCCGTAAATTTTACAAACCAAATCTTGTTTCGCTCCCGTCATTAATTCGTTAAAACGCATCTGGACAGGAAATTGAAATCCAGTTGTAACTCCAGGCGCAATTCTTTTAACGGTTTTTGTCATTTTATCAGCCAATTCTGGAAACGAAGAAGCACTTGTCCATTCTGATTTGTCTTTTAAAACGATAATCATATCGCCCCCTTCAATTGGCATTGGGTCGGTTGGAATTTCAGCACTTCCAATTCTGGAAACGACTTGCTGTACTTCTGGAAATTCTTTCTTCAATTCTTTAGAAATTTTCTCGATAGTTTCAGTTGTTGTAGAAAGATTTGTTCCTAATAATAATCGAGTTTCAACAGCAAAATCGCCTTCTTCCAATTGCGGAATAAATTCTCCTCCCATTCTTCCAAATAAAACAACAGCAATTCCGAAAAGTACAAATGCGGCAATAACAATAGATTTTCTAATTCCTAAAGCTTTTGTTAGCCAGCCTTCGTAAGCATTTTCTAATCGTGACATAATTCGATCAGAAAGATTCTTTTTATGACTTATTTTTTTGCTTAGAAATAAAGCGCTAACCATTGGCACATAAGTCAATGACAAAATAAAAGCGCCTAAAATCGCAAATGCAACAGTTTGTGCCATTGGTTTAAACATTTTACCTTCAATTCCTTGTAAAGAAAGAATTGGCAGATAAACAATCAGAATAATAATTTGCCCAAAAACCGCCGCGTTCATCATTCGGAAAGCAGATCCTGAAACTTCTTTATCCATTTCGTCTTGCGAAATACTATCTATGGTTTTGTATTTTTTTGAACTGTGAAGATGATGCAGAATGGCTTCCACAATAATTACGGCTCCGTCTACAATTAATCCGAAATCTAGCGCGCCCAAACTCATTAAGTTTCCGCTTACGCCAAAAGTATTCATCATAATAATAGCAAAAAGCATCGCTAACGGAATTACAGAAGCCACGATAAAACCAGCTCTAAGATTTCCTAGAAATAAAACTAAAATCAGGACTACGATTAAAGCGCCTTCGATTAAGTTCTTTTGTACAGTTCCGATGGCATTGTCTACCATTTTTGTTCTGTCTAAGAAAGGTTCGATTTTTAAACCTTCAGGCAAAATCTTTTCAATTTGAGCAATTTTGTCTTTTACATTTACAATAACATTATTGGCATTTTCGCCTTTTAGCATCATTACAATTCCGCCTACAGATTCTCCAAATTCATCTGTAGTCAATGCGCCATAACGAATTGCAGAAGAAATTTTGACGTTTGCCACGTCTTTCACTAAAATCGGTAATCCGCCTTGTGTGCTTTTTACGACAATGTTTTCAATGTCTTGAATGCTTTTTGCTAAACCCGTACTTCTGATATAAGAAACTGTCGGACCTTTTTCAATATAAGCTCCACCCGTATTTTCATTGCTATTATTTAAAGCAGAAAAAACTTGAGTAATTGTTAAGTTCTGAGCTTTCAATCGAGCTGGATTTACGGCAATTTCATATTGTTTCAATTTTCCACCAAAAGTAGAAACATCTGCAATTCCAGGAGTTCCGAGAAGTTGTCTTCTAATCGTCCAATCTTGAATAGTTCGTAAATCTTCTAAAGAATATTTTTCTTCATACCCTTTTACAGGTTTTAAAACATATTGATAGATTTCTCCCAAACCAGTTGTTACGGGAGCCATTTCTGGCGCATTGGCATTTCGGTCAATTTCTACTTGTTGGAGTCTTTCGGTGATTTGTTGACGAGCCCAATACACATCAGCATCATCTTCAAAAACAACACTTACGAGAGAAAGTCCGAAACGTGAAATACTTCTGCTTTCTTTTAAATGCGGAATATTACTAATCGCCTTTTCGATCGGAAAAGTAATTAATCTTTCTACGTCTTCTGCACCAAGAGAGGGCGCTGTTGTAATAATTTGTACCTGATTGTTAGTGATGTCTGGAACGGCATCTATTGGCAATTGCGTAACCTCATACACGCCGTAGACAATCCACAACAGTGTAAAGATTCCAATCGCCAGTTTGTTCTTAACTGAGAACTGAATTACTTTATTAAGCATCTTATAATTAATTAAAAAATAATAAATGAGCGACCGAAACGAAACGTCTCAGCCACAGCAAAAAATTTAAAAATTAATTATGCAATCGGAGGTCTAAATAAAGAAAGTAAATTCGGATCTGAAAAAAGATCTGAATTGTAAACAGGAATTTTTGATTGTGGTAAATCCAGATTTAAAGGAACTGGAAGTAAATTTTTATCATCTAAAATAAAAACAAAACTTGGAGAGCTATTGTTGATTGTTTTAAACGGCAACTTCATATCGCGATCATCATCATTATCATTTAAATCTTCTCCCCAATAATGCATCGACAAGAAATCTACAAAACTTACATTTTGTAGTTTTTGATGCTCTTGGAAATGCTCAATCAGGATCGGCAATTTGTAAAATTGCTGCACAAAACTGCTGTTTGAAGCGATTAGAAAGATAAATATGTAGATGATTCGTTTTTGCACAAGGCAAATTTAACTTAAAATAAATAATTGCGCACTATCAAAAAGCTTTTGAAGAGTTCTTTTTACAATTTAAAAACATAGCGCGTTCTATATTTGCATTCTGTTAAAATTGAATTACGATTTTTATTAATTCAAAAAAAATCGAGTTAAAATCTTTTAGACATTAACTCGATTTTAAAATTTAAATCTTATTGTATTCAACTCCATTGGCATCTGCATACGGAAGCAGTAAATCCATTACTTTTCCAAATCGCTGATCTAATTCTGCTCCTTTAGTGTCATCAAGATGTTTTACGGCGATATCTATTTCTTCGTCACTTTTTCCTTGATCTATCATTTTAGCAATCATCAAAAAATCTCTTGTCTGAATTTCATCTGCATATTCAAACAACTCGATTCCTGCTTTTACAATTGGCTCGGCATCTTTTGTCGGATGGAGATCTTTTATTCTTTTAATGTCTTGCTTAAAAATATTAGCATAAGCAAATTTTACTACTTCTTCGCAACTTGCTCTTTTCATTGTTTTTCCGTCTTCCGATGGCAATTTTAATGTTCCATTCGCTTTATGCTCTCGGAATTCTCTGAAAATTCTTTGAAAACTCGACGGAATTTTATTGGCACTCAAACCAATTATATGAAAAACTTGATCAGGCGTATCGTTTATTAGATTGCAAGAAAAAATCGAAATCAATAAAATGAAAAATGAAATGATTTTAATTTTCATAAAATATACTTTTACTATGGTTTAGTTTTTAAGTTCTAAATGTATTTTCTCAATTAATGTGTCAATTTTATGAAGCACAAAATTTTCATAAGACTCTTGTCTTTCCGAGCTTTTTCTCCCAGAACTAAAGGTTTCGCTAATTCTGTAATTTGTAATGAATTGAGATTTATTTGCTCCCAATGCATAATACCAGCTTCCCATTTCTGACTGTGTAAATACTACAGCTTCATTTAATTGCATTATTTTCTTTTTTGAAAATAATGGGTTTTTCTTATAAATTGAATTCGTAGAGACATCAAATATATAATGAATTTTCGAACCAATCTTTATATCATACAAACTATGTAAAACAAAGTATATCAATAAAATACATATTGCCCAACGCAAAACTTCGTCCAGATAATTTTGAAGAAAAAGCAATGCAAATAAACCTGCAATTATGCCCGCTAGAAACCACCAAGACAATTGTAATGAAGGCTTATTTGGATACAGCTTAAATGTATTTAAAGTATATTCTATGTTATATCTTTCAATAACGTTCATTTGGCTGTATTATTTCATTGATTTCATTAATTAGCTTTTGCATAGATCTTGTAGAGAATCCTTGCGCAATTCCCATGCATTTTTCTTTCGCATCTTTTCTATAATAAAGATTTAAAGAAACGTTGGTCGTTATAAAATTGTGTCTGATTTTTACCAATTCAAAATTGACAAAACTAGATAGCGGAATAATTATCGGTTTATTAATTAATCCATTTTTTAGAATGAATTCTTTGCTTTCCATATCTATAATAAACTGCTGCGCCCAAATGGAGATAAAACATAAAACAGTCAAAATACCGAAAATCCAGATTACGGGAGTATTTTTATAATAGATGCCGCCAACGGTAAAAGCCAGCATTCCGATCACGACTACTAAACCAAAACCGTACTGTCTTTTCATAATGAACTGACTGCCGACTTTTTCAAATTTTTTAAGTTCCGCCATATCCTTAGTCAATTTTAACACCGTCAATAATTAATGAATCACAAAGAAGCGATAGATAAGCGCTAGTATAATCTGCAGTAATCTGATCGCTCAAAGAATCAATTCTTCCTTTTGTAAAATCAAATTTTCTGTTGGGCAATTTCCCAAACATATCGGTCATTGTAATCTGTCCGTCAATTCCGGATTTGTTTTTCATAAAAGCCGCCAGCAAAGCAATATCCTGCTTTTCAAAATCAATAGAAAAATAATAATTGTTCTTGATTTCATTCGTTTCCGAATTAATCACAGTTCGAGTAAAAGAAAGTGTTGCAGATCTTATTGTGCCTTTTATAATTTTGTTTCCGTCTTTGACAGAAATTTCAATTTTAATGCGTTTTTCATCTTGCTGCCCGAACGTAAAAACAGAGAAAAAAAGACAAGCTATAAGTGATAATGTAAAAAATTTCTTATTCATAATTTTGAGGTTTTAAAAAAAATTAATAACAACAAGATTACTGCTAAGATCTTCTCTCGACAATTCGAAATTGGCAAATGGAGCTTTTAGATTTTTATTTGGTAAATCTCTATCATTATTGAGAAAAGGCACTTTTAGATTAGCGCTTAAAAGATTGTTTACAAAGCCTTTTCGTGTAAAATTTGGTTACTTATTTTTTTGGTTAGTCAACTCGCAATTTGTACTTTGCTTTCAATTAGAATTGTATATGCACTTAAAAACTATTTTTATAACAACAGAAAACAGCAAGTTTAAAGCCTTGTTTTGTTTCTTTATTTTGTTCATTTCGTATTCAAACGCACAGCAAATTTCTTCCATAGAAAAAATGGCGGCGTATGGATATGACAAACGTTTTTCAGATTCTGCTTCTTGTAAAAAAATGCAGCTTTTGGCTTTAGATTTGGCTAAGAAAAAAAAGAATATCGACGATGAAGTGATTTGTTATTCGTATTTGGCATTAACACAAAGACGCTTGCTTCATTTAAAAGAATTTACGCGTTATGCAGACACCGCGTATATTTTAGCTCAGAAAAGCAATAAAATTAGAGTAAAGGCTTTTGCATCGCTTGCTATGGGATCTTTAAAATCTTATATAGACGATAAACCTCAGGCTTTAGATAATCTTCTGAAAGCGTACGAACTTTTTTCTTCTATAAAAGCTCATGATCAATGTGCAAAAATTGCCTCAGATATCTCTTATTTGTTTTCTCCCGCTTCACCAGAAAAGGTAAAAAAATATGCCAAAGAAGCTTTATATCATGCAAATAAAGCTGGAGATCCAGAAAGTCAATTGTACGCTCGACTAGCTTTTGGAGGTTATTTAACAGATCAGTTAGATTCTGGACATCATGAAAATTGGGCGGTTGCTGTAAATTTCTTTAAACAAACTGTTGCTTTAGCCGAAAAAAATACTTCTAAAATAGTCAGTAAAAGTAATATCGGAATCGCGTACGTTAATCTCGCCGATCTTTATTCAAAAGGTCCAAAACCCATTGATGAAAAAGCATTGTTAAGCAATCTAGAAAAAGCTACCGCAATTGCCAAAAAATACAATATCAGAATTATTTACAGAAGCGCAATTGGACTTCAGGGCATGTATTATACCGAAAAAGGAAATTTCGCAAAAGCAGAATTACTTTTTATCGAAGGAATAAAATATCAATTAAGTCTTCCGTATACGGATAACTATCTGCTTGCAACTTTTTACAGCTGCTTGAAAGATGTTTCGATAAAACGAAAAGATTATCACGCTTACTACGCATACGACACATTATACGCCAAATACAATCAGTTAAAATATAATGAAAGCACACAAAAGCTTTTGCAAAACGCAGATGTCAGATATGAATCTTCCAAAAAAATGGAACGCATTAAACAACTGGAACTTGAAAATGAATTGGAACAAAAAAACAAACTTTTAGGTTATGGAATTGCTGGCGTTTTGCTAATTGGACTCGTATTTATGTTTCGTTCTTATTATTACAGACAGCGGTATTACTTAAATCGTGAAGAAATTTTAAAACAAGAACAAGCCAATAGCGATTTGAAAATGCAGTTAATGGAAAAAGAAACCATGGAAAATCTGGCAGCAAGACTTTCGCTCGAAAGAAGATTACTGCGTTCTCAAATGGATCCGCATTTTATTTTTAATGCTTTAGGAAATATTCAGAGTATGATTCTGCAAAAAGATACTATTCCGGCGATTTCTTATTTGAATAAATTTGCGAAACTTACACGACAGATTTTAGAGCAATCGCGTAAAGAAACTATTTCGCTAGAAGAAGAAATCGGCACCTTGAAAAATTATATCGAATTGCAGCAACTTCGTCTAAACAATAATTTTGATTATACTATTGCTTGTGACGATACGGTTGAAGAAGATGTTCTTATTCCGCCATTATTGATTCAGCCTTTTATAGAAAATGCCGTTGAACACGGATTAAAACCGAAACCTAAAGACGAAAAAGGTTTATTAGAAATCAATTTTTCGCAACAAACCGATTTAAAGAATTTAATCTGCACCATCAAAGACAATGGCATCGGACTCAGCGCTTCTCGCAAACTTAAAGCAAATGAAAACCATCAATCTTTGTCTACTACAATTACAGATGAAAGGTTGAGTAAAATGCAAAAAGAATATCCAAATGCTGGTTTTCAGGTTTTAGAACGCAGCCAAGAAAGTAATGAAACGGGCTGCATTGTTATTATCAATATTCCAATCGTATAAAAATGTATAGAACAATAATTATAGAAGACGAACAACGCATTCGCGAAGCTTTATCGATTATGCTTGAAATGGTGGCGTCAGATGAAGTTCAGATTATCGCTTACGCGGAAAGTGTAGAAGAAGCCGTAAAATTAATTGATCGCTTAAAACCAGATTTAGTTTTTATGGATATTGTACTGCAAAACGGAACGGGATTTGACGTTTTACAGCAGATTGAATTCAATTCTTTTCATTTAATATTTACAACCGCTTACGAACAACACGCCGTAAATGCATTTAAATACAGCGCTATAGATTATCTTTTAAAACCAATTGATCCAGAAGAACTGAAAACGGCAATTGAGCGTATTTCTCTTTTGCAAGAACGCGTTTTAGAAAAACATCAGTTAAACGAATTACAGCACAATCTTGCGAAAACTCCAGACCGAATTATTCTGCCAACGCAAGAAGCAATGTATGTAGTGAAATTAGACCAAATTTTAAGATGCGAAACTTCGGGCTCTTACACCACTTTCTTTTTAATAGACGGAAGAAAAATAATGGTTTCTAAACCCTTAAAAAACTACGAAGATTTACTCGAACCGCCTTTATTTTTCCGCATTCACCAATCACATTTAATTAATATTAATTCCATAGTAAGTTACTCGCGTGAAGGAATGGTGCATATGAGCGACAAATCTGTTGTGCCAATTTCGAGAAGCAAAAAAGAACAATTTTTTAAATTGATGAAGGACGATTAATAATTATTAATTGTTAATTGTTAATTGTTAATTGTTAATTAAAACTTTCCGAATACCAATCCAAAGCTACCATAGACAAAGCAACTATTTCAGCATCGGTTTTCTGCATTTATTTTTGACGTAATAAATACTAAAACGATGAATAATAAAACCCTGTCTATTTTAAGCTATATCACCATTATTGGATGGATTGTAGCTTTTGTGAAAAGTAAAGATTTAACACCAAAAAGCGATTTGGTGCGCTACCATTTAAAACAAGGATTCGGAATTTTTCTGGTTTCCTTAGTTGTAAATATTGCTTTGTCTGTAATTGTAACGATCGTTCCGCCGCTTTACTTTTTAAGTTATGTGGGTTACATTATTTTGATTTTGTGGATTTTCGGAATCATAAATGCTGCAAACGAACAAAAGAAACCTATTCCGGTAATCGGAAAAATCTTTGAAGACAAATTCAATTTTATCGACTAATCTGTCTTGCTTTTTTTGGCTGACGTTTTTATTTTTTGGATGTAGGAATGATTCTCAAAGAATATCAATGCTGTAGTAACATTGATGAGTACTTGAGAATCTTTTTCTATTTATTATTCTCTTTATTCTTTATTCTTTATTCTTAAGACAATCCTTCTAACTGCAGAAAAACAGGAATCAAAGCTTTTCCTTTTTCCGTCAAGTTATATTCGATATGTAAAGGTTTCAATTTAATTGTTATTTTTTCTAAAAGTCCTTCTTCTTCCAATTCTTTCAAAGCAGTTGCCAAAGATTGTTTATTTGAACCCTGAATTTGTCGCAGCAAAGTATTAAAACGCAAAGGCGATTCTACCGACAAACGAAAAATTTCTGCTTTCCATTTTCCAGATAACATCTTTAAAAGTCTTTGCGCGGGACAAGTTTCGATTTCTTCCATGAATTAAATAATGTTCCAAAAATTGTATGTAAAAATAAAGATAAAATATTACCCCAAAATACGGTATGGCTTTTAAATTTAATTTTTCTTAACTGAAAGTTGTTGAAAAAAAATTACATTTGAGTTCCCTAAATAAGCCATATATATTATGATTTTTCAAAAAAGAACTTTTTACTTTCTTCCTCTATTTTTATTTCTTTTTTCCTTACAATTAATTTTCGGACAAGACCAAAAAACAGTCAAAAAAGAAAGTCGAGGTAGATTGTTTAACGACACTACAGCGACTGATAGTGATTATTTAATGGCAATTGAGAAAGCTGGAGAAGTATTAGAATCTGCTTACAATGATATTGATTTTGCGGGCGATATACATCATCTTTTTGGCGATATGAAACGTACAGAAAGCAAACTGAATTTAATTTTGGCGAGTTTAAAAGGAGCAAATCCAAATGTGCGTAACCAGCAGATGTATCGTCTTGTTCTTCAAGAAATTCAACAAGAATTGGAAGAACAAAATAAAGCCATTAACGATCGAAATCTAAATCTAGAAAAAATTAAAAGTCGTGTTATCGAACTTCGAAAAGACAAGACTTTAATGACATTGATAAAAGATACAATTCGTCGTCAGCAATTCAAAAAAGAATTTGCCAATCTTAGAAAAAGATACGTTGCTACAGATAGTCTAATGACTAAAAACCAAACGACTTTAAACAATAAAAAAAGACTGACCGTTGAAAGAAAAATTACTGTTTCTAATGCTTTGGTTACCGTTGAAAATAAACTAGAAAAATCTGGAATCAGCATTTTTAAGAAAGAATACCCTTCTTTATGGCAGATTAATGATTCTGTAGCTTCTAAAAAAGTGACCCATAACATTAAAGCCAAAATCATAATTGAAGAAAATGTTGCGGCATATTATCTAAGCTATAAAGCTGGCGGATTGATTACTTTATGTTTCTTTATGGGACTTTTATTCTGGTATATTTCTAGAAATATAAAATATCTAAAAGACAATAATTATAATGAAAGTCTTTCGCTTTTAAACTTCAAATATTTAAATAGAGGCGTTTTATTACCCGTTTTAGTAATTGCATTAAACATTGCAGTCGTTACCAACTTGTATGCTCCTGCCCTGTTTTTAGAATTATTACAGCTTGTCTTACTTGGCGTTTTGACTATTCTTTTCAAAAATCAATGGTCGGGAGTTTCTATGCGAAATTGGCTTTTTCTTCTCGGATTATTCTTTGCACTTTGTTTCCTGGATTTATTTATAACGATCGGATTGTTGCAACGTTTTGCTTTTGTAGCAATCAATCTTTTTGGAATTCGTTACGGTTTAGTTCAGATCAAAACACTTAAAGAAGAACTTTATATAAAAGGCTTTTTTAAATGGGCAAGTATCATCTTTATTGGACTAAATATCTTATCTATTCTTTACAATTTATTTGGAAGAGTTTCTCTTTCTAATATGCTAAGTATTACAGCATTTATTTCACTTACTCAAATTGTTGCTTTAAGTGTTTTATTGAAGATTATTTTAGAAATTATTTTACTTCAAATTTACACCACTAGAGTAAAAAGAGGAATAGAAAAAATGTTTGATTACGAAAGTTTATCAGACACATTAAAAAAGCCATTTATAATCGTAATCAGTTACATGTGGCTGATCGTGATTGCTTCAAATCTTAATATTTGGGAATCGCTTCGTGCTTCTTTAACTTCGTTATTAGGTCATCCAAATACAATTGGAAGTATTACGTTTACGCTAGGAAATGTTGTTCTTTTCTTTATCATTATTTGGGCAGCACATTTATTGCAAAAATATGTGGCGTATTTCTTTGGCGAAATTGACGATGAAAACGAAGAAAACATCAACAAAAGACAGCACTCTAAATTGCTTATTACTCGTTTAATCGTTTTAATAAGCGGTTATTTATTAGCAGTTGCCGCATCAGGAATGCCTTTAGACAAATTAAGCATTCTTTTAGGAGCTTTAGGTGTCGGTGTCGGACTTGGACTTCAAAACGTAGTAAACAACTTTGTATCGGGAATTATTTTGATTTTTGATAAACCAATCCAAATTGGAGATGTTGTAGAAATTAGTTCAGAATCAGGCCGCGTAAAATCGATGGGACTTCGTACAACAAAAATCAACGCACCAAACGGAGCCGAAATTATTATTCCGAATGGTAATTTATTATCTCAAAACATCACAAACTGGACGTATACCGATAATTTTAAATTGGTCGAAATTACTTTTGAAATCAATGGAGAAACCATTCCAGAAGAAATAAATACTATCGTAAATGAAACACTTGCAAACTTGCCGATGGTAAACAACACCAAACCATCGCAAATTTATTACAGTTCTATTTCTGACGGAAAGTACAAACTGCTCATTAAATTCTGGTGTAGCATTTACAGAACCGAAGAAACGATAAGTTCGGCAAGACAAGAACTTTATGTAAGTTTTAAAAATAAAGGTTTGAATTTTTCTAGTTAAAAAAGAAAAAACATCTTAATCAATAAAAGCTGTAGCTCTAAAAAGAGTTGCAGCTTTTTTATTTAATACACTTTTTAAAAACCTTCTCCACAGCATAAAATAAGAAAATAAATATCTAAGACTATGATTTGAATCATGTTTTGAAAGAAATGATGATAATACATTTACCCTATTAAAATTATATGCTTAAAAGCATTTCCAAACAAAATAGATTAAGATTCTAAAAAATGAACAAGAACTTTTTAAGACAAGAAATCATTCAATTGAAAGCAGAAAAAAATGCTGTAATCCTAGCTCATTATTATCAAGATGAAGAAATCCAGGAAATAGCAGATTTTATCGGAGACAGTCTTGAATTATCTAAAAAAGCGCAACAGACAAATGCCGATGTTATTGTTTTTGCTGGAGTTCATTTTATGGCAGAAACGGCTAAAATTTTAAACCCAAATAAAAAAGTATTATTACCAGATTGGGAAGCTGGTTGTTCACTTGCTGAAGGCTGTAATCCTAAAGATTTTGAATTGTTCAAAAACCAGCATCCTGATCATGTTGTTGTAACATATATTAATTGTTCTGCCGAAATAAAAGCCATGAGCGATTTGGTTTGCACTTCGGCGAATGCCAAAAAAATAATCGGATCAATTCCCGAAACACAAAAAATCATATTTGCTCCAGATGAGAATTTAGGTAATTATCTCAAAAAAGAAACCAAACGTGACTTGGTCTTATGGAAAGGCTCTTGCGTTGTGCATGAAGCCTTTTCACTAGACAAATTAATTGAAATCTATACTAAAAATCCGAATGCGAAAATAGCAGCGCATCCAGAATCTGAAAGCCATATTTTGAAAGTGGCGCATTATATCGGTTCTACTTCGGGCATTATTAATTTTATTAAAACGGATCCTGCTGCCGTTTTCATTGTGGCTACAGAAGCCGGTATCCTGCATGAGCTTTCTAAAGCGGTACCCGATAAAACGCTGATTCCGGCTCCTTCCACAGAAGACAATACTTGCGCTTGTAGTGAATGCGCTTTCATGAAAATGAATACACTTGAAAAATTGTATTGGTGTCTTAAAAATGAAAGTCCAGAAATGAAGATCTCAGAAAAGCTTAGAATAGAAGCTTTAAAACCAATTGAAAGAATGCTTGAATTATCATAAAATGCCATAACGCTAAAATCAAAATAACATGCTTAAAACAGATATATTAATCATCGGTTCTGGTATTTCGGGATTATTTTTTGCGATGAAAACGGCAAAAAAACGCCCAGATTTATCTATTGTTATAATGACCAAAGAAACTGCCAAAAACACCAATACACAATTGGCACAAGGCGGTATCGCAGTGGTAACCGACCTTATAAAAGACAGTTTTAATAAACACATTCATGATACGCTTCGTTCTGGAGGTGGTTTGTGCGATAAAGAAATTGTAAATATGGTGATCAAACAAGCGCCAGAAAGACTTCAGGAATTAATCGAAATTGGAACTTCTTTTGACAAAAATGAAAAAGGCCAATGGGATTTAGGACTCGAAGGCGGGCATTCGCAAAACAGAATATTACATCATAAAGATAGCTCCGGATTAGAGATTGAGCGTAAGCTACTCAAAATCATCAAAAGCATGCCTAACATTGAACTTTTAGAAAACCATCTGGTGATTGACTTGAATACAGAAGTGAAGCGGAATAAAACGATCTGTACCGGAGCCTTTTTTTATGAAAAAAAACACAATCGAATAAAATACATCAGAACAAGATCTGTCGTTTTAAGTACAGGCGGATGCGGTCAGCTTTTTGAAAATACAACCAATCCGAAAATTGCAACGGGAGACGGAATCGCAATGGCAGCGCGCGCAGGTGCAGAAATTGTAGACATGCAATACATGCAGTTTCACCCAACGGCTTTGTTTACTGGAAAAGAAAATCCGCTTTTTTTGATTTCTGAAGCTGTAAGAGGTTTTGGCGCTCATATTGTAAACGAAGAAGGAAAACGATTCTTATTTAAATATGATATTCGAGGCGAATTGGCTACACGAGATATGGTTTCTAATGCCATTAGCAAAGAACTTCGATTGAGCGGAAAAGATCACGTTTACTTAGATTGCAGACATTTGAATAAAGCCGATTTCTATGCTCATTTCCCTGTAATTGCGGCGCATTGCAACGAATTAGGCATAAAACCTGAAAAAGATTTAATTCCGGTTGTTCCTGCGGCTCATTATCAATGTGGCGGAATTAAAGTAGATGAAAATGCTGCAACTGCAATTAAAAATCTTTACGCTGTTGGCGAATGCGCTAGAACTGGACTTCACGGTAAAAATCGTTTGGCTTCAAATTCACTTTTAGAAGCTTTAGTTTTTGCACATCAAGCTTCTGAAAATGTAGACAAAACCATTGCCGAATTTATTTTTTCTGATAAAATATTAATTCCGAAGTTCCCAAAAGCACATCGTGTAGATGATTATATGGCTTTTGAAATATTAAAAAAAGAATTGCAAAAAATGGTTACTTCATTTTACACTAGCGAAGAACGCGATGCTGAATTGGTTTTTATAAAAATAAAAGAGCTTCATAATTATGCTGTTTCACTTACACAATCGCACGAAATTACCATTCCTTTTATAAAATTTTCGAACATGATTGCGACATCTTTACTTATCATAAACCAATGTAAAGAGGCAGAAAACAAACAAATGTGCTGAACCAAAATTAATCTATACACTCCCCCATTATGAAACTAACAAATAAAAGTACCATTGGCGAAATCGTAGCAGATGATTTCAGAACAGCTGCCGTTTTTACAAAATACCATATTGATTTTTGCTGTAAAGGATTTCGAACTATTGAAGAAGTTTGCAAGAAAAGAGATATTGATGAAACTGTTTTGATAGAATATATTCTAGATGCAAAAAAAAATACAGCCAATCAATCTTTCGATTATAAAACTTGGCCCGTTGATGTAATTACAGATTATCTCACTAAAACGCATCATCGTTATATTAATGAAAAAGCGCCTATTATTATTCAATATCTAACCAAATTAGCTGGAGTTCATGGTGCTATTCATCCTGAATTGCATGAAATACATACTATTTTCTCAAAATCTTTTTTGGATTTAAAAGCACATTTAAATCGAGAAGAAACAGTTGTTTTTCCTTTCATTATAAAAATGAAAAATGCCCAAAGCAAAGGAACTGATTTAGATATACCGCCTTTTTTAAGTATCGAAAATCCGATTGCAACGTTAAAAGAAGATCATGAAGTAGAAAGTGAACGCTTTAGAAGAATCGCAGCTTTAACCAACAATTATACGCCGCCAACAGAATCTTGCAATACGTATAAAGTCGCTTTTGCAATGTTGGAAGAATTTGAAAAAGATTTAAGAAAACACATTCATTTAGAAAATAATATCCTTTTCCCGAAAGTAATTGAACTGGAAAAAACTTTTGAAAAAGTACTGTAAATATATTTAGGATGGAAAAATATGTAATAAAACGCAATGGAGATTATAAGCCTTTTGAAGCTTATAAAATTCAGGATGCAATTCAAAAAGCTTTTCAAAGCGTCAATAAACCTTTCGACAAAAAGATTTACAAAATTGTGCTTTCTGGTTTAGAAGTCAAATATTCGTGGCCTGTTGAAGAAATTCAGGATATTATTGAGCGTGTTCTTTTTGAAAATGGCTATTTCCAAACCATGCGTTCGTTTATTGTTTACCGCCATACCAGAAAATTACAGCGCGAACATATTAACGGTTTAAATGATGACACAACATATATAGACAGTACGCAAACTGTTGAAGAATACATAAACCAGTCTGATTGGCGAATCAATGCGAATGCGAATATTTCCTATTCAAATGCGGGATTAGTCAGCAATACCGCAGGAAAAGTGATCGCCAATTATTGGCTGGATAAAATATACAATAAAGAAGAAGGTTCTGCTCATAGGAATGGCGACATACACATTCATGATTTGGATTGTCTTACCGGATACTGCGCTGGTTGGAGCCTGCGAGTGCTATTAAATGAAGGTTTTAATGGCGTTCGAGGACGTGTCGAGAGCAGACCTCCTTCTCATTTTAGAGAAGCTTTGGGGCAAATGGCTAATTTCTTGGGAATTTTACAAAGCGAATGGGCTGGCGCTCAAGCTTTCAGTTCTTTTGATACTTATCTGGCGCCTTATGTTTTTAAAGATCAGCTTTCTTACGAAGAAGTTTTAAAAGCAATTAGAAGTTTTGTTTATAATTTGAATGTGCCTGCGCGTTGGGGACAATCGCCTTTTACGAATATTACATTAGATTGGAATGTTCCAGAAGATTTGAAAGAACAAATTCCGACTCAAAATAACGAACATTTATTCTCCAAAATAAAAGATAAAAATTTAGTTGATGAAGCTAAAAAAAGAGGCGTTGAAAAACTAGTCGATTTAAAATATGCCGATTTTCAGAAAGAAATGAATCTGATCAATAAAGCGTATTATACAATTATGACGGAAGGCGATGCCAACGGACAGCCGTTTACGTTTCCGATTCCGACCGTGAATATTACGGAAGATTTTGATTGGAATGGAGAAAATGTTGATTTGTTATTTGAAAATACAGCCAAAATCGGTTCGTCTTATTTTCAGAATTTTATTGGAAGCCAATATATTTTGGATGAAAAAGGAAATCGAATTGAAAATCCAGAAGCGTACAAACCAAATGCAGTTAGAAGTATGTGCTGCCGATTGCAACTCGATTTGAGAGAATTATTAAAACGAGGAAACGGACTTTTTGGAAGTGCAGAAATGACGGGAAGTATTGGCGTTGTTACGATTAATATGGCACGTTTGGGTTATTTGCACAGAGGAAATATCATCAATTTGTTTGCTCATTTAGATGAATTACTAAAAATCGCTAAATCGACTTTAGAAAAGAAAAGAGTTTTTATTCAGCAAATGTATGATCGTGGATTGTATCCGTATACGAAACGTTACTTAGAACATTTTAGAAATCATTTTTCGACAATTGGCGTAAACGGAATGAACGAAATGGTGATTAATTTTTCTGAGGGAAAACAGAATATTACGTGCAGTTCGGGAATTCATTTTGCTACTGAAATTCTAGATCATATTCGATTAAGAATGAAAGAATTTCAAGAAGAAACGGGAAATCTTTACAATCTAGAAGCAACTCCTGCCGAAGGAACAACGTATCGTTTTGCGAAAGAAGATAAAAAGCGTTTTCCAGAGATTTTGCAAGCGGGGCAAAACGAGAATATTTATTATACCAATAGTTCACAAATTCCGGTAGATTATACCGATGATCCTTTTGAGGCTTTGCTGCTTCAAGACGAATTGCAATGCAAATATACTGGCGGTACAGTTTTGCATCTTTATATGAGAGAAAAAATAAGCAGTCCAGAAGCTTGTAAAAACTTCGTAAAGAAAGTTTTAACCAACTTTAAATTGCCTTACATAACCGTAACACCAATTTTCAGCATTTGCCCAATTCATGGTTATCTGAATGGAGAACATGAATATTGTCCGAAATGTGACGAAATTTTACTTCAAAAAAACAATCAAAAACACTTGGCTTATGAAAACAAAAACGCATAAAGTTTTAGCAGAACA
Organism: Flavobacteriaceae bacterium PS02337; assembly: GCA_029959285.1. Taxonomy (GTDB): domain Bacteria; phylum Bacteroidota; class Bacteroidia; order Flavobacteriales; family Flavobacteriaceae; genus Flavobacterium. The sequence continues at coordinate 50,271 of JASCOE010000017.1, forward strand.
CAAAAACGAAAGAAGCAAATGTTTGGTTTATACCCGCGTAATGGGATATCACAGACCTGTAGAAAGTTTTAATATTGGAAAAAAAGGTGAACATCAACAACGCAAACATTTCGAAGAAACCATTATCTACTAAAGGAATATTTAGCCTCACGCCTTTTACTTTATTAAATTATCCGCATAAAACGGCCTGCATAGTGTGGTTTGCGGGCTGTAACATGCGGTGTTTATACTGCTACAATCCAGAAATTGTTTTAGGAAAAGGAAAAATAGATTTTCAAACTGTTTTGAATTTTCTAAAAACACGTAAAGGATTATTGGACGGAGTAGTTTTAAGTGGCGGCGAATGTACTTTACACCATAAAATAATTGATTTTATAAAAGAAATCAAAGCAATGGGATTTGCAGTCAAAATTGACACCAACGGTTCCAATCCTAAAATATTGAATAGCCTGATTCGTAATCGATTAATTGATTATGTCGCGTTAGATTATAAAAGTCTTCCTCATACCTTTAAAAAACTAACGCAATCAGGCTTATTTTCAGAATTTGAAGAAAGTCTAAAACTTTTAATTCAGTCAGATATTCCGTTTGAAGTTCGCACGACTTTTCATTCTTCTTTAATTTCAGAATCAGATTTTGTGCAAATGATTCGATATTTAGAAACTCAAAATTTTGAAGGAAATTATTATGTTCAGCATTTTATTAATAATGTACCAACGCTTTCAAAACTAGACAGTTCGAATAAAGAAATACAATTTAAAGACTTTTCAACTTCAAAAATAAAAGTTGTTTTTAGAGAGTAATAAACTTAAAATGAACATATTATGACTTTACATCATTTTGTATTAATAATTCATCTTTTGGCTGCTACGATTTGGGTTGGCGGACATTTATTGCTGGCAATTTGTTATTTACCAACAGCGTTAAAGAAAAAAGATCCGCATATTATTTTAAATTTTGAAAAGAAATTTGAAGTTCTCGGAATGTATTCTCTTGCCTTATTAATTATTACAGGAATTTGGATGGCGTACGATTTTGGCATTACCATTGAAACCTGGTTTGCTTTTAAAAGCGGATTTGAAAAAGTGATTTCAATAAAATTAATCTTGCTTTTCTGTACTTTTTTCTATGCAATTTGTGCTCAGTTTTATGTAATTCCGAATTTGAATGAAAATAATATTAACAGAATTGCTCTGATTATTATTTCTGTTACTTCTATCGGTGTTGCAATGTTAGTTTTAGGATCAACGCTTCGTTATGGCGGGATTTGATTTATAAGATTTGTAAATATTTAATAACGACTTTTAAATTTCTAGTAATTTCAAATCTTCCCACACATCAACATAATTGCCATTTTCTGCAATTAAAACTCTGCTTCCAGCTGCCAATCCGAGAAAAGGAATAATTAAAGGACAAAAATCTTCCAAATGGGAAGCGTGTAAAGGTTTATAAAAGTCATCATCATCAGAATAATCTCCAGCCCAAATATACCAACCCGTTGTATCACCTTGTGCAGGATGTCGTAGTGCATGAATAGGGAAAAATTTACTTTTTTCTTTAATATCTAATGTTATACCAACCTTTAAGTTTAAATCGCAAGGTTCGAATTTTAAACCGTATTTATTGCAAATTTCTTTTTGAATTTCGATTAACTTATCCATCTTGTGATTAATAGTTTTCTAAACAAATATAAAGAAAAATAGAACTTTAAAATATTGATCCTAAATCAACCAAAAGTACTCCTATATTTATCCATCACCGTTTTAAATAAATCTTTGTTTGAAGGTGGCGAAAGTACAATTGCCCTTGAACCAGAATTTATAGATTCTTCGATACTTTCTAAACTTTTTCCGCCTGTTGCCATTACAGGAATATCTGGAAATTTATCGGCAATTTCTTTTACAATTTTACTCGTATTTGCTCCGCCAGAAACGTGAAAAATTGTAACTCCAGCGTCAATTTTTCCTTTTAGAAAATCATAATCAGAAGAAGTAACCGTTGCTATAATCGGTAAAGAAACTTTCTCTCTTATTTTTTTTATGTCTTTATTTTCAAACGGAACATTGACAATAATTCCTGCCGCACCAACTTCTTCAGCATAAATTGCTACTTCTAACGACTTTTTGCCTTTTGTTGTTCCGCCACCAACGCCACAGACAATTGGTTTTCCAGCAAAATCAATCAATGTTTTTATGATTTTTGGTGAAGGCGGAAAAGGATAAACAGCTAAAATTGCATCGGCATCATTATTTTCAATTAATGCCATATCTGTCGAAAACAGAAACGATTTCACATTTTCGTTTTTCAACAATAAACCTTGACAATTTGCACCAATTATTTCTGGTGTTGTCAATGCTTTATTGATGGATTTGTTTCTTCGAAATAATCTTTCCCAGAAAGAAACTTTCTTTTTATTGCCCCAAAATGAGTCTGAAATTAAATTGATTTGCATGGTCGTGATTTTTGCATTTCGACCAAATTTAGAACATTGAAATTTATTTCATTTACAAAATGAAAGCGGAAAATTACATTTTGTAATGAGTTGGGGAAAATTTGTAGTGAAACTTGAAAAGGCTATTTCGAAAAGGTTTAAAATAAAAAAATCGCAAAGCCAAAGACATTTGCGATTAATATATTCTTCTAATAGATGTTCATTTTTTAAGCCTTAATCTTTTTACTTTTAGACTTTTTCCCTTTCTTCCACCAAATAATAAATCCAGTAATGGGTAATGAAGCTCCAATCAAACTGACCAAACTCCAGATTATTTTACCAATAAAACCAAAGAAAACACCTGTGTGCAAATCGTGATTACTGGCTTCGTAAATATCTGCTACATTGTTGTCTTTGTATAGTTTTGTACGAAGCATTTGCCCTGTTTTTCCATCAAAGAAAATCGTGTTTTGGTTTCTTGCCCAAGTATTTGGATACGTCATTCTTAATCGAAGTTCGCCTGTTTTTCTAATCGAAAAAGAAACCGAAGTCGCGCAAGGATATGCTGTATTCGCTTTTTCGTAAATAGTATTATAACGAACAGGAATTGTAGTCGAATCTATTTTGGCGTTAGAAACTACTTCATCTCCTTTTCGCAGCTTACTTCCTGTAACAAAACTCACTCCTTTTTTTACGGCATCATATCTGAAATAAGTTCCCGAAAAAGCAATTAAAAGCAAAAAAATAGAAGCGTAAAATCCTAAAACTTGATGTAAGTCAAAATTGACTCTTTTAAACGAACCGCTCCATTTTATTTTTAAAGATTGTTTGAGTAAACGTCTTTGGTTTGGAAACCATAAAATCAATCCCGTAATCAGCATAATGATGAAAATCACAACCGACCAGCCTTGAATAAATTCGCCGAATTCTCCCAATAATAAAGTTCGATGTATTTCTAAAACTGTATCTAACCAATCTGAACTTTGTTCGTTAATTAAACTTCCATCATACGGATTAAAATAATACGTCTTTTTCTTTTTGGTAGAAATTTCGACCGCTGCATTTGGCTCTTCTTTATTTATTTTTAAAGCCGTAATTTTCTGTTTAGGTTCTGCGTGTTCATAATTTTCAATAATCGTTTTTAAACCTATAAATGGCTTTTCTTGAACAGGAACATGTAGATATTCTTTCTGCGAAAAATCACGAATTTCTTCTTCAAAAACATAAAGAAATCCAGTAATGCTTACTATAAAAACAATGAGGCCCGATGCTAAACCGAGCCACAAATGTATTTGTCTAATTGTATTCTTGAAACCTTTGGTCATAATTTGCAATAAAATCCAAATGTATATAATATCATTTAAATGAAAGATTTAAAATCTTAGAATTTAAACGTAATATTTCCTGTAACTCTCGTCGGATTTTGTGCTGCCAAACGGTACGACCAATATTTTTCGTTCGTCAAATTATCTACTTTTAAACCTAATCTGTATTTTGGTCTGTCAAAAAACACAGAAGCGTCCAAAACAGTGTAAGAAGGAATACTAAATTTAAAAGTTGAGGTATTGGTTTGATAATATTCGCTTCCGTAAATTCCTCCGAAACCAAAACCAAGACCTGCGGCTGGACCTTCAGATAAACGGTAACTTGCCCAAAGATTGGCTGTTCTTGGCGAACCAGCCGTTGTCGGACGCAATCCGTTTATAGTTGGATTTGCTTTTGTGTATTCGCTATCATTATACGTATAACCCGCTACAATGTTTAAACCACGAATTGGATTGGCAATTAATTCTGCTTCAAAACCTTTACTCAACTGTGTTCCATCTTGAATTTGAAAGTTTACGTGATCTGGATCGTCACGCGTTACATTTGTTACCTTAATATCATAATAACTAAAAGTCGCGCTAATTTTATTAAAGTCAAATTTAACTCCACCTTCCAATTGATTTGCCTGATTTGGTTTGAACGTATTTCCGTTAAAATCAGATCCGCCAACATTGTTAAATCCGTTCATGTAATTTCCGAAAACCGAAACTTTGTCTTTAATCACTTGGTAAACAGCTCCAAATCTTGGAGAAAATGCCGTTTGATTGTAATTTCCAGCAATAGAATCACGACTCGGATAATAAACCCCTTTATTAATATAACGATCCGCTCTTACGCCTCCCATCACTAACAATCTATCCGTAACATTTAGAACATCAGAAACATAAGCGCTATATGTTCTTTCATTATTTGAAACAAAATTATTAAACTTTGCTGTTGCAAATAATGGCGCTATTCTGTCTTCTGTAAAATTATTGTAAGCATCTCCAGGTTTCTTAAAGTTGATCGCTGGCATGTTTACAGTCGCATCATTACGTGTGGCACGAAGACTGTAAAAATCGAAACCTGCCACTACTCTATTACGCAATTTTCCGATTTTAAAATCACCATTAAAGTTTTGCTGAATATCAGTACCATAATATGGATAATCTTGACTTGTAACTTGTTGTCTTAATGTTTCATTGGTTAACATTGTCAAAGCTACAGTATATCCTTCTGAAGATGATCTTGTACGCGAAACAACAGTTTGAGAAGTCCATTGATCTGATATTTTATATTTTAACTGAGCAAAAATATTATACTGCTGACCCGTATAATTTACGGTATTATTGGCAAAAGAAAGTTTATACGGAATTCCCAACTCTTCAATACTATGCGCTGTTGCATCTGCTTTTGAGTATGGCGTTAATCTCGTTGGAGAAGTTCCTTTTGAAGCACTAAATTCAGCATCAATCAATAAAGTCAATCTATCACTTACTGCATAAGAAAAACTTGGCGCAATAAAAAAGCTTTTACTAAAACCAGCGTCTTGAAAACTTCTTTCGCTATGCAGAGAAGTATTGATTCTAAAAAGAGCTGTTTTTTCTTCGTTAAGCGGTGTATTGATATCGGCAGTAAAACGATTCAAATCCCAATCTCCAGCAGAATAAGAAACCTCACCTTTAAAGAAATCAAAAGGCTTTTTGGTAACTCTGTTAAACAAACCTCCAAAAGAAGAAATCGTACTTCCGAATAAAGTTGCAGATGGCCCTTTAATAACTTCTATACGCTCTAAGTTTGATGGATCAATTGAGTTATACGTAAAACTTCCTACTCCGTTTCTAACTAATTGCGGCGTTGCAAAACCTCTAGAAATATTGGTTGTTCTTCCTTGGTTTCTAACTTCTGCAATACCTGCACCTGGAACGTTTTTAAAAGCACTGTTGTAATCTGTAATTACTTGCTCTTTCATCAATTCCTTGCTTACAATGGTATAAACTTGCGGATTTTCCATGTTTTTCAGTTTCATTTTAGAAACCTCTTCGCTTTCTTTTCTCGCAAAACGGTTTCCACCAGAACTAATAATTACTTCTTCTAATTTTTGAGAAGTATACGTCAATTCAAAATCAGCTTTTGCATCTGCGTTATTTTGACTAACAGTAACTGAAGCTGGCATAGCATCATATCCGTTTAAGTCTGCTTCTACCAAATACGTTCCGAAAGGGATATTTCTTAACTGATAAAAACCTTCAGAATCGGTTGTAGTTGTTTTATTTAATTCTGAAATTTTAACTTTTGCACCTTGTAAAGGATTTCCGTCTTTCAAGATTACTTTACCTGAGATTGAACCTACGGTTGATTGAGAAAAAGCAGTTTCTGAGCAAATAAAGAGAATCAAAAACGCTAGAAACACTTGAGATAAAACATTGTTTTTAAGTGTTTTAAAAATTGTTTTCATATAAAATTTGTAATTTATTCTTATTTAGACTGATTACAAATATATAAATGAGAAACGAAATCTTATAGAAAGATTAAAATTTTCTTAAAAAATAATTAAGATCGATAATAGAGTTTGTTATTCTACAATTGGAACAGAATAAGTTCGCGAAAATATAAACTCATCAGAAGTAACTTCAATAACATTAAAAGAAAAAATTCCGTAGAAATAAATTTCTTTTTCGAAACTAATTTTTGAGTCTGAATTTAGAAGTTGAACTACGTTTCTTCCTAAAGAAAGATTAAATCCTTTTGAAAAAGAAGTTGGAATATTGACGTTTAATGTATCAATCTTTTGATTGTTTACTATTAAAATAAAATCATTTTTATAATGATTCAATTCACCGCCATAAACTCCCAAATAAGAGTTAGCATTGTGTGCAATATATAAGTTCACTTCATAAATCAAAACAATAAAAACTAAACCGCTCGCTAAAATTTTAATCCATTTTATCATTTTTCGAAGATATTTATCTTTTCAAAAATCTACTTTCTAAACAAATATATACCGAAATTTCGGATATTTTTAAGTTAATAAAACGTTGCCTTTCTTACAATTTGGTTGCATAAACCGTTAATGTTTTTTATTTTTATCGACTAAGAAAAATTTACAAGCCCCAAATAACAAATTAAAAAGAAAACTAAATGAGTAATAAACTACTTAAAGCTGTCGCTTTTGGCGAAGTATTGTATGACATTTTTGGTAACGAAAAAAAAATTGGCGGAGCTCCACTAAACGTCGCGCTTCGAATGAAAGCTTTAGGAGCCGAAACCAATATGATAAGCTGCGTTGGTAACGACGAAAATGGCGACTCCATTATTACCGAAATAACAAATTTAGGTTTACAAACGGACACTATTCTTAAATCTGACGATTTTCCTACTGGACTAGTGCACGTAACTTTAGACGAAAGTAAATCTGCAACTTATGAAATTCTTTATCCATCTGCATGGGATAAAATTGTTTTAAATGAAGAAGCAAGAGATTTAGTTGTGAACTCAGATGTTTTAATTTATGGAAGTTTAGTTTGCCGAGATGAAGTTTCTAGACAAGCTTTAGAAGAATTATTAAATACACATACTTATAAAGTTTTCGATGTTAATTTAAGAAAACCACATTATAGCTACGAACTTTTGCTTGAATTAATGCAGTTTGCCAATTTCATAAAATTTAATGATGAAGAACTAACTGAAATCAGCGCTGCTTTAGATTCTCCTTACACTTCTCTAGAAGAAAACATGAACTTTATTTGTTCGCTTACCAATGCAACTGCTATTTGCGTAACTAGAGGAAAAGACGGTGCTTTATTATTATGGGACAAACATTTATACGAAAATAAAGGTTATACCGTAAAAGTGGAAGATACAGTTGGTGCTGGAGATTCGTTTTTAGGCGCTCTGGTTACTTCACTTTTAACAGACAAAGAACCGCAAGAAGCCTTAAACTTTGCTTGTGCAACGGGAGCTTTGGTCGCTGGTTCTTCTGGTGCAAATCCAGAAATTTCAACAATTGATATTCAAAATCTTATCCATAAAAATTAAGTTTAAGAAATAATTTTATAAAAAGCCTGATTTAATAAAATCAGGCTTTTTTTATAGTTAAAACATCTTATTCAACTTTCAAACATGGGAACTATGTAAATTTAAAACGTAATTATTTCTTCGAGATCGAGACAGGTGCTGTAACTTGCGATTTGAAAATATTTAATGAAGAATGATGAAAAAATTACGAATTTCACTTATCAATATACACGGACTTTTAAAGGGTTCTGGTCTAGAAATTGGACGAGATGCCGACAACGGAGGTCAGACCAAATACATTTACGAACTAGCCGAATTTTTATCGCAACATGAAGATGTAGAACACGTTCACATTTTTACCAGATTAATAGATGATCCTGCACTTTCTCCCGAATATGCTGTGCCTGTTGAAATTATTAATGATAAATTAGACATAAGGCGAATTCCGTTTCTGGGAAAAAAATACAGAGCAAAAGAGCAGCTTTGGGAAGGTCTTGACACTTTTGTGAATGGAGCGATGCAACACATCAAACAACATAATATTTTCCCAGACTGGATTCACTCACATTATGGCGATGCCGGATATGCCGCCGCCGAATTATCTGCCGTTTTAAATATTCCTTTTGCCCACACAGGACATTCTCTCGGATTTTATAAAAAGAAAAAATTACTCGAAAGCGGTCAAACCGAAGAAGAACTGGAAAAAAAATTCAAATTTAAAGCTAGAATTGCCGCAGAAGAAAAAACACTCGAACTTGCCGAATTTATTGTTACTTCGACCGAACAAGAAATCGAAACCTACAAAGCGTATAAAAATTTCGAATTAGGAAAATACCACGCCATTTCTCCCGGAATTGATACCAGAAAATTTGTTCCTTACTATTTTCAAGAAAATGATTCTGAAAAGAATATGGAAGAAATACAACGAAAATACTGGGTTCAAGAAAGTATTTCAAAATTTCTTACCAATCCGCATAAGCCAATTATTTTGGCACTTTCTAGACCAGATCGTCACAAAAACCTCAACACTTTAATCGAAGTTTATGGAAAAGATAAAGAACTTCAAAGCATTGCCAATCTGGTCATTTTTGCCGGAATTCGAAAAGATATTGCCAAAATGCCAGAATCTGAAAAAAATGTTTTAACCGATTTATTGCTGTTAATGGATAAATACGATTTGTACGGAAAAATGGCAATTCCGAAAAAACACGATGTTGAAAATGAAGTTTCGATTATCTATCGTTATGCCGCCGAAAAAAGAGGTGTTTTTGTCAATTTAGCTTTGCATGAAAACTTCGGCTTGACCGTAATTGAATCTGCTAGTTCTGGACTTCCCGTTGTGGTAACAAAAAATGGCGGACCTTCAGAAATTATTCCTGTTTGTCAGAATGGAGAATTAGTAGATCCGCAGGAAGAAAGTCAGATTAAAAAAGTACTTCGAAATATTTTAACAGATGAAAATCAATGGAAATATTATTCTAATAACGGCGCCATAAACATTCAAAAACATTACAGCTGGATTAGTCACGTCAATCAATATGTGGAATTGATAAATGAAAATTTATCAGTTTCGTCTGCGGGAATTAAAAAACAGCATTATCCAAATATCAATATTGATCGTTTAAAAAGAAAAATCGATCATTTGTTAGTTTCTGATATCGACGGAACTTTAATTGAACCAAAACTTTCTAATCCGGGTTTAAAAGAATTAAAATCGCATTTAACAAATCGTACCGATAAAATGGCTTTTGCAATGGCTTCTGGTCGAAATCTCGAACTCGTTAAAAAAGTAATTGTCGAAGAAGAATTTCCTCTGCCCGATTTCGTTATTTGTTCGGTTGGAACTGAAATTTATTACACCAACGGAAAAGATTACATTTTAGATAAAGGCTGGGCAAAATTCCTTTCAGGAAGATGGAAAAGAGATGATATTGTAAATAAACTGAAAGCCATTAAATGGATAAAATTGCAGGAAGAAGAAGCGCAGAATCCATATAAAATCTCCTATTATTATGAAAAACAACATTACGATCATGAAGAATTAATTCGCGTTTTAGGAAGCGGTTGGTACAAAGTAAATATTATTCCGAGTCACGGACAGTTTTTGGATTTTATTCCCAAAAGAGCTTCAAAAGGGAATGCTATTAAATTTTTATGCCGAAAATGGTCAATTCCGCTTGGAAATGTAGTTGCCGCTGGAGATTCAGGAAATGATGTAGATATGTTTAGAGGTCCTGTAAAAGGCATTATTGTCGGAAATCGAAGCGCTGAACTGGCAGCTTACGAAACCACAAAAAGTATTTATGTCGCTGCAACCTCAGCATCTGAAGGAATTTTAGAAGGTTTAAAACATTATAAAATTATTAAATAAAAATTTTGAGCATAAAAAATTAAACACATAGAAACATAGACTTTATTTCTTGGAAAAGGTGATGGAAAGAAACTAGTTTCTCACAGATAGCAATTTGCCAGCTTTGAGATCAACTTTGTCAAAGTTCAAAACTTTGACAAAGTTGATTAATCACCAAAACTATGTTTGTTAATGCAAGTGAAACGCCTTTCTAGACAAAGAAAATCTATGTTTCTATGTGTTTAAAAAATAAAAAAATAGTAACAGATTAAATAAGTAATAAAATGTATTCAGGTTCAGGATTTAGCAATTGGGAAATCGGAGATGTTGATGTATTTATAGACGAAAAAGGAATGCATCATTTATTTCATTTAATAATTCCAAATCACGATTATATTGCACACGCCGTTTCAAAAGATGGTCTTTCATGGAAAAGAGTAAAAAATGCCCTATTTGTTGGTGATCCAGGCGAATGGGACGATGATATGTTGTGGACGATGCATATTACCAAAAAGTCTGAAGGTGATGGTTATGAAATGTATTACACGGGCTTAAAACGTCAAGATAAAGGAATTGAACAAAAAGTTGGAAGAGCAGTTTCTACCGATTTAATTACTTGGAAAAAAGAAAATCTATACGGACTTCCATTTAAAAGTGAAGCACCGCATTATGAAGGCAAAAACAATAATCCGAGACAATGGATTAGTTTTAGAGATCCGTTTAAATACCAATATAAAGGAGAAGATTATATGCTAATATGCGCCCGAAGTGCTTCTGGACCAACTTATAGAAGAGGTTGTATTGGTGTTGCAAAAAGAGAAAAAGAAGGTTTTGTGTTGCAAAAACCGCTTCATATTCCGTATGTGTATGATGATGTGGAATGCCCTTGCGTTTTCGAAATTAAAGGAACGCATTATCTTTTAGGATCAATTCGTGAAGATATTAAAGTGCGTTATTGGTCTGCTTCAGAATTTAGAGGCGAATATTCGGCTTTTCATAATAATGTATTGCTTCCGCAAGGAAATTATGCCGCGAGAGTTGTAAAAGATGGCAAACACTTTTTGGTATACAATTTCTATTTTGCTGACGGAAATGTCAACACGCATCGCGTTATTCCGCCGCCAAAAGAATTGGATACTGATAAAAGCGGAAGACTTCGTTTGAAGAGTTATTATTACTGGGAAAAATTGTATCAGAAAACAATTCTTCAAAAAGATTTGCCACTTCCCTTACCTATTTTAGGAAATCCAACGGCTGAATTTGTTGTCGAAAATGAAAATAAATGGCGTTTTGGCTGTCGAAGCGGTTATGAAATTTATGGTTTCGAAAAACCTTCCAACGATTTTGTTTGGGAAGGAACGCTTTCTGTTGAAGGAATGGGAAAAACAGGTTTTGTAATTGAATGCGATAAAGAAGGAACGGGATATTATATTTCGATTGATTTTATGAATGGTTTCGTTCAGTTTAGAGCGTGGGGATTTAATGAAAAAGATGTGAAGAATAATTTTATCTTCGAAAATATCCAAACCAATCAATTTGAAATTGGCGAAGAAAAACAGATTTATTTCAAGATTATCCGCTACGGAAATTATTACGAACTTTCGATCAACGACATTGTAAAACTGACTTTATTAGATTTTAAATACAACGAAGGAAAAGTCGGAATTTATGTTTGTTCGGCTGTTATTTCGATCAGCGATTCTAAAATTCATGTTATTCCAGAACCAGAAAATGAATATGCAGCGTCAGATCCTGAAAAATATAATAATGAATTACAGCCAAATTCTGTAGTTTGATGTTTTTTCAATTTCCATTTTTAATCTAAAACTTTATGAAAATGCAAATCCATAAAATCCTTGTTGCATTAATGCTTTTGCTGACTTTTAATTTAGCTAATGCACAAAAAATCGATAAAGAAAAATGCCGTTACACTAAAACCAATTATGGTTATCTCATGGTTCTTCGCGAAGGCGATAATGTTTTAGAATTAATAGAAAATATAGCCAAAGAACAAAATATTCCGTCTGCGAGCTTTACTGGAATTGGTTTTGCGCAAGATGCTACATTTGGTTTTTATGATTTTGGAGAAAAGAAATTTCACCCTAAAACCTTCAATAAAGTCGAAATGGGAAGCATTACAGGTTCAATTGCATGGAGCGACGAAAAACCTTCTATACATATGCACGGCGTGGCAACAGACAATAAATTTGACGCTTACGGCGGACACATTCTAGCACTTAAAGTTGGAACTGGTTCTATGGAAATTTATATTACAGTAAATAATGAAAAATTAGAACGAAAAGTTGAGCAACCTTTAAATGCAAATGTTTTGCAATTGCCCTGTTTGAAGTAAGGTTTAGCACTAAATTCATTGGTGTCATTATTTAAACAAACATAGTTAGTCTGAGATAACTTTGTCAAAGTTTAAAACTTTGACAAAGCTTGCTTCAGAAATTACATAAAAGCTATGTTTGAGAAACTAGTTTCTTTCAATAACCTTTTCCAGAAAGATAAACCTATGTTTTTATGTGTTTAAAAAAATAAAATAACGAGGTAATACAGTTATTTTTATTTTGACAGATAAAACTTAAATTGGCAATCCAAACCGATACTTATAAAAAATGCCACAAAGTCCATCACCAGAAGATGTAAAGAGAATTTTCGAAACTTATTTTACCGCCGATATGAATATCTGGAAAGGTTTCTCGGAGAAAATTAAAGTTCGTGAATTTGAAAAATCTGAAATTATTAAAGATTATAATGGCGTAGAAAAATACCTCAACATCGTTATTAAAGGATCGGCAGGATTATTTGTTTGGGACGGAAAAAGAGACATTTGCATCAATTTATTGTATGAAAAAAGTTTTATCAGCGATTATATGTCTTTTTTAAATCAGCAGCCGTCTGTTATTAAAACAGAAGCTTTAGAAGATATTACGCTTTGGTCTATTTTTTATCAAGATTTAAACGAATTATATCAAAGATCTGAAACGGGTTTACGAATCGGAAAAGCTATTTCTGAAATGCTTTATGTTCGCAAACAGCAAGAACAGATTAATCTTTTGACGCTTTCTCCGCAAGAACGTTATTTAAAACTCATAGAAGGTCGTCCAGAAATTTTTCAAAGAACTCCATTAAAAATCATCGCTTCTTACCTCGGATTAACGGCAGAAAGTTTAAGCCGAATTCGAAAAAGAGTTATGGAAAAATGATTTCTTACCCAAAGTCAATTTTATTTTCATTTAGGCTCGCTAAGTTTGCTTCACTAAATCAAACAAAATAACCGATGAAAAATAAAATCAACTTTGGAGCTATTATAGTTTATTACGTAATTGCAATTATCTGCAGATATGCTGCTGTAAAAACCAATTTATTGGCAGGAATCGAAAGTGAATATTTAAAAATCTTACTTCGCGGCGTTGGTCCAGCAATTGGAGCTTATGTTGCAATAAAATTATTCGCGCTAAATAATCCGCTTTCTTTAAAAGGAATTTATAAAACTGTTCTAATTCCGTTTGCGGTTTATTGGATACTTCCTGTAGTTTTAATTTCTAGCGTTTATTATTTTACGCTTGGTAAATTTCCAATCTTACTAATGTTTACTATCGTAGTGTATGGTTTATTGGAAGAAATTGGCTGGCGCGGATTTTTACAAAATCAATTGAAATCGCTTCCTAGCTTCTACTCTACAGCAATTATTGCCATTCTTTGGTTTGCATGGCATCTTGATTTAAACATGACTTCAAACAATTTACTTTTCTTCGGAATTATCTTTTTTGGTGCGTGGGGAATTGGAAAAGTATACACAAAAACGGGTTCGTTATTGGCTGTTGCGGGAGTTCATTCTCTAAATAATTTCTTTGTAAAAGGTGTTCACCAAACAGAATTAATTATAATTCTAGTTTTATTAGCCATTTGGATTAGTTTCATTATTATTTATGATAAAAAAACTAAAGCACTTGCCACTCAGACAAACTAATTCTTTAATTTTTAAAAATAAAAACTGCGTAAAGTAAATTATAACTTTACGCAGTTTTTATTTTAATTTAATCTTTCTGTAGTTTCTGTTCTCAAACAATATTCGCTTCCCAAATAAAGCGGATTTCCATGTTTTTCAGACCAAAATCCGTCTAGAATATCTTTGTTTAAACATCTGTAAACGGCAACACCTTTATAGGTTTTATGATCGTCTCCTTTATATCTGAAATTAATAACTAGAATATTGTCTTTAAAAAAACCTGTTCCTTTTTGTATTTGCGAATTATTGATAATCCATTCCGCGTTGATTCTATTATTATGATCTAAACTCAAAGTCAAAACACCTTTGTACGTTATCTCGTTACTTTCATCCTGATTGCTTCCTGAAATAGCATAATTTCCAACTAAATCTTGTATTGTCATTCGTTATTAATATAAAATTGCAAAGATAAAATATCAAACAGCTTCTGAAAACTAAATGCTGTGAAACTTTGATTTTAGTTTTTAATGAAAATTTAGCAACTGTAAATGAGAATCGTATAAAATAATCCGAAAGCTAATTTTTAATTTTAATTATATAAGTTTTTCAGATTTATTAATTAAAAGACACGCATTATGATAACTGATAGATATACCAATTACGAAGATGAAAATCAAAATTTTTCAGAACAATATAAAGATCCTTTTGATGAAAGATTTCTTTTTGAAGAAAAACAATTGAGCGATAAAGATTATTTGGATAACGAGTTTTCTAATGCACAAAACAAAGACGATGATTTTGATTTCGAACAAAATACACCCGAAAGTGATTTAGATGATGATATCGAAGATTTAGACGAAAACGACATGGACGACGATCTAGTAGAGCGTTACGATGAAAATGATCGAGAACCAGAAACCTTTAGCGACGATGGTTACAAGATTGATTAATCTCTCAAATAAAAAAAGTGCTGTCTTAATGGACAGCATTTTTTTTATTCTAAAAGTCTTTCTGTTTTTTCTAAAAAACTATTCATAGCTTCTTTGATGTCAATTCCAGATCTTTCTGCAATCACAATAAGCCACCAAATATTTTCGGCCAATTTGTGTTTCAATTCAGATTCAGAATCTAGTTTTGGCCAGCGCTCTTGTTGCGACATCACATTTCTGCCAATTAATCCTGCGTCAGTCAAATACGCCAAAGCATCTTCTTCTACAGACCATTTACTGCCATGATGATGCAATTCTAGTTCATGATATTTTTTTCTGATTTCTAGTGAACGCTCAATAATCTCGTCAAATGTAGTACTCATAATTTCTTTTTTTTTTAATGAATTAAATCTGCTTTCGCGAAGATTATTTTTTCGTTTTTAAATTTTAAATCGAAGATTCCTCCCAGTTTTCCTTCTGAAAAATCTCCTGTAAATTCAACTTCTAGATGAACGTTTTCTTCATCTTTTATATTCAGATTTACCAATTTTGTATTGGTATTATAACCAATAAAATAGCTTTCAAAATAATCTTTAATTCCTTTGTGACCAATAAACTGTCTTCCAACTGAAGGATCATCTAATATGGAATCAGGTTCGTAAAACTCAAGATACTTTTCGGTATCAAAGTTATTGCTGGCAAGAAGCCAATCGTTAATAAAATTATGTATGTTCATTATGTTTTTCTTAAATAATTAAACCTAGTTCAAAAGGCTTTTTTTGTAATCTGAAGGAGAAAGATTGGTTTTGCTTTTAAAAAGTTTATTAAAAGACTGCGGATGTTCAAAACCTAAATGAAACGCAATTTCTGCTGTTGTCATTTCGTCTTTCGCCAAATATTCTTTTGCTTTTTCGATTACTTTTTCATGGATAAACTGCTGTGTATTTAAGCCAATTAAATTTCGAAGTAAATCGCTTAGATAACGAGGCGTTACATTTAGATTTTCAGCCATAATATTTACCGAAGGCAAACCTTTCATTACAGCTTTATTTTCCATGAAATAAGTTTCTAATTGCTCTTCTAACTTAGAAAGGAGATCATTATTTACGGCCTTTCGCGTAATAAACTGACGATCGTAAAAACGGTTGGCATAATTAAGCAGTAATTCTATCTGTGAAATAATAACGTCTTGACTGAATTTATCAATTCTCTCGTTCAATTCATCTTGAATAAATTGATAAATACTTAAGATTGTTGTTTTTTCTTTTTCAGAAAGATAAAGCGCTTCGGCAGCAGAATAACTAAAAAAGCCATATTGTTTTATCTGCGAATCTAGCGCATAAGTTCGTAACAAATCAGGATGAATATGCAATGACATTCCGTCGTAATTGGCTTCTTCTTCCTGCATGCGCAATAATTGTCCCGGCGCAACAAAAGACATTCCGCCTTCTTCAAAATCATAAAATCCTTGACCGTATTTTAGTTTTCCAGAAAATTTAGTTTTAAAAGAGATTTTATAAAAATTCAGAATAATTCCACCTTCTAAATCCGCTGGATCAAATTGAGCTTCTCCATAGTTGATAATACTAATAAGCGGATGAAGTGGCGCTGGAAGTCCCATTGCTTTATGCAATTGAGATAATGAATTGAATATAACGGGTTGTTTTTTCATTTCTAACAAATTTAATCATTTATAATGCTTCGAAGCCTTTTGAGTTATATTAAAAATTGAGTTCGCATTTTTTGGAATTGATTTTCTGGAGAAATAGACAAACGTTCGTTATATAATTCATTTGCGTCATTTCCTGCTATATATCGCAATTGATTTTTTTCATCTGTCGCAGCGTTATAAATAATTTCTGCAACGGTTTCTGCTTTGGTGTAATTTGCAATTTGCTCTTCGCTGTAACCTTCGCTAACTTTAGCAATTAAGCCTTGATACGCTTCATGTAAACCGCCTTGCAAAGATCTTCCAGCAAAATCAGTCTGCATTCCACCCGGAGCGACCACTTTTACTTTAATTCCGAATTGCCCCAATTCATAAGCCAAACCTTCTGAAAATCCATCAACCGCGAACTTTGAAGCATTGTAAATCGAACAAGTTGGATAACCTAATAAACCAAATGTTGAGGTAATATTAATAAATGTTCCGCTTTTTCTTTCTCTAAAATAAGGCACAAAAGCTCTTGTAACATTGATTACGCCAAAAAGATTTGTCTGAAGCTGATTTTCAATTTGTTCTTCGCTAAAAGATTCTAAAGGACCAATTAATCCATAACCTGCATTATTCAAAACAACATCAACATTTTCTGTTTTTAAAACTTGATTTATGGTTTCGTTTATCTGAGATGAATTTGTAACATCAAGCGCAATAACTTTTACATTTTCTAAACTTGTTAATTCTGTTTCGTTTTCAGGTTTACGCATGGTTGCAATGACATTCCATCCTTTTTCTTGAAATAATTTTGCTGTTGCTTTTCCTAAACCTGATGAAGCTCCTGTAATAAAGATTGTCTTTTTCATAATTGTAGTGTTTAATAGTACACTGCAAAATTGTTCTTATTTAAGCTTCAGAATGTAGCCAAAAAGGAGAATAGATAAGTCGAAATTACTTCTGTAGAAAAAGTTTTTATTCTATAATTATTTCAACAATTAATGAATTTCATATAAAACACAACGAGCATTTCATAAAATAACGAAATATCGTAAATCAAAAAACAGCCAAAATTTAGGAATCTCTTTAAAACAAAGGGGTTAACTATTCAGGCACATTAATTGGCTATTGTTTGGCATCTACATTCAAACTTAAAAAATGCTAAACATGAAAACACATCCAGAATAAATAAATAGAGGAAATTTTCACTTCTTAATCTAGGTTAATCGATGCAGGTTTCATTCTCTAATACATTTGCATCATACTAATACAAAAACAGACAATTTTTTAATATAAAGACTTAAAACTTAAACTTTATTATAAAATTCAATTAAAACAATAAAATATTAATAATCTAAAATCAAAAATCATGAGCACATTTACAGTAAAAGACGGAACAGAAATTTATTACAAAGATTGGGGAAATGGACAACCAATTGTTTTTCATCACGGTTGGCCTTTATCAAGTGATGATTGGGATGCACAAATGATGTTTTTCTTAAAACAAGGGTACAGAGTTATTGCACACGATCGCCGAGGACATGGTCGTTCTGGTCAAAGTTCTGAGGGAAATAACATGGAAACTTACGCATCTGACATTGCTGAATTAACGGCAGCTTTAGATTTAAAAGATGCTATTCACGTAGGACATTCAACTGGTGGTGGTGAAGTAATTCGTTACGCTGCTAAATACGGAAAAGGACGTGTTGCAAAAGCGGTAATTATTAGCGCTGTAACGCCAATAATGATTTTAAACGAATCGAATCCTGAAGGTGTGCCATTGTCAGTTTTTGATGAAATCAGACAAGGAACTGCTTTTAACAGAGCGCAATATTTTTACGATTTTCCAATTCCGTTTTACGGATGGAATCGCGAAGGAAAAACTGTTCAAGAAGGTATCAAACACAATTGGTGGCGTCAAGGAATGATGGGTTCTGTTTTAGCGCATCATGACGGAATTAAAGCATTTTCTGAATCTGATTTTACAGAAGATTTAAAAAGTTTAGACATTCCAGTTTTGGTTTTACACGGAGAAGATGACCAAATCGTTCCTTACGCTCAAGCGCCAAGAGCTGCAAAATTATTAAAAAACGGAAAACTGATTTCGTATCCTGGATTTCCTCACGGAATGCCAACTACAGAAGCAGAAACAATTAACAACGATATTCTAGCTTTCATAAAATAATAAATCATAACTGCCTGCAAAGGTTTCTTTTCGGGCAGTTTTAATCTCTTCAAATTATGAGTTTATTTCAACAACCCTCTTTTGACACCGTTACAGAAGCTTTACAATGGCTGAGTACGCAAGGTTTTACAGAAAACTTTAATCTAGATACCAATTGTATTCGTTACAATAATAATACGCAAAGTATGTCGCCAGAAGAATTCAAAATTGAATATTTATTTCGATTTGAAGGTGATACCGATCCAGGAGATGAAGATATTGTATACGGCATTACTTCTGAAATCTATAATCTAAAAGGTGTTTTAACCAGTGCTTTTGGAATCTATGCCGACACTGTTACAGCAGAAATGATTAAAAAACTTTCTACACATTCATAAAAAGATATAAAGGCTTAATAAAATTACGATATATCGTAAGTGATTTTTAGCTCTTAAAAACCTAAACCCTTATTCAACAACAAATTAATAGTTTGGCATTTCATTGGCTTAACTCATTATAAATATTAAAAAATAAATATCATGAAACCATCAGTTAACTTATTATCACCAGACAATCACGCTTTAGTATTAATCGATTTTGAAGGTCAAATGGCTTTTGCTACAAGTAATATTCAGTTGAGCGAATTGCGTACTAATGTGGCTATTATTTCTGGAGCTTCTAAAATCTTTAATGTGGCTACGGTTGTAACAACAGTTGCAGAAGAAAGCTTTTCTGGTCCAGTTTTTCCTGAATTGGAAGAATTTTATCCAATTGCAACTTCAGGATACATTGACAGAACAACAATGAATACTTGGGAAGACGAAAATGCTTATAAAGCTATTGTTGCTAAAAACAAGAAAAAAATTGTGCTTGCAGGATTATGGACAGGAGTTTGCATCGTTGGACCAGCTTTATCTGCTATAGAAGAAGGTTATGAAGTTTATGTAATTACAGATGCTTGTGGTGACGTAAGCGACGAAGCTCACGAACGTGCCGTTCAAAGAATGATTCAGGTTGGAGTTCAGCCAATTACTTCTATTCAATATTTATTAGAACTTCAAAGAGATTGGGCTCGTGAAGAAACTTATGTGCCTGTAACCAACTTAATGAAAAAATACGGTGGTTCTTATGGTTTAGGAATTCACTACGCACATAACATGATCAAACACTAATTCGAACTAATTCAATTTATTATAAATTCCTTACCCTTCATTATGTTGGAATCATCAAAATCCATATCGAAAAACGTTAAGTTACTTGTTCTTTTTCTCTTTATCGGAAATATGGCAATGGCGCAAAACTTTAAACTTTTGCGTTATGACGAAAATTACGAATTCTTAAAAGACTCTTCCAGAAACTTTTATGAGAATTTAAAATTTATTCCTTTAAATAAAGAGAAAAATTTTTACCTGTCTTTTGGAGGCGAAGCACGATATGAATACGTTGATTTCAACAATGAAGATTGGGGCAGATTAAATATCGGACATAATAATTTCTTGCTTCAGCGCTATGATCTTCATGCCGATATTCATTTAGGAAAAACTTTCAGAGTATTTGCTCAATTAAGAAGTGCACTAGAAGATGGCCGTGTAAACGGAGCGCGAGGCATTGATGAAGATCAGCTAAATGTTCAGAATTTATTTTTGGATGTGAATGTCTGGCAGCAAAGAGATAAAAAAATAACAGTTCGTGCCGGAAGACAAGAATTAGATTATGGTTCTGGAAGATTAATTTCTGTTAGAGAAGGTCCAAACACGAGATTGTATTTTACAGGAGGAAAAATAATGTATTCTTCTGCAAGAGTTTCAGTTGATGCTTTTGCAATGATGGCAGATACCATTTACACAGGAGTTTTCGATAATAAAATGTCAAAACAGTTGAATCTCTGGGGAGCGTATTCTAAAATAATATTCCCAAAAGCAGGAAATCTCGATGTTTATTATCTCGGAATAAGAAGAGATGAATCGCTTTTTGAAGAAGGAATTGCACCAGAAAGACGTCACACAATTGGGTCAAGATTATGGAAATACGGCGGAGGTTTTATTTATAATCTAGAAGCAGCTTATCAATTTGGAACTTTTGGTTCAGGAAATATTAATGCTTGGACAGGATCTATTGATGTTGGATATATGTTTGAAAACATAAAATTTAAGCCGACCATAAATCTTCGAAATGATTATATCTCTGGAGATAAAAATCAAGGTAACGGAAACCTTCAAACGTTCAATCCGCTGTATCCAAAAGGAGGTTATTTTGGTTTCAGTCCGCAAGTTGGACCAGTAAACCTTATCGATATTCATCCTTATGCGACAATGGATTTACTTTCGAATTTAAAGATGCAGGTCGATGTGGTTTTAAACTGGAGATATTCAACTCAAGACGGAGTTTATAGACCAAGCGGAATGCTGAACCTTCGCGGAAGCGCTTCTGACGAAAGATACATCGGAACAGCTTATTTAGCCAATTTTACCTATAGTGTAAACAAATATATTTCGGTAGTCAGCGGTATTCAATACTTTAAAACGGGTGCTTTTATCAATGACATAATTCCGAACTCAAAAGATGGAGTTTTCTTTAACGCCCGATTGGGATTCAAATTTTAAAAATATAGTGACGCTAAATTAGAACACTGATAACGCGGATTTACACAGGTTCTTTTTATGATTTTATTTGAAAAATCCGATTTAATCGGCGTCTTTGCGATAGCTAATCCGTTATATCCGCGTCAAAATTTATTCACTTAAAAAAATAATAAACAATACTAAACCCTTAATAATGAAAACAAACACTTCAACATACAGATTTAGATATTCGTATCTGATTCTCCTAATCATAACATTCAATGCCTTTGCACAAACCGCTTCAATTGGTTCGACAGTAACTTGGGGAAAAGTAGACGGAGTTGCCATAAACGGATTGGTACAAGGACCATCTGCGGCAGAAGCAGATCTACAAGTTGCCTGTGTTTTCGAATATACAGAAGGCGACATCTTCAACCCTTCTGCTCTTCCTGCAAACCTTAACGGAATGGTTCACTTAGACAAAGCTTTAAAAGGCATTATTACAGAATTACGCAAAAGCGGAAAATTTACAGGTCATGCACTTGAAACTTTATTGATTACACCTCCAAAAGGAACTTTAGCGTCCAACCAATTGTTATTAATCGGATTGGGAGATCGAAATAAATTTACACCCGATTTAATGATTAGTGTCGGAAATACCGCAATGCGCGAAGCTTTACGTTTAGGCGTTTCTAACTACTCTTTTGCAAGCGATATTAAAGATGCAGGAATTGATTCTCCAACGGCTTTAGTTGCTACCAACGTTGTTTTAGGTTCATTTGAAGCTTATAGAACGCAATCTTATTTAAAAGAAAAAAAGTTAGCAGATTATAAGCCTTTAACGAAAGTTATTCTACTTGCTGGTCCCGCTTTTTACAATGTTGCAGGAGAAGGAATTAAAGAAGCGATTGCAAAATTAAACTCTAAATAATAAGACTATGAAAGCGGATTTAATTTTATTCAACGGAAAAATTCATAGTTTCAATGCAGAAACGCCAAATGTTACAGCTGTAGCTATCAAAGACGGAAAATTTATTGCAGTTGGAAATGATAGCGATATTATGACTTTTGCTTCTGAAGAAACCAAAATAATTGACCTTCAAAACAAAAGAGTTGTACCAGGAATCAACGATTCTCACATTCATCTTATTCGCGGTGGATTAAATTATAATTTAGAATTGCGCTGGGATGGCGTTCCTTCTTTGGCTGATGCGCTTCGAATGCTAAAAGAACAAGTAGATCGCACACCAAATCCGCAATGGGTTCGTGTGGTTGGCGGTTGGTCAGAATTTCAGTTTGCTGAACGCAGAATGCCTACTTTAGAAGAAATCAATGCTATTGCGCCCGATACTCCAGTTTTTATTTTGCATTTGTATGACAGAGCAATAATGAACAGAGCGGCTTTAAGGGCTGTTGGTTACAATAAAAATACGCCTGCGCCTCCTGGCGGACAAATTGAACGAGATTCAAACGGAGAACCAACAGGACTTATTATTGCGACGCCAAATGCGATGATTTTGTATTCGACTTTAGCTAAAGGTCCGACGCTTTCTTACGAACATCAAATCAATTCTACGCGTCATTTTATGAAAGAATTGAATCGTTTTGGAATAACAAGTGTGATTGATGCTGGCGGCGGATTTCAGAATTTCCCTGATGATTATAAAGTTGTAAATGAATTGAATGAAAAGAAGCAATTGACCGTAAGAATCGCTTATAATCTTTTCACTCAAAAACCAAAACACGAATTTGAAGATTTCAACGATTGGATTGACACCGTAAAATTATATCAAGGAGACGATATGTATCGCCATAATGGAGCTGGAGAAATGCTGGTTTTTTCAGCCGCAGATTTTGAAGATTTCTTGCAGCCAAGACCAGATCTTCCAGAAAACATGGAAGCAGAATTAGAAAAAGTTGTTCGCCTTTTGGTAGAAAATCGTTGGCCTTTCAGACTTCATGCAACTTACAACGAAAGCATTACACGATTTTTGAATGTTTTCGAAAAGATAAATCAAGATGTTCCTTTCAACGGGCTTCCGTGGATATTTGATCACGCTGAAACTATTGACGAAAGAAATATCGAACGTGTAAAAGCTCTGGGCGGCGGAATTGCTGTACAAAGTAGAATGGCGTATCAAGGAGAATATTTTACAGATCGATACGGAGCAAAAGCTGCTGAAAACACACCGCCAATTAAAAAAATGTTAGAAATGGAAGTTCCTGTTGGCGCCGGTTCAGACGCTACACGTGTGAGCAGTTACAATCCGTGGGTTTCTATGTATTGGATGACGGTTGGAAAAACAGTTGGAGGTTTACAATTATATACTGAAACGAGATTGAACAGACAAACCGCTTTAGAATTGTACACTAGAGGAAGTGCTTGGTTTTCGCAAGAACAAACTAAAAAAGGAGATATTAAAGTGGGAATGTTTGCTGATTTAGTGGTCTTAGATCGCGATTATTTCACCATTGATGACGAAGACATAAAAAAAATCGAATCAGATCTAACAATTGTCGACGGAAAAATTGTTTATGCAAATGGAGATTTTTCTTCGTTCTCTCCACCTCATATTCCAATTTTACCAGATTGGTCACCAACAAATATTTACAACGGATATCCAGTAAGAAGCAGTTTGCAAAGTGCGATTGAAAAAAATACAAAAGCAGATGCAAAACCAAAACTGACTTCACAAATTCACAGCTGCAGCGGAAGTTGCGATGTTCATTTACACAATCACGATGCCGCTCGAATGAGCAATGTTCCTGTCAATAATTATAATGCATTCTGGGGCGCTTTAGGCTGTTCTTGTTTTGCTTTTTAAATTTAAAAAAATGATCGAAATTATTAAACAAATCCTTCACTCTGATTTAGGAAATTCATTCAACAATATCGCTCTTTTAGTATTTAGAGTTTTACTTGCAATTGAATTATTTAGAGTACACGGAATGAAGAAATTCAGAGTTGAAAATGGACAGAAAGAACACGTTCCAAATCCGCTTCATCTTCCTGAAAAACTAAACGGATTAGTTGCGACTTTTTCAGATACTGTTGTTCCGTTTTTTATTATTATGGGACTTGGAACACGTCTTGCCGTTCTTCCAACAATTGGCGTTACAGCTGTTGGTTATTTTGTAGTTCACAGAAAGGATTCACTCGAAGTACGCGACGTTCCTTATATGTACACTTTATCACTATTATTGCTTCTTGCACTTGGTGCTGGAACTTATTCACTTGATTATTATTTATTAAATTTTATAACCAATTAATTTAAACACATAGAAACATAGCTTTCGATATCCTTTTCAAATTCAAAAAAAATCTATGTTTCTATGTGTTTAATTTCTAAACATATCACTAATTAAACCTAATTTAAAATGAAAGCAAACATCGGAATTAAACAAGAAAACATCAACAAAGTAGTTGAGGTATTAATTAAAGTTCTTGCAGACGAATTTGTACTTTATACCAAAACAAAAAGAGCGCACTGGAATGTTGAAGGTCCAGATTTTTACAACAAACATATTTTTTTCGAACAACAATACGATGCAATTGATGAGGTTGTAGATACTGTTGCAGAAAGAATCAGATCTCTCGGACATTATACGCCTGCAACATTAAAAGACTTTTTGGCTTTAACGCATCTAACAGAAGAATTACAAGAAAAAAATGACGCTCACGGTTTTATCAAAGAATTACTTGTAGATCATGAAAGTATCATAATTTACTTAAGGGAAAACATTAATAGTATTGCCAACGAATTACAAGATGCAGGAACAAGTGATTTTATTACTGGACTTGTAGAAACTCACGAAAAAATGGCTTGGATGCTTCGCGCACATTTGAAATAAAAATTATGGAAATACAACAAAAAAACATTTGGTACGTAACCCTGTTGCTGACTATAATAGCAGGGTATTGCGACACCGTAACGTTTGTCGCAGCCGATTCGATATTTTCGGCACACGTTACGGGTAACTTTATTGTCTTTGCTTATCAAATCATAAAAGGTTCAGACATACACGCGTGGATAAAACTGCTCACCTTTCCTATTTTTATAATAGCTGTAATCACTGGCGGGAGAATTGCATTAAAAGCAACTAATCGCTATACCATTTTATTTTGGGAAGGTGTAATATTGGTTTTAAGCGGTATTGCTTCTTATGTTTTTGGTTATTTAGAAAACTTTTCAGAATGGACCATGTATACTGTTGCCATGACAACCGTATTTGCAATGGGACTTCAGAATGCTTTTGGAAAGCTTTACGCGAAAGAAACACACGGTCCAACTACCATGATGACGGGAAATGTAACGCAAGCTTCTCTAGATTTAGGAAACTTACTAAAAAACGGATTGAAAGACGTAGATGTTCTTTTAAGTTTTAAGAAACAATTAGTTACCATAATCGGATTTCTTGTGGGTTGTTTTCTGGGTGCAGTTGCTGGAAAATTTTTCGGATTAGGAACTTTAATTCTCCCTGGAGTAGCAATGATTATTTGCTATTTATACCACCGAGAAAGCTAGACAAACACGGATTTGGATTGCAAATTTCTGATAATATAGTATCTTTAAAAAATGAATTTCAGCCCTATTATTTCTGTCAAAAACCAAGTATGCGCCTTATTTGCAACGACTTTATTTTTAGTTGTAAATTATGGCGCTTCGGCACAATCCAGAGAAAATCCTGATGTATTAAAAAATAAAATTGCTAAAGCTAAAAGTGATCCAAAAAAGGTCGAATTACTTTTAGCTTTAAGCGATTATTATCTGACAAAAACTGGCGAAGATAAATCTGATCTTGATAATGCAGATCTTATTAATACACAAGCAAGATTATTAAGTGATCGATTAAAATATAAACTCGGAAAAGGAAAATCAATTCTTTTAGGAGCTCAGATTTATAGAGAAAAAGGCGATGTTGAAAATGCTTTAGAAAAAACAAAAAATGCGATTACGTATTCGAAAACCAATAATCTGACTGAATTACAAGCAAGCAGTTACGCGGAATTGTCTATTTATGATGCAGAAATTGAACAAAAAGCGAAGTATAAGCAAATGGCAATTCTGCTTTATAAAAAAGCAAATTCAAAAGAAAAACAAGCTACTGTTTTAAAAGACCTTGGTGAATTATATAGCAGTAACGAACAACTAGATAAGGCAGAACCTTTTTTAAAAGAATCTCTTGAGATTTATAAAGCGATAAAATTTAAGAGTTTGCAAGGTATTTATAATATCCTTTCTGAAGTATATACGCAAAAAGGAAATTTTTCAGAAGCCCTAAAATGCGGACTTCTTGCAGAAAAAACCGCTTTGGAGCTTCATGATAATACTTTGCAGTTAAGTTCTATTTACAACCATATTGCATTGGTTTACTATTATTTGCGCCAGAATGAGAAAACCGAAGAATATTGGAACAAAGCATTAAAAATTGCCAAAGAGTATGATGATACAGAATACATAAGAACCATTGCTGATAATCTTAGTTCCTTATATATTCGTCAGAAGAAAGAAAGTGAAGCGCTAAAACTCATAAAAGAGATGCAGGACAATTATCCGACTTCAAATATGGAGCGAATAATGACCGAGAATTATCTTTTATTTAATATTTATAGAATACAAAGAAACAATGCCAAAGCAACCTTATATTATAAAAAAATGGTTGCTCATTATGGTGAAAATGCAGAAAGAAACGGAAATACTTTTGCTGTTTTAAGAAGTTTTGCGTCCTATCATTATCAAGTTAAAAACTTTACTGCTTTTTATCAAATAATTAAAAAATTAGATTCGGTTTCTGCGGCAATAGGAAATAACAATATTAGATCAGAGAGTCACCTTATTTGGTTTAAAGCCGATTCATCAAGAGGTGACTATGTCAATGCTATCAAGCATTATCAGCTTTATAAAAGTCTTTCTGATTCGGTTTTTAAAGGAGAAAAAAGCAAACAGATTAATAGTCTTCAAATTGAATTTGAAAGTGAGAAAAAAGATAAAAACATCAATCTGTTGCAGGAACAGGCAAAAGTACAGCAAATTCAAATTCAGAAAGATACAGTTGTAAAATATGTATTTGTTGGAAGTGTAATCGTTTTGATTCTTTTTCTCGCGCTTTTATACAACAGTTTTAGATTGAAAAAGAAAAAGAATGCCGAATTAGAAATGCAGCGTCAGCAGATTAATGAACAAAACGAACTGAACAAAAAAATGCTGATTGAAAAGGAATGGCTTTTAAAAGAAATTCATCATCGTGTAAAAAATAATCTTCAAATCGTTATAAGTTTATTAAACACGCAATCGGCTTATTTGGATAATGAAGATGCTTTAATAGCGATTCAAAACAGCCAGCACAGAATGCATGCCATGTCTTTGATTCATCAAAAACTGTATCAATCTGATAATCTGGCAAATATTGATATGTCGTGGTATGTTTACGAATTAATCAATTACATGAAAGAATGTTTTGATACCGATCGAAATATCAGTTTTGTTTTAGAAGTCGAAAAAACGTATCTTGATGTAGCACAAGCCGTTCCTCTTGGTTTAATTATAAATGAAGCCGTAAATAACGCTATTAAATATGCTTTTCCAGAAAACAGAAAAGGAGAAGTAATCATTGTTCTTAAAAATATTGGAGAAAGCAATTACGAATTAAAAATTGCTGACAATGGAGTTGGTCTTCCAGAAAATTTTGATGATATCGAAAGAGATTCTTTAGGTATGAATTTAATGATGGGATTAAGCGACCAAATAGATGGAACTTTTGAAATGAAGAACGATAACGGACTAAAAATCGCAATTACTTTTACAGGAAATACAGAATTTGAAGTTACAGCAGAGAATTCTTAAAAGGATATAAATAATAGAATGAAGGAGAAAATTTTAATTGTTGAAGATGAATTTATAGTAGCAAATGATTTGAAAATTATGCTACAAAAAGCAGGATATCAAGTGGTGGGTATTGCTTCTTCTGTGGTTCAGGCTCGAAAATTAATTGAAGATAAAAAACCTGAATGGATTTTGCTTGATATTATGCTAAAAGGCGATTTAACTGGTATTGATCTCGCTTGGGAACTTAGAGAAATGCATCTTCCTTTTTTATATATTTCGGCAAATACGAACCAAAGTACGCTAGAAGCTGTAAAAGCAACGCATCCGTATGGTTTTATGGTAAAACCTTTCCGCGAAAGAGATCTTATAGTAATGCTCGACATTGCCAAATATCGATTTAATGAAGAAAAAGGAAGTTTAGGAGAAGTTAAAATCGATACGCAAATTCAAGAAATTGAAGGCATTGTTGGTAATAGTTCGCTTTTGAAAGAGGTGATTGAAAAAATAAAAATCGTGGCTCCAGCTGAAACTTCTGTTTTAATTTTAGGCGAAAGCGGAACAGGAAAAGAAAGAGTGGCACATTCTATACATGATCTTTCGCAACATTCTTCAAATCCAATTGTAATTGTAAACTGTGCCGCTTTACCGCAATCCTTAATAGAAAGTGAATTATTTGGACACGAAAAAGGTGCTTTTACAGGAGCAAATTCGTTACGAATTGGAAAGTTTGAACAAGCCGATAACGGAACCATTTTCTTAGATGAAATTGGAGAATTGCCATTAGATTCTCAAGTAAAATTATTGCGCGTTTTGCAAGAGAAAGAAATTCAAAGACTTGGAGGCAATAAGACGATTAAAATAAATGTTCGTGTTGTGGCCGCAACCAACAGATCTCTAGAAAAAGAAGTTGCAGAAGGCCGTTTCAGACTTGATTTGTATTACCGATTAAATGTATTTCCGATACAATTGCCAACATTAAAAGAACGAAAAGAAGATATTGAAGCCTTGGCTTTTCATTTTCTAAAAAAATATGCCGCAAGCGCTAGAAGAAATGTCAACAGTATTAGTGTTACTGCTTTACAACAATTGAAAAATTACGATTGGCCGGGAAATATTCGCGAATTAGAACATTTAATAGAAAGAAATGTATTGCTTGCGAAAACAACCGAAATAGAAAATTTTGATCTTCCTTCGAATACCTCTGTTCCATTTGAAGTCGTTCCTACAGGAAAAATGAAATCAATGGAAGAAATGGAAAAAGAACACATTATGAATGCACTGCAACTTTGCGACGGAAAAGTTTCAGGTCCTGTAGGCGCCGCAGAAATGCTCAAAATGCAGCCACAAACTTTGTATTCGAAAATGAAAAAATTAGGCATAAAACAAGGATATAATTAATCTACATTAAGTAGACTTAACTGCTAGTTTAACGAACTTTGTAATTCTAAACCAAGACATAAAAAAATAAACATGGAAACAATAAAATTAGAATTAGACGAAAAAAAACACGGCGCATTCAATCTTTATGTTGATGATAAAAAACAAGGTGAAATGACCGTGAGCCTCAAGCCAGATTTATTGACAGTTTACCACACTGGAGTTGAACCAGAAGCCGAAGGAAAAGGTTATGCAAAAAAACTTTTGGAAGAAATGGTATCGTATGTACGAGCTAATAATTTGAAAGTTTTACCACTTTGTCCTTACGTTCATGCCCAATTCAAAAGACATCCAGATGAATATGAAGATATTTGGAAAAAGTAGATTTTTCTTGATTCCGTATTTCTCCAAGATTGTGTGAAATCTGTGCAAAAAAAACTTTAGACAATATTCAAAAAAATATATTATGAATACAGATATAATAACAGACGGCATTCCTTTAAACGAAGCCAAGAAAGCACTCATCATGATTCACGGACGTGGTGCAGGAGCGCATGATATTCTTTCGATTGCGAAACATCTTAAAGTACAAGATTTTGCTTTGGTTGCGCCTCAGGCAGAAAACAGAACTTGGTATCCGTACTCATTTTTAGCTCCTCTTGACGAGAATGAACCTTCGTTTTCAAAGTCACTTGAAGCTATTCATCAGGTTGTGGTTGCAATTCAGCAAAATGGCATCGAAAAAGAGAATATTTATTTCTTAGGATTTTCTCAAGGCGCTTGTC
Source organism: Flavobacteriaceae bacterium PS02337 (assembly GCA_029959285.1). Lineage (GTDB taxonomy): Bacteria > Bacteroidota > Bacteroidia > Flavobacteriales > Flavobacteriaceae > Flavobacterium. Next base: position 80,629 of record JASCOE010000017.1, read on the forward strand.
TTGCTTTGGAATTTACCACAAGAAATGCAGCAAAATATGGTGGAATTGTAGCTTTTACTGGCGGATTAATCGGCGATCAAGTTTATGAAAACCATTATACTGGAAATTTCGAAAATACTCCGGTTTTTATCGGAACAAGCGATCCAGATTTTCATGTTCCTGTAGAAAGAGTAAATGATACTGAAACACTTATGACAAAAATGGGTGCAGATGTTACTAAAAAAATCTATCCAAATATGGGACATACGATTAGTCAGGATGAAGTAGATTGTGCAAACGCATTGGTTTTCAATAAAAAATAATGATTACGATAACGCGAGTGTACAGCGATGAAAATGGAGAAAGTCATTTTAAAGATTTTGAAGTTCCATTAAAAAACAATGGCGATATCGGATTTTTATCTGATGATGAACCTGTCAAATCTATCGTTTTTAGAGAAGTCAGTCCTTCTTATGATTACGATTTTCACAATGCGCCAGACCGTCAATATATTGTTTTATTGGAAGGCGGCGTAGAAATCGAAACTTCATTGGGTGAAAAAAGAACATTTCCTACTGGTTCAATTTTATTGGTTGAAGACACCACAGGAAAAGGACACAAAACAAAAAATATTGAGCCTAAACTTCGAAAATCAATATTCATAAAAATATAATTTTTAAACACATAGAAACATAGTTTTTCTACTTCAAAAAAAATTTAACCGCAAAGTTCGCAAAGTTTTTTTATTCATTTTTTTAAAGGTGAATACAAAGTTCGCAAAGCTTTGTCTAAAAACTTTGCGAACCTTGCGCAAAACCTTGCGAACTTTGCGGTTAAAATGATTATGTTTTTCAAATAAAATTAAAAAAATGGAAAAAGAAACCGTAAGAATAGAAAACTTCAGCGATGCCGTATTTGCCATCGCTATCACACTTTTGGTTTTAGATCTTCATGCGCCAGAAATAAATGCGGTAAAAAACGGTACAGAATTATTGGCTTTTTTAAAAAGTGAATGGACAACGTATTTAGCTTTTACGCTTTCTTTCTTCAGCATTTTCATCATGTGGGTCAATCATCACAAGATTTTTAAACAGATTTATAGTAGAAATACAGCGATCATGTTTTCAAACGGATTGATTTTATTTTTGGTTACAGCAGTTTCGTATCCAACGGCTTTATTAGCCCGTTTTTTTGAAGGTGAAGCATCTAATATTGCGGTAGCGATTTATACTGGAATTTTTGTATTGATTAATATTTCGTATAATTTGCTGTGGTTTATTGCCAGCCATAACAAGAAATTATTGCGTCCTGGAATTACAGATTCGGCAATCCAGAAAATCAGAAATAATTATCTGTACGGATTTCCAACGTATTTAATTGCATTCGGAATTTCATTTCAATTTCCAACAGCCGCTTTGGCAATCAGCATGCTTTTATTGATTTATTGGGCGGTTTCTTCGGGAAAAATAAAAATGATTGACTAAAATTAATCTAGAAAATGTTCTTTTTTAATTCCTAATTTCTGCATTCTCGAAGCTAAAGTTGTAGACGGTAAACCTAACAAAACTGCTGCGCCTTGCGGACCAGAAATTCTTCCGTTGCATTTTTTAATGATTTTTAAAATATGCTCCTTCTCTACTTCTTGTAATGTTTTAGTTTGAAATTCTGTTTTAGAAGTTTCAGATTTTTCAATAAAAATCTCAGAAAAAGTCATTTCTCTAATCGTGTCGTCTTTTGCAAACAAAATACTTCTTTCGATCATATTTTCTAACTCGCGTACATTTCCTGGCCAAGCATTCTCTATCATGCCGTTGAGTACTTTTTTAGAAAAACCTTTTATCTTCTTCCCTATTTTTTCTGAATGTTTTTCTAAGAAAAAATTTCCAAGAATTTCAATATCTCCTTTACGATCGCGCAAAGCCGGAAGCGGAATCGGATAAACATTCAAACGATAATATAAATCGCTTCTAAATCGTTCTTCGGCAACTTCTTTTTCAAGTGATTTATTCGTTGCCGCAATTACTCTTGCGTTTATTTTGATGCTTTTATTTCCACCAACTCTTTCAATTTCTTTTTCTTGCAAAACACGAAGCAGTTTACCTTGTAATTCTAACGGGAGTTCTCCAATTTCATCCAAAAAAATAGTACTATTTTGTGCTTGTTCAAATTTCCCAATTCTTTGTTCGGCAGCTCCTGTAAAAGCTCCTTTTTCGTGTCCGAATAATTCACTTTCAATCAAATTTTCTGGAATTGAAGCACAATTTACTTTAATCATTCTATTATTAAAAACTGGAGATAAATGATGAATGGCACTTGCTACGAGCTCTTTTCCTGTTCCGGTTTCACCAAAAATTAAAACCGTAGCATTTGAAGATGCAACTTGAGAAATTAATTCATAGACTTCTTGCATCGCGTCGCTATTCCCGACAATTCCATGAAAACCTTGTTTTTTAATTTCCGTTTTTTCTTGATTACTATTTGAATAATTGTTTTTGAGCTTTTTTAATTCGACAAGATTACTTTCATATTCTTGAGTCATTTTAATATTTCTAATCGTGATAGAAAGCTGAGTTGCAATTCCTCTTAAAACACGATTGGATTCTCTTGTAAAAGTTTTGGCATTTTTGAAGAAAAGGAAAAGTACATTTCGGTTTCCTTTAGTATGAGGAAGACAAATTCCGATCGCATTTTTGAAACCTTTTTTATGTATGTTTTGAATGTAATCTGGATTTTTTTGATCTTCAGTCAAATCAAAAATAACCGTATCGGCTGAGTCTAAACAGAGATTAAAAAATCCGTCGTTTAAAACATAATTTTTTACGTCCGTATTTTTATTTGAAGAATGATAAAAAATTTGATAATCGGTTTCGTCTTCATTTGAAGAAGTTAAAATAAAATTATCAAACAGAAAATTGTCTTTTAATGTTCCGTTTATAACAGTACTAAATTCTTCTTTATTTAAAATTGTAGAAAGTGCCGTACAGATAGATAAAATCAACATTTGTTCTTGCTCTCTTTCCTGCAATCGCTTCATCAGGATTGCAGTTTTTTCTGTTGATTTTTCCATAACGGTAATTCTTGTGGTATTTTTTATGCGTGGTAGTGTAAATTTAAGAAATAGCCTTTATTAAACTACTATCGATTTTCTAAATACGAGATATTAAATTCATAAAATTACGATATATCGTATAATCAAAATGTGGTTCCCTTTCCAAAACCCTTAATAAACAACATATTAAGTTAAATGGAATATTATTTGGATATATTATGGCACGTCGAAAATTAACCGTTTTTTATTTCTTAATCTAGGTTAATCGATGCACAGCCATAACGGACGTAAATTTGTAAAAGAAAAATCAAATAACAATTTAATATAACAAATACCATGGAAAATAAAATTTTAGGCTTACACCATATTACTGCAATTGCAGGTGATGCTAAACGTAATTTCAACTTTTACTCAAACATATTAGGATTAAGATTTATCAAAAAAACGGTGAATTTTGACGATCCAGGAACTTACCATTTTTACTTTGGTGATGAAGTTGGAAGCGCTGGAACTATTTTGACTTTTTTCCCTTGGGGAGAAGGAATTCAGCAAGGAAGAAAAGGTTCTGGAATGGCAACTGAAATTGGTTATTCTGTTCCAAAAGGAAGTTTAGATTTTTGGCAAAAACGTTTTGAGAAATACAATGTAATTTACAATAAACCTGCTGAAAAATTCGGTGAAAAATACTTGACTTTCTTAGATCCAGACGGATTAAAATTAGAGTTAATCGAATCTAAAACAGAAGACAACAGAAAAGCTTGGGAAACTGAAGAAGTAAAAGCTGATGTAGCAACAAAAGGTTTTCATAACATCACTTTGACTTTAAACGACATTAAACCGACTGCTGCGATTTTAACGGAAATATTTGGTTATAAATTAATCGATCAAGACGTAAATCGTTATCGTTATGCAACAGACGCTGTAGAAAATGCCGCAATTGTAGATTTGGTAGAATTAAGTGATGAAAAACGCGGTTTAAATGCCAACGGAACTGTTCATCACGTAGCCTTCCGAGTACAAAATGATGAAATTTTAATGCACTTCCGTGAAAAAATCGAAGATTACGGATTGTCTATTACACCACAAATCGACAGACAATATTTCCACTCACTATATTTCAGAGAACCAGGCGGAGTTTTATTTGAAATTGCTACAGATAATCCAGGATTTACAGTTGATGAAAGTTTAGAAGAATTAGGTAAAAACTTGAAACTTCCAGCACAATACGAATCACAAAGAAAAGATATCGAAGATCATTTGGTTAAAATAAATTAATCAAAAAAATAGTAGAGCACGTAGAAACATTTAAAAATTATTTAAAGTTAAAAAATTGACAATCAATATTTTAATATTAAATTTATAAATATGTTTTTACGTGCTCCATTTTAATTCTGCAAATAAATAATCATTTAAATTAATTATATCATGGCAAAAATAGCATTATACGGATTTGGCCGAATTGGAAGACAATTTCTTCGCGTGGCATTAAAAAACAATCTTTTTGTTCCTGAAGTCATTGCTGACATTCAAGATATAGACTTGCTCGGAGCGCTTTTTAGTGTCGACACCAATTACGGCAGATGGCACGAAGAAGTAAAAACAGCAGATGAAAATTTTATTATTGGAGACAGAAAAATTCCGTACAAAAATTCAAAACTAGACATTCCAGATTGGAAAGCACTTGGAATTGATTTGGTTGTAGATTGTACCGGACGTGCAACTAACAGAGATTTTGCACAGAAACATATTGACAAAGGCGCAAAATATGTTTTGGTAAGCGCACCAAGTAAATCTTTAGCCGACTGTGACGCTGTTCTTTTGAAAGGAATTAATTTAGATCAATTTGATGCATCGAACCATAAAATTATCAGTATGGGAAGTTGTACAACCAATGCTTTGGCTGCCGTTGTAAAAGTGATTAAAGAGAATTTCGGAATTGAATATGGTCTTTTTTCAACCGTACATTCTTATACCAATACGCAATCTTTGACCGATCAGCCAATGAAAGACAGACGCGATTCTTGGGCAGCCGCAGAAAATATTATTCCGTCTTCATCGGGAGCAGCAAAAGCATTGCAATTTATTTGGAGCGATTTAAAAATTACCGGAAAAGCATACAGAGTTCCGACCAAAACAGGAAGCATTGCCGAATTGAACTTGGTTACAACCAAAGATTGTACGGTGCAAGAAGTTAATGATGCTTTTAGAAAAGCTGCAAAAGAAGGCGAATTAAAAGGTGTTTTGGATGTTTTAGAAGATCAATGGACATCGGCTAGAATTGTAGCAGATCCGCATTCTTCGATTATCGATTTACCTCTTACCGCTAAAGAAGGAAATTTGCTTTCGGTAGCCACTTGGTACGATAATGAATGGGGATTTTCTAACCGACTTGCCGAAGTGGCGAAATATATTGGAGATAAAATCTAATCGAAATATCGTTTTTAAATCGAAATAAAAAAAGCTGTCCTTATTCGGATGGCTTTTGGTTTTGAGTAAAAATTGTAAGAAAAAATAAATATATTTGAGAAAACAAAAGCAAAACAAACCTTCGCTTATTTCCTCAATTTTGAATAAGAAAAACAACCATAGTCGCAATAACAAAAAAGCCTCTTTTATAAGGAAAGAGTTTTACAAAAAAATCATAATCATAGGATTATGTATAATTCCGATTGTTTTATTTGCAGACAATAAAGGAACATTTAGACTTGTTCCTTTACCATTCTTTCTATATGGAATGTATCAATTATTACAAATTGTTGCAATTTCACAGCTTATTATAGATGACTTTTTTCCTCCAAAGATATCTTACGAAAAAAACACTAAACCAATTGACAAATTATTTTACTATTTCTCGAATACACTTTTTTTTATTAGCTTGATAGCTTTGTTGTTTGAAATCAGGAATTTTGATAACACTATAAATGGTACAAAACTTTTTTGGACAGCAGGTGTCTTCGGAATTCTGGCAGCAATTATTACGACCATAATCTTAAAATTAACAACTCCAAGCGTTTATTATGAAAGTAAAAGAAGATATACTGTTCATTTTGGGCTTTTTATAGGATTTTTTTTAATATCTACCGCTTTGGCAAGTTTTGTAAACCATTATTTTGCGAACCCAACAACTTTTTATAAAAATTTTAAAATAGAAAGCAAAAGTATTAGCGGTGGTAGATCTACTGAATACTTTTTCTATTTGAAAATGGAAAATGGAGATAAAGAAAGGTTTTCTGTAGGGAAAACAAATTATAATAATTTTGAAGAAGGAGAAGAAATAAAACTTGGTCTGTTGAAAGGAAAACTTGGCTTTGATTATGTGGCAGGATTTAAAAAAATAAAGCAATAAATACTGAAAAACGGATAATGCAAACCAATATTATTGAGATGAAATACATAAAAACATTCCTACTATTTTATTTACTTGGTTTTTCTCCATTTTCTTGGGCAAAAACAGAAATAGATACGATTACAAATTGGCAGATCTACAAAGATTCAAAAGTGTTATTTCGTAGCAATGAGCGTGAATGTTATAAACTAACTGGAGTAGTAAAAAAGAAAGATAATTTTAAATCCTTAAAAATTGTTTTTTTTCGTGATACAAAATCATATGGAAAACAAAAAATTACATTATTAAAAGGAGAAAAAGTTTTAATACAATTTGATTATGAAAATAGTGACGAATTAGAAATAAGTAAAAGTAAAATTCAAAACCTATTTGAAAAAACGAAAGTAGATTTAACTATAATGTACTATGACAAAAGAGAACCGAAAGAAATATTATTGGGTTATTTAAGCTTAGAAAACTAAACTTTAATAATCTATCAATTGACATCAGAAAAAGCAGAAATCATTAATAACAAAAAAACCAAAAAATGAAAAAACTCAATACCATAATTCTTATGATATGCTTTACAACAGTATCATTTGGACAAAGCACGACCAAGACCGTTAAATCGCAAATAAAACAATTAATTATTGAATCTTTTGATGAAATCTGGTCGAAATTAGACTCTAAAAACATTGATAAATACTACACAAAAGATTTTCTTCTCTTAGAAAATGGAGAAATATGGAACAATGATTCTATAGCAAAATATTTAGACAAGGCTATACTCGAAAAACCAATTCCAAATCGAGTGAATTCTATTGAAGTTATTGAAATTAAGATCTTAAACAAAATGGCTTGGATTGCATACAAAAACCAAGCTGTATTTTCATTCGACAATAAAAAAACTAAAAAAGTGTATTGGCTAGAAAGTGCGACCGCAATTTTAACAAAAAACGGATGGAAATTAGAGATGTTACATTCTACCAGAATGAAAGATGAATAAAAACAATTTAATGCATCAGTTCAAAAAGTATATGAAACATGCTAATCTTAAAGACAAAATATAAAAAAAGCTGTCTATTATTTTAGACAGCTTTTTTGTGATTCATAATTAACGTATTAATCAAAATCAATTAGAAATGACAAATACGGCTCCTTTTCAGAATACCGTATTTATCAAACTAATTCAAATTCTAACTTTTATAAACTTGCTTTTACTTCACCGCAAGTCAGCATATTTTTTGGATAATATGGATTTTTAATTTCCTTGCTATCACTTGTCCAAACTGCGCCTGTCATTGGGCAAACTTGTAAATATAGGGTTGCATCGGCTGCTTTAAATTTTGAAGCCTGTTCCCAGTATTTAACAGAAAGGGTTTCAAAAACTTTACGCTGTTTATTGATATTTTTATTCGCGATAAGCTGATCTGCTAATGCTATAATTTCTGTTCTTGATGTTGTTGCTTCGTTCATTTTTTCAAGACTTAATTTTTTAAACCTGAAATTCTTCAACGAGTTTTTTAATGCTTCTGCATTTTTTGCAACAGCAAGACTATCTGAAACTAAAAAACTATTTTTAAGAGCCAGATAACTTTTTGTGATTTCTTTTTTCTGTGCTTCTCTCTTTTCTACCAAGTCAGGAGTTACTTCTTCTTTTGATGTTAATTGAGCTTGTGCAAATGCGCTTAAGAAAAGAAATGCCAGAACTACTAATTTTTTCATGATGTAGGTTTATCTAATTTTGTAATAATTTTTTCGATGTCAATCAAAATACTTTCATAATGGTCTTTGCTTAATCCTGTAGTTCCATTCATAAGTTTTGTAACATCTGCTTTTAATTTTAAAAGATGCTGTTTCCCGTATAAATTTACATCACTACGTTGTGCCGTATTGGCTGCTTTACCAGGCTCTAGTTCTTTTGGTAATAAAAGCATTCCTAGTTTTTCTACATAACTACGCTGCAAACTTCTTCTGTAAAAATCTTGTTTTTCATCTCCACTGAATTTTACCCAAACCGTTTGTTGCAAATCATTTAAAAATTCTGGAACTGTATAAGCACCTTCAAACTGTATTGCTTTTACGCTGATATTGTAAAGCATTCCAGAGCTTAAAAGCATATTTAAAACCTGATTCTGCTGATCTGCTATTTGGTCTGCTGTTTTCAACGGAATTAGCTGTTCAATTTCCTTTGGATACATCCATAAAGGCGCTACAAACAATTGTCTTCCAACATAATCAATCGCTGCCTTTACTTTTGCTTTTGGAATTGGCTGATATATTGTGCCTTTTTCATCAACAGTTCTTTTAGTAACATAATTATTACCAATATTTTTCAATACATGATACAAATAGCGGCTATATTGTAATACAACTGCTTTATGCATATCTGATAAATTATCGTAAGCATCGTTTGGCTGATACGTCCATTGAACTAGATTTGGAACTACTCGCTTAAGATTTTTAATTCCGTAATCGCTCGCCAAAACTGAATCATCGCCAAGATCTTCTGCCTGACTTCTAGGATCTTCGTCTTTTCCTTCACCTCCAAACCATAATTTTGGATTTGCTGTTAAACTATCTGTTGTCAATTTAGCAAGAGTTTTTTCTTCTTCAAACTCATCTTTAGCATTTGGATAATATTTGTATCCCCATTGAACTGCCCATTTATCGTACATTCCGATTCGCGGATAAATCCCTTTCGAACTAATATTATCTTCTGGTTGTGCTACGTAATTAAAGCGAGCATAATCCATAATAGAAACCGTATGTCCATTTGCTTCAACCCATTTTTTATCACGAAGTTTTTCTACAGGCGTTGCACTGCTCGCTCCCATGTTGTGGCGTAAACCAATTGTATGTCCAATTTCATGAGAAGAAACAAAACGAATTAATTGTCCCATTAATTCATCATCTAAATGCATTTTTCTTGCTCTTGGATCTAAAGGTCCGGCTTGAATCATATACCATCTCTGAACTAATTTCATCACATTATGATACCAGCCAACGTGGCTTTCCATAATTTCTCCACTTCTCGGATCACTTATTCTTGGTCCGTAAGCATTTGGGGTTTCAGAAGCTAAATATCTTACTACAGAATATCTTGCATCTTCTAAACTCATCGTTTTATCGTCTTCTGGCCATTCTTTTCCGACAATCGCATTTTTGAAACCAGCGGCTTCAAAAGCTTTCTGCCAATCGTTAATACCAGCAATTAAATAAGGTCTCCATTTTTTTGGCGTTGCAGGATCGATGTAATAAACAATTTGTTTCTTTGGTTCAACTAATTCGCCTCTTAGGTATTTTTTGATGTCTTTTTCTTTAGGCTCTAAACGATAACGTTGAATAATGAATTTTTTCTGCGCACGTTGCTCATCATCATCAAACAAAACATATTTATTGGCAAAGTAACCCACTCTTTCATCAGAAAAACGTTTACGCATAGGCGTTTTCGGAAGAAGCACAATTGAAGTGTTTAATCTCAATGTAACGCTTCCGCTGCTCGCTGTAGAACTTGTATACGTTTTTGTTGTTTTGACTTCAATATTAATTGGATACGTATCTATATTTTCAACAAAAGATTTATCGTCAGCAAGTGAGTTTAATTTTTTTTCAGTTTTCTCTGTACTTCCAATAGAAAACATCGCATTATCTTTTTTGAATGCATCGGTAACATCTATTACAACTTCCCCAGTATCAGGATTGGTTGTTTTTATTGGAAAAGCCGCCACAATCGGATTTTCGTTACTTCCTGCCAACGCTTTTGCAAGCATTGAATCGGAAGAACGAACATCTTGCTTGTATTGTAATGATCTCAAATAAACGGTGTTATTAGATCCTTTTTCAAAGTAAATAGTTTGCTCGTTGGCTTTTTCTCCACCAAAAATTCCCATCCCTTCTGGCGTAGATAAATATCGGGTTACCACCAACATATATCGATTAAATAAAGTATTTGGAATTTGAAAGTAATACTTCGTATCGACCTGACTAATTGTAAAAAGACCTGATTTGTTTTTAGCTTTATCGGTAATGACTTTGTTGTAAGCCATCATTCCTTTCGGTTGAGTACTTGTGCTATCGGCTTTCTTTTCTGGAGTTTGAGCAAAACCATGCTGACCAACAGCCAGCATGATTAGCATTATAAATAGTTTTTTCATCGGAATTAAAACGGAACTTTCTCGTCTGTGTTTAATGTAAGTTTTGGATTCTTTGTTAATGCACTTAATGGAAAAGGTACAATGTATAATCTAGAATTTGGCTGTAAAGTATAGGTCTTTTGTGGAACTGTTTTATTTACGATTGGAAATACTCTTGTAACCGTTTTGGCATATTCTGTTTCCGTATTTAATCTTTTTAAGTCAAAAAATCGATTAAATCCTAAAAGCAATTCTTTTCTACGTTCGTTTATAACCAATTGCATTGTTTCTTTTCTTGTCGCTGGAACAGTTAAATTTACAGTTCCTGATACAATACGTTTTGCTCTTAATTTATTTAGAACATCAACAGCTTCAGCAAGTTTATTATCTCTTGCATAACATTCAGCCAAAATTAAATATACTTCAGGTGTTTTCATTCCAACTGTCGGATAGAAAAATCTTGTGTATTGCGTTGCCCAATATGCCGTATTTGAACCTATATCTAAATTGGTTGCACTTGTAGAGTTGAAAAACAAATTGAAACGTGCATCGTTAGTTCCGAATAAAGTTCTCAATTCTGGACTGATGATGTAGCTTTGCGCGAAGTTCATTTCATTATAACCAGTCATGTACATATAACTCAAAACTTCTACATTATTTGCAGCTGGAACAGCTACAGCCGTTGGTCCGCCTTGAGCGTTATATGCTACTAAATCAAATATCTGATTATTATAACTCAATGATTTTTCTGCAGCCGCTTGTGCTTGAGCAATTTCGCGTTTAAACAAATGAACTTTAGCTTTAAATGCATAAGCAAATGCTAACGAAGGATGATAAACGTCTGCTGGTTTTTCTTTAATATAAGGTAATGCTTCTTCGATATCCTTTTGAATAAAATCGTAAACCTGTGCTACTGTAGATTTTGCAGGTTGTGCTTCTAAATCGAATTTATCCATGATACAAATACCTCCATCTGTAGCTGCAGTTTGAGGATCGTAACCTTTAGCATAAGTATTAATCAATAAAAAGTGATCGTAAGCTCTGAAAATTTTAGCTTCAGCTTTTGCCAATTGTTTAATGCTTTGATCTCCTTTACTATTATCAACTAACGAAATAATGGTATTCCATCGGTTGATATAAGTGTATGCTTGATTGTAAAAACTTGAACCTGTTAATAACGAAACACGATCTACACTTTCATCAAAAGTAAAATTAATGATATCAATGTTTGGAGTTCTTCCGATTACGTTGGCTTCTCTCATCCATTGATCGTCTGACAAATATTGAAAGTTATTAATTGGATAACCTCTATTTGGCAATGATACCAATTCAAGAAATTGTTCTGGAGTTTCTATAACTAGAGCTCCTTTTGGTGTAACATCGGTATAATCTTCGCAAGATGTTACGGTTAACATCATAAGCGACAGTAGTGTTATATATATATGTTTCATTTTTTAAAGAGTAAGATTAAAGCCAAATAAATAGGTTTTTGGCGATGGTAAATTACGTGTTGCAGCATTTGCACTATAAACTTCTGGATCAATATGATTTCCTGCAGCACTCCAATACCAAAGATTGTTTACCTGAAAAGTAAATTTTGCCGATGCCATTTTGATTTTGTTTGCAAAAGTCTTTGGCAGATTATAACCTAATGAAATATTTCTAAGTTTAATGTAATCTCCATCTACAACATTCGCACTAGAATTTTTCCATTGACCACTTATAGTTGATGCATAATTTCTAATACTTTCATCAAAATCTACATATAAACGAGTATTGCCATTTCTATTTGTATCAGTATAACGATCTGCAATACCAGAAAGATTTACCAAATCAGATGACATATCAAAAGTTTCTTTACGCATTACATTTCCTCCAGAAAAAACAAATAAGAAATTCAAATCAAATTGTTTGTATGAAAATCGTTGCGAAAGTGAACCTGTATAAGTTGGCAATAAAGTTCCCATATTTACCAAAGCGTTAGGACTTGTAATAGATTTAATCGTAGTTGAAATTGGGTTTCCATTACTATCAAAAGTAATTGAAGGATTTCCGTTTTCATCTAATACATACGGATATCCATTTACCATTCCGCCATATTTGTAGGCATATAAACTATTATACGCTTCATTTTCTATAAAATAATCTCCTGGTGAAGCCACATAAGACGTTGCTGTAGATTGAGCTCTTGTAACTTTTTTAACAGTCGTTTCGTTAAAAGCAAAGATTAAATTAGAAGCAACTCGGAAACTTCCATTGTTGTACCATTCAGAACCTAAACTAAATTCAATTCCTTTATTTAATAACGCTCCTGCATTAATTCTTCTTGTCAATGCTCCAACTGTAGGATCTAAGTCTGTTGTAGCTAATAAATCACTACTATATTTGCGATAAACATCAATAGTACCATTTAACTTCGCGCGGAACAAACTATAATCTACACCTAAATTCGTACTTTGAGTTTTTTCCCATCTCAACATCGGATTTGGCTGTGCGGTAATATTGGTATATTGTAAAGATTGATATAAATTATCGTTTCTTCTTGTAGCCGTAATATATGGAGTTGTAGTTTGATCAATGTTTCCATTAATACCATAGGTTGCTCTTAATTTTAGCATGCTAACCCATTTTACTTCTTTCATGAAATCCTCATTGCTGATATTCCAACCTAAACCTGCAGACCACAAAGGACGATTTTTATATTTTGGATCTACCCCAAACAAATCTGCTCGGTCAACACGATAACTTCCTGTTACATTATATTTAGATAAATAAGTATAACTAGCAGTACTAAAAACTGAAAAGTAACGGTGTAAAATTTCTTGTTGTGTTCTTCCTAAAGCTGCTAAAGTTCTGTTATTTCCATAAATGTAACTAGCAACTCCTGTCTGACTTAACGCAAGGTTATTTAGAACTGCAGAACTAAGCGTAACTGGATCGTAACCGTATCTAAGTTGTTCTATACTTCTTGGAACAAAAGTTTCACGCATTTCAAAACCAGCTAATGCATTTATAGAATGTTTTCCATCAGCAAAATCTTGATTAAAATCTAATTGATTTCTAAAAGAATAATTACTCGCCTGACTGCTTAATTGCTTGTATCGGCCTCCAGTCGAAAATCCATCTACATAAGTATACGCGTTTGTAGCTGGATTATATCCTGTTAGAGAATTAATAGCCATACGCATTTTATAAGAGTTAATATCGTAATATTGCTCATTATCGTTTTTTCTTACTTCGTATTGAAATTGCGTATTAAAACTTAATCCTCTCCAAAGTTTAGCTTTTATGTTAGCAAAAGTTCTTAAACTTAATGAATTCTGTTTTTCAATACCTTCTTGAAGCGCATTCAAAACATTAAATTGAGTTGATTTAAACCCGCTTAAACCTGCTAATTTTCTAGCTACGTACGGGTTAATAATACTCCCAGAAGTAAAACCGTCGCTAATTCCAACAAATGGCGATATTACAAGATCACCGTTGTCGTCGGTGATACGTTCGTATCTTTTTTGAATATCATAATTACTATAACTAGAATCTGTAACATCATCATTACTGTACGTTCCATTTACTCCAAATGTTGCATTTAACCAATCGTTTAATTGAAAACTGCTTTTTGCATAAAGATTAAATGCACGACTGTTATTGTATTTAATACGATTTTTTGATTCATCATAATTTATCGAAACATAAGTATTTTGTCTGCTTGTACTTCCAGAAAATGCGATATTATATCTTTGTCTTAATTCATTCTGCCATACATTATCACGATAATCTTTAATGTAATCGTTCTTTCTCCATTGAGCAACCGTAGAATTGTAATCTGCATTATTAATAACACCTTCCTCCAAATCTCTATTAAGTTGATAAAGCGGACTGTAATATTTCATACTACTATTTCCAATATCTCCATAACCACTAAACATACTAGCAGTATTAGCAAATCTTGCTCTTTCTCTATTGTAAACTGCTTGTTCAAGATCGATTAAATCGCTTGTTGAAGCATAATTCATGTCTCCTAAATTTGGTTTATTAGCAATAAAGAAATCTGAATTGATACTAACTTTTAATTTACCATTTCCTTTTTTTGTAGTTAAAACAATAATACCGTTTGCAGCTCTTGAGCCATAAATGGAAGCCGCAGCCGCATCTTTAAGAACATCAACACTTTCAATATCATACGGATTAATTTCATCTAAAGTCAATTCACTAGGCAAACCATCTATTACGATAAGCGGACTATATCCAACTTGATTAGAAAAAGTTCCCATACCACGCAATATAGGTTTATCAGCTGCCGCACCACTAGGATTTTTTTGAAACATTAAACCTGCTACACGACCTTCTAATGCACTTGACAAACTAGAGTTGATATTTTCGTTTAATGTTTTTTCATCCACTTTAGTTATGGCACCAGTAAAATTACTTCTTGCAATAGTTTGAAAACCAGTAACTACAACCTCTTTCATTGCCGCAACTTTGTCTTCAACAATAAGTGTTAAATCTGTGCGTCCATTAATTGCAATCGATTTTTTTTCAATAGTTAATCCTGTGCAATCAAGAATACCGTTAGAAGGAGCTTTTTCAAAAGAAAAACTACCATCAAAATCAGTTACAGCAATTCGGTTTGTTCCCCAAATAGTTACCGATACACCAGGAAAAGGTTCATTTCTATTATTTACGACCTTTCCTCGTATATCGATTAATCCGTTTCCCCGCTCCTCTTCTTTTGGATTTGAAGCAGTTACCACAATAGTCTGATTGGTAAGTGTGTATTTTAAGTTTTGGTTTCTAAAAACTTGATTTAGAGTTTCATTCAAAGATGAATTCTTTACGCTAATAGTTACATTTTTAGAATCTTTCAGCAATTTTTGCGTATAGAAAACTTCATAATTTGCCTGTTTAGAAATTTCTTTTAAAACTTTTTCTAATGGTGCATCCTTAAAATTAATAGAAATGCTTTGAGCTTGTACTGAGAAACTGCACAATAGCATAAACATCAAACATAACGACCATAAATTAGTCGAAAAATTAATTTTTGGGATCTTTTTTTTAAGTTTTTTGTAAGGTTTTTTTGGTTGTAAATTTAATTTCATACATTTACATTGGTTATAGTTAAACAATAGTGGACAACTTATATTGGCTATAAACTTTTATAACAACCAGAAGCATCGCAACTGCCTCTGGTTTTTTAGTTTATAGACTCAATATAATCGGGTAAATTTAAATTTAAGGATATACAATAACTGTTTTTCCTTCAACTTTAAATTTTATATTACTAAGCTCAAGCACTTTTAATACTTCAGACAAATTTTTATTTCTAAATGTACCTCCGTTAAATCTAACATCTGAAACATCACCACGGTACTCAACTTTAATTCCGTACCAACGCTCTAATTGTTTCATAACAGATTTTAAATCTGCATTATCAAATTTAAATCGACCATTTTTCCAAGCAATAGCCTCTTCAGTATCAACTTCTTTTACTACTATTTTATTAAAATTATTTGATGTGTTAGATTGCTGGCCTGGTTTTAAAACTGTTTTTTGATTTTTGTATGAAATAGCTACACTTCCTTCTAATAAGGTAGTTTTCACAACCGATTCATTGTTGTAAGCATGTACATTAAAGTGCGTACCTAAAACTTCTATAGTTTGATTATCCGATTTTACTAAAAAAGGTTTGTTTTTATTTTTAGCAACCTCAAAATAAGCTTCTCCTTCTAGTTCAACAATTCTTTGATCACCATTAAACTGTGTTGGATATTTAATTGATGAAACTGCATTTAAAAATACCTTAGTTCCATCTGCTAAAACAATATTATATTGTCCACCTGTTGGAGTTGAAAGCGTATTAAATGAATTGACATCTTCTTTTGAAGCATCGCTATTTGGATTTATTACATAAGTGATAACTCCATTTTCATCCATTTTTATTGTAACTTCATCTTCTTCTCCTTCTTTTGCAATGACATCTTTTGATGATATATCTGAAAGAATGATTTGTTTTCCATTAGAAAGTGTCAAAATTCCTCTATTTCCGCCAGGAGCAATTTCTTTTACTTTTTCAACAACCTGAATATTTTGGCTTGGTTGTTTTGATGCTGTAAAATAAAATATACCCGAACCCAATAAAACTGCAATTGAAGCTGCAACTGCAATACGAGGCCAAATGCTAATAACTTTTTCCTTTTGCTTTAACGGTAATTTAGATTTTAAATGTTCGTAACTATCTTCCAATTCATAATCAGTAAGCTGTTTATCACTATTTAAAGATTTATGCAAATACCACGCATCAAGTTTATCCTTATCTGTATCTGATAAGGTACCTTCTTGATATTTTTGCAGTAATGTTAAGATTTCTGATTCATTCATAATTACAATACGAAAATTAGTCCCGTTTTAAATAAGACAGTTATAAATGACTTTTGTCATAGACGAAATTGAAAAAAATTAAAAAAACATTAAATAATTATTAAATAAAATTATTCAAATATTATTTACTATTTAATAATGAAGAAGTTAGACATGAATTATCTAACAAAAATTTTACAAAATAAATTTCCAAAATTTCACCAAATAAAGAAATTCATTGAAGATTTAAGTTTTTCGCGGAGAATTTTTAAAGAATTATATACTTGCTGTTTTGCAGTTTTATCAGTGATATTTAATTGAAATGCAATTTCATCATATGAAAGTTCTTCTACTTTTCTTAAAAGAAAAACTTCACGCATTTTTTCTGGAAGTAAAGCGATTTCCTTTTCTATGATTCTTTCTAATTCTTTTTCTCTTAGTTTCGAATCTGCAAAAACATAATCATTTTCAATAAATTTAGAAATAGAATCTGCATAACGCGAAACAACCTTATCATGTGCGATATGATTTAATATTCTATTCTTTGTTGCTTTGTATAAATAAGCTGAAAAAGATCCCGTAATCGATATTTCATTACGTTTAGTCCAAATTAACAAAAGTACTTCTTGAACAATATCATTTGCTTCATCACGATTTCCAAGTATTTTGTAAGCATGATTTACAAGTAGTCTGGAATATCTTTCAAAAATTTCTGTATAAGCCAACTGATCATCCTCTTTGAGAAGATTTAGTAAAATATGATCAGCATATTTGCTATAAACAGACATTTAATTAAACAGATAAGTATGAAAAACGCAATATTAAACATTTTTTATGTTAAATACTAAAAGATTAATATCTAAAAAAATAACATTTACGTAAAATAGATTAATTCTTAGCTTAAAAATCGGAACAATAAATTTTTATTAAGATAATACATTAGTAAAGTTCCAATTAATCTATTCTACATTTTTCTTTTAGAAATAAATTTCCAATTTATAATTTTACATACAACTCCAAAATCGATAAAATATGTGAGCTTATTTTTTAAAGTCTAAAACTGTTATAAACAAAAAAAACCCTATCCTGATTGGATAGGGTTTTTGAAAAGAAAGGCGACGACATACTCTCCCACATAACTGCAGTACCATCTGCGCAGGCGGGCTTAACTTCTCTGTTCGGGATGGGAAGAGG
>JASCOE010000018.1 GCA_029959285.1 Flavobacteriaceae bacterium PS02337
AGAAGTTAAGCCCGCCTGCGCAGATGGTACTGCAGTTATGTGGGAGAGTATGTCGTCGCCTTTCTTTTCAAAAACCCTATCCAATCAGGATAGGGTTTTTTTTGTTTTTGCTGATTTTTGGAATCCTGACAAATCGCTTTTTAATATTAATTAATTTTTTAGAAGATATTTAAATTGATAATATTCTTAAATTATAATTAAGATATAAAGATTTTTAAACTTTATTTTTGTCTTGTTAATCAGTTGATTGTAAAAACCTTAAATGATAAAAGTTTCACAATTAGATTTGAATGAAATTTTTCTTATCGTAATTTGGTAATAGTACAGTTAAAAAATTGAATTATGAAAACGAAAATATTTGTGTCTATTTTATTGTTGTTATCAATAATTTCGGTTAGTGGACAGAAGAAAATTAAGATTACAGAATTACCTAAACCTGCTCAAGATTTTTTGAAAAAACACTTTAATCATATTCCAATTGAGAGTGCTAAAAAAGATGCAGAACATGGAGAAAAAGGCTATGAAGTTAAGCTGAAAGATGGAACAGAAGTCGAATTTTGGAAGGACGGATCTTATCGTGAAGTTGATGGGAATGATAAACCTATTCCGACAGCCTTTATTCCAGATAATATCAAAGCTTATGTAGCTAAAAACCATCCGAAAGAAAAAATTACACATATAGACTATGGTCACAAAGATCTTGATGTGGATTTGACAAATAAAATTGATTTGGAATTTACTAAAGAAGGAAAAATTTTGAAAGATAAAAT
The DNA here is from genome assembly GCA_029959285.1 of Flavobacteriaceae bacterium PS02337. Classification (GTDB taxonomy): domain Bacteria; phylum Bacteroidota; class Bacteroidia; order Flavobacteriales; family Flavobacteriaceae; genus Flavobacterium. The sequence continues at coordinate 771 of JASCOE010000018.1, forward strand.
CAATGGGGTTAAAAAATGATAATGTATTTATCAGATCCTTGAAAACATTATCTTGAAAGAAAATAGTTTATATTTACATCTTCTATTATTTGTTTTATGGAAGAAAATAAACATGTAACGATTTACGATATTGCGGAGAGACTAAATCTTGCAACATCAACTATTTCTAGAGCTTTAAAAGATCATCACACGATTAGTGACAAAACAATAAAGAAGGTGAAAAAAACTGCTGAAGAAATGGGGTTTGTCCCAAATACTTTAGCGGCAGGTTTACGCGGTAATAAAACCAAAACTATTGGCGTTTTAATTCCTACTGTGACACAACCGTTTTTATCATCATTAATCAGCGGAATTGAAATTACAGCACAAAAATCGGATTATACCGTAATCATTATGCAGTCTCATGACTCTTATGAAGAAGAAGTTAATATGGCTAAATCTTTATATAGCAATCGTGTGAGCGGTGTTATTTGTTCTTTGGCAATGGAAACCAGAGATACGGCACATTTTCATCAATTTTCAAACAATAATATTCCATTGGTATTTGTAGATAGGGTTCCTAAAGATTACAATACTTTTAGAGTTGTAATTGATAATTATTCTGCAGGTTACAAGGCTACAAAGCACCTCATCGAACAAGGCTGTATTCGAATCGCACATTTGACAGCAGGTTCAGAATTAGGAAACCTTTACAACGAAAGGAAAAGGGGTTATATTGAGGCTTTAAAAGATCATAATATTGAAGTGGAAGAAGAGTTAATTATTAATTTGAATTCAGTTACTTATGAAGATGGTGTAAAAGCTAGCAATGCTTTATTTGATTTAAAACCTATGCCAGACGGATTATTTGCTCCTGGTGATATTATTGCGGTAAGTGCAGTACAAACTGCTAAAAAAAGAGGTATAAAAGTCCCTGAAGAACTAAAAGTAATTGGTTTTAATAATGACCCAATTTCACAGATTATCGATCCTAATTTATCTACAATAACGCATCCTGCAGAAAAAATGGGAAAAGCTGCGGCAGAAATCATTATTAAAAATCTGAAATCATCTAAAAATGATGATGCCAAAGAAATTACATTTTTAAATACAGAAGTACTCGCAAGAGAATCTACTCAAAAATAAAATCAAGAATATTCTCTAAATAATAAGGGCTTATCGATTCGTTTGATAAGTCATGATTTTTATGAAAACAATTACACTTCCAGACGAGATGAATTTAGAAAAATCACAACAAGTTCATGTTGTTGGTTATAGCAGTTCTAAAGACGTTTCGAAACAGCAGATTATTCTAAATCAAAATATCATCAGTTTTTTGATTGAAGGGACAAAAGAAGTCATTTTTGACAATGAAGCATTGTCTATAACACCTTCAAAATTTATTGTGATGAGATCTGGAAATTGTTTAATGACAGAAAAAAGAATTTCAGAAACGTCACTTTATAAAAGTGTTCTTTTGTTTTTTTCTAATGAAATGCTTCATAATTTTATTAGAAAAATGGAGTCTGAAAGATCAGAATCAATTGAACCAAAATCAGTCTATGCGTTTGATTATGATGATTTCCTGAAACGTTTTGTAGATAGTTTGGCCGATATTTCTGGCCTTTCGAAAACGGTTCAGTCAAAATTATTAGAAGTTAAGTTTGAAGAAATTATGCTTTACTTGGTAGATAAATACGGAACAGATTTTCTTTATTCCCTAACAACAAACAGCGATGATGTCGCACAAAAATTCATTCGAACAATCGAAAACAGTCATTTAAGCAAACTGACTTTAAAAGAATTGGCATTTTTATGTAATATTAGTGTCTCTACTTTTAAAAGAGAATTCGAAAAATACTATTCAGAATCGCCTATAAAATGGTTTCAAAATAAAAGACTGGAACATGCCCATTATTTGCTGAGTCAAGAAAAAAGCCCTTCTGAAGTTTATTTTGAAGCCGGTTACGAAAACCTTTCAAGCTTCAGTCAGGCATATAAAATCAAATATGGCGTAACGCCCAAACATCATAAAACGATTTGAGCTTTTAGCAACAGTTTTTGGCTTTTTAGCTAAAATTATTCTGATGTTCCAAATCTAACTTTGCTTAAAATTTTAAAACAGATAAAATGAAAAAGCTAAGTTTAATTTTGATGATGTCAGCAATTTTCTCGACATCTATTTTTGCACAAAAAACATTTACATTAACCAGTAAAGATTTAGGAGGAGAAGCTTCTAAAATTCAAGAATTCAATGGATTTGGATGTTCGGGGGAAAACCAGTCTCCACACTTATCTTGGAAAAATGCTCCAGAGGGAACCAAAAGTTTTGCTGTAACTATGTATGATCCTGATGCACCTACAGGAAGCGGATTTTGGCATTGGATTGTAGTGGATATTCCAGCAAATGTAAATGAATTGGTAACCAATGCGGGAACTAAAAATCTTGTTCCAAAAGGAGCGATTCAAAGTATTACCGATTATGGAATTAAAGGATTTGGAGGGCCTTGTCCACCGGTTGGTCACGGATATCATCAATATATCATTACAGTTTATGCATTAAAAACCAATAAATTGGGAACAGATGAAAACACAAATGCAGCAGTAGTAGGATTTAATCTTTGGAGCCAGACTTTGGCAAAAGCAAGTATTGTAGCATATTATAAACGATAATAATTTGAGGGATTAACTTTAAATCCAACCCAGTTAAAGCAGGATAGTTTTTATAATTATCCTGCTTTAATTTGTTACAGAAATCATTTTTTTTGAAAAAAGTAGAGATAAAATTTTTTTCTTAAACAACAATCTTATATTTTTACGCAACCGATTGCAATTGTTGTTTTGTTTAAGATAATGTATTTTTTGAATTAAATTTTTATCAAATACGCTTAATTATAAATGAAATATTGATTCTTTCAAAAATTAGATTGTAAAGAATAATTTAAAACTAAATGACTTCATTAAGATTCGTTTTCCTATTAATTTTGATTTCCTTTTCGGCTTTGGCACAAAAGGATTATAAATTGTGGCTTCAGTATAATACTGTAAGTAATTCTGTAATGCTTTCAGAATATAAAAACAATTTTAAAGGTATTGTTGTTTTAGGAAATTCGGAAACTATTCAAATAGCTGAAAAAGAACTTAAAACAGGTCTTTTAGATATGTTGGGTAATATTCCAGAATTTAAATCTAATTTAAAAGAAGAAAATATTCTAATTGTCGGTTCGCAATCGAATTTAAATCCTGAAATTAAAGAAAATCTTGAAAATGATTTTAGCAAAATAAATAATGAAGGATTTATAATCAAATCCATTTTTCTTAAAAACAAAAAACAAATTATTATCACAGGGAAAAGTGATGTCGCAGTTTTATACGGAGTTTTCAATTTTCTAAGATTATTACAAACTAATAAATCGATTGAAAATTTAAATATTACTGATTCTCCCAAAACAAATATTAGAATTCTCAATCACTGGGATAATTTAGATAGAACAGTTGAAAGAGGATATGCTGGATTTTCACTTTGGAACTGGCAGAAACTTCCAGATTTTATTGATCAGCGTTATATAGATTACGCAAGAGCGAATGCTTCAATTGGGATTAACGGAACAGTTCTGACAAATGTAAATGCCAACGCTTTAATTCTAACTCCGCAATATTTAGAAAAAGTGGAAGCATTAGCAAATGTTTTCAGAAACTACGGAATAAAAGTCTATTTAACGGCAAGATTTTCAGCTCCAATCGAAATTGGAAACTTAAAAACTGCCGATCCAAAAGATCCTGAAGTAATTAACTGGTGGAAAAATAAAGCAGTTGAAATTTATAAACGAATTCCTGATTTCGGAGGATTTTTGGTGAAAGCCAATTCAGAAGGTCAGCCTGGTCCGCAAAATTATGGAAGAGATCATGTTGACGGAGCTAATATGTTGGCTGATGCTGTTGCACCTTTTGGCGGAGTAATTATGTGGAGAGCATTTGTGTATTCAGAACATGATGCAAATGATCGCGCTAAACAAGCTTATGCTGAATTTCAACCCTACGACGGAAAATTCAAAGAGAATGTAATTGTTCAGGTAAAAAATGGAGCAATCGATTTTCAGCCTAGAGAAGCATTCCATCCATTATTTGGAGCGATGCCGAAAACGCCTCTAATGATGGAATTTCAAATTACTCAGGAATATTTGGGTTTTAGCACACATTTGGTTTTTCTTCCTAAATTGTTTCAAGAAGTTCTGGAGTCGGATACGTATCAAAAAGGAAAAGGTTCAACCGTTGCCAAAGTCATCGACGGAACTCTATATAAAAATAAACTAACTGGAATAGCTGGTGTTGCCAATATCGGAAACGATTTAAATTGGACAGGACATCCGTTTGCGCAAGCCAATTGGTATGGTTTCGGAAGACTGGCTTGGAATCCGTATTTAGATTCGGAAACTATTGCCGATGAATGGTTGAGAAGCACTTTTTCAAACGAAGAGAATTTCATTAAACCTGTAAAAAAGATGATGATCGAATCGCGTGAAGCTGTTGTTAATTATATGACTCCGCTTGGTTTGCATCATATTATGGATACTGGACATCATTATGGACCTGGACCTTGGGTTTCTAATTTGTCAAGACCAGAATGGAATCCTACGTATTATCATAAAGCAGACAAAAACGGAATAGGTTTCGATCGATCGAAAGCAGGTACAAATGCAACTTCTCAATATACACCAGAAGTTGAAAATCTTTTTGATAATTTAGAAACCTGTCCAGAAAAAGATCTTTTATGGTTTCATCATGTTTCGTGGGATTACAAATTGAAAAACGGACAAACGCTTTGGAATAGTTTAGCATTAAAATATCAGGAAGGCGTAAATCAAGTCAAGGAAATGCAGGATGTCTGGAAGAAAACCGAAAAATATATAGACAGCGAACGTTATAATGAAGTTGAAATGTTGTTAGAAATTCAGCAGAAAGAAGCAAAATGGTGGCGAGATGCTTGTTTGTTGTATTTTCAGCAGTTTTCAGGAAAAGAACTTCCTGCGGGAGTTGAAAAACCGACGCAAACTTTAGAGTATTTTAAATCACTAAAATTTCCATTTGCACCTGGGAATGGATAAAGTTAGAACACGGATTACACAGATTCGCTATCGCGAAGACACGGAAAAAGACGGATTTTTTCCTTTTAAAATGAGAAAAAAATCCGTGTAAATCAGCGTTTTCGCGATAGCGAATCCGTTTAATCAGTGCGCCAAATACCAAGGAGTACGTATAAAAATATATTTTAAAAATTATGAGCAAAAAAACGGCAATTGTAACCGGAGGAAATTCGGGTTTAGGTTTTGCAACAGCAAAAAAACTTTGTGACAATGGAATCACAACGTATATAATTGGAAGATCAAAAGAAAAAACAGAAGAAGCTTGCAATGAAATTGGAGAAAATGCTATTCCAGTAATTTTCGATTTAAATGATCTGAAAGGAATTTCTGCAATGATCGAAAGTATAACAAAAAACGGCTCGATTGATATTTTGGTTAATAACGCTGGAATCAATATGAAAAAGGAAATTCCAGATGTAACTGATGAAGACTTTCTTTCTATAATTCATACCAATTTGCTTAGTGTTTTTGCAGTGAGTCGAGAAGTGATAAAAAATATGAAAGAAAACGGAGGAGGAAGTATAATCAATATCAGTTCGATGGCATCTCAGTACGGAATCCCAAAAGTAATTGCGTATTCGTCAAGCAAAGGTGCAATCGAGGCTATGACCCGTGCTATGGCAACGGAATTAGCCCCAGCAAGAATACGTGTAAACTGTATTGCTCCAGGATTCATTAAAACCAAAATGTCTTCGACTGCACTTGACAACGATCCTGAAAGAAAAAATAAAGTCTTGGGAAGAACGCCAATGGGTTATTTAGGAGAACCATCAGATATTGCAGATGCGGTTTATTATTTCGCTTTAAGCGAGTCGAAATATACTACAGGTACAGTGTTGCCTGTTGATGGCGGGAATAGTATTGGGTTTTAATTTTTGAATATTTTTCAAACACATAGAAACATAGATTTTATTTTAATCTGACAAAGATTAGAATAAATGAGACATCATTTAAACATAGCTATGTTTGTTAATGTAACAGAAACGATTTTGTAGACAAAGAAAAAGCTATGTTTCTATGTGTTAAATAATTTTAGCAACAGTTTAGTATGATAAAAATGCAACAAACCATGCGATGGTTCGGACCAAACGATAATGTCAAGCTTATTGATATTAGGCAAGCTGGAGCAACGGGAATTGTAACCGCTTTGCATCAAATTCCTGTTGGCGATGTTTGGTCAATTGCTGATATAAAAGAAAGACAGGAAATTATTCGTAATTACGGACTGGAATGGTCTGTGGTTGAGAGTCTTCCTGTTCATGAAGAAATTAAACGAGCTTCTGGAAATTATTTGCAATACATTGAAAATTATAAAATCAGTTTGCAAAATCTGGCGGATTGTGGAATCAAAATCATAACATACAATTTTATGCCGATTTTGGATTGGGTAAGAACCAATCACAATTTTATAAATGAAGACGGAAGTAAAGCTTTACTTTATAATCAGGATGCATTTACTTATTTTGATGTGTTTCTTTTAAAAAGACCAAATTCAGAAAACGATTATTCGGATACAGAAAAAGAAAAAGCGTTGCAGTTTGGAAATTTATTATCTGAAGAAGAAAAAGCATTATTGTTTAAAAATGTTTTATTGGGATTGCCAGGAAGTAAAATTCATTTTACGGCTGAGCAGATTTTATCACTTTTAGAAAATTATGCTGAAATCGATAATCAAAAGCTAAGAGAAAATTTGATTTATTTTCTATCAGAAGTAACGCCGATTGCGGAAAAAAATGGGCAAAAATTAGCAATTCATCCCGACGATCCGCCGTTTTCGGTTTTAGGTCTTCCAAGAATTGTTTCAACAGAAGCTGATTTAGAAGCTATTTTTAGCGTCGTTACTTCAATTGCTAACGGATTGTGCTATTGTACAGGTTCTTTAAGTGCAGATCCCAAAAATAATCTGGAGAAAATTATTGACGATTTTGGAGATAGAATTCATTTTTTACATCTACGAAACACCTTCCGCGAAAGCGAAACTATTTTTAGAGAATCAGAGCATTTAAATGGAGATGTTAAAATGGAAGTGATTGTTGAGAAATTATTGTTGTTAATGAACAAAACTAAAATTAGTCTGCCAATGCGCCCAGATCACGGTTTTCTTCATAGAGTTGATGAAGAAACAGAAACTTATCCGGGTTATTCTTTAACTGGGAGATTAAAAGGTTTGGCCGAGTTAAGAGGTTTAGAAATGGGAATTGCTTATAAATTGAATTTGTAAATATTCTTGAAATAATACGTCTAGCTTGTCATTCCGAGGAACGAGGAATCTCCACAAGAAACTCTATAAAGATTGGATTCTCGTTGCGGAGCTACTTGCGAAGATTCCTCGTTCCTCGGAATGACAAAACTGAGCGAAGTTGGTTTGATATTCGAAAACTATGTTTGTTTAAACAAGTGAAATGCCTTTTTCAGATAAAAATAGCTATGATTCTATGTGTTTAAAAAATAAAATAACATTCATAATCTTGTCATTTTTCCTAATCGGATTAAGCACAAATTCGTATGCCATAAATCCAGAGAAATATGTAGTTAATCAGGCTTCTACTCAAAACTTTCCTTTGGCTTCAAAAGGAAAAATTGCTCCAATTTTGGTTGATGATAATGATTATGCTGGAGTTTTAAAAGTAACAGGACATTTAGAAAATGATATTTTTAAAGTTTCAGATTTACATCCAAAAAGAATTAAAAATATTTCAAAAGCAGAAGATTTTGTTGTGATAATTGGAACTTTAGGCAAAAGTGAAATTATCGATCATTTAGTCAAAGAAGGAAAAATAGATTCGAATCAACTTCAGGGGAAATGGGAGAAATTTATCACACAAATTATAGAAAATCCGTTTAAAGGAATCAAAAAAGCATTGGTAATTGCAGGTTCGGATAAAAGAGGAACGATTTATGGAATTTACGATTTATCGAATCAAATAGGTATTTCGCCTTGGTATTATTGGGCTGACGTTCACGTTAAAAAACAACCCGAATTGCATGTTTTGCCTGGAATTCATTCGCAAGGAGAACCCAAAGTTAAATACAGAGGAATTTTTATAAACGATGAAGCTCCAGCTTTGTCAGGTTGGGCTTTTGAGAAATTTGGCGGATTCAATTCAAAATTCTACGATAAAGTTTTTGAATTGATTCTTAGAATGAAAGGAAACTATTTATGGCCTGCAATGTGGGGCAGAATGTTTTATGTTGAAGATCCGCAGAATGCTGTTTTGGCAGATGAATACGGAATTGTAATGGGAACTTCACATCATGAGCCGTTAACAAGAGCGCACGCCGAGTGGGGAAAAGCAAACGGAAAATGGGATTTTAATGTCAATTCAGAAGCTTTGGTTAATTTTTGGAAAGAAGGAATTAAACGAATGGGAAATAAAGAAACCATTGTAACCGTTGGAATGCGTGGCGACGGTGACGAACCAATGACCGAAGGAACTGCAATAGGTTTATTAGAAAACATCGTAAAAACTCAAAGAAAGATTATTGCAGAAGTTACTGAAAAACCAGCCGAAGAAACTCCGCAAATGTGGGCACTTTACAAAGAAGTTCAGGAATATTACGACAAAGGAATGACGGTTCCTGAGGATATTACACTTTTATTGTGCGATGACAATTGGGGAAATATTCGCAAATTGCCAGAACTCAATGCAAAACCAAGAAAAGGCGGTTACGGAATTTACTATCACTATGATTATGTTGGCGGTCCGAGAAATTACAAATGGATTAACACGAACCAAATTGAACGTGTTTGGGAACAAATGGATTTGGCGTATCAATATGGCGTTGATAAAATTTGGATTGTAAATGTTGGCGATATTAAACCAATGGAATTTCCGATTGAGTTTTTCTTAGATATGGCGTGGAATCCTGAAAAGTTTAATCCTGAAAATTTAGAGCAATATTATACGGATTGGGCAAAAGAGAATTTTGACAATCAGTTTGCAGAAGAAATTGCAGAAATATTAAAATTATATACCAAATATAACGCACGCAGAAAACCTGAATTATTAGACGCTAAAACCTATAGTATTGTCAATTATAATGAAGCAGATAGAGTTGTGGAAGATTATCAAGAATTGGTTGAAAAAGCTAATTCGATAAATGAAAAACTAAAACCAGAATACAAAGATGCTTTTTATCAATTAGTTTTATTTCCAGTTTTGGCAAGTTCAAATTTAAATGAATTGTATGTAGAAACAGCTAAAAATCATTTGTATGCACAGCAGGGAAATGCTATCGCAAATTTATATGCTGAAAAAGTAAAACAATTGTTCGAAAAAGACAGTTTGCTGACAAATTATTATCACACGAAATTATCAAACGGAAAATGGAATCATATGATGTCACAAACGCATATTGGATATGACAATTGGCAACAACCTGATAAAAATGTGATTCCGAAAACGAGAACAATCGAAGTTTCAAACAAAGCTCAAATAGAAATTTCTGCTGAAAATTCTTCAAAGGTTGAAAAATCTATCAATAAAAATTTAAATCATTTTCGAGGTTTCGTTGAGAACAATGGTTACATTTCAATAGAAAGTAAAAATTATTCTAAAGCAATAAATTCTGATTTAGTAAAATGGACAATCATTCCAAATATTGGTAGAACAGATTCAGGAATAACAATAAAACCTTGTAATATCCAGTCCATTGAAATTTCTGAAAAATCTCCAAGATTAGAATATAACGTTCATTTTTTTACTAAAGGAAAAATAAAAGTAAACGCTTATTTTTCGCCAACAATAAATTTTAAAAAGGGCGATGGTTTGAAATACGGAATTGGGTTCGATGATGAAAAACAGCAAATTATGAACCTTAATGCAGATTCTTCAGAAAAAGCTTGGGCAGAATCTGTTGCGAATAATATTAAAATAATTACCTCATCGCACACAATTGAAAAAGCTGGGAATCATATTTTGAAAATTTATGCTATTGATGCTGCTTTGGTACTTCAGAAAATTGTGATTGAAACGGAATATGGAAAAGTTTTGGAGTCGTATTTAGGACCGCCAGAGAGTTTTAGAAAGAAATGATTATCATGTATTTAGAACTGACAGGTTTTTAAAACCTGTCAGTTCTCCGTTGAGAGAATAAAAAACGATTAACTATTTAAACCAAAAAGATATGAAATGTATTAAACCTTATTTAGTTGCCGTCACGACTTTGCTGGCTGTCAGCTGTACGTCGCAAAAAGAAACCGCTTCATTAAAAGACGCTTACAAAAACGATTTCTACATCGGAACGGCTTTAAGTGCCAATCAAATTGAAGTTAAAAATGCTAAAGAAGATTCGTTGATTCGAAAAGAATTTAATGCGATTACGGCGGAAAATATCATGAAATCAATGTACACGCATCCGCAAAAAGATAAATATGATTTTACATTATCGGATAAATTTGTGGCGTATGGTGAAAAAAATAAAATATTTATTCACGGACATACTTTAATCTGGCACAGTCAATTAGCACCTTGGATGGAGAAAATCGCCGACAGTACAGAAATGAAAGCATTTATGAAAGATCATATTACAACAATTGTTTCCAAATATAAAGGTAGAATCAATTCTTGGGATGTTGTGAACGAAGCTTTAAACGATGACGGAACTTTGCGACAATCTATTTTTTTGAAAACACTTGGCGAAAAATATCTAGTTGATGCTTTTAAATTAGCAGAAAAAGCAGATCCAAAAGTGGAGTTATATTACAACGATTATAATATAGAAGAACCTGCAAAAAGAGCTGGTGCAATTGCTTTAATCAAAAAAATAAAAGCGGCGGGAGGAAAGGTTGATGGAGTTGGTATTCAGGGACATTGGAGATTGCAGAGTCCTTCTATAGAAGAAATTGAAAAAAGCATTTTAGAATATTCGGCTTTAGGAATTAAAGTTGCTTTTACAGAATTGGATATTACAGTTTTGCCAAATCCTTGGGATTTAAAAGGAGCAGAGATTAGTCAGAAATTTGAAGGAAGTGAAAAAATGAATCCATATCCAAAAGCTTTACCAGATTCTATCCAAAACCAACTCGCAGAACGTTATGCTTCGATTTTTAAATTATTTTTAAAACATAAAGACAAAATTAGCAGAGTAACTTTTTGGGGAGTTCACGACGGGCAATCATGGCTAAACGATTGGCCAATAAAAGGAAGAACTAATTATCCGCTTCCTTTTGATGCAGCTTTAGGACATAAAAAAGCATACGATAGTATTTTAAAGTTGAAGAAAACGGAAGAATAACAACTTAAATGAGTTTAGAATTATAATATTATTAACAATCGGTTGTTTTTAAAAATATTCTTGAAATAAAGTAAAGTAAATTTGCGCAATATGTTTTTTTGTATAATTTTACACAACCGATTGTTTTAATTGCAATTAGTACAATCTTGTCATTTCGAGGAACGAGAAATCACACTAGAAACTCCACAAAAGAATTTCGCTAATCTTTGTCGAATCCCACGTGTGATTTCTCCTTCGTTGAAATGACAAAAAAAGAACTAACTAACCACAAAACCACAAATGAATAACATTTCACAAAAATTATCCATCAAAGAAAAAATTGGATATAGCTTAGGAGACTTAGCTGCCAATCTTGTTTTTCAGACTTTGATGACGTATCTGGCCTATTTTTATACTGATATTTACGGATTATCGCCAACCGATTCTTCTATTATTATGTTGACCGTTGGTTTAATCGCAGCCTTTATTTTTAATCCGATTATTGGAGTTTTGGCGGACAGAACAAATACCAAATGGGGAAAATTCAGACCTTGGATTTTAATAACTGCAATTCCGCTTGGAGTTGTTGCTTTATTGGCATTTTCAACTCCAGATTTCTCGTATAAAGGAAAAGTTATTTATGCTGTTGTAACCTATACTTTACTGTTGCTTTTTTATGCTGGAAATAACTTGCCGTATTCTGCTCTGAGTGGTGTAATCACGGGCGATATGAAAGAAAGAAACAGTATGTCATCCTACCGTTTTGTGGCGGTAATGTTTGCGCAGTTTTTTGTCCAGGTTTTTATGTTGGGAATTATAAAAAGTGCTGGAAATGGCGATAAAGCAATCGGAATTGAAAAAGTAATGACCGCTTTGGCAATTATTGGGACAATCATGCTTTTAATTACGTTTTTAACTACGAAAGAAAGAATCATTCCAAAACCAGAACAGAAGTCAAGCGTTAAAGAAGATTTGAGTGATTTAATCAAGAACAGACCTTGGGTTATTATGCTTTCGCTAACGACTTTGGTTTTTGTGACTTTGGCGATGAAAGGCGGTTCGTATGTGTATTATTTTGAGAATTATGTAGATAAGAGTCAATTGGCGATTTTTATTCAGCCTATTTTAGATACTTTATCAAATATTGGACTGAATCATTTTGGGAATGATCCTGTTTCGGCTGGATTTGGATTATTCAATGCGGGCGGAATTATATTTATGATTGTTGGTATTACATTGTCTAAAAACCTGGCGGATAAATACGGAAAGAGAAATGTTTTTGGTGTTTTTTTATTCATCTCAACCTTATTTATCATCGCTTTTTATTTCTATCCGCCAACGTCAATCGGATTGATATTTTTCTCCCAAATCCTGCACGGATTTTTCTACGGAATAACGATTCCAATTCTTTGGGCGATGATTGCCGATGTTGCTGATTATTCGGAATGGCTTAATAATCGTCGCGCAACCGCAATTATTTTTTCTGCAATGATGGTCGGTCTAAAAGCTGGATTAAGCATTGGAGGCGCTTTGACAACTTTGTTTTTGGGGTATTTCCAATACGTTCCAAATGCTCCTGAACAGTCTCAAACAGCCATAAACGGAATAAAATTATTAGTGAGTATTTTCCCTGCAATCCCTTTTTTGATTGGAGCCGGACTGTTGTTTTTCTATAAAATCAATAAAGAAATGGAAGTGCAGATCGAAACAGAACTAAAAGAAAGAAGAACTTAATTATTTAAATAAAATATTACTATGCCTGAAGATAGCATTGAACACATTAATTTTGAGGAAATTAATGATTTGGCGATTTCGAAGCCTTTAGTATCCCATATTTACACGGCCGATCCTTCTGCACATGTATTCAACGGAAAAATTTACATTTATCCGTCTCACGATATAGATGCAGGAATTCCGTTTAACGATAATGGCGACCATTTTGGTATGGAAGATTATCACGTTTTTTCGATGGATACCATAACATCAGAAGCTGTTGATAATGGAGTTGCATTGCATGTTGATGATGTGGCTTGGGCCGAAAAGCAAATGTGGGCGCCAGATGCTGCACATAAAAACGGAAAGTATTATTTGTATTTCCCTGCAAAACGTGCCAACGGAATTTTCCAGATTGGTGTAGCAATCAGCGATTCTCCTTCGGGACCATTTTTGCCAGAACAAGACGCGATAAGAGGAAGTTACAGTATTGATCCTGCAGTTTTTGAAGACGAAGATGGTAAGCATTATATTTATTTTGGTGGAATTTGGGGCGGACAGCTTCAGAAATATCGCAATAATAAATACGATGAAAACAATGAAGAACCTTTGGCAGAAGAAAAATCTTTAGGTCCAATTGTGGCTTTGCTTCGCGATGATATGCTCGAATTTTCGGAAGAACCAAAAGAGATTAAAATTTTGGATGAAAACGGAAATGAGATTCTTGCAGGCGATAATGATCGTCGTTTTTTTGAAGCTTCTTGGGTTCATAAATACAACGGAAAATATTATTTCTCTTATTCAACTGGCGACACACATTTTATCTGTTATGCGATTGGAGATAATCCGTACGGACCGTTTACGTATCAAGGGAGAATTTTAAATCCTGTTTTAGGCTGGACATCGCATCATTCGATTTGTGAAGTAGAAGGCGAATGGTATTTGTTTTATCACGATTCGAGTTTGTCAAAAGGAGTGACACATTTACGAAGTATGAAAGTAACTAAAATTGATTATTTGGAAGATGGTTCAATTATTACGATTGATCCTTATGGAATAAGAAGGTTATTTGATTAATGTTTTAGGTTAAAAAAAATCATAAAAAATACAATCGGTTATTTCTATGTCGATTGTCCAGTTATAAATAGTATAGTGCTCATAAGTTTCGGATTTAGCAGAAGAAGTTTGTAAAGAAAAGTCCCGGAGGGACAAAATATTTATAGAATTTTTAGAACATCCGATTGTAAAAGCCCCAGCGGGGCGATATATTATTTGTAGCAAATGTGTCGCTCCGCTGGAGCTTTTAATCTGTGGGAATTGGAATTTTCTATAAATATTACGCTCATCCAGAGCTAAATAGAAATGACAAAGATCACGAAAATGTTCTTTTGAAACCGTATGCGTGAGGGATAGAAGTGGAAAGCCCACAGCCTGACGAAGGAAGAGCGAGGACTTGAAACGGATAGCCCGACCCGAAGTGACACGCCCAAAATATTGTGATTGAAACATTAAAAAAAATAACAATTTTAATCTAAAAAATAATTTTTTGTAAAAGTTTTTTATATAATTTAGCATAACAGAACGGAACAGAACGGTATGCTAAAAGAAGAAGAAAAATTTGAGTTTATAATGAATCACGAAAGTGATATTCCGAAGTATCAGCAATTGGTTGACGGAATTACAAATGCGATTGCGGAGAATATTTTGCAAAAGGGAGATTTGCTTCCGTCTGTGAATGTGATTTGTAAAAAGTATCAGCTTTCGAGAGACACGGTTTTTAAGGCGTATACTATTTTAAAAGATCAGAAAGTTATTGATTCTGTGCCGAATAAAGGCTATTATGTAGCGGGTGAAACGAGAAAAGTGCTTTTGGTTTTAGATACTTTTAAGGCTTATAAAGAGGTTTTATATCATTCGGTTGTGAATAATTTGCCTGATAATGTAATCATCGATGTGCAGTTTCATCATTATAATATTGATGTTTTTAAAACAATTATTAACAACGGAATTGGGAAGTATTCTAAATATGTGGTCATGAATTTTGATCACAAAGAAATTGCTCCGGCTTTGTCGGCAATTTCAAACGATAAATTGCTTTTGATTGATTGGAATATTCAGGCTAAAAAAACAAATAATTATGTTTTTCAGGATTTCGGAAAAGCGTTTTATGAGTCTTTAACTGAAGCGGTTGATTTGTTTAAAAAGTATAAAAAAATAGAATTTGTATATCCAGATTTTACGAATCATCCGTGGGAAACGGTAGAATATTTTAAGAAATTCTGTGCCGATTTTGGTTTTGAATATGGAATTGTTACAGATCCTAAAAAGTTTAATATCGAAAAAGGAATTGCTTATATCAGCGTAAGCGACAGGATTTTAGGTCACTTTTTAGAGCAATGTAAAGAGAAAGATTTTGAACCTGGAAAAGATGTTGGTTTTCTTTCTTATAACGAAACGCCAATGAAGAAATTTATTTATAAAGGAATTTCGGTTGTCTCAACTGATTTTAAAGAAATAGGAACCAAAGCAGCGGCATTTATTACGCATGACGAAGAAACGAAGTGTTATGTGCCGACAAAATTAATAATTAGAGAATCATTATAGTATGTATTATATCGGTTATGATATTGGAAGTTCTTCTGTCAAGGCAGCCTTGGTAGAAGCAGAAACAGGCAAAAAAATCATTGTTCTGAATGAGCCTCAAAACGAAATGGAAATCCTTTCGATTCACCCAGATTGGGCAGAGCAGGATCCTGAAATTTGGTGGCAGCACATTTGTACAGCAACTAAAAGAGCGATTAAAGAAGCGAATATCGATGCATCGAAAATTCAAGGAATTGGAATTTCGTATCAAATGCACGGATTGGTGATTGTAGATGAGGCAGGAAAGGCGCTTCGAAATTCGATTATTTGGTGCGACAGCCGTGCGGTTGAAATTGGGAATAAGGCTTTCGCCGAAATTGGAGAAGAAAAATGCATGTCGCATTTATTGAATTCGCCAGGTAATTTTACCGCTTCAAAACTGAAGTGGGTTAAAGAAAATGAACCTCAACTTTACAGCAAAATTACTAAATACATGCTTCCAGGAGATTACATCGCGTTGAAATTGACAGGCGAAGTAACGACAACCAAAAATGGTTTGTCTGAAGGAATGCTTTGGGATTATAAAGAAAATAAAGTGGCCGATTGGCTTTTAGAATATTACGGAATTGATACAGCATTGACTCCAAAAATTGTAGAAAATTTTACGAATCAAGGTGTTGTTACTGAAAAAGCTTCGCAAGAATCTGGTCTTCCAGCAGGAATTCCGATTGTGTATAGAGCAGGAGATCAACCGAATAATGCTTTGTCATTAAATGTGCTTCGTCCGGGAGAAGTTGCGGCGACAGGTGGAACTTCGGGGGTTTTCTATGCCGTGACAGAAACAAATTCAGGAAAAAGTACTCGCGTCAACAATTTTGTTCATGTAAATTATGCTGAATCAAATCCGAGAGTTGGAAAATTGCTGAATATAAACGGAGCGGGGATCCAATACCGATGGATGCGAAACAATATCGGGAATGAATCTTATGAAGAAATGAATGAAAAAGCTTCTCAGATAAATGTAGGTTCGCAAGGATTGGTTGTCATTCCGTTTGGAAATGGCGCTGAAAGAATGTTCAATAATAAAAACATTGGATCTCATATTTTAAACCTGAATTTTAACATTCATACCAACGCGCATTTATTCAGAGCATCTTTGGAAGCAATTGCATTTTCTTTTGTGTACGGAATGGAATGCTTGAAAGATGATAATGCAACGATTAATGTAATTAGAGCTGGAAATGATAATTTATTCCGTTCTGAAATTTTCTCTAATACAGTTGCAACATTAATTGGACATGAAATAGAAATTTACAATACAACCGGAGCAGTAGGTGCGGCAAGAGCAGTAGGTTTGAAAGATGGTGACTTTGAAAAATTTGGTTCAGGAATTACAACAAACGATCACGTAATGACCTTTTTGCCTCTAAAAAATAAAGAGGAATATGAAACGGCATATAAAAAATGGAAACAAGAATTAGAATTAATATTAACAAACAAATAAAAAAATAAGATGATAGTTTTAGGAGATAAAGAATACTACAAAGGTATCGGTCAAATTAAATTTGAAGGAAAAGAATCTGACAATCCGTTGGCATTTAAATATTACAATCCAGACCAAGTTGTAGCTGGAAAAACAATGCGTGAGCACTTTAAATTTGCTATCGCATATTGGCATACTTTCTGTGGACAAGGTAGTGATCCATTCGGACCTGGAACACAGCAATTTGCTTGGGATGCTTCATCAGATCCGTATCAAGCTGCAAAAGATAAGGCAGATGCTGCTTTTGAATTCATCAGCAAAATGGGATTTGATTATTTTTGTTTCCACGATTACGATTTAATTGCTGAAGGAGGAACTTTTGCAGAATCAGAAAAACGTTTGGCTTTTATTACAGATTATTTAAAACAGAAAAAAGCAGATTCTGGAATTAAATTACTTTGGGGAACTTCAAACTGTTTCTCAAATCCAAGATTCATGAACGGAGCAGCTACAAATCCAGATTTTAATGTAGTAGCAAGAGCAGGTGGACAAGTAAAACTAGCTTTGGATGCAACAATCGCTTTAGACGGAGAAAACTATGTATTTTGGGGTGGTAGAGAAGGTTATATGTCTCTTTTAAACACAGATATGGGAAGAGAATTAGATCACATGGCGCAATTCTTGGCAATGTCTAGAGACTATGCAAGAGCACAAGGTTTTAAAGGAACTTTCTTTATCGAGCCAAAACCAATGGAACCATCAAAACACCAATACGATTTTGACTCGGCTACAGCAATTGGATTCTTAAAAAATTATGGTTTAGATAAAGATTTCAAAATCAATATCGAGGTAAACCACGCTACATTGGCACAACATACTTTCCAACACGAATTGGAAGTGGCGGCAAAAGCTGGAATGTTAGGAAGTATCGATGCAAACAGAGGAGATTACCAAAATGGTTGGGATACAGATCAATTTCCAAATAACATTCAAGAAACTACTGAAGCAATGTTGGTTTTCTTAAAAGCTGGCGGATTACAAGGTGGTGGAGTTAACTTTGATGCTAAAATTAGAAGAAATTCTACAGACTTAGAAGATGTTTTCTTAGCGCACATTGGCGGAGCAGATACTTTTGCAAGAGCTTTATTGACTGCTGATAAAATTATCACTTCTTCTCCTTACGAAAAATTAAGAACAGAAAGATACAGTTCATTCGATTCTGGAAAAGGAAAAGATTTTGCTGACGGAAAATTAAACCTTAAAGATCTTTATACAATCGCTCACGAAAATGGAGAATTAAATCTTCAAAGCGGTAAACAAGAATTGTTTGAAAACATCATTAACCAATATATTTAATTGGTTTAGATTTTACTAATAAACCTAACAGGTTTTCAAAACCTGTTAGGTTTCTACAAAATATTTAGTGAGACAAAAAATCTAAAAAAGTTTCAATTCTTAAATATGATAGTTGTAAAACGTTATAATTATTTAAGAATCTGTTTTTAGATAAAACTTCGAAAATGTGTATTAAGATTATGGCTTGTTTTCGATATTAAAATTTCAAAAAAATAGTTTGAAGGTTTAGTTGCTATTTTAGAAATTAAATCGAAAAGAGTCAGTTTGATAAAATAATAAGTGAGGATTTTTTATTGAAGGTTTTTTGAAGAGCAGAATCAGTCGAGATGCACATTTTTCACTCACAAAATACACTAAGAACTTTGTCAAAGTTTAAAACTTTGGTGAAGTTTTTTTTACGAAAAAATACTATTTAACTTAAACCAAAAACTTATGAAATTTTTTATTGACACCGCTAATCTTCAAGATATTGAAGAAGCCCAAGCTTTAGGAGTTTTAGACGGTGTAACCACCAATCCGTCTTTAATGGCAAAAGAAGGAATTACAGGAAAAGAAAACATTCTAAAACATTATCTTGACATTTGTAATATTGTAGATGGAGATGTTTCTGCCGAAGTAATTTCGACCGAATTTGAAGGAATGATTAGAGAAGGAGAAGAACTTGCAGCTCTGCATCCGCAGATTGTGGTAAAATTACCAATGATTAGCGATGGTATAAAAGCTTGTAAATATTTCTCATCAAAAGGAATTAGAACTAATGTTACTTTAGTTTTTTCAGCAGGACAAGCTTTATTAGCGGCTAAAGCTGGTGCTACTTATGTTTCTCCTTTTTTAGGAAGATTAGATGATGTTTCGACAGACGGAATGCATTTAATTGAAGAAATTAGAAATATCTACGATAATTATAATTATCAAACTCAAATATTATCGGCTTCAGTAAGGCATACCATGCATATTGTAAACTGTGCAAAAGTAGGATCAGATGTAATGACTGGGCCACTTTCGGCAATAAAAGGTTTGCTAAAACATCCTTTAACAGATATTGGTTTGAAACAATTTGTTGAAGACGCTAAAAAGATGAATTTATAGTTTTCTGCGATTCATTTTTAGTAATAATTTAAACTCCCCTCAAGTAATTTTGAGGGGAGTTTTTTTTGAAATAAAAGCAACCGATTGTTTCTTTTAAGGCTTTGTAAGAAATATATTGTTTAGGACTTAGTTGTTTGATTTCTAGTTAATAAGTATCTCTGTGTCTTATTTTATAAGGGATGAGCCTTCATTTGATTCTGTAACTAATTTCAATCATTACGATAACGTTTTAGTGAATTATCAAAAAAAAGCAAAATTTAACTTTTTATGTTTTTTTTAAGAATTTGAGTCAATCTATTTATTATCTCTAACGTTTTCGTTGTACTTAATATGGTTTTTGACAATTGTTCAATATTTTTTGATTTTAAATGTTTAAAATGTTTTTTTATAACGATGTTTTTTTGAAATTGACAAAAAAAATTAACACAACCGATTGTGTGTTGTTGTTTTTTACATATATTTGTTTTGACAATAAGGGTATAAGTCGTTTGAATTTACTATATATAAAAATGACAAAAACTCTATAAACAAGAAACTAACTAAACCATACTATTAACTAATTAAACCAATTATTTATGACTAACTTTTTAATTACTAAAAGCAGATCTAAATACTTTAAGAATTTAGGGTTCTTAATTCTCATGCTGGTATTTTCTGCTACGGTAAATGCGCAAATTACAGTGTCGGGTACTGTATCTGATGGTAGCGGACCAATACCAGGAGTGAATATTATTGTAAAAGGAACCAAAACAAGTACTGTTTCTAATTTTGACGGTACGTATACACTTCAATCTGTTCCTGCTAATGGCACTTTGGTCTTTAGCTTTATCGGATACAAACCGCATGAAGTTTCGGTAAATAATAAAACTAAAATCGATGCTTTACTAGAAGAGAACTTAAATGACTTAAAAGAAGTTGTTGTTATTGGATATGGAACATCAAAAAGAGCAGATTTGACAGGAGCTATTTCTTCTATCTCTAGTGCAGCGGTAGCTCAATCTGTTTCTACAACCATAGATCAGGTATTGCAAGGTCGAGCTGCAGGGGTGCAGATTCAGCAAAATAGTGGTACACCCGGAGGAAGTTCTTCGGTACGTATTCGTGGTATTAGTTCAATTACAGGTTCTAATGAGCCAATTTATGTAATTGATGGCGTTATTATAGATGGAAATTCTGGTTCTTTAAATGTCAATCCACTTGCTGGAATTAACCCAAATGATATTGCATCAATTGATATTTTAAAAGATGCTTCTGCAACGGCAATTTATGGTTCGAGAGCGGCTAACGGTGTAATTATGGTTACAACCAAAACAGGAAGAAAAGGTGATTTGACTTTGAATTTTGATAGTTATGTAGGTTGGCAGCAAATGCCAAAACAATTGCAAGTTTTAAATCTTAGAGAATATGGAACGCTAAAAAATACTCGTGCAGATTTAGGAATTGTTCAGCGTGATAATACTTTCATCAGACCTGAATTATTAGGAGAAGGAACAAATTGGCAAGATGAATTATTTCAAGTTGGTTTAATTCAAAGTTACAATTTATCTGCTTCTGGTGGATCTGATAATACCACTTACGCATTGGGTATGTCTTATTTTGATCAGGAAGGAACTGTAATCGGATCTTCTTTTGATCGTATGACTATTAGAGCTGTAGTTGATTCTCAGGTAAAAAAATGGATGAAAGTTGGCGTAAACTTAAACACATACAAAAATAATCAGGTGACTACGGTTAATGATGATTCAGTGATTTTAACGGCTTTAAAACAAACTCCAAACGTAGCAGCTCGTAATGCTGATGGAACTTTTGACGGACCAGATACAACTGAATTTGTTCAAACGAACCCATTGGGAATCGCGATGCTAAAAGATAATCACGGAAAAGATTACGGAATTAGAGGAAATGTTTACGCTGAAATTAGTTTTACAAAAGATTTAAAACTTAGAACGCAATATTCTATAGATTACGGATTTGGAAACCGATATACTTTTAATCCATCTTACACTTTTGGAGCATTATCAAATGAAGTTAGAGAAGGTTCAAGAACAAAATCTACCAGCGAAAACTGGATTTGGACTAATAATTTGACTTATAATAAAACTTTTGGAAAACATAATATTAATGCTTTGTTAGGGCAAGAGTTCCAAGAACAAAATTGGGAAAGCCTTTATGGATATCGTTCAGGTTATTTGACAAATGGTGCAACCGATTTAAATGCTGGTGATCCAACAACCGCTAGAAACTCAAATGCTAGTTCTACAAAATCGCTTAGTTCTTATTTTGCAAGAGCAAATTATACTTTTGATGACAAATATATTTTAACAGGTACTATAAGAAGAGATGGATCTTCGCAGTTTGCAGAAGGCAATAAATGGGATTGGTTTCCGTCTGCGTCTTTGGCTTGGAAAATTTCAAATGAATCATTTTTAAAAGACAATACAGTTATCAATAATCTGAAATTGCGTGCAGGTTGGGGAGTAACAGGTAATTCAAGTGTGCCAAATAATGCTTACACTTCTGTTTACGGAACTTCTGCAACCAATTGGGGAAGCGGTCAAATTGCAACCAATACAGCTAATCCAGATTTGAAATGGGAAAAATCAAACCAAGCCAATATCGGTTTAGATCTTTCTCTATTTAATAATAGAATTGAAATTACAACAGATGTTTATTATAAGAAAACAGACGATTTATTGTTGAGATTATCACTTCCTGCTTATGTTGGTACAACTGGACAAGGTTCTACTGCGCCTCCTTTTGCTAATATTGGATCTCTTGAAAACAAAGGTTTTGAGTTTACAATAAACACAGTGAATATGCAGAATAAAGATTTTCTTTGGAAATCAAATTTCAATATTTCTATGAATAGATTCAAAGTATTGAAATTAAATTCAGAATCAGGTGTTTACGATCAAACTCTTCAACAAGGTTCTGATGTAACAGTAGTTACGCGTACAGCTGTAGGTCAGACATTAGGACAATTTTATGGCTATAAAGTAATTGGACGTTTTGAAAAAGCAACTGATTTCTACTATAAAGATGCAAGCGGAACGGTAAAACCAACAGCATTACCAGAAGGAATGGCAATTGGTGAAAATGGAGTTTGGATTGGAGATTATATGTTTGAAGATGTGAACAAAGATGGTGTAATTAACGAAAAAGATGCAGGTTACATCGGAGATCCTAATCCAGATTTTACTTTCGGTTTTACGAATAATTTTTCATTCAAAGGATTTGATATAGGAATTACTTTCTCAGGATCGTATGGAAATGACGTTTTAAATTACCAAAGAAGATGGTTAGAAAATCCTCGTGAAAACACTAATTTATTGAAAACAGCACTTGGATATGCACAATTAGAATTAATCGACCCGAATGGACCAAATGATTATCGTAATGTGCAAATTGTGGGCGGAGATCCTTACATGCCTAGAATTGGAGCTTCATCTGCCTCATCTGCTTCAAATTATCGTTTGAGCAACAGATTTGTAGAAGACGGATCTTATGTACGACTTAGAAATATTTCAATAGGTTATAATCTTCCAAAAGATTTGTATTCTAAATACGGAATCGCAAATATTAAAGTATACTCTAATATGCAGAATGTTTTAACCTTCACAAAATATAAAGGTTACGACCCAGAAGTTGGAGCGATAAACCAAAATCAGCTTTTAAATGGTATCGATAACGGACGTTATCCTTCACCTATGGTAACAACAATTGGATTAAATGTTAATTTCTAAAAACGGTACAATGAAAACAAAGAAAATATTTTACACGGCTTTAATTATTGCATTGCCATTTGTTTGGACGAGTTGCAGCGACATTTTAGAAGTTGAGCCGAATGATGTAATTACAAAAGAAAACTTCTATAAAACAGAATCTGATTTTCAGGCTGCAACAGGACCATTATACAATAAAGTTTGGTTCGATTTTAATGATAAATTCTATTACGGTTTAGGAGACGGCCGCGGGGCAAATATGTATGCACCATTCTCAGATTACGTTTATCCGTTTACCGATTTAACAGAAACAGGATTAACAGGACCTTTGGTTTCAGCTTGGGGATCATTGTATAATGTTGTGCAACAATCGAATAACGTAATTATCGGAATTTCTGGAAGTTCAATGAGCGATGCTATTAAAAACAAATATATTGCCGAAGCTCGTTTTATGAGAGGAACTGCATATTGGTATTTAGCTTCATTATGGGGAGATGTAATTATTTCTACAGATCCGAGAGAATTGGTTAAAAATCCAATTGTAAATAAGAATCCGCTAAAAGATGTTTACGAATTTGCTATGCGCGATTTAGAATTTGCCGCTAAATATCTTCCAGAATCTGCGGGTCAAGCCGGACGTTTAACAAGATACAGCGCATTCGGAATGTTGTCTCGTGTTTATTTATCTTTTTCAGGAATTAGCGATAATCCAAACAGCGGAACTAGAAATCAGGAATATCTTGATTTAGCAAAAAAAGCGGCAGAAAAAGTGATTACTTCTGGACCGTACCGTTTAATGGCAAATTATGAAGATTTATTCATGATTGACAATAACAACAATCTAGAATCTATGTTTGCGCTTCAATGGGTTCCAAATGGAGATTATGGCGTAAACAATACACAACAAGCTTATTTTGCATTGGGTTCTGATATTACAGGAGATGATGCCGCTTGGGGATATTGGACAAGAGCTTCTTACAATGTTTTACAAGAATATGAGTCAAAAGATCTTCGTCGTAGAGCTACTTTTATGGGAGACAATGATCATTATGCAGAAATAAATAAAGCAAATGGAGGTTATACTGTAGATCATGGAGCTGATTTTCTTACTGTTAAAAAAGGAGTTGTGGGTTCTACAAAAGACAATTCTAAAATTACGCGTATGAATTCTGCTCTAAATACTTATATGTTGCGTTTAGCAGAAGTTTATCTAAACTACGCAGAAGCTACTTTAGGAAACAGCGCGTCAACGGGAGATGGAAATGCGCTTGCAGTTGTAAACATACTTCGTACACGTGCAGGTTTAAATCCGAAAACGATTTTAACATATGCCGATATTGCGCACGAAAGAAGAGTAGAATTATGTATGGAAGGACAATATTGGTATGATTTAGTTCGAAGAGCTTATTACAAACAGCAAGAAGTAATCAATTATGTTACAGGACAAAACAGAGGCGTAATTACTCCAATTTTGTATGATACAGCAACCAATACCGTTTCTATTGATCCTTCAAAAAGTACAAGTCCAAGAGCGATTGGTGTAATCGATGCGACCATTTTTACGCTTCCTTACCCAGAATCTGAATTGGTTCAGAACCCATTATTGAGAGAAAATCCGGTTCCGTATCAGTTTACAGAAGAGAAAATTAAAGACTTATTCTAGTTTCAGAAATAAAAAACTAAAAGACATAAATATGAAATATATTTTAAATAAAAAGTATTGGGCGCCCATAGCAATTTTGAGCATGATGGTTTTCAGTATGCTGTTTACTTCGTGCGACAATAATGATTCGAACGGAAAAGCAATCGCAATTACAAAGGTATTTTTAGAAGATGTAAATTCTACTGTACCAGATAGAGAAGTTAGTTTTGCTCGTTTAGGACAGACTTTACGTATAGAAGGTTCTGGATTTGCAGGTCTGAAGAAAGTATATATAAATGGATATTCTACATATTTTAATGTGGTTTTTGTATCTGATAATTCGATGCTAATAAGCGTTTCTGCAGACACGCCAATTTTAGGCGCAGATCCATCAGTTAGAAATACAATTCGTTTTGTAAATGACAGCAACGAAACCACTTTTAAATTTGAAATTCGTTCAGGAAAACCTGCTATTACAAGCATTTCTAATACAATGCCAAATCCAGGAGAAACAATTTTTGTAGCTGGAACTGGTTTAACAGAAGTGAGCAAAGTAGTTTTTCCAGGAAATGTAGAAGTAACATCTGGAATTACTTCTTCTGAAGACGGCGAAACATTTTCAGTTGTCGTTCCAAATGGAATTTCAGATTTAGGAGGTTCTATTTATGTTGAAACTTCAAATGGCGGCGTTTATTCTGCGAAATATTTCAACTTCAAAAAAGGATTACTATTAAATTTTGACGGACAAGGTTCTCACGGATATTGGGGAACATCAACAAGTATGATTCAGCCAGCAGATTTAGAATCGGCTACAATCGGAATTGGAAATACTTCTCAAGGAAAATATGTTCCGCATCGTCCGGCTCGTATTGCTTCTTTTGATGCTGCTAAAAACCGTTGTTCAGAAGTTTGGACTGCAGGAAACGGAGTTGATAATTGGAGAGCACAATTAACTCCTTACATTCCAGCAACTACGCCTTTGGATAAAGTAGCATTTCAATTTGATATGTTGGTTCCGGACATTTGGCAGCAATCAGGTTTCTTAAAAATCTGTATGATCAATAATTTTAATGGTGGAGAATGGGCTGGCGCTTGCTACAACTACGTTCCGTGGATTGTAGACGGAAAAGCTGTCGCTGTACAGACAACAAAATGGATTACCGTAACAATTCCGTTAAACAAATTCTATTCTTGGTCTAAAGCTGCTTTTACATTCGAAACTGTTTTAGCTTTTCGCGAAGCAGCAACGTATCAAAACTTTGGAATTTACTTCGAAAATTCAGATGTAAAATTATCAAATGTAACAGGAAACGCAAGCGAAGTAGAATTTCTTTCAAAAGCAACTTCTGTAAAAGTGTATACAGACAACTGGAGAATTGTTCCATTAGATACGCCAGTTTACAACGATTTTAACTAACACAACCGCAAAATGAAATACAAATATATCATACCAATAATTGCTTCATCACTAATGATTTTGTCGTCTTGCGATGATAATTTGATGGAGTGGGGAAAAGACCCAGAACATGGAGCAGTAACAGGAGCAGAACTTCCGTTAGCTTTAGTAGAAAAAATTAGCCGTTACGAACCATTAAAAAACTATTCTGATTTTTCTTTAGGAAACGGAATCGGAATCAGTTTATATATGAGCGATGCTGCTTATAGAAAAATTGTAAACGAAAATTTTGATGAGGTTACGCCAGGTTACGAAATGAAACACGGAGCAATGGTAAATGCTAAAGGAGAAATTAATTTTACAAATGTAGACGCTTTCATTGCAGCAACAAAAAGTGCAGGATTAAAAGTTTTCGGACACACATTAATCTGGCATTCCAATCAAAATGCAAGTTATTTAAATGGAATAATCGGACCAACAGTAATTCCAGGTTCAAGCGGAACAAATGTTTTAGATTTAACGCCAATCAAAAGCGGAACATTTACAGGATGGGCGAGAAACAATCCAGGAAAAGGAATTACTACTGTTGCCAATTCAGGTCTTACAAGTACTTCTGCAGCAATTCAACTGGCTTCTAGCGCAAGTTCTTCGGCGGCTTATAGCCTTCAATTGACTTCGCCAAACGTACCAATTGTTACCGGACATAATTATGAGATTTCATTTTATATCAAATCAGATGTTGCAGGAAAAGGACGTATTTCATTCAATGCATCATTAACCAATCAATATCCGTATAAAGATTGGTTTAACACTGGCGGAACTTGGACAGAAGCTTTTGCGACAACATCTTCTTGGCAGCAAGTAAAAATTAAACTAGCTCCAGGCGATTTTAAAACAGGAAGTACAACTTTTCAGTTTAATTTAGATTTAGGATATCTTCCAAACGTAACGTATTTAATTGATGCGAATACTTTGGCAGTTGTCGATCTTGACGCTGCTACAGGACCAGTTAATTTAGTTTCTAACGGAACATTCAATTCAGGAATTACAGGATGGACTAAAGCTAATGGAGCGACAGATGCACTGAGCGCAGCAGGATCTGCAAATGCCTACGAAGGAAGCGGAGCAATGAAAGTGGTAAACGCAACTTCTGATGCAGCAAACCAATGGAAAACTCAGATTCAAACTACTTTTACTTCTGCATTGGTAGCTGGAAAAAGTTATACCATTTCGTATATGATTCGTTCTGAAGCAAATGGTTCTGTAAGATGTTCAACTACACCAGGAACAGTGGCAAGTTATCAAGGCGATCAAACTACAACTACAACTTGGAAACAAGTAGAATGGAAAATCACAGCAAAAGGTGGTGAAACTGGTTTTGGTTTTGATTTAGGAGGAGCAGCTGGAACATATTATATCGATAATGTTTTAGTAACTGACGGAGCATCAACTGGTGGTCCAACTGCGCCAATTACAATTGAAAAAACAGATGCAGAGAAAACCAAAATTATTGGTGATGCGATGACCGATTGGATTTCTAAAATGATGACACATTACAAAACAGGAGTTTTCTCTTGGGATGTTGTAAATGAACCAATGAAAGAAGATGGAACTTTAAGAAACGGAACGGAAGGCGACACGGCTACAGATTATTTCTCTTGGGTAAAATATCTTGGAAAAGATTACGCTGTCACCGCTTTCAAATTGGCACGTCAGTATGGAAATGCAACTGACAAACTTTTCATCAACGATTATAACTTAGAATCGAGATTAGATAAATGTGACGGATTAATCGAATACGTAAAATATATTGAAAGCAAAGGAGCAACTGTTGACGGAATCGGAACGCAAATGCATATTGGTTTAACAACAGATAAAGATAAAATCGTTCAGATGTTTCAAAAACTGGCAGCTTCAGGAAAATTGATTAAAATTTCTGAGTTAGATATTAGATTAGGAACAGCGACACCAACGGTTGCACAACAAGCTTCGCAAGCAGAAATGTATCAGTATGTTATAGATATGTACAAAAAATATATTCCTGTACCGCAACAATATGGAATTACAATTTGGGGCGTTTCTGATAATGCAAAAGAGCATGAATACTGGCTTCCAAACGAATCTCCAAATCTTTGGGATGCAAATTATGTTCGTAAACATGCATACAAAGGCGCAGCAGACGGACTTGCAGGAAAAGATGTAAGTTTAGGATTTTCGGGTGAGTTAGTAAAACCGTAATATTTAAAATCTGTTGAATAGCAAAAAAGCTTTGTCAAAGTTTTAAACTTTGACAAAGCTGCTTTGTTTAGTTTTACCATTAAAATAAAAAATATGTTTAAAATTCTAAAGAATAGTTTTCTCTTAATTGCTTTATTTTCAACATATTTTGGGTTTTCTCAAAACATACCTCATCTTCAAAAAAAAGGAAATAAAACACAATTAATTGTAAACCAAAAACCATTTTTGATACGCGGAGGCGAATTAGGAAATTCCTCAGCAACGAGTATGGAAAGCATGGAAACTATTTGGCAAAAATTGGTAGACATGAACCTCAACACGGTTTTAACGCCAATTTATTGGGAATTGATTGAACCTGAAGAAGGCAAATTTGATTTTCAATTAGTAGACGATTTGATTCTTCGCGCACGAAAAGAAAATTTAAAACTAGTTTTTCTTTGGTTTGGATCTTGGAAAAATAGCATGTCGAGTCACGCGCCGGCTTGGATAAAATTAAATCAGAAAAAATATCCGCGAGTAAAAGATGATCAAAATAAAAGTCATGAAATTGTAACGCCTTTCAGCGAAAATAATCTTCAAGCCGATTTGAATGCTTTCAAAAAATTAATGAATCACATTAAAGAATTTGATCAAAGTGAACAAACAGTTATTATGATTCAAGTTGAAAATGAAATAGGAATGCTGCCAACTGCGCGCGATTATCATCCGTTGGCAAATGAAGCTTTCAAAAAAGAAGTTCCAAAAGAATTACTGCAATATCTTCAAAAAAATAAAGAAAAATTAGTTCCCGAATTTTTAGAAATCTGGAAGAAAAACGGATTTAAAACGTCAGGAAACTGGGAAGAAATTTTTGGAAAAGGACTTCATACAGACGAAATTTTTATGGCTTGGTATTTTTCAAAATTTACCAATACAGTCGCAAAAGCAGGAAAAGAAGTTTATTCCATTCCAATGTTTGTAAATGCAGCACTAAATGCGCCAGAAAAAAAGCCTGGACAATATCCGAGCGCAGGTCCGTTGCCGCATCTTATGGATGTTTGGAAAGCCGCTGGAAACTCAATTGACTTTTTGGCGCCAGATTTTTACAATCCGTCATTCAAACAATGGAATGATTTATTTACACGTCAAGGCGATCCGTTGTTTATTCCCGAACATCGTTTTGATGAAACCGCGCCGTTTAAAGGTTTGTATGCAATCGGACATTATGAAGCTATTGGTTTTTCGCCATTTTCTATAGAATCTGTTACCGATGCAAAAAAAGAACCTTTGGGCAAAATTTACGATTTAGTAAAACAATTAACGCCAACAATTGAAACATATAAAGGACAAGGAAAAATTGACGGCGTTCATTTAGACAAAGAAAATAATACTCAAATCATTAAAATGGGCGATTATGAATTCACTTTCAAACATTATTATACTTTAAATTGGTCGGATGGAGCAAAAGCTGAGGTTTGGCCAATGTCAAGCGCGATTATTATTGAAATTGCTAAAGATGAATTTTATATTTCAGGTTCAGGAATTGTAGTCACTTTTAAATCTTTAAAAGAAAATCTAAACGCAGGGATTTTAAAAACAGATCAAGGTAAATTTGAAAACGAAGTTTGGAAAACAATTAGACATTTTAACGGAGATCAAACGCATCAAGGAAGACATTCAAGAATTTCAGTTGGCGATTACGAAATCCAAAAAATAAAATTATATAGTTATGAGTAGTTTTTTGCCACGAATTTCACGAATTGGCACTAATTTTTTTGCAGTTGTCATTAATTTCACAAATTAAAAAATTCGTGAGATTGTAATGTTATAGACAAAATATGAATTAGTGCCAATTCGTGAAATTCGTGGCGAAAAAAAAAACGTGGCAAAAAAAATATATTACAATGAAAAAAATAATACTAGCATTTCTAATAACCTTTAGCATCAACGCGCAAATAAAATTACCGCGATTAATTAGCGACGGAATGATTTTGCAGCGCGATACCAAAATCAATATCTGGGGTTGGGCGTCGCCAAATGAAAATATTGAACTAGATTTTAAAGGAAAAAAATACAACGTTACAACTTCAGAAGAAGGAAAATGGTCGATTCAACTTCCATCTCAAAAAGCGGGCGGACCTTATGAAATGACTTTAAAAGCAAGCAATACCATTGTGCTGAAAAATATTCTTTTTGGAGACGTTTGGCTGTGTTCTGGACAATCGAATATGGAACTTCCGATGGAGAGATTGAAAGACAAATACAAAGACGTAATTGCGAAATCGGAGAATTCGAATATTAGACAATTTTTGGTTCCAGATGAATATTATTTTGAAAAAGAAAGAAATGATTTTTCGTCAGGCGAATGGATTTCGGCAAATCCAAACAGTGTTTTGCAATTTACGGGCGTTGGTTATTTTTTCGCTACCGAAATTTACGAAAAGTATAAAATTCCAATCGGATTAATAAATAGCGCTTTGGGAGGTTCGCCCGCTGAATCTTGGATTAACGAAGAAGGAATTAAAAAGTTTGCAGATTATTATCAGGAATATTTGAAATTTAAAGACGGAAAACTCGAAAAACAAATCGATGAAAACGACCGAAAAGTAAGTTCAGATTGGTATAAATTAGTAAATCAAACCGATTTGGGTTTACAAAATAAATGGAAAAACACAACCGATATTTCCGCTTGGAAAACAATGAAAATTCCAGGTTATTGGGCAGATGGCGAACTCGGAAACACAAATGGTTCTGTTTGGTTTAAAAAGGAATTTATTTTAGAAAAAGTAAAAGAAAATCAGGCAAAATTAATTTTAGGCAGAATTGTCGATGCAGATTCTGTTTTTGTAAACGGAAATTTTGTTGGAACAACTTCGTATCAATATCCGCCGAGAATTTATGCTTTCAATGCTAATTTTTTAAAAGAAGGAAAAAACGAAATTACCGTTCGTGTCATCAACAATTCCGGAAAAGGAGGTTTCGTAACCGATAAACCTTACGAGTTAATTATTGGTGAAAAAACAATCGATTTAAAAGGAAATTGGAATTATAAATTAGGATCAAAAATGCAGTCACTTCCAGGACAGACTTTTGTAAGATGGAAACCCGTTGGACTTTATAATACGATGATTACGCCTTTAAAAAATTATCCGTTAAAAGGCGTTTTATGGTATCAAGGCGAATCGAACACCAAAAAGCCTTCAGAATATTTTTCTTTAATGGAAACATTAATTGATACGTGGCGCACGCAATTAAATCAAGAAAAATTGCCATTTTTAATCGTGCAACTAACTAATTATATGGATCCAAAATCGGAACCTGTAGAAAGTAGTTGGGCGGCTTTGAGACAGCAGCAATCCAATTTAGTAAAAGTTGAAAATACAGGATTGGCAGTGACAATTGATTTAGGAGAATGGAACGATATTCACCCATTAAATAAATATGACGTTGGAAAAAGATTGGCGCTTCAAGCAAGAAAATTGGTTTACGGCGAAAAAAAAATAATTGCTTCGGGACCCATTTTTGATTCAATGAAACAAAAAGACGAACAGCTTATTTTGAGTTTTAAATCAGTTGGTTCTGGTTTGATGAGCAAAGGAGGAAATATTCTAAATGGTTTTGCAGTTGCAGGTTCAGACGGAAAATTTGTTTGGGCAAAAGCCATTATCGAGGGCAATACAATTATCGTTTGGAATAATGAAATTAGAAATCCGGTAAAAGTTCGTTATGCTTGGGCAGACAATCCAGACGCGGCTAATTTGTACAATAAAGAAAATCTTCCTGCTTCGCCTTTTGAAGCCGAGTTGAATTAGATTTTTTAAACACATAGAAACATAGATTTTATTCATCTTAAAAAAGGAAAAAGGAAAGAAAGGAAAATTCAGATTAATTATTTAGTCTGAATTTTTTTTTTGCACCAAACAATAAGAATAAAACGCTTTTTACTTTTTCTTCTAAAGAATTGCGTAAAATAGAAAATGCTTTAGTTATTTGAGCTTCAACAGCTTTGGTAGAAACGTCAAGATGTTCGGCGATTTCAATATTCGTTAAGCCTTCTTTTTTGCTTAAAATAAAAACCTCTTTGCATTTTGGAGGAAGGTTTTGAATTTCTTTATTGACAGCATTTAAAACACGTTGAAAAGCTTCAGAATCATCTTCTTGAATAATGCCGTTTAATGCATCATAATATGATTTTTCGAGAGAAAACAAAGACTGATTTTTTCGATACAAATCGATAAATTCATTGTAAACTAATTTGTAAAGAAAACTTTTTAAAGAATGATCTGTTTTTAATCTTGTTCGTTGTTCCCAAACTTTAATAAAAACATTTTGAACAATATCTTCTGCGCTGTAAACATTCTTAACCAGACTGTTAGCATACACACAGAGTTTATGATGATAAGTATCGATGAGATAGGTGTAAGCGGTTTCATCTCCATTTTTTAGAGATTCAATTAATGTGGTATTATCGCTGTAATCATCAATCTTCATAGAAACAAATATATTAATTTATAATTTTTTTGATCCAAAAGTGAACTGATTTTCTTAAAAAGGCACACTTTTTTTAATTTCTATTTGAAATTTATTACAAATAAAAAAGGAAATAAAATGCAAATATAAAATATTTACTTTATAAATTCTATAGAATTAGTATAGTTTTATTGAAAGAAAAGACTTGTAAAAAATAAAAAAATCAGAAAAATGAAAAAAACTTTATCAAATTGTTAGGGTTTTGTTTTTTGGCTTCGTAATAATATTAAAAATGACCCAAATGACAGCGAAAAAATCAGAGCGATTAATCGTTAAATTTATCACAAATCAGGCTACTACAGATGAAATTGAGCAGCTTACAGAGTGGTTAAAAGAGGACGAAAATCAAATTGTGTTTAAGGACTTTGTAAAGACCAATTACGCAATAGATACGGCCTTGAACTCTTTTGATTCTACGGAAGTTAGAAAACAGCTTTCGGAGAGAATTCAAAAAGAAAACAATGTTTTTTATAAAAAAAGATTTTCGTCGTACTATAAATATGCAGCGATTTTGATTGTGGCTTTAGGCGGATTTTATTTGTATAAAAATTCTGGTGCAGAACAAGTTAAACAAAATGTTATTAT
Organism: Flavobacteriaceae bacterium PS02337; assembly: GCA_029959285.1. Classification (GTDB taxonomy): domain Bacteria; phylum Bacteroidota; class Bacteroidia; order Flavobacteriales; family Flavobacteriaceae; genus Flavobacterium. Next base: position 34,426 of record JASCOE010000018.1, read on the forward strand.
TCCGAGAGTAGACGAAATTGTTTTGCAACTTGGAAATGAATCGCAGAATCTTAATTCTAATGATGCAAGAAATGTAACCGATAAAGATGGAAACATAATTGGGAAGCAGGAAGGAAACAGACTAGTTTATGCAAAAGCATATTCTGAAGGAAATTTGGTTTACAATACCATTAGAATTCCGTACGGGAAAAAATTTGAAGTGCAACTTTCAGACGGAACACTGATACATCTAAATGCAGGAACATCATTGCGATATCCGGTACAGTTTGTTAAAAATAAAAATCGACAAGTGTATCTTTTGGGCGAAGCTTATTTTGAAGTTGAAAAAGACAAAGCGCATCCATTTAATGTAAATACACAAAATGGAAATATTGAGGTTTTAGGAACCAAGTTTAATGTAGATACCTATAGTGAAAACACAAGCACAGATGTTGTTTTGGTAGAAGGTAAAGTTTCGCTTTACAGAGAACACAAAATAAATGAGGTCTATTTGACTCCAGGTTTTAAAGGTTCGCTAGCAAAAGGAGAAATCGCAATTCCAACAGAACAGGTTAATACTGATTATTACACGGCTTGGGTAAAAGGAAGTTTGGTTTTTAAAAATGCTTCGTTTGCTGATATTATCAAAAAACTGGAACGTCAATATAATGTCACTTTCATTAACAGAAATAAAACTTTAGGGAAAGAGATTTTTAATGCACGTTTTGATAATGAACCGATTGAAGTGGTTTTGAAATATTTCAGTGATAGTTACAAGATAGATTATCAAATTGACAGAGATAAAATTACCATCAAATAAATTAATTAATAATTCACAATTTACAATTCATAATTAAAAAAGCCTATGAAGCAAAAATCCTAAAATGAAAAGGATCGTCATAAAAAAACCGGAAAATGCGCCAACACTTCCCGGTAGAGTTTATGCGGTCAGTTAATTAACCAACCAACATTAAAAAAACATTTTAAAAGTATGAAAAAACTCTTGAACAGAATAAGGTTTGATAAGCCTTTTTTGAAATTTGATTTGAAAATGAAATTGACCACATTATTTCTCCTAACTGCCTTAAGCGTAATGCATGCCGGAACTAGTTATTCTCAAAAATCTAATATTTCTTTTAATGTCAGTAATATGACCGTTGCAAAAGTTATTGAAAGACTAGAATATACTACAGATTATAGATTTGTTTACAATGTAAGATCTGTCGATTTAAACAGAATTATCGACGTAAATGCAAGTGAAGCTTCTATTGAAGTGATTTTGAATAAAATTTTTAATAATACCAGTACCGATTTTAAAGTTTCTGGAAGTCATATTATTTTAATGCCTAAAAAAATCTCTGAAGATAAACCAGAAGAGAAAAAACCAGTTGCAGATTTTATCGTAAAAGGTAGAGTTACAGATGCAAAAGGAATGCCTTTAGTTGGTGCAGCAGTTGCAGATAACGGTTCGGGAAGAGGCGTAAATACTGATTTTAACGGTGAATATCAAATAATTGCAGTAAGCAGCGAAACGACTTTGGCTTTTTCTTATTTAGGATATATTCGACAAGAAATAAAAGTCGAAGGAAAAAGTGTTATTAATGTTGTTTTAAAAGAAGATGTACTAGAATTAGAAGGAGTTGTATTAAAGACAGGTTATCAGGATATTAGAGCAGAAAAAGCAACAGGATCTTTTTCTAATTTGAAAGCAGCCGATTTTAAAGAACAACGTTTAAGCGGGTTAGATAAAATTTTAGAAGGACGTATTGTTGGATATCAAGATGGAAGAATTCGTGGAACAACTTCTATGAATGGTGTAACAAGGCCATTGTATGTTGTTGATGGTTTTCCTGTTGAAAATACAAAATTAACACCATATTCTTCTCTGCAAGAAGATCTTCCAAGTTTGAACTTAGAAGATATTGAAACGATAACAGTTTTAAAAGATGCAGCGGCTTCATCTATTTATGGTGCGCGTGCAGCAAATGGAGTTGTGGTTATTACAACTAAAAAAGCAAAAGCTGGTAAAACAAATATTTCGTTTTCAAGTAATTTAACGGTTACTCCATACAGAAATTACACGGACAATCTTACTAGTTCTGCTGATATTATTGGTTTAGAAAAAGGATGGGCAGACGGAAATCCTAACTTAAAAACTGCAAATGCAAGTACATATGCACAATCATTATTAAATAATGCAGTATATACAAGTTTAGGAATGCAGACTCTTTTAAACGGTTATGCTGGAAATATTTCTCAAGCAGATATGAATAATCGTTTAAATCAGCTTGGTTCTCAAGGATATAAATACTACGATGATGTCGAAAGATATGCAAAACGCGATCAGTATTTTATGCAGCACAATCTTAGCTTAGGAAAAGCAACTGAAACGAATAGTTTTAATGCTTCTTTGACTTATAAAAAGAATCAGTTTGAAGATATTTATTCTGAGAATGAAACAGTTGGTCTTAATCTAAAAAATTCAACTAAAATTAATAGTTGGTTGTCTTTAGATTTAGGGACTTATGCGAGTTTTGGAAAAGGAGATACACAGTATTATAACCCTCTTAATCCAACTACTATACCAGGTAATCCTGGTTATAAATGGCAACCATACAATCAGTTAGTTAATAATGACGGGACTAATTTTGTTTCTACAGCAGAATCTCGATATAATGCTTTTACACTTAATTCTATAAAGAATTATGGTCTTTACAATATGAACATTACGCCAATGGATGAATTGGGAAGAAATTTAAATAAAAGCAAAAATTTCTTAAACAGAACTTATGCTAAGTTTAATGTAAAGTTCAGTAATGCATTTACTTATGATGCTATGTTCCAATACGAATTTGGTTCAGATCGCGGTCGTCAGTTATTTGATAAAGATTCTTATTATGTAAGAAGTAAAGTAAACGGAATGGTTACAATTGCTAATAATAAAGCAGTTTACAATTTGCCTTATGGCGATATTGTTAAAGATGTTAATCATTATTCTAATGCTTATAATTTCCGTCAGCAGTTAAATTTCAATCAAACTTTTGCAGATAAACATGATTTTTCTGCGATTGCAGGTATGGAAATTCGTCATTCTAAATTAGAATATTCAGATAATACACGCTATGGTTATGATTCGCAGACTTTAGGTTTTGCACCGATCAATCAAGCTAGTTTATTACAGGTTTATGGAACTGTTTTTGGCGGATATATGTCACAAAGTGAATTTTCATTAGAAAGAGAATTGCAAAACCGTTATGTTTCAGTTTATGGAACAGGAGGTTACACTTATGACAAAAGATATACGCTTTCAGGAAGTATTCGTTGGGATCGTTCTAACCTTTGGGGAACAGACAGTGAATTTCAAAATAAACCAACTTGGTCTACAGGAGCAGCGTGGAATATTGATAAAGAATCATTTTTTGCTGTTGATTGGGTAGATGGTATTAAACTTCGTGCATCTTATGGTATTGGAGGAAATATCGCAAAAGATTCTGCACCATATTTAACAGCTTATTACAATTCTAACTCAAATGTTGGAGGAAATCAGGGAACGGTAAGTAAAAGACCAAATCCAGAATTATCTTGGGAAAAAACAACGACCACAGACATTGGTTTAGATTTTTCATTTTTCAAAAGCAGATTGGGCGGAACGTTAGATTTGTATAACAAAAAAGGAGAAAATTTATTAGCCAATACACAAGGAATTCCAACAGAAGGATGGGGTTATTCTACTTATACAATTAATAACGGCGAAATGACCAATAAAGGTATCGAGGTTAGTTTAAGAGGAACTATTGTAAAAACGCCAACATTCTCTTGGGATGCGTCTGTTCTATATGCATACAACAAAAACAAAGTAGATTATGTAAACGTAAAAGCGCCTGTTTATTACCTGCAATTAGATTATCCACAGGCTTTCCCAAGAGTTGGAAATAGTTTTACTTCTATTTATGGTTACAAATGGGCAGGATTAAGCAGTACTGGAGTTCCTCAAGTTTATGATGCTTCTGGAAATGCTGTAAAATACAATCCTGGACAAATAGATGCTATTCAGGATTTTGGATCAACAGTTCCAACACACAGCGGATCTTTCCATACTTCTGCTAGTTATAAAAACTTCTCATTATCTGCACTTTTCATTTATGAGTTAGGACATAAAGTTAGAAATACGTTTCTGCCAATGTTAGCTAATAATTATAATGGAGCTGCGGGAGGTTATGTTACAGATATTACAGTTGTAAATAATCATATCGCAGATCGTTGGATGCAGCCTGGTGACGAAGCTTTTACAAATGTTCCGAGAGCAGTTTACGAATATGAAGCAGAATTTAATTCAGATTCTCGTACTATTTATTCGTATGCAGATATTAATATTTTGGATGCATCAAATGTGAGATTAAGCAACGTTTCATTGGCGTATCAAATGCCAAGCGCCATTATTAAGAAAGTAAAATTAGACGGAATACGTTTCAATTTAAACGCAGAAAACGTATATACTTTTGCCAAAAGCAGAGATGCCAAATTCATGTTGGGCGGTTTCCAATCTCCAAGTTTTGTTTTGGGTGTAAATGTTAATTTCTAATTTTTAATAACAAGACGATGAAAAATATATATAAAAAGATAGCGTGCTTATTGGCTTTAGGATTAACCTTTGCTTCTTGCGAAGATTATCTGAGCGATGTTCCAAAAGGAGCAAAAGCACCAACAACATTAGCAGATTATGAAGCTTTTTTACGTGATGAATATACCAATCATAGAGTTAATATTGCGGGAGCTTCACAATTATTAAACGATCAATATGTAACGCTTGCTACTTTATCAAGTGACAGATTAATCAATGCCAATTATATGTGGGACGAAAATGCCGACAGAATTGCATTGAAAGTATCAGATGAAACGACTTATTATGCGAGTTACCAAGGAATTTCGACTTTTAATTTAATTATCGAAAATGCATTAAATACCACTAAAGCTACCGAAGATGAAAAAAGAGTAGTTTGGGCAGAAGCAAAAGTATTGCGTGCCATGAACTATTTTAATTTGGTTAATTTTTATGCAGATACATATGTTGCTGCTACAGCTTCAACAAAATTATCAGTTCCGTTAATTACAAGTGCCAATATCAATGCGCCAAGTAAGCAAGTAACGATTCAGGAAATGTATGATTTCATTTTGAATGATGTTAAAGAAGCTTTACCATATTTATTGAAAGTTTCGCAAACTCCTTTACATCCAAATTTGGGTACAGGTTATGCCTTTTATTCAAGAGTTTATCTGCAAATGAATAATTATACTGAAGCTTTAAAATATGCAGATTTGGCATTAACAGAAAACAATAAATTGTTCGATTGGATTGCGTATTACAATACAAACAAAGCGATTATAGATGTTCCAAATTCATATACTGCGACAACTTCTCCAATGGGTTATACGTATGTAGAAAACTATAATTATCGTCACGGAGCAACATCAAGTTTGTCAACTGAAAATAGTATTCCAGTAGAGCGCGCACAACGTTTTGAAGCTGGAGATACTAAATTTATCTCTCGTTGGAAACTTTACACAGTTGGTGCAGAAACGTATTACAGAAGAACTTTATCTGGTATGTTTAATTTTGGAGGAATGACAACTGTTGAGATTTATTTAATTAAAGCAGAATGTCTAGCTCGTGATAATAAAATTAGTGAAGCTTTGGCGGTTTTAAATACCGTTCGTAAAACTCGTATTCTTCCAGCTTCTTATCAGGATATTTCGACTGCAGACAAAACGACTGCTTTGAATGCTATTTTTAGAACGAAAAGAAACGAACTTACTAATACGATAGTTCCTTTTGCAGATGCAAGACGTTTAAATGCAGAAGGTGTTTACAAAGTAAGTTTTACTAAAACAGCAAGCGGAAATACCTATACCTTAAAATCTGATTCTCATTTATGGACAATGCCTTTCCCGCAAGGAGCAACGCAAAATCCAGGAAATGGAACGATTACGCAAAACGTAGCAAAATAATAAATCAAAAAGCTTCCTGATTAGGATTCCCCGAAAGGGAAGCTTTTCTAAAATATCAATCAAAAATGAAAGCAATTAAATATAAAATATTAGGACTGAGTATCTGCTTGTTTATGATTTCTCATAACAGTTTTTCACAAAAGAAAAAAGCAACCACAGCTCCAACTTCATATACAATTGAAGGAACAATAACTGGTTTAGCAGACGGAACTGAGGTAAAATTGATTCCAGGCGCAACACATTCTTCTGAACTGCCAGTTGCTGAAACAACTTTAAAAGATGGGAAATTTACTTTCTCAGGAAAATTAAATGAACCAAGATATTTCTACATAACTTTTGGAAAAAGCAAAGGAATGATTCCTGTAATGGCTGAAAATGCAAAAATTAAAGTTGCGGCAGCTGGAACGGTTTCAACAGACGAAGGACAGTGGATTAAATTTAAAGATGTAGTAGTTACTGGTTCAAAATCACATGATTATTATAAAAAAGAAACTGCTTTTAAAGAGGAATTAGACAAAGATTACGCTGCTTATCATGTTGGAATTGATGAATTGAGTAAAAAAGTGGGAGCTGCTAGAAAAGCTGGAAACAAAAAAGCATTAGATTCTATTTACAGCACAGAACAATGGAAAACTTTTGAAGCAGCAGAAAAAGCATTTTTCACAAAAGTAGAAAAAACGACAAAAGATGTTATTGCTAAAAATAAAGCAACTTGGTGGGGACCATTTTTTATGATGACCAATTACAGCTATTTCACGCCAGAGCAAAAACCGATGTTCGATCAGTTTTCTGAAGCGGCAAAGAAAAGTTATTACGGTCAGGTTTTAGATAAAGATTTAAATCCGAAATCTTTAATCGGGACAAGTGTTGCCAATTTTAATTTGAAAGATAAAGATGGAAAAGCATATACAGCAAAAGAAATTGTAGCTGGAAAAAAATACATCTTGATTGATTTCTGGGCTTCTTGGTGCGGTCCATGCCGAAAAGAAATTCCAAACCTAAAAACAGCTTATGCAGAATATGGACAAAAAGGTTTTGAAATTTTAAGTATTTCTATTGATAAAGATGAAAAAGCGTGGCAAAAAGCATTAACACAAGAAAACATGCAATGGCACAATCTTTTAGATGATGATAAAGTAAGTAAATCATTCAATGTAAAAGCAATTCCGGCAACTTATTTAGTGGATAGTAAAGGTGTAATTATCGGCGACAATTTAAGAGGTGCAGAATTAGAAGCGAAGTTAAAAGAACTTTTGAAATCGTAATTCAGTTTTCAGTTTCTCCCGATAGCTATCGGGATCAGTCACAGTCGAAAATTAAAACTGGAAACCTAACTGAGAAACAAATAAAAATATAACAACAAAAAATATCAACATGAAGAGTACAATTTTAAAATCTAGTTTATTCGCATTGGCGATGGCAACGGCATTTACTTCTTGTGCAAAGAAAGAAGGTTACACAATCAACGGTACTATTGCTGGTTTAGATAAAGGAACTGTTTATCTGGAATATGCAGATGAAAAAGGCGATAAAAAAATCATCGATTCTGCTGAGGTAAAAGAAGGTGCTTTTACTTTTGCAGGAAAAACGGCAGAACCTTTATTTCATACACTTAAAATTAAAGGACAGGAATACGGAGCTTATTTTCTTTTAGATAATGAAGATATCAAAATTGAAGCAAAAAAAGATTCTGTTTTTAAAGCAAAAGTTACAGGAGCGACACAAAACGGATTCTACAAATCATATTATGATAACGAATTCAAAAAAATACAAGCAATTGCAGGTCCAATTTACAAATTATCTGATTCGCTAACACAAAGCGGAAAAGTAAAATTGACGCCTGAACAACAAACCATGATGGATAAAAAATGGAAAGATCTTGGCGCTTTCGCGGATGATTTAACAGACAAATTCATTAGAAAAAACAAAGATAATTTAGGAGGCGCATTAGTAATCGACGACCGAATTGTTTCTTACGGAACTCCAGAAAAAGTAAAAGAATATTACGCAATTTTATCTCCAGAAATTCAAAAATCATTTTACGGAAAAAAATTAAAAGCTACAATCGATCTTAATGATAAAACGGCTGTTGGTGTATCTGCACCTGAGTTTTCTCAAACCGATGTAAACGGAAAAGTGGTAAAATTATCAGATTACAAAGGCAAATATGTTTTGGTAGATTTCTGGGCAAGTTGGTGCGGACCATGTCGTAAAGAAAACCCAAATGTGGTTGTGGCTTACAAAACATATCACGATAAAGGTTTTGATGTTTTAGGAGTTTCATTAGATGATAAAAAGAAACTTTGGGAAAAAGCAATCGAAAAAGACGGTCTGACTTGGACACATGTTTCTGATTTAAAAGGATGGCAAAACGAAGCCGCAGTTTTATACGGGGTAAAAATGGTTCCAACCAACTACTTAATTGGACCTGACGGAAAAATCGTTGCCAAAAACCTTAGAGAAGCAGAATTGCAATCTAAATTAAAAGAGATTTTTAGTAAATCATAGATTAGTATTCAGTCACAGTTTTCAGTCTCAGCGAAAACTGAAAACTGTGACTGAGACTGAAAACTAAAAAAATATCATAAAAAAATGAAAAAATACATCTATCTGGGCTTTTGCTCACTAGCTTTCTGCACCCTAATTTCAGCGCAGAATAAATCGGTTAATTTTAAGAAAATAAAAGAACTCGGCGGAATCGAAGAATATTTGTATCAGCCAAATGGAATGAATGTTTTGCTTTTGCAAGACAATGCTTCGCCTGTTGCAACTGTACAAATTGTATATCGCGTAGGTTCTAAACATGAAGTTTTAGGAAATACAGGATCAACGCATCTTTTAGAACATTTAATGTTTAAAGGAACTCCAACTTTCAACAAAAAAAATGGAAATACCATTACAGATGTGCTTCAGAATACGGGAGCACAATTAAACGCTACAACTTGGTACGATCGCACCAATTATTTTGAAACACTTCCGATTGATAAAATCGAATTGGCAATTCAGATTGAAGCCGACCGAATGCGAAATTCTCTCTTAACGAAAGAAGATAAAGAAGCAGAAATGACGGTTGTTCGTAACGAATTTGAGCGTGGAGAAAACAATCCGAACAGTTTATTAGACAAAGAAATTTGGGCTTCGGCTTATATTGCGCATCCGTATCATCATTCTACAATTGGTTGGAAATCTGATATCGAAAACGCACCAATCGAAGTTTTAAAGAATTTCTACAATACCTATTATTGGCCAGATAACGCAACTTTAACGATCATCGGTGATTTTAAAAAAGAGAATGTTTTTGAACTTATTGAAAAATATTTCGGTAAAATCACAAAAGCACCAAAAGCAATGCCACAGCCTTACACAGAAGAGCCTCAGCAATATGGTGCGCGAAAAATTACTGTTAAAAAACCAGGTGAATTGGGCGTTGTAAACAAAGCCTACAAAATTCCTGGAGCTTTACACGAAGATCTTCCAGCGCTGAATATTTTGGCTCAAATTATTGGTGCAGGTCCGTCGGCGATTTTAAATAAAACATTTGTTGATACCCGTTTAGGAATTTATTCTTACGCAAGCGCAACAAACTTTAAAGAAGTTGGACTTTTTACGATTGGCGTTGGTTTTCCGACAACTTCAAAACACGAAGATATTGATGTAAAAATCAGCGAAGTTGTTGCTAAAATTCAAAAAGAAGGCGTTACTCAAGATGAGGTAAATCGTGTTGTAGCAAAAATTAGCGCACAAACTATTTTAGCTCGCGATGGTTCTGGAGTTATTGCATCGGCATTAAACGAAGCGATTGCTGCTGGCGATTGGACAGATTATGTTTCTGGGGTTGACCGTTTGAAAAAAGTAACTCCAGCTGATGTTCTTCGTGTTGCAAATAAATATTTAGTTGAAGATCAAAGCACAACAGGATATTTTATTCCGAAACAAGCTGGAAATCAAAATAGAGATACTGCTAAAGCGAATAATTTCTTAGAAGAAAACGGTCCGTTTTATTACAGACATCCTGAAAATGAACATTCGCATGACGAAAATTCAGCAATTGTTTCATCTTCACCAAAAAATATATTTGAAGAAAATACTGCATTAGAAACCAAAATCGAAAAATCGGCATCGGCTTTTAAAAGAGAAAAAGTTTCTGGAATTGATGTAGTTTCAGTAAAAACTTCTGCTAAAGATTTCGTTACTGTTGCAGCAAGTATTTCATTAGGAAATTATGCAAGCGAAACTAAAAATGATGTTATTCCAGCATTAACGGCTTCTATGCTTTCAAAAGGAACGACTTTAAATGATAAATTTAAATTCTCAGAAAAACTACAAAAATTAGGAGTTACTTTAAACGTAAACGCTTCAACTTTCAAAATCAATATCGGGTTTAAATGTTTGAAAAAAGATTTGGATCAAGTAATTGTTTTGTTGGCTGAAGAATTAAGAAATCCGTTGTTTGATGCCAAAGAATTTGAAAATTTAAAACAACAATTTATAGGAAACACACAACAAGATTTAAACGATCCAGGAGAAAGAGGAAGCATCGCTTTATCGCAGGCAATCTATCCAAAAACAAATCCAAATTACAGTTTAAGTGTTGAAGATAATATTGAAAATATTAAAAAAGCAACATTGGAAGAAGTAAAAGCTTTCCATAAAAAATATTTCGGAACGGCTTCAATGCGTTTGGTAATTGTTGGCGATACAGACGGAGCAAATTTAAATGCTTCATTAAAAAAATCATTCAAAAATTGGAATGGCGGCGTTACAGAAAAATTGAAATTTGAAGAAGCTTCAAAAGTGGCTTCAAAAACGGAAGTAGTAACAATTCCAGAAAAACCAAGTGCAGAATTATATATCGGACAATTTACAGGTTTAAAAAGAGCCGATGCAGATTATATTCCTTTTTATATCGGAAATTATACTTTAGGAGCTGGATTTGCTGGTCGTTTAATGCAAACAGTTCGTGACAATGACGGTTTAACTTATAGTATTTCATCTGGAATTGGAGGAAATATTGAAACTGGAGGTTACTGGTTTGTAAACGCTTCTTTTAATCCTGCATTGTTTCAAAAAGGTTTAGATGCGACAATGGTGCAAGTTGACAAATGGGTAAAAGAAGGAATTACTTCATCAGAATTAGAAAACAAGAAAACAAATTTAATTGGAAGTTTTAAAGTTGGAATGTCAACGACAAACGGAATGGCAAGAACGATTTTAAGTTTTATCGAAAGAGGTTTAGAGCCAAATTACATCGAACAATATCCAACTGATATTCAGAAAGCAACTTTACAGCAAGTTAATGATGCCATCAAAAAATATGTAAAATTGGATAAAATGATTATCATCAAATCGGGTTCTCTTGATCAGAACGGGAAGCCGCTTTAGTCGCAGTTTTCAGTCGCAGTATTCAGTCACAGTCACAGTTTTCAGTCACAGTATTCAGTTGCGTTATAACTGAATACTGCGACTGCGACTGAACACTAAAAATAATCGTCTTTCATTTTTAAATCTGAATTAGTAAGCAATTTTCTATGAAAGGCCTAAAAGAGCTGTTTGTAGACAGCTCTTTTTTTTAAAATATCAAACCCAAAACAATGAAAAATACTATCATAAGTTTACTGTTATTGATCTCCGCAAGTATGTTTGGACAAATGTACAATCCGGTAAAATGGTCAACATCAGTAGAAAAAATATCAGACAAAGAATATGTTTTAAAAGCGCAAGCCGTGATTCAATCGGGCTGGCATTTGTATGGACAATATATTGAAGAAGGCGGACCTTCGAGAACGGCTTTTATTTTCAAAAACACGAAGAAAAACTTCGAATTAGTTGGAAAAACAACCGAAGAAAAAGGGCATGAAGTGGTGGATAAAATCTTCGATATGAAAATTAAATATTTTGAAGATAAAGCACTTTTTACTCAAAAAATAAAATTTACTTCGGCTGAAATTTCAAACGTAGCTGGAGAAGTTGAATTTATGGTTTGTGATGACAGCAATTGTTTGCCGCCAACTTCAGAAGAATTAACGTTTAAAATTCCGAGTGAAAAAAAAGTGGCTTCTGCCGAAGAAACTGCCATTGTAAAAGAAGATGCTACAATTACAGAAGAAAAAATAGTTGCTCAAACGGAAGAAAAATCAGCAAATAAAGTGGTTCATTCAACAAAAAAAAATGAATCTAGAGGATTGCTAACTATTTTTATTTTAGCTTTTTTATCGGGTTTTGCAGCTTTATTGACGCCTTGCGTTTTTCCAATGATTCCGATGACAGTAAGTTATTTTACCAAACAAAGTAAAACGAAAGCAGCAGGAATTAGAAACGCTATGATTTACGGAATTTCTATCGTAATTATTTATGTTTTATTGGGTTCAATTGTTACAGCGGTTTTTGGTGCAGATTCATTAAATGCACTTTCAACAAACGTTTGGTTCAATTTGATTTTCTTTATTTTATTGGTTGTTTTTGCGTGTTCATTTTTAGGAGCTTTCGAAATTGTATTACCAAGTTCGTTAGCCAATAAAGTCGATTCGCAAGCCGACAGAGGAGGATTAATTGGAATTTTCTTCATGGCATTGGCTTTAGCCATTGTTTCGTTTTCTTGTACAGGACCAATTGTTGGGACTTTATTGGTTGAAGCGGCATCAAAAGGCGGAATAGCACCAATTGTTGGAATGTTAGGATTTTCGATTGCCATTGCTTTGCCATTTTCATTATTTGCAGCTTTTCCAGGTTGGTTGAATGCATTACCAAAATCTGGCGGATGGTTGAATACGGTGAAAGTAGTTTTAGGATTTTTAGAATTGGCATTGGCTTTCAAATTTTTATCTAATGCCGATTTGGTTTTGCAATTGCATTGGTTAGAAAGAGAAGTTTTCTTAGCGATTTGGATTGCCGTTTTCGGAATGTTAGCTTTTTATTTATTTGGGAAAATTACACTGCCGCACGATTCGCCTTTAAACCATATTTCTGTTGGAAGATTAGGTTTCGGATTATTGGTTTTAACTTTTACCATTTATTTGATTCCGGGACTTTGGGGCGCGCCATTAAAATTAATCAGCGGATTTCCACCTCCAATGCATTATAGCGAATCTCCAGATGGATTGGGCGGTTCTAAAATTTCGAGTCAAAGTTCCAATTCATCTCTTCCTGAAGGAGCAGAACACGGTCCACAAAACATTATCACTTTTCATGATTACGATAAAGGAATGGAATATGCGAAAAAAGAAGGAAAACCAGTTTTGCTAGATTTCACGGGATATGCCTGCGTAAACTGCCGAAAAATGGAAGAATTAGTTTGGTCAGATTCAAAAGTTTTAAGCGTTTTAAATAATGATGTGGTTTTGATTTCACTTTATGTGGATGATAAAAAAGAACTTCCTGAAAGCGAACAATATACTTCTGAAACTACAGGAAAAAGAATCAAAACAATCGGAAATAAATGGAGTGATTTACAGATTAAAACCTATAAAGCAAACGCACAGCCTTTTTATGTAATTGTAGATCATAAAAGTGAAAGTTTAACCGAGCCATCTGCTTATAATCCAAATATTGAGGAATATTATAATTGGTTGCAAATCGGAATTAAAAATTTTAAAAAGTAACGAATTATAGAATAAAAAAAGACCTCCAAAGTCAAATGATTTTGGAGGTTTTTTTTATCTTATTTTTAGACGAAAGTCTTTTTATTTTACAACTGTGGCTTCCAATTCTACTTTTAAGGTTTCAAAAAGGCTTTTTACTTCCAATAAAGTTGTCGCCTGTTTTATACCGTGTTTCGCAACCCATTCCTGAATGATATTGAAATGAGGCCAAAGTTCTGAAGTATTTGTGGTGTAGATGTTTAAGTGGAAAAAGCGGTCAAATTGACCACGCTTTTTCAGCATAAAGTGACCACCGATTTCGGGTCAAACTGACCACTCCTTTTCAATTTAAACTGACCACCTTGTTTCGGTTCAAATTGACCACCAAACACTACTTCTTTTCATGCTGTTAAACCATGGATCTGTATAAAAACTACAGACTATGGCAAATAACAAACTAGACATGAACAAAATCAGAAAAGTCATTAAGTTGCACTGCAACGGCAAAAGCAAGCTGTTTATAAGCCGATATTTATCTCTTTCCAGAAATACTGTAAAAAAATATATCTCTTTATTTGAAGTGCTGGGATTAAGCCTGGAAACTGTCAACAAGAAAACTGACACTGAATTGGACGAGCTGTTTTCTCAGGGTCCGACAGAAGTTGTTTCCTCAAGAATCGAAGATCTGTATGCTTATTTTCCTCAGATGGAACGGGAATTAAAAAAGGTGGGCATCACCATACAAACTATGTGGGAAAGGTATATTGAAACCCATCCCGATGGTCTTAGAGTAACGCAGTTCAGGAATCGCTTCAGAGACTGGAGCAACAAGGTAAACCCTGTGATGCATATGAATCACAAGGCTGGCGATAAAATGTATGTGGATTATGCTGGAAAGACACTCTCAATTATAGACAAAAACACGTCCGAGGTTCAGGAAGTGCAATTTTTTGTTGCCATACTCGGTGCCAGCCAGTATACTTACGCAGAAGCTTCAATGAGCCAGCAGAAGGAAGATTTTGTAGCTTCGGTAGAGAATGCAATGCGCTTTTTTCAAGGAACGCCTGCCGCAATTGTGCCCGACAACCTAAAATCTGCCGTAGTCAGAACCAGCCGCTTTGAACCTACCATTAATGAAACTCTTGCAGATTTAGCTGAACATTATGAAACTACTATTCTGCCTGCAAGAGCATACAGGCCCAGAGACAAATCTTTAGTCGAGGGCGCTGTTAAGATACTTTACAGAAGAATTTATGCAAATCTGAAAGACTCTAAATACTTCAGCATAGAAGATCTGAACCAGGAAATATGGAATCTGCTCGATGCGCATAATAACAAGAAACTTACCGGAAGACCATACTCTCGTTTTGAACTCTTCATGGAAGATGAAAGGCATGAACTGCAGCCTCTTCCTCTGGAACGCTTTGAGATTAAATACCAGTCTCTGGCAACAGTAATGCAGAACGGGCACGTCCAGTTAAGCCAGGACAAAAACTACTACAGCGTGCCCTATCAATATTTAAAGAAAAAAGTGAAGCTGCTGTACACCAGCTCTACTGTCGAAATATACTTCAAATACAACCGTATAGCCACACACATGAGAAATCCAAAGCCCTACATCTATACCACAAATCCAGAACATATGGCAAGCACACATCAATTTGTAGCGCAGTGGAATGCCTTAAGGTTTATTGAATGGGCCAACAGCATTGATCCGGCAGTAGGAGAATATATTATGCAGATAATAGAAAGCAGAAACCACCCCGAGCAGGCCTATAAAAGCTGCCTAGGCATATTGTCTTTTGAGAAGAAAGTAGGTGCAGAAAGATTGATAAATGCCTGCAAACGTGCTCTGGACTTTAAGATTTATAATTTTAAAACCATACAGAACATCTTGGAAAACAGTCTGGATAAGATACCCATGGAACACGAAAAGGAAGAAGATCAGGATCTTCCCGACCACGGCAATATCAGAGGAAAAAATTATTATAACTAAAATCAATTTACAATGAATGAATCTACTGTAGCAAAAATGAAACAGATGAAGCTTCATGGAATGCATAACGCCTTCATGACAGCTATCGAGAGCGGAAAAACCGATCATTATACCATTGACCAGTTTATGTCAATGATAATAGATGCCGAATGGGATGAACGCCACAACAGGCGTATTGAACGCAGTATTGCCAATGCACGCTTCCACTACAAATCAAATATTGAAAGCATCAATTTTGACCAGTCCCGGAATATTGACAGAAATCTTATACTCCGGCTTGCAGAATGCAGTTTTGTAGAAAAGAATGAAAATATACTAATCACAGGAAGCACAGGTGTCGGCAAAAGTTTTTTAGGAACAGCACTTGGTTATCAGGCCTGTATTGAAGGCTATAAAGTAAGTTATTTTAATACTGCAAAATTGTTTGCAAAGCTGAAAATAGCCAAAGCAGACGGTACATACCTGAGAGAACTGATGAAAATACAAAGGCAGGATGTTATCATACTAGATGACTTTGGACTCCAGGCATTGGACAGCCAGAACAGAATCACACTTTTAGAGATCATCGAAGACAGGCACAACAATGGTTCTATTATTGTAACCTCGCAGATCCCCGTTCAGGGATGGTATGACATAATCGGCGAGAAAACCATAGCAGATGCAATCCTTGATAGATTAATACATCAGGCCCACAGGGTTGAGCTGCATGGGGAATCAATGAGAAAGAAAAAAAGCATAATCAAGGAATAATTATTTATCTATATTTGAAACAATAATTAACACACGAAAAAAAGTAGTTTTTTAGGTGCTCACTTTGCACCGAAATTAGATGGTCACTTTAAACCGAAACGAAGTGGTCACTTTAAATTGGAAAACAGTGGTCAATATCACTGAGTTTTACATTCTGGGGCGATAGCATTAAAAACATCGATTTCAATAATATACTGATCAGAAAATCCGTGAGTAGCGTCGTAAGCCGTTGCAGCAGTTTTTCCTAAATTATGAGCTGTAAGATTCGGATTTATAGTGTGCAATTCAATCAAAAGCAAACCAAATTTATAAACGTATGGCGACCACTTTTGTAAATGTTCTAAAAGATTATGTTCGACTAGATTATTGCTAATTCTTTTTCCTTTGTAAGCAAATGCACCGGTCGATTTACTGATTCTGTTTTCATCAATATGTTGAGGTTCTTGCCAAATTCTGTTGTGATCTAAAAAAGTTCTGACATTCAGCAAATCTTTTAAATCAATATTGTAATTTTCTTTTAGATCGTGTGCTAGAATATCAGGTCTTCCGATATCTCCCCAAATTACTTTTGCCCAAATATCTGCTTTTATGAGGTTGGCTCTGGTTACCTTTAGTGCGGTTTGATTATAATCTGCGCCAACTAAAAACAACGGATATTCGTCGAGCATTTTTCCGCGCAAAGTTTGTCTTTCGATTACTTCAAAAATGTGTTGCAGAAAAGCGCCATTTCCACAACCCATGTCTAGAATTCCTTTCGGCTGTTCTTCAATAGGAAGATTAAAAAGTTTGATAAGAATTTCATCCACAACTTTAAAATAAGTATCGTGAGCACCGCCGCTTCCCCAAACGTTCATTTCGCGATCAACATGAATTTCATTTTCGCCGTCGGCTGTCTTTAAAACATCCGGATTTCCAAAAATTAATTCTTCAATTTTAGCAAATGTGGGAAGATAAGAAACCGTAACGCCATATGCACTTGCTCTTTTGGCAAAAAACAACCCCGATTCTGTAAACTGATAATTCCCATTTTTTTCGAGAAACCAGCCAAGATGCACGAAAAAGTCTAATATTTTTTTGAAATTTTCTGGCGATTTATGAAACTCTTCGGGTCTGAAAGAAGTTTCCATAAAATACTTATGAAACATTCCGTTCATTGCCAAACGTACAATTGTTGGTCCGATTAAATAACCTTCAATATGTTTTAAAATTTGATCTTGAATGCTGTTTTTCAAAAGATTATCTGAAGGTTCAATTCCATATCTTTTTTTATATTTTTCAAAAATAAGATTGAGTTTTTCAAAAGGAGTATCTTCAAATAAACGCGGATGAAAATGAATTGAAAGCTGAAGAAGCCCTACAACATCTTCATACAAATGAAACATTGAAAAAGCGGTTTCTGTTTTTTCATTAATTGAAATTGTAATTTCCTGTGTTTTGTTATTTACCTCGTAATTTAAAAATCCTTGAGAAGCCAAAACTCTCATACCTACATTCAAATAGCCTTCATTTGCTTTAAAAATAGTGGTTAGTTCTGATAATTTTATTTCTTTTTTATTTAAAATAAATTCTAAAACAGATTTGTTTTTAAGCGCGATTGCAACTGGAGCAACCACCAATCCGTCGAGATGCCTGAAAATAGAACTTAAAAGTTGTGATTTATCGGTCATAATAAAAAAGTGAAGGTTAGTTTAAAAATAGTGATTTTTTTTCAAACCTTAAACCCTAAACCTTTTCACATTTTAGGATAATATAAAATCAGTGTAGAAAAAAAGTCTTTCACTAAGAAAAATTCAAAAAAGATTTTGGTTTTGGAGCACTTTCATTAATTTTTTGTTAAGTCAATTTATTCCTTAATAAAGCTAAATTTTCTGCTTTTTATAAGAGAAAGATTGTTATATGATGTCAAATTTTTTGTTTATCATATAAAAGTTCAAGTAGGCTTTTTTTACAGCTAACGTTTGACTTCAAATGTTAATAATATGTTTCGTTTCAAAGTGGTTTTATTAATGTAAACGTAACCTAATCGACCTACCCCAAGTTTTAATTTTGAAGACATATAAGAAGAACTCAATACTTTGTATATGTCATTTTTTCAAAAACACGAACATTATCACAACTCAATCAGAAAAAGTGTTTCTACGGACGCTTTTCTTTTGATTATTCATTCCAAAATAATGTATCATGTATAAAAAGTTTACAGACGAAGAACTTGTCGAATTACTAAAATCAGGCAAGGATAAAGCTTTTGATGAACTTTATTTTAGATACCGCGATGTGCTTGTTCGATTTGTTTATTTGAGAATGAAATCAATCGCAATCTCAGAAGAAATTGTACAGGAAGTTTTTACCTCTATTTGGGAACGACGCAAGACGATTGTAATCCAGAAAAGTTTTGCGGCTTATATCTATACTTCAGTTCGTTACATGACTTTAGATTATATAAAATCGCACGAAGTTACTGATCAATATATTCAGGAAGTTTTAGACAAAAATGTGGTGGCTTACTCAAGCCACAACGCAACAGAAGATGCTATTTATTATGATGAATTGCAAAAAGCTGTTGATGAAGCTGCAATGTTGCTTCCTAAAAAATCAAAAGAGGTTTTTATTCTAAGTCGTGTAAAACATTACACAAATAAAGAAATCGCCGAAGAACTGAATGTTTCTATCGAAACGGTCAAATACCATATTACGTATGCGCTAAAATTTATGCGTACCTATTTAGGCGAATTCAACTAAAAGTAAAATTCAGATTAAGAACTCGGTTTTTTTCTTAACAGAAGCGTAACCTGCTGCGCCTACCTCAAAATTCAATTTCCAAGACATACTATTAAAGACATAAAGAAATTATAATGCCTCAAAATTCAAATAACGAAAACAACGAAATAAAAAACTTCTTAGACGGAAAGTATTCTCCGAAAGGACAAGAAATGTGGAACAAATGGTACGACCGTACAGATGATTTTTTTGATAATATGGAAGTGATTCAGTCTGATCGTTCTCAGTTGAAAAAAGAATTAAGACAAATCAAGAATACAGGTAAAGTTATTTCCTTTCAATATAAAAATTGGGCTGTTGCTGCATCTCTAATTTTCTTAATCGGATTATCGGTGTTTTTTTATCAAACATCCAATTCTGTTGAAAACACACAACTAGCAGTAAAATTAGGCGAACATGCTCAAATAAAATTAAGCGACGGAACACAAATTTGGCTAAATGCAGGAAGTGTTCTTAAGTATCCAAAAGAATTTAAAGGAAATAATAGAGAAGTGTATTTAAGCGGAGAAGCTTTTTTTGATGTAGCCAAAGACAAAAAGCATCCTTTTATTATTCATACCAATAAAATGGATACGAAAGTGCTCGGAACCAGTTTCAATGTTCAAGCTTATCCTGACCAAAGAACGCAAGAAGTTTCGGTGATGACGGGAAGAGTAAATGTGAAATCGACTGTTACTGATGAAAATGTATATGTAACGCCGGGACAAAAAGTGGTTTTCAAATCTCAAGATAATAAACTTCAGGCTTTTAAGGATATTCCGGTAAATACGATTTCGTTGTGGCGAAAAAACATTATGGTTTTTGAAGAAACGCCTCTTACTGAAGTCGTTGCTACAATAAATCGGAATTATAATGTTGCCATTGAAATCAAAAATAAAAATTTAAATGCTTTAAAAATAAGCGGATATTTTAAAGAACTTCCTGCAGATGAGGTAATTGGTTTGGTGTGTAATATCATCAATGCCAATTATAAAATGGATTCAGGAATTTATAAAATAGAATAATTCAAAAATAAACTACGTAGAAACCCAATAAACAAAACAATTAAACTAAATCTAAAAATTATGAATGAAAAACAAATGCGGTCTGCCGTAAAGTGCCAGAGCATAAGGACAATAGGAATGAAATTATTCCTGTTTATGGCTTTGTTTTTTGCGACGCTGACAACAAACGCCAAGAATGTTGACATTAATCAAAGAGTAACTTTGAAAGTTGAAAATGAAAGTATAAAAAATATATTTCAAAAAATTGAAAATCAGCTTGATGTGCATTTTATGTACGAAAGCAGCCAAGTCAATACCAATCAGAAATTAAGTTTAAAATTAACTAATGTAACGCTAGAACAAGCGTTAGATAAAATCTGTGGCGCTGCACTTCGATATGAAATTGTGAGCAATAATATCGTAATCAAGAAAAATCAAAAAGTAGCAGACCAAAATAAACTTATTATTTCTGGAACTGTTTATGGCGGAGACGATAATATGCCGTTGCCAGGTGTTGGAATTAAAGACAAAGGTTCTAACGCAACAGCTGCAACAGATTTTGACGGAACATTCAAAATGGAAATCACTGCTTCAGAAGCGACGCTTGTTTTTTCTTATGTTGGATATGTAAATCAAGAAGCAAAAGTAACTAGTTCACAAAACATTACTGTAAAATTAGCAGCCGATGTAAAACAGCTTCAAGAAGTTGTGGTGATGGGTTACGGAAGTGTGAAAAAAAATGAAGTTTTAGGAGCTGTAGGTTCGGTTTCGATGAAAGAAACTTCAAGTAGAACGTACAACAATGCTGCCGAATTATTACAAGGAACTGTTGCCGGAGTTACGGTTATTAACGATGGTGGTGATCCAACTGCTTCGCCAACAATCAATATTCGTGGTATCGGATCTTTAAATGCCGAAACACCTTTAATTGTTTTAGACGGAATTATCTACAGCGGATCTTTAAATACTTTAAACCCAAATGATATTGCTTCGATCAGTGTTTTGAAAGACGCGGCTTCTGCAGCAATTTATGGTGCGAGAGCTTCTGGAGGTGTAATTTTAATTACGTCTAAAAAAGGAGTTTCTGATAAAATTAATGTAAATGTAAATTATCAAGGCGGTTTTCAAAATGTAGCAAAAAAACTAGAAGTTCTAAACGCTGCTGAATATGCCGATGCGATGAATCTTGCAAGAGATAATGCAGGTTTACCAAGAATTCCTGCATTTGATACGGCTTTTGAACCGACAGCAAGAACAACAAAAACAAACTGGATGGACGAAATTTTCCGTACAGGAGAAATTCAAGATTTATCTCTTTCGGTTAACGGAAAAACAGAAAAATCAAATTTCTTTCTTTCGGGAAGTTACAGAAAAAACGAAGGTATTTTATTGAATACTTACGGAGAACGTTACACTGCTAGAGCAAATTCATCTTTTAAACTGGCTGATAATTTTACAATTGGAGAAAATTTATCATACTCTTTAACAAATGGGCAAACAGCTAATACGGCAAGTTCTTACACAGGAGCAATTCAAGCTGCAATTTTATATCCGCCAAATGCAACTATTTATAGAGAAGATGGTTCTGGACAATTTGGTGGAGTTCCTGAAAAATATATTGGTTCTTACGGAGACGTAATTAATCCGGTGGCTTATCTGAAAAGATTAGATAATAAAAATCCAATTTCTACCATTTTGATCAATCCGTATGCAGAATGGGAAATTGTTCCAGGGTTAAAAGTAAAATCTAACTGGGGTTACACTAGAATTCAAGATAACGCAACAGATTTTACTGTAAAAGTTACAGAACCTGGAAAAATATTCGATTTTAATAGATTGACACTGAAAAATATGACAGTTACCGATTTATTGAGCGAGCAGACTATTTCTTACGAAAAATCATTTGGAAAACACAATTTGAAAGCTTTAGCTGGATATACTTTCCAAGAAACTAAAAGAGATTTTTATACGGTTGAAGGAACTGGTTTTGATAACGAAGATCCATCACAACGTTATTTATTAAATGCAAAATTAATTCAGCAAACTGGCGCAGGAAGATCAGATGAGATTATTTCTTCTTATGTGGGAAGAATTAATTACGACTTCAACCAAAAGTATTTGCTTTCTGGAATTGTTCGTCGCGACGGAACTTCAAAACTTTTGCAAGACAATCGTTATAAAATATATCCTTCTGTTTCTGCAGGTTGGTTAATTTCTGAAGAAAGTTTTATGAAAGGTATTGAACCAATTATCAGCAATTTAAAACTTCGCGCAAGCTGGGGACAAATTGGAAACTTAGGAAACCTTGGCCCATATCAATTTAGTGTGCCTTTAGTTCAAACTCAAGCTTTAATTGGTGCAACTCCAACAATCAATTACGGATATGCAGAGAGTGAATTATCAAACCCAAATTTAAAATGGGAAAGTTCAGAGCAAACAAACGTTGGTTTAGATTTTACAATGTTGAATAACAGTTTAATCGGATCTGTTGATGCTTATGTAAAAAAGAACAAAGACATGTTGGTTCGTGACCAATTGCCAGGTGTTTCTGGAACTCCACAAGGAAGAATTGTAAACTCTGGAGATGTTGAAAATAAAGGTATTGAGGTGAGTTTAACGTATCAAAAAACACGCGGTGATTTTAAATTTGATGTTACAGCAAACGCTGGATTCTTAAGCAATAAAATTGTTTCTATTAAAGACGATTTAAGTTCACTTGAGCCTCTAGGCTTAAGCAGAGTTCGTAGTTTACCTTTAGCAAATATTTATCAAGTTGGAAGTCCAGTTGGTGCTTTCTACGGATATGCAACAGACGGATTATTTCAAAGTAATGCTGAAGCAAAAGCATATGTAAACTCAAATGGTGTTGCATATCAGCCAAATGCAGTTGCTGGAGATATTAAATTTAAAGATGAAAACGGAGACGGAGTAATCAATAATAGCGATAGAGTTGTATTAGGAAGTCCATTCCCGAAAACAACATATAGTTTGAATGCTAATTTCAAATATAAAGGATTCGATATGAATATCTTTTTCAACGGATCAGCAGGAAATAGTGTTTTCAACGCGGTAAAACATACAGGTTTAAATGCTTCTTTTCCAGGTTATAATTTACTTGCTGAATCTAAAGATGCTTGGTCGCCAACAAATACAGATACAAATGTTCCTGTTCTTTCGTCAACAGACAATAACAACAATTTCGGGCGTATTTCTGATTTGTATATTGAAGATGCTTCTTTCTTAAGATTGAAAAACGTTTCGATTGGTTATACGGTAAAAGAAAGCTGGTTGAACGGTAAAGCGAAATTGAGATTCTTTATTTCTGGACAAAATCTATTTACAATTACAAATTATTCTGGAATGGATCCTGAAGTTGGTCTTAAAAACTTCGGTATGGATTTAGGACGTTATCCGCTTTCTCGTATTTACATGACAGGTGTTAACGCAACTTTTTAAAAAATAAAAAACAATTGAAATGAAAAAAATAAGTCTTTTATTAATGAGTTTGGTTCTTTTGGCTGGCGTTTCGTCTTGCGAAAGTGAACTTGATGTGATTCCACAAGGAGCTCCGTCAAGCGGAAATTTCTGGAAAACACCTGCAGATGCAAAAGCGGGAGTAAATGCTATTTACGCTTTGTATTCTGATGATAATATGTATGGTCGTGGTTTTTTCTGGCTAAATAATGCCAGCGATGATATCGGAACAAAACCGAGACAAAATGCAGAACGTATTAAGAATTTTATTGTAGACGGAGCTGAATCTGATACAAAAGATATTTGGAGAATTCACTACGAAATCATGAAACGTTGTAATGATGTTATTCGCAATATTCCAAATATGCCTTTAGAAGAAAGCACAAAAAACGGAATGTTGGGCGAAGCTTATTTTAATCATGCTGTAATGCATTTAGAATTGGCTTATCATTATGGAGATGATCGTGCTGGAATTCCAATTCAAGACAGAGAAAACCCAACAAATGTATATGTTCCTCGTGCTAAAAATGTTGCCGAAAATTATGCTTATATCGCTGCCGATTTAATTAAAGCTGCGGATTTGTTACCATACTTTGATCAGCTTACACCAGACAATTACGGACGCGCGCACAAAACAGCTGCTTGGGCTTATTTGGTTCGTACGTATTTGTATGCAAAAGATTGGGATAATGCTATAAAATATGCCAATATGATTGTAGCAAGTGGTAAACACAAACTACTTGACAATTTTGAAGATGTATTTAAAATCAGCAATAACTGGTCTTCAGAATACATTTGGTCGGTAACTTCAAGTGCGCAAAATACTTCTTTAGGATCTATTTTTCCTGGAGTTTGTTTAGAAGATAAAGGTTGGGGAGTTTACAACGGATGGGGAAATTTCTATCCGACAAAAGAATTGTTTGACACTTATGCTGCAAACGATAAGAGAAGAAGCGCTACAATTTTACAAAAAGGAGACAAGTTTGTTTATTTTGGAGAAACAGTAACTTTTAATGAAGGAAAACATATTGTAAGTTCAAGTAACAGAACTGGTTATCAGTTTAAAAAATATATGGAGCCATTCAGTTATCCAAAAACTACATCTGGCGGAGTTGATATTCGTTATGTAAATGCAAATGGAGATAAACCTTCAACAGCTTTAAACGTTCCACTTTTACGTTATGCAGATGTGATTTTGATGTTAGCGGAAGCAAAATTAATGAAAGGTCAAAATGCAGATACAGAAATCAATATGATTCGTCGTCGTGCAGGTCTTACTGATCTTTCTGGAGCAACATTAACTGATCTAAAAAGAGAAAGAAGATGCGAATTAGCAGGAGAATGGACAGATCGTCATTTCGATTTAGTGCGTTGGGGAGATGCAAAAGACACTTATGCAAAACCATTACACCATTATGATGGAAGCGTAATTTATCCTGCTCGTAATTTTAATCCTGCAATACACCATGTTTGGCCAATACCACCAGACGAAATTGCAGTGAGCAAAGGAGCTTTGACACAAAATCAAGGCTGGTAATATATAATTTCATTGTGTTTTTTTAGTTTTTTACGCTGCAGTCTTTGTCAGGAGACTGCAGTCGTAAAAAAATATTAAAACCTTTTTTTGTTTCAAAACATATCAAGAAGTTACCTACAACTTTTTGTTATTTAATTTATTTTCGATGAAAAAAATAATCACCCTTTTTTGCCTTCAGTTTTTCCTTTTCGCGCAAGCGCAGGAATATAGTTCTTCTAACATTCATTCGCACAACGATTACGAAAGTAAATTGCCTTTTTATGGCGCTTATTCAAACGAAACCGGCGTTATCGAAGCCGATGTTTTTTTAGTGAATAACGAATTGTTTGTGGCGCATACTTCTAAAGAAATCAGTTCTCATAATACATTGAAAAGTATGTATTTGGAACCGCTTTCTTCTAAATTAAAAACTTTGGAAGGAAAAGCGTATCCAAGCAATAAACCTTTGATTTTAATGATTGATATAAAGTCTGATGCCGATTCTACTTTAAAAGCAATCACACAACAATTAAAAACGTATCCAGATATTATTTCGAATAAAAACATAAAAGTGGTAATTTCTGGAAACAGACCTTTGCCATCGCTGTGGGCTACATATCCTGATTTTATTTATTTTGATGGAAGATTGAATGAAAATTATACCGCAGATCAATTGGCAAAAGTTGAAATGATTAGCGAAGATTTGCATGAAATCACAGTTTGGAACGGAAAAGGCGTTCTAACACAACCTGATGCTGAAAAAATTCAAGCAATTATAAAGAAAGTTCACGATCAAAATAAAAAAGTAAGATTCTGGGCGACACAAGATAATGTGAATACTTATATGACTTTGATGAACTTGAAAGTCGATTTTATCGGAACAGATAAAGTAACTGAATTGACTCAATTTATCAATAATATTAAGACGACATTTTATCAGAATACAGAATTTCATCAAGCTTACGTTCCTAAAAATGCATTCAAAACTAAACGTCCAAAAAACGTAATTCTCTTAATTGGAGACGGAATGGGATTAGCGCAGATTTATTCTGGATATACAGCAAACAAAGGACAATTGAGTTTATTTAATATTCCTACTCAAGGATTTTCGATCACAAAAGCTTCGGATAGTTACATTACAGATTCGGCTGCGGGAGCGACGGCAATGGCTACGGGACATAAAACAAACAATCGTTTTATAAGTGTTGACGAACAAGGAAAACCAGTCGAATTAATCACACAACAATTGATTAAGAAAAACTATAAAACGGCAATTATTTCGGCAGGAAATATTACAGATGCAACGCCAGCAGCTTTTTATGCGCATCAGCCAGAAAGAAGTTTTAGCGAACCAATTGCAAATGATTTCCTTTCAAATCCGTCAGATATTTTGATTGGAGGAGGTCAGAAGGAATTTATTTCTAGAAAAGACGGTAAAGATTTGTCTAAAGTTTTAATTGAAAAAGGATATACTTTCTCAGATAAATTTGCAAGTTTAGATACCATCAAAAATAGCAGATTTGTGGTTTTAGAAGATGCAGCTGTAGTTTCTATAAAAAATGGAAGAGGAGATTTTTTAACGAAATCTTTAGCGAAAGCGACAAACACGTTTTCAAAAAGTAAAAATCCGTTTTTCATAATGGCCGAAGGAGCACAAATTGATTACGGCGGACACCAAAATAATGTAGAATATGTAGTTCGCGAAATGCTTGATTTTGATAAACTTGTAGGTCAAGCAATGGAATTTGTAGATAAAAATCCAGAAACTTTATTAATCGTAACGGCAGATCACGAAACCGGCGGATTATCATTAATTGACGGAAGTATCGAAAAAGGATATGTCCACGGAAGTTTCAGCACAAATGATCATACAGCTATTCCAGTTCCAGTTTTTGCTTACGGTCCAGGTTCAGATAAATTTAAGGGAGTTTATCAGAATACTGCAATCTATGATAAAATAATGGAGTTGATTTCTGGGAAATAATTTTTGTTAATTGATTTTTTAGAATCAAATTTTAAATAAAAAAGCCTTTAAACGATATGTTTAAAGGCTTTTATTTTTTAAGTTTCTTTGAAACTTCTTACTGGCGGAGAAAGAGGGATCAGAACCTAAATTCTGCAGCCAGCTCTTATACTGCATTTCTAATATTTTTTTACCTGCTGC
This sequence comes from Flavobacteriaceae bacterium PS02337, assembly GCA_029959285.1. Classification (GTDB taxonomy): domain Bacteria; phylum Bacteroidota; class Bacteroidia; order Flavobacteriales; family Flavobacteriaceae; genus Flavobacterium. The sequence goes on from JASCOE010000018.1 coordinate 61,649, forward strand.
GCCACGATTCTGCCACGAACTTTAAAATACGCTAATTTACGTTGTAATGTATTGTATTTTAAAAGGTTATAATTCTGTTTTTGTTATAGGGCAAAAATAGACTTTTTTATGTTATAAGCAACATTTTAAAAATTTTATATGTCAATTAAAAGTCAGTTGGAAATGTTTGAACTTAATTTAAATATGTAAAATATTTATATTTTACATTAATGAAAGAAGTACATTTATATTAAACAGCTTTGTAAGCCTGGTCGGGATGATTTGGCATATCTATTATTGTATGCTGCAATCTGCCTTCATCTTTCATCGGGAGGATATAGTTTCTATAAATGTAATTTTCATTTCTATTAAGTATTAAAGCTATCTGTTTTGTGGAGTAGCTTTTAAAACTGCATATTTTATAAATTATATCTTTTATTTTATTTTGATCATTTTCTCTAACTCCTAGGTTGGATATTTGTTCTCTTATATCAGAAGGTAGCTCCTGTGTTAGATCATAGGGTTCTGTTGTAAGATCATCAGCTTCTGTGTTAAGATCATTAGGTTCTGTGTTAGCAACATCATCTTCTGTGTTAAGAACTCCACCAGTAGTATAATATGTAGATCTTCCTTTTCCTTTTTGTTCAATAAGACCTTTATCTCGGAGACTTCTTAATTCATTACTTGCTTTTAATACATCACATGCATTTAATTGTCGATATGTTGAATTATCAATGGCACCAGCTTCTCTAATGAAAATCAATCCTTTTTTCTGTTCAGTATTTAACTCATACTCAGCAAAGGTATTTAGCCATTGAAGGTCACTTTCATTAAGAAAATGATGTAGTAAAAGACGAGTGGTAAATAAATTTGCGGTGTGGTCACTTTCAAATGTCGGCGGTGCTAGGGAGGATTTTTCCATTAAAATTCTCATTGTCCTTATACCACTCCCTTTTGTTTCTGCAAGATTGGTTTCGTGAAAAATGGATGCAATAAACGGATTTCTGTTTTTAGAACCTGGTTCACCTAGCTGCTCTTCCGGCTTTAATGAAAACCCTGGATTTTTAATTTCTAGTCTATTGCCGTAGCGAATAATTTGTATCGGCTGATTTTCTCTATAAGTTCTATGTATAAAAGCATTCACAAGTGCTTCACGCAGAACTTTAGAAGGCAGACCAATAGCAGAAGCCTGCAACTCTCCATCCCCTAAAAGAAATCCTTTAGGGAGATCATCAGCAATTGCACTAAATACTCTTTGAACCAGTTCAATAAGCGGACCTCTCATATCTATTGTTGTAAACCTGTTTTCAGGATCTTCAACCCATTCATTACCTGGTACTCTAATGTAATCTATACGTACCATCGGTAGTAATCTTCTTAGGGCAGGACGTTTTCCAAAAACAAGTAGTCCTGTATAGGTTAGTTTCCATTCGTCCTTATCTTTTTTTACACATCCTAAAGATCTTAATAAATCAAAATCAGAATAGTTTAACTCCTCAGCATATTCATTTACTTTTGACCTTAAACTTTTGTATAAAGAAATGGCTTCTTCACTGACATCATCAAGACTAGTATCTTTTACAATAATACTATCTAAACTATCTTCTTTATTATAGAATATAAATAGATCATCTTCGGTGCATCGCTGGTCACTTGAACCAATTCTTCTGTAAGCGCCTTGAGGCAAGCCCTTTTTTTTGAAATAAAGAGGTTTTTGTCCATCAGGTAATTCTTTTACAAACATTTTTAGGACTAACTTTCCATTGGGCATTTTCTCTATTTCAATTTCTGGTCTAACAGGCTGATTAAATAATGTCGCTGTTTGAGAAGCTATATCTAATTGTAATTTGTCTGGATTTGTAATTCCTTCAACTATATAATTTTGAAATAAGGTGCTTTCGTCTTTAACCACTCCTAAAACTATTAATCCTCCTCCTAAGCCCGGCTCGTTGGAGAAAGCACAAATAGTTTCCATTATAGATGTGTCAATTTCGCTCCCTCTTTTGGCTTCAATTGTTGTACATTCGTCAGTAATATTTAAATGTTCTAAAATATCTTTAATAAGCTCCATGAAATAATTTTAGCAAGTATAAAGCAAAAATAATCAACTTTTTGTCAATTCAATTTTTAAAGGTCTTTTTAAATTTGACTTTCAAAAAATTACTGATCTTAGGTCATAAAAGATTTGATTGTAAAAAACAACTTTATAATTTAAGATTGCTAATGTTTAATTATTGGCTGATTTAGGTCCTAAGATTTGTCCAAACATTTTTAAAACCAGATTTGCATTGGATATCTAACCATGGTCAGTTTAATCTTATAAAATTAAAGTTATATTTGTTTAAGACTTGAGTCACGTCTTAATGTTTTCGCTTTTTATAAAAAATAAAATTGAATGGAATTCATTCTTATATGTTCTTTGGTAACCCAATTATGAACGATATAATTATATGCTTTTAGATATAAAACAAACAGTTACAGCAAAATTATACGCTTTAAGATATAAAATACAATCCAGGTATCTTTATAGTGTATAGAAGATGTGTTGCATAATTGATTTTTTTATTTAGAATATGGCTGAGCTACAAATTTTTAAAGTTAATACAACTTAATGAAGTGCTATCTACAAATTTTTGCATTTATAAGGTATATAGTTTACAAAAAATTGCAGTTATCTATCTAATTATGTTCATGTGAATATTTTCACTTCGTATTCGTGAACAAATACAGCTACCCAAAAAAGATCTTTTTCGGTTCAACTTCTTTAGTTATTTTCTTATTTAATGTAATGTGTTCACTATATCTGGCTGTTCATTCTGAATGAACAGCCAGATATAGTGAACAAGGTTAATTGAGACTCTATAATTGGAAAAAAATAATTCCGCTAATATGTACTTAAAAGAATAGAGCAAGAATTACTTTTAATTATTTGAGTTTTTGTAAGTGTTTAATAATTAATATGGTAAGTGTGACAAAAGACACATATAATATCGATGCCTAAAAGTATTTTAGCATTGTTTAAAATCAAACCGGTTTTATGAGGCTAATAACTTACGACCATTATTTTTGATTCCGGAACCCAAACATTTGGAGTATAAAGCAATTTAGGAAGAATAAATTATTTAAATGAAAAAAGCTAAGACCTATAAAATTTTCGATAATTTTTTTAAACTCGACCAGAGATTAAATAAAATAGAAAGCTTAGTACTCATAAACGAGTATCGTAATGATTTACTGTTAGCTGAAAAGTGCAGAAGCACTTACAGTAAAAGTGAGCTTGCAATCCTTTTCTATGTCTTGATGGATGAGGGTATTTTATTTTTTGATTCAAGTGATGCGAAAAAAAATAGGATCAGATTTCAGGAATTTTTAAGTGAAAATTTTTCATATAGAGATAATGAAGGAATTCAGAAAAAAATATCTAGAATAAGCAGACAGTTTTCTGAGTGCAAAGGTTATACTTATAAAGAGAAACAGATAAAATTTTTAGATGACTTGATTGGGATATTGATGGAGAGAAAAAGAAAACTTGAGAACTGGTAAGCTGGGGATGAAAAAAATTATAACATTAACAAAAAATTCAATTATGACAAAGAAAGAAAAGAGACAGGCTTTTATAATGGAGATTAAAAATATTATAGATCCTTTAATGTTAAAACTAGAGTTAATCGATTCAAAAATAAGTAAAGGGAAAACCTTGAGACCTGCTTATTACAGGAATGAGGATTTAAAAAAGATATTTGGGCTGTCTAATAATACTATTATAAAATACCGCCAGACGGGAGTGCTTCCATATACCAAATTGGGAGATATATTTTTATATGACAGTGTAAAGATTGAGGAAACTCTTCGTGAGAATGGCAGCATTTAATAGATTGAGCACAACATGATACAATAGAAATTGCACGGTAATCAGTTAACTGTATTTACTCTGACCAATTATCTGGCTAATGAAATTAAAATAGATAGCAGTTCTACTAAAATATAATGTCAAAATCTCATAAAATTTTGATAATAGATTTTACAATTTTCGTTGTAAAAACCCGGTAAAAAACACAGAACCCCCTTTGGATTTTAATACAGGCTCAAGTGTTTTATTTTTAGTGATTTATGTTCTTTGTTTGATCTTTTTTTGTCGCAAATATTGTGCATATTTGCGACAAGAATAGCAGTATATAGAATTAAAGAATCTATATTGAATTTCTTTGTAATAGAAAAATCTAAAATATATGGATCTTTGAATGTATTGAATGGAATTTTAGTGGATTCGATTATTTTTGTATCTGCGATGTTAGCTCTTTCATAAGCTTTCAAAGCGAGTTGTCGCCTTAGTTCTCTGACTCCGTACAAATTATTTGATGCGTTTTGTGCATAAAATAGTTTTGATTCGATAGTTTTTAATGGTAATAATTCCACAAAATGCGACCAAGACAATTGTCGTGACAATGGCACGACAATTTTCAAATTGGTAAATTGCTCCGCAAACTCCATCATACGTCGTAAATTTCTTAATTCGAAATTATTACCATATCGTTCTTTCAATTGTGTCGACACTGTCGGCACAATTTGTTTTGCGTAATCTGCACCTTTGTTCTGTAGGATATTCTGATTGCATCCGCAGTGTGCGTTATTAAAAACTATTATTGAAATTAACATTATTCTTAATGTTTTGTGTCAGTTCGCTGATCCTGTCACTAGGTTCTTTATAAGCTTTAAGTATTTGGATATGATGTTGACGCAAAAAATAAGATATACCACTTTAATGGCTTCAGTATGGCGGGAATATAGCTGTTTTGGCGCGAATTTGGCGTGAATATAATTATTTTGGCGTGAGTTTTTGTAATATTAAGTTACCAGGTCATTTGAAGATTGTCTAAAAGTTATTTTAAAGATAAACCAAATTTTGAGTTGAATATTTCCGGTCTCATTCCGATTCGAACCACAGTTCAGTATTGTTGGCTTTACTCGGTTTTAAATCGCGATTTTTTATCTGTGCCACGATTCTGCCACAAAATTTGGAAAAGTGTAATATTTGTGGCACAGCTACATTGCTTTCAAATGCGCCACGAAAGTGCCACAAAACTGCATATTATTAATATGAAAAGAGTATAAAAGATAAAACCCTGCAGATCTAATGATTTGCAGGGTTTTCTGTGAATTTTAGCCTTTTTGTAAACTTCGACAAGTCTCTTTTTTAGCTTTCAGCGGAGGAAGAGGGATTCGAACCCCCGGACCTGTTACAGTCAACAGTTTTCAAGACTGCCGCATTCGACCGCTCTGCCATTCCTCCAGTAAGACACAATTATTTTCTCATTGCGGGTGCAAAGATATAATGTTTTTTCAATTCAAGAAATTTTTTTGATAGTTTTATAAATGAAAAAATTTAGAATCCAATCGATGACTTTAGTCAGGATTTTAACTTGCTGTTTAATAGCTTGTTATTTTTGTGAGTTGGCCGTCCAAAAAGACCAAATGTAATAATGCATTTATATATTAATAAAATCAATGGAATAAAAATATCACAATTTGTTTTTATTGCGCGTCTTTTTATTTGACTTTTAAATTGTGTCTGCACTGTGGACATAATTTAAACGATTTGTAAATCAATGAATTAACTTGTATTCGCATTACCATCTCATCCGTAAACTTTTTATGGAACAAAAGTTTTCAAATAGCTTTCAGGTTCATATATTTTTATTTACCCGATAAAAATTACTAGAGATATTACTGAATATTGAAATTATTGATAACCATTTTTGAGATGAGATATAATAGGTCTAATTTTAGTTGACAGTCTTTATTGAATATTGATTGTTAAAATATTGTTGTACTTATATTTAGATAAAATAAAACAGGTGTTTATACCTGTTTTTTATTTATATATTGATATTATATTTAACGAAAATTCCCAATAAATATAAATTTCGATTTTTCACTTTGACAGCTAAAATAATTATTAGTGGTAAAATAGATCTTGTTAAAAAAGTCAAATAAACTCAAACCAATGTTTATGAAAAAAATTTTACTTTGCCTGCTTATGTTTAGCACATACGCATCAGGTCAGAAATCTGCACCTGTTTCGGGTGATGCAGCAGGCTTAATCGACCTTCTGTTTAAAGATTACTCCAACGTAAGCACAGAAAATATGTTAGAGGAGATAGCCAAGGACCGTGCAAAGGTCATTGCTGTATTCAAGACCTACACAGATGGGGTGGCTGCAAAGGCCACATATTCTCAATTTGAGACCGAAAGGTCAGACTACCTTAAAAGCAAGGATGATTATGACCTGCAGGTCAAAAAAAACGATTTAACTGTAGCAGGAGTCCAAGCCCTGATAAGCCTTAAAAGCAGTTTTACTTCAAAGAAAGCGACCTATTTCGGTAATCTTTATACTTTTAATGATAAAGAACTTGAAAATCTGAAGGATTATTTTGCTGCCAACAACAATGCTTTTCTAGTGGAAGTAATTGAAAAGTTTAGAACAAAATATAAAAATATTAAAGAGAGTAATTCCGATAATCTGGCAGTAAATAACAGCCAGCTGTCTGTTCAGAAAGGATTCCCATTTGCAGGTGGCGATATATTGGTGAAGGGTATTGATGGACTCAGCCGGTTTTTAGCCAACAGAATTAAGCAGGAGCTCACCTTAAATGCCATTCAAAATATTCAGGAGTATCTTCAGAATAAAGAAAAATATCCGTATCTATATGAATTGGAAGTATTGCTTCCTACCACATTTGATTACCTTAAAAATTTTGATGCAGACGAAATTTTAAAATTCACTGATGATTTAAAGCAGTATATTGAACAGGATCTAAAGAACCTGGTATCAAACGCAAAGAATTTAAGGGAGGTACCGCGAATAGTTGCGCAGCTGCAGAAGCATCCCGATCTTGATTTTGCATTTGAGGGACTGGATATTCTGCAAGAGGTTTCTAAAATCAAAAGTCCTGTCGATTATTTCGAAATAGTGTCCGCCAGCAGAAATATCAACAGGTGGCGCGGGGAGTCTGGTATGAAAAAAGATATTGCCGAAGGATTGAATGTGGCTTGTATGATTGCCTACAGCCTCACGGTTGTGGAGAACGGTGAAGTAAAATTTATTACGACGGATTTTGCATCGGCCTATGGCAGCCAGAAAGATTTCTGCTATCTGTACTTTGGGTTTCTTCATCAGCAGAACCTGAAATATTATCAGGTAAAAAATGGCGTTAATCTGGTGACGGGTTTTGTCTCGGATGCAGATAAACTGGGAAGTTATCATGATTTTTTAAAGTATGAGGTAATAGATATTATCAGCGGGGCGGAAAGACTCCAGAGCCAGTTTTTAGCCATAAGAAAGAAAAATAAAAACGCGGAAAAGGTGGAGTATAGGGAAATGCATACCCTGATTAAAGATGTGATCAGATTTGCTCAGGAGATCACATATTCAGGTGACTGGATTTTGGAAAAACTCAATACGGGAAATTACTATTCCGCAAAACTAAAACCTTATTTCGAAACAGCTTATCTGGCAAATGATATCACACTGGATCTTAATGAAAAAAGATACACCAATGCCATCACCAAGGCGGTGGAAATTCCTCTGATGTTAGGAATGGAAAAAGGAATTGAAAACAATCTGGGAGGGCAGCTGAAATTCAGCCCTAGGACCATACAGGAGCTGGCTCCCATTTCCGGGCTTTTTAAAGTCAAAGACGAATCAGCGGTGAAACAGAAAGAAGCCTGGAAGCAGTATAAAACACAGACTGAAATACTGCAGTTTAAGATGATGGGAGACACTAAATTGAGTCCAATTGCAAAAGATCTGGAAAAGCTCAATGGACTTTCAGTGGACAGCTGGGATGAAAATTTGTTTAAAGTATCGTTGAGCAGTTTGAAAACGGATATCAATAACAACAAAGACGCCATGATGGCTTTTCTGGGATATGACAGGAAATCTGAGAAGGAAGTTATAGAGAAAAAACTTGAAAACTATAAACTGCAGCCTGAAACCAAAAAATTTATCCTAAAAAAATATGACGCTTATTATGATCAGGTATTTGATAAAGTGGTCTTTAATGAAAAGTTTAGTTTGGATGCGGAAGAGGAGCTGAAACAGGTATACAGTGCTTTTCTGCCCGAACTGGCCGCGCAGAAATCAATTAAGTCAAACACCCAGCTGGTAAAATTCATTCATTTTGTGAATGATGTTGCGGTAGCCGACAGTCCGGAGGACTATGAAAAAGCAATCGAGGCCTTTGCGCTTCCGGTTGGAAGCTCCTCTTTAAAAGAGAAGGCCGTATATTATTTTTCGATTAATTCTTTTCCCGGAATCCTAGTGGGCGGTGAAAAAACACAGGACAAAGAATTGGCAGGTTTCATAGGCTTTACAGCGCCGGTAGGATTATATCTTCAGCCGTGGGGAGCATTTAAGAATAGAGGTTCCCTGGGCATTTTCCTTCCGATTATCGACATCGCGGCACCTGTAAGACTGCGACTTGATGGTTCGAAGGACACCCAGACACTGCCTGATTTTGAACTTCAGGATATTATTTCACCAGGTTTCTACCTCGTATATGGGTTCCCTAATTCCCCTTTTGCAGTCAATGCCGGTATTCAGTACGGTCCAAAGCTAAGGGATATACCGGAGAGCACCGACGGAGGTTTTACTTCTGCTGATTCATACCGTTTCGGTGCAGGAGTCACTATTGATATACCACTGCTGACAATAGGTTCGAAATATAAAAATTTAGAACCTTGAGAAGATATTATCTGCTTGTGATTCTGATAGGGACTTGCTCTCTAAATGGACAGGTCAAAGACACAGTTGTTGCAAAGCAAGAAATAATAGCCAGAACTTTAGAAGTTTTTAAACGGTTTAAGGATCTAAAAGCAAATCAGAAGGAGTATGAGGGAGCTATCATTGAAGAGATTCAGTTAAGTATTCCGCTACAGCAACCTGCTGCTTCAGGAGATGCCTTTTATTTAAAACAGCTTGCACAGAAAAGCTTGACGGGAGATCTGGGAAAAGAAGGACCCGCTACTTTAATGCCTGAGGTAGATGGTAAAAACGCAGCGAGATTAACAGGGCCTTCACAATATGACAGTAGAATTGAGCCTTTAGTCTTGAACAGTGAAATACCTTGGCAGAAACAGATTCTGATCAATTCTGAATCGGTCGGCATTATAGTGGAGCGGGAAAAATTAAATGCTGTTTCAAAAGAGATATACCAGTTGGACATTTATCTTAAATTAGGAGAAAGATATAATCTTTGTTCTGGAGAAGCTTTTGCCTATCAACCTGTTACCGGTGTCGGGACTGCATTTATCAGCGGTGATTCCACTATGATAACGGCCCTGCACGTTTTTGAAAGACCTCTCAAACACTATGCGGTGGTTTTCGGTTATAAAATCATTTCCAGAACCGGAGTGGTGGATGTTTTTGTTGATAAAAAAGATGTTTACTTTCTTAAAGAAGTGATTAGAAAGAATAGTGAACAGGACGTAGCCGAATTCACAGTTGATCGGAGTTTTAACCGACCGGTTCTGGCAATAGAAAATTCAGAGGCTGTGACAAAAGAAAAAAATGAAATTTATATGATCGGATACCCAAGCGGACTGCCTCTGAAGGTAGCTTTAAATGCTTCGGTTACACAGAACGATAATCCATTTTATTTTTACACTACTCTTGATAGTTTCCAGGGGAATTCAGGTTCGCCTGTTTTTAATTTTTATACTCATAAAGTTATAGGAATACTAGTATCAGGAGAAATTGACTATAAGTTTAATGGATATTGCAATAAAGCCCCTTTATGTTTTTATCCTTTTTGTATGGGCGAGAAAGTGGTTAGGATAGAGAATGTTTTCAAATAGAAAAATTAGAAAGTCTTATCATATTTTTTTAATTACTAGTATAATCTTTAAAAGATATTTTATTTTAGATATGAAATCTAATAAAATATGAGAAAAGTCAAAATTGCAGAAGTTGGCTGAACCTAAAATTAAAGACGGGAAGAAGAATGAGAAATTAACTGTAAGGGAATTAAGAAATTGTGAAGGATTTGCGGATGTTTCAGATTCAGAGGTCGAACAAATAATTAAAAGTTTATATAGACTTTCTTTGATTGTTTTCAATTACAAGGCAAAGCAATAACTCAAAAAAATATATAGGTTACGATCGCTCTGCAACTCGAACCTTATTAGAGAAGAGTTTGATTTTAATGAATTTAAGAAGCATTTGAAAGTTTTGCGCCACGAGTACGCCACAAGACTTGGAGTACTAGATTATTTGTAAATTCATCCTAGCTTTTTGCAACAGAAATGGTATCAATTCAGTTAAATAAATAGATAGAAAAATTGTTAATTATATTAAAGTGGGATAAAAGGCAAACTAATTGCTTTTTACGGAAGATATTGTTTTTGGAATTCTTCCATTGTTAAATATTCAAGAGCTGAATGTCTTCTGCAGGTGTTGTAGAAATTTTTGATATAATTGGTTACTGATGTTTTTGCTTTTTTAATGGACGCATATTGGTTCTGATAAATTAACTCTGATTTAATTGTCTTGAAAAAGCTTTCTGCAACTGCATTGTCGTAGCAGTTTCCTTTTCTGCTCATGCTCTGAGTAATCTGATCACTTTTAGATAAAATGTACACAAAGGCTTTGCAGGCATATTGGATTCCGCGGTCTGAATGAAATATTAATTTTTGGTTTCGAATTAATGGACGGTTGCGCAAAGCCTGCTTAAAAGCAACTATAGTTGTATCTATTGCTTTCATGGTTTTGCTTATGGACCAGCCTATAACTTTACGATCGAAGAGGTCTATTACTGCAGTAAGGTATACCCAGCCTTTCTTAGTTTGAATGTAAGTAATGTCAGATACCCAGACCTGATTTTGGTTTCTAACTTTAAATTCCTGATTTAATAAATTGTCAGCTGCAGGATATTTGGGAGACGAGATTGTAGTTCTTTTGAACTTTTGTTTTGCGATCCGTTGAAGATGATTCTCTAGCATTATCTTTCCAACATACGTGCGGGATACATTTATACCTATTGCTGACAGTTCTTTAGTGATTCTTATGCTTCCGTACCTTCCTTGGCTCCAATGATAAATTCTTAGAATTTCAGATGTTATAAATATTTTTCTTTCAGCTCTGCTCGTAGATAGGTCTTTCCTCCATCTGTAGAAACAGCTTGGATCTACCTTGAAAATTTTACACATCTTAATAATTGGAAATTTTTCACAGTTTTCCAAGATGAATTTATAGCGAAGCCGCCTTTTCTGTAAAATAACTCCTGTGCTGCTTTCTAAGATATCCTTTTCTATCTGAATATTTTTGATTTCTTTTTTTAATCTTATTAATTCTTTTTGGTTAGCATCTAAATCTGATTTTTTCTCGAGGGTCAATTTTCCTTCCTTGTAAAGTTTTTTCCAATGTTGGAGGCTATTTTCACTGATGCCTAGGTCCTGGGATACAGTTAATACACTTTTATATTGATTACTGATTGTGACGGCACAAATTTTAAATTCCAACGGCCACTTTTTTCGAGTATTTTCCATGGTTTCAAATTTATAGAGTGATGAATTGTTTTGTAATTATTTATTCTTACAATTTATCAAAATAAATTTAATCAATATTTTTAAAACCGCCTTAGCTTTTTGTGGCAAAAAAGGTATCACCTCCATTACATTAGTAATCTATTTTCACAATCAAATATTTCACAATCAAATAATTATGAAATTATGACGACATCCGATTCACAAAGTGCCAAATATACTTATGCTACGGTACCCACCCGGTTTATTGAAGCGGGCGGAATAAAATTTGCCTACAGGTCATATGGTAAGCAAGGAGACATTCCTGTTATTTATTTTAATCACTTAACAGCAAACCTTGATAATTGCGACCCAAGAATTATGGATGCCATTGCGGCAGAGCGCCATATTATTTCTTTTGATTATCGCGGTGTTGGTGCAACTACGGGAGAACAAGGAACAAGTATTGCTGATATGGCAAAAGATGCTGTTGCCTTTATTCATGCTTTAGGATACCAACAAGTGGACATTGTGGCATTTTCTATGGGTGGTTTTATTACCCAGGAATTACTTTTGCAAGAGCCGGCTTTGGCCCGTAAAATTATTCTTGCAGGTACAGGTCCCAGAGGCGGAAAAGGGATTAGTGATGTGGCTGGTTTAACGTACAAGGACATTTTAAAAGGCCTGTTGACATTCAGAGATCCTAAATTTTATCTGTTTTTTACTCAAAACAAAATAGGTAAAGAAGCAGCCCGCGATTTTCTAAAACGTCTAAAAGAAAGAACTGAAAACCGTGATGAGAAAGTAAAATTGAGTGTGCTGGGCAAACAACTTAAGGCTATTAAAATATGGGGAAATGATAATCCGGCCGATTTGAGTGTTTTCAAACATCCTGTATTGGTAGTCAATGGCGATAATGACAGAATGGTGCCAACGCCTAATTCGTATGATTTGGCAAAGCGTTTTCCTAATGCTGAAAAAGTAATAATTTATCCAAATTCAGGGCATGGCGGAATTTTTCAATATCATAAAGAATTTCTTGAAAAAGCAATACCATTTTTGACTAAATAAAAATCAAATAATAATGAAAGCATTTATAGTAAAAAAATACGGCAAAAAAGAAAAATTACATTTGACTGATTGGGCTGAACCGGCTGTAAAAGAAAATGATGTATTGGTAGAAGTACATTCGGCAAGTGTAAACCCGTTAGATCTGATGATTAAAAATGGCGAGTTTAAATTATTTTTACCCTATAAGCCACCATTTGTAAATGGACATGATCTTGCCGGTATTGTGACCAAAACAGGCTCTAAAGTCAGCAGATTCAAAGTGGGCGATGAAGTGTATTCCCGTCCATCAGATCATAGAATAGGTGCTTTTGCTGAGTATATTTCGATTGATGAAAAGGACGTGGCTTTAAAGCCAAAAAATCTATCCATGGAACAAGCCGGTTCCATTCCGCTGGTTGGTTTAACTTCCTGGCAGGCACTTGTTGAAATTGGAAAAATTAAAAAAGGACAAAAAGTTTTTATTCAGGCAGGTTCGGGCGGCGTGGGTACGTTCGCCATTCAATTGGCGAAACATTTAGGTGCTTTTGTAGCAACAACGACAAGTTCAAAAAATATTGATTTAGTAAAAAGTCTCGGTGCAGATTTAGTCATTGACTACAAAACAGAAGATTTTGAAACGAAATTGAAGGATTACGACTTGGTACTGCATAATAACAAAGATTCAAAAATTCTTGAAAAATCACTGCGAATTTTAAAATCCGGCGGGCAGTTAATTTCTCTGGTCGGACCGCCGACACCTGAATTTGCCAATGCATTGGGTTTGTCCTGGCCTTTGAAAATGGTGATAAGGTTTTTAAGTTCCAGTGCAAGAAGGAAGGCAAAAAAAAGAAACGTATCTTTTAAATTCCTGTTTATGAGATCTGAAGGTAAACAACTTAGTCAGATTACAGAGCTTATAGAGGCTGGTGTCATAAAACCTGTTATTGATAAAGTTTTTGCCTTTGAGCAGGCCAATGAAGCATTGTCTTATGTTGAAACAGGAAGGTCAAAAGGAAAAGTCGTTATTAAGGTTAAGTAGTTTGATAACAGTTAAGTTCCATTAAACTTTAATATTTAGTTTTGCTGGAAATATAATGTAGGGAATATTATTTTAAAACTGGATTTTTCGTAAAGTAAAATATAATATTGGATATAAAAATTAAAAAAGCTGTCATTACTTTACGGACAGTCTCTTTTAAAATATATAGCTCTGAGATAATTTAATACTTTGCTTTGTTCACGACCAGTTTGGAAACATTTTACCCCAATTTGGAAACAGATTGTATGGCTTAGCTTATGGAAATTTGCAGTGTAATTTTAAATACTATAAAAATGCAAAAAACAATTTTCATTACAGGAGCTTCTTCAGGTTTAGGAAAAGCTGCTGCTAAATTATTTCAGTCAAAAGGATGGAATGTAATCGCTACTATGCGTAATCCGGAAAAAGAAACAGAACTTAATCAATTGCAAAATATTATACTGATTGCCCTTGATGTTACAAATCCTGAACAAATTCAAACTACAATAAATAAAATTAACGCTATACATAATGTCGATGTTGTATTTAATAATGCGGGTTACGGATTAATGGGCGCACTGGAAGCTTTTACTGATGAGCAGATCTTAAAACAGCTCAATACAAATCTTTTGGGTGTAATCCGGGTTACCAAGGCATTTATTCCTAATTTTAGAGAAAAGAAAAGCGGATTGTTTGTTAGCACAACTTCAATGGGTGGTTTTTTGGCATTTCCACTGCATTCTATTTATCATGCATCCAAATTTGCTGTTGAAGGATGGTCTGAAGGAATGTCTTTTGAATTAGGACTGCATAATATTAAAATTAAAACGGTTGCTCCCGGAGCTTTTGCAACAGATTTTTTAGGCAGATCGCTTGATAAAACCTTACATCCGGGTTATGGGCAATTAGAAGACAAGCTTTTCTCTATGACCGATGCAATGATGGGATCAGCGGTTAGTGCAGAAAAAATTGCAGAAGTGGTTTATGAAGCGGCAACGGATGAAAAAGACCAGATTAGATATATTGCAGGTGAAGATGCAAAAGCAATGCATGCAAGACGTTTGGAATTTGGTTCTGAGGATTTTAGAAAAGAGATTAGACAGCTCATTTTAGGATAATATTTAAAATAAGGCAGTTGTTTGATAAACAGCTGCTTTTAATAAATTTGAAAAGAACAAATGAATACTATAAATTCCATATCTGAATTTCATCGCCTGGTATCACTACCAGAACCTCTGCATCCGCTCGTAAGTGTAATTCGTGTGGCAGATATTCGTTTTAATAATACTGAAATTTGGGAGCAGTTCTCTTTAAATTTTTATTGTATATCATTAAAAAAAGATGTTTCCGGAAAAGTAAAATACGGTCAGCAATATTATGATTTTGACAAAGGGCTGATGACTTTTATTGCTCCAAAACAAATTCAGACACTCGCTGTTCCTCATGATCAGATACTGGGACCGGAATCAGGAACAGGATATGCGCTCTTACTGCATCCTGATTTTCTCTACAGACATCCTCTTGCAGCGACAATTAAAAATTATGGTTTCTTCTCATATGCTGTTAATGAAGCGCTGCATCTTTCAGAAAGAGAAGAAAAAAATATCATTGAAATTATTGAAAAAATTGATACTGAATACCAATTCATCGATAAACACACACAAGATATTATTCTTTCTCAAATCGATTTGTTATTAAATTACAGCAATCGTTTTTATGAAAGGCAGTTCATTACAAGAAAAGCTATAAACCATGATCTGCTTACTAAGATGGATCAGTTATTGAATGAATTTTTTGAACAGGAACAAACGCAGAAAAATGGAATTCCATCAGTTGATCTTCTTGCTAAAAAGCTGAATTTGTCATCCTATTATTTAAGTGATATGTTACGCTCACTAACAGGGCAGAGTGCACAGCAGCATATTCAGGATAAACTGATTGAAAAGGCAAAAGAATATCTTTCGCTGACAAATTTATCGGTTGCTGAAATTGCTTATCGGTTAGGTTTTGAATACCCGCAGTCTTTTAATAAACTATTTAAAAAAAAATTAAATCTCTCTCCGCTGGAGTTCAGGCAGACATTTAACTAAATCAAAAGAATATTAATAAATAACACTTTTAAAACCAGTTATTTACAATAAATCTGAATTTACCTGCTGAAATGATGAATTATAATCTAAATGAAATTCTTTAAATCACACGAAAAATATTTCCATGCAGTCCTGTTTAAAATACAGTTCATTGGTTTTTTGGTTTATTTATTTTATTTAATTGGAGGTACAGTTATAATGAGTTAAATTTGTATTTATGGCAAAACTCATAAATCTTAAGGTCTTTTCTCATTTTTTCCGATCCTCCTCTGCAGGTGGAATTATATTATTAATCTGTGTACTTATATCACTTGTGATTGCCAACTCGGGATGGTCGGATGGTTTTAAGGAACTGCTTAATTTTGAATTAGGATTCCATACTTCTTCGCTGCATTTAAAATATCCGGTCCTACTCTGGATCAATGACGGGCTTATGGCTGTTTTTTTTCTTCTTGTAGGACTGGAAATAAAAAGGGAGATAGTGGAAGGGGAGCTTTCTTCATTTTCCCAGGCCTCCCTTCCGGTGCTTGCCGCCGTGGGTGGTGTAGCGGTTCCGGCCTTAATTTATTTCTTTTTTAATAACGACGATCTGCATACGGCCAAAGGCTGGGGAATTCCAATGGCTACCGATATTGCTTTTGCACTGGGGATTTTATCGCTTTTAGGCAGTAAGGTACCTTCGGGCCTTAAGATTTTTCTGGCTGCGCTGGCTATTGTGGATGACCTTATTGCTATTTTAGTCATTGCGGTATTTTATTCATCAGAACTTAATTTTCTTTATTTAGGATATGCAGGGGCATTGTTTGTTTTATTGATTGTTTTTAATCGAATGGGTGTCAAAAATCTGCTTTTTTACCTGATCCCCGGAGCAGTTATCTGGTATTTTATTCATCACTCGGGTATTCATGCCACTATTGCCGGTGTTCTGGTAGCCATAACGCTGCCCACTACTGAGGATGATACGGAGTCTGCTCTTGAAAAACTGGAACATGCCCTCACTCGTCCGGTGAATTTTATTATCATGCCTATTTTTGCCCTTGTCAATACCAACATCACTTTTGAATCTGAGATGATATCAGGGCTTTTCAGTAATCTGGGACTGGGTATTATCCTTGGATTGTTTTTAGGCAAACCCATTGGGATTTTTATCATGTCATGGCTGTCGGTCAAGCTGAAAATTGCCGAACTTCCCCAGTCTGTTACCTGGATGCATGTATTGGGGCTTGGCCTGCTGGGCGGGATAGGATTTACAATGTCGATCTTTATTGCCCTATTGTCTTTTAGTGATGTACTGCATCAGAATGAAGCCAAATTCGCGATACTCATTGCCTCTACAATTGCCGGAATTTCAGGATTTTGCATTTTGAGCCTGTACAATAAAAAGCAGAAAAAAGCGCTTGGGGATACTTAATGTTTCTTGAAAAGTTCCACATCTTTTACCAGCAGGCGCTCATTGAGCCACAGCTTGAGTTTGTCGCTCTGGGCCGGACTTAGAGTTTTAGCGCCGTCATAGATAACTGCCGTTATCGTTGTAATGCTGTCTTTTTGATTAACAAGGCTGCTTTTATTGATAGAGAGTGAACTTACCTCGGGAAATAAAACCCTGGTTTCTTTTAAGATCTGACGATTATCAAATTTGTTCTTTCTCAGCTGCTTTTCCAGCTGCATGATCTTAACGTCCTTGACGTTCATCTCATTCTCACTGCTTTTAATCTGGCTCAGGATATCGCCCTTTAGAACATTGAAGCGG
The DNA here is from genome assembly GCA_029959285.1 of Flavobacteriaceae bacterium PS02337. Classification (GTDB taxonomy): domain Bacteria; phylum Bacteroidota; class Bacteroidia; order Flavobacteriales; family Flavobacteriaceae; genus Flavobacterium. The sequence continues at coordinate 79,056 of JASCOE010000018.1, forward strand.
TCGGTACTGTCCTGGCGGATCTGTAACTCTGTGCCGGCCAGGTATTTATTTTGGTTCATTTTATCTTTAAGCTCTTTTATTTCTAATGCGGAAAACCGTCTGGAGAGGAATGCCAGTTCGAGTCTTTTGTTTTTAGGGTTAAAATCGGTTTTTTTATACACTATGGTATATCCTTTATTGGTGAATTCACTCTCAATGAAAAGATCTGCATTTTTTTTAAACTGCTGCTCCCTGTACAGAGAGTACGCCAGATAACTGCTGGGTACCAGCATAATTGTTATTAAAAAAGCAATGGTATACTTTACCCGTTTTTGGTGTTTTTCATCTACCTGTTTAACGGCCGGGTAGTTAAGGTATTTAATGATTAAAAAAGTAGCAATTCCTATAAAGACGCAGTTGATGCAGTAGAGATAAAATGCCCCTAAAAAAAAGGTCCACTGCGCGGTGGCAATCCCGTAGCCTGCAGTACACAGGGGTGGCATAAGGGCCGTTGCGATGGCCACTCCTGGAATTGGATTGCCTTTTTCTGATCTGGTAACGGCAATCACTCCCACAATACCTCCAAAAAAGGCAATAAGGATATCATAGATATTCGGGGAAGTCCTGGCCAGCAGTTCGGACTGCACATCCTTGAAGGGACTAAGGTAAAAGTATAAGGTCGAAACCACCAGGCTAACTACTGTTGCAGTCAGTAAATTTTTGAGTGATCTTTTCAGCAATGAAAAATCATAAATACCCAATGCGAATCCGGCCCCCACAATTGGCCCCATGAGAGGGGATATGAGCATTGCCCCAATAATCACAGCGGTGGAGTTTACATTTAACCCAACCGAGGCGACAATAATGGCGCAGGCTAAAATCCAAAGGTTTGCTCCTTTGAACGTTATATTGTTCTTTACTGCTTCAAGGGTTTTCGTCCTGTCATCTTCTCCATCGCGAAGGTTAAGCAGGTCTGTAATTTTTCTCATAAGCTATAAAATTAGCAAGGCTTTGTAATGCCTTATTTTTGGCATGCATTGCTAAGATAAGACTAATTTTAATAATTATTTACTGAAATTGGGCAAATGAGAACTCAAAGCCGATTGAATTTATTTTTATACAAGGTAAGGTTTTATTCAAAAATCATTGATTTTAGCCTGTTTCGATACGATTCCAGCACATCTGATTTGGTTATAAAACCATAGTACTTCCCGTTTTGAAGTACCGGCAGGAAGGCCTTATTGCTTTTTTCAAATTTATTCATAACGGTCTGCATGCTGTCAAAGAGATCTGCAGTCTGAATGGGCTGTACCATTATATCTTTTACCAGGATATTTTCCGCTTTGAGATTATCAAAAATTACCTCGCGGATATCATTGAAATACACCAGTCCCTGAAGGTCATTTTCACCGTTTACAACCCCAAAAATAACCTGATCCGAATGTGCCAGAAGATCGGCAACATTTTCAAGGTTTTGAGTGCTCTCTACAGTGAGGTAATCTTTTTTTACAAGGTCTTCAATTTCAAGAGTGCACAGGATATTGGTATCCTTGTTGCCGGTGAAAACATTTCCTTTTTTAGCCAGGTTCTTTACATCCAGGGAGTGTTTTTCAAAACGCTTGGAAACGGCAAAACTCACAGAGGCCACAATCATAAGGGGAATCATCAGATCATAACCTCCTGTTATCTCTGCGATAAGGAAAATAGCCGTTAGGGGCGCATGAAACAGGCCGCTGAGGATCCCTGCCATGCCCACGAGCGTGAAATTGCTCACAGGCAGATCAGTAAGGCCTGTAAGGTTTAAAAATTTAGAGAAAAAATAGCCTGCATAAGAGCCCAAAAAAAGTGAAGGGGCAAAATTACCGCCGTTACCGCCGCTTCCCAAAGTTATTCCCGAGGCAAATGCCTTGAGCATCATAGAGAAGCCAACAAAGGCAAGCAGGAACCAGCTGTTGCTCGCATAATCCCCAAATAGCGTATTTTCAAGAAGCTTTCCGGGCTCTTTATCGGCAAGGGTTTTAATGCTTTCGTATCCTTCACCAAAAAGCGTGGGAAATATAAAGATCATCAGTCCTAAAATGCAGGCCCCGATTAGCGCTTTTTTATAGACGCCAAATTTTAAATGGGCAAAATAGTGCTCGGTTTTTAAAAATTTCCGGGCATAAAAAACGGCAATAAAACCCGTGAAAAGCCCCATTAAGACGTAAAAGGGAATATTATGGTAATCAAAAGTCTGTTTTTCCCTGAAGGTCAGCAGTATATTCTCATTAAGCACTATGGTGGAAACCAGTGTTCCGGTGGCCGCCGCAATCATAATAGGGGTAAAGGCCGAAATAGTCACATCCACCAGCAGCACCTCGATGGCAAAGAGCACTCCGGCAATCGGCGCATTAAAGGCGGCAGCTATACCGGCGGCCACCCCGCAGCCAATGAGCAGAGTTCTCTCCTGATAGCTTAACTTGAACTGCTGGGCAAAATTGGAGCCAAAAGCGGCACCTGTGATCACAATGGGGCTTTCCAGTCCTGCAGATCCTCCAAGTCCTACAGTGAGCGAACTGGTGATAATCTGGGCATACATCTGCTTTTTGGGAATAATGCTGGCTTTTCTGGCCACAATATATAAAATCTGTGAAGTCCCTTTCTCCAGGGTGCCCCCCAGTACTCTTTTCACCACAAAAACAGTTAAAAGAATACCTATAACTGGCAGGATGCTGTTTATAAAACTCAGCTTTAAGGTGCTGTTGATGTAAGTGGCAAAAGAATAGACCCAGTGCGCGAAGGCTTTTAAGAAAATTACGGCAAAGGCGGAAATAATTCCGATAAGGACACTGGAGAGAAAAATAAACTGTTTTTTGGATAATTTTTCCTGTCCCCAGATCAGCAGGTTCTTTGCCTTTACGAATTGTTTTTTGAACATTTTACTAAGTTGTATACTAGAATCGCAAAGTTACCTTTTCAAAGGGGTTAATGGGAAAAATGAAACGTTAATGTAATGCTAATTTTAAAGGCGGGGTTTACGGCGCGCAATAATTTGACTGCCCTTACCGCTGTTTAGAATTTTCCCCGATACGTTAAGCTCTGTATAAACAAGCAGGCAGATAATTGCTGTTTCAGCTGAGAAGTACATCAAATCAAGAATTGTAAGCTTGTTGTAATGAATAAATAGAAAGGCAATGGTCAGCGCGCAATACAGTAAATTGGCAAAACTTATTAGTCTGATGTAAAGCCTCCATTTTGTTTTTAGAAGTAAAAAGCAGGCAGCGGAGTAAAAGCAGAAACAAGCTGCGATTGAGAAGAGTAAATTGAGTGTTGTCTTGGGCATGCCAAAATAGGGGCTTAGATTTGAAAGCACTCCACAAAGCAGTACAGCGGTTAGCAGAGCCCCCACAGAGTCAATTAAGAAAAGTCTTCTGGGATTTTTTGCCAGATGACGGGTTAATTTTTCAAAAATTCTATTCATTTTCTATTGCTGTTCTCTGATTTAAAAGTAACGGTTTTTTATCAGAGATTCTTATCTGTTCTTTTTGTACCAGGACAATTTATCTTGATGCTGTGCTGTTATTCAAACACAAAGCCCAATTGGATTGGGCTTTGTGTGTTTTTAAATAATTAATTCTATTTGTATTTAATGTTGATACTTATAATATCAGATGTCATATTAGTAGTCCTTGTATAATGTCCATAACGAATCTCTAAAGTATTCCAGTGTTTGAGTCCGAAGATTCCGTTAAGTGGCGTGAATTTCATTCCCATTCCAAAGAAACTGCTGTCGAACTTAGACAAATCATAGTTGCTGGTGTAATAGTCATCAGCGGCAGTATGTTCTCCGTAGGGTTTAAAATACTTCGTTCCTGTCTGGGTATAATACCTGTAAAACGGACTCACTGAAAATGCCTGCGTTAATTTTACCGGAATTTCAAGATCAGCGGTATGTGCTCTGAGGCTCCAGTCGTCCGTATAATATCTGTAATAGGCGCGAATAATTACATTATCTCCCAAAAAATAACTGGCCCTGATTCCCAGTGGAATTTTTAACCTTGTATCGGGCATTTTTTCCTGATGCACTGATCCGTCTGCAAAATAAACCCTGTGAAACGGAAGGCTTAAATATCCGTTTTGGCTGATTACATCACCTACAAGCATTACCTGCAGATTTTTGTTTACAACCTGAGAATAACTTAAAGTTCCTGCAAAAGTATTTCGGTTGGCGCTGCCATAACCTTCGCCTCCCGAAGTGCGAAGTTCAACAGGTTCAATCAGTTTTAACTGGTCTATAAAGGTTTGGAATTTAGCGGTAAATTCTCCGTTTCTGTCTTTTGTTTTTTGGGAGAAACTAATGTTTCCTCCAAAAGACTGGTAATCAAATTCGGTCGATGATGAAACGCCAATTCCCAGCGTTCTTCCTTTTTCTTCGTTTTCTCTCAGATAAGTTAGAGAAGGGTAGAAGCGGTTGTCTGAAGAGGATGCAGATGAATTGGCACTCAAATCAATCATATCCGATGATGCTGAGGTATAGTGGTCAATACCGGCTTCAATATCAAAAGTATGTTTAATTCCGGTTTCTCCGTATTTCACCAATTTAACATCTATGGTATTGGCAATATCAGTAAGATGTTCAGAACCAATTCCTCCTGTGACGGCCGAATTGTTTCCGTCTTGTTTATAATAACTGGAAACCAGATTTACCTCTTCGAGTTTTAATTTTCTGCTTTTGTAAGCTGTGGAATCTGTAGGAACATTTTGCGCTCTTGTTTGAAATATTGCCAGTAAAGCAAATCCTGTAATGAATATTCTTTTCATTTTTGATCGTATGAAAATTAGTTACAACCGCAGCCACCGCCGCTTTTTCCTGAATTTGCTCCGGAAGCTCCTTCACGGTAGGATTGGAAACTGAGCTCTGTCTTTTCGATTTTTCTATTGGAAAGCACCATTTCAGAATCGTTGATTTTTCCTTTCTGGTATTCCTTTACTGAAGTGCAGGAAGTGAACAGTATGCCGATAAAAGCAATACTGCACAGGAGCACGAAATTTTTTTGCTTTGGCTTTTTCATTTCAGGTTAATGTTTTTTGAAGTGTAAATTTTGTTGTTATCGTCGATGATTATACAATATAGATCTGCTATCTGATCTATTAAAAACAAGCCTGCTTTAATACCCATAACCGCTATTGGCGTTGCCATTGCATCTGCAAATTCTGCATTTGAAGCGATAATGGTAACGCTTTTTATTCCGGTTATTGGCAGCCCTGTTTTTGGGTCAATGGTATGCGAATATTTTTTGCCGTTAATGGTTACGAACTTTTCATAATTACCTGATGTTGCGACTGCTTTATTGGAGATTTCCATATAAGAGAATGCTGCATTTGGCGAATTAGGATCGGCTACGCCAATGGTCCATTTTTTGCCATTAGGCTGTAATCCCCAGGCAGAAAGATCGCCGCTGGCATTGATAATACCGCTCTGCACATTGTTTTTTATTAATACTTGTTTGGCCATTTCAGCAGCATATCCTTTTCCGATACCGCCAAAACCAATCCGCATTCCTTTTTCTTTTAACAATACCGTTGTGTTTTCTTTGTCCAGAATTATGTTTCTATAATCAATAAGATATACCATTTTGAGCGCCGTTTCAGCATCTGGTAATTGGGTCATTGTTTTGTCAAAATTCCAAAGACTTTTATCGATACTTCCGTAAGAAATATCAAATGCACCTTGTGTAATTTTCGAAATCCCAACAGATCTTTCGATAAGATTAAAAACTTCCAGATCTACTTTTACCGCTTTAATTCCGGCATTGTTGTTAATGAGATTGGTTTGACTGTCATCTTTGTAAGTAGTCAGTAGTTTTTCAATTCGCCTGATTTCTTCAATGGCCATATTAATATTCTCATTTCCAATTTTCTCGTTTTCGGCAACAACAGTAATAGTAAAGTTGTTTCCCATGAGTTTTAGGGACTGTGAATACTTTTGGTTTTTAGATATGTTATTTTCGACTATCACAGATCGCTTTTATTTCGGCTGTCCACTGCTCAGGATTAGTTTCTGGTTTCCCATGCCAGGTTTTAAGTACTTTACCATCAGCATCAAGAAGCAGGGTTAGGGGGAAACTTCCTTCCTTATTGTATATTTCGGCTAGATCTTCGTTTCTTTTAACCTGCTGGGGAGTTCCAATGTTTTTCTTTTTTCTCGGAAAATCAGCATTAACCAGTACCAGATTTTCATTCGCCATATCTGTGAATGTTTGATTTTCAAGATAGTCTCTGCGTGTCACGATACATGGTCCGCACCAGTCTGAACCGGAGAAGTTTAACAGAATTAATTCGTGCTTTTCCTTTGCCACTTTTTTGGCATTATTAAAGTCGGGTTCCCAGTTGATGGGAAGCACTGTCATTAAAAGGAATAATGTAATTAGCTTCATTTTACGGATTTGTTTTTAGGTATATACGAAATAACGAATTGTTGGGTATCTTATTTTTTTTGCTTGCTTAAGATTCGATTAAATTTTAAATCAAAAAAACTATTTTCTAAGCAGTCTGGACACCAAAAATATAACCCACGAGTGCCGAGGCTGCCATGGCAAAGGTGCCCCAGATACAGATTCGCAATACTGCTTTAAAAGTATGGGAACCTCCTGCTTTTGCTGCCAGTATTCCTGATAGTGCCAAAAAGAGTATCGAAAAAACATACTGATAAAATACCATTTCTTTGATAGGAGCAAAAATTGCGACCAAAAGCGGCAATAAACCTCCAATGATAAAGGATATAGCCGATGCAAAAGCAGCAGTTAAAGGATTGGCCTGTGTAATTTCATTGATTCCGAGTTCATCCCGCGCATGGGCTTCAAGGGCATCATGAGCCGTTAATTCGACAGCAACCAGTCTGGCCAGTTCTTTATTTAAACCTCTTTGAATGTAAATATCTGTGAGTTCTTCCAGTTCCTCTTCAGGTAAGGTATCGAGTGCAATTTTTTCTCTTTTTAAATCAGCTGTTTCTATGTCAGATTGAGAACTTACCGATACATATTCGCCGGCTGCCATAGAAAGCGCACCTGCAACCAAACCTGCTACTGCCGCAAGCAAAATAGGTTCTCTTGTTACACTCGCCGCCGCAACACCAATCGCTAAACTGGTGGTCGATAAAATTCCGTCGTTTGCTCCCAGGACAGCTGCCCTGAGCCATCCGCTTCTGTTAATATAATGAACTTCATTCTCCATAATTTTTAATTTATTTTAGTTTAATCCAGTCAGGACTTTTAGAGATTTTTTCAACACCTCCAAAATTAGTTTTTAGAAACTGTCTTATTTGTAATGCTGTTTTGTTTTGTGTAGCGCTTTTCCAATCATTGATATCATAAATATGAATTTGTTCTGCATTGGTATTTGTAAGGAATGTTATTCTGGATATTAAAGTTTTATAGGCTTTGATTTCCTGTAAAGTATTACGATCAGGCAATACAACAAGTATGGTTTGCCAATCAAGAAAATTCTTAGGGATATCCTCACGGTCTTTTAATCCTAAAAATTTGAAAAAGGCTATTATTTTTTGATCGTTAAGTTTGTTAATACCTAAATCTATTTCTTCCAGTAGAATATGAAGCTTTGCCTCATTGAGAATTACACCCATATTAAAAAGGTTTGTTTTTTTATTATAAAATTAAAGCAAACTATTGTAAGATAATGTGTTAGAATCTATAGAGTGATTCTAAATTTTATAATACTATTTTAGGCTCGTAATTATTATATGAAATAATCAGTTAGAAATTATCTAATTTCAGAATGTCTGATTTCCCCGCCTGTAGTGCCTGTTTGCTGACCAAAGTATAAAACTGCCAGAGAATATATCACTATAGCCAATGCAATATAATTAGCATACGATTTCTTTTTCCAATTGCTCCATAAAGCAACTAACGAACTGATGCCCAATGCATAGGATAATAAAGCAAATACCTCTGCTTTTTCTTCATGTTCATGGATTAAACCTTTAGAGATTCCCTCAATTTGTTTTACCACGTGCTCGGCGCCTTCGCCTGTTGCTATTGCAGCAAATGCCGTAATTGCTCCCAGTATAAAAATACAGTAAGCTGTTCTTTTTACAATTTCAGATTTTACTATAAATCCACCTATGAGTACCAATAAACCTACAATGGGTATAATAATAGGCAAGTGGTTCAATACTAAGTGATAATGCGCTCCGTTCATAATGTTTTGTTTTAAAGTATTAATTTTCTATTCTTCTTTGTTCTCCATTTTCATCCAGGCAATGCATTGGCCAAGCCAGATGTTGTTCCTGTCGGCATTGCTTTTCATCGACCAATCGGGGCAATTGTAAAAAGCCCTGCGATGAGTTTATTCCTTAAGGAAAACTCAATTATTTTAGTAAGCATAAGTTTGTTTTGTTAATCGTCGTGGTAAAAAATAAGCAATAGCAAAAACACGCGCCATTAGACGTGAAAGTTTTAAGCCGATAAAAAACGATTAACAGTCTCTGGGCGGCTGCCAGATAGACGAAGGTGAAATGGAAGAATAGGCAAAAGAATACGTATATAAATTTTGTTTTTTATACGTAAAATTCACTTTTTGTATTGTTTTGTATTCTTGGAGTTGCTACATTTACTGGGACATAAATTTTAAGACTGTTTAAATAAAAATAAATATCTTAGAATTATGAAAAAACGAGTTTACAGTGCTGAGTTTAAATCATCAGCAGTACGATTAAGTTACG
>JASCOE010000019.1 GCA_029959285.1 Flavobacteriaceae bacterium PS02337
TCGTAACTTAATCGTACTGCTGATGATTTAAACTCAGCACTGTAAACTCGTTTTTTCATAATTCTAAGATATTTATTTTTATTTAAACAGTCTTAAAATTTATGTCCCAGTAAATGTAGCAACTCCACACCTCCGCTGTGCAGAAAGATAGGCTGTTTACGTCCGTACTGGTCTGTGCTTTCGATAATCTCGTCAAAGACAGTACAGGCTGAATACATGACCCACGCATTTATCTTTCGATCGTCTTTGGCATCGATAGATAGGCAGAAATCTTTTTCGTTTTCGGTAAGTTCTTTTTTGTTCTTGTTCTTCTGTAAGATCACCAGGTCACTTCCTACTTCGGTTCCGGCATGTTCGGTAAAGAGATTGTTGGGCAACCTGACCACAGATACAAGATTGTTCTCTTTCATCAAGGCTTCCCGTATTGGCTGATTGGCAGGGCTGTCCAATACGCCCTGCGAGGTGATGAATGCCAGGATACCGCCATCACGAAGCATATCGCTTCCCTTTAAGAAGAAATAGTTGTGAATGGCTTTTGCCGCCAATGCTTTTGCAGGATCATTCCCTCTTGTATAGGAAAGGTCAAAAACCGAAGCCGTACCAAAAGGAATATTACTGGTAACCAGATCATAGCTCTCTTTATCTGCTTCAGGTATGTCTTCAAAACCCCGGACGTGTGCATTCACATCAGGGTAGATATGTTTCAGAATTTTTCCAGTAAGCAGGTCTTTTTCATAAGCTGAAATATCACGTATAGTTCCAAAACTTTCTTTGAACCTTTCTATAAATGCTCCGGCTCCGGCAGAAGGTTCCAGCATTTTATTGACGGTAATACCGTTTTCTTTCATTACATCTGCCAATGCTTTGATCAGTGGCGCAGGCGTGTAAAAAGCGGTAAGTACGGAGTTCCGCATACTATCTACATAGCGACGGTATTCTTTTTCGTCCGCGGAGTTTTCTCTTAAAAGCTGGTGCAATTCCTGTGTAGCTTCAAAGAACTGGTGGTCTGTTTTTCTCCAATTGTTGATGTCTATTTCGTCTGCTACAGGGTTCAAAACGAACTTTAGACCGCCAAATCCGCTGTATTGCATCATTAGCAGTCTTTCGCCCGACGTGGGTGTCCGTTTCTCCTTATCAAGTTTAAAAGCTGTTCTTAGGGCATAAATGTTCTGTTGGAGATGGAACTTTTTACTGAAGGCCATTTTCCTCAATCCAGATTGCGATGGTTCCGGTTATTTCAGTGTAGAGAAGGTCGTACTCTGTGGTATAGGCGAAATCATCGGTTAATTGGTAATTTGTGAAAACGGGTTCGCAAACAGGAGACATTTTCAAGGCAAATGGTCGCAGTTCCTCATCTGCCATGATGGTGTCGAACTCATTGCATACGGCTTGGAACACCGTATCAAATTTGGAGAAATGCAAGCCCTCAAAAAGTATGTAATTGGCTATTTCATCACATCTTTCAATAGGATTTCCCGATCGGAAAGCTCCCTCGTAAGCATTAGCCGCCCATGAGGAACGCTGCTGTATAAACTTTGTGTCAAAGGCTTTTTCGGGAAAGCTGGTATTGAGTAATTCTTGTAGTCGTAACTTAAAATACGAAAGGTCTTTTTGCTGTGTATCCATACTATATTTTGTTTAGAATTTTGATGAAAACCTAAAATTATAGCAACAGATAAGCGCTTTTAAAAAAGTGGTAGTGTTTGGCTTTGAGAGGCAGGATTTGGCGTAAGGAAGTTAATGGCGAGGAATTTAATTTGTATTTTTACCAAAGTAAATTTTAAAAATTATGAAAAACATTTATTTCGTTTTGCTGTCAGCAATTCTTTTCCTTACAGGCTGCTCTAACGGATCACAAACAAACGACCCGATCCCGGAACACGAAACTTTTGAAGTTCAGTCCAAACAAATTGGTGAAAAAAGAACCATCAATGTATGGACACCAGAAGGTTACAAAACAAGTGTGGATTCTTTACCTGTAATGTATATGGCAGACGGTGGAATTAAAGAAGACTTTCCGCATATAGCCAACACACTGGCTAAACTTATTAAGGAGAAAAAAATAAAACCACTTATTCTTGTAGGTATTGAGAACACCGAGCGAAGAAGAGACTTGACAGGTTTTACCGAAGTAGAAAAAGACAAAGAAATTGCACCTGTCGTGGGAGGTTCGGAAAAATTCAGAGCCTTTATAAAAGAAGAGCTTTTCCCTGAAATTGACAAAAAATACAGAACTACAAGCGAAAAAAGTATCATTGGCGAATCTGCATCAGGGCTTTTTGTAATGGAAACTTTCTTCCTTACACCTGAAATGTTTGATAATTATATCGCTTTTGACCCTTCACTTTGGTGGAACAATCATTATTTGGTAAGAACAGCAAAAGAGCATTTAACAAAATTTCCTACTACGGAAAAACGAATTTGGTTTGCAGGCTCGAATGCAGCGGATGTTTCGCCTTATACGAAAGAGTTAGCCAGTATTTTTAAATCAGAAAATTATCCAAACATCAAATGGAATTTTTCTGATGAACCTAAAGAAAAGCACAATACGATTTTCAGGGCAACAAAAGAAAAAGCAATCGTTTGGACTTTGAACAAATAAGTAATGACACAACGGGATTTAGAAAAAAAAATATCTTTATTTTTTCAATTGGTACAGATTAAATTATGACGACACTCTTTATTAAAAATATGGTTTGCAACCGCTGTATAATGGTGGTGCAGAATGAATTGGAAAAGCTGGAGCTGACACTTAAAAGCATAAAGCTCGGCGAGGTTAAGCTCGAAAATGACCTCACGTCATCGGACAAAACTAGATTGGAAAAAGTTCTCATACCGTTAGGTTTTGAGGTAATTGATGATAAAAAAAGTCGCATCATTGAAAAAATAAAGAACATTATCATTGATCTGGTTCATTATCAGGACAGCGATAACAAAAACAACCTTTCTGATGTTCTGAGCAGCCAGCTACACCACGATTACAATTATCTTTCCAACCTGTTTTCAGAGGTAGAAGGTACAACTATAGAAAAATACTTTATTGCCCAAAAAATCGAAAAGGTCAAGGAATTGCTGGTGTATGACGAACTGTCGCTCAGTGAGATTGCCTTCCGGATGAACTATTCCAGCGTAGCATATCTAAGTAACCAATTCAAGAAAGTTACAGGACTGTCTCCGAGCCATTTCAAACAAATAAAGGAAGATAAAAGAAAACCGCTGGATAATTTGTAAATCTTACAGCAATAATATGGTTGATGAATTTCTTTAATTTTACAATTTAGAATATAGAAAATGAGCGATATAGATAGAAAAAATCATTGGGAAACGGTTTACGAAACAAAAAACCCCGATCAAGTAAGCTGGACACAGGAAATTCCCAAAACTTCCTTGGATTTTATTCATTCGTTTGAAGTGGATAAAACAGCCCGCATTATTGATATTGGCGGTGGCGACAGCAAATTAGTTGATTACTTGCTTGACAACGGATTTGAAAATATAACCGTTTTAGACATTTCTGCAAATGCACTTGAAAAAGCGAAAAAACGGTTGGGCGATAAGGCCGAAAATGTAAAATGGGTCGTTAGCGACATTACCGAATTTGAACCCAATACAACTTTTGATATTTGGCACGACAGAGCGACATTTCATTTCTTGACCACTAAAGAACAGGTGTCAAAATATCTTGACATTGCAAGAAGAAATGTGCGTGGTTATATGACCATCGGTACGTTTTCTAAAAACGGACCGACAAAATGCAGTGGGCTTGACATCAAACAATATGACGAGGAAACTTTGACCGCTGAACTTAAAAACGGTTTTGATAAGTTGAAGTGTATTACGGAAGACCATACAACACCATTCAATACAACCCAGAACTTTCTGTTTTGTAGCTTTAAACGGCAGGTGGATTAAATGAAACAATAAATCTTACAAATCAATTCCAAAAAATCACAATAGCAGCCGCTGTTATAATTGCCAATTTTGTAATGTAAATTAATGCAAACGAAATATGGCAACAAATAATAAAAATACAATTACGCAGACCTTTCCAGTTTTGGGAATGACCTGTGCTTCCTGTGCCGGAAGTGCCGAAAGCATTGTTCAGCACCAGGAAGGCGTTGTCGGTGCTTCTGTAAACTTTGCTACGGGCAACCTGACTGTTGAGTACCAGCCCGACATAATCGACGCGGATAAATTGCAGAAAGCGGTAAAGGACGGTGGCTACGACCTGTTGGTTGAAGACGAAAGCATACAGCAGGAAACCTTAGAAACCATACACGCTGAAAAGTTCAAAAAGCTAAAAACCAAAACCACGTGGGCAATAATCCTTTCGTTACCCGTTGTAGTAATCGGGATGTTCTTTATGGATATGCCTTACGGCAATGAGATTATGCTCGCATTTTCCACACCTGTAGTGTTATGGCTGGGAAGGGATTTTTTTGTGAACGCATGGAGACAGGCAAAGCACCGCTCTGCCAACATGGACACGCTGGTCGCATTAAGTACAGGGATTGCCTATCTGTTCAGCGTATTCAACATGCTGTTTCCTGAATTTTGGCATCAGAGAGGACTACACGCCCACGTATATTTCGAAGCGGCTGCCGTAATCATCGCATTCATTCTTTTGGGTAAATTGTTGGAAGAAAAAGCCAAAGGCAATACGTCATCGGCCATTAAGAAGCTGATGGGATTACAGCCAAAAAACGTGACCGTAATATTAGCGGACGGTACTGAGCAACAGACCCCGATTGAAAACGTAAACTCGGGCGATATCATACTGGTAAAACCAGGCGAAAAAATAGCGGTGGACGGTTTGGTTACGTCTGGGAACTCGTATGTAGACGAAAGTATGCTGAGCGGTGAGCCTGTTCCGGTACTGAAAAGTGAAAATGAAAAGGTGTTTGCAGGTACTATTAACCAGAAGGGAAGCTTCCGGTTCAAGGCCGTAAAAGTAGGCAAAGAAACAATGCTCGCCCAAATCATCAAAATGGTGCAAGATGCTCAGGGTAGCAAAGCACCTGTACAAAAACTGGTAGATAAGATTGCAGGCATTTTTGTCCCGGTTGTCATGAGCATCGCTTTTCTTACTTTCCTTTTATGGTTGCTTTTGGGCGGTGAAAACGGTGTGGTACAGGGACTGCTGGCTGCGGTTACGGTATTGGTTATCGCATGTCCGTGTGCACTGGGTCTGGCAACACCTACGGCAATAATGGTAGGCGTTGGCAAAGGTGCTGAAAATGGCATTTTGATCAAGGATGCAGAAAGCCTTGAATTGGCCAAGAAAGTAAATGCCATTATACTGGACAAAACGGGAACCATTACGGAAGGCCGACCTGAAGTAACGGACATCCTGTGGCAGGACAATGACGATACTGTTAAAAATATTTTGTTGAGCATCGAAAAGCAATCTGAACACCCCTTGGCAGAAGCCATAGTAAAGCATTTGGCAGGAACCACGGCCACAACGCTGTCGATGTTTGAAAGTATTACGGGCAAAGGAGCGAAAGCCGATCATAATAATGAAACTTATTTTGTAGGAAACAGAAAGCTTCTTTTTGAAAACAAAATCAATATTTCGGAACAACTGCAAAAGCGAGCAGATGAATGGAGCAAACAGTCCAAAACGGTAATTTGGTTTGCAAACAGCAAACAGGCTCTTTCTGTAATTGCCATTTCTGATAAGATTAAGGAAACTTCGGTACAGGCAATCAAAGAAATGCAGGAAATGGGCATCGACCTCTATATGCTGACGGGAGATAATGAAACGACCGCAAAGGCCATTGCTAAAGAGACAGGCATAAAGCACTACAGAGCGGAAGTATTGCCTCAGCACAAAGCCGATTTCGTAAAAGAATTACAGCAGAAAGGCAAAACCGTCGCTATGGTCGGGGACGGTATCAATGACAGTACAGCACTGGCAACCGCAGATGTAAGTATCGCTATGGGCAAAGGCTCAGACATCGCAATGGATGTCGCCAAAATGACCATTATTTCATCTGATTTGACCAAAATTCCACAAGCAATACGTTTATCAAAGCAGACCGTTGCTACCATCAAGCAGAACCTGTTCTGGGCATTTATCTACAATTTGATCGGTATTCCGGTCGCAGCGGGGATTTTATATCCTATCAATGGGTTTCTTTTAAACCCGATGATAGCAGGTGCAGCAATGGCATTGAGCAGTGTAAGCGTAGTGAGCAACAGTTTACGTTTAAAATGGAAAAAATAAGGAATCCCAATAGATTTTTGTCGTGATTACAGATACATTTATACACAAACAGTATTAATTATAAAACAGATGGAGCAGTTAAATTATGAAAACACATACTCTTGAAAAACATTACGTTAATCGTATAGGATGGTTACGTGCCGCTGTTCTAGGTGCAAATGATGGACTGCTTTCCACAACCAGTATCGTCATAGGTGTTGCGGCAGCCGATCCCAGCAGGTATTCAATTGTTCTGGCTGCTTTGGCGGGTACAATAGCAGGTGCCATGTCAATGGCTGCCGGAGAGTACGTTTCCGTAAGTTCCCAATCTGACACCGAGCAGGCCGACCTGATGAGGGAAAAAAAAGAATTACAGGATATGCCCGAATTGGAACTTCAGGAACTTGCTGAAATATATCAGAAAAGAGGTGTTACAAAGGAAACTTCATTACTGGTTGCAAAGGAGCTGACCGCCTACAACGCTTTGGATGCTCATGCAAAAGATGAGCTCGGTATCAGTGATATCACCGTGGCAAAACCGCTACTGGCTTCAGTAGCCTCCTTTCTATCTTTTATTTCCGGTGCGGCACTGCCTTTGTTGGTTGCCATTTTTGCTCCTGAAAAATCAATGGTAGAGTTTCAGTACGGAGCTACTATTATCTTCCTGATCATTCTTGGTGCCATTGCTGCAAAAACGGGCGGTTCAAGTATTGTGAAAGGAATGATAAGGATAGCGTTCTGGGGAACCGTTGCTATGGCCGTTTCAGCCTTAGTGGGACATCTTTTCGGAATAAACATAAGTTGATTTGAGTATATACATTACAATCAAATATCAATTAACAATTAAAATTAAAAAAAATGGAAAATAAAGAATTAAAATTCAAGACAAATCTTAACTGCGGTGGTTGTGTATCAAAGGTACAGTCTGACCTGGATAACGCCAGCGGAGTTTGTGAGTGGAACGTGGATACGGACAATTCGGATAAAATCCTTACTGTAAAGTCCGAAGGTATTACAGAAGATCAGGTGATCGCAATTGTCAATAAGAAAGGTTTTAAAGCAGAACCGATCGCATAACAGATTAAAAAGCATCGCAGCCTGTGGTTTTACACAAAAATACTGCTGCGATGTTCTGTTTAAGGTGCATACCGCTGATTTTACGGTGAACGTTGCAGAAGGTGAGCAAGTGCAGGGAAGCAAACCTCACGACCATAGCGGGCATCAGCATTAAAATAATTTGTGTTATCTTACCGTCATTAATTCCGTTGCGTAATGCAACCAGGTAAAGGCTCTTAAATAGCATAAAAAGTATTACAACAATGAAGCTTTCAGAAATCAAGAAAATATTACCGTTATTGGATAATGTTGAATTCCAGCTGGAGAATGGTACATCAGTGCCGGAGAATTTCCACGTTACAGAAATAGGCGTTATTACAAAACTATTTATTGACTGTGCAAAAACGATTAGGTATGAAAAAGTTGTCAGCTTTCAATTATGGAGTGCAGATGACTACGATCATCGCTTAAAACCTGAAAAATTATTGAGCATTATCAATTTGGCCGAAGAAAAACTAAGCATTGAAGATGCATACATAGAAGTTGAATATCAGAACGAGACAATCGGGAAATACGATTTGGACTATAACGGTCAAAAATTTGTGTTGAAAAACAAAGCTACTGCATGCGTTGCCCGGAAAGCCTGCAATATTCCCTCCGCTAAACAAAAACCACAATTATCTTCAGCAGATAACAGTTGTGGCTCTCCTGATTCGGAATGTTGTTGAAGTCAGAAACACTTAGTTAAAGATGGTAGCTTTAGATATAATCGGTAACTAGCCAAAGATTTAATTTGTAACTTTGTTAATAACTTGAAAGGGTAAGGATGAGTACACTCTAATTAAAAATATAGGTTGTACTCTTTTTTTATGGTTCTAACGAAGAGCAATTTTAAATAAGCTGCAGTTGTTGCAATAGATAAACTTAACAAATGAATTTACTTTATATAAATTGGGATGTTGACCCCGAAATAATAAACATACTCGGTTTTTCAATTAAATATTATGGACTGTTATTTATGACAGGTCTGCTTCTATGTTATTTCATTCTACGGAAAATTTATAAAAATGAGAATTTAAGTTCACAGGCTCACGAAGCGATAATCGTTTACGGAATTGTTGGAATTTTATTGGGTGCAAGATTAGGACATTGCTTATTCTATGACTTTGAATATTATTCAAAAAATCCACTCGAAATACTATTGCCTATACAAAAAGGCTCGGACGGGAGTTATCATTTTGCGGGAATTGCGGGATTGGCAAGTCACGGCGGAACAGTGGGATTGATAATAGCAATGATGCTATATTCTAAAAAGTACAGTATAAGGCTATTAAAAATATTTGACCTGATTGCTATTGTTGCCCCTCTCGGTGGAGCATTTATCAGGTTGTCAAATTTGATGAACTCTGAAATGATTGGCGTTCCAACTAATCTGCCTTGGGCATTTATCTTTAAACGGGTGGACAGTATTCCCAGACATCCGGCTCAACTGTACGAAGCGATATCCTATTTTATCATTTTTTTCATTCTGTTATTGCTGTATAGACGACACACAGTAAAAATCGGGAATGGCTTTTATTTTGGTCTAAGCATTTTTCTCATTTTTACAATGAGGATATTGATAGAATTTTTAAAAATCGACCAAGTAGAATTTGAAAAAGGGATGGTGTTGAATATGGGACAAATACTAAGTATTCCATTTATAATTTTAGGTCTGTTTTTCACCTTAAAAGGATGGATGCGAAAGCATACTATATAAAGAATTGACGTTATGATATAAATTTTCGAAAGTTATTTAATTGGTTCAAATATTTATCGTAATATTGCGATGTATTATTACAGATAAGATGGGCGTAACAAAAACAGAAATATTTACAGAACAGCAAAACAGCTTGGCAACCTCTTTAAAGGCATTGGCTCATCCTGCCCGTATAGCTATCCTACAATACATCATTAAGCAGAACGCCTGTATTTGTAATGACTTAGTGGAAGAATTAGGGTTGGCACAGGCTACGATTTCACAACATTTAAAAGAGCTTAAAAACATTGGTATCATCAAAGGAAATATAGAGGGAACAAGCGTGTGCTACTGTATTGATGAAAATGTTTGGCAACGACTTAAAAAAGAACTTAATACTTTCTTTGTAGATAATGTAGGGGTTGATAAATGCTGTTAAGCATTTTTTTGAACATATTAATCGTAATAAAGCAATGTAACAATGAATCTATCAAAAATCAAAGAAATCTTACCAGCATTGGATAATGTTGAATTTCAATTGGAAAACGGAACATTTGTACCGGAACATTTCCACGTTACAGAAATAGGTGTAATTACCAAACACTTTATTGATTGTGGCGGAACGATTAGAAATGAAAAAGTTGTCAATTTCCAATTATGGAATGCTAACGACTTTGAACACCGGTTAAAGCCAACCAAATTATTAAACATCATCAAATTATCCGAAGACAAATTAGGTATCGAAGATGCCGAGATAGAGGTAGAATACCAAAGCGAAACGATTGGTAAATATGATTTGGATTTTAACGGAAACCATTTTGTATTAAAGAACAAACAAACCGCTTGCCTGGCAAGTGATGCCTGCGGCATTCCTGCGGAAAAACAAAAAGTAAACTTGGCAGAATTAAAAGATGCTTGCTGTAAACCTAATTCGGGATGTTGTTAAATACTAAAAATAAAATACGATGTATCAAAAATTAATCGAATTCATTAACAATAAAATAGACGTTCACAGTATCAGCGAAGAACGTAAAACCACATTGCAACCGCTGATAGATTTTGTACAGCAGAAAGCAAGTAATGGACAGGATATAAACCTTAATTTCATTTGTACCCACAATTCACGCAGAAGCCATTTATCACAGGTTTGGGCACAGATAGCGTCCACACATTTTAATATCTCAAACGTATATTGTTATTCGGGTGGTACAGAAGAAACGGCATTGTTTCCGAAAGTTGCAGAAACATTGACAGAACAGGGATTTAATATTTTCAAAATTGCAGACACCAACAATCCTTTCTATGCCATAAAGTACAGCGATAATGCTTTGCCTATAATTGGGTTTTCAAAAAAATACGATAGCCCTTTCAATCCTGTATCAGCATTCACAGCCATTATGACCTGTTCGCAGGCAGACGGTGGATGTCCGTTTATAGCAGGTGCGGAAAAAAGAATACCTATCACATTTGAAGACCCTAAAATATCGGACAATACACCGGAGCAATCAAAGGTATATGCAGAAAGAAGTTTACAGATAGCAACAGAAATGTTTTATGTTTTTTCAAAAGTCAGTCAATAACCAATGCAACCAAAACTAAAATTCTTAGACAGATACCTAACCTTATGGATATTCCTTGCAATGGCAACAGGTATAGGATTGGGACATTCCTTTCCGGGTATCTCAAAAATTACTGACAGCCTATCCGCAGGCACTACAAACATTCCTTTGGCAATAGGTCTGATACTGATGATGTACCCGCCATTGGCAAAAGTAGATTACACATTATTGCCCCAAGCATTTAAAGATAAAAAAGTAATCGGCATATCCTTAATCCTAAATTGGGTAATTGGTACAATATTGATGTTTGGGTTAGCCGTTTTGTTTTTACGCAATGAACCAGGTTATATGACTGGCTTGATACTGATAGGTTTGGCAAGATGTATCGCAATGGTAATCGTATGGAGCGATTTAGCTAAGGCAAACAGAGAATATACAGCGATGTTAGTTGCCTTAAACAGTATCTTTCAGATACTTTCTTATAGCTTCTTAGTTTGGCTTTTCATCAACGTATTGCCAAACAAATTAGGCTTAGCCAATTTCAACGTAAGCGTATCAATGAAAGACGTAACCGAAAGCGTATTGATATACTTAGGTATTCCATTCTTAGCAGGTTTTATAAGCCGTTACTTCCTTATCAAATCAAAAGGTATAGAATGGTATAATAGAAAATTTGTACCCCTAATATCGCCCATTACATTGTATGCGTTACTGTTTACAATCGTATTAATGTTCAGTCTGAAAGGCGATAAAATAATAGAGTTACCAATGGATGTGGTAAAAGTAGCCATACCGCTAATCATCTATTTTATATTGATGTTTTTTGTGAGCTTCTTTATCAATAAATCCCTGAAAGTTCCTTACGATAAAAACGCATCCATTGCATTTACAGCCACAGGAAACAATTTTGAATTAGCCATAGCCGTAGCAATAGCAGTATTTGGTATTCATTCCCCACAGGCATTTGTGGGCGTTATTGGGCCGTTGGTTGAAGTTCCTGTATTGATACTGTTAGTAAGAGCAAGTTTGTGGCTGAAAAAGAAATATTACTAAAGACTAAAAGAAAAGCCTCTGAGTTTTCAGAGGCTTAATAATTATTCAGAAGATGAAGCATCCTGCCGACTTCAATATCCATTCTTGAAAAGGCAAACCATTTTTTACCCAGGTCTTTGAGCGATGCCCCTATATGGTAGAGTTCTGTATTGTCGATTATCATAAAACGGTCGTGGGCATCCGAGAAAACCTCAATAGTTACCGGAGGATATTGACTATTGTAGCGTTGTAAATCTAACCTTAACTGATTGCTGACGGTCTTGGTCAAGACTGTAGCAGTTACATCGTTCTTACGCTTACCCAGTAAAGTAAGAACCGTATCATCCACATAATTATCAAGTAAGATGATGGAACTTTTGGCACTGCGGATAATGTCAGAAACAAAGGTATAGGCATCAAATACCTGTCCGTTATAGAAAATGCCTTTTTCGCTGTGCAGCTTATCGCTTTCCAAAGCCTTAAAAATTTCTTCAAATTTTTGGTCAGCTTTCAGTTGCTTTAACTCGATATTATCCAAACGATGGAACAAAGAAGCATTGCTGATAAGCATACGCCGCATTTCTACAAAGGCTTCCATTATTTCAACGCTCATTTTAACGGCTATACCAGAACGAAGTATAGCAGATGCCATTGCAACTCCTTGTTCAGTAAAAGCATAGGGCAGATAACGTCTGCCTCCGTAGTTTAAACTTGAGGTTCCAAATTGGAACCTCAAGTTTTCAACTTCCTCGTCGGTCAGTTGAAAGCAGAATGATAGAGGAAAACGTACAATATTCCTTTTAACGGCTTTGTTCAGGTTCTTTGTTTCCACCTGATATAAGGCGGCAAGGTCACTATCCAACATTACCTGTTTACCTCGGATAGTATAAATCAGGTTCCTGATTTCTTTGGGTACGATTGACGGTTTATTTTCCATTACGTTTACTGCTTTTGTTTTTCTCAAACTCAAAGGAACTCTCAGCATTTTCTTTCAGTACTATATAAGCATCGAATTTCTTTCCGGCTTTGCTCGTCATCCCTTTGATTAAAGAAGTTTTGCCCTTATTGACAAGGCTTGTTATATTTTCAATACTGATTTGTACACCACATACATTGCGGAACTGCACCCAACCACACACTTCATCTGAACATTTTACAATCTTGTCACGGATAATTAAATGCTGTTTTTTGCATTTTGGACAAATTAATTTAGGCAGGTTGCTTTGGGCAATGGAGGTTTGTAATAATTCTTCAGTAATAGTGGATGCGTATTGTTCCATTTCCTTCTGAAAGGTGCTTGCATCTGCTTCGTTGTTTTCTATTTTTTGCAAAGCCAATTCCCATTCGGCAGTCATTGCCACATCCGCTATTTTTCGGTCTTTTACCAATCCATATACCTGCAATCCTTTTTCTGTAGGTATTAAAGATTTCTTTTCCCGTTGGATATAATTACGGGTAAACAGGGTTTCGATGATCGTGGCTCTTGTAGCCGGAGTACCGATACCAATATTTTGCAGGGCTTTTCGTTCGTCCTCATTTTCTATTTCCTTACCAGCACTTTCCATAGCTGATAAAAGCCCTGCTTCGGTATAAAGTCCTGGCGGTTTAGTTTTCTTTTCAAGAACTGTAGCTTCATTTATTTTAAGCTCATCGCCTTTACTCAATTCTGGCAAATCCTGAATTGGTTCGGTATCTTCATCAGAAAAACTTCCCTTAATGGCACGCCAGCCAGCCTCGATAATCTTACAGCCTTTCGATGTGAAATCATAATGAACTACCTGTAAAGTAACATCGGTAATCTCTTTGATGCAGGCCTGTGAAAGAGCTTCAAGCAAACGAAAGGCAATCATATCGTAAACCGCATTTTCCTTTACATTTAATGCGGATGGTGTTTTATCAGTAATTAATAACCCGTGGTGATCAGTAACACGCAAATCGTTTACAATACGTTTATTGAAACGCCCCCATTTCATTTTAGTTACAGATTGTTTGCAGTTTTCCCTGTCTTGCAAGGATCTTACCAGATTGGGAATTTCTGCCCACATGTCTTCAGGAATATATTTGCTTCCGGTTCGTGGATAGGTGATAAACTTCTTTTCGTACAGGCTTTGGGCAATATTAAGCGTTTCTTCAGCAGATAAACTCAGTTTCTTATTGGCTTCTTTTTGCAATCCGGTAAGATCAAACAGTAGTGGCGGTTGTTCAGTGAGCCTTTTCGTTTCTACCGAAGTAACAGTTGCTGAACTGCTTCGTTGAATAGATTTCAGTGTATCATTGGCTAATGCTTGATCTTCCCATTTGGTTAGAGAAAGGCTTTTAAAATCTATCAGCTCTTTATGTTGTAATAGCTGTATCTGCCAATATTTCTTTATGGAGAAGTTCTTGTTTTCCAGATAGCGTTTGCAAATCAAAGCCAATGTGGGAGTCTGAACTCTACCTAGCGAATAGATACCATTACCCGCAGCTATGGAGAGTGCCTGTGTAGCATTTATGCCCACAAGCCAATCGGCCCGGCTTCTGCCTTGTGCAGCCTGATGCAATCCATCGAAGTCTTTTCCATCTTTGAGATTGTCAAAACCTTGTTTGATGGCTTTCTCGGTAAGTGAACTTATCCATAGCCGTTCAAATGGTTTATTACTTTTGAGATATTCATAAATATAGCGAAATATCAATTCGCCCTCACGACCAGCATCGGTAGCAACGATAATACTATCGCTCTTATTAAAAAGTTGCTCAATAATTTTCAATTGCTTTAATGCTCCTGCATCTACCGAATAGCCTTTATCTTTTTTAACTTTACGGACTGTTAATAGAAAGGGATTGGGCAATATTGGTAAAGTTTCCTTTTGAAATCCTGAAACTCCATAATCTTCGGGCATTCCCAATCCGATTAAATGACCGAATGCCCACGTAACAAAATAGCCGTTGCCTATCAGGTAACCATCCTTTTTCTCGGACGCTCCCAATAAGCCGGCTATTTCTCTTGCTACGCTTGGTTTTTCTGCAATGATTGTTTTCATATCCTGTTACATTTTTCTGCCTTTGGATTTTGCAGGAGCTTTAGGTTTTTCTTGCTGTTCCTGCTGTTTTTTGTCCTTCGGCGTTTGTTGACCTTTTTGTAAAGGTTCTTTAATGTTCTGTGTAGCCTCGTTTGTTTTACCTTCCGAGTTGACAGCCGTTTGTGTTTTATGGGCTTCGGTTGGTTGGGTACGCTCTTTATATTGGTTAGGAAATTCAAAGCCTGTTTTTCCACTTTCTTTATTGTAAGTGATATACCCGTTGTATTCCTTACCTTTTTTGTCAACTAAGCCACTAACATAGATCGTTTGACCGTCTTTAAATTTGTTGTATTGCTCATTATCCAGTTCTTTACCTCTGAACGTTTTTGGAGCTTCCTGTGATGGATTTTGTTCTTTAGCCTGCGTTTGTTGATTGCCTTGTGTCTGCTTATTTACCTGGGCTTGCTGATTGGTATTGCTTCTGTCAAACATAAATTCAACATACCGTTTGTCTGCATTGAACTGTACCGTTGCGTTAAACTCAGTTCCTTTTTTAGAAATCATTCCTTCCAATTGAAGTGGTTTTCCTTCCAGCAGCGTTTGCTTCTGAGCATCGTCCAATTTTACTCCTTTTATTTCATCCGGGATTTTTATAAAATCGGTACGAAGGGCAACCAATTCGTTGGTTAGTCTGTCCACACTGATAATAGAGGGCATCATTTCTCCTGTTTTGTTGTTTTTCAGATCAACCACACGTCCCATATTTCCAGTATCAAGCAGATTTTTCTTATCCTCTTCAGTAAACTTATGCCCGAAAAATTCAAAGTTGAGGTTGGGCTCTTTTCGGATACCGTGTACCGCCGCTACTACTTTCCCTTCCTGATTAGTTTGTAAGGATAAACGAGCGTCCGTACGAACAATAGCCCCATCCAGGTTTACACTTACGGGTACGAGTTCGTTAGTCTTATAACCTTTTAATAAAGGATCTAAAAGGTTCATTTTTTCAAGGCGTTCTTTACCTAATCCGAGATTGTTCATGGTTTCCCAATCAATCTGTTCCGGTTTGAAGCGGTATTCGCTTGTTTCCGGAGTTGTTTGTGTTGTTTCCATATCATTTTGATTTTCTTGTTTATTATCCTGTTTATTTTCTGTTTTCACCTCGTGTTCTTTCATCAGTTTTTCACCTTCGGGAGTTGGTTTATCTACCTGATTCTGAAATTCTTTTGCTTTTTCTACAGCTTGGTCAGCAGGTACTTTGAAAAATTCGAATTGGGTAGGATTTTTTAATTGTCTCCAAAAGTTGGAGAAGAAATTTGAAATGAAATCACCATGCTTATCCACACGCATAAACTGGCTTTCATTTTTCTTGGTAGGATCAACGGTTTGCATCTTTCCATTTTCATCAATACTCTTGACTGCCTGAATTTTCATTTTTTCTTTATCCAACACGAGTAGTATGTCCGATAACTGTTCCGGAGCGGTCTGTTTTTCTATTGTTTGCTCACTCATATCTTTAATATTTTGAAGTTCATTACCGAAAGTATAAGAAGTATCTAATGCTTTGCATCAAATGGCCGTCAAAGGCAGCATTTGGCTTTCATTGGCTTTTATTTAGTAAAGCTTTCTCTTATGAATTGATGTACGTCCGACAATTTATAATATAGTTTACCACTAATGGTGTAGTAAGGCAACTTACCGATTGTGCGATAACGCTGGAGGGAGCGGTTACTTATTTTAAGCATTTGCATTAGATCCTGATTATCGAGTAATTCTTCTCCGTCAATACTATTACGTTGCTTTTGGAGATCACTAATATGTTCGCTAAGCATATCGAACCTATCCATTATACGTTCCATCCAAGCCAAAAACTCCATTCTATCTATGTTCATAGAGATATTCTTTAAGGGGTTACACCTATTTTTTAACGATCTTCAATTTTCTACCTTTTTCGATATAGCTTTTCCCTTTTGCCATAAGCTCCGCAACATATTCGTCACTACTCTGTATGGCATTTGCATTAAGCATATCTTTTATTGCTCGAATGGTGTAGAAGTATTGTCCATAGATTTTTGAGTATGAAATCTCACCTTTGGTACGCATACGCCACAAAGTCTTTTCACTGATGTGCAGGTACTGACATACCTCGTGGTTGTTAAGCCATAAGTCATCATAACTGGTATCTTCTAATCTTTTCAGATAACTGGCAATTGCATTAATACGATTGTTTAGCTGTATCCATGCTTCCTCCTCAATAGTTATTATTTTCATTACATAGCATTTAAAAAGTTCACTATGCAAAAATCCTGAAGGTAGCAGTGGTTTTCTGCCAAGTTTTGCCAATTGGCATAGCGATTTTTTCAATTTTCAGACTATTAATTAATCAGTTGATATACAGGTGTTTTTAAGTTTTACAGTAGGATTGTAGAAAAGGATTTGGATCATTTGCCAATTGGCAGGTATTGGCAAATAAAAAAAGCAGTACCATGTATGTACTGCTTAAAAATATTTTTTTGCTGTCACTAAAGATTTTTATCCATATACTCTTCTAAAGATATTTTTAACTGATCCAAGAATGCAGTTCGGGAACCTGCTCTTGTTTTCATTCTATGGAATGCATGGTGAATATCGTTCAATGGGATTTGGAACAATACTTGAAAAATTAAAGCCAGTTTTTTAATGCCTATTTTTCCATAAGCAATAGAGTTTGAAGCGTAAAGAGCGTAAATTAATTCAATAAGTGCATTTTGAGAATTAGTCCAAGAAGTTTCTTTATTGAATCCTCCATTTATTGAAGCCATGTCCTGGTCAGTTTCTGGATTGATTTTAGCAAGTATGTAGCTATACAGTAATTCGTTTGCAACAATTCGAGCAACTTTATTATCATAGTATGTTGAAAAACTTAGATCAATTTCAAATACTCCGCTTTTCAGACCGTCATGGTAATTTATTTGTCCCAACCTAAAGTAAATATTGTCACGATCCGTTCTTCCTGCACGGTAGTAACGATAAAAACCCTCATGTCGGATACTTTCTTTATATTCTGATTTAAGGCCTTTTAGTAGACTTTCAAAATAGCTTTGATGTATTTCTCCAGTACTTACAGGACAGTCTGTTTCAAACCGGAATATCTTATTGTAAAAAATGAGCTTACCTAATATTTGAGGTTTTATTTTTTTGAAGAAGTCAATTTCCTGTTGTTCATTTTCAAAGCCGCCATCTAACACCTTTGCTTTTATGTTTAACAACATGTCATTTAGGAATAAAGTCATTTGGTAGGCTTCGTCAGCTTTCACCATTCCCAGGAAAGACAATTTTTCTTCCTGAAGATTAATTTGGGATAATAATTTATTCAACACGATTTCCATAGTTTAGTCTTTTTTAGAATTTATCACTATTTGTTTCGGAGTTTCAACTATTGCTGAATAACCCAAAATTTGGAAATATTATTGAAACCAATATCACAGGCTTACCACAGTGGGGGGATTTTTTTTAATGCGAAAACATAAAAAAGGCAAAGTATTAGCATACTTCACCTTATTATTTCTTAAATTTGCTCTATTGATTTACAAGGTAATCAAATGAAGATTAGTGTAGTAAGCACCATTACTAAATCGTTACCGATAGCACTTTCAGTTCTTGTAAACTACTCTTTATTAGCCACTTTTGGTTATATTAATCTTTTTGTAAAAAAACTGTAATTCTTTATCTTTATAATGCGAAATAGCCGAAATAATTTTGACTTTCTTTTTCGCTGCTACTTCGCCATAAGTATAAATTCCTTGATGCGAAGAAAAATCAATAATAATGTCAACAGGATGTTTATCTAACAATTCTTCAATAGAAGTTTTTGAACTTGAATAGATTAAGCCGGGTTCGTCTGATTGCACTCCAAAAAATTCAGGCACCGATCTGTGTTCCAAAACTGTACTTTGTCTTAAAACCCATTCTAAACAGAATTTTTTATTTTCTAATAATATTGAAGCTACTGATTTTCCAGTTTTTCCGAATCCGATTAATCCTATTTTCATAAGCATTTGTTTTTTAAGTGAGCGAAGTGCTCGTTAGAAAAATTGATATTATAAAGTGGTCAATATCAATTCAAAAATTCATTTATTTCAACAGTTATTAAACTGCTATCTGAGTAAAACTAGGAAAAGTATAACAGAAACTCGTGTTAAAATTGAATTTTATAACAAAAAACTGACTTATTAATACTACTTTTTCTGTTAATTCAAAATTACTTGCTCAAAATACTTTTCATTATTTAGAAATCAAAAACTGTAATTTTTACACTAATTTACTTCATTCAAAATTTTAATTTATTCACTTTATAATGTTAAAAAATAGCAGTAAAAAAAGAATTTGATAATGTACAAGTAAACATATTTTGTGTAGATTTATCACCTGATAGCCCCAAATAATATCAGTACGTAATGGCCTACAATAACAGTGAACTGCTTCGTTTTTTAGACGCGCAAAACAAATTGTATTTGACTGCTCTAGACGAAATTAAAAATGGTAAAAAACAATCGCCTTGGATGTGGTTTATCTTTCCGCAAATAAAAGGAATGGGTTCTAGCGATACTTCTAAATTTTACGAAATCAAAAATGCCGATGAAGCAATTGCTTTTCTAGAACATCCAATATTAGGAAAACATCTTGTTGAAATTACTTCGGAATTAATCAAAAAAGAAGAAGAAACGGTAAGCGATATTTTTGGAAATCCAGATGTCGAAAAATTGAAATCCTGTATGACTTTGTTTGCGAGTGTTCAAAACAGCGAACCTATTTTTCAGGAAGTTTTGCATAAATATTTCGACGGTTCATCCGATTTTCACACTTTGCAATTGTTATACAGTAACCTGTAAAGTCTGCACCAATAAAGGATTTTTTAAAATTATTCTAGAAATTTAAAGTTCAATTTACAGAATTTTAAAATAAGATATCTATATTTGCAACACTGTTGCGTTTTAAAGCCACTGAGAAAACGAGCTGTAAATTTGGAATGAAAAAGAAAATTATTTTTGTTAATTTCCTGATGTCTATAATGGTATTGTCTGCAATGCTGTTTCAGACTGTGCATTCTTACGAGCATTTTTTCAAACAGCTTTCAGAAAAACCTTGTGAGCATCATACAAGCGAAAATCAAAAGGAAATAACGCACAGCCATTCAACTGATACTAAATGTCATATATGTCATTTTACTTTCAGTACTTACATTCCAAACGCTTTACAAACTGTAGTTTTTCAAAAAATAAAAGTAGAAACAAAACCAATATTTGTTTACACAAAATCGGTTTCTACATTTTTCAAAGGCAGTTTATTTTCTTTAAGAGCACCTCCTGCTCTATTGTAGTTTACTTTAATTTATTATTTCGTAAAATTTTTTGCTTTTAAGTAAAGAGGCAATCTTATTTTGATTTTAAAATCAACAATTAAATATGTGTTTTTTGTTGCGCTTTCGCGGATAAATAGCTGTAAACTTTCACCATTTATTTCCATTTAAAATGTTCAGGCTTACTTGTAAAAGTTTCGTCTGAAATACATTTTATCATTCTAAAATATTCAATCCAAATTAAAAAATAATTATGCTTACAGCTGAAAATCTGACCAAGAAATATGGCGATAATATTGCTTTGAACGCTTTAAATTTAACTATAAAAGAAGGCGAAATATTTGCGCTTTTAGGTCAAAATGGTGCAGGAAAAACCACCACAATTAATTTATTTCTTGGCTTTATAGAACCAACAGAAGGAGCTTTAACAATCAACGACATACCTGTTGTTTTAAACGCAAAAACGACAAAAGAATTTGTGGCGTATATTCCAGAAACAGTAATGCTTTATCCAAATTTAACTGGATTAGAAAACCTTAAATTTTTCTCTTCTTTGGCAGGTTTCAAATATTCAAATGGAGAATTGGTTTATTTTCTAAATAAAGCAGGATTACAAACGAAAGCGCATGACCAGAATTTAGGCGGTTATTCTAAAGGAATGCGCCAAAAAGTGGGAATTGCGATCGCGATTGCTAAAAAAGCAAAAGTGCTTTTGCTAGACGAACCAACCAGCGGTTTAGATCCAAAAGCTTCTAATGAATTTTCTCAGATTCTGAAAGAACTTTCGGCAGACGGAACAGCAATTTTAATGGCAACTCACGATATTTTCAGAGCACGCGAAGTCGCTACTCACATCGGAATTATGAATCAAGGAAACTTGGTTACTGTAATTGAAGCAGAGAAAATTTCGGCTAACGAGCTAGAAGATTTGTATTTACAAACGGTTTAAAAGGAACTCGATTTCCATCACAATAACAAATGAAACATCTATTTTGCTTACTCCTTTTAGTAAGTACTTTTTCTATTTTAAATGCCCAAACTAACAAAAAAGTTAGAGATAGCATTACCAAAGATTCACTGGATTTAGAAGCCAAACGAAACGAATTGCAAACTGTAGAAATTGTTGGTCGCTCAACGCGAAAGTACAACAGCGATTATTCTTTTTCGGCTACTAAAACGGCCACTTTAAACAAAGATATTCCGCAATCTATTTCGAGCATTACAAAAGAATTAATTGCCGATAAAGGCGCTATTTATCTCGCCGATGTTGTTAAAATGGCGAGCGGTGTTATTCCGGCAAGTTATTACAACCAATACACGATTCGAGGTATTAGTCAGAACGAAGAAGGTCAGATTATCAACGGAATGCGAACAAGACAATATTATTTTCTACAACCTTTAACAAGCAATATTGAACGAGTTGAAGTCATAAAAGGTCCATCTAGTGCGACATTTTCTTCTGTAGATCCTGGCGGAAGTATCAATATGGTAACGAAAAAACCTTTGGCAATTGACCGAAAAGAAGTGAGTTTTACTGTTGGAAGTTTTAGTACAATTCGCGGAACTTTAGATTTTACAGGGCCTTTAAACGAGTCCAAAACACTTTTGTATCGTGTAAACGGAGCGTATCAAGAAGTAAAATCATTTCGTGATTTAGTCAACAATAAATCTTATTTGATTTCTCCGTCGTTCAGTTATATTCCAAATGAAAAAACGGCCATCAATACCGAATTGATTCTTAGCGACATGACTGGAGTTTTAGATCGCGGACAACCGATTTTTGGTGCTGTTGCAGGCGTAACCAATTTAAAACAAACGCCAATTAGCCTGAATTTAGGCGCTTCTGGAGATTATTTCAAATCTAAAGAAATGATTTTGACGACGAATTTAGCTCATAAATTCACTTCAAAAATTGGTTTTAATGCTTCATATATGAAGCAAACCTGGACGGAAAACCTTCAAGAACATCGCACAACAAATGCTTTTGCTGTCGATATGAACAATCAGCCCGTTACAAGTTTGGCAATGATGCAATTTGTTCAACGCCAGCAATATTGGGACGTTGACAACTTGAGTGCTTATTTCAATTTTGATTTTAAAACAGGAAAATTAAATCATAAACTATTGACAGGATATGATTTAAGCAGTTGGAATAAAAACATTGGAGGCGGACAAAATGCGGCGAGAGGTTATTTGCTAAAAGACGGAACAGTTGCGAGTTCTTTTGTTCCCGCAAATGCTTCAAATTATCAAACCGTAACAGTAAACGGTGTTGTTTTACCGAAACCAAATGTCAATTTCTTTGATTTGAATAATCCTTCGTATGCTTTAAGAAATACGGAAGATTATGTCATAAACGTGCGTACAGCGCTTCCTTCTGCTCTTACGACGACTAATGCGGTTTATATTCAAGATCAAATTCAATGGGAAAAATTTACTTTTTTATTGGGATTGAGAAACGAATGGTTTGAAGATATTACCAACTATAAATCTAATAAAGAATTAACAGTTAAAAAAACAGCTTTATTGCCAAGAATTGGTGTTACATATGCCATAAATAGTGCTATAAATGTTTATACGACTTATTTAGAAGGTTATCAGCCGCAATCAAACACGACGACTTTAATGCCTCAAACAGGAAGTTTGCCTGCTGGAAGTCTTTTTAAACCGTTGGAAAGTGATTTGAAAGAGTTTGGAATGAAAGCAGTTTTCTTCAATAATAATGTAAGTTTTAATGCTGCTGTTTACGAAATCAATCAGCGTAATATTTTGATGAACGCCAATGATCCTGCAAATCCAGATCTTTTGGTAACAAGAGGAGGCGAAAGAAGCCGTGGTTTTGAATGTGATTTAGCAGGATATATTACTCCAGATTGGCAAATAAACGCTTCGTACAGTTACATCGATGCCGAAATTACAAATGATGCCAATACTTCTTTAATTGGACAGAGAAAGCAAAATACGCCTAAAAACAGCGCCAATTTATGGACACGCTACAACTTTGCTTCAGATTCTGCTTTAGACGATTTCGGAATTGGTTTGGGAATGCAATATCAAAGCAGCAAAGTGCCTTGGTTTACAAGAGATTTTACACTTCCTGACTTTACCATTTTTGATGCGGCGCTTTATTACAAACCAAATAATAGCAATATCCAAGTTGCTGTAAACGCCGGAAATCTTCTAAATAAAACGTATTGGTTAGGTGCTCAAAATTATTTGAGATTATTTCCTGGAAGTCCTAGAAATGCAAGCTTAACAGTAACTTATAAATTTTAATTTATATGAAAATATTACATTCAGAACTTTTAATTGCCAGACATTTAAGGCAATCTGTTTTTAAAAATTCGGCGGTTTTTATTATTACGCTTTTTATTGGTGTTTTGCTTTTATACGCAACATTTTCGGGTTGGGAAAATTATAAAAATCAAAACGAAACGAGCGAAAAATACCAGCACGAATCGAGAGAAGATTGGTTGAAAAATCCAGATAAAAATCCTCATAGAATGGCGCATTATGGAAATTTTGCCTTTAGAAAAAGTACTTCATTAAGCGTTTTCGAATTCGGAATGGAACCATTTTTCGGAAATGCCATTTTCCTTGAAGCGCACAAACAAAATACAGCAAATTTTTCTGAAGCGGGATTTTCAAACAGTATGCTTCGATTCGGAGAAATCAGTATTGCAATGGTTTTACAGGTTTTATTGCCTTTATTGATCTTTTTCCTTGGATTTAATTCGATTGCTTACGAACGTGAAAATGGTACTTTAAAAATACTTTTAACGCAAGGAATCAATTGGAAACAGCTTTTAATGGGAAAAATTTTAGGCGTTGCGAGTGTTATTATGATGCTTTTTGTTCCAACCATTATTGTTTTGGTTTTAGTTTGGCTTTTTCTTCAAGATTTTAGCATTACGGCAGACGAAACAATCAAAATGATTTTGTTTATACTTTTTCATTTTGCTTATCTCCTATTCTTCTGTGTTATTGCGGTTTTGATTTCGGCGATTAGCAAAACTTCAAAAAAAGCTTTAATCACGCTAATCGGAATTTGGCTAGTTTTTACGATTATTTTGCCAAGAACGACGCAAGCAATTGGAGCGTATATTTATGAAGCGCCTTCAAAAATCCAATTTAATAGCGATATTGAGAAAGATATTTTAAAACAAGGCGACAGTCATAATCCGAATGATCCGCATTATAAAGCGATAAAAGATTCACTTTTACGTGCTTACAAAGTCGATTCGGTGCAAAAACTTCCTTTTAATTATTCTGGATTTATTATGAGCGAAGGCGAAAAAATTAGTTCCCGAATTTATAACGAACATCTGGCTGAACTTTTAAAAATTTATAAAAAACAGAACAGTTTTTCTAAAACAGTTTCTTTTCTGAATCCGTATATCGCGATGAAAAACCTTTCGATGGGATTGTCGAATACAGATTATGAATCATACATCGATTTTCAAAAACAAGCTGAAGATTATCGTTATAAAATGGCTCAGAAAATGAATGCTTTGCAGATTAAATACATCAGTAATAAAAAGCCTGGACCAAATGATAAACCTTTGGCAATTGGCAAGGAACATTGGGCCGATATGGAAGATTTTCATTATGAACCCAAACCAATCGAAACCGTTCTGAAAAACGAAATCATTTCGATTATTTCGATTGTTCTCTGGATTACGCTGCTTTTCGTTTTAGTTAGAATTGCAGCTCAAAAACTTAAAGCCATTTAATATGTTATCATTAATATTCAAAAATTTCATTAGGTCAAAAGGAACTAAAATCGGTTTGCTTTTCTTGCTGTGCATTGGCTTTATAAGTCTTTTAATTGGAAAACAATTTCAAAGCAAACAGCAAAATAACATTCAAGAAGCTTCGGTTTATCAGAAAGAACATATCGCCAGAAATGCGGCATTTCATAAAGACGAAATCGGACTTTTATTGTATTACATTAAGTTTTCTTTAGTTAATGAAACCTTGCCAATCAACAGTTTAGCTATTGGACAACGCGATGTAAATCCGTCCATTCAAAGTGTAAATATTCGCGGTTTAGAAGGTCAGAAATACGATGCCGAACTTACCAATGCAAACAATCTTTTAGCAGGAAATATTGATTTTAGTTTTGTCTTGATTTATCTTTTTCCGCTTTTAATCATATCATTTTCGTACAATATTATTTCTGAAGAAAAAGAAAGCGGCACTTGGAAAATTGTAGCGACACAAAGTCAAAACACATTTCTGTATATCTTAAAACTATTCTATATCAGAATTTTAAGTTTAATAGCATTGTTGAGTATTTTACTTTTTATTGCTGTTTTATTCTTAAATATTCCGCTAAATCAGTCTTTCTTCATTTTCTACGGAATTGCAATTTTGTATATTTTATTTTGGTTTGCGGTTTGCTTTTTTATTGTTTCCCTTCAAAAACATTCCAATTTTAATGCAGTTATTTTATTAACGATTTGGTTGTTCTTAATCATCATTGTTCCAGCGGGAATCAATGCTTATATCGTAAATCAGTACAAAGTTCCCGAAGCTTTAGAATTGACTTTAAAACAGCGAAATGCATATCACGAAAAATGGGACACGGATAAAAATGAAACGATGGAAAAATTCTACAAACATTATCCGCAGTTTAGATCGTATAAAATTCCAGAAGACAAAGAATTCAGCTGGCTTTGGTATTATGCCATGCAACAAATGGGCGACGATGAATCGGCAGTTTTGTCAAGCGAGTTGGAAGCTAAACTTCAACAGAGAAACCTTGCTAGTCAAAGAATTGCACAATTTATTCCGACGCTTCATACGCAATTACAATTGAATGAAATCGCCCATTCGGATTTAGGAAATCAGCTTTTATTTTTGAAAGAAACTAGCAGATTTCATGAAAAAATGAGATTGTATTTTTATCCGAAAATATTCTCTGAAGCAGCTGTAAATAAAGAAAAATGGGATAAATTTAAAGTAGAAACTTTTAAAGATGCGTCTAAAAATAGTTTTACAAAAGCCTTTTTGCCTTTATTGCTTTTCATTTTATTTTTGATAGGTTTTGGATGGCGAAATTTTAATCGTAAGATTGTTTAACTGCTTATTTTAGCGTGTAATTTTAATACATAATATTTTAACGCAAAGGGCGCTAAAGTTTACGCAAAGTTCGCTAAGTTTTTTTTAATCTTTGAGAATAAACTTTTTATGAGAGTTCGCAAAGTTTCTAAAAATGTATACATAGCCAATGGTTTCAACCATTGGGACGCAACGTTATTTTAACGATGCGTTTCCCGAGGTTGAAAACTCGGGCTATGTTTTAAATATGGTTCGCAAAGTTTTTACCCAAAGCTTTGCGAACTTTGCGTTTTTATTAAATCCAGCATATCAAAAAAGCCTTGCGTTCTTTGCGGTTAAAACCCCATTTTTAAACCTATTCTGAATAAAATTTCTTCAAACATTCAATAATTTTATTTTATTTAGAATTAATATAAATAAACTTTTATATTTGCCGCTTTCTAAGCAAAATCGAGTTTTTTTTAAAATTTACTTAATATTGCTTATCCAAAATAAATTTCGTTTGATGAATAACAATAACAGTTTCGAATTAGAACTTTTCCATTCCTTTAAGGACGGAAGCGAAACTGCATTTAAGTTTTTCTACGATAAATATTTTAGGAGAATCCAATCTTTCAGCGTGCAGTTTATTTACGATCACGACGAAGCTGAAAACCTTGCTCAAGAAGCCTTACTACACTTATGGCAAAATAGAGAAAGCGTAGAATCTATTAATGGAATTCAGGCTTTTTTGTACACATACGCCAAATCCAAATGTTTGAATTTAATTCGCCACAACAAAGTGAAAGATAAATTCAAAAATGACCTTCTTAACCAAAAAGAAAAAGAATTGAATATTGAAGTTTTAAATTCAGTTCAATTTGACACTTTAGAATTAACCGAATTAGAAAGAATAATTCAAGAATCAATTAACGATTTACCACCCAAAACTCGCGAAGTTTTTATAAAAAAACGTTTTGAAAATAAAAAAAATGCAGAAATCGCAGAAGAAATGGAAGTTACTTTAAAAGCCGTTGAAGCCCATATGACAAAGGCTTTGAAGATTTTAAAAACCAAATTATCTGATTATTTGTTCTTAATTTTTGTCCTTATTTGTAATAAGTAAAAATAAAAGGTAGGGTTTTTTATTTCTAAAGTGTACTAACTATAGCGAGAAGTTTAAAAACGCATTTATGACATCGGAAATAATTTATAAATACTTATCTAATGAAGCATCTGAACAAGAAGTCGAGCAACTTTTTGAGTGGATTGACGCTTCGGAAGAAAACAAAAAGCAATTTATAACTTTAAAAAAGACTTGGGCTTTAACAGCGCTTACTGGAGATTTTTCACGTGATACTACTCCAGTACTTTCATTTAAACCACAAAATAATACAAGAAAGTATTTTAAATACGCGGCCGTTCTTGTTGTTTGCATTGGTTTAACTGGGCTTGCTTTTTATTTTAATGAAAGAACAACTAACTCGAAAGAAATTGTTCTAGAATTAGGCGATGGACGATTAGAATATTTTTCTGAAAAAAATCTAAACGCTTTGGTTAATGACAAAGGCGAATTGGTTGCCAGAAAATTTTCTAATCAAATTATATATTTAGGAAAAGTTCTCGACACAGAAGTTTTATATCACACGCTTACAGTTCCTTACGGAAAAACGTTCAAACTTAAACTTTCAGATGGTACCCTTGTGAGTTTAAATTCAGGAACTACTTTACGTTATCCCGAACAGTTTGGAATTAACGGTAAAAGAAATGTTTATTTAACCGGTGAAGCATTTTTTGATGTTGCCAAAGACAAACAGCATCCGTTTATTGTACATTCTGACGAAGTTGATATTGAAGTTCTCGGAACAAGATTTAATGTAAATGCGTATCCTGAAGACAAAACCGTGAGCAGTGTTTTGATCGAAGGAAGTATTCAAATGTCTGAAAAAGACAATCCTTTAAACGCCGTTTTGCTTAAGCCAAACCAAATGGCTGTTTGGCAAAATGATTCTAAGAAAATCGTAACAAAAACAGTTGATACTGAATCTTATGAAGCTTGGACTCTTGGCGAAATTGCATTCAAAAACACCCCATTTTCATCAATTGCAAAGATTATTGAGCGAACCTACGACGTTGAAATTATCAACGAAAATGCTGTTTTGGCCAAACAGAATTTTACCGGCTCAATAAAAATTAGTGAATCTAGTGTCGAAAACATTTTAGAGCTGCTAAAACGCGACACGCCATTTAATTATTCTATTAAACAAAACACAATTACTATTACACCAATTTTCCATAACTAAATAAAACATGACATTTACGATACATCCCAATTCAAGAAAAATTCTATTTTTCTTAGGCTTTCTTTTATCCTGTTTTTCGGCTTTTTCTCAAAATAAAAATATTACAATTCATGTAAAAAACAAATCTATTAGTTTCATTATCAAATCTATTGAAGAACAAAGTGATTTTAGAATCATTTATAATGCAAAAAAAATAGATACCGATCAATTGGCCGATTTAGATGTTAATAATGTTTCTTTAGAAACTGCTTTAAAAAGGTTGTTAAAAGACACTAATATTTCTTATTACATTCAGAAAAAGCAAGTTTTATTGACAAACGCTGCTCCTGTCGAAAAATCAAATCCTGAAGTTCAAGAAACAGAAAGAATCATTAAAGGAACAGTTTACAATGCGACCGACCGACAACCGCTTCCTGGCGCAACAATCCGCATCAAAGGAACTGGAATGGGCGCTATAACTGATTTTAATGGAAAATTTGCTTATGAATTGAAAGGAAATGATATTCCGAATTTGGTTCTTGAAGTTGGATTTTTAGGAATGGAAAGTCAATCGCAAAAAGCAGATTATAAGAAAGATTTTGTTTTTTATTTAAAGGAAACCACAGACGAATTGAATCCGGTTATTATTACTTCTTCTTACGGAACTACTAAATTGAAAGAAGAAATTGTTGGAAGTATTTCGACATTGACTGCCAAAGATTTAGCGGTTCAGCAAGCTTCTGAAAGTATTGATAAAATGGTAGAAGGACAAATTGCCGGAGTTTTGGTAGAAAATACTTCTGGTGTTGGAACTCCCGTAAAAATAAATGTTCGTGGTCAAGGAACTTTGACTTCTTTGAATGGAAAAGGTTCTTTAGGAACTTCAACTCAGCCTTTAATTATTCTTGACGGAATAATTATGAATGAACAAAAAGGAATTGATACTGCTAATTTTGAAGCAACTGGAGGTCTTGGCGAAAGTTTATCAAACCCGCTTTCTTTTATTTCTCCAGATAATATTGAATCTTTTACAGTATTAAAAGACGCCGCGGCGGTTGGAATTTACGGTGCTGATGGAGCAAATGGTGTCATTTTAATTACCTCTAAAAAAGGGAAACAAGGAAAAGCAAAATTCCAATTTTCAAACCAACTTGGGGTTTCTACGGCAATTAATCAAATTAAATATTTGAACGGAGAACAATATAATGAAGTGCGAAATGTATATAATGCGAGCGTTACGCCAAATTATACGCCAATTCCTTATAACGGAATCAATACTGATTGGTTTGATCTTTTGAATAATTCAGGAATATATAATAAGTATAATTTTAGTGTTTCTGGCGGATCTTCTAAAATTACATATCGTACCAATATTACTTACTTAAATATTGACGAACCTCAATTGGGAAATAAAACCAAACAATTAAACGGTGGAATTAATATTGGTTACAAACAATCAAAATGGGATGTAAATTTATCTTTTAATCCGAGTTATGTAAAAAAAGATGCTCCAAACATTTATTACGATTTTGCTTATTTGCCTATAATTTCGCCTTACAACGCAGACGGAACGTATTCTAAATTAGGTCTAATTGGATCAACTGGAGGAAATCCGCTGGCAGCGATTGAACAAAATAAAAATGAATCGGAATCTAAATCTATTTTAGGAAGTTTGAGTTTAGGTTATGAATTGAATAAAAATATCCGATTTTCTACTTTATTTGGTTTAGATTATTTGGATAAAGTTCAAGATCGTTATTTTTCTGGTGAAAATGAAAGCGGACAAAATAACGGTAGTTTTCTTTTAGACGGAATTACATATCCAAACTGGGGAAGAAGATTGTTCAACAAAAGAAATTCTACAAAATGGAACTGGCAAGGACAAATGCTGTTCAACAAAAATATCAACGAAAACAACAGTATTGACGGTGTTGCTGGATTTGAACTTTCTGAAGAAAAAAACAATTTCGATTATATTTCTGGAACTGGTTTCGTAAATCCGAATGTTATAAATGATGTAAAAGATGCAATTCAAGATGACAATTTAGCTACGCCAAACGTAGATGAAAGGCTAACTAAACAATCTTATAGAAGCGAAATCAATTACAATTCGCGTGTTTCATTTTTTGGGCAATTAAATTATAATTACAAAAAGAGATATTATGTTTTAGGGAATATTAGACGTGACGAAAGTTCTGTTTTTGGTGACGATACCAATGTAGCTTTAAACAGCGGTGCAGGTTTGGCATGGATTATCAGTAATGAAAATTTCTTAAATAATTCTTCTTGGATTGATTTCTTAAAATTAAAAGTAAGTTACGGTTCTACAGGAAATTCTAGAATTGGTTCTTATCGTTCTAAAGGATTATATACTGTGCTTCAAAACGGTTATAACGGCGGATCTTATGCAACGCCAAGTTCTTCTCCAAACGGAAATTTAAGTTGGGAGAAAAACAAAAAGTTCAACGCGGGAGTAGATTTTAATATTTTTAATTCGATAGAATTAACTTTAGAATACTACTATGATGATCTAAACGATTTGATTACAAGCCGTGATATTCCAACTGAAACGGGATATGGTTCTATGCAATTAAACGCTGCAAGTATGTACAACAAAGGTTTCGAATTGACTACAAGAGTGAAATGGTTTAAAAAAGGAAACTTCAAATGGACAACTTCATTCAACATTTCAACAGTTGATAATAAAGTAACCGATTTAGTTGGTCTAGGAAGTGAATTTTCCACAGCTAATTTAGCTCTTGCTCAAAAAATTGGATACAGCACGACAACAATTTGGGGAATTAAATGGGCTGGTGTCGATCCTGCAACAGGCCGTGATTTGATTAATCAAGACGGTCAAATTTACGATGCAGCAACTTGGAGAAGTTTGTTTAACGAAACAAATTGGCAACCAATTGGAGATATGCAACCTAAAGCTTTTGGAGGTTTTAGTAATAGTTTTTCATTAAATAATCGTTTTAGTTTAACTATAAACGGTGCATTCCAATTAGGAGGTGACAAATTGATTTCTGATGAAATTATTTCAAAATACAGAAATATGTCTAACCGTAATATGTCTGTTAATGCTTATGATTATTGGAAAAATCAAGGTGATATCGTTTCGCAGCCAGCGCCAAGTATAAACACATTGCTTCCGAATTTGAGTAAATATGTTTATGACGCTACTTACCTTAAAATCAGCAATATTAACTTGAGTTATAATGTACCGCTTAAAAATACTTTCTTAGAAACATTGACTCTTTTTGCAGATGTTTCAAATGCATTTTATTGGTACAAAGAAAAGAGTCCGTCTGGATTGAATGGAATTAGAGAATTAAGCTTTAATTATCCGCAAGCCAGAACAATTTCATGTGGAATTAATACAAAATTTTAAAAGATGAAACATTTCAAACTGAATATAAAACTAAAATTTGCTTTGCTCCTAGCCTCAATTTTTTTGATGCAAAGCTGTAGTGATTTTCTTGAGCAAGAACCTGGCACACAAACATCTATTACAGAACAGTTAAAGAATAAAGCAGGAGTTTTACAGGCAATGCGCGGACTTTATGGCGAAGTTGAAGCTGCTGTTCGATTTGCTCCTTATGCCACTTACGCTGATTTGCAAGGTGGAAACATCAAATTTACACCTACAATTTCAACAAGCAGTGCTACTAATGGTCAGATTGCAGTTAAAGATAATACTTTCGGAATTTATAATTTTAACGATGTTGCAGAAGAATCAAATCTGTCTTCATTTTACAGCGATTGTTATGACATTATCAATCAGACCAATTTATTTTTAGAATTTGCAGATGCACTTCCAGACGCTACTCTAGCAGAAAAGCATCAAATAAAAGCTGAAGCTTTAACAATTAGAGCATATGCACATTTTTTATTGAGTGAAATATATGCTCAAAATTATGGCTACACTGCAGACGCTTCTCATCTTGGAATTGTTTACAATAAAGCTTCTATAAATGAGAAACTTACTTATCCGGCTAGAGAAACCGTTGCAAATACGTATGCTTTCATTATAAATGATATTAAAGAAGCTATAGATTTATATTCAAATACGGCTTTATTAGACGGTCCAACATATTCGTATTTCAATAAAGTAAGTGCAAAAGCTTTATTAGCAAGAGTTTACTTGTCTAAAAAAGATTGGAGAAATGCCTATGATACTGCCGACGATATTATCGCAAATTCTGGTGTAAGTTTAGTTGCTTCAGACAATTATGTTGCACAATGGGAACAGCCTGATCTACCAATTTCAGAAATTTTATTAGAATTTTCGATTCCGAGAAGTAACGACGGAGCTGCAAGCGGCTCAATGTCGGCAGCTTACGGATATACCACTAATACAAGTTATGGCTATTATTCTGCGTCAAACGATTTGGTGAATTTGTATGAAAGCAGCGATATTAGAAAGCAGTTGTTTTTAACAAAATCAATTCCAACTCTCGTTAATTTACAGCTGACACCAATGAATTATAATTTCACAAAGAAATTTCAAAATAATC
Source organism: Flavobacteriaceae bacterium PS02337 (assembly GCA_029959285.1). Taxonomy (GTDB): domain Bacteria; phylum Bacteroidota; class Bacteroidia; order Flavobacteriales; family Flavobacteriaceae; genus Flavobacterium. Next base: position 32,772 of record JASCOE010000019.1, read on the forward strand.
CTGGTTATGTAGCTTTTAGATTAAGTGAGCAATATTTAATTCGTGCCGAAGCTGCAATCGGTTTAAACAATGCAGATCAAGCAAGAGCAGATATTAACGTGATTCGAGCAAGAGCAAAAGCAACATTGCTTACCAATAACACCAATATTGCTGATGCATTATTTTTAGAAAGAAGAAAAGAACTTTGCTTTGAAGGACATTTATTCTTTGATATCGCCAGAAACAAAAAAGACGTTTCTCGCAACGATGGCTGTATCTCATTGATTTGCAGCATGGCTTATCCATCTTTAAAATATGTAATGCCGATACCTCGAAAAAATATTACTTTAAATTCAAATTTAGCGCAAAATGAATCTTACTAAAATTATATCCGCATTAAGTCTAGTTGTAATCTTATTTTCATCTTGTTCTAAAGATGATTACAGATTAGATTCTAAAAATATTGAACCCTTTATTCGATTTAATTTCTTAACTACTTCCGCTGGAGTTCCATTAGAATATCCAAGTGTGAGCACAACTGCTATACCAGTCGCGACGTATGAAAACAAATCGGTTAAAATTCTTAAAATCCCCGTTACATTAACTTCAGGTGCTTTAACAAATCCTGTAAAAGCAGTTTTTAGCACTTCTACTTCAGGAGATGCAGCTACTTACAGCGTTGAACCTGCAAGCGAATTGGTATTTCAAGGCACTAAATTAACTGATACTATTTATATGTCTTTTGATAAAAGATGGAAAGACAAACAAACGATTTCTTTAAAATTAGAAAGTACATCTGATGCAGAAATTCATATCGGAAATTTAAATACATATGCTCCAAATGATACGTTTACAGTAAGTTTAGGTGAAGCAACAACGTCTTATACTTTTCCAGTTGCGCAATATTTGGTTAAAGGAACTGTTGGCGAAAAAATTGATTTTAAAGTTAATTTCCCAAACGGATTTATTCCATCAGAAATTGAAAGTAATCCTATTTTTAAATTTCAAAATGGTTTTGAATATTCTCTAACCCACGATGATTACGGCGAAAATAGAAATTCAATAACGTATCATTTAACGCTTTTGGAAGATTTGCAAAATGATGACGCGCGTTATGAAAGCAAAATTACTTTGGTTAATACACCAAATTACGTTGCGACAGGAAATCTTAGTTTGACAATTGTAAAACCGATAAAATCGCCTAGAGATGTTCAGGCCTATCCAGCATCTAAATTTACAGATCCAACAAATGCTTTTTATTTGACTTATGGAGAACATTGGTTCAGTGTTAATGGCGCATGTTCTTGGCAAACTTTCAACGCTTTGACTTTCCCTGTTGTAGTGACAAAAGATAACGAAAATGCAATTCTTTATAGCGACAAAGGAACTGCAAATCCAAATGATGATGTTTATTACGACGCTTTCAAAATCGGTTTTAATGTTGCTACTGGAACAAATACTGTAAATTCTTTTGGTTTAAAAAGATGGTTTACTAACGAAAGTAACGCGGCCGCAATCTCGCCTGGATTTAATATTACCTCAGCTTTAGAGTTTTTCCCAGCCAACGGAAACAGCAAAACGCAAGGAACAGTTCTCGTAATTCCGCAAGATATTACGATTGGTTCTAGCGCAACAAATACGTATCAAATTGCTATTTCTGGTGATGGAACATACAAAGAAATCAGCAATGGTTTATATGAAATTTCATTTGAATTAAAATTAACAAACGACAAACTGTTTGGAGGAACAGTTTCGACACAATACAGAATGTACAACAACAGAGTGTACACAAAGCCAACGCCTTTAAGCATTTCGTGCCCAAAAGAAGTTACTTTATAATTGTGAATTGTTAATTATGAATGGTTAATGATAAATTGCCTTTGAGCTTTGTCAAAGTTTGAAACTTTGACAAAGCTTTTGGCGTAAAGAAAAAGTTTCAGGTTTCAGGTTTCACGATCTGAACCAACTTGAAACCTGAAACTTGAAACAAAAAAAACACAAAAACAAAAAAAAAAAACCAAAAAAAACAAAACCAAAAAACACAAAGAATTGAAAAAACTAATCTTTCCTCTCCTTTTCCTGCTTTGCCTGACGGCTTATAAAAGCGTGGAGAATCCTGATTACATTGATATTCAGGAATTACGAAAATTGTATTCTAGCGGAGATTCTTCAAAATGGCCCGCTGCAGAATTACATGAAAATGTCGATAAAACTAAATTTCAAGATATTGGAGTACTTCCTGCTGTTCCTTATCCTGCTTATAATCCGTTTTCTAAGGAAAAAGAAAGTCTGGGAAAAATTTTGTTTTTTGATCCGAGATTATCACGAAGCGGCCAAATTGCTTGTGCTTCCTGCCATAATCCGGAATTGGGATGGACCGATAATCTAACGCGTTCTTTTGGTCACGACCGCCAGACTGGAAAACGTAATTCGATGACGATTTTAAACTCGGCTTATGCCACTACTCTTTTTTGGGATGGACGTGCTTCAAGTTTAGAAGATCAGGCGCAATTTCCTGTTGCAGATCCGTTGGAAATGAATGAAAAATTGACGATTGCCGTTGATAAAATTGCTAAAGTAAAAGGTTATAACTCTTTATTTACAGCAGCTTACGGAGACAAAAAAGTGACTTTACAACGAATTCAATACGCGATCGCCACTTTCGAAAGATCTATCAATAGCCCGAAAAGTAAATTTGATCAGTTTGTGAACGGAAAATCAGACATTTATAGCGATCAGCAAGTAAAAGGAATGCATTTGTTTAGAACAAAAGCACAATGCATTAACTGCCATAATACGCCGTATTTCAGCGACAATCAATTTCATAACGATGGACAAACTTTATTCGGAACCAAAAATGAAGATTTCGGACGTTATAATGTAACTAAAGATGTAAAAGACATTGGAAAATTCAGAACACCGACACTTCGAGAAGTCGCAAACACAAAACCTTGGATGCATCACGGACATTTTCCAAGTTTATTGGATGTTGTCGAATTATACAATTTAGGAAATCCGTCTCCTGTTCAAAAGAAATATCTGGGAACAGCGAGAGATTCTCTAATTCCAAAATCAGATCCGATGCTTCGAAAATTAGATTTAAATAAAGAAGAAATCAGCGATTTATTGGTATTTATAGAAACTTTGAGCACGCCGACTAGAAGAATTATAATTCCAGAAATGCCGAAATAATTTAGTTAAATGATTTGTATTTTGCCCCAAGTATTTTGCAGATCGCAAAAGTCCTTTTCGTTTTGAAGAGGGCTTTTTTTTATTATAAAAAACAACTTATTATTTCGCCTTCAATGTATATAAATCAATAGTTACAGAATTTCACTATTTTCTAGATTATCAACGCTTATTGGCGCTTTAAATTTGAAAGTAACTGAAATTCCGAATGGATCACAAATACTAAATATCCCATCTGCAAAACGGATTGACCATTCAGAAGAATTTTCATAAAAAATGAACTCAGGATATACAACAGGACAATATTTTTTATCTAATAGATGGAGATATTCATTTTCTTTAATATTATATATTTTTGCTTGTTCGATTAAAATCTGTTTCATAAATAAAACAGCTGTTTCTAAATGTTGGTTGCTTTCTGAAATTATTTCTTCTACGAATTTGGCTGTATCATTTGCTATTTTTTGATTTTTTGTAAAAACATAAACTGGAATTTCATCTAAAAAATTATCATTTTCAACAACAATTTCACAACACCATATAAAATCATTCTCTGGTCCATTTCTTAAAGTTAATTGTCCAAATTTGGCTTCATATATAATTTTATCTATTTTCATGATTAAATACCTTATTCTAATGTTTTGTCTATAAAATTCATTTCTTAATTTTTAATGCATGCAAATTTATTTTAATAGAAAAAATATTAAATCCCCATTAAGCTATAATTGTATCAAATTAAGATATCAGATTTTGATTCTCTAAACATTAAAACCTCATCTTCTGAATTCTAACCGCATTTAAAATCGCCAACAACGCCACACCAACATCAGCAAAAACAGCTTCCCACATTGTGGCAAGTCCGCCTGCGCCGAGAATTAGCACAAAAGCTTTTACTACGAAAGCTAACGTGATGTTTTGCCAGACAATTTTTTTGGTTTGTTTTCCGATGTTTATTGCCATTGCAATTTTACTTGGTTTATCATCTTGAATCACAACATCTGCAGTTTCAATTGCGGCATCACTTCCTAAACCTCCCATTGCAATTCCGACCGTGCTTAAAGCAATTACAGGCGCATCATTTACTCCATCTCCAACAAAAGCTATTGTTTCGTTTTTGGCTTTAATTTCATTGACTTTATTCACTTTATCTTCTGGAAGCAAATCTCCAAAAGCATTTGCAATTCCGATTTTATCTGCCACAAATTGAACGACATTGGCTTTATCTCCGCTCAACATCGTTAATTTTACTCCTAATGATTTTAGTTTAGCAACTGTTTCTTTCGCATCTTCTTTAATTTCATCTGCAATGGTTAAATATCCAGCAAATTTGCCTTCGTAAGCAATCGCAATTGTCGTGTAAACTATCGCTTTTGGATCAATATCATATGAAATATTAAATTTATCAAGCAATTTGAAATTACCAACAAATAGTTCTTTACCGTTATAAAAAGCTTTTAATCCGTGTCCTGAAATTTCTTCAATATCTTTCAATTCAATTGAAGAATCAATTTGTCCAACATAATTATGAATTGCCGTTGCAACGGGATGTGTGCTTCGGCTTTCTAGAACATTTACTAGTTTCAGAATTTCTTCTTTATTAAATTCTGGTTTTATAATGACTTCCTGAACTTTAAAAACACCTTCTGTCATAGTTCCAGTTTTATCAACAACAACATTCTGAATCGTCGAAATACTATCCAAAAAATTACTTCCTTTAAAGAGAATTCCGTTTTTACTAGCCGCTCCAATTCCGCCAAAATAACCCAACGGAATACTGATCACCAAAGCGCAAGGGCAAGAAATAACTAAGAAAACCAAAGCTCTGTAAAGCCAATCTGAAAAAACATAATTTTCGACAAAAAGCATCGGCAGCAAACAAATTGCAATTGCTAAATACACCACAATTGGCGTATAAATTTTAGCAAATTTTCTGATGAATAATTCAGCAGGCGCTTTTTTAGTTGTAGCGTTTTGAACCAATTCTAGAATTTTAGACAATTTACTGTCGTTGTAAGCGGTTGTTACTTTTACTTCTGCAATCGTATTTCCGTTTATCATTCCTGCCAGAACGGTTTCGCCTTTCTTTTTGGTGTCTGGTTTACTTTCTCCCGTTAAAGCCGCGGTATTAAACGAAGCAGAATCTGATAATAATTCGCCGTCTAAACCTAATTTTTCTCCCGCTTTAAGCTGAATGATAGCTCCAATCTGAACATCCTTCGCTTTTACTTTTGTAGCAATATTATCTTGAAGAATATTTACTTCGTCTGGACGCTGATCTAAAAGGCTTTTAATACTCGATTTTGCTCTTTTAACCGCCATTCCCTGAAAGGTTTCTCCAATGGTATAAAACAGCATAACCGCCACACCTTCTGGATATTCTCCAATTGCAAATGCTCCGATTGTAGCAATACACATTAGAAAAAACTCAGAGAAAACATCGCCTTTTACAATGCTTTCATAGGCTTCTCTCAGCACAGGTAAACCAACTGGAAGATATGCAATGGCATACCAAACAATTCTAACATATCCTGTAAACCAATCTTGCAGAAAATAGTTGTCAAAACCAATTCCGATTAGTAATAAAATAAAGGAAATTATGGATGGCAGAAACATTTTAAACAAACTGCCTTCAACATTATGCTCGTGATCGTGACCTTCGTGTCCATGATCATGTCCGTCATTTTCTGAATGCACGGGTTCGTCGTCGTGCGAGCAACAGCATGAAGGTTTTGCTTTGGTTTTTATATTTTTTACTTCTTTATCTTGATGTATCATTTTATATGTTTCAAGTTTCAGGTTTCAGGTTTTTACTGTCTGAAGTTTTGTTTAAATAATGTTCTAAATTTAAGCATTTTGTGGTAAAGTTTATTCTCATTTTATGTCATTTCGACGAAGGAGAAATCTCCGCGAGAAATTCCACAAAGATTGGATTTTAGAAACGGAGCTACTAGTGGAGATTTCTCCTTCGTCGAAATGACAAACAGTGGGTTCAATTCTTTCAAGAAAACTTGCACCTTTACGCCTTTGCGAGCAAATTTCACTACAACAAAAAACCTCAGAACCTTAGCAACTCAGAACCTCAGAACCTTTAAAAAAAATCAATGCTCATGTTCTCCCCCGCCTTTCATAGCAGACAATAAATAAAAAGCCCCTTTTGTCACAATTTTAGCATTCGCTGGAATTTCATTTACAAACTTAACCTCTGTAAAACCTAAATCTGTTGTTCCTGGAATAACTTCAATCGCTTTAAAATGCACTTCTTTTTCGTGAATTTCTTCTTTTTCACCTGCTTTATGATCGTGTTCTTGCTCGGATTTTTCATCTTCTTGAACAAAAACAAAATATTTATCAGCATTTCTAACAACGGCATCTTTTGGCAATGCAGGAACTGTAGAATTGGTGATGTTGATATTTGCAGAAACATACATTCCTGGAATTAAATCTTTTGCATCTCCAGGCTCAATTTTGGCGTGAACGGCAACTGTTTTACTTTCGTTAGAAAATGATTTATTGATTCCGAAAATCTTTCCTTTAATGGATTTATTAGATTGATTTGTCAACACAAAATCAATCACTTGACCAACAGAAATCGAACCTAAATCTTTTTCATACACATTCAAATCTAAATGCATCTGACTGTTATCTACAACTTCAAAAAGTGAAACTCCCGTATTTGCAAATGCACCTTTCGCAATATTAATTTTTCCAACATAACCACTTATCGGCGATACAATTGGAACCAAAGATGAACTTCCTTTTGTATTCATGTGCAAAGCATCCAACTTATTCTTTGCCGCTTGTGCACGTGCTCGTTCTGCGGCTAATTTGGCTTTTACTTCCTGAAATGTTTTCCTCGGATTTACATTTTCATCGCTCAAGGTTTTCTGGCGATTGTATTCTAACTGTAAATATTCAACATTGGCAGAAGCCGAATGATAATCTTCCTGCATTTCAATCACTTCCAGATTCTGAATCGTTGCCAAAACTTTTCCTTTGTTTACAAATGTTCCTTCTAAAACATAAATATCTTTTACAGTTCCGCCAATTAAGGTCGAAACTTCAGCGGAATTTTGCGGAGGAACTGTAGTGTAACCATTTGCTTTGATAATTTTATTCAGGTTTCTGTCTTCCACAATTCCTGTTTCAATTCCGACAGTTTTGTATTGAGATTCAGTTAATGAAACTTCTGTGGTAGACTTTTCTTCTTCTTGCGATTCTTCAGTTTTCTTTTCATTGCAACTTAGATTAACCGCAAAGAGTGCAAAGATTCCGCAAAGGACGCTAAGTTTAATTCCCTTGCGAACTTTGCGCTTTGTATTTGTGTGCTTTGCGGTTAAATCTGCGGTTAAACTATTATCTATATTTTTCATTTTAATTGTTTTTGATGGTTGGAAATTGAAGTTCGATGGCACTTTGATTGTAACTGTGCGTTGCCTCAGCAAATTGTTTTTTAATATCAGTGGCCTGATTTAAAAAACTGATATACGACCAATAACTCATATCGCCATTGGCATAACTTTTCTGTGCTGTATCGATAATTTGATTGGCATATTGCGAACCTTCGTTTTGAAAATAGGCTAAGTTTTTCTGCTGTTTTTCAAAATTATTTCGCAATTCTTCTTGCTGTAGATTCAAAATCATTTTGTTTTTATCTAAAGCCAATTGCGATTGCGAAATGCTAATCTCGGCCGCTTTTGCTTTCGTTGTATTGACTCCTCCAAACAACGGAATTTGCAATCCAGCCGTAAAACCTTGAAATAAAGATTCCGTATTTATCGTCTGCGCAAAATAACCTAAACCAACTTTTGGCGTTCTTAAAGCTTTAAATGTTCCAGCTTCTTTTTGATAAACAGAAATCTGCTGTTGATAAAAATCGGTCAACAAACTTTCTGCTTTTGTATTTTGCTGATTTTCAACAAAAGTATATTGCAAAGCCGTATTCTGATCTGGAATTATATTTTCATTGGTTTGAATAAAAAACTGAAGCTGTTTCTGGTAAATCGCCAAATCATATTCTAATTGCAACTTTTGGGTTTCAATTTCTTTGACTTTCGCCTTGGCGCTAATCACTTCAATATTACCGCTTTCTCCAGTTTTAAAACGAAGTTCAGCATTCTTTAAAAATTTGGTATAAATATCATTCAGTTCTGAGTTCAATTTCTGAATGGAAATTCCATACAAATATTGATAATACGCTAAAGTCACCGCTTTTTCAATTTCGTAAGATGATAACGCTTTTCTTTTTTCGGCTAGTTTTGCCAATTCTTCTTGTAACTGACGATTCGCTTTTGTAATATTTCCTAACGGGAAAAACTGCTGTACCGAAACATTGTGATCAAAATCGACACTATTAAATTGTCCGCCTTGATATTGCACCTGAAGCGGATCTGGCTGAAAAACCGCTTTTTGAAGAACGGTTTGTTTTTCAATTTCTTTATCGGCAATTTTTAAATCGATGTTGTTTGATTTGGCGAGTTCTATTGCATTTTCTAAAGATATTTTTTGCTGTGCTTGTGAAGCAATTGTGATCAATAGGAACGCAATTAACCGCAATCCCGATAGCAATCGGGAGCAAAGGTTTTTCGCAAAGGAAATTATATGGATTTTATACATTGAATTTTTCATTTTCTTTATTTTTTTATTTCACGCAGATTCTGCAGATTTTAGCAGATTAAAAGTGATTTAATTTTAGAAATTTCAAAAAAAAATCTGCGAACATCTGCTTAAATATTTTTGAAATCTGCGTGAAAAATCATTTTACTTTACGGTTAAACTTCTCCAACATTAAATACAAAATCGGCAAAACTATTAACGTTAATAAAGTTGCCGAGAATAAACCTCCAATAACAACCGTTGCTAAAGGTTTTTGCACTTCTGCCCCGCCGCTTGTGGACAAAGCCATTGGCAAAAATCCTAGAGAAGCTACGGCTGCGGTCATTAAGACTGGTCGCAATCTCGTTTTAGTTCCGATATAAACACGCTGCAGCGGATCTCTAATGCCTTCTGTTTTTAGCTGATTGAAATACGAAATCAGAACAATTCCGTTTAAAACGGCAATTCCAAACAAAGCAATAAATCCAATTCCTGCCGAAATACTAAATGGCATTCCTCTTAAAACTAAAGCCAAAACCCCACCCATTGCCGAAAGCGGAATAGCTGTAAAAATTAAAACTGCTTGCTTTATACTATTAAAAGTAAAATAAAGAAGCACTAAAATTAATCCCAAAGCGACTGGCAATGCTATTAGAAGTCTTTCCGAGGCTTCGATTAAATTTTCAAATTGTCCTCCATAAGTGATAAAATAACCTGAAGGTAATTTGTAGTTTTTATCTAAACGTTGTTGAATTTCTTCGACTACACTTTGAATATCACGCCCGCGAACGTTTAGTCCAACTGTAATTCTTCTTTTTCCGTCTTCGCGGATGACTTGCACAGGACCTTGCTCATATTCCACCGAAGCAACTTGAGAAAGTGGCACTTGCTGACCGTTTGGAAGCGGAATAAACAAATTACTGACATCGGTAATATCCGCGCGATTGTCTTCATTCATTCGAACTACAACATCAAATCTTTTGCTTTCTTCGTAAATTTTTCCAGCACTTTCTCCCGCAAATGAAGAACGGATTATCTGATTGATATCTGAAATATTCAGTCCGTATAAGGCGATTTTATTGTAATCGTATTTAATGGTAATTTGAGGCAATCCTGTTACTTTATCCGCCTTTAAATCGCCAACGCCTTCAATACTTTTTATTTTAGAAATTAACTCTGTTGCTTTTGCGTCTAGAATTTCTAAATCGTCACCAAATATTTTTATAGCAATATCAGAACGACTTCCTGTCATTAATTCATTAAAACGCATCTGAATCGGTTGCGAAATCTCAATATTAACTCCTGGAATTACTTCCATTTCTTCTTTCATTGCATTCGCCAAATCTTCCCAATTGTGGTATTTTCCGTGCCATTCTTTTTTGTCTTTCAAAACAATAATCAAATCGCCACTTTCAATTGGCATTGGATCTGTCGGAATTTCACCGCTTCCAATTTTACTTACAATCGTTTTAATTTCAGGGAATTTTGCTTTTAAAATCTGCTCGTATTTTGTAGTTGTCTCAACCGTTTGTGTGAGCGAACTTCCTGTCATAATTGTCGCATTCATCGCTAAATCTCCCTCTTCTATGGTTGGAATAAACTCTCCTCCCATATTTTGAAAAATAATCACGCTCAAGGCGAATAATCCGATGGCGATGGCAAGTACGACTTTTTTCAATTCTAAAGCTTTTTTCAACAATGGCATATATAAGTTTTCTAGCCATAAAATCATTCGGTCGCTAAAGTTTTCTTTGTGTTCTGTTTTCTTAGACAAAAACAAAGCGCTCATCATAGGAACGTAAGTTAAAGACAAAATAAAAGCGCCAATTATAGCAAAACCAACTGTCATTGCCATTGGTTTAAACATTTTTCCTTCGGTTCCGATTAAGGCTAAAATTGGTAGATATACAATTAAGATTATAATTTCTCCAAAAGCGGCACTATTACGAATTTTTGAAGCCGAATTGTAGACTTCAGTATCCATTTCTTCTTGCGATAATTCTTTTTTGTTTTTGAATTTCTGCAAATGATGCATCGTCGCTTCAACAATAATTACGGCGCCGTCTACGATAATTCCGAAGTCAATTGCGCCTAAACTCATTAAGTTTCCGCTTACGCCAAAAAGATTCATTAAAATAATGGCAAAAAGCATTGCAAGCGGAATAACAGAAGCTACAATTAATCCTGCACGGAGATTTCCTAAAAATAAAATCAATACAAAAATGACAATTAAAGCTCCTTCTAATAAGTTTTTTGTTACGGTTCCGATTGCGTTATCAACCAATTTTCCTCGGTCAATAAAAGCTTCTGCAACTACGCCTTCTGGAAGACTTTTGTTAATCTGAATCATTTTTTCGTGAATTCTATCTACAACAGCTTTTGAGTTTTCTCCTTTAAGCATTAAAACCAAACCCGAAACAATTTCACCTTTTCCATCTTTGGTTGAAGCTCCGTAACGCAATGCAACTCCTTCGCGAACCTCTGCAACATCGCGCACTAAAACTGGTGAACCGTTTCTGTTTTTAACAACAACATTACCTAAATCTTTAGTCCCTTTTGCCATTCCGACACCGCGAATGAAATACGCATATTGATCTTTTTCAATGTAAGCGCCGCCAGTATTTTGATTGTTTTTGGCTAAAGCATCAAAAATTTCAGTAATCGTTACTCCCAAACTATTCAATGTGTTTGGATTAACGGCTATTTCGTATTGTTTTAGTTTTCCTCCCCAAGAACTTACTTCTGCAACGCCTTTAATTCCTTGCAATTGCGGAATAATGATCCAATCTTGAATAGTTCTTAAATCTACCGCGCTGTATTTATTTTCATAACCTTTTTTGGCGTAAACATCGTATTGATAAATTTCGCCCAAACCTGTACTTATCGGAGCCAATTCTGGAGATCCTACATAATCTGGAATGTTTTCTTCTGCTTGTTTTAAACGCTGGAAAATTTGTTCACGCGCCCAATAAATATCTACATCATCTTCAAAAACAACGGTTACAACCGATAATCCGAAACGGGAAATACTTCGAAGTTCTATCACATCTGGAACTGTTTTTACAGCTTGTTCTAACGGATACGTAATTAATTGCTCCACTTCTTGACTTGCAAGTGTTGGAGCTGTTGTAATAATTTGCACCTGATTATTGGTAATATCAGGAAGGGCATCTAATGGCAGTTTTTTAAGGGAATAACTCCCAACGGCAATTAATACCAAGGTAAATAATAGTATAATGAACTTATTCTTTATACTAAATTGTATGATTTTATCTAACATTTGAAATTATAATGAAATGAGAATTGAGACAATCTCTTGTCTATCTTGATTTTGTGGAAAATCCACACTTCTCTAATCCAAATTCTGATTCCGATAATTATCAGAACGAAAAGGATTTCATTATACTAACTGAGGTGGTTGCCAAATACTTCCGTAGAAATTGGAAGCAAAAACAGAATTATAATTTGGTAATTGAATTGAAATTGGATCGCTAGCCTTTGGAAATTCAAAAGTTATCGGAGTTTGATAACTTAAAATTTGAATACCACAGCAATTACAAGCGCAGAAAGGTGAACATAAATCATTTTCTTTATCGTGAGAATGATTCTCTTCTGAAGAAAATTGAGCCGTTTTATGCATAGCGCTATTCACTTCCATATCTGCACAAGGCATATTAGAAAGTGCCATCAAATAAACTGACAGTATAATTGCTATCCATTTCATATCACAAAAATAAGATTTATTCTTTTATAAATTACAGTTTTTAATGAATGTATTAGCCGTTGATCATACTTCACAAATCAATAAAACCATTGATTATCTATTACTTACAAAAACACTTTATCAATAAAATAGTAAAATGTTAAAAAAATTTAATTAACTTTAACACAATTAACCACCATAAAATTTAGTTCATACCCTTTTTTTATAATCCTGTAAAAGAAAAGACAAGCCGAAATTCCCTCAGAATACATTAGTACAATATTATTTCAAGCAGTTTATTTAATCAATTAAACACTTAATTCTATGAAATGTAAAAAACTAATATCAGCCCTTTTATTATTATGCAGTATTTCAATCTTCGGACAAGTTTATACGGATAAAGTTGTGGGAGAAAAAAATCAAGAAATTAAAGACAGCCTCAAAGTCGCCGATTATCCTTATGCATTGCCAATTTGGGGACAAAAAGTAGCACAGAAAGGATATAAACTTCCTTATTCAGCAGGACTTTCTATCAACTATTTTTGGCAAGATTCAGAAATTGTTATTAATGATTTGAATGTCGGTTTTAATAATGGCCCACAGTACAATCTAGACGAAATTGTTCGTTTTGATAAATCGAGTGTAGAAGCTGGCGCACTTACTATTCGTCCCGATATTTGGCTTCTTCCCTTTTTAAATATCTACGGAATTTTTGGTAAAGCCAATACTTCAACTAAAATAAATGCGGGAATTTATGTTCCTGATGCAGACAATAATTGGTCGCAAGTTGCTCATTTTACTACTAAAGCAAATTTTAATGCTACAACATTTGGTCTCGGAATGACACCAACAATTGGTATTGGAGGCGGATGGCTGGCGCTTGACATGAACATGGCATGGACCGACATTAGTTCTCTCGATAAACCTGCGTTTTCGTATGTGTTTGGACCTCGTTTAGGAAAGACATTTAAATTTCATGATCCAGATCAAAACATTGCACTTTGGGTCGGAGGATTTAGAGTTCATATTTCGGGAGATACCAATGGAAATTTGCCTTTATCTAATTTCATAGATTTAAGTGATGCACAGCAAAAAGTGGATGACGGTTTAGCAAAAGTGACAGAAAACCAAACTAAAGTTGACAATTGGTGGGATGGTTTGACTCCCGCAGAACAGAAAAATCCGGTAAATGTTGCAAAGCACAATACGGCAAACCGAGCTTTAGAAAGTGCAGGAAATATTCTAGCAACTTTAGATGGCGCGCTTAGTACAGCTGGCTCTTCTTCTGTGCAATATTCTCTTCAAAAAAGACCGAAAGATATGTGGAACTTTATTATAGGCTCACAATATCAATTAAATAAACATCTTATGTTTAGAGTTGAAGGCGGCTTTTTAGGCAGCCGTACACAAGTATTAGGAGGAATTCAATATCGTTTTGGACTTTAATTCCTTACGTTATGAAAAAAAGTTTAATTGTAATTTTCACTTTCTTTTGCATTTCATCTCTGCAATCTCAAGTTCTAATTTCCTTAATTTTTGGAGATAAACTCAATTCGCCTTTTTTAGAATTTGGTCTTGAAGGCGGAATTAATCTTTCTGATATTTCTAAACTTGAAAGCTCTGGAATGAATCCTGGTTTTAATCTTGGTTTTTATTTCGATGTAAAATCTAAAAAAAATCCAGCTTGGATGATTAATACCGGCGTAATAGTTAAATCGCCAATGGGAGCCAGACATATTCCTATTTATTCTTTAGATGATGTCAACTTGGATAATACTTTTGAAGGTGGAACTGTAAATCGTGAAATTCGTTATTTTAATGTTCCCATTTTAATTAAATATCAATTTAAAAACAGGATTTACATTAAAGCAGGTCCGCAACTTGGACTTCTTGCATCGGCTTTTGATGAATTTACAAATGAGATTAATAAGAACGATGTCACTTATAAGAAAAAAATCAGAGATCAAATTCGTGTGATTGATGCTGGAATCGCATTAGGAACAGGCTATCATATGAATGTAGGCAACGGATTGAATATTACGATTCAATATTACTACGGATTAGTTCCTGTAATGAAAGGTGACGGTCCGAATGTATACAACAGGTCTTTATACTTAACAGCTGGAATTCCTATTGGAAAAGGAAAAGCGGCGCAAAGAAGAGCCGAAAAAGATGCTGAAATGAATAAGGTTGTTTTACCAGAAGATGAGAAATAAATTATTTTTAACGATAATTAAAAAGAAGATTTCGCTCCGCTGGAGCTTTTGATGGGTTTTAATAATTATTTGCTATAAATATTTCGTCCCTCTGGGACTTAAACCTAAATCATTTAAGCATCAAATAAAAAAGTTAGAACATTAATATTAATTATTTACGTCCAAAATAAAAAAGCTTCGGAGAAGCTAAATATTTATAGCATAATTTATGTGCCTATAACCAAAGCCCCAGAGGGGCGACATATTTTCCTGCTGAAAGTTTTTGCTAAAATGATTCCTTATTTATTCCCTTTATAAAATCTAAAATTTCTTCTGTACTTAAAACATAATCTGGTTTTGTGTGCAAAATGGCATTATTGGGCATAAAAGACATTTCTGCAGAAAGCGGATTCTGAACGACTGTTATTCCTCCCGCAGCTTGAATTGCTTTCATTCCGACGGTTCCGTCTGAGTTAGAGCCAGAAAGTAAAATCCCAATTAAATTGGAGCCGTATACTTCCGCAGCAGATTCAAATGAAACATCTATGCTTGGTCTGCTGTAATTTATTTTTTCTGAAGTATCTAAAGATAATGTTTCTTCTTTCTCAAACAACAAATGATAATTAGAAGGCGCGATGTAAACAAATCCCGTTTGCAATTTTACCTTATCTTCAACTAATTTTACTTTTATTTTTGATTTTAAATCAATTAAATCTTCCAAAGTTTGTTCATCAGAACTTTTTCTGTGAACTACAATTACAATGGCAAAAGAAATTGGATTTTCTAAGAATGGTAAGATCTGTAATAATGCTTGTAAACTTCCGGCAGAACCTCCAATTATTGCTATTTTACAATTTGTTATTTTATTTTTCTCCATATTTTCTCTCTTTCAAACTGTTTGTATTTGGTTTGAGATATAGAATATTTTATTGTTTCTTTTGTTCCGAGAGCTAAAAAACCAAGCATGGAAAGACTGTCATCAAAAAGATTTATGACCCTTTTCTGCAAATTATTATCAAAATAAATCAAAACATTACGACACATAATAAGATCGAACTCATTGAATGAATTATCTGAAACTAAATTATGCTGTGAGAAAACCATTTTCTCAGACAGTTCTTCATTAAATTTCGCAAAACCGTAATTGGCAATGTAATAATCTGAAAAATCTTCCTGTCCGCCAGAATCTCTATAATTATCAGCGTAATCTTTAATCATTCGAAGCGGGAAAATACCACTTTTAGCCGTTTCTAAAACTGTTGCATTGATGTCTGTTGCATATAAAAGTGATTTATGCAACAAACCAGCTTCTTTCAACATAATTGCCATTGAAAACACTTCTTCACCTGTAGAACATCCTGCATGCCAAATTCTGATAAATGGTTTTGTTCCTAATAAAGGAAGAATATCATTTCGGAGTACGGTATAAAAAGACGGATCGCGAAACATTTCGGTAACATTTACCGTTATTTCGTCTATCATTCTTTTACAATATTCTGGATCTCTTCTAACTTTCGACAAAAATTCATGAAAATGATTAAATCCGTCTAAATAAAAAACTCTATTTACACGTCTTTTAAGTGAGGCTCTGGAATAACTTCCAAAATCAAAACCGTAATATTCGTAAACATCATTTATTAGAGCTTCTAATTCAATATCTTCAATCATAATTCATTTAAATTTGCCCCAAAATCTGAAGCAATTTATCAACATCAACTGGTTTTGAGATGTATTCATCTGCCCCAGCCTCTAAACATTTTTCTCTATCTCCATTCATAGCCTGTGCGGTTACTGCAACCACAAAAGTGCCTTCTTGCAACGGAATTGCTTTGATAAGCGGAATTGCTTCATAACCATCCATTTCTGGCATCATCATATCCATTAAAACAGCATCGATAGAACTGTCTTTTGCTAGTATTTTTAAGGCTTCTTCGGCACTTAAACAAGACAGACAATCAAAAGATTTTGCTTTTAATGTATTTACTAATGCAAAAATATTTCTAGAATCGTCATCTACAATTAATATTCTTTTCTTTCCCATTTATTTTTTTAAGGATTAGATTTTATCATATAACCAAACTCGCAGCAACGATAACAGCTGATCTACATCGACAGGTTTTGTGATATAATCTGAAGCACCCGCTTTGATACATTTTTCTCTGTCACCAGTCATCGCTTTTGCTGTTACGGCAATGACTGCTAAGTTAAGAAATTTAGGGTTACTTCTTATCTTTTCTGCTGTTTCGTAGCCATCCATATTTGGCATCATCATATCTAATAAAACAACATCTGTATCTGGGTTTTCTTCTAAAATTTTAATCGCTTCTTTTCCGTCAAAAGCTGTTATAACATTCATTTTAAATGCTTCTAAAGCTTTAGAAAGAGAATATATATTGCGAACATCATCATCAACAATTAATACTTTCTTTTCAAATAAAACATTATTTAACGAATTCAGCTTTTTACTGCTTTCTTTAATAGCATTTCCGTCTTTCTTTTTTTCTACTAAATGAAGAAAAAGAGAAACTTCATCTAGCATTCTTTGGTAAGAATGTGCCGTTTTTACTATAATAGAATCGGCATATTTTCTAATTTTTGATTCTTCTTTTATAGACAAACTTTTTCCTGTAAAGACAATTACCGGAAGGTTTTCTAAACCTGGACTTTTCTTTACGCCATCTAGAATTTCGTATGCTTGTTTATCTGGAATTCCCATATCTAGAATTACGCAGTCAACATCTTTTTTGTTTAAAACAGTTAATCCTTCTGTAACATCGCTTTTTATTTCTGAATTGATATTGTAAGTTTCTAAGAAATAAGCCAATGCTTTGGCATGCTGCGGATTATCTTCAATAATTAAGACTTTTTGAGATTCTTTATTAATGATATGTTCAATGCGCATGAAAACTTCTGGAATTCGATCAAAAGCAACAGGTTTGTCTAAGAAATCTACAGCTCCTTTTAACAAACTTTCCTGTTTTAATTTATGCGAAGACATAATGTGAACAGAAATATGTTTGGTTTGAGAATGACTTTTTAATTCTGCTAAAACTTCCCAACCACTTTTTATTGGAAGTTCAATATCTAATAAAATTCCGACTGGTCTGTAAATCAAGGCAAAATTCAGAGCATAATCTCCTCTTACTGCAACAACTCCTTTATATCCTTTTTTCTGTGTGAAAGCTAAAAGTGATTTTGCAAAATTAATGTCATCTTCGACAATCAAAATGACTTTGTCACCTTCAACAATAGAATCACGATCGTCTTCTATTTCTGCTGGAATTACTTCACTAATATATCTTGGTTTTTCTTCAATGATTTCTGCATCGTCTTCAATTACTTCAGCTTCTAAAATTTTATTTACAGATACTTTATTAATTGCAAAACCTAATACAGGCAGACATAATGTAAAGGTACTTCCTTCGTTTACTTTACTATTTAGAATAATTTCCCCACGAAGTAATTTAGCCAATTCTCGGCTTATTGATAATCCTAAACCAGTTCCACCATATTTACGTTTGGTTGAACCGTCGGCTTGTTGGAAAGCTTCAAAAATCAAAGGTTGTTTGTCTACCGGAATTCCAATTCCTGTATCTTTTACAATGAAACAAATAATTTTTTCATCATCTGTATTTACTTTAATTTCAAGACTTACCGTTCCTTTTTCAGTAAATTTAATTGCATTTGAAATCAGATTTTTAAGAATCTGTTCTAAACGCATTTTATCTGTTTTAATAACTATTGGCGCTTCTTTAGTAATAATTTCAAAATCAATTCCTTTCTCTTTGGCAACCAGATTAAATAAATTATGAAGATTATCTGTAATTTCTTTTGTTGAAACATCTAAAAATTCTAAATCCATTTTACCGGCTTCAATTTTAGATAAATCAAGAATTTCATCAATTAAACCTAATAAACTGTTTCCTGAACTTTGAATTACTTGAGCGAACTCAATTTCTTCATTGTTCATAGTCTTATTATTATTTTCAGATAATAAACGGCTCAATAATAAAATAGAATTTAAAGGCGTTCTTAATTCGTGCGACATATTCGCTAAAAACTCCGATTTGTAACGCGTTGTTAATTCTAAAGCTTCCGATTTTTTCTGGATTTCAGTATTTTTTTCTTCCAATAAAACACTTCTTTCTGAAAGTTCTTCGTTGGTTTGCTCTAATTCTTCTTGCTGAACGCGAAGTTCTTCTTCAGAAGCTTGCAGTTTTTCTGTTTGTGCTTCCAGTTCTGCATTTATCGCTTCCAATTCGCTGTGTTGAACTTGAAGTTCTTCAGATTGCGATTTGGTTTCTTCTAAAAGTTCCATCACTTTTTTACGGTTTTGGGTAGCTTTTAAAGCGATTCCGATGTTGTTTGCTACTAAATTTAAAAACTCTAATTGCAGTACAGAAAACCCGTAAATGCTGGCTAATTCAACCGCACCTTCCACTTTATAATCCATTAATGGAACAGCTACAACATGAGTTGGTTTTATTTCGCCTAAAGCATAATTAATTTGAATATTATCTGGCGAAAGTGATTTTAATTCCAGCATTTTTCCAGAAACAATTGCTTGTCCGATTAAGCCTTCGCCTTTTCTAATTCTTTCACGATTTTTACTCGGAATATAGCTGTATCCACCAGAAACCGTCATTTCTTCTCCATCTACAACATATAAAACTCCTGCGCTACTATTAGTATACTGGCATAAAAATTCGATTACATCTTTTGATAATTTCTGGATTGTTTTTTCGCCCAGCATTTTATCATTTAATGTCGCAACACCAGATTGTAACCATTCTTTTTGAGATAATAAATCGAAAGAAGTCTTCAACGAATCTTTCATTTCGTGAATCGAACCGCCTAACGCGCCCAAAGTATCGGCTTTTCTGTCGTCGATCTGAACATCATAATTTCCTTTAGAAATCTGTGTTGCAATACCGCTTATAACTTCTAGTCTTTCTGCAATTTCAACATCTTTACGCTCCAATTCTCTTTGCAGTAAAGCTCTCTCATTGTGGTCTTTTAGGATTCTTGCAAAAAATATTACTGTAATAATCATTGCAATGATAAATGCAACAATAATTAAAATAAAACTATAATTACCGTATCGTTCAGAATTGCCAACACGTTCTTTTAGAAGTACTTGTTCGTCATTTTCTATACTTTTAAATTTAAGACGAAGTTCGTCCATCATCTTTTTTCCTTCTTCAAGATCAAAAGTGGCTTTGTTCCCCATCAATTGTCTTTTGATAACTTGATTATGAAGGTATTTAAAGAAATTTGAGCGAAGTGGTTTCAGCTCTTTTAGTCTTTTTTGTTGTGAAGGATTGTCAATTGTTAATTCGTCAAGCTTTTCAAAATAAACATTTGATTCTTTTTGAGCATTATAATGTTCTTGCAAAAAATCTTTATTTCCAGTAATTAAATATCCTCGCATACTGGTTTGAGCATCGGTAATTACAGATGAAGCTGCATTTAGATTGTAAATTACTTCTTGAGTATGATTTACCCAATTATTGCTGTCTAAAAGACTTTTAATACTTAAAAAAGATGCAGTCGAACTAATCATTAAAATCAACAATGAGACTGTTGAACTAATTAGCAAATTTCTTTTAAAATTACTATCCATATTTGTTTTTATCCTATTTTTTATTGCTTAACGGAAGTACAATAATAAAGCTTGCACCTTCTCCTGGTTTACTTTTGGCGGTTATTAAACCGTTATGTTTGTCTATGATTTTTTTTGCGATTGCGAGTCCGATTCCAGTTCCTTCGTAACTTTGGCGGTCGTTTAAACTCTGAAAGATAATAAAAATTCGATCTAGATAAATTTCATCAAAACCAATTCCGTTATCTTTTACTGTAATTCTGCAAAATTTTCCTTCTGGTGAAGTCGGACTATCAATTGATTTCTCTGCAATTATTTCAGAAGAAATTTCAATCATTGGTTTTTCATCATTTCCTGAAAACTTAATTGCATTTCCAATTAAATTCTGGAAAACCTGACGCATCTGACTCGGAATACTATCTACATAAGGAAGTTCACTAGTTTTAATCGTCGCGTTTTTGCTTTCAATTAAATAATCAAAATCAGAAAGCACTTCTTGCAAAACTTCGTTTAAATCTGTTTTTTCTGGTTTAACCTGCGCTGAAAGTCGAGAATACGCCAAAAGATCGGTAATTAAAGTCTGCATTCTTTCTGCCGATTTTATAGTACGATCGACATAATCGACCGCTTTTTCATCGGTTTTTAAGTAAAGGTCTTTTATGATTTTAATGAAAATCTGAATTTTACGAATCGGTTCGTTCAAATCGTGCGAAACTACCCAAGAAAACTGTTGTAATTCGTGATTTCGAAGCTCTAATTCTTCATTTTTCTGAACCAATTCTTTTGTTCTTTCTGCAATTTTAATTTCAAGATTATCCTGCGCCTCTTTTCTAATTTTTATTTCTTTAGAAAGAAGATCTTTTATGGCTTTAAGCTCGTTTTGCTGTTCGTAGATTTTAATGAAAGTTTTTACTTTTAAAATCAATAAATCAGAATCGACAGGTTTTGTAATATATTCTACAGCACCCGTTTCGTAACCTTTGAAAATGTATTTTTTTTCGGTATTAAGAGCCGAAAGAAAAATAACAGGAATGTCTTTTGTACGCTGATTTCCAGAAAGAATTTTTACTACTTCAAAGCCATCAAGTCCTGGCATTTGAACATCCATGATTATTAGGCAATAATCTGTTTTTAGAATCTTCTTTAAAGCTTCTTCTCCAGATTCAGCAGTGTCAACATCGATATTGTGCAGTTCCAATGTTTTCTTTAAGGCAATAATATTGGCCCTTATATCGTCTACAATTAATACCATGTTTTTAAGCTAAATCGGTTGTAAGTCAAAACTGTTGAATTTTAATGAATATAAATATTTTCTTATTTTTTTAATAATTTGAAAAAGCTAGTCTTAAAAATGGCGTGTAAATTCTCAAATGTATAAAAAAAATAACGAGGTGGTTTTTTATCTAAAACGAAATATTTTACACAATTCCCACTTTTCAACCCGTGTTTCTATTTCACTGGTGATTTTGAACTTATTAGGAATTTCCTTTTATTTTAACATTATTGATAATTAATGTATTTTCATACAGAAATAGACAATTTATATTTATTGAGGCAATCAAAATTGCTTTAAAGGCAAGTAAAAATGTAATTCTCAAGTAATTTTAAAAGACATACAAAAAGCTTAAAAGAGAAAATCATGAAGAAAAAACAAACATTTCCCGAACAAAAACAAAAACTACCAGGCAATGAACACATGATGAATCCTGAGCCAGAAATTATTCGAGAAAATTATATAGGAAGCGGCAAATTACAAGGAAAAACTGCTTTTATAACAGGTGGCGACAGCGGCATCGGGCGAAGCGTTGCCGTACATTTTGCAAGAGAAGGCGCCAATATTGCTATTGTTTATTTAAAAGAAGATAAAGATGCACACGAAACTAAAGCTTTAATTGAAAAAGAAGGTCAGGAATGCCTTTTGATTAGTGGCGATTTGAAAGATGAAAAGTTTTGCAAATCGGCGATTAAAAAATGTCATACTACTTTTAAGAGTCTTAATATTATTGTCAATAATGCGGCAGTTCAATTTCCGCAAAAAGAACTGGAAAATATAACTGCTGCGCAACTTCAAAAAACTTTTGAAACCAATATTTATCCTTATTTCTATATTACAAAAGCGGCGCTTCCGTATTTAGAAAAAGGCGATACAATTATCAATACAACTTCTGTTACGGCTTTCCGCGGAAGCGAACATCTTGCAGATTATGCGAGTACAAAAGGTGCGATTGTTAGTTTTACAAGATCGCTTTCGACTATGCTGGCAAAAAAACAAATTCGTGTTAATGGCGTTGCGCCCGGACCAATTTGGACTCCTTTAATTGTTGCTAGTTTTGATAAATTATCTGATTTCGGAAAAGACAATCCGATGGAAAGAGCTGGACAGCCTTCTGAAGTAGCGCCTGCGTATGTGTTTTTAGCTTGCGAAGATAGCAGTTACATTACAGGGCAATTTATTCATATTAACGGAGGCGAGCTGGTTGGATAAGAAAGATTTTTAGTTTTTTATCTCATCAGTTTGTCATTCTGAGGAACGAAGAATCACACTAGAAACTCCGCAAACTATAATTTCAATCTTTGTAGATATACGAGTGCGATTCTTCGTTCCTCAGAATGACAAACTAAACTTGATAATAACTTTTAGAATTAAATAAAATTAAGATATTAAAACATAAAAACCTCAGCAACTTAGTTTCTCAGAACCTTAGAACCTCAAAAAAAATGAACTATATAGATATTATCGGGCTTTTTGCTGGAACTTGCATTACAATTTCGACAGTTCCGCAGATATTGAAAGTTTGGAAAACGAAAAAAGTAAAAGAGATTTCTCTTAGAATGTTTGGCACGCTCACTTTCGGTATTGCAGTTTGGATTGTTTACGGAATTCTAAAAAATGATCTTCCTATTATTATTACAAACGGCGTTTCTTTAGTTCTCAATCTTATTATGGTTTACTTCATTATTTATTATGAAAAAGAATAATTTCTAAACAAAAAAAAACAGCTTGACCAAAGCTGTTTTTTTTTTTGTGAAGAATATGATATGGCTTACTAGCTAGCTAATTTTTGGTTGTATTTTAATGACAAAGTTTTTGGTTGCAAGTTTCTTTTTAAGAAATGAACTGGCGCCACAATTGTCGTTAAATTGATATGAGAAAGCTTTTTTATTTCACCCAATTGTTTTGCGGCAAAATTTAAAACTGGTTTAAAAGGCGTTAAATAATTATAAGTGTGCTGCGCTATTTCTAATTCTAGAATTTCACGTAAAATACTTTTCATCAGCAAATAACGAACGGTTCCTTGCTGTGGAATGGTTTTTAGTTCCTGAAATTTATTTCCAATCTTTTGATTTTCATCTCCGATATAAATATAATTTTTAGAATTGGCTATAAAGATATTTTTTACCTGATTAGAAAAATCAGATTCAGAATTATTGATATTCGTTGGCATTCCGATTAATGAAAATTGAATGTGTTTGTGACTTTCAAAATACAATACGCTATTAATTGCAGATGTATTGCTCATAATACCAGATTGTTGTTTTTTCAAAGTTTTTATTTCGCCATTAGCTCCAAAACTATGCAATACATTTCCTTTTTCGCAATAAGCAAAAAACACTGGCGCAAACGGATTAGATTCAATACTTAAATTAACATCTTGATTAAAAGTTAAATCAAAATTTAAATAGGTCATTTCTTTTTCAAAACGAACTCCAGAAATGCTTCCGCTTGCCCATTTAGATTTAATTGTCAATTTGTATTCATTAGCAGTAATAAATAAATCACCGCCAAAACTATCTTTAAGGTTATTAAAAACAGCATCAAATCCTCCAGTATTTATGTAAAGTTTTTTCATTATTTCGGTTTGGTTTTAATAATACGGTTAGTAATTATTTACGTACAAAAACTAACCTTGGATTTATCTTCATTTCTATAATTCAAATTTCGTTTATATTGTTGCTCAATTCTTTATACAATTTTGGTGAGAACTTTCATAATTATTACTTTAAGGTTCTGAGGTGCTAAGATTCTGAGGTTTTAAGCTTTTTTATCTCCTTTAAAAAACCTAATACCTTAGAACCTCAGAAGCTTAGAACCTCCAAAAAAAAAGCAGCTGCTCCAAATAAATTTGAAACAACTGCTCATCAGCAAAATAAAAATATCAATCTATTTTTATTCCTTTTATGTCAATTCGCTTATATCAGCGTTTTTAGAGTAATTTGCTTTCGGAATATCTTTAAAGAATTCAGCTTCTTCCAAATCTGCTGTTGGTCCGTATCCTAATAAATGAGTTCCTTTTGCGCCGTCTTTTGTTTCAATAACATATAAGATAGACATATCATCTGGATCGCTCATTCCTTCATAGCGATGATGCGCTACAATAAAAATATCTTCTGGTTTGTATACGGTTTTCGTTTCTGCATTTATTAAACTATCATTTTCAAATAGATAACTTACAGTATAACCTTCTTCTTGATATCTTTTTATATAATCGATTTCGTGTTTTGAATCTTCTCTTTTCATGGCTTTTGTTTTTAATCTTCTATCAAATTTCCGTATTGAAAAATGATAAAATTAACTCAAACGATTTTAATCTTGCCTCATTCAAAAATCAGGTTTTACAGAATATTTATTTTTTATTAATTTTAATTAAACTAAATTTTTAGATTAGAATTACTACTTTTATTAGTAATGCAAATTAGCTTGTTAGTAAGACAAAAAACACCTGATTTTAATGAATAATGACAATTACAATTTCCTAGCAAATGGAGGTGAAATGGGAGAACTAACCCGTGCTAAAGATTGGAGCAAAACAGCAGTTGGCTCTGTAGAATCTTGGCCGCAAAGCCTTCGAACCACTTTAGGAATTCTCTTAAACTCTAAATTCCCAATGTTTTTATTTTGGGGAATCGATCATATATGTTTTTATAATGATGCTTATCGCCCTAGTCTTGGCAATAATGGCAAACATCCTGCTATTCTAGGAGAAAAAGGTGCTGAATATTGGCCAGAAATTTGGGATTTTATTAAACCTTTAATCGATCAGGTTTTAGAAAAAGGCGAAGCTACTTGGCACGAAGATCAATTATTGCCTATTTACAGAAACGGACAAATGGAAGATGTTTATTGGACTTTTAGCTACAGTCCAGTAAATGATGACGAAGGAAAAACTACTGGTGTTTTAGTTATTTGTAATGAAACTACCAATCAGGTTCTTACACTAAAAAAATTAGAAGAAAGCGAAAAGCGTTTTAGAAATACCGTTAAGCAATTACCGCTTGGAATCTGTATTTTAAAAGGTCCCGATTTAATTGTCGAAATGGCAAACTCAACGTATCTTCATATTATTGACAAAACAGAAAGTGAAATTTTAAATAAACCGCTGTTCGATTCTGTTCCCGAAACAAAAGAAACGGCGTATCCTATTATAAAAAATGTTCTAGAAACTGGTGTAGCCTATTATGCTGATGAATTTGCTGTTATTTTAAATAGATACGAAAAAGAAGAATTAGGCTATTTTAATCTCGTTTTTTATCCTTTAAAAAAGGAAGACGAAACTATTGAAGGAATTATAGTTGTGGCTTATGAAGTTACAGAAGAAGTAAAAGGAAGACATCTTTTGACAGAAAGCGAAAAAGCTTTTCGAAATATTGTAATGGAATCTCCTATTGCGATGGCAATTTTTAGAGGAAAAGAATATATAATCGAAATGGCCAATTTAACCATGATGCACGACATTTGGCAACGTGAAGAAAAAGATTGTATTGGCAAACCTCTATTAGAAGTTTTTCCAGAGTTAATAAACCAAAAATATCCTGAATTGTTAAATGACGTTCTTTCGAATGGAAAAACGATTCGCGAAAATGAAGCTGTAGCTTATGTTGACATTAAAGGAAAACTAAAAAGATTTTATCTCGATTACGAATACACACCACTTTACGATAAAACCGGAAAATCTTCTGGAATTATGTGTACGGTTTATGATGTTACCGCAAAAGTAAAAGCGAGAAAAAAAGTAGAAACTGCAGAAGAAAGAGCCCGCTTGGCCGCAGAAATTGGAGGAATTGCTACTTGGGATTTAAATCTTCTAAACAAAAAACTAATTTATACCGATAATTTACTGGATATTTTTGGGTTTGAAAAAAACACGAAACTTCTGCATCCAGATATTCGAAGCCGAATTCTTCCCGAAGACGATCATATTGTTGTTGAAGCCTACGAAAAAGCTTTAGAAACTGGCATCTATAAATATGAAGCCCGAATTTTAAAATTAGACAATTCGATTGGCTGGATAAAAGTACACGGAAGAATCTTTTTTGATGAAATAAACATTCCTGTAAAAATGCTGGGAACTGTTATGGATTTTACTGTAGAGAAAAATATGCAACAAGTATTGATGAAAAGCGAGAAAAAATTCAGACTCCTCGCCGACTCTATGCCGCAGCTTATTTGGACGAGCGATACTTTGGGAAATTTGAATTATTTTAATGAAACCTTATATACTTATTCTGGAGTTTCTAAAGAGGAAATCGAAAAAAATGGATGGCTTCAAATTGTGCATCCTGACGATCGAGAAGAAAATGTAAAGCTTTGGATGGAATCTGTAAAATCTGGAAATGATTTTCTGTTTATCCATCGTTTTAGACGTTACGACGATGAATATCGCTGGCAGTTGAGCCGTGCCATTGCACAATTGGATGAAAACGGAAAAATACAAATGTGGGTTGGAACAAGTACGGATATCGAAGATCAAAAAACTTTTACGAATCGTCTTGAAGAACAAATTCTCGAACGTACAACGCAATTAGAAATCAAAAATAGAGATTTGGTTAACATGAATATTGAACTGCAATCTTTTGCTTATATTTCAAGTCATGATCTTCAGGAACCGTTGAGAAAAATTCAGACTTTCGCAAGCCGATTGGCCGATTTAGATGATCAGAATATTTCGGCGAATGCCAAAACGTATTTATCTCGAATTGAAATTTCGGCTAAAAAAATGCAGAATTTAATTCAAGATTTATTGACTTATTCTAGAGCAAATTCTGCCGAACGTGTTTTTACAAATACCAGAATCGATGAAGTTGCAGAAGAAGTTGTAAGTGATTTTTCGGATAGAATTGAAGAAAAAAATGCGGTTGTTGAATATGCTAATTTAGGCGAAGCAACAGTTATTCAGTTTCAATTTAGACAATTGCTTCATAATTTGGTCGAAAATGCTTTGAAGTTTTCTAAACCCGGAATTGCTCCGCATGTAAAAATTTCGATGGAAAAAATCGACGGAAAATTGATTCCTAACGCTGAATTTAAAGACAAAACGTATTATCATCTTCAAGTTTCTGATAACGGAATTGGTTTTGAATTGATTTATAAAGAAAAAATCTTCGAAGTTTTTCAGCGTTTAAATACCGAAAGTGAATACAAAGGAACCGGAATTGGACTTGCCATTGTAAAGAAAATCGTTGAAAATCATAAAGGCATCATTACTGTTTCTAGCGAAAAAGGACAAGGTTCTGTTTTTAATATTTATATTCCTGATTTAACTTAAAATCAGGATTTAAAAACAAAATTAGATGGCGTTGGCGTAAATTTTTCCCAATCGATTTGAATGGCGTGTTCTATTGCTTTGATAATATCGCGCATTAAAACAGGTTTAGTAATAAAATAATTTGCGCCAAGATTTCTGCATCTTTCTATAATTCCTGCTTCGCTTGAAGTAGAATATATTACAACAGGAATATCATTATTTTGATCAGATTTTCTAATTTCTTCTAAAACATCAAAACCATTTTTACCAGGCATATTTAAATCAAGAAAAACAACATAAGGCGTTGGAGGCGGATTAAAAATAGCATTTAAAAGCTTCTGCCCTTCAGAATACGTTTGAAGCACAATATTTTGAGGTATAGAATCTACCGCATCAGTAAAAATGCTAATATCATCTTCGTCATCATCGGTATAAAATATAGTGTAGTCTTTCATGCTTTATTGGAAATGTTAAAATCAAAGATAAGCCATTTTTTCTCAAATCAATCTTTATAACGTATATTCTTATGGAAACATTAAGAATTGAAATATCATAATTTATAAGTTTAATTATATAATCAGAAAAAGTAGAAAAATCTCAACTTTACTTAAGGCAACCAGCAATCTGTTTGCCATAGAATTAAATAAATATAAACTTAAAAATATAGCGTTATGGGCGATCATAAAGACCTTACAGATGAATTTGCAGTAGAGAAAATAAAAGATCTTGCTGAAAATATTAAAACTTGTATGTTTTGTACATATAATGAATACAGACTGCAATCGAGACCAATGTCTGTTCAAGAAATTGATGATAAAGGGCAACTTTGGTTTTTATCTGACAGAAACAGCAGTCACAATGCAGAAATTACATTAAATCCGATGGTGGAAATTTTCTTTTCTGAACCGCATGATAAATTCCTGACATTGCACGGAACTGCAACTATCGAATACGATAAAGAAACAATTGAAAGATTATGGAGTCCGGTTGTAAAAGTCTGGATGCCAGGCGGTGTAGACGATCCGAATTTAAGTGTCATTAAAGTTGTGCCAGAAGATGGTTATTACTGGAATAATAAAAACGGAAAAATGGTTGCCATTGCAAAAATGACGGCAGCATTTGTAACTGGACAAACAATGGATGACGGAATTGAAGGAAATTTGAAATTGTAAAGTTTACTTAACCGCAAAGTTCGCAAGGATTTACGCCAAGTTCGCTAAGATTAATTTCTTTTGCGTGCATTGCATAAATCCTTGCGAACTTTGCGGTTAAATACCCACCTTTAAGCATGCATTCTTTTTAATTCTAAAGCATTTAAAATTCCTGCTTCGCTTGCTGTATTATTAAAATATACAAATCCTAATTTTGAATCTATTGCATCATTTATATTTTGTAATTCTTCTGTAGAATAACTGGAATAAAACATTTTCGGAATTCCGTGAAAACGAATATAAAGCAATGGAAAATCTTTGAAAATAGTTTGAGGCAAATCTGGGTGACTTACACTGCAAAAGGTAATTTTATTGTCTTTAAAAGCATTCCAAACCTCATCATTCCACCAAGTTTCATGACGAAATTCAATTACATTGTTGAAATCGTAATTGAGAAGTCCGATAATATTTTCTAGTTTTTGTTTGCTAAAATCATAACTTGGAGGAAATTGAAATAAAACGGCGCCCAGTTTTTCTTTCATTCCGTTTTTGCAAACTTCATAAAATTCACCTAAAAGACTTTCGCAATCTTTAAGCTTTTTAATATGAGTGATTTCTTTTGGCACTTTCACAGAAAATAAAAAAGAATCTGGCGTTTTATTATACCAATTCGTAAATATTCTTTCGGTTGGAAATTTATAAAAACTGCCATTAAACTCGTAAGTATTAAAATGGTGACAATAAAAATCGAACCATGATTTGGAAGGAAGATTTCTCGGATAGAAAATATTCTTCCAAAAACTATTATAAAAGCTCGAACATCCTATTAATACTTGATTTTTCATTTATATAATTGTTGGCAGTTAGTGCAGAAAAAACTGTTTCGTTTTTTTACTCCAGTTTTTTTGCATTGAATAGGAAGATTGCATCTTAAGCAGATTTTTTTCGTGTAAATTTCCCAATGTTGCTTCAGTTCCGATTTCTTTTTCCAATACAAAAATTCGAAGCTATAAGTAGAACATTCGGCTATAATTTGACTTATTTCGTTAGGAGGAATTTTGGCAATAATAGATTCCGGATGTACATAACAGCGATATAGAACTTCATTTTTAATAATATTTCCAACACCTGCAAAAATATCTTGATCTAAAACTGCGTCAGAAATCATGACATTGGGTATTTTTTCAAGCGTTTGCTGCGCCTTTTTCGGATCCCAATTATCATTCATTACATCTACACTCCAATCGTAATGTTTATTAATATCGCCTTCTAAAATTTTTACCGAACAAGTGTAAAAATTAAGTTCTCCATCATCAAAAACTAAATTTAATCTCGGTTTAGCCGTTTTTCTTTCGTTGATTTTATAAGTTCCAAACATCAATAATTGAATTTTAATTGTAAACGAATCAAAACAGATTAAAAAGTGTTTTCCCCAGGTTTTAAAAGAATTAATCGTTTTATCTTTTATGCGAGAAAAGTCAATAGCACTTGTTCCAGATGCAGAAATTACTTTCTGTCCAGAAAATTGCTGTACTTCTTCTTTTAAAATTAATATCGATGGACCTTCAGGCATATATTTTATTTAAATTAAAAAAGTGCAGTTCGAAAACTGCACTTTAAATTTTATTTCTAAACGATTTATTCAATTTCTGCAGCTTCGAGATTAATTGCATTTACAGCAACTTCTGTCAGTATTTTATCTGCACCTTTTTCTTCATCTAATGTTTGTTCTAATAAAGTCGCAGCTTCTGGCAAACCAAGTGTTTCTGCAAACTGTCTCAAAGTTCCGTAAGTTGCAATTTCATAATGCTCGATTTTTTGACTTGCGGCAATTATTCCAGCATCGCGTACTACTCCAATTTCTGTTTCTTCAAGAATTCCTTTTGCTTCTTCAATTAAACCTTCCATTGCATCGCATTTTTTTGCTGTTGGTTTTTGACCAATAATTTTAAATACTTGCTCTAAACGAACGATTTGTTCTTCAGTTTCGGTTAAATGATTGTCAATTGCATCTTTCAATTCAACAGACGAAGCATTTTTAACCATTGTTGGCAAAGCTTTTGTCAACGCTTTTTCTGCCCAATAAATATCTTTTAATCCGTCTTCAAATAATTCTGTCAATCCAGACGCAGCATTCGATTTTGGCTTTGTAACTCCTCTTGGCGTTGTTTCTTTTTTAGCTGCGGTTTTTGCAGTTGTTGCTTTTGCAGTTGTTGTTTTTGCAGTTGTTTGTTTTTTATCTGTAGTTTTCATGGTAATAGTTTTTATGATTAATACGATTGTAAAATTAGTCGCTGTAAAACTGGAATGGTTATATGATTCTATATATAAATTTCATTCTAAACATCTGTTAATTATACAATTAGACTATATAATTCTATAATAAGTTCGTAAAAGTTTGGCGGTAGCTTTGTAAGATAGAAATCATAAAAATAAAACGTCATGAGCACTACAGATAATAATAGCAGTTTAAATAGAGATTTTCAAAAGCATTTCTCTAGTGATAGAAATTTGGGTAAAGATTTAAAAGACGACAAACGCGAACCAGACAATAACAATGCTGAAATTGCAGAACGCGGATACACGGTTAGAAACGGTTACAATCCGAATGGACCAAATCCAGATCAAGAAGATTATATGTCTGACGATGATTTAGATGATCTGAATGATGATTTTCATAATGACAGAGATTTGGAAGATAACAACGACGATATATTTGAAGTAGAATTAGAAAATGATAATCTTGAAGAAGAAAGAGACGAATTAGACAATCCTTCTGATGCTACAGAAAACGACCTTGATTTTAATGAGACCGAAGATGTTTTAGAAGATCTTGACGAAGACGAAGAAGAGGACGAAAGTGAATATATCGAAGATGATGTTCAAGAAAACAATGATGATGAAGAATATCCAGAAAATGATCCTCGACGTTTATAAAACGTTATACATAAAAATAAAAAACCGTCCCGTTAAATAACGGGACGGTTTTTTTGAGCTTAAAATTCAACTAGTCTCCAATAATTTTTAATACTGGAATATCATCCATTTTTTCTAAGCGCTCTGCCAAACCAGCTCGAGCTTCCTTCAATTCTTCTTCAGCTTTATGCAATTCTTCGTACCATTTATCTTTGTCTACGTTAGCAGATTCAATTTTTCTCATAATTTCGTAGATTTCTCCCTCCGCTTCCATGACTTTCAATCTCTTGTAATACGTTAAGCTTTCCGTCATATGTGCAAGCGCAATCATTGCCGTTAAAAACGGATGATTATTCGTTACATTGACATCTTTTATCTTTCCGTGTTCCAATTCCACTTTTAAAGCAAACGCAAATTCTTCCATATTAAACGCTTCATGTTTACTATTTGAGTCTAAATAGGCTTTTATTGCATGAACATTATTCATGGTAGAAAGATCAACGTCTGTCTGTTTTTTATCGTTTAAATCCTTAAAAATCACAGCGGCAATAGCTCTTGCTTCTGCCGTTGTCGGATCATTTTTCGGATCATCAAAATCACGAATTGACCAATCCCAGTTTTTAGGATGAATTGGTTTTAAATATTTTTCACAAAAATCTGTTACATCATTTTTCAAACTTACCATTTCGTCGTTTCTTTTGACATAAACATCTTGATAAGCACCACTTTTTGTTGCCATTTTTTTTATTTTTTTAGATTGAAACAGGAAAAACGACACATTTTTATAATTAAATGTGTCGTTTTTTCTGTTATTTTATTTACTGATATTTTTATTAAACTCTTGTTCTTCCGCTGATTAGAGAAATAACAAATAAGACTAAAAATATAAAGAATAAAATTTTTGCTATACTAGCGGCTCCAGCGGCAATTCCACCAAAACCAAATATTCCCGCCACTATGGCTAGAATAATAAATGTGACTGTCCAACGTAACATAATAATAGTTTTTTAGTTAATAATGATCTTTGATTTTTGTTTGTATGTAAACTTTTAAGCTTTTAAAGAGATGCAGTAACTTTATTTTATTGACAAGGCGATTTTAAATCGATCTCATAATGCTGTATCAATTCTGAAAATGCGCTTTCTGATTTTGTAAAATATTTTTTCGTGCTTCGGCTTTTCTTTACCATGTCGAAATATTTTTGGATAGAACCGTCTTCGTAAGTCGAAATCAAAAGAGGATGAACGTAATAATCTTTACAAACTTTCCTTGTGTTTCCTAAAGCTTCAGCAGTTAAATCAAAAGCAGTTAAAACATTATGTTTGATTTCTTTTTCGTTAGAAGTTACTCCCATTTCCATTAAACTTTCAAAGAAAATAATCGACGCCGCCCAAGTTCTGAAATCTTTTGCACTAAAATCTTCTCCAGAAATTTGATGCAAATATTCGTTTACCATATGGCTGTCTAATACTTTTCTTTCGCCGTTTTTATCGTAATATTTAAAAACTTCCCAACCTGGAATTTCTTCACAGCGACTTACCAATTTTATCAATTTTTTGTTTCGAGTCGTAATCGTGTGTTGTACGCCTTTTTTGCCTACAAATTCAAATCGAAGCGAATTTCTATTGATATTGATGTGTCTTTTTCTTAAAGTAGAAAGTCCATACGATTTATTGTCTTTGGCGTACTTTTCGTTTCCAATTCTAATGTGCGTTTCCTCCATCAATCGAATGACTAAAGCCGTTACCTTTTCTTTCGACCATTCTTTCTTCTCCAAATCAAGATCAACTTGTTTTCGAATCGATGGAAGCTTCGCACCAAATGCCGCTATTTTATAAAATTTAGTCTGATTTCGAAGCAGATTCCATTTCGGATGATAACGATATTGTTTTCTATTTTTTAAGTCTGTTCCAACTGCTTGCAAATGTCCGTTTGTAATATCTGTGATTCGAACATTTTCCCAAGCCGGCGGAAGCACCAAGCTATTAATGCGTTTAATTTCATTTTTGCTTTTTACATTTCTTCCGTTTTTTTTGTAAACGAAATTTTCTCCTTCGCGACATCTTACAATCGTCAATTGATTATCATTGATGTATTCCAAATCTAGTTTTTCAATTACTAAATGTGGCGTTTTTACCAATTGATCCATTAAAAGTTCTTTTCTCGCAGCATTCATGATATTTAAATTTTTATCACACTAATAATTCATTTTAAATTTTAATTATTTCTTAAAGAATCAATTAAGGTTCCTTTATTCATATAAGATCTTCCTTTTATACCGACTCTACTCGCATGTTTTTGAAGTTCTTCTTTTGTCCATTCTTCATAAGGTTTAGCTTTTCCACCTTTCTCACCTGCATCTGGCGTGTTGGCGATACGTGCCGATTTTTCTTTACTGTATCCTTTTTTTACCAACGCCTCATATTGCTTTTCATTCTTGATTCTTGGATTTGGCATGACTTTAATTTTTAATATTATTTCTAAAAATCTGATAAGTCAAAGTTCTTCAAAAAGTAAGGGGTTTCTGTTATAGAATTTTTGCTGGAAATTTCATATTTGTGGGATGGGAATTGTGAAAGTGGGAATGTAAAATTTTAATTATGAATGGTTTATTGTGAATGGTTTATTGTTGATTGTTGATTGCTATTGTTGATTACTAAAAACAAAAAATCCTGACTTCTTCAAGTCAGGATTTTATTATTTCAAAAATTAGAAAACATTACTATTCTTTTTTATAAGAAATGTTTATTGATTTATCTTCTTTTGCAGCATCCCAATAAACATATTTTTGTACCGTTTTTATACCTTCTAAATCTTTTTCAAAGTTATTTTGATAAGTGACCGCTACTTCACCTTTTTCAGCATATTCATTAAATAATATATTTCCAATATATAGAATCTCACCTTTTTTTACTTTAAACGGAATTGAAAAACCTCCCAATCCACTATTTTTTTGAAGTACTGCAAAACCACTATTAGAAAAAAGTCGAAGTCCCATTATTTCGTTTTCTCCTTCGGGTCTTTCAATTGCGAAAAGATAAGTTAGTCCGTTATCTAATTGTCCCTTATGTTTCATTTTAAAAATTTGAGCCGGACTAATGTGTACTTCTTTAAAATTTTTTCTTGCCGTTTTTTCATCTGCAGCTTTGTAACTAATCTGTATAAAATACTCATTAAAATGTGCTTTTTCTTTTGGAAATGTAATTGATCCGAAAATCAATCCTTTGTCTGTTGTTTTCGGATTAAAAGTTATAAACTGCTGTGCTGTTAGTTGCGATAATGTCGTAACACAGAAGAATGTGAAAATCGAAAAAGCTAAATTTCGTATCATAAATTAGTGGTTTTTAAGGTTTTTTGACAGTTAATTTTTAAGCTAAAATATATAATTTTTGGTAAGTATACCCATTTTACACCAAACGAGTAATAAAAACAAATTTAATAACAAAAACCCTCTCAGATTATTTTTCCAAGAGGGTTTTATAATTTATACTACTATGAA
>JASCOE010000001.1 GCA_029959285.1 Flavobacteriaceae bacterium PS02337
CCCTCGACTTGCATGTGTTAAGCCTGCCGCTAGCGTTCATCCTGAGCCAGGATCAAACTCTTCATCGTATATTTTAATATTATATAGTCGATGCTTTCCTATCGGTTCTTTTCGAATCTTTCAATTCTATTACTCTTATTTCTTTTGTTCTAACATCTCTGTTAAAACGGCTGTCAATTCAATATGTCTACGAACGTGTCTTCTTTTGTTTTTTGCCTGTATCTCAAAGCGGGTGCAAAACTAAAACTTCTTTTTGTTTCTCGCAAGAAAAATTTAAAAAATTTTGAAACTTTTTTTTGTCTCATTTTTCCAATTCCTCTCCCAATATCCCAATGAACTTTCCCTGTTTTGCGGGGTGCAAATGTAAATGCATTTTTCAAATCTCGCAAGCTTTTCCGAATCTTTTTTTTCAAGAATTTCTTCCCTTCCGATTCTTCCCTACTGCCAGTATTTCGATGAACGCCTTCGCTGTTGCGGGTGCAAAAGTACACAACAATTCCAGTTATGCAAGCCTTTTTTTAAAGTATTTTTAATATTTTTTATAAGTAGCTGGTTTAGCGTTTTTTACAATACAAAGTTTTTTTCGTGGTTTTGGGGTTAATTAGGTTTTCAACCATTTTGCTTTATTTTATCTGGTTCTGCCGCGAATCCCTTAAGCGGTAAAGACTGGTTTTTTCTCTATTTTTTTATTCCCGCACAACCGCTGAAGCCTAAAATTTTCTTTCTCTGCTTAGTTTTTTCTTCTGAAAGCCTCCATTGTTCCCTTTTTTTATTCTGAAAACTGACGCCCTAGCCCCGATAGTAGCGGAAATCCTTTTTGTGCCGGGGTTCGGCGCAAAAAGATTGCAGCGGATAGCGGGAAACAGCTCCTTATTATATAAAAGAAACAATAAGATACGCATGAGAAGCACTGCGGTGCGCCTCTACAGAAAATCGGTTTTAATTTTGTCCTTATATATGTATAAAAATAAACCCGACAGGTTTTGGAAACCTGTCGGGTTGGACACTATGATTAAATAAGTGATTTTATTTAGTCGAAGCGAATTGCTTTTACTGGAGATATCTTCGTTATTATATAGGACGGAATTAAAAGAACCAGAAAACAAATTGTTACCGTGAGAAGATTTAATAAAAGAATATATATCCAGTTTAAATATACGGGCGCTTGATTTACATAATAGTTTTCTGGATTTAACTGAACCAACCCAAATTGCTGTTGTATTAGTAAAATTGAAATACCAATTAAATTACCCCAAAACAATCCGCGGAGAATTAAATAGAAAGCGTTGTATAAAAATATTTTTCGGACTGACCAATTATTAGCTCCCATCGATTTTAAAATTCCAATCATTTGAGTTCTTTCTAAGATAAGAACCAACAAAGCGACTACCATATTAATTGTAGCCACCAAAATCATTACTGCTAAAATAACCACTATATTGAAATCGAATAATTGAAGCCAGTCGAATATATAACTGTATTTTTCTATAATGGTTTTGGTATCGAGATTAGACGATGTTTGATCGTAAATTTGATTCCCTACTGATTTGATATTATCAAAATCTTTTACAAAAACTTCAAATGCACCAATCTGGTTTTCGTCCCATTTATTAATTCGCTGAATATGGCGAATATCTCCTATTATATAAGTTGCATCAAAATCTTGAAATCCTGAATTAAAAATTCCGGCAATTTTAAATCTGCGACTATTTGGAAGTTTTCCCTGTTCTTCTTTAATAAAAAAAGTATTGAATTGATCTCCGATTTTCAAATTTAGCCGATCAGCAAGAAATCTGGAGATAATAACGTCTTCATTTAATGATTTAGAAAAATCAGGCAATTTACCTTCTACAATATATTCTTTGATATTATTCCAATCATAATCTGCTCCCACTCCTTTGAACACAATTCCTTCGAATGCATTTTCTGTTCTTATAATTCCAGCTTTACTAGCAATTGCCTGAATATGGCTAACTTCTGGAACTGTTTTGAAATTTGGATAAAAATCTTGTTTTTTTGAAATTGGAACTGTTGTAATTTCAGAATTATTGTTGTCGTAATTTGAAATTATAATCTGTCCGTTGAAAGCCGAAACTTTATCGCGAATTTTTTTCTGCAGGCCAATCCCAGTTGCAACAGAAACAATCATCATTATTATTCCGATTGCAATTGCAGAAATGGCAATTTTTATAATAGGCGCCGAAATACTGCTTTTATAATCTTTTGCAGTAATAAGTCTTTTGGCTATAAAATATTCTAACTTCAATTTATAGGTGCTTGGGTTATCTAATTATTCTTTTACTCAAAAGTACGTTTTAAAAAGAGAAAACAGGAACTCTTGAAAAAAATACAATTTTTAATTTATAGAGGCAGTCTCTTTTTCATTTCTTCTACAATATTAAAAGCCGCGGGACAAATTTCTACATTTTTTAATGTTAGATTAGAAATCTGATGAAATTTGTTTCGATCTGTATGCGGAAATTCTCTACAAGCTTTTGGGCGAACATCGTAAATCATGCAGTAATTTTCATTGTCTAAAAAAGTGCACGGAACACTTTTCAAAACATAATCTTTGTCTTCATCAATTCGAAGATATTGTTCTATAAATTGTTGTGGTTTTTGCCTAAAATGTTTTGAAATGCGTTCGATATCAGCCAAAGTAAATAGTGGCCCCGTTGTTTTGCAACAATTAGCGCATTTCAAACAATCGGTTCTTTTAAATTCTGCATTATGCAAATCCTGCATAATGTAATCTAAATTCTTTGGCTGTTTCTTTTTGAGCTTATCGAAATACTTTTTATTTTCGTTATGCTTATCTTTGGCCAACTTGCCTAAGTTATTTAAAATCTGTTTCAAGTTTAAAATTTAAAGTTGATCTGCAAAATTAAGCAACTTTAAACTCGAAACCTTAAACTTTAAAATAAAACAATGAAAGATCTTTTTGGAAAAGCGATATTTGATTTTTATACGAATAATTCGCCTGAAGATATTATTACCGAAACTTCAATTTCTGAAGAAGACGAAATGAGCGTTGAATACCTTTTTCGCAATTATAATGAAATGCCAAAAATTGAGCAAAAAGCACTTCAATTGGCTCAAGGAAAAATATTAGATGTGGGCTGTGGGGCAGGAAGTCACGCTTTATCTTTACAAAATGAACGCAATTTAGATGTTACTGCTATCGATATTTCAGAAAAGGCAATTGAAACCGCTCAGCTTAGAGGCGTTAAAAAAGCTGAAGTAAAAAATATTCTAGATTTTGAAAGCGAAAAATTTGATACTATTTTAGTTTTAATGAATGGAACTGGAATTTTTGGAAAATTAAAAAATTGCAATAACTATTTATCAAAACTAAAATCATTATTAAATCCAGGAGGACAAATTTTAATTGACAGCTCTGATATTATTTATATGTTTGATGAAGATGAAGATGGCGGAAAATGGATTCCTTCTGAAAATGATTATTATGGAGAACTTACTTTCAATATAAAATATAAAGGAGAAAAAGAAGAATCTTTTGAT
The DNA here is from genome assembly GCA_029959285.1 of Flavobacteriaceae bacterium PS02337. Taxonomy (GTDB): domain Bacteria; phylum Bacteroidota; class Bacteroidia; order Flavobacteriales; family Flavobacteriaceae; genus Flavobacterium. The sequence continues at coordinate 3,523 of JASCOE010000001.1, forward strand.
TGGCTATACCTAGATTATAACACACTTCAAAATGCTGCAATTGCAAATGGATTAAAATGCGAGCTTATTCTTGAAGGTGAACATTACGATTATTTAGCAAAACTTTCTGTTTAAAAACAAAACCAATTCAGTCTTATGAAAGAATTAGATTTAGAAAAATTAAAATATCCTATCGGGAAGTTTCTTATTCCAGATAATTATTCAGGAGAATATCTTTCTTCCAAAATCAAAGAAATCGAAACATTCCCAAATAGATTAGAAAAAGAAGTAAGTCATTTGACCAACGAACAATTAGATACGCCATATCGTCCAGATGGATGGACCGTTAGACAGGTTATTCATCATTGTGCCGAAAGTCATATGAATTGTTATATCAGAATTAAATGGGCATTAACAGAAAATAATCCTGTTATTAAAGCTTACGATGAAGTACTTTGGTCTGAATTAAACGATAATTTAACAATGCCAATTCAGCCAACTCTTGATTTATTGAAAGGATTACATTTCAGATTGGCGTATATCATGAAAAATCTATCTGAAGCTGATTTAGAAAAGACATTTGTACATCCTTCTGATAATTTTGAAAATAAAATAAAGAAAATTATTGGAACATATGCATGGCATGGAAATCATCATTTGGCTCATATCACAACTTTAAAAAAGTATAACAACTGGAAATAAAACGTTTCTTTTTTACTCGTATGTGTACATTAATAAACAAAAAATCTCTTCATCTGAAGAGATTTTTTTTATTTATGGTATATTTAAATACTTGTGCGTCTGTAATGAAACTCTCCATTTTGGATTATTCATCACATAATCGACAATAAGTGGTGTCATTTCTTCTTTTTTACTCCATTCTGGCTGCAAAAACAAGATTGCATTGTCATTAACCAATTCTGCTTGTTCTTCAGCAAAAATAAAATCATGTTTATTATAAATAATCACTTTTAATTCGTGAGCATTATCATAAACTGTTTTTGTTGGTAATTTATTTTTTTTAGGAGAAAGACAAATCCAATCCCAAGTACCTGATAATTCAAAAGCTCCAGAAGTTTCAATATGAACTTTTAGATTTCTTTCTTTTAATCGATTTGTTAGAAGCGTCATGTCCCAAGATAATGGTTCTCCACCTGTAACCACAACTGTATCGGCATATTTTGCCGCATTATCTACAATTAAATCAATACTCGTTGGCGGATGAATTTCTGCATTCCAGCTTTCTTTCACATCACACCAATGACATCCAACATCGCATCCTCCAATTCTAATAAAATAAGCAGCCCGACCCGTATGCGAACCTTCTCCTTGAATGGTGTAAAATTCCTCCATCAAAGGAAGCATAGCTCCTTTATTTACTTCTAATTGTATTTCTTTTGGTAACATTCTAATATTTTAAGAGTGCAAAGATAGTCAATAAAATAGATAACAAAAAAACCGATAGTTTTTTGAACTATCGGTTTCTTAATTTATTTTAAAATCTAAATTATTTTAAAGATTTAATAGATTGCGCTGCGTAAGCATTTGCAGGATCTAACACTAAAGTTTTATTGAAATATTCAAGAGCTTTAGCTTTGTCTGTATTAGCGTAAGCTGCACCAATACTGTTGTAAGCTTCTACAAACTTTTTAACTACAGCTGGTTTTGCTACTTCTTCAGCACCTTTTGCAGTGATTTTAGTAACATAATCTTCATAGTTTTTAATAATCATATCATCTTTGTCTAATAAAGAATTGATTCTTGCTTTGTATAAATATGCTTCATCATAACTCGGAGCAGTAGTCAAAATTTTATCAAAAACTGCATCAGCTTTAGCTAAAGCAACAGCATCACGACTTTCTTTTGGCTTGCTTGCATTACCATAATACAAAGAAATACCATAATAAACACTATCATCTAAATAATTTTTAGACTCAGGATTGTTTGATCCAAGTTCAAAAATAGAAGCCGCTTGAGCATATTGTTTTTTACCGAACAATTCTTTTCCGAAATCAGCAAATTCCTCAACTACTAATGGCTCTAATTCAATTGCTTTTTTGATATCAGCTAAACCTGAATCAAAAGCAGCTTGATCAATTGTACCGTCAGCAGCTGTTCCTTTTTTAATTTTAGATAATCCTAAATAGTAGTAATCTCTACCAATTACTTTATTTCCTGGAGCTTTAATGTAATCTTCAATAGATTTAATAGCTACATCAACATTTCCGTTTTCGTAAGCAGCATATCCTAAATATCTGTAGATTCTAGGATTTACTTTATCCTGAGCAATCATTTTGTTTGCAACAGTTTCTAATTGTTTGTAATCTTTAACCAAGATCAAGAAATCTGCATGACGCATTTTAGAATCAAGAGAGTAATCCGTTAAACTTAAATACTTCTCGTAGTTTGTAATTGCATTTTGCAAATTAACTTTAGCAGTAGAAGGTTTGTTTCTTGCCCACTTGTAATATGTTTCAGCAAGCTCTCTGTAAACTGGTCCGTAGTTAGCATCTAAAGCAATGACTTCATTAAATGATTTAATTGCTTCGTCGTAAGATTTAGCTCCTTTCAATAAAACTCCTAATTGCATTTTTGCTCTTAGCAAAGTATTGTCAGCTGTAAAAGCATCACGGTAAGCTTTGTAAGCATCATTTTGATTGTTTGAACCATAATATGCATCACCAATAGCTAAAAGCGCTTGAGCATTTTGAGGATCAACTAATAATGCACGTTTTAAAACTTCAACTGCATTTTTATAATCTGGATTCTCAGAATTCATATAAGCTCTAGCGATATAAATAAATTCATTTACATCTTTCTTTCTGATGTCTTTAGTCGCTAAAGCAAAGTTTGCCTGAGCTGCCGCTGTATTTTTAGCATCAAGATCTAATTGTCCTAGACCAATGTAGCTCAAGTTTTTCTTATCTGAAGCTTGTAATCCATTATTGTAATAGATTTTAGCAGAGTCTACTACAGACTGATTTAAATAAACGTTACCTAAAACAAAATTTGCTTCACCATCTGAAGGTTTAGCTTTGATGATTGATTTAAGCAAACTTTTTGCTTTATCAAATTGCTCTGCATCAATTGCCTTTTTTGCTTGGTTGATGTCTTGCGCTTTTGCCGCAGTAGCCGAAACCACTAATGCAAGACTAAAAATTTTAAATTTATTCATCTTTATCGTAATTAATTTATTCTTTATCTTTTATAATATCATTTCTTATTTTAAGTTTTCTTCCTGGTGTTTTATATGGAAGCAAACCAGATTTCAAAACGATTCTTTGTCCAATGTCACCAGCTACAAAAGAAGCAAATCCCATTCCCAATCCTGAGTAACCCTGACAGTTGATTATAAACAAATCACGTGCCAAAGGATATTTCTCTTCTCCCAGATCATTTTGCGTTGGACTGTAAAACCCTCCACCTTTTAATCCCTGAACACTTAAAATATTTATTTTTTTAATAGTTTCTGTCATGTCTGGGGTAGGTTGATACAGCCAATTAACACCAATCACACCAATCATTCCGTCATTTTCAGAAACAAATTTGATTACTTCATTATTTTTTTTAAAAGAAAAAATTCCAGCTTTAGACAATTCTTTAACCTTTGCCAAGTCTTTCATATAACGAACTGTACTTGAATTCGGATTATCGAAAACCAAACCTTTAATTTTTGAATCTGACTTACCTTGCAAAAAATCAATCACAGTTTTCAACGCAATTAATGTATCATTATTGTTCTTGTTTGAAATAAATGCAATTGCATCGTGAGCAAAAGGCGTAACACGTGGGTTTATCTTGCTTTTATCAAAGCGAGTTAATTCTTCTTTTGTTAAATTTCTAGTTGTTACTGCAACCTTAGTCTTTTGATTCAACAAATCATTAATAACTTCAGCTTCTGATTTTGCTTTAACTATAATTTTTGCATCATAATAAGTTCCTTCAAAAACAGCAACTTCATCGTCTACAATTTGTTTTACTGTTTCATCTACCGCAACATCAATTGATCCTTTTAAAATAGTTTCTTTCTCAGCTTCATTTTTGCTTTTTTGGTTACACATGGCAAACAAAAAGACAAAAACTATCAAACCTAAAGCTTTACTATATTTCAACATAACTATTGTTCTTTTTGATTAATTAATCTTAAAAATCTAATACCCGAATATACTATCAGTAATCCTCCGAAAGCATATCTGTATTTAGGTTCCATGTCTAGCGGAAGCTTTTTCCAAAACATAATCATTAAACCGAGTACAAGATAAATTAAAAAAAACAGTATTCCTAAAACAAGAAGAAATCGCTCTTTGAGCGATTTCTTCTGAATATTATTAAGCATATCTTTTAACATTATTCTGCAGATGCTATAGTAATAGGAAGAGAGTATAATACCCTAACTTTTTTACCATTTTGCTCGCCAGGAGTCCATTTTGGACATTTTTTAAGAACACGAATTGCTTCTGCTCCTGTACCGTAACCGATATCCCTTAAAACTTTAATGTCGGTTAATGAACCGTCTTTTTCAACTACAAACGTAACGTAAACTTTACCTTTTAATCCTTCTTCCTCTGGAGTTTTATAATTGTTTCCTACGAATTTGTAGAATTTATCAATTCCTCCTGGGAAATCTGGTTTCACTTCGATACCAGCTGTATTATATACATTGTTATCTTCTGCTACTACCTCTGATACTGGACCTTTTCCAACTGGCTCATCTACAGTTAAAACTGCATCTGGATCTCCTTTGATAGTTTCAGCACCAACTTTTTTGTCCTTCAAATCCACAATTTTTGGTGGATCTTCAGTTACTTCTTCTGCTTTCGCAACCACCGGTTTTACGAATTTCACCTGATCCACTTTTGGTGGTGGTGGTGGTGGTGGTGGTTGATTTGGTTTAATTTCCTCTTTTTTCTTTGGAGGTAATTTTACCGTTGCAATCTTAATATCGTTATTCTCTTCTACTTCCGAAGAATCAGGTAAAAAACTTGCAATAAGAGGTGCAGCAACAGCAAAGCTAAAGATAAGTGAACCGATTACAAGTGCTTTCACAGTTGTTTTTCCGTTCGATTTTCTCAGCTCGTATGCTCCATATATCTTATTACGTCCTTCGAATACGATATCAAGCCACTGATTTTTTATAATATCTAATTTCATATCTCTTGATTTTTAATTTGATAAAAATAAGACTGCTCTTATTTTTTATCTATTAATTTCGTTTCCTCTGGTGAAAATTCAGGAACAATAGCATAAGTATCTACTCCTGTAATTGCCATCTCATCCAAAATATCAACCAAATTACGGTAATTTGATTTCTTAGTTGGTTTAATGATAACGATAATTCCGTTTTTAGGTTTCCCTAAACCTGCAGAATAAGCTAAAACATTTTTCTTTTGTTTTAACAATTCTCTACGAATTCCATCTTTACCATAAGCAATATCTTTTGGTCCTACTTTAGGACTAGCCAATAATCCCATGTAATAAACCACTTTATTATCTCCACCTAACATTACTGTCATAGTACGATTTTCATCTACTTTGGTGTCAACTTTTGGTTTATTAGGATCATCATCTTTATCTGGCAACGACAAATCCATCGATTGTGGTTTTGACAACGAAGTAGTTAACATAAAGAATGTGATCAATAAGAATGCCAAATCCACCATTGCCGTTAAATCGACTTTTGAATTCTGCTTTTTACTTCTTACTTTACCACCTTTACCTCCACCGCCGTCGCCGGTATTTAATTCAGCCATTTAGTGTATATTTTTTAATTAAAAGTCTTTCCCTCTCGTACCTGTAACTAAGTTAAAGGAATTGATTTTCTGATCTTGCAAAATATCCATAATCTTTTTAATTCTTGGATATTCTTCCTTAGCATCTCCTTTAATAGCAATCTGTAATTCTTTGTCATCTAAATCGATTGTAGCTCTTCTAGAAATTAGAAGCCATTCTTTCAATTGATTATCTAATGAATCTAAAGGAATTCCAGGTTGATTTGCTTTGGTTCTGTCCGCCGCTTTCATACCAATGATTTGCTTTAATCCTGTAACTGGAACACCAAAATCGTCCATCAATGCAAATTTGGTTTTATCGTCTTCAGAGAATTCGATACCATATTTTGCACCAATTCCTTCAAGAGTTCTTTTACGAACCTCTCTACCTTTGATGTCAAAAAATACTTTTCCTTGTCCAACTGTAATAATTGCCAAATCTGAATCTGGTAATTTTGTTTGTACAGTAGATGCAGGAGTATCTACAGGAAGTGCTTCTGGCACTTTAGCAGTAGCGGTCAAAATAAAGAACGTTAGCAAAAGGAATGCAACATCACACATCGCAGTCATATCTGTCGATGTCGACTTTTTTTTCATTTTTATTTTAGCCATTATCTTTTTATTTTATGTTTTTGATATAAATATCAAAAATTAATTATTGTCTTAAACTTCCTCTGAATTTTCTGTAAGTATTAACGATAGTAGTACCAGCCTCATCGATAGAGTAAGTTAAATCGTCAATTTTAGCAGTAAAGAAGTTGTAAGAAACAATTGCTAAGATAGATGTAGAGATACCTGTCGCAGTGTTGATAAGTGCCTCAGAAATACCTGTTGCAAGAGCAGCTTGGTCAGGAGTACCAGCAGAAGCTAACGCACCAAACGCTTTAATCATACCAGATACAGTTCCTAATAATCCTCCTAATGTACCTAAAGATACTAAAGTAGAGATAATAGTCATGTTTTTCTCTAACATTGGCATTTCTAATGAAGTTGCCTCTTCAATTTCTTTGTGGATTACTTCTGAAGCTTCTTCGCTATTGAATCCTTCTTTTTTAACATCTTGGTATTTTACCAAAGCAGATTTAATTGCGTTTGCAACTGAACCTTGTTGTTTGTCACATGAAGCGATAGCAGCCTCGATGTTTCCTTCTTTAATACTTCCTTGTACATTTTTCATAAATGCATCTAGGTTAGTTTTTCCAGCAGCTTTACCGATAACAATAAATCTTTCAATAGAAAAAACAACAACCATTAAAAACATACCTAATAATACCGGTACGATAAAACCTCCTTTATATACTTGTCCTAATGTATTGATTGGATGTCCAGTTTCTGGATTACCTCCTTCGAAGTTAGCAGAATCCCCCATGATTACTTTCCAAATAAACACCCCTACTAAGATACACGCAACAATAATGATTCCAGTAATCATTCCTCCCCCATTTGAAGTGCTTTCTTTTTTAACTTTAACGTTTGCCATTTTTTTTAATTTTAATAGTTTTAAATAATTTTTATTTTTTAGTTATATTTAACTTGTAGAGGAGCAAATTTATACGTTTAGTTTAAATAAAAAAACTTTTTTTAATTTAATTGACCGAAATTTAACTTCAATTTAAAAAATATCTCATTAAATTGGTCGCATCATTTTTTAGATAAAACAAAAAAAGGGGCGATAATTAGAAAAATTACAACGTTTTAGTAAATATTCAAAGATTCCGTTGATATCTTCTTAAAAAGCTGCGAATTTTTTTTTATTAAATTTTCAATCAAAAAAAGCTTTTTCTTACTAAAAAAAACCATAATAAAAGTGCCCAAAAACAAGCAAATACTCATATAACCATCTAAATTACAAATAAAAACATGAATAAAAAAGACAATTTTATTGCAGATATAAATACAGGGTATTCTTCAAAGGGCGATAGCATCATCTTAGGCGGCGCAATGCTTGACGGTGAGCCACTTGCAGAAGCACATGTAAAAATTCCGTTAAAAACTTTAAATCGTCATGGTTTAATTGCTGGTGCTACTGGAACCGGAAAAACCAAAACAATTCAAGTCTTTTCGGAACAACTTTCTAATGCTGGAATTCCTGTTTTAATGATGGATATAAAAGGGGATTTTAGCGGTATTGCAAAAGAAGGTAAAGAGCAAGGTTTTATTACAGAACGTCATGCTAAAATGAACATACCTTATAATACAGCTTCATTTCCTGTTGAGTTAATGTCTTTATCTAAACAAAATGGTGTTCGTTTGCGCGCAACGGTTTCTGAATTTGGTCCAGTTTTATTTTCTAGAATACTAGACCTTAATGATACGCAAGCCGGTGTTGTTGCTGTTATCTTTAAATATTGTGACGACAATCAGATGCCTTTGTTAGATTTAAAAGACATTAAAAAAATCATTAATTATATTACGGAAGAAGGAAAAGAAGAAATTGCTGCGAATTATGGGAAAATTTCGACCGCTACAACGGGAACGATTCTGAGAAAAATTATCGAATTGGAACAACAAGGCGGTGATTTATTTTTTGGCGAATTATCTTTTGAAACCGATGATTTAATGCGAATCGACGAAAACGGAAAAGGCTACGTAAATATCATCCGCTTGACGGATATTCAAGATAAACCGAAATTATTTTCGACTTTTATGTTAAGTCTTCTGGCTGAAATTTATCAAAAAATGCCTGAGAAGGGAGATGCAGACCAACCTGAATTGGTGATTTTTATTGATGAAGCGCATTTAATTTTCAACGAAGCGAGCAAAGCATTATTAGAACAAATTGAAACGATTGTAAAATTGATTCGTTCGAAAGGTGTCGGCGTTTATTTTGTAACGCAAAATCCAATGGATGTTCCGAGTGGTGTTTTAGCGCAATTGGGTTTAAAAATTCAGCATGCATTAAGAGCCTTCACTGCAAATGATCGTCAAGCGATTAAGAAAACGGCTGATAATTACCCAACTTCAGAATATTATAAAACAGATGAATTACTGACAAGTTTAGGAATTGGTGAAGCTTTGGTAACTGCACTTAATGAAAAAGGTATTCCTACGCCATTAGTGGCAACTATGATGCGCGCTCCAATGAGTAGAATGGATATTTTAACGAATGAGGAAATTGAAGAAATAAACGGAAAATCAAAATTAGTTAAGAAATATGTTGAAGAAATTGATCGCGAAAGTGCTTATGAAATTCTAACCAAGAAAATCGAAGAAGCAACACAAGCTGCGACAGAACAGGAAGAACAAGCTCCGACAAGATCTTCAAAAGCAGAACCAAGTACAGCAAGCGTTGTTGGAAAATCGGTTTTGAAAGTGGTTACAAGCGCTACTTTTATAAGAGGTGTTTTTGGTGTTTTAACGAAAATCTTTAAGAAATAACAATATCAAAAATCAATTACAATATCAAAAATCAATTTTAAATTGACATTGATATTGTAATTGACATTGATTTATCTTTGAAGTAAATCAAGAATCTTATTTTCGACTTCTGGTGTATTCCAAATGTTTTCGATGTTTTCAAGTTTTAAAACTTCTTCCATAATTCCGTTTTGAAAATCTCCAATTGCCAAGGCTTCGGCATACGGACGATCACTGAAAGTAACTCGGCTGTAAAGCGGAATCCATTTATCTGGATGTTTATCTGAGAATACTTTTTCTATTTTCTTTTGCAATAAGAATTTTTCATCTGCCGTTTTGGTACTCATTTCCATGAAATTTCGATACGAAAGCTCTGCAATTGCATCGGCATTTGGTTTTCTTGAAAGTTGATATTCCGAAAAAATCTTTTTCCAATCGTCTTGGTACTTTTCAATCATTTCATTTAAAATCGTAATATCTTCAAAACCTGCATTCATTCCTTGTCCGTAAAACGGAACAATGGCGTGACAGGCGTCTCCAATTAAAGCAATTTTATTTTCAAAAGTCCAAGGAAAACATTTCATGGTTACCAAAGTACTTGTTGGATTTTTAAAGAAATCATTTGCCAATTCTGGAATTACTTCTATAGAATCGGGGAAATTTTTCTCAAAGAAATCTTCAACCATTTTTCGGTCCGTCAATGATTCAAAAGAATTTTGACCTTCAAAAGGCATAAACAAAGTACAGGTAAAACTTCCATCAAGATTTGGAAGCGCAATTAACATATACTCGCCTCTTGGCCAAATATGAAATGAGTTTTTATCTAATTTATGCGTTCCGTCTGCATTTGCTGGAATATTCAATTCTTTATATCCCATATTCAAAAACTCTTGCGAATAATTGAACATACTCTGACGCTGCATTCTGTGGCGAATTCTAGAAAAAGCGCCATCAGCTCCAAAAACCATATCAAATTTTCTTTCTTCCCACTCGCCTCTTTCGCTTTCGCCAATGTGTAAAGTTGCATCGCTTAAAGTTACATCCCAAACTTTTTGTTCAAAATGAAATTCAGCTCCAGCTTCTTCAGCCAAATCGATCATTTTTCGATTTAGTTTTCCTCTAGAAATCGAATAAATAGATTCGCCTTCTTGACCGTAATTCTGAAAATTCAATTTATCTACCAAATGAATGGCGCGCTTGTCCATCGGAATCGCAATTTCACGAACCGAATCGCCAACACCAACAGCATCGAGCGCTTTCCAACCACGATTGGACATTGCCAAATTAATGGAGCGTCCAGAGAAATTTATTTTTCTAATATCAGGGCTGCGATCATAGACATGAACGGTATGGCCAGCTTTTTTAAGATAAATTGCCAGTAGCGATCCTACAAGTCCAGAACCAACAACTGCAATTTTTAATGAGGTTTGCATCGAGGGAAATCTAATATATTGGGACGTAAAAATAAGTAATAAATACAGACAAGCTTTAAAATAAGCCAATTATTTGCTATTCACATATCGCAATGATTTAAAAAATACAACAAAATGTTATTTTAATTGATTTATCTGAAGAAATTAAACATTTACTTTTGTTTATAGTTTTAATTTACATTTAAATCAGAATCATGAACAGCGAAATTTTACAATCGGAAATTATTTTAGAAAACGAACGAGTATTATTAATTCCGTTTGAAAGCCAAAGAAACATCGAACTCAAAGAAATCATTTTTGATGATGAAATCTGGAAATACATGGGAATGTATGTGAGAAATGATTCCGGATTTGAAAGTTATATTCAAAATACACTGAAACAAAAAAAAGAAGGTATTTGTTATCCTTTCTTAATAATTGACAAAATCGCTAACAAAGTTGCAGGAAGCACGCGTTATGGATATTTAAATCATGCAAGTCAAAAATGCGAAATTGGCTGGACTTGGTATGGAAAAGATTTTCAAGGAACTGGTTTAAACAAAGCATGCAAATTTGAATTGCTAAATTTTGGTTTTGAGAAAATTCAATTTAGAAGAATACAATTTAGTGCCGATCTTGAAAATACAAGATCGCAAAAAGCAATTGAAAAACTGGGTGCTGTAAAAGAAGGTATTTTTAGAAATAATTACATCGATTCTGAAGGAAAAAGCAAAGATGATGTTTATTTCAGCATCATATCAGAAGAATGGCAAAATACCAAAAAAGAATATTTTCCGGAACTTGTTTGAGACTTCAGAAATAAAAAAACAACCCAGTTTTTAAGCTGGGTTATTTTCTGAATTAATTAACCTTTTCGATATCATTCAATTTCCAAGACTGATCAAACAATGCTGGAGTTGGCCCATAGAATCTTGCTAGTATTTCAAAATCTCCTTTTGGATCTGTAGGAACCCAATTGTTTTCTCCTTCTGGTGGTGGTTTTGGTCCAAAATATAGCGTAACTGTTCCATCAGAATTCTTTTTAATTCCAGGCGTTTGCGACGAGCGTGCTGCCCATTTTGAATCTCGAATAAAAGTATGCGTCTCACGATTATAAACTGTCATTGACCAATATTGTTTTACAGGAACATTTGCAGGTACTGTAACTTTATAAGAAGAGTCGCCTTTCAATAAATTACCTTCTTTATCCTTTATCGACATAAGATAATATTGAGATTCTCCAAGATGTTTTGCGCTAAAAAAAGCAATCATATAACAGACGCCTCTATTATCAATTGGGTAAATTTCTTTTATACCAAAAGAACTCTTTATACTCATTACATTCTCTTTATCTGCTGGAAAAAACCAATTAGAATTTCCGTAAAAAGGTTTTATATTTTCGTAGTTATAAACTAGCCAGTCCTTTGCTTCATTAACCGCCGCTTTAAAAATTTCTTTAGTTCTTGCATCTGGGCTAAAGTTTTGCCCTCTATTTATCCCAATTGTTCTTAGAGGATCAATCATTACTCTATCACGTTCTAGAAAAGGCTCTTGCTGCACGATTTCGTTTAAAGTTGAGAAAAAACTATCATCATATTTAATAGCGGAATCATAAACTGCTTTTGAAGCATCTACAAATGTTGTTTTGGGCGAATTTGAAGCTTCAGAATAAGGATATAATTTTACTCTTTTACTATAATCAATGGCGCTTTTAACATCTTCAGGGCTTCCACTTTTTAACACGGAACGTAAAAGAGCATAACCACGATACGTATCAGACTGCATTACAAAATAACCAGACGGAATTTTACTTTTATCATAACCTGGCGGTAGAATAATATATTTTCCGCCCTTTCTCCATTCCTCCGGGTCCAACGTCTTCAATAGCTGCTTGCCAGTAATTCATCACACTTCCGTTAAAGACACCATTGTCTGCAGGAGGAATTTCTAAAACTATTGGACCTTTTTCAGTATTGAAAAAAGGCATCAAATAAATAACATCTGGATTTGGAGTAAGAGTTTGATTTTTCCAATTTAATAAACCCGGCCAATACACAACTTGGTTGTAAGAACCGTTAAGTTTTTCCATCTCTTTGTACATAAGCTGAAAATTGACTGCCGGCAATCCCCAAATAGCGGCTTCGACAGCTCTATTGTACAGCATTTTTTCTTTTATATTTTCAGGCTGAAAACTGGTTTGAGGAGTTTTTCCAATCTGATTAACTGTCGTTTCTTTATTTTCTTTTTTACAAGCTGTAATTAAGCACATTAACAAAAATATACTAGGAATAATTTTTTTCATTGTTTCTGAGTTAATTCGTTAGACATGAATTTCTAATCAAATGTAAAGTATGCAAGGAAAATAAAATTATTCTCACAGTTCTATTAGGTTTCACTTTATAAAATGAAACCATTTTTTGGCTTAAATTTGAAACAGAATAGGAGTTTTTAATTCAGAAAAATAAATGCAGTTATATTCAGAACATTATGTAAGTCCGAAAACCGAAAGATTCGTCAATAAAATTTGGTGTTTGGATAACAGCTTCGGCGAAAGCCTGATTGAAAACAAACTCGTTTTACCAAACGGCTGTTTTAATCTCGCCATTGTTTCTGGAAATGTAATTGAAGTTCATACGAGTAAAAACAAATACGAAATGAACGAAGGAATTTACTTTTGTTCGCAAATGACAAATAAAGTTTTGGTGAATATTCAACCTAAAACAAAAGTCACTATAATTCAATTTCACGCCTCAACTCTTTCCTTTTTTCCAAAATACGATTTGAGCAATTTTACAGATTCAATTATAAAAATTGATTTTGGTGAATTGCCTTTTGAAATTAAAATTGAATCTGATATTGCAGAATTATTAAATACAATTAATCATTATTTTGAAGAATTATCAGATTTAAATTCAGATAAAAATCTTGTGGAAAAAATCTGTGAGTTAATTAAAATTCATAACGAAGAAATTTCGGTTGCAGAAATTGGGCAACTTCTAAAACTTTCTCAGCGACTAATTCAAATTAAATTTAAGACAGCAACTGGGCTAACTATCAAAAAGTATATTCAGATTTTAAAATTCAGAAAATCAGTAGATCAAATGATAAATGCCGATTTAGAAAAAATGAATCTGACTGAAATTGCACTTTACAACAAATATTTTGATCAGTCGCATTTTATAAAAAAGTTTAAAGACGTGACCAAAATAACTCCAAAAATGTTTAATCCAGAAATGTATTTTCTTTCACAAAAAAGATAAGATTTCGCATTTGTACAATTTTGTTATTCTTGATTGATTTATTTTTGCAAAATCATCAATCAATCAACAAAATGAAAATCATCAATCACATTCATTTTCAATTAAAAACCTTCTTAATTGGAATTTTAGCTTTTTCTTTTCAAACTGTTTTTTCACAAGAAGAAAAAAACTCAGAATTGTACAAAACCATAATGTCGCTCGACAGTCTTCTTTTTAATGTCGGTTTTAATACCTGTGACATTTCTGTATCTGAAAGCCTTTGCAGCGATCAATTAGAATTTTACCATGATAAAAACGGACTTTCGAATAAAGCGGATTTTGTAAAAACAATGAAAAGCGGTTTATGCGCTTCTCCGTCAACGTATCAATCTAGAAGAGAACTTGTTGAAGAAAGCACGAAAATTTATCCGTTATATAAAAACGGCGTTTTATACGCTGCTTTACAAACTGGAATTCATTATTTCTATGAAAATAAAACAAACAAAGGTGAGCCATTTTCAAAGCAAAATGAAAAACTAGTTGGAAAAGCAAGGTTTTCACATCTTTGGGTTTTAGAAAATAACGTTTGGAAACTAAAACGAATTTTAAGTTACGATCATCTAGCTACCAATTCGATAGATGAAAAAAGTAGCCTTTTTGACAATGATGCAGAAACTGAAAAATGGCTGAAAGAAAATAATGTTCCGACTTTAGGACTTGGAATTATTTCTGACGGTAAACTAAAACAGGTAAAAGTTTTTGGCAATCTTAAAAGAGGCGTTTCTGCGCCATATAATACAATTTGGAACGTCGCTTCGCTGACCAAACCTGTTACGGCAATGGTAACTTTAAAATTGGTTTCGCAAGGAAAATGGGATTTAGACGAACCGCTTTATAAATATTGGACAGATCCTGATATTGCAAAAGATCCGTATTTAAAATTATTGACGACTAGAATTATTTTGAGTCATCAAACCGGTTTTCCGAATTGGAGATATTTTAATGAATCTAAAAAACTAGATTTTAAGTTTAAACCCGGAACGCAATATCAATATTCGGGCGAAGGTTTTGAATATCTGAGAAAAGCTTTAGAAAAGAAATTTCATAAAACTTTAGATCAATTGGCTTCAGAATTAATTTTTGAGCCTTTGAAAATGAATGATTCTCAATTGGTTTGGAATGACAAAATTGATCTTTCGAGATATGCCGTTAATTATGATAAAGACGGAAATGCCTACGAACCAACAAAAAACAAAACCGCAAGTGCTGCCGACGATTTATTGACAACTATTCAAGATTACGGAACATTTTTGTGTAGCGTAATGAATAGCGATGGCTTAAACAAAAAGGTTTTTGACGACATGATTTCGCATCAAGTTGCAACAAAAAAAGACAAATATTTTGGTCTTGGTTTTGAAATTTATGATTTAGGAAACGAGAATTATGCTCTTTCGCATGGCGGCGCAGACAAAGGTGTTCAGACTATTTTTATTTTACTTCCAAAAACAAAACAGGGTTTAGTCATTTTTACTAATGTCGACGACGGCTATAAAATTTACGAAAAGATCATCGTGAATTATTTGGGAGAAAACGGCAGAAAGATAGTTGATATAGAAACAAAATAATTCTTCTGAAAGTCAATATTTTAAATTTACAGCTATGGCAAAAATGTTTAATATAATGGTTCTCTTTATGCTGTTTTTAAAAAGAGAAGCTGTTGCGCAAACCAATTCAGAAGTTTTAAAAATGGATCTTTTAAAAACTGAAATTATTAAAATGGACAGTTTGCTTTTTGATGTTGCATTTAATCAATGCGATGCTGCTCTTTTTAAAAAAATAATTTCAGAAGATGTTGAGTTTTACGATGACCGTTCTGGATTGAACAACTCTCAGGAAAACGAAATCAAATCGTTGATTTCAATATGCGAGAGTCCGCAAAAATTAACTAGAAAATTAAATTCTTGTACAATTGATAAATTAGGCGATTTTGGAGCTGTACAACTGGGAGAACATACTTTTTATGTAAATGGAATTCCAAAGGGAACTGGGAAATTTGTTCATATTTGGGAAAGAAATGGTACCGATTGGAAATTAAAACGAATTGTTAGTTATGAGCATAGACCGTACAAAAATTAACTTTTGGTTTATGCTCGGATTCGTTTTTTAAATTAAATCAAAAAAAAAATGATTGTTTGTGAAACCAAATCGTAAATCGGTCGTCTAAACTTTGAGGACACAAATTAAATTCTAGTAAAAAAAATCGTACTTTCGATTAACCTACTGAATATCTTTTTGTTGCCAAGTTTCAATCATCAATCAAAAAAACATTTCATTAATCCAAAACCATCATCATGAAAAAATCAATCAAACTCATTGCGCTTTTCGTTGCTTTTCAACTCTTCAGTTTAAGCACTTTTGCTCAAGAAAAAGCAAAGCAAATCGAACAGCTTTTAAACAAATACAACGAATACGGACAATTTAACGGTTCGGCTTTGGTTGCCGAAAACGGAAAAGTAATTTTCAAAAAAGGTTTCGGCTCTGCTAACATGGAATGGAATATTCCAAACCAGTCTGACACTAAATTTAGATTGGGTTCTATCAGCAAACAATTTACTGCGCTTTTGATTGTAAAATTGGCCGAAGAAGGAAAATTAAAATTAGATGTTCCAATCACCACTTATTTAGCAGATTATCCAAAAGAAAACGGAGCTAAAATCACAGTTCATCATTTATTGACACATACTTCTGGAATTCCAAATTATACCAATGCGCCAAATTTCTTTAAAGACAAATCACGAAATCCTTACACGCCTGAAGAATTTGTAAAAACATTTTCAAGTCTTCCGCTTGAATTTACTCCTGGCGAAAGATTCAATTACAGTAATTCTGGTTATTTTTTATTGGGTTATATTATCGAGAAAGTTACAGGCAAAACATACGAACAATATTTACAGGAAGTTATTTTTACGCCTTTAAAAATGGCTAATTCTGGTTACGATCACAGCGATGTAATTTTAAAAAACAGAGCCGCTGGTTACGAAAAACACGGCAAAAAAATTGTAAATGCGGCATATCTTGACATGAGTATTCCGTATGCGGCGGGATCTTTATATTCGACAGTTGAAGATTTGTATTTATGGGATCAAGCGCTTTACACCAATAAATTGCTTAACGCAAAAAGTATGGAATCGCTATACAAACCGTACATTTCTGCTGGAAGAGCTTTTTACGGTTACGGATGGTTTATCGATGATGTTGAAAATGGCGACAAAGGCAAACTAAAAACTATCGGACACGGCGGCGGAATTAATGGTTTTAATACCATTATTTCAAGATATCCTGCAGATAAAAATCTGATTGTTTTATTGAATAATACTGGCGGAACTGTTTTAGGTGAAATGAACGACGCAATTCGTGCAATTTTATACAATCAGCCTTTTAATCAGCCGAAGAAATCTCTGGCTTTAGATTTATTAGATATTTATAATGAAAAAGGGGCGGCAACTGGAACTGAAACGTATAAAAAGCTAAAAAATGATCCTTCTTACGCAATTAAAGAAAATGACATGAATCGTGTTGGATATCAGTTGTTGCAAGATGGAAAAAAGAAAGAAGCGATCGAAGTTTTCAAAATAAATACTGAAACTTTCCCAAAATCTGGAAATGCATACGATAGTTTAGGCGAAGCTTATTTGGCTGATGGAGATAAAAAATTGGCTATCGCGAATTATAAAAAATCCGTAGAATTGGATCCAAGTAACGAAAACGGAAAAAAGGTTTTAACTGAGATTTCGAAGTAGATTTTTTTTTGAAAGGGACAGAGTTACAAAGAAACAAAGGTTCAGAGGTTTTTATTGAAACCTTTGAACCTTTTTCTATTAAGCTTCAAATCAACTTGAAACTTTAAACATGAAACTATTTCTTAGGCTTAAAAATCAACTTTGTCGAAGTTTTTATAATTTCATCTTTATTTAATTTCATTTTTCTAAACTTTCCAGCGTTGTACATTTCTGCCTGATCGTCGTAATGTTTGCTGAACGGATTTCCAGATTGTCCTGTTGGTAAAATACTCCAGCTGTTTTCCACATCAGAGAAATCTATAATTCTTCTCGTTGAAGGTCCGCCTTTAGTATAATATTTTCCTTCATCGTTAAATCCGAAAAATAAATTATTAATTACTTCGTTTGATCCTGGCGAATTAAAAGGTCCAACATTAAATAATCCGCGAAGTGCCGCCACTTTTCCTAACGGATGTTCGTGTTCGACTGTATGCACTTTTCCCCAATTCCATTCTGAAATATTTTCTCCCAATTGATTTTGTAACGAAGCAACGGCATCGTGAAATGCTTTTGAAACAATTTCTGTTCTTGTTTCTTTTACATTTTTGGTTTTAATATTATCCCACCAAACCGAATTTTCATTTTTAATTTGATTCGCGATAACTTGTTTTCCCAGAGAAATTCCCAAAAACAAATTGAAGTTTTCTTTCCCCATTTCATCTTCAAAAGTATTTTTCAGATATAAATAAATCCATTTGTTATAAATCGTTGGCGCAACGTCTTCTAGATTTGTTGTTCCTTTCCAAGTTTTCAAAACTGTAATTACTTCTTTTTCTTTGTTTGAAAGCGGTTTTTCATTCAAACTTGAAATTAAATCTTTCACAACTCCAACGGCAACATCAGACGTATTATCATAAATCATTTTACTGATTGCTTCTTTATCCCAATCTGATTTTGCATCTAAAATTCCTGAAATTCTTTTTGCGCGATCTTCTGGCAAATAATATCCAGGATATAAATAACCATTGTCAATTGCTTGTGGCTGATTATTTGCTGAATAAACATATCCCCATTTCGGGTTTTCTGCTGACGGATTCTGTTCAAAATCTAAAAACTTTGTAATATCGTCTTTACCGCTTGCACCGTCTAAAATTAAATGTGTATTAACACCTTCATTGTGTCGATACAATTTTCCGCTCGCCAACCAACCAACATTTCCTTTTGCATCGCCATACATTACGTTAAGTCCTGGCGCAGCAATTAAACTGACTGCTTTTTTAAAATCGGTTGTATTTTTAGCATGAGATAGTCCGTAAGCGGCATCTAAAATCTGAATCGGTTCTCTAGTGTAAGTCCACGACATTGCAATCGGATTTTTCTTTTCTAGACGTTCCATCAAATCATTCATAATTGGACCATGACGTGTTATTTTAAAAGTCATAACAACATCTGAAGAATCTTTTACTTTTATCGTTTTCTTTCTAATTTCATATTTGCTAAAACCATTTGGCGTTTGATATTGAGATGCATCGTCTGCTTTATTTTTTTCTTGGTAAAAATCAATATCATCATTTTCAAACATCGTTAAACCATATGCATAATCACGATTGTGCGCCAAAAGCGGAAATGGAGTTCCAGCCAAATAACAGCCATACAATTCTTGTTTTGGCGTTACGATATGCGCTTCATACCAAGTGGCGGGCTGCGAAAATCCAATATGCGGATCATTCGCAAAAATAACTTTTCCTGTTTTTGATTTATGAGGTCCAACCACCCAACTATTACTTCCAACAAAAGGCGGAATTGGAGATTGATCTAACATTGCCGTTATTGTTTTTGAAATCTCGGTATATTCTTCTGTTTTTTCTTTTGAGATTTTGATTTTGGTGTTATTAAATTCGCCTTCAATTCCTAAATCTTTCAAATACTCGACGCCATATTTATTTTTAATATCCGTCAGCAAAGGATCCGTTTTCTGGGCCATTGCAAAACTAAAAGACATATATCCGAAAATATTATAAACGTCTTGTATAGTGAATTTTTGCTTTTTTACTCCAACCAAAGTAAACTCAATTGGCGTTGTTCCTTCATCCAAATATTGATTAATTCCATCCAAATACGTTTGAGTCAATTTATAACTTTCACTGTTTTTATCCAATTTGGCAATGGCTTTTGCCGAAGCTTCTTCGATACCAATTCCAGCAAAAAATTTATCATTTTTAAGTGCCACTCCGCCGAAAATTTCCGATAAACGTCCTGGTGCAATTCTGCGCAATAATTCCATTTGCCACAATCTTTCCTGCGCATGTACATAACCTAAAGCTGTCATGGCATCTTTTTCAGAATCTGCATAAATGTGAGGAATTCCAAAATCATCAAAATAAACTGTGGTTTCTTTTTCTAGATTTTTAAGTTGTGCTTCGCCTTCATATTTTGGTTTTAAATGAAAAATATAAGCAAATAAACCAATTGCAATCAACACCACAATAACCAATAAAGTCAGCAGGATTTTTTTAATTATTTTCATATTCTAAAAACGTAAAAAGGATAAAAAATTCAAAATGATATAACTTTTCTCTAAAATCTTATAAAAGAAAACGCGCTTTAAAAGTCTAAATTTATGTATTTAAAATCAATACTATAAATGTCAATCTATAAAAAAATAGCGATTGGAGTAATTTCTTTACTCGTAATTCTACTTCTGGCGAATGTAGGACTGAATTACTGGATCAAAAAACAGCTTCCTATTATCATTCACGAGAAAAATAAAACGGCATATAATATCAATTATGAAAAAATTGAAGTTTCGCTTTTTTCTCGAAATATCTACGCCCAGACATTATTGGTAAATCCTAAAAATGAACCTAAAGATAGTAAAAATGGACTTTTTTCTAAAATTGAATCGATTACTATAAAACATTTCAATATTTGGGATTTGGCTTTTCGCGATATTATTCAGGCAGAAAGTATTATCATCAACAAACCGAGAATTATTTTATATAAAAAAGGTGAAAAATTAATCAACAACAGTAAAAGTATTCAAAAGGAAATTGTTGATCCTTTTCGTAAAATTGTTGCTGTTTCAAACATTTACATCAATGACGGAACTGTTGATGTCGTTTCTTTAGACACTCAAAAACCGATTTTCAGCGTTAAAAAAATCCTCTTAAAACTAGAAGGAATTTTAATCACCGATGCTACTTTAAAAGAAAAAATTCCGATTCAATACAAAAGTTACGCTTTGGTTGTTGACAGTTTATTTTACAGACCAAGCGCTTTTTATCATATTAATATTGGAAAAATAAGTACCGAAAAAAACTTTCTAAAAATCAATAATTTTTCTCATATTCCACAGTTTAACAGACGAGAATTTACAAAACGATTAGAAAAAGAAAAAGATATTTATACCTTAAAATTCGATTCGGCTCAAGTTTCAAAAATGGATTGGGGATTTAAAGATGATCGTTTTTTCTTCAAAGCAAATTCATTAGTAATCAATCATTTTAACGCCAATATTTATCGCGGAAAAATGCCGAAAGACGATTTAAGCAAAAAATATCTTTACAATCATTTATTGCGAAATATTAAATTTCCGTTACAAATTGATACACTTCAGGTTTTAAAATCTAAATTGGTTTACGAAGAAGAAATTGATTTTTCTAAAGGTCCAGGAATTTTAAATTTTGATAAATTCAACTTGCAAGCAACTAATCTTAGAAGCGGTTTTGGATTGAAAAAAATGGCCGATGTAAAAATCAAAGTCAACTGTATTTTCATGAAAGAATCTCCCTTAAATGTCGATTGGAGTTTTAATGTTTTGGATAAAAATGACGGTTTTCATATTCAAGGTGTGATTTCGAATTTTAGTGTTGCAGCGATGGGACAATTCAGCAAACCTTATATGAATGCTTCTTTTACAGGAACTTTCAATAAATACCGTTTCAATTTCTACGGAAACGACAATGTTTCAAAAGGAAATGCTTCTTTAGATTATGACGATCTTAAAGTCAAATTATACAAAAAGAAACATCCCGAAAAAGAAGCCAAACTGAAATCTGCGATTGCTAATTTATTAGTTAAAAATGATTCTAAAGACAAAGCTAAAACCGCCGAAGTTGAAATAGAAAGAATTCAGGAAAAATCGTTTTACAACTTTTTATGGCGAAGTATTGCAGAGTCTTTGAAGAAAATTTTGATATAGTTTTTCGCCACGAATTCACGAATTATTTTTAAAATCCTGCGAATAAAAATTCGTGAAAATTCGTGTGATTCGTGGCAACCAATCTACAAACCTGACAATTATCAGCTTTTAAAAAAAAATATTGTTTTTCATTTGCTTCTATTTTAATCTGAAAACAAATGACAAAAACGCCTTTACACACTTTTCATATTCCTGTAATGGGTCTTGCGTATACAATTGACAGTCCGATTCGCGTGGCACAATACGGAATTTCGTCTGTTGTGGCTCTCGCTGATGATGATTTAATTGAAAAGATGCGTGATTTTTATAGCCAAAAGTTTAATATTCCTTACGAAGAAATCACACAGAAATTTCATGACTATCGTGCCAAAAGAATTACTTCTTACTTAAATCTAGTTGATAAAATCGTAAAAGAAAAATTCGAGAATTTCAAAACGGAACTTGCAGAAAGTAAAATGGCACTTGAAAATTTTATATCAATGCTGCCGAATACTTCTGACATTAAAAAAGGATTTCAAAATTTGCTCGACGATGGAATTGCTTTTAAAGAAAACATTCAAAACTACATTGAATCTCATCTTTTTCCTGGAGAAATCGACGTTAACATTATGACGAAATTAGATAAAGATAATTTCATCAAAAACGAACAACTTCCAATTGAATTTAATGACGCGCATGCCGCTTTAAGAGGTTTTGCAAATAGTAATTTAGAATCTTCAGTTGTACTTTCTGCTGGAATGAACCCGAGGTTATTTAGCTATTTTGAAAATTTTGCATCCTTTTTTCCAAATGAAAATAACGAACTTAAAAAGAAAATTATTCTTAAAGTAAGCGATTTTAGATCGGCTATGATTCAGGGAAATTTCCTTGCTAAAAAAGGTCTTTGGGTTTCAGAATACCGAATCGAATCTGGATTAAACTGCGGCGGACACGCCTTTGCAACCGATGGACTTCTTTTAGGGACCATTTTAGAAGAATTCAAGCAGAAAAAAGAACAATTGATACAATCGACCCATGATTTAATGATTAAAGCTTTACAGCTAAAAAACCAGCATTTTCCCGATAATCCTTTAGAGATTAAAATAACAGTTCAAGGCGGTGTTGGAACTGCAGAAGAACACGAATTTTTATTAGACAAATATCAAGTTGATTCAGTTGGCTGGGGATCGCCATTTTTATTAGTTCCTGAAGCCACTTCTGTCGATCAGGAAACCCGAAATTTATTGATGAAGGCTAAAGAAGATGATTTTTATTTAAGTAATATTTCACCTTTGGGAGTTCCATTTAATACTTTAAAAGGCACCACAAACGAATTTTTAAAACAAAAACGTATTCACGAAAACAAAGCAGGAAGTTCTTGCCCTAAAAAATTCTTGGCCCTAAGCAAAGAATATGATCCACACGGAATTTGTACCGCTTCCAAAAAATATCAGGATATTAAATTGGAGGAATTAGAAAGTAGAAAAGGAAATTTATCTGCTGATGTATTTGAGAAAAGCAAAATCAAAATAACAGAGAAATCGTGTTTATGTGTTGGTTTAGCAAATGCGTCTTATCTTGAAAATGATATAAAAGTAAAAGGCCAAGCGCAAGGTGTTGTTATTTGTCCAGGTCCGAATTTGGCTTACTTTGATCAGGAAGTTTCTTTAAAAGAAATGATTCAGCATATTTATCAGGGAAAATCTATTTTAAAAACAGACCGTCCGAATTTATTTGTGAAAGAATTAAAAATGTATGTCGATTATTTTAGAAATGAAATTCAATCTGTTTCTGGAGAGTTAACCAATGCTCAACTTAAGAAATGGAAAACTTTTAAATCTAATCTGTTAGATGGAATTGAGTATTATAAAAATTTGTTTGAATCGACAATCCCCTTTAAAGGTGACTTAAATCAACTCGATTTTTGTAAATCAGAATTAGTTGGTATTAAAATTCCCGTTTCAGAGTTGGTTTAAAATGAAAACCCCAAATTAGAATCTAATTTGGGGTTTGTTTTTATTTTGAGAATTCTATTGTTACTTTTTGCTTTTGCTGTCAATAACTGCTCCAGTTCCTGTTCCTAATGCCGCTCCGGCTAAACCACCAATAATAGCGCCTTCACCTTTTTTCTTACTGACAATTGCTCCAGTAGCAGCACCAACTCCAGCACCAATTACAGCACCTTTAGCAGTTGCACTCCAACCTTTCTTTTTCGTTGTGGTTGTAGTTGTGTTTCCGTTTGCAGCTTGCTGATGTACAACAACAACTTTTTCTTTTTCAGTTTCAACTCTTTGTTCCTCTTTTATCTTAGCCATTTCAGTCTTCATTGAATCGATAACGCGTTGTTTGTTAATCTCAACTTTCATTGAATCAATACTGGCTTGTTTGGCTTTATTTATATCTTCTTTGCTTTGTTGTTGTTGGCAAGAAGTAAAAATTATTGCTGCTAATAAAATATATAAGCCTTTCATGATTGTAGTTTTTAAAATTATACACTACAAAATACGGAATATCTGCTATAATGCTTATTACAGAATTTTTTAGAAAGTTTATAAGATTTGAAGATTTTGAGGATTTGTCGAAGAGTATTTACTTTTAAAGTTTAATTATTTAATCTCGAAAAGGCGCAGAGGCGCAAAGTTTTTTTGACAAACTTCACATTTAGTTTGTCATTTCGAGGAACGAGAAATCTCCACGAGAAGCTCTACAAAGATTGGATTTTCGTTGCGGAGTTACTTGCGGAGATTTCTCGTTCCTCGAAATGACAAACTGTACGTTTACTATTATTCTTTTAAATAAAATCTTATTTCCCTAAAATTCCTTTTTTCAGAATTTGCCCAAAATCATACATATCTTCATAAGAACAATACAGCGGAACAGGCGCCAGACGAATTACATTTGGTTCACGCCAATCTGTAATAACTCCATTTTTCATTAAATAATCAAATAATGTTCTTCCTTCTCCATGAAGAAATACAGATAATTGAGAAGCTCTTTCTTCAGAATTTGAAGGTGTTATAATTTCAAAATTA
This sequence comes from Flavobacteriaceae bacterium PS02337, assembly GCA_029959285.1. GTDB lineage: Bacteria > Bacteroidota > Bacteroidia > Flavobacteriales > Flavobacteriaceae > Flavobacterium. The sequence goes on from JASCOE010000001.1 coordinate 28,269, forward strand.
CCTGCAACTTCTTTATCAATTTCATGAAGAATAAATTCTAAATAAGAAGTAATATGATCACGTTTTGCAATTAAATTTTCCATTCCAACCTCAGCAAACATTTCAACTGAAGCCAAATATGGTGCTAATGATAAAACTGGTAAATTACTAATTTGCCATCCATCAGCTCCATGAACTGGATCAAAGTTTGGTTCCATTTTAAAACGGCGTTCTTTGTTGTGTCCCCACCAGCCAGCAAATCTTGGCAAATCTGAATTATGGTGTCTTTCATGAACAAAACAGCCAGAAGCATTTCCTGGTCCTGAATTCATATATTTATAACTGCACCAAGCAGCAAAATCGACATTCCAATCGTGAAGTTCTAATTTGATATTTCCAGCGGCGTGTGCCAAATCCCAACCTACTTTTGCTCCGGTTTTTTGTCCAGCTGCAGTTATAGTTTTTATGTCGAAAACTTGTCCTGTGTAATAATTAACTCCACCAATTAAAACTAAAGCCAATTCATCGCCAACTTCTTCAATTTTTGCTAGAACATCTTCCAAACGAATATTGTGTTCACCTTCACGACGTTTAATTTCTACGATTGCATCTTCTGTTTTGTATCCATGAAAATGAACTTGACTCTGAAACATATATTGGTCTGATGGAAATGCTTTTTCTTCGCAGATAATTTTGTAACGTTTCCCTTTTGGCTGATAAAAAGAAACCATCAACAAATGAAGATTCACAGTCAAAGTATTCATAACCGTAACTTCAGACGGAAGCGCCCCAACAATTTTACTCAACGGTTCTGCAAATCTTTCCTGATAATCCCACCAAGGTTTTTCGGCATAAAAATGTCCTTCAACAGCCAAATTTGCCCAATCATTCATTATTTCATCAACGTAACTTTTGGTACGTTTTGGTTGTAATCCTAAAGAATTTCCTGTAAAGTAAATCACTCGTTTATCATTAACTTTTGGGAAAATAAATTCTTGTTGATAGTGATTTAATGTGTCTTTCGAATCTAGCTCTCGTGCAAATTCGCGTGTATTTTGAAAAGTCATTGTGTTTTTGTTTTGGATGCTAAAATAACAAAAAATGTTTGTTTTGTTTTGTTTCGGTTTCAAGTTTCAGGTTTCAGGTTGATCTGCTTTGTGTACTTAACTGCAAAGTTCGCAAGGATTTTTTATCGAGGTTAACATTTACAAACGCTAAGTTCGCAAAGCTTTGCGTTCTTTTTCATTTGGCAAACACAAACTGAACAAAAATCCTTGCGAACTTTGCGTTTAAATTTAGCACCGAATGTCAAAACTTGAAACTTGAAACCTGAAACAAAAATATTAAAAACAGAAAACCCGACAGGTTTTAAAAACTTGTCGGGTTTCTTATAAGATAAATTCTAATTAAAGAATTAACATCGCATCTCCATAAGAATAGAATTTGTATCCTTCTTTGATTGCTTCGTCGTATGCTTTTTTCATTAAATCATGACCACAGAAAGCAGAAATCATCATTAATAATGTTGATTTTGGTGTGTGGAAATTTGTAATCATACAGTTTGCAATACTAAAATCGTGAGGAGGGAAAATAAATTTATTTGTCCATCCTTCATAAGGATTTAAAGTATTTGCAGAAGAAACAGAACTTTCAATTGCACGCATAGAAGTTGTTCCCACTGCACAAATACGTTTTTTCTTTGCTTTTGCTTCGTTTACGATATCACAGGCTTCTTGATTAATAATCAATTCTTCTGAATCCATTTTGTGTTTAGATAAATCTTCAACCTCAACTGGATTGAAAGTTCCTAAACCAACGTGTAAAGTTACTTCAGCAAAATTTACTCCTTTGATTTCTAATTTTTTCAAAAGGTGTTTTGAAAAGTGTAAACCAGCAGTTGGCGCCGCTACAGCTCCTTCTTCTTTTGCGTAAATCGTTTGGTATCTTTCAGCATCCTCAGCAGTTACTTCTCTGTTGATATATTTAGGAATTGGAGTTTCTCCAAGTTCTGTCAATTTGTTTCTGAATTCTTCATAAGAACCATCGTATAAGAAACGTAAAGTTCTACCACGAGAAGTTGTATTGTCAATTACCTCAGCAACTAACGAATCGTCATCACCAAAATAAAGTTTATTTCCAATACGGATTTTTCTAGCTGGATCAACTAAAACATCCCATAAACGTTGCTCAGAATTTAATTCTCTTAATAAGAAAACCTCAATTCTCGCTCCAGTTTTTTCTTTGTTTCCGTACAAACGCGCAGGGAAAACTTTTGTATTATTTAAAATTAAAACGTCTCCGTCATCAAAATAGTTGATAACGTCTTTAAACATTTTATGTTCGATAGTTTGTTTTTGACGGTCAATTACCATTAAACGAGATTCATCTCTATTTTCTGCTGGAAATTCAGCCAAAAGTTCTTTCGGTAAATTGAAATTGAAGTGTGATAATTTCATATTTGAAGTTAGATTTTAAAAAATAAATCTTAGACTTTTTTATCTAAAATTTTAAATCGAATGCAAATATACGATTGTGAGATAGGCGTTGTCAAGTGTTTTGACGTTTATTTTCAAAAGTCCTTGATTTTGTGCGGTTTTGAGAACCATTAAAAATGTTTTTTCTAACCATATAAGTTATATAAGTTCATTTAATTTGATTTTCACATGCTGTTTAAACCCTGTTTTAAAAAACCTTTCGAGTTTCTGAATAAAAAAACCTCTAGTTGAAACCAGAGGCTATATTTTTTATTAAGCTTTGTATTGAACTTTTATTTAAATGAACTTATATAACTTATATGGTTCAAAAATTTTATAATTCTGAAATTTGAAAGTTTAAAGCTTTTAAGTCATTCCAAAAATCTGGATATGATTTAGAAACTACTTCAGCATCATCAATAATAATTGGAACTTTTATCGCTAAAGGCGCAAATGCCATTGCCATTCTGTGATCATTGTAAGTTGCAATGTGAATATCGTGTTTGATATCGTCAGACTTTACTAAAGTCAAACTATCATTTGTTACCGAAATATTAGCGCCTAATTTTGTCAACTCGGTTTTTAAAGCTTCAAGTCTGTCTGTTTCTTTAATTTTTAAAGTATGAAGACCAGTCAAATGACATCCAATTCCTAAACCTAAACACGTGACTACGATTGTTTGAGCGATGTCTGGAGTATTATTTAATTCAAAATTTACATCTTGATAATTAAATCCAGGTACTTTTTCCAAAGTCATTTTATTGTTTTGGAAAGTCGTTTTTACACCCATTTTTTCATAAAGAGAAACTAATTCTGAATCTCCTTGTAAACTATTTTCTTTATAACTGCTTAACGTAATTTTTGCAGCATCAGATAATGCAACTAAACTAAAAAAATAAGAAGCTGAACTCCAGTCAGATTCTACAACCATTTCTTTTGTTTCAACTGCTTCTTTTGGATATACTTTAATTACATTTCCTTCAAAACTAGTTTTAATATCTAAATCAGCTAACAAAGCCAAAGTCATTTTAATATACGGAATCGAAGTAATTTCTCCTTCTAAGGTCAATTCTAAACCATTGTCAAGTTTTGAAGCCACTAATAAAAGCGCCGAAATATATTGGCTGCTTACGTTTGCTGCCAAATTTACTTTTGAAGCTGTAACTTTTTTTCCTTTAATTCGAATTGGCGGATAACCAACTTCTTTCTCATATGAAATTTCAACTCCTAATTGTGCCAAAGCTTCAACCAAAATTTTAATTGGACGTTCCTGCATTCTGCTAGAACCTGTTAAAACTACTTCTCTGCCTTCATTAACAGAAAAATAAGCCGTAAGAAAACGCATTGCAGTTCCAGCGTGGTGTATGTCTACAATTTCGTCGTTTCCTGCCAAAGCTTTTTGCATTACTTCGCTGTCATCTGAGTTAGATGTATTGGCTAAAGTAATGTTTGGAAACAATGCTTTTAGTAACAATAAACGATTGGTTTCGCTTTTTGATCCTGTGATATTTAGATTCGAATCATCAATAGTGAATATTGAATTCGTGCTTAATTTTAAATTCATTTTATTAATTGTAAGTTGTGAATTATGAATTATGAATGATTAGAAACATAATTCAGCCCCGCAATTTACCACTCCCCATTCATAATTCAAAATTCAAAACTCATAATTCAAAACTTATGAGTGATATTTCACAATTATTTCAATTTATCGTTGTTTTTGTGACGATCTTTATCTCTAACCGATTTTAAGTCCATTTTTTTGTCAAAAGCCGCTTGCAAATCAATTCCCGTTTGGTTGGCTAGACAAAGAACTACAAAAACAACATCTGCCAATTCTTCTCCTAAATCTTTATTTTTATCGCTTTCCTTCTCTGATTGTTCTCCGTAACGGCGCGCTATAATTCTGGCAACTTCTCCAACTTCTTCTGTAAGTTGCGCCATATTTGTCAATTCGTTAAAATATCGAACGCCGTGTTCTTTTATCCAAGTATCTACATCTAACTGTGCATTTTTCAAGTCCATCTTCTATGTCTTTTTTAGTATTATTTTGTCGCTTTGAATCTCGATTATTTTCTGAAAAAAGTCTCTTATCATATCATAATCATCAACTGCAAAGATAGCTTTACTTACTTCTTGAGTCACTTTAATTTGAATTTGATTTTCATCAGACATAATATTCATGGTGTATGAAGCAGCTTTGTCTTCCATTACAATTCGTATTGGAGAAGGCAATGATTCTACTTTGTAACCAGACGGAATTTGCAGAAAAACATTGAATTTCTGTTGTTCTGGATAACCAAAATAAATTGGCATTTGTCTTTTTTCTAATTTGAAAGGATTGCTTTTATAGGCAAAAAACAACATCGGATTTACAAATATTTTCCCTCCAATTATATCATACGCTTTATCGGTAGTAAAAGTAGCTTTTTCAAATACTGGTTTAGATAAGTTTTGATTTTCAGCTTTATATTCTCCAATTTCAATACCGCCAAATTGATTTTCTATTTTTTCAATGTTATTTTCATTGGTTTTGATTCCAAATTTTTCTCTAAAAACAAGTGCATTGTAATCTGATTTTTGTAGAGATAAAGTACCTTCCAATTTTGCCGATTCAGGAATTATTGATGCACTTATAGTATTATTGTTTACAGAAAATTTAGTCGGAATTAATTCGACTTCTTCGCTAGTTCCATTTTCTTTAATCAATCTTCCTTTCCAGTTTAAAACATTTAGCGGAAGAATATTCGGAACCGTAAATTTGCTAGTTGCATCTAATAAAATTTGTTCTCCATCAATTTCAACAGCAGCGATCAGGTAATTAAAAACCGTTCGATTAGGAAATACTGGAACACCATTTTCTACTGTACTTACTAAAACAGGATGAACTTGTATTTTGGCAGTTTTCAGCATCGAAATCAATAACAAATTGATTTCTGCTGTATTACCTGTTTTTTCTTCGTAGGCTTTTTTTACTCCTTTATCAACATAATATCCTTTCTTTTTATTCCAATTCATTCTGTTTTGAACAAACTTGAAAATAGTATCCATTCGTTGTTTTGGAGAATTTATGTTTGATAAAATCTTTTTTAAATCTTCTTCAAAATAACCTTTATCAGATAATTCTTTTACCAGATTAGCGTCTTTGTATGTACTTGCTGCAAGTCCTTCCCAAGTTTTGGTATAATTTACAACTGGTTTATCTGGGAATCTTTTTAGTTCTAATTCGTTCTGAATAGAACCTTTGTAGTTATCAATATTATTTACAAAACTTTCTTCTTTGAGCGACGGAACATCTTTACCCGTGTACAAACTGTTAATCTGTTTGTAATTGCTCGCATAAACTTGTTTAATCTGACCAACATCTCCACTCATTTCAGGTTTAAAAGTCCCAACAAGTAATGTTTTATAAATAAAAAACTCAGGAATTTCCGATTTGTATTCGAAGTAATTAACCGGAATCTCGTATTGAAATTCAAAATCTGGAAGACGAACCAAATTCTCAGATTTCAATGTATATTTAAATTCAATTACAGAACCTTCTTTTACATTTGGTAAAGTAATAGAAGCCGTATTCCAATATTTATTAACTTTTTCTTTAAAATTACCGTCGCTATTTAGTTTCGTTTTTACAATTTCTCCATTTTCGAGATTGTAAGTCGCTGCATCCGAAAAAGAAACTTTATCATCTCTTAAATTTTCATATCCAACATAATAGGATACTTTTTGAGTTGCCCAGCTTAATCCTTCTTTTTTGTAGATTTTAATTCTAAACTCGTATACATGATTCGCAAGAAAACCACTTTGTTCATTGTAAGTAAAAAAAGTTTTTCCTTTTTTTGCAAAAATAGCGGCAGGTGCAAAAGTGTCTTTTGGATTCTCTTTTTCTTGTAATTCTTGAATTGTAACTTTTCCTAATTCAAAATTTTGAGCATTAATTTCTGTGAAAGAAAAAATTAAAAACAATAAAAAAGCAAGGGAACGAGAAATCATTTATTTATATTTTTTTGAGAACAATTTTTTGATTTTGACTACTAATCATTTTCTGAAAAATGACTTTTAAGGAATCGTAGTATTCTGAAACAAAAATACTACTGTTTATTTCTTTAGAAAAACTAAATTGAATTTTGTTTCCTTCATTAACAACATTCATCATCATCGCGACTGAATTGTCATCTAGCGAAAATCTCGCTGGCGTAGGAAGCGTTTCTACAACATAGCCTTCTGGAATTTCTAAATTAATGAGAAATTTTTTCTGACTTGGATAACCAAAATAAATTCCCATTTGTCTCTTTTCCTGAACAAATGGATTTTTAGTCTGCGTGTAAAACAACATCGGACTTATAAATAATTTTCCGCCAATACTTTCAACAAGATTATTGGTTTCAAAACCAAAACTTTCCATAATTGGATCTGAAAGATTTGTGTTTTTATTATTTATTGAATAATCCGAAATTTTCAAATCGCCCAATTCTTGTTCTAATTTTTCAATATAATTCTCCTGATTTCTGGTCGCATTTTGAACTCTAAATTTATAAGCATCGTAATCTGTACGCTGAATTCTAATTTTACCATCTATCTTTCCATTTGCATTTATTACAGCTGTTATGCTAGAATTTTCTCGTGAAGGTTTACTTGGCATCAAATCAATTTGCTTAGAACTTCCATCGCTTTTAACCAATCTTCCATTCCAATTTAAGACATTCAAAGGCAGAATATTTGGTGACGTATATTTTTTAGAAGCATCTAATAAAATTTGTTTTCCATCGATTTCTACGCCTGCAATTAAATAATTAAATCCCGCTCTTGTCGGGTAAATAGGAACTCCATTTTCTACTGTACTTACTAAAACCGGATTGGCATCTACGCCCGCCAATTTCAGCATATTTATTAAGATAAAATTAATTTCTGCAACATTTCCTGTCTGATCTTTATACGCTTTTTGAATTCCATCTTTTGAATAACAACTATTAACCTCGTTCCAATTCATTTTGTTTTGAACGAACTTAAAAATGATATTTGTTCTTTCCGTCAAGGATTCGACATTCGGCAATAATCTGCGTACATCTTCTAGCAGAAAATCTTTTTTATTGAGTTCTTTGCCAAAATTATCGTCTTTAAAAATTGTTGTTGCAACGCCTTCCCAAGTCACTGTATAATCTTTAACAGGCTGCTCTGGCATTCTAATTCTTTCTAATTCGTGTTTGATCGCGCCTCGATAATTTTCTAAATTATTAACATAAGGTTCTTCAACTAAAGCGGGAATATCTTTTCCAGAATAAAAAGCATCAATTTGTGTGTAGTTAAAACTGCGCGTTTGGTTATATTGATTGGCGTAACTTTGGCTTCCGTTAGATAATTTAGAATTATTTTCTATTTTGTTCTTTCCTACCAAAAGAGTTTTGTAGATATAAAACTCAGGAAACTCTGTTTTGTATTCGAAATAATTTAATGGAATATCAAACTGAAAGTCAAAATCTGGAAAAACACTAATATTTTCAGACTTTAGAACATATTTATATTCGATAATAGATCCAACTTTAACATTTGGAAGTGTTATTGTTTTCTCGTTCCAATATTCATTTATTTTTTTCTTGAATGCACCACTACTTTCTAGTTTTGTTTTTTCGACTTTAGCGTTTTCTAAATTATAAGTTACCGCATTAGAAAATTCGAGCAAGTCTTCATTTAGGTTTTTATAACCTACATAATAGGCCACTTTTTGATTGGCCCATTTTAATCCTTCTTTTTTGTAGATTTTAATCTTAAACTCATAAGTATGAACGGCAGAAAACCCCGTTTTTTCGGTATACGTAAAAGTTGTTTTTCCTTTTTTGAATAAAATTGCAGCTGCCGCCGAAGAATCTATTGGATGTATTTTTTGTTCCAATTCGGCTACAGTAACTTTTCCAAGCTCATATTTCTGAGCTTGGATATTTAGTACATTGTAAAATAATACAATACAAAACAGAAGTTTTTTTAACTTCATTTTAGATGCGTTTTAAAACTATTTTTTCTGTTTGTTTTGCAATCATTCCTTTATAATATTCTTTTAGCATTTCATATTGTTCTGTCGTAATAATGGCTTCATTTATTTGATTAATAACCATTAACTGCAAAACATTATCATTTGCTAAAATATTAAATTTGAAAGTTCCCAAGTTGTTTTCCATATTATAAGCAACTGGCGTAGGCAATGTTTCTACAGCAAAACCATCTGGAATTTTAATCGTGATATTGAATTTATCTTGAAAAGGATAACCAAAATCTACAGGATATTCACGCACATCTTGCTTAAATGGGTTTTTCTCTTGAGCAAAAAACAACATCGGATTTACATAAATTTTTCCGCCGATAATTTCGCACAAATCATTACCTTTAAAAGAATAGGTTTCAATTGTTGGAGATAATAATTCTTTTTCGTTTGTTCTAGAATATTCGCTTACTTCAATCTTTCTATTATTATTCTCAAGTTTTTCTAGATATTCTTCTTCTTTCAATTTTTCGAAGTTTTCTCTACTTAGCATTGCTCTGTAGTCTGTACATTGTCTTCTGGTTTTACCTGAGACTTTACCTTCTGCATCGATATCATAATTCATAAAAACAATATCATTTGATGTTTTATGAGGCATTAAATCTATTTCTTGAGAAGAACCATCTTTTCTAATTAACCTTCCAAGCCAATTTAGCGTTCTAAAAGGAAGAACATTTGGAGTTGAAAATTTATCGGTAGCATCTAATAAAATAAAACCTTCTGGCGTTTCTACTGCGGCAATTACATAATTAAATGCATTTCTATTTGGGAATAAAGCAATTCCGTTAGAACGCGTACTTACTAAAACCGGATTTGCCGTTAGTCCCGCAGAACGCAACATTGCGGTAAGCATTAAATTGATGTCTGCTGTATTTCCTGTTTTGTCTTTATATGCTTTTTTAACGCCATTGTCACAGCTATAACCTGTATATCCGTTCCATTTTACATTTGCTTTTACAAAATTAAAAATTGTTAAGATTTTTTCAGGCTGATTGTTGGTTCCTGCTAATACTTTTTTAAGATCTTCTTCAAAATAACCCGTTTTATTTAACTCTGGTCCAAAATCATCATAATCATAAATAGTTTTCACTACAGAATTCCAATTGGTAGAATATTCTTTTACTGGTCGATTAGGAAATTGAGTTAAAGATAATTCATGCTCAATACTTGAAGTGTAATTATCAATATTATTTACGAAGCTCTCTTCTTTCAAAGCTGGAAAATCTTGCGCTACATAGGTAACTTCTGTTTCTGTATAATCTAATTTATCATTATAAAATTCAGTTTTAGAAACAAGTCCTGTTCCTCTTTCTTTGCTTGTAAATGTTATGCTTTTAGGATTTTTTGTTGTTGTAATTTTAGGAAATATATACCCTTTTTGTCTCGGTTTAAAAACATAATATTCTGGGTAGGCTACTTTAAACTCACAATAGTTAACTGGAATAGAAGTTTGAAAATCCCAATCGCGAATTATGCCATCACTAGGACATCTTATCGAATAGTGGTATTCAATTACACTTCCTTCTTTTACATTAGGCATTGTAATTTTCTTTACACCTCTAAATTTAGTTAGAACTTCATCAAAAGATCCGTCGCTCTTTAGCTTTGTTTTTTCTATTTTTCCGTTTACCAGATTATATGTAATTGCATCTGAGAAAAAAACTCTCTCTTTTAAATTCGTATAATTATAATACCAAACATTTTGATTCGCCCATTCGTACCCTTCTTTTTTATAAATCTTAATACGTGCTTCGACATCAGTAATAATGCAGAATCCTTCATTTTGATCATACTCCATTCTAGAAACTCCTTTTTTATACAAAATCGCAGCGGGAGCAGCAGAATCTTTTGGATGAACTTTCTGTTCTAATTCAGCAACAGAAACTTTTCCTAATTTAAATTCCTGTGAAATCGCTTTGGGAGCGACCAATAAAATCACAGACAGACTAAGTAGTTTAATAATTTTCATTGGTAATTCTTGGTTTGTTTTTGGTTATTATTACTTTAGTTCTTGGTAAGTATTATTTTGGCATTATCATTTCTAGAAACTTGTTCCATGAATAAGCGGTATTCGTCATATTCTTTATTCGAATAATTTCCTTTATTCAAAAACATTGATCTTTTATAAGTCAATTTGTTGTTTTCTTTTTTTACGATTTCGGTTTTGTATTCACCAAATTTTCCTTTCAATTCATAGTTTGATGGAAGAAATTCAATACTGAAACCTTCTGGAAGATTAATTTCAATTTCATCAGTATCTAAATAACCACGCTGAATTTGAAATGGATTTTTTCGGTTTCTCATTCGTTTCACATTTGATGAAGATTGATTAAATGCATCAACCACAAAAATCATTTTATTCCCAGAAATCGTCCCATAATTTGATGCGCTTAAGTTAACATCTTCAATAAAACGAATATTTTCTTTATCGTTTGTAAAAGTTATTTTACCCAATTTTAAATTATTGATATTATCCCAATATTCTTTGTAATGTTCTTCTTTCTCATTTGGTTGCATGGTTTCAACACGAGATTTGTTTGCGTATTGACTTCCTTCTGAAGCTATTTTTAAAATACCCACAAAATTTCCGTCCTTGTCAATCGTGTAATTTCCTTTTCCTAATTGTGTATTGCCTTTATCATCATAGATTTTAGTTCTCACAATTTCTCCTCCTTCAGGTTTTACGACCAAAACATCTCTGTCGTCTGTAAAAATTCCTTGATATCCAAAAGGATCATCTTGACTCGTGCATTCTAACCAAACATAATTATTGCCATTAGGAATTGCGAGAATCATATGATTTCCTTGCATCGAAACAAAATCAGATTGAATGTTTGTTTTGTATCTATTTCCATATAAAATGGTGTTGTAAGACGGAACATCTACAACCTCTAAAAGTGCTTTTGTATAATTTGATAATGCTTTACAATCGCCATAACCTAAACGGTCTACATCGTTGGCTAGCATTGGTTTCCAGCCGCCAATACCAACTGCAATATTTACATATCTAGATTTTTTTTGAACATAATCGTAAATAATTTTGGCTTTCTTAATCGGATCTTTTTCGTCTCCAACAAGCGCTTTTATTTTTGCTTTGGTGTCTTCAGTTAAAACTGTTGTTCCTGTCAAGATTTTTTCGCCGTACCATTTTCCAAATGCTTCCCAAGTAGTTGCTTTTCCATCGACTCCTTCCAAATGAAAGTTTTCTAATCCCATCATTACTTTTGGAAAAAGATCGCCATAAGGACTCAAATCTTCTGGTTTTTGAGCTTGAATATTTGTTGCTGTATAACTCAGCTGCGTATCGGTTTCAGCTGTTTTTTTAATGTTAAAATCAGAAAAACGGAATTCTTTCTTTTTAAACCCTAATTCTTTTGGAAAAGTTACATTCAAAACACACTTTTCAACACTTAAATAAAAATCTCCCAAAAAATACCATTGCGGAATAAAAGCTGTGTTTGAAGTTTCAACTTCGCAATTATAAACAACCGTAAAAGGATATGAAATTGGAGTATAATCTAGATAAATAATACGGTTGTCAGAAAAAAGAGTGCTGCCGCTTACTGCGCTCTGATCTCTAAAATCTTTTCGTTTGATTTTCTTGATTTCATTACCGAATGCATCGTAAACAATCGCTTCGATACTTTTTACAGAAGTAGATTTGTCATAATACTGACTCGCATCAATATTATCTAAACCTTTATTATTTAAAACAGTTACAACTTTTTGTTGTTTGATATTCATGCTTCTTTGCGATGCAATTGTAATATCCATTTGATCTAAACGAAGAACCGCATTTGCATTTTCTTTTAAACTATCAGAAATAGATAGTATCGAATAATTGCTCTTTTGAGCAGAAGAATTAAGGACAAATAAGAGAAAAAATAATGCGCAAAAACCGTTTTTCATTAGTAAGTATTTTCGTCAAATATATATTATTTTCAGAAAACCTTAACAAATGTTTAGTAATTTTTTACTCTCTATTTTTGCTATCCGTCAAAATGGTTACAGGACCATCATTTAGTAGATTTACTTTCATATCTGCACCAAAAATTCCGGTTTGAATTTTCTTTTGAAATTCGTTTTCTAAAGTTTGAACAAACTTTTCATACATCGGAATTGCAAAATCTGGTTTTGCAGCTTTTGTATAAGAAGGGCGATTTCCTTTTTTGGTTGAAGCATGAAGTGTAAATTGGCTAACCACAATAATATCGCCGTCAATGTCTTGAACTGAGCAGTTCATAACATCATTTTCGTCGCCAAAAATTCTCATTTTTACGATTTTTCCAGCGAGCCAGTCAATATCTTCCTGAGTATCGGCATCTTCAATTCCGACTAAAATCAATAATCCTTTTTTAATATCGGCTGTTTTTTTGCCATCAACTGTTACAGATGCCTCAGAAACTCTTTGTATTACAACTTTCATTCTTTACTTTAATTTTTAGCCACAGATTACAAGTATTAAAAAGATTTTAAAATCAACACTTTAGATGCACTACAGTGTATCTCTACATTTAATATTGTTATTTTTTAATTAAGAAATGAAATTCATAATTAACAACTAACAATTCACAATTAATAATTACTTACGTGTTTCATCACTTGCTGCACGATCTTCACCGTAAGTATCGGTACGATAATGTTCTTCGTCGCCTTCGAGGATTTTAAGATAACTGTTGTAGCGTGACCAAGCAATTTCATCTTTTTCTAAAGCTGCTTTTATGGCGCAATGCGGTTCTTCTTTGTGCAAACAATTGTTAAACTTGCATTGATCTTTTAATTTGAAAAATTCTGGAAAATAACCACTAATTTCTGTTGGTTCCATATCAACGATTCCGAAGCCTTTAATTCCTGGTGTATCAATAATTCGGGCATCAAAAGACAAATCATACATTTCTGCAAAAGTTGTCGTATGCTGACCTTGTTTGCTTTGTTCTGAAATTACAGTCGTTTTTAAATGAAGACTTGGTTCCATCGCATTTACCAAAGTAGATTTTCCAACTCCAGAATGTCCAGAAAACATACTTACTTTTCCAATCATCATTTCTTTTAGTTTATCGACGCCTTTGTTTTCTGTTGATGAAATTCTAAGACATTTATATCCTATTTCCTGATAAATGTGTTGTAAATAAAGCTGATCGTCTAAAGTCTGATCATTTAAAGTATCGATTTTATTAAAAATCAAAACGGCTTCAATTCCGTATGCTTCTGCAGTAACCAAAAAACGATCGATAAAACTTGTAGTTGTTGGCGGATTATCAATCGTAATCAGTAAAAAAACCTGATCGATATTAGACGCAATAATATGAATCTGTTTCGATAAGTTAACCGATTTACGAACGATGTAATTTTTTCTTTCGTGAATATTATGAATTGTACCCGTAATGGCATCAGAAGTTTCATCCAATTCATAATCGACAATATCGCCTACAGCAATTGGGTTGGTACTTTTTATACCTTTAATTCTAAATTTCCCTTTCATACGGCATTCCACAAAATCGCCTTTTTCAGATTTTACGGTATACCAGCTTCCTGTAGATTTATAAACGAGTCCTGTCATTCAATTCAAATTGTTGATTTTAGATTTCTGATTTTAGATTAGAGATTCTAACCTTAAAACCTCTGCAAAGATAAATGAATAATTTTAACCGTATGAGTAATATAAGGTAATATAACGTAGGTGTATTTCGAAAACAAAAATCCCCACTACTTATTTCAAAGTAATGGGGATTCTTAAAAACAATCTATTTTTAACTAATGCTATAAGAAAACTTTTAAATAATGTTTTGTAAAACTAAAATTTTCTTATATCACTTATATGTTTAAAGAAAATTATGCGTTGAAAATTTTCTCTTGGTGACCAATACTTTCTTGGTGAATTGCTTTGAACATTCTTAAAACGAATTCTTCAGTAAGACCTTTTTTCTCGCCTTCCAAAATCATTTTTCCTAAGATTTCATTCCAACGGTTGTTTTGAAGAATCGCAACGTTTGCATCTTTTTTCACCTGACCAATTTCGTCAGCCACTTTCATACGTTTTCCTAACAATTCTAATAAGTTAGCATCCAAAACATCGATGTTAGCTCTTAATTTTGTCATTTTTTGGCTGTACTCATCTGTAGTATCATCCGTTTTTCTGATAGTCAAATCTTTAATGATTTGTTTCAAAGAATCTGGAGTTACTTGCTGCGCAGCATCAGACCAAGCGTTATCTGGATCGAAGTGCGTTTCGATAATCATACCATCGTAATTCAAATCTAAAGCCTCTTGAGTTACTTCAAAAATCATTTTACGATCTCCAGTAATATGAGATGGATCGATGATTAATGGTAAATCAGGGAATTTATTTTGCAATTCGATAGCAATCTGCCATTCTGGAATGTTTCTGTATTTTGTTTTTTCGTAAGTAGAGAAACCTCTGTGGATAACTCCTAACTTCTCGATTCCAGCCATATGTAAACGCTCAACACCACCTAACCATAAAGCTAAATCTGGGTTTACAGGGTTTTTAACCAAAACGATTTTATCAGTTCCTTTTAAAGTATCAGCAATTTCCTGAACAGCGAAAGGGTTTGCCGTTGTACGTGCACCAACCCATAATACGTCGATATCGTGTTCTAAAGCCAGTTTACAGTGCGCTGCAGTTGCAACTTCAGTTCCCATTAATAAACCAGTTTCAGCTTTTGCTTTTTGTAACCATTTCAAACCAATTTCTCCAACACCTTCAAATCCTCCCGGACGTGTTCTCGGTTTCCAGATTCCGGCTCTGAAAACACTTACTTTTGAATTTTTCAATTCGTGAGCAATTTTCAATACTTGATCTTCAGTTTCTGCACTACATGGTCCAGCTATCACAAGTGGGTGATTTAAATTGAAATCTTCTAACCACTTTCTCATTTCTTTCTTATTTTCCATCTTAATTCTAATTTTACTTTTTAGTTGTTGTTAATCCGTTTAGTATTTCTTTTATTTTATTTGTGCTTTCCATTTCTTCAAAAATGGCATTATAATCTTCTTCTTTCAACAAATCCCTAAACCGACTGAGATTTGAAATATATTCTTCTAATGTTTCCAGAACGTGTTCTTTATTCTGCTTAAAAATCGGCGTCCACATTGCTGGCGAACTTTTTGCTAAACGAACCGTGCTTTCAAATCCACTTCCCGCCATATCAAAAATATCCTGTTCGTCTTTTTCTTTGTTCATTACCGTTTTACCGAGCATAAACGAACTGATGTGCGACAAATGCGAAACGTAAGCAATATGTTTATCGTGTGAAGTCGGGTCCATATATCGAATCCTCATTCCGATTTCGCTGAAAAGTTTTAATGCTTTTTCCTGCAATTTGAAAGTGGTTTTTTCCACTTCGCAAATAATGTTTGTTTTTCCTTTAAACAAACCTTTTATTGCCGCCGAAGGTCCTGAAAACTCCGTTCCTGCTATTGGATGCGTGGCAATAAAATTTCTTCTTTTTGGGTGATTGGCAACTGCTTCACAAATTGGTTTTTTCGTCGAACCTACTTCAAAAACAATTGTTTTATCTCCTACCGAATCCAGAACTTTTGGTAAAACCGTCAATGCCACATCAACCGGAACCGAAACGATTACAAAATCGGCTTCAGCCAAATCTTCAAAACTTCCTGCTTCATCGATAACTCCTAAATTAATGGCTTCCTGCAAATGTTTTTCGTTGCTATCGATTCCAAAAATTGTCGAATCAGGATGTTGGTCTTTGATGTCCAGCACCATCGAACCGCCTATTAATCCTATTCCTATTACGTATACTTTCATATTTCTTTATTTTTTGTCATTGCGAGGAACGGGCGCCACCTTACTAACAATTGACTCAGCAACTGAGATTGCTTCGTTCCTCGCAATGACTTCTAAAATCGGTCTATCGCTTCCTGTACTTTTTCTTCTTTCACACACAATGAGAATCGGATATAACCTTCGCCGTTGCTTCCAAAAATGGTTCCCGGTGTAATGAAAATATGTTTCTCATATAATATTTCGTCAATGAACTTCTCTGCTGATTCGATTCCTTCCGGAAGTTTTGCCCAAACAAAAAGCCCAACTCCTTCTTTATACACTTTACAGTTTAACTTTTCAGCTAATTTCTCCGTTAATTCTCTACGGCGTCTGTAAATTTTGTTTTGATCTTCGAACCAAGATTTATCACATTTTAAAGCTGCAATTGCACCTTTTTGAATTCCGTAGAACATTCCGCTGTCCATGTTGCTTTTTACTTTTAGAACTGCATCGATAATTTCAGGATTTCCTAAAACCATCCCTACTCTCCAGCCGGCCATGTTGAAAGTTTTACTTAAAGAATTCAATTCTAAAGCCACATCTTTCGCTCCTTCAACTTGCAACAAACTCATCGGATTATCATTCAAAACAAAACTATACGGATTGTCGTTAATCAATAATATATTGTGTTTTTTAGCAAAAGATACCAATTTTTCAAATAACGCTAAACTTCCTCTTGCTCCTGTCGGCATGTGCGGATATCCCAGCCACATTATTTTTACTTTCGAAAGATCCAGTTTTTCAAGAGCTTCAAAATCTGGTTCCCATCCGTTTTCTTCTTTCAAATCATAATAAACTGGAACTGCCTGAACCAAATTGGTTACCGAAGTATAAGTTGGATAACCTGGATTCGGAATTAAAACGTGATCGCCTTCATTTAAAAATGCTAACGAAATTTGCATAATTCCTTCTTTCGAACCCATAAGAGGTAAAATCTCATTATTCGGATTCACTTCAACACCAAACTGATCTTTATAAAAATCTGCCATCGCTTGTCTCATTTCTGGCAATCCCTGATAGCTTTGATAACCATGCCCGTTTTCGTCTTGAATTGCCGCAGCTACTGCTTCAATTACTGCTTTTGACGGACTCAAATCAGGACTTCCAATTCCCATATTGATGATCGATTTTCCTTCAGACATCAACTGACGAACTTCTCTTAATTTTGATGAGAAGTAGTATTCTTCAACTGTGTCTAATCGTTTTGCTGTTGTAATCATTTCTATTTTTTATTAAAAAATGCTTTAGGCTTTAGGCCGTAAGCTATATGCTTTTCTCTTTAGACTTTGGACTTTGGACTTTATGACTGAGCCAAAGGTTTTGTATTTTTATATTCTCCCAACACTTTAAAATATTCTGCCATTATGTTTAATAATGCTTTGGCTTTTGCAAAATCTTCGTATTTTTCAAATGTTACGTCTACGAAAAATGAATATTTCCAAGGCGTTTCAATTTTTGGAAGCGACTGGATTTTTGTCAAATTCAGTTTGCAGTCGCTCATTACATTTAAAACCGCTGCTAAGCTTCCTCTTTTGTGATCCAATTCAAACTTAATAGACGCTCTATTGATTTCGCTTTCTGGCAAAAATGAATTTTGCTTTTTAATGATTACGAAACGCGTCATATTGTTTTTAATTGTTTGAATCGATGACGCGATAATATCTAAATCATACATTTCAGAAGCTGTTACACTTGCAATTGCAGCAATTCCTGTCAATTGTTTTTCCTGAATTCTTCTTGCTGTTTCAGCTGTATCTTTATCCTCAATCAATTTGATATTTGGATATTGTTTCAAGAAATCCATACACTGCAAAAGTGCCATTGGGTGCGAATGAACTTCTTTTATATCTTCAATTTGTTGACCTTTTAAAGCCATTAAATTCTGCTGAATGTTTAAATAATGCTCTCCAATAATGTGCAAATTATTCTTGTCAATCAAAGCATAATTCGGAATAATCGGACCTGCAATAGAATTTTCGATCGCCATAACAGCTTGATCCGATTTTCCGGCAATAAGGCTGTCGATCAATTCTTCAAAAGACAAACATTCATCAATATCCACATTTTCAGAGAAATACTCTTTCACAACCTGATGATGAAAAGATCCTTTAATACCTTGTATTGCAATTTTCGTTGTCATATATTCAAAAAAAAATCCTGATTTGCATCAGGATTGTATATTAGTTTTATTTGTCTTTTATATTTTTCAAATAACCATAGCACAATCCTCACTTCTACTAAAGAAGAAATAAAAGTTGTTGCTAAAATAAAAACGGTTAGTTGCCATTTTGTTTGTGTTATTTTGTAAATTCTCTGCGAATGTATAAATTATTTTCAGCGCACCAAAAAAAATAATGCATTTTATGAAACAAAAAAGGATTTCTTAACAAATTTAGCAGGTTTTGTATGATAATATAAAAATAAGGGCTTAAAATGAGAATATTAAAATGAGGTTCTAAGGTTCTTAGTTGCTAAGGTGCTAAGGTTTTTTTCATTTTGGCTGAATTGCCTTCAGCTTTAGCTGGAGGTTTAGAGATTGACATTGTTCTGGCTTTAGCCAAAATCTTTGAAGTTATTTGGCTAAAGCCCAATCTTGTTCTTTTTTCATACCTCCAGCTAAAGCTGGAGGCAATTCATAAAGATTTAATTAAGGAAACAATCCTGAAACTGGTTTATTCATAATCCCTATTTTAGCATAATCGAAATTCATTTTTTCTTTTAATAAAGAAGCATAAACACTTCTGAAATCAATTTCATATTTTAAATCACCATTATCTAAGTCTGCTAAATTTGGATTTTTTCCTAAAATGATTCCTTTGTTATTTCCTCCGATGACGAACATTGGCGCTGCAGTTCCGTGATCTGTTCCGCTTCCGTTGTCTTTTACTCTTCTTCCAAATTCGGAGAAAACTACAACTGTTACGTTTTGCAATAATTGAGCTTCTTTTAAATCAGAATAAAAACTATATAAGGAATCGTTTAAATCGGTTAGTTTTCGTTCGTGAATGGAAAGCTGATTGTCGTGTGTGTCAAATCCGTTAAGTGACGTATAATATACTTTTGAATTTAGATTTCCTTTTATCAATCGCGCAATCCATTCTAGGTTTTTAGATAATTCTGTTTTAGGATAACTAATTTCTGTTTTTGATTTTGATAAAGCTTTCTGAATTTCACCCGAACCTTCGGTAACCGAATTGGCTATTTTTCGAACAAAATCTAAATGCGGATTTTTAGATAAAGTTACATCTTCATCTTTTGGTTTTACCTTAAATCGATCTGGATCTTTTACGGTTATAAAATTCGGCTCAATGCCTTTTAAAGCCAAATTATCAATCGAATCTAAATTGATTCCCGCCGTCGCCTGATGTCCGTTGCATTGTAGATCTAAAAATCTTCCCAGCCAGCCTTCATTTATATATTTATTTGAATCAGTTGCAGTCTGCCAAATTTCCTGACTTCTAAAATGCGAACGAATCGGTTCTGGATAACCCACATTCTGAATTACCGTTAAATCTCCGTTTTGCTGCATTTGGGCAAAATCTTTTAACGAAGGATGAAATGCCATTCCTTTATTCTTTCCGACAACCAAATCTTTGTTTAAAGCAATCTTCGTTCGTAAATCATAATATAAAGGATCATCGTACGGAATGAAAGTATTTAAACCATCGTTTCCTCCATTTAACTGAACAAAAACAATGCATTGTTCTCCCACAATCAAATTATTCTGAGAACCGAAAGCGTGTAAAAAATCAGGAAGCACAAGTAATCCGCCTGTGAAAGTTCCTGTCAGTGTTAGAAAATTTCTTCTGTTCATGATTACTGCTTTTAAATTAATTGATATTCCGGAAGTTTGGTGATGTAATTAAAAAGTCTGACCACCGCAAAATCGGCGTGCGGATCTTTGGGATCAAAATCGTATTTCAAAAGATTTTCCATGTCTTTTTGTTCCGAATCATTAACTGCAAATAATAATCTATCTGACAATTCAGAAATAATTGTTTTGTTATTTCCATCCGAATCAAAAGCAACTTTTACAGCCGTTTTTTCATATTCTGATTTTTCTTTTTCAACACCATTCATCATGGTTTTCAAAACTCTTCGGTTGAGACTTTTTCCACTACATAGTAAATCGGCTGTATTATTTCTTTGAAGATAAATTTGCGAAGTCAACCATGAATTTCCGCCATCCCAGCCTTTTACATTTACCTGATTATACAAATCCATTCCCTGCTGTTTCATAAATGCCATAATTGCGGCGTCATTCACATTCTGAATTTGCAATTCGTCGCAAAGCTGTAAAATATAAACCAGCGGATTTTTGATTTTATTTCCAGAGTTTTCCTTTTTAAATTCTTCTGTAAAAATTTTACTCAATAAAGGTTCGATTTCAAACTTTTGCTTTCGGAAATAATCTCCATAATAAACCACCAAATCTTCTGGTGGATTATCATACATAAACCATTTCAGGATTTTTCGGGTTATTAAATACGGAATATTTTTCTGTTCGAAAATAATATCAACCAGATCGTCTGACTTCCAATTTCCTGTTTTTCCGAAATAGATTTTATCGCTGTTATCTTCGATATTTTTTCTATAAACCGCGCCTTCATCGCCAACATTTAGTCCTGCCAAAGCTTTTGCGCCATTTTTAATATCTTCTTCGGTATAATTTCCAATTCCGATTGTGAATAGTTCGAGTAATTCACGACTTAAATTTTCGTTTACTTTTCCTTTTTTATTATCTCCATTGTCGAGATAACGAACCATTGCATTAGATTTCAGAATCTGTTTGGTCAATTCTTTAAAATTGCCAAAAGCATTTTCACGCAAAATCATATTGTGCTGATAAATCCAGTAATTGATTTTTACTTTTTGAGAAGTCGAAACGAAATGATTGTGCCAGAAACAAACCATATTTTCACGCAATGGAAATTCATCGTTTCGCATTTTAGCAATCCACCATTTTTTGAATTCGGCAGTCGCCTGATTTTCTTTTTTCTGAATTTCCTTTTTGACTTCGGGTTCTGAAGTTTTGATTATTTCCCGAACTTGTTTCAACTCTAAAGTGGTTTTAGGTTGATCTTGCAAAAAGCCTGGAATTTCTTTGTCAAATTTTGAATTATAAGATTGCTTTAGAAATTTTTCTAAGCCGAGTTTTTCTATTTGAGAAGTTTGTTTTCCTGAAAAACCTAATCGTAAGGACCAAAGACTGCTTTTTTTCATCGTTCAGAAATTATTACAATAAGACTTGAGTTTCTTTTAAAGGTTTAATTTTTTAAAAGATCCTATCCCGATAGCTATCGGGACTAAGATTCTGAGGTGCTAAGTTTTGAAAAGTCTTTGGTAATAATTAGAACGGGGAATTTTTGGGGATATTGTAGTTTATTTTCTAATATAAAAACTCATCTAAGAATTCTTTGTTTTCATTAACATAAAGAAAATAATTAGCGATCTTTTTTTCATCTTTAGAAAGTTCTAATTTAATTTCAATACAAGGAGTTGTAATAAAATCATGATCTAATAAAATCGAAATAGATTTTGAAACAATATTATCAAATTGAATACCTTGATATTCCTCAGAATTTATATTATGAAAATATTCCAAAGCAAGATTGTAGAACTCTTCTTTATTATGAAATGTTTTTTCTAATAAATCCATTTATTTTAAATTATAATTTAATTGACAGCTCTAAATGACCCCCCAATCCGAGTTCTACAATTTTTTGAAGTGTCGAAAATTTGACTTCTTTGACGTTATTTTCAATCTTAGAAATATATGATTTTGTTGTTCCTGCTTTTACAGCAAGTTCTTCCTGAGTCATTCCTTTTTGAAGTCTGGCTTCTTGAAGCAAAACTCCAATTTTAAAAATTTCATAACCAGCTTCTAATTCATCACGTTTTGGTGTTCCGATTTTTCCATAATGTTGCTCTTTAAACTCTTCTAAAGTTGTTAAATTCTTATTTTTCATTTTCATACTCCTTTTTAATTTTTAAAGCTTTTTTAATTTCTTTCTTTGGTGTTTTTTGAGTTTTCTTTTGAAATCCATTAGCTAATACAACTAATTTTCCCTCATCAAAAAAACAAAAAATTCTAAAAATGTCATTTCCTTGTTGTATTCTAATTTCATAAAGTCCATCTGCGTTTTCAATATATTTCAAATACGTTTCAGGAATCCTATCGAGCTCTTCAATTAAATCAATCGTCCAAACAATTTTTTGTTGAACTTTTTCTTTTTGCTTAACAAAAAACTCATTAAAATAATTTTTAAAAAAAATAACAGTTCTAATCTTTTGATTATTACTCATAAAATACAAATGTATAAAAGTTGCACCAAAGTACAACTTGTTAATCCTAAAAACATTTAAAACAATTAAACTTCCTATCTATTTGCAATATCTCGTAACACATCAGTAATAGTTATTGAATTGCTTCCTTCATAACCCAATGCAATAGCTATAGCTTCTAACGCACTTGGATATTTATCTGATGAACTAACTACTAACCCATTTTCTAAAATTTGATTTCTTTGTATTTGAATCGCTAATGATAAAATTTCAAAATCTGATAGTTTTGAATATTCTCCTTTTAATTGTTTTGCAATTCGATTATAATCTTCAATTTCCGATTTCATATTTTGTACTATTTTTACTATTAAAAAACAAATATAGAATAAAAAAAAGCAGCTATCATTACAATAACTGCTTTTCATATTTTAAAAATCTAAAATCTAAAATCTCAGATCTACAATCTAAAATTATTAAGACCCACACATTTCACAATCCTCAGGATCTCCAGCTTGCGCTTTTAGCAACATCGCTTTGTATTCTTCAACGCTGATCGATTCTGTTTCTGGAACCAGAACTGCTGCCGGCGCATCTTCTTCTTTTTTATCGTTGTTTAATGTGAATTTAATCGCATCTACTGCCGCTTTTGTTCTTAGGTAATACATTCCTGTTTTTAAACCTGATTGCCAAGCGTAGAAATGCATTGACGTTAATTTAGAATAGTTTGCATCTTGCATGAACAAGTTTAACGATTGCGATTGGTCAATAAAATAACCTCTCTGACGTGACATATCGATAATATCTTTCATCGACATTTCCCAAACTGTTTTGTATAATTCTTTTAAGTCTTGCGGAATCACATCAATGTTTTGAACAGATCCGTTATGACGCATAATTTCTTGTTTCAACGTTTCGTTCCATAAACCTCTGTCTACTAAATCGTGCAATAAGTGCTTGTTTACTACGATAAACTCTCCAGACAATACACGACGCGTGTAAATATTTGATGTATAAGGCTCAAAAGCTTCGTTGTTTCCAAGAATTTGTGAAGTCGATGCTGTTGGCATTGGAGCAACCAATAAAGAGTTACGAACTCCGTGCTCTACAACTTCTTTTCTTAATGAAGCCCAGTCCCAACGACCAGATAATTCTTCATCTTTCATTCCCCACATATTGTATTGGAATTCTCCTTGTGACATTGGAGAACCTGCAAATGTAGAATATGGACCTTCTTCTTTTGCCATTTCCATAGAAGCGGTTACAGCAGCGAAGTATAAAGTTTCGAAAATCTCTTGATTTAATGTTTTAGCTTCATCGCTTGTAAAGGGCATACGCAACATAATGAAAGCATCTGCTAAACCTTGAACACCTAAACCAACCGGACGGTGACGTAAGTTAGAATTTTCAGCTTCTTTTACTGGATAGTAATTTCTGTCGATTACTTTATTCAAGTTACGAGTTACACGTTTTGTAACATTGTAAAGCGCTTCGTGATCAAATTTTCCGTTTTCAATAAACATTGGCAACGAAATAGAAGCCAAGTTACAAACTGCGATTTCATCTTTAGAAGTAAACTCCATAATCTCTGTACACAAGTTAGAAGAACGAATAGTTCCTAAATTCTTGTGATTCGATTTACGGTTTACTGCATCTTTATACAACATATATGGTGTTCCAGTCTCGATTTGAGATTCTAGGATTTTCTCCCATAATTCACGAGCGCGGATTGTTTTTCTACCTTTTCCTCTAAATTCGTAATCCGTATATAATGCTTCGAATTCATCTCCGTAAACATCATATAATCCTGGACATTCGTTAGGACACATTAAAGTCCAAGTTGTATCTTCCTGAACACGTTTCATGAATAAATCTGAAGTCCACATAGCGAAGAATAAATCTCTCGCACGCATTTCTTCTTTTCCTGTATTTTTCTTTAAATCCAAGAAATCAAAGATATCAGCATGCCAAGTTTCGATGTAAATCGCAAAACTTCCTTTACGTTTTCCACCACCTTGATCTACGTAACGAGCTGTATCGTTGAAAACTCTCAACATCGGAACAATTCCGTTTGAAGTTCCATTTGTACCGCGAATATAAGATCCAGTCGCACGAACGTTATGAATAGAAAGTCCGATTCCTCCTGCCGATTGCGAGATTTTTGCTGTTTGTTTTAAAGTATCATAAATACCATCAATACTATCATCCTGCATTGCCAAAAGGAAACAAGAAGACATTTGCGGTTTTGGAGTTCCTGCATTAAACAACGTTGGCGTTGCGTGCGTGAAGAACTTTTTAGACATTAAATCGTAAGTTTCAATTACTGATTTTAAATCATCTAAGTGAATACCAACAGAAACACGCATTAACATGTGTTGTGGACGCTCAACGATTTTTCCGTTTATTTTTAGCAAATAAGAACGCTCTAAAGTTTTGAAACCAAAGTAATCGTAATTAAAATCTCTTGTATAAATGATATGAGAATCTAAAAAAGCAGCATTTTCCTGAATCACTTTAAATACATCATCAGCAATTAACGGTGCATCTTGACCGTTTCTTGGATTTACGTAGTGATACATATCTTTCATCGTTTCTGAGAAAGATTTTTTAGTATTTGAATGTAGATTTGAAATTGCCACACGCGCTGCCAATTGTGCATAATCTGGATGCGCAATAGTCATTGAAGCCGCTGTTTCTGCCGCAAGATTATCAAGTTCAGAAGTAGAAACCCCATCATACAATCCCTCGATAACTCTCATCGCTACCTTTACCGGATCTACAAGTTCATTTAAGCCGTAACACAACTTTTTGATTCTTTCTGTAATCTTATCAAACATTACGGGCTCTCTGTGGCCATCTCTTTTTACTACATACATAAGCTTACCTTTTATAGTTATTGAAAAAATGAAAGTACTTAGAGAACGAGCTCTTGCACTTAAACATTGCGTGTTTTTAAATTAATTTTAGAGAATTACCAAATTCTCAATAGTTACTTGTTTCAAATTCGAAAATCGAATTTAAATGCGTCATAAATTGCTATTGAACCTGCGACTTGGGGAAAGAGATTCAACCTTAAAAAAAATAAATCTGTAATCTTTTTTTAGCGTTACTGGAAGATCAGGCGCTAAAAGTATTTTGTTACCTAAAAATCTGCATCGAATGAAATTTTCTGAGCATCGCTATCTGTGTTCATCACACCAGATTTTTGATACTCTGCAACACGTTTTTCAAAGAAATTAGTTTTTCCTTGAAGAGAGATCATGTCCATGAAATCAAACGGATTCGCTGATCCATACACACGCTCACAACCTAATTCAACCAAAAGTCTATCAGCAACGAACTCTAAGTATTGTGTCATTAAAGTTGCGTTCATACCAATTAAACTTACAGGAAGAGATTCTGTAACAAACTGTCTTTCGATATCTAAAGCATCAACAATGATTTCTTTAATTCTATCTTTTGGCACTTTGTTTACTAAATGGTGATTGTGCAAGTGAACTGCAAAATCACAATGTACGCCTTCGTCACGAGAAATCAATTCGTTAGAAAATGTCAAACCTGGCATTAAACCACGTTTTTTCAACCAATAAATTGAACAGAAAGCACCTGAGAAAAAGATTCCTTCAACAGCAGCAAAAGCGATAAGTCTTTCAGCAAATGAATCTGACTCGATCCATTTTAAAGCCCATTCTGCTTTTTTAGCAATTGCAGGAAAAACTTCCAAAGCATTAAACAATTCTGCTTTTTCAGCTTCATCTTTCACGTAAGTGTCAATTAATAATGAATACGTTTCACTATGAATATTCTCCATCATGATTTGAAATCCGTAGAAAAACTTCGCTTCAGCATATTGTACTTCGTTTACAAAGTTCTCAGCCAAATTTTCGTTTACGATTCCGTCAGAAGCGGCGAAGAAAGCTAAAATATGTTTAATGAAATATCTTTCGTCGTCATTCAATTTGTTATTCCAATCTGTCAAATCTTGGTGTAGGTCGATTTCTTCGGCAGTCCAAAAACTTGCTTCCATCTTCTTGTACCATTCCCAAATATCATGATGCTTAATCGGAAAAATAACGAAGCGATTTTTATTTTCTTGTAATATTGGTTCGATTTGTGACATGACAGATTCTGTTAATTTTTTTATTGAATTTTTACTGATTCAGTAGACTACAAAGATTGTCAATTACTGCCAAAAATGAAAGTCAAACTTATTCACAATTTGATGTAGTTTTTAACAACGCTAATTTTTTGAAACATTTTTCATACAATAATTAATTTACTGTAAATGAAGCGTTTAAAATAGACAAATACACCTTGAAGCCCCGTAAAATATAGACTTTTTAATATAAAAAGCAAGAAATTTTAAAGAGTTTTAAAAAAGTTTTTTTGAGTTAAAACTTTATTTTTTTGAGTCAAAATATGTAGTCAAAATGACTATTATTTAAATGGTGGATTTTAAGAATTTTTATGTTCTTCGGCAACTTTTTCAAGCTCCAAATACCAATCTTGCCCAAAACGGCGAATAAGCGCTTCTTTGACAAATTTATAAACTGGAACTTCTAATTCTTTTCCTAAAGAACAAGCATCGTCACAAATTTCCCATTTATCATAATTCACCGCTGCAAATTCTGTGAAGTCTTTTACGCGAATTGGATATAAATGACAAGAAACTGGTTTTTTCCAATCTACGATTCCTTGATTGTAAGCTTGCTCGATTCCGCAAAGCGCAGTTTTTCCATCAAAAATTACGTAAGCACAATCTTTATTATCTATTAATGTAGTTTCTAGATCTCCATCAGTTCCTTTTACCCAAGTTCCTTGCGCTTCGATTGCTGCAATTCCTTCTTTTCTTAAAAAAGGTTTTACTTTCGGATAGATTTCTTCTAAGATTTTCGTTTCAGCCTCATTCAAAGGCGCGCCCGCATCTCCATCCACACAACAAGCCCCTTTACAAGCAGACAAGTTGCAAACAAATTCTTTTTCCAGAATATCTTCTGAAATAATAGTTTTCCCTAACTGAAACATGATATAAAATACTGTTATTTATAAAGTGCAAAGATAGTCAAAGAAAACAGATATTGTTTCTTAAAATTTAACCGCAAAGTTGGCAAAGAATTACGCAAGGTTGGCAAAGAATTATTAGTTTTTTATCCTTGCGAACCTTGCGTAATTCTTTGCGGATTTTTGCGGTTAAATCATCAATTGTTACAAATATCACTTTTTTAGCCATTAAACCATGTTTTTATAACAAAAATACAATCTATCGAAAAATCACCTAACTTTATTAACTACTTTTGCAGCAGTTTTTTAAACCTTAAAAATCAAAGCGATATGTTAGAAATCGATTTTAAAGAAATCATCACAGTTGGCATGGTACTTTTTGCCGTAATTGATATTGTGGGATCTATTCCAATTATTGTGAATTTAAGAGCAAAGGTTGGACACATCGAATCTGAAAAAGCTTCTATTGTTGCCGGCGCCATTATGATTGTTTTTCTTTTTGTTGGAGAAGGATTATTGAATTTAATTGGTATCGACGTGCATTCATTCGCCGTTGCGGGATCTTTCGTCTTATTCTTTCTGGCGCTAGAAATGATTTTAGGAATTAGAATTTACCGTGACGAAGAACCAGGTTCTGCTTCTATTGTTCCGTTGGCGTTTCCATTAATTGCCGGAGCAGGAACAATGACTACTTTATTATCGCTTCGATCTCAATTTCATACTATTAATATTATAATTGCGATTTTATTAAACATTATATTGGTTTATATTGTTTTGAAATCTTCTAAAAAAATCGAAAATTTGTTAGGAGAAAACGGACTTGGAGTAGTTCGTAAGACGTTTGGAGTGATACTTTTAGCAATTGCTGTTAAATTATTCGCCGCTAATGTTAAAGGTTTGTTTGTCTAAAATATATTTTTATAAATTTACCCCGTTAAATATTGTAAAATATAACTCTAGGTTATTTTTCAGGAGTTCTACTTTATTATCTTAGACCAAACAGAAACAATCTTATGAAAATTTTCACTTCAATCTTAGTGCTTTTAGCATTAGCTTTAATTGTTTTTAATATTACGCTATTAGACTTTAAAAATCCTTTTCAAGGAGACAGCATTGTAGCTTTTATTGGAATCGCCGCTTCATTTTGCGCTGTTCTAATTCTTTTGATTTTTAGAATTTCAAAAAGAATCGAGGAAAAAATGAATGACAACAGATAATATGTTTGATGTTTTAATTATAGGCGGAGGAGTTTCAGGAATGTCTTGTGCTCTTGTCTTAGGATCCGCAAAAAACAAAACATTTGTTACTGACAAAAAAATCGGAATTTTTACACACCAGAAAAATTCTTCTTTACAAGAGGCAATCTTTTATAACGCTTACGGAATTACACCAGGAAAACTAGGCTCTGAACTGCTTACAGAAAGCACGCAGGATTTAGCAACAACTTATCCACATATTACTCAAATTGCAAATGAGAAAGTATTGAAAGTTGAAGGAAGTTATCCTGAATTTACTGTAGTTACGAACAAGAATTCATACCAAACAAAAAATATTGTTGTCGGAATTGGTTCTGCCAATACTTTTGACATTGAAGGTTTAATGCAATTTGTTGAACCTCACAAAAAAGCACTTCCAGAAAAACAACGTATTCAGCTTAAAAATGAAGATCATAAAGTTGCAGACGGCATTTACGCTATTGGAACTTTAGCAGGCTGGAGAAGTCAATTGGCAATTGCAGCCGGAAGTGGCGCTGCTGTCGCTACAGATATTCTAACTTTATGGAATAACGGCGTACAAACTCACGCTCACGATAGTATTAGATAAAATTATTAAACCATATAAGTGATATAAGTTCATTTAATTTATACGGAAAGTATAATATGAACTTATATCACTTATATGGTTTATTTTATTTTTTGTCTTTATTTAACCGAAACGATTTCTGTTACTTTAATATGATTTTCATCTTCGGTTTTCCATTTTTCTCCTTTTACAGAAACCACATCACCGATTTTTAATTGTTTGTAATTTTGAGGTCCGCCAACATTTACAATGCTAATTATGGCAAAATACACTTCTTTTGTATCTGTTGTAATTTTTGCCGTGTAACCGTCTTTTCCTCCTTCTATTGATTCGACTTTTCCTGAAACTGGAGTATTTGCATCGTTTTTCATAGTTGTACAAGAGATTGCAAAAGCCATTAAAATTACCAGTAAACTTATTTTCTTAAGATTTTTCATATTTTGAGTTTTATTAGCAAAGAACGTGATGTTGATTGCGTTTTGCTTTACGTTATTATTAAATTTGTTTTCAAAATTTATGCCAGCTGAACGCAACTTCCTGCAATTACTTTTAGATTTTTACCAACCTTTTTCCAAACTCTTATGTATTTGAAAACACCATTGATCGGATTATTATCGTAAGCTCCTTTTAACGAAACTGTAACGGCAACTACAGCTGCGCTATCAATTATATTGACGATTTGATCGGAAGCTTCTAAAAAATCTATCTTCATTTTTCCCGAACGATACGATTGTAAATCAAATTCTTTAGTTATCGTTTGTCCGTCGGGCATATTAAAAAGCAAATCATCATGAAGGATTGTTTCCAAAGCCAAAATATCCGATTTTTTAATGGCAGTTAGAAGTTCAATTTCTGCATCAATAACGGTTTCTATTTTCATGATATAAAAATTTGAAGTTATTTCTTCGGGTTCAAAATAGTTTTAATCATGGCATCGTCTTTCAAAATCACATCATAATAATATATTTCTCCGTACAACTGACGAGCAAATTCTGCTGTAATATAGCGATCGACTAGCGCTTTGGTTTTGTCTAGTTTCAAATCTAAACCAGTCATTAAAATGTAGTTTTTAAACTTTTTAAAGTAAACATCCGAAGTTTTCATTTTAGCTAAAAACTCACTAAAACTTAGTCCTGCAAAAGCATTTCGATTTTTATCTAATTCTTCAAAAACAAAATGCCCCACAATTCCAGTTTGTAATAAATACGCAACATTTTCATTTCCATGTTCTGCTTCCATCGGAACAAAAACATCAGGAACAATTCCGCCGCCGCCGTAGACAATTTTACCTTTTGGAGTTTTAAATTTTAAAGAATCTGCAACTTTAATACTGTCTTTTGCATACAATTCACCAGTTTTTACTCTCCCTTCAGATTCTTTAAAATATTCTTCGTTCCCTTTTTTATAAGGTTTCTGAATCGATCTTCCAGTCGGAGTATAATAACGTGCAACCGTTAATCTTACTGCCGATCCGTCATTAAAATCCATTTCTCTCTGAACCAAACCTTTTCCAAATGAACGTCGCCCAACAATAGTTC
Organism: Flavobacteriaceae bacterium PS02337; assembly: GCA_029959285.1. Lineage (GTDB taxonomy): Bacteria > Bacteroidota > Bacteroidia > Flavobacteriales > Flavobacteriaceae > Flavobacterium. The sequence continues at coordinate 59,187 of JASCOE010000001.1, forward strand.
CGCGATCATTATCTTGAATGGCACCAGCTAAAATTTCACTCGCAGAAGCGCTGTTTTCATTAATTAAAACATATACTTTTCCAGTTTCAAAACTTCCCGCTTTTGTGGCGTATGTTTTTTCAGTTGAACCATTTTTACTTTTTGTAAAAACAATTAACTGTTTATCTTTTAAAAATTCATCTGCAATTGCAATTGCTTCTTCCATGTAACCGCCGCCATTGTCACGAAGATCGATTACAAGCGATTGGATTCCTTTTTCTTTTAATCTCGTTAAACCCGTTTTAAATTCGTTAAAAGTAGTTTCTGCAAAACGATTAATTTTGATGTAACCTATTTTATTTCCAATCATTATAGACGCATCAACGCTTTTAATTGGAATAATATCTCGTTTTACTTTAAACTTAAGTTTCTTTTTTTCTGATTTCCTAAAAACCGTCAATTCGATTTCTGAACCTTGAAGTCCTTTCAATTTTGAAAACAAACTATCTGAAGGCAATCTTCTGCCATACAATTTTGTTTTTCCTGCAAAAAGAATTCGATCGCCAGATTTTAATCCCGCTTTCGCTGAAGGTCCGTTTTCGATTGGTTTAATGATTGCAACAGAATCTTTATACATATAAAAATTGATTCCGATTCCGACGAAATCGCCTTTCATACTTTCTGCAACTTCCGCTTGTTCGCTTGGCGGAATATATACAGAATGCGGATCTAATTTAGAGAGAATATTATCGACAGTAAGATTTACAATCGAATCGGTATTGACGCTATCAACATATTCTGTATTGATAAAGTCAATTAACTTATTAAGTTTTGTTTTAGAGTAATTTTTAGCCAAAAGCTGGTCGCTTGCGGGAGCATTCATAAAGCTTCCGGCAATTGTTCCAAGAGCAAAAGTTGCTCCTATTACGATTGGTAAATATTTCGAATTAAATTTCATCTTCTTCTAAAACAGGAATATGTTCTACTTCAACACCTGCTTTTATTAAAAATTGAATTCCAGAATCATCACGATATCCGTCTTTATAAACTACTCTTTTTATTCCAGATTGATGGATTAATTTACTGCATTCTTTACATGGAGAAAGCGTAATATACAACGTTGCACCTTCACAAGATTGTGTTGATCTTGCTACTTTCAGGATTGCATTTGCTTCTGCGTGTAAAACATCCCAGCGTGTTAATCCGTCTTCATCTTCGCAGCAATTTTCGAATCCAGAAGGCGTACCATTGTAACCGTCTGAAATGATCATTCTGTCTTTTACGATAATTGCTCCAACTTGTTTACGTTTGCAGTAAGAAAGCTGGCTCCACTCTTTTGCAATTCGCAGATATGCTTTATCGTATTTATTTAGTTTTTTTACTTCCATTAATTTATCTGTTCCAAATTGGGCTTTCAATAATCATTGGAATAACTACTCCAATAATAAAAGCCGACATTACAAGCGCCCAGTCGCGTTTTGAAAAACGGAAAACCGTCTGCACTATATATGAAATTACCAATACAACAAAAACAACTACTAATTGAGCTGCTTCAATTCCTAAGGCAAACTCTCCCAAAGGTAACAATTTTGAAGTTGCAGAGCCTCCTAATATTGTTTTGAAATAATTAGAAAATCCTAATCCGTGAATAATTCCAAAGAATAAAGTGATAAAAAACACCAAATTTACTCCGTCACTTTTTGAAGTCTTTCCAGCCGTAAATAAATGATAGAGCGCCGTTACCAAAATTGTAATCGGAATTAAAAATTCTACAAGATTTACTTTTATGGTTATGATACCGTAAACGGAAAGAATTAAAGCCAACGTATGTCCAATTGTAAATAGAGAAACTAGTAGAAAAATTCTTTTCCAGTCTTTAAATAAATACGGAACTGTTAGGGCGATTAAAAAAAGAACGTGATCGTAAGCATTGATATCTAAAACGTGTTTTAATCCTATTTGAAAATAAATCCAAAATTGTGACATAGGTATATTGTAATTAAATAATTAGGGGTTGTAAACTTACAATTAATTTTCAAACTTAAAGATTTAAAGCGGTCAAATCCTGTAATAAAAAAAGTTAAATTTTATGAGAATTTTAAAATCAATAATTTAAAAATAGAATTATATTTGTTGCATAAAAACCGATTTAATTATGCCATTTTCAGAATTATTTGATAACGAATTCAAACAAAGAAACAGAGGTCATTTCTCTGCAATTGTGCGTGTAGCGTTTGCTGACGGAAAAATAAGCCAAGAAGAACAAGAATTTTTAAATAAAATTGCTTCAACATTACAAATTTCAGAAGAAGAATATAAAGAGATTCTTTCAGATCCTTGGAAACACCCAATAAATCCGCCTTATTTATATACTCAACGTTTAGAGCGTTTATATGACTTGGCAAGAATGGTACATGTTGACCACCATTTAGGAGATTTACAAGAAGTTATGCTACGTCGTATGGGATTAGCTTTAGGTTTTACTCCAGGAAACGTAGATTTCATTGTTTCAAAAGCACTTTCTTTAGTAGATAAAAAAGTAGATTTAGATACTTTCCTTTTTGAAATGGAGAATATGAATAAATAGTATTCATTGATACTAAAAAAATAAAACCCGCGATAAATATCGCGGGTTTTATTTTTTTAGAGAAGTTAGTTATTGTGATTGTTTAACACTTACCCCGTCAAAACAATTTCCGTTTTGCAAAATAAGCTTTAAAACCCTTTCTTTATTAGTAGAATTTTTATTCATGGTAATTACAATAGTTTTCTCATCTTTTCTGTTTATTTCAAAATCAGATTTTGTAATTATATAATTATTAGAGCTTGTTTCTTCAGCTGTAAAATCAATCTTTGTACCATCCAAAAAGATTTCACTAAGCCACCAATTTCTACTTTTAGTTGTTAATGTTACAGAATTAGAAGCAGCTGTAAAATTGACTTCGTTTTTTGAAAGCCCAACTCCCTCACAGTCGCCATCTTCTCTATTGCACGAAAGCAAAAACAATGAAAACACACAAAATAAAGCAATCAATAATTTATTCATAATAATCTCTTTTTTAGTTAAATTTATTTTTAAAGCTTTCCAAATGTATTTAAAAAATAATAATAATTTTCCTATAACAGAATTATTTAATATTAGAAAACAAAAACTTAACAAACAAAAAAACCTAACAGGTTTTAAAAACCTGTTAGGTTGTCTGTGACTAAAAACTGAGACTGAGACTAATTCGCCGCCATAAACTCCTCAGCTTTTTCTACCATATTATAGCTTCCGCAGAAAAACGGAACTCTTTGATGCAGTTCTGTCGGTTGAATTTCCATAATTCTACCGAAACCGTCTGTTGCTTTTCCTCCCGCTTGTTCTGCAAGAAACGCCATCGGATTACATTCATATAATAAACGTAGTTTTCCTTTTGGCGCTTTAGAACTTGTCGGATAAATATAAACACCACCTTTAATCATATTTCGATGAAAATCGGCTACTAAACTTCCGATATATCTTGAAGTGTATGGTCTGTCTCCTTCTTCGCGCTGGCAGTATTTAATGTAATTTTTTACGCCTTGCGGAAAATGAACATAATTTCCTTCATTCACAGAATAAATATTTCCATCTTTTGGAAATTTCATGTTTGGATGCGAAAGGTAAAAAGTTCCAATCGCCGGATTTAATGTAAATCCGTTTACTCCAAAACCTGTCGTGTAAACCAGCATGGTTGAAGTTCCATAAATTACATAGCCTGCTGCAACTTGATTGATTCCCGGTTGTAAAAAATCCTCGCTTGTTACCGGGGTTCCAATTGGAGTGATTCTTCTAAAAACAGAAAAAATAGTTCCAACCGAAACATTTACATCAATGTTTGAAGATCCGTCAAGCGGATCCATTAAGATAACGTACTTATTATTATGACAGTTGTCGCTCCCCTGAACTGTAATAAAATCGTCGTTTTCTTCAGAAGCAATACCACAGACAATCTCACGGTTTATTAACGTCTGGATAAATACTTCGTTTGCATAGACATCTAATTTTTGCTGATCTTCTCCCTGAATATTTTGTTCGCCCGCGGCGCCAATTATATCCACAAGTCCAGCTTGGTTTACTTTATGATTCACAACCTTGGCTGCCAATCGAATAGAGTTGATAATTCGGGAAAGTTCTCCCGAAGAATACTGAAATGCTTTTTGGTTCTCAATAATAAACTCTCCCAGTGTTTTATTGCGTTCTTCCATTTCTAAATCGTTATAGTTTTGTTTTTAAGTCACAAATATCGCTTATTTTGTGAGAATGATTCAAAAATTATTTTGTTAGTTTGCTACTATTGTATATTTGCTAATAATATGCGAAAAGCAACAACTAAAAAAATGCTTTTTTAGATAATAAATACTTAAAAATACGAATACAAAAAATTGTTTCTTATATAAATTCGCAAGAGCAAATCTGATAAAGGAAAAAGCGATACTATAAAGGACAAAAGTAAAATGAATTGATTATGAATATTAGAAAAGGGAATCCTGAAGACATGAAATCGGTGTTGGGACTTATTCAGGAGCTGGCGATATTCGAAAAAGAACCTGAAGCCGTTGTCATTACCGAAGAAGATTTAATACGTGACGGTTTTGGAGAAAAACCATTATTTCACGTTTTTGTGGCAGAGATTGAAAACGACGAAAAACAAAAAGAAATTGTTGGAATTGCTTTGTACTATTACCGCTATTCTACCTGGAAAGGAAAAACAATACACCTTGAAGATTTAATTGTAAAAGAAAAAATGCGCGGCACTGGTTTGGGCTCTGCACTTTATGCTGAAATTATAAAACAAGGAAAAAAAGATGGAGTTCGAAGAGTTGAATGGAATGTTTTAGCATGGAACACTCCAGCAGTTAACTTTTACAAAAACTCTGGAGCAAAAATTCTTGAAGATTGGCAAGTTGTACAAATGGATGAAGCTGGAGTTAATGCGTTCTTAGAAAAATTATAAAAAAATATTTTTGCCACAGATTATCAGGATTAAAATGATTTAAAATCTATGTCAACTTTGCCAAGAATTTCACGAATTTCCACTAATTAATTCGTGTTAATTAGTGACTCGAGCGATAGCGAACTGGCGAAGCAAATTCGTAGCGAAAAAATCAGTGAAAATCATTTTAATCTGTGGCAAAAAAACTGCAACAGAAAATTATAAAACAAAAAAATATTTAGGATTTCGCCTCAAATCTGAAATCTAGAATCTAAAATCTATAAATTAATAATGAGAGTATTTAAATTTGGAGGAGCATCGGTAAAAGATGCAGATGGAATTAAAAACGTATACGACGTTTTACAAAAAGTAGGTTACGAAGACGTAATTCTTGTAGTTTCGGCTATGGGAAAAACAACAAATGCTCTTGAAGTTGTCATCAAGAATTACTTTGAAAAATCGACAGAATTAAATTCTTCTGTTCAGGAAATAAAAAAATATCACAATCAGATTTTATTAGATTTATTTGAAGATGAAAACCATGCCGTTTTTGCAGCAATTAATGCACAGTTTTCTGAATTAGAATATTTCTTAGCGCATAATAAATCTCCAAATTATAACTTTGTTTACGATCAAGTGGTAAGTTTTGGAGAATTAATTTCTACTAATATTTTAACTCATTTCATGAATTTCATGGGCATTCAAACGCAATGGCTTGATGTTCGTAATTTCATTAAAACAAATGCAAATTATAGAGATGCAGAAGTAGATTGGGAAACAACTCAACAACTTATCAGCAAAAATGTTCCAAGAAAACAGTTAAACATCACACAAGGATTTTTAGGTGCTGATGAAAATAACTTCACAACAACTTTAGGTCGTGAAGGTTCTGATTATACTGCTGGAATTTTTGCTTATTGCTTGAATGCTGAAAGTGTAACAATTTGGAAAGACGTTCCTGGAGTTATGAATGCTGACCCGCGTTATTTTGAAAATGCAAGTTTATTGAATCAGATTTCGTATCGTGAAGCAATCGAATTGGCATTTTACGGCGCAACAGTTATTCACCCGAAAACATTACAGCCATTACAGAAAAAAGAAATTCCGTTGTATGTTAAATCTTTTATCAATCCTTTATTAAAAGGAACTTGCGTTTCTAAAGGTGTCGATTTAGAACCGCAATATCCATGTTTTATCGTAAAAAGAGAACAGCTTTTAATTTCGCTTTCATCTATTGATTTCTCTTTTATTATGGAAGAAAACATTAGTGAGATTTTTGGATTATTCCACGAATTTAAAATCAAAGTAAACTTAATTCAGAATTCTGCGATTAGTTTCTCTGTTTGTGTGGAAGATAAATTTGGAAATTTCCCAGAATTGAATGCGATTCTTTCTAAAAAATTCAAAGTAGAATACAGCGAAAATGTAACTTTATATACCATTCGTCACTTTACAGAAGAAGCGGCGCAGACTGTTGAAGCGAACAAAGAAGTTTTATTGAAACAAGTAAGCCGCGAAACAATGCAAATTGTAACTAAAGAACTTAATTAATACTTTATAAAAAGGTAATTATTTCAATTCAAATTATATAAAAAGGCTTTACTAAATTTAGTGAAGCCTTTTTTCATTTCAAACTGGATATTCTAGCCCTGATTTTCCCAATTATAAATACTACTTTTGACTTTTTAGAGTTAAAGTATTATGTTGAAAAAATTACTGTTTTTAACGGTTTTCTTCTGGTTTTCTACGCTTCAGGCGCAGGACACAGAAACGCTGTACAAAACGAAAAAAGTAATTGTTTCAAAAGATACCATTCGGCTAGAAAAAGTGAGTATTAACTCGGGATTTTTTCAGCTTTTAAACACCAAAAATGAACCGATAGATTCAACTTTTTATAAAGTTGATTTTCAAAAAGGTTTTTTTCTTTTAAACGAAAAATTCCAATCTACTTCTGATACTTTAGTTGTCAATTATCTTCAATATCCCGATTTTTTAACCAAAGAATATAGTCTTTACAAAGCTGATCAAATTGTAACAAATGACGTCGGAACGGAAAAATTATATCGGATTGACAACAACGCAAATGCAAAAAAAGTCGCTCCGTTTGACGGTTTAAATACTTCTGGAAGTATTACGCGAGGCATCACAATCGGAAATAATCAAAGTACGGTTTTAAACTCCAATTTAGATTTGCAGATTACGGGTAAAATTTCCGAAAAAGTCAGTTTAAGAGCTTCGCTGCAAGACAGTAATATTCCGCTGCAAGACGGCGGTTATTCGCAAAAACTAGATCAGTTCGATAATATTTTCATGGAACTTTTTAGCGACGATTGGAACATTCGCGCAGGCGATGTGTTTTTAGAAAACAGGAAAACACAATTTTTAAGTTTCAATAAAAAAGTTCAAGGAATTTCTGCCAGTTTTGATTTTGACACCAAAAAAAGTAAAACAAATGTTTTCGCTTCTGTCGCATTTGTAAAAGGTCAATATGCTAAAAGTACTTTTACTGGGCAAGAAGGAAATCAAGGTCCGTATAAATTAAAAGGTCAAAATGGCGAATTGTATGTTTTAGTTATTTCGGGTTCAGAACGCGTTTATGTAAATGGCGTTCTTTTAAAACGAGGCGAAAACAACGATTATGTTATTGATTATAATGCGGGAGAAATAATCTTTACATCACTTTTTCCGATCAATTCCGAAATGCGTATTAATATCGAATATCAATATTCTGAACGAAATTACAATCGATTGGTGACTTACTCAGGCGCAACGCACGAGAACAAAAACTGGAGTTTTGGCGGTTATTTGTATTCTGAAAATGACATGAAAAATCAGCCTTTGCAACAAAATCTTTCTCCCGAACAAGTTCAGATTTTAAGTGAAGCCGGAGATGATGTCAATTTAATGAAAGCGCCTTCTGCCTACGAGGATAAATATGCTGACAACAAAATTTTGTATAAAAAGATCCTTATTAATTCGGTTGAAGTTTATGAATATTCGAACAATTCTGCTGATGTTTTATACAATGTAAGATTTAGTTTGGTTGGCGCAAACGCAGGAAATTATATCATTCAAAACAATAATTCTGTAGAAAGAATTTACCAATATGTTGAACCTGTGAACGGAATTTTACAAGGAAATTACGAACCGGTTGTACAGCTTGTCGCGCCAAAAAAACTTCAGGTTGCTACTTTTTCAGGAAAATACAATCCGAATGAAAAGACTTTAGTCAATTTTGAAGTTGCTGTGAGTAACAACGATCAAAATTTATTTTCTGGAATTGATGATGGTGATAACGAAGGAATTGCTTTTAAAACCAATCTTAAAAAACGTCTTTTTTCTCGAAGCTGGACTTTAGATGCTTTCGCGAATTATCAATATGTGCAGCAAGATTTTAAATCTGTTGAACGTTTGTACAACATCGAATTTAATCGCGATTGGAATTTAAACGAAACACTTTTAGGCAATCAAAGTCTTTTGGTTACAGGTTTTAATTTTGATTTATTTTCGAAAAAGAAAACTTCAAACATTGGTTTATTGACCTATCAGTTTGAGAAATTAGATTTTAGCGAAAGTTATTCGGGTTCGCGACACACGACTTCGGCTTTATTTAAATTCAAAAAATGGACAATCGAAAACAATGGAAGTTTCTTAAATTCTGACGCGACGATTTCTACTTCAAAATTTATTCGAAATCAAACTCGAACCAAATATCATTTTGGTAAAAACTGGATTGGCGGAACTTTTCAACTTGAAGACAATCAGGAAAAAAATAAAATTACCAATCAGTTTTCGACTTTAAGTCAAAGATTTTCAGAATACGGTGCTTTTGTTGGGCGCGGCGACAGTACCAAAGTTTTTGTTGAAATTGGATATTTGCAAAGACGCAACGATAGTTTACAAAACGGATTATTACAACATGTTAATAATTCGCAGACGTATTATTTAAAGTCAAAATTAATTCAAAACAAAACAACCGATTTAGCGGTTTATGCGAGTTATAGAAATTTAGATTTTACGGATCAAACCCGAAAAAATGAACCTTCATTAAATTCGAGAGTTTTATATAATGATCGTTTTTTTAATCAGTTAGTACAAATCGGAACGGCTTACGAAACCAGTTCTGGAACTATTGCCCAACAAGAATTTACGTATGTAGAAGTTCCGACTGGACAAGGAGTTTACACTTGGAACGATTATAATGGCAACGGAATTAAAGAATTGGAAGAATTTGAAATTGCCGTTTATCAGGATCAGGCGCGATATGTTCGCATCTTTTTGCCGAATCAGGTTTACATAAAAACCAATCAGAATAAATTTTCGCAGTCGTTGACTTTGAATCCGCTGCAATGGCAAAATGAAAAAGGATACAAAAAAGTGCTTTCTTATTTCTACAATCAGACTTCTTTTATAATGGATCGAAAGGTTAGAAATGAAGGCGAATTAGAACTTAATCCGTTTCATTCTTCAGAAGAAAATATTTTGGGTTTGAACTCGAGTTTTAGAAACAGTTTGTTTTACAACCGCGGCCGACAAAAACATTCGGTTACGTATTCTTATCTTATAAATAAAGGAAAAAGCTTGCTTTCTATCGGATCGCAAGATGTTGGAAATTATTCGCATCAACTTCAATATACGCATTTGTATCAGAAAAGCTGGCTGTTTAATTTCTTTACCAAAACCATCAAAACAGATTTGGTTTCAAAAGATTTTGCAGAGAAAAATTACGACATCAACGGCTGGCAAATTGCACCAAAAGTGAGTTATTTATTTTCTAAAAACACCAAATTGGATTTCTTTTACGAACTTCAAAACAAGAAAAATCAAATTGGAAATCTGGAAACTTTAGATCAGAATAGAATCGGAACATCATTTTCTTATGCAGGCGAAAAAAAAGTAACTGTAAATGGTGAATTTTCTTTCTATGAAAATAAATTTAATGGAAATGAATTTTCGTCAGTAGGTTTTCAAATGTTAGAAGGACTTCAAGCAGGATCTAATTTGGTTTGGAAACTGCTTCTGCAAAAGAATATTACGTCTTTTTTAGATGTAAATTTAAATTATCAGGGACGCAAAAGCGAAACAGGCTCAACGATTCACACAGGTAATATTCAACTTCGTGCATATTTTTAATGCGCGACGAAAAAGATGACAATAAATTGTGTAATTTTAATTGAAATTTAAACGTATAACCTTATGAAAAAATTATTATTGTTCTGTTTTATAGTTGTTTTCTCATCTAATTTCTACGCCCAAGAAACAACTGCAAAAGCTTCTAAGAGCAAAACAGAAGCCTCAGCTAAAAAAGCCAAATCAACTGCAGACAAAGCTTCGGCTGATGCAAAAAAGGAAGCGGCAAAATCTAAAAAAGCAGCAGATGATGCAAAAGAAGCTTCATCAAAAGCAAAAAAAGAAACAGCAGATAAAGCTAAAAAAACGGCAGACAAAGAAGCTACAAAAGCAAAAGCTGACGCAAAAAAAACAACTACTGAATCTGACAAAGCTACAAAAGCTGCAGACAAAGCTAAATCTGATGCTAAAAAATCGACTGCAAAAGCTGACGCTGCTAAAAAAGACGCCGCAACTGCAAAAAAATCGGCTGCAAAAACTGTAAAAGAGACTAACGAAAAAGCACCAGCTGTTCCAGACAAAGTTACTGGAGAATACAATGGTAAAAAAGTATATACTGGACCAAGAGGCGGTAAATACTATATTAATAAAAATGGTAATAAAACGTATATTCAGGATTAATTTTAAGGTTCTGAGGTTCTGAGATACTAAGTTATTGAGTTTCTAAGATTTCTTAGATTATGATAATTTATTTAAAAGGAGCTGTCTGAAAAAGGCATCTCCTTTTTTTGTAAGCTTCGGAGAAGCGAAATATTTATAGAAAACAATAGATGTTTACGCTATATAAAAACTCCAGAGGAGTGATATATTTATTTTAAGCCTAATAATTTGTCGCTCCGCAGGAGCTTTTTTTCTTTGTCTTATTAAATTCTATAAATATTTTACCCCGCTGGGGTTTTAATATCCTAACTAAACTTACAAATCTCCTTATTAAGGTCATTTCAAAAAATGAAAATCGCTTAACATAGAGATAATCTTATTTCTCAAAACGAAATTAATTTTAAAATACCCCTCGAAAATTCTAGTGGTTTTTGAAATATAGAGTTAATAATTTAGTAATACCCTCTAAATACCATCCCAAACATATTTCTTTATCTTCGTTTTTAAAACGTGTTAAAAATGAGCATTGATTATTCTGCGAATAAAACTATTTTAGTAGCTCCATTAAATTGGGGTTTGGGTCATGCAACAAGATGTATTCCTATCATTAAGGCGCTTCAAGAGAATAATTATATTCCGATTATTGCTTCTGATGGTGTTGCATTGGCATTATTACGAAAAGAGTTTCCTTATATACAAACTTTAGAATTGCCTTCTTATCATATTGAATATGCAAAGAATGGTAAAAATTTTAAATGGAAGCTGATTAAAAATCTTCCGAAAATGATTACTGCCATTTTAGATGAAAAGAAAATGATTAACGGCTGGATCAAAAAACATGGTATTGACGGAATAATTTCGGATAATAGATTAGGTGTTTTTAGCAAAAAAGTACCTTCTGTTTTTATGACGCATCAGCTAAATGTGATGACAGGAAATACAACTTGGTTTACCAGTAAATGTCACCAATATTTTATTAAAAAATACAATCAATGTTGGATTCCTGACTCGAATGAAAAGGTGAATCTTACTGGAGATTTAGGGCATCTTAAAACCAATCATTTAAATTTAAAATATATTGGTCCGTTAAGTCGTATGAAGAAAAAGGAAACGCCAAAAGTTTACGATCTTATGATTATACTTTCTGGACCTGAACCTCAACGCACTTTTTTAGATGAAAAATTACAAAAAGAAGCAACAAAATTTCCTGGAAAAGTAGTTTTTGTACAAGGAATTGTAGACAAAACACAAGACAAATGGGAAAGTGGAAATATTACGTATTACAATTTCATGAACTCAAAACAACTGGAACAAACTTTTAACGAAAGTGAATTTGTTCTATGTCGTTCAGGATATACAACCGTAATGGATTTGGCAAAATTGGGTAAAAAAGCTTTTTTTATTCCAACGCCGGGACAATACGAACAGGAATATTTAGCCATAAAACTTCAAGAAGAAAATTTGGTACCGTATGCATTGCAAGACGATTTTACGATTGAAGATTTATCAAAAGTAAAGTCGTTTAAGGGATTATCCCAATTTAAAAATGATATTGACTGGGATTCTTTATTTTCTGTTTTTGAAGATAAATCACATCAATAAAAAAAATCCGTTTAATCTATGCCTAACTTTTGACGCAGATTAAACGGATTTTCTTTGTAAAAACGCGGATTGACGCAGTTTTTTTTCTTAGAAATTAAATTGCGCTTGCAATCTTAAAACATTTCCTTGTTGTCTGTTTATTGGAAGTGCACTGTCTTCAAAAGTTCTATCTGCAATTACATATTCTGCTGTTAGTTCGAATGCTTTAAAAGGTTGCCATTCTACACCAATTTCGTAATCTCTAACTACGTAACTTCTAGCATCTTTTTCATATTTTTTTCCTCCATCATAATATTGAAATTTGGCGAAAGGGTAAATGCGCTGTTTTTTAAGATCCCATTTGTAATTCAACAAAACATAACCTCCATTTAAATCTGTTTCATCAACAGTGTTGGTTACGGTATTGTAACGAGGCCCTCTTCCAATGTTATACTCTGTCTGGATTCCGAAAGGTCTTGGATATAAAACGAAAGTTGCTCCAACTCTCTGATCTTTTACATATTGCGGATCATTTACAATAACTCCTGACGAAATTTCTCCCGTAAATGCCCATTTTCCTGTATAAGCTTGAATTCCGGGTTCAATAATCTGGCTTCCAATTACAAAAGGATAACTTACTCTTGTAACCACATTTAAATCTCTGTTTCCGTCTAATTTATTGGCAATTTGACCGTTGTAAACTCCGAAAGCAAAAACTCCGTAATCTCCAGAACCTTTGTAACCATCTTGAACCAACATGGCAAAACGCGCTCTAATTTCGGCTGGAGCCCAATAGAAAATAGCACCTAAATCTCGTTCGTTTAATATCGAACTATTAATAGCGTCGGCACGATCTAAAGTTAAACGTTGCGAGCTAGATTGCATATTTTCAAATCCGTACGGAATTTTACTTTGTCCGATACGAACGCGATATTCTTTTTTCTTATCGAAAGAAAGATCAAAATACAAGTCACGAATCTGTACAAAGTTCTGAACTCCAGTACTTGGTGAACTAGCAAAATCGGGTTGAAAATAGAAATAAACATTTGGATGAACTTGTCCTGAAAATACAAAACGTGCACGGCGAATAAAAAGTCCGTTGTTTGCTTTTGCATTTGGATCTGTAGAAGTTGTTCCCCAAGATTTATCACATTGTTCGCAGGAAACTTTATCATTAGTAGAAAACAAACCATTGTATCTAATTTGAGCATAACCTCTTAACGAAATTCTGTCGTACCAATGTTCAACATCACTAACACCAGAATTCGTTTCGGGTAACTTCGCATTATTGATAGAATCTAAAATACGCATTACCTCGTTTTTTACATCCTGTTTGTTTAATTCTTGCGCATTGACACCGCAAGTGACTACTAATAAAACTGCAACAATTACTCTTTTTATCATCTTTTTTTCTAAAAGCCTTAATTTCAGGATGCAAAGATGACTCACCTATGTTAAGAAAACATTAACTAGATGTTACTATAATAAAAATTTAATGTTACGGCTGAAATCCGTATGTTTATTTATTGTTAAAAACCACGTTTTACGCCTTTTAACATAAACACAATTAGATTTACTTAACCTCTAATTTTGAAAATTTATTTGCTTTTTCGAGCGTAAAAGAGAACTCAGAACCAATTCCGAACTCACTTTCTACGTAAACTTTCTCTTTATGTGCTTCAATAATATGTTTTACAATCGCCAAACCTAAACCAGAACCTCCTTCAGATCGAGTTCCGCTTTTATCAACTCTGTAAAAACGTTCAAAAAGTCTCGGAATATTCTGTTTTTCAACACCTTCTCCATTATCACTAATACGAATTAAGACTTTTTTCTTGGTTAAGTTAACAACGCCAACTTCGGTTAAACCGCCTTCTTTTCCGTATTTAATAGAATTTACAATCAGATTTTCAAGAACTTGCTGAATTCTGTCTTGATCTCCGCGAATCATAACCGACTGCACATTCTTACTTTCAAAAGCCAATTTGATTTTCTTTTTGTCTGCTTTCATTTCTAGCAGTTCAAAAACATTCTGAATCAATTCAACAACATCAAAATCAGTCATATTCAAATCTAAATCGCCCGATTCTAATTTGGTAATCATATCCAAATCTTCTACAATATATATAAGACGCTCTACTCCTTTTTCGGCGCGTTTTAAATATTTTTTTCTGATGTTTTTATCGTCCATTGCACCGTCAAGCAAAGTAGAAACATAACCTTGAACGGTAAACAATGGTGTTTTTAATTCGTGTGAAACGTTTCCTAAAAACTCTCTTCTATATTGTTCACGAATTTCGAGCATTTCGATTTCGAGTTTTTTATCTGTTGCAAACTTTTTCACTTCACGCGAAAGCGTTTCCATATCAGTGTTAATGGGCTGATTGATAAGTGTTGTCGACTCTAATAACGAAACCTCATCGTAGATTTTCTTTACTCTTCGGTAAATAAAGCGTTCTACGCGATATTGCAAAACCAAAAATGAAAATATATAGATGACAATAATGAAGATTATTCCGAATGCTACTTGATGTTTTAATTGATTTTTATAAAATAAAGACATCAGCATCAGTACAAATGCCGTCGCAAATAGACTTATATATAATGCCGATTTTATGGCAAATTTGTATGTTTTTTTAAAATTAATCTTCATTGAAAAAATTGAACCATTAAGAAATTAAGAAAATTAAGTTTTGCTTTTAAGCTATTTTCTTTTGAATATATAAAAAAACAAAAAAAGGAATAACTCAAAAACCATATAAGAAAATGAAGATTGTAAAGCTTCAATTCTTATATGGCTTAAATGTATTGAATATTTTTAAAAGAATTTGAAAGGGATTAAATCTTTACCAAAATTCTAAAATCACTTAGCAACTTAGTATCTTAGAACCTTAGCATCTTAAAATCTAAACTTCAAATTTATAACCTACTCCTTTTATTGTTTTGAAAAGATCTTCTCCAATTTTTTCGCGCAGTTTTCTAATGTGAACGTCAATTGTTCTTCCTCCAACCACAACTTCGTTACCCCAAACTTTATCCAAGATTTCGTCTCTTTTAAAAACTTTTCCAGGTTTTGAAGCCAATAGGTAAAACAATTCGAATTCTTTTCTTGGCAAAGCAATTTCTACATTGCCTTTTATGATTTTGTATTCTTCGCGATTAATCTCGATTCCGCCTACATTCAAAGTATCAGTAACAACTTCTTGTTCTTTTAACCTTCTTAACAGCGCCTTTACTTTAGACACTAATAATTTTGGTTTAATTGGCTTCGTAATATAATCGTCAGCACCAGCATCAAAACCAGCTACTTGCGAATAATCTTCACTTCTTGCTGTAAGGAAAGTTATGATAACATTATTTAATTCAGGAATTTTTCTAATATGCTCGCAAGCCTCCATTCCGTCCATTTCTGCCATCATCACGTCCATAATGATTAATTCAGGCAGCTCTTTCTGCGCTTTTGCTATTGCATCTTTTCCATTAGATGCCGTAACAATCTGGTAGCCTTCCTGAGCAAGGTTATAGCCAACGATTTCTAAGATATCTGGTTCGTCGTCAACTAATAAAATCTTAGTTTGTGTTTTTTTCATAAATAGCAAAAATTGAGATTTTTATATCGAACTTTTATTGTTTAGTGTTCGACATTTCTTATTTCACAGGGTAAATATACTAACAAAAGAACCGTTAAAAAATGGTGTTAACCGTAATTTAATCTCATAACAATTTGATAATCTTAACAACACAAAAACATAACAAGTCCGTAACATGGACTTTACAGCGTGGTTCTTTCTTTGCACAAAAATAAATTAACACAACACTGAACAATGAAATTCAATTTAAGATTTCTCTTTATTGCATTATTTATCTGTACGATTTCGATCGCGCAAAACAAAGGTACAATTTCTGGGGTCCTAACTGACAAAGAAATGAACAATGATGTTCTGCCTTTTGCTAATGTATTGATTAAAGGTACGAATATTAGCGTAAATACCGACGTAGATGGAAAATATTCCTTAAGCGTAAATCCTGGAAATTATACTGTAATTTTTAGTTTCCTAGGATATGAATCTGTAGAAACTCCAGTTGTCGTAAAAGCAAACGAAACTGTAGTTCTTAACCAAGCTCTTTCTTCTGGAAGTTATACACTAAAAGATGTAGTTGTAAAAGCTGCTCCAGTAAGCAAACAAAAAGAGTCAGCATTATTATTAGATCAAAAAAATGCGGTTTCTTTTAAAGCAGCAATTGGTGCTGAAGAAATAACTAGAAAAGGAGTTAACGATGTTGCAAATGCTGTTGCTAAAGTGAGCGGTGTTTCTAAACAAGATGATTCTGGAAATGTCTTCGTAAGAGGATTAGGAGACCGTTACAATGTAACTACTTTAAATGGTCTTCCATTACCATCAAACAATCCGGCTAACAAAAACATTCTTTTAGAAATTTTCTCTACAAATATTGTTGACAATATCGGAATTAGTAAAACTTTTGAGGCTCAAAATTATGCTGATTTTGGTGGTGCAAATATTGATATTAGTGCTAAAAAATTCAGCGGAAGTCCTTTTATCACTTTCTCTATCGGTACTGGTGCAAACACAAATGTTTTAGGACAAGATCATTTTTACCTACAAGACGGACCAAATTATTTTGGATTTAAAAAAGTAGGCGTTCCTGATTCTCCGCTTCAACCATACAACTATTCAACAAGCTGGGACAGACAAACAAGTAAAAATGTATTAAATGCTTTCTACACATTATCTGGAGGAAAGAAATTTAATATCAACGACGAAAGTTCAATTGGTACATTTATCACAGGATCTTTCAGCGCGAAAAACAAATTTACTGAAGGTTACAGCAGAGGAGGAATCACTTCTGACGGAGATATCTTCTCTGATTTTTACAGAACAGCTTACAAACACAGTACAACTACAACTGTTATGGGTACAGCTGATTATAAAATCAACAACAAAAACTCTATTTTCTTTACATCTTTATTCTTAAACTCAAGTGATCAAGATTATAGCGAATACGAAGGAACAAACCAGAACTTTGACGGTGGTGGAGACGCAACTCAACAAATTACAGGTTTTATCAAACGTGGAACTTTCGAAAGAACTCAATTAATTGTAAACCAATTAACAGGTAAAAACAAATTCAACGATCAATGGAATTTAAATTGGGGAGTTGGTTACAGTATGTCTAACAGTGCAATTCCAGATCGTATGCAAAACTCTTTTGTATATGCTCCAAATGCTATTGATTATACATTTTTTACGAATTCAAACATCAATAACCACAGATTTTTTCAAGATTTGAAAGAAAATGAAATCGCGGCAAATGTTGCTCTTTCATACAATTTCAAAAAAGGAAGTGACGATGTTTACAAAGGAAAAGTAACTGTTGGTTACTCAGGAAAGTTCAAAGATGTAACTTATGATATGGAACAATATTCATTTTTTCCAAACAGAAATACAATTTCTTTCCCTAAAGAAGATATACACCATGTAGATAACTATTTAGATCCTGCACATTGGGGTTCTTCTTACTCTAACAGAATTCACCAAGAGTATAACGGAAATTTAGATATTAATGCTGGATTTGTAAATATTCAATATGCTTTAACTGAAAGATTGAGTGTTATATTAGGTGCTAGATTAGAGCAAGTAACTCAGAATGTTTCTTACATTACAACAACAGTTCCAGGTGGTGATAGTGCTAATGATTCGAAGTTTAATATTTTACCAAGTTTGATTTCGAAGTATACTTTGAACGACAAACAGAATTTAAAATTCTCTGCTAGTAAAACATATACACTTCCTCAGTTTAAAGAAAAAGTGCCAATTATTTACGAAGACGTTGCACAAGCTTACGAAGGAAACCCGAATTTATATGCTTCAACAAATTACAATTTTGATTTAGGATGGGAATTTTTCCCGAAAGCAGGCGAATTAATTTCTGTAACTGCATTTGGAAAAATCATTCAAAATCCAATCAACGAAATGTTCTTAAATTCATCTTCAAATGATATTTCTTATGCAAACACTGGAGATAAAGGAACTGTAGCAGGAGTTGAAGTAGAATTTAGAAAAGATCTTTTTGAAATTGAAAGAAATGACAATCTAAAAACAAAACTTTCTTTTGACGCAAACGGATCTTATTTATACACTAAACAAGATTTAAGCAACGATAAAGTAAATAATGAAAATGATTTTGGAGCAAACTTTACTTTCACAGACAGTAAATTGACTGGAGCTTCTAATTTCTTAGCAAATGCTAACTTATCTTTCTTAAATGAATTTTCAAATAATAAAGACATTTCAGCTACAATATCTTACTCTTATTTCTCAGATAAACTAGCTGTAATTGGAACTTCAAGAGTAGGAAACATGGTTGATAAAGCTGTAAACAAATTAGACTTTATTGCAAATACAAGTTTGACTAAAAGTTTAAAATTAGGTCTTATTTACAACAATATCCTTAACCCAACTTTCGAGCGCGTACAAGAACAAGGAAAAGTACCAGGAAAAGAATCTGTTGGTGACATCACGGTTACATCATACAAAGCAGGTTCAGATATTAGACTTACTTTAAACTACACATTCTAAGAAGTAGATTCTAAATAAATTTAAAGAAAGGTGATTAGGCAATTCTAATCACCTTTTTTTTGTGCACAAATGCAATGTAAATTTTACATTAAGCCGAAGTCGTTTTAATTCAGTATACTTAATAGATTGTTAATCTCGTCTTAACTCAGCAAAAACATATGTTCATTTACTTTGCCTTGAATAAATAAAACAATAAAACACAACAAAATGAAAAAAAGTTTATTTGCAATGGCTGCAATATTAGGACTTGCTTTAACAAGCTGTAGTTCTGATGATAACAAGAAAAACGAAAACTCAAGTTCTTTCGTTTTAAAAGTTGACGATTTAAAAGGGAGCATCAATGATGGTGTTGTTACTTTAGACCCAACTCAAACTTACACGTTAACTGGAGGTTTAGTTGTAAAAGGTGGAGCAACTTTAGTTATTCCTGCCGGAACAGTAATCAAAAGTTCTGCTACTGCAGAAGCTACTTCTTTATATATTGCTGTAGAAAGAAATGCTAAAATTAACATCAACGGTACTGCTGCTAAACCAGTTATCATGACATCTGGAAAAGCAACTCCAGCTCAAAGTGACTGGGGTGGATTAATCATCGCTGGTAACGCTAAAGTAAACACTGGAGACAATGGTACTTCTGAAGTAGGTGGTTTAAGCTACGGAGGTAATGATAATGCAGATTCTTCTGGAAATATCAACTTCTTAAAAATTTCTTACACAGGTTCTAAATATACAGCTGAAAAAGAATACAATGGAGTTTCTTTCTTCGGAGTTGGTTCAGGAACTGTAGTATCTGATATCTACACTTTCGAAAGTGGTGATGACGCAATTGAATTCTTCGGAGGAGCAGTAAACGCTACTAACTTAGTAATGATCAACTCTTATGATGATTCATTAGATTTCGCTGACGGATGGCAAGGTACTGCTACAAATGTATACATTAGCGGTGTTACTAAAGCTGGTGTTGAAGGATCTACTAACGCAAAAGATCCAAGTGGAGCACTTCCAATGACTAATGCTAAAATCACTAACATCTCTATCATTAAAGGTGGTGCTGCTTTTACAGCTGATGAAAAAGCAATCAATTACAAAGAAGGTGGTGGAAAACAAACTTACACAAACTTATATGTTGCTACAGGAATGCCTGCAGATCTTGTAAAATTATCTACAGATGCTGGTGTAACTGCTAACTTAGCTGCTGGTAACTTTACTATCACAAACTATACTTTTGGAGCTTCTATCACTAATACAGCTGGTCCTAAATTATCAGGAACAACTACAGGTGCTCTAGGTGCTGGTGCTGGTGCTGATTTGCCAACTTGGGCTAACTGGACTAAATAATTCAAGTTCAAAATATAAAAGAAAAGCTGTCTGAAATATTTCAGACAGCTTTTTTCGTTTTAATCTATTATTGAAACAAATATATACTCTGATTATATATAATTAATAAAAGCCTTCTAACAACTTCTCCTACAAAATGTTAAAAACGTCCTAAATCTTAGAGATGTTTTTTTTTGGCGTACTTTTTGTATTTTTTTTTGTATATTTACAATAATCAAATACATGCGATGGCAAAAAACTACTTTTATATTACTTTCTTATTGGCTTTTTTCTTTACTGTAACCGCTTCAGCGCAGGACAGCAAGCAATTACCAAAACCTCAAGAAACCACTTCTATTGAGGGACTTAGCTTGTATCCTAATCCTGTTACAAACGGAAAAGTCTACGTATCAACTAAAAACGATTTAGAGAAGGAAATTATTGTGTTTGACATTCTAGGAAAAAAAGTGCTTCAAGCACATTTAGTTTCAAAAGAATTAAATGTTTCCGAATTACCACCTGGAGTTTATATCATTAAAATCAGCGAACAAAATGCATCGGCAACCCGAAAACTCATTATAAGATAAAAGCTCCTTTGGAGCTTTTTTTATTTTACAGTCTCACTGACAGTTTGCAGTTTACATACTATGCTGAAAACTGTGACTGAAAACTGTGACTGAACACTAAATATAATATCTTTGCAAAAAAAAAGTTTTGATTACAGCTAGCGATATATTTACCATTTCGAGTCAGAAACAATTTGAAAAAATAGCATTAAAAGTGTTTCGTTTTCAGCATGAGAACAACAAAGTGTATCGCGATTTTTGTGATTTTTTGAAAGTTAATCCACAACAGGTAAAATCACTTCAGCAAATTCCTTTTTTACCCATTCAGTTTTTCAAAAGTCATGATGTAGTTTCAAATACAGAACCTGCGCAAGTAACTTTTACGAGCAGCGGAACTACTGGAATGATTACAAGCCGACATTTAGTGACCGATGTTTCCCTATATGAGGAAAGTTACCGCAAAGGATTTTCGCAATTTTATGGCAATATCGAAGATTACGTTGTTTTAGCTCTTTTGCCGTCTTATTTAGAACGCGAAGGCTCTTCGTTAATTTATATGGTAGAAGATTTGATAAAACTCTCGAATCAGCCTGAAAGTGGGTTTTATTTACACAATCATGATGACTTAATTAAAAAGCTTCTTGAATTAGATAATGCAGGCCAAAATGTAATCTTAATTGGCGTGACTTACGCTTTATTAGATTTAATCGAAAAGCAAACTTTCAAACTTCAAAATACCATTATTATGGAAACTGGGGGAATGAAAGGAAAACGCAAAGAAATGATTCGCGAAGAATTGCACGAACAGCTTTGCAAGGGTTTTGGCGTTTCTTCGATTCATTCAGAATACGGAATGACAGAACTTTTAGCCCAAGCATATTCTTTAGGAGAAGGTGTTTTCGAATGTCCATCTTGGATGAATATTTTAGTGCGCGATCCAGAAGATGCGCTCACTTACGTGAATGATGGAAAAACAGGCGGAATCAACGTTATTGATTTAGCCAATATCAATTCGTGTTCTTTTATCGCCACTCAGGATTTAGGTAAAAAATATTCTAACAACTCTTTTGAAGTTTTGGGACGTTTTGATAATTCTGATATTCGTGGTTGTAACCTTATGGTTCTTTAATATGGTTTAATCGTTGATTTGTTTAATTGGTTAATCGTTAATTCACTGCATTAATCAAACGTTCCTACGAAACGTGTAACTGCAAAATAATTTTTTATTCTACCGACGAGACATTCCTAAGGAATGATTTTTTTCAATAAAAAATCCCAATATTCTTTTCGAACATTGGGATTTAAATATTTAACTTAATAGATTCTGATGGATCGATTAAACAATTAACCGATTAAACAGTTAAACCATTTACACCACTCGAATCACAAAGTAATTTTTCTTTCCGCTTTGCAACAATACAAACTGATTGTTAATCAAATCATTTGTAGTTAAAACAAAATCTTCTTTTATTTTTTCTCTGTTAACAGAAATTGAGTTTGCAGTTAAAGCTCTTCTCGCCTCTCCGTTAGATTTAAAGAAACCTGTTTTTTCGTTTAAAACAGTAATAATTTCCAATCCGTTTTCTAAATCTGCTTTTGCAATTTCAGCTTGTGGAACTCCGTCAAAAACTTCTAAGAAAGTCGCTTCATCCAGTTTTTTCAAATCTTCAGCAGTTGAATTTCCAAACAAAATATTTGAAGCTTGAATTGCTTTTTCTAGTTCTTCTCTATTGTGAACAAAAACAGTAATTTCTTCCGCTAATTTCTTTTGTAAAACTCTTAAATGTGGAGCCGTTTTGTGCTCTTCAATTAAAGCATCAATAGTATCTTTATCTAAGAAAGTAAAGATTTTAATATATTTCTCAGCATCAACATCTGTTGTGTTTACCCAAAATTGGTAGAATTTGTAAACTGAAGTTTTATCAGCATCTAACCAAACATTTCCTCCTTCAGATTTTCCGAATTTAGATCCGTCTGCTTTTGTAATTAAAGGTGTTGTTAAAGCGTATGCTTTTGCATTTTCGCCACCCATTCTGCGTACTAATTCTGTTCCTGTGGTAATATTACCCCATTGATCAGAACCTCCCATTTGCAGAATACAATTGTTGTTTTTATATAAATGATAAAAATCGTAACCTTGAATTAATTGATATGTAAATTCTGTAAAAGACATTCCTTCACCTTCTCCGCTAAATCTCTTTTTTACAGAATCTTTAGCCATCATGTAATTTACAGTTATTCTTTTTCCAACTTCACGTGCAAAATCGATAAAAGAGAATTCCTTCATCCAATCGTAGTTATTCACCATAACTGGTGCATTTGCTTCGTTTGAATTGAAATCTAAGAAACGAGATAGGACACTTTTAATTCCCGCCACGTTTTTAGCCAAAGCTACTTCATCAAGCAAATTTCTTTCATCAGATTTACCAGAAGGATCCCCGATCATTCCAGTTGCTCCACCTACTAAAGCAATCGGTTTATGACCGAAATTCTTTAAGTGAACCAATAAAATAATCTGAACCATACTTCCGATATGCAGTGAATCTGCCGTTGGATCAAAACCGATATACGCAGTGGTAGCCTCTTTTAGCAATTGTTCTTCCGTTCCAGGCATACTATCATGATATAACCCGCGCCATTTTAATTCTTCAACTAGATTCTTCATTTTTTTATAAAATAATTTGCGCAAATATAATCAATGGTAATGGCAATGGCAAAAAACAATTTCAATGACAATTTCAATGACAATTTCAATGACAATTTCAATGACAATTTCAATGACAATTTCAATGACAATTTGAATAACAATGCAAATACGAGAAGTAAAACCTTTGCATCTCTGCAACTTTGAACCTTTGAACCTTCCCCAAAAAACCTTTGCACCTTAAAAGCAAAAACTTATCTTTACAACATGATATTAGTAACTGGAGGAACTGGTTTAGTCGGCGCGCATTTATTGCTTCATTTAATTGAAAATGGAGAAAATGTTCGGGCTATTTACAGAAGTCAGAGCAACATTAAGAAAACAAAATCGGTTTTTGACTTTTATAAAAAATCAGATTTGTTTGAAAAAATCAATTGGCTTGAAGCCGATATTTTGGACGTTCCTTCTCTTGAAATTGCTTTTATTGATATTACAGAAGTTTATCATTCCGCAGCGCTAATTTCATTTAATCCAAAAGACGAAGAAAAACTTCGAAAAACCAACATCGAAGGAACTGCCAATATGGTTAATTTTTCGATTGCGAAAGACATAAAGAAGTTTTGCTTCATCAGTTCGATTGCCGCTTTAGGCGATATTGCTCCCCACGAAACCCATATTACAGAAGAAACAGACTGGAATCCTGAAAAACCGCACAGCGATTACGCGATTTCTAAATACGGAGCCGAAATGGAAGTTTGGCGCGCACAGCAAGAAGGATTGAATGTAATTATTGTGAATCCGGGCGTTATTTTGGGACCAATAAAAATGATGAATGTTTTTAAACAGGGAAGTAATGAAATTTACAAAAAAGTAGCAAACGGACTTTCTTTTTACACTCTTGGAAACACAGGTTTTATTGCTATTGATGATGTTGTAAAAACAACTTTCCAATTGATGAAAAGCGAAATTAAAAATGAACGCTTCACGCTTATTTCTGATAATATTGTTTTTAGAGACATTTTGAATACCGTTGCAGATACTTTAAAAGTAAAAAGACCTCATATTCATGCAAAACCGTTTTTCATGAATCTTTTATGGATTTCAGATTCGTTATTTTCTACTTTATTTTTTAGAAAAAGAAGCATTACAAAAGCAACTGCAATAGCTTCTTATTCGACTAATTTGTATAGTAATGAAAAAATAAAAACCGCTCTAGGAACGGTTTTTACTGATATTCATTATTATATTAAAAATAGCGCAAAACTATAAATCTTTTCTACGCTGCATCTGCAATCTTTTAATAGAATCTATATTAATTTTTCTGGTTGTTTTTTTGACAGAATCTTTAGGAACCTCTTTTAATTCTTCTTTCGGTTTATTCTTTTTTGCTTTAGCTTCTTTCTTTTCATCGATTTTAGCCAGAGAATCTGCCGCTCTTTGGTTTACAGCAATTCTTTTATTTACCTCATCAAACATATCCTTATAGCTTTCATAATCAGAAGCATAATACATATTATTTTGAGCAAACTGAAGACTGTCTACTTTATATTTTTTGAAAATAAATTTTACAGGATCGCTTTCTACAGAATCTAAAGACAACGGTTTTTGATATCTTATGGCTTCCAAAAGCGATAAATCATACATAATATCAACCATTTTTTCTTTTTCAATAAGTTTTGCAGGCTCTTTTACGAGCTGTTTTTTACAACTTATAGAAAGAAACAAAACCAATAGTATTACTATAAAATTTTTCATAGTTGCTTTTTATCTGTCAAACAATAATCTTTTCCCTGCTCTGGTATCTTTTACCTTAAAATTGTTGTAAACCAATTCTCCATTCACGAAAGTATGCGTAATTCTAGATTTGAAAGTATAGTTTTCAAAAGGCGACCACCCGCATTTGTATAAAATATTATCTGGTTTTACACTCCAAGGCAAACTCGGATTTACGATAACTAAATCGGCGTGATAACCTTCTCTAATAAATCCTCTTTTTTCGATTTTGAAAATCTTAGCTGGATTGTGGCACATTTTTTCCACGATTTTTTCTACGCTAATTTTTCCTTGATGATGCGCTTCAAACATCGCTACAACTGCATGCTGAACTAACGGACCTCCAGAAGGCGCATTCAAATAAGACTGCATTTTCTCTTCTTTTGTATGAGGCGCGTGATCTGTTGCAATTACATCAATTCTTCCGTCGTTTAATGCTTTCCAAAGTTCAGCACGATCTTCGGCAGTTTTTACCGCTGGATTCCATTTAATGAAATTCCCTTTTGTTTTGTAATCTTCATCCGTAAACCAAAGATGATGTACACAAACCTCAGCCGTGATTTTTTTATCTTCTAACGGAATTTTATTCGTAAACAATTCCATTTCTTTCGCTGTTGAAAGATGGAAAATATGCAATCTTGCTCCTGTTCTTTTGGCCAAAGCCACCGCTTTTGAAGAAGAAATATAACACGCTTCTGCACTACGAATTAAATGATGCGCCGTAACCGGAACTTCGTCTCCGTATTGTTCTTTATAAGCGGCAAGATTATTTTGAATTGTCGTTTCATCTTCACAATGAACTGCAATTAACATTGGCGTGCTTGAAAATATTTTTTCTAAAGTTTCTTCTCTGTCAACCAACATATTTCCTGTTGAAGAACCTAAGAAAATCTTGATTCCAGCAACATTTTTTGGATTTGTTTTTAAAACTTCCTCCAAATTATCGTTTGTTGCCCCCATCATAAACGAATAATTCGCAAATGATTTCTGAGCTGCAATTTGATATTTATCTTCTAAAATTTCCTGAGTAACCGCATTCGGAACTGTATTTGGCTGTTCGATAAAAGAAGTAATTCCGCCCGCAACAGCAGCACGAGATTCTGATTCGATATCTCCTTTATGTGTTAATCCTGGCTCTCTAAAATGCACTTGATCGTCAATTGCGCCTGGCATTAAATAACTTCCTTCTGCATCAACTACAATACAATCTGACGTTTTTAATGAAATGCTGTCTGCAATTTCAACAATCAAATCATTTTCAATCAATACATCACCTTCAAAAATTGTCCCTTCGTTTACAATTTTGGCATTTTTTATTAAAATCCTGTTCATCGTGGTTGGTTTATAATGAATTGACTAATTTTCTTAATCTAAGTGAAATTACGCCAAGTATAGCTTCTTTAATAATGGCATTACTCATTTTAGAAACTCCTTTTGTTCTATCTGTAAAAATAATTGGGACTTCTGTAATTTGAAATTTACCGCAATACGTTCTGTATTTCATTTCAATTTGAAACGCATACCCGACAAACTTTATTTTATTCAAATTAATTTTCTCCAGAACTTCTCTTTTGTAACATACAAAACCTGCAGTCGCATCGTGAATTTTCATTCCGGTAATAAATTTGACGTAAACAGATGCAAAGTAAGACATCAGAACTCTACTTAAAGGCCAGTTGACAACATTTACACCCGTTACATAACGAGAACCAATTGCAAGATCTGCTCCACCAAAATGACAAGCGTCATACAATTTTTCTAAATCGTTTGGATTATGCGAGAAATCGGCATCCATTTCAAAAATGAATTCATAATTACGTTCCAAAGCCCATTTAAAGCCATGAACATAAGCGGTTCCTAATCCTGATTTTTTAGCGCGTTGTTCTAAAAAAAGTTTTCCCGGAAATTCTTCCTGCAATGCAATTACTTTATTTGCAGTATGATCAGGAGAATTATCATCAATAATAAGCAGATGAAAAGATTTATGTTGCGAAAGTACGGCTCTTACAATACTTTCTATATTTTCAATTTCGTTATAAGTGGGAATTATGACAATACTATCATTCATTTTTTCAAGGTAATTTCACCGCAAAAGTAAACTTTTTATAGCATTTGATTCATAATAAATATATAATAAAACTATTGCATAAAAAATTTACTAATTTTGTAACGCTATGATTGAACAACTTCATCCTCGAATTCTAGAAAACAAAGACTGGGCAACGCTTTTGTTTGTACTGACCTTTGCTGTTGTTGCCATGACAAAATCTGCTTACGAAAGTAGATTTAGTGAATTTAGCAAACTTATTTTTTCTGATAAATATGCTAAAATTTACCGCGACAATAATCATTTAAAAAGCAGCTTTACAGTTGGTTTATTTTTTGTGCAGATTATCTCGTACGCATTTTTCATTTTGCTGACGATGCATATTTTTTCAGAGAATCCGAAAACGGGCATTTATTCGGTTTTAAAAACAGACTGGATTTTATTTATTCAGATTGCAACTTTCCTACTTTATTTCATTTTAGGAAAATATTTAATCGAAAAAATTGTAGCGACTTCCTTCAATATTGATGAGTTTGTAGAATTATTTAACTTACAAAAAGTGACTTATCGAACCTATATTGGAGTTTTAATCCTTCCAATTAATGCTATTTTGTTCTATTACAGCAATATTCCAAAAATTGTTCCGCTAGCAATCATAGGTATTTCGCTGTGTATTAGCGTATACTCTTACTTTATTTCAATTAAAACATATCAAAACGCAATTATCGGTAAGTTATTTTATTTTATTTTGTATCTTTGCGCTCTTGAAATAGCCCCTTATTATTTTCTTTATTATTGGTTAACAAAAGGGAGTGCTTAGAAAATGTTTATAATATGAAAGTGAAAACAATTTTGGTGTCACAGCCTGAACCTAAAGTGGAGAATTCTCCTTACTTTGAGCTCCAACAAAAACACAAAATAAAAATTGATTTCAGACCATTTATTCATGTGGAAGGGGTTAGCGCAAAAGAGATCAGATTACAAAAAATCGATCTTAATCATTACACTGCGATCATTTTAACAAGTAGAAATGCTGTAGATCATTTTTTTAGAGTTGCTGATGAAATGCGTTACAAAGTTCCTGAAGGATTGAAGTATTTCTGTCAATCTGAGGCTGTTGCGTTTTACCTTCAAAAGTATGTTGTGTACAGAAAACGTAAAATTTACGTTGGAGCAAAAGATTTTGCAGATTTATCTCCGCTAATTAAGAAGTACAAAGACGAAAAGTTTTTGCTTCCTGCATCCGATCAATTAAACGCAGATGCTCCTGTAACATTAAACGGTCTTAAAGTAGACTGGGCGCAAGCTATTTTTTACAGAACTGTAATGAGTGATTTATCTGACTTAGCAGACGTTTATTATGACGTTTTAGCTTTCTTCAGTCCAACTGGAATTAAATCATTGTTTAAGAATTTCCCAGACTTTAAACAAAATGATACCAGAATTGCTGTTTTCGGAAGCACAACTCAGAAAGAAGCTTTAGATCATGGTTTAAGAATTGATATTCTTGCTCCAACTCCTGAAACTCCTTCTATGACAATGGCTTTAGAAAAATACGTTGCAGAAGCAAACAAAGGAAAATAAACCTGACCAAGTAAAAATATTTAAATTCCAAATTTCAGTTTAATCACCTGAGATTTGGAATTTTCTTTTTTAGAGCATTTTAATTACATTTGATTCCTATTCTAAACCCAAATCACAAAAAATAGTTTCAAATTGTAAGTTATGAAAATCAACTCCCTCTTAATTGAAATTGACGGAATCGACAAAGAAATTCTTC
This sequence comes from Flavobacteriaceae bacterium PS02337, assembly GCA_029959285.1. Lineage (GTDB taxonomy): Bacteria > Bacteroidota > Bacteroidia > Flavobacteriales > Flavobacteriaceae > Flavobacterium. Next base: position 88,161 of record JASCOE010000001.1, read on the forward strand.
GTTATTTAATGGACGATGCCCGAAAACCAATTCTGCAAATCGCTAATAAAATCGGAATCTCTGGAGCCGCAATTCATCAGAGATTAAAAAAACTGGAACAATCTGGCGTAATTTCTGGATCTAAGTTTACGGTTAATCCAAAAGTTTTGGGCTATAATACAATGGCTTTTGTTGGAGTTTATTTAGACAAAGCGTCGCGAAACTCTGAAGCGGTAAAAGATTTAAAGAAAATTCCAGAAGTTTTAGAATGTCATTATACTACAGGAAACTGGTCGGTTTTGATTAAAATAATCTGTCGCGACAACGAACATTTGATGCAGCTTTTAAATACTAAAATTCAAGCGATTGAAGGTGTTTCAAGAACGGAAACATTTATTTCTTTAGATCAGCAAATTGATAGACAGATTCAGCTTTGATTAGAAAATGTGTCAATTTGATAATTAACTTATTATTATAAACTGGACTGAAGTCCAGCCCTACAATATAATTTATTCCTTCGGAACTGTAAAAGAGCCTTTTGGCTCGATGTATATTGTAGAGCTGGACTTCAGTCCAGTTTAATTTGTACAAATATGCGAAAAGCAAAAACCCGACAAATTTTAAAAATCTGTCGGGTCTGCTATAAATTATCTAATGACTAATTATCTCAATTATCAAATTAGTTCCTTCTACTTCCAGAATAAATTGAGATATAGTATAACAACGTTGCGATTGAACCAATTGCAGCGACTACATATGTTCTTGCAGCCCATTTTAAAGCATCTTTTGCTCCTGCTTGTTCTTCTTGCGTTAGCATATGTTTGTTTTCTAACCAAGCCAAAGCACGATTACTTGCATCGTATTCAACAGGAAGTGTAATAACAGAAAACAATGTCGTTGCCGCAAAAATTACAATTCCGACTAATAATAATTGAGGAAAAACTTTAATCATTAAAATTCCCGCAATTAAAATCCATTGTACGTAGTTGGATGCGACACTTACAATCGGCACTAATTTAGAACGCATCGTTAGCCATTCATAGCCAATTGCATGTTGTACTGCATGACCACATTCGTGAGCAGCAACTGCAGCAGCAGCAGCATTTCGATGATTGTAAACCGCTTCGCTTAAATTGACTGTTTTATCTGAAGGATTATAATGATCCGTTAACTGACCTGGTGTTGAAATTACACGAACATCTGTAATTCCGTTATCCGCAAGCATTTTTTCGGCGATTTCCGCACCACTCATTCCGTTTTTTAATTGTAATTTCGAATACAATTCAAATTTACTCTTTAGCTGAGAACTTACCAGCCAACTGAACAGCATAATAGCTCCAGCAATAATTAGATATCCAGATCCCATATTTTTCGTTTTTTAGATTGATTTTTAAATTTACAAAACAAAATGCAAATTACGAACCATTTTAACAAAATGCCATTTTGACATTTTTTCGTCCTTTTTGACTTAATTCAACATATTATTTTTCAATAAAAAAGCGATTAATTCTGCCACATTTTTCATTTTATATTTTTGAAGAATATTTCGGCGATGCGTCTGAACGGTTAGAAAACTTAAAAACAAATCATCTGCAATTTCTTGAGTCGATTTTCCTTGCGAAAGCAATAAAGCAATATCGCGTTCTCTTCTGCTCAAACCTGGAATTCTTTCTAAATCTTCAGACAACGGCTGACTGATAATCGTTTTTACTTCTTCACTAAAAACAATTTCGCCGTCAATAGCTTTATAAATGCAGTTTTTAAATTCATCAAAAGAAGCATTTTTCAAAATATAGCCGTTTCCGCCGTTTTGAATAAACTGCATTACCAAACTTCTTTCAGATTGGCTGCTCATTCCGATAATAACTATTTTAGGATGTTTTTGTTTAATTGTTTTACATAAATCAACTCCGTTAATTATCGGAAGAAAAATATCCATTAAAATCAAATCAATTTTATGGTCTTCGATATAATCTAAAAGCGATATTCCTGATTCAAATTTTTTTACAATTTCAATATTTTCTAAATCAGCCAACAAACCGGCTATACCCGAAATAACAATCGGATGATCGTCTACAATTACTGTTTTATACGTCATATTATCTATTTGGGGTTATATTTTCAATTCTATATAAGTGGAAGTTCCTTTATTCGGAATAGAATCGATTTCTAGTTTTCCGTTTAAAAATGCCACACGGTTTTTAATATTTCTCAAACCCATTCCGTCTCTTTTTTCTGCGTGTTTAACATTAAATCCAACTCCGTTATCTTCAACTGTAATAAAAAAAACATCTTTATTCTGCGAGCACGAAATTAAAATTTGTGAAGCTTTGGCGTACTTTAAAGCGTTATTTAAAAGTTCTTGAATAATGCGATAAATCATGATTTTAAAATGTTGCGGAAAAGTTGATTTTTTAATTAAATATTGAAATTCTATCGAAGTTTCTAAATTAGAATGTGAAGCGCACAAATCTTTTAAGGCGTGTTCCAATCCTAATTTCATTAAACTTTCGGGCATCAAATTTTGAGAAATATTACGAAGTTCCTTAATCGAATCATTAAGCATTCCGTTAATATTTGGATTAATTTCTTTGCTTTCGCGATCCGCAATATTCAAGTGCATTTTTAAACCAGAAAGCATACTTCCGAGTCCGTCGTGCAATTCTCTAGCAATTCTCTTTCGTTCGATTTCTTCGCCTTCAATTAAAGCATTAGAAATCGATAATTTCTGCTGATTTTCAAGTGCCGATAATTCTTGTTTGTGATTTACCTCTTTTTGAAAACTCAACTTTTTTTGATAATTACTGTAAATCCATAAAAACAAAACCGTTAGAAACAGCAGAAACGAAAGCACAGCAAAAAGCATCGAATTTAAACGGTTGTTATTGCCTTGTAAAACTGCTTTTTCATTTTCCGATTGAAGCAAATTAATTCTTCTTTCGCTTTCTGCTTTTTTATATTTTGCTTCTAGTTCAACAATTTCGCTTTTCAGTTTTGCATCATTCAAGCTATCATTTATAACATTGTATTTATTCGAATAATAATATGCTTTTGGAAATTCTTTTGTTGCATTGTAAAGCTTAGACAATTCTTTATAATAGTTTTTTTTATCTACAATAAAAGGTGTTTTTTCGATTAGATATTCTAAATTACTTTTGGCTTTATCGTAATTTTTAAGTTTAAAAAGCACTTCATATTCAGCAAATTTCAATCTATTTACTGCAATCGTATTTTGATGATTTTCTGCCGATTTAATTCCTTTTCCATAGCTCACCAAAGCTTCACTATGTTTATTTTGTTTGGCGTAATAAAGTCCTTCCGAATAAAAATAAGAATCATTTAAATTCGATTCCGGATATTTCTCCAAAGTCGAATACGCTTTCTCTAGAATTTCTTTTGCGTCATAAAAATGCTTTAGTTCAACTAAATTTTCTGCATTTATAATATACGTTTCCATCTTAGACTCTGCTAATGTTGGAGATTTTTTCGCTGTATTTTCAATATATTTTTGCGCCTGATCTAGATATTCTGAGGCTTTTTCGCGTTCATCATTATTCATAAAAATAATTGCAACCGCTTTATTTAGCGCACTGATTAACTCATAATCACCACTTTTTTTCGCAATAGGAATCGCTTCATTTACCAGCAATTTCATATAAGCATTTTCGTTATTCTTTCGCTGCTGCATAATTCCATAATTCTGAAGTATAACGGCACGAAGTTTATAGGCTTCTTTATTACGATATTTTTTGAGTTTTGTATTGGCTTCTAATAATGTTTTTTCAAAACCTTCTACATCACCTTTTTCAAGAAAACTAGAAGCATTATAAAAAATAGACGCATCTTTTAAAAAAGGGAATTTCACTTTTAATTGATTGGCTTGTTCGAGATATTCTTTAGAACTTTTTGCATTCTGCGCCATCAAAAATAGTTTAGATAACCTGAAACTATTCAAACATTTAACGCTGTCGGATTTTGTGTTTTTTGTGATTTTAACAATGCTGTCAATGTACACAGTATCATCATCTAATGAAAGAATTACTTGAGAATTTGAATTCGCAGAAAAAAACAAAAATAATAGTAAGGCGTAGATTTTATTCATGAATGTTGGGGCATTTACTCAAAGTTATTAAAGCTTAATGACTTTCGAAACAAAAACATGCGCTTTTACCTGATATCAGGTAAAAAAAAATACACTTTATCAGGTATTGTTACCCGCATTATTAGCTTCTAACTTTGTTTTCATCTTATTTTAAAATATAAATATTAAAGAAATTACACATGAAAACACATTTGAAACAAATTATGCTGATGCTGACTCTTGTATTTACATTTGCGTCTTGCAGCAGCGATAACGATGATAACGGTTCTGGAAATGCATCAAGAGATGTGAAATATGAAATCACTGGAAATTACACTGGAAAAACTTCTGTTACTTTTTTTGAAAAAGGCGGTAACGCAGTAAATGAAGATCTTACTAAACTTCCTTGGACTAAGGAATTTACAGCAGAAGCGAAATCTCTAGGAGCGACTTTAAGCGCTAGTGGATATGGCGGAAGCGCTGGACAAACGTTAACTGGAAAAATTTATGTTGGAGGAAAATTAGAAAATGAGCTAACTGTTACAGCAAATAGCGAAGGAATAATTGTATTATCTCTTACTCCATACGTTTTCCCTCTATAATTAAAGATTAGGATTTAATTTTTTTGTTTTTGGTAAAAGAAAGCTTCGTAATTTTTACGAAGCTTCTTTATTTATAATTCTAACTGATTGTTGACTTCTTTAAACTTTTCAATTAGACTGTTTATTTTTTCTTGCTGTTTTTTAACTTGTTTCGGACGTAGAAAAAACCAATTAAACAACATCCAAAGCAAAGTGATTCCGTAAGCTAAACTTGCGCCTAAAATGCTCATTCTGCTTGCATATTCATACATGTACAAACAAATTCCGATTGTAAGCAATACAAAATAAAAAGTCATCATTTTGGTTTGCAAAAATTGCTGTTTCTTTTTTATTGAAATGAGTTTCTGCAAATATTCCTGATTCGTTTGTGTGGAATCAATATTTTTATAATCTTTCATTAATTTATTATAAACGAATACATAAACAGCCATAGCCAGGATTGTTAAGACGATTCCGATTTTGGTTGAAATGAATTGCGGCTGATAGTAAATCCAAATAAAAATGATGAATGTACTCGTTGCAAAAAGCAAAATATTGGTGATCCATAAACTTCGCAAAGCTATTTTTTTAAATTTGCTTACTCTCTCTTGCAAATCTTTTATATCGGGCTGACTTACGGATTGTTTTTTCCATAAATCTTTAAAATCTATATTGTTATCGTTGTCCATTTTCTTTAAATTTTTGAGTCAGTTTTTCTTTTATTCTGTGAATTTTCACTCTAACATTTGCTTCAGAAAGTCCGACAATTTTGGCGATTTCTGCTTGCTTTACATCTTCTAATTCTAGCGAAATAATGATACGTTCAGTTTCTGGCAATTCAGCAATACATTTATATAAAAACTGAATTTGTGGTTCGATTGAAATTTGTTTTTCTTCTGAAAGATGAATCGGAAGTTCAGATTTCGGGAAACGCTTTTCTTTTTCAATTTGCCTTAAACAATTATTTGAAGCAATTCTGAAAATCCAAGTTCCAATTGAAGATTCGTTTCTAAAGCTTTCCAATTTTTGCCAGACGATAATAAAAGTTTCCTGAGCTAAATCTTGCGCGGCATCATAATCGTTAACAAAACCCATGCAGAGCCTGAAAATTCGATCCCAATAGATTTTATATATTTCTTCGAATTCCATTTTATGCTTTTATAAAATTGTTTAACTGCTCTAAATACCAAGCTGTGTCATCGTACATTATAAAATGCAAACCTTTGTTCGCGTATTTAAAATCGGCTGTTTTCAAATTTTTATATTGTTCTTCGATTGTTGGTTTTAAATTTATAAAATAAGATTCTAATAAAATTAAAGACGGACATTTTATCTGTGCAATTCTGCTTCTCAAATCGGTATTAAAAAAATCGCAATACATTTGCCCAAAAGTAGTTCGGTCAGATTTTACGCTCCAATCCACAACCATTTCCAGTTTAGATTTATTTTCTAAAAGTCTTGGCATAGTTTGTTTCTGCATTTCGTAAAACTGAGTTTCATTCATTGCCATCATTTGCGAAACCATTGGCGAGCAGTCATTATTTTCTTTTGATTTAAAAGAAGCATCACTCAAAGCCGCCAAACACGGAAGCGCATCGACAACCACAATTTTTCCAATTAATTCTGGATAATCTGCAGCAATGGCAAGCGCCAATCCGCCGCCCATACTGTGACCAATTAAGATTGGTTTTTCTATTTTATTGTCTTTGATATAACTGGCGATTCCGTTTTTCCAATTTTCGAATGAAGGATTTGGCTGGGGTTTTACTCCGGAAAATCCTGCCATTGTAAGTGTGTAACAAGTGAAATCTTTTTCGAAAGCCGTTTTGGTTTCGTTCCAAACTTCTCCAGAAGAAGCAAATCCGGGAATAAAAATTATAGATTGTTTTCCTTTTCCAGTTTTAAGAACTTCAAAAGGATATGATTTTGTTTGTGCAAAAACATTTAAACATAATGCTGAGAATAAGAATGCGATAATTAAGATGATATACTTTTTCATTTTTAATAGTTTTAAGTTGTTAATTAAATCGGATCCGTCCTTTGGATACGAGAACTATTAAAATGTTACAACTTAATTTATTTTTTTAATGAAAAAATTTTAAATCCCAATGTTGGTGAGGGTTTTTAACCGCAAAGTGCGCGAAGGTTTACGCAAAGGACGCTAGGTTTTTTTACTCGCTAAGTCGCAAATTTTTTCCCGCAATCTTGTCATTGCGAGGAACGAAGTAACCACACTAAAAGTTAGACGCAAAACTTGATTCAGCAAATGAGATTGCTTCGTTCCTCGCAAGGACAAACGATACTCATTGTCAGTCTGAGCGAAGTCTAAGACCACGCAAGAAGCTCCGCAAATAAAATCGCCAATCTTTGTAGAGTTACGTGCGTGGTCTTCGACTTCGCTCAGACTGACAAAACTAGGCGTAAAAAAAAATCCCAAACCCCAATCGTGAAATTGGAATTTGGAATTTTATATATTGAAATTTTAAAATTATTAACCTACAAGGTTGATGATTTTTCCAGGAACAATAATCACTTTATTTGGAGTTCTTCCGTCTAATTGTTTTTGTGTTCTTTCGTCTTTCATTACGATTTCTTCGATTTGTTCTTTTGTTAAATCTAAAGGCAATTCGATTGTGAAACGCATTTTTCCGTTGAAAGAAACTGGATATTCTTTATTTGTTTCAACTAAATGTTTCTCTTCGAAAATTGGGAACGCCACTTCTGAAATTGAAGTTGTATGTCCTAATTGCGACCATAATTCTTCTGCAATATGAGGCGCATAAGGCGAAACCAAAATTGCTAACGGCTCTAAAATCGCTCTTGAATGACAGTTTTGAGAAGACAATTCGTTTACACAAATCATAAACTGAGAAACCGAAGTATTGAAAGAGAAATTCTCGATATCATCAGCAACTTTTTTGATGGTTTTATGTAATGATTTTAAGTTGTCTTTTGTTGGTTCGTCGTTGTTTACGATTAAACCGTTGTCATCAAAATACAATCTCCATAATTTTTTCAAGAAACCAAAAACTCCCGAAATTCCAGCAGTATTCCAAGGTTTTGCCTGCTCTAACGGACCTAAGAACATTTCGTATAAACGTAAAGTATCAGCTCCGTATTCAGCACAAATATCATCTGGCGTCACCACATTATAGTATGATTTCGACATTTTTTCGACTTCACGGCCTACAATGTATTTTCCGTTTTCATCAAAAATAAATTCTGCTGTATTGAAATCTTCTCTCCAAGCTTTGAACTTTTCGATATTCAATTCATCCGAAGAATTAACGAAATTAACATCAACACGAATTGGCTGTACATTTTGACCTTCAATTTTATTTTTAGATACAAAAGTATTTGTTCCTTCTAATCTATAAACATAAGCCGTTGTCCCCAAAATCATTCCCTGATTAATCAGCTTTTTGAATGGTTCTTCAGTTGGGGCAAAACCTTTGTCTTTTAAGAATTTGTTCCAGAAACGAGAATATAACAAGTGTCCTGTTGCGTGTTCGCTTCCTCCAATATATAAATCAACACTTTCCCAGTAAGCCAAAGCTTCTTTGCTTGCAAATTCATTTTCATTGTGTGCATCCATATAACGCATCCAATACCATGAACTTCCCGCCCAACCTGGCATTGTGTTCAATTCTAAAGGAAAAATCGAAACATTGTCAACTAAATCTGTATCGACAACTTTATTTTGTTTTGTATCCCAAGCCCAAACAGCTGCATTTCCTAAAGGAGGTAAACCGTCTTCTGTTGGTAAATATTTTTCTACTTCTGGTAAAATAATTGGCAAATGTTGTGCATCAATCATTTTAGGCAATCCGTTTACATAATAAACCGGAAATGGTTCACCCCAATAACGCTGACGAGAAAAAACAGCATCACGCAAACGGTAATTTGTTTTACCTTTTCCTTGACCGATTTCTTCTAATTTATAAATCGCTTTTGCTGTCGCGTCTTTATAATTTAATCCGTTTAAGAAATCAGAAGCTGCAATTTCAACATTGTCTTTTGATCCGTAAGCAGCTTCAGAAATATCAACATTTGCGAAGATATTTTTAATTTCCTGCATTCCGTTTTGACCTTTAAAGAAATTAGCAAAAGCGTAATCTCTTTCGTCTCCGCAAGGAACCGCCATTACAGCGCCTGTTCCGTAACCAGCCAAAACATAATCACCAATCCAAACCGGAATTGACTCTTTTGTAAATGGATGTTCAGCATAAGCTCCTGTAAATACACCCGAAATGGTTTTTACATCAGCCATACGCTCACGCTCAGAACGTTTTGATGTTTTTTCGATATAAGCTTCAACTGCTTCCTTTTGTTCTGGAGTTGTAATTTTAGCAACCAAATCGTGTTCTGGTGCCAAAGTCATAAAAGTAACTCCGAAAATTGTATCAGGTCTTGTAGTAAAAACTTCGATTACTTCATCATGATTTTTCACATTAAAAGTTACCAAAGCTCCAACCGATTTCCCGATCCAGTTTCTTTGAGATTCTTTTATAGATTCACTCCAATCAATATCATTTAAACCTTGAAGCAAGCGTTCGGCATAAGCAGAAATTCGCATACTCCATTGTGTCATTTTTTTTCTTATAACAGGAAAGCCTCCACGTTCCGAAACTCCGTTTACAATTTCGTCATTTGCCAAAACAGTTCCTAAGCCTGGACACCAGTTTACTTCTGTTTCTGCCAAATACGTCATTCTGTATTGTAACAAGATTTTTTCTTTTTGATCTTCAGAATATGATTTCCATTCTTCAGCAGTAAAAATTGCCACGTTGTCGTCGCAAACAGCTTCAACCAATGCATTTCCACTTTCTTCAAAAACAACTACAAGATCTTTAATATCAAAAGCTTTCCCTTGTTTTTTGCAATACCAAGAATTAAACAATTGAATAAAAATCCATTGTGTATGTTTGTAATAATCAGGATTTGATGTACGCACTTCACGCGCCCAATCAAATGAGAATCCGATTTTATCTAATTGTTTTCTGTAACCCGCAATTTGTTTCCCTTCTTTGTCTACTCCACCATCAATATTTACGCGTGTTGTATCTTCTGGACGCTGCCCGGTCTGAATTGCGTATTGTTCTGCTGGCAATCCGAAACTATCATAACCCATTGGGTGCAAAACATTGAAACCTTGATGTCTTTTGAAACGAGAATACACATCTGAAGCAATGTAACCTAGCGGATGCCCAACGTGTAATCCTGCTCCCGAAGGATAAGGAAACATATCGAGTACATAATGTTTCGGTTTTTCAGAGTTATTTTTTGCTGCAAAAGTTTGATTTTCTGCCCAATATTTTTGCCATTTGGCGTCAATTTCGTTTGGATTGTATTTCATCTTAAAGGTTCAAAGTTGCAAAGTGACAAAGGCCCAAAGGTTTTCTCACTTTAATGAATTATCGCGCAAATTTACATTTATTGTTTCTTGTTCCAAAGCTATTTCGCTGACAAACAAATAAATTTACATTTTACTTATTTAGAATTAAGTAAAAACACGTATTATTGTAACTAAAAAATACTTATTTACATTGAAGATCGATGGCAGAAAATAAGAAATATAAGGTTGAAGTTCGTGTTTGGATTGAAGAAACCGAAGGTGCATTTTTAGGAATTGGAAAAATCTGGCTTCTTGAAAATATCCGTAAAACCGGATCGATTACCAACGCGGCAAAAGAAATGAAAATGGCATATCGACAAGCTTGGCAATTGGTTGAAGAAATGAATCAGCGTGCAGCATCTCCTTTGGTTGAAAAACTTCTTGGCGGAAAAGGCGGCGGCGGAGCACGATTGACTGAAGCTGGCGAAAAAGCAATTGCTGTTTTTTATGAAGTTGAAAATCGTATTAAAGAATTTGCTCAGAAAGAAACTCAAAATCTGAAGTTTTAATATTAAAATTTAACCGCAAAAAATTTAACCGCAAAGTTCACCAAGATTTACGCAAAGAAACGCAAAGTTTTTATTATTTAAATCCAAGCAAGGCTTTGAAATTCTGCAAAGCTTTATCTACACTCAGCTTTGCGAACTTAATATTTAGATCTTGCCTAAACTCTGCAGAAAGAAACTTAGCGTGCTTTGCGTTAAAAATTCGCAAAGCTTCATTCAAACTAAGCTTTGCGAACTTTGCGTTAATAACATAAAGCATTAAAAAATCTTTGCGTACTTTGCGGTTAAATCAACTTTTTATTTTTCATCTAATTGTACATTTATAGTATAAAAGTTCGTTAATAACTTTAAATAAAGAAATTCTTTATTATTTTTACCACATAATTTAAGCAGACTATGAGTTCTAACTTTGATAAATTTCAAAAGCGCAGGTTAATTTCCTCTTATTTTTCGGTAGTATTAAGTGTATTCTTGGTTTTATTCCTTTTGGGAGTACTAGGATTATTCATCATTAATTCTAAAAAACTGGCAGACGATTTTAAAGAAAAAATCGCAATGACCGTTTTCTTCAAAAATGAAGCGAATGACAGCGTTGTTAAAGCCTTTAATACAGAATTAAAAAGAGCGCCATTTGCACTTTCTTATGTGTATGTATCTAAAGAAAAAGCTGCTAAAGAACATACAGACATTATCGGAGAAGATTTTTTAACCTTTTTAGGAGAAAATCCGTTATTGAATTCTTACGATATTCACTTAAAAGCAGATTATGTTGAAAGAGATAGCATTGTAAAAATCGAAAACCGTTTCCGCAAAAATGCTATGATTTCTGATATTGTTTACGACAAACAATTGGTAAATCTGGTAAACGACAACATCAGAAAAGTAAGTATGTGGATTTTGATTATCAGCGGTTTCTTGACTGTAATTGCTGTTTTATTAATCAATAGCTCATTACGTTTATCAATACATTCTAATCGTTTCATTATTAAAACAATGCAAATGGTTGGAGCAACAAAAGCCTTTATTCGTAAACCATTTGTAACTAGAAGTGTAAAATTAGGAATGTTGGGCGCTGGACTGGCAATTATCGCTTTAATTGCTCTTTTACTTTATGTAGAAAGCAATTTCCCTGGTTTAGGAATTTTAGAAGATAAAGCTTTAATCGGATTGGTTTTATTGGCCGTTTTCGGATTGGGAGTTTTAATCACTTGGGTAAGTACACATTTCGCAACACAACGTTTCTTGAATTTAAGAACTGACGATCTTTATTAATATTTTAGATTTCAGATTGTAGATTTTAGATTTTAGATTTAAAAAATGCCTTCTCCCGAAGTCTCGGGACGCTCAGGCTGACAAATAGATAAAAATGAAAAACAACAACAATAACATAGAACAACAGCCAAAACAGGAATTTCTTTTTGACGGAATCAATTACAAAATTTTATTGATTGGAATTGGTGTTATCGCATTAGGATTTATTTTAATGTCTGGCGGAGGAAGTAAAGATCCGAACGTTTTCAACGAAGATATTTTCAGTTTTAGACGTATTCGTTTAGCTCCAACGACTGTTTTAATCGGTTTTGGAATCACGATTTATTCTATTTTCAAAAAATCTAAATAGACTTTATTAGACTTCTTAGACTTCTTAGATTTTTAGAATAAACTTTTCTGAAAACTCTAAGAAGTCTAACAATCTAAAAATCTAACAATCTAAATTAAATGAACACATTACAAGCTATTGTTCTTGCCATTATTGAAGGAATTACAGAATTTTTACCTGTTTCTTCAACTGGACACATGATTATTGCCTCTTCTTTTTTCGGAATCGCGCACGACGATTTCACTAAACTTTTTACTATCGTAATTCAGCTTGGCGCAATACTTTCGGTTGTAATTTTATACTTCAAACGTTTTTTTCAAACTTTTGATTTTTACTTTAAACTTTTAGTCGCTTTTATTCCTGCCGTAGTTTTAGGATTATTATTAAGTGATTTTATCGACGGATTATTAGAAAATCCCGTTACAGTTGCAGTTTCACTTTTAATTGGAGGAATCATTTTATTGAAAGTTGACGAATGGTTCAACAAACCAAATAGTGCCGAAACTTCTCAAGAAATCAGTTATTTACAAGCTTTTAAAATTGGACTTTTTCAATGTCTTGCTATGATTCCTGGAGTTTCACGAAGTGGTGCAAGTATTGTTGGCGGAATGTCTCAAAAATTATCGAGAACTACAGCCGCAGAATTTTCATTTTTCTTAGCAGTTCCAACTATGCTAGGAGCAACAGCAAAAAAATGTTACGATTATTATAAAGATGGTTTTGAATTATCTCATGATCAAATCAACATGCTTGTTATTGGAAACATTGTAGCTTTCATTGTTGCACTTTTAGCCATTAAAACTTTCATCGGATTTTTAACTAAAAACGGTTTTAAAGTTTTTGGTTATTACCGAATTCTTGCAGGAATCATTTTATTATTGATTCACTTTTTCATTCATCCGCTTACCATTATATAATGACACCTGAAGAATATTTAGACGGACAAGTTTTATTGATTGACAAACCATTAAAATGGAGTTCGTTTCAAGCTGTCAATAAATTAAAATACCTTTTAATTAATAAAGTTGGACTTCCAAAAAAGTTCAAAATTGGTCACGCAGGAACTTTAGATCCTTTAGCGACTGGACTTTTATTGATTTGTACTGGAAAATTTACCAAAAGAATTTCCGAACTTCAAGGTCAGGCAAAAGAATATACTGGAACTTTTTATATCGGAGCCACTACTCCATCTTATGATTTGGAAACTGAAATCGATCAGACATTTCTAACCGAACATATTGATGAAGCTTTGATTCATGAAACAGTAAAACAATTTTTAGGCGAAATTGACCAAAAACCGCCAATTTTCTCTGCAATTAAAAAAGATGGCGTTCGTTTGTATGAACATGCGCGCGCGGGAGAAACTGTAGAAATTGCAAGCAGAAAAACGACTATTCACGAATTTGAAATAACTCGAATTGCATTGCCAGAAATCGATTTCAGAGTAGTTTGTTCTAAAGGAACTTACATTCGCTCACTTGCTTATGATTTTGGAAAAGCGATGAATTCTGGCTCGCATTTAACTGTTTTACGCCGAACGAAAATTGGCGATTACGATGTTAAAAATGCAATTGATATTACTTTGTTTGAAGAAGAACTCCTAAAAAAATAAATCTTGTATGAAAAGAATTTTACTGACTATTGCATTTATTTCATTCTTTAATTCATTTGTTCACGGTCAAGTAACAAAATTCACATACACACAATTTGATATCGCAGTTTCTATAACAGGAAATCAAGATAGAGATGATTCTTATTATTATCCTGAAACAACTTCTTCAAATGCCTTTTTAGTTCCGAATGGTTTAGGATCAAAAATCGGTTATGGAGTTCATTATAGAAAATGGCTTACTTTCGGTATTCATAGCGGAATCGACTATAAATGGGATGACAAACTTGTTGCAGTTCCAGTTTATCTAAATTTCGGATTAAGTCCAAAAGTCGGTCCAGAAACCAGAATTATGCTTCAAGCCGGATATGGAAAAGGTTTTGCCTTAGGCCGCGGAAATTTAAACGGAGAATATAAAAAGACAAAACTCGGAATTGGTAATGATGATTTTATCCTTTTTGCAGAAATCAGCGATTATGCTTTTCGCCTTCACGATCAAAAAAGTATCGGAAGTATTTCCTTTGGAGTAACGTTAACAGATTTCTTTAGCTTCAATTCTCAAGAAGACTAATTTTCTTTCTAAAAAATAAAAAAGCACATTACTTTTTTATGGAGTAATGTGCCGTGTTTCCTAAAGTCGATAAGTAAAATTATTTCATACTTATTTCCCTGAGTTAATAGTGAGGCACATTTTTTCCTCCAAATAAAAATTGAGAGAAGAAATCATAAAACCTTTCGAATAACTTTTTCATAATAGTGATTTTTTAATTGTTAAACATTAAATAAACACCAATAAAAAGAGTAAATCAGAAAGTTATAATAGAAGTGGGTTAGCAATACTAAGTTACAAAATTAGATGTAAAATAAAAACACTTTAAGATAATTTTATTAACTAAGTTGTTTGTTTATCAACATATTATAAAAAATTAAAGTCGATTATACTTAATATTTTCCATGATTTCAAGCAATTCTTCCTGAACAGAAATTCCTTTGTCGGCCAAATACCACAATTGCAAATCGGTTTTTATTTTTTCATTAAGTGGCCCAACATCTCTTTTGTGAATAGCCATTAATTCGGCTGCTCCTTTTGGTCTTGGTCCCCAATCTGTGCGAACAATTCCTGCTTCTTTACAAATCACAATTACTTTCGGAATTGCTCTTCCGCCATTTGTCAAATATTGATTCATCAAATCATCATTTTCATCTCGAAAAGCTATTTTAAGTTCTACTTTTTTATTTGAAGCCAAAGCCATTTTATTTAAAATTGGAAGAATTTGAGCCGCATCGCCGCACCAACCTTCCGACAGCACCAACCAAATGTAATGATTGTCTAAGTTTTGAAGTTTATGCGCAACATCATCAGAAATAGAAATTGTTTTTTCCAAACGGTTCATTCGCGCTTCATTCAATTTAGAATAATTGGTCAAACTTTCCGATTGTTTATTTCCTGTAGATTTTCCTTCAGATAATAAATCGGTTACAATCTTTCTGTATTCAATGTAAGAATGACTATTGAATAATGCTTTGGCTACGATGCTTTTCATATTAGTTTGATTTTTAGGATACAATAAAAATACAAAATTTAGAAAGACGCAGAAATGACAATTGTCACATTCAAAATAAAATAACATTTGAAGTGTTTATTCACCTAAATTCACAACTGCAATTAATTTTTTGCAAACATTATTTCTAAAAATCAGAATATGTCTATATTTGCACAAATTAACGCGACACACACATGAAATATAAAAGAATTCTTCTAAAACTTAGCGGCGAAGCGCTGATGGGTGATTTACAGTATGGTATAGACCCGAAAAGATTAGCAGAATATGCAGATGAAATCAAGCAGATTCACGACAAAGGAGTAGAAATTGCCATTGTTATTGGAGGAGGAAATATATTTAGAGGCGTTGCTGGTGCAAGTGCTGGTATGGACAGAGTGCAAGGAGATTACATGGGAATGCTTGCAACCGTTATTAACGGAATGGCGTTACAAGGAGCTCTTGAAGACAAAGGAATGAAAACACGTCTTCAAACAGCTTTAAAAATGGAATCTATTGCAGAACCTTACATTAAAAGAAGAGCAGATCGTCACCTTGAAAAAGGTAGAATTGTAATTTTTGGTGCTGGAACTGGAAATCCGTATTTTACAACTGACACGGCAGCAGTTTTAAGAGGAATCGAAATTAATGCTGACGTGATTCTTAAAGGAACTCGCGTTGATGGTGTTTACGATTCTGATCCAGAGAAAAACGCTTCGGCAGTAAAATTCGACCTTATTACTTTTGATGACGTTTTGAAAAAAGGATTAAATGTGATGGATACAACTGCTTTTACTTTAAGCCAAGAAAAC
The DNA here is from genome assembly GCA_029959285.1 of Flavobacteriaceae bacterium PS02337. GTDB lineage: Bacteria > Bacteroidota > Bacteroidia > Flavobacteriales > Flavobacteriaceae > Flavobacterium. The sequence goes on from JASCOE010000001.1 coordinate 104,265, forward strand.
AAATTACCAATCGTTGTTTTTGATATGAATAAAATCGGAAACCTTTTGAAAATTTGTGACGGCGAAAATATCGGAACTGTAGTACATATCTAGACTGCTTAGATTGTTAGAATTTTAGATTAAATAGAATTTCTAAGTTTTAACAGCCATTAAGAATCAAAAAAGAAAATAATATTAGCTAGTAAATTAGAAGAGTCCATTTTTAAGTCTAAAAATCTAATCTTCTATCCCGAAGCTTCGGGACAAAAAATCTAAACAAAATGACTGAAGAAATAGACTTTATTTTAGAAAGTACTGAAGAATCAATGAACGGTACTATTGCACACTTAGAGAAAGAATTTCTTAATATTCGTGCAGGAAAAGCCTCTCCAGCTATGCTTGGAGGTGTATTTGTAGATTATTACGGATCTGCAACTCCACTTTCTCAGGTATCTAAAATTAGTGTTCCAGATGCTAGAACAATTACTTTACAACCTTTCGAAAGAAACATGCTGCAAGCAATTGAAAAAGCAATTATGATCGCAAACATTGGTTTTAATCCGATGAATAATGGTGACATGGTAATTATCAGTGTACCGCCATTGACAGAAGAGCGTCGTCGCGATTTGGCTAAACAAGCAAAATCTGAGGCTGAAGATGCTAAAATTGGTATTCGTAACTCTCGTAAAGATGCTAATACTGATATTAAAAAATTAGAAAAAGAAGGAACTTCCGAAGATGTTTGTAAATCTGCAGAAGAAGAAGTTCAGAACTTAACAAATGCTTTCATTAAAAAAATTGATGAATTATTGGTTTTGAAAGAAGCCGAAATCATGAAAGTTTAAGTAAGTTTTGTGATAAAATAAAAAATCCGTTTGGTTATTGTACCAGACGGATTTTTTTATTCCTATTTTTGCATACGAAAATTAAATTCTTTTCGTTTTTGAAACTATATCATTCTGTATGAAGCTATTTTGTTTTTTGACTTTGTTTTTTACGCTTACACTTCAAGCGCAAATTCAAATAAACGGAATCATAACCGATTCAAACAACAGACCTCTTCCGTTTGCCACGATTACGACTTCTGAAAATAACAACACTATTACAGATGTTGATGGAAAGTTCATTTTCAAAATCAGTTCATCGGCAAATACGCTTACGGTATCTTATATTGGTTTTCAAACCAAAACTATTGCATTGTTAAACAGCAAAACTTTTTATGCGGTTTCTCTTGTACAGCAAACTGACAATCTAAATGAAGTTGTTGTTTCGAATGAAAATCCTGCTTTAACGATTATTCGAAAAGTTATTGCGAATAAATCGCTAAATGATCCGCAGAAGAAACTCAACAATTTCGAGTATAAAACATACAATAAACTTATTGTAACAGCAAATCCTGATTCGATTGATGGCAGAATAGATACTACAACTGCTTATAAAAATCTGGACAAAAAAATCATCAACATTGATTCTTCTGATTATAAATTCAAAGAAATTGTAAGCAAGCAACATTTGTTTCAAACAGAGAAAGTTTCGCAATATCAATTCGGAAATAATAAATTAAAAGAAACTGTTTTAGGAACAAAAATAGCGGGTTTTAAACAACCCATTTATGAAGTTCTGGCGTTCAATCTTCAATCTATTTCTATTTACGATCCGAAATATGAATTGTTTGAAACGAAATATGAAAATCCGATTTCGGCTTCTGCCCCATCTAGCTATAATTACAAATTATTAGATACGGTAAGCATTCGCGGACGCGATACGTATATGATTTATTTCAAAAACAAATCAAAGAAAAAATCATCTGGTCTAGAAGGCGTTTTATATATTGATAAAGAAAATTTTGCTGTTGCGAAAGCTGTAATGCGAATTAAAGGCGTTTTGGATATTAGCGGCATTCATGAATTTGAATATATTCCGAAAGAAAAAATCTGGTTTCAAAGCAACACGACTTTCAAAATTGTAAAAGGAAAAAACGACGATGATATTAGAATTTTGGGCGGAACTATTCAATTTGACGGAGACGTAGAAGAGAATTTTGAACCTAGAAAAAAAGTTGCTTCCGATTTTACGTATTTAATTTCAGAAAGTAATAGTTTCGACATTCGCGTCAACACGAACAATCCGATAAAAAACCCATCGCTTTATATCGAAATTAAAGACGATGCGGCCAAAAAACCTGAAAACTTTTGGGAAGCTTACCGAAAGGAAAATTTGGATTTAAAAAGCCAAAAAACCTATTTACTGCTAGATAGTCTTTCTGTAAGCAATAGAATTGAAAAACGTTTAGGAATTGGACGAAAAATCATTAATGGTTTTTATCCGATTGGACCTGTTGATTTAGATTTAAAGAAAATCATTAGTTATAATAATTACGAAGGATTTCGACTTGGATTGGGAGGAATTACGAACGATCGCTTTTCTAAAAGTTTTAGAATTGAAGGTTACGGCGCTTACGGAACAAAAGATGGTGTTTTTAAATACAGCGCAGGTTCTGGAGTTTTATTGGATAAATATACCAATACGTGGTTAAACGGATATTATACAGATGATGTTCGAGAAATTGCGAGTACCGTTTTTGCGGTTGACAAGCGTGTTTTCAAAATCTACGATCCGCGACCGATTAACATTAGTACTTTCTATCATTACACCGGTTGGAAAGCAAATGTGCAGACGAAAATTATTCCGAAAACGGAAGCTATTTTTGAATTTGCAAGAACCTATATTGAACCAAAATTTGATTATCTTTTTAATTATAACGGAAAATTGTATTCTGATTATGTGATGACAACTGCAATGGCCTCGATTGTTTGGGCGCCTTTTAGCGATTTTATGCAGACTCCGACAGGAAGAACAGAATCTGATAAAAGATTTCCGAGGTTTACTTTTCAGTTTACGCAATCTTTGCCAAATGTTTTAGACAATGATTTTAAGTTTAGTAAAATTGACTTTAAAACCGAATACGAGAAAAAATATCTAAACGGTCAAAAAACTAGCTTACTATTGCAAGGCGGTTATGCAACTGGCGATGTGCCGATTACACATTTGTATAACACTATGCCGAATAACTTAACAAAAGAAACCGTTATTCAGCGTATTACTTTTGCAGGAAGAAACAGTTTTGAAACGATGTTTTTTAATGAATTTTTCTCGAGTCAATATGTGTTTTTCCAAATTAAACATGGTTTTGACAGAATTAAAATCATGAAAAAAGTACGTCCTTCTTTGGTTTTAGTAACGAGAATGGCGTGGGGACATATGGAAAATCCAGAACAGCATGTTGGTCCAGATTACAAAACTTTAGACAAAGGGTATTTTGAATCGGGAATTGAATTGAACAAAATTTTTAAAGGTATCGGAATTGGAGGTTTTTATCGTTACGGACCAAATCAGTTGTTGAAATTTGAAGATAATATTGCGGTTAAAATTTCTTATGTTTTAGATTTGGGATTATGATTTAAATTCCAATTTTACATAGCGTTTGTCATCCTGACGAAGGAAGGATCGCACTAGAAACTCGACAAAGATTTACAACTTACTTTACGGAATTACTAGTCGATCCTTCCTTCGTCAGGATGACAAATATTGTGGTTACTTTGTGGCTTTTATATCCTTTAAAATCTTTTTTAAAGTTTAAAACTTTGAAAAAGTTCTCGCAAGATGAATCAAAAAAAAATCCCAAACTTCAACAACTTTTGAAGTTTGGGATTTTTTATATTGAAAATTCTAAAACTTTATGGCTTCAAAATCAAAACAGAAGGCGTATTATTTAACCAAATACTTTGCGATTCGATTAGTTTCTTCCAACTGTCTAAACTAATAATCATCAAATCCTGATTTTCTAAAAATTCTTTTTTGATCGTTCTATCATTCATAATCATAATATGATTTGGAGCAATCTGCTCAATCGAACGAATAGTTTCCTGAATATCGCGCGTGTTTTTTACTTCGCCACTGGCATCCAAAACTGTAATTTGTGAACCATTATTATTGATTAACTTTTTTGCATATTCAATAAGAAAACCATCTTCTTTGCTAAAAACTGGCATAAAAACCTGATTGACTTCTTCTAGATCTTTATCAATAAAAATTCCGACTGGCATTTTTGCTTTTGTAATAATATGACGCGTTCTTTCATCAAATGGATTATTTTCAAACAATCCTTCTTTACCCGTAAATTTATCAATCAAACGATCAGGATTTACAATTCGAGTGGTGAATCCGAGAATTTTACCTAATAAAGTTCCATCAAAAATAGATTGTCCCAAACCGACTAACAATAAATCGTATTCTCCTTGATTTGCCGTGTCGATAATATCCGAATCAATGTCGTTTGTAACTTTAAACAAACTCACCATATTCTGATTTAATCTTTCCGATTCTTCAACAATTGGAACTAACATTTTGCGTTCATGTTCTTTTACGTCAAACGAATGTATTTCGGTACTTAAAGACAAATGCATCGCGGTTACAATAGAATTATCGGCTTGTTTTTTAACCAAACTATTTGCGATTTGCAGTAATTTTTTTCCTCTTTCTGGAGTTGCAAACGAAAGCAGAATCTTGTATTTGCTTTTAGTTCCAATTTCCTGAGGTACTTCTGTAACTTTATCTTTAAAAATAAACCCGATAAAATCTAAAGCTGTTCCCGTCATAAAAGTGGTCACTAAAGCCATGATAACCATCATTGTGAAAATCTCTGTAGACAAAACTCCAAGATCGTAACCGATATTTAAAACAACCAATTCCATTAATCCGCGTGTATTCATCAAAGCTCCAATTGCTAAACTATCTTTCCAGCTTTGTCCGACAAATTTTGCTGCAAGCGCGCTTCCAAAGAATTTCCCCACAACGGCAACAGCAATAATTAATCCTGTAATTTGCCAAAGTGCTGGATCATTCAATAATCCGATTTGTGTACGCAAACCTGTAAAAACAAAAAACAATGGCAATAAAACGATAATGGCAACATCTTCTACTTTTTCAATAAATATATTTCTAAATCTATTGTTTTCGGGCATAATTGCTCCAGCTAAAAAAGCTCCGAATAAAGCATGAATTCCGATTAATTCTGCAGCATATGCAGAAATCAATAACGTGATAAAGAAAATAGCAACGACTGGTTTATTCAAACTTTCTCTTGTCGAATTTAAATCCCCAACTCGTTTTAAGAAAGGACGAACCAATTTCAACATTATAATTACATACAGAATCGCCAATCCAATTACATACAAAGCACTTGTAAAAGAACCCGCTTTTACGATTGCAATTACAACAGCCAAAATACACCAAGCGGTAATATCGTCTGCGGCCGCGCACGTTATGGCAATGGTTCCTAATTTGGTTTTCTGCATGCCGCGTTCCTGAACAATTCTAGCTAAAACTGGAAATGCCGTAATACTCATCGCAATTCCCATAAACAATCCGAAAGAAGAAAATTCTACTCCGATTGGTGCAAAAGTATGATAAATGAAATAAGCCAATGTTAATCCTAAAGCAAACGGAATCACAATACTGGCATGACTGATAACTACAGCGTCGTGCGCTTTATTTTTTAAAACTTTCAAATCCAATTCCATTCCGATTACGAACATGAAAAGGATTAAACCGATTTGACTTAAAAATTGTAAGTTCCCTAAAGATTCTTTCGGAAATAAAGCTGCCGAAAACTCTGGAAAATACATTCCGACCAAAGAAGGTCCTAAAACAATTCCAGCAATCATTTCGCCGATTACAGATGGCTGTCCGATTTTTCTAAAAAACCATCCAAATAAACGTGCCACCAAAATAATGGTAACAATTTGTGCCAGTAAAATTGCTAAAGGATGCTGTAAATTTTCAACCATTGAATGCAGAAAATCATTCCAATGATTGCTCTCTATTTGTTTTTTGACAACGTTGCGTCCTACTTCTAACGCAGCGCCTTTAGATATTACCCAATATATTAGTGCAGTAAAGCCGCCAATGATTGTAATGTAGAATAAAGAGTTCTTAATTTTATTCATAACTCGTTCTTTTTATTTAGTGCAGCAAATATCAGGACTGAGCTTTACGTGAAGAAGTAATTGCACTCTTAATTTCCGCACTATGTAACAAGTCGGGAAAAATTTGTAATAAGATTTACAATTTCACTTTCTTCAAAAAATCAGAACGATACGTTTCGCTTAAAATTAAAGTTGTGTTTTTATTGTTGTCTTCTAAATGATGCAAAACAATTTCGTTATGATTGAAAAACTTGATTGCTTTTACCGCTACGATTTCTTTTTTGTTTACCCGACAAAAATCTGCATCTGGCAATTCACTCAAAAGCGTATCAAATTTAACATTTTTTAGATTCAAAAAACTACCGTCTGCAAGTAAAACCGATTTATCTCGACTGTCGCTAATAGCTGTTTTTATGTATTGAATTTTATTAAAATAAAGCAACGTTTTTCCTTTATCAGTATTCAACTGAATGAATTTTTTAGAAGAATCTGATTTCTCAAAACGCTCTAAAGCTTTTCCGACGGCTTTTTGCAAACGTTCTAATTTTACAGGTTTTGTAATGTAATCTACCGCGTCTATATTAAAAGCTTCTGCCGCATATTCTTTATACGCGGTACAAAAAATCACTAATTTATCTTGGAGTTTTTCTGCCAAATGAAGACCATCGATTCCAGGCATTTCAATATCCGAAATCAACAAATCAAAATCAAGATTCGAGAAATCAGAAAGTAATTTCTCTGGATCGTTGCATGTTTTTACAATTTCCAATTCCGGAATTTGTTCACAAAGCATTTTTAAGTACGTTAATCCTGGAAGTTCATCGTCCAGAAGCAAGCATTTCAGTTTTGTATTCAAGTAAATCAATTTTTAGATGAGCAATATAAACGTCGTTTTCTATAAACTTATCGAGTTTGAAATTATTCTTATAAATAATTCGAAGACGATGTTCGAGCGTTGCGTGCCCAAAACCGCTTCGTTCTTTTTTGAGCATTTTTTTATCGGAGATTTTGTTGGAAACCGTCATAAAAAAAGCATTGTCTTTAAATTCAAAAACGACCGAAATAAAAGCATCTGCACTTTGAAGATCGGCGTGTTTAAAAGCATTTTCAATTAAATCAATAGAAATTAAAGGCGCCAGTAAAGGCTGATCGTACAATTTGTCTTCTTCGTTAATATTGGTTTTTACCTTCAACTCAAAAAGCGGACTGATTTTGATTTTATTGATTTCAATCAAATTCAAAGCAAAATCAATTTCTTCTTTTGCTGTGACAAATTTCTTTTTGCTTTCGTATAAAATATAATCCAGAACGTTCGCCAGTTTGTCTAAAGCGAAATACGTTTGATACGCATGCGATTGAATCGAATTTAGAATATTCTTAAACAAATGCGGATTCAATTTCGATTCTAAATTTTCGAGCTGCAAATCGTTTACCTTAGATTCTAAAGCATAAAAACTTTTTTCGGCATCGTCTTTTGCTTTTTTAATCTGCATTAATTGATAAATCATAAAGCAAATTATGACAATCAACAATAAAAGAATTGCTAAGAAAATAAAAGTTGTTGTATTGTTTTGTTGCATGTTTATCTATTTTTTCTACAGATTTGGTCGGAATTGATATGTTTTCACATTTCAAATTCAGTACAAATATGAGAAAAGCTAACGGTTCTATAACAAAAACCAAGAAAATTATCACACTTAACAAACCTTCTTATATGTGTTAACATTAAGTAAAATACAAGCGATTGTTTATGATTTCGAGCACTTTTCACTACATTTGCAACCATTTTTAAAGATTTTATGAAAAACTCAATTCAAGTTGGATTTTGGGAGAAGTTGGCCCGAATTATACTTAAAAACAGAATCACAATTCTGATTATACTTTCTCTATTAACTATTTTCCTTGGTTATCAGTGGAAAAACCTTTCTATGACTTATACTGAAGCAAACTTGCTTCCGAAAGATCATATTGCTAATAAAGAATATCAAAAATTCTTAGATAAATTTGGTGAAGAAGGAAATTTAGTTGTGATTGGTTTTCAAGATAAAAACTTTTTTACACCAAAAAATTATGCCGCTTGGAACGAGTTAATGACGGGTTTAAAAAAATCTAAAGAAGTTGATTTGGTTGTTTCTTTGAATGATTTGAAGAAATTAGAAAAAGATACCGTTAACGAAAAATTCGTTTTAACGCCTTTTATCGATCAAAGCAAAGTTTTAGATCCTGCATATTTAAAAAGTGTTCAAAATGATTTGTTTCATAATTTGCCTTTTTATGAAGGATTATTATTCAACAAAGAAAGTGGAAGTGTTCGTTCTGCGATTTACATCAATAAAAAACTCGTAAATACCGCTGAAAGAAAGACATTTATACTTGAAAATTTAGTTCCGAAAATCGATAAATTCGAAAAAACAACCGGAATTGATTTAAAAGTTTCGGGAATGCCTTACATCAGAACGATCAATGCGGCCGATATGAAAGGCGAAATCGGATTGTTTATCGGCGCGGCATTATTTACCGTTTCGCTGATTTTCTTTTTCTTTTTCCGTTCGTTCAGAGCGACTTTTATTTCAATTTGTATTTTAATTGTGGGCGTAATCTGGTCATTCGGAACGCTTGGATTATTTGGTTATAAAATCACGATTTTAACAGCAATTATTCCGCCGCTGATTATAGTAATCGGAATTACAAACTGTATTTTCCTGATTAATAAATACCAGCAGGAAATTAAACTACACAACAATCAGGCAAAAGCATTACAGCGTGTTATTTCGAAAATTGGAGTAGCGACTTTAATGACGAATTTAACCACAGCGATTGGTTTTGCAACCTTTATGATTACTGGAAATGATTTGCTTTTCGAGTTCGGAATGGTGACTTCAATAAACGTAATTTCTGTTTATTTATTGACGCTTTTCATCGTGCCGATTATTTACAGTTTTATGCCTCTTCCAAAAGAAAAACATTTATACCATTTGACTAAAACGTACATTTCTACTTTATTGGATGTTGTTGAAAATCTGGTAAAAACAAAACGTAAATACGTTTATATTGTTTACGGTTTACTTTTGGTTTTTAGTGTAATTGGAGTTTCTCAAATGAAGGTTTCGGGAAGTTTAATTGGTGAAATGCCAAAAAGTGCTTCTTTCTTTAAAGATATTTTATTTTACGAAAAAGAATTTAATGGTGTAATGCCGTTGGAAATTATGATTGACACCAAAAAGAAAAAAGGTGTTATGAAGGCTTCTACTATTCGTAAAATGGACGAATTGCAAAATACAATTGCTGAAATTCCAGAATTGGCAAAACCAGTTTCGATTGTGAATTTGGTTAAATATTCAAAACAGGCTTTTTATAACGGAAATCCAGAATATTATCAATTGCCAACTTCACAAGAGCAGACTTTTATTTTAAGTTATGCCAAAAACGCGACCAAAAACAGCAAAGAAAATCTGATGAAAGCGTATGTGGATTCGACTGGACAATATGCGCGAATCACCACTTTCATGAAAGACATCGGAACGGATGAAATGGCTAAAGTGGAGAAAAAATTAAACTCTAAAATTGCCGAAATTTTCCCGAAAGATCGTTATGAAGTTACTGTAACCGGAAAAGCATTGGTTTTCCAAAAAGGGACTTCTTATTTGGTTGACAATTTAATTGAGTCATTGATTTTTGCCATTTTAACGATTGCAGTTCTAATTTTATATTTATTCCGTTCGTTTAAAATGGTAATGGCATCGGTTATTACGAATATTTTACCTCTTTGTATTACATCTGGCTTAATGGGTTATTTCGGAATTCCGTTGAAACCGTCTACAATTTTGGTATTCAGTATTGCTTTCGGAATTTCGGTTGATAATGCGATTCAGTTTATGGCAAAATACAGACACGACTTGCTTCAAAGTGGAGGAAAAGTGAAGAAATCGGTTTTCAGTGCTTTAAGAGAAACTGGAATTAGTACTTTCTATACATCAGTAGTTTTGATTTTAGGTTTTGCAACTTTTACATTATCAAGCTTTAGCGGAACTATTGCACTTGGAGGATTAATTTCTTGTACTTTGGCTTTTGCAATGTTTGCTAATTTGGTTGTATTACCTTCATTAGTTTTAACTTTTGAGAAGAAGAAAACTAAGAAAGAGGAATTGGAGAATTTGGATAAGTAAAACACGAATTTCACAAATTGGCACGAATTCTTGTTTCCCAGCTAAGTCCTTGCGAGGAACGAAGCAATCTCATTTGCTGAATCAAATCTTGTCACTTATTGTAGTGAGGTTGCTTCGTTCCTCGCAATGACAAAAATGAGAATGAATAAAAAAGAATTGCTTCTTATAAAACCTAGCGCCCTAGCCCTGATAGAAGCGGCATCCTTTCTATTTTTTCTTTAAAAATAGAAAGATATAGCGGATAGCAGGAAACAGCTTCAAAAATTAATTATTATCGTTTATATTTGCAATTCGATATAAAAACACTGGTTTTATTATAAACTAAAATCAGTCCCGAAGCTTCGGGACTTAAATCTAAAATTAAAATGAGACACACAAAGGTTAAAGACTTATTAAACAGTACGACGACGCTACAGGAAGTGAATGCAAAAGGATGGGTGAGAACTTTTAGAAATAATCAGTTCATCGCGCTTAATGACGGTTCTACCATTAATAATATACAATGTGTTGTTGATTTTGAAAATACGCCAGAAGAGACTTTAAAAAGAATCACAACTGGAGCTGCGGTTTCGGTAATTGGAACTTTGGTTGAAAGTAAAGGTGCGGGTCAGAAATATGAAATTCAGGTTAACAAACTTGAGATTCTTGGAGATTCTGATGCTGAGAAATTCCCAATGCAGCCTAAAAAACACTCTTTAGAATTTTTACGTGAAAATGCTCACTTGCGTGTACGTACAAATGCTTTTGGTGCAATTATGCGTGTGCGTTCTGTTTTGTCTTATGCCGTTCATAAATATTTTCAAGACAAAGGTTTTGTTTACGTAAATACGCCAATTATTACCGGAGCTGACGCTGAAGGTGCTGGAGAAATGTTTCAAGTTACTTCTTTGCCATTGGATAATCTTCCAAAAAATGAAGAAGGAAACATTGATTTCAAAAAAGATTTCTTCGGAAAACATACAAACTTGACAGTTTCTGGACAATTAGAAGGTGAAACTTTTGCAATGGCTTTGGGTCAGATTTATACTTTTGGACCAACGTTTAGAGCTGAGAATTCAAACACTTCTCGTCACTTAGCAGAATTCTGGATGATTGAGCCGGAAGTTGCTTTCAATGATTTGGATGACAACATGGATTTGGCTGAAGATTTTATTCAGTACGTAATTAAATATGCTTTAGACAACTGTAAAGATGATTTAAAATTCTTAGAAGGAAGACTTTTAGAAGAAGAAAAATCAAAACCACAGGCAGACAGAAGCGAAATGGCTTTGCTAGAAAAATTGAACTTCGTTTTAGAAAACAACTTCAAACGTGTTTCTTATACGGAAGCAATTGACATTTTAAGAGATTCAACTCCAAATAAAAAGAAGAAATTTCAATATATCATCAACGAATGGGGTGCTGATTTACAATCAGAACACGAGCGTTATTTAGTTGAAAAACACTTTAAATGTCCGGTAATTTTATTTGATTACCCAGCAAATATTAAAGCGTTTTACATGCGTTTGAACGACAACACAGAACCAGGAAGAGAAACAGTTCGTGCAATGGATATTCTTTTCCCTGGAATTGGAGAAATCGTTGGTGGTTCTGAAAGAGAAGAGCGTTACGATGTTTTGGTTGAAAAAATGAAAGCCCTAGAAATTGATGAAGAAGAATTATACTGGTACTTAGACACTAGAAGATTCGGTTCTGCAACTCACGCAGGTTTCGGTTTAGGATTTGAGCGTTTGGTATTGTTTGTAACTGGAATGACAAACATTAGAGACGTAATTCCTTTCCCAAGAACTCCTGGAAGTGCGGAATTTTAATGGAAAGTTATAAATTATAAATTATAAGTTATGAGTTAAGAGTTAAATCTTGACTCATAATCATTTAATAGAAATACATAACTTTTATAAGTTACTAGTTCATGGGCAGAAAACTCATAACTCTTAACTTATAACTCTTAACTCAAAATATGCTTAAGCAATTTTTAAATTTAAAATTATCACAAAAATTATCTCCACAGCAAATTCAGCTGATGAAGTTAATTCAATTGCCTACGCAAGCTTTTGAACAACGTTTATTAGAAGAAATGAACGAAAATCCGGCTTTGGAAGCTGGAAAAGAAGATGAATACGAAGCCGATGAATTCGCTAATGAAGACTACGACGATTATGACGATGCAGAATCGGACAGAATCGAAGCAGACGACATTAACATTGACGAATACTTAAGCGACGACGATACGCCTGATTATAAAACTCAGGTTAATAATTATGGTGATGAAGAAGAGCGAGAAACTCCTTTTGCTTCTCCGATAAGTTTTCATCAGGATTTGATCAATCAATTGAATACTTTTATTTTGAATGATGAAGAGCGCGAAATCGCTGAATTCTTAGTTGGAAGTATTGATGATATGGGTTACATCCGCAGAAGCATTCCAGACATTGTAGACGATATGGCTTTTACTCAGGGAATTTATACTGATGAAGCAATGGTCGAAAAAATGATGACGGTAATTCACGAACTTGAACCTTCTGGAGTTGGCGCACGTGATTTACAGGAATGTTTATTATTGCAATTAAAGCATAAAACACCAACTGAATATGTTGATTTAGCGATTGATATTATCGAAAATCAGTTTGATGCTTTTACGAAGAAACATTACGATAAACTTTTACAGAAATACAGCGTTTCGAACGAACAGCTTAAAAAAGCGATTCACGAAATTGAAAGACTAAACCCAAAACCAGGTGGATCTTTTACAGGAAATAATAAAGTTACAGAAAACGTAGTTCCGGATTTTGCGATCAGAATTGTTGACGGCGAATTGGAATTGACTTTAAACGGAAGAAATGCTCCTTCTCTGCACGTTTCTAAAGATTATCAGGAAATGATGCAGACGTATAAAGATTCTCGTGATAAATCGACTGCGCAAAAAGATGCCGTTCAGTTTATCAAACAAAAACTGGATTCCGCTAAATGGTTTATCGATGCGATCAGACAACGTCAGGAAACACTTTTTGTAACGATGAATGCAATTATGCATTATCAGGAAGAATTTTTCTTAGACGGAGATGAAACCAAACTAAAACCAATGATCTTAAAAGATATTGCGGATATGGTTGGTTTGGACATTTCGACAATTTCGCGTGTAGCAAACAGCAAATACGTTGAAACGCCGTACGGAACAAAACTGATTAAAGAGTTTTTCTCTGAAGCAATGAAAAACGATCAGGGAGAAGATGTTTCGACTTTAGAAATCAAAAAAATCCTTAAGAATACTATTGAAGAAGAGGATAAAAAGAAACCGCTTCCAGACGATCAATTGGCAGAAATATTAAAAGAAAAAGGTTATCCGATTGCTAGAAGAACTATTGCAAAATACCGTGAACAATTAGATATTCCAGTAGCGAGAATGAGGAAGAAGATTTAAGTTTTTTTTTAAAACCATGTAAGAAATATAAGTTCATTTAAAAATAACAAACCCGACAGATTTTAAATTTGTCGGGTTTTGTTTTTATTAATTTGACATTAAATAATAAAATTTGTTATTCCGTAGGAATATCTGGTCGGTAGAAAAAAATATTAACGGTATTTAGGTAGTGTCCTGTAGGGACACTTGTTTTTAACCAATATACGTTTTGAAACACAATCAAACGTTCCTACAGAACGTATATCTGGCAAACCAAATTAAAATTTTCTACCGACCAGACATTCCTACGGAATGAATATATATTTAAAACAAAAAACCCGACAGGTTTTGGAACTTGTCGGGTTTAAAATATCTTTTTCTCAGATTATTTATATTCGTCTGGCAATATCTTCACATCAAATAAAAATTCTTTCTTTTTATCGCTATAACTATAAATCAAAGTATAATCATTATCTCTAAAAACCTGAAGTCCCGGATTTGCTTTTGCGGTGCTAATCAAGCTTTTTTCAATTTCTTCTTTTATAACATTTATCTCAGCCGTTTCTTTAGCAACATTCAATAAAGTCAAATTGTACTGAACAAATCTTTCTTCAGGAAGACTTACACTGTCTAAACGAATTCCTTCTTGAATATTTAACGGGCAATTTTTATTGTATTTCGCAACAAGTTCAACGACTTCTGTGTTTACTTCATTGGCATTTTCAGAAAGAAAAAACTGAAAATACACCACTAAAGCAACCGCAATTCCAATCAATATTAATAATAAAATGTTTTGTTTTCTCATACTTTGAATTGATTACGGCTTAGAATTAGTTTTTATTTTTCCTGATTTTTTTTCATAGCATTAAAATACGCTGCACGGCTAAGTGGCTCGTATTCTTCGGTTTCACCAAGCATTACTAATTTATCATTAGCGGTTTTTCTAAAACTATAATTGGCTAAATTTCCAGTTCGCGTACACACCGCATGAACTTTTGTAACATATTCCGCAGTTGCCATTAGTCCAGGCATTGGTCCAAACGGATTTTCTTTAAAATCCATATCTAATCCGGCAACAATAACTCGAATTCCTTGATTGGCAAGATCATTACAAACCGTAATAATTTCGTCATCAAAAAATTGCGCCTCGTCAATACCAATCACATCGCAACCTTGCGCCAAAATTAAAATATTAGCCGCCGCTGGCACTGGTGTAGAGCGAATTTCGTTGGCATCGTGAGATACCACCATTTCGTCATGATAACGAGTATCAATAGCGGGTTTGAAAATTTCGACTCTTTGTTTGGCAAATTGAGCGCGTTTTAATCTGCGAATCAGCTCTTCGGTTTTACCCGAAAACATTGATCCACAAATAACTTCAATCCAACCAAATTGTTCTTTGTGATTTACTGTATTTTCGAGAAACATTTTGTATTTTTCTGCCTTTAAAAATGAATAGTTTTTATTACTTTGTACTGGTAATAAATCGACGTAAAAATGTGTTGTTTTACATTTTTTCAAAAGTAGAAAATTTTTATCAAATCGGAGATTGGCTAAAGCTTATTAACAGAAATAAAAAATTATCTTTTGAATTTTCCTTTAGAATAGAGACATTCAGACGTTAAATACACTAAAATACCTTATTCACTATAATTTCAACAGTTATGAAAAAAAAATTGGAAGCCGATTTAATCAGCATTGCTCATCGAATTTTAAAACTTAAGAATAAATCCGATATCAATCAATTGTATCTTGAAACTCAGAAATTATACGAGAAATTAGCGGTATTAAAATTTGTAGAAGAGAATTTCGACGCTGCAAAACCAACAATTGGACAAAATGATATTACTTCAGAATTGGAAACAATTTTCGATAAAGAAGAAATAATTGCTTCTGTTACTCAAATAGAAACTCCTACAGCATCAACAATAATTGAACTTGAAGAATCTTACGAACCAGAAGTTGCAGAAGAAATCGTTGCTGAAATTCCGGAAACAATTGAAGAAGAAACAGAAGAGCCAATTGTTGCCGAAGTTGCTGAACCACTTATCGAAGAAGAAACTGAGCCGATTGTTGCTGAGATAATTGAATCTGTTGAAGAAAAAGCAGAGGAAACAATTGTTGCCGAAATTATTGAACCAGAAGCAGAAAAAGAAATTGAACAAATCGAAGAATCTAAAACTTCAATTGACGAACTTTCTTTTACAACTGTAAATGATTTGAAACCAATTCCAGATTTTAAACCTGCTTTCGAATTAGAAACTGAAGAAATTAAAGAAGAAGAAAAAGAAGAACCCAAAGCAGAAATTTCACCAATACCTACAATTTTATTTGAAGATTTTGGAGTGAATTATGCAGATGCTCAATTTGTAAAAGTAGATAGTTTTGAAGCTATTCCTGTGAAAACTCCTTCTATAAACGATTTTAAGGAAGAAAAAAAGGAAGAGAAAAAAGTTGAAACTGCTATTCTTGAAACTCCTTCACAGCCAAAATCAGTTAGTTTGAATGAAAAACTAGCAAGAGGTTTTCATATTGATTTGAATGACAGAATTGCTTTCACTAAAAATCTTTTCGGAAACAGTACTGAAGATTACAGCCGTGTGCTAAACCAATTATTGACTTTTGATTCTTATGCTGAAGCGCAAGAATTTATCGAAAATATGGTAAAACCAGATTACAATAATTGGGAAGGAAAAGACGATTATGCAGAACGTTTTCTAGGAATTATCGAGAAGAAATTCTCATAAACATGAATTTCACAGATTTTCACTAATTCATTTATGTGAAATTTTATGCACTTTAATCATTCGTGATAATTCGTGCAATCTGTGTTTAAATTATCATAATTAAATATGTCAAAATTATATATCGTTCCAACGCCAATTGGCAATCTTGAAGACATGACTTTTAGAGCCATTCGAGTTTTAAAAGAAGTCGATTTGATTTTGGCGGAAGATACACGCACAAGCGGAAAACTCTTGAAGCATTTTGAAATTGGCACGCACATGCACAGCCATCATATGCACAACGAACACAAAACAACCGAAAATCTAATTGCACGTTTGAAAGCTGGCGAAACTATCGCTTTAATTTCAGACGCCGGAACTCCAGCAATTTCAGATCCAGGTTTTCTATTAACTCGCGCTTGTGTCGAAAATAAAATTGAAGTAGAATGTCTTCCAGGCGCAACGGCTTTTGTTCCCGCTCTTGTAAACAGTGGATTACCAAACGATAAATTTATTTTTGAAGGTTTTCTGCCTGATAAAAAAGGACGTCAGACTCGCTTTTTAGCTTTAGCCGAAGAAACCCGAACCATGATTTTATACGTTTCTCCACATAAACTCGTTAAAACTTTAGGTGAATTTATTCAGTATTTTGGAGAAGACAGACAAGTTTCCGTTTCGAGAGAATTATCAAAATTACACGAAGAAAATGTACGCGGAACTGCAAAAGAAGTTCTAGCACATTTTGAAAAAACAGCACCACGAGGCGAAATTGTCGTTGTCGTTGCTGGAAAAACAATAGAAAAAGAAGCCAAGAAAAGTAAATATTCTAAAGACGAAGAATAATTTTCGCCACGAATTTCACTAATTAGCACGAATTAAATTAGTGAAAATTCGTGACAAAAAAATCTCTCTAATCATTTTAATCTGTGGCAAAAAACCTAAACTGCAAAGCAGAAAAAACAACACATATCATGAGCATACAAGCCTTTTTAGAAAAAGTAAAACAAACTCCAACCCAAATCACATTTCCTGAAACGATTGCAGTAATCGAAGAAAATTACAATTTTACACCAACTGCTTTTCAAAACGGAACACAACATAATGCAGCAGGTGAAAACTCTGGTTCTTGTAAATTATTTTCTTTCGCAAAACTGCAAAACTTAAACAAAGAAGAAACTTTAGCTTGTTTTGGAGCTTTCTATTTTGAAGAAGTTTTAGGAGATCCAAACGGAACAAACCATCAAAACATTAGGAATTTCATCAACTTAGGTTGGGACGGAATTAAGTTTGAAGGAAATGCTTTAGAAGCGAAATAATATTTAAGATTTTTGATTAACGATTTTTGATTTCAGATTTAAAAATCATACTATTTAAAATCATCTAAAGAAAATCAAAAATCGTTAATCAACATTCTAAAATCTAAAATCAACCCATGCGTTGGACATTAAAACCAAAACCTTCTGAAGATAAAATCAAACATTTGGCACAAGCTTTAAATGTAGAAGATTTTGTAGCAACACTTTTGATTCAGCGTGGAATTGAAACCTTCGAAGATGCAAAGAATTTCTTTCGTCCTTCTTTAGAACATTTGCATGATCCGTATTTAATGAAAGATATGGACAAAGCCGTTTCACGAATCGAACGCGCCATCGAAAAACAAGAAAACATAATGGTTTTTGGCGATTATGATGTCGACGGAACAACAGCAGTTTCTTTGGTTTCTTCGTATTTAAAATCACATTATCCAAATATTGCAACTTACATTCCAGATCGTTATGACGAAGGTTACGGAATCTCTTATAAAGGAATTGACTACGCAGACGATAACGGAATTTCTTTAATTATCGCTCTAGACTGCGGAATCAAATCAATAGATCATATTGCTTACGCGAAAGCTAAAAACATCGATTTTATAATCTGCGATCACCACAGACCTGGAGATTTTCTTCCCGATGCAGTTGCGGTTTTAGACCCAAAAAGAGAAGATTGTAATTATCCTTACGATGAATTGTGCGGTTGTGGCGTTGGTTTTAAATTGATTCAAGCTTTAGGTCAAAATCGAGAGGAAACTATTGAAGATTTAATTCCATATCTCGATTTAGTTGCGACTGCAATTGCTGCCGATATTGTTCCGATAACGGGAGAAAATCGTGTTTTGGCTTACTTCGGATTGAAAGTAATCAACAGCGAACCACGACCAGGAATCAAAGCTTTGGTGCATCAAGTCAAAAAGAAAGTTCTAGATATTACCGATGTTGTTTTTATCATTTCACCGAGAATTAATGCTGCTGGAAGAATCAAACACGGAAATCATGCCGTTGAATTGTTAACCGAATTTGATTTTGATCAAGCACAGCAATTTGCATCAGAAATTGAACAATACAATGCTGACCGAAAAGATTTAGACAAAAGAATTACAAAAGAAGCCTTTCAGCAAATTTTAGAAAACAATGAAGAAGAACGTTTTTCGACAGTTGTTTTTCAAGAAGATTGGCACAAAGGTGTTATCGGAATTGTAGCTTCTAGATTGATTGAGACCTATTATCGTCCGACTTTGGTTTTTACTAAAAGTGGAGACAAATATGCTGCTTCGGCACGTTCTGTAAAAGGTTTTGATGTTTACAATGCATTAGACGCTTGTTCAGAACATTTGGAACAATTTGGCGGTCATATGTACGCCGCAGGAATGACTTTAAAAGCTGAAAATTATTCTATATTTAAAGAAGCTTTCGAAAAACAAGTCTCAGCAACTATTCTTCCTGAAATGTTAACTCCAGAAATCGAAATTGACGCCGAAATTAATTTCTCAGACATAACGCCAAAGCTTATTCGGATTTTAAAACAATTTGAACCTTTTGGTCCACAAAACATGACGCCCGTTTTTATGACTGTAGATGCAAAAGATACGGGTTATGCGAAAACTTTAGGCGCAGAAGAAGAACATTTAAGGCTTTTTGCAAAACAATCAAACTCAGACGGAATTGCCGCAATTGGCTTTGGGCTCGGAAAAAAATTAAATATTGTACAAAATCAAAATCCGTTTCAACTGGCATATTGCATTGCCGAAAATGAATGGAACGGAACTGTTTCAACTCAGCTTATGCTGAAAGATATTAGAACAAATGGAAGAGATTAAATCGAACAAGCCAGATCCGTATCAGGCATTGCGTTACAGAGAATTCAACGTATTTTTATTATTGCGTTTTGCCATGGTTTTTGCTTGGTCGATGCAATTTATTGTAATTGAATGGGAAGTTTATAGTTTAACTAAAAATCCGCTTTCTTTAGGAATTATTGGTTTAATGGAAGTTATTCCAGCCGTTTCTATGGCATTGTTTGCAGGTCATATTGTCGATCAAAAAGAAAAGAAAGGCTTATTGGTAAAATGCATTTTAGGATTTTCTGTAATCAGTTTTGGGCTATTTTTATTGACTTGGCCAAAAGTAGTTGGCGGTTGGTCTTCACATGTCATTTTGTATTCAATTTATGCGTTAGTATTTTTAGGTGGTTTAGTTCGTGCCTTTCTTGGTCCAACAATTTTCTCTCTTCTATCTTTAATTATTCCTAAAAAAGTATATCCAAATGCCGCAACTTGGAGCAGTTCTGTTTGGCAAATTGGAGCTGTTATGGGTCCCGCGTTGGCAGGATTTTCAATAAACTGGATTGGAGTTCATTGGTCTATGTGCCTCGTTTTCGGGTTCTCTATTCTTTCTTTAATTGCTTTATCACAAATTAGTGCAAAACCAATCATAAATCCGAAAATTGGTGAATCTATAAAAGACAGTCTTACTGAAGGTTTGAATTTTGTATTTAAAAACCAAATTGTTTTAGGTGCTTTATCTCTTGATATGATTGCGGTACTTTTTGGTGGAGCCGTAGCATTATTGCCAGTTTTCGCTCAAGATATTTTAAAAGTTGGTGCTGAAGGTTTTGGAATATTAAGAGCCGCTCCAGCTGTCGGCGCTTTCATTACCATGATTGTTTCTGCTTATGTGCCTTTATATCAAAATGCAGGAAAAAAACTTTTGGTTGCCATTTTTGTTTTCGGATTGTCAATTATTCTATTTGGACTTTCAACGTCTTTTTGGCTTTCAGTTTTTGCCTTATTTTTGAGCGGACTTGCCGACGGAATTTCAGTTGTTATTCGCCAGACCATTTTACAGCTTAAAACTCCAGATCATATGCGCGGACGCGTTGGTGCAGTAAATTCGATTTTTGTTGGATCTTCTAATGAATTAGGCGCTTTTGAAAGTGGTGCAACGGCTAAATTAATGGGTGCTGTAACTTCAGTTATTTTTGGAGGAAGCGTTACGCTTTTGACGGTTTTAGGTTTTGGATTTATATCGCCAACGTTTAGAAATTTAGATCTGAAAAAAGATATGGACGATCACCATAAATTAGAATAAATGCCGAAATTGAAAAAAATACTTTTAAGAATTCATTTAGCGACATTAATTATGCTTGTATTTAATGTCCTGGTTATTGGCGCTTTTGGATTTAATTTAATCTCTAATCTTAGCTTAATTCTTAAAATTTTATTTTACGGTTCAGGTTGCTTACTTTTCTTTTTTTATATAAAACCTTTTAAAAAGAAAGCAATCTATTTCGGATTTTATTTCTTCTATCCAATATTTGCCTTTTTCGGCTGGCTAATGGATGGAATTTTTGGAGCTATTTTGTCTTCTTTTTTATTCCTTTTCTTTATGCCAAATGATTGTCGATTTGAAAACGATCAAATTCAAATAAATAAAAAATTTGCAGGTTTCTTTGGCGGGTGCTGTAAATATGAAATAATTGAAAAGAAATATTTTCTATTTCAAAAAAAAGTCTATGATTTTCAATACGAAGAGGATATGCATTTCAGAAAAAATGATATTAAAATTCAGGATAATTCTTTGCAAATACATCTTATTTTAAAGGATTATGATTATAATGAAAATCATGAAATAACAAAAGACACCATTCTAAAAATACCTTTAAAAGATTAAGCCTTTTAATAAATGAAATTATTTTTTCTTTCTATATTCTTGACAATTTCTCTTTTTGCGAAAGGACAAAACCTTTATATCAAAACTTACGGAAACGAGAAAAACAAAACCATTATTTTCATTCATGGCGGTCCAAGCGGAAATGCCACTTTATTTGAAGGAACAACTGCACAAAAAATGGCTGATAAAGGTTTTTACGTTATCGCTTACGATCGTCGTGGCGAAGGAAGATCTACAGATCCAAATGCGAAATTTACTTATGAAGAAGCTTTTCAAGATTTAAATTCGATTTACAAAAAATATCATTTAAAAAAAGCAGTTCTACTTGGTCACAGTTTTGGGGGTTTAGTTGCAACGCTTTATACCAATAAATATCAACAAAATGTTAGCGCTTTGGTTTTGGCTGGCGCATTATTTTCTCAGCAAGAAACTTACGATCATATCTTAAATTCTATAAAAAAGATTCATTATTACGATTCTAAAACGCACAATAAAATCGATTACGTAGAAAAACTTGATAAACATTCTGCAGGGTACAGAAAACATTGTTTTGATTTGGCAAGTGATGAGGGTTATTTTAAAATGCCAAAACTAACCAAAGCTTCAAAAAAATTATATGCCGATTATGAAGCCAGTGAGTTTTATAAAACGAACATTCGAAACAAAAATGCGCCTTTGCTTTTTTATCAAAACGAAAAACAAAACAACATTGACACGCGTCCAATTTTAAAGAAAATCAAAGCGTCAGGAATTCCCATTTTTGGAATTTATGGAAAAAATGACGGGATTTTTTCAACTAATCAATTGACTTCACTAAAAGAAATTGTTGGCAAAAAACACTTTGTTTTATTAGACAATTGCTCTCATTATTTATTTGTAGATCAACAAAATGCATTTCTTTCAAATGTTAAAAATTGGCTAAAATAGATTTCTGATTTAATCTTATTCCATTTCTTTATTTAAAAATAACGGAATGAAATATACTTCTACTCTAGTTCTCCTCTTTTTATCTTTCGAAATTTATGCTCAGGAAAATCTAATTTCTGGCGAAATAAAAGATTCACAAACGAATTCTTCTTTACAATATGTCAATATCGGAATCGGCAATAAAAATGCTGGAACTGTTTCTAACGAAAAAGGAATTTTCAAATTAAAATTGAACGAAAAAGTAAATCCAAACGATACAATTGTATTTTCTCATATCGGTTTTGAAACTAAAAAAATAATTGTAAATCAATTAAAATCGGAGCAAAATGTGATTGAAATGAAGCCTTCTGAAAATTCTTTGAAAGAAGTCGTTGTAACATTCAAAAAACCAAAACCTAAACAATTTGGTAGAAGTGCAAAAGGTCTTGGACTTATGCATTTCAATTTTTTTACTGCTTTAGACAAAACCGTTGATGATTATTTAAGTCGAGAAAGAGGAATGGAATTTCGAATTAAAAAAGACTGCAAAGTAACCGACTTCAATTTTAACATTACTTCTAACGAATTTAAATCGGTTAAATTTAGATTGAATTTTTATAAAGTTGAAAATGGTTTGCCTTCTAAAATCTTAATTGAAAAAGACATTATTTTTGAAGTAAAAGATAACAAACTTGGGTTATTTACAGTCGATTTAAAACCATACGATATTTATCTGGATAAAGAAATGGGCGATATTGCCGTAACAATTCAATGGATTGAAAGTGTAAAAAGCTATGAAAAAAGCAAATACTTTTCTATTTCTACAGCAATGTCAGCCACAGAAAATAGTTTTTACAGAGAAAAAAATATGGCAAACTGGAGCAAAACGGGACAAAGTTTGACTTTTTACCTCAACACTTTGTGTCAATAAATAATTATCATTCTTGCTTTGCGCAAATCCTTCGACTTCGCTTAGGAAGACAGAATTGTGAGATTTAATATCTTATTCATTTAAAAAAAATAACATTTTTTATGATTTTTTTATTTAGAATTAATATAAATAATATTTATATTTGTTGAATTAAAAGGTTTTACGATGAGAGAAATTGAACAGATATATCATAATAATTTTGGAATAGCTTTTTACTGGAAAGATCATAACACGACAATTTCAGACAAAATACAATTGGTTTTTAAGGAAACTGGTTTTTATTTTACCGTTCAAGAATTAAATCTTTTCTGCGATTTAATTGAAGACAGTATGATTGAAAACGCTTGTTGCGAAGCTTGCGAAATGAAATATTCTTGCCATAAATTTCTATTAAAAACGCCTTGCAATTCTATAGATTTGGCTGTAAATATGACCGAATTAAAATCGATTAAAGATTTGGTTGAAGGTTCATTATTCAAAATTGAATTGGATGAATATGTTTACGGAGTTGGGATGAATTAAGAAACATTCTAAATATTTTAACAGCATTTTTTCATTATTGAAATATATTTTGATTCAAATCAAAAAAAAGTATATTTACAGCAATGAAAAAAGCTGTATTTCTACTTTCGATTATTCTTTTGACAACTTTCATTGTCAGCTGCAACAATAAATCTGAAGAATACATTGATCCGCGTGGCACCGATTACGCAGGTTCAGAAAGTTGTGTGCAATGCCACAAAGTGCAATCTGAAATGGTTTTTCACAGCTCGCATTTTAAAGCGACAGCTCCAGCTATTTTAGAAAATGTTTCTGGAGATTTCGATTCTAAAAATCATACTTTTATTTACGACAAAGACACCAAATTGGTCATGGAAAAACATGGTGACAGTTTGTATCAGGTTTTATATAAAAACGGAAAAGAAACCGCAAAATATAAATTTGAAATTGTTTTTGGAACTAAACACGCTCAAACGTCTGTTTATTGGAGAAACAATAATTCTTACGAATTACCACTTTCTTTTTATCATTCGATAAATAATTGGGCAACAAGTCCGGGATTTCCAGCAGACAAACCTTATTTTGACCGAATGGTTGTTAAGGATTGTTACGCTTGCCACAGTTCTAACGTTAGTTCCAGAATGGTTGAACAAAGTTCTGAACAAAAGAATTTTATGTCTATGGATGTGGAAGACATCATTAACAAAAAAACAATTGTTTACGGCATTGACTGCGAGCGCTGCCATGGACCCGCTAAAAAACACGTCGAATTTCATTTAAAAAATCCAAATGTAAAAGTTGCTAATAGCATTACAAGCTTTAAAACATTAAATCGTCAGCAGAAATTAGATGCTTGCGCGTTATGCCACTCAGGAAATGACGGAATGAAATTAAGATCTCGTTTTGAATTTAAACCCGGAGACAATTTATTAGAATTTTTTCGTGAAAACAGAAATATTACCGATAGCGCTAAATTTGATGTTCACGGTAATCAATTCCGTTTAATGGCGCAAAGCAAATGTTTTATAAAAAGTGATAAAATGGATTGTATTACGTGTCATAATCCGCATGAAAATGCTTCTAAAAATATGGCTTCGTATTCTAAAATCTGTATGAGTTGTCATCAAGGTTTAAAACACAACGAAACAACGCTTAAAACAATGCCAGAGAAATTATTAGCCGATAATTGTGTAGAATGCCATATGCCGAAAAAAGCTTCAAACGCGATTAGTTTTCAGCTTTCGAACAGCAAACAATTATCAAATTATATTTTGAGAACGCATAGAATCGGAATTTATCCGAATGTGAAAAAGTAATTATTTTTGGAATTCTTTCAATTCGAATTTTTCGCCGTCAAAAACGCCGTATGTAAAATAGCCAATCCAATCGCCAAGATTAACATATTCTGAGTTTTCGCCAACTGAGCGAATCATTGGTAAATGGCGATGTCCGAAAACAAAATAATTATAATGTTTGGTTTCTAGTTTTCGTTTAGCATATAAAATCAACCATTCTTTTTCTTCGCCTAAAAATTTGATATCTTCATCGCCAGAAATCAATTTATTTTTGACCGATAAATATTGTGCTAAACTTACACCAACATCTGGATGAAGCCAACGAAAAAGCCATTTTGAAAACGGATTTGTAAACACCTTTTTCATTCTTTTATAACCTTTATCACCAGGACCTTTTCCGTCGCCGTGACCTATTAAAAAAGTTTTTCCGTTAAAAGTAAATTCTTTGTTATCGTGATAAACCGGAATATTCAATTCAGTTTCAAAGTAATCATTCATCCACAAATCGTGATTTCCAACGAAGAAATAAATCGGAATTCCGCTGTCGCGAATTTCAGCCAGTTTGCCTAAAATTCGAACAAAACCTTTTGGAACGACCGTTTTGTATTCAAACCAAAAATCAAATAAATCACCCAATAAAAAAATGGCTTCAGCATCTTCTTTGACCTCATCTAGCCAAGCAACAAATTTTTTCTCGCGCGGCAAACTCAATTCTGGAGTTGGCGCACCAAAATGTTGATCTGAAGCAAAATATATTTTTTTCATTGAAATGAATTATGAATTATGAGTTATGGGTTATAAGTCGAAATTAGAAGTTAAAAATTATGCGTTATATTTTAATTTTAAACTTGAGGTTTAACTCACAACTCATAACTCACAACTTATAACTCTTTTACAAATTATCTGAAGCGTACCATTCTGCAAAAGACGATTCTGTTTCCTGAAGTTTTAGTGAGAAAAGAGCAATTCCAGCCGGAAGTCTTGCTATAATTCTTTCAGCAAAATCAACTACCATATTTTCACTTGTTGGCTGATAATCAACCAAAATAACATGATGTCCACGGTTTTTCAATTCGGCAGCTAATTCAACATGCGGAGTAGTTTGATTGAAAACAGTTGCATGATCAAACTGATCGACGATTTCTTCTTTTACAATTTTCTTTAGATCCGAAAAGTCAATAACCATTCCGTATTTCACATTCGATCGATCTGTAATTGGCGAACCAATAACCGTTACCGATAATTTATAACTGTGTCCGTGAACGTTCTTGCATTTTCCGTCGTAACCGTACAAAGCGTGTCCAGTTTCGAAGCTAAATTGTTTTGTAATTCTGATATTACTCATCGATGTTTAATTTTAAGCTTGCAAATTTACAAATTAATAACCGTTTTTGTCTCTTTTTTTAGCGCGGTTATACATCCACAAAGCAATTCCGCCTAAAATAAGAAACGGAATAAAAGATCCGATGACAACGCCAATTTGATAACCGCTGTCTGGAGCGTCTTTTATTTTCTCTGCAATGTCAACTTTTTGTAGTAATGATATGAATTTCATTTTGAATTATATTTACTTTTTACTCTAATGTTCAACTTTGTCAAAGTTTGAAACTTTGACAAAGTTACTGTAAACCGAGACTGAGACTGAAAATTTTCTATTTCTTAAACTGAAGCAATGCCTTTTTGGTGAAATCAGACAAAACCAATTTTCCAGTAATTGCCGCACGTTCAAAAAGAAGCGATTCCCATTGTTCTGTTCCTTCCCAAATAACCTTTTTCATTTCATATAAAGCTTCTCGATTGTACGAACTTAATTTTTTAGCAAAGCTCTCTACTTCTTCATCCAAACTTTCGGCTTCTGTCAAAACTGAAAAAAGTCCTTTTTGAAAAGCCCATTCTGCCGATTTCCATTTATCTCCCGACAAAGTCATTTCTGTCATTGCCGTTTTGCCAATTTTACGAGAAACCGCTGGTTCGATTACAAAAGGTCCGATTCCGATAACCAATTCAGATAATTTAATATCGCTTTGCGGAGTTGCAAAAACATAATCGCAAGCCGAAATAATTCCGACGCCGCCGCCAACCGCTTTTCCTTGAACGCGGCCAATAATTAATTTATTGCAATTTCGCATGGCATTTAATAAATGCGCAAAACCCGAAAAGAATTCTAAACCTTGTTCTTCATTTTCAACTTTCAAAAGTTCATCAAAAGAAGCGCCAGAACAAAAAGTTTTAGTTCCTTCACTCTTCAAAATAATCACCGAAACATCTTCATTTCTACTCAGCAAATTAATTTCAGCAGTCAGACAATCTAACAATTCACGCGGAAAAGAATTACTCGCAGGATGACCAAACTGCACCGTTGCAATTGTATTTTGAATAGTGGTTTCTAAACTTCCGTTTGCATTTTCTAAACTCATAAAAATAGATTTAAAGGTAAAGTTACGCTTTTGAAAAATTATATTCCTGAATCTCTTTCAAATTTGTTTTTTGAAGATTATTTGACTTTATTTGTTTACACTTTTGGGGGATTAGCTCATTTGGCTAGAGCGCTACGCTGGCAGCGTAGAGGCGATCGGTTCGAATCCGATATTCTCCACAACATTATTTTTAGCCCTTTTATTGACTTAAAAGGGCTTTTTTATGCTCAAAAAAGAACAATTTTAAGGTAATTTAGCACTGTTTTAGCACTCTAATTTTTTCAACAAAAACAACTTAATCCTTTAGTCTATCTAGCTTCTTTATCATTTCAATTTGCCTCTCGGCTGATTTTTTGTTTGCTAGCTCTTGCATTTGCTCCTTTTTTGATGGTTTTTTCTCTGATTTTTCAGGTATTAGTATCTTATTCAACACTTCTTTGGCCATTTCTTCAACGTCTTTTTTTGCTCCATTTTCACGTAATTCTTTAAACATTTCATGAAGTTTCAATTTTGATGGTACTGCATGAATTTCGTGCATTAATTCATAGGAAAGAATAAGCGTATATAGACTTTGTTTGACAATAGTAATGTCATCCAGTGTTATTTGTAAGCCTACATGCCTTCCAGTGTTGATACCGTTTTTGAAATTGTGTTCCAATTCAATCAACCTACTTTGAGTTACTGCAACGTTGCTTGTCTCAAATGTCACACTGTATAGCATGCTTGAAGTATGTTTAAAGGATGTGGTAAAAACACTCTCAAATAAATTAATTAAATTTATTGTTGTCATAGAAAAATAGGATTGAGACTGGTTATAAATTATTTTCAATTTTAATTTGTGGAACAACTCCGATTTCATTTTTAAGAACCTCACTCATTACATCAAAGGTTCTTTTTTCAAATTCATTCGAAACCAACAAACCATCATGAAGGGTATAAGGCAAAATTCCTTCATTTACTAAGATTCTACAAATTTTATCTATAAAAACTTCACTCTCTATAATTTGTAAAGCTATTGCAAATTGTTCGTATTTCTCTTTTTTAATGGATTTCATGACTGAAGAAATAAATGGGTACTCTTCGGCAAATCTTTTTTTCAAGCCTCGTAAATCTTTATTTTGAGAATAGGCCAACAACATCCATGTTTTCTTAGCGGTGTTCCTAGAAGTAGCGAAAGTTGTTGTTTTTGGGTCTCCGTATTTTGTAATATCAAAAACTCGTATCAACTCCTCATACCATAAACCTGAAGTAGTAGCTTCTAAATACCTATCCAATTCCTTTATAACCTTGTCAGATGCTCCTTCTCGATGTTTTTTAAGTAGGATGTTAAACAATACGGGTTGTGAGTTGGAAAGGTCTAAATAAGACATGTTTTCATAACCAACAATAAAAGGTCTCAGGTCACTGGCCATGTTGGTTAAATTAGTATCTAGTCTTTTGTTGGTATCGTTCCGTTTGAATCTAAGCGTTTTATTGTTTCGGCCATTATGTATATTGTTTATGGATGAAATCCTTGATGAGTAGCGTTTAAATGCCTTAGATTCTTCATCCGAATTTGCTGATGCCTCAAGTTCTTTTAAATATTGCTTTTCAGTATGAGCTATTGCTTCACCATAATTTAGCTCTAAATTCTTTCTGTAATAGCTCCCCATTTTTTTGACATGAGTGGGAGCGTTATTTATTTCTTTGGAATCGGCCTCATAATCCTTAGTCAAAAACTTTTTATTCGTTTTCGTAATTGGTACTTTAATCCTGTACCATGAATCATAAATCCTACTTTTTTGAATCGCTTTAATCCCTTTGGCATCGGTGCTTTCAAGAGTAATTTGTATGTTGTCACGTAAACAATAGGTATATACTACGTCTTCTATCTTATCACCATTTATCTTCACTAAACTATTTGTCTTTAAAATATAAGTTTCCATAAGTTGAAGATAATAATATGTTGCTCTTCCTTCATAATAGAAATCATGCCAAATAATATTATTAACTACCAACCATGTCATATAGTTATTGTAATCATTTCCATATTTCAATTGTAGATACCTTGAATCCATTGGAATAAAATGAAAAGGATACTCTTCCAAATTTCTATTTTGATTTGATTTTGATAAAATATCATTTATCACAGTCAACCCAATTATGATTTCGGATTCTTTATTGTTTTCTATTGGTGAGATGTGAGCTGAAAGAAAAAGTAAATCAACAATTTCTTTTGGTAAACAGAAGGTTCTGTACTTGGTGTATGTGGTCATAAAATAATATTCTCTCTTTGTATTATAATTCTCTCGTTTATTTATGCTGGGGAGAGAACCAAATGGAGCTACCATTTGGAACCCAGCTAACGGTATTAATATCGTTATCAATAAATATACTAAACATGAAAAGATTGTCAATACCAAAAGCAATAAAAACCATTACTTTTTATGATAAAATTGAATTTTTAAGCCATTTTACACGTACCCCATAGCGTCACGCTAGCCTGTAAGAGCTCTAATGATACCTAACCTAAATCATCGATTTTAACCTTTCTACCATACATTTTAGCCAATAACCAGTAGATTAATATGATACCATGTTCACGCTCTCAATCTTTTTTAAAAATAAAATTATTTAAACTAAAACATCACTCATTTAATTAGTTAATCCTAACCAAGCTATCCATCAATTCTCCTCGTTTATAATAGACCCGATTACCAATTCCATAGGACTTTATTCTTCCTTTTTTTGACCAGTTCCATAAGGTAGTCATATTAATTTTCAACAAAGTACAGGCCTCTGCTCTAGTTAATAACTCATCTGGATTTTCTGTTGAGGTATTTTTTCGAAATGCTTCTAGTTGTTCAATAACAACTTTTCTAATTAACTCCTCCAAATCATTAGGAGTCAAATTGTGTAACATGATTGCGTTTTCCATGAACGTAACATTTTAATTTTTATAATAGTAGCAAATATTTTAAAAAACTCCAAACAAGAAAACAATTCAATAGGACAGTATTCAACAAAAAATCATTCTAAATTCCTTTATTTTCTTATATATTTACGCTTCAAATAAAAGAACAAATACCATAATGGCAGAAAATAAATTATCACTAGCTACACTTGAAAGCTGGCTTTGGGATTCGGCAAACATATTAAGAGGAAGTATTGATTCCTCTGATTTCAAGAATTACATCTTTGGATTATTGTTTTTAAAACGTTCCAACGATGTGTTTGAGGAAGAGGTTGAAAACATCATGAATCGTGATAGTGTTTCTCGTGAAGAGGCCGAAGATGCAACTTATTTTCAAATGCCAATAGAATCCCGCTGGGAAACCATCAAAAAAGAAACTGAGAATATTGGTATTGCTTTAGATAAAGCTTTTGCTGGAATCGAGCGTGAAAACACTTCTTTGGAAGGCGTTATGACTGCTACCAAGTTTGGTGATAAAGAAAAACTATCTGACGAATTATTACAACGTCTTTTAAGACACTTTAACCAACATTCATTAAGAAACTCTCACCTAGAATCGAATGATTTATTAGGCGATGCCTATGAGTATTTGATTAAGATGTTTGCCGATGATGCAGGTAAAAAAGGAGGAGAATTCTATACGCCTCGTGGTGTGGTACAGTTGATTGTACAACTGATTAAACCTGAACCAAAGCAAAAAATATACGACCCAACATGTGGCTCTGGTGGCATGTTGATTGAATCGGCTCGTTATATTGCAGAACAACCCAACGGAAAAATAGGAAACAATATCAATGTATCGCTTTTTGGTCAAGAAAAGAACCTTGGAACATGGGCAATTGGTAAATTAAACATGTTGCTCCATAACTTCATGGATGCCGATATTCGTAAAGGAGATACTTTAATCACTCCCCAACACAAAAACGAAAACAACGAGTTAGAGTTATTTGACCGTGTCATTGCCAATCCTCCATTCTCAATGGATGGATGGTGGACACCAGCTGAAAACTCTATTGAAGTAAAGCTAGATAAAGACGGTAAAGAAAAAAAAGTCACTCCCAATTATGCCAAAGTTGTTACTGACCCTTACGGCCGTTTCCAGTACGGAATACCGCCAAGAGGCTATGCCGATTTGGCTTTTTTGCAACACATGGTAGCCGTATTAAAACAAGATGGAAGAGCTGGTGTTGTTTTACCTCATGGAACTTTATTTAGAAGCGGAGCTGAAGGCACCATCAGACAAGGCTTATTAGAAGCTGATTTGATTGAAGGCATTGTAGGGTTGCCAAGTGCTTTGTTTTACAATACAGGAATACCTGCTTCTATCTGGATTATTAATAAAAATAAAACCGAAGCTCAAAAAGGCAAAATAACCATTATTGATGCCAGTAGTGATTATAAAGAAGGCAAAAACCAAAACGAATTATTACTTGAGCACATTGCTAAAATCGTAAAAGCATACGATGGAGCAACTGATGTAGAAAAATACATGCGTATTGTTAACGTTGCTGAATTAGCTAAAAACGATTACAACCTAAACATTTCTCGATTTATTGATACCTCTGAAGCTGAAGTTGAAGTAGATATTAAAGCAGTTCACGAGAAACTATCCGAATTAGAAAACCGTGAAACGGAAATAGATTTAAAATTGGCTGAATTTTTAAAAGAATTAGGTATATGATGCAATTACCAAATAAATGGAAGGATTATACTTTTGGAGATATTGTAAAGTTTTCTGGAGGTGCACAGCCACCCAGGAATACTTTTAAGTTTGAATCACAAAAAGGGTACATCAGATTAATACAAACTAGAGACTATAAGTCAAGTAAATATATTACATATATACCTGAAGAATTAGCTAGAAAGAAATGCGAAAAAGATGACATAATGATTGGTAGGTACGGGCCTCCAATTTTTCAAATACTACGAGGTCTAGAAGGTGCTTACAACGTAGCGTTAATAAAAGCAGTTGCGGATGAACAACAATTAAATAAGGAATATCTTTTTTATTACATTAGTCAATATAACGTTTGGGCTTTTGTGGAAAATTTATCACAGAGAAGCGGTGGTCAAACAGGAGTAGATTTAGAAAAACTTAGAGAATACCCTTTTCCACTTCCCCCTTTAGAAGAGCAACGAAAAATTGTACAAATATTAAAAACTGTTGATGATAAAATTGAGGTCATAAAACATCAAATTATCGAAACTCAAGAACTCAAAAAAGGCTTGATGCAACTCTTATTAACCAAAGGTATTGGACATACAGAGTTTAAGGATTCTTCTTTGGGGATGATTCCTGAGAGTTGGAAGGTAGAAAAACTTGGAAAAGTGGCAAAATCATTCGCAGGAGGAACACCAAAAAGAGGTGTGAACGGTTATTATGGTGGTTCAATACCTTGGATAAAATCTGGAGAAGTAAATAATAATTCAATTAAAGGAGCTGAAGAACATATAACAGAACTAGCATTGAAGGAATCATCTGCAAAACTTATTGAGGCTAATTCCATTCTAATAGCTATGTACGGTGCTACTGCTGGAAAAATAGGAATGCTTAAAGTATCAGCATGTAGTAATCAAGCTGTGTTAGCGGTTTCTTCAAAAACATCAGGTATTATAACCAACCTTTTTTTATATCATTACTTAAAAAAAAGTACAGTTGAGTTATTAAATCTTTGCCAAGGTTCTGGTCAGCCAAATTTAAGTAAAGGAATTGTTGATAATTTACAAATTCCTTTACCCCAGATTCCAGAGCAACAAAAAATATCTCAAATCTTGAATTCGGTTGACGATAAACTAGAAGTTTTATTAGAAAAGAAAACCTATTACCAAGAACTTAAACAAGGCTTGATGCAACAATTGTTAAAGGGAAAAATTAGGGTACAAGTTTAATCAAGAAAATTAGCAAGCGATATGAAATTTGAAGTTTTTTGTGACGAAAGCAGTCCAGAAGTATTATGGGATAGAAAAGCGAATACCTTTTTAGTCCTTGGTAGTATTTGGATTCCTGCTGACTATAGACCAGAATTTAAAGAGAACATCAAAAAAATTAAAGAAGCTCATAATTACCGAAATGAAATCAAATGGAATAAAGTTTCACCTTCTTCTTTAATGTTTTTCAAATCTTTAATTGCATACTTTTTCAGTACCGAGAATATCCGTTTTAGAGGTATATTGGTCGAAGCCGAAAAAGTTGACATGGTCAAATTTCATAATGATGATAGCGAACTGAGTTTTTACAAATTCTATTATCAATTGTTGCATCATTGGATTTTAGATTTTAACGAATACACTATTTTAATAGACCACAAAGTAAACAAAGACCATAACAGAATACAAAGCCTAAAAAAGATATTAAATCATACTAATTTGTTTTCTAATATCGAAAACGTACAAGCATTGCCTTCTCATGAAGTATTAGGGGTGCAACTGGCCGATTTTCTAACAGGAGCATTGAACGGAAAGTTTAACAACAAAATAACCAGCGAAGCCAAAAAAGAAGTTATTCGAGAAATTGAAAAACATATTCAAGGGGAAATAAAACCAACTCCAAAAGCAGAAGAAAAATTTAATGTTTTCAAAATTAATCTTCAAGGAGGCTGGTAATGAGTTATAAAAAATTAAAACCACATACACTAGACGAAGCAACTAGAGAGGCTGATTTACGATTACTTTGGAAAGAGGTTTATTGTGACAACACTAAGCCTATACATACTTTTGATGGTATTTTGGTCAAGTTTTATGAGGATATGTTTGACCATTGTTTTTATGAAAGTGCAAATAATAAGGCAAAAGACAAATCGATTTTATCCTTAAACAGATTAGAGAAATTGCATTGGATTAAAGACACTTTAGAAGATACTACTTCCTTATTGAAACAAGGTTGGGATAGCCAGAAAAAAGCTTATATCGCTAATAGAAGAGTAACATTAGTAAAGGGTAATTATATTGTAATAATCAGTATTAATAAGCTTAGAACTCAAGCGAGATTTATAACAGCTTATGAAATTCAAAATGAAGATAAAATTATTGAAATTCAAAAATCACCTGATTGGACATGAAACAATAAGGCATAAAAAAACGCTGATTACTGGTTCAGCGTTAGACCTTTTTAGATTCCAGACCTTGGGTAAAGAACAGTGCAAATGTACATAATAAATATCAATATTGTTGATAAAATTATTTTTTATACTTTTTTTATAATAATAAAACACACATGAATAACAAGCCAGAGTATATATTTAGCGAGTTGCCAGCCATAGCTCTGTTCCAAGAAATGGGCTATCATTATTTTAATGGAGAGCAACATCAAGAACGCAATGATATAACCGAGGTGATTCTTAAAACACGATTATTAGACGCTATTAAGCGTATCAATCCTTGGATAAACGACAATAACCTTAACAAAGCCTATACATTAATCACATCGGTTACGGGAACTTCTTTAATGGAGATTAACCAGAAGGCTTGGGAACTTATCAAAGGAGGAACTTATACCGTGAAACAAGTTATTGATGAGGTTGAAGGATTTCATCCAGTACATTTCATAGATTATGAAACCATTGGCAATAATGATTTTTTGGTGGTGAGTCAAATGAAATTCCATGGTAGATTTCGACACTCTATTCCAGATTTGGTCATTTACATCAACGGCTTACCTATTGGTATAATTGAATGTAAATCTCCTATTGCTCCAACTGCTTGGGATTCTGCTTATGGAGATTTAAAATATTATCAGGAAAACTCAGAGAAGCTATTTCACTTCAACCAGATATGCGCTGGTATATGGCAAGTTGGGGGGAAATACGGAGCGATTAACTCACCACAGCAATTTTATTCTGTTTTTAAAACTAATAAAGAAGATACAGATATTTTGGCAAAAGCCAAAACAGAACAGGATAAACTCCTTATTGCTCTGTTCAAGAAAGAGCGAGTGTTGGATATTATTCGTCACTTTGTTTTGTTTGAATTGGACGAAGGCATTACCATAAAAAAGTTACCACGATACCAACAAATAAGAGCCACCAACAAAACGATAGAACGCTTGCAAGCTGGAGAAGGTGGAGTGGTTTGGCATACTCAAGGTTCTGGTAAATCGTTAACGATGGCTTATGTTGCCCGTAAATTACAAGCTCCAGAATATGGATTTGATAATCCAACGGTGATGATAATGACCGATAGAAAGGATTTGGACAGACAAATCACAACCACATTACAAAACGTTGGATTCAAGAATGTAAACCAAGCTTCATCTGTAGTTCATTTAGATAAATTGCTTCGCAATGATTATGGTGGGATAATTACGGCCACGATACAAAAATTTCAAGAAACGGATAAAGAAGCAACGAACTCTACTGACCAAACCGAACTAGAGGAGCAAGGCAATTTCATGATTGAAAAGCATCTAAAAGATAAAACACTTGTCAAGATTACCAAAGAACTCCAAAAAGGGAAATGGGTAGAAATTGACCGTGTTGAAATTGAATTAGAAGAGCTTTCAAGAAAAGAAAATCTTTATATTTTAGTAGATGAAGCACACCGTAGTCATTATGGCTTTCTAGCTTCATTCATGCGTACTGTATTACCCAACGCTAAGTTTATAGCCTTTACAGGAACTCCAATCTCGAAAGAAGATAAATCAACTTTGGGAGAGTTTTATGGCGGTGAATATATTGATGTTTATACCATTATAGAATCTGTTGCCGATGGAGCAACTGTTGAGTTATTGTATGATGAAGGAATCTGCAAATTGGATGTTAAGAAAGAAGCATTAGATGCTGAATTTGAAGCAAAATTTGCTGATGCATCTGAAGAAAAAAAGGATAAACTAAAACGAGAGGCACTTAAAAAATACCAATTATCAGCAGAACGGATTGATGATATTTCCAAACATCTAATTGACCATTTCAGAGACAAGATTTTTCCTGATGGCCATAAAGCCATGTTAGTATGTAGCGGAAGAGAATCGGCTATTAAATATCAACAAACCTTACATAGACTAAAAGTAGAAGGCTATCACGATTTTGATTCCAAAGTGGTAGTTAGTATTAGTTCGCCAAAAACGGATGCCATTGCCAAAGATTATTATGAAACTTTAGAATGGAACCGTAACAATCCAACTAATAAAAAACCAATATACGTTGTACCACCCGAAGACATCAAAGATGCTACGGATGATTTTAAATTGCCTTATGGAAACGAAAACGAAACAGAAAAATCAGGTAAAAAGAAGTATGATAATACAGCTATCATGATAGTTTCGGACATGTTGCTTACTGGTTGGGATGCTCCAATTGCATCTTGTTTGTATCTGGATAAACCGTTGAAGGAACACAACCTTTTACAAGCCATTGCCAGAGTAAACCGTTCTAGAAAAGGAAAAAATGCGGGTTATATTGTAGATTATAACGGAATCACAGCCTATTTGATTCAAGCTTTAGAAATCTTTTCTGGAGACATAAGACCCGATGATATTTTGAAGAATATCAACGAAGAGTTTCCAAAGTTAGAAATGAATCATACCAAACTTGTTGATTTCTTTAGACCAATGAAAATTGATAGAAATTACGAGAGGGAGACCTATATTGATTCCGCTGTTCGATTCATTGAACCAATCGACAGGCGAGACGATTTTAAATCACTATTGAAAGACTTCAACAAATCAATCAATATCGTATTGCCGAATACCAGAGCTTTGAAATATCAAGGCGATTTCAAATTGTTTAATGAAATTAAATTAAGAGCTAGAAACACTTTTCCCGATGATGATGAGTTAAAAATCAGCAAGGATGAAAGTAAAATGCTCCAAACGATGATAGATGAACATCTAAAATCAAACGGAGTCCATAGTTTATTATCAGAGCCTATTTCCATAATTGATAAAGATAAATTCAAGGAGGAAATCATGAACGCATCACCAGCAACCAAAGAGCTAAAGATGCGAAACAACTTGAAACATGTCATTAAAGTTGGATTAGATAAGAACCCAGATTTTTACAAACCACTTGCTCAAAGATTGGATGAATTGTTAAAGCAAAAAGAAGCCCAACGAATTGATGAAGCGCAATTACTTGTAGCTTACACCGCATTGCAAGATGAAATTATCAATGAACAAAAAGAAGGTGAGGAAAAAGGTTTTGTGACAGAACGAGAACGAGCAGTGTACAACTCCATGAAAACGTTATTTGATGGTACTGCCGAAGATGCTACCAAAACACTGTTTGACCTTATCCAAGGCGAACTGAGTATTGTGGCTTGGGAAAACAAAGGTCAAGTTCAAAAAGATATTGAAAACAAAATTGTTAGATTTTTGAGTACTAAGTTAGAACGGTCAGAAGCTAAGGCCAAAGCCAAAGAGATGGTAGACGTTTTAAAGAAGAATAAAGATGTATAGCGTACAATACGGCAATCGTACTATCGAGTATTCGATTCTAGAGAAAGAAGGCCTTAAATCATATTATATTAGTGTAGAAAAAGGAGTTGGTGTAGTCCTTAAAGGCAAACCCATTTCAACTGAGCAAGCAGATAAATTGATACTAAAAAAAGCCAAATGGATTTTAGATAAATTGGATTTGGTAAGCTCCATTAGTGATGGTGAAATTGTCACTGGTTCCAGAATTCAATATCTGGGAAGAAAGTACTATGTTGAGGTTTTAATTGATAATTCAACTTCCAAAATAAACATTGATTTTACCGAATCTAAATTCAAGATTTCACTACCAGATGGCTTGAATACTCAAGAAAATTTGCTTAAATCTTTTGAAAACTATTTCAGGATAAAAGCACAAGAAAAAATTGAGCCTATTCTAAAAAAGAAATCCAAAGCAACAGGTTTACAATACAACAACGTCAAGTTCATGAAGCTTGAAAAACGTTGGGGCAGTTGCACACCATCGAACACGATTATTATCAATAACAACGCTATTAAATTACCATTTTCACTCATAGAATATTTGGTTGTTCACGAGCTAGTACACACAAAGATAAAAAGCCATTCCAAAGAGTTTTGGGCTGAACTATCTAAACATGTTTCCAATTGGAAGGATTTAGATGCTAAAATGTATGGTATGAAGTTATAATCAATAACTAGATTTTTGGTGGTGTTTCACTAACTGTGTAAGCAGAAAAG
Source organism: Flavobacteriaceae bacterium PS02337 (assembly GCA_029959285.1). Lineage (GTDB taxonomy): Bacteria > Bacteroidota > Bacteroidia > Flavobacteriales > Flavobacteriaceae > Flavobacterium. Next base: position 142,639 of record JASCOE010000001.1, read on the forward strand.
TTATTTTGCAAAAAACATTCTTTGAAATGTAGGGTTAAGAACTATTTCTCTCAATTAGGGCAATCTGATTTTTATTCTCATTTTATTACATCAGAATATACCCTAGTGAGTCTTAATTATTAGCGTAAGCCAATAAGACGTGCAGTGTGGCTTGAATCAAGAGCTTTATTATCTTGTAAGACATCCTTGGCGATACTGTAACTCGCAAGCAAATTTTAAATTTCATATATGAATATTTAAAGATTAGCCTACAGTTTCAAAGAACATTTGCAAATCTAAGATATTTATGATAAAATTTGTCTGATAATTATATTTTTTTCTTCAGTTTATATTATCCAAAACCCCGACACTGATTTTAATATAACTAAAATATCATCTATCTTTTAAAGAGGCTTCATAACCGTGAAAGGGGGAGTGAATATAATTTCTTCATCTATAAATTCTCCAGAGAATTCATGACTCCACTTTTAAATAGGTATTTAAAAAATGTACACATACGATTGGATGTGTAAACACATTTTTATTCTTAAATCACCATTTTAAATATTATTTGATTTTTCAGAAATTTCCCAAATCACCCCATGGAATTCAAAATCGTCAAAAATTTTTTTTGGAATTTTTTACTCAAAAAAATGACTAAAAGTCTTCATTATTGATATTTATAAAAAAGTAAAAACATGGAGCAAAATGATTTAATTACAATACCACCAAGTGTAGTAGACCAACTTAAAAAAAACGTTGATAAGTATATTTTAAAAGACAAAAAACCAGAAGGGTTTGAAGAAGCGTTGAGGTACGTTGCCCTTGAAAAAGCAACAAAGTCACAGATAGCAAAGCTTAATTCATTTTCGAATCATCATTCATTGTCAAATGAAGAAGACAAAGAGAAAATTGAAATTTTAGATAAAATGATTGTATTTGCAAAGAATTGGACAATTCAGTACAATAGGAAAAAAGAGTTATCCAATAAATCAGAACCACTACAGACCATCCAACTGGAGCATCCACTAAAAAGCAATCTGGAAGGGAGATTGACAGACTTCAACCAAGTCTTTCATCGACAAGACCATATACTACGGCACAGATTAAAGATGATGGTTTGATGAATGAATGTTTCCGTATTATTGAGCTTATGAAAAGCATGTAATCGATTCTTGAGATGATTTAATCTTTTTATATAACTGGAATTGCTTTAGTTTTAATATCAACAAACTGCCCTAGTTTTCTAAGATATATTTCAGTGGTAGTAATTGAAGTATGGCGGTTTGCCTTCATTATTTCGGCTAAAGTCCATCCGTTCATATACTTCTTAATGTTTGAAGTATGCTTGAAAGAATAAAGGTCATATCCTTTTTCATTAAGTTCTAGTTTCTTTAAGGCTGATATAAGTTTGTTATATGGTGTATTTTCTCCGACTCGTTTTTCTCCTATAATATTTTTAGAATCTCCAGTTAAGTAATATTGATTAGGGTATTGGTCAAGATTCAATTGTTCTAAAAATGGCTTAAAGCTTTCATTGATTTCAATTATTTCTTTTTCATTGTTTTTTGTTACCTTTTTTACGCTTGGTGGTATTGTGATTGTGTTATTAACTAAATCAATATTCTCCAATTTTAGGCCTCGAATTTCAGCGGGTCTCAAACAGGTATAGTAAATCATTCGACAGAAAAAAGCACAATACATATCATTCTGGTCTAAATATGTGAATATGGTATTCAAATCACCATCATTAAATGGAGTGTGTTGCTCTTTGGTTTCTTTTGTACTATTGATTTTTTTATCAAAACCTTCGTACGGATTTATTTTAATTAATCCTTCAACAATACAAACATTAAAAAAAGTACTAAAAGTACGTTTAGCACTCTTTACACTAGCTTGGCTATAGGTGCCATCGGCTATTTTAGCTTTTATGAATGCTTGAAGTTTCTTAGTAGTAATTTCTAAAAGCAGAATGTTTGGATAGAAGGAACTGAGCGCATTAAGTTTGCTCATGTACGTTCCAATCGTTTTAATACGGCTATTATTTTCTTTGTGGTATTGCTTAAAATGTACAATAGCTTTAGAAAGCGAACATGTTTCTTTTATTCTGTCGGCCACCCATTGAGTTTCATCCAAAGGATTATAGCCATTCGCTAAATCCAGTTTTATGCTCTCTAAAAGCACCTGAGCTTGAAATTCTTTTTCAGAAGCATCTTTTATTCTGTTTAAATCACCTTTTACCCTAATTTGCTTACCTTCGTATGTGTAATTCACGTACCAAATATTTTTAGCAAGTTCTTTTGATTTTGTACTACCTTTTGGTACAAATGTTATTGCTTTTCCTGTATATAATTTTGGTGTGGTATACTTACTCATGACGACTGTTTTATTCTACAAAAATACAAATCGTTTGGGTAAATTAGCACTATTTTAGCACTTTTGTTTTTAAACATATTGTAAAGCCTTTAAAAATAACTTGTTACGGATTCTCGTAGAGAATCCGATATTCTCCACAATAACAAAAACCCTTGTAAACTTAGTTTTTACAAGGGTTTTATTTTATACGCAATCTTGTCATTTCGAGGAACGAGAAATCGGACTAGCAGCTCGAAAGATTTTAAAATTGATTATTTCTCATTTGCCGAATCCTCAGCATCAACATCTGTTTTTTCTTCTTTTTTGAAATCGTTATTTAGTAAATTTTCCAATTTCTTTTTTTCCTTTAGATTTTTTCTGATCGTTAGCACAACCAAAATCACAACCAAGATTGCTACAACTCCAATTATATTCCAATTAATATCCATAATTTAAATTTTACTTAAATATAAAAATTTAAAGTATTTGGCGTATTATCAAAAGGTTAAGTGTTTTTAATTTGGCTTATTGTGATGCAAATATGTCTTTTTTGAGAGAGGTTTATACTCTACTAGTTTTAATTTTACAAACAAAATTGAAATAATTATTTTTAACTATTCTACTAAATTTACCAATGATTAAGTTCGTAAATCCCATTTTAGCTCTCACACTAGAAATAATAATGCTAATAACTTTTGGTTACTTTGGAATGACAAGACCATGGAGTTTAACGTTGCGTATTTTATTTACAATTCTTTTTATCTCAATAGCTCTATTATTGTGGGCATTTTTTGCTGCACCCAAATCAGAACATCGTTTACAGATGCCTTCTATAATGTTTTTCAGAATGCTAATGTTTACATTTTCGGCATTCCTACTTTTTCAATTAGGAAATAAAAACCTATCAATCCTTGTCTTTGTTTTTGCATTACTATCCCAAACAATCAGTTATTTTACAGAATAGTAAATTGTAAATAAAAACTTAATCGAAAAACCTTAGCCCTCATTTACCTCAACAAAAACCCCATTCTAATAGACCCATAAAAATACCCACGATTCGTATCAATTCCTGGATCTTTTAATTCTTTTCCGCGGAAAATGAAAGAATACGAAATATTAAAGTTATTGTAACGGTATTTTAAACCCGCTTCGCCATTAAAACGAAGTGGCTCCAAATCAAAAGTAATCGGACTTGTATTGTTAAACATACTGCCTTCTATTGTCGCATCATAAAATTGATAATTGACACTCGGCATGGCGTAGAAATAAAATTCTTTGATATTCGGCTGTGCTTCTGCACTTACAGAAGCCTCATGCATATTAGAATCGTAAATTGGAAGCAAATTTTTAAAACCAAATCTCGCCATAAAACCAGTTGAAACTCCAGTAAAAATAGTTCCTAAATTAGCTTCAGATTGCCAATGAAGATCTACAAAATCATTGTGTTGTGATGGAAATAGTTTTTTAGAATACAGTACATGCGCTTGCAATCCTAAAGCGTTATGAATCTGATTTTCCCAGCCAAATACTTTTTTATAACCAATAATTTTGTGAAATCCTTCCTGTAAATCTTGTCCTAAAGCATTCGGACCCAAAAATCCAATTTGAAAATCGGTTTTCAAAATCGATTCACTTTGATAAAAAAAGTTTTTACCGACTTCAGCAAAAAGATAACCCGCAAAAGGACGATCGTTTACATCAACCGCTTCTGCATTAATAAATCTCGGATTGTAAAGATATTGTCCGATTCTAAATTCGGTAATTTCTTTGTTGATTTTTTCGTTATTATTTTTACTCAAAAAACGATAAAAAAGCTCTAAACCATTGGTGTAATACATATCGTTTTTAGACGAAGTGTATAAATCATTATCTGATATAAAACCTATTTCTGAAGTTTTTCCTTGTCCAAAAGTCAGCGTAACTGTCAATATTAGAAAAGCAAAAAATACTTTTTTACTTTCCATTGTAATTTACTTTTTTTCCAATGTAACGCATTTCGCGAACAATTCGTTCTTTTCTTCTATTAATGTAACTCGAAGAACCTGTAGCTTTAAATTTTCTCGGATTTGGAAGAATTGCTGCAATTCCCGCTGCTTGCATCGGCGTTAAACTCGACGCATCACGTCGGTACCAATGTTCTGTAGCTGCATAAGCGCCGTAAACGCCATCGCCCATTTCGATGCTGTTTAGATACACTTCCATGATGCGTTCTTTTCCCCAGATAATTTCAATTAAAACCGTAAAATAAGCTTCTAGACCTTTACGCAAATAACTTTTTCCTTGCCATAAAAAGACATTTTTTGCCGTTTGTTGCGAAATCGTACTCCCACCACGAATTCTGCGTCCGCGTTCGTTGCTTTTATATGCTTTTTGAAGTGCTTTAAAATCGAAACCATTATGCGATAAAAAAGTGGCGTCTTCGCTGGCGATTACAGCTTTTTGTAAATTCATTGAAATTTTTTCGATCGGTTCCCAATCATGGTCAAAATAAACCTCTTTCCCTCCCATTTTATTTTCAATCGCACGAATTAACATCAAGGGTGTAAAAGGTACGGGAACGTATTTAAAAAATATAACAGACCCAATTGAAATAGCAAAAAACCATAAAGCGGCTTTTATAAAAAACCATTTAATTTTTTCTCCCAAAGAGCGATTTCCCTTCTTAGAAGTCGATTTTGGTTTCGGTTTGGTTGCGGTTGTTTTTTTTGGTGCTGGTTTTTTGGGTGTTGCCATTATATTAAATCTGCTAATTCGGTTCCTATTAAACTGCCTATTGCCACTCCCATTCCGCCTAAACGCACTCCACAAAACACGTTTTCAGATAGTTGAGTTACAACAGGATTTTTGCTGTTTCCGATTCCCATAATGCCGCTCCAACGATGTGCAATCTGGAAATCCTGATTTGGTAAAATTACATTTTTCAGTAAATCTTCCAATTTATTTTGAATAATTTTCGTCTGTCCAAATTCGGTTGTGGTTTCGCCTTCAAAATCTAGATTTCTCCCTCCCCCTAACAAAATTCTATTGTTGATATTTCTAAAATAATAATAACCGCGATCTAAATGAAACGTTCCTTTTATATCTAAATTGTGAATGGGTTCTGTAATTAAAACTTGCGCTCTGGCTGGTTTTACGGCTCCATTTGTTAAAGAATTAGCAAAACCATTTGTTGCAAAAAGCAGTTTTTGTGTTTTAAAACTAAAATCATTCAAAACCACTTCAACGTGATTTCCTGCATCGGCGTAAGAAGTTACTGTTTGTTGATTTAAGATTAAAATATCTGCCGAAACCGCTTGTTTCAACAATTCTTGCATCATATTTCCCGTATCAATCTGTGCTTCAAACGGATTAAAAATTAAATATTCCTGAATGTTTTCAAATCCAAAACGGTCTATTTCTTTAGAAAAAACATCAGCTTTAAAAAGTGGTTTTAGAACTTCATTTATAAACGGAATTTTAGCAATGCATTCATTAAATCCAAATTCGTCTTCTTTCAAAAATAATTCATATCCGCCGTGAGGTTTAAAATCGATTGCAGCATCTCCGAGTCTTTTTCGAAGTAATTGAAGACCTTTCCATCGCTTTTCAATCAAACTCATAACGTCATCTTCTGAATGTGTTTTTAAATCTTCTAAAATTTCAGAAAGACTTCCGAAACAGGCAAAACCAGCATTTTTGGTACTTGCGCCTTGCGGTAACATTCCTCTTTCGAGAACGAGAATTTTGGCTGCAGGAAATCTTTCGCGCAAGCGTAATGCGGTATGCAAACCAACAATTCCGCTTCCAACAATTGTGTAGTCAATATCTGTGAACCAGTTTTTTAGTTCCCAATAGCTCAATTCCATTTTCAGAGTTTTTTATAAAAATAAGATTTTTTTTGAACCATATAAGTTATATAAGTTCATTTAAATTGACTTTTTAAACATTTAATTTTTAAAGGCTATCATTAAGAGAAACATTTATTAATGTATAAATGAACCTATATAACTTATATGGTTTAAAACCTTTTTAACATTTTGTTGCAAAATTATATTCGTACTTTTAGCGCCACAAAAAATAGAATATTTGATTATGAAAAAAGTAGTATTAACAACCTTAATAATGATGAGTTTAAGCGCTATCGGACAGAATGTAATGTCACCAGAATTGTTATGGAAATTAGGAAGAGTAACACCTCTTGGCATTTCTAAAGATGCAAAAAATGTGGTTTTTAAAGTTTCTACGCCTTCTGTAGAAGAAAATAAATCGTCTTCAAAATTGTATACAATTCCTGTAACTGGAGGAAATGCTATTGAAATTAAAGACACAAAAGATATTTTAGCTGATAAAAACATTTCTCCTGACGGAAAATTTATTGTTTATAATGAAGAAGTAAAAATCGATAAAGTTTTAGGAAAAGATTTTTACCCAAAATTGGATAAGTCTGAAGCTCAAATTTATGATGGATTAGATTATCGTCATTGGGATACTTGGAATGAAGGAAAATTTAATCACGTTTTTTATAAAGAAAATAAAGACGGAGCAAAAGGAATCGACATCTTAAAAGGTGAAACTTTCGATTCTCCGCAAAAACCTTTTGGCGGTGACGAAGATTATATTTGGTCACCAGACAGCAAAAGCATTTTTTATGTGTGCAAGAAAAAAGCCGGAACTGCGTATGCAATTTCGACAAACACAGATATTTATGAGTATAATTTAGAAACTCAAAAGACAGTTAACAAAACAGAAGGTAATTTAGGCTACGATACGGCTCCGCAATTTTCTCCAACAGGAAATTTAACTTGGTTGCAAATGAAACGCGACGGTTATGAGTCTGATAAAAATGATATTATTGTTGAGTTCAAAGGAATGAAACAAAACTTAACGACAAATTGGGACGGAACTGTAGATAATTTTATCTGGAGTAAAGACGGAAAAACAGTATTTTTTGTAGCTCCAATTGATGGTACAAAACAAATTTTCTCTGTTAATTTTCCAGGTTTAACTAAAATTGCAATCAATGTTCACCAAATAACAAAAGGAGATTTTGATGTAAATGATTTAGTTGGATTTTCTGGAGATGATCTTATCGTGACGAGAACAGATATGAATCATGCTGGTGAAATTTTCTCTTTTAATTTGAAGAAAAACACTTGGAAACAACTTTCAAACGTAAATACAGAAACCTACAAATCTTTAACATTAAGCAAAACTGAAAAACGTTACGTTACTACAACCGACGGCAAAAAAATGTTGGTTTGGGTAATTCTTCCTCCAAATTTTGATGCTTCAAAAAAATATCCAACTTTGTTATTCTGTCAAGGCGGACCGCAAAGTGCGTTAACACAATCGTATTCTTTCCGTTGGAATTTCTCTTTAATGGCGGCAAAAGGTTATGTAGTAGTTGCGCCAAACCGTCGTGGAATGCCAGGTCATGGTGTTGAATGGAACGAACAAATCAGTAAAGATTGGGGCGGACAAGTTATGGACGATTATCTTTCTGCAATTGACGATGTTGCTAAAGAAAACTACGTTGATAAATCTCGTTTAGGATGTGTTGGCGCAAGTTACGGAGGATATTCTGTATTTTATTTAGCTGGAATTCACAAAAACCGTTTTAAAACTTTTATCGCGCATGACGGAGTTTTCAATACCGTTTCTATGTTAGGAACGACTGAAGAAGTTTTCTTTAACAACTGGGATTTTGGCGGCGCTTATTGGGAAAAAGATAATGCTGTTGCACAAAAAGCGTATACGACTTTTAACCCTGCAACTTTAGTTCAGAATTGGAACAGACCAATTTTGATTTTCCAAGGTGGAAAAGATTTCCGTGTGCCAATTGGACAAGGACAAGAAGCTTTTCAAGCTGCACAATTAAGAGGAATTAAAAGCAGATTTGTTTATTTTCCAGATGAAAATCACTGGGTTTTAAAACCGCAAAATGCTCAAGTTTGGCAAGGTGAATTCTTTAAATGGTTAGATGAAACTTTGTAAATCATAAAAAACATCATTTTACAGCCGTAGATTTTATATAATCTACGGCTGTTTTTATTTTCAAACATGACAATTATATAACACTTTACGGAGTTTTACGCTTCGTAAAACAGATTTTTTTAGATAAATTGCAATGTTTTAATAATCCCAAATTTCCCAAATCTTTCAGTAAAATATGGAGACTAAAAAAAGTTACACCGCAATCAAAGTTTTATTTAGCTATGTTGCATTATTGGCTTTGGTTGTCACGGTCGGCTGGTTTCTATATTCTGAAAATGTCGTTTACAACAAACTCGAAGATAAAATTGCTTTAGAAAAAACCAAAATTCTACGAGTAAGTAAATTGTATTCGAATGTTTATAAAACAGAAAGTTTGGCAAGACAAACCATTCAAAGTAATTCTGAAAAAGATTTTAAAAATTATTTGATCGAAACAGATTCTCTTCGCAAACGAATTGACACTCTAAAACAAGTTGTTACCACAGAATATCAGAAAACACTTTTAGACAGCGTAACTTATTTTTTGGCTGAAAAGACTGAAAACATCAAACAATTAAAGGAAATTAAAAACAAAGCAGACGACGAAACTTCTGTAAATAATGCTATTGATGAAATTACAAAAATGGAGTTTAATCTAAGAAAATTAGAACTTCAAGATTTTACCAAAAACCCGAATCAGTTAGGAAGTTATCAGCGAAACGTTTTACAGCGTTATGTTGATTATATGAATTCGAATATTCCAGATGACAGCACCAATACGTTAAGCAAAAAAGCTTCGGATTCTATTTTAGCCAATTCTAAAAAGTTGTTGAGTTCGGTAAAAATAAAGGCCGAAAAGAAAAAAGAATCATTAAATTTTGAAGAAAATAAATTGCTTCAAAATGAAATTGCGATTTCTGATCAGCTTCGAAAAATACTTCGAATTATCGAAAGAGAAATCATTATCAACTCCATTAAGAGTAATTCATTAAAAGAAAAATCACTAAAAAGAGTCAACGAAATTGTTACGGCTTCGGCTGTAATTGGTTTATTATTGACTTTGTTTTTCTCTATTTTAATTGTTAGCGATTACTCGAAATCTCAAGTCTATAAAAAGCAGTTGGAAATTGCGAATTTCAAAACAAAAAATCTGCTAAAAAGTCGTGAACAGTTAATTTCGACTGTAAGTCACGATTTAAAAACACCTCTGAGTACGATTGTGGGTTATTCTGAACTTCTTGGGAATTCTGACGTAAATACGAAACAGTCTTACTTCATTAAAAACATCAAAAATTCTTCGGAATATATTACGCAGTTAGTTCAAGATTTATTGGATTTTTCGAAAATCGAAGCGGGAAAAATTACGGTAGAAAAAGTTCCGTTTTTACTTCCGGAAATTATCGAAGATATTGCGAGAAATATTCAAACTGTTTACAAGCACAAAAACATTGATTTGATTATCAATATTGATGATAAATTTCAGAAAAGAATTGTTGGCGATCCGTTTAGATTGAAACAGATTTTAACCAACATTATCGGAAATGCATATAAATTTACCGAAGAAGGACATATTAGAATTGCCGCTTTCGCGAATAACGACCAGTTTTTTACGATTACAATCCAAGATACCGGAATTGGAATTGAGAAAGAAAATCAGAAATTGGTTTTTGAAGAATTTGCACAAGCGAATGAAAACATCGAAAAGAAATATGGCGGAACTGGTTTAGGTTTATCAATTTGCCAAAAAATAATTTCTATTTTGGGCGGGAATTTAAGTTTAGAAAGTATTTTCGGAAAAGGAAGTACTTTTAAAATTCAATTGCCTTTGCTATTCGACAACAGTCAAAATAATCCTGTCAAAGAAATTAAAACCAAGACTGCAAAAAACACTAAAAAGCAAACCTTTATTGTTGTTGATGACGATATTAATTTATTGAATTTGACTAGCGGCGTTTTAAAACAAGAGCAACACCAAGTTTTATCTTTTAGCAATCCGGCGAAAGCTTTAGAAACAATTCAAACCACACATTTTGATTTTGTAATTACGGATATTCAAATGCCAGAAATTGACGGATTTCAGTTATTAGAAAAACTTCGTGAACTTCCCGTTTTCAAAAATCAGCCTGTAATTGCGCTGACAGGAAGAACAGATTTAGATCTTTCTGTTTACAAAAATGCTGGTTTTACTACGGTTGTAAAGAAACCTTATTCGCCAAAAATTTTACTTGAAACTATTCAGCATATTTTAGATCACGAAGAAGTTCCAGAAACTGAAATTGCAGAAACTGAACAAAATGATAATACACAAATCTATTCTTTAGATACTTTAAAAGACTTTTTGGGTCAAGATGAATCTGCTTTAAAAGAAGTTTTAAAGTCATTTATAGAAAATTCGAAAGATAATCTTGAACTTCTAAAAACGGCTGTTGAGGAAAAAAATCACGAAGAAATAAAATCTATTGCGCATCGTATCGCTCCAATGTTCAAACAAATTCAGGCGAATGAAATTGGCGAACTTCTTAAAGATTTAGAAAAACAAGATTTAAACACGATTGATATAAAAAGTACTTTCGCGGATTTAAAAGAAAAAATGAAAGTTCTTTTTGATGAATTAAAACAAGAAATTTAAAACAATACTTTATTCAATATTGTATTGTTTCAATTTATTGTAAAGTGTTTTTCTTGTGATTTTTAAAAGTTTAGCTGCTTCAGATTTATTATTCTGCGCTTTTGATAAAGCATAAATAATAGCTTCTTTTTCGTTTTCAGATAAAGATAAACCTCCACTTGCTGCAGATTGTTTTTGAATTTGAAAAAACTCTGCGGGAAGCACATCTTTTTCGATAAAATCGCCACGTGTCAAAAGTGTGGCACGTTTTACGCAATTTTGCAATTCACGTAAATTTCCAGGCCAATTGTAATTTTGAAAAATAGAAACTACTTCTGGTGAAAATCCGATAACATCTTTATTTAATTGCTGATTCGCTTTTTCTAAGAAATAATCTGCAAAAAGCATTAAATCTTCGTCACGATCTTTTAAAGATGGAGATTCAATCGAGAATTCGTTAATTCTATGGTATAAATCTTCTCTAAAATCGCCGTTTTTTACTGCTTCGCGCAAATCTTCGTTTGTAGCCGTAATAATGCGTATATCGACGTTTATTTCTTTATTGCTTCCAACAGGTTTAATTTTTCTTTCTTGAAGTGCTCTCAATAACTGAATTTGATTTTCGTATGAAAGATTTCCAATTTCATCTAAAAATATAGTTCCGCCATTTGCAGCTTCAAAATAACCCATCTTGTCGCTAATTGCTCCGGTAAAAGATCCTTTTAAATGTCCGAAGAATTCGCTTGCTGCTAATTCTTTCGGAATCGCTCCGCAATCAACAGCTATAAAATTATTGTTTTTTCTCTGACTTTGCTGATGAATGCTTTTAGCTATAATTTCCTTTCCAGTTCCGCTTTCACCAATAATCAAAACCGACATATCGGTCGGACTTACCAATTGAATGTGATCTAAAAGTTTTTTTGAAGCAACTGAGATTCCTTTTACAAATTCATTTTCTGTAGTAACTGTTTTTTTAACCGCCTTTTTTTCTTTAACTGGAGTTTCAGTTTCTTCTTCTAATTCATGAGATTTTAAAGCATTTGTAATGACAAGCAAAACCTCATCTGGATTAAATGGTTTCGAGATATAATCTGCCGCGCCATTTTTAATTGCCTTTACAGCAGTATTAACATCAGAATAACCTGTCATTAAAATAACTGGTATTTCTGGGTAAGCATTTTTAAATTCCGACATTAAACCAATACCGTCAAAATCTGGCAAACGAAGATCAGTTAAAATCAAATCAAAAGATTCGTTTTTAATGGCTGTACGTGCTTCTGCAGCAGAGAAAGCAATCGTCACATCGAACGTTTTTTTTATTAGAAATTTTTCTAATAATTTACAAAACGCGATGTCATCTTCTATCAATAATATCTTCGGCATTTGAGTTTAGGGAGTTTTTTGCTAAAATAAGACTATTAAAATTGTATTTTCACAAAATTATGCAAAAAAAAAGAGATTGCACGACGCAATCTCTTTTTCACCAAAAACATAAATCTAAATTCACCTAATTATATTTTCAACCAGTTACCATTGACATCTGAATACACAGTAGCCTTTTGGTCTCCAACTGATATTTCTAGTTTGTATTCTTTCTTTTCGTTTACAAATGCTTTGTCCAGTTTTGCACCTGGATAAGCGGTCTGCAAAGCCGTTTTAACAGCTGCAGGCACAGCATCTGCAGTAACTTCTGTATATTCTGACTGAACATTTACAGTTGTTTTAATGTCTTTTGAAACTGGCAATTCATTTGCTTGAATTGACATCGCTCCAAAAAGAACTACTGCTGATAAGATTAACTTTTTCATAATGCTGATTTTTAATAATTATTTCTTGATGATGTTACCAGAAGCATCTGTAAAAATGGTGTACTTCTTGTCTCCACTTGAAATCTCAAGTTTATACTCATTTTTCTCGTTTTTATAGGCTTTCTCAAGCTTAGTATTCGGAAAAGATTTTTCAATTGTAGACTTCACCTCTGCTGGAACAGCACTTAATGCTACTTCAGTAAATTCATCTTGAACAATTACCGATTGTGTGATCGAAATCGCTGGAAGAATTGCGGCATTAACCGATAAACTTCCTAAAACAATCGCTGCTGATAAAACTAACTTTTTCATAATATTTTGGTTTTAAATTATTTTTTCAGAATATTACCAGAAGCATCTGTATAAACAGTCGATTTTTCACCTCGAACAGTTATATCAATTTTATACTCCTTTTTTTCATTTACCCATGCTTTTTCAAGCACTACACCAGGATAAGCGTCATCAAGACCTTTTTTTACTGCTGCTGGAACTCCATCCACTTCTTTATATCCATCCTGATCATTTACTGTTTGAACCATTAAATTGGTTACAACAGGGGTTTCTGCGTGCATCGACAAACTGCCTAAAACAATTGCTGCCGATAAGATTAACTTTTTCATAGTAATAGTTTTTAAGGGTTAGACCTTTTATTTTTTAATCCAAGTTCCGTCTGCGTTAGCAAAAAGATTTCCTGTTTTATCTCCAACAGTTACTTCAAGCTTATATTCAGATTTTGTATTTTTAAATGCTTTAGTAAGCACAGCGTCTGGATATGCTTTTTTAAGCGCATCTGTTACTGCTGCTGGAACTTCTTCCAATTTAATTTCTGTGTAATCATCTTGGATAGAAATTGTTTTTACGATTGTATTTGAAATTGGTGAAGTTGAAGCAAATGATGTTAAACTTCCCAAAACTATTGCGGCTGATAAAAATAAATTTTTCATAGTGTGTATATTTAAATGAGTTAATTAATTAGTAAAGTGGTTTTGGATTATTTTTTAATCCAAGTTCCGTCTGCATTAGCGAAAAGATTTCCAACTTTGTCACCAACAGTAACGTCTAGTTTGTACTCTGCTTTTTCGTTTTTATATGCTTTAGTAATTACTGCCTCTGGATAAGCTTTTTTCAAAGACTCACTAATAGCTGCTGGTAATTCTTCTAATTTGATTTCAGTATATTCGTCTTCAATAGAAATCGTTTTTACGATTGTATTATTTACTTGTGTAGTTGAAGCGAATGAAGTTAAACTTCCTAAAACAATTGCGGCTGATAAAAATAGATTTTTCATAACGTGTATATTTAAATTAATAGTTGTTTACGCTTTAGGTAATGAAATTATTATGCCGTAAAAGAAAAGAACTATGCCAAACGCTATAAAGTCTTGTTTTTAAAGGGTTTTCAGCAATATGCCAAAAATTGAGAAAATCTAAAAAGTGTGTAAATGAGAAAAAAGGTGTGTAATAAGTAAACACTTTAAGTGTAACCTTAAGAAAATTTCTAGTCGAAAGTTTCAGGTTTGGGGTTTCAAGTTGAATCTAAAGAACGTATTCAAAACTTATACAAAAGAAAAAGGCTGTCAAAAATTGACAGCCTTTATAATTATTCTGGATTATTCATTTTAAATGTATCCATAAATGCAGTTGTATAATCACCTGCAATATATTTTGGATCATCCATTAATTGTCTGTGGAAAGGTATTGTAGTTTTCACACCTTCGATCACGAATTCATCCAAAGCTCTACGCATTTTGCTGATCGCTTCTTCACGAGATTGTGCAGTTGTAATTAACTTAGCAATCATAGAATCGTAATTTGGTGGAATGCTATAACCTGAATATACGTGAGTATCTAAACGAACTCCGTGTCCTCCTGGCATATGAAGCGTAGTAATTTTTCCTGGTGAAGGGCGAAAATCATTATAAGGATCTTCAGCATTAATACGGCATTCGATAGCGTGTAATTCAGGAAGGTAGTTTTTACCAGAAATCGGAATTCCAGCGGCAACCATAATTTGCTCACGAATCAAATCATAATCAATAACTTGTTCTGTAATTGGGTGCTCTACTTGAATACGAGTATTCATTTCCATGAAATAGAAATTTCTGTGTTTGTCCACAAGAAATTCTACAGTTCCAGCTCCTTCATATTTAATGAATTCAGCAGCTTTTACAGCAGCTTCTCCCATTCTTGTACGAAGTTCGTCTGTCATGAAAGGTGAAGGTGTTTCTTCAGTCAATTTTTGGTGACGACGCTGTACAGAGCAATCTCTTTCAGAAAGGTGACACGCTTTTCCGTAAGCATCTCCAACAACTTGAATTTCGATATGACGTGGTTCTTCAATAAGTTTCTCCATGTACATTCCGTCATTCCCAAACGCTGCAGCAGCTTCCTGACGTGCACTTTCCCAAGCTTTCAAAAGCTCATCTTCTTTCCAGATTGCACGCATTCCTTTTCCACCACCACCAGCTGTAGCTTTCATCATAACTGGATAACCAATTTCTTTAGCTGTTTTTTGTGCATGCTCATAAGAATCTAATAATCCGTCTGAACCTGGCACACAAGGAACTCCTGCCGCTTTCATTGTTGCTTTTGCAGAAGCTTTATCACCCATTCTGTCAATCATTTCTGGAGCAGCACCGATAAATTTGATTCCGTGCTCTTGACAGATTTTTGAGAATTTAGCATTCTCAGAAAGAAATCCATAACCTGGGTGAATTGCGTCTGCATTTGTAATTTCTGCAGCAGCAATAATATTTGACATTTTCAAATACGATAAGTTACTCGGAGGAGGGCCAATACAAACCGCTTCATCAGCAAATTTAACGTGTAAACTTTCTGCGTCGGCTGTAGAGTAAACTGCAACAGTTTTGATTCCCATTTCCTTACATGTACGAATTACACGTAGTGCAATTTCTCCTCTATTCGCAATTAATATTTTTTTAAACATCTTATTTTAATTAGATAATTAGACAATTTGAGAATTAGATAATTTTAGATGATCAATAAAAATCGCTTATAAATCAACCTAAAATCTAAAATCTAAAATCTAAATTTATGATGGATCTACTAAGAATAAAGGTTGGTCAAATTCTACTGGAGACATATCGTCTACAAGAATTTTTACAATTTTACCAGAAACTTCAGATTCGATTTCGTTGAATAATTTCATTGCTTCAATTACACAAAGAACATCTCCTTTAGATATAGAGCTTCCAACTTCTGTGAAAACTGGTTTGTCTGGAGATGGTTTTCTATAGAATGTTCCGATAATTGGAGATTTTATAGTAATATATTTAGAATCGTTAGCAGCAGGTGCTTCTGGAGCCACATTTACAACTACAGGAGCTGTTACTTGTGGAGCTGTTACTTGAGGTAAAGCTTGTTGAGTTGGCAATTGCTGTACATAAGTTGCTTCAGTTACATTTGTTTCTAAAGTTGTTCTAATGGTGATTTTTACATCATCCATTTCCAACTTCACTTCTGCAACGCCCGAATTTGCAACAAATTTGATTAGGTTTTGAATTTCTTTTAAATCCATAATGATTCGTTTTTAGTTTTAATTTATTTCTTATCGTAAGCCCATTTTAAGTAAATAGATCCCCAAGTGAATCCACCACCAAATGCAGCAAAAATAACATTATCTCCTTTTTTAAATTTACCTTCAAAATCAGCTAATACTAATGGTAAAGTTCCAGAAGTAGTATTACCATATCTTTCGATGTTTACTAAAACTTTAGAATCTTCTAATTCTAATCTTCCAGCAGTAGCATCAATGATACGTTTGTTAGCTTGGTGTGGTACTAACCAATTAACATCCTGATTTGTCAAATTATTTCTTTGTAAAATTAATTCGCTAGCATCTGCCATATTGGTAACAGCATATTTGAAAACAGTTTTACCATCTTGCATAATATTATGCTGTCTGTTTCTAACAGTTTCTTCAGTAGGCGGAATCAAAGAACCTCCAGCAGGGATTTTAAGGAAATCGCGTCCTACTCCGTCACTTCTTAAATACTCATCCTGTAAACCTAGACCTTCATAATTTGGTTCAAAAAGAACTGCACCAGCTCCATCACCAAAAATAATACAAGTTGCTCTGTCTGTATAATCTACAATTGAAGACATTTTATCAGCACCTATTAAAAGTACTTTTTTGTAACGTCCAGACTGCACATAAGCTGCAGCAGTTGACATTCCGTATAAGAAACTTGAACAAGCTGCTTGCAAATCGTATGCGAATGCATTTGTAGCTCCAATTTCTGTTGCAACATAAACTCCTGTAGAAGCCACCATCATATCTGGTGTTGCAGTTGCCATTATAACCATATCAATCTCTAACGGATCAATATTTGCTTTTTCAATCAAATCCTGTGCTGCTTTTATGGCAAGGTAAGATGTTCCTTTGTCAGCATCTTTAAGAATTCTTCTTTCTTTAATTCCTGTTCGAGTGGTAATCCACTCATCATTGGTTTCAACCATTGTTTCTAAAACTTTGTTCGTAAGAACATAGTCAGGAACGTATCCTCCAACAGCGGTAATTGCGGCTGTGATTGTATTCATTATATTCTATTATTTCCTTTCAAATATTATTATTTGAAAAATTTTTAAAAGACTTGAAAATTACAAAAAAAAACGAAACGATTTTGTGTATATTTTCCTAAAAAACGAAAATTATAACCAACAAAAAAAACTCTCACTATGTGAGAGTTCTAGTATAATTTACAAAAACGTATTAAGCAACCGCTTCAGATTTATCGATAACAACTTGCCCTCTGTAGTACATTTTACCTTCATGCCAGTAAGCTCTGTGGTATAAATGTGCTTCTCCAGTAATTGGACATGTAGCGATTTGAGCTACAGTAGCTTTATAATGTGTTCTTCTCTTATCTCTTCTTGTTTTCGAGGTTTTTCTCTTAGGATGTGCCATTTTACTATATTATTTATCCGTTAATAGTTTCTTTAATTTTTCCCAACGCGGGTCAATATCTTCTTCTTTGTTACTCTCTTCCTTTTGTTCTTTTACACTCAACTCATTCAGTTTTGTTAAAGCTTCTGTCTGTAAACTTCCATCTTTAACTCCTGGATGAATTCTTTTTTGAGGTACAGAAAGCGCGATCATTTCATAAATATACTGCGCAACATCTATCTCAAATTCTCCATGCGGCAAAATCAACAGCTCTTCATTATCATTGTTGAATTCATCTCCAAAGCGAACAATTAACTTCATTTTCCCTTTTATAGGCAAATCAAAATCTTCGCCAGTTAGATCACAAGGCACGTTTACCGTTCCTTTGTGTTTGAATTCTAACTCTAACATTGTACTTTTCTTATCGAAAAGCAAATTGACTTTAATATCTGAACTTTGAAACTCATCGTATTCAAAATTCTTAAAGAACTCGTTATTTATCTGATACTCAAAATGGTGTTTTCCTAGTTTTAATCCTACGAAAGGAATTAAAAATTCTTTTGTTTTGCTCATTTCAACATCAATTTGATCAATTCAGTTCTAAAACTAGATATCTGAATTGGGGTGCAAAGATATAAAATTATTATAAATCTAATAATCTTATTCACCTTTTTTTGTTTATAACTGTTTTTCTTTTATTTTAAGAGGTTTTTGGCTAATCTCCTCATACTGATTACGCGAACGAAAAATATCTATTGCAAGATAGACTGCTTCTTTAAACGAATTATAATCTGCCATGTCTTTTCCTGCAATATCATAAGCTGTACCGTGATCTGGAGAAGTTCTAACCTTATTTAAACCTGCTGTATAATTAACTCCTTTTCCAAAAGATAATGTTTTGAAAGGAATTAATCCTTGATCGTGATACATGGCTACAATCGCATCATATTTTTCATATTGACCGCTTCCGAAGAAACCATCCGCAGGAAATGGCCCAAAAACCATTGTTCCGCCTTCAAATATTTTCTTTAATGTGGGTTTTAAAACCAAATCGTCTTCTTTACCAATAACTCCACCATCGCCAGCATGCGGATTTAAACCTAAAACGGCTATTTTCGGTTTTACGATACTAAAATCTTGAACTAAAGATTTTCTTATGGTTTCAATTTTTTTAGTAATTAATTCCTCTGTTAAGTGAGAAGCAACTTCATTTAATGGAACATGATCTGTAATTAAACCCACTCTCAAATTATCCTGAACCATCATCATAAGTGCATTACCTTCTAATTCTTGATCGAGATAATCGGTATGTCCCGGAAATTTAAAATCTTCCGATTGAATATTATACTTATTGATAGGCGCTGTAACCAAAACATCAATATTCCCATCTTTCAACGCTTTTGTTGCCGCTGTAAACGATTTAATAGCATATTCTCCTATTTTCTCATCATTAGCTCCAAAATTAATATCTACACCTTCTCTCCAAAGATTAAATACATTTACTTTTCCAGGAAGAACTTGATCTAGTTTATCAACTCCATGAAACTGAACTGTCGATGTAAAACTTTTTTTAACGAATGAAAGAATTTTAGCATTTGCAAAAATAACCGGCGTACACAATTCTAACATACGAGAATCTTCGAATGTTTTCAGTATAACTTCGCTTCCAATACCGTTTAAATCTCCAATTGAAATTCCAACAATTATATTTTCTGCTTTTTTATTCATGAGCTCAGTTTATTTATTACTAATTTTGATGTGCAAATTTAGTAAAATAAAACTACAATGTTCACAGGAATTATAGAAACACTCGGGAGGATTCACGAAATCCAAAAAGACCAAAATAATCTTCATATTACAGTTGACTCTTCCATAACTAATGAATTAAAAATTGACCAAAGCGTTTCGCATAACGGAATCTGCCTTACGGTTGTCGCCATTAAAGATTCTTTTTACACGGTAACTGCGATTGACGAAACTATTTTAAAAACAAATATCGGCGATTGGAAAACAGGCGACATTGTTAATTTAGAGAGAGGAATGAAGCTTGGAGATCGTCTTGACGGACATATAGTACAAGGCCATGTTGACCAAACCGGAACGTGCATCAAAATCGAAGAAGCAAACGGCAGCTGGAATTATACTTTTGAGTATGATAAAAATTTAAACAATATTACTATCGAAAAAGGTTCGATTACGGTAAACGGAGTAAGTCTTACGGTTGTAAATTCAAAAACAAACGAATTTAGCGTTTCGATTATTCCTTATACTTTTGAACACACTAATTTTAAAGATTTCAAAGTTGGAACAAAAATCAATTTAGAATTTGATGTGGTAGGAAAATATATTTCTAGACTTTACTCGATAAACAAATAAAGACAAACTTTAATTCACAAAAAAAGCTTCAGTTAAACTGAAGCTTTTTTTATTTTATTTTTATATATAACGGCCAAACCTAAAGCTAGACCTGAAATAGCAAGTAAAACAATATTTTGATCTATTGGAAGAGGTGAACCAACGGGACAAAATGGACAAGCAGATGCTGTAGTAGCCGCACCTTTTGCTGTAGGAGCAGGTGGAGGCGGCGTTTCTGCAAATGCAAAACTCACACTAAACAATAATACAATAACGGCTAAAAATGGGGCTTTTAGTCTTTTCATAAATTCAAGCTGTTAGCATCAAAGAGCTATAATTAATAAATAAATTTTCTTTAATGGAAATTTCCCACAAAAGAATTTCTCTTTAAAATCAAGGACAAAAATATAAGTTTTTTACACAAAAGCAACTTTAAAAAGGAAAAACCTAAAACAAACTTTAACACTTTTTTACTAAAAATTCGAAATTCCTTAAATTCAAACGTTATAGAGCATAAAAACCTCATTTTCATTACAATTCATATATTTTTTAACCTTATAAGAATTTCCTGATTTTAACAATTGAGAAATTATTTTTGACAACAAAATTCTCATTTACACTATCTACGAAAAAATAAAATATTTGGTTTTTTAGCTTCTTTTTAGCTTCAAAACTTTATTTTAAAGAATAAATATCTTCGTAAAAGATTGCAATTAGAATACAGTCTTTCTATTTTTACTTTTAAGGGAATTAATCTCCAAATTTGAAATCTATTTAATCCACAAAAATGACAAATAAATATACAGTCGGAAGTTTGTACGCAGGTGTTGGCGGTATTTGTTTGGGTTTTGAAAATGCTGGTTTTAAATTAGAATGGGCAAATGAATTTGACAAAAAAGCCTGCATTACTTATAAAAACAACTTTGAGCACAATTTGATTGAAGGCGATGTAATGCAACTTGACGTCAAAAAAATGCAAAAAATAGACATTCTCACCGCAGGATTTCCGTGCCAACCTTTTTCGCTTGCGGGACACAGAAAAGGTTTTGAGGACGTTCGAGGCAATCATTTTTTCAAAATATTAGATTTTGTTGACGAAATGCGGCCTAAAGTAATATTTCTTGAAAATGTCAAAAACCTAAAAAGTCACGACAAAGGAAATACCATAAAAGTAATTGAACGCGAAATTAAAAAACGCAATTATACTTTTGACAGCGCCATTTTGAATACAAAAGATTTCGGAAACATTCCGCACAATCGCGAACGCGTTTTTATGATTGCTTTTGATAAAGATTTCGTCAAAAGAGGTTTCAGATTTAAGTTTCCTGAAAAAGAAGAATTAACTAAAAAAGTCACCGATTTAATCACGAAAGAACAAGTCGATAAGAAATTCTATTATACCGAAGACAAATACATGTACAATACGCTAAAAGAAGCCGTTGTGCGTGAAGACAGAATTTACCAGTTTAGAAGACATTATGTTCGAGAAAACAAAAGAAAAGTCTGCCCGACTCTAACCGCAAATATGGGAACTGGCGGACACAACGTTCCAATTATCACAACCGATTTTGGTTTTAGAAAATTAACTCCGAGAGAATGTTTCCGTTTTCAAGGATTTCCAGATAGCTATAAATTACCCAAGATCTCCAATTCTAATCTTTACAAACAAGCCGGAAATTCGGTGAGTATGCCGGTTATCGAAAGATTGGCTTCTGAAATTTTCAAATACATTCAAAAAACAGAAGCAAAAAAGGTGAAAATCCAAAAAACCTAAATACTCCGAAACATTATTGCTCCTTCAATTTTAGCGATACAAACTTCAAGATTTTTCTCTATTTCTTTGCTCCAAAATCGCAAAATCGTCCAATTTTCTGAAATTAGAAAAGTATTGACTTCTTCATCTCTTTCTATGTTTCTCTGAATTTTCGGAATCCAATATTCCCGATTCGATTTGATTCTAAGTTGTTCTGTTTCCCAATCTTTTCCGTGAAAGAATTCGCTATCAACAAAAATGGCAATTTTATATTTAGCAAAAGTAAGATCAGGCCTTCCAAATATCTTTTTATTGTTTTTTCGATATCTGTAGCCTAATTTCCATAACGCTTTAGCAAGCCTTACTTCGCCTTTTGTAGCAGTGCTTTTTATCGCCCGCATAGTTTTGCTCCTCTGCTCGGGAGTCAATCTATCCATCTCAAGATTAAATTTGTTTCGGATGGATAAAGTTAGGGTATTTTATAGAAAGGAGAGTTTAAATATTGACTTCCATTATTTCATTTTTTACATTTTTAAAATGGATAAAAAGCAAACAGTATTCCACCCTTGAATTGGATTATCAACAAAAAAACAAATCACAAATATTGTAAATATTTTATATTAGTTTTACATAAAAAACTTATTTTATATTTACATCTTGTTATCTAAATAACCATTATAATTATAAAAAAAATTATGCAATGCATACTTAACTAATTTATAAATGAAAGAAACAATTAACATATATTGTGACGAAAGTTGTCATTTGCAAAATGATAATGAATCAAGTATGGCATTAGGCGCTATATATTGTCCCTCTGCTAAGAAAGATGAAATATTTCTACGTATATCGGAGATTAAAAGAAAACATAAATTATTTCCAAAGTATGTAAAAGATAAAAAGCAAAATAGACCTGTTTATGAGATAAAATGGAATAAAGTTTCCAAGAATAAATTAGCATTTTACAAAGAATTAATTGATTTTTTCTTTGATGATGACGATTTAAGCTTTCGAGTTTTAGTAGTCCCCGAAAAGAAAAAGATTGACTATAAAGCTTATGGACATACACATGATACGTTTTATTATAAAATGTATTTTAGTATGTTAAAGGTTATCTTAAACCCTGAATATGCCCACAATATTTTTATTGATATAAAAGACACTAAAAGTCGTGAAAAAGTTCATAAACTAGAAAAAGTTCTTAGAAACGACAAATACGATTTTTCTAAAGAGATTATTAAAAAAGTTCAACAAGTACGTTCTCATGAAATAGAATTAGTACAACTTGCAGATTTATTTACTGGAGCAGTTTCTTACGTAAATAGAGGCTTAAACACGAGTAACGCTAAAATGGAACTAATTGAATACATTAAACATCGTTCTAGATATTCATTACTTAAGTCAACATTAATAAAAGAGAAGAAATTCAACATATTTCTTTCGGAACACTCTAATTTAAACATTAATCAATGAGTAATCTAATTTCTTTAAATTTTCCAAATCTAGAATTGTTTCAAAATTATGGCGGTAATTTTAAAACATATTTTACTGCGGTTTATAATATTTTTGAAAGTCATTTTATCAAAAATAAAACATTATTTCAAGGAATTCATGTAACCGCTCAAAAACATCCCGAGGTTGATGGCATTCACAGAACTTTTTATCATATAACACATGAAGGTGAAGATGAAGATAATCGCACACCTGATTTTGATAGAATGGAGAGAATACGTTTTCCTAATTTCATGATGAATAGTTGTCCTAATGATGAACTTCTTATCTGGAAGAATCAAAGAGGCAGAGACACTCGCGTATTAATCTTTAACGAGACAGAAGGTTATTTAGTAGTAATGACAGAAAGAAAAGGGTTTAATCTTTTTTGGACAGCATATTATATCCAACAGAATCACTCAAAGAAAAAACTTTTAAAAGAATACGATGCATATATAAAAACCAAAACCGCTTAGGGTCACTAAACGGTTTCTATACTCCTTTAACGCTAACAACACTAAATGTATGGTTACTGAGCTGGTGCAAATGTATGAAAGAATTATTGTTATTTCAACTATTTTTTATGATATATTTCTATTATTTCAGTAATATGAACAATAATAAGGCGTCGCGTTTAGTAAAAATAGTAAAAAAACATATAAAATCATCAATTTAAGACTTATTCTGCGTTTCAAATTAGAATAAAAAAGACATTTAACATCCTGTATTCAAAATATTTGCTTATTCAAGAGGCAAATTTAAACAAAGATTTATATAAAATTGATAGAGCTTTGGCACAAAGTATTGATGTTTATTATAAATTTTCTTTTAAAACAAAAAAGCCTCTACATTTCTGTAAAGGCTTTCAATTTTCTAAAAGAGTGGTCCCACCTGGGCTCGAACCAGGGACCACCTGATTATGAGTCAGGTGCTCTAACCAGCTGAGCTATAGGACCGGTTTAGAGGATGCAATATTACTACTATTTTTCATTCACTCCAAATATTTTAAGACATCATTTGTATTTAATTTTAAATCTTTCCTTGAATTTCAAAAACGAAATTGATTTTCAATGTCTTATTCAAAAACTAAACTGTCATTTTTTTATTTAATTTCTTGACAAAGCTCCACCAAAACGCCATTTGTGTTCTTCGGATGCAGAAAAACAACCAGTTTATTGTCGGCGCCTTTCTTCGGAACTTCGTTTATTAGCACAAAACCTTCCTTTTTTAAACGGACAATTTCTGCTTCGATATCATCAACATCAAAAGCAATGTGGTGAATTCCTTCTCCTTTTTTGTCCAAAAATTTCGCAATCGGACTTTCTGGATTTGTTGCCACCAAAAGTTCAATTTTATTATTTCCCGTTTGAAAAAAAGAAGTGAGAACGCCTTCGCTTTCTACTGCTTCCATTTTATAAGACGGAACGCCAAGCATTTTTTCGAACAAAACATTGGCATCGTCCATATTTTTTACCGCAATTCCGATATGTTCTATTTTGTTTACCATCGTTTCAATTTATTGATTGACATACGTATTAAAATAACCGCATTCTGCAATTACATCTTGATAATATTTAGTATCTGAATACTCTTTTCTCAAGGCTTTAAACGAATTCCAAGCTATAAAATTAACTTTATCATCCTGAATTTCCCAATAACTGTTTATCGCACTGTACTTTTTATTGTAATAATCGTTTCGTTCGCATTTCGAAATCAGATACAAACATTTTGCTTTTTGTTCTTTGTTCGAAGCCGCTTCAAATGCTTTTTGATAATACATTTTCGAAACCGAATTATTGGTAATCATTTCTTTCATCGCATCCCTAAACGAATAAGGACTCGAACCGTAACCGACAATATTAATTTCGTAGAAAGTTCTTCCGTTACCGAAATGAGAAATGTTATAAAATGCATTTCCTAATAAAAGACTGTTCGTATAAACATCTTCTTTCTGCGCCAATTTATCTTGCATTGATTTTATTGTCGTCAAAAAATCCATGTAAGTATATTTTCTTTTTTGATACGCAACGTGATCGCAATCGTGACAATCTTTAATACTTCCGTTAAACGGATTTCCTAAAAATTTATAATATTGAACCGAATCTGCTTGTTTTAAAAACTCAATTGCTTCTGGAATTTTGTTCTTGAAAGTCGCCTGAACCACTTGAAAATTATTAATATCTTTCAATTTTAAACTATAAATTCCCGCTCCGATTTTCTCAATTTCAGTTTTGTTCGTTTTCTCTAAAAAGCTTTTCATTTCTAACAAACTTTTTTCATTATCATAAAATGAATTTCCGTCGTTCCAGTAACTGTAACGCGATTCATTAAACAATTCTGCCATAACCGCATTTGGTTTTGATTTGTATAATGAAGACAAATAGTTTTTGCTCCATTGCGCAGCATTTTGATAACGAAATTCGTTTCCTTTATATGTTTTCGGCAATTCGAAATACAACCAATTCAAATCGGTTAAAACTGTTTTTACGTTGTTGTCGTCCAGTTTTTCAATTTTGCTTAAATTATTTACAAAACGTAATAATCGAATTTGATATTTAGCCAATTCATTCTTTGGAAGCGTTTTTTCTGCTTTAGTATAATTCTTATCAGCATTCGCATAATCGCCTTTTAACGTTTGAAGATAGCCTATCGCAATATCCCATAAATATGGTTTTTGAGTATTTCCTGCAGCCGAAATTTTAGCAATTAAATCTACGGCACTGTTATCGATTTTTACTTTATTTTCGGTTTTATTTTCCGCAACAGTTTGTGGTTTTGGCTGTTGATTTTCACCAGCATTTTGCTGAAAAGAGTTGTTCATTTTTTGTTCTAAAGAATTCACCAAACGAGTTGCCAAATAATTTAAATGTTCGCTTTTTGGATCTAATTCGTAGATTTTTTCAATAGCTTGTTTTTCATCTTTATAATAACCGTGAATGGCCCAAAGTGCCGCTTTTTCTTTATTATCTTTTGCCATTGCCAAAGCTTTTGTCCAATCTGATTCGTTTTTTGGATGAAAACTATACGCCGTTACCACTCTCAATTCTGGACATTTATCAAAAACTTGCGCGTACAAATAATTCGCAACCGCATATTTTTTCTGTTTATGATTGATTCCCGCAACATAAGCCAACGCACGATAATACAGCGTATTTTTCGCAACTGAACTTTCTGTTTTATTAAAAAAGTCAATCGCTTTTTGTTTGTCATTACTGTAAAAACGCGCTTTCATGGTCAAGAACCAATATCTATTTTTCAAAAACGGATCAGATAAAGTATTGTACACATTTTCGATAGACTGAATCATTTTGGCATCATTAAAAGTTTTTGCCACAACGGGATCGTAACTCCAATAATCTTCGCCAATAGAAACGGTTTCTATTTTTTGAGCCAAATACAAAAATTCGATAAAGTTTTTCACTTTCTCGTCTTTCAAATTCAGCTTTTTGCCCCATTTTTGAGAACCTTTATTTTCTTTTTTGGTTTTAAGAAAAACATGCAGATCTGCTATTTCTTCTTTGTTTTTAATTCCGTTTTTATCATCAGAATAATATCTTGGTTTTTCATCGCCAATCAAAAAATAATTGACAGTTGTCGTGTCCACTTTTCCTTTTAGATAATCGGCCCAATCTGATTTTATGTTTGAGTTGAATCGTGAATTGTGCTGTGTATCAAATCCAATTCCGTAGAAAATTCCACCCGATAAAAACAAAGGCGAATACGATTTGTCGGCAAAAGTTTCGGGCGTAAAATTTGAATTGTAACCAAAGAAATCCCAATCGTCTCCTCCGGCGCAGGCGTATATAATTCCGTATGCAGAAATCAAAACCGCACTAGAAACAAGAAATAATTTGCTTAAAAGTATTTTTCTCATAATTATTTAAATTGAATTCGTCTAAATCGTAAAATATAATTTCTTTCGGCTTTTCCATCAGATTCTCTTCCAAATCTTTTGCCATTTCTTTTAAATCTGTTGTTTTAATTTCTTCTATTTTCAACAAATCGTTCTCTTCATAAAAAACTCCATTTTTGTAATTGGATTGTTTTACTTTGAAAAAAATTGGACTTGTTTTTTCAAAATTCGGGTCGTTTTCTAATGCTTTACTATTTATTTTAGAACGAAGTCCGATTACTTTATTGTTTCGAATGTGAACTGCCCAAGAATAAATTGGAAATGCAAAATTGAGACGAAGCGGATATTTTTTTAAACTCTTAAGATATTTCGCTGCGATTTTCTGATCGTAAATAGAATTTAGAGAATCTGGTGCAATCGATCCCATATTATAATACATTAAAACGCCGGAATCAACATTGGGAATTTTTGTCTTTTTGAAATATTTCACTTGATGCAATCGAATTGTTGCCGAAAGTTTTTTCTTCGAAAGTTTCTTAAAAACTTCAATAAATTTCAAATAATTGGTTTTGCTTTTTAAAGTCCAATCGCAATCAATTTGAATTTCTTGGCAAGTAATTTTATTTTTAGAATTGATTTGTTCAATAAAATCAAATGTTTTTTGAGCCAATTCATTTACATCGAGATTGGTTTCCGACATAACTTTATTCTGAATAAAAACCACAGGAACAATCTCATATTCTTTCGGATTTTCTTCAAACCGAATTGGACTAATCGGAATTGGGAATTTATTTTCTGGATGCAATCCGATGTCAAAATATCTGACATAAAGTTTATGGACATTATTTTCATCCAAAACTTCTTTTTCTGTTTTTGAAAATTTGAAGATGGTTTTCCAATAATAAAAAGAGACAACTGGCTTTTCACTTTTACCGCAAGACAACAGCAAAAAGAAGACTAAAATTGGAAAAATTCGTTTTAACAAAACTCAGAAAATTACATTTGAAATCAAAAGTAAGAAATTATGACTGTTTAAAATATTCAAAACCATAAAAAATAAAGAAGAAACGCAAAAGCTCCAAATCCTAATAAATGCCCAAAAAATTTCAATTAAAGCAAATATAATTGTTATTTTGTGCAATCAAATTGAAAAACCGTTATGTTGAAAAACACTCTTAAATATATTTCATTTATTATTTTAATATCAATGATAAGCTGCGCGAAAAGAGGCAGTATTACCGGCGGTTTAAAAGATACTTTAGCACCCGTTTTAATCTCTAGTTTTCCTGAAAATTACAGTACCAACTTTAAAGGAAATACTATCGTTTTAAATTTTGATGAATATATTAAACTGAAAAACACCAACAAACAGCTGATTATTTCTCCACCAATGAAGAATGAGCCGTTAATTACGCCGTCTGGCGTGAGTAAGTTTTTGAAAATTGAAATTAGAGACACTTTACAGCCCAACACGACTTACAGTTTCAATTTCGGACAAGCGATTACAGATAATAATGAAGGAAATGCTTTAAACCAATTTAAATATATTTTTTCGACTGGACCTTATATTGATTCGCTTAAACTGGGCGGAAGAATTAAGGATTCACGCGAAAAATATGTAGATAATTTTGTTTCTGTAATGTTGTATGAAGTAAATGATAAATTTAAAGATTCGACTATTTACAAAGAATTTCCGCGTTATATTACCAACACTTTAGATAGTTTGAGAACTTTTCAGTTTGAGAATTTAAAGGAAGGGAAATATCTTTTGGTTGCCTTGAAGGATAAAGGTTCTAATAATAAATTCAATCCGAAAGATGATAAAATCGGGTTTATAAAACATTATATCACAATTCCAACAGACACGGTTTACGAAATAGAATTATTTAAAGAAGTATTGCCTTTAAAAGTTTTCAAACCAATTCAGGCTTCTGGAAACAGATTATTGCTTCCGTATGAAGGAAAACAGGATTTCAAAAAATCAAAACCAAAAATTACTCTTAAAAACAATACTGAAGTTTTAGAAACTATTGTAACGCAATTTCCTAAAAAAGATTCGCTTCAAATATGGTATAAACCGTTAAAAGCCGATTCGCTTTCTATCGAAGTAGAAAAAGAAAAATACAATAAGAAGTTTACTTTTAGAATTAAAGATCTTAAAAAAGATACGCTTAATATAAAAGCGGTGCAAAATGGCCAGATTAATTTTAGAGAACGTTTTACTTTGGAAACCGAAACTCCATTGGTGAAATTTGATAAAACTAAAATGAAATTAACCAATAAAGATTCTACGGCTGTTGATTTTACGACAGAATACGATGAATTTGATCAAAAGTTTTATGTCGATTTCAAAAAAGAGCCCTTAGAAAAATACAATATGACTTTCTTACCTGGCGCATTGACTGATTTTTATGAAAAATCTAATGATACGCTTTCGTACAAACTCTCTACCAAAGAGTTAGAAGATTATGGTAATATGATATTGAATTTAAGAAACGTAAAACGTTTTCCTATTATCGTAGAAATAACAAACAAAAAAGGAGATAATGTGCTTGCCAGCGAATATTCTGAAGGCAACACAAAAATCGAATTTAATTTAGTAGCTCCAGAAGAATTTACCGTTCGCGTTATCTATGATGACAATAAAAATAAAGTTTACGATACTGGAAATTTCTTAACCAAAACTTACTCAGAAGAAGTCTTTTATTACCAAAAAGGCGTCGACGTTCGAGCCAACTGGGATGTTGACGAAACTATTGATTTGAGCATACCTTTTAATCCTGAAGTCGAGAAAAAGACAGATGATAAAAAGAAAAAAGAAGCAGAAAAGAAACGGAAAGCGTTCTAGATTTTAATTTCAAAAGTATCACCATCTCCTAGAAAATTTAGTTTTCTACGAGTTTCCAACATTATATTTTTATCCAATTCAGCCACAAAAACACCTTCTGTTTCTTGTGGCTTTATTATATAATTTCCCCAAAAATCAATTAACTGAGAATGTCCGTTGTGTTCAAAATTATTATCATCAAAACCAATTCTGTTTACGCCGGCAACATAACTTAAATTTTCTATGGCGCGCGCATTTAGCAAAGTATCCCAAGCGCTAGTTCTCACTTTTGGCCAATTGGCAACATATAAAAGCAGGTCGTAATTTTCGACATTTCTCGCAAAAACGGGAAATCTCAAATCGTAGCAAATCTGCAAGCAAATTTTCCAATCCAAATAATCGACAATTACTTTCTCAGTTCCTGGAGTGTAAAACTCATTTTCTCCTGCAAGCGAAAACAAATGCCTTTTGTCGTAATATTGAAAATCTCCTGAAGGAAAAACAAAAAACATTCGGTTATAAAAATTTCCGTTTTCAGTAATAACTACACTTCCTGTTATCGCTGCATTTTTTTGTTTTGCTTTCAATTTCATCCATTCAACAGTTTCTCCTTGCATCGTTTCAGCAACGTCAGAAGCATTCATTGTAAAACCCGTCGAAAACATTTCAGGAAGTACAATTAAATTTATTTCCGAATCTATTTCGTTGATTTTTGAGTCGAAGTTTTCTCTGTTTTTTGAAGCGTCTTCCCAAAAAAGATCTGTTTGAATTAAAGCAATTTTCATTTCAGTATATTTTTATATAAAGGTAGAAAACATCAGCGTAACCTTCATTTATTACTCTGTAATTTTAACATTATGACTGCAAAAAAAACGCAGTTTTTGCAAAAAAAATGCGATGTGTGAAATTATTTTATATATTTGAAAATCTTACCACAATTATAACTAACTAAAAACCAATCACAAATCATGAGCATTTTGATACTCACAGCTTGCATTATTTTCTTGATTTTACAGATTGCTTGGTTTAAAATTAATCCGTTTATCGCGTTTATCATTACGTCACTTTTGGCCGCACTTTTTTTAGGATTGCCAGTAGAAACGATTTCCCCTGTTTTGCAAAAAGGTCTTGGCGAAATGCTCGGTTCAATAACTTTGATTATTGTTTTCGGAACTTGCATTGGTAAACTCGCCGTTTCGTCTGGAGCCGCAAAAGTGATTGCGAAAACAGTTATGAATTGGACTGGGAGAAAGTATGTTCGTTTGGGTTTAATGATTACTGGATTTATAATCGGAATTCCGCTTTTTTACAGCGTTGGTTTTGTGCTTTTGGTTCCGCTGATATTTTCAGTCGCGCATCAATTTAAATTATCAAAAGTTTATTTGGGAATTCCGATGCTGGCTTCGCTTTCTGTTGCTCATGGTTTTCTGCCGCCGCATCCTTCACCAATGGCACTGAGCAGTATATTGAAAGCAGATATTGGTTTGGTTTTAATTTATGGAATTATAATCGCGATTCCGACCATTTTAATTGCTGGACTTTGGTTTTCGACTCGCTTTAAAAACATCCAAACCGAATCGGAACATGAAATTTTAAATGTGGAAGAAATTACCAATGAAGGCAAACTGCCCAGTTTTGGATTGAGTTTATTCTCGGCTTTATTTCCCGTTTTCGGATTAACGATTACTTCTTTACTTCCATTAATCTCAGATAATGAAAAACTAATTGCTATTTGCAAAATCATTGGCGATCCAAGTATCATAATGTTATTATCGCTTCTTCTATGCACTTATACTTTAGGAATTAAAATGAACAGAACTATGTCTTCTGTTATGGACGATTATACACAAGCCATAAAAGATGTGGCGTTAATTGTTTTAATTGTCGGCGGTGCGGGTTGCCTCAAAGAAGTTATGATCGTCAGCGGTGTAAACGAAACCATTGTAGCAACTTTAAATCAAGTTAACATTCATCCGTTTTTATTGGCGTGGATTATGGCGGCGATAATTCGTATTTGTGTGGGTTCTGCAACCGCAGCTGGTTTAATGACAGCCAGCGTTTTATTACCTTTACTACAATCTAACAATCTCGATCCCAATCTCTTTGTTCTTTCTGTTGGAGCCGGAAGTTTAATGTGTTCACATGTTAACGATCCAAGTTTCTGGATGTTCAAAGAATATTTCAATATTAGTCTAAAAGACACTTTTAAATCCTGGACGGTTATGGAATCGCTAGTTTCTGTTCTGGGAATTGTATTTATATTTATTTTAAACGCTTTAATACATTAAAATCATGAGTTTAAATCCGCAAGAAAAATTCGAAAGTCTAGGTTTATCACTTCCTCCTGCTCCACAGCCGTTGGGAATTTATAAACCGTATTTAGTAGACGGAAAATATTTATATCTATCTGGTCATGGTCCTGTTCAAGACGATAAATCTTTAATCATCGGACGCATTGGAGAAGATATGGATATCGAAGCAGGAAAATTAGCCGCAAGACAAGTCGGTTTAACCATGCTTTCTACAATTGCAACCAATTTTGGAAGTTTGAATAAAGTAAAAAGAGTAATCAAAGTTCTCGGAATGGTAAATTGTACTTCAGATTTTTTGAAACATCCGTACGTAATCAACGGTTGCAGCGAATTATTTGCAGAAGTCTGGGGACAAGAAAACGGAATCGGCGTGAGAAGCGCTGTCGGATTTGGTTCTCTTCCAGACAATATTCCTGTTGAAGTTGAAGCGCTTTTTGAATTACATTAATTAGTTTTTTTTAAATACATAGAAACATAGTTTATTTAGATTTATAAATAAGGAAAATGAAAGAAACTAGTTTCTAACACATAGCTATGTGAATTTAAATAAGTGAAATGCCTTTTTCAACACAAAAGAAAACTATGACTCTATGTGTTAAAAATTTAGCCACAGATTACAAGGATTAAAAAGATTAAGCTGCGTGATCTGCCACACGAGCGATAGCAAACTGGCGAAGCAAATCTGCGAGAGAAAAAAATCCTTTCAAATCATTTTAATCTGTGGCAAAAAAATTAAACAAAATATAGATTTATGCAAAAGAACTGGTGGGAAATAAATTCTGAAACACGTATCGATACTCCGTTTTTAGCAGTTTACGAAGATCGTGTTCGGCAAAATATCGAAAAATTGATTTCTTATGTAAAAGGTGACACGCAGCGATTGCGTCCGCATATTAAAACACATAAAAATGCCGAAGTTTTAGAGCTTTTTAAAATTTATAATATCAAAAAAATAAAATGCGCTACAATTGCTGAAGCTGAACTGGCCGCTAATCAGCAAATTGAAGACATTCTTTTGGCGTATCAGCCCGTTGGATTAAAAGTCGAAAGATGGATTTCATTAATTAAAAAATTTCCTGAAATTCACTTTTCAACCATTGTAGACAATCTGAAAACGGCTTCTGATTTAAATGAAATTGCTAAAAAATATAATCTTACTCTTTCTGTTTATTTGGATTTAAATACTGGAATGAATCGAACAGGATTTTCGATTTCGGAAGATTGGACAGCATTAATTGAAGAAATTTCAAAATTTAAAAATCTTCATTTGAGCGGCATTCACATTTACGATGGACATATAAAAGGAAGTTTAGAAGAACGAAATTTAGAAGCTTCGAAAGCATTCGATCAGATTATCAATCAAATTGAAAACATCAATTATGATTTAAAAATTGTTGCAGGCGGCTCTAATACTTTTCCGTTTTACGCATCACAGGAAAATGTAGAATGCAGTCCAGGAACTTTTGTTTTTTGGGATTCTAATTATCAAACGAATCTTCCGGAACAAGATTTTAAACCCGCATTGGTAATCGTTGGAACCATTATTTCTAAACCAACAAAAAACACTTTTTGCGTCGATATTGGTTATAAAGCAGTTTCATCTGAAAACCCAATTGACAAAAGATTGGTTGTTTTGAATGAAGAAAATTTGATTCCGACCGCGCATTCTGAAGAACATTTGATTTTAGAAAATCGGGGTGAAAATGAATACGAAATCGGCGATATTATTTATACAGAACCGTATCATGTTTGCCCTACTGTTGCTTTATATGATACTCTTCAAGTCGTAAATAAAAAGCATCAAATTTACACGCAATGGCCAGTTGGCGCAAGAGGCCGAAAAAATACTATTTAATTTTTACTCTGAATTATGTTTATACTAGACGCTCATTTGGATCTCAGCATGAATGCAATGGAATGGAATCGGGATTTAAGAAACGATGTCCCGACTTTGCGCCAATTAGAAAAAGGAATGACCGATAAACCCGATCGCGAACGTGCCACGGTTTCTTTTCCTGATCTCAGACGTGGAAATATCGGAATTGTTGTGGCAACTCAAATTGCAAGATTTGTAAAACCCGACAGTATTATTCCAGGATGGAATTCGTCAGAACAAGCTTGGGCACAAACGCAAGGACAACTTTCGTGGTACAAAAGCATGGAAGAAGCCGGCGAAATGACGCAGATTACAGATAAAAAATCACTCTTAAACCATTTTAATTTATGGAATGATGGAACTCCAAACGACAAAAAGCCAATTGGATATATTTTAAGTTTGGAAGGCGCCGATTCAATCGTTGATATTTCCTATTTAGAAAAAGCTTATAATTACGGATTGAGAGCCGTTGGCCCAGCGCATTACGGACCAGGAAGATATGCCAACGGAACAGATGCAACTGGAAAAATGAATCAAAACGGAATTGATTTATTAAAAGAAATGGAACGTTTGAATATTATTCTCGATGCAACCCATTTGTGCGATGACGCTTTTTGGCAGACTTTGGATCATTTTAATGGAGCGGTTTGGGCAAGTCATAACAATTGCAGAGCTTTAGTAAATCATAATCGTCAATACAGCGATGAAATGATTAAAACTTTAGTTTCTAGAGGAGCTGTTATTGGCGGCGCTTTAGATGCCTGGATGATGGTTCCGAATTGGGAAAGAGGAATTTCAGATCCAAAAAAAATGAATTGTAGTTTAGAAACTGCTTTTAAACATATGGATCACATTTGTCAGCTTGCAGGAAATGCAAATCATATCGGAATTGGTTCTGATTTGGATGGCGCTTTTGGAACAGAACAATGTCCGTACGATTTAGACACCATTGCCGATTTACAGAAATTGGTTCTGATATTTAAAAATCAGGGTTATTCTGATGAAGATTTAAAAAAGATCTTTCATCAAAACTGGATTGATTTTCTAGTAAAACATTGGGATTAAATTACAGTCAGACTTGGAAAGTTTTCTTTGTATAATTTTAGTTTTTTATCACTAGGTTCTTCTTCGGTAATCACATAATTTATCTCAGACAAACTAGCGATTTTCATTTTAAGAACCGTATTTAATTTTTCTGTAATAGTTAAAACTGCTGTTTTTTTAGAAGCCTGAATCATTGCTTTTTTAACCTGAACCGTTTCCCAATCAGAATCAGAGTAACCACCGTCGATGTCAAGAGCATTTGTCCCAAGAACCAAAAGATCGGCTTTAATATTCGCTAATTGATGAAAAGCTTCACCACTCACACACATCTGACTGTAAGAGGAAATGCTTCCGCCAATCATAATCGTTTTGATATTTGGTTTATCTAAAAGCTGAACGGCAGTTAAAGCCGTAATGGTAAAAACAGTCAAATTAAGATCGTTTGGAATTAATCGGATGAACTCGCGAATCGTGGTTCCGCCGTCAACAATTAAAACCATTCCGTCATGAAGAAGACCAACAGCTTTTTGAGCAATAACTTGCTTTGCTTCGACAGCATAAGTCTGATTTGATGAAGAATAGTGATATCCTTTTGTCATCGCGCCGCCTTTTACTTTAATTAAAAGCAAATCAGCGTCGAGTTCATTAATATCACGACGAACAGTATCTTCGGAAACGCCAAGTTTAGCCGAAAGAGTTTCAAAACTCACACGCGTGTGCAAGTTGATCTCTTTTAGAATATGATTTTTACGTTCTTCTTTACTGTAATTTAAAACT
The DNA here is from genome assembly GCA_029959285.1 of Flavobacteriaceae bacterium PS02337. Classification (GTDB taxonomy): domain Bacteria; phylum Bacteroidota; class Bacteroidia; order Flavobacteriales; family Flavobacteriaceae; genus Flavobacterium. The sequence goes on from JASCOE010000001.1 coordinate 178,534, forward strand.
TCATTTTCAGTGCTCATGCCGATTGTTTTTTTCTAATTACAAAAATAAACATTTCAGCAAATAATTCATCGAAACTAAAAGTCGTATTGACAATAAATATTTTCAAAATCCAGTTTTAAAAGCATTTACATATCTTTAAAACTCCATTTTAATAAAATCTAACGTTTTTCAATTATGAAAAAATATCTTTTTCTCTTTTTTCTTCTTTCTTTTTTAAATGGAAATGCTCAAAATTCACAGCAGAACAATTCTATAATTCCTGCTCCTAATTTCTACAAATTAACTGGAGACAGTATTCGTATAAATGGAAAAGTTCAAGTTATTTTTTCAAATAAAAATTATAGTGAAAAAGAATCTAAATCAGCTAAAATTTTAGAATCGGCTTTCAATTCTAAAACCAATCAGAAGAAAACAAATATTAAAATTGAGTTTAATTCCGATGTAAATTCCAAATCCAAAGAAGGTTATAAAATCAAAATTACTTCAAGCAAAATTTCTGTTTCAGGAAAAGAAGAAGGACTTTTTTATGCTGTTCAAAGTTTATTACAACTTCTTCCAAACAAAATTTCAAGTGAAATAAAATTGCCATGCGTGATTATTGAAGATCAACCGCGATATTCTTACCGAGGCTTGCATTTAGACGTCTGCCGCCATTTTTTATCCGTTACTGTTATAAAAGATTTTATTACACAAATGGCTAGTTATAAATTAAATAATTTTCATTGGCATTTAACTGACGATCAAGGTTGGCGAATTGAAATTAAAAAATATCCAAAACTTACAGAAGTTGGTTCGAAGAGAGCTCAAACTTTAGTGGGGAATAAATTCGAAAGATCACCATTTTTTTTTGATGGAAATCCATACGGAGGATTTTACACGCAAGAAGAAATCAAAGAAGTTGTCAAATTTGCCGAAGATAATTATGTGAATGTAATTCCAGAAATCGAAATGCCAGGTCATGCTTCTGCGGCCGTTTCAGCTTATCCAAATTTGGCTTGTTTTCCAGATCGAAGCTATAAAGTCGTAGAATCTTGGGGAGTTTTTGAAGATGTTTTCTGCGCAGGAAAAGACGAAACTTTTACTTTTCTGGAAGATGTTTTAACCGAAGTTATGGCTTTGTTTCCAAGTAAAAATATTCATGTCGGTGGAGATGAATGTCCGAAAACAAGATGGAAAATTTGTCCGAATTGTCAAAAACGAATCAAAGAGTTAGGTTTGAAAGACGAACATGAATTGCAAAGTTATTTCATTAAAAGAATCGAAAAATTCCTGAATGCTAATGGCAGACAGATTTTTGGTTGGGATGAAATTCTAGAAGGCGGACTCGCGCCAAACGCAGCTGTTATGTCTTGGCGTGGAGAATCTGGCGGAATTCATGCAGCAAAACTCAAACATCCAGTTGTAATGACTCCAGAACAAACAGTTTATTTTGATTACAATCAAGGTTATTCGCCAAATGAACCTCTTACGGTTGGCAGATTAAGCACTTTAGACAAAGTTTATAATTACAATCCAACTCCTGTTGATAGTTTAAGTCTTGAAGAACAAAAATATATTATCGGCGTTCAAGCCAATCTTTGGTCGGAATATTTGACAAGTCCAGCAAAATTAAATTATATGCTTTATCCAAGAATTTTCGCTTTGGCTGAAATCGCTTGGACAGAAACTCCGAATAAAAACTACAATCATTTTATTCAAAATCAACTTCCGTATCATTTAGAAAAATTAGAAATGGAAAAGAGATTGTATAAAGTTCCAACTCCTTTTGGCGCCGAAGAAACGGCATTAATTGCATCAAAATATATTTTAGATTTAAAACCAACCATTAAAGACGGAAAAATCTTTTACACGATTGATGGATACAATCCTGATGAAACGGCAAATTTGTATCAAAATCCTATCACTATCAATATTCCGAAAGGAGAATATAGAATCATCAAAACAATTCAAATCAGCGAAAGCGGAAAAAGAAGTTCTATCAATAAAATCATTATTCGAAATCCAGAATTGAAACACGCTTTAGTAATTCAACCCAAAAAAAACGGTTTGAAATATGAATATTTTACAGGAATATTTAAACAGACTCAAGATTTAGAACTTGTAAAACCTGTTAATTCTGGGATTTTAGAAGGCAAAATAAGTGCAGAAAAATGGAAAACAAAATTAGAGCGTTATATTGGCTTAAAATTAAGCGGATATATCTTTATTCCAGAAACCGGAAATTATACTTTTTCGACACTTTCAGACGACGGATCGAAGCTTTTTATTGATGATGAATTAATTGTAGATAATGACGGAATTCATTGGATGAATGAAGCTTATGGCGCGGTTAAATTGGAAAAAGGATTTCACAAACTCAACATCAGTTATTTTGACTTGACAGGCGGAACAACTTTAAATTGTTTTATTCAGAAAGAAGGTCAAAAGAAAGAAGAAATCAACCCATCACAATTGTATTATGAATAGAAAACAAAAAGTAATTACATGAAAAGGAAAGTTCTTTTAATTAGACAGAATAGTATATAATATTATTCCATTCGCAAAAGCCCCAGCGGGGTAAAATATTTATAGAATTTCAATAAGGCATATAGAAAAAAGCTCCAGCGGAGCGACATATATTGAAAATTTTAAAAAAAATATGTCGCTCCGCTGGAGCTTTATATTATAAACATCCAATTTTTAGCTATAAATATTTTGCTTCTCCGAAGCTTACAAAAAAAAAAAAAAAAAGGAGTTGTCCTTTTGAGACAACTCCTTGATTTTATATAAAAAAGATAAATTAACCTTTTAAACTTGCTGCTAAATACTCACGGTTCATACGTGCGATATTTTCAAGTGAAATTCCTTTTGGACATTCGATTTCACAAGCTCCTGTATTTGTACAGTTACCGAAACCTTCTAAATCCATTTGGTGAACCATGTTCAATACACGATCCGTTGCTTCTACTTTCCCTTGTGGCAATAATGCATATTGAGAAACTTTTGCAGAAACGAATAACATTGCTGAAGAGTTTTTACAAGTTGCAACACAAGCTCCACAACCAATACAAGCTGCAGCATCAAATGACTTATCTGCATCATCTTTTGGAACAGGAATAGTATTCGCGTCGATTGTATTTCCTGAAGTATTTACAGAGATAAATCCTCCAGCGTGTTGAATTCTATCGAAAGAACTTCTGTCAACAACTAAATCTTTAATTACTGGGAAAGCTTTTGCTCTAAATGGCTCGATAAAAATCGTGTCACCATCTTTAAACATACGCATGTGCAACTGACAAGTTGTAACGCCTCTGTCTGGTCCGTGCGCTTCTCCGTTGATGAATAAAGAACACATTCCGCAAATTCCTTCACGACAATCATGATCGAACGCTACTGGCTCTTCTCCTTTGTTGATTAAACCTTCGTTAAGAACGTCTAACATTTCAAGGAAAGACATATCTGGTTCGATTCCATCGATAGGATATTCTACAATCCCTCCTTTATCTTGAGCGTTTTTTTGACGCCATATTTTTAATGTAAGTTTCATTTTGTATAAGTATTAAGTATTAAGAAAAAAGTATCAAGACTTTTTTAAATACTATTTATAGCTTCTTTGAACTAATTTAATGTTTTCGTAATTAAGAGGTTCTTTGTGCAATACTGCATCACTTGGTTTTCCTTTGTATTCCCAAGCTGCAACATATGCAAAGTTATCATCATCACGAAGTGCTTCTCCTTCTTCTGTTTGGTATTCCTCACGGAAGTGACCTCCACAAGATTCGTTACGGTGTAAAGCATCTTTCGCGAACAATTCTCCTAATTCTAAGAAATCGGCAACACGAGTCGCTTTTTCTAATTCCTGATTAAATTCGAAAGCGCTTCCAGGAACTTTTACATCTTTATAAAACTCTTCACGTAAAGCAGCAATTTCTTCGATAGCTTCAGTTAAACCTTTAGCATTACGAGCCATACCTACTTTATCCCACATGATTTTCCCCAATTTTTTGTGGAAATAATCTACAGAATGTTTACCGTTGTTATTGATAAATTTATTGATTTGATCTACAACCGCTTTTTCAGCTTCAACGAATTCTGGTAAGTCTGTAGAAATTTCTCCCATCTTAATATCTGGAGCTAAATAATCTCCGATAGTATAAGGAAGTACAAAATATCCATCAGCTAAACCTTGCATCAAAGCAGAAGCTCCAAGTCTGTTTGCTCCGTGATCAGAGAAGTTAGATTCTCCAATTGAGAAACATCCAGGAATTGTAGTCATTAAGTTATAATCAACCCAAGTTCCACCCATTGTGTAGTGAACCGCTGGGTAAATCATCATTGGAGTTGTATAAGGATCCTCATCAACGATTTTGTAATACATTTGGAATAAGTTTCCGTATTTACTTTTCACGATTGCAGCTCCTAATTTAGTTATCAAAGCAGCATCTTTATCATCTAAACCTTTTACGTAAGCATCTTCAGTTCCGTAACGTTTAATTGCCGCTGCGAAATCCAAGTAAACTGCTTCACCTGTTTTGTTAACTCCAAAACCAGCATCACATCTTTCTTTAGCTGCACGAGACGCAACGTCACGAGGTACTAAGTTACCAAACGCTGGGTATCTTCTTTCTAAGAAATAATCTCTATCTGCTTCAGATAAGTCTGTTGCTTTTTTCTTTCCTTCACGAATTGCCTGAGCATCTTCTAATTTTGCAGGAACCCAAATACGACCGTCATTACGCAAAGATTCAGACATCAAAGTCAATTTTGACTGGTGATCTCCTGAAACCGGAATACATGTTGGGTGAATTTGTGTGTAACAAGGATTTGCGAAAAACGCTCCTTTTTTATGAATTTTCCAAGCTGCTGTAGCGTTACTTCCCATAGCATTTGTTGAAAGGAAAAATACGTTTCCGTATCCTCCAGAACCAACAACTACTGCGTGAGCAGAATGTCTTTCTATTTTTCCTGTGATTAAGTCACGAGCGATAATACCTCTCGCTTTTCCGTTTACGATTACAATGTCAAGCATTTCGTGACGGTTGTACATTTTGATTTTTCCACGACCAATCTGACGGTTCATTGCAGAATAAGCTCCTAACAATAATTGTTGTCCTGTTTGTCCTTGTGCGTAAAATGTACGAGAAACCAAAGTTCCTCCAAAAGAACGGTTATCTAAAAGTCCGCCATATTCACGAGCCAATGGCACACCTTGAGCAACACATTGGTCAATAATATTTGCAGAAACTTCAGCCAAACGGTGGACGTTTGCCTCACGTGCACGGTAGTCACCTCCTTTTACAGTATCGTAGAACAATCTGTAAACTGAGTCACCGTCACCTTTATAATTTTTTGCAGCGTTGATACCTCCTTGTGCAGCAATAGAGTGCGCACGACGTGGAGAATCTTGGAAGCAGAATGCTTTTACGTTATATCCTAATTCAGCCAAAGTAGCTGCCGCAGAACCTCCAGCCAAACCTGTACCAACAACGATAATATCTAAATTACGTTTGTTAGCAGGGTTTACTAAATTAATATGATCTTTATAATTTGTCCATTTGTCCGCTATAGGACCATTTGGAATTTTTGAATCTAATGCCATTATAATTGATATTAATTATTGAAATGATGAAATAAAGCGATTATTACGAAAAGAGCTGGAACTACAACTGCGAATCCGTAACCTACTTTTGCTAAAAATCTAGAGTATTTGTTGTGCATCCCTACAGATTGAAGAGAAGATGCGAACCCGTGCCATAAGTGGAATCCTAAAAGGATGAAAGACACACAGTATAAAGCTGTACGAATTGGGTCATGAAATTTGTGAACTAACTCACCATAGTATCTTGTAGCATCTGGCGCTGTTCCTGCTATATATTTGTAGCTAACTTCAGGAAACCAGAAATCATAAAAGTGCAATCCTAAGAAAGCTAAAATAACCAATCCAGAAATAATCATATTTCTAGAACTCCAAGAAGCGTTTGCAGCTCCGTTGTATTTAGCGTAAGCAATTGGTCTTGCTGCGCTGTTTTGTGCCGTAAGTACAAATCCCATTACGAAGTGGAAAATTACTCCAAATGCCAAAACTGGCTGCATTACATACTGAATCAGCGGATTGTATCCCATAAAGTGAGAAGCTTCATTGAAAACGTCTTCACTAAGAATAGAAATAAAATTTAAGGAAACATGCAGCGCTAAAAACGTGATTAAGAATATTCCCGAAAGAGCCATAGCCACTTTCTTTAAGATGGAAGCATTCAACTGTGCAGATTGTGCCATAAGTGTTAAGTAGTTTGTTTTAAAAAATTAGACAAAAATAACTCAATTACAAAAGAACTACAACCATTTCGCTGTTATTTATAATGATTTTAAAATAGCACATTACTAAGTATTTTTACGTACAAAAATTAAATTCATTAAAAATAATTTAGTATAAAATTTTTAAGAACCTGCTTCTTAAGCCTTAAAATCAAAATGGCACTCTAAGTAGATTAGAAAATTTTTATCATATTGTTATTTTATTCAAAGTTTTGATTTGTTTTCTTTAAAAGTTTCATCGCACATAAATTTTGTCTGAGTAAAAAATTGTCATTCCACAACATAGTTTTACCTTTAGCCGCTCAAAAAAATAAGAATGAAAACAGGAATTGATGCTATTTCTTTTGACGTAGCAAACATAAATTTACCCATAAAAACTTTGGCTATTGCCAGAAATATTGAACCAGAAAAATTAGAAAAAGGTCTTGGATTACTAAAAATGACTTTTCCAGACGTTCATCAGGATGCTGTTGTTTTTGGAGCAAACGCTTTAACCAAGCTTATCATCAATAATAAAATTAATTTAAAAGAAATAAGCCGAATCTATGTTGGTACCGAAAGCGGAATCGACAGTTCTAAACCAATTGCTTCTTATTTAATTAGTTTAATGGAGCAAAAATTTGGCGAAGATTCATTAGCAGAATGTGATGTTGTTGATTTTACTTTTGCTTGTATTGGAGGTGTTGACGCTTTACAGAACTGTCTTGATTTTGTAAAACTAAATCCAACTAAAAAAGCAATTGTAGTTACTTCTGATTTTGCAAAATATGATTTAAACTCAGGCGGAGAATACACACAAGGCGCCGGAGCTGTTGCCATGTTAATTTCTGCAAACCCAAAAATTATTGCTTTTGATGACAATTGGGCAACGAGTACAAAAGGTGTTTTTGATTTCTTTAAACCATATAGAACTATTTCTAAAGAAGAAATTACTCAAAATTCTAACAACGATTCTTGGTTTGACAATTTAGAAGCAGAAATCGAAATTCATAAAGATCAACCGGTTTTTGATGGTCAATATTCGAATCAATGTTATATGGATCGTACGCGAAATGCTTACTTTTCATTCAAGAAATTAAAAAATACAACTGAAACTTTATATAATACTTGGCACAGCATCGTAATGCATTTACCTTATTCTTTTCAAGGAAGAAGAATGTTGTCTGAAATCTACGCTTTAGATAGTGCTGAAAAAATTATTGCTGATGATATTGCGCCAGCCGATTATCAGACGAAAATTAAAGAAGTGGCAAAATCTGATGATTACAGAAGTTTTGTAACTGAGAAATTACAACCCGCAGAATTGGCTTCTTCTTTAATTGGAAACCTATATACTGGTTCCATTTTCATGGGATTATTATCGACTTTGGCTCATTTTCATGATACAAACAAAGAAGTTGCAGGAACTAAATTCGGTTTCCTAGCTTACGGAAGCGGATCTAAATCTAAAGTTTTTGAAGGAACAATTCAACCAGAATGGAAATCGGCTTTAGAGAATGTAAAGCTTTTTGAAAATTTAGCTGAAAGCGTAGAAATTAATTTCAACACTTACGAAAGCCTTCATAAAAAAGAACAAAAACAAAGCGTAAGAACTCCGAAAAACGAATGGGTTTTAGACCGAATTGAAAAAGAAATTCCAGTTTTGATTGGAGCTAGATATTATAAATGGATTGATTAAGAAATTCCAATTTTTTAAATTCCAAAACCGAAGCTTCATGTTTAGGTTTTTTTATGCATTTTAATTTAACCGCAAAGTTCGCAAAGGATTACGCAAGGTTCGCAAAACTTTTTATAAACACAAAGCTTTGCGAACTTTGCGTTTATTTGGATATCACAAAAATACCTTTGCGCTCTTTGCGGTTAAATAACAAATAAATAATTAATCTTTCTTATGCTGTTCCGTATAATTCTGATTTCCTTTAATTCGAGTATCTTCCGTATGCATTCCGTTTGCCATTCCTAACATAAAGGCCGTTATTATAATTATAAATTTTCTTTTTATCCAATGAAGAACTGGTCGCTTAGATTGCTCCAAGCGATATTTTTTATTTTGTTTATACATTTTGAAAATGATAAATGATTAGACATTCTTGTTATCATCTATGCTTAGAAATAAATTCTCTTAAGCGTTGTATAAACTTTTACGGAAGTAATTTGAAATGATTATTTCATTTATAAAAACAGATTGATTTATAAATGAAGTTAGTTTTTGATGAAGCAGATTTTGCAGTTTCAACAATTTCTTGATTTGTAAAGTAAAGACGTTTTCGGTTTTAAGAAAATTTAAAACAATTGAGAATCTTATTTCATTCCAAGAAACAACTTGCCCGAATTTATATAAACGAGAACTTTTAAGATCTATTTCTCTTCTTAAAACTACAAATGAAGATTCATAATATTCTGCCGATTTAGATTGAGAATATAAAGTACCATCGCCCGCAATCACGACAAATGTCAGAAAGAGTGCGATTAGGTATTTTAGATGTTTTTTCAAATCTGATTATTATGATTATAGAACGAAAATACGATTTTTATTCTTTCAACAATTTTTCGTTTTCATTTTTATAAAGCAAAAGCCCTAATCCTAAAACAAAAACGAAACAACTCAAAAACATCCAAACTCCATTTTTCAAAATAAAAAACGAAAATCCAACAGCAACCGAACCCACAATTACCATTAAAGACTTTACAGTTTCTGTTTTTATAAAAGTAAATGCGTGCAAAGCCAAACCAAGAAAAAGCAAAGACGGACCAACAATTACAAAAGGATACAAAATACTTGGTGAATTACTAATGTGTTGACTCAATTCTACTTTTGCAGTTTCATTATCGCCGTAACTTGACATTATAAAATCGATTGTACAAAGTGCGATGTGAGCGATAACACCTAAAATTGTCAATCCCGAAGCGACAATATTTATTCTATTTTTAGGAAATAAATCATTAAACGACAATAAAAAACAGGCGCCAATTAGATTAAACCAATGCGCAAAATCAATCGATTCGCTTAAACTTGGTAAAAGGTTTGAAAAGAATAAATAACTGATTAGAAAAAAGACCAATCCGATGAGGCAAAAATATTTAGTTTTCATAATTTGTTTTAAAAATTGATGAAGCAAAACTAGAATGAAAACTAAATAAAAAGTGCTTGTTTATTGACTTAGGTACAAAATGCAGTGTTTTAGGTATGAAATTTACAATGCCATTAAAACATCTTTATAATTTTTGGCAACCGGAAGTTCTATTTGAGTCAAAATGATTGTGCTGGAATTTCTCCAAGATTTAAAATGCGTCGGATTTATTAAATGTGAACGATGAATTTGTATTAAAAAATCGAAATCATCCTGTACTTTTTTGAGAGAACAACGAATGAGTTTAGAATGAAGTTTATCATTTTCTAGATAAAAAATCTCAACATAATTCTGTGCATTCGAAATGCAAACCAAATCTATTTTGTTGATTTTCAAAATATCTAGTTTGTTTTCACCTCTAACAATTAAAACATCTTCTTTTATAGGAATTAATTTTACTAAATAAGTTCTCGCTAAAATAATTATTGGAGCTAAAATCAGCGCCACTTTTATAAATATGATTGAAAAGAATTCTGAAAAAGTATAACCGCCATTTAAAATTGGACTTTTGTAATATCCATAAATTCCAAACAAATAAATTAAATAAAAGAAAAGAATACTCAGCATTTCTAAACCGACATTCCACTTTGCTATTTTTTCGTAAAAGGTTTTTTGAACAATAGATAAAAAACTATAACACAAAAAAGCGATTGCGCTAAAACCAAAACTAATTAAAAACCAAGCTCTTAAATTTATAGTTCCGTCGTCAAAAGGTTTAATAATAAAAGCAAAAGTAAAAAGCCAAACGCTTACTAAAATCGCAATTATTAAATGGTATTTTATTGATGGATTTAGCTTGTTCATTTTAATTTGCTTTTTATTACTTTCAAACAATTACTTATAAATCGTAAACTTATTATGACTCAAATTAAAACCAAGATTTTCATAAATCGCTACGTTTTCTATTCGTTTTTTATTTGTCGTTACTTCGATGCTTTTTAAATTGTTTTGTTCTGCAAAATTTAAAATCTTATTTATTAATAATCTTCCAACACCTTGACCGCGATATTTTTGATGAATGAAAAATTCCTGAATTTCGCCAACCAATCCGCAATGATGCAAAAGGTTTTGTGTGTGAAAACTAATAAATCCTAAACCTTCATTTTCGTTTTCGGCGATTAGATAAAGATTTTTTTTGCTTGAGATGTTTTCATTGAATATTGTTTCGAAAATTTTAAAATCTAAAATTTCGCTTTCAAGTTCGCAGATCGATTTGTAGACAAAATCTAGGTCTTTAGGTTCTATTCTTCTAATTTTCTGGTTTGATTTCATGATTTCTATATCAATTTAAACTGATAACCATTCTAAAGTTATGAACTTATCACAATCATCTTTCATCTCAGGAACCCAGTCAAGAAGTATCGCAGAGCCACCTCTTTTAATTTCATTCCTAACTATATCATAAGTTTCTTTTCCATCAACTGGCCCTTGTCCTGCTAACTCAAAAACTATATGCTTTGTTTTAGAAAATGTCGCATATAATGCAAGTAATCTTTTAGAACTCCAGTAAAGATCATTTATTTTGGTGTTTTTATTAACCCATGGCATTTCATAAATTTTCTCAATAAATTTGCTTTGTAGATTTGCGTTTTTCCTCAAATATTCATCAACTCTAACTGGGAAAAACAAACTTCTAAATCTCGACTCTTTGAAATAATCCACATAAGTCAAAGGTTTTGCAACAGTTACATTTTCATTTTTTATTTTTCCAGTAAAAATATTGAGTAAATCTATTTTAACATTTTGAAAAGGAGCACCACCATACAAATACAGTACAACCAATTCTCCTTCTCTTAATTCAAATGGCGGTATATAATACTCATTTGTTCTTATTCCTTTACTTTTTATTACCAGTTTTTTCATGCTATCTCCATAAAATCATTTAAAGAATACTTTAGCTTTCTCAAGATTACACAATTCTAAATTCAAAAGCAATTCGATAGTCAGAAAATAATTAATCTTCTATCGGTCTTTCTCGAGTCGCTTACGGAGATTTCTCGTTCCTCGAAATGACAAAATTACGGTCTATCAAGCTTAAAAAAATCATTTTAATCAGTATAATCTGTGGCTAAAAAATTAGAACCAAAACAAATAAGAAAACTTTAATAAATCAATTATACGCCACTAATTCAAAAATCATTAATTTTGAAATTCGAAGTTCAAAAACGAAATAATTATGAAATATCATCAAATAAACAGCGCACTTTTTGTAAAAAATCGCAGAAAGTTCATGGCTGAAATGAAACCTAATTCTGTTGCCGTATTCAATTCAAACGACATTTACCCAATTAGTGCCGACAGTACTTTGCCGTTTGCACAACATAGAGATATTTTTTATCTGAGCGGTGTAGATCAGGAAGAAAGCGTTTTGCTTTTGTTTCCAGATGCACCTTATGAGAGCCAAAGAGAAATTCTTTTCTTGAGAGAAACCAACGATCATATTGCAGTTTGGGAAGGTGAAAAATTGACTAAAGAACGTGCTTTTCAGGTTTCTGGAATTAGAACGGTTTATTGGCTGCAAGATTTTCATAAAGTTTTGAACGAAATGATGACGTATGCTGACACCATGTACATCAATACAAACGAACATTACCGCGCGACTGTTGAAACAGAAACTCGTGAAGCTCGTTTTGTAAAATGGTGGAAAGAACGTTATCCTGCACATAATGTTGCTAAAAGTAACCCAATTTTACAACGCATTCGTTCTGTAAAAGAAAGCGAAGAAATCGATTTGATTCAACACGCTTGTGATATTACAGAAAAAGGTTTCCGCAGATTATTAGGATTCGTAAAACCAAATGTTACAGAATATGAAATCGAAGCCGAATTAGCTCACGAATTCATCCGTAACCGTTCTAAAGGTTTTGCTTACACGCCAATTATTGCTTCAGGAAACAATGCAAATGTTTTACATTATATCGAAAACAATCAGCAATGTAAAGCCGGAGATTTGATTTTATTGGATGTTGCGGCAGAATATGCTAATTATTCTAGCGACATGACAAGAACAATTCCAGTTTCTGGACGTTTTTCAGATCGTCAAAAAGCGGTTTATAATGCTGTTTTAAGAGTTAAAAATGAAGCTACAAAAATGCTGACTCCAGGAACACTTTGGAAACAATATCATATTGAAGTTGGTAAAATCATGACTTCTGAATTGCTTGGTTTAGGTTTATTGGACAAAGCCGATGTTCAGAACGAAAATCCGGAATGGCCTGCTTACAAAAAATATTTCATGCACGGAACTTCTCACCACATGGGATTGGACACGCATGATTACGGCTTGCTTCACGAACCAATGAAACCAAATATGGTTTTTACGGTTGAACCAGGAATTTATATTCCAGCAGAAAAATTCGGAATCCGTTTAGAAGACAATGTTGTCGTTCAAGAAAAAGGAGAACCTTTTAACTTAATGAGAAATATTCCTGTTGAAGTTGACGAGATTGAAACTTTGATGAATGAATAGATAAAAAGAAAGCCCTTAATAAACATTAAGGGCTTTTTAATTTTATAAATCAGATATTATCCGATTTTAGCTATTTGTACATCCAATTGGAATTTTCCATCAGCTGCATTTTCGTTAATCAACTCAAAAAGCTCTAAAGCTCTTCTTGCGTTTTTCTCTTCTTCTCTTTGTTCAGCTACATACCACATCATAAAATCTTCTGTAGCGTAGTCATTTTCAGCTCTACATTTTGCAATTACTTTATTGATTGCTTGTGTAACTGCAATTTCGTTTTGTAAAGCGATTTCGAATACTTCTTTAAGAGAAGCAAATTCTTGCTGCACTTCTGGAACAGATGGCGTAACCGCAATCCCTCCCATGTCCGTAATATATTTGAAAACTTTTAGAAAATGCTCTCTTTCTTCTTCAGCTTGCTTATACAAATAAGATGCTGTATTTGCATAACCATTTCTATCTAACCATGCAGCCATAGCTAAATATTTGTTTGAAGCGTCACTTTCTAATTTTGCCTGTAAGTTCAATATATTTTCTACACCTTCAACTAATGAAGTACGTGTTCTTAGTAAATCTTTCATAACCTTTAATTTTTATATATGTAAAATTACAAAAATTAAAGAAGACGACTGTAACCCCTTGAAAATTTGGATTTAATCTAAGTAAGAATCTAAATAAGCTCTACGTTTGCAATATTGCAAAGCATAGAATGTAAGTTGAGTGTAAATTTTGTTCCGTTTAATAAATCTCTTAACTGCACTATTTCGCAGATTGTAAGATTTCTGGAAAAATTTCTTTTGGTAGTTTCAATCAATTGCGCATCAGACTGATCAGATAAGTCGTAAAGCATATTGAGAATGTCAACGCTATTAACCTTTCTTTGAAAAATCAAAAAATCCTGAATCTTATAACTTGACACGGTATCAACAAAATTGATGATTATACTATTGGTCAAATCACATTGATAACTGTATCCTTTTTCGGTTTCAAATAATACTTTGGTGGTCAAATCACTAATTAATGCCATTCTAATAAAATATATAACGGTGCAAAAATATATAATTTAAAGCAATTAAACACGTAATTAAGACTAATTTAAAATAACAAAATCATTTTATCTGTTTAAAAATAACCGAAGTACGCCAAAAACTGTAGCATTCAAAAAATCTTGAGTCTAATTTTAAAAACAAAAAAGCAGGAATTATAAATGCATACGAAATAAATGATTAGATTTTACACAAGAAATAATGTATCATCTAGGTTCATTAAAAACTAAACCGAATAACTATTATTTTTAACTCAAATGAACTTATATTTCTGATATGATTTCGCAATTATTACTTTTGTACTTTATACTTTAAAACTCTATTTTGAAAAATATTTTATATAAAAACACCAATATCTCTTTTACAGATTCAGGACAAGGAAATGCGATTGTTTTACTTCATGGTTTTCTAGAAAATAAAAAAATGTGGACAGAATATGCCGCTCTTTTTTCGGAAAAATATCGCGTAATTACAATCGATTTATTAGGACACGGCGACACAGAATGTTTAGGATATGTTCATGAAATGGAAGAAAATGCCAATGTTGTCAATGAAGTTTTAGAGCATTTGCAAATTGAAAAAGCTATAATTCTCGGACATTCAATGGGTGGTTATGTTGGTTTGGCTTTCGCCGAATTATATCCGAAGAAAATTCAGAAATTAGTGTTGCAAAATTCAACTTCAAAAGAAGATAGTGCAGAGAAAAAAACAAACAGAACCCGCGCCATCAAAGCTGTAAAACAAAATTATGTGAGTTTTGTAAGTTTAGCAATTGCCAATTTATTTAGCGAAAACAACAGAATTAGATTAGCTGAAGAAATTGAAAAGGTAAAAACTGAAGCTTTAAAAACACCTTTGCAAGGAATTGTAGCTTCTTTAGAAGGAATGAAAATACGAAAAGACAGAGAAGAATTGATTCGTAAAAACCTGTTTCCTATATTATTGGTTTTAGGAAAAAAAGATCCTGTTTTAAACTACGAAGAAAGTCTTGCCCAAATTGAAGACACAACTGCAGAATTGGTTTCTTTTGAAGACGGACATATGAGTCACATCGAAAACAAAGAAGCTCTGAAAAGCATTTTGCTAGATTTTTTCGAATAAAAACAACTTTATAAAATCGAAAAAGGCCATTTCTAACCGAAGCTGAAATGACCTTTTTCTCATTTTTGGGGGCAAATGTTATTATAACTTTGAAGTAATATCTTTTTTGTATTTAGACAAAGTCGCTCTTGTTAAACCAAGATTTGCTTTTGTAGAATCTACAGCTAAATAGATAAAATATCTTCCATCTTCAGAAACATCAATAATGTGTATTTGATCTGTTAGTGTAATCAAGATATCGTTGATTTTTTGATCTAATCCTAAAGCTTTAAGCGCATTCAGCTTTGCTTTTACAACTTCTAAATTGTAAGCAGAAGCCAATTCTGGATCAAAATCAGGTTTTACAGTTAGCGAACAGTAAGACATTCCTGTCTCAACTTCAGTCACTGAAACAGCGATAAAACCATTAACATTCTCTTTTAAATCGTTTTGGAAATTTTGTAAAAAATCTGACATGTTTATTAAATTTTGGTTTAAATTAATTGATGAAAATTGTGTCCATTCTGCGAAGCAATAGCCCCATTTTACTTAAATCTTTAGAAAGCAGCGCAATGCAGTTATCATCTTGATTTTTACATGCCACGACAATTCCGTCGTTGTTCTTAATCATAACTTGTTTAAGATCTCCGTTGTTTACGTCTTCCGACATTTCAAGGCACATTTTCAAGATCATTCCGATCATTGCTGCGACGTTTCCGTCATACTCTAAATTAACAGACTCATTTAAGATTCCATCAATATTAAAACTCAAGCCAGATTCTGCTCCAGTCTCTTCTACTAGTGTTTGTAAATCAATCATATTCTATTATTTTGTCATGTTTTTGGAAGCGTCAAAGATATTTTTAATCTCAGCAATTGACGGCTAAACACTTGTTAAAAAAAAGCATTCTATAACTTACTGACTCACTTTTATTTATCACATAAATAATCTTATTTATTTGCAAAAAATATGCAATAAAAATTAACATAAAAAGCAAATTATACTAAAAACATAACATTTCATTTCATAAAACTCATTTCTAAAATTAAGATTTACAGATTGTTGCATTTACCAAAAGTTTTTATATAGCTTTGCAAAAAATTGTACATATGAAAACTGTTGACGAATTACGCTTTGACCTAAATGTAAAACTGATGAAGTTTAGAAGATTTCGTATTGAAAACGGACCTATCAACACTACGAATTCTGAAGGAACTGCGAAAAAAGGTTTTTTCAAAAAAATATTCAGCTAAAAGCATTCAAAAAATGGCCGGACTTTTCAAATATTCTTTTTGAAAAAGTTCGGCTTTTTCATTGATTTCATGCAACTTCCCGTCTTTTAATAACACTATTTTTGTTGCAATATCCATTACATTTCTGTAGTTATGATCGGTAATAAAAATTCCTTTTTGCAACGCATTTTCTTTAATTAAACCAATCACATTTTCTATCATTTTTGGAGACAAACCACTAAAAGGTTCATCTAGCAGTGCAAATTTTGAAGTATTAAAAAGTATTAATTTGACCTGAAAATAACGTAATTCTCCAAAAGATAAGTTTCTAATTTTTCGATTTAAAAGTGGTTTCAAAAAATCATCTTCACAAAAAAGAGCCGCTTTTTGTTTATCGATTGATAATGATATTGTTTTAAAAACGGAAAAATGATTCGGAATAAATTGATTTTGATGCAGATAACTAATTTCATTTAATACAGATGAATTATTCTTCGAAATTCCATCAATAAAAATACTTTTATCCGAAGCAGGAATAATCCCAAATATAATTTTTAATAATGTAGATTTTCCCGAACCATTTCGTCCAAGCAAACCAATTATTTCGCCAGTTTGAATTTTCAAATAAATATCTGAAAGCAACAATTTATCCTTGAAGCTTTTCTGAATGCCACTTATTTCAAGAATATGTTTATTCAAAATATTTTGTCTTTAAAATAAATAGCAGCATTAGAAGAAAAACAAAAACAGAATTAACTAAAAAGCTCCAAAATAAAAGTTTTCTTTTTGAAATTCCGTTGTTGTTATAAAATAAATATTCATTCTGGCGGTACGCTTCTTTAAATAAAATACTAGTCGCAAAACCAATTGTGGCTATCATAAATAAAAAGAAATCTAGTCCTGCAAAAAGAAATGCAATTGCTGAAATAGCCAAATTTACAAGCAAAGTTGTTTTATAGAATTCAAATATGTTTCGAAATTTTCTGATACGTCTTTTTAGATTTTTTCCTCGAAAGGAATATTAGTATCAAAAATTTCAAACAGCAAATTAGCGATTTCATCTAAATAGGAATTCAAAATTTCGGGCGTTACAACAGTATTTAGATCTTTTTCTGGTTTAAAACCAAAAGGTAAAAATCCTGATTTTAAATTTTTAAATGAAATAATCCCAACTTCAATTGGGAGATTTCCCGCTTCTTTTTCAAACATGAAAGCATACGCCAGCACTTGGATAATTTTGTCGTTTTTAAGCTCTTGCGTTAATCCATTCCATGTTTTCAGTACAACATTCGCTTTTTCTACTTTTCCCGTCTTATAATCGATAATTCGTATTTTCCCGTCTCTTTGTTCAATACGATCGACGTTTCCTTTAATCAAAACAGGAAAAGGGAGATTTGGATGAACAAATTCTCTTTCAAAAGTCTGCTCCAAGGCAATAATTTTTATGGCTTCGTCATTTTTTATCGACTCCAATTCCATTCGTAAAAAGTTAGAAACGTTTCTTTTGGCAACTTCAAAAGCCAAAAGATTTCTACCTTTTTTAATTTCTCCTTCTTTATAAACCAACTTGAACTGTTTTAAAACTTCATCATCCAATAATTTAAAACAATTTAAAATATCATTTTCAGAAATAAATTTCCCGATGAATGGCTCATATAAAGCTTTTAGAGTTTCGTGAATAATAGTTCCTAAAGTATTTAAAGCAATGTTTTCTTCCACTTCTTCGACTTCACGAATTCTCAATATTTTTTGAAAATAAAAGTCAATCGGATTTCGAATATAAGAAGTCAACGCAGAAGGAGAAAAACCATTTTGTGCAATTTCTTTTAATCGATCCATAACCGCTTCAGATTTCGGAACAGAAAGGGGTTCATATGCCGTATTTGGCAAAACTGGATTGTAAATATCAAAAGTAATATTATGCCTTAATTTCTTTTCAACTTCTAATTGCGTAATGAAACGGCTTCTTTCACCAGCATCTAAACCGTCATTTTCAGTATTATAAATCAGATAAATATTTTTTGCTCTTTGAAGTAAATGATAAAAATGATAGGTGTAAATCGCATCTTTTTCCTTGAAAGTCGGAAGCCCCAATTCTTTCTTGACATCATACGGAATAAAAGAATTTTGAGATTTTCCAGCAGGAAATTTCCCTTCATTCATCGAAGTTATAATGACCGTTTCAAAATCCAAAACACGACTCTCTAAAACTCCCATTATCTGCAAACCTCTCAAAGGCTCACCTTCAAAAGACACTTCTGCCAAATCTATAATTTGCTTGTAAATAGCGTGAAGCGTATCGATATTATCAATATGATTGTGCTTTGAATAATAATTTATAAGTTTATTTATTACTTTGAAAACACCATAAACAAATGCTTTTGCGATTTTTTCTTCTTCGTTATCGTTGCTAAAATGTTGTTTAATTAAAATAAGTAAAGAAGAAATATTTTTTAAAACGGCCACAGATCCGCTCTCCCATTTTTCAAATAATAAATTAAAAAAATCGGAAGAATTTGAATGAAGCTCTAAAATTTTATAATGTGTAATAAAAGTATAATTATTCTCTTTTATAATTTTTACTAATTTTTCAGCATGCGCATAAGGTTCAACCAACGGATGCGTCAAAACATCGAGTACATCTTTGTAATAAAAAGTATAACTTCCTCCCTTTCGAGAAAGGGCATTGGTGTGCATTTTAAATAACTTGGCAACAAAAATCTGTGACGGATTATTCTTTCCAGAATATCCCATCGTAATATTTAGAGCACCAACTGAAGAAGGAAGTCCATATAAAACTGGAACCAATAAATTTTCTTCACCCAGAACGACAGCAACTTTATCTAGAGACGCTGCAGGATCTTGATTAATTAAATTTTCAATAATACTTCCTGTGAGTTTTGCCTGTCCGATTGTCTTTGGAGTTCCAATTATCTGGATATTTTTTGATTGTGAAAAATCATCTACAATCCAATCAAAAACATTTGATTTGTAGTATTTCCAGTTTTCTTTAAAACGTCTCAAAAAAAGCCCCGCATCATGGTACGGATCGTTTAAAAAAGTTTGATCTGCATCCCAATAAATTTTAGCTTGATCTAGTGCTAATAAATGTTGCACTATTTTTTCTTCGGCAGCATTTAAAGCATTAAATCCTGCAAAAACAAAAGTGCGATTGCCAATTGTATTTGAAAAATGATTTAGATTATTAACCGCTTCTCTGTAAATCAAACCTTGGTATCCAATAGATTTAAATAACAGATGATTATAAAGAGATTCATAATATAGCGGAAGCAGTTTCCAAAAATCAATATAATTTTCCAGAAGTTTAGTTTTTTGATCTACTTCTAATCCCCATCTTTTTATGTCTTCAATATCTTTTAGATAAGACAAAACGTGAGATGGATCTAAAAGATATCGATCAATTTCATTGAAATCTTGCAAAAGTGTTTTTGCCCAATTTGCAAACAACTCAAAAGACTGCTGATTCTTTTTTTCTGTAATGGATAAATACACTTCATAAAACTCAAATAATAGCTCAATTGAATCTATGGATCGAATTGATGCAACGTCTTGTACAAAATCTTCAATACTAGTAATTTCGGGCGCAATTATCGTTTTTGATGTTTCTTTTTTTAATGCTTCAATCAAAAAAACTTTTCCTCTTTTATTAGGAAGAATAATAGTTATTTCAGAAAGTTTATCTGCATAATTCTGGATTACAACTGAAGCAATTTTTTGAAGAAAAGAAATATTTATCATAGTATAAAAATAAAAAAAGCCATTCAATTAAGAATGGCTTTTCATATTTATTTAGAAAGTAAATTAGATTTTACCTTGGTATTTAGAACCAATGTGTCTAATTTCTGTTCTTCTGTTTTGAGCTTTACCTGCAGCAGTTTTGTTACTTGCAACTGGTTGGCTAGCACCAAATCCTTTAGACTCTAAGTTCTCTGGGTTAACACCTCTTTGAACTAAAGCATCCAATACAGCTTTTGCTCTATCTTCAGAAAGTTTTTGGTTGATTTTAGCAGAACCTGTACTATCTGTGTGTCCTTCAATAGAGAATTTCGCGTTTGGATAGTTTTTAAGGATTTCTTTAATAGCGTCTAATCTAGCTGGAGTTTCTTTGTCACCAGTTTTGAAAGTAGCTTTTCCAGAGTTGAAGTATACCGCTCTAGCTTGAACTTTAAGATCTTCTAACGCCTCAGAAGTAACTTCTGGACATCCTCTGTTACTAGCAGGACCTGCAACTGTAGGACAGTCGTCATCTTTGTCAGCAACACCATCTTTATCAGCGTCTAAGAATGGGCAACCACCGTTTTCTCTTGGACCAGCAACTGTAGGACATTTGTCATCTTTATCAGCGATTCCATCTCCGTCAGTATCAGGACAACCTTTTAAAGCAGCTAAACCAGCAACATCTGGACAAGCATCATCTTTATCAGCAATTCCGTCTCCGTCTGTATCAGGACATCCGTTTAATGCAGCTAAACCAAATACATCTGGACAAGCGTCAGAAGCATCAACGATTCCGTCTCCGTCAGTATCAGGACATCCGTTGAATTGTTTTAAACCAGCAACATCTGGACAAGCATCATCTTTGTCATAGATTCCGTCTCCGTCAGTATCTTTACCTCCGAATTTGAAAACTAAACCTGCAGTGTGTTGGAAAACTGATCTGTCAAGAGGTTTGTCCTCGTTAGCAGCAACAGCCCATTTGTACTTTGTAGCTAATTCTAAACCGATAGCATCAGTAAACCAGAAAGTAATACCAGCACCTGGGTTAACAGTTCCAAAACTGTTATCTCCGAAGAAAGTATAACCACCACCAACAGATAACGAAGGATCAATCACTTTAGATTTGATTAATTCTTGGAAGCTGTATTTAATAGTAGCATCAATTCCGTAGTACATTAAATCACCAGGATTAGTTACAATATTCCCTCTAGAATCATGACCTGGAGCTGTTGGAGCGAAAGTAACCAATTTATCAATTTTGTTTACAGAACCTTGTAAACCAACAGAGAAACCGCTACCTACATATCTATTTACACCAATGTAAGATAGAGAAGGAAGAATATTCCAGTTGTCTTTTACTGAGAATGGCTGAGAGAAGTGCTGATCAAAAAATCCACTTCCTGAACCCGAACTAGTTCTTGTATCCACAGCATTAACCCCGAAAGAGATCGCCCATGGATTGTTACTGTCTTGCGCGTGAGCATTTAAACCCATCGCCATCAATACAGCAACTAAAAGTTTGTTAAGATGTTTCATACTTAATTTTTTTAATTACAATTTAGTTAATTACAAGCAAAAGTAACACCAAATTTTTTAAATACAAAATGAAATGTTAAAAAAAACCTACAAAAATTTGACCAAAGTGGTAATTATATAACTTTTAACATTTTACCGACAACTGTGAAAGCTTCAATAGCTTTGTCTAAGTGGTCTCTTTCATGCGCTGCAGATAGCTGTACACGTATTCTAGCCTTATCTTTTGGAACTACAGGAAAGAAAAATCCAATAACATAAATTCCTTGTTTTAACAGTTCATCTGCCATCGTTTGAGACAATTTTGCATCGTATAACATCACTGGAACAATCGCAGAATCGCCATCTATAATATCAAATCCTGCTTTTTTCATGCCTTCTTTAAAGTAATTGGTATTCCATTCTAATTTATCACGAAGTGTTGTATCTTTTTCAAGCAATTCAAAGACTTTTATAGAAGCTCCTACAATTGCCGGAGCCAATGAATTTGAAAACAAATATGGCCTAGATCTTTGACGCAATAATTCTATAATTTCTTTCTTTGCAGTCGTATATCCACCCATTGCTCCACCTAAAGCTTTACCAAGAGTACCTGTAATAATATCAACTCTTCCCATTACTCCTTTTGCTTCAAGAGTACCTTTTCCTGTTGCACCAATAAAACCTGCTGCGTGGCATTCATCAACCATAACCATTGCGTCATATTTATCAGCTAGATCACAAATTTTATCCAATGGAGCCACTAAACCATCCATAGAAAAAACTCCGTCGGTAACAATCAATTTGAAACGAGTTCCAGCTTCATTTGCTTTAATTAACTGTTGCTCCAAATCTTCCATATTGTTATTTTCATAACGATAACGGGCAGCTTTACAAAGACGAACTCCATCAATAATAGAAGCGTGATTTAAGCTATCTGAAATAATTGCATCGTTTTCACCTAACAAAGGTTCAAATACTCCACCGTTAGCATCAAATGCAGCCGCGTATAATATAGTATCTTCTGTTCCGTAAAAATCAGCAATTTTTTTCTCTAATGTTTTGTGGATATCTTGTGTTCCGCAGATAAAACGAACAGATGACATTCCGAAGCCATGTGTATCCATTGCATCTTTTGCAGCCTGAACAACTTCTGGATGTGATGAAAGTCCTAAATAATTATTAGCACAAAAATTTAAAACTGTTTCTCCTGTCGAAATTGTTATCTCTGCACCTTGAGGAGAAGTAATAATTCTCTCCTTTTTGAAAATTCCATTTTCTTCGATTGTCTGCAGCTCACTTTGCAGATGTTCTTTTATTTTACCGTACATTTTTCATTTATTTAAAACGTTAAAAATTAACAACTTAACAATAATTAAGCTTCGTTATTTCTTTAACATCTGATTAATTTTTTCACAAATTTACCACTTCAATTTCTGCTCCGATGTACACCAAAGCCTTTTTTAACACTTTGTAACCTAAATCTTCAATAGCATCTTGATATTCTTGAATTTGCTGCTGATATTTAGCATTTACAGCACCAGTTTTATAATCCAACAAAAGTGCTTCATTGTTTTCTAAAAAAACCACTCGATCTGGTTTCAAAATCCTACCTTCTTTTTGAACAATTGTCTGCTCATTCAAAACAGTGTCATTTCCATTAAAACAAATAGCAATTTCTGGATGATTTACAATTTCTCTTAAAGTCTGCAATACCTGATCAACTTGATCATAAGTTATTAAACCATTTTCTAAAGACTTTGCAACTGCCAAATCGATATCTGATTTATCTTTAACGAAAGCCAAAATCTCGTGCACAATATTTCCATAAGAAATCGCTTCTTGCTGATGTGTCCCCCACATTAAAGCCTCTCGCTGCGCAATTTTTATATTTTTTGGATTCAAAACTTCTCTAACAATCGGAATTGTTTTTACTAAATCGACTGTTTTTGAAACTTTCGAAAGTCTGGCTTTGTTTCCAAACTCATAATTCAGCTTTTCTTCATCATAAATTCCTTCATTAATTAAAAACTTAATAAAAAAAGAAGCCATATTATTTGGATATTCTCCATCATTTTTTGCTTTTAAAGACTGAGAAATAACATACAATTGCTCTTCTGCACGTGTCAGCGCCACATACAAAACGTTTATATTATCTAAAAGCTCTTCTTGTTTTTTCAAATTAAAAACTGCCGAAGCGCTTTCGCCAAAACTTTCAACTGCACTGCTATTATCAACCAATGCTTTTGGAACTCCCAAATCAATCTCTTCGGTATCGAGCCATAGTTTATCTTTTGGTTTTCGATTATAATCTTCGTCTGCAAAAGGCATAATTACAACTGGAAATTCTAATCCTTTTGATTTATGAATGGTCATAATTCTAACCGCATTATTTCCTTCTGGAGACGGAATGCTAAATTTCTCTGCATTTTTATCCCAAAAAACCAAGAAATCTGAAACTCCAGCCTGGTTTCGAATATCTCTTTCTAAAACAATATCCAGAAAGAATTGAACGTATGCGTTTCCTTCTGAAGGAAGAATAAATTTAGAAATGATAATTTCTACAGCTTCATAAAGTGATTTTTTACGAACATCTTCAAACGAAAAAGAAACATCGAAAGTTAACAGACAATTTTCAAATTCTTTTTCCAATTTATAACTCATTCCCAAAGCTATAAAATCGTGAATTGGCATTGATAAATCTCTATTTGAAGCCAGAAAATGTAAAAAATGAGCTTTCGATTCTAAATTCGCACTATTATTTAAATAGCGAAGCAAATGAACAATCAAACGAACTTCTGCCGCATTTTGAATCATCAAAGTTTCCGAAGACAAAAGCGGAATTCCTTGTTCTGTTAGATAATTTGCAATTGCAATTCCTTGATCTCTTTTTCGGGTTAAAACGACAATATCTTTATACTCAAAACCTTGTTTTATAACTTCTTGAATTGTATTTAAAGTCGCTAAAACATATAAATCAGATTTCTCTACCACTTCTTCTTCATCAGCAAAGTCATTTTTATCGACGATTGGAAGAAATGAAATATCTACATAACCTCCTTTTTTCGAATTGGTATTTTGAAAACTATGATTTTCATATAAATCTTTATAATCTTCATTTGAAAATTCGGCCGAAATCAGCTTAAAAAAAGCGTTATTAAATTCAATTACTTCACTATAACTTCTATAATTGGTATTTAAATGTTTAAGCTGTTTATCTGGATTATTAAACGGATTTACATCTTTACTTAATTCAATAAATTGCTCAGCTTTTCCTCCGCGCCAGCGATAAATAGATTGTTTAGGATCGCCAACAATCATCAAAGTGCCTTTATTTCCTAAATCATCTAAACCCGAAAGCGAATTGTCAATTAGCGGAATCAAATTCTGCCACTGCATTTCTGAAGTATCTTGAAATTCATCAATAAAAAAATTTCGATAACGTTCTCCCAAACGCTCATAAATAAACGGCGCCGGCTGATTTTGAATTTCACGGTGAATAATAGCGTTGAATTCTGAAATTGACAAGATATTTTGTTCAGATTGAATTTTTGCCAATTCATTACTAACCGTATTCAACAAAGAAAGTGGCGTTATATTTTTCAGAAAGGCTTTATAAAAATCTCTTTTTTCAAAGTTTTGATAAACCTCTTTTAAAATTTGAAGTAATTCTGGAATTATATTTTCGATTAACGCTCGGTCTTTTGCGGTTTTATTAATCGCAATATCATCAAACTCATGAAAATTTTTATTTTTTGGATTGAATTTTCCGCCGCGAATACTTTCTAAATGATTCGGAAAAGTTCCTCTTGAAAATGATTTTAAATCAATTCCATTTTTATCAATTAACTCAATTGCTTTTACAGCAAGCTCTTCGTTTGTTTTTTCTAATTCTTTACAAAGCGTCTGCATTTTAGCTTTAATCTCAACAAACTCTTCAATTGTTTTATCTTGAAAATGAAGAATTTCATTTCGATTATTTTCATTCAAAACCAATCTTCCCGTGTCCAGAATTTCTCGAGAAACATCCCAACTTTTATCGTCATCGGTTTTTTCCATCGTAAAATCGATAAGCAATTTGGTCAGCGTTTCATCTTCTCCAGCTTGAGCAATAATCGCATCTACAGCTTCTACCAATAAATTCTCGGTATCCAAAGTAACTTCAAAAGTCATTGGAAGATTTAGGTCATGCGCAAAAGCACGAATAACTTTATGCGTAAATTTATCAATGGTAGAAATATCAAAAGCAGCATAATTATGAATTAAGTGCTTTATAATTTGTTGCGATTTTGTTTTGATTTTAATAATTGAAAGTCCCGTATCGCGAGAAAGATCTTCCATTAAATCAGCCGCTTTGGGCGACGGATCGTCTTTTGCAAATTCAGATAAACTTCCAACAATACGGCTTTTCATTTCATGAACCGCTTTGTTGGTAAAAGTTATCGCTAAAATATTTCGGTATGCATCATTTTTTGGAGAAGAAAGAATAATCTTTAAATATTCTTTAACCAATGTATATGTCTTTCCTGATCCCGCAGAAGCATCATAAATAGAGAAAGACGGACTTTGCATAGTTTGATTTTTTGTATCGTAAAAATAACACAATAATATTGAATGCCAATAATGAAAAATTCCAAATTCTAATATCTGCAAACAGTGAATGTCTCAAATATTAGAATTTGGAATTTTATTATTTTGAATTAATTATCCGTGTTTTGGAAATGCTCTTTTATTAAAAACCAAAAGTATACCTACTCCTGTAGAAATTGCCACATCGGCAACATTGAAGATTGCATTGAAAAAAGCAAAATGGTTTCCTCCAAAAATCGGAAGCCACGTTGGTAGATTTCCTTCCCAAATAGGAAAATAGAACATATCGACAACCAAACCATGAAACCAAGTTCCGTAAGGTTCAGGAGAAAAAATAGTTGCCAAATTATGAGTACTGTCATCAAAAATAACTCCGTAGAAAACAGAATCGATAATATTTCCAGCTGCACCAGCAAAAATTAAAGCTATTGCCACTATTAAATAATTCGAATAACGCTTTTTAACAGAATCTGCAAGCCACCATCCGATTCCGAATACAGCAAAAATTCTAAAAACAGTCAAAATCAATTTTCCGTATTCTCCAGGAATCTTTGTTCCCCAAGCCATTCCTTCATTTTCAATAAAATGAATTTTAAACCAATCAAAAACAACATACTCATCTCCAAGAATGAAATTTGTTTTGACATAAATTTTAGAAAGCTGATCAACAATTAAAACTAAGAATATAAGGAAATACGCTTTTCGTAATGACATTTTATAAATTTTTGATGGGCAAAAATAGCAATTTAATCAAAAAAAACGCTCCTAATGGAGCGTTAATTGTTTTCTAATAAACTAAACTAAGTTTAAGCGCTAATCTAAACCCGATAAAGTTTATTTTTTTACTGGGACACTTGCTGGTTTTTTTGGACTGTCGGAGAAAAAATCAGAAATCGATTTAAAAATTCCTTTACTTTCTTTTCCGGCAGCCAATTTCTTCGCTTCACCCTTTTTAACGTCGGCTTTAAACTTAATGCGCAGTTTTTCAAAATCTTTCATTCTACGTTCTACGTCAGAGTTTACTTCTTTGAATTTCAGTACTTTAGCCATAATGTAAGTTTTTTACAGTAAATAATTTAAATTATTAATGATTTGGTATTACAATGATACATAATTTAATTTATATTTGTTAATGAAAATTAACACTTGTTTAGACATATTCAAAATTAATTTTCAAAAATAAATCCAAAACAAACTGAAATTAACAATTCCCCCGAAATCCTACAAAATCATGAATGAAATTACTACTACACTAAATGACTTTCTAGTCAGCACAAAATCTACTGCTGCTTTAATTTTAAATGGTAAAGGAAAACTAATCACTTCCTTAAACTTAGATTACGGAGACAGCATTGCAGCCATGAGTGCAGCAATTTTATCAATGAGCGAAAAATTCTTGATCGATTTAGAAAAAGGCTCTTTGAAGCAACTTTACCTAAAAAGTGCAGAAGGCGTTATTGTTGGAAACAAAATTAGCGGTTCCAATTTTATTGTTGCTTTTTCTCGAGAAGGAAGCAATCTAGCCTTGTTGATGCGTTCTACAGAAGAAGTATCTGCAGAATTGAGCAAAAATTCCTTACTGAAATAAAAAATAAATTCTATTAACAAACAAACCCAAATGACCTATGAGCAATGATTTTTTAAACGTGTTTTTAAATGAAATGAAAACAAACGTAAACGGCTTTATCGCTGTCGCTGTAACAGAAATTGAATCTGGATTAAGTTTTGGAAACTTAACTATTGACCCTTCTTTTGACCCAGAATTAGCTGCTGCTTATAACTTAGAAGTTGTAAAAGCAAAATTAAGCGCCGTAAAAGCCTTAAACTTAAACCAGGATATTGAAGATATTTTGATTACACTTTCGAATCAAATTCACATTATCGACATTTCTCCAAACAAAAAATTCATGATCTACCTAGCTGCAGATGCTTCAAAAGCAAACTTAGGTATGACTAGAGCTATTTTAAGAAAGCACAAAGCTGACGTCGAAAAAAATCTAGCGTAATCATTCGCAAATTTCACCAAATAGAAACCGCTTTAATAAGGCGGTTTTTTTTATTCAAAATCTTTCAAAAACCTCAGTTAATCAATTGTTTCGGTTCTTACAAAAAAATCAATTTCTACTTAAAGCTTATTTTAACTAATTATAAATAATTTCTTTCAAAGAAGAAAACTAACAATACCAACTAAAACGGTTAAACATTAAACAAAAAAAATGCACTCTTTTTAGAGTGCATTTTTCATTTAGATATCTTTTGTGAATTTATCTTTGCAAGTTTTTAGCTTCGATACTCATTGTTGCATGAGGAACGATTTTAAGCCTTTCTTTGCTAATTAATTTACCTGTTACTTTGCAAATACCATATGTTTTATTTTCAACACGGAATAAAGCGTTTTTCAAGTCACGAATAAACTTCTCTTGTCTAATAGCCAATTGAGAGTTTGCTTCTTTAGACATTGTTTCACTTCCTTCTTCAAAAGCTTTGAAAGTTGGAGATGTATCGTCTGTTCCGTTATTTAAATCGTTCATATAAGCACTTTTGATCAAATCAAGATCTGCTTGCGCTTTTTGTATTTTTGCTTGAATTATCTCTTTGAACTCTGCTAAGTCAGCATCAGAGTACCTTGTAATTTCATCTATCATTTTCTAACTATTTTGAAATTAATATAATGGTTTTAATGTCATCAAACTCAATTTCTGTGCCGTTTTCTAAAACGTCAACAAAAACCAGTTCATCTGTTAATGTTTCAGACTTAATATAGTCCTCATTTTTCGAAACAGCATCTTCTAAAATACCGTCTCTTTTTATTTGTACCTTAATCTTATCAGTAACTTCAAATCCTGAATCTTTACGGATATTCTGAATTCTGTTTACTAATTCTCTCGCGATACCTTCATTTTTTAATTCTTCAGATATTGTAATGTCAAGCGCAACTGTAATTCCGTTTGAATTTGCAACTAGCCAACCTTCGATATCTTGCGATGTTATTTCGACGTCTTCTAAGGATAAAGTTACATTATTTCCAGAAATAACAATATCTAGCGTTCCTTGCTTATCTAACTGATTAATTTGCTCCGCAGAAAAACCTTGTATCTCCTTAGAAATCAATCCCATATCTTTTCCAAAACGTGGTCCAAGAGCTTTAAAATTAGGCTTTATCTGTTTCACTAAAATACCAGAAGCATCGTCTAAAAGTTCGATTTCTTTCACGTTTACTTCGGCTTTTACAAGATCAGAAATCGCTTCAATTTCAGCTCTCTGATTCTCGTCAAGTACTGGAATCATTACCTTTTGCAGTGGCTGACGAACTTTAATCATCTCCTTTTTACGTAGTGATAAAACTAGAGAAGATATGGTTTGCGCTTTCTGCATTTTGCTTTCCAACGTTTTATTAACAAAGTTTTCGACAAATTTCGGGAATTCAGCCAAGTGAACACTAGCAAAATCCTCGGTTCCCGTAGAAACTGTCAAATCTCTGTACAATTTATCCATAAAAAATGGAGCTACCGGAGCGCTCAATTTACTGATTGTAAACAAACAAGTATAAAGCGTTTGGTAAGCTGCAATTTTATCATGAGCGTATTCACCTTTCCAGAAACGACGACGGCATAAACGAACGTACCAGTTACTTAAGTTTTCCTGAACGAATTCAGAAATAGCTCTTGTCGCTTTTGTTGGCTCGTAATCTTCGTAACATTCGTCAACAAACTTCACTAAAGTATTCAACTCAGAAATAATCCATTGATCGATTTCTGGTCTTTCGTTTAACGGAATTTCGGCTTCAGTATATTTAAATCCGTCGATGTTTGCATATAACGAGAAGAACGAATATGTATTGTAAAGTGTTCCGAAGAATTTACGGCGAACTTCAGCAATTCCTTCAAGGTCAAACTTCAAGTTATCCCACGGATTTGCATTCATAATCATGTACCAACGTGTGGCATCAGGACCGAATTCTTCAATGGTTTTAAACGGGTCTATAGTATTTCCTTTACTCTTAGACATTTTAATTCCATTTTTATCTAAAACCAAACCGTTAGAAACTACGTTTTTATATGCTACTTTATCAAAAACTAAAGTTCCGATTGCGTGCAATGTATAAAACCATCCACGAGTTTGATCTACTCCTTCTGCAATGAAATTTGCAGGGAAATCTTTATTCTCATCAATTTTATCTTGATTTTCAAAAGGATAATGCCATTGCGCATAAGGCATTGCTCCAGAATCGAACCAAACGTCAATTAAATCACTTTCGCGTTTCATTGGCTGGCCTGAAGCCGAAACCAAAGTAATTTGATCGACTACATTCTTGTGCAAATCAATTAAATCATAATTTGATTCAGACATGTTTCCGATTTCGAAACCTTTAAATGGGTTTTCTTTTTGAAAACCAGCTTCGATAGATCTCTCGATCGCATTGTACAATTCTTCAACAGAACCAATAAGAACTTCTTCTTTTTTATCTTCAGTTCTCCAAATTGGCAACGGAATTCCCCAAT
The DNA here is from genome assembly GCA_029959285.1 of Flavobacteriaceae bacterium PS02337. Classification (GTDB taxonomy): domain Bacteria; phylum Bacteroidota; class Bacteroidia; order Flavobacteriales; family Flavobacteriaceae; genus Flavobacterium. The sequence continues at coordinate 209,123 of JASCOE010000001.1, forward strand.
ATCTAGAACGAGATAAGTTCCAGTCGTTGGCATTTTTAAGCCAGTTTCCAAAACGTCCTTCACCAGTAGATTTAGGTTTCCAATTGATAGTTTCGTTCAGGTCGAACATTCTATCTTTTACATCGGTTACTTTGATGAACCATGAATCTAGGGGATAATATAACAACGGCTCGTCGGTTCTCCAGCTGTGTGGATAACTGTGCACGTATTTTTCAACTTTAAAAGCTTTATTTTCTTCTTTAAGACGAATAGCGATTTCAACATCTACAGATTTCTCTGGAGCTTGTCCTGCATCGTAATATTCGTTTTTAACGTATTTCCCAGCTAAATCTCCTAAATGAGAAGTAAATTTTCCTTGTAAATCTACTAATGGAACTGCATTTCCTTCTTCATCCAAAACCAACATTGGTGGAACTTCCGGTTTTGCTTCTTTTGCAACTTTAGCATCATCTGCTCCAAAAGTCGGCGCTGTATGCACAACTCCTGTTCCATCTTCTGTTGTAACGAAATCTCCGGCGATTACTCTAAATGCATTTTCAGCATTTTGATATGGCAATACATAAGGCAATAATTGCTCGTAACGGATTTCTACCAAATCTGCTCCTTTTGCTTCTGCTAAAATTTTGTACGGAAGTTTTTTATCTCCGTTTTTCACATTGTCAAAATCAGCATCATCTTCACTTAAGAAAAATCCTTTTCCGAATTGTTTCCCAACTAAGTTTTTAGCCAAAACAACATTGATTGGCTCAAAAGTATATTGATTGAAAGTTTTAACTAAAACATAATCGATTTTTGGACCAACTGTTAAAGCTGTATTTGACGGAAGCGTCCAAGGCGTTGTCGTCCAAGCTAAAATGTGAATATTTCCAAAACCTTGTAAAAAGCTTGGAAGCGTTTCTGGCAAAGTTTTGAATTGTGCTACAATTGTAGTATCTGTAACATCACGATAAGCTCCAGGCTGATTTACTTCGTGAGAAGACAATCCTGTTCCTGCTTTTGGAGAATACGGCTGAATCGTATAACCTTTGTACAACAAACCTTTATCGTAGATTTGTTTCAAAAGCCACCAAACCGATTCCATATATTTTGGTTTATAAGTTACATATGGATCTTCCATATCAACCCAATATCCCATTTTTTCGGTCAAATCATTCCATACGTCAGTATAACGCATAACGGTTTTTTTACACGCTTCGTTATATTCTTCGATAGAAATCGTTTTGCCAATATCTTCTTTTGTAATTCCTAATTCTTTTTCAGTACCCAATTCTACAGGCAAACCGTGAGTATCCCAACCGGCTTTTCTCTTAACCTGAAAACCTTTTTGAGTTTTATATCTGCAAAAAATATCTTTAATCGCACGCGCCATCACGTGGTGAATTCCTGGTAATCCGTTTGCTGAAGGCGGACCTTCAAAAAATACGAAAGGCTCAGCACCTTCGCGAGTTGTAACACTCTTTTCAAATATATTTTCTTTCTTCCAAAAATCAAGAACTTCAGTAGCTATAGTTGGCAAGTCAAGTCCTTTGTATTCAGTAAATTTTGTACTCATTTTATCCTTTTCTTAAACGAGGTGCGAAAGTAAGGAATTTTGAGGAAAATAGATAAAAGATGAAGGAAAAAAGACCGATTTCAGGAAATTTCGAGTAGATTCCGCAATAATTATTGGGCTTTAGATTGATTTAAGAGAAAACTTCTTTTAAAATCTCCAAAGATTTAGGTTTTTTGAATCCGTCCAAATGCAAACTGTAGTAATCTATTAAAATTTTTAGAAGGATTTGTCTTTCTACAACGTGAAAGATTTTTTGATCGTTATCGAATTTTAAATCTATTAATTTTTTAAACAGATTGGTTTCGTGTTCCGAAAGTATACTTGCGCCTTGAAAAAGCGTAAAGACACCTTCATTCATTTCAAAATGAGGCAAATCAATTTCTGAAAGATCTGGATAAAAACCTAGATATTTTGTAATTTCCAAAAGTAGAATTAAATGAAAATTAGAAATTTCATCATGATGATCCAGCCAAGTCAATGCTGTTTCTAAAAAAACAAAAAGCGGTTCGTTTTTTTCTTCTTCTTGAATCGAATAATGAAGCATTTCTGAAAGAAACATGACCATTGTACTTTTTACAATATCAGTATGAATGCTCTGAAACGGAACTGCACTTTTTATTTCTTTGAAATTTTCTAAAGTTCCTTTATTCTTATGAACGGCTTCAATTTCTAAAATCGAAAACGGCTGAAAATAAGCAATCTTCTGACTTGCTTTTCGACTCGAAAAAGCATCGCGTACAAAATAAGATTTCAGTCCGCTAGAAAGTGTAAAGCATTTTACAATCAAGCTTTTTTCCTGAAATTTTAAAGAAGAGATTACTATGGCTTTGGTTTTAACGAGCAAAATTTTTGTTTTTTTGTTTCAGGTTTCAGGTTTCAAGTTTGAGACTGAAAACTGAGACCGAGACTGATTACTTAACGAATAATCATCACTTTTTTAACTTTAGTTTCACCACCGTCTTGCGCGGAAATAAAAACCATATAAACTCCAGAAGCGACTTTATATCTTCCAAAAGCGGTTGTGTCCCATTCGATTGTTCCTCCTTCTGAAGTAATTTCGTAAACTAAATTCCCTTCAATATCGGTAATTTTGATATTGGCTTTATCAATTAATCCTGCCACTTTTACTGTTCCAGAATAATTAGGACGAACGGGATTTGGATACACATAAACATTACTCAAATCATCATTTGCTGCAGTTGCCACTCCGTTAAACGAAATCATTCCTTTATTAGTAGCAATAAAAACTTCGCCAGTTTTGCTATTGATTTTAATATCGTTTATAACATTACTTGGAAGCGGAGAATTATTTATTGTAAAATGATATTTTGTTTCCTGACCATTTGGCGAAACCATAAAAATTCCAGAATCTGCTGTTCCAATCCATTTATTATTTGATCCATCAACCGCAATTGACGTAATAAATTGTTCGTACATTAATTCTTGAGCCAAATTATCTTCCATAATAATAATCGGATTTGCTTTCAACTGCCCTTCCGTTTGGAAATTTCCAACATTTGACAAAACTCTCAATCCTTTTATTGTTCCAATCCAAAGTTGATTTTTAGTATCCAAAGCTATACTTCTAACATCTGCAACTGGAAGATTTCCCGCATCGGTGCCAAAAGTTATTTTTTTGAATGTATTCGTGGTTTCATTAAAACCTACAACTCCATCTCTGTAAGTTCCCATCCATTTTACATTATTACGATCGACAACCAAACTAGAAAAACTTCCTGCTTCGGCATTATCTAAAATTGAAGTCATGGCATAACTTCCCCATTGTCCGTTTGTTTTTAGAACCTTCAAACCATTTTTTACACGGCTGTTTGTTACCCAAAGATTTCCTGTTTTATCAAAAGCAGTTGCGTTTATACGAACATCAATATAACTTGGACCTTCTGTTGTAATCGATTCTAAACCGCTATTTTTTTCGTTGTATAAAAGATTCGGAACGTCATTTTCAATTTTTAATAAACCCGAAAAGAAAGAACTCGCAAAAACCTGCTTTTCATTATTTGGATTCACCAGAATTCGAGTAATCGATTTAGCATCAAAAACTTCCGAATACGGAATATTCAACCAACCCGAAGTACTGAATTTACTTATTCCATAACTATCTAAAGCATACGGATTATAAGAAGTATCATAATCTCCATAAACTGCCCACAAAACATTTGAAGTTGCATCTAAAGAAAAAATATTATTTCGCAGCGGACCGGCCGGCGTTGTGTTTTCAAAAGTGGATGCATTACCAAGCGACGAAGCAAATAATCCTTTTTCTTTTGTTCCGATGAAAAGCTTATCGCCAACTGCAGTCGCACAACTAAAATTTAAAGTATTATCTAAAACCTGAGTATTTGCAATTTGTCGATTCAAAACCATTTGATTGTTATACACATACACGGTATTGGCAGTTGTAACAAACAAATTATGATTTTTTGCACGCATATCTACCGAAACTTGCGGCAATTGAAGAAAACCAATAAACGTATTTGAATTGTATCGATGAATATATCCTGAATCGTTTATCGCGATAAGTTCTGTGTCTAAAGTTTCTACGCTCGACCAACTTCCAGAATTTACAACTGTCCATTGACTGAAATCTATCAAATTAGGATTTGTGCTGTCAGCTCTTCTTATTCCGCTTGAAGTTGCGGCAAAAATAAATCCATTAAACCAAGTGGTTTGTTTTACACTAATTTCAGCACCGTTATCTCCTATAAAATAAGTATCACCAAATTTAGAAGTATTCAAATTAAACTGAACAATTCCGAAATCGCACGAAACATAAACCAATCCGTTATTTTCCATGAAATGATTGATTTTCTTCAGATTTGTCGGAAGTTGTTTGTTTATGATGTCAACCACTTTCAAAATACTTCCGTCAGTTTCATTCACCAAAATCATTAATCCGTTTTCGTATCCAATTATTGTTTTTTTGAATGCTTCACTATAATAAACAGCAGAAATTGTCTGCCCCGATAATCCATCAACAGTTGTTGTGGCTTTAAGAAGATTTGTCGTTGCGTTTTTTGAAAACAAAGCATTTTCTGAAGCTGCAAAAACCGTTGTCGGAGATTCAGAAATATCTCTTATTTCATTAAATGAAAAATATCCCTGCCACGCCAATTTACTTTGCGCTTGACTAAACTGAAATAGTAGTAAAAAGAAAACGTAGAAAAATGTTTTTTTCATCATTTAATGTATTCGAATAGACAAATATACTACAATCGAGATTATCTATTTTTTTTGATGCGAATAAAAAAACCTCCAAATTATCTTCTAAAGACAATTGGAGGCAATTTATTATTTTGAATTATTTTTTAAACTACACCTTGCGCTAGCATTGCATCAGCCACTTTTACGAATCCTGCAATGTTTGCTCCTTTTACATAGTTTACATATCCGTCTTCTTCTGCACCGTATTTTTTACATTGGTTATGAATTCCGACCATGATATCTTTTAAACGTAAATCTACTTCTTCACTAGTCCAGTTTAAACGAATTGAGTTTTGTGTCATTTCTAAACCAGATGCAGCAACTCCACCAGCGTTTGCTGCTTTTCCAGGAGCAAATAATACTTTATTATCTAAAAAAAGTTTTATAGCATCTAAAGTAGATGGCATATTTGCAGCTTCTGTTACACACAGAACACCGTTATCAATTAGTTTTTGAGCGTCTTCTCCATTTAGCTCATTTTGAGTTGCACATGGAATTGCAATATCTACTTTTACTTCCCAAGGGCTTTTTCCTTTGTGGAAAACTGCGTTTGGATATTTCTCTAAATATCTTTCTGCTCTATTATCTCCAGTTGCTCTCATTTCAAGCAAATGGTCGATTTTTTCTCCAGAGATTCCTTCTTCATCATAAATATAACCATCAGGACCAGAAATTGTAACTACTTTTCCTCCAAGTTCATTTACTTTTAGCGCAACTCCCCAAGCTACATTTCCAAATCCAGAAATAGCAACTCTTTTACCTTTTACTTCATGACCAATTGTACGAAGCATTTGATCTGTGAAGTAAACTACTCCATATCCTGTAGCTTCAGGTCTGATTAATGAACCTCCGTAAGCCAAACCTTTTCCAGTTAAAACTCCAGTAAATTCATTTCTAATTCTTTTGTATTGTCCGAATAAATATCCGATTTCTCTTGCTCCAACTCCGATATCTCCAGCAGGAACGTCAAGATCTGGACCAATATGACGGCATAATTCTGTCATAAAAGATTGGCAGAAACGCATAATTTCACCATCTGATTTTCCTTCTGGATCAAAATCAGAACCACCTTTTCCTCCACCCATTGGAAGCGTTGTCAAACTGTTTTTGAATACTTGTTCGAAAGCCAAGAATTTTAAAACAGATAAGTTTACGGTATGGTGAAATCTAATTCCTCCTTTATAAGGACCAATTGCAGAATTCATCTGGATTCTAAATCCTCTGTTTACAATAATTTCTCCTTTATCGTCTACCCAAGGAACTCTAAAAATTATAGATCTTTCCGGTTCAGCGATTCTTAAAAGGATATTCTTTCCATCATACTTTTTACGCTCAGATATAAACGGAATTACTGTTTCAGCAAATTCTCTAACCGCTTGAAGAAATTCTGGCTCATTTGGATTTTTTGACTCAATCAGAGCCATAAATTCATTTATTTTTTGTTCCATATTTGAAATAAATTATTCAGATAATGATTTGATTTTTAATTTTATAAATAAAAAATTGCGTTTAAGAAAACGTTTTCGTTTGAATAGACAAAGATATATCAAATTCTGATTCATTGTTATATTTTTCGGTTTTTTGAATCGATTTGTACATTTTTCAAACATTCCAAAAAATTGCATTTTACATGTAGGTCTTTACCCGCAAATAACACAGTAAATGTTAGTAAATTAAGTATTTTTCTACTTATTTTTTAATAGAGTAATTTAATATTTCAATTCGAATATGTTTTTTATATATTTGCCAAGATTTGTAAGCCCAAAGACATGCCTAAACACCTCTTTATCACATTATTTGCCTTATTCGGTATACCTACTATTGCATCTGCCCAATCAGACCTAGCTCAAGAGATAGGAATCTATGCAGGACCTGTTACTTTACAGTCAGATTTTGGTCAAAGAAACAACTTTGATACAAATGCAGGAAACACAGGTTTTGGTATCGGAGTAATGCATTTCATCAACTTTTCTTCTGCTAAAAATGGAGAAAGTTTTTTTTCAGAGCATTTTAAAGTTAGATCTGATTTAACTTTTAGTAGAACAACTTTAAAACATTTTGGAGAATGGGTTGAAAGAAAGCCTGATGGTGTATTTGCTCAGCAATTAAAAAACATGCATGGAAGTTCTACATTGGTTGGTATAGGTTCGCAATTATTATTTCATCCTATTAAAATTCATGATTTCGAAAATACAATACATAGTTTCAGCCCGTACGGAAGTTTAGGTTTTCAGGTAAGTTATTATTCTGCAAAAGTTGGATCACGTTTAGGAGACTTAACACTTCCAACTGTAACTCCAGGAAAATATTTATCTCCATCCGACGGACGTGCACACGGATTTTCTACTGAAAGTGGTGTTGTTTTATCTGCAACTGCTGCTATCGGTGTTCAATACAAACTAACAAAAATGAGTGATTTAATGTTTGAAACTCGTTTTCAAATGTATAACTCAGACTGGATCGACGGTTTAAACCCAAACAAAAATCTTTATACAGAAAACAAATATAATGACTGGCAAGTTTGGTTTAACTTTGGTTATATCTACTACTTAGAATTCTAAAAAGAATTTTCAAAATAAAAAAAATCCCAAATTCCAAAATAATTTAAATTGGAGTTTGGGATTTTTTATTTCTATTACTTTTAGTTTTTATGCTAAAGCTTGTTCTAAATCGGCAATTAAATCTTCTGCATCTTCAATACCAACACTTAAACGAACTAAATCATCAGTAATTCCGACTTCCGCTCTTTTGTCTGCAGGAATAGATGCGTGAGTCATTAACGCTGGATGATTGGCTAAAGATTCTACTCCACCTAGAGATTCTGCCAAAGTAAATACTTTCAATTTTTCTAAGAATGTGATAGAATCTTCTTTTTTTCCTGATTTAAAATCAAAAGAAACCATTCCGCCAAAAGCCTTCATTTGCTTTTTGGCAATTTCATGAAACGGATGACTTTCTAAACCTGGATAATAAACCGTTTTAATTTTAGGATGCTTGCTTAAATATTCAACCACTTTTTCTCCGTTTTCACAATGTCTTTGTACTCTTAACGCCAAAGTTTTAATTCCTCTTAAAACTAAGAAACTATCCATTGGTCCAAGTGTTCCGCCAGTTGCAAATTGCTGAAAATGCAATTGTTCTCCAAGCGCTTTGTCTTTTACGATTAACGCTCCAGCAATAACGTCTGAATGTCCTCCTAAATATTTTGTTGCAGAATGCATTACGATATCTGCTCCTAAATCTAAAGGTTTTTGCAAATAAGGCGTTGCAAAAGTATTATCTACAGCCAAAAGAATATTTTTCTCTTTCGTAATTTTTGCAATTTCTTGAATATCGGCCAGTTTCATCAATGGATTTGTTGGCGTTTCAACCCAGATTAGCTTTGTGTTTTCATTGATTAAACTGTTCAATTTTTCGATATTCGTCATATCAACAAAATGAAATATAATTCCTGAATCTTTATAAACTCGAGCAAACATTCTATATGTTCCTCCGTATAAATCGTCCATTGCGATGATTTCATCTCCGGCTTTAAAAGATCTTAAAACGCAATCTGTAGCAGCAAGACCAGAAGAAAAAGCTAATCCGCGGGTTCCGTTTTCAATACTTGCTAAAGCTTCTTCTAAAGCGGTACGAGTTGGATTCGAAGCTCTACTATATTCGTAATCTGCCAACGGTTTTCCCGGGCTTGTTTGAATAAAAGTTGAAGTTTGATACACCGGCGGCATAACAGCGCCCGTACTTGGATCATGATGTTGTCCACCGTGAATAACTTTTGTATTGAATTTCATATAGTTATAAATTTTAAGTCCATAATTGTAGTACAAATTTACCGCTTAATTTATTTTATCGAGGTACAACTACTTATCTTTGTAGATAATTAACACTTTTTGATATGAAAAATTACATATTTATAATCTTATTGTGTTTGATTTTTACAAGTTGCAAAAAAGAGCTTTCATTTGTAAATGAAACGTTTGAAGAAAAATCTACCATTCCGTGCAAAAATGATTGCCCGAAAATCACAATAGATGTTCCAATTGCCAAAAATGGCCGAGTAATATCAGACAGCATCAATAAACGAGTTTTTGCCGTTATAAAAGAAATTGTCTTTTTTGAAGAAGATTCAGTAAAAGTTGATGATTATAAGTCATTGGCAAAATCTTTTATTTTTTCTTATGAAGAAATGCGTCAAAAATTTCCAGAAGACACTTTTGGCTGGGAAGCAAAAATAATTGGCGACGTTGAGTTTCAATCTGAAAATATTTTAAATCTAAAAATTGACCATTATACCTTTACTGGAGGCGCTCATGGTTATCAAGGTTATCGCTCCTTATTATTTAATGCAAAAACTGGAAAAGCTATAAATAACAATCAATTATTTAAAAACGAAAAAGAGTTTAAGGCTTTCGCCGAAAAAACATTTCGAAACACATATAAAATTCCAGAAAAAGCAAATATCAATGCAACGGGTTTAATGTTTGAAAACGATAAATTTCAACTGCCACAAAACATTTTTTACACTTCTCAAGGTTTGCTTTTATATTACAATTCATACGAAGCTGCTTCTTATGCAGATGGTCCAAAAGAAATTTTATTTCCTTATGAAGAAGTACAGCAATATTTGAATTTTCAATAATTTTAAACTGAATCTTTACCGAAATTCTGGATGTAGACGCACTGCGGTGCGTCTCTACAGAAAAAAACCTCAGAACCTTAGCTTCTCAGCACCTTAAGACCTTTTTCTACTGAACATCATATTTCATTTTACGCAAAATCCGCAACGATTCTTTAAATGAAGAATAAATATGTTTATAAGGTTTTAGAAGCAATTTGGCATCGATTAATTTTTGTCTGGCATCTTCAAAACCATTCAAATGGCAAATCATAAAAGTCGAAGGCAAATTTTCTAAATCTTTCATTTCGCGTTCCGATAATGCGATTTCTTTTTGAAGTTTGCTCAACAACGCCATATTTGAATTATAAATATGATACAGCATTTTTCGGTTGAATTCTGGAGGTTGAAAAAGCATTTGGCGGTCTATTTTATAATAACCGTTATCAAAAAAATGAATGGTTTGTTCTTCTAACGGATAATAACTCGTCTTGTCATTCAGACCTAAAGGAACATATTCGGTAATGGTAAAACTGTCATCATTATATTCAATAGTCACAACATCTTGCGCAGAATAAAAAAGCTTAATTTGTTCGTTGATTAATTCAATATCCACACGAGAAAGAAACGTTTTATCTCGCATTGCTTTAGGAACTCCAGCCCAGCAGATCACAAACAATTCTTTGAAAACAAAATATTTCGGCGACATATCTTTATGCCTGAAATTCATAAAATCGATTACGCCGTCTAAAGTATACTGAATGCTGTTTCGCGAACTATTTTCAATTCCGATTACCGTTTCTGTATTTTGATTGCTATTTTCGACTATTTCATGTTCTTCGAGAGGAATCGAATTACTGCCGCGCCTCACAAAAACACTATTCGCTAAAATAGTATGAATTCCTTTTTTAAAATAAGAGATTTTACTTTTAGGTTTAATGGTAACCAAGCCGATTACTCTATCTTTTGGAAGGTTGGGAAAGGGAATATTTTCGTATTGAATTCGAGGAGGATTTTCTAAAAAAGCATTGACTAAATTCTGAATTCGGCTGTCATCGAAGAAATCATCGCCGACAATTTCGTTATCTTGATCTTCTACTCCAACTACGATATATGAATTATTATTAGGATTGGAATTGGATAACGCACAAATATGTTTGAGAAATTTGCCTTTTCCTTCGCGGGAATGAAGATTCAACTGCCTTTTTTTATCATAAAAACTGCTTTCGTCATTATGAGCGAGAAGATTTTTAATTAAAAGGCGCTTATTAATCATTTATTCTAGATTATTAGACTGACTTAGATTTTTAGACTTCTTAGACTTATGATTTTCAGATTCCTAAGATAATCTAAAGATCTAACTTTCTAAGAAGTCTAATCATCTATTTTTAAATATTTTTCTTGACAATTGTCGAAGACGCCTGCGCCGTACTCATAACAACCAAATCTGCAATATTAACATGATATGGTCTTGAAACTACGAAATGAATAATATCTGCAATATCTTCAGCCTGAAGCGGGTCAAATCCTTTGTAAACATTTGCGGCTCTTTCTGCATCGCCTTTAAAACGAACTTCGCTAAATTCCGTTGCCACCATTCCTGGATGAATTCCTCCAACTCTAATTCCGAGCGGATTCAAGTCAATTCGCATTCCGGCTGTAATCGCATCAACGGCGTGTTTTGAACCGCAATATACATTTCCGTTTGGATACACTTCTTTCGCTGCTGTTGAGCCAATATTAATAATATGCCCAGATTGCCTTTCGACCATTTGCTGAATTATTGCTTTTGAAACATATAAAAGTCCTTTTACATTTATATCGATCATAGCATCCCAATCGTCCAAATCTCCATTTTGAATCGGATCTAAACCGTGAGCATTTCCTGCGTTATTAATTAAAACGTCAATTGTAGCAAAATCATTTGGCAAAGAACCAATTTTCTGCAAAACATCTTCTTTATCTCGAACATCAAAAGCTAGAGAATGTACTTCTGTAAAAGCTGAAAGTTCTTTTTGAAGTTCTTCTAAACGATCTTTACGTCTTCCGCAGAGAATAACTTTATAATTGTTTTTTGCCAATATTTGAGCGGTTGCTTTTCCAATTCCGCTCGTAGCGCCAGTAATTAAAACTGTTTTTTTCATTTTGTTGATTTCATTTTGCCACAGATTAAAAGGATTTAAATGATTTTTCAATCTTTGAAAATTCTTTTAATCTGTGGCAACTATTTTTTTTACTCGTTTAACTGAAAACTGTCACTGCGACTGAAAACTAATAATTAAGGCACATCGTCGCCCATACTTTCTGTCCAGATTGCGAACCAGTCTTCAGTATCCATTTCTAATTCAATTGCTTTTGACAAAGATTGAATTCTCGCAATATTTACAGTTCCTGCGATCGGAATTACTTTTGCTGGATGTTTTAAAATCCATGACAATAAAAGAGTATCTGCACCTAAATGGTATTTCTCTAATAAAGTAGAAAACAGTTTTTTCAGGCGGCGAGTTTGTTTTGTATCTTCTCTAAAAACAGTTCCAAGCGGATTCCAAGACAACGGACGAATTCCGTTAGTTTGCATATAATCTAAACTTCCGTCAGTCATAGCTTCATAATGCGTTGCCGAAAATTGAACTTGATTATAACTTACTTCTGTTTTCTGACGAATTAATTCGGTTTGAGAACTTGTAAAATTTGAAAGTCCGAAATCAATAATTTTACCTTCAGCTTTTAATTTCTCAACCGCTTCAGCAATTTCATCTGCTTGCATTAACGGACTAGGTCTGTGAAGCAGAAAAACGTCAACATAATCAGTCTTTAAATTTTTTAAAGATCCTTCAACCGACTTAATAATATAGTCTTTAGAATAATCGTAATGTTTGATTTTGTTTTCAGGGCGTTTATCAGCAATCATCTGAATTCCGCACTTTGTAATTAATTGTAGTTTTTCACGTGCAATTTTACTTGCGTGAAAGGCTTTTCCAAAATCGGCTTCGGTCGTATACGATCCGTAAATATCCGCGTGATCAAAAGTCGTAATTTTGTTTTCGATACTCACTTGTATCATGTTTTCCATTTCTTTGGCTGTAAGGTTTTTATCCCAAACTCCCCAATTCATAGTGCCCGAAATTATAGGCGATAAGACTGTTTTGCTCATAATTGTTATGCGTTATTTTTGGTAATAATTATGCTTTAATAAAACATAATCATCAAAGTTCTTAAAAATATAAAAATAGATTCACAATTAGTCCTTAAAATTAGGTCTTTGGTCGAAGTTTTAACCATTCTTTAACATCTTACTTCTTAAAAAATATTCAATTTGCACTCTCAAAAATTAGGCGTAAAAATCAAGGTTTTAAAAATATTTATATGGAAGAAAATACAACGACTTTAGACATTAGAGCGATAAATGAAAAAATTGAAAGAGAAAGTGCTTTTATAGACCTTCTTACAATGGAAATGAACAAAGTTATTGTGGGCCAGAAACATATGGTCGAGCGTTTATTAATCGGATTGCTTGGACAAGGACATATTTTACTGGAAGGAGTTCCAGGTCTTGCAAAAACTTTGGCAATTAATACGCTTTCTCAAGCGGTTCAAGGTTCGTTCAGCCGTATTCAGTTTACGCCCGATTTATTACCTGCCGATGTTATCGGAACCATGATTTACAACATTAAAGCAAACGAATTCTCTATTAAAAAGGGACCAATTTTCGCCAATTTCGTACTTGCCGATGAGATTAACCGTGCTCCAGCAAAAGTTCAGTCAGCACTTTTGGAGGCAATGCAGGAAAAACAAGTTACAATTGGTGACACAACTTTCAAATTAGATCGTCCGTTTTTAGTATTGGCAACACAAAACCCAGTTGAGCAAGAAGGAACATACCAACTTCCTGAAGCGCAAGTGGATCGTTTTATGTTGAAAACCGTAATTGACTACCCAAAAATTGATGAAGAACGTTTTGTAATTCGCCAGAACTTGAAAGGATCTTACGAAAAAGTAAATCCAGTTGTTTCTGTTGAACAGATTTTACGTGCGCAAGAAGCGGTACGTGAAGTTTACATGGACGAAAAAATTGAAAAATACATCTTAGATATTATTTTCGCTACGCGTTACCCAGAAAAATACAAATTAGCCGATTTAAAACCGCTTATCAGTTTTGGAGCTTCTCCTCGTGGAAGTATCAACTTGGCTAATGCTGCTAAATGTTATGCTTTCATCAAACGTCGTGGTTATGTAATTCCAGAAGACGTTCGTGCCGTTGTTCACGATGTTCTACGTCACAGAGTTGGAATCACTTACGAAGCAGAAGCAGAAAACATTACTTCTGTAGACATTATCAACAAAATCGTTAACGAGATTGAAGTACCTTAAAAAGTTGATGGTTGATAGTTTTTTGTTGATGGTTCATACGCCATCAACCAACAACCATAAACCATAAACCAAACAAAAAATGGATACAAAAGAGCTTTTAAAAAAAGTACGGAAAATAGAAATCAAGACCAAAAGATTGAGTAATCATATCTTTTCGGGAGAATACCACTCTTCATTTAAAGGACGAGGAATGACGTTTAGCGAGGTGCGTCAATACCAATACGGAGATGATATTCGTAACATCGATTGGAATGTAACCGCACGCTACAACGAAGCTCACGTTAAAGTATTTGAAGAAGAACGCGAATTAACCATGGTTTTAATGGTCGATATTTCGGGTTCGGAATCTTTTGGTTCTAAAAATCAATTCAAGAAAGACATCGTAACCGAAATTGCGGCAACGATGGCTTTTTCGGCTACACAAAACAATGATAAAATTGGTTTAATCTTATTTTCTGATACTGTAGAATTATATATTCCGCCAAAAAAAGGACGTTCACACGTGCTTCGCATCATTCGTGAACTAATCGAATTTGAACCAAAAAGTCATAAAACAGACATTGCGCAAGCTTTGAAATTTTTGTCTGGAACTCAAAAAAAGAAAGCCATCATTTTTATGATTTCAGATTTCATGTCTGATTCTTATGAGCAAACTTTAAAAATTGCTTCTAAAAAACATGATATTACTGGAGTTCGCGTTTATGATATGCGCGAAGAAAAAATTCCAAATTTAGGAATGGTTTCTATGCTGGATTCTGAAACAGGAAAAATACAATTGGTCGACACCAGTTCTAAAACAGTTCGTCTGAATTACGAGAAACATTATCAAGAAAAATTGAATTATTTTAAAGATACATTCCGTAAATCTGGAGCAGGGATTGTGAACACTAGAGTTGACGAAAATTACGTTACTAAACTATTAGGCTATTTCAAATCGAGATAAAGATTTTTGATTTTTGATTAACGATTTTTGATTTATGATGTGTGTGATTTATGTTTAAAGGAAGTATTTAAGAAATGACGAAACAAGAATTAGAAAACAGATTGATTGATTTTGCAGCTACAATTATAAGGATTGCAAGTAAATTTGAAAAAAATTATGCAGGAAATCATTTGTCAGGACAAATAATTCGATCAGGAACATCGCCAGCTTTAAATTATGGCGAAGCACAAAGCGCAGAGAGTAAAAAAGATTTTATTCATAAAATGGGAATTTGCCTGAAAGAATTAAGAGAAACTTTTGTTTGTCTAAAAATAATAGAGAAAGCAAACTTATCAACAGACCAGGAAAGTTTAATGCAAGTAAAAATAGAGGCAAATCAATTAATTTCAATTTTTGTATCTAGTATTAAAACATCAAAAAATAATTCATAAAAAATTAAAGATTAACATTCAAAAATAATTGACAATCCTTGGAACAATCAAAATTCGTTAATCTTCAATCATAAATCAAATGAAATTTAAACTTTATATATTTTTATTGCTTTTTTCTACTATGATTTTTGCACAGCAGAAACAAGTAGAAACAAGTATTGATACCACCAAAAATAAGATTGGTGCCGAGTTCAAGCTGTCGCTTAAAACGGTTGTAACTTCAACATCAAAAGTTGAATTTCCAAAACTTAAAAACATTGGTCCGTTAGAGGTTATTCAATCTTATCCGATCGATACGGTAAAAAAAGACGGAACTTACGAACTTATAAAAAAATATGGTTTAACACAGTTTGATTCTGGTCGTTATACTATTCCGAGTGTCAAAATTTTAATCGACAAAAAACCTTTCTTTTCTGATTCTATTAAAGTTGAAGTTGCCAACGTAAAAGTGGATACTTTACAACAGAAAATGTATGACATCAAAGACATTTCTTCTGTTGATGAAGGAATTGGAAATTGGTGGATTTACGTTTTAATTGTTTTAGCAATTATTGGAATTGGCGCTTTTGTTTATTGGTACGTTAAAAAACGTCAGCTGAAAAAAATCGAAGAAGAGGTTTATAAAACACCTATTGAAAAAGCGACAAGTTTATTGAACAATTTAGAGCAAAAAGAATTGGTTCAAAAAGGTGAAATCAAAGAATATTATAGTGAATTAACAGATATTGCGAGAAATTATATTGAAGAAGCAATTCACATTCCAGCAATGGAAAGCACCACTTCAGAGTTAATTACAGCTATTAGAGAAGCATCAACCAAAAAGAAAATGACGCTGACTCCAGAAACCGTTGAAAATTTAGAACGCGTTTTACGTCAGGCCGATTTGGTAAAATTTGCGAAATCTAAACCGCTTGAATTTGAAATTACTGAAGATAGAAACAAAATTCAAAAAGTCATTTTAACGCTTGATAACGCAATTCCGACGGAAGTTCCTGAAGATATCGAAGATCAGTTATTGAATGAAGCGCAAAGACAAAAGCAAATCAAAGAACAGCTTCGCAAAAAACGCAATGCCAGAATTGGTTATTCTATTGCAGCTGTAATCTTATTGTTGTTTGTAACTACAACTTATTTTGTGGTTACCAAAGGTTTCACTTACGTGAAAGACAATTTAATCGGTCATCCATCTAAAGAATTATTAGAAGGCGAATGGGTAAAAAGTGCGTACGGAAGTCCTGCTATTTTAATCGAAACTCCAAAAGTTTTAAAAAGAATGGACACAGAAAAAGTCCTTCCGAAAGAAACAATGGCTTTGATCAAAGAAATGCAGCTTTTCACATACGGAAGCATGATTGATAATTTCTACATCACCGTTTCTACAGCCAAATTTAAACAGCCAACTGACATAGATTTAGCAAAAGCTCTAGAAGGATCTTTAAAAGTAATGGAAGCTCAAGGCGCCCAAAATATTATTGTAAAACAAGAAGATTTTCAAACAAACGAAGGTATTCAGGGAGTTAAAGGTTACGGAACGATGTCTATTCTGAATCCTACAACTAAAACGAGTACAAAAGCATATTACGAATTGCTACTTTTCAAACAAGATCAAGGTTTACAGCAAATTTTGATTTTACATGAAGAAGGCGATACGTATGCAAATGACATTACAACCCGAGTATTAAATTCTGTTGAACTTCAAAGAGCAAGCAACTAATGAGTAAGATGAGTTTTTTAAATCCAGAATTTCTTTGGTTGTTTCTATTGATTCCGATTGCCATAGTTTGGTATTTGTGGAAACGCAATCAGCAGTCGGCTACTTTAAAAATGAGTTCTACAGCAGGTTTCAAGAACAGCGAATCACTACTAACGAAATTAAAACCTGCTTTATACGTTTTTAGAATACTTGCATTATGTTCTTTGATTATTGCATTGGCTCGACCAAGAACCGTAGACATTAGCAACCAGACTAAAACAACAAAAGGAATTGATATTGTAATGGCAATTGACGTTTCTGGATCTATGTTGGCAAAAGATTTAAAACCAAATCGTATGGAAGCTTTGAAAAGAGTTGCCGCAGATTTCGTTGAAGAAAGACCAAACGATAGAATTGGTTTGGTTTTATATGCATCTGAAGCCTACACAAAAACTCCAGTAACTAGCGATAAAGCGATTATTCTTGAAGCTATAAAAGGAATTAAATACGACACCGCATTACAAGACGGAACCGGAATCGGTATGGGATTGGCAACTGCTGTGAATCGTTTAAAAGATAGTAAAGCAAAAAGCCGTGTGATTATTTTGCTTACAGATGGTGTGAATAACGCTGGTTTTATTGAGCCAGAAACGGCATCAGATATTGCAAAACAATACGGAATAAAAGTCTACACCATTGGTCTTGGATCTAATGGAATGGCTGAATCTCCATACGCATATGCTCCAAACGGCGGTTTCTTATTCAAAATGCAAAAAGTTGAAATCGATGAGAAATTGATGAGAAACATAGCTCAAAAAACAGACGGAACTTATTTTAGAGCAACAAGTAACGACAAGTTAGCACAGATTTACAATTCAATCAATAAACTGGAAACGACAGAAATTCAAGAATTGAAATTCTATGATTATGATGAAAAGTACAGAGGATTTGTTTTATTTGCAGCCTTTTTATTATTGCTTGAAGTTGGTTTAAGAAATACAGTTTACAGAAGCTTTATTTAAATATTTTAGTCGCAGTCTTAGTTCTCAGTTTACAGCTGAAAACTGTGACAGAAAACTGAAAACTAGAATTAAAAAATGGAATTAGACGAAAAAAAATATTTATATCTCTTAATACTAATCCCAATTGTGGTGTGTATTTTTCTTTTCAATATGTATTGGAAAAGAAGAACACAACGCGAGTTTGGTGATTTAGAAATGGTAAAAAGATTGAGCCCTGAGAAATCAGTTTTTAAACCTGTTTTAAAAATTGTGGTAATTCTTTTGGCACTTACTTGCTTGATTATCGGTTTGGTAAATCCAAAAATTGGAACTAAAATGGAAACCGTAAAAAGAGAAGGTATAGATATTGTTTTTGCTGTCGACGTTTCTAAAAGTATGCTTGCCGAAGATATTGTACCGAGCCGTTTAGAAAAAAGCAAACAATTGGTTTCTCAGATCATTAACAACTTAGGAAGCGACCGAATCGGGATTGTAGCTTATGCAGGAAGCGCATTCCCAGTTTTACCAATTACATCAGATTACAGCGTTGCTAAAATGTTTTTGCAAAGTATGAGTCCAGATATGGTTTCTTCACAAGGAACATCTTTAGACGAAGCAATTAGATTGTCTGCAACTTATTTTGACGAAAAAAGCAAAACCAGCAAATTATTAATTCTAATTTCTGATGGGGAAGATCATTCTGAAGGCGCATCTGCGGCAGCGGAAGAAGCTAATAAATTAGGAATGAAAATCATCACCATTGGTGTTGGAACAGAAAAAGGAGGCACAATTCCGTTAAAAGAAAACGGCGTTGTCAAAGCATATCAAAAAGATCAAAACGGAGAAACGGTAATCACTAAATTAAATCAAGAAGGTTTAAAAACGATTGCAAAAGCAACTAAAGGCGGTTACGTTTACGGCGGAAGCACGAAAGAAGTTTTAGATTATGTAAAAAATGCTTTAAACAATATTCAAAAAACAGAATTTGAAGCAACACAAATGGCAGAGTTTCAATCGCAATTTCAATGGTTTATCGGATTTGCTTTTTTACTGTTGTTTATTGATATTTTCTTATTAGAAAGAAAAACAAACTGGATCAAAGAGTTGGATTTATTTAACGAAAAGAAATAAATGCTCAGATGAAATTCAGAACAGAAAACAAAATTAGAATGAAAAATTTACTTCTTTATATCTTACTAACGGTTTCTTTTGCAGTTTCTGCACAAGAGAAAGACAAATCATTGCCTGCTGCGAATGAAGAATATAAACAGAATAAATTTGTTGATGCTGAGGCAAACTATAGAATTTCGGAATCTAAATTTCCTAAACGATCTACAGCTCCATACAATTTAGGAAACACGATTTATAGACAAAATCAAATTTCGGAAGCTAAATTTGCTTACGCGAAAGCGATAAAAAATGCTAAGACTAGACCTGAAAAACATAAAGCTTTTCACAATCTTGGAAACGTTTTCATGAAGGAGAAAGATTATACTCAGGCAGTTGAAGCTTACAAACAAGCTTTACGCAACGATCCAACTGATGAGGAAACGCGCTACAATTACGCTTATGCGAAACAAAAACTAAAAGAAAATCCGCCGAAAAACGATAAAAATAAAGACAAGAATAAGGATAAGGACAAAGACAAGGATAAAAATAAAGATAAGAACAAGGACAACAATAAAGATAAAGATAAGGACAAGGATAAGAAAGACGACAAAGGCGATAAGGACAAGGATAAAAAAGATGGTAAAAACGATCCGAAGAAAGATGACAAGTCTGATAATAAAGGAGAGCCAAAACCACAACCTGGAGGAATCTCTAAAGAGCGCGTTCAGAACTTGTTAGATGCTGTTAATAACGAAGAGAAGAAAATTCAGGATAAAGTTAACGCACAGAAAGTAAAAGGTAGTCCTAAAAAATCTGAAAAAGACTGGTAAAATTTGGTTAATCGTTTAACCGTTAATTTGTTTATTTGATTCAAACAAAACGACGGTTAAACGATTAAACATTAAAAAACGATTAAACACTTAAATGAAAAGATATTTAATTCTATTTCTAATCACATTTCAAGGACTTATGGCTCAAGTACAATTTGAAGCCAGAGTCAGCAAAAACACGCTTGGAGTAAACGAAAGACTTCGTATAGATTTCATGATGAATGTTGACGGAGATAACTTCGAACAGCCTTCTTTTGACGGATTTAGAATGGTTGCTGGACCAAGTCAGCAGATCAGTCAATCTTGGGTAAATGGGCGAAGCTCTTTTCAAAAAATATATTCTTATATCTTACAACCTGAAAGAAAAGGAGTTGTAATGATTAAACAGGCCGCGATAGAATATAACGGTCAGGTTTATAAAACCAATCCGATAAAAGTTACGGTTACCAATGCTGTTGCTCAAGAAAGAGATCCTAACGACAGACCTCCAGGATCTCCTAATGAATTACTGACTTTAGTTGCAGAAATTTCAAAAACAAATCCGTATTTAAATGAACCAATTACAGCTGTTTACAAACTGTATTTTAACAATATTGGTGTAAACGGTTTTAAAGAACTGGCAAAACCTAAATACAATGATTTCTGGAATCAGAATATTGATATTAAACAATTACAGATTGAAGAAGGAAGTTTTCAAGGGCAAAGATGTTATTATGTAATCTTGAAAAAAACCGTTTTATATCCTCAAAAATCTGGAAGATTAACAATCGAGCCTCTTTCGTTAGATATTGAAGTAGAAATGGCTTCTAATCGTCGCGATATGTTTGGTCAAATGATTACAACACAAGGTAATAAAGTAGTTTCGGCTGGAGCAAAAACGATCAATGTAAAACCACTTCCTGAAAGCAGTAAACCAGAAGGATTTACAGGCGCGGTTGGAAGATTGAATTTTACTGTTACTCCGTCAAAAACTACGCTTAAAAATGGCGAAGGACTTGACTTAATTGTAAGCGCACAAGGAACTGGAAATATGAAGTTATTTACGCTTCCAAAACCAGTGGTTCCAAATGCGTTGGAAATGTACGATCCTGTTCATGATGAAAGTGTAACAACTTCGTTGACCGGAATGTCTGGAAGAATTACCGATAAATATACTATTGTGCCGCAATACAGAGGAAAATATGCCATCAAACCGATGCAGTTTTCTTATTTCGATTTGAGTACAGGTTCGTACAAAACCATTACATCAAAAGAAATTATGATTGACGTTTTAGATGGACCAACGCCTGCAGAAGCAAATACAGGATCGCCGTCTAAAAATGCAGTTGCACAAACTGATCATTTCAAAAACATTAAATCTAAAACAGCTTTAATTCCGATTGCTAAAAAAGAGTTTTACGGTTCTAATTTGTATTTAGGATTATTATTTGCTCCTTTTATCATTATCCCGCTAATAATTTTAGCTAAGAAAAGAAAAGAAGCTATTGACGGTGATGTTACTGGAAATAGAATTAGAATGAACAATAAACTGGCAAAGAAATATTTATCGCAAGCGAAGAAACATCTTAATAACAAAGAGCCTTTCTATATCGCATTAGAAAAAGCGATGCATAATTTCTTGAAAGCCAAACTACATATTGAAACTTCAGAAATGAGTAAAGACAATATTAGAGAATTATTATTGTCTAGAAATGCAAATCCAGAAACGGTTCAGAACTTTATCGATTTGACAGAGAACTGTGAATTTGCTCGTTATGCACCAGCGTCAAGCGCATCGATTCAGCAAGATTATGATAAAGCCGTTTTGATTATTTCTGAATTGGAAAAACAGATTGTTTAAATTTAACTTTAAAACAAACCTAACAGTTTTTAAAAACCTGTTAGGTTTAAAGAAATAAAATGAAAAATATACTCTATCTCTTTTTATTAATCTCGCAGGTTTTCTTTGCGCAAGGGCGCTTTGAATCGGCAAATGCACTTTACCAAAAAGGGCAATATAAAGAAGCGATTCAGGTTTACGAAAACATAGTGAAAGAAGATAAATTACATTCTGCAGAATTGTATTTTAATCTTGGAAATTGCTATTATAAATTAAATCAAGTTGCGCCTTCGATTTATAATTATGAAAAAGCTTTAGTTCTTAAACCAAACGATCCTGAGACTTTAAACAATTTAAAATTTGCCAAAAAACTAACGATTGATGAAATTAAAGAAGTTCCAAAAGTTGGTTTTGCAAAACTGATTCAGAACTTTACTTCTATTTTTGACTATAACGAATGGGCAAAAATTGCCGTCGCGATAGGATTTATCTTTTTATTAAGTTTTATTGGTTATTACTTTTCAAAAGCTACACTTGCAAAAAGAATCTATTTTGTTGGGATGTTTATTTTTTTAGTTGCATTTGCTTTAAGCATATCTGCTGCTGTATCTGAAAAACGTCATTTTGATAACGATCGTGTTGCCATCGTTTTTTCTGAAATGAGTCAAGTTCGTGCAAAACCAGAAAAATCTGCAAATGGTATTATTTTATTACATGAAGGAGCAAAAGTATATGTTTTAGAAAGTGTTGCCGGCTGGAGAAAAGTAGAATTAACAGACGGAACCCAAGGCTGGATTGATTCTTTGACAATTAAAGAAGTTAAGTAAAAGTTCAAAATATTTAAATAAAGAAATCCCAAATTCCAATTTAAGTTTTGGAATTTGGGATTTTCATTTTTTGGAATTTAAGATTAATTCACTGCATCAACCAATCTTATAAATTCAGATCGATAACCTTCTTCATCATTCGATAATCCAGATTTTGCTAAATTTTTAATATCAGAACTTGAACTGCTTGCAATATATTTCGATTCACGTAATTTAAGTCCGAACCAAGAAACGGCAGTTGTAAATTTGAAATCTGGCGAGCTATATTTCAGCTCTGTTTTCTTATCTGCAATAACATTTATTATTTCATTACTTTTATTGCCATCAGGTTTTTTATATCTAAATTTCACTGTTGCCAGTTCATCGCTGTAATTTCCGTCGTTTTTCTGTGTTTTGGTGTATTTCAAATCTGACGGTGTATAATCGCTTTCAACACCTGTCGGAATAACTTCATACAAAGCCGTAACCGAATGTCCGCTTCCTAATTCTCCTGCGTCAATTTTATCATTTTTAAAATCTTCTGCATTTAGTTTTCGGTTTTCATAACCAATTAAACGATACGCTTGAACATGTTTTGGATTAAATTCAATTTGAATTTTTACATCTTTCGCGATAGCAAACATAGAACCTTTAAATTCTTTTCCAAGAAAGCGGTTTGCTTCTTGAATGTTATCAATATAGGCGTAATTTCCATTTCCTTTATCGGCCAAAATCTCCATTTTTGAATCTTTATAATTGCCCATTCCGAATCCTAAAACGGTTAAGAAAACGCCAGATTCTCTTTTTTGTTCAATCAATTTCAACATATCATCATCTGATGAAGCGCCAACATTAAAATCACCATCGGTAGCTATCACCACTCTATTGTTTCCTTCTTTGATGAAGTTTTGCTGTGCCAATTTGTATGCCAATTCGATTCCTTCTCCTCCTGCTGTACTTCCGCCTGCATGTAAATCATCGAACGCATCCATAATTTCATCTTTGTCATCTCCAGAAGTCGGTTCTAAAACTACTCCTGCTGAACCTGCATAAACCACAATTGAAACTTTATCGATGTTACGAAGTTCTTTCACTAAAATTTTCATTGATTCTTTTAGTAATGGCAATTTATTCTGTTCATCCATCGAACCCGAAACATCAACCAAAAAAACCAAATTAGTAGCCGGCAAATTTTCCATTGGAACATCCTTTCCCTGCAAACCAATTTTTAGCAATCGACTGTTTTTGTTCCACGGACAATCGCTGTATTCTGTATTAATAGAAAAAGGATGCTGACCGTCTGGCTGTGGATATTTGTATTTAAAGAAATTTATCATCTCCTCAACACGAACGGCATCTTTAGGAACTTTTTGCCCTTCGTTTATAAATCGGCGAATATTGGTATACGATGCATTATCAACATCGATAGAAAAAGTAGAAAGTGGCGCTTTGAGCGGAGATTCAAATGGATTTTCTTCTATTCCTGCATAACTTTCTGTGTTTGGTTCGGGAATATATTCTTCATCTGAAACTGAATCAGTTGTAGTTACAGCCATTTCGGTAGAATCTGCAGCTTCGTCTGGTGCATACGCTTTCTTACAGCTGAAAATAGTAAGTACGAGGAATGCCATCATAAAGAAATTAAGATTTCTCATAAAGTAAATTTTTAAAAATTAATAAAAGGTTATTGGCTTCAAATAAGGACTAGCATTCCGGATGTACTAGAAGTGATTATTTGCAATTTTCGAGTAAGCAAAATCGTGTCAAAAAAATTAGAAATATTTTCCTTAATGGAAAACAAAATCAAAAACCCCGATTTTTAAAGGGATTTGGTGTGATTTTTTTTTTGAGAATGAGAAGATTTTTTTATGCATTTGAATTTTAGAGACGCACTGCAGTGCGTCTACGTCCAGCATATCGACAAAGATTGTGTTAGATGAATTAGGATGAATATTTATTTTTGCCACAGATTAAAAGAATTGAATGGATTTTTTTTTTGAAATCATTTTAATCTTTTTAATCTGTGGCATTAATTTTATTCAAACTGATATATTTTCTCAGGCGTAACGCAAAAATCTAATTTGATATCCGATTCAAAAACATCATCGATTTGGTTAACAGCTTCAAAAAACGAAAGCCCGATTTTGATGGTTTCAGGTTTGCATTCGGCAAGGAATTTATCGTAAAAACCTTTTCCGTAACCAATTCGGTTTCCGAAAACATCAAATGCTAGAAGCGGTACCAAAACCACTTCAACTTTAGAAGAAGGAACTTCAATTCCGTCAACAGGTTCTGGAATATTATATTCGTTTTTTTTGATTTTGGTATTATCTGTTAGAAGAAAATGAGTCATTTTTCTAGTCTCAAAATCACTTTTAGAAATTAGGATTTCTTTGTCTTTTCCAGAAAGTAAATGCAAAACAAATTCGGTATTGACTTCTTTTTGCTCTTCAATCGGAAGAAAAACATGATAATAAATTTTATCCCAAATTGGCATTTGAATTAATTGATTTGCAATTGCCAAACTTTTTTCTTCAACTTCATCAAAAGAAAGCGCTTTACGGAAATTTTTATATTCAATTCGAAGTTCTTTTTTACTCGTCGGCATTGTCGGGCGTTTTTGATAAATGATAAATGGCATCGCCTTCGTAAACAATTGGCGAATGATTGGCATTAATTACAAATCCATCGTGCGGCGCTTTCACTTTTTGTTCAAACTTTCCGAACGGATCTGTAATGATGGCTAAGATAGTGCCTTTGGTAACAAATCTTCCGACCAAATTAAAATCATGAAGTAGTCCAGAACATTTTGCACGAAGCCAAACCGATTGTTTAATGTAAATTGAAGGTTGCGCAGCTGGCTCAACTAACTGTTTCGGATCCAGCATATTCAAATAATGCAATAAACGTTTTGTTCCCAAAACGCCTTCATTTGCAATTTCGTTATTGATATCTAAAGATTTTCCGCCTTCAAAAAGAAGCATTTTTACATTGGCTTTTTCAGAAGTATTTCTAAAAGAACCATTTATATTTTTAGAATATAAAGTAAAAGGCGCATTAAAAATATCGGCCAAAACTTTTAATTCGGGATTGTTTTCGGTAATTCTAATTTGCGGTGCATTAAATCGGCTTGCTCCGCCCGCATGAAAATCGACAGCGTAGTCTAAAATTGGCAAAATTTCTTCAACAATATGATAAGCAAATCGGCTGGCAAGCGAACCTTTTTTGCTTCCTGGAAAAACGCGATTTAAATCACGACCGTCAGGAAATTCGCGAGATTTATTGACAAAACCATACATATTGATGACTGGAATGCAAATTATAGTTCCGCGTGTTGGTCGGTTTATTTTTTTGCTGATAAGTTGACGAACCACTTCAACACCGTTTATTTCGTCGCCATGAATTCCGGCAGAAAATAAAATGGTCGGGCCGTCATGCTTGGATCGGCGCACAATTACAGGAATATTCAACTTGGTTGTAGTATGCAATCGAGCAATTTCAACGTTTATGGTTCTGTGTTCTCCCGGCAAAATCGATTCGCCAAAAATAACCAATGGAGTACTATTTTTCATGTAGAATTATAAAATCTAAATATAGAAATTATTCTTTTGATTTCGTAAATTTGAAACTAATTCAATGTTAAGCTTCATTTGGAAATCGGAATGGTTTTTGAAAAGCTTTACAAACATCTTCAGAAACAAAAAAGAATGCAAAAACCGGCCTTAGATCTTCAAATTTTAACTTTGCCAGACAATCCAGGTGTTTATCAATATTACGATAAAGACGGAAAAATCTTGTACGTCGGAAAAGCTAAAAATCTAAAAAAAAGGGTTTCATCTTATTTTAATAAAATTCACGATACAGCCAAAACAAACGTTTTGGTCAAAAAAATCGTGACTATAAAACACATCGTCGTTCCAACCGAAACCGATGCGCTTTTATTAGAAAATAATTTAATTAAAACGCTTCAGCCAAGATATAATGTGCTGTTGCGCGATGACAAAAGTTATCCGTGGATTTGTATTAAAAAAGAACCATTTTCTAGAATATTTTTGACGCGAAGAATGGTCAAAGACGGTTCTGAATATTTTGGACCTTATACCAATTTCAAAATGGTGCACACTATTTTGGATTTGATTAAAGAATTATATCCGCTTCGAACTTGTAATTATGATTTGAGCGAATCGAATATTAATTCTGGGAAATTTAAAGTTTGCCTAGAATATCATATTGGAAATTGTAAAGGACCTTGCGAAGGTTTGGAACCTTTAGAAGAATATCAAAGACAAGTAAATGCGATTCGCGAAATCTTGAAAGGAAATTTTAAAGAAAGTTTAAAAGATTTCAAGAAATTGATGAATACTTATGCGCAGAATTTACAATTTGAAGAAGCGCAGAAAATCAAAGAAAAGATTGAGGTTTTAGAGAATTATCAATCCAGATCGACGATCATCAATCCGAAAATTACCAATATTGACGTTTTCTCGATTGTTTCTGATGAAAGTGCCGCTTATGTCAACTTTTTGCAGATTTCTCACGGTTCGATTATTCGTTCGCATACTTTAGATATTAAGAAAAAATTGGACGAAAGCGACGAAGAATTATTAGAATTGGCGATTGTAGAATTGCGTGAGCGTTTTCAATTATTATCAAAAGAAATTATTGTTCCTTTTGAATTGGATTTGGGTGAAAACATTAAAGTAACCGTTCCGCAGCTTGGCGATAAAAAACAGATTCTAGATTTATCGATTCGAAATGCCAAATTCTATCGAATCGAACAATTGAAACAATTGCAAATTGTAGATCCAGATCGTCACGTAAATCGAATTATGGCGCAAATGCAGAAAGATTTACGTCTTCCTATTGAGCCTCGACATATTGAATGTTTTGATAACTCGAATATTCAAGGAACAAATCCCGTTGCGGCTTGTGTCGTTTTTAAAGACGGAAAACCAAGCAAAAAAGATTATCGCCATTTTAATGTAAAAACAGTTGAAGGCCCTGACGATTTTGCTTCGATGACTGAAATTGTAGGCCGACGCTATAAAAGATTGTTGGAAGAAAACGAACCTTTGCCACAATTAATTATTATTGACGGTGGAAAAGGACAACTTTCTGCGGCATTAAAAAGTATTGATGAATTAGGTTTACGCGGAAAAGTTGCCATTATCGGAATTGCAAAACGTCTGGAAGAACTTTTTTATCCTGGCGATTCTATTCCGTTATATTTAGATAAAAAGTCAGAAACTTTAAAAGTGATTCAGCAATTACGAAATGAAGCGCACAGATTCGGAATCACTTTTCATAGAGATAAAAGAAGCAAAGCTGCTCTTAATTCTTCTGTAGAAAGTATTCCAGGAATTGGAGAAAAAACAATGCTGGCTTTAATTCAGCATTTTAAAAGTGTTAAAAGATTAAAATTGGCTACAGAAAAAGAAATTTCAGATGTTGTAGGTGTTTCTAGGGCAAAAAAAATTGTCGAATTTTATCATCCAAAAGAAAGTTAATTCATTTTGAAAAAAATTCTTTCACATATTATTCTCTGTTCGTTTTTTTCTATTTCGTATAGTCAAAATGATATTTCTTTTGTACAAAAAGATAAAAGTAAAATCGAGATAAGTTTTAAAAATAAAATTGGAACTAGCGATGAAGAATACGAACAAGCGGTCGAAATAAAAAATGTCCAAACTGGAAAAACTCAATTTATAAATAACATTGAGGTTTCAATTACAGGAAAACCTTCACGTTTAGAAATAAACGATTATAATTTTGACGGCTATACCGATTTTGCCAGTTTTCGCACCGATGACGGAATGGGAGTTTATACGATTTATCAGATTTTTATCTTTAATCCGAAAACAAAAAATTTTGAAAGTTTAAAATTTCCATCCAATTATAATCCGAAATGTGATATGTTTTGCGATGTAAAAGTTGACAAAATAAAAAAGACGCTTACATCGAGTTGCAGAGGCGGAGCAAAAACCCACAGCGATGTCTGGAAGTATGATCAAAACAAAAAGTTAATACTTTCAAAAACAACATCATATTAAGAGTAAACCCAAAAAAATTGCCGACTTTTACAAAACTAACTTGCAAATTTTTATGCGCCTAAATCAGTTGTCCATTTTAAATATCAAATCAAAAAAACTCCTTTCAGATACGATTTGGAAAGCAGTTTCTATGATTTTTGCATTGTTGGTGCTTTTTACACAAAAATCATTCTCGCAAGAAGTAAAAAAAGACAGCATAAAAAGACCAAAAATCGGTTTGGTTTTAAGCGGCGGCGGCGCGAAAGGTTTTGCACATATTGGCGTTTTGAAAGTTTTGGAAGAAGCCGGAATCAAAATCGATTACATTGGCGGAACCAGTATGGGATCTGTAATTGGCGGACTTTATGCTTCTGGTTATAATGCTTCTCAAATTGATTCAATTTTCAAGAAAACCAATTTCGACGAATTAATAAACGATTATATTCCGAGATCTTCTAAGAATTTTTATGGTAAAAAGAATGACGAATTGTACGCAATCGTTTTGCCGTTTAGCAATTTTAGAGTCGGGATTCCAGAAGCGCTTTCAAAAGGAATGTACAATTATAATTTGTTAAGCAGTTTAACTCGAAATGTTCGCCACATTCGTGATTTCAATAAACTCCCAACTCCCTTTTTATGTATCGGAACTAATATTGAAACTGGCGAAGAAGTTTTATTAAACAAAGGAAATCTGGTTCAAGCTATGATGGCGAGTGCCGCTTTTCCTTCCCTTTTTACTCCAGTAGAAATTGATGGAAATTTATTGGTCGACGGCGGTGTTGTAAACAATTACCCTATTGAAGAAGTACGAAAACTGGGCGCCGATATTATTATTGGTGTTGACGTTCAGGACGATTTGATGAAGAGAAAAAACCTGAAAAATGCTACCCGAATTTTGGTTCAGATTACCAATCTTCAGTCTATTGATAAAATGAAAAATAAAATAAAAAACACCGATGTCTACATTAAGCCAGATATTCGTGACTTTGGTGTAATTTCATTTGATCGAGGTGAAGAAATTATTCGAAAAGGTGAAGAAGCGGCTTTTGCAGTTTATGAAAAAATCAAAGCTTTATCGGATGAAACCACTTTTTACAAAAAACCAAAATTAAAAGTTGCGACAGACACGATTCAAATTCAGAAAATAAATACCGATCAATTAGATAATTATACGAAAGAATATATTCGTGGTAAACTTCGTTTTAAGCCTGGAAGCACCATTACGTATGATAATCTTAAAACCGGAATTAATAATCTGAACGCAACGCAGAACTTTAGTACAATTTCCTATTGTCTGCAGCCTGACGGCGAAAAAGACGATTTAGATTTGGTTTTAAAGGAAAATCCAACACAAACTTTTTTGAAACTTGGACTTCATTACGACGGACTTTATAAAAGTGGTATTTTATTGAATCTGACTCATAAAAAGACATTTCTAAAAAATGATGTTACTTCTGTAGACATTATTTTGGGAGATAATTTTAGATACGATTTGAATTATTATGTCGAAAATGGATTTAATATCAGTTTTGGTTTTCGTTCAAGACTAAATCAATTTAATCGAAATGTTACAAACACTTTGAGTAATCTTGTTCCTCAAAATTCAAATGTCAATTTAATTAATGTTGATTTTTTGGATTTGTCCAATCAGGCTTATTTTCAAACAATTTTCGTTCAGAAGTTTTTAATGGGCGGAGGTTTAGAATATAAATATCTGAAAATAAATTCGCCAACACTTGCCAACGAAGACAATGTTATCGATAAAAGCAATTATTTTAGCGCTTTTGCCTATTTAAAATACGATTCTTTTGATGACAAATATTATCCAAGTTCTGGATTGTATTTCTCAACAGATCTGCAAACTTATTTAGCATCTTCAGATTATACGAATACTTTTAAACCCTTTTCTATGGCAAAGGCAGAAGTCTCTTTTGTAGAAACATTATTTAGAAGAGCAACTGTAAAAATCGATGCCGATGCCGGATTTACTTTTGGAAATAGCAGTGTTCCGTTCTTCAACTATATATTGGGAGGTTACGGTTACAGCAAAATAAACAACTTCAATTATTTCTACGGATATGATTTCTTAAGTATTGCTGGAGACAGTTTTATAAAAACAGGAATTACCTTAGACTACGAAATCATTAGAAAAAATCACATTAATCTTTCGGCGAATTTTGCCAATTTAGGTGATAATATTTTTAGTGGCGTCGATTGGATTTCTATGCCAAAATATACAGGTTACGCTGTAGGTTACGGATTAGAAACCATTATTGGTCCAATTGAAATTAAGCAATCTTGGTCTCCAGAAATGTCTAAAAGTTTTACTTGGTTTAGCATTGGCTTCTTGTTTTAGTATTATCTTAGTGAATACTTCAATAAAATCGTATTATTTTTTTGCTTCATAAAAATTATATCAAAAAATATTAAATTATTTTAGTTATAATTAATATAATTTTTATTTTTACTTCGAAAAAATTACGACATTTGTTATAATGAAAACAAAATGGACAGGTTTATTAGAGTATCTTCAATTCCTCATCAAGAGAAATCCTGAGTAAGCTTTCGAATTGAGATAATTAGGTCATTCAAATAGAATGATTGAATTATCTGTTCACACAATTCAAATTTTCGAATTATCTAATTTACAAATTATCTAATTGAAAAGCCATGCCATTATATCACAAACTCGGAGATTTTCCGCAAAAGCGACACACCCAATTTGAAAAACCAAACGGAGGTTTTTATTACGAACAATTGTTTGGAACCGAAGGTTTTCATGGACATTCGTCATTATCTTATCACGTACACAGACCAACGCAGGTTAAAGAAATTTTAAATTCGTATTCGGTTGAACCAAAAATTGCAATCGGAAAAAATATAAAATCATTACTTTTTAAAGGTTTTGAATTGAAACCAGAAAACGACTTTTTAGACAGCCGAAAAGCAATGTTAGTCAATAAAGACTGTATTATTGGCTTGGCTGCGCCGAAAGAATCGCTTCGAAATTATTTCTACAAAAATGCCGATGCCGATGAAATGCTTTTCATCCATAAAGGAAAAGGAAAGTTAAGAACCATGCTTGGAAATATTCCGTTTGAATATGGCGATTATTTAATTATTCCGCGTGGTATTATTTATCAAATTGATTTTGAAACAGAAGATAATCGACTATTTTATGTAGAATCTTTTTCTCCATTTTATACGCCAAAACGATATAAAAACCAATCTGGTCAGCATTTAGAACATTCTCCATTTTGCGAGCGTGATTTTATTTTGCCAAATGAATTGGAAACGCACGATGAAAAAGGTGATTTTTTAATTAAAATCAAAAAAGAAGGCATGCTTCACGAAGTGGTTTATGCAACGCATCCTTTTGACGTTGTGGGTTGGGACGGTTACAATTTCCCATACGGATTTTCAATTCACAATTTCGAACCTATAACGGGGCGTGTTCATCAACCGCCACCAGTTCATCAAACTTTTGAAACGGCTACTTTTGTCGTTTGCTCTTTCTGCCCAAGACTTTACGATTATCATCCGAAAGCAATTCCGGCGCCTTACAATCACAGCAATATAGATTCTGACGAAGTACTATATTATGTAGATGGCGATTTTATGAGTCGTAATAATATTGAGCAAGGTCACATCACTTTACATCCAAAAGGAATTCCGCACGGACCAGCGCCTGGCGCGATGGAACGCAGTATTGGTCATAAAGAAACTCAGGAATTAGCCGTTATGGTTGATACTTTCAGACCGTTAATGGTTACGGAAGAAGCTATGGGTCTTGATGATGGGAAATATTATAAATCTTGGACGGAGTAATTTCAATTTTCTAACGCATTTTTAACGCAAAGTTCGCAGAGGATTTTTCGCAAAGTTTGCAAAGATTTTTGATGGCGTTTTACTCAAATGAGTTCACAAAGCTTTGCGTTCTTCGCGATTTATAAAATCTTACTAATAAAAATCTTTGCGCCCTTTGCGTTAAAAAAAAAATCTAAACACAACATTTCGGAAAATCAATTAAACGATTAACCGATTAAACAAATAAACATCATGTCAAAAGAAGTAAAATCAGTAGAATACGGATTAGAAAAAATATTTGAAGGAGCACAAGATTTCCTTCCTTTATTAGGAACAGATTATGTGGAATTTTATGTGGGGAACGCCAAACAATCTGCACATTATTATAAAACTGCTTTTGGTTATCAGTCCTTGGCTTACGCTGGATTGGAAACTGGAGTAAAAGACAAAGCATCTTATGTTTTGAAACAAGACAAAATCAGAATTGTTTTGACAACGCCTTTAACACAAGATTCTCCAATTCATGCGCATCTTCAAAAACATGGTGACGGAGTAAAAGTGGCGGCACTTTGGGTTGAAGACGCTACAAAATCTTATGAAGAAACCATGAAACGCGGCGCGCGTTCTTTCATGGAACCAACTGTTGAAGAAGATGAATTTGGTCAAGTAATCCGTTCTGGAATTTATACTTACGGAGAAACCGTTCATATTTTCGTAGAAAGAAAAAACTATAATGGAGTTTTCCTTCCAGGTTACAAAGAATGGAAATCAGATTACAATCCAGAACCAACTGGATTAAAATATATCGACCACATGGTTGGAAATGTGGGTTGGCACGAAATGAATACTTGGGTAAAATTCTACGAAGACGTAATGGGATTTGTGAATTTCTTATCTTTTGATGACAAACAAATTACTACAGAATATTCTGCATTAATGAGTAAAGTAATGTCTAATGGAAACGGAAGAATTAAATTCCCTATCAACGAACCAGCTGAAGGAAAGAAAAAATCACAAATTGAAGAATATTTAGATTTCTACGGCGGACCTGGAATTCAGCACATCGCAATTGCTACAGATGATATTATTAAAACCGTATCACAATTAAGAGCTCGTGGTGTTGAATTTTTATCTGCTCCTCCTCATACTTATTACCAAGCAATTCCTGAAAGATTGGGAGTTCATATGGACATGATGAAAGAAGATTTAAACGAAATAGAAAAATTAGCGATCATGGTTGATGCCGATGAAGATGGTTATCTTTTACAAATTTTCACAAAGCCAGTTCAAGACAGACCGACACTTTTCTTCGAAATTATTCAAAGAATGGGTGCAAAAGGGTTTGGCGCAGGTAACTTTAAAGCTCTTTTTGAGTCAATTGAAAGAGAGCAAGAATTGAGAGGAACACTATAAAATGTTAATTTTGATACACAAAACAGCATAATTCTCTAAAAAACGATGCTTTTTTTGCAAATGTTATGTTAAACTTGACTTTGGCTATTTATTTTTTGAACTTTCTATCTATCTTTGCACTCGCAAATCAGGAAGGGGTGGTTTCCTTCCGAATTGATATAAATTTCATAATTTATAGTTTTTTGGTTAGTTAATAGCATAAAAACTCAGTCATTCTTGACTGAGTTTTTTTGTTTTGGTACATTTGGAATAGAATTTGCATTTATTTATCTTTATAATGAAATGTAAAAATTGTACTATGAAAAAGTTCATCCTCATCATATTAGCACTAACAACTCTCGGCTTCGACACTCAAAAAGAAGACGCTTTCGATACTGGAGAATATTTTAAATTTAGAATTCACTACGGAATTGTAAATGCAGGTTATGCAACTCTCGAAGTAAAAGACGCTACAATCAATAATAAAAAGGTATACCATTCTATTGGAAAAGGTTACACTACCGGAATGTCTAAATTTTTCTTCAAAGTAGAAGATTTGTACGAAAGTTATTTTGACAAAGAAACTGGAAAACCTTACCGATACGTTCGAAAAATTGACGAAGGTGGTTACACCAAAAATCAAGAAGGTTTTTTCAATCAAGGCGAAAACAGAGTTTTGGTAAAAGATTACAAAAGAAAATCTGAAAAAACGATTATTGTTACCGAAGAAGTGCAAGATATTGTTTCGGCTTTTTACTATTTAAGAAACCATCCAAATATTGATAAATTAAAATCTGGTGACGCAATTTCTATTGACATGTTTTTTGATGAAGAAATCACAAAATTTAAGTTAAAATATATAGGTCGTCAAGATATTACAACTAAATTTGGGACGATTTCTACGATGGTTTTTAAACCTTCAGTTCAGACCGGAAGAGTGTTTAAAGAAAAAGAAAGCTTAACGCTCTGGATAACAGACGACGTAAATAAAGTTCCAATTAGAATAAAAGCAGATTTGGCCGTAGGATCTCTTAAAGCCGATCTCGATGAATATAAAGGATTAAAAAGTCCACTTAAAGCAAAAAAATAATGAACCCTACAGATAATTCTGAAGCAATCTTAAAAGAAATTGATCAAAAATTTCAAGCCATAAATCAAAAAACTGATGTACAATTAGAAGGATTACTTTGGGCTAAACCAATTACTTATTGGGATTATATTCAGACTGATGCACTTTTAAATTTACAAATTCAACGCACTACACTTCCTGACGAAATGGTTTTTATCATGTATCATCAGGTAAACGAATTAATCTTCAAAATGATTTTGTGGGAAATTGATCAAATTGCTGAAAAAGAAAACATTCAGGTTGATTTTTTCAGTGAAAGATTATCAAGAATTACTCGATATTTTGATATGCTTACTAACTCTTTTAGTATTATGGAAAACGGTATGGAAGTAGATCAATATATGAAATTCAGAAATACACTTACTCCAGCAAGTGGTTTTCAGAGTGCACAATATAGAATGATAGAATTTGCTTCTACAGATGTTATCAATTTAACAGACAGAAGATACAAAGCAAACTTCGACGAAAATACCGATTTAGAAACCAGCTTTGAACATTTATATTGGCAAGCTGCTGGAAAAGATTATCATACTGGCGAAAAATCTTATTTGCTTCAGGAATTCGAAAACAAATATAAAGGTCAATTTTTAAGACAAATGTCTTCATTTAAAACTAAAAATATTTGGCAAAAATTCACACAATTACCAGTTGAAGACCAACAAAATGCAGAATTAATTACTGCGATGCGCCATTACGACCAAACGGTAAATATTACTTGGGTAATGCAACACCTTAATACAGCAAGAAAATATATTTTAGAAAGCGGAAAAGGAAACGGTGAGGCAACTGGCGGAAGTGACTGGCAAAAATATATGCATCCAAAATACCAAAGACGCATCTTTTTTCCTAAATTGTGGACCGAAGAAGAATTGTCCAATTGGGGAAATGAAACCGCAGAATAATTTCACCACAAAAAAACAAAAAGTTTGAAAAAAGCAGTCGTAATTTTAATTGTCTTGTTTTCTATTTTTTCATGTAAAAAAGCAGAAGAAAAAGTAGAAACCAAAATTACTAAACCAGCAACCAAAAAAATAGAATTCGGTTTTAATTACGCAGATTTCAATGTTGTTAATGATACCATTTCAAAAGGAGATTCTTTTGGCTCAATCATTCAAAGTCAAAATATTGGAGACAAAAAAGTTTTTGACATTGTAGAACAAGTTAAAGATTCTTTTAATGTAAGAAGTATTCGTTACGGCAAACCTTTTACTTTACTTCGTTCAAAAAACAAAACCAACAATTTACAGGTTTTCATTTATCAGCCAGATGCATTAAGTTATTATGTTATTGACTTAAGAGACAGTATTGCAAAAGCTTACAAAAAAGTAAAACCGGTTACCTTAAAAAGAAAAATTATTGGAGGCGTTTTAAAGACTTCATTATCCGAAACTTTAGGAGGTGAAGATGTTGAAACCGCTTTGGCAAGCAGAATTACAAAAGTATTTTCTTGGTCAATTGACTTCTTTAAACTTAAAAAAGGAGATCGTTACGGATTAATTTTTACAGAACGATTTATAAATGGCAAAACGTATGACGGTGTTGAAGATCTTGAAGCTGCATTTTTTGAATATAAAGGTAAAATCGTTTATGCTTTTCCTTTTGAGAGAGATACAACTTCGGGAAAAATTGAATATTATGATGATGAAGGAAAAACACTTAAAAATTTCTTTCTGAAAACACCAATTAAATTCAGCCGAATCACTTCGAGATTTACAATGAATAGATTTCATCCAGTTCAACATACTTGGAAAGCACATAAAGGAACTGATTATGCCGCACCAACTGGAACTCCGATTTCTACAACTGCATCGGGAGTTGTTGAAGCGACTGGATATACAGCAGGAAACGGAAACTTTGTAAAAGTAAAACACAACGGAACCTACTCTACTCAATATCTACACATGTCTAAAATCTTGGTTCGTCGCGGACAACGCGTAACACAAGGACAGACAATTGGTTTGGTTGGAAGTACAGGTTTAGCTTCTGGCCCTCACGTTTGTTACCGTTTCTGGAAAAATGGCGTACAAGTCGATGCACTTCGATTGAATCTTCCGACTGGAGAATCTTTGACAGGAAATGACAGAACTCGTTTCATGAAACAGATTGAACCTTTGAAGAGAGAATTGGATAGTATTGGGAATTTGTAAGAATAATTTTTTATTTTAGCAAAAGACAAATCACCAATCTTATATGAAACTTAAAAATCTATTACTGCTTCTTACTTTTGCGGCAAATTTTTCTTTTGCACAAAACAGCATCAAATTAACTAATAGTTACGGAAGCGAAAATAGTGACGTTCAAAGTTTAATTGATTTTGAACACATTTACATTGAGCGATTAAACTTTGAAGAAAAAGCTTTAGAAGGGAAACATTATATAATAAATCTCCAAGAATTTAAAGCTGGAAAATTAACCTCCAAATCTGTGCTTTTTGACGGAACAGATGATGATCATTTTAAAATAAAATCTAATAAAGAATCTTTAAAATTTCTATTCAAATTAGCAGATGGAAAATTAAAAACACAAATCTCATCCAACCGTTACAGAAGCAAGAAATTATATTTCAAGTTAAAAGGCGATCCAGAAAATTATGCATTAAAAGATTTTTTTGGAAACAAAACTGAATTAAGCATAAACATAAATGAAGAAACACCAATTCTTGCCATAATAACTCCAACAAAACATGCGGATGGTTTTAGTTCTTATTGCGAAGTAGTTCAATCGGACATTAAACCAGAAAATCTTGGAACGCATTTTAAAATTCCTCATTATTTTTTAGTTACAATACAATTTAAGTAAAGAATAGATTATGAAAAATTCGCGTCTTAAAACCATGTATCATGAAACTTTTTCGGGTTTAAAATTGTTTTACAGAGACACCAATCTTTCAGAAAATTTAATTTCAAATTATAAAGTTGGTCAAATAATTCAGGAAAAAGGTTTTACAGATATGAGTTCGCTTGGAGGCGGACTTTCTGGAAATTTCAGATATTTAATAGCAAGTGCTCACGCCAAAGATTTATCAAAATTTAATCCTGATTCAGCAAAGATGGGTCATTTTCTTTTAGATTCAATTGCTTAATTTAAAGTATTGGATATTCAGAAAATTAGTGATAAAACACAAGTTTTTCTTTTAAATGTTCCAGACAACTCTTTAACTCTTTTTAAAAATTCATCTTCAAACTTAGAAGAAGAAATTATAGAAAAAGCACAGAAACGCTTTCGCGAAAAAATCGATTTACCTTTAATTCCAGAATTACAAACTGAAAATTGGAAAGAGAGAACAAAATCTCCTCTTGGAATGACGGATGACGGAATATTATTTTTTGATGATTCTAAAATAAAAACAGAATCACCGAAAAGAATTGAAATCAACACAGCCAAGAAAACGATAGAAATCAATAAAAAACCTTGGTGGAAAATTTGGTAACAACTTTATAAACTTCAAGAAGACAATTTCGAAATGAGCAAACTAATATATTTATATGTTTTCCTTTTAATCTCGAAAATATCTTTCTCTCAAAAGATAAATTTAATTATTAAAATAAATGAAAAATTATTAAACGAGGAGGTTACTAATATCGGCATAGAATTAGAATCTGGAAAAAAGTTTGTTGTAAATTATTATCCTGGAGATCTCATTTTAGGCGATGAAGTTTGGAAAATAATTCAAAATGAAAACATAGATAAATTTTCATTGTATTTTGAATACAACACTTATAAGAAGGGAAAGCAAGAAACTGCAAATTTCAATATTAATTTAAACAAATTCTTGCTTAAGCAACCTTATATCATAGTAGACATATTTGATTTTCGAGATAAAAAGTACAAACATTGGTATCAATGGATTACAAAAGAAAATTATCTTGTACAATTGACATATCCGGGTTCTGGATTATATATTAGAAGAAGATAAAACAAACATAAAACGTTTTCGTAACTAATTGTTATATAATCGTGAACCGTTCTCCTTTTAAAAGTTATTTCAGTATTTTTGTGTTTCAAAGAACAAACTCAATTATAGATAAAAATGGCTTTAAACACAACAAACCCAACTGGGACTGAAGCGTGGAAAAATCTCCAAAACCACTATAACGCAATTCACGAAACCACAATACAAGAATTGTTTCAACAAGATAGTGTCCGCGCTGAAAAATTCAATTTGCAATGGAACGATTTCCTTGTAGATTATTCTAAAAATAATATTAGTCAAGAAACTATTTCACTTCTATTAGAATTGGCAAATTCAATCGGATTAAAAAATGCGATTGCTGATTATTTTGGAGGTGAATTAATTAATAAAACAGAAAATCGTGCAGTTCTTCATACGGCTTTACGTGCTCCAGAATCGGCAATAATTAAAGTTGATGGGGAAAACGTAATTCCAGAAGTTTACGAAGTAAAAAATAAAATCAAAAAATTTACAGAAGAAGTAATTTCTGGAGAAAGAAAAGGTTACACAGGAAAAGCTTTTACTGATGTTGTAAATATCGGAATTGGTGGTTCTGATCTTGGTCCAGTTATGGCGGTTGAAGCTTTGCAGTTTTACAAAAACCACTTAAATCTTCATTTCGTTTCAAATGTTGATGGCGATCACGTAAACGAAATCATTAAAAAATTAAATCCTGAAACTACTTTATTTGTAATTGTTTCTAAAACTTTTACAACTCAGGAAACGCTTTCAAATTCTGAAACTATTAAAGAGTGGTTTTTAAAATCGGCTTCTCAAGAAGATATTGCAAAACATTTTGCGGCGGTTTCTACAAACATTAAAAATGTAACAGAATTTGGAATTAACCCTGACAATGTTTTCCCAATGTGGGATTGGGTTGGAGGAAGATTTTCTCTTTGGAGTGCCGTTGGATTAAGTATCGCTTTGGCAATTGGTTTTGAAAA
This sequence comes from Flavobacteriaceae bacterium PS02337, assembly GCA_029959285.1. Taxonomy (GTDB): domain Bacteria; phylum Bacteroidota; class Bacteroidia; order Flavobacteriales; family Flavobacteriaceae; genus Flavobacterium. Next base: position 248,769 of record JASCOE010000001.1, read on the forward strand.
TTACAATCAATTATTAGTTGGCGCAAACGAAATGGACGAGCATTTCAAATCAACAGAATTAGACCAAAACATTCCAGTAATTTTAGCTTTATTAAGCGTTTGGTACAATAATTTTTATGGTGCCGAAAGTGAAGCTTTAATTCCTTACACTCAATATTTATCAAAACTAGCTCCTTATTTGCAGCAAGCAACTATGGAAAGTAACGGAAAAAGTGTTGGCCGTGACGGAAAACCTGTTAATTACCAAACTGGAACCATTATTTGGGGAGAACCAGGAACAAACTCTCAACACGCTTTCTTTCAATTAATTCACCAAGGAACAAAAAGAATTCCAACAGATTTTATCGGATTCGTAAAACCACTTTACGGAAATGAAGATCATCATGATAAATTGATGTCGAATTTCTTTGCCCAAACTGAAGCTTTAATGAACGGAAAAACTCCAGCACAAGTTCAAGCAGAATTTGATAAACAAGGACTTTCTTCAGAAAAAGCATCTTATTTATTGCCTTTTAAAGTTTTTACAGGAAACAAACCAACGAATACAATCTTGATTCAAAAACTGACTCCAAAAAGTTTAGGTTCTTTGATTGCATTGTATGAACATAAAATTTTTACTCAAGGAATTATTTGGAATATTTTTAGTTTTGATCAATGGGGAGTTGAATTAGGAAAACAATTAGCTAATTCTATTTTGGATGAAATTAATTCTAAAACTGTTAAAAGTCATGATAGCTCAACTTCGTTTTTGTTGAATCATTTCTTGAAAAATAAATAAAAAACAGAAATTTAAGATTTCCGTAACATCTTGAAACGTCTTAATTTAATAAAAATTAAGACGTTTTTTTACATAAAATACCGACAAAAAGTAAAGAAAAGGCGTCAATTTGCGTGTTTTCACCTACACAACAACTAAAATAATTACGTTTTTAACAAAAAATACTTGCTTAAATTTAAAAAAACAGTGTTTTTATTAATGAAAATCAAACAATTCATTTTAATGCGCAACACAAAAGACAAAACTCGTTTTTCTTAACATTTCGATAACATTATCTAAGTTAATTGTTATAATTTTGCCAAAAACAATTAACTCAATAACAAAATGAAGAAAATGAAAAGAATTATTTTTATTTTAATTATTTTTCTATCAGCCTTAGGTCATGCCCAAGTTACAGGCTCGGCAATGTCAGGAACTGTTAGATCAAACAAGGGAGAAGCGCTTCCAGGTGCAACTGTAGAGGTTGTCCACAAACCTACTGGAACAAAATACTTTTCTACTACAGATTTTGACGGTGGATATGCTGTACAAGGTTTAAGACCAGGTGGACCTTATAACGTAAAAGTAACATACATTGGTTACAAAACAACTGAAATTACTGATATTAACGTTGGTTTAGGTAATAACCTAACTGTAAACGTAAAAATTGACGAAGAATCAAATGCTTTACAAGAAGTTGTTGTTACAACAAAATCAAAAGGAAATTTTAACAAAGGAAGAACTGGTGCTTCACAACAGTTCTCAAACAGAGAAATTACTGCAGTTCCTGTTACAGGATCTCGTTCTATAAACGCTGTTACAAAGTACAATGCTAATGCTGGTGCAAACGGAACTTTTGGTGGTCAAGATTCAAGATTAAACAACTTTACAATTGACGGTTCTGTTTTCAACAACGGTTTCGGACTTGGAAGTGAGTCTCAAGCTGGAGGAAGAACAGGTTCTACTGCTATCTCTCTTGATGCAATTGAGCAATTACAAGTAAACATTGCTCCTTTTGACATTCGTCAATCTGGCTTCTTAGGATCAGGAATTAATGCTGTAACAAGAAGTGGAACAAATGAAATCGAAGGATCTGTTTACAATTCTTTCAGAAGCAACAAATCAAGCTTTATTGGAACTCACGCAGGTGCAGTAGATATCACTCCAGGAAAATTTGACGAAAAAATTTGGGGAGCTCGTATCGGAGCACCAATCATCAAAGATAAATTATTCTTTTTTGGTAACTTCGAAACTATCGACAATGTAAGCCCTGCAACAACATGGACATCTACTGGATCTCCTCAAGGTGGTGCACAAATTTCAGCTCCAACTTACACTGAAATGCAGACACTTTCTAATTACATGAGAGATAACTTCAATTATATTACTGGTCCTTGGGAAAATTACGATGCTGCAAAAACATCTAAAAAATTCTTAACAAGAATTGACTGGAATATTAATGACAATCACAAGCTTACAGCTCGTTACGTACACCACAATTCATCTTCTGATGAGTTAACTTCTAACTCAAACTCATTAGGTTTCGGAAACAGAAGAACAAGTGCTTTAGCAATGTCTTTCAAAAACAGTGGATACACAATTTTAGATAACACTAGATCTATCGTAGTTGAATTAAACAGTAAATTTAGCAACTCATGGTATAATAACTTCATTGCTGGTTACGATAAGCAAATTGAAGATAGAGGTTTACAAGGTGGTGGATTATTCCCAACTATTGATATCAAAAATGGTTCTGCTAACTACATTTCTGTTGGTTTAGACCCTTTTACACAAGGTAACAAACTTTCATATTCAACATTACACTTTACAGACAACTTAACTAAAACTATTGGAAAACATTCTATTGTTTTAGGAGCAAATTTTGAATATTTCAAATCAAGCAACTTATTCTTTTCTGGATCAAACGGAGTTTATGTATTTAATTCGTTAGCTGATTTTTATGCTGCTGCTGATCAATCAATAGCTAATGGTGGAGCTCCATCAAGCGCTACTACAACTTCTCCAGCACGTTTTCAATATAGATATTCAGCTTTGCCTGGTGGTGAAGAACCATTGCAAATTTTAAAATCTAATAAATTAGATTTATATGCACAGGATGAAATCAAATTAAGTGATAAATTTAAATTATCTGTTGGTCTTAGAGCATCTAGAGTTTGGTTCGCTGATACTGCTTTAGAAAACCCTACAGTTACTGCAATGACTTTTGCTAATGGCGAAAAGTTCAATACAGGTGAAATGCCAGATGCACAATACTTATTTGAACCAAGATTAGGATTCAATTTAGATTTAAACGGAGATGCTTCAACTATTGTTAGAGGGGGATCAGGAGTATTCACAGGAAGAGCTCCATCTGTATACTTATCAAATCAAATTGGTAACAATGGTGTTCTTACAGGATTCGTTGATGTAAGTGGTGCTGCTTTAGCTGCTGGAGGTTACGGTTTTACACCAAGACCAGCTGAGTATTTCACTCCATCAACTCCAACATTACCTTCAACTTTTGATTTAGCTTTTACAGATAAAAAATTCAAATACCCACAAGTTTGGAAAACAACTATGGCAGTTGACCAAAAACTTCCATTTGGTTTTGTAGGTAGCGTAGAAGGTATTCTACAGAAAAACATTAATGCAATTAATTATTACAATGCTAACTTTGATGCGCCTGTTGGAACATTTGCTGGCACTGATAACAGACCTAGATACTCTCGTAATGATGCTGGAACAAGAGTTAATGATAACGTTTCAAACGGAATTGTTTTAACTAATTCTGACGAAGGATATTTTTATTCTACAACTTTTAAATTAGAATACCCATATCAAAATGGTCTTTGGGGATCATTCGCTTATACGCATTCTCAAGCTACTGATTTAATTTCTCCAGGATCTGTTGCTTCTGGTTCATGGACTGGTGCTAGATCTATAAATGGAAACAATGACTTACAAGTTTCTAATTCAAACAACAATACGCCTCACCGTTTAGTAGGAGTACTTGGATACAAAATTGAATACGGAAAAGGTTTAATTGGCGGTGCGACATCTATTAACTTAGGATATATTGGAGAAGTTGCAAGTCCTTTCACATACGCTTACAGCGGTGATATGAATGGAGATAGAGTAAATGGAAATGATTTACTTTACGTACCAAACAGCGCTAATGAATTACGTTTTACTCCTCTTACTGTTTCAAGTACAGTTAATGGTGTAACAACAACTAAAACATACACAGAAGCTGAGCAAAGAACTGCATTTGATGCTTACATTGATCAAGACAAATATCTTCGCACAAGAAGAGGTCAATATGCTGAAAGAAACGGTGCTATCTTACCAATGTTACACAGATTAGATTTATCTGTTACACAAGATTTAAACATTAACATTCGTGGTAAAAGAAACAGTTTCCAATTTAGAGCTGACATCTTGAACTTTACAAACATGTTAAACAGAGATTGGGGAGTTACACAAAGACCAACGAATGCAAACGTATTAGCATATAATACAACAAATGCTGCAAACGTTCCTTTCTACCAATTAGCAACTCAAACAGATGTAAACGGAAACAGATACTTGATTAAAGATACTTTCCAAAAAAATGCATCTACATTTGATGTTTGGCAAGCTCAATTTACAATCAGATATATTTTTGGTAAATAGTCTAGTTTCTAAATTTAGAATCTAAATAAATAATAAAAACGGCATTGACTTTTAAGTTTAATGCCGTTTTTTTATAGTCATTTTTGTTATATTTGTTTCAAACAAAAAACAAGGTTTATGTATAATTTTCTACAAAAATTCCACTCTGGATGGGCATACTTAGCATTGCTTCTTTTACTTGTCGCAGTTGTTAATGCAATTATCGGAGTAACATCAAAAAAAGAGTTTACAGCTAAAGATCGTAAAATTGTTTTATTTGCTTTAATTGGAACTCACACACAGTTATTAATCGGTTTGATATTATATTTTGTTTCTCCACTTGGAAAAGCAGCTTTTGGACAAATGTCTAATGCAGAACTTCGATTAACATCATTAGAACACCCTCTAATTAATCTTATTGCAATCGTCCTAATTACTATTGGATGGTCTAAACATAAAAAATTAATCAACAGCGAAGCTAAATTTAAAACCTTTGCTATATTTTACGGATTAGGATTATTGCTTATTTTAAGTAGAATTCCGTGGAACCTTTGGTTCTAGAAAATACCAATTAAAAGCCCTTTCATCAGGGCTTTTTTTATCTCGGCATATTATTTGTACAAACTCCCCCCAAGTCTGAAAAAAAATAACCCATGAGAAATAAAAAAATTATTTTATTCGCCACAATTGCTTTCACTTTAATTAGTGGTTTTACCTATGTTATAAGTCAAACCAAACCCGCAACAGACCCAAAAATTACTCAAGATACAGTAAAAAATGCAAAACCAAACATTATTGCATTACCAGTAGATTCAGTTTTTACAGACAAAGGATTAAAACTTAGACCATACAAAAAAAACGCACATGCCTCCTACTATGCAGATCGTTTTAATGGAAAAAGAACTGCTAACGGAAGCAGATTCAACAACAACAGTTATACTGCGGCGCACAAAAAACTTCCTTTTGGAACTCGAGTAAAAGTAACAAACGAAGCCAATGGCAAATTTGTAATCGTAAAAATTACCGACCGTGGTCCATTTGTAAAAACCCGTGAAATAGATTTATCAAAAAGAGCTTTTATGGACATCACCAAAAATAAAGGCGCTGGCGCAATGAAAGTAACAATCGAAACTATAGTAGAATAAAAAAATCCCGCTCAAGAGCGGGATTTTTTATTTAACCAATTTTATTAAAGTCATCACAATTCCAGTATGAATTCCTTCGTGATAATTATTAAAATCTAATGCGTCTTGAACATTTCGCAATGTAAATCCCATGCTGGTTGTATATTCATTATAATCAACAAAAAGACCGCTTGTAAAATCATTTTGCGTTTTTTGATATGTGCTCAAAAGAAACGTCTTAACCTCATCAACTTCTTCTTGTGAAACATCTCCTTCAGGCTTTGTTCCTTTTCTATATTTCAAAATAAAATCTTCTGAAACCATAGTAGGAAGCCCTGATAATTTATAAACCAAAGTTTGCTGCGCAGCAATGCAATGAGCAACATTCCAAATAATGTTATTATTAAAACCTTGAGGAACTTTATTTAATTTTTCCAGAGAATGGTTTTCCAATATTTTTAAGAGAATCTCTCTTATTGTTTTTTGTGTTTCAAAAACTGAACTCATAATTTTATTTTTTTTCTAAAATTAGACAATTTTAAGTTTCAAATGAAGTTTCTTTGTATTCTAACAAAATTCAAAAACCATGAACAAAATATATTATTTAGCTTCTTGCGATACGTGTAGAAAAATTATTAAAAGTTTACCTGAGAACAATTTGGTTTTTCAAGATATCAGACAAGATCCAATTACAGAAGATCAGCTTGAGGAAATGTATAAACTTTCAGGAAGTTACGAAGCGTTATTCAGTAAAAAAGCGCAATTGTATAAGTCTATGGATTTAAAAAACAAATCTTTGACTGAAGCCGATTTTAAAAAATACATTTTAGAACATTATACTTTTTTAAGCCGTCCGGTTTTTATTATTGATGGCAAAATTTATATCGGCAACAGCCAAAAAAATGTTGCTGAAGTAATTAAAGCATTATCGTAAGAATATTTTTAAATTAGCTGTACGAAACTGATTCACAATTTACAACGCAAGGCATCAAACTTTTAATTATCTTTGCGCCTTTATACTCAATTATATGATACAATCTATGACAGGGTTTGGCAAAGCTTCTTTGCAATTGCCTACAAAAAAAATTACGGTCGAAGTAAAATCTTTAAACAGTAAAGGTTTAGATTTAAACGTAAGAATGCCATCGCTTTACCGCGAAATGGAATTAGGATTACGAACTCAAATCTCGACTAAATTAGAAAGAGGAAAAATTGATTTTGCGATTTACATCGAAAACACCGCAGAACAAACTTCTACTAAAGTAAATGTACCTGTTGTAAAATATTACATCGCGCAGTTAAGAGAAGTAAATCCTGATGCTGATGAAACTGAATTAATGAAAATGGCCGTTCGAATGCCAGATACATTAAAAACAGAACGTGAAGAAATTGACGAAGACGATTGGGATCAAATTCAGGTTATAATTGACGAAGCGCTTCAAAACATTTTAAATTTTAGAAAAGACGAAGGTGAATCTTTAGAAAAAGAATTCAATCTAAGAATTGGGAATATTCGCCAATTTATGAATGATACTTTAGCTCTTGATCCAGAACGCGTACAAGCAATTAAAGATCGTTTGCAAACTGCCATTTCAGAATTACAAGTTAATGTAGACGAAAACCGTTTTGAGCAAGAATTAATCTATTATTTAGAGAAATTAGATATTACTGAAGAAAAAGTACGTTTAGGAAATCATTTAGATTATTTTATTGAAACTTTAAACGGTACCGAAGCTAACGGAAGAAAATTGGGTTTTATCACTCAAGAAATGGGTCGTGAAATCAATACAATGGGTTCAAAATCAAATCATGCACAAATGCAAAAGTTAGTTGTGATGATGAAAGATGAATTGGAAAAAATTAAAGAGCAAGTTTTAAATGTCCTTTAAAAGCAATACACTTTAAGCCATAGGCTATAAGCCAAAATGACATCAAATTAAAGCTTAAAGCGTAATGCTTAAAGCCTAAAGCATATATTAATGAACAAAGGAAAATTAATTGTTTTTTCAGCACCTTCAGGCTCAGGAAAAACAACTATCGTTAAACATTTACTAGGGAAAGAAGATTTAAACTTAGAATTTTCGATCTCAGCGGCTTCACGCGACCCACGCGGAGAAGAAGAACACGGAAAAGATTATTATTTCATTTCGCTGGAAGAATTCAAAAAACATATTAAAGCAGAAGATTTCCTTGAATGGGAAGAAGTTTATCGTGATAATTTTTACGGCACTTTAAAATCTGAAATTGAAAGAATCTGGGCTTTAGGAAAAAATGTCATTTTTGATATTGATGTTGCAGGCGGACTTCGTATTAAACATAAATTTCCCGAACAAACTTTAGCCGTTTTTGTAAAACCACCAAGTGTTGACGAACTTAAACGAAGATTAAAAGAACGCTCTACAGAAAGCGAAGACAAAATAAATATGCGTATTGCAAAAGCATCTGTAGAATTAGCAACTGCTCCACAATTTGATGTAATTATCAAAAATTATGATTTGCCAGTAGCACTGGAAGAAGCACATCAATTGGTAAAAGATTTCGTAAGTAAATAATTTATTCCGCAGAGAATCACAAAGAAAAACACACAAAGATTCGCAGAAGCTTTTTTAAACTTTGCGAATCTTTGTGCTATCTTAGCGACTCTCTGCGAAACTATAAAAAATGAAAATAGGTCTTTATTTCGGAACATACAATCCTATTCATGTTGGTCATTTGATCATTGCCAATCATATGGCAGAATTTGCAGATTTAGATCAAATTTGGATGGTGGTTACGCCTCATAATCCGTTAAAAAAGAAAGCGACTTTATTAGACGATCATCATCGTTTGCAAATGGTTTTTTTGGCTACGGAAGATTATCCTAAAATAAAACCTTCAGATATAGAGTTCAAATTACCTCAACCTAATTATACGGTGATTACTTTAGCGCATTTACAAGAAAAATATCCAACTCACGAATTTTCTTTAATTATGGGTGAAGACAATCTGAAAACGCTTCATAAATGGAAAAACTACGAAGTAATTTTAGATAATCATGATATTTACGTTTATCCGAGAATTTCTGATGAACCTGAAAATGTAGAATTAAAATCGCATCCAAAAATTCATGTAATTGATGCGCCGATTGTAGAAATCTCTTCGACTTTTATTCGAAATAGTATTAAAGAAGGTAAAAATATTCAGCCTTTACTTCCTCCAAAAGTTTGGGAATATATTGATCACAATAATTTTTATAAGAAGTAATCCAAAGAATTACAAACAATATTATCATTGCGAAGAACGAAGCAACCACACTAAAACATACTCATTAATCTAGCAAGTGAGATTGCTTCGTTCCTCGCAATGACAAATGGAACGCAATAAAAAAAGCCTGAATTTAAAATTCAGGCTTTCTTATTTTTATGCTTCAACGTTTACTTCGTTTTTTACTCTCGTTCTAATTTCACTTAGCGATTGATCTAATAAAAGTTTTCCATCTCTGAAAACCTCTTTCAATTCGCCTTGTTTTTCTTCTTCCCAAGAAACATTATCAGTTAAATGGTACTTACCGTCAATCAAGTCGATTTTCATCAATCCTTTCGCCGATTTTTTAGTTCCGTCGTCTGTAATTGGATCTTTAAAGATTGCTCTTCCCTCTCCGTTTACTTCTCCGTAAGTTGCTTTCATTGCAAATCCGAAAGTATCTCTCGTGTTGTATTGATAGGTAAAAGAACCTATTCCGAGAACAACATTTGTAGATGCGAATCCTTTTTCTTTCAATCTTTCGCAAATTTGAGTTGCTCTTGCCACAGTGATGCTATCACCGTAAATCGCACCAATTTGCGGAACCAATTCTTTAAATCCTTTAGCATTTGTAGATCCTCCAAAAACATCCCAAAGCAATTCAATAACACCTTTCTTTTCTTGTTCTGTTTTTCCGTTCGGATTTCCGCAGATAATATCAACTGGATCACCACTGTCAGGACGAATTACCACTTTTCCTTCTCTTGAAACAATTTCTTCTTTCAATCTTGGAAGATAATCTGTCAGCACTTTCCACAAATCCCAAGTATCAGAAACGATAGAAACAATTCCTTTTGGATATACTTCTGTAATTAATCTTTTGAAAGTTTCGTACTCGCCTTCTGTAGTTCCCATACACATTACAGAATGTTCTGTTGCCGCTACAGAACCTGCTACAAGTTCTTGATCTGAATTGGCATTGTAATAATCTTCTAAGAAATCTATTGCTGGAATTGTATCTGAACCAGTAAAATTCAATAAATGTCCAGCTGCAGAAGTTACCGCAGCTTCGATTCCTCCCATTCCTCGCATTGAGAAATCGTGCGCCTGCCAATCTACAAATTCTGGAACAGATGAAGTTTCTGCCGCGTATTTGTCTAAAACTTTTCTGTATTCTTTAGCAATTGTTGCTGAGTTACACGGAAGCCAAACCACTGCAGAAAGTAACGTTTCGAAATAATTTGTCAACCAGAAAAATTCTGGAATTGTATTGTACATCGTAAACATTGGCACTCGCAACGGAACACTTGAACCTTCAGGAAGCGCTTTAAAAACCATTGGAATATAGCCTAAATCGTGTAAATCTTCGATATGTTTAGTTCCAACTTGGTTTTCACCCAAATAATTATTGATTCTGCGTGAGTATTTTTTAACTACTTCTTCTTTTGATTTTTTGAAAAAATCTTCTTCAAAGTCACGAATAATATATTTTTTAATGAAATACTGCAATCCAAAAAAGACAACCTCATCAATTGTTTCAATTCTAGATTTTCTTGGTGTCCAGTTAGAATATACAATTGTTGTTCCGTCTGGATATTGTCTTCTGTGGTCAACTTTGTAACCGTCGGTTAATAATAATGGGTTCATAATATTTATAATTTAAGGCTTTATAATAGTTTTTAAAATTCGATATATTTTGCTGGAACTTCATCTGTAAGCCAGACATTATTTTCAGACAAATAAAATTTGAATCCGTCTTTGTGCATTTCGCCGCTTTTGATTGTTAGAATTTGCGGAATTCCTCTTCTGTTTCCAACTTTTGTTGCCGTTTCTTTATCTTTTGAAAGATGAACATGTTGACGATCCATTTTCTGCAATCCTTCTTTTTGAATGCTTTCAAGAAATTTTTCAACAGTTCCGTGAAATAAAAACTCCGAAGGTTCTGCTTCTTCTAAATTCAATTCAACCGAAATAGAATGTCCCTGACTTGCACGGATTTTGGTTTTATCTTCATTAAATGCAAAACGTTTTTTATCGTTATTTTCAACAACATAATTCAAAAGTTCGGCAGTCATCTGATTTTGAGTTTCTTTGTTATTACATTTTACAATTAATTCTTCAATATCCGCCCAGCCATTTTCGTCTAAATTTAATCCGATAGTTTCAGGCGAATGTCTGAGCACTAGGCTAAGAAATTTGCTGACGTTTTTTGCTGTTTTTTCATTCATTATTTCTAACTATTTCAATTCATCTCTAACTTCCATCAAAGCAAAACCTAAAAGATTTAATCCTTTCCATTTTTCAGGATTTAAAACATCTTTGTGATCTTCTGCCATTCCGATTCCCCAAATTGGATCAACCGGACTTGCTTCTACTAAAACTCGGTCTTTAGTGTTTAATAAGAACGTTTTCAAATCAGGATTTTGACTGAATTTGTAAAAGTTTCCTTGTTTTACGATTTCATATCGGTTTTCTAACCAACGTTTATCATCGTAATTCTTTACTTCGCGACCTAACTTTTTTGCTTCAGCTGGTGAATTGCATTGTATGATTTTCTCTAAAACTTCATCATCTTTAAATAATTCGGCTTTTTTTGCCATCATCCAATGTTCTGCTGTTTTGTAAATCACGCCATTTACTTCAAAAGAACTTAACCACCACTGGCTGAAACAAGTTTTGGTAATCATTCCGTCTTTGCTTGGCTGATGTCCCCAGAAAAATAAGAACTTACTTTCTTGAGCTATATTTTCTATATTGTATTTCATTTTCTTTTGTTTTTTGTTTCAGGTTTTATGTTGCATACCGAACTTGAAACCTGAAACTTTTTAAACTAAAGTATCTAGTCCAATTACCTGAACGCTTTCGCCTTCAAAATCTTTAAATGAATTTGTTGTAAAAATGCCGTCAAAACAGTTTAAAACTTCAAAACCTTTATTGAAAATTCCGTGGCTTACGGCTAAATATAATTTTCCAGCATTTTTCTTTTTTAATTCTTCGGCAAGACCAACAAAAGTTCCGCCGCCGTCACAAATATCATCTACAATTAAACAATCCATTCCATTTAAATCTTCTTCATATACTTTAAAACCAGATAATCTTCCAGTTTTTACGTCACGGCTTTTACTGCATTCTACAACTTCAACTCCACCTAAAAATTCAGAAACTTTATAGATTTTTTTCAAAGCGCCACCATCTGGAGAAATTAATTTTACGTTTTCTCCAATTCTATTTAAAACTTCTTTGATAAAAGTATAATTCGGAATTACTGTACTATTATTTAATAAAGCTGGAGTTACTTCAGAGTGCGCATCAAAAACAAATACTTTGCTCAATTGTAAAGCATTAATAATATCAGCATATACTTTTACAGAAAGTGGCTCGCCAGGAATCATAACGCGATCTTGCCTTGCAGCTGGAAAATATGGAATAAAAAGATCGATAATTTTAACGTCCATTCTGCGTAAAGCATCAACAGTAACGCACAACAATCCTAAATCATTGAATGAATTTAATCGGTGTGTAATAGTTACTTTTCTATTTGCATCGAAATCTGGAACGATTTTGATATGTGGTTCTCCTCCAGAGAAAGTAAAACTTTGAAATTTAATTTCTTCCTGATTTTGAAAAGGAGCGAATTTGGGGTCAAGATTTAGTATCATAGTTTTTTAGTTTGCGTTAATTATACGCAAATGTAGAATTAATTTTTAAATAAACAATTTATTTTGTGTAAAACTTACGCAAACTTTATTTCGAAGTGAAAACCTTCTTTAGTCAATTCATTATATTTCAATTTATTAAACTTAAAAAGTTTTGCTGGACGTCCCGTTTTTACTGGAGAAAAGTTTTCCGTTTGCTCTAAAATATCGAAGCTCAATATTTTTTTTCTAAAGTTCCGACGATCAATTTCTTTTTCTAAAATGGTGCAATAAAGATTTTCTAAGTCTGAGAATAAAAATTCTTCGGGAAGCAAATCGAAGCCGATTGGTTCGTAAGTTAATTTGGCTTTTAGTCTTTCTATTCCTTTTTGTAAAATCAAATTATGATCAAATGCCAAAGGCGGAATTTCGTCAATTTTAAACCATTGTACTTTTTCTGCGTCGGTATTAGCTTTAATTTCTAGGTTAGAAGCATCAACTAAAGCGTAATAAGTAACCGAAATAACGCGGTTTCTAGAATCTCTGTGAATATCGTCTCCAAAAGTGTACAACTGCTCCATAAAAGTAAGCTGTACGCTTGTTTCTTCATGCAATTCACGAATAACGGCATCGTTTAAAGATTCTTCATCTTTAACCAAACCGCCTGGTAAAGCCCAATATTTATCTGAAGTACCAAATTGCTGTTCAATCAATAACACATACAAACCGTTGCTTTTGTATCCAAAAACAATAGCATCAACAGCAATTCTAATATTTTGCAATTTTTCCATATTTAAAAATCATATCAAACAAATATAAAGAAAGAGAGTCAACTTTATAATTTAATGCATCATCATTAAATTATAAAATTGACTCTCTAATTTCTTATTTCTTTTTCTAATTAACTGTTACCGTTCTTTTCGGTATAGAAGTACAATCTGCTCCATCTTTTTTTACTGTAACTTCAGCTTTAGCTTCATATGTTCCTGCTGCTGCATACGTGTGAGTAACTTCTTGGCCAGTTCCTGTGCTTCCATCTCCAAATGTCCATTTTACAGAAACCAATGTTCCTGTTCCACTATAACCAACCGAATAATTCATCAATTTTGGATTACTCGCATCTGTAGAATTGTGTAATTTAACAAAAATTGATTCTGCAAGACAATCGACGATAACTTCGTCATCATGTTTACTGCAAGAATTACTAGTAAAAAACAATAGAGCAAGTATTAAAAATGTTACAATCTTTTTCATAATTGAAAATTTTAATGGTTAGTTCCTCAAAAATATTCTTTTAAAAGATACATTCAAAGCAAAACGAAAGAATTTTCAGATATAATAATATTGAATTTAAATAAAAAGCAAGGCGATTTCTACAATCGATTTCCGAAAAATAACTTTAATTCTTTAGCAATAATTTCAAAAAAAGAATTAGCATTATTATTTTTTGCCGTTAATAAATACACAAATTCTTCTGGAACATGAAAACTATTCCATAATAATTGTAGTTTATTTTCTGAAATTAATTTTCTTGCGTTGCAATTCCACGTTACAGCAACTCCTTCATTTTTAGCTAATAATTTCAACATTTCAGATTCTGAAGGAATAATATAATTTGGCACCATAGAAGGTCTTTTTTTATTAAAAGCATGTAACCAAAATACTTTTATATGCGGAATTCTAGCGTCGTGACTATACCATTTCTGTTCGTTAAGCCATTGTTCGATTTCTGTATAATTGTCGGCTTTCAATTTCTGGCGAAAATCGGTTATATCCAAACTTGTCGGTGCAACCATAATAAGTTTGATTTTTCCAACGATTTCATACATCGTATCAAATGTTTCGTAACCTTTTGTGACAATGGCAAAGTCTAATTTTTTGGCATCGACTAAAGCAAAAAGTTCATCGTTACTTGCGAAAGTAAAATCGATTAGATCGAATTTCGAAATCAAAAGATTTCCAATACAACTAAAAAGATGCTGCGAAATTCCGATTGAAATTAGTCTATTGGCATCTTCTGCTTTATTTCTAAAGCTAGTTTCCACATTTTCAAGCCTTTCTAATGCATCTATTATTAAATTATTTAGTAACTTAGCATATTCGGTTGGCTCTACGCCTTTCGATTTCCGGTTAAATAATTTATTTCCAACGTGCGCCTCAAGCATCGAAATTTGCTGACTAACCGCTGGCTGACTCATAAATAATTCCTTCGCAGCCACTGAAAAATTACCGTTTTTGTAAACTGCTTTAAAAGTTCTGTACCATTCTAGATTTACCATGATATAAATATATTTATAACAAACATAGTTTATTTTATTTTTACTGATATCACATAAGACGTAAATTTGTTGAAAATTTAATCTTATGAAGAAAATAGCACTATTCGCAATAACTGCATTTACAGCCGTAAGCATTTCAGCTGAAGCTCAAAAGTCAAATAAAAAAAGTATGAAAAAGGTCTTATTTGTTGTTACCAGCAATGATAAACTGGGCAATACAGGAGAAAAAACAGGATTTTGGTCAGAAGAATTTGCTGCACCATATTATGAATTACTAGATCAAGGCGTTGAAATTACAATTGCTTCTCCACTTGGAGGACAACCACCAATTGATCCAAAAAGTGCTGATCCAGCTTCGGCAACCGAAGACACTAAACGGTTTGATGCCGATAAAGTTTTACAAGAAAAATTAAAAAACACTTTAAAACTTTCTACAATTAATCAGAAAGATTATGATGCTGTATTTTATCCAGGAGGTCATGGTCCGCTTTGGGATTTGGTTGAAGACAGAAATTCAATTGCTTTAATTGAATCTTTCTACACACACAAAAAACCTGTAGCTTTTGTTTGTCACGCTCCTGCCGTTTTGAAAAACGTAAAAGTAGACGGACAATATTTGGTAAAAGGAAAGAAAATAACTGGTTTTACTAACGAAGAAGAAGAAGCTGTAGGTTTGACAAAAGTAGTTCCGTTTTTATTGGAAGATGTTTTAGCTTCACATGGAGGAGTTTTTTCTAAAGGTCCAAACTGGCAACCTTACGCTGTTGAAGACGGACTTTTAATTACTGGACAAAATCCAGCTTCATCTAAATTGGTGGCTGGAAAATTGCTAAAAAAATTGAATTAAAAGGTACTGAGATTCTAAGATTCTGAGGTTCTAAGCGTTTTCTTAGCAACTTAAAATCTGATTCTCTCATCTATTAATCAATTAATAAAAAAATTAAATAACAACGATGCTAAGTTTGCTGACTAAGTTCAAACAAAAAACTTAGAACCTCAGAACCTTAGCATCTTAGAACATAAAAAAACATGCTAAACTTTGAATTATACAATCCGACGAATTTAATCTTCGGAAAAGGACAAATTGAAAAACTTTCGACTTTAGTTCCAAAAAATGCTAAAATATTATTGGCTTATGGCGGCGGAAGTATCTTTAAAAACGGAATTTACGATCAAGTAATCAACAATCTAAAAGGTTTTGAAATTGTAGAATTTGGTGGAATTGAACCAAATCCGAGATTTGAAACTTTAATGAAAGCTGTTGATGTAATTAAAGCAGAAAAAATCGATTTTATTTTAGCTGTTGGCGGGGGCTCTGTAATTGATGGTGTGAAATTTATTTCGGGAGCCGTTAATTTTGATGGAAATCCGATTGACATTCTACAAAAAAGAATATTAATTAAAGAAAATGCTTTGCCTTTTGGAACAATTTTGACACTTCCAGCAACAGGAAGCGAAATGAATTCTGGCTATGTTGTGACAATTGAAGCAACTCAAGAAAAATTATCTTCTGGCGGAAGCGCTTTGTTTCCGCAATTCTCTATTTGTGATCCGACTGTAATTGCTTCTTTACCAAAAAGACAACTTGAAAATGGTGTTGTAGATGCGTTTACTCACGTTATGGAACAATATTTAACGTATCCAACCGATGCCTTTTTACAAGATAGAATTGCAGAAGGAATTTTGCAGACTTTAATTGAAGTTGGACCTGGAGTTGTAGATAATCCGACAGATTATACTTTGGCTTCAAACTTTATGTGGAGCTGTACAATGGCGTTAAACGGATTGATTCAGAAAGGTGTTCCGAGCGATTGGGCAACGCATATGATTGGTCATGAATTAACAGCTCTTTACGAAATTGACCATGCAAGAACTTTGGCGATAATAGGTCCAAGCTTATATACTGTAATGTTCGAAACTAAAAAAGGAAAATTGGCTCAATACGGAAGACGTATTTTTAACTTAACCGGTTCTGATGACGAAGTTGCAAAAGAAGCAATCAACAAAACCGTAGCGTTTTTCCATACAATGGGAATGGACACGAAACTTTCGCAATACACAAACGATTATTCTAACACAGCAGATTTTATCGTAAATCGTTTTGATGAAAGAGGTTGGAAAGGTTTAGGCGAAAAACAATTAGTTACTTTAGATAAAGTGAAATCTATTGTTGAACTTTCTTATTAGTCGCAATATTCAGTTTAAGTTTAAAGCTTCAACATGTCACTGAAAACTGTGACTGTGACTGAAAACTATTTCACATAAAAATCAAAAAAGGCGTTCTTAATAAATTTAGGAACGCCTTTTTAAAATACTAAAACAAAACTAACTAACTCAATTCCTTGTAAATTCATTAAAATTCTAATTTATAAAGTATTACAACGTAAGTCGTGTGTTTTTATTGTATAGTGCTTGAAAAAAAATATTTAAACGCAAAAACTCTTGAAAGTCATTATGATTAAAGGCTTTTTTGAAATTTCTTAAATCAGGTTTTGCTTTATTAGCACATTATTAAGTACTTTTGTTTTAAATTATTAAAATAATGAGCGAAAAATTAAAATTTGCAGTGATTGGTGGTGGAAGCTGGGCAACGGCAATTGCGAAAATGTTATGCGTTAATCTTTCAGAAATTGCTTGGTACATGCGTAATGATTCGGCAATCGAACATATTCAAAAATACAAGCACAATCCAAACTACTTAAGTTCGGTTGAATTTGACACTAATAAACTCAAATTAACTAATAATATAAACGAAGCGATAGAATATGCAGATTACATTATTTTTGCGATTCCGTCAGCTTTCTTAGATGCCGAATTGAAAAATATGACGGTTTCTTTAGCCGATAAGATTATTTTTTCTGCCATTAAAGGAATTGTTCCTGAAACGAGTTTAATTGTTGGAGAACATTTTCATATTCAATATGATATTCCATACTACAATATCGGAGTAATTACAGGTCCGTGTCACGCTGAGGAAGTAGCTTTAGAAAGACTTTCTTATCTAACAATTGCCTGTGGGGATCCAGATAAAGCCAAAATGGTGGCTAAAACACTTTCTGGAAATTACATAAAAGCGAAAATCTCAGACGATATTATCGGAACTGAATATGCAGCAATGCTGAAAAATATTTACTCTATCGCTGCCGGAATTGCTCATGGTTTAGGTTATGGTGATAACTTCCAGTCAGTTTTGATGAGTAATGCGATTCGCGAAATGAAGAAATTCATTAGAAAAGTACATAAAATGAAACGTAACATTAATGATTCGGCTTATTTGGGCGATTTATTGGTTACGGGATATTCTGTTTTCTCTAGAAATAGAATGTTCGGAAATATGATTGGAAAAGGTTATACCGTGAAAAGTGCTATGATGGAAATGAGTATGGTTGCAGAAGGTTATTATGCAACAAAAAGTGCTTATAAATTAAATCAAGGTTACGGAGCAAAAACGCCAATTATCGACGCGGTTTATGCCGTTTTATATGAAGGAAAAGATGCAAAAGCTGTTTTCAGAAAATTAACTGAGTCTTTGGATTAGTTTTTAAGAAAATAGAATAAAGAAACAAGATTTAAGATTTAAAAAGAGTCGGGAAATTTATTTTTCTGACTCTTTTTTTATTTATTTAAATCCCAAAAAGCAGAAATTAAATTCTGAAAAAAGATCAATTAACAAGAAATAACTTGATTCATTCTACATCAAACCTACATCTTACTAAAAAATCATCATCCATTTATTCTTACAAAAAGTAAAAAAGGAGATTTCATTGTTTATCAAGCATATAACTTCCTTTCTTAAAAACATTTATGTTCGATTTTCTCACAAATCTATAATCGTACATTTTAACAAATCCCTTGTTTTGCATTGCTTCGCAAAGAATTATTGATATTTTTGCATCACTATTTTTATTTGTTCTAATTAAATACAGATGCGTTTTATTGCAATTCTTTTTCTATTCACCCAAGTAATCTTTGCTCAAAAGACCATTTCTGGTAAAGTTTTATCTAAAGAAACTTCTACATCTATAACTGGCGTTTTTGTCCGCGATACTAAAACAGAAAACTGGACAATTTCTGATAAAGACGGAAACTTCAGCATAACGATACCTTATTTTCAAGATATTGAATTAAATTTTTCCATTCTTGGAAAAAAAGATGTTAATCAGATTTTAAAAAATAATCAAAGTTCGATTATCGTTTATTTGGAAGATAATACGCTTCGATTGAAAGAAGTTGTGGTTACAGCCGAAAAAAAACGCAAGTATTCTGAATTAACCTTAGGAACAAATGCCATAAACAATGTTCAGGCTTTCTCTTTAGATGATGTTTTGCAACAGCTTCCAGGGCAGACTATTACAACTTTTGACTTAAATGAATTCAAAAATATTGTTTTTAGAACTGCTGCTACTTCTACTCCTACCTCAACAATTAAAGCATTTGGAACTTCTTTTGTGATGAATGATATTCCAATATCTAATAATGAAAACATGCAGACCTTTAACCCAAATGGACTCACTTTCAACACATTTGGAACAAGAGATAGAACTTTTACAAATGCAAATGCAGGAGTTGATTTAAGAGAAATCTCAACTAATAATATTGAAGAAATTAAAGTTATACAAGGAATTCCATCTGCAAAATATGGTGATTTAACTTCGGGTCTTGTTTTAATAACAACAAAAGTGGGTAGAAGTCCTTATCGAGTTTCTGCTTCTCTACGAGATGCGACATCAGAACTAAATCTAACTAAAGGGTTCAAATTGAGCACAAATAATTCGATGAACGTAGCCCTTAATTATCTTGACAATAAAGCAGACCCAAGAGACAATTTATTAAATTATGAAAGGGTAAATGGAAACATGTCTTGGTTGTACAAAAACCAATCTTCAACAATAAAAAATACTGTTAATACATCATTCAGATTAAACTTAGATGAAGCAAAAACTGATCCCGATGATATTAATGCTGCTGTAGCCAGAAACCAGAAAAAAGGGTTTTCAATTTCAAATAATTTTATGTGGAAACCAAAAAACTTGTGGATTGACGGTATTAATATTAACGGAAGTTTTAGCTATGATAAACAATTTTCAAGAAGAGACAGATATATTAATGTTGCCAATGCAGCAGCTACTGATAGTTATGAAGAAGGTATCCATGAAGCTATTATACTTCCTTCTCAATATACTAGCATCAATACTGTTGAAGGTATTCCGATTTCGACTTTTTTAACTTTTGAAGCAACAAAAGTATTAACTAATGAAAGCAAATGGATTCATAGTCTTGTTTTTGGAGTTTCAAATCGAACAAGCGCCAACAAAGGTGAAGGTAGAAAAAATGCTGTAACGGGGTTATTGAATTTTTATGCTCTAACACAAAACAATGACAATACGTTGGGTTATAGAGATTATGAATTTACTAATTCTAAAACTGAGACTCAGATGTCTGCTTATGCGGAAGACAGAATTTTTAAAAAATTTCAAAATGAACAGATCTTAAATGTTGATTTAGGAGTTCGATTTGACAATCAGTTAGGTAATATGTCTTTGCAACCTCGTATTAATTCATCTTTTGCATTTAATAAAGTGATTAAAGTTCGTGGTGGATTTGGATTATCATCTAAAGCACCTTCATTAAATCAGCTTTATACTGGAGATCGTTATTTGGATAAAATTGTTGGAAGCGGCATTTACACTTATCCAGGAATTTACCAAAAAGCATGGATTCAGACTCTTATTACTCCCGGAGATAATTTAAATCTTAAGCCAAGTAAATCGTACCGATCTGAATTAGGATTTGATTTTAATCTACCTTTTGCAATGTTGAATTTTACTGGATATTATAATAAACTTTACAATGGTTTTTCGGGCGAAAAACATCCTGAATACAGAGTAATTCCAAAGGCAGAAGTTGTAATTATTGGAACCGAAATTCCAACTTACCAAATTGTTGGAACTGAAAATTTTTATTATTTCACCAATACTTTAACCAACAATAATTCTTCTGAAGACACTGGTATAGAAGCTATTATAAATTTTCAAAAGATCAAACCTCTAAACCTTGACATCAGCTTAAATGCTTCTTATGTTCACTCTAAAGATTTTTCTAATGTAAAAACATATTTGGCTTCCTCTAGTGCTTTATCTCCAGAAACATATGGAGTTTTTGATCCAAGAACAGCTTTCTACGATAATTTTACCGTGAGTTCTAATTTCAATTATCACATACCTTCAGTCGGATTATTAATTTCTATGAGAACAGATCATGTTTTATTAAGAAATACAAAAAGTGCTACAGCAAATTTCCCAAATGGATATTTAGACAGGGAATTAGTATATCACGAAATTCCAGTTGAAGACAGAACAAATGTTCAAAAATATGGGCATCTCATCCAAAAAAGTACCGAAACCGAAAATAAACTGCAAAATGCGCTTCACAATTTCCATTTACGAGTTTCTAAAGATTTCTTGAATGGTTTTAGTGTTTCTCTTTATGCAACAAATTTCTTAAATGTAAAACCATACTATTATGATGATTCAGGCGACAAAATATTATCAAATGTTGCCACATTTTCATTTGGAACAAGACTTGACTACGAATTTTAAATCTTTAAATATTACACTATGAAAAAATCTTTCCTTATTACTATAACATTATTATTTGCAATACTTATACAATCTTGCAGTAACAATGATGAAAATGAAGCTTTAAAGCCTGTTAATTTTTCCATCAATGTAAAATATGATGAAACATTCAATAATATAATTACCAAAAATTCTGATGTCACCATCGTAAACAATGAAACAGGAAATAAATATACTGTAAAATCAGATGCAAATGGTGTTGCACAATTTAATCAAATCATACCAGGTGTCTATTCTGTTTCGGCTACAAAAATTATGCAATCAACAGAATTTACTGAAACTTTTGGTTATACTCCTACAGAAGCAGAGGTTAATTTTAATGGTTCTGAAAGCAGCTTAACCGTGACCAGCACAACAGCTCCAATAAACATTGTGATGAAAACCTCTAAAGTAGGTGATTTTGTAATCAAACAAATTCATTACGGAGGTTCTGATACTCAAAAAGGTGCTTCAATTAGAGATCAATTCATAGAAATTTACAATAACTCAAATACCGTACAATATGCCGATGGATTATATTTTGCACAATTGTACGGCTCCTTTGCAACAACTGTTTATGCTTATACTTTAGCAAATGGGCAGTATGACTGGAGTAAATCTGAAGGAATGACGATGGGTAATGCGGCAAATACAGATTATGTTTATGCTTCTAACATATTTAAAATCCCTGGAAATGGAACACAATATCCTGTACAACCAGGTAAAAGCATTGTAATTGCTCAAAATGCTATTAATCATAAATCAAATTACACAGATAATAATGGAAAATCGGTTAGCATTTTAAGTCCTGAACTTACACTAGACTTAAGCACTGCAGATTTTGAATCATTTTTGGGAACTTATTTAGGAGACACTTACTTATATGACATCCAGAATCCAGCTGTTCCAGATTTAGATATTGCTTATTGGGGTAACAAAAACAAAGACATGATTTTGGATACAAATGGACGATATGCCTATGCTATTTTAAAAATGTCAGCAACTGAACTTGCAAGTTTAAAAAGCTATAAAAATCCAAAAGGTGATGCAACGTTATATCTTCAAGTACCTAATTCTGCAATTATTGACGGTGTTGATACTACTAAAGATTTAGGATCAAATTATATTCCTAAAAAACTAGCTACGCAAATTGATGGCGGTACTACTTATTTACCTTCAGGCGCTTTTTCTTCTAAATCTGTAATTAGAAAAACAAAAACTACAATTGCCGGAAGAATCGTTTTACAAGACACGAACAATTCTAGTAATGATTTTGTAGAGATAACAGCTAACCCAAGAGGGTTTAACTAAAATTTTCATTAATGAAAATTAATAATATCAATATTATTCTAAGCGATGCCCAGAAATACTGGGCTTTGCTTGTTTTCTTTATTTTTCCCATTTTATCCTTACACGCTCAAGATAGCATAGCGGTAACCAATCATATTATCGATTCACAAGTTAAAAATGAAATTTTCAAGTTTCCTGTAAGTTATACTAATCAGTATATTAAAGATTTTACTTTTACAGAAATATCGTATCAGTACCAGAAAAATGAATTTGCTAGAACACAAGTCGCCAACGAAATAAACACTTACAAGTTTTTAGCTCAAGGCTATTACACCACAAAATCTAAATGGAACTTATTTGGTGACCTATCTATTTCAAAATTTGACGAAAAAAATCTAGGCTGGATACTTTCAGATGAGCGCACAGAGAATCAAGAAGTTGTAGCGCCGCATTATTTTCTTGTTCCAAGAGAAGCAAATTGGACCAATCAAAAATATGATTTCAATGGAGGTTTTTCTAAAGAAATCACAAATAGAATATCTTTTGCCGCTAAAGGAAATTATAGTGCTGGAAAATTTACCAGAAGTCTCGATCCAAGGCCACAAATTATTACAAGAAAAATAGGTGGCGAAGTACAACTTGGCTACACTTTAAAAGAAAATCATAAAGTTTTCGTTTTAGCAAATTACTCTCGTCTAGACAAAGATTTTACATATACATATAAAGATGAGCATTTGAATGTTGAAACTAAACCTGAAACATATTTAAGATTTAACACTGGTTATGGAAGAATTATTAACTACTTCAAATCTAACTATTCTGGAGGAAAACGTTTTTTGTATAAAGATATAATCACTAAAGCTGGTTTAGGTTACACTTTCAACAATAAAAACAATACGTTTACTATTTCATATTACAATCAAAAATCAAACAATAATTTCTACAACAATGTATTTGGCACAGAAGATCAGGAAAGATTAAAATATGAAACCACTACCAATCATGCAGAATTATTTTCTTTCCATAAATGGGACAAAAAAGAAATAAAATCAACGGTAAAATTTGATTTCAGTAACTCTCGTAATTTTGATGTAAACAATAACGGTTATAATTATAAAAACAGTTTAAATACTATTAGCTGGTTAACTTCAATTTCAAAAAGAACAAAATCATATATTGACTATTTATTTGGCTTCGACGTTCTCTATCGGCAAAACGAATACAATGACGTAATGGCAACAACAGATATTGAAATTAACTCTCTAAATACCGGAATATTTGGAAGTAAAGATTTCGCTTTCGCTAAAAGCAAATTAAACACAACCGTAAGTTTCAACATGTATTTTCCGCTTCCATCAAAACTGGAATATTACGATACTTCGGGCGGAACGAATGCAAGATTTTTTGACGAAGTGATTATTCATGACTATGCCGTTAGCACAACCAATTATTTTGCACCTGGATTGCGTTTACAATATAGTTATCCAACAAAAAACAATAAAACAGTGGTTTTCTTTACCGATTTAAAAGAGAAAATCGCACTCAAAAAACAAACTGATTATCCAGTCAACATCAATACCAATACCACCTATTGGGTTCAAATGGGTGTACAATTAAATTATTAAAGAATGAAAACAAAATTAATTGGCATTGGAGTAATGATATTTTCACTTATCATGCTTTCTTATGCTAAGATTGAACCAAAACTATCTATTTCAGAATTAAAGAGATTATACAGCAGCGGCGATTATCAAAAATGGCCAAAGCCTGAAGTTGACTCTATAGTTTACACCCAAGGATTTGAAGATATCGGAATTTTAGGTAAACCAGAATTTCCAGAAAACAATCCGTATACCGAAGAAAAAGCCGAATTAGGCAAAGT
The DNA here is from genome assembly GCA_029959285.1 of Flavobacteriaceae bacterium PS02337. Classification (GTDB taxonomy): domain Bacteria; phylum Bacteroidota; class Bacteroidia; order Flavobacteriales; family Flavobacteriaceae; genus Flavobacterium. Next base: position 273,226 of record JASCOE010000001.1, read on the forward strand.
GCTCTTCTTTGACCCTAGATTGTCTAAATCTGGGCAGATTTCGTGCGCCAACTGCCACGATCCAGAATTAAATTGGGGCGATGCGAGAAGAGTTTCTTATGGAGAAGGAAGATTACAAGGAATTAGAAATGCGCCAAGTTTAATGAACATCGCGTATTCTAAAGTTTTCTTTTGGGACGGAAGAGCCGAAACTCTAGAAGATCAAGCCAGTTTTCCTATTCAAGATACTAAAGAAATGAATTTTCATATCGATTTGGCAACAAAACGTTTAAATAAGATAAAAGGTTATAAACCATACTTTAAAAAAGCTTTCGGAAAAGAAAAACTAACACAGAAAGAAATCTTAAAAGCAATTGCAACATTCGAAAGAACATTAATTAGCCAAAAAAGTAAATTTGACAAATTTGTCGCTGGAGATTCTACACAGTTAACCAACAGACAAGTTGAAGGCTTGCATTTATTCCGTACCAAAGCGCGTTGCATCAATTGTCATAATACAGCAAATTTCTCAGACAACAAGTTTCACAATATCGGTTTGACTTATTATGGAAGAGAATACGAAGATTTAGGAAGATATAATGTGACAAGAAAAGCAACAAATGTAGGCGAATTTAAAACACAATCTTTACGCGGAGCCGCACAAAATGCGCCTTATATGCACAACGGCTTGTTTCCAAATATAAGAGGCGTATTGAATATGTATAACGCTGGAATGCCTCAGCCAAAAAGAAAAGAACACCAGCTAAACGATACTTTATTTCCAACAACTTCTAAGCTTATAAAAAAACTGGAGCTTAATAAATCAGAATTAGATGCTTTAGAAGATTTTATTACGAGTTTGTCAAGCGGAGCTTATAAAATGCGCCCGCCTGTTTTACCGCAATAGTTAGTTTACAGTCGCAGTTTTCGGTCTTAGCAATCGTAAAAATTTCAAAAATATCATTTCATAAAAAAGGTCGGAAAAATATATTCCGACCTTTTTTATATTGTTTATGCACTGAAAACTGCGACTGCGACTGAATACTATTTCACCATAACACCTTCAACAAACAAAATCGGGACTTCTTCCGTTTTGTTTTCGTCAAGCGAATTGGCTTTGAAGATAAATTTCTTATCGTATAAAGTATTTCCGATGAAAAAAGTTACCATAAATTCGTTATTCATAACCAAAAGGCTTTTCTCTATCATTTCGATTTTTACAACCGAAACAGCTGGAACTTCAACAAAAGCATGACGCAGAATCGAAGTTTTTTTCATTTCGCCGTCAATTGTTCCAAAAGCTTTTGAAACCACCATTACGCTGTCTAAGTTAAAATCACTGTCATTTACCAAATAAGCGTACCATACTTTTTCCATAAAATCGTCACTCCATTCTTGCACTGCGGCAAGAAATACGTTTTCAACTTCCGGAATTATTATATCTTTTTTCATTTTTATTAAAAGCTTTAAAACCTTTGTCAAAGTCTAAACTTCAACAAAGGTTTATTATATTATGATAATAAATTAGATAACAGAATTAATCTAAAATCTACAGTCTAAAATCTAAAATTGCAACTTATATATTTGCTTTGAATTGCTCTAAGAAACGAACATCGTTTTCATAAAACATACGGATATCGCCAATTTGGTATAAAAGCATAGCAATACGCTCTACTCCCATTCCGAAAGCGAATCCGTTATATTCATCTGGGTTAATGTCACAGTTTTTAAGAACGTTTGGATCTACCATTCCGCAACCTCCAATTTCTAACCAGCCAGTTCCTTTTGTAATTCTGTAATCAGTTTCTGTTTTCAGTCCCCAATAAATATCAATTTCAGCACTTGGTTCTGTAAATGGGAAATAAGACGGACGAAGACGAATCTTAGATTTTCCGAACATTTCTTTTGTGAAATACAATAACGTTTGCTTCAAATCGGCGAAAGAAACATCTTTGTCAATGTATAATCCTTCGACTTGATGGAAAATACAATGCGAACGAGATGAAATCGCTTCATTTCGGAAAACACGACCTGGAGAAATTGTACGAATTGGCGGTTTATGATTTTCCATATAACGCACCTGAACAGATGATGTATGCGTACGCAACAACACATCAGGGTTTGTTTGAATGAAAAACGTATCCTGCATATCTCTTGCCGGATGATATTCTGGTAAGTTTAATGCAGTAAAATTATGCCAATCATCTTCGATTTCTGGACCTTCAGAAACATTGAAACCTATGTTAGCAAAAATATCAATAATCTGATTTTTAACAATTGAAATCGGATGACGAGAACCAATAATTACTGGTTCTGCCGCACGAGTTAAGTCACCGAAAATTCCTTTAGATTCTTCTTTGCTTTCAAGCTCTTCCTGAATAACTCTTACTTTTTCTTCAGCAACAGCTTTCAAAGTATTTATAACTTGGCCAAAATCCTTTTTTTGGTCGTTCGGAATATTTTTAAATTCAGTAAAAAGTTCTTTCAATAAACCTTTACTACCTAAATATTTAATACGGAATTGTTCTAAAGATTCTTTGTTTTTATCATTAAAGGCCTTTGCTTCCTCTATGTGTTGTTTTATCTTGTCTATCATTTTCCTTCAATAATTGGAATACAAATTTAGTGTTTTTAGTTTAAAGTGTGCAGTCAGAGTCACAGTTTTCAGTTTTCAAATTAATAATTATGCAAACTGCGACTGTCACTGCGACTAAAAACTACTCAATAAGTTTTCTTTCTAAAAAATAATTTACAATCGCTTCTTTCATTAAAACAGACTGCTCACCTGCTTTTAATGCTGGCAATTGTTCTTTTACTCTGTAATGCGGCCAGCCTTCTTCGTCAAAATATTCGAATTCATAAAACCCGTACGGCTCTAACAATCTGCAGATTGCAATATGCATAAGGTTTAATTTTTCATCTTTTTTGAATTCTCGGTGCACTTTGCCTAATTCCTGAACTCCAATCAGGTAAATTATCGAATCTAAATCTAGGTCTTCGCCTTGCGAAAATTGATTTGAAAGTATATCAACGAGCTTTTCCCATCGCTCTTTTAGTTGTGTATCTCTAGACATTTTTATAATTGTGAATTATGAATTGTGAATTATAAATTTCAAAACATAAATTTTAGTTTGCAAAGATACGCACTTCAAATTCAATGCTCTTAAAAAAATGAACACATAGGAATAAAACCTCTGAAGCTTTGCAACTATGTCACTTTGAACCTCAAAAAAAACATATCTTTGCGCCTTATTAAATATAAATTGAAACATGAGTTTTTTTGACATTATCGTTGCTGCGCTTTTAGGATATAGTTTATACAAAGGCATTAAAAACGGACTTTTTGTAGAAGTTGCTTCTTTTATTTCGCTCTTATTGGGAATTTATTTGGCGATTAAATTTTCATCTTTAATGACGGGAATAATTTCTAAACATGTTTCATGGAAACCAACTAACATTCAGATTACGGCTTTTATCTTGACTTTTATTTTAGTCGTGATTGCTGTTTATTTTCTAGCTAAAATATTGACTGGAATTGCTGATTTTGCCATGTTAGGCTGGATGAATAAACTAGGCGGCGGATTTTTCAGGATTTTAAAAACCATTCTGATTTTGAGCATTTTTATTGCTTTGTTTGAAAAAGTCAATTTCAATAATACTTTCGCTAAAAAAGAAACTTTAGATAATTATATTTTCTATAATCCAGTAAAGAAAGTGGCTGCATTTGTGTATCCATCTATAGAAAAATGGTACGAGACTTTTAAAAAAGAGCATTCTCAAAAAGCAGAAGAAGAAAAAGAAAAGTCTTAATCTGAAAAAGAATAAATTCAAATATAAAAAAGCCTCAGTGAGGCGATATATTTATAGAAATTTAATAATCAGACCAGAAAGAGCTCCAGTGGAGCGACATATTTAGATTTTAAATCATTTATATGTCGCTCCACTGGAGCTTTATTATATCTTGAACGTTTGTTTTTTTCTATAAATATTTCGCTTCTCAGAAGCTTCCCTAAAACTTGATTTCTATGCTTTCTCCTTTTTTCAAAAGAATTTCTTGTTTTTTCTCTCCAAAAATCAAAATTGTTTTTCCTCCATTTTTAGACGAAACGATTACTTTTTCAGGTTTTTTATTGTTCCAATTCATTTCGATTTCGAAACCACCTCTTGCGCAAATTCCTTTCACAGAACCTTCTGACCAAGCGTCTGGTAAAGCCGGAAATAATCTGATTTCATTTTCATCAGATTGCACTAACATTTCTGCAACAGCTGCAGCGCCACCAAAATTTCCGTCAATTTGAAATGGCGGATGCGCATCAAATAAATTCGGATAAGTTCCTCCGCCTCTTCTTGGTTTTTCTGTTTTCTTTCCGTCAGGATCAACGTAACGTAATAATTCTCGGAACATTTTATAGGCACGATTTCCGTCCCAAAGTCTTGCCCAAAGATTGATTCTCCAACCTTTTGACCAGCCTGTAGTTTCGTCGCCTTTTATTTCTAAAGTTTTTCTAGATGCTTCTGCTAAATCTGGCGTTTTCTCAGGCGTAATATGATTTCCGGGAAAAAGTCCAAATAAATGCGATTGGTGACGGTGTTTCGGATCATTATCTTCCCAATCAAAATACCATTCTTGCAGATTTCCTTTTTTGCCAATTTGATACGGATGTAATTTGGCCAAATCTTTTTCAATTTCCGCTCTAAAATCGGCATCAATATTTAAAACTTTGGCAGCTTGAGCCGTTTTTTCAAGACATTCTCTTATCATCGCAAGATCTGCAGTTCCTCCATACATTGTTGCGCCAACAAAACCATTAGCCAATTTATACTGGTTTTCTGGAGAAGTAGATGGCGCAGTTATCAAGTTTCCTTTACTATCTACCACTAACCAATTCAAACAAAATTGCGCCGCTCCTTTCATTAAAGGATAACCTTCATTTTTTAAGTATGTTTTGTCTTGTGTAAAAACATAATGCTCCCAAATATGTGTACTCAGCCACGCACCCGCCATTGGCCAGCACGCCCACATTGGATCTTCTTTTCCGAATTGTCCAACCGGATTTGTCATTGCCCAAATATCTGAATTGTGCGCCGCAGCCCAACCTTCGTTTACACCATAAAAAGTTCTCGCTGTAGTTTTTCCTGTTACCGAAAGATTTTTTATAAAACTCAAAAGCGATTCGTGCATTTCTGAAAGATTGGTGTTTTCTGCCAGCCAATAATTCTCTTCCAGATTAATGTTCATTGTATAATTACTGCTCCAAGGCGGATTCAAATACGGATTCCAAAGTCCTTGTAAATTTGCCGGAACACCCAAAGTTCTGGAAGAACTTATAAGCAAATAACGTCCGTAATTGAAATATAAAATTTCGAGATTTTTATCTTCTTTTCCGTCTGCATAACGCAATAAACGTTCGTCTGTTGGCAAATCTGGAGCGGTTGTTTTTCCTAGATTTAAGTCAACACGATTAAAGAATTTTTGATAATCGACAAGATGCGCTTTTTTTATTTCATCGAATGATTTTGAAAATGCTTTGTTTAGATTCTTTTTTGCAATTGCATCTGCAACTCCATCAACAGAGGGATTTTCTTTAAAACCTTTAAAACTAGTTGCAATTGAAACATAAATTACAGCTTCGGTTGCATTTTTTACTCCTATAGTCTTATTGGATGAAGTGACAGTTCCGTCCGTGTTTTTAATTTTTAATAAAGAAGTATATCTCGTACCTTTTATGATACTTTTTTCTTTTAAAGCTTCTTTTTCCATCTCCGCCTTTTGTGTTTCTGTTGGAAACGCTGGAAGATATCCAGATTTAAAATAGCCAGGATTTTCATGAATCGGCGCAACGCCGTTCATTGCCAAAACATTATTTTTTACTTCAAATGTTGATGTTAATAAACTACTTGGATTAATTTCAAAATTTAAAGCGCCTTTTTTACTGCTGGTCAATTTGATAATCATGATTTGATCTGGTGCCGAAACGAAATATTCTCGTGTGTATTTCACGTCGTCTATTTCGTAAATTACTTTAGAAACGGCATTCGAAATATCCAATTCTCGGTAATAATTAGAAACTTTTCCAGTATTTGAATTTGTTATTTCTAAAGTTCCTAAAGGCGCATATGATTCAGAATTCTTGCCTTGAATTTTTTTATTTAATTCTTCAGCAAGCTTATAATCTTCTTTATTTAATGCCTCGCGAATTGCCTTCAGATTTTGATAGGCAAAGGTATTCATATTGGCATCAACAGGTTCGCCAGACCAAAGTGTAATGTCATTCAAATAAATTTTATCTGAATTGACGCCACCAAAAACTGTCGCTCCCATTTTTCCGTTTCCTAAAACCAAACTTTCTTCAAAGAATTCTGCGGGTTGTTTGTACCATAAAATATGTTTGGATTGAGCCAAAATGGTCGTGCCGTAAAATGTGAGAAGTATTATGAAAAATGTTTTTTTTATGTTTTTTACATTCATAGGCTTGTTGTTTTGTGTAATGTTTTTTACATCTGGTATTTTTGCAATCTTGTCATTCCGAGGAACGAGGAATCTTCGTTAGTAGATCGACAAAGATTGAGGATTTACTTTATAAAGTTTCTTGCGAAGATTCCTCGTTCCTCGGAATGACAAAACTATCCTGTTAATCTTGCCTTGACAAATAATTGTAGTAACGGAAAATTTCTTATCAACTTTGTGCGCGTGAGGGATAGAAGCAAACTACCGAAGTAGTGCGGATAGCCCGACCATATTCTGATAAGCGGGCGAATAAGCACAAAGAAAATTTGCCCGCTTATCAGAATATGGTCACGCCCAGAAACTTTTACTAATCACTAAGGACTAATGACTATTTACTAACACTATACTTTTCGTTTGCCGTAACCATTTCCCAATTATCTGTTCTGAATGGCGATGCAGGAAATTTTTCTTTATTGAAAAGATTGATTGCCGTATCATCATCTGCCCAGCCGTAATGAACTGCAACAGGATTTTGAACTTCTGCGCTCGAAACAATTATTTTGTTGTCTTTGATTATCGCTTTCGCGGAATGAAAAACTTTGTCTGAGCCAGCGATTTCGAAACCTTTTAATTCATCGCTATTTGGCGTTGATAATCCGCTGCCGATGTTATCGAAAGTCAGGATGATTTGATTTCCTTTTATTTCTTGAGATTTGTAAGTTGGTCCGCTGTGAACTTGTTTTTTACCATAAATATTGTTCAGTGCAGTTGCCGCCAAACGCAAACCAATATCTTGTTTGTTGGTTGGGTGAATGTCTTTTGCGTTTCCGATATCGGTTGTAACGGCCATTCCTGTATTTGGTAATTTTAAAGTTTCAGATTGTGCTTCGCGAAGTTCTGCCCAACGACTTCCTTTTTGGCTGTTTCCACCAAATTCGTCGAAAGTCGATAATTGAACAAAGTAAAAATGAAAATTTCCTTGTTTGAATTTTGTTCTCCAATCGTTGATCATCAACGGAAATGCTTTTTTGTATTGGTTTGCTCTCCAAACATTGGCTTCACCCTGATACCACAAAACGCCTTCAATAGCATAAGGAACTAACGGATTTACCATTGCATTGTACAATAATGACGGATAACTGTTTGGTGAAACGGCAATTTTTACCTGAACGACATTGAATTTCCAAAGTCCGTCAAGCGGAAGATTTGAATCTTTAAAATCGATTTTTAAATCTTCTGGATCGCCGTAGATTCCGCCGCCGCCGCTGTAATCTGTAATTCTTACCGCGATTACGTTTGTTCCTTCTTTTAAAACATTTGCTGGAATTTTGTAAACTCTTAGTTTGTCCCAGAGATTGTTGGTTCCAACTTCTACTCCGTTTACATACGTTTTGTCTTCGTCGTCGACTTTTGCCAAATGCAAAACAGCTTCTTTTTTAGCTTGTTCGGCTGTTAAAACAATTGTTTTTCGCATCCAGACAATTCCGTCGATATTGCCGATTTGTTGGTTTTCCCAAAGTGAAGGCACTTTTATTTCTGGCCAGTTTTTATCCTGAAAGTTTAGATTTTTAAATTGCTCTTCGTTTTCCATCGAAACATCAAAACCTTGTACTTTTTTAAGATTATCAAAAACTGATTTTTTATACACTTCTAAAATTGCATTGATATCTACATTTGGAACATTTGCAATCATCGATTTAAATTCGTCGCTTTTTTCAAAAGCTTCACGGCTTGTCCAAGTTTCAACATTAGTTCCGCCCCAAGAAGTATTGATGATTCCGATTGGAATTTTTAATTCTGAATATAATTTTCTAGCGAAATAATATCCGACTGCTGTAAAGTTGCCAACGGTTTCTTTATTTGCTACTTCCCATTTTCCTTGTTTTAAATCGTCTTTTGGAGTTCCACTTAAATCTTGAGCCACGCCAAAATGACGAATCATTGGATAATTAGAATCAGCAATTTCTTTTTCGGAATTCATGGTTTTGATAACCTGAAATTCCATGTTCGATTGTCCGCTGCAAATCCAAACTTCTCCAACCAAAACATTTTTGATCGTAATTTTATTTTTTCCGATAATGATTAATTCGAAAGGTCCGCCAGCTTTTTCAGCATTTAAATTTACCGTCCATTTTCCGTTTTTATCGGCTGTTGTTTTCTTGATTTGTTTATTGAAATGAATTTCTACACTTTCATTGGCGTCAGCAAAACCCCAAATCGGAATTTGTTTGTCTCTTTGGAGTACCATTCCATCAGAGAATATTAAAGGCATTCTCACATTAGCATTAGCTAAAACACTAATTAACAGAAAAATAAATATTACACTTTTTTTCATTTTTTCTAATTTAAATATTTTGAAACCATATAAGTGATATAAGTTATTTTAAGTTTTTATTTCACATGTGCTTAAATTTACTTATATCACTTATATGGTTTAATCTCATTTTTTTACTTTAATCCGTCTATTAAAGCGTTTAAAGCTTGTGTATCGAAGACGGTATTATTGGTTCTGTTCATTATTCCGAAACCATTATTTCCTAGGCTTCCTTCGTCCCAATAAAAAGGTAATAATCCGTTTGCTTTTGCTGTTTTTACGACCGTTTTTAAATAATAGGCTCTTGAATTTAAATGCAAAGTAAGCGCATCTCCCGTTAAAGTTGTTCTTCTTATTGCTCCAAATTCTCCCAATAAAACCGGAATTCCTTTATCTACAAATTGTGTTTTCATCAATTTGAAACTTTTTTCTAAATCGGCTTCTTCTCCCCAAATTGCATTTCGTTCTGTATCGGTTGTAGAATGAAATCCTGCGCCCCAATAATAGAACATTTTTCCCCAAGTTTCGTCTTTGGTTAAACCAGCAAAATTCCACGGAGAATAATAATGAACTTCGACCATCATTCTACCCGTAACTTTATCTACTGGCAATGTAGTCATTAATTTGTTTGTTTTTTCGATATCTGTTGTTGGACCTTGAACGACTAAAACACGCGTTGCATTTTTTCCTCCTGTCGAACGAACAGCATCTATAAAAGTTTGATGATATGAAGTTAAAACTGCCATTTGAGTTGCGTCTTCAACCGCTGGTTCGTTGGCACTTGCGAAAAGTAAATGTTCGTCGAAACCTCTTAAATGCGTTGCGATTTGTTCCCAAAAAGCTTTTTGTTTCGCATTGTTTTCTACTTTTTTGGCTTCGGTAATATTGTTTTCCAGCCAACCGCCGTCCCAGTGAATGTTTACTACAACGTACATATCATTATCAACGCAATATTGCACGACTTCTTTCACTCGGTTTAACCAATCAACTTTGATTTTTGCTGTTGCTGCATTTTCCAGATTCTGATTCCAAGAACACGGAATTCTAATAGCATTAAAACCGTTTGCTTTTACGGCATCAATAAGCGCTTTTGTCACTTTTGGATTTCCCCAAGCGGTTTCGCCGCCAGTTGCTTCCAACGTATTTCCGATATTCCATCCTAATTTAATTTTTGCTGCTAATTCAACTGCAGAACTTCCCATTCCTGAGACATCTGCCGCAATCGGATTGGTATTGTAACTTGGATACAAACTTCCTGCTGCCTGAGAAACTGAAATTTCTACAGATTTAGCTTCGCTTGAAGTTAAAGTCAATACAGAATTTCGCGCAGAAGTTGTAGCATTTTCTGAAGCGGTAATTTTTACTACTGTACCTCCTGAAGTTCCAGTAGTCTGGCTTAATTTTATCCAACTTACCGGATTACTCAAGCTCCAGTTAACGCCAGTAGAATTAATTGTTATTTCAATTGTATTTTCTTTGCTTTCAAAATCGACTTTGCTTGCGCTCACAGAAAGCATTTTTATACTTATCGGAGTTTCTTCTGTATCTGATTTATCTGAGCTGCAAGCTAAAACGCCTAAAAAAGCAAAGCATAATATAAAACTCAAGATATAATCTTTAATTGTTTTTTTCATTTGGTTTGGTTTAAGTTAAGTGTAAGTTTTTAAAATCAACGCCAGCTTTTTATGGGCTGGCGTTGAGAGTTTGGTTATTTTAAGCAATAACAGTTTTATTTAACTGTTACCTGAATTTCTTTTTTAATATCTCTTGAAGAAGTTCCCAATTTGATTGTGTATTTTCCTGGCTCAACTGTCCATTTTTTAGAAGCAACATCATAATAAGCCAATTCTTTTACTGGAACTTTGATAGTTACTTTTGCTGAACTTCCCGCTTTTACATCTGCTTTTTTGAATCCTTTTAATTCTTGTGCTGCACGAATTATTTTAGAATCAGATTTAGAAGTATATAATTGAACTACTTCTTTTCCGTCTACTTTTCCTGTGTTTTTAACATCAACCGTAACTTCGATTACATCATTTTGAGCGTAAGAATCTTTATTTGCTTTTGCATTATCAAGCGCGAAAGTCGTGTATGATAATCCGTAACCGAAAGGATATAATGGCGCAACATTTTTAGTATCAAACCAACGGTATCCAATTAAAAGTCCTTCTGCGTAATTTACCGCTTTGTCTCCAGGGAAACTGTTTGTTGCATGCGCAGGAGAATCTTTTAAAGTAACTGGCATTGTCCAAGGCAATTTTCCCGACGGATTTACTTTTCCTAAAATCACATCCGCCAAAGCATTTCCACCTTCAGAACCATTAAACCAGCTCCAAACTAAAGCAGAAGATTTTTTGCTTACTTCATTAATATCGAAAGGCGCTCCAGCAACCATAACTACAATAGTTTTAGGATTAACTGCCAATACTTTTTTGATTAATTCTTCTTGTCCGAAAGGCAAGTGTAAATCTCTTCTATCTGAAGCTTCAGTTTCGTAATCACGGTTTGAACCTGCAAAAATAATTGCAACATCAGAGTTTTTAGCTGCTTCAACCGCTTCCTGAACTTTTGCCGGATCTAATTCATCAATTGTAACTGGACCGTTAGCCGTAATATTTCCTAAGTTTCCTCTGTTTTTCTTATCGTAACGCTCTAAATATCCTTCAGCATAATTAATTTTTATTGAAGAAGGAAGTCTGTTTTTAAGACCTTCAAGAGGCGTAACTTCTCTTTTTGTTTTTACTCCCGCTCCAAATCCGCCAAGAGCGTTTTTCTTTGTTGCGTTGTTTCCAATAACAGCGATTGATTTTACTCCATCCAATTTTAATGGCAATGCATTATTTTCGTTTTTCAACAATACGATTGCTTCTGCCGCAATTTTGTAAGCGTCCTGATAATGTGCTTCGGTTGCGATGCTTCCTTTTGCGCGCTCGCCTCCGCCCATTGCTTTCACTTGGAATAAAACTCTTAAAATACGTTTTACATGCAAATCAATTTCTTTTTCTGAAACTTCACCAGATTTAACCGCAGCGATTAATTTATCTGCCAAGAAAAATTCGTTGAAAGGTTTTGGTGTTCCCATTTCAATATCTAAACCGCTTTTCAAAGATTTTGCTGTAGAATGTACCGCAGCCCAATCTGAAACTACAATTCCTTTAAATCCCCATTCGTCACGAAGGATTTTATTTAGCATATAATCGTTTTCACATAAATATTCGCCTCTGAATTTATTGTAAGCCCCCATAATACTGTATGCTTTTGCTTCTTTTACCGAAGCTTCAAAAGCAGGAAGATAAATTTCGCGAAGTGTACGCTCGTCAATTTGTACATCTACAAAATCACGATTCGTTTCCTGATTGTTTGCTGCGTAATGTTTCACGCAAGCCATTACATCTTTTTCTTGTAAACCAACGATCAAAGGCACGGCGATTTTTTTATTCAAAAACGGATCTTCCGACATGTATTCGTACGTTCTTCCTCCAAGCGGCGTTCTCACCATATTGATGGCTGGCGAAAGCAACATGTCTTTGTCTCTTGCACGTAATTCTTCTCCTAAACTGGTTCCGAAAGTATGCGCCATTTCTGCATTCCAAGTTGCAGCCAAAGCGCCACCTGCTGGATAATAAGTCGCAAAATCGTTTGTCCATCCTGCTGGAGCCCAATTATCTCTTGAGATTTCTTCACGAACTCCCAACGGACCGTCGGCCATTTTTAATTCTGGAATTCCTAAACGTTTTACGCCTGCGTTTGCAAACATGCTATTTCCGTGAAGCATTCCGATTTTTTCTTCTAAAGTCATTTGCGAAATCAATTTATCGATTTCTGCATCATGATCTGTGCTTATTTCTTTTCCAACGTATTCTTCGGTTTGTGCCGAATTTGAAGCTAATGTCTGCGCATCATTTTTACAAGAAGTAAACAATGCAAAAACTAGAGCTGCTGAAAGGAACATCATTTTGTTTTTCATAGATAGTTAGATTTTTTTGGGTTTGAAGATTTTTAATTCCTCACGCATAGGCTTCAAATCCAGTTAATAATTATATTGTTTGTGGTTTTTATTGTTTGATTAAATTAAGAAAAAAAACATCATTTTCATTGATTTTAAATTCCTTGCTGAAAATTCCTTTTCCGTCAATTGTAATTTTTTCTGTCGAAATCGGCGCGCCATTATTTTTCTCTTTTATCGAATTGACTTGTTCACGTGTTAACTGACTCGGCTTGTTCATCGCTAGATAATCCGCGTAAGCGTCATTTACTTTGTAACCTACTTTGTAAATTTCTAAAAGATATTTTCCTTTCTGCATTCCGTCAATCTCCACTTTTACTTTTCCTTTTTCTTTTGATGGAAGGTCTTTAATGTAATAGGTTTGATTCAACTCTTTATCGCCTGGATGCGTATTCGTAAAATCCCACAACAAAACTTGTACATCGCCTTTTGCATTTTTAGAAGTCCAAGAAGCCTTATCAGAATTTTGAAGTTCTGTTTCTCCCAATTTATTCATTAAATAATAAGAGAAATAAGCTGGTTTTTTAATTCCCTGTGTATTCAATAACCCGAAACCGCCGTGAAAAGGCGTAAATCTTGGGCCTGCTTCTTCAAAAATATCGGTAAAAACCCAATATGACATGGAGTTTGCTGCGTTGCCAACTTGTTTTATTTTTTGTAAAATGTACGCTGCCGAATGATAACTGTCGTGAATTGGATCTGCCGGTGTATAAGATGAACTCCACTCTGTATAATGCAATTCTAAATTCGGTTTAGCCGACTCTGTAATTAATTTTCTTGAATGAATAATTTCTCCGCTCACACTCCATTCGTCTTGATTTAAAATCGTTCCGGAAGTTCCGAATTCGTCCAAATAACCTTGTTTTACTCCGTAAGTATGTGTTGAAACAAAATCGATTGGCAGATTATTTTTGGCGCAAAAATCAATTGTTTCAGCAACCCATGCAGAACCCGCTGTTGCTGGTCCGCCAACTCTATAAGCAGGATTTACCGCTTTTACACCTTGAGCGGCATAATCGTATAGTTTATAATATTCTGCCTGAGTACTGCTCCAAAATCCTGGCGATAAATTCGGTTCGTTCCAAACTTCAAAATACCAAGTTTTTACTTCGTCATCTCCGTAACGTTCCTTAAAATGCTGGGTCAAATTTCGAACTAAATCTTCCCATTTTTTATAATCTTTTGGAGGCGTTACATTTCCTTTCCACCAGAAAATAGTCTCTTTTCCGCTTGCTAAAGCATTCGGCATAAAACCTAATTCTACAAACGGTTTCATTTTCAGACTTACAATAAAATCGAACAGAACGTCTACGTATTGGTAATTGTATTCTGGATTTCCTTTTTCGTCTTCACGATAAACGGCCATATCATCGGTCAACAAACCATGAAAACGGATGTATTTGAAATCGCATTCTTTTTTCACCAATGCCAATTGCTGCTGCCAGTCGGCACGAAGACCTTCGTTTGCTCTTCCGGCACCGATGCATTCTTTAAACATGGTGTTTAGTTTTCCTGCTTCTTTTTTATAATCAACTTTTATGGTTCGATTTTCAGCGGTTTGCCCAAACAAAATGCTGTTGTTTAACAATAATGAAAGAAATAGTATTGCTGAAAGTTTTTTCATTTGATAATAAATATTTATTTGATTATTGGAACGTAGACGTACTGCGGTGCGTCTCTACAATTATGCGTAATCGTTGCGTTAAGTAAACCCGACAGGTTTTTAAAACCTGTCGGGTTTGAAATCTATAAAATGTTATATTTTTTTGAATCTCACTGCTCCACCGCCAGCACCGCCTAATTTCAATTGTAATTTATCTGAAGCTTTTACGGTTTTCTTAGAAATTGCCACTCCTTCCGGATTATGTGTTTGATCAGTTCCTTCAGCATCCACATAAATTTGTGCTTCGTAAGTTGCATTTGGATCTAAGAATGATAATGATACCTCTACATTTCTTGGTTTTTCATTCGTTAAAGTTCCTAAATACCAATCAGCGCTGTTTCTGTCTTTTCTTGCTGTTGTGATGTATTCGCCAATTTTTCCTTCTAAGATTTTAGTGTCTTCCCAATCTGTTGGAACGTCTTTTAAGAATTGTAAAGCTGGTTTTCCTTCGTAATTTTCAGGAAGATCTGCCAACATTTGAATTGGGGCATAAATAGTTACATATAATGCCAATTGCTGACCAACTGTTCCTTGAATTCTTTTTCCCGGATAACCTTGTTTTACCTCAACATCAAAAATTCCAGGTGTGAAATCCATTGGACCAGAAAGTAATCTTGTAAACGGAATAATCGTTAAATGGTTTGGCGGATTTCCTTCACTCCAAGCGTTATATTCTTGTCCGCGCGCTGCTTCTCTCGAAACCATGTTTGGGAAAGTTCTTCTTTCTCCTGTATCTTTTATCGATTCATGGTATAAAACCGCTAAATCGTATTGCGCTGCTTTTTCTAAAATGTATCTGAAATAATTTACTCCAAATTGTCCGAAATGCATTTGTTTCATGTTCAATTTAGAACCTACGTGACCGATTTTTACGGTATGAATTCCTAGTTTTTTGTATAAAGCAAAACCTTCGTCAACTTGTTTTAAATAATTAATTAAGTTCGAACCTGTTTCATGATAACCAATAAGTTCTACATTGTTTTTCTTTCCATATGCTACAACTTTCTCCAAATCGAAGTTATCTGCACTTTGCGTAAAACTAAACATGTGCATTTTGTTTTCGTACCATGCAGGTGTCCAGCCTTTGTTCCAGCCTTCGATCAATAAATGGTTGAAACCTTCTTTTGCAGTAAAATCAATATATTCTTCGGCATGTTTGGTTGTTGCGCCTTGTTTGTCACTTTCCCAGAAAGTATATTTCCCAATGTGCATTCCCCACCAAATTCCTAAATATTTATATGGTTTGAAATAGCTGTTTGTATTTTTTAATTTATTTGGTTCGTTAAGATTTAAAACCAGATAAGAAGTGATTAATTCTCCTGGATTTTCCCCAATTTGAAGTGTTCTCCAAGAAGAAGTGAAAGTATCTTTTACACGAACTTTAACGCCATCAGGCCACGGCACCAAATCAGATTTTAATTCTGTACCTTTTGTGTTTACCAAAGTCATACTGGCAAAATCAACCAGATTTGCTTCGTGGAAACTCAACGCTAATCCGCTTTTGCTTTCGATTGTTAACGGAGTTAAAACAGTATCCAACGTACTTACTGGCGCATCTTTAAAAAGATACTCGTCACGATTTTCTCTATTTGCCGGAATCCACCATGCTTTTCCGTCTTCTTTTAAATTGAAAGTCGTTTTTTCGTCTGTAATGAAAATACTGTCTTTTACATTTTGTTTTGGATACACATATCTAAAAGCTACTCCGTCATCGAAAGCACGAAACTGAATTTGTAATTTTCTTTTGTTTCCTGTTTTTTGCTCTAAATCTACTACTAATTGATTGTAGTGATTTCTGATGTTTTTCTTTTCTCCCCAAACTTGTTCCCAAGTTTCATCAAAAGTTGAAGTTTTTGCGCCTTTTATTTCAAAGTTCGAACTTAAATCTTCATTTCCTTTCAATACAAATCCCATATCTGACGGAGAAATCACTTCGGTTTTTCCGTGAGAAACTGCATATTTTGGAGCATTTTTTACCAGCTCAAATTTGATTTTATTCTTTCCGTTTGGCGATGCCAATTCGTAAGCGTTCTCAGTTTTTTGACTGTAGCCTATTGTTATTGAAAACAATACGGCTGGGAGAATTAGATAGTTTTTCATGTTTTTTGGAATTATATTTTTTGCCTAAATGCTGGCTATATTTTTAAACCCATAGAATCATAGCTTATTGGAAACTTAAAAAAGGCGTTTCACTTGTTTAAACAAACATAGTTTCTATGTGTGATAAACTAGTTTCTTTCCATTTTTTCTTTTATCCAAAACAAAAAAATCTATGTTTCTATGTGTTTAAATATTTTATTTTTCGCCACGAATTACACAAATTAACACCAATTCAATTCGTGGAAATTCGTGCAATTCGTGGCTAACTTTTTTATTTTGCCCACTCCGTTTTAAAAGTGGTTTTTCCATTTAATGGATTTGCTGCTACTTCAAAATTGTTTCCGCTTTTGTTCACTTTTATTTCTTGTACAGCATCTCCTTCTGGTAAAAATACTTTGGCTGTTGCCGAAGTGGTTTTATCGCTTGCATACACTTTCAATGTCAATTTGCTCCAGTCCATATCTTTTGTAGACTGCGCCAAACCGATGTGTGGAATTGCAGTTCCATCTTTTACTAAAACTACGATTGGCACTTCTCCGGCTTTAATTTTATGCCAACCCGATTGGTATACTTTTTTAGTTTGATAATCAATCCAAGTTCCTTCTGGAAGATAAACGTCTCTTTCTTCAACTTCTTCAAAAAGCGGTGCAACCAAAATACTTGACCCGAATAAATATTCATTATCAACTAACCAAGCGCCTGGATCATTTGGATATTCTACAAATAATGCACGCATCATTGGCAAACCTTTTTGAGAACTTTCTTTCGCTTGAGCGTAGATATATGGCATTAATTCGTAACGCATATTATCGGCTTTTCTAAAACCTTCCAAGAAGTCTTTGCTATACAACCAAGGCTCGCGCGGAGGCTCTCCGTGGCTTCTTACGTGCGAAGTAAACATTCCGAATGGCGCCCATCTTCTGTATAAATTCTCAGGAGATTTTGTAGCAAATCCTCCAACATCGTGGCTCCAGAAACTGAATCCGCTAAGACCTAATGAAAGTCCGCCACGTAATTCTGCAGACATTGCTCCGTTTGTTGTTTCTGAATCTCCTCCCCAATGTAAAGGGTAACGCTGTGAACCTGCCCAAGTACTTCTTGCCCAGATTAAAGTATATCCTTTTTCTTTTTGAGTAATTTCTGCAACTGCTTTATTGTATCTTAACGGATATAAATTGTGTTCGTAGAAACCTGTT
Organism: Flavobacteriaceae bacterium PS02337; assembly: GCA_029959285.1. GTDB lineage: Bacteria > Bacteroidota > Bacteroidia > Flavobacteriales > Flavobacteriaceae > Flavobacterium. The sequence continues at coordinate 290,932 of JASCOE010000001.1, forward strand.
CTTCCAGAATGGTAAATTCCGTCTGGCGGAGCAGCTTCTCCAAAATCTACTTTGAAAACCGCAACGCCTTCATCAAATAACTTTTTCAATTTTCCTTGGTACCAAGTTACCGTTTCTGGGTTTGAGAAATCTAAAACAGCATCTTCATATGGAAGATTTCCTTTTCTGTCTCTTACCGCTAAGTTTTTATCCATGATTTCAGGGAATAAAGTGTTCTTTGGCGTGAAATATGGTAATTGCCAAAGACAAACTTGAAAACCGTCTTTCTTTAAATCAGACATCATTTTTGTCGCGTCTGGGAAACGAGATTTTGCAAACTCATAATTATTTCTCCAATCTACATCAAACCAGCCTGTATCAAAGTGAATAACATCGGTTGGGATTTTGTATTTACGTAAATCTCTGGCAACGTCACGTCCTTCTTTTTCAGAGAAATAAGTGATTCTACTCATCCAGAAACCGAAAGACCAAAGTGGTGGCATTGCCGCTTTTCCAGTCAAATTGGTGTATTGATCTAAAATGTCTTTTGGTTCTCCGATAAAGAAAAACAAATCGGCTTCGTCATCTCCAATGTACATTTCGTTGGCACTTGAAAAATATTTTCCGAAGTCAACTGTAATTGGTGTTGAATGATGCATGAAAACTCCGTAACCGCGACTGCTCATATAAAACGGAATCGGTTTGTACATTGTTTCATTTTGGATTCCGTTGGCATCATCCGTCCATAAAACTACTTTTGAACCACGTTTATTGAATTGTGTGAACGATTCACCGCAACCAAATATTTTTTCGTCTGGTTCTAAGCTGAAAGCCGCGCCCATACTTCTTGAATAATCGCTGTTTCTGCGAACGTAAGAAAACGGAAGTGTCGGCGTGTATGTGTTTTTAAAGTCTGTATCGTGAAGAGTGCTTGTCAATAATTTTCCTTTTTCATCGTAGATTTTTACGTGCCAAGGTTTTGTCAAGATTTCAACTCTTCCGTGTTTACTAGTGTAACTGTGACCGCCTTCGATTTTAGCATATTTCCATAATTCTGGATGATTCGGCGCAACGCCGTCAACTAACATTAAAGAAGTTGCTTGCGGATGAAATTGTGGTCCGGAAGTTGTTTTAATTCTGATTGTTCTATCTGAAACAAATTGAATTTCGAATGGCAAAACAGGCGATTCCGCATATTCTGTTGTTGGGAACTCGTTTGCTTTTTCCACATCTGGTTTCATCATCATGTTGTTGAAAGCCTGACGTGTTTTATAATTGTATCTCAAATATTTGATAGTTCCTTTTCCTGTTGCAGGATCAAAAGAAGCCAGTTCGTCTGCGAAATAAAAAGTGTTCAGATAGTTCTGAAAATCTTTACTGATATCAATCGGGGCATTTAATACATCTGCATTTTGGATTTGAGCGTTAGCATTTGGAACTGCTAAAAATCCAAACATAAACGCAGAAAGCAATGTGGTTAGTTTTGAGTTTTTCATTGGTTACTTTTTATTTTTTTACCACAGATTAAAAGGATTCGAAAGGATTTTTTTCTTTTTTCTCGCAGATTTAAATCTTTTTAATCCTTTTAATCTGTGGCTATATTTAAAATTTCAAAAATTTATTCTGTTGTAATTACAATTGTAGCTTGTTTTAAGCCATTCGCTTTAGCAGTTAATTCCAATCTTCCAGATTTATCTCCAGATTGTACAATTACTAAACATTTTCCAGCCAAAGCCGTATGTTTATTTCCTTTGTACGATTCGTGGCTAACTGGATCTCCGCTGCAAACGCCTACGATTTTTCCGTTTCCTTTTAAAGAGAAATTAATTTCGTTATTCGCGTTTGGAGCTATCGTTCCATTAGCATCTAAAATATCAACGGTGATAAATGACAAATCGTTTTTGTCTGCTTTGATAGTGCTTCTGTCCGCAGTCAGTTTTAATTGAGATGGATTTCCAGCAGTTTTAATTTCTTTTTCTAAAACTACTTTTCCGTTTTTACGAGAAACTGCTTTTAAAGTTCCAGCTTCAAAAGGAATTCTCCACATGACGTGTAAATCATCTCCTTTTTTGCTTCTTTTTCCAACTGATTTTCCGTTAAGGAAAAGTTCCACTTCATCCGCTTTATTATAATAGGCCCAAACATCGACAGTTTGTCCTGCTTTCCAATTCCAATGCGGAAAAATATGTAGCACCGTTTTATCTGTCCATTCACTTTGGTACATATAATACACGTCTTTCGGGAAACCGGCTAAATCTACAATTCCAAAATACGAACTTACCGATGGCCATTCGTAAGGAGTTGGTTCTCCGATATAATCAAAACCTGTCCAAATGTACATTCCAGAAAGGAAATCGTGTTTTTTAATGACTTTCCAAGTCGCTTCGTGAGTGGAACCCCAAGGCGTTTGCACTTGATCGTAAGCTGAAACGGTATTTCCAGAATTACCTTGATCAAATTTAATATCCCATCTTACTGGCCATTTTTTAATGGTGTCTGAAATGGCATCGTAATATCCTCTTGTTTGTAAACCTGAAGTCGTTTCGGTTGCAATAAATGGCGTATTCGGAAAGTTTTTTTGATGATATTCATACGTTTGATGCGCATAATTATATCCTATTAAATCTAAAATACCAGATTTTGCAATGGCATTAAACTGAACATTCTTTTTTTCAAATTGTAAAGTCACAGCATCAATATTCATATTTACGGGCGGATTCATGGCTGCAGTCAACGGACGCGTTTTATCATACTGACGTGTAATCGCCGCTAATTCTTTTGCAACCTCAACACCATTTTCGCTCCATTGTTCCGGAATTTCGTTTCCTATGCTCCAAACAAAAATACTGGCGTGATTACGGTCGCGGAGCAATTGATCAACTAAATCTTTTTTGTGCCATTTGTCCCAATCATTTGCATAATCGTATTTGGTTTTGTTTTGTTTCCACATGTCGAAAGCTTCATCCATGACAATGAAACCCATTTTGTCGCAAAGATCCAAAAGTTCAGGAACAGGCGGATTATGAGAAGTTCGGATTCCGTTTACGCCCATTTCTTTCAAAATCTCTAACTGACGTTCGATGGCGCGCGTGTTGATTGCAGAACCTAATGGACCCAAATCGTGATGCATACAAACTCCTTTTATTTTGACTTGTTTTCCATTCAAAATAAAACCTTTGTTCAAATTAAATTTAAAATCTCTGATTCCGAAAGTGGTTTTGTATTGATCAATTATTTTATCGTCAAGCGAAATTTCTGTAACTGCCGTGTACAATTCTGGTTTTTCAACCGACCATAAAACTGGATTTTCAACTTCTGTCGATTGCTTTATAGTTTGATTGGCATTCGCACCAATTGTTATATTCTGAGTAATCGATGTTACTTCAGTGTCTTCTTTAAAAATAGTTGTTGTGACAATTGCTGTTTTTGAAGCTTTATCCTGATTCTGAATTGTAGTTTCAAATTGAACAGAAGCTTTTTCAGCAGAAACTTTTGGAGTTGTAATATAAGTTCCCCATTGTGCAACGTGCAATTTATCTGTAGTTTCAATCCAGACATTTCTAAAAATTCCTGAACCCGAATACCAGCGTGAATTTGGTTGTTTTGAATTGTCAACCTTAACAATTATTTCGTTGTTTTTGTCTCCGTAATTTAAATATGGCGACATATTGTATTGAAAACCAATATATCCGTTTGGACGTTTTCCTAAATAATGCCCGTTTATCCAGACTTCGCTGTTTCTGTAAACGCCATCAAAAGTTATTGAAGTTACTTTTGCGCTATCTGCTGCAGCGACTTTAAATGTTTTTTTGTACCAGCCTAAACCTCCGTTAAGAGAACCTCCGCCATAACCGGCCGGACTTTTTTCATCAAATTTTCCTTCGATGCTCCAATCGTGAGGAACATCTAGAGTTCTCCATTTTGTTGCAGTTCCGATAGTATCTTTATCAACAATACTGTCATTAAGATGAAAACTCCAATCTGCATTAAAAGAAACTTTTCGGTTTATAAATGCATCTTCTTTTTTTGCACAAGAATTCAAAAATAGAACTCCCGCTGCGACAGCCCATAAACTTATACTTTTTATGTTTTTTTTAATTTGCATAGGTGTTTTTTTTGTTTTTGGAATTTGAAGATAGAAATAAAAATCGATATCGTTTATTTCTTAATAAAATAATTTAAGTCTCAGTCTTAAAGAACATTACAAAATGTTTTTAGGACTGAGACTTCAAAACTAACTAACCTAAGGTTTTGGTTTATAATGGAAAACAATTAAACAAACGCCTTCGCCAGTTCTACTCTGATCACGTACAACTGCTAATCGTAAAGAGGTTGCACTTAACTGAACCAATTTAACGCTGTACCAATTGCTGCAATCGCCGTAATAATCTCCGCCGTAAAGCATTTGTACACCTCCATTAAAAATCACTTTATTATTTGCAATATCAAATGTGTATGTTCCTTTTTTTGTTGTCTGATTGTTGTTTGCAATCGCCGTTTGAGTTACAGATGTATTGTAATTTCCATTTAAATCGAAATACATTTCACCCCAATTTTTATTTGGCATTACCCATGAATTGCTTGCATAATCTGGCAACCAGCTCCAGTTGTCGCCAGAAGCAGCAGGATAATCTAGACCAGCCCATCCCACAGGATCAACAAAATCTAATACCCAAGTTTTTCCTGCAACACCATTTGTCAGCATTTGCCATTTTGGATCTCTAAAATAAGTATCATCATTTTGTGCAATATTCACAACAACCGGAACTGCTTCAACAGAACCACCTCTTGTGTACGCTGTGTAATAAATAGTATATTTTCCTGCGAAAGGCAAAGTAACTTGATCGTTGCTTTTGTTTGAATGTCCTAATTCATTTCCTGCGGCATCCACATATTTCCAATATGAAACTACGCTTGGATCATCACTTTTAAGAATCACAACATTTTTGTTTGTTGCATCTTGAGTTACAGAATATTTAAGTGTTTCTGGCGTCAAAGTTACGGCTGGAAGACTTTCACGATCTTCAACTGCTTCACATGAAAATAATAGCGAGCTTACAGTAAGCACTGCCATTAAAATATATAGTATACGTTTCATAATCATTTTGTTTTAAATTAATTCCAACCTGGATTTTGAGTTATAGAACCATTTGAAAGGATAATTTGTGACTGCGGTAACGGAAACCAGCCTTGTGTTTCTGTTCTGAAAGTCACATTAAATTGAGAATCTGTATTTACATTGTCAATTGCTGTTTTTGCAACTGCAGTTCCTTGTCTGATTAAATCGAAATAACGTAATCCTTCTAAAGCCAATTCTAACTGACGCTCTTTCATAATATTTGCCTGAGTTGCAGCAATTCTATGCGTTGTATTTTTGAATGCACGATCACGAACTCTATCTAAATAGGTTTGTGCCAACGCTGCATTAGATTGCAAGTTTAACTCTGCTCCCATTAATAAAACATCTGAAAAACGGATAATTGCATAATCTTGATAGTTATCAATTTGGAAATTTCCTCCGTTTGCTTCTACAACTGCGGTTCCTGCTGCATTTGTAATTGGGCAATATTTTTTCCAAGAATATCCTGTGTACTGACGTTGTTCTCTCGCTTGTGCATCAAAATTTAAACTTTCGCCTGCATAATCAATAAATGAAGCTGCTTTTCTAGTATCTCCAGCTTCGTATTGATTGACTAATTTCGGATTCACAGTTGCTCCTCCCCATCCAGTTGCATATTTTCCGATTGAACCTCCACGCGGCGCAATATTTACCTGAAAACGGTTTCCTTCATGAAGATCCCAATTTCCTTTTCCTGAACCATTAAAACGAACCGCCCAAACCATTTCTGTATTATCTTCTCCAACAAAATTTTCAAAAGAAGCAGCTAGCCAAAGATTTGCGAAATCAGCAACTAAAGCATGTCCGCTGTTGCTTACTGCATCATTGATATAAGTTGTAGCTTGTGTTTTTGTAATTACACCTGCCAAATCTGTTTTGTTGTAAACTCCAGTATAAAACAAAAATGTTCTAGCCAAATATGCTTCTGCAGCCCATTTTGTAATACGTCCGTAATTTGCATTTCCAGCTTGAGAATAGTTTTCTGGACCTAAATTTTCAATAGCAAATTTTAAATCGTTTGCAATTAATGCATACGTAACTTCTGGCGCTTGTCTTGGCAATTCAAATTCGCTTGTAGTTACAGTATGATCTAACGGAATAATATCTCCGAACATTTTCGCTGCAGTAAAATGAAAGTGCGCTCTTAAAAAACGTGCTTCAGCTTCGTAGCGTGTTTTCAAAGCAGTTTGAGTTCCCCAATTTACTTTATCTATATTTTCTAATAAGACATTTGCTCTGTAGATTCCTAAATAAGCATTAGACCAAACATCTTTATTCATGTCTTTATCGGTAACGTATAAAAAACGATCCCATTCGATGTCAGTCTGCGCATCAGAAATTCCGTAACCTCCAAAACAATCATCAGAAGCTTGTTCACTAATTAATAACGGTCCGCCGTATGCCTCGCGTTGCAAAACATCGTAAACTGCTACAAGACCTTCAAAAGCATCAGAAGGAGTTTTATAAAAATTGTCTGTTACTTTATCTGTATATGGTTCGTTTTCTAAAAAATCCTGCGAACACGCACCTAAAACAAGTAAGCTTGAGAGTGCAAATAATTTTATATATTTTTTCATGGTTTTCAAAATTTAAAAGTTAACATTTAGACCCATCATGTAGGTTCTTGGCTGCGGATAATATCCAACATCAATTCCTTTAGCCCAAGATTGATTTACGTTTCCGAAACCAATTTCTGGATCCATTCCTTTGTACTTTGTGAATGTGTAAATGTTATTTCCTGCAACGTATAATCTGAACTTAGAGAAGAATTTTAACTTGTCTGTTAGCTTTGTCAAATCACATCCGATTGTTGCATTTTTAATTCTGAAGAAATCTGAATCCTGAACATATAAATCTGAGAATTTAGTGTAATTCCCGTTTGCATCTGTTCCGTAAGTTACTCTTGGAATTCTGTTTGAAGTTCCTTCAGTTGTCCATCTGTTCAACACTTCTGTTGTATTGTTTGTGTAAGCACGAGTGTAATCGTGAACTCCAAAAACGTTTTGTCCTCCAGCAGTACCGTAAGTATTTATAGAAATATCAAAAGCTTTATACGATAAATCTAAATTTACACCATAAGTAACATCTGGATTCGGATTACCTACTTGTGTTTTATCGTTTGCATCGATTTTTCCGTCACCATTCAAATCTACGAAACGAACGTCTCCAGGCTGTGCACTTGGCTGAACACCTGCCGTAACTTCAGCCGCATTCTGGAAAATTCCATCTGTTTTTAATCCGTAGAAATAACCCATTGGTTTTCCAACCTCAACACGGTTCATCTCGTCTAAACCTTGGAATAAAACATTTGTTTCTCCGTGAATAATTCCTTCGTTATTGGCAATTCTCAACACTTCGTTTTGGTTACGAGAAAGGTTTGCATTGATTCCAAAATTCCAATCTTTTCCAATACGAGTACGATACGCTAATCCGATTTCAAAACCTTTGTTGCTAACATCTCCACCATTAATGTAAGGCGCAGTTGCTCCAGCATAAGTTGGAATTGAAGCAAGAACCAACCAATCTTTAGTTTTCTTATCATAATAATCAAAAGTCAACGTAAAGTTGGTAAACAAAGTAGCATCAAAACCTAAATCTAACTGCTCAGAAGTTTCCCATTTTAAGTTACGATTTGATAATTGATCTGGACTTGAACCTACTAATAATGTTTCGTCTCCCGTACCAAAATGATAGGTTTTATCTGTTGAATTTACAGTCGACATATAAGCAAATCTTCTTGCAAATTGATCGTTACCGTTTTGTCCCCAACTTGCTCTTAATTTGAAACTATTTAAGACTTTATTTTCTTTAAAGAAAGCTTCTTTGTCTAAATTCCATCCCGCAGAAAACGAAGGGAAAATAGCGTATTTATTATCTGGACCAAATTCTGATGAACCGTCGCGACGAATTGTTGCAGAGAATAAATATTTATTATTATAGTCATACAATAAACGTCCGAAGTAAGATTGAATCGCATAATCTTTACGATTTCCTTTTACAACATTTGAAGTCGGATCTTTTGCGTTATCCAAATAAGCGTGAGCGAAATCATCAAAAATTAAATTTCTTCCTTGACCTTCCATATAATCTGCTGTATTCTTTTTAGCAGAAGTACCAACTAATACATCAAAATTATGAGCCGATGCAAGGTTGAATTTGTATTGAAGTGTATTTTCAAAAATCCATCCTAAAGATTTTGTTGCACTTTGAGTAACGCTAGAAACGGTATTATTATCATTTGAAGAAAGAGAATAAACAGGTCTGAAAGAACGATAATTACTATCTGTCATATCAACACCAAAACTTGTTCTGAAAGTAAAGTCTTTTGCAAATTTCAATTCAGCAAAAATATTACCCACATAACGATTTATTTTAGTTTGGTTGAAGTTGTTATAGTATAAAGATCCAACCGGATTACTTATATCTTGAGAAATAACAGAATGAGCAAAATCTCCATTTTCATCATACGTTGCATCAATTGGAGCAGCGTTTAAGAAACTTCTAATTGCGTTGCTGTAAATTCCATCATCGGCAACACCGCTAGATTTTACATTTGAGAAAGTAAAGTTTTCTCCAATTTTCAAATGTCCTTTAATAACATCTGAAGTTGAGTTTACTGTAAAAGTTACACGATCGTATTGCGATTGATTATTAGATCCGCCAATCATACCTTCTTGTCCATAGTAAGACAAACCCGTTGCAATAGTAGATTTATCGTCTCCGCCCGTAATCAAAAGAGAGTGATTTTGTTTCATTGCTCCTTCGTTAAACAAATCATCTTGCCAATCGTGGTTTGGAAATGCAGCAATTTGAGCTTTTGTATACAATGGAGAATATCCAGAATTTACACGTGCTTCGTTCATAATTGTTGTATATTCCTGTGTATTCATCAAATCCAGTTTTTTAGCAATTTGCTGAAAACCTGTGTAAGAACTCAAAGACACATTCATTTTTCCGTCTTTTCCTTTTTTAGTTGTAACCAAGATAACTCCATTTGCAGCTCTTGCTCCGTAAATAGAAGCCGCAGAAGCATCTTTAAGAACGTCAACCCTTTCAATAACAGACGGATCCAAATATCCGATTCCGTTATCTACCACAACACCATCTACAACATAAAGCGGATCACTGTTTCCAGCTGTACCTGCACCACGAATATTTACCACCATATTCGCACCTGGCTGACCAGAAGAAGAAGTTACAGAAACTCCTGAAGCCTGACCTTGTAAAGCATTTACAACATCTAAACTCGCTACTTGCTGAATATCTTTTCCTGATATCAACGAAGTTGCCGCAGTATTTACTTTCTTCTTTTGAGTACCGTAACCAATCACTACAATTTCTTTAAGTTCGGCGGTTTCTGGACTCAAAACTATGTTTACTGTTTTTTGAGTTCCAACCGTAATATTCTGTGTTTTAAATCCCACGAAAGTGATAACTAAAACATCGCCTGTTTTGGCTTCCACTTTATATTTTCCATCAAAATCGGTAACAGTACTCGATTTTGTTCCCTGTACTTGTACAGTTGCTCCCGGAACTCCAAATCCGTCTTCGGCAGAAGTGATTGTTCCACTTACAGGTTTAGATTCTTGTGCAAATCCAAACTGCATCATAAATACGCTAAGCAGCACCGCCATAAAATATGGAAGCTTTTTTGTTTTAATACAATTTTTGCTTTTCATAATAAGAATTGATTAAGTTTAAGTTATAGTTAGTAATTTCTACCCTAAGAGAAATCTGGAAAACTTCCCAAGCAGGTCATGCCAAAAATGAGGGCCTGAATCTCATTTCCAACATTTAGTACTTGCAGACTATTAGCAGCTATTTTTAGCATCAAACCGATTAAAAATCAATTTCTAAAAAAACAATTGTGGTAAGTTTAAGTTAAGTTGTAGCTTTGCCTTTTTTACTTATAGTCAATTTGAATTTATCTTATGGTGAATTTGACTACAAGTGTAAAACAAATTTTCTATATTAACAAAATATTAGGGTTAATTTTTTTCTATTCTAATAAATCCTATTTCATTTTTGTGAATGCTGTAAAATTTGAATTAGATTTGAAATAAAAAGTAGAGAAAAATCAGCGTTTTATGAAATTGACAATCAACCGTTTAAGAATCCTTTTTAAAAAAGAGAATTTTTAAACGTTTTTTAAACGACTGATTATCAAAATCTTGTTTTGTTAAAAAAAATATAAGGCTTTTAAGAAGGCTCCTAATCATTTTATTTATTTAATTTGTCAAAATTTATCTCGAGTATGATTGAAAATGTAGATGACAAACCCGTACCAAAAAACGAGCACAGCGCCATGAATGCGATCACGATTGATTGCGTCATTTTTGGTTTTGATCAGGGCAGTCTTGAGGTACTTTTAGTGCAGCACGGAGAAGGTATCAGCAAAGGAAAATGGGGTCTTCCGGGAGGATGGATTTACAAGAAAGAAAGTACAGATGCTGCTGCACATCGCTTGTTGAATGAACTTACTGGTCTTGACAATATTTATCTGGAACAGCTAAAAGCATTTGGAGATCCTGATCGTTTTCCGCTTCGACGCGTTATTACAATTGGATATTATGCTTTAGTAAAAAGAGAAGATTATAATATTAAAGCTGGTTTTACGGCTTCTGATGCAAAGTGGTATAAAATCAACGAAATTCCGAATTTGATTTATGATCATAACGAAATTTTAGATTACAGTATAAAACATCTTAGAAGCAAAGTTCGTCAGACACCAATTGGTTTTAACTTATTGCCAGAAAAATTCACTTTATTACAATTGATGCAGTTGTACGAAGAAATTTTAGGAATCGAAATGGACAAACCGAATTTTAGAAGAAAAATTCTTCACATGAAATTGTTGGTTGCTTTAGACGAAAAACAGCAAGATGTTTCGCATAGAGCCGCTCAATTGTACAAATTTGATCCAGAAATTTACACGAAATTAACCGAAAAAGGATTCAATTTTGAATTTTGATTTTTCATTTAAAATGAATTTAAAACACTATTTTTTGCACTTCGAAACAACACCATAAATTGACAGAAACAACTACTCAACATAACAAACCTGCCGTAGACGGAATCACGATTGACTGTGTTTTCTTCGGATTTAATAAAGAAAGTCTCGAAGTTCTTTTGGTTCAGCACGCTCAAGGCGAAAGTAAAGGTAAATGGGGACTTCTTGGCGGATGGCTTCAATTGCATGAAAGTGCCGATGATGCCGCACAGCGAATTCTGCAGGAACTTACGGGTCTTGAAGATATTTATTTAGAGCAGTTAAAAGCATTTACAAATCCAAAACGTGTTTTAGAAAGACGAGTTGTAACTATTGGTTATTATACTTTGGTGAATCGCGAAGATTATAATATCAAGGCGAGTTTAAAAGTCATTGAAGCAAAATGGTATAAAATAAACGAAATTCCAGATTTGATTTTTGATCATAACGAAATTCTAGATTTCAGTTTATTGCAATTGAGAAACCGTGTTCGTCAAGCGCCAATTGGTTTTAATTTATTGCCTGAAAAATTTACTTTATTGCAATTAATGCATTTGTATGAAGAAATCTTAGGAATCGAATTGGACAAATCTAACTTTAGAAGAAAAGTGCTTCATATGAAATTGCTTCAAGCATTAGACGAAAAACAAAAAGACGTTTCGCACAGAGCGGCCAAACTTTACAAATTTGATGCTGATATCTACAAAAAATTAACAGAAAAAGGATTCAATTTTGAATTTTAATCCCGATTTTAATTCTTTCCTCTCAACTATCGAACATCAAGATTCCAGAATCCAAAACTTTGCGCTATCTTTGCGCCTTAATAACACGCTTTAAAGCAATTGCTTTGGCATTATTTATACCCAAAAAAATACTAAAACTCGTTTAGAGAACTGATATATTAAAATGAAGAAGATACGTAACTTTTGCATTATTGCACACATTGACCACGGTAAAAGTACATTGGCGGACAGATTATTAGGAGCAACACAAACTGTTACAGCTCGTGAAGAAAAAGCACAATTGCTTGACAACATGGATCTGGAGCGTGAGCGTGGAATTACCATTAAAAGTCATGCCATTCAGATGGAATACACTTATAAAGGTGAAGAATACATTCTGAATTTAATTGATACTCCTGGTCACGTAGATTTTTCGTATGAAGTTTCAAGATCAATTGCTGCCTGCGAAGGTGCTTTATTGATTGTTGATGCTGCTCAAAGTATTCAGGCACAAACAATTTCAAACTTATATTTAGCTCTTGAAAACGACTTGGAAATTATTCCAGTTTTAAATAAAGTCGATTTACCAAGTGCAAATCCAGAAGAAGTTAGCGACGATATTATCGATTTATTAGGATGTAAATTAGAAGATATTATTCATGCTTCTGGAAAAACTGGTTTTGGTGTTGAAAATATTTTAGCTGCCATTATCGAAAAAATTCCTGCTCCAAAAGGAAACCCAGAAGAACCATTACAAGCTTTGATTTTTGACTCGGTTTACAATCCGTTTCGTGGAATTGAAGTAATTTTTAGAGTTGTAAATGGTGAAATCAAAAAAGGTCAAAAAATTAAATTCATGGCTACTGGCAATGAATATTTTGCTGACGAAATTGGAACTTTAAAATTAAATCAAGTTCCTAAAAATGTAATTTCTAGCGGAGACGTTGGTTATTTGATTTCGGGTATTAAAGAAGCGAAAGAAGTAAAAGTTGGAGATACGCTAACTGATGCAAAAACACCGACAACCAATATGATTACTGGTTTTGAAGATGTAAAACCAATGGTATTTGCCGGAATTTATCCAGTTGACACTGAAGATTATGAAGATTTGCGTTCTTCTATGGAAAAACTGCAATTGAATGATGCTTCGTTAGTTTTTACACCTGAAAGTTCTGCGGCGTTAGGATTTGGTTTCCGTTGCGGGTTCTTAGGAATGCTTCACATGGAAATTATTCAGGAACGTTTAGAGCGTGAGTTCGATATGACTGTAATTACTACAGTTCCTAACGTTTCGTATTTGGCTTACACCAAAAAAGATCCTGAAACTGCATTTGTGGTAAACAATCCTTCTGATTTGCCTGAACCTTCTCGTTTAGATAGAGTTGAAGAACCTTTCATTAAAGCAACAATTATTACAAAAGCTGATTTCGTAGGAAACGTAATGAGTTTGTGTATTGAAAAACGTGGACAAATTACTAATCAAACATATTTAACAACAGAACGTGTTGAATTGAACTTCGACATGCCTTTGGCGGAAATTGTATTCGATTTTTATGATCGTTTAAAAACAGTTTCTAAAGGTTATGCTTCTTTTGATTACTCTCCAATCGGAATGAGAACTTCAAAATTAGTTAAACTTGACGTTCTTTTAAATGCACAAACTGTTGATGCGCTTTCTGCATTAATTCACGAAGACAACGCTTACAATATCGGTAAAAAAATGACCGAGAAATTACGCGAATTGATTCCAAGACAACAATTTGACATTCCGATTCAAGCTGCAATTGGAGCAAAAATTATCGCTCGTGAAACCATTAAAGCACTTCGTAAAGACGTTACCGCAAAATGTTACGGTGGAGATATTTCGCGTAAGCGTAAATTGCTGGAAAAACAGAAAAAAGGTAAAAAACGTATGCGTCAAGTAGGAAACGTTGAGATTCCGCAAGAAGCATTTATGGCTGTTTTGAAATTGAATGACTAAAGTTTAGTATTAAGAATTTGGTACTAACTATTAAGATAGAACCCAATGACGAAAGTTGTTGGGTTTTTTGTTTGTTTTTTGGTTAACGAAACTCTTTTTATAATTTTTAAAATAGTATTAATTACTTTTTTTATAAATAAAAATCCAATAGCTTTACATCGGAAAATACTTTCTTTTTTAAGTATTTTAAAATCATGACATCTTTTAATAAAAAAATTATTTAGAAGCCCCGCCTATGAAAGGAACTTTACTTAATTACAAATTATTTACGGTAGTAACAATTTTAATATTTTCACCTTTATTTTCTAAAGAAAAAATGAAGTCTCATCTTTTTTCATTAGAAAGCAATGCTAAAAAAGACTTTTTTTTGTTTTTTCAGGCAACAGACAAAGAAGCTCCTACTGCACCTACTGAATTGAAAGTGACTGAAAATACTGGCACTAGTCTAACATTATCTTGGAAAGCATCTACAGATAATGTAGGTGTTACTTCTTATGATATCTACGCAGGAAGTTTCTTTGCAGGTAATTCTAAATCAACAAGTTTCACTATTAAAGGATTAGCCTCAAATACTTGGTATAGTTTTAAGGTAGTAGCGAAAGATGCTGCTGGAAATGTTTCAGCTGAAACTGGAATCGGAACTAAAACACTAGATATAACACCACCAACTCGTCCAACAGCATTAACTTCTACGCAGGTTACTCGTACAAGCGTAAGTTTATCTTGGACAGGATCAACTGATAATGAACGTGTAGTAGCTTACGATATTTTTCAAGGAGGAAATTTACTAGTAGGAACCTCAACAAATACAAGATTTACAGTAACTGGACTTGTTTCCGATAATACATACGCATTTTCTGTAAGAGCAAGAGATGCTGACGGAAATTATTCAGAAAAAAGCATTGCCTTAATCGTCGAAACTTTAGATGGAAAACCTCCAACTGTGCCTACGGGGATTTCTGCTGACGAAATTACTTCAACTTCTATTAAATTATCATGGAATCCATCAATAGACAACAATAGTGTTACAGGATATCAAGTTTATCGTTATGGTGTTTTATTAGGAACAACAACCTCTACAAGTTTCATTGCATCTAATTTAATTCCCAATAATGCTTATTCCTTTACAATAAAAGCAAAAGATGCTAACTCAAATTTCTCTGCTGAAAGTGAGATTTTCACTGTCACTACTATTCCAACACCTCCTGATTATTGCGTGTCAAAAGGATTTAGCACTGTTTTAGGCATTACTCTATCAAGAGTACAGTTAGGAACAATTGATAGTAAACAAAATCCAACACAATTAAGTACAGAACTAAAAAAAGGGGAAACATACGCCATTACTGTCAGTGGAAGCGAATATTTAACTGGCCAAACACAATTTGGCCAACGATATGCTGTTTGGATTGATTATAATGGAGATTTAGATTTTTATGATTCTGGAGAACGCGTTTGGAATAATGAAGTAACAAATCTTACTCCTGTCATTGGTACATTTACAGTTCCTGAAACTGCAATTATCGGCGCTACAAGAATAAGAATAACAAGTCAAGGTGACGCTGTTGGTATTCCTTCTCCTTGTGGAGATTATACCGGAACATACAATTATGGCAGAACAGAAGATTATACTGTTAACATAGTGAATTCTACTAAAGATAGCAATGCATCAACTGCTCCATTGAATCTTACAGCATCAAAAACGACTTGGACAACAACAAATTTATCTTGGTCACCTCCCGCAAATACACCAAATCTTATTGGTTACGAAATTTATCAGGAATCTACTTTAATTGGAAGTTCTGAAACAAACAGCTTTTCTGTAACTGGCTTAAAACAAGTAACAGGTTATGTCTTTACAGTAAAAGCAAAAAAAGCAGACGGAACATTATCTGCAGCAAGTAATCCTTTATTAGTAAAAACTATAAGAGCTCCGCGACCAGATAGACCAACAAATTTACAGGCCTTAAAGGTTACTTCAACAAAAGCCGATCTCGCGTGGACTCCTTCACAAAACACTTCAGGGCTTGATCTAACTTATTACATTTATGGATCATATTATCGCAACAATAATACCCTACTAGGAAAAACAAAAAATCCCTTTATTACTATTTTGTTCTCAAACTCCTACTATGATGATGTTAATGTAGTAGCAATTGACGAAATGGGTAATGACTCTGGCTCGTCCAACAAAATTTCTATTAAAGCCGCACAAGCTAATCCAGCTCCTTTACCTCCAACTGATCTTACTGCTACCGAGATTACAACCTCATCAGTAAAATTAACTTGGACAGCTTCAAAAACTGATCCCCCAGTTAGCTCTTATTACATTTATAAGAATTCCATCTTAATTGGAAAAGTAAATAATGGAGAAACTACTTTCATAGTTACGGACTTAGATGCCAATACAGAGTATAACTTTATAGTATATACCAATGTGGAAGATTCTTACCAATCTTCAACCGAGAAAATACTTACTAAAACCGCTTCTCTACCAGGTTATTGCAAACCAGAAATATCAAAAACAAAGAGAGATCAAATCATTTCTTTTGATTTAGGTTCATTAGTTCGCAGTGCACCTGCTAATGGATACACAGATGATTCATCCTATATTACATCGTTTACTCCTGGGCAAGAAAGTACCATTATCATGGCTATAGACAGGTATCCAAATAATTCCCCTAAAAACATGTCAAACGGTCTAGCTGTTTGGATTGATTTTAATGGAGATAAAGATTTTGATGATGCAGGAGAGTTAGTTTGGAGCAATTTATACAAAAACCCTTCATCTTTAGATTTTACAGCAATTGCAACATTCATGATCCCTTCAACAGCAATTACAGGAAAAACTGGACTGAGAATTGCAATGAAGGAAAATGGAATTCCAGCATCATGTGAACAATTTACTTACGGAGAGGTTAGAGATTTTACAGTTGACATCAAGAAACCAATTATAGAATCTGAAGCCCCAAGCATACCAACGAATTTAACCGTATCAAACATTACTAAAACATCAGCAATTTTATCATGGAATGAATCAACAGACAACATAGCAGTTACAGGTTATGATATTTACCAAGGAAACACTTTAATTGGATCTACAATTTTAAATACGTACAACGTTACTGGATTAAATACAAATACGACTTATTCTTTTACTGTAAAAGCTAAAGATTATGCTAAAAACATTTCAGATTCAAGCGATCCTATTTCCGTAACGACGGCTAATCTTTCTGTAGAAGATTATGAATCGGAAACGAATCAATATATTTTATATCCAAATCCGGTATCTCAAACATTATTTGTACAACAGCCAAATAACACTTCAACTTCATATAAAATAATTAATTTAAATGGACAGATTGTACTTCAAGGAAGTTTAAATAACGGCATCGAAGTAAGTAATCTAAGTAGTGGAGTCTATATTATTGAGTTAAAAAATGACGAAACAACAATTACCAAAAAGTTTATAAAAATATAAAAATCTATAAATTGGTGGAGATATTTCGCGTAAGCGTAAACTTCTTGAAAAACAGAAAAAAGGTAAAAAACGTATGCGTCAGGTAGGAAACGTTGAGATTCCGCAAGAAGCATTTATGGCTGTTTTGAAATTGAATGACTAGATTTTTTCTTAGAGAATAGAAGAAAGAAACAAGAATATAAACTAAACCCGATTACATAAGTAATCGGGTTTTTTATTTAAGTTTAAAATAAACAATCAAAAAAATAATAGAAATAAGTGAGTAGATATCTTCAATCAGCCTCAATTTATTTAGGCTTTTTATTTAGGAAATAAGTGTTCCACAAATTCCTAATCCAATAATCAGATATAATGCACCTATAATAAAACAAACTTTTGCTCCATTAGGATGGTTTTTCTTCACTGCAAAACCAATGATTGTCATTAAAATTGGCGGCACGACCATAATCGCTACAAAAAATGCTATCAATCCACCTAAATTACCTACTTCTAGCGCTGTCATATTCTTTAAATATTAGTTCTTAATTCTTCTAATCTTTTTACTTTATCATCTCTATAAAACAAATTCATGGTTTCAAAAGGAATTATTTTATTATCCTTATTGACAATATGTACGCATGATTTTTTTATTGCTCTCACATCAAAATTATAGGCATCAATAAATTGCATTATAATAATTCTAAACAGATTGTCATATCCTAATTCTGGCGCATCAATATTAGGAAGACAGCATAATATCGATTTCAAGTTTTCTTGTGCTACTTCAACAGAATTTCCTGTACTAAACAAATCTATCATTTTACCTCTCAGCACTTCATCCTGCTCATAGATAATAGTGTTTTTACTATTATCCAATAAATCATTTGGATTAATATATCGTGTTAACGGAAAAACTTCATCTCCTAATTTCAACGCATAACCCATTACTAAAGCGTCAGGATTACAGGGAACAGGAAGTAAATCATCTGAATTAAAAACAGTTGTTTGCTCCAGGATTTTTCTTCTTACTTCTGTTAATGTCATCCGATCGGTTTCTAAGTTAAAGTTCTCCAATCTACCCGCTATTTGAGTTGGCTGAAATGTAACGCCTCGAACGCATTTTTGCTTTAGTGCAAACTCAATAATTTTACCTATTTCATGATCGTTTAATCCTTTTTGAAGCGTAACAACCAAAGTGGTCGATAAATTAACTTCATTTAAATTTTCTAAAGCTTGTTTTCGTATTTCGCTTAAATCGGCTCCGCGCAACTCCTGCAATACACTATCTTCAAAGGAATCAAACTGAAGATAGATTTCAAAATCTGGAGAATAGCTTTTTAACCTCTGAACAAATTCTTTGTCTTTTGCAATTTTGATTCCATTTGTATTTAGCATTAAATGCTTTATAGGAATCGATTTCGCATAATCCAAAATTTCAAAAAATTCAGGATGTATGGTTGGTTCTCCTCCACTAATCTGTACTACATCTGGTTCTTTCTCGTTTTTAACAACCGTATCGAGCATTGCTTTTATTTCTTCAAGAGTTCTGTGTCTACCATAAATAGGCGATGAACCCGCATAACAAGTCGGACATGTCAAATTGCAACGATCTGTAACCTCAACAACTGTCAAGCATGAATGCTGTTCGTGATCTGGACATAAACCACAATCGTACGGACAGCCGTAATGCGTTTTCGTATTAAAAGTGTACGGCATCTCAGATGGTTTATTGTAGTTTCGGATATTCTTGTAATACTGAATATCGTCAGCAATTAAAACCTTAGAACTTCCGTGTTCTGGACATCTTTTAAGCATGTAAACATTCTCGTCTTCAAAAACAATTTTAGCATCAATTCGCTTTAAGCACTCTGGGCAAAGGCTTAATGTAAAGTCATAATAAGTATATTTTCTAACTGGCATTTTTTACAAATAAATTTAAAATTGTTTTGTTATAATAGAGCAGACAAATCAAACATAAAATCTGAATCGAGCTTATTCCAAAAATCAGGAAATAATTGGGTTTCAGAAATTCTACAAAAAAGCGAAATCCGAAATAGGCAATCATAAAATATTGAAATATAAGTCCGTTTTTGATATTTCTGGCTTTTAATTTCTTCAAAGTAAAAAACAAAATAATCAGAAAAATTAATTCGTATAATGCAATCGGATGCCTCATAATATTATCACCAAGATTCATGCCCATAAAAAAGGTTGTTTGTTTTCCATATGTAAACTCATTGGTTCCAGATAAAAAACAGCCAACTCTTCCAATAAAAATTCCTAAAATGATCGGAAAAGTAAACAAATCACCTGATGATTCTTTTTCGCCAATAATTTTCTTAGCAATTTCAACTCCTAAAAGTCCGCCAAACAATCCTCCCATAATTGTTTTTGCATTGAAGAGTTCTAAAATTGATATTCCATCAAGATGAAAAACAGGATTTTCTAGAAATCCCATAATTCTAGAGCCTAAAAAAGCTCCAATTGCCGCTCCCAATATAATGGATAATCTATTGGTTGAAACAATTGTATCATTTGTTCTTTTTCTCAAAAAAATATAATATCGATATCCCAAGAAAAAAGCTAGATATTCTAAGACTAAATGGACATTAATTTCATACCCAAAAATAACTGGCTCAAAAGGTAACTTCATTCTTTACACTATAATTTAATACTATAATTCTGTAAAGATGCAAAAAAATGTTTTCAAACTGATGTTGATAAAATATTATCTTTGAAAAAATGTTTTTGATTCATTCGACTTATAAAGTAAAAGCTGTTCCAGTTTGGAACAGCTTTTTTATTTCTTTAAACATTAAACCTTTGTAACTTTGAACCTCAAAACCTTAGAATCTTAAAAAAAATGCTCGACGAAACTCCAAAACGATTTGACCGAATTGTTGCTATTCTCATTCAATTACAATCTAAAAAAATTGTAAAAGCGCAGGAATTAGCCGACCGTTTTGATTGCAGTTTACGAACTATTTATAGAGATATCAGAACTTTAGAAGCTTCTGGAGTTCCTATATATAGTGAAGCGGGCGTTGGTTATGCTTTAATGGATGGTTATCGACTTCCGCCGGTTATGTTTACGCGCGAAGAAGTCAGTAGTTTTATTGCAGCAGAAAAATTGATTCAGAAATTTACAGATCCTGTTTTAGGAAATCACTATGCAACTGCGATGTACAAGCTAAAATCGGTTTTGAAAAGCAGCGATAAGGATTGGCTTTCAAACATAGAATCGCGAGTGATTATGCAAAACGCAGAACCGATGTTTCATGATAATTCTCCGAATACTTTGACTGCTTTGTTTGAAAGTATTGCAGAAAAGAAACAGATTTTACTTTCGTATAAAACCTTTGGAAAAGATGAACTAACAGAACGTAATCTAGAACCTGTTGGTGTTTTCCATGACAATAATAATTGGTACTTTTTGGGTTTTTGTCATTTGCGAAAAGATTACAGGCAATTTAGAACCGATAGAATTCAAAACCTCAAAAAAACCGATTTAGATTTTACAATTGAACACGATTCTCTAGAAACCTATCTGAGTAAAACGGAAACAATTCCGACTACAAAAGTCCGTCTTTTAGTTGAAAAGAAAATAGCGCGATATCTGACATTCGAAAGAAAATATCATGGTTTTGTTTCCGAAAAAGAAGTTGGTAATCATTTAGAGATGACATTTATGTGTCGTGATATCGAAAGCGGTTTTCCGAGATGGTTCTTGATGTTTGGCGATTATGCGACTATTTTGGAACCCGAAATTTTGAAGACAAAGGTTTTAGATTTAATAGAAATCAATAAAAAAAGACTTTCATAAAAAAACTCCCAAAGAGAATTTTCGTTCTTTCTTTGGGAGTTGTTTTTTATTTTCTGAAGATTATCTTTCCCAGAAAAATGGTGGCTCGATATTTAAAGCTCTTAAATATACATACGCTTGCCCGCGGTGATGCACTTCATTATCAATAAAATATAAAATGTTCTGAATTACAGGAAATTCATATTGACCAAAAAGATTAAAGGTTTCGCTAAAATCTTCAATCGCTAATTGTTCCCAATATTTGTTGATTTCTGCAGTTGCTTCATCCCATTTTTCAAGATATTGCGCTTTAAAAATCAATTTTTCAGCTCCTTCTGAGAATGGTGCTGTTTCTTTAGTCACAATTCCTTTTAAACCCGGAACCGCAATAGCCAAAAGTTCATCGACTAATTTTGCGAAAGGGCGCATTCCTCCTATCGAAAATTCGAAAAAATCTTTCTCAGGAAAAAGCTCAATCAAACGACGTGTTAACGCTCTGTGTCCTTGCCAGTGTTTTAGTAAATCTTCTGAAGTGATTACTTGTGCTTCTAATGTTTTCATGGTTTTAAAGTTTAAATATTTTTAATACTTCAAAAGTAAAATGGGCTGGTGACAACAGTTTGTCAGCAGGAAAAAATATTTTAAAAAAAAATACTTGTAATTCATTTTTACTTAAATAGCATCTAAAAATTCATAAAATACTAACAATCATAAATTTAATAAGAAATAATTTCGTAATTTTAAGTAAACCAACTAATGAAAATATGAAATATGAGAGCTGCTCTACTTCTACTTTTATTATTTTATTCGGCTATATCTACATCACAAGGAATAGTAGTCGACACTACAACTTTGGGCATACCTGAACTAATACGTGCAGAATTGATGCAAAATGGCTGTTCAAACGAAAGTAATTTCAAATTCTCATCTCATCAAGGTATCGGTAAATTCACAAACACCAATCCAAACTTTCCTATTTCAAGCGGAATCATCATACGAAACGGAATTGCCAAATATTCAGAAGGATCTTATACAGGAAACAATGAAAGCAGCAGACTTAATAATGCTACTGACAGTGATTTACAAATTATCAGTGATAGCAACGGTCAAATTGTTCCTGTTACCGATGTGAGTTTTATTCAATTTGATTTTACACCTTTGTCGAGCAATTTTAGTTTTGATTTTCTTTTTGCTTCAAATGAATACGGTGAATTTCAATGCGGTTTCAGTGATGTTTTTGCTTTTATACTGACTGATTTAACAACGGGAATTTCTACAAATCTCGCCGTTGTACCGGGAACGAATACTCCAGTTTCGGTTAAGAATATTAGAGATCAGCAATACAATTCATCTTGTTTATCTGCGAACGCCAATTTATTCGATCGTTATAATTTTACAAATCCTGCTGGATCGCCCATCAATATGAGAGGTGAAACTAAAGTTTTAACTGCTTCTTCAACTGTAATTCCAAACAGAACTTATCGCATAAAATTGGCAATTGGAGATTATAATGACAGCAATTATGATTCGGCAGTTTTTATAAAAGGAGGCAGTTTTATGACCACTATGGATTTAGGTCCTGACAGAACTATTTGCCAAGGAGAAAAAATTACGCTTAAATCTGATCTTGTCGGCAATTACAATTATGTCTGGACATTAAATGGAGTAGTAATTCCAAATGAGAACAGCAATTCTTTGACAATCGATAAAGCTGGAACTTACGGAGTGACAGCAACGCTTTCTGGATGTGTGGTTAAAGACGAAGTTGTAGTTCAAGATCTGATTATTAAATCTCCCAAAAACTTAACTGCGTGTTACAGTGCAAGCGGGACCTATCAATATGATTTAACTCAAAATAATCTAGCCGAACTAGGAATTGATCCGACTAAATTTGCAATTTATTATTTTGATTCTCAAACTTCAGCCAATGCAAATAGTCCCGCCATACCCGAAAATCAATTAAAATCATATACAAGTTCTGGCAATCAAACTATTTATATAAAAGCAGTTCCTGTTGATGATAAACCTTTCTTTTGTAACAATGTGATTTCATTTAATTTATTGGTAACTAATCCAATCAATATTGTAAAACCACCAGACATTAATGCGTGTGATAACATTTTTAAAAATGTAGCCGTTAATTTAACTGTTAATGAAAATCTTATCTTAAATGGATTAAATTCTTCGGAATACAAAATCAGTTATTACCAAATTGAAACTGATGCCAACAATGCTAAAAACGGCATTTCAGATCCGAAAGCATTCTTAACATCTTCATCACAATCACCAAAAACTATTTGGGTTCGCGTTGAAAATATTTCAAACTCCTTTTGTTACACATCAGTAAATTTCAATATCATTGTTAATCCGCTACCACCAGTAGATAAGATTCCGAATGTTATTGCTTGCGACAGCTATACGTTGCCGCCACTTGCAAATGGTGAATATAATACGTCAATAAATGGAACAGGAGCCAAACTAAATCCTGGAGATGTCATCACCAAAAGCGGCACTATATACATTTACAAAGCCTCAGCTACAAACAATTGTAGTAATGAGAGTAGCTTTAATATAACCCTGATTTACGAAATTGATTTTAAAAAAGAAGCATGTGGTCAATACGTCGTTCCGCAAGTTCCTGCTGGTGGTTTTTATACTCAGGCAGGAGGACGTGGAGATTCTATTCCAGAAGGAACAGCATTTACAACCAGCCAAACAATTTATTATTATGCCATTATTAATGGATCTGTGTGTCGTGACATAGCAGTCCCTTTTATAGTTTATCCTTTGCCAGAAGTAGATAAACCTGAAAACATTGTAACCTGTGATTCTTATACCTTGCCTCCTTTGGCAAACGGAAATTATTTTACATCAGCTGGCGGATTAGGAAAAGCTCTGAATGCTGGAGATAAGATAACTTCAAGCCAAACCTTATATATTTTTGCAAATGATGGAAGATGTACCAATGAGCATTCTTTTAAAATTGACATTGTTAATTCTCCCATTTTTGTTCCGATTTCGCGATGCGGAAGTTTTACTTTACCTCCAATTTCTATTGGCGGTTATTATGAAAGTCCAAGTGGTCAGGGTAAAAATATTCCAGCAGGAACTGTGATTACCACTTCTCAAACCGTGTATTATTATGCGGTAACTACAACTTCTCCCAATTGTACTGAAAATCTAAAATATGTCATTACCATAAAACCACTGCCTTTGGTCGACAAACCTATAAACAGATTGGAATGTGCTCGTTATGTTTTACCGCCATTAACAAATGGTAATTATTATACAAAAACCAACGGTGGCGGAACTCCATTAAAAGCAGGTGACGTCATTACCTCAACACAAACTCTCTATGTTTATTCCGTTGGACCTGAATGTACAAATGAGCATAGTTTTGTTGTTGAAATAAGACCTCTTCCATCTGTTGACAGTTTTACTGATGTTGTAACCTGCACGGCTTTTCAACTTCCAAAACTAAGAAATGGAAAATACTACACCGCAACAGGAGGTCCAAACGGTTTAGGAACTCAAATTGCCGAGGGAACAGCCATCAATACAACACAGACTATTTATATTTATAATGAATGGGCAGATTTTAAGTCTTGCAGTAATGAAACATTTTTTAAGGTTAATTACAACGGAATTGATGTTGGCGAGTTTAGTAACATAAATGTGTGCGACAGTTATACTTTGCCTCCGCTAAAATTGGGTAATTATTATGGACAGCCAAACGGAAAAGACCCCATTATTCCAGCTGGAACTATTTTACAAACCTCACAAATCGTTTATGTTTATGCTATTTCAGGCAATCGTTTGACTTGTACTAGCGAAAAGAGTTTTTCGGTTACAATATCTAAAACTCCTATATTGACCGATACTCCCGACATTGCTATTTGCGAAAGCTATACTTTACCTCCTTTAGAAATCGGAAATTATTATAGCGAACCAAACGGAACTGGAACTCAATGTACAGCAGGGCAAAAAATAAATGCCAGTCAAAAAATGTATATCTATGCTGTTGCGACCACAAATTCGAGTTGCTTTGCTCAAGATGATTTTTACATTACTATTTATCCTTTAAAAAATTTTACTGTCCAAAACGGAGCAATTTGTGTTGATTATAAAACAGGAACTTTACAGCATTCGGTAGAATTAAGTTCGGGAATTAATTCTCCTGATTATACCATCGAATGGTATTTGAACAATACAAAAATGGGTACAGGTCCAACTTATACCGCTGTTCAAGATGGAGTTTATACTATTATCCCTGTCAAAAACGTGCCTGATGTTGGTAACGATTGCGGTTATAATCCAACTACTGTGACTGTCGAAAAATCCAGTCCAGCAATTGCAACCGTAACCGTGTCGGGCGAATTTGAAGATAATATAGATATTATAGTAAATCTAATTAATGGTTTCGGAACTTATGAATATCAACTTGATGATGGCGATTTTCAAACAAACAACATCTTTCAGAATGTAGATTCAGGAGAACATGCCATTACGGTAAGAGATACAAAAGCCAATTGCGACAATCTTATTTTATTTGCCAAAGTACTCAAATACCCTAAATTTTTTACTCCAAATAACGATGGTTACCACGACACTTGGAACATTCCTGATCTGGCAGATCAACCAGATGCTGTCATTACAATTTTTGACCGTTACGGAAAACTCATAACTGTAATAAAACCTTCTGGCGCCGGCTGGGATGGTAATTTCAATGGCAATCAACTTCCTTCTACAGATTACTGGTTTCTGGTTACGTATACCCAAAATGGCGTGATTCAGGAATTCAAAGCTCATTTTAGTATGAAACGATAAGGAGAAATAAAAAGAAAAAACTTCGTTTATATTGTTTCTGAATATTAATTTTAGAACCTCAACGCTAATAACAAATTAAACATCAGAACAAAAACATTTTTTTAAACTAACAGTACTCAAATAATGATTTTTAAAACCAAAACTGCCAACCAAAAAAATATTTTAAAAACTTTGGCATTTTATTTAATTTACATCTTAATCGCAGTAATCTTTTTTTATGTTCTTCCGAATGGAATGTGTGCACCAGGCCCAAATGCAGTATTAATTTTGCTAGCACCATTTATAGTTGGAATTTTCACAATAGTCAATTTGATAAAAACACTCATAAATAAAGAACATTTAGGTTCGCTAATAATCCATTTTGTTATTTTAATTATTTTACTCTTTTTGATCTTTTTAATTTAAGTTGAATAAACTTCGCTTTAACAAAACCAGAATAATCTAAACAAAAAGCTAAATCTTTTTACTCTAAATCAATAATCGAACATCGTTTATAGTTATTCAAATCTCAACTTTGTACCTTTGCACCTTAATAACTTTGGAACTTAACAGAAATGATAGAAGATAAAAATCAGCAGAGAACTAGTTTAGCGCAATTGGGCGAATTTGGATTAATCGAACATTTAACCAAAAATTTTGACGTTACGCAAGAATCTACTTTAAAAAGTATTGGTGATGACGCAGCTGTTCTTGATTTTAAAGATAAAAAAGTAGTAGTTTCTACCGATTTATTGATTGAAGGAGTTCATTTTGATTTGGCTTACATGCCTTTAAAACATTTAGGTTATAAAGCTGTTGTCGTAAATGTATCTGATATCTGTGCGATGAATGCAAAACCGACTCAAATTACGGTTTCTGTAGCGGTTTCAAATCGTTTTCCTCTTGAAGCTTTAGAAGAATTATTCGCAGGAATTACACACGCTGCAAAAGAATATAAAGTTGACGTTATTGGCGGCGATACAACCTCATCTCAAAAAGGTTTAATTATCAGTATTACCGCAATTGGAGAAGCTGACGAAAATGAATTGGTTTACCGTAATGGAGCAAAACAAACCGATTTACTTGTTGTAACAGGAGATTTGGGTGCAGCTTATATGGGATTGCAAGTTTTAGAACGCGAAAAACAAGTTTTCCAAGTCAATCCAAATAGTCAGCCCGATTTAGATCCTTATACGTATTTAGTTGAACGCCAATTGAAGCCAGAAGCAAGAAAAGATGTTCGCACTTTGCTTCATGCATTAGACATAAAACCAACGGCTATGATTGATATTTCAGACGGATTATCTTCTGAAATTATTCATATCTGTAAACAATCAAAAGTGGGTTGTAATTTATATGAAGATAAATTGCCATTAGATCCGCAATTTATTTCTACTTGTGAAGAATTTAATATTGACAGCACAACAGTTGCCATAAACGGAGGTGAAGATTATGAACTTTTATTTACAATTGATATTAATGATTTTGATAAAATAAAAGGAAATCCGAATTTTTCTATTATCGGACATATGGCAGAAGAAAGTGAAGGAATTCACCTTGTAACTCGCGCCAATACAAAAATCGCTTTAAAAGCACGTGGTTGGGACGCTCTTAGTGAGGAAGCTTAATTCTCAGTCGCGTTCGCAGTATGCAGCAACAACCTAATCAAAAATCCTATCAGATTTCAAGAACCTGATAGGATTTTTTTATTGATAAATTTTGTTCTAAAAATCTGAAATCTAAAATCTAAAATTTCTAGAAAAGCCCTTTATTTTTTGCTTCTTTCAACAAATCTTCATCAGAATCGTTTTTAATTTTAAGCAATTCTTTGAGGTGTTTTTTTCTTTTTTCGATTGCATTTAAAGAAATTGGAATATACTGAAGCATGTCATTACTTGAAGTTCCTTTAGCTAAGTGAATCAATATTTGTTTATCATATTGATCAATTTCGATAGCATTGTGTGTGGACTGATTCAGCATTTTAACGACCGATTGGCTGTAATATTTTTCATTTTTCATTACTTTATCAAAAGCCAGAAGCAATTCATCAAAAGTAAGATCGTTTTTTATAATTAAACCATTTGGCTGAATTGATCTGATAATGGTTTTAATTTTAAGCAATTCTGTATACATCGTTAAAAGAATAACTTTGCACGAAGGCATTTTTTTATTTAGAAGTATCGCCAAATCTTCGCCCGTAAAAATTTCCTTTTCTTCGTAAGGCGGCATACTGATGTCTAAAAATGCGATATCAAATTGTGGAGAATTACTATCTTGAATAATTTCATAACCCGATTTACAATCGTGGCCTTGAGAAATCGAAAAATCATAATATTTTGGATTATACCGCGTAATGGCATTCTTATATCCTTCAATAATAAATGGATGATCATCTACTATTAGAATGTTTTTTTTAACTAATTGCGAATCGGAAGCTGTTAAATCAAATGTCATTATTATGCAGGTTATTATTAGGAATTATTGGGATTTTTACAGTAAGCTTGGTTCCTTCGTCTTTAACAGATTTTATAGTAACTGTTCCTTTACATTCTTTTGCTCTGTATTCTATATTGTGTAAACCAATTCCGTTTTTGGTTTTTTTAGTATTAAATCCGATTCCGTCATCTTCAATTCTTAAAACCAAAATTTCATTTTCATTTTTAAACTCCACTTTAATAATATCAGCCTCAGCATATTTATTACAATTTTGAAGTCCTTCCTGAATAATTCTGTACAAATTGATTTTGACGATATTGCTTATTGCTTCCCATTTTACATTTGGATCAAAAGTCGTTATCAATTTAGAACTATATGTATTTATCTGATTTTCAAATAGTTTATTTAAAATAGCAATAAAATTATTAATTAATTCTGATTTTTCTCTATTTAAATCATGAGAAATTTCACGAATATCTTGTTCGATATTTTTAAGTTCTGTCAAGTATTTTTTTCTTTTAGAAGCCGCTTCCGCTTCATCAAGTTTATCTAAACTATCCAAACTAATTCTAATACCAAACATACGTCCCAAAACTCCGTCGTGCAATTCTTGTGCTACGTTTTTCTTTTCTTTAATTCTTGTTAATTCAATTTCATTCTGTTGAGAAATCATCAGATTGTAAATATCTTCGTTTGCAATTTGTTGCTGTTGTTTAAATAAAAGTTCACGGTTTTTGGCCTGTTGCGTTTTATACACATAAAAAAACAATCCGAGCAATGTACAAATACTAAAAACATAAACCAAAGTTTTATTTTTTTCCTGAAGATTTGAGTTTTCGTCTTTTATTTCGTTGGTTTCATA
The DNA here is from genome assembly GCA_029959285.1 of Flavobacteriaceae bacterium PS02337. Classification (GTDB taxonomy): domain Bacteria; phylum Bacteroidota; class Bacteroidia; order Flavobacteriales; family Flavobacteriaceae; genus Flavobacterium. Next base: position 320,085 of record JASCOE010000001.1, read on the forward strand.
TTCTATTCTGGAGAATTTTTCGCCCATTTTTCGCTCTATTTTCAGCATTTTATCATTGAGCTTAATATATTCTCTAGAATAAATAGACGCATTTTTCGGATCAACAATTGTGGTTTGCTTAAGTGCTTCAAGAGTATTTACGTACTTTGTTGTTGTGCGAGAAAGTTTAAGAGCTTGTTTAGAAAGTTCTAATGCTTTTGCGGTATCTCGTTTAAAAGCATAATATTCGGACAAGTGAATTTTACTAGATACAACTCCGGAAACCAAATCGAGGCTGTCTCTAATTTGTAAAGATTTATAAAATAAATCGGGCATCTCGGTCTCATCATTTAGCTTAAATTTAGCGTATCCTAAATTATCAAGCAAAATGGCATATAAACTTGCTCTATCCTTAAAGAGATTACTTTGTCGAATTCCTTCTTCAAAGAATGTTTTGGCCTCTTTATATTTTTTCATGTTCATATATATGTAGCCCATATTATTCAAAGACGCAGCTTTATATTGAAACTCGGCAGGTATATTTTTATCTTGGAGAATTTCTAAGGCATTATTCTGAAATTCTAACGCTTTTTTATACTCTTCTCTTTCGTTATATAAAACGCCAAGTAAATTATAGCTTTCATACAAAAGATCATTTACATTTTTCTGCTTTTTTAAAATAGTCAAAGTTTTAAAAACGGCTATTTCACTTTCATAAAAATCACCTTCATTATATTGCAAACTCGCTTTATTTAAAAATGTTTTCGCCAATTTTAATTGATCGCCAATTTTTAAATAAGTCTTTTCTGCTTTATAATAATTCATAAAAGCACTATCAGAAATAGATTGAGACAAATAATAATCTCCTAGATAAGTGTAAGCTTTTGCCATGTTAGCAGAATCTTTAGATTTTTCTGCTCTTTCTAAAATCAGTTTTGTAGTTTTCAAATACGCCTTCCAATCGCTCATATTGTAATAGCGGTTAGCGACTTTAAAAAGATTTTTCTTGTTTAGCGTATCATCTTTTTGAGTTAAAATGATGTTTAATGCCTTGAGGTTATAAGTTTGTTTGGACTTTAAAGGAACATTGTTTTCGTTTGCAAGTTTAAGATAGATAGGCAGACTATCTGCTGAAGAAACGGTATCATTATCTAAGCCAGTTTTCTTGGTACATCCCAACAAAACGAAGAGTATAAACAATACTATTTTAATTGCGTTTTTCAATTATGGCTTTTGAATTTTACCAAAAATAGTAAAAAACTTGAGACGCAAAAAAAAAGCTGTCATTTCTGACAGCTTAATTATATATCGATTTGTAGATTAGTCTACTTTTTTATCATTTCCGATAGCTTGATTAACGCTTGCGAAGTTTGCATTAACATCTCTTTTTTTGATTACTCCACCTACAGCACCACCATCAATTGACATTGCCTCATCTCTTTTTTTGATTACTCCGCCTACAGCACCACCATCAATTGGCATCATTGCATAATCTCTTTTTTTAATTACTCCTCCTACAGCACCACCATCAATTGGAGCGCTAAAAGATGTTGCTAATACTACTAAAGAAAATAATCCGATTGTTAAAGCTGTTTTTTTCATGACCTGAGGTTTTTTAATGTTTGTTTAAATTTTTGGAGAATGACTGCCGTTTGCTAGCGAATCATGGTGTAAAACTAATAACAAGGCAGAAAAAAATTTATACGAAAAAATGGGTTTGTGGTAAAACATACCCAATTGATAGTCAATGAGTAGCAAATCTGAGTAGATGACTAATTTTTAGATTTCTAGATAATTACCTGCTGAAAAATCGGCAATGATCTGATCTACATTTGCTTTGTAAGTCTTAGAAAATGGAATCTTTTTTGAAGAGTTTTTAATATAACATATTGAATTCCCGCTGTGAATTCGAAAAATGTAATTTCTATTAATTACATAACTGTTATGAATACGAATAAACGGATACGTTAATACACTTTCAAAATGCTTTAACGTTTTAAACGCCGTAATCATTTCACCCGTATTCAAATAAATATCTGTAGAATTGTTATCGGCTTGAAAATAACAAATATCCTCGGCGTTTAAATATCGATAATCACCGTAGGATTTGATACAGATTGTTAAGGGTTTTTCAATATTCTGAGGAATCGGTGTATTATCAATTACAATAGAAACGGGTTCTTCTACAGAAATATTGTTTTTTGTTTCTAAATTGGCTTTATTTAACCTCAAAACCGTCTTTCTCAATTCAATTTCCAGAACTGGTTTTAGCAGATAATCAAATACGCCGTATTGAATTGCATCAAAAGCCTTATCTTTCTGTTTGGTGGTAATAATAATTTTGGGAATTTCCTGAAAAAAACGATGCAGTTCGCTAATGAAACTTAAAGACAATTGACTTGAAGCATTTTTAGGAGAAATTTCGAGAAAAACCAAATTAGGTTGATGTTCTAAAACCAAATTTAAACCGTCTTGGAAATTTGATGCTGATGCGATAAAAGATAATTCTGAAAAACCTGAAGCGGTTGTTTTGGTTTTCAAAATACTTTCAGCATCATCATCAATAATAATATACGAATATTTCCTCAATTTTTGGTTTTGTTGTTTTTTTCCACACGCAATCACAATCAAAAAATAATTTTAATTTGATGTCTTTGTCAAAAAAAATGATTTTGGCTTTTTTCCCGAATTTAAAAATACGGATTTTAATATTTTAAGAAGTTCATTGTTAACACATTACAATAAAATGTTGATACAAAATGATGAAATGCAAAAATCATCGATAAAATGCGTGTTTTTTAAAATCAAAAATCCCAAACTCCTTTACGGAATTTGGGATCAATACTATAATTGGTAAAGATTACATTTTCATTAACCAGTTTTTCATCGAAACTTCATTTTCGATAATACCTCTTAATTCTGCAATTTTTACGCGATCTTGTTTCATGGTATCTCTATGACGAATTGTTACCGTTTCGTCTTCCAATGTTTGATGATCTACTGTAATACAGAAAGGCGTTCCTAAAGCATCTTGTCTTCTGTAACGACGTCCTACAGCATCTTTTTCATCATAAGCAACGTTGAAATCCCATTTCAAATCTTCAATGATTTTTCTTGAAATTTCTGGTAAACCATCTTTTTTAACTAATGGTAAAACGGCTGCTTTAGTTGGTGCTAAAACTGCTGGCAATTGTAAAACTGTTCTTGTAGAACCGTCTTCTAATGTTTCTTCTTTTAATGAAGTTGCAAAAACAGCCAAGAACATACGATCTAAACCAACAGAAGTTTCTACTACATAAGGAACATAGTTTTCGTTTAATTCTGGATCAAAATATTGTAATTTTCTACCAGAATATTCTTCGTGCGCTTTCAAATCGAAATCGGTACGAGAGTGAATTCCTTCCAATTCTTTAAATCCGAATGGGAAATTAAATTCGATATCTGCCGCCGCATTTGCGTAGTGCGCTAATTTTTCGTGATCGTGAAAACGGTAATTTTCTTTTCCTAATCCTAAAGACAAATGCCATTTCAGACGCGTTTCTTTCCAATGGTGGTACCATTTCATTTCTTCGCCTGGGCGAACAAAAAATTGCATTTCCATTTGTTCAAATTCACGCATACGGAAAATAAACTGTCTTGCTACAATCTCATTTCTGAACGCTTTACCCGTTTGAGCAATTCCAAAAGGAACTTTCATACGACCTGATTTCTGAACATTTAAAAAGTTTACAAAAATACCTTGCGCCGTTTCCGGACGTAAATATAAATCCATTGCAGATTCTGCAGAAGCTCCCAATTTAGTTCCAAACATTAAGTTGAATTGCTTCACATCTGTCCAGTTTTTAGAACCAGTTTCAGGATCAGCAATTCCTAATTCTTCAATTAACGCTTTCACATCCTGAAGATCGTCTGTCATACCTTTTGCAAGTCTTTCCAGAATTTCTTTTCTTTTAGAAAGATATTCTACAACGCGTGCATTTGTTGTAATAAATTCTTCTTCATTAAAAGCATCACCAAAACGAGCTTTTGCTTTTTCGATTTCTTTTTGAGCTTTTTGATTAATCTTTTCAGCGTATTCTTCAACTAAAACGTCAGCTCTATATCTTTTTTTAGAATCTTTATTATCAATTAATGGATCATTGAATGCATCAACGTGGCCTGAAGCTTTCCAAGTTGTTGGATGCATCAATATTGCAGCATCAAGGCCGACAATATTTTCATTCATCTGAACCATTGATTTCCACCAATATTCACGGATATTCTTTTTTAACTCGACTCCATTTTGTGCATAATCGTAGACTGCACTTAATCCGTCGTAAACTTCGCTTGACGGAAAAATAAATCCGTACTCTTTTGCGTGCGAAACCACATTCTTAAATATATCTTCTTGTTTTGCCATAGTGATGCAAAAATATAAAAAGTACCATTAAAAAAAAGAAAAATAATAAAGTTTGAAGCATTGATTTTGTTATTTTTGTAAATAAAATCTTTCTTTTAGTGATTAATTATCTAATAAATCTATTTTTTCCTAAAGTCTGTGACGGATGTCGCGGAATTTTACTTCAAAATGAAAATGTTTTCTGCACAATTTGCCGACACGAAATGCCTCTTACTCAATATCATTTAGATGCAAAAAATGAAGCCATAAAAAAGTTTTACGGCAAAGTCGATATTCAATTTGCATCGGCGTTTTTGTATTTTAATAAAAAAGGAATGGTTCAGGAATTAATTCATAATTTAAAATACAAAGGTCATGAAGAAATTGGCACTGCTTTAGGAATTTGGTATGCCGAAGATTTAAAAGAAGTTTCGTTTAAAATTCCTTTTGATGCTGTAATTCCTGTTCCGCTTCATAAAAGAAAATTTAAGGAACGTGGTTATAATCAAATTACCACTTTTGGAAAAGCAATTGCAGAAGGTTTTTCAATTTCATTCAATGAAAAAATTTTGCTTAGAAAAGTATATTCTAAAACACAATCTAAAAAAAATCTTTTAGGAAGATCTGAAAATATTGAAAACATTTTTGACGTAGAATTTACAGAAGCCGATCACAATAAACATTTCTTACTTGTTGATGACGTGCTAACAACAGGCGCTACAATCGAAGCTTGTTCTAGAGCTTTATTAAAAATTCCAGGCGCCAAAATAAGCACCATTTGCATTGCAATGGCGCATTAAAAACTAGCTAAAAATTAATTGACAATTATTTTCTTTACTGTTCTTTTTTCTCCATCTGTAACGGTTACAAAATAAACTCCAGACGGAACACTTGGAAGTTCAATATCTTGAATAAAATATCCAGAACCTTGAAATGTTCTGTTGTAGACATATTTTCCTAAAATATCATGAACAAAAACGTGAATATCTTTAACGGTATCTCTTTCAAATTGAACTGTAAAATGTCCTTTATTCGGGTTTGGAAATAATGCAAAATCTACATTTTGAAAATCGTCTGTACCTAAAGTAAAGGTCTTATTGCAAATATTTACCGATGCCGAATTTATGGTTCCAAACATTCCTACAACCGCATCTCGAACTCTAAAAATCCAATTCCCTTGAGGATTTTGTCCATTAAAAGCACTTAAAGCCGAAGCCGGAATCACAATTTGGCTTGTTGTTGTAGAACAACTTAAAGCAGATCCGCTGTCGTCGTATTGAAGTATAAGTGTTGAATTTGTGCTTCCGCAACTTTTATTAAATAAAGTTACGACTGTTCCGCTTGGACTTACAATTTGCATTTCAAGATCTTGAAATCTGTCATGCGTTACATTTATAGAAACATTTACATCTGAAACAGTTCCTGTTGAAGCGGGCACTGTAACTGTTTTGCTTACAAATGTAGAACTCGTACCGATAGGATAATTGCTTTCAAAATTGTACGTTGAACAACTTGTCGAAACTGCATAACCAATCGCAAATGGAGTACTATTTAGTGCATAATAAATATTACCAACTGGCTCGATTAAAAGTCTGCAATTTGTAGAAGGCGTAATTCCAGAAGGAATCAACACCGTTTCTGATCCATCATTTGGTGTGTTTGAAGCTAGAATTGTAGAAAATGTTAAACCTCCATCTAATGATAATTTAATATTAACGTTCGAAGATCCTGGAAGCGTATTGGTATTATTTACACTCCAAGTTATAGTTTGTGTTGAACCTTTTTCCCACGAAATATTTTCTGCATTTTGTGATGTAACTGCAAATGGTCCCGCAGCAGCCGTTACAGTTACAACCATAGCATCTGTAAAAGTCTGAGCAATTCCTGTTCCTGCATTATCTCTTCCTGTTAAGGTAAAATTCATTGTTTTTCCAATTGAAGAAACAGATTCCCAAGTAGTTGTCAATCTATTACTCAAAACAGAACTAAAAGCTGGCATATAACGAACTGGAGATGTTGTTGGAGGAAATGATCTGAACATTGGACCATCTGGTTTTGTTGCGTAAGCAATACTATTTGCGCCAAAAGCAGTAACTGCGCTATCAAATTGTTCCCAAGTATAGGTAATCGCATTTCCTTCTGGATCTGAACCTGTTCCAGTTAAGACAAAAGGTGTGCTAATTGGAATTGTATAATCTAATCCAGCGCTTATTACAGGCGGATTATTTGCAATCGCTGTTGTTACTGGACAAGTCTTTCCAGCTAAATTATTCTGTATCTGATTGATACTTCCGTAAGAGAAATAATCATCTGAATTAGCTTGAACATCGTAATCTTTGGTTACACCTGCATATGCCATAATCGTGCTTCCGCTTCCTGGTTCATATTGTGTTCCTGATCCTTCACTTGCATGAGAAAAAGTATGAGTTCCACCAAGTTGATGCCCCATTTCGTGAGCAACAAAATCAATATCAAAAGTATCTCCTTGCGGTCTAGCGTCTGATGGAGAAGTATAAGCACCTCCTTTTCCTAAAGGATTATTTGTTGTCGGATTTACACAAACACAACCGATACAACCTGCGTTACCGCCGCCGCCAGATCCTCCAAATAAATGTCCGATATCGTAATTTGCATTTCCAATTACATTGGTTAATGTCGTTTGAACTTCTTGTCCCCAAGTTCCGCCCGGATCTGCAGTTCCAGCTGAAGCATTAGAATATGGATCTGTAGATGCATTTGTATAAATTACAGCGTCGTTGTTTGCTATTAAAACCACTTTTACAGAAAGATCTCTGTCGAATATTCCGTTTACTCTAGTCAAAGTAGCATTCATTCCTGTTAATGCACCTTCTTTTGTTCCCCCAAAAAAAGCTGCATATTCTCCTGTACAAGATAATGCAAGACGAAATGTTTTAAATTGTTTTGCACTTGAAGCCGTTTTTGCAGTACTCGAAGATTTATTTTCTGAAATTAAATCGGTTGTTTTACAATCTAAACGCATTTTAGAAGCTGCGTTATCTGCCGATTTAAATAACACATATTCCGATTTATCATCTGGATTTTGCTCAATATATTCTGTTGGTTTTGCTACACGAAAAACCATAGTCTGCATTCCAATTGGAGCAACACTAAAATGTATTTTAGCATTTTTATCGTCTATTCCTCTTCCTTCATAAGATCGGATTTCTGGATATTTAGCTTGTAATTCTGGATCAAAATTAGAAGATTCCCAAACCGAAAAACGTTCTAAAGTTCCATTTGTATTTGGAATAGTAATTTCTGTAGTTTCACTTTTCGAAGCTTTATTGGTAACTGAAATTAACTTTGCACTCAGAAGTTCTGCATTTAATTTATAATACAATTTATCTGAATCTGAAACATTTACCTTTCGCGAAAGCGATGATGAAGAAGTTACTTTTTGCCACAAAACGTCATTTTGGGCATTAGCATTCACACAACAAAAAATAAAAAATATATAAAGTAATAGTTTTTTCATACTCGTTTGGGATATGATATCAAAATTAAATCAATTAATTTGAAATAAGACAACAAATAAGACAATTAACGCTTTTTAATCGACGAGTCAGCTTGTTTACTTAGAAATAAATTAATAGAATCACTAAAATTCAATTTAGGTTAGTATTAAATTTAAAAGAGAAAAGTATAAATTTGCAGCATCTTAAATAATTTGTTTTGAAGCTCTTTCATTCTATAAACGATTTTCAGTCAACCAAGAAAACTATTTTAACTCTTGGCACTTTTGACGGCGTGCATATTGGTCACAAAAAAATTCTTGAACGAATTACCCAAAATACTGAAAACGGAACATATGAAAGTCTGGTTTTAACCTTTTTTCCGCATCCGCGAATGGTACTTCAGGAAAAATCGGAAATAAAATTATTAAATACTATCAGCGAAAAAACGAAACTTCTTGAAGCAACGGGAATCGAAAATTTAGTTGTTCATCCGTTCAACGAAAGTTTTTCAAGATTAACCGCTGAAGAATTTGTTCATACTATTTTGGTGGATAAATTTCAAATTCAAAAAATTATTATCGGACACGATCATCGCTTCGGACGCAATAGAACGGCAAATATTGATGATTTAATTGCTTTCGGAATTGAATATGGTTTTGAAGTGGAACAGATTTCGGCGCAAGAAATTCAAGATGTTTCGGTAAGTTCAACCAAAATCAGAAATGCTTTAAAGGAAGGCAATATGACTTTGGCAAATGAGTATTTGGGATACGATTATTTCTTAAACGGCACAATTGTAAAAGGAAAACAATTAGGAAGAACGATAGGTTTTCCTACTGCAAATATTCATATTGAAGAAGATTACAAACTGATTCCAAAAATTGGTGTTTATGTTGTAAAAGCAATCGTAAACCAAGAAACCGTTTTTGGTATGATGAACATTGGTTTTAATCCGACTGTAAATGGCGAAAAGCAAACTATCGAAGTACATCTTTTTGATTTTGATAAGGATATTTACGATCAAAATATTGAAGTTTCTCTATTGCATTATATTCGTGAAGAACAGAAATTTGGTTCGGTTGATGCGTTAAAAGAGCAGCTGAATCATGATAAAACTGTGGCTTTAGATTTTATAAAACTTCAATAAAAAATCACTTTATAGTTTTTCCCTGTTTTTAAATCATCGTAGTTATTTTTTTAGTAAATTTGGTAGAACACTGTTTTTCAAATATTTACTATTAACTTCTAAAAAATAACCACTATGAAACTACCTAAAGAAATTACCAACGGTTTTTTGATTTTTCTCGGAATTGGCATTTATTTTTTATTGATGAATGTATTAGGTTTAGCAGATTTGTTTTATTTGAGAACACTCAACGTTTTCTTTATATTCTACGGTGTTAACAGAACAATGCAGATGAATCTTCATGAGGGAGAAACCAATTTTGTAACAAATGCTGTTTTTGCCATGACTACTTCTGTGGTTGGTGTATCAATGAGTGTATTTGGATTGTTGGTTTACAGTTATGCCCGAGGCGGAGACGCATATGTAAAAACGCTTTCTGAAACATTTATGTTTGGCGGAAATCCATCTGTGCCAACTTATTGTATTTGTTTATTATTTGAAGGACTTGCTTCATCGGTAATTGTCACTTTGATGATGATGCTGTATTGGAATAATAAATATGCTGCAGATTAATTTTTTATGAGTTTCTCATATTAAAGCAATTTAAATTCGATTACATCAAAAATTTAGCTAAAAGAGCTCATTAATCTCGATAACTATTTTTAAATTGCTTGTAGCTCAGAGCTATAAGCAATTTTTTTATTCAGCAAAATGAAATTAAAACAGATAGAAAGGGTTAAAAAAATCTCAAAAACCGATTTTATTTCCCAATATGTAAAAAAACAAATTCCTGTTGTTATTGAAGAACTGACCGAAGATTGGCCAGCTTACAACAAATGGAAATTATCTTATATGAAAGAAATAGCAGGCGATGCTATTGTGCCTTTATACGATGACAGACCTGTCAATCACGAAGATGGATTTAATGAAGCTCATACTAAAATGAAAATGAGCGATTATATAGATTTGTTAGAAGAAAAGCCTACCAATTACCGCATTTTTCTTTATAATTTAATGAAAGAAGTTCCGTCTCTTAAAAATGACTTTTTATGGCCAGATATTGGTTTAAAATTAGTCAAACAAATGCCGATGTTATTTTTTGGAGGAGAAAATTCAAGAGTATTTATGCATTACGACATTGATTATTCTAATATTCTTCATTTTCATTTTCATGGAGAAAAACAATGTATGCTTTTTGCTCCAGATCAATCAAAATTTATGTATAAAGTGCCGCACGCTTTAATTTCGAGAGAAGATATTGATTTTGACAATCCAGATTATGAAAAATTTCCAGCGCTTAAAAATGCAGAAGGATATATTACAAATCTCAAACATGGAGAAATGTTGTATATGCCAGAAGGTTATTGGCATTACATGAAATATTTAACGCCAGGGTTTTCAATGAGTTTAAGATCTTTTCCAAAAAACATTGTCAATTTATCCAAAGCCGCTTATAATGTTTTTATAATGCGTCATTTCGATATTATGATGCGAAAAATTCAAGGCCAAAAATGGATAGATTATAAAAATGAAAAAGCCATAACAAATACGCACGAAAATCTTCAGCGTACTTATTAAATAAAAAAGCGGTTAAGAAAATTAACCGCTTTTTTGTTGTTTTTAATTGAATTTAGAAAACTATCTTTTTGGTAACCGTGTGTCCATTATCTAATATAATTTTCACAAGCAAAACCTGATGTGTTGGTTGCAAGTTTGTAATCAGCAATTCTTTATTATTAATTTCTTTTTTATTGTATAATAATTTTCCACCGATGTCATAGATAGTAGTTTCAGAGAGATTTTCGGTATCGGAAACTGCTTGAAGTTTGATGGTTTTATCTTTAATAGAAACAAAAACATTCTTATCTAAACTTGCAAAATCACTAGTATCTAAAGTACCTGAATTTTTATAGCGCAACATAAAACGTTCTGGAAAAACTCCAATCGCAGTTGTAAAAGTATATCCTCCGGTTCTCAAATCATGTAACTTATTCGTTACTTTATCTTGCAGATAAATTGGCTGATTACTCAAATTTCCATCAGTTCGATCTATTGCAATAGTAAAATCTCCAGCGATTGCAGATCGATATCCTAATGGAATTGTATCAGCTTCATCAAAAGGCAATGCACGACCTTGAATTACGAGTTTCAGATTATTATTTATACTATAAAAATCAACAAAAGGATTTGCATCTAGAGTTGCAGCATCGTAGTTGTCATCCCAAAGGTTTGTCGCTCCTTCTACATAACCAATTAATAATTGTTTAAAAGCTCCTTGCGTATTGGTTAAATTCAGCCAAACACGGTGTCTTTCTAGTGTTTCAGCTGTTGTTTTATAAAATTGAGTATTGTTACCAGATACCCTCATTGTATTTGTAAAAACTGCTTTTTGTGTTGTTTTTGCCTGTACAATAAATCCTTGTCCAGCCGCAATGTATCCTAAAGGAGGATCCTGATTTCCAGGTGTTGTAGCGCCAGTTCCAGACATTGTTCCAACAGTTGTATTTCCCGAAAGATTATAAATGGCATAATCATCTTCATTATAATACAAATTAGTACTTCCTGGTACAGTTTGAGCAGGAAGTGTATTATGTGTCCAAAAATATAATGTCCCATAATAATTCGCCGTGTTATCATGAATAAACTGATCTGCATAAATTGCAGAAGGATACGGATTACCAAGTAAAACTGCTCTTTCAGCTACAGCATTTGGACCTAAAATAGTTCCGTTATTAGGAACTCCAATAAATTCTCCTCCATAAATAACAGGAGCATTTATATCATAAATCTGTGGAGCACGAATACTATATCCCGTTGCTTTAGCCATTTCTTCTGCTCCATTGTAAATTATTATCCAGCCAGCATTTGGGTCAAATTTAAAATATTTATCTCCATAAGTACCCGGAGAAAAATTATACAATGTAAAAGCTGGAACACGAGTTACCGGAGAAGACCAATAAGTTAAATCATAACGGCGTATTGGTTTTGAATTTCTTCGGTAGGTAACATTTCCAGTATTCGCAACATCTGCAATTTGAACTAAACTGGAATTGTTTTCTAAAATTAAAGATCCAGTTCCCAATACTTTTACTTCATTGGTAACAGTAAGTGTGTTAGTACCTTGTACAACTAAAAAACCATTATTTTCAACAGTTAATCTATTTGCCAAAAAGACAGCATTAGTTCCAGAAATTATTGGATTAGATCCTACAGCAGGTATATCAACGCAATCCGATGCAGTAGGAATTCCTGCGGGAGTCCAGTTTGCTGCATTTCCCCAACTATTGCCCGCACTTCCGTTCCATGTTTTTGCAACCAGCGGATTAATGTTTACAAGCGTTATTGGCGATTGACAAAGTGTAGTATTATTTCTGACTCTTACATTGTATGCACCCGTAGCCAAACCTGTAAATATTCCTGTAGTGTTTGTAAAAGTAGCTCCACCATCCGTACTATATGAAAATCCGGATCCAGCTGCTGGCGAAGTTACCGTTATAGTTCCCGTATTATCCATACAAGTGGGCTGTTTAGTTGCCGAAGCTGTTGGAGCGACAGGCAACGCATTAACATTTATTGTAATAGTATAATTTGTCGAAACACAACCCGCATTGCTTACTGTCAATGTTCCTGTATAACTTCCTGCCGCAGTTCCAGCTGGTACCGCAATAGTAATTGGACTTACAGGTAAAACTACATTACTAACTGCCGCAAAGCTGTTTGTTGGAGATGCGTTCCAAGCGATGCTATAATTTGTTGGCACATTTGTTGTCGCCGTATATGGTAGATTAACGTTTTGTACACTGGCACTATTACAAATTGCTGCTATAGTACCAAGTGTTATGGTAGGAAGCGCCGTTACCGCAATAGTCACAGCGTTATTAAGAGTAATTGTTGAAGAACAATCTACAGATGTCAAATTAGTGATTGTAATAGTACTATTGCCAACGGTATTGAGCCCTGACGCAGTAAAACTACCAACACCAGCATTCGTAACTGAAAAAGTAGCTGTACCCGTACCTGAAGGACTACTTCTGCTGTAAGTTACAGTATAATTCCCTTTTGGTAAGCTTGTAGCTGTACCTGTAATCTCAACTAACGATGTTCCAGTAGACGTACAAGCATTTGATGCTTTTATCGATGTAAGGCTATAGGTTTTACAGGTATATGAAAGAATAGCATGCCCAATTCCGCCATTTCCTCCACTGCGAAGATCTGAAGAACTAATTGCTCCAGCACCTCCGCCGCCATAGTCATTTCCATTATTTCCATTTTGATTGGCAAGAATCAAACTCACAAATCCAGCCCCTCCTGTCCCTCCAGCTCCAGCTCCTAAATTTGCAGCGTTACCTCCATTACCAGATGAAAGAGCTAAGCTCAACGCAGTAGATGTTCCTGCTGTTCCATCTGAGCCATTTCCTCTAGCCTCACTACCAACAGCAATTCTCCCTCCAAGACCTCCAGTCGCAACAGCACCTTCTACAGTATTTGAATTTCCACCTAATCCTCCTGGTGCATAAAAACTACTTTCATATCCTGTCACAAAAGAAGCACCACCAGCAGTACCATTACCTCCTGTTCCTAAAGTGACCGCTCCTACGACAACATTTAATGTTTGTGGTGTAGACGTAATAAGAATACTTTTTGCATAAGCTCCGCCGCCGCCGCCGCCGCCGCTTCTTCCAACCAAAAATGTAGTCTGTGCTCCACCTCCAGCTCCTCCAGCTCCCCATGCTTCTGCGGTAACTTGATCGATTCCTGCGGGAAGAACTAAAGTTCCACTGGCTGTAAATGGATGCGTTCGCAATTGTGCTTTAATAGAGCTACAAAAAAAAGATAATAGTAAAATCAGAACAAATTTGAATTTAAAGACTGAACTCAATTTTAATCGTTTATTGAAAATTATTAGAGTCAGAAAGCTGAAAAAGCTCTGATAAATAAGTAGATTTCTTTTCATGGCGTGGTATTTTAATTGAAAAATAAATTCAAACTCAAACAAGATTAATTGTAAAATGAAAAAAGAATTTCTTCCATTATGCAATCAATTTTTGGCAGATAAAGACAGTTTTGAACTGTTTACTTTAATGAAAAAAAATACAAATCAAAAGGCGTATAGAAAAGTATTTTAATCGACATTAAATGCTTTTTGTCGATTAAATATCACAACAAGGTACGATTTTATTTACATTGAAATTGTGTTTGTAGTATTAAACTTTAAATTTTAACAGCTAAAAACGAAAAACAGTAAAAAATAGGAAAAAACTGTTAATTTAAATTTTAACAAATAATAACTACCTGAAATTAAATCACTTAATTAAATAAAAGCAAAAAAAAAGGATTTTTAAAATAGGTTTTAAAATTGATTGAAGTCGTTTAGAAAATTATCTTTTTTGAAGTTAGATTTCCATTTTCTAAAGTTACTTTACAAAATAAAACTTGATTTGGAACAAACAGATTTTGAATCTGCAATACTGTTTCTTCAATGTTGTCTTTTTTGTACAATTCATTACCCAAAACATCATAAATACTGACTTGTCTTAGTTTATCATTGAACGATTCAATAGAAATATTGCGATGATTAACAGAAATCAACACTTCATTTGAAGCTTTTTCATTCTGCGTTTTTCCCAACGTTTTATCTGTAAAAGTGATTTCGAAACGATTGTCGAAGGTTCCGTTATCCGAATAAAAAGAATAAGGCATTTCACTTAAGTTGTGACATTTATTTAAAGTTTTGTCCAATAGAAAAATAGCTTTTCCATTAAAGAAATTATCTTGATGATCAATTTCTAAATTTAAAGAGCCTTTGTTTGTCAGTTGATATCCTAAAGGAATAAAATCGCTATCGGTGAATGGCAAAGCTTTTCCTTGAATTACAAGTTTCTTATCATCGTCCAAAACACTATAGAAATCAATCATTGTATTTGAATTCAACGATTCGGCATCAAAATACAAATCAAATCCATCTGAAGCACCATCGGCATAACCAAGTAAAATTTGTTTGAATAGACCTTCATCATTTTTAAGATTTAACCAGAACCGATATTTTTTGTTTTCATTCGTATCAATAGCATTATTCACAGGTTTAAAAAAGGTGCTATTGCTGCCTAAAATTCTCATGTTATCATTAAATTCAATAGAACCAGCTGTATTTGTGCTGACAAAAAAAGCTTGTCCCGAAGCTATAGTTCCATCGGGTGCCGAAGTACTCGCTCCGGAGCTTGCAGCAACACCTCCCAAAAGATTATAAACTGCGAAATCATCATAAGAATAATAATTATTTAAAGGCGGAGTATTGTGTGTCCAAAAACACAAAGTTCCATTTATTGTAGGCAGATTTGTTCGTATAAAAACATCAGCATTAATTGCCGATGGATAAGGATTTCCAATGAGATAAGCGTGATTTTCAAGATTCAGATCAACATAGATTTTACCATTATTTGGAACACCTTTAAAAGTTCCTTCAAAAACTGATCTTTCCGTTGTAGAAAAATCCTGAGGTGCTCTAATACTGTAACCGTGTCCAGGAATCATTGTCATCGTTCCGTTATAATTTATATTCCATGAAGTAACGGGATCATGCCAAAAAAATTTATCCCCATATGTGCCAGGTGAAAAATCAAACATTTTTTGATCATTGACAGGCGAAGACCAATGGGTAAGATCATATCTAATAAGTGGAGTTGTCTTTCTTTTTAAATGAATAATTCCAGTATTAACCATATCATCATCTGATTGATACAAACTGGCAGAATTTTCTAAGACTAAAATACCTAAACCGGTATATGCAAACTCAATATTTAAATTATTTTTCTCTAATAATGTTACTGTTTTACCTTCATCAATGTTGCATCCACAGACATTTGCTGTTGTGAAGTTTGGATAATTTTCTTTAAAGTAGACATCTTTTCCTGCCGAAGGAAAACCATTTGACCATGAAATCCCATTCCAAATTGTTGTATTTACGCAAAGCTTTAAGCGCGCGATTCTGTGCTTAGAAATTTCAGATACCGAATTAAAATTTCCGCCTACAAGTAGTCTATAATCCTCGGTAAAATTCATTGCAAAAAGAGTATTATTTAACTTAGCCGCAAACGAATTATCATAAGAACCTGATGGCAATAATCGAATTAATCTTAAAGCAGAAATATTTTTGTATGTTCCTGAAAAAGAACCTCCAACCAAAATTCTATCATCTGGCTGAACAAGAATGCAGCGAACATCACCTTTACTAAAACCAATTCCAGAATCGAATGTGGTGTCTAAACTTCCATCATAATTTAAACGAGTAATTTTCTTTTGGGAAATTCCATTAAAGGTTAAAAACGATCCGCCAACCAAGATTTTTTGGTCGGATTGCAATGCAATGGCGAAAACATATTTATCAAAACCATTTCTAATATTAAAACCTGAATCAATACTGCCGTCTGCATTTAAACGAACCAAACCCGCAAAAGGGAATCCATTAAAGGTTTTAAAGTGGCCTCCAACCAGAATTTTACCATCAGTTTGCAATACTATACTTTCAATAGTTTCATCTGCACCAGAACCAATATTAAAATCGGGGTCTTTTGATCCGTCTGAAAGTAATCTCACTATTTTATTTGCATTCACAGCCGATCCATTGTACTTAGAAAATGCTCCAGCTACTATTATTTTTTGATCGGATTGAATTGCTAATGCATATACTTGACCATTAAAACCTTCACCAGTATAAAAAGAATTATCGATTTGTCCATTTTGAAAAATCCTTACAATTCGATTGTTTAAAAAATCATTGTACTTTGTAAAACTTCCTCCTAAAATAATCTTTTGATCAGCTTGCAAAATAGTAGTATTTACAAAATTATTAGCTCCCGAATTTCCCAAATTAAAAGAATTATCAATTGAACCATCTTCTAAAAGACAGGCTATTTTTGAAACTAAAGCCCCATTAAACTTTTTAAATTTTCCACCAATAATTATTTTCTTATTTGGAAGTGGTAAAATGTTCAAAACCGAATTATCAAATCCAACTCCAGAAGCTAAATAGGCAATATCATGTTCTCCTTCATTATTAATTTTAACTAATCTTCCTTGATTTTGACCATTAAAAACCGAAAAAGAACCGCCTGCAAAGCAGGAACCTTCTTCATCAAATTCTAAAGCGAAAACAGACGCAGAAGCAGGTCCTAAACCAATATCGAAATCTGGTTTTATAGTTCCATCAGAATTTAGAAAAATCAATCTTGTAGTTGCTGTATTGTTGTAGAAACCCGTAAAAGAACCTCCAACCACTACATCTCCATTTTCATCAATTTTAATTACTTCAACACCGTTTTTATTAAAACCCGTTCCCGTTATGAAACTATCATCTTTGCTTCCATCTTCATTTAACCGAATAATACGATTTGCCGTAACTGAATCATAAGTTGTAAAATTGCCTCCAACAATAATCTTTCCATCGGTTTGCAAGGCAATAGCTTTAACGTCATCATCAAAACCGCTTCCTGAATTGAAAGTTGCATCATAACTTCCATTAGAATTTAAACGAATAATTCGATTAGCCGGTGTATTGTTAAATGTGGTAAAATTTCCCGTGAGTATTACTTTTCCACTGGTTAAAACTTTAACATGTGATATTAGTAAGGCTGATCCAGAATTGGTAATAAAAGAAGTGTCAAGCGAACCGTTTGGCAATAGGCGCGCCACACGATTGACGGTGGTGCCATTGTATTTTGTAAAACTGCCGACGATAATAAATTTACCATCTGGTTGAGAAGCTATATCGTAAACAATTCCGACCGTTGCTCCGATAGTTGTATTAAAAGAAGTATCGTAAGATCCATCTGGATTTAGTCGAATAATTCTGCCTACATTGATTCCATTATAAGCCGTAAAACTTCCTCCGACTATAATTTTACCATCTGTTTGTAGAAAAGAAGAATAGATTTTACCATTAAATCCTGTTCCCGTATTGAAAGTTTCATCAATTGATCCGTCAGGATTCAGTCGTGTAAGATATGAAACTGAAATTCCATTTAGACTTAAAAAATCTCCACCTACAATTAAATTTCCATCTCTTTGAATTTGAAGTGTTCGTACAGCAGCATTAAATCCATCTCCAAATTCGCCATCATCCACAACATTAAATGTATTATCAACTTTACCCTGCTGAGCAAAAAGTGCCGTTTGAAAGGTCAGAAAAAGTAAAACTAGGAAATAAAAGAAATGTTTAATCAAGACAATATAATTAAAGTTAAATTTTGTAAGAATTAAACTAAATTAAAGAGTCTTGACAAATCGTACAATACCTAGATTTAGGGATATTTTAAAACAAAAAGCCCATTCCGTAGAATGGGCTTTAGAAATATTTTGTTTTCAATTATAAATTAGAAAAAACAACTTTTTTAGTCAATGTATGTCCATTTTCTAAAGTTACTTTTACTAATAAAACCTGATCGCTAGAATTTAAATTAGAAATCTGCAAATCATTTGAATTGACTTTATTTTTATTGTAAAGTAATTGTGCACCAGCATTATAAATATTCACTTCTTTTAACGTTTCTTTTGATGAAGAGATTTTTACCACTTTATTTTTCACTGAAACTAAAACGCTATTATCAAGATCTTCAAATTCTCCTGTTCCTAATGTTTTAGAAGTATAACGAAGATTGAAACGATTTTCAAAAGTTCCAACTGCGGTAGTAAATTTATAGTTTCCATCACGAAGGTTTACTGTTTTACCTGCTAATAAATCTTCTAAATAAACTTCCTGAGTATCAAAAAATCCATCCGCACGATCAATTGCAATTGTAAATTCTCCAGCAACTGTTGTGTTGTAACCTAAAGGAACAACATCTTTATTGTCAAAAGGAAGCGCACGACCTTGGATTGTTAATTTGTTAGCTTCGTTAACACTGTAAAAATCTACATAAGGATTAGCTTCTAACGAACCTGCATCATAATTAATATCCAAACCATTAGTTGCTCCTTCTATATATCCAATTAAAGCCTGTTTGAAAGCGCCTTGATCATTAGATAAATTCAGCCAAACGCGATTTCTTTCAAAACCAACAGATTCGGTAGTTTTATAGAACTGTTGATTGTTTCCATTTCGACGCATCGTGTTGTTGAAACTCATTGTTGCTGTTTTCGGCTGTGCCAAAAAGCCCTGACCCGCTGCAATATATTCTTGAAAAGGTTGCCCATTTAATAGTGCACCTTGAGCAGATCCTTGAGCAGATCCAGTTAAATTGAAAGCTGCGTAGTCATCACTAGTGTAAAAATATCTATGATCTCCCGGAACAGCCTGAGGTGGAGTATTGTGAGTCCAAAGGTAAATTGTTCCTAAGTTAGTGTTTCCGTTTATTAAAGCAACCGCACTAATTGCAGATGGATATGGGTTACCTACTAAATTGTAAGTGCCTGAAACTACAGCTGGGTTTATGTCGCCATTATTTGGAATACCTGAAAATTTACCTGTAAAAGTTGCAGCTATGCCAGTATCAAAAGGCTGTGGGGCTCTTACATTATAACCTTTTCCTGTTTCCATAACCTGTGTTCCATTGTAATTGATTATCCATCCTGAATTAGGGTCATAAATGAAAAATTTATCACCTAAAGTGGCAGGAGAAAGATCATAAAGTTTAAAGCTTGGATTTGTAACAGGTGTTGACCAGTAAGTTAAGTCATAACGCCTTACATTAGTTTCTCTTTCGTAAGTAATACTGCCCGTGTTAGTTGCATTTGTTGTTTGCACTAAGCTAGAATTCGTTTTAAAAGTAAGCTGACCATTTGTTGTTACAGCATTAGTAATTACAAGTGTCACTCCGCTTTGAACTGTTACATTTATTGTTGGATTAATTGTTAATGAACAGCCATTTACAACTGGAGAACTCGACGGGAAAGGCGTACCAGAACTTGAAGCAATAACAATTCTTTTAGAACTAGTTGGTGCACCTCCCACCCAAGTTGTACCGTCCCACGTACTTGTTGAACTATCAGCTATTGATCGCGAAACTGAAGTTGAAGCACAAGTATTAGCCGTTTCAACTGTAAAAGTATAATTTCCAACCGCCAGACCAGTTATTTGGTAAGAAGTGCCTGAACCATTTATTGTTGCAGTCGCCTGCCCTGTTTGATTAATTTGCCAAGCTCCAGCGGGAAGATTTCCTAATGTGATAGTTCCTGCATTTGCGCAATCTATATCGGTATAGCTTGCAATTGTTGGAGTAGATTGTATCTGTTTTATAGTAATGACTGCGCTTCCCGTCATATCCGCCGCTACGGCAGTACAGTTAGCGTCACTTAAACCTGTAATAGCGTAAGTTGTTGTAGTATTTGGATTCACAGTAGCTGTATACGGATTTAAACTTGTTGAAAAAGTACCAGATATTGCTCCATATGTATAGGATATATTCCAAGGTGCAGTACCTGTAAATGAGACAGAAACTGTAGCATTTGCTCCATTACAGATGGTTGTAGAACCACTTACAACAGATGTTGGTCTAGGATTAACCGTTACCGTAATAGTAGTTCCAAAACTAGTACAACTTGCAGTACTTACCGTAAACGTTCCTGTATAGGTTCCTGCAGCTACATTTGCAGGTACATTTATGGCGTTTGAAATACTCCCTGCTCCGCCTGATGCAGTGAAACCTGGACTAGGAGCGACATTTGTTTTATTAGCAAATCCAGCCGTAATTGCTGCTGCATTCCATGTGATACTATAATTAATTGGTGTTCCTGTAGTAGCAGAATAACCAATTGGTAAATTTGCTACTGCAGTTGGTCGACAAGTTGTAGAATTAATTGTTGCAGGAGTAAGAGTGATTGATGTTGAATTAGTTACTGTAATTGGTGTACCGCATGCAGTTTCTCCACACGCATTTTTATACTTAACGTAATAAGTTGTATTTGCTGTAGGTGTTACAGTAATAGATCCATTTGAAAGTGTTGATCTTCCCACAAGAGTTCCATTACAGCTTCCCGATGTCCATTCTGCATATCCTCCCGTGTTAGTTCCCATAGTACCTCCATTTACAGTTAAAGTTACCGTACCTCCCGCACAAACAGGATTTGGACTAGCTGATGCCGATGTTGGAGCTCCTATTTCTGCTAAAGTATTTGTAACAACGATAACGATTGTTTCATCAGAATAAATCCCAGAAGTTACCGTTCTTCTATAATATGTTTTTTGACTAACATTACCCGTAATCGTATAATCTTTTCCTGTATTCACTCCTGGAGCAGCACTGTATCCAGAACTTGGATTCGTAGTACTTACTTCCCATAAATAAGAATAAGTTCCATTACCACCTGTAGGTGTCGATCCTGTTATAGTACCTGGATTTGTGCCTGCACAAATAGGAGTTGAATAAGTTGCCACGACATAATATTTTTTTACAATTCCATAACAAGGATCTCCAAACGTATTATTATATGACCCAGAAGCAGGAATGGTTGCCGAAGTATTACCAAGTAAACCAGTAGTTACTGTATGACTGTTAAATGCATGACAAGAACCAATTGTGAAATTTGGAGCTGTTCCATTTGGTAGACCATAACTTGCAAACTTGACGTTTATAAAAATACTACCGATTGGAGCCGATAAAGTTAAAGCCCCATCATTCTCACCTTTAATACCAGTAACTTCACCAGTTGTTCCATAGGATGCAAAATTATTATCAATTGCTGGATAAGGTGCTCCTGAAACTGAAATTCTTCCAGTATTTCCTCCACTATTTGAAAAAAAAGTGTCATTTGTATTTTGCGCTACAGGATTAGAAATGGTAGCTCCCCACGTAGACAATAATGGACCAGCTCCACCCAATGTTAAAACCCCTGCCGAATGTTGAAAAGCTCCTAAAGCCACTTTAGATCCTGTTGCAAAAGACCAAAGATTAGTAACTGTTGTTGCTTTAGTCATAGTTACACCTGCAGCACTTGTATTTCTAATTGTTAGACTATTAACTGTAGCTGGCATCCCAGAACTAGTAACTTGTGCAACTGAACCATTAAAAATATGGTAAGTATACCCATTTTACACCAGAGTTTATTTGTTTCTATTTTTTTGCGGGCGTGTGGATTATTTATTTTTAGGGGTTTCAAAAGGCAATGAAATGTCTATCTGAAATTTAATTCTTGATGTTGTTTGATTAGTTATATTTGTTTCGGTAGATGCATTAGCATTAAAGATTTGTATTTTTAAACCACCTCCTATTTTATTAGCATCTTCTTCTGAAACAGTTACAGCAACATCGAAATCTATTTGTGTTATTGTTCTTTTAGAAATGACTCCTGTTGATGATTGTTCGTATATAGAGTTTAAAACATTTCTATCATCTAATCTTCTTAGAGGATTAACTAAGACATTTTTTTCTTGCCCAAAAGTTTGAGCATTAATAACACCATTACTGATTGATTTAATTGTTTCAGTAATAAATACATCTAATTCCATTGATTACTTTTTAAGTTTCTCAAATATACAGAAATAATTAAGCCTCTAAATTATTAGAGGCTTTTTTGTATGAATTATTTTGCTATTTTTATAGAATCATTCCTGCGTACCGCTGTTGAATTTTGGTTAGGCTTTAGCTAATGAAGAGGGCTTTTGCCAACCGATATGAATCACTTTTACAACCTGTTTGATGGCGTTTGTTACAAGTGGATTTTTCGTCAGTCACGTCTAAGAAACGGTAGAAAAGAGATTGCTCCGCAAGGACATCCCTTTACTATACCTGTCGAAGAAGTAGAATGCCATCACTGTAACTCTTGTGAACAATAGTAGCAAGAATGATACTTAGAGCGATGTTCCACCATTGCTCTATTTTATTTCTTAAAATGTCTTGCTTTTAAAAGTGCTTTATTAAAGTCTGACAGTTCTTCTTTTTTACGCCCTTTTTCAATATCTTCAAAAATAGCTGTTTTAACTGTCTTTCTTTTACCGTCAATTAATAACGGAAGTTCTAAATACTCAACCTCTGATAAATCTTCTTGTAAATACTCTGCCATATCTTCAAGACTAAAATACCATTGTTGTTCAAATTCTGTCTTGTGTACGCTTTTATCTTGTAAAAGCTTTTCTTTTTCTAGTATTTTCAAATCATTGTGTTTAAAGTTCAAAATTAGTGAATAAATTTTATCTTTGGAAAAAACTCTTATTTATGGAAGATAAACTAATTGAAATTATTACTGTACAATCAGAAATTATTGAAATTTTATCTCGAGAATACATCGATACCCAACGAAGCCCTTATGAAAAGCAAGAAATGAGGGATCTGGTAAGACTATTAAAAGACTTGCAGAAAGACCTTATATAATAATTCTCCTTTGAATATATTGTATGCACAAGTAGGATGCTCCTCATTATTAAAAGATTCTAATTTTTGCATAAGCTGTTTTGCTTTTTCGCTGTTATCTTCTTTTAAAAAGTTATAGAAGTCATTGTAATCTCGATGCTGTTTCAGTTCTTCTACCATAATTAAGCAGTTAGTTGTTTGTATTTTGTTCTTATCTGAGAGTTAGCAATAATGTAATTGAATCTTTCTGAATTGCTCTGCTCTCTTAGATTGAATCTGTATACATGTTCATTAACATAGTTTTGGATGTGTTTTCTTGACCACCAGTTATAAATACCGTTGTAACTTCTTTTCATTATCCCCCAAAATCCCTCAATTGAGTTGCTGTGTATTTCTGGGTTATCGAAATCTACATACTGTTTCTTTGCGTGGTCTACAATATGATGATCGTAATGATTTTCTAGTCCTTTGTATCCGTGCCATTCATCTGAGATTAAAACGCTGTCTTTTTCTACAAATGATTTTATAAACGACTGTATTGATTCTCTTTTTGTGTTTGGCGCAACAATGCATTTTACCTTACTTGGAGAAATCATAATCTTTTTACCGTCTATTATTTCAGATTCCCCTCTCTGCAATACTCCAATTACAGGCGTTTTGTCTTTAAAGCTTCTTCCTTGTGACTGTTCGACCTTTTTATCTTTATGTCGGTTTTTATTTTTCCCGCCAAAAAATGATTCATCAGCTTCACATATTCCGTCAAATTTATCGTCAATGTCGTTTTCAATTCCAAAACATTTTCGGATTCTCATAAGCATAAACCACGCTGATTTTTGGCTAATCTGTAAATCTTTTCCAAGCTGTACAGAACTGATTCCTTTTTTATGGTTTGTAACTAAATAAATAGCCATAAACCATTTTGGAAGTTCAATTTTAGTATTGTCAAACATAGAGCCTGTTTTAACTGTAAAGTATTTACCGCTTGTTTTGCATTTGTACTTACCGCCTTTACATTTATACACTATACTGTCTTCGTGAAAAGGGCTTACAGGCTTATTATTCCAATAAAGCGCTTCTAAGTGTTCTATGCACTTTTCTTCGCTAGCAAATTCTCTTGCTACTTCAAGTATTGAATTGAAATCCTTATTAAACATGACTTTTAGTTTTTCTTTACCCAAATTTACGAACATTTTTACACTTAAACAATAAATTAGTGTAAAAAAGTGCTAATTTTTATTAGTCAGGTATTATTTAAAGCCGTGAATACAAAAGTAATTGAGATATTTTTGTACTCCAATTCTTTGAAATCTACTGTAATTTGCTACTTTTACAGGATTGAAAATATAAGCGTTAGCTGTTATCATGGTATCGAAATCTGGACAATTTCAAAAGCACCACAGGATAATAAGACTATGCTCATGCTTTGGCGTGGGCGTAACTTATCTTGGTGCAAGGTTTGTCCAGAACCCCGATTCAGGTATTGGTTACAAACCCACGCTTTTTTATAAAGCAACTTCACTTCGGGTTTGGGTGGACTAAATCAAACCTTATGAAAAAACTTTTACTTGTTTTATGCGTTTTGGCTTTCCTAAGCTGTTCTTCCGACGAATCCAAAACTGATTCAAATAGTTCTAACTCTAACTACATAGAGTATAACGGTGAAAAATTCTACTTTACCGAAGCAACAATCAAGCGACAATATGAAAATGATTCCAACTCTACTTCATTTGTAATATCTTTCAGTAACAACTCTATGACTTCTTACTTTCAACTAGAACTAAGTACAAGTTGCAATAAATGCCCTGTTGACAATTTAATTGGTGCTACCTATACGCTAAGTTCAAATGCTTATATAAGAGTAATGGGACTAGGTAAATTCAAAAATGAATCATACATGAATGTTCTTTCAAAAGAAAGTCTTATTACAACAGTAATTAACAGCGTTATTGTCACTAAGAGTTCAGATACTAAATATGGATTTAAATTCAGTTTTGTTACTCCAGCAGGAAAAGCAACAGGCGAATATTTAGGAGAATTAAAGAAACTTAACTATTAAAGACATGCTCGCATTTATATTCATTGCTTTCGCAGTTTTCGTACTGTATAGCCATTTTTCAAAACCTGATGGAAATAATTCATCAATATCAAGACCACAGTTACACGCTGAAATGAGGAATAGACTGAAAAAATCTTTCATTGACGAAATAAAAACAAATCAGAGCATTAAAGAATTCAGAAATACCGAAGTAGAAACCATGCTGATACTTAATTTAATTTCTAATTTTTATCAAGCCAGTTTAAGGAACTTTGTTGAGCACAGGTTATCTATGGGACTTACAGAGCAAGAAGCTATCACTATGGTTAAAACCGTAACTAATGAAGTTATGGATATTTATATCCAAGATGCAAAACAATTTTATATAAAGTAAATCGGGTGTTTGTACTTAGAATTCCTTTATGTGTATTCTATATATTTGTATTGCTAAAACTTTAAATATGAGTAAAATATCACAACAAGATTTAGAAAGTTTGAAATCTTTAGCTGAAAATGCACAACAGGATTGGGAGTATACTAATGTAAATGCCCGTTCTTCCGCTTACATGAGCATTGAAACTATTCGACAGCTTAAAACTGCTACAAAAAACAACATAATGTTTACTATATTAGGAGCTGTTTTAGGTTTCATCTCATCAATATCTGTAGCAATATATACCAAATCGGACATAGACAAAGATTTACAAGAACTGCATACACAAATGCGCGAATTAAAAGTGCAAGTTGCACATTTTCATACGTATCAGTCCAAAAAAGATTCCTTAAAAACCTCTTCCAAAAAGAATTAGAAAACTTCCAAGGCGCTGTTAAAATTATCATGTATTCTATAGGGTCTTCGATAAATTTTTTCATAGTAGTATAAATTATAAAACCCTCTTGGAAAAATAATCTGAGAGGGTTTTTGTTATTAAATTTGTTTTTATTACTCGTTTGGTGTAAAATGGGTATACTTACCAAAAATATAATTTGCACCAGAATTATAAGTAGTCAACATTGTAGCTGCAACAGGTATCGATCCATCTATCCCAGCTGCATTTGCAGTTATTAAAGTTCCTCCCGAATTTAAAATAAATTTTGCAGTTCCCGATGTTCCTCTTCCTCCCGAAATAGAAACATTATATGTCCCAAAATCAATTGTTCCGGTTACATTTAGTTCACCCATCCATGGATCAGTATCGCTTGTATTAGCAGTACTTAGTGTAAAGTTTGACGCTAACTTTAAAGTACTAGTCGCATTTACATAATATTTTACCCAAGCTCCAGCCCCCGCTGTTGGCATAGTTAACGTCTGAATACCAGTGCCATTAAAATTTAAAATTCCGTTTTGAACTACTCCAATTGTTGTTATTGAACCTGCCCCGGCACTATTTGTAAAATTTCCACCCAAATTGACAGTGCTTACACCTGAATTACCTCCATTGAAGTCGAAAACTCCACCAGTTTGATTATAATTCCCAACTATTGAGTGTGTAAAACTTGTAGCATTATTAGCTACAAAAGTACCACCCGACAAAGTAAAATCTCCATTAACAGTCAGATTTCCTGCGGCTGTTTTATTTGAACTTCCAGAAATTATTAAATTGCTATATGTAGTAGACTTTACAGTTTGATTACTTGTTCCGTTATAATTTATGGTATTCCCTGGTGAAGTCGCATCAAGCGTTGGTACAATAGTTGAACCTCCAAAATTTAAAGTTCCTGTATTAGTTATTGTGCTCGTACCTGCTAATGCTGTGGAAACAGTAAGTGTCCCTATGTTAGAAGTAGTTCCCGATATTGTCAAGTTTGGAATTGCAATAGTATTGTTCCCTCCAATGGTTTTACCTGTTCCCAAAAACGTATGAATGCCATTATTAGCTGTAAATGTTCCATCATTAGTTAAATTACCACCAAAATTAATTACAGAATTAGCCGTTTCATTCCAGACACCTCCTGTGTTAATTGCTACATCACCATTAAATATTTTTGTACTTGTATTTGCTAAGTTTAACGTTCCTCCATTTGCAATTTGCAAACTAGCGCCTATAGTCCATCCCAAGTTTGTTGTCACAAGCGTGCTACCATTTCTCACAATAAAGATATCTCCAGAGTTCGCAAAAGTAGTAGGGGCAGTCCCTCCTCCATTTGTGTTAATACCCCAATTAGACAGAACACTTGGATCACCAGTAGCTTTTGAATAATAGGTTATCGCATTAGCATAAGAATAAGCAAAAAACATCGCTAAAGTAAGAAAACCCAAACTTGGATTGAAAATCTTTTTTGAAGTATGATTAAGAATTTTTGAAAATAAAAAGCGAACAAACAAAAGTAGTTTTCGTTTCATATCAATGTGGTATTTATTTTAAATTTGTTTTTGGTTGCTAAAAGCAAAAAGGGCAATTGTCTTTAGTTTTTTCAATCAAAATTTAAAAGTTAAAATCTTGTTTTTCAACGCGATTAGACAACTGTTAAATTACCTTACAAAAATATGTAAATTCGGCACATACACAACATTTTACAGTCTTTCTTTTCCACAAATGTTAACATTTTTTAGAAGATTTTTGTAAGTATTTGACGGATTTTACTTTTAATCGTTAAAATGCAAGAAAAAACCGATGAAGGACACTTTTACACTCAAAGAAGCTTTACAAAAATTAGAACACTTTTGCGCCTATCAAGAGCGCTGCCACGAAGAAGTTGTTTCTAAATTATACAGTCTAAAAATGACTTCTGATGAAATTGATACCATCATTGTAAAACTTATTGAAGACAACTTTCTAAACGAAACTAGGTTTGCTTGCAGTTTTGCTCGCGGTAAGCATCGCATTAAACATTGGGGAAAAATTAGGATTACAAATGAACTCAAAGCAAGACAAATTTCTTCGACCAATATCAATTTGGCTTTAAAAGAAATTTCTCCAGAAGAATATTTTGAAACTTTTGAAAATCTGGCAGAAAGATGCTGGAATAATTCAACAGAAAGCAACACATTAAAAAAACGTAAGAAATTTTGCGATTATATGCTTCGAAGAGGTTATGAAAGCAATTTAGTTTATGAAAAAGTAAAAGAATTGGAAGGGAACTAATTTTCAATTTTTACTAAAAACAAGAATTCTTCAATTAATTCAAAATCATTTATTTCGATCACAAATCGTAATAAATTACACCTAAAAACATCAAACAACATTTAGTTATAATTTATTCTCATTTTGATGAATTTATAGCTAAACTCGCGTTTTTTAGTCCAAAAAATCAAAAAAGACACCTCAAAAAGCACAATTTTTACGATTATTCCTATAATTATTTTTCGTAATTTATAAGAATATCCGCAAATTGTTAATTTTTTTCATGCATTTCGTCGAGTATTTTAACAATTCATCGATTATATATAGGTATTGAAAACCATGCCTATTCTCAGCTCGTAGATGTATTTATCTTTGCGATGGCAAAAAGTCCTATGCCAGCATAACAAACTGATAGAAAACATTTAACATGAAAAAAACTTTACTTTTATTTTTATTGTTGCCTTTTTTAGGATTTGCTCAAATTCCTACTGGAACTTATGTAATTAGCACGGCAAATACTGACCCTAATTTAAAAACACTTGCACTTGCAGTCGCTAGAGTAAATGCAGTTGGAATTACAGGAGGACCGGTAACATTTTTAATAGATGAAGATCAAACAATAACTTCACAACTTAGAATTGATGCTATAACTAACTCTAGTGCAGTAAATACATTAACGATTAAAACAAATACCGGAAGAGCTAATATCAACATTACTGCTAATATGCCAAATTCTTCAACTGGTATACCGGCAATCTTTATGTTCAATGGTACATCAAATGTAATTATTGATGGAAGCAATGCTACTGGAACGAGAAATTTAACTTTAATAAACAATGATAATATTAATAATGCTCAACGTTCTATCATTTGGGTTGCGAGTAACGGATCTGTAGGATCATCAAACATTACTGTTCAAAATTGCATTTTAAGGTTTAATTCAAGAAATGACCAATTAAGACTTTTAACAGGGGTTTATTCTGGCAATAATAAGCTCAACACGGGCAACAACACAATAACTGAAGAGGTAAATACTGCGGCTAACTCTAATATAAAAATTATTAACAATGAAATGTTGAACGTAAAAGACGGAATCAACATTAATGGAAATTCTACTGCTTCATTATCACCAACCGGCTGGAAAATTCAGGGAAACAAAATTGGAACTACAACAGTTGCAGAGAAACCTGTAAGAGGAATGTACATTAACAACTTCTTAAATTACGAAATTTCGGGAAATACTATATCTGGAGTTAGAAACACTTTAAATCTAAGTAATGATGCCGCTGCTATTATTTTGGAAGGCACGAGTAACGGTACAGTTTCCGGAAACACAATTAACGATATCGTTAATGCGGTATACAACAATAGTTATTTGACTGCAGGAATAATAGTCAATTCATTGGGAGTTACAAACATCAATAATAATATCATCAATAATATTTACAATACCACAATTGACAACAATCCATATAATTACCACAATAAAGGACAAGGTATCTATATCAAAAACGGATCAGCAATTAATTTGTATTACAATACGATTGTAATGGATTATGCTAGTGGAAGTGCATATTCTGCCTGCTTGTATACCACAGGAGGATCTAATATTAATGTTAGAAATAATATTTTTGTCAATTCACAACCAAACTCGCAATATGCAGTATTCAAAAATGGAGGAACATTTGGAACTGTAAGTAACAATGACTATTACGTTACCAATGTAACAAATCGATTTTTAAATAAAATTGATGGTAACGATTACCCTGGTACCGCAGCAGGAACTGTCCCAACGTCATGGAATACTGCCGCAGGAGATTCAGCTTCTCAAAGTTTCCTTCCAACATTTGTTACGCCTGGATCCAATTATCACATTCAAGACGTTACAGCAAATAACAATCTAAGCGCAGTAGCAATTTCAGGAATTACAACAGATATTGATGGAGATACAAGAGTAAAACCATACATGGGAGCTGATGAGATTTACAAATGTGTACCAACTGGCGATCAAACCTCTTCTGCATCAGAATCATGGATAGGATACGTATATAGTTTTACAGGGAATACTGCGCCAAATCCAGCATATAATGCTATACCATCAGGAACTACTTATTTAGGAACTGTTACAGAACCGAAAAACTTTGATAGAGATGTTGCTGCGGGAGCTGTTAATGGGGTTACTAGAAATTTTTGTGATCCAGCACCAACTGACAAATTCTTTGTTCGATACAAAATGACTACTACTCTTACCGAAGCCGGAAGTTATAATTTTACAGTAGGTAGTGATGACGGAATCAGACTTTATGTTGACGGAAACCTTACTCCTCTTATAACACGTTGGAATCAACACAGTTATATTGTAGACTCCGCGCTACTTAACCTAACTGCTGGTGTACACAATTTTGTTCTAGAATATTATGAATTTGATGGTTCCTCTAGAGTTGCATTTTCTTTTGGTTTAACAAAAGGAAATCAAGCTTTACCATACGGAATTAACGAATGGAATGTATATGGTTTAAACAAAAATGACTTAAACCTAAATAACACTGTATATGCTGGATACTATGTTGACTCAAACGTCAACGTTGATTCGAAAAATTATTGGCCGGTTGATAAATCACCAGCAGCTGCTACAAATTGGCAAGGTGCTCCAATGCCAAATGATAATTTTACAGTATCTTACAGACGTCAAGGTTTTCCTTGCGGAACATATAGAATAGAACTTGCAAATTCTGATGACGCAACGCAAATTTATTTAAACGACAATTTAATATTTACTCAAGCTGGATATACAAATACTCCTGCCTATATTAACGGTACTACAACATATGTTCTAAACAGTTCTTCTAAAATCGAGGTTCGTTTGAGAGAAGATGGAGGAAATGCTAACGTAGGCGTAAATCTTGTGCGAGTATTAACAACTTACACTGGATCTGAAACAGTTAATTCAAATACATCAATTGTAATCAGCTCACCAACAGTTACATTGGGATCAGATATACAGGTTTGTTCTTGCACAGTTAATGCAGGATCTACATTTAATATTCCTGTTGATAGAACTTTAACAGTTGATGAAGACATAAATGTAATTGGAACAGGAAAACTAGTATTACAAAATGGAGGATCGCTTCTTCAAACTTCAACTAGTAAAACCATGTTTACTGGAAATATTGCAACTGCATTTGAAGTTCAAAGAACAACAAACGTAAGACGTTACGATTTAACTTACTGGTCAACGCCTGTTACAAATCCAAGTTTTAAACTTTATGATCTTTCTCCTGCTACTTTAGGTGATAAATTTTTCATTTATGACCCTAATTCAGGATGGATAATCAATTACAATGGAACACAGGTTATGGAAGCAGGAAAAGGGTACAGCGTGAGAGCTCCACAGCCTTATGATACTGGAGCAGCCGCAAGTTTTACAGGTGTATTTAAAGGTACTCCAAATAATGGCGACATAAATCCAGCAGTAGTTTCAGGTACTTACAATTTAGTTGGTAACCCATACCCTTCTGCAATTAGTGCTGTTGCTTTAATAAACGGAAACACTAACTTAGGAACAATTTACCTTTGGACTCACAATACGCCACCGCAGGCAGTTGCTGGAGATCATAGATATTTTTACACTAGCGATGACTATACAGCTTTCAACTTAACTGGATCTACTCAAGGGGCACTATTAAATGGAGAAACCTTTAAAGAATACATAGCTGCAGGTCAAGGATTTTTAGCACAGCCAAAAACTGCAACAATGAATTTCAACAACACAATGCGTCGTAGTGCTAACAACAAACAATTCTATAAAACTACGGAATCTATTGGCTTTGAAAGAAATCGTGTGTGGCTGAATTTATCTAATGATCAAGGTGCTTTCAAACAGGCTTTGATTGGATATATTGAAGGAGCAACGAATGATTTGGATATTAATTATGATGCAGGTTCGTTAGAAGCTAATCCGTATATAGATTTTTATAGTGTTAACGAAGCTAACAAATTAACGATTCAAGGTCGCGCGCTTCCTTTTGATAATAAAGATGTAGTGCCTTTGGGTTATAATACAACAGTTGCAGGAGAATTTACAATTTCAATTGATCGTGCTGATGGATTCTTCGATACTCAAGACGTTTATTTAGAAGATTTGACAGCAGGTAAAACTGTAAACCTGCGTGATGGAAATTATAAATTTACTACCGCAGTTGGAACTTTTGAAAATCGTTTCAATCTTCGTTATACTTCTAAAACATTAGGAACAGGAGAATTTGAAGATCTTGACAATAGTGTTTTAGTTTCAGTAAAATCTAAAGTAGTAAAAGTTAGCGCTTCTAAAGAAAACATAAAAGAAGTTCAGATTTATAATATCGGCGGCCAATCGGTTTACAATAAAACTAAAGTTGGCACTAATGAATTACAGATTTCAAATTTACCTTCAGGAAATCAGGTTTTATTAGTAAAAGTTATTTTAGAAAATGGCTCTCAAGTAACCAAAAAGGTTATTTTCAACTAAATATAAAAAACAGAAACCCATCTTAATTGATGGGTTTCTTGTTTTTATTCTTCTTTTAATTCGTCTATTACATTCTTTATCTCTTGTGCAAATTTTCCATAAAAATGATGCACCCACCACTCTAAACTTATTCCCATAAAAAGCATCACAAAAACCACAATTGACAATAATCCTGCTAAATGATAATTGCTAAACTCATGCATTTCGAAACCTGGAATTTTAGAAAACTCGTAATAAAAAAGTCCAATTAAATAAAGTATAAGAAATGGAGTCAATGCAAATCCAAATGTTTTGTACAATTCCATATTAAGTCTAATATCAAAATAAGTTTCATAAAGACTATCCTTCGTTCTTAACGTAATCGCATTTAATCGTTTATAAAACAAATAAAGCTTTACCAAATAATAAACACAAACTGCCAAGAAAATACTAAATAATACATAATAGATTTTGGTCATTGTATCTGGAAAATGAAGGACAAGCGGAAGCAATGCAATAAAAAAAATGGACAGAATCTGGTAAATAAATTCCTTTTTAAGGTTTTGTTTAATCTTATCTAATGGAGTATTTGCAGATTGAATTTTCTCCAAATTTTTAGGCAGTGAAACGTTTTCAGATTTTTCGTTATTCCATGCATTTTGTATGTCGTTAAAATCCATATCCTTGATTTTTAATAATTTCTTTTAATTTTTCTTTTGCTCTATTTAATTTCACTCTAGCATTTCCTTCAGAAATTCCGAGATTATCTCCTATTTCTTTATGCGAAAATCCCTCCAATTGATAGAAAATAATTGCTTTATCTATTTTATCCAGTTTTTGAACGGCTTTATAAAAATGCTCAAGCTGACTTTCCTTGATATAAGAATCGCCTTCTTCTTCTTTGATATTTTCTGAAGCAATTTCATATTTATCAACCTTTCGCTTTTCTTTCTTTAAGAAGACAATTGCAGTATTGACGGCAACTCTGTACATCCAAGTCGAAAACTGACTTTCATTTCGGAAAGAATCATACGATTTCCAGAGCTGACAAACAATCTCTTGAAACAAATCTTGCTGATCATCAGGATTATCCATATACATTTTAGAAACTTTATACAAAATTCCTTTATGGCTTTCCATCCGATTCAAAAACTCTTGTTCTTTCTCTTTCAAAACAGATTTAGTTCATTACAGGTTTTACCGTATATCCTTCTTTTCTCAACAAATTTATAACACCATATTCACCACCCAAATGCGCTGCTCCAACTGCAAAGAAAATACTGTTTTCCTTCATTAATTCTGGCATAACTTTTACCCAGTTCAAATTTCTATTATCCAAAATTTGCTTCTTAATTTTTTCACTTGTAAATTTTTCATTTGTAGCTAGCGCATACATACTATCAATATTTTCAGTTTTATAGGCTTTTACAAGTTTTATCGTTTCTTCTGTTGTTGATTCTCCTAAAAGCTGTAAAATTTCATCTGTTGAATAGGCATTTTCAAGAATATCAAATTGAGCTTTAACAGTTTCGAGACCAGCTACAGAAATGTTTTTGTTTTTTGCCATAGTTGAAAATTCCATTTCGTAAAACTTTAGGTCAGTGCAACCAAAACTTTTCATAGAAATTAAACTCAAAACGGTCAGCATATTAAAACTATCAACTTGCTGTACCGACATTCCCGTTGTATTTTTTAAAATCAAGTCTAATTTTGCCAATTGTTCAGGGCTTAACTTTTTACTTAATGGTTCTTTTCCCATTGCCAATTGTTGCATTTGCCCCATTTCTGCGGGATCAGTAAAATTGATTTCTAAATATAATTTATCTGATGCGTCAAATGCTTTTTTGGTTTTTTCAGTTAAAAAATAATCTGGAGAGCAAATCATATGAATTGTTCCATATAAATAGGAAGGTTTCTTTATGCCCTTTCCAGAAACTTCCCATAAAAGAGAATTTTCTAATTTTGGCGATTTTGTTTGTCCTGTAAGATTAGAAACGAAAAAGAATGTAAATAAAACTGCAATTGATTGAAATATTGTTTTCATAATTAATTTGGTTTATTTGATTACGACTCGTAAGTAATAAAAAGATTAAAACGTTACAAAAATTTTTAAAGTTTTTCTAAAAGCCAGTATTCACGGCCTTTAAATGAAATAAATTTTAAACGAAATGTTGCTGATCACTATTAAAATTAGAAAATAAAATCTCTAACTAATTCTAAAACCTGATTAATTTCTTCCTGCGAATTATAACTGTGAATACAAAAACGAATGCGCTCCTGATTTTCTGGAACTTGTGGAGAAAAAACAGCTTGAACGTCAAATCCTTTATCTTGAAGATTTTGAGCCAACTGTTTTACATTTTGATTTCCCGGAACAATAGCCGAATGTATAGCAGATTTACTATGAACAAACATCGGTTTTAATCCCAATAGATTTTTCTGCTGATTGAAAAACACAATATTTTGTCGAAGTTTCTCAATACTTTCTTTTTCAATTTCTAATTGATGATAGGCCGTCAAAATTGTCGCAACAGCATGAGGCGCTAAAGCTGTAGTGTAAATAAAACTATTTGCAAAATTGATCAGGTATTCTTTAAGTTCGATACTTCCTAAAATTGCTGCGCCTTGACAACCTAACCCTTTTCCGAAAGTAATAATGCGTGCGAAACTTTTATCATGCAATTCCAAAAGTTGGGCAAGACCTTCTCCTTTTTCTCCAAAAACCCCTAAAGCATGTGCTTCATCAACAATTAAGTAACAATTATATTTTTCTGAAAGTTGAATTAATTCTTCCAAATTTGGACTATCACCATCCATAGAAAAAACAGATTCAACTACAATGTAAATTATTTTGTTTGGAAATTTAAGAATCTGAAGTTCTAAATCTTCAAAATCATTATGAATAAATGGATGCGAAATGGCAGCAGATAAAGAAATTCCGTCTTGTATAGAACCAATACACAATTCATCATATAGAATAACATCATTTTCCTGCGGTACAGCGCTAAAAAAACCAATATTAGCATCGTAACCCGAATTGAAAATTAAAGTAGCTTCTACATCATGAAATGCAGCTATGGCACTTTCTGTAATTTGAAAAAGGGAATGATTTCCAGAAATTAATCTTGATCCAGTTGCACCATTCTGAAAAATTTCATTTTCTACTAAATAAGAATGTGAATGCTTAAAAATCATCTCCGATTTAGAAAACCCGATATAATCATTTGAAGAAAAATCCACAAGATTATTAAATACTGGAAGTTTCTGAAACAAATTATTTTGCTTTTGATTTTCTAGCTTTTGAATCAGATTTTCTGGTAGTTTCATAAAATCAAAGTTAGAAAAAATAACAGAATTAAGGATGTCAATTGCCGAAAACACAAATGTTGATTTTTTATTTATTGAAATTGAACCACAAGTCTTCACAACTGAAACACATAAAAAAAACATTGTTTAAAATTGTTTTTTTATTGTTTATCGATAATTTTTATATATTTACATCTGAATCAAAAATATATTTATTATGAACTCAACCAAACATTTTGCCTCTTTTTTATATTTTACTATATCATTTATATTGATTGTTTCTGTCTTTTATTATATTGTTGGCATATCAGCAATATTTTTCGGCACCGATGGACAATACATTAATAAGATCGGCAACACTACTTCAATAATTGGAAATAAAAATTCAGAAGGATCTTTAGTCCCTGTTGCATTAACACTGCAAATTCCAGATTCCATCAATATAGACAAATCATACTTCGGTATGTCTTCACACAATACATATCCAGCAGTACAAAATCAATTTTTGAAAGAAAACAAAAAAGTAAAGGCGATAAACGTATATAGCGTTGGTTTGATGCAAGAAAACGAAAGCGCTATCATAACTGATGAAAATGGAAACTATACAAACCCAAAACCTAGTTTATTCAAATTTATTAAATATGTACATCAGGGCGATTCTCAATATTTAAAAATTAAAACTACAGATACTTGGACCAACTTTGTACTGCTACTAAGAGGTCATCTTAATTCTCTTTTTTACATTTTGGAAATGTTTTTTCTAGCATTAATCTTAAAAGAATTGGCGAAAGAAATTTATTTTTCGAAAATCATTTCTAAGTATATTTCCAGACTAGGCTATCTCCTTCTTTTTTCACAATTGATTCCGCTACTTTATGCCTTTTTCGATTTAAAATTATTTGGAATTGTAATGATAAGTCCTCAAATCTTAGCATCTTTACAAAGTACTTATTTCGAAAATATTTCTGTTTCATTTAATCCTACTATCGATGTGAACCTTTACATCATTTTATTAGGCAGCATATTGGTATTGCTAACTAAATTAATAGAAAGAGGAAGAACACTAGAAGAAGAAAGCGAATTAACAATATAATTATGCCAATCATTGTAAATCTTGATG
The DNA here is from genome assembly GCA_029959285.1 of Flavobacteriaceae bacterium PS02337. Taxonomy (GTDB): domain Bacteria; phylum Bacteroidota; class Bacteroidia; order Flavobacteriales; family Flavobacteriaceae; genus Flavobacterium. The sequence goes on from JASCOE010000001.1 coordinate 357,335, forward strand.
TAATGCTTGCCAAAAGAAAAATGCGTCTGAATGAATTAGCAGAGCGAATTGGCATAACAACAGCAAATCTTTCTATTTTGAAAACCGGAAAAGCGAAGGCTATACGGTTTTCAACTTTAGAACTTATCTGTGATGTTTTAGAATGTCAGCCAGGAGATATTATGGAGTTTATTAAGAAAGAATAATCTTTGTTAGTGCGAAGATTAACCACAAATTTTCAGAGGAAAACAAAATATCATTAAATAAAAAAGCCAGACAATAGTCTGGCTTTTAATTTATTCTCAAATTGTCTTAGTCAACTAAAACAATTATTTGATTATTCTTCATTTCGATTGTTCCTGACTTAATCTCTAAAGTGTAAGTTTGGTCATTAACTCTCGAAAATTTATCCGCTGCCTCTTTAGAAAAATTAAAGCTTGGAGCTACAATTTTAATTGTTCCTTCTTCAAGAATAGAAACAATTGGCGCGTGATGATTTAAAATCTGAAAGCTTCCATCAACTCCTGGTAAAGTAACCGAAGTAACTTCTCCTGAAAATAATTTAGCTTCTGGTGATACTATTTCTAAAATCATATTTTTTTGAGTTATGATATAAGTTATGAGTTATAAGTGAGCAGAAACTCATAATTTATAACTCATAATTCATAATTATATTAAGCTTCAGCTAACATTTTCTCTCCAGCTTCGATTGCATCTTGAATAGAACCTTTCAAGTTGAAAGCAGCTTCTGGAAGGTGATCTAACTCACCATCGATAATCATGTTAAATCCTTTGATAGTATCTTTAATATCAACTAATACTCCTGGGATACCTGTAAATTGCTCTGCTACGTGGAATGGCTGAGACAAGAAACGTTGTACACGACGAGCTCTTGATACAGAAAGTTTATCCTCTTCAGATAATTCTTCCATACCTAAGATCGCGATGATATCTTGAAGTTGTTTGTATTTTTGAAGAATTTCTTTTACTCTTTGTGCGCAGTCGTAGTGCTCATTTCCTAAAATTTGAGGAGTTAAAATTCTTGAAGTTGAATCTAATGGGTCAACCGCAGGATAAATACCTAACTCAGCAATTTTACGAGACAATACAGTTGTAGCATCTAAGTGAGCAAACGTTGTTGCTGGTGCCGGGTCAGTTAAGTCATCCGCAGGAACGTAAACCGCTTGTACAGATGTAATAGATCCTTTGTTTGTAGATGTAATACGCTCTTGCATAGCTCCCATCTCTGTTGCCAAAGTTGGTTGGTATCCTACTGCAGAAGGCATACGTCCTAAAAGTGCTGATACCTCAGAACCTGCTTGTGTAAAACGGAAGATATTATCAACGAAAAACAATACGTCTTTACCTTGATCTGTTCCAGCTCCATCACGGAAATACTCAGCGATAGATAATCCTGAAAGTGCTACACGAGCACGAGCTCCAGGTGGCTCATTCATTTGTCCGAAAACGAAAGTAGCTTTAGACTCTCTCATTCCTGGCATATCTACTTTAGATAAATCCCATCCTCCATTTTCCATAGAGTGCATGAAATCATCACCGTATTTAATAATTCCTGACTCTAACATCTCACGAAGCAAGTCATTTCCTTCACGTGTTCTTTCACCTACTCCAGCGAATACTGAAAGTCCACCGTGACCTTTTGCAATATTGTTGATCAATTCCTGAATCAATACTGTTTTACCAACACCAGCACCACCAAACAATCCAATTTTACCTCCTTTTGCATAAGGCTCGATCAAATCGATTACTTTAATACCTGTGAATAAAACTTCAGATGAAGTTGATAAATCTTCGAATTTTGGAGCTTGTCTGTGAATTGGCAAACCATTTTCTCCAGTTTTTGGCAATTCGCCTAAACCATCAATTGCATCTCCAACAACATTAAATAAACGTCCATATACATCTGGACCGATTGGCATTTGGATTGGATTTCCTGTTCCAACTACTTCATATCCTCTTGACAAACCGTCTGTAGAGTCCATAGAGATTGTACGAACAGTGTTTTCTCCAATGTGAGATTGTACTTCAAGAACTAATAATGTTCCATCTTTTTTTGTGATTTCTAATGAATCATAAATTTTTGGAAGTTCAACATCTTTACCGTTGAAAACTACGTCTACTACTGGTCCAATGATTTGAGCAACTTTTCCTATTACTTTTGACATTACTTATGTATTTATTAAATAGCTATTTAGGTTTATCGAAAATACCTCTTTTTTCAGAGCGCAAAGATAATTTTTTAAAATATAAAATCAATTTTTTTTTCATAAAAAATAGCATGATTTTGTTTGATTCATAAAACTGATCCAAAAAATAACCAAAACATTCATTTTTTAGTTAAAAGAAAAAAGCCGCTACATTCTAAAAATGAGCAGCTTTCTCAGTCAAAAAAATAGTATCACTATAATGCTTTAGGATATAAAATTGGATAATTACCCACATTTACTCCTTTTAAATTAGAACCATATTTTGCATTAATTGCTTCAATAAATTTATTTGCAATAAAGGCATATCCTCTTGGCGAAGGATGAATTCCGTCTAAAGAAAACGTACCGCCTGTAACAAATGTAGACTTCATAGTATAATTATCTGCCACTACTCCTGTTTTATCAATTTCCTGCATTATTGCATTTGCATCAACAAAAGCTAAACCTTTAGATTCCGCCAGTGCTTTAATTGTAACATTGAATGCATTTGTCGCTGTTTGCAGTTCTGCGATTTCAGTTGGAATTAAAACGTGTTTATCTTGCAAAGGAAATGTTATACCGAATTTATCTAATGGCGCTGGAGGCGCAATTCCCAAACCTGAATTAGCAGCCGTTGGAGCAGTAGCTATTGCAGTCTGTGTTGTTAAAAGCACTAAATCTGTTGCCGTTGCCTGACGCGCCTGTCCAAAAATAGCACCGTAAAAAGCCGCAGTTTGCGCACCAAGTGTTGGCGTAAAAGCTGCCGTTAGTTGTGCCGAAAGATTAGTAAGCGACTCATCTTTTATCAATAACGGGTTTGCCGCTGTTGTAGATAATAAATTAATTCTAGCTCCAGCTCCAAAAGCCGTTAACGCTTGTTTTAACGGACCATAAAGCTGTGCATTTAATGCATTAATTGTAGCTGTTCCTACCGCTTCATTACCACCTCCAAGAACTTTAGCTGTTAAAGGATTGTATGGAACTGTTTTAAAAAATGGAATTGAAGTCACATAAGGAATATTAGCCACAACTCCTTTTGCTCCCGCAGAAGTTAAAGTTGTAATTAATGCCGCATAAGTGCCATCAAAACCAACTCCAGCAGCTCCTGAAGCAGGCGTAATAGGATTTGTACCATCACCACCTGTTGTTGCATAACCTAAAACATCATTATTTCCTATCCAAAGAGAAAAGAAAGTAGGCGTCTGGCTCATTGCATAAGCTAAAACCGAAGTATTTCCGTTAGGAGCAAAACGCACATAATACGGATTTGCTGTACCGTTTGCCAAACCTGCTGCAGAACCATATGTTGGCGACAACAAGTGAAAACTTTTTGCACCAGGAACACCAGTATTATTATAAGGACCAGCAGCCGCAACCGCAGGATTCGTAACTTCTGTCGTTGATGTTCCGCTAACCGCAACTGGTGCAGATCCATTAAAATATAATCTTGGACCAAAAGCAGGATTTACTTGTCCTCCAAAAAGGAGACCTCCAACATTATCATTCATAAAAGGAATCTTAAAGGCTCCTCCTCCAACAAGTTTAAATTGTTGTGCCATTACATTGGTATACGCGCCTTCTTGTCCTTTTATAAAAAGAGCTCCATCACTAAAACCTGAAGTTAGGGAATTTCCTAGAGCAACATATTTAGAAAAATCTGCAGTTCCAGCAGTCAAAGGCTTACCATCAGAAGAATCTATAACGGCTGCCACTTCATCATCGCTATTACAAGCCATAAAGGTTAACGAAACCAATAAAAGCCACTTGAAATTTTTTATCATAATTTAAATATTTTAAAATTATCTGTTTCCAAATCAAATATTCAGAAACATAAATAATGAATTTTACATTGAGTTAATTATCAATTATGGGTTAATTGTCCAAGAAGCAAAATATTGCTGTCCGATTAATCCAGCTCCAATTACTTGATAGTATTCTTTACCACCAATATTTGCAGCTCCTAATTTTACAACCGATTTTAATTTTGGAATTCCATAGTTAATCTGAGCATCTATTACTGTTGCAGATTTTATTGTACCGTCAGCAAAACTAGATTGCCACTGGTATTCGCTATTCCATCTTCCGCTAACATTAAATCCGAAATTTTTGAATAATTTTTCATTTCCAAGAGATACTTTAACTCTATGTTTTGGAGTATTAAAACCAGCCTCAAAACTTGGGTCTTTCTCTTGATCAAAATCAAATTGAGCATAATTATAGTTTACTCCTAATTCGAAATCTGAAATTACTTTTCTAGAAAGTCCAAGCCCAAATCCGAATGAGTGAATTTCTACATCTGAATTTGTATATAATTGATAAACACGATATTCTCCATTTTGAATTGCTCGTATAGATTGAACTCCCGGATCTGTAGTTCCTGCAGCAATATTTGGATTATCTTGAGCTGTTCCGTAGAAAGGAGCAATTACATTTAAGTTCCCAATGAAGTTGTTATAGATATTATAATAACCATTAACATCAACAGATAAACCATCAAAAACAGAACGATATCCTAATTCAAAAGCTTTTACTTCTTCAGGTTTCACATAATTTGCTCTTGATTTTTTCAACAATGCAGCCGCAGCAACAGGATTACTTCCCGCCAAGGCAGAGAACGCATTTACAGAACTTGCTATATATGAATTGCCATAAGCATCAAGACCGCTCATGTTTTTTGTTGGACCACCATTATAAAGCTGTCCTTCTGGACTAAGAGTAAAAGTTTCATTAAATCTCGTCAAGTTGTCTGGTGCAGAACCTAACAATACTGCACTTCCAACGTTGAATCCGATATATTGATCTTGAGTTGAAGGATTTCTAAATCCAGTTTGGAAAGATCCTCTAAAGTTGTGATTTCTCTTTTCTCCACCTGAATACACTAAAGATAAACGTGGTGAAAAATTCCCGTCGAAGTTTTTAGATTTATCATAACGTAGAGATCCTGTAAATTTCAATCTATCATCTAAGAATTTCTTCATCAATTGTGCATAAGCTCCATATTCATTATAATTAATTGGACCGTCAGCATCAGTGTAAATTCTTCCATGAGAATTTAATTCATATAATCTAAAAGAACCTCCTACCTGAATTTCAGCAAATTTTATTTGATCTTTAAAATTATAATTAGCATCTGAATGATAAATTCTAGAATTATCAACCAATTTCGAACCCGAAAGAACACTTTCGTCAGCTATAACTTGATTGAATGCATTTTTAAATTCAGGTGTTCCTGGTAAAAAACGACCTGTATCAGCTGTAGCTCTACCAGCTGCATGAGCTTGTTCTGGAGTCATACCCGCTAAACTTCCTTGAATGTAAGCACCTGCATATTGACCAAACCAAGTGTTATCGTCTTTCCATTTTCTATTTACATTAATACCTGTAAAAACCATATCATAAGATTGACCTCCACGTTCATTAGTTGTATATCCTCTAACAAAGAAATTTTTCCCTTTTAATTCTAATTTATGCTGTTGCATAAAAAAGTTATTCAAATAATATCTGTTTGCTCCTTGGTAAACTGCATTACCAGTACCAAATTTACTTTGCCAGATAATTTCCAATCTTTCATCTCCAAAAGGTCTTCCATGTAAAGAAAAATCAATTTTTGTATTTGCCGCTTTATTATCTGTCAAATCAATTTCGTTGTATCCTGTTCTACTAACAACTGTACTTGGAAGAATATTAGAGGCTCCAGCAGGAATTAATCCCATTGCTTCTAATTTTTGCCCAACTCCTTTTATATTTGTAGAAGCCTCATCACCATAAACATTTATTCCGTCATAACCAGGATTTGTTCTATCTACTCCAGATCTTGTTTTATCATCGTAGTTTGTTGCATACCAGTCTGTAGCCTGCATATAAGTAAAGTTCGCTTTAGCCGCAAAATATTTATTGAAAGCATGCGCGAAACGAACACCAAAATCATAGTAACTATTTGTTCCTGCTGCTTCCTGAGAAGTTGCTCCATATTTAAAATAAGTAGAAATTCCCTGATTCGTAAACGGACTTTTACTTGTCATAAATAAAATACCGTTAAATGCGTTTGCCCCATACAATGCAGAAGATGCACCCGGAAGAAGTTCTACGCTCTGAACGTCAATTTCAGAAACCCCAATCAAATTTCCTAAAACGAAGTTCAATAATGGAGAAGAGTTGTCCATACCATCTACCAATTGCATAAAACGAGTATTTGCAACAGTCGCAAAACCTCTAGTGTTAATTGACTTAAATGACATACTACTTGTATTCATCTGAACTTCTTTCATGTTTTCTAAACCATCATAAAAAGAAGGAGATGCCGTTTTTTTAATATCCTGAATACCCATTCTTTCAATGGTCACAGGAGACTCAAGCACTCTCTCAGGAGTTCTAGAAGCCGATACTACAATTTCGTCCAATTTAGTTTCTTCATCTACTAATGCCACAATTATTTTTTGATTTGGAGTAGTGACATTAACTGTCTTAGATCCAAATCCAACTGCAGAAACCTTTATAGAAAAAGGCAGTTTAGAACTGGTTGTCAATTTAAATGATCCATCGAAATCAGTGGATGCACCACTACTTTCGCCGACAACAACAACATTAGCACCAGGAATAGATTGTTTGTTACCATCTGTAACCGAACCTGTTATTGTAGTTTGCGCAAAAGACATTCCGCTGAACAATAACATAATTAGCAAGTAGACTCTCATTTGGGTTAGTTTTTCGTTAGTATATATAGCCAAAATACACAAATATTTTAATATACATAAAAAAACGTTAAATAAAATTAGAATTTGTTACTATTTTTTACAATATTTTAACTATTTCTTAATTCAATTTATTAGAATAAAACCAAAGAAAACCAAACAATAAATCAATATACTATGCATACATATAAATTTTTATCAAAAAATTGAAAAATTCATAAAAATACATATCCTCAAAAAAATTATTGACAAATAAAAAAAGCGAGACCTAAATCTCGCTTTTTTAACATATTTGTATTTTAAAAATAAAATCTATTCTACCGTAACCGACTTCGCTAAGTTACGTGGTTGATCAACATTACAACCTCTCATTACAGCAATGTAATAAGAAAGTAATTGTAACGGAATTGTTGTAACTAATGGAGACAATGCATCTGAAGTTTCTGGAATTTCAATTACATAATCTGCCAATTCGCGAACTTGAGTATCACCTTTAGTAACAACAGCGATAATTTTACCGCTTCTTGATTTAATCTCTTGAATATTGCTCACAATTTTATCATAATGCCCTTGTTTAGGAGCAATAACAATAACTGGCATCAATTCATCAATTAAAGCAATTGGACCATGTTTCATTTCTGCCGCAGGATAACCTTCAGCGTGGATGTATGAAATCTCTTTTAATTTTAAAGCTCCTTCTAAAGCAACTGGAAAATTATATCCTCTACCTAAATAAAGACAGTTTGGCGAATCTTTAAAAGCAGCAGCGATTTCTTTTGCTTTATCATTAGTTTCTAATGCTTCAGCAACTTTTTCAGGAATGATTTCTAATTCTTGAAGGTAAGTATGGAAATCTGTATTTGATAACGTTCCTTTGGCTTTTCCTAATCGCAAAGCAATCATAGTTAAAACAGTGATTTGCGTAGTAAAAGCTTTTGTAGAAGCTACTCCAATTTCTGGACCTGCGTGTGTGTAAGCACCTGCATGACTTTCTCTTGAAATAGAAGACCCAACAACATTACAAACTCCAAATACAAACGCTCCGTTTTCTTTAGCCAATTTAATAGCCGCCATTGTATCTGCAGTTTCTCCAGATTGAGAAATAGCGATTACAACGTCATCTTTATTGATAATTGGATTTCTGTATCTGAATTCAGAAGCATATTCTACTTCAACAGGAATACGCGTAAATTCTTCAAAAATGTATTCTGCTACTAAACCTGCGTGCCAAGAAGTACCACAAGCTACAATTAGAATACGTTTTGCATTTAAGAATTTCTCTAGATTATCTTCAACGCCAGCCATTTGAACAATTCCTTCATTTGCATGAAGTCTTCCTCTGTAAGTATCTTTAATAACACTTGGCTGTTCGTAGATTTCTTTAAGCATGAAATGATCATACCCTCCTTTTTCAATTTGCTCCAAATTCATTTGAAGTTCTTGAATATAAGGATCTACTAAAGAGTCATCTTTAATTTTTCTGATTTTGATTGGTTTATGCAATCTGATATTTGCCATTTCGCCATCTTCTAAATATACTGCATTTGAAGTATATTCTATAAATGGTGATGCATCAGAAGCGATGAAGTATTCTCCTTCTCCAACTCCAATTGCTAATGGACTTCCTAATCTTGCCGCAACAAGTTCGTTTGGATTCTTTTTATCAAAAACAGCAATTGCATATGCACCAACAACTTGGTTCAATGCAACTTGAACAGCTTTTCCTAATTTAATATTTTCTTTCTTTTGAACTTCTTCTATTAAATTAACTAAAACTTCTGTATCTGTATCTGATTTAAAAGTATAACCTCTTTTGATAAGCTCTTCTTTTAAAGGAGCATAATTTTCAATAATTCCGTTATGGATGATTACTAAATCTCCAGAATTTGAAAGGTGAGGATGTGAATTTACATCATTTGGAACTCCGTGTGTTGCCCAACGTGTATGTCCAATTCCAATAGTTCCATTTGTTGTAAATCCTTCATTAGCTTTAGCTTCAAGATCTGAAACCTTACCTTTTGTTTTACAAAGTTTTATACCCGACTCGTTATCATATAACATTACGCCGGCACTATCATATCCTCTGTACTCAAGACGCTTTAATCCCTTTATAACAATAGGATAAGCCTCTCGATGCCCGATATATCCAACAATTCCACACATATATATTTATTAATTTGGTTTCGTGTAGTAGACTTCAAGCCTCAGCCTTTTATCATCTGCAATAGAAGCTTTTCCTCCATATAAGATTGTACCTAAGGGACTCATAACTGATGTTCTCGGTACTTGAGAAATTACATCATTTTTAGTTTTTAATGCACTTGAAGCAACAATTCCTGGCGCTTGTGAAACAACAAGCCCCAAATCAACATTTACAGCTGTCGCATCTTTTATAAGATTACGAATATGATTGGTTATTCTGATTTTATACGTCTTTCCTTTTTTATCAGTACCTACATTAATTAACCCTCCATAAGGAGCAGTATCGTCTGCCGAATAATCTAATATAACGGTATTATTAGTTAAATCGTATAAATAAACCCTCATTGGCTCCTTCGATGCAGTAGCCATTTTTTCAGCATCAATATTAAAAACAAGATTAGCTTCATTCACCTTCCAATTGCTCGCTCTAATTGTTGCCAATTGAGCAGCAAAACCATTAAGTCGAATTACAGCAAGAGAACCTTGACCTCCTTTTAAATATAACCTTTCGTCTCCTTCAGTTCTATTTACATTTGTAGTAGCAGCTTCGTAATCAGGTTTTCTAACATTTTGAAGAAAACTGGCTGTACTAGCTGGATTAGACGAACTAGATGTTTTAAGATTCAGAACAATTTGCTTCTTTTCCATTGTAGCATCAGCATCTGTTGTAGAAGCTGTTTTTGCTTTGTAATTAATCGTAATCTTTCCTTCTGCAAAATTTAAAAGAGCCAAATTAGAAGGATTCGAACCAGATTTTGCAATATTAAAATACAGTCCTTTTAAGTATTCTTGAAAAACATCTTCTGATGCTAATTTTGAAGTAGGTGCATTTAAAATTTTCTGTTGAAAGAAATCTCTATTAAGATGTAAAACCATTTGAGGAGGAGTCCTTGTAACGGTTTCCTTTTTAGTATCTGGATCTGTCGTCTTTGTTACAATTTCCGTTGGATCAAAAAAGAATGCTGTACTTTCTATCGCTAAACTATCATTTAAAAAGTTACCTATTTTTTTCGTCTCAAATTCAGAATTTTGATCTGTATAATAAAATTGAGCCAATTGAGAACCTCCACTAAAATAGCTATTTCTCATTTGAATTCCAGACTCATAAACCTTTAAATCCAGTTTCCCATCTTTACCTTTTCCATCAGTTCCACCATAAATAGAATCTAACACATAAGTGCTGTTTCCATCTGCATCAACTGCAGTTACATGTTTAAAGTAAGGAATAGTCAAAATGGCATTTTCAATAACTGGCGATTCACCAATTGTTGGCGCATAAGACGAAAGCGCTACTTGAGTAACAAAATTTGCAGTAGTAGTTCCAAAAATTGGGTCGTCATAAATACCCAAAGCATTTGCAGGCAAAAGATTTGACTGTACAGGAGTCACTTCCTGATTAAAAGCTAAAACATCATATTTTTCAGGTTCAAGCCCAAAATGATCATCTCCAATTAAACCATCACCAATTGCATTAAAATCTTTATCGCAAGAATATAAAAAAACTACAGTTAAAGCTAAAAGAAATTTCTTAATAAAAGAAGTATTAATCATTGTTTTATAATAAGTTAAAATTTTAAAGTCCAAATGTTCTATAGAAATTTGTATAAGCCTCAGCAAATGCATCTTTCGCGGCGAAAGGTAAAAAAGGTTTTCCTGAAGATTCTATAAATTTTGTTAAACTTGGAGAAACATTTTCAGATGCAATAATTACTCCATCAGAATGTAATATGCTAGCTTTTAAAACATTTTCATAATTTGGAACTTCTAAATCTGATATAGAATCGTGAGGAACGCCATCAAATTTAACTTTGTTGATCATTTCTAAATCTAAATTTTCATCAAATGACTGTCCGTAAACAGAAGTAATAATTTTAGTTTCAGAAAACAGTGCTTCATGTTTATAATAATGTTTCATATAAATTGGAAGCATAGCCGCCAACCATCCATGGACATGAATAATATCTGGAACCCAGTTTAATTTTTTTACTGTTTCTACAACACCTTTAGCAAAGAAAATGGCTCTTTCGTCATTATCAGGATACAAAACACCTTCTTCATCAGCGAAAGTGGCTTTGCGTTTAAAATATTCATCATTATCAATAAAGTAAACCTGAATTCTTTCCTTCGGAATCGATGCAACTTTGATAATCAATGGCATATCTAAGTCATTCACTACCAAATTCATTCCGGAAAGTCTAATCACTTCATGCAATTGATGTCTTCTTTCATTGATATTCCCATATCTAGGCATGAAAATTCTTATCTGGCCGCCTTGGTCATTAATCATTTTCGGAACGTCATAAGACATTAAAGAAACCTCATTTTCAGCCAAATAAGGCACGACTTCAGATGATACATATAATATCCTCTTATCTTTCATAATAGTATTTTACTTAATTTTGGTAATAAAAACGTCGCAAAATTACAAAATTTTATGCAGTTTATAACTAATATATTATGTTTGCACTAAATTTTAATAATACCTCAATGCATATTTTCTACAGTAAAGCCGCTTTGATAGCTTATTTAAAAACTATCAAAACCGCAAATTCAACTATCGGATTTGTACCTACAATGGGCGCTTTACACCAAGGGCATTTGGCTTTAATGCAACGTTCGCTTAAAGAAAACGACGATACTGTTGTAAGCATTTTTGTCAATCCAACACAATTTAATAATCAGGAAGATTTAGCAAAATATCCGAGAACTCTTGAAGAAGATGTTAAGAAAATGCGTACATTAAGTGATAAAATCATTTTATACGCTCCGACTGTCGAAGATATTTATGAAGGAAATACTGTTTCGCAAACATTTGATTTTGACGGATTAGAAAATCAGATGGAAGGAAAATTCAGGCCCGGTCATTTTAATGGAGTTGGAACAATTGTAAAAAGGTTGTTTGAAATTGTAACGCCAACAAATGCTTATTTTGGAGAGAAGGATTTTCAACAGCTTCAAATTGTTAAAAAACTAGTAGAAAAAAATGATCTACCAGTAAATGTTGTGGGCTGTCCTATTTTTAGAGAAGAAAACCAGCTTGCAATGAGTTCACGTAATGAGCGTTTAACTCCCGAAGAAAGAAAAGAAGCATCTATTATATATAAAATTTTAATAGAAGCAAAAGAGATTTTTCAGAAAGGTACTCCGCAAGAAACAATCGAATTTGTAGAAAATTCTTTCAAAGGCAATAAAGATTTCGAACTAGAATATTTTGTTATTGCTGACGAATCTACACTTTTACCTATCAATCAAAAAGAGAATGACAAAAACTATCGCGCATTTATAGCAGTATTTGTTAATTCTATAAGACTGATAGACACCATTTCATTAAATTAATCTAACTTTGCAGCATGCAAATTCAAGTTATAAAATCAAAAATTCATCGCGTTAAAGTAACGGGTGCCGATTTAAATTATATTGGCAGCATTACTATTGATGAAACTCTACTGGAAGCTTCAAATATTATTGAAGGCGAAAAAGTATCTATTGTTAACATTAATAATGGCGAACGTTTTGAAACTTACGCTATTAAAGGTGAAAAAAATTCGGGAGAAATTACTTTGAATGGTCCTGCAGCAAGAAAAGTACAGAAAGATGATATCATCATCATTATTTCTTACGCTACTTTGGATTTTGAAGAAGCTAAAACCTTCAAACCTTGGATTATTTTCCCAAATGAAAACGATAATTCTTTAACTTAAGATTTTCCTTTTCTTATCGAATTTCCCTATTTTGTCAAAAATCAATTTTGCACAGAAAGGTCTTCTTTTGCCTAAATCGAAAGAGATTTTAGGCTATAATTTTCTTTTGCTTCAATTTTAAATCTACCATTAAAGAAGCAAAATAAAATAGTATATTGCTACACTATTTTCAATACTTTTTAATTCACTGAAATGCCACAAATCATGAAAAAAGTCTACCTACTAATTCTTTTTATTTCATTTTCGTCGTTTGCCCAAAAAACGTTCGACAACATTAAATCAGAAAAACTGGGAGAAGAACGCAGAATCACTATCGGACTTCCTGCTTCTTATGAAGCCAACAAAGACAAAAAATATCCTGTTCTTTATTTATTAGACGGAGATTATTTATTTGACCCTTTTTCTGGAGCTGTAAGTTATGGTAATTATTGGGATGATATTCCGGAAATGATTATTATCGGAATTCACCAAAACAAAGATGGAGAACGTTTTGACGACACAACAATCGATCAAAACACTGGGCTTCCTTTTGAAAAAGGAGCAGAATTTTTCGAATTTATCGGAGCAGAATTAATTCCATACATCGAAAAAAAATACAGAACTTCTCCGTTTAGAATTATTGCAGGACATGACTTAACAGCAGGTTTTGCTAATTTTTATTTATATAAAGAAACTTCAATTTTTAATGCTTACATCTGTTTAAGTCCAGAATTGGCATCAAAAATGGAAGTTCGAATTCCAGAAAAGTTTGCAAAAGTAAAAGAGCCTATTTTCTTTTATTTGTCTGCTGCCGATGGAGATATCAAAAAAATAAAAGAACCGATAGATAAATTAAACAGCAATATTAAAATTGCAAATAATCCGTTAGTGAATTATAAATATGAAGTATTTAAAGGAACGACGCATTATACAGAAGTTTTACATTCAATACCAAGTGCACTATATCAGATTTTTGAAGTTTACAGACCGATAAATTCTGCAGAATATAACGATAAAATTGCCGTTCTTCAATCTGGATATGCAGAATACTTGGAGAATAAATATAATGCAATGTCACAAATTTTAGGAGTTCAAATTCCTGTTAGAATAAGTGATTTTAAAGTAATTGAAAATATTATTTTAAGAAATAACGCTTATAGCGAATTAAGTAAAATGGCCGAAATTGGAAATGTAAATTATCCAAAAGCCATGTTGGGAGAATATGAATTAGGTTTAATGTATGAAAAGCAAGGCGATCCTAAACATGCTTCAAAAAAATATCAAAACGCTTCGCAAATGGAACCGATTGGCGATTTGAATAAAGATATGATGTATGAGAAGATTGATGAAATGAATACGCTTGCGAAAAAAAAGTAAATAATGTCAAAAGTTAAAACTTCCTTTTTTTGTCAGAATTGCGGAACCCAATATGCCAAATGGCAAGGGCAATGCAATGCCTGTAAAGAATGGAATACGATTGCCGAAGAAATAATTCAAAAACAGGATAAAGTTGCCTGGAAAAGTGAATCTGCTCCAACTGGAAAAGCACCAAGACCTTTAAAAATTAACGAAATTGATTCTGCACAGGAAGTCCGAATGGACACAACCGACAGCGAATTAAATCGTGTTTTAGGAGGCGGACTTGTTCCTGGATCTTTAACACTTTTAGGTGGTGAACCCGGCATCGGAAAAAGTACGCTTTTGCTGCAAGTTTCTTTAAAATTACCATATAAAACTTTATATGTTTCTGGAGAAGAAAGTCAGAAACAAATTAAAATGCGCGCGGAAAGAATTACGCCAGACAGCCAAAACTGTTATATTCTAACCGAAACCAAAACGCAGAATATTTTCAAACAAATTGAAACCATTCAGCCTGAAGTGGTCATTATTGACTCTATTCAGACTTTGCATACCGATTATATTGAATCGACCGCAGGAAGTATTTCTCAAATTCGAGAAACAACTGCCGAACTAATCAAATTTGCTAAAGAAAGTAATATTCCTGTTATTTTAATCGGACATATTACGAAAGACGGAAATATCGCTGGTCCAAAAATTTTGGAACACATGGTTGATACCGTTTTGCAATTTGAAGGCGATCGAAACCATGTTTATAGAATTTTACGTTCCTTAAAAAATCGTTTCGGATCAACTGCAGAATTGGGAATTTACGAAATGCTTGGAAGTGGTTTACGCGAAGTAAATAATCCTTCCGAAATTCTAATTTCACACAAAGATGAAGAACTTTCGGGAACTGCAATCGCAACAACTCTCGAAGGCATGCGTCCGCTAATGATTGAAATTCAATCTTTGGTAAGCACAGCAGTTTATGGAACGCCTCAAAGAAGCACAACAGGTTACAATGCAAAAAGACTAAACATGATTTTGGCTGTTTTAGAAAAAAGAGCTGGATTTCGTTTAGGCGCAAAAGACGTTTTCTTAAATGTTACAGGCGGAATTTCTGTTGATGATCCAGCAATTGATTTGGCGGTTGTTGCTGCTATTTTGTCTTCAAACGAAGATATTCCTGTCGGAAAAGGATTTTGTTTTGCTGGCGAAGTCGGTCTTTCTGGCGAAATTCGTCCTGTCAATCGTGTAGATCAGCGAATTCAAGAAGCCGAAAAATTAGGTTTTGACACTATATTTGTTTCTAAATACAACAAAATTGCTTTAAAAAATACTGGAATCAAAATCGAATTGGTTGCAAAAATTGAAGATGTAGCGAGTATTCTTTTTGGTTGATTTTATTTAGCCACAAATTGCACAAATTTGCACGAATTTTTATTTTTTATTGAATTTTATTCGCCCGAAGCTTAATTCGAGAAATTAGTGCAATTCGTGGCAAAAAAAAACAGACAATATGAATTTTCCAAAACAAAAAATATACAAAGCACTAAAAATATTAGGAGTCCTTTTGGTATTGCTTTGCGTGGGACTTTACTTTTTTCGTGATTCACTTTTAAAACAGGCGATTGCAAAAGTAACCCACAAAATGGCTGTTGAATATAATAGTAATTTTTCTGTAAAATCAGCTTCGTTTAATGGTTTGTCTACGATACATTTAACAGATGTTGTTCTAGCACCAATAAACGCCGATACACTTTGTAAAATTAAAAATATTGAAACCAGTATTAGTTTAAGCAATTTATTAATTGGAGATGTTCAAATTGGAACTTTAAAAATTGATAACGGTTATATTCAATTAGTAAAAAAAGGCAAAAAACGAAACTTTGATGCTTTTTTAAAACGAGATCGAGAAGAAACAGAATCAAACGAAAAACGAAAATACGCTTCGTTTGCTTATAGAATCATTTCGAAAGTATTAAATTTAGTTCCAACCGATATGGATTTGAAAAACTTCAAATTCAAAATCAACGACAACGATAAACTTACTTTTATTAATGTCGACAAACTGGTTTTAAACAATAAACAATTAGAAACCAATCTACACGTTCAGGCCAAAGATTTTGACCAGCGTTGGAATATTAAAGGTTTTGCAGATCCAAGAAATCAAAAAGCAGATATTCGATTTTTTAATTTAGATACAGGCGCAATTCGCGTTCCATATTTGGATCAGCGTTATAACTTAAAAGCAAGTTTTGATTCGATTAGATTGAATGTTCAAAACATTGATAAAAGCGGCAGCGAATTGCATATCGATGGTTTTACTTCGATTGCTAATCTTAAAATCAATCATCCAAAAATTGCAAGCAAAGATGTCGTGATCAAAAATGCACGTTTTGATTATCGCTTTTTATTGGGAGATAATTTTATTTCGATTGACAGCACTTCAACAATGCAATTGAACAAAATTAAAGTTCGCCCTTACGTTTCTTACGATACCGAAAAAGATACGGTTTACACTTTGAAAGTCGATATTCCGAAAATGAAAGCGCAGGATTTTATTGTTTCGCTTCCAGACGGATTATTTACGCATTTTCAAGGAATGCAAGCCACTGGAAATTTTGACTATAAACTGGATTTCAAATTCAATAAAAACAAACCAAATACGCTTGTTTTTGACAGTAAGTTAAACAAAGAAGATTTAAAAATAACGAAATATGGCGAAGCCGATTTAAATAAACTAAATGGCGAATTTGTTTATCGTGCGATTATTCAAAATGTTTTGCAACGTCCTGTTTTGGTTGGAAATGCAAATCCGAATTATACACCTTTAGATCAGATTTCTCCATATTTAAGAAAATCTGTTTTAACGACAGAAGACCCGTCGTTCTTTTCTCATCGCGGATTTATAAATGAAGCTTTCAAACAATCGATTTTAAAAAACATTAGAACCAAAAAATTCTCACGCGGCGCGAGCACAATCAGCATGCAGTTGATTAAAAATGTCTTCTTGACCCGTGAAAAAACGCTTTCGCGAAAGCTAGAAGAAATTCTATTGGTTTATATTTTAGAAAACAACCGAATTGTAAGCAAAGAAAGAATGCTTGAGGTTTATTTCAATATTATTGAATGGGGACCAAATGTATATGGAATTGGCGAAGCGAGTCATTTTTATTTTCAAAAAAGTCCGTCGGCTCTAAATGTTGATGAATGTTTGTATTTGGCGACGATTATTCCGAAACCGAGAAAATTCATGTATCAGTTTAATGACGAAGGTAATTTGAAAGATTATGCCATTAAAAATCAAAAATTCCTGAAGAATTTAATGTTTAGAAGAGGACTTTTAATTCCTGAAGATACAATCGGATTATTGCCTGTTTATATTTCAGGAAATGCGCGTTCTCTAATAAAAATTAAAGTTCCAGATTCGACAGCCATTAAAAATGATTCTTTGTCTGTTAGCGATGAATTTGATTTGTAATTTTTAAATAAGCGAAGTTTAACCGCAAAGCGCGCTAAGATTTACGCAAAGTTCGCAATGCTTTAATCTAGAAAAATAATAGAAAAGCACACAAAGATTTTAATTCATAAAAGAAAAATCTTTGTGTGCTTTGCGTAAATCTTAGCGCGCTTTGCGGTTAAATTCTATTTTTTAAGGTGCCGGATCAGGAATTATAGCCTGAACTGCATCAATTTCAGCAAGAATTTCTTTAGAAAGTACCACATCAATTGTGTCGATGTTTTCTTTTAATTGTTCTAAAGTCGTTGCGCCAATAATTGCACTTGTCAAAAACGGTTGTTGCAACACAAATCCCATTGCTAATTCTGTTAACGTTAAACCGTGTTTTTTAGCGATTCCCTGATACAATTTTGTTACTTGCGTACATTGTTCGCTTTTGTAACGTGTATATTGCGGAAAAAGATTAACTCTTGCTTTTGGGTGACTTTCACCCGTTAAGAATTTTCCAGTCAAAACTCCAAATGCTAAAGGCGAATATCCTAACAAACCAACATTTTCATATTTTGAAACTTCCGCAGAATTCACTTCAAACAAACGATTTAATAAAGAATACGGATTTTGAACTGTTTTGATTCTTGGCAGATTTTGATATTTGCTTTCTTCCAAAAGTCGCATCATTCCCCAAGAATTTTCATTTGAAACCCCAATATGTTTGATTTTACCTTCTTTGATTAATCCGTCGAAAGTTTCTAAGATTTCTCTAAAATTATCTTCCCAAACATCATTATGTCCGTGAAAAGCACGTTGTCCGAAATTATTAGTTTTTCTTTCTGGCCAATGCATTTGATATAAATCGATATAATCTGTTTGAAGTCTTTTTAAACTGTTTTCAACCGCATGTTTAATACTTGCTGGAGAAAAGTCAAGTTTCTCACGCATATATCCAAAACTCGGATTTGGACCTGCAATTTTAGAAGCCAAAATTACTTTATCTCTATTTCCTGATTTTTTGAACCAAGTTCCGATAATTTTTTCTGTACTTCCGTAAGTTGCTTCGCTTGCCGGAACCGAATACATTTCGGCAGTATCAAAGAAATTTACGCCTCTTTCAAGAGCGTAATCCATTTGTTCGTGTCCTTCTGCTTCTGTATTTTGCTGCCCGAAAGTCATAGTTCCAAGGCATATTTTACTAACTTTTATATCGGTGTTTGGTAATGTAGTGTATTTCATTTTTTTTTAAGCTTCTGAGTTGCTAAGATTCTAAGTTTCTAAGTTTTTCCCTTTTTAATAATAAGTTTTCAAAGATACGAAGGGATTCTTCAAATCTAAAAAAGAGAAAGGTTAAAAAAATTACAAGATTTATTTTGAGAAGCTAAGGTTCTAAGGGACTAAGATGCTAAGTTTAGATTCCTATTAATAAAAAAGGTTCAAAGTAAAACTTTGAACCTTTTTTTAAAATCTTAGAAACTTAGTATCTCAGAACCTTAGCAACTCTAATTAATACTATTAAGCATTTCGGCAATCTCATCTAATCTTGGCGTCAAGATAATTTCGATTCTACGGTTTTTAGCTTTTCCTTCTGGCGTTGTATTGCTTGCTAGAGGAGAAAATTCGCTTCTTCCTGCTGCTGTTAATTTTTGTTTATTGATCTTAGCGTTTTCGCTTAAAATATTTACAATTGCAGTGGCTCTTTTAGTAGATAAATCCCAGTTGTTTGCAATTGGTCCGGAACCTGCGTACGGATCATCGTCTGTGTGACCTTCAATTAAAACAGAAAGATCAGGATTATCACCTAAAACTTTTCCAAGTTCTACAACGGCTTTTCTACCTTCAGTTCCAACAGCCCAGCTTCCTGAGTTAAAAAGTAATTTGTTTTCCATAGAAACATACACTTTTCCATTTTTCTGTTCCACTGTTAAACCTTTACCTTCAAATCCGTTTAAGGCTTTAGACAACGTTTCTTTCAGTTTACGCATTGCTTCTTCTTTCGCAGCAATCATATCTTCAAGCTCTTTCAAACGATTTGCTGTTTTATCTAAACGCGTCTGTTCGTCTGCCAGTTTTTTAGATTTTGCTTCTAATTGCGCCAACAAATCACGGTTTTTAGCCATGTTGCTTTCTAATGCGTCGTTGCTGTTTTTTTCTAAAGCATTATAAGAATCTTGCAATACTTTATATTTCTTTTGCTCAGCAGCTAAATCGGCTTTTTGTTTTGCCAAGTCATCTTTTGTGCTCGCTAAATCTTTAGTCAATTTATCGCGATCCAGTTCTAATTGGTTTTTCGCTTTCTTTAAATTATCGTTTTCATCTACAATAGAACGATTCTCTTTTTTTAAATCTGAATATTTTGTTTCCAAATCATTATAGATTTTCTTAGAAACACATGACGTTGCGGAAAAAGCTAAAACTAGCAATCCGATGGAGGCTTTTTTAATCATCTTACTTAATTGGTTTTATTTTGGGCGTTTAATACTTTTTTAATGTCAAAAATTCAATATCAATTGCAATGTAAATTTTAAACAGAAATTCTCTTAGCAATAACAATACCAAAAATTAGTCAATTTCGACTAAAACCGGACAATGATCTGAATGCATAGCGTCTGGTAGTATAACAGCCCTTTTTAGCCTGTTTTCTAATGAATCGCTTACTAAATTGTAATCGATACGCCAACCTTTATTATTTCCTCTTGCTCCCGCTCGGTAACTCCACCAAGAATAATTGTGCGGCTCTTTATTGAAATGACGGAAACTATCGATAAAACCAGATTTCATAAAAGCATCTAACCAAGCGCGTTCTGCAGGAAGAAATCCTGAAACGGTTTTATTGCGAACCGGATCATGAATATCAATTGCTTCGTGACAGATGTTATAATCTCCACAAATAATCAAGTTCGGAATCGTTATTTTTAATTCATTTACATACGTCTGAAAATCATCCATAAACATAAATTTATGATCCAATCTTTCGATATTTGTTCCAGACGGAAGATATAAACTCATAACAGAAACATCGTCAAAATCGGCGCGAAGATTTCTTCCTTCAAAATCCATATGATGAATTCCTGTTCCAAAAACTATATTATTTGGTTTTGTTTTAGAAAGAATTGCTACTCCGCTATACCCTTTTTTGGTCGCTGGATAGTAATATTGAAAGGGATAACCTGCCGCTGTAATTGCATCAACCGGAATCTGATCTTGTGTTGCTTTTATTTCCTGAAGACAGATGACGTCAGGATTTGCTTGTTGCAGCCATTCAATAAAACCTTTGTTTATTGCAGCTCTAATTCCGTTTACATTATAAGAAATAATTTTCATCAGTGATTTTTTTAGGATTTCAAATGTAATAAAAAAGTGCAAAGTTTATCTTGGAAACAATGAAAAGTAGACTTTTTTGTTATCTTTGTTCGCTGTTCTAATAAATTAAAAGTAGTACATGGGTTTAGTTACCGCGAAAGAAGTTGCAAAGGCAATAAATGTTGAAAAGTACGGAGTTTTCGGTACGTTTTCTGGCTGGATTCTTATGAAGGTTCTTAAGATCTCAACCCTTAATAAAATTTACGATCGTAATAAACATTTGGAAGACCTTGCGTTTTTAAATGGAATTTTGGACGAAATGGAAATTAAGTTCGAAATCCCAGAAGAAGATTTAAAACGTCTGCCTAAAGATGGCGCATATATTACTATTTCTAATCATCCGCTTGGAGGAATTGATGGAATTTTATTATTGAAATTGATGCTTGAAAGAGAGCCAAATTTCAAAATCATTGCCAATTTCTTGTTACATAGAATTGTTCCGATGAAAAAATATATTATGCCAGTGAATCCTTTTGAAAATCATAAGGATGCAAAATCGAGCGTAATTGGTATTAAAGAAACTTTACGTCATTTAAGCGACGGAAAACCTTTAGGAATTTTTCCTGCTGGGGAAGTTTCTACCTATAAAGACGGTAAATTAGTAGTAGACAAACCTTGGGAAGAAGGCGCATTAAAATTAATAAGAAAAGCCAAAGTTCCGGTTGTTCCTATTTATTTTCATGCCAAAAACAGTAAATTATTCTACTGGCTTTCTAAAATTGACGACACTTTGCGTACAGCAAAACTTCCTTCTGAACTTTTAACACAAAAAGATCGCGTCATTAAAGTTCGTATCGGAAAACCTATTTCTGTTAACGAACAAAACGAGATTGAATCTTTTGAAGAATATTCAGAATTCTTGAGAAAGAAAACATACATGCTTGCTAATCCTTTCGAAAAAGACACAAAATTGATCGATACGGCAACAGCAAGCCTAAAAATCACAAAAACGCCTAAGAAGATTGTTACCGCTGCCAATGAATCAAAATTAATTGATGAAGTTCAGGCTTTAAGAAACAGCGACAGCAGATTTTTGCAAAGTAAAAACTATGAAGTTTTCTTTGCCAGCGCAAAAGAAATTCCGAACATTTTACACGAAATTGGTCGTTTACGCGAAATCACTTTCCGTGAAGTTGGCGAAGGAACAAACGAATCTATCGACTTAGACGAATACGATCAATATTATCACCATATGTTTTTGTGGGATGATGAAACCAAAAAAATCGCTGGAGCTTACCGTATGGGATTAGGTTCTGAGATTTATCCAAAATACGGAATTGAAGGTTTTTACCTAACGGATCTTTTCAGATTTGAGCCAGAACTTCACGATATGATGCACAAATCGATCGAAATGGGACGTGCATTTATCGTAAAAGAATATCAGCAAAAACCAATGCCTTTGTTCTTATTATGGAAAGGTATTATTCATACTACTTTACGTCATCCTGAACACAAATATTTAGTTGGTGGTGTAAGTATCAGTAATCAGTTTTCAGATTTCTCTAAATCTTTGATGATTGAGTTTATGAAATCGAATTATTACGATCCCTATATCGCGCAATATATTCACCCGAAAAAAGCGTATAAAGTAAAACTGAAAGACGCCGATAAAGATTTTATTTTCGACGAAGCAGAATCTGACTTGAATAAATTTGATAAAATCATTGACGAATTAGAACCAGGAAATCTACGTTTGCCAGTTTTAATTAAGAAATACATCAAACAAAATGCAAGAGTTGTTGCTTTTAATGTTGATCCATTGTTCAATAATGCAATTGACGGTTTAATGTACATTAGAATCGCCGATATTCCAGAAAGCACTATGAAACCTGTTATCGAAGAGTTTCAGATTGAATTGGAAAAGAAATTAGCTGAGAAAGAAGATTAAGTTTTCTTTTAAAACCATAGAAAAAGCCTCATTTGAAATATACAAATGAGGCTTTCTTTATTTCTATATCTTATTTTGAAGAAACAATGCATTCCATAGGAAAGTTTTATTAGCAATCTAGATTTTTATTTCTAAAGAAACTGATTTAAACTGCAAGCAATAAGAATAATTATAAAACAAAAAAACTCCTACATTCTATTGAAGCAGGAGTTTCTCAATTATACTTTTTAGAACTAGTTAAGATCTTTACCAATCTCACTGATATCTTCTAATTCATTCTTAGGATCAACACCGTATTGATTAGAACCTTTTTCTCCTTCAGTTGCCAATAATATAATATTATAAATTGGAATAAGTATGAACCATCCACTTTTATTAATATCATGCATTCTTCTAACTGCTACAGCAATAGCAGGAAGCATCACTACTAAACCATAAATACCTCCAACAGTTTTGAAAAATGGCAAAAATGATTCAAAAATACCAAAGATGAAATTAATAATAACACTTGCTAAAAAAAACATCCAATATTCTTTTCTTCTAGCTCTTCCATTAAAATTTGCATAATTTTTTAAAACTACCTTTTTGTAAATCTCTAACATAATAAATCTTTTTAATTCCCTACTCTTAAGGCTTTTCAGTTACTCCGTTTGTTCTTTTTAACAGAGTGCAAGATTACTGACTTCATCAACGCTTGATAGGAACTAGAAGTTTTTATTATATTAAAAAAAGACATTTTTGCGCATAAAAAAATCCCATTCATTTCTGAATGGGATTTTTACATATTTTTATTTTTATTAAAACCAGCCTTTATAACCTCTTTGATAGGTTTGGTAAAATTCTTGATCTGATTTTGTTAAGTAGATAATTCCTTCTATAATTCCGATAATACCGCCAATTCCGAACAAAAGACCTAAAAGAAGCTGAATTATTCCTTCTTTAGTATAACCCAAGTAGAATTTGTGAATTCCCAAATAGCCTACTAATATTGCTAGAATTCCAGCAATAATTTTTTTGTTTTCCTCCTGGTAACGCGGATTATTCCAGTCTTCTCTTTTTGTATTCTCCATTTTATTCTCTTTAGAGTTAATAATAGTGTTTTGAAATTATACAAAATCTAAATTAAAAGACAAGCATCTAATTTAAAGCTTAACAATATTATTAAAAATTAAGAAATAAATCTAATTTAATGCATTGGAGTTTTATAAATTAATACTGACAATAACAAAAACTTATTATTTATTATAAACCGCTTTTATTTTGTCTACAATTACTTGAGCCAAACGTTCGTGACTTTCAAAAGTCCATCCTGCAATATGAGGCGTTAGTAAAACATTTTTCGCTTGCAAAAGATACTGAAATGCTTCTGGCGTATTTTTATCCTGAAAAAGTGTTTCAAACGAAAGTTTTTCATACTCTAAAACATCCAAACCTGCGCCTAAAACCTTTTTTGCTTTCATAGCTTCAACCAAATCGGCCGTAACTATGTTTTTACCGCGCGAAGTATTTATGATCCAAAATGGCTTTTTAAATGCATTTATAAAGTCACTGTTAACCATTTTATCTGTTTCTGGTGTCCAAGGAAGGTGAAGACTTAAAACGTCTGTTTTTTCACGTAATTCTTCCAACGAAACCTGTTTGGCATTTTCATCTCCAACGTTGTCTAAAATATCATAACATAAAACCTCCGAATCAAAACCTCTTAATTTTTTAGCGAAAGCTTTTCCCATATTCCCGTAACCGATAATTCCGACTGTTTTTAAATCCAGTTCGTGCCCGCGATTGCTTTCGCGATTCCATTGTCCGGCTTTTACTTCAGCATCGGCTTGATTTAAATTATTAAATAAAGATAAAATTACGCCCAACGAATGTTCTGCAACAGCGTTGCGATTACCTTCAGGAGCAGCAATTAGATGAATTCCTTTCGAAGAAGCATACTCACAATCAATACTTTCTAAGCCTGCGCCGACTCTTGCGATAAATTGCAACTTTGTTGCACTGTCTAAAAATGTCTTATCAATCTTGAAACGGCTGCGAATTACGATTCCGTTATAATCTTGAATTTTTGCCTCTATTTCTTCTTTTGAAGAATTGAAATCAGCGTGATTTTCGAAACCAGCTTCTTCCAATTGATTCCATAAAACTGGATTATTGCTGTCGATATGAAGAATTTTTATGCTCATTTTATGTTGAATTTTATAGAAAACAAAAATACGGTTAATTTGATTTCGCAAAGTCGCAAAGCCACAAAGTTTTTTATTGAACATATTTTTTTTAACTTTGAAAGTATTGGATTTCTACAATCCGTTCTCTAAATCTTCAGAAAATCTTCCGCAATGAAATTAACCAAGACTTTTAAAGCCTTTTTTGAAAACGAAAAATCAGGAGGAATTATCTTGCTCTTTGTTACGCTTTTATCACTTTATCTCGCCAACTCTTCTTTTCAATTGCCATATGTTGCTTTTTGGGAAAAAGAAATTGCAGGACATTCTATAACCCATTGGATCAACGACGGATTAATGACGATTTTCTTTCTCTTAATCGGATTAGAACTGGAACGAGAAATTTATCATGGGGAATTATCTAATTTCAAAAATGCATCTTTACCCATAATGGCTGCTTTTGGTGGAATGTTGGTTCCTGCAGCGATATTTTTGGTTTTAAATTACGGAACTACAACGCAAAACGGAGCAGGAATTCCGATGGCAACCGATATTGCTTTTGCAATTGGTATTTTATCGCTTTTAGGAAACAGAGTTCCAGCTTCTCTAAAAGTGTTTTTAACCGCTTTGGCCGTTATTGACGATTTGGGCGCTATAATCGTTATTGCGATTTTCTACACGACTTCGATTTCTTTTTTAAATCTCGGAATTGCACTTGGCGTCTGGATCATTTTATTTGTTTTGAATCGAATGAAAATTCACAATCTCATTCCGTATCTCGTTGGCGGCGTAATTATGTGGTATTTTATGCTTAATTCTGGCGTTCATGCTACGATAACTGGAGTCATTTTAGCATTTGTTATTCCGTTTGGCGATGGCGGCGAAAAAACATCATCTTATAAATTACAGCATTTTCTACATCAGCCTGTTGCCTTTTTTATATTGCCTTTGTTTGCTGTTGCAAATACCGCTTTGACAATAGAATCAAACTGGCATGAAGGTTTAAATCATTCAAATACTTACGGAATTATCCTCGGACTTGTAGTTGGAAAACCGCTGGGAATTTTACTTTTCTCTTCTGTTGGTGTAACTTCTGGTTTATGCATTTTACCGAAAAACTTAAAATGGGCGCATATTCTAGGCGCAGGAATGCTCGGCGGAATAGGTTTTACGATGTCAATTTTCATTACCGTTTTGGCTTTCAAAAACCCAGAAGTAATTGTTTTTTCTAAAATTGCCATTTTAATCGCTTCATTCTTAGCTGGACTTTTTGGATTTGTTTATTTGAAATATGTCTTGAATAAAAAACATAATAATTTGCTCGATTATGAATAAAATTCAAATCTTTATATTTTCATTTTACTTGATTTTAACCGCGTGTAATCAGAAAGCAGAAACAATTCCTGTTGCTGAAAATTCAAAAAATGAAATTATAGACACAGAGAAACATTCAAAAGATGAAATTGAAGGAACTTATCAAGCTGATGGCTGTGATTTTTCTATAATTATTTCAAAAATAAAAAATGATTATCACTATAATTTCAAAACTAATGTTCGCACTTTAAAAGGAAAAGCGACGTATTCTAAAAATAGTTCGGGCGAAAAACATATTACTTTAGAAGGAATTCAATGGGATGAATACGAAGGAGATATCAGCAACGAAAATGATTCGATTCCTCAAAAAGAATTAGAAATCCCAGTTGGAATTGATGCTTTGTACGTAAAAGATACTTTGACAATTCAGAATTATGGAAATGCGATGAATTCGTATACCAAGATTTCAGAATGTGGGTTGAAGTATATTCAGCTTATAAAAAAGTAACAGCTTAAAAACTAAAAAGTGAAGAGAATTCGACAAATCCTTTTTATCTCAATTTCATCTATAATTCTATTAGTTGGATTAATTTTCTATGAAATAAAAACATATAAGGCGCCTGAAAACTGGTATTGTCAAATGCCAGTTCCTGCTTTTTGTGGCACACCAAACCTATCTGAAAACCAAGAAAAAGGAAGAGAAATATTCAATTCGAACTGTGCTGCTTGCCATAAACTTGATGCCAAAAGTACTGGACCAGCGTTACGAGGTATAGATTCTTTGGTTTTTGCAAAATGGCTGATCGATAAAAATCATAAAATAGACAGTTCTAAAATTGAAGAATTTGGAATTGATTATCACAGAGTGGCATTCAAAGAATCCCTGAAAGAAAAAGATTTAGAGTCAATAATAAATTATTGCTCAATAAAACGTGATTATTAACCTCTAAAAAAAATCCAAACCCCAACAAAATTGGAATTTGGATTTTCTATATCGAAATTTTAATTTCTTACCCTTTAATCTGTTTCAAAGAAGTCTTAATTCCTTTAATTAAAGATGAACTGAAACCATTGTGTTCCATTTCATTTAAACCGACAATTGTACAGCCTTGTGGCGTTGTTACACGGTCAATTAATTGTTCTGGATGCACACGCTCTTCTAAAAGCATTTTTGCCGCTCCTTTTACCGTTTGAGCCGCAATTGCCAAAGCGGTATTAGAATCAAAACCGATTTCGATTCCTGCTTGCATAGACGCGCGAATGTAACGTAATGCATAAGCTGTTCCGCACGCACCTAAAACGGTTGCTGCGTCCATTAATTTTTCGTCGATTACCGGAGCTGTTCCTAAATCTTGAAACAAATCGACAATTGGCGAAGCATTTACTGCATATTTTTCTGGAAAAGAAATACAAGTTGCCGACTCTCCAAACTGCGCTGCAATATTGGGCATAATTCGCACAACCGGATATTCGTTATTGGTTTTCGTTTGAAGCACATCCAAAGACAATCCGCTCACTGCTGAAGCAATTGTTTTGTTTTGAATAACAGGTAGAATTTCAGCCAAAACAGTATCAACTTGATACGGCTTTATCGTTAAAATTACAACATCTGCTTCTTGAATATTGTGTTTATTATCGTTAGAAACGGTAATTCCGTATTCAGACAAATATTGAATACTTCCTATATTTCTTCTTGTGACAGTAACTTGGTTGTTTTTCGAGAATTTAGCAATTCCCAAGGCAATAGAAACCCCAAGGTTTCCTCCTCCAATAATGTGTACTTTCATTCTGGCTGGCTTTAATTAATTGTGACTGATAAATAGCATTTTTTCCGCCTGTAAATTACGTAGATTTTAGAGATTTTAAATCACTGTTATCTCTTAATTTGTGGCAAAAATCTAAAATCCAAGAATTAAGTTTGCTACTCCAAAGTAGAGCATAATTCCAAATACATCGTTGGTTGTCGTGATAAACGGACCAGTAGCAATTGCGGGGTCAATTTTGTTTTTGTTGAGGAAAAGCGGCACTAAAGTCCCTAAAGTTGCAGCAAAAAGAATTACCACAATCATAGAAATTGAAATAGCAAAACCGACCAAATACTGCTGATACATTACAGAATGATATCCTAATAAAAGCAACGAAATAATACTTCCAGAAATCATCGAAACCGTAATTTCTTTAGTAAAATAAGCACGGCTAAAATCTTTTAAAGTTCCATTTGCCAAACCTTGCACTACAATTGCTGATGCTTGAACACCAATATTTCCCGCTGTAGCAGAAAGTAAAGGCACAAAAATAATTAAAGTTGAATATTTTTGAAACGTCGCTTCGTTCCCTTTTAAAACAAAAGATGCTACGATCTCGATTACCATTCCTATTAAAAGCCAAGGTAAACGCGCTTTTGTCAACTCGTAAACGCTGTCATTCGATTCTACGTCTTGTGTAATACCCGCTGCTAATTGGTAATCTTTATCGGCTTCTTCCTTTATTACGTCTAAAATATCATCAATAGTAATTCTTCCAACCAATCGGCCTAATTCATCAACAACCGGAATTGCCTCCAAATCGTATTTTTGCATGATACGAGCGACTTCAACGTCTTCCGTATCAACATTTACAAAATTTAATTTTCTAATATAAACTTCGCCAATTTGGGTTTTGGTCGAAGAAGTCAATAAATCTTTAAGAGAAAGTCTTCCTTTTAGTCGGTTTTCATCATCAACTACATAAATAGAATGTACTCTGGATACGTTTTCTGCCTGAATTCTCATTTCTTTCACACAGGTTAAGACATTCCAGTTTTCATTTACTTTTACAAGCTCTTTTCCCATCAAACCACCAGCCGTATTTTCGTCGTAACGCAAAAGATCAACAATATCTTTAGCGTGTTCAACATCTAATATTTCTGAGATTACCTCTGCTTTTATTTCTTGCGAAAGTTCAGCAATAATGTCGGCAGCATCATTGGTTTCAAGCTCATCAAGCTCTTCTGCAATTTCTTTTGGTGAAAGTCGGCTTAAGATGTTTTCACGAAGATCTTCTTCTAATTCAAGAAGAATTTCTGCTGTTTTATCACTATCTAAAACCTTAAAGATATAAGTTGCCTCGTCGAAATCTAATTCATCTAAGATTTCGGCAATATCGGCGTGGTGCAAATCATTAAGTAAAACTTCAAGCTCATTGTCGTTTTTCTTATTGATAAGATCTTCTAACTGATGTATAAATTCTTTACTAACTTTGAACTCCATCGGCTTCTATTTTTTGAGTTAGTTCAATAAATTCATCGACACTTAACTGCTCGGGACGTTTATCAAAGATAGTGTCTTCTCGCAATTTGTCTGATAAATTTAATGTTTTCAAACTGTTACGTAATGTTTTTCGTCTCTGCTGAAAAGCCGTTTTTACAACGGTAAAAAATAACTTTTCACCACAAGGAAGACTATAATCTTCCTTTCGGGTCATTTTCATCACACCCGATTTCACCTTGGGCGGAGGAATAAAAACATTTTCGTCTACAGTAAACAAATACTCAGTAGTATAGAAAGCCTGTGCTAAAACGGATAAGATTCCGTAAGCCTTTGAGCCTTTTTTCTCGCAGATTCGCTCTGCAACCTCCTTTTGAAACATTCCAGAAAACTCAGGAATCTGATCTCTAAACTCTAATGTTCTAAAAACAATTTGAGTCGAAATGTTATAAGGAAAGTTACCAATAATAGCGAACTGCTTATTTTCGTAAACTTGATTTATATTGTATTTCAGGAAGTCTTCTGAAATAATTTTATCTTTTAATTTTGGATAATTGGCATCCAAATACGCAACAGACTCGGTATCAATCTCGATTACTCGAGTAATAATGGGTTTGTCAAGTAAATATTTAGTAAGCACACCCATCCCTGGTCCTATTTCTAAAACCTCATCGTACCCTTTTAGACTTAAAGTATCGGCAATTGCTTTTGCAATGCTTTCGTCTTTAAGAAAGTGCTGTCCTAAATGTTTTTTGGCTTTTACTTTTTCCATTTCATTTCTTGTTTGCCGCGAGGGCGCAAAAGTATTCTTTTTGCATTAAAGACTCAAAGCTTATTGAACTTATTTTGCCACTAAGTATCGAAGACACAAAGTTTTTATTGTTTTCTCTTCATTAAAAAACTGAAAACTGAGACCGCGACTGAAAACTAAAAAATTTTAGTGTTCCGAAATAACTTCTAATTCTGTTCTAAAAGAAAGCATCTTATCTGCAAATAAACCTAAAGCTTCTCTGTGAAATTCTGGTTCATCTTCGATATAAAACTTGTCTAAAGTTTCTTTGCTATCTGTTACATATTGCGTAGAATAAGTTATTCCGCCCATTTCTTCTTCAACCAAAACTTTTACAATTCGTGCAGAAGAAAACTTCTGAGTTGCTAAAATTTCTGGTATGTGTTTTTCCTGCATCCATTTTAACCATTGGTCGTGAACGCTTTCGTGTATGTTTGTGGTAACGTTGTAAATAATCATTTTTTCTAAGGTTCTGAGACACTAAGATTCTAAGGTTCTGAGTTTTTTCCTCTTCCCACTTAAATCTTTTTAAATCATCATTTTACTAATATATTTTTTTTGTTGTTTATTCGATTAAACAGTTAAACAATTAACCGATTAAACCAACTATAAATTCTTATCTCCTCTTAACTCGCGGTATTTTTTTCTGGCATCGACGAAGTAAATACTGTCTTGATGGTTGAAAATTACCTTTTCATATAAAGGTTTTGCCTTTTCTGTATCTTTTAATTCGTCGTTGTAAATTTCTGCTGAGAAAAACAACGCTTCGTCAACATAAATTCCGTCGCTGTGATTGTCTATGATTTGCTGATATTGGCTTAAAGCCGAAGCATAATCCTTCTGACTTTCAAATACTTTCCCTAAACGCAACAATGTTACAGCTTCTATTTCTTGTCCTTTAAAGGTTTTTAAAATGTTGTGAAACTGCGTAATTGCTTCTGCTTTTTTATTTTGATAAATTAAAAAATCGCCTTTTGCAAATTGTTTCAGCGCCACTTGAGTTGAATCTGCTGCGGTATTATCATTAATTAAAAGAAAATATTCCAGAGCATCGTTGGCAATTAATTGCGTATTGGCGGCTTTTAATTCTTTGAATTGTTTATTCGCCCATTCAAAATCGCCTTTGTAATAACTTGTTTTTGCTGCTTTCAAACTCGCCTCGTGCGCCATAACATCATTCTTTAAATCCAATTGAATTTGCGAATAATAAATCAACGCTTGATTGTATTTTTCTTCCAAAAGCAAAATATCAGCCAGTTCCATTTTAGCATCGGCTTTTTGATATTCGTTTAAATTTAAATCTAAAGCCTTTTTGACAACTGCCTTCCCTTCTTCTGTCTTTTTCAAATTAAAAGCTAGAAAATGAGCTTGAATAAGCTGCAAAGATAAGCTAAAAGGATTGATTTCGTAAGTTGCTAACAATTGCTTTAATTCTTGATCAATTGCTGGATATTCTTTTTCGTCTGCTTTTTTGATTTTAATCTGCATTAAATTTGCATTCGACTGAATCAATAAATCTAAATCTTTAGTGTTTTGAAGAATGAAAGTCAGGATTTCTACTGCGGTTTCATCATCATCTTCATTCATAGCAAACTGACTCAGATTTACAATGCTTAACAACGATTCTGGTTCGCGTTTGTAAATGGCTTTTTCTTGAATAAACGCTTTCCCGAATTCTTTTTGCTGTACATAAAACCAGCTTAAATAATGATTCCAGAAAACGTCTTGATCTTTTTGAGTTTTTAAGATTAATGCTTTTCGCATTGCATCTTTAAAAGCTGTATTATCCGTTTCACCATTCATAAAACGCGACAATTGTGTCTGAATCAAACTCGTATTCTGCGGATTTGTAAAAGATTCTGTCAACAGTAAATCGATCATTAAATCGGTTTTTCCCAATTGACCGTACAACATTCCGATTTGAAAATTAAAATTGAAATTCGGTTGAACTTGCATTGCAGTTTGATACGCTTTTAAAGCATATTCTAACAATACTTTTTTCTCAAATGAATTGGCAATTCCGTAAACATCGTTCGGATTTACCTTTATTTTTTCGATGGCTTGTTCGTAGTAACTTTTAGCTTTCGAATCGTTTTTCTGTAATTGAAAATTATATCCCAATTCAACTAAAAAAACACCTTGTTTGTAACGATTGAAACGTTCTTGAATTGCTTTATCTGCATTAGCAAACTGTTGTAATTGTTGGTAACAATCGATAGTTCGCAAAAAATATTGTGTATTGGAAGGCGCGCTTTTTAAAAGTTCTTCGTAACTGATTTTAGCTTTTTCAAAATCTCCTTTGTCGTAGTAATATTGAGCAAGTTGCTCGTTTTGACCAAATGCAAAACCAGAATATAATAAAACGATACAAATCAATATGTTTCTCATATCTTTTAGTTTTCAATTGCAGTTCTTAAGTCTCCAGTCGCAGTCGCAGTTTTCACTCTTACAAACTGTAAACTGTCACTGTTAACTGTGACTTTTCGAGTTTTCAGTCTCAGTTTTCAGTCTCATTAAACTGTAAACTGTCACTGTTAACTGCGACTTTTCGAGTTTTCCAAAAAATCAATCCTAAACCAATTAAAATAAACGGAATACTTAAAATCTGTCCCATATTAATCAGCATATCATTTTCGAAAGCTTCTTGATTTTCTTTGAAAAATTCAATAATAAATCGAGCTGCGAATAATAAAGTTAAGAAAGTTCCAAAGATTAATCCTTGTGCATTTTTGATTTTTTCGGATTTATACATATAAAACAAAATTCCGAAAATCAATACATAAGCAAATGCTTCATACAATTGTGTCGGATGCCTAGGAATTAAATCGTCTCTTTGAAAAACTACGCCCCAATTTCCGTTGGTTGGTTTTCCATAGATTTCAGAATTCATAAAATTTCCCATTCTGATAAAAGCGCCCGTTACAGGAACTGCAACCGCCATTTTATCCAGAAGTCCTAAAAATTGTACTTTATATTTTCGACAATATAAAATCATCGCCGTTATAACTCCAATCGAACCTCCGTGACTTGCCAAACCTTGATAACCAACAAACTGATAAGCTCCTTTTATTTTTTGAATTGGCAAAAGAATTTCAATCGGATGTTTAAAGAAATAATCGGGTTCGTAAAAGAAACAATGTCCAAGTCTAGCGCCTAAAACGGTTCCGACAATTACATAAATAAGTAAGCTGTCGAGATTGTCTAGCGAAAGATTTTCTTTTTTATAAATATTTCTAACAATGTAAAAGCCTAGAAGAAGTCCGCAGGCAAAAAGAGCTCCGTAATATTTTAACGGAAAAGTATCTGTAATCCAGAAAATAACAGGATCTACGTTCCAATTTAATATTCCGTTTTTCATAAGTGGTAATTTTTAGTCGCAGTTTTCAGTCACAGTTAACAGTCGAAACTGAAAACTGAGACTGACACTGTCAACTAAATTAATTTATAATATCAAATCCACAGTAAGGACGTAAAACTTCTGGTATTACGATTCCTTCTGGAGTTTGGTAATTTTCAATAATTCCAGCTAAAACTCTAGGAAGCGCCAATGAACTTCCGTTAAGCGTGTGCGCCAATTGATTTTTTCCGTCTTTATCTTTAAAACGTAATTTCAAGCGGTTTGCCTGGAAAGTTTCAAAGTTAGAAACAGAACTAATTTCTAACCAGCGATCTTGTGCTGTAGAAAACACTTCAAAATCATACGTTAAAGCAGAAGTGAATCCCATATCGCCACCGCAAAGACGTAAAACTCTGTAAGGCAATTTTAATTCATTTAAAATCTCTTTTACATGTTCCACCATTCCGTCTAGCGCAGCATAAGAATTATCTGGATGCTCTACACGAACAATTTCTACTTTGTCAAATTGATGCAAACGGTTTAATCCACGAACGTGCGCTCCGTAAGAACCTGCTTCACGACGGAAACATGGCGTGTAAGCCGTATATAAAACTGGCAATTCAGTTTCAGTTAAAAGGACATCGCGGAATAAATTCGTAACCGGAACCTCAGCAGTTGGAATCAAATATAAATCATCAATTGTTGAGTGATACATTTGTCCTTCTTTGTCTGGCAATTGTCCAGTTCCGTAACCTGAAGCTTCGTTTACCAAATGCGGTACTTGAACTTCATTATATCCTGCAGCGGTATTTTTGTCTAAAAAGTAGTTGATTAAAGCACGTTGTAAACGAGCTCCTTTTCCTTTATAAACAGGAAATCCTGCTCCAGTAATTTTCACACCCAATTCGAAATCTATGATATCGTATTTCTTTACCAATTCCCAATGCGGCTGCGCGCCTTCGTGTAAAACTGGAATATCTCCTTCTTGGAAAACATTCAAATTGTCGTCTGGCGTTTTTCCTTCTGGAACAATATCTGCCGGAAGGTTTGGCAAAGTGTATAATTTATTGGTTAACTCAACAGCCAAAGCTTCTGCTTTTTCGCTCAGTTCTTTACTTTTTTCTTTTAGTGAAACTGTTTTTTCTTTTAAGATTGCTGCTTTAGCTTTCTCTCCAGCTTTCATCAATTCACCAATATCTTTGGACAATTTATTAGATTCTGATAAAGTATTGTCTAATTCTACTTGTGCAGCACGACGATTTTCGTCTAATTGAACCACTTCTTCAACAACGCTTTTAGCATCGATATTTCGTTTTGCTAAAGCTTTGATTACTTTCTCTTGATTGTCTCTAATAAATGCAATTTGTAACATAGCTTGTTTTTTATAACTATTCTATTTTTATAACGGAAGCAAATTTAAGGAAATGTTTGTTAACATAAGGACAAAGTTTAAAAGGAAAACTTAAAACTCTTATAAAGAACAAAAGCACTAAAAAAGTGCTTTTGTTATAATTTGAAATTTGCAAAAAATTATTCTAGAAAACGGTGTCTGTCATCGCGGTGAAAAACATATTCTTTGCCATTAAACTTTAATTTTTCGGCTTCTTTTTTGGTTTGAAGATTGCTTTTTGCTTCAATACCATTTTCTAAATCACTTTCTATCGCATCTTCATAAGAGAAATTTTTGGTGATAATTAGATCATAAAAACCGTTTGTTTTTTGATCTCCAAAACTCATTCCGGTTTCTAGAGTTTCGATTTGAAAAGTCCCGCTTCCGTTAGAATCGCCGTTTGTCAACCGAATTGGATATTCGTATAAAACTTTTTTGATTTCATTGTTTTTTAAAGTCAACAAAGTAAATTTCTGCTCCGAATACAATACAATTCTGCTGCTCGCACTCGCTTCTGTATAAAATGCAATTGCTGGAGTTGTTTCATTTAAATAAACTAAATCTTTTAAAATATGTGATTTAGAAAAATGAATTGCTTCATTGTCAAAATAACCTAAATTATTATCCAATTCTTCTGCGATTATACTTCCGTCTTCTTTATTTACAAATAAATATTTTCGCTGAAAATAATCTCCTAAATCTTCCTCTTCATCAGATTTGAGTCGTTTTTTACTGTGTTCAGCTGTCGTCAAGATAAAAAATGCAGTTTTATCATCGTAATCAATAAAACTCGTTTCTTTAATTCTAATAGTAGAATATTTAATTTTCAGATTGGATGCTACTTTTGAAAGCAAATCCAAATTTAATTCTTCTGTTTCTTGGAGACTTTCCAGATTTTTAAAAAGAAGTTTTTTAAACGGTTTTTTCAAACTCATTTCTGTTTGCGAAAGCAATTCTTGATCTTGAACTGATTCTTCGTTTTTTAGTTTTTCGCTTTTCCCACAAGAAAGCAAAAAAGTCAAAACGCTACTTAAAAGTATAGTTTTTTTCATTGGGTAGATATTTGGGCGTTCCAAATATATAATTTTCTTACAAATCATAATTAAAAAAATTACATCTGTTTCAAAATCAAATATCAAAAAAATGGCGTTTTCAAAAATTACCTAAACGAAACGCCAACATAAAATAATTCTGATATATTTGTTTTAACATTAATTTATAAAGTTTAAACCTATGAAAAAAATTACTTTATTGTTATTTCTAGTTGTATGCGCAACTTTTACAAGCTGTAATCAGCGAACTACCCAAAGTTACAACGACCAAATTGTTGAGGCTCATACAAAACTTTTTCAGGCAAATGATGAATTCTTAAGAGGCAGTTTAACCTTTGTTGGAAAACCAGAATCTAAAAAAGACTTTCTTAAATTGATTTCTGCAACAAGAAACAAATTAGTTGAAGCCAAAAAACCTGTCGAACTTTTAGCGCCGCTTAGTACAGATCATGGTTTAAGAAAAACAATGCTAGATATGTTTTCGAGCAGCATAAACTCGATGGATGCTTTAGAAATAAACATAGACATGCTAATTGCTAAAAACAATGAAGAGAAAGCCGCTACTCTTTTGCAAAGCGCTTTTACAGAAATTATAGAACTTGACGAAGTAATTAAAGAAGCTCAAGCAGAATATGCGTCTGCCAACAATGCTCAATTAAGATAAAAATAGAGATTTAGGGCATTTAATCTCTTTTGATTTCATGCCCTACAAACTCTTCTAAAGCCGTAAACATTTCTTCTACCGAAAGCACTACTGTATCTGGATGCGTTTTTAAAAACGTTGCGTTCAATTCGACCAGATTTTCATCCAATTCAAAATAAGCATTATTATTCAAAAGATCACGAAACGCATTTGGAGTATTTGGTTTTTCTTTTAGAAATTTCCCTAATTTAATAGTACTCTGAAGACGCAATTTTCGAGATTGTTCTTTAAAAAGCTCTAAATGCTTTTCGGCACCAATTAATGCCAAACCTTCTTCAATTAATTCGTTTAATTCTTTATTCCAACCCGAATCGTGTACAAATTGCGAAAAATTTCCTTCTGTATATTTTGATGAATAAAAATCTAAATAATAACTCATTAATGCATCTTCGTGAATTAAATCATCGTCTATTTTTTCCTCGCGCATTAAATTGATTACCGAAATATTAGAATTTACAACATCTTGCGGATTTTCACTTTTTGCTGCCGTTTCTGAAATAATGATTTTACCGAATTCCATTTGATTTTTTATTTAAATGATAGTGTTGCAAAGTTGAGGGAAAAAATACTAAAAACCATATTTTTTTGTGCGTTTCCCTTCGGGTCGGGCTTTCGGCTTTATCTTTTGCCTTGCTTCGCCGTCAAAAGGATATCGCCTCTATCCCTAACGCGGCTCTGTTTTCATAAGAAAAATAAAGTTTTTTCAAAATTCTAAATAAGCTGCACAATTTTTAATCAAAACTTTCGTTGTAGTTAGATTAGTTTTTAAAAACTAAAGCGCTTTGACGCAACCATTTAAAAAGAATCACATCTTTTTAATAAACAGAACTCATTAAAGTTCGCCAACCAAAACCAAAAACCATGAGACAGATTTACTTAATTCTCAGCATCCTGCTTGTTCTTACAAGTTGCGAAAATGACGATTTACCACAATCTGACGTGCAATTTTCTTTGGTTGGTAAAGGAAATTCTTTTCCGACTGACAAAAGCACCGCTCAAAGACATTTGGTTATTAAAGATGCCAAAACTTGGAATAAGTTAATGAAGGAAATGAATGCTTCTAACAATTTGTCTAAAAATTTAAAAGAAACCACAATCGATTTTAACAAATATCAAATCATTGCCGTTATTGATAAAACACAAAACAGCGGCGGACATTCTATAGATATTATTACGATTAACGAAAATCGAAATACTATAATTGTTAAGGTCGAAAATCTAAAAAACGGAGATTATTCTACTAAAAAATCAAGACCTTACGACATTATCAAAATATCGAAAACAAATAAAAAAGTGGTTTTCGAACAATAATTAGAAATCTTTTTTCTCCTCCAATAAAACTTTCAATTGATCTGTTTTTAAAAACGCTGCAAAACGTCCTGCTAGCAATAACATTTCTTTTTCTTCTGGCGTTATTTTTAGTTTGGTTTCTACGTGCGACGCATATTCATACAACATTAAAAGTTCGCTGGCACCAAAATCCTTAAAAGTTTCTTTGTCTAAACTAGAAAGTAACGGTTCGCCTATTTTATCTTTTTTAAAATGGTCCAAACCAAACTTCTCAATCAGTTTTGCTTTAAAATCGTTATGAAGTTTGAGCCAGCTTGCCGCTTCGTCATCGGTATTTTTAAGTTGTGTCACTAAATCTTCGTAAGCTTTATCTTTTTTCAATTTTAATAATTGATCTCTTAAAGTCGTAAAACCAATTACTTGATAATTTGAAGTTGGAATTTTATAACGTTCCAATACATTTTCAACGTCTCTTTCAAAAGTTATATATCGCGTTTGAACCGTGTACAAAGAAGCCGTTTCTAATAAAGAAATCAATCTGATTTTTTCATCATTTATAAAAGCTGTCTTTTTTCCTTGTCCCAAACAATCAATAAAAAGCGCTTTTTTGTTTTTGTCTTTCACTTTGGAATCGTTGTGAAGCAATTCTATTAAAGTTTCGTAACCCGTATTATCTGAAGCTCCACCATCAATTACGCATAAAATTTTATCTTGATTTTTGATTCCGAATTTGGTTTTCGGAAGAACGCCAGGAAAAGCAGAACTCGCCGTTATCGCATACGTAAGAGGAAAATCGTAGCCATTATTAATCTGATTTCCGTCAAGCGGAAGTGACGCTTTGTTTGGCGCTAAAGATGCATTAATTTTCAGAGCGCGAATAATATGTGGCATAAACGGAAAACGCTCGCCGTTGTTATAAGCAGTTCCGTTGGCGACCATAA
The DNA here is from genome assembly GCA_029959285.1 of Flavobacteriaceae bacterium PS02337. Taxonomy (GTDB): domain Bacteria; phylum Bacteroidota; class Bacteroidia; order Flavobacteriales; family Flavobacteriaceae; genus Flavobacterium. The sequence continues at coordinate 396,364 of JASCOE010000001.1, forward strand.
TAGGCAATTGCGGATTCTGTTTACTGTCTTTCGGAATAAAAAAATCCGACAAAAGCATTTGCGTTTTAAACTTATTCTGGTTTTCTGGATTTGTGCTGTCGTATTGCAAAACTTCTAAATCTAGACGTTGTGCCATTGATATTTTTTCTCCTTTTTCGTTTCGGCTATTATTTAAAAGAGAAAAAAGCGTAGCCGATTTATTAACGTCTGATTTGAAGGCATCTGCTTTAGAAAAATAAAAATCGTTGAACGTACAATTATCGTATTGCAGTTTGTTTTTTAGAATTGTCAAATAATATCCAGCCGAGTAACAGCCTCCAGAAACCGTCGAGAAATAATCGATTTCATTTAGAAAATTACGGTTTGAGTTTTCTTCTTGAACATCTTCTAAACCTAAAAGAACGCCCATGCTAAAAAACTGTGCACGCGATCCGCCGCCAGAAATTCCGACTCCCAATGCAATATTCGGGTTTTGAAGTCTGCTGTCACGTTCCTGAACAGATTTGTATTCATTTAAATTCACCGCAGGAATCGAATTATAATTGATTTCAGAAAAGAGATTTATCTTGTTTTGGGCGATTCCTTCATTCATCAAAATCAAAAAAAAGAATCCTATAGAAAGCCTTTTAAATACCATAAACTCTAACATTATTTAAAGTCTTTAAAATTAATGAATTAATTCAAAATGAAATATTTAGAATTATCTTTTTTAAAGTGATAAAACAAAAAAAGCTGCATCTTAAAAAATGCAGCTTTTATTTTATTTCTTAATCTCTTGTTCTAATACTTTCAATTGTTGTTGTTGAGGCGGAATTCGTTTTTTCAAAAACAAAATCTGTCCTAAATGACTCGATTGATGTTCCATAACGTGAAACCAACAATATTGGTTACTTATATCATATTTCATTTGAATTTGAGCAAACCACGCATCATCTCTTTTCTTTAACTCGGAAATGGTTTTTGCTCTCACTTCATTATAAATGTCTAAATAATATTGAATATCATGCCCTTTAAATTCGTCGCGTGCACCCTGATCGAGATTCAAAGCGGTTTCCCATTTTTTCTTTTCTTCTTCGTTAAATTCTCTGTTTTCAAAAGTAAAAACCTGATAGTATTTTTCGGCTGCAGCCAAATGCATGACAAGCGCTCCAATTCGGTTTGCTTTTTCATCATGCAAATAATCAATTTCGTACTGATCCATATTCTTAACCGTTTCTTCAACACGATCTTTAAGATCTTCCAGCATCGAAATCATATCGGCAATTTTTGGCGAAGCGCCTTCAACATTTCCAATTTTTCCAGTTTCTTTTATTACGATGCCGCTTCCTTCAAGCAATAACGAATATTTACCATCTACACTAGATTTATCTGAAGAAATTTTAAACTCCTTAACCTTAACATTTTTTTGCTTACTGCCGCCTAAATTCCATTTTGGAATATCTGTATTGGTTGCAAGCGTTTCAAAACTTGAATTTAAAATGGTTACCGGTTCAAAAATACCTTTTGCATTTTCGATAAATAATTGATATTTATCAAAATAAAACTTTCCGTTTGCTTCAGAAACTCCTCCAAAAAATAATTTTTCACTATTCTCATCAATCGTTCCTTCTACAGTATAAGTTTGCCATTCTTTAGATTTTATTGGTCTGTCGTACATATTATCACTAAAACCTTCTTCATCATTTTTATTAAAAACCCTTGCGAAAACTCCTGCCCAAGCTTTTGGATCATTAGAATCTACTTTTACTGAAGCAATTACTTTAAATTTTTTCTTTACTGGAGTCTGAATATCAATTTTTTGACAAAAAGCCATCCATTGACTCGAAATATTTTTTTGTGTTTGTGCATTACTGATGCTGAAAAACAAAAACAGAAGTGGCATTATTAGTTTTTTCATTTTTGGAAAATTAAAGTTGCAGTAAATGTAATATTGTTTTCCTAAGTAATAACTTACTTTTGAAGAAAAATGCATAAAAAAAACCGCATTCAAACAGAATGCGGTTTTAAGATATTTAAACTATAATGTATTAGTTTGTTTTCATTGGTGGCAAATCAAACGCAACAGAATCGTGTTCGAAATTGTTTCTGTGTCCGCCATCGCAAAATGGTTTGTTTGCAGATAATCCGCAACGGCAAAGCCCAAGCGCAGCTCTTCCTTGCAAACCGTAAAGCGTTCCTTCTGGATCCATAATTTCAAAATCTCCTTCGATTTTAATAGATCCGTTTTTATTGATGATTAATTTAGTCTTGCTCATAAATTTTGTTTTTTTCGAATGCAAAGATTGCGAAATATATCTTTATTTATGAGCGTGAATCGTAGTTTAAACTGGTTCTATTTTACGTGTTTTTGTCATCCTGACGAAGGAAGGATCACACGCGTAACTCTGATAGAATGTCCGCCAATCTTTGTCGAATTTCTAGTGTAATCCTTCCTTCGTCAGGATGACAAAACAGCACAATTATTCTAAAGTTTTATAAACAAAATTTCTAAATTTCACACTTCCTTTTCCAATAGAACAAAGACCAATTCTTAAACCCAAAAATCCGCTTAAGACATTATGATTGTAACCTGAAACTTCTACAGAATTTTCGATTTTCTTCCAGTTTTTTCCATCAATACTATAAAACATATCGACTGTATTTTTAATGTTTTTTAAACGAAGAAACACTTTTCGCGTATGCGTATTTTTCTCCGTTGGAAATTGCCATCCTCTCAAATTGGCCAGAATATTATTTTGATCGGCTAAAATTCCTGAGTAATATTTATTATCGTAAAAAAGCACCAATCCACCAGTTGCCTCGCCTTCTATTTCCACTTCAACTTCAGCCGAATAAGAATGTCCGCCGGGAACAACTACGAGAGGCGAACTGTTTCCAACTCCATCACCTTTTCCTTCAATTGTTAGCGTATTATTGGCAACTTTAAATCTTGATTTTTCAACTCCACTATAAAATTTCCATTGCGGTTTTAAAGCAGAATCTTCAAAATTATCACTCAACGAAAATTCAGGAAGCGATTTTCCTTCTGGTTTTGCAATTGGTTTATCGGTTTGGATATTATCTGGAATTTTATACCATCCGTCTTTTGTCCATTCCACAGGTTGTAATAGCGTTTGGCGTCCTAGATTGTAATACTCTTTTTCATAACCATGAAAAATCATCCACCATTTTCCGTTTGCATCTTCAAAAACGGTGCTGTGTCCTTTTGACCACCAAGTTTCAGAACTGCTATTTGTACGCACAATCGGATTATGAGGTGAATTTTCCCAAGGTCCAAAAGGCGATTTTGATCTTGCCGAAATTACCATATGACTTGTCGCTGGACCAGCCGTTCCACCTTCTGCAACGGTTAAATAATAATATTCACCTCGCTTAAAAAGTTTCGGACCTTCCATACAAAAACATTCGATACTCCATTGACGCGGAATTTTCCATCCATCGTAAACGTGTTTTAATTCGCTCGTTACCGAAAGTCCGTCTTTTGATAAAGCTACATAACCGCCATTGCTGAAATACAAAAAGCGATTTCCTTTATCATCAATTACGTGTCCAGGATCTATGTTTCCAATTTTCAAATCTACAGGTTCGCTCCAAGGTCCGTTAATAGAATCGGCAGTAACTACAAAATTGGTATTATTGGCAGGAAAATAGATGTAATATTTATTGTTGTATTTAATTAAATCGGGCGCCCAAACTGCTCCAACATATTTAGAAAGTGCATTTGTAATAGGTTGCCAATTCATCAAATCGGTCGAATGCCAGATTAAAAGTCCGGGATAATAATCAAAGGAAGAATGAACGACATAATAATCTTTTCCGTCGCGCAACAAACTCGGATCGGGATAATCGCCCGCAAAAATCGGATTGCTATATTGTCCTTGTTTTAAACTTTTTTCAGATTGTGATTGAGAAAATCCATAATAAGAAAACAAAACTAAAATAGAGAGGTATATTTTATTCATAAGATTATGTTTTGATATTTTTTTCAAATATAGTCAAAAAGACCATAAGGTTTGTTGTGAAGATAAATTTGTTGATGGTAACGCAGAGATGCACGAAGAATTTCGCAGAGATTCGCAAAGTTTTTTATGAAAGAAGTTAAAATTAATCTCGCAAAGTCGCAGAGGCGCAAATTTTTTGGACTAGTTTGTCATTTCGAGGAACGAGAAATCTCCACAAGAAGCTCGACAAAGATTGGCTCTTTTAGGAGCGGAGTTACTAGCGGAGATTTCTCGTTCCTCGAAATGACAAACTGCATGGTTAATCCTTAACTTAAAAACAAAAACGTTGCGCCTCTGCGACTTTTCGAGAACTAAATTCAAAAAAATCTTAGCGAATCTCTGTGCTTTTTCTCAGCGAATCTCAACGTAATATTAAAATCTCGATTCTATTGCTTATTTTTGCACTCAATAAAATTGAGTTATGACACAGAATCCAAAAAGATATACGATCACGGCGGCATTGCCTTACACCAATGGACCAATTCATATTGGGCATTTGGCGGGGGTTTACGTGCCTGCAGATATATATTCGAGATACTTAAGATTGCAAGGAAAAGATGTAGCATTTATCTGCGGAAGCGATGAACACGGCGTTGCAATTTCTATGAAAGCAAAAAAAGAAGGAATTACACCACAACAAGTTATTGATAAATACGACGGAATTATCCGTAAATCGTTTTCAGATTTCGGAATTTCATTCAATAATTATTCTAGAACTTCGGCGAAAATTCATCATGATACGGCTTCAGAATTCTTTAGGACTTTGTATGATAAAGGCGATTTTATTGAAGAAGTTACCGAACAATTATACGATGCAAAAGCAGATCAGTTTTTAGCAGACCGTTTTGTGGTTGGAACTTGTCCAAAATGTGGAAATGAAGGAGCTTATGGTGATCAATGTGAAAATTGCGGTTCTACTTTGAACGCAACAGATTTGATTAATCCAAAATCTACGATTACGGGAGAAACTCCAATTCTTAAAGAAACAAAACACTGGTTTTTACCTTTAGACAGATATTCTGATTTCTTAACAAAATGGATTTTAGAAGGCCATAAAAATGATTGGAAACCTAACGTTTATGGACAAGTAAAATCTTGGATCGACGGCGGATTGGAACCTCGTGCGGTAACGCGTGACCTTGATTGGGGAATTGACGTTCCGGTTGAAGGCGCTGAAGGAAAAAAATTATATGTTTGGTTTGATGCACCAATAGGTTACATTTCTTCTACAAAAGAATGGGCGGCGCGCGAAGGAAAAGATTGGGAACCGTATTGGAAAGATGAAGAAACAAAATTGGTTCACTTTATCGGAAAAGACAATATTGTTTTTCACTGTATTATTTTCCCAGCGATGTTAAAAGCTGAAGAAAGTTATATTTTACCAGACAACGTTCCAGCAAATGAGTTTTTGAATTTGGAAGGAAATAAACTTTCAACTTCTAAAAACTGGGCAGTTTGGTTGCACGAATATTTAGAAGAATTTCCAGATAAGCAAGATGTTTTGCGTTACGCCTTAACATCAAATGCTCCTGAAACAAAAGATAACGATTTTACTTGGAAAGATTTTCAAGCTAGAAATAACAACGAATTAGTTGCTATTTTCGGAAACTTCGTGAATCGTGTTGTGGTTTTAACCAACAAATATTACGAAGGTGTTATTCCAACTCCTAATGAATTTTCTGAAGTTGACGAACAAACTTTAGCAGAATTAAAAGCGTATCCAGCTGTAATTTCAAGTTCAGTTGAGCGTTACAGATTCCGTGAAGCTTTGGGTGAATTGATGAATGTGGCTCGTTTAGGAAATAAATATCTTGCAGACGAAGAGCCTTGGAAAGTTATGAAAGATAATCCAGAACGTGTAAAAACTCAAATGTATGTGGCATTGCAAATTGCTGCTGCGTTGAGCGTTTTGGCTGAACCGTTTTTACCTTTTACAGCGGCTAAATTGTCTAAAATTTTGAATTTAGGTGATCTTAAAGAACATTTTGCTGGTTTCAGTAAATTTTTAAAAGAAAAAGATCGTGATGCAAAAGACATTATTATTGATAAAACTTTAGGTTGGAATGACATTTCTGAAAACTCAGATTTAATTCCGGCTGGACATAAAATTGGTGAAGCAGAATTGCTTTTCGCTAAAATTGAAGACGAAGAAATACAAAAACAAGTTGATAAATTGGAAGCGACAAAAACCGCAAACATTGCTGAAAACAAACAAGTAGAACCACAGAAAGATTTAATTCAATTTGAGGATTTCTTAAAAATGGATATTCGTATCGGAACTATTTTGGAAGCTGAAAAAACGCCAAAAACTAAGAAACTTTTAACTCTTAAAGTAGATACTGGAATTGATGTTCGTACTATTGTTTCTGGAATTGCAGAAAGTTTTTCTCCAGAAGAAATAATCGGAAAACGTGTTTCTGTTCTAGCTAACTTAGCACCAAGAGAAATCGCTAAAGTTGAAAGTCAAGGAATGATCTTGATGACAACAAATGCAGAAGGAAAATTGATTTTTGTAAATCCAGATGCTGATGCACCAAATGGAGAAACTGTAAATTAAATATTTATATATTTATAAATTGCGTGAGTCGATTAAACTTTAATTGATTCACGCAATTTTATTTTTAAATTATACATCAAAAAACTTGAAAAAATAAACTAAAAATGAAACTCACAAAACCAAGATTAGCACTAATTAGTGGTATTCTCTGCATATCGATTTTTCCGATATTGGTAAAATTGCGTTTAACTCCAGGATTAATTTCGGCTTTTTACAGAATGTTTTTTGCCTTAATCTTGTTATTGCCTTATGTCATTTTTAGTAAAAGCTTTAAAGTGCCTAGTTTAAAATTTGCGCTTTTGGCGGCGCTTTGTGGTGTTTTATTTTCTTCTGATGTTGCAGTTTGGAATATCGCAATTCAAGATTCAAGCGCAACGCAGGCTTCGTTATTAACGAATTTATCTCCAGTTTGGGTCGGAATTGGTTCTTTTTTGTTTTTAAAATCAAAACCTGCAACCAATTTCTGGATCGGAACAATTGTTTCTTTATTCGGAATGGTAACTTTGGTTGGCTTTGAGTTTTTTATCGATTTAAACTTCAATCAAGCTTTTCTATTTGCCGTTTTGTCTGGAATCTTATATTCAATTTATCTTTTGGTCAGCAAAAATGTGCTTTCAGAAGTCGATGTTCTTTCGTTTATGACAATTAGTTTAACAGCTTCGAGCATTTATTTAGGAATTCTTTGTTATTCGTTAGATCAACCTTTCACAGGATTTTCAGATATGGGTTGGTTTGTTCTCGTACTTCAAGCGGTAATTTGCCAATTGTGCGCTTGGCTTTCGATTAGTTATGCAACGCAACACATGCGCGCGACCAGAGTTTCATTGAGTTTATTGAGTCAAGCTGTAATTACATCGATTTTGGCTTGGTTGTTTTTAGAAGAAAAAATAACTTTACAAATGGTTTTCGGCGGAATCATTTTACTTTTTGGAATCCGAATTACTTTTTACGATAAAACAATTTCTTTGAAAAGGCTTTTTTCTAAAAAATTAGTGTAATTTTTAAGTTCAAGATAAAAGTCTCACGCAGATCTAGCAGATTGAGCAGATTGAATTTTAAAAATCCTTATAATTTATTAATCGGCAGAAAAAAATTCGTGAATTCGTGGCTAAAAAACTTGAAACAAAGAAAACTTTAAACTTGAAACAAAAACACCATGTTACATAAAACTAAAATACCGAACTTAAAAGTAATCGCATTTGATGCCGATGATACTTTATTTGTAAACGAACCTTATTTTCAGGAAACCGAACATAAATTTTGCGCTTTGATGGAAGATTATCTTTCACATCAAGGCATTTCGCAGGAATTATTTAAAATTGAAATTGCCAATTTACCTTTGTACGGATACGGAATTAAAGGTTATATTCTTTCGATGATTGAAGCGGCGATGAATATTTCTAACAACACAATTCCGATTGAAGTCGTTGAAAAAATCATTCAATACGGAAAAGAATTACTCGAAAAACCAATCGAATTATTAGACGGAGTTGAAGAAACACTAAAGTCTTTGCACGGAAAATACAAATTGGTTGTGGCAACAAAAGGCGATTTAAAAGATCAGCAAAGCAAACTGCATCGTTCTGGTTTAGGACACTATTTTCATCATATTGAAGTAATGTCAGACAAGCAAGAAATTGATTATGAAAAACTTATTGGTCGTCTTGATATTCAATCGCACGAATTTTTGATGATCGGAAATTCATTAAAATCAGACGTTTTACCTGTTTTAGGAGTTGGCGGATACGCCGTTCATATTCCGTTTCACACGACTTGGGAACACGAAAAAATTAATCATACTATAGAACACGAGCATTTTAGTTCATTTGAAACTATTGCAGAAGTTGTTCCGAATTTATTATAATGAAAACACTTTTAGACTTAGAAAATTGGAATAGAAAAGAGCATTTTGCGCATTTCAAACAAATGGAAGAACCTTTTTTTGGTGTCACTGTAGAAATAGATTGCACTAAAGCATATCAAACAGCAAAAAGTTTAAATGCTTCTTTTTTCATTTTCTATTTACATAAAACTTTAGCTGCGGTAAACGCAATTGAAAATTTTAAATACCGCATTTCAGAAAATCAAATTTACATTAACGATCGTGTTGATGCGTCGGCAACAATTGGGCGCGAAGATGGCACTTTCGGATTTTCATTAATTGAATACAATCCAGATTTTAAAACATTTGAACAAATTGCATTAACAGAAATCGAACGCATTCAAAACACAACAGGACTTTTTACAAGATCTTTTGATGATGATAATGTGATTCATTTTTCGGCAATTCCTTGGTTGAATTTTAGTTCGATTACGCACGCGCGAAGTTTTACTTATCCAGACAGTTGCCCTAAAATTTCTTTTGGAAAAATGATGGTTTCTGAAACTGGAAAAAGAACGATGTCAATGGCCATTTATGTACATCACGGTTTAATGGACGGAATGCATGTTGGGCAATTTGTAGATTATTTTCAAGAACTTATGAATCAGTAATTTAAAACGGAATAATTCTTGTTGCATAAAAGATATGAAACAAATCTTCCTTTTTTTGTCTTTGTTTTTGAATACTGTTTTGTTCAGTCAAACAGTATTGACTTCTTATCCAATAAATTCAAAGAACAAAACAGGTTTAACAGAGGTTTTAAATGCTGAAAATACTATTACGCACGATGTATTTGCTTTTTTAGCAACTTCAGATAGTCTTTCAATTTTAAAATACAACAGTGCTTTATTCTTAAAAGAAAAAATAATTACCTCACGAAGATATGTTGAAGACAAATCTCTAATTGGTTATAGTTTTAGCGAAGACGGAAATCCGACTTTGTATTGGTTTTCTGCTGTAGAAAAAAGCATTGTTTTGATTAAATATTATCTGCAAAACAATACAAATCGTGCTTTAAAATTTCCTATTCCGCTTGACGAAAAATCCCTTTTGACGTATTATCAAAAAAATAATAATTTTTATTTATTGATGACCGATCGAACTAAACAAGCAATTACGGCCTACATTTTTAAAAATGGAATGGTTGAAGAAAAATTTCTTGACTTCTCGCCTTTTATTTTCAGAGATCGAAAAACCCAGCAAAAGCCATTTAATTTGATTTTGGCAGAAAATCCGATAGAAAAAATGGATTCTGGCGAATATAATCCGCTTTATAAAGTTACTGCTAAAAGCAAATTGTATACGCTTCCCAACCGTTTGATTTTGACTTTAGATCAAAGTCTTAGAAAAACGCAATTGTTTGATATCAATCTAGAAAATTTAGAAATAAAGGAAAAGACTTTTCTACAGCCCACTTCTGAGAAAAATCCAAAACGGTCTAACTCTTTTTACCACGAAAACAAATTGTACCAAATCAGCGCTAATTCTGAACAGCTTTTATTTGATATTAAAGGTTATGAATCGGGCGAATCTATAAAAAGATTTTCTGTTTCAAAAAAAGATACGATTCAATTTAAAAATTCTCCTTTATTGATGCAGATAAACGATCGCAGACCAAAAGAATTAAAAAATACCGGTAAGTTTTTGCAAGAATTGGCATCGACAGATATTGGCGTTTCTGTTTTTAAAAATAAGCAAAATCTATTTCTCACTTTGGGCGGAACAGGAGTCGATTCAAAAGTGGTTTCTTTAAATGCTTTTAATATGATGGATGACTTTTACGCAGATTTTCCTTCACCAAATTATTATAATTTGGACACTAATTATTCGGTATTTTTTGAAAGTGTTTGGACTAAAAAATTAGAAACCACAACTCAAAATCATGAACCGCTTGCAGCCGACAAAATCTATAATTTTATAGCTAATCGTAAAGAAGTTTTTCTTCCGAATATTTTAAAATTAAGCGATTACAGTATTTTAGGTTATTATGACCTCAATTCTAAAGAATATATTTTACGAAAATTCACCGACGGATTTAATTAAATCTATTCATTATCAAACACTTATTCTTTCTCAAAAATTTACCTATTCCACATTACCCTATTCTGATACTTTTTTGACTTATAAAGGAAGTATTTACTTACAATATATTGTTGTTTTGACCCAAATTTAAAATCTCAATAACAATGAAAAAAATTGTAATGACTCTTGCATTTGCCCTAGCGTTAACTGGAGTACATGCGCAAACAGAAAGCAACTCTCGTTTTAATAAATGGTCTATAGAATTAGACGGCGGATTGACAAAACCACAAAGACCTTTTTCTTCTGGTTATGCAACAAATACTCCAAGCCCGTGGGTTGGTGATTTTGGAGTACGTTATATGTTTAACAATAAATTTGGTTTAAAAGCCGATTTTGGATACAATAGTTTTACTGCAAAAAATAATTCTTTAGATTTTGATTCAAAATACTACAGAGTAAATCTTCAAGCAGTAGCTAACTTAGGTCGTATCATGAATTTTGAAACTTGGACTAATACATTTGGTTTATTAGGTCATGCTGGTTTTGGGTATGCTCAATTAAGAAATGATAATTTTAAAGGAGCAGATGAAGTAGGTAATTTCATTGCTGGTGTAACTGGACAAATAAGATTATCAAACCGAGTAGCTTTGACTGGAGATTTCTCTACTATTTTAAATGCTTCTCAAGACCGTACTTTTGATGGAGCTTCTCTTGAAGGCAACAGAGGTTTTTCTGGATTAATTTTTAACGGAACTGTTGGTTTAAATGTGTATTTAGGTAAAAATACTAAACATGCTGACTGGACTGCAGATTCTCAAAACAGTGTTGATCTTTCTGCTTTAGAAAACAAATTAGCAGATCTTGAAGAACAAATCAAAAACAGACCAGCACAAAAAGAAGTAGTTGTTGAAAAACAAGCGCCTGCTCAACCTGTTGATAACGACTTAATCAAAAGAATGATTAATGACAAGTATTACAGCGTGTATTTTGATTTTAATAAAACAACACCAATCGAAAACTCAACTGCGGCAATCGATGTTGTTTTAAATTATTTAAGAAAAAATCCATCTGCAAAACTAGATCTTGTTGGTTATGCAGATCAAGTTGGAAGCGCAGATTACAATGAGAAATTATCTTACACTAGAGCAAACAATGTAAAAACGATTTTCGAAAAAGCTGGAATTGCTTCTTCTCGTTTAAATGTTTTAGCAAATGGTGCAGATACATCAATTCAAAAAGATTCTGATGAAGCTAGAAGACTAGCAAGAAGAGTAACCTTTATCGTAAAATAATCGCTTTTCTTATTTCAGGAATTAAGCCTCAAAGAATTTTCTTTGGGGCTTTTTTTTTATTTTCAAAAACAGAAAATTGCATTTTAAATCTTCTAAAATTTGATTTACTAAAAAATCATTTATTTCATTAAATTTGAAAATATATCTCATCAAATTCTAATGAAAAAATTACTGCTTTTCTTCCTCTTACTTTCGCAATCAATATTGTGGAGTCAGACTGTATTAAATTCTGCTCTTCTAAATCTGAACAAGCCTTTAGAAAATGGCCAGCTTTTAAATGCAGAAGATGTAAAAACTCATGAAGTATATGTTTTTGCATCTGATAACAAGAACATAAATATCTTAAAATACAACAAGTCTTTATTTCTTGCCAATCAGATGAAAGATACTGTTCGCGTTGAAAAAAATAAAGCGTTAATGGGTTACAGTATTAGTGAAGATGGAAATCCGACGCTTTATTGGGATTCTGAAAACCATAAAAATATCCAACTCATAAAATACGATCTGAATGCAAAAAGATCAAAAGCTTTAAATTTTGATTTTCCTGCTAATACTGGAACAATCATAACTTCTTTTCAGAAGAATAATAAATTTTATATTCTTTCTAAAGAAAAAGATCAGGAACATCTTTTGTTATTTGAGTTTTACGATGGAAAATGTGATATAAAAATGTTTGATTTTTCAACTTTTATATTTCAAAATGAAAGAAATCAGCGACTTTCATTCAGCGCGCTTGTTCAATATCATTATCCTATCGAAACCATTGATTCAAGCGATTTTTCACCTTTAGACAAAACGGAAAAGAAAAGCAAAATGTATGTAATGAACGATCAAATTGTACTGACATTTGATTATAATACCAAACGCACGCAGGTTTTTACTCTAAATTTACAAACTTCTGAAATAACGGAGAAGATTTTTGAAATGCCGGTTCCTAAAATTCTGTCTACAACAAACTCATTTTATCTGGAAAACAAACTGTACCAAATTAGTTCAAACAGCGAACAACTTTTGTTTAATATACAAGATGTTGATTCTGGAAAAAACATCAAAAACATTTCGGTGTCAAAAAATGACTCGATAACATTTAAAAATTCACCGATGTTTTTACAAATCAACAACGAAAGACTTCAAAAATTAAAAACCACAAGTAAATTCTTAAAACAGCTCTCAACTGTAAATTCGGCAATTTCTGCTTTTAAAAACAAAGGATTAACTTTTGTAACTTTTGGTGGATTTGCTTCTTATCAATCAGTCGGAATGAGTTTTAATTATGGCTCAAACGGTTTTGAAAACGTTCAAAACGACAGCAAAATTGTATTTTTCGATTCTTCTTTAAATTCTGATTTTGATTTTGTTAAGAATGATCAAAGAGAACCTTTGGCAATCGATAACCTGAACTATTTTATGAGTAAAACGAAGAACATTACGCTTCCGAATATTTTGAAATTAAAAGATTTCTATGCTTTAGGATATTACGATTTGGTTTCAAAAAGTTACATCATGCGTAAATTTACAGATGGTTTTATAGACGAAGATCCAGGAAATTCGATTATGAATAAAGCGCAGTTTTCAAAATCAATGCCTTTAAATAGAAATTAAATTTATTGAGAATCAATGCAGATCTCTAATGTTTTCGCGGTTTCGAAAAAACAGAATGGATAATTTTTCTTAATTTTACAAAAAAGACACTATCATGCTATCAAAAAATATTGAAACGGCTTTAAACAAGCAAATCAGAATAGAAGCAGAATCTTCGCAAACTTACCTTTCTATGGCTTGTTGGGCTGAAGTACACGGATTAGAGGGAATCGCTCAATTTATGTACACACAGTCAGACGAAGAGCGTGCACACATGCTTAAATTGGTTAAGTATGTAAACGAACGCGGAGGACACGCTCAAATTACAGACCTAAAAGCGCCTAGAATAAGTTATTCTACTTTTAAAGAAATGTTTGAGGAGCTTTACAACCATGAAATTTTTGTTTCACAATCTATCAACGAATTGGTACACATTACTTTTGAAGAAAAAGATTATGCTACACATAATTTCTTACAATGGTACGTTTCTGAACAAATCGAAGAAGAAGCTACAGCAAAATCTATTTTAGATAAAATCAATTTAATTGGTGAAGATAAAGGCGGACTTTACTTGTTTGACCGTGATATTCAGCAATTAACAGTTACTAGCTCAATTGCTATTAATCCAAAATAAAAAAAGTTAAAGTTTATTTAGAATATTTAAAGATAACTTTTTTCATTTATATTTGTCTCTGTTTTTATAATACAGAGGAAAATTGGGCAAGAAAGAAAAAGACAAGGAAAAGAAAAAGGATAAAAAGAAAAAGAAAAATTCTGAAATCCTTGATAAGATCAAGAAGATTGAAAACTGTAAATCTTCTTGTTGTGAGAAATACAAAAAAAGCGAAAAGAAGCGTTGCTCACGTTGTCCTATGTTTGATTTATTCAAAAAAACGGCTTAACAAAATATATAAAAACCCATCAGATTTCTCTGGTGGGTTTTTTAGTTTTAAATTGCAGTCTACTTCTTCTGATTTTAAATTTAATTATGAAAAACGAAAATATAATACCAAAATCAAGTCTTGATTTTTTGGTTCAACTAAAAGAAAACAACAACAAACCTTGGTTTGAAGCCAATAAACCACAATATTTAATCGAACTGAATCATATTGAAAATTTTGCAGGCGCTTTATTAAAAGAACTTTCCAAAACCGATGTTTTAGAAAATGCTTCGGGTAAAAAAAGCGTTTACCGAATTTATCGTGACATTCGTTTTTCTAAAGATAAAACTCCTTTTAAACATTATTGGGGAGGAAGTTATACGCGCGCAACTGCGGCAAGACGCGGCGGTTATTATTTTCATTTAGAAAAAGGAAACAGCTTTTTTGCCGGAGGTTTTTGGGGACCAAATGCAGCCGATTTAAAACGAATAAGAACAGAATTTGCTCAAGATCCTGAAACTTTTCAAAAGATATTAAATTCAAAAACTTTCGTCAGCAATTTTGGAACTTTACAAGGCGAACAACTCAAAACGAAACCAAAAGGCTTTGATGCAGATCATCCTGCGATTGATTTACTTCGTTTCAAACAATTTTTGGTTATAAAACGCTTTACAGATGAAGAAGTTTTGAGTCCGCTTTTTCTAGAACAAGCTTTGGATGCTTTCAAAAATATGAGACCTTTTTTTGATTATATGAGCGAAGTCTTGACGACAGATATAAATGGCGCTTCGGTTTTATAAAAATCATTTTCTGAAAATATTAAACCCGACAGGTCTTGAAGACCTGTCGGGTTTTACTAATATTTGTTAAATTTCGAAAAAATCATTCCGTAGGAATGTCTCGTCGGTAAAATTAGAATATGAATTACGGCTAGACGTTCCTTAGGAACGTTTGATTGACAAGACAATTATCTCATTTTCGTCAATCAGGTGTCCCTACAGGACACTATAAAAAAATCATATTATTTTCTACCGACGAGATATTCCTAACGGAATATTATATATTATCTACTTAACAGTAAAATCTCGTTTACTATAACTTCGGTTATATACTTTTTTTCTCCGTTTTTGTCATCATAACTTCTGTGCGTCAGTTTTCCGTCAATCGCAACTTCTTTTCCTTTTACCACAAATTTTTCAATTATTTCAGCCGTTTTCCCCCAAGCTGTTACGCGGTGCCATTCGGTTTGTTCTACTTTATCTCCTTTTTCATTTCTGTAAACATCACTTGTCGCAATTCTTAAATGTGCTAATTTTTTTCCGCTTTCTAAAGTCTTAATTTCTGGATCATTACCAACATTTCCGATTAATTGTACTCTGTTTTTCATTGCATTCATGGCGTATATTATTTTTATGTTATTATAAATTGAAAATGTTCATCAAATTCAACACTGCAAAGATGAAACAGACCAGCATTTATAGTCGGTTGCTAACTATTTACTATCGAATGTAACTATTTGTAAGCGTTTGTAATTGGAAATAGTTTTTTGTATATTTGAGATAAATCTTACTATATGCAGGCAAAAATTAATAAAGTCGAGTTACGAAATTTAGAAATTGAAGACTATAAACAGCTAAAAAAATCAATGATTGAATCGTATCCAGAAATGGCCGATTCGTATTGGGGGTCGGATGACATAGAAAGATTACTTTCTATTTTTCCAGAAGGGCAATTGGTTATTTTGGTTGACGGAAAAGTGGTCGGTTCTGCATTATCTCTTATTGTTGATGAAAAACTAGTAGAAAAAAGGCATAATTACCAACAGATTAGTGGCGATTACACCTTCTCTACTCATAATCCAACTGCTGAAATTTTATACGGAATTGATGTTTTTATTCATCCAAACTATCGCGGTCTGCGTTTAGGACGCCGTTTGTACGATGCGAGGAAAGAACTTTGCGAGCAATTGAACTTAAAAGCAATCGTTTTTGCGGGACGAATTCCAAGTTATAGAGAACATGCTAAAAAGATGTCACCTAAAACGTATATCGAAAAAGTACGCACAAAAGAATTGTATGATCCTGTGCTTTCTTTTCAGTTAAGCAATGATTTTCACGTTTTGAGAGTCATCAAGAATTATTTGGAAGGTGATGAAGAATCGAAAGAATTCGCTGTTTTATTAGAATGGAACAATATTTATTATGAAGATAGTCCGAAACTGATTAATCTTAGAAAAAATATCATTCGTTTAGGATTAATTCAGTGGCAAATGCGTCCGTTGAATAACGTTGAAGCGCTTTTTGAACAAGCCGAATTTTTTATTGATGCCGTTTCTGGTTATGGATCAGATTTTGCATTGTTTCCAGAATTGTTTACTGCGCCTTTAATGGCAGATTATAACCATTTATCTGAAGCAGAAGCCATTCGCGAACTGGCTCGCCATACCGATCCGATTAGAAAGCGTTTTCAAGAATTTGCCATTTCATACAACATCAATATTATTACAGGAAGTATGCCTTATGTTGAAGGAGGAAATCTATACAATGTTGGTTTTTTATGCAAAAGAGATGGAACTTCAGAAATGTATACCAAAATTCATATCACACCAAATGAAGTAATTCATTGGGGAATGAAAGGCGGATCAGAATTTAAAACCTTTGATACAGATTGTGGCAAAATCGGAATCTTAATTTGTTATGATGTTGAGTTTCCAGAACTTTCTAGACTTTTGGCAGATGAAGGAATGAACATTTTATTTGTTCCGTTTTTAACCGATACACAAAATGGTTATACGCGTGTAAAACATTGTTCACAAGCGCGCGCCATCGAAAATGAGTGTTATGTAGCCATAGCAGGTTGCGTCGGAAATCTTCCAAAAGTAAATAATATGGATATTCAATATGCTCAATCTTCTGTATTTACGCCTTCGGATTTTGCTTTTCCGAGTAACGGAATAAAAGCCGAAGCCACTCCAAACACAGAAATGACTTTAATTGTTGATGTTGATTTGAATTTATTGAAAGAATTGCACGAACACGGAAGTGTAAAAACCTTAAAAGACCGTAGATCTGATCTTTACGAAATTAAAAAATTGAGTTAATGAAAACATGTCCTGAGTGCTCAGCCAAAATTGTAGGCCGTGAAGACAAAAAATTCTGCTCCGACGGCTGCCGCAATGCCTTTAATAACAAAATGAATAAAGATAGTACGAATTTCATGCGAAATATAAACAACAAGTTACGCAAAAATTACCGTATTTTGGCAGAGCTAAATGTAGATGGAAAATCGAAGGCTTCAAGAGACAAATTACTTAGTAAAGGATTTGATTTTGAGTTCTTTACAAATGTATTACAAACCAAGACAGGAAATACCTATTATTTCTTGTACGATCAAGGCTATCGTTCCTTGGACAATGATTATTTTATGCTTGTTAAAAAAGAAATATAGATAGTATTTATTCACCATGAGAAAAAACCAAACCTCAATTCTAGCCATAGTCTGCGTTTTAGCTTTACTTGGCATTATATATGCCACGATGATGCCGCAAGGAATCTCTAAAGATGATGAAGCGCTTGCAGAATTCTCGACCGAAAGAGCCTTAAACCAGGTTGAGATTATTGCGCAAAAACCTCATTATGTCGGATCAACTAATCATGAGTTGGTTGCCAATTATCTAAAACTAGAATTGAACCGAATTGGTTTAGAAACAAGCGTTCAAGAAGGTTTTACGCTAAATGACAAAGGTCTTTTAGTAAAATCAAAAAATATTTTAGCGCGAATTAAAGGAACAAACAATACAAAAGCGCTTTTACTTCTTTCACATTATGACAGTGCACCACATTCTTTCTCAAAAGGTGCAAGCGACGACGCTTCGGGCGTTGCTACAATTTTAGAAGGTATACGCGCCTTTTTATATTCAAAACATCCTCAAAAAAACGATATTATCATATTATTCTCTGATGCAGAAGAATTAGGATTGAATGGAGCTGCATTGTTCGTCAATCAGCATCCGTGGGCGAAAGACGTTGGTTTGGTTTTAAACTTTGAGGCACGAGGAACTTCTGGTCCAAGTTATATGCTAATGGAAACCAATAAAGGAAATGAATCTCTAGTAAAAGCATTTTCTGATGCTAAAACCTCTCATCCTGTTTCTAATTCCTTAATGTACAGCATTTACAAAATGCTTCCGAATGATACTGATTTAACGGTTTTTAGAGAACAAGGAAACATTCAAGGTTTCAATTTTGCTTTTATTGATGGACATTTTAATTATCATACACAACAAGATGATGTTCAGCATTTAAACAAAACAACTTTGGCGCATCAAGGCACTTACATTATGCCTTTGCTAAAATATTTAACCAATATTGATTTAACTAAAACAGAATCTACCGAAGATAATGTTTATTTCAGCGCACCATTTTCATTTATCAATTATCCTTTTTCTTGGGTAATGCCAATGACTTTGATTGCTTTCGGATTATTGGCTTTCTTTATTTTTGTTGGAAAAGTCAAAAGAATCATCACTTTTACAGAAATATTCAGAGGTTTTGTTCCTCTTTTAGGATCGCTTATAGTTGCTGGATTGGTTACATTTTTAGGATGGAAATTGGTTTTAGAAGTTTATCCGCAATATTCAGATCTTCTAAACGGATTTACATATAACGGACACGCTTATATCGGCGCATTTGTTACTTTGAGCATTGCGATTTGCTTTGGTTTCTACCATCATTTTTCTGAGGGGAAAATTACAATGAACCATTTCGTGGCACCGCTTTTACTTTGGATTATCATTAATGCTTATTTAGCAAATAGTTTAACTGGCGCAGGTTTCTTAATTATTCCTGTTTATTTCGGAATATTATTGTTCGGAATATTTGTCTTCACACAACATTATAGTTTGGGAATGAATTTGATTTTCAGCATTCCTGCTTTAGCCATTGTTGCGCCATTTATTGTAATGTTTCCAATTGGTTTAGGTTTAAAAATTTTATTTGGAAGTGCAATTTTAACCGTTTTATTATTCGGATTGTTGTTGCCAATATTTGGAGCTTTTGCTAGAAAAGGTGCTTGGATTGTAGTTTTCTTCCTCGCTTCGATTGCATTTTTCGCCTATGCGGGATATCATTCGGGTTATGAATATGGTAAAGCAAAATCTAACAGTTTGTTGTACGTTTTAAATGGAGATAACAATTCTGCTTCCTGGACAACTTATGACACCAATTTAGACGAATGGACTAAATCGTATTTGGGTGAAAAAAATCAAAAAGCGGTTGGTTTAAATACGCTTCCGCTTGCAAGTAAATACAATTCTACTTTTACCTACAGCGCGATTGCGCCTGTTGTTGATGTTCCGAAACCAACCATTCAGTTTTTGAGAGATAGCGTTATTGGAAACAATAGATATTTAAAAATCAAAATTACTCCGAACAGAAAGGTAAATCGTTATGATATTTATGCCAACCCAAAAATGACTTTTTATAATTTTAAAGCAAATGGAGTTGCTACTTCTGGAGAAAAAGGAAATCGATTAGAAAGAGAAGACAGCAAAATTTTATGTTATTATGTTGTGGGCAATGAACCGCTTCTAATGGATTTCTACATACCAAAATCATCTATTTTTGATATGGATTTAATCGAAAGTTCATTTGATTTATTGAGTAATCCGCTTTTAAATGTCAAACCAAGAGAAAATTGGATGATGCCAACACCTTTTGTTTTAAACGATGCAGTATTAATTCATCAAAAAATAAAAAGATATACAGCGCCAATAAAACCAATTGAACCTGTTGTAGTTAAAGACAGTTTGGCCGTTTCAAAAGACAGTATAATTCCGGTTGTAAAACCTGAATAAAAACCACAGTATTTCAATCTCTTAAAAAAGTAAAATGAAAAAAAAATTCATTCTTTTTTTAGCTTTCGCAAGCTTTTCAATACTTCACGCACAAACATCTGAAGAAAAAATTGCGGCAAAAGCATGTGAATGCTTGCAAAAAAGTTCAAATATCACCAATGATGTTTTTAGAGATTGTTTAACGGGTAATATGGGCGAAGTAATTCTGACCGATAAAGACCCGAAAGTTCGAGAATCGATTAATACTGTAGAAGGAATTCAAACTATTATTCTGAGAACTACAGAAATCATCACTAAAAAATGTCCATCTTTAGTGCCTGCTTTAATTGAGAATAAAGAAGATATTTTCTACGGAAAATCAAAAAATAAGAGCGCTCAAAACTTTTATAAAATCGGACAAGATTTTATGGATCAAAAAAACTTTAAATCGGCAATTGAAAGTTTTCAATTGGCTTTAAAAGAAGATCCAAAATTTGTTCTTGCGCTTGATGACATGGGAGTTTCTTACAGACAATTAGACGATTATGATAATGCCATAAAATATTATAAAAAATCACTGGAAATTTATCCCGAAGGAAATTTTGCTTTAATGAATATTGGAGTTGCTTATACTTTTAAATCTGATTATAAAACGGCGATTAGTTATTATCAAAAACTGATAGAATACCATCCGAATAACGCAGAAGGCTATTTTGGCGCTGGAAAAAACTATTTTATGATGAAAGACGACGAAAAAGCATTAGATAATATATTTATGGCGCACAGAATTTACACGAATGAAAAATCAGAATATGTAAAAGATTCTGAACAGTTTATTGGAGCGATTTATCAGAGAATGAAATCGGAGAAAAAAGAGGATCTATTCAAAAAAATTGCGGAGAAAAACAATATTAATATAGATTAAAACAAGAGCGAATATTTCTATATAAAAAAGGCAGATTTAAAACAAGTCTGTCTTTTTTATATAGAAATATTCATCATTAATATGTGGCTAAAAACCTTTCTAACTCTGTAACTTTGTATCTTTAAAAGAAAAAATGACAAAAATAAGTATACTTGGCTGCGGCTGGCTGGGACTTCCTTTAGCAAAAAAACTAATCGAAAACGGAAACTCCGTAAAAGGTTCAACAACTTCTGAAAACAAACTTTCAATTTTAGAAAATGCTGGAATAAATCCCTTTTTGGTAAAACTTGAAAGCGAAAGTATTTCTGAAAACATCACTATTTTTTTAGCAGAAAGTGAAATCTTAATTATCGACATTCCACCAAAATTACGCGCTGAAAACACTGATTCTGAAAAAAAAGTTTTTGTCGAAAAAATCAAAAATCTAATTCCATTTATAGAAAAATCAGCTGTTAAGAAAGTGCTTTTTGTAAGTTCAACTTCTGTTTATGGCGATGATAATGAATTTATTACCGAAGAAACCATTCCAAATCCGGAAACTGAAAGCGGTAAACAATTGTTTTTAGTTGAAAATCTTCTTCAAGAAAATCAAAATTTCGAAACCACAATTCTACGTTTCGGCGGATTGATAGGCGAAAATCGTCATCCCGTAAAGTTTCTTTCTGGAAAAGAAAATCTAGAAAATCCCGATGCTCCCATAAATTTAATTCATTTAAAAGATTGTATTTCTGTTATTGAAGAAATTGTAAATCAATCGAAATGGAATGAGGTTTTTAATGCAGTTGCACCGTTTCATCCAACTCGTTCAGCATATTACACTCAAAAAGCCGTTGAAATGAATTTGACTTTACCGAAATTCAGTTCTGAAAAATCAAATATTAAAAAAGTGATTTCGAGTGAAAAAATAGAAAACACATTAAATTACCGATTTCATTTAGAAGAATATTAAAACTTTCAAACCTAGATTTAAATAAAAATACTATTTTTCCTTCATATAAAAACAACTGTTTTCAATATGAAAAAAATCCAGTTTCTATTTTTAATTAGCATTTTATTTCTTCCATTTTCTAAAAGTTATAGCCAAATTGATTCTTTGTCTACTAACGTAATTAACAGAGAAGAAAGAATAAAACAATTTCATTCTGATATTCGAATTAAGGAAAATGGAAATCTCATCATTACAGAAAATATTACTGTATATGCAGCAGAAAAATCTATAGATCACGGAATATATAGAGAACTTCCGATGGAAAGCAATTCGTCGAAAGTTTCAAAAAACAACTTTTATACTGTCTTAAGTGTATTTAGAGGCAACTTAGAAGAACCTTATCATGTAAATACAGGCAAGGAAAAATTTAAAATCTATATTGGCGACAAAGATATGAATCTGCCAGAAGGCACTTATACTTATAAATTAACATACGAAGTCGAAGCGCAAATACATTCTTATAAAGATTTCGATGAAGTATATTGGAATGTTACGGGCAATTATTGGCAGTTTGAAATAGAAAATGTTACGGCAAGAGTAATTTTACCTAAATCGGCAAAAGCGATTCAAACCTATTGTTACACTGGAATTCTGGGTTCTAAAGCGCATGAATGCAATGCTCAAATAACAGAAAACACCGTATTTTTTACTTCCAAAAATTTAAAAACAGAAGAAGGTTTTACGATTGCCGCGGCTTTCCCAAAAGGGATTGTCAATCAGCCATTTTTTCGTCCGCATTATAAAATCGAAGAATTTTCATCTCCACAAAAAGTATTACTTGCCATTTTCGTTGTTTCTCTATGTTTTGCTTTTTATTATTTTTCATGGAAAAAATACGGAGAAGATCCTTTATTGGTAAATAAAAGTAAAACGATTGATTTAAAAAGTCGTTATTCTCCAGCGGCTTTGCAATATTTAAAAGAACGAAGTGTTCATTCGCAAACACTTTTAACTGCAATAATTAATCTTTCTATAAAAGGCGCTGTCGAAATTTTGGACAACGGAAAAAAAGATTGGGAAGATGAATTTAAATATTCACTTAAAAAAGGAAGCCAAACAGCCAAT
Source organism: Flavobacteriaceae bacterium PS02337 (assembly GCA_029959285.1). Lineage (GTDB taxonomy): Bacteria > Bacteroidota > Bacteroidia > Flavobacteriales > Flavobacteriaceae > Flavobacterium. Next base: position 419,391 of record JASCOE010000001.1, read on the forward strand.
CTATCTGAGGAAGAAAATGCTGTTTTAGAAGGTTTATTCGCAGAAAATGATTCGTTTGAAATTGATAAAAAAACCTATTTGATTTTTGATAAAGCAAAAGAAGCTCTCGAAAAATCTTTAAAAAGTAAATTCAATTTAAAAGATTATTTTTTGAGTAATTCAAAACAAATGCTTATCGGTTTTATCATCACAACTGGCGCATTATTAGGATATTGCTATTATGATAAAGGCACTATTTTTTGGGCTGCCATTTTCGGTTTTATCTTTTTAGTTATCAGCATTTTATTAATTAAACTCATAATTGAATTTATTATAAAAAAAGACATTGCCGCGATTTTTGCCTGCTTGTTCTTTTTACTTTTCACCGTTGCATTTACGTTTGGATTATTTATTGCCGTTAATGTAAACAAAAGCTATTCACTCTTAAATTTGATTGTTCTCTTTTTAATTATTTCTGGATTTATAACCTATTTATGTCTAATTGGCGTTTACACAGAACTTGGTTTGGAAACCAAATTTCAAATCGAAAAACTAAAACAGCAATTATTAGATCAAAAACCAGAAGAAAATGCTTCTACGATAACTATTTACGAAGAAAATCTGCCCTACGCCTTTGCATTGGGAATTGAAGAGAAATACAATCAAAAATATATTGACATTTTAAAAAGGCTTAATTACACCAATAATTGGGTTAAAACATCTGAAGGCTCCACTTCTTTTGCGCCAGCAATAATGATGCATTTTCATACTACTTACAAAACTTATTCGTCTGCTCCTAGCAGCAGTGCAAGTTCTGGTGGCGGAAGCTCTGGCGGCGGAGGTGGCGGCGGTGGCGGTGGCGGCTGGTAGAATTATTTTTTAATTATCGTTTAAAAAAACTTTGCTCCCGATAACTATTGGGATTGCGAAACCTTATTATCTTTGTGATTAACCAAATAATCATGGAAACAGTCTACATCAATTCGCCTTTAGGAATCACCAAAATAATTGGAGATCAAGATGGTATTGTCGTAATTTCAGTTTCTGATGTTGGCACAAATGAAGTTTCTGCCGAAATTCCAGAAGTTTTAAAAGATGCCGTTTTGCAGTTAAATGAATATTTTGAAGGCAAAAGAACCGATTTCGATCTCAAACTAAATCCAAAAGGAACCGAATTTCAGCAAAAAGTTTGGAAAGCTTTGTTAGAAATTCCATACGGAAAAACAGTAAGCTATATGGATCAAACTAAGAAATTAGGCGATGTAAAAGCCATTCGCGCTGTTGCATCTGCAAATGGTAAAAATCCGCTTTGGATCGTCGTTCCGTGTCACCGCGTTATTGGCACAAACGGATCTTTAACTGGATATGCAGGCGGATTGTCTCGCAAAAAATGGCTTTTAGAACATGAAAGTCCTTCTGCACAGCAAAGTCTATTTTAAATTCAACACGAATTTCACAAATTAACACAAATAAAATTATAGTCTTATCTTTACAAAAACATAAAATTCAATAGATTATTTAGTTAAAATCAAATTTGTGAAAATTAGTGCAATCTGTGTTATATAAAAAATATGATTGAAAAGATAAACCTTAACAATATTCTCTTTCTCGATATAGAAACTGTTCCTGAAGAAGAAAATTTCAATTCGCTTGACGCGGAAATGCAATCTCTTTGGGATTTAAAAACACAGTATCAGCGAAAAGATGATTTTTCTCCAGAAGAATTTTATGAACGTGCCGGAATTTGGGCAGAATTCGGTAAAATCATCTGTATTTCTGTTGGTTATTTTACAATTAAAGGAGATATTCGAAATTTTAGAGTTACTTCTTTTTTTGGTGAAGAAAAGAAAATCCTAAAGGACTTTTCAAATCTGATTAATAATCATTTCAATCAGCCGCAACATTTGATGTGTGGACATAATTCTAAAGAATTTGATATTCCGTTTATAGCTAGAAGAATGATTATAAACCAAATGCCAATTCCAGACAAACTGAATTTATTTGGCAAAAAACCTTGGGAAATTCCACATTTAGATACTTTAGAATTATGGAAGTTTGGCGATTATAAACATTTTACTTCTTTAAAATTATTGACAAAAATCTTAGGAGTTCCTTCTCCAAAAGGAGATATTGACGGAAGTCAGGTTGCTCATGTTTTTTATGTAGAAAAAGATATTGATAGAATTGTAACTTATTGTGAAAAAGATACGATTGCTGTAGCACAGGTTTTTCTCCGTTTACGCCGAGAAGATTTATTGATTGACGATGAAATTATTCATGTATAGTTTTTAAAGATGCTATCCCGATAGCTTTCGGGACTAAGTTGCTGAGATACTAAGGTTTTTCTAATTATGATTTAAAATAACTTTGATTATGATTCATTCTGAAATTTCAAATCATCGAATGGTTGCTCAAAAATTGTTTGAGAAAAATTACTGTTCTCCGCAAGAAATTGTGCATCATTTTGGTGCAATGCAAGCGCAGGATTACGCAATGGCGAAATGGGCAATTGGTTCACGTTGTGATGCTACAGAAAAGGAAATTGAAGAAGCCATTAATTCTGGCAAAATTATTAGAACTCATATTCTAAGACCGACGTGGCATTTTGTTTCTGCCGATGATATTTACTGGATGTTGGAACTTTCGGCACCGCAAGTAAAACGTCTCTTTGCAACAATGGCCAAACAACATGGCTTTGATGAAAAGAAATTTGATCAAGTTAATTCCAAAATAGAAAAACTTCTAGCGGGAAACAATCATTTAACTCGAGAGGAAATCATGAAAGAGCTTAACATTCAAAAAAGTGCAGGCGATTTATCTCCAGTTATTGTAATGATGAATGCCGAGTTAGATGGCTTGGTTTGCAATGGAAGAATGAAAGGTAAACAAATTACTTATGCTTTGCTTGAAGAACGCGTTGAAAAACCTAAAAACAGATTAACAAAAGAAGAAGCTTTAGCCAAACTTGCCCTTCGTTATTTTGAAAGTCATGGTCCAGCAACTGTATCCGATTTTTCATGGTGGTCAGGATTTCCTGTTACAATCTGCAAGAAAACAGTTAATGCAATAGAGTTGCAATTAAGCAATATCACTATTGATAATCAGCAATATTGGTTTAAAAAAGATGATTTTAGCCAGGATAACTTTTGCGAAAGCGTACATTTTCTGCCCGCTTTCGATGAGATTTTAATTTCGTACAAAACACGCGAAGTTTCTTTTTCGGGAAATCATCAATCCAAAACTTTTACTAACAATGGTATTTTTAAACCTATAATTTTAGAAAACGGAAAAGTAATTGGAATCTGGAAAAGAACTTTCAAAAAAGATCACGTTAAAATAGAAACGGAGTTTTTTAATGAAACTGAAAAACATAAAAAAGAAGTTTTGTTTGAAGGAATTAAAGCTTTTGAAAACTATTTAGAAAGTAAAATTGTTATTGAATAAATTTTTATTTCGCTCCGCTGGAGCTTATAACTTTGTGTTATTTCAAATCTATAAATATATGGCTCTTCCAGAGCTTATAAATTTAGAAATTTCAATAACCATTAAAAATTATAATCAAATGTAAAAGCTCTGGAAGAGCGATATATTTATAGCAAAAGAAATTTTCCAGTATCAAAAGCTCCAGCGGAGCGAAATATAAAAAGTTTGAAACGGCTTAAAAAATAGAAAAGCACAAACATTTTATATAATTCATAACCATAACTTCCCGTTTCGTTACTTAAATCTTTATGCTTATTATTGCTAAATAATTACATTTACAAAAAATTAGAATTATGGTATTGAGCAGATTTTGGTTAACGATTTTTATTTCTTCGATTGTTTTTATTTTATTCAGTTTGTTTACAGCCAACACCTACACAATTGATTCTGTTTTGAATGGAAAGAAAGACGATCCGGTTTTAGTTTCTGAAAAATACATTGAAGAACTTCCGGCTTTCATCAAAGACAGTATAAAAAAAGCGCCAGATCTAACCATGATTATCAATCGTGATACGCTAAACGCTGATTCAACTTACGTTTACAAAAACAAAACAGTAAAAATTTTCAGCGGACTTCAAAAATCTGATGGTTTATTACCAACTTGTAAAAGCACTTTGGTTGATTTGATTCTTCCACTTATCGCTTATTTGGCTTTTTTCTGCGGATTAATGGAACTTTTAATTATTTCTGGTGCTTCTGGAAAATTAGCTAAAGGTTTAAGTCCAGTTTTTGTAAAAGTATTTCCAAGTATTCCTAAAAATCACCCTTCGATTTCATACATGACCTTAAATTTTGCTGCCAATTTCTTGGGATTAGATTCGGCTGCAACACCTTTTGGATTGAAAGCGATGGAAAGTTTACAAGAAATAAATCCCGAAAAAGACAAAGCCAGCGACGCTCAAATCATGTTTATGTGTCTTCATGCTTCGGGTTTAACTTTAATTGCAACTTCGATTATTGGTTATCGTGCAGCAGCAAATGCAAGTAATCCAGCCGATGTAATGTTGCCTTGTATTATTACTTCATTTATCGGAACAATCGCCGCTTTCTTAATTGTCGGAATCAAACAAAAAATCAATTTTAGAAGCGCTTCACTTGTTATTGGTTTAATGGTTCTAATTGCTGCAATTGTTGGTTTATTGATGTATGTAAATCATTTGGATTTAATTGGAAAAAACTATTTCACTTCTAACCTTTCAGCATTAATTTTACTTTCGATTGTTGTTTTTACTTTGATTTTTTCATTCATACATGAGAAAAAATTCAAAGAAGCTGACACAACCGTTTTCGACACTTTTGTTGTTGGAGCAAATAATGGCGTAAAAACTGGAGTAACGATTTTTCCTTATGTTTTGGGAATGTTGGTTGCAATTTCATTATTCAGAAACAGCGGCTTATTTGAAATTATCAGCGACGGAATCGGATTTATCTTTTCGAATTTAGGCGTAAGCAAAGAAATTACAAATGCGCTTCCTGTGGCAATGCTGCGTCCGTTTAGTTCTGCGGGATCAAGAGGATTTTTAATTGATTCGATGAATACTTTTGGCGCAGATTCTTTAACAGCGAGATTAAGCAGTATTTTTCAATGTAGCGCAGAAAGTACGTTTTATGTAATTGCGGTTTATTTTGGTTCTGTAAACATTAAAAACACGCGTTATGCTTTGGGCACAATGCTTTTAGTTGATTTAATCTGCGTAATTACGGCGATTTTTGTGGCGACTTGGTTTTTTTAAAATATTGTCTTTACACATAAACATAAACTGGACTGAAGTCCAGCCCTACAATATAGTTCGAGCCGTTGGCTCTTTTTCCTTGTATTTGTAGAGCTGGGCTTTATTCATCTGTATAATATTATCCAGATACTAAATGTAAAGTTCCGCAGGAGCGATTTATATTGTAGGGCTGGACTTCAGTCCAGTTTAATATATGTTATAAAATTTTTATTTGTAAGAATATTTATATATTTATATCGAATTTTAATCGTTAATAATATATAAATGTCAAACACCTTTCACCAAGTTTACGTACAAGCCGTTTTTGCAGTTAAATACAGAGAAGCACTAATCACAAATGAATGCAAATCAAAAATATTAAGCGTAATAGGAAATTTAATAAATGAAACTGGTTGCAAAACCATAATAGTAAATGGCACCGAAGATCATGTCCATTGTCTTCTAATGCTTAAACCAACGGTTTCTGTTTCCGATTTAATGAAGGTTGTAAAAGGAAAATCATCAAAATATATCAATGACAATAAGCTGACAAAATACAAATTTGAATGGCAGGAAGGTTATGGGGTCTTTTCATATAGTAAATCGCAGATTGATACTGTCTATAAATATATTGCCAATCAAGAGGAACATCATAAAAAGCAAAATTTCAAAGATGAATATTCTTCTTTTCTAAAAAAATACGATACTAAATTTGATGAACGATGCATTTTTGAAAATCTAATATAACATTACAATATATTAAATTTATTACATTCAAACTGGACTGAAGTCCAGTTTACATTTTATGAATGTTTTTTTTTAATTTCTTTTATAAATTAATCCATACAAACGTACCTTATTCAAATTCTTTCTTAGGTAAATAATTTCTAAATTTGTAAAAAAACAAAACAATGATCGATTTTATATACCAAGATCCTTATCCGATCTTAAAGGATGATACGCAGTATCGCAAAATCACTTCTGATTTTGTGAAAGTAGAACAATTTGGAGAACGTGAAGTTTTAACCGTTGATCCAAAAGGTTTAGAATTATTGGCTGAAGAAGCTTTAACAGATGTTTCGTTTATGTTGAGAACGACGCATTTGCAAAAACTAAGAAAAATTCTCGACGATCCAGAAGCGACAGACAATGATCGTTTTGTGGCTTACAATTTACTTCAAAATGCTTCAGTTGCTGCCGAAGGTCAGCTACCAAGCTGTCAAGATACAGGAACGGCGATTGTAATGGCTAAAAAAGGAGAAAGCATTTTTACTGGTGTTGATGATGCAGAATGGTTAAGTCGTGGAATTTTCAATACATACCAAAAAAGAAACTTACGTTATTCGCAGATTGTTCCGATTTCGATGTTTGAAGAAAAAAATTCAGGATCAAATCTTCCGGCGCAAATAGATATTTATGCTAAAAAAGGAACTTCTTACGACTTTTTGTTTATGGCAAAAGGCGGAGGATCTGCAAACAAAACTTATTTATACCAACAGACAAAATCTTTGTTGAATGAAAAATCTTTAGATGAATTCATTCGCACAAAAATCAAAGATTTAGGAACTTCTGCATGTCCTCCTTATCACTTAGCTTTGGTAATTGGCGGAACTTCTGCGGAAGCGAATTTAAGTGCTGTCAAAAAAGCATCTGCTGGATATTATGATCATCTTCCAACTTCTGGAAATATGTCTGGTCAAGCTTTCCGTGATTTCGAATGGGAAGAAAGAGTTCAAAAAATCTGTCAAGAAAGCGCAATTGGTGCACAATTTGGAGGAAAATATTTCACGCATGACGTTCGTGTAATCCGTTTGCCACGTCACGCAGCTTCTTGTCCAGTTGGATTGGGAGTATCTTGCTCTGCCGATAGAAATATTAAAGGAAAAATTACGAAAGACGGAATCTTTGTTGAGCAGTTAGAAGTAAACCCAAAACAATTTTTGCCAGAAACAGCTCCGCATTTAGAAGCGCCTGTAGAAATTGATTTAGATCAGCCAATGGCAGATATTTTAGCAAAATTATCTCAATATCCAGTTAAAACACGTTTAAAACTAAACGGAACTGTAATCGTTGCTCGAGATATTGCTCACGCAAAAATCAAAGAATTATTAGACGCTGGACAACCAATGCCAGAATATTTCAAAAATCATCCTGTGTATTACGCTGGCCCTGCAAAAACTCCAGACGGAATGGCTTCTGGAAGTTTCGGACCAACAACTGCTGGACGAATGGACGTTTATGTAGACGAATTCCAGAAAAATGGCGGAAGCATGATTATGCTAGCAAAAGGAAACCGTACCAAACAAGTTACAGATGCCTGCAATAAATACGGCGGATTCTATTTGGGTTCTATCGGAGGTCCTGCAGCTATTTTAGCGCAAGACAATATTCTAAAAGTAGAAGTTGTTGATTTTGAAGAATTAGGAATGGAAGCGGTTCGTAAAATTACCGTTAAAGATTTCCCTGCTTTTATTATTACCGATGATAAAGGAAATGATTTCTTTGCTAATTTGTAATTTTTCTTAACTGCAAAGAGCGCAAAGATTTACGCAAGGCACGCTATATATTAAAAAGAAAAAACCGCCCAAATAGGCGGTTTTACTTTTTAATATTCTTTGCGAACTAAGCGTAAATCTTTGCGTTCTTTGCGGTTAAACTCATCATGCACTTAAATCTTCTTTTTCAAAAGCCATAAAATGAGATAATTCACCTTTTAGGTTATAAACCAGAGAAGCGTCTATTTTGCATTTATACGTATTTCCGTTTTTTCTATAATTTTCAATTGTTTTTACAAAAGAAACTCTCTTTTTTATTGCTTCTCTTATTTCTTTTAAATCTTTTTTGGAAGTTGCCGGTCCTTGAAACATCTTTGGTGTTTTGCCTAGAATTTCTTCTTCTTTAAAACCGGTCATTTTTTTTATTCCGCTTGACGCGAAAACTATTTTCAATTCAAGATCAGTAATAACAACTACTTCTTGTTTAATTCTTTCTTGAATATTGAGTTTTTCTTCATTCCAAGTAAATTGATTGGAAATTTCGTTCAGTCTTTTCAAATCAACAGTTAGCGCTTTCAATTCATTAATATATTCATAATGAAAATCCCAAGCTAAAATTGGAACCGAATTTCGTTGTAAAAAATCGTCAGAGTTAGTATTTTTCATAGTCAACTTTTTAGATAATCAACAAATCTTTACTCAAAGATAGAGGAAAAATCTTATTATTACACATAGAATTCATCATTTTAAATCTCAAATAGGTTATCAAAATGTAAATTTTAGTTGAACTGCTACCGCTTTTTTAATTTCATTGTTTAAGTTGCAAAGCGAAATGCCAAGCAATCGAACCGAATCTTTCATTTTTTCTTGATATAATAATTCTTTAATATTTTCCATAATCAGACTTTTATCTGAGATGAAATAAGGCAACGTTTTACTTCTTGTTTGTTGAGAAAAATCACTGTATTTTATTTTTAATGTGATTGTTTTTCCTGAAAGTTTATGTCTTTCCAAGCGTTTTTCTAGAGAAATTGCAATTCTTTCTAATTGTTCGATCATAAAAATTTCAGAAGATAAATTCACATCAAAAGTATGTTCTGCCGCGACCGACTTGGTAATTCTAGACGATTTGACTTCACTATTATGAATGCCTCGAACTACATAATAATAAAATGTTCCCGATTTTCCAAAGTGTTTCTCTAAAAACTCTAAAGATTTACTTTTTAAATCGGTTCCCGTAAAAATTCCGAGCTGATACATTTTTTCTGTGGTTACTTTTCCAACGCCATAAAATTTACGAATAGGCAATTCTTCCAAAAAAGCTTCCACTTCATCTGGATTTACAGTTTTTTGTCCGTTTGGTTTATTGTAATCACTGGCGATTTTTGCCACAAATTTATTAATTGAAATTCCCGCAGAAGCTGTTAAACCAACTTCATTAAAAATTCTTAATCGAATTTCCTCCGCCAATAAACTTGCACTTGGATTTCCTTTTTTGTTTTGAGTAACATCCAAATAAGCTTCGTCAAGCGAAAGAGGCTCAACTAAATCGGTGTATTCATTAAAAATTTTATGAATTTTAGAAGAAATCTCTTTGTATCGATCAAATCTAGGTCGAACAAAGATAATTTGCGGACAATATTTTTTAGCCAAAACACCACTGATGGCACTTCGAACTCCAAACTTACGCGCTTCATAACTCGCTGCCGAAACTACTCCTCTATTCTCAGATCCGCCAACGGCAACGGGTTTACCGCGTAATTCAGGATTATCCATCTGCTCTACCGACGCATAAAAAGCATCCATATCAATATGAATAATTTTGCGATATGTTGGCGTATCAGACATTTTGCAAATTTAATGCGGAAAGCAATAAAAATGCATTTCAAATAGTTATAAATAGTATCAATTTTTAAAGAATATAAATTAGGTGAGCCGAAACCGATAATTCTTTTTATTTTTGTTCTTCTACTCGAAAAATTAAATAATGCGAACATTTGTTATAGGTGACATTCATGGCGGATTACTGGCACTCGAACAAGTGTTGAAAAGAGCCGAAGTTACTACCGAAGATACTCTAATCTTTTTGGGCGATTACGTTGACGGCTGGAGTCAGTCTGTTGAAGTAATTGACTTTTTGATTGATTTAAAAAGCAAACAAAACTGTATTTGCATAAGAGGAAATCACGATCAGCTGGCGTTGGACTGGCTGGAAGAAAGAAATGACGATTTTGACGAAGAAATGTGGTATAAACATGGCGGAAAAGCTACTGTTGAAGGTTACGCTAAAATCTCCGAAGAAAAGAAAAAAACTCATATCGAATTTTTAGAAAATCTTCAGGATTATTATCTTGATGATCAAAACCGTTTGTTTGTTCATGCTGGATTTACCAATTTAAATGGTGTAAAATGGGAATATTTTTCTAAACTATTTTATTGGGACAGAACGCTTTGGGAATCTGCACTTGCTTTAGACCCAAGATTAAAGGAAGACGATTTACACTATCCTAAAAGATTTACCGTTTATAAAGAAGTTTACATCGGTCACACGCCTGTTACCAGAATCGGTAAAACCGTACCGGTAAATAAAGCTTGTGTTTGGAATGTAGATACGGGCGCTGCATTTAGAGGTCCGCTTACGATTTTAAACGTTGACACCAAAGAATACTGGCAAAGCGAGCCGTTGAACGAATTGTATTTTAATGAAAAGGGTAGGAATTAATTTATATAAAAATTACATTTGCCCTGCAAAATAATTAATATTTAAAGTTTATGAAAAAAGTTATTACACTCTTGTTTTTAGTATCATTCGGATTTATTAATGCACAAAAAGCCTTCACGGGTAAAGGTGACACGAGAGTAAATGTTGGTGCTAACTTACAAGATGGTGGTTCTGGAATTCAAGGTTCTATAGATTTTGGTTTGGGAGAAAATTTCTCTTTTGGTTTTGTTGCAAATTATTTATTAGGCGTTGATAATTTTAATGGTTTTTACCACGGAAGCACAACTGCTTATAACGATGCAACACCAGATTTCGGTGATCGTTTTGATGCAAAAGCAAGAATTAATGCTAATTTATCTAGCGTAATTGGAGTGGAGCAATTAGACATTTACCCTGGATTAAGTTTAGGTTTACATAATTTTGGTGCTCATGTTGGTGGTCGTTATTTCTTTACTGACGGATTTGGTGTTTTCACAGAAATCGGATTTCCAATTGCAAAATATGGTTCTAACAACGATCCTTTTTATCATTTAAATAATCAAGCAACTTTTAGTTTAGGAGCTTCGTTTAATTTACAATAGTTTTTAAAGGTGCTAAGATGCTAAGTTTCTAAGATACTGAGAATAAAAAAAACCGCTGTTGGCGGTTTTTTTATTTAAACTGATAATTGTTTAATATACAACTTAGAATCTCAGCACCTTAGCACCTAAATCACCATTTCAGGAATTTCACCTTCAATAATCAAATCTGCTTCAGTCGACGCAATGATATCCTCAACTGAGATACCTGGCGCGCGTTCTAAGAGCTTAAAACCCTTTTCTGTTACTTCGAGAACTGCGAGTTCAGTTACAACCTTTTTAACGCATCCTACACCAGTTAATGGTAAAGTGCATCTTTTTAAGATTTTAGATTCACCTGCTTTGTTTACGTGCATCATTGCCACGATTATATTTTCGGCGGAAGCCACCAAATCCATCGCGCCTCCCATTCCTTTTACCATTTTACCAGGAATTTTCCAGTTGGCGATATCTCCGTTTTCAGAAACTTCCATTGCTCCGAGAATCGTTAAATCTACTTTTTGGCTTCGAATCATTCCGAAACTAAAAGCCGAATCAAAAAAACTTGCTCCTGGAAGCGTTGTAATGGTTTGTTTTCCTGCGTTGATAATATCGGCATCTTCTTCACCTTCAAAAGGAAAAGGTCCCATTCCGAGAACGCCGTTTTCACTTTGAAATTCTACCGCAATATCTTCTCTCACGTAATTGGCAACCAAAGTCGGAATACCGATTCCAAGGTTAACGAAATAACGGTCTTTTACTTCTTTTGCAATTCGTTTTGCTATATCTTCCTTACTAAGTGCCATATTTTTAATGTGTCAATTAGAGAATTTGATAATTAGATAATGCAAATAATTATCTAATTGTCTCATTATCTCAATTATCTAATTCTTAACTCTCACCGTACGTTGTTCGATTCTTTTTTCAAATTTTTCTCCTTGAAAGATGCGCTGCACCATAATTCCCGGAATATGAATTTGATTTGGATCTAAAGTTCCAACTGGAACCAACTCTTCTACTTCTGCAATAGTTATTTTTCCAGCTCCCGCCATACAAGCGTTGAAGTTTCTTGCTGTTCCTTTAAAAATTAAATTTCCTGCTTCATCACCTTTCCATGCTTTTACAATCGCAAAATCGGCTTTAAAAGCTTCTTCCATAATATGCATTTTCCCGTTGAATTCGCGTGCTTCTTTTCCTTCTGCAACTTCAGTTCCGTAACCTGCAGGCGTGTAAAATGCTGGAATTCCAGCTTGAGCGGCACGACAACGTTCTGCCAAAGTTCCTTGGGGCGTCAATTCAACTTCCAATTCACCCGAAAGCATTTGGCGTTCGAACTCAGCGTTTTCTCCCACATATGAAGAAATCATTTTTTTAACTTGCTTTTTCTGCAATAATAATCCCAAACCAAAATCATCGACTCCTGCATTATTTGAAATGCAAGTCAAATCTGAAATTGTTGTATTTACTAAAGCCGCAATTGTATTTTCGGGAATTCCGCATAAACCGAAACCTCCGAACATGATTGTCATTCCGCTTTCAATTCCTTGAATGGCTTCTTGAACATTATTCACTTTTTTTGTTATCATAACAAACTGTCTTTATTACTGTATAATTTTGATAAAAATAAGATTTTTAGATTGAATTATAACGATTTCGTAAAAAATAAAACTCAATTCCATCCAAAAAAATATCCTTTTGTATTCTTCATTATTTCTGAAGCCACAAAAGGATATTTATATTTTAAAGAAGAACTAAATTACAATTCGAATTCGTCTGTATTTTGTTCTGTTGCTGTAGTGTCTTTAATTTTTGGAGCGCTGTAGCAATCTACTTTTATAGAAAGATTTGCTGGTCGTTCAAATTCAGATTTTGAAACCTGAAGTGATGGATCTGCATAACATTTTTTCATAAAATAACCCCAAACCGGAAGTGCAGCTGTTGCTCCTTGTCCGTAAGTTAAACTTTTGAAACGAGCTGAACGATCTTCACATCCAACCCAAACTCCAGTTACTAAATTCGGAACCATTCCCATAAACCAACCATCTGACTGATTTTGTGTTGTTCCAGTTTTACCAGCAATTGGGTTTTTGAACATATAAGGATAACCTGTCCAACGATTGTCTCCGCTTCCACCGCCTGATGTACGTAAGCGTGATCCCGAACCACTTTCTGTAACCCCTTGAAGTAATTTAATTACCGCAAAAGCAATATCTTTATTTAAAACGTCGTGTGATTCTGGAATTGGCTCATAAATAACCTCACCGCTTTTGTTCTCTATTCTGCTTAAAAACTGAGGTTTAACATAAACTCCTTGGTTGGCAAATGTACTGTAAGCCGCAACCATGTCTTCAACTGTAATATCTACTGCACCTAACGCAATTGAAGGCTGTACCGGAATTTCAGTTTTTACACCTAATTTTCTAGTCAAATCCACTACTGCTTCTGGACTTGTTCTGTCAATTAATTTTGCAGAAACTGTATTTATCGATGCCGCTAAAGCTTGTTTTAGAGTTACCATTCCGCGGTATCTGTTGTCTGAGTTTCTTGGTTCCCAGTCTTCTGTAACGTGGTGGCGCCCTTTGTGAATCATAAATGGTCCGTCAAGAATAGAATCACATGGAGACATATTCAACTCTTCAATAGCTGTTGCGTAAACGAAAGGTTTGAATGTCGAACCAACTTGTCTTGCTCCTTGTCCTACGTGATCGTATTGAAAATATTTGTAGTTAATTCCTCCAACCCAAGCTTTAATTGCTCCTGTTTGAGGTTCCATTGCCATTAAACCAGATTGCAAAAAGTGTTTATAATAACGAATAGAATCAAGCGGAGTCATAGTTGTATCGCGTTCTCCTTTCCAAGTAAATACGCGCATTTTTGTTTTTACTTTGAATGAAGCAATAATATCGTCTTCGCTCTTGTCCATTTCTTTCATTTGAGCCCAACGAACAGAATTTTTCATTGCCTGCATCATGATTCTATCTGTTTCAGCTTGCGTAATATTTACGAAAGGCGCATTTTTATTGTTTTTCATTTCAATAAAAAACTGTTGCTGTAAGTTTTTCATGTGCTCAGAAACTGCTTCTTCTGCGTAAGATTGCATTCTTGAATCGATAGTGGTGTAAATTTTTAAACCATCTTTGTAAATATCATAATCAGAACCGTCTGGTTTTTTGTTTTCTGTAACCCATTTCTTCATATAATCACGAAGATATTCTCTAAAATAAGTTGCCATTCCTTCACGGTGGCTTTCCAATTTAAACTTCAAAGCAATTGGCAATGCTTTGTACTTTTCTTTTTGAGCTTCCGTAATCATCTTTGCTTTTACCATTTGACCAAGCACTACATCACGACGGTTTTTAACACCTTCAGGATTTCGCAACGGATTGTAAAGAGAGGAATTATTAAACATTCCAACCAATATTGCTGATTCGTCTATGGTTAAATCTTTTGGATCTTTTGAAAAGTACGTTTGGGCAGCAGAACTTACTCCCACAGCATAATTTCCGAAATCATAAACGTTGCAATACATCGCTAAAATTTCATTTTTGGTATATTGTCTTTCCAAACGAATGGCAATAATCCATTCTTTTATCTTTTGTACAATTCTAAAGGGCAGAAAGCTAGATCCTCCACGGTGAAATAACTGTTTTGCCAACTGCTGAGTTAGTGTACTAGCTCCTCCGTTTGTTCCCAAAGAAAAAGCAGCACGCAAAGTTCCGCGACCATCAATTCCTGAATGTTCGTAAAAACGAGCATCTTCTGTAGCAACCAAAGCATCTACCAAGTTTTTAGGTAAATCAGAATATTTTAATTGAGAACGATTGGTTTTGAAATATTTACCAATTACTACTCCATCCGAAGAAATAATTTCTGTGGCAAGGTTAGAATCTGGATTTTCTAAGTCTTCAAACGAAGGCATAGAACCAAATAATCCCCATGAAGCAAATAAAAAGAAGGCTAAAATCCCTAGCAATGTGTAGGCAAAAACCCGCCAGAATTTCTTTTTATAGTAATTAATATCCTTATTTGATTGATTGTTTTTCTTAGCAGCCATAACTATTTATCTAATCTTTTTGTTCTATTCTAAAACCAACGTCTGTAATTCCTTCTAAAGCTTCAACACCTGGAATTTTTCCAGATTGTCTTACGGCTTGTTTAATGTGGACTTTATATTTACCCGTAAACTTTACATCTTCTTTGTAATACAATTTACTTTCTTTGATGTCACTAAATCCGTCTCCTAATAAAGTTCCGTCTGGCGCTGCCATTTGATATTGTAAAGTATCCACTTTTGTAAATCCGCTTGGCGTTTCAATAGCAACAATTAAAAACAAATTATTAAACGGATAATTGTTGTTGTCTCTGATATTTACAAATAAATTGTACTTTTTTGTAGAATCTAAAACTGGCAGATCAAAAGTAACGATACTGTCTTTGTGCCAAGCACTTCCAACAGATTTATATTCGTCGAATACTCTTTTTTTATCACAAGAAAAAAGAAGTATTGCAGCCAAAAGAAGAATTCCGCTATTTTTTATTCTCATTTTTAGTAATAATTATTGGTTTTCTAGGTTCAGCAGATTTATTTTCATTAGAATTTTGCTTGTTCGAATTATTGTTTTGTTTATTCGGATTCTGCTTGTTCTTTTGATTTTGCTTGTTTGGATTATTCTGCTTATTCTGCTGATTCGGATTTACTCCCGCAGGTTTGTTATTTCCTGCTGGTTTCGGATTGTTATTCACGTTTTTTTCCTGTTGCGGTTTCTGCGGAGTCACAACACCAGCTGGTTCAGCATTTTTACGTTTGCGATTTGGTTTTTTCTTTCTTTTTGGCTGATCGAAACGAGTTAAACTCTCTTGTCCCATCGCATTATTGAAGTCTTTTTCTGGTTCTGCAATTACTTCAACAGCAAAATCCTCTAAAGAAGAAACCTTATTTTTTTGTTTATTTTCGGCAATAATTTCTTTTACCTGATCGATTTTAAGAACGTGCCAGTTTGCAAAATTATTCGTGTATGCAAACCACATTAATCCTTTAAAAATATCTTGTTTTTGGCAAACCGCATCTCCTTTTTCTGTTACTAATTTAGTATCATAATCTGGAAAATCTTTCAATGCGTCCATGTAAGTGTCTAACTCATAGTTCAAACAACATTTCAATTTTCCGCATTGTCCCGCTAATTTCTGCGGATTCAACGATAATTGCTGATAACGCGCCGCCGATGTATTGACACTTCTAAAATCGGTTAACCAAGTCGAACAGCAAAGTTCACGTCCGCAAGAACCAACTCCACCCAAACGAGCCGCTTCCTGACGGAAACCAACTTGTTTCATCTCCACTCTTGTGCTAAATTCTTTAGCAAAATCTTTAATCAACATTCTAAAATCGACACGATCATTTGCTGTGTAGTAAAATGTTGCTTTAGATCCGTCTCCTTGAAATTCGATATCAGAAATTTTCATTTCTAATTTGTGCTGAATAGCCAATTCACGTGCACGAACCTTCATCGGTTCTTCGCGATCACGTGCTACAGACCAAATATCAATATCTTTTTGAGAAGCTTTTCTATAAATTTTCGGTACATCATTACTTTCGTAATTTGCTCCTTTTTTCTTCATTTGAATTCTTACCAATTCACCAGTAAGAGTCACAATTCCAATATCATGTCCTGGCGAAGCAACAGTTGCTACAATATCGCCAATACTCAAAGTTAATTTCTCTGAATTTCTAAAAAATTCCTTACGACCGTTTTTAAAACGAACCTCAACACAATCAAAAATCGCCTCTCCATTAGACGGACTCATGTTCGAAAGCCAGTCAAAAACCGTCAATTTATTGCAGCTATCGGTGCCGCAAGTCCCATTATTTTTACAACCTTTTGGTGCGCCACCATCTGAGGTTGAACAACTTGTACATGCCATAATTATATATGTAGTGCTGCCATAATGCAGCTTAAGTTCATAAACGTTTGATCGGTAAAGATAGTATTTTTTTTATTTGGCTATTTATAGATTAATTCTAAAGGGTTGTTAAATAAAAAAATGTGTTTTTATGTAACCAAAAATTAGTTAAGAACATGAATTCTATTTAAAAATGATTTCTTAAAAAGATTGTCTTATTTTAATAATTTTATACCCTACAACAGTCATTTTCAAACTATAATCATCTTTAAATTTACAAGTAAAAACGTCTTTAATCTTTTATAATTTAGAGATTATGAAAAAACTATCTGAAAAATTATTCATCTTACTTGCAATAATCATTGGTTTGTACCCAATAATTTACTTTCTGATTGACAGGAAATTTGGTCTTTTACAAACAAAATCTGATGAACTTTTATCCAACTTTTGTTGGAATGCCGCTTTCTATTCACATATTATTCCTGGCGGAATAGCTTTGCTTGTTGGATGGATTCAATTTATTCCTAAACTAAGATCTAAAAACATCAATTTGCATCGGAACATAGGAAAGCTATATGTTGTTGCTGTGTTAATAAGCTCTTTGTCCGGAATTTATATTGGACTTTTTGCAACTGGAGGAATTTGGTCTGCTACAGGTTTTATTTCTCTTGCCTTAATTTGGTTTACATCAACATTTTTAGCCTATCTAACTATTAAAAAAGGTAAAATAAATGAACATCATAAAATGATGATTTATAGTTATGCTGCTTGTTCTGCCGCAATTACTTTAAGAATCTGGCTTCCGTTATTAGTTTTGACACTCAAAGATTTTACAATTGCCTATAGAATAACTGCTTGGGTTTGCTGGATACCGAATATTATTTTTGGCTATTTTTTAGTTAAAAAATTAAACAGTAATAACACTTAAAATATACTTTCTGTCTATTTTATACTGTAAAAAGCTATTTTAAATTTTTATCCTGAAATATATTTCTCATTTTTATGTTTTATCTTACAGCATGGTTTGTAAAGTCAACAATTACGAGCTAAACTAGAATTAAAACTTATCATCATTTTTAAATATATTTCTAATGCAAACACAAAACCAGATTGAAAGTTTCCTTTTTCAAGGAAAATTTGACGAGGCCAGAGAATGCCTAAATAACGGAGAAAACTTTAACGATCAATATCTTAAAAACAACTTTTCTCAAATATCTGCCAAAATTATTGAAGCCAAAGAAATTGATTTCATCGAAAGACTAATAAAAGCTGGATTTATCGAAACTGATATTTACGAATTAGACAATTTTGACCAATCGATTTTTAGTTCTTTAACTCGATATTTAAAAGATGACGACGAATCAATTGCTTTTTTCAAAGAATTAATGTCAAAAATGGACAATATTAACGACGAAATAAGCGATAAAACTTTACTTGGATATTTTTTTGAAAAAGGCACTTCACCAAAAATCATTAAAGTCCTGATTGATGATTTTGCAGCAAATACGCAGTATAAAAATAATGCTGGAGAAAATTTTATTTACTCAATTCTAAATACTTATGGTTTAGAAACAGAAAAAGTAAAAGAATATATCACAATACTTTTAGAAAATGGTGTTGATATTAACGAGAAAAATATCGTCGGAACTACTCCGCTTTTGTGCGCTGTTAAAAGAAGTCGAAAAGAATTGATTTCATTTTTACTCGAAAACGGTGCCGATCCAAACGAAACCGACAACCTCAACAATACTGCTTATTATTATGCTGTTGCCGAACAATTTTCTTTTGATATGTACGATGCTTTAGCAACAGTTTCTTCACCAGATTTTAATATTGTCAACAAAGACGGACGAACTTTATTGACTAATTTTATTAGTTCTGTTTCTGGTTCTCCGAGTGAAATTACTTTTTTAGAAAGATTATTAGCCGATGGCGCCGACGTAAATTTCTGTGCTCAATATTACGGGCAGCCTAAATCGGGAATTGATTTTGTTGTAGAAAAAAAATCAGATATTCTGAAATCGGTTTTAGAAAATGTTTCTTTAGACGTGAATGAACAAGACAATCAAGGAAATACGATTTTGCATAAAGTTTGTGCTTATAATGTGAATTATGATGCGGAAATGGCAAAAGAAACCTATCGAAAAGTAAAATTATTATTAGATCAAGGTGCCGACATTTCGATTACAAATGATAAAGATGAAACGGCATTAATGCTGGCTTCTGGCGATAACCTAAAAATAAAAACGGTTGAACTTTTAATGAAACAATAAAAAATCATTTATTTAAAATACCACATCCATGTCAATGTCATTTATAATTGCCTGTGAAAACGGGAACCGAAAAATAGCCGAATTATTACTTCAAAATAAAGAAGTTGATGTAAAATATACCGATGAAAAAGGAAGAACAGCTTTGCATTATGCCGCTCACAGAGGATATTTAGATTTAGTTAAAATTTTATCTGAAGAAGGCGCAGATATTAATTACGAAGATCATCAAGGAGAAACTCCTTTGTTCTTCGCTTGTCTTCAAAAACAGAAGCAAACCGCTTTGTATCTTTTAGAAAATGGTGCAGAAATTACCAAAAATGATAAACTCGGAAACAGCCTTTTACATTTGGTAGTTCAGACCGCCCAAATAGATATTGCAACAAAGTTGCTTGAAGCAGGAATCGACGTTAATCTTCTGAATAACAATGGAGAAACACCTCTATTATTGGCTTCAGCTAAATTAAATCGTGAAATTATTCAGTTGCTTTTAGATAAAGGTGCCGATATAAATGCAACCGATAAACAAGGAAATACACCTTTGATTTATGCTTGTTACACTAAATCTATTCCGATGGTAACTTTACTTTTGGATAATGGCGCAGATATAAATCATGCAAACCATTCTGGTGAAAATGCACTTTTGATTGCGTGTTACGAAACCAACAGAATGCTTGCAAAATTATTAGTAGAAAGAGGTGCTGATGTTTTCACTTCAAATAATAATGGCTATTCTCCTATTTGGTACGCTTGCGCGAATAATCAAAAGGAAATTGTGTCTTTGTTTTTAGAAAACGGAGTCGATGTGAATTATAGTAAACCAGTCGCTAACGACACTTCTTCAATGAATGACTATTTGGACTGGATTGTGAGTGCTACAAATATTTCGAACGAATCTAGCTTTACGCTCAACACTTCTTATAATTATGGCGGAGAAAGCCTTTTGCACGTTGCAACAAAAAAAGGAAACCTCAGTATGGTAAAATTATTAATTGAAGCTGGCGCCAACATCAACATTCAAGACGAATCTGGAAACACGCCTTTGCACTATAGCGCAGCCAACGGAAAGAAAGATGTTGTAAAATATTTACTTGACAACAAAGCCGATGCTTCAATCGTAAATGTGAAAGAACAAAAAGCTATCGATTATTCGAATGTAAAAGGTTTTAATGAAATTACTGAATTGATTTTGAAATATGCTCCGTCGGGAACAGTCGTAACGCCAATTCAGAAAGAAGAACCACAAAAATCAGATTCTGGAAATTCGATGGAAGGAAAGAAAAAAGCATTATTAGATTTGAAAGAACTTCTAGATGCCGGAATTCTAACTTCGGAAGAATTTGAAACTGAAAAAACTAAAATTTTAAAAGGATAAATAATAAACAACTTAAAGATGAAAAATACCCTAAATAAATCCATTCTATTATTCGTATTAATCGCAACAAGCATAATTTCTACTTCTTGTAACAATCTTTCACCAGAAAAAACCTTTGAAATTGCTGCTTTAAATTCGAATCTATTATCTCGTTTTGGAAGTAAGGATATTAATTATAAGCTGGAATCTGAACCTCAAATTTATGATGAAACTCAAAAGAAAATGATTGCGTCTTCTTATTATGATTATTTTAAATTTGATATAGCCAACTTAGAAACTCAATTTAAAAAAATTAAAGAAATCAATGAAGACGATGATAATAAAGAACTTCTTCAGGCATCAAAAGACTTGTTTTCTTATGCGATAGCAAAACAAAAAGAAGGTTATTTGCCAATTGCTAAACTGAAAGACGAAAAAGCTTCTCCGGAACAAATTCAAAAAGCAATTGCAGATTTTGATGCTTCAACTCTAAACGAAATTGAAGCCAAGTTTACCAAATTGATGAATGTTGCTAAAGTATATACTGAGAAGCATAACATCGACGCCAAATTTGGTATTTAAAATCAGATTTCCTGATAAATGATTTTCTAAAAAGAAATAAAAATAATGGCAAAGAAAAAGAAAACACTTCCAAAAAATTTTGATGAATTAATTGAGAAGAAAGATATTGAAGCTCTAAAAGCTGTATTTGAAACCTGCGAATTGGAGGCAAGAGGAGGTTACGGAAAAACGACAGCATTAAGCTTTTGGCATGTTCCCGATGAGCTTATAAATTGGCTAGTGCAAAATGGCGCAGATTTAGAAGCTGTTGATACTTATAATCGAACTGCATTACATCAAAACGCAATGATGCGTACTGGCAAGGTTTCAACTTTATTAGAACTCGGCGCAAACGTACATGCAAGAGACAATTATGGAGATACGCCTTTACATTTTGCTGCAGGAAGTGGTTTTAATACAGATGCCGTTACAAAACTGATTGAATATGGCGCAGATATCAATGCGTTGAATAACTACAAGCAAACACCTTTAGAAAGAGCGTTGACTAGAGCAAGCAATATTGATCTTCCAAATTTGGCTGAGATATCAAAAATACTTTTAAAATCTGATATCGAAATAACTCAAACCATGAAAGATTCTGTCATCCGAAGAGGAGAAGATTTTGAATTTCATCGAGAAAATTTCAATAAAGATTATTTAGAAGAAACAGACAATGCATTAAGTGAACTTTATAGAATGTATAATGTTCCGCCGGTAAAAAAACGCATTCTACACGATGGCGTATCGCCAATTTCTGTAACAGGAACAACTTGGCAAAAACAATATGAAGAACTATGGGAACTTTTAATACCATCTAAAGGCAGTTCAAAAACCGTACAAGGTGAAGTGGTGCGCATTGCTGGAAAAGTAAGAGATGAGATTTATAGAAATGGCGGCGGAAATTGGAATATCGATTTTAAAAAAATGTTAGATGCTTTTTTTATCCATTTGTCTTCAAACAATTCACTTTCTGAAAATGAACTTGCAAAAGCAGATTTAATTATAAAAGATATTCGCAAAAATGGAGACGGAGAAATCGATGAACTTAATTTTTTATGCGAACTCGCAACTAAATGGGTTCTTGCAAATACAACGCCCATTTTGCTAAATAAACCGAATTATAAAAGATAAGATTATCAAATACTTTAAACGACACAAAAATGTTTGTTTTGATGAAATCTCAAAAAACTATCATGATTAGAAACCTACTTTTTACAATCAGTATCTTAATTCTTATTGGATTTTCGAGTTGTAACAAAACCAAAGAAAAAGCCGAATCTGCTCAGGTTTCAGAAATTCCAACTGTTCCAGAAGTTTTTGAAGAAGACACAGTTTCAATCGAAATAAAGAAAAAGCCTGAAGATTTTATTCCGAAAGGATATGTTCCTTTTGATACCATTAAAGGCGATTTTAATAAAGACGGACTGGAAGACTGCATATTAATTATTAAAGGAACGGATAAAAGCAAAATAATTCAGCATGAATATCGTGGAGAATTAGATCGAAATCGAAGAGGAATTATAGCATTATTAAACAAAAATAACGGTTACGAACTGGCTGTTAAAAATTACGACTGTTTTTCTTCTGAAAATGAAGAAGGCGGTGTTTATTACGCTCCAGAACTTGACTTTGAAATAAAAAACGGGAATTTATATATAAACTACGCTCACGGAAGATACGGTTATTGGAATTATACTTTTAGATATCAAAATTCAGATTTTGAACTAATTGGTTACGATGCAAGCAGTAACCACGGGCCAATTGTCCTTACAGAAACCAGCATTAACTTTCTGACTCGAAAAAAAATTGTAAATCACAATATCAACGAAAACACATATGATGCTGATGAAGTTTTTGAAAAAACAGAAAGCAAAATCGGCAAAAACAAACTAATTAAATTATCTGAAATTAAAGATTTTGATGAATTTGAATTTTCAGAAGAATAAAATCAAAAAAACCTATTTTGTAATGTTACAAAATAGGTTTTTTAGTTTTGAAAATGTATTTCTAAGTCTCCTTAACGGTAATAATTTTTACTGGACAAGCTTTTGCCGCCAATTCACAGCTCTCAACAATTGTATGATTAGTAGATTTTAAAGTAAAAAATCCTTTTGCATTTACAGAATGAATCAAAACTGATTTTCCGTCTTTTTTGGACATCTGAAAATGAACAGGATCCATCTCAACGCAATAATTACAGCCGATGCATTTATCTCTTTGTAAAGTTACAATAACCATTATGCCTCAACAATTTTATATAATTTGTCAGACATTCTGATTCTAAATGGTAATTTAAAACTACAATCATCACCTTTTGTTGCTTTTTGTCCAGCTACATCATTTACAAACATTTCATCGATAATCATTTCTTGAGCACCTGTACTTGGTCCTGTTACCAAGATTTTATCTCCTATTTTAATATCGTAAGCTTCAATCTTAAATTGTCCGACTTCTGCTTTTGGAAAATAATGTATTCCTTTTCCAACATAAACCTTTTTCTGCGTTGCCGCTGATCCTGGAATATCGCTCCACTCGCCTAATTCTTGTCCCAAATAATATCCTGACCAGAATCCGCGATTGTAAACGGTTTCTAAAGCTTTCATCCAAATTGCCGTTTTTTCTTTGGAAAAAGTGCCTTCGTAATATGCATCAATCGCTTCGCGATACGTTTTAGTTACTGTTGCAACGTATTCTGGGGCACGGCCACGGCCTTCGATTTTTAAAACCTGAATTCCAGAATCGATAACCTGATCTAAGAAATCCAATGTGCATAAATCTTTTGGCGACATCATGTATTCGTTATCCAATTCGATTTCGAAACCAGTTTCCTGATCGATAACGGTATATTTTTTTCGACAGTTTTGTTTGCAAGCGCCACGATTTGCAGATGAATTATGAGAATGCAAACTCAAATAACATTTTCCCGAAACTGCCATACACAAAGCTCCGTGACCAAAAATTTCGATTTCAACTAAATTTCCGTTTGGGCCTTTTATCTGTTCTTTTTCGATTTGGTCGGTGATATTTTTTACTTGACGTAAGCTCAATTCACGACTTAAAACCATTGTATCGGCAAATAAGCTATAGAATTTTATAGTTTCAATATTCGTAATATTCAGCTGCGTTGAAATATGAACTTCCATTCCAGTTGATCTTGCCATAGCAATTACAGCCTGATCTGAAGCAATTACAGCTGTAATGTTTGCCTCTTTAGCTTTTGTCAAAAGTGTTTTTACAACCGATAAATCGTGATCGTAAATAATGGTGTTTAAAGTAAGATAGCTTCGAACGTTTTTTGCTTCACAGCGATTGGCAATTTTTTTTAAATCGTCAATCGTAAAATTCACCGTTGAACGTGCACGCATATTAAGTTGTTCAACTCCAAAATATACAGAATCACAACCATTATCTAAGGCAGCCTGGAGAGACTCAAAATCTCCAGCTGGAGACATGAGTTCAATTGTATTGTTAATTGTCATTTTTGATTTATTATTCAAATGACAAAAATAATGTGGGTGTAGATTAGATTCCTATGATTTATATCATAGTTTATGTTTTATAAGCTATTTGTAAATCGTTACTCAATCTTTATAAAACATAGCCCACGGTTTCAACCGTGGGTACACAATGTGAGTCTTCAACGTTACGTAACAATACGTTTCCCACGGTTGAAACCGTGGGCTATGCTTAAATATATTGTGGTATTTTTGTGGTGTCTTTACGGTGTATCTAATTCATGCAATTTTACAAATTCATCAAATTCTTGCTGCCCATTCTTTTTAAGATGATGTTGTTTTTGATTTCTAATATAATTATAAACA
Organism: Flavobacteriaceae bacterium PS02337; assembly: GCA_029959285.1. Taxonomy (GTDB): domain Bacteria; phylum Bacteroidota; class Bacteroidia; order Flavobacteriales; family Flavobacteriaceae; genus Flavobacterium. The sequence continues at coordinate 444,246 of JASCOE010000001.1, forward strand.
GCATCTAACTGAGATTCGCTTACTGCAAAAGCTGCGTAACCAGTTTGCCATGCGAATTTTTCAGGAATTAAATTTACTCCATTTATACAATGATAAGATCCTCCTTTCACTTGGCGAATTACATCTGATAGAGATTTTTTAGGATTTAATAAAAATAAAACATGTACATGGTCGGGCATTCCGTTAATGACTCTAACAGGGCAATCTAAGTCAATTAATTCATTGTGAATATAACCATACACGTTTTTCTCAATTGAAAAATCAATTAATTCTGTACGGTTTTTAGTTGCCCAAATTGCGTGAATCCATAATTTGGTAAAAGAATGTGACATTGTAAATTAGGGTTTAAAAAACCGCTAATTTACAATTTTATACAATTTATCTGACAAACGTATACGAAATGGCACCTCAAAAGTAACCTTATCACCAATTTTAGCAGATTGAGTTTCTGCGCCATCAACGATAAATTTGTTCAAAACCAATTCCTGTTCACCTGTTGTTGGTCCTGAAATAAGGATTTTATCGCCAATGTTTAATTCGTCATTTTCAATTGTAAACTGTCCAACTTGTGCTTTTACATAATAATGCTCGGCTTTTCCAAGAAGTACTTTTTTTACTTTTATTTTCTGACGAATATCCGCTGGCTTTTGTGCTGTCGCCAACGCAGTTTCTGGTAGTTCACCTGAGTGTTTAAATTTCAGATTTTCAGATTTTCCTTTTCTGAAGACCTTATTTCCAACTTGTTTTCCTGTTCTTAAACGAACCTGATCAACCAAAGGCATATGGATAATCTCTAAACATTCTGTAGAACAGCAGTTTTCCATTGCAGCTTTACAATCATCACATTGAATAAACAACAAATGACAACCGTCGTTTTCGCAATTCGTGTGATTATCGCAAGGTTTTCCGCATTGGTGACATTGCGAAATAATATCATCTGTAATTCTTTCACCCAAACGATTATCAAATACGAAGTTTTTACCAATGAATTTGCTTTCTAAACCTTCTTCTTTAAGTTGTTTAGCATAATTGATAATTCCGCCTTCTAATTGAAAAACATTTTTAAAACCTTGGTGCTTAAAGTATGCACTTGCTTTTTCGCAACGAATTCCTCCAGTACAATACATTACCAGATTTTTGTCTTCTTTATGATCTTTAAGCTGATCATTGATAATTGGCAAACTTTCTCTAAATGTTTCAACATCTGGAGTAATCGCATTTTTAAAATGTCCAACTTCACTTTCGTAGTGATTTCTAAAATCTACCACAATTGTGTTTGGATCATCTAAAATTTCGTTGAATGCTGCGGCTTTCAAGTGAACGCCAATATTTGTTACATCAAAAGTTTCATCATTTAAACCGTCTGCAACGATTTTATGACGCACTTTGATCGTTAATTTTAAAAATGAATGGTCATCATGTTCTACAGCTTCGTTTAAACGAATGCCTTTCATGAAATCATAAACCTCAAGAGTTGCTCTAAAAGTTTCCAAATTTTCTTCAGGAATACTCATTTGAGCATTTATTCCTTCATTGGCAACATAAATTCGACCTAAAGCATCAAGCTTATTCCAGGCTACAAATAAATCGTCGCGAAATTTTTTGGGATCTTCAATTTTGGCATACGCATAGAAAGACAACGTAAGACGTTGTTTACCTGCATCATCGATCATGACAGCTCTTTCTTCTGCGCTCAAAGTGTTGTACAGTTGCATGCTATAAACAGTTTTAAGTTAAGAATTATTTTTTTGAGGTGCAAAGGTAAAGAAAAAGGTTTTAAGTTGCAAAGGTTCTAAGTTACTGAGGTTTTCAGGTTTTTAAATGGTTTTAATAAAAACAGAAAAGCACTATATTTCTATAGTGCTTTTTAAATCTTTGTACCGCTGTACCTTTGCTACTTTGTACCTAAACGAATTAGCAGAATTCGTTAAACGCATCTTGCAAGTTCTCAGCAATTAATTCAGCTGGACGCCCTTCGATGTGGTGACGCTCTAACATATGAACCAATTCTCCGTTTTTGAACAAAGCCATAGATGGCGATGATGGAGGAAAAGGAAACATGTGTTGTCTTGCAGCATCAACTGCTTCTTTGTCAACACCAGCAAAAACTGTAATAAGGTGATCTGGTTTTTTAGCTCCATCTAAACTCATTTTTGCTCCCGGACGTGCATTTCTTGCAGCGCACCCGCAAACAGAGTTTACAACAACTAAAGTGGTACCTTCTGCTTTGATAGCGTTCTCAACAGCTTCGGCACTATGTAAATCTTGAAACCCAGCAGCTGTTAATTCAGCTTCCATTGGTTTTACCATATCTAGTGGATACATATTCTTGTCTTTTAAATTTTACTTTTGAGTTGCAAAGTTACAAAGTTTACTCGCAACTAGTTAATTTGAAGTATAAAGTTTTGTTATAGTTGTATTGATTTAGTTTAAAGTTAGAAAGCCATAAAGTCAAAAACCTATTTTCTATCTCGCTTCATTTGAAAATCACTCGAAATAAAGCTTTTAAAAACGGAATTTTAGGACATTTCAAAATCACTTTAAAATCTTCAACAATGCTTGTTTCTTCATCTAAAAACTTAAAAATCAGCTTTGGATTTCCTTTTTTAAATAATGAAGAAAAAATAGAACTTCCCAATTCATTATGACGAAAAAGAATATCCAAAAGCAATAAATCGTAAAACCAAAATCTGTTTTTTCGATGAAAGTTTTTTAAGTTTAGTGAAGTATTATTTTGAAGAAATTCGACAAGTTTTGAAGATTTTTTATCTGAGTTTTTAAAAGTATAACCTGTACTCGCTTTTGTCCAACCGCCAGCAGTACCAATATTCAGAACTCTTTTTGTGTTTTTTTTCCAAAAAGGATAACATGTCATTGGAATACTTCCTTGCTCTTTTTCTATAATTTGATATTCGCTTACGCCGAGTTTATTTAGATAATTTTGAATTTCGCTTTCGTATTCTTCTTTCTGAAGAAGTTTTTCAGAAAACAACGTATATTCAACTAAAGCTTCTGTTTTTGAAGTTGGTAAAACATACATAAATCGTGTATTTCCTTTTTGCTCAACCGAAAAATCCATAAAAGTAGCTTTTTCAGAATCGAAAATTTCTGTTTCTGTTTTTACAAACCAACCTATAAAATGCTGTTGTAAAACAGGATATTTGGTTTGCCTTTCGGCGAAAGCCTTAGTGTAAATACTATTGAAAAGATAATTTGCAGTATATCGATTTTCTTCTGTTCCGACAAAAACGTGTGTTTCTAGTTCATTAATGTCGGTTACTTTTTCTTGTAAGAATATAACATTTGAATGTTTGGAAAATTCTTCAAAAACAAAATTATAAAAGTCAATTCCGCGAATTTGATTGTATTTATATGGATTTAAAGCCATTTCACGTTTAAAACGTTCATTGGCAAATAAAGCAAAATCCCATTTTTTAGAAACGATAGAGTTCCACACTAAATCTTCTTTTTCCCAAAAGCACCAAGTTCTGTCATTTGTTTTCTTTACATCCTGATCGAGAAGTAAAATAGATTTATCTGCAAATTTTCCAGACACAATCATTTTATAAACTGTCATCAAAGATGCGAGTCCTGTTCCTGTAAAAATGTAATCGAAATGTTTGATTTGCGAAGAATTCATTCTCAAAAATAAGAAAATTTATTTTCCCAGATTTTCTAAAAGCACTTTAAAATCCTTTGGCGATAAATAGTTCGAATATTGAAAGATGATTTCATTTTCCTCATTCAAAACACATAAAACGGGATAAGTAATTTGATTGTTTTGTGTTCCCAATTCCAAAGCAAGTTCGTGAACTCCGATATTATTTCCAGAAGGTTTGTATTTAAATATCTGATTATTAAAAGTAATATCTCGTTTTTGTTCGGCATTAAAATCAATAAAATAAAATTCTGAATTTAGTTTTTGAATGATTTCCTGATTTTTAAAGGTCGTAGCTTTCATTCTTTGGCAAAACCGACACCAATCTGTATGAATGAAAACGATGATTTTTCGTTTTTGAATTTGCTGCAAACTGTCAATTTCTTCAAAAGAATGGCTTTTCAGCTGACAAAAACCTGTTGCTGAAATTCCGAAGAAGAAAATTAATAGAAATAGCTTTTTCATTGTTTTTTGTTTTTTTAGCCACAAATTATAAATCTTACATATCCTAAACTGGACTGAAGTCCAGTTTAATCGTGAATTGGCATTTTTCAATTTACATTGTTATAAATCTGTGGCTCATAAATTTATCTAAAAGTATATCGCAATCCCAAAAAACCACGAATCGTTTGGTTTTGTCCATAAACATAAGTCGTGTCAAAAGTTAATCCGTATGGATTTTCGGGTGTAACCAAAACTTTTCCAGCCGAATCATATTGCACATTTTTATCAAAAGGATCATTTGTTCTCGAAATCAAAAACGGATTATTTTGTTTTGGTGTAAAGTTCAGCAGATTTTTGATTCCGCCGTAAACTTCAAAATCCTTCCATCCTGAATATGTAAATTGAATATTCTGAATACTATACCAAGGCGATTTCGGACTTCGCGGATCGGTTTCACTCAGCAAAGGCAAATTCATCGGACTGTACACATTTCCGGTATAATCCATAGATAAATTCCAAGGCTGAATTTTGTATGAAACGCTCCAAGTTCCTGTAAAATTTTCTGTTAGAAATGGTCGCTGTGAAATTCCGTTTTCGACGTTTTTATTGTCTAAAACCGTTGCTCCGACAATAAATTTCAATCCAGAAGGAAAATTAAGATCAACATTCGTGCTGATTCCCTGACTTATAGCATAACCATCAATATTGTCGTAAATAATTTTATTAGGATCGGTTTCGTAATCTGAAATGATTTTATTGCTAAATCTAGTGTAAAAAGCCGTCGTTTCGATTCCCAGAAAAGTTCCGTTTCCGAAATTAATCTTTTGAATGTAATTCAAATTGACATTTATAGATTGTTCTGGTTTCAAATCGTTTTTAATAATAACATCTCGCGAACCCGTTAACGCCGCGTGATCTTCGGTAAACAAATTCACAACTCTAAATCCAGTTCCAGCATTTAGTCTGAAAATTGTGTTTTCGTTTGCTTTAAATCGATATGCAAATCGCGGCGTAAAGATAGAACCGTGAATAGAATTATAATCGTAACGCATTCCCAACAAAACCTGACTTTTAGGAGAAAATGTTATTTCGTCTTGAACAAAAATTCCTGGAAGCCAAGTATTTTCGGCTTCTTTAGTTGCGGGCGTATTATCATCATAATAAGTGTAACGGCTTGCAATTCCCGCCAGTAAATCGTTTCGTCCGATTTTTTTATCCCAAGTTAATTGTAAAAATCCAATTTTCTGATTCGCTATATAAGAAGTCGTTCCGTAACGGCTGTCTTGATAATGCACATTTCCAGAGAAAGAAAGCATTAATTTTTCTTCAAGAGGCAATTGATAACTTCCTATTAATTCGGCTCTTTTGGTATAAATACTTTCACCATAAATTTCGTCTCCGCCTCTGTATTTTTTTTCCCAACGAACGTCTCCGCCCCAACGATCTTCATACATTCCGCGGACTGCAATCGTAAAAAGGCGATTGTTATTTCGCTGAAAACTCCATTTATTAAAAACCGAAATTCGTTCAGAAAGCGTTACATCCGTAAAATTATCTTTGTCTTTATCGATAACTTGATCGTAATTGAAATAATTAATTCCTAAAAGCGAAATTGCTTTTTTTCCGACATTAAACTTTGTTCCTAAATCAAGATTGCTTTCAAAATAAGAAGTCGTAAAATAATCGGCAGAAAAAGTCGGCGCGTTAGTTGGATTTTTAGTTATAATATTGATTAAACCGCCAACAGCTTCACTTCCGTAAAGAGAAGAAGCTGGGCCTTTTACGATTTCGATTCGTTCAACCAAAGAATTCGGAATTCCAGACAAACCATAAACCGTCGAAAGACTGCTCACAATTGGCATTCCGTCAATCATAACCAAAGTGTACGGACCTTCAAGTCCATTTATGTGAATGTCGCCCGTGTTACAAACCCCACAATTCAACTGCGGACGAACTCCGTTTATGTTTTGAAGCGCATCGTAAATACTTGGCGTTGGGTTTTTCTTGAAGAAAGTAGGTGAATAAACCTCAACTGGAACGGCACTTTCTAATCTTTTTACCGGTTTTAAAGTTCCAGAAACTACCACTTCATTCAATTCGTTCTGATCTTCTTTTAGTTCAAAATCAAGAATCAAATTTTCATTTTCTAAAACTGTAATCTTTTGTGTGATGTTTTTGAATCCGTTTGAGCTTACCGCGATTTTATAAGAACCGCTTGGAACATTTTCTAATTTATAAAAACCAAGCGAATCTGTTTGGGTTTTAAAATTTGTATTTAATAAACGAATGTTTATTTCCTGAAATGTTGGAACATCTGCCTCCACTTTTCCAGTAATATTTTGTGAATAGAAGTTTTTTGTTGAAAGTATTAATATTGTCAAAAATAAATATTTCATTATCATAAAATTAAATTTAGACAAATCTAAAAATTAAATTTGACAAATAATTATTCTCGGTTTAAAATTTTTAAACTGATTTAATTCAAGATGTTAGATTTTTGATTTTTATAATCTTTAAGAAGTTGAATTGCGTCCAGCTTTAGCTGGATGAAAAATGTAATTGCGAACAAAAGGGCTTTAGCCAAATTTATATGTTTGGCTAAAGCCCTTTAAAATTAAAATCTTAATCCCCTAGCTGAAGCTAGGGGCTATTCAAACAAGATTTACCAAACCCTAAAACTTTTAAAAACCTGTAGAGTTAAAAATTAAACATCCTCGTCAATAAGTTCTTTGTTTATTACCGCCCCTGCGAAAGAACCTGAAGAAACCGCAATTGCTACAGATCGCATTTGTGTTGTGCAATCTCCACTTGCGTAAGCGCCAACAATATTTGTCTTTTGCATCGCATCGACTTTTAATAAACCTTGTTCATTTATTTCGCAACCTAAATCTACTGGTAACGGGCAATGCTGTTCGAAAGGCGGTCTTGCATAAATGGCTTTTACATCAATTTTTTCTTTGTTTTTGAAAATGATATTTTGAATATAGCCTTCTTTATGGTCAAAAGAATCAATTTCTTCTTCAAAAATTGAAATGCCTTTTTTCTCTAAAACCTGAGTTTGTTCAAAACTCAATTCTGATTTTCCGTTGGTACACAATCTGAGATCTTTAGTCCAATTTGAAATCAGTTTTGCATATTCAAATCCCATTTCTCCATTGGCAATAATAGCCGTTTTTTCATTTTTAACTTCATAACCATGACAATACGGACAATGCAAAACCGAAATTCCCCAACAATCTGCAAAACCTTTAATTTCTGGAATCAAATCTCTAACGCCTGTTGCGAACAATACTTTTCTTGATGTAAAAATTTCTCCAGATTCGGTTGTGATTTCAAAACCAGATTCGGTTTTAAGTGCTTTTACAGCAAGTCCGTTATAAAATTGAATTGTTTTATAAATAGCTACTTGGAGTTTGGCTTTCGCCGAAATAATTGCCGGCTTCTCCCCGTCTTGCGTGATAAAATTATGAGAATGCGGCGTTTGTCTGTTACAAGGCAAACCGCTGTCAATAACCAAAACCTGACGCAAAGAACGCCCCAAACTCATGGCAGCAGACAAACCGCTGTAGCTTCCGCCAATGATAATCACTTCAAAATTTTTCTGTTCCATATCTTAATGATTTTGTTTTTTATGTAATTTGTAATTGATTAAATGTCCGATAATCATTCCGATACCTCCGAAGTAAATCAAATCTAAATGAATATCGAATAGAATTTCACTTAAAACACTCATCCAAATCAGCGCCATCGAAACAATCAAAATTGAAGAGACCAAAAGAGATGATTTTTTTATAATTTTGAGAATCGCAAATAAACCAATTGAAGCAAAAAGCAAATCTATAATCGGATTATGGCTTAATCCTAAAGGGAGGATCGTTAAAAGTGGAAAAATCAAACAATGAACCAGACAAATGGTTGCGCTTGAAATTCCTAAAATATCGTAAAAGGATGTGGTTATTTTCTTCATTTCGTGTACATTTGCTTAATGCAATTTAGTTGCAAATATAAACAATTTTATCAATTGCAACATTGTTGCGTTTAATTTTAGTGCTTTAAAATATGAAGACTACACGTAATACCGCAGCAAAAACAGCTGTTTTAGAAGTACTTGAGAAATCTAAGACCGCTCTTTCTCATACAGAAATTCAAAAACAATTGAACGATTTATGTGATCGCGTTACCATTTACAGAATTTTAGATCGATTAATAAATGAAGATATTGTGCATAAAGTTTCAAATTTAGACGGAACTGTAAAGTATGCAAAATGCAATCATTCGCATCAGCGCGTTCACATTCACAACCATGCTCATTTCAGTTGCGAAAATTGTCATGAAATCACTTGTTTAGAAAATGTAAAACCAAGTTATATTATGCCGCATAATTATAAAGTAAACGAGATTAATTTTACTTTGTCTGGATTATGTCCGAATTGTTTAAATTCTAACATTTAACTTTTAGACTAGTCTAAAAATATTGTTTCGCGAATATAATTTTTCTCTATATTTGTGAAAACAATACTTTTACAATGACTAAATCTTTAGAAGAAGTCCACGAATCGGTTTCTACCGAAAACAAAAAAAAAGGTTTTAGAAAAATTTTAGCGTTCTTAGGTCCCGCATATCTTGTCAGCGTTGGATATATGGATCCAGGAAACTGGGCAACAGATATTGCCGGCGGAAGCCAATTTGGTTACACTTTGGTTTGGGTTTTATTGATGAGTAACTTAATGGCTTTGCTTTTGCAAAGTTTAAGCGCTCGCCTCGGAATTGTAACACAACGTGATCTTGCGCAAGCTTCGAGAGAAACGTACTCTAAATACATCAACTACATTTTATATTTTTTAGCTGAAGTTGCAATTGCGGCCTGCGATCTAGCAGAAGTTCTCGGAATGGCAATTGGAATTAATCTTCTTTTCGGAGTTCCGTTACTGGAAGCTGTCTTAATTACCGTTTTAGACACCTTTTTACTCCTTTTCCTGATCAATAAAGGAATTCGTAAGATGGAAGCCTTCATTATTGCTTTAGTTGCTATTATTGGCTTTTCTTTCATTTTTGAAATGATTTTTGCCGAACCAGAAATGGGTAAAGTTCTAGCGGGACTTATTCCTTCAATTCCAAACTCGGCTGCACTTTATATTGCAATCGGAATTATTGGAGCAACTGTCATGCCGCACAATTTGTATTTACATTCCTCTTTAGTGCAAACCAGAAAATTCGATAGAACTCCAGCTGGGATCAAACAAGCTTTAAAATACAATTTAATCGATTCTACAATTGCTTTAAATCTTGCTTTCTTCGTAAATGCAGCAATTTTGATTCTTGCCGCTGCGACTTTCCATAAAAATGGAATGTTTGAAGTTGCAGAGATTCAAGATGCGCATCAATTTCTTGAGCCGCTTTTAGGAACAAAATGGGCGCCAATTTTATTTGCCGTTGCCTTAATTGCCGCGGGACAAAGTTCAACTGTAACAGGAACTTTAGCTGGGCAAATTGTAATGGAAGGATATCTTCATTTTAGAATTCAACCTTGGGTTCGTAGAATTATAACGCGTTTAATTGCCATTATTCCTGCCGTAATTGTTATTTCTATTTATGGTGAGAGCGTAACGGGAAAACTATTAATCCTGAGTCAAGTTATTTTGAGTTTACAATTGGGCTTTGCGATTATCCCGTTAATTCACTTTGTGAGCGATAAATCAAAAATGAACGGATTTCATATTTCCAGAACCACTCAAGTTGTTTCTTGGATTATTGCTTCAATTATTGTTTCGCTAAATGCAAAATTGGTTTATGATGAAATCTCTTCTTGGCTTCAAAATTCAGACGAGCCCATTATACTTTGGCTTACTGTCGTTCCATTAGCTTTTGGGTTTTTAGGTTTACTGTTATATATTGTTTTGAAACCTTTTATAGCTAAAGTCAAATCAAAAACCTTAAATCATTCGCCTCACAATTTAAACCTTCATTTTTCTCAAAAGAAAACTCAAGAAGTAAAAAACATTGCCATTTCTGTTGATTTTTCTAATGCAGATGAAGCTGCGCTTAACCATGCCTTCGAATTGGGCGGAATGGATGCTAAATATACCCTTATTCATATTGTTGAAACCGTTGGCGCATTAATGTATGGCGTTCATGTTCACGATCACGAAACTACAATTGACGAAAAACTGCTTTTAGAATACAAGGAAATGCTTTCGGAACGAGGTTTCAATATCGAAACAGAGCTCGGTTTCGGAAAACCAAATAAAATAATTCCAGAAATCATTAACACTGGTTCTTTCGACATTCTTGTTATGGGAACCCATGGCCATACTGGTTTAAAAGATATTCTTTTTGGTACAACCGTAGATAAATTGAGACATAAAATTTCAATACCTTTGTTGATTGTTAAATAAAAAGGTGCTGAGATGCTAAGCTACTAAGATTCTAAGGTTTTTTATAAAGCCTAAAAAGAAAAACTTAGAACCTTAGTAGCTTAGAACCTTAGTAGCTTAAAAAAAATGACCTTTTCAGAAGAAAATTATCTAAAATCGATATATCACCTAACTGCTGCTTTAGAAACTGAAGTCAGCACAAATGCTATTGCGGAAATTATGGAAACGAAAGCTTCCTCTGTAACCGATATGCTTAAAAAGCTGGCAGATAAAGATTTAGTTAATTATAAAAAATACCAAGGCGTTTCTTTAACCGAAAATGGGAAATTGGCAGCCAAAATGATTGTTAGAAAACATCGTTTGTGGGAAGTTTTTTTGGTTGAAAAACTAAATTTTAGCTGGGATGAAGTTCACGATATTGCGGAACAATTGGAACACATCAAATCAGAACAATTGATTAACCGTTTGGACGATTTTCTGGGAAATCCTACTGAAGATCCGCACGGCGACCCAATTCCAGATGCGAATGGAAGAATTATTAAGATTGAAAAACACCTTTTATCTGAATTGGAAGAGAACCAAACTGGAGTTTGTGTCGGTGTAAAAGATACTTCATCAGAATTCTTGAAATATCTAGACAAACAAGGAATTGCTTTAGGTTCAAAAATCGAATTTATCTCTAAAGAATCTTTCGATTTATCAGTAAAAATCAAAGTGAATGAAAGAGAATTGTCTATTTCGAATAAAATTGCTTCTAATTTGTTTGTGAAGTTGGTTTAGTGAAGATTTTATTTTTTAAAACTCCTTAATTTATCTTCCAGCTTCAACCCAAGGAATATTAAATAACCCTTTAAATACATAAATCGTTACATTCCCACCTACTTGCAATTCATTGTAGACATCTTTATCTATTGTCAATTTTATTTTTTCTGATTTTTTTTCTACTGATACAAATTCGATATCATATGATTTGATTCCTGTACTTTGAATACGTTTATGAATTACTGTTGAAGTAAAAATTTGAGGCTCTGATTTGTCAAAAACACAATTAAAACCTATAATTATACCAAAAGAATATATGAATGAAAAAAGTAAAACTCTAAGTGTAGTTCTATATCTATTCTCAATTTCTAAATACGATCTATCACCAATAAAAAACATTCCTGAAAAAAGAATTGTTACTATAGCAACAAGAAACCACACATTAGAATAATCCGTTAGATTAAAATCAGAATACATCCTAAATGCAAAAACCACAGCAGGGAAAAAAACTGGAAGTGCATTCGGATTAGAACTATTTCTTTTTGCTTCTATTTTAATGACTCCATTTGATAGTCTTACAAGTAATATTCCAATAATTGGAATTAAAAGACTTGCTATTAACATATAATTGTAATAGCCAGGAAATTTAAGAATCCAAATTACAATTAATACACTTATGTAATTTATGATTTTGGTAATTATACGTGCTTTTGTAAAAAATTTACTTTTTAAATCAACTAAATTCATCTTAACATTACCTTTTATAATCAACAACAATCCAAGGAATATCCAATCTCCCCTTAAAGCGATACACAGAAACTTTGTCACCAACTTGGAGGTTATTGTATAAATCAGAGTTAACTGAAACTTTTTCAACTTCAATTTTATTTCCCCAAGGAGATAATTTCAGATCGTATGAAGTACTTTTACGTCCACCACTTATTGTCTTTTCAAGAACTTGTGATCCAAACATTTCAGGTTCTGATTTATCGAATGCACAATTAGTTGTTACAACAGCTCCGTATCCGTAAGCAAAAATAAAAACCGCAATACTTAAAATTGTAAAATATTCTTTTCCTTTTTGAAAAGATAATTCTTTATTGCCAATGATTAATATTGCTGTCAAAACTACAGCAATTAGAATCGAAGGAAGCCATATATTGGAATAGTCATCAATCGAAAAATCTAAAATTGCACGTAAAGCCAATACAATTCCTGGAATTATTATAGCACCAATAGCAGATGGATATGCGCTTCCTTTTTCAGCATCAATTCTTATTAATCCCTTCCAGAATTTTATTACTGAAATAGTGATTAATGGCAAAGCAATACATGCTATCAATTCATACTTGTAAGGCTTAGGAAAAAAGAACATCCAAACGGCTAAAACAATACCTGCTCCGTTTAATATATTCGCTGTTAAACGTGCGTTCTTTAATTTACCTTGCCTTTCTTCAATAGATAATCCAAAATCATTGTTTTTCAAAATCTCTTTCTCTTCATTTTGATACTTTTCTTGAGCCTCTTGATTTTTTTTCAAATCAAGATTTTCAATACTTGAAGTCAATTGGAATTTTAAATCATCTATATTTTCTATTAAATTACTAATTGTAATATCCTTTTTGTTATAAGATTCTTTCGAAAGAACACCTATATACTTTACTACAGATCGTGGTATTACAACATCATTAAAGCCTTTAATTTCTTCAAATTTTAATTCTCGTTTACCCAATAAACTAATTGAAATTATCGATTCACCTGTAATAATTATTTTTCTTTTCTTAGTAGATAATATTGCCATTATCATAAAAGCAATCATTACAATAAACAGCATTGGCAGCCACAAACCCGGCATAGATGCATGCATTTGTTCAGTAATTGCATTAAAAGGAGGAAGTATAAGAGCAATTGTCAATCCACCATAAAGCACCATCACAAGTGATGTTAAAATATAAATTAATATTCTTAATCCTTTTCTGACTCTGTATTCTTTCATTTTAAAAACACTTTAAATTTTTGCAAAAATATTGCTGTTTAAAATGCTTAAATGCCTGTAACCGATTTAATACTATTAAAAAAAGACAAAAAAGAACCCGTAAAACTATTTTAGAATTACGGGTTGAAATTTTATTTGACTAAAAAGATTATTTTTTATTTAGTCTTTTATGCTATAAAGTATCTTTTGAAAATCTCCTTTAAACTTGTCTTTATTTTCCTTTGAAGACCAAGAGAAAACTTTATAAAATGCTTTCGGAGTTTCTGCGATTCCAATTAAATAATAAATTTCCATATTGGCTTCTTTATCAAAAAGAACAACATCTGTTTCTAGAAAATTAGTTTCATTGATTTTTTTTGAAACTGTAGAACTCATCGATTTTTTCTCTTCTTCTTTTAGAAAATCTTTCATAAAGTCGTCATTAAACTCATTTATAGAATTATAATTTAATTCAACCAAACGTAAATCTTCTTTTAAATCATAAATAATGAATCCATAAACCTCTTTTACTTCGCTTTTATATTCAATTGCAGAGTCTCCATTTAGTCCGACAGTTTTATTCATATAATCTGGAAGACTTACATTAAAAGTATGACCGGCTTTGAATTCTTTCATTTTTGTTTGAGCAGAAATCGTTGCTGTAGTTAAAGCGATTATAAAAAGAGTAATTATTTTATTCATATAAGTTTCATTATTAATGGTTAAATCTTTATTTATACAATTCCCTTCTCAATCATTTCTAACATTACTGGAGAAGCATTTTTAAAAGTTGGCGGTTGTTCTATAATACTTCCCGCGTTCTTTTTATTTACTTTGAAAGTAAGATCATTTTCTGTTGTAAAAAGCAAAGCCGTCAAAAACGGATTTTTAATATAAGTTCCTAAAACTAATAAAGCTTCCTCTAAAGTATGAATACTTTCAATTTCTTCAGTTTTATAACGCGTTGTTAGTGAAATCGAAAACGTATTGTCTTCATTCAAAACTAGTCTGAAATAGATATTTTTAATTTCTGTATCGCCCATCGTTTTGGCCAAAGTTAGTTTTGCGAAAGTTCCTGCTTGAATACTTTCTTTAACTCGTTCACAAAAAAGGGCAAATATTGGTTCGTACATTTTTTTTTAAGATTCTAAGTTGCTGAGATACTAAGGTTCTAAGTTTTTAAAACCTTTGTCTATAATATTTAACCGCAAAGGTCGCAAAGATTTACGCAATGTTCGCTAAGATTTTTATTTTCTTTGTGTGCTTTGCGTAATCCCTTGCTCCCGATAGCTATCGGGATTGCGGTTAAAAAAAAATTATTTTCCTGTAAATTCGGCTTTACGTTTTTCTAAAAAAGCTGTTGTTCCTTCTTTAAAATCGGCAGTTCCGAAGCATTTTCCGAATGATTTTATTTCGACATCAAAACCATTTTTACCGTCAGTAAAATTAGCATTGATTGCTTTTATTGCTTTTGCGATAGCGAAAGGAGCATTTTTAATGATTTTTTGAGCAATTACATTTGTAAAAGATAAAAGTTCGGCTTGCGACACAACGTGATTTACCAAACCGTATTGTTTGGCTTCTTCTGCAGAAATCATTGCTGCTGTCATAATCATTTCCATCGCACGGCCTTTTCCGACTAATTGCGGTAAACGTTGCGTTCCTCCGTAACCTGGAATTAATCCTAAAGTAACTTCTGGAAGTCCCATTTTTGCATTATCAGAAGCAATTCTAAAATGACAAGCCATTGCCAATTCTAATCCGCCGCCAAGAGCAAAACCGTTGATTGCAGCAATAACCGGCTTTTTAAGTCCTTCAATAAAATCAAAAAGAGATTCTTGTCCTTCGGCAGCCAATTGTGCGCCTTCTATAATAGTATAATTTGCAAATTCTGAAATATCAGCTCCAGCTACAAATGCTTTTTCTCCGCTTCCTGTCAAAATAATAACACGGACATCATCATTTTTACCTAATATTTTAATCGCTTTACTCAAATCGCTAATTGTCGCTTTATTGAGCGCATTCAATTTTGTCGGTCTGTTTATCGTAATAGTCGCGATATTTTCTTCAATAGAAATTAAAATATTTTCGTAGTTCATGACGGTTTTTTTATGAGTTGGTAATAGGTAAAGAAACTGTAAAAGTGGTTTCTTTTCCGTAAGTTGACTCAAAGGTAATTGTTCCTTTGTAATTTTCGATAATGTTTTTTATAATTCCTAAACCAAGTCCCATACCGCTGGTTTTGGTTGTAAATTTTGGTTCGAAAATTCTGCCTATATCTTGTTTTTGAATTCCAATTCCGTTGTCTTTTACAGCGATTTCAACATTATTGTTTCGTCTTTTCACCGTAACCACAATCGATTTTTGAAATTGACTTTCGGGAATTGCTTGTGTAGCATTTTTAACCAAATTTGTAATCACACGAATCAATTGCGTTCGATCCATTTTCGAAATAATTTCTTCTTCGTCACTTTCGAAAGAGATATATTCTTCGTTGAAAATATCCAAAGCCAATTCGACAACCTCAACTACATTCAACGTTTCATTTTGTTGTGCCGGCATTGAAGCAAAGTTCGAAAATGCCGAAGCAACTGCTGTCATCGTATCAATTTGCTGAATTAAAGTTTCGGAGTAATCATTCATTTTTTGCTTTACATCTGGAGCTGAAGGATCAAACTTTCGTTGAAAACTCTGAACCGTTAATCGCATCGGCGTAAGCGGATTTTTAATTTCGTGCGCGACTTGTTTTGCCATTTCGCGCCAAGCTTCTTCACGTTCGCTTTGCGCTAATTTAATCGCACTTGTTTCGAGTTTTTCTACCATTCCGTTATAAGCTTTTATCAAGAAATTGACTTCTTTACTATTGGCTTCTAAAACAATTTTCTCGTTTTTCTGATCCAAATTGGTTTCTTCTAAACGATCTGAAATGGTTTTTAATGATTTTGTAATATAAGTTGAAAGGAAATATGCCAGCGCGAAAGCCACAATCAACATAAAAGAATAAACCTGACTTAAACGAATCAGGAAAGTATTCAACTCGTTATCGTAATAACCGTCGTCTTCTAAATAAGGAAGATTTAAAACGCCGAGCGGTTTAAATTTTTCGTCTTTTATTAAACTATAAGAAGAACGATTTTTAACTCCGTCAATGGTTTTAATGTCTACAAATCGTTTTTCGATGGAAGAACGAACTAATTTTAAAATATATTCTGGAATTGGCGGAGGCGCTTTGTCAACGGCAAAAGACTCTTTGGAAGATTTCAGCAGTTTCCCGTCAAGACTATAAATATTGATTTCAATTTTATGAATCTGCGCTAATTCGTGAATTTTATCTTTAAAAATTAAATCTAAATTTCCCGTCTTAAGCGGATAAGTTGTCGTTGAAAGAACATAGTTAATGTGTTCTTTTACGGCATTTTCTTTTCGTTCTAAACGTTCTTGATGGTATTCTTTTGCTTCCGTCTTAAACTGAATAATCGAAATGGAAGCCAATAAAAAAGATGCTACAACAATCAATACAATCATCGACAGGAAAATCCTGGTTCGAAGTGAAAGCATTGTCATTTTGATGTTCAGCATAATTTTTAGTTTACAGTCGCAGTCACAGTTTTCAGTGTCAGAGTCGAAACTGTGACTGTAAACTGCGACTGAATACTATTTTTTTTCTCGTATACGTTTGTAAAAACGGAATCCTAGCATAATTAAAACCGAAAACAATACAATTCCGATTACGCCGAAAATCCAGTTGATGGCACTTTTTAAAACTACTAAAAAAACAACCGCAAACAAAATAATCGTTGCACCTTCATTCCATAAACGCATAAAATTATTGGAATATTTTACCTCATCATTTTGCAATTGTTTAAAAATCTGATGGCATTTTCCGTGATATAAATACAAAAGGAAAACGAAGCATAACTTTACATGCATCCACGACATTTTGATCCAAACACTTCCTGCATCGGTAAAAAGCAACATCCAAAAAGCAAAAATACTTGCCAAAACCGCCGACGGCCATGTAATAATGTACCACAAACGATAGGCCATTATTTTGTATTGCGCCTGAAGAATTTCTTTTTCTGGCGAAGGTTTTTCATTGGCTTCAATTTGATACACAAACAAACGCACAATATAAAACAAACCTGCAAACCAAGTGATGACAAAAATAAGATGCAGTGATTTTAGATAGTTATAATATTCCATTATTATTTTGTTTCAGGTTTCAGGTTTCAGGTTTCAAGTTAATCAACTTTAAGAAAAACTTGAAACTTTAAACCTGAAACAAATTTTATTTCGCCCAATCGTTAATCCAATTAGAAACAGTTTGACACCACTCATCATCATCATTTAAACATGGAACTGCCAAGAACTCTTCACCACCTTTTGCTTCAAAATCTTCTTTGGCGCGCATCGCGATTTCTTCCAGAGTTTCTAAACAATCTGAAACGAAAGCTGGCGTAACAACGGCTAATTTCTTGATTCCTTTGGCTGGCATGTTATCAATTTCAACATCTGTATAAGGTTCCAACCATTTATCTCCCGCTAAACGCGATTGAAAAGTCAAACTGTATTTATCTTCTGGAAGTCCTAATAACTTAACAACTTGTTTTGTTGTTTCATAACATTGATGACGATAGCAAAAATCGTGCGCCGCAGATGGCGTGTTGCAACAAGAACCGTCAATTTTACAATGCGATTTAGTAACATCAGTTTTGCGAATATGACGCTCTGGTATTCCGTGATACGAAAACAATAAGTGATCGTAATCAAATCCAACTAAATGTTTCTGAATGGAATCTGCCAGATTTTTAATGTAATCTGGTTTGTTATAAAATGCCGGAACATCTGTAAACTTCATGTTTGGGAATTTCTTCTTACGAATTTCTTCTGCTTTCACCAAAATAGTCAAAGTTGAAGCCATTGCATATTGCGGATATAAAGGAAAAAGCATTACATCTGTAACTCCTTTATCGCTCAATTCTTGAAGTCCTTTTTCGATTGTCATACTTCCGTAACGCATTGCCAAAGAAACTGGAACGTTTACAAGAGGCTGCACTTTTTTCTGCATTCTTTCTGAAAGCACAACTAATGGAGAGCCTTCATCCCACCAAATTTTCGCGTAAGCGTGTGCTGATTCTTCTGGTCTTTTTCTTAAAATAATTCCACGAACTAATAATGCTCTCAACAAATACGGAACGTCGATCACGTATTTATCCATTAAAAATTCATCTAAATAAGGTTTAACATCTTTTGGAGTTGGACTTTCTGGAGATCCAAGATTTACTAATAATACGCCTTTCATTATTGTTTTTTTGCTTTAAGCTTTTTTTGTTTTTAAAAATTTCGTCAAAAGTAGAACTTGCTGCTTTTTAGAAATATGATAATTATTACTTTTTAATTATTGTGGAATATTTAAAATTGATTCTAGTTATACGAGAAATTTTTCACGCAGATTTACACAGATTAAAGCAGATTTTATTTGATTAATTCGTGAATTTGTGGCGAAAAAAAAATTAAACATTCGCATTTATCGACATCAAATATTTTTTTGGAGTTGTGGCGAACTTTTTCTTGAACGCCGCGATGAAATGACTTCCGGTGCTATAACCAATTTTCAATCCAACTTCGTTTACATTATAAGAACCGCTGTCTAATAGTTTTCTCGCAAAATCCATTTTGTAATCGAAAAGGAAACCGTAAACCGTATCGCCGTAAATTTGTTTGAAACCCATTTTTAGTTTCTTCAAATTTAAACCAATTTCATCTGCCAATTCTTGTAATCCTGGCGGTTCGGCCATATTCGCGATAATGATTTCTTTGGCTTTTCGGATTTTTAGAACGTTATCTTCATCGATTAAAAATGGACATTGTTCTGCATTTGGATCTTCGGTTCTGTTGAAATACAAACTCAATAATTCGTATCCTTTTCCTTTATAGTAAAGGTTTTTTATAGATGGATGAAGATTGTAATGAAACAATTGACTCAAAACAATCGCCATTGACGGACTAATATTTCCTTCGTTATAATACTTTTTATCTTTATTGTCTGCACTCAAAAAAGTGATATAATCGGCTTCCGCAGAAAATAACGCGTGAAATTTCTTGATAGAAACGATTACAGAAATAACCCAAGAATTTGGTGCCAACTCAAGATTAAGTGGCAATTCTTTCTGCGGATTATACAAAAGCAGTGATTTTTCTTCTTTCAAATCTAAAGCATAATTCCCTTGATTAAAGAGAAGTTTGGCATTGCCTTTTAGTCCAAAGTGAAACTGTATCAGTCCCGTACCAATTTCATGCTGCGCAACAAAAGGTTCCAGACTATCGTTTTGAAACCTGATTAGCGTAAACTCATCTTCGATTTTTATTTCTTCCTCCATCTTTTGATTTACTTTATTCAAGTTATTATTTCATTTTTTAAGAAACGAATAATTTGACCTTTCAAAATTAAATCTTTTTGATGGTTTATCGTTTACTTGCTTCTAAATTTATAAATTCTTTATTGTTTTTGACTTTCTAAACCAATAATTTCTAGACCGCATCTTCCAAAATTACTCCAATTTTAAAGCGTTTATTTCTATAAATAACCATTTGATTTTAAAGATAATAACTCCAAATTATCATTAAAACACAAATTAGATCAGCTTAATTGAAGGGTCAATTTATTTTTTCATCACATTTTTTACTCTTTTCAGCACTATTCTATTGAATTCCAGTCGACAAGTATTTAAATCAATTCTAAACTAACGAATTGTCACTTTTTAACAAAACCTACATTAGAAAGTGCTCGTAAGTATCAAAAAAACTTAACTAATTTTTAAGATACCACTATGCAAATTAACAAAACAATAAAAAAAGTACTTAGGGCAACAATGATAACTTTTGCTCTATTTTTTGCCATTCTCGTTTTCCACATTATTACTGCAAAACCAGCAGTTTACGAAAGTCCAAATTTACAAGTAAGCAGAATTGACTTTAAAGAAAACATCGATTCTGCTGCTGCCAAAAAAATATGTGCCGACTTAAGATCTATTAAAGGATTAACTTCTGATTCTATAATTGTAAAAAGAAATGTTGTGGTTTATTTCCACAATAACAAAATCACCGATTCTAAAAAAGTATATGACGAATTGATGACTAAGGGCAACTATACCGCAGAGCGTTACATTTTGCCTGCAAACTTAGCAAGCAAAGAAGTTTGTCCTGTAGACCAAAATAGCTTTAGCTATAAAATGTCTCAAAAAATAAATCGTTTTTTTAATTAACCTTTAAATATTTTACAATGAAAAATTTTTCAAAGATTACACTTAGTGTATTAATTGCTGCATCGGCAACATTAGCTTCTTGCAGTAATGATGATGACAAACCAGCAGAAAAAGGCACTATTTATGCTAGATTAGGAGGAACTACAATGGTTTCTGACCCAGATAATTCAGGACAAATGATTGAAAAAGGTCGTTTGAGCTTCCGTAAAGTGGTAAACTCAACTATCGGATTAATTGTTGCAGATATTCAATCAAATGCATCAGGTAATTTACAAGCACATTTTGCTCCGCTTTTGGCAGAAACTGGTAACACTCAAGCAACTAATATTGCAAAATTATCAGACAATTTAACTGATTTTTTCTCTTTTAATACAGGAGGAACTAATGCAGTAAATACTTATTCTGGTCTAAATATGGTTGCTGCTCACGATCCTGCAAAAAACCCTCGCATGGGAACAAAAGCAAGTACTGCAGATTATACAAAATTTGAAGGTTATGTTGGTGCTGCTGCAAATGCAAACGGTGTTGCTTCTAACACAGAACTTTACACAGATATCGTTGCGGTTTTAGAATCGTTGAGAACTCCAATTGTTCAGAAATAATATCTTTTCTTTTAAGCGCTATTTTAAGAAATTTAAAATAGCGCTTTTTATTCAATATAATTATTTGTGCTAAAATAACGCCAGTCTAAAAATTAAATAATTTCGAAAATCTTATAATTTAATTTTGAACTCATAGCGATATTTTTTTTTGAAATTTTTTTAGTGATTTGTTCTTGGTTATTTAGAACCACTCTAAACAAAACATTTCAAACGACTTGATTTTACTGAAAAAGTACTGATTTCTACCCAAATAGGCCTACTAATAATTAAAAAAACATACAGCGACATAAAAAGTACTTTTAGCGTTATTTTTATCGATGGTATAGTAATAATTTTGTTGCACTTTTATGAAAGTGAATTTATGGAAAACAATAACGTACCGAAACACCTTTATTTTTATTCAGTTGGTCTGAGTTATAAAAAAGCTGATGCTGAGGTCAGAGGTCAATTTAGTTTGGATGCTGTTGCGAAAACTCGCTTACTGGAACAAGCTAAAAATGATGGAATAGAAAGTTTAATAGTTACTTCAACTTGCAACAGAACCGAAATTTACGGTTTTGCTGAACATCCTTTTCAATTAATAAAATTGATTTGCGATAACAGTAATGGTTCTGTTGATGCCTTTCAAAAAGTGGGTTTTGTTTACAAAAATCAAGAAGCAATCAATCATTTATTTCGCGTAGGAACTGGTTTAGACAGTCAGATTTTGGGCGATTTTG
This sequence comes from Flavobacteriaceae bacterium PS02337, assembly GCA_029959285.1. Classification (GTDB taxonomy): domain Bacteria; phylum Bacteroidota; class Bacteroidia; order Flavobacteriales; family Flavobacteriaceae; genus Flavobacterium. The sequence goes on from JASCOE010000001.1 coordinate 466,045, forward strand.
AAATTATATCTCAAATTAAAACCTCTTTTGCACATTCAAAATCAATGGGTTTAGCCAACGCTTTTATGGAAAGATTGGTGAATGCTGTAATTCAGGCGAGCAAAAGAATTAAAACAGAAACAGAAATTAGTTCTGGAGCGACTTCAGTTTCTTTTGCATCAGTTCAGTACATTCTTAAAAATGTAGAAGATATCAGCAATAAAAATATTTTGCTTTTCGGAACTGGAAAAATTGGAAGAAATACTTGTGAAAATTTAGTAAAACATACTAAAAACGAACACATTACTTTAATCAACAGAACTAAAGATAAAGCGGAGAAATTAGCTGGAAAATTAAATCTGATTGTTAAAGATTATTCTGAATTACATTTAGAACTTCAAAAAGCTGATGTTGTGGTTGTAGCAACCGGCGCCCAAAATCCAACGGTTGATAAAGCAATTTTGAATCTTAAAAAACCTTTATTGATTCTGGATTTATCTATTCCGAAAAACGTTCATGAAAATGTTGAGGAATTAGAAGGTGTAACTTTAATTCACATGGATTATTTGTCTCAATTGACAGATGAAACTTTAGAAAACAGAAAATTACACATTCCAGCTGCAGAAGCAATTATAGAAGATATAAAAGAGGAATTTCTTATTTGGATGAAAGGCCGAAAATTTGCGCCAACCATCAATGCTTTAAAAGACAAATTGAATGCTATAAAAGTTTCTGAATTGGATTTTCAAAGCAAAAAAATTGCCGATTTTAATGAAGCGCAAGCAGAAATAATCAGCAATAGAATCATTCAAAAAATCACTACACATTTTGCCAATCATTTAAAAGACGACGACACCATGGTCGATGAAAGCATCGAATGGATCGAAAAAGTCTTCAAAATAAAAGCATCTTAGTTTTTAATTTAAACCATTAAGATATTAAGGAAATTAAGACCAATCTTTGTCAAGAGAATTAAGTCACGCTGCAACACAAAGCTTAATAATCTTAAAATTCGACACAAAAAGCTTAATTCTCTTAATGCCCTTAATGGTAAAAAACAAAAAAGTTCTATGACAAAAAAAGAGGTTACACAATTAGCTTATGAAATTACGGGTTTGGCTATTAAAGTGCATAAAGCTTTGGGACCAGGACTTTTAGAAAGCATATATGAGAGGTGCCTTAAATATGAATTAGAACGAAACGGATATGATGTAAAACAACAATTAGTTGTCAAAATTGATTATTACGATCTTGAATTTGAATCTGATTTAAGAATAGATTTACTTGTTAATGATTGTGTAGTTGTTGAATTAAAAGCGATAGAAAATATATTGCCAATTCACGAAGCGCAATTATTGACTTATATGAAATTATTACAAAGACCTCAAGGCTTATTGATAAATTTCAACACAACGAACATAACAAAATCAATGAAACCTCTTGTAAACGATCACTTTGCAAGACTAATTGATTAATAAAATATTAAACCATTAAGATATTAAGAAAGTTAGGCTTAATTTTCTTGACAAAGATTGACTTAATTCTCTTAATGCCTTAATGGTAACATAAAAAAACATGACTGAAAAAACAATCAGAATTGGAACGCGCGATAGCGAATTAGCACTTTGGCAAGCACATAATGTCGAGAAAAAACTAAATGATTTAGGTTATAAAACCTCAATTGTTGCCGTAAAATCTCAAGGCGATATTATTCTTGATAAACCTCTTTATGAATTAGGAATTACTGGAATTTTCACTAAAACGCTAGACATCGCAATGATCAATGGCGATATTGATATTGCGGTACATTCTATGAAAGATGTTCCAACGGCTTTACCTAAAGGAATTGTTCAGGCGGCTGTTTTATCAAGAGCAAATGTTCTGGATATTTTAGTTCATAAAGGAAATCCTGATTTTGCGAATCCAAGTACAATTGCGACCGGAAGTTTACGTCGTCAGGCGCAATGGTTTAATAAATATCCAAATCATACCGTTGTTGATTTACGTGGAAATGTAAACACGCGCATGCAAAAATTACAAGACAATAATTGGGACGGTGCTGTTTTTGCTGCTGCAGGTTTGGAACGAATTAACTTAAAACCAGAAAATTATATCAATTTAGATTGGATGATTCCCGCGCCGGCACAAGGTGCAATGCTTGTTGTGGCAATGGAAAATGACAATTATACTTTGGATGCACTTTCGCAGTTGAATGATATTGAAACTGAAATTTGTACTTACATCGAACGTCAGTTTTTAAGAACCCTTGAAGGTGGATGTACTGCGCCGATTGGATCTTTGGTAACTTATAATGAAGATGAAGATACGCTACATTTTCAAGGTGTTTTGCTTTCTATCGACGGAAAACAGAAACTGGAAATCAACAAAACGGTTGATATTTCAGAATGGAAAAAATTAGGTTACAATTCAGCTCAAGAAATTTTGAATAATGGCGGAACTGAATTGATGCAGCAAATCAAAGAATCTTTGAAGAAATAATGGCAAATCCGATTCAGATATTATCTACTAAAATATTATCTCCTCTTCATAAAGAAGAGTTGACAAAAGTTGGCATCGATGTAATCGAAGCTGATTTCATTAAAACCGAAAACAAAACTTTCGAACTTAAAAACCTCAACGAAAGTTTAATTTTCACCAGTCAAAATGCCGTTCATAGCGTTTTAGCAAATCCAAAATCGGAAGAGCTTAAAAGCAAAAATGTGTATTGCGTCGGGTTAAAAACTAAGATTCTTTTATCTGAAAACGGATTTAATGTTGTGGCTTATACTGGTTACGCTTCAGATCTTGCTGAAATTATTACTTTAATTTATGGAAATGAAAGTTTTACTTTTTTCAGCGGAAATTTAAGAAGAGAAACTTTGCCAGAATCTTTAAAAGAAGCTGGAATAAAATTCAATGAAATCCAAGTTTACGAAACAACGTTGCAACCTCAAAAAATAAAAGCAAATCCAGAGGCAATATTATTTTTTAGTCCATCTGGAGTTAATAGCTATTTGAGAGACAACGCAATAAACAAACAAGTTTGTTTCTGCATTGGAGATACAACAGCTGAAGCTTTATTAAAAGTCACAAAAAATATTATCATCGCAGATCAGCCCACAATCGAAGACGTGATCGAAGATGTAATTAACGAATATAAGTAAGCAATACGCTATAGGCAGTAAGCCATAAGCAAATAAATTATTGACAAAAACAGCTTAAAGCCTAAAGCTTAAAGCCTAAAGCAAAAAAACAAATGTTAAAAAACGACTTATTCTTAAGAGCACTAAAAGGAGAAACTGTTCAACGTCCGCCAGTATGGATGATGCGTCAAGCAGGAAGATATTTACCTGAATTTAGAGAACTTCGTGATAAATATGATTTCTTTACACGTTGCGAAACTCCAGAATTAGCTGCTGAAATTACTGTACAGCCGATTCGTAGAATTGCTCCAGATGCAGCGATTTTATTTTCAGATATTTTGGTAGTGCCTCGCGCAATGGGAATTCACGTTGAATTGAAAGACAATTTAGGTCCAATTATTCCAAATCCGATTCGTTCTTTAGCAGACGTTCACAAAGTTTTTGTTCCAGATGTAAATGAAACTTTAGGTTACGTTTTTGATGCTGTAAAATTGACAAAAGAAATGTTGAACGACGAAGTACCATTAATTGGTTTTGCTGGTTCGCCTTGGACAATTTTCTGTTATGCTGTTGAAGGAAAAGGTTCTAAAAGTTTTGATACTGCAAAAGGTTTCTGCTTTTCTAACCCAGCTGCGGCGCATACGTTATTACAAAAAATTACAGATACTACTATTTTATACTTAAAAGAAAAAGTAAAATCGGGAGTAAATGCAGTTCAGATTTTTGATTCTTGGGGAGGAATGCTTTCTCCTGTTGATTATCAAGAATTTTCATGGAAATACATCAACCAAATTGTTGACGCTTTAGCTGATATTACGCCAGTTATTGTTTTCGGAAAAGGTTGCTGGTTCGCACTTGGCGAAATGGGTAAAAGTAAAGCTTCTGCGTTAGGAGTAGATTGGACTTGTTCGGCTAGAAATGCGCGTTATTTATCTGGCGGAAACATTACTTTACAAGGAAATTTTGATCCATCAAGATTGCTTTCTCCAATTCCAACTATCAAGAAAATGGTTCACGAAATGATCGATGAGTTCGGAAAAGACAAATATATCGTAAATTTAGGTCACGGAATTTTACCTAATATACCTGTAGATCACGCAAAAGCGTTTATTGACGCGGTGAAGGAATACGGGAATTAGTCTTTAGTTTTCAGTCGCAGTTTTCAGATTTTACTGCGACTGAAAACTGCGACTGAAAACTAAAAAACATGCTCAACAAAGGTTTACGAGATGAAGAAAAAATAAGAATTGATAACGTTCTCAAAACGTTACAAACTCTTATTTATGTGCCTTATCCTTTAAGTCATTTACAAAAATCTGATATTGAAAATCAATTAAAAGAATTCGGATTAAATACTGAAAGTTTAATTGAATATTCAAATGAAGATTTAATCTCTTTGCTAATTCGCCTTCATTTTGATTGGGAACAATTAGAGCAATTTGCTGATATTTTAATAGAATTTTCAAAAGAAGAAAACCATAGTTTTGAAGAAAAAGCTTTGGCACTTTACCAATATATTCAACAGGAAAGCAAGGTTTTTTCTTTTGGAATAAATTCTAAAATTGCTTCGGCGAAAGCCAAAAAATAATTACAATGAAAGACAAATTTTACGCATACATACAACAATTACAAGATCAAATCTGCGCTGGATTAGAAGCTGTTGACGGAACTGCAAAATTCCGTGAAGATCTTTGGAAACGTCCTGAAGGCGGAGGCGGAAGAACACGTGTTATTGAAAATGGAGCAGTTTTCGAAAAAGGCGGTGTAAACATTTCTGCTGTTCACGGAAAACTTCCAGAGACAATGCAAAAAATGTTCAATGTTGGCGAAGCAGATTTCTTTGCCTGCGGATTAAGTTTGGTTTTACACCCAAAAAATCCAATGACACCAACAGTTCATGCTAATTGGCGTTATTTTGAAATGTATGACGAAACTGGAAAAGTAATCGAACAATGGTTTGGTGGCGGACAAGATTTAACGCCTTATTATTTGTTTGAAGAAGATGCAAAACACTTTCACCAAACTTGTAAAACGGCTTGCGATAAACATAATCCAGATTTTTATCCAAAATATAAAAAACAATGCGATTCTTATTTTTGGAATGCACATCGAAATGAAGCCCGCGGTTTAGGCGGTTTATTCTTCGATTATTGCAAAGCAAATGAAACAATGTCAATGGAAAATTGGTACGATTTTGTAACCGAAGTCGGAAATAGTTTCCTTGAAGCTTACGTTCCAATTGTAGAAAGAAGAAAAAATCTTTCTTATACACCAGAACAAAAAACTTGGCAAGAAATCCGTCGTGGACGTTATGTTGAGTTTAATTTGGTTCATGACAAAGGAACTTTATTCGGCTTAAAAACAAACGGAAGAATTGAAAGTATTTTAATGAGTTTGCCTCCGCACGTACAATGGGTTTATGATCATCATCCAGAAGTAGGAAGTGAAGAGGAGAAATTGATAAATGTATTGCAAAATCCGATTGATTGGATTTAGTCTAAAAAATTTATTCAACAGATAGAAACATAGATTTAAAGATATATCTTAGGGGTGATTTTAGAAAATCATAATTTTTTCACATAATACTATGTGAAATATTTTGAATGAAATGTCTTTTAAAATTATATAAAACCATGTTTCTATGTGTTTAAAACTGATTTACATAGCGTTTTTTGCCAGTATTCTTGGTTGTTTTGCCCAAAACGATTCTCTGCGAAATCCGTATTTCAAATCATATAATGATAAAATTACCGCAAGTATTTATTATCTGGACACTTCTAATAGTTTTGAAATTGCATCTGACAATCAAGATCCAAAAATATTTCTTAACCTAATTCCGAATCGAAGAGAACAGATTGGTTTTAATTTAAATTATAAAATCATTGATGTTTCAATTGGTTTTGCGCCAAAATTCCTTGGCGAAAATAAAGGCGATTCCAACTCGAAACACTTTAATTTCAATACTCGCTTTTACTATAAAAAATGGATGCAGTCTTTTACCTTTATCAATCAAAAAGGGTTTTATGTCAGCGATCACAATATAACAGCGCAACTTCCGCAAATGCGAACCACAAAAATCGGTGGATCGACGGCTTACATTTTTAATGATAAATTCTCTTTTAAAACTTTGGTGAGTCAGAACGAATGGCAAACTAAAAGTTCGGGAAGTTTTATTCCTTCATTTTCATTTTATTACACCAATTTAGACTTAAATACTCCCGATTCTTCGCCTGGAGATATTTATGTTTTTACTTTGGCTCCCGCTTATTTTTACAACTTTGTAATCAGCGATCGGGTTTTGATTGGCGCCGGAATTGCTCTCGGAGCCGGAATAAATGATATTGATGGCGATAGTTCTGCTTTGTATCAAGCAGATTTCAATTTAAAACTGGCTTACAATAAAGATCGCTTTTTTGCTTTTGCCACGCTCAATACCGTAAGTTTTGCGCAAGATGATAAAGTTGACCCACGATTGAATGACAATATTGCCACTGTAAAGCTTTCTGTTGGGTATAGGTTTGATCCTCCGAAGAAAGTAAAAGAAGTCTATGACAAAGTAAATGAGAAAGTTGGCTTATAAGAAATTCTAAACCTCATCGCGATAAGCAGAAAAAAATCCCTGAATCGTATTGTTTCAGGGATTTTTAATTTTAGAATATTTCAATTTATTTTGAAGTCATTTCGTCGGCCAAATCTAAGGTCTGCAAAATGATGTTTTTATCTGATTTGAAAGAGTTTAATTTGAAAACAAATTTCAATTTATTATCAATTAACTTTTTAGCCGATTCTATAGAAATATCAGAAAACTGAGTTGAAATTTTAGTCATTCGATCTAATTCTGAATCTTTTGCGTTTTTCCCAAATGCTTGTATGGTTTGCGCAATATTCATTTTTCCAAAAATAGAATTTTTGCCTAAATCTTTCTTTGTTTCTTTAACGAAAGTTCCTTTTCCTGCAGAAAAATAATCTTTTGTATTGGCAACGATTACAACATCTTTTTCTTTCAAAATAAAAATATCTCCATATTCTTGTGTCGCCGCAATAGTAAATGAATTTCCGTTTTGAGTCAATAGTTTTTTACGAACGCCCAATTGCAATAGTTTATCTCCAAATGTCGGGTGCGTCGACGTGAAAATGACAGCAAACAACGGAATTTGTTTCTTCACTTTTTCTTCCGTTATTTTTTCTTCAAAATTCTCATCGTAATCGTATTTTTTAGTCATAACCTCAACTTCTTTCATTCCATACAAAAAAGCGCTCAAATCGCCATCAAATAGTTTTGCAGTGGCTTCTTCATCAACAATTGTAGAAACTAAATCTGTAATTACGCTAATATCTTCTTTTACAAATTTTGGATTTTGAAATAAATCTGTCATTAAAGACGGGAAATTTTCCAATGCCGCTTTTGTATTAATGTGATAAGATATATAACCCAAAGGCTTTTGAGTTGGGAAATAATTGAAAATATTTTTATTGATTTTTCTATCACTAATTTTGCTTACCACGCCAGCAATTTGATCTGAATATTCTACAATTTCTTCAATTCTAGCATTATCATTATCAAAATAAAAATCAACATTGATTCCTTTTATAAAATTCCCAAAGTTTTTCTGCATTGGCAAAAACTTATCGTAACCGCCTAAAGCTGCCAACGGATAATTATACATCGAATACAAACTAGAAAATGCTCCGCCGTAATCAACCCACGTAGAAATATCTGCGGCTTCATTTATTTTAGAAAAGCTTGGCGCTGTAAATCCGTTTTCAAATAATGCTTTTATAATCGCGTTTTGTTTTTCGGCTAATTTTTTATCAAATTCTGCTTGTTCCAAAGTATATAATTCATACGGATTTCCATCGTATAGAGAATCCGAATGCACAGAATCTGTTGCAAATATTTCGTTTCCAATCACTTCCTCTTCAAGTACTTTTGACGAATTCGGCTTTGTAGGATCTCCATATATTCGTTTCGTTTCAACATTTACGGCCTCTTCTATAGATTCTGCAACTGCGGTAGAATCTGCAACATCAACTTGTGTAAAATCATAAGGTTTTGCCAGAAGTTTTTTCGTTAACTCAAATATTACCAAATAATTATCATTCCATGCCAATGATCTTTTCGCTCCTTTTGGTGTAAAAACAGTATATTTTCCAAGATCTTGAATTGGATTATTAGTTCCATTTGCGCCTTGTTTCTCTATTAAATATTGTTTAACAGCTTCTTTATTTTTAATCGGAATCGTAATTTGATAAAACGGAACGCTGTCTAAGAAATTTCCGTGAATGGTTATTTTTTGATCCAATTTAATAATAGAAGTATATTTCCTCAGGTCAAAATCAGGTTTTTTACTACTATATTTTGTGATAATCGGATGATTTAAAACCTCATCGATACCTACTTTTTTAGAAAGCTGGTTTCCATTAAATTGTACAAAATAATCGTATTTGTTCGGAGCAATTTGTCCAAAAGTCAAGTACGTGGCGAATAATAAAAATAAAGTGTAAAAATGCTTCATGGTTATGGCGTTAGTTGGATGGTATTATTCATTAAAGTCGATTTTTTAAAAACGCTGTACATACTTTGTTTTAAAAAAACCGTCTTTTTGTTTTTAGAAATTTTACTGTTTGTGTTGTCGACTGACAAAATATCTTTATCGAAAGTATAAATAGAAATGATATTCGCTTCTTCGAGATCTTTCTTTTTCTTGGGGTCGTTTACGACTTTTTCTGGAATAGGATACGATGCGATTCTTACGAAAGTTTTGCCGCTTCCGCTAAAGTGAATCTGATCGCGCTGATTGTTTATCGTATTTACTACGGCATTTAATGCTTTCAGATTGGCATAATTGAGTTTGATAATGAAGACGTAATTATCAAAATCTGTTTTGGTGCTTACGTTTGAAATTCCGTTAATCTTTAAAGCTTTTTCCTTAAAGTCATTTAGTTTTGTGGTAATTTCTTGTTCGTTCGGAATTTTTACGCCGTCAACTTCTTCGAGCCAAATGGCAGATTTTGTTTTAAACCAAGATTTAGAAAAATCTACAATTAAAGTATATTCACCACTTTGATCGTCGTGATGTTTGATTCTTTCTGTAATCTCAAAACAACTCGTTAAGAGCAGACAGCAAAATAAAGCGAGAATTTTCTTCATTAGACAAATTTAGATGGAAATATTTTAAAAACCATTATTTGTATAAAATGTTCGAATTCGCGTTATATGATTTTATGCGTTAGCCAACTAAATCTTTAAATTTTCAACCAATTCAATAAAATCATTTCTCCAGCTAAACTGTTTGGCATAATCTAGACAACTGTTATCAAAATTATCTTTTTGGCTGTAATCTGCTCCGTGTTTTATTAAAAACTCAAATACTGGTTTTAAATCTTGGGTTGTCAATTTGTTTACAGAAATTAAATATTTCATCGGGATTGCTCCATATTTATCTCTAGCGTTGATTTCTATACCATTTTTTATTAGTAAATCCGTCGCTTTTATTAAATATTCAACTTCTGGTCTAAAATTGCAGAAATACAAAAAGTGCAAAGCATTTCGTTTATCTTTCGTAGAAACAAAATTTACATCAATTTTTTGTGAAAGTAAAAACTCTATTATTTTTAGTTTTTCCTTCCAATTTTTATCTCTACAAACTGCTAAACATAGCAAATTCATACCTGTATACTTATCAATCTCATCAACTTTCTTGTAGTGTTTTTTGAAATCTTCAAATGTTCCTTCTCTTGCTGCATCAAACACATCTACTATTCTCATATTGCCTGTATTATATAAATAATTTAAGTTTTTTCTTATGTTTTGCAAATCTACTTCAAATAAAAACATCAAACCAAATTTTTAGATAATATTAACTCATTCTACAATACCCTAAACGCCTTATTCTGTTCCTTTTTCTTTAACTTTGCGCCACTCATTAAAAGATTATATATCTTCAAAAAATAAAAAACAATTGCACTTTAGAAATAGATTCTCAGTCTGATTTCAAAGAAATCAACCAAAAAATCTAAGATCTAAAGTCTAAAATCTAAAATTATATGTTTCCACTACAAAGAAACCGTCGTTTGAGAACCAATGAATCTATTCGTTCTTTAGTTCGCGAAACCAGTTTGAGTCCACAAGATTTTATGCTTCCTATGTTTGTTGCAGAAGGAAAAGATGTAAAATCGGCTATTCCTTCGATGCCAGGAATTTATCGTCATTCTTTAGATAACACAATAAAAGAAGTAAAAGAAGCTTGGGATTTAGGAATTAGAGCGGTGAATATTTATGTAAAAGTATCGGAAAATTTAAAAGATAATAAAGGAACTGAAGCGTGGAATAAAGACGGTTTAATGCAACAAACCATCCGTGCGATTAAAGATGCCGTTCCGGAAATGATTGTTATGCCAGACGTTGCTTTAGATCCGTATTCTATTTACGGTCACGACGGAATTATCGAAAAAGGTCAGGTAATAAATGACGCAACGGTTGATGCTTTAACTCTTATGAGCTTAAGTCACGCAGAAGCTGGAGCAGATTTTGTTGCACCAAGCGACATGATGGACGGAAGAGTTTTGAAAATTAGACAAGCTTTAGAACAAAACGGAAATCATAATGTTGGAATTATGAGTTACAGCGCAAAATATGCTTCTGCATTTTACGGACCTTTCCGCGATGCTTTAGATTCTGCTCCTGTTGATTCTCAAAATATTCCAAAAGATAAAAAAACTTATCAAATGGATTATGCCAATCGAATTGAAGGAATTCGTGAAGCTTTATTAGATGTTGAAGAAGGTGCAGATATTGTTATGGTAAAACCAGGAATTGCTTATTTGGATATTGTTCGCGAAATAAAAGACAAAGTTCATGTTCCTGTTTCGGTTTATCAGGTTTCTGGAGAATATGCAATGGTAAAAGCAGCTGCAGAGCGCGGATGGCTGGATCATGACAAAATTATGATAGAGCAACTTTATTGCATTAAGCGTGCGGGCGCCAGTATTATCACGACTTACTTCGCAAAAGAAGCTGCAGCTTTATTAAATAAATAAAATGAAAAAGGTTTTATTTTTATCTGCTGTTTTAGCTTTTGCTTCGTGCAAAAAAGAAGGTTCTGAAACTACAAATACAACAACAGAAACTATTTCTGAAGACGAATCGGCGAAAGCCAAAACTCCACAAGAATTAGGAAAAGAACTTTTTGAAGGAACTGGAAATTGTTTTGCATGTCATCAGCCTGATCAAAAAGTAATTGGACCAAGCATTAAAGAAATTGCCAAGATTTATAAAGACAAAAATGGCGATATCGTAACTTTCTTAAAAGGAAATGCTGAACCAATTGTAGATCCGAGTCAGTTTGCGGTTATGAAAACCAATTTTGCCATTACACAGGCAATGTCTGATGAAGAATTAAAAGCAATTGAAACTTATATTTATAGTCATTTGAAATAATAGCTTATGTTCCATAGGAACATTTGGTCGGTAGAAAATTATGTTATAATCCATTTACGTTCCGTAGGAACGTTTGATTTGATATAAATTTCAACGGTCTAACATATCAAACGTTCCTACGGAACGTAAATAAATGTTTTCGTCATTATTTTTTCTACCGACGAAACATTCCTACGGAATGATAACTGGGAATAATAAACTGATATCTCAAGTTTAAAAAATGAATAAAATTGTAAAGTAAAAGGGCGGTTCCGAAATTCGAAACCGCCCTTTTTTTATTATTAAAATTTATTACCAGATTTTAACTCGTTTTTCTGGTTCAACGTACATTTTGTCCCCTTTCTTAATATCGAAAGCTTTGTAGAAAGCATCAATATTTTGAATTGGCACGTAAGCTCTGTACATTCCAGGCGAGTGCGGATCTGTTTTTACTTGATTTTTAATTGCTTCGTCTCTCGTTTTAGTTCTCCAAACTGTAGCCCAAGAAATAAAGAAACGTTGATCAGGAGTTAATCCGTCAATTAAGCCTGGATTTCCTTTTTCTTTCAAGTATAATTGTAAACCGTCGTAAGCAGCGTTAATTCCACCTAAATCTCCGATGTTTTCACCTAAAGTAAAATTACCGTCAACGTGAACTCCTGGCAATGGCTCAAGCGCACTGTATTGATTGGCTAAAGCTGTACCTAAAGTTGTAAATTGTTTTAAATCTTCTTCTGTCCACCAATCAACTAAATTTCCATCAGCATTGTAACGAGCACCAGAATCATCAAATCCGTGAGAAATCTCGTGTCCGATTACTGCTCCGATTCCACCATAATTAACCGCTTCGTCAGCTTGGTAATTGTAGAAAGGCGGTTGTAAGATTGCTGCTGGAAATACAATTTCATTGTAAGACGGATTGTAATAAGCATTTACCGTTTGCGGAGACATATGCCATTCTGTTTTATCAACAGGTTTAGACAATTTATCGATGCTTTTCTTGAAGTTCCATCTTGATACGTTTTTAGTATTTTCAAAATAGCTTCCTCCTTCTGCAACACTTTTAATTTCAAGCGCTGAATAATCTTTCCATTTATCAGGATATCCAACTTTAATGGTAATTTTATTTAGCTTTTCAATTGCTTTTACCTTTGTATCTTTAGACATCCAGCTCAAATTGTTGATACGATTTTGATAAGCTGTAATTACATTATGAATCATGTCAACGGCTTTTGTTTTAGCTTCAGCAGGAAAAACTTTCTCCACATAAAGTTTTCCAAGCGCCTCACCAACAGTTCCGTTTACTACATTTAGCGCTCTTTCTTCAGCAGGAAGCTGTTTAATTGCGCCTCTTAATGTTTTGCTGTAAAAATCAAAATTAGCCTGATCAAGATCAGTTGTTAATAGGCTAGCTGCACTATTTAGCAAATCCCATTTAAGGTATTCTTTCCATTGTGCGACTTTGTTTTCTTTAAAAACAGTTTCTAAAGCTGTCATATATTTAGGCTCAGAAACAATTACTGTATCTAATTTTGTAATTCCTAAACCAGCAAAAAATTCGTTCCATTTAATAGACGGAGTCAATTTCTGAATTTCAGCAATTGTCATTGGGTTGTATTGCAAACGGCTATCTCTTCTTTCAACTCTGTTAAATCTTGGTTTAGACAATTCTGTTTCTAAAGCTAAAATTTCGGCAGCGCTTTGTTTTGCTTTTGCTGGAGATTCTCCAATAAACTGAAGCATTCTTGCAACGTGCAATTCATATTTAGCGCGTTTTTCTTTAGAATCTTTATCGTCTGAAGTGTAATAATCTTTATCTGAAAGTCCAAGACCGCTTGGCGCAAGGTTTACAGAATTCTTAGAACTGTTTTTATCATCGGCACCAATGTAAATTCCAAAAAAGCCAGAACCGCCTTCTTTTTCCATTTCGACTAAATATTTCTGAACATCAGCAACATTTTTAATCGCATCGATTTTTTTCAAATACGGTTTTAAAGGTTCAATTCCCCTTTTATTTCTTCCGATAGAATCTAAATACGTGTTGAATAAGTTAACCGCTTTTCCCTGATCTGTATTCGATTTGTATTTTGGGTTTTTAGAAGCGTCTTTCAAAACCGCCATTACATCTTTGTCAGTTCTTTTAATCAGTTCATTAAAACTTCCCCAAGTTGTACGGTCGCTCGGAATTTCTGTTTTATCCAGCCATGTTCCGTTTACATATTTGAAAAAATCCTGACTTGGGCTGATTTTCGTATCCATATAAGATACATTGATACCTGGTTCTTTTGGAGCATTTTGTGCTTGAACTGCCGTTATCGAAAACATTGCAGATATTACACCAAACACAGGTTTAGCAAATTGTTTCTTCATAAAAAGTTATAGTTTAAGGGAAAATACAAACATATTGTTATTATTTCAAAAATTGTGTTAAAATTCTAACTGTAAAACCTAAAAGACGAATAAATTTCACAAATTAGAATTCAAAACTATTTCATTAGTTGCAAAGTCATTCTAAAAGTTACAAAAGCCTGTTAAAAATATTTTACATTAAAGTTTTTAAAATCTGCTTTTTGTATTTTTGCGCCAAATTATTTTTATGAAATCGCTTTTATACAAATACCGTAAATTCTTTATTGTTTTAATAGTATTTTCGGCTGTTACGATATCTTTGTTTTACTCGGCTTTAAAACCTAAAAAAACACTTCCAATTTACAATCCTTCTGACGTAAATCCTGAATTGGTAGATAGTACCATTCAATATAAAAGCAAATACCACACGATTGCCGATTTTTCTTTTGTAAATCAAAATGGCGATACGATTACACAAAAAAATTACGAAGGAAAAATCTATGTTGCCGATTTCTTCTTTACCACTTGCGGATCGATTTGTCCAAAAATGTCAACAAATTTGGTTGATGTTCAAAAAGCAGTTTTAAACAATCCGAAAGTAATGTTGCTTTCTCACACCGTTTTTCCAGAAGTTGACAGCGTTTCTGTTTTAAAAGCGTATGCAATTAAATACGGAGTTGTAGACAGCAAATGGAATTTGGTTACGGGCGATAAAAAAGAAATCTACACGATGGCCAGAAAATCATATTTGGCGGTTAAGTTAGGAAGACCAGATCAACTTTATGATATGGTTCATACAGAGAATTTTGTTTTGGTCGATCAAAAACGCCGCGTTAGAGGTTTTTATGACGGAACAAATAAAGAAGACATCAAACGTCTTTTAGAAGACATCGATTTTCTTTCTAAAGAGTAAAATCCCTTATTTTTAGAAAGTTTTAGCATTTGTCGAAGTGTTAAATGCCTTGAAATAAAGAATAATTGCCTACTTTTGCAATCTAAATTCAATCTAAATAAGCTTGCAAAATACAATACACACTCTGAAAAAAGGCGAAAAAGCCATTATCAAAGATTTTGATATCGATCTTATTCCACTTAAATTATTAGAAATGGGTTGTCTGCCTGGCAGCTTAGTTGAATTGTTGCAAGTTGCACCTTTTGGCGATCCGTTATATTTAGACATTAATGGCTCGCATGTTGCAATTCGTATTGAAACAGCTCGTGAAATTGAAGTTGAACTTATCAAAAGCAATTTATAATGAGCGTTCAGAATATCAATGTTGCCCTTATCGGAAATCCAAATACCGGAAAAACTTCTGTTTTCAATCAACTAACAGGTCTTAATCAGCAAGTTGGAAATTACCCTGGAATTACGGTTGAGAAAAAAATGGGATTCTGCAAATTGCCCAATAATGTAAAAGCCAATATTTTAGATTTACCAGGAACTTACAGTTTGAACGCTAGTTCGATGGACGAAAGTGTGGTTATTGAACTTTTATTGAATAAAAACGACAAACTTTATCCAGACGTTGCTGTTGTTGTAACAGATGTTGAAAATCTAAAAAGAAATTTACTGATTTACACTCAAATAAAAGACCTTGAAATTCCGACGATTTTGGTTATAAACATGTCAGATCGTATGGAACGAAAAGGAATTTCGTTGGATATTCCTTATTTAGAAGAAAAACTAAAAACTAAAATTGCATTAGTAAGTTCACGAAAAGGTTTAGGAATTAATGACTTAAAAGAATTAATTGTTTCTTATAAATCACTTCCGCACGAACCTTGTTTGAATGCTTCTGTAATTGATCCTGAATATTTTGAAAAGTTAAAACATGCTTTTCCAAACCAATTAATGTACAAATTGTGGCTGGTTATTACTCAAGATGTCAATTTTTCGAACTTAGATAGAAATGAAGTTCGAGGCACTTTTACCAAATCACATTCAGAATTAAAACGTCTTCAGCAAAAAGAAACCATCAAAAGATATCAATTTATAAATGATGTTTTAAAAGGCGGTTTAAAAGTTGATGCTTCGATGGCAAAAGATATTCGTGCCAAATTAGACCGCGTTTTAACGCACAAAGTTTTCGGTTACGTTATTTTCTTTGCTATTTTATTTTTGATTTTCCAATCGATTTTCAGCTGGTCAACCATTCCGATGGATTTCATTGACAGCACTTTTGCTTCTTTAAGCAGTTGGGCATCTGAAGAATTGCCAAGCGGTATTTTGACCGATTTACTTTCGCAGGGAATTATTCCAGGAATTGGCGGTGTCATTATTTTCATTCCGCAAATTGCTTTCTTGTTTTTATTCATTTCGATTTTGGAAGAAAGTGGTTATATGAGTCGTGTTGTATTTTTAATGGATAAAATTATGCGCAGATTCGGACTTTCTGGAAAAAGCGTCGTGCCATTAATTTCAGGAACAGCTTGTGCGATTCCGGCAATTATGGCAACCAGAAATATTGAAAACTGGAAAGAACGTTTGATTACGATTTTAGTAACTCCATTTACAACTTGTTCTGCAAGATTACCCGTTTATGCGATTATTATTTCGCTCGTAGTGCCGAGTAAACGTGTTTTTGGTTTTTTAAATGTTCAAGGATTAACGTTAATGGCATTGTATGTTTTAGGATTTTTTGCTGCGATTTTATCTGCTTATATTTTAAATAAAGTTCTAAAATTGGAATCTAAAACGTATTTCGTGGTTGAAATGCCAAGTTATAAAATGCCACTTTTCAAAAACGTCGGAATTAATGTGGTTGAAAAAACAAAAGCATTTATTGTTGGAGCAGGAAAAATCATTTTGGCGATTTCTATTATTTTATGGTTTTTAGCTTCATACGGTCCAGGAAAAGAATTTAATGACGCCGAAAATATTGTAAAAGAAAGATTTGCCAACACAACTTTAGACGAAACTCAATTTGAAAACGAAGTTAACTCTCAAAAATTAGAAAATTCATATATCGGATTAATGGGAAGAGCAATCGAGCCAGCAATTCAACCTTTAGGTTACGACTGGAAAATCGGAATAGCTTTAATTAGTTCGTTTGCAGCACGTGAAGTTTTTGTTGGAACTTTGGCAACCATTTACAGTGTCGGAGATTCTGATAATGAATCAACTATAAAAAGTAAAATGCGCGCAGAAATTCGCCCAGATACTGGTAAAAAAGTATTTGACTTTGCAACAGGAATTTCGTTATTGTTATTTTATGCTTTTGCCATGCAATGCGCCAGTACATTGGCAATTACCAAAAAAGAAACCAATTCATGGAAATGGCCTGCAATGCAGTTAGTCTTCATGAGCGGATTGGCTTATTTTGCTGCATTAATTGCCTATCAACTTTTAAAATAAAAAGTTATGTTTCAAGAAATTATAGCCTTTACAATACTTGGTTTAGCAGTTGCTTTCCTAATTAAAAAGTTCTTTTTCAAATCAAAAAAGAAAAAAGACTGCGGGAACGGGACTGATTGTGGATGTAGTTAGTTTTAAGGTTCTGAGATGCTAAGATTCTAAGCTACTAAGATTTAAAAATTAATGTTTATTACATAAACATTAATATATACCAATAAATAAAAGCCCCAACGGGGCTTTTGTGTTTTTTTTCGTAAAACTATATTCTATAAATATTTAGCTCCGCTGGAGCATTTTCAAATCCAATACTGAAAACTGAGACTGAGACTGAAAACTTATTTCACCCCTTCCCACTCTGCATAAAACTGAGCAAGGAAAGTTTCCATAAAACGATGTCTTTCAGCTGCAATTTCTTTTCCTTTCGCAGTATTCATTTTATCTTTCAAAAGTAGAAGCTTTTCGTAAAAGTGATTAATGGTTGGAGCATTATTCTTTTTATACTCCTCTTTTGTCATATTCGTAATTGGTGCAATTTCAGGATTGTGTAAAGCTCTGTTTTTAAATCCGCCATAATTAAAAGCTCTCGCAACTCCAATTGCTCCAATTGCATCCAAACGATCGGCATCTTGTACAATATCCAATTCGACAGAAGAGAACTTCTTTTCGAAATTTCCGCCTTTATAAGAGATATTTTCAATGATATTGACAACATGAGCAATTATCTCCTCAGAAACATTTTGAGCTTCTAAAAACGCTCGTGCTGTTTTTGGACCAATAGTTTCATCTCCGTTATGAAATTTACTATCTGCAATGTCGTGTAATAAAGCTCCCAATTGTACAATTGTAATATCACAATCGGTATCTTTTGCAATCAAAAGGGCATTTTTATAAACGCGTTCAATATGAAACCAATCGTGTCCGCCTTCGGCATCGTTTAGTTTTTCTTTTACAAAAGAGATTGTTTTATTAATTAATTCTGAAGTGCTCATAAAAATGCTTTTTAATTATATTTTATAAAAAAATGTTGATTGTCAAAGATTTAAAGCCTTCAACAATCAACAAATATTTTTTTCCATTACAATATCAAAATTCAATTGCAATATCAATTTTAAATCTGAAATTCGGTTTTACAATAATCTAAAATCAGAAATCTAAAATTTACAATCTAGCTGGTTCAACCCATTTAAAGATGTGTGATTCTTGTGGAATTACAATTCTTTCAGAGATTTTAGCCATACGAGCTGGTAATTTCATTAAATAATCACGTGCTTTTTCTGCTTCGTCAGTCAAATTAGAAATTTTATCAATTTCCCATTTGTTTATTAATTTCTGCATAATTTCAACGTAATCTGTTGCTGTATACACTCCAATACGTTGTGCAGAGTCTGAGAATTGCTCAAAAGCCGTACTTATTTTTTGTCCAGATTCTCTCAAGAAGTGAGCCGGCATAACGATTTTTTGTTTCATCATGTATTGAAACGCCAACATCATTTCGCTTGGATCAACTTGGAAAATTCTAGTTACAAATTCGCTATATGCGTGGTGATGACGCATCTCGTCTCCGGCGATCATTTTACACATTTTAGACAACTTATTATCGCCAAATTTCTTTGCAATTTGCGATACTCTGTTGTGAGAAACATACGTTGCTAATTCCTGAAAACTTGTGTAAACAAAGTTTTTGTACGGATCAGAACCAGTTCCAATATCAAAACCGTCGTTGATTAAATGCTGTGTTGTCATTTCGATTTCACGCATATTCACACGACCAGACAAATACAAGTATTTATTCAAAAGATCTCCGTGGCGGTTTTCTTCTCCGGTCCATTGACGGATCCATTTAGACCAACCGTTTCCACCATTTTCAACTTGATTGATTCCTTCTACATCCATCAACCAAGACTCATATGTAGGCAAAGCTTCTTCTGTGATGGTATCACCAACAAGCGTAACCCAGAAATCATATGGAAGTTCTTTAGCAATTTCGCGTAATTCTTTTACCTCTTCAAAGAAATTTTCTCCTTCAGAATTAGGTAAAAAATCAGACGGCTGCCAAATTTTTTCCACTGGAATTAAATACTGTTCAACGAAGCTATCCACGTTTTTTTCCAAAAACTGCATTACTTCTAATCTAATGTTTTTTATAGACATTACTTATTATAGATTTGGGTTTTACATTTTAGCTCGGACTAAAACTTAAACCTGTTTATACTCATTTATTCCTTCTTTAACCGCTTTTTCAGTAATCTCCATCAGCTCTTCAAATTTGTAATCTTTGACAGCCAAAGCTGGATGAGCTGTAAATTTCAGGTGATTTCCTAAACCAACAGGAAAAAAACCAAATTTTACCATTTTCCAAGAATTATTAATACTCACCGGTACAACATACGCAGATGGTGCATATTTGCATAAAATCTTTAAACCGCTTTGAGCGAATTCTTTTGGTTTTCCTGTCTTACTTCTTGTTCCTTCTGGGAAGATAACGGCAGATCTTGTGTTTTTTTCGATATATTCAGACAAGCCTTTGATAACTGGTATCGCTTGTTTAGGGTCTTTTCGGTCAATCAAGACAGATCCTCCGTATTTCAAATTAAAAGAAACACTCGGAATTCCGCTGCCTAATTCCTTCTTACTTACAAATTTACAATGAAAACGTCTAAAGTACCAAATCATTGCCACGATATCGTACATACTTTGATGATTGGCAACAAAAATAATCGGAACTCCTTGCGGAATCGTCTCTCTATTTTCGATTGTATATCTAGTTCCAACAAGATTGGTACATCTTAAAAGGAAAAAATTTAAATAATCAACACTTTTTTTGTGAGCTTGGTAACCAAAAACATTTAAACAAATCCATTGAATTGGATGAAAAACAGCCAAACACAAACCAAATAATAAATAGTAAATTACCGATATTGGATAAGATATAATTTTTTCCATGCTTCAAAAATTAATGCGCAAAAGTAGTAAATATATTTTTAGACTTATTAAAATTGAAAACAATAACCGATTTTCTGGTTTAATTGTACCTTTGTACTAAAATTTGCAAATTTTTTCTGAATTAAATGAACTTCACTTACCCTAAAAACGAGCGTTTAAAAAGCAAAACCATTATTGGATTATTATTTTCTGACGGTAAATCGGTTTCTAAATATCCGCTTCGTTTGGTTTTCCGTCAAGCGGAAGAAAATTCAGAAGAAGGAACAAAAGTGGGCGTTTCGGTTTCTAAGAAATACTTCAAGAAAGCTGTTGATCGCAATTACTTCAAAAGAGTTTTGAGAGAAACGTACCGTTTAAACAAACATTTGCTTTTGGATAATCTCGATCAAAATTATTCGATAATGCTTTTTTATCAGACCAAAGACCGATTATCTTATGAAGAAATCAATACCAAAATGATTCAATTGTTTGAGAAATTTTCACTTCAAATCAACAAAACTCCAGATTCTGAACAGAAAACTGAATCGTAAATTTCAAAACGTAAGATTAATAATCAAATTAGACAAAAAAATCGTAGTTTTAGATCTAAATTGAAACTTTATGCGACATATTTTCTTTTTATCTTTTTTGCTTTTAATTCTTTCTGGTTGCAATAAAGCTGATGCTTCAGCTGAAAACATTGTTATTTCATCAGTAAAAATGCCTGCAAATGCAGAAAATGTCGCTTATGATAAAAGTCCAAGTCCGAACGATGCCCCGCCACCTCCACCGCCTCCTAAAGTAGATGAAAAAATAGAGCAAAAAATTATTAAAGAAGCAACTTTAAAATTTGAAACCGATAATTTAGAAAATTCTTTCAGTCAAATTCAAAAAGCTGTTGCCAATAGTAAAGCCAGAATCATAAACGATTCTGAGGGAAAAGATTTTGCAACTGTTTTTAGAAATCTGACCATAAAAATACCAAGTCAAAATTTTGACCGTTTTATAAGTGATATTTCTAAAGGTGTTTCTTATTTTGAAGTTAAAACCATTTCAGCTCAAGATGTTACAGAACAATATATTGATCTTACTTCAAGATTAAAAACCAAGAAAAAGCTAGAAGAACGTTACCTTGAAATTCTAAAAAAAGCGAATAAAGTAAGTGAGATTTTAGAAATTGAAGAACAAATTTCTGCTATTCGTGAAGAAATCGAATCCAAAGAAGGTCAACTGAAATATCTGGAAAGCCGAGTTTCTGAAAGCACGGTTACAATTGAATTTTACAAAACAATCCCTGAAAAAGAAGGCGTAAAAATATCTTACGGTTCAAAACTTTGGAGCGCAATTGAATCTGGATTCTATACTTTATCCGATTTATTGATTTCACTATTAAGTGCTTGGCCTTTTGTAATTTTGTTTGTTGTATTTGCCTATTTTATTAGAAAAAGATTAAAAAGAAGAAAAAAAGAATAATCATGTATCCGTATTTCAAAAAGAAATTTATTATACCTGTCGCTGCTGCGGGAATGTTGTTTGTTGGAACCAGTTTTAAAGAAGATTTTTTTGAAATTGCCAAACAGATCGAAATTTTTACAACTTTGTTTAAAGCTGTAAATACCAATTATGTAGACGAAACGAATCCGGGTGATTTGATGGACAAAGCCATTAAAAGCATGTTGGGAAGTTTAGATCCTTATACGGTTTATTTTAATGAACAAGATGTAGTTAACTTCAAAATCAATAATACTGGAGAATATACCGGAATTGGCGCTTTAATTTCTAGAAAAAAAGACCGTTTAGTTGTTCGCGAACCTTATAAAAATTATCCAGCCGATAAAGCGGGATTAAAAGCGGGTGATGAAATTATTCAAATTGGTGACGTTTTGATTGCTGATTTTAAAGACGATGCATCTCAATTATTAAAAGGGACAAAAAACACTAAAATCAACATTAAATATCTGCGTCAGGGAAAACCTTTTACAACGGTTTTGGTTTTGGATGAAATCGATATTAAGTCCGTTCCTTTTTACGGAAAAATTGATGATAAAACAGGTTATATTGTTTTGGCGCATTTTAGCAGAAAAGCTTCAAATGAAGTAAAAGAAGCGCTAGAAAAACTAAAAGCTGATGGTGCAACTCAAATTGTTTTGGATTTAAGAGGAAATCCTGGAGGTTTATTAAACGAAGCAATTGACATTTGCAATTTATTTGTTCCGAAGAATGAAGTAATTGTAACGACTAAATCGAGAATCGAAAAACATAATAATACTTATAAAACACAAAAAGAACCTGTTGACACTCAAATTCCGCTTGCGATTTTGGTGAATGGAAGAAGTGCTTCGGCTTCTGAAATTGTTTCGGGCGCTTTGCAAGATTTGGATCGCGCGGTTGTTTTAGGAAGCAGAAGTTTCGGAAAAGGTTTGGTGCAGCGTTCTGTTGATTTGACTTATGGAACTCAGCTAAAAGTAACGATTTCAAGATATTATACACCTTCAGGAAGATGTATTCAAGCTTTAGATTATGCGCATAAAGATAAAAATGGAATTGCACAGAAAACCGATGCGAAAAATTTTAATGCTTTCAAAACCAGAAAAGGAAGAACGGTTTATGACGGCGGAGGAGTTTTACCAGATATTGAACTGGAAGAAACTAAAACGAGCCCGATTGCTACGGCTTTAATTAAAAACGATGGTGTTTTTGATTATGCAACGACATATTATTACAAGAATCCAAATTTGGGAGATAAGATTCCAACAATTTCAGATGCAGATTATGCGGCTTTCAAACAATATTTGAAAACCAATAAAATTTCTTTTGACACCGAAACAGAAGTGGCTTTGAGAAATACTTTAGCTGCAGCTAAAAATGAAAAAATTGATGAAACTATTGCTCCAGAATATCAGCAATTATTGGCTGCTTTAGAAAAAAGCGAAAGCACTTTATTGGACAAAAACCAAAAAGAAATTAAAAATATGATTCAAGAAGAATTGATTAAAAGATATCAATATCAAGAAGGTTTGTATCAGTTTTATATTAAAAACAATTCGGAAATTAAAAGAGCTGTTAGTGTATTAAATAACCAAACAGAATATAAAACGATTTTAAAAATGTAAAAAGAAGCCCGCTAGAAAATAACTAGCGGGCTTCTTTTAATAGTAAATTTGAAAAATTATATATCTCGAATCATCTCAATATGTTCAATATCATCTTCTAAATACATTTCGCTTGTTTGCACAAAACCGTGACTTTCGTAGAATTTCTTCAAATACAATTGTGCTCCAATTGTGATTTTATCTTTTCCGAAGTTTGATTTAA
The DNA here is from genome assembly GCA_029959285.1 of Flavobacteriaceae bacterium PS02337. Taxonomy (GTDB): domain Bacteria; phylum Bacteroidota; class Bacteroidia; order Flavobacteriales; family Flavobacteriaceae; genus Flavobacterium. Next base: position 489,527 of record JASCOE010000001.1, read on the forward strand.
TTTCAGCAATTGCTTCTCGCATTAAATCATGTCCCCATTTTCTATCTCGGAAATTTTCGTCAACAACAACTCTTCCGATTGAAGCGTTATCGAAACTAATTCCTGCATCGAACAAACGAGAATAGGCAACAATTTTGCCTTCGTACTCGCCAATTAGATGTAAAGCTTTCTTGTCTTTGCCATCAAGATCTAAATAAACGCAATTTTGCTCTACTACAAAGATTTCACTTCTAAGTTTAAGCAAATCGTATAACTCATGAACAGTTAATGCCTCAAAAGGCTTTATTTTCCATTTTAATTCCATTCTTCTTGTTTTTGCCACAAAGGCAATAAGGCGCTAAGTTATTATTTTATGATTTAACGATGTTTATATTCCGTAGGAATATTTCGTCGGTAGAATTATAATATTGATTTCCGTTGTGTCCTGTAGGTACACTTGTTTTTATGGAAATAAAACATCCGTTCATTAATCAAAAGTTTCTACGGAACGTACAATACTGGATACGAATTTTGATTCTACCGACGAGACATTCCTCTGGAATGTGTTGTTTTCTTTTAATGAAAAATCCCAATTACAAAACTGCAATCGGGATTTGAATTTCTTATAAAAAACAAAATATTATTTTTTTGTCATTACAATTTCCATGCTTTTATATTCTGAACCGTTTTTTACATCGTACATTTCCATTTTTCTTGTTTTTGGATCAACAATCGTATACACTTCTCGATAAGGCGTTTTTTTACCATTTACCGGATTTACCATTTCTCCTTTAAATTCCATACTTTTTTTGCTTTCATCATATTTTCCCATCGCGACCATCATTCCCGTTCCCATATTGTCTATAAAAGTTGTGGTATATTCTTCGCTGGCGTTGTTGTAGGCTAAAGTGCTTTTTCCTTCAAAAGGCTGTCCCATCATGGTTCCTTTATAATCGGACTCTTGATAACGTCCGCCTAAAATCATTCTGATTACAGCGACTGATGTTGCTTTTTCTGGTTTTCCATTGGCTTCAGACCAAAAAGTCATATCGCAGTTCCAAGTTCCAACTTCGTCTGCCATCATTTTATGCGGATTTCCCGGAGTTGCATATTCTTGCCAAGCTTTCATTTGTGTCGCAGAATCTACTGGTTCTTCGATAAGTGGCTCTTCAGTTTTAACGGCAACAGAATCGGCTGCAGTTGCTACTTCGGTCTTTACTTCTTTTTTACAGGAAATAAAACACAATGTTATTAGGGCTAATGCGGTGGTTACTTTTTTCATAACTATTTGTTTTAATGTTTGTTATGAATAAAGTTACGGATTTTTTTGTTTCAAGTTTAAGGTTATACATACTTCTATTTAACCGCAAAGTTCGCAAAGAATTACGCGAGGAACGCTATTTCTATTCTGATGAATTTGAAACATGAAACTTTAAACCTGAAATAAAATTTATTATCGTTTGTCGATTTTGACTGTTTTGATGATTGCTTCTAATTCTAACATTAGATCTCTTTCTTGATGTGAAGGCGAATAACAAAATCCTTCAATCACTAAAACTCTATTGAAGGTTTCGTCTAAAATGGCGTAATTAATAAAAGGTCCGGTCATAAAATCATTTTTTAATTCCCATGTTCCTTTTGTTTCATACGCCTCTTTGTTGTCTAATTTTACTTTTGAAAAATAAGGCGCGTATGCTTCGCTGGTAATCATTTGCGTATTCAATTCGCGTCCTTGAATATATTTTCCAACAGAATCGCGCATTTTTACAATAGCGTTTATGACATCTTTTTTCTTCTTGAAATTTCGAAGTGGAATTTGATACAGCAGTAAACTTGTATTTCCGCTAATGATTTCTTTCTTCAGCCAAATAAATTTCTTCTTGTGAAGCATATATTCATATCCTGTTGGAATTTGAATATTAATATGAAATTTATTTTTTATAATGGCTTTGTTAAGTAAAGAAGTGCTATTGTCTTCTTGAATTTTTTTAATCTCTGCGTCGTGAATTTCTTTTATGATTTCGGCAGAATTTAATTCGATACTGCAAATCAAATCATCGACAGATTTGCCGTAGATTCGGAATGTATTATGAGGTAAAGCTTTATTTCGAATGATTTCGAATTTATCGACTGGTGCTTTTTTAACTACAATAATGCTTCGGCTATCGGTAACGAAACCTTCTAATAATCTCGCAGGATATTGATTGATGGTAAAAAGCGGTTCTTCTTGTGTAAGTCCAAGAACTGGCGAAGCAAATTTATTTCGAATACTATCTCCCACTTCTCCATACCACAATTGATCATCAATAATGACCGATATGGTATTGGTTTTTCCAGAAACGGTTTCATTCTGCTTCTCACCTTTAAAGCATGAAACCAAAGAAAATGAAAGTAATAGCAATAAAAAATGGGTTTTATTCATTTTTTTAATTTATGAAATAAAACCCAAATTTAAATAAGATTTTTCTATTATCCGTTTATTTTAAGTTTCATTCCGGGTTTAATATCTTCATCTTTAATACCATTCCATTTTTTAATATCTGAAATTGTTACTCCAGGATATTTTTTTGAAATACTGTATAAAGAGTCTCCTTTTTTAACGTAATAATCTTCACCAACGTTTTTAGAAATTGCTTTTTTCTTAAATGAATCAACCGAGTTTGATGCAATTGCTGTTGTAACAGGCTCTTCAATAACTATTGCTGCTTTAGAAATAATGATTGTTTTTCCTAAACCAATATTGTTTGAAGTTAAATTATTAAGTTCTTTTAGCTCCGCAATAGTCGTACCGAATTTCTTTGCAATGCTGCCTAAATTATCTCCAGCAACTACAACATAGTCCATATCAACAGCTCCCGACTTTGATTTTTCGTCAGCAGATGCAATGGCTTCTTCTCTTTTATCAATAACTGGTGTAGATTTAACAGGAGTTACTTCGTCAGTTTTAATTTTTAAACTTCTTCCAATCGCAACTGAATTCGTTTTTAGATTATTCCACTTTTTAAGTTCTGCTGTACTCACATTATATTTAGATGCAATTGCGCCTAAATTATCTCCTTTTCTAACTTTATAAAATTCGAAATCATTGTTTTCGATAGTTGCTGGTTTTGCAACTGCAGGTTTTACTTTCGGAGCATATTTTACCGCTAATCTTGATGAAGTAGATTTCATTTCAGAATCATATTTCACATAAGCGTAAATTTGCGTTTCGTTAGATACAAAAGTTGCTATTTTATCTTTTGGAAGTCTAATAAAATGCTGTTCTTCTTGATAAAAAGGAACAACTCCCATTTTATAAGATGGATTTAAAAGCTGAATTTGAGATTGCGGCATGTCTAATAAATCGGCAATCTGTTTGAAAGACATTTGATTTTTGATTGCAACAGTATCGGTTTCAAAGTTTTTAACCACTGCTCTTTCTGGGTTAATTCCGTGTTCTTTATGATATTCAAAAAGATACATTGTTGCTAAGAAAGCTGGAACATAACCTTGAGTTTCTTTTGGAAGATAATTACGAATGTCCCAGTATTTTGTTTTTCCGCCAGAGCGACGAATTGCTTTAGTAACATTTCCTGGTCCTGAATTGTAAGATGCTAAAACCAGTTCCCAGTCACCAAAAATATTGTACATTTTGGTCATGTATTCTGAACATGCGGCTGTAGCTTTAAGAGGATCGCTTCTTTCATCAATATATGAATCAATTTTTAAAGCGTATTGTTTTCCGGTTCCGTACATAAACTGCCAAAGTCCCGTGGCGCCCATTTTAGAAACTGCTTTAGGATTTAAAGCAGATTCTACAACGGCTAAATATTTTATTTCCAATGGAACGTTTTGTTTGGCAAAAGCGTCCTCAAAGATTGGGAAATAATATTCTGATAAAGCCATTAATCGAGAAAACGATTTTTTCCGGTTCTTAAGAAATGACTTTATTATATTTTCTAAACCTTGATTGTATTCTATCTCAAAAGGCGATTTCTGATTCATTGCCACTAAACGCTGTTTTAGCAATTCGGTCGGCAGTTCTTCATCGACAGTAACATCCTTGTTGATGGTTTGAATGTCTTTTGTTAAATCGTCGTAGATGTCGAGACTTACTAATTCATTCATCCATAAACTATCTACTTTTGTAGCTAGATTGTCTTTTTTGAATGTGCTTTTAATAGAATCTAAATACGACAACTTAATGTCTTGCTTTATTTCTTTTGGAAATTCGGCAGATTCCTGCGCGAACATCGACATTGAGAACAAAGCTGTAACCACTAAGGATATTTTCTTTACAATCATATAACATTATTTTAAAATTCTGTAATTCAAATAATTACAAGAACTGTATTTTTGCAAATCTAAGCCCTTTATTGAAGAAAAGTGTTTAAAAAAATGTTAATTGTGATATTTTAGTCTAAAATCGCAGCGATTCCAGGTAAAATTCTTCCTTCTAACATCTCTAGCATTGCCCCACCACCAGTAGAAACATAGCTCATTTTGTCTTCAAATCCGAACTGTTTAACTGCTGCAACAGAATCTCCACCTCCAACTAATGAAAATGCTCCATTTTCTGTAGCTTCAGCAATAAAATCTCCTAATGCAATAGTTCCTTTAGAGAAAGTTTCCATTTCAAAAACTCCTAATGGACCATTCCAAAGAATCGTTTTAGACTCCAAAATTACTTTTTTGAAGTTTTCTAATGATTTTGGACCTGCATCTAAACCTTGCCATCCGTCAGGAATTGCAGTTACGTCTACAACCTGAGTATTTGCAGTGTTTGAGAAATCGTCAGCAGCAATAACATCAACAGGAATATGAACTTGAACGTTTTTCTCTTTTGCTAATCTTAAAATTTCAAGAGCTAAATCTAATTTATCATCTTCGCAGATAGACTCACCGATTTTTCCGCCTTGCGCTTTAATGAAAGTAAATGTCATTCCTCCACCAATAATCATGTGATCTACTTTATCTAAGATATTTTCGATAACCGTAATTTTAGAAGAAACTTTAGAACCTCCAAGAACAGCTGTTACAGGTTTTTCACTGTTTTTAAGCACTTTATTTAAACTCTCAATTTCTTTTGCTAATAATGTTCCAAAAGTTTTATCGTTTGGAAAAAATTGTGCGATAATTGTAGTAGATGCGTGCGCTCTATGAGCCGTACCAAAAGCATCGTTTACATAAATATCTCCAAGAGAAGCTAATTCTTTCGCGAAAGCAACATCTCCAGCTTCTTCTTCTGCGTGAAAACGTAAATTTTCTAATAAAAGAACTTCGCCTGGTTTTAAATCTTTTGCTGCTGTTTGAGCTGGTTCTCCAACACAGTTTTCAGCAAATTTTACTGGAACTCCTAAAATATCAGAAGCCGTTTTTAAAATATGTTTTAGAGAATATTTCTCTTCTGCTCCTTTTGGTCTGCCTAAATGTGACATTAAGATCACGCTTCCACCTTGTGCTAAAATTGCATCAATAGTTGGTTTTGCAGCTTCAATACGTGTTGTGTCTGTTACGTTAAAATTTTCATCCAACGGCACGTTGAAGTCAACACGGATAATTGCTTTTTTATTTTTAAAATCGAAATCGTTTAAAGTTTTCATCTGCTATTTTTTTTATAATTTTTTGAAAGAATAACAAATATAGAACTTTTACAGTACTCTAAATTTCAAAAAAGCAAAAATAATCCATCAATAAAAACGAAAACGTTGTAAATTATGAAAATAAACAAATTAATTCTTAAAAATGATAAAATTGTTTGTTTAATCGTGAACTGGACTTTGTGTACAAGGACAGTTACTGATAGATTGCAAGAAATCGAATCCGATTGTAATCGAGTGCGTTCCTGAATTATAGCTCCCTAATCCGTTAAACATTAATTGATATGAATAAGCAAAATAGAATTTCGATTTCATAAATCCTGCCATAGGTCCCGCTGCCAATGGTTTTGGGAATTGGTCATTTAAGAAACGATACGAAACTCCAATCCAATAATAATCTTCATAACGGTTGTAACGTCTGTATTTGAAGTTGAAATCGGTTGTAGAACGTCCGTCACTTGCAAAATACTGTAAGAATACAGATGGTTCGTATTCGATACGTCTATTTTCTCCGTCTTTAAAAGTAAATCCAGAATAAACCTGAAAGTTTGAAAGCAAAGATGGCTCGTTTGTTCTTTCCTTAGTTAAGTTTTTCTTTAAGATGTTGTTAGCATTAAAACTCAAATAAAACCCTTTATAACGGTACAAAGCACTTACATCAAAGTTATTATTTGAAGTTTGGCGATTATCTGTTACTGAAGGATCTATACCTGTTCCGGGACCATTTACATCTCCAGTAAAATTACCTGTTTCTAAACGAAAACTATTAAAGTTATACGAGATACCAAACGATAGATATTGTTCTGAATAATAATCTAAGATAAGGTGGTGCGCAAAGGAAACTTTAGCTCCTGTTTGTCTAGTATTTCCGTTGCTGTCATTGTACAAAGACAAACCAACACCTGAACGGTCTAAAACACGAAAATCGGCATACAATGATTGGTTATCTGGTGCGTCTTTAATTCCGACCCACTGCGTAAGACCGTTGGCTCTAATACGAAGATTATCTCCAATACCGGCGTAAGCAGGTGAAAGAATAAAAGGGTTATCAGCCAAATACTGAGTAAACACTGGTAGGTTTAACTCTTGGCTGTAACTTGTTGTTACAGCCATGAGTACTAAGGATAAAATAAACTTTTTCATTGTAATAATTTTTTTAGATAACATCATTGGGGCTATAATTTTGTTATCTGTATAAAGTGAAATGTCCAACAAACTCTCTATTATCTTTCGGATCATTTAGTTTAAGAACATACCAGTAATCTCCTGTTGGTAATTCATTTCCATTGTATTTACCGTCCCATTCTTGACCTACGTGGTATTTCGCTACTGCTCTACCGTATCTGTCGAAAATGTCAAACGTTAATTCTTTGTATGCTAATGCACCACAACCAGGACCAATTGTTGTATTTGAACCTGCACCGTTTGGTGTGAAGTAGTTTGGCATACAGAAGTCATAGAAAATACCATGAACAATTATTGTTGCCTCACAACCATTTTTATCTCTTACAATTACTGGATAATCACCAGTTTTATAAATTCTATAAGTGTTAGATGATGAGAATGGTTCTCCGTTGAAACTGTACTCGTAAGGTGCAATTCCTCCAGAAGCTTTCACTTCAAGAACGTTGATATTCTTACTTGCATCTGTTACATCTACTAAACCAACTTCTGCAACAGCATTAATTGTAAATGGTACAGTTTCTTTTGTACAACCGTTAGTATGTCTAGTAGTTATAAAGTGAGATCCGGCAGCCACATTTGTAAAGATGTTACTTGGTTGGAATGTACCATTGTCAAGAGCATAATCTACATCTGCAGAGTTTGTGTTAGAAGCATCAATCGTTACTACAACCATATTGGCTTGAGCATTATTAATACAGTCATACGTTACCTCAGCAGTTGGATTAAGAATAACGGCTTTATCCATGATTACCTCAACCATTGTTGTACAACTAGCGTCTTTAACATAAACGTTATGTATACCTCCTTTAAGACCAGTAAAATCATGTCTTGTACCATTATTTAATGGAACATAAGTACCGTTCTCGTTATCAAGACTAATGCTGTAAGGTGGTCTTCCTCCAGAAACTTCTATTGTAAATGCTCCATCCTTATCTCCATCACAAATTTCTTGTAAGATCGGCCCAACTATTTTACCTTCTAAAACATTTGGTTCTTTGATCTCACGCTCTATTATAATGAAACATGAATTTTCATCTTGAACAATGATTGTATAAGTTCCTGGTGATAAACGATCAAAAACAGATTTATCATCAAACTGACCTAAGTTTGGAGAAATTGCATATTTGATTATTCCTGTTCCTCCACTTGCTGCAATAGCAATTTTACCATCATTTGCACCAAAACATGTTGCATCTGTTACTGTTGGTATTGCAGATAATTCTGTACTTGGTTCGTCTATTGTGATTGTAGCTGAATCGTATTGGCAATCTCCACTATCAACGCGAACTACATAAACTCCTTTAGGAAGTAAATCAAAATATCCTTCTGATTGTGCTGGTCTAACAATAGCTCCAGTATCGCTCAATAAAGTATATGAATAGTTTCCTAAACCACCAGTAGCGGTTGCGTCTATAACTGCAGTTGCACTTCCTTTACAATAAACTTCTGCATTAGTTAAATCTAATTCTAGATCTAATGGCATTAATGGATTTATTGTAACGTTGTTTGAAATGTTTCCTACACATCCTTTAGAATCTCTAACATAATACTGATGATCTCCTAATGCTACTGAGAATGTAATTGATGTAGCAAAAGAACCTGCAACGGTTGTAAATGCTTGATCAGTACTATATTCATATGGTCCACCAGCTCCACCTTGCGCACTTAATGTTAAAGTCGCATCTGTTTTACAAGTTACACCAGTTTCTAGAACTAATAAAGATTCAACTTTTGATGGCTCTGTTATCTCAATTTCTGCAGAAGGTTGAGAAACGCAATTAATACCATCAATTACTGTTACTGAATATCTTCCTGCAGGTAAACCTGAGAATACCGGACTAGTTTGAGGCTCAGTTGAAATTAGCGGGTCACTAGTTAAGAAATTCAATATGTATGAATAATTACTTTCTTGGCCTCCTGTTGGAAGGTTAACTGTAATTTCTCCACTATTATCTCCATTACATGTTAAAACACCTACTGTTGCATTTGCTGTAACCAAGATCGGATCTGGATTTTTTAACGTTACAGTAGCAGTTTGCACACAATTATTAAAATCTCTAACATTTACTGTATAAACTCCAGCAGTTAAGTTTTCAAAATAATATTGATCTGAATACGCCACATTTACTGGACCTACCAATTCATATTCGTACGCAGCTGACCATCCGCCAGTTGCAGATACCGTGATTGTTCCGTCATTTCCTGGATCACAAGTAATCGGCGTATGAGTTTCAGCTATTTGTAATTGAGATGCTGGTTGAGCAATCAAAAAGTCTGTTTCTACTTGACAAGTTGGTGTTGCAACCAAAGTAGCACTTACATGATAAATACCTTCAGGTAAATTTGGAATATTAATTACTGTACCTGTAGATCTTCCGTTAAGGTTAACTGGTCCTGTAATTGTATAATCAAAAATTCCTGCATCGTCAGTTGGGTCAACTTTATTATCAACGAAAGTTAAATCAACACTTCCTGTTGCCGTTCCGAAACAAGTAACATTTTTAATGTTTTCTGCTATAATATCAAATGTATTTGGTTCGTCAACATAATGAATTGTTTTCAATATACATCCAGTAACAGGGTTTGTTACTGTAATTGTATAAGTTCCAACCGTTAAATTAGTAAACTGTCCGTTTGCATTTGTTACAGAAGGATATGGCGTCGCATTGCTTGCTGTAGCCACTATTGTATACTGAAGAGGAACCGCTGGACCACCTGTAAAGGTTACATTAACCTGGATATCTTCATTATTAAGACACGTAATCGGTCTAGTAATTGTTAATGCAGGATTAGCAAAATCAATAGCGATAAATGGATTGATAGTTGCTGTAGCAGTTCCTACACATCCTTTGTCATCGTATACATTAATTACATAGTTTCCTCCTAGTAAATCTGCTTCAATGAAAACAGGATTATCTCCTCTTTGAACCGCCACTGGATTTCCATTTCTGAAGAATTCATAAACCGTATAGTTTCCTGAACCACCTGTTGGCGTATTGATTGTAATTGTTGCATTATTTTCTTTGTTACCAGATGTACATCCGTATTCAGCAACAACAGGAGCTGGTACCGTAATAATTGGCGGCTCTGTTACTGTAATAGTTTGATCAACTGGACATCCTTTACCTGAAGTTACTGTAACAGTATAAAAACCTTGAGGAAGATTTGTAAATACATTTCCAACTAATACCATTCCAGTTGGAGCAGGATTGATTGAATAAGTATAAACTGGATTGTTATTTACTGTTGCAGTTGAAGCTGCTAATTTCACAGTAATTGATCCAGTACTTCCTCCATTACAAATTACTTGACTTTGAGTTAAAGTAAAGTCAATTGCTGTATTAGGTGTTTCAATAACAACATCAACAGTTTTTGTACATCCTGTTCCAGTATCTCTAACTGTAAAAATGTAGCTACCTGGAGTTAAATTACTAAATACTGCAGATGGACCAAACGTAATACCATCTTGGCTAAATTCATAGCTTGGTGTTACTGTACCTCCAGAAGGTAATAATGTTACTACTCCTTGGTTTCCATTACAGATTGGAGCTGTTGTCAATTCATACTTTAATTGTAAAGGCGTTAAAATAGTTACTGGAGCTTCTACTACACATAGATTTGCATCTCTAACGTATACTTTGTAATCGCCTGGTGAAGTAACTACTAATATATTATTGTTTAGCTGCCAAGTGTTTTTGTCTATACTATATTCTAAATCTGAAGTAAATCCAGAAGCTGTTACAGTAATTTCATAACCAGTTGCAGTAGGACAATGTGTTGGTGTTACCGCTGTAATAACTGGCATTGGGTCTGTAATAATAGTTACTGGAGTAGAAGTTTCACAATCATGTGAATCTTTCGCCCACAATACCCATGTAAATGCTTTGTCTAGAACTGCTGTATCGGCTACATCATAAACTACTGGATCACCAGTTTTAACGAAAGCATATGTATATCCTGGAGTACCATCAAAAGCTGTTGCTTTAATTTTAGCTCCATCTGTACAGTTTGCATTTTTAAGAGTCGCATAGTTTACTCCTAAAGTTTCTGGCTCAGTTACATTTACTGTAATTGAAGCCACACAATTTGTAACATTATCTGTCACATTAATTGTATATGGACCTACCGCTAAATTTGTCAATACAAAAGTATCTGTTCCAACTGGTGTTACGATACCTGGAGCATTAACTCCTGTAATCGTATGTGTAAATCCTGTATTGAAATTAGAAACTTTAAATGTTACTTTTCCATTTGCTTCGCCTTTACAAGCAACTCCTGCATCTAGATTTCCTTCTACAGTAATATTTACAAGTTCTTTTACTGTATAAACATCTTGATATGTACAACCATTGAAATCTTTAACTTCAAAAGTGTATTCTCCTGGAAGTAAGCCTGGGAAACTTGCAGCAACTGCTGAACCAGTTGTTGTAATTGGACCAAATAATGTTGGCGAAGTTGCTGTGTTAGTCGCAACAATTCTAAATTCTAAAGCACCAACACCGTTAGTTGCTTTTACATCAACTGTACTAACATTTTCACCCAGTTTACAAGTTATTAATGTAGCATTGAAATCTAACTTATCTGGTTTATTTAATGGATTAACTATAATTGATTGAGGTGCTGTTGTACAACCATTTGCATCTTTAACAGAATACCAAATTGTTTGAACAGATCCATTATTATTAATTGTAAGCTTATCTGATGAATCGTATGTTACCCCATTATCAAAACTATATTGGTAAGGTGGTGTACTTGCTGTATTTGGTGTACCACCATTTCCAACAACTGTAATTACAGTAGCAACATCACATGTAGTGTTTGCAGGGAAAGAAGCCGTAGCCGCTAATAGCGTTGGTTCGTTTATCACAATTGCAGGAGTAACTCCTGATGTACATCCATAATGATCTGTAACTACAATGGTGTAAGAACCCGCTGCTAAACCTGTATATAATCCTGTAGTATCTCCAGAATTATTTGGAGTTATTCCTCCGCTTAAAGCGAAAGTATAAGGACCAACACCTCCAGAAGGAGTTACTGTAATTGTTCCTGTGCTGCCTCCATTACATTTCACATCAGCCTTAACTGTTGTAAATGCAGGATTAACAGGAGCATTTATAATAATTTCATCGCTTGTAACTTGACAAGAATTACTATCTGTAACTCTAAATACATAAGTTCCAGTAACATTAGTTGTATACGGAGATGTAATTGTGTTAAATCCTCCATTATTAATATTTACTTCATAAGTGTAAGCTGGATTTCCATCTGCAGCGGTCAAGGTAAATTGAGCACCAGTAGTTGTAGGAAGAGGAACACAAGTAATATCTTTATCTTGAACTACACTGAAAATTAAAGGTTTATAAACAGTTGTTGAAGTTGTACTAGTTGCAGTACATCCATTTACATCTTTAATATAAACTGTATAAGCTTGTGAAGCCGTTGTAGGAGCTGGTACTGTAAAAGTATAAGTTGTTCCAGTGCTTACAAAATAATCTGTACCATTAATACTAAAACTTAATGGTGCTACACCAGTACCTGTAGCGGTAAAAGTATAGTTTCCATTAGCTGTACATTGATTACTTGCCAAAGTTGGTGTTGTAACCGTTGGTAAATCATCTTTAGTAATGGTTACCGTCGTCATGGCAGTACAATTATTTGCATCTAAAATGTGAACATCAACTAACCATGTCATTCCTAAACCATTTGCACTTACCACACCATTAGTTAATGTTGTAGTGTCGATAGTCGTTCCTGTAGAATACGTTCCTGCTCCTGCACCACTTTGTACAATTGAATACGTATAAGGTGATGTACCTCCAGCAGGTGTCATTGTAATCTGAGAAACTGGATCGTTACAATGTACATTACTTGCTACAGCAGTTATTGATAAAGCCAATGCTGGCTCTGTAATATCTACCGATTTAGTTACTGTACAATTTGTTGTATTATCTGTAAATGTTACTTCGTAATTTCCTTTTACAAGATTTGATAAAGTAACTACATTTCCTGTTTTACTAGGTGTAAAAGGTAAAGCGGCTGGGGTTGTAACTACAGAATAAGAAAATGCTCCAGAAGCTGTAAAATCAGTTCCAGTAAATGTTGCACTTGCATTTGATCCGCCCATACAATTTACATTGCTAACCACTTGTGGTTGCATTTGTAATGTTGGCAATGCAGGAACAGTAAATAATTCTTCATCTGTACAGTTATTACCATCAGTAACTCTAAATACATAATCTCCAGCAGGCAATCCTGTATAAGTGCCGGTTGCGTCTCCTGTAGTGTTGGTTGTAACTGGACCAGATACAATGTCAAATGTTAATGTACCAATACCATTTGTAGTATTAATTGTTACATCACTTACTAATGCTGGACAAGTCATTTGAGACTTATTAAAGCCTGTAATAACTGGAGGGTCTAATGCATCAATTACTGCTGGTTGCATAACAGTTGTACAACCGTTAGCATCTTTTACTATTACATTATAAGTACCCGCATTTGTTGTTGTGAAAACATTATTACCTGAATAATGAGCTCCATTATCAAAACTATATTCAAATCCACCTGCTCCACCAGTCGCAGTAACAGTAATAGTTGCATCTGTAGGAAGATTTCCGCCACCACATAACATTTGTACTCTGTCAATATTTGTGATTACCAAAGGTGTTGGATTAGTTACCGTAACATCGATTGTTTCAACACAATCGTTACTATCTTTAACATAATACGTTACAGTTCCTTCAGCAGCAGTCTGACTGAAAATATTATTTGTCTGTGTAGTCAATGTCGGAGCAGCACCTTTTCCGTAAGTGTAAATACCCGTTCCGCCAATAGCGTTAATTTCTACTTTTGCAGCATCGCCAACACATAAAGGTGTACCAACTATTCTAGTTGGAACAATCGGAATTAAAGCATCAATTGTTACTGTTGTAGTTGCTGTACAAGTTCCATCACTAACTTGGAAAGTATAATTTCCTGCATCTAAATTAGTAAATATACCAGTTGTTGCACCAGTAGTATTAATTGTTGTTCCTGCCGTGATTGTATATGTATAACTAGAAGGAGTTGTAATAATTCCGCCCTCAGCTTTAACTGTTATACTTGCATTTGGTGCAGGTGATTTACAGTCTAATTCTTTTTTAGCAGTTACACCAAGAGTCAATATATCTCTAACAATATAAGGAGCAGTTGCAATACAACCGTTACCATCTCTTACACCAATAACATAGGTTCTAGCTGCTGTGATAGTAGCTATTGAAGTAGCTTGGTCTAATCCGTCTAATGTATAAATTGGAGTACCAACTGTAGAAGTAAAATATTGACTTAAATCTACTGTAAATGGAGCACCAGTAAAACAAGGAACCGCTGGTCCAACTTGTGTCGCTGGAGGTGCATCTTTTAATATTGTTACATCAACTTTAGCAGTACAACCTTTTGCATCTTTTACCCAAATATCCCACTCGTCATCCAATTCGTAATTAAGAGTCAATGGATTTGTTGAAGAATATCCGGCAGTTGGTTCTGCAGCACCGTCAGCTACAAATGTATATTGGTAAGGTCCTGTTCCTCCAGTTCCTTTTACAGTAACACGAGCATCAGTATTACAATTGTCATTAGTTTGACTTACAACACTAACGCTTACTGGTTGTGTCGGTTGTGAAATTTCAAATGTTGTTGCATTCGAACATTGAGTTCCATCTAATTCTAAAGCTCGTAAAGTATATGAACCAGCAGGTAAACCTGTAAATAAATCACTTACGGTAGTTATTGATGTAACATTATAATCTCTAAATACCCTAGGCGAAAGCTGTAAATTAGTTAATTGATCTAAAACCTCTACCTGTAATTGTCCTACTGAAGAATCATAGTTTGATATTGTAAAACTTACAGAACCATTTGGAACACTCGGCGTTGTTTTACAAGAAACATCTGTTGTAGTAACAGTATTAAATTGAATTAATGATAATGGTGCTATTGGTACTTCAACAATAGAGAAACATCCGTTATTATCTTCAACTTGGAAGAAATAAGTTTGTCCAAATTTTAACCCAGTAAACTGATAAGTCGTAGCTGCAGTTGCCGGAGAAACTGTAGACGGATCACCATAAATAGAATATTTATAATTCGGTGCACTTGGGAAAGTAGTATCCAAAAATAAATTTACTGTAGCTCCAGCCAAACAAGTACCAGTTATAGATGGAGGTGCAAATTTAAGGTAAGGAACTGTTGAGATTCTTAATTTACCACTTTTAACTTCACATCCATTTTTATCCACTATTGTTACAGAGTAATCACCAAATGCTAAATTATTTGGGAAAACATATGTTCTTGCAGATATTGGTGCACTAGTATGGATTGCAGTGTTAGTTTTATCGTATAAAGTATATATAAAAGGGGCAACACCATCAACTACAGAAGTAATTTCTATACTTCCAGGAATATTACTATTACATTTTATATCGTTTACTTTAAATGTTGGAACTATTGCATTAGGTTGTCCAATAGTTATAGTTCCCGTATCACGACATCCTCTAGCGTCCTCTACAATATAATTATATGTTCCAGCTGCTAAGCCTCCGAATGTATTTCCAAAATCTAAGGGGCTACCGTTTAAACTATATTTATAAGGTGCTTTTCCTCCTGAACCATTAAATGTTACAGAACCATCGCTACTACCATTACAATTTGCAAGAGTAAGAATTTCATTTGCAACTATAGTACCGGTTGGCGTGACAGGCAATGCATTTGTTTTTACAGGACATCCTTTGCTGTCTGTTACTTCGAAACTATAGTTTCCTGGTGATGTAAATGTCTCTGTAAAACTATTTGTTAAAATACCTGTTACAGGACTTCCAACAGCCACTGTTCCATTATAAATTTGGTAGCTGTAAGGAGCTGTTCCGTTTGTAATATTTACTGTAATAGAAGCTGCAGTAGGTGTAGAACATGTAAGGTCTTTACCTGGAACTGCATTAGCAAATATCTGTTTTTCTACCACATAATTTTTAAAATCTGTACAACCATTCGCGTCTTTAACTCCTACGATATAAGTTCCCGATGCCGTAACAGAATATGTTGTTCCCGTCAATGTTGAACCATTAACAGTATATTCTAATGGTGCTTTTCCTGCTCCAGATAGTGTAATTACAAATGGTGCTGCAAAACATTGTTGAGCAGGCATATTTATTACTGCATCTGGATCCTTAGCAATAGTAATTGTCAATGATTGCTCACAACCATTAGCATCTTTTACCCAAGCATACCAAGTTGTAGTTGCTGGATTTAAATCTGCTGAATTTGCATTTAAAACATAATCACCTGCAGCTGGATTTCCAGTTGTATTTCTGAAAGCGTAGCTGTACGGTGCTTTTCCTCCTCCTGCAGTAACCGAAACTTTTGATAAAGGCTGACCACAATTAGCATTTTTATTTGATGCTAATGTTAATGTTACAACCGCTGGCTGAGTAATAGTAAAGTTTACATCTTTAAAACAATCCGTAACATTATCTGTCACTCTTAAAGTATATGATCCTTGTACTAGATTTGTTACATCTACAGTGCTTCCAGTTATATTTACTGTTCCTGTTCCTGAAGTTAATACCGCAGTATAAGTTCCTGTATAGGCAGAAACAGTGATAGATGCTGAACCAGTACTTCCTGCATTACAAGCGACATTATTTTGTGATGCCAATGTAGCTGCAATACTAACTAATGGCTTAACAGTGTAAGATTCTACATCGTTACAGCCGTTTGCGTCTGTAACTTTGAAAACATAATTACCATTTGCTAATCCTGTGAATTTTCCGTCTGTTGCTCCAGTAGTATTAATTGTTGGACCCGAAACAATTACATATGCCAAAGTTCCTACCCCGTTAGTTACTGTTACATCTACATTACTTGTAGATTCTCCAGTTTTACAAGTAATAAGAGAACCATTTACACCAGTAATTGTTGGAGCGTTTAATGCAGTAAAAGTTTGTGACGTTAAACTTTGTGTACACTTATTACTGTCTCTCATTACTACAGTAATTGTACCTGATGCACTAGTACTGTAAGTGTTTGTAGCAGCAAAAGCTCCACCATTAAAACTATATTCATAACCTGTACCAGTTCCTCCAGATGGAGAAGTCACAGTAATGGTAGCTTGTTTTGTTGTGTTATCTGTATTACAAGCTAAAGGTGTAGATTGTACCGTAGCATTTAATACCGATGGATCACTCAATGTAATTGAAGTTGAGAAAGTACATCCTTTAGCATCTGTTAAAAGAGCAGTATAAACTCCCGCAATTAAATTATTAGCAGTAGCAGTAGTTGAAACTGTTGTAGCTCCTCTTGTAATTGAATACGTAAAAGGTGCTAATCCTGTTGGGTTAGTAATATTAATTACTCCATCAGCAGCACCAATACAAGTTGGCTGTTTTTCATTATGAGAAAATGAAGGAATTGTTTTTGGCGTAATTGTAATAACATTTGATAAAGCTTGACAATTTGCATTATCTGTTACTCTAAATTGATAATCACCCGAATTTGCTGTAGTAAATGGAGATGTTACCGTTGTCCAAGCTCCTGCACCATTAAATTGTACTTCATATGTAGAGTATACATTTGAACCTCCATTTGCTGTAAAAGTAATTTCTGCATTTTCAATACAAGTTAAATCTTTTACTCTTGTAGCCAAAATAGTCAATTCTGGATTAATCGTATAAGTTGCTGTTGCTGTACAGCTATTAGCATCTTTTGCAATAATTGTATAAGTACCGCTTGCAGTAATATTATAAGCTGTTGGAGTACTCACTGACAATCCATTTACAGTATATGTATGAGTCCCTGTTCCCAGGTTAAAGAAAGTGCTAAGATTTATTGACGTTGTTGAAGGCGCTTTGAAACAGAATGTCGCCGGAGCCGGAGATTTTACAGATGGAGAAGCCTCTCTCTGAATATCTAAATTAAATGGCCCTGCAGTACAATCATTTTGATCCATTACATACACATCCCAAAATAAATTAGATTGTGTTGCTCCTGTATTAATAGTTGTATTTGTATCTGAGAAAGCAGAAGCGGCTGGCATCGTTGCATTTCTCACTACATAAGCATATTTATAATTCGGTACACCGCCAGTAGCAGTAACCACAATATTTGAAATCGAATTACCACAGTTTACATTAGATGCTGTTGCACCTGTGATAGAAATTGCCGTTGCTGGACTAATCGTAACTGATGCTTCATTAGAAAGACAGTTTGTTGACTTATCTCTTACTTGTAATTTATATGACCCTGCAGCTAAACCTGTAACTTTAACTTCATCGTTTACTTGTGTAACTGTACCAAAAGTTGGAGTTAATACATAAGTAAAATTACCAACTGAACTTGCACCTGTTACAGTAAAAGTTGCCGTACCGCTTGTTTGGCCAACACACTTAACATCTGTCTTTTTACCTGATACCGCAATAGTCGGTGCACCGTCAATAGTAATACCGCCTGTTGTTTTACAACCATTTGCATCTGTAATTTGGAAAGAATAAGCTCCTGCAGTTAATCCAGAGAAAACTCCAGTAGTATTAGAAGCTCCCGATCCAGTTCCAGAAGTCATTAAGTAAGTAAATGGTGCAATTCCTCCAGCTGTTGGAGTTAAAGTTACACTTGTTGTTGTTTTACCAGTCTCACATGTAATTGCAGCTGGAGTACTAAAAGTTATTCCTGTTGGCGGATTATATGCAGGAACTTTTATTGTTTTTGTATCTATACAGTCATTTGAATCTTTCACAGAATATATAATATCCTGAGCTGATGAAGTAAGGTTTACTGTTAAAGTATTTGTTCCAGTATAAGTGGTACTTCCATTAAAACTATAGGAATATACTCCTGTTCCGCCACCTCCAGTAATAGTTACAATAGTAGTAGAACTACATGTTGTATTTGCTTGGAAATTAGCAGAAGCCACAACTGCAGCTGGATTTGTTAAAGTTACATTTATGCTTTGTGTACACTTATTAGCATCTTTTACATAAAAAGTATAACTTCCAGCAGCCAATCCAGTAATGACAGCCTGATCATTATATGTAATATTATCTCTGCTGTAAGTAAATCCTCCTGCACCTCCAGCTGGCAATAACTCTACACTTCCATTTGATGCACCAAAACATTTTGGATTTTTATTGTCAGATTTTAAAACAATAGCATTTAATGGTGCAACTTTAGCTATAACACTAGTAACAGTACAGTTACCTGAATCAGTAACTCTAAAAGTATAATCACCCGCTACTGCAGTTGTATAAGTAAAAGTATTTCCTGTTGCAGTAGGCTGTACTAAAGTTCCTGTAGTATTTCCTGAAGCTATTGTTACAACAAAAGGACCTTTACCTCCAGAAATTGTTCCTGTAATTATTGCTCTATTATTTGGAGCTGTATCACAAGTTAAACCTTTTGTAACAGGAACCTCAACTGTTAATTTCTCGTTTATAATTTGAGTTTTAGGATCTGACTCACAACCATAACTATCTTTAACTCTGAAAGTGTAGCTACCAGGAGCATCAGCAATATAGGTAAAAGTAGGACCGGTAAAAGTCGCACTAGGACTACTTACAGCTCCGCCATTAAATTGTACTGTATAAGTATAATCTTTAACTCCGCCATTTACTCTCACTATTATTTGAGCCGTGTTGTTGAAACATAAATTTGAAGTATCGAACCCAATTTGTGGAGGAACTGCTGCAACAACATCTACAGATGCCATAACTGCAGTTTCACACGAATTCAAATCTCTTGCTATAATTTTATAGTTTCCAACTTTTTTGATATCAAAAAATTCTCCAGATGACTGAAAAGGTTTAACAACCGTTACACCGTCTGTTTCTCTTAATTCATATTCGTAACCTGGAGTTCCTTCACTTGCTTCTGCTTTTATTGTGGCACCAAGATCACATGTAGCAACTTGTTCTACCCAAGCTTTAACCTCTAACGGTTTTGGCATCTTAATTTCCTGAGCTAATGGGAAAGTACAACTCTTAGCAGAATTATCGTATCGAATCTGAATGTTATAAATACCTGCTTTTAGGTTTGTTAAAGTTAAACTACCACTAGAAGCAGCTGGAACAGGAATATAAGTTCTCCAACCTGCTGGGTCGCCAGCAATTAAATATTGAAATCCTTTAGCAGGATCAAAATTTTTGGCAGATAAAGTAATTTCTCCATTTTGTTCACCACTACATTGAATATTTTTAAATCCAGTAATACCTGCTGAGAAAGCTTTACTTCCATCAACATAAACAGGAAAATCAACAACTGTATTACATGATTTTGGAATTTGTCTTACCCAAAAATCATCCAAAAGAACGTCATTTCCATTAAACTCATTACTATATGATCTTACAACAAAACTTAAATTGTTGTAAGCACCTGGATTCAATTGTAATTCTTTATATTCCCATTTTTCAGATTTTGGTACCTGCCATGGATTAGTGTGTCCTGGAGATGGGTCACTTGTTGCTACAATAGTTTCTGTACCACCAACCCCATTCAAGTTATTAACTAATTCTATTGTTAATTTTGGATCATGCAATCCGCTATTTGCTTTTTTAATCAAGTTTTCCGCCCATAATGATATAATTACAGGCTGATTCGGAATAACATCTTTAATTGGTTTACTATATAAAATTCCTCCAATACCAGCAGTTCCTCCAACGTTTACAACCAAAAATCTTCCATTTGCATTTGTTGGAGTAGTATGATCTTTAGCTACAAGCCAAGAACCCCCAAAAGTAGTTGTGATTTTACTTGCCACAGCATACTTGCCGTCATTAATCTGGTAATCGTTGAAATTTCCACAAGTATATCCTACAGGGTGAGGAGTTGTTTCATCTTCAAAACAATATGCAGGGTTAATTCCGGGAGTAGTAGTAAATCCACCAATTCCAAAATCTTCAATTAATAAGTTACTATAAGTTGAAACACTTAGTACATTATAATTAACCGTAATAGTATGATCTCCCTGAGTTACATTCAAAAATACGTTTGGTTGCGCAGTATTTGGATTAAGAACACCATCCATATAATAATCATAACTAAACTTAGGATTTCCACTTCCACTATTTGTTACAGTTACGGTACTAGTTGCTGATCCGTCGCAATTAAAAACAGGATCTTTAACACTAATTGTTGGCGGATCTGGTCTAAAGTCCATGATGATACCAGTCATTTTATATTCACATCCCAGTGCGTCTTTAACATAAAATGTGTATGGCAAACTTGGTCCGCGAGGATCTACATAAGCCTCATTAGATGTTATCCAAGTTGCTCTGTCATCAAAACTATACAAATAAGGATTTGCTCCCGCAAAAGGAACACCTCCTTGAGCATTTGCAATTCTAACCTTACCCTGAACTTCTTTTCCTGCAGGACCGCAGCCAGACAATTCAGCAACACCCGCAGATGCTGTTAAGACATTTGATGCACCAATTGTAATTATTTGTTCAGGATCAATACAAGTATTTCCTCCTTTAACATATTTAACCTTTAATTTATAAATTCCTGCCGCCAAATTATTATAAACAAAACTTGTAGTAGTCCCTGTAACGGTACCTGCTACGTATGTATTTGCTGGGTTAATCGGAGTAAGATTATAACTTAAAGTATAATTTTTAGTATCCGATACATTAATCGTTATTTTTCCAAGTTCACTAATACAATCTCCATCCGTTTTAGTAACTGTATATACTGGTTTGTCTACTACCGGAACAACTATTGTTTTGTCAGTAGCAGCACAACCGTTAACATCTACTACTCGAATAACGTATGTTCCAGATTTTGATGTTGTAATAGAATATGTTGGAACTTCATTAAAACCTGCTCCATCTATATTTACATAATATTTATATGGTGTTGTTCCGCCAGCTCTCGTTACCGTAATTGTACCCGTGTCACAAGCCGTTAATGTTTTAGTTATGTTTACACTTGATGTCAATGCGCTCGGAGCCGCTGCAATAACTACAGGAGTCTGAATATCAGATACCTGGCAAGCTGGAGGAGGAGGTCCTGATACAATTGTTTCTGTTCTATAAGTACCTGGATTTAAATTTGTAAAAGTATAATTTGGATTATCTATCCAACCAGATGTAGCAATTCTTACATTAGAACTATTGTAAAGGTTATAGGTATAATCTAATTTAACATCATTAGTAGTGACCATTATACTTCCTTGCCCAGCATTACATTTTGGCGAAACAATAGAAGTCGTTGTACTGAAAGTTACATTTGAAATGTTTAGGTTTATGACTTTAAATTCACAAGATCCTACAACACCTTTTATTCTAATAAAAGCAGTATAATTTCCCGGTGTAGCAGTCGTAAAAATATTGCTGTCTTGCCAAGATCCAGAAGTACCTGTTGTTGTAAAACTATATTCGTAACCACTTCCAAAACCACCAACCGTAATTTTTCCATTAACAATACATGAACCAGCTGCATTTCTAATGATATTACTTCTTGTAGTCGCTGTTGGTATTAATGTATTTTGATAAACATTAAAGTAGAAAATATAAGGGTTTCCTGCATTATCAATAATTCTTACACGAAATTGTCCCGCTGAACTTGCCAAATATTCTGGTCCCGTTCCTACCTGATTCCAACAAGTTGATGCAGCAGTTTCATTAGCACAATCACTATTTGAAACTGTAATACAACTCCCTCCAGAAACAAATCTTTCCCAAATAATTGATTGTGCATCTGTTATTTTTGTGTCAATTAGACGAGAATCATTTCCACCACACAAAAATAATTTTGGAAGTAATTTACCATCATTAGGACATTTTGTTACTTGACCTGCATAAGGTAATTCTGCATAAGGAATTACTGGATTAGTTAATGCTGCAACCTTTGCGTTTTTTGATACTTTTTCACTAGCATTTAAAGTAAACTGCTTCTCAATCGGATTCGTTGAGTTTAAGAATAAATTCCCATTTGAACTTGAAGCAAAATTTGAATTAAATGCAATTCCATTTTGCGCGTGGGAGACAAAATTGAATAGCAAAGCTAAAGCAAAAATCAGCGTTCTTAATGTAGTAGGTTTTTTCATAATCATTTTTTGTTACTTCTGTCTTATCACTAAGGGGCATTAGCAAATAAGCCTATTTATTTTGGATAACATTTATTTCAAAGTCTCTCTCAAAATTTAAGAGAGACACTATATTTTCTCTATTAATTCTCCACTTTTACAATGGCCATTCTTCCGTTATAAGGTTTGTTCCCTTTTGCCTCCAATGCTTTTGTTGCCTCTTGCAAACCATCAAACTTCTCGTAGTAGATATAATATTTACTAGTTGTTACATTGTAAAAGAAATTAACATCTGTGCGTCCTGCAGCTACAGCTTTAGTTAAAAACTCATCACGTTTTTGAACACTGTTATGAACTGCGATAATTAAATAATAGCCACTATCAGAATTCTTAATATTTTTAATAATCTGCATGTTCGACTGCTCTTCACCAAAATCAAAATCATTTGCAGTCAATGGTGTATTACTCAATTTTGTTGTCTCTTTTATACGTTTAAGAGCCGCCACATCTTGTGCATATCTTCCTTGATCATTCTCATAAGCTGCACGTTTAATTCTACGTTTACGCTCAATTTCAGTTTCAGTTTTGATACGCTCTAAATCTGCTATTAACGCTGCTCCTTCTTTTTCCATTCTCAACTGAGCCGCTTTCAATTCATTTATCTTATCTAGATAAGCTTTATTCAACGGATCGTTTTTAGGGAATTTTTTAAGCCTTTCATTGTACAGATTAGTCAATTTCGCGATTTCATTTTTCATACTAGTATTTGCATCTGCAATCTGTACTTTCAATGATTCAATTTGACTATTTTCTGCCGCTACACTTTTGAATGGTTTAGGCTCTCTATAAATTCCTTTTTCACTTAAATCATTTTCTTCTTTTAAATCATTTAAGTCTTTTTGTTTATTAGCCACAGTCGCTGTGAATTGTGCTAATAACTCATTTTGCATTTTACTTGTATTCGAAATAGAAGCAGTTAATTCGTCAATTGCTTTTGCAGTTGCATCTTTATTTGCTGCTTCTGCAGCTAGCCTTGCTCTTTCTGCTTCAGCATCAGCTTTAGCTTTAGCATCTGCAGCTAATTTTATCTGACGAGCTTCTTCTTCTTGTCTTGCTTTTTCTTCCGCTGCTTGCTGTAATTTCATAGCTTCTGCATCGGCTTTTGCTTTAGCTTCAGCTGCCAATCTTGCTTTTTCTTCTGCAGCTTGTTGTAATTTCAATGCGTCAGCATCTGCTTTTGCTTTTGCTTCTGCCGCTAATCTCGCTTTTTGTGCATCTGCATCTGCTTTCACTTTTGCATCTGCAGCTAATTTCGATAGACGAGCTTCTTCTGCTAATCTTGCTTTTTCTGCTTCAGCGTCGGCTTTTGCTTTTGCATCTGCAGCTAGTTTAGCTTTACGAGCTTCTTCTGTTGCTTGTTTTACTTTTAATGCTTCTGCATCTGCTATCGCTTTTGCATCTGCAGCTAACTTAGCTTGACGAGCATCTTCTTCATCTTTTAATTTTTTCGCTTCAGAATCTGCTTTTGCTTTTGCAGTAGCTTCAGCATCGGCTTTTACTTTTGCATCTGCTAATAATTTAGCTTGTAATGCCGCCATCTCTGCTTTCGCTTTTGCATCCTCAGCCAGTTTCGCTTGTAATGCTTCTGCATCTGCTTTTGCTTTTGCATCCGCAGCCAATTTCGCTTGACGAGCTTCTTCTACTACTCTTGCTTTTTCATCCGCCGCTTGTTTTGCTTTCAATGCTTCTGCATCCACTTTAGCTTTTGCATCTGCAGCCAATTTCGCTTGAAGAGCTTCAGCATCTGCTTTCGCTTTTGCATCCGCAGCCAATTTAGCCTGGTGCGCTTCTTCAGCTAATCTAGCTTTTTCATCAGCAGCTTGTTTTACTTTTAATGCTTCTGCGTCCGCTTTTACTTTTGCATCTGCCGCTAATTTCGCTTGAAGTGCCTCTGCATCAGCTTTTGCTTTTGCATCCGCAGCTAATTTCGCTTGACGAGCTTCTTCAGCCTCTTGTAATTTTTTCGCTTCAGCATCTGCTTTTGCTTTTGCAGTAGCTTCGGCGTCAGCTTTAACCCTTGCATCAGCTATCAATTTAGCTTGTAAAGCTTCCATGTCTGCTTTTGCTTTTGCATCTGCAGCTAACTTAACTAAACGAGCATCTTCTTCATCTTTTAATCTTTTTGCCTCAGCATCTGCTTTCGCTTTTGCATCTGCAGCTAGTTTTGCTTGTTGAGCTTCTGCGTCTGCTTTAGCTTTTGCTTCTGAAGCAAGTTTTGCCTTAGTTTCAGCATCTGCTTTTGCTTTTGCATCTGCAACCAATTTGGCTTGAAGCGCTTCTGCATCTGCCTTAGCTTTTGCTTCAGCATCTAACTGTTTTTGGCGTGCTTCTTCAGCTTGTTTTATTTTCAATGCCTCCGCATCTGCTTTTGCTTTTGCCTCAGCAGCAATAAGTGCTTGTCTTGCTTCTTCATCCGCTTTTGCTTTTGCTTCCGCTGCTAATCTTTCTTTTTGTGCAGCTTCTTCAGCAGCTTTTGCTTTTGCGTCTGCAGCTAATTTAGCTTTGTTTGCAGCATCTATAGAAGTTTTAGTTTTTGCTTCTGCCGCAGCTTTAGCTTTCGCTTCTGCCGCCAATCTTGCTTGTAAAGCATCTGAATCTGCTTTTGCTTTTGCATCCGCAGCTAAAATAGACTGCATGTCTGCCGCTTCAGCTTTTGCTTTTGCATCTGCTTTACGTTTTGCTTCTGCTGCATCTGCTTTTGCTTTATTATCAGCAATTAATTTTAATCTTGCTGTTTCTGCATCTGCTTTCGCTTTTTCTGCTGCCGCCAATCTTGCTTTCGAAGCAGTTTCTGCATCTGCTCTAGCTTTTTCAGCTGCCAATTGTGCTGCTGTTTTTTGTGGTGCTGGCGCTGGTTTTGCAGCTTCAGATTTTGCTTTTGCCGCAGCCTCTGCATCAGCTTTTGCTTTTGCATCTGCAGCTAATTTTAATTTCATTGCTTCAGCATCTGCCTTAGCTTTATCTGCTGCTAATTGCGCAGGTGTTTTTTGCGGAGCTGGAGCTGGTTTTGCAGCTTTTGCTGCAGCCTCTGCATCGGCTTTTGCTTTTGCATCTGCAGCTAGTTTTAATTTCATTGCTTCAGCATCTGCCTTAGCTTTATCTGCTGCTAATTGCGCTTGAGTTTTTGGTGCAGTTGCAGCTGGTTTATTTGCGGCTGCTTGTGCTCTTGCAGCTGCCGCAGCATCTACTCTTGCTTTGTTGTCTGCTGCAAGTTTTATTCTGCGTTCTTCAGCATCAGCTCTTGCTTTATCGGCAGCTAATTGTGCTTGCGTTTTTTGTGTTGTAGCAACGGCTCTATTTGCTGTTGCAGTTTGCGCTCTCGCTGCCGCCGCTGCATCTGCTTTGGCTTTAGCATCGGCTGCTAATTTTATTTTAATAGCTTCAGCATCTGCTTTAGCTTTATTGTCTGCTTCTAATTTTGCTTTAGCTGCTGCTTCGGCATCTGCCTTAACTTTTTCTGCTGCTGCAAGTCTTGCTTGTTTTGCTTCTGCATCGGCTTTTGCTTTTGCATCTGCTGCTAGTTTTTGTTTTTCAACAGCACTTTCTCTGTTAACTGGAGCAGCTGCTGTCGTTTTTTTAGCTAAAACTGGTTTAGGTTTAGCTGGATCAATAAGAGATCCTTCATCATCATCTCCGTAATAGTAATTTCTATTTTTAAATTTGTAGGCAATAGCAAATTCATGTGAACCTCCTAAATTAGAGAAATTGCCCATTCCTCTTTCGTAGTTATATTCTATAGCAATGCTTGGAGAAATATTAACACCAAGTCCAGCTGAAACTCCATATAAAGTATTATATCCTGCCTGCGCCCAAATTCCTTGTTGCAATGTCAGCATTCCAAGACCAGAAATAACTGTTTTGTCTTTTTTAATCTCTGTTTTAACAATTCCAGAAAATCTACTTCTATCAAAAAAACCATAGCTGTCAATATATCCCGTATACATTGCGTGTAGTTGAATGGCTCTTTCTGGATCTTCTTTAACCATTCCAGATCCGAAATTATATAACACTAAATTGTTGATCGATAATCCGAAATCTAAAAATGCTGTACCGTAGTTAATACCTGGATTAACTGTAATCAAAGTGTTTGATGGGTAATCTCCAGTTAGAATATCAGAATCATCAGATATAATTTTTCCTTTATTTAAACCACTTTGATAAGCACCAACGTTTAAACCAAAAGTCAAATTACTATCTTCTTGAAGAACAATATTGTGAGCAAAATTGACAACTCCTCCAAAAACAGTCATCAACCCATAATTTTGTTGAAATAAACCTATTGCAAAAGCATCATTTTCTCTAAAACGACCTGAGTAATTGGCTAAATAAGTTTGAGGAGCATCATCAAATTGTACCCATTGTCTTTTGTTATAAAAACTTACATACGGATTTGTTTCGCGAACAAAACTGAATGTTGGGTTAATTAAATATCGATTAAATTTTAACGAATTTCTAATAGGTAATGAAAACGAAACAACTCCATTCTCAGAAGTGTCCTGGGAATAGAGTACATTTGAAAAACCGTAAAATAAAGTGATGAATAGTAGGATTTTCTTCATATTATTTTATAACAGTTATTGATCCTTTTTTTTCTCCTGTGTCTGATTGAATGACATAGTAATAAACGGGATTTACATTTTTAAAATCGATATTGCTTTGAGGCCAGTCACCTTGATAATTTACTACATCTAGTACTTTATCTCCGTTTGAACTAATGATTATTACCTTAGTCGTAGCATTCTTGTATTCGTCTGGAATGTTCCAATATGGATTCATTCCGCTTAGTTTAATAATATTCGGAACAACACTTGCTGGGGCAGATTCTCCGTTTATTCTAAATGAAAATTCTTTAGTTGCGATACATCCAGAAGCTTGAGAAATTTTTACTTTATAATTCCCTTTTACCGAAAGCGTATAAGAACTTCCTGTTTCTCCAGAAATTAAATTATTGTTTAAATACCACTCAAAAGTTGGACTTGTAGCGTCGCTTGTAACATTAACGGTTAATGTTTCGCCTTCATTTAATTTATATCCGTCTTGAACATCTATACTTGCATCAAAACCGTTACTCTGAAGGTTAATAGATCCTGTAGCACTACATCCCCCAAAATCTACATCTACTGTATAAACACCAGATTCGTTTGTAGAATAGGTTCTGTTTGTTGCTCCATTAATAGTTGCACCATCTTTTTTCCATTGGTATTTGTTTCCAGAAGTTGCTGTTAAAACAGTTCCTGTACCACTAGCACAAAATGGATTTCCTAAACTTGAACTAATTGTTACAGCACCACTCGAAGATGAATTTCCAACTGTAACATGGTTAGAACTAAAATTGGCATCTGTACATGATCCATAATCAATAGTTGCATAATAATCTCCGGCAGCATTTACTGTTAACGTTTTAGCGCTTTGTCCTGCAATAACAACATTGTCTTTATACCAGATGTATTTAAGATTTGGGAAATTTACTGGCGAAGAAGTTCCGCTATCTACCGATAAAGTAATGCTTCCTCCTGCACAAATTGTTGCGTTTGTGTCTTTGTTGTTTATTGAAAATATATTTTCGTAATCTTTGAAATAAGCAGGAAAAGAAGTAACACCTTGAGAATTTCTAAATCTAGGACTTGCGTATGTTTGAGAACTTTTAATTCTTAAACCGTAAGTATCAGAACCGACAAGATTTATCGGAACCGCAAATTTTATAGTTTTCTGCGTTGCCGATAAATCTACGGTCTGTAATAATGTAGTAGCAGTTGGATTATTCGCTGAATCTAAAATTTCTACAGTAAATGTAGTTCCAGCAGGAAAATTAACATAGCTAAATGTAGCGTAAAATTCATTAAAAGAATTACCCGCGCACAATTTCTCCAAACCATCTAATTGCTGAGGCACAATAGTTTGGGCATGCAAATTTCCTTTAGCAAAAAACAAAATGCTAAATAAAATTAAAACTTTAAAGAAAGATAAAGTAGTTTTTTGAATCATATAGTGCGTGTTCTTGCTAGGTCGATACGCTCAAAAAACAAAATATCAATGAATGTTTCTGAGAAATCATACTTATAGTTTTCAATAATATCTTTTGCAAGAATTGAAGTTGCTGTAAGTGATGTTTCTTCTTTACAATCGTCAGATACCGTATGGGTTTCAGCAACTATAGTAAGGCTGTCCTTGGGGTTGGACATCCCTACTATAAACTGATTAAATTTGTCTGAATTACTGCTTAATGTTGCAGTATTAGTACTGTTTTGGTTTACATTGTGTAACACTAAACTGCACTCAGAATCAGCAGCCTGTATAGGTTTTCCTGCTGTATTCTGTGCATATAATGTTAACGATATAGGCGAAACCAAAAATATTATATATAAAAAATACTTTTTCGTAGATACCATTATGTCTTGATCTTTATTTGGGGTCCTTAACGATACATAAAAATTATGCCTGGGGACTTTATTAATAAAATTTACGCGAGGGAAATAAAAATCGAAACTATTTATCTATTACCGCTTGAAGCTGTGATTTTTCCTAATTGTAATCTGAAATCTGGTTTTTTAGGATTGGAGATATCAATGAATGTTTCTTTGTTGTCACTTTGTGAGTAAACATTAAAGAAAACACTGTTTCCATACCAGCTCTCTAAATCTTCATTATTAGAATTGTATTCAGTAAAGATATTTCCTTTACATAAGTTGAAATACATTTCCTCAAATTTGATTTTTTTAAGATTAGCATCATTGATTTCTGTTTTGCTGTCTAATAATACAGCTGGGTTGAATCCAGAGATTACACTTCTTTTCATTTCAAGAGAAGCATTTTCAGCTACATAAACAGCTTCTTTTACTAAACCTGCTTGAATGTCAGCATTGATATTTTCACTGTCATTAACCATTGTAATATTACTAGCAACAACTAGAGTTTGTTTTTTAGTAAAATCTGTTTCACTTTTCTTTTCAAAAGATCTAACTTCCATACAACGAGATCCGTCTTTAGTACTAGAGAAGTAAGAAGATCTTACTGCTAAAGAATTAAAGAAACGACATTGTACTCCTTGAGAAAATTTGAAGTCATCATTTACTGATTTATAAGAAACAAATTTTGTAGCGTTAATATCACCGCCTAAGATTCCGAAAGAATCTCCGCCAGCATAACTAACCATAATGTTTTCTAAAATTGTTTTGCTTCCAACAGCAGCAAGAGTCAAACCGTTAAAAGTATCAGAACCTTTTACTTTTTTACCAGCAAATTCGATTCTAACAAATCTTAAAACTCCAGAGTTTGAAGCTACATTATCTCCACCGTAAGTAGTAAGAGTTGGATCAAGGTCTAAGTTGTAAGAACCAACATTTCCAAATTTATTAATTGGCGCATCACCAAGGATTACAATTCCACCCCAATCTCCAGCTTTTTTCATGCTTCGGTTTGAAGTAAATACAATTGGATCTGTTTCTAAACCGTCTGCAACTAATTGTGCACCTTTTGTAA
Source organism: Flavobacteriaceae bacterium PS02337 (assembly GCA_029959285.1). Lineage (GTDB taxonomy): Bacteria > Bacteroidota > Bacteroidia > Flavobacteriales > Flavobacteriaceae > Flavobacterium. Next base: position 519,857 of record JASCOE010000001.1, read on the forward strand.
CTACCAATGTTCCTTTAGTTTCGAAATCACCAATAATTACTGTTCCTGGCTCAATAGTTAAAACGGCATTGTTTGTAACGTATACGTTTCCTTGCAAAACGTAGATGTTTCTTTTCAGCAATTTAGTATTAACAGAAATGTTTCCTGCTAAAATTTGGTTTGCTTCTCCATAGTCTACTTTGTTAGGCTTAAATTCAGTCCAGTTGTTTAACCAATTGGTGTAGCCCATAATTCCTTTCTCTTGTTGAGCATTCATACTCGCCACCGTAAAAAGAACGCAGATTAATTGAGTAATTTTTTTCATGATAAGGGGGTATTACGGTTAATAATAAATTTGGGTATGCTTAAATGAAAAAACTCCTCTCGAGTTTTCCGAAATTTCAGAACCATCGAGAATGAGTTTTTTTTTATTTTGTTTCTCAAAAGTGTTCATAGATTTTAACCATCTACGTAAACACTTCGAAAAAGGTTTTAAAAAAATAAGCTTTATTACATTTCGTTCAAATCGTTGAACTCGTGTAATGATTTCAATGTACTTTCGTAAAATAAAATTGCAGCGATTAGATTACCTTTATCAGAATAAGGCATCATCTTTCTTTGGAATTCTACAGTAGTATCCAAGAAAGTTGTTGTACCAACTGCCTGAGCATCTAATACTTTTTTGTGTTCACTATCGTCTGGAATACCTAAGTCTGCCATAGTAACACCTGGTTTAGTAACCAAAGCAATGTAAGGGAGAGTTTTAACTAAAACTTTAATACGCTCAATGTATAATTCCAATAACTCTCCTTTTTGCATACCACTTAATTCTTTTTGATCGTGATATTTGCGGATAAGAGCCGTTGTACTAATAATACTTCTAGGAGCATTTTTTGCCTGTGCAGAAACAGCAGCAGTAGTTAAGATAAAAAAAGCACTTAATAGAGTAATTTTCCCTTTCATAGATTCTTATTTTATAATTGGTTGTTGATAAAAACAAAAATATAGAAATTAACTTAATTAACAACTCTAATGGATTTTTTTTTCAAAAAATTTTCTTAAAAAAAGCTTAAAAACCAGTGTTATGTCGAGAAAATGTGCGTTTTAACGTGCTTTTTGTTAAAAATCTGAACACCCGAAAAGTAAGATATTCGCTATGAAAAAAGAAAAATTCTAACTTTAAATAATCAAAAAAAACTTACGTTTATCGTTTTTTGAAAAAAAATATTAACAAAAACATCTTGATAAACGCTCAGGTTGAGATATTTATTAACAAAATTGTGTCAAAAAAGAGACAAAAAAATGCTCAAATCAAACTTCAAATTTCAAAATTATCTCTAAGGGAGAAACTTTGCTTGGAAAATTTTTGACTACATCATTTTCTTCTATCTTTGCTCCATGCAATTTTCTCAAATTTTAGGTCAAGATTACATCAAAAGCCACTTGACAAAAAGTGCTGCTTCTGGTAGAATTCCACATGCACAATTATTCGTTGGTCCGGAAGGAAGCGGTACACTAATTACCGCGATTGCTTACGCGCAGTATATTTTGTGCAGCAATACTGGCGACGAAAATTCGAACGGAAATGATTCTTGTAATCTGAAGTTCGATAACATTTCGCATCCCGATTTGCATTTTATTTATCCGACAGTTACCACCGAAGATGTAAAAACAAAACCGAAGAGTTTAGATTTTATTCAAGACTGGAGAAGTTTTATTCAAGAAATGCCATACGGAGGTTTATTCGATTGGTATAAAATTCTCGGCGTACAAAACAAACAGGGAGAAATTCGTGTAGAAGATGCTCAAGAAGTTTTAAAATCGCTTGCGCTGAAATCTTACGAAGGCGGTTACAAAATCATGATTATCTGGATGGCAGATAAAATGAATATTGCCGCGTCAAATAAACTCTTAAAACTTCTGGAAGAACCATCAGACAAAACGATGTTTATTCTGATTTCTGAAAATGAAGAAGATATTATTCAAACCATACGTTCACGCTGTCAAGTAATTCACTTTAATGCACTTCCTGAAAAAGTAATTGCCGAAGCTTTAGTTTCGCAAGAAAATATAGATCAGAACTTAGCCAAAAAAATTGCACATCAATCGCAAGGTAATTTTAATAAAGCTTTGCATTTGCTAAAAGAAGACGATGACGAATTTCCGTTTGAACAATGGTTTGTCAATTGGGTTCGTGCCGCTTTTAGAGCAAAAGGAAACGCAGCTGCAATTCAAGATTTAATTTCTTGGAGCGAACAAATCGCTGCTTTAGGACGCGAAAGCCAGAAAAAATTTATTCAGTTTTGCATTGAAATGTTCAGACAAGCTTTAATGTTAAATTATCAGGCTTCAAGTTTGGTTTACATTGAACCGAAAGTCGATAAATTTAAGCTGGAAAATTTTGCTCCATTTGTGAATGGAAATAACATTCATGAAATATTCAAAGAACTTTCAGATGCGATGTATCACATTGAAAGAAACGGAAATGCAAAAATAATTTTAACCGATTTATCGATCAAATTAACTCGTTTAATTCACAAAAAATAAATTTCAAATGAATAATGTTGCCTCCATTTTACTTTTGGCTTTTTTAGCTTTAACGTTCTTACAATCAGGTTACGAAAAAATTTTTTATTGGAAAGATAATGTGGCTTGGCTAAAAGAACATTTTGCTAAAACGCCATTAAAAAATCAAGTTCCGCTTGCACTCTTACATTTGTTGATTTTAGAATTAATTTCAGGAATTTTATGTGTTGTTGGCGGCATTCAATTATTAACAAATAACGGAAGAGAATTTGGTTTCTACGGAGCAATATTTTCATGCATCTGTTTGTTAATGATGCTTTTTGGACAAAGACTTGCTAAAGATTACGATGGTGCAAGAACTATAGTTATCTATTTTATACCTGCTGTAATGGCAGTTTATTGGTTGAATTAAAACAATCGAAATTTTAAAAAAATTAGTCATTCCTGATAGACATCGGGATTCACAGATTTTTTAATCATTTAAATCTTAAATCTGTGGCAAAAAAACAAAATTTATTATCAAAAAAAATGAATCCAAAACATCCTTCAGAATCTTTAACTATTTTAACTGATTTAGTTTTACCGAGCGAAACAAATCCTTTAAACAATCTATTTGGTGGCGAATTATTAGCCAGAATGGATCGCGCCGCTAGTATTGCTGCACGTAGACATTCGCGCCGAATTGTAGTTACGGCTTCTGTAAATCACGTTGCTTTCAACAGAGCAATTTCGCTTGGAAGCGTTGTTACGGTAGAGGCAAAAGTATCAAGATCATTCAAAAGTTCAATGGAAGTTTTTATTGACGTTTGGGTAGAAGACCGCGAATCTGGAAATAGAACAAAAGCAAACGAAGCAATCTACACTTTTGTTGCCGTTGATGACAACGGAAGACCAGTTGAAGTTCCGCCAATTGTACCAGAAACAGAACTAGAAATACAACGTTTTGACGCTGCTCTTCGTCGTAAACAGTTGAGTTTACTGCTTGCCGGAAAAATAAAACCGGCAGATGCTACAGAATTAAAGGCTTTATTTTTATAGCAAAGTTGTGACAATTTGGAACAATTTGTCGCAATCAAACTCGAAAAAAAAGAACTAATTTTACAATCTCTAAAGCTGTTGTATATAAATAAAGAAGTTTTTTCTTACTTTTGTTTAAACGGCTAAAAAATAACAATTAAGATAATTAATATAAAAGATGAGTTCAGAAAAAGAAGCCAAATTAAAAGCGTTACAACTAACACTTGATAAACTTGACAAGACATACGGAAAAGGAACCGTAATGAAAATGGGTGACAGAGCCATTGTAGAAGTAGAAACGATTTCTTCTGGCTCGCTTGGTGTTGATTTAGCACTTGGTGTAAACGGATATCCAAAAGGAAGAATTATCGAAATATATGGTCCAGAATCTTCTGGAAAAACTACTTTGACGCTTCACGCAATTGCTGAGGCTCAAAAAGCAGGCGGTATTGCAGCTTTTATAGATGCTGAACACGCTTTTGATAGAAATTATGCAGAAAAATTAGGTGTAGATATTGAAAACCTAATCATTTCTCAACCAGACAACGGAGAACAAGCTTTAGAAATTGCCGAAAACTTAATTCGTTCTGGAGCAATTGATATTGTGGTAATTGACTCGGTTGCTGCTTTAACTCCAAAAAGTGAAATTGAAGGTGAAATGGGAGATTCTAAAATGGGTCTTCACGCACGTTTGATGTCTCAAGCTTTGAGAAAACTTACTGGAACTATCAGTAAAACAAATTGTACAGTATTCTTTATCAACCAGCTTCGTGAAAAAATTGGTGTAATGTTCGGAAATCCAGAAACGACAACTGGAGGTAACGCACTTAAATTTTACGCTTCTGTACGTTTAGATATTCGTCGTTCTTCTCAAATTAAAGATGGAGAAAACGTAATTGGTAACAGAACAAAAGTAAAAATCGTTAAAAATAAAGTAGCTCCGCCTTTTAAAACTGCCGAATTCGACATTATGTACGGAGAAGGAGTTTCTAAAACTGGTGAAATTTTAGATTTAGCAGTTGAATTTGAAATCGTTAAAAAAGCGGGATCTTGGTTTAGCTATGGCGATACAAAATTAGGTCAAGGTCGTGATGCAGTTAAAACTTTAATTAAAGACAATCCAGAACTTGCTGACGAACTGGAAATTAAAATTAAAGATCATATTAAAGAATTAGCAAACGCTTAAAAATATAAAATCCCAAAAAAAAGAGTTCACTATTGTGAGCTCTTTTTTTTACTCTAACGTTTTGAAAGAAAATAATTTATAAGATTTCTTTTAATTTAATAGTTTAATTTTAACACATAAAGCATGAAAATTCACAAATCAAAATTTAGGTAATTTTTATGATCCATCAAATCTCAGGCTATATATATGGATTTTAAATTAAAAAAATGAGAAAAAAGATAATACTACTAACAATAATTTGTGTTTTAACCTCATGTCGAAGTTCTAAATTAGAAAAATTTGATTACAACAAAACTTCAAATGCCTGGATAAGTTGTTTCAAAGACCAAGTGTTCTTTTCATGCCTTAAGGAAAGTTATAAAAACGACACAATAATTTTTGAGAAAATTGGTAAAATAGATGCTTTTAATCCATATGATGGATTATCTCCCGAGGCTATCACATTATCAGAAAAACTTGGATCTAAAATAGTAATTAATATGCCACCGCCAAGTATGTGTGAAGGCTGTAAAGAGGGAGATAATTATTACATGGCTCATTGCCTACATTATTATGCAAGTCGTGAACTGGATTCGATTGCAAAAGAAGCTTATAAAGAGTATTTAAAAACTGAAAAAAAACCTTTTAATTAGTTAACACTTATTCTTTATAAAGTCAATAATAATAAAACCTCGGCATATGCCGAGGTTTTTTATTTTTCAAAAAAATAAAAAAATCGACGCAACCTTTTTACTAAACTGTCATCTATTAAAAAAAGCAGTCTAATAATTGATACTGCCATATATCAATTTGCCGGTTTTTTTAGAATTTACATTGGTTGGTTATTTTGAATAAAATCCGTTAGTTTCTTCATCTAACGGATTTTTTATCAAATATTTAAACTTTTTTTCGCATTAGACGCAACCATTTTTATTTTTCTTCATCTATAATAATGTGACATTAACTTGAGTTATTATTAAACTCTTTATTATCAACCATTAATATTTTTACCATGAAAGAAAAAATAGAATTGTTGTACAGTAAAAACCGAAGAAAAACCAAATTGAAATTTAAAAAAGTATTGCGTTTTATTTCAGAAAAGATAATTCATAGATAACTTTTGATTAAAAATGGGGGTTTTTAATTCAAAACAAAAGCCGGTAGATTTATTAAGATCTACCGGCTTTTCTGTTTTTTTAATTTTATAATTACTTCTTTTCGAAAGCAACTAATGCGTCATATATAACATTTCTAACTCGATCTTTCAGTTCTTTTCTATGATCGATCGTTAAACCTTCTGTTTCTATAAAAGGTAAAATTCTCGCACGCATTTTACCTGGACTTCCACTCAAAAAAGTATAAGAAAAACGTTCTTTATTATCGGGAAAAACAATCGGAACAATCGGAATCTGATGATCGATTGCTAATCTGAAAGCACCGTCTTTAAATTCATCGAGCAAAACACTTTCATCGTCAGGAACGCCGCCTTCAGGAAAAATACAAATACTTAAACCTTGATTTAAACGGCTTTGAGCTCTTTTGAAAACTTCATTTTTACTTTTTGATGAATTCCTATCAACCAAAATGCAAGTTCTTTTATAGAAAAATCCAAAAAGCGGAATCTTTACCAATTCTTTCTTTCCAACAAAAACAAACGGATTTTTAATTAAAGCCAGCATAAGCATAATATCGGTCATCGATGTGTGATTGGCCACAATCATGTAACTTTTGCCTTTAATGAGCTTCTGTTCGCGTTTTACGATATAATAAAAGCCCATTCCGAAAAGGATAAACTTGGCCCAAATGCGCGCCATTTTAAAAAAATAAGGATAACCTTTCTCTGAGATAATAGAAATCAGTAAAAAAGGCAACATTATAATAATCGGAACCGCCATTACGACGTAAAACCAAACGCGCCAAAGAATCCAAAAAGCAATTTTTAATATTTTCATAGTTTCAAAAGTAAGAAAACAGAAATGAATTTTATAAAGATTTTTATTTTCCTTATCTGTAGTTTTTTAACGCAAAGTGCACAAAGGTTTTTCGCAAAGTTTTTTAAAGTTATTTTTCGTTGATTATTTGCTTTGCTGTAAGTTCGCAAAGCTTTATTTATAAATTATTTGCAACTCTTCTAATACCATTTTTTAAAAGAACTTCATTGAAATTTATAAGTAAACCAAGTTTAAAATTTCCTAGTCTTAAATAGGTCAATGTTTGTGCCAAATGGTTAACCGTTAGAGATTCCAAAGCTTTTATCTCAATTAAGAATTTTTTTTCCACAAGCAAATCTATGCGGTATCCGCAATCCAAATTAACTTCTTCAAAAACTAACGGCAAAGATTTCTCTTTTTCAACTAAAAGTCCGCGCTGTTTAATTTTGTAAAACAAACATTCTTTATACACATTCTCTAATAAACCTGGTCCAAGTTTTTTATGAATTTCAATAGCTAATCCAATTACAATATTTGATATTTCGTTTTCTGTCATAATTCAAAAAAAATATCAAATTTATAAATATTTTCTTATTTTTTATAAAATCAAAATTGACTAAAATCTTTAAAAATGACTTTTCAAAAGACATCGCTTTGAGAATTTATTGCAAAGCAATAACTCAAAAAAAATTAAAACTTCTTCTCTTTGCGAAAAACCTTTGTGCACTTTGCGTTAAAAAACCAGAGACTTTTGTAGTTAAAAAAAACATCACGACATTTGCATTTCAGAAAAAATCTATAATGGCAAAAATACTTACGGGTGTTCAAAGTACAGGAACACCGCATTTAGGAAATTTATTAGGAGCAATTATTCCGGCAATAGAATTGTCAAACAATCCAGCAAACGAATCTTTTTTGTTTATTGCAGACTTGCATTCAATTACTCAAATTAAAGACGGAAAAACGTTAAGAGAAAACACCTATAGCACTGCAGCAGCTTGGCTTGCTTGTGGTTTAAATCCTGAAAAAGTTACTTTTTATAGACAATCTGATGTAGTGCAAACTACAGAATTAACTTGGTATTTAAGCTGTTTTTTTCCATTTCAAAGATTAACGCTTGCTCATTCTTTCAAAGATAAAGCAGATCGTTTAGACGATGTAAACGCTGGACTTTTTACGTATCCGATGCTAATGGCGGCAGACATTTTATTGTACGATGCTGAATTTGTTCCTGTTGGAAAAGATCAATTGCAACATTTAGAAATTACTCGTGATGTTGCCGCTCGTTTTAATCACCAAATGGGTGAAACATTTGTACTTCCTGAAGCAAAAATTGAGGAAAACATTATGTTGATTCCAGGAACAAATGGTGGAAAAATGAGTAAATCTGCCAACAATATCATCAATATTTTCTTAGATGATAAAACGTTACGCAAACAAGTAATGAGCATTGAAACAGATTCAACTCCGCTTGAAGATCCAAAAAATCCAGATACTTGTAATGCTTTTGCTATTTATTCGCTTTTAGCGAATGAAACTCAAATTGCAGAAATGAGAGCAAATTATTTAGGCGGAAATTATGGTTACGGTCATGCAAAACAAGCTCTTTTTGAATTGATTACAGAGAAATTTAAAACGGAAAGAGAAAAATATAATTACTATATCAATAATCTAGAAGAAGTTGATGCTTTATTGAAAAAAGGTGCATCAAAAGCTTCTGTTATTGCTGACGGTGTTTTAGCAAAAGTTAGAACTGTTTTAGGTTTTGGGAAATAAAACTTAATTCTTCAAAATAAAAAAAGCGCTGATCCATTTCAAATTTGGTCAGCGCTTTTTCTTTGCTATAAATAATTTGTATCAGATTTTATGCGTTAAATTACCTCAAAAAGTTTTCCAGGCAATGGCCTTATAATACCTTTTAGTTCCATATTTATTAGAATTCCAGACATTTTAAAAATTGGAAAATCACATTCAATAGCAATAATATCAAGTAATTCTTTTCCATTTTTTAAAAGGAAATCATAAATCTTTTGTTCGTCAGGATTTAAATCTATAAAAAGCTGCTTCTGAATACTTTTTGTTTTTTCTTTAATATCCCAATTCAACATATAAATTAAATCAGCCGCATTTGTTAAAACATTAGCTTTCTGAGTTTTAATCAAGTTATTACAGCCTTGACTGTATTTATCTGTAACTCTTCCAGGAACTGCAAAAACATCTCGATTGTATTCGTTTGCCATATTTGCCGTGATTAAAGAACCACCTTTATCTGCCGATTCAATAACAATTGTTGCCTCGGTCATTCCCGCTACAATGCGATTTCGACGAACAAATTTTTCTTTATCCGGATTAGAATCGCTCCAAAATTCGGTTATGAATCCGCCATTTTCTTCCATTCTCGACATATATTTTTTATGCGTTCTCGGATAAATTTGGTTTAAACCATGCGCCAAAACTCCAATAGTTTGAAGATTAAAATCCATTGCGGCTTGATGCGCAACAATATCAACTCCATAAGCAAATCCGCTAACGATTACGGGATCGAGAGGAGCCAAATCTTCAATTAGTTTTCGGCAGAAATCTGTTCCATAAGAAGTAATTTGACGAGTGCCTACAATGCTGATTATTTTCTTCTTTTTAAAATCAAGATTACCCGCTGTAAAAATTAGAATTGGCGCATCAAAGCAATGTTTGAGGCGTTCCGGATAATTTTCATCTTGAAAAAAAGAAATATCAATGTCGTTTTTTCTAATATATTCCAATTCTTTTTGTGCCTTTTCGAATATACTTTTATCCTTCAAATTTTTGATCAGGACAGATCCAATTCCGTCAACAGATGCCAATTCTGTATTTTTGGCTTTAAAAATTGCCGATGCATTTCCAAAAGAATGCAGTAATTTTTTGCCAACAATATCTCCCACTCCATCAACTTTTAGCAAAGCCAACAAATAAAATAAATCCTGATCATTCATATTCTTAAAACATTATGTAAAATAGAAAATTTTATTTTACTTTTTCGAAGCGCAAATATCATTAAAACAAAGTAATTTCTTAATAAAATTAAACACTAAAATGAAATCTGTTTTTTTATGAATAGAAAAATAACAACTAATCTATTGATTATTAATTGTCTAAAAATAATTCTGAATTGTTAATAAAAATTGTGAATAAAATTTTGATAACTATAAGCGATGCATAACTTTGTTACTATGAAAATCGAAGTATATATCTCGCAGTTATTGTATCGTTATCAGTGTGTAACGGTTCCAGGATTTGGTGCATTTTTAACCGAAACTCATTCGGCTCAACTCAATGAAAGCACTAACTCGTTTTTTCCTCCAAAAAAAACCATTTCTTTCAACAGTCGTATCAAAAACAATGACGGTTTGTTGGCAAATCATATCGCACAAGCTGAAAAAACATCTTACGGTTTTGCTGTAAGTGCCATTGCTTTTGAAATTACGAACTGGAAAAAATCTTTGGAAGAAGACGGTGTAATCTCTTTAAAAAACATTGGAGAATTACGTTTGAATTCTGAAAGCAATATTATTTTCACACCAAACGATCAAACCAATTATTTAGCGACTTCGTTTGGTTTAAGTCCTTTTGTTTCTCCGATGGTGAAAAAGGAAATTTTCGAGAAAAAAATCGAAAAGATCGCTGCCAAAGAAAAAGAAGTTGTTTTATTGAATGATAATGAGGAACGAACTAAATCTTCAAATCCGTTTTTGAGATATGCGGCAATTCTAGTTTTAGGACTTGGAATTACAGGAAGCATTGGTTATCCATTGTATCAAAATCAAATTGAAAATCAGACACTTTTGGTAGAACAAGCTGTTCAGAAAAAAGTTCAGAATAAAATTCAAGAAGCAACATTTTTAATTAAAAGTCCGCTTCCAGCTGTAACACTTTCTGTAGATTCTGCAAAAGTTGAAACTGAAGAACCGACAATGCCTTATCATATTATGGCGGGTGCTTTTAGAAGCGAACAAAATGCTAAAAAAGCGTATAACCAACTTATTAAAGATGGTTTTAAAGCAAGAATGCTAAAAGAAAACAAACATGGTTTATTTCCTGTTTTGTACGGAAGTTATGCTACAATGAGAGAAGCTGAACAAGCTCAAAAAGAAATTCAAAAAGGCGAAAATCCTTTGGCTTGGATTCTGGTCGAAAACTTATAAATATTTGAAAATCCCGTTCTTTTGAATGGGATTTTTTTTGTCTTATTCTGTTGTTTTAAAAAATTCGTCGGGCACTATTTGAAAATTTCTTCAAATAAATTCGCCTCAAAAATTTAAAACAATCATGAATAAAATTTTCACAACACTGGTATTCTTATTATTACTCAGTTCGCAATCCTTCTATGCACATCAAATTCAGCAAAATGCACAAGATTTGGAATTCAAGAAAAATGAAGCTCAAACTCAAAAAGCGTTAAAAGAAAATCATAAAAAATTGGATGACAGAATCGATCAGCTTAAAAAAGAGCAGAAAGAACTGGAAAGCAAAAAGAAAAGCCTTTCGAAATCTGAAAACAATTTAAAGTCTACAAAAGAAAAAATTGAAAAGCTGGAAATCGCGAATCAAAAAATTGAAAACAAAATCACAACTTCAGCTGTTTCTGATGAAGAAGTTCAAAAACAGAGAATTAAAACCAAAGAAAATGAGGTAAACATTCAAAAGCTGAAACTAACTCAGATTACTCAAGAAAAAGAACTTGAAAAAGTCATGTCAAACATCTAAAAAAAGAATTGTCTTTTTTTGAAATTATCTCTTTTTTAAGCTTCAGAGAAGCGGAATATTTATTGAAAAAAACATTTATAATATAGAGCTCCAGCGGAGCGACATAATTTTTTAATAAATAAATATGTCGCTCCGCTGAAGCTTTTTTTCATCTGTCTTGTTGAAATTCTATAAATATTTTACCCCTCCGGGGTTTTAGCAGATATTTTATTATAAATATTAAGTCTAATAAAAAAGCCTAATTCGTTTTGAATTATGCTTTTTCAATGTTTATCGTGAAACAATTTTTGCATTTTGCGAAAGAATCTCTTTTCCCGATTGGTATATAGTTAAAGTCGCAGGCGGCGAATTTTTTTCACCCAAAACAATGATATAACATTCGTATTTGAAATCACCTTTTTTAAATTCATAATAATGATTTCCGCCAGTTCCATCGGCAACGAAAACGCCGTTTTCAATTATCAAATCAGGTTTGTCGGTCATTTTATTTTTGATAGACCACGAAGCGTAACGAAATTTATTATTTCCTAAATCATCAATTCTGATTCTGAATTTTGAGGTTTCGAGAATTGCAACTGGTTCTTTAAATTTTGAAATTGAAGCGTTTACATTTTTCTTCTGAGCCGCAATTAGTGAATTTTTAATTTTCAACTCTGCTTCAGACTGCTAATTCACACTAATAATTTTTCCATCGGTATCAATCCACAAATCGCCTTGATTTAGCATAATTCCGCGCCAGCCCACTTCAGACCAATCTTTTGCAGGATTAGATTTTGTTATTTTTTCAATTAAAACTTTATCAAAAATTTGATTGTATTTTTTAATAAAATCAGCCTTGTTTTTTACAGACGGAATCGGGTTTTCTCTTTTAAACGGAAATTTTATTCGTTTTGAAATGGCTTCTTTATCGCCATTTTTCACTTCAGAAATAAATTTAGAAATGAATTTTTGGTACTCTGGTTTCAGATCTTGAGCGTTTGTAAACTGCGAACAAAAGATCAAAAAAACTAAAAATGATTTAAATATTTTCATATCAAAAATGATTTAATGCGTTAGAAATTAAACTTTTGAAAAACAAAAAGCAGTGTTTCACGTAGGACGGTCAAGAATTAATTAATGCTCGCTTTAAACATTTTTAATTCATCCCAAGTAAATTCGTCGCCATGTTTTTCTTTCAAACCACTCAAAGATTCTTCTTGATAAAACTGAAATGCTTCGCGCAAAGCCAAAATTTTATCATATGGTAAAACGTCTGTAATTTCAATTTTTTTGGATTGAATAAGTCTTATCAAATGTCCTTCAATAGTTTGAACATTCAATTTACGCATTCTTGCGATATCTTCTACAGAATTTTTTTCTAACCACAAATCATACGTTTCTTCAACCGTCGTTTTTTTAGCCGTTTTAAGCTCGTTTTTCTCCGCTTTAGTTGACTTATATCGTACAACGGGCTCTTCTGTTCTAAAAATGTCTGTATTTGTTATTTTCAGCTCTTCTCGAATTCGTTCCGCTTTGCTGATTTTGTAATTTCTAATTACTGGCGAGGTTAATTTTTCTTTAGAAATGGCTTCTCCAGAAACCATTACATCAATAAGTAATTTGGCTTTCATCAAACGCAAAACAGCTTTTGTCTGAAGATCTTCTAAAAAATTAAGTTCTTCATAAAACTCTTTTACTTTTTTAAATTTTTGAATTTCAGCTATTTTATGAATTAAATCATCAACTAATTTGTCCATCGGTTTAAAGAAATAATCGTAGGCCGCTTCTACCCTTTCCTTCACAAAAAATAAATCAACAGTTTCTTTGACAAAAATTTTATTCAATTGTGTAATGAATTTCTGTGAAGGATCTAAAAGCTGTTCCATGGTGTCTAAGCGTTTGTGTGCCCAAACCGAATGTTTAGATTTTTCTGAACCTGCTGCATTTTCGTTATAACTAAAACGATGATTTCGCCATTCTTGCGCCAATTCTGTCCAATTAAAACTGTTTATCAAATAGTTATGAATAAATTTTTTGGTTTCAAAATGAAGGGATTTTTCTAAAACTTCTTCTGTCGCTTTATTCAAAGCATAATCCATCACATCTTGGTCGTTAGAAATGCCATTCATCTGCATCGGAGAAAGCAAAATAAGCCCGTTTAACGAACGTAAACGAGAAAGTGCAACATAGGCTTGTCCGGGCAGAAAAACTTGCGATACATCAAGCGCTGCTTTGTCAAAAGTCAAACCTTGGCTTTTGTGAACTGTAATCGCCCACGCCAGCTTTATCGGATAATGCGCAAATGTTCCTAAAATCTCTTCTTCGATATCTTTGGTTTGTTCGTTGACTTTGTAACGGATATTCTTCCATTCGTATTTTTCCACTTCCAAAGTCATGTTTTCTTCTGGAAAGTGAACAAAAATTTCTTCGTCTGAAAGCGATTTGATCACTCCCATTTTTCCGTTGAAATATCTCTTTTCAAAAGACAAGTCATTTTTGACGAACATTATTTGCGCGCCAACTTTCAATTTCAATTCTTCTTCAACAGGAAATATCTTTTCAGGAAAATCTCCAACAACAAATGGCGTGTAAATATATTCTTTTCCATCTAAATCACTGATTGCTTGTGAGTTAATAGAATCAGCTTTAGCATTATGTGTAGTAAGCGTTATATAACCTTTGTTTTCTTTGAAGTCAAAATTGGGCTTAACGTATTGATTTAGAATGGAAATGTCTTCAGGTGTAATTTGATTATTTCGCAAATTATTCAAAACCGAAATAAAGGCATCATCTGTCTGGCGGTAGATTTTCGATAATTCGATATAAATCGGCGGATACGTTTGCAATACGTGAGAATGGAAAAAGAATTTTCCTCGATAATAATTTTTTAAAGTTCGCCATTCTTCATCACGAATTACTGGCGGCAATTGCAATAAATCTCCAATAAACAAAACCTGAACTCCACCAAAAGGGTGTGTATTTCTGCGAACTGTTTGCATCATAAAATCAACCGCGTCCAAAAGATCTCCGCGTAGCATACTGACTTCATCAATAACCAAAAGTTCCATGTTCTTAATCACATTTCGCTTCACATTATTCATTTTGAAATGACGGCGTAACGTTTCTTTATTTTCAAACTTTACTGTTTCTGTAAATTGTGCATTTGCATCGTAAGAAGGAATAAAAGCAGAAAATGGCAATTGAAACATCGAGTGAATTGTAACTCCTCCAGCATTCAAAGCAGCGATTCCGGTTGGTGCCACAACAACAGTATTTTTGTGTGTCGTTGCAATAATTTCTCGTAAAAGCGTAGTTTTTCCAGTACCTGCTTTTCCAGTTAGAAAAATAGATTTTTGAGTTTGATTAATGAATTGTAAAGTGTAAGCTGCCGCTTCTGAAACGTTTTGCATTGGGGTTGTATTAAAGAATAAAATTACCGCATTTTTATAAAAAGAAAAAACCTAAATCGTAGTGGATTTAGGTTTTCAGTAATTTAGTTAGTTTGGGTGGTTTTTATTTTTTTGCTTCACCTTCTTTAGTTTCAGCTGCTGGTTTTGCATCTGTTTTTGGTGCCGCTTTGTATTTATCATTTAATTCTTTAATGATGTCTTTTGTGATGTCGAATTTGTCTTCAGCATACAAAATAGATGCTGCATCTCCAGTTCCGTAGATGTAAGCGTAACCGTTTTTCTTTCCGTATTCTTTGATGAATTTTTTAACACCACTTACAAGAGAATCCATTTCTACTCCACTTTCTTGTTGTAATTGTTGTGCCAACGCTTGTTGAGCGTATCCTAATTGCTGCTCTCTTTTTTGCAATTCAGCACCTCTTTGCTGTGCCCAAGCCTGACCGTTTGCTTGCGCTTGGCTTTGAAAATTAGCAGCGTCTTGTTTAAAACGTGAAATTTCAGCTTGTAATTGTCTTCCTTTTTCTTCCGCTTGAGCTTTATACTTTGCTTCTAGATCTTTTGCCTCAGTGTACTCTTTCATTAAAACCGAAGTATCCACGTAAGCTGTTTTTACTTCCTTTACCTCTGCTGTTTTATTACAAGAAACTGCGAAAACTGAAAGTGCGATAATAACTAATGCTTTTTTCATTTTTTTAAATTCTATTTTTTTAAGTATGAAAGACAAAAATATAAAAAAATCAATAGGATTAACATAAAGTTTAAAAAATGCTCAAATTTTATGATATTGTTTTTATTTATAGAAAAAATAATACCAATAATCGGTCACTATTGCAGTAAAATCGATGCTTTTGATTAATTTTTCGAACAAAAAAAGCTATTTCATCATTTTTTGATAAAATAGCTTTTTACTTTAATTTTTTGATTTATTTGTTTTTCAAAACATAAATATGTGATGAATATTCTTTTGAACTTTTAGCTTTCCAATTTGACTTTAAACCAACAAAAAAAGCTTTTATATAATTCATTTTTCCAGTTTTATATTTTTCTGATAAAAGACTCACATAAAACGAATCAAATTTCATTGGAAGCACTTTTTCTAATTTCATATCCACTTTTTCAAAAAGCAACTGAATTGATTTTTTTGAGAAATGCCAAAAATGAATTGGCACATCATACGCTGCCCAAAAAGTTTCATAATGACTTGCATCAAATGATTTAAAATTTGGAACCGCAACAATTAATGTTCCAGTTGGTTTTAATAATCGCTTCAATTCTTGAATTTGATTTTCTAAATTTGGAACGTGTTCTAAAACATGCCACATTGTAATCACATCTAAAGAATGATTTTCTAAAGTACTAATTTCTTCTACAAACGAAATTCCTTTTTGCTTCGCAATATTTTTTGCTCTTTCGCTTGGTTCTACTCCAATCGTTTCCCAACCATTATTTTTTGCAGTTAAAAGAAAATCTCCTGTTCCAGCTCCAATATCTAAAAGTTTGCCTTTTTGAGATTGTTCTGAATTAATTAAATTCAATTTATTTTGAAGCGCAATATTTTTAACGAAATGATATGCTTTTTCAAATAATGAACGTTTGTTATCTGTGTGCGAAATGTAATCTTCACTTTCGTAATATTTACCTAAATTTTGAAGTTCAGGTTGAGGCGAAGTAATCAGCATATCTAATTCTTCATCATGATATAAATCGAAAATTTCTTTTGAAACAGAATGGTCTTTTACAGTAAGAAAATGTTTTTTGTTTAAAACGTCCATTTTTTAATTCTAAATATTGGTTTAATTTATAGCAAATCCTAAAACTAAAATAACTTCAGTTTTAGGATTTTATTTTTGTTTGTTGTTCTAATTGTTTTTGTTCTTTTTAAAATGATAATAAAATTTTATCGAAAACGTTTCACGTGGAACATCTACAATTTTAGATTTCTGACTTTATATTTTAGATTTATATTGAATACTGAAAATAAAAAACCGAAAAATAGTTTCACGTGGAACAAGTCCTTATTCTAAATATTACAATGATCTGAAATCAACAATCTAAAATCTAAAATTTCTTATCTTCCCATATAAATCAAAAGGACGGAAATATCACTTGGTGATACTCCGCTTATTCTTGAAGCTTGCGAAATACTTACAGGACGAATCTTGCCTAATTTTTGTTTTGCTTCAATCGACATTGATTTAATTTTATTATAATCGAAATTCTCTGGAATCTTTACTTCTTCTAAACGATTCAGTTTATCCGCATTATTTCTTTCTTTCTCGATATAACCCGAATATTTTACTTGAATTACTGCTTGCTCAACAATTTCTTCATCTAAATCATTTTCTTCAATATAAGCTGAAACTTTTTCAAATTTCACCATATCTTCCAAATCTACTTGCGGACGAGAAAAAATCTTAAACATTTTATCACCTTGCGTAATCGGAGCAGATTCTTTCGCTTCCAAAATTGGATTTGTTTCTGCAATGCTTACACTTGTCTCTTTGAAGAATTGAACCATCTTTTCAGATTCGTTTAGTTTTCTTTCCATTCTTCGTAAACGATCTTCAGAAGCTAAACCAATTTCATATGACATTGGAGTCAATCTGAAATCGGCATTATCTTGACGCAACAAAGTTCTATATTCTGCTCTCGATGTAAACATACGATAAGGCTCTTCAGTTCCTTTCGTAATCAAGTCATCAATTAAGACTCCAATATAAGCTTCATCACGTTTCAGAATCAACGGATCTTTTTCGTGCACTTTTAAATGGGCATTTATTCCCGCCATCAAACCTTGCGATGCTGCTTCTTCATATCCTGTTGTTCCGTTTATTTGTCCAGCAAAATATAATCCTTCAACTAACTTGGTTTCCAAAGTATGTTTCAATTGTGTTGGTGGAAAGAAATCATATTCGATTGCATAGCCTGGACGGAAGAATTTCACTTTTTCAAAACCAGCAACAGAACTCAAAGCTTTAAATTGAATATCTTCTGGAAGAGAAGTTGAAAATCCGTTTACATAAACTTCGCAAGTATTCCATCCTTCTGGTTCAACAAATAATTGATGACGTTCTTTATCTGCAAAACGATTTATTTTATCTTCAATCGACGGACAATATCTTGGTCCTAAACTTTTAATTCTTCCGTTGAACATTGGAGAACGATCAAAACCTTCTCTCAAAATATCATGAACGTCTAATGAAGTATAAGTCATGTGACAAGAACGCTGATGAATCAATGGAGAAGTCACATCTGAATAAGAAAACTTATCTGGCTTCGCATCTCCTTTTTCTTCGTTCATTTTAGAATAATCTAAAGAACGTCCATCTACTCGAGGTGGCGTTCCTGTTTTCATTCTTCCAGCTTCAAAACCTGCTTTAATCAAATCTTCTGTAATTCCGGTTGCAGCACTTTCTCCTGCTCTTCCTCCACCGAATTGTTTTTCTCCGATATGAATCAAACCATTCAAAAAAGTACCGTTTGTCAAAACAACAGATTTGGAACGAATCTCCACACCAAGCGAAGTTCTAATTCCTTTTATCTTTCCATCTTCAATAATCAACCCTTTTACCATCTCTTGATAAAAATCAAGATTTGGAGTCGCCTCCAACATCATTCTCCATTCTTCTGCAAAACGCATTCTGTCACTTTGAACTCTCGGCGACCACATTGCAGGTCCTTTCGATTTATTCAGCATCTTGAATTGGATTGCAGTCTTATCTGAAACAATTCCTGAATATCCACCAAGTGCATCAATTTCGCGAACGATCTGTCCTTTTGCAATTCCACCCATAGCAGGATTACAAGACATTTGTGCAATGTTCTGCAAACTCATTGTAACCAATAAAGTTTTTGATCCCAAATTTGCGGCCGCTGCCGCAGCTTCAGAACCAGCATGACCTGCACCAACTACAATAACATCGTATTCTTCTAAAAACATTTTGTTTTATTATTCTCCAAAAACCGCTAACGCGGTTTTCAGAATTACATTTATTTCCTTTGTTCCACGTGGAACTTTTATTTTTTTTGTTTCAGGTTTTAGGTTTCAAAACTGAAACGTATAAACTGGAATCTCCAAACTGGAATCTCCAAACTAGAATCTCCAAACTAGAATCTCCAAACTAGAATCTCCAAACTAGAATCTTCAAATTTGGAACTACAATAAAAACGTTTGACGTGGAACGTTTTATTTTCCTTTCAAATCAGAACTTTCAAATCAGAACTTTTAAAAAATGTTTCACGTAAAACACTTATAAATTTCCAAAAAAAGAATTCGAAATCATGTTCCACGTGAAACATTCTATTCTTTTTCCTAATTAATTTTAAACTTAAAAATTATTTCACGTGGAACGATACAATGTCTTATTCGACTTCTTTACTCGAACGTTCCACGTGGAACGTTTTAAAAATCATAAGCCAAAATGTTTCACGTGGAACATAAATTTTAAAAGAAATTTAATTACTGTTCCACGTGAAACATCTTCATTTTTTCTTCTTCCTTTTGTCTCATTAATAGAGCTTCTTCCTCAGACTTATCTTTGTATCCACAGTAATGTAGTATACCGTGAGAAAGCACTCTTTTCAATTCTTCAGCAAATGAAACATTAAAGTCTTTTGCATTATCTGCAACACGTTCGATAGAAACAAAAATATCTCCATTTAATTCGTTACCAACTGTATAATCAAAACTGATAATATCTGTTAAAGTATCGTGATCTAGGTATTCAACATTAATCTTATGAAGATATTCATCATCACAAAAGATATAGTTGATTTCTCCTTCGTTCTTATTTTCAGAAACAATTACAGCACTAAGCCAGTCACTAAAAGCCTGCTCGTCTCCTAAAGTAAAATCAGTTTCGTAATTAAAATTTATCATTTTCTATTAAAGTATTCTTGAACTTTTTGATTAAAATTCGAGCGCAAAGGTAGTGATTGTCTGTTTAATATCTCTACACTGTTTAAATATTCCAACAACGAACTTGGTAAAGCATTTGAACGATTTGTAAAATCAGCTTTATTAGTTTCAGATTGTCTTTGTGTATCTTGTCCTTGCTGCTGAACGGCATTATTTAATTTCAATAATTCTTGCTGGATATTTAAGATACGTTGCAGGTTCTCATTTTTAAATCCTTTATTTAAAATCTGCTTTTCAGATTGTTTCATTTGATCAATTACAGATCTGCCTTGAGAGTCTAAACCTTTCTTTGCTAATTCTTTTTGAAGCGCTTCTCTAAGTTTAACTTGCTCTTTGTAAATCTCCATTATAGCTTCTGCATCTCCTTCTCCATCTTCTCCATCATTACCATTTTTCTCTCCTTTTCCATTCTTGCCATCTTTACCATAAGTGCCTTTATCTCCACTTTTGTTACCTTGTCCTTCTTTGCCTTGACTATCTTTACCCTGACCGCTTTGTCCTTGTCCCGGCTTTCCATCTTTTCCTTCACCAGGTTTATCTCCTGATTGCTGTCCGGGTTTCATACCTTCTTTCATCTTATCAGCAAGACCTTTTTGTTTCTGAATAATATCTGGTAATTGCATTCCTTGTCCATCACCTGGTTTAGGTTTTCCAGCTCCCGGCTTAGACATAGACATCTGCATGTTATTTAATAAATCACTTAAGAAATCGGCTAACTTATTGGCAGAGGAAACGGCATATTGTTGGTGTGAAACTCCTCTTGGAATCTGTACATCAGTTAAGGTTTCTATAGCCTTGTCCATATTGTATTGTACGTTTCCAATTTCTTTGGTAACGTCTTCTGCCACCTTTGGATTACGTAATGAAAGTGCAAACAAACTATCATCAACATGTCTGAACTGTTGTTTTAAATTCTGCTGAATCTTGATGTTTTTAGTGAATGCAGAAGAACCTAATTTCATAGATTTAAACTGTTTCATTACATCTTCTTGTGACAAAGAGTAAGCTAAAAGATTGTCCAAAATCTGACGAAGCATTGCTACATCTTCTTCTAATTGTTCCTGTTCTCCACCTTCCATTTCACTCTGCATTTCTTGAGACATAGATTTCATTTTCTTTGCAGCACTTTTCTGTTTTGGTTTAGCCGAAGAAGTATTCTTTTTACTTAATTCTTCAGAAGCTTTTTTAAGATCATTATCTACATCTTTCTCTTTTGAAGCATCAGATGGAATGTCTAAAGGTTTCTTTAAAGTCTTATTTTCTTCTTTCAAATCTTTTAAATCTTCTTGAATTTTATCAAATGATTTATTGATTTCATCCTGCTTTTCTTTAGTATTTTCTTTCTCTTTATTAGATAACTGTTCCTCTTGTTCTGACAGTTTATTTAATTTCTCAGCAACTTGTTCTGCTTTCTTTGAAACATAAAAACGTTTGGTTAACTCGACCAATTGTTCTAAATTACGAGATTGGTTTTTACTTATTTGTTTGAACTTTTCCATCTTATCAAACAATTCTTCACTGTTCAATTTGTCATTCAAGTTCTTCAATTCGTCTAATAATTTCTGATTCTTTTCTAAATCTTTCTGAGCATTATCTAAACGCTTTTGTAAATCATCGGCTGTTTTATCTTTCTTTTCAGACTTAAACTTATCTAAGTTCTGATTCATTTTTTCATAAAACTGTTTCATCATTTCGTCTTGTTGTTTCTGACGTTTGATAAAATCATTCATCTTCTGTTGATCTTTAAACTCTAAATTATCTTTTTCTTTTCCTGTATTCTGAAGCTTATCCATTTCTGAAATTTGCTTCGTCTGGTTCTTCAAAGATTTAGATAAACTATTAATATTCTGATTTTGCTGTTGCAATTCCTGATCTTGAATTTCATCTGTAGATGCTACACGATCTGAAAATGTAGAAGACTTTGTACTCTTAAATCCGTGTGGTGCATCGTTATCAAAAACTTCAAAATAGTACTCGTATGAAACTCCTTCCTCTACTGGAAGATTACTCGGAAAATTAAAAACAAACTGATCGAATACTCCAGACTTCACAGGAATGTTTCCACGTTTGGCAGACTGCGGTTTGTTACGTTCGTAATATACAATTTGTAATTTAGAAAGTCCGTAATCATCACCCAATCTTCCTAAAATATAGTTCTTGTCTAGCTTCAAACTATCTGGCGCTGGGCCAACATTGATCGTTGGAAACTGATCTTTGATTACAGACAGCTGATAATCTAGTTTTTCGTAGTTTTTAACCTTATCATTTGACGTAAGAATTTGATATTCTGTATTTTGACTAATATTTTTAGCTAATTTAAAGTCATTTTCTGCTTTATTGAACTTAAATACTTCGTTATCTCTTTTCCACACCACTTCTTGTGTAGATTTGGTATTCATTCTCCAAGTTACCGTTGTTCCTTCGGGTACTATTGCATTTCCAGTTCCTTGAATTGTCTCTGAATTTTTCTTTAGATAAGAAGGAAAATTCAAAACCATTTCGAAGTTTGCAATAGATGGAACTGTGATTACTTTCAATTCATATTCTTCTGAAACAACTGAATTTCCTTCAAAAGAAAATTGAATATTTTCAGATGGCTTTTCAATTTTAAATTCAAACTTTCCAGGTTGAGAAGATTCCATAAAATAGCTTTCATCTCCAATATGAATCATAACATTTTCTGGAACTACATTTCCAACAGATTCCATTTTGATGACAAAATCTTTGTTTTGTTCTGCTTGTAAATTCGAATTCAAAACCACAAACTTAAATGGAGCTGGAGGTAAAAATGCAGAATTGAAATGCACTACTCTATTCAAACTTTGAGAAATTATATTGCTATTTCCAGAAATATAAAACACTGCAAAAAGCAAAATTGGAACTAAAGCTAATGGTAAATATTTTTTGTTTGCTTTAAAATTGATTGCATTTCCAAATGGAATTGGTTGCAAAGAATTAGCTTTTTGTTCAATAGAAGCCAAAACCAACTCTGAACTTTCAGCATTATTTTCAGATGACAATTGCAAAAAGTTTGTCAACTTATCACTCACTTCAGTGAAATGATTTCCAATAATTTTAGAAGCTTGAGTATAATCTATTCCCTTTTGAAGTTTGAATAATTTAAATAATGGAAAGATAATTAAACGGACCAAAAGGAAAACTTCAACACCAACAAATAACCAAAATAGAAAAGTTCTTCCTAATGGTTTTAACCAAAGAAAGTACTCCACAAAAAGCGTAAATAAAAAATATAATAACCCAAAACCTGTAAAAAGCAATATGCCTTTTATCAATTCGTTGGTATAATATTTTTTAATAAAAGCCTCTAACTTTTGATATATCGCAGATGTTGTTTTCAAAATAAATCTGTTTTAATTATAACCTATAAAAGTAGTAATTATAAAGATTCAAATTTGAAAAATCAATTGCAATAACAATATCAAAAAATACAATTAATGATTACATCATAAATCTAAAATCTAAAATCAACAATCTTAAATCTGAATTGTATCTTTGCAACAAAATTTTAAACAAATGTCAAAGCAAGTTCGTGTGCGTTTTGCACCAAGTCCGACTGGACCATTACATATTGGCGGAGTTCGTACTGCCCTATTTAATTATTTATTTGCAAAGAAACATAACGGTGTTTTTTATCTGAGAATTGAAGATACAGATCAGACTCGTTTTGTTCCTGGTGCAGAGGCTTACATTATGGAAGCTCTTGAATGGTTAGGAATTGCTCCTGAAGAAACAGTTGGAAAAAATGAAAAATTTGGTCCGTACAGACAAAGCGAACGTAAAGATTTGTACCAGCAATATGCTGATCAATTGATCAATTCGGGTTGGGCATATTATGCTTTTGATACTCCAGAATCTTTAGATGCTTTGAGAAAAGAACAAGAAGCTGAAGGAAAAACATTTATTTACAATCATACAAACCGTGAAAAACTAGATACTTCTTTGGTAATATCTGCCGATGAAATTGCGAAAAGAATTGCAAATGGAGAACATTATGTAATCCGTTTTAAAACTCCGGTTGACGAAACTTTACATTTGAAAGATATCATTCGTGGTGATGTGAAGTTTGAAACTAATCTTTTGGATGATAAAGTGCTGTTCAAAAGTGACGGAATGCCAACGTATCATTTAGCAAATATTGTGGATGATCATTTGATGGAAACTTCTCATGTAATTCGTGGTGAAGAATGGTTGCCATCTATGCCTCTTCACGTTTTATTATACAAAGCATTTGGTTGGGAAGCTCCAGAATTTGCTCATTTACCTTTGATTTTAAAACCAATTGGAAACGGAAAATTATCAAAAAGAGATGGAGACAAAATGGGATTTCCAGTATTTCCTTTAGAATGGAAAACTGCAGAGGGAGTTTCATCTGGTTATAGAGAAAATGGATTTTTCCCTGAAGCAGTCGTAAACTTTTTAGCTTTACTTGGATGGAATGATGGAACTGAAAAAGAGATATTTTCTTTAGAAGAATTAGCACAAGCTTTTGACTTAAATAGAGTTCATAAAGCTGGAGCTAAATTTGACCCAGAGAAAAACAAATGGTTCAATCACCAATATTTAATCAAACAAAATGATGCCGATTTAGCAAAAAGCTTTTCTCCTATTTTAGAAGAAAAAGGTATTGATGTTTCTAAATATGAATTAACGAGAATTGTTTCTTTGATTAAAGAAAGAGCAAATTTCGTTTCAGAATTTTGGAATTTGACTGACTTCTTTTTCCAAGCTCCAACATCTTATGATGAAAAGGCAAGCAAAAACTGGAAAGAAGAAACTCCAGCTTTAATGCAAGAACTGATTTCAACTCTTGAATATATTGATGGTTTTGACTCAGCAAATATCGAAGCAATCGTAAAAGATTGGCTTACTAAAAATGAAATCGGAATGGGTAAAGTGATGCAACCTTTCCGACTAAGTTTGGTTGGAGCATTAAAAGGGCCTCACCTATTTGACATTGTTGAAATCATTGGAAAAGAAGAAACTATCGCTAGAATTCAGAAAGCAATTTCAACTTTATAAAAAATTTTACCATTAAGATATTAAGTTTATTAAGCTTAACAGAATGGTAAAAAAATATATAAATAAGTTCATAAAGTCAGGCTTAATTCTCTTGACAAAGCTTGACTTTATGAACTTAATATCTTAATGGTTAAAAAAATAGAAACGCTAAGCAACATCAACCAAATGTTCTTAGCGTTTTTTTAATGTCTAATAATTTTATTTTAGAAGAATTTTCGTAATTTACCAGAATCATAATATAAACTATATAACCATGAGTACAGCATTTATTATCATTTTAGTATTGGCATTCTTCATTTTCATGTCGTCTTTCTTTACTGTAAAACAACAATCTTCTGTGATTATCGAGAGATTTGGAAAATTTCAGAGTGTTAGAAATTCAGGATTACAACTTAAAATTCCGTTGGTTGATAGATTGGCCGGACGTGTAAATCTTAAAATTCAACAGCTGGATGTTATCATCGAAACCAAAACTAGAGACAACGTTTTTATCAAAATGAAAGTTTCAGTTCAATTTAAAGTTATTCAAGAAAAAGTGTACGAAGCTTTTTATAAACTAGAATATCCACACGATCAAATTACATCTTACGTTTTTGATGTTGTTCGTGCTGAAGTTCCGAAACTAAAATTGGATGATGTTTTTGAAAGAAAAGATGATATTGCTGTTGCAGTAAAACGTGAATTGAACGAAGCAATGTCAACTTACGGGTACGACATTATCAATACTTTGGTTACCGATATTGATCCAGACATTCAGGTAAAAAATGCAATGAACAGAATCAACGCTGCCGATAGAGAAAAAACGGCTGCTGAATTTGAAGCAGAAAGTTCAAGAATTAGAATTGTTGCAAAAGCAAAAGCCGAAGCAGAAAGTAAACGTTTACAAGGTCAAGGTATTGCAGATCAGCGTCGTGAAATTGCAAGAGGTTTGGTTGAAAGTGTTGAAGTTTTGAACAATGTTGGAATTAATTCTCAAGAAGCTTCTGCCCTTATTGTAGTTACACAGCATTATGATACTTTACAAGCAATTGGAGCTGATGCAAATTCTAATTTAATATTACTTCCAAATTCTCCACAAGCTGGAAGCGATATGTTAAATAATATGGTTGCTTCTTTTTCGGCATCTAACCAAGTTGGTGAAATGATGAAAAAGCACAATAAAAAAATAGAAAAACCAAAACCAATTCAACCGCAATCTGGATACGAAGATGACGTTCAACCAGATGTTCAACAATAATTACAAAATAAAAAAAGAGGCTTAATTGCCTCTTTTTTTATTCATAAACCAATTGATTATAAATGGAATAATCGATTGTAAAATTTGCGGATACGATTTTTTTACATAATCGGTGTAAGAAGAAACAAATCCGTTTACTATTTTTTGTGGTGTTATGCCTTCTTTAGTTCTCTGAAAACTTAAAACCAATTTCTGGTAATTGATCTCTTTTTCTAATTTCAGAATTTCTAAATCTCTGTCGATTTCAGCATATGATGAGTATTTTTTCTTTTCCATAAGTCTTAATCATTAAAAAATATTTCTGAAAATTTCTCCAAAATCGGACCTTCAACCATTTTATCTTTTATAAAGAAAAGCAAAATTGTAAAGAAAAGATAGATTCCTCCTACTGCCAAAAATCCAAGTGCATTACTTTCAAACAAAGATCCAAAAGCATAAGCTGCTGCAAAAGATCCAAATATTAAAACCATCGTGAAACAAACCAAAATCAAGGTAAACTTAAAAATTAAAGTTGTCGATTTCATTGCCACCTTAAAACCCCAAAGTTTATAATAAGCTAAATGGCTGTCTATGTAAACCTTAGTCTGATCCTGAATTTTTTCAGTGTTTTCTTTTAATTCTTCAAAAGCCATAATCGGAATTTTAAAAATAAAAAAGCACATACTTCCTTATAAATAAGTAAGTATGCGCTCTTAAAAAATGTTTATTATTTTTGAAACTTAGCGTTCTGCTCTTTTAAATCAGCTAATTTAGATTCTAAAAAAGTAATCACTTCTTCTGTTTTATGACTAACATTTGAAAGTAAGTCATTCAAAGTTCCGTCAAGATTTTGAGTAGCACTTGCAAATTTTTCACGAAGAACTTCAGAACTAGCATCAAAAGAATCTTTGATATTATGCTTAGCATCATCTAAATTTTCTTTAATTTTTGATCTTGTTTTTGATCCTTTATCTGGAGCGAATAAAATTCCGATAGCTGCTCCCGCTGCTGCTGCTGCTAAGATTGCTGCAGCTGTATTTAAATTCTTAGACATGATATTACAATTTTTAAATTATTAATAAAGATACTCAATTTTAAAATGATAAAACTTTGATAAATTGTTATTTACAAAAAATTAACAATACAATTAATACACATAAGTTATAGCTTCATACTTTCCATCTTTTTCTGTAATACTAACAAACGGCGAACCATTTGAAGCCGACTTACTTTTAATTCTCATAGCAGTTTGTTTCTGATTTGCAATTGGCGGTTCGCCTTTTGTCCTTGTAGAGACACCAGTAAAACTTGCAACTTGCTTCAGTCCTATTGTTTTTTCTAAAGGTAAAACAGTTACCATTTTGTAATCGTCTTTAGAATCTACAACTATTTTATCAGAAACTTTTTGAGTTTGTTTTGTTTGTTTATTTGTAATGGATGAAACGGCATGTTTGCTAATTTTAATTTCTTCAGAACTTCCGTTCACTGAATAATAAATTAATCCATTTTCATTTTTAATGAAATTTACATCAAGTTGTTCTCCATTGTGTTTTGTAATTTGATGTGTTTGTGAAATTGCAACATTTGCAAATAATAATGCTAGCGTAAAATATAAAATTTTCATGATAATTAGATTTAAATTAAAAATGGTCAGATCTGAAATTTAAAAACTAAACTTTTACACCAATTCAACATTATGGAATTTTCACTATTATAATACAATTTGAAAAATACCTTTTACGCGAAATATTATCAAAATTACATCACAATAAAAATGAGAACATAAAATTGTCTTTTCAAGAAATCAGTTTAGAAAATTGACAGCAATAAAAATTACGAGTTTTTAAAAACAGTAAATTTCAATTTAGATTCTTTAACGGCAAATTTTAATTTTTTATAAAAATCATCTCTGACTTCTACTCTTATGCTAAAAATAGCAGTTTTATAAACAATTGTATGTTAACAAGCCGTTAAACTGACTAAAATAACAGCTAAAATTAAAATAAAGACCATATTTAAACAATAATTCAAAAAATGAGCAATCCATCAACTTGTTTAAAAAATCGCTTTAAAATTCATTTATTTAACTCATTTTTAATTTATAAAAACTATAAAAATTAATATTATAATCAATTTTAATAATCATTTATATAAATTATAGAATTAAAAATTTAATCAAATTAATTTATATATAAAAAAGGAGAATTTTTTAAGTTGAAAATGAAAAATATCCTTCAAAAATTAAAATCTTGAGTCAAAAAAATAAAAACTTAAAATAAGCAGCAATTTTAAATGATTTTAAAAAAAGCGATTATAGAGATAGAAGATTTTAGAAAACGCTTTAGAATAAATTTATGAAAGCCTTTTTTAATTATAAAAATTTATGATAATTAAAAAACAAATCAATTTAATAAATAATTTATATAAACTATAAAATATAAAATTATTATAATAACAAACTATATTATAAAAATTCAGACAAAAATATTTATCAAAATTTAAGCTTAAAATTTTTTAAGAGGAAAATGTAGTTTAAAATTCTAAAATTGAAGAGAAAAAAGTAAAAACTTAAAATAAAAGCAGATAATTAACGATATTTTAAAATAAGATAAATGAGGTAGAATAAACTTAAAAATGCTTTAAAATTAATTTATGAAAGTCAATTTTAATTTATAAAAATTATAAAAACTTATATTTTAATAAATTTTACATATAATAAAAAAGTGCTTTTAAAAAGCGCTTTTCCATAGATTCTAATTATTTTATTTCTTCACCATTTCTGAAAGAATTTCAATTTCTCTTTCAGAAGCATTTTTTGGTGGATTTGAATATAATTTCAAAATTTCATCATCAAATTGATTTTTGAAACTTTCGTTTTCAATATCTCTTAAATTTAAAAGTGCTTTTGATCGAACATAAGTTGATTCACTTTTTAAAGACATTGAATATAATTTCTTAATATCTTCCTCTTCAAAATCTGCAGATTTCCAGTTTGAATATTTCAAAAGAAACTGAGAAAACAACAGCGAAGCCTTATTATTATTGATATTTTTCTTTAATGAATTTTGTAATAAAGAGAAACTAGAAACATTTTTGATGTTCTCCCCTATTGCACTTTCAATTGCAATTCTTTCTGGTTTAGTCTCAACTTTGAAATATTTGTTGATATCTTTCAAAGAATTATTGATGCTATTCTCTTCTTTTTTACCTTTTTCTTCCCAGGCATCTTTCAATCCAACTGTTTTGTTAAATACTAATTTTGAAGCAGTTGAATCTTTATCAACAGTAAAATAACCTAAACGTTGAAACTGAAATTTATCTTCATTTTGAGCTGTTGCTAAACTTGGTTCAACAAATCCAGTTACAATTTCTAATGAATTTGGATTTACAAAATCTAAGAAGTTTTTATCTTTATAACTGTCCGGAGCTTCATCTGTAAACAAACGATCGTACAAACGAACTTCTGCTTCCAACGCGTGTTGAATTGAAACCCAATGCAATGTTCCAGATACTTTTCTTTGACTTGCTTCAGTTCCGCTTCCACTTAAGGAATCAGTATCGTAAGTAACATGAATTTCAGTAATATTTCCGTTTTCATCTTTTATAACAGATTCACCTTTAATAATATAAGCATTTTTAAGACGAACTTCTTTTCCTAAAGTCAAACGGAAAAATTTAGCTGGAGCTTCTTCTAAAAAGTCTTCTCTTTCAATGTATAATTCACGAGAAAAAGGTACTTTTCTAAAACCTGCATTTTCATCTTCCTGATTATTTTCAGCTTCCAACCACTCTTCTTTTCCTTCTGGATAATTTGTAATTACCAATTTTACAGGATCTAAAACAGCCATTACACGAGGTGCAATTTTATTTAAATCTTCACGAATACAAAATTCTAAAACCGAAACATTTATCAAATTATCGCGTTTTGCAATACCAATTGTGTTAGCAAAATTACGCAAAGATGCAGCTGTATAACCACGTCTTCTTAGCCCAGAAATTGTTGACATTCTAGGATCATCCCAACCGTTAACATGCTTTTCTTTAACTAGTTGCTGTAATTTTCTTTTACTAACAACGGTATGTGATAAGTTACGTCTTGCAAATTCTCTTTGCTTTGGACGTAGTTTATTTTCGTCTAAAATTTGATCTAAAAACCAATCGTATAATTCACGATGAGGCAAGAATTCCAGTGTACAAAATGAGTGTGAAATTTGCTCTAAATAATCACTTTGTCCGTGTGCCCAATCGTACATTGGATAAATTTTCCAATCATCTCCAGTTCTGTGGTGATGTTTGTGTAAAATTCTGTACATAATTGGATCACGCATTAACATGTTTGTTGATTTCATGTCAATTTTTGCACGAAGAATATGTGTACCAGCCTCAAATTCACCGTTTTTCATTCTTTCGAATAAATCTAAATTTTCTTCAACAGAACGATTTCTAAATGGAGAATCGGTTCCAGTTGTAGATGGAGTTCCTTTTTGAATCGCCATATCTTCAGAAGATTGACTATCAACATAAGCTTTATCTTTCTTAATTAATAAAACGGCCCAATCGTACAATTGTTGAAAATAATCTGATGCATAACGTTCTTCAGACCAAGTGTAACCCAACCATTCTACATCTTTTTTAATAGCATCAACAAATTCCTGTTCTTCTTTTTCAGGGTTTGTATCATCAAAACGTAAATTCACAGGAGATTGATAATCAATTCCTAAACCGAAATTTAACGCAATAGAACTTGCATGTCCAATGTGTAAATATCCATTTGGTTCTGGTGGAAAACGAAAGCGAAGTTTAGTATTTGAAAGACCTGATTTTACGTCTTCCTCTATGATTTGTTCAATAAAATTGAGTGATTTCTCTTCTGATGCCATTATTTTATAGTAATTTTAGCAAAGATAAAAAAGTTTACAGTTTTCGGTTTACAGTTTACAGTTTTCTTTAGAAACTTCTCAGTAAACCTGAAACTTAGAACTTGAAACTATATTAAAAATGGGAGTTATTAAACTAAAAAATATCCGTACTTTTTCTTACCACGGATGTTTAATTGAAGAAGGAAAAATTGGATCTGATTATACTGTCGATCTAAAAATTAAAACAAATCTTCAGAAATCAGCAGAAACAGATCATCTTTTAGACACTGTTGATTATGTTCATTTGAACAAAATTGTTGCTGAAGAAATGGCAATTCGTTCACATTTATTAGAACATGTGGCTAAAAGAATCAATATTCGTGTGCTGGCAGAGATAGAAACTGTAGAAAAAACAACAGTTTGGGTTTCTAAAATAAATCCGCCTATTGGTGGTGATGTTGAATCAGTTACCATTAAAATGACGGAAATTAGAAAGTAAATTTTAGAATTAAAACTTTAAAATTTTAAAATACTTTCTTTGAAACTTTTGAAATTTAAAGATTTTAGTTACTTTTGCCAACCGTTCAAGTAATGGCGTCGTGGCCGAGCGGCTAGGCTGGGCTCTGCAAAAGCTCCTACTCCGGTTCGAATCCGGACGATGCCTCTAAAACCTCTAAAGCAATTTAGAGGTTTTTTTATGTTAAATTTTTTAGCAATCTTGTCATTCTGAGGAACGAAGAATCACACTAGAAATTCCGTAAAGAAAATCGCAATCTTTGTCGAGTTACGAGTGTGATTCTTCGTTCCTCAGAATGACAAATTAGGCTCGATTTAACTTTTCAAAAGTTTTAGACTAACAATTATAAACACAAAAAAACCTCTGAAATTCAGAGGTTTAATTTTATATTTTTGAGTTATTAACAACTACTTTTTCTCAATTCTTTCAAAAGCATTCTTAACCATTTCTTTCTCTTTTGGAAACCAACCTTGAGTTATTAACACAACTCCAAAAACCATTAAAACAATGCTAATTCCTTTT
The DNA here is from genome assembly GCA_029959285.1 of Flavobacteriaceae bacterium PS02337. Taxonomy (GTDB): domain Bacteria; phylum Bacteroidota; class Bacteroidia; order Flavobacteriales; family Flavobacteriaceae; genus Flavobacterium. Next base: position 551,679 of record JASCOE010000001.1, read on the forward strand.
TTGATTTTCAGAATATTAATTGGTGTCATTTTAGATTTTAATTGTTTGGCTAATAGAATTTTAATGCAATCAACAAGTAAATAAGCGATGATTACAGAAGCAAAAAAAGTAATCATTCTTGAGTTTTGCATTTCTAGTTTTGGTCCGACAGAAATAATAACGGCCAACCAAAAACCTAAAACTCCAATGTTGATAACGTTGAGTAAAAAACCTTTTACGAATAAACTTCCGTAATTTCTTTTTATAATATCACGGTCAATTTCTTCATCATTTATTTTTTCTCCTTTTTTTAATCTCACAAAAGAAATTATACCATAAGCCAGCATTATAATTCCGCCAAAAATAAACAATGCAGGTTTATCTTTTAAACTCGAAATTAGTCTATAACTTCCTAAATAAGCGATTGCTATAAAAAATATATCACCTAAAACCACACCACAATCAAAAACTAGTGCTGCTCTGAATCCTTTTGTAATACTGGTTTCTAATAGTATAAAAAATACCGGACCTACCATAAAGCTTAGAAAAAGTCCCCATGGCAGTCCAGCCAAAATATCATTTATCATCAAAATACGACTTGTTATTTTACTTCTTCGATTTTACCACCAAAGACTGTTTTTTGGTTTATTTGTTTTGGTTTTCCATAAATGTAAATAGAGCCTCCTGCGCTTACTTTTGCATCAACTAAGGTTGAAGCATTAACATCGGCTTTTCCGCCCGCAGAAACGCTTACTTTAGTCTGAGAAGTGGCTAATTTACTTCCAAGGAAATATCCGCCTGCTCCTAAACCTGCATCAAGGTTATCTGCTTTACCAGTAACAGTGATTTCTCCGCCAGAAACTGAACTTACTTTTAGTTTATCAACATTCAAATCTACATTAATTTTTCCACCTTCTTGTGCACTAACTTTAAATGAAGTTGCTTTTAAGGTTTCTTTACTCGTAACTTCTGCACCTTCGTTAACATCAATTAGCTCGATATGTTTGTAATATAAAATAACTTCAAGATCATTTCCTGACAAAAGTTTAGGAAAAGGCATTCTTAATTTTAAAACACCATTTTTATTAACAGCTTCTAATTCTTTTTCTCTTGCTCCTTTTATAACAACCTTATTTTCTGAAGATTGAACTAATTTTACACTTAATTTATCGTAAACTTTTACGGTATCAAATTCACCTAACTCTTTGGTAACTTGACCAAAAGACATTTGTACAAATAAAATTGCTGCTCCAATTATTAGCTTTCTCATACTTTTATTTTTTTTAATTAATACTTATTCTGCTCTTCGCAAAAAATGAAAATCAAGTTGTTTTTTAACCAAATCTGCATTTTTTACTTTAACGTAAATCTCGTCACCTAATTGCAAAATGCTGTTTGAAGTAGCTCCAACCAAAGCATATTGTTTTTCATCGAAAGTATAATAATCATCTTTTATTTCTCTGATTCTTACCATTCCTTCGCATTTATTAGAAACGATTTCAACATAAATTCCCCATTCGGTAACTCCTGAAATAACTCCCAAAAATTCTTCGTCTTGGTGATCCTGCATGTATTTAACCTGCATATATTTAATACTATCTCGCTCAGCGTTAGTTGCTAAACTTTCCATGTTGGAACAATGCAAACATTTTGTTTCATAGGTTTCTTCATCTACAGAAGCTCCACCATCCAGATAATACTGTAACAAACGGTGTACCATAACGTCTGGATAACGACGAATTGGCGATGTAAAATGGCTGTAATAATCAAAAGCTAAACCATAATGTCCAATATTATCTGTCGAATATTTGGCTTTACTCATACTTCTAATGGCAAGAGTATCAATAAGGTTTTGCTCTTTTTTACCGTTTACTTCTTCCATCAAGGCATTCAATGATTTCGAAATATCGCCTTTATTTCTAAAGTCAATTTTGTAACCAAATTTAGCGATAACTGTCTGCATTGCAATTAGTTTATCTTCATTTGGTTCGTCGTGAATACGGTAAACAAAGGTTTTCTTTTGTTTTCCAATGTATTCTGCTACTTTTCTATTCGCTAAAAGCATGAACTCTTCAATCAAATGATTGGCATCTTTTGAAACTTTGAAATAAACGCCTTCAGGTTCTCCAGCTTCATCTAGATTAAATTTTACTTCCACTTTATCAAAAGAAATAGCACCATTTTGCATTCTTTTCTTTCTTAAAATCTTAGCTAATTCATCTAATTTTAAAGTGGCGCTGGTAATTTCATCTGAAACAACATAAGATTCTCCAGTTATTGAAACATCAACTGGAATTGTATTGTCTTTTGTTTCAATGATATATTGGGCTTCTTCATAAGCAAAACGCTGATCTGAATAAATTACAGTTCTTCCAAACCATTGGTTAATAACTTGAGCTGTCGGAGAAACTTCAAATACTGCAGAGAATGTATATTTCTCTTCATTAGGACGAAGTGAACAAGCAAAGTTTGACAACACTTCAGGAAGCATTGGCACTACTCTATCCACTAAATAAACAGAAGTTGCTCTTTGATACGCTTCATCATCCAGAATTGTTCCTTCTTCCAAATAATATGAAACATCGGCAATATGAATTCCGATTTCGTAATTTCCATTTTCTAAATTTTTGAAAGACAAGGCATCATCAAAATCTTTTGCATCTTTCGGGTCAATTGTAAATGTAAGCGTGTCACGCATATCACGACGCTTTGCAATCTCAGATTCCTGAATTGAAGTGTCTATTTTTTGTGCAAAAACCTCTACTTCTACTGGGAAATCAGCTGGCAAACCATATTCAGCTAAAATAGCGTGAATCTCAGTATTGTGTTCTCCAGGTTTTCCTAAAACTTTAATTACAGATCCAAATGGACTATCGGCTCTTTTTGGCCAATCTTCAATCTTAACTAAAACAACATCACCATTTTCAGCTTCGCCAATTTTATCTTTTGGAATAAAAATATCGGTATACATTTTAGGATTTGCAGTAGAAACAAAAGCAAAATTGGGTTGCATATCAATTACACCAACAAACTCCGTTTTATCTCTTTCTATAATTTCAATTACTTCACCTTCAGGTCTTTTTCCTTTTCTTCTGTTATAAACGTAAACTTTTACTTTGTCTTTGTCTAACGCACGATTCAAATTATTAGTCGGAATAAAAACATCTTCTGCAAAATCTGGGCAAATAAAATAAGCCGTTTTTCTGCTCGTCATATCAATCGTTCCTTCGTAATATTCCTGGCTTTCAGCTTTTACTAAATATTTTCCAGGTTCAGACTCTATAATTTTCTTTTGCGAAGCTAGAATTTTTAATTCTTTTATAATCTGATTTCTACTATTGGTATCATCAAGTTCAAGCTTTGCTCCTATCTGTTTATAATTGAATGGTTTATTAGCATTTTGCGATAAAATCTTTATTATTTTTCCAGAGAAATCTTTCTCTTTTTTTATCGGCTTTCTAATTTTCTTACTCATATATCTTTTCTTATAAGGTTTAAAATTACAAATAAGAAATCAGATAATTCTTTTTAACAAATAGAATTATTAAAAATATAACTTTTCGTACATTTACAAAAACACCTCATATGGAAAGCTTTAAGACGATCGCCGTATTCAATTATCAGCACGAAACAGTGGTTCTCAAACACTTACTAGAGCAAGAAGAAATACCCTATTTTTTTGAAAACGAAATGACTCTCTCAGTCGCTCCAATGTATTCGGCAGCTCTAGGCGGAATTAGACTCAAAGTTCATCCAAACGATTTCGAACAAGTTCAAGAAATTCTGGACAATCTCAACAATCCACTTAAAATCGTCTGAAACAAAAATTCAAAATTCAAAATTCAATTTCAAATCAGATTAAAATTCAATTCAAAATAATTTTTTTTCCTTTTCAACTTTTTTAGTTTTCAACATATATTAAATACAACAAAAAAGATTTTTAAAAATTTAAAAAAAAATTATGGTTATTATAGCTTGTTAATATGTCGAATAATTTTTTTTTTGAAGTCATTGAAATCTCGTTTTACTTATTTATTCTGAGTTATCAACATAGTTATTTTTAGTTAAATGATTAATTTATAAGACTTTTTGTATTTTAATTAACAACGGTTGACAACCAAAAATGAATTCATTTTGTAGATAAGTTCATATGTTGATATTTGTTGAAAATGGTATTTTTGATATTGATAACTTTTCCAAAAATTCCTGAAACTTTATTAGGATTTTAAATTCCAGTTTTGGATTAAGTATTTTTTTGAAACAACCAAAAAAAACTTCTAATTTTCTTTTCGAACTTATTAACATTTTCTGTTAACTTAAAGTTAATTGAATATCAACGAATTACAAACTACTATCAACACTTCAAAATTTTAACAAATATTATGATTATTATATATTGATTACTAGATACTTATGAAGTTATTAAAATTGTTAATAACTGGTAAGGTTCTGACTTTAAGATAGTTGTGAAATGAAGTGTTTTGCCACTCCCGATAGCTATCTGGATCACGAATGTATTCGAATTTAAATTGTAATGTTTGTATAGTATTTAAAAAGAAAAAAATTTGTGAAAATTGGTGTAATTCGTGGCAAACATCTATTTATTAAGTAAATTTGCATAACACAACTAAATAAGATAGAAAAATGAAAATTTCAATAGGAAACGATCACGCAGGTCCAGAATATAAAAAAGCAATTGTTGAAATGTTGCAAGCAAGAGGATATGAAGTAACTAATTATGGTACAAATACAGATGCTTCAGTAGATTATCCAGATTTTGGACATCCGGTTGCTAATGATGTTTCTGAAGGAAAAGCTGATTTTGGAATCGTAATCTGCGGAAGCGGTAACGGAATTGCAATGACTGTTAATAAACACCCGAAAGTAAGAGCTGGTTTGTGTTGGACTAAAGAAATCGCTTATTTGACACGTTTACACAATGATGCAAATATTGTGAGTATTCCGGCGAGATTTACATCTATTCACCAAGCTGTAGAAATTGTTGAAACTTTCTTAGATACAGCTTTTGAAGGCGGAAGACATCAAAATAGAGTGAATAAGATTGCTTGCGCATAATAAGTCAAAAAAAATTCGGTGCTTCGCACCTTGAAAATAAAAACACCGGGCGGATTTTAATAATTCATCCGGTTTTTATTTTATAAATACTTTTAAATCAGTATTTTGAAATATAAAATTAAGGTTATTAACGATGTTAATATCTATATATTGTTGGTCATTTTTAAGTAGATAACGACAATCTGAACGATAATAACGTACGAGAATTTCATAATAAATGTAGTTTTTGCCGTTTTATGTCTAAAGAAAAACATTGCTGTTAATAAACCAATTGTTCCTCCAATAAATGCAAGTAGAAACAATACAATTTCTGGAATTCGCCTTTTGTGTCTTCTAGCTTGAAATTTGTCATAGCCGGTAAGCAGAAATGTAAAGCAGTTTACAAATAAAAAATATAGTAATAAAACTTTCATAGGCTAAAAATTAAAAACAAAGATATTATTTTAGCAAAATAATTGATGTGCTTTTCTTGTTTTTAACAAGTAAAATATATCATTTTAACATTAAGAATTTATTTCATTAAAAATATGACTAATATTCAATTTATTGCCAAATCTGTACAGGCGCCGGCAAGCAGCATTCAAAACACCGTTAAACTATTAGAAGAAGATTGTACAATTCCGTTTATTTCGCGTTACCGAAAAGATGCAACAGGAAACCTTGATGAAGTTGTGATTGAACAAATTGCAAAGCTTCAAAAAGAATATGATACGCTTGTAAAACGTAAAGAAGCCGTTCTTAAATCTATTGAAGAACAAAAAGCGCTTACGCCAGATTTGAAGAAAAAAATTGAAGAAAGTTTTGATTTACAAGAAATTGAAGATTTTTACCTTCCATACAAAAAGAAGAAAAAAACAAAAGCCGATGTGGCGCGTGAGTTTGGTTTAGAACCTTTGGCGAAAATTATTATGTCTGAAAGTGATGCAGATGTTGATTTTATTTCGACGCAATATTTGAATGAAAATGTTGTAAACGAAGAAGCGGCAATGCAAGGCGCGCGAGATATTGTTGCCGAATGGATCAACGAAAACATTTATGTTCGTAAACAACTTCGAAGATTATTTCAGCGAAAAGCAACTATCGGAACAAAAGTGGTTAAAAAGAAAGCAGAAGAAGAAGGTGCACAAAAATTCAACCAATATTTTGATTGGGAAGAACCGTTGACAAAAGCGCCGGCACATCGTTTATTGGCAATGCTTCGTGCAGAAAATGAAGGTTTTATCAAAATGAAAATCGATGTTGATATCGACGATGCTTACGATGTTATTGACGAAATAATCATTAAAAAACAAAATAATACAACCGCTCATTTGCAATTGGCAATTGAGGACAGTTATAAACGTTTACTGAATCCAGCAATTGGAAATGAAACGTTACAAGAAGCAAAAGCAAAAGCCGATGCGAATTCAATTCAGGTTTTTGCTAATAATTTAGGACAACTTTTATTAGCTCCGCCTTTGGGAGAAAAACGAATTTTAGCAATCGATCCAGGATTTAGAAGTGGTTGTAAAGTTGTTTGTCTTGATGAAAAAGGCGATTTATTATACAATGAAACAATTTATCCGCACGCGCCACAAAATGAGGAAACAATGGCGATCAAGAAAATCCGTTCGATGGTAAATGCGTATCAAATCGATGCAATTTCTATCGGAAACGGAACGGCTTCAAGAGAAACAGAATTTTTCATTAAGAAAATTGCATTCGACAAACCATTGCAAGTTTTTATTGTTTCTGAGGCTGGAGCTTCGGTATATTCAGCATCAAAAATTGCGAGAGAAGAATTTCCTAATTATGATGTAACGGTTCGTGGTTCGGTTTCAATCGGAAGAAGACTTTCAGATCCGTTGGCCGAATTGGTAAAAATTGACCCAAAAGCAATTGGAGTTGGACAATATCAACATGATGTTGACCAAACTAAATTAAAAGAAGAATTGGATAATACGGTAATTCGTTGCGTAAACTCGGTTGGAATTAACATCAACACAGCAAGTAAACATTTACTAAGTTATGTGAGTGGAATAGGAGAGAAGCTTGCCGAAAACATCGTACAATATCGTTCTGAAAACGGACCTTTTGAAGATAGAAAACAGCTTAAGAAAGTGCCTCGTTTAGGAGATAAAGCTTATCAGCAAGGAGCGGCGTTTATTAGAATTACAAATGCTAAAAATCCGTTAGATAATTCGGCGGTGCATCCAGAGGCTTATTCGGTTGTTGAAAAGATGGCAAAGGATTTGAATATTTCTTTGAATGAATTAATTGCAAACAAAGAGAAAACAGCACTTATTAAAGCCGAAAAGTATGTGACACCTGAAATTGGTTTACTTACATTAAAAGACATCATAAAAGAGCTTGAAAAGCCTGGATTGGACCCAAGAAAGTCTGCTAAGGTTTTTGAATTTGATGCAAACGTAAAATCTATCAAAGATTTGAAAACCGGAATGATTTTACCTGGAATTGTGAACAACATTACCAATTTTGGATGTTTTGTTGACATCGGAATCAAAGAAAGCGGATTGGTTCATATTTCACAATTAAAAGCTGGTTTTGTAAGCGATGTAAACGAAGTGGTAAAATTGCATCAGCATGTTGATGTGAAAGTTACTGAAGTTGATGAAGATAGAAAGAGAATTCAGTTGACTATGATACTTTAAATTTTTATAATAAATAAAAAACTCCCAAATTACAATTGTAGTTTGGGAGTTTCTATTTTATATTATTTTAAAATAATTTTTTTGGTAACACTTTTAAAATCATCGTTCGATATTTTTACAAAATAAACGCCTGATGACTGATTTGCGAGATTTATTTCTGTAATTTCAGAAGTTGTTTTCTGTTGATGAATAATATTTCCTAAAGGAGAAATTATCGAGATAGTAGATTGCCAAGGTGCACTAATTGTGATTCGATCTGAACTCGGATTTGGGTAAAGCGTGACTGTAGATTTTTCAATATCAAAATTTTCATTGGACAAAGTAGCTGTTGGAGGCAGATAAAAATTACCAGTTAATAAAAAGGAATATAATGTTTTTAGAGTGTGATTAAAGTAGCTGTTTGGCTCGTTCAGGTTTTTTAAATCGGTGTAAGAAGTATCTAAATGTCCTTGATTTTCGCCCGCCATTGCAGCGCAGGCAAAAGCACCGACAAAAGTAGCGTTGTGCCATTGTCCGCTCACAGTTCCATTTTGATTGTAACCATCTTTTATATTTACTGAACCGCCAAGATTTACACGAACAAAATCTGATGATTTTTTTGCATAAATTTTTGCATCAGCATTTCCGTTCCAAACATAATCAACCGCAATTCTCCAAGGCGTTCTTGCAGCATCGTAAGTATATAGTTTTCCGCCATTTGCATAACCTCCTGCTTGAGAAGAATAAGCTCCAGAAGCTTCGCACCAGTCCGAAACTAATCCGCCAACGGCATTGTTTTGTGTTAAATTATTATTGATTACGGTATAACCTTTTGCGGCAACTTGATTCCAAAAAATGGTATCATTTGTAAAAACCCCAAAAGCGCGGTAATAAGCAGGAGAGAAGTAGGATATATTTGTAATCTGGCTTCCACCGAATTGATCTCCGGGCTTTAAAACATATGTATTGGCTTCTACTTCATAATTTTTGATTGCAGAAATTAGAGACGTCGCATCATTTTTGTAATTAATAGTTCCAGCACTTGCCCATTGATAATCTGCAACAATAAGAGCGAAAGCAGCATCGAGTTCAGCATCTGTTGCTCCGTTTTGGCCAATAGTTCCAGAACAGCCATTGATTTTCCAGTTCATTACTTTGTTGCTGTTCATATTGTCTTTGTAATACAGCCAAAGTCCATCAAAAAGCGTTTTATCTCCTTTGTAAGCAGAAAGAAGCATTCCATAAGCAATTCCTTCAGAAACAGTTTGAGAAGAAACATCAAATTTTACTCTGTATCTTCCGTTGGAGCAGGATTCTACAAAATTGGTTTTCCAAGTGTCATAATTGGTTTGAGCATCCTGACTACTTTTGGACGTTGCCATAAGTCCGTTTCCATACACTTTATTGGCAGGAAAAGGCTGTGTTTGCGACTGACTTTCTGCAGTTAGCAGTAACACAATCACTAAAAATAGGTTTTTCATATCTTAAAAAATTTAGGGTCTTTAAAAGTAAGATTTTTTAGATATAAAAAAAATCCTCAACTACAAATTGCAGTTGAGGATTTATTAATAAGATTTACGAATTTATAATTTCGTTTCTTCTTCTTGTTTTTTAGAAGCAGCAGGTTGATCGTCTTTAGCAGCGTTTTTAAATTCCTTAATTCCGCTTCCTAAACCTTTCATTAATTCTGGAATTTTTTTACCTCCAAAAAGTAATATCACAATACCTACGATAACAAGGATTTCTGTAAGACCTAATCTTCCCATGACTATTATATTTAATGCCGAAGCAAATTGTTTTCTAAATTATCCCGCAAAGGTATATAGAAATATACGAAATAGAAGTATTTTTAGTTTAAAATATTTGTCTCAGACCACGTTAAATATTTTATAAAATCATAAATTATAGCTTTTCATAGCATTTTACTCATCTTTATCATGATGATTAATTACTATATTTGCTAGCATAATGAAGTACAATGGCTAAAAAAAAGAAAAAGAATTTAAGGAAAAAATTATTCGTTAAAAACAGATTAATTATCTTGAATGAAGATACTTTTGAAGAAATCTTTTCTTTTAGGCTTACTTTAATGAATGTCTTCGTAACGTTTACATTAGGAGGCATTTTTTTAATTTTGGTAACTACTTTTATTATTGCTTTTACGCCGCTTCGCGAGTTTATTCCGGGTTATTCTTCAACAGAATTAAAGAGAAATGCAACGCGATTGGCTATAAAATCAGATTCTTTAGAAACAGCTTTAAAACAAAATGAACTTTATATAAAAGGAGTTCAGAAAGTTTTAAAAGGCGAGTTAGAATATTCAAAATTCAATAAAGATTCTATTTTATCAGAAACAACCGAAGATGCTTCAGATTTAAACATGAAAACGTCTGATGCTGAGGTAAAACTTAGAGAAGAGGTTGCAAAAACTGAAAAGGAATTAGAGAAAAAACCCCAAGACAAAAAGAAAAGTGACAAAAAATAATACCATAAAAAATGTCAATAAAAGCTTTAGCAGCAAAAATATTTGCGAGAAAAATATACAATCAAACACAAACTTGGGCCCAAAAACCAGTTGAAACCCAAGAGAAAATCTTTCAAAATTTAATTAAAAAGGCAACTGAAACTAATTTTGGAAAAGACCATTATTTTAATCAAATAAAAAAGATTGAAGATTTTCAGAAAAACGTTCCAGTAAGAGATTACGAAGATTTAAAACCTTATGTAGATAAAGTTGTAAAAGGGGAAGAAAACATTCTTTGGAAAGGTAAACCACTTTATTTTGCAAAAACTTCGGGAACAACTTCTGGCGCAAAATTTATTCCGTTAACCAAAGAATCAATGCCGTATCATATTGAAGCGGCGCGAAATGCGATTCTCCATTATGTAAATGAAACAGGAAATGCCGATTTTGTTGACGGAAAAATGATATTTCTGCAAGGAAGTCCAATTTTAACCGAAAAATACGGAATCAAATTTGGTCGACTTTCTGGAATTGTAGCGCACTTTGTTCCTAAATATCTCCAGAAAAACAGAATGCCATCTTGGGAAACCAATTGTATTGAAGATTGGGAAACCAAAGTTGACGCCATTGTAGACGAAACAATCAAAGAAGATATGTCGGTGATTTCGGGAATTCCGTCTTGGGTTCAGATGTATTTTGAGCGCTTACAACAAAAAAGTGGCGGTAAAAAGATTGGAGAAATATTTAAAAACTTTAATCTGTTTATTTACGGAGGAGTTAATTATGAACCGTATCGAGCCAAATTCGAAAATATGATTGGCAGAAAAGTAGACAGTATCGAATTGTTTCCTGCTTCTGAAGGATTTTTTGCGTATCAGGATTCTCAGAAAGAAAAAGGAATGCTTTTGTTGTTGAATTCAGGAATTTTCTATGAGTTCATAAAAGCTGATGAATTCTTTAACGAAAATCCAAAAGCGTTGACAATTGGCGAAGTAGAAATTGGCGTAAACTACGTTTTAATCATTTCTACAAATGCGGGACTTTGGCGTTACAATATTGGCGATACTGTTCAGTTTACTTCGTTGTTTCCACATCGTGTGATAGTTTCCGGGCGTATCAAACATTATATTTCTGCTTTTGGTGAACACGTAATTGCCAATGAAGTAGAAAACGCGATGAAAGAAGCTGTTGAGTCGACTAATATTGTAATAAACGAATTTACAGTTGCGCCGCAGATTAATCCGTCAAGCGGATTGCCGTATCACGAATGGTTTGTAGAATTTGAAAACGAACCAGAAAGCATGGAAGTTTTTGCCGAAACAATTGACAATTCGATGCGAAAGCAAAACATTTATTACGATGATTTAATTACCGGAAATGTGTTGCAGAAAGTTGTTGTAACCAAAGTTTCTAAAAACGGATTTCAGGATTACATGAAATCGCAGGGTAAATTAGGCGGACAGAATAAGATTCCGAGATTATCAAATGATAGAGATATTGCGGATAATTTGAAATGAAATGAATAAATTAATTATAAATATTCCATATCAACAAAAAGTAGAAATTTCTATAGAATTTCCTTTAGAAGTGCTTGGAGATTATAATGGAATAAGTAATATAGATGAAACTTGGGATGATAATATTATGCCGATTATTCAAACTGCTTTACTTAATTGTGGATTTAATTTAACTACAATTCAACTTGAATTTACGAATGAAAATAAACTTTTATGGGTTTTGTCGTTAATTGTTGATCCTCCATCAATTGACTTTAATGGTATCGTTAATGATCTATCTATTAAAAAATTTCAAAAAGGGATATTAATAAAATTAAAAATAAATCAGGAGGATTATAGTATAATATATCGTGATGATTGTTACTCTTAAACGAAAATGAATTTACGATAAAATAAACGTTATAATTAAATCACATTTTTAGTTTTCGATTGAAATAATATTAATATTTCCTACTTTCGTTTATCGAAATACTTAAATTCTTTTCTAAAAAAGAGATTTTTAAAATAAAAAAGCATGAAAGAAACCAAACATATATCAAGATCTAGAGCGCAAGAATCTTCTGCGGCTATAGAAAAAATGTACATTACAATGCGCCATTTATTCAACCGTGGTTTTTACAAACCAATGGGAGTTTCTGGTGATAGTTTAAGAGAATCATTATTAGCGTTACGTCCTGAAATCTACGGAAATATAGCTGAAGAAAAAGTAGAATTAAACGGACTTTTATACGTTATCGAACGTCTTCCAATCGGAATAGAGCAATGTCGTTTTATCAATTTAACGTCAGACGAAGGATATTCTAAATCTCATTTTCAAGCAATTGTTCCTCCAAAAAGAAGAAGAAATTGTTACAGAATTGACGAAGAGCAAATGAACGTAGAAATTACGCGCGGACGTTCTGATATTTATGATATTCTAACGCATTTGACTTTCATTTTCATTGAATCACATAAAATTAAAAATAGAGTTTTAATTGATGATGGAGGAGAAGTTTCTCGCGATTGGCAGAAATTGGAACAAGCTGTAATGCAAACCAAAAAGCTAACGCAGATTGAAAAAGAAAAAGCAATTTCGCACGTTGCCAATATTTTAGCTAGAACTTTTGAAGAAGTTTTAGATATTTACGATGCTTTTGGTTCAGAAAATGCGCCAGATCGTTTCTTGCACGTAATTTATTGGTTAGGAAAATTAGCGATCGAAGAAATTGTTGAAAATAATAAAAGAACGATTACTTTTAGTCCAGTTTTGCGTGAGCGTTTAGGACATCATATTCACGGAGAAATTTGGGCAACAAACATAAAAGAGGTTTTAAAAGCAAACGATTTACTGAAAAGACCAATTCACGTTATCAGTGCAAATATGCATAGTGTGATGAATTCGATTTTTGCAACGCCTTTGCTAAAAACTAAATTTAAAGGAAAAACAGATTTCTTTATTTATGAAGAATTAAGCAGTTCTGGATCAAAAGAAATTAGAGGTCACGTTGAAGAACTGGCGTTGAAAAACGGAATGATTTCGTTACCAGATTCTTCAGGAACAAATATCGATGTTCAGATTTTTGATACGGCTCAAATTGACTGGTCAAAAACAGCTTTTTCTCATGCCAATGTGGGAGAAGATAAACCAGTTATAATTGTAATGGATTATGCTTTTGGTGAACAGGCTTACGAAACAATTGACGAACTATTAAAACCATTCAAAAAAGAAACTTTACTAAACGTAAAATCGGTTTCGATTATGGGTAAAGCCGGAATTTTGGAAGGCGGAAAAGGCGACATCATGATTCCTACAGCGCATATTAACGAAGGAACGGCAGATAATTATTTCTTTGAAAATGAATTGACAGGCACCATGTTCGAAGGAAATGATATTGATATTTACGAAGGCGCGATGGTGACAGTTCTTGGAACTTCATTGCAAAACAGAGATTTATTGAAATTTTTCCACGAATCGACTTGGGGCGTAATTGGTCTAGAAATGGAAGGATCTTACTACCAAAAAGCGATTCAATCGGCATCTAAAATTAGAAAAAGTGTACCACACGATATTAAAGTTCGTTATGCATATTATGCATCAGATAATCCTTTAGAAACGGGAAGTACATTAGCTTCTGGCGGATTGGGAACAACGGGTGTAAAACCAACTTATTTGATTACGATTAAAATTTTAGAACAAATTTTCAATATAAAATAATACTTTAAATGAGTACAAAAGTACCACAAAATTCAGAAGATCAGGAAATTGATTTGGCTTTGATTTCAAAGAAGATTAACAGCTTTTTTGCTAGACTTAACAGATCAATTTTTAAAAGTATTCAATTCTTTATAAAGAACTGGATGATTGTATTGGTTTTGGTTGTAGCTGGATTTATGATAGGAATATTTCTAGATCAGAATCAGAAAAGCTACAAACACGAAATTATTGTGGCACCTAACTTTGGAAGTACTGATTATTTGTATGCGAAAGTCGATTTAATTAATTCGAAAATTAAAGAGAAGGATACTTTATTTTTGAAAAAAGTAGTTGGAATTCCGCAACCTAAGAATCTGAAAAATATTGAAATTAAACCTATTGCAGATGTTTATAATTTCATTCAGAATAAGCCAGAAAATTTCGAATTAATAAAATTAATGGCCGAAGATGGAGATATAAAAAAGGTTTTGGAAGATAATGTGACGAGTAAAAATTATAATTATCAAACAATACTTTTATTTACAAATGAAAAGACATCTGAAGAGAATTTGATAAATCCACTTTTAAAATATTTGAATTCTTCAGATTATTACTCAAAAATTCAGAAAGTTACGTATCATAATGTTGAGGTCAAAATTCAGCAAACAGATTCAATTATTAAACAAATTGACGGTATACTTAATAATTTGGCAACATCTCCAAAAGGTTCTGTAAAAAATGACAAGCTGATTTATTATAATGAAAATACTCAGTTAAATGATGTTATTAAAACTAAAGACGCATTGTTAAATCAACTTGCTGATCATCGAATTGAATTAATTGGATTTGATAAAATTATTAAAGAAAATAACGTAACAACAAATCTGCAATTAGTTAAGTTAGGAAATGGAAATCTGAAATTTTTAATGCCATTTATATTTATTTTAGCATTCGTTTTTTGGAAATTCTTTATCTCTTTTTACAGAAAGCAAAAGGATTTGGCAGAATTGTAAATGGTATAATTTATCATTTCAATTTAATTGAGAAGATCATCCATAAAAATTTTAACAGAAATAGTAATATACATACTTTTGCAAAAAAATAAGCAGATGAAAAAACAGTTGATTTACTTAAATTTAGTTCTAATTACATTATTTATTTCTTGCAAGAATAAAGAAGAAGTACAGCCAGTAGAAGAAGTTAAAGCAAATACATTTGATGTAATTGTAGATTTAAAAATTGAAAAAGATGATGAATTGATTCTTTTTTATAAAGATCCTTCAATTGCTTATTTTGATGCAAAAAATACAGTTTACAACGGAGTAAAAGGAAAACCAGAATCTCAACAAGTAACTTTCAGTATTCCTGAAGGAGTTTTACCAAATGATATACGTTTTGACATTAGTTCAAACAAAGAACAAAATCCGATAACGATAAATTCTATAACTTTAAGTTTTGAAGGAAGGGTTTTTAAAATTGAGCAAAAAGACATTTTAAAATATTTTACGCCTAATGATTTTATTAAGTTTGACGAATCTACAGGTACAACATCTTTCATCAAAAAAGGAGAAGATTTCGATCCGTATTTTTTAACAAAAGAAGTTATTTACCCTCAAATTGAAATGGTTAGAGGAGTTAAAATGTAATTTTTATAAAAGATAAACTAATAAATTAAGGCTGTTCCTTCAAAAAAGGTATAGCCTTCTTTTTACCCTAAAACCCAAAGTATTGAAGCTGATTTTTGATATATTTCAACGATATAAAAAGCACAAAATTTTAGCTTCAAATTTTGTATATCTTTCTGTACTTCAGGCTTTAAATGTTGTATTGCCTTTAATTACGTTTCCTTATTTAATAAGAGTTTTGGGAGTTGAATATTTTGGACTCTTGTCTTTTTCTTACGCCTTTATAACCTACTTTCAAATTGTAACCGAATACGGATTTAATTCTACAGGCACGCGCGATATTTCACTAGCTTTAGATGACCGTGAAAAACAAAATCTGATTTTTAACCAAATCATGTCGGCTAAATTACTTTTAGCAGGACTGAGTTTTATTTTAATGATGGGAATAGTTTTCTCATTTGATATCTTCAGAACGTATTGGCTTATTTATCTATTTTCGTTTGGTTCAATCTTAGGTCAAGCAATATTTCCTGTTTGGTTTTTTCATGGAATGCAAAAAATGAAATATGTAACGTATTTAAATTTAATTACTAAAACTATATTTACGTTAGCTCTTTTTGTTTTTGTAACCCAAAAATCAGATTATTATTTAGTTCCTGTTTTTAATGCTTTGGGCTTTATTTCAGCAGGAATTTTTGCACTATTATATATTCGTAAAGATTTTCAAATTAAATTTAAAATGGAGTCTTTTGCTGGTATAAAAGAACAGCTTGATAAATCAAAATATATGTTTTTATCAGAACTCAAAATTTCTTTATTTACTAATACCAATACATTGATTTTAGGAATTTTTGCCGGAAATCAGGCTGTAGGTTATTTTTCGGCTGCAGAAAAATTGGCACGTGCAATTGGCAATTTGCAAACACCAATTTCAAACACCATTTTTCCTTATCTTTCTAAAGAAATGGCTCTGGATAAATTAAAAGCAATTCAAAAAATAAAAGAAATAACGATATTCGGAACTATTATATTTTCATTGATTATAATACTATGTTTTTGTTTTGCAAATGAGATTATTGAGATCATTTACGGAAAAGAAATGGCTTCATCTGCTCTTCTGTTTAGAATTTTAATTTTAATTCCATTATTATCGTTTTTAGACACAATGTTTGGTAAACAAATTCTTTTAAATTTGGGTAAAGACAAATTCTATTTTAGAGTTATTGTTTTGGCAACAATTTTAAATTTTGGCATTAATTTTATCTTGACCTATTTTTATAGAGAAACGGGAACAGCGATAACGGTAATAATTATTCAGATTTTTATTGTTTTAGGAATGTGGTATTTTGCCCATAAAGAAACGAGTTCGATTTTAAAACAAAGCAACAAAAATGGGAGTTATTAAAGTTAGTGTTGTTATTCCGGTTTATAATGCAAAAGATTATTTGCATGAATGTATAAATTCGGCTCTTAATCAGACTCTTAATGCGTGTGAATTTATTTTTGTAAATGACGGTTCTACCGATAATAGTTTAGAAATTATAGAATCGTATCAAAAAAAAGATAATCGAATTAAACTTATAAATCAGCAAAATAAAGGAATAAGCGAAGCAAGAAATGCCGGAATTGAATTTGCCACAGGAGAATATATTGGTTTTTTGGACAATGATGATTTTCTAAAAAATGATTTCTTAGAAAACTTGTACACAAAAGCAGTAGAATATGATTTAGATATTTTAGTATCTAAAACAATATTGGGAAGAGACGGAAAATATATTATTAAAGATTCTGGTTTTGATACCAATATTCTTTTAAATCATGAATTTATACAAGATTCGATTATTCCAAATCTCTTAAAAGTTGAAGATTTATTTGCGGTTTGGAATAAAATTTACAAAAGAACTTTTGTAAAATTAAATGCGATTAGATTTCCAAAAAACAGAGTTATAGAAGAAGATAATATGTTTAATATTCAGGCTTTTAATAAGGCTGAAAAAGTTATGTTTATTGATTACGCAGGATATTATTACAGAGATGTTGCAGATAGTAAATCGAGGCAAACTTTAGAAAATGATTATTTTTCTAAAGCGCTCGAAAAATATTATTTTGATTATAAAAAAGAATATAATCTAAAGATTTCAGATGTTGAATTTGAGAAACTAAAAGCAGTTAGATTTATACAAAGAGTTTTTTATTTAGTGTATAAATGTTCTGTTTTAAATGTTCCTTTTCAAACAAAAAGAGATTATATAAGACATATGGTTTTTCACGGAAAAGTGTATGAATTATCTAAGAAATATACGCAAGAAATTTTAGATGGTAAAGGATTATTTGAAAAAGCCGTTTTAAAAATTATCATTAATAAATCTTCTAATTTGTTGACTTTATTAATTTTAAGTATTCAAATTGGTTATCATCCAAGTATTTCAGAAAGTATAAGAAAGTTAAATAAATTGACAAAAAAACGCTGAAGGTGCTGGCTAAAACATATAAAACTTTATTTTTTTTAGGTCTTTTCTTTTTCCCTTTCAATAGTTATCAAGGAATAGCTTTTTTGGGAGAATTTAAAACCGAATCGGGTGCACTTTTTTTATTTGCCGGATTTTTGTTTTTGCTTTTCAATACATTATTTACAAAAAAAATAATTATTCCGTACAAGAATTTTATTTTCCAGCTTGTGATGCTGTTTATAATTTGGTGTTTATTGACCACAATTTTAAATCTATCGTCTGTAACGGTTAATTATTTTAAAAGTACAAGCGGTGTAAATAGATTTATAAGGCAGTATATTGCATTACTTATTTCTGCTTTTGTTTTTTTTATTTTTTATATCAACGTTCTAGCAAAGATGGAACTGAAAGAACTGCTTTTCAAAATAAGAAAAGTTTTTCTATGCTCTTTAATCATTGCTTCAGTTTATGGTTTTTTCGAAATACTAATTTCAGTTTTTGGATATGTGTTTTTATATCCAATTTTAAAAGTTTTTAATTACTTTCCTTTCTTAGAAGTAGATCTTCATCCAGGAGGGAGAATTTCTGCCATAAGTTATGAGCCGCCTTTTTTAGCCATTTATCTTATTACAATTTCAGGTTGGATGTTTAGTTATATTCTCACCAGTAAAAAAGTCACGAGATTTTTGCCTGCATTTTCAATTTTAATTCTGACGTATTTTTCAGGATCTCGTACGGGACTTATTGTAATCTTTTTTCAAGTTTTTGTTTTTTTAATTTTCTTATACAGAGACATAAGATTTAAAAAATATGTGACCAATTTTGCAATTGGATTTTTGGTGATTTTTTCAGTTCTGCTTGTGTTTAAGGGAGAAAAATTGATTCAATCGGTTACAGAAAAAATTGATTCTTTAGACTTTCAAAAGAATTTGACAAAAAATGTATCCAATCAATCCAGATTTGGAATGCAATATGCTGCTTTGCAGGTTTTTTTAGAAAATCCAGTTACAGGCGTTGGGTTTGGTCAGCAAGCTTATCACAATAGAACACATTATCCTACTTGGGCAACAAGAAACAACTATGAATTTGAATTATTTTATAAGAATAAAAAAGAAAAAACATTTCCGCCAGGTTACAATCTTTACACAAGATTGCTCGCAGAAACTGGTTTTATTGGATTTATTTTGTTTTTAATGATACTTTATTTCTCATTAAATGAAATTAGAATTTTAATGAAAAATGCAAAAGAAGAAGAGAAGACAATCTTAATAATTGTTTTAATTTCGCTTTCAGGATTGTATATAAACTGGCTTCAAATAGATACTTTTAGAATTTATGGTGTTTGGCTTTGTTTAGCAATTTTAATTAGAATGCGATACAAACCTTTAATTTTAAAAAATGAATAAGGTTATACTTTTAATTCCATATTACAATAATTCTGATGGATTAATGAAATCATTAAAATCTATTGATGAAAATGAAGAATTAGATGTTTTAATTGTTGATGACGGAAGCGTAAATAAGTTCGATGAAAATTTAGCGATATCAAGTTTTAAAGCAAAAGGAAAAGTTTTCTTTGAATATCTAAGAAATAATAAAGGTATTGAAACGGCACTAAATACGGGTCTAGATATTATACTTAACAAAGAATATAAATACATTGCAAGATTAGATTGCGGAGATGTTTGTCTGGGAAAAAGATTTGGTATTCAGGAAAAATTTTTGAACGAAAACCCTAGTGTAAAAATAGTTGGGTCGAATGTTTTGGCTGTTGATAGCAATGATAAATTTTTATATTCAATTAATTTGCCATTGAAAGATCAAGAGATAAAGAATAAAATGTATTTCAATTCAATGCTGATTCATCCAGCAATTATGTTTTCTGTAGAAATATTAAAAACAGTCGGAATGTATTCTTTAAACTATAAATCAGCAGAAGATTATGCTTTTTTCTTCAGCATTTCAAAGTTTTATAAAATGGAAAATATTAATGAATATCTTACTCAAATTGAGATTAACGAAAAAGGTATTTCATTGCAAAAAAGAAAACAACAAGTTGCATGTAGAATTAGAATAATAAAAGAGCATTTTTATTTTGGATTTTATCCAATTTACGGATTAATTAGAAATTACATATTATTGATTCTTCCTTATAGTTTTATTTTATTCCTTAAAAAGATCAAAAAATGAAAAGTTTTGTAAAGAAGAATTTATATAATTACACTATTTATTTGATGATTTTAGTGCTTTTCTTTTCTAAAGCATTGCCAAATATTGTCCTTGCAATTCTAACAATTTTGTTTTTTGTAAACTTTGATTATAAAGTATTTAAGCTCAATTTTTCTGCCAAAAGTATTTTATTGGTTTTGACGTTTTATCTCATAATTAAATCGGGATTAAATGGTAATCTTTCTTTTGACTTCAGGGTTTATAAAGGATTATTATTAATGCTTTGGATCTCAGTTTTATTATACAAAATAGAAGATTTAAAAACCCTTAAATTGGTTATTTTGACAGGTATAAATGCTTGTATTTTAGTATCCTTATTTTTAATCGGAATTTATTATTTTCAAACCGGAATTTTGCCTTTTTCTAATACTGCTGAGGTCAATAATTTGCTTCTTTTAGAGCGTCCGTATATAGGTTTTATTGCTGTGTTAGGTTTTTTATTATCATTAGAAAAAGCTTTTAAAATAAAGGAATGGAGAAAATTATATATATGTAATTCCGTTATTTTATTGAGTTTTATTTTATTGATTTCGGCTAGAATTTCTATTATAACAATATTTGCAATTGCCGGAATTTATTTTGTTTTTTATTTAAAAGAAAAATGGCATAAAAAGATACTTTACGCTTTAGTATTAATAATTTTGTTTGCGGGTATAATTATCTCAAACAAAAACATTTCAGAACGATTTTTTATAAAAAGCAATTTAAAAGAATCATTACAGCAAGCATCTGATTATGAGCCAAGAATTGTAATTTGGAATTGTGCTTATAAAATGACTAAACAAAATGATTTTAGTCCAATTACAGGTTTTGATGGCTATCAAACAATAAAAAATTATTTACTTGATTGTTATTCTACAAGCATAGAAAATCCGTCTAAAAAAGAATATTTTTTATCAGAAAAATTTAATTCTCACAATCAGTTTATCGATTTTTATTTGGTAGGAGGATTGATTGCTTTTCTGTTATTTGTTGCATTTTTTGTTACATTATTTTTAGAAGTGCGATTGGATTTTTTTAAAATTACAATAGTAGTTTCTTTTTTACTTTTTTTTATCGTAGAGAACATATTTTACCGACAATTTGGTTGTTATTTGTTTGGTATATTTGTACTAATTTTGCTCCAGAGAAAAACAAATGAAGAAAATTAAAATTACGCATATTCTACATTCTGTAGGAGGAGTTGATGTTTCGTTGAGGCAGATACTCCACAATTTGGATACTGAGAATTTTGAAAATATTGTAATTCATGGAGACTCTGATACTGAAAATGAATTTGTAGATAAAAATTCGGTGTCCATCGTTCAATATAGACTTCCAATTTATAGAGAAATATCTTTTATTTATGATTTAAAAGCAATTATAAAAGCATGGAAAATCATTCGTAAAGAAAAACCAGATTTAATACATTCGCATAGTACAAAAGGCGGAGTTACTGGTAGAGTTGTTGGCTTTTTGACAGGAACAAAAGTTTTACATACACCTCAGGCATTTTCTTTTTTAAGTGCAGAAAGTAAGATCAAAAAATCAGTTTTTATAATAATTGAAAAACTGCTTTCTAAGGGAAAAACAATTCTGTTAGCATCTTCTCAATCTGAACTTAATAGAGCAATAAATGAAGTTGGATTTCCGAAATCAAAAACAGATCTTTTTAATAATGCGATAGAACCAATTGAAAAAATATTTGATTTATCGATACCTAAAACATGGCCAGACCAATACCTTTGTACAGTAGGAAGACCGTGTTATCAAAAAAATATCGAAGAATTGATTGAAGTTTTATATGAACTTAATAAGATTGTAGATACACATTTGGTAATTTTAGGATTAGGACATCACGCAGATCATATCAAACAAGTTGAAAATTTAATTGCGAAATTAGATCTAAAAAGTAAAGTGACGCTTTTAAACTGGACAACAAGAGAAGATGTTTTAAATATAATAAGTAAATCAAAATTGTACCTTTCGACAGCGAGATATGAAGGACTTCCATATTCGGTTATTGAAAGTTTAGCATTATCTATTCCGAGTGTAGTTTCTGATTGTGACGGAAATAGAGATCTGATTGTAAATGATTATAACGGATATTGTATTAAAGAAAATAATACGGTAGAGTTTAGCAAAAAAATTAATGTTTTACTTCAAGACGAAAAATTATATAATGAGTTTTCAAAAAATGCAAAAAGAACATTTGAAAAGCATCATAATATCTATAAAAAAATAAAAGATCTCGAATCTATTTACAGAGAGCAACTAAAATAATATGAAAAGAATACTTATTACCGGAGCGGCAGGATTTTTAGGATCACATTTGTGTGACAGATTCATCAAAGAAGGTTACTTTGTAATCGGAATGGACAATTTGATTACAGGAGATCTTAAAAATATTGAACATTTATTCAAACTAGAGAACTTCGAATTTTATCATCATGATATTACCAAGTTCGTTCATATTCCGGGAGATTTAGATTATATCTTGCATTTTGCTTCGCCTGCAAGTCCTATTGATTATTTGAAAATTCCGATTCAAACCTTAAAAGTAGGATCTTTAGGAACGCACAATTTATTAGGATTGGCGAGAGTTAAAAAAGCGCGAATTTTAATTGCTTCAACTTCTGAAGTTTATGGAGATCCGTTAGTGCATCCACAAACTGAAGAATATTACGGAAACGTAAATACAATTGGTCCGCGTGGCGTTTATGACGAGGCAAAACGTTTTCAGGAATCTATAACAATGGCGTATCATACTTTTCATGGCGTAGAAACGAGAATCGTACGTATTTTTAATACCTACGGACCAAGAATGCGATTAAACGACGGACGTGTAATCCCTGCTTTTATCGGACAGGCTTTGCGCGGAGAAGATTTAACCATTTTTGGAGACGGAATGCAAACACGTTCTTTCTGTTATGTAGACGATCAAGTTGAAGGTATTTTCAGATTATTGCATTCAGATTATGTTTATCCAGTAAATATTGGAAATCCAGACGAAATCACGATTAAAGATTTTGCAGAAGAAATCATTAAATTGACAGGAACAAATCAGAAAGTGGTTTATCATCCGTTGCCAATAAATGACCCTTTACAGCGTCAGCCAGACACGACAAAAGCAAAAGAATTATTAGGTTGGGAAGCAAAAGTGAATCGAGCAGAAGGAATGAAAATTACGTATGAATATTTCAAATCATTGTCTGCAGAAGAACTGGCTAAAGAAGAGCACAAAGATTTTTCGAGTTATATAAAATAAAAAAAGGGGAAATGTTTTTAAGCATTTCCCCTTTTTCATTTAAATGGAATTGATTCAAAAAGCATCATTTTCAATTAAATCTTTCATTTGTTTATCGAGATTAAAATTCTGTTTTGCATGAATAAAAATTCTGTTTTTCATGGCTTGAATTTCATTTTTATCTATTTCTGAAATCTGTTTTAAAGCAATATTTAAACCTTTAAAATCTTCAACAGGAACAACCCAGCCCAGATTATTTTCTTCAACAATATTTTCGCCTTCGCCTCCGCCAAAATATAAAACAGGAAATCCTAAAGCGCTGTATTCGAATATTTTTGAAGGAACAGAACCGTAAATTCTTGTTTTTAAAGGAACAAGAGCGATATCCAAAGTCATTAATTTTTCATGCAGAACATTCCGTTCTAACATTCCATGAAAAATAATTTTCTGCATCGGATTTTGATTCATATAATCGACAATTTGAGCTTTCTCTGCTCCATCGCCAAAAATATGTAATTCGACATTTAAATGTTCTAAATCCAATTTTTGAATAAGTTCAAAAACACCTTGCGCAACGCCCAATAATCCTGCGTAAAACAATTTTATTGGTTCGTTAGAATTTTCATTTTCATGGATATTATTTTCCACAAAATGATCGGGATAATTACGATATAAAAAGCATTTTTTTTCTGGAAAGATAGAATGAATATGATCTATAATTTCATTGGATTGACCAAAAACATGCGTTGCTTTTTTGTAAATGAAACGTTCTATAAAAAGCAGCATTTTATGCGAAATACTGTTTTTCTTTAAAACGCCAAGTTCAATTGCCGCAGTTGGCCAAAGATCCGAGACGTTCAAAATTATTTTTTTTCTTTTAATCCAAAGTGCAAAAACAGCCGTAAAAGACAACAATAAAGGCGGAGATTGTACAATTACTTTTTTAGGTGTTTTGGCAAATAGTAAGAAGAAAAATAAAATAGTTGAGAAAGAAAACGTTGAAATAATTCTTTTAAAAATATTAGAACTATTACTCGGATAAATCCAAAGCCGTTTTAAAGTGATATTTTGAATTTTTTCTGTAACCGAGAATTTGTCCTTGTATTCTGGAAAAATCTCTCCTTTTGGATAATTTGGAAGCGGAGAAATCACCGAAACTTCATATCCGTTTTGGTTTAATTTCAGCGCCAATTGCTCAATTCTGTTTGCAGCGGCACCTTTTTCTGGCGGATAATAATTGGATATAATTAAAATTTCTTTCATTATTTATCCAATAAAATTGAAATAATTCTTTCCGATGCTTTTCCGTCCCATAATTCTGGAATACTGCTTTTTCTAGCGCCATTTTGTAAAAATGAACCAAAAACTTTTTTCAGATTTTCAAAAGAAGTACCTACAATTGTGTTTGTTCCAATAGTTTCTGTTTCAGGTCTTTCGGTATTATCTCGCATCGTAAAACATGGAATTCCAAGAACGGTTGTTTCTTCAGAAATTCCGCCGCTGTCTGTAATAACTGCAAAACTGTTTTTGATTAAATACATAAAATTCAGATAACCTTGAGGCGAAACAAAAATGATGTTTTTGAACTCGATTTTGCTTTCGCTTAAAATTGCCTGTGTTCTCGGATGAATTGGGAAAATTATTTTTTTATCATTTACTAAAGAATCAATTCCGTGAAGCAAATCGATAAGCGATGAAACTTCATCAACATTTGCTGGACGATGCAACGTTAAAATGATATAATTTTTTTCTTGTAATTGATGTTCATTCCAAAAATCTGGCGCCGAACTTCTATCAATATTCTGGTATAAAGTATCGATCATAACATTCCCCACAAAATGTACATTTTTTGGATCTGAGCCTAATTTCAATAAATTTTCTGAAGCCGATGTTGAGGTTGTAAAAAAGTAATCTGTAATACTGTCCGTCAGTATTCGGTTGATTTCTTCAGGCATTGTTAAATCTCCAGAACGAATTCCGGCTTCAACATGTGCTACTTTTGTGTTGCATTTTTTTGCCACAATTGAGCATGCCATCGTTGAGTTAACGTCGCCAACAACCAAAACCAAATCGCACGGATTTCGAAGTAATTCTTTTTCAAAAGCAATCATAATTGCGGCTGTTTGTTCAGCTTGTGAACCGCTTTTTACTTCCAAATTTACATCTGGTTGCGGAATATTTAATTCCTCAAAAAAAGTATCGCTTAAGTTTTTATCATAATGCTGACCGGTGTGCACCAAACGAAATGAGATATCAAAACCTTCACTTTGCTTGCTTTTGATAGCATTAATAATAGGTGCTATTTTTATAAAGTTTGGCCTTGCACCTGCAATTATGGTAATTTTCATAGATTCTTTCTAAAAACTTTCTTTGGCAAAAGTAAAGTTTAAATTGGAATCTAGATAAATTGGAAGATTTAGTTATGTTTAAAATTCAAATTTTGAAAAGGATTATAAAAGCTTGAAGATTGGAGATCACAATTTGTGATCTCCAATCTTCAAGGTCGCAATTTGCGACCTTGAAGAATTGCATCATTTTCAATAAGTTAAAATATAGACTTGAAGTCACAATTTGTGACCTCAAGTTTTCAAGGTCGCAATTTGTGACCTTAAAGATTTATAAATTTATTTTTTATAACCAATCTTAACTCTTTCAGACTCGTTTTCTTTTTTCTCCGTTAATTCATCTAAATAAGAAAAAACCAATTCAATATTTTTATCGTGATTTTCTAACTTCTTTTGAATCTGAAGTATATCAACTTTAATTTCTGTTGTGTCCAAAAGCATTTGTCTCACTTTCGTGAAAATCCTCATGATTTGAATATTGGTTTGAATGGCTTTATCGCTTTTTAGAACGCTTGATAACATTAAAATTCCATGTTCTGTGAAAACAGATGGAAGATATTTTTGATGTTCTCCTCTTCCTTTCTTTAAGGTCGCAATTTGCGACCTTAAAGAATTGTATTCATTTTCAGTTAGTTGAAACATAAAATCTTCTGGAAATCTTGATAAATTTCTTTTTACTTGTTCATTTAGTCTTTTAGTTTCAACATCATAAAGAGAAGCTAGATCACTATCCAGCATCACTTTTTGACCACGGATAAAATATATTTTATTAGAAATTGTTTCTTCAGAAAGTAAAGAAGTATTGTCCATAAGTTTTTATTAGAAAAAACAAATGTAAGATTTTATTTATATTCATAAATAAGATTGAAACTGTTTTAATTTCCCGCGATTGGATCTTTCTAAAACAGTTTTTCGTATAAAAGTGAAGTTTAAATTGGGTTCTAAATACAAATCTATTGCTTCTTTTATTTTTTTAATTTGTTCTGAAACTAATGCTGTATCAGAAACATATTCAATTTCAAAAGAATCTAATTTTGTTTGTTTGATGATAAATTCTTTTACGTTTCCATCATCTTCAATAATACTTTTGGTTACGTAATAAAAGGTCAGTCCAGGCGATTTTTTGCCACTTGGTAAAATTGCAACGTCATTGGTTCTTCCAATTAGTTTTTTGAGAATTGGTTTTTGTGGTGTACTTTTTTCATCCAAAATTCCGATGTCGCCAATTTCATATCGTATAAAAGGATTGGCTTTATTGAATAATGAAGTAATTACAATTTTTCCTTCTGTTCCATGTGGAACAGGATTGTTGTCTTCGTCTAAAATCTCAACAAACAGCGTTTCTGAGTTTACTTGCCATTGACGTTCAGGATTTTCAAAAGCAATTAAATCCAATTCAGAAGCGCCATATTCTCTTATAATTGGAATTCCGAATTGTTTTTCGAGTAGTTTTTTATCCGATTCAAAAAGCATTTCAGAAGTAACAAAACAAGCTTTTAAAGTCGGACAAACTTCATTCAAAACTATATTTTTTTGTTCTAAAAATTTAGCAAATAAAACTATAGAACTTGTATAACCATTGATATAATTGAATTTTTTCGATTTGAATTTCTGTAGAAATTTTTCTAAAACTTCATCAGATAAATCAAAAACGGGAAAACGAAAACGATTCGTGAGAAAATCTTTGAAACGCTCTTTTTGGTATCCAATAAAATCTAATGGAATTCCGTAAAAACGCGCTTGATACGAATGATTAAAATCAATTCCAAACCAGCCAAAACGCATTATAATTGAAGACCAAGTTAAAGCATGAGAATATTTATCTTTAGCAAAAACAAATGGAGTTCCGCTAGATCCGGAAGTTTTGTTGAGGTAAATATTTTTTTTGGAATATCCTTTTGAAAGTCTTTCTTCAAGAGGTTTTTGAAGATTCTGTTTGTTCAAAATTGGTAAATCTTCCCAGTTTTCAACAGTTTTATTTCCAACCAAATTTTTGTAAAACGAATTGTTATTCAGATGAAAATCAACGATTTCTTTCTTTTTATTTTGAAGGAAAAGAGTATATTCTTCTTCAGACAGATTGATAATTTTCTCCAATTCAGATTTGGCTTTCTTTATCGGAAAACCATTTAATCGAAGAGAAATATCAAATAAAGAAATCATTTGGAGATAAATTTTTCATCAAAAATAATATTTAGCCTTTACTATTAAACATTAAAGGTTAAGTTTTTGAGATTTAATTATTTTTTAAGTTCAAAAGCAATTATTTTTGCACCACAACTAAAATACAACAACACCATGACAATTTTATTATTGGGATCAGGCGGAAGAGAGCATGCATTTGCATGGAAAATGACTCAGAGTCCGCTTTGCGAAAAACTTTTTGTAGTACCTGGAAATGCAGGAACCGCTGCAATTGCTGAAAATGTGGCAATTTCTGCGACAGATTTTGAAGCCGTAAAAGCTTTAGTACTTAAAGAAAATATAAGTTTAGTAGTTGTAGGACCTGAAGATCCGTTGGTAAAAGGTATTTACGATTATTTCAAAAACGACGAAAGTTTAAAACATATTCCAGTTATCGGGCCATCTAAATTAGGTGCTCAATTAGAAGGAAGTAAAGAATTTGCCAAAGAATTCTTGATAAAACATAATATTCCAACAGCTGCATACGATAGTTTTACTGCAGAAACAGTTGAAAAAGGATGTGATTTCTTAGAAACATTACAACCGCCTTACGTTTTAAAAGCAGATGGTTTAGCAGCAGGAAAGGGAGTTTTGATTATTCAAGATCTTGAAGAAGCAAAAACGGAATTGAGAAACATGTTGGTTCATTCAAAATTTGGTGAGGCAAGTTCTAAAGTTGTTATCGAAGAATTTTTGGACGGAATCGAATTAAGCTGTTTCGTTTTAACTGACGGAAAAAACTATAAAATTCTTCCAACGGCAAAAGATTACAAAAGAATTGGCGAAGGCGATACAGGTTTAAATACAGGCGGAATGGGAGCAGTTTCTCCAGTTCCTTATGTTGATGCTGTTTTAATGGAAAAAATTGAAACTCGTATTGTAAAACCAACAATCGAAGGTTTCCAAAAAGACGGAATCGAATATAAAGGTTTTGTTTTTATTGGTTTAATCAATGTGAAAAACGAACCAATCGTTATTGAATACAACGTTAGAATGGGAGATCCGGAAACCGAAGTTGTAGTTCCGAGATTGAAATCAGATTTAGTAGAATTGTTTTTGTCTGTTGCAGATCAGAAATTAGGAGATTTCAATTTAGAAGTTGATCCAAGAAGTGCTACAACAGTAATGTTAGTTTCTGGTGGATATCCTGAAGATTTCGAAAAAGGAAAAGTAATTTCTGGTTTAGAAAATGTTACAGATTCAATTGTTTTTCATGCGGGAACAAAATTAGATAACGGAAATGTGGTTACTAATGGAGGACGTGTAATTGCAGTGACATCTTACGGAGATAATTTCCAAGAGGCCATAAAAAAATCTTACCAAAACATAGATAAACTAAGCTTTGATAAGATGTATTTTAGAAAAGATATCGGCTTCGATCTAATTTAAAAATAAAATTTGCCAACCCTTTTTAATTAAAGGGTTTGGTTTTTATTATTTTAAAAATGAGTGAGCTGTAGTATCTTGGTTTTCAGTTCCAGCGTCATCAAAAATACGTAATTGTTTAATCCAATAAACGATTGCGCATGCACAGATGATCATAAAAATCCAGTTAATTGTGTTTGCACCAAACCATGTTTTTAATTCTAAATGACGTAAAAAGTCAAGAGGAGCAAACAAGATGTTAACGAATAAGTATTGAATTCCTTCGAAAAAAGCTTTCATAAATTTTAAAATTATATGTTATTTATGTTGTGTAATATCTTGAGATAAAATTCGGCGAACCAAATCTTTTTTCAACTTGTTAGGTTTTTCCTTTTAAACAAGTATTATCTTTACAACCACAAAAGTATAAAATATCCTTATGATAACAAGTGTTTTTAAAAAATCTACGCCATTAAATTATTCCTTGGTTGTAATTTTAATACTGGTTTTCTTTTTTATGTTCCAAATTAAAGACCCATCTTGGGTTAGTTCTTATTTTTTGGCTTTCCAAAAAGTGAGTTTATTATGCTTTATTTTGGCGTCTTTTTTTATGATTAATTTTGTTGTAAAAAAGAACGGACTTAGTAAAGACAATGGTTACGCGATACTTTTCTATTTATTATTTCTATTATTTTTCCCAACAATATTTAACAATCCGAACGTTATTTATGCCAACTTTTTTATCTTGTTGGCACTTCGAAGATTAATTTCATTACAATCTTTAAAAGCGTCAAAAGAAAAAATATTCGATGCCGCATTTTGGATTTTTGTAGCTTCTTTATTTCAATTTTGGAGTATTTTGTTCTTGATATTGGTTTATATTTCAATAGTTTTTCACGTTTCGCGCGATTATAGAAACTGGGTTTTGCCTTTTATTGCACTTTTAGCGGTGGCAATTTTATTCTATATGACCTCTTTAATTTTTAATATTGATGTCGTATCTTTTTTTAACGAAAGAGCTGTAATCGATTTTAGAATTGATTATTTTAAAAATAATTACGAAAATGCGGCACTTTCAATATATACAGCAGTTGCTTTATTTTTTGTTACTTCTATGTTGATGACTTTGTCAAATAGACCACAGATTGTTCATTCTTCATACAAAAAAGTGGTAGCGTACTTTTTTATTGCTGTTTTGGTTTTCATTATTTCGCCAAACAAAAGCAACGATTTATTGTTATTTAGCATAGCTCCATTGACGATTATGGCAGCGGGTCATGTTGAATATATGCAGCAAAAACTAAATAACGAAATTGTTTATTATACGCTGATTGTGTGTAGTTTAATTACTTTTTTCTTGCAGTTATAATTTACAATTTACTTCCATAAGCAAGATCACCAGCGTCGCCAAGTCCTGGAACAATGTAGTTTTTCTCGTTTAGTTTTTCGTCTAAAGAAGCAACCCACAAATGACAATTTTCAGGAAGATTTTCTTCAAGATGCGCAATTCCTTCTGGAGCAGCGATAACCACAACAATATGAAATTCTGTTGGAGTAGCATTTTCCATTAATTTTTTATGAACAGCAACAATAGATTGTCCAGTTGCCAACATCGGATCTAGAAGTAAAACGGTTTTGTTGTTTAAGTTTGAAATGGCTTGATATTCAACTAAAATTTCGAACTCATCATCATTATTCGGGTGAAATCTGCAAGCCGAAACAAAGCTGTTTTCTGCATGATCAAAATAATTTAAAAAACCGTTATGAAGCGGTAAACCAGCTCTTAAGATGGGAC
This sequence comes from Flavobacteriaceae bacterium PS02337, assembly GCA_029959285.1. Lineage (GTDB taxonomy): Bacteria > Bacteroidota > Bacteroidia > Flavobacteriales > Flavobacteriaceae > Flavobacterium. The sequence continues at coordinate 582,737 of JASCOE010000001.1, forward strand.
ACAAAACCAAATCGGTTTCAATTTGAGTTGTTTTTTTAATGCCAAGCGGAGTTTGAATTTCAACCTCTTTATAAGGTAAAATTTTACTTAATTCATAAGCCATAATTTCTCCAATGCGTTCGATATTTCTGCGAAAACGCATACTGTCATTCTGGACATTAACATTTCTAATTTGACCTAAAAAATGATTAAGAACGCTATTATTCTCAGATATATAGTGGATTTTCATGGGGAAATATTAATTTATTAACGGATAAAGTTTAGAAAACGAAAAATAATTGCTTTTTTTCGCAGCATAAAAGTATAAAAAGTATCTTTGTAACTCTAAAAAAATAAATACATGTTTTCAAAATTAGCATATTCTGTTTTCGAGCAAAGTATCAAAGATTATCATCAATTTGATAATGTTGACCAGCCGATCAATAATCCTTATCCAAAAGATAAGTTCGAGCATTTGTTATATCTAAAAAATTGGATTGATACCGTTCAATGGCATTTTGAAGATATTATTCGTGATCCGCAAATTGATCCAGTTGCAGCTTTAACTTTAAAAAGAAGAATTGATGCATCAAATCAGGAACGTACTGATATGGTGGAATACATTGATAGTTACTTTTTGCAAAAATACAGCGATATTAAAGCTAAAGACGGAGCAAAAATCAATTCTGAAAGTCCGGCTTGGGCATTTGACAGATTGTCTATTTTGGCTTTAAAAATTTATCATATGCACGAAGAAGCTACACGTGCTGAAGCTTCTCAAGAACATAGAGATAAATGTCAAGAAAAATTAAATATTCTTTTAGAGCAAAGAACAGATTTATCTACAGCAATTGAAGAATTATTGACAGATATCGAAAGTGGAGAAAAATTCATGAAAGTGTACAAACAAATGAAAATGTACAACGACGATGATTTGAACCCAGTTTTGTATCAAAACAAAAAATAATTTGGCAGACTTGTCTAGCAAAATTAAGCATATAGCCGTCATGAGACTATCCGCAATGGGAGATGTCGCCATGACGGTTCCTGTTTTACGCGCTTTTGTAAAACAATATCCAACGGTAAAATTAACCGTTATTTCGCGTCCGTTTTTTAAACCTTTTTTTGACGGAATTCCGAATTTGGAGTTTTTTGCTTTCGATGAAAAAGAAAGACACAAAGGGTTTCCTGGACTTTTGCGATTATTTAAAGACTTGAAAAAACTGAAAATCGATGCTTTTGCAGATCTTCATAATGTTTTACGTTCTAAAGTTGTGAGTTTACTTTTCGCTTTAAGCGGAAAAAAAAGAGCAACTGTTGATAAAGGCCGTGAAGGAAAAAAAGAATTAACCCGTGTTGAAAATAAGATTTTCAAACAATTGCCAACAATGTTCGAAAGACATACAAAAGTGTTTGAACAACTTGGTTTTCCTTTAGATTTATCTAATCCTACTTTTCCTGAAAAAGCGGTTTTATGCGCTGATATTCTTAAAATTATCGGAAATGAAAATTCAAAATTAATCGGAATTGCACCTTTTGCCCAATACGATTCTAAGGTTTATCCTTTAGATTTAATGCAAGAAGTAATTGCAAAATTAGCTGAGAATTCTTCATACAAAATTTTACTTTTTGGCGGAGGAAAAAAAGAAATTGAAATTTTAGATTCAATTTCAGAGCCATTTGAAAATGTGATTAATATGGCTGGAAAAATTAAATTCCAGCAGGAATTAGCATTAATAAGCAATCTCGATGTAATGCTTTCTATGGATTCTGGAAATGCACATATTGCTGCTATGTTAGGAGTTAAAGTAGTTACGCTGTGGGGCGCAACGCATCCGTATGCAGGATTTTTACCTTTTAATCAAACGCTAGAAAACGCATTGACTTCAGACAGAAATCAATATCCAAAACTACCAACTTCGGTTTATGGAAATAAAATTGTGGAAGGTTATGAAAATGCGATGAGAACGATTTTACCAGAAAATATCATTAATAAAATAGTTCAACAACTTTATTAAAAAATAAAAACCACTTCTTTATAGAAGTGGTTTCAATCTTTAAGCAATATTGCTTCTTAATTCATATTTTTCATCAGAATCAAGAATAGAATATCCTATTGTTTTTTTTCTTTTTTTGTTAACTATAATCGTAACAAAGTTGTTTTTGTCTTCGGTTGACAACATAATATGTTCAAACTTTTCTGTTGAATCTCTGTAAATCTTGTAGACTAAGTCGTTGTCTTTGATTTTTTTAGATAAAATTTTAGCCGATTTAAGTCTACTTACATAAGGCCAAATATTAAAAACATTAGAATCGGTATTTTCTACTTCTACCATTTTATCGGTTAAAGTTGAATTGTATTTTTCTCTTTCAAGCAACTTAGGTCCTTTTCTATTTTTTATTTTTATAACAACTGCGAGAACGCATAGCGAAGCAGTTACAACCAGCATAATAAATAGATATAAATGAAAGTGTTGTACGTGAGCTGTCATGATATTTAATATTTAAATGTTTGACAAATTTGATTTATTCTACAAAAATCTTCAAAAAGAATGAAGATTACGATTGTAATAATTTCACCTCTAATATAATGAAAATTCGGCAATATTTTGACTTTATTTTGTTTTTATAACAATCGCTGTAAATATGAAGAAATAAAAAAATCCAAATCTCAATCGTAGAATAGAAATTTGGATTTTAGTTTATGAAATATTTTAAATACTAAACGTCGTCGTAATCAACATAAATAGTTTCAGAAGTTGGATGTGCTTGACAAGTTAAAATTAAACCTTCGGCAATTTCACCATCTGTTAAAATAGAATTTTTTGTCATTTCTGCGCTTCCTTTTGTTACACGTCCTAAACAACTGCTGCAGATTCCGCCTTGACAAGAATAAGGAGCGTCAACACCTTGTTTTAGAGCGGCATCAAGAATAGTTTGTTTTTTAGACATTTCAAAAGTAGTCTCTTCATCGTCAACCAAAACCGTAATTTTGGTATGACCATCTTGAGAGCCTTGAATTACGTGTTCTTCAGAAGAAGAAGTAAAAAGCTCAAATTTAATAGCCGATTCTTTTACATTTTTCTCTTTTAAAACATCAGAAACGGTATTAATCATTTCTTCTGGTCCGCAAAGGAAAAATTTATCAAATTGAAGTTCTTTGTGTTTGTTATTCAACACAAAATTCACAGCTGATTTTTCAATTCTTCCAAACAAAGCATTTTCAGCTTTTGCTTGACTAAATACATAATGCACAAAAAATCTGCCTACATATTGCAATTGTAAATCGTGAAGTTCTTGATGAAAAATAGTTTGCTCAGGAGTTCTATTTCCGTAAACCAATACAAATGAACTTTTTGGCTCATTTTTCAAAACCGATTTTATGATAGAAAGAACAGGCGTAATTCCGCTTCCTGCAACAAATGCAGCATAATTTTTCTGTCTTTCTGCATCTGGTTCAAAAGTAAATTTACCTTCTGGCTGACCAACTTCAAGAACATCTCCTGCTTTTAATTTTGTATTTGCAAACTGAGAAAAAAGACCATTTTTTACAGCTTTAACGGCAATTCTTAATTCGCCGCTATCTGGAGCAGAACAAATAGAATAAGCACGTCTAATTTCTTGATTATCAAGAGTTAATTTTAAATTTATATATTGACCAGCTATAAATTTATAGTCAGGTTTTAGTTCTTCAGGAACATTAAAAAGTATAGAAACGGCTTCTGCAGTTTCTCTTTTGACCTCTTTAATTATTAATTTTAAGAATGAAGGCATGATAGAATTTTTATGCAAAAGTAGCAAACCACTATTAAAAGTTTAGCACTAAATTATTTTTTTTAACTTTTTTTGTAACGTTTTCCTACATTTGATCTCTTACTACAAGAAACTAAAACCATAAAACCATGATTAAGAAGTTTATTTACCTAGAATGGAAGGCTTTCATTAGATCTGCATCATTCGGTAAAAACCTGGCAATGAAAATTATAATAGGTTTTTTAATGATCTATTTTTCATTAATTTTTATTGGAATGGGTGTTGGAGCATTTTATGTGCTCAAAGAAATGAAATTAGACCCGTTTGTAACAATCAACAAATTCCTGATTTATTATTTTCTATTTGATTTAATAATTCGATTATTACTGCAATCAATTCCGGTTTTAAATATTAAACCTTTATTGGTAATGCCTTTTAAAAAACCAACGATTGTTCATTTTTCTTTAGGAAAAACAGCTTTGTCTTTTTTTAATTGGGTACACGCCCTTTTCTTTATTCCCTATTCGATTGTATTAATCTTAAACGGATATGATGTTGTTGGAATCGTGTTTTGGCATTTAGGCATTATGGCATTAATTTACATCAACAATTTTTTGAATATTATATTAAGTAATATTGATAAATTATTTGTGGTATTTGTTGCGTTGATCTTGGCATTAGCTGGAGCACAATATTATAAATTGTTTGATGTAACGGTATTTACAACGCCATTTTTCCAAAACTTTTACGACATAGAAGGTGTGTTTTTAATCCCGATTTTGGTACTAATCGGATTGTATGTTTTTACTTTTAAATACTTCAAAAACAATTTATATCTCGATGCCGGACTTTCTGTAAAACACGATATTGCATCAACAGAAAATCTTACTTGGCTGAATCAATTTGGTACTTTGGGAACTTTTCTTAAAAATGACATTAAACTTATTAAAAGAAATAAAAGATCAAAAACGACAATCTTTATGAGTTTTCTCTTTTTATTCTACGGATTAATATTTTTCGGAAATTCTAGCCAGCCAGCAGCAATGCAGATTTTTGCAGGAATATTTGTTTCAGGAGGATTCTTATTTGTTTTTGGTCAATTTGTACCAAGCTGGGATAGTTCTTATTATCAACTAATGATGACACAAAACATTCCGTATCGTGGTTATATTACCGCCAAATGGTGGCTTGTTGTTATCGCAACTTTTATTTCTACAATTTTGGCTTCATTTTATCTTTTTTATGGATGGGAAGTTTATCTAACAATTGTAGTTGGTGCAATTTATAATATTGGAGTCAATTCTCATTTGGTTCTTCTAGGAGGCGCCTTCACTAAAACGCCAATCGATTTAAATGATGCAGGCGGGGCTTTTGGAGATAAAAAAGCGTTTAATGTAAATGCTATGCTTTTATCATTACCAAAGATATTTTTACCATTATTATTGTACTGGCTTGGACTTCGTTTTGCAGATAAAACAATTGCTTTAAGTCTTGTTGCTGGAGCCGGAATACTTGGTTTTATCTTTAAAGAAAAAGTATTTACGCTTATCGAAAAAAGGTACAAAATTGAAAAATATAGTACGATAAGTGCTTACAAACAAAAGAATTAATTAGAGAATCTTCCGATTTAATAATGAGATAATTTTATCCATTTCAAATCTAAAATCAACAATCTAAAATTTACAATTACCATGATACAAGTAAATCAACTTATAAAAAATTACAACGAAACAACAGTTTTAAATATAGAAAATCTTGAAATTCCGAAAGGACAAAGTTTCGGATTAGTGGGAAATAATGGAGCAGGAAAAACTACCTTTTTCAGTTTGCTTTTAGATCTAATTCAGCCTTCAAGAGGATTTATTAAAAACAATAATATTCAGGTAAATACAAGTGAAAATTGGAAATCTTTTACAGGATCATTTCTAGATGAAAGTTTCTTAATTGGATATTTAACTCCAGAAGAATATTTCTATTTTATTGGAGATTTACGCCATCAGAATAAAGCAGATGTCGATGCATTATTGGCTAAACATGAGGAATTTTTCAACGGAGAAATTTTAAACAATAAAAAATACCTTCGCGATTTATCAAAAGGAAATCAGAAAAAAGTTGGGATTATTGCGACACTTATCGGAAATCCAGAACTAATAATTTTAGATGAGCCTTTCGCAAATTTAGATCCAACAACAGTTAGCAGACTGAAAAAAATCATTAAAGAATTGGCAGATAATCCAAACGTAACGGTTTTAGTTTCAAGTCATGATTTACAGCATACAGTAGAAGTTTGTGACCGAATTGTGGCATTAAATAAAGGTCAAATTGTAAAAGATATTCAGACCTCAAAAGAAACCTTACAAGAACTAGAATTGTTTTTTGCAGTATAGAACTTCTATATTTCAAAAAGAAGCGTATTTTTACAAATGAATATACTAAAACTGATTTTTAGTAGTTATGTGTTTTAAACTCTTTTCTATTGAAAAAGATTACTCTTAAATATAGTTTTACTTTCGTTTTTTTATTGTTTTTGATAGCTTGTTCTACCAAAAAAAATACTTTTTTGTCTAGAAGTTCGCACTCTGTTGCTACAGAATATAATATTTTGTACAACGGAGGCATCAGTCTGGACAAAGGTTTGTTGGCTATCCAGGCGAATAATCAGGATAATTTTTGGAAATTACTGCCAATTGAAAAAATGCAGTTTGATGAAAATTTTTCGGAAACAGAAAAAACAAAAAATCCTGATTTTGAAAGGGCAGAAACAAAAGCAACAAAAGCCATTCAGAAACACTCTATGAATATTGGAGGAAGAGAAAGAAATTCGCAAATCGACGAGGCTTATTTAATGCTTGGAAAAGCCAGATATTATGATCAGCGTTTTATTCCGGCTGTTGAGGCATTCAACTATATTCTTTACAAATATCCTAACAGCAGTAATATTTACACAGCAAAAATTTGGCGTGAAAAGACTAATATGCGTTTGGGAAATGATGCAATTGCATTAAAAAACATTAAACTTTTACTTAGAAATACAGATTTAGACAAACAGACTTATGCCGATGCAAATGCACTTTTGGCGGAGGCTTTTTTGAATATTGAACAAAAAGACAGCGCAGTTGCAAGACTAAGAATTGCCGAACAATTTACCAGAAAAAATGAAGAGCGCGCAAGATACCGTTTCATTTTGGGGCAAATGTATCAGGCAGAAGGAAAAAGAGATAGCGCTATTTATTTTTACGATGCGGTAATTGATTTAAACAGAAAAGCAGATCGCAAATACATGATGCATGCTTATGCGAAGAAAGCGCAGCTGTATGATTTTGAAAAAGGCAACGACACTATTTTCTTAAAAATCTATAATCACTTAGTTGCAGATCGTGAAAACCGTCCTTATTATGATGTGCTTTTTTACGAAATGGGTGTTTTTTACAACAAAAGAAAAGACACTAAAAATGCACTTACTTTCTACAATAAATCGTTGGCAAGAAAATCTAAAGATCCATATTTAATGGCTTCAGCGTACAGAGACATTGGAAACATGTATTTTAAAAATACAGATTATACAATGGCGGCTAAGTATTATGACAGTACATTAGTAAAATTAGATCCAAAAACGAGAGAATATACATTTATAGAAAAAAACAGAAAAAATCTTGATGACGTAATTAAATACGAAGGCATTGCAAAACGCAATGACAGTATTATTAAGGTATATAATCTGCCAGCGACTGAAAGAAAAATTTACTTTGAAAATTATATCGCCGAGTTAAAAAAGAAAGACGAAGAAAAACGACTTTTTGAGGAAAAAGAAAAAGAAAGATTAGCCAATATTGCAATCAATTCTCAAGCAGAAATTTCAGGTAATGGAGCTGTTAACCCGCAATCTTTAGGCAAACCATCTGTACCTTCAGTAACGGCTCTTCCACCAGGAGCCAATGATAATGGAAGTACATTTTACTTTTATAATCCAACAACAGTTGCTTACGGAAAACTGCAATTTAAAAAAATGTGGGGAACCAGAACTTTAGGCGGAAATTGGAGATTAGCTGGAGTAAAATCTGCAAATGATGCGGCATTAAATGATACTATAAATACACAACAAATTGCAAATCAGGTAAATGATACTGTTGTTGTCGAAAAATATACTGTAGCTTATTATGTAAAACAACTTCCAACAACACAGTTAGCTATTGATAGTATTAGTAAAGAACGTAATTTTTCGTATTATCAATTAGGATTAATTTATAAGGAGAAATTTAAAGAGTATAATTTGGCTAGTGATAAACTAGAACAATTATTACGCAATAATCCTGAAGAAAAGTTAGTGTTGCCATCGATGTATAATTTGTATAAAATTTATCAAATAACAAATCCAGCAAAAGCGGAAGCGATAAAAGCGGAAATTTCATCGAAATATCCAAGTTCAAGATATGCTCAGATTTTAAACAATAAAACAGACGATCCAAATTTAAGTCCAGACAAAGAGTATCAAAAATGGTATAAACTCTTTGAAGAAGAAAAATTTGATGAAGTCTTGGCAAATATTGATAATTTGATTAATCAATTTTCGGGAGATGAAATTGTTTCTAAATATGAATTGTTAAAAGCCAATACCTTAGGAAAAGTAAATGGTTTAGAAGCCTATAAAAAAGGTCTTGAGAACGTTGCAGATAATTATCCGAATAGTGAAGAAGGAAAAAATGCAAGAGAAAATTTGGAGAAACAAGTTCCGATTTTAGAAAAACTTGCCTTTACTGATGTTGACAACAAAAATTGGAAAATTTTATATAAAGTTTCTAATACGGATACAAAAACAGTTAAAAAAATTGAAGAAGCAATCAGAGTATTTTTGTTAGTTGAAAACTACGAAAGACTTACAACATCTTTAGATAAATACAATAAAACAGAAAGTTTTGTAGTTATTCATGGTTTAAAGTCAGAAGCTTACGCTAAAGATATTGCTGGAGTTTTTAGAGACGATAAAAAATATAAAATTGCAGATCCGTCAATAATTATATCAACGGATAATTACAAAATAGTACAGATTAAAAAGAATTTAGAAGCATATTTGACCCCCAAAGCCCCTTAAAATCTTAACCGCCATGTTTGAAAAAGTAAAAAAAAACGGAACTGAACAATTAGGAAAAACGAATAGAATTGTAGAAGGAACATCAATAATAGGAGATATAGTTTCCAAAGCCGATTTTAGACTAGACGGCGAATTGATTGGTAATTTTACTTCACAAGGCAAAATCGTTATTGGCGCAAAGGGATCTGTAAAAGGCGAAATAATCTGTAACAACGCCGATATTGAAGGAGAATTTCATGGAAAAATTAAAGTTCTTGAAATTCTTAATATCAAATCTACCGCACAAATTCATGGAGAAGTTGCAGTTGGAAAACTATCAATAGAACCAGGAGCAGACTTCACAGCAACCTGTACCATGCTTGCTCATTCAAACCAAGTAATAATGTTAGAAGATGGAAAAGGAACCGAATAAAAATCAGCCAAACAAATGGATTGCACTCATTAATATTCCGATACAAATGGGTGTTATTATTTTTATATTTAGTTACTTTGGCACCTGGTTAGACAAAAAATATTCTAATGGAGGATCACTTTGGACTATTGTCCTTTCTTTATTCTCTGTTTTTTTAGCCCTATATAATGTCATCAGGCAAGTCAAAAATTTAAATAAATAATGAATAGAACTGTAGATTTTCTTAAGTATTTTGCTCCCTTTTCACTAGTATTGTTTTTAATACAATTTTTCATAATGCAATCATTGTCTGAAAAGATTGTGTTTTTTTATCCAGCTTGGAGCATCTATTTATTCAATGTTATCACTACTTTTCTTATTTACCTTCTTTTAACTTACATAAATAAGAATTTCTCCACTTATACAGGATTTACTTTTCTGGGTTTAAGTTTTTTCAAAATGATGATTGCAGTTGTTTTTTTAATTCCTTTTATAAAATCACATATTGCAGATCCACTAATTGATGTAGCATCTTTTTTTATTCCTTATTTTTTGTTTTTAGTTTTTGAAACATATTTTGCAATTAGACTTATTAATAGAGGCTAAAAGCTTCATTTTTAACAATATCGTAATTTAAAGTTGTATTAATAAAAATTCTGTAGATATATTTTCAGTTTTAAATTAAAAATGTACCTTTGCAAAAAATTTTTGAAACCTAAATTAGATACAGTTTTAATAATGATAATTTCAAACAAACCAGTCCAGTACTTATTAGTTACCTTATTAGCACTTACTTCTTCGATAAATTTCGCATCAAATTCAATTGATAGTGTTTCTGTTGAAAAGAATAGTGCCGAAATTACAGAAGCAAGCCATGCAGAAACAAGTGCTCACGGAGAGAAGGTAGGTCACGAAATAGAAAAAGAATTTAATGCGAGTGAATTAATTAATTCGCACATCGGAGACGCTCACGATTTTCATATTGCTGACTGGGATGGTCATCCAATTTCTTTTAGTCTTCCAATTATTTTATGGACTAAAAATGGTTTAGAGATTTTTTCATCTGCAAACTTTCACCACGATAATTCAGGAGAACATATTGTTGATATTAATGGTCAAAAATTTGTTCGTTATAAAGAGATAATTTTTTATGCTGATAAATTTGAAGAAATTTCACAAGACGAAAGAGATAACGGAGCATTTGCTTTTGATGCAAGACCATTAGATTTTTCTATTACAAAGAATGTTTTTTCAATGTTGATGTCTGCAATTATTTTGTTTTTCGTATTCTTAGCTGTAGCAAGATCATATAAGAAAAATGAAAAAGCACCAAAAGGATTAGCTGGATTTTTAGAGCCACTAGTTACTTTTGTTAGAGACGAAATTGCGATTCCAAATATCGGAACAAAAAAATACGCTAAATATATGCCGTATCTTTTGACAATCTTTTTCTTTATCTGGATTAACAACCTTATCGGATTGATTCCTTTCTTTCCATTCAGTTCTAACTTAACAGGAAACATCTACTTTACTTTTGTAATGGCATTCATTACTTTTGTAGTTACTACTTTAAGCGGAAATAAATCTTACTGGGGACACATCTTCAATACACCAGGAGTTCCTGTGTGGTTGGCTCCAATTATGATTCCGGTAGAACTTATCGGGATGCTTACTAAGCCATTTGCATTAATGATTCGTTTGTTTGCAAATATTACTGCTGGGCACATTATTATTTTGAGTTTAGTTTCTTTAATTTTCATATTTAAAACAGTTGCAATTGGACCAGTTTCTGGAGCGTTTGTTTTATTTATGAGTGTATTAGAAATGTTAGTTGCTGCTTTACAAGCTTATGTATTTACATTGCTTTCAGCATTATTTATTGGTCAGGCTGTTGAAGAGCATGATCATCATTAATTTGAGTTTTATTAATTATTAACTATATAAATTTATTATTATGGTATTAGCTGGAATCGGAGCTGGATTAGCTGTAATTGGTGCAGGTCTTGGTATTGGAAAAATTGGTGGTTCTGCAATGGACGCTATTGCTCGTCAACCAGAAGCTGCTGGAAAAATCCAGACTGCTATGATTATTGCTGCTGCGCTTATCGAAGGGGTTGCTCTTTTCGCAGTAGTTGTTGCGTTAATCGCAAAATAATTAAAAATTAAAACTTCCTGCAGCGGTTGGCTTCAGGAAGTTTTTTCAAAAAAACGATAAAACAATTTTTTAAATATACAATGTTATGCAATTAACTTCACCGGAAAGTTTAATTTTTTGGACAACAATTATCTTTATTGTTTTCTTCATCCTTTTAGCAAAATTTGCTTGGAAACCAATATTAGGAGCAGTAAAAAGCCGTGAGGAATCTATTAATAATGCCTTAGCTTCTGCTGAAGCAGCTCGCAGAGAAATGGAAAATTTAACTGCTGATAATGAGCGTATTTTAAAAGAAGCTCGTGCTGAGCGTGATGCTATGTTGAAAGAAGCTCGCGAAATGAAAGAACAAATTATTGCTGATTCTAAAAACGAAGCTCAAGAGCAAAGTCAAAAATTAATAGAACAAGCAAAAGCGGCTATCGAAAGTGAAAAAAATGCAGCAATGGCAGAATTGAAATCTCAAGTTTCTACATTGTCTTTAAGCATCGCTGAAAAGTTATTGAAAGAAGAATTATCTAACAAAGAATCTCAAACTAAATTAGTTGAGAAAATGTTAGGTGACGTAAAGCTAAACTAAGATTATGGCAAGTACAAGAGCAGCAATTCGTTATGCAAAAGCAATTCTAGACATAGCAAACTCTAAAGGTGTTGCCGAAGCTGTAAATAACGACATGAAATCAATTGTTTCAACAATTGAAAATAATGCAGAACTAAAAGCATTCATTCTAAATCAAACTACGAAAACCGAAGTTAAAGAAAGTGCTTTATTAGAAGTTTTTGCTAATATAAATGGTGTAACTAAAGGTTTATTTCATTTATTATTAGAAAACAAAAGATTTGAAATTCTAGACGCAATCGCATTAGAATACAATAAATTATTTGATGAGAGTAATGGTCTTGAAACAGCTAAAGTTACTACAGCAATTCCTATGGATGCTGCTTTAGAAGCTAAAGTGTTAGAGAAAATTGCAACTTTATCAGATAAAAAAATTACAATTGAAAATGTAGTAGATCCATCTATTATAGGAGGATTTATTTTAAGAATAGGTGACAAGCAATACAATGCTTCTGTTGCAAACAGATTACAAGTATTAAAAAGAGAGTTAAGTAATTAGTTTTTATAACACAAAAAGTGTCTAAATTATAAATTAAGATGGCGGAAATCAAACCTGCTGAAATTTCAGCAATATTAAGAAAGCAAGTAGAAGGTTTTGAATCTGGTGCTACTTTAGAAGAGGTAGGAACAGTACTTCAAGTTGGAGATGGTATTGCTCGTGTTTACGGGCTATCTAATGTACAATATGGTGAGTTAGTAGAATTTGATAACGGTATGGAAGGTATCGTATTGAATCTTGAAGAAGATAATGTGGGAGTTGTACTTTTAGGACCATCAACAGGACTTAAAGAAGGTTCTACTGCAAAAAGAACGCAACGTATTGCTTCTCTTAAAGTAGGTGAGCAAATGGTAGGACGTGTAGTTAATACTCTTGGTTTTCCAATTGATGGAAAAGGACCAATTGAAGGAACTTTGTACGAAATGCCATTAGAGAGAAAAGCGCCAGGTGTTATTTTCCGTCAGCCGGTAACTGAGCCATTACAAACAGGTGTAAAAGCAGTTGATGCTATGATCCCAGTTGGTCGTGGACAACGTGAGCTTGTTATTGGTGACCGTCAAACAGGTAAATCAACTGTTTGTATCGATACAATCTTAAATCAAAAAGAATTTTATGATGCAGGAAAACCTGTATTCTGTATATATGTTGCAATTGGGCAGAAAGCTTCAACTGTAGCAGGAATCGCTAAAATGTTAGAAGAAAAAGGAGCAATGGCTTATACAGTTATTGTTGCTGCAAATGCTTCTGACCCAGCTCCAATGCAAGTTTATGCTCCATTCGCTGGTGCAGCAATTGGAGAATACTTTAGAGATTCTGGTCGTCCAGCTCTTATCGTTTATGACGATTTATCTAAACAAGCTGTTGCTTACCGTGAGGTTTCTCTTTTATTAAGAAGACCACCGGGACGTGAGGCTTACCCTGGAGACGTTTTCTACTTACACTCTCGTTTATTAGAGCGTGCTTGTAAAGTAATCGCTGATGATGGAATTGCTAAAGGTATGAACGACTTACCAGATTCTATCAAGTCTATCGTAAAAGGTGGTGGTTCATTAACTGCATTACCAATTATCGAAACTCAAGCTGGAGACGTTTCTGCATATATCCCAACAAACGTAATTTCGATTACAGATGGTCAGATTTTCCTTGATGGAGATTTGTTCAACTCTGGGGTTCGTCCTGCAATCAACGTAGGTATCTCTGTATCTCGTGTTGGAGGTAATGCTCAAATTAAATCTATGAAGAAAGTTTCTGGAACTTTAAAATTAGATCAAGCTCAATTCCGTGAATTAGAAGCTTTTGCTAAATTTGGTTCTGACTTAGATTCTGTTACTTTAAACGTAATTGAAAAAGGAAAAAGAAACGTTGAGATCTTAAAACAAGGTTTAAATGATCCTTATACAGTTGAAAACCAAGTAGCAATTATCTACGCTGGTTCTAAAAACTTGTTAAGAAACGTTCCTGTAAATAAAGTAAAAGAATTTGAAGCTGATTTCTTAGCTTACTTAAATAGTAAACATAAAGATACGCTTAACGCGTTGAAAGCTGGTAAATTAGATGACAGCATTACAGATGTTATCGAAAAAGCAGCAAAAGAAATTTCAGCAAAATATAACTAATTTTTAGTTGACGGTTGTTGGTTGGTTGTTATTGGAATTATTCAAGTAACTATCAACCAACAACTAACAACCAACAACTATATACATGGCAAATTTAAAGGAAATCCGTAATAGAATTACTTCCGTTTCATCGACGATGCAGATTACATCGGCTATGAAAATGGTTTCTGCAGCAAAGCTTAAGAAAGCACAAGATGCAATCACTGCAATGCGTCCTTATGCCGAGAAATTAACAGAGTTATTGCAAGATCTTTCTTCTACACTTGAAGGTGAAGTTGGAGGAGATTACACTACACAACGTGAAGTAAAAAAAGTATTGTTAGTAGCTATAACTTCAAATAGAGGTTTATGTGGTGCTTTCAATTCAAATATTATTAAAGAGATTAAAAACCGTACTGAGTTTTACGCAGGAAAGCAAGTTGATGTTTTTGCTATTGGTAAAAAAGGAAATGACGCTTTAAGCAAAACTCATAAAGTTCACGGTCATCATAATGCAATTTTTGATCATTTAACTTTTGAAAATGTTGCTGGAATTGCAGAAAATTTGACTGAGAAATTTTTATCTGGAGAATACGATAGAATTGAGTTAATTTACAATCAATTTAAAAATGCTGCAACTCAAATTGTTCAAAATGAGCAGTTTTTACCGTTGGCACCAATTAAATCTGATGTAAAAGCTTCTGCTGGAGATTATATTTTTGAACCTTCAAAAGAAGAAATTATTTTAACTTTAATTCCTAAGTCTTTAAAAACGCAATTGTATAAAGGAATTCGCGATTCATTTGCTTCTGAGCATGGAGCGCGTATGACTGCTATGCATAAAGCAACAGATAATGCAACTGAATTAAGAAACCAATTGAAATTAACTTATAATAAAGCACGTCAAGCTGCAATTACAAGTGAGATTTTAGAAATTGTTGGTGGAGCAGAAGCTTTAAATGGATAATTTACTCCATAATATATAAAATAAAAAGCCAGCATTTGCTGGCTTTTTATTTATTGGAAGTTTTTCTTTTTTAAAAATAAGTTTATAAAATGGTGATTCTCAAATTATTTAAAAGTTGAGAATCACTACCATTTTATAAAAATAGACAGATAACTCTGTGTGCTTTGTCTTTCATGGGAACAAACTAGCTTTATTAATCCCAATGCTCTGTTTTTTTAAGGGTTACATTTCAGCAGAATCAATCCCTTTTGCTTTGTCTTTTATGGGAACAAACAAGCTTTATCAGTCCCAGTGCTCTGTTTTTTTAGGGTTACTACAGCTGAATCAATCCCTTATGCTTTGTCTTTTATGGGAACAAACAAGCTTTATCAGTCCCAGTGCTTCCTTTTTTATAAGGGTTGTATTTAGCTTTCTCAATCCCTGTGAAACAAATTTAGGAAAAGACTGTCTAAAAAAAGTTACATAATTTTCATGTCTAATTTATATATTTCACATGTCTTTGATTTTTAATTATATAACTATTAACTAACAAATTAATTATTTTTGATTATATTAAAGTAAAATTCAATGGATCAACAACTTATAAAAGAACTCACTACCATTCCTGAAATGTTAGCACAAATAGAAACGATCAAGTTTCTATATCCTAATTTGAGCATAGAGAAATATGAATCTTATCTTTCGGAAATGTTGCCACACAACTATACTCAAATTGCAGTATTCGAAAATGAAACTTGTTTGGGGCTTAAAGGTTGTTGGTCTGCGACAAAATTATGGACAGGAAAATATCTGGAAATTGACAATTTCGTTGTAAATCCTAATTACCGTTCTAAAGGAATTGGAAAATTACTTACCGATTATGTCGAGAAAAAGGCACTAGAACTAAATTGCAGTAGTATTGTTTTAGATGCTTTTACCGGAAATTTTGGAGCGCACAGATTTTACTATAATCAAGGCTATGCGCCAAAAGGATTTCATTTTGTGAAAATTTTAGATGAAAAGAAATTAACGGTCTAAAAAACTGTCAGAACTTTTCTTTATTGCTTCTACAAAAGCACTATTAAACAAAAGAAATGGTTATTTTTGTCTTACAAACATTATTAGAATTATATTTTGGGATTATATAAAAATCTATTTAAGCAAACAGCAATTTATGGACTGGCAACAGTTTTACCTAGAATGCTAAGTTTTTTATTAGTGAGATTATATACAGGAATTTTACCTACAGCGGAGTATGGTGAAGTTTCAATTGTATTATCTTGGATGGTTTTCTTTAACGTAGTTCTTTCTTATGGAATGGAAACTGCTTTTTTTAGATTTTACAGTGCCGAAGAAGATAAGAAAAATGTAATTGCAACTTCTACAATTTCAATATTTTGGACTTCAATTATTTTCCTTTTTGTTACGCTAATTTTTAGAAATACCCTTGCAAATCTTGCAGAAGTAGACGTTCAGTATATTACCTATACCGTTTGGATTTTAGTTTTAGACGCATTGGTTTTAATTCCATTTTCTAAATTAAGAGCCAATCAAAGACCAATGGTTTATGCGGCAATCAAGATTGGAAATGTCGTTATTAATCTTCTGCTTAATATATTTTTCTTAATGTATTTGCCAACGCTCGCGGCTTCAAATCCGGGTTCTGTTTGGGATAATTTATATGTAGAAAACTTTCAAATCGCGTATATTTTCATCGCGAATCTTCTAGCGAGTTTGGCTACGTTTATAGTTCTTTCTCCAAATTATCTTTCGCTTGGACGAAAATTCGATCCAGAACTTTGGAGAAGAATGATGAAATATGGTCTTCCTATTTTAGTTGCTGGTTTGGCTTTTGCCGTAAATGAACATTTCGATAAAATCTTATTAGGATATTTACTTCCAGAAAATCTAGCAAAATCTGAAGTTGGAGCGTATTCTGCTTGTTATAAATTAGGATTATTCATGGTTCTTTTCGCAACTGCTTTCAGATTAGGAATTGAGCCTTTCTTCTTCAGCCATGCAAAAAACGAAAATGCGCCACAAACTTATGCAGTAATTACCAAATATTTTGTGATTTTGGGCTCATTAATTTTGTTAGGAGTTATAGTTTTTGCAGATCTTTTAAAATACTTGTTATTAGATAATAAAGAGTATTGGGAAGCTATGAAAGTGGTGCCACTAATTATTTTGGCGAATTTCTTTTTGGGTATCTACAACAACTTATCCGTTTGGTATAAACTTACTGACAAAACAAAAATTGGCGCCTATATTTCTATTGTTGGTGCTATTGTGACTTTGGTTTTAAATTATCTTTTAATTCCAAAATACAGTTATTATGGCTCTGCAATTGCAACTATTTCGGCTTACGGAAGTATGATGCTTATTTCTTATATTCTAGGAAATAAATATTATCCAATTCCTTATGATATGAACAAAATTGGTGCTTATTTGGGCGTTTCAATATTATTTTCAATTATTTCTTTTTATGGATTTAGAGAAAAATATTATGTTGGAATCCCGCTTCTTTTAGCTTTTATGTATCTCGTTTACCATTTCGAAAAAGAGACTATAAAAGGAATATTGAAAAGAAAATAAGACACGTTTTAAAAAATTATATTTAAAAAATGAAAATACAAATAATCAATAAATCACAACACGAATTACCAAACTACGAAACAGCTGCTTCGGCAGGAATGGATTTACGTGCCAATATTTCAGAAGCAATTACGTTAAAACCTTTAGAGAGAGCGATTGTAAAAACGGGACTTTTTATCGAATTACCAATTGGTTACGAAGCTCAAGTAAGACCTAGAAGTGGTCTTGCAGCAAAAAAAGGTGTAACAGTTTTAAATTCGCCTGGAACTATTGATGCAGATTACAGAGGAGAAATTGGTGTAATTTTAGTAAATTTATCTAATGACGATTTTGTAATTGAAAACGGAGAAAGAATTGCGCAGCTGATTATTGCAAAACACGAAAGAGCAGAATGGATCGAAGTTGAAACGCTTTCTGAAACATCAAGAGGTGAAGGAGGCTTTGGAAGCACTGGAGTAAAATAAATTTCTGAGATTAGCAGAAATACAAAAAAGAAAGACCAAACCCCACGAAGATTTTTTCAAATCTTCTTATAAAATCAAATAAAGAATGAAAATAATTGTGCCAATGGCAGGCCGCGGATCAAGATTAAGGCCTCATACATTAACTGTTCCAAAACCATTAATTCCTGTTGCAGGAAAATCTATTGTACATCGTTTAGTTGAAGATATTGCAAAAATATTAAAAGAGCCAATTGAAGAAGTGGCTTTTATTTTAGGAGATGAAGCTTTTTTTGGAGATGATGTTGTAAAAAGTTTAGAAAATCTTGCTCAAGGTTTAGGAGCTAAAGCGTCAATCTATCGTCAGGATCAGCCTTTAGGAACTGGACATGCGATTATGTGTGCTAAAGATTCATTGTCTGGACCAGCCGTAATTGCATATGCTGATACTTTAATTAGAGCTGATTTTGAATTAGATCCTGAAGCAGATGCCGTAATTTGGGTAAAACAAGTAGATCAACCTGAAGCTTTTGGTGTTGTAAAACTAAATCAAAATAATGAAATTGTAGAATTGGTTGAGAAACCAAAAGAATTCGTAAGTGATTTAGCTGTTATCGGAATTTATTATTTTAAAGAAGTAGGAGTTTTAAGAAATGAACTTCAAAATGTTTTAGATAATAACATTCAAAATGGTGGAGAATACCAAATTAATGACGGTATTAAAGCGATGATGGCTAACGGAAAAGTTTTCAAAACTGGAAGCGTTGACGAATGGATGGACTGCGGAAACAAAGATGTTACTGTAGAAACAAATACAAGAATGCTAGGTTTTCTTCATAATGATGGAGAACATTTAGTAGATTATGGTGTGAAATTAGAAAATTCAACAATCATTCCTCCTTGTTATATTGGAGAAAATGTGGTTTTGAAAAACACAACAATCGGTCCAAATGTTTCTCTAGGAAACGGATGCCATGTTACAGACAGTACAATTAAAAACAGTTTGATTCAAACGTATTCTCAAATCAAAAATGCTGATTTAGATAATGCAATGATTGGAAATCATGTAAGTTATGATGGAAAATTTACCAGTATCAGTATTGGCGATTACGCTGTTTTAGAATAAAAAAGAATTTAAAAGTTTCGTTTTTGTTTAAAATGTAAATTTTAGAAATGATTAGAAAAGGAGTTTTTACAGTTTTGCTTGTTGCTTTATTTAGTACATCGTTTTCGGTTTTTGCTCAGACAGAACCCGAAGATATTGCTATGGCAACAGACGAATATCAAGACTCTTTTTATGAATCATTGAAACAAAAAGGAATCGAAAATTACGATAAAGCAATTGTATCATTGGAGAAATGTATCAAACTAAAGCCCAATGATGCAGTCGCTTATTTTGAATTAGGAAAAAACTACTTTGCATTAAAACAGTATCAAAATGCACAAGATGCTTTTGAAAAAGCAACGCAGCTTGATCCTAAAAATAAATGGTTTTGGCTCGGAATTTATGATGTAAGTTACGAGACAAAAAATTATCCGTTGGCAATAGAAATCATTCAAAAAATAATTGTTTTTGATGAAGAGTACAAAGACGATTTGATCTCGTTGTACATGATTACCAATCAGTTTGATAAAGCGCTAATCGCGATTAATGAAATGAATGATAAATTCGGAAAATCTTCAGATCGTGAAATTTATAAAGCTCAGATTTTATCTCAAGGAAAATATCAAAATGCTGAAATTGATAATTTGATTCAGCAGATTAAAAAAGATCCGAAAGAAGAATCAAATTATTTGAATCTGATTCTCTTGTATTCAAAAAATAATGAAAATGAGAAATCATTGGAAATTGCGAAACAATTAGCAAAAGAAATTCCAAATTCGGAGTGGTCTCAAGTTAGTTTGTTCAAAACGTATTTGGATGCCAATCAAGCAGATAAAGCCATAAAATCTATGAATATAATTTTGGCAAGTTCAAAAATAGATTCAAAAATAAAACATAGAACATTAAATGAGTTTTTGATTTATGTGAATAAAAATCCGCAGTATGCAGCAGATTTAGAAAAAGCCATTTCGTATTTTGATAATGATAAAGATGTTGATGTTGCTAAAGAAATTGGAAAATTTTATCACAGTAAAGGTCAGTTCGAAAATGCAATTAAATATTATGAAAAAGATTTAAAGGCACATTCAGATACAGATCTTGAAACGAATATGTTGTTATTAGAAGCTTATTCGCAGATAAAACAATACGATCCGATGACTAAAAGAGCAATGATGCTGATTGAAGTTTATCCGAGTCAGGCGCAGTTTTATTATTATGCAGGTTTAGGAAATAATCAGATAAAGCAATTTAAAAATGCTAAAACCGTTTTAGAAATGGGTCTTGATTATGTTGTAGACGATGCAAAATTAGAAGCAAATTTTAATATTCAATTAGGAGAAGCATATAATGGATTAGGAGATGCAAAGAAAAAAGAGGAATACTTTTTGAAGGCAAATGAAATATTAAAGAGGAAAAAATAAAAAGGAGAATTGAAATGAAAAAATATATATCAATCCTAATATTGTCAATTGCTGTGATTTCGTGTAAATCGAAAGCAGTTGCAGTTCAAGGAAATACAAGCCAAATAGTTGCACCAAAAGAAGACAGAAAAGTAATTGAAAAGCATTATGATAATAAGTTAGATTTTTCAACTTTATACATAAAAGCTAGTGCAAAATATGTTGATGAAAAGCAAAGTCAAAATGTGAGTGCCGAAATCAGAATTGAAAAAGACAAACAGATTTTAATAAGCGTACGTTTCTTAGGAATTACGATGGCAAAAGCTTTGATAACACCTTCTTCAGTAAGTTATTACGAGAAAATAAACAGTACGTATTACGAAGGAGATTTTACAAGTTTAAGCAAATGGTTAGGAACAGATTTAGATTATAATAAAGTTCAAAATTTGTTGGTTGGAGAAGCATTCGACGATTTAAGAAAAGGAAAATATACGCAAACCATTGTAGATAATCTTTTTAGATTGGATGAAGAAAAAGACGCAAATTTGAAAAAGACATTTTTCTTAGACGGCGAAAAATATTTAATTCAAAAAGAAGAGATTTCTCAGCCATCTGAAAATAGAAATTTACAGATTAATTATTCAGACAGCAAAGTTTTCAATCAAGGAACGCTTCCAACTAGTATCGAAATAAATGCAGTTCAGCCAAAAGGCAAAACAAATATTAATTTAAATTATAACAATATTTCATTTAACGAAGAACTTTCTTTTCCGTATAGCGTTCCGAGTGGTTATAAAAAAGTTACAATTCAGTAAATTTGCAAAATAAAAATAGAAACATGCCAAAATTTCTCCTAAGCCTAGTTTTAATATGTGCCACTACATTTGTATGGGCGCAGGATTCACAGCAAGAAAAACTGGAGCAGCGAAAAGCTCAAATTCAACAGGAAATTAGAGACAATGAAAAAATGCTTCAGTCTGTTCGAAAAAAAGAGAAATCTGCTGTAAATGAATATTTAATTCAGGCAAACAAAATTAAACTTAAAGAGAAATTAATCAATACTACGGCAAAGCAAGAAAAGCTGATAAGTAATGATATGTATATTAATCAGGTTCAAGTTAATAAGCTTAAAAAGGAACTAAAAGTTCTAAAAGAAGATTATGCAGAAATGATTTTAAAATCATACAAAAGCCGTTCTGAACAAAGTCGTGCGATGTTTATTTTGTCTTCTGAAAGCTTTTTGCAAGCTTATAAAAGAGCGCAATATTTAAAACAATATACCAATTTTAGAAAAAATCAAGGACTTGAAATTCAATCTAAAACAGCTCAATTAGTTGATTTTAATGCAAAATTGGATGGACAAAGACAAGTTAAAAAGAAGATTATTGTAGAAAACCAAAAAGAAAAAGTTACTCTTGAAGCAGAGAAAAAAGAGCAACAGAAATTGGTTAATGCGCTTAAAAAAGATAAAAATAAAATTGCTCAAGATATTAAATCAAAACAAAGCGAATCGAAAAGAATCGACAGACAAATTGATCGTTTAATTCGTGAAGCAATTGCTGAAGCAAATAGAAAAGCTGCGGCAGAAAGAGCAAAAGCAAATCCGGGTTCTAGCGAAGCTAAAGCTCCAGTTTCTTCTTCTAAAATTGTAATGACACCAGAAGATAAAGTTTTAGCCGCTGATTTTAAAGCAAATAGAGGAAGATTGCCTTGGCCAGTAGAAAAAGGATTTATTTCTCTTGGTTACGGAGATCAGCCACACCCTTTACACCCTTCTCTTATAGTTCATAATTCAGGAGTTGAGATTACGACTGAAGATGGCGCAAGTGCAAGAGCTGTATTTGCAGGAGAAGTTTCTAAAGTTATTGTTTTGTCACCAGTAAATAAAGCAGTTGTAATTCAGCATGGAGATTATTTTACAGTGTACCAAAACCTAAGTTCAGTTTCGGTTAGTCAAGGCGATAAAGTCACGATTAAACAAAATATTGGAAGAGTTAGAACAAGTGGAGATACAGGAAAAACAATTATTAAATTCCTGATTATGCAAAACACTTCAAATAATAATCCGGAAGGATGGCTACAAAGCAGATAAAAAAATTAAGGGAGCATTTAGCTCCCTTTTTTATTGGAATTTGAAATTTATTTTTTGCAATTTCCATCATTGCTGTTGCTGTAAATGATCCATATAATCTAATTGTTCCTGAATACGAGCCGAAACTTCTTGAAGTTTAACATCATTTATTTCTTCAAATTGACGTCCATCTTCATAACCAATAGAAACGAAAACAGAAAGAGTTTGTCGAGCTAATCCTTTAAAAGTTCCTTTGATTGGCGTACAATTACTGAAATTTCTTCCTACTGAAAGGCGTACATGATTATCCATTGTCCAAATATTATTTGTTGGATCTAAGCCTAGCCAGCCTTGATTTGGAGTATAAATTTCTACCCAAGCGTGAGTTGCTCCTTCACCGCGCAGACCACTTTCGTTGGGGCAAATATAACCACTTACATATCTGGACGGAATTCCAACGGTTCTTAAAAGCTGTAATAAAATATGAGCAAAATCTTGACAAACTCCTTTTTTATGAGTTAAAATTTCATCGACAGTTGTTTCTATATTGGTAATTCCTTTGGTATAAGTGAAGTTTTCAAAAACATAATTATTACACAATTGAGCTATTTCGATGATAGATTTATTTTCAATTTGTATCTCTTTAATAATAGCTTCAATTTCATTTTGTTTTTCAATTTCATCTAGATAACAAAGACGTAATAACATGATGCTTTTCTGTTTTTCTTCTTCTATATCTTTTACAGAAGTAGAATCAATTTCGGGAATTTTTAGCGAATGATTTACACGAACCAGCATTCTAGATTCGATAGTCATTTCGGTATGTGCATCCAAAACATTAAAATTACCAACACGATTTCCGTAGTAATCTTCAGAAATATCGACGTCTGGATTGTGCGTAATGAAGATTTGATATTGCAGTACTTCTTGATTTTCAAAATGATGCGGAAAAAGTCGAATTTCGTTTATACTTTCTTTTATAGGATGATTATATTGATATTTTGTAATGTGAACTATTTTAAAAAGCGCCATATTTTTAGGTATAAGAAAAGAATAATTTTGAAAAATCTATCGAAAATTGCGTGAGCTGATTTTTGGTATTTCGCAAGACTTCTTCTAATTCCTGATTTGTTAAATGTTGATAATCTGTAAAAGCGACATAACTTTTTAATCGACCAAACTGATTCATTAATGTTCGAGCTTCACTCATATCATTATCTTTAAAAAGACTGTCTAAATAGGTATTTATCAATTCTAAAGTATAAATGACAGAATGAGCAAAATCTTTATTAAAAATAACTTGATGAACTACTTTTCTATTATGAGAAATATTGCTGTAGCTTTTTAAATAAAGTTCGTAACCCGAAAGAGATAATAAAAGTCGTCTCCAATAAATCAGATCTTCTTCTCCTTCAAGATTATAATTTATTGGTGCAAAATAAGCTTGTGTCATAGAAATAGTTTGCAAACATCTTTCGATATGTTTGCCAATACTCGAAAAACACCAGCCCAAACCTCGGGGCATTGTTACTTGTAGGATTCCATTATAAAGCAATAAATCTTTATTGAGTTTTGTAATAACTTTTAAAGCATCGCTGGTTTCAAGTTTTCTGGGTAAATCGGGAGAATTCATATAATGATACATCGAATTAATATGTTCCCATAATTCTTTGGTAATTTTATCTTGTGAACCACGAGCATTTTCACGAGCTTTTATTACTAAATTTTTAACCGAATTATCGTTCTGATTATCGCAGATTATATATTTTAAAACATATGTATTATCATATTGAATAGAATGAATCTTGTCCTGAGATAAATTGGTATAGTATTCTAAAAGAGGTCTGTAACCTTGAAAATCGCTAATTTCTTTATCAAAAGATAAAATATAGGAAGTGTTTAAAGTAAGCAGCATTCCATCAGTTCTTTCCATGTATCGGTTAAGCCAAAACATGCCGTCTGCAACTCTACTAAGCATAATTACTTTTTTTTTGAACGTTATTAAATCTATTTATTTTATAATCCAAGTGTCTTTGCTTCCGCCGCCTTGTGATGAATTTACGACCAAAGAACCTTCTGTTAAAGCAACTCGTGTTAATCCGCCAGGGACAATTTGAACTCCTTTTGGTCCGCATAAAGCATACGGGCGCAAATCAACATGACGTAATTTAAGCTGTCCATCAATCAGACACGGAACGGTACTTAATTGAATAATCGGCTGAGCAATAAAATTTCGAGGTGTTTTTGTGATTTCAATTTTGGCATTATCCAATTCTTCTTGAGTAGCTTTATTACCCATTATCATTCCGTAACCACCACTTTGATTGGTTTCTTTAATGACCATATTTTCCATATTAGCAAAAACCAATTCTCGTTCGTCTAAGTTTTCCATTCGGTATGTCGGAACATTTTTTAGGATAGGTTCTTGATTCAAATAATATTTAATCATATCTGGAACATAAGCATAAATTGCTTTATCATCTGCAACTCCATTTCCAACGGCATTTACAAGTGCAACATTTCCTTGTCGGTAAGCACTTATCAAACCCGGAACTCCAAGTGTACTGTCTGGTTTAAAAACCAAAGGATCAAGATATTCATCATCAAGACGACGATAAATTACATCAACTTGTTGTAAACCAGAAGTTGTTTTCATGTAAACTCGACTATTGTTTACAACTAAATCACGACCTTCAACAAGTGGAATACCCATTTGGCGTGCTAGATAAGTATGTTCGTAATAGGCAGAATTATAAACACCAGGAGTTAGTAATACAACATTTGGATTGGATACATTTCGAGGAGAAAGAGAAACCAGAATGCTATGAAAAATCATTGGATAATTACTCACCATACTGACATGATTTGATGAAAGCATATCTGGGAAAATACGTTTGGTAATTTCTCTATTTTCAAGCATATAGCTTACTCCGCTCGGACATCGAAGATTATCTTCTAAAACATAAAATTCGCCCTTAGCACCTCGAATCAAATCTATTCCGGCAATATGAACATGAATATTATGCGGCACTTTTATACCTTGTACTTCCTGAATGTAATGCGGACACGAAGCGATTAATCCAGCGGGAATAATTCCCTCTTTTACAATATTCTGCTCGTTATAAATATCTTCTAAAAATAAATTTAATGCCAATAAACGCTGCTTAATTCCAGACTCGACTTCCAACCAGTCTTTCTGCGTAATAATTCTCGGAATAATATCAAAAGGAAAAATACGCTCAATTCCGTTAGTGTCATCACTATAAACGGTAAACGTAATACCTTGATTCATGAAAAGATCTGAAGCCTGTTTTTGCTTGTCGTTTAAATTTTTATGACTTAAATTTTGTAAAGTTTTAAAAACTTGACTGTAGGAATCGCGAACACCTTCTTTAGAAAACATTTCGTCCCATCCGTTATGTGTTAAACTAGGTGCTAATTTTGCCATATCCGAATTATTAAATAAATTGAATTATTGACTTTTTAGTAAAAATTATTCATTTTTTGTTCTAATTTAGAAAATTATTTCCTGATAAATTTTTAAATTGATGTGAATATTTTAATTTATGTAGGATTCGTTTTTTCGACTTTCTATTTTGAAAAGTTTGCTATTTAAAGGCATGTTTTTTTGAAATTTCGTATTGAAGAGAAATTAGTTTCTATGAGATAATTAGAATAAAACACAGTAAAGAATAAAAATCATTCTATTGTTGATTTGAAATAGTACCGATTGAAATTTAAAAGTCTTATTTTTGCACTATGGAAACAAATAGACAGAAAAAAATAGGAGGAGTTATTCAGAAAGATCTGGTTGATATTCTGCAAGGTGAAGTGAGAAAAAACGGGGTTACAAATTTGGTAATTTCAGTATCCAAAGTAAGTGTAACTACAGACTTATCTGTAGCAACAGTGTATTTAAGTATTTTTCCGCAAGAAAAAGCTAAAGAAACTTTAGAAGGAATCAAATCAAATACAACTTTAATCAAACATGATTTATCGCAGCGTGTACGTTTGCAATTGCGTCGTGTTCCGAATTTAGTTTTCTTTATAGACGATTCTCTAGATTATATTGAGAAAATTGACAATGCACTTGCAGGAAAAGAAAATCCAATAGAAAATCGTGATCTTTTAGAAAAAAGAAGAAAATCATAAATTGAATTTCCCCTTATACATAGCCAAACGTTATATTTTTAGCAGCAGTAAAAACAATGCTATCAATATCATTAATCGTATTGCCAGCATGGGAATCATTGTTGGTACAATGGCTTTGTTTGTGGTTTTATCCGTCTTCAGCGGATTAAAAGTTTTTAGTCTTTCGTTTACAAACGAAATCGATCCTGATTTAAAATTGACTAGTACGTACGGAAAATCATTTTTGATTACGCCCGAACAGGAAAATCAAATAATGAAAATCAATGGTGTTGTTTCTTACACTAAAATTATTGAAGAACGGGTTTTGTTTTTGTTTAAAGACAAACAACAAGTTACCTACCTAAAAGGGGTTGACAGGTCTTATCCTGCGGTTAATGATATAAAGAGAAAACTTTTTAATGGACAATGGCTGAAAACCGATAGTTTTCAGGTTGTGATTGGATATGGTTTAGCGCAAAACTTTTCTTTAGGAATTCTTGATTTCGAAAACCCACTTCAGATTTTTGCTCCAAAACCAGGAAAAGGAGCGATTGATAATCCTGAGGAAGCATTCAATAAAACGGATGTTTTGCCCGTTGGAATTTATTCTATAAGTGAGGATTTAGATTCTAAATATGTATTTGCCGATTTAGGTTTAACGCAGGAATTACTGATGTATAAACCGAATCAGATTTCTGGAATTGAATTTAGATTAAAACCCAATGCAGATGAAAATGCAGTGAAAGCGCAACTGAATTCAATCTTCAAAAATAAAATTACATTAAAAAACAGAGCACAATTAAATGAGTCTTTGTACAAAATGCTCAACACAGAAAATATTGCCGTTTACCTGATTTTTACATTAGTAATTATTGTGGCACTTTTCAACTTAATTGGAGCCTTGATTATGATGATTTTAGAGAAGAAAGGAAATCTTAAAACCCTTTTCAATCTTGGAACAGACATCAATCATCTTCGTAAAATATTCTTACTTCAAGGAACTTTACTTAGCGTTTTCGGCGGATTAATTGGGCTTGTTTTAGGAATAATATTAGTAATCCTGCAACAGAAATTTGAGCTGATTATGATTACGCCAACTTTAGCGTATCCAGTTGTTTTTACCTTAGAAAATGTATTGATTGTAATGACAACAATCATTTCTTTAGGATTTGTTGCTTCATTAATAGCAAGTAGCCGCGTGAGCAAAAAACTGCTTGATTAATTTTTGCTAAGAAATATTACTTATATTTATCGTCTTAAATAACTACAGCATATGATTGTTTCTGCCTAATCCTATTTTATTTTTAAGAATAATTAGGATACTTACGTTTTACTTTTTTAGTTCAGATCAAAAAGCATCTGGGCCAATATTATTTTTATCCTAAAATATCATGACAGAAACAACTATAAAGAAAAGTCTATTTTCTAAAATTTTTACCACTTTAAAACAAGCATTAAACGGCGACGAATCATTTGATTACACTTCTGGAAGTATCAAAAAAGCTGTAATTCTATTAGCCATTCCGATGGTTTTAGAAATGATGATGGAATCGGTTTTTGCACTAGTCGATTTATATTTCGTTGGACATTTAGAGCACAGCAGTTTTGCCATTCAAACCGTTGGTTTAACCGAATCGGTATTAACCGTTATTTATTCTCTCGCCATCGGAATGAGTATGGCTGCGACTGCGGTTGTAGCGCGAAGAATTGGAGAGAAAGATCCAGTTGCTGCCGCTAAAGCAGGAATGCAGGCCATTATTATAGCATTTGCAATTAATAGTGTAATGAGCATTTTCGGAATTATCTATGCAAAAGATATGTTGCTTTTTATGGGAGCATCTGCAGAAGCTGCCGAACACGGTTTCCGATTTACACAAATTATGATTGGTTCGAGTTTGTGTATTATGCTTTTGTTTTTAATAAACGGAATTTTCCGTGGAGCTGGAAACGCAGCAATTGCAATGAAAAGTCTTTGGATTGCCAATATTTGCAATATCATTTTATGTCCAATATTAATTAATGGTTTCGGCCCAATTCCCGCTTTTGGATTAGTTGGAGCGGCTTTGGCGACTACTATTGGAAGAAGTATTGGAGTTTTGTACCAAGTGTATCATTTGTTTTTTGGAAATGGAATTTTGAAAATTAAAATCTCATATTTCACACCAGATTTTACACAAATAAAAGCTTTGATAAAAATTGCAGCGCCAGGAATTTTGCAATTTGTAATCGCATCTTGCAGTTGGATTTTTTTAGCACAATTAGTTGCAACAACTGGCGGAGATCACGGTTCAGCAGGATATCAAACTGCGCTTAGAATCATGATGTTTTTCATTCTTCCTGCTTGGGGATTAAGCAATGCAGCTGCCACTTTGGTTGGGCAAAATTTAGGAGCAAAACAGATTGATCGCGCAGAAAAATCGGTTTACACTACCGCAAGATATAATGTAATTTTTATGGCTTCAATCATGATTATTACATTGGTTTTTGGAAAATATATTATTTCGTTTTTCACGAATGACGAGCAAGTAAAAACTATTGCCATTGAAGCGTTACAAATTATGAGCATCGGATTTATTTTCTACGGAATTGGAATGGTTTTAATTAATACTTTCAACGGAGCAGGAGATACTTGGACACCGACGGGAATTAATTTCTTCGGGTTTTGGTTGTTTCAAATTCCATTGGCTTATGTTTTGGCAAAACATTTCAATATGGGACCAACTGGGGTTTTTGTTGCTATTCCTGTTGCTGAAACTGCTATTACTTTGGCTGGAATTTTCTTTTACAAAAGAGGAAAATGGAAAAGAATTCAGGTTTAAAATATATTCTTTGTACAATATTTCTTAATTTTATGCGTTGGAAGTTACTTAAAAACCAAAAACTAATTTATTATGAAAACCAAAATCAAATTTTTAGCAATTTTAAGTATTGCAGTATTTTCATTTCTTGCTTTTACAACATTAGATAAAAAAACTATTGTTATTGATGCAGGTCATGGCGGTCAAGATGCCGGAGCCGATATACGTGGTTTTGAAGAAAAAACAATTACTGAAGCAATCGCAAAAAAAATTAAAGAATTAAATAAAAATGCGAATGTTGAAATTGTTTTACTTCGTGAAAGTGATGTAAATCTGGATTTGAAAGAAAGAGTTTCAAAAATTAATAATCTGAAACCAAATTTAGTAATTTCTTTGCATATTGGTGCTAATAAAAACATTGAATCGAACGGAATCGGCGCTTATATTTCACAAAAAAAAGCATTTCAAGATCAATCAAAAAAAGTTGCTGAAAATGTTTTAGATAATATCGCAGCAACAGGAAATCTTGCAAAAAGAAACGTAACTGAAGCTCCTTTTTATATTTTAAAAAACGCAGATTGCGCAGTAGTGCATTTAGAAATGGGAAATTTGTCTAATGAAAAAGACAGAAATTACATCACTAGTGAAAAGGGACAAGTTGAAATTGCCGATAAAATCTTAGAATCAATAAAATAAAATCATAAAAAAGACCTTCAAATTTTGAAGGTCTTTTTGTTTATAGTTCTTTGTCAAAGTTCAAAATTTAGACAGAGATTATATTTTAAACAAACTCATAATCAGCATAAACTTGTTCAATTTCTTTCATAATATTGAATAAATCTTCAGGCGCATCAGTTGTAACTAATTTTTGTTTGAATTCTTTAAACGAATGAATTCCTTTAAAATAATTGGTATAATGACGTCGCATTTCTACAATTCCTAAACGTTCACCTTTCCAATCCATTGACCATTGCAAATGATTTCTCGCAGCTTCAACACGATCAATAACCGTTGGAGTAGGCAAGTGCTCACCAGTTTTAAAGTAATGTTTGATTTCATTAAAAATCCACGGATAACCAATCGCGGCGCGACCAATCATGATTCCGTCAATTCCGTATTCGTTTTTATATTGTAATGCTTTTTCTGGACTGTCGATATCTCCGTTTCCGAAAATAGGCATTGTAATTCTTGGATTATTTTTTACACGTGCAATGTGCGACCAGTCAGAATGACCTTTATACATTTGCGCACGAGTTCTAGCGTGAATGGTTAAAGCTTGAACACCAATATCTTGAAGTCTTTCTGCAACTTCATCAATATTTATTGAGTTTTCGTCCCAACCTAAACGCGTTTTCACCGTAACAGGCAAATCAGTTCCTTTGATAACCGCTTGCGTCAGACGCACCATCAAATCAACATCTTTCAAAACTCCAGCACCAGCACCTTTGCAAACTACTTTTTTTACTGGACAGCCAAAATTAATATCGACTAAATCTGGTTTTACTGTAGAAACAATTTTAGAAGACATTTCCATTGCTTCTTCATCACCACCAAAAATCTGAATTCCAACAGGACGTTCGTAATCAAAAATATCCAGTTTCATGCGGCTTTTTATAGCATCACGAATCAATCCTTCCGACGAAATAAATTCAGAATACATCATGTCAGCCCCATGCGCTTTGCATAATCTGCGAAACGGTGGATCACTAACATCTTCCATCGGAGCTAATAGTAAAGGAAATTCGGGTAATTCTATGTTGCCAATCTTGACCATCTTCGTAATTTTTTGCAAAATTACAACATTTAGTTCAATTTGTGACAAATTGAGGTTCAAAGGTTTAGAGTAACAAAGGTTCAAAGGTTTTTAAAATATGTTTAAATCATTAATAGTCAAAAGTTTGTCATTTCGACGAAGGAGAAATCACACTCGTTAATCGGCAAAGATTGGATATCCTTTGCGGAGTTTCTTGTGTGATTTCTCCTTCGTCGAAATGACAAATGAGACTTATATCTGAGTCAGAATAAAAACCTTTGTTCCTCTGAACCTCTGAACCTTTGTCCCTTTAACGATAATCAAAAAATCGAATTGGTTTTCGACTCATTGGATTGAAAACGAGTGGATTTAAAACTTCTTTTGAAGCAAATTCTATTTTTGGTGTTACTCTCAGTTTAGCTCTAAAATGATCTTTTATTTCTTGTAGAAATTCTGGAGTTTGATTTTTGGAAGCAATTTTTATTAAGATTTCGTCTGTTCCTAAGTCGTTGGTTGAGATTTCAATCAGATGATTTTCAATAGTATCAAAACTGCTCAAAACATCGTTCATCGCTGGCGGATAAAGCGTTGTTCCTTTGTATTTTATCATTTGTTTTTTGCGTCCAACAACCGGACCAACGCGCAACGTGTTTCTTCCGCATGCGCAAGGTTCGTTATGAAGTTGGACAATATCGCCAGTTTTAAAACGTAATAAAGGCATCGCTTCAATTCCTAAAGTGGTAAAAGTCAATTCGCCCGTTTCGCCATTTTTTACGGGAATATTATTTTCATCTAAAACTTCCACAATAATTAATTCTGGATGATGATGTCCGCCTTTTCCATGTTCACATTCTGTAAAAGCCGTACTCATTTCAGTCGAAGCATAAGTCGAAAACAACTTAATATTCCATTTATCAGTGATTTTTTTTGATAGAATATTCATTGAAAAATCCTGTTCTCTCAAAGATTCTCCAATGCAAATTGCCCCTTTTATGCTCGAATTATTATAATCAATTCCATGAATTTCGGCGTATTCAATTAATTTTAAAAGAAAAGAAGGAACCGTAATTAAATATGACGGATTGTATTTTAAAATAGAATCCCATTGCATTTCTGGAATTCCAGCACCAACACGAATTACGCCGACTTTCAATTTTCTAAGACCCAGAAAATAAGCTAAACCAGCCATAAATTTTCTGTCAATTGTTGTCATTAATTGTACAACATCGCCTTCTGCAATTCCGGCGCAAGCAAAAGAAATCGCTTCATTATAAGCCAAACGATCCAAATCAGAATCGGTTAAACCAAAAGTTACAGGATCTCCTAAAGTTCCAGAAGTAGAGGCGTAATCGATAATTTTATTTTGGGGAACGCATACAAAATCATCGTTATATTGTTGTAAATCTTCTTTGGTTGTAACAGGTAAATGTTGTAAATCTTCCAGTGTTTTCACTTTCGAAATATCAATATTTTGTCCTGCAAAAAGTCTTTTATAAAAAGGAGAATTCTCGCTGATGTATGCTAAAAGTTCAACTAATTTTTGTTCTTGAAAAATTTTAATTTCTTCTAAAGAATCTTTTTCTATTGCTGGAATCATTTTAATTTTCTTTTGACTTTTTTTAAATATTTTTCAATGTTTTCTTTTTCAGGAACCGTAGTAATTTCATGCTGTAAGGCTTTTTCAAAATTAAGCTTTGCCTGAAAAAATTCCTTTTTTTGGTAAAAGTACAATCCTGCCTTATAATATACAACCCAATAATTAGGGTTTAATGTTTGATAATGCTCTAGAAATTCTGAAGAAACATTTTCTTTTGTTTCAAGTATCGAATCTAATTTAGAATCTTCCACTTTAAATTTTTTATAATTCTGATAAGCAGTACTTTCCAGAAATGAATCTTTGGCGATATTTAAATTTTCTTTCTGAAAAGATTTGAGCTCATTTTTTCTTTCACCAAAAACAGTATTCAAATCATAACAAACAAATTCTCCCAATTGATACGGATTTGCCGAAACCCAAACCAATTTTTCTTTTGGTTTAAAGATAATGCCATGATGCGCCATTAATTGATTTAAAGCTTTTTCGGAACCAAAACCCAAATCAATATTTTTTAAACCTTCTTTATTTCGAAGAATTTCAGAGGCAATTTCAGGATTTACTTTCGGATTTTCAGACAGCAATTCTTGCATTCTTTCGAAACGATATTCAGAATGACTGTTTGCAATTTGTTCCAGATTTCTTTTGTCTGCTGCAAAAGCTTCACCTTGAAAATGATTCGAACAAATCAATTGATCGGTATTCGGAACATTGTAAACATCCATTTTATTTGGAGAAACTTCAATTAAAATAGCTTTATTATCATTTGCGCTTCCAACCATAATCGATTCAGAAACAAATACTTTTCTGTTTTTTGCAATCGCAACGGCTTCGTCTAAATTTTTGGCATGCTGTAAAATTTCGCGAGTTAAAATTGAAATCGGCGTTTTCGCGCTAAGCGGAATTTTAGATTTTGATGCATTTATGGTTACTGTTAAACCTTCCAGATTCATTCCAGAAACGGCGCCGATCATTCCGGGCCAAGTCACCATCATAAACGGATTTCCGCTATTTGGTTTAATAAAAGCCACTATTTTATTTTCCGCGAAAGCGTCATTCACATAAAAATCAAAATTGCGAGCGAGAATTAAATTTCCATCTTCCGATTTTTCATTCCAAGACGCAAAAGAAGAACAGCCAACTAAAGCCAAATCCTGTAAAGCGTGCCCAATATCATGCGCCGCGTGCAAATACAAACTGCGCTGATATTGTGGCGCGATATTATCAAATTCGTTCGAAGTATATTGAGAAACACCATAAATTTCGGTCTGATATTCGTTTGGAACATTCAAATACAATTTACGATTGAACCATTTTAAAAACTGGCGAAGTATTTTCTGTTGAAATTTTGACGGAACAAAATCGGTTATTTTGGAGAAAAAAATACGCTGTTGTTTTTTTAAAAGCGAATCGGTTAAAGCGCCAGTTGTAAGACCAATTTCTAAAGGATCACCTTCAACGTACAATTCCCAAACGCCTTGTTTATTCTTTAAAAGTGAATTTTTTCCAGAGAAGAAAACGCTGTCTGAAACTTTCTCAACAATAGGTTTTGTAGTGTTGTAAGCAGTAAGATCTGGTTTATGATGTTTTGATTTGGAAGTGCCGCAGGAAGTGAGCAAACTTAAAAAACCGATAAAAAAGAAGTATAGAATTCGGTTTTTCATAACTAAACTATTCAGATGCTTTTTTAATTTTTTCTAGCAGATATTCTTTTCCTACAATTTCTGAGCAAGTTACAACAGCTCCAACCGTAACACCCAAGACTCCGTGCATGTTAATACTTTGGCCTGTAAGATAAAGATTTTCTATCTTAGTTTTAGAAGGAATTAAAGTTTTCATCGGATTATTTGAATCTTTAACATATCCGTACATATTGCCGCCGTCGCCGCCAATATAATCGCGATAAGAGAGCGGCGTAGAAGTATGAACAGATTGTATACAATCTCTAATTCCTGGAAATTTCTTTTCTACTTCGTCTAAAAATTTAGCTGCTTTTTTGGCTTTAAAATCCTCATAAGTTTCCCCTCGTTCATTTTCGTCAAAAGTGGTATTAAAAGTATCTTCCCAATCTTTAACTTCTTCATATTTCATATAAGTCAAAAACGTGATTCCGTCTGCCCATTCTTCGTCTTTTTTTGACGGACTCATAGAAGCCATAAAAGTTTTGGGCCACGAATTTTCATCATAATCATAAGAACTCCAAACATCGTTGCTGCTTTTAAAATGATAATAATTATGATTGATGTATTTAAAAGTTTTGGGTTTAAAAACGATATATAAACTGAAAGCAGAAAGCACACTTTCGAGATTTTGAATTCTGCTGAAAAAGGGTTTTCGGAAATTTTCCTGACCAGCCAATTTCAAAGTCGTTTTGGGTTCGATGTTAGAAATGAAATACATTCCAGAAACTTCAGTTCCGTCTTTCATTTTCACCAAATTCACTTTATGATTTTCTATTTCAATTTTGGTAACTTCTTTATGTTTGAAAAATTCTCCGCCGTACTTTTTAAGCTGTTTTAGAAGCTGTTTCGTAATCTGACTTCCGCCGTTTATGCAGCGCCAAGAACTTTCGATATAAGAATTTACTATTAAGGCATGAACATAAAATGGCGATTTATCGGCAATGCCAGCGTAAAGAAAATTAGAGCCCGCCAAAACAGCTTTTAATTTTTCATTTTGAGTAAATGAATCGATTGTTTCTTTCGCATTAAGCGTTAAAACTTCATCGTTATATCTGCCTTCAGATTCGAGATTATAAAGCGGAAAAGCTTTGCAAACCTCTTTTATTTTTTGACAATATTGTTCTAAATTTTCTTTTTCTTCAGGAAAAAAAAGAGTCAGTTTTTCAATGAAATTTTCAAAACCTTGCGCGTGCGGATATTCGATTTTATCATCATCAAAAGAAATAATATCGAAACCATTTTCGTCTAATTTTTTCAGATTTAAATGATCAATTATGCCAATATATTTGAAATATTGATGCAGATTTTGACCTTCGCCCAAACCTCCGATATAATGAATTCCAGTATCAAAAATGGTTTTATCTCTAACGAAAGTCTGAAGATTTCCGCCGTATTGATTGTTTTTTTCGAGTACACAAACGCTGTAGCCTTCTTTTGCCAGAATAACAGCAGAAACCAATCCGCCTAAACCGCTGCCAATGATGACTACATCGTACTCTTTTTTCATTATTTTTTCTTTAAAACAAGTAAAGCATTTTCTTCAGCAATAATTTCAAAACTAGAATCAAATTGATTTTTCAAATTCGAACAATTCACTAAAATTACGAAAGAAACATTTGAATTGATTTTTTCTAAGTTGTCTTGATAATTTTCATCAGAAATTAGCAGAACATCAAACTCATTTTCAAAAACAGATTCTAATTTGTCAACGTAAATAATTTTTCTCTTTTTAAGGAAATAATTCGTTTTGGCAACAAGCAATTTTTCTTCATCATTTATAAAAGAAACTATTTTTCGCTGTGGTTCTTGCAACGCTAATAAAACATCCAATTGTCCGTAATCATTTCCTAAATGAAGAATTTTTGCTTTTGGCTGAATGTGTTTATTTAAATTATAATACGTTTCCAGATTTTGTTTCAGATCTTTTTTAACGCTGTTCCCAACTTCAATTTCTTTATAATCGTAACTGTTGATCAACATTGATTTGAAATAATCTGGACCTTCGAGCTGTTCGCGAATTTTACGATATTCTGCTTTAAAGAATACACTAATTTGCTTGGTTCTTTCGGCATAATTATTTCCAAATGAAACATTTTCAGGAGTTATTCTTTCTAAAATAGAAACGGTAAGTGCGCTTTTGTGAATGACAAAATCGCCTTTTGGAATCGCTTCTGAAGCACCGTGAATTACAACGGGAATAATATCTAATTTGAATTCTTCTGCCAAAAAGAAAGCTCCTTTATGAAATCTCTTGATCACATTATTTTCTGAACGAGTTCCTTCTGGAAAAACCATCAGAGAATATCCTTCGTTTACTTTTTTACGCAAATGTTCAACGCCGCCTTCGATTCCTTCTGAAACAGGATAAAAACCTGCCTTTCTAACAATTCCACCAAAAATCGGAGAATTGTAAACCCAGTTACTTACTAGAAAAATAATTTTTGGATTCAGGCTTCCGATTACCAAAATGTCTATAAAAGAAGAGTGATTGGCAATAATGACAGCAGGTTTTTCGAAACTTTCATTAAAATTATTGATGATTTTTTTATTTATAAAAGGATTCGAATACAAAACCGATTTCATCAATTTTGAAACCACATATCGAAAACCTTTCATTTTTGTTTTCGCGCTAAGCGGAATAATCGGCATTAATGTAAAACTGAAAATAGACATTACAATACCGCTCAAACCATAATAAGCAAATGAAATAACGCCATGAATGAAAGTGCGTAATTGAAAAGGCGGATTTCCTTTCTTAGAACGATTTGACAAAAAGACTTTGAACAAAATCGGATAGAAAATAAAGGTAATAATTAGCGCGGCAAAAACCCCAATTAAAGAAACCGACGAAATGGATGTCAACGCTGGATGTTTTGCAAAAATCATGGCGCCAATTCCGAGAATGGTTGTAATTACCGCTAGAATAATTGACGTTCTATAAATGGCAATTTCGTTTTTTCCGTTGGTATATTCTTTTTGCAGCGCACTTGTCATGAAAATACTAAAATCGACTCCGTGTCCAAAAATCAAAGTGCAGACAATCATACTGAAAATATTCATTTGAATGCCAAAAACGCCCATAATTCCTGCCGTTACAATTCCCGTTAAAGCAATTGGAATACAGCTTATTATTACTAATTCGATTCTTCGGAAAAAGAAAAATAAAATCAGAATTACGGCAACAAAAGAATAATTGACAAGCGAATTGAAATCGGTTTTTAAAGTGCTGAAAAACGTTTCGTTCATTTGCTGACGATCGATTGCAATTATATTTTCTTTTGCTGAAGCCGATTTTACAAAAGCATCTCGCTGTTCTGGTGTTACTTTTACTAAAGTTGAAATCGTATAAAAACCATTTTTTTCGGTTACAAATTCTTTTAATTGAAGCGCTTGAATTTTCAAATATTCTTTTGCCGAAATAGGTTTGAAATCAAAATTTAAATGATCGAAAAATAAAGAATAAGTAGTTGGTTTAAATCCAAGTTTTGAACCTTCAAAAATTAATTCGGATTGTACTAATTGTTTTTTTTGTGAAGTCCAAAATGAATTCCATTTTTCAATTTTTTGTTGTTGTTCCTTTTGAGAAAGTACAATTCCGCCAACAGAACTGAAATTCAAAATTTTATCCTGATTTTTTTCTTTAGATAAATCAGAAAAAAGCTGGCTATTATGTTGCAAAGCTTCTTCCATAGTTTTTCCATAAGAAGCGACATAAATAGTTTTGGAAGTTAAACTGGTGCTTTCTTCCAATTGTTTTTCGGCAGCTTTAATGTCTTTTGGAACAAAATTTAGTTGCGACAAATCGTTATTGAAACCAACATCATTATAGGTAAAACAACAAATAATCGTGATGATAACACAAAGCCCGATTAAGAATTTGTTGTTGTGAAATGAAAAATGAGCCATTTTATCAATCACATTTTTCTTGTGTTCGGCTGGATTTTCTTTTGGTTTGTATAAATGAGGAATAATTAAAAGCGAGAAAATAGCCGAAGCCATTACGATCACGGCGGCAAAAATTCCAAGATCATTTAGCGCGTCAGATTTTACAAAAAGCAGACATAAAAAAGCAACGGCGGTTGTAGAACTGCTCATGATAACTGGCATTGTAATATCTTTGTATAAAGTTTTTACATCGCTGTTATGCTTGTAATGTGTGAGAATATGAATGGAATAATCAATTGTAATTCCCAATAAAATAGAACCAATTCCTAATGAAATTGCTGAGATTTGTTCTCTAACGAAATATAAAAATGCAACAGCAAATAAACCTCCAAAAACCGTTGGAAGAAAAATAATAAGCGGAATCAAAACTTTGCGGTAAAATAAAATTAAAATCAGCATTAAAGTAAACATCGCAATTGATGTTGTCAAAATAATATCACCTTTAATCTGGTTGGCATTGGCAACCGCAATTAAAGCTGAACCAAAATAACTTATGGAAGTTTTTCCTTTAAATTTCTGATTTAGATTTTCTTGAATTGATCTGAGTTTTTCGGCAAAAATGGTGTTTTTTTCTGTTTCGCTCGAAGAAATATCTGAAGTTATAAAAAGCAGTAATTTCTTTTTGTCCTTCGTCATTACAAAACCATTTTCTAGCGTAAAATCGTCGCCAATATTTAATTGTTGTAATTTTTTTAAAGCAATAAAAGAAATCCCAAACGGATCTTGAAGAATAAAATCTTTCGTAACAAATCCTGAAGGAGAAATAATTGATTTGTAATTTCCTTGAACGGTGGCAGCGATACTGTCTTTTTGCAGTTTTTGTTCGATGTTTTTATAATCTTGATCATTTAGAAAAAGAGGAAGATTATTGTAAACAAAATCGATTGTTTCCTGAATGTTTTCTTCGTCGATTTTTCCTTGAATTCCAGTTATATAAGGTTTGCAAGATTTAGAAACGCTGTCTGAAAATGCGGTTGCCATTTCTTTTAAATCTTCTGCAGAACCATTTTTTTCTAGTTTGAAAATGACGGTTGTTTTATCGGCAAAATTGAGTTGTTTCAGCACTTTTGCCGTAACGTCGGTTTTGTCGTTTGTTGGAATAAGTTTGGTAATGTCTTCTTCAAATTTTAATCTCGAAGCAAAAAATCCAAAAACTAGAAGCATCAAAATAGCCAAAAAAACCGATAAAGATTTTCTTCGATTTACAAATAAATGAATGGCGTAGAAGTATTGATGCATGGTTTTGGTTTAAAATTTTTTTGCCACAGATTAAAAGATTAGCTTTAGTTTGTCACCCTGAGCGAAGTCGAAGGGCGTTCCAATTGGACGTGGGCTTCGACTTCGCTCAGCCTGACAAACTGGATGTAAAAATCATTTTAATCCTTTTAATCTGTGGCAAACATAACTTAAATATTCGTTTTGTTTTTAGAACTAAAAGTCGTTAAAAGTAAATAACTTATGAGACCAACTGATAGCGCTGAAACGGTTGCTAAAATAAGACTTCCGACGATATATTGAGCTGCATTTTTTTGAATATCGTCAAACGTCATCGAACTGTCTAAAATTAGTGGCGCGTCTGAAGTAAAAAAATAACTTCCAATTTTTAAAGAACCATAAATAATTAGCGGAATAAATGGCGGAAAACTAACGTTGGAAGTCAGAAAAGCAATGACTTTATTAAGCCTAAATAAAGCTGCTAAAGTAAAAAGCAATATAGTTTGAAATCCCCAAAAAGGAGAAAGTCCAATAAAAATGCCTAATGAAATCGCCGCCGATTTTTTAAAATTAGAATCAGAACTTTCTAAAATATCTTCTAAAAAGAATTTCTTAAATCCTTTTTTTTTTGCGTTCCTAAAGAAATCTCTAGGTTTTATGTACAATAAAGTATTGGTTACCAAAACAGTATTTAAAATACTAATTCGAGTAAAATCTTGAAACGGACGAAAATGCGAAACTCTTTCAGCAGGATCATACAAAACCTGAATCGGAATATTTTTCACCACAATTCCTTTCCATGCGGCACGCACAATAACTTCGATTTCAAACTCAAATTTATTGGTATAAAATTGTTTTGGCAATAATCTTAAAGGATATAAACGAAATCCAGATTGTGTATCGTCGAGTTTGATTCCAGTTTCAAACTTGAACCAAAAATTGGAGAATTTGTTTCCGAAACTGCTTTTCTTCGGGACATTTTCTTGTGTCATATTTCGACTTCCAATCAAAAGCGAATTTGGATTAATCTGAATTTCTTCCAAAAAAACCGGAATATCAGAAGCAAAATGCTGTCCGTCAGAATCGATTGTAATGGCGTATTCAAAATTCAATTCAAGAGCTTTTCTAAAACCATTACGCAAAGCACGACCTTTTCCCAAATTTTTAGGATGGTGAATTTGTGTGAGTTGCGAATATTGTTTTAAAATTTCACTTGTCGAATCGGTAGAACCGTCATTAACAATGATAATATTTGTGGTGAAATCTAAAATAGAATCCAATACTTTTTTCAGCGTTTTCGGGTTATTGTAAGTCGGCACAATAACGCAAAAGTTAATCGAATTAAGTAATTCTTGTTGTGATTTCATGAGGTGTTTTTTGAGCTTACTTCACGAATTGCTTCTCTTTTTCAGAGAAACTTTTAGATTGTAAAACGAAGTCTTTAAGGTACTCTTTCAAAGCTGCACCTTGTCCTGCATAATACGTTGTGATAAACTTTTTATCTTCTTTTATGTTTTTTTTGTAACCCGTAATACCTGGAACATCTTCCTGAACGCTTAAGCGAATCATTCGCATTTCAATATTACTTGGATCACTTTTTATTGTAGCTTCAAGAAGTTTTGCGCCTTCCTTAAAACGTTCGATTTTTTCTCCTAACTTTTTTTCAAATTTAGAATCTACTAAAATAGAAGCCGCTTTATAAGCCACTAAAATTTTATCATCATTATTAGAAACGCCAGCAAGTTTTGCGGTAAACTCTTTGGCATTTGCTTCTGATTTTGCTACGTCTGGATAAATTTTTCTGATAGAAGCCAAATCTGGCGTTGCCACAAAATTAACCCATAAAAATAATGTCAGTAATAATTTCATAATTATATTTTTTTGAACACTGTGCTCAATTTAAGAGCAGTCGTGTCGTTAAAGTAAGTCGTGTTTTTCACTTTTACCAAATTATCTTCAGTTGCCGTTATGTCTAATTCTAAACGTAATTCTGGCGTAGCTTCGGGATTAATCAAAGCCATAAATTTTACATTTGTCAACGTTTGAATTAATAAAGATTGTTGTGTAAATTTCTCTGTCAATTCTTTAATAATCTGAATCATGCAAACTCCTGGCATAATAGGATTTCCTGGAAAATGGCCTTTAAAAACTTCATGTTTTTCATTAACCAAAATGGTAACATTATATTTTGAATCGGATACTTTTTCCTCCGATAGGACTTTGTAAAAATCTTTTAAAATCATATTTCTTATTTTCCAAATGAATAGGAAACTCCCAACTGAAAATTAATATTTGTGTTATAATCTCCAAATAAATAATAATTATTGGAGCTGTTTTGATAATAATCACTGCTTAAAATATCAAGCAAACCTTTCTTAAATCGTGCTTCAAATGTTAAACCTGAAGGTAAAGCATAAGCAACTCCTAAAACTAAACCAAGATCATTTTGTGCTTTTCTAACCGCAAGATTATCATTCAATAAAATATCTAAAGTTGGTCCCGCCTGAAACTGAAGTCCTTGTTTTAGAGTAAATTTATTCATTACAGAAAGTGACAAATAATTTATTTCAAGATCTAGATGTTCAACTCGATCAGTTTGCGTGTTTTCATCATAATAATTACGGGCAACATTATTAGAGCCTTGTCTAGTGTAATTAAGTTCTGGCTGAAGCGCATAAATCTTCGTTACTTTTATTTCAGTAAAACCACCAAGATAAAAATCAGTTTTATAATCGGCATGCATTTCAGAAATGGTCGAAAAACTAAAACCTCCTCTTAAACCAGGTTTAACACTGATTTGAGCCTGTAGATTTAAAACCGTAAAAACAGCAATAAAGAAAAGTACGCTTTTTTTCATGCATTATCTTGTTTTAAATTTATAGCTAATACCAATTTGAAAAACTTGATTTAAAACGGCATCATGAGTATAATATCCGTCGTTATTATAATAATCGTAACCATAAATATCTACCAATCCTTGTTTAATTCTTGCTTCAAAAGTCAATCCGTTTGGCAATGTGTAACCAATACCTCCAACTATTGCCAAGTCAAAATCTTCTGGATTACTATTGATGTAATTATCACCAACTTTTAAATCTAAAGACGGACCTGCCAATAGGTGAAAACCGCCACCGTTAAAGTTAAATTTTGCAACTGCTCCAAGCGTTATATAATTTAGCTCATAATTTATATTACGATAACTACCATCGTTAAAATATTCTCTTCCTTCATCACCTTGTCTAGAATAGGTAATCTCAGGTTGAAGTGAGAAGAATTTATTGAATCTAATATCGATTAATCCACCAACATAGAAATCTGTTTTTGAATTATTGTCGTCTATATTGGTTAATGTTGATACGTTCAAACCTCCTCGAAGTCCTGGACTAACTCTTACCTGCGCTTGTGCATTGATTCCGATAAATAAAACAAATGCAATTACTACAATTTTTCTCATTTCTAATTGATTAAAAGTTTATGATTAGTTTAATTTTCTATTCTGGTTTAAAATAATTCAGCTCGATTTTCAGTTTAATATTCTGATGAATTATCTGAATCTTTTCAGCAAAAATATTGTTTTCTGAATTGAAAAGCAGTGTGAATTTTTCTTTTGTTTTGGATGAATGAACAATCTTTTCTAAATTTTGATCTTTTTTGGAGATAAAAATGTAATTGTCGCGTTTTCCATCTTTTGATTTATAAATGTCACTCGATTCGTTTTCAAATTGTTCCTGAATCTGATATTCTTTTTTTAAAAGCAATCTAAAATCTTCTTTTAAAGTGTTAATCAAAATTTTTCGATCTAATTCGGATACAATCGAATTGACTTTAAAATCAGTTTCAGAAATTTCAAAATCCATTAATTTGTTTCCGAATTCGGTTGTAAAAACAATTCGGTGTGTTGTATCGTTTATTTTTTTGGCAATGAAAATTCCTGATATTTCGTTTCCATAAACACTGATATTTGTTTTATAAACATAATCGGTTTTTGAATCTGCGAAATACGGAACCGTATAAGATGTTTTGTCTAATTTTTTAGGCGTATAGTTTTTAGTGACCGAGCCACAAGAAATTAAAACAATCGCCAAAAAGCAATTAATTAGAAAAAAGGGAATCGTCGATTTTTGCATTGATCACTTTATTTTTAAGTACAATTCGAGTATAATCTTCAGATGATTCTAATAATTTTACCTGAACCACAGTTGCTTCTTCCTTGTCAAAAGTCAATTCAATTTGTTTGATGTATTTTTTTAGCGTCGCATCTTTCGGAATAAATTTCGCCAAGTTTTGACCTTTCAATTTAAAATACGAAATCGTAAATTCCTTATCGTCAAACATATTCCCACTTACACTTCCAACAATCAATTTATTAATTCTTGCAAAGATTTTGCTGTTTCCA
Organism: Flavobacteriaceae bacterium PS02337; assembly: GCA_029959285.1. GTDB lineage: Bacteria > Bacteroidota > Bacteroidia > Flavobacteriales > Flavobacteriaceae > Flavobacterium. Next base: position 626,885 of record JASCOE010000001.1, read on the forward strand.
ATATCAACTGCGCTTTTCTTTCCTTCGTCGTTAATCAGAATTTTTCCGTTTTTGAAAGTAATGCTGTAATTGTATGGTTTTTTATATTGCCATTGCAAAAGTGCAGGTTCTTTAAAAAACATTTTTCCAGAAGTTTCAATGTCTTTAGAAAGAAAATCCAAATGTTTATATTGAACAAAATCGGTACTTAAAGTTTTGATTTTTTTCGCCACAACATTTACGTCTTCTTTAAATTGAGCTATTTCTGCAACAGTCATTTTTTGTTCCTGAGCGAACAAACTGCCTGAAATAAAAAGGATTAGTATAGCTATCTTAGTTTTCATATTTTTTTAAATTGTGCTTATTTTTTTGCCACTGATTAAAAAGATTCTCACAGATTATTTTATTGAATTTAAAATCCGTTTTTATCCGCGTCTTCGCGAAAGCGAATCTGTTTTATCCGCGTTCAATTTCATAAGCATTAAGATTCAGTAATTCTTCAATCGAAATCACTTCATAATTGTTTTGCTGTAAAAATTGCAAAAACTGTTCCAAGACCAAAACAGAATGTTTTCCCGTATCGTGCAAAAGTACAATTCCACCAGGAGAAACTCGTTTTTTAATTCGATTCAAAATCGATTCTACATTTGTTGTTCCTCCGTCAAGCGAACGAATATTCCAACCAATTGTTTTATGTCCCGTTTTTTTTAAAGCTCTTCGGATCGAAGGAGTCGTAACTCCGTAAGGCGGACGAAAAAAGTTTATTTTTTTTGAAGTGAATTTTTCTAGCAATTGATCTGTTTTTCGTAGTTCTTCGGTGATCTTATCTTCATTGTAAAAATCAAAAAATTTAGAATGAGAATACGAATGATTTCCAACCAAATGACCTTCGGCAATAATTTGTTTTACAATTTCTGGATGCTTTTCGATATTTTTTCCAATGCAGAAAAAAGTTGCTTTGGCATTGTATTTTTTTAGAAGTTCTAAAACTTCCAAAGTAAATTCACTTGGACCGTCATCAAAAGTTAAGGCAATTTTTTTCTCTGTTTCAAACGGATTATTGCAAAAAGCTTTTACATGATAATTAGAAGAAATTCTCGAAGAACCCACAGCATTTATTCCGATCCAAATTAAGACGATTCCTAAAAACCAAAGAAAATTTATTGTCATATAAAGATTCAAAAGGTTCAGAAGAATCAATAAAATGATAAAAAATATCGAAATGTTTTTATGCGTTATCATTTTGAAAGTAACGTAAAACTATGATTTTTTCCGTTTAATTGATTGTAAAGTAAAACCGTTTTATAAGCCGGTTTTGTAACTGAATTAACGTTTATGATTTCTGGAATTTCTTGCGTTTTTAAAATTTTAGCCGCCACCCAAAAAGCAAAAGCCGAAGCCGTATCGTATTCGCCACTCAAATGTTTGTAGTACAAAACGGGAGTTTTTGCGAAAGTATTTTCAGCTAGATTTTTATAATAATTTTCGAAATTGACATTTCCATCAAAACCTAAAACCAAAGCGTCTATATCTGAAATTTCTAAATTATTGGTTTTTAAGAAAGATTGAATTGCTGTTTCAACTTCGTTTTCTTCTAAAGTGTTTACAATAGCAACATCCAAAAGTTCGGCGTACGTATTGTCTTTTCTTTCATTTTCTAAAACAAAAAAACTCGCGCCTTCTCCATAAACTGCGCCGCTTGTTGTCGAAGTTAAAACATCGTAAGGAGCAGAATTATCTTTTTTAATGCGCCCGTTTAATTTGAAAAGGGCAGTAGTATAATCGCCGTTTTCATCAACGCCGCCAACCAAAATTGAATTCGCTTCGTCTTCTTCAATTTGCATTTTTGCATCAATCAAAGCCGATTCAAAAGAAACTGCACCATTCACGTAAGTAAAATTATAACCTTTACATTGCTGTAAAAGTGCAATTTGTGCACCGACCGTATTGTGTGTTGATTGAATAAATGAAGTCGGAGTCAAAAACTCTTCGTTATTATCTAAAATGCTTTTTAGGAATTTTTCTGAATCTTCAATACAACCTAAACCCGTTCCGGTAATAATCGCATCGACGTTTTCGATATTTGCATCTTTCATGGCTATTGCCGAAGCTACAATTCCGTTTTTCACGCCTTTTGCCATTCTTCTGCTGGCAGCTGGCGAAATATATTCTTTGTATGCTGGCGGAACAATCGCCAACACATTTTCATCGTGATTTACATTGGCCTCTTCCAAAAAAACAGTATCAAATGTTTTTTGAGTCGAAATACAGCCTACTCCATTTATATATGTTTTTTTCATTTTAGCTTTTTGAAAATATAAGGGTTGAACAATTTCCTCCAAACCCAAAAGAGTTAGATAAAACGTGTTCGATATTTTTATTTATTAATGAAGTCTGTGGCGTCAAATCAAATTCTTCCATCGGAATTTCAAAATTTAAGTTTGGATAAACCACATTATTTTGGATCGCTAAAACGCTATAAACAGCTTCAATTGCAGCTGCAGCCGCTAAAGTATGTCCTGTAAAAGGTTTTGTTGAGCTAAAATCTGGAACTTTTTCATCTTTGTAAATTCGTAATAAAGCTCTTCCTTCAGATAAATCGTTGTTTGGCGTTGCGGTTCCGTGAACGTTGATGTAATCAATTTCAGAAGGTTTTAAACCCGAAACTTCAAACGCTTTTTTCATTGCCAAATAAGCGCCGTCTCCATTTTCTGAAGATGCGGTTTGGTGAAAAGCGTCATTTGCATTTCCATAACCAGAAACTCTTGCGAGAACTTTTTTGTTTTGTTTGGCCACAATTTCATCCGATTCTAAAACTAAAAAAGCCGCAGCTTCTCCAAGATTTAATCCTTTTCGAGTATTGTCGAATGGTTTGTTATAATCGTCAGATAAAATCATTAAAGTTTTAAATCCGTTGATGGTGAACTTTGCCAAAGCATCGGCTCCGCCCACAATTACGCGATCTAATTTTCCAGTTTTGATTAATCTCGCGCCTAACATAATCGAATTTGCAGCAGAAGAACAAGCTGTAGAGATAGTCGTTACCATTCCTTTTAAACCCAATTCTTCGGCAATTTTTTCGGCAACATCACCGCCGTCGTGACAAGTGATATATTTAACCAATTCTGGTTTTTCTAAATAATCGTAATAATGTTTCTCCGTCATGTCCATTCCGCCCACACTTGTAGCCGAAATAAGTCCAGTTCTAAATTCATTGATTGAGGTTATACCGGCATTTTCAACAGCTTGTTTTGCTGCCAAAGTACCAATCATAGCGGTTCTGGAGAAGTTATTATTCTCGTTTAATTTCAATTCATGGACAAGATCTTCGTTGGTTTTTTTGATTTCGCCCACTTTGATCACATCTGCATGAACCGTAGAAATATTTTGAATGCGAGAAATACCGATTTTATTTTCGATCAACGAAAGATAATTTTCCTCAACCGAATTACCAATCGCAGAAATAATTCCCATTCCCGTTATTGCAACACCTCTTGCCATTTTAGATTTTAGATTTATGATTTTAGATTTTAGATTTTGAACTTTGTCAAAGTTGTAGACTTTCAGATTTTCAGAAATCTAAAATCTAAAATCTGCAATCTACAATTACTTTGTTCTGTTAGCGCTAATATACGCCGCCATAGTTTCGATAGATTGGAAAATTGTTTTTCCTTCTTTCGGATCTACTAATTTAATTCCGTAATCTTTATCTAAAATCACGATCAATTCAAGTGCATCAATCGAGTCTAAACCTAAACCATCTCCAAACAACGGATCGTTATCAGCAATGTCTTCAATTGTGATATCTTCAAGGTTTAAAGTTGTTATGATTTTATTTTTTAATTCTTCTTTTAATGCTTCCATGATTATTTATTATATAATGTATTGATAGTTTCGTTTTTATACTCTGTGTTTTCTGCTGTACTAATCGTACAAAGAAAAGCTTTATAATTGTCATTGTAAAATTCTACCCAACCGCACAAAACCGTATCTGCCTTATTCGTATTCAGAAGAATATTAGAATAATTGGACATAAATTCGGTATTAAAGGTGTCAAATATAAAGAAAGAATTCTCACTTTTTAGCTGATGACGAATACTTATTTCGCCCAAACAAATATTTGGCAGCGTATAAACAAAAACCGCTGGACTTGGAAAATAGTTTTCTTTGTCTGAAATCGATTCCTGATATTTTACATCGGTATCTAAACTTGACGATTTATTAGCCAAAACCAAAGCCATATTGTTTTCTTTTTCTTCTGAAGTGATCGGACTCAAAAGCAATTCTGATCCTAAAAAAGCCAGTTTGCTCAAAGCGTCCATTTTGAAAAACTTTGGATACTGCATTTCAAAATTACGATATGCTTGTTTAGAGAAATCAGCAAAATCGGTTGGTTCAATTTTGAATACAGAAGTTCCGTTCAAAACAATTTCGTTGTTTTGGATTGTGATGTAAGATTGTATGTAGGTTTTGTTTTGAGTCATTTTGCTAATTTAAGAAACCCAGGTTTGAACAATTTTTTTAACTTTCCATTTTCCTGCTTTGTTTTCGATTATAATTAGAAAACCTCTTCCGCATTTTCCACCGCCGCAAGAAGCTCCAGCCGTTAAAATTCCTTTTGTTTTTGTTTTATTAAATTGAATCCTTGATATAAAAACAGTTCCAACTGGTATTAAAGAATTACTTATGTCGTTTAAATCCCATTTTTTTTCATGAAGATATTTGGAAGTTTTTTCAAAATGAAACTTTTTATTGTTTTTAAAAGGTTTTAAATCTAATGTATATTCTTCCGCTTCTCTTAGAGTATCGTATTTATATCCTGAAGTATCAATTTCTTTTTGAATCATTTCTAATTCGAGAGAACTAATCTTAGTTATTGTATCATAAACACCAAGTAGTATTCTTGTTTTATCTTTTTTGATGCTATCTCGATAGTGCCAATATTCTTTTAATTCTTTATGGTGACCAGTTGTGTCGACTTTATTTGTTTTTTCATTAAATCTTGGCGGTTGAGGTGGAGTAATAATTCTCCTATCCATATATATAGAATCTACAATTTCGACAAAGACACTATTCAAGGCATCTTTTTCAAAATCAGATTCAGACACTTCTTTCTTTTTACATCCAAAAAATGAAAGAAGAATTAGAGTTATATATATGAATTTTGATAATTTCATCTTATTTCACTTTCTCAAAAACAACAGCCGTATTACAACCACCAAATCCAGAAGCTGTTTTCAGGAAATAGTCAATATTCTTTTCGTCATTTTTCCCAATCACATTGATAGATTCACTAACACCAATTTCATCAAAACCTTTTGATTCAAAAAGTATATTTTGATTGGCAGATTCTATTGCAATTACGGTTTCCAGTAATCCCGAAGCACCTAATGTATGACCGTAAAATCCTTTTAAACTATTTACAGGAACATTTTGTAAACCTAAACGATTTAAAGCAATCGCTTCCATTTCGTCGTTGAATGGAGTTGCGGTTCCGTGTGCTGAAATATAATCTAATTTGTTGGCTTCGATTTGAGCTTCTTTTAAAGCATTTTGAATACTTCTAAACAAACCTTCACCCGTTCTTGACGGACCAGAAATATGATTCGCATCATTTATCGAACTGTCGCCAATTACTTTTATTTTGGCATTTTGGGCTTCCGCCGAAACTAAAACTGCTGCTGTCGCTTCGCCTAAACTTACTCCAGTTCTGTTTTTAGAATACGGCTTACATGGCAATTCGCTCATCGCTTGAAAAGCATTAAAACCAGACAAAACAAATTCTGAAACTTCGTCGCCAGCCACTACAAAAACATTGTCGTAAAGTTCAGACTGAATCATTCTTTTAGCAATTGAAACTGCTAAAATTCCCGAAACACAAGCGTTTGAAATTACAATTGGCTGTGTTTGAAATTTGAAGAAATCGGCAACATTCTTTGCTAAAACATCTAAATGTGCGTTGTTGAAACTTTCTTCAGAATCATTTGCTAAATCCGTAACATTTCCTTTTGTGGTAGAAAGTATAAAAGCAGTTTTCGAATTTAATTCAACTCCAGAATTTTTGATAATCGGCTCTAAAGCCAAAATCATCATTTTCTCTAAACGAGAATATTTGGTATCAGTACTAATTTTTGAAAAAGCACTGTTTATTTTTTCATCAGAAATAATAGAAGCATAAAATGAATTCGGCATTAAAGAAATATCATTATGAAGCTGAATGCCAGAATCGCCACGAAGAATCGCTTCGATGTTGGATTCTACATCAAAACCTAAAGGCGTGATACAATTTGTTTCAGTAATGTATATTTCTCTAATCATTTTATTAATTTTCTATTCGAAACATTATTCAAATTCATAATGTCGAGAAGTAATGGATTTCCATTTGTGTTTTTCATGCCCCAATTTATTTATAGAATTTTCAATAAAAATAGTTTCAATTTTGCTAAAATTAAAATATAAAAATTGCGGAAGTTCTAATTTTCCCCCATTTTTCAAATACAATATTATCGACTTAAAAGTCCAAATTTTTAATGGATATTCTGATGTACTGAAACCTTTAATATCAGTTTTTTTTAATAATTCCTTTTTTCCAGATAAGATAGAAACTATGAATATATTTCCTTCATCAATTATAAAATTATTTGATTGCTTAATAATAAGAACGATAAAATGATAAGCAAGGTATATCATTATCATACTGAATATTATTGCAAATATAACTTCAGTTGAAAAACCTTTTGATTTTAAATTTTCAATTAAAATATAAATCATTATGAAAGATAATCCTGCAAAAAATATTGAGAAGATAAATCTCAAAATAAGAATTATATAATTGAATCGAGTTTTAAAAAAGTCCATATAATTTTTACTTTAATAACCCAACTTTTCGTTTCCACTCTTCATAAAAAGGAGGATTCGTCAGCATCAAATTTCCTGCTGCATCTAAAAAAACCTGAGTTGTTTCGCCGGTGCAGGCAACTTCTCCTTTTTCATCAATAATTTTAAAACGGTAAATCATTTTTGCAGCGGGCGTGTCTACAACCGTTGTTTCAATTGTTACCACATCGCCGTAACGCAAAGACAATTTATGTTCGCAAGTCGATTTTACAATTGGCGTAGTATAACCTGTTGCCGCGATGTCCAAATAGGTAAGTCCGTGTTGACGGCCAAAAGCTTCGCGTCCATCTTCGAAATAAGTAATATAGTTTCCGTGCCAAACAATTCCAAGCGGATCTGTTTCGTTAAAACGAATTCTAATTTCGTGTGAAACGGTCAAGTCTGTAGCCTCGTTAAACTGCTCTTTTCTTTTTATCATAAAATAATGCGATGGAAGTTGTAATAATGAAAAACAAAAATAATAAACTTATTTCTGGAATGATTTCTAGGAAAGAAACGCTGCGTAATAAAACATCGTAAAAGGCTTCTAATGCCCAATTCATTGGTGAAGATTTAGCGATAATTTGCATGATTTTCGGCATCGCAAAAACAGGAACCCAAACACCACCAACGGCAGCTAAAATAATCACACTTGTTGCGCCAAAAGGAGCAGATTGTTCTTGAGTGCTTGCTACGGTTCCTAATAAAATTCCGAAACCAATTGCCGCAAAACCTGAAAATAAAGCTACGATACTCATCATCAATAAATGTCCTTCGATATTTAAAGAAGGTAATCCAATTGAAGGAAATAAGAAAACGGCAACGGCAACCATCATATAAAACTGAATCATACAAATGATTGAGTAAGTGATGGTTTTTCCAATAATCACCACTAAATTAGAAACAGGATTTGTTCTCAATCGAACGAAAGTTCCTTGTGATTTTTCCTTTACAATATTAATAGACAACGGAATTACAATAAAAAAGATCGCAAAAAGCGTCCACGCTGGAACGTTGTGCTGTGTCGAGTTTGGACGAACTTCTTTATTATTGATTCTCGGAATTATTTCTTTAAAATTGATAAAACTTTTTTGCTCAAAATCGACAGTTCCTTCTCCAAGTTGTTTTTGAAAAGTACTGTAAATCGATTTGGTTTCAATTTGCGAAATCATTTTGTCAATCGAACTCATAACTGCATTTTTGAAACTCATCTGAACCGCTGGATCAAAATATAGTTTTACTTCTTTTTCTTTTATAATGCGTTGAGGTTCTGATGTTGCAGTGCTATCTGTCAAACCTAAATTGCTAACAATTTTTTCTACATTCTGATCTACTTTTGCCTGTAAATCTGAGCTTAAGTTTTGCGGAATCACAATCGCCAATTGAAATTTTCCTTTGTAAACATTCTCTTTGGCAATTTCTTCTGTTACAGGTTTGTTGTCAATTTTTGTAACAACGGTAAACAAATTGCTTTTTTCTAAATTTTCAAAAACCGTTTTTGCAACAGAACCTTTGTCGTTATCCACAATCAGAATCTGAATTTTAGAATCGGTTACAGCTTTAAAAGTGCTATCTTGAATTAAAGTCACGGTAATTACCAAAACCAAAGGCATGATAAATAAAATAATCAATCCGCCTAAATCTCTTTTTAGCAAAAGGAATTCTTTTACTATCGACCTCCAAATTTTATACATCATCTCTCAACGCTTTTCCGGTTAATGAAATAAAAACATCTTCGAGATTTCGGGCATCTTTTGTAGCTTCAATCAATGCCGACGGAGTGTCTTGTGCATAAATCTGACCTTGATCTAAAATAGCAATTTGCGTACAGAAATCTTCGGCTTCAGCCAAATGATGTGAAGTATAAATGATTGTTGTTCCACTTTCGTTTAAAACTTTCAAATAATCGATAATCGCTGCTTTAGAATGTACATCGACACCAACAGTTGGTTCATCCAAAAATAAAACTGTTGGTTTGTGCAGAATTCCGGCAATTAGATTAACGCGACGTTTCATTCCGCCCGAAAAAGTCTGAACTTGTTTATCAGCAAATTTCAATAAACCCAAAAGATCTAACGCTTCGATTACTTTTTCTTTTAAATCAGAACCTTTCAAACCGTACATACTTCCAAAATAATGCAGATTTTCTCTCGCCGTCAAAGTTGGATACAAAGCATATTCTTGAGGAACAACGCCAATAATTTTTTTAATTTTTGAAGCTTGATGCTGATAGTCTAAACCATCAATTGAAAAATGTCCAGAAGTTGGTTTTACCAATCCGCAAAGCATAGAAATTAAAGTTGTTTTTCCAGCGCCGTTTGGACCTAATAAACCAAAAATCTGACCTTCGTTTATGTTTAGCGAAACGTTGTTCAAAGAATACATTTCTGCATTTTTGTACTTTTTCGAAAGGGATTCTATTTGAATGATAGACTGCAAAATATTGTTTTAGCTAATCGCTTTTTTTAGTTTTTTGAAAAAGATTTCTTCTCTATTGGCAATGTCCAAAAGTTCATCGGCAATAGTATTGTACGCATCTTCTTTGGCACTTCTATTTTTATAAATTCTTGAAGCTTCAACAGCAAAATCGCGCCATGAATCGCCAATTTTTGTCATTTCTTTAGAAAGTTCTTTCAGTTCTTCATTACCTAAAATAACCGAAGCTTCTTGTAAAAACGCCGCATAAATAAAACGGAAACCACCGCCTCCAGTTCCAATTTCTTCTTGCATACGAACCATTTGCGCCAAATAATGATTGGCTTTTTTGGTTCCGTGTTTTATCGGCCATTTTCTAATTTGCTTCGAAACAAATTTGATTCCGCGAACACCAACAATTGGCATTGGCGCCAGCATATCGCGGCACGTATTTTTTATTCCTTTAATAATGGCGCTTTTTAAATCGACATTCGCAGGAACTTGAATTGGATAATACATTTGTCCGCGTGGCGCAAAAGCTCCTTTGGCAAAACGTACTTTATCTAATTCTTCGTGTGTTAAAGTCGTAACGGTTTCCATAACGGGATCGCTCACTAAATAATCGGTTTCGGTTTTTCCGTAAACCACTAAATTGTGTGCATTAAAATGAAAACGATATTCGTCTGGAAAATAACTTAAATTGTAAACCCCAACCTGTAATCCCGTTGGAATGTTATTTTTTAAATTTTCGTCTAATGCTTTATTCGCGTTTGAAACAGAAGAAAATTTTTGTCTTTTTATTTTTAAATTTAAACGAGTTGCCACTTTATTAAAAATCTGTCCAGGTAAAGTTCTATAACTAATTGCCGGCGCATAATTGACTTTTATAAAAGGCAGATATACAAAAAATAATCCAGAGCCAATACCAAAAACCATCGGTTCGCTGATGTTTAGTCCGCTGTTTTTTAGCAGATTCGACGCTACTCCATTCTCGCAATGAGCAGACTGATGATGTGTGAAAGTTAATTCCATTATTTGGTAATGCTATTTTTTAATTCTTCAATTGAAATTTCAAAAGTATTGGCATATTTCTGCAGAATACTATCGCTTAATGTTGCAAAAACACTTGGTTTAAAATGTCTTTTTACGCGCCATTTCCAGAATCCTACATAACTTGCTAAAATCGTAAGATCCATTTTATTGACTTCCATAAAATACACAATCGGACTTGCTTCGCCATTTACAACTTGTTGTTTGGCATCGGCAATTCTTTCGTTTATTTCATCGATAGAATTTGAAAGCGCGATTGTTTTAGGTTCCCAACCAGTACTTAAGGTTGTCGTGTAATTGCCATTTTCATCTGTTGCGTACAAAAGCTCTTTAACGTTATTTTTCGTTAAGTTACTTTGGTCTTGTGGTACTTTATCTTTTTCCATAAAAGCTGTATTAAAATCTACACCAATAATTGTAGTAAAATCAAAAATGGTAGTATTTCGATTATAATTATAATTGCAAGATTTATCAAGGCTAACTTCCTGTTTTTTTTAATAAAAAGGTAAATCATTTCCAAAAATAAAAACAAACAATAAGTTTGGCTCAAAAAGAAAGCTAATTCATCTATAGAGTTTGCTTTTACATATATAAAAAGACCAATCAATAGCAACATTAAAATTCCTATCCGAATTGCTAAATGATAAAGCATTTTTTGGTTCATTTTTACTATTTGATTATTCTGGAACCGAAACTGTTTTCTGAATGAACAAATTAATTTCGCATTCTAAGAGAATCTTGTCTTCGACTAAGCTTTTACATCTCATCGTGCATAAAGTGTAATCGTCTCCAGTAAATTTAGAAACCAAGTCGGCTTTTGTGGTTATTGTATCGCCAACTTTTGGTAGTGCATGTATTTTTACGCTTTTTAAAGCACTGATAAAACCAATTACATTTACGTTTTCATTCTCAAGTCCGTTATCATCAAAAAAATATTTTTTTCCAACAATTGCCGAACAAGTTTGTGCTGTATTTTCAATTAAACCAGCTTCAATAAAAACATTGTTTTGAACAAAAATATTGTCTTCTTCAATAAGAAAAATAGTTTCTACTGAACTTGAATCAATATTCAAAATCAAATCCACCATAAGCATTGGCGCTCGGTGCGGAAGATAATTTTGTATGTCGACAGCAGAAGTTGTTTTCATTATCAATTTATTTTGCCAAAACGGTTTTCATTTGTCCTCTGGCAATTTCTTCATTATTTAAAGTTGTCACAATATCGACTAAAGTAATTCCGGCAAATTCTTGCAGAATCGTTACTTCAGATTGAATGGTGTCATTTAATTCTGGAAGTTTTTTAATTTCAATTTCTTTAATAGACCCAATATAACCCGTTGGAGCAATTTCATTTTTTAGAAAAAATTGATAACCAGTGTGCAACGCCACAGATTGCGCCATATGTTCTATTAAACCCGCTTCTAGAAAAGAATTGTTGGCTACGAAAATATTTTCACTTTGAATTTTTAAACCAGAAACCAAAGAAGTTTCGGTGTAAGAAAGCATTGAGTCTACCATTACAAAAGGGAACTTTTGAGGCAATAAATTTTCGACCGTTTCTTTTTCTAAAAGCGCCATTGTTTCCATTAGCAAACTGTTAAATACGCATAAGCGAAAGAAAATCTTCCACTTTCAGGAACAGATAATAAAATTTTATCTCCTTTTTTCAAGTTTCCTGTATTCATCAATTCTTCTAGAGCTAAATAAATAGAGGCAGAACCAACATTTCCTACTCGAGAAAGATTCATAAACCATTTGTCATCGCTCATTCCGATTCCTTTTTCGGTAAGACCTTTTTTCAATCCTTCAACAAAAAAGTTAGAAGAAACGTGAGGAATAAAATACGTAATATCGTCAGATTTGATGTTGTTTTTATCCATCGCGTCTTTCATGCTTTCCGCACCTTTAGACAGGATAAATTCATCTAATAATTTTACATCTTGTTTAATAGAGAATACAGATTCGTTTAGCCATTGCTCTGGCGCATAATCACTCCAGGATTTTATTTCTCCATTTTCCAATTTATCACCTCCAGCATACATGCAGGTTTCTAATTCGTATGCATACGAAAAAGCTTCCATCCATTCTATTTTAAGAGAAATTGGTCCTTTAGGTTTGTTTTCTAATAAAAAAGCTCCTGCTCCGTCTGATAACATCCAACGTAAGAAATCTTTTTTGAAAGCAATAATAGGTTGTTCTTCAAGGCTTTTTAAATTATCAGCCTCGTGATTGTATTTTTGAGCATTCAGCCAAGTCGAAACTTTTTCTGATCCTGTGCAGATTGCATTTTTTGAATTTCCAGATTTTATAGAAAGATAACCAAACTTCAATGAGTTCATTCCCGCGCAGCAAACTCCTGTTGAAGAATTTAATTCTACCGATCTATTTTTTAATAAACCATGAACCATTGCAGCGTGTGAAGGCAAAAAGATATCCGGAGTTGAAGTTCCGCATGAAAGCACTTCTAAATCCTGAGGCGTAAAATCTTCATCGAATAACGGTAAAATTGCATTTTTTGTTAATTCGGCGTTGCTGTGCGTGCTTTTTCCGTCTTTATCAACGGCATAATATCGGCTTGTAATTTTATTGTTGCGCAAAATAATGCGTCTTGCTTTAGAAGCAGTATCATTTATTAAACCTAAATAAGCTTCCATTTCATCATTCGAAACAGCTTCATTTGGCAAATATTTTGCAGCTTTTGTAATATATACTTCAAACATAATTTAAATTTCGTCTTCTAAACTCCCTGATAATATTGAGTTTCCTTTTTTATAGATTTTAACTTAAGCGGATAGGTAATAAGGTGCAATATATACACTATTGGTGAAATTAACCATATCGCAAGGAATAAATAAACATTAAATACTTTAAGCAGCTGTTTTCGGTTTTTTTGATTTTTAGAAATGATGTTCGACCATTTGGTAAAAATTTTATTTGCCGTTTTGTCAACAGTTACTAAATATGAACTTATTTTTACTGCACCAGCGTTGACTAATTTTGGCTGTAATTCGGTAAAATTATTTTTTTGTAAAGAATCCAGCATGATTTCTCCAAATTTATCTGATTCTTGTATGTCTTTTTCTGAAACTCCTGGAAGCGGAAAAATTCCCAAATATTTTTTCTTAACTCCAGAAAACATCCATTCTACAATCGTAATCACGCTGATTAAATTTCCAACGCGATCTACCAAAGCAACATTTCCAACCAAATTTGCATTTGCTTTTCTTATTAAAACTTTGATTTTTTCCTGCGCCATAATCCACATGTTTCTAGAACCGCTGATTGTAATTACTGGCGTATTATTTAATATTTTTTTGGCGTCATCACTTTTCAAAAATGAATTAATCGGAATTGAAGGCGATAAATACCAAACCTGATAATGAAATAAAACCAAATCAAATTTTGTATTTAAAATTTCTTCTGGAACAGGTTTTAATGCTGTCGGAATCTGTAAAAAAGATTCTGGAAAAGCATCGAAAAATGAATCTTTGTTCCACGGAAATGGAAACGGTTTTTCTAATTGTATTTCGTGAAAAGTGAGATTTATTTCTTCTGAGCTTAGAAACGGTTTTGCAATGTTTCTTGCAATAGATTCCAGTTGTCCAGACTGAGAATAATAAATTATGAGAACATTTTTCATTTAGGTTTTCTGGCTTTGGTGGTTAGCAAAAATAGGTAAATTTATTTAAACGAATTTTCTTATCTCTGCGATTCATCCAGAATTGCCAATTTTTAAATTTATTTCAAAAAATCAGGTAAAAACGATGTGTTTAAGTATTATTTTGACAATGAATTCTTATTTTCTATTTGATTCCAAAAATCAAAATAATTGAACCATTGTAAAGGATATTGTTTTAAGATGCTTTCTACACTTTTTACATATTCTTTTAAGAGTCCTTTTTCGTCACGATGTTTTACTTCGGCCTCTCTTGCGTACAAATGATAATGAAGATTTGGTTCTTTCATTACATAAACAAAAACTACAGGAACTTTTAATCGTGAAGCAATTAAAAACGGTCCAGCCGGAAAGTTGGCTTCTTGGCCTAAAAGATTTTCAGAAAGCGATTTTGTGCCTTCAAAATAACGATCGCCCGTAAAACAGATTAATTCGTTATTTGCCAAAGCGGCATTGATTTCAAAAATATGCGATAAATCTTCCCTGATAATGATAAATTTTACGGTAGGTTTTTTAGAAACGCTTTCCAGGTAATTTTTAATAGCAGAATGTTCTAAATCTGTAGTCACTAAATTGATTTGAAAATCGAGATCTATTTCTCCGAAAAAGTGTTCTGCGATTTCAAAATTTCCAACGTGCGCACTAATTAAAACACCGCCTTTTTTCTCGGCAAGTAATTTTTTTAGAGTTTCGATTCCGTCAAATTCGTAAGTGAATTTATTTCGCAGACCAGCAGAAATCGAAATTTTATCAATAATAGTTTGTCCAAAAGTATAGTAACTTTTGAAAACCATTTTTTTGGATTTGAAATAAGAATGTTGAAGTCTTTCTTTAAAGTAATAGAAAATAGCTTTGTTGCTTTTTCTTAGAAATAAAAAATAATAAGAAGCAACAAAGTAAAGTAAGACATAAGCGGCTTTTACACCCGCTTTTTGAATTAAAAAAACGAATATTCTATAACCTAAAACAGTTCCTTTGGATTTACCATCCCATTGACTCATTTAAGCTGATTTGGCTTTTATTTTGGTTTCGATAAGGTCGTAGAAACTTTGAAAATCAGAAATTCCAACAAAATCTGCTTCAACTAGTTTTACACCAAAGTTTGCTTCAATTGAAACTACCAAGTCAACATAATCCAGACTATCTAACCCAAGTGTATCTTTTAAATTAGCATTTGGTTCAATGTCGTCATTGTCTACTTCAAATTCATCAACTAAAAAACCATTTATTCTTGCTATAATCTCTTCTTTATTCATCGTTTAATTTAAACTTTTTAACCACCAACGCAGAGTTGGTTCCTCCGAACCCGAAAGAATTGGACAAAAATATGTCAAATTTTTTGTTTAACGTAGTTTTAACTAAATTTAATTTTGATGCATCTTCATCAGGGTTTTCCAAATTAATGTTTGGCGCAATAAAATCGTGCTGCATCATTAAGATAGAGTATATAATTTCGCTAGCTCCAGCCATCCAACATTCGTGTCCCGTCATTGATTTTGTAGAACTTACGTACGGATTTTTTTCACCAAAAACCTCAAAAATGGCTTTTGCTTCGTTTGCATCTCCAACTGGAGTTGAGGTTGCGTGCGCATTTATATATTCAATATCCGTAGCTTTTAATTTTGCATCATCAAGCGCACGTTTCATAGCTGTCGCTGGTCCTTCGACGTTTGGAGTCGAAATATGTCCTCCATTTGAAGAAAATCCGTAACCAGAAACTTCTGCGATAATATTTGCTCCGCGTGCAATAGCAGATTCGTAACTTTCTAAAATTAACGTTGCGCCGCCACCACTCGGAATTAATCCGTCGCGATCTGCATCAAAAGGTCTTGAGGCTTTTTGCGGATCATTTTCTCTGTTAGAAAAAACACCTAATCCTTCAAAACTGCTCATCGCATATTTGTTGATTTCTTGAGCGCCGCCGGTAATGATAATATCTTGAAAACCACTTTTGATTAAAAAATAAGCCAATCCAATAGAATGCGAACCGCTTGCGCAAGCCGCACTAACGGTAAGATTGATTCCGCGAAGTTTGAAAATCGTCGAAAGATTCATTGTTACTGTAGAATTCATCGACTTAAAAATTGCACCAGAACCAATTAAAGCCGTGTCTTTTTTCTCGCGAACAATATCTGTTGCGTCAATAATAGCTTTAGAAACACTATCATTTCCGTACATAATTCCGACTTCGTGCTCATCAAAAAAGGCATCGTCGATGTTGGCATTTTTTAATGCTTCTATAGTGGCCATATAAGCATATTCGGTTTCTTCACCGATGCTCATACGTTGTCTTCGCGTCAATAAATTTTTAAGATCGGTTTTCGGAACCATTCCTGTTAAGGCAGATTGAAAACCAAATTCTTTACGTTCAGAATCAAACTGAATACCAGATTTTCCTGCGTATAAGGAATCTTTTACTTCGTCTAAAGAAGTTCCGATACACGAATAAATTCCCATTCCAGTAATTACAACTCTTCTATTCATCGTCTTTCAAAGTAATTTTTTTATCCTTAAAATGTAATTTGCTATGTTTAAAAATCTTGAAATAATCTCGCAAACATAGTATTCTTTAAGAATATATTCCGCCGTTAATATTGATAATTTCTCCTGTAATATAACTTGCTTTTTTAGAAATCAAAAAGCTTACCAAATCTGCTACTTCCTCAGCTTCGCCAAAACGATTTACTGGAATAAGTTTTAATAATTCTTTTTCGTCAAGCTCGCTCGTCATATCGGTTTTGATAAAACCTGGAGCGACAGCATTTACCGTAATATTTCGTTTCGCAACTTCTTGAGCCAAGGCTTTAGTTGCGGCAACAATTGCACCTTTTGCAGCCGAATAATTGGTTTGTCCTGCAGTTCCTTTTACTCCAGAAACAGAAACAATATTTACAATTCTGCCATATTTATTGCGAAGCATTTTTTGAATGAAAAACTGTGTAACATTAAAAAAACCGTTCGCACTTGTATTCATTACATTATTCCAGTCTTGCGGCGTCATCCACATAAAAAGACCGTCTTTTGTAATTCCTGCATTGTTTACAATTGCTTCAACCAATTTTTCAGGATTTGCTTCTTGCCATTGTGTAAGAACATTTTGTACTTGTTCAAAATTAGCAACATCAAAACCTAAAATTTCTCCAGTTGCGCCTAATTTTTGTATTTCTTGTAATGTTTCTTCGGCAGCCGTTTGATTAGAATGATAATTGATCAGAATATGATAATCGGATTCTACGGCTAATTTTTTACAAATTGCACTTCCAATTCCTCTCGAACCGCCTGTTACTAATACACATTTCATTTATGTAGGTTTTGATTTTTATTCGTCATAAATGAAATCGCTTTTAAGAATGCGATTTCATTTATACAAATTATATTATTTAGTGGAGATAAATGTTATTTCTTTTTCTTCGCTACAGGTTTTGCAGCTGGTTTTTTTGCAGCGGCCGGTTTTGTTTCCTGTTTTGGTTTTTCGGCAGGAGCAGCAACTGGTTGTGGTTTTTCTGATTTTGAAAATAATTCAGCATTTTCAAACCATTGATTGCTTAAAACGGTCCCGTCTGGTTTAAGAAATCCCCATTTTCCTTCGTTTTTTACTCTGGCAACGCCGTCAATAAAACCTTTATCTTGTTGTGTAAACATGGCAATAATGGCATTAGTTGTAATTCCATATTGAGTTGGAATTACCAATTTTCCAGATTCGTTGATAAATCCCCAATTGCTTTCTTTCACGGGAGCAAGACCATTTGTACTGAAAACTTCTGCATCGCTGTAAGTTGGTTCAATTACAAATTTTCCTTCCGGATTAATGAATCCCCATTTTTTTCCAACTAAAACTGGCGCCAGATTTTTTGAGAATGCTTTTCCTTTATCATAAATAGGAAGAATTGCCCAGTTTCCTTTTAAATCGATATAACCAATTTTTCCGTTTTTCTTAGCAAAAGTCAAATCTTGAGTTTCAAAATCCCAAATTTTTTCGGCTCCTTCAACAGGAATAAATTTTCCGCCACTTACAAGTCCAAAAGTTTTGTCTTTTCTAGCCCAAGTAGTTCCTTTAAAATAATTTCCGATTTCCGCATAAATTGGTTCAACCAATTCTTTTCCTTCGGTATTAATAATTCCCCAGTTTTTGTTTAATTCAACTCTGGCGTAACCATTTTCAAAAGGTTTGATCTGATCGTATTTTGGTTCTAAAACAACAGTCATTTTGTTGTTAATTAAACCAACTTTATTGTTTTGTCTGATGAAAGCAACTCCATCATTAAAATCAAATACTTTTTCTGTAACAGGCGCTTTTTGAATTTCACCTTTTGTATTAATATAAACCCACTCTTTTTCTTTTTGTACAACAGCAATTCCGTTGTTAAAGTCTTTTGCATCTTTAAAATCGGCTGGAATTACCCAAGTTCCTTTTATGTCAATAAATCCCCATTTTCCGCCATTTTCTACAGCAGCTAATCCTTCAGAAAAACTTCTGGCAGATTTATATTGAGGTTCAATTTTAAAAGATCCATCTTTAGCGATATATCCTATTTTAGAATTTTTCTTAACTAATGCTAATTCTTGACTATTAACAAATTGAATGCAGCTTAGTAATAAAAAAACAAGTGACTTTTTCATGATTTTAAGATTCAATATTAATACTGTAAATTAAAGATTTTTAGCTATTTATCAAATAATCTTTTACTTTTTGTACAAAAGGATACATTACTTGATCCTCTTTGAATTCTGGAATTATGTTTCGAACATCGTCGTACCATTTTTTAGTAACAGACGAAATTTTGTCTTTTTGTTTTAAATAATCAATTGCCTGAACAATTGTGATTAATTCGATTGCCAGAACCTCAAAAGAGTTCTCAATCACTTTTGATGTAATCACCGCTGCGTTTGTTCCCATACTTACAATGTCTTGATTGTCATTGTTGTTTGGAATACTGTGAACGTACATTGGATTTGATAACATTTGATTTTCGGCAGTTGTTGAAGTCGCCACGAATTGAACACCTTGCATTCCGAAATTAAATCCTAATGTTCCTAAGTTTACAAATGGAGGCAAAATTTCGTTGATTTTTGAATTCAATAAATAATTCAATTGACGTTCTGCCAGCATCGTTAATTTTGTAATAACTATTTTCAATTTATCCATTTCTAACGAAATATAATCTCCGTGGAAATTTCCTCCGTGATAAACGTGTTTGTTTTTTACGTCGATAATTGGATTGTCGTTTGCCGAGTTAAATTCGTCTTCTAAAATAGAAGCGACATTATTTATAGTTTCTAAAACAGGTCCTAAAATTTGAGGAACACATCTTAGTGAATAATATTCTTGGACTTTTTCTTTGAAGATTTCTTCTGTGTTTTCGCCAGAATATAAATGATCTTCTCTTTTACGGATTAAAGTACTGTCAGAAAGATTTTTTCTCATTCTTTCTGCAACTTCCTGCTGTCCTTTATGACGTTTGGTTTGGTTTAATTCTTCAGAGAAATGATCGTCATAAGCTTGAACTAATTCGTTAATTGCACAAGAAGCTTTTAACGACCAGTCTAATAATTTTTTTGCATAATGAACATTTACAACGCCAATTCCTGTCATTACAGAAGTTCCGTTGATTAACGCCAAACCTTCTCTAATTTCTACCTGAATTGGTTTTAAACCTTCAATTTCAAAAACTTCTGAAGTTGGACGTCTTTCACCTTTATAAAAAACTTCACCTTCACCAATTAAAACCAAAGCTAAATGAGATAACTGAACTAAATCTCCGCTGGCACCAACACCACCGTGCTCGAAAATTAAAGGCGTAATATCTCTATTGATTAATTCTGCCATTAAATGAATTACAGAAGAATGAACTCCCGAATTTCCTAAAGACAATGTATTTAATCTAGCTAAAATGGCAGCTTTTGCACATTCAGCGTTTAAAGGTTTTCCTGTTCCAGAAGAGTGACTTCTAATTAAATTGTATTGCAGTTGAATTTGATCTGACTCTTTAATTCTATATTGAGCCATTGGACCAAAGCCAGTATTTACTCCGTAGATTACTTTGTTTCCTGAGAATTCTTTCAAGAAATTAAAACTTTCGTTTACTCGATTTTGAACAACATCGCTTATGACAACTTTGTTTTTTCCAAAGATTATGGCTTCAAATTCTGCTAAACTTAAATATTCATTTATTGTATTCATCAAATCAATTTTGGTTGCGCTAATTTAATTTTATTTATCAAAATAATTGTAGTTATTTTGATGATGGCAAATGTAGGTTAATTAATGATAATAATTCTAATATGATAAAGGAGTTTGTTGATGTTTTAGTGATTGGTGCAGGACCATCTGGTTGTGTTTCGGCGTCGTATCTTTATAAAAACAACGTTAAAGTGAAAGTTGTAGAAAAGCAAAAGTTTCCGAGACTTGTTGTTGGAGAAAGCCTTATTCCGCGCGTAATGGATCATTTTGCTGAGGCAGAATTGTTTGACGCGCTTGATGCAATGAACTTCGAGAAAAAGTTAGGTGCTCGTTTTATTAGAGGTGAAGAGATTTGCAATTTCGATTTCAGTAAAAAATTTGGAGAAGGCTGGGATTGGACTTGGCAGGTTCCTCGTGCTGATTTTGACAACACAATGGCGCAAGAAATTGTGCGAAAAGGAATTGATCTTGAATTTGAAAGCGAAGTTTTGGAAGTTTCTTTTGAAGGAAAAAAATCAAAAACAATCGTAAAAGATAAAGAAGGAAATCTAAAAGAAATTCACGCCAATTTTATAATTGATTCAAGCGGATACGGACGTGTTTTACCAAGGCTTTTAGATTTGGATACGCCATCAAAATTAGATCCGCATTCTTCGATTTTCACACACGTAAAAGATATTAACAGGCCAGAAGGTGAAGAAGGAACTCAAATTTCTTTTGATATTTTGGAAACTGAAGTTTGGCTTTGGGTAATTCCGTTTTCTAATGGAAATACAAGTTTAGGAGTTGTTGGTCCGACAGATTTTATTAATTCGCTTTCTGAAAATAAAAATAATGCAGAGGCTTTAAAAAATGCCATTCAGAAATCTGATTATTATATTAAAAGATTTGCTGGAACAGAATTTTTATTCGAACCAGTTAAATTAGAAAACTATTCTAGAGCCGTAAAAAGAATGTATGGCGACGGTTTTGCTTTGACAGGAAATAGTTCTGAATTCTTAGATCCAGTTTTCTCGTCAGGTGTAGCTTTTGCAACAGAATCTGGAATGCTGGCAGCAAAATTATATTTGAAAGAATCGAAAGGAATTCCTGTTGACTGGGAAGTAGAATTTACACAATATATGAAACGAGGAATTGCTGTTTTCACTACTTATGTACAAGAATGGTATACTGGAAATCTTCAGACTTTATTTTTCCATCAGCCAGAAAATCCTGAAGTAAAAGAAAAAATATGTGCTGTTTTAGCAGGTTATGTTTGGAACGAAGAAAATTCGTTTGTCAAAAAACACGATCACGTAATAGCGAATATGGCGTATTTACTAAATATGCAAAAAGAACAAAGCCCTGAATAATCAGGGCTTTTTTTTATTTCGTTTTCTTTATTATAAGTTTTGACATAGATTTTGCCGTTTTTGCAAATCCTTCACCAATTCTGGTTTCATTACTAAAATTGCTTCCCCATTGATCTCCAGGAGCTTCTTCGCTAGTGATTTCCAATAAAACATTTGATTTATTAGCCGTTTCAACAAATTTTAGGTTTGTGGTAACTTTTGCTGGTTGTTTCATAATTCCTGCATCCCAACCTGGGTAAATCCATACCGCTTTTACAATTAAAGTATAAGGCGTTTTTAATCCTTCTTGAAAGTTTAAATCTTTTTTTTCTTTTGTTAAAACAATATTAGCAATTTCTAAAAATTTCGGCGTCCAGATCTGTTCTCTTGCATTGACCCACTTTTTCTCCCAGATATTTCCGTTTCCTTTTGCTTTTTCATCAAGCTCAGCTTTGTGTTCTTTTACATATTGTGCTTCAGACTTTTTTTCTTTCATCATAGTAAAATCACTATAATCAAATTCGGTATTGATTTCTTTTTGATCTTTTAAAAAGTCAAAATTTCCCTGAACCACATTCATGTCCTGAGCAAAAACAGCTCCTGAAAATAAGAAGCATGCAATAATTAGTTTTTTCATTTGTTGATTAATTGAGGTTAATTTTCTATAATTTAAAATTAATTAAAATCATTAATAAACAACATATTACGTGTTAAAATAAAATTACCATTTGTTATAAAACAAAAAGAGGATTTCAATTTTGAAATCCTCTTTTTTATTTTTTTGAATGAAAAATTGAATATTACAATCCAAAAATCTTATCCATTAAAATCCATTTTTGTCCTGGTTTTGCCCACGGTAAAGCTTGTTGGAATTTCCACATTAAAGTTTCCCATTCCTGAACTTTTTCGTTTGCAGCATCGGCTTGATCTTTCTTTTCGAAAGTGAAATCAGCGTCAGCTTCTATAATCATAAATAATCGGTTTCCAGTGCAGTAAATATCCAAAACTTCAATTCCAGAATCTTGAATACTTTTTTTAATTTCTGGCCAGACATTTTCATGCAGTTCTTTATATTCTGCAATTAAATCGGCGTCATCTTTTAAGTCTAAAGCCAGATAGAATTTTTGAGTTGCCATAATTTTAGTTTTGTTGATACGCTACGGCAGTTTGTTTACTTGTGCCTAAACCTTCGATTCCTAATTCGATTACGTCGCCCGCTTTAATGTAAATTGGATCTGGTTTGATTCCTAATCCAACTCCCGGAGGTGTTCCCGTACTGATCACATCGCCAGGAAGCAATGTCATAAACTGGCTTAAATAATGAACCAAGAAAGGAATTTTAAAAATTAAGTTTGAAGTATTACTGTTTTGAAACGTTTTTCCGTTTACAGTCAACCACATTTTTAAGTTATTTACATCGCCAACTTCGTCTGGAGTTGCCATAATTGGACCAAGAGGAGCGAAGGTATCAGAACCTTTTCCTTTTGCCCATTGTCCGCCGCGTTCGATTTGGAATGCTCTTTCGCTATAATCATTTAAAAGACAATATCCAGCGATGTAGTTTGGTGCATCTTTTTCAGAAACGTAGCTTGCTTTTTTACCTACAACAAATGCTAATTCTACTTCCCAGTCTGTTTTTTCGCTGTTTTTTGGAATGATCAAATTGTCATTTGGTCCACATAAAGAAGTGGTTGATTTGAAGAAAATAATTGGTTCTTCTGGAATTGCAGCTCCAGTTTCTTCGCAGTGATCTACATAATTTAATCCGATGCAGATAATTTTTGAAGGACGCGCAACAGGTGAACCTAAACGAACTGAATCGCTAACTTCTGGCAATGCTGGATTATTTTTTAAAGCTTCTTCTAATTTTGCTAAACCGTCATTTTCAAAAAAAGCTTCGTTGTAATCTGTTACAATAGACGAAACATCGTATCTTTTTTCATTTAGTAAAACACCTGGTTTTTCCTTTCCTTCTTCTCCGAATCTAATAAGTTTCATATTTTAATTTTTTTAGTAATGTGTATTTTTTTTAGCCACTCCCGATAGCTATCGGGATAAAAGGATTAAAATGATTTTTAAATCCAGTTTTGTCAGGCTGAGCGAAGTCGAAGCCCACGTCCAATTGGAACGCCCTTCGACTTCGCTCAGGGTGACAAACTAAAGGGAATCCTTTTAATCTTTTTAATCTGTGGCTAAATTTTTTTTTAGTTGTTCAATTTAATGAATCCGCCATCAATTGGATAATCTGAACCTGTGATGAAAGACGATTCGTCGCTGCATAAAAATAATGCTAAAGTTGCGATTTCTTCTGGTTTTCCCATTCTTCCAATCGGTTGCGATTGAGAAAGTTTTTCGAAAATTTCTTCTTCTTTCCCTGGATAATTTTTAGCGATAAACCCGTCTACGAAAGGCGTGTGAACGCGTGCAGGAGAAATAGAATTACATCTGATTTTATCGTGTAAATAATCTTTTGCAACTGATAAGGTCATGGCCATAACTGCTCCTTTTGCAGTAGAATAAGCAAAACGATCTGGAATTCCAACCCAGCAAGCGATTGAAGCTAAGTTCAAAATAACACCTCCGCCAGAATTTCTTAGCGCCGGAATCGAAGCGTGAAGGCAGTTGTAAACCCCTTTTACGTTTACATTCATGATTCGGTCAAAATCAGATTCTGAAGTTGTGTCTACTTTTCCAACGTGAGCAATTCCCGCGTTGTTTACCAGAATATTGATATTTCCGATTTTCTCGAAAGTCGTTTTGACTTGTTCATGATTTGAAACGTCGCACGCGTGAGCAAAAACATTTCCACCAGCTGATTTAATTTCTTCAACCGTTTCTTTTGCGCTTTCTTCCGTCAATTCTAAAATATGAACTTCAGCTCCTTGTTTAGCAAATAAAACCGAAATCGCTCGTCCAATTCCGCTTCCTCCGCCAGTGATAATTGCTTTTTTATTTTGTAATGAAAACATTTGATATAAATTTTTATGAGTTGTTTTTAATAGTCTTTTTACAAAGATACGCCGCGTTTCCACGGAATAAAATCGTCTTGGTTTAATTGAACTGCTTTCGGAATAATTTCGCCGCTTGCCGCTTTGATGCAATATTCTAAAATTTCCTCGCCCATTTCTTCAATAGATTTTTCACCACTAATGATTGGTCCGCAGTCAATATCGATAATATCTTTCATTCTGGTTGCTAGAACAGAATTTGTTGCTACTTTAATTACAGGACAAACTGGGTTTCCTGTCGGAGTTCCCAATCCGGTTGTAAATAAAATTAAAGTTGCTCCAGAAGCTGCTTTTCCAGTTGTCGCTTCAACGTCATTTCCTGGCGTACAAACTAAACTTAAACCTGGTTTTGTAACCAATTCGGTATAATCTAAAACATCAACAACAGGTGAAGTTCCGCCTTTTTTTGCTGCTCCAGCACTTTTGATCGCATCTGTAATCAATCCGTCTTTGATGTTTCCAGGAGAAGGATTCATATGAAAACCAGAACCTACTTTATGGGCAAGTTCATCATAAGATTCCATTAAATCGATGAATTTTTTAGCCTTATCTTCCGTAATGCATCTGTCAATTAAATTCTGTTCGGCACCACATAATTCTGGGAATTCGGCCAAAAGAATTTTTCCGCCTAAAGCTACTACTAAATCTGAAGTATAACCAACAGCAGGATTTGCAGAAACACCGCTGAAACCATCGCTTCCGCCACATTTTACACCAATGCATAAATCGCTTAAAGGTGCATCGGTTCTTTCATATTTATTGATTTCGATTAAACCTTCAAAAGTTTTTTTGATGGCATTTGTAATCAAAACTTCTTCGCTTTCTGTTTGCTGCTGTTCAAAAATAAATAACGGTTTATCGAAATCTGGGTTTTGTCTTTTTACATCATTTACAAAATCCTGAACTTGTAAATGCTGGCAACCTAAACTCAAAAGCGTGATGCCGCCCACGTTTGGATGATTCGCGTAAGAAGCCAATAAAGCGCTCAAAGTAGAAGCATCTTGACGTGTTCCGCCGCAACCACCTTGGTGATTTAAGAATTTAATTCCGTCCACATTTTCAAAAACGCGTTTGTTTTTTGGAGTCGGATTTAATTCAATATTAATATCGTTAATGTCATTTCCTTTCAAATAACCTTCCAGTAATTCGTGCGTAAATTGGTTGTATTTGTCTGTTACAGCATAACCCAATTGTTTGTGTAAGGCTTCTTTTATGACATCTAAATTTCTGTTTTCACAAAAAACAGTCGGAACAAAAAGCCAGTAATTTGCCGTTCCAACGCGTCCGTCTTTTCTTTTATAACCTTTAAAAGTTCTGTTTTCGAATTTTGAAACATCAGGTGCATTCCATTCGTAAGAAGCATTTCTGTAAGCGTACGGATCTGCGGCATGTTTAAGGTTTTCGGTTGTCATTAGACTTCCTTTCGCTAAATCGTTTTGCACTTTTCCTACCAAAACACCGTACATATTTACTTCTTCTCCCTGCTTCATGTCCTGCATGTAGAATTTATGTTTGGCTTTGATGAGGTCTTGCAAAACGTAAGTTTCATTTTCAAAATGAATGGTTTCGCCTTTCTGAAGATCGGTTAAGGCAACCAATACATTATCGTCTGGATGCAGTTTTACAACCAGTTTTTTTGTGTTATTCTCAGACATTGTGTTGTTGTTTTTTTCTTTTTTTTTGATGTCAATGCTTTCGTTTTATAACAATTTAATCCTTTGATTTTGTATAGAATTCGGGCAGTTAACGAAAAATAAAATTAGCCTTTTTACACATTTGTTAATAGTCTGATATTATCCGTGTCTAATCTTTAATTATCTTTGCAACATGAAATTGGAACAAACAAAAATAGCGTCTTATCTCAACACCAAAGTTTCGGTGCTGAATCGTATTGAGCCTTTTTTTCAAGCGCCTTTTCATTCGCATCCGGAATTGGAATTGGTGTATGTAAAAGAGAGTTTTGGCAAGCGAATTATCGGAAATTCGGTAATGCCATTTGAACCTGGAGATATGGTTTTTTTAGGTTCTGATATTCCGCATGTTTGGTTAAATGACGAAAAATATTATCAAGGAATTGAAGATTTAAAAGCCAATTCGATTGTTGTATATTTTCATAAAGACATTTTCGGACCCACTTTTTACGAATTAAAAGAAACCCAAAAAATCAACGAACTTTTTTTTCAGGCTGGAAAAGGAATTTCGATTATCGGAAAAACCAATAAACAGATTGCGAAAAAATTGGAAAAATTAGTTTCTAAAAAAGACTTCGAAGTTATTGTGGGACTTTTTGAGATTTTGTCTATTCTTTCCGAAAGCCAGGATACGATTTACATCAATGACGAGATTTATTCTTTGATGCAAAAGGATTCTAAAGTAGATCGTCTTTCGGAGGTTTTTCAATACGTCAATAAAAATTACAAAAAGAATATTTCATTAGAAGAGATTGCCGCTGTCGCGAATATGACTCGAACTTCTTTCTGCAGAATGTTCAGGGCAAAAACGAAAAAGAATTTTGTAGATTATTTACACGAAATCCGAATTTCAAATTCCTGTAAATTGCTTTTGGAAACCGATAAAAGTATGTCTGAAATTGCGTATGAATGCGGTTATAAAACGGCTTCGAATTTTAATAAACTTTTCAAAAAAGTTAAAGGAATAACGCCTTCCGATTTTAAAAATAATGCGAAGGTTAGTTTTGCCACAGATTATAAAGATTAAAAGGATTCGCCTTAGTTTGTCACCCTGAGCGAAGTCGAAGGGCGTTCCAATTGGACGTGGGCTTCGACTTCGCTCAGCCTGACAAAACTGGATTTGAAAATCCTTTTAATCTGTGTAATCTGTGGCAAAAAACATTTTAAATAGATCTGTCTAAATGAGTATAACCACCATCAACATAAATAATTTGACCTGTAGTATGGCTTGATTTTTCAGACAATAAGAAAACCACCATATTCGCGATTTCTTCAGCTGTAGTCATTCTGTTTTCTAACGGAATATTTTTGGTAATTGCAGCTAATTTTTCTTCTTTATTTTCAAAAGTATTAATCCACGTTTCATAAAGCGGTGTGTAACATTCTGCTACGATTACAGCATTTACGCGGATGCTGTATTTCAATAATTCAACCGCCCATTCTCTAGTTAAAGCATTTCTTCCGCCATTTGAAGCGGCATAAGCTGAGGTGCCACCTTGACCAGTTTCGGCAGTTTTGGAACCAATGTTGACAATTGCTCCTTTAGATTCTTTCAAATATGGAAGTGCGTGTTGTGCCATTAAATAATAATGGACTAAATTTTTGTGAAGAGAAGCAGCAAAATCTTCATAATTTCCGTTTTCCAATCCAACGCCGTCGTTAACTCCGGCATTATTTACAAGTCCGTCGATTCTGCCGAATTTTGCAATTACGGCTTCAACGGCTTTTTTGCAGTCTTCAGGTTTTGTTAAATCGGCGGCAACTTGGTGCGCTTCTTTTCCAATGGCTTTTAATTCTTCTACGGCTTTGATGTTGTCATTTTCGTTACGTCCAACGATAAACGGAATGGCATTTTCTTCGGCTAAGACCTTAACGATTCCTAAACCGATTCCTTTTGCGCCTCCCGTAACGATAATGATTTTTTGGGTTAATGATAACTGCATGATTTTATTTATTATAATTTATTGCTAATATTTTTTTGCCACAGATTAAAGGGATTAAAATGATTTTACTTTGCTGTTTGTCAGGCTGAGCGAAGTCGAAGCCCGATTCCAATTGGGACGCCCTTCGGCTTCGCTCAGGGTGACAATCTAATTCATAAATCTTTTAAATTCATAGCTTTTATCTCTACTGTAAGAACTTTTTTTAAAAATTTACAGCTGTTGTTCATGACAAACAACAGCTGCAAAAATAGAGAGAATTGAACTGATAATTTATTACCAGAACTTAACATAAAGCGCCACAATAATCAATAATGTAATTACGATTAAGACTGTTGTTTGCGGTTTAACTTTAAACATTCCAGGTTCTGTCTCGAATGCTTTAGGGTTTACTTTTGGTCCAGCGAAACTCATCAAAATCATCACAAGCATTGTGAAGAAAAATGATAATCCCATACAAATGTGGAAAGGAATTTCAAATCCTCCTTTTCCGTTAGGGTAAGCTGTATATAAAAGTGTGTCGTTTCCAAATAATGCAGGAGCGTATTCGTTGAATAAAACAGATAATAAGAATCCTAAAATTACCCCAACAATTGCTGCAGCTCCAGTTGTTCTTTTCCAGAACATACCTAAGAAGAACATAGCAAAAACTCCAGGGCTGATAAATCCAGTATATTTTTGGATGTATGTAAATCCTCCAACACCACCGATTCCTAAAACGTCATTCCATGTAAATAAAACAGCTAAAAGCATTGCAGCAAAAACGGCAAGTCTACCAATGTTTACCTGTTGTTTTTCACCAGCTTCTTTTTGGATGTATTTTTTATGAATATCTAATGTGTAGATTGTAGAAATACTGTTTACTTTTCCTGCCAAAGAAGCTACAATTGCAGCCGTTAAAGCAGCAACAGAAAGTCCTTTTAATCCAGTTGGAAGGAATGTTAAAACAGCAGAATAAGCTCCATCTTTTCCTCCAACTAATTGAGGTAAATGTCCGTTTGTGTATAAAACGTAAGCAGCGATACCTGGCAACATTACAATAAGTGGCATCAATAATTTTAACATACCAGCAAATAAAATTCCTGTACGAGCTGTTTGTAAATCTGCTCCAAGTGCTCTTTGCGTAATGTATTGGTTACATCCCCAGTAGTTTAAGTTGATGATCCAGATACCAGCAGCGTAAGATAATAATCCTGGGAAAGTTAAATATTTATTGATATCCTCCTGAGACGAAGCAGCAGTAGGTTTAGGAATAATCATTTTGAAATGCTCAGGCGCTTCTCTCATCAAAACTTTGAAACCAGCAATTGCATTTTCACCAACACCAAAGTATTGACCAACTGTTGTTAAAGCGATATAAGAAGTTACTAAACCTCCAATAATTAAAACAGCAACTTGAATTACGTCTGTGTAAGCTACAACTTTCATTCCTCCAAGAGAAATAAATAAAGCAAAAACAGCTAATCCTACCATGATAACATGAAGATATTGTCCGCCTGCAAGACCGTTAATCGCAACAGCTCCTAAATAAAGAATAGAAGTTAAGTTTACAAAAACATACAAAAACAACCAGAAAACCGCCATAATCAAAGCAGTAGATTCGTTGTAACGTGTTTTTAAGAACTGAGGCATTGTGTAAATCTTATTTTTAAGATATACTGGGATAAACCATACAGCCACAATAATAAGTGCAATAGCAGCAAGCCATTCGTAAGCAGCAACAGCGATTCCTAAAAAGAAACCTTCACCGCTCATTCCGATAAATTGTTCTGCAGAGATGTTAGATGCAATAAGAGAAGCTCCAATTGCCCACCAAGTTAAATTTCCTTCAGCCAAAAAGTAAGCTTTAGCATCTTGTTCGTCTTGTTTACGTTTGCGGTAAACCGTGTAACCGTAGACAGAAACTACGATAAAATAGATAATAAAAACCGCATAATCTGCGAAAGCGAGGTTTTGGTTCATTGTTAGTAGTATTTTAGATAATTATTTATAGGGTTAAATTTGTTTATTCGTTTTAAATCGACGTTTTTGTTATATAGTCTTGTTAAAATTGAAAAATGTGTTTTATTTCTGTTATTTTTTTATGAAAATAAGAGTGGAAGCCAAATGTAAAATAAAAATTTAGAAATCAATCATCAGCAAATGTGTTTTTTACATTTATGAGCTGATTATTGTGTTAAATTTTCAATTCTAAACTTCATTCACATTACAATTATTAAGCTTTTACAAGACTTTTATAATGTACGTCTGATAATTGTCGCAAAATTTCAGCACTTTTTTCGGGTGTAATATCGCGTTGTGATTCGCCTAACATTTCGTATCCAACCATGAATTTTTTTACTGTTGCCGATCTTAATAATGGCGGATAAAAATGCATGTGAAAATGCCATTCAGGATGATCTAAACCATCTGTTGGAGATTGGTGAATTCCTGAAGAATATGGAAATGAAGTATTAAATAAATTATCGTACTTCGTTGTCAATTGTTTTAATATTTTAGCGAAAGCGCTACTTTCAGCTTCAGTAAAATTGGTGATTTTATTTACTGCTCTTTTGCTTACAATCATAGTTTCGTAAGGCCAAATTGCCCAAAAAGGAACCAAAGCCACAAAATGATCATTTTCGATTACGATACGTTCTCCAGCATTTAATTCTGCCTGAACATAATCTTCTAAAAGTGTCTTTTTGTTTTTATCGTAATAGGACTTTAAACTATTTTGTGTTTTTTCAACCTGAGTTGGAAGTGAAGATTGCGCCCAAATTTGTCCGTGCGGATGCGGATTGCTGCATCCCATTACACTTCCTTTGTTTTCAAAAATCTGAACGTGGTTAATGTATTTGATATTTCCTAAATCGGTGTATTCTCTCTGCCAAGTTTTGATGATGTTTTCGATATCAGCAATTTCCATTTCTGGAAGAGTCAAATCGTGACGTGGAGAAAAACAAACCACTCTCGAAATTCCTTGTTCTGGTTTTGCTTTAAAAAAAGTATGTTTAATATCGTCTTCAAAAATAATTTCGTCCTGTTTCATGGCAGCAAAATCATTTTCAAAAACAAAGCTGCTTTCGTATGCTGGATTACTTACTCCGTTGGCACGAACATTTCCTGGACACAAATAACAAGTTGGGTCGTATTTTGGAAGTTCTTCTGTTGAGATCGTTTCGTTTTGTCCTTGCCAAGGGCGTTTTGCACGATGAGGTGAAACTAAAACCCATTCATTTATCAATGGATTAAAGCGTCTGTGCGGATCTTCGTTAATGTCAAAATTTTTCATTGTAGTGTGTTGTGGTGTTAAAGTAGCGTTGTTCCGTTTGAGATTTTTACATCATAGAATTTTAATTCAATTCCAAATGTATCCAAATAAAGTTTAGAGAACTTACGTTTTACCTCATTTTCATTTCCTTTCTTAACTAGATTGATTGTGCATCCGCCGAAACCACCGCCCATAAGTCGGGAACCAATAATGGCTTCATCTTCTTTTGCTGTATCAACCAGCATATCTAATTCTTCGCAGCTTACCTCGTATTCTTTAGATAAACCATAATGTGTTTCAAAAAGCAATTCTCCTAAAAGTTCGATATTTCCTTCGTCCAAAGCTTCGCAGGCTTTTATAACACGATTAATTTCTTTTACAACAAAATGAACTCGATCAAAAACTTTCTCACTCATTTTATCTTTCAAACTTAAAACTTGTTCTACAGAAGAATCTCTAAAACTTTTTACTTCTGGAAAATGATTTTTTATAATAGATAAACCTTCTTCACATTCAATTCTTCTCGTATTGTATTCTGAAGTAAAAAGCGAATGTTTTACATTAGAATCAAATAAAATCAGAGAATAATCTTTAAAATCAGCGTTGTGATATTCAAAATCTAAAGTGTTGCAGTCTAATTTAATTACTTTATTTTCCAAACCATGAACGCTCGAAAACTGATCCATAATTCCGCAGTTGATTCCAACCCAATGTTCTGCTTTTTGTCCTAATAAAGAAATATCAACTTTCTCCAATTTTAAATCAAAAAGAGATTTGATTCCGAAAATCGTTCCGCATTCTAAAGCCGCAGAAGAAGATAATCCAGAACCAACTGGAATATTACTGCTGAAAACGCAGTTGAAACCTTCAAACGAAAATCCGTTATCTTGCAATTGTTTAATTACGCCTCGAATATAATTTGTCCAAACGACATCACTCAATTTTACTTCTTGAGTCAAATCGATTTGAAATTCTTCATTCAAATCGATGGCGATTATTTTAGAAGTTTTGGTGTTGTTTTTAGAAAAAGCAAAACAAATTACTTTGTCAATTGCCGCAGGTAAAACATAACCGTCATTGTAGTCAATATGTTCTCCGATAATATTAATTCTACCTGGAGAAAGTACCGTTTTTTCTGGAGAAGAACCGAAAGATTTTTCAAAAAAAGCAACGGTATTTTGTATTAAAATATCATTCATTATATAGTTAGTTGTATTGTGGTTTTTTGTTTTTTATTAATTTAAACTTTCAAATTTGTAAAGCGTTTTTTGCGTGTATTCTTCACCTTTTTTCAAAATGGCATTCGGAAAATGAGCGTGATTTGGTGCGTCTGGAAAATTTTGTGTTTCAAAACAAATTCCGCTTTGCGCATTATAAGCTACATTTTCTTTTCCTTTCAGTTTTCCGAAACAATTTCCGCCTACATATATATGTACACTAGGTTGATCGGTGTAAACATTCATTCTTAAATTATTTTTCAAACTAATTAATTGTGCTACAATTTCTGTTTTAGAATTTACCACAAATGAATTGTCAATTGGAAACGGACAGTTTTTAGGCGTTCTAAAATCAAAATCATGATTCGCTAAATCGGTGTAATTTCCGGTTGGAATATTATCTGGGTTCGTTTCCAGCATTTTTGCCGATTTGATAAACATTTGCTGTTCTAACACATTTCCGTCGTGTCCGTCAAGATTAAAATAACTGTGATGCGTCAAGTTGATAACCGTATCTTCTGTTGATGTTGCTTTATATTCTAACTTTAATTCGTTTTCTTCAGTTAAAGTATAAGTCAAATAAACGGTCATTTCTCCAGGAAAACCTTCGTCTAAATGTTCGCTCAAAAGACTAAAAGTAACCGATGGATTTTCTCCAGAAATTGAGCTTGCTACATTCCAGATTTTTCTTCCAAATCCCATATCGCCGCCATGAAGCGTATTTCCGTTATTATTTTCATCAAGCTTAAATTCAATATCATCTAGACTAAAAGAACCTTTATGAATACGTCCGGCATAACGCCCAACAGTTGTTCCAAAATAAGGAGCGCTTGGTAAATTATACGATTCTAAATACGATTCTAAATTATCGAACCCTAATACAACATCTGTTAATTTTCCATTTACTGGAATTTGGATAGAAGTTACAGTTGCACCATAATTAATGATTTGCACTTTCATTCCGTTTTGATTGACTAATTCAAAAGAATAAATTTCTTCTTTATTGGGCATTAAACCGAACAATTTGCAATTATGTATCTCCTTTAAATGCGATATGTGTTTTATTTCCATATAATTTTTACCAAAAATGAAATCCAAAAATAGAAACATTTATTATTTTTGCATACCAGTACCTACCAGTTTTTAAACTTTATAGTCAAAATGACTTTATTATGAGCATTATTTCAATTCAAAATAATATTGGTCTGCCAAAATATAGGCAGATTATTCTTTCAATAGAAAAAGCTATTGAAGTCGGAAATTTGATAAAAGGAGATCGTCTTCCATCGGTAAATAAAGTCTGTTTGGCATTTTCTTTATCGCGCGATACGGTCTTATTAGCGTACGATGAACTCAAGAAAAGAGGAATTATTTATGCCATTCCTGGAAAAGGATATTATGTTAAAAGTGTTGAAATCACTATAACTCAGAAGGTTTTTTTACTTTTTGATGAATTGAATATTTTTAAAGAAGACATTTATAATTCGTTTTTAAAAAACATTGGAAAAAATGTTCAGGTCGATATTTTCTTTCATCATTTTAATGTTCAAGTTTTCAAAAAACTGATAAATGACAGTAATGGAAATTACACAAAATATATTATCATGCCGACGAACTTAAACGATATCGTTGATACTATAAAAACCCTACCAGTAAGTGATGTAATTATTTTGGATCAGACCAATTCAGATTTGAAAATGTTTCCAGCAATTTATCAAAATCACCAAAGAGACATTTATGAAGGTTTGGTAAAAGGCAAATCGAGATTATCAAAATATAAAAAGCTGATTTTAATTTTTGCAGGTTTTAGAGAACCTCCAGGAATGAAAATTGGTTTTGAATCTTTTTGCCAACAATATGGTTTTGATTATGAAATTATCTCCGATTTCAGCAATCAATCTATCGCTTTGGGAGATTTATATATTATTCCGCACGATCGAGATTTACTTTTGGTAATAGAAAACGCCATTACACGAAACTTAAAATTAGGAGAAGACTTCGGAATTATATCTTATAATGAAACAGCATTGAAGAAAATTGCAGCAAACGGAATTACAACAATTTCGACCAATTTTGAATTAATGGGAAGAATTTTAGCCGATATGGTTTTGAGAGGAACAAAAGAGCAGATCGAAAATAAATCTGCTCTTATAGTTAGGAATTCTTTGTAAATTTTGCAGCCTATTATAAATTAAGCACAAAATCGTTTAATAATTTTTCTTCGTATTTCTCTTTATTAAAGGTGTATAAATAAGAACCTTTTCGAGAAGACTGCATATCTTTTTCGTCTAATTTATTTAAGATTTCTAAAGAATTGATTTTACTGATGAAATTTCTTTTATCCAATTCTTTGCTCAAAATAGCTTCATATAATTCTAAAAGCTGACGCATAGTGAATTTCTCAGGAAGCAATTCAAAACCGATAGGTTTTACAGAAGTTTTGTATCGAAGTCTTTTAATTGCATTTTGAACCATTTCGTTGTGGTCAAAAATCAAGTTTGGCGCATCATTAATTGGAAACCATTGCGCATTATAATTTTGAATCAATTCTGCATTATGATTTTCGATATTGATTAAAGCAAAGTATGAAACCGAAATTGTTCTTTCGACAGGGTCACGATCAATTTCGCTGTAAGCATACAATTGCTCCATATAAATATCGTTTAGACCTGTGTACGTATTTAAGATTCTTGTAGCAGCAGCGTCTAAAACTTCGTCACGTTTTAAAAAACCTCCAATCAAAGACCATTTTCCCTTTTCAGGTTCAAAATCTCTTTGAATTAAAAGTATTTTCAGACCTTCATTATCGAATCCGAAAATGATGCAGTCAACCGCCAATAAAACTTTATCGGCAGAGCTATAACTATTTAGCATATATAATTAATTTGGATGGTAAATATATGAACTTCTTAAAACGTTTCATAATTTATTAATGTTGATTTTACACTTATGTTAAAATTGAAACAAAAAGAAGTCGTAATAATTGATTTATCTGCTGAAAACGGGTGTTTTAAACCAAAAATTTCATTGAATAAAATCTAAAAATTACGGGTCAAAGGTAGAAACATTTTTAAAAGAGTATTAAACTGTGATCCATAATTTCAAATTCAAAGTATAAAAGTTACATTTTTTGTTACAAAGCGGTATAGTTTTCTGTTTTTTTGTCAATTTTTTGAGATTTTTATTTTTTATAAATTGAATAAAATTCCTTTATTAATACTGCTTGTAGAATTTTTTCATTGCGAATTCTCTTTTTTACAACCAGTTGTTCTGTGATTTTAATTTTTTTATGAGACTTTTTTTTGTTTAAATTTACAAATGTTAAACAGACACTTATAATATCTAAAAATCACAAACTGTTATAAAATATGTAAACCACCGTATTTTTTAACAACCAAAAACCACAAAAAAATTATGAAAAAACCACTTTTATTAATGGTTATGGCGTTTTGCATGCAAACCATAACCGCCCAAAAAGAAGCTGTAATTATTGCTGTCAAAAATGATGCGTCTGCACCAACTATCAATAAAAATATCTATGGACATTTTGCTGAACATTTAGGACATTGTATTTATGGTGGATTTTTTGTTGGAGATACTTCTAAAATTCCAAACACAAATGGAGTTCGAAATGATATTATTAAAGCATTGAAAGATTTAAAAATTCCGAATTTAAGATGGCCTGGCGGATGTTTTGCCGACACATATCATTGGAAAGACGGAATTGGTCCAAAAGAACAGCGTCCGACAATTGTAAATCAATGGTGGGGAGGAGTTACGGAAGACAATAGTTTCGGAACGCATGATTTTTTAAATATGTGCGAATTGCTTGGCGCTGAACCCTATTTATCGGGAAATGTCGGAAGCGGAACAGTTCAAGAATTAGCAGATTGGGTTCAATACACCAATTTTGGAGGAAAAAGTCCGATGAGTGATCTTCGTAGAAAAAACGGAAGAACAGAACCTTGGAAAGTAAAATATTGGGGAATTGGAAATGAAGCTTGGGGCTGCGGCGGAAATATGACGGCAGATTATTATGCGAATGAATACCGCAAATTTGCCACGTTTATGTCAGATTGGAGCAATACCGGCGGCATTACAAGAATTGCTTCAGGATCTAATAGTTCAGATTATAATTGGACAGAAGTTTTAATGAAAAATATTCCGCTAAATATGTTAGGCGGACTTGGTGTTCATCATTATGCCGTAATTGATTGGGGCAAAAAGGGTTCAGATGTTGACTTTACAGAAAAAGAATATTTCCTGACCATGCAATCTGCACTAAAAATGGAAGAATTAGTAACCAAACACGCCGCAATTATGGACAAATATGATCCAGAGAAAAAAGTTGCAATGATTGTAGACGAATGGGGCGGTTGGTACGAAGTTCAAAAAGGAACAAATTCAGGATTTTTATATCAGCAAAATACAATGAGAGACGCAGTTTTGGCTGGCGCAACTTTAAATATTTTCAATAATCATTCAGATCGAGTTCGTATGGCAAATTTGGCACAATGCGTAAACGTGCTTCAAGCTGTAATTTTGACTGACAAAGCAAAAATGATTACAACACCAACGTATAGCGTAATGAAAATGTATAGCGTGCATCAAGACGCAAAATTAATTCCAGTAGATTTTAAATCGCCTTCTTATACTTTTGAAGGACAAACGATTCCGGCAGTTTCAGCTTCTGTTTCAAAAGATAAAAGCGGATCTGTTCATATTTCATTGGTGAATGTTGATGCGGTGAATAAAAACAAAATCGAAATTGATACTAAAGATCTTGGAGTGAAGAATTTTACTGGAAGTATCATCACCTCTCAAAAATTACAAGATTATAATTCTTTCGAAAATCCGAATAAAATTGTTCCTGTTGCTTTTAAAGGTTTTGAAAACAAAAATGGAAAGTTAACAATAACACTTCCGCCTTTTTCTGTATTGGTTTTAGAAGGAAAATAATGCAATAAAATGAAAAAGTATAACTTTTATTTATTGACAGTTTGTATGCTGATTTTATTTTTGGTTTCCTGTAAAGAAACCAAAAATAAAGTCGTGCAATCTGATGAAAAAACTTCGGCATTAAAAGCCGGATATCAGATTGAACCAGTTAACATTCAAAATGTAAAACTGACCGATTCTTTTTGGCTTCCGATTATCAAAAGAGTGCAAGAAATCACGATTCAATATGCGATTAAAAAATGTGATGAAGAAGGACGTTTTGAGAACTTTTTAATTGCAGGAAAACAAAAAAGCGGCACGACGAGAGGAGAAATGCCTTTTGATGATACAGACGTTTATAAGATTATTGAAGGCGCATCGAATACGTTAATCAGTGCGCCAAATCCGAAATTAGAAAGGGTTTTAGATTCGATGATTGCCATTGTAAAAATTGGTCAAGAACCAGACGGATATATTACAACTTGGAGAACTATAAATCCGGCAAAACCCCCTGCAAGTTGGGTTCCAGTAATAGAAGGAAAACGTTGGGAATCATTGCAAATTAGCCATGAATTGTACAATCCGGGACATTTAATCGAAGCGGCGATTGTACATTATGAAGCGACTGGAAAAACTAATTTTCTAGAAATTGCCATAAAAGCAGCTGATATGCTGGTTCGAACTTTTGGCGATAATCCCGGTCAGGTAAAAGGCGTTCCTGGACATCAAATTGTAGAAACTGGTTTGTTGAAATTGTATCAAATTACAGGAAAAAAAGAATATCTGAATCTGGCGAAATACTATTTAGACAATCGCGGAAATCCGAATAATCATAAATTATATGGAGAATATGCGCAAGATCATATGCCGATTTTAGAACAAAAAGAAGCGGTTGGTCATGCGGTAAGAGCGGTTTATATGTATGCGGGAATGACTGATATTGCGGCTTTAATGAAAGATAAAGGTTATGAAAATGCCGTAAATAAGCTGTGGGAAAACATGGTAAACAAAAAAATGTATATCACAGGCGGAATCGGTTCTAGACACGACGGCGAAGCTTTCGGAGCAAATTATGAACTGCCGAATTTAACGGCTTATAACGAAACTTGTGCAGCAATCGGCGATGTATATTGGAATCATAGATTGCATAATTTATACGGAGATTCTAAGTATTTTGATGTTATCGAAAGAACGATGTACAATGGATTAATATCGGGAATTTCGCTTGACGGAAAACAATTTTTTTATCCAAATGCATTGGAAGCAGATGGCGTTTACAAATCAAATCGCGGTTCTTGTACACGACAAGGCTGGTTTGACTGTTCTTGTTGTCCAACCAATTTGATTCGTTTTATTCCGTCAATTCCAGGATTGATTTATTCGAAAACAAATGATGTTTTATACGTTAATTTATATGCTTCAAACAATGCTTCTTTTCAATTAGGAAAAACAGATTTGCAGATTTCACAACAGACTTCTTATCCTTGGAACGGGAAAATTGCGATT
Source organism: Flavobacteriaceae bacterium PS02337 (assembly GCA_029959285.1). Lineage (GTDB taxonomy): Bacteria > Bacteroidota > Bacteroidia > Flavobacteriales > Flavobacteriaceae > Flavobacterium. The sequence goes on from JASCOE010000001.1 coordinate 665,946, forward strand.
TCGGTTAATCCTAAAAAAGAAAGTCAGTTTACCATTAAACTTCGTGTTCCAGGATGGTCTAGAAATGAAGTTTTGCCTGGAGATTTATACAGTTATAAAAAGGCTTCAACTCAAAAAGCAACTGTTGTTTTAAATGGAGAAACTTTAGCAATTCAACCTGAAAGTGGTTATTTCAATATTAATAGAAAGTGGAAAAAAGGAGATAAAATTAATCTCAATCTCCCAATGGAAGTTCAGGAAGTGTTTACGAATCCAAAAGCCGCAATTAATACGAATAAGATTTCTTTGGAATACGGACCAATAGTTTATGCGGTTGAAGAAATTGATAACAAAAACAACTTCGATAAAATTGATGTTACATCTTTTGATACTTTCAAAGTAAAAAAAGAAGCCAATTTATTGCAGGGAATAAATGTGATTGAGAACTCAAAGTTGAAGGCAATTCCATATTATTCTTGGTCGAATCGAGGAGTTGGAAAAATGAAAGTTTGGTTAGATTATAAGAATCAGTAAAAATTCTAGAGCCACAGATTCACAGATTAAAAGGATTAAAAAATCATTTGAATTCTTTTAATCTGTGGCAAAAAAATAAAATTCAGTACGATTTTAAAGCACGATTCAATAACGATTTGAAGATTAAGCTGAAATAATCGCAATGTTATAAATGTATCGTTAACATTTATTTTTTAAAAAGATGCTAAAATGCTGTTTTAATGCATTTATAGCAAAAATTAATTATGCAATTTCAATTAAGTGTTTTTTGTACACTTATAAAATATTTATATTTATATTTGTCAATATTTTAAAAATAAAATAGAATGAAAAATTATGTAATAGGATTGGACTACGGAACAGATTCTGTTCGTGCGGTGCTGATTGACGCTGAAAATGGACAAGAGTTAGCATCGAATGTTTCTCATTACAAAAGATGGAAAAACAAGCAATATTGTGACGCATCGATAAATCAATTTCGTCAGCATCCTTTGGATCATATCGAAGGATTGGAAACAACCATTCAAAATGTAGTTAAAGAAAGTAAAGTTGATCCTTCGTTAGTAAAAGGAATTTGTATTGATACAACAGGATCGTCTCCAGTTCCAGTTACAAAAGACGGGACGCCATTGGCATTAACAAAAGGTTTTGAAGAAAATCCAAATGCAATGATGGTTTTATGGAAAGATCATACTTCTATAAATGAAGCAAACGAAATCAATGAATTGGCAGTAAGCTGGGGCGGAGAAGACGTGACAAAATATGTAGGCGGAATTTATTCTTCGGAATGGTTTTGGGCAAAAATCCTTCACATTGCAAGACAAGATGAAGCTGTTCGAAATGCAGCGCACACTTGGATGGAACACTGCGATTTAATGACATATTTGTTAATTGAAGATAAAGATTTAAAAACCTTCAAAAGAAGCCGTTGTGCTGCGGGACACAAAGCAATGTGGCATGCAGACTGGAACGGATTACCTCCTGTTGAATTCTTAGAAAAATTACATCCATATTTGGCGCAACTTCGCGGTAATTTATATGATGAAACCTATACTTCAGATTTAGTTGCTGGAAAACTAAGCCAAGAATGGGCAGACCGTTTGGGACTTTCAACAGAAACAGTAATTGCTGTTGGAACTTTCGATGCGCATTCTGGAGCAGTTGGAGCTAAAATCGAAGAGAATACTTTAGTTCGCGTTATGGGAACTTCAACTTGTGATATTCTGGTAGGTTCTTATCATGAAGTGGGAACAAAAACCGTTCGTGGAATCTGCGGACAAGTTGATGGTTCGGTTATTCCAGGCTTTATTGGATTAGAAGCTGGACAATCTGCTTTTGGAGATTTATTGGCTTGGTACAAAGAATTATTGCTATGGCCAACGGAACATTTATTAGGCGCTACATCTCTTTTAAATGAAACTCAAAAAGAACAATTAAGAGAAGAATTCAGCGATAAATTAATTGTAGAATTGACAAAAGAAGCAGAGAAAATTCCAGTTTCAGAAAGTCTTCCAATTGCTTTAGACTGGATTAACGGGCGAAGAACTCCAGATGCAAATCAGGAAGTAAAAAGTGCGATTTCGAATCTTTCTTTAGGAACAAAATCGCCTCATATTTTTAAAGCTTTAGTAAACGCAATCTGTTTTGGAGCAAAGAAAATTGTAGACCGTTTTGAAGAAGAAGGAGTAAAAATTGACAGCGTTATCGGAATTGGTGGTGTTGCTCGTAAATCTCCTTTTATCATGCAGACTTTGGCAAACGTTTTAAACAAGCCAATTAAAATTGCAGCTTCAGACCAAACTCCAGCTTTAGGTGCGGCAATTTACGCAGCCGTTGCAGCAGGAATTTATCCAAACGTAATCGAAGCAAGCCAAAAAATCGGAAGCGATTTTGATGGTGAATATTTCCCTCAAACTGATAAAGTAGAAGCGTATCATAAACTGCTTTTAGCATACGAACAATTGAGTGCATTTGCAGATCCAACTATTAAAATTTCTCAAAATGAGTTCTCTTTATAAAGATTTAAAACAAGAATGTTACGAAGCCAACATGCAATTAAATGCATTGAATTTGGTGGTTTATACATTCGGAAATGTAAGCGCTGTTGACAGAGAAAATGGTGTTTTTGCCATTAAGCCGAGCGGTGTTCCTTACGAAGATTTAAAACCTGAAGATATCGTAATTGTCGATTTTGATAATAATGTTATTGAAGGAACGATGCGTCCGTCATCTGACACGAAAACGCATGCTTATTTATACAAAAACTGGCCAAATATTGGAGGCGTTGCACATACACACGCCACTTATTCTGTGGCTTGGGCGCAATCGCAGCAAGATATTCCAATTTTCGGAACCACGCATGCCGATCACTTAACGGCAGATATTCCGTGCGCGCCGCCAATGGCAGATCATTTAATTGAAGGAAACTACGAACACAACACCGGAATTCAGATTTTGGATTGTTTCAAAGAAAAAAATCTTTCGTACGAAGAAGTAGAAATGATTTTGATAGGAAATCACGGTCCGTTTGCATGGGGAAAAAATGCTGCAAAAGCGGTTTACAACAGTAAAGTTTTAGAAGTAGTTGCCGAAATGGCGTACTTGACTTTGCAAATAAATCCAAACGCACCAAGATTAAAAGACTCATTAATAAAGAAACATTACAACCGCAAACACGGAAAAGATTCGTATTACGGACAGTAAATAATTTTAGATTTTAGATTTTAGATTTTAGATTAACGATTTTAGATTAACGATTTTAGATTTAGGATTTCAACTTGAAACCTGAAACCTGAAACTTGAAACAAAAAACAACAAAAATGATAGATATATCTCAAAAAGAAGTATGGTTTGTAGTAGGAAGCCAGGAATTATACGGTGAAGAAACACTTAGAAAAGTAGCAGAACATTCACAAATTATTGCTAAAGGATTAGACGCTTCGTCTTCAATTCCAGTAAAAGTGGTTTATAAAGATGTGGTGAAATCGCCTTCGCAGATTTTAGATGTATGTTTGGCTGCAAACTCTGCTAAAAACTGTATTGGAATTATCGCTTGGATGCATACTTTCTCTCCAGCAAAAATGTGGATTGGTGGATTAAATATACTTAAAAAACCATTGTGTCATTTACATACACAATACAATGCTGAAATTCCTTGGGGATCTATCGACATGGATTTCATGAACTTAAACCAATCTGCTCACGGAGATCGTGAATTTGGTTTTATAATGTCAAGATTACGTAAAAAACGTAAAGTTGTAGTTGGACATTGGGAAGATCAAAGAGTTCAAAAACAATTAGGAATCTGGTCAAGAGTAGTTCTTGGATGGGATGAACTACAAAATTTAAAAGTAGCTCGTATTGGAGACAATATGCGTGAAGTTGCCGTTACAGAAGGCGATAAAGTTGAAGCTCAAATTCGTTTTGGCGTTTCTGTAAACGGATATGATTCTTCAGATGTTACAAAACATATTGAAAAAGTAACAGACAAACAATTGGCTGATTTATTAGCGGTTTATGAATCTTCATATACTTTAACTGATTCTTTAAAAGAAGGCGGATCGCAAAGAAGCTCTTTAGTGGAAGCGGCAAAAATTGAATTAGGTTTAAGAGCTTTCCTTGAAGAAGGAGGTTTTGGAGCTTTTACAGATACATTTGAAAATCTTGGAGTTTGGAAACAACTTCCAGGAATTGCCACACAAAGATTAATGGCCGATGGTTATGGTTTTGGTGGAGAAGGAGATTGGAAAACCGCTGCAATGGTTAGAGCTTTAAAAGTGATGAATATTGGCTTAGAAGGTGGAACTTCTTTCATGGAAGATTATACATACCACTTCACACCACAAAAATCTTATGTTTTAGGTTCTCACATGTTAGAAATTTGTCCTTCTATCGCTGACGGAAAACCTTCTTGCGAAGTACATCCTTTAGGAATTGGAGGAAAAGAAGATCCAGCTCGTTTGGTATTTAATTCACCAGCTGGAGATGCAATCAATGTTTCTTTGGTTGATATGGGAACTCGTTTCCGTTTAATCGTTAACGAAGTTGAGGCAGTTAAACCGATGGCAGAATTACCAAAACTTCCAGTTGCACGTGTTCTGTGGGATTGTAAACCAAATTTAGAAGTTGCTGCAACAGCTTGGATTTTGGCTGGTGGAGCGCATCACACAGTTTACAGTCAGTCGATTACAACAGAATATATGGAAGATTTCGCAGACATCGCAGGAATCGAATTGTTGGTTATTGATGAAAAAACAACAGTAAGAGATTTTAAAGATAAAATTAATGCCAACGAAGCCTATTATCATTTGTTTCAACACGGATTGTAATTTTAGATACTAAGTTACTAAGTGGCTAAGGTTCTAAGTTTTTTTGCTACTTTTAACTTTTAACATCTAACATTTTACTTTTTACAAACCAAAAAAAATATTTATGAATGTATTAAAACGTTGTGTTTTCGGATTAAGCCTTTTGAGTTTGGCTGCAGTTTCAGTTCAATGTAAAAGCGATAAAAAAGCCGATGCAGAAAAAGTTGCTACCGAAGGAAAAGATTTAGTTACAATTGAAAAATCAGAATACGGGAAAACGGCAAAAGGAGAAAACGTAGAGAGCTACAAACTGAAAAACCAAAATGGGATGGAAGTTGATATCATCACTTTTGGTGGAAGAATTACAGATTTGAAAGTGCCAAATAAAGCGGGTGTTTCAGAGAATGTAGTAATTGGCTTTAATTCTTTGGCACAATACGAAAAAGAAAATCCTTTCTTCGGAGCTTTAATTGGAAGATATGGAAACCGTATTGCTAAAGGGAAATTTTCTCTTGACGGAAAAGACTATCAGTTAGCAATTAACAATGCGCCAAATGCTTTGCACGGTGGCCCGCAAGGATATTTTAACGTTGTTTGGAAAGCTGATGAGGTTAAATCTGGCGAAACAGCTTCTTTAAAATTATCTTATGTAAGTAAAGATATGGAAGAAGGTTATCCTGGAACCTTGAAAGTTTTTGTGACTTATACATTGACAAATGACAATCAGTTAGAAGTTTTATACGAAGCAACAACAGACAAGAAAACAGTTGTAAACTTGACGCAGCATTCGTATTTCAATTTATCTGGAGATTTTACAAAAACAATCTTAGATCACGAATTGACTTTGAATGCAGATAAATTAGTTCCGGTTGATGCGACTTTAATTCCAACAGGAAAATTAGAAGATGTTGCTGGAACTCCTTTCGATTTCAGAACTCCAAAATTAATTGGAAAAGATATTAATGCTAAAAATGATCAATTAGAAAAAGGAAAAGGTTACGATCATTGTTGGGTATTGAATAATCCTGAAAAAGGAAAAACTATCATTGCAAAAGTATATCACGCGCCAAGCGGAAGAATCATGGAAGTGACAACAGACGAACCTGGAATTCAGTTTTACTCTGGAAATTTCCTTGACGGAACTTTGCCAACTCGAGACGGAAAAACATACGCTCACAGAACAGGATTATGTTTAGAAACAGAACATTATCCGGATTCTCCAAATCAGAAAAATTTCCCAACAACGGTTTTAAACCCTGGAGAAAATTATAAAACGAAAACTACTTTTAAGTTTTCAGTAAAAAAGTAATTTTTTAGAATTTGTTAATTAATTTTAATTCCGAAAAACCTCGAAAGTTATGCTTTCGAGGTTTTTTTTATTATTTACGATTTAAATAATGTGAGTTTTTTGAATCTCGCAAAGTCTCAAAAGCGCAAAGTTTTTATTTTTTCGCGACTCTGCGACTTTGCGAGATTAATTAATTTACAGCTGATAAAATCTTAACTTAGCGAAATGAAACATCTATTCAAAGCGCAATTAAACTGGATTTCCAAACAAAGTCCCGAAGAATTATCTAAAAGATTCTACAGCAAAACCCATCAAATTAAAATTGAAGGAAAACCAACTTTAGATGTTTCGGCAGCAAAAGCATTCAAAGGCGATCCGTCATTATATAATCCAGAAGATTTATTGTTGAGCAGTTTAGTTTCCTGCCATATGATGTCGTATTTATATATCTGTTCTCAAAATGGAATAGAAGTTCTGGAATATTCAGATAATGCCGAAGCAACTTTAGAAGTAAATCCAGACGGAAGCGGACGTTTTGTTGAGGTAAAATTATTTCCGAAAGTTAAAATCTCGAATCCAGATAAAGTTGAATTGGCGTTAGAATTACATCAAAAAGCAAATCAATTGTGTTTTATTGCTAATTCCTGCAATTTTCCTGTTTTGCATGAGGCAATTTGCGAAGTTGTATAAATGAAAAAACCTCTTCCGTTAAGAAGAGGTTTTTCGTACCCGGAGCCGGAGTCGAACCGGCACGGTTTCCCACAGGTGTTTGAGACCAGCGCGTCTACCAATTCCGCCATCCGGGCTTAGCAGACGAAAAAACAATCAAAAGTGATCATTTTAACGCAATAGAATGAAGTCATAAATGGCGTCATTCCTTTAACACGGTGCAAATGTAAAAAATAAAATTAAACCAACTACTAAAAATACTTAAATTTTTCCTTTCAGTGTCCAATAAATTTTATAAATTTGCACCTCGTTAAAACGAAGCACACACAACTAACTACATTCGAGGCATTTATAAGACTTTTTCTTTGTTCGAAATTATAAAGATAAAATCAGACTAAGTGCAGCGGAGCAAAAACAACAATATAATGTCGCACCTAGAACCAGAAGCTAAAATTTTTGCTTGTTCACAAAGTGTTTATCTTGCAGAAAAAATTGCAAAAGAGTACGGAATTCCGTTAGGAAAAGTAACGATGTCAACGTATAGCGATGGAGAATTTCAGCCATCTTACGAAGAATCGATTAGAGGTTTACGAGTTTTCATCGTATGTTCAACTTTTCCAAGTGCAGATAATCTGATGGAATTGTTGTTAATGATTGATGCAGCAAAACGTGCATCAGCAAGACACATTACAGCTGTTATGCCTTATTTTGGTTGGGCAAGACAAGATAGAAAAGACAAACCAAGAGTGCCGATTGGAGCTAAGTTAGTGGCAAACCTATTAACTGCTGCAGGAGCAACAAGAATCATGACAATGGATTTGCACGCAGATCAAATTCAAGGATTCTTTGAAAAACCAGTAGATCATTTATTTGCATCTACAATCTTTTTACCATACGTAGAAAGTTTAAAGTTAGAAAATCTGACAATTGCATCTCCTGATATGGGAGGTTCAAAAAGAGCATATGCTTACTCTAAGTTTTTAGAATCAGACGTAGTAATCTGTTACAAACAAAGAAAAGCAGCCAACGTTATCGACACTATGGAGCTAATTGGTGAAGTAAAAGGACGTAACGTAATCTTAGTAGACGACATGATCGATACAGGAGGGACTTTAGCAAAAGCTGCCGACCTAATGATCGAAAAAGGAGCGCTAAGTGTAAGGGCAATTTGTACACACGCTATTTTATCTGGTGGGGCGTATGAAAAAATCGAGAACTCAAAATTAACTGAGTTAATCGTAACCGATTCGATCCCATTAAAGAAAGAATCAAAGAAAATAAAAGTGGTAAGCTGTGCGCCTCTATTTGCTGAGGTTATGCAGATGGTTCACCACAACAATTCCATCAGTGGAAAATTTATAATGTAGAAGCAGTAAGCTTTAGGCTATAAGCCATAAGCTTTATTCTCATTTTAAAAAGCCTAAAGCTTAAAGCGTATTGCCTAAAGCCTATAGAAAACAAGAATATTTATATTAATAACTATATTTTTTTTACAATGAAATCGATTACAATTAAAGGATCAGAAAGAGAAAGCGTGGGCAAAGTGTCAACTAAAGCCTTACGTAATGCTGGAGCGGTTCCTTGCGTGTTATACGGAGGAAATCAGGCAGTACACTTCTCAGCAGACGCTGCAGCGTTCAAAAACTTGGTTTACACTCCAAACGCACACACAGTTGTGATTGAGCTTGGAAAAGGAAAATCATTCAATGCAATTTTGCAAGATATCCAAGTTCACCCAGTATCAGACAAAATTTTACACATTGACTTCTTCCAATTATTTGATGATAAAGAAATCACAATGGAAGTTCCTGTGAAAATTGTTGGTACATCTAAAGGTGTTCTTGCAGGTGGTGTTTTACGTTTAAACACTCGTAAATTAAAAGTTAAAGCTTTACCAGCAAATCTTCCTGATTTTGTTGAAGCTGACATCACTCCACTTGAAATGGGTAACAAATTATACGTTACTAAAGTTGGAAAACCTGAGTACAAAATTATGCACCCAGACAACACAGTTGTTGCTCAAGTAAGAATTTCTCGTGCTGCTATGAAAGCTGCTCAAGAAGCTGCAAAAGCTGCAAAAGCTCCTGCAAAAGGAAAGAAAAAATAATTTTTTCAAACTATACAAAAAGCCTCAATCTTACGATTGGGGCTTTTTTTTGTTTTAAAATTTCAAAGTTGCTAAGATTCTAAGAGGCTAATTTTTAGTATGTCAGGCTGAGCGAAGTCGAAGCCCTTTGCCAACTTTTCGGTTATTTTTTTGAAGCAGAAATCTTCGGCTTTTTCAAGATCCGACATTCCTGCCATCCGCTATATCTTTTCCTGGCTAAAGAAGCCAGAAAAAGGATGCCGCTTCTGTCAGGGCTAGTAAGAAAATATCTTTTTTATAAGATTCTAAGATACTAAGAATCTGAGTTGCTAAGAGAAAATCTGCACAATCAGCTAAATCTGTGAGAGATATTTTTTTGTGCTCTTTGAATATTATCACAACTGTAAGGAGTTATTTCTTTGCGATCTTTGCGTAAAACCTTTGCGAACTTTGCGGTTAAATCACGACCAGTAAATAATTATCTAATTTTCACATTGGCAAATTATCTAATTAGTTCTATTTTTGTCAAATGATAAAATGGATAACAAAACTGTTTTCATCAACATCAAAAGAAGAGAACATAGAAGATAGTATGAAACCGCAGGTTTACGAACACCAAAAAAATAATACAAAAAGCGTGAGTAAAAAATATTTAATCGTTGGTTTAGGAAATATAGGAGCTGAATACGTAAATACCAGACATAACATCGGCTTTAAAGTCCTTGATTTTTTAGCAAAAAAGGAAAGCCTTTCATTCGAAACCGTAAAGCTTGGTGCTTTGGCTGAATATAAATTTAAAGGAAGAACCTTTTTTCTTTTAAAACCAAATACGTATATGAACCTAAGCGGTAAAGCCGTAAAATATTGGATGGACAAAGAAAATATTCCGTTAGAAAATATTTTGGTCATTACAGATGATTTAAATCTTTCTTTTGGAACCATAAGAATCAAACCAAAAGGAAGTGACGGCGGCCATAACGGACTAAAAAACATCAATTTGGTTTTGAATACACAAAACTATACACGTTTTAGATTTGGAATCAGCGATCAGTTCAAAAAAGGACAGCAAATAGATTATGTTTTAGGAGAATGGAATGCTGAAGAGGAAGCAAAATTACCGGAGCGTTACGAAACTGCTGCAGAAATTATTAGAACTTTTGGAACAGCAGGTTTAGAAAACACAATGACAACATTTAACGGAAAATAAAGATTTACAGCTATTTATATAATTAAAAAGTAAATTATCAGTTAATTTAATTGAATTATAACGAAATAGTATTTTCAATTACAAAGTTAAATGTCTAAATTTGGGATAAATTATTATAAACCATAAAAATCCTTATATCATGGCTTTTGAATTACCACAATTACCTTATGCATACGATGCATTAGAACCACATATTGATGCTCGTACAATGGAAATCCATCATACAAAGCACCACAATGCATATACTACAAATCTTAATGCTGCAATTGCAGGAACAGATTTAGAAGGAAAAACAATCGAAAATATCTTAATCAACTTAGATAAATCTAATGCAGCAGTTCGTAACAATGGTGGAGGTTTTTACAACCACAATTTATTCTGGACTGTAATGTCTCCAAATGGAGGAGGATTGCCAACTGGTGATTTATTAGCGGCAATCGAAGCTTCTTTTGGAACTTTCGAAGAATTTAAAGCAAAATTTGCTAAAGCTGGTGCTACACAATTCGGTTCTGGATGGGCTTGGTTAACAGTTCAAAAAGGAGGAAAATTAGAAGTTGTAGGTACTCCAAATCAAGATAATCCATTAATGCCAGAAGTTGCTGGTAATGGTGGAACTCCAATCTTAGGAATGGACGTTTGGGAACACGCTTACTACTTAAACTACCAAAACAGAAGACCAGATTATATTGAAGCTTTCTTCAGTGTAATTAACTGGACAGAAGTTGCTAGAAGATTTGCTTTAGACAAATAGTCAAAAATTAAGTAAAGAATATAGAAAAAGACGAGTATCGAAAGATACTCGTCTTTTTTGTTTTACCACTTTCCGAAGAAACTGTTGATGTCAAAATAATATTTTACGGCTTCTCCTTTTTCATTTGTCAAATTTAGAACATCGTAATGTTTCTTTCCTTCGCTTATTAAAGCTTGTCCGTTTATTTTGCAATTAGGGCAAAGCTTTTTCGCAATTTGATACTCTTCGGCAATACTTTTTACTTTAATGGCATTTTTTACAGAACTACCTGCTTCATTCGAGTCTTTATTAAAAGATGCTTCTTTCTCAGAGGTTGAGCTATTTTTGTTTGCAATAGAAGTGCTAGCAAGTGTGTTTTTAGGTTTAGCACCAGAACAGTTGAAAAGAAATAAACTGAATAAAACGATTAAAGAAATTTTAGAAAATTGTTTCATAGGGTGGATTTTAGTTGGACAATATTATAAAATTTATTCCAATAAAAAAGGTGGAATCTCTTCCACCTTTTTTGCCCCAAATCTACCATAAACTTAACCTACTAATGTTATGGTTTAGTAAAGGTAGGGAGAGATGTTTCGGGGAAAAAACTTTTCAGATGAAATGTACTAATATCCGATAAATGGATTATAATTTATAGCCTTGTCCTTTTAAAGGAAAAAAGAGAATAAAATAGCCTTTGGAGCATAGAATAAAGAATGTGAAATAAAGAGAATAAGATATTACAAGATAAAGGATTGTTGCTTGAAGTCTATGGAAATAAAATAAAAAAGGTGGAATTTCTTCCACCTTTTTTGCCCCAAATCTACCATAAACTTAACCTACTAATGTTATGGTTTAGTAAAAGTAGTTAAGGATGTTTCGATTAAAAAAAATTTCAGACGAAATGGACTAATATCCGATAAATGGAATATAATTTATTGTCTTGTCCTGTTAAAGGAAAAATGGGAATAAAATAGCCTGTAAAAGAGTAAAATAAGGAATGTAGAACAAAGAGGATAGGATATCAAATATAAAAGATTATTTTTTCAAACCTTATAAGGAAAAAAATAAAAAAGGTGGAATCTCTTCCACCTTTTTTGCCCCAAATCTACCATAAACTTAACCTACTAATGTTATGGTTTAGTAAAAGTAATGAAGGATATTTCGATTAAAAAAAAATTCAGATGAAAGGTAAGTATATCCGATTAAATGAAGTATAATTTGTTGCTTTAGAAATACTTGAGTTTATTCCAATAAAAAAGGTGGTATTTCTACCACCCTTTTTGCCCCAAATCTACCATAAACTTAACCTACTAATGTTATGGTATCTCAAAAGTATCATTGCTTTTCAATTTTACCAAACAAACAGGATGAACGGCAAAAAAAACCGATGAAATGCACAAATTAACCTTTTATTAATACTTTTTTAATAAGCTCTAGCGTCTTTTCCTTCGTAAAAATTCATAAAAGCACGATTTACGACACGATTTCCACCTGGAGTTGGGTAATCTCCAGTGAAATACCAGTCACCTAAATTTTTAGGACATGCAATATGAAGATCTTCTACCGTTTGGAAGGTTATTTTTACTTCGGCATTGATTTCTGGAGAGCTTAACATTTCTGCTATTTTATCTGAAATCTCTTCATTTGTAAATTGATCGTAAATTTCTGTTACATAATTTACAACATCATTATCTGAGAAATTTTCTTGTGCCTTACATTTTGCATAAACTTGATCTACAATATGATAAAGGTTTCTTTCTTTTAATAATGCAAGAGCTGCTCTAAAAGCAACTAAACCTTCCAATTTCGCCATATCAATTCCGTAACAATCTGGGTAACGAATTTGTGGTGCAGATGAAACAATTACAATACGTTTTGGATTTAAGCGATCCATCATTTTTATAATGCTCATTTTTAATGTAGTACCACGAACAATACTATCGTCAATAATAACCAAATTATCTTCTGGTTTAATTACGCCATAAGTAACATCGTAAACGTGAGCAACTAAATCGTCACGGCTGCTGTCTTCGGTAATAAAGGTTCTAAGTTTAGCATCTTTAATTGCTACTTTTTCTGTACGTATTTTTACAGCCAAAAGTTCCTGAAGTGTGTCAGCAGTTAATGTATTTCTGTTTTCTAAAATATAATTGTTTTTTCTCTGATTCAAGAAATCCTGAGCAGCTTCTACTAAACCATAAAATGATGTTTCGGCTGTGTTTGGAATATATGAGAAAACGGTATTGTCTGTATCGCTGTCAATTGCTTTAAGAACAGCAGGTAAAATTAATTTACCTAAATCTTTACGTTCTTGGTAGATTTCAGCATCACTTCCTCTTGAGAAATAAATTCTTTCAAAAGAACAAGCTTTTTTAACTGTCGGTTCCAAGATTTGTTTCATAGAAACATTTCCATTTTTCTTGATAATCAAAGCATTTCCTGGATCAATTTCTTGAACACTTTCAAAAGGTACATTAAATACAGTTTGAATAACAGGTCTTTCTGAAGCTACAACTACAACTTCGTCATCTTGATAAAAGTAAGCTGGACGAATTCCTGCAGGATCTCTAAAAACAAAAGCATCACCGTGACCTAATAAACCAGCCATTGCATAACCTCCGTCTAAGTTTTTAGCGGAACGCGCTAAGATTTTTGCAATATCCAAACGCTCTGCAATTACTGGAGAAGCTTCTCTTTTAGAATATCCTTCTGCTTTGCAATCTTGATATAATTGCATTACTTCTTTATCTAAGAAATGACCAATTTTTTCCATTACAGTAACAGTATCCGCCATTTCTTTTGGGTGCTGTCCTAATTCAACCAAATTTTCGAAAAGCTCTTTAACATTTGTCATGTTAAAGTTTCCAGCTAAAATCAAGTTGCGGTGCATCCAGTTACTTTGACGTAAAAATGGGTGAACGCTTTCGATGCTATTTTTTCCAAAAGTTCCGTAACGAACGTGTCCTAAAAATAATTCCCCAACATAAGGAATTTGAGATTTTATTTTTTGAACATCTTCACCAATTTCTGGATTCGCTTTTAATTCTTCGCTAATTCTTTCATTGATCTGTTTAAAAACATCTTGAATTGGCTGTGCATGATTAGAACGAACTCTGCTTATGTAGCGTTGTCCAGGTTCAACATCCAATTTAATGCTTGCAAAACCAGCTCCGTCTTGTCCGCGGTTGTGCTGTTTTTCCATCATTAAATACATTTTCTGAATTCCGTAAAATGCAGTTCCGTATTTTTCTTTATAATATTCAAGCGGTTTCAGTAGTCTAACTAAAGCTATTCCACATTCGTGTTTTAAAGCGTCGCTCATTGTTTTTGTTTTTTTGTGTTGTGTAAGTTGTGTGTATTAACGTAATAAAAAAGCCCCGTTTTACCGAGGCTCTTAGGCATTATATTTCTATGTCAAACTGAGTTAACGACTTAAATTGCTGTAATCGAATCGCCACCTCGGCTTTGCTTAATGTTTCCATTCGTTCTGTTCCAAATTTTTCTACGCAGAACGAAGCTAAATTTGAACCGTAAATAATTGCATTTTTCATATTGCCAAACGAAATGTTTTCGCTTTGCGCAATAAATCCAGAGAAACCACCTGCAAAAGTGTCACCCGCTCCAGTTGGATCGAAAACTTCTTCTAATGGTAAAGCTGGTGCAAAAAATACTTCTCTATTGTGGAATAAAAGTGCGCCGTGTTCTCCTTTTTTGATCACCACATATTTTGGTCCCAATTCTTGGATTTTAGCCGCCGCTTTCACTAATGAATATTCACCAGAAAGTTGTCTTGCTTCTTCGTCATTGATTGTAATAACATCTACACGTTTAATAACGTCTAAAAGTTCTGGAAGTGCGCAATCCATCCAAAAGTTCATTGTATCTAAAACAACTAATTTTGGTTTTTTCTCCATTTGGTCTAAAACGCTGCTTTGTACTAACGGATGTAAGTTTCCTAACATCACAACATCAGCATCTTTGAAATTTTGAGGAACTTTTGGCTGAAAATCTGCCAAAACATTCAATTCAGTAACTAAAGTATCTCTAGAATTTAAGTCATTATGGTACAAACCGCTCCAGAAAAAGGTTTTTCCGCCTTTTACAATTTCGATACCAGAGATATCGATATTTTTTGAAGTCAATAAATCTAAATGTTCTTGAGGAAAATCGTCTCCAACTACAGAAACAATAGCCGATTGTAAGTTGAAAAATGACGCTGATAATCCGATGTAGGTTGCAGCACCACCTAAAATTTTATCTGTTTTTCCGAAAGGAGTTTCAATCGCGTCGAAAGCAACTGTTCCAACAATCAATAGTTTATTCATTTTATGAATTTCGAATTAGGGTGCAAAGATACTCTATAAGTTACAATCTTGCAATGGTTTAGGTTCTCAAAATTTTCTTAAAAAAATGACATCGATTTCGTAGTAAAACTATTGTAAATGAATTGGTTAAAATTGATTTTTTAGAAAGCTTAAAATATGTTTTCTGGAATTAAAATGCAATTTTTTTTCAAAAAAACTGCGATTATTTTACAACTCATACTTCTTATCAAAATAATTCTTCAAAACTCCAACCTGAATCAAAATCATAATAGGAACAATTAAAATAGCGTATAAGATATTTTTAGAAAAATGAATACCTGAAAACTTCGTTGCAATTTTAGCAGAATATAATTTTCCAATTTCGTTTATTTCTAAATCATTTTGAGATACAGAAAAAAGAGAAACATAAATTACCAAAGCGGCCAAAGCCAATCCGATAGAAATCCAGACTGGTTTAGAGATTAAAGGTTTATATGCTTTAAGTTTTTTTTCTTCTAATACATGAACTTCAGCCATTATTTTAGAAGTAAAATCGAACGATGGCGATTGCAGTTTGTCTTCGGCCATCATTTTCTCAATAAGTTGTTCTATATTTTTATCGCTCTCTTTCATATGAAGATAATATTTGTTTTTTAAAGGAATATGTTATCGGCACTCTTCATTTTGTTTTTGTTTCGGAATCTTGCCGATTTCATAACATTCTATTATTTCTGGTTCTAACTGCTGTCTCAAAATTACGGCTAATTTCTGTCGGCTCCTAAATAATTTTACTTTCGCATTATTGGCCGATATATTCATTATTTTTCCAATTTCTTCTAAATTCTGATCATCAAAATAAAATAAATTTAAAAGGAAATTTTCATCATTGGGTAATAAATTTAAACATTTCTGAATGGTTTGCTTTCGTTCTTTTTCTTCTAAAGCGCTCAAAGCATTGTCCATTGTTTTAATTAAATGAGAAGAAAATTCATCAATAGATATATTTAAATCTTCTTTCTTGCTTTTCTTCAAACGATCCAAACAAGTATTATATGCAATTTTATAAATCCAAGTCGAAAATTTAGATTCACCTTTAAACTTTGTCAGCGAATTATAAATCTTTATAAATGTATCTTGCGCAACTTCTTCTGCTTCTTCTCGGTTTTTAACCATTTTTAGAGCCAAAGTAAAGATCATATCTTTATAACGATCAACAAGAACAGCAAAAGCATTTGTCTCGCCTTGCAGAATTTTATCGATATAATGTTGATCACTTAATGTACTCATATTATATAGGACGACAGTTTGTTTATTTAGGTTACAAGAATTTTAAAATAAATTCAAAATCTTTTACATATAAAGATGTGTTGTTGGGATTTGTCAAAGTTTCAAACTTTGATAATTTTTTTAGAGATTAAAATTAACTGATTATCAGTGAGTTTTTAATTTTTGAGTTTGAATTTTAAAATTTTTCACCAAAACTTGTAACCTCAATTTAAAAAGCCTCGTCATATGGAATATATCAATCAATTAAAAACGTAAATTATCATGGACGACAAAATTTTAATCCCAATTAGCTTTTTCTTAATGGTCTTCGGAATTGTTTATCTTATTTATTCAACAAGAAACAGAGAGCGTCTAGCTCTTATAGAAAAAGGTGTAGATGCCAGTATTTTTATTCAAGGAAAAGGAAATGGAGTTCCTGCATGGAAAATCTTTGTGGTAAATCTAGCATTCTTATTAATAGGATGTGGTGTCGGAATTTTTATTGCATTACTTATCACAACTTACACATCACTTAATGACGGAGCGGTTTATCCTTCAATTATTTTCATAATGGCAGGAATCGGACTTTTGACTGGATTTAAAACAGCAAAAGATTTAGATAAAGAGTAATTAAAAAATTAAGTTAGTACAAAAAACGCATCAAATAGTTGATGCGTTTTTTTATTCTTTAGATCCAATAGTTTCGTAATAAACATCGACAGAAAGTTTGGGTTGCATGGATGCCATAACGGCCAATTGGTCGCAACGCTCATTTTGCGGATGGTTGTTATGACCTTTTATCCATTTAAAATCTACTTGATGTTTTCGGTAAACAATTAAAAAACGTTTCCATAAATCTGGATTTTTTCTTCCAGCAAATTTCTTTTTCTCCCAGCCTAAAACCCATTTTTTTTCTACAGAATCAACAACGTATTTAGAATCCGAAATAACAAGAACTTTCATGTTTGGGTTTTTTAGTTTTTCCAGACCAACAATTACAGCAAGAAGTTCCATTCTATTATTTGTTGTTAGACGAAACCCTTCGTAAAATTCTTTTTTATGAGGTGTTCCGACCAATTCCATCACCACGCCGTAACCGCCATTTCCTGGATTTCCTTTTGCCGCGCCATCTGTATATATATGTACTTCGTGTTGGGACATTTTTTTTTTTTTTGTTAACCATATAAGTTATATAAGTCCATTTAAAGTATTGTCTTATATTTCTTAGGTTATTTAAAAGTTTATTCTGATTTTAATATTTTTTACCGTCAGCCTTAAATTATCTTATATAACTTATATGGTAGAGTTTGAATCTTCAAGAATTCTATGAATAATCTCTGGAAAATGTTTTTGTTCCAATTCATGAATCTTTTCAGCAACTGTTTCTGGCGTATCTTCATCTGTTAAAGCAACATTTGCCTGAAAAATGATGCCACCTTCATCATAATTTTCGTTTACATAATGAATTGAGATTCCCGTTTCTTTTTCCTTATTGTTAACTATAGCTCTATGTATGTGCATTCCGTACATTCCTTTACCTCCATAATTAGGTAAAAGTGCCGGATGAATGTTTATTATTTTATTTGGATATTGTTCAATTATGTTCTCAGGAAATTTTAAAAGGAAACCAGCAAGAACTATCAAATCTGGGTCGATTTTCTGTATTTTTTGTAATACATTTCGTTCTAAAAGTTCGTTTTTTGAGAAGATTTCGACAGGAATTTGATGATTTTTTGCTCTTTCGATCACTTTTGCCGAAGCATTATTTGTAAAAACAGAAACGACCTTTGCAATTTCGATGTTTGAAAAATATTTTATAATGTTCTCTGCGTTAGTTCCTGATCCTGAGGCAAAAACGATAATTTTTTTCATAAAGTTGTGTGTTTTGAGACTGCAAAAAACGGAATAAAAATCGAAAATAAATAGCTTTAAAAGACCTTTCTTGAAATTAATTTTATAAATTAGTGTTACATTTATAAACTAAATCGTGGTTTTAAAATAAAGTTTTTTATTTTTGCCAACAAATTAAATTCTAAAATTAAAGATTATGTCAGACATTGCATCAAGAGTAAAAGCGATTATCGTAGACAAATTAGGTGTTGACGAAAACGAAGTTGTAACAGAAGCAAGCTTCACTAATGATTTGGGAGCTGACTCATTAGACACTGTTGAGCTTATTATGGAATTCGAAAAAGAATTTGATATTCAAATTCCAGACGATCAAGCAGAAAACATTGCTACTGTTGGTCAAGCTATTTCTTATATCGAGGAAGCTAAAAAATAATAATACCACACCCGATTTTTGTATATTACGAGATCGGGTGTTATTATTTTTTTAAAATTTAAATTTCGATTGATTTTCAATCAAAAAGATATATTTATATTGTAATTCCCATGGCTCTTAAGTAACAATAAGTTAAGAAAGCGTGGGTTTTATTTGTTTAAAGTACAAAATACATATTTATGGCATTAAGGCGAGTTGTTGTAACAGGATTAGGTGCACTTACTCCTATCGGGAATAATATCCAAGAATATTGGGATGCACTTGTGAATGGGGTTAGCGGAGCGGCTCCTATAACATATTATGATACAGAAAAGCATAAAACGAAATTTGCCTGCGAAGTAAAGAACTTCAATATTGAAGATTACATGGATCGCAAAGAATCTCGTCGATTAGATAAATTTGCACAATACGCTATTGCAGCCAGTGATGAAGCTATTAAAGATGCTGGAATTACAAATGATAATGTAAACAAACAAAGAGTTGGTGTTATCTGGGGTGCAGGAATTGGAGGTTTAGAAACTTTTCAAGAAGAAGTATTGTATTATGCAAAAGGCGATGGAACTCCAAAGTTCAATCCTTTCTTTATACCTAAAATGATTGCCGATATTGCTCCTGCGCATATTTCTATGCGTAATGGTTATATGGGACCAAATTATACTACGGTTTCTGCTTGTGCATCTTCTGCAAACGCATTAATCGACGCTTTCAACTACATTCGTTTAGGAATGTGTGATGTTATTATTTCTGGTGGTTCTGAAGCTGCTGTTACCATTGCTGGTATGGGAGGTTTTAGTTCTATGCACGCTTTATCTACAAGAAATGAAAGCCCAGAAACGGCTTCAAGACCTTTTGATGCAACTAGAGATGGTTTCGTTTTAGGAGAAGGAGCAGGAGCTTTGGTTCTTGAAGATTACGAACATGCTAAAGCTAGAGGTGCAAAAATCTATTGCGAAGTTGGCGGTGGCGGAATGTCATCTGATGCTTATCACTTAACAGCACCACATCCAGAAGGAATTGGAGTTATTGCCGTAATGGAAAATACTTTAAGAGATGCTGGAATGACTCCAGAACAAGTTGATCACATTAATACTCATGGAACTTCTACTCCATTAGGAGACGTTGCTGAGTTAAAAGCGATCAGTAAAGTTTTTGGTGAGCATGCTAAAAACATCAACATCAATTCAACAAAATCAATGACAGGACACTTACTTGGTGCTGCGGGAGCTATTGAAGCAATTGCTTCTATCTTAGCAATGAAACACAGTATTGTTCCTCCAACGATTAACCATACAGTAGTTGACGAAAATATTGATCCATCTTTAAACCTTACTTTAAACAAACCTCAAAAAAGAGAGGTAAATGTTGCTATGAGTAATACATTTGGTTTTGGTGGACACAATGCTTGCGTATTGTTTAAAAAATTAGCTGACTAATTTCTGTATATGAATATTATCAAAAAAATATTTTCTAAATCCCGTTCTCTAGAAGACGGGATTTTTTTTGACACTATTCAGAAAATTCTTGGTTTTCAGCCAGCAAATATTGATTTTTATAGGAGAGCTTTTACGCATCGCTCGTCTAATAAATTAGATCAAAATGGTCAACCTATTAATTACGAACGTTTAGAATTTTTAGGAGATGCCATGTTAAGTGCTGTTATTGCTGCACATTTATTTACGAAAGCTCCAAATGGTGACGAAGGTTATTTGACCAAAATGCGTTCAAAAATTGTGAGCCGTGAACATTTAAATGAACTAGGTAAAGATTTGAATTTAGTACAATTTGTAGAAAGCAAAGTGCCAATTCAGCATTTTGGAGAAAACATTCATGGTAATATTTTTGAATCGTTAATTGGGGCAATCTATTTAGACAAAGGATATTCTTTCTGCGAAAAATTTATCGAGAAAAGAGTAGTCACGCCTTATGTTGATATTGCTCGATTAGAAGGAAAAGTGATAAGTTATAAAAGCCTCGTTATCGAATGGTGTCAGAAGGAAAAAAGAGTTTTTCATTATGACATTTTTGAAGATAATGGTATCGACGGCCAACGTTTATTTGGCGTAAAACTTAGCATTGATGATAAAGTTGTAGCAAGAGCGCGAGCAACTTCTAAAAAGAAAGCTGAAGAAAAAGCATCACAAAGAGCCTATTTTGCGTTTCAAGAAAAAATTGACAAGAAATAGCTGCAAAAATGTTGTAAGTATCACAAGGCTACATCGTTT
Source organism: Flavobacteriaceae bacterium PS02337 (assembly GCA_029959285.1). GTDB lineage: Bacteria > Bacteroidota > Bacteroidia > Flavobacteriales > Flavobacteriaceae > Flavobacterium. The sequence continues at coordinate 686,801 of JASCOE010000001.1, forward strand.
TCGTTTATAATTTAACAAAACAAGCATGTCATAACTGTTGATGCTCCGTTTAGAAATAGTATATTTACAACTTGATTTTTCAAGACATGGCTATTCATAGATTGGATTTAGACGAATTTGACGAAATTGATTATTATTTAATGGCAATTCATACTTCATTAGAAGATTATAGACTAGCCTATTTTATTAATAAAAACCTTCCGATTAACTTAAGTAAGAGCAAAAACGAGATTCACGCTCAAACTAAGGAAGGAGAAGCAAATTTTTCGAGATTCTATTATTATGATGAAGAAAAAGCTGTTTCCTGGAATTTAATTCAGAATAAAAATGAAATCATTTCTGTGAGTACAAATGATTTTCAGAATTTGTTTTCTAATGAAACAAGTGAGGTTTCGACAACAATTCATTTACTTCCTGAATTTAAAAAAGTCGATTTTTTCCTGAAAATTGATAATAGCGAAGAGGCGCTTAATTTTTCAGAAATTCAACAAAAACTAAACACAATAGAAAGTATTGCGGCTATTTATGCTGTAGATACAGACAAAATAAAATCAAAAAACAATCTAATTTTTTAAAAAAAATGTTAACAAACAAGAAAACCAAAATTGTTGCTACACTTGGGCCCGCTTGTAGTACAAGAGAGATCATTAAAGATATGATCGACGCAGGGGTTAATGTGTTTAGAATCAATTTTTCGCATGCAGATTACGAAGGAGTAAAAGAAAAGATTGATATTATTAGAGGTCTAAACGAAGAGTTTGGTTACACGACAGCAATCTTAGGAGATTTGCAAGGACCAAAACTTAGAGTTGGTGTAATGGAAGAAGGAACTGTTGTACACGATGGTGACGAAATAACTTTCACTACAGCAGAAGATATTATCGGAAATGCAAAAAAAGCATTTATGAAATATCAAAATTTCCCAAATGATGTAAATGTTGGAGAGCGTATTTTGCTTGACGATGGTAAACTTATTTTTGAAATTGTTTCAACAGATAAAAAAACAGAAGTTGTTGCTAAAGTTATTCAAGGTGGAGAATTAAAATCTAAAAAAGGGGTTAATCTTCCAAACACTAAAATTTCTTTACCAGCTTTAACTGAAAAAGATATTGCAGATGCGATTTTCGCAATTGAACAAAAAGTAGACTGGATTGCACTTTCATTCGTGAAAACACCACGCGATTTACAAGATTTACAAGAATTGATTGCTAAACATTCTGATGTTAAAATTCCAATTATTGCTAAAATTGAAATGCCAGAAGCTCTTGAGAACATGGATAAAATTGTAGCATATTGCGATGGTTTAATGGTTGCTCGTGGAGATCTTGGTGTTGAGCTTCCTGCTCACGAAGTGCCATTGGTACAAAAAGATTTAATTCGCAGAGCTAAAACGGCTAGAATTCCTGTTATCGTTGCTACACAAATGATGGAAACAATGATTACAAGTTTAACTCCAACAAGAGCAGAGGTAAACGACGTTGCTAACTCTGTTATGGACGGAGCTGATGCTGTAATGTTGTCTGGAGAAACTGCAACTGGAAACTACCCAGTACAAGTAATTCAAAGAATGACACAAATTTGCGAAGCTGTTGAAAATTCTCCGCTTATTCAAGTGCCACAAAATACACCACAAATTAAAACAAAACGTTTTGTTACTAAAACAGTTTGTCACCAAGCGGCTTTATTAGCAAACGAAATTGAAGCAAAAGCAATTTGTACGCTTACAAATAGTGGTTATACTGCTTTCCAAATTTCGGCTTGGAGACCATCTACAGCTCACATTTTAGTATTTACTTCAAATAGAAGAATCTTAACACAATTGAATTTATTGTGGGGAGTTAAATCTTTCTACTATGATAATGAAGAGAGTACAGATGATACTGTAACAGATGTAAATCAAATTGCAGTAGAAAAAGGATATGCACAAAAAGGAGATTATTTAATTAATCTTGCTGCAATGCCAATTAAAGATAAAGGAATGGTAAATACCATGAGAGTTTCTGAAATAGAATAATCATCCTTATTCATAAAAACAAAAAAGCCGCTTATTTAAGCGGCTTTTTTGTTTTTATACTTTTTTAAAATCTTGCAAATTCTCCTGTACATTTTTGCCTTATTTGGTTTTTTTTGAAAGAAAATAAACTTGCTCGTTTCAATATTTCTCAATCTCTTCAGATTTTTTCTTTAAAATGAAAATTATATTTTATTCAATTTCTGAGTTTTCTGAGTTTCCATTTTAAGATATGGAACATTTTGGTGCAAATTCTCAAGTTTTGTTGTTTCATATTATAAAATGAAACAAGCTCGTGCCTCATAAATACAATTGTTCGTTTTTTTATTAGTTAATTTTGAGGAAGTTAAACAAAAGTTAAAAACATTTTGTTTCAGATTTTTATTCAAAATAAATTTTTGAAACACATTAAAAAAGAAACTTTAACCAGAAAGTATTTTTTGAAAGCTTACCCACATTCCCATTTATTTTTTTTTGAAATACAGACTCATACATATAAAAGAATCATTAACGAATTTTTATTATCATGAAACAAATCAAATTAAAATGCGGATTTATAAATGCCATAAAGGTGTTCATACTATTATTCTTTGTATCAATTTCTGCTTTTGCTCAAGGCAAAAAACCAAACATCCTTATACTTTGGGGAGATGATATAGGAACAACAAATATTAGTGCCTATAGCGATGGTGTAATGGGATATACAACCCCAAACATTGATCGTTTAGCCAATGAAGGGTTGCGTTTTTTACATTATTATGGAGAACAAAGCTGTACGGCAGGACGTGCAGCGTTTTTAACAGGACAGCACGGTCTTAGGACAGGATTGACAAAAGTAGGTTTCCCTGGAGCACCAATGGGAATGAGTCAGTTAGATCCTTCTATTGGAGGTATTTTGAAAAGTTTAGGTTATACAACAGGGCAGTTCGGTAAAAATCACGTAGGCGATCGTAATGAAAATTTACCTACTGTAAATGGCTTTGATGAATTCTTTGGAAATCTGTATCATTTAAATGCAGAAGAGGAACCAGAGTTGCCAGATTACCCTAAAGACCCAGCATATCTTAAAATGTTTGGTCCAAGAGGTGTTTTAAAATGTACAGCGACAAATGTTGATGATCCGACTACAGATCCGCGTTTTGGGAGAGTAGGTAAACAAAAAATTGAAGATACTGGTGCATTAACTAAAAAAAGAATGGAAACTGTAGATGACGAAACATCTGCGGCAGCTATAGATTTTATCAAAAGACAAAATGCAGCTGGGAAACCATTTTTTTGCTGGTTTAATGCTACACGTATGCACCTTCGTACACATGTTAGAGCAGAACATCGAGGAAGATATACTCACGGAGATAGTGAATATATCGATGGAATGATTGAACATGATGAAACCATTGGAAGTATTCTAAAGGCATTAGATGAATTAGGAATTGCTGATAATACAATAGTGGTTTATTCTACAGACAATGGTCCACACATGAACACATGGCCTGATGCCGCAATGACACCATATCGTTCAGAAAAAAACACCAATTGGGAAGGAGCGTTTCGTGTACCTTGTATCGTTCGCTGGCCGGGACATATTAAAGCAGGAGCTGTAACTACAGAGTTAATGAGCCATAATGATTGGATTCCTACTCTAGCTTCAATTGTGGGAGAACCAGATATCACTAACAAACTTTTAAAAGGTTACAATGCAAATGGAAAAACCTATAAAGTTCATTTAGACGGTTTTGATCAAAGTAATTTTTTACTTGGCAAAACACAAAAAAGTGCAAGAGATAAATTCTTTTATACAGATGATGACGGTCTTTTGGTAGGTTTAAGAGAAGGAGATTATAAATATGTTTTTGCTGAGCAGCGTCTAGGAGGAACAATGGGAGTTTGGGCAGAACCATTTACAAAACTTCGTTTACAGAAAATATTCAACCTTTATCAAGATCCTTTCGAAAGAGCAGATATTACTTCAAATACATTTTGGGACTGGCAAATGAATCACGTTCCAATGGTATATGGTGCGCTACATGATGTACTTGTATTTGCAGAAACATTTAAGGAATATCCTCCAAGATCAATTCCACCAAGCTTCTCAGCATACACTATTATGGAAGAAGCAATGAGAGATATAAAAGCTCAAAAATATATCGAAAAAAATGTACTTCCTAAATTAAAAGAAGAAGCAGAAGACACTTCAAAAAAGAAAAAATAAAGTAATAATCATAAGTAAAGCCTGAGTTATACTTATAATTTAGGCTTTGCTATTTAATGACTTACATTATGTACAGAAAATTATATTTAGCAGTTCTATTCTTATTTTTGATGGTTTCATGCAAAAATAAATCAGAAGAAAATACAACTGTCAATCCAAAAGATAGTACTGCCACAATTGCAACAAATGGTGATCCTTTGCCAAGCTGGAACGATGGAACTTTAAAAAACGACATCATTGCGTATGTAGAAAAAGTAACCAAAAAAGGAAGTCCAGATTTTATTCCGACACAAGATCGAATTGCCACTTTTGATAATGATGGAACACTTTGGGCAGAGAAACCTTTAGTTCAGGAATTATTTGCTTTTTATCGTGTGAAAAAAATGGTTGAATCAAATCCGGCTTTAGCGAAAAAACAACCTTTTAAGGCTGTATTAGAAAAAGACAAAAGCTATTTTGAAAAAGGTGGAGATAAAGCGCTGATAGAACTGGTTGCGGCAACGCATACCGGAATGTCAGAAGACGAATTTGAAGCTTCGGTTTTAGATTTTTTTAAAGACGCTAAAATTCCAGGAAAAAATCTTTCTGCAAAACAAATCCGTTATCAGCCGCAATTAGAATTATTGAATTACCTCCGTGTCAACGGATTTAAAACATTCATTGTAACTGGCGGAACAATCGAAGTAGTTCGAGGAATTTCTGAAGATTTTTATGGAATTCCAAAAGAACAAGTTGTCGGAACTTCTTTCAAATACAAATATGATTCAGATAAGAATGTAGTGCTAAGAGAACCAGCTTTAGATTTATTTAATGATAAAGAAGGAAAGCCTGTAAGCATACAGCTTCATATTGGGCAACGTCCTGTTTTTGCTTGTGGCAATGAAGGTGGTGCGGGCGATCTTGCCATGCTGAAATATTCTCAAGGAAGTAAATATCCGTCTTTTCAAATGCTGGTAAATCACAACGATTCGATTAGAGAATACAATTATCAGGAAAAAGATAATCTATCACTCAGTACAGCAGCAAAAAACAAATACCATGTAATCAACATGAAAGAAGATTGGAAAAAAGTTTTTGCAGACTAAAAATTCGAAATAATATTTTAATGGTTGACGTAGGATTTGAGTTGCTTTTTAATCAATTAAATAAAGTTGTATGAAATATTCTTTTCTAGTAATGATGTTGCTGCTATCAGTTCACTTTACACTTTCGGCACAAGAAGAAAAACCAGGAAACAGCGCACAGGAATTGGCCGATAAATTAGCCAATCCAGTAGCAAGTTTAATAAGTGTACCGATTCAGAATAATTTAAATTATGGAATTGGACCATACAATGGAGTAAAATATACGGTGAATATACAGCCAGTAGTTCCGTTCAAATTATCAGATAATTTGAATTTAATTACACGTTATATTCTTCCAGTTGTAGATCAAAGAAACATTACGGGACTTAATACACACGAATTTGGATTAAGCGATGCGACTGTTACTGCTTTTTTTGCTCCTAAAAGTGAAAAAATAATCTACGGAATTGGTCCCGCATTTTTAGTTCCAACTGCTACAGAAAAGTTTTTAGGAACAGAAAAATTCGGATTAGGACCGAGTGTTTTAGTCATGCATCAAGGAAAAGGACTTTCAATAGGTTTTATAGCCAATCAAATTTGGTCTGTGGCAGGAGCCAATGATCGAGCAGATTTCAATAGTTTTTATACTCAGATTTTTATGTCTCATAGTTATAAAAGCGGTGCAAACTGGGGAGTTAATGCAGAAATTACTCAAAATTGGGAAGCCAATACAACATTAATTTCATTAAATCCAATGATGGGAGGAATCACAAAATTTGGAGATCAGATTGTTCAATTTTCAGTACAGCCTTTAATTCCAATTGTAGGACATCAGGCAATAAAACCTGATTGGGGTTTAAGAGCGGTTGTTGCTTTTGTATTTCCAGGATCATAATTTATTGATGAAAAGTTAAAAATAGGCAGTATAACATAATTAAAAGAAATCATCCTCATGACCGAAAAAGTCAAAGATAGTGCTGATAATTTTTTTGATCCGCTAGCGTCAAAAGCTGAACGTTATGAGAAAGGTGTAACGATAAGGAAAACGGTTCCTCGTTCTTCTCATCAGGAATGGATACCAACAGAAGATCGCGAAGATCCGATAGCTATTTTGATAAAAACTAGTATTGGAAGAATTGAAGAATTGTTGCCTATTCGATATCGAAGAATGATCGAATCGCCATTTGCATTTTACAGAGGAGCGACGGCAATTATGGCTGCTGATTTGGCAAATACTCCAAATACCGGATTACAATTACAGCTTTGCGGTGATTGTCATTTAATGAATTTTGGCGGATTTGCAACTCCAGAACGTAAACTGGTTTTTGATATAAATGATTTTGATGAAACTTTTCAAGGACCTTGGGAATGGGATCTTAAAAGACTTGCGGCAAGTTTTGCCATTGCAGGAAAATGGAGAAAATTTACCAATAAAGATTGTAAAGAATTTGCCTGGTATGTGGCAGATAGTTATAAAAGGCATATGCTAGAATACAGTAAATTATCGGCACTTCAAATTTGGTATGCCGATATTGATTTGGCTGAACTTATCCAATTAGGAAAAGATGAAGATTTGAAAGAATTTCAACAAAAACGAATTAAAAAAGCAGCTGAATCGACTGCTCATGAAAAGGAATTTGCAAAAATGACCTATTTGGATGGAGTTCGCGCAAAAATAAAAGATGAACCGCCATTGATATATCATCCGTCAGGAAATGATCAAAATTATACATTAAGAGAAGCAAAGATTATTCATAAACGATATGTAGAATCGCTTCCAGAAGACAAACAAGTTTTGCTAAGCAGATACACCATGCATGATTTTGCAATAAAAGTGGTTGGTGTGGGAAGTGTTGGAACCTTATGCGGAATTAGTCTTTTAATGTCGGCAACGGGAGAACCTATTTTTTTACAGTTTAAAGAAGCGAGACACAGTGTTTTGGAATCTAATGTAAAAATTAAAGGAAAATATAAACATCAGGGCGAGCGAATTGTAATGGGACAAAAATTAATGCAATCAGCCTCAGATATGTTTTTAGGATGGACAAACGATGATAAAGGCAAATTTTTTTATATCCGTCAGCTTCGAGATGCCAAGATAAAACCTGTTATCGAAATTATGAAAACAGAAAACATGGCAGATTATGCAAAAGCCTGCGGATGGGCACTTGCAAGAGCACATGCACGATCGGGCGATCCGTCTATATTATCGGGATATATAGGAAACAATGATGAATTTGCCAATGCAATTTCAAAATTTTCCATTTCATATGCACATCAAAACGAAGAAGATTATAATAAACTGGTCGAAGCTATAAAAGAAGGAAGGTTGCCAATTTCGGCTGAAATATAACTTTGGTTTTGAATTATTTATAAAATATATAAATGCCTTGAGCACTATATAGAAAGTCAATTTATCATATCATTTATTAGTTTATCATTAAAAAAAATATCATGAAAAAGTTCAAAATTACACTCTTATTTTTAGGGTTATTCGCAATTTACACTTCAGATCTTAATGCTCAGTCTAAACCAAATGTAATTGTAATAATGACAGATGATGTTGGTTGGGGAGATTTAGGCTGTTATGGCGGAGGCGTTATGAGAGGCGCACCAACACCAAATCTAGACCGTATGGCTGCAGAAGGTACACGATTTGCTAATTATTACGGACAATCTAGTTGTACAGCAGGAAGAGCTTCATTTATTACTGGAAGAATACCAGTTCGTTCAGCATTATCAGCAGTATTAGTTCCTGGAGATCCAAACGGACTTTCAAAAGAAACGCCAACTATTGCAGAAGCAATGAAAAAAGCAGGCTACTCAACCTTGTTTATTGGTAAATGGCATTTAGGAGATAAAGAAGAAAATTATCCAATAGCGCACGGATATGACGAAATGTATCATATGCTGCCACATATTACGCAGGAGTATACGCTTATGATGATAAAACTCTTCACCCAAATTTCCCGTCTGATGATGCAGAATTTTTAAAAGTATGGAATTCTATAAATCTGGGAGAATTTGAAGGTAAAGCTGGACAAAAAGCAAAAGTTGTAAAACAAAAAGTAGGATTTGCAGATTTAGCAACTGTAGACGACGAAATGCGTGAAACAACTGTAAATTATATTAAACAACATTCAAAAGACAGTAAACCATTTTTTGCGACTGTTTGTTTTGAAAAAGTTCATAATCCAAATAATCCTTCTCCGCGCTGGAAAGGAAAATCTCCAGGAGGAGGAAATTATCTTGATGCTTTGATGGAAATGGATGATAATTGTGGACAAATTATTCAGGCTGTTCGCGATGCGGGAATTGAAAAAAACACATTAATTGTTTGGACAACAGATAACGGAGCTTGGGTAGATGCTTGGCCAGATGCGGGTTATACACCCTTTAGAGGAATGAAAGGTTCTGTTTATGAAGGAGGTTTTCGCTGTCCAGCTCTTGCTTGGTGGCCAGGTCATATAAAAGCTGGATCTGTTAATACAGACATGTTTTCGCATATGGATTGGTGGCCGACAATTGCTTCAATTATAGGGCAGCCAGTTCCGGCTCACGAGTCTAAAGACAATAGTGGAAGTCCAATTATTTTTGACGGACTTGATTTGAGCGCTTCTTTATTAGGAACGGGACCAGGAACACGTCAGGATTTTTACTTTTTTGCAGGACAAGCTTTTGGAGCGGTTCGTGTTAAAAATTTCAAATTTCTTTTTACAGCAAAAGATTCATGGTTAGGAACGGACAAGCCATTAAAAGTAGTCGCGACTTACGATTTGCTTTGGGATCCGGCAGAACAATACGATATGACTTTTAATGGAGCTGCGCCAGATAATGGAAATTCAAGAGGTCATTTTAGCGGATCTGATAACGGATGGGCAGGAATGTATATGGCGCCGCGTGTCATAAAATTATTTGAGGAAATGAAGAAATTTCCAAACAAAAAATATATTCCTTTTGGTGAAGGATTGAATAAAATTATTCCAGAAGATTACAAATAATTTTATTTAAGGTATAATCTAGAACATTCTAAAAAACAAGATATGAATAATAAGTTTTTGTTTTTAATTGGTTTTGTGATTTTGACAATCGCAACCAATGCCCAGACGCAACGTATTGATTCTACAGCAGTTTTCATTTTAAAACGTTCAACAGAATCTTTGCAATACATCAAATCTTGCAGTTTTGAAGCTATTATAACGTATGATATTTTTAATGAAATCCTCGGACTTGTAAAACATTCTGTAGATGAAAAAGTTTCAATAAAATTTCCAGATAAAATGAAAATTGTTTCTTCTGGAGACAAAGGAAACAAGAGTTTATGGTATAACGGGAAAACACTTTATTACTATTCTTTCAACAATAATACTTACGCTGTTACCGATGCCCCAAAATCTGTAATTGAGACGATTGATGAAACGAGCAAAAAATTTGGAATAGAATTTCCAGCTGCAGATTTTTTCTATGAAACATTCATCGAAGATTTAAAATCGGAGCAGGGAACTTTAATGTTTTTAGGAAAAACAGTTATAGACGATAAAGAATGTTTTCATATTGCGGGAAAAGATAAAAACAAAAGTTTCCAGTTCTGGATTGGCACAGACGATAATTTTCTACCTGTAAAAATGGTAATTGTTTATACGAATGACAAAGATAAACCGCAGTACGAAGCCGTCTACAAAGATTGGATTATTAACCCTGATTTTTCAGATTATATATTTGAATTTTCTGCTCCGCCAAAAGCTTCTAAAGTAAAATTTCAGCCAAGAGAAGATAAAAAATAATCAGTATAAAATTATTTATCATGAAATTACAGATACTTAAAAATATAAAAACATGGGTTCTTGTCGCAATACTTGTGGCTATGCTTACGCCAGAATCTCTAGTGGCACAGCGTTTTGGACATTTTACGCCTCATGCAGTAATGCCGAGACCTATGCCAATACCGCATCCGCCAACACCAAGACCATTACCACCAACACCGAGGCCGATTCCGCCAAGACCAATTCCTCCTGGACCGCGACCTATACCGCCACATCCGTATCCATATCCATATCCGAGACCGTTGCCTCCACCGCCACCGTTTCACCCTTATCCAGTGCCGTTTCCATACATTTACCATCCGTTTGTGCCTTATTATTGGGGACCAACATGGTATCCGGTTGGTTTCTTTTTTACCACATTGACAACGGCAGCAATTATTATTTCTGTTGAAAATAATAGTTATAATTATGATGACGGAGTATATTCTGTAAAAGAAGCTGACGGTTACAAAGTGGTTCCTGCACCATTAGGAGCTGTAATTCCTGAATTGCCAAAAGGGTATGTTACCATAACAGTTTCGGGAGTCGACTATTATTATTACGGAGGAACTTACTACATAAATGAATCTGCAAAATACAAAGTAGTAACGCCGCCTGTAGGAGCAGTTGTTTCTCATTTGCCAGAAGGTGCAGAAGAAAAAACAATAGATGGACAGAAATATATGGTGTATAACAATGTTTATTATCAGCCCATTTCAAAAGACGGACAAGATAGCTATGTAGTTGTACAAGGTAAATAAAATAAAATACGTAAGAAATTTATTCAATATAGTATACCAATTAAATAAAATGATTATCTTTGATTGATTCGTAAAAGCCTGTAACATAATTCTTTGTGTTCATTTGACGCGCTAAAAGCACTTTAATATCATTCAAGATTTTCATTATTAATATTTCAAGTTAAGCCTTAATTAATAATTAATTTAAATTTTACAAAATGAATATTAAAAGAACAAATCTTCGTATAATCCCATTTCTGTTTTTGGGTTTAATTTACAGCTGTTCTCCAACTGTAAAAGTTACAAGCGATTATGATCATGCAGCAAATTTTGGTCAATACAAAACCTTTGCGGTTTATGATTTAAAAGCACAAGAAGGTCAGGTCAACCAATTAAATGTTGATCGCGTAACAAAAGCAATTCGAAATGAAATGCTTGCAAAAGGATTCACAGAATCTAGTAATCCAGACATAAAAGTGAATGCTGTTTCCATCTTAAAAAACAAAACTTCGGTTAGTTCTAATACTAATTTTTATGGCTACGGAGGAATGTATCGCCCTTACGGATATTGGGGTGGAGGAGCTATGATGGGAGGTGCCAATACTACATTTGATACTTATGACTATGTAGACGGTTCTCTTGTAATTGACGTTGTATCTGCTAAAACCGACAAATTACTTTGGCAAGGAATCGGAAATGCCGAAATCGACAGTAAACCAGACAATCCAGAAGAATTTATTAATGGAGCGATTAAAAAAATCTTAGCCAATTTTCCTCCTGGTTCAGAAAAAAAATAATCTGATAGCATTACAAACAAATGTGCTTGGTCTAATCAGCCTATAAGCACATTTGTTTTCTAGAAGAAAGTCCCCTTTCGAAACTCTTTTTAAGAAGTATAACAAACAAATCAAGCTTAAAAATGATCGATATTTTACTTTCGTTATTCTTTTTCATAGCCACAATTGCAGGTCTTGCGACGGCGGTTATGGTTCTCTTCTCAAAAAAAAACTATTCAAAAAGTTTCTTTTTGGGTATGTTTTTATTGAGTCTGGCATTGGTAAGTATTTACAATTTTTACTTATCTGCCAATATATTTAAAAACTTTCCAGATCTAATTACAATAACTAAAGCCTTTATTTTTCTAACCGCACCTTGCTCTTTTCTGTACGTTAGAAACATTTTGTCTCTTAAAAAAAGTTTTAGAAAATATGATTGGCTGCATTTTGTGCCATTTATGATCTATTTTGGATTGACTATAATAGTTTATATCGGAAGTTTTACGAATATAAAAGCAATTGATTATCTAGCGAATATAATCAAGAATCCATTTTCCATTTTAACACTTTCGCTGTGGCTTTGCTATGTATTTTTTCAAACCATGTTGATTTTAAATTATGATCTGAAAAAATTCAAAGGGAATCAATTCCACAGAGGTAAAGTGATCAATTGGATAAAGGTTTACAACCTGATGATTTTATTCCTTTTTTCGGCGCTTTTTGTTCATCATTTTCTTCTTAGAAAAGTGGCTATTGTAGACATTTCCTGTTATGTTTTAATTTCTTCAGTTTTGTTTTTTACAGTCGGCTGGCTTTATTTTAAACCGTATATTTTTCATGATGAAGATGAAACATTCGATTTTGTTGTCGATAATGCCATTATTGTAAAATCAAAAGAAGTAAAAAATGTTATTCCGATAACAAACGAATTAACTTCAGAAAAAAGAGAAGATTACCTTTTAAAGCTAGATTATGTTTTAAATTCTAAAAGTCTTTTCTTGAAAAAAGATTTCGTAATCAGAGATTTATCAGATGAAACGGGAATTTCAGTGCATCATTTATCAAATTTAATCAATTCAGAATTCGGACTTCATTTTCAAGATTATATCAATTTGAAAAGAATTGAATATTTCAGAGAAAAAATAAACGATCCAGAATGGAAAGATCTTTCTTTAGAAGGAATGGCTTGGGGTTCTGGTTTTAAATCTCGCACAACTTGCTTTAGAGCGTTTATAAAACATACCGGAAAATCTCCTTCAGAATACTTCAAAACAATAAGATTAAACGCAGATCGTACAAACGCTTATTACTTTAAATAAAAATTACTTCTTTCAAAATCAAATTATTAGAAGCGATTGTAAAGTCTTAATTCATTTTAAAAAGATTTCAGCATGAAAGCAAAAATTAATAATTCGAAAAAAGTATTACAATCCGTTTTAGTATCAATAGTATTATTGATTTCTTCTCTTGCCAATGCACAATTAAAAGGCGGACATATTTTAGGATCTTCCGGACTGCAATCAGGAACTCAGGCACCTGAAAAAACTTTGAGTTTATATGTGCCAGGTTATATTTATAGTGCAAATTGCCTGAGAAATGCCGATGGTGATAAAATTGGAGATCCAAATTTAAGTATGTTTTTAACTGGAGTTGGAGCCAATTTTGTAACCGATTTTAAAATTCTTGGTGCCAATTATGGAGCAACAGTTTTAGTTGCTTTTGCTTCTAATACTATTCAGGGAAGTTATATCGATTCAAAAAGTTCTTTTGCTTTTACAGATATGTTGGTGCAGCCAGTTCAATTGGGTTGGCATAACAAAAAAGCCGATTTCGTTTTCAGTTACCAAATGTACATTCCAACAGGAAAATATGAATTGGGAGGAAGCAATAACAGCGGTTTAGGAATGTTTATGAACGAGTTTTCTGCAGGAACAACTTTGTTTTTTGATGATAAAAAAACATTTCATTTTTCTGCATTGGCTGCTTACGAAATCAACGGAAAGAAAAAAGATACCGACATTAAAACCGGAGATATTTTGAGCGTTGAAGGCGGTTTAGGAAAAACATTTTATTGTATGAATGCCGAGAAAACTGCTCCAAAAGGCATACTGAATGCAGGATTAATTTACTACTTGCAATACAAAGTTTCGGATGATAAAATTCCTGTTGGGACTTTCATAATAGAACCCGACAAAGATCACATAACTGCACTTGGTGCTGAGGTCAATTATCTTCATATTGGAAGTATGACTCAGGCAGGTTTTAGATGGGTTTCAGAATTGGGTGCCGTAAATAGATTTCAAGGAAATACTTTTTTTATCACTTTAGCGCATGTTTTCAGTTTAAAGAAAAAGTAATCAAAGAGATTTTAAAGGTTTAGAATAAGGTTAATTTTTTAATGTAAAACGATTCAGATTCTCTTGTATGAAAAACAAAAAAACAACTCAAAAAATTACCTTCTTTTCTCTTTGGTTTCTCTTATTCTTTCATGCAATAAATGCACAAAAGCAGCATATAAGCGTAAAAGATTCGCTAGACTGCGCTTTCGATTTAAGCGATTATATTATTTATGCACACGGTTTTATAGTGGTTCCAACTGTAATTACAGAACCTGCTTTGGGCGGAATTGGAGGAGCAATTGTACCTGTTTTTCTAAAAAAACACGCGCCAGTTGTTGATGAAAACGGAAAAAAACGTTTTATAAACCCAGATATAACAGGCGGAATCGGAATGTATACCGGAAATAAAAGCTGGATGGTGGGTGCTTTTCGTTCGGGAACGCTTATTAAGCCTAAAATATTATACCGAGTTATGGCGGGTTATGGCGACATGAATTTGTCATTTTATGCTAATAATCGTCCGAATTTGCCCGATCAGGAATTTAAACTCAATTTTAAATCTACTATTTTTTATACGCAGTGGCTCAAACAATTTAATAATGCAAAATGGAGTGCAGGACCGCAATATCTTTTTTTAAATTCTAAAATAAACCTGCCCGACGTAGATCTTCCGCCGCCATTTGTACAGCCAAAAGATATTAAAAGTACCATAAGTCAGTTGGGAGCGGCGATACAGTTTGACGGACGCGATAATATTTTTACGCCAGATAAAGGAATTAGATTGCAATCTGATTTCTTTTGGTCTGATAATATATTAGGAAGCGATTATGATGCTTGGCGCGTCAATTTATCTGCAATTGGATTTTATCCTTTAACTAAAAAATTAATTGGCGGGCTGAGGATTGAAGGGGAACAGGCGTTTGGGAACCCGCCATTTTATCTTTTGCCTGGAATTAACTTAAGAGGAATTCCAGCGGCGAGATATCAAGGAAAGACCAGTATTGTAACCGAGGCCGAATTAAGATGGGATTTTTACCGACGCTGGAGTATTATGGGTTACGGCGGACTTGCAAGCGCTTTTAATGATTGGGATCAAGCTTTTGCAAAACCAGTTGTTTACAGTTATGGAACAGGATTTAGATACTTGCTGGCAAGAAAATTTAAACTAAGAATGGGAGTTGACGTTGCAAAAGGACCAGAAGATTGGGCGTATTATATTGTTTTTGGAAGTAATTGGCTTAGATAATTATAAAATTCCCGATAATTACTACCGGGAATTCAAATAAAATTGGTGCTAATTCGAGTAATTCTTGGCAAACAAAAAAAACTTATTTCTTCCAAGAAGGGTTGATGATTTTATTGTTTTTATGACACAATACCAACAATACAATCGTTGCTAAAGCACAAAAGACAATTGCTTGTATTGATCCTTCGGGACCAAATGCTCCACCTGTAATAAATTCTGGACCTTGTATTTGAGCTTCGACTAAGTTGTTTGTTTTTTCATTTCCAGATGTGATGGCTCCATAAATTCCAGATTGAGTAAAATTCCACGCAAAATGTATTGCAATTGGCATCCATAAACTGCGACTGTAAATAAATGCTGCTCCAAATAAAAAACCAGCCGTTGTAATGCATATTCCAGAAATCAAAGTGCCATGAGGATTTACCAAATGTAAAACTCCAAATAGAATGGAAGTAATGGTTAGCGAAATATAACTTCCTAGTTTTTCTTCTAAAATTCTAAAGATAATGCCACGTACCAAAATCTCTTCGATAATGGCAACGGTAAACATAATTGCAAACGGAATCAAGACGAATGAAACGGGATTGATTTTTACAATGCTGTAATTTCCATTAAGATACATTACCAAAATTGTTAAGGATTGTAAAACGAAACCAGTTGCAATACCAATAGACAGATTTTTAAAAAGTCCTTTTGAGGCAAATTCTGTTATGATTCTTTTGTCGTATTTTTTAAAGAAAAAAATGTAACTCAATATGCATGATACTGAAACAAAAAGTCCTTTTAATAGATTTCTGAAATCTTTGTCGAGCGGAGTTAAATCGAGTAATTTTGAAGCAACCTGTTGTCCGATAATAACAACTGCCATAAAAGTAAGTAAGGCAAGAATAATTTTGGTTATTGGAGAATTGAATGTTTTTTGTTTTAAAGTAAGCGTTTCCATTGGTTTGGTTTTAATGATTTGATAAAGCAAATGTAAATTGCCTTGAAACCAAAAAATAGAATGAAATTTGCCTTCCTTATAATTTTTGAAATTGTTTTGGTAAAAATCCAGTTTGGTTTTTAAAAGTTCTGATAAAATGACTTTGATCTGAAAATCCGCATTGAAGTGCTATTTCGGTCAAATTTTCTGAGCTGGATTGTATCAGCGAAAGCGAACGATTAATTTTAATTCTACGCATATATTCGCCTAAAGTACAGCCAAAATATTTCGGAAAATGTTTAGAAATCGTAATCGGGTTTAAATGTAAAACTTGCGCCAAATCATTTAAATTCGGATTTTCATTCCAGCAATCATTTAATAATTCATTTAAGCTTTTTACCCAAAACGGACTTTTATCGAATCGTTCCAAGTGATTGTTAGAATTTAAAAGTTGCGAAAATAGCATTCGAATTGTATCATTAGAAAAAGAATCGGCAGTCTGTGTTTCTTTAAAAATCTTTAAAATCAAAAATTTGGTAAGGGCAACATTTTGGACCGATTTTTCTATAACGCTTTCATTAATTTCAAGTTCTTTAAGAAGATTTTCTTCAATTTCCACATTAATATTTCTTGAAGGAAAAAGAGTGTTTTGGTTCAGATGCAACTCATCACTATGATAAAATAGTAACGAACCTGGACCAACCGTTTCGCTAAAGTTCTTGCGCTTTTCGGTAGTACCTCCATTTAAAAAAAGAGTAATATGCGCATTATTGTGAGAATGCCATCCTTCATAAACCTTATTTTGATATTCGGTTTCTACAATCGCAAGTCCCTCATAAGTATTGAAGATGTTTTTGGTATTGCCTAGATATTTTTCTTTTTCCAGTTCGTACATTTCCTATTGTGGCGTGGCATTTACAGAGAACCAAAATACTACTTATTTGAGAACTAAAAAATACAATCTAAGTTTGATTATAAACCACTTTTGTTTTTGCGTATTTTGTAATCTTTTACACCTTAACGGAAAGATTGTGAAAAAATTAACCGCTAAAAAGCAATAAATTACAAAAAATTTAATTGTTTTGTAACAAATTAGAAACATTTGCGACTAATTTTGTTAAACCTTAAACATAAATTATGAATACATTTTCATTCAAATCAGTGTTTGCAGCTTCAGTTTTTTTAGCTGGAACAGCAGGCTGTTTTGCGCAAGACGTGTTAGTAAACTCACTAAAATTAAACGCTAGCGACAAAAGCAAAGAGAACTTTAAATTTACAGAAGTAATTAATTTAGGAACAACATCAGTAAAAGCTCAAGGTTCGTCTGGAACTTGCTGGAGTTATTCAACAAACTCATTCTTAGAGTCAGAAATGATTCGTTTAGGAAAACAGCCAGTTGAATTATCTCAAATTTATTCTGCAAGAAATGTATATGTTGACAAAGGTGTAAACTACGTTCGTATGCACGGAGCGATTACTTTAGGTGATGGTGGAGCATTGCACGATGTAATTAATATGTATAAAAAATACGGAACTGTACCTAGAGAAGTTTACACAGGTTTAAACTACGGAACAGACAAAAATAAATTTGGTGAAATGGCTGCGCTTATCGAAGGCGTTTTATCAGCAGTTGTTAAAAATCCTAACGGAGAATTGACACCAAACTGGAAAAAAGCGTATACAGCTGTTATTGATTCTTATTTAGGAAAAGCTCCAGAAAATTTTACTTACAAAGGGAAAAACTATACGCCACAATCTTTTGCAAAAGAAGTTGTTGGAATTAACCCTGACGAATACGTAGAAATGTCATCTTTTACAGATGCGCCTTACTACCAAAAAACTACGATGATGGTGCCAGACAACTGGTCATTAGATCAAGTTTACAACGTAAAAGTTAATGATATGACTGATGTTATTGACAATGCTTTGAAAAAAGGATATACAGTAGCTTGGGCAACAGATGTTAGCGAAAAAAGTTTTAGCTGGAAAAATGGTGTTGCTTACGTACCAAACAAAAAATTCGACGATATGACTGCAGAAGAAAAAGCAGACATGTTTAACGGACCAAAAGCAGAACCAGAAATTACTGCAGAAATGCGTCAGGCTGCGTTTGATAACTACACAACAACAGACGACCACGGAATGCACATTATTGGTTTAGCAAAAGACCAAACTGGAAAAGAATATTATATTGTAAAAAATTCTTGGGGAGAAACAAACGACTACAAAGGTTTCTTGTTTGTAACTAAGAACTTCGTAAAATATAAAACGACGGCATTATTAGTAAACAAAGGAGGAATTCCTGCTGAGATTGCTAAGAAGTTAGGGGTTTAATTACTCTGAGTTTTTAAAGAAATAGAAAAGCGCTGCGATCGATCTTGGATTACAGCGCTTTTGTTATTAATATTAGAATATGTTATATGCTGTATGATTTTATTAATTCAGGTGTTAAAGCATAAATTTTTTCATCTTTTAATTCGAAATGATTTATTATATATACCAAATTATTTATGTTAACAGGTAGAGATAAATCAGATTTTGCAATTTTTAAAAGCAAATCACCTCTATCTAATTTAATAATTTTTTTAGCTAAATTATTATCAGTGTTGAATACACGTATAAGTTCAGGTTTTATCGGTATTAATTGAAATTTTAGTCTGAATTTGGTACGAATTAATGCTTCCCAATTTTGATTTTTAAAATGTTGATAGGCTAGTTCATTAAACAAACTTTTTAAGGCTATATCGTTTGTTTCTAAATTTGCATATATTCCATTTAATAAACGTTCTTTCTCCTTATGAGATTCCCAATCCGATTTGCATTTATATCTTAAACTATGGTCTATTTCGTGCCATCCTTCCGATAGCATAGTTCTTAATTGTAACTCAAAAGTATTATCAACAAGTAATAAGTTTTCATTTTGAGATGAAGTCTGTGTGTCTGAAAATATTTTAGTTTGCTCAGAATTAAATGAATATACTATATTAGTTCTTTTGGGTTTAAATACTGTTAAATCAAATTCATCAATTTCTTCATTTTGAAAAATAAACTTATCAGTAAGAATTTTTTTAACTAAACTGATGTCATCTTGAAAATATGTGACAATTCTAATTCTAATTAAATCTTGAATTTTTTTTCCATCGATTTCATATGGATTGCCATCTTGAATTTTCCTAATAATCTTTTCTTTAATTGATTTGTCGTCTTTAGTTCTACTAAATAATCTATGTAAAAGGCCGATCTTATCTAGCTCGTCAGATATTTTTTCACTTATATCTTTTTCAATCATTTGTAATCCTGCAATCATTTTATTTAATATGTATTAAGTGACTAATAGCTTCTCTGGTAATGAATCCAACATCATCCTTAAAATGTAAAAAATCTTTTCTTTTCAAATTATCAATGACTTTGCTGACTTCTCGATCAGTATAACCAACTAAATTCTTTTTTATATAAGAGAATTTCCTAGCTCGGGGTTTTATTCCATCTATGTGAAAAAAATGTTTTAAAACTTCTTCTTCAGTTAATTTAGGTGTTAAAGGACTCTCTTCTTCAATCATAACTTTGTTCTCTATTTCTTCAAGAAATGAATTGTTTGTATTACAGGCATACAATGCAAAATCTACAAAATTGATTTTATCTGAATTTAATATTGTACAATTATAAAAACCACAATTTTGAAATGATGTTTTTTGAAATATTGAAGTGTCAAAAATGCAATTTTCGAAATTTACACTAGAAAAATTTGACTCTGAAAACATGCTATTTGAATTAAAAGATATGTTTTTGATAGTTTTATCGATAAGGAATAAATTATTATATTTTCGATTAAATTTTTTGACTAAGCTATAATCTAATTCGAAGTAAAAATTAGTATCATACTGAAAATTATTATCATTATAAATTGTCCAAAGTAATTCCTTATTAGTTTTATTTTGAATCTTAAATGATTCGATAGATTTTAATGCAAAATCTTGTGGAATTACTTCTGTAAAATTTTTATAATGTTGTTGAAATTTTTCGTGAATTAAATTTTCACCAATAAAATTTCCAAATATATAATCGTTAACAAAACCAACATCTCCATTATTTTTTCGATCTAAAAAAACATGATTTGATAAAGTATCAACTAAATCTTCTATTGTTGGTCTTTCTTCTGCGATATATTCTTTTAAACTCTCTTGTAAGGATTTTAGATTGTAATCTTTAATTAATTCTTTAATAGTTTCTTTACTCTCTGCTGTAATATTAAATTCAGACATAAAGCGATTAAGTTTTCTAAAAATTCTTAATTGAGCTTCATTATTTAATTTTAAATTCTGTCTTAATTGTTCTCTTTGTAATAAATAGTCAAAATATTTATTTATTAAAGTTCCGTCAGAATTAACCACATATTCTAATAATTTTTCAATTGGAATATTTCTTAAATAAGATAATAGAACTGGATTAGCTATTTGCTCTAAGGGAAAGGAGGCATTTTCTATAGCTTCAATTTTATCTTTGTTTAACCAGTTTTCAATTGTTGGTTCTTTTATTTCAAATCTAGCTAGTGAAAAATTATTTTGTGATTCATATATAGTATTTAAAAATTCATCACTATTAAAAATTGCAGTTTTTCTAGAGGTTATTATTATTTTAGCTTGACCTTTCAATAAATCAATAATAGTGGTTAGCATACTTTCCACTTCATCCTTGTTGCTTTCTTTTGATATTAATTCATCAAAACCATCAATGATTAATGGGATTCTTCCTTTGAAAATTTGTTCTAATACTATATTTTGTTTTATTCCATTAGGGAATTGATCATCAATTTCATTGAGTAAAATATGTTTAAAAACTCGAGCTTCTCTGTTTCTTGATAATTCAGTAAAAAAAGGCAATTTTTTGCAGTCTTTAACTGAAAAAGTATTTAGTATTTCATTTGCAGTACAAGTTTTTCCAAATCCAGCTGGGGCTTCAATAATAACGAATAGAGCGCCTGAAGTTTCATTTAGATATGTGTTAATTTTATCAATTAGTGAAGTGTCAGAAGTTCCATTATATGATGCATTTTCTAATATGTTTCCATCTTCATTTTGATAAATTAATTCATAAGAACTTTTGATATATTGATATTCACTTCCTTCTGGTAGATTATGAAGTTGTTTGTTTACGAAATGTTTATATCTATTTCTTAATTCATTTCCTAAAGGCGTTTTTATAAAAAAACCATTAAAAAGATATTCCTCAATTGATTCTTCCGAATCTAAAATTTTTATATCAGTTGCATAACCCAATTCTGAATAATCATGTTTGTATTTTGTTACATCGTAATTCTTATCAAATGAAATTATTTCCGCAGCATGATACATCCCATATCTTAAAGTGTAAACTCTTACTTTATTATTTGAATTCTCAGCTACCTGGTAATTATATGATTTAAATAAAGCATCAATTTTATGAATTCTATCTTCTGTCATTATTTTTTTTTTAGTTATTAAGAATCTTAATTTTGTAAATAAAGTATTTTAAAGAATATTATAAACAAGTATAAATACCTGTTTATTCTTATTGTAAAATGCAAAATTAGAGTGGTTAAGATAATTTGTATTATGGTTTTCCATAAAAACTGTTAAAATAATAAGTGTAATTTTCTGGAAAATGTTTAAACAAAAAAAGACTGTTATTTATAGATAGTCTTTTTATTAAGTTTATTCTTTTATTAGAATTCGCTATTTCCCCTTCATCAACTTCTCCAAATACTTCACTTTATCCTTTTCAGCATGAACCAAACGCTCATAAAATTCCACAACATTATTAATAGAATTACAGTTAAATTCCTTAAAAACTCCAAATTAATTTCTCAAAAGACAATTTAAGGAAGCTTTATCCGTAATCAGGAACGCATCAGAACAAAAATGTACTTTAACGTTTTTTCAAGTTGTTTGTAGAAAATAAAAAGCAAAACGGCAACAAAGCAATATTTTTGATAAAATTTTAAGACAAACTGTTAATTTTATTTAATTGTTTATGAAAAAGTACGAAACGCTTTGGAGCGCCTTTTTGTTGATTATTTCGCTGAATTGTTTTGCTCAAAACGTAGCGAATGCTTCGTCTTCTTCAGAAAAAGGAAAAACGATAATATTAACAGATAATCTTGCATCTAACAAGGATTACGTAATAAAATCTTATTATGTAGAAGAAAGAATCAACAAACTTTTTGGAGGAAGAATTATAACTTACGAAGTTTCAAAACTCGATATGGTCGATACATATGATTTAGGTCCGAATAATGTTCGAACGGTAATTCCTAGATATGTAAAAAGAAAACAGAAAATTACTGCTGTTGCCGAAACAAAACCTCAAGCCGGAACTTTGTCGGCTTCGCTACAACCGATTAAAGTCGATATTAAAGCTCCTGCCAAAGAAACGCAATACACAAGCGTAGATATTACAGGAACATATGAAAAAGTCTTAGAGAAAGGCTATAAATCGCCAGAAATGCTTCAAAAAGTAGCCGACCGACTTTATTTTGAAGGAAACCTAAATACAGCGGCAGGCTATTATGAACAATTGTTTATTTTGGTTAAAGATCCAGACGTTATTTATTACTACAGATATGCGCAGTCATTAAAAGCAATTAATCAAATCGATAAAGCTGAAATTTTGATGAAAAGGTTTAAGAGTGAGACTTTGGTGGTGAAATAGTTTTTTTAACCGCAAAGACGCTAAGGGAAAAGCGCAAAGGTCGCAAAGTTTTATTTTAAGCTTTGCGACCTTTGCGGTTAAATTCAAGTTCAGTTTAAAGCAAAAAAAAAAAAGACGATCAATTTGATCGTCTTTTTTTTAAGCTCCCCCTCTTGGGCTCGAACCAAGGACCCTCTGATTAACAGTCAGATGCTCTAACCAACTGAGCTAAGGAGGAATCACCTTAAAGGTAAATATGTTTGCTAAAAAAAGTTGCTCCCCCTCTTGGGCTCGAACCAAGGACCCTCTGATTAACAGTCAGATGCTCTAACCAACTGAGCTAAGGAGGAAGTTGTTGCTCTTTTTAGCGAGTGCAAATATAAAACTATTTTTAGTTTCTCAAAAACATTTCCACTCTTTTTTTGACTTTTTTTTACTTGCCGACAATTGCCTTATAAATGTCGTTACCGTTAGCAAATACTAGTAGTGAAATAAGTAATACAAAACCAACGATTTGCGCATTCTCTAGGAATTTATCGCTCGGTTTTTTACCGCTAATAATTTCATACAATAAAAACATCACGTGCCCTCCATCAAGAGCCGGAATTGGTAATAAATTCATAACTCCAAGCATAATTGACAATAAAGCGGTGATTGACCAGAAAACTTCCCAGCTCCAAGAAGTAGGGAAAATATTGAAAATTGCCGCAAAACCACCGACTTGTTTGTATGCTTTAGTTTCTGGATTAAAAATCATTTTCAATTGTTTTCCGTAACCTACTAATTGATCTTTTCCTTTTTCAAGACCAACCGGAATAGATTCGAAGAAACCATATTCTTTAGTGCTTATTTTATAGTAACCTAGTTTTTCTAATGATTTCATGTCTAAACCACCAGCGACAACGCCAAGCTTACCTTCATTATTAACTCTTAAGTCAATAGGAGTTTCTTTTAAATCGCGTAAAACAACAGCAGAAATTAGTTTTCCTTTATTGGCATCTAAAATAGTTTTTGCTTCATCAAAATATTTAATTTTTTGTCCGTTAAGCGAAAGAATCAAATCTTTTGGTTTTAAATTCTGGTTTGGAGAGTCCTCAGCAACTTGTCCAATTGCAAAAGGTCGACGTATACCAATAAGAAGCCCTTTTTCTGTTTTAGAAAGTTGGTCTACAAAATCGGTTGGCATTTTGATGGTTTGCTGTTGTCCATTTCTTTCAATTAAAACTTCTTTTGCCATAATAACATTCATGTTCATGTCGCTGTCAAAGTTTTCTACAGTTTTTCCGTCAATAGAAATAATTTTGTCACCAGTTTTAAAACCGGCTTTAATCATAACGGGATTTTCAATTGCAACACCATCTTTTAAATCAGAGTTTGCAATATAAGTGTCTCCATAGGCAAATGCCATTCCTATATAAATAATAAAAGCTAAGATAAAGTTTACCGTCACACCGCCAAGCATAATAATTAAACGCTGCCAAGCTGGTTTAGTACGAAATTCCCAAGGTTGTGGAGGCAGAGCCATTTGCTCTTTGTCCATACTTTCATCGATCATTCCAGAAATTTTCACATAACCTCCAAGCGGAAGCCATCCGATACCGTATTCTGTTTCTCCGATTTTCTTTTTGAAAAGTGAATATTTAACATCAAAAAACAAATAAAATTTTTCGACTCTTGTTTTAAACAATTTTGCAGGGATAAAATGCCCTAATTCATGAAGAATAATAAGTAAAGATAAACTCAATAGAAATTGAGAGAGTTTGATAACTATATCCATTTTTTATTTTTAATTCGTATTTAACGCACAAAAGTAGCGTTTTCTAATTTAATTTGTGGTGCAAGATAGTGTTTAAGCTTTTAAATGTTTGTTAATAATTCCTCTTAGTTTTAATAATTTAAATAAAGCTCATTTTATTAGTAACGTATTGGCTAATTATGTTACAAATATGGAAACAAAGATTATTTAATGAAAAATTGATTACAATTTTAAAATATTTGTTTACTGTTCGTTTTAGAAAATTAGTTTCTAAAGGAGATAATATTGCCGTACTTTTAATTGTACTGCTTTATTTGTTTACTGCATATTTAGTTTTTAAAAATTACCAGCATTTTCAAAACTATGTTTTAATTTTTTTTCTAGATGTTGTTGGCTATCATTTACAAAGGTCTGATATCGAAATCTTGAAGCTCAGAAAAAATTATAAATTGATATTGTTCTTAGAATATTTTGTTTATTCCTTGCCTTTTTATTTGGTCTTAGTATTTAAAGGAGAGTTTTTGCTCATTGCAGGTATATTGATTTTTAATGTCTTTTTAATAAACCTTCCAAAGTCAAATTTCAAAACACTAAAATATCCATTTGATTTATTTAATGTTTATTGGCACATCAATTTTAGAAAATACAAACTAATTGACCTCTTCCTGTTGTTACCAATCTTGGTTTACATTGCCACAGAATATAAAAACCATAATCTGATTTATTTTGTATTACTGATTTTGTCATTAATAGCTTGCACGCCTTCTTTTGAAAGAGAGAGAATAGAGGAAATTAAACAAAACCCTTTTACAGCAGAAAAGTATTTGTGGTATCAATTAAAAAATACAATTCGCAATACCTTTTACATTACAATTCCAATTGCGATTATGCTCTGTATTTTTCAAATATGGGAAGAATTTATTTGGATTGGATTTGTGTTTATTGCACCATTAGCTAATGTGATTTTGAAATATTTATGCTTTAGAAATAACTTGATACAACAGATTTTTTTCGTGTTATTTATTGCAACAAGTATTTTCCTTTTTGGACTCCCATTGATTATAATGCCTTTTATGTACAAAAAAGCAATTAAAAACTTAAACGCCATTAAATATGCTGAAGATTCAAATTGATCAAAAAAAATACGGAGATAAAATAATATTAGAAAATATTAAAATCAATATCGATCAGCCTGGAATTTATGGCGTGATTGGTAAAAACGGACATGGAAAAACAACACTTTTTAAATGCATTTTGAGTCTTGAAAGCTATAAAGGGAGTTGTTTTCTAAATCAGGAAAAACTAATGCTACAAAATGCAGGTTGGATTCCTACTGAACCGCCTATTTATGAGGAACTAACAGCAAATGAATTTTATGATTTTTATGCCCATTTATTAAATTTGAAAACATTTGCTTTTAATGAGATTTTTGAAGTTCCAGAAAACCAGTTAATTCGTGAATTTTCAACAGGAATGAAAAAGAAAACTTATTTGAATGCCGTTTTTCAAAAAGACTTTCTAATCTATGTTTTAGACGAACCTTTCAATGGCTTGGATTTAGAATCGAATTATTTATTAATGAATTATATTCGAGAACTTTCCAAGACCAGCATCGTTTTAATTTCTTCACATATTTTAGAAATTCTTTATAAAGACTGCGATAAAATTTTTCTGTTGAAAGATAAAAAAGTTACAGAATTTGAAAAAAATGAATTTTCAGAAATAGAGAAAAACCTTTTTAGCTGACGTTCCAAAAACAGACTTTAATTTAAATGTTTGTTAATTAATAAACATTTCAATTTCTCGTTTTAACAAGATGCCGTAACTTTACTTTTTAAACAACTTTCATTTTCAATTGAGAGTTAAAAACCATTAAAAGTTACAATTATGTCTTCACAATTATTTTCAACTTTCAACATAAAAAAAATCACTTTAAAAAATAGAATCGTCATTTCTCCAATGTGTCAATATTCGTCAGTTGACGGATTTGCAAACGATTGGCATTTGGTTCATTTAGGAAGCCGTGCCAGCGGAGGCGCGGGATTAATCATTCAGGAAGCGACTGCAGTTTCTCCAGAAGCGAGAATTTCTCCTTCCGATTTAGGAATTTGGAAAGACGAACATATCGAAAAACTAAAACAAATCAACGCCTTTATTATTTCTCAGAATTCAATTCCAGGAATTCAATTGGCGCATGCTGGTCGAAAAGCAAGCGTATCTTCTCCTTGGCAGGGAAATAAAAAATTAGATTTCGCTCAAGGCGGATGGCAAACCGTTGCGCCAAGTGCGATTCCGTATCATGATGATGAACCGTTTCTTCCAGAAGCTTTAGACAAAAACGGAATCCAAAAAGTAATTTCAGATTTTAGAACAGCAACCAAAAGAGTAGTCGAAGCAGGATATCAGGTTTTAGAAATTCATGCGGCTCATGGTTATTTATTACACCAATTTCTTTCTCCGTTAACAAATGTAAGAACAGACGAATACGGGGGAAGTTTTGAAAATCGAATTCGTTTTACCTTAGAAATTCTAGAGGCAGTTCAAACCGAATGGCCTGCAGATTTGCCTTTATTTGTTAGAATTTCAGCAACCGATTGGGCAGAAAATGGCTGGAATCCAGAAGAATCTGTACAGATTTCGAAAATATTAAAAGAAAAAGGAGTAGATTTAATCGACGTTTCATCAGGCGGATTGGTTTCACATCAAAAAATAACATTAGGTCCAGGTTATCAGGTTCCTTTTGCAGAAAAAGTAAAACAAGAAGCCAATATTTCAACTGGAGCTGTCGGATTAATTACCGAAGCCAAACAAGCCGAAGATATTCTAAATAAAAATCAAGCTGATTTAATTTTATTCGCAAGAGAATCTTTAAGAAACCCGAATTTGCCTTTAGATTTTGCTAGAGAATTAAACAGCGATATTCAATGGCCAAAACAATACGAAAGAGCTAAACTTTAAATATTTTTATTAGCCACAGATTTTAAGGATTAAAAGGATTTTTTTTTGAATATTTTTTGCCACTAATTAGTGGCGACTAAAAAAGAATCTGTGAAAATCCATTTAATCTGTGGCAAAAAAATCACAACAACATGCAAAAAATAAAAACAGCACTATTATCATACGGAATGTCGGGAAAAGTTTTTCACGCTCCATTTTTAGATATTCACGAAGGATTTGAACTTTTAGGTTCTTGGGAAAGAAGTAAAAAACTAATTCAAGAAGATTATCCATACGTAAAAAGTTATGCAACGATAGACGAATTATTAAGTGATGATGTTGATTTGGTAATCGTAAATACACCCGTTGGAACTCATTACGAATATGCAAAAAAAGTGCTTTTGGCAGGAAAACATGCCGTTGTAGAAAAAGCATTCACCACAACAGTTGCTGAGGCAAAAGAATTGGCTTCAATAGCAAAAGAAAAAGGTTTGAAATTGTCGGTTTTTCAAAACAGAAGATGGGACAGTGATTTCAAAACCATTAAAAAAATTATCGATGAAGGCGTTTTAGGAGATTTAGTCGAAGCCGAATTTCATTTCGACAGATACAATCCGATTTTAAGTCCAAAAGCGCACAAAGAAACAGCCAATGACGGAGCAGGAGTTTTAAAAGATTTAGGACCTCATGTTATTGATCAAGCCGTTAGTTTATTTGGTTGTCCAAAAGCCGTTTTTGGAGACATTCGAGTAACCAGAGAAAATTCTGTTGTAGACGATTGGATCGATTTGTCTTTGTTTTATTCAAATTTCAGAGTTAGACTAAAAGCAGGATTTTTTGTGAGAGAAGCGCATCCAGCCTATACCATTCACGGTAAAAAAGGATCTTTTTTAAAACCACGCGGCGATGTTCAGGAAGACGATTTAAAAGTGGGTAAAAAACCAAACCTAGAATCTTGGGGCACAGAAGATGAAAGTTTACAAGGACTTCTGCACACCGAAATTGACGGTAAAGTTGTGAGAGAAAAAATTCCGACACTTCAAGGAAATTATTTCAGTTTCTTCGACGGCGTTTACGATTCGATTGCTAATCATAAAGAAGAACCCGTTACGGCACAAGACGGCGTAAAAGTAATGCAGGTTATAGAGGCTGCGATCGCAAGTAATGCACAGCAAAAAGTGATAAATATATAATAAAGTAGGATTATCATTCCATAGGAATGTTTCGTCGGTAGAAAAAAGATAATGTTCAGCCGCATTTACGTTCTGTAGGAACGTTAGATTTTTCGCGGCATTTTTTACAATCTAAATGTACCAAACGTTCCTACGGAGCGTAAAACATGGCAACGATATAATTTTTCTACCGACGAAATGTTCCTACGGAACAAAGAAATATAAATAAATGGAGTTTTCTCAAAAGTTGAGATTGCTCCTTTTTTTTTGCGCTTAAAAATTTTGCGACAAATTATAATCTCAATGAATTCGAAAAAATCGTAATTTTAGTAAGAAGAAATCAATTGAAAACCTCTTAATTTATAAACAATAACGTTGTATATTGTGTATAACATTAGACTTTATAGGCTTTGAAGCACGTTTTTAGTATTTTTGAAAATATCATAAAATAAATTAAATATGCTGATAAACATTAATCCATTATCGCTTTTTCAGACCAAAGGAAAAATCAAGAAAGTATTTAGAGAAGCAAAAGCCTCTTATTTAAATCGAATTCGTTTTGCCGTTGGAATGTTTTATTTCGGAATGGGTTTAAGTTTTGCCACTTGGGCCAGCAGAATTCCAGATATTAAAACCGCTTTGCATTTAACCGAAGGCGATTTGGGTTCTATACTTTTTGCACTTCCGGTTGGGCAATTGATTATTATGCCTTTTTCTGGAAAAATGGTTACCAAATTTGGAAGTCATCGTATTTTGATTTTTTCTTTAATCATGTACGTTTTCTGTTTAATTAATTTAGGTTTAGCCACAACAGCATTACAATTATCTCTCGGATTATTTTTGTTCGGATTATTTGGAAACTTAGCTAATATTGCTGTAAACACACAAGGCGTTTACACTGAGCTTTTATTCAAAAAAACAATAATGTCATCGTTTCACGGAATGTGGAGTTTTGCAGGATTTACTGGTGCTTTGGTCGGTTTAGGAATGTTGACTTTAAACTTAAGTCCGTTGCATCATTTTATAATTGTAGCCGGAATTGTTTTATTGATGGTAGCATTTAATTTCAAATTTTTAGTTAGAGCCAAAGAAAAAAAGAAAGCCAAAGAAGAAGGAAAAAAACTATTTGTAAAACCAGATTCAGCTTTGCTTTGGCTTGGCGTTATTGGGTTTTGCAGCATGGCGAGCGAAGGCGTAATGTTCGACTGGAGCGGTGTTTATTTTAAAGATATCGTAAAAGCGCCAGGGCCTTTGGTTGTTTTAGGATATACTTCTTTTATGATTATGATGGCAAGCGGAAGATTTCTTGGCGACGGATTAATCAATAAATTTGGTCGCGAACGCGTTATGCAAATTAGTGGAGTTATGATTTCGGCTGGACTTTTTACTGCTGTTTTTCTTCCTTATATTATTCCGTGTACCATTGCATTTATGTTCGTCGGTTTGGGCGTTGCAACTATCGTTCCTACTGTTTATAGTATTGCAGGGAAAAACCCAACTGTTCCTGCTGGAGAAGCTTTAACGATTGTTTCGAGTGTAAGTTTCCTTGGTTTCTTAATGGGACCTCCTGTAATTGGACATATTGCACAAAGTTTCGGATTGCAATTTTCTTTCGCCTTTATCGGAATTTTTGGAGTTCTAATCGCTTTTATGGTTTCAAAAATTAGAACTACAGCATAATTCTTATCGAAATACATTTTCATTAAATTAATTAAAAACGCAATAAATTTGTAAGAATTTATTTAAAATTAAATATTTTTTTTATATTTGAATTTGAAATGATACCGCTTTGGTATTAAAAAGCTCTTTTTCCAAAAACCAATTTTATCTTTTGAATTAAGGATTGATTTCCTAAAATAATTTTCAAAGTAAATTGGATTTTTAATGGTAAAAAAATACGCATTCTTTTTTATTTTCTGTTTTTCTAATTTTGTTTCTGCACAGCAAGAAATAACAGTTACAGGAATTGTTATCGATGCAAGAACGCAAAATCCGCTTGAAAGTGTTGTGGTGACGATACAAAACACGGCTGTTATGCAGCTTACGTCAAAATCAGGAAAATTTGAACTTCATATATTTCCAAAAAAAGAGCAATTGCTTTTGCTCAGAAGCCAAGGTTACAAAGACTTTCTTTTAAAATTTTCGGCTAATTCTGGACAGAATATCAATCTCGGAATATTACAATTAGAAGATACCTATTCAGATGAAGTGCCAGCGGCATTAATTACTTTATCAGACAGCGATTTCTCGGAGGATAATAGTTCATCAGAAATGACTTCTGGACTTCTACAATCTTCCAAAGATGCTTTTATGCAAGCATCAGCATTCAATTGGGGACAAGCAAGATTTCGTGTTCGTGGTTTAGACAGCGAAAACGGAACGATGATGCTCAACGGAATGACGATGAATAAAATCTACGACGGCAGACCGCAATGGAACAATTGGGGCGGATTAAATAATGTACTTCGCAATCAGGAATTTTCAATCGGAACAGCAGCTTCCAATTATACTTTCGGAGGAATTTTAGGAACGCAGCAAATCTTTACTCGAGCTTCTTTATATAGAAAAGGAACTTCGCTTACTTTTTCAGGAAGTAATACAACATACACGTGGCGCGGAATCGGAACTTATGCTTCAGGAATGAACTTGGCTGGTTGGGCGTATGTCGTTTCAGCAGGAAAACGCTATGCGGATGAAGGTTATTTTGAAGGAACAAATTTCAATGCAGATTCTTTTTTTCTTAGTGTAGAAAAGAAATTAAGCAATAAACATTCGCTAAATTTTACTGGATTTTACACGCCAAATTCGCGAGGAAAAAATGCTGCCAATACAAGTGAAGTAACCAATTTAATGGGTGAAAAATACAACTCGTATTGGGGATTTCAGAGTGGTGAAAAGCGAAATGCAAGAGTAAAAAATGTAGAAGAACCTTTATTGATGTTGAATCATTATTTTAAAATTGATGAAAAAACAAATCTGAATTCAGGCATAATGTATCAATTTGGAAAAGTTGGAAACAGTACTATCGATTACCAAAATGCCGATAGTCCAGATCCTGTTTATTATAAAAAAATACCAAGTTATTTTAGTTCGCTTTACGCGAAAGATCACGGAGAGTTTTCAGGAGAATTTACGCCAGATTATGAAAATGCAGAAAAAAATAAAATGGCACTTTTAGCAAATCCGCAAATAGATTGGAATGCGATGTATTTGGCAAATCAGAAGCCTGGAACAAATGGTTTTGAAGCTTCGCAAAGTCATTATGTATTGTATGAAGACAGAACTGACGATAGAATTTTTGCAGTAAATTCAAATTTAAATACGCAGATTACGCCAAACATTTCTTTTGACGGAGGATTTACTTTTAAGAAATTGAAATCGCATAATTTTCAATATTTATTAGATCTTTTGGGCGGTTCATATTTTGAAGATATTGATACTTTCTACAAAGGAAATCTTTCGCAATCAGATTTACAGCATCCGAATCGTCAAGTTAGAAAAGGAGATGTTTATGGCTATAATTACAACTTGCTGGCGAATACTTTAGACGTTTTTACACAATTTAAATTTGCTTACAACAAAACCGAATTTTATTTGGCACAATCTTATTCGATGTCAGATTATCAGCGAGAAGGTCTATACCAAAACGGACTTTATCCAACGACTTCTTTAGGAAAAAGTGAAAAAGTAGATTTCGAGAATTTTGGTTTCAAAGGCGGATTCACGTATAAAATTTCAGGAAAGCAACTCTTGTTTTTTAACGCAGCACATTTGACAAGAGCGCCTTCGCTTCGGAATACATTTTCAAATTCGAGATTAAATAATTCGATAGTTAACGGAATTGAAAGTGAAAATATAAGTTCTGCCGACGCCAATTATATGTATCGTTCTCCAAAACTGAAATTGCGTTTAACAGCTTATTATTCATTAATAAAAAATACCTCAAAAACTTATTTTTTTTATGCCGAAGGAATTTTTGACAATGGAGCAGGTTACGATGCTACAGATGCATTTGTGAGTCAGACTTTAACTCATTTAGATAAGAAAAATACAGGTGCAGAATTGAGTTTTGAATATCAAATTTCATCAACACTAAAATCCACTTTATGCGCTGCTTATGGAAAATACATTTACAGCAGTAATCCAAATGTATCTATTACAAATGATGCAAATTTAGCAAAGGATGGAATGCAGACAACTTTTGATTTTGGCTCGGCTTATCTTAAAAATTACAAACAGCCAGGAACTCCACAACAAGCTTACTCATTCGGATTAGAATATCGCGATCCCAAGTTTTGGTGGATTGCAGCAAATATTAATTATTTGGCTGAAAGCTATATTGATGTTTCGCCTATTTCTAGAACTTCACAATTCTACATTAATCCAGCAAATAATTTTCCTTTTCCTGAAGCAACTTCTGAAAGAGGAAATCAATTATTAAAACAAGAAAAATTTGATCCAGTTTCATTATTAAACATAAGCGGAGGAAAATCTTGGCGGATTCGTAAAAAATATATCGGTCTTTTTGCCAGTGTAAATAATGTTTTCAATTCGATATATAAAACTGGCGGATTCGAACAAGCAAGAAATGCAAATTACAGAGCGCTAAATCAAGATGTTTATAGCGGAACACCATCATTTGGTCCAAAATATTATTACGGTTACGGAAGAACTTATTTCTTAAATCTCACAATTGGTTTATAAATCAAATTTAGTTGTTATGAAAAACATATTTTTAAATTCATTTTTTGGATTATCATTATTAATCATTTGCAGTTGCAATACCGAAGTTGAAACTCCAAAATTGGCATGCACACAACCCAATTTTACGGTAAATAAAACGGTCGAAAAAGTTTATGAACTTTCTGGAAATACAGCAAAACAATATTTGTATGATGATATTATTGAAGCTTATGTGGTTTCAAGCGATGAAGGCGGTAATTTTTTTAAAGCGATTTTATTGCAAACAAAAAAGACTGAAAAAAATCCTGCAATTGGTTTTAGTGTTCCTATTGATGCGTCTAATACTTACATTGATTATCGCGTTGGCAATAAAGTATTTGTTAAACTTAAAAACCAATTTACAGATGTGTATTATGGCGGATTAAGGATTGGAAGTTTATATGTGAGCAATGCGGGTGATCCGACAATTGGGAGAATTTCTCAAAATGAATATAAAAATGTATTAAATGCTTCATGTACGATAATCGATGAAGATTTATTAGTTGAATCACTTTCTATCGAAGAAGCGCTAAATGATAGTAAACTGAATACTTTAATTGAGTTGAATGATGTTGAGTTTACAGAATCGGCTTTGGGGCGTCATTATTTTGAAGAATCAAATAATGTTGGAGGATCTACAAATTGGAATTTACGTGATAAAACAGGAAATCAAATTATTTTTAGAACTAGTGCTTATGCAAAATTTGCAGATCATTTTGTGCCTGAAGGAAGCGGAAAAGTGCGAGGAATTTTAACAAAATTCGGAACAGATTACCAATTGATGGTTCGTTGTGAAAATGATATTGAAATGAATGGAAAAAGAAATACTCCGTTTTTTGCAGAAGATTTTCAGTCGATTAAAAACAATGTGAATTTTGCTCTTCCGGGTTGGAGCAACATAGTGGAAAAAGCATCTAAATTATGGAAAAGTATGGTTTACGCTGGAAATGGTTATGCAGAATTTAATACCACAAGCACAACTGCTGCCGAAAATGTTGCTTGGTTGGTCTCTCCTAAAATTAATCTAACAGGTTACAAAAATGCCGTTCTTTCTTTTAGAAGTGCACAACACGATTTAAAACTAGATTCTCCGTTAAATACTTTGGAAATTTATGTTTCAACAAATTTTGACGGCTCAAGTGTTGCCAAAGCAAAATGGACAAAGCTTGAAGCAAAAGTTCCAAATCTTTCAACTCCAGCACGCGAGTTTATAAGTTCAGGTGGAATTGATCTTTCGGCTTATTCTGGAAATATAAATATTGCATTTAAATATATAGGTTCAGGAAAAGACAAAACAATTAATGGTGCTTTTATGGTTGATGATATTAAGATATTTGGAGAAAAGTAAGTTGCAATTCTTAAAACGTAAATTAATCTGCTGGTTTTTATGATATTATTGAAAAGTTTGTAGTTTTTGTATTTCAAATTCCTGAAATCTATTTGAATTTTGTATTTTGGTCGTCCCAAATCAATACAAATATCACATGAAAACCTACTTTCTTGCCATCATAATGATGGTTTTTCCATGCGTAATACACAGTCAGGACGCGCCAGTTAGACTTAAGCAAATCAATATTGTAAAGACAAATTACCAAAATTCTAAAGACGGCGAAATTGTCAATAAAACATTAGTTTTTAAAGAAGGGAAAATTGAAACCATAACAACTTCAGATGTAGTACAGCATTTCTTTTACAACAAAAATGGTTTATTAGACATGACGGTAAAAGATAAAGTGGGAAGTGACTGGAAAGAAGTTGTAAACTACACTTATGATGCTGATAACAACATTTCGAAGTTTGTAAAAAAATATCAAGAAGGGCCAAATTACATTACAAAAGTAGTTTCGTTTCTTTATGATGGAGCAAGGGTAAAAGTAACTACAAAAAAGAGCACCAATCATCAAAATTTAGTAGACGATATTGAATATCTGGTTGAAAACGGAATTATTGTAAGACGTACTTCACGAGACAGAAATAAAGCCATTATTGGAAAATTAGAATATGTTTATGTAAATGATAATGTATCAAAACATAAAGGTTTAGTTGGAGATAAAATCTCTAAAACCTATACTTATGATGATAAAAAATCGGTTGATCAATTAATTGTTCAAAGCCTTTTTGGAGATAATTATAAAGTAATTGTTCCGATGATTTCGTATCATGAAGAAGAATTTCCGTTTGAATCGATTTCTTATAATAACGAAATGAATTTCAGTCCGTCTTCTACTGCATTAGTTGCGGTGAGCAGAAAGTACAAATACAATAAATTAAATTTTCCGATTTCTTGTTCTCAGATTGAAGAAAACGGAATTGTAAAAACGGAGAAAACATTTATTTACGAATAAAAGTTTTTTATAATAAGACCATTCAGAGGTGGAATTTTGTTGAGGTAACTTGGCGGAGTTCCATTTTTGTTTTAATGAAGATTTAGATATAAATTTAAAAAAGAAATTGTGTAATTGATTGTAGCTGACAAATGATTAAATTTGCACCTTATTCAAGACTATGTTAGAAAAAGAAGTTATAAATTTTGAGAGAACGGTAATTGTTGGAATCGTTACTCAAAATCAAAGTGAAGAAAAGCTAAATGAATATTTAGACGAATTGGAGTTTTTGACTTTTACCGCTGGAGGTGAAGTAATAAAACGCTTTTCGCAAAAAATGGAACGCCCAAATCCGAAAACTTTTGTCGGAACGGGAAAAATTGACGAAATCAATCTCTATGTAAAAGAGAACAAAATATCTACAGTAATTTTTGATGATGAATTAACGCCTTCTCAGCAAAAAAATATTTCTAGAATTATTGATTGTAAAATTCTAGACAGAACCAATTTGATTTTGGACATTTTTGCACAAAGAGCAGAAACTTCATATGCGAGAACGCAGGTAGAATTGGCACAATGTATTTATTTATTGCCAAGACTTTCTGGTTTATGGACGCACCTTGAACGTCAAAAAGGAGGTATCGGTATGCGTGGACCTGGAGAAACGGAAATCGAAACCGATAGACGTATCGTTCGTGATAGAATTTCATTATTGAAAGATAAAATCAAAACAATCGACAAGCAAATGAGTATTCAGCGAAGCAATCGCGGGGCAATGGTTCGTGTGGCTTTGGTTGGTTATACCAATGTTGGAAAATCGACTTTGATGAACGCTGTCGGGAAAAGTGATGTTTTTGTAGAAAATAAATTGTTCGCAACTTTAGACACAACGGTTCGAAAAGTGGTTATCAAAAATCTTCCTTTCTTACTTTCAGATACCGTTGGATTTATTCGAAAATTACCAACACAATTGGTAGATTCTTTTAAAAGTACACTGGATGAGGTTCGCGAAGCAGATTTATTATTGCATGTTGTAGATATTTCTCATCCTGATTTTGAAGATCATATCGAGTCTGTAAATAAAACGTTGCTGGAAATTAAAAGTAATGATAAGCCAACGATTATGGTTTTTAATAAAATCGATGCTTATAAACATTTGACAATTGACGAAGATGATTTGATTACCGAAAGAACTCGTAAACATTATTCGCTTGACGAATGGAAACAAACTTGGATGAGTGATGTTGGAGAAGGTAATGCATTATTTATCTCGGCTAGAAATAAAGAAAATTTTGAAGAATTTAGAGAAACGGTTTACGAGGCGGTTCGACAAATTCATATCACACGTTTTCCTTACAATAAATTTTTATATCCAGATTATAAAGATGCAATTGAGAAAGAAGAAGAATAATCTTATTAGGGTTTTTAAATAATCATTATATTTAGCATTGATATATTTATTAATCTTTTGAAATTATGAGAAAAGTATTTTTTCTTTTTGTTCTTTTTTCCAGTGCAAGCTATGCTCAAAAAATAGAATTAGTTCCTGTTGAATTTTACGTTAATTATCAAGATCTTCCTAGCATATTTGTTCCGGTTGAGCTTCGAACTTATAATGTAAAAGTTAAAACTGGAGGTACTATTCAAGATTTTAAAGCCACAAAAACCTTGGCTGATTATGTTAAATTAGACGGTTGGAAAAGAGTATCTGATTCTGCAGTGGTAAATGTTGACATAGAATTATTAGATTTTCAGAAGAAGAATGATGATGTACAAAAGAAAAGCGTAACAAAAAAGAACAGATTTGAAACCGTAGATACAGCGTACGAAGTCTTTACTATTGTTTCTAATTATTCTGGAATCGGAAATGCTCAAATTAAATATTATTCGGCAAATTCGACAGTGCCAGCGATAAAAGAAACAATTAGTTTTTCTAAAACAATTCCGTATAGTTCTGTAGAAAATCGTGATTTGGCTTATTTGCAGAATGAAAATAGAATAAACGAAAAGGCAAATTTTAGTAATAGATTATCAGAATATGTTCAAAATTCTCTTAATCAAGTCAAAAATAAATTGAATGAGAAGTTTGGTATTGCGGCAATTAATCTAAATGAAGAACTTTTAATATTAGTTTCAAAGGAAGAAGGAGACGCTTACAAAACAGCAATTGATCAAACGGTTAAAAAACTTTCTGAAATGAAACCTGATGTAGCGATTACGAATTTAGAAAGTGATTTAGAGCCTTCAATAAAATATCTAGAATCTTTAAAAGGAAAATATTCAGGATCAAGCAAAACTCATAAAACAATCAGATATTCTGCTTATTATAATCTAGCTAAAATTTATCTGTATCTAGATCAGCCAGAAAAAACAATCGTAGAAGGAGAAGCATTAATAAAAAATGGCTTTAAAAAAGAAGATGGAGAAAAATTGGTTGAAATGGGTAAAAAACTTCAGAGCAAGTTTAATTTATTAAATATTAAATCGACTCATAATCCATCAACGAAATAATCTAATATTTTAAGTCCCGCAATATTTCAATTTTATAGAATATTGCGGGACTTATTTATTTTTGTAAATCTGAATTTGTTTTTAGAAACCGAAGTTAACTCCTAAACCAAATACTTCTCTGGTTTGAAGACCTTTGAAAGCGTTATCGTCATAAATAGCTTGGAAAGCTAAATTTGCAGATAAGAATTTGTTGATTTTCATTACAATATTCAGCGAGTAATTAATGTCTACATTTTGTGGATCTTCTAAATAATTTGAATAAAGATTTAAT
This sequence comes from Flavobacteriaceae bacterium PS02337, assembly GCA_029959285.1. GTDB lineage: Bacteria > Bacteroidota > Bacteroidia > Flavobacteriales > Flavobacteriaceae > Flavobacterium. The sequence goes on from JASCOE010000001.1 coordinate 725,269, forward strand.
GTGTTTTCTGCCGTTACGTTGGTCATAATTGCCAGTTTATAATAAACAGATGCATAGAAACCAAGTTCGTAACGCATCGTTTTGCCTTCGTCAACTCCAAAATAATCGCCATCTACATAAGGCAAACCCGTAAATCTATCAATTCCACTTGTATAAGCGTTGTCTACAAAAGTGAATTTTGAAGTTAAAGGCGCAAAGTTTATTTTTAAATTTTCATCTTTCGACCAGTAAATACCAGGACCTGTTGTAAGATATCCAGGTGACATAAATTTAGTTTGTTCTGTTCTGATTTCTTTGCCGTTGGGATCTTGACCATAAATATAACCTGTTGTAAATTGAGTTCTAAAATTCAGAAAGAAAGAATAATACCAATCGCCAAAAGCTCTTTTACCAAGAATGGAGTTAAACTCTAAACGGTCGTCTGTTTTTTTGCCAAAATCGGTATTTTTGGTTTGCAATAAACCGTAAGAAGCTAAAATTTTATTGTCCCAAGTTACATCGTCTTTTTTATAATTAAAATCGTAATTGATTCCGAGTGTTCCAGAGAAACTGTCCTCTCCACCAGCAATCCAGTTGTTAAAACTCGATTGATTTAATAAAAGCGATACAATTCCTTTTGCTTTCCAGCCTTCTTCTTCAATGGTGTCATTGAGTTTTTTTACGGCTTTTTCGGTATTTTGAGCTAGTTCTTTTTCAGTATTTTGGGCTTGAGTGAAAGTAAGATTTGCTAAAACGAAGAGTAATAAGAGGATCTTTCTCATGGTATTTAGTTTAAGTGTGTAATCAAATATACTAAAAACCAATGAAAAGATAAAGGTTGAAGAGTTGTTAATGCAGGTTATTTCTTAGATTCTTTGTATAAAGGTACCGCAGAACAAGCTTCGCCATACATAATACTTCTGGCAAATGGTTGTAAATAAGTTGTTGCTAAAATATAAGCGCGCATTGGAACTGGTTTTTTAGAACAGCCTTTTACAATTATAGGTTTGCCTTGATAAACAGAATAATCGATTTTGCTTAATATTTCTTCGTAAAGACTTGCATCTAAATCTTCGATGGTTCCGTTTACTACTTTTTTGGCAAAAGGAGCTAAATGAACGCTAACTAAAATTAAAGCCCAAGCTGGAACAATAGCGTCGGTGCTACAATTAACCGCCACATATTGATCTTGATATTGCGACCAATCGTGATTTTTAAGATGCTCTCTAAAGTCTTTTTCTTTCAATAAAAATCCTTCCAAAAGCCATTGCGAAATGTCAATCTGCACACGCATTCCTTTCGGATAATAATCCTCTAAATCAAAAACTTCTAAAGCACTATTGGCAACTTTATTGATGATTTCTTCCATATGAAAAATGGTTTTAAGTTTAAAGTTTCAAGTTTCACGTTACCCATAACTTGAAACTTTAAACCTGAAACTAAATATTAAAGCATTCCTAATTCTAATTTTGCTTCTTCGCTCATTAAATCTTTACTCCAAGGCGGATCGAAAGTAATTTCTACTTCAACATCTTTAATGTGTTCGATTGTTTTTACTTTTTCTTCTACTTCTCTTGGAAGACTTTCTGCAACAGGGCAGTTTGGCGAAGTCAATGTCATTAAGATTTTTACTTCGTAATCTGTGTTTACCATTACGTCGTAAATTAATCCTAATTCATAAATATCTACAGGTATCTCAGGGTCGTAAATTCCTTTTAAAATTCTTACGATTGATTCTCCTAATTCGTTTGTGTCTATTTCTTGTTCCATTTTTTTTGTTTTTACCATTAAGATATTAAGAAAATTAAGTTTTGTAGCATGCTTAATTCTCTTGTAACTACTAAGAAAATTAAGCTTAGTGCTTTATGAACTTAATGCCTTAATGGTTTAAAATTTTTAATTTTTGTTTTTAGCATCAAAAGCCAAAGCGTACATTTTGATGTTTTTTATCATTGATACCAAACCGTTTGCACGTGTTGCAGATAAATGTTCTTTTAATCCGATTTCGTCTATAAATTCAGTGTCAGCATTTATTATATCTGATGCTTTTTGATTGGAGAAAGCACGAATTAAAATCGCAATGATTCCTTTTGTCAAAATAGCGTCGCTGTCTGCTGTGAAAACAATTTTATCATCTGTTTGTTCACCTTGAAGCCAAACTTTAGACTGACAACCTTTAATTAAATTATCATCGGTTTTGTATTCTTCTTTAATTAACGGAAGACTTTTTCCTAATTCGATAATGTATTCATAACGCTGCATCCAGTCGTCGAACATTGAAAATTCGTCTATTATTTCGTTTTGTATTTCTTTTATTGTCATAATTATTCTGTCACAAAATCAACTAATAAATTTACTAGTTTTTCGATTTCTTTTGGAGGAAAACCATTGTCGAAACCCTGCGTTTCATAGGTTTTACCATTTTTAGTTATTTTTAAATTTCCTATTGCTGCGCCATCATAAGTACGTTTGTCAGTTGGCGCTTTTAGAGAAGAAAGATTTTCTAAATTGACTTTTGAATAAGCAGCAACAATCTCGTTCCATTTTGCCTCATCAATAGTAATTTTCACTGGTTCTGCATTACGCGATACAGTTACCAAAACAGCTTTGTCTTGAGCAACTATAGTTTTATAATAACCTCTTGAATGAGCAGAATATTCTATTTGAGTTGATGTCATGTCTACCTTTTTTTGACTGCAACAGCCTGATGCAATAAAAAGAGTTAAAAGCAATAATGATAGTATTCGCATATATTTTATTTTTTAGCTTAACATAGTTTGTGCTTTTTTCACTGCATCAACCATTGCATCGATTTCTTCTTTTGTATTATAGAAAGAAAATGAAGCACGAATCGTTCCCGGAATACAGAAAAAATTCATGATCGGTTGTGCACAATGATGTCCGGTTCTCACCGCAATTCCTAATTTGTCAATAATTGAACCAATATCATAAGGGTGAATTCCATCAATATTAAACGAAATTACAGAAGCTTTATTTTTTCCGGTTCCGTAGATTCTTAAACCTTCAATTTCAGATAAAAGATTTGTCGCATATTCTAAAAGTTCGTGTTCGTATTGTTGAATATTCTCGAAACCGATATTATTTAAATAATCAATTGCAGTTCCTAAAACAATTCCGCCAGCAATATTTGGCGTTCCAGCTTCAAATTTATGAGGAAGATCTGCGTAAGTTGTTTTTTCGAAAGTAACTTCTTTAATCATTTCACCACCGCCTTGATAAGGAGGAAGTTTATTCAGCCATTCTTCTTTTCCGTACAAAATTCCCGTTCCGGTTGGACCGCACATTTTATGACCTGAAAAAGCATAAAAATCACAATCTAATTTCTGAACATTTGGTTTTAAATGCGGAACCGCCTGCGCGCCGTCAATTAAAACTGCAGCACCAACAGCATGCGCTTTATCAATAATATATTTAATTGGGTTAATGATCCCCAATGCATTTGAAATATGATTTACAGTAACAACTTTTGTTTTTTCTGAAAGAAGTTTATCAAATTCTTCCAAAATCAATTCTCCGTTTTCATTGATTGGAATTACTTTTAAAGTTGCTCCCGTTTTTTCGCATAACATTTGCCAAGGCACAATATTACTATGATGCTCCAATGAAGAAACAATTACTTCATCACCCGGTTTTAAAATTGAAGCAAAACCGTTTGTTACCAAGTTGATTCCGTGCGTGGTTCCCGAAGTAAAAAGCACTTCATGAGCATGTTTTGCGTTGATGTGGTCTTTTACTTTTCCACGAGAAATTTCATAAGCATCAGTAGCTAACTGGCTTAAAGTGTGAACGCCACGATGAATATTGGCATTAATTTCCTGATAATATTTTACTTCAGCATCAATTACAATTTGTGGTTTTTGCGAAGTAGCTCCGTTGTCGAAATATACTAATGGCTTTCCGTTTACAGTTTGTGAAAGTATCGGGAAATCAGCTCTTATTTTTTGAATATCTAGCATGTCTTATTTAGAAAAAATCTATTTACAAAAGTACTAAAACTAAATTTGTTTATACACCAATTCTATAATTTCCTTTTATGATGCCATTGTTACAAGCCGTAAATGCTGATTCTGTAAAAATAGATTCTGTTTTCTGAATTATCCGAATCAGATTTGTAATTAGAGTTCTAAAATCGTGAACATAAATTATTTATATTGCATTAAAAATATCTAAATCATCATGAAAAAATTTCTTAAAGTACTTTTGCTTCTAGTAGTTGTCGCTTTTTTGTATTTCGGATTTACAACCTATCCAAAGCTTGATTTAATTTCTGGTTTTTCGGCCAAAAGTGTCGCATCTGGACATTTTATTGATAATCGCTCTTTAGATTTAATTCAGAAAACTGACAATGATATCAATTTGGTAGATTTAGCTAAAAATTCAATCGATGATGCTGGAAAATTTGCCATTTCAAATGTTTATGGTTTAAAGGAACGAAAAGCAATTTATCGTGAAGGTTTAGGCGCAACTTTGATTAATGATGGTTTTGATGTTTCAAAACCGTATTTGCTTCCAAAGAGAACAAAACTAGAAAATAATCTTCCTTTTCCTTACGGAAATAATGAACCAAAAGATACTTCGTTTTCAAATGTGGATTATTCAAAATTAAAAAAAGCTGTCGATGATGCTTTTGATAAAACTGGAGGAAGAATTAAAAGAACGCGCGCTGTTGTGGTTTTGTATAAAGACAAATTAATTGCCGAAAAATACGATACAGGTTTTAATAAAGACAGTAAAATTTTAGGTTGGTCAATGACAAAAAGTATCACAAGTTCTGCTTTTGGAGTTTTGGCGAAACAAGGAAAAATTGATATTTATAAACCTGCTCCAATCAAAGAATGGCAAAATGACGAACGTAAAATTATTACGATTAATGATTTGCTCCATATGAATTCTGGTTTAGAATGGGAAGAAAACTACAGTACGATTTGCGATGCTACAAAAATGCTTTTTCAAGCCGAAGATATGGGAAAAGTACAATTGGATAAACCAGCTCAATTTAAACCAAACACGCATTGGAATTATTCATCGGGAACAACCAATTTATTGTCTTTGATTTTAAGAAGACAATTCAAAACACAGCAAGAATACCTTGATTTTTGGTACAGCGCTGTAATCGACAAAATCGGAATGAACTCCATGATTGTTGAACAAGATATGTCCGGAACTTTCGTAGGTTCGTCTTACGGATGGGCAACGCCAAGAGATTGGTCAAAATTTGGATTGTTATATCTTCATAAAGGAAACTGGAAAGGTGAACAAATTTTGGATGAAAGCTGGGTAAAATATACGGCAACGCCAACGAATACTTCTGAAGGAAAATATGGAGCACAATTTTGGTTAAACGCCGGAGGAAAATTTCCAGATGTTCCTCGCGATATGTTTTATTGTAGTGGTTACCAAGGTCAAATGGTGGCGATTATTCCATCTTTGGATATGGTAATTGTGAGAATGGGAGTAAGGGAAGAAGAACCCGGATTTGATTTTAATGGGTTTCTGAAGGAAGTTATTGCTTCTATTGGGAAGTAGACTTAACCGCAAAGAACGCAAGGTATAAAAGCGCAAAGTTCGCAAAGCTTATATAAAAACTTTGCGAACCTTGCGTAAATCTTAGCGCTCTTTGCGGTTAAGAAAATCTACAAATCAAATCCTAAATTCACGCCTAATTTCATGGCAATGATTTTAGTAATTCTTTGTTTTAATTCTGGTATTTTGATGCTTTCGATAACGGCATTTGAGAATGCGTACATCAATAAAGCTTTTGCTTCTTTTTGAGGAATACCACGAGACTGCATATAGAACATTGCTGTTTCATCCAATTGTCCAACTGTACAACCGTGAGAACATTTTACGTCATCAGCAAAAATCTCTAATTGTGGTTTTGCGTTGATCGTTGCTTTGTCGCTCAATAAAATATTATTGCTTTTTTGGAAAGCATTTGTTTTTTGAGCTTCTTTTTCTACCAAAACTTTTCCGTTGAAAACTCCTGTTGAGCGATCAGAGAAAATTCCTTTATAATCTTGGAAACTTTCGCAATTTGGCGTTGCGTGGTTTACCAAAGTATAATGGTCAACGTGCTGTTTATCATTCAAAATAGAAATTCCGTTTAACGTACTTGTTAATCTTTCACCAAAATGATAAAAGTTCAAGTTGTTACGAGTTAAATTTCCACCAAACGAAAAAGTGTGTACATAAGCGTGACTTTCCTGTTGTTGGGAAACGTAAGTGTTGTCAACTAAGTTTGCTTCGCTATTGTCGTTTTGAATTTTGTAATAATCAACAATCGCACGTTTTTGAGCAAAAATCTCTGTAACAGAGTTTGTTAAAACAGGATTCTCATTCAAACTTTGGTGACGCTCGATAATTTGAACATGTGAATTTTCACCCACAATAACCAAATTTCTTGGCTGAACCATCAAAGCTGCTTCGTTTCCAGTTGAGAAATACATAATCTCAATTGGTTTATCAGCCACTTTTTTCTTCGGAATATTGATAAAAGCACCTTCCATTGCAAAAGCAGTATTCAATGAAGTCAAACTATCATCTTTACTTGCAATTTGATTGAAATAAGTATCAATAACCATTTTATATTTTGGTTTGGTCAATGCCGATGACATCAAGCAAACATCGATTCCGTCGTGCGTTGTAGAAGATAAATGCGAACTGAAAACACCATCGATAAATACTAATTTGTATGTATCAATTTCGTGTAAAAAGTATTTTTTTACCTGATTAAATTCGATTGCATTTTCTTCTTTTGGAAAAACCGTAAAGTCATTTTTTAAGATGGCATTTAGCGATGTATATTTCCAAGCTTCTTCTTTTTTGGTTGGGAAACCTTTATTTTCGAAGTTTTTTAAAGCATTTGTGCGTATGTCATGTAAATCTGAATGTACATCGACACGCTCTTCAAAAGCCATAAAAGACGATACTAATTTTTCTTTTAAATCCATTTCTTTAGTTGTAAGTTATGAGTTATGAGTTATGAGTTTTTGCAAACTGTAAACTGTAACTGTAAACTAGTTTTCTGCCTTGATCCAGTCGTATCCTTTTTCTTCTAATTCGTATGCTAGCTCTTTTCCTCCAGATTTTACAATTCTTCCGTTGTAAAGAACGTGAACGAAATCAGGAACGATATAATCTAACAAACGTTGGTAGTGTGTGATAACGATAATAGCGTTTTTATCGCTTTTTAATTTGTTAACTCCATTAGCAACAATTCTTAAAGCGTCGATATCAAGACCAGAATCGGTTTCATCAAGAATAGCTAATTTTGGCTCTAACATTGCCATTTGAAAAATTTCGTTTCTTTTTTTCTCTCCTCCAGAAAAACCTTCATTTAAAGAACGAGATAAAAATTTACGGTCAATTTCTAATAATTCCGATTTCTCACGAATTACTTTCAACATTTCGTTTGCCGGCATTTCTTCTTGTCCGTTTGCTTTACGAGTTTCGTTGATTGCAGTTTTCATAAAGTTAGTAACACTAACTCCAGGGATTTCTACAGGATATTGAAACGAAAGAAAAACACCTTTGTGTGCTCTTTCTTCTGGAGCTAAATCAGCAAGATCTTCTCCGTCAAGAATAACTTCTCCGTCTGTAACTTCATAGTTTTCGTTTCCTGCAATAACAGCAGAAAGTGTACTTTTTCCAGAACCGTTTGGTCCCATGATAGCGTGAACTTCTCCAGCTTTAACTTCTATATTAATTCCTTTAAGAATTTCTTTATCACCAATCGCGGCGTGAAGGTTTTTTATTGATAACATTGTTTTTTATTTTATATAAATGTCAATTCTATTTTTGTTTGTTGGTTTAGAACATTAGCATTAAAATGCGCGTGTCCTAAATATTCCATGCCTAAATAATCGGCGGTTTTTTTAAACGGAATGTAAAAACTTTCTTCGATTTCATTATCGTGTGAATTTGATATCACGCCAATTTTCTTTCCTCTAAGTTTTCTTCCGGTTTCTTTTTCAATTCGGATTAAATCTGAAAATCGATCAAAGAAAACCTTCAAAATTCCGCTCATATTATACCAATATACAGGCGTTGCAAAAATTAAAGTGTCGTAATTTTCGATTATTCCTTTTATTAAAGGAAAAAAATCATCTTCTCTGTTTTTGCTTTCGTAATCGTAATAAGAAATATTAAAATCACTTAGATTTATTACCTCTATTCCATGTTCTTTAGAAATTTCGTCTACAATTTTTGTTGTGTTTCCGTTTTTTCTTGATGAACCTAAAATGATTACTTTTTTACTTTCCATCTTCAAATTATCCTACAGAACCTTCTAAAGAAATCTCTAATAATTTTTGAGCTTCAACAGCAAATTCCATCGGAAGTTTGTTCAATACATCTTTACTGAAACCGTTTACAATTAAGGCAATCGCTTTTTCAGTTGGGATACCTCTTTGGTTGCAATAAAAAACCTGATCTTCTCCAATTTTACTTGTAGTTGCTTCGTGCTCAATTTTTGCTGATGGATTTTTACTTTCGATATAAGGGAAAGTATGTGCTCCACAATTGTTACCCATTAAAAGCGAATCACATTGTGAAAAGTTTCTTGCGTTCTCCGCTCTTGGCGAAATCTGCACTAAACCACGGTAACTGTTTTGAGATTTTCCAGCCGAAATACCTTTAGAAATAATAGTCGATTTAGTATTTTTTCCTAAATGGATCATTTTAGTTCCCGTATCAGCTTGTTGGTAATTATTGGTAACAGCAATTGAATAAAATTCTCCAACCGAATTATCTCCTTTAAGTACACAAGAAGGATATTTCCAAGTTACAGCAGAACCTGTTTCAACCTGTGTCCAAGAAATTTTAGCGTTTGTTTCGCATAAACCTCTTTTAGTTACGAAGTTGTAAACTCCACCTTTTCCTTCTTTGTTTCCAGGAAACCAGTTTTGAACAGTAGAATATTTAATTTCAGCATCGTCAAGAGCGATCAATTCAACTACAGCAGCGTGCAATTGATTTTCATCACGACTTGGAGCTGTACATCCTTCAAGGTAAGAAACGTAACTTCCGGCATCAGCAATAACTAGAGTTCTTTCGAATTGTCCAGTTCCTGCTTGATTAATTCTGAAATACGTTGAAAGTTCCATTGGGCAACGAACGCCTTTTGGAATATAACAGAAACTTCCGTCAGAGAAAACCGCTGAGTTTAACGCTGCGTAGAAGTTGTCTTTTTGAGGTACAACAGTTCCTAAATATTTTTTTACTAATTCCGGATGTTCTTTTATCGCTTCAGAAATTGGACAGAAAATAATTCCTTTTTCAGCCAAAGTTTTCTTGAAGGTCGTTGCTACCGAAACAGAATCGACAACAATATCCATAGCGACATTGTTCATCATTTTTTGCTCATCTACAGAAATCCCCAATTTTTTGTACATCTCTAAAAGTTCTGGATCTACATCGTCCAAAGTTTTGTTAGGATCTACTTGTTTTGGAGCCGAATAGTATGAAATAGCCTGAAAATCTGGTTTTTCGTAATGTACGTTTGCCCATTCTGGCTCAATCATTTCTTTCCAAGCACGGAAAGCCTCGATGCGCCATTCGGTCATCCATTCTGGTTCTTCTTTTTTAAGAGAAATAGCTCTTACGATGTCTTCGTTTAAGCCAATAGGAAACGTCTCAGATTCTATATTAGTATAAAATCCGTATTCGTATTCTTTAGTTTCGAGTTCGATTTTTAAATCGTCTTCTGTGTATTTGCTCATTATATTTTGATGTTGTCTTAGGTTTAAAGTCTAAATCTGAAAGTCAAAAAGCCTTAATGTTTTTTGACTTTCTGTATTTTGACTATAAAGAGAATGATTCTCCGCATCCGCAAGTTCTGCTTGCGTTTGGATTATTGAAAACAAATCCTTTTCCGTTTAATCCGCCTGAAAATTCAAGAATTGTTCCGGCTAAATAAAGGAATGATTTTTTTTCAACTGCAATTTGTATGTCGTTGTCAACGAATATTTTGTCGTCTTCTCCTTTGGTTTTGTCAAATTTTAAATCATAAGACAAACCAGAGCATCCACCGCTTTTTACGCCTACTCTCACGTAGTCGCTAGCAGCATCAAAACCATCATCAGTCATCAAGTCGATGATTTTCTTTTTGGCAGTATCTGAAACTTTTATCATTGTTCTTAGATGTTTGTTTTTAAAGAGCATTTTTCTTCTGTAATGAATTTAGTACAGATTTAAAACGCTAATTTTCAATGTTAAATAGAAATTGTCTGCAAAGATACGACTTAAAAACCTTTTTCCATAACGGTTCACATTATTATAACAAATGTTAAAATAGATAATACTTATTTTGATAAAATTGAAGCCAATTAAGACTTTCAAAATGTTAAAATCACTAATTATTTTTAATTTTTTTGCAATTATCGATTTTAAATGTTAAAAAACAAGTATTTATACGGGTTCTGATTTGTTAATAATTGGTATTTTTGCAAGAAATTGTGAGTAATTATGAAAAAACAAAATAAAATTAAGTGGTTAAAACCTTTCTTAGCGATCGTTTTTGTTTTAGGAGTAGGAGCTGCAGTTGTAGTTTTTAGCAATGAATCTGCAACCAATGAAAATGAAGTTAAAAATGAAGTTGTTGCTAAAAAAAATCCAGTTGTAAATCGAGAATTAAGTGAGCAAGTAAACATTTTAGATTCTTTAAATACATTAAAAGAAGCGTACGATATTGCGATTCAAGAAAAAAGTACTTTGTCTCGAGAATTGGAGTTAGAAAGAAAAAATGTCGAAAATTTAATGCTTCTTATAAAAGCCTCTCAAAACCCTACGGCAGAACAGATTAAAATTTATAGAAATCAACTTTTTGATTTGAAAAATTCTTTAGATAGTAAAGTTTCAGAAATTAAAAAACTGAAATTTCAGAATAAAAATCTTCTAACTGAAATTGAAAATCAGAACGTTGTCATGTATCAGCAGAAAACAGAAAATGATACTTTGGTTTCTAAACAAAAGAAATTAGAATCGACTTTAAAAGATGCTTCAAAACTTTCTTTAAGCAATTTTAAAGTAATTGCACTTCGTGAAAAAAGTTCTGGTAAAGAATTAGAAACTACAAAAGCAAAAAATACAAACAAGCTCAAAATCAGTTTCACTATTAATGGAAATGCAGTTGCAAAAACAGGAAAAAGAATTTACTACGTTCAAGTTTTAGATCAGAAAAATACTGTTTTGGGCGATGATAAATTGATCGAATTCGGAAATGATAAAGCTTTGGTTTATAGTTTTATAGTTGCAACAGATTTTCAAGGTAAGTCTGTAAATGTCTACGGAATCTTAAATGGAGATGAAAATCAATTTAAGAAAGGAACCTATTTTGTGAATTACTTTGATAAGCAGGAAATAGTGGGCAATACATCGATCACATTAGAATAATTTTTTAAAAATAAATTTTTAGTAAAAGGGAATGGGATTTCAGTAAATTTGAAGTTGCTTCTTTATCATTTTCATCTTTAGTACAAGAAAGTAAAAAAAGTAAACTATAAATATTTGTGTTACTTCTTAATTATTTTCTTTACGATTGTTTTGTTATTTTCAAGTCCTTTTAGAATATAAATTCCATTGGGTAATGCGCTTATATCTGCTGAATTAGATGTATGAGGAATGTTTCTTTTCTTTCCCATCATATCGTAAACAGCAATTTCTGTAAGTTCCTGAGAAAAATTAATTTTGCTGCTTGCCGGATTTGGATAAATGACAAAACTACTTTTATAAGATTCTGGGACATCGAGCGTTGTTGTTCCTGATAGTATTCTGGCCACGCGACCGACTGTAATGCCATTGTATAAAATAAAAACACCGGAAATTAAAATTTTACCGTCTGGCAGAATGATAATATTGTCAACGCTGCTGCTGATTCCCTGATTATTGGCTATTCCCGTTCCTGCAACAAATGTAGTATCGTGTGTTCCGTCTGTATTGAGTCGGGCAATATTTAAAATTGGCGTACCTCCATAAGATGTAATAGTTCCTCCTATTATAATTTTCCCATCGGATTGTATTGCTATTGACGAAGGGTTCGTGTAAGGATTTGTTCCAGTATTGACAAATAAGAGTTGTTGAGCTACAAAACTAGGGTCTAATGATCCATCTGCATTAAGGCGTGCCAGTCCTGGCGGAGGACTATTTGCACCTGTGAAACCAATAAATGTTCCTGATATCAACAATTTTCCATCCGGCTGTATTTTAACTACATCAACATTCCAGTCTATTGAAATTCCGAGATTAAATGATGAGTCAAATGTTCCGTCACTATTAAGTCGAGTAATACACTGTTTGGGTATTCCTTTATAGTTTTTAAAATTTCCTGCAATTATGATTTTTCCATCAGTCTGTGTAACTATGGAATAAATAACGCTATCGGGTCCTGTTCCTGGATCAAAAGCGGTATCCAAAGTACCATCACTATTAAGTTGGGCAAACTTGTTTCTTGTAACGCCGTTGTAAGAGGTAAATAATCCGGAAATCAAAATTTTTCCGTCGGTTTGTACCGCTATTGAATAAATACTGTTGTTTACTCCTGTTCCTATATTGAAAGTAGTGTCAAGCGTTCCATCGGAGTTTAAGCGGGCTATGCCATTTCTTGAAACACCATTGTAATTGCCAAATCTTCCTCCGATTAAAATTTTCCCATCGGGTTGTGTTGTAATTGCATAAACAGAACTACTGGGTCCTGTTCCCGTATTAAAAGCGGTATCAAGCGTTCCATCAGCATTTAGGCGAGCTAGTCTTTTTGTTGCAATACCATTATAAGAACTGAAAAATTCCCCTGTAATTAAAATTTTCCCATCTTGTTGTAATGCCATACGGCTAATTGACTGATTTGATCCGCTTCCAAATCCTCCCGGGTTTAAGAAATTAGTATCAATAGTTCCGTCAGTATTCAGTTGGGTAAGTCTGCCTATTAAAGTAGTATTAAAAGAAGTAAAGTTTCCACCGGTTAAGATTTTACCATCAGTTTTTACAGTTATGGCATAAATACTTTCATTTGCACCTGTGCCAGAATCAAGAGTGGTGTCCAGTGTTCCGTCTGAATTTAGTTTTGCTAAACTGTTTTTCGCTGTACCATTATAAGATGTGAATGATCCTGCTATTACCATTTTTCCGTTAGATTGTGGTATAATTTTTCTAACCGAACCATCGAATCCAGTTCCAAGGTTAAAAGTAGAATCAAGTGTTCCATCACTATTAAGTCTGGCAAAACAGCTACTTGAAGCAAAATTATAAGTTGAAAAATACCCTCCTATTAAGATTTTTCCATCTGCCTGTACGGCGATCGTTTCGATTCCGTTAGCCCCATTTCCAGGATTAAAGGTAGTATCCAGTGTTCCGTCAGCATTCAGCCGTGCTATGTTTTTTCTGGAAATTCCATCAAAAGCCAAAAAATCACCTATAATTAAAATTTTACCATCGGGTTGTAGTACTATTTCTTTAACGGTACTGTCAAGGCCAACTGCAGTGCCAAACGATGTGTCAAGTGTTCCGTCTGAGTTTAATCTTGCGATATGCTTTCTTGCCACACCATTATAGGTTGTAAAATACCCTCCAATCAAAATTTTTCCGTCTGTCTGAACGGCAATTGAATTATAAGAATTAAAACCCGATCCTGGTTCAAAAGTGGTATCGAGAGTTCCGTCAGCATTAATCCTGGCAATACGATTTTTAGCAATACCATTATAAGAAGTAAACCCTCCGGTAACTACAATTTTACCATCCGCCTGCAATGCTGCGGTATTAATTGCGGCATTGGCTCCGGTTCCTACATTAAAAGAGTTGTCTGTAGTTCCGTCAGCATTCAGTCTTGCGATACGGTTTTTTGACTTATAATCATAGCTTTTAAATTCGCCTGCAATTATGATTTTTCCATCTGTTTGTTCTATGATACATTTTACGGTTCCATCAGCTCCTGCACCAATAACAGGATTAAAAGTCTTGTCGATCTCTCCGGATTGGGCATATATCACTCCGGTAACTAAGAATAAAAATATTTTTATGAGTAGAGCTCCTTTCATGATTATTTTTTTTAATTGTTTTTAAATCAAACGGTTATATTAATGATGTAAAATTGAATTAAAATGAAATGTCTTACAATACGTAATTAGGAGTATGGATAGTGTTGTATTTTATCAAAAAAGGAGGGTAAAAGTTAAATAACTTAAATTTTTTAAGAGATGTGTTTGTTCGGAATAAAAAAAATACGCTCAATGGCGTACTAATTTTTTTATTCTTTTGATGATTATTAAAAATAAATTTCGATACTGATTTTTAATCCATTATCCGACTGTATTTTTACATTGCCTTTTAAGTGGGCAATTCTTTTTTTAATATTTATTAATCCGTTTCCAAATTTATTTTCTTCCTGAATTCCTTTGCCATTGTCTTTAATTGTAATGAGAACCCCTTTCTTATCAATTGAAGAAATTGTAATAATTACTTTAGTGGCATCTGCATGTTTGACAGTATTATTTAAAGCTTCTTTAATAGAAAAAAACAAATTTTTTCTTGAATTTCCGTTTAGGATTCGGTTCGAAATAGCATCAATATCATCCGAAAAAAGCAACTTAATTTCCGTTCCGTCAAAGAATTTATAGGCATACTGTTTTACATATTCGGTAAAATTCTGAACATTATTATTATCAGCATTCAAAGACCAGATAAAAGCATTGAGACGTTGCGAGATTTCAGAACTGGTATTACTTATTTTATCGATCAGGATTTTCTGCTTTTCGTTAGGATCGTAATTTTTTAATAAATTAGCGTTGATTAAAATACTGCTTAATTCACTTCCAATATCGTCGTGAAGGTCTTTACTGATTTCATTTTTCTGGTCTAAGATTTTCTTCTGTAATCTGTTTTTTCTTCTGATTATAACAATGATGAGCATTAAAATTAATCCGAAAAAAATCGTGGCAAGGAGCTGCAGGATTTTTATGTTTTTTTCTTTGTCTAATTGATTAATTTTAGATAAGAGTAGTTTTTTTTCGCTATTAATGTATTGGTCTGTAATATTCTGAGTATAAAAATTTCCGTTTTTATTTATATTTTTTTCAATTCTCAATAACTTCTCCTGAATGGAAAGCAATAAAATTGGATTGTTAACAGATTGAAATTTATTGAATGACTGTTCGTAAAAAAGTTTTTGAAAAGAAGCATTTACATTGTGGCGGTTTATTATTTCCTGGCCTTTTTCGAAATAATAATGATCTGTTTTGGGGTTTCCAGAGCCAGATTCTATTAAATTTCCATAACCTAACAAAGCAGTGTCATAAATAGCTCCGTTTAATGAAGTTATGATGCTTTTTTTGAAATAAAATTCAGCAGAGTCTTGTCGGTTTTTCTTCAAAAATAATTCTCCAAAAGTCCGTTCTACATTGGCAACACATCTTATATTTTTCAGCTTTTTAGCAAAATTATAGGCTTGTTTGTTGTAAAAATGAGCAGAATCTAACTGTTGGATTTTAATTTTTAACTGGGCAATATTATTATAGATATACTCTTTATTAATCTGATATCTTTTATAATTTATATGATAGGTGACAGGGAAATATTTTTTTGCTTTGTGAAAAGATTTTTCAGCTTTGGGTATTTTACCCATTTCGTACCAGTTAATCCCTTCCAAAAGAAAAGCGTTAGAAAGATGTAAACTGTCCCTGGTGAATGTTGCTAATTTAATTGCTTTTTGAGCCTCATGTAAACCAAATTGAAACAATCCTGAGTAATAAAAAAGTTCTGACTGTAGACTGTTTATAAAATATTGCTGTGTATCATTGGGACATTTCAGGAGCTTTTTTTTAGAATAATCCAGCCATTTTTGAGCATCTTCAATTCTGTCAAGTTCCAAATGTTTTTCAGCAATAGCTATTGAACGGGCTACTTTACAACTACCTATTTTACATTTGCCAAATGCTTCTTCTTTGTCCGGAATTGTTTTCTGGGAAAAAACAAAAAAAGCCGAAAACAAAAAAAATAAGAAGTAATATAATTTCATTTCCCTTTTTTAAATTATCGTTTCAAATACATATTAACGGCTTCAACCCGGGTATTTACCTGCAGTTTTTCGTAAATGTGCTGAATATGTTTCCTAACTGTTCCTCCGCTGATCTGAAGATTGTCTGCGACTTCCTTATTCATTTTCCCCATAGCTAATAATTCTAAGATTTCATTTTCGCGGGGTGTTAACAGCAATATACTTTCATTAGCAGCTTCATATTTGGAGAAACTGGTTACAACTTTTCTGGCAATACTGCTGCTCATCGGACTTCCGCCATCAAATAAATCATTCAGCGCCTCAATAATTTTTGTTGGTCCTTCGGTTTTTAAAATGTATCCACTGGCTCCTGCTTTTAAACTTTTAAAAATGATTTCATCGTCTTCATAAGAAGTACACATTATAAACAACAGATTAGGTTTCTTAGCTTTTAAAATTGAAACACATTCATACCCGCTATATCCGGGCAGGTTCACATCCATAAGTAAAGCATCTATTGCCAGAGAAGGAACCACTTCTATCGCAGTTTCAGCATTTTCAAAAGTTCCTGCAAGTTCAAATTGTTCCGTAAACTGAATCATCATCGCTAATGCTTCCCGTAAATCGCGGTTGTCTTCTACAATGCCAATTCTTTTCTTCATTTTGCTTATTCTTATCAGACAATATTAAAAATAATTAAACTCTCCTAAAATACGCAAATAAGCGTAGTAAATAAAACCTAAACCATTAAATTGCATTAGATTTTGAAATTAATATAGTATACATGAAACTTTATCCAATAGAATCAGGAAATTTTAAATTAGACGGAGGTGCCATGTTTGGCGTTGTGCCCAAAACAATTTGGAATAAAACGAATCCCGCCGATGCTAATAATTTAATCGATATTGCCGCACGTTGTTTATTAATAGAAGATGGAAATCGTCTTATTTTAATTGACACCGGAATGGGCGACAAACAATCGGAAAAGTTTTTTGGTTATTACTCGCTTTGGGGATCTCATTCCATAGATAAATCTTTGGCAAAATATGGCTTTAATCGAGATGATATTACAGATGTTTTTATGACTCATCTTCATTTTGATCATTGCGGAGGAAGTGTGCAATGGAATTCGGATAAAACAGGTTATGAACCGGCTTTTAAAAATGCCAAATTTTGGACAAACGAAAATCATTGGGAATGGGCGACAAAACCAAATCCTAGAGAAAAAGCTTCTTTTCTTTCTGAAAATCTTTTGCCAATGCAAGAAAGCGGACAATTGAGTTTTATTGAAAGACCAGAAATTGATTTTGGATTTTCAAAGGAATTAAATTTTGACATTTATTACGTTGACGGTCATACCGAAAAACAAATGATTCCGTACATAAAATACCAAGATAAAACCATTGTTTTTTGTGCCGATTTATTGGCAACAGCCGGACATATTCCGCTTCCGTATGTAATGGGTTACGATACGCGTCCGCTTTTGACAATGCCTGAGAAATCAAAATTTTTGAATTTAGCTGCGGATAATAATCATTATTTATTTTTAGAACACGATGCTCACAATCAAATCATAACAGTTGAACATACTGAAAAAGGCGTTCGATTAAAGGATGTTTTTACTTGCGAAGATATTTTTTAAACAGAAAAAATTAAGCATAAAAAATCCCATTTCAAATATTGAAAATGGGATTTTTTAATTGAACTAAATTGTATGGTTTATTCTAGGATTATTTTTTTTGCAGAAGCGGCATCGCCATTTATCAAATACACATAATAAACGCCTCTTGGTAAACCAGATAAATTTATGGTGTTACTGCTTTCGCCATTGCTGATAGTGAACGATTTTACTAATTGTCCTAACGTATTGTAAACGGTTGCTTTTTCTAAAACAATGTTGTTGATATGAACCTCGCCTTTAGTCGGATTTGGATAAACCAAGGCTTTATCGAAAACAGAATCTTCAACACCTAAAGTGGAACAATTTGTTGAATAAACTGCTGATGTATCTTTTTTATCTGTCCAATTTGTATTTGAATAATCTTCATCGTCTACTTGAATACATTTTAATTCTGGATTGTCTGAGAATAGTACATTGGTAAACAGAGTGTTTTTTCCATTTTTTATATTTAATGAAGTCAATTTATTATTGCTAACATCTAACCAATATAATCTCGCATCTAAATAAAAGTCCAATGTTGCTATCTCGTTTTTATCAATTATTAAATATTGCAATAAAGTTTGTGCTTTTAGATCTATGTCTTTTAATTTATTTTTAGAAGCAAATAACCCGATCAATTTTTTATTTGAAGAAAGATCTAAAGTTGTTAATTCGTTTTCAGAAAGGGACAAATGTTGTAATAAAGCATTTGCGCTAAGATTAATATTTTTTAAATTATTTCCAGATGCATGAAAACTAGTCAATTTTGTGTTCAAAGAAAGATCTAGTGTTGTTAATTCGTTCCTGGTAAGGGCTATATAATTTAACAAAGTATTTGCTGTAAGATCGATATTTTTTAACTTGCATTCTTGAGCTCCTAATGCAAGTAGCTTTGTGTTTGAAGAAAGATTTAATGACAGCAATGGATTATTGTCTACAGTTAAGTTTACTAATTCTCTAAATGCTTCAATTCCTGTTAAGTCTTTAATAGCAGATTCTTTTACATCTATACTTTTAACTGGAGCAATGTTGATCGTTAATACTTTCCCATCAGGAATTCCGGAATCTAACCCTAAACTAATTAATTTATTTTCAAAATTTAGGTCAGGAATTGCTGTAGTGGCATCACAATCAGTAGTGTAAGTTGCTATTACATTTTTTGCATTTTCCCATTTAGTGTAAGCATAATCTACATCATCTACAAGTATGCATTTTAAAGCTGGATTGTTTGATAAATCAAGCGAAGATATCAAAGTATTTTTCCCATTCTTCAAATTTAAACTTTGGAGTTTGTTAGTAGAACATAATATATTTTTCAGTTTGGTATTTCTAGAAAGATCCAAATCAACTAATAAATTATTATAACAGTACAATAAAGTTAGTTCAGTATTATTTTCTACTTTTAGTGTAGTCAATAAATTGTTAGAGCAAATTAGAGAGTTTAAAGAAGTATTTTTTGCAACATCTAAGCTTGTTAGAAGATTATCGTTACAATATAATTTAGTTAAGTTTAAAAGAGATGAGACATCTAAAATCGTCAATTTATTGGAGTATACAGAAAATGAAATCAACGCTAAATTTTTAGAAATATCAATCGAAGTCAATTGATTGTTTTGACAAGATAAATCTTTTAATGCTAAATTCTTTGATAAATTAAGAGAGGTTATTTCATTTTGACTACAATTCAAGTTTATTAAATTAACATTTTTGGAAACGTCTAGAGAGGTGATTTGGTTTCCAGAGCAATCGAGATTAGTCAAAGACAGGAAATGTTCAATTCCTGTGATATCAGAAATAGAGCTATTAGCAAGACTTAAGAAAGTAACAGATACAATATTTGAAGTCAAGACTTTGCCATTTTCGCCATCTTTGTCTATGCCAAGGGAAATCAGTTTTTTCTCAAAATTTACATCTGGAATTAAAGTATAAGCGGTACAGTCAGTACTGAAACTTGCGTTTGAATCTTTGTATGAAGTCCAGTTTTTATTAGCATAACTCATATCGTCAACCTGTATACAAGTTAAGTATGGGTTTTGCTTAAAATCTTGGTAATTAAGATTTAGGTTATTTCCATTTTTCAAATTTAGATTTACTAATTTATTATTAGCACATCTCAGATAAGTGAGCATACTATTCGATGAAATATCCAGGCTATCTAATTGATTCTTATCGCATTCTAAATTCTTCAAATAAAGGTTTTTATGAGTGTTTAAAGTAGTGATCTTATTATCAGATAGGTTTAAGAAAATTAATTCAATGTTTTTAGAAATATCCAAACTATTAATTTCATTAGAATAGCAAAATAAATTGGTCAAAAGTGTATTGTTTGACACATTTAAACTGGTTAAACAATTCTCTCCACAATATAATTTTGTCAAAGCAATATTGTCTTCAAGGCTTAAGTTTGCTAATGCGTTTCGAGTAACTGTTAATTCTTTTAAGAGTTTGTTTTTAGATATATCTAAAGATTTTAATTGATTTGAGCTACCGTTTAGGTATAATAATTTTGTATTGTTAGTCAGATCTAAATTAGAGATTTTATTTACTTGGAAATTTAGATCTTTTAATAGAATATTTTTGCTGATATCCAATTCAGTTAATTGATTATCACTTATATCTAAGGTAGTTAATTTTGTATTTTGTGAAAGTTCTATTTTTGTTAATTTATTTTTTCTACAAGATAAATAAGTCAGCGATGTAAAATCTTCAATCCCCGTCAAATCATAAATAAGTCTATTCTCAAGATCTAAGGAATTTACAGAAGTTACATTTGCTGTTAGTACTCTTCCGTCTGGAGTACCTGAATCAATGCCCAAACTAATTAGCTTGTATTCAAAATTAATATCAGGAATTGCAGTATACTGCGCGTAAATAGAAAAATTTGTAAATAAGTATAATAAAAGTAGTTTTATTTTCATGAAATATTTTGCTTTTTTATTATTAGACAGGTAATTTAAAGTAAGAATTATTTTGCAAAAATAAATAAAACAAAATAAAAAAGTAGGTTTTTATATGTTAAAAATTGATGTTTTTTTAATAATAAATTAATTTAAGGACAAGAAAAAGATAGTTTAGTTCTATTAATTTGGACTTTTTAGAGCGAATTTTTTACGTTCAAAAATCCCATTTCTACTCGATTTAAAAACACGCTTTTTTATATGAAAAAACTGATTTTAAACAACCTTTAAAGTGAGTTTTTTAAGGTTAATTATTTCGTAAAATTTTATTAAAAAATATTTTATAATTAGTTGACGCTGTTCGCTTTAATAAGATCAAAAATTAATTCAATTTTCTTTATTTTACAAGGCTTTAAAGTTGTTTTTTAGGAATATTTTGAATACGTTTGCACTACAAATTTAATCGTAAATAACCTATGAAAAAAATTACAATTTTTGTCTTATTCCTGTCTGTTTTTTGCGCAAGAGCACAAAAGGTAGATTTGGATCGTTTTTATTTTGGTGTAAACTACCAAATTCTTCCAAAAGAACATGTTCCTTTTGAAAAAAGGACCTACTCTTCGAAGGTAAAATTAGGAGGTGCGTTACAAGTTTATGCAAGTCCATCAAGCATTAATGAAAAAATTAATGTAATCGGATGGAAAAAAGTTGAAGAAAACGGTACCGTAGATATTGAATTCAACTTAGAAGACTTTGTTGACAAAGGTGCATCAACAGTTATGAGAACTGAAGAGCAAAAAGACAAAGACGGAAGAGTTATCAGTAGAAAAGACTTTTATGCTGTAGTATCTAAATATACTACAAGAGGTTACGCAAAAATAAAAGGACCAGTTACTCCGACACAAGCTACCGATAAACAAGTTGAAGAAGAAAAAGCGAAACAAGCAGCAGTGGCAACAAACAGATTCTTAAAAAATGCTGTTGTTAAAAAAGATTCATCTGCAGCAAAAGAAGGTTTCAACATTGGTTTTAATGGAGAATTAGAATTTAAAACTAAAGAATTTGCAGATAGTCAATCTGCTGTGAAAGATTTTAATATCAATAAAACGGCTTACCGTGATAAAATGTTAAGAGAATTTGCAGATAATTCTTTAAACACTTTATCATATAACATAAATACCACTTACGGTTTCAAACCAAAAAGCGATAACGAAATTCTTTGGATTTTAGATGCTAAAAATGAAGAAGGAAAAACGCAAATCGAAGCAATTCAAGCAGTAAAAGCATTATTTGCTGGAATGAAAGCTGATGAGCCAATTGATGATTTGAAATCTAACATGCAACCATTAATTGAATATTTTGATTCTTTAAAAACAAAATATACAGAAGACAACAAACCTTCTCGTAAAATGAGATATTCTGCTTACTATAATTTAGCAGTTATTTATTTAATGTTAGACCAGCCAGAAAAAGCAATTGCTGAATCTGAAAAATTAATTGCTAACGATTACGATAAAAGCGACGGAAAAGCGATGATCGAAAAAGCAAATAAATTAATTGCAAGCTTTAAAGCTGCAAAAACAAATACCACGCATAACCCAGCCCTTAAATAAATTATATGAAAAAAATTACACAAGTTGTTGTATTACTAATGCTTGCAGGTATTAGCCAGAATGCTAGTGGTCAAATGACTGCTTGGGCTACTGGAAAAACGGAAGCAATTACAAACAGACTAAATTTGCGCGGACCAGTTGCTCCGACTAATCCGCAGTACGGAAATTACAAATCTTACGAAATGATTTTAGATCTTTCGCCAGGTTTAGAAAAAAGTATGAACATTAAAAAAGCTCCTTTTTCGGCAGAAAAATTCTATCAGGCTTTTTCAATTTCAGGTTTGAAAAAACAAAAAGAAGGAGATTTTAAAGTAAAATACAATTTGACTCGTTTTGAACTTGTAAACGATGAAGAGTATTTACAAACTACTTACCAAAAAGCGCCAGCTTATTATATTGGTTTAGAATCAAATTTGGAAATTACAGACAAAACAGGAAAAGTAATCTACAAAAGATACACGACTCCTAAAGTTTGTATGTATGTTACAAACCCGTCTGAGACTTATGAGAACTTAACTTATAAAATCTTGACTGACAATTTCTACAGCATGATTCAAGAATTTGAAGGTTTCTACTTGTACGGACCAAAAATTGAAAAATTGAAATATTCTGATCTTGAAAAGAAGAAAAAATCAAAATCTACTTTTAATGTAGATGAGTTCAATCAATCGGTTCAAGTATTGCCAACTTTGGTAGATGTTGACAGAGAAAACTGGAAAGATTTATTTGGAGAAGCACAAAAATACTGGTTAGAGTATGTGAATTTTCAAGATAAAGACGATGAAGATTTGGCTAAAAAAATCAGATTCAGTGCAAATTACAACTTAGCGGCTACAAATATTCTTTTAGGAAATGTTGAAGAAGCTACTAAATATTTACCTGCAGTAAAAGAAAATGAAAAAAGCTTTTTAGGTTTAAGAACAGATTTTCCATACATGACTGGTTTGGTTGAAGATATTGATAAATATAAAAAACTAACAGAGAAAACTTTTACTATTGAAGCGATTCCACAAGAGCCAGTTTTAGCATCATACAAAAAAGCAGAATCTGCTTTTAGATATGCAGAATTTAATGGTGAAGTTTTAGATACTGACAATAAAGTTTGGAAAGGTAGAGTTAGAGTGATCAGCGATTATCCGGAGTTAGTAGATTTAAGAACAGAGCAAACTGTATCTGGTTTAAGATCTATGATTGATGGTATTGGTTCAGAAAAAAGTAGTGTTTACATTTACATTGAAGGACAGAAAAAACCTGAAAGAACTAACTTGAAAAAAGTTATCAATATCAAAGACGAAGAAGGAAGAATGTACATTGTAGGAAAAACGGGTAGAGGTGTTGCTATGGTTTCTTTTGGCGATGCACCAGAAACAAGTTCAAAAAGATACTCAATGTTTGAAGAGGTTAAAAAAGGAGGAAAACTTTCTTTATACCACGAGTTTTTCCCTCAAGATGCTTACACTTTGAAAAAGTCTATTCAAGATGAATTTTTCCTTCCTCCAGTTTTCTTGGGAAGAAGAAAAGCATTAAAAGAATATTTCTCTGATTGTCCTAAAATGATCGAGAACATCGAAAAAGGAGCTTACGATTTTGAAAATAAAGAAACTTATATCAAAATGTTTGACGATTATAGTGCATTGTGCGGTAACAACTAATCATACTTTTTTAATTACAATTTGAAGAAAGGGCTGTCAGAAATGACAGCCTTTTTTTTGTTCTCATGTTTTTCAATTTCATTCACATTATCATTTTCAAATTGGTTCATTCACAAATAGAATGTAAAGATGGTTTACAAGTAATCTTAGAAGTTTATATAACTAGATTATCTACAATCAGATCTTCTTTTGAGTTGAAGTTTATCTATTGTGATTCCATTTTTTTAACACATGAAATGATGATTGAATGGAAATGTGAAAGCAAAAAAAAGCCCATTTTCAAACAATGAAAATGGGCTTTTCAACAAATTAAATTCTAACTATTCAACAATTATTTTTTTCGCAGAAGCAGCATCTCCGTTGATTAAGTATACATAATAAACTCCTCTTGGCAAGCCAGATAAATTTATAGTGTTGCTAGTATCACCATTGTTGAAAACAAAAGTTTTTACTAATTGTCCTAACGAGTTATAAACGGTTGCTTTTTCTAAAGTAACGTTGTTAATGTTAACCTCACCTTTTGTTGGGTTCGGGTATACTGTTGCTTTACTGAAAACAGAATCTTCAATTCCTAAAGTACAAGTTGCAGAGTAAGAAGCTGCTGCGTCTTTAAAGAACACACCACTTGAAGTTGCAAAAGAAGGATTATCAACCGAAATACAAGTTAAAGCAGTATTTTTAGTCAACAATGCACCCGTGAAATTTACATTATTTCCATTTTTTAGATTTAATGTTTTCAATGCATTTTCCATCACATTCACATAAACCAATTTGCTATTTTTAGATAAATCTAAAGCCGTAATTTTATTTTTGTTGGCTTGCAAAGTCGTAAGAGCTGTATTTGCTGATAGATCTAAAGCTGTCAAATCATTTCCGTGTGTGTATAATTCAATTAATTTTGAATTTTTAGATACATTCAAAGAAGTTAAAAGATTGAACTGGCAATTTAAAAACTCAAGAGAAGTAAAGTCTTGAATTCCTGTTAAGTCTTTAATATCGCTCAATTGAACATTTAAATCTTTTACCGTAGAAATAGTAGAAGTTAGAACTTTACCATTTTTTCCGTCAATATCAATTTTCAATGCAATTAATTTATCTTCAAAATTTGAATCCGGAATCAAAGTATAACTGCCGCAATTTTCTGTAAAGAAAGAAGTTTTGTCTAATTTTCCATTCCAGTTATCGTTAGAATATTTAGCGTTGTCAACTTGAATACAAGATAGAGAAGGGTTTTTTGTGAAATTCACACTAAACCAATCCATATTTACATTGAAACCATTTTTTACGTTCAAAGAATTTAAATTATTGTTTGAAACATTTAATGCCGTCAATGCCTTGTTTTTGCTGACATCAATTGCAGTTATTAAATTATAAGAGCAGTTTAATTCTGTTAATGACAAATTACTTGCTGGTGTCAAAGTAGTCAAAAGGTTTGTACTACAGTTTAAGATTTTTAAAGATGTAAAATCCTGAATTCCTGTAAGATCTTTAATTGAGCTTCCCGAAACATCTAATAAAGTAACAGAAGCAATACTTAAAGTAGCTACTTTTCCATTTTTTCCATCATTATCAATTTTCAATGCAATTAATTTATCTTCAAAAGCAGCATCTGGAATTAAAGTGTAAACTGTACAGTCAACATTGAACGTAGCCTTAACATCTTTATAATTTGTCCAGTTTGTATCCGAGTAAGAAACGTTATCGACTTCAATACAAGTCAGGTTTGGATTGTTTTTAAAGTTTAAATTCGTACTAAATAATGTGTTTTTACCATTTTTTAAATTCAAACTTTTTAATGCATTGTCCTGGCAAGTTAAACTTGTTAATAAAGGATTATTTGAAATGTCTAATTTTGTAAGTTTACTGTAGTGAGCGCTTATACTAGTTAGTTTTGTATTTGTAGAAACATCTAGAGATTCTATACTTGTTGAATAAGTAATTAAGGTTGTTAAGTTTATATTTTTGCTAACATCAATAGTTTTGAAGTTCTGATTGAAACCAACATTTAGCGAAATTAATTTTGTATTATTTTGAATGTCTACAGTCGATAATTGAGTGCTGTTAACATTTAAGCTTTCAAGAGCTAAATTTGCACTAAGATCTAGAGTCGTAATTTTACTACCGCTGCAGTCTAAATTTATTAAGTTTTTATTACTTGTTAAATTTATTGTAGTCAAGTTTGTACCAGTACATTTTAGAGTTTTTAAAGTAATATTTTTACTTAAATCTAATTTCGTTATACTTCTAGGTGTTCCTAATGACTCTAAAACTGCAAAATCTTCAATACCAGTTAAATCAGTAATAGTGTTGTTTGATTGATAATCAAGTGTTTTTACCTTTGCAATACTAGAGGTTAAAACTTTACCGTCTTTTATGTTATCAATTCCAGCAGTAATTAAAGCTTTCTCAAATTCTGCATCTGGAATTAAAGTGAATTTAATAAGACTACAATCGGTTGTATATGTTGCATAGATGTCTTTTAACGTTGACCAGTTAGCATTAGAATAATCAGCATCGTCAACTAGAATGCAAGATAGATTTGGATTGTAAATGAAACTTAAATTTGTCTTATTAAGTAAAGAATTTTTTCCGTTTTTTAAGTTTAGACTTTCTAAGCTATTTCTGTCGCAGCTAAATAGAGTTAATAATTTATTGTTAGAAATGTCTAAATTTTTTAATTTATTTTCTGAGCATGACAAAGATGTCAAGGCTGTATTATTAGATGTGTTTAACTCCTGTAATCCGTTTACTGCACATGATAATTGGCTTAGCAATAGGTTTTTTGAAACATCTAAAGCCTGTATTTTATTACGCTGGCACCACAAAGTTTGCAAAACATTATTCTGATTGTTAGGAAGTAGTAAAGTATTTAATTCTGAATCCGTACAATAAATATGAGTCAGAACATTACTATTTGAGAAATCTAATGTT
The DNA here is from genome assembly GCA_029959285.1 of Flavobacteriaceae bacterium PS02337. GTDB lineage: Bacteria > Bacteroidota > Bacteroidia > Flavobacteriales > Flavobacteriaceae > Flavobacterium. The sequence goes on from JASCOE010000001.1 coordinate 752,004, forward strand.
GTAAATTTATTTTTACCTCCATCAAAATATTTCAAACTTGTTTTATTTGAAGTATTTAATGTTGTTAATTGATTATTATCACAATATAGGTATTCTAAAGCTAAACAATTATCTAAGTTTAAACTTGTCAATTGGTTATTCCTAATAACCACAGTTTTTAATTTCGTGTTTTTAGCAAAGTTTAAGGTTTTTAATTGATTGCTTTCAGCATCAATTCTTTCCAGAGCAATAAAATCTTCGATTCCAGTTAAATCTGAAACTCCACTACTATTTAAACTTAGATTAGTTAGAGACGAAATGCTTGCAGTTGCTACTTTACCATTTTTACCATCTTTATCAATTCCTAAATCAATCAAACGTTGTTCAAACTTTTCATCAGGAATTAAAGTGTAAATTGTACAATCAAGATTAATACTTGTAAAAGCATCTTTTATAATTGTCCAATTTGCTAAAGCATAATTTACATCTGCAACCTGAATACATTTCAAATCAGCATTATTTAAAGTAATAATATGATTTAAAGCAGTATTTTTAGAAAGATCCAATTTACTTAAAGTATTGTTCGAAACATCTAAACCAGTAAGTGAGGTAAATGCTTGAATTCCTGTCAAATCGCTTATAGAACTATAAGCAACATTCAAAGTAGTAACCGCAGCTGCACTTGCTGTGGCAATCAATCCATTTTTACCATCAGTATCGATTCCGAGACCGATCAATTTGTCTTCAAATTTAGGATCCGGAATTAACGTTATAGCATTGCAATTTATAGGAGAATAAAAAGCAGTATTATCTTTTTTTCCAGCCCAGTTAACATTTGAATAATCAACATCATCAACGCTAATGCAAGATAAAGTCGGATTTATAGTTAAGTCTATATTTGCCTTAAGCAATAAGTTGTTTTTGCCATTTTTTAAGTTTAGGCTCACTAATTTGTTGTTGTTTACTTTTAAGGTTGTCAAGGCTTTGTGAGCACTTAAGTCTAAAGACTTAATTTGGTTTTGACTACAGTTTAAATCTTTTAACAATAGATTATGCGATAAATCTAGTTGTTCAATTTGATTTTGCTGACAATTAAAAGATTCTAATGCTGTATTTTTAGAAAGATTGATTGAAGTAAAATTACCAAAAAGAGAACCGCTCATTCCACTGTCATATTTAGCAATATCTAAAGCTTTTAAAGCGATATTATTTTCTACATTTAAAGTAGAAATTGAGTTTCCTGCAATAGACAAGGACGTTAGCAATAAGTTATTAGAAACGTCCAATGTTGTTAATTTGTTTCTTTCGCAATCCAGTACTTCAAGCGCTTTATTTTTAGAAACATTTAAAGTGGTTAAATTATTTATACGAACATATAATGTTTTTAAAGATACAAAGTCTTCAATTCCAGTTAGATCGCTAATATTTCTATTAGTTAGAACTAATTGTGTCGCTAATACGATTTTCGAAGTAAGTACCTTTCCGTCAGGAGTACCAGAATCATATCCTTTGGCAATTAATTCTTTTTCAAAATTTACATCAGGAATAAGTGTATATAAGTTACAATCAGTATTGTAACTTGCTGTAGCATCTTTCGATACAGAATACCAATTACTTGTAGAATAAGAAGGGTTGTCTACTTTTATGCAAGATAAAAGAGGATTAGAAGTTAAATTTAATTGTGTTTTATTTATTTTAGTATTGTTACCATTCTTTAGATTTAATTCTGATAACATATTATTTGTACAGGAAAAATCAACTAAATTGATGTTGCTAGAAAGGTCTAATGAGGTAATTTTATTAGAGTCACAATATAAAGAAACCAGTGCGGTATTCTTTGAAACATCTAAGGTTGTAAGACTATTTTCCCAACAACTTAAATCTGTTAATAGAACATTTGATTTAAGATCAATTGAAGAAATCTGATTTTGATTAAAAGAAAGTGACTTTAATGCAACATTTGCATATACATACATAAAAGTCAAATTGTTTTTGTCGCAGTTTAATTCTTCTAATGTATTTGGAGAATTTACTGTCAAAGAAGTTAAAAGGTTATTGTCTATTTGTAACTTTTTTAATTTATTGTTAGTCGTAAAAGCAAATGTTTTTATTTGATTGTACGAAGCTATAATTGTTCTCAATTCTTGAGTTGGAATCCAATTTAAAGCAGTAAGGGCATTTCTTGAACAATTAAGTGTCGTTAAAGAATTGTTTGGAAGTAAGTTTAAAGACGTCAGTAAGTTACCACTACAATTTAAAGTCTCTAAATCTTTAAAAGCTTGAATTCCGGTCAGATCAGCTATTGAACTATTTGAAACATCTAGAGAGGTAAGTCCTGAAATTTTAGAAGTAAGTACTTGTCCGTCAGGAACTCCTGAATCGATTCCCATTAAAATTAATCGTTTTTCAAAATTGAGATCTGGAATCGCAGTATTTTGCGCATAAATAGAAAAATTTGCCAGTAATAGCAACAAGAGTAGTTTTGTTTTCATAGAAATGGTTTAGAATTAGGTCGCGCAAGTCTACGCTATTTAAATGAGCATTCCTTACGGGAAGTCGTAAAGCCCTAAATATTTATCGATTTTTTGCAGAAAAAAATGATCGAAAAGAAAATGACTCGCGGTTTTCGTCAGATTTTGGTTAAAAATTTGATTTGTAAATGATTGTAAAGCTTAATTGTGAAATAATTTTGGTCAAAATTTCATAACACATTGTTAACGGTTAGTTTTTTGTAACAAAAAAGCATAATTTAGACCCATCTTTTAACTTTACTTATATTTATAGATAGATGAGTCATATAAAACCTCTTAAATTATCTGCTTTTGCATTACTTGTTTTAGCAGGCTGCAGTGCAAGTCTGCAAGCGCAAAATTCAGCGCCAAAACAGCCAATTGTTGCACCATTAGCAGTTGTAAAAAAGGCGCCAGTTAGTGAAAATGAATTAAAAAGATGGAGTCACCTTGATTTGGTTAAAGATTCTATTCCAGGAATGAGTGTTGACAGGGCTTGGGCTGAATTACTGCAAGGTAAAAAAGGGCAGAAAGTTATTGTAGGAATTGTAGATTCTGGTGTCGATATCGAACACGAAGATCTTAAAGGAATGATCTGGACTAACACTAAAGAAATTCCAGGAAACGGAATTGACGACGATAAAAACGGATTTATTGATGACGTTCACGGATGGAATTTCCTTGGAGATGCTGTTAATGAAAATCTTGAAATGACTCGCGTTGTTAAAAAAGGTGATGACGGTTCAGCACAATACAAAGAAGCTTTAGCGCAGTATACTGAAAAATACGAAGATGCTTTAAAAGATAAAGAACAAGTAGATTTTTTACTTAATGTTCATAATACAATCAAAAAAGAGCTTAACAAAGCAGATTATAAATTAGAAGATTTAAGCAAAATTACTTCAACAGATCCAACAGTGGCAAGAAGTAAAGCTATAATGACTCAGATTTTTACAAATGCTGGACCAACATTTAATCCAGAAGCTGATTTTGGAGAGTATAAAGATCAAGTTTACGATCAATTGCAATACAATTTAAATAAAGATTTCGACGGAAGAAAAATTGTAGGCGATAATCCAGAAGACATCAAAAACACAAAATATGGAAATAACGTTGTTTTTGGTCCAGATAAAGAAAAAGCACTTCACGGAACTCACGTTGCTGGAATTATTGCGCAAATAAAAGGCAACAATTTAGGCGGAGACGGAGTTGCTTCTCCAAACGTAGAAATTTTAACGGTGAGAGCGGTGCCAGATGGAGATGAATATGATAAAGATATCGCATTGGCGATTCGTTATGCTGTAGATAATGGTGCAAAAGTAATTAACGGAAGTTTCGGAAAAAGTTTTTCTCCGCACAAACAATGGGTTTACGATGCGATTAAATACGCAGCTAAAAAAGACGTTTTAATTGTTCATGCTGCAGGAAACGATGGTTACAATATTGATGAAACAAAAAACATCAATTACCCAAATGACTCTGAAGACAACGTAAAAGAATTTGCAGATAATGTCATCACAATTGGAGCAATTAATAAGCAATATGGCGAAACTGTAGTAGCATCATTTTCAAACTTTGGGAAAATTAACGTAGACGTATTTGCTCCAGGTGAAGAAATCTATGCAACGGTTCCAAACAATAAATACAAATATTTGCAAGGAACTTCAATGGCATCTCCAAACGCGGCAGGTGTAGCAGCATTGATTCGTTCATACTATCCAAAACTAAAAGCAGGTCAGGTTAAAAAGATTTTAATGGATTCTGGAGTAGCACTTCCTTCAAAAGTTATTCTTGGAAAAAGTGAAAATCCGCAAGAAAAACCAGTTGCAGTTTCTTCAGCAGAATCATCAAAAACAGCTAAAATGGTAAACGCTTACAACGCTTTATTAATGGCTGAAAAGATGTCTAAAAAATAAAGACTAAAACACTATTAATCTAATGGAAGGGCGTAAGCTCTTCCATTTTCTATTACATATCTACAATGCGAAAAATTATTTTACTTTCTTTCCTAAGCTTGGGTTTAAACTCAGCTTTTGCACAAAGCGCCCCATATTGGCAACAACACGCCGATTACAAAATGGAGGTTTCAATGGATGTAAAAAACTATCAGTACAAAGGAAAACAAGAATTGGTTTATACCAATAATTCTTCAGATACTTTAAAAAAGGTATTCTATCATTTATTCCCAAATGCTTTTCAGCCAGGAAGTGAAATGGACGCACGTCTTCATTTTATTAAAGATCCAGACGGAAGAATGGTAAACAAAGTAAAAGGTGCTGACGGAAAAGAAGTAAAACAAAGTCGTATCGAAACTTTAAAACCAAATGAAATTGGATATTTAAAAATTACAAACTTCAAACAAGATGGTGTAGTTGCTCAAACAAGAGTTTCGGGAACAATCTTAGAAGTAACTTTGGCGAAACCAATTTTACCAAATTCTAAAACTACTTTTACTTTAGATTTTGATGGACAAGTGCCGGTTCAAGTTCGTCGTTCTGGAAGAAATAATTCCGAAGGAATTGAACTTTCAATGTCACAATGGTATCCAAAATTAGCAGAATTTGATTTTGAAGGTTGGCATGCAGATCCTTACATTGCAAGAGAATTTCATGGAGTTTGGGGTAATTTTGATGTAAAAATTACAATCGACAAAGAATACACAATTGGAGGTTCAGGATATTTGCAAGATAAAAATGCAATCGGACACGGTTATGAAGATGCTGGTGTAACGGTTACATATCCTAAAAAAGCAAAAACGTTGACTTGGCATTTTATTGCTCCAAACGTACACGATTTTACATGGGCAGCAGACAAAGATTATGCGCATGATATTGTAAAAGGACCAAACGATGTAGATTTACACTTTTTCTACAAAAACACACCAAAAGTAGCTGAGAACTGGAAACAGTTAGAGCCTTTAATGGTTAAAGTAATGGATTATTACAACCAAAGAGTTGGAGCGTATCTGTACAAACAATATTCATTTATTCAAGGTGGAGACGGTGGAATGGAGTACGCAATGTGTACTTTAATGTTAGGAAACGGAACTCTTGAAGGAATTCTTGGAACTGCAACTCACGAATTAGGACACTCTTGGTTCCAGCATATTTTGGCTTCAAACGAATCAAAACACCCTTGGATGGATGAAGGTTTTACAACGTACATCGAAGACAGTGCTTTGAATGAATTGAAAGGCGATAAAAAAGAAGTAAATCCTTTTGCAGGAAATTACAAAGCGTATTACAGTTTAGTGAATTCTGGTAAAGAACAGCCTCAAACCACACACGGAGATCGTTATGATGAAAACCGTCCTTACAGTATTTCATCTTACATAAAAGGAAGTCTTTTTCTTTCTCAATTAGAATATGTAATTGGAAAAGAAAATGTTGACGCAACTTTAAAAAGATATTTCAACGATTTCAAATTCAAACATCCAACTCCAAACGATATCAAAAGAACAGCAGAAAGAGTTTCTGGCGCTGAATTAGATTGGTATTTAATAGATTGGACACAAACATTAAACACAATCGATTACGGAATTAAAGATGTAGCTGATAACGCAGGAAAAACAACTGTAACTTTAGAAAGAATTGGAAGAATGCCAATGCCAATCGATTTAAAAGTGGATTATACTGACGGAACTTCTGAAACGTTCTACATTCCGTTAAGAATGATGAATTTCATTAAACCAAATCAAAATTCAAACGAGAAAAGAACAGTTCTTGAAGATTGGGCTTGGGCACAACAAAACTATAGTTTTACAATCGATAAAAACAAAACAGCAATTAAAAAAATCACAATCGATCCAAGCGGATTAATGGCTGATGTAAAACAAGGAAATAATGTTTTTGAAGTGAAGTAATTCTTCAAATCATAAAATAAGAAAGTCCCGTTTATTAATTTAAATGGGACTTTTTTAGTTTCAGGAGCATCACATAAGGCATTTTAATATACATGGTTCCCGCTCTCGGCTATATCTCGCTGTTGCCCGACGTCGGGCCAGCAAGGATACCGCCTCCATCGGGGCTAGATATAAACAATAGGCTTTTTTTAAAGATTTAGATTTAGGTTTTTCTCAAGAATTTCTCGCTATTTTTGTCATTCTGAGGAACGAAGAGTCACACTAGAAACTCCACAACAGTGCGTTAGTCCCGCGTGTGATTCTTCGTTCCTCAGAATGAGAAATGAATAGTCTTTATCTTTTAAAACAAAAAACCTCCAGCTAAAAAAGCTGGAGGCAATTGAGATTTTTGATTTTATAATGATAAACAAATAATGTCGATAGAGATCTAACTCAAATGCTCAATCATATCTTTTGTCATAGATTCCAAATCAAATTTATGACTCCAGTTCCAGTCTTCTCTTGCAGAACTGTCATCGATACTTGCTGGCCAACTATCCGCAATTTTCTGACGGAAATCTGGATTATAAGTAATTTCAAATTCAGGAATATGTTTTTTGATTTCAGCCGCAATTTCTGTCGGAGTAAAACTCATTGCCGCTAAATTGTATGAAGAATGAATTTTAATTTCTTCTGCTGGCGCTTTCATGATATTGATTGTTGCATCGATCGCGTCATCCATATACATCATTGGCATTTTGGTTTCAGACGATAAAAAGCATTCGTATTTTTTGTCAGAAATAGCTTTGTAGAAAATATCAACAGCATAATCTGTAGTTCCGCCGCCCGGAGGAGTAGACCAGCTAATTAAACCTGGATAACGAATACTGCGAACATCAACGCCATAAATATTATGATAATATTCGCACCATCTTTCGCCTGCTTGTTTACTAATTCCGTAAACTGTAGAAGGTTCCATAACCGTATATTGAGGTGTATTTTCTTTTGGAGTTGTTGGTCCGAAAACAGCGATACTTGAAGGCCAGAAAATTTTCTGAATCTTTTTAGCTTTAGCTAAATTTAAAACATGAAAAAGAGAATTCATATTCAAATCCCAAGCAAAAGCAGGATTTTTTTCGGCAGTTGCAGATAAAAGTGCCGCCATCAAATAAACATCGGTGATTTTATGCACTTCTACCAAATGTTCAATCTGGTTAAAATCTAAAGCATTGACCACCTCAAAAGGTCCTGAATTAACAACATCAGTATTTAATTTTCGGATGTCAGAAGCAATTACATTTTCTGTTCCGTATATTTTGCGCAGCTTTTGGGTCAGCTCCGTTCCAATTTGACCGCAAGCGCCAATGATCAATATTTTTGGATTCATTTTTAATGATTTTTTAGAGAAACAAATATAACGTTTTCGCAATTACGTATGCTTTTTTGAATCATAAATTATTAATTCAATAATGAAAAAGTTTCTTTATTAGATAATTCTCTTTTAAGGATGTGTCTTTATGTCTTTTTAAAAATCCTTGAAAAAGCGCATTTTTATTGACAAATTCTAAAAGAAAATCATTTTTAAAGCGTTTAAATTAAATCAAAAAAATAACAATCATTTACCGAATCTTTAGCAAAAATCAGAATTCGTAATTGTAAATTTACTTTGTAACTTTGTAGCTTAATGTTTTTATCAAATGAAATATAAAATATCTCTTTTGCTGCTTTTGACAGCTGTATTATTTTCTTGCCAAAATCAAGATGAAAAACGTCTTGCTGAAAATGCAAAAGAAGCCAAAAAGAAAGAAGCTATTTTTAATAATATAAATAAAGGCTGGACGTTTATTGATGAACCAATTAATGAAATTTCAGAATCACAATTAAATTCATGGACAGAATGGCGTGAATTTATGAAAGAGATCGGAGACAAACCACGAAAAACGATTGGAGCTTTTCAGAAAAAATCGACAGCGATTTCTAAAAAAGCAATGGCTTTGGGCAATAATATTCCAGCAGAATTTAATCAGCCAGCCATAAAAAGCCGTATTTCTATTTTAATTACAAAAATCAAAATGCTGGATTTGTTTATTCATTTAAATAAAATTCCAGACGATAAAGTAGTTTTTCTGATTCAAGAAGTCAATAAAGAACTGATTTCATTAGAAAGACAAATGGATAAAATTGTCGAAAGAGCAAAAGTTCCAAAAGAAGAAGGAGAAGAAGATTTCCTTAGAATGTTAGATACCGCGCGCGCAATTCCGAATACTGTTGCACCGCCACAATTAGATCAAAACGCACCAAGAGTTGAGTAAAAACGCCTTATATACAACCTACGATAATCTGCCGAAAGCGCAGCAGATTGCAACAAGTTTACTGGAAGGGAATCAGATAAAAATGAATATCAGAGGATTGTTAGGATCTGCTGTTTCATTTATAATTCGTTCCGTTTTTAAGAAAACAGAACTGCCTTTTTTGATTGTTTTAGACAATAAAGAAGAAGCCGCTTATTATCTAAACGATTTGGAACAAATGATTGGAGAACAAGATGTTTTGTTTTATCCAGCTTCATTTCGCCGTCCGTATCAAATTGATGAAACCGATAATGCTAATGTTTTGCTTCGCGCTGAGGTTTTAAATAGAATCAATTCGAGAAAAAAACCGGCTGTAATTGTTACCTATCCTGAAGCGCTTTTTGAAAAAGTAGTTACGAGAAGAGAACTCGATAAAAACACTTTAAAAGTCGCTTTAAACGACAAAATTTCGATTGATTTTATTAATGAAGTTTTGTTTGAATATGAATTTAAAAGAGTCGATTTTATTACAGAACCCGGCGAATTTTCGGTTCGCGGAGGAATTGTCGATGTCTTTTCTTTTTCAAACGATCATCCGTACAGAATTGAATTCTTTGGAAATGAAGTGGACAGCATCAGAACTTTTGATGTTGAAACGCAATTGTCTGTCGAAACACACAAAAAAATCACGATTATTCCGAATGTGGAGAACAAGCTTTTTCAGGAAAATCGCGAAAGTTTTTTAGATTATATTGCTGAAAAAACAGTTGTTTTTATTCAAAATACAGAAGGACTTTTTAGTCAGTTAGACAAACAATTTGCAAGAGCTGAAGAAGCTTTTGAAAAACTTTCGAAAGAAATAAAACACGCCACGCCCGAACAATTATTTTTAAATCAGGCTTCGTTTATTAAACGTGCTTTGGATTTTTCGGTTGTAGAATTGGCTTCAAGACCTATTTTTAAAACAACAAAGAAATTCGAATTTCATATTCAGCCACAACCTTCATTCAATAAACAATTTGATTTATTGCTGAATAATTTGAGCGAAAATCATTTTAACGGATATGTCAATTATTTGTTTTGTTCGAATGATACGCAGGCGAAACGTTTTCATGATATTTTTGAATCTTTGGATGAAGCCAATTCTGAAAATATTAGAAAGCAATATAATACAATCGTATTGCCTTTATATCAAGGATTTATTGATGAAGAAAATCAAATAACGGCTTATACCGATCACCAGATTTTTGAGCGTTATCATAAATTCAATATCAAAAATGGATATTCGAAAAAGCAGAATATCACTTTAAAAGAATTAACCGCGCTTTCTGTAGGTGATTATGTTACACATATCGATCACGGAATCGGGAAATTTGGTGGTTTGCAGAAAATTCAGGTTGAAGGCAAAACGCAGGAAGCAATTAAGTTAGTTTATGCTGATAATGATATAGTGTATGTGAGTATTCACTCGTTGCATAAAATTTCAAAATATAACGGAAAAGACGGAACGCCTCCGAAAATCTACAAATTAGGATCGAACGCTTGGAAAGTTTTAAAACAAAAAACCAAAGCGCGTGTCAAACATATTGCGTTCAATTTGATTCAGTTGTATGCGAAACGAAGATTAGAAAAAGGTTTCCAATTTGCGCCGGATAGTTATTTGCAAAACGAATTAGAAAGTTCGTTTATTTACGAAGATACACCAGATCAAACCAAATCTACAGCAGAAGTGAAAGCCGACATGGAAAGCGATCGCCCAATGGATCGTTTGGTTTGCGGTGATGTTGGTTTCGGAAAAACGGAAGTTGCGATTCGTGCTGCTTTTAAAGCCGTTGATAATAGCAAACAAGTTGCGGTTTTAGTTCCGACAACGATTTTGGCTTATCAGCATTATAGAACTTTCTCTGAACGTTTGAAAGATATGCCGGTTACAATTGGTTATTTAAACCGATTTAGAACTGCAAAACAAAAAACGCAAACCCTAAAAGATTTAGCCGAAGGAAAACTAGATATCGTAATTGGAACACATCAATTAGTAAACAAAAATGTAGTTTTTAAAGATTTAGGTTTATTAATTGTTGATGAGGAACAAAAGTTTGGAGTTAACGTAAAAGATAAATTAAAAACGATCGCTGCAAATGTTGATACGTTGACTTTGACGGCAACGCCAATTCCGAGAACGCTTCAGTTTTCATTAATGGCAGCGCGAGATTTATCTGTAATTACGACGCCTCCGCCAAATCGTTATCCGATTGAAACGAATGTTGTTGGTTTTAATGAAGAAATAATTCGCGACGCAATTTCGTATGAAATTCAAAGAAACGGACAGGTTTTCTTCATTAATAATAGAATCGAAAATATAAAAGAAGTCGCAGGAATGATTCAGCGTTTGGTTCCAAATGCGAGAGTCGGAATTGGCCACGGACAAATGGACGGTGCCAAACTGGAAGAATTGATGTTAGGTTTCATGAACGGAGATTTTGATGTTTTGGTAGCAACCACAATCATCGAAAGTGGTTTGGACGTTCCAAATGCCAACACAATTTTCATCAACAATGCCAACAATTTCGGATTATCAGATTTGCATCAAATGCGTGGTCGAGTAGGACGTAGCAATAAAAAAGCATTCTGTTATTTCATTTGTCCGCCGTATTCATCAATGACAGAAGATGCGAGAAAACGTATTCAGGCTTTGGAACAATTCAGCGAATTAGGAAGCGGTTTCAACATTGCAATGAAAGATCTTGAAATTCGTGGCGCGGGAGATTTATTGGGCGGAGAGCAAAGCGGTTTTATTAATGAAATTGGTTTTGATACGTACCAAAAAATCATGAATGAAGCGATCGAAGAATTAAAAGAAAACGAATTCAAAGATTTGTATCCTGAAGAAAATGATATCGATACCAAAGAATACGTAAAAGACATTCAAATTGATGCCGATTTTGAGCTTTTATTCCCAGATGAATATATCAATAATGTCTCAGAACGTTTGGTTTTATACAACGAATTGGGTGCTATAAAAGACGAAGCTGGTTTACAGGAATTCGAGAAAAAATTGATCGACCGTTTCGGACCATTACCAAAACAAGCCGTTTCTTTATTAAACAGCATCAGAATAAAATGGATTGCAACAAAAGTAGGAATCGAAAAATTAGTTTTGAAACAAGGCAAAATGATTGGTTATTTCGTTTCAGATCAACAATCAGATTATTATCAATCGGTGAAGTTTAGGAATGTTTTAAATTTCGTTCAAAAACATAGTAATCTTTGTAAAATGAAAGAAAAACAAACCGTAAACGGATTACGTTTGTTATTGACTTTTGAAAATGTGAAGTCTATTAAACGTGCGTTGGAATTAATGGAGTTGTTTGAGGATTAATTCTTATTTTATAAAAGAATATAGAAAAGGCTTTCGGTTTTAAATCGGTAGCCTTTTTTTGTTGAGAAATATTGTCTTAATCTATTATTATAATACTTTTTATAGAAATTTTTTACTTTTGAAAGAAAGTATATTTGTATTCTTTTTAAACGAAAAGGAGTATTTTTTAAAAATTGAGCAAGATGGAAAACGAGATAAAAATATTAAAAGATTTTATTGAAGGAATTATCTCTTCTGAAGATTTTGAAAGACAATTTTTTGAAAATTCAAATTTTGAAGAACTACTTTCAGATAAAACAATAAGTTTACAAGGAACATACATGGCAAATTCAACTATTTATTTATACTTAGCTGAACAAAAAATAAACAGTATATCAGGCAGATTAAATATGCAGGGTGCGATTCAATTTTTCTTTACTAAGAAAGGAATTAGTTTTAAATCCTACTCAAAATATAGCGATGATTATGGTCTTATATTAGATTCTCAACCAAAATATATTGATGCAGATTTAGATTTTATTGAAAGATATATTTTGCCTAGTGAAATGAAGAAATCTAATGCGGAATTAAAAAAAGAGGTTAAAGAAAGATTTTTAGAACTTTTTAGATACCAAATTAAACCACCAAAATGGATTCAAAACCCAAATTGGATTATTAAAAATAACAAGCCTCTTTTCTTTTTAGGACAATTCGAAATTAAGAATTGTGACATTTTTCATGATGATGGAGCAGTTTATTTATTTGTTGATGAAGAAACGTGTGAAATCGAAACTGTGAAACAATTATATTAAAAATTAGCTTTTATTTATCTTTCATTTAAGAAAAATCTTAGAACTAAAAAGTTTTCTTTGAACCAAAATTTTCAAAGCCGACTTTTATGCAAAATCAATTTATTTTTCTCTTTCTCTTTTTAGGAGTGATATCAATTTTCGCTCAGGAAAAAACTCAAATTACTTCGAAAGATTCTTTAAAATCAGAAAAATTTGATCCGCTTCGACCTTCAAAAGCCGCCTTTTATTCTGCTGTTTTGCCAGGATTGGGTCAGATTTATAATAAAAAATACTGGAAAGTTCCTTTAGTTTATGGAGCAATTGGTACGAGTACTTATTTGTACATCGACAATAATAAAAAATACAATTTGTATAGAGATGAATATAAAAGCAGATTGGAAGGATTAGAAAGCGGTTCTGATTTTCTAGCTGGATTAAGCGAAAGCCAATTGATTGCTGCTCAAAAACAATTTCAAAGAAACAGAGATTTGTCTGCTTTATTTATGGTTGGTTTTTACGTTTTAAATATTATTGATGCTAATATAGATGCCGCTTTATCACAGTTTAATGTAGACGATAGATTGGCTTTTAAACCGGCATTGATAAAAAACGATATCACATCGAATAATAATTTTGGTGTTGCCTTGAATTATTCGTTTTAGAAAAGTGTTAGCCACGAATTACACGAATTCTTTTTTGCCACAGATTAAAAGGATTAAAAAAATCATTTAAATCCTTTTAATCTGTGGCAAAAATTTTTAAAATAAATTCGTGCTAATTCGTGTAATTTGTGGCAAAAAAATAAAAAAAGGCGTATGAAATTTTCATACGCCTTTGAATTTTAATCAAAAACAGAATTATTTAACAATCAGTTTTTTAGTCACATTAAAATCTTTTGAAACAATATTTACGATGTAAATTCCAGAGGATAAATGATGATTTACTTGTCCTGAAGAAGGAAGTCTTTGATTTAAAAGAGTTCTTCCATTCAAATCTGAAACTGAAATTTCAGCAGTATCTCCACTTGTTAATTCAGGCATTAGAATATGAAACTCATTATTGATTGCTGGATTCGGATAAATTCCGATTACAGGTTCAGTTATTGAAATTTCTTCCGTATTTAATGCTGATTTTCCTGTTCCGACAGTTGTTGGTTCTAATTGCCATTGCGCGCTATACCAACCGTCTTGTGAGTTTCCATATTGTGCAGAACCTGTTTGGTTTTCAACATGAATAATGTTTCCAGTTTGCCATCTATTTCTAAGTCGAGTCCAAGTTCCGTCAATATAATCGCTAGACCATTGAGCGCTCCAGAAAGTAGTATCTGTTATGTTAGATTGAATATTTCCGGTTTGGCTTTCAATATTCATCAATTCTCCCGTTGCTACATTTTTAAGAACAAAATAAGTAGCATCGATAGCTATTTTTTGCCATTTATAGCTGTTTCCAGAAACTGTAGTTCCGTAACCAACATTTGCTCCGGCATCAGATAAATAAGCACCAGTCCATCTGTTTTTAATTGTGTAATAAGTTCCTCCGGTTGAAGTTGAAACGGTTACCGCGCAAGTTGCAGTTTTGTTTCCGTCAACAGTTGTAACCGTAATTGTTGCTGTTCCATTTGCAACAGCAGTAATTAAACCTGAATTATTTACAGTTGCGACTGCGGTATTGCTGGAACTATAATTTACCGATTTATTTGTTGCATTTGCTGGATTCACAGTTGGGGTTAATTGCTGTGTTCCACCAACATTTAATGAAGCCGAAGTTGGACTTAAACTCACACTTGTAACGGCAACATTTGACGCATTTACCGTAACTGCACAAGTTGCAATTTTTGCTCCATCTTGAGTTGTAACCGTAATTGTTGCAGAACCTGTAGTGACAGCAGTTATTAATCCAGTGCTATTTACAGTCGCTACAGCTGTATTACTAGAACTATAAGTAACTGTTTTATTTGTTGCTGTTGAAGGATTAACAGTAGGTGTTAATTGCTGGGTTGCATTAACCAATAATGTTGCAGTTGTTGGTGATAATGTTACACTTGTAACCGCAACAACTGTTCCTGGATTTGAATCATACCAAGTATTATTCATGTACCAGCCTGTTTTGTTTCGGCTTAAATCGGCAGTTTGGTTGGTTCCATCGTTGAAAATTAAATTGGTTGAAGTTACATTCGTGAATGTATAACTGTACCATCCATTTCCGGCATCGGTCATGTTTATACCCGGCCATGTAGCATTTGCTAAAACTCCTGTTGGTAAAGCACTCCAATAATAAATTTTAATTCCAGTTCCCCAGTTTGATGGTTTATAGAAATAAACCGTAAAATTGGTATTTGGGTTTACGGTAATTGTAGCCGAAGCTGTTTTATTTCCATCTTGAGTAGTTGCTGAAATCGTTGCAGTTCCGGCAGAAACTGCGGTTACAAGTCCACTTGAATTTACAGTTGCAATTACAGTATTACTTGAACTCCAAGTTACATTTTTATTAGTTGCATTTGCTGGTGAAATTGTAGCAGAAAGTTGTTGTGTATTTCCCGCATATAAACTTGATGTAGTTGGAGAAACTGCTACAGAAGAAACAGGAATGGCAGCAACAGTTATTGCCGAAGTAGCTGTTTTGTTTCCGTCAACAGTTTTTACTGTAATAGTTGTTGTTCCCGTTGCAACAGCTGTAACTAAACCAGACGCATTTACAGTTGCAACTGCTGTATTGCTTGATGTCCATGTTAAGTTTTGGTTTGTTGCGTTTGCTGGAGCAATTGTCGCATTCAATTGTTGTGTAGATCCTAAACCAACAGTTGCCGTCGTTGGACTCACAGAAACTCCTGTAACGGCTACAACCGGAGCATTTGTATTCGTTAAAACCAGATATTCGTAAGCAGCAAATGTTCTTGTCGCGCCTGTTGTTAAAGTTACAGAAGCATTGTTGTTATATGGATTTACATAAGTTCCTGCTAATGCCGCAGGAATTACATACGATTTTGAAGCATTTCTCAAATTCGACATTACAATAACTTTTTCTGTACCTAATGTTTTAGTGAAAATACTAATATCATCATTCGCATAAGTGGTTAAATCCCCGCGTCTGATGGCTGCGCTGGCAGTTCTGAAATTTAATATTTTGGCAAAATCGGCAGCTGCAGTTGGATTTTGAGACCAGTTGAATTTAAAGTTTGTCCAAGGCCAGTCTGTTTTTGGTTCGTAGTCGATTTCCTGTCCGCTCATTAGGAAAGGAACTCCTCTCATATAAGCTGAAACCAAGAAATTAGCAACAATTCCGTTGTGGCTTTTGAATGGAATAATTGGTCTTCTTACGCCATCATCATTTGTGTAAGTATCATGGTTACCAGTGTATCTAACGACTTGCTGGTTTCCAGTCGCTTTAGCATATTCATAAGTAGATTGATCCTGAAGTCTCTGAGAAACTGGTCCTCCATTAGCAATATCATATAAACCGCTGTGAAACCATCTGTCACCATAATTCATGTCGAAACCAACCTGAAAGTTCTCTTGTCTGTCTCCTTCGGCTAACATTAATAAATTATGAGAAGAAATACTTCTAAGGTTTGAATTCACTTCAGACCAAAAATCTAAAGGTGGATTATTCGCATAATCGCAACGATATCCATCAATATTGGCTGCGAAAATCCAGTAACGCATTGCATCTTTTATCGCTGCTCGTGTAGCTGAATTATTAAGATCAAGTGCTGCAATATCAGAGAAATTCCCTAATTGCTGAATTGTTGTTCCTGTTCGCTTGTAATATTCCGGATGCGAAACGGTCCAAACATTATCCCAAGAAGTTCCGTTGATGGCAATATCTAAAATAACGGCCATTCCGCGGCTGTGAGCGCCATCGACTAAAGTTCTTAAATCAGCAAGTGAACCATATTCTGATCCAACAGCTTTAAAATCTTTAATACAATAAGGCGAAGCCGAACTTCTGGAATCTGTGCCGTAAGGATAAATCGGCATTAAATAAATAACATTAGTACCAAGTGCTTTTATATTATCTAATCGGGCGGTTACTCCGGCTAAATTTCCGTTGGCACTAAACGGACGTATATGAACTTGATACATGTTTACGTCTCGTGTATCGGGCACACCAGCAAATGGAGTTCCGTATTGAGGCGGATCTTGCGCATAAACGGAACTTGCAAATAATAATAGAAAACAAAGTAATGCTTTCGTAATATGAAATAATCTAGTGGTAATTTTGATTTTCATAATGATAGTTTTTTGCATGCTTGTCAGCATTTCTAACTAAAATTCATTCTCACTCGCATTGTTTTTAAATTTGACAAACATTTTGTGGTTAATAGTTTTCAAGTAGTAAAATTTTAATTTTCGCTCAGAAATGAGCATAGTTTTCCGCCACGAATTCACGAATTTTTAGAATTAGGATTGTGTTTCTTAATCTAAAAATTGTAATGAATTCATGAATTCGTGGCAAAAAAACTTAGAAACTTAGTACCTCAGTACCTTAGAACCTTAAATTATAACTTTTTCAATCCCTTTAATTCTTCAGCATTTGCTTCTTTGATGCTAATAGCAACACCTCCTCCTGGTGCTAAATATTGCTTCAATTTGCTTTTTGAATTTAAAATAACTTTTGTAACGGTGTATTTCTGTGGATTCTGATTCCAATTAGCTTCTTTAGCATCAGCATAAATTGTGGCGATGAAATTTTTTCCCGCTGGTAAATAATCAAATGAAATGTTTGCTGTTCTTGCATTTTCATCTGTAATTCCGCCAAGAAACCATTCATTTTTGCCTTTTGCTTTTCGTGCAATTGTGATATAATCACCTGGTTCAGCTTCCAGAATATAACTGTTATCCCAATCTACAGCGACATCTTTAATAAATTGAAATGCATCTGGAAAACGTTCGTAATTTCCTGGAATATCTGCCGCCATTTGCAACGGACTGTACATCGTAACGTAATAAGCCAATTGTTTTACCAAAGTAGTATTTACTCTTTGTGTACTTCCAGTTCCGTAATACGAAAGATCAGTTTGGAAAATTCCAGGCGTGTAATCCATTGGGCCTCCCATTAATCTTGTAAAAGGCAAAATCGTAGTGTGATCAGTAGCTAATCCTCCCATAGATTCGAACTCGGTTCCGCGCGCTGACTCCTGAGCAATCCAGTTTGGAAAAGTTCGGTGCAAACCTGTTGGGCGAACGGCTTCGTGACTGTCAATCATAATTTTATAATCGGCAGCGCGTTTAGCAACATTGATGTAATGATTTACCATCCATTGCCCGTCGTGATGTTCGCCACGAGGAATAATTTTTCCAACATAACCTGTTTTTACAGCATCATAACCATTGTCATTCATA
The DNA here is from genome assembly GCA_029959285.1 of Flavobacteriaceae bacterium PS02337. Taxonomy (GTDB): domain Bacteria; phylum Bacteroidota; class Bacteroidia; order Flavobacteriales; family Flavobacteriaceae; genus Flavobacterium. The sequence goes on from JASCOE010000001.1 coordinate 770,116, forward strand.
AACTGAAAAGCACGATCTAAACGACGTTCGTAATTGGTTGCCGATCCAGATGTTTCGTGGTGCATGATAATTTTCACGCCTTTTGAAGCTGCGTAAGCATGAACTGCTTTTACATCAAAATCTGGATACGCTGTTACGTAATCAAAAACTTCTTCTTTCCAATTTCCAATCCAGTCTTCCCAACCAATGTTCCAGCCTTCGATTAGAATCGCATCAAAACCATTTTTAGCGGCAAAATCAATATATTCTTTTGCACGTTCTGTAGTGGCTCCGTGTTTTCCATTTGGAGTTAATTTTGTGAAATCATCAGTTAATTTTACGTTGTTTTCCTTGCCAAAAGCCCAAGTACTTCTTCCAGCAACAAAATATTCCCACCAAATTCCGATGTATTTTGAAGGTTTAATCCACGAAACATCTTTATAACTTGTTGGCTCGTTAAGATTCAGAATTAATTTTGAAGCTAAAATATCTGTTGCTTTATCGCTCACAACAATAGTTCTCCAAGGCGATTGTGCATCGGTCTGCATATAACCTTTTGCGCCAACTGCATCTGGTGCCAAATGACTTACCATTTTATTGGTTTTAGCATCAACTTCAAGATACATTGCAGGATAATTGATTAATGCTGCTTCATGAATATTAATGTATAAACCATCGTCAGATTTCATCATTGACGGCGTTTGAACAGACAATTCTTTGATTGGCCACTGCGAATTGATTTCGATAGTAGCTTTTTTCATTAATGAAGGAATTTCAGAAATTTTTGATGTTGTATATGCATATTCGTTAGTATCATAATCTCCTGGAATCCAGAAAATTTTATGATTTCCAGCCAAATTAAATTCGGTACGTTCTTCCTTAATCACAAAATAACTTAAATCATTTTGCTTTGGAAATTCATATCTAAATCCCAATCCGTCGTTGAATAAACGGAAACGAATACGAATAAATCTATTGTTGTTTTTTGCTTGAGCTAAAGTGACAACCAATTCGTTGTAATGATTTCGAATTGTTTTTTCTTCGCCTAAAACCGGATTCCAATTTTCATCAACAGAAGATTGTGCTGTATTTGTAATGGTAAAACCATCCATAAACGAGGCATTATTTTGAAGTTCTAAACCCAAAGAACTTGGTTTTATAACTGCTTTTTGTTTGTATGATAATTGGTAAGACGGAATGCCGCCTTCTTTTAATTCAAATTTTAAAGAAAGATTTTTGTCTGGCGAAGTTATTTCTTGTGCCTGAAGCCAAAGTGTACTGGCGAAGACAAAAAATAAAAGCGCTGTTTTTTTGCTCAAACGAATTTGAAGGAGCATTCTGTGGGATTGAAAATTCATGTTATTTAGTTTTTTGCAAATTTAGGTTTTAAAGTTGCTTTAGGTATTAATTTTTCAACACTAAATATTGAAATGGTTGAAGTGTTATATCTGAACCAACTGTTACCGCTGCTCCTGTAAATGCATCTTTCCAATTTCCTTTTAATGTTGAAGGAACAAGATGTTTAACAGTTGAACCGCTTAAATTTGAAAGCACAAAAACTTTTTCAGTATCTTTTATCATCGTGAAAGCGCTTACAGAATTACTGCTGTAACCTGTAAATTCTCCTGTTTTAATTGCGTTGCTTGTGTTTCTGAAAGCAATAATTTTTTTGTATTCTGCCAACATTGAAGCGTCTGCAGTTGACCAGTCGATTGGAGTTTTAGCAAAATAGTTTAATCTTTTGTTGTAACCAATTTCTTGTCCATTATAAATCATAGGAATTGATTTTAAATAAGCAGCAACAACAAACATTGCAACAGATCCTTGTTTTCCTCCAAAAAGTTCTAGTGGAGTTCCATCAGAAAGATTGACGTCGTGATTGCTTGTATATCGAACCACTTTATTTGCTGGATCGTAAACGTTAGCATATTCTGTTGCATTAGAATCCTGAATAGTTGTTGCCGGTTTATTTTCTTTAAAAAGCTGTTCGATTGTATAAAAGAAATTGAAACCAAAAGTAAAATCAAAACCAGAAGCAAAATGATTGTATTTTGAACCTTCAGCCATCATTAAAATAGTCTGATTTTTTTTGATTTTTCTCAATTTTGTAATCGCATCAGTCCAGAAATTATTTGGGACAAAATCAGCGTAATCGCATCTGAAACCATCGATATTGGCATTGTAAACCCAATAAGACATGGCGTCGATCATGGCGTCTTTCATTTCTGTATTATTGAAATTCAACTGAGCAACGTCATTATAATTTGTTCCTGGCGGAATTATGATATTTCCGTTTGCATCTTGCTGATACCAATTTTTGTGCTGTGTAATCCATGCGTTATCCCAAGCGGAGTGATTGGCAACCCAGTCTAAAATAACCGCCATGTTTTTTTTGTGCGCTTCTTCGACTAAAGTTTGAAGATCTTGTAAAGTTCCGAAATCAGGATTTACGGCTTTATAATCTTTTACCGCGTAAGGAGATCCTAATTCTCCAGTTGCTCTTTCTTTTCCAACAGGATAAATAGGCATTAAATAAATTACATTTGCGCCCAATTCCTGAATTTGAGATAATCTGTCCTGAACGCCTTTTAAATTTCCTGCCTGACTAAAAGCACGAATATTTACCTGATAAATTACAACATCTTCTTTCTTTGGCATTTTCTTAAAAGGAGCTCCATATTGTGTATACGGCGATTCTGGAGTTTTGTTTTCGTCATCAGAAGAACTGCACGAAACAAATGCCAAGGCAAGTAATAATCCGTAAACGATTTTTATATTAAATTTCATGATTTTACTTTTTTATGTTTTTAAATGGTTGAAAAGTAACCTGCCTTTCGAAGTAAAAAGACAGGTAAACTCAAACCAAACTAAACTTAATTTTTATCTATTTTTTTGTGATGGTATACGTTAGCGTTGGAGGATATCCCAGACTTGCAGGATCGACATCGTTGATTTTCATTGTGATTTCGTAAGTACCGCCTTCACCAATATAATGAGCTCCTGAATCATCTAAATAAGCGATTCCGTCTGTTGTATTTTTAGAACCGTAATTGATTGTCCAGCTATTATTCAATCTGAATTTTACATTTCCAGGAACTAAAACCGCAGTTACTTTCCAAGTTTTTGTCTGATGATCGTAACTCATTGGCGTACTGTTATCCCAGCCACCAGAAGTTCCGTCACCAACAATTCCCCAAGTATAAGGTGTTGCAGTCCATTTCAGAGTATTTAAATTCACTTTAATTTGAAAAGAACCAGCAGCAGGAAGTTGAAAATCTGTATCACTCATGTTTTTCAAGTCACTATTAGTAGCGCCTGCACCATAAAACTGTGCCCAGTTTCTCTCCGTATTCAATTTGAATCCAAGTCCAGCTCCAACAGCAGCCGTCATGTAACCTTGATAAACACCTTTTTGAATTGCCGTTAAAGCCGCTGCAGTTTCAATTCCCCAGCCTTGATAGCTTCCTGGCATATAAATTTCACCAAAAACAACACTTTTTTCGTAAGGTGTAATGGTTAAAGTAATTGGATTAGAAAACACTTTACGATCCATGGCAGCTTCTACGCGAACCACCAATTTTCCTTCAACATCAATTGGAAGTCCTAAATCGACAGCAATTTTGTTTAATTCTTCGCCGATTAAAGTTTTGCTTAAAACATCTGTTCCAACTTCAATTCGTTTTGCTTTTAGCCAAGCATTTGCACCGCTGGTATCTCCAACTAAATCAAATTGAAGCGCATAAGTTACTGGAGCTTCAACAGGAAAAGTAACTTCAGGCCATGAAACAAGTAAAACCTGATCTTCTGCAGTATCTTCAGTTAGAACAATTTTGCTTGATGAAACATTAATTTCTGAAGGAAAACTAACAGCCTTCAATGTTGTTAATGCGGCGTCGCTGTCGCAGGAAGAACCCAAGAACAGCAAACTGCCTAATATGAATAATTTATTGATATATTTTTTCATGATAGTTTTGTTTTTAGTAACCAGGGTTTTGTTTTAATCCACGATTAGCATCTAAAGCTGAGGTTGGAATTGGGAACAATTTTCTGAACGCAGGAGATGCAGGTCTGAATTCGTTTGCCAATAAAAATTTATCAAAACGAATCATATCTTGTCTTCTGTGACCTTCCCAGCTTAATTCAAATCCTCTTTCGTTGTAAATCTCATCAAGAGAAGGATTGTGGTCTAAAGCACTTAATCCTGCACGCTGTCTGATTTGATCAATAAAAGGTTTTGCAGCTGCGGCATTTCCTAAACGAGCGTTACATTCTGCCATCATTAAAATTACATCAGCATATCTAAAAATAGGGAAGTCGTTAGAAGCTCCTCCGCCAGTTCTTGGCGCAACTGGGTAAAACTTCACATTACGAACTCCCGCTTGCGGATCTGCTCCTGGATTATCTAACGAAGCAACATCAAGTGTATAATTGAAACCGCCTGGTTGTTCCCCAAACAAATATTGCTTTCTACGAATATCATTTGCATCGTATTTTAAGAAAAATGCTTTAGGAACAATAGTACCATTCCAGCCGCTAAAACCAAATAAAGCTTGAGCGTGCGCGCCGTATAAACTACGAACTGCATAAACATTACGAGAAACTATATCTAGTGTTGCATAAATTGGAAGAATAGTTTCGTCTTCTGGAAGAACATCTCCGAATAACTCAAAATACTTACTTCCTAACGGATTTGCATTATCTGCGGCACCAGAATGAAGCGTAAATCCACCTTCAGCAACTTTGTTACAAGCCGCTAAAGCTTCATTCCATTTTGGAGTTCCGGTGTAAACTTGAGCATTCAAATATACTTTTGCTAATAAAGTGTAACCTGCCCATTTGTTGAATCTTCCGTAATAATTTCCGCCTCTAGTTCCTGATAATAAATCAACATTTTCAGTCAATTCTTTTACGATAAAATCATAAACTTCTTTACGGCTTGATTGCGGAATTTTATCAACAGTAATATTATTATCTGTAAAGAAAGGAACGTCTCCATAATCATCGATCAATAAATAATAAAAGAAAGCTCTCAAAGTTTTGGCTTCGGCAATTTTTGAAGCATCAGCGTTTGCTTTTTGTAATAAATCGACCGCTAAATTGGCGTTGAAAATAGATTTGTAAAGCCAGTTCCAAGTATTATTAATGATAAAATCTGTTGGAAGCCATTCGTGTTTGTGAAGACGCGCAAAATCCATTTGCCAGTCACCTGTATTTCTGTGCGGAATAACCTGTTCATCAGAAGACATACAATTCATGTCGTACCAGCCATTATCTGCTCCGGCATAACCAACACCACTTGCTCCGTCTCTAACAAATTCTCCAGGAACTTGCGCGTATACACTTGCAAGAGCAATATCTGCTCCTTCTGGAGTTCCGTAAAAATCTTCTGCGGGATATTTATCGTACACATTTTCTTCGATATCTGTACAACTAAAAAGTGTCAGGAAACAAATACTTCCTGCCAATACTATATTTTTAATTTTCATTTCTTTTACTATTTAAATTTTACAGTCAACCCAAACGCCACACTTCTGGTACGAGGATAGATTCCTCTATCGCCACCAAAGTTATCTTCAGATCTGCCACTTCCGCTTACGTTCAATTCTGGATCAATTCCCGAATAATCTGTTATCAAGAATAAGTTGTTTCCTGTAAGTGAAAGTCTAATAGTATCAATATATTTATCTGTAAAACGGAACGTGTATCCCGCTGTAAGATTTTCTAAACGAACAAAAGAACCGTCTTCTAACCATAAATCTGAACCATAAGGAGAAGTATAAATTCCAGTATCTACAGCACTTGCCAAAACATTCGATTTACCAATATTTTCCAATCTGCTTAAATTAGAACGTAATCCGTTGTAGATTTTATTTCCTCCAGAACCTCTTAACAATAGAGAAGCATCGAAGTTTTTGTATCGGTAAGATGGATTAAATGAGAACGTATAAGTTGGTAAAGCTGAACCTGCATAATAACGATCTGGACTTTTAACTCCTTGATCGATTATGCCGTTTCCATCACGATCTAAAACCGTTTCGACATTGTTTTCGTTTTTACCTGTATGTTCTAAAATGTAAAATGCACCAATTGGTTTTCCTTTTACTAAGTAAGAGTTTGCAGCTCCCCAACCAACGTAATCTGTGTTTAAAGGAACTCCATTAATGCTTCCATTTAAATTAAGTACTTCGTTTTTCATAAAAGAAACATTTCCTCCTAAAGTAAGCGTGCTGTTTTGCGTTTTAATTACATCATAAGCAAGAGAAACCTCAATACCTTTATTTAAAATACTTCCAACATTTGCCTTAATGGTGTTATAAGGATATGGAGGCTGAGGTACAGTATAATCAAATAATAAATCTTCTGTTTTAGAAGTATAAAGATCAACAGTTCCTCTTAATCTATTGTTTAAAAGTGCAAAATCAAGACCTAAATTGGTTTGTTTTTTGGTTTCCCATTTCAAATCGGCATTTGAGTTTTGGTAAATGCTGTAATTTGTAATGGGCTGACCTCCGAAATAAGTAATTCCTGAATTTCCAACCAATGAAAGTGATTGTTGTGGAAGAAGACCTTGCTGATTTCCAGTTGCTCCGTAACCCACGCGAATTTTCAACTCATCAATTAAACTTTGTTGTCTCATAAAAGGCTCTTTGTCGATTTGCCACGCAACAGATGCAGAAGGGAAATTTCCCCATTTGTTGTTTGCGCCAAATACAGAAGAACCATCACGACGAATACTCGCAGTTACCAAATAACGATCTAATAAAGAGTAATTTACTCTTGCTAAAAATGAAACTAAAGTTCTATCATTTTTATATGATTCAATATCTCCAGGACGCACTTTCGACAAATCTCCCAATTGTAATGCATTGTAAGTTGTTTTATCATTCATAAAACCTCTAGCTTGTGCATAATTTCCTTGATAAGCCTGATTTTGCCATTCGTATAAACCTAAAACATTGATATTGTGTACGCCAAATGTTCTTTTATAATTAAGACTTAAGTTGGTTAACTTTTCATTTTGTCTTTGATTTCTAATATTCGCAAAACCATTTTGGTCAATTGCATATGCAACCGTTGATTCTATTGGCTGAAAATAACCATACGTTACATTTGTTTTTCTCCAGCTTCCGAACCAGCTTGCCGTTAAACCTCTTGCTAAATCTAAATCGGCTTTTAAACTTCCAAATAAATTATCATTTTGCGCTTCATTTGTTGTAGTTTGCGCCGCTGCGTACGGATTTAAATATTGAAATACATTTGAATCTGTAAAATAAGTTCCGTCAGTATTAAAAACAGGATCCGTTGGTCTAACTAAATAAGCATTTGTTATTAAGTTTGAAGTATAAGCCGCTGTTCCTACACTTTGAATAATGCTTGTAGTGTTATTGATTCCTGTATTTAAATTAAAAGTCAATTTTAATTTATCATCTAAACCCATTTGTGTAGCTTGAATACGTCCAATGTATTTTTGATTGCTAGAATTGATGACAACACCATCTTGTAAAATAGCCGTTAAAGAAGCTCTGTAACTAAATTTATCTGTTCCGCCTCCAAATGATAAAGTATGGGTCTGAGAAATTCCAGTTTGTGTTAAAATACCGTACCAATCTGTATCTGAACCATGATTTGCAGATGCTGGAACACCAACGCTTTGTGCTGTTGCCCACCATTGATCGGCATTTAACATATGTAATTTCTTCGGAATAAAATCTAATGAAGTTGAACCGATATATTCCATTGTAGTTTTACCCGCTTTATTCTTTTTTGTCGTGATAATCAGTACACCAGGCGCACCGCGAGAACCATAAATTGCAGTTGCAGATGCATCTTTTAAAATATCAAAACTTTCAATTTCGCTTGGCGGAACTTGATTTAATAAATCCATATTTCCCTGAATTCCATCTACAACTACCAAAGGATCACTTCCTCCAATTAAAGATGAAATTCCACGAATACGAACGCTTGGTCCATTACCTGGCTCACTACCTAATTGTGTAATATTAACTCCAGCAGCTTTACCAGCAATCAATTGCAACGGATTCACAATCGCACCCTGATTCATATCTTTTGAAGCAATAGATGAAACCGCACCCGTTACATCTCTTTTTGTAGCCGTACCGTAACCAACCACTACAATTTCTTGTAAATCAGTCGCATCTGGAAGAAGTTGGATATTGATTACGCTTTGATTCGCAGTAACTTTTTTCTCTTTATACCCAACAAAAGAAACTATGATAACAGATTGGCTACTTTCTACAGTAAGTTTGTATTTACCGTCAAAATCGGTTACCATTCCGTTTTTTGTTCCTTCTTCAATAACAGAAGCACCAGGCAAAGGCATTCCATTTTCATCGGTAATTACACCAGAAACGGTTTGCTTTTGAAATTCTATTAACTGTGTTTTGAGTTCTGGTTTTTTTAGAATAATCTGTGTGTCACGAATTTTAAATTCGGTTGGGGTTCCTTTAAAAATTCGATCCAAAACAACATATATAGACTGATCTTTTACAGAAATTGAAACTGTTCGATCTAAGTCAATATCGTTCAATTTGTAAATAAATCTAAAGTCGGTTTTTTGCTCAATGGTCTCAATAACCTTTTCGATTGTTGAATTGTTTAATTCTAGAGTAACTTTTGTCTTTTGGGCATAAGTATTCCCTCTAATATTAAACATGGCGACCAAAATAAGTAGTGTAGTTAGTTTCAATTTTAGGTCTTTTTGGAACAATGAGTATAGAAACCCATTATTCTTAGATTTTTTTTTCATAATTTTGTTAATTGATTGTAGTTAATTCGTTATATTCAATCACTTAGTTAATCGGAAATTGTTCGCAGCTCTTTCCGATTTTTTTATTTAGTACTCTTTTTTCTTCATAATTTTGGGTTGGTTTTAGTGGTTATTTAATTAGTATTTGATTGTTTTTTATCGTGTAATTAATGCCATGAATTTCATTAAAATAACTCATCACATTTTCTATAGATTCTTCTTTAAAACTTGCATTGAATTTTTCGTTAGCCAATTTTTCATTTTTATTGATAATCGTAACGTTATAGCGTCTTTCCAGTTTTGTAATGATATTTTTGAAACTCATATTTCTAAATGTCAATCCGCCATTTATCCATGAAGTGTAGATATCGGTAATAACCGCTTTTGTCGAAATTTTAGCATTTTCTTTATTGAAGCTTCCTTTAAATCCAGGCTTTAAAATGGTATTTTTTGCAGCATCAAATTCTTGGTTTGATTGGTACATTCCAACAGAACCTTCTACCAATACAACATCTGTTAAAGGATCTTCAGGATAATTTGAAACGTTGAAATGCGTTCCTAAAACACGAACGTTCAATTCGTCAGCATTTACGATAAAAGGATGTTTTTTGTCTTTTGCAACATCAAAAAATGCTTCACCGTCAAGAAAAACTTGTCTATTTTCGCCGGCAATAAATTTTACAGGATATTTTAAAGTTGTTCCAGAATTTAGGTGAACAAATGTTCCGTCGGATAATTGCAAACGGAATTTTTTGCCATATGGAATTTTAATTGTGTTGTAAACCAATTTTTCAGGATTGGCACTATTATCGTAAACCAATTTATCTCCATTTTGATTTCCAACAATATTTCCTTTCGCATCTTTTACCTGAGATGAATTGTTTTCAGAAATAATTTGAGTTTCTCCGTTTTCTAATTGTAAAACAATGTCAGAGCTTTTAAAATCGAATTTTTGCTCAACGGGTTTGTCTGCCATGTTTTGTTTGTAGAAAAAGCCAATTCCTAATAAAACAACAATAGAAGCTGCAATAGAAATGTATTTTCTATAATTAGATTTTCTTGAAGGCATTTCGATAACAGATTCTTTTTCTTTTGAAGTCGCTAAAATGTTGTTGAAAATAACATCAGCTTTTTGTTTGTCCATTTTAGGCATTTCATTCAAAAGATTTTGAACGTCTTCGACAGTTGGAAAATCATCTGTTAGCTGATTTTTTTTGTAATAAGCAATTACCTCGTTTATCTCTTCGGGCGTACATTGGTTTAAAACAAATTTTTGTAAAAGACTTTTTATTTCAGGATTTGAATTCATTACGAATTGATTTTATTTCTGGTTCTTAATATAATACAGCTGAGAATAATTTTAGTACTACTCAAACGTTGTAAATTTTTAAATTTTAACATTTTTTAAATTTTAACATATTGATTTTTAATGATTTGTATTCTTTTGTTTTTTTAGAAAAACAATGCTAAAGCGATTTTATCAATTGCCTCCAGTTTTAACTGGAGGTAGAAAATATCATTACATAAGGCTTTAGCCAAACCATCCTAATTTGGCTAAAGCCCAATCTTATTCACTTCTTAAACCTCCAGCTAAAGCTGGAGGCAATTAAATGTTATTTTTAGCCACAGATTAAAAAGATTAAAAGGATTTCAATCTGTGAAAATCCTCTAATCTGTGGCTTAAAATGAGTATGAATTACAGTCAAAAAAAAATCACTCCGAAGAGTGATTTTAATGGCATTATTGTGGTTTTGGTTAGATAATTTCATCGTGAAGTTGAAAAAAACCGCGCATCGATTCGAGCGCTTTACTCATCTGGTTCCGGACGGTATTTATCGAAATGCCGAGTTCCTGACTTATTTCTTCATAGCTCATTCCTTTTTTTCTAGACATTTTAAAAATCTGCCGTCGTTTAGGAGGAAGCTGTTTTATAGCTTGTTTTTGGAGTTTTTTGCAATCGGCTTCGCGAATAGCGTAATCACCATATTCATGTGATTTCTGACTTTCATAAAAAACAGCTTCTTTTAAAATAACTTCATTTGCTGCTTTGTTCAAAACATTAAAAGCCTGATTTCTTGCAATTGTAAAAATATAGGCTTTAAATGATTGTTCTATATTTAAACTTTCGCGGTTGAGCCAAACCTTCATAAAAACATCCTGCACATTCTCTTCCGCTGCCTCTTTTGATTTTAAAAGACTAATACTGTAACCATAAATATCCTGATGGTATAAATCAAAAAGTTGGCGAAAAGCTTTTTCGTTCCCGTTTTTGAGTTCACTCACCAATAATTTTTCACTATGGTTTGCTGCTTCTAACAATTTAATTCGCTTTATTTAATTCTAATGGTATTAAACTATCAAAATAGAGGTCTGCTGTCTGACTTGATGACAAATATATAAAAATATTATTCGCAACAAATCATATATAAAAAAACTTAATTCGGATTTTTTGTTAGTTTTTTAAATAAAACAGTCAAAAACAACGCCAAGTGGCTTTTATACAAGTAAGTGTTATTATGACGCTTTTGCGAAATAAATTTTTATTTACGATTTATCTTTTGAGAATATTCTTATGTGCGAAATATGAAATGTAGATTTGAAGCAGTTTTATTCAAAAAAAAAGTCCTTTTGTCTTTCTAGAAAGAGCAAAAGGACTTTGAAATATATAACTACGATTTAATTCTTAAAATGAATTTTCTGAATTAGTTTTTCAAGTCTTTGATTACTTTAAATGCAACATCAACTTGATCTTCTCCAACTAAAATCGTAAATTCATTTGAAGTAGAAATAACTTCATTAATAATAATTCCTTCCCAAGCTAAACGTTGGAAAATGAAGTAGTAAATACCTGGAACAACGATGTTTTCTTTAGGTAATTTTACTGTAATTGAAGCTAAATTATCTAATTTTTGTATCAATTTTTCTCTCATAAAGTGTTTCTCAACTAAATGATTTACACTGCTACTGACAACGATATTGGTTTCGTTTACACCACGAGATGAGGTATAAAAAATATCTGATAAAGCATTAATATCAGAAATTAAATCGGCTTGTTTGTTCAGCACAGTTTCTGAAGCGGCAAAAGTGTAATCTGTAAGCTCAGAACGAACTGTAATCTCACCAATATTTTTAATTACTTTATTGATTTTGTGGTTCAATTTAAAATCTAATTCTTCCGTCAGTCGTTTTAAAGACATTACTACAGCGCCCTGTTTTACTTCTTTTCCAAACTCACTTTCTAATTCGGTCATAATATTTCGCGAAAGTGAAGTAAGGTTAATAATTCCGAGCGAGAGGGCGTTTAATAAAAATGGTTTTGTTTTAATGTAGTTTTCTACAATAGAAGAAACAGTTTTCATAATCTTTTTTTTTTTTTTGTAATTCGGTTGGTTGTTAATTTAACATTGCGATGATGTTATAAATCTCTGCAAATATAAATAAAAAAACAAATTGTTACAATTATAACAATAAAAAATTATGTTAAAAGTGATAAAAAGCATCAGTAAGATGTTCAATTGCAAATGATTCGCCGCTTTTATGAATACCAATGATATCAAAACGGATTTCTAAATCTTCTTCAAAATCCTTTTCCCTATCGTTTATGTAGGCATTTACTGCTTTTATAAGTAATTGAATTTTTTTGGGTTTGACAAAATCTTGCGGAGAACCAAAATCTAAACTCGAACGTGTCTTGACTTCGACAATGGCTAAAATTGCACCTTTTTGTGCAATTATATCTATTTCAGCCTTTTGAAAAACATAGTTTCGATCTCGAATTCTATATCCATTTTCCTCAAGATGCGCCACAGCGAGATCTTCGCCTAACTTTCCTAAATCGTTATGTTCTGCCATTGTTGTAGTATTCAGTCTCAGTCACTGTTTTCAGTGTGAATCTTAGAATTTATTTTTGTTAAATGAAATTATTGCACGAAAAAACGCAAAATCACAAAGCATTTTAAAACTTTGCGACTTTGCGTCTCTGCGAGATTTTTATGTGGTATTTTTGATTTCCTAAAAAAGAGGAAAATTTTAAAGTTACTTTTTAAAAGTAAGCGTACTTCCAGAAGCCGTAACTTCCATAGTAACGGTATTTCCCATAATTAAAGCTCTATTATCTCTAATATGGCCAGCTGGGAAATTAAAAATTACAGGAATATTGTATTTTTTTGTAACGTCATCAATGATTTCTAAAGCATTTTTTCCCCACGGAACTTCATTGTCTTTCATGCTTGTCATTCCGCCAATAATAATTCCTTTTAAGTTTTCGATGCATCCATTTCGTTTCAAATTCATCATCATACGGTCAATATGATACAGATATTCATCTAAATCTTCAATAAATAATATTTTGTCTTTGCAGTCAATTGCTGAAGGCGATCCTAATAAACTGTATAAAATCGATAAATTTCCTCCAACTAATTCTCCAGTCGCACTTCCGAAACGATTCATTGAAGTTGGACTAATAGAGTAGGAAACGGGTTCTCCAAATAAACTTGCTTTTAACGAACTTACAGCATCTGGAGTTGCTCTAGGAACTGTTACAGGCATAATTCCGTGAAGTGATTTGTAGCCCATTGTATTCAAATGATTATGAAGAACGGTAACATCACTAAATCCGATAATCCATTTTGGATGTTGTTTGAATTTTGTAAAATCTAATAAATCTAACATTCTTACCGTTCCGTAACCTCCGCGAACACACCAAATTGCTTTAATATTCGGATTGTCTAATTGTTTTTGAAAATCGGCCGCTCTTTGTTCGTCTGTTCCTGCCAATTGATGATAATCTAATCCAATTGTAGATCCAACAACGGCTTCTAATCCCCAACTGTGTAATAAGTCTATTGTTGGTTTTAAGTTGTCGTCGATATTTTTTCGAGCAGTTGCTAAAAGCGCAACAGTATCTCCTTTTTGTAAATAAGGCGGTGTTATCATGATTTGTTGAGAATGACAGTTGAATGATTGCAAAGCAAAAATAAGAAATAGGAATTTGCAAAAAGCAAAACGTTTCTTTATATGTTGAAAGCAATTTTTATTCATTTTTTTCTTTTGCTTAAATTTATAAAATAATTTTTTATTAGCTTCCGTATTGTTTTTGTAATTCTTCTAAAAGAAGCATCAATCCATTATCGGCTTTTTCAGATTGGATGTTTGCAAATATGATAAAAGCTCTATTAGTATCTTTGCAAATATACACTTTGGTCAAAAATGTTCCTGGATTTCCATAGTGAAAAGAATATTTTAAACCTGAATTTTTATTGATTTCAGAATACCATCCAAAAGAAAATTCTGGAAAGCCCAAATGCATTTTATTAAATTCTTCTGTGGATAACACTTTTGATTTTCCTAATAAACCTTGCAATTGCATTTGGGTAAATTTGCAAAAATCGGGAAGATTTATATTAATATTTCCTGCTGATGAAAGCCAGTTCAATTTATAATTTACGAATGGTTTCTCAGGTTTCAAATCTTCATTATGTCCCCAAGGCTGGTTGATGTCAATAACATTTGGCTGCCCAAAATTGAAATCAATATTTAAATTTTGGCCCAATTCTTTCACCAAAGTTTCATAGCTTTTGCCAGTTGCTTTTTCGAGCATTAAACCCGCAGCGACAAAACTTGGATTTGAGCCGTACCAAGCTTGTTTCTCTGTAACAATTTGTTTTTGATTAAAAAACCAAGACATAAATTCATAACGCTGTTCTAGATTATTTCCTTTTATTTCTTGTTGAGTTGGAGTTTTATTTCCATAAGACCAAGTTGGAATAGGAGCTTGAAAAGTCAAAAAATCCTGCAGCGTTACATTATAAATCTCGGGATTGCTTTCTGCTTTTAATTCAGGATATAAATCAAAAAATTTAGTGTCCCATTTTATTTTTCCTTCTTTAACTACAGTCGCTGCAATATAACTTGTGATCGTTTTTGTTATTGATCCAAGGCGAAATTTATCATCGATTTTTGCATTATATGAAGATTTATAACGCTGAAATCCTAAGACTTGAATTTCAAAAATAGAATCTGATGATACGACTGCATAAGCTAATTCTGGAATGTTATATTTCTTTCTAATTTTTTCTGCTAAAGCAATATTTTTTTGCCCATAGAAAGTATATAATGAACCAAGTAAAAAAGCGAAAAGCAGTATTTTTTTCATTCTAAAAATTGTTAGATTATTTGAGCAAGGTACAAGAGAATTTTAGAGAAACAAATATATATTTTAATTATTAATATAATAAAAAACTTACAAATTATTAAATTTGCATTATCTAAATCTTTTATAATATGGTATTAAAATTCAGGTTTTGTTTGTTTTTTCTCTTTGTAATTTCATTTCATTTTGGACAATCCAAAAAATACAAAATCCACACTGTTGCTTTTTATAATTTCGAAAATTTCTATGATACAATTGATGATGCTTTTACGAATGATGACGAGTGGACACCAAACGGAGCGCAACATTGGACAATGAAAAAATACCAACAAAAATTGAAGAATCTCGCTAGAGTTTTATCTGAAATTGGAACACCCGAAAATTCAAATGCACCAGTTTTAATCGGCGGTGCAGAAATAGAAAATCGCGGCGTTTTAGAAGATTTAATTAAAGAACCAAAACTACAAGAATTAGATTTGGGAATTATCCATTTTGATTCGCCAGACAAACGCGGAATAGATGTTGCGTTACTTTATCAGAAAAAATATTTTAGACCGACATCATTTTCCAATATTCCTTTAATTATTTATAAAAAGAATATTCCAAAGAAAGAAGAAATTTTAGATGTAGAAGATGAAGAAATTGAAGTTAAGAAAGAAATCAAGAATCGTGTTTTTACGAGAGATCAGCTTTTGGTTTCGGGATTTTTAGAAGATGAAGAAATTCATATAATTGTCAATCACTGGCCGTCGAGATCTAGTGGTGAAAAAGCAACAAGTTTGTTTCGCGAAGCTGCCGGAAAATTAAACAGAAAAATTATCGATTCTTTGCAACAAATCAATCCGAAGGCAAAAGTTTTAACGATGGGAGATTTTAATGACGGGCCTTTAAATAATAGTATAAAATTAGGATTAGAAGCAAAAGGAAAAAAATCGGAAGTAAAGGAATTTGGCATTTTCAATCCGTTTGAAGAATTGGAAAATAAAGGATTGGGAACAATTGCGTATCGAGATTACTGGAGTATTTTTGATCAAATTATAATTACAGAATCTTTTATTAAATCTGATTTTTCAACCTATCAATTTTGGAAAGCTGGAATTTTCAATAAACCTTATCTCATTCAAAATGCTGGAAAATATAAAGGCTATCCGTTGAGAAACACGCTTACAGAAGTTGGTTTTAGCGATCATTTTCCAGTTTATATTTATTTGATAAAAGAACTTTGATTGGTTTTCAGTTGCAGTCGCAGTTTTCAGCCTCAGTTAGTAACTGAAAACTGCGACTGCGACTGAAAACTTTTCACTAACTTAGCTTTTCAAAATTTAGAATTCAAAAAAATGGCTATAGCAAAACCTTTCAACTTAACAAAATGGATCGACGAAAATCGTCATTTATTAAAACCGCCAGTTGGAAATAAAAATCTTTATGTTGATTCTGGCGATTATATCGTAATGATTGTGGCAGGTCCGAACGCGCGAAAAGATTATCATTATAACGAAACAGAAGAACTTTTTTATCAGTTAGAAGGAAGCATAAAAGTGGTGATTCAGGAAGACGGCGAGCGAAAAGAAATGGAATTAAATGCAGGCGATATGTATTTACATCCAGCCAAAGTACCGCATTCTCCAGTTCGTTCTAAAGGTTCTATTGGTCTTGTTATAGAAAGAAAACGTGCAGGGCAAGGTTTTACAGATGGTTTGCTTTGGCATTGCGATAACTGCAATCACAAACTTTACGAAGTATATTTTGAACTTCATAATATAGAGAAAGATTTTCTTCCTCATTTTGAGCATTTTTACAATTCAGAAGAATTGAGAACTTGCGATAATTGTGGAACTGTTATGGAAAGTGATCCTAGATTTGTAGCGAAGAAATAATTCAATCTGAATGTTGTAAATACCCAACCCGACAGGTTTTTAAAATTTGTCGGGTTTATTTTTTTACGCTTAAATTAATTTTGCAATCATTTATGATGTATTTTTGCATCATAAATGATTTATAATTATATCAAAAATGATACAAGAAATAATTGCATATAAAAATATTGTCGATAATATAGAGAGTTTAATGAACAAATCACCCTTTAAAAAAAGCTATATTATTGAGCAAGTTGGCATTCCGAGCCCAACGTTTTATCGTAAGTTAAAAACTCAGACTTTTTCTGCAGATGAAATGCTTTCGATTGCTAAAATTCTTTCTCCAGAAGAAAATTTTAGATTAGAATTAAAAGAGGAAATAGAGCAGGGTAAACGGGATCTCGAAAATGGAGATTTTATTACTCATGAGGAAATGCTTGCAGAATTAAGAAGTAAAAAACTTATATAAATTTATAAATCATAAGGATTTAACGGTTGTTGGCGATTATTCCAAAAAGTAATCAGTTTTATTTGATTTTCTTTTATTGAATAATACAAAGTGATATGTTTTGAGATTACTATTTCCCGGCATTCTAAATCATCCCTATATTTTCCTATTTGAGGTTTTTTTTCTAATAATTTATTTATTCTTAAAACATCGAGAATAAATTTTTCTGCTATTAGTGGTGACCAATATAATTCTAGATAATTTCGAATAGAGTAAAAGTTATATTTTGCTTTTTTTGACCAAACAATTTCCATTATATAAAAATTTATTCGGCTAAATTATAAAAATAAACTTACAAACAATTTGTTTTCTATAACTCAAACTTTTTCCCTTGTTCAGGATAAATAATCTTAAATCCTAAATCATTTTGATTCTTTAATTGCTCTTTAATTTTAGCAATATTCTTTGCTGGAGGTTTTAAATGTGTAATAATGATTTTGAAGTTTTCCAAAGAACCTTTTCCTGCCAAATCTTCTAAAACATGAAGTTCTTTTATTAAATGATTCGGCGTTAAATGACCAAATAAAAACTTATCAGGTTGTTCATTTGGAAAAGAAACTTCAATAAAAATTCCTTTTAATTGTTTTGCTTTAACTAATGGCGCAATTGCTGTCCATAAATCACGAAGATTATTGCTTTTTTCCACTTCATCTGGGCCTGTGTCTCCTAAATACAAAACATAATTATTTTCGCTTTTAACTAAAAAAGCAGTACTCTCAAAAGGATTAACATGACTTAGCGGAAAAGATTTTACCGTCATTTTTGTATTTGTAAGAGGAGTTTCTTCGCCTAAATTTAAAGTTTGAAAATGGTATTTCTTTAAAGGAAAACCT
The DNA here is from genome assembly GCA_029959285.1 of Flavobacteriaceae bacterium PS02337. Lineage (GTDB taxonomy): Bacteria > Bacteroidota > Bacteroidia > Flavobacteriales > Flavobacteriaceae > Flavobacterium. Next base: position 788,210 of record JASCOE010000001.1, read on the forward strand.
GGACCTGCATCTCCAAAATTTGCCCAAGTCTGATCGTTGAAATAATGATTTTCCATCATTTCCATACATTTATTTGTAGCGTAAACAGTCTTCGAAGAATCAGCAGGAGAGTTGATAATTAATCCAGAAACATGGTCTAAATGCGCGTGAGAAATTAAATATCCTTTTATGTACTTTTTTAAAACTTCACTGGTTGAAACTTTAAACGCTTTCTTTTCAATAGCTTTTTCTATTCCAGCATTTATAGTTCCGGCATCCAAAGAAATAAAATCATTTGTGTTCGAAGGTGCTAATAAATAGGCAGAAAGATTTTTTTCGTCAATTCCGCCTTTCACTCCTAGAGGAACTACTTGAAAAGAAGATTTTTCTTTTTGAGAAAAAGCATTTGCAGAAATTAAAAGAAAGCAAAGTAAAAATCGGCTGAAAATAATCATAGAATAAAAAATTTAGTATTGCAAATTTCAGGAATAAAAGAGAAACAAAGGGCTCAATTTTGGAAAAAATCATGTTAATTAATCCTAAATTTACATTTTACTAAACAATATAATTTATGATTAAAAAGATACTTTTTATACTGTTTCTGATTTTAATAAGTTCGAAAGCATATTGTTGCGATTGCTCAGAAAAACCATCAATCGAAAAAAATTGGGAAATTGCCGATCAAGTTTTTATTGGAAAAATAGTAAAAGTAGATAGCTTGTTATATGGAAGTTATGGGCAAAAAGTCTATGTGTTTTCTATAAAAATTATTAAATCGTATAAAGGGGAAATTTATCCTGGTTATGAATTTAGAGACATACTGGCTAATGACTCAGGTTCATGTGATGCTTTTTTTGGTATTGGAGAAGAATACTTAATTTATTCGACAGGTAGGGAGTACGCATTGAGCACTTCAATTTGTTCAAGAACAAACTTATTAAAATATGTTGATTCAGAAGAATTAGATCTTTTGGATAAATTGTATAAAGCTGACTTAAAGGATAAAACAGTTAAAATTTCTAAACGGAAAAATAACGTAGAATATCAAATAGATTTAGTCAAAAATTCGTTTGAAGAAAAAATAAAAAGAAAAAACCGTACTATTTGTATTTTGTCAGCAGTGAGTTTTCTTTTGTTAGTTATAATTCTAATACTTTTTTTTAGAAAAAGAAGAGTTTTTAGTAATAACAATTAATTATATTTCAATTCGAAACAATATCTTTACAATAAAAATATAACAATTTTAACTAAAAAAGTTACAATGACAACAATAGCATCACAATTTGGAATGACGGAAGCTCTTGAAAAATTGGGCATCAAGACGATAAATGAAGGAACATCAACAGGTGTAAATAATTTTTCTTCTGGAGAAATCTTAGAAAGTTATTCACCAGTTGACGGTAAATTAATCGCTTCGGTAAAAATGTCTACTGCAGAAGATTATGAAAAAACGATCAAAACTGCAGCAGAAGCTTTCAAGGCTTTTAGATTAATTCCTGCTCCACAGCGTGGTGAAATTGTACGTCAGTTTGGAGAGAAATTGAGAGAAAACAAAGAAGCGCTAGGGAAATTGGTTTCTTATGAAATGGGAAAATCACTACAAGAAGGATACGGAGAAGTTCAGGAAATGATTGATATCTGCGATTTTGCTGTTGGTTTATCACGTCAATTACACGGATTAACCATGCATTCTGAAAGACCAGGACATAGAATGTATGAACAATATCATTCTTTAGGAATTGTTGGAATTATTTCTGCATTTAATTTTCCAGTTGCAGTTTGGTCTTGGAATACGGCGCTAGCTTGGATTTCTGGGGATGTTTGCGTGTGGAAACCTTCTGAAAAAACACCGCTTTGCGGAATTGCTTGTCAAAATATAATTGCTCAGGTTATTAAAGAAAATAATCTTCCAGAGGGAATTTCATGTTTAATAAATGGAGATTATAAAATTGGAGAACTGATGACTACCGATACTCGTATTCCGCTGATTTCTGCAACAGGTTCAACTCGTATGGGAAAAATTGTAGCTCAAGCAGTTGCAGGAAGATTAGGAAAATCATTATTGGAGTTAGGAGGAAATAATGCCATTATTGTAACTCCAGATGCAGATATAAAAATGACTGTTATTGGTGCTGTTTTTGGAGCTGTAGGAACGGCTGGACAAAGATGTACTTCAACTCGAAGATTGATTATTCACGAAAGTATTTATGACAAAGTAAAAGATGCTTTAGTAGCTGCATATAAGCAATTACGAATCGGGAATCCGCTTGACGAAAATAATCATGTCGGACCGCTAATTGATACACATGCTGTCGAAATGTATGCAGCAGCTTTGAATAAAGTGGTTGCTGAAGGCGGAAAAATTTTGGTTGAGGGCGGAGTGCTTTCGGGAGAAGGTTACGAAAGTGGTTGTTATGTAAAACCGGCGATTGCAGAAGCTGAAAATTCTTTTGAAATTGTACAACACGAAACATTTGCGCCAGTTTTATATTTGATTAAATATTCTGGAGAAGTTGATAATGCAATTGAGGTTCAAAATGGTGTTGCTCAAGGATTATCTTCTGCAATTATGACGAATAATTTGCGTGAAGCAGAACGATTTTTGTCTGTAACAGGTTCTGATTGTGGAATTGCAAATGTAAACATCGGAACTTCTGGTGCTGAAATCGGAGGTGCTTTTGGTGGTGAAAAAGAAACCGGCGGAGGACGTGAATCAGGCTCTGATGCTTGGAAAATCTACATGAGACGCCAAACTAATACAATTAATTATACAACAAATCTTCCTTTAGCACAGGGAATTAAATTTGATTTGTAATTTTATGATATATGAAAAAAAGGCTTCCAATTTTGGAAGCCTTTTTTAATTAAGTTAGTTTTATTTTTTGATAAGAGTTTGGTTAAAAGATCCATCAACAGTGTAAATTTTAGCTAAATAAGTTCCTGGAATTAAACTGCTTGTATCCATACTTTCAGATTTTCCATAAGTAGCTATTAAGTTTCCAGAAATATTATAGATAAGTATTTTTTCAACTTTCTGATTTGAATCTGATAAATATAAAGTATTTGAAACAGGATTTGGATACAATATAATTTTTGCATTTTCAGCTGTGCTTGACTCTGCAACTGGTGTAACTTTTAAAGTTCCTCCTCCATAAACTGTACTGATATAAAATAAATTTGCAACAGAACCTTTAGTTATACTATGAGAACCCGCAGCGATTGATACAGTTACAATTCCAGAAGATGCTGTATAAGAAACATTGTCTACTTTAACTGTTCCTGTAAAATTGGAGTCAAAAACTAAAGTCAATGTTGAGGAGTTTGTAGTTGTATAATTTATAGTTGTACTCGATTCTATTTTTAAACGCTCGGTTAATGTTAACCCGTTGTAGGTTACAGAACCTGGAGTAGAATTCATATTTCCAGTAATAGCATAAAATGTACTTGTTTTTTCTGAAGTTGTAAAATTGTGAATTTCGCTTCCTGACGAACCTGTAGAAACGGTTATTGTTCCTGATGCGATTACGGGAGAACCTGCGCTTCCTGAAGTTGTAACAGAATAAGACACATTTGCCGTTGGCGTTCCAGAAATAGTAACTGTTTTAGCAGTTGAATTTTTTACAAAAGTTAATCCAGAAGCTGGTAATCCTGTAACGGTTACGTCTGTCGCATTTCCGCCCCAAGTAAATACAATCGTAGCAATTGCAGTTCCAGAAGAAACAGTTTGATTATTATTTCCTGAAGAAGTTAAAGTCTGATTTCCTGAAGCTGTAACGGTTACAGTTCCTGAACCAGTGGCAGGTGAACCACTAGTTCCAGAAGTTGCAATCGAATAGGAAACAGTTGCCGTTGGTGAACCCGAAATAGTTATCGTTTTAGCTGTTGAATTTTTTACAAAAGTTAATCCTGAAGCTGGTAATCCGGTTACAGTTGCGTCTGTTGCATCTCCGCCCCATGTAAATACTATTGAAGTAATTGCAGTTCCAGAAGAAATCGTTTGGTTGTTATTTCCTGTAGAAGTTAAAGTCTGATTTCCTGAAGCTGTAACTGTTATAGTTCCTGAACCAGTTGCTGGAGAACCACTAGTTCCAGAAGTTGCAATCGAATAAGAAACGGTTGCCGTTGGTGAACCCGAAATAGTTATCGTTTTTGCTGTTGAATTTTTTACAAAAGTTAATCCTGAAGCTGGTAATCCGGTTACAGTTGCGTCTGTTGCATCTCCACCCCATGTAAATACGATCGAAGTAATTGCAGTTCCGGTAACAACAGTTTGATTATTGTTTGAAGAAGAAGTTAACGTAAGAGTTTGAGTTCCTGTAGGCGGATTTCCTTCACCTTGTATTGCAACTAAAGTTCCCGTATAATTGGTAAGTGCAGATTTTAATGCCGTAATGACTAATGATGAAGTGTCGTCAGTTGCATTATTAAATGTCCATTGCAAATCTCCTCCAGAAACACGTCCTGCATATTGAGTTGTTTTAGTTTTAGCTACTGCTGGCTGATCGATTACTAAATTTTTTATGTATAATGTGGCATCAGTATCAAAGTTATTATAAGTATTAGCACCCGATTTAGATTTTACCGAGCTACTTACAACTTCGCCTCTTGTTGTAGCTAAATAGGCATCGAAATCTGTTGCAGAACTAATTTTCCCTGAAATATTAAACAAAGGATTTGGATCATTGTAAGCTACAAAACGCATGTTATTTGTTCCATTTGAAGCATCAAAAGTATTGTTGAAAGCTTTAATGCTTCCTCCAGCCTCTCCAGAAAATGTTCCCATTGTTCCAGCATTATTTACTTGATTGGTTTCATCCCAAATATCAGAACCTTGCAAAGAAGTTAACATAGGATGTTTACTATTTCTAAAATAATTTCCTTCTACAAAAAGAGACGAACCCATCGTAGATCCTGCACCATATTTAGAAACTCCATCATAATAATTGTTGTAAATATGTGCAGAATAATAACGCACACGCGGATGACGTGAATCTGAATGATCAAACCAATTATGATGATACGTGATGTATAAACCCGCTGTTGTTCCTTCGCTTAAACCCAATAAACTGGCTTTTCCATTATCCCAAAAATGATTGTATGAAAGAGTAATATAAGTTGAAGTTTTATTGTCTAAAGCTCCGTCACCTTTTATTTGGTCTGCATCGCTTCCTGCATTTCCGTAAAATAAATCACAATTATGCACCCAAATATGATCATTATCTTGTTGCATTCCTACGTTGTCGCCCGCAGTACTGTTACAATTCATAAATCCGAGATTGTTTACTTCTATATTTGAAGCCGATTTTAAGCGAACTCCCCAACCGTTTGCAACAGCATCATTTCCAATACCTTCAAATGTAACATAACTTGATGAATTATTAGAGTTTTCGATAACAACGTCGCCACCTTCCATAACCGTCATATCGGTTATATTTCCAATTAAACGAATAATAAACGGACGAGTATCTTTTCCTTTTTTGATAGCATAAAGAATATTTTGTAAACCGATACAAGGATTTGAACTTGCCCCAGTAATATTCATGGAAATGGTATTTTTGGTATTTTGTGTAATGTAAAGAATTACGACATTATCTTTAGGAGTTCCATCAGCTTTATATCCTCCAGGAACACGACCGCTTTCAAAAGCAAATCCGTTTCTATCGTGGGCAGAAACGGTTAAGTTTCCTGTTGTAGCACCCGTTCCTTCATTTCCATTAACAACTGGTTTTACTTTTATAGTGTAAGATCCTGCTTTTAAACCAGGAATATCAGCTCTAAAATAAGAACCATAGCTTCTAATAAGTTGGTCGTCAATTTTCTTGTCTGTAAATCCGTTACCAGTATAGTATACGTTGTAAGTTTGTGCTCCGCTAACGGGTTGCCATTTTACAAAAGCGGTTTCCAACCAGCCTGAAGCTTCATTAATTTGAACAGTTTGCGCCCGTAACAAAAGGGTCATAAGAAAGAGCGCCACGAAAAGTAGGTTTTTTTTCATAAGGGTTTGTTTAAGATAGTTAATAAAAAGTAAGTGGTTTTACTTTCAACTACAAGTGGTTTAATTGTAATCGATTACACAAAATTATATATTAATTTTTAATATTGTATTTTTTATGTAAATATTTAGATTATAATATATTTTAATCCCTTGAAAATTGATTAAAATGTAATAAATTGCATTGATTGTAATTTATTGCATAATTGCATGTATGAGTAAAAAGCTTAATGTTGCTAGCTTTTGAGAATTTCGTAATAAAATTTAAAAGATATTAGAAAAATGAAATTTATTTTAATTACATAAATTACATTTTATTTTTTTGTAGGAAATATTTTTAATATTACTTTTAAAGAACAGATTATTCTTAAAATATTTTTCTATTCAAGATGCTTTTTTTCCTTAAAAATTAATATTACATAAAAAAAAGCCTTTCTGAGTAAAATCAGAAAGGCTTTAAAATATATTATAAAGAATATTAGTCTTTGCTTGACAATTTTAATAGTAGTCGCAAGAACTCGATATAAAGCCAAACCAATGTTATCATTAATCCCATAGCTCCATACCATTCCATAAATTTTGGCATTCTTTCTCTTGCTCCTTTTTCAATTAAATCAAAATCTAAAAAAAGATTAAGCGCAGCAATAATAATTACAAACACACTAATACCAATGCTCATCATTGAGTTACCATAATGAACAGGCGTGAAATTAAAAATTAAGGAAGCAAGCCAAGAGAATAGATAATATGTTGCGATTGCCAATGTAGCAGCGACAACAACAGATTTGAATTGCTCATTAACTTTAACAATTTTGAATTTATATAAACCTAAGCATACTAAAAAAGTAACAAGAGTTGCTCCTACTGCATTAACTACTATTCCAGGAACTTTCAACTCAAATATTGCAGATATTCCTCCGATAAATAATCCTTCGAACAGAGCATATGCTGGAGCCAAATATGGCGAAGCTTGCGGTTTGAAAGATGAGATGATTACTAAAATAAGACCAACAATTGCGCCTCCAATTGTTGGTACCATTGGATTGATTTGATTAAAAGCCATCCACCATGTGATCATAGCAGATCCGCATAAAATCAGAAATAAAATAGCAGTTTTGTTGATTGTTCCAGAAACCGTCATTTCTTGATTGTAATCAATAATTTGAGCTTGGTGAGTTTCAGTTCTTGAAGTAGCATTAGATGATGAAAAACGCTTACTGTTTAAGAATGGATTTTTTGAATTAAAATTCATAATTTAATACATTTAATTGAAATCAAATATATGGAGATTTTTTGAAGTGCGCCTGTAACAGTGAGTTTTTTAACATGAATTTCTCTTCTTAAGATGTAAGACATAAAAAAAATCCATCAAAACTTAATTCGATGGATTCTGTATTATTTTAATTTAAGAAATTTTTTTATTTCAAAAGATCCAAAACTAAAGATGGAAATAAACCTAATACAATATTTAAAGCAATTGATATAACTGCTGTTGCATAAATAAGAAATGGTTTTCCTGTTCTTTCTTGGTTTGGTTCTTTAGAATACATTGCAATTATTAGTTTGAAATAGTATCCAACACTAATAATAGAGTTGATTACAGCAACAATTACTAATCCAATATATCCAGCTTGAATTGTTTGATTGAATAAGAATAATTTAGCAAAGAATCCAGAGAAAATTGGAATTCCGGCCATTGATAATAATGACGCCGTAAGAATCGCAGCCAATAACGGATTTGTTTTTCCTAATCCGTGGAAGTTTGTAATGTCTTCATTATCTTGATCTCTGCAAACGTATAAAATTACACTAAAAGCAGCTATTCCAGCTAAAGTATAAGCAGCAGTATAATATAACAAAACTCCAGCTGATGCAGAAACAGTTAATAATGTCATTAACATAAAACCAGCGTGAGAAATTCCAGAAAACGCCAACATACGTTTAACGTTAACTTGTCTAAGTGCCATAATATTTCCTACTGACATCGAAGCAATTGAAATAATCACAACAATCATTTCAAAAGTATGTAATAGGTCTTGGTTTTCTAATGAAGAAATAAAGTTCATACCAGCAATTAACTTAAATAAAGTTGCAATTGCTACTACTTTTGCCAAAGTACTCATCAAAGCAGTTGTTAAAGCAGGAGAACCTTCGTAAACGTCTGGAGCCCAGAAGTGGAAAGGAACAGCTGCAACTTTAAATAACATTCCAACAACCATTAAAATCATTCCGATTGGAAACCAGATTGGTAATTCAGCAGAAAGAGCACTTTCGTGAATTTCGCTGATATCAAAACTTCCCATTGCACCGTAAATCAAACAAATTCCAAATAAGATAATTCCTGAAGCGAAAGACCCCATTAAGAAATATTTCATTCCCGCTTCGTTACTTTTGATGTTTAAACGTTCGCTAGCAGCTAAAACATATAAAGCGATAGATAGGATTTCAATTCCTAAAAAGAACATTGCCAAGTTTCCAAAAGAAACCATTGCAACAGCTCCAGCTAGTAAAAAGACTTTAATAGCAATATAATCTGAAATTTTAGATGGATGCTTGTGATAGAAATTATGACTTAATGCTACAAGGAAAATGGTCAAGATGATAAACAATGATGAAAAAGCTGTAGAAAACTTATTCACCGTTATCATATTGTTGTAATAACTTTGTTCAGTTCCAAATTCACAGAAATTAAGCGCCAACACGCCTAATAAACCAAGAATGGTAATAGGAACGATGGCCTTTCTTAAATTAAGAATTTCAAACAATAGGCAGAAAATACCCAATCCTGTTATAGCTATTAATGTATTCATTTTTGTCTTTTTGATTTAGAATTTCAAATTATGAATGAAATCCTAATTTATTTTTGTTTAAAATATTAGTTCTTATTGATAACTTGTAAAATTGTTTCCAAGCTTGGTGTAATCAAATCTGTAATTGGTTTTGGATAAAATCCGAAGAACAATAAAACAGCAATTATTACCGCAAATGAAATTCCTTCGTTAAGCGTAACATCTGCAAAAGTTTTTGAATTTGTCTCACCTAACATTACGTGTTGGAACATTCTTAACATATAGTAAGCTCCTAAAATAATAGTTGTTCCGCCAAGAATAGCAAACCAAATATTAATTTGAGATAAACTGTATAAAACTGTAAATTCTCCAACAAAGTTAAATGTACTTGGCAAAGCAACAGAAGCTAAAACTAAGATTAAAAACATTGAAGTAAATTGTGGAGATTGTGCACGAATACCGCCCATTGCTTCAATTTCCCTAGTTTCATATCTTCTGAAAATTACTTCAGCAGCAAAGAATAATCCCACTACGACAAAACCGTGAGCAATCATTTGCAAAACAGCTCCTCTTAAACCATCAAGAGTTAAAGTGTAAGATCCTGCAGCAATTAATCCAACGTGAGCAAGAGAAGAATAAGCTAATAATTTCTTTAAATCTTTTTGTCTTAAAGCAACGATTGATCCGTAGATAACACCTGCAATTCCTAAAGCGATAAAAATGTTCATGTATTCTTTTGCAGCAAGAGGTGCAATTGGCAATTGCCAACGAATAACACTGTACAATCCCATTTTTAGCATAATACCAGATAAAAGCATTGTTCCAACTGTTGGAGCTTTTTGGTACACATTTGCTTGCCATGTGTGGAAAGGAATAATTGGAATTTTAATTGCATAAGCTAAAAAGAAAGCCAAGAAAATCCAGAATTGCTCGCAAGCAGATAATTCTACTTTATATAAATCTTCTATTAAGAAAGAACCCGCTTTTTGGTATAAATAAATAAAAGCAGTTAGCATGAACAACGAACCAGCAAGTGTATAAATAAAGAATTTAACCACAGCTTTTCTGCGTTCTTCAGCATCACCGTTACCCCAAATCAAAGCAATAAAGTAGATTGGAATAAGCGCTAACTCCCAGAAAATATAATATAAAAGACCATCAGCAGCCAAGAAAGTTCCCGTCATAGCAAAAGCCATAAACAAGATTAATCCATAAAAACCTTTAGCATTTTTATATTCATTTCCGAAAGAAGAAAATATGATAATCGGAGTTAATGCAGTAGTCAATAAAACCATTGCAAGTCCAAGTCCGTCAGCATTTAAAGAAAAAGAAATTTTCGGTTGTGTAATCCAGCTGTTGATAAGGCTGATATTTTCACCTGCATTATAATTATTCAATAATACAATTGAACATCCTAAAGCCGCTAAACTAAAAAGTAAAGCAACTTTTGAAGCTAGTTTGTCACCAGAAAAATAAGTGGCAAATGCACCAATTAAAAGTATAATTAATATAGTAGAAACGTTCATAGTAATAATATTATTGAGCTAAAAATATATAGGAAACAATTGCACAAAGTCCTAAAACAAAAACAAATAGATATAGTCCTATACTTCCGGTTTGTAATTTTTTTCCTTGAAAAGCAATTTCGTTTGCTATTTTACCTAATCCAAAAACAGCGGCAGATAATACAGTTTCAACATGATCTCTAAAGAATTTAGATAAAACATTGATTGGCTTCACAAATACTGCATCGTAGATTTCATCTACATAATATTTGTCATATAAAAGTCTGCTCAAGCCTATAATATTTTCATCAGATTCTGGAACATTATCTTGTTTGAAATATTTTACATAAGCAATTAAAATTCCTAGTAATCCGCCTAAAACAGCAACACCCATTAAGGCGTACTCAGTTGTACCTAAATGATGTTCTTCGCCAGCTACTTTTGTGAAAAGAGGAGCAAGGTACTCATTTAACCAGCTGTTTCCAGGTAAACTAATTAGTCCTCCGAAAGTTGCTAAAATAGCTAAGATTATAAGTGGAATAGTAATTAAGGCACCACTTTCGTGTAAATGATGCTTTTGCTCTTCAGTTCCTCTAAATTCTTTAAAGAAAGTTAAGAACATTAGTCTAAACATATAGAAAGCTGTCATGATTGAAGCAATCGAACCAACAACATATAATGGAATGCTGTGGTGGAAAGCAGTCAATAAAATTTCATCTTTAGAGAAGAATCCTGAGAAAAACGGAACTCCAGAAATTGCTAATGAAGAAATCAACATAGTCCAAAACGTAATTGGCATCGCTTTGCGCAATCCACCCATTTTACGCATATCTTGTTCTCCGTGTAAACCGTGAATAACTGATCCTGAACCTAAGAATAAACAAGCTTTAAAGAAAGCGTGAGTAATTACGTGGAAAACCGCTACTTCATAAGCTCCAAAACCTAATGCTAAAAACATTAAACCTAATTGTGAAACTGTAGAGTAAGCTAATACTTTTTTAATATCGGTTTGAACTAAACCAATTGTAGCTGCAACTAATGAAGTGATTGCTCCGATAATAGCAATTACAGTTTGTACATCTGTAGCAAGATCAAAAACAAAGTTTAATCTTGTTACCATAAAGATACCTGCAGTAACCATCGTCGCCGCGTGGATCAAAGCAGAAACTGGAGTTGGTCCAGCCATGGCGTCAGGTAACCAAGTGTATAACGGAATCTGAGCAGATTTACCACAAGCTCCAATAAACAAACATAAAGCAGCTAAAGAAAGTAATGGTAAATTTAAATTAGAAGCTCCAGCAATTGCAGTTTTTAAAGTTGCATAATCTAATGTAGAAAACATCGAACCGATGATGAACATACCGATTAATAAACCTAAATCTCCAATTCTGTTCATGATGAAAGCTTTTTTCGCAGCATCATTGTAATCTTGGTTTTTATGCCAAAATCCAATTAATAGGTAAGAACAAAGTCCAACACCTTCCCATCCGATGAAAAGAACTAATAAGTTGCTTCCAATTACAAGCGTAATCATAAAGAAAACGAACAAATTCAAATAAGAAAAGAATTTGTGCATGTTTTCGTCATCGTGCATATAGCTGATAGAGTATAAATGAATCAATGATCCAATTCCAGTTACGAATAATAACCAAAGAACTGATAATTGATCTAATAAAAATCCAAGGTTGATTTTTAAATTGCTAATTTGAATCCAATCAAATAAAGTAACCTCAATTCCTTTTCCAGTTGAAGTTATTTGATTAAAAAGTAAAAGAGAAACTACAAAAGAAATCGCTACAGCAATAGTTCCGATTGCACCAGAAACTGTTTTGCCTAAGCTTTTTCCAAAAAAGACATTTACTAGAAAACCTAGTAAAGGAGTTAAAACTAAAATTAAAGCTAAATTGGTATCCATTTCTGATTATCCTTTTAAATTTTTTAAATTATCGATACTAATTGATCCGATATTTCTAAAGATAGAAACTAAAATGGCCAATCCTACCGCAACTTCGGCTGCAGCAACCGCCATCGAGAAGAACACAAAAACTTGTCCTTGTGCATCTTGATGATAAGTTGAAAAAGCAACAAATAAAAGGTTTACCGCATTCAACATAATTTCGATAGACATGAAAACGATAATAGCATTTCGTCTGTACAATACACCAAAAATACCAATACAGAAAAGTACAACACTCAAAAAGATGTAGTTTTCAATACCTATTTGATTTAATATATTACCCATTATTTATTTAATTTTTCTTTTTTAGACAATAGAACTGTTCCAATCATGGCAACCAAAAGTAAGATCGATGCAAATTCAAACGGAACCATGTACTCGTTCAATAATATTTTACCTAAAACTTTAATCGATTGGAAATCTTCTCCAGTAGAATCGTATTCACCAACAATTGGTTTTGAGTTAATAAAGATTGTAATCAAAACAATCAAGATTAAACAGAAAGAAACAATAGCACCTAAACGTGTAATTCTAGGACGGTGAACTTCTCGTTGTTCGTTCAGGTTCATCAACATAATGGTAAACAAGAACAAAATCATAATAGCTCCGGAGTAGACTATTATATGAACAACAGCTAAGAATTGAGAATTTAATAGTAAATAATGACCAGCAATTGAAAAGAAACAAATTACCAAATAGATGGCACTATGAATCGGGTTTCTGCTGAAAATAGTCAAGAAAGCAGTAATAACGGTAATAAACGCTAAAAAGCAAAAGATAACTTGAACAGTTGTTGCGTGAGCAAAATCAGGAATATGTATCATTTAGTTAGCGTTTTTAAGTTGAGCGTTTTTCATAGCCATTTCTAAAGGCATAACTAATTTGTCTTTTCCGAAAATGAAATCTTCTCTTTCGTAGCTAGCAGGAACTAAAACTTTAGAAGTAGTTAAGTAAATAGCGTCTTTTGGACAAGCCTCTTCACATAAACCACAAAAAATACAACGAAGCATGTTTATTTCATAAATCGAAGCATATTTTTCTTCTCTGTATAAGTGTTTTTCATCTGTTTTACGCTCAGCAGCTTTCATTGTAATTGCTTCTGCAGGGCATGATAAAGCACATAATCCACAAGCAGTACAATTTTCACGACCTTGCTCATCACGTTTCAATTGATGCTGACCGCGATAAACTGGACTCATTTCACGAACCTGTTCAGGATAATGAATGGTAATTTTTTTTCTAAAAAGGTGTTTTAAAGTAATAAACAAACCTTTCACAATCGCCACAAGATACAATCGCTCAATAAAAGTCATGTCCTTATTTGACACCACCTTTTTTCTACCCGATAATGATATAGTTTCTATTGACATTTTTACTATTATAGTTTATGATTTAAGATTTGAAATCAATCAAATTTGAAATCTATTTTATTTTTTTATTTGAAGCTAATCCTGCTATCCGCTTTATCTTTTGTGGTGAACCCCACCACAAAAGGATGCCGCTTCTATCAGGGCTAGGACGTTACGGTTCTTAGAATCCTAACGCTGCTGCGATATCGTGTCTTAAAATAACAGCACCCGTAATCATGATATTAATGATCGAAAGTGGAATTAGAATTCTCCATCCTAAATGCATTAATTGGTCATATCTAAATCTTGGAATTGTCCAACGTACCCACATGTAAAAGAATATGAAGAAACATATTTTTACAAATAATACTGCAATTCCTAATAAGTTAGCCGTATTAACACCAACATTTTCTACTATATACTGCATTCCAGGATAGTTGTAACCACCAAAGAATAATACAGAAATAATAGTAGCAGAGATAAACATACTTGCATATTCAGCAAATAAATAGAATCCCATTTTCATGGATGAATATTCTGTATGGTAACCTCCAATTAATTCGTTTTCACATTCAGCTAAGTCAAAAGGAGTTCTATTAGTTTCTGCAAATGAACAGATTAAGAAAATTAAGAATGATAATGGTTGATAAAATACATTCCAGTTCATTCCTTGTTGTTGTAATGAAATTTCTTTCAAGCTCATTGTTCCGGTCATCATCAATAAAGCAATCATTGATAATCCCATTGCAACTTCATAAGAAACCATTTGAGAAGCGGCACGAATAGCTCCCATCAATGAGAACTTATTGTTAGAAGCCCATCCACCAATCATGATGCCGTAAACTCCAACAGAAAGTACTCCAAAAATGTATAATAAAGCGATATTTACGTCAGTTGCTTGAAGAATGATGTCTTTTCCAAAAAGATGAAGTCTATCTCCCCAAGGAATAACCGCACTAGTCATCAAAGCTGTACTCATCGCAATTGCCGGACCTACAACAAATAAAAATCTATTTGGCGTGTTTGGAAAAAACTCTTCTTTAGAAAATAATTTCATACCATCGGCAAGAGGTTGTAATAATCCTCCCCAACCTGCACGGTTTGGTCCAACACGGTCTTGAAGAAAAGCTGCAACTTTACGTTCAGCCCAAGTAGAGTACATTGCCATAATCATAGTTATCGCAAAAACGACAACAATAACAACACTTTTTTCTATAATAAATGCACTTTCCATTTCTTAAGATTTTTTATCATTATTAGTTAATGGAATTGCTGCCATACTGATTTTTTTACGGTCAATATCTCTACCTAAAAGAATGTTCTTTTCAGTGTCAATTTCAACTTTCTCTAATTTTTGAGTGTAGTTATTTTGATTGATAACAGAATCTTTTTCAAATTCTCTAGGTCCTTCAATAACCCAGTCATTTACATTTTTATGATCAAAACGACAAGAATTACAAATGAATTCTTCCACTTCATGATACTCATCTTTACGACCAGTTACACGCTGAATTTCTCCTCCAAACATCCAAACTGTAGTTTTACCACAACATCCTGGAGTTGTACATTCTCTGTGTGCGTTATAAGGTTTGTTGAACCAAACTCTTGATTTAAAACGGAAAGTTTTGTCTGTTAAGGCACCAACTGGACAAACGTCAATCATGTTTCCAGAAAACTCGTTGTCGATTGCTTTAGAAATTCCAGTTGAAATATTAGCGTGATCACCACGATCTAATACTCCGTGAACTCTGTTGTCTGTCAATTGATCTGCAACTTGTACACATCTTTGGCATAAAATACAACGGTTCATATGCAGTTGAATATTTGGACCAATATCTTCTGGTTCAAATGTTCTTTTTTCTTCAATATAGCGTGATTTCGGATTTCCGTGCTCAAAACTTAAATTTTGAAGATCACATTCACCAGCTTGATCACAAATTGGGCAGTCTAATGGGTGGTTGATCAATAAAAATTCTGTTACAGATTTACGCGCTTCGGTAACTCTTGCAGAAGATTTACTGTTTACTTCCATTCCGTCCATACATCCTGTTACACAAGATGCCATTAATTTTGGCATTGGTCTTGGGTCAGCTTCACTACCTTTAGAAACTTCAACTAAACAACAACGACATTTTCCGCCGCTGCCTTTTAATTTTGAGTAATAGCACATGGCTGGCGGAACCAAATCTCCACCAATCATACGTGCAGCCTGCAGGATCGTTGTTCCTGGCTCTACGTCTATACTTTGACCGTCTATGGTTACTTTCATCTCTTTATGATTTGAATGTTGAAAGTCGGAATATTGAAAAGAATTGCTGTCCTTTTTAACATTATGAACTTTATAACTTTCTGCTTTTTATTTTTATACGATTACTTTACCGCTTACTAAATGCTTCACTTGCGAAAAAGGTTCAGCAACAAAGTGATCTCTATTTTTGATTTTTTCTGGGAAACGAACGTGATATTCAAATTCATCTCTAAAGTGACGAATTGCTGCTGCTACTGGCCAAGAAGCTGCATCACCAAGCGGACAAATTGTGTTTCCTTCAATTTTACTTTGAATGCTCCACAATAATTCGATATCTTCTTCACGGCCTTGACCGTTTTCTATTCTCCATAAGATTTTTTCTAACCATCCTGTTCCTTCACGGCAAGGCGTACATTGTCCGCAAGATTCATGGTGGTAAAAACGAGCAAAGTTCCATGTGTTTCTTACAACACAAGCAGTATCATTGTAAACAATAAATCCGCCAGAACCTAACATAGATCCGGTTGCAAAACCACCATCACTTAAAGATTCGTAAGTCATTAAACGATCTTCTCCGTTTGCTGTTTTGAAAATCAATTCAGCTGGTAAAATCGGCACAGAAGAACCTCCAGGTACAAATGCTTTCAAAGGTCTGCTTGAAGACATTCCCCCTAAATATTCATCAGAATTCATAAATTCGTCAACGCTTAAACCTAATTCAATTTCGTAAACTCCAGGGTTTTTGATGTGTCCAGAAGCAGAAATTAATTTAGTTCCTGTAGAACGTCCAATTCCAATTTTAGCATAATCATCACCAGAATTGTTTACAATCCACGGCACCGTTGCAATAGTTTCAACGTTGTTTACTACTGTTGGATTAGCCCAAAGTCCTGAAACCGCTGGGAATGGTGGTTTAATACGAGGATTTCCTCTTTTACCTTCCAAAGACTCAATAAGTGCAGTTTCTTCTCCACAAATATAAGCTCCAGCTCCACAGTGAACGTGTAACTCTAAATCGTAACCTGTACCTAATATATTTTTTCCTAACCAGCCTGCAGCTTTAGCTTCGGCGATTGCTCTTTCTAAGATTTTGAAAACCCACATATATTCTCCACGAATATAGATATATGAAAGGTTTGCTCCTAAAGCGTAACTAGATGTAATCATTCCCTCGATCAATAAGTGAGGAATATATTCCATCAAAAAGCGATCTTTAAAAGTTCCCGGTTCAGATTCGTCGGCGTTACAAACTAAGTGTCTTGGTCTTCCTGATTTTTTATCAATAAAACTCCATTTCATTCCGGCTGGGAAACCTGCACCACCACGGCCACGTAATCCTGATTTTTTTACTTCTTCAGTAACTTCATCTGGTGTAAGTGTTTTTAAAGCTTTTTCTACAGAAGCGTAACCACCGTTTTGACGATAAACTTCGTAGGTTTTAATTCCAGGAATATTGATTTTATCTAATAATATTTTTTGTGACATCTTATTTATCGTGTAATATTATTTTATCTTCTTTACAATCAGCGATTAACTGATCGATTTTGTCTTCTGTCAATTTCTCTTTGTAGAAATCACCTAACTGCATCATCGGAGCGTATCCGCAAGCGCCTAAACATTCTACACCAGCAATGGTAAACATTCCGTCTGGAGTTGTTTCTCCCATTTTAATGCCTAATTTTTCAGAAGTATAATCCATTAAATTTTCGGCACCATTTAAACAACAACAAGAAGTCTGGCAAAATTCAAACATGTATTTCCCAATTGGTTTTTGGTTGAACATGGTATAAAAAGTAACCACTTCATAAACCTCAATAGGTTTTATCTGAAGAATCTCGGCAACTTTATCTTGCAATTCAGTGCTAAGCCAGTTGTTATGCGCATCTTGCACTTCGTGCAAAACAGGCAATAAAGCCGATTTTTGTTTGCCTTCTGGATAATGACTGATCAATTCATTGATACGAGCGATCAATGCCTCAGTCATATTTATTTCTTGTTTGTAATGTTTACGTTCCATTTTATTTAAGATTTTAGATTTAAGATTTTAGATTTTTAATCTGTTGTCTTTAAATCCATATTCTGCAATCTTTATTTAAGTTTTAGATTCTTCAATCTGAATTTTCAATTCCTAATTATAATTTTTCAATCTAAATTCTAAAATCTGCATTTTCATTCAGCAATCTAAAATCTAAATTCTAAAATCTACAATTCTGTTAGGCGTCTAATTCTCCTGCAATTACGTTTAAACTCGAAAGGATAACAATTGCATCAGAAAGTAACGAACCTTTAATCATTTCTGGATATGCTTGATAATAAATAAAGCAAGGTCTTCTGAAATGTAATCTATATGGAGTTCTACTTCCGTCTGTAACTAAATAAAAACCTATCTCTCCGTTTCCTCCTTCAACTGGATGGTAAATTTCTGCAACTGGTACAGGAACTTCTCCCATTACAATTTTAAAATGATAAATTAGAGATTCCATAGAAGTATAAACATCTTCTTTTGGAGGGAGGTAGTAATCTGGAACTTCAGCATGGTATTCGTTTCCTGCAGGCATTTTGTCTAATGCCTGACGAATGATGCTTAAACTTTCCCAAACTTCAGCGTTACGAACACAGAAACGATCATAAGTATCACCTGATTTTCCAACAGGAACAATAAAATCAAAATCTTCGTAAGATGAATAAGGCTGTGCAACACGAACGTCGTAATCAACTCCTGCAGCACGTAAGTTTGGACCTGTAAATCCGTAAGCCATTGCTTTTTCAGCAGAAATTGCACCTACGTTTACAGTTCTATCCAAGAAAATTCTATTTCTTTCGAATAAGTTTTCGAATTCTTTCCAAGCAACTGGAAATTCTTCAAGGAAAGTATCAAGTTTTTTGAAAGCTTCTGGAGACCAATCTCTTTCAAAACCACCGATTCTTCCCATATTTGTAGTCAAACGAGCTCCACAAATTTCTTCGTAGATTTCGTAGATTTTTTCTCTAAATTGAAAAACGTATAAGAAACCAGTATACGCACCAGTATCAACTCCAAGAATCGAGTTACAGATTAAGTGGTCTGTAATACGAGCCAGCTCCATAACGATAACTCTTAAATATTGCGCTCTTTTTGGAACTTCAATACCTAATAGTTTTTCTAAAGTCATCCACCATCCCATATTATTAATAGGAGAGGAGCAATAGTTCATACGGTCTGTAAGAGGTGTAATTTGATAAAAAGGACGATTCTCAGCGATTTTTTCGAAAGCTCTGTGAATGTAACCAACGGTTGGTTCAGCTTCAAGAATTCTTTCTCCATCCATTAATAGAATGTTTTGGAAAATTCCGTGAGTAGCCGGGTGAGTCGGACCTAAATTTAAAACAGAAAGTTCACTTCCGTCTTCATTAAGTCTTTCCTTAATTATTTTAGCATAGCGATGCTCTGGTGGTAATAATAGTTCTGACATTTTATAATGTTGAATTATTTATTTTTTAGCAATTTGTTGTTGTTCTTCCAAAGAATCTGTCGTCTTTATCAGTTCTTCCGCTGTCTTCCATTGGGAACTCTTTTCTCATCGGGAAAGACACCATTTCATCCATATTCAAAATACGTTTCAATTGAGGATGTCCAATAAAGTTAACTCCGTAGAAATCGTACGTTTCTCTTTCCATCCAGTTTGAACTTAAGAAAATATTTGAAATAGATTTAATTTCTGGTTTTTCACCATTCAGATAAACTTTAATTCTCAAACGTTTGTTTTCATACCAATTATGTAAATGATATACAATAGCAAACTGACGCTCTGTTTCATTGTCTGGATAATGAACTCCACATAAATCTGTTAAGAAGTGAAAACGTAATTCTGAATCATTTTTAAGGAAAAGAATCAACGCAGTAATTTTATCTGCTGAAGCTTCTAAAGAAAAAATATCTCTTTCTTGTTGAAAGTTAAAAACATCGTTATTAAATGTTTCTATAAGTTTATCTTGAATTTGGGTATTTTCTAAAGCCATCTTATGAAATATTATATGAAGCTAATAATTCTTGGTATTCTGGTGAACTTCTGCGTCTCACAGATTCGCTTTTCACTAAATCCTGTAATCTCATAACTCCATCTACGATTTGTTCTGGTCTTGGCGGGCATCCTGGAACGTAAACGTCAACTGGAATAACTTTGTCAATTCCTTGAAGAACAGAGTAAGTATCGAAAACTCCTCCTGAAGAAGCGCAAGCTCCAACAGCAATTACCCAGCGAGGCTCAGACATTTGCTCGTATACTTGTCTTAAAATAGGGGCCATTTTTTTAGAAATAGTTCCCATAACTAGTAACATATCGGCTTGTCTTGGAGAGAAACTCACACGCTCAGAACCAAATCGAGCTAAATCGTAATGAGATGCCATTGTTGCCATGAATTCGATACCACAGCATGAAGTCGCGAAAGGAAGCGGCCATAATGAGTTAGCTCTTGCTAAACCAACAACATCGTTAAGTTTTGTAGCGAAGAATCCTTCACCCGTAACTCCTTCTGGCGGTGCAACCATATTTACTTTTGAATCGCTCATTTTTATTTTAGATTTTAGATTTCTGATTTTAGATTTTTACAAATCGTCAATCCGAAATCAATATTTAAAAATCAATATTATATTTTGAGAAATTTATTTTCAAATCTAAAATTCTAAATCATTCCGAAGCTTCGGGACTAAAATCTAAAATCTGAAATCTAAAATTTCTTTATTCCCACTCTAATGCTTTCTTTTTGATGATGTAAAAGAAACCAACTAAAAGCAAAGACATGAAAACTAACATTTTTAACATTCCTTCAATTCCTAAGTCTTTGAAGTTAACTGCCCATGGATAAAGGAAAATAACCTCTACGTCGAACAATACGAACAAAATGGCAACTAAGAAGTATTTTACAGAAAATGGAATACGGGCATTACCAACAGATTCGATACCACACTCAAAGTTTTTGTCTTTAACTTCAGATGTTCTTTTTGGTCCTAATTTTCCAGAAATAATGATTGTTCCTACCACAAAACCAACAGCTAGAATAAACTGCATTAAAATAGGAATGTAACTGTATTGATCAGATTGCATAAACTTCGTTTTTAACTTAAAAAATGAGCCACAAAGATAACTTGGAACTCTGTAAAACACAAGCTAAAAAAGGTTTTAAGTAGGGTGCGAAAGAGTGTTTATAGCTAATTTTTATTGATTATAAATAACATTGCGATATTTTAGTATTTTTTTAAGAAATGGGCAAAAAAAAACGTTTCGAAATTAATCGAAACGTTTCTGAGACCATTCAGAGGCAAAAAAAATAAATTGCTATATTTTTCTTAGATTACTGCTACTTTAGCAGCAACTTTCCCTTTTCTTCCTTCTTCTTCTTCATAGCTTACACGGTCACCTTCGCGTAATTCTTCCGCGTTAATTCCTGAAGCGTGAACGAAGATATCCTTTCCTGTTTCTTCGTCTGTAATGAATCCATAACCTTTAGATTCATTGAAAAATTTTACTGTACCTGTACGCATTGTAATTGTAATAATAATTTATAATGAAGCAAATGTAAGATATAAAATCATACAAAAGACACTAAGGTGTTAATTTTTTGTAAAAATTATTGATTTCCAGTGTTTTTACGTGGTTTATTGCATCAAATTTTATATGAAATACGATAATTTGAGAATCGTTAATTGTAAGAATATAAAAAAGGTTGGTTTGTAGGAATTTAATATTTCAAAAAATAGTTGTTTTAAGAATATTTTTATGTTTTTTTGAAATAAAAAAAGCGACTGAAAATTTTCAATCGCTTTTGCTTTTTTATTTTAACGATTTATTAAATCGTATCAATTTTAATGTGTAATTCTTTCAATTGGGCATCATCAATTGCTGCTGGTGCATCGATCATTACGTCACGTCCAGAATTGTTTTTAGGGAAAGCAATGAAATCTCTAATAGTTTCCTGACCTCCTAAAATGGCAACTAATCTATCCAATCCAAAAGCTAAACCTCCGTGTGGCGGCGCTCCAAATTGAAACGCGTCCATTAAGAATCCGAATTGTGCTTTTGCTTCTTCTTCGGTAAATCCTAAATATTTGAACATTAATTGTTGTGTTGCTTTATCGTGAATACGAATAGATCCACCTCCAATTTCATTTCCGTTTAAAACCATATCGTAAGCATTTGCACGAACTTTTCCTGGTTCTGTTTCTAACAGAGCCATATCTTCTGGTTTTGGCGATGTAAATGGGTGATGCATTGCGTGGTAACGACCGCTTTCTTCATCAAGTTCCAATAATGGGAAATCTACAACCCAAAGAGGTGCAAATTCTTCAGGATTACGTAATCCTAAACGAGTTGCCAATTCCATACGAAGTGCAGAAAGTTGTGCACGTGTTTTATTTGCTGGTCCAGAAAGTACAAAAATCATATCTCCAGGATTTGCTTCTGTAGCTTTTGCCCAGTTTGTTAAATCGTCTTGATCGTAGAATTTATCTACAGAAGATTTGTATGTTCCGTCTTCATTGCATTTTACGTAAACCATTCCAGACGCTCCAACTTGCGGACGTTTTACCCAGTCAATTAATCCGTCGATTTCTTTACGAGTGTAATTTCCAGCTCCAGGAACTGCGATTCCGACAACTAATTCTGCTGCATTAAATACAGGGAATTCTTTGTGTTGTGCAAATTCGTTTAATTCACCAAACTTCATTCCGAAACGAATGTCCGGTTTGTCATTTCCGTATGTTTTCATGGCGTAATCGTAGGTAATTCTTGGGAATTTATCTACTTCAATGCCTTTAATCTCTTTTAATAAATGTCTAGTCAAACCTTCGAAAACATTCAAAATATCTTCTTGCTCCACAAATGCCATTTCGCAGTCAATCTGTGTAAATTCAGGCTGACGGTCTGCACGCAAATCTTCATCACGGAAACATTTTACGATTTGGAAATATTTATCCATTCCACCAACCATCAAAAGCTGTTTGAAAGTTTGCGGAGATTGTGGTAATGCATAAAACTGTCCTTCGTTCATACGGCTTGGTACAACGAAATCTCTTGCTCCTTCTGGAGTTGACTTAATTAAATAAGGAGTTTCAACTTCGCAGAAATCTAAATCAGAAAGATATTTACGAACTTCCATTGCCACTTTGTGACGGAATAGTAAACTGTTTTTTACAGGATTTCTTCTGATATCCAAATAACGGTATTTCATTCTAAGGTCTTCCCCGCCATCAGTTTTATCTTCAATTATGAAAGGAGGAGTTAATGCTTCATTTAGTATCGTCAATTCTGTAACAAATACCTCAATATCGCCAGTAGGTAAATTTGGATTTTTTGATTCTCTTTCAATTACCCTACCTTTAACTTGAATTACAAATTCACGACCAAGAGTTTTAGCCTTTTCAAAAACAAACATATCAGTTTCGTTATTGAAAAGTAGCTGTGTAATTCCGTAACGGTCACGTAAGTCAACCCAATTCATAAATCCTTTATCGCGTGATTTTTGAACCCATCCCGCCAGTGTAACTTCCGTATTAATATTTGAGGCATTTAGTTCGCCGCAATTATGACTTCTATACATGATCTAAATTTTAGACTGCAAAAGTAAACACAAAATTCAAATTAATATAGTAAAGTGATAAGTTGATGCATAATAATTTCAAATAATTTGTTAATTATGAAATTCCGAAGCTTTAAATTCTTTAGTTTTGATTCTCTAAAAACTAATATTAATACCTATGAAGAAACTTTTTGTTGCTGGTTTGGTAATTTTTAATGCTTTGAATGTTATAGGACAAAGCAATAATTCGATTAAATTCACTGCTAAAATCGAAAATAGAAACAGCGATACTTTAACTATTAAAGGGCGTGATAATTTTAAACAGGTAATTCCAATTGATAAAAAAGGAGTTTTTGCAGCAACTTTTGATGCTCCAAAAGGATTTTACATGTTTTATGATGGAAAAGAATCTTCAAGTCTTTATCTAAAACCAAATTCTGAAGTTAATTTAACTATGAATGCAAAAGAATTTGATGAAACTATTGTATATAAAGGTAAAGGCGTAAACGAAAGTAACTTTTTAGCACAACAAGCTTTAAAAGATGAAACTTTTCAAAATGAAGCTTTTAAGAAAGAAGCAACCGAATTTACTGCGTTGCTTGATGGTAAATTAAAAAAGGATACAGAAAGTCTTGAAAAAGGTGATTTAGATCCAGAATTTAAAACAGCATTGAAACGTAGTTTTGAAAGTTTCCATCAATATGCAGCAGACGATTATGAAAGAGTTGCTAAAGCAAATAAAATGATTGGAAAACCATCTCCTGGTTTTGACTACGAAAACTTTAAAGGCGGAAAAACGAAACTTTCTGATTTAAAAGGGAAATATGTTTACATTGATCTTTGGGCAACATGGTGCGCGCCTTGTAGAGCTGAAATTCCTTATTTGCAAAAGCTTGAAGAGAAATTTCACGGAAAAAATATCGAATTTGTGAGTATTTCTATTGATAAATTGAAAGACAATGAAAAATGGAAAAAATTTGTAACTGATAAACATCTTGGCGGAATTCAGCTTTTTGCTGATAAAGATTGGGAATCAGAATTTGTTATGAATTATGGCGTAACAGGAATTCCTAGATTTATTTTGATTGATCCAAAAGGAAATATTTTAAAGTCTGATGCACCAAGACCATCAGATGTTGAACTTGAAAAAGAATTAAATTCATTATTGAACTAAAATATTTACGAAATTTACAACGTTATCGTAAATTTTAGTTTTTCTTAAAACACCAATAAAACCAGTGCTTCAGCGCTGGTTTTTTCTTTTTATATACCTTTCCAATGTTAAGTTTTTATTCAATGTTACCAAATTGTTAATTAAAAGTTTGTTTAATGTAAACTATTGACTATATTTGATAACAATTTGATAACATTTAATACCTAAAGATATGAAAAAGTGTGTGATTTTAGCGGCTGTGTTATTCTCTGGAATTTTAACAGCACAAGAAAGTAAACCTGAATTAGAAGCTGTTGGAAGTAAAGTAAAAGCTACTTATTACTATGACAATGGTAATGTAAAGCAGGAAGGCTTTTTTAAAGATGGGAAATTGGACGGTGTTTGGGTATCTTATGATGAAAGAGGAAATAAAACTGTAGAAGGTGAATATGCTGAAGGATTAAAAACTGGAAAATGGACATTTTTCAATGATAAAAACCTTACCGAAGTAGCTTTCGCTGACAGTAAAGTGAGTTCAGTTAAGAATATACAAAAAAACGCTGTTGCCAACAGAAACTAATTAAGATAAGTTCTTAAATAATAAACCGCTCTTTTTGGAGCGGTTTTTTTTATGCTTTAGATTTTTTGCTTTTGTAATTTCTTCCATACCAAATAATAAATCCCGTGACAGGAAGTGCCGCTGCAAATAAACTTACTATAAAAGCAATAATTTTTCCAGGTAAATCTAATATTTGACCTGTATGAATGCCGTAATTCATTTCTACAACTTGCAATCCTAGACTTTTATTTTCAAAAGGTTGTTTCTGAATTAGTTTTCCATCATTTGGATGAAAGTAATAATTGCTTTGATGATCATAGCGTAAAGTATGTGGATATGCGCCCGTACTTATAATATCTGATTTTTGCTGAGGAATCAATACAAAAAACATTTCTGCATTGGGTTGCAATTTTTGGGTTTGAATAAAAGCTTGGTCAATTGCTTTGGTAGAATTTGTTTGGATTTTTGCAGTATCAATAACAGGAAGTTTTGTTTCCAAAGCTTTGTCTCCTCCAAAATTAAATGATTTATAAATTCCGTCGCCAACCCATTCGTACGTAAAAGTAAGTCCTGTTATTGCTAAGATTAAAGCGATTAATGCAATATAAAATCCAGAAGTATTGTGCCAATCATAATTAACGCGACGCCATTTTGCTGACCATTTTACAGTTAAACTTCTTTTTAAATCAGATCTTTTTTTCGGCCACCATTGTATAATTCCAGAAATCAATAAAAGAATAAAAATTATGGTTGCTCCTCCAATAATATGTTTTCCGATATAATCGGGAAGTAGAAGATACAAATGAATGTATTCAACAATAATAAAAAAGTCAGTTTCTGGATTTTCGGTTTTTAAATATTTTCCTGAGTATGGATTGAAATATAGATATAAGTTTTCAGCATCTGAATACGTGTAGACAATCACAGAACGGTTTTTTCCATAATAAGAAACCATACTGATTTTATTCTTCGGAACAATTTCTTTTGCTTTTTCTTCTAAAACAGAAGGTAAAAGAAATGGTTTGTTTTGAGGTTCAACCAAACGCCATTCTTTTCGCGTAATGTCTTTTATTTCATCATGAAAACAGAAAATACAACCCGTAACACTTATAATAAAAACAATAAGCCCAGAAATTAATCCGAGCCATTTATGTAGAAAACGTATTTTAGTTTTGAATCCCATTTTTGATTAAAAGCGTAAAAGTATACGCAAAATCAATATAGGACAAATTATTTATGCTAATTTTAATCTATTGCTCGAAAAGTAAAATAGTTAACCACGAATTTCGCAAATTTCCACAAATTTAATTCGCGCAAATTCGTGAGATTTGTGGCAAAAAAATTAAGCAACCGCTTTTTTAGGTTTTAAATGAAAAGCTACATATAGTGAAATTGAAGCTAGGAAAATCCAGAAAACATCAATAAAGAAAATCTGAATTTTATTTTCCATAAAAGAATTCCAAAACCAATCTCCAGAAACAATTCCGTTAGTAATTGGAATTAAGAATCCTAAAATACTTCCAGAAATCAAACAAGCTTTATTGGTAAAAGCATCATTCTTTTTTAGAATAAAGAAAATAGAAAGGATTAACCATCCGCCAAAATAAAGTGCAAATAAATTAGATTGACTTAAAGGATAGAAAATTTTACTTCCTATGAAAGATAAAGCTGTAATCGGATACATACTCAAACAAATAGCCAAATAAATACGAACAACGGCTGCGTTAAAACGTCTTTTCTTTTCTGGCAAATTGTTTTTTTGTCTTGCAACTAACCAAATCATAACACCTGAAATAATTACAAAACACGTTATAATTCCTAAAATGAAACTTACGATTTTTAATGCATAACCGCCGTAATCTCCAAAATGAATTCGATATAAAACATTTTTTACAACATCTAAATAACTCGTTTGTGCGATTGGATCTTTTTTGGCAATTTCTTTTCCGTCGGAAATTCTGTAAACCACTTTTCCGATTCCTGTAAATTTTTTGTGGCTTAATAATTCTCCTTCAACTAAAACATGCATATTTACGTCGCCGTAGTTTTGAATGAAAACGCGTGTAATTTCAAAATCAGCCCAATTCTTTTTTGTTTTAGCAACCAGTTCATCAATATTAAATGTATTGGCTAGTTTTTTGTTTTCAAATTTATAATCAGGATCAGTGTATTCTAATTCTTTATATAATTTATCTTGATCGCCATTGTATAAAGCCATTACGGCTGGCGCAACAATTAGAAGTTTAATCATAAAAAATGCACCAGTAACTGCGTATACAAATTGAAACGGCAGGCCGATCATTCCTAAAGCCGTGTGCGCATCTGTCCAAAGTGTTTTTAGTTTTTCCTTCGGACGGAAAATGTAAAAATTTGAAACAATTTTATTCCAGTGCAATAAAACTCCAGTTACAATTGCAAATAAGAAAAACAAAGCCACAAATCCAGATAAATAATATCCAATCGGATATGGAATTTGGGCAAGAAAATGAAGACGATACAAAAGTTCTCCTAACGAATAAGATTCTTCGTAAGTAAAAGATTTGTAGTTTTTTGGATTTAAATAGAAAAACTGACCTTCTTTTTGTTTTGCTGGAGCCAAAGTGTCTTTAGTTCCTTCCATGTAAATACCAACTCTTTCTTCGATAGAAGGCTTAGAAATAGTTATGTTTCTTCCGTGCAATACATATTTTTCGTCAAGATGTTTTAGCGCTTTATCATAGTCTAATTGAATTTCTCTTGTGATTGCTGTAGATTCACTTCTTTCCCAATTGATGATTTCATCTCTAAAAAAAGAAAAAGATCCAGCAAAGAAAATTACAAATAGAACTACACTGATAACGATTCCGCTGACAGTATGAGTGTGAAAATAGATATTATAATGACGGTTGTTCATATATTATTTCGCCGTGTTATAAGTTTGACCCAAATAAATAAAAAGACAAAAAAGTAAAGTTAAGAGAATGTATATTCCCCAAATTTTCCAGCCGCTTTTAGCTAAAAAAGCAATTACCATTAAACCTACCCAAAGAATAAAACCGCTAAAAGCCATTGTTATAAGTACGTCTGCACGATTAAACCAAGAAGCTAAAGCTAAATGAAATGTAACAGAAACAAAGTAACCTCCTAAAATTGCCGCTGTAATTTTAGAAAAGCGTGGCCAAAATGCTGGATTTAAATATTTTGAATTTGCTGGCATATTGTAATGAAAAAAATCTTAATGATAATAAAACTCTAATAGTGCAATTATAATCAGCAAGGCTAAAAGTGCTTTACTGTTTACTTTTTTTAATGGTTGAAGAATAACGATTAAACTTCCGATTGTCATTAATTGGATAAAAAACATCAAAGTGCCACAGCCTAGAGATTGTGTAAAAAGCCACATTAAATATGCTGTTAACAATAAGAATAGTCCAATAAATTTTGTTGGTTTTGGATTGTTTTTCATCCATTTCTCAAAACCTAAATCATACGACAATACAGCTCTTTTTGAAGTGTAGTAAAGCGTATAAAAAGCTAAAAAAACAATAAGACTGGCAATTGTAATCATAATCTTTTAAAATTTAAAAAACACCTTTCCTGATTTAAGAAAGGTGTTTTTAATGATTTTTTATTAGAATCTGTACGAGAAGTTTGCCGCAACAGTTCTCATATTTCTTGGATGAATTGTTGACCAACCATCGTAAGTATCAACATTTGCAATATTGTCTAATTTTAATGTCAATGTGTATTTTTCTGTACCGTAGAAAATAGAAGAATTTAAAACAGTGTAAGAAGGTAATGCAAACTGACCTACAACATTTCTGTTCATGATTAAGTTTTTATCGGCGTAGTTTCCTCCAAAACCTAAACCAAAACCTTGTAAATCTCCTTCTTGGAATTTATAACTTGCCCAAAGATTTGCTAAGTTTCTTGGTCCAGAACTTTCTGGTCTGTGTCCAACGAAAGAAGGATCTCCAGCGTTTAAGACAGCATCAACATAACTATAACCAGCTACGATGTTTAAACCAGCAATTGGATTTGCAACGAATTCTGCTTCAAAACCTTTGTTTCTTTGTGCTCCATCTTGGTAAGCTGTTTGAGTTGTTGCACCGTAAACTATGTAAACTTGATCTTTTACTTGAATATCGTAGTAGCTGAATGTCGCGTAAAGTTTATCTTTAAACACATTTAATTTTGTTCCAATTTCGAATTGGTTTGCGTGTTCTGGTCTAAAAGTTCTTGGACGACTAGTTCCGTCTAATAAAATTTCTGTTACTGGAGCAGAATTTGCAAAACCATCCATGTAGTTAGCAAAAATCGAAACTTTATCAAGAATTGGCTGATACACTAAACCGAATTTTGGAGAAAAAGCAGTTTGATTAAAATCGTCTGCTTTTGTTGTAACATTTCCAGCAGTCATAAAACGGTCAACACGTAAACTTGCCATCGCAGACAAAGCAGGAGTAAAGTTGAATACATCAGAAACATATGCGCTGTAAACTTCTTGTTTTGTTCTGTTGTTGCTCATACCAGCAGAAGCGATAAGAGCATCAGTTCCAGCTTTAGTAAGATTTCCGTTATCTCCGTTTGTAACATATTTAGCAGGATCTGTAATTCCGTAAAGATTTTCGTTTACAGTCTTTAAATCTAGATTACCAATATAAATTGTACCGTTTGATACATAGTTAGAACTGTTGTCAATTACTCCTCTATTAAAGTAATCTAAACCAGCAACAATTCTATTTCTCATGTTTCCAATTTTGAAATCACCAATGAAATTTTGCTGAATGTCTGTTGTAAGTGTTGTAGAATTTTGGTAATTCATATAACGTCCTAAAACAATTCCTTGATTAATTGCCGCTGGAGCGTATTGTGTGCCTTCATAGATATAAGAATAATATCCGTCAGATGAAGATGAACCTCTTGAAACTACAGTCTGAGAACTCCATTGATCATTGAATTTATAATTCATCTGAGCTTGAAGATTGTAAGATGGAGTTTCGATTGCCAATTCGTTACTTGTGTAAGAACGTTTGTTATCGTAACCTAATTCATCAATATTGTGAACTCTTAATGGAGCTCCTCTATCTAAGAATAACATAGTAGCATTAGTCTGTCTGTTATTCATGAATTCAGTATTAACGAAAAACGAAAGTTTGTCATTTACTTGGTAAGATAATGATGGAGCAAAAAAGAATGATTTTTTGAATCCAGCATCTTGAAAACTATTTTCTGTGTGGTAAGCTGTGTTTACACGGAAATTAATTTTGTGTTCATCATCTACAGGAGTATTAACATCAGCGGTAACTCTGTTTAAGCCGTTGCTTCCTGCAGTATAGCTAACTTCTCCGCCAAAATGATCGTAAGGTTTTTTTGTTGTTAAGTTGATTAAACCTCCGTAAGAGATTAAACTACTTCCGAATAAAGTTCCAGATGGTCCTTTGATTACTTCAATTTTATCGATGTTAGCAGGATCTAAACCTCCGTTTGATAATCCTGGCAATCCGTTAATCATTGTTGGCTGAACAGCAAATCCTCTTAAAGAGAAATATCCTGCTCCGTCTCCTCCACGTCCTGTAGAAGCCCAAAGTGGTGTTAACCCTGGAGCATTTTTAAGCGCATCGTCAAGATTTGTAACAACTTGTTCTTTTAAAAGTTCAGCAGTAATAGTAGTATAAACCTGTGGGTTTTCAAGATTTTTAAGAGGTAATCTTGATACTTGTTGTGTTTCTTTACGAGCTAATGGATTTTTACGATTACCATTTACTACGATTTCATTTAATTCTTGAGAATTTTCACTAATTCTAAAATCTTCAATAATTGAATCGCCGCCGTTTAGACTAACACTTTTCTCTTTAGAAGAATATCCAATTCCAGAAACTTTGATTACATAGTTACCTGGTTTGATGTTTTTAATTTCATAGAAACCATTTGCATCTGTACTAGTTCCTATTTTTGTTCCTTTTAAAACTACAGAAACATTGTCTGCAGCTTGATTATTCGTTAAGCTAATTTGACCTTTAATCGTTGCTTTTTCTTGTGCAAGAGCAGATACGCTTGTCAATAAAGCAAAACAAAAACTCAAAAAAGAAATTGTAAATCTATATTTCATTTTATTTAGAATTGATTTTAATAGCGCAAATGTAACAGTTGAATGCTAATAATACAAGCTATCTTTATTTATTCTAAATAAAATTTTTTTTAAAGGGTAAAATTTAAGTTTGTTTAAAAAATTAACATCTTAAGCTAAAATTAAGACGATATTAAGAAAAAAAAGCCTGTTCAAATAAATGAACAGGCTTTTAAGTATTGTTGAAAATTATTACAATTACAATTCTAAAGCACGTTTAGCATCGCCATTCATTAATAATTCTACTGGATTTTCTAAAGCTTCTTTTACAGCTACCAAGAAACCAACAGACTCGCGTCCGTCAATGATTCTGTGGTCGTAAGAAAGTGCAACGTACATCATTGGGTGAATTTCCACTTTTCCTTTTACAGCAATCGGACGCTCAATAATATTGTGCATTCCTAAAATTCCTGATTGAGGAGGGTTGATGATTGGAGTAGATAACATACTTCCGAAAACTCCACCGTTTGTAATTGTGAAAGTTCCTCCAGTCATATCGTCAACTGTAATTTGACCATCACGAGCTCTTAAAGCCAATCTTTTAATTTCAGCTTCAATTCCACGGAAAGTTAATAATTCAGCATTACGAACAACAGGAACCATTAATCCTTTTGGTCCAGAAACTGCAATTGAGATATCAGCAAAATCGTAAGCGATTTTGTAATCACCGTCCATCATTGAGTTTACATCTGGATATAATTCTAAAGCTCTTGTAACTGCTTTTGTAAAGAATGACATGAAACCTAAACCTAAACCACCATGTTTAGCTTTGAAAGCATCTTTGTATTCGTTACGAATTTGGTTGATTGGCGTCATGTTTACTTCATTGAAAGTAGTAAGCATAGCTGTTTCATTTTTAGCTGAAACTAATCTTTCTGCTACTTTACGACGTAACATTGATAATTTTGTACGCTCAGTTCCGCGGCTTCCTCCTGTTGGAGTTCCCATAGAAGGTACTGCATTTACAGCATCATCTTTAGTAATTCTTCCGCCTTTACCAGTTCCAGAAACAGTTGCTGGAGCAATATTTTTTTCGTCTAAAATTTTTCTTGCTGCTGGAGATGGAGTTCCTGCTGCATAACTTGTAGCTGCTGGAGCTTGAACTGGTTCTGCTTTTGGAGCCTCAGCTTTTACTTCTGCCTTTGGAGCTTCTGCTTTTGGAGCCTCAGCCGCCGGAGCTGCCGGAGCATCTCCTGCTGGTTTTGCAGCATCTGTATCAATTAAACAAACTACAGCACCAACTGCTACTGTATCACCTTCTTCAGCTTTTAGTGTAATTACACCGCTCATTTCAGCAGGTAATTCAAGAGTAGCTTTGTCTGAATCAACTTCAGCAATCGCCTGATCTTTCTCTACATAATCTCCGTCTTTTACTAACCAAGTTGCAATTTCAACTTCTTTTATTGACTCCCCTGGTGATGGGACTTTCATTTCTAAAATCATCTTTGTTTTTGTTTAAGGTTTTTATGGTTTAAAATTTCATGTTTGAACTTGAAACTTGAAACATTTTTTTTATTATCTGAATAAATTTTTATCGAATACCATTCTAATTGCATCTGCATGACGACGTTTTGCACGTGTGTAACTTCCAGATGCTGGAGCAGCGTATGCTTTTAATGAAGCCAATCTCCATTTTACAAGATCAAAGTTCATTAACATAAAGCTGTAAGCTCCCATGTTTTTAGGTTCTTCTTGAGCCCAAACATAATCATCTGCATTTGGATATTGCGCGATAATTGCTTTTAGTTGCTCAACTGGTAATGGGAATAATTGCTCAATACGAACAACTGCAACGTCATTTCTTCCGTTGTTTTCTCTTTCTGCAACAATGTCGTAGTAAAATTTACCTGTAACAAATACTAATGTTTTTACTTTCTTTTTATCTACTGTATTGTCATCAATTGTTTCTTGGAAACTTCCGCTTGCGATTTCTTCAACTGTAGATACACATCTTGGATCACGCAATAAACTTTTTGGAGAGAAAACTACCAAAGGTTTACGGAAATTCGTTTTCATTTGTCTTCTCAACAAGTGGAAGAAGTTTGCTGGCGTTGTACAATCTGCAACATACATATTTTGTCTTGCACAAAGTTGTAAGTAACGCTCCATTCTTGCAGAAGAGTGTTCTGCACCTTGTCCTTCATATCCGTGAGGCAATAATAAAACAATACCGTTTTGGTTGTTCCATTTGTCTTCACCACAAGAAATATATTGGTCAATCATAATTTGGGCTCCGTTAGAGAAATCTCCAAATTGTGCTTCCCAGATTGTTAATGCGTTCGGGTTTGCCAATGCATATCCGTAATCAAAACCTAGAACTCCATACTCAGATAAAAGTGAATTGAATACGCCGAATTTTCCTTTTTTGTTTTCGATAGCGTCTAAAAGAACTACTTCTTCTTCAGAATCTTCTACTTTAACAACTGCATGACGGTGAGAGAATGTACCACGCTCAACATCTTGCCCAGAAATACGAACATCAAATCCTTCAGTTAAAAGCGAACCGTAAGCCAAAGCTTCTGCAGTTCCCCAATCAACAGTATTGCTGTCGTATCCTGTTTTTCTGTCAGTAACAATTTTAGTTATTTTGTTGATGAATTTTTTATCTGCTGGTAAAGTCGAGATTGTATTGATAATAGAATCTAATCCTTCTTTAGCAAAAGTAGTATCTACTTTTTGAAGCATTTGCGTATCAGTTACCTGAACAAATCCGTCCCATTCGTTTTTCATGAATGGAGTAATGATTGTTAAATCTTTTTTACGAGAAGCTTCTAAATTTTCTTCTAAAGCAGATTTGTATTCTTTTTCTAAACCATTTACATAAGATGCATCGATTACGCCTTCAGAAAGTAATTTTTCTGCGTAAATGTCTCTTGGGTTTTTATGTTTAGCAATGATTTTGTATAAAACTGGTTGTGTGAAACGAGGTTCATCACCTTCGTTATGACCATATTTTCTATATCCTAATAAATCGATAAATACGTCACGTCCAAATTGCATTCTGTAATCTAATGCAAAAGAAACTGCGTGTACAACTGCCTCAGCATCGTCAGCATTTACGTGCAATACTGGAGATAGAGTTACTTTAGCAACGTCTGTACAATAAGTAGAAGAACGAGCGTCTAAATAGTTAGTTGTAAATCCAACTTGGTTGTTGATTACAATGTGGATTGTTCCTCCAGTTTTGTAACCATCAAGTTGTGCCATCTGAATAATTTCATATAAAATACCTTGACCTGCAATTGCAGCATCTCCGTGTACCGCGATTGGCAATACTTTAGAGAAATCATCAGCATAATATTTATCTTGTTTAGCTCTTGTGATACCTTCAATAACAGCTCCAACAGTTTCTAAGTGAGAAGGGTTTGGTGCTAAATTGATATTGATGCTTTTTCCAGATCTTGTTTTTTTGTCAGCCGTAAGACCTAAGTGGTATTTTACGTCACCGTCAAAATATTCCTGATCGTAATCTTTACCGTCAAACTCACCAAAGATATCTTGAGTAGATTTATTGAAGATGTTTGCCAAAACGTTCAAACGACCACGGTGCGCCATTCCCATTACGAATTGTTCAACACCTTTTTCGGCAGCTTGTTCGATTAAAGCATCTAAAGCTGGAATAATAGATTCTCCACCTTCTAATGAGAAACGTTTTTGCCCAACATATTTAGTGTGAAGGAAGTTCTCAAAAGATACAGCTTCGTTTAATTTATTTAAGATTGTTTTCTTTTCTTCTGTAGAGAAATTTGGCTGATTTACATTTACAGCTAATTTATCTTGAATCCATTTTACAACGCCAGGATTTCTAATGTACATATATTCAATACCAATATGCTGGCAGTAAATAGCTTTAAGGCGATTTACGATATCTTGTAAAGAAGAAGGTGCTAAACCGATTGTTTGAGCAGCATCAAAAACAGTTGAAAGGTCAGCTGAAGATAAACCGAAGTTTTCAATATCCAAAGTTGGAGATGAAGTTCTACGGTCACGAACTGGATTTGTTTTCGTGAATAAATGCCCGCGCGTACGGTATCCGTCAATTAATTTAAGAACGTTGAATTCTTTCTTTAGTTTTTCTGAAACTTGACTGTAATCTGTGTTGTCGCTAGTCACGTACTCAACGATCGTTTGCACTGGATTTTCGTCGTTATAAGTCGTTTGTCCAAAGTCAAAACCTTGAAAGAAACTTCTCCAGCTAGGCTCAACGCTGTCTGGGTTTACTAAATATTGATCGTATAATTGTGCAAAAAACTCGGTATGCGCTGCGTTTAAAAATGAAAACCTATCCATAATATGAGTGAATATACTTTTTGTTATATAGAAAGGCAAAAGTACAACAATCACATTTATTTAAATCTTTTTTTTACGTACTTTTACGTAAAAATTTGTTAAAATAAACGTTAAGTATGAAGAAAAAACAATTTTCAATCGATTGCAAATGTTTTTTTGTGATTTTGACAGTCTTATTCTCAAGTTATTCTATTGCACAACAAAATTATGTTATAGACAACAGTAGCCACTTCTGGGAAAAAGTTCAATTTGGAGGAGGTTTAGGTTTAGGATTTGGTTCTGGTTACACAGACATTTCCGTAATGCCAAGTGCGATTTACAATGTTAACGAAATTGTTGCCGTTGGTTTGGGTTTACAATTTGGTTACTTAAATTCAAAAAATTATTACGAATCGTATGTTTATGGCGGAAGCTTAATCACTCTTGTAAATCCGATTCCAGAAATTCAATTATCTGCTGAATTAGAGCAAGTTCGCGTAAATACAGATTACGATGCAAACTTTAACAGACCGCGATATTCTGACAATTTTTGGAACACCGCACTTTATCTTGGTGCAGGTTACAGAACTGGAAGTGTTACTATTGGTGCTCGTTATGATGTTTTGTACAATCCGAATAAAAGTCTTTACGGTTCTGGATTTATGCCTTTTGTGAGAGTTTATTTCTAAGGCGCTAAGGTTCTGAGATACTAAGATTCTAAGTTTTTAAATTCTGAAAATTGAAGAAATTTATTTTTATACTTATTGGAATTATTGTCTTAAGTTGTAATAATTCGGAAAAATCAAAAAATACTAATGAAAAGGTTGTAAAAAAAGAATTACGACCTTTTTTTGATTCTGATAAAATTGATCATTATTATTTGGCTTCTAGAAGCGATTTTGAGCATTCATCTCATGATGACAGTTTAAAGGAAGATAAGAAAAAAGAGTTCTCTAGCTTTTTTTATGGAAATTATCCGGAGACTCTTTCTGATAAAAATTTTGAAAATATTTTATTGAAATACAATTATATACAATCAAAACTTTCTTTTAAACAGCAAAAACAAATTGAAAATGTATTCAGCGAAAAAGATTCATTAAAAAATGATGCTTGCGCTTGTATTGCTGAATATAGAGATATTTTTATCTTTAAAAAGAAAGCAAAAACAGTTGGAATAGCAAAGATTTGTTTTAAAAATGCTCGTTTCCAGATTATAGGAAGTAAAATAGATACTGAAGGTTTTGGGCTAATTAATGAATTAAATATATTAGAAAGTATAGTTCGTTCTAATGATAAAAAACCTTAGAATCTTAGCATCCCAGAACCTCAGAACCTTATTTATAATAATTCCGAAACCAAACCTTTTGCCATTCTCTTTTTAAAATCAAAAAAGCAACTTGTTCAGCCAAAATAACCAAATCTGAACCATCAAGTTTTTTGATGTCATTTTCTGGAACATCAATAATATAAAGAAGGTTCAAATACTCAGCAAATTTGTACTGAATCATTCTGTAGATTTTTTCGTGAAGCTGGATTTTTAATTCGTCTGGCGAAATGCTTAATGGAAAATCGATTCCTTCATTGGCCAAATTAAAATCTTTATTAATTTGCTCAATCAAATTGAGATACAAAGTCTCTGCTTGTGCTTGCTCTAAAAGTGCTTCTGTATTTATTGGTGCTACAAACATGAGATTTTAGATTTTAGATTGCTGGTTTATGATTGTAGATTTTACTGAAAACTGATACTGAAAACGGAACACTAAACTTTTCTTCCCATTAAATTCTCTCCGAAAGTTCTTAAAACGTCTTTCTTTTCAGAATTAATTTCCATTTTTTCTAAAGTCTCAAACGCTTTAAAAGTATACATTTCGATCGCTTCCTGTGTGGCGCTTGAAGCACCAGATTCGTTAAAAATGTTTTTAGCCGTTTCTATTTTTTCTGTATTATCTTCTAATTGAAGCGTAAATAATTGTTCTAATTCTGAAGCTTTTTCAGCAGAAGAAAACTCTAAAGCTTTAAGATATAAATAGGTTTTTTTATTTTCGATAATATCGCCACCAACTTGTTTCCCAAAAGTTTCTGGATCTCCAAAAGCATCCAAATAATCATCTTGTAATTGGAAAGCTAATCCTAAATTTAGTCCGAAATCGTAAATTAAATCGGCTTCTTTTTCTGAAGTTTTTGCTACAATTGCACCCATTTTCATTGCCGCAGCAACCAAAACAGCTGTTTTGTATTCAATCATTTTTAAATACTCTGGAATTGTAACGTCTCTTCTAGTTTCAAAATCAACATCCCATTGTTGTCCTTCGCAAACTTCAAGAGCAGTTTTACTAAATAATTTAGCCAGATTTCTAAAAACGGTTGGTTCGTATTGTTCAAAATATTGGTAAGCCAAAATCAGCATGGCGTCTCCAGATAGAATTCCCGTGTTGAGATTCCATTTTTCATGAACTGTAATTTGTCCTCTTCGTAAAGGAGCGTCATCCATAATATCATCATGAACTAAAGAGAAATTATGAAAAACTTCTACCGCCATTGCAGCGGGAAGAGCAGTTGTATAATCAGTATCAAAAACTTCTGCAGCCATCAAGGTTAAAACCGGACGAATGCGTTTTCCACCAAGTCCTAAAATATATTCAATCGGTTCATAAAGATTAACTGGTTCTTTGTGTATGTTCTGATTTTCTAAATATTTTATAAAAAATTCCTGGTACTGAATAATATCATGCATAAAATGAAATTCTGATTTAAGTGCCTCAAAGATACAATTCAATTATGAATTATTTCCTGATAAATGTCAAATGCTGACAAAGATTTAATGTTTCTTATTAAAGGAACTCAAAATTAATTCGTTAAAAAAAAATAAAAAAACACGGAAACTTTTTTGGTATTCTTAGTTTCCTGTTTATATTTGCATCGTGAAATGGAAACTAAGAACACTATAAAAGTTTCCATTTGATATTTGAGTAATTTATAAACTCATTAAAATCAGTTAATTATGAAAACAACATGGACTTTAGATTCTACACAATCAGACGTTTTAATTAAAATGAGACATTCGATAATTGCTTATTTAGGAGGTACAACAAATAAATTTGGCGGTTATGTAAATATTGAAGACAATGAAATTGAAGATGCGTCGGTAGAATTTTCATTTGACATTAATAATAAAAACGAAAGCTTCCAATCTATCGATACAAATCTTCAGCTTCAAGATTTCTTTGATGTAGATGAACATCCGATTATTAGTTTTAAATCGACTTCATTTCAGAAAGTAAATAATAACATCAACTTCTTCAAAGGAGATTTAACGATTAAAGATGTTACCAGAGTTGTAGAACTTGATGCTGAATTTCTTGGAGTTAATAATTATAACGGAGAGAAAAAAGTTGCCTTTGAAATTAAAGGTGATATCAAACGTCAGGATTTTGGTTTAGACTATAATTCTTTTCAGCACAATGGAGGTTTAGCTTTGGGAAGAGATATAAAATTAATTGCTAATCTTGAATTTAGCATATAATTCTTACTAAATCAATAAATTAATGTAAAATTATTACAAATTAACTGGAAACTATTTTTGTTGATTTTAGTTTCCGAACTATATTTGTAATGCAATTTGAGGAATTTAAGATGAAAGAGAAAATAATTTCAAAAGCAAGCGAGTTGTTTTTAAAGCTTGGTTTTAAGAGTGTTACAATGGATGATATTGCAAGCGAAATGTGTATTTCTAAAAAAACGATTTACAAATATTTCTGCAATAAAGAGGTTTTGATTGAAGAAAGTACTTCGATGGTGCACAGACAAGTTCATGAAATTATGGACACCATTGTGGCAAAAAATTATAATGCTATTCACGAGAATTTTGAAATTAGAGAAATGTTTCGTGATATGTTTAAAAACAATATCGATACTTCGCCTATTTATCAGTTGAAGAAGCATTATCCAGAGATTTATCAGAACATTTTATCTCATGAAATTGAGCAATGCACACAATGTTTTAGAGATAATATCGAAAAAGGAATTCGCGAAGGACTTTACAGAGCCGATCTGAATATAGAAACATACGTGAGATTTTATTACACTTTATTTTTTCATATTAATGAAAATACAGTTTCTGAAAGTGAAGCGCAAAGAATAGAATTAGAAGCTTTAGAATATCATACTCGTGCAATGGCAACAGTTACAGGAGTAAAAGAATTAGAAAAGCAATTGAAAACAATTAATCATTAATCATCATTCAAAAAAAATCGTCATTATTCTAAGCGGGAAAGAAAAATGACGAGACTATCTCAAAATTTAAAAATCAATATTAACTACTTATGAAAAGAATCTTTCTTATATTTTTGTGTACAATAGGCTTCTCAGCCGGCGCACAAACGACTTTAACGCTGAAGGACGCTGTCAATTATGCGCTTCAAAATAAAGCCGACGCTAAAAAAGCAAAGCTTGAAGTTGAAAACAGTGAGTATAAAATTCAGGAAGTGCGTTCTAGAGCATTGCCTCAAATTAGTGCAAACGGAAATTTAACTTACAATCCGATTATTCAAACTACGGTTATTGATGGAGCAGGATTCGGACAGCCAGGAACTACAATTCAAGCGGCTTTTGGACAAAAATGGACCTCTACTGCGGGACTTTCTTTAACTCAAGCGATATTTGATCAATCTGTTTTTACAGGTTTAAAAGCTGCGAAATCTACTCGTGAGTTTTATCAAATCAATAATCAATTAACAGAAGAACAAGTAATTGAAAGAGTTGCAAACAACTATTATTCTGTTTATGTTCAAAAAGAAAGACTTATTTTATTAGATAGTAATTACGTAAATACTACAAAAGTTCGTGATATCGTAAAAGGTCAGTTTGATAACGGTTTAGCTAAAAAAATTGACTTAGATCGTATTGTGGTAAAAATGTCCAACATTGATACGGAACGTCAGCAGATTAAAAATCAAATTGCTTTACAAGAAAATGCTTTGAAGTTTTATATGGGTATGCCAATTGAAACTGTAATTGTAATGCCAAAAGAAGAATTTGAAGTTGTTCCAGCAGCTTTGACAGAAGAACCAAATATTGAAAACAGAACAGAATATTTATTGTTGAAAAAACAAGAAGAGCTTTTAGTTTTCAATAAAAAAGCGGTTCAGGCGGCATATTATCCGACACTTTCATTGACTGCAGGTTATAACTATATTGGTCAAGGTCCTGAATTTCCTTGGTTTGCAAAACCTTCTTCTGGAGTGTATTGGTCAGATTACTCAGGAATTGGGTTGAATTTACATGTGCCAATCTTTACAGGTTTTGGAACACGTGCTAAAGTAAGACAAGCAGATGTTCAAATCAGATCACTTCAAGAAGATATTAAGGATACTAAATTATCACTTGATTTAGATTACAGAAATGCAATGACTCAAATTAACAATAGTTTGATAACCATAGAAAATCAGAGAGAAAATATGCGTTTAGCAAGTGAAATTCTAAGCAATACGAAGAATAATTATCTTCAAGGTTTAGCATCTTTAACAGATTTATTAGATGCTGAAAATGAATCACTTCAGGCTCAAAATAATTTTACAAGAGCAGTTTTAGATTATAAAATTGCCGAAATATCTCTAATCAAATCAAAAGGCGAACTAAAAACTCTTATTAAATAACTAATTACAATGAAGAAAACTATTATAACAATCGTAATCATAATTGCATCTCTGGGTGTAATTGGATATATCTTAAATAATAATAAGAAGAAGAATAAAGAAAAAACAGATATCGTTGCGGAGAAAAATGCTGCTGTTTCTGTAAAAATTTCAGAAGTTAAAACAGAAGAAATTTCATTGGATTTCGTTGCAAATGGAAACTTTCAGCCAATTCAACAATTAACTTTCTCAGCAGAAAAATCTGGAAAAGTAATTAGTGTTTTAGCTAAGGAAGGTGACTACGTAAGAGTGGGGCAGACTTTGTTAACGATGAGAGGTGATGCTATTAATGTAAGTGCACAACAAGCACAGGCGGTATACGCAAATGCAAAATCAGATTACGCGAGATATGAAAATGCATATAAAACAGGTGGTGTTACAAAACAACAATTAGATCAGGCTAAATTGGCGATGACAAACGCTCAGTCAAGTTTAACTCAGGCAAATATTAATGTTGGAGATACTAAAGTAAAAGCGCCAATTAACGGATTTATCAATAAAAAATATATTGAGCCAGGTTCTATTTTAGCTGGAATGCCTGCTACAGCTTTATTTGATATCGTAAACGTTTCTAAATTAAAATTGGTTGTTACAGTAAACGAAACTCAAGTGGCTAGTTTAAAAGTTGGAAACCAAATCAACGTAACGGCTAGTGTTTATCCTGATAAAACGTTTTCTGGAAAAATTACTTTCATTGCATCAAAAGCAGATGAATCTTTAAACTTCCCAGTTGAAATCGAAATTACAAACAATTCTAACAACGACCTAAAAGCGGGTATGTACGGAACTGCAAATTTTGCTTCAAACCAACAAAAACAGCATCTTATGGTTGTACCTAGAAATGCTTTCGTAGGAAGTGTAAGCAGTAACGAAATCTTCGTAGCTGAAAATGGTGTTGCTAAATTGAAAAAAGTAACTGCTGGTAGAATTTTAGGAGATCAGGTAGAAATCATCAACGGATTATCTGATGGAGAAAAAGTAATTACTACAGGTCAGATTAACTTACAAGACGGAAATACAGTAGAAATTATTAAGTAAGCTTTAAGCTTTAAGCTGTAGGCAATAAGCTTTTTAAAAAGCCTAAAGTTTACAGCCTAAAGCCTAAAATAAAATATGAATTAAACCTTAAAGCTTAAAGCCTACAGCCTAAAGCCTATAGCATTAAAAAAATATGAAATTAGCCGAAATATCCATAAAACGTCCGTCGTTGGTAATTGTACTGTTTACAATTCTGACTCTTGGTGGATTGTTCAGTTACAGCCAATTAGGCTATGAGCTGATCCCGAAATTTGAACAAAACGTTATTACAATTTCTACTATTTATCCAGGAGCTTCTCCAAGTGAGGTAGAAAATACAGTGACAAAGAAAATTGAGGATGCGATTGCGTCCTTAGAAAATGTCAAGAAAATTGACTCGAAATCGTACGAAAGTTTATCTATTGTTTCGATTACATTGACATCAAACGCAAAAGTCG
Organism: Flavobacteriaceae bacterium PS02337; assembly: GCA_029959285.1. Classification (GTDB taxonomy): domain Bacteria; phylum Bacteroidota; class Bacteroidia; order Flavobacteriales; family Flavobacteriaceae; genus Flavobacterium. Next base: position 830,841 of record JASCOE010000001.1, read on the forward strand.
ATTTTTCTTTGAATGATGCACAGCGTAAAATCAACGCGATTATTAGTGATTTGCCAGACGACGTAAAAACGCCGGCATTGACTAAATTCTCGCTGAGTGATTTACCGATTATGACGCTTGGTGCCAACGGAAAAATGGATGAAGCGGAGTTTTATGACTTAATTGACAAAAAAATCGCTCCTATTTTATCTCGTGTACAAGGTGTTGCTCAGGTAAATATTATTGGTGGTTCTGAGCGTGAAATTCAGGTGAATCTTGATGCTGTAAAAATGCAAGGTTACGGACTTTCTGTTCCTCAAGTACAACAAACTATTTTGACTTCGAATTTAGATTTCCCAACAGGAAACGTTCAAACTCGTAATCAAAAAATATTAATTCGTTTAGCGGGTAAATATAAAAGTGTTGAAGAATTAAGAAACTTAGTGGTTTCTTCTCAAAACGGAATTCAAATTCGTTTAGGTGAAATTGCAGACGTTCAGGATACTCAGAAAATTGCTGAAAAGATTTCTCGTGTAGATCAAAAAAGTGCCATTGTATTACAGATTATCAAACAGTCTGATGCCAATGCGGTTGCGGTAAGTGAGCAATTATTAAAAACAATTGCAATTCTTGAAAAAGATTATAAAGTAAATCAGTTAAAATTAGAAGTAGCAAAAGATAGTACAATCTTTACTCTTGAAGCAGCAGATTCTGTTGTACACGATTTATTAATCGCGGTAGTTTTAGTAGCTTTTGTAATGTTGTTCTTCTTACATAGTATTAGAAACTCGTTAATCGTAATGGTTTCTATTCCTGCATCGTTAATTGCAACTTTCATCGGAATTTATTTAATGGGATATACTTTAAACTTAATGAGTTTATTAGGATTATCTCTGGTTGTAGGTATTCTTGTCGATGACGCGATTGTGGTACTAGAGAATATTTACCGACACATGGAAATGGGTAAGAGCCGAATTCGTGCTTCTTACGACGGAACAGCAGAAATTGGTGGAACTGTAACGTCTATTACATTAGTAATCGTGGTTGTATTCTTGCCGATAGCAATGAGTTCTGGATTGGTTTCTAATATCATCACGCAGTTCTGTGTTACGGTAATTATCTCAACGTTGTTATCACTTTTAGCTTCGTTTACTATTATTCCTTGGTTGTCTTCTCGTTTTGGAAAATTAGAGCACATTGAAGGAAAGAATTTATTTGGAAGAATCATTCTTGGTTTTGAAAGTTATTTAACACGTTTTACTGACTGGGTTTCTGGTTTATTAACTTGGTGTTTAGATCATTATATTAAGACTTTCATTGTTGTGATTGTTTTATTCTTAGTTTCAACAGTTGGATTAATGGGCGGAGGTTTCATTGGAGGAGAGTTTTTTGCTTCTTCTGATAGTGGAGAGTTCCTAGTTCAAATCGAAATGCCAAAAGATGCTTCGTTAGAGCAAACGAACTTCATGACTCAAAAAGCTGAGGCTTATTTGAAAGGACAAGAATATGTTCACAGCCAGATTACAACGGTTGGACAAACTTCTGAAGGTTTTGGAGCATCTCAAGCTACAGCTTACAAAGCTGAGATCGACGTAAAAATGATCGAACAAAAAGATCGTACAGATGATGCTAACGTTTACGCAGCAAAAATCAAACGTAAATTAGAGAAAGTTTTAGTTGGAGCAAAAGTAAAAACAGTTCCTGTAGGTATCTTAGGTACAGCCGAAGATGCAACTTTAGGATTAATTGTAACTGGTCCTTCAACAGAAGCAGCAATGGCTTTTGCAAAACAAGCTGAAGCTGAATTACGTACAATTCCTGGAACAACTGAGATCAAATTAACGGTTGAAGACGGAAACCCTGAAATTAACGTAAAAGTAGACCGTGATAAAATGGCTGCTTTAGGATTAACGCTTCAAACAGTTGGTTTAACCATGCAAACTGCTTTTAGTGGAAATACAGATGGTAAATATAGAGCTGGTGAATACGAATACGATATCAACATTAGATACAATGCTTTTGATAGAAAAAGTATTGCTGACGTTAGTAATTTGATTTTCGTAAACACAGCTGGACAACAAATTAAATTATCACAATTTGCTGATATTACAGAAGGTTCTGGACCTAGCCAGTTAGAGCGTAGAGATAAATCTGCGTCTGTAACCGTAAAAGGACAAAACGTTGGGGTTCCATCTGGAACAATTGTACAGCAATGGCAAGTGAAATTGGATAAATTGAAAAAACCAGCAGGTGTAAACTACATCTGGGGTGGAGATCAAGAAAACCAATCAGAAGGTTTTGGTACGTTAGGAATCGCTTTATTAGCTGCTATTATTTTGGTTTACCTTGTAATGGTGAGTTTGTATGACAGTTTTGCGCATCCATTCGTAGTATTGTTTGCAATTCCACTTTCGTTTATCGGAGCGATGTTAGCTCTTGCATTAACAAACAACTCGTTAAATATCTTTACCATTTTAGGTATTATCATGTTGATTGGTCTGGTGTGTAAGAATGCGATCATGCTTGTCGATTATACGAACCAAAGAAGAGCAGCAGGAGAATCTATCAGAACAGCTTTAATTCAAGCCAACCACGCACGTTTACGTCCGATCTTGATGACAACAATTGCGATGGTATTCGGTATGTTCCCAATTGCATTGGCGTCTGGAGCTGGAGCTGAGTGGAAAAACGGTTTGGCTTGGGTAATTATTGGAGGTTTGATTTCTTCTTTATTCCTAACCTTGATTGTGGTTCCGGTAATTTATAATATCATGGAGAAAATTATTCATAAATTCTCTAAAGGAGAAAAAATCGATTACGAAGCTGAAATGGTTGCTGATTATGAGCACACAGAATTAAGCGAAGACGATTTTAACCCTAAACATACGCATTAATTGATTTAATTTTGATTTGAAAATCCCAGATTCCTTAATTGGAGTTTGGGATTTTTTTTGATTGAGAATAAAATTTTTTTCACGCAGATTTGGCAGATTTAGCAGATTCAATTAAGATAGATCTGCGTTTATCTGCATAAATCTTTATTAAATCTGCGTGAAATATTATAGACAGTTTTCATATTGTTAATTGAAAATATGTTTATTTGTATTGCCTTACAAAAAGTACTATGCTACAAAAAGATAAATCTGCAGCGATTGGTTTTATTTTCATAACCATGTTAATTGACATTACAGGATGGGGAATTATCATTCCTGTAATTCCAAAATTGATTGAAGAATTAATTCATGGAGATATCAGCGAAGCCGCAAAAATTGGAGGCTGGTTAACTTTCGCGTATGCGATAACTCAATTTATATTTGCACTCGTTATTGGAAATTTGAGCGATAAATTCGGAAGAAGACCAATTATTTTAATTTCCCTTTTCGGATTTTCATTAGACTATATTTTACTGGCATTTTCACCAACCATTATTTGGCTTTTTATAGGAAGAATTATTGCCGGAATTACTGGCGCAAGTATTACAACAGCTTCAGCATATATTGCCGATGTAAGTACAGCCGAAAATAGAGCCAAGAATTTTGGTTTAATAGGAGCCGCGTTCGGATTAGGATTTATAATCGGACCCGTAATTGGCGGTTTATTAGGTCAATACGGATCTAGAGTTCCATTTTACGCAGCAGCAGTTTTATGTATGGTGAATTTCCTTTACGGATTTTTCATTTTACCAGAATCACTTAAAAAAGAAAACCGTAGAAATTTTGATTGGAAACGCGCCAATCCAGTCGGAGCTATTTTAGGATTAAAAAAGCATCCAACATTAATCGGATTAATTATCGCAATATTTCTTTTATATGTAGGTTCGCATGCCGTACAAAGTAATTGGAGTTTCTTTACCATTTACCAATTCAATTGGGACGAAAGAATGATCGGAATTTCACTAGGAATTATCGGGTTATTAGTCGGCGTTGTGCAAGGAGGATTAATTCGATACATCAATCCGAAATTAGGAAATGAAAAAAGTATTTACGTTGGCTTAGCTTTATATACAATCGGAATGTTATTGTTTGCCTTTGCAACCGAAAGCTGGATGATGTTTGTATTTTTAATTCCGTATTGCCTTGGCGGAATTGCGGGTCCTGCATTGCAATCTGTTGTAGCAAGTAAAGTAGATCCGACCGAACAAGGAGAAATTCAAGGAACATTAACCAGTTTAATGAGCGCTTCTTCAATTATTGGTCCGCCCATGATGGCGAATACTTTTTACTTTTTCACTCACGAAGATGCACCGTTCAAGTTTGCTGGCGCACCATTTATTTTGGGCGGAGCTTTAATGTTGTTGAGTACAATTGTTGCTTATTTTTCGTTGAAAAAGCATACAACTCCAAAAACAGAAATGGAATAAAAATAAAAAAAGCCTTCATTAAGAATGAAGGCTTTTTTTATTTGTTGAAACTTGAAATCTTACTATTTAAGATATAAATAATGATTAAAATAGTCAATAATTGCTTTTCCTTCCAATAAAACATCTGCTCCAATAATGCCGTGAACAGGTTTTGCTTTAAAAGATTCTAAAGCTTCATTAACGTGCGAAAGATCAAAAATTACAATGCTGAAATCTTTGCTTTTCCAGCTTCCTAATTGTAATTTATTTTGAGAAGAAATCTGCGTTTTCATTCCCGTTCCGCCAGCGCCAGAAGCTTTTGTTTTAGATTTTTTTGCAGATAATTCAAAACGTTCAATGCTTTCAAAACCCACACAAGTATTAGATGCACCAGTGTCTAAAATAAAACTTCCAGAAATACCATTGATTTTGGCTTTTATTTGTAAATGTTGCGTTTTAGTAATTTTGAACTTTATTTTTTTATAATTCCCTTCTTTGAGAATTTCGTGAAGATTTTCCATTTCTGTAAAGATTGAAACCCAAAAATAAGCCAATTACAATCAATAAACTAACGATATATAAGATATAATTTACAGATTTTTCTTCAGCAGAAATAGAACCATAATACACAAAAGAGCTCCAATAATAAGGTGATTTCTTAGCATTCGGAATCGATTTATCATTTAAATAATCTCGTTTTGAATTGGCATTTGCCTCAAAATAAGAAACATCATTTTTAATGTTTTTATAAAAATCAGTCATAAAAACCGAAGTCGTAAAATCGTTTACTTTCCATAAAGAAAACAACAAATTCTGCGCTCCAGCAAACTGAAAACCTCTGGCAATACTCATCGCACCTTCTGCTTTATACAATTTTCCAATTCCAGTTTCACAGGCACTTAAAACCACCAAATCAGGATTAATATGCAGATTATACAATTCAGAATATAAGATTTCCTGATCGTAAAATTTAATGCTCGCTGGAGTTTCAATATCGCCCGAAGAAGCGTGCGTACTCAAATGTAAAATCGTGAAATTCGGAGCATTATTTTTAAAATTAGAAAAACTCGCTTGAGCATTTTCTAAATATTTCCCTTTAAAATTACTTCGAATAGATTCTAATTCTTTCTTCGAATAACGCAATTCAAAAGCCGTTTTTTCGAAAACTGGAAAAACTCCCAAAACCGTTTTCTCTGATTTTGAAACCGGTTTTGAATTCAAATAAATATTTGCCGAAGTATTATAAGCGATTTTAAAATCGTTCATTAAATAATTCATTTTAGCAAAATTTGTTGTGCTTGATTCACGTGTAATTAAAGCCTCAAAAGGAAGAAAATTCAAAATGCCATCGGGAACAATGATGAGGTTTTGATTAACAGAATTATTAGGTAATTTTAAAACATCGTAAGCTACTTTCGCATAATGATTATAACCTGAAATATCATTTGTAATTGCGTCAGCACTATTAAAATAGTCTATAAATTGTACGATTTTAGGAATTGCAATATCAGTAATATTAATACTATTTAAAGCAATTCTGTTTTTTTGTAAAATGAAAAAATAGAGATTTTCAGACCCCATAAGATAATAAACCATCATCGCTTTATCATTTTCCAGCTTTTTAAATAATGCTTTCAAATCGCATTTTTCAGGAATATAATCGGGATTTTTAGATTGGATTTTTTTAAGTGAAATCACCAATTCATTTTGTTTTTTTATGAATTGATTAATTTTTAAAATGTCAGCAGCATCTCCTTTTTGCTGTTCTTTTAAAATGTTGTTATTTAAATTTTGAAGTTCTTGTAAAAGTTGTTTTTCTTCCGCGGAAGCGTTTTTAATATTGGAACGATAGCTTTTTAAAATTCCAGATTTGGTTTTTTCAGCCAATTGAAAAGCTTTTTCCAAATAAACAGTTTTGCCTTCTTTTCTAAACAATTCATTATAAATCGAAATACATTTTTCAGTACGATTTCGCGATCGTAACTGCATTAAGATTTTAGAATTTTCATAAACCAAACCGTTCATTAACAAATCTTCGATGTAAAAAGAAAGCTCAAAAGCTGAAATTGCTTTTTTAGGCTGATTAATTCTTAAAATTTCTCCATACAAATCGAGCGCATCAACTAAAACAGTTTCTGCATACAATTGATTTTGGTTTGGAAGAATATTTTTTGAATTATAATTTGGAATCAAAACTTTAAAAACAGCCGAAATATGCTTTTCACTTTCCTCGTATTTTCCTTCATCAAAAAGCAATAAAGCCTTTTCATAATACAATTTTGCCAGTTTTCGAGGCTGCTGATTGTTTGTTTGCAGAAATAATTTCTCCGCTTTTTCTAAATAAGAATTTGCAGTTTCAAAATCCTGTCTTTGACGATTCAGCGTTGCCAGATTCCGATAAGAATTCGATAAAGTTTCCGACTGATTTTTTTCGTTTTCAAGAAATTTTATAGAAGATTCAAATGCTTTTGTTGCGCTTTGATGAGTTTCGGGTCTCATCAAATCTCCTGTTGAACTCAATAAATAATTATTTCCCAGATTATTCCATAAAATTCCCTTTTGTAAATTGGATAATTTTTCTGTTTTCAAAGTCTTTTCTAAAAGTTCAATTGCCAAAGAAATTTTCCCTGAACTCTGATAAACATTAGATAAATTTAGAATTGCAGCAAATTTTTGTTTTTGAGCTTCAGGATAATTTTTGGAAGTATTGACAATGAAAAAATACTGTTTTATGGTATTTTCGGCGCTGTCGTAATCGCCTAAAACGGTGTATAAATTACCAAGTGGTTTTAAGCAGAACTCAATAATATCGTAATCGCTTAATTTCTGTTTTTGATAGATTTGCCAAGCTTTTTCGTAACTCGAAATTGCATTTTGAGTTTGCCCAAACTGATTTTCATAATACGCTTTATTGCAGTTTAAAACCACAATTGCTAAGAATTCGTCTTTCGTTTTTGGTTTTGAATTTTTCCAAAAATCACTTTCAATCGTTCTTAAATTTTGTAAGGCTTTCGCGGAAGGATGTGCAACAAAACTATCAATCGCATTATAAATTTGATCTTCCTGATTTTGTCCGAAAACATTCAGACTCAGGAAAAGGAAAATTAAACCATATAAGCGATATAAGTTCATATTAAGATGTTTTTGCCACGAATTTCACGAGTTGTCACAAATCGAAAATTTAAAATTAGTGGAAATTAGTGTAATTCGTGGCAATACTATTTTTTGCGAAATTTTTAATTTAATAACTCTAAAACTTCCAAATTCCATAGACTTGAATATAATTAAAATTCTGTTCAAAATTAATCACATATCGCGCGCCTAAACTTGGGCCAATTCTCGCAAAACCAGCCGTTAAATCAAATAAAAGTCCCGTTTTTACATCGGTAAAAGTGTTTTTTACTTTGTTTGAAGTTGTAGTCGAACTGATTAAAAAGTTTTCTTTATCGCCTTCGTAAAGATCAACTTTTATGTTTTGGTTTTGCTCTGAAGAAACATTCACGTTCGCCTGAATTCCAGCGCCAACTCCAATATAATTATTGATATTGTATCGAATTAAAACTGGAACTTCCCAATTGATATTTTTGTTTTCGGTATTTGTGGTTGTACGTTGCAATTGCCTTGTTCCGTTAGCATTTGTCAAAATTTGTTCGTCAATTTTTGTTGCACTATTATATTGATTTAGGCTATTTACCCATTCAACTTGCCAATAAAAACGATACGATTTAAATGGTGAAAGTGTCGCGCCCACAAAATAACTCGTCGATTTATCTAAATCGGGAAAAAAATTATAACCTGCTTTTACGCCAATCGAAAGTCCAGGCATAAATCGGGTAGTTGCATAATTGGTAATAATCGGTTCGTTTTTGTCAAAAATAATTGCCGTTCGGCTTTTGGTTGTTACTTTATGAAAATCTTCGCCAAACTTCATCGAGTATTTTACAAAACCTTTTGTAGAGTCTTTTTCATGCACATTTTTCTGCTCGCTTCCAGGAAGATAAATGTTTTTGAAAGTAAAAATAATCTGTTTTTGTTTGATAATCGTATCGAGACAACTCACCGTTGGTTCTTCACCTTTTGGACAAATCGGACATTCTGGATACATGCTTTCTATCTGAAAAGTCTTTTTATCAAACATATCCGGAACATCGGTTTCTAAACGAATTTTTCGAGCCGGACCTTCACCATTATTTTGAAAACGGGTTTTAAAATTGACTCTTTTAAAACGCACTAATCTATAATTCATAAATCTTCCGTTTGAGCCCATTTTGTTTGGATCGTGAGAAGTTACGATTTCCATTTCCAGATTTTTTACTTTATGGTTTTTATAACTTCTGTTGGGAACAAAAATACCACGCATGGTAACGGTTGCACTCGTATCTTTTATCATTTCTGGAGTAGTTTTAAAAGTATAAAAAACATTGCGAGTTTCGCCAGGATTGGCATCATCAAATTCTAAAACAGAAACATTATGATACGTTTTATTGGCATCTAAAAGCGAAGCGTCAAGATCTTCTTCGGTTGTCGTATTTCGGTATTTTTTGGTTTTGAAATTCCCTTCGGCGGAAGCCAGAAAAGTATTCGAATCGTTTAAATCATCAACTGAAGCGACTAAGTTTTCTTTTACTTCACGTTCTCCTGCATACGTTCTAAAATCGCTCAATTCGAAATTATTGTGTTTGAATTGCTTTTCATTATAAAACAAATAAAGCTTTCCCCTAGAAACATAATTCTCTAGATTTTGATAACTCACTACAACTACCATTTCTTGTTCTGGAATTGGATCACAGTTCTTGATAATTGCAAAACCATTCTGATCTGCAATTGAAGCAATGTCTTTAAAATTAGTATCTGTAATGTCGTTTACAGCCACTTTTTTCGGACGAGTTGCAGGCGGTTTTCCGTTGTCGTAATTGTTTGTTACGGCAAGTCTTGTCGTATAAGTGCCTTTGTTTTTATAAACGTGTTTTGGTTCGGCTTCTTTGCTGTAATGTCCGTCACCCAATTCCCATAAATACGAATAACTAGGTTTTGGCGCACCCGCAATCGGAATCAAAGGCGGTGTTTCTGGTTTATAAGAAACCTGATTTCCGTTTTGAATAAAACCAATATTCGCTCTTCGGGTTATGGTGTCTTTTACTTTGGTTTGACCTATTGCAATAATAGAAAATAGCATCAAGAAAATAGACAGTTGTGGTTTCATAACTAGATAGTTTTGGGCGTTAAAAGCTTCATAATGAATTTTAAAACTGGATTAAATGTAAAAAAAAGTGATGAGCAAATCATCACTTCTTCTTAAAAAAAGCATTTCTAAGTTACTGAATGGCATTAATTGCAGCAACCAACTGAGCTTCTGTACCGACTGTTGTTTCGGCAAGGGTAAAAGTGTAAACGTCGTTGGCAGCAACGGTTACTGATTTTATTGCATATCTCCAATTGCCATTGTCTTCAGTCGCAAAAATCACGTGACATTTTAAACCAATCGGAATTTGACCATAGTGCTCGCTAAACAGTCCTGCAGCAGTGTAAGTATCTAATTTTGCAAGCGCATTTGTTCCTTCGCCATCATAAGAAAGATAAACGGCACTGTTCGTATTATCGTAACCATCTGGAGCGTCTACTAAAAGTGTTGTTTTTGGTCTTGGATCGCTGTAAAAACGGTCAACATTTGTCCATCCGAAGTTTCCAAAAGTTACATAATAATTGGCACCTTCGCCTTGCACACCACCTTTTCCTCCAGTTCCGTCGGCGTTTGCTTTTGCTTCTCTCCAAGCCAAATCTCCCGCTTCATCAATAACTCCAGTCCATAAAGTCATTAAGTTATCAACCCCATCTGTTAATGCAGTCGGAACAATCATGTTCATTGTGCAAGAAGTTTTTAATTCGACTCCTCCCTGAGTTGCTTTGATGAAGAATTCACCGCCCGAAATCAATAAGTTTTTCTTTCCGTCTGCTGTAAGTCCCATTGTTGGTTTATTCGTTACCAACATATTTCCTTTGTCAAAAAGCTCGATATATTCAATATCTACTTGACCTGTTACCGGATTTCCGTTTTTAGTTAAACAATCTCCGTTAATGTAGAGCTTCACACCCTTTGCTGAGGTTAGGGTTACAAGACCGTTTCCAGCAGTGATCGTAAAATTTTGCGTATTTCTTTTTATACCTTTTTCAGTAATGCCTTTAAACGCAGCCGAAGTTGGAGGCGTAATTTTGATGTCGTCTCCATCTGTATTATCGCAGCTTGCGAAAGTTGTCATTGCTAGTATTAAAAGTCCGATTTTTTTAAAATTTGTTTTCATAATTTCTAGTTTTTATAAATCTGGCTTGATTGTTTTCAAGTGGTTTTTCAGATTTGGTTAATTACATTTATAGTTAAATCAATTTGGGTTTTGTTTTGTTACCCCGTTTTCAAAAAATAATTTTTAAAGGCTTTTATATCTTTATATCAATTGGTTTTAAAATTTGTTACCCTTCGTTTTTAATTTTTTTATTTAAGCCGAAAGACATTTGTCTTCAAATAAATTTCCGTCTTCGTCTACGGCTACTAAAATGTCTTTTTTGCGAGAGCAATTCAGCGTAAAATAAATCCAGATAATTAGCCATAATCCTAAAGTCATACAACTAATAAAAAAATGAAGAGCATGATTTATAGTTTTCTTTTCTTTTGATAAAACCACGTACGGAAGTTTTTCATTGTGTTCTTTAATAATGAAACCGTTTCGTGTTTTGGCGGCGATTATTTCGTAAAATCGATCTAGATTTTTTTCGTTTGCAAAAGAGTAACTTTCCATTTCTTTTAATTTTTTAAGAGTTTTTAAAAGACTTTTATTTTGATATATACAATTGATTGCAATATTGTTACCTGTTGTTTTTAAAATTTTTTAAGATTCTTTTTTTAAATTAGCTGTAAAATGTCTTTTTATGAGTGAAAACAAAATTCATCTTGATCAAAAATATATCGACGGACTTGCCGCAAATGATTCGGTAGTGATTGAAATGATATACAAAAAGTTCGCTCCAAAAGTGGTGCAGTTTATAACCAATAATTCTGGCGATAAAGATCAGGCGCAAGATGTGATTCAGGAAGTATTGATTTTGCTTTTCAATCAGGCGAAAGCCAATACACTTCAGTTGACTTGTCCGTTTGATGCTTACTTTTTTCTTTTGTGCAAAAGACGCTGGCTAAACGAATTGAAAAAATCATCTAATAAAGGGGTAACAATTTATGAGAATGTAGTATCTATCAATGAATCTGCACACGAATTAATTGCACAAGCTGAAGAATTTGATGAAAAACAAAAGCTTTTCGATACCATGTTTCAGAAATTAGGAGAGAAATGCCAAGAAGTTTTAAAACTCAGTTTCACGCTAAAATCAATGGAAGAAGTTGCCGAAAAACTCAATGTGACTTATGGCTATGTTCGTAAAAAGAAATCGTTGTGCGTGGGTCAATTAACCGAATGGATTCAGGAAGCCAAAAATTTTAACTCTTTAAAAAACAATTAATCATGAACGAAGAACGCTATATATTATTCGATCAATATCTTCAAGGCGAACTGACCGTTGATGAAAAAAATAATTTCGAAAAACAATTAAAAGAAGATGCACAATTAGCATCGGAATTTGAAAGTTTTAAAGAAATGCATTTTCAACTGGAAAATAAATTCGGACAAGAAGCTGAACGAGAAATTTTTACAGAAAACCTGACTCGAATTTCAGACAAATATTTCAATAAAAAGAAAACAAAAGTCGTTTCGCTTAAGCCTTGGTATTTTGCAGCGGCAGCTTCTGTCGCCATTATGTTCGGATTGTTTTTCTTCGATTATAACCATTATCCAAATTTTGAAGATTATAATCGTCCAGAAAGCGCTTATTTTACAGAAAGAGGCGTTTCTGAAGAGACATTAAAAAAAGCCGAAGATAGTTTTAACGTAAAAAGATATGAAAAGGCAATTCCGCTTTTTGAAAGTATTTTGAAAGAAAATAATTCACCCGAAATTAAATATTTCTACGGCGTTTCGTTATTGCAAGTTGGTAAATATGTAAAAGCAGAAGATATTTTTAAAGAATTAGAAACAGGAAATTCTGTTTACAAAGAAAAAGCAAAATGGAATCTGGCTTTGTCTAAATTAAAGCAAGGAAAGTACCCAGAATGCAAGGAAATTTTGCAGACTATTTCTCAAGATTTTGAAAATTATGATGATGTAGAACGTCTGTTAGAAGAGTTAGAATAAACTTCAACATAAAAAAAATTTTACCCCATTGTGGAAAACCTCAATCGAATTTGGAATTTTAGTTCTAAATTCGATTTTCTTTTTATAAGAAATTGCTCCCAAAGCGAACTAACTTAACCAACTTAACCGATGCAAAAAATTATTTTATTAATCATTATTCTGCTTTCTCAAGTTGTTTTTAGTGCTCCTAAAATTACCGAAACAGAAAAACTTACTGCAACTTGCAAAGTTTGGGGATTTTTAAAATATTATCATCCAGAAGTTGCTGGCGGAAAAGTAAATTGGGACAATCAGCTTTTAGAGAAACTTCCTAAAATAGAAAAAGCACAAACCAAAGAAGAGTTTTCATTAATCTTAGAAAACTGGATCGATGAACTTGGACCTGTACAAGAAATCGCGCCAATTGCAATTCCAAAAGATGTGAAGTTTTTTGATAAGAATTTTGATTTAAGCTGGTTTAATAATAAGTTGTTTTCTAAAAAACTTTCTAAGAAATTGAAGTTTATTGAGGAAAATAGATTTCAAAGCACTGAAGAATTTGAATATGGTTTTGATGGTTTAAAATTTGTGAAAAACTACTTCGATCTCGATTATACGAATAAAGGTTCTCGAATTCTGATGTTGTTTGGATATTGGAATTTAATAGAATATTATTTTCCATATAAATATGTAATGGATCAAAAATGGGATTTAAGTTTAGAACAAACCTTACCATTTGTTACAAATGCTCCAAGTGAAGGAGATTTTTATTTGGCACTAAAAAAACTAACTTCTAAGTTGAATGACAGCCATGTTGAAACTCCAATATACGGAACAAAGGTGTCTTGGAAAGGATTAAACTATTTCCCAGCAACAGGTAAAATTATAGATGAAAAATTGGTTATTACAGAGATTTTAGGAGATAGTTTGGCAGAAGCAGGTAACATTAAAATAGGAACTGTAATTACCAAAATAAATGGAAAAACCATAAAAGAGTTAATAGAACAAAATCGAGATTTAATCTCTGCTTCAAACGAAGTTAAATTTTTAGATAAAGTAGTTAACCCAATTTTAAGAAATGAATCTGAGAATGTTGCAGTAGAGTTTTTAAAAGATGGCAAGTATGAGACAAAAACTATGTTTTGGTCTGATTATCACGATTCACATAGAAATGAATTTAAAAAAGGTGCGATAAAACCAAAAGAGAAGTTTAAGCTTTTGGATAGTAATATTGGTTATGTAAACATGGGCGTAATAAAACCCAAAAATATTCCAGATATGATTGATGCGCTTAAATCGACAAAGGCTATTGTTTTTGATATGAGAAATTATCCAAATGATACTTGGAAAGAGATTTCAGATTTTTTAAATGCTGAAGAAAAGAAGTTTTGTGATTATACAGAACCGTATTTAAAATATCCTGGAAGATATCAATGGGTTGAAGGAAGAAAATGCGGATTTGAAAACAAAGATAATTACAAAGGAAAGGTTGTTGTGTTGTTAAACGAAAAGTCTTTAAGTCAGTCAGAATGGACTGCGATGTGTTTTCAAACTGCAGGAAATACAACTATTATTGGGAGTCAGACAGCAGGAACAGACGGTAATGCAATTGATATAGATTTTAAAGGATTTCATACTCGATATACAGGACTTGGCGTTTATTATCCAGACGGGAGAGAAACCCAAAGAATTGGCATCATTCCTGATATTGAAATAAAACCAACTATAAAAGGAATTCAAGAAGGCAAAGACGAAGTTTTAGATCGCGCTTTGTTGTTTATTGAAACAGGCAAATAATTTATTAATTCAAATTTATCATCTTAAGGAACGAAGGATCACACTAGTTAATTCACGGAAAAAATGGGGGTTTTCTTTGTGAAGCTTCTAGTGAGGTTCTTCGTTCCTTAGGCTGATAAAATAAGAAAAGAATAAAATCCGCTTCATCCACGCCCTCCAATCTCTACAAAATTGGTATTCTTTTAATATTGTTGTAATTTTGAATACTTTAAAATTACAGCCTTGAATTCAACACCCATAATTACCGATACTCATACCCATTTATATTCTGAAGAATTTGATCAGGATCGTGATGCAATGATTCAGCGCGCTATTGATGCCGGAATTACACGTTTTTTTATTCCTGCAATCGATGCCGCCGCAACGCAGTCTATGTACGATTTAGAAAAAAATTATCCCGAAAATGTATTCCTAATGATGGGTTTGCATCCCACTTACGTGAAAGATAATTATCTAGACGAATTACAGCACGTTGAAACTGAACTGTCGAAAAGAAAATTCTATGCTGTTGGCGAAATTGGAATCGATTTGTATTGGGATAAAACACACTTAAAAGAACAGCAAACTGCTTTTAAAAGACAAATTCAGCTCGCAAAACAATACAAATTACCAATTGTAATACATTGCAGAGAAGCTTTTGATGAAATCTTTGAGGTTTTAGAAGAAGAAAAATCTGAAGATTTGTTTGGGATTTTTCATTGTTTTTCCGGAACTTTAGAACAAGCAGAGCGTGCAATTTCTTACAATATGAAATTAGGAATCGGCGGTGTTGTTACGTTTAAGAACGGAAAAATTGATCAGTTTTTGAGTCAGATTGATTTAAAACATATTGTTTTGGAAACTGATTCTCCATATTTAGCGCCAATTCCGTACAGAGGAAAACGAAATGAAAGTAGTTATTTAGTCAATGTTATAGCTAAATTAAGCGATATTTATGGTGCTTCTGTAGAAGAAATTGCAACGATAACAACACAAAACTCAAAAGACGTTTTTGGGATTTAACCCACACCTTACAAAACTTTAATTTTTTTTTTGTTCTTTTGCCCACTTAAAATCAATATAAATAATGCAGAGATTTGATGCCATTCGACCGTTTTATGATTCCGAAATAAATGAAGCCCTTCATGATGTTGTAAATCATCCAATGATGAAAACCATGATGAACTTTACTTTTCCGGAAGTAGAAGATGAGGTTTGGAAGGAACAATTAAAGAAAACACACTCTATTCGTGATTTTCAATGCAATTTTATTTACAATACAATACAGAAAGTTTTAGAAAAAAGTTCTGAGGGTTTAACGACTTCAGGTTTTGAAAAACTAGAACCCAATACTTCTTATTTGTTTATCTCAAATCATAGAGACATTCTTTTAGATACCACTTTACTAAACGTTTGTTTGTTCGAACACGGTTTGGTAATGACAGCTTCTGCAATTGGAGACAACTTAGTAAAGAAAGCTTTCTTGGCAACTTTGGCAAAATTAAACCGAAACTTTTTGGTTTTAAGAGGATTAACGCCTCGCGAAATGCTACAAAGTTCTAAACTTTTGGCAGAATATATGGGACAATTATTGCTTCGCGAAAATCGTTCGGTTTGGATTGCACAAAGAGAAGGAAGAACAAAAGACGGAAACGACGAAACCAATCCGGGAGTTTTAAAAATGATCGGAATGGGTTCTGATGAAGCTAATTTGATGGATTATTTCAAAAAATTAAAAATCGTTCCAGTTTCTATTTCTTATGAATATGATCCGACTGATGTTTTGAAAATGCCACAATTAATGGCGGAAGCAAACAACGAAGTTTACGTAAAAGATAAAAATGAAGATTTCATGACCATTTTAAGCGGTATCATGGGAACTAAGAAAAGAATACATATTTCTGTTGGAGACGTTTTAGACACTCAAATCGATCAGATCGTGGCAGAAAATGACAATGCAAACAAACAGGTTCAGGCTTTGGCACAAACGATAGATGATGCTATTTTGAAAAACTACCAATTATGGCCGACTAATTTTATTGCTTACGATATTTTAAACGAAACAAACCGCTTTGCTGACAAATACAAAGAAAGCGAAAAATCACTTTTTGAGCGTCGTTTAGAAATGCGAATCGGAAGCGATAATCCTGTTACAAGACAAGGATTTTTGGCAATGTACGCGAATCCTGTTGTCAATAAATTGAAATACCAAGATGTCATCTAAAGCAAAAATATTACTGATTTATACCGGAGGAACAATCGGTATGAGCAAAGACTTTGAAACGGGAGCGCTTAAAGCCTTCAATTTTGGTAAATTAATTCAGAAAATTCCAGAAATCAAACAATTGGATTGTGAAATCGAATCAATTTCATTTGAACATCCAATTGATTCTTCTAATATGAATCTCGAAATGTGGACCAAAATTGCCACAATTATCGAGGAAAATTACGCTACTTACGACGGATTTGTTGTGCTTCACGGCTCTGATACTATGTCGTATTCGGCTTCGGCTTTGAGTTTTATGCTCGAGAATTTAGCCAAACCAGTTGTGTTTACAGGCTCGCAATTGCCAATTGGAGATTTGCGTACCGATGCCAAAGAAAACCTGATTACAGCGATTCAGATTGCATCACTTCTTGAAAATGGAAAACCAGTAATTACAGAAGTTTGTTTGTATTTTGAATATAAATTGTACCGCGGAAATAGAACTTCTAAAGTAAATGCAGAACATTTTAGAGCTTTTACAGCACCAAATTATCCTGAATTGGTAGAATCTGGTGTTCATTTAAAATTGAATAAACATTTATTTCTTCCCATAAATAAAGATGCTAAACTGATCGTTCATAAAAAATTAGACAATCACGTTGCCATTATTAAAATGTTTCCTGGAATGAGCGAAATCGTGTTGGCTTCAATTCTTTCAACATCTGGTTTACGCGGCATTGTTTTAGAAACTTACGGTTCAGGAAATGCACCAACAGAAGATTGGTTCTTAAACTTAATTGAAAAAGCCATCAAATCTGGAATACACATCGTAAACGTAACACAATGTTCAGGCGGAAGCGTCAACATGGGACAATATGAAACCAGTACAGCTTTAAAATCTTTAGGTGTTATTTCTGGAAAAGACATTACAACAGAAGCTGCAATTACAAAATTGATGTATTTGCTTGGACATAATATTCCGCAAAACGAGTTTAAAGATGTTTTTGAAACTGCGCTTCGCGGGGAGATTTCTTAGTTTTAAAGTCGAATTTTTCACAATCTTGTTATTTCGACGAAGGAGAAATCTTCGCGAGAAGCTCGACAAAGTTTAGCATCTATTGAACGGAATTACTTGTGAAGATTTCTCCTTCGTCGAAATGACAAACTAGGCTTGTTAATTCATTTAAATTCCAAATATTAGAATTTAAAATTTAGAATTTCTATACTCAACCGGACAAGTTTCTAAATCTTCAGAAGCTTTATGTTTTTTGTAATACAAATAAACAATTACAGAAATAATACAGATAACTCCTTGAATGGCAACAGTTGCCCTTACGCCAAGTGAGTGAGAAACATATCCGATAATTAAACTTCCAACAGGAATCATTCCCTGATACGCCATCATATAATAACTAATACTTCTTGAACGCATATTTACAGAACTATGAGTCTGAATGTAAATATTAATTGAAGAAGTTTGTCCCATCATTCCGATTCCGCTTAAAGTCATACATATCAAAGCAATTGTTATGCTACTTGAAACGGCCAAAATAATCACGCTAAAACCAAGAAGTAAACTGGCGCTAATCATTAATTTATTCATGTTTTCTGCTGATTTTAGATTGGCTAAATAAATGGCAGATAAAACAGAGCCAATTCCGGCAGCACTTTCGAACCAGCTGAAAGTTTCGGCATTTCCACTAAAAATATCTTTCGCAAAAACGGGCATTAAAGTATTAAAAGAAATCACGAATAAACTGCTACAAGTTAACATCATTAACATTCTTGCCATTTCGGTTTCTTTTTTAACGTAATCTAACCCTTCAATAAAATCTTCCAACATATTTAATTTGTTTTCAGCTTTAATGTGCGGCGTAATTTTCATCATCATTAATGAAATTAAAACGGGTACGTAGCTCACGAAATTCCCAATAAAACAAATATCTTCTCCATATTCGTGTAGAATAATTCCGGCCAGCGCTGGACCTGCAATACGGGCGAAGTTATTTAAAGTAGAATTTAGCGCAACAGCATTTGGAAGATCTTCTTTATTGTCGACAATATCAATCATCATGGTTTGACGACAAGTCATATCAAAAGCATTTATAATTCCTTGAATAAGGCTCAATGCCAAAATAAAGTTGATGTTGTAAATTTTAAGATAAATTAGCAAAGCTAAAGTTCCAGCCTGAAGCATAGCCAGAGATTGCAAGAACATCATGGTTTTGTGTCTGTCATAACGACCAATAATGCTTCCTGCTAAAGGCGCTAAAAATAAAGATGGAATCATACTTAAAAATGTTGCTAATCCCAGTAAAAATACAGAACCTGTTATGCTGTAAACCATCCAGCTTACGGCTGTTTTTTGCATCCAAGTTCCAATTACAGAAACAGATTGACCGTAGAAAAATAATTTGAAATTTTGTGATTTTAAGGCTTTGAACATGACTCTAAATATTTAATACAAAGGTCAGGATTATGATAGCATTAGAAAAATTAATAATTTTACTGATAATAAGTATTAAAACTTATCAATATGGAGATTTATCAACTGCAATATTTTATTAAAACTGCTGAGGTTTTGCACTTTACCAAAGCCGCTGAATTGTGTTTTGTAACGCAATCGGGACTTTCGCAACAAATTAAAAAACTCGAAGAAGAACTAGGTTTGCCATTATTTAAGCGAATTGGAAAAAAAGTACAATTGACCGAAGCAGGTTCTGTATTTTTAGTTCATGCCAAAAAAGTAATTGAAAATATAGAAAACGGAAAACAAGCAATTGAAGATTTGAACGAAATGATTGGTGGCGAACTACGAATTGGCGTTACCTATATTTTTGAGTTATTGATTTTGCCTGTTGTTAATGCATTTGCAAAACAATATCAGAAATTGAAAATTGTTGTAGAATATGGAACCACAGAAGGTTTGGAACATAAACTGCTCAATAACGAATTGGATGTAGTTTTAGTAATTTCGTCGCATCCAATTGAACTTCCGATTCAGAAAGTGCCTTTGTTTACGTCGAATATGGTGATGGCGGTTTCCAAAACACATCCTTTGGCGCATTTAGACAAAATTGCTTTTAAGAAAATGGATGAAATTGAGTTGGTATTACCCGGAAAAGGATCCAACTCGAGAGAGTTTGTTGAAGAGTTATTTCAGAAGTTTAATATGACGCCTAAAATCGCAATTGAACTGCATTCGATACACGCATTATTGCAAATGGTAGAAAATAGTGACTGGGCCACAATTGTTGCTGAAAAAGCTTTAAAAGACTGGGATCAGCTCAAATCGATTCAAATTACCGGGGTTGTTACCAAAAGAGAATCGTTTATGTTGACAATTGGCGGTTACCAGAAAAAAGCAGTAAAATTGTTTATGGAAGAATTTAGAAAGAGTATCTAAAGTTGAGTTTTGACCTTTGTAAACTCAATTTTTTTTGTTTCTTTGCAGACCAACAAAGAAAGGTGTCCGAGTGGTTTAAGGAGCTAGCCTGGAAAGCTAGTATATGGGTAACTGTATCGAGGGTTCGAATCCCTTCCTTTCTGCTAAAATTAAAAAATGCTCCCGTAAAATGGGAGCATTTTTGTTTTGAGCCTATTTTACATAGATAGACTTTGATTAGAATATTCAATAATTAAAAAAGAAACCTTAAATTAGTTTTTAATCTATCTTATGAAGAATATGAAATCAAGTGTATATGCATTTATTCTACTTTTGCTTTTGTCGTCATGTGCTGAATATTCAAACAGAATGATAACAAAAAACAAAACATATTTAACAGATAATGACTTTTTGAAATTAGAAGGAACTTATGATTTGTTTCCAGAATTTAAGTATGCTTACAGCGGAAAAAGAGAAGCAATAGATACTCTAAGAATAGAAGCATATAATTTAAATTTTTTTATTTCATCAAACGAAATGAAATATAATATTTCTGAAAAATATAATGTTGATGTTAAGTTCATAAATAAAAATAGGATCCGATTTATAACGCAAAAAGACAACATTAAAATTGACACTATAGAGTTGGGTGGAAAATTAAGGAATGGACTTTTTTATTTAGACAATAAGTATCTGAAGCGAAATGGAATTCCTTATATTTTTGGAGGATACACACATCATAAAACCAGAATTGGACTTTCAAAAAATAATGGACTTTTGCTTAACTATGCTTATGATAATTCGGGTGCACTTCTGCTAATTATTGGTGCGGGAAGTTCATATAATGTAGGACTTCATTATAAACGTATCGAAAAATAATGAGTCAATATAAATACTATTTCCGTCCTGCATATAAGTCTGAAGAGCTTTTACTTGATTTTTTTGATGGCGCAGAAAACGAATCGTTTGTTTCGGATTTTCTAAATGCAATTTCAGAATTGAATCCAAAAATGATTGATATTTTGGATTTGTGGATGAATGATGAAGTTGTGATGACTTATGATTCTGAAGTTGGAAAATTTACGCTTTCAAAAGATATTTGGGGTTTTGGTTTTATAATGGCAGAAAATAATCAAGATGGTTTAAAGCAAATTAATTCGATTTTAGAAAAGACAGAAATCTTTGAAAAAGTTGAGGTTGATTTTGAAAGGTATAAATGAAAACAAAAATTTCTAATCTAGCCCCGATTGCAGCGATATCCTTTTGTGGCGGGGTTCGCCATAAAAGATATAGCGGAAAGCGGGACTAAAGGTGTTTTGAAAACAGAATTTCTGCTTCTAAAAATAAAAAAAAACTAAATATATAGTGCTTGAAAATGGTATTAAAAATGCTATTTTTTGAATTATTTTATAATAGAAAATATTATATATTTGACTCCTGTTTAATATAAATAATTCGATGGATTTACCTCCTTATTCGCCAGGATTGCATAAACTGGTTACGTTGCATGTCGACAAAATTTCGAAGCTTACCAATAGCCAAGGTTTTGTTGCAGTTACCAATTCTATTTTAGAAAAGTACGAACTAGAGAAGACAGGTTTGGTTGGGCATCAATTTGATGACGAGAGTTTTACAGTTTTGGTTAGTCTGCAAAAATCGCATATTTGTATTCATACTTCAACAGCATACAATCGGTTAACTTTAGATGTTTATTTGTCTAATTATTTTGAGGATAATTCAGAAAAAGTACTAAACATCACAGCAGATTATATTACTTATTTTGATGCAGAAATTATCAAAGATTTTGAAATTAACCGATAAATACTTTTTGGGCTTAATTCTGCAACGCTATTTTTATTTTCGGCATCATTTTATCAACAAACATTTTATAGGCTATTTCTGAAGGGTGTAAACCATCTGAAGCAACAAGATTTGGACTGTTAAGTCCTTCGCGAGTAATTTCTGTTATTGATACAAATTCAACTTGATTGTTTTTGCAATAGTTTTCTGCAAAAGAATTGTATTTATTTATTTCTGCCGAAATTTTGGCGCTTTGGTCGCCCGCAATATTTTTTCCATATGGTGTGTAAGCGTAATCGGGAATAGAAATAACCACAACATTTTTTCTGTCACCTTTTGCAAGCATTATGGCTTTGCTGACTAATTCTGGAAATTCTTTTTCGTAAACAGAAAAATCTCTGTGCTGATATTGATTGTTAACTCCAATTAAAAGTGTGACCAAATCGTAATTAGATTCTGGTTTTTGAGAATCGATAGCGGCAAGTAAATTGGAAGTTGTCCAGCCTGTTGTAGCAATTATTTTTAAAGAAATTGTGCTAGAATACATGGCGCTTAGACTACTCTTTAATTGTTCTGGAAATCGACAAGTAGCACAAACGCTTTGACCAATTGTATAACTATCGCCCAAAGCTAAATAATTTACC
Organism: Flavobacteriaceae bacterium PS02337; assembly: GCA_029959285.1. Taxonomy (GTDB): domain Bacteria; phylum Bacteroidota; class Bacteroidia; order Flavobacteriales; family Flavobacteriaceae; genus Flavobacterium. The sequence continues at coordinate 853,183 of JASCOE010000001.1, forward strand.
ATACTAGCAATTGGTATTTGTGTAGTTGGCGGAGTTACAATTGGTGGAGTTACAATTGGTGGAGTAGTAGATGTAGGAGCAGAGTCTGTTTCTGAACTGCAGCTCAAGAGAAATACTGAAAGTATAATGGTAACTATTTGTTTAAAATGTGGTTTCATAATTTGTTTAAATTAGATTGATGGCTTTAAACAAATAGTTACGTTAAATATGTAGATTTGGATTTTTAAACCATTTCGGTTTTCATCACGATTTCTTCTTCAATGGCATTCCAAAGTCCGATACGTTTTTCTAAAGCAAGAATCGAAACTTCTTCTACTTCTTTCCATTTTTGAGCATCTTCTTCACATAATTCTGTAATCATTTGCATTGCCATTGGACCATGTTCGTCGGCATCAAGTTCGATATGTCTTTCGAAATAATAAAGCAATTTTGCCAAATCAGTTTCTGGTAGATTTTTTTGAAAGTTTTTCAAAATCTGCGTAAACATACTCGGAATCAAATCTTCTCTTCCAAAAGTAAATGCAGCGGCAATTTCGTGAGGTTTTCCTTCTTCGATTACTCTAAAAGTAAAATCAAGGAAAGATTTCACATTCGGATGCATTGAACTTTGTTTAATTGCAACAAATATATTGTGTAGCGAATGTACTTCTGATAAAAAATTTGTAATTCCGGTTGTATCAGCTCCACAATCTTCCATTGCTTCTAGATACATTTCGTAATGACTTTGTCTTCTTCCGTCGATTGTTAAATCGGTTTCTTCGGCAAGAACAATTTCATTAATTAAATATCGTGTTTCCGGATTTTTAGTAGCAAACCAAGGCGTTGTTGTGCAAGTAAGTTTGGCTTGTAAGGCTTTTAGTAACGACATAAAATCCCAAACTGCATAAACATGAGTTTCTAGAAAACTGTGTAAGTCATCTATATTTTGAATCTTGTTATATAAAGAGTGGTTTAATAGTTGGTCTTTTTGTGGTTGGATGCTTTTATTAATCGCTTCAATATTCATTTTAAAAAAATTTTGATGCAAAGATAAAAAGCTTCTTTATTAGAAGAAGCTTTTTAGATTGATTTTGTATATATTTTAATAGATGTCTATTATTTAAATGCTGGAATTCCAGTTACATCCATTCCAGTTATTAATAAATGAATGTCGTGTGTTCCTTCATAAGTAATAACACTTTCTAGGTTCATCATGTGGCGCATAATAGAGTATTCGCCAGTAATTCCCATACCTCCGAGCATTTGTCTAGCTTCGCGTGCGATGGTAATTGCCATGTTTACGTTATTGCGTTTTGCCATCGAAATCTGTGCTGTTGTTGCTTTTCCTTCGTTTCTTAAAACACCTAAACGCCATGTTAATAATTGTGCTTTTGTGATTTCGGTAATCATTTCTGCGAGTTTTTTCTGCTGCAATTGCGTTCCTCCAATTGGTTTTCCGAATTGAATTCTTTCTTTAGAATATCTTAAAGCGGTATCATAACAATCCATTGCAGCGCCGATTGCTCCCCACGCAATTCCGTAACGAGCTGAATCTAAACATCCAAGTGGAGCGCCTAAACCAGATTTATTAGGAAGAAGGTTTTCTTTAGGAACTTTTACATTGTCAAAAATTAATTCTCCAGTTGCAGATGCACGAAGCGACCATTTATTATGAGTTTCTGGAGTTGTAAAACCTTCCATACCGCGTTCTACAATTAAACCGTGAATTCTGCCTTCTTCATTTTTTGCCCAAACAATAGCAATATCAGCAAACGGAGCATTAGAAATCCACATTTTAGCACCATTTAAAAGATAATGATCGCCCATATCTTTAAAATTCGTAATCATACTTCCAGGATCAGAACCGTGATCTGGCTCTGTTAAACCAAAACAGCCGATAAATTCTCCCGTTGCCAATTTTGGAAGATATTTCATTTTTTGTTCTTCGTTTCCATATTTCCAAATCGGATACATTACTAAAGAAGATTGAACAGACGAAGTTGATCTTACACCAGAATCGCCTCTTTCGATTTCTTGCATAATCAAGCCATAAGAAATTTGATCTAAGCCAGCTCCTCCATATTCAACAGGAATATAAGGTCCGAAACCACCAATTTCGCCAAGACCTTTTATGATTTGTTTAGGAAATTCTGCTTTTTGAGCATATTCTTCTATAATAGGAGAAACTTCTCTTTTAACCCAAGCACGAGCTGATTCGCGAACTAATTTATGTTCGTCTGTTAGCAAATCGTCTAAGTTATAGTAATCTGGAGATTGAAATAGGTCTGGTTTCATGTTTTATAATTTTTAACAAACAAATTTAAGCAATATAAATATAACAAATAAACGATAAATTGTTATATTTTTTCACATCAAAAATAAAATTAATAGGAATTTGGCAAATTAATTGTAGTTTATTGATAATTTATAGACTATTTTTGAATACCAAAAACAAATTAAATGAGGCTGATCATCTCTTTTTTATTTTTATTGACACTTAATATCTCTGTGGCTCAAACAAAAAAGGAGTTTACCGAACAAGAGTATCTAGAACTGCAGGATAAAATTCGTTTCAGCATGAATGGAAACTTTGATGAAGGTATTGCCTATGCGCTCGAGTTACAAAAATCTACAAATAACGAACATTTAGCTTTTGCTTACGGTTCGGGATCCTATTTATATCAATTAAAAAACAATAGAACTAAATCTGATGAATGGTATTCTAAGGCATTAGCATATTATAATAAACTTCCAGAATCGGTTCAAAAAATAAATCTTAGAGCTTACCTATATAATTATAGAGGTTTAATAGAATGGAAAAGACGAAATTTTAGTAATTCGTTGAGTAATTATCAAGAAGGAATTAAACTTTCTACCAAAACTAATGATGTTATTCAAATTGTAAAATTTAAAAGTAATATCGCTTTAGTCAACGAGGAAGTTGGTAATTATGAACTAGCTATTAGAAACCTCCGACAGAACAGCGAATTCTTAAGCAAGAATGAAAGTCTATACGATGCCGATCAATTTCAAAATAGTAAAAGTAACATTTATACAAATCTAGGAAATGTGTATGAAGGTTATTATATAAAAAATCGAAAGAAAACTATTTTACTAGATTCTGCAGAATACTTTTATAAAAGGGCAATTACATACTCTCAAAACTATATAGATAATAAAATGACGGCTACTCTTAGTCTAGGAAATATCTATTTGTTAAAAAAAGATTATAAAAACGCAGAGAAAACCTATTTTTATATTGCTTTGTATGCTAAACAAAACAATGATGAAGCTTATTACAGAATTGCAAATTATAATTTAGGAGATCTTTTTTATTCTCAAAAAAAATACGACAAAGCTTTAGTCTGCTTAAAAAAGGTAGATTCTTTATATACAAAGGGGAAAAAAGTAGATAATAGTTATTTCCAGTCCAATTATCTTCAGGCAAAAATTTACAACATAAAAAACGAGCCAGAACTAGCATTTAAACATTCTAAGATATATTTAGATTCTTATGAAAAATATGAAGGAGATCTTAGAGAAGAAGTTCTAGAAGTTAATTACAAACTTGGTACAGCAAATCTCTCCGATGAGATGTTAAGTATTCAAGAGAAATATAAATATGAGGTTTTGTGGAATAAAGCCTTAAAAGTTTTCTATGTTATTTTGGTTGTCGGAATTGTGTTCTTCTTGATCAAAAATATTCGAGACAAAAATAAAGCACAGAAAAAAATGAATGCTTTAATTGAAGAATTTAAAGCTAATCTGGAGAAAAAAGAAATTGAAAAAGCCGAAATCGAAAAAACTATAGTAGAAGAACCAATATTTGTAGAAGTTCCAGAATTAGAAGATGTATTACTTAAAAAGGAAAATGCAAATCTTAGTATTGATGAAGCAAAAGAAAACAAGATTGTAGAAAAATTATTGGCATTAGAAGAGAAATTAGAATACTTAAATGCAGATTTTACTTTGTCTTATGTCGCTAAGAAAATTAAAACCAATACAACTTATTTATCTTATGTTGTAAATAAAAGATTTGGTAAATCTTTTGGAGAATATTCGAATGAGTTGAAAATTAATTATGTAATTAATCAAATGATTACCAATCATTTGTATCGAAAATATTCTACTCAGGCAATTGCAGAAAGTGTTGGTTTTAAAAATGCAGTTTCATTTGCAAAATCGTTTCGCAAAAGAACTGGAGTGTCTCCAGCTCAATTTGCGAACAATATTTAGAGCTGAATTTTTAACCATTTCCACCACCTCCATTTTTTATTGGGTTGTTTTGCTCAATAGGCGGATCTCCATCGCCTCCGCGAACAACTTTCTGAGCGTCTTTATTTAATTTTTCTACTTCGAAATCTGTTATTTTCAGTGCTTTATTTTTCATGACTTTATATTTTTTTGGATTGCTTTGAATTGATTTTTTGTATTGAGGATAAAATTAACCGTTTCCTCCACCGCCATTTTTGATCGGATTGTTTTGTTCTTCTTCTCCCGTTTCTCCACCGCCTCCGCGAACTACTTTTTGCGCTTCTTTATTTAATTTTTCTATTTCGAAATCTGTTATTTTCAATGAATTTTTCATGACTTTATATTTTTATGGATTGCTTTAAATTGAATTTTTTCTAGTTTTAGAATGAGAATTAGCCATTTCCTCCGCCGCCATTTTTGATCGGATTGTTAATTACAGGCGGATCACCGTCACCACCGCGAACCGTTTTTTGCGCTTCTTTATTTAATTTTTCTATTTCGAAATCTGTTATTTTCAATGAATTTTTCATGGCTTTATATTTTTATGGATTGCTTTAAATTGAATTTTTTTTTTGAATTTTAGAATGAGAATTAACCGTTTCCTCCGCCGCCATTTTTGATCGGATTGTTAATTACAGGCGGATCTCCGTCACCACCGCGAACAGTTTTTTGCGCTTCTTTATTTAATTTTTCTAATTCAAAATCTGTTATTTTCAATGAGTTTTTCATGACTTTATATTTTTATGGATTGTTTTAAATTGAATTTTTTTTGAATTTTAGAATGAGAATTAGCCGTTTCCTCCGCCGCCATTTTTAATCGGATTGTTAATTACTGGCGGATCTCCGTCACCACCGCGAACCGTTTTTTGCGCTTCTTTATTTAATTTTTCTATTTCGAAATCTGTTATTTTCAATGAGTTTTTCATGACTTTATATTTTTATGGATTGCTTTAAATTGAATTTTTTCTAGTTTTAGGATGTGAATTAGCCGTTTCCACCGCCGCCATTTTTGATCGGATTGTTAATTACAGGCGGATCTCCGTCACCACCGCGAACTGCTTTTTGAGCTTCTTTATTTAATTTTTCTAGTTCGAAATCTCCTAATGTGAATGTTTTATTTTTCATTTTCTTTTCTTTTAAAATTATTTTTTAATACTATTAATCTTTCATAAATATTTTTGAGCAGTGTTAACAAATGCGACAAAATCGACGCTTTTAAACTTGGTTACACTAAAATTTTTTGGGTTTATTTGATTAAAAAAAGCAGTAAAATTGAACTTTCATTTATAAGTTAAATCTCACGATTAGATGTTTGATTTTGCTTTTTTTGAGAGGTAATTTTGTTTCAAATTAAGGGCCTTTTTTTATTACTTTTCGAGTTTTTATGTACTCTTTTTGACCACTTTTTTTCTTTAAAATAATAGAGTTTTTATCCCTTGTTTTTCATGTTTTTTGATATTTGAATTATTACTTATCCAAAACTAGATAAAAACATAAACCGTTAATCGAAAATCGCCTTTCTGAGCTTTTTAAAGAAAAAAATAACACATAAGTTATTGTTTTTCAATTATTTGTAACATGTAGTATACTTGGTATAATTTATAAATTGTATGTGGTATAATTAATAAAATGTATGCATGTATGCGATTTTTATCAATAAAAACTCCAATCTTTGCATTGTAATCATGAATTAAAAACGATTCAAAACGATGTTAAAACTGGTCCAAAAATTTCTACAAATTAACAAATACTCAGACATCAAAAATGAGTTCAAGGATCTGTTTTTGTCTCATCCAAATTATCCGAGTTTATTTGCGATTACAGATTCGTTCGATTTGCTTTCTGTAGAGAATGCGGCAGTGAGAGTTTCGAAAGAACAAATTGTAGATTTGCCATCAAATTTTTTGGCCTATTTTAAAGATGAATTAATATTAGTTGAAAAAATAAAAAATGGTGTTCGCATCACGACAACAAAAAAAGGAAGTCAAAAATTATCTTATGATAAATTTCTTTTAGACTGGAATGGAGTAATTGTTGCGATCGAACCAAATAATGTAGTTGCCAGAGAAAATTTAAAAGTAGAGTACAATTGGTTAAAATATTTTCTTCCTCTTGTTCTTTTAGTTGGATTATCTTTTTTCTATAACAGCTTCGATTTATTTAGTAGTGCATTTTTAGCTACTTCAATAATTGGTTTAGTGGTGAGCATATTTATTGTTCAACAAAAATGGGGTGTTAAAAACACAGTAATTTCAAAATTTTGTAATTTAAGTTCTAACTCTTCTTGTCATTCAGTAATAAGTTTCAACGACGATATTGCAAATAAGTGGTTAAGTTTTTCAGATTTGCCATTACTTTTCTTTAGTTCAAGCATTATTGCCATTTTAATACAGCCATTAAGTTCAGCAGTTTTTGTTGGTTTTTTAAGTCTGTTGGCAATTCCGATAGTAGTTTGTTCTATTTGGATTCAAAAATTTGAAATTCAAAAGTGGTGTGTAATGTGTTTAGCAGTTTCATTTATAATTCTAGCGCAAAGTATCGCTTGGTTTTCATCAGACCTTTTTACATTGAATTTTACAATAAATGCAATTTTTCCTTATGTATTTTCTTTATTGCTTTTAATTCCAATTTGGGCAGCAGTAAAAGTGATGATTAAGAATATGTTAGATAATGAAAATTCGCTTAAAGAGCTTAAGAAATTTAAAAGAAACTATTCTCTATTAAACTTCTTATCTAAAAAAGTAAAATATACAAAAGGATTTGAAGATTTAAGAGGTTTAAATTTTGGAAATAAAAACGCAGGAGTTAAACTTTCAATTATAATTAGTCCAAGTTGCGGACATTGTTATAAAACTTTTCAAGAAGCTTTTGATTTAGTATTGAAGTTTCCAGACAAAATATATTTAAACGTTCTTTTTAATATTAATCCAGAAAACAACGACAATCCTTATAAAACAGTTGTAGAAAGATTGTTAACAATCAATAGAACAACTCCAGGGAAAACAGTTGAAGCGATTTCAGATTGGTACATTAAAAGAATGGTACATAAAAAATGGCTTAAAAAATGGCATGTTGATTCAGTAAGCATGATGATCAGCCAAGAAATTCAGAAACAATATGATTGGTGTTCGATGAACAATTTTAATTATACACCAGTTAAAATCGTAAACGAAAGATTGTTTCCAAACGAATATGAACTGAACGAATTGAAATATTTCTTAAATGATTTTGTAGAGGATGTTCAGGTTTTAGAGAGAATAGCATAAAAAGAATAAAAGATAATAACCCCAAAAACCTGCAGTTATGTTAAAGAATATTTTGAAGTTGAAAGGTGCAGTAGAATTAACTGCTAACGAGCAAAAAACAATAAACGGAGGAAATGCTCCGATTTGTGATGACGGATTTAAAGCTAAAAGATGCACAGAATTTGGAACAGTGCCAGCATACTGGAGCTGTGTGCCAAATTATGTTGGAAGCTGTTAACAATAAGATTTTTTAAGCTCCAAGTTTTAAAATTTGAAGTTGAACCATGAAAAACGTAAAATAATCAATTATGTTAGAAAAAATTTTAAAAAGCAAAGAGACTAAAAAACTGTCTAAAAAAGAGCAGAAAAACATTTTAGGAGACGAAGCATCAGAACCAAATTGTTACAATGCTACAGCAGATAAATATTATGCTTGCTAATTTGAATATTTAAATAGTAACAGAGCCAAAAACTCTGTTACTATATTAAAAAAATGGTATTAGTTATGTTGAAGAAAATTTTAAATCTTAACGGAGCTCAAAGCATACATAAAAATGAGCAGAAAACTATGAGAGGAGGAATTCCCGAATGCTGGGTTTATGCATTGCAAGCGGGTTGCATTTTAATACCACCAGGCGAAACTTGTCCGATAAATACATCAGCGGGTATTTGTGATACAAGTCGTCTTTGTTGTTGATTTTTTAACTTTTTTAAGAGTAATACGATATAGCCTTATTTAGAATTTAGTCATGTTTTTTTTGAATGTATAGGCGCTCGATCGTGGAACATTGAGCATTTTCTTAGTATTGATGATTGGTACTAAGATTCTTAGGAGTTGGTCGCTGGGTTTGATTTTATTTGGTTAGGGTAAAACCGCGACCATGTCCTAAAGAAATTGTGTTGCTGCTAATTTGTTTATAAATAGCCTAACAGAGAAGATTTATGTCTTCTCTGTTTTTTTATGGATTAACAAGAATTTTTTTTCTTAAATTGCTCTTGAATAAATCAAAATAAATTGAAAAAATTCGCGCATTACAGACAAGCCGATCATAAAGATTGTGGACCTACATGTTTAAAAATTATTGCTAAATATTACGGTAAAACGATCAATATTCAGGAGTTGAGAGATTTTAGCGAAACAACTCGTGAAGGAAGCAATTTGCTTTTTCTGAGTGATGCCGCAGAAAAAATCGGTTTCAGAACTTTAGGAGTAAAACTATCAGTATCCAGAATTGAAGAAGCGCCTCTTCCGTGTATTCTTCACTGGAATAAAGACCATTATGTGGTACTTTATAAAATAAAAAAAGGAAAATATTACATCTCCGATCCTGCTTTTGGACTTCTAGAATATAATAAACAAGAATTTGTAAAATTTTGGATTGGCAATAATGCTGACGACGAAACAAAAGAAGGAATCGCTCTTTTGATTGAAGCAACGCCAAAATTCTTTCAATCAGATTTTGATAAAGAAGAAAATTCAGGTTTAGGATTTAGATTTCTTTCGCAGTATTTATTTCAATATAAATCATTTCTGGTTCAGCTCGCAATTGGACTTTTTGCCAGCAGTTTGCTAAACTTGATTTTTCCGTTTTTAACCCAAAGTATTGTTGACGTCGGGATTCAGAGTCAGAATATACATTTTATCTATTTAATTCTTTTTGCAATGCTTTTTATTTTTGCAGGAAGAACGGGTTTAGAATTAATTCGAAGCTGGATTTTACTTCATTTATCAACCAGAATTAATATTTCTCTAATTTCAGATTTCTTTATAAAATTAATGAATCTGCCCATTTCCTTTTTCGATGTTAGAATGACAGGAGATATTATGCAACGAATTAATGACCATCGGCGTATCGAAAAAATCCTGACAACATCATCTCTAAATGTCCTTTTTTCTGTAATTAATATGTTTGTAATGGGCGCGGTTTTGGCTTATTTCAATCTGCAGATATTCTTCGTGTTTTTTGTTGGAAGTTTATTTTATTTTGGATGGATAACATTGTTTTTGAAAAGAAGGGAAGTTCTTGACTACAAGCGTTTTGCTGAGGTTTCTAACGAACAAAACAAAGTTATGGAACTCATAAATGGAATGCAGGAAATAAAGCTTCACAACGCAGAAAAACAAAAACGCTGGGGCTGGGAATATGTTCAGGCAAGACTTTTTAGAGTTTCCATAAAAGGCTTGATTCTAGAGCAATCGCAAACAATTGGTTCTTCGGTTATTAATGAATTAAAAAACATTTTTATCATTTTGCTTTCGGCTAAATTGGTAATCGAAGGTTCAATAACGCTGGGAATGATGTTGGCGATAAGTGCCATTGTGGGAAGTTTAAACGGACCAATTACGCAGTTAATAGAATTTGTGAGAGAATTGCAAGATGCCAGAATTTCACTTGCCAGATTATCTGAAATTCATGAAAAAGAAGATGAATTGCAGCAAGAAAGTCATCAGACAAATGAGATTCCGCATGATGTTGATATTGAAGTTAAAAATTTATCTTATCGTTATTTAGGATCAGATGTTCCAGTTTTAGACAATCTGAGTTTGGTAATTCCTGCTAATAAAGTAACCGCAATTGTTGGCGTCAGCGGAAGCGGAAAAACAACTCTGATGAAACTGCTTTTAAAGTTTTATGAACCTGAAAAAGGAGAAGTTCTAATTGGTAATTCGCAACTCAAAAATATTTCGCAGAAAGCGTGGAGATCAAATATCGGAGCAGTAATGCAAGAAGGATTTATTTTTAGCGATACAATTGCAAATAATATCGCTTTTGGAGCAGATAGAATTGACAAAGAAAGACTGGTTTATGCGGCAGATGTGGCGAATATAAAAGAATATATTGGCGGTTTGCCTCTAGGATATAATACAAAAATCGGCGCAGAAGGTTTGGGAATGAGCACGGGACAAAAACAGCGTTTGCTTATTGCAAGAGCAGTTTATAAAAACCCAGAAATCTTGTTTTTTGATGAAGCAACTTCTGCTTTAGATGCCAATAACGAGAAAGAAATAATGAGAAAATTAGATATCTTTTTTAAAGACAAAACCGTCGTTGTCATCGCGCATAGATTGAGTACAGTTATGAATGCCGATCAGATTGTAGTTTTAGATAAAGGAAAAATTATCGAAATTGGAAGCCATTCTGCATTAGTTGAACAAAAAGGAAATTATTTTGAATTGGTTAGAAATCAATTGCAATTAGGAAATTAATCATGAACGAAGATACATTTGAATTAAGAAGCGAAGAAGTTCAGGACATTCTGACCAAAGTGCCTCATTGGATGATTCGATGGGGAACAGTCTTGATATTCGGCATTATTATTATGCTGTTTTTTGTTTCCTGGTTTGTAAAATACCCAGATGTTGTGAGAACAGAAATTGTAATTACGACAAATATTCCGCCAGAGAAAATCGTTTCAAAATCTTCTGGTAGAATTGAAGCTATTTTGGTAAAAGATAAAATGCCAGTAGCGAAAAACAGTACATTGGCAATTATCGAAAATACAGCCAATTATAAAGATGTTTTTCTATTGAAAAGTATTGTGGATAGTTACGATATCAATAATTCGAAAAAGGCTTTTCCTTTTGCTTCGCTAAAAAATACGCAATTAGGAGAAATTGAAAGCGCTTATGCTGTTTTTCAAAAAGATTATCAAGCGCAGCAATTGAATGAAAGTTTGCATCCTTTTGAAATTGAAAGCAGAGCACAAAGTTCTGAAAAAATTCAGCTTAAAGAACGATTAGACATTCTGCAGCAGCAAAAAGTGCTTAACGAAAGTGAATTGGAATTGCAGAAAAATGAAATTGCCCGTTTTGAAACGCTTTTTAATAAAGGAATCATTTCCGCGCAAGAAATGGAAGCGAAGAAGCTAGGCTATTTACAAGCTATGAAGAGTTATAAAGGGCTTTTAACTTCAATTTCGCAATTAAGGTCCTCTTTAATTGATAATACAAAATCAAGTCAAAGTTCGCAGATAAACAGCACAAAAGAAGAAGTCAATTTAGGTCGAAGCATGGCGCAGTCTTTTTATCAATTAAAAAAAGTGATAAAAGATTGGGAGCTGGCTTATACTTTAAAATCTTCTGTCAGCGGAGTTGTCACTTTTTTGCAAGTTTGGAATACAAATCAGACCATAAATGTTGGCGATAATGTTTTTTCAATCATTCCAGACGCTAAAAACACTTTTATCGGAAAAGTAAAAGCTCCAGCGTTAAATTCAGGAAAAATAAAAGTTGGGCAACGAGTAAATATTCGTCTGGCGAATTATCCTGATAGAGAATTTGGCGTGTTGAAAGGAGAAATTAAAAACATTTCTTTAGTTCCAGATAAAGACGGAAATCTACTGTTGGATGTTGCTCTCCCAAACGGATTAAAAACTTCTTACGATAAACAAATTGTTTTTCAGCAAGAAATGAAGGGAAGCGCAGAAATTGTAACCGAAGATTTGCGTTTGATTGAACGAATTTTATATCAGTTTAAGAATATTTTTGAGCAAGTTTAGAATATTTAATCCCTAATCATAAACTATAATTTAAATGAAAAAAACTTTACTACTAGTTCTCGTTTTATTATTTCAAATTACTTTTTCAAAACCAATTACCCAAACTCAAAAACTAGCAGCAACCTGCAAAGTTTGGGGTTTCTTAAAATATTATCATCCAAATGTTACCGATGGAAGTAAAAATTGGGATGAACAATTATTTCAAATTTTGCCTAAAGTAGAAGAAGCTAAAACTTCTGAAGCATTTTCTTTAGTAATAGAAAACTGGCTAGTTTCTTTAGGAGAAATTAAAAAACAGCAAACTCTTAAAGCAGCTTTAAAAAAGGAATATTTTGATAAAAATTTTGATTTGTCTTGGATCAATAAAAATGAATTGTTTTCTAAATCACTTTCTAAAAAGTTAAAATTCATTGAAGAAAATCGAATTCAAGGAAAACAATATTTCGTTGATTTTGAATTAGGAAGTGACGGAGTGCCTTTAAAGTTTAAAAATGAGGTAAAATATTCAGATTTTAAATGGTCTGATAAAAACTTACGCCTTTTGGCAATGTTTAGATATTGGAATTACATTGAATATTTTTTTCCGTATAAATATCAAATGGATGAAAATTGGGATAAAGTCTTAATTGAAATGCTTCCAAGATTTTATGCTCCAGAATCGGATAAAGATTTTGGTTTAGCTATGCGTGAGATTTCTATTAAGCTAAATGACACGCACGCATCAACTCAAATGGGTCAATTATTTGATTATTTTGGTGATAAATTTATTCCAGCAGATGTCAAAATTATAGATGAAAAAGCAATCATCACAGATTTAAAAAATGATTCGTTGGCAAAGATCAGTGATCTGAAAATTGGAGACGTAATTACTAAAGTAAATGGAAAAACTATTGGTGAACTTGTAAAGGAAAATAGAAAATATGTAGAAGGTTCTAATGAACCTTCAGTTTTAAAAAATGCATATTGGACGATTTTTAATGGAGAATCCCCATCAGTAGAAATTGAATATGTACGAGAAGGAAAAATAGAAGTGAAATCTATAAAACGTTATAAATATCAAGATTTAAAAATTCAATTTCCAAATAAAGAAAAATGGAAAATTTTAGAAGGTAATGTAGGTTATGTTGATTTTGATGAACTTGATAATGAGGATATTCCGGCGCTTATTTCTGCGTTAAATAATACAAATGCAATAATTTTTGATAATAGAACACGACCACATGAAGTTATGTATCCAATTTCAGACTGGCTTAATTCTGAGGAAAAAGAATTTGCCAGATTTCTTGATCCTGATGTAAATTATCCTGGACGTTATTATTGGAGAGATGGAATTCATAAATGTGGAAAAAGCAATCCAGATCATTACAAAGGAAAAGTAATTGTTTTGGCTAATGAAAAAGCTATAAGTCATGGTGAATTTACCATAATGAGTTTGCAGGCAGTTCCTAATTGTGTTGTTATTGGAAGTCAGACTGGTGGAGCAGATGGAGCAAATTATGGATTTCCACTAATTAAAGGATTCTATACTTCGTTTACTTGTTATGGCGTTTTTTATCCTAATAAAAAGGAAACACAAAGAATAGGAATAGTTCCTGATATTGAAGTAAAACCTACAATTTTAGGAATTCAACAAGGAAAAGATGAAGTTTTAGAAAGAGCTATTCTTTTTGCTAAAAATGGAAAATAATGGATGCAATTCTTTGTCAAAGTTTTAAACTTTGACAAAGATGTTTTTTTACATCTTTAAATAAAAATCCTTTGTAAGGTTAATGTATTCTGGAGTATAAACGTGTCTGTCAATTTCTATTGTTAGTTCATCGATTTCAATTTCAGAAACTTGATTTCGGCTGAAAGCTAATAAACTACGTTTGATTTCAGTTTTTGGAGTTCCTTTAACGCGCGTGATTTTTATTGGATAAAGTTCAAAATCTTTTGCTAAAACAGTAAATTTTTCTTCTTCTTTAAAAGGAATAATAACAGCTAAAATTCCATTTTCTGAAAGCAGTAAATCGGCAGCTTCAACAATTTCTTCAAAAGGCATTGCGTCTTGAAAGCGTGCTAAATCACGTTGTTCATTATCTGTTTTGTAATCTTCAGCATAAAAAGGAGGATTCGAAACAATCAAATCGTATTCGTCTTCAGGTTCTTCAATAAATTCATCTAAACCTGCGTGAAAACAAAACAAACGATCTCCCCAAGGAGAATTTTCAAAGTTTTCTACAGCTTGTTCGTAAGCGTCTTCATCAATTTCGAGAGCGTCAATTTGTTCGGCATGAGTTCGCTGTGCCAACATTAAAGCAATAATTCCAGTTCCAGCACCAACATCTAAAACACTAAACGGATTATGATGAATTGGAGCCCACGCACCAAGTAAAACACTATCAGTGCCAACTTTCATTGCAGTTTTATCTTGCTTTACAGAAAATTGCTTGAATTGAAACACTTGATATAGGATTTAAGATTAACGAGTGGTGATTTTTGATTTTTTTGAAATATGATAAAAAAGTTCTTGATTTTCGATTAAACAAATAACCGATTAAACGAATCAACTTTTATAAATACATTTCCACAAGACCCTCAGGAAGGTTCATGATTACTTTTTTGTTTTCACGATCGATTTTTACCAAGAAATGATCAATCATCGGAACTAAGATTTCTACTTCGCCATTTAAAACTTCAAAAAGCGGTTGAGCACTAGAATCATTAATAGAAGTTATTTTTCCGAAAACACCTAAACGCTGATCTTCGATTTCAAAACCAATAACTTCGTGGAAATAAAATTTGTTACCAGAAAGTTTAGGTAACATAGTTAGAGGAAGATAAATGCCGTTTCCAACAATTGCATCTGCTTCTTCCTCATTATTTACATCTTCAAAACGTACTCTAAGAAAGTCGTTTTTGTGTAAAGAACTTGTTTCAATAAAAAAAGGAACCAAGTGTTTGTTGTGCTCAACAAACACTGATTCCAGATTTTCGTATAACTCAGGTTCGTCTGTGTCTAAATAGATCAGAACTTCACCCTTGAAACTAAATTTTTTAGCGATTTTACCTAAATAAAAACATTCTTCTTTACGCATTCTCGCTAAGTAAAATTATGCTTCAGTTGTTTCGTTATTCTCTTCAGCAGCAGGAGCTTCTTCAGTTGCTTCAGCAACTTCTTCAGCAGCAACTTCTTCTTCAACTGCAGGAGTTGCAGCAGCGATAGCATCAGCTTCAGCCTGAGCTGCAGCAGCTAAACGTTTAGCGTTAACTTCTTTTTCAGCTTTTAAAGCTTTAGCTTTAACATCAGCTTGCGCTTTTGATAAACCATCTTTTTTAGCATCAACTTTTCCAGCTTTAGACTCTAACCAAGCTGCTAATTTAGCGTCTGCTTGCTCTTGAGTTAAAGCTCCTTTACGGATACCTCCATCAAGGTGGTGTTTCAATAAAGCACCTTTGTAAGAAAGGATAGCTCTTGCAGTATCAGTTGGTTGTGCACCATTGTGTAACCATTTAACTGCGCTGTCAAGGTTTAACTCAACAGTTGCTGGGTTTGTGTTTGGATTGTAAGTACCGATTTTCTCTAAGTATTTACCATCTCTTTTTGAGCGTGCATCTGCAGCTACAACCCAGTAAAAAGGTTTTCCTTTTTTACCGTGTCTTTGTAATCTAATTTTTACTGACATAATCGTATGATTAAATTTTGAGGTACTCGACCTCTGTTAATTAAGGGCGCAAAGATATAATTTTTTTGTGAATAATGCGTTTTTAAAAGTATTAAATATAATAGAGTTGCTTTTTTAGCATTTTTTTGACTTTTTAATTTAAGTATTTAGTTGCTAATGCAATACTTTTGCATCAAAATTCATTTTAAATATGAAAAAATACTTTTACGCTTTAACACTTTTACTTCTCATAACGTCTTGTACAGAAGATGTAAAATTTAATAATCCTGCTTTTCAAACTTTAAAAGATAATATTTTTTGGAGAGCCCGAAGTTACGCTGCCGAAACACAAACTAATGGCGTTTTTATTATTGAAGGTACTTTAGGTTACGAAAAAATAAGTTTTCAACTTCCTTCAACAGAAGAAAAAACATATGTTTTAGGTGTAGATGATACTTCTAAAGCAACATACAAAAACACGCTTTCTGGACAAGAAACAGAATTTACAACAGGAAAAGAAAGAGGAAGCGGACAAATTACCATTACCGAATATAATACGGTTGATAAAACTATATCAGGAACATTTAAGTTTAAAGCTGTTAATGTTAAAACTGATGCTGAAAAGCAGGAAATCAATTTTACGGAAGGTGTTTTTTATAAAATTCCAGTTGGTCCGGTATCTAATCACCAAATTTACTAAGTTCCTGATTAGCCTGTATTTTATCAAATCAAAATAAAAACTTAAATAAATTAATAACATAGTAGATTACATAAAAATAAGATTACATTTGCGTATTATTATAAATAAATATCTATGAATATTTTTGTTGGAAGCCTTCCATTCAGTATTGAGGAAGCAGATTTAAGAGAGTCTTTTGAGGCTTATGGAGCAGTTGACTCTGTTAAAATTATTACTGATAAATTTACTGGAAGAAGTAAAGGATTTGGTTTTGTTGAAATGCCAAATGATAGCGAAGCACAGAAAGCTATCGACGAATTGAACGGAGCTGTTGTTGCAGGACGTACAATCGTTGTTAACAAATCTGAGCCAAAACCAGAAGGCGAAAGAAGAAGTTTTAATAACAACCGTGGAGGAGATTCTCGCGGAGGTTACGGAAACAACCGTGGTGGAAATGACCGTGGAAACAGAGGAGGATATTAATATTTTTTTTCTACAATATAAAAGGGATCAACGAAAGTTGATCCCTTTTTTTGTTTCAAGTTTTATTTGTTTCAAGTTTCAGGTTTCATGTTGCAATAATCTGAAACGTGAAACCTGAAACGTAAAACCTGAAACAAAATAAACTATTATATATTCGCAGCTAACCAATCACCAACTTCTTTAGTACCGTATGCTTTTCCTCCGTCTGCTAAATCTTCAGTAACTACTCCAGCTTCTAAAGCTTTATTTACAGCATCTCTCATTGCTTTTCCTTCTTCCATTAATCCGAAGTTTTCGAACATCATAGCCGCAGATAAAACAGTAGCCATTGGGTTAGCAATGTTTAATCCTGTAGCTTGTGGATATGAACCGTGAATAGGTTCAAATAAAGAAACTTCAGCTCCCATAGATGCAGAAGGCATTAATCCCATTGAGCCTGAAATCACAGAAGCTTCGTCCGTTAAGATGTCTCCAAATAAGTTTTCAGTAATTAATACGTCATAAGAATTTGGCCATTGAACCAAACGCATTGCTACAGCATCAACAAACTCATAAGAAACTGTAACTTCTGGATAATCTTTTTCCATTGCCTGAACTGTTTCTCTCCATAAACGTGAAGTTTCCAAAACGTTTGCTTTATCAACGCAACATAATTTTTTAGAACGCGTCATTGCTAATTCGAAACCTTTTTTAGCCAAACGCTGTACTTCTGCTCTTGTGTAAACACAGTTGTCAAAAGCAGTATCTCCGTTGTCTTTTCTTCCTTTTTCTCCAAAGTAGATTCCGCCAGTTAATTCTCTTAAGAAAACTAAATCAGTTCCTTCAATTCTTTCTCTTTTTAGCGGCGATTTATCTAATAAAGATGGGAATGTAAAAGTTGGTCTAACGTTTGCAAACAAACCTAATGCTTTACGCATTTTTAATAAACCTTGCTCTGGTCTTACAGGTGCAGAAGGATCGTTATCGTATTTAGGGTGTCCAATCGCTCCAAAAAGAACGGCATCAGCATTTTTGCAAACTTCATGTGTTGAATCTGGATAAGGCTCACCAACTGCATCAATTGCGGTAGCACCGGTTAAAGCTGGTTTCCAAGTAATTTCATGTCCAAATTTTTGTGCAATAGCATCTGATACTTTTACGGCTTGATCAATTACTTCTGGTCCGATTCCGTCTCCGGCTAAAAGGGCTATGTTTAATTTCATTCTATATTTTTTAAGGTTCTAAGATTCTGAGTTGCTAAGGTTCTAAGTTTTATTCTTAGTGGTCTTAGTTGTTTATTTTAAAGGTTTTGGAGTTGCTAAGATTCTAAGTCAAAAAAAATCTTAGTAGCTTAGAATCTTAGCAACTTAGAACCTTTAAGTAATTATGTTAAGCATTTTTTGCGTTGCAATAATAGCTGCAACGGTTTGGTCTGAGTCTAATCCGCGGGTTTTGAATTCTTTTCCGTTGTTGGTCCAAGTAATAATGGTTTCACACAACGCATCAGAACTACTTCCGGGAGGGATTCTTACTGCGTAATCTATTAATTTTGGTAGTGTAAGTTTTTTGCTTTTGTAAATCTTAGATAAAGCATTCATAAAAGCATCAAACTGACCGTCTCCTTGTGCGTTTTCTTCGATTATTTCTCCGTTAAGATTTAATGATAGAGTAGTAGATGGGCGCATTCCTTTAGAATGAACTAACATATACGACTGAATCGTAATTTTTTCTTCGTAAGTATGACTGTCCAAAACATCAGAAATAATGTATGGAAGATCTTCTTTTGTAACGGTTTCTTTTTTATCGCCAAGTTCAATAATTCTTTGAGTAACCAATTTCAAATCTTCCTGATTTAATTGTAAACCTAATTCTTGAAGATTCTTTTCGATATTGGCTTTTCCGGAAGTTTTTCCTAAAGCGTATTTTCTTTTTCTTCCAAAACGTTCTGGAAGTAAATCATTAAAATAAAGATTGTTTTTATTGTCTCCGTCAGCGTGAATTCCAGCTGTTTGTGTAAAAACATTATCACCTACAATTGGTTTGTTGGCAGGAATTCTGTAACCTGTAAAAGTCTCAACTAGTTTACTTACGGAATATAAAGAAGTTTCTTTTATGTTGATTTTTACTTCAGGCAAATAATCGTTAATTACTGCAACTGTACTTTCAAGAGGCGCATTTCCAGCGCGTTCTCCCATTCCGTTTACCGTTACGTGAAGTCCATTAATGCCAGCTTTTATAGCTTCCATAACGTTGGCAACGCTTAAATCGTAATCGTTGTGAGCATGGAAATCAAAATGAATCTGTGGATATTTTGTTTTTATTTTTGAAATAAATTCAAAAGTCAAAGACGGAATTAAAACGCCTAAAGTATCCGGAAGTAAAATTCTTTTAATTGACTGAGTTGCTAAGAAATCTAGAAATTGAAAAACATAATCTGGAGAATTTCGCATTCCGTTGCTCCAATCTTCCAGATAAACGTTTGTTTCGATGTCATTTTCTTTCGCTAAAGCAATAATTTGAGCAATTTCAGAAAAATGTTGTTCTGGAGTTTTTTTCAATTGATGCGTTAAGTGATTCATTGAGCCTTTAGTCAATAAATTCTGCACTTTTGCGCCCGATCTTTTCATCCAGTCGATTGATACACCGCCATCAACGAAAGTTAAAACTTCGATTCTGTTTGTGTATCCTTTTAATTCAGCCCATGAAGTGATGCTTTTTACGGCATTAAATTCTCCTTCGCTTACACGCGCCGAAGCAATTTCAATTCTATCAATATTTAATTCCTCCAACAACAATTGCGCAATGGTCAGTTTTTCTGCAGCAGAAAATGAAACTCCTGAGGTTTGTTCACCATCACGAAGCGTCGTATCCATTATTTCAATTTTTCTTTTTTCCATATTGATATTCTGAATTCCTTTTAAAAGGTAAATTTTTGTTGTGTTGTCTTGGTTGTTTAACTTATAAAGACCCGACAGGTTTCAAAAACCTGTCGGGTCTCAATGGACTGAACCTGATTTTTTTAGAAAGGGAGTTTATCAGCGAAAGCTTTAATATCCTCTTTCATATCTTGTAAATAATCAATGTCGTCAAAACCATTAACCATGTTATTCTTTTTGTATCCGTTGATAGCAAAAGATTCTTGCTGACCAGTAGATAATAAAGTAATAGTTTGGTTTGGAAGATTGATTTCTAATTCTGTTTTAGGATCGGCTTCAATTGCTTTGAAAATAGTTTCAGCAAATTCAGGGCTGATTTGAACTGGTAAAACACCAATATTCAAACAGTTTCCTTTGAAGATATCAGCAAAGAAACTAGAAACTACAGCTCTAAAACCGTAATCGTAAACTGCCCAAGCAGCGTGCTCTCTTGAAGATCCAGAACCGAAGTTTTTTCCTCCAACAAGAATTTTTCCGCTATAAGTTGAATCGTTTAAAACGAAATCAGCTTTTGGAGTATCGTCTCCATTATATCTCCAGTCTCTAAAAAGGTTATCTCCAAAACCTTCACGTTTTGTAGCTTTTAAGAAACGAGCTGGGATGATTTGATCTGTATCGACGTTCTCAATTGGCAGTGGCACTGCACTGCTGGTAAGTATAGTAAATTTATCGTATGCCATTTTTGTTTTTGCTTTAGGCTGTAGGCTATAAGCTTTAGGCTTTTTCTACAGCATTGTTTTTGTATTGAATTTTTAGCTTAAAGCCTATTGCTTAAAGCTTACAGCGAGAATTAAAAAAGCTCTCTCGGATCTGTTAGTTTTCCAGTAACAGCAGCAGCGGCAGCCATAATTGGACTTGCTAAAAGCGTTCTTGAACCAGGACCTTGACGACCTTCAAAGTTTCTGTTTGAAGTACTTACAGCATATTTTCCAGCAGGAACTTTATCATCATTCATTGCTAAACAAGCAGAACAACCCGGCTGACGTAATACGAAACCAGCTTCAGTTAAAATATCTAAAATTCCTTCTTCTTTAATCTGCGCTTCAACAACGTGAGAACCCGGAACTAACCAAGCCGTAACATTGTCTGCTTTTTTTCTTCCTTTTACAATTTCAGCGAAAGCTCTAAAATCTTCAATACGTCCGTTTGTACAACTTCCTAAGAAAACATAATCGATTTGTTTTCCGATCATTACATCGTCTTCATTGAAGCCCATGTAAGCCAAAGATTTTTTGTAAGTTTCCTCACCACCTTCAACTTGGTTAGCATTCGGAATATGTTTTGTGATACCAATTCCCATTCCAGGGTTTGTACCATAAGTAATCATTGGTTCGATGTCTTCAGCCTTGATGTTTAATTCAGCATCAAACACAGCGTCAGCATCCGTTTTTAAAGTTTTCCAGTATTCAACAGCTTTTGTCCAAGCTTCTCCTTTTGGAGCATAAAGTCTTCCTTCAAGGAAATCAAAAGTAGTTTGGTCAGGAGCAATCATTCCTCCACGAGCACCCATTTCGATACTTAAGTTACAAACTGTCATACGACCTTCCATAGTCATGTTTTCAAAAACATCACCAGCATATTCAACAAAATATCCTGTTCCTCCAGAAGTAGTTAACTGAGCAATAATATAAAGTGCAACGTCTTTTGGACCAACACCTTTGCTCAATTGACCGTTTACGTTGATACGCATTTTCTTTGGTTTAGGTTGCATAATACATTGCGTAGAAAGCACCATCTCAACCTCAGAAGTTCCGATACCAAAAGCGATAGCTCCAAAAGCACCGTGAGTAGACGTGTGAGAATCTCCACATACAATAGTAGCACCTGGCAAAGTAATTCCGTTTTCAGGACCAACTACGTGTACAATTCCATTTTTTTGGTGACCTAATCCCCAGTGCGAAATTCCGTATTCGTTAGCATTATCTTCAAGAGCTTGAAGCTGATTTGCAGAAAGCGGATCTTGAACTGGTAAATGTTGGTTTATGGTTGGTGTATTGTGATCTGCGGTTGCAAAAGTACGTTGTGGGTATAAAACGTTAACGCCTCTTGATTTTAATCCTAAAAAAGCAACAGGACTCGTAACTTCATGAATGAAATGACGGTCAATAAAAAACACATCTGGTCCATCTTCAATTTTACGCACAACATGTGAATCCCATACTTTGTCAAATAATGTCTTACTCATTTTTATTTTTTTTAATTGTAATTTCTATAACTACAGCAATTTCCTGTTCATTATAATAGCAAAACAAAAGTAAAAAAAGATGCAAAAGCGTCAATTTCGATATTTCATTATATACGATACCCAAACTAATTTACAAATTGCTAAACGGCTTTTGCGCATTAAATTTTGAAAGAAAAATGATAAAGAAATTGATTTAATTTTTTCTTTTCGGCTTTAATTTTCCTTGTTTGTTTTTTGTTTTAATAGTTTGCAAATTTATCTCATAATTACTATAAAATATAAGAATTTAATTGAAAAAATCTAACAAATTAAATAAAAATAGTAATAATTGTTAGTTTTGATTTATTTGCGGAAAGAACACTTTTTAGGTTTTTTAAAGCTTTTAAAAGAGTTTTTTTGGCGTTATTTAGATTCAATAAATGATCAAAATACTACGACATCCAAGAAGTGTTTTTTTATGAAATTTTATGATTTTTAAGAGAAAAACTGACGAATAAATAAGAATGTTATTTTAAGAAATTATCCATTTTCTTTCTCCAAAAAAAGCGTAAATTTGAATTCCTCCGATTTTTCATTTCGCATTTTGTTATGTTTCATGTTGTCAATGTTTTGCAATGTGTAAGATTTGGAATTTTGGATTTTAAAATTTGACTTTTACAACTCTATGTATTTAATATTCGATACCGAAACCACAGGATTACCAAAACGCTGGGATGCCCCGATTACCGATTCTGATAACTGGCCTCGCTGTATACAGATTGCGTGGCAGCTTCATGACGAAATGGGACAGCTTATCGAGCATCAGGATTATTTGGTAAAACCAGAAGGATTTAATATTCCGTATGATGCCGAGCGTATTCACGGAATTTCTACTGAATTGGCTGAAGCCGATGGAATCACTTTGGCCGAAGTTTTAGAGAAATTCAATATTGCTTTAAGCAAAACTAAATTCATCGTTGGGCAGAATTTAGGTTTCGACGTTAATATTATGGGAGCCGAATTCCATAGAATGGGAGTGGAGTCTCAAATGAGTTCAATGCCCGTTTTGGATACGTGTACCGAAGTTACAGCATCGTTGTTACAACTTCCTGGAGGTCGTGGAGGAAAATTCAAATTGCCAACTTTGACCGAATTACACAGCTATCTTTTCGATCAGCCTTTCGCGGAAGCGCACAACGCAACTGCCGACGTTGAAGCAACTACGCGTTGTTTCTTGGAATTGGTTAGAAGAGAAGTTTTTACTAAAGAAGAACTAGACGTTCCGAAAGAATATTTCAAAGAATTTCAAGAAAGAAATCCACAGGAATTTCCTTTAATCGGTTTAAAACACATCAACTTAAAAGCGGCTTCTGACAAAATCAGAGAGCAGCTTAAAGCTTTAGCTGGAGAAGGGCAACAAAATGTTGTTTCAGAAGAAGATAAAGCCGATTTCAAAGCGGCAAAATTTGCACATTTACACAATCACACACAGTTTTCGGTACTTCAATCGACTATCGGAATTGGAAATATTGTTGCAGCCGCAGCCAAAAACGGAATGCCAGCTGTTGCAATGACGGATACTGGAAACATGATGGGGGCTTTTCACTTCGTGAGCGCCGTTATGAACCACAATAAAGCGGCTTCTGGAAAAAATAAAGCTTTGGTTGAAGCTGGAGAAGAACCAACAGAAACCGAAGTAAAACCAATTGTTGGTTGTGAATTTAATATCTGCGAAAATCATTTAGACAAAAGCAAAAAGGACAACGGTTATCAAGTTGTTTTGATGGCTAAAAATAAAGCAGGTTATCACAACTTGGCTAAAATGGCTTCGATTGCTTATACTGACGGATTTTATTATGTTCCGAGGATTGATCGCAAGATTGTAGAGCAATACAAAGGTGATATTATGGTTTTGTCTGGGAATTTATATGGAGAAATTCCAAGTAAAATCCTGAACATCGGTGAAAATCAAGCCGAAGAAGCACTGATTTGGTGGAAGGAGCAATTTGGTGAAGATTTCTATCTAGAAGTAATGCGTCATAATCAGGAAGATGAAAATCGTGTAAACAAAACCCTGATTGAATTTTCGCAAAAGCATAATGTCAAATTAATTGCGACTAATAATACTTATTATTTAAATAAAGAAGATGCTAATGCGCACGATATTTTACTTTGTGTAAAAGATGGTGAAAAGCAGGCAACACCTATCGGACGTGGTCGCGGTTATCGCTACGGACTTCCGAATCAGGAATATTATTTCAAGTCGGAAGCAGAGATGAAAAAGCTCTTCGCCGATTTGCCTGAAGCGATTATCAACATTCAGGAAGTTATTGATAAAGTTGAAGGGTATTCGCTTTACCGTGATGTATTGCTTCCAAAATTTGATATTCCAGAGGAATTTGTTGATCCAGAAGATGAAAAAGATAATGGTGTTCGCGGTGAAAATGCTTATTTGCGAGACCTTACAATGCGAGGAGCAGAAAGAAGATACGGCGAAATTACAGCATCTATCCAGGAACGTTTGGATTTTGAATTATTGACCATTTCGAATTCTGGATATCCAGGTTACTTTTTGATTGTACAGGATTTCATCGCCGAAGCAAGAAAAATGGATGTGTCTGTTGGTCCCGGTCGTGGATCTGCAGCTGGTTCAGCCGTTGCGTATTGCCTCGGAATTACCAATATTGACCCAATTAAATATGACTTACTTTTTGAGCGTTTCCTAAATCCTGACCGTGTATCGATGCCCGATATTGATATCGACTTTGATGATGAGGGTCGTGGTCGCGTTATGGAATACGTAATCAACAAATACGGTCAAAAACAAGTAGCACAGATTATCACTTATGGTAAAATGGCAACTAAATCGGCGATTCGTGATACGGCTCGTGTATTGGATTTGCCATTATTTGAGGCTGATAGAATTGCAAAACTGATTCCGGGAATGATGCCGTCAAAATGGAATTTGGCGCGTTTCATTTCAGAAAGTGAAGATGAGGTTAAAAAAGCCCTTCGTTCAGACGAATTTGATAATGTAAAAGAGTTAATCGCCATTGCCAATGAAGATGATTTGGCAGGAGAAACCATTCAGCAGGCAAAAATTCTGGAAGGATCGATGCGTAATACGGGAATTCACGCCTGTGGAGTAATCATTACACCATCGGATATTACGAATTATGTTCCCGTGACAACGGCAAAAGATTCAGATTTATATGTAACTCAGTTCGATAACTCGGTTGCTGAAAGTGCCGGATTGCTGAAAATGGACTTCTTGGGTCTGAAGACTCTAACGCTGATAAAAGATACCGTAAAACTGGTAAAATATAGAACTGGAAAAGAATTAGATCCAGACACATTCCCAATTGATGATGAAGAAACGTATGCGCTTTTCCAAAGAGGTGAAACCGTTGGAATCTTCCAATACGAGTCGCCTGGAATGCAGAAATACATGAAAGACCTGAAGCCAACGGTTTTTGGAGATTTAATTGCCATGAATGCACTTTATCGTCCGGGACCTTTGGAGTATATTCCGTCTTTCGTTCGAAGAAAAAATGGAGACGAAGAGATCAAATACGATTTAGATGCCTGCGCCGAATATTTATCAGAGACGTACGGAATTACAGTTTACCAAGAGCAGGTAATGCTTTTGTCTCAATCTTTGGCAGGATTTACAAAGGGTGAGGCCGACGTTTTACGTAAAGCGATGGGTAAAAAACAAAAAGACGTACTGGACAAAATGAAGCCAAAGTTCGTAGAACAAGCGGCACAAAAAGGTCACGATGCAAAAGTTCTGGAGAAAATCTGGAAGGACTGGGAAGCTTTTGCGAGTTATGCCTTCAACAAATCGCACTCGACTTGTTATGCATGGATTGCGTACCAAACTGCTTATTTGAAAGCGCATTATCCTGCCGAATATATGGCAGCGGTACTTTCGAATAACATGAATGATATCAAACAAGTTTCGTTCTTTATGGAAGAATGTAAACGTATGGGATTACAAGTTCTTGGACCAGACGTAAACGAATCCTATTATAAATTTACGGTAAACGACGATTACGCAGTTCGCTTTGGAATGGGAGCGATTAAAGGAGTAGGTTCTGGAGCCGTTGAAACGATCGTAGCAAATAGAAAAGACGGAAGATATAAATCCATTTTTGATTTGGCGCAACGAATTGATTTGCGTGCAGCCAATAAAAAAGCGATTGAAAACTTAGTACTTGCTGGTGGCTTCGACTC
The DNA here is from genome assembly GCA_029959285.1 of Flavobacteriaceae bacterium PS02337. GTDB lineage: Bacteria > Bacteroidota > Bacteroidia > Flavobacteriales > Flavobacteriaceae > Flavobacterium. Next base: position 879,282 of record JASCOE010000001.1, read on the forward strand.
TTTTGAAGGAACAACCAGAGCACAATATTTTCATGATGATGGCGACGGAATTACATTTTATGAAAAAGCAATTCGGTATGGATCAAAGTTTCAGGAAAATGAAAATTCATCACAAGTAAGTTTGTTTGGAGAAGCAAGCGAAGTGCAGATTGCAGAGCCAATTATTCCTGCATGTGAAGATTGGAGTACGATGGAGAAACTGGCGAAAGAAAAAGAAGTTGTCGGAATCTACATTTCAGGACATCCGCTTGATGATTTTAGATTTGAGATGAAATACTTCTGCAACGCACGTTTAGAAGCGTTGAAAAGTATGAATGAATATGTTGGTAAAAATCTAAATTTTGCCGGAATCATCAATAACGTGCAGCATCGTGTCGCCAAAAACGGGAAAGGCTGGGCAGTATTCAATCTAGAAGGATATGACGAAAGTTATGAGTTTAAGATTTTTGGAGAAGAATATTTAAAATTCCGTCATTTCCTGATTCAGAATAATTTTGCCTACTTAAAAATAGTGATCAAAGATGGTTGGGTAAATCATGATACAGGTAAAAAATCAGATCCAAGAATGCAGTTTGTTGAGATCCGACAATTGCAGGATATTTTGGAAGCTTTCGCTAAAAAGCTAATTGTTTTGTTGAATATTAAAGATCTTCAAGCTGAATTTATTCATAGATTAAGTCATTTATTTAATGAAAATAAAGGTGATAATTCTGTGACTTTTGAAATTATGGAATTAGAAAAAATCAAGCGACTCGTTGAGGTAGAAACACCAACCGATTTTGAAGCCGAAGATGCTGTTTTTGAATCTGAAAATGAAAATGAGGATAGTGCAATGGAAGACGCTAAAATTCAAGAAGTAAATGAAGTGGAAGAAATAAAAGTAGTAACCAAATTAACCATGCCTAGCCGTCGATTAAAAGTGAGAATTTCTACTGAGTTATTGCAGGAATTAGAGAAAATGCAGATTAATTTTAAACTGAACTAAAAATTTAACAGTTAAATTTTAAACAGATGTTAATTTTTTGTGTTAAAAATATGCACGCATAATAGTTTTTTAGTAATATTGCCCAAAATTACAACGATTTCGTTCCAAGTCTAACTTTACAAACTTAAGAATATGTTAAAAATGCTCTAAGTTTGTATAAATCAATTAAATCAAAATTATGAAAAAGAACCTATTTTTATTAGGAATGCTAGTGTGCTCTATGGCAACAATGGCGCAAACAGAAAAAGCAGACAAACCAGAAAGCTGGTATTTTAAATTAGGTGCATCTTATTTTAACCAAACAGCTTCAACAGAATTTCCGGTTGTTGGAGGACAATTGCCAAATAGAGATGTTTATGCTGGTACTTTAACAAATAATAAATTGGTTTCAAGAGAAAGTGTTACAGGTTCTTTTGGACAAGGTTTTAGAAGTGGAATTACTGCTGGATACCGCTTTTCTACTCGTTTAGGAGTTGAGATGTCTGCAAATTACTATGTAAGTAATGAAAAAACAATGGCTCAAACAACAAACAGATTAGCTTCTTATAACCCAACTACAACTGTTGCTACTTATGTAAACTTTACAGCTGAAGGAGAAATCAAAGCTTTTGATTTAGCGCCAGCAATTGTAATGTTCTTAGGTGAAGCACATGGTTTTGAACCTTATACTAAAGTGGGAGTTATTGTTCCTGTGCATGGTACATTAGATATAAAGACAAATAGAGAATATATTAGTTTCGTAGGAGCAAATCAAGTTGCTAAAACTGATGCATACTCGAAAGATGTTGTAAAACCAAATCCAACTTTAGGTTTTATGGCAACTTTAGGAACTTCATATAAATTAGGAAAACATATTTCCGCTTTCGCTGAATTAGAGTATCGTAACTTTACAGTTCACGGAAAAACTAAAGAAACTACAGCATATACTGAAAACGGTGTAGATAAGTTAAATGAAACAACTACATTTAGAGCGGCGTCATATTCTGCAATTCATACAAATTATGTAGATAAATTAGATACAAATTCTAATAATGCTCTAACTAATCCAAACGGTGTTGATACAACAAAACCAATGGATGAATTAAGTTCTTATGTTGGAATTTCTGGATTAGGATTAACTTTAGGTTTAAAATACAGTCTATAATTTTTTATAGCGTTTATAGTTTTTTGAAAAAAGGATATTCGATAGAATATCCTTTTTTTTTGAACTTTATTTGTCATCCTGACGAAGGAAGGATCACACTAGAAGATCGACAAAGATTTACAATTTTGATTGCGGAGTTTTATGTGTGATCCTTCCTTCGTCAGGATGACAAAATTATGTAAATAGCACTCGCTCTTCGACTTTGCTCAGAGTGAGAATGCTATGCTAAGATTTAGATTCTCTAAACTCTTTCAAAACTTCATCAATAACCCAAGTCGTTCTTGCGCCAGAAATTCCTTTTGATGGAGAAGCATTTTCTTCACCTAAAAGTTCCGCCATTACGGTTTCTATAAAAGGCTGCTGAATATGAAGTGGATTTTCTATTGTAATGCTTTCTTTTTCTCCATTCGCATATTGAATATGAATGGGATCATTTCCAAAAGTGGAGAACGAAATTTTACCTTTATCTCCCACAATTTCGGTATTATCATAACGCTCAAAACTAGCAAAATTCCATAAACCAGAACCATGAATTCCATTTTCAAATAAGAATGACATTGAGACAGCATCTTCAGCTGGATATGCTTGTAATTGAGAAGTAGCATGTCCGCGAACAGATTTTATCGGACCTAATACAAAATCTAGAAAATCTAAAGTGTGACAAGCCAAATCAACAAAAATTCCGCCTCCTGAAATATGTGGTAAAACTGTCCACGGAAGATTAATTTCGTCGTCGTAACGTGCTTCAAATGGATGATATAAAACAGAATTTACGTGTCGTATAGTTCCTAGTTTTCCTTCATTAATAATTTCTTTAATTTTTAGAAAACGAGGTAAACCTCTTCTGTAATAAGCAACAAATAATGGAACATTGTGTTCTTTACAGGCAGAAATCATTTCGTTGCATTCTTCAAAAGTCAGTGCCATTGGTTTTTCAACATAAACTGGTTTTCCAGCTTTAGCGCATAAAATAGTATATTCTTTATGAGAAGATGGAGGAGTAGCAATATAAACAGCATCAACTTCTGGATCATTGATTAAATCTTCAGCATTTGAATACCATTTCGGAACGTTATGGCGTTTGGCGTAATCTTCAGCAAGAGCTGCATCTCTTCGCATAACAGCAACTAAAGCAGAATTCGGAGCTTTCTGAAAAGCTGGTCCGCTTTTTACTTCGGTTACGTTTCCACAGCCGATAATTCCCCATTTTATAATTTTCATGGTTTAAGTTTTAAGTTTCTCAAATTTAAAAAGGTTTGCCACGAATTACACTAATTTCCATGAATTATTTTTTGAAGTTTAGCCACAGATTAAAATGATTTTCACAGATTAATAAAAATCATTTTAATCCTTTTAATCTGTGGCAAAAAAATAAAGCCACAAATTCACAAAATAAATTCGTGAATTCGTGGCTAAAAAAAACTTAGATTAAAGTCTTACTTCTTAGGTAAAGCTTTAAAACCCATATTGTAAAGCGTAAAAGCTTGAAGATCTACATTTTCTTGAATCGTAGCCGCAACAGATTTTCCTGCTCCGTGTCCTGCTTTAACATCAATTCGAATTAGAACCGGATTATCTCCTGTTTGTTTTTCCTGTAATTCAGATGCAAATTTAAAACTATGAGCTGGAACTACACGATCGTCATGATCTCCCGTAGTTACCATTGTTGCAGGATAATGTGTTCCTTTTTTAACGTTGTGAACTGGAGAATATCCTTTTAAATATTCAAACATTTCTTTACTATCTTGAGCAGTTCCGTAATCAAAAGCCCATCCAGCTCCCGCTGTAAATGCATTATAACGAAGCATATCCATAACTCCAACTGCTGGTAAAGCTACTTTCATCAAATCTGGACGTTGCGTCATAGTTGCACCAACTAATAATCCTCCGTTAGATCCTCCGCGAATAGCTAAATAATCTGATGAAGTATATTTTTGTGCAATTAAATATTCCGCAGCAGCGATAAAATCGTCAAATACATTTTGTTTTTGCAATTTCGTTCCTGCATCATGCCATTTTTTTCCGTATTCGCCACCGCCTCTTAAATTGGCAACTGCGTAAACTCCTCCATTTTCCATCCAAACGGCGTTTGAGATACTGAAACTCGGTGTCAAACTCACATTAAATCCGCCGTAAGCGTAAAGAATAGTTGGGTTTTTACCGTCTAATTTTGTTCCTTTTTTATAAGTAATAATCATCGGAACTTTTGTGCCATCTTTTGAAGTATAAAATACTTGTTTCGATTCGTAATCGTCACTTTTAAAATCAACTTTTGGTTTTTGATATACTTCAGATTTACCAGATTTTGGCTCAAATGAATAAATACTTCCTGGAGTTGTGTAATTTGTAAAGCTGTAGTACAAGATTTTTTCGTCTTTTTTTCCGCCAAATCCTCCTGCAGATCCAACAGCTGGAAGTTTAATTTCACGAACTAATTTTCCGTTATAATCATATTGTTGTACAAACGAAACAGCATCTTTTGTATAATTAGCAAAGAAATATCCAGCACCAGTTGATGGAGCTAAAACATTTTGAGTTTCTTTAATGAAATCTTTCCAATTTTCTACTTTTGGATTTGCTGCATCTACAGTAACAACGCGTCCGTTTGGCGCATTATAATCTGTATGAATGAATAATTTTGTTCCTTCATTTTCGATAATTGAATTATCAGAATTAAAATTATCTACAATTGTCACGATTGGACTATTTGGTTTAGTTAAATCCTTAATGTACAATTCGTTTCCGTAAGTAGAATTAGCAGCAGAAATAATTAAATAACGATCATCTTCTGTAACATAACCACCAACATATCTTCTTTTTTGATCTCCACCAAAAATTACTTTATCTTCTTTTTGAGAAGTTCCTAACTTATGAAAATACAATTTGTGTTGATCTGTTTTTGCAGACAATTCACTTCCTTTAGGTTTTTCATAACTAGAATAGTAGAAACCTTCATTTCCATGCCAAGAAATCCCGCTGAATTTTACATCAACCAAAGTATCTTCTAAAACTTTTTTAGAAACGGCATCAATAATAATCACTTTTCTCCAGTCGCTACCGCCTTCAGAAATCGAGTAAGCAGCTTTGTTTCCATCTTTAGAAAAATCAAGTCCACCAAGAGAAGTTGTTCCATCTTTAGAAAATGTATTTGGATCTAAGAAAATTTCTTCTTTGCCATTTTGATCTTTTCTGTACACAACAGATTGATTTTGAAGTCCGTTATTTTTAGAATAATAAGTAAATTTTCCTTCTTTATATGGAGCGCCGATTTTTTCGTAATTCCAAAGTTTTTCCATTCGTTTTTTTAGTTCTTCACGAAACGGAATTTTATCCAAATAACTATAAGTTACTTCATTTTCAGCTTTAACCCAAGCTCCGGTTTCAGCAGATTTGTCATCTTCAAGCCAACGGTACGGGTCGCTTACTTTGGTATCAAAATATACATCAACAGTTTCTCCTTTTTTGGTTTCAGGATATTTTATTTGTCCGAACGAAACTCCTGCGGTTGTAAGTGCCATTAATAAAAATGTTTTTTTCATAATTAGTTTTTGTCTGTTGTAACAAAAATAGTACTTTCTGTGAGATTGTTATGCTATTAACCGCAAAGAACGCAAAGAGTTTTTCGCAAAGTTCGCAAAGTTTAAAAGATGCTTTGCGAACCTTGCGTTTTTCCTTGCGCTCTTTGCGGTTAAATAAAAAATTATAAATTAAAATTAACTCCCAAAACGATATTTCTTCCAATATTCGGAATACCGTCTGTTTTCAATCTCGAAAGGTGTGCAATATATTTTTTGTCGAATAAATTGTTTCCGTTTAAGTTAATATCGAAAGCAGTTTTACCCAATTTTACTGTTCCTCCAAAACCTAAATTTACCAAAGTATATCCTTTAGAAGCGGTTTCAAAACCACTTACATTATCTTGGCTGAAAGTAGAAGAAACATTCAAAGAAGCAAAACCTTCGCTTAAGAAGTTTTTGATATTAAATTCTGTTCTAAGCGTATTATTCCAGTTGTTTGCAGGAATTAAAGGCAGATAATCGTTGTTGTCTTTTTTACCTGTAACGGTTTCAAAACTTGTTTCAAAATGCAACCAATCTAAAGGATGCGGGTGAAAATGCAGACCAACTTCTCCACCATACAATTTTGCATTATCTTGAATATAAGCAAAAACATCATTATCCTCGCGAACTTCTCCAGTTGGTGAAGTATAGATATAATTGTTTACATGATTGTAAAATCCGTTTACGAAGAATTCAAAATGCGTGTTTTTGTATTCTAAGTTTAAATCTGTCTGAACGTTTTGTTCTGTTTTCAAGTTAGCATTTCCAATTTCATAACGATTTGTTCCTTCGTGAACACCGTTTGAAGTCAATTCTGCCAAGTTCGGCGCTCTAAATCCTGTAGCGACATTCAATCGAAGCGTTAACGGTTCAGCCAATTTTGTTTTATAACCTAAAGAAGCATTAAAACTGTCAAAAGATTTATCGAGAGGTAAGAAATAACCTTCTTCTCCTTCAGTTCCGTGCGCGATTGAAGTAACATTTCTATTGTCAAAACGTAAACCGGCTTGCAAAACATTGCTGTTCCATTCGTAATTTGCAGTTCCAAAAACTCCAAAATCATTTGTTGTTGCATCTGGAATCAAATATTCTTCACCAGAATTTTTGTTCGTTTGATGCATTCCTTGAACGCCTACAATAGTTTCAATTTTCCCGAATTTAGGAAAATGATACTTTGCATTATAATTGAAAGTATTCAATTTCATGTGCAAAGAAGCTTCATTGCTGTCTTCAAATTCGCTTCTGTCGTTTGAGATATAACCCAAATCAACGTCTAATTTTGAGTTTTCAAAAAAGATAACATTATTCAAACTCAATAAATGATTGAAAATTCCTTGTCTCGGAAATTGTGTGTCTTTGCTAGAAGATTGTTCTGCAATTCCGTCTTCTGGAATTCCAATATCTAATTTGTTGTAATTGTATCTTAAAACACTAGAAAAAGTGGAGTTGCTGTATCCAATTCCGGTTTTAAAATCAGTTTCGTTGTAACGTGAATTCGTTACGCGATCGCCATCGGCAATTCTATAATCAGAATGTGTGTTGTAACCTCCTCGAACTAAGAATTTCCAATTTTCTGTTGACGTTTTTAATCCGATTGAAGAATTACTTCCTTGTGTATTCGTAAAATATTTTTGACTGAAATTTGCTTTAAAATCGCCAGCGTCAGCAAATTTTTCAGGATTAAAATATAAAACTCCTCCCAAAGCATCAGAACCGTATAATAAAGATGCTGGACCTTTTATGACTTCGACGCTTTCTATTCCGCTATCATTTAAACCTAAACCATGTTCGTCTCCAAACTGCTGATTTTCTATACGAACGCCTTGAGAATAAACCAAAACACGATTTCCGCTAAGTCCGCGAATTACTGGTTTTCCGATTGAAGTTCCTGTTGAAATCTGAGAAACTCCAGGAATTGTTGCCAAACCTTCAATTAATGTTGAAGTTCCTTTTTGCTGTAAAGTTTTAATGCTTTCATGCTCGATTTTCATTACGTTTTGCGATTGCAATTTGTTGAAAGGTGTCGAAACTACGACTTCATCCATTTCTAAAATCGATTCTTCAAGAGTAACGTCTAAAGTGTTTTGTTTTAATAATTTAGCAATTGTTTTATTTTGATTGGCATATCCGACATAAGTAAAAGCAAGACGTAAAGTTCCGTTTGGAAGATTGTTGAATTCGTATTTTCCATTTGCGTCTGTTGTCGTTCCTTTGTGTAATTCTGGTGCGTAAACAGAAACTCCTGGCAAAGGCTGATTTTGATTATCGGTTACCGTTCCTGAAACCGAATTTTGAGCAGAAAGCATGCCCGAAAACCCTAAAATAAGGGCAATTATAAATTTTTTCATTTGAAAATGATGCTATAGTTAATTTGATTTTTTTCTTAGAATGAAAACCAAAAACCAACAATAAAGCATTCTAATTCTTTTTAGAAAGAGAATTAGGAAACTCAATGTTTATTTGAATTTAAATAAAAAGAAATGTGATTTTTTCGAATAATCGAAACTTAAGAAACTATAACAGAAGGCGGACCTCGTAAGAAATACGAAGTGGCTGAAATAGAGAAAATCTTCTCTGAAACAGGAAAGAAATATGGAATTTCTTTTTCAAAAGAATGAAATTGAAATTGAAAAGTTTCTGGAACAATATAACTTCCAAAAGCAAAATTACAAACAAAACAAACCTCAAAATCATGATGCTGGTGCGTTATTTCGCCACTTGGATCATTGTAATTATGATGACATTGTTTTTCTGTAAGCTGTTTTACAATATGCTCATAACTGTGTATAGACTGAAACAATATCGAAAACAATATTGTGACAGCAAAAGAGAAACTTAATATGAGCTGTTTTCTTTTCATACTTCGCAAAGGTATAAAGATTAAATAGAAAATTGATTTTTTTTTACTTTCGCCCACTTGTTTATTGAAAAAAATGCAGCAATTAATTTTATTCTGCACCAAAAACAGAATATTTTTATTTCTTGCCACAACTACAGAAACCATTATATTATATTTGTATATGAAATAAATACACTTTTAAAAACGTTTATTTCTAAAACCTTTCTAAAACCAAACTCACGATATGCGAATTATTTTCAGCTGTTTATTTTTACTCACTTTTTTTAACTCTTTTGCACAAGAAGCGGTTAAACCCGAAGTAAAACCAATAGTAAAAATAGATTCTTTGTATCGCGAAGACCAGTTTTATTTTTCGGTAACGTATAATATGTTTACCGATATTCCAATTAACTTTAAACAAAATAAATTCTCTCTCGGACTTTCGACAGGTTTCTTGCGCGATATGCCAATTAATAAATCAAGAACAGTTGCGATTGCTGCAGGTTTAGGATTGAGTTATCAGAACTATAATCAAAACCTAAACATTTCTAAAGATGGAGCGGGAACTATTATTTATGGTGTAAATAATTCTAGCGAATTTGTTTCTAACCGATACAGACAATATTCTGTAGATCTTCCGATAGAATTTAGATGGCGAAATTCAACTTACGAAAGCACTAAATTTTGGCGTATTTATGGCGGAGTAAAATTGAGTTATGTTTTCTCGAGTACTTCACTTTTAGATGACGGAGAGAATAAATATAATATTAATAACAACAAGGATATCAATAAGTTTCAATACGGACCATATATTGCCGCGGGATATAATACTTGGAATCTTTATATCTATTACGGTTTAAATCCGTTGTTTAATTCGGCAACCACTTTGTCGGGCGAAAAGATCAATATGAAAACCTTAAATGCGGGATTAATGTTTTACATTTTATAGCCACAAGTATAAAAACAAAAGCTGTGGCATAATTCCAACAAACAATCCAATCAATATTTCTCTTGACGTATGCGCATTCATTTCTAAGCGTGATGAAGCCACTATTCCAGACAATAAAATTACCAACGCAGGCCAATACGGATTATGCATTTGAAAATGAATGTTTAGTCCAATAATAAAAATGGCAACACCAGAAATCGCAACCATATGCAAACTTGCTTTCGTTTTAAAAAGTACACAAACCAAAGCCAAAATGGTACTAAATAAAGCGCCTAGAAAAAAGAAATGAAGTTCAGGATAACGGGTAATTACAATACTTCTTTTTACCAATAAAATATATAAAAAACATTGTAAAATTAGCGGAATTGTTCGTTCTGAAGTCTGACTCAGCATTATCGATTTTACATGTCCAGTAGATTTTAAAAGCAAATAAAACAAAACCGGAACAACAACATTAATCACCAAAATCTGTATGATTACAAAATACTTTTCTTGTGTACTAAAAATGTCTCCAGTAGCATATAAATAAAATAAAGTGGCGTACACCGATAAAAAAATGGGGTGTAATATATAAGAGAAAATGGGAAGTAACTTTTTCAAAATGCTCAAATTTGTGGTATAAAAACAAATATACTCAATTAATGTTTTCTGCCACGAATTGCACAAATTTTCACAAATTAGTTTTTTGCCACAGATTAAAAGGATTTTAAATCTTCAACAGGATATTGTAATTTGATTATTAGATTTATAAATAAATTCGTGAAAATTAGTGTAATTCGTGGCAACTTTATTAATTACTAAAACACGTTTTTTTTAAGAAAATGACAACTCTTTTCTATCTTTAATGTTTTAATTTTGAAAAAAAGAAATTTCTAAATGAGCCTAAATTCAAAAGACCTAATCTCAGTTATAAATGCCAAATTTGTTGGCTCAAAAGAAGCTGTTTTAATTGATCATATTTCAATTGATAGCCGTTCGCTGCAAAACGGATCACAAACTTTATTTTTTGCTCTGTCAGGCGTAAACAATAATGCTCATTTATTTATTCCCGATTTAATTGAAAAAGGAGTTCAGAACTTTGTGGTGCAATACATTCCAGAAAATTGTGCTGAAAAAGCTAATTTTTTGGTTGTCGAAAATACCTTAAATGCACTTCAGGAATTTGCGGGATATTATAGAAATCTTTTTCATTTTCCAATTATTGGATTAACAGGAAGTAACGGAAAAACTATTGTAAAAGAATGGCTTAACTTTTTGCTGAGCCCAGATTATAACATTGTAAGAAGCCCAAAAAGCTATAATTCGCAAGTTGGAGTTCCGCTTTCGATTATTTCAATTAATGAAAATCACAATTTAGGGATTTTTGAAGCCGGAATTTCAACGGTAAACGAAATGGCTAAATTGGAGAAAATCATCAAACCCAATATCGGAATTTTAACCAGCATTGGTTCGGCGCACGATGAAGGTTTTCTAAATTTAGTTCAAAAGATTGATGAAAAACTGCTTTTGTTTAAAGACTGTCCCATTATTATTTATCAAAAAAATGAAGTTGTAGATTCTTGTTTGACGCAATTTGTTGCAGAATATATGACGCATCCGCGAAAACTTTTTTCATGGAGTTTTAAAGATAAAAACGCTGATGTTTTTGTTCAGAAAAAAGAAATCAAAAACGATCACACACAAATTGAATACCGATACAAAAATGAAAATTTCAATTTAGAAATTCCATTTAGCGATTCTGCTTCGGTAGAAAATGCGATTTCTTGTTTGTTGGTTTTATTGCATTTTAATTACGATCAAACTACGATTCAGAATAGAATTCAGATGCTTTATCCCGTACAAATGCGTCTGGAAGTAAAAAACGGAATTAACAATTGCAGTATTATTGATGATAGTTATAGCTCTGATTTTCAATCTTTAAAAATTGCTTTGGACTTTTTAGAAAGCCAGAAAAAGAACGCGTCTAAAACCGTCATTTTATCGGATATTTTTCAAAGCGGATTTTCAAACGAAGAATTGTACTCAAAAGTAGCCGATTTAATTGCTTCAAATAAAATAAATTGCGTTATCGGAATTGGAGAAACGATTAGCGCTTTCGCGGATAAATTTTCAAACATTATCATTTTTCAAACTAAAAATGAATTTATTGATGCCATTGAAAGTTTGAATTTTCACAATGAAACTATTTTAGTAAAAGGAGCAAGATCTTTTCATTTTGAAGAAATTGTCTCGCTTCTAGAAGAGAAAACGCACGAAACAGTTCTCGAAATTAATTTGGATGCCATTAGTCATAACTTCAATTATTTCAAATCAAAACTGGCTGCTAACGTCAAAATGATGGTTATGGTGAAAGCTTTTGGTTATGGAAATGGAGGTTTAGAAATCGCCAAATTATTAGAACACCATAAAGTAGATTATTTAGGTGTCGCTTTCGCGGATGAAGGAATTACATTGAAAAACGGCGGAATAAAATTGCCAATTATGGTTTTAAATCCCGAATCGACTAGTTTTCCTTCTATAATTCAATACCAATTAGAACCTGAAATTTATAGTATAAAAGGATTAAATGCCTTTTTGAAAATTGCCCGCGAAAAGAATCTTAAAGATTTTCCAATTCATATTAAGATTGATACGGGAATGCATCGTTTAGGTTTTGAAGAAAATACGCTTCAAGAATTAATTGATACATTAAAAGGAAATTCGACCGTTCGAGTTCAAAGTGTTCTTTCACATTTGGCAACCAGCGATGATCCAAAACATTATGATTTTGTAAATCAACAAATTGCTTTGTTTGAGAAATTATCTTCAAGATTGATTTCAGAATTGCATATCAATCCGATTCGTCATATTTTAAACACATCTGGAATCAGCAATTTTCCGAATGCACAATATAATATGGTACGTTTAGGAATTGGTTTGTACGGAGTTTCCAACGATTCATCAGAACAGAAATATCTCGAAAATGTTGGAACTTTAAAATCGATTATTTCGCAAGTTAGAACCATTCCGGCTGGTGACAGCGTGGGTTACGGAAGACGTTTTATGGCAGAAAAAGAAACTAAAATTGCCACAATTCCAATTGGTTATGCAGACGGAATTGCAAGATTATGGGGAAATGAAGTTGGTTTTGTAGTCATAAAAAATCAAAAAGCAAAAATTGTCGGAAGCGTTTGTATGGATATGCTGATGGTAAACGTGACAGAAATAGATTGCAAAGAAGGCGATTCTGTAATTATTTTCGGCGAAAGCCCAACCGTTATTGAGATGGCTGAGGCATTAAAAACGATTCCGTACGAGATAATGACCAGTATTTCGCAACGTGTAAAACGTGTATTTTTTAGATAATTTTAAGAATTTTAAATAAAATTACGTATTTTCGAGATTCATTTAATATTCAACTAAACAGATCAAATATGGGATTTTTTTCAGAATTTAAGGCATTTGCAATGAAAGGCAACGTGGTTGACCTTGCTGTTGCAGTAATTATTGGAGCTGCTTTTGGTAAAATTGTAAGTTCATTTATTGAAGACGTAATCACACCATTAGTGTTAAAACCAGCTCTAGATGCGGCTCACTTATCTAAAATAGAAGATTTAACAGCTTTTGGCGGCGTAAAATACGGATTGTTTCTATCTGCCGTTATAAATTTTTTAATTGTTGCTTTTGTTTTGTTTTTGATTATCAAAGGAATAAATAGTCTTAAAAAGAAAGAAGAACCAGCTCCAAATCAACCTGCTGCACCAACTCAGGAAGAATTGCTTACTCAAATTAGAGATTTGTTGAAAAACAAACAATAAAATATAATACCGCTACACTAAGTCTAACTTAACCGTCTTCTAAAGAGGCGGTTTTTTTACAAAATGTTTATTTTGTAACATTTTGTTATTTTTTGTGAATCACCTTGCCAAGACTTTTATTATACTTATTTTTGCCTTACAAATTAGATTAATTGATTATTTAAACATATAAAAATGAGAATTGCAGTTGTAGGAGCTACCGGAATGGTTGGCGAAGTAATGCTTAAAGTTTTAGCGGAAAGAAATTTTCCTGTTACAGAATTAATTCCTGTTGCGTCTGAAAGATCAGTAGGAAAAGAAATTGAATATAAAGGAACAAAATATAAAGTAGTTGGTTTACAAACAGCAGTTGATATGAAAGCTGATATTGCAGTTTTCTCGGCTGGTGGAGATACGTCTTTAGAGTGGGCACCAAAATTTGCTGCTGCCGGAACAACTGTAATCGACAACTCTTCTGCATGGAGAATGGATCCGACTAAGAAATTAGTAGTTCCAGAAATCAATGCTTCTGTTTTAACCAAAGAAGACAAAATTATTGCAAATCCAAACTGTTCTACAATTCAGATGGTTTTGGCTTTGGCTCCTTTGCATAAAAAATACAACATCAAAAGAGTTATCGTTTCTACGTACCAATCTATCACAGGAACTGGTGTAAAAGCGGTAAAACAATTAGAAAACGAATACGCTGGAATTCAAGGTGAAATGGCATATAAATACCCAATTCACAGAAATGCAATTCCACATTGCGACAGTTTTGAAGAAAACGGATACACTAAAGAAGAAATGAAATTAGTTCGCGAAACTCAAAAAATTCTTGGTGACAACACGATTAGAGTTACAGCTACTGCAGTTCGTGTGCCAGTTGTTGGTGGACACAGTGAAGCTGTAAACGTTGAGTTTACAAATGATTTTGAAGTAAACGAAGTTCGTGAAATCCTTCATAATACAGACGGAGTAACGGTACAAGATAATTTAGATACGTTTACTTACCCTATGCCATTATATGCAGAAGGTAAAAATGATGTTTTTGTTGGAAGAATTCGTCGCGACGAAAGCCAGCCAAATACATTAAACCTTTGGATTGTTGCTGATAACTTAAGAAAAGGTGCTGCAACAAACACAATCCAAATCGCTGAATATTTAATTCAAGCTGGTTTGGTATAAGCTCAGAGATTAAAGAAAATTGTTATAAAGAGAAAACCGTAATTGCAGTGATGTAATTACGGTTTTTTTGATTTTAGAGAAAATTTATTTTTTTTTTACTAATTCTTCTCCGCAAGATTTTCCAATTTTTTTAATTATAGCTGTATTTTTAGGGTTTTGTAAATTTGCAGGCCCAATGTTTTGTTCTTTTAATTTTGCAATAAAGCAATCTGTCACAAATGAAATGTCTTCACTCTTAGCACCGGAACTAAGAAGTGTCTTTTTCATACTGTTTTTAAAAGTTTGTTCAGTTTTAGAATTCCAAGTATTCTGTTCCAAATTAAATTTAGATAGGGCTTCCTGTGCACATTGAGTTCCCATTTGTCTTACAGAGATTACAACTCTAGGTTTTTTAATATCATCTGGTTTTAAATCATTGCCTTTAATTTTATCAAAAACACAATCTGCAATATAAATGGCTTGTTCATCTGAGAACATTCCTTTTCCTTTAGTTTTTGCAGTTTCTGTAAACTGTTTTTTAAAATCGGCTTCTTTTTCAGGCGTCCATTCGTTTTTGTTGCATGAAAATAACATGAAAGCTACCAACGTAATGCTAATGTAATTTTGAATTTTTTTCATTTTTAAATATTTTTGATTATAAAATGAGTTGTTTAAAACGCTCAAATTTTTTGCAAAAATATTTCGAATAGATGTTTTGAATAACCGCTAAAAGATTTTTGAATAATAGAATAGGGTATTTAAAATGACTTAATATGATAGTTTTAAGACTTGTAAAGGTTGTTTGAGTTTTAGTATCAAAGTAGTTTTGCATTTCAGAAATATTATTTTTTATGGAACTAAATTACAGCCTAACAGAAAACGATTATTTGCAACAGCAATTATATATTGTTTCAAACAATGAATTTTTCAAAAAAGAAAGAAGAAATAACAATATTGCTATTATAGTATTATTAATTATACTGGCACTATTTTCATTTTTAATAACTAAGGATCAATTCTTTATTTATGCATTTCTAATAGCAATAATTGCTTATTGTTTTGTTTCCACTCGTTATTTAAAATGGTTTTCAAGAATTCGTTTAAAAAAATATGTAGATTCTGTTTATTTAAAGAAATGCGGCATTATAACAAATATTAAATTTGAAGAAGATCATATTTTGACTTCAACCTCAATAGCCGATGTAAAACTTAAGTTTTTAGGATTTCAAAATATTAGCGAGATTGAAGATTATTTTTTCATCACATTTATAACAGATGAAAATTTTATAATTCCTAAAAAGCATGTTGAAGATATTTCAGCATTGAGAAATCTTTTAAAAGAAATTGCCGAAAAAAGAAGAATCGATTTTATTTCAGAGCTAGATTGGAAATGGAAATAAAACCTTAATTTCATTCAAATAAAAAAGTGGAAAATGGATCAAAACCTAAAATACATCGTAGAAAATTATATAGTGTTTGAAGAAGTAACTAAAATGGCAAATATCTCTTCAGACAAGCTGAATGAATTAATTAAAAATAAACTTGTCCCAGAGCCTTCTTATGTTATAAATTCAGATATTACAATCAGCTCTTCTTTAAATGATACTCATAAAGTTAGTATTGAAAGAAGGTATTTTCACCCAAGTGTTTTACAGCTTATTAAAGATAATGTTGAGAATCTGAATCCTGAAAAATTCAAAATAAATTTTAAAGAAAACTTGTTGTCAAATCTTAAAAGCCACGCTCACAAAACCTTTGCATACGGAAATGTTTTTTGATGAAAATGGAAATATAGACAATGAAAAAATAGAAAATGCATTAGAAGAAGAGTGGAATTATTTCTTGAAAGGTGTGTACGGAATTTGCACTTTAAATAATAATGAAAACGCCATTATCGATAAAGAAATCGCAATAAAAAGAATTCTAAATTTCATTGAAAAGAAATCAAATTCTTTGACAAAAGATGAAAAAATAGAACTACAAGAACTTAATGAAGAATTCAACAAATCAACAAGTCTATTTGCGCCATATCAAAGAGAATCGAGCAGTAGAGGTAAATATTTGGATAAATTATTAAAAGAGTTCTCTTTGGATAATTTGATTGAAGAATATTGATAAACAAAAAAAAGCGAGAATCAATAAATTCTCGCTTTTCTATATTTTAGTATTCTGGAGCCAATTCTAATTCCAAACCTTCTAAGTCTTCAGTAATTGGAATCTGGCAGCCTAAACGACTATTAGATTTTACATAAAATGCTTCCGAAAGCATTGCTTCTTCATCGTCTCCCATTTCTGGTAATGCAACGTCATTTAGAACATAACATTGGCAAGAAGCGCACATGGCCATTCCGCCGCAAGTTCCTTCAACAGGAAGTTCGTATGCTTTGCATAACTCCATTATATTCATTGCCATATCAGTA
The DNA here is from genome assembly GCA_029959285.1 of Flavobacteriaceae bacterium PS02337. GTDB lineage: Bacteria > Bacteroidota > Bacteroidia > Flavobacteriales > Flavobacteriaceae > Flavobacterium. Next base: position 896,119 of record JASCOE010000001.1, read on the forward strand.
GGAGCTTGTAGTTCGTGTATAACTCCTTCTCGATCTTTAATTTTTATTAATACATCCATTTTTAATTCTTGGAATTTTATTTTAGAATTTGAAAACGTGTTCAGATTCTGTAATTAATTTTAAATTTTTCGATTACTGTTTGGGCTTTTTATAATGCGATAATAATGAAAAAGAGATTTTAGCGTTTATTGTAAACGTTAAAAATTCTTTTCGATTCGCTGTAAAAACATTAAGTCGAAAAAAACAATCTGGTTTATTACATAATATTTACCACAGTTTCGATTTGCGGCGCATATTTTTTTATTGTTGTTTCAACTCCTGCTTTCAGTGTCATTTGATTAACGCTGCAGCTAATACAAGCTCCTTCCAAACGAACTTTTACATGTTTATCCTCTTCGATAGAAATTAATGAAATATCTCCGCCATCAGATTTTAAAAATGGTCTTATCTCATCTAAGGCCAATAAAACATTATTTGTTAATTCTTCTGTTGTCATAATATAAATGTGTCAATTATGAAAATGTGTCAATTAGAAAATTTTATCCTTATCTAATTGACAAATTATCTCATTATCTAATTTTTCTTAACTGCCGAACAACCTGCCATAGTTGTAATTTTAATGGCTTCTGTTGCTGGTAAACTATCGTTTCTGTTTACAGTTTCTTGCACCACATTTCTTGTGATTTCTTCGAAAACTTTTTCTATTGGAGAAGCCGTCTGCAATGCTGCTGGACGTCCGTAATCTCCTGCTTCACGAATAGATTGTACAATTGGAACTTCTCCTAAAAACGGAACGTCTAAATCTGCTGCCAGATTTTTAGCGCCTTCTTGTCCAAAAATATAATATTTGTTTTCAGGCAATTCTTCTGGTGTAAAGTACGCCATATTTTCGATAATTCCCAAAACAGGAACATTGATATTATCCTGCATAAACATTACAACTCCTTTTTTAGCGTCTGCAAGTGCAACAGCTTGCGGAGTACTTACTACAACAGCTCCAGTAATTGGAAGTGACTGCATAATAGATAAGTGAATATCTCCAGTTCCAGGAGGTAAATCCAATAACATAAAATCTAATTCTCCCCAATCTGCATCAAAAATCATTTGGTTTAAAGCTTTTGCAGCCATTGGACCTCTCCAGATTACGGCTTGACTTGGAGCAGTAAAGAATCCGATAGAAAGCATTTTAATTTCATAACTTTCAATAGGTTTCATTTTAGATTTTCCGTCAACCATTGTAGAAACTGGTTTTTCGTTTTCAACGTCAAACATAATTGGCATCGAAGGACCGTAAATATCAGCATCTAAAACACCAACTTTAAAACCCATTTTTGCAAGTGTAACAGCTAAATTTGCTGTAACAGTAGATTTTCCTACTCCTCCTTTTCCAGAAGCAACTGCAATAATATTTTTGATTCCAGGAATTGCACGACCTTTAATTTCAGGCTTTTCTGGAGATTCTACTTTAATATTTACTTTTACTTTTGCGTCTGGAGATACTAATTCGTGAATCGTTTTTTTAATATCATCTTCCGCTCTTTTCTTGATGTGCATTGCCGGTGTGTGCAATAAAAGGTCTACAACAGCTTCGTCTCCAAATGTAATAACGTTGGTTACAGCACCGCTTTCAACCATATTTTTTCCTTCTCCAGCAATAGTAATTGATTCTAAAGCTTTAAGAATTTCTTTTCTATCTAATTTCATTGTAATGGGCTATTTTTCTATTCTGAACAATCAATTTTAGAATTATGTTTATTTAAACTGATTTCAGGGTGCAAAGATAACAGATTAAGTTCGTAATTAAACGTTTTTAAATTGTAATTATTGATGGAGAGATTATTCAAAATTATGTTAGCTCTTTTTTTAGGTTCATTTTGATGTTCAGTTGATTATCATATAAAATTGGTTTTTAGAAAATGAATTGAATTTCATACAAAATAGAACTTTCATTTTTGTCAAATTTTTCTGTTTTTTAGCATTAAAATCTCACAAATCTTCGCTATATTTGATTGCCCAAATCGATGATTTTCAGATATAAAAAGTATACGAAAACTTGTTTTTCTCGGAATGTTTATTGGGTTTTCGATATTTTTTAAAAAGTTATTTTTCTACAACTTAAACTTTAAAAATATGCGAAATTTTACTTTTTCAACCATCATTATTGCGTTTAGTTTTTTTGCATTTTCATTTAAGTCATTTCCCGACAAAATTAAAAGTAAAGAAACTTCTGGGTATGTTAAGGTTATAACAATCGATGCGACATCTATTAATGCTTTTTTTAAAAAATATCCCAAACTAAAAAAGTATCAGAAAGATGTAGAAGAAATTTATAAAGCCAAACAAAATAAATCTATTTGGTATGATGATAAAAATATCACCGAATTTGGCGCATTATTATACCAAAAAGTAAATCTTTTAAAAGAACAGGGAATCGAAAGTACGATGCCTTATAAAGAAATAATTGATCAAGCTTTTAATGAAAGCGATAATGTTGAGCCTCCGCAAATAGACACAGAATTACTTCTCACGAATATGTATATTTTTTATGCAAGCAATGTTTATTCTGGAGTAGATCCGGCAACATTGAAAAAAATAGGATGGTATCTTCCTGCAAAATCTATTTCGTATTCTAAAATTTTAGATTCTTTGATTGTCGATAAAAATCGTTTAAACGAAGACGATAATTTGTTATTCAGCCAATATTATAAACTGCAAGACGCATTAAAAAAATACCGTAAAATTGAAACCGATAATCTTTGGCAAAAAATTACAATTGACAGCGCCACTTATAAAGATTTAAGACCTGACGACACTGCTATTGCTATAAAACAAATTAGAAATCGTTTGTTTGTTGTTGGTGATTTAAAACAAGATTCTAAAAGTAATGTTTACGATGAAGAGTTGATGGCTGGGATTTTAAATTATAAAAAAAGATACAATCTTAAATTAAATTACGCCATAACTAGAGATCATATTAATCAAATGAACGAGCCAATTAGCAAAAGAATCAGAACGATTATGCTGAATATGGAGAGATGCCGTTGGATTCCGACCAAATTATCTAAGGCCAATGAATATGTAATGGTAAATATTCCGTCGTTTAGAATGTTTTACGTGAAAGACGGAAAATATGCACTCGTTTCTGATATTTTTGTTGGAAACCGACTCAGCGAAACTGTAATTTTTAGCGGCACAATGGATCGAATCGTTTTTAGTCCGTATTGGTATGTGCCGAACAGCATTATTCAAAACGAATTAAAACTGCAAATGGCAAATGACAAAAACTATTTGGCAGATCATAATATGGAATGGAATGGAGGTAAAGTGAGACAAAAACCAGGACCAAAAAACTCTTTAGGATTAGTGAAATTTATGTTTCCGAATCCGAATGATATTTACATGCACGACACGCCTGCGAAGAGTTTGTTTGAATTTGAAAAACGTACTTTCAGCCATGGTTGTATTAATGTAAAAGAAGCGAAAGGATTGGCTTTGGCAATTTTAAAAGATGATCCAGATTGGCCTGTAGATAAAATTGATAAAGCAATGAGCGGTGAAAAAGAAACAACGTGCATGCTTAAAAATAAAATTCCGGTTTACATTGGCTATTTTACAGCTTGGGTTCAAGATAATGGCGAAATTAATTTCTTTCCAGACGTATACGACCGAGATAAAAGCTTAGACAAACTTCTTTATTCTGATTCGGTTACAATGAATTAAAAATAAAAGCCCGACGGATTTAACTGAAATCTGTCGGGCTTCTTTAAAAAAAATGGTCTACAAGCTTATTCGTATTTTAAATATTTTAAAACGTCTATTTTAGTTACTTGATATGCCTTTGTTAGTACAATTATTAGCGTAAGAATTACCAAAGAAATAAGCGCTACCGTAAAAGGATAAACAGAAATATTAATTCTGAAAGCAAAATCCTCAAGCCATTTTTGCAATAAAATATAAGCTGGTACAATTCCGATTGCGAATCCCATAAAACAGAAAATGATATATTGTTTTGATAATTCTTTCAGCAAAATATCTGTTTCTGCACCCAGCGTTTTTCTAATTGCAATTTCTTTCAGTCTTCTTTCCATCGAAAATGATGCCAAAGCAAACAATCCAAACACAGCAATTATAATTACAACTAGATTTAAGATGAAAAATAGGTTTTTTTGTTTGATTTGTTCTTGATAAGTTCTTGCAAATCCTTTGTCAACAAATTCATAATCAAAAGGATAATCTGCGTTTACGTTTTTCTCCCAAAAAGATTTCAATTTTTCTATCGTTTCTGTTAAATTATTTGGAGAAACCTTTACAAGTACATTATTAAAGTTATTCCATTTTAAAGTTTTTAGATTGATAAAAACCATCGGAGGAATTTTACTTTGTAATCCTGTAACGTTAAAATCTTTTACAACTCCCACAATTTTAAATTTCAAATTGCCTTCTCCGTTAGACCATCCAGACTCAATAATGGTATTAATAGGGTTTTTAAGATTCAAAGCTTTAACCAAAGTTTCATTCATCAGCATACTGTTTATAGTGTCTGATGCGAATTGAGGAGACAAATCACGTCCTTTTACTATTTTAATTTTCATCATTTCAAGGAAACCAAAATCCATTTCGACATTTCTTGGCTGTACAAAAATATTATTATGCTTAAATCCAGAACTTGAGTTGGTGCTTCCTCCAAATGTACCAGCAAATGTAGAAACGTCTAAAACACCTGGAATTTTTTTAATTTCTTCTTTCGCAACCAAATAATAATCGGTTCTTTTAGCACGATCTGGTTTGTTGAACGGAATTGAAAGCACCTGATTGCCGCTAAAACCAAGATCTTTATTCATCATAAAATCAACTTGCGAATTTACAATCAGCGCGCCAATAATAAAGAAAGCCGCGATTCCGAATTGAAAAATAAGCATCGAATTACGAACCCAAATTCCGCTTTTGCTTCTTGAAAAATTACCTTTTAGAACTTTTAAAGTTTCAAAATTTGAGATATAAATAGCAGGGAAAATACCCGCAAGAATGATTACTAATCCAAATATTAAAATGAGTTGCAGGTAAAATTCACCGCCATTCATCGTCAAATTTTTATTCAAAAATGTATTATAATAAGGTAAAGAAAGTTCTACAATGGCAAGTGCAAACAAAATGGCAAGCGTAACAATTATGGCAGTTTCGAATATAAATTGCCAAATAATCTGGTTTTTTGAAGCGCCTACAATTTTACGAACACCAACTTCTTTTGCACGTTTAATTGCAGATGCAGTTGCTAAATTGATGTAGTTTACCAACGATAAAACCAATATCAAAACAGACAAACCGCCCATAATGTATAATAGTTTCAAATTACCGACTCCTTCAGGAAAATTGGAACCTCCAGAACTTTTGGTACCATGTAAACGAGAAGTTTTCAATTGATCTAAAATAACGGTGATTTCGCCATTTTCTTTCACATATTGTTCAACAGTCTGACCGCTTTCTTTGGCATCTTTTACCGTTCTGTTTACAAAGTTTACGTTTTGCATTTTCTTTAAAACCGAAGCAGGATCTGCACCTTTTTTAATTTTTACCATTAATCCGTAATTGAAATTTCCCCAGCTGTTTACATCGCTTTCTCTTTTTACGCCACTAAAAACATAATTAGGTTCTATTGAAGAAGGTTTATTCAGACGATAAACTGCCTTAACAGTATAATTGATACTACTATAAGTAATAGATTTTCCAATCGGATCTTCGTCTTTAAAAAGCAATTTGGCTTGTTCTTCTGAAACTGCAACGGTATTTTTTTCTTTTAAAACTGCTGTTTTAGCACCTTTTAAAATTTCAAAAGGAAAAAAGTCAAAGAAATTTTCATCAGAAGCCATTATTTTTTTTACAAACAATTTCTGATCTTTATATTTTACAACTTCATCGTCGTACCAATTATTTAGAAAACAAACTTTGTCTATTTCTGGAATACTCGCTTTACAAGTTTCTCCAAACGGAATCGAACTTGAAGCCCAAGTGTCGCCCGTTGCGCCAATTTTATTTAGAACCACATATACATTTTCTTTTTCCGGATTCCATTGATCGTAAGAGTTTTCATTGTTCCAATATAAAATGGCAAAAATCACGCTGGCAATCCCGATGCTTAATCCTAAAACATTCAAAAACGAAAACAATTTGCTTTGTCTTAAATGATAAATAAATATTTTAAACCAGTTAAAAATCATGGTAATAGTTTTTTAGTTAAATGAGTTTTTAATCGTAAAGACTTTTGTCTTTAAAGCATTGTAAAAATTTTGCAGACTAATTCTACCAGAACTACGAGTGCAGTAACAATAATTTTAATCATCGTTTTGTTATTTAGCGTCCATAAAAACATCCACATTTCTCTGATTTAACTTCTCAGAAAATATAACTCCGTCTTTCATATGAATCGTTCTTTGAGAAAAAGAAGCATCATAATCAGAGTGGGTAACCATCAAAATTGTCGCGCCTTTAGCATGTAAATCAGTTAAAAGTTCCATTACTTCATTACCATTTTTACTATCTAAATTTCCTGTTGGCTCATCTGCTAAAATAATTTTCGGATCATTTACCAAAGCTCTTGCAACGGCAACTCTTTGTTGTTGTCCTCCAGAAAGCTGTTGCGGAAAATGTTTCAAACGATGCGAAATATTCAACTTTTCTGCAATCGCTTCAATTTTTTGTTTTCTATCAGAAGCTTTTACATTGTTGTAAAGCAGTGGCAATTCGATATTATCGTAAACAGAAAGCTCGTCGATTAAGTTGAAGTTTTGAAAAATAAAACCAATATTTTCTTTTCTTACTTGCGCTCTTCCTTTTTCTTTTAGACCAATCATTTCTTGATCTAATAATTTATAACTTCCGTCGCTTGCGCTGTCTAAAAGTCCGATGATATTTAATAAAGTCGATTTTCCACAACCAGATGGTCCCATGATAGTTAAAAAATCTCCTTTTTTTATTTCTAAATTGATTCCGCTCAAAGCAGCAGTTTCTATTTCTTCTGTTCTAAAAACTTTGGTTAAATTCTGAATTGTGATCATAATTTTTAAGGTTTTGAAATGTTATTAAATACGTTTTTTGATTGATGATTGAAACGATGATTTTATAATTGTGAATTGTAAATTGTAAATTGTAACTGAAAACTGTGACTGCGACTGAAAACTAATTATTCAAGCGAAAGCTCCTCGACATCTTTATAGTCAGTGTAAGAAGAAGTTATAACCGATTCGCCTTCTTTTAAACCTTCTAAAACTTCATAATAAGAAGGATTTTCGCGTCCTAATTTGATGTTTCTTCTTTCAGCTTTATTTCCTTTTACGACAAAAATCCATTTTCCTGCCGCTTCTTGGTTAAAGCTTCCTTTAGGAATTACTAATGTTTTGTTTTTCTCCGATAAAATCAGTTTCACACCAAAACTAAGTCCGTCTTGTAAAACGATATTTTCTTTAGAAACGAAGGCTAATTCTACTGTAAAACGACCGCCTTTTACTTCTGGAATTACTTTAGTAACAACTACTTCAAGATTTTTTCCTTTAAATTCTACCTGACCTTTTAAACCTTCTCTAATTTTTTCTAAGTAAAATTCGTCAACTTCTGCGGTAAGTTTATATCCTTTATTAGAATCAATTTTTCCGATACTTGCTCCAGCTTGAAAAGACTTTCCTAAAACAGGTTCAAAAGAAGTTAATCGTCCCGTTTCTGGCGCTGTTATTAAGAAGTTCTTTTTGTTGTTTCTCAAAATATCCAAACTTTTCTCCATGGTTTGAATCGAGCGATTGATTTGACCAATTTGAACCTGATTGCTTTGTTTTTCTTTTTGAACACTTTGCTGAATCGTTCTTTTTCGTTCTTCCTGAAAACGTAGACTTTCTTTAAAAGTATTCCAGTCATTTTTAGAAATTACATCTTTCTCATAAAGTTTCGCGTTCATGTCATATAATCGTTTGGCGTCGTTATAATCGTGTTCAATTAAAACCAAATCTTTAGTCAAGTTTAATTCTTGATTTCTAATGTTCAATTTTCCCGTATTCAAATTGTTGATTTGCTCGATAATAGCCGTTTCCTGAGTCAAATAATTCAATTCTGTATTCGGATTGTATAAACGAGCCAACGATTGCCCTTTGGTTACCATCGCACCGTTTTCTACAAAAATTTCTTTTACAGAACCGCCTTCCGTTACGTTTACCAACATCACATTTAAAGGCTCAACTTTTGCTTGAAAAACAACAAAATCTTCAAAAAAGGCTTTTTCTGCTTTTTGAATTACCAATTCGTCAGCTTTTACATTTAGTGTTCTTTTCGAATTAAAAGAGAAAGCAACGATAACAAGCAAAACTAAAAAAACAGCAATTGCTATTGTGAGATATCTAAATTTTTTATTTTTACGAGGAATTATCTTGTCCATTTTTTTTAATATTTTACTGATAATCAATAGGTAAATACTGTGCCATTAAATTTATTATTTGTAAAGTGTTGATTTTAAAGAAGCTTTCAAAACCACTATAAAAAAGTAGTGTTCGATAATGAACAGTTGACCGTTCGAAACCGAACAAAAAAATACCACATGAGAAAAAAACAAGCCCAGATATTAGTTGTTGACGATCAGGAAGAAATTCTTTTTTCGGCAAAAATGATTCTCAAAAAACATTTTGAAACCATTTTTACAACCAACAGTCCGAAAAAAATCATTTCTATTTTGAGTGAAAATGAAATAAATGTGGTGCTTTTAGACATGAATTATCGAATTGGTTTTGAAGATGGACGAGAAGGAATACATTGGCTAAAAGAAATTAAAATGCTTTCTCCCAACACAATTGTAATCTTAATGACGGCTTTTGGTAAAATTGAAACCGCTGTCGAAGGCATAAAAATTGGCGCTTTTGATTATGTTTTGAAACCTTGGCACAACGAAAAACTGCTTGAAATTATCGACAAAGCAGTTACTGAAAGCCGAAAAAACACAAAACAAACTACCGTTAAAGAAGATAAAAACGAAAAGAGATACTTCGTCGGTACTTCAGCCAAAATAAAACAAGCTTATGCAATAGCTGAAAAAGTTGCACGAACCGATGCCAACGTTCTGATTTTGGGTGAAAATGGAACTGGAAAATATGTTTTTGCCGAACACATTCATCAGCATTCAGAAAGAAAAAATCAGCCTTTTGTACATGTCGATTTAGGTTCGTTGAGCGATAATTTGTTCGAAAGTGAACTTTTTGGTTACGCTAAAGGCGCTTTTACAGATGCTAAAGTCGATACTGCTGGACGTTTTGAAAATGCCTCAAACGGAACTATTTTTTTAGATGAAATCGGAAATATTCCACTGCATCTTCAAGCTAAATTATTGCACGTTTTGCAAACCAAAACCGTAACGCGTTTGGGCGAAAGTAAACCTCGTCCGCTAAATGTTCGTGTGATTGCCGCAACAAATAGCGACATTAAAACTGAAGTAAAAAATAAAACTTTCCGCGAAGATTTGTTGTATAGAATTAATACAATGGAAATTAATCTTCCCGCTTTACGCGAAAGAAAAGATGATATCGTTCCGATGGCAAATTTTATTCTCGAACAAATCGCAGAAAAATACCAGCAAGAAAATTGGCGTTTTGACGAAAATGTGAATTCGTATTTGGAAAAATATCCGTGGAAGGGGAATGTTCGAGAAATGGAAAACAAAATAGAACGCGCTTTAATTTTAGCCGAAAATAACACCATTTCGGTTCTTGATTTGGATATTTTGGATTTCGAAGAAATTCAGGAAAATGATGAAAATCCGTTGTCTGAAATGGAAAAAGGCGCAATCGAAAAAGCATTGTTCAAACACAACGGAAATATCAGTAAAACTGCCGAAGAATTGGGTTTATCACGTGCCGCTTTGTACAGAAGAATAGAAAAATACGATTTAAAGAATTAAAATCTGATGAATAGCGTCCAGCTTTAGCTGGATGTAAATTGTAAAAAGCAATATTCGAGGCTTTAGCCAAAATCGTTTAGGTTTGGCTAAAGCCCTATATTTATAAATAATTTTATCTCTCCAGCTAAAGCTGGAGGCAATTCAAATAAAATAATGAAGAATTGGAAGTTTTATAATGCTTTGTTTGTAAGGGTTGTGTTCATCATGGCGCTTTTTCTTTGCAGTGCTTTATTGTTTTATAAAGGATTTAAATACAACGCTATTTTGGTAAGCGTTTTTGTGCTGATTTTCCTTTTTGAAATGTATTTTTTTGTCAAAAATCAGCTTTTGTTTTATGACAAAACCATAAATTCCATTTTGCATAACGACTTTTCTGCACATTTTCCAGAAGAAAATAAAAAGGATAATTTCAACAGTTTGTATCTTTTATATGAAACTTTAAAAGATCAGAAACAAGAACAGACTTCTAAAGAATTAATTTACCGTTCGATATTGAACAGTATTGATACGGCAGCTTTAATTTTAGAAAAAGAAAATGAAACTTGGTCTATTTTTATAATGAATGACTGTTTCTCAAAACTCTTCAAAGTGCCAAAAGTCAGTCATTGGAAATACCTGAAGAATTATATTCCCGGACTTTGTGAAGAAATTGAAAATGTTGGTTTTGCTGAGGTTAAAACCGCTATTTCTATAAAAATTGAAGATCAGGATTTGCAGACTTTTATGCTTCAAACTTCGCATACGCAAACCTACAATAAAGAATATTTTATTATTTTATTGGATAGTATTCAGCGTGTGATTGAGAAAAAAGAGAAAGAAGCGTGGATCAATTTGATGAAAATTATTTCGCATGAATTAATGAATTCTTTGACGCCAATTCGCGCGCTTTCGCAGAATTTACTTCATATTGTAGATCAAGAAGAATTGGAAGAAGATGATTTTGAAGACATTAAAAGTAGTATTTCGACCATTATAAATCGAAGCGATCATTTGCAGTTTTTTGTTGAAAATTATCGAAAACTGGCAATGCTTCCGACTCCGAACAAACAAATGACACCTATTAATGCTTTGTTTGAAGATTGTTTGCGAATTATGAGTCCGATTTTGAAAGATGAAGGAATCGAATTGATTAATGAAATTCATAGTTCGCGTTCTATTTTAATTGATAAAAATCAGATGGAACAAGTGATTATCAATTTGATAACCAATAGTATTCATGCTTTAAAAGAAAAAGAAGAAAAGAAATTAATTGTCTCAAGTTATACCGAAAACAATCGCTTTTTTATTGTGATTTCAGATAATGGAAAAGGAGTAGATGCCGAAATTAGAGATAAAGTTTTCTTGCCGTTTTTTACAACCAGAAAAGACGGCGCCGGAATCGGATTGACGCTTTCTAAAAATATCATAGAAGCCCACGGAGGATATTTAAGTTACCAAACCGATGAAGATCAAACGAGTTTTGTGATTTGTTTGATTTGATTTAACGCTTTCCTGCAAGGTTTTCAAAACCTTGTAGGTTTGATTTTTTATAAGATTTTAAAGACAGAATATACCTGCAAGGTTTTGAAAACCTTGCAGGAAGAAGTTCTGTTGAATATCTAGAATTGAACCTCAGGTTTCCAAAAGTGTTTTTCTAAATCTACAATCTGATTATTGACAACTTTAATGCCTTCATTTTCTAAAAGTTGTTGCATTAAATTCGTTCCGTCAAAATGATGCTTTCCCGTCAAAAGTCCTTTTTGGTTAACGACTCTGTGCGCCGGAACATCGTCGATATTATGACAAGCATTCATTGCCCAGCCCACCATTCTAGCAGAACGAGCAGTTCCTAAAGCTTTTGCAATTGCACCATAAGAAGTGACTTTTCCGTACGGAATTTGTCTTGCAACGGCATAAACTCTTTCGAAAAAATTTTCCTCAGCCATAATAGATAAAAAAAGATTAAAGCAATTTTACTAATGAAACTTTCACGCAGATTTGGCAGATTTAAGCAGATCTAAAAAAGATTTTTAAATTAATTTTATCTGCTTAAATCTGCCAAATCTGCGTGAAAAATATTTGCCACAAAGAAAAAAATCCTTTTTAATCTGTGGCTATAAAATTATCCGAAATAATAATTCAAGATATTAAAAAGCGTTACAATAGCAACTAAACCAGTTATGCTTCCGATTATTGTATTCATGTTTCGCATGATATAATCGGTTTTCTTTTCGATTCTTCCGAAGAAACCTATATAACTATATAAAACAGCAAATGAACCCAATACAGATCCTAAAACGAAAGTGAAAATAACTGTATTTTCAAATACAAAAAGATTGTACGAAGCCAAAGTTACACTCACCACAACATAATACGGAATCGGAAAAAAGTTTAATCCAGAAAGTAGCATTCCGAGAAAGAAACGGCTTTTTTTACTGCTCTTTTTAATTTTTGATTTCTTTTTAGTTTTTGGATCTTTAGCGATAAACAAAAAGTAAATCGTTAAAATCGAGAAAATTACGAAACCAATTTCACGCATTAACGTCACAACATCTGGACGATTGTCTATTACTCGCGCAAATAAAACCGCAAGATAAACTTGAAGAAAAATTACAAAAACGGCACCAATTACAAACCACATGGCGTTCTTTTTTCCTTCTTTCAGATTTATTTTGGCTGCCGTCATGTTGATTAATCCTGGCGGAATAATCCCAATAATAGCGGCAATAAAACCTGAAAGAAATGGAGCAAGATATACCATTCAGCAGTTTGTGTGGTTAAAAGATTGTTTTCAAAACTAAAATTAGTCCTTAATTTTGAAACGAATATACGTAATTGCCTTGTTAATTTCTAAATATTGTTTCTCATAAAATGTCTGAATTGAAGTCACAACTTCTGGACTTCCTTCGTTTTTGTACACATTATGATTGGCATATAAAACCTCGTGACCTTCTCCATGAAGTAAACCAAGAGTATAACCGTGCATGAATTCGCTGTCGGTTTTAAGATTTACGACACCGTCTTTTTTTAGGATTTTTTTGTATAATTTCAAGAACTCAGAATTGGTCATTCTGTGTTTTGTTCTTTTGTATTTGATCTGCGGATCTGGAAAAGTAATCCAGATTTCGTCAACTTCATTTTCAGCAAAAATATGATCGATCAATTCGATTTGAGTTCGAACAAAAGCTACATTATGAAGACCGTCTTCAACAGCAGTTTTAGCACCACGCCAGAAACGCGCGCCTTTAATATCTATTCCGATAAAATTTTTGTCTGGGTATTTCTCTGCTAATCCAACAGAATATTCTCCCTTTCCACATCCTAATTCTAAAACTAAAGGATTATCATTTTTAAAGAAATCAGAATTCCATTTTCCTCTTAAAGGCATTAAATTGCCAACAACTTCTTCACGAGTTGGTTGAAAAACGTTTTGAAATGTTTCGTTTTCTCTGAATCTTTTTAGTTTATTTTTACTTCCCACTTTTACAAAAATTTTCCGCAAAATTAAGGAATATAAACGAATGGATAAGGCGTAAGTGAAGTTTAAATTTTTTTAGCCACAAATTACACGAATTTACACGAATTAATTTAAATGCATTGCTGAAAAAATTAGTGAAAATTCGTGTAATTTGTGGCAAATATTTTTTTTAACCGTAATGAGGTTCAGTAATGGGTTGTGATTTCGGATCAAGAGATTCATCGTGTTGCGATAAATCCAATCCGATGTGTTCTGATTCTTCAGAAACTCTCAAAGGAATGATGAAGTTGGTTACTTTGAATAGGAAATAAGCTCCGAAGAAAGTGAAAACAGAAACTAAAACCAAAGCCATCATGTGGTGTCCGAAAACGCTCCATCCGCCGTGAAGTAAACTTGCTTTTTCGCCATGAGCAAAAATAGCAGTCAGAATCATTCCCATAATTCCTCCAACTCCGTGGCAAGCAAAAACGTCAAGCGTATCATCAAATCTTTTTGAAAAACGACAGTTTACAGCAGAATTAGAAACTAAAGCTGTAATAAATCCGAAGAACATACTTTCTGGAACTGATATATATCCCGCAGCAGGCGTAATGGCAACTAAACCAACGACAGCGCCAATACAAGCTCCTAAAGCAGAAACTTTTCTTCCGTTCATTCTATCGAAGAAAATCCAAGTTAACATGGCTGCTGCAGATGAAGTTGTCGTTGTGGCAAAAGCCATAGCCGCTGTTCCGTTTGCAGCAAGTGCAGATCCAGCGTTGAATCCGAACCAGCCGAACCAAAGCATTCCAGTTCCTAATAAAACAAAAGGAATATTGGTCGGAATATGCTGGCTGTTTTTTCTTTTTCCTAAAACAATAACTCCGGCCAAAGCGGCGAAACCTGAACTCATGTGTACAACAGTTCCTCCAGCAAAATCTTTTACTCCAAAATAACTTCCTAAAACACCAGTTGGATACCAAACGGCGTGACATAAAGGAGCATATATAAAAATGGTAAATAAACTAATGAAGATTAAATAAGAGATAAAACGAACACGTTCTGCAAATGAACCCGTGATAATTGCTGGACAAATAATGGCAAATTTCATTTGAAACAAAGCAAAAAGCATAAACGGAATCGTACTTGCTAGTTTTTTATGAGGCAAAACGCCCACATAATCCATAAAAGCAAAAGTGGTCGGATTTCCGAAAAAGCTGTAAAAATGATCTCCAGAACCAAATCCAACAGGATCTCCAAAAGCCAAACTAAATGCGACAGTAACCCATAAAAGTGTTACGACACCCAAACAAATAAAACTTTGAAGCATGGTCGAAATCACGTTCTTTTTGCCCACCATTCCGCCATAGAAGAAAGATAATCCAGGAGTCATGATTAAAACCAAACAGCTTGAAGTAAGCATCCAAGCAACATCGGCAGGAACAATATGTTCTGTAGTTCCAAATTCTGATAAAACATAACTATTTTCTGTTACTGTTGGCCAAAATGCACCGATTGTGCAAACGACACTGATCATAATAAAGGAAATAATCCAGCGTTTTTCTATTTTCATTTTAAAATACTTTGTTTAACCCTATTTTTTTTGGGGTCAAAGTTAAAAAAAAATAAAGATTCCTGTTTTGAAGGCTGTTAAATTAGAGGCTGTGCTTTTATTTTGGTTGATTTTTTAAAATTAACTCTGTTTTTTTGAGAGTACTTTATTTTTGACTTTCTAAAAGAAGCCGTTTTTGCTAAATATGTTATAATTATTTTGATAACGCAGTTTGTAAACGGCTCTAAAAGTTAGGATTATAAGAATATAATTGAAAAATGTTTATTTTTTCTGAAGCTTCGCAATCAAAGCGTCTTCGATTGGCGCTTTTATTTTGGTTACGGCATCAACTTCATCATTCGGAACCGTCATTGATAAAACATAATGTTGAATTTTCCATTCGTTACCAACTTTTACTAAAACGCCAGAACCACGACAGATTTTCATTTGAGTATCAAGCAATTCATCAAACCAAGCAATTTTTCCGCTTTTATCAAAAAAGATATGACGTTCTAAAGCTTTAAAATTCCATGTTGTTTTTTTGTCGAAATAAGGTTTTGCCCAAACTTGAAATTCTTTTTTCGTCCAGTTTTCGGTTGCATCTGTTCCGATATAAATTGCGTCTGTATTTAATGCACTAAAATAAGCGTCAAATTTTACTTCAGCCGCCGCTTTATGCCAAGCATCTAAAGTTTGATTGATTTTGATTTTATCTGTTTGCGCATTCGCAAAAGAAACGACGAATAAAAGAAGTAAGATTGTTTTTTTCATGAGATATAGTATTTGAGTTTAAAGGTATAAATTTTTTTAAACCATATAAGCGATTTAAGGGAATTGAAGTTATTGAGATTTTACATGAGTTTGAACGTAATGTTTGTCATCCTGAGGAACGAAGGATCACACTAGAAGCTCCGGAAAGAAATTCGCCAAACTTTATAGAGCTCCGTATGTGATCCTTCGTTCCTCAGGATGACATAAAATAACTATAATCTATCTGGATTTCGAAATCAAAACAATTTAAAAATCTGTCTTTAATTATCATTAACATTCCTCATGTTATTTAATCCCTAAAAAACATTTATATTTGAGAGATTTTAAAATACCGCCCCAATGAACTCAAAAATACTTATTTCACTAGCTATAACCTCCTTATTATTTGTTTCCTGCAAAAAGGAATTAGAACCGCAAGAAAGTACTGCAACCTCAGAATTAGTGCGATTGGGGCTTGCAAAAGACTCTACAAAAGCGGCTGCGCCAGTAGTTCAAAATCCTGCTGCAAATCCAAATACGGTTTTAAGTGATACCAAAGGAATAAATCCTGCACATGGACAGCCAGGACATCGTTGTGATATTGCAGTTGGAGCGCCGTTAAATTCGGCTCCTGCACCACAAGGCCAAACTCAAATGGTGCAAGTAAATCCAAATCAGCAACAACAAGTGGTGACTACAACAACTGCGACACCAGTTAAAACTGCAAAAGGAATGAATCCACCACACGGGCAACCGGGTCATAGATGCGATATAGCGGTTGGAGCGCCATTAAATTCTCCTGCTGCAAAAACGCCAGCTGCAACAACAGGACAAAACGGATCGGTTTCTCAGAGTTTTACTGTAACGCCACCACAATCAAATTCAGTTCCTGCTTTATTAAGTACAGAAAGTGCTGGACAAGACACAGGAATTGTAGACGGATTAAATCCAGCGCACGGAAAACCAGGACATCGTTGTGATGTGGCTGTTGGTGCTCCGTTGCCAAAATCATAAGTTAAAGTAACAAAGTGCTAAAGCAAAAAAGTGACAAAGGTTCCAAGAAAACTTAGAATCTTTGTCACTTTTTTACTTTGCAACTTATATTATATTAATGTTCTTTTATTTTTTCGAAAGTGGTTGTCAACGATTTTTTGACTTTAGCCAATGCGCCGCTGAAAGCTTTTTCAAGAGTTTCGGCGTGTTCTATAACAGTTACAGGTTGTAATTTTACAGGACGGACTTCAATCACACATTTTTTGTCGTGCAAGCTGAATTTTTCCCCATTTTCATCTCCAAAGTGAACTTCTACACGGGTAATTTTATCTTCAAAACGATCTAAGCTTTTTTCTATTTCTCCAGAAAAATAACTTTCTAATCTTGCGCTTCCTTCAATGTTTTTGTCGGTGTTGATTTGTACTTTCATAACGGATAATATTTAATGATTCATTCTCAAACTTATCCATTTTAAAAGGAAAAGACAAGTGAGTTAAGGAAATATTATGAAATTTTAAACGATTTATTTTTCAATTTTGTAATTTAGATTATATCTCAGAATCTTCAAATTAAAATAAAGAAAAAACTTACAATTTATTTTTTGTTTTCGTATGTTTGCAATCCTAAACTTCGAATTATGAACACAAAAAATCTTCTTGCCCGTGCGGCATGCTGGCGGTATTGGAAACAACTGCAACGCGTATTTGAAGGCGTAGGACAGCTAACCCGTTCGGGTTTTTTAATTCCCTAAACTTCAAATTATGAGAACAAACTGGAAAAAGCGGTCAAATTGACCACGCTTTTTCAGCATAAAGTGACCACTGGACTTGCAACAAAAAGTCGGACAATTTTTTTAAGACCTATGCTACACTTTTAATTTTATAAAATTCTAGTTCCATTTCTTTAGGTGTTTTATATCCCAAAGAAGAATGCAGACGTTTTCTATTAT
>JASCOE010000020.1 GCA_029959285.1 Flavobacteriaceae bacterium PS02337
TTATTAGTGTCTTTTTAATAAAAATTTGTATATTTGGGAAATAATTTAAATTAAATACCATGAAAACAATTAAAATAAATACTATGGAAATATTATATCACAAAACTAAAGGGCTCACTTATTCGTGGTGGTCATGCCAAGTACCAGAGACGTTTAAGATGAGTACCACGCTTTTTTATGCTCAGAACTCTCTGCTTATTCTTAGCGTATATTCTATTTTTATTTTAAGTTTTGGATCATTAAGTCGAACCTTTTAAACACGTATGTCTGTGAAATAAATAATTTATCCTCTTTATGACCATTGAGACGTCTACTTAATGCATAAAAATGGCCCTCTGCTGCAGCGACTAAACTAGTGCAGAGGACCATAGCTAATCAAATCTTCGTTTAACTAACCAATCCAATATTATGAATATTTTTTCATTTTACAAGGATGGGAAAGCTTTTTATTGCCTGTTTTTTATATGGCTTTGTTTATCTTTCTCATCTCTTTTTGCCAAATCTTCTTATCGGTACAATACTACTTTTTTACAACAACATCAAATTCAGGGAACTATAACTGATGGAAGTAATCCTTTGCCGGGTGTGACTATTGCTGTAAAAGGAAAATCTAATGCTGTAGCTATTTCTGATTACAGCGGTCAGTACACCCTTTCAACTTCTCCATTAGATTCTCTGATTGTTTCTTTTATAGGATTTAAAACTATCATAGTGCCGGTTCAAGGGCGTAAAATTGTCGATGTACAATTGTTTTATGATACAACAACCCTGCAGGAAGTCAGGGTTAATGCAGGATATTATTCTGTAAAAGAAAAAGAACGCACAGGAAGTATTGCAAAAATAACTTCAAAAGACATAGACAAGCAGCCGATAGGGAATATTCTGGCAGCGATGCAGGGTAGGATGGCAGGTGTGGAGATCATTCAGGACAGTGGGTCGCCCGGTGGAGCCTTCCAAATTAAAATAAGGGGGCAGAACAGCCTGCGTGCTGATGCCAACCAGCCATTGTATATAATTGATGGAGTGCCTTATTCTTCCGAGACAATTGGCTCAACGTTAACCTCAGGAAGTTCACCCACAATGACAAGTCCGTTAAATTCTATAAATCCCTCAGATATAGAAAGTATTGAAATTCTTAAAGATGCTGATGCAACGGCAATCTACGGTTCAAGAGGAGCCAATGGTGTTGTTTTAATTAGTACTAAAAAAGGTATTTCAGGAAAAACAAAATTTACTGTAAACGCTTCTACAAGTATCGGAACCGTTACAAAAATGCTTGATCTGATGAAAACAGAGCAATACCTTGACATGCGCCGGCAGGCATTTGCTAATGACGGAATTACTGTCTATCCTAAAAATGCTTATGATGTTAATGGTACTTGGGATCAGAACCGATATACAGACTGGCAAAAGGAATTTATTGGCGGGACTGCTGAAATTACCAATTTACAAGCCACCGTTACAGGAGGTTCCGCTAAGACACAGTATCTTTTAAGTGGAAGTACAAGAACAGAAACAACAGTATTTCCTGGGGATTTTAAATATAACAAAGGAAATATTCATTTCAGTTTTAATCATGTATCTGATGATGAAAAGTTCAGGTTAAGTTTTTCAGCCGGTTATACATCCCAGAAAAACTTTCAGCCCGGAACAGACTTGACACGAATATCGAGACTTTTAGCACCAAATGCACCAGCATTGTACGATAGTGATGGGGACTTAAACTGGGCGAACAACTCTTGGGAGAATCCTTTGGCTGCTTACGAATCAAAGTTTAATTCAAAAATTAATGACCTGACAGCAAATGCTGTATTATCATATAATATTCTCAGAAACGTTCAGATTAAATCAAGTTTTGGATATACCGATTTAAGAAATAATGAAAAAATGGTTATGCCTTCTACGATGTACAATCCGTCTTTAGGACTTGGTAGTGAGGTTTCAGGAATCAGCACTAATCTCACGCTAAGAAGTTCATGGATAGCTGAGCCTCAGATTAATTGGAACTTTGATTTGGCAAAGGGTAGGATGGAAGCGCTTTTTGGCGGGACTTTTCAAAGCCAGACCAGTAATCGCCTGTTTCAATCAGGATATGGCTTTTCAAGTAACAGCCTGATCAATGATATTGCTTCAGCGACACTCAAAGTTATCGACTTTAGCGATGAAAGCGTTTATAAATATCAGGCCTTTTTTGCGCGTCTTAATTACAATTATGATGATCGATATATTCTGAATTTTACTGGCAGGCGAGATGGATCAAGCCGCTTTGGGCCCGGTAAGCAGTTCGCTAATTTTGGGGCAATAGGAGCTGCATGGCTATTTTCGAACGAGTCTTTCCTTAAAAATAATACACTGCTTAGCTTTGGTAAACTGCGTGCAAGCTATGGCACTACAGGTAATGACCAAATAGGGGACTATCAATTTTTAGACACCTATGTTTCATCGGGCAACTCTTATCAGGGAACAGTTGGTTTGCAGCCTAGTCGATTATTTAATTCAGATTTTGGATGGGAAACAAATAAAAAATTTGAAGTCGCACTTGAAATGGGTTTCTTTAAAGACAGGCTCTTTTTAACTACTGCTTACTACCAAAACAGTTCTTCGAGCCAGCTTGTGGGTATGCCCCTGCCAGCAACTACAGGATTTAGTTCCCTAACAGCGAATCTTGATGCAGCAGTTCAAAACAAAGGTTTTGAATTTACCCTAAGGACCGTCAATTTTCAGAATAAAAAGATTGAATGGAATACCAGTTTTAATATTTCAGCCAATAAAAATAAACTGATATCCTATCCCGGGCTGGAAAGTTCAGTTTATGCCAACCGTTATGTAATTGGTCAGTCAATCAATATTACTAAGATTTATGAGTTTACTGGGATAAATCCTCAAACAGGGGTTTACAGTTATAGGGATCTTAATGATGATGGGGTAATTTCTGCAATAGCAGACAGGCAAGCATTTGTCGATTTAAGTCCCAAATATTTTGGTGGATTACAAAATCAAGTAACATACAAAAAGATTCAACTCGACTTTCTTCTGCAGTTCGTGAAGCAGGAAGCGTTTTCATATACACCTGGAACTCCCGGAACAGCAGTAAATCAGTTAGCTTCGTTGACTAATTTTTGGGAGCAGGCCAGTGATACTGCAGATTATCAAAAACTCACCAGTGGCAGAAACAGTGCCCTTACTACTGCTTATTCACGCCTTAGAACAAGTGATGGTGCTATAGAAGATGCATCTTATATAAGACTGAAAAGTATATCACTCAGTTATGATGTCCCTCTTGATATTTCTAAAGGGATGCAGTGCCGAATTTATTTACAGGGGCAGAACCTGTTGACATTTTCAAATTTCAAAGGCGGTGATCCTGAGTTTAAGTTTGCAGGATATTTACCTCCTCTTAAAACCTATACCGCAGGAATACAATTAACTTTCTAAATCTGATATCATGAAAAAAAGTATAACATATCTAGTCTTATATATGATAACGGCAACTCTCTTAAGTTGCGACAATTTTGTTGATGTAACACTCCCTGATTCCCAGTTAACAGGTGAAAAAGTATTTGAAGATGCAACAACTGCAAATGCCGCCATGGTAGATATTTATTCGAAGCTGCGTGACACAGGAATATTAACAGGTCTCCTAAATGGAGCATCTGTAAGTCTTGGCATGTACTCCGATGAGCTCATTTACCATGGTTCCGGTGTAGAGCAGGGATTGCCCTATACTAATACTATAATTGCGACAAGTGGTATAACTTCAGATCTTTGGAATCAGAGTTATCATCAAATATATTGTGCAAATGCCGTGATTGAAGGGGTGCAGAATTCGGTTTCTTTATCCTTGAATGATAAAAACCGTCTTACTGGAGAAGCCTTATTTGTTAGGTCGCTGGTGCATTTTTATCTGGTTAATATTTATGGAGATATTCCATATATTACAAATACTGAATATGAAAAGAATAAAATAGCAGGAAGAACTCCTTCTGCAACTGTTTATTCTAATATTATTTCAGACCTCGATCAGGCCATTAAATTGTTACCAGAACAGTATCTAACTGCGGAACGTGTAAGACCCAATAGATCAGCAGCTAATGCTTTACTTGCCAGGGTGTATCTCTATAACAAGCAATGGGCTGAAGCATCAAACTCGGCTTCTGCTGTGTTGAATAATCCAGCATATGTAATAGGAAATAATCCGGACAAAACATTTTTAAAAGAAAGTGTTTCAACTATATGGCAGTTTATGCCAAAATTAAATGGGAATAATACAGATGAAGGAGGATCCTTTATTTTTCTTAGCGGCTCTTCTACTTTCGTTGCCTTAAGCCCGGATTTGATTGATGCTTTTGAAATTGGGGATCTTCGAAAATCGCACTGGATCAGGGAAGTAAACGATGGTGCGAACATCTATTATCATTCTTTTAAATACAAACAGCATACTAAAACTGACCCCAGTGTGGAGTACTCTATTATTTTCAGAATTGCAGAACAATATTTAATTAGGGCAGAAGCTCGTGCAAGGCAGGGAGAACTTATTGGAGCCAAGGAAGATTTAAATAAGATTAGAAATGCTGCAGGCTTGGCAAATACGACTGCAAGTACAGCTAACGAAATAATTAATGCAGTGATTAAGGAAAGGAGGGTTGAACTCTTTACGGAGTATGGTCATCGTTTTTTCGATCTCAAACGTACCGGAGAACTTGATGCTGTTTTATCACTTGTTAAACCGGGATGGCAGACTACGGATCAATTATGGCCTCTTCCTGAAACAGAACTAATTGCAAATCCAAACCTTTTTCCTCAAAATGAGGGATATTAATATTCATAAAATGAAAAGACATTTAAGATTTGTTTACGGAATTTTCTCTGTACTCATACTTGAATTAGTAACCTGTCCCGCGATGGGGCAGGGACTAATTAAGAGAGATATCACCTCTGAGGATTATAAACTTTGGAGTAAGCTTTACAGTGATAAAATCTCTGATGATGGAAATTGGATTAGTTATGAACTACGCTACGAATCTCATCACGATACGTTATTTGTCAAAAATACCATTACAAATAAAACATTCGATTTCCCAAAATGTTCCAAATCTAAATTTGGTGCAGAAAAAGTATTTGGCTGTATGGATTCCAATAAAAATTTGAAGGTAATGGATTTGGTTAAAGAAACTTTATTTTTAATAGAAGATGTTATAAGTTATGAGTTTTCGAATGATGGTCAATTTATCATTTCTTTGGAAACTAATAACAACAAGCAGTCAAATCTTTGTATTAGGTATATTGATGGGAAGCTGGTTCGCAGGATTGAAAATGTTACTGAGTGTAAATTGAATAAATTAGGGAATAAAGTGATTTATGTGTCTTCAAATGAACAAACATCAAATATTGGTCAGATTGCTTTTACCAGCAAAGTATCCGTTGTGGAAGTGCTTTCTAATTTGCCTCCCAAGATTCAGAACATAACATGGGCAAAAGACGAAAGTACTATTGCATTTTATGGATTAAACAAGACATGGGAGCTCTTTATGTATCAAATGGAAAATAAGAAAATATTCAACATAAAAGATCTGCCTGTGAGTTACTTTGGAAGCAGTCAGATTGCTGTTGGTAATAATATTAGTTTAGAGATTTCAAATGATAACACAGCTGTTTTTTTCTATTATAAAAGTGCTAAGGAAAAAGTTCTCGATAAACCAATTGTTGAAATTTGGAATGCTAATGATAAATCGCTTTATATAGATCGCGAATTAGCGCAAACTTACAACAAACCCTTTCTTGGTGTCTGGTACCCGCAAATGCAAATTTCAAAACCAGTTAGTGACAAAAAATATCAATGGGTAACTCTCACAGGCGATCAAAGATTTGCCATAGTAGCTGATCCACTTCGGTACGAGCCGCAGTTTCTTCTCTTTGTAGACGTGGACTATTATATTGTGGATATAAAAAATGGCAGCAGGGAACTTTTAGTGGAAAAGATATCAAGTCATCCCTCAAACATTCAAGTATCTCCCAATGGAAAGTTCGTAAATTATTACAAAAATCATGGATGGTGGATTTATGATATTAAAAAAAAAACGCATACTAATATCACAGCTGGTCTTGCGACTGCATTTGACAATAGATTTGAGGATCCTAATCCTGAATTATACGGATGTGCAGGATGGACAAATGATGGAAAAAGTATTTTAATTAATGATCAGTTTGATGTCTGGAAAATTTCAACAGACGGAAAAAATAAATCCAGATTAACAGATGGAAAAGAGAAAAAAATCTGCTTTAGAATGGTTAATAAAGATTTGAGTAATATACCTTCAGCCAATTACTCAGGTATTAGCAGCAGTGTTTATGATTTAGATAAAATAAATATCCTTTCTGCTGAAAGTACTGTAAATGCTGATTCAGGATATTTCACTTTCGATCAAAAAAAAATAAAACCTTTAGTTTTTAAAGACAGGAAAATAAGCAAGTTATTAAAAGCCAAAAATAAAGATACTTACGTTTTTACAGAGCAAAGTTTTATGGATTCTCCAAATATTGTTTTGAAGTCTTCATTACAAGATCAGGATAAAACGGTAGTAAAAACCAATACACAGCAAAAGCACTTTTATTGGGGAACAACCGAAATGATTCATTATTACAGTTCAAAGAATAAGCCCTTGAATGGTGCACTTTTTTATCCTGCACATTACAACGCCTCAGTAAAGTATCCGATGGTTGTCTTTATCTATAGTAGCCCCTCTGGAGCAATTAATGATTATGTGAATCCCACCGATCATAATGGGATTGGATTTAATATTACGACCATGACGGCAAGCGGCTATTTTGTATTGCTTGCCGATATTGCATATGAGAAGGGAAATCCTGGAATTTCAGCAGTTGAATGCGTGAGCAGTGCAGTAAAAAAAGTGGTGGAAAAAAACTTGGTGGATCCGGCAAAAGTGGGACTTCTTGCACAGTCCTTTGGAGGGTATGAAGCTAATTTTATTATCACCCAAACAAACCTTTTTGCGGCAGCAGTTAGTGGTTCAGCAGTATCTGATATTATACGTACTTATTTTTCAATTAGTGCTGATTATTCCAATCCTGAAATATGGAGATATGAAAGCCAGCAATATCGTATGGTTGACTCTTTTTATGAAAATAAAGATGCTTATCTTCGAAATTCTCCTATCCTTCACGCTGAGAAAATAAAGACCCCGTTGCTCACCTGGGCAGGCAAAAATGACGGAAACGTTAAGCCTGAGCAATCGACAGCACTTTATATAGCCATGAGAAAGCTTAATAAAACACACATTATGCTGCAGTATCCTAACCAGGGACACATATTAACAGCGGCTTTGGCACAGGAAGATTTAAGCAAAAAGACAATAGAATGGTTTGACCACTTTTTGAAAAATAATGCGCCTGCTGCATGGATAGTGAACCGGAAGTAAAGTAATTTTTGTGGTTATAATATATGCGGTTTCCTTCAAGGAAACCGCATATCTCTTAGCCTTATTTAAGGCTCAGCTTTATAAAGTTGAATATTACATTGTCCGGCAGCATTTTTACGGAAAACTTGATTTTCATCATTCTCATCCATACATAAATTTCCATTATTAACTGGCGTGCAATTTACTTGAACATCATCACAATTACTCGGGGATCCGGCAATTTGAATATACTCTGTAGTTAATGCTTTTTTAGCATCACTTTCCTTCTCTGACTTGGTGCTTATTGCACCTGCGCTGGCCAGTACGAATACTGCTGCAGGCAAAATCATTTTTACAATTGTGTTCATAATAAAATAATTTAAGTTATTGATCTACTCTTTTGTACAGGTTTTCAATCGTTACCCCTGCTATCGGCCCGATATGTTTTTATGTTGGTTGGTTTTTAAATCTTTATCGAGTTTATAACATTGCAAATTTTGACCAACTATAACATATAAATTGTTCCCAAGAACAATCATGTCTTTCATCTTAAATTCTTCAACTTTATAAATATATATACTAGATAAATAAGAATTTAAATCTGTATCATACACATCCACAATCGTTGCAGTATCCCACATTTCTTTGGGTTCAAAGCGACCGCGAAGTGATGAATTCACAAACAAAAAATTATCTCTAATTGTGCTTAATTTGTTAACGATATTATCAGGAGAAGATAGTTTGCGCTGTCCTTTATCCTTGATGAAAACCGGTTTTAAGTTTGCTGTTTTTGTAGTATCGATTGTATTTCCCCGATATCTTAATTTTAAATTATTATCGGTTACTATAAACTGGTTTCGATAGTAGTATAAGTATACAAAGCTTTTGGTTTCAGAATCATAATTCATCATGCCGTCGGTGTCAAAAAAGCCATCAATCTGTTTTTGCAATAGGTCTTGATGAAGATTGCTTTTAAGACTATTTTTAAAATTAAAGACACCAAGGGCATTCTCCCTGGATTTTTCCAGCTGGGTTCTGAAGGCGATTTTTAAAGAATCAATTACGACTGCTTTTGAAAAATAATAGCCACTATCTTTCATCAAAATTTCAGCTTTCCAATCCGATATTTTACCTCTATAAATAATAGGTACTGTACCATCCATAACAAAAAAATAGGGCGGAGAGATTCTTACTTGAACAGATCGGAAAGAATAGCCTGCATTTTCCAATTCAATTTTATAATGTTTTTTTACTTTTAATGTTGAATCATATTTGAAAATATGAAGAGGTGCCCTTTGATCTCCTATGTAAATTGAATTTTGATCAGTTCCAGCAATATATAAAGTATTATTGTGCAGTTTTGTTTCAGCTATTTTTTTACTTGAACCGGGAGTGAATCTTCTGATGAAAGGATTTTCTTTATGTATTATATTCTCAGATCGAAAGTATAATAAGCTCATTATTAAACTTCCTGATATTGTCAAAACAAAAAGTTTTAGCATTGTTTTATTATAATGTACTGAATTCAAAACTGTAGCTATTACAGCAAGAAAAACAAAGAAAATATTAAAAGCAAGATGCTCTTTCCAGCCCATATTTTCTAAAACACCACCGCAAGAACAAGGGATAGTGTAACTAAAATTTAATATAATAATGATATAAACTGTAAAGAGTACCATTAATTCAAATGCAGCATAAAGAGCTAAAATTCGCGTTTTAGAAAAGACTAAAAGTAAGGCGACCACGAGTTCTGTAATAATAACAAAGTATGACAAAAACCCAGCATAGGCTCCTAAAATTGGTGATTGCCCAAGCTGAGCCTGAAAATTTTCAAATTCTAAAATTTTACTAACTGCTGCATAGACAAATAATGATACATACAGAAGGCAAATTAGTTCCAGAGTCAAGTTCTTTATATTTCTCTTCAATTTCATCTTTTGTTTTACTGATTTTATAAATAAATTCCAGGAAGTTATTTAATTGTTTAGAATTTGTAATCAGACAAAATTACTATAGAATTTAAGTGTAGTTGTTATCAAAAACCTGCCAAGATTTTTCAATAACATTCAATCGTAGTTAAAAACAGGATAGGGTGCAGTTGATAATGAAAAAGATGCCATTAGAAAAATAATTTCTAATGGCATCAAAGTAATTTGTTGATTTTTAACTGTCGCTACTTTATTGTATCGCCAAGTACACTTAGTTTTTCACTGAGTTCAATCAGACCTGCTTTTTGTAAACATTCCTCTCCTAAGAGTTTTAATTCCTGAAGGTTTTCTTCTTGAATACTTGTCATGAGAATCGATGGTTTGTCATTGTCCTTAGCAGATAATCCACGTTCAATAACATGGTTTAATAACAATACATTTTTTCGTGAAATTTTCAAATCAATCTTCACTACATCATTCATGCTTGGGATACTAAGAACAGTATCAAAAACCTTGGCCACATCATTTGTTGTCATAATCTTCACGTTTTTAAATTAATAATTTATTTATACAAAGGTATAAAGCTAGTCTTAAAGTGTCATGGACATAATATGTCCATCATAGGTAAAATCCATTTCGCTTACTTAATTTTGTCTCTGAATTAAACTGCAAAGATCAAAATGAGCAATCAAAAACCTTCCTTAAAACAGTCAGGATTTTGTTGTTTTAAAATTGTTCTATTGCTTTGAAAGAGCACGTTTTTCAATCTAAAATTTACAGGATAAATGGACATTATAGCTGCCCCGTTACAGTAGTTCCAAATTATAAGCAGTGTGCACTTTCCTTGAATTCTAAAAATAAAAATGAAATAGATTTTAGAAAAATATTAAAAATTTAATGACTGTCTTTATAGTGTATTAAGTTCTATGAAGAATACAGTTAAAACGTCAAATTGTCCAAAAAAGAGGTAATAGTTGGATATTTTGAATTTTTAAAATCTTTGAAAATACCAGAATGTCTAAAGAACATTAAAGTATCGGCAGGATTGCCACGTTCCTGCAATCGGCAAGATGTCCTGTTGTTAAACAACAGCCTTCTTGCTGCTCTATACTCGGAACTCGTGAGCAGTGATACTAAAAGCATAAATTAAGGTTTGATAACAATGAAAAAGAGAGAAAATGAAAAGAGAAAATTCAAACAGAACACGCATTGTTGGGTTACGCTTTACACCAGAAGAGTATGCGAAAATTGAGAAAAAATGGAAAGCCAGTACTTGCCGCAAACTGAGTGATTACATTCGTAGGCACTTATTTGAGAAATCTATAAACACCACTTACAGGAATCAGTCTTTAGATGATATGATCCATGAAATGACCCAGTTATTCAAGCAATTAAATGGTATTGGAAACAACTTCAATCAGGCAGTAAAAAAACTACATACATTAAATCAAATTCCGGAATTTAAAGTATGGATTTTAAGTGCTGAACTGGATAAAAAAAAACTTTTTGACAAGATTGATGAAATCAAAAATTACATCCAGAAAATCTCGGAAAGATGGTTGCGATCATAAAAACAGGATACTCTATCCACAAGGTTTTCTATTACAATGAAAACAAAGTAAAAGAGGCTGTTGCAGAATGTATTGGAGCCGGAAATTATCCCATTGATGTCGGTAAAATGAAGGATGAAGTAAAATTAAACCGGTTTTTAAAACAACTTGAATTAAATGAGAATGTAAAGCGAAATAGTGTGCATATCTCAATCAATTTTGATCCTTCAGAAAATCATTCCAAGGAAGAATTAATGGCTATCGCGGATACTTATATGGAAAAAATCGGATTTGGCCAGCAGCCTTATCTCGTGTATCAGCATCACGACTCCGGACATCCGCACATCCATCTGGTCTCCATAAGTGTTCAGAGAGATGGTAGACGAATTGACATGCAAAATATTGGCAAAAACCGATCTGAACCCGCAAGAAAAGAAATCGAAGAACGCTTTGGACTTGTTAAGGCGCAAGGAAATAAAAATAGTACTGATTTCACCCTTAAGCCAATCATCTCACAAAAGATTCAATACGGGCGAGGCGAATCGAAAAAGGCTATTACAAATGTACTGGGTCACGTGCTTTCATCATATAAATATACCAGCTTTCCAGAACTCAATGCTGTGCTTAAACAATACAATGTTTTAGCAGACCCAGGTAATGAAGATTCAAGAATGTTTAAAGCAAAAGGACTAATGTATCGGATACTCGATGAAAATGGAAAACCAATCGGAGTTCCCATAAAAGCCAGTCTGTTTTACAACAAGCCGACACTGAAATTTTTAGAAGAAAAATTTGCGTCTAATAAAACAAATGAAGTCTCAGATTTAAGAAGGGTAAAAAATGCCATTGATATCGCATTCTTTAAAACTCAAATATCACTCGCAGAACTAGTTCAAGTACTGCAAAAAGATGGAATCAATACTGTTTTTAGAAAAAACGCAGAAGGATTGCTTTATGGAATTACCTACGTTGACCATACCACAAAATGTGTTTTTAATGGAAGTACACTTGGTAAACAATACAGTGCCAAAGCAATACAGGAACGCTGCGCCTCCATTAATCCGGGTGAGCAAAAAACGACAAATTTGGTTAGTGAAAAATTACACGAAATCACATTTGAAACACCGAAATCGGAAATCCTTACAACGCTGTTTGGTGATGATTTTAGAAATAACAAATACATAGGGTCCAGCACAATAATGGGGCAATTAGCAGAGATGCTCACACAATCCGAACAGACGGCTAATTACCTTCCATACGAGCTGAGAAACAAAAAGAAAAAAAGAAGAGGACAGTCCAATAATCGATAAAACTTTACATCATGGCTATGCAGACAGGAGAAAACGAACAGGCACTGAGAAAGATCTTGGATATGACAAGACTAATCAGTATTATTATTTTAACAATCCATTTTTATTATTACTGTTATGTAGCCTTTCGGGAGTGGCATTTGGTAAGCGGCTTTAGTGATAAAATCATGGGTAATATTTACCATACCGGATTGTTCAGTAATTTTCATAAATCCAAACTCTTTGCTTTGGGGTTTTTAATCATTTCCTTAATTGGTGCCAAAGGGCGAAAAGATGAAAAGCTGAATTACAAAACAGCTTTCGCTTACATCATTACAGGCATTCTTATTTACTTTATAAGTTATCTTTCACTATACCTGAAAATAGAACTAATGCTGGCAGCAATTGCCTATATGACCATAACTTCCAGCGGTTTTCTTCTGATGCTTTCCGGTGGCACATTATTATCGCGTATTATAAAAAACAGGCTCAACAGCAAGGATGTTTTTAATAAAGAAAATGAAACTTTCCCCCAGGAAGAAAGATTCTTGGATAATGAATATTCCATCAACCTTCCGGCCCGCTATCACTTAAAGGATAAGATAAGGGACAGTTGGATAAACATAATTAATCCCTTTCGGGGATTGCTTGTTTCCGGCACACCAGGATCTGGGAAATCTTATTTCGTCATACGCCATGTCATTACCCAGCACATCCGTAAACAATTCACCATGTTTGTCTATGATTTCAAGTTTGATGACCTGACCAGAATTGTCTATAATAGCTGGCTTAAATACAAACATCTCTATCCAAAATTACCTCAGTTTTATGTCATTAATTTTGATGATCTGACCCGGACCAATCGGTGTAATCCGTTAGAGCCTTCTGGTATGAGTGATATTACGGATGCTTCAGAATCGGCGCGTACTATTTTGCTCGGACTCAACAGGGAATGGATCAAAAGACAGGGCGATTTTTTTGTAGAATCACCAATTAATTTTCTTTCCGCCATAATATGGTATTTACGAAAATACAAAGACGGAGAATTCTGTACACTTCCACATGTAATTGAACTCATGCAGGAAGATTACGATAGTCTCTTTACACTGCTCAGGACTGAAAAAGAAATTGAAGTACTTATTAATCCCTTTGTGAATGCCTACCTAAATAACGTAATGGACCAGTTGGAGGGGCAGATTGCTTCTGCAAAAATTGCCATGGCAAGGCTTTCCTCTCCACAATTGTATTATGTTTTATCTGGTAGCGACTTCACATTGGACATCAATAATCCTGAAGATCCAAAGATCGTATGTATGGGCAATAATCCGCAGAAAATCCAGATATATGGAGCTGTATTGTCGCTGTATGTAAACCGATTGGTAAAGCAGGTGAACCAAAAAAACAAACAGAAAAGCAGCCTGATATTTGATGAATTTCCAACTATTTATCTAAACAATATGGACAGTTTGATTGCCACCGCCAGAAGTAATAAAGTAGCAACTTGTTTGGGTATTCAGGATTTTAGCCAGCTGCGTAAAGATTATGGACGTGAACAGGCAGATGTGATTATGAATATTGTTGGAAACGTAGTCAGTGGGCAGGTTACTGGAGATACTGCCAAACAACTTTCCGAACGTTTCGGAAAAATTATGCAGGACAGGGAAAGCCTTTCAATTAATAGCGGTGATACGTCTATAAGCCGGTCCAAACAATTGGAATCCGCAGTTCCGCCATCCAAAATCTCCGGGCTTAGTTCCGGTGAATTCGTGGGTATGGTAGCCGATGATCCTGATTGTAAAATAGAACTCAAAACCTTTCATTCTGAAATAGTAAATGACCATGAAGCATTAAAAAAAGAACAGGATCAATATGTTGATATTCCTATTATTCGCAAAGTTGATAATTCGATGGTACAGCGCAATTATCTACAGATAAAAAAAGACATCAAGGATATTATTTATGCAGAAAAGGAAAGACTACTAAATGATATTGAACTAAGTCATTTAGTAATTAAGAAGTGATAATAAATTAAAATCAGAAATAATGATACAGGAACAATTTACCGATATAATCCAATTAATAAAACAATCCAGATCAAAAGCCATTTCAGTAGTTAACACTGAAATGATTAATCTGTACTGGAATATTGGACAATACATTTATAATCGTATCGAAACAGCACAGTGGGGGAAATCAGTAGTAAAAGAACTGGCTGATTTTTTGCAAAGAAGCGAGCCTGATTTAAAAGGATTTTCGGATAAGAATCTTTGGAGAATGAAACAGTTCTATCAAACATACAAAGCTTCTCCAAAACTCTCAGCACTGCTGAGAGAAATTAGCTGGACAAACAATCTTATCATTTTAAGCAGAACTAAATCAATCGAAGAACAGGAATTTTATTTGCGCCTCTCCAGTCAGGAGAAATTTAGTTCAAGGGAATTAGAAAGGCAGATAAATAGTGGTGTTTTTGAAAGAACCATTATTGGAAATACAAAAGTCTCATCAGTGATGAGAGAACTACATCCCGATATCACAAACACATTTAAGGACAGCTATATATTTGATTTTTTAAACCTTTCAGACTCCTACACCGAGAGTGATTTGCAGAAAGGTTTGATCAGTCAGATGAAAAACTTCATACTTGAATTAGGTAAGGATTTTCTATTTATAGCAGAAGAATATAAAGTTCAGGTAGGGCATAGTGATTTCTATATTGATCTTGTATTTTATCACAGGGGCTTACAATGTCTGGTCGCCTTTGAGTTAAAGTCAGATAAGTTTAAACCCGAACATTTGGGTCAGTTAAATTTTTACTTGGAAGCTCTGGATCGAGATGTGAAAAAGCAGAATGAAAACCCAAGTATCGGTATTTTATTATGCAAAGACCAGGATCATGCAGTGGTAGAATATGCTTTAAGCCGAAGCCTTTCTCCTACAATGGTTGCTGAATACAAAATTCAGCTTCCCGACAAAAAGCTACTAACACAAAAGCTGACAGATCTGCATTATTAAAAGATTATAAATTAATCACAATTATTACTCCTAAATTTGAAATGCTTCGTTGATGAATTCTTTAAGCCCTGCTTCTTCAAGTATTTCGATTGAAAATTCACCAAAACGTTTGGGAAGCCAGATAATTCTGATTCCACTCGGAGAATTAAGGCTCTCTCTTGTTAAAGCATTTCCATTTTCGTCCTCTGGCTGGACACCTGAGGCGGTCAATTCATCAAAGGCTGCTTCAATATCAGGAGTTGAATAACAGTGGCGGTAAATAGTTCCTTCACCTTTGGTGTCAAGGAGATTTTTGAGATTTCCGGAAAAAGGCTGCACAAGCATAAATCGTTCCTGGCCCATTTTCAAAACAGCATAGGTTACATGCAGTCCATCTCTCTCCCAAATGAATTTCTTTGAGGTCTCAGCCCCAAGGATTTTTTCATAATAATCACAAGCCGTTTGAAGGTCTTTGACTAAAATATCTATGTGGCTAAATTTGAGTTCCATTCTATATAATTTGTATTGGTTGGTAATTTTAATTGCGTGTTCGATAAATCATTTTTATAAATTTCAGTCAATACCATATTCTACATCATCACATCCATCAATTCCATTTACTTGATTTCATCCCTATCAATCTTTGTAGATATTCAAAGGCTAAAATAGCTAATCTTTTTTATACAATTTGACTTATTAGAGATACTACAGGCTGTTTAAGTTTTTAATCAGAGTTACTTAGTATATATAAAGCTTTCACTCGAAACGGACTAAAAGGGCAGCTAAGATAGTGGCTTAAGCATGCCCCGTGCGCATAATGGCGGCGCTTCCCTTGCCACCCTTCGGGACTTATAGCACCTGTGCATCCTTAAACCACTGGCATCTTGCTTTCTTTTTTCCCGTTTTTTCGTTTTGAAAACAATTTTTGTTAGGGCAGGACTAGAGAGAAAGTAAACAGTAGTAATCCTAAAAATTAAAATTATGGAAATCACAGGACGATTAACAGCAGATGCATCAGTTCAGGAAGTGAACAGCGACAAACAAGTGGTCAATTTCAGTATTGCCATCAATGACAATTACAAGCCAAAAGGAAGTACCGAAGTAAAGGAAGTAGTAACCTATATCAATTGCTCCTATTGGCTGAATGCTAAAACAGCACAGTGGCTTAAAAAAGGAACCCTTGTACAGCTCTTCGGGCGTATTGGCATGAGTGTATACAATAACAGCGAAGGCGTGGCAGTAGGAACGCTGACCTTTCATACCAATAGCATTAAAATTTTGGTTTTTCCCAAAAAAGAAGATACCGCCCAGGCCAATTCAGCAGTAAAGGAAAAGAAATCGAAAAAAGCACAGGACGTACCTTTTTAATTCTATCACAATCACTTAAAATATAATATCATGGCACACAATATAAATTATAACGAGCACACGGGAAAATACAGTTTTTTCAGCACTAAGCAAAAAGCATGGCACAATTTGGGGCAGATCATTACCGATTACCCCACAAGCGCCGAGGCAATTCAGCACGCAGGTTTGGATTATGAGGTAGAAAAACGAAAACTGTTTACAGCTGGTTCTGCCGAAATTATTTTGGATAATGAAATCGTTCATAATAATATAGAAGTACCAAATTACTACAGTACGGTGCGCACCGATAATGATGCCGTAATCGGTGTAGTGGGCAAAGACTACCAAATCGTACAAAACAGGGATGCCTTTTCTTTTTTTGACAGCATCGTTGGCGGTGACGGTATCCTATACGAAACCGCAGGGGCGCTCGGAAAAGGGGAACGCATTTTTATAACAGCTAAACTGCCCGATTATATAAGGGTGGGTAACGATGATTTGATTGAGAAATATATTTTCCTGACCACCTCACATGACGGAAGCGGAAGCATAACCGCAGCATTCACGCCTATACGCATTGTATGCAATAATACCCTGAATGCCGCTATGAACAACAAGACCAATACCGTTCGTATTCGCCATACCTCCAATGCCAGACAGCGATTGGAACAGGCACACAAAGTAATGGGGATATCCGATATGCTGTCTTCTCAGATGGAATCCATTTTTAACCATTGGACAAAAATCCGAATCACGGACAATGAAGTGAAAAAACTGATACAGTCTGCCCTTGTTCCCAATAAGGAAGTGCTCAAAACCATACAAGAGGGTAAGGAGGATGAACTCTCCACTTGCTTTACCAATATGGTGGATAGTGCATTTGAATATGCCATGAGCAATCCCACACAGCTTATGGAAACCACCAAAGGGACTGTCTTTGGGGCGTACAATTCTTTGACTGGCTATTTTCAGAATGTGAGAAATTACAAGAACGATGAAGCCAAATTAACTTCCCTCTTAATGGGGGGTACAGGGCAGATACGCACGCAGTCCGCTTTTAACCTTTGCGTGGATTTTGCCAGTAAAGGCTCGGATGCCTTGATTTTGAATTAATCAATAGGGGACAGGCAGTCTATGCCTGTCCTTTTAAATCCTGAGAGCATGATACAAATAGAAGATAAAAACGGAGAAAACATTGAGGTGCTAAATTTAGCAGAAGCAATAAAACAGGCGGACTATTTCAGGAGTTTTTCCCATACCGAGAAACTCTTTGAAAAGTTTGATAAAAAACGGCAAGCCTATTGGCAAGACCTGTACGAAAAATTAGTAGCGATTAGTGATTTAGAGGTAAAACAAACAAAACAGTAAAGCAATGGAAACCAATTTTTTTAAATCAATCCTTTCCCTGCAGGTAGCAGGGAACTGGAAAATAAACATAGCCAAAGAAGATACAGAGAAACTCATTGTATCTGTATTGTTCTTCAATGATACCATAGGAGATGATGCCCGAAAAAAAGTACCGCCTATTTTACTAAAGGGCACGGCAGAGGAACTCGACAGCGGATTTTTTCAGGCGGTTGCAGAGCCTGTAAAGGATACTGCACAGCTTTTTGCCAATATGGAACAGTTCCTCAAAGAAAAAGCACAGGCAAAAGTGAGTTCCCAAATGGAAAAAGACAACGTTCTGAAAAGGGATAAGGAAAAATCAGAATTGCAGAAACAGTACCAATCAGCCATGAAAAAAGCAGACGAACTCGAAACGGCAGGAAAGTTTAAAGAAGCGTGGATGAAAGTGCCTCCCGCTGACCTGTACCCTGAGTACAAGGACATCATTCATGCCCGAAAAGCGGAACTTTCCGACAAGTTTCCTGTTGACCTTTTCAATGACCCTAAAACCGACGAGCCATGTTAACAGCTACAACCTTAGAGCGCATCTTTATCTTCAGGGATAAAGAGCACGAGATTAAACTCGCTGACCCATCGCCGTCATTCAGCCCCGAAGCGGTACTCAATTTTTATGCCCAGACCTATCCGATTTTAACCACAGCATCCATAGAGGGACCTGTTATAAATGAAGATGCGGTGCAGTACAAATTTGTATCACAAATCGGAACAAAAGGATAAAGCATGAAAACACAAACCATAACAGGCAGTATCAAAATGCCTAAAAATAAAAAGTTATGCAGACTATACAGACAGCTTGGGGAATTCGCAGAAAACACAGACAGACTGCCCGATGCGCAGGAAGTAAAAAAGAACCCGAACAGTTCTGCTCCACTCGAACTCCTGCCGATGGTTTTTTAAGACATTCATTTCTGCCCTTATTCGAAAAAGGCGAAAAATTACCCGACCAATTTGAGGTGGAAAATGATTTTTTCAATTCTCTTGCTATCCTGAAAGGACTGTATGGTTTTGAAACAAGGAATGTGGCAAACAAATCCTATCCGTATAATATCCTCTTGATATACACAGACATTCAGAAACAGCTTAGTCAATCGGCACAGGATATTGAACTCAAAATAATGCAGGATGATGATGGGACGGTAAAAATGGCAACCCAACATTGTTATAACACCTGCAATACACTGTACTATATTCCTGTATTGCCTTTATATAAATTATTACAGGACAGCAGAGAAAAACAAACCGCAGAATTACTGCTCTCTGTTTTTGCCTATCTCTACCATATTGCAGGGATTCCGTATTACAGGGAAAACAACAGCTATCTTTTTTATAACTACGAGTGTATGGAAGAATGGCTTTTAGAGGATTTAGAGGATGAAGATTCCCAATCGGGCAACAGCATGATTTCAGAATTGAATAAGGCTTCTTACTATGGGGATGTTATGCACCGTAAAATATACAATCCCTATCATTTGAACGTATTCGAGAAACGTGTAAATAATTATAAAGTAAATACTTCTTTCGAAAATGACTGCCTGAGCGTTGCAAAAAAAGCATTGGGATTACTACAGAAATATCCCAGCGATACTATTTTCAGAAATACTTCCAATCAGGTGTTTGAAAGTGAAGAAGGGATTATAAGGGCGGAGCAGTACATTTCTTTTATAGCAGACACCGATGGAATACTCTATGAAAATATTCAGCGGGTAATCAATGATGAATTCAATGAATGCTCAGAAATTGAAGAACCCACAATCCTGCAAATCTATGATGCCCAAAACAAGCTGTCCAATACGGCTCTTGATTTTGAATACAGATTATTTCCACTGCTAAATGATTTATGCACCCTTTTAAATAATATGCCATGAAAGATTTAACCCAAAGATTTGGAACATTATACCATCCTGTAAAAGCCTTTGTAGTCTATAAGAAAGATACCGCTGACAAATTCATTTATGTGGAAGGCTACGACATGGATAAAAACGGCTGTCCCATAAATGCACATCCATTAAGCCGAAGGGAAACTGCACAGCTTGCAAGTGCTTTGGACACATCAGACGAACTCAACTGTAAATTTTTAAAGCCATCAGGACTGCTCCCTAAAAAGGTATTGTATTTGAATCCCGGGCATGATGGTTCTGCCATTTGGTACACGTCTGCCCAAAAGACCAGTTTATTTTTTGTGGAGAGTTTAGGGATTCCAAACGGTGAAACATTTGTACCGCCCTTGTTATGGAAAGCCACTAAAAACACGCTGTACATTTATGCAATGGACACCGACAAGGAAATAAACGAACAGACAGTGCTTTATCAGGCACCCTTTTTTAATTTATATAATGACGGCAGGGTCTGTATGGGTACGGTAAAAGTGGATATAAAGGCAGATTGTCATTTGGAAGATTTCATGCAATGGTGGGAGCAGTATTTTTTTAACAGCTATTTCAGTCATCTCATTGGAAATACAAGTCCCGTAAAAGGAAACATCATACAGCTCTGGCAGAAACTGATCGGGAGCACAAAACCATTTCCCGTAAAATCCCTGCTCAAAAATGGTCTAACAATTAAAAACATACTGTCATGAAAACGCAAACCGCCATGCATTACACGCACAATTACCTGATAAATCCAACCAATCCAATAACGGTCAATCTCATTGGGGCAGGAGGGACGGGAAGCAGGATGCTCACCGAACTCGCAAGAATAAGCCACAGCCTTATCGCTTTGGGACATGCTGGACTGCAGGTGAATCTTTTTGATGATGATGTGGTGACCAAAGCCAATCAGGGCAGACAGCTTTTTGCAGATGCTGAGGTAGGGCTTCCTAAAGCCGTGGCACTCATCAACCGCACCAACCGCTTTTTCGGTACTGCTTGGAAAGCCGTAACCGAGCAGTTCTCAACCGCTAACAGGAAATCCCTGCCCAATCGGGGCAGGGCGAACCTGTATGTAAGCTGTGTCGATACTGCAAAGGCACGTTTTGATATTGCAGATTTTCTGATGAGCAGTGAAAACAGCGATTTTGAGCGTACCAAATCCCTATACTGGCTTGACATCGGCAACGCCGAAAATACAGGACAGGCGATACTTTCTACAATCAGGGAAATCCAACAGCCTGATTCCAAACTATACAGGACTGTTCCCAGTCTTCCAATGGTAACCGATGAATTTAGGGAATTACTTCAAATGCAGCATGATAACAATGAGCCGAGCTGTTCCCTCGCTGAAGCGCTTGAAAAACAGGACTTGTTTATCAACAGCACACTTGCCAGTATGGGCGCATCGATCCTTTGGAAGCTGTTCCGTGAAGGAATGACCGCCCAAAGGGGATTTTTCCTGAATCTGGCAAGCTTACACGCTGTGCCCATAGTGGTGGGGTGATAGCCCCGCCGCCCCGCAATCGAGTTTCCTTCCTCCGGTCGGTCAATTGCGGGGCGCTCTAAGCGGTGTGCCTGCTCTTTTGGTGGATATGACCAAAAGCGGCAGGCACGTGTTGTTTTTGGTTCTGCCTTAAAATTGATTCTGGTACGCTGATTTTTCAGGAAGGTTTAATTCTTTTAAGGTTTACCAAAAGCTCATATAATTTCTTATCGTGCATAATTTGGATCGCTGTTTTTTCATTGTTTTACTTTTGGCATACTAACTTATAAAGAGCAGAAAAATGTCTAACAAAAATCAAATGGCTGTAGGGGTAAAAAGAACGAATCGCGCTGAGCAAAATGCACTAGATAAAAGGTCTAGTCAACTAAACCCTAATAATGGTAAATATGCTTTGTCCCTTTAAAAAAGCAGTACAAAATTCAGTAAAGGCAAAGAAGATCAATGTGATAGGACACATTTGGTGATGACTGGGAGTTTAATTACGATTGACACGCAATAAATTTATAATATTTACTTTAGGTTCTGATCGTCAAAACCTGCTGTCATAAATAACAGGTGCTTTAATATTTTTTGAATTATAACTTCATCTAATTCTTCAGGTTTCTTAATAAGCTCAATTGTGAGATTCTTGTTCTTTATATCCCCTGGGTTAAAATGATTGTTTTATACTCATAGTTATTGGAAATAACATGAGCTTATTTCCAATCTGTGCTTCGATAGAAAACCTTCCAAATTCATTAGTAACTAAAACCTGTTCCGAATTTAAGTTTATAACGTCAACATTTTTCAATGCGACATCATTACACATCAACCTTCCCCCAATTCTGTTTTCTGACTCAGAATAACCAACTTTAAATAATAAAAAGAAGACCAAATGTTTGGTATTCCTACATATAAGGATCAAATAATAGAATATTTAAGTTCATGTGATGAACTTTTTCTTTACTTATTTTAAAATAATTTTACAAATGTGATTCTAAATTGCCTTCCATCGTATGAAGGCGCCAGAAAGGAGGTGGAATTGCGTTCTTTTTTGCCAAATATTTTTCTGGTCAGATATGGATTTAGCCAATATGCTGCTTTGGTACTTAAGATCCCTATTCCTGCTCCAGCTGCTACATCGGTAAGCCAATGCCTGTTGTTGTACATTCTAAATAATCCTGTTCCGGTAGCAATCGCATAGCCAGCCACACCATACCATATAGATTGATCTTTATATTCCTGATAGAGAAACTCAGCTCCCGCAAAAGCTATAGCAGCGTGACCTGAGGGGAAAGAATTATTAGTTGTTCCGTCAGGACGCTCAATATTGGTTATGGATTTTAATGCCATAACGCTTCCTAAGGTGAAAATTGTGGAAGTGGCTAAAATTACCGAGCGGTCTCTGATATTATTTTTTCCTTTCACACCAAATGCATTAAGGGCATAAACGGAAACAGCGGGAACATATCTTGAAAAATCGTCAACGGTTATTTTTGTGTCTATGTTTTCTGTAATTTCATCACGAATCTGGAAATTAAAACTTTTTATTTGTCCGCTTTCAATTCCCCAAAATCCATATCCTATTAGTACACCTGGAATAATAAGCTGTTTATAATTGAATCGTATATTTTTGACCGTATCCGTAAAAGTGCTGTCTCTTTCTTTGAACCCTTGTGAAAAGGCTGTGAAATTTATCAGCAAAAGAAGTACAATACTAGTTTTTCTCATATAAAAATTATTGAAATTACGTTACGTTTCGATCATTGCTTTACAATGATTTCGTAGAAATATGCAAAAACTTTATTTCTTACTTTTAATTAAAGGTATTAATTATTTTCCAGCGAGCGTTCCTTCTGAAATTTGAAATCATTTACAGTACCCAAAGATTGAAAATTGCTTAGCTGTAAAATCTTAATATTTTGTTATTCATTTAATCTTAAGGTAATCCTAAGTAATCACTTATTTTATTGAGGTAATTTAGTGTAAAGAATATCGTTGAGCCCTAATAATATTGGTCAAAACACGGTATTGATATTATTAATTAAAAATTATTTATTATGAGCACGAAGGAAAAAGAAGGACACGACCACCCGGAACATGACAAACATAAGGAGCATCACACGCATCCTGAGCACCACGAAGGGGAAGCAGGAAAAAATCATCCTGAGCATCATGACGAGGATGAGCACCACAAGGAGAAAGAGCACCATCAAGAAGGTGAGCACCACAAAAAAAACAAATAATCCCCAAGATGTTTATAACGTCCCTTGTCTATTGATGGCAGGGGGCGTTTTTTTTGCAGTGGCATTATTATGAACAGATATACTTTTTCAAACCACTGGGCTTTCTTGAAGATTTTGTTTTAAATAATATTTACTTTTAATGTATCCAGTTTTTTTGTAGATTTACAATGATGAGCTATCAAAGATCTATTTTTGTAATTTTACTGGCAGTACGTCTACTGACATTACTGTTGATTTCATGTGGAGACATTGATCGTCCCGTTCATGTTCAGCAGGACATGGTTTCTCATCAAAAAAGCAGCGATCATAACCACAAAGCTGTTTGCTGTTCGTTTTGCCAGTGTGCAAGCTGCAAAGGAGCTGTTGCTCTTACAGAGATAAATGAACTTTTTTTTTATTTTACTTTTCAATTTAAGGGAGGTACTTCAAACTCATATGAATCCTTTTCATCTTATTACCTTAGCTGCATATGGCAGCCCCCGCAGATAGGCAGCGCTGAAGCATAGCCAAAAAAACTTTCCATTTTTTTTCTCGGTGCCCCACAAGGCATTGATCAAAGTTACAGTATGATATTAATGCTGCAATTTTCTATTGACGTACGGCAGGGACATTTTGTTTTCTGTTTTCCGCCTGTACAATTTTATTATAGTAGTAATTAAAATGAATTCAAATTAAAAGGCTGCGCTTAGATTTTTATATAAGCAGATTAATTGCATTTCCAGTTAATCTGACTTTCAAAATTAACCTTATTATATAGGATTCTCATCAAATCCCTAACCAGTAATTAACTACTTGATAATGAATATTCTCATAATTGATAACCAGCCAAAAAATGTAAATTTTCTGCGTCTTGGGCTTGAGGACGAAGGACATTTTGTCCATACTGCCGAAGACGGTCAGGAAGGAGTTCTTCGGGCAACAACAAGAAACTATGACGTTATACTGCTAAGCTGGATACTGCCATCAGCTTCAGGCATGGAAGTGTGCCAGGCAATACGAGTATCTGATATCCATACACCTATAATTTTTCTCACAGCAAAGGACTACCTTGAAGATACCATTATAGGTCTGGAGTGCGGTGCCAATGATTATATAAAAAAGCCGTTTACCCGCGGCGAACTGCTATCAAGGATTATGGTCTATGAAAAAAAAGGGCAAAAAAAATCAGAGCGGGAATATTCACTCTCTGATATCACTATAAAAATGAGCAGCTGTAAAGTGTTAAAAGCCAACAGGGAGGTACTGCTGACACGTAAAGAATTTCTGCTGCTGG
Source organism: Flavobacteriaceae bacterium PS02337 (assembly GCA_029959285.1). Taxonomy (GTDB): domain Bacteria; phylum Bacteroidota; class Bacteroidia; order Flavobacteriales; family Flavobacteriaceae; genus Flavobacterium. Next base: position 24,801 of record JASCOE010000020.1, read on the forward strand.
CTTATCTTGTGCGGAATAAAGGGGAAGTATGTTCCCGAGTCGACATTATACGGGAAGTATGGGGTATAGATTATGAATACGACACAAGTATTATTGATGTTTTTATGAGTAGCATTAGAAAAAAGCTTCGTGTTACTGCAGATGATAAAAGGCTGAGAACCGTCAGGGGCATTGGTTTTATGGCCGAGGAAATCTAAATAAAACTTAAAAAGTGAAATTAATAATTTACCATTCACAAATAAGAGTTGCAAACTACGGATTTGCAACTCTATTCCTGTGTTAAAAATTTATAGTGAAAAAACAGTAACAAAGCCCATTAATCCAGTAAGCATTACAACACATTTCCAGCAATTAAGTCTATTGTGCATCTTTATCATATTTTATGTTTAACTTAATAGTGCAATAGTTGTGCCATAAGACTGACCCTTAATTTTCTAAAAAATATTTTCCATTTGCACTTGTCTCTTTATCAAACAAAAAAATCACAAAAATAATCAAAAAACCAACAAAGAGAGAGAGAGAGAGAGAGAGAGAGAGAGAGAGAGAGAGAGAGAGTCTTTAGTAAATTTTTAGTTTTTTTTACAAAGTAAGAGGCTATACAAATCAAATAATCAGATACCTTGTATTGATCTTCTTATATTTATTAATACAGTCTAAACTATGTTAGGTTCATCCATTTAATCAAATCTTTAGATAATTTGATCTGAGTGAAAAAAAAAATAAGTTTTTTATATTCCACTTAAATACATAACAAGCAGTTGAAAAGATTAATCATCATAGTACTTTCTATTTTAATTTTATCCCCATCATTTGGGAGCCTGTTTGTATATGCTTCATTCAAACTCAATCAGAAAGAGATAGCCAAAACTATTTGTGTACAGCGTAAATTAGCATTCAACAGCTGTAATGGTCGTTGTGAACTGCAAAAAAGTATCAAAAAATATTCTGATAACGAAAGAAAAATGCAGGACAGCCTAAAAGATAAATTAGAGCTTGTTTATGTTCAAAGTGCTTCTGAAGTAAACTTTGATATTGTTCCTTTTATTGATTCAAAAGAAAATACTTTTATTTTATTTGAAAAGAAACCTATAAAGGCTTCTAATCTTACTTTTCACCCTCCGCTCTGGTTGGTATAGATCAATATTTCAGTTTCAATTTTAAAAAGTTGATTTCATTGTAAGTATCCAATAATTCAAAAGAGTGTCACGTATTTTCATATTACTATATATGAATTTATTACAAGAATTGAGCTTATAGAAAAAAGCTGTTTTTATTCATACTATCTTTTTTACTACAGAAACTGTTGATCGAATTACTGTTTTGAAAATATACTTTAACTGTATTTTCAATTAAACATACTCAAATTTCGCAGCACTTTGGCTTGTTTTTATTTTCTAAATCTAGTCGTTTTGCGCTGTATTTTAAACAGTTTTCTAACATTCATTACCAATGAAATCTTTTAAATTTCTAGTCATTGCATTATTTAGTGTGATTACCTCCTGCACAATTGATAAAACAGATTACGAAGCCGAAATAGGCTCTGAAGTTTCTGAATATTATGAGTTTAGAGAAACCGTTTCCTTTACAAGCGGTAACTATAAAATCAGTATTGAAGCTTTAAACGGTACTTTTTATAAAGGTTATAATGAGCTTCATTTAAAAATTACTAATACACAGACCAGTCAGAACATAAGTACATCGGAAGTAACTTTTTTACCCATTATGACTGCCGCTGATGGAAGCAAAACTTCCTGTCCGCACCAGTATAATCTTCAATACGATGCGGTCAATAAATATTTCGCTGGATATTCCGTATTTACTAGTGAGAGTGTTACACCAGACAGCTGGAAATTATATGTAAGTTTTACCGCTGATAATCAGAAATATGAGATTAATAAAGATGTGTCTGTGGCTAAACAGAGCAACAAAAATCTCAACATGACAACTTTTACAGGAAAAGATAACCAACAATATAGTATTGCGTTAGTTGCCCCCCAAAAACCAACCGTTTCAGAAAATAAATTAACTGCAGGTATTTATAAATATAATAAACCAGCCAATGCAGCGGGAACTTTTCCGGATGCTTCTCAATTTTCTTATTCAGAAGTAAGCGGTTACACTTTAAAATTAGATCCAAGAATGCCTGAACCATCAATGGGAAATCACTCTTCGCCAAACAATCAGGATCTGACGCAGCAAAATGATGGTTTGTACCACGGAGTTGTCAATTATACCATGACAGGAAACTGGACATTGAATTTAATTATGATGAATCAAAATGGACTGATTATCAAAGGAACTGTAGTTCCAACAGATTTTACGCCGGGAGTTGAAGGTGTAAAAAGTGAACTTTATATTGATACATTATTCTAAAAACATGAAATATATAATAATGTTACTTTTTTTGGGATTGTCAGTAACAGCTCAAAACACACATGCACATCAAGACAGCATTAAAAATTTAGAAGAAGTACAAGTAAAGAGCGCAGCCAAAAAGAAAATAGAAACCGAAATGAAAATGGCTGTTTCAGTTGATGAATTTTTGTCATCATCAGATAATATCAGTTTCATAAAACGTGGCGCTTATGCTTGGGAACCACTGCTAAATAATATGAGCAGCGAACGCTCTACGGTTACCATTGACGGAATGCACGTTTTTGGTGCCTGTACCGATAAAATGGATCCGATAACGTCTTATGTAGAAAGCAATAATCTTTCGACAATTGATATAAAGTCGGGGCAGGAAGGAAGTCTTCACGGTGCAACTGTCGCGGGAAGTATCGATTTAAAAAGAAAAAGCACGCCGTTTGGTCTCGCTAAAAAATGGAACGGTGCCTACCAAACTGGATTTGAATTTAATAATAAACAGTTTTTTAATCTTGGAAATGTCTCTTATTCGGGCGAAAAATTTGTAGCCGATGGAAGTATTTCCTATCGAAAAGCAGACGATTATTATGATGGAAATAATGACCTAGTAAGACATTCACAATATAAAAAGTTCAACACTTCATTAGGTTTCGCTTATAAAACAAGTGATTTATCGGCGGTAAGACTCGATGCTATTTTTGATATGGCAAAAGATGTCGGCTATCCTGCATTACCAATGGATCTATCGCTTTCACGCGCGCTGATTACATCGGCTTCTTATAAACAATTATTTGAAGAAGGATTAATAAAAGTTGTCGATACAAAAATATATTTTAATGCAATTGAGCATTATATGGATGATACGACCCGTCCTGAAAACCTAGTTCATATGGATATGCCGGGCTGGAGTACAACTTACGGATTGGTTTCTAAAGCAAATGCAAAAAGAAATAATTATTCGTCTGAAATACAGTTGAATGCTTACGATAATTTGTCGATTGCAGAAATGAGAATGTATCCCCAGGATCGAAGCAATAGAACCATGTTTGCTTACAGCTGGCCGTGGGTTACGACTCGTTATGCAGGATTATCTATGAATAATTCCTGGGATCTTTCAGATAAAAGTCAGGTGAATTTAGGAGGTTCTTTGGGGGTAAATTACAATTACTCGAAATACGTAGAATTCAATTGGATTTTTCATCCCGGCGCACCGCAGGAACAAACAAGATTTTTACCGAGTCTTCACGCAGGTTATAATCTGGATATTGATCATTTTAATTTCTCTATTGGAACGGGTTACGGACACAGAGCACCTTCGGTTTCTGAAGGTTACGGATATTATATCTACAATAGTTTTGATCGTTACGATTATATCGGAAATCCGAATTTGAAAAATGAAATTTCGTATGAAGGAAATGCAAGCGCAGGTTTTAAAAACGAGAGATTAAGTATTCAGGGAAAAATTAATTACTTCTACATTGAGAATTATATCATTGGAAGAGTTTTAAGTATGGGAAGTCCGATGAACTATCAATCTGTTGGTGTAAAAGGGTATACTTCACTAGATTATGCCACACTTTTAAATATGTCGATGAATGCAAGTTATGATATTTTGCCGCATTTACATTGGAAAGGAACACTTACATACGCACGCGGCATGGATGATAAAGGAGGGAATCTGCCTTTTATTCGTCCACTTAGTTATCAGACTTCGCTTCATTTTATGCATAAAAATTTCGGAATACAGACTTCTGTAAATGGTGATTTTGAACAGATTAATTACAGCCCGGAATATGGAGAAGATTTAACTTCAGCCTATACAATCTGGAATATTTCTGCAAATTATAGTTTCAAAATCAATAAAATAAAAACTGTTGTGCAAGTCGGGGCAGAGAATTTATTAAACGAATATTACAGCACTTATGCCGACTGGGGAAATATTCCCAGAATGGGACGTAATATTTTCACGTCTTTAAAATTCAACTTCTAATAAAAATGAAAAAAGTTTTTAGTTTCACAATGACAATGTTGTTTCTGCTGGTTTCTTTTCAGCAGGGATTGATTATTGTGCACTTTAAACTCAATCAGAAAAATATTGAACAGGAATTTTGTGTAAACAAGGCAAAGCCAGAAATGCAGTGTCATGGTAAATGTCATCTAAAGAAAGAATTAGAAAAATCAGATCCTGTCGATTTGGAGCTTACCAGTATTGGCAAAAAGATTGACATCGCATTGCTTTCAAATTTTGATTTTACAATTCGTGTTGTAAAGGTTATGAATTCTAATAAAGTATTAATTTATAAGGAACTGGAACTGCTAGAGCCATACCTTGAGATTTTTGTACCCCCGCCTATTTAATTATTGGTTATCCCGCATAAATTAAGTAAGTAGAATTACAAAAATTAAATCAAAAGAAATGCAAAATTTAAAAAAATACCTTTTATTATCAATAGTCTCTTTGGCATTCGTATCGTGTTCAAGTGATGATGACAATCCTGTGGCAAATAATGTAACACTGGAATTCAATAATACTTTCAAAAATACCACTATTGTGCTGGGTAATGCAGCTTCAACATCAGCATCGGCAAATACTTCTGCGACAGGACAAGTACATCATTTCTCGGAGCTTAAATATGTAATCAGCAACATTCGTCTTGTAAAAGACAATGGAGACGAAGTTCCATACAACGTAAATGATCTGGATAAAGGAGCGACCGTAATCGATCAGGCCAAAACGGCTTCATTAAGTTATGTTTTAAGTAATATACCTTCTGGGACTTACAAGCAGATTAAATTTGGTTTAGGGATTAAACCAGAGCAAAATGCTTTAGATCAGGTTAGATTTCCTAATTTCTATGCGGCGGCGGGAGCTAACGACACAGAAATGATGTGGGAATGGGGAAGCGGCTACCGTTTTACAAAAGTAGAAGGCTTTTATGATACTGATAATAAAACAATGTCAATTCATACCGGAAGCACAGTTGCAGGAACTGCTCCAAACTATACCCAGGGCGTAAATGCTTACAGGGATATTACCTTAAATCTTACTGCTAATGCAGTTGTTGGAAGCCAGGCGCCAAAAATCAAAATTAAGGCAGATTTTGATAAATTGTTAAGCGGAAAAACAAATACAATTACATTGTCTACAGGAACAGGGATGGATGACAATGCAACGCCAAATATTCACACTGCCGCACAAATGGTAAAGTTTGTTGATAATTTGGGAGGAAACGGATCAAGTGATATCTCGGGAATGTTTTCTGTTACAAGCGTAGAAAACTAAAATTACATTTCAAAACCGTCTGAATTTTTACAAGTTAGACGGTTCTGTTTTTAAACTCATTTATAATGAAAAAAATAATCGGTATCCTATTGCTTTCATTATTGGCAGCATCTTGCAGCAATGATGACTCTGATATGATTTCTATTGATAATCCAGAAATCTCACTAAATATTCCATCGGGGTTTCCAGAGCTGAATACTTTTGTGAGTCAAAATAAGCCTACTAAATATGGTGTGGAATTAGGCAAGAAACTTTTTTCTGAAAAAAGGTTTAGTGCAGATAATACCATTTCCTGCTCCACCTGTCATATTCAGGAAAATGCTTTTGCAGACGGGCATGCACAAGCCATCGGAATTCAAGGCAGAATCGGACTTCGTAATACGCCATCCATTCAAAATTTAGCTTTTATGAAGTTTTACAATTGGGATGGAAGTAAGCTCCAATTAGAAAATCAGCCGCTGGTTCCTATTATAACCCATGAAGAAATGGATTCGTCTATTTTGGAAGTTATTGGTAAAATTAAAGATGATGCGGTTTACAAAGATTTGTTCAAAAAAGCATTTGGAGATGAGAACATTACGCCAGACAGAATCTTTAAAAGTATTGCGCAGTTTGAGTATACTTTAATTTCTGCCAATAGCAAATATGATAAAGTAAAACGAAATGAAGTCTCTTTTACAGCAAGCGAACTGCAGGGTTATCAAACCTTTCAGCAAAAATGCGCCAGCTGTCATGCAGGAGAATTGTTTACCGATCAGAGCTTTAGAAATATTGGATTTCCAATAAATAAGGATACCAATGAAGCTGGGCGTGGCAGGGTAACAGGCATTCCTTCTGATTTTATGAGTTTTCGTATTCCTACTTTAAGAAACATTGAATACACGGCTCCTTATGGAAGTTTTGGACAGTTTGCTGATTTAGAATCGGTTATAAACTATTTTGACAATGGGGTTTTGGATGCTGGGAACCTGGATCCGATTTTTAAAAATAATGGTAAACGAATTCCGCTCACCGAAGAGGAAAAAAATAATCTTATTGCGTTTATGAAAACTTTAAGTGACAGTGAGTTCTTAGAAAATTAGTTCTGAAATTATGGATTACAACATATTAAAATGTTAATGAACATGGGGTCAGATTCAATTAGGAAAATTTTAATGCGCCGGGGTTATCCGTTTATTTTTTGCTTATGGTACTGCTTTAGCCATTTTTTCATTCGCTTTAAGAGCTGCACTTCTTTAGGGTCGCCTTCCGGATTAGAAAGCCCCGTGATGGTCCTTTGGAAATAAAACTTTTTATCCTCAAAGACGCAGGTGAGTTTTGGCGCCTCGTTATGGGTTCGCCAGCCATTGGCCGGGTCCGGTGTTTTTAATTTCGAATTTCTTCATTTTTGAAAATCTTCATAACAGGCTCAGTTGTTGCTGTGCTGTTATTGTTTTAGGCTGTTTTGTACTCCGTATTGTAAAGGGCAAAATTAGGGCATTACCGGGTTAGTCTGTTATATAATTTACGGACGTGCAGTGTTTTTTTTATGCTATACTATTTTTCTGTAATATACAGCAGACAAAAATTATTAAATTAGAAATGCAATAGTTAAAGTGATTATTACCTATTATTTTGGCGATTCAAAAAAAGATCAATTTGATTATTTATTTTCACGTACCTTAGATATCATAAAAAAATATGTTTTGAAAGTAAGAAAGAACTGGATTTCGAAAGTTGACAGCCATATACGGCTGTATATTTCAATAGGCACAGGAATTGGCGTTTTTTTTATTCTGGGAGATCTTCAAAAAGCGTCTATACACTGGATGGCTTCCTGGCTGGCGTTCTCAGGTATGTTTCTGTTTTTATCCTGGATGACCATTTTTAAATGTCATCCTAAAGAACTTCACAAAATAGCTGAAAAGCAGGATTCGGGCCGATCTCTAATTATGATTTTAATTTTACTGGCCTCACTGGTCAGCATGATTGCCATAATTTTATTTTATAAAACTTCAGCAGAGATGAAAGGCGCCGAACTGACGATCCATATTTTATTGACGATCTTCTCAGCCATATTTGCATGGTGGCTAGTACACACCACTTTTACTTTTAAATATGCGCACCTTTATTATGCAGTAGGGGAGGAAAAAGAAGGCAGGCAGGTATTCGGGGGTCTTGATTTTCCTGATGAAAGTACTCCTGACTATCTGGATTTTTGTTATTTTTCATTTGTGCTTGGAACTACCTTTCAGGTGTCAGACGTAAATATTACAGCCCGCCATATACGAAGGATTGCACTGCTGCATGGATTGCTCTCCTTCTTTTTTAATACCATCATTTTAGCTCTCAGCATCAATATAATTGCCGGGCTGATTCAAAAATAACCTTTGGTTAGATTAAAAGTGGAGCGATAGAACATAAGAAAACTAATAATCTTAGTCAATTTCAGCGGGAATTTCTAATCTGCTGTCTCAAGAAACTGTAAAGTAAACAGGGAGCAGCCATCTTTATTCGATGATGTCTGCTCCCTGTTTATAAAATGTAAATACTATCTTTTTGCGTAAATAATAATGATTTTCCAGCTGCTTTAATTTTGTAAATACCAGTAATGTTCCGCCGGTTATTGTTATTACATTTTTAACCGCTGTATCCTGACAGCGTTTAAGATAGCTATAAGAGATACCCCGACATCAGCGATTACCGCTTCCCAAAGCGTAGCCACACCTCCGGCACCTAATGCCAGAACTATTACTTTAACCACCATTGCAAGGATTATATTCTGCCACACAATTTTCTTAGTTAGTTTTCCAATTTTAATGGCAGTAACAATTTTAGAGGGCTGGTCGTTTTGTATCACGATATCTGCTGTTTCAATTGTGGCATCACTACCAAGTCCTCCCATAGCTATGCCTGCATCTGCCAGAGCCACAACGGGAGCATCATTTACACCATCACCGACAAAGGCAATTTTCTTCCCTTCATTTTTCAGTGCCGTTACTTTCTCCACTTTTCCTTCCGGGAGTAAATCCCCATAAGCATTGTCTATTCCAAGATTTTTGGAAACTTCATCCACAACGGTCTGTTTGTCTCCGGAAAGCATTACGGTTTGTATTTTTAAATCATGAAGATCTTTGATCGCTTTTGGGGCATCTTCCTTTATTTTATCTGCAATTGTAATGTGCCCCTTGTACTGTTGGTCAATGGCAAGCACTACAATAGTATAGACAATAGCATCGACCTCAGACGGATATTCGATGTTAAATTTTTTCATCAGCTTGGTATTTCCGGCAAGTACTTCTTTTCCATCAATAGTCCCTTTAAGACCATGACCGGAAATTTCCTCTACATTGGAAATCTTTACGCCTTTAATAGTGTCTTTGCCAGCATGTTCTACAACTGCAAGCCCGATAGGATGGGTGGACTGGCTTTCGATAGCAGCCGCATATTTAAGGAGTTCATCTTTTTCTATCTCTTTTGTATTGATTTCCTGTACTTTAAAGATACCTTCGGTGAGCGTTCCGGTTTTATCCATGACCACTACATTGATTTCAGTCATCACGTCAAGGAAGTTTGAACCTTTAAATAAAATACCATTTCGGGAGGCAAGTCCTATTCCGCCAAAATAACCCAAAGGTATTGAAACCACAAGGGCACAAGGGCAGCTGATCACAAGAAATACCAAAGCCCTGTAGAACCAGACATTAAACTCGTAAGGGTCTACAAAGAGGTAAGGAGCAAAACAGACTGCGACAGCAAGGACAAAAACAATAGGTGTGTATACTTTTGCAAATCTGCTTATAAAGAGCTGTGTCTGTGATTTACGAGAGGTGGCATCCTGAACCATTTCAAGGATTTTGCTAAGCTTGCTGTCCTGAAAAAGCGAAGTCACCTTTACTTCGGCAACCGTATTTAGATTAATCATTCCGGCGTAAATCTGCTCTCCTTTATTTTTTGTATCAGGCTTGCTTTCCCCAGTCAGGGCTGCTGTATTAAAGGAAGCCTTTTCGGAAATCAATTCGCCGTCCAGGGCTACTTTCTCACCGGGTTTTATCTGAATGATTTCACCAGGTTTTACTTCTTTTGGATCGACAACCACAAAGTTGCCGTCCCGCTGCACGGCAACTTGATCGGGCCTGATGTCCAAAAGCGCCTTAATGCTTCTTTTCGCGCGGTTGACCGCTGCGTCCTGAAACCATTCCCCTATGGAATAAAATGCCATCACTGCAACACCCTCGCTATAGGATCCAATGGCAAAAGCACCGATAGTGGCAACGCTCATTAAGAAAAATTCATTAAAAAAGTCGAATCTTTTGGCCTTTCTGTAAGCCATATATAAAACGTTGTAACCTGCAAGGAGATATGCTGCGGTAAATATTATAAGGTCAGCCGGAAAGGCCGGGACCAACTCAAACCCGAATTCAAGTACTAGCATTACCACAAGTATAACTATGGCAAGCAGAAGCTGCCAGTGGCTTTTCCATCCTGAATCAGTATCTTCTGCTCCGTGGTTGTGACCGTCATCATCCGAGTGCATTTCTTCCTGCTGGACAGCCGTTACTTTTTCGTTTTCTTTTGGATCTCCGGCAGGAGTTCCATTTGGAGTATCTGTATTTTGTTTCTTTTCAATCATAATATAGTTTTTATTGCAGTATTACAAAATACCGCGCGGTTATCATATAACTAGTTAATGTAGTAGTAGGAGTTTATTTGAACTGGCGGTACGGCTGTATCGCTGCAGATTTCCTTTATATTGTTTTCTATAACCGCGCAGAGTGCTGTCATAGGTATGTCCGTAGGACTGTTCTCAAATGGGTCCTGCATAATTATGGCTGTTTTTTCCACAGCTATGAGCATTGAGAATATCACAAGAGTAAGGACAATTTCAAGTGCGGGAAAACTGTCTTCAAGTCCAAAGGGAAGAATAGAGGTGAGAAGGTAAATCAGAAAGTGAATCAGCAGGCTGTAGGATTTTGGAAACACTGTGTTTTTAATCCTTTCGCATTTTCCCATAGCATCATTCAGGCGCGCAATGGTAGTATCGATCTGCACCTGCTTATTGTCATTTATGCTGAAATTTTTTGATATCATTGCCAGCTGGTCGGCGTGCCTGTTCAAAAGTTCGGCAGGAACATTATTTGCCATTATATTGTGCTGCTCAAGATAAGACACAACACGCTGGGAGAATGGAATTTTTCTCAGGCTTTCCGATAAGGCAAAACACCAGATAACCTGTCTTTGGGCAAATTCTTTTAAGTCATTTTCAGATTCAGGCATAAATTGCTTGACCTGTCTAATGAGTGTCCGGGAATCATTGACAATTTCTCCCCATACTTTTCTTGCTTCCCACCAGCGGTCATATGACTGTGCGGTACGAAAAGCCAGAAGTAATCCCACAATAGTACCCATAATACTGGTTATGGGAAGAGGTATTGCAATTTCCCGCAGTATGGTATTATGATCTAGTGTACCTATTACCAAAGCATAAGCCATGACAGCGGCGATATCAAGCCAGATCGATTTAATAAAAAACAGTATGGAATTTTTGTTGTTTTTAACTAGCATATTATCAGATTTTTAGGTTTTGAGTTAAATTGGTTATCACGCAGGCCGGACCAATGATCTCAAATGATTTATAAATCCTTATGACCTGTATGGTCATATTTTATCTTTTTTTTCCACCTGATATACCATTTCTGGTGATGAAGCGACAGTAAAAAATACAAGGCGCCAGAACTTGCCACGGCAATTATATACATGTTGAGCCCCACTGCGACTCCGACTGCCGATGTACACCAGACCGTAGCGGCCGTTGTAAGGCCATGTGAAGATCCCCCGTGGTTGTTCCGGTAGATAATTCCCGCGCCGAGAAAACCCACCCCTGTTATAATATTGGCAATCACCCTTGATGCTGCAGCTGGGTCAGATGCGAGATGTACTGTAATGGAAGTAAACAGCGTTGCACCAATTGATACCGCTGCGTAGGTCCTTACTCCGGCATCATGGCCGTGCCTTTCCCTGTCCAAGCCTATGAAGAATCCTAAAACTAAGGAAACCAAGAGTTTAAGAAGTATAACGAGCTCTGTGTTAATATCCATATCTATCTAAATTAAGAATTTATTCCCAACTATGAAAATTTTTACAATCCTTTAAAAACCAGGTACATTATATGCTGTACCTGGTATCTTAGATTGATTTTCGCCAGTGGTTCATTTAATTCAAGTTACAAAGCAACCGAATGTTTATGCCCCTGGTGATTTTTTGGGTCATGTTTAATGTTAATATCCCTCATTGTTTTCCTAGTTAACTTTGATGAGTTCATCTGGCAGACTGCATATTTCCCTTTTCACAATTCATTGGGCATCCATAAGCTAATGTGTGTATGTCTCATTCTCATTTTTTTGTTCGTCATGGGCAGAGGGTTTTTGGTCGTGGTCCTGTATGATAAAATTGTACATATACTGAATATCAAACCAATCAATACAGGATTTCCTTTAATGTCTCAGGTTTTAATATTATCATTTAGTGGTCATGACCTCCGCCGCCTTCACTTTTCAATAAATGGCTTTGAATATAATAGGCCCCTTTGGTCACAATTTTAGAACCTTCATCGATTTTCTGAAGCAGCGTTACTTGTATGAATCCCAGTTGTGAAGTTCCTGTTTTTACTTCTATACGCTGAAAGTGGTAGGTTTTGCCTTCACTTTCTTCGTGTTTGTCGCCATCATCATGAGCATGCCCCTGCTTGTCATCGTGGGCGTCTTCTTCCTTATGTCCCTCTTCAAGAACAAATATAAATTCACGCCCGTCAGCTTTAACTATAGCTTCCAAAGGAAGTGCACTCACGGACTTTATCCCGATATCAATAAGAGCATTTATATACATTCCAGGAATTAACTGCTGTTTTTCATTGATGATATCCGCGTGAACTGCAACAGATTTAGTTTCATTTTCAAAAGATTTGCCGACACTGAAAATTTTTCCTTTAATTTCAGTATTGTCCTGATTGGTCAGTATAAATCTTACGTCCTGTCCCGGTTTTACCTTACGGAGGTCTTTTTCGTAAACCAGCAGATCAACGTGCAGTTTTGAATTATCTACAATGCCAAGAAGTGGTTTTCCCGCTTCAACATTACTTCCCAATTTGATATTAATTTCAGTTATAAATCCTGAAATGGGCGCTTTTACAGCCACAGTTGAGGTTGCAGGTCCATTTGGGTTAATGTTTAACGTTGATAACTGTCTTTGAAGAGAACTGAATCTAGCCTTTTCAATTTCATAATTGGATTTGGTCTGCTGGAATACTTTCTTAGAGTTAACTTCCTCAGCGCTCAGGATTTTTTGTCTTTCAAATTCCAGTTTAAGATACTCTAAATTGCTTTTAGAAGTAAGGTAGGCCTCCTGCATTTTGGAGAATTCAGGACTTTCAATAGTGGCAATAACTTGTCCTTTATTCACGTGCTGGCCTTCTATGACAGATATACTTTTAACGATTCCGGTTGTAAAGACAGATACATCTGCCTGATTCTGCGGAGGCAGTTTTGTATAACCGTTAGCATTGATAACATCACTTAGATTTTTCTGGGAAAAGCCTCCAAGCTCTATTTTTGATCCTGTAAACTGAGCTTCATTTAGTTCTACTTCTTTGATTCCCGCACCCTGCTTTTCTTCGGTTTTCGCTTCTTCTTTTGGAACCTCAGCATCTGTTTTGCGAAGTGTAAAATAAAGGATTATTGCAATTACTAAAGCAGCGCCTATTGCATATATTATATTTGATTTTTTCATTATAACTTAAATTATTGATTTATTAAATACTGAATTGCAATTACTGTCTGATTGTATTTGCTGATAGCATCATTATAGTTTAATTGTATCGTGGAAGCTGTTTCTATACTTTGAACATATTCAACATACGAAATATCGCCGTTTTGATATCCCTTTGTTGCGTTTCGGATTATTGAATTAGCATTCGCAATTGCAGTGTTCTGGTAAAAGTCAATCAATGACTGATAGGTCTGGAGCTGTTTGGTCAATTGTTCAAATTGAGTTTTTACCTGAGCATAGAGATATTCGGAATTCTTTTTTTCGACCTCTATGGTAGTTTTGGCTGCCTTTGATCTGGCGGTACCGCTTCCGGCAAACACAGGAAGGGAAACTCCCACTGAGAAGCCTTGGAACTGCAGCGATTTATCTGCTATGGCAGTGCTGTAAGGATCCTGGCTTCCGCTGATGGATTGTATAAAGTATCCTGCTGAAAAATCAGGAAGTAGCACAGACTTTTGAACTTTATAATTGGCCTGGGCAATTTTTACCTGATTCTCAGAAAGCTGAAGACCTGGATTTTGTTTCACAAGGGCAGTGTCAGCGACAACAGCAAACGGTATTTGCACAAAAGTGGTATCGGAAGCCATAAAATCGCTGTCAAGATCCATAAGGGTTTTCAGGTTGGAGATTTCAACCTGGAGCTGTGTGCTGTTTTCCTTAATACGCTGTTCCAGTTCCTGCTGTTTGGCAAGGGCAATAGATTTTTCCAGAGAGTTGGTTTCCCCTGTCTGGAATTTAAGAGCTGCTGACTTTACAAACTTCTGCAGAATCACATTCTGTTTTTCAAGAATGCGATTTTGTTTTTGAAAATACAGCATTGTGTTCCAGGATTGGCGAATACTGTATTTTATTTCCTGTTTAGTAATACCTAATCTTGTTTGGCTTGCGTTGCTGTATTCTGTCAGCAGTTTTTTGCGAGCACCGATCTGAAATGGGCTGATTCCCTGTGTTACACTAATGTTTTTGTCATTGGCCTGCGAGTTGATTTTCCCGAAAGTTCCAAGGAATTCGGTTTTTGGAAGATCCCACGCCGAGCGCAGCAATTGCGATTGTGCCTGTGTATCGAGCTGGGATGCCTGTATCCTTTTATTATTTTTCAAACCAAGGTCAAGGGCTGTTCCCAAATTCATGGACTGCACAGGTGCCTGGGCACTTGCTGTCATAGAACACAGAGCCAAAACCAAAACAGTAAGAGCCGCTTTTCCAGGATTTTTGATCTTGCCAATACCTTTTTCAAAATACAGATAAAGGATGGGAAGTACTATCAGTGTCAGCAATGTTGCAGTAATAAGTCCTCCAATAACAACAGTTGCAAGCGGTTTTTGCACTTCTGCACCAGCATTGGTGCTGATGGCCATTGGAAGAAATCCCAGTGATGCTACTGCAGCTGTCATGATCACAGGACGCAGTCTGACTTTGGTTCCTTCTCTAATTCGGTCATATACATCCTGCATGCCCTCCGCTTTTAATTGGTTAAAATATCCGATAAGCACAATACCATTAAGTACTGCTACACCGAATAACGCTATAAATCCAACTCCGGCAGATATACTAAAGGGCATATCACGAATCCAGAGGGCAAAAATTCCGCCAATTGCCGATAATGGTATGGCTGTAAAGATCAGTAATGACTGCTTGATAGAATTGAAAGTAAAATAAAGTAAAATCAAAATTAGTCCAAGAGCAATAGGAACTGCTATAGAAAGACGCTTGCTGGCATCGATAAGGTTCTCAAAAGACCCTCCGTAGGTGGTATAATAGCCGTCCGGCAATTTTAATTTAGCATCAAGTTTAGCCTGAATTTCCTTTACAATACTTTCCACATCGCCTCCGCGGACATTAAAACCGACAACAATTCTTCTCTTTCCGTTCTCACGTGAGATCTGCATAGGACCATCTTCATAATTTACATCTGCGATCTGCTCAAGGGGAATCTGGCTTCCTGATGGGAGTGTGATGAAAAGTGTTCGTAAGTTTTCAATATCCTTTCGGCTTTCGTTGTCCAGTCTCACGACCATGTCAAAACGCTTTTCGCCTTCATATACAACGCCTGCGGCTTCACCGGCAAATCCCATACGAACTACTTTATTCAAGTCGCCAATTTTTAGGCCATAAAGGGCTAATTTATCTTTATTGTAGCGGATTGTAATTTGCGGAAGACCCGCAACGCGTTCTGCTTTTGCATCTGCAACGCCTTTCACGCCTTTTATAAGCTGTACAACTTCTTCACCTTTGCTAACCAGCATGTCGATATCTTCGCCAAATATTTTAATAGCAACATCGCTTCGTACTCCGGTCATAAGCTCATTGAATCGCATTTGGATTGGCTGTGAAAATTCAGTTGAAGCTCCCGGAATCTCCTCAAGGGCCTCTTCCATTTTTTCCATCAATTCCTCTTTGGTTTCAGCTGAAGTCCATTCACTTTTATCTTTTAGTGTAATGATCATATCACCCGCTTCAATCGGCATCGGATCTGTCGGTATCTCAGCACTACCAATCTTGGTAACGATCATTTTGATTTCAGGAAATTTAGCTCTCAGTATTTTTTCTGCCTTTGTGGTGGCTTCTATTTCCTGTGTAAGCGAACTTCCTGATGCGATAATAAGGTGTGTAGCAATATCTCCCTCATCAAGCTGTGGAATAAATTCACCTCCCAGTGAATTAAAAACAAGCAGGGCAACGACAAACAGAGCCAGCGCTACGCCTATTACGGCGGCCCTTACTTTTAGCGCTTTTTCCAATAAAGGACTGTAGAAGCGATAAATGGAATCGATTATTTTGTCACTTATGTTTTTCTTATGCCCGGTCTCTTTTTTAAGAGCCAGTGCAGACATCATTGGAACATAGGTCAGTGAGAGTATGAAAGCACCCAGAATCGCAAAAGAAACCGTTTGTGCCATAGGTCCAAACATTTTTCCTTCAATGCCGACAAGGGCAAGAATCGGCAGATAAACTATAAGAATGATGATTTCCCCAAAGGCGGCGCTGCTTCTGATTTTAGAAGAGGCCTGATATACTTCTTCGTTCATTTCTGCTGTATTCAGCTTGCCTTTATTGCTAACCTGGAGTCGATGAATAATAGCTTCAACGATGATAACGGCACCATCTACAATAAGACCAAAATCTATAGCTCCAAGGCTCATCAGATTACCGCTGACACCAAATAGTTTCATCATCGTGATTGCAAACAACAATGCCAGGGGAATAACAGAAGCTACGACAAGTCCGGCCCTCCAGTTACCCAGCAGGAGTACCAGGATGAATATTACAATAAGGGCACCTTCTATTAGATTTTTTTCGACAGTTGAAATGGCTTTATTTACCAGTACAGTCCTGTCCATGAAAGGTTCAATTTCTACGCCTTCAGGGAGTGATTTTTTGATCTGCTCCATTCTTTCTTTAACGATCTTTACAATCTCACCGCTGTTTTCACCTTTCAGCATCATTACCATCCCTGAAACCTCTTCGCCCTTACCATCTTTGGTAACAGCTCCATAACGGATTCCCGCGCCAATCTGAACCTTGGCGACATCACGAATAAGGATAGGAATTCCATTTTGGTTTTTCACTACGATCTTATTAATGTCATCGATATTATTAACCATACCGATACCTCTGATAAAGTAGGCATAAGGCTTTTTATCGATATATGCACCTCCGGTATTTTCATTGTTGTTTTCCAGCGCATCGAAAATTTCCGTTATCGTGGTATTCATGCTTTTGAGCTTGTCAGGCTGAACAGCAATCTCGTATTGTTTAAGCACGCCTCCCAGCGTGTTGACTTCGGCAACTCCTTTTGTTCCGATAAGCTGGGGCTTGATAATCCAATCCTGAATTGTCTTTAATTCAGTAGCATTGAATTTGTTTTCATACCCTTTTTTAGGGAATACCACGTATTGGTAAATTTCTCCCAATCCAGTACTAAGGGGAGCCATTTCGGGAACTCCTACACCTTTTGGTATTGTGTTTTCTGCTTCTTTTATTCTTTCGGCAATTTGGGCGCGTGCCCAGTAGATATCAACGTTTTCCTCAAATACCACTGTCACGACACTCAGTCCGAAGCGACTGATTGAACGAAGTTCAACCATTCTGGGAATTGATTTTACAGACTGCTCAATTGGATAAGTGATGAATTGTTCCACCTCCTGAGTGGCAAGTGTAGGGGAGCTGGTGATAATCTGTACCTGATTGTTGGTAATATCCGGTAATGCGTCGATCGGGAGCGTGTAAAGCGAATAGCTCCCTACAGCTATAAGTACCAGAGTGAATAGTCCAATAATAAACTTATTATTGATACTAAAATGAATTATTTTATCTAACATTATCTTGTTGTAAATTAAATGTATAAAAGCGGTTTTTGATGATCTCTCCCTGTTTTATCTGCATTATTAATGGCATGCCATATGAGATGGGCATTGCTAAAAAAAAATGGAAATTGGGTGAGCACTGCGATCTAAGTGCAGTATACTGATGAATTTGCCTGTTCTTTTAAGGACGGTGTACAGTGAAGAAGTGGTAAATTCTTGCACCGACTCCCAAAAGCAGTAAAAGACAAATCAGAACAGTGATAATTGTTCGCAAAACCGCATAGGGTTTTTTAGGCTGTACAGCCTTCTTTTTTGATTTTATCATTTTGGCATAATTAATTGATACTATTATGATACGACAATACATCACAAATGTGAAATTGCCTTGGTAGCAATAATATTATGAATTAATCTGAGGGGGCTGCCAAATGCTTCCAGTGAAGCTTGAAATTAAGATAGATTGGTATTGTGATACCTTAGGAGAAATTTCTTCAATATTTAGAGGGAAATCAAATGAAGCAGCATTCAGGTTACTAACCACCTGAATTCCACAGCAGGCACAGCTGCAAAAAGGAGAACATAAGTCTTTTTCTCCTTTGTGTGAATTACTGTCATTATGATTGGATTGTGATATATGGGCAGATTTTGAAACAGAATTATACATATAAGTATCAGCGCAGGTAATACCCGAGAGGCTTAGCATATAGATAGTTAGTATAAAGCTTATTATTTTCACGGCATAAAAGTAAATAATTATTTTTACCATTCCAATAAAATTAAGGAAAATTTATATTCATTGTTTTAAATATATTACAGTGCGATATTCAAAACGCCGAAATATTGTTTTTTTTGAATCTTACTGTGTTCGGGTATGTTTAGTCTGATGGGTTAAAATACCTTCTGCACCACTTTTTTATGGCTGCTACCTACCAGATTTATGGTATTGTTTTTTTTCTGAATATAAAATTTTTATTAATTGAGGACGAGCACTTTTTGTTCGAAAACATCAGGACTCAGCGCTTGATAATAGCGGACACAATTGAACAGAAGATGAAGGATTAAACATTGCAGCAGATGATATAGGCTGCAAAGTTAATTAGAGAATACAGAAAGCGAGAATATGGATAGGCAATATAAAATAAAAAGCCATTTCGGATGAAATGGCTTTAAGTTCAGGTTATATTAATTTTCTTGAAATTTTAATAAATGCTGTAATTTTTAATACTGCGAAAAAAATGAAACAAAGCCCATAACGCCAGTAAGTACCAACACACATTTCCAACAGTTTAGCCTATTATTCATAATATAGATATTTTAATGTTTATTATAGGAGATTATTGCAATTTTTGTGCCACGATGAAAATGACTTTCGCAAACCTTAATTGAGAGAATAGAGAATAGGATTTTATTATTAGAAGTATGTTGAAATTCCCAAATTAAAACATCATGTATTGATGGTGGATTTGAAAAAATGTCTCTTTGTTTTAAATAGCGATAGTTTAGGCGAATGACGGTTTGAGAGGTTGGTCTAAAACTAGTGGCAGGTATTACACTCCATACATCTTCACCAATATTGCCTCCTGTTTCTTTAAATTTTCCCACGTTCCAATCCACGTATTCAAATCTGCAGGCAAGATTTATACTTTCTTTTTTCCATCCAGGATTGTTTTTGTCAAGATGGGCTGTACAATATCTAAAAACAGCCTCTTTGTTTGTCTCCAAATTGTTGAGAATAAGTTTCGGGACATCAACATAAAAAATTATGAAGAAATAAATGCCTGGACTAGATTAGAAGGTTAAAAAAAAGTGCAAAAATTTTAATGCTTGGTAATTATCTCTCAGAACTGGATATTAATCACGCTGTCAAAACTTGTTTTTCTCAATTTGCACCGTTTACTTTCTTTTTTAAAATACAATTATTTTGGCTCCAGTAATTAAATTATAGCTGGCCTGATCCGGAAATAAACTGTGAGTATAATACTTGGAATTCAACGTATTTATAGAAATAAAACAGGGATAAGAATTATTGCTTGCAATAAGTTGATCCCTGTTTTTACTCTGTCCAGCAATCTTATTGGGTATTCTAACTGACTTACAGACTTCATCCCTAAAAATTGGTTTTTCAGCTGATCATGCCATGGATTGAACTTTAAGAGCATAAAATCTATGAGAGTCTTGAAGCACTTTATATTGATTATTATTTATAGTGTCACTATCTCATTTTAACAATCAATCTTCTGATAAAGGAAGTGATGAAACTGAAATTCGTCACTGTATAAATAATTCCTAAAACTGCACTGATCAGTAGTAGTATAAAGTTGTAATTGTTTTTTCGTTCAATTACCTGACATGAAATTTCAAAAACGAAAAATATAAAAAAAGTAATGCAAAGACGGCCGGTTTCCCGCTGGCTTACTTTTTTCCAGTTAAAAGCTGAGTGTGGTTTTTTATATAGCCAGACATTGGGCAGGATTGCCGGTACATTATCAGCCCATCGGGAATATTTAAAACCAAATTTTAGCTTCAGCTGCTTTTCCTTTGCCATCATAATTCTTTCAAGGTAGATAAAGTATAGGAGTGCAAAGGAAATAATGAACCAAAAGTTTCCGGTTATAATGATCATCCCCAGCCATATTATAAAATTGCCTAAATACAAAGGATGACGTACAATGGAGTAAGCTCCAAAGGTGTAATGATGGGGCGTAAAGACACCTTTTTGATCCGGTACTGATGCTTTTGGTGTATAACCCATGGTGATTATTCGAAGTAAACAGCCTGAAAGACTCAATCCTAGGCACAACGCTTCATATAACTTTTCATAAGGAGATTGCCTCAAAATTAAACCCGAAGGGTATTTTTCGGACTTAATAAGCAGCAGATAGCCTACCATCAGCATAATGTAAGGAAATGCTTTCCCGTACTTAAGCAGCCATAAACTTTGTTTTTCGAATTCTTCCTGAAGTGCCATAATTATAAATGTTAAGAGCATTAAGATTGGAATGTAAGCAAGTGATGATATACTAATTTGCATCGGGAAAATTAAGTGTACTGTAACGTATCATTTTTATGGCTAATTCTTAAGATAGTAATGATATAAATACATAAGCGATATCACAATTGCCGCAATAATTGTGAGGACAGCTAAAAAGATCAATAGATCCCGCAATGTTTTTATTGACTTAGAGGGTTTTTTCCTGCTGTAGCGAGAATGGCTTTTATAAACCGGTTTTTTTCCTTTTTTCATCTGTATAGTTTTTAATTATTAAATATCAGGGCATTAGGGATGGCTATCAATATAGATTTCAAATTCTTCTTGGTGCCCGTGTTCGTTTTTTGTGAAATCTTTATTAATGACTGCACTGAGCTTTCCTGAAGGTCTCTTTAACATACTGTTTCTTGTGTAAATAATTCATGTACCATAATGCTTATCAATAATCTATTGGTGAAAAATAACCTGCTGTCCGGCAGCATGAAATGGTTTCTGGTAAATCATAAAGTTCGAACAGTAAAATGGTAATAACTCTTTTTGTAGCAAACTCAAGCTGATTCGTTAAACGGGCGCTGTTTGGAAGCTTTTTCCTTTATATAGATTTTGCAATTGCCAAAGAGTCAAGTTAACGAAGGTTAATTTTAGCTAATAGATGTTGCTAAGGTCAGCAACCCACAGATTTCTCTTGTTCGCCTAAGTAATCATTCCCAATATTAAAAACAGTAAAAAGCCAACAAAAAAACAGGCAGTCTGAATAGGTGATTCCTTTTCTTCATGCGCCTCGGTTAAAAGTTCTTCCGTTACAAGAAATAATAACGCTGCCAAGCCGAATGAAAGCAATAATTCCAATATCTCCTGAGACAAATGAGAAAGTAATGAGATGCCTAAGAGCGCCCCAATAAAAAAGGTCAGCCCAAGTCCTGCCAATATCAAAAAGTTTTCTGACTTTGACATTTTGCTTTTTCGGCATGCTATCACAACTGCCAGCCCTAAAGAAAAGGTTTCCAATCCCAGTGCTATGGAAAGCAGTATTCCTTCTTTCTTGCCGGCAGAAAATCCAATACCAATAAGAAGACCGTCAATAATCAAATCAATAATTAAAGCACTTATCAAACCATAGGGTACACCAAAACTATTGTCATTTTCTGCATTTTCATTTTTTGGGCTTCTTTCAGTAAAATATTTTACAAAAAGCATTAAAATTATACCCATGCTAAAACCAAGGCCAACCTCAATAGGCAGGTGGTTCTTGATGATATCAGGTAAAAGTTCTACGGAAACCACCGAGAAAACAACACCGGCAGCAAAATGCAGTATAGAGCTGCGAAATGCACTTCCCGGATTTTTATAAAGACCTATAGCGCCACCAGCCATTATAGTGATAACAGGTAAAAAAGCATATCCTAAAACTTGTGAAAGTAGTTCCAATTTGTTATATTTTTATTAATGTTTTTAAATTTTCCATTTTTGACATAGTAGTTCTCTAGACTTTATGGCTCTTTTTTTTATCAATTTAGCCGTAGTCAAATCTTGGCAATGTGGTACTGAACAAACAAAGTAAAGCAGGTTTTTATTCACGCCAAATCCCTTAAAAGTCTTTGTGTCATAGTCAGGTGTCAAGCTGCAATTAAGCTATGCTTTTGGATGTGCTGCCAGTACGGCAAATTACGATACCTTTGTTTTAGTAAGTCAAAAGATTTTTTCATTGCTTAACCAGTTTGATAAAATAATAGTGTATGAATAATTATATCCTTACAAATACTATTGTATCATTAGAAATCCTGTATTGCTATGCTTGCTACAAAAAAGATATTATAAATAGCAGTGATAAAATAATTTTAAATAATAAATAAGGGTCAGTGTGCTTTTTTAGATGCAGTAAGTTTATACGATACGGTATATTTTTCGGTTTACAACCTTTTTTGTCACTTTGTTTGGGCAAAATTAATAGTATGTACTATCTAAGGATATATTCCACCAATAGTAGAGTTGCCAAAATAAGTAACATTACGAATTGATTTGAGGAGGCTGCCAAATGCTTTCAAAGAAGCTTGACGTTAAGAGTGATTGGTAATGAGAAGCCTGAGGTAAAATTTCATGAAAGTAAATAAGGAATTCAAAAGTCTTGGTATCGAACTTAGCAACAGCATGCATACCGCAACAGGAGCAGCAAAGGGCTAAGCACAAATCATTTTTCCCATTGTGTACAGTAACATTCTTGCTAAAATTGAACTGTTGTGTAATTCCAAGGCAAGACGAAGATTCAACTTGCGGCTGCCGATCGTCACAGGTAAAACACTGCAGGCCTAACAGATAGATTATTAGTATGTAGTTCAGATATTTCACCTTATAAAAGTATGCAATTAATTTTATGGAATCAACAGAAACGAGGAAAAAAATCGGATTCCTGTTTTATCTGGACATGATTATATATACAGCCATTTTTTCTGTCTTGGCCATATTGCTTGAACTGTACAAAGTCCAGTTATTGAATGATACGGTCTTCAAGCTAAATTTGACTTTTTTGGCAGTTTTATAATAGAAAAGCTTTTTATAAATAACATTCCTTTAAGGAAAATCTGATAATGCGAAACTAGGTTTTATACCAGGACTTTTATTGCTCCCGGTACTATTGATATTATGCAGTTATTGGTTTTTAAATTATAGTGTTCCCCATCAATCTGAGCATCGGTAAAGATTTTCATGGGCATTTCAATGCGCAGCTTCTGAACCTTATAATGCTCCGCTTTTTTAAACTTTTCAGTTGAACCTTCCAAGACATGAATACCAAGCCTTATTTTATCTGTAAAGGATAGTTCGGGAATTATAATCAAATCGAGATAGCCGTCAGTTAATAATGCACTTGGTGTCAGGCTCATGTTATAGCCCATTTGATTTGAATTGGAAATAAAGACCATAAATGGTCTGACATTTATTATTTTATCATCAAAAGAAATTACGGTTGGCTGAACTTTGTAATGGAAACTTGAAGTGATTGCTGCTTTTATGTAGGAGTACAATTTTCTGCCTGCAGAATGTTGATATTTCTTAATTATCATTGCATCAATTCCAATCCCGGTATTGCTGAAAAAGTAGTGCTGGTTAATTTTTCCGGAGTCTATCAATAACGTTTTTCCGTTTTTTATAATCTCGATAGACTTATTAAAATCCCTGGGTATGTTCAAATGTGAAGCCAGTCCGTTTCCAGAGCCTACAGGAATGATCCCCAGTTTAATATTAGTTCCAAGAAGGCAGGACGCTACCTCATTAATGGTACCGTCACCACCGCATGCCACGATAATATCCGGTTTTTTTTCTGCTGCTTTTTGGGTAAGTGCTATAGCATGCTTTTTGTTTAAAGTGTAATCAATTTTGATTTTATATTTTTCAGGAGGAAAAAATTGTTCTATAAAAAAAGCTGATAAATTATGCCTGCCTCCGCCTGAAACAGGGTTGATGATGAAATGTATATATGTCATTATTATTTTAAAAGTTTGTGGGTAAATAGATAATCAGCAGTCTGATACCAGGCAATTGTTTCCTCTAGAAAGGATTTATCCATTGGCACAGGAGTAAGACTGTTATCTGCTTTGTTCCAATTATAGAATGCTTGTTTTTTCTGGTCGGAAAGGATCATTACTTTCTCCTTTTTCATTAAGACAAGCTTTCTGTATGTTCCAAGGAAGGCACGCTGTTCAAATTCAGCATCAAGAACGTCCTTTCCAAAAAATCCTGATTCATAATGCCATTGAAAAAGAGAAAATAATGTAGGCCAGAGGTCAATCTGTGAACATTGTTTTGTAATTTTTTGATTGTACTGTGAAGGCATATTAACTATAAAGGCTGGAATATGATAGTTTGCAACATCAATTTCATCTTTTCCGGCACTGCTGGCACAATGGTCTGCAATAACTACAAAAACTGTATTTTTAAACCATGGTTTTGTGCGCGCTTTTGTGAATAACTGCTTAAGTGCATAATCAGTATACTTAACAGCTCCCTCACGACTTGTACCCGAGGGGATATCTATTTTTCCTGACGGATAAGTAAAAGGCCTGTGATTAGATGTAGTCATAACGAAGTTAAAGAAAGGCTTTCCTTCTTTAAACTGCTTATCGGCAACAGTTAGCATTTTATTGAAAATATCCTCATCACAGATTCCCCATGCATTTTCAAATGTAACCTCTTTATCCGTAATGTTATGGCGGACTGTCTTAATCTTGTCGCTCAGGACACTTCCCCTGCCTCGGTCATAAATTGTAAAACCATTTCCTCCGAAGTAGGAATTCATATTGTCAAAATAACCGTCACCCCCATAGAAAAAATTAGAGTCATATGCTTTTGATTTAAATACGTTGCTGACAGTGTAGAGGTTTTGATTCTCTGGCCGTTTAACGATTGACTGTCCCGGAGTAGGAGGAATGCAGAGTGTTACGGCCTCCATACCTCTGACGGTTCTTGTGCCTGTAGCGTACATATCATTGAAAAATATACTTTTCTGCGCCAGACTATCCATAAAAGGTGTGATATTTTCCTTATTGCCAAACTCTTTTAAAAAGCTTCCGCTGAAGCTCTCAATAAGTATAAATACAACATTTTTGCGATCCAGCGCAGACTGGCTGTCCTTAATGCTTCTATGAATGGAATAGCCTGTTGTGGTAAAAGTGGTTGAAGGATCCTTTAGTTTGTTTTTGACAATTCGAAATGCTGTATCGTTGTCAATACTTGTATAAAAGTCTGGGTATTTCATCTGATTGTTACGAAAAGCAGCAAAAAATGAATAAATACCCGATTTTGATATTTCAGAGTTATATCTGTTGGAAGACCATTCAGCCTGATAATTGAATATAAAAGATCCAAAGAATAGTGCTAAGGATACGCATATTCCAAGTACAGCAAACTTTATCCTTAAATCAGCAGGACTATTAAATGTTTGACTAAAAGCATCTCTTTTGTGAAAAATAAACAGGAAAAATAAAGAAATAATTAAAACTCCAGATATTAAGATTGGCAATGGATATGACTGCTGTATATTAGCTACGACTTCGTGTGTATAAATAAGATAGTCGACAGCTATAAAATTGAAACGGGTTTTAAATTCGTCCCAGAATGTGAGCTCTGCGAAAAATGTGAATACAAGAATAAAAATATTTAAAGAGGTAAAAAAGATAACTATTATCTTATCCAGAATTGAACCTACCCATTTTTCAGGTATCAGAGTATAATAAATAAGTCCGGGAAGGGATATAAAAACTATTGTGCCGGCATCAAAAAACAGACCTGTGAGTAGGGTTCTTAAAATATCAATAATATTCCATGAAACTTCATCATACTGCCAGATAAAAAATATAATTCTAAGAACCTGTGAAAGAATTAAAAACCAGATTATAAAATGAACCGGCAATGCATATCTGCCAGTTTTTAACGATAACTTACTCATAAACTCAATAATTACAGAGCAAAGTTTACATCTCAATATTGTATTAAATCTGAATTTTTGGTTTTTGTTAAGAATTATTATTATTGAAGAATTATTCTTCAGGTTTTTTTTATGACGTATTTATCAATAATTCATATGAAAATATGTAAAAAATGGGTTAATGCAGAACTCTCAGAAACGAACACTGAAACAATGAATATTATTATTGTAAGAGTAAGAGATTTTCCAGCCATTTAATTCCGTGATTTTTTTTATTATTGCCAGTCCTAGGCCATTACCATTTGATGATGCTCCGCTTTTAACAAAGCGGTTAAATAATTTTTCAATAGGAAGAGGGATATTTACCCCTGTATTTAAAATAAGCAGTTCGCTACTCATTGTTCGGATAATAATACTACCGCCATCATGATTATGACGCACAGCATTAAGAACAAGGTTATTAATTAATATTTCTGTCAGAACGGGATTTCCGATGATTTTCAATTGTTCAGAAATCTGCACATTTATTAAAATTTCTTTCAATTCTGCCTGTTCATTGAAAAAATCCAAATGTTTGTCAATGTGTTCATTAATTAAAATGGTGTTTTTCTCCAAGTAGATTTCATGTTCAATTTTAGACAACAGCAATAGGTTTTTATTGAGTCTGTTTAGTTTAGCAACATCTCTGCTCAAAGCCCCCAGCACATGAGTCTGTTCTTTATTGAGTTGCATCTGGAAAAGTGTGTCAATTTTATTTTGGAATAGCGCCAGAGGGGTCTGAAGTTCATGTGCCGCATTTTCAACAAATTCTCGCTGGCCCTTATAAATAGCCGTGTTTTTCTCAATTAGAGTTTCAAGGCTTTTATTTAGACGGTCAAATTCATCAATGTCTGTCTCTACAAAATGTGGCGGTTTATTTTTATCTATTTCAAATTCATGAATCTGATCCAAAGTATTGTAGAAGGGTTTCCAGCGTTTAGAAGCCGTTTTTTTTGAAAGCCAGACAATTCCAATAAAGAGTATTATAATTATAAAAGTAAACATGGCTGCTATGCTGTAAACCATACGTTCCATTTCCAAAAGATGTATTTTTTCGGTGTAGGTGTATCTTTTACCTGCAATTTCGACAGGTGCATAAATAATGCGAAAAGGTTCTTTTTCATCAACTGCTGAATCTTCCTGCATAGTACCGACGATCGAGTCCTTTGTAACTCCCATATCCGGAAGTATGGTAAAATGCAGATTGAATCTGTTCCATGTCTTTATATCCTCTGCCGTGAAATTCTTGGTGCTTTGCTTTACAAAAGCATTTTTATGCTGCACCAGCACTTCTTCTGTTTCGTAAACATATAGCCATTGACTTACAAAGTAGAATATTGGAGCACAGATGATCAGAATGACTACAGCCAGGGCAAGAAAATCACGTGTAGTTTTATGAAGCAGTTTTTTTTTATTCATTTTTCCCATTTATATCCTTCGCCGTAAACTGTTCTAATGTAGTCGCCAGAACCAGCCTTGGCCAGTTTTTTTTTGAGGTTTTTAATATGTGCATATATAAAATCATGGCTGTCAAGCATATCGGCCATATCTCCTGAGAGGTGCTCTGCAATTGCGGCTTTTGAAAGCACCTTGTTGTTGTTTCCTATCAGAAACAAAAGAAGGTTGAGTTCTTTTCGTGTCAAATCTACTCTCAGTTCATTAACCATTACAGTTTTTGTGAAAATTTCAATTCGGATTTCTTTAAAAACAATACTGTTGCTTCCCTTAAAGTTTCTGCGTCTTACAAGAGCCTGCATTCTTACCAGCAGTTCTGAAAGATGAAACGGTTTAGTAAGATAATCATCAGCCCCAAGGCTGAATCCTTCAATCCTTGTTTCAAGTGTTTCTTTAGCCGAAATTATGATCACACCGTCTGTTTTATCTTTATTTCTAAGTTCTTTTAATATATCAAATCCATTCCCATCAGGAAGGGTTAGGTCTAAAAGTATACAGTCATAATCATAGTTGTCAATTTTCTGTACCGCTTGAGCGTAATTGTACACGGTCTCACATGTGACACCGTTGTCTTTAAAATAACTCGATATGCTTTGAGCTATTTCCTGCTCATCCTCTATTATTAGAATTTTCATTAAAATTAATTACGAATTGATAACAGATTTTTACTAATATAAATTTAAGATATAAGGACATAAACTAAAGCTCTTTTTGCTTTCATTTTATCTAAACTCTTGTAATATGTTTTTTGAAAAACATGTAAGTTTACATTCCAATTTTGAATTAAATCTGAATTTTAGCAGTTTCTTTTTTTTTTAACTAATAAATGAGATTATTTTTACTGAAAATAATTGTGATTACTAAATTTTAGAAGTGCAGCACATTATTTTTGTGCCATGCTGGAAATAATGTTTATTCCTAATGCGAGTATGGTTGTATTAAACAGAAATGACAAAACCCCGTGTAATAAGGCAGTTCGTCTAATCTTTCGATTAAGAATTGAAACATCAGAAACCTGAAATGTTGTGCCGATTACAAAAGAAAAGTAAACAAAATCTAAATAGTCCGGTTCTTTTTCTCCGGGAAAATCAAGACCATCGTATGAATAATGAAGGTTAGCATATTTGAATGCAAACGTTGTATGTACTACCGACCAGGCAGTGCCCACCGAGGATAAAGTCATGACAGTATGCGTAATTAATTCCGTTCCAGTTTTTTGCCCGGCAGATAGATAGAGCAGCAAGATTCCCATAAGACTTACGGATGTTGTTAAAAGCATAAATACCGATAATACCGTGCGTCCCGAATCCTGTTTTTTAGCGCTTATTCTGAGTTCATCCACCCTGCAGGTCAGGATGGTGAACCACGCAAAAAATAAATGGGTCAAGGAAAATGCCAGCCAGACTGCCATTAGATGTACAGAAGCTTTGTTTGTACCACTTCCGATAATAATAGCAGTAATTCCTCCTGCAGCTGAAGAAATAATAAGTCTCGACCTGTTGCTGAGCCGGTTAATAAAAGCTGTTGCATTCATAATTAATTACATAATTTATTTATTAAAAACTGCTATTCAAAAATGTTCAATTTTTCATTATAAATAGGACTTTCAATATTTAGAAAATTTAAAACACTGTGAAAAACATGATTTTGTGAAAGTGTTTTATTTGGCTTAATCTTTTTTGAATTTTCTGATACCCATACAATAAACGGGATTTCATACTGCTCTTTTGGTGCAATACTTATTGGAAGACCGTGCATATAAAGATTTTTTTCTCCCAGTGATTCACCGTGATCTGAAACAAAAATCATTGTACTGTTATAGTCTTTTAATTCTTTTAAATTATCAATAACAGTCTTGAGGATGTAATCAGTATAAACTATGGTGTTATCATAGGCGTTTAGTAATTCAGTCTTAGAGCAGTTTCCCAATTCAACGCTGCTGCACACTGGGCTGAAATTTTGAAATTGCGCAGGATATTTCTTGCTGTAGGTAGGTCCGTGGCTGGTACTGGTATGCAATACAAAGAGAATTTTATCCTTTTTACTGGCAAGTACCTGATCTTTAAAGCGAGTAAGGAGAATCCCGTCGTAACTGCAGTCTGCTCCTTCACATGACCGACTTAAAAATTCCCTGTTCTGATAATTTTTTATATGGAGAGGAGGCTCTCCCCAGTTTGTTGTTCTCCAGATAACTTCTATATTATTTCTAAATAAGTAGTTAGGTAATATTTCATAAAGTTCATCAGTCTTTTTATAGTCAAGAATTGCTTTTACGCCTGCGGTGGTGTAAGTTGCAGAAGAAACAGCCTTAAAGTGGTATAAATTCTCTGTTTTCGAAAGCAGCGGATTGGTTTTTTTCTTATAGCCGTATAAAGAAAAGTTCTCACTTCTTGCAGATTCACCTATTACTAAAACCACAATGGATTTTTTGTTGTCCTTAATAACAGCATCTGGTAATAATATTTCTTTCTGATTTTTCTTGTACTGGTGAATGTAAAAAAGCGATGTGTTGACACTATAAGACCATGGCATTGCCAATCCTCCCAGTTTTTTTGAATTTTTGTCAATCCACAACCAGTTACCGGAATTAACAAAAACCAGTATCAAAACCAGGATAAGGGCAGAAGTGCATAGCGTTATAAATTTTTTAAATGGTTCATTTATGATTTTTATTTTAAAAATCAATATGCCCGGAATAATGCCCATTACAATTATGTATAAAACTAATTTTATTGAAAAGAAACTGCTTGATTCTACAGGATTAGTGTTCATTATGTTGCCAACCATGCTTTCATCTATAATTATACTGTATGTATTAATAAAATAAACAGCAGCGGCATTGATTATAAAAAATAGTAAAAGCAGCAGTTTACCTGTATAGCGGGAGAGAAAAAGCAGGAAATAAAAAACTAAAAAATTTAAAACCAGCATTAATAGTACTAAGCTGAGAATTATTATGATGCCGTTAAAACTCGCATAATCAAGATTATTCAATACAAAGCTGAAGAAAGGATAGTGAAAGATTAAAAAATTTACAAAGCTCATTATAAAGGCAAATTGCGCGGTTGATAAATTACTTTTTAGCATATACGGCAACAATTTTAATTAGAGAGAATGTCAAGGTTAGTAAAGATAAATAATATATGATAAAATTTTCATTAATAATTTTATTTATCAATACTAAAGAACAGACTAGAGAGGCTGTTATGAAAAAAGGATAATATTTTTTTTCATTTATCCATTTCCAGAGATTGTATTTTTTGCTTATAAATATACCAAGCAATGCCGAAACATATCCGATAATACTGCCTATGATGACATCTATAGGGTAATGAGCTCCAACGCCAACTCTTGTAAAAACAAGGATCAGGCCTGTAATTACAATAAAAGAGCTCCATATTATTTTAAGTTTAAGCTTGCGGGGCATAAATGCAAATAATAAGAGAGTGAGTGCTGTAAAAACTGTTATTGAATGACCCGAAGGCACGCTGTTATTGCCCGACAAGGTTTTACCGATGATTATAAAACTATCATTGTTAAATACAGCAGCGGGCCTTGGCACTGCGAAGATTTTTTTCAGAAAACTTGAAAACATACAGGATATAAGAAGTGCGGAGGCTAAAGACTCCCATAGTTTTGGTGCGTATAAAATAAAAATGCTTAAAAACGAAAACACGACTAATGCATTGCCAGTTTCAGTAAGATTGTATTGTATACTGGGATATCTCGAAAGAATTGAATTTAGTAGAAAAAAGTAATCCTGCTGAATTTTTATGTATGACTCAGCACGAAGTGAATCCTCTATATACAGTAAACTTAAAATGGCAGAAATAAGAAAAGCTGGTAAATAAAAAAGAGATAATTTCAGCTTGGAAAAATTGTCAATTACAATTGAGTTCATTACGTATTTTATCGGAGGATTTAATTGCACGTAACGGATCTTCTTTATTTTAATAATCGTATGTTCAAGGAATAATTGATACATTTTATAAATCTTTGTTTGTCATAACTTTACACTGGCTTAACCTTGATAAAATATTAGAAATATTTTATTGTGAAAGATTATAATTCAATTTTGTAGTTATCCTGAATTTTTATCTCTACGTTTTTTTATATCTATTATTTTTGGTATTATGTAGTTGAAAATCAATGCTTTGTTTTAGTTTTTGTTTTTTTTTTAAAACAGAAATTTAACTTTTGAAGCAGCACATCTGTGATAATATTTACGATTAGGAAGCAATGTAGTACGTTTAAAAAATTTAGATTAGAAACTTTAATTGCCGAATTGATCCTTAAGTGAAATAATTTTTTCTAGATCATTTTTTTACACATCCTTGTAGTCATTGAGGTTTACCACTGAGTAGTGTGAATTATGTTCGTAGGCGCAGCATTCACCTTAAGACCTGTAAAGGATATTAGGGAAGATCTACAGGAGTTGTTGTGATTGCCGCTGAAGGTTTTTAGCAAATTCCAAATGCATTGCGAGCTTGAATTCATAAACAATTACTGTCATATAGCGCAAAAAACTAAAGCCTCCAAAGTCATCTGACTCTGGAGGCTGTTTTGTCAGAACCTTGCCATTCTAATTGGTAATTATTTTTATAGGATCTTTCCCTGACGAGGAATTAAATCAAGATTATTAATGCCTGTAATTTTGTAAAGAAATAACGAATTTAAAAATGCTGAGCTGATATAACCAAAAGTGCCGTTCTTGGTAGCTGCAGGATTCTTCTAAACATATTTGGGCTGCCTCATAACAAAAAGGAAAAAACCCGCCATGCAACTAATTAAATGGCGGGTGTCCATAAACATAATCTTCCATTTTATGTCTACTTATTAAAAGCTTGTTTAATCAAACGTTGAATATACAACTCAATTTTGTAGTTATCCTGAATTTTTATTTCTATGTTTTTAGTTTTTATGTATCACAACAAAACATCAAAGTACAATTAAAGATACCAAAAGTGTAATTTTTATAGATTGACACTAAGCTACTTTTGTCACGTCGCAAAAATAGCTTAGCCGGCATAAGATATAGCGATTCAAATTATTATTTAAATTAAAATTTCTCATGAAAATAATACAAATTACCTTGGTAATTCTTTCGTTTTTCTTTTGCTCATTAGATGTTAATGCACAAAATAGCCAATTCAATATTCCAAAAGATCGCAAGATCAATATTGGAGTATTAGTGTATGATGGAGTAGAGATAGTGGACACAGGTGGTCCGATTGATGTTTTTGTTAAGGCCAATAATATGACAGGCAAATACAAAATTTACACAGTATCAGCTACTAATAAAAAGCAGATAATTATGGATGGAGGGACGGTAAATTTGGTGTCGCAGTATACCATTTACGATGCACCTCAATCTGATATCCTGATAATTCCAGGAACCTCTCCGGAGATCGTTAGAACTATCTCAAAAGACAAAAATATGATGGATTGGATTGTAAAACAAAATGAAAAGACCCAAATTACAATGTCAGTTTGTACTGGAGGTCTTATACTGGCAAATACTGGGCTTCTTGACGGGCATTCTGCAACTACACACCATTGGTCTTTGGACGAGATGCGATTACATAAAAAAATAAAAGTGAAGCAAGAGGCACGATTTGTAGCTGATGGCAAGTTTTTGACGGGTGCCGGAATTACTTCTGGAATAGATACAGCGCTTGAGGCTGTAGAAATTATACAAGGCAAAGATTTTGCAGATGAAATTGCTCAAGGTATGGTTTACGATCGTTACAATGACATGGAGTTTTTATTAACAAAAAAATAAAAACACTAAATCAATAACTACTGATGGATTCATTTTATCAGTAGTTATTCTATTTTCCTTCATAATGTTTTCTGTGAAATTCCTTAGGGGTTTTACCGATATGTTTCTTGAAGAATCTGTTGAAATAGCTATCAGTTTCAAATCCCAGCTGCCAGGCGATCTCCTTGCTTGAAGCATTCGACCAATACAGCAGTCTTTTGGCTTCTAATAACAAATGTTCGTCTATTAACTGTTTTGGAGTTTTAAAAGTGGAACTTCTAATATATTGAGTTAATATTCGTGTGCTAACATTGAGCCTGTCTGCATAAAATTTTACTTGATGTTGCTTTTGAAAATTTGCCTTTAAAAGCGTTTTAAAATTACTATAGATTCCATTTTTATTTTGATCCGTAATAGGATATGTCTCTGAAAGTCTCAAGCACTTTACTATTAAAACGTTTAGCAATGCTTTGAGTAATTCATAGTCCTTTTTATCATTTAGACTTTCCCTTGCAATAATTTTGATAATTTCATCCAGCTGATTAAGTTCCTCTGAAGAAATATTGATGAATGGTCTGGAAAATACTTGACTCACTTTTTGTAAAAAGGTCTGCTGTTGATCCGAAATGAAATTTGTTGAGAATGCTATCGAAACTATTTTACAATCACTTATATCAGGGTGCGTGTGAACGTGGTCAATGTCCAGCATTAAAACTGCGGGAGATGAAACTAATTCATGTTCGAAATCAGAAAGATGAGCAACAGATCCCTCATACAAAAAACTCAGTATGTAATAATTATGGCTATGTGCATTTAGATCCGAAAACATGAATTTTTCCAGATCATCTTCTTTTAGGAATACAAAATCATTTTTGAGATCTATTTTATATCGAGGCAAGATAGTATTCATTCTTTTAAATTATCAATTCTTCTGGTAAGATGTTCAAATTTAATGCTTCTTTGCCAATTTTACAATAACATTATAGTGTTTCCTCTATGTATTTCTGGTTAGTAAAATCGATTGTTGTCCAAAATCCATAATCCTTCAGGCCACATATTTCAAATAAGATTTACACTTAGCTATCCTGATTTTTAAAAAATCTTTTTACGATAAACACACAACTGTAGAAAAAAGCTATCTAAGCTTTCTTTTAATAGGTTTTTCATTGTTGGTTTTTCAAACTCAATGAAACTTAGTCATTGGTGGCAGATATTTGAATGCTTGCTGCTACTAAGACAAAAGCTTCAGAGAAATTTGGTTTTTATTTGTCTACTTTTATCATTGTTCTGGAGAAAAGCTAGTTCGTGCTCTATTTTTTCATCTGTTTAATTACTTTGTAGTTGTCACATTCTAAATCCTCTTTTGTGAGAAGAAAGCTTTTGTTGAGGAAATACTGAAACCTGAGCAATGGCTTCCTTTAATGTCGGAATTGAATTTATTGAAAGGTTTTTTAGTTCCGATTTTTTCAAAAGTTGTCCATATCTGTCTTTATTTGTGATTTCCATTTTTTGTATATCAAAACCGTCGTTTTCTTTTCTTACCCAAAAATCGCATACAATACGGGGATTATCATCTCCAGACCATTGTAGATAAGTCGTTAGTAAAAAGTTTCCGTCTCTAGTAGATCTTTCTTTACCATTGTTACAGGCTTCCATATATTCGGTAATGCTTTCTTTCAACTTTCCAGGATAGGCTACTTGTGTTTGAAAAGAACCATCAAAGCCTTTGGCTATAAGAATTTTAGCGAAGTCATTTAAATCAGGCAAATGTTTCATAATTTTAAATTTTAGTTTATTATTTGAATATTGTAGTTTCAATACGGTGAATTTTTAATATTGAAACTTTAACTATCAGGTATAATCAATTTTGATTACACCCTTTTTTATTTATCTTTGCATCACAAAACTCAATCAAAAGAGTCGGCTAAAAGTTTTAGATCTTCAATTAAAAGGTTCGTATTCGCTCCTTCTAAGGTCACTTTTAGATTTAGAAATTTAATTATTAAATGTTCTAAACCCCTGCAAATTCAGAATTTGCAGGGTTTTTTATTTTTGCTCAATCCGCCAAAATTTATAAAAATGCCCAAAGTTTCTGTGGCACATTCGTGGCGCATTTGAAATTTTTTAAAATGCGCCACAGATTCGGCCTTAAGTACTTGAAAGTCAACATGTAAATGGCATTAACGACTTGATTCATTGATGTTATAATTCGATATTTACTCACTTAAATTTTGAATTATGTTAGAAAGCAGTTTTGGGTTAACTTTTTTTTTAAAAGTACCAAGAAATAAAGGAAGTATTAGATCAGTTTATCTGAGAATTACAGTAGATGGTGTTCCAAAGGAAACTTCCATTAAGAGATTATGGGATATGAACAGGTGGAGCCAAAAGGAGGAACGTGCTGTTGGAAACAAGGAAGATGCCAAGGTTCTTAATTCGTTTCTTGACACACTTCAAGGACAAGTCAACCAATATAAAAATGATTTGATCTACTCTCAGCAGTCAATTAGTTCTGAAAAGATAATAAATTTTATTTCCGGAAGGAATGTTTCCAAGACTAAGGTGCTGGAAGAATTTGAGCTTCATAATTATGAGGTGCTTGCTCTTGTTGATAAAAAAGAATATGCAATAGGAACTTATAAACGATTTGAAGTGGCTATTAAACATGCCAGGGAATTTATGTTCTTCAAATATCGTTTAAAGGATATGGAGTTTAAAGACCTTAATTATGAATTTGTAAAGGATTACGAATTTTATCTGAAAACGGTCAAAAACTGCAATAATAATACAGCTTTAAAATACATTTCTCAATTAAAGAAAATTGTAATGAGAGCTATTGATAAGGAAATTATACTAAAAGATCCTTTTAGAACTTTTAAAGGCAGAAAAACAAAAACCAAAAAAAAGCCTTTAACAGCGCAGGAACTTTGTACTATTGAAAATCATAACTTTGCAACAGAAAGACTTAATACTGTCCGGGATATATTTATTTTTCAATGTTATACTGGTCTTGCTTATGTTGATGTTCTGCAATTAAAGACAAGCAATATAAAAATAGGTTTGAATGGCGAGAAATGGATTATGTCAGAGCGTCAAAAAACTGGGCAGGAAACTAATATACCATTATTGCCAAAGGCTCTGGAAATAATGAAAAAATACAAAGAACACCCACTTTGTTTAGAAAGAAGAACTGTCCTGCCTGTGATCTCAAATCAGAAAATGAATGAGTATCTAAAAGAAATTGCTGACCTGTGTGGATTAGATGTAATTTTAAATACACATAAAGCAAGGAGGACTTTTGGAAGTACTGTAACCCTGGGAAATGATGTGCCTATACATGTTGTAAAAGAAATGCTTGGCCACTCATCTGTAAAGCAGACCGAAGAGTATGCTATAACCGAACAGGCGGCTATCGGCCGTGAAATGCAGGGATTAAAAGAAAGACTGGCGGATAAGGAAGATGTATCGGGAAATTTAACTTTACAAACAATTGAGAGGATGGAGAAGGAACTGATCGAAATGAAAAAGAAACTAGCTTTAATGAATCGAAACTAATAAATTGACAGGCGGAGGAGTATTTTTTGATCAGGCTTTAAACATTTGTTCAGATTTCCATTTTCAGTTTTATTTAATTTCAATTAGCACATAAACCAGCAGAATACGGAAACAAATTGTGCGGATACTGTCTAGGCAATTGGAAAATGATTACAGAAGAAACTTCGATGAAAAAAAATCTTAGAATATGAAGTTATGTATAGAAAGATATAGAAATCTATATAGATATTTTAGGTTATGTGCGGTAATAATAAAATTCTGTTTTTCCTGCTTTTCAATTTCCTAGGCAAATGGTACCATCTTTTTCTACGGCTTTGTAAATATTTCAGCTTTTGTAGTTGTTTTTGTTTTTTACTCTTATTGGAAAATAATTTATAAAAATGCTGTTTTAGTGGAAAATATTTTATTAATAAGATTTTTTGACGCTTTAAAACTAACGGGCAGAATACGGAAAACAAATTGTGCAGACACCGTCTACAGAATTAGAAAATTAATATGGAATAAACTTCGAAGAAAAAAATCTTAGGATGATGATGCTAGTTACAGATTGGGAAATTGTCGTGACACTGTCACGACAATTAAGCTGGTCGTATTTTTTAGCAATATTACCATCAATAAACCAGACTCCAAATTATAATAGAATTTGCACGACATTATTTACTAAGTTATATAAATAAAGAGTACTGCTGGTTAATGAAGGTATTATTTTACTATGAAGGCAGTAGCCATTAATTCCTGTTCTGATCTTGAAATTCCATTTTTTTGAGCAATGACCTTCCAGCTGCTCACAGCTTCAACTACTTCGTTTATTATTTGATCCATTTGTCTGTCATCTAGGCGGAAATATTCTCCAACACTTTTTGCAAGATTAAAATCCAGCTCATTATTATGGGCATCGATATTTAAGGCCAGTCCATCCTTATCTATTGAGGGATTAATATCATAAGCTGGAGAAAGTATCCATCCTTCGTTAGTCAATATAAAACCATGGTTTCTTAGGTGATCGTCAGTATTTGAAACAGCAATATTGAATACTATCCTGCGCCATAACTGCTGCAGGTTTTCATTAATTTTCACTCCGTAGTTTTGAATAAAATCAGCTATGTCAAGATAGCTTGGCATATTGTCACGAATTGTGTCCTCACTATTAGCAGTCATTGTCATTGCTGACGCAAAATGTATTCTTTCTTCTTTTTCCCGATCGAAGCGCTTTGTAAAAAAAGTATTGTAATTGCCGGCAATCTTTTCAATCTTGCTTGGTGCCATATTTATGCCGGCTTTAATAGCTAGTTCATAAGCCAGCATTTCCCATGCTCCCTTATCAATTGTATCATTTTTTGAAGGAAACTTTGCTATCCAGAGTTCCTTATTTTCATCAAGAATATTTGCTTTTGGTCTGGCTCCACCAAGAGAAGAACCTGGAGCCATTAATACGGAAAGCCATTTTTGGATCTCTTTGTTATCATCATCATTTTCCAGCATTTTTGCAGCGTTCTGCAGTTCACGGATAGAAGACCAAGGCGGAGTAGGGCTGGTATTATTATTGTCAAGAAATGGCCCGTCAAGCTCAGTCTTAAAGCGGAGGGCTCCCATACGGCTTTCATCGTAAACACCTAGGAGGTAATCTATATCATAAAGCGTTCGTGCTTTTTCTCCATTCTCTTTTGCCTGCTGGTTTACGCGTCTTTTCATTAATGTTCGTCCCCATGTATCAGGCATGCTATCCAAGAATATACCAAAGTTTTCTTTGTTATTTGGGAATTGTGGACCTGAATAAAACTGAATATCGGGATCTAGGAGCATCTGCTGTTTAGATTTAATCCAAGTTCTGTCGTATTCGAAGCTGAATGATTTCTTGCCTTTGGCAAAATGCGCAGATAGTATGCCTGTTAATTCAGGTTCCTGCATACCTTTCCAATGTGCGTAAACATAAATATCAAATTTATTCTGTGCCATTTCTTCTAATTATAATAACTCTAAGTCCTGTAGCTTTCTTCCAAAAGCATCATCCGCTGCAAGTTTAAGAAAATCTTCGTGAAGCCCTAATGCACGAAGTACATTAAAATAAGCACCAATAGCTACTCCTGCATTTCCCTGTTCGATAAGATATAATGTAGATCTTGCAATATCAGCACGCTCAGATAATTGAACTGTCGTTAGTTTACGTCTTTTTCTTGCTAGTTTAATATTTTCTCCCATTTGTTCCATCACTTCCTGATATTTAGGATATATGATTTGTTTTTTCGTGTTCATGTTTTCAATATTATATTACTTACGTTACGAATGTTGCTAATGCTACTAATGTTGCTAATGCTGCTAATGCTACTAATGTTACTAATGTTTGTTATTTCATACAAAATTAGCTTTTTTGTTTTAAATAACAAACATTTACACGTTGTTTCTATTTCTTGTTGTTGTTGTTGTTGTTGTTGTTGTTGTTGTTGTTGTTGTTGTTGTTGTTGTTGTTGTTGTTGTTGTTGTTGTTGTTGTTGTTGTTGTTGTTGTTG
>JASCOE010000021.1 GCA_029959285.1 Flavobacteriaceae bacterium PS02337
TGTCTTATTAGTGTCTTTTTAATAAAAATTTGTATATTTGGGAAATAATTTAAATTAAATACCATGAAAACAATTAAAATAAATACTATGGAAATATTATATCACAAAACTAAAGGGCTCACTTATTCGTGTGCGGGTATACCAGTACCTTGGAGCGATATAAGCTGAGTTCCACGCCTTTTTTATGCCCAAAACTCTCTTAAATTCTTAGCGCTTAAACTTCATATTTTTTTAAGTTTCGAATAACAAAGTCTGAACTTTTAAAATTAACATTGCCATTGTATTAAAAAAAATCCTTCATTATGATCATTAAGCCGTTTACTTAGTGCATAAAAAATGGCCCTCTGCAGCAGCGACTAACTAGAGCAGAGGACCGTAGCCAATCAAATCATATTTAACTAACCAATCCCAATATTATGAATTATTTTTCATTTTACAAGGATGGGAAAGCTCTTTATTGCCTATTTTTTATCTGGCTCTGTTTTTCTTTTTCATCCCTTTTCGCTAAATCTTCTGAGCATCTTAAACTCACTTTTCCTCAACAACATAAAATTGAAGGAACTGTCACAGATGGCACCAACCCTCTCCCTGGTGTAACTATTGCTATCAAAAACAAAAAAAACATCTCCGTAATTTCAGATTATAGTGGACAGTTCTCCCTTACAACCTCTCCTTATGACACTCTGGTAGTAACTTATATCGGCTTTAAAACAGCAATTGTTCCTATACAGGGGCGTCCAATAATAAACATCATACTCTCCTATGACACAACCACCTTACAAGAGGTTAAGATCAATGCAGGATACTATTCTGTAAAAGAAAGCGAACGAACTGGAAGTATTGCCCGAATAACTTCAAAAGATATCGAGACACAGCCTTTAACCAATGTATTGGCTGCGATGCAGGGCCGCATGGCGGGTGTTTCTATTACTCAGACCACTGGCGTTCCCGGAGGTGGTTTTGATATAAAAATTCGAGGACAGAACAGTCTTCGAACAGACGCTAATGCTCCGTTGTATATTATTGATGGGGTGCCTTTTGCTTCTGATCCAATAGGATACAGCCAAACTTCCACCACCTTTCCTACTGCTACAAGCCCTTTAAACAGTATTAATCTCGATAATATCGAGAGTATTGAAATTCTTAAAGATGCTGATGCTACCTCAATTTATGGTTCAAGAGGAGCAAATGGCGTTGTTCTTATTACGACCAAAAAAGGGAAGTCTGGAAAAACTACATTTAATTTCAGTGCTTCTACAGGAGGGGGAACCGTGACAAAGTTTCTTAAACTCATGAACACAGTGCAATATTTGGAAATGCGCAGACAGGCATTTGTAAATGACGGCCTGTCTTCCTATAATGCATGGGACTATGATATTAATGGCACATGGGATAAAAACAGATATACCAACTGGCAGAAAAAACTCCTCGGGGGCACTTCGCTGATAAACAATTTACAAGGTTCTGTATCGGGCGGTTCTGAGACAACACAATTTTTAATAGGTGGCAGTTATCATACAGAGTCCACCGTTTTCCCGGGTGATTATCTGTATAAAAAAGGCGGGGTAAACCTAAATATCAACCATCAGTCACAGGACAATAAGTTCAAGATTACTTTCTCCGTAGGATATAATATCCAGAATAACGACCAGCCCGCATTTGATTTTACTTACGACGCCAGATCGCTTCCTCCTAATGCCCCAGAACTTTTTGATACACAGGGAAATCTTAATTGGGAAGATGGCACCTGGGATAATCCCCTTCGAAATCTTAATGCTGAGTTTAAATCAAACACAAAAGATCTTGTTGCAAATTCTGTTCTCTCCTATGAACTATTCTCAGGGCTTACTCTAAAAAGTAGTTTTGGATATACTTCATTAGGCACTCTGGAGACAAGAACAGCGCCTTCATCTGTCTATAATCCTGCATATAATCTAACAAGCGAAATTTCTTCGATCTATGTCAATAACACTGACCGCTTTTCATGGATTGCGGAGCCGCAGATAAATTGGGAAAAAGATTTTAGAAGCAGCAAAATCAGCGTCCTTTTGGGATCCACTTTTCAAAATCAAACGACACAGACATTATATCAGTCTGGGGACGGATTTAGCTCCAACAGCCTTATCTATAATCTGGCTTCTTCAAATTTTACTGCTGTACTGCTTGATGATAAGACACAATACAAATATCAGGCTTTTTTCGGAAGATTAAACTATAATCTGCTTCAGCGTTACATTGTCAATATTACCGCAAGACGGGACGGATCAAGCCGATTTGGTTCAGGAAATCAATTTGCTGCTTTTGGGGCTCTGGGAACAGCATGGCTGTTTTCAAAAGAAAAGTTCCTAGAGAACAGTTCATGGATAAGTTTTGGAAAATTAAGAGCCAGCTATGGAACAACGGGCAGCGATCAAATCGGTGATTATCAATTCTTAAACACATATTCGATAACCGGTGTAAAATATTATGGAACGTCGGGGCTTGAGCCCTCAAGATTATACAATCCCGATTTTGGCTGGGAAACCAATAAAAAACTTGAAATAGGGTTAGAAATTGGTTTTTTAAAGGACCGTA
Source organism: Flavobacteriaceae bacterium PS02337 (assembly GCA_029959285.1). GTDB lineage: Bacteria > Bacteroidota > Bacteroidia > Flavobacteriales > Flavobacteriaceae > Flavobacterium. The sequence continues at coordinate 2,575 of JASCOE010000021.1, forward strand.
TTTTTCTAACAGCCGCCTGGTATCGCAATAGATCCTCAAACCAACTAATAGGCATTCCACTGCCCGGCACTACAGGTTTCAGTAGTTTGCAGTCCAATCTTGATGCTACTGTAGAAAATAGAGGACTTGAACTCACACTTCGCACTATAAATTTCACTGCTGGAAAATTTAAATGGAGTACAAACTGTAATCTGACATTTGCAAAAAACAAACTGCTGCGATTTCCTGGATTGGAAGAATCTACCTATAGTCAGCAGTACAGAATTGGGCAGCCCCTGAATATAAAACTTCTGTACGAGTATAAAGGAATTAATTCTCAGACCGGCATTTATGAATTTGAAGATTTCAATAAAGACGGAAATATATCTTTTCCAGATGACCAGCAGAAAGCTGTTGATCTTAATCCTGAATACTTTGGCGGTATTCAAAATCAGCTGAGTTATAAACAATGGAAACTTGATTTTCTTTTTCAGTTTGTGAAACAGAAAAATTACTTATATCCAATGGGATACTCTGGACTAATGTCCAATCAGCAAAGCAGAATTGCCGACAGCTGGTCGCAGCCGGGAGATAACAGTACCTATCAAATTCATACAACGGGATATAACAGTGATGCAGTAAATGCAAATTATTTTTATTCTCGCAGTGATGCCTCCATTGCTGATGCTTCGTTTATCCGCCTTAAAAACATTTCCATTACCTATGATGCACCTGTAAATATTAAAGATATTCAATGTAAGATTTTTGTACAGGGTCAGAACCTGCTGACTTTCACCAATTATCAGGATGGTGATCCTGAATTTTCAAGCTATGGATACCTTCCTCCTCTTAAAGTTATAACTGCCGGAATTCAATTAACATTTTAACTTAAATACGATGAAACCAATATTTATACAATTCAGACAGCATAAATCATTATTTGTTATGTTAACGCTTTTAGTAATGAATTCCTGTGACTCATTTGTCGATGTCGATTTGCCTAAATCGCAGCTGACCAGTCAAACAGTATTTGAAGATTTTGCTACAGCTGATGCAGCACTTACTGATGTATATGCTAAGATAAGAGATAAGGGAATGCTTACTGGAACCAACTCAGGACTTTCTAATGAACTCGGAAATTATGCCGATGAGCTGGAACCCTATGGGCCTGCTTCCAACCCTAGCGTCGTATTTTTTAAAAATATAATCCTTCCCTCAACACCTGATATAGCAGAATACTGGAATTCAGGTTATAATCAGATATATGCCGTTAATTCAATCATTGAAGGTGTAAATCAGAGTACCCATCTTTCCAGTACACAGAAAAAACAACTGCAGGGTGAAGCGCTGTTTATACGCGGCTTGATACATTTTTATCTCTTAAATCTCTATGGAGATATTCCTTATATTAAAGAAACCGATTACAGAAAGAACAGTATAGTGACAAGGATGCCCGATAATGAAGTGTATCAAGATATTATTACTGACGTAAAAAATGCTGCCGATATGCTACAAGAAAATTACAACAGTGAGCAGAGAGTCCGCCCGAACCGTTACACTGCCAAGGCATTACTGTCAAGAATATATTTGTACAGCGGAGATTATCAAGGGGCCGAGCAGGAAGCTTCTTCAATTTTGAACCAGTCCCAGCTTTATATTTTGACGGCAGATCTGGATCAGGTATTTCTAATCGGATCTCAAGAAACTATATGGCAGTTACAAGCAAACGCTGACGGGCAGAATTCACAAGAAGGAGATCTTTTTATTTTTCTTTCCGGTCCACCTCCAATGGTAGCATTAAATAACATTTTAATTAATTCTTTCTCAATGCAGGATCTTCGAAGATCAAAGTGGATAAAAACTGTTACAAATAATAATGGTGTATGGTACCATTCCTTCAAATATAAGGAACAGAATTTCACACCGGTATCCAAAGAATATTCTATTATTTTTCGCCTTGCGGAGCAATATTTAATCCGAGCAGAAGCAAGAGCCCAATTAGGTGATTACAACGGTGCAAAACAAGACTTGAATATAATACGTCACAGAGCAGGTTTAAGTGATACTATAGCATTGTCTAAAGAGGAAATTCTTCAAGCGATTCTTCAAGAAAGAAGATGGGAATTTTTCACAGAACTTGGACATCGTTTCTTTGACCTTAAACGCTCTGGTCAACTGGATAATGTACTAATGCCTTCAAAAAATGGATGGAACAGTACAGACCGTTTATTTCCAATTCCACAGAATGAATTAAGTACAAATCCTAACCTGCGTCCACAAAATCCAGGATATTAATTCCAAAAATCATGTTACTATTTAGTACTTCCAACAGCTGTTGCCTGCATTTAAAAGCTTCGGTTCCAAATGCAGTTTTATTTTTAGTTTTATTATTTATTTTGCCATTAGTAGCCTGTCCCCTTTGGGGGCAGGTGGTGCAAAAAAGAAATTTGACACCTTCCGATTACAAACTTTGGAGTGAAATGCACCTTGAAAAGGTATCACCAAATGAGCAGTATATAAGTTACAGACTCACACAAAGCTACACAGACAATATTGATACGCTATTTGTACGGGACAGCTACCAAGATAAAACATACCTAATCCCAAATGGAAAAAATTCTGTCTTTACTCAAAATAATATTTTTGTATGCCTAAACTCTTCCGGGCTTAATATCTTAAATCCAAAGACGGGAAAGCATCAAATTATAAAGGATGCTATCACATACGAGTATTCAAAAATTAAAGATTATCTGCTTATTCTGAATCATTCCCCTGAATTGAAAGATAAATTAATAATTCAAGCCCCCGAGGGTAACGTTTTAAAAGTAATTGCAGATGTATACAAATTTTCGTTAAGTCCTGATCAGGAAAATCTTATCTGCTGCGTTTCAAAAAATAATGAATATTCAATCTTGCATATAAATCTCAAATCAATAGATAAGGAACATTGGCTGTCATTTCATGGAAAAGACAGTTACGAAAATTTCACCTGGCAAAAACAGGGAAAGTCAGTTGCGTTTATTAGTAAGGCAGACCAGAAGATTGCCGGTTCTCTCTTTTATTACAATCTGGAAACTAAAAAAATATTTAATTTGAATCACTCGGTTTTCCCAAACGCTTTAAAAGAAGCATTAATTCCAGCCGATTCTAATTTAAAACTTACCATTTCCAATGATCTCAAAAGGGTTCTTTTTTCTGTAAAGTACAAAAATACAAGCATTAAAAATGAACCAGACTACTTAGTTGAAATTTGGAATGGAAATGATAAATGGGTTTACACTGATGAACTTATGAATGGACAATTCAGTGAGAGTAATAAAATTGCCGTTTGGGCTCCCCTTTCTCAAAAAGTTTATGCTCTTACTACAGCCGAACTGCCTAAAATTATTTTATCGGCAGATCAGCGTTATGCGCTTTTATCGAACCCAAAGCAGTATGAACCCCAATTTGAAATGGACGGACCAAGAGATTATTACCTTGTAGATCTTCAGACAATGGAAAAAAAACTGCTTTTAAAAAAACAATCAGCACACTACACACACGTGGTTCCTTCTCCTCAGGGAAACTATATTGCCTATTTTAAAGATAATAATTGGTGGGTGTATGACATAACGCAGAAAACCCATTGCAATCTCACCGGTTCGATTGGAGTGAAGTTTACAGCGAAAGAGCAGTTATTAGAGCCACAATCTGTCTGCGGCAATCCAGGATGGAGTATGAATGATAAAAAAATCCTGCTTTACGATCAGTATGATATTTGGTCCCTTAGTCCAGATGGAAGCAGTTCAGAAAGACTTACCCGTGGAAGAGAATCAAAAATAATATACCGGATCGCCGCTGTGCCTGAAATAAGATCGCTGCAGACTATCTATGACGGGCTTAAAATTAGCAACTACAATTTAGATAAAGAATTAATACTACGTGGTGAAGGGGAAGAAGGTAAAACAGGTTATTTCATATGGAAAAACAACATTTCACTAGAATCTATAGTGTATAAAAATGCCTACATAGACGAATTGTCTTACGCAGGAAAGAAAAAAAATATGTTTTATCGAGAACAAAATTTTGATTATTCTCCTGCCATAATGGTAAACAAAAATAAGCTGCAGGAAGATTTAATCTACCAAAGTAATCCACAGCAGAAAAAGTTTTTTTGGGGAACTTCTGAACTGATTCGATATCAAAATTCAAAAGGAACAGCTTTGAAAGGAGTTTTATTATATCCAGCAAATTATGATCCAAAAGTAAAATATCCGATGATTGTTTCCATTTATGAGCTGCAGCATCGTTATCTTCACCGCTATACTATTCCTAGTCAGTATAACGAAACAGGTTTTAATGCTACAGTTGCAACTTTAAACGGTTATTTTGTACTTCTGCCAGATATCATCCATGAGTTTCAGAATCCTGGAATATCAGCTTTAGATTGTGTAACAGCTGCAACTAAAAAAGTAATAGATAAGGGAATTATAAATTCCGAAAAAGTAGGTCTTATTGGACATTCTTTTGGCGGATATGAAACCGCTTTTATTGCTTCCAATACAAATTTATTCCAAACTGCCATAGCAAGCGGTGGAATTATGGATTTGACAAGTTTTTTTCTCACATTGGGTCAATCCTCTGGAAAGCCTGACATGTATAGATTTCAAGAAGAACAATGGGTAATGGGAGGAACTCCCTTTGATCTTCCTTCACAATACCAGAAAAATTCACCTTTATCCTATATTGAAAAATTAGATATCCCTTTATTGCTATGGACAGGAAAACAAGATGAGCAGGTAGATCCTCATCAAAGCATGGAATACTATCTGGCAATGCGTCGTCTTGGAAAGAAAAATATTATGCTGCGATACGCAAATGAAGGACACGCCATTCTAGGTCAGGAAGCGCAGATAGATCTAACGAACCGAATTCAGGATTGGTTTGCCTATTATCTAAAAGACAATCAGTCTGTTTTCTGGATTAAAAATGGGACTATGTAACAGTATAAAAATACAATAAAAACACTGCAGCTTTGATGAAAAACTGCAGTGTTCCTCTAAAACAAATTACATTGGTTTATAAACAATCTGATTACAATTTCCAGCAGCATTTTTACCAAATGCCTGAGGTCCTGAATCACCATTAAGACGACAGATTGGATTTGGTGTTGTGTTACAGTTAACTTCAACATCACAAGCACCGGATGCATTAAGAGTATATCCTAATCTTGGCGCCGCGCTTTTTGAAACACTTTGCATTGACGTGGTAAAAAATGCACCTGAGATTCCCAGCGCCACTACAGCGGCAGGAACCATGTTTTTAAAAAACTTTTTCATAATTAATAAGTATTAAATTAAAAACTTTGATCTACTTTTTTTTACAGGTTTTCGATCTTCTTTCCTGAAACTACCGGTAAGTATATTTTATCTATCAGATTTGTTTTCCAATGAGTTAATTTGCTTTTTTAAAATATTTCTTAATTCGTAACCTGCCAATTGATTTCCAATTATGGCATATAAATGTGTTTTTGTTACTAGAAAAGACTGGAGTTTTTTATCTTCAATTGAATATATTGGAAAACTAAAAAGATAAATCTGTTTGTGTAAATCGTATACATCAATTATAAAAGCTTCATCCCATAATTTATTATCTTCTAGCTGCCCTTTTATTTTTGAATGTATGAAAAGAAGATTACCCGAAACTCCTGCGTGTGCATTTACCATTAGTGGAGGAGCTGACATAGTCCTCTCGCTGTAATGCTTAAGATAAGCAACCCTAACACGCGCCTTAGAAATGGAATCTATCGTATGGCTTTTCTGGAGCATATTTAAATTTTGATCGGCAGAAACAATTTCATTTCTATAATAATATATATAGACTACTTTTTTCAGATCAACGGCAAAGAGCAAAATCCCATCAGTATCAAAAACACCGTCAATCTGCTGCTGTAAAAGCTTGCTATTATATTTTACTTTTGGAGAAGCCTTCGAATCAAAAAGTCCAATCAAATTTGAGGAATTTCTGCCGTTATTAGTTCTAACAATAAACTGAGTACTGTCAGTAGGTTCTGCTAATGTGAAGAAGGGCATGCCTTCTATCTCTTCTGTTACTTTCCAATCTTTTATTCTGCCTCTAAAAATCTTCGGTACCGTACCATCAATCAGATAAAAATATTTTCCTCTAATCTTAATTGTAACCATCGTAAAAGGTATATTTTTCTGATCAAAAGATATTTTAAAAACCTTTTGATTCTCTAAATTGGAGTCCATTTCAATAATATGCAGCGGATCTGTATAATTTCCAAGATATAACTTATTTTCAGCAGTCCCTGCAAAATAATAAGAATTAAATTTTAAATCTATATTCTTACTAAAAAGTATTGGATGTTGTGGATAACGTCTTAAGAAAGGATTATTCTTATGCATAATTCTCTCGGAAGAAATAAATAAAATTATAATTATTAAAGTGCTAAAAATATTAACACCCAAAATTCCTTTTAAGGATCGAAGAGTATTTAAATTTCCTTCATATTTGCTTATTTTGTTCTCTGAAAGTAAAATTGCTAAAATAGCGAGAAATACAAATATTACATTAAAAATGAGATGAACATTCCAACTCATTTTCTCTAGAATTCCTCCGCAGGAGCATGGCACAAAATCACTGTAATTCAACATAATAAAAATATAAGCACTGAACATAACCATAAGGCTCAAAGATGCATACAGAGCTACAAAACGAAATTTTGGAACTAATAATGCTGATGCCGTAATTAATTCCATTACTGGTACCATCCACGATAGCCAGGAAGCATATACACTTAACAAAGGAGACTGCCCTATTTGTACCTGAAAATTCTCAAAATCCAAAAATTTGCTTACAGCCGCATATATAAAGAGAAGTATATAAAGAAGACAGATAACTTCTACCGCATATTTCTTAATTTCATTATTTATATTAAGTTTCATAATAGTGTCTATTTGAATTCAACACTGTAAAATTCTGAATTCAAAACTCATAACACTTGTATTATCGGGAGCAAAAGTTGTCGAAAAAGGATTAAAGTTATTTAGTGATAAATAGATCGCTCCCCTGATTCCGGGTGAGCTCTTTGGGAGAACATCCAAACCTCTTTTTAAAAGACCTGGAAAAGTGCGGATAGTTGTTGAATCCATTCAAAAAAGAAATATTTTTTAAAGATATTTCAGTCTGTTCAATCATAAGATAGGCACTTTTAAGTCTCTGCTCGGTATAAAACTGATGAATACTTGTGTGGAAAAAATGTCTGAATCCGTCCTTTAGCTTAAAATCATTTGTACCGAAGTGCCTTGCCAGTACCTTTACTGAAGGCAAAGGCTCGCTGAGATTTGCCAATATATAATCGTACACCTTCTGCATAAGACGAGCATCTGCTTTCCGGAAAGCGAGATGTTCGGAAAATTTTAACTCAAATGGTTCCTCATTATTTTCTGCAAATTTTAGAAATGGTGCTACAAAGCTCAATATTGTACACCTGTCTTGTGCTAATCTGGATACAGTACACTCAGCACTGACAATCAGTTTTTTATGGGTAATAAAATGAAGTGTAATAATCTCACCTGCGAAAAGATTTGTTTCAAGCTCTTTTCTTTCTTTATCGGACATCTCACTAAAGTCATTCTTTAGGAAATCCTGAATCGGTCTGGCCAGCATTTGCTTTGAATCATAACCCAGTATTTCCAAAGCGCCCTGATTAACATTTTTTATGCAATGCTTGTCATCTAAAATAAAAGTTGCAGGGGTTATCATTTTATATGAAACATGAGGATTGACAAACCCAGAATGAAAAACAGATTCCTTGAGTTCTTCCGCTACCATATTTACAAGCACCACCAGGGTCTCTATTTCATCATCGTAAGTACTAAGAGGAATTTGGTTATTGAAATTTCCGCGTGCCATCTCCAATAACATCTTATGCATAAAGATCATTCGCTGGCGGTTATGAGGTCTTTTCATTTTTTTTTAATAAACATATATAACTAGAGAAATTCTTTGAGGTAATCTAATGCTTCTTGTTCAAGAGAAAATATCTGCGTAGGCACTGAAGGTCTGCTGATTTCCAGATAAAAGGTACTCATAGTCATGGAAAGATGCTCATTAACAATAAGTGCTACAGCTTTTGTAAATACAGAACCTGATCTGGCAAGATAGTCTCTGCCTGCTTTATGTGTAGAAGTAATTCCCCTTATATCACAGAACACCGGAAAATATCTCTCATTTTGTAGTAAAATCCTATCTGCCACAACACGCATAGCAACATCTAAATCAATTACAGTATTTGGTTTATATACAAAAAATAAAATTCCACCGTCAATCCAAAACTTTGCATTTTGATTCTCAAAACATTCATAATCTGTACTCATCTGTATGGGGTTTTAAATAAGGAGGCGTAATTTAACAAAAATATAAACATTTAGAAACACATGTGTTGTTAATTATGGAGTATTTCTTGCAAAAAAGCGAAATTCGTTGATAAATCGGGAATAAAACTTGACATATTGGGAGTAAAAATTCAATAAATAAAAATACTTTCAATTTTTATAAAGAATTTTAGATGACTGTTTTTCAGATATTTAAAAAAACGCATTTAAAAACTTATAAAAAACAAACAAATGGCAAGAATTAAGCATAACAATTTCATAGATACAGTAGACCTAGTATTTTCAGATGCAAAAAAAGAGGGGATTCTGCACCTTTATGCAGAAGGTGATTTTCTTAATGGAAGGACCATAAAAATTAAAGGCAGCGAACTGCTTCATTTTGGAACCACAGGATATCTTGGATTAGAACAGGATGAAAGGCTTAAGGCAGCAGCAATTAATGCAGTAAATAAATATGGAACCCAGTTTCCTTTATCCAAATCCTATCTTTCACATCCTCTATATGCCGAACTTGAAAGTAAAATAGAAAAAATGTACGGCATTGAGCCTATCATAACCAAAAACAGTACGCTGGGGCATATGGCAGTAATACCAACAATTATTAGAGATGAAGATGCCGTAATACTGGACCATCAGGTGCACTGGAGTGTGCAGAATGCCTGCCAGCTGCTTAAACTGCGGGGAATTCCAGTTGAAATGATACGCCACAACAACCTGGAAATGCTGGAAGATAAAATACGGCAGCTTCGAGATATAGCAGGTAAAATTTGGTATATGGCTGACGGGGTGTATTCGATGTTTGGTGATTTTGCACCTGTAAAAGAACTTCTTGCTATTGCTGAGAAATACCCACAGCTCTACTTTTATTTCGATGACGTGCACGGTATGAGCTGGAAAGGTAAAAACGGCACTGGTTTCATTTTTGACGCCATAGGTCATCTCCCCGGGAACGTAGCTATTGTAAGCACGCTGAGTAAAACATTTGGGGCAAGCGGCGCAACGTTTTTTACCAGTGATGAAAAACTGCGAGAAAAAATTAAAAACTTTGGAGGCCCCCTTACCTTCTCAGCCCAGTTAGAACCTGCATCAGTAGGCGCGGCAATTGCATCATGTGACATCCATCTATCTCCTGAAATAGAAACATTACAAACAGAACTTGCAAAGAAAATTTTACACTTTGGCAGCCAGTTATTTAAATCTGGCGTACCTGTAGTCTGCGAAAATGACTCCCCGGTTTTCTTTCTGCCTATGGGCACACCGGCTACTGCTTTTAATTTCACCAAACGTCTTTACTCGGATGGTTTCTATCTGAATCTTGGCATTTATCCAGCCGTCCCAATTAAAAATACGGGCATTCGCATCACAATTTCTGCGCACAATCAGCTGGAAGATATCACCTCGCTTTCTAATGCGATTAAAAATAATTTCAACGATGCTTTACAACAAACTTCTACTGATGAAAATCGGATTAGAAGAGCATTTCGAATGGAAACTAAAATTTCAGAATCTGCTCAAAGATTAGAAACAAATCCCGCACATATTGAAATTCTTCGATCAATTACAGAAATAGACAAGAAAGAATGGGACAGTTCAATTGGCAGGCAGAATATACTGGATTGGGAAGGAATGCAATATCTGGAGAAGACTTTTTCTAATGAAAATGATCCAACGCAGAACTGGGAGTTTTTCTACTTTATTGCCCGCGACGACAAATCGAATGTTGTACTCATGACTTTCTTTACATTAGCACTCTGGAAAGATGATATGCTCTCCACAGAATCAGTATCAAGACATCTTGAAGAAATCCGTAAAACCAATCCGCTTCATATGACTTCAAAAGTGCTGAGCATGGGCTCCTTATTTACTGAGGGATCCCATTGCTATATTGACCATGATCATCCCTTAGCCGAAAATGTAATGCGTATCTTTTTAAACAAAATTGAAGATATATATGAATCCACCTCCGCAGATATGCTTGTTTTACGAGATTTTGAAATTGGATTCCGATGGGATGAAATAATTAAAAAGCAAGGATATATTAGGATTGATATGCCGGAATCATGCGTAATTGAACATCTAAATCTCAGTGCGATTCAGGATTACGGCAGCCTGCTTTCCTCCCGCTCCCGTAAACATTTCAATAAGGATATAATATCCTTTGAAAAATTCTATGATGTGGAAATTAAAGAAAAACTTAATGATACAGAATTGGAACGGGCCTATAGGCTGTACTGTAACGTAAAAGAGAAAAATCTTGCCATAAATAATTTTCTTTACACCAGGGAAGTATTTGAAAACATGAACGGGTACCCTAACTGGGAGTTTATAACAGTAAAACTTAAAGAAGCGCCCCAGCAGAATTTTACAGGAATAATGTTCTGCTACAAAAATTCAATTAATGCCTATGTTCCTGAACTAATTGGTATGGATTATACTGCTGGTGAAGGATTCAATCTCTACAGACAGCTCTTATTTCAAACCATAAAAAGGGCTGGAGCACTTGAGATTCCAAGGATTGATTTTGGGATATCGGCCAGCTTTGAGAAGAAAAAACTTGGAGCCAGAGCTATTTCGAAAATTGCCTATGTACAGGCAAGAGATAACTATGCTATGGAACTCATGCAAACACTTCAGAATGAACACAAAGCGGTTCGCTGAGAAAATAATGCAATCTAAAATCTCCAATGAAAAGTGATGGTTTAACTCCCTTGGGCTAATGCCCACGCTTTTCCTTGTTCATAAAAATCTAAATTCTGTTGCCATGATAAGAGCTACATGTGAGAACGCACTTCAGGTAATCCGCAAAGCGGAACAGGACTTCAGCTTAGATCCTGAACAAATCATTGAAAAATCATACCATATGACTACCGTGCTTCGCAACCTGCTTTCTACGGTCAAGAAAAATGTTATAGAAAAAGGATTCTCTGATGAAAATGAAGAAATTAATTTTTTTAAAACTATTAAACCTCAAATACTTGGAAAGCTGATCTTTTACAATAAAGTTTTCCGAATTGAGGCATCCAGTCCTGTTGTAAGCGGCAAGTTGCATCACAAGCATTACTCAAATGAGCTTAACCTTTTAAAACAGGAATTCAAGGAGCAGTTTTACAACACTGATTTTTACCGCTACTATCGTACGGGAAGAACAGAATGGGACCATCATTTTTTTTGTCTTGGGAAAATTGACCTTCATGAAGGGGTCAATAGTTTTGTATTTGAAATTGATACAGAGTTTTCAACCTATTACGATTACAAGGTTTCACGAATAATCGCCAATGAACTTCTTTACAAGTACCTTCTGTCCAAGATTGAACCTGATAAAGATGAAACCATACTTTTTGCTGAGGGTAATGGCAATTCCAGAGATTTTTTCTGGACAGATTCAAAAAGTGCACTAATAGAGCTGATATACGCCCTGCATGCTTCGGGCAGCATTTCCCACGGAAAAGCAGGCATTCGAAAAATCAGCATGGTTTTCCAGTTACTTTTCAGAATTCAGTTGGGTGACGTCCACCACGCCTTTCACAGAATGAAAGACAGAACAGAGAGTAAAAGTATTTTTCTGGATCAGCTTAAATCTTCACTTAAGCAACATATGGACAAGGAAATCTAACTTCATATAATGAGCCAGTTAGTGCCAATGGGCAGGCAATTGGCAAATGCTATTTTTAAGCTCCTATTACTCCAGCTAAAGATTTCAAGCCCTTTAAAATCAATAATTTCAAAATTGTTAAAATAATCATAAAACACAACTTTACATTGGCAGGCATTGGCAGTGAAAATTTTGGAGTCTTCCCAACTTTGCATATGATACTGCATGAAGCAGCATAAACAGTATTAATGCAAAACAATTCATCATGAACTTAGACCGAATTGAATTCCTATCATGGATGGAACGGATTATCGAACGTTTTGACCTCCTCTCTGAACATGTTACCAACATTGATAAAAAACGTGCAAGTGTTGATGGAGAAGAACTTTTAGATAATCAGGATATTTTACAAATGCTTAAGATAAGCGGTCGCTCGCTGCAGCGATACCGATCATCGGGCAGACTACCTTATTACACAATTAGCGGTAAAATATATTATAAACTTTCTGATGTTCACCAATTCATCAGGGATAGTTTTACCACTCGTACGGCTAAGACATAACGACAGCGAGCGAAGAACAGTGCCATAGAAAGCCGCATACTATTCAGTAGTACCGGCAGCATTTAATTTCGAGATACAATTTAAAACCGATCCTTATGAGCGAAGAAGTAATAGATAAAATAAAATCTGCTGAACAATTATCGGACATCCTTCTGGTATTTGATAAAGAAAAAAAGAAAATTCAGGCAGTATCGGGAGTGGATCAAAATGGAAATCTAGAAACCGTGGATCCTGCCAAAAAAAATCATAATCAATTTATGAGGGTAGACAGACAGGGTGATCTGTTCTCAAACTTCTTTTCTAATTTTTTCAGCCAGCTCAGAAACCCCTCCAATTTCATGTTCTTCAAAGTTCCCGCACCACTGGCTGTTGATGCAGCGAAAGAATTAGAAAAACAACTTATTAATCCAACCCCTGAGTTTGAAAAGCTGCTGAAGCAGCACGAGGTTAAGATCGAAGAAATAATAAATAATAAAAACGAAAATAAAAATAGTATGGAAACAACACAGACAAATCCGGAAACAAGTGAATACAAATACAAACCGGAACAGATTGATTGGGAAACATTAAACCATCTGGGACTCAGTAAAGAAAAACTTCAAAAAATGAACCTACTGGATCCATTATTAAGAGGGTACAAAACAAATGAACTTGTACCTGTCACCCTTAACCTTGGCACTGCAGTTACGCGCATGGATGCCCGTTTATCCCTTAGATCAAATGATGAAGGAGAAGTTGTGGCTATGATTCACGGCATTCGAAAAGCACCGAACCTAAACTATCCCTTCTTTGGGCATGAGTTTACCAAGGAAGATAAAGATAATCTTCTTCAGAGCGGTAACATGGGCCGTGTGGTTAATTTGGTTAATCCAAGAACTGATGAGATAATGCCTTCTTTGATTAGTGTAGACAGACTAACCAATGAGATAGTCGCACTAAAAACCGATTTCATTAAAATTCCTGAGGAAATTAAAGGAGCAAAACTAAGCGATGAGCAAAAACAGAACTTACAGGAAGGAAAAACGATTCATTTAGAAGGAATGGTTTCCAAGAAAGGAACCTTGTTTGATGGAACGGTGCAATTCAATGCTGACAAACGTTTTGTAGAGTTTCTTTTTGACAGAAATGAGCCTAATAAACAGTCACAAGGCACTGGGCAGCACCAATCTGGGGAAGCGCCTAAAATCTTCAGGGATAAAGAACTGGATAGCGACCAATATCAAAAACTCAAAGATGGACAAACTGTTTATATAAGCGGACTAGTGGATAAAAAAGGAAAAGAATACAATGGTTACATCACCTTCGATAAGCAAACTAATAAAACAGATTTTTCTTTCCAAAATCCAGACAAACTAAAAGAACAGGTAAAACCTGCCGAGGCTTATAAAACACAGACTGCCGTCAATTCAGAAGGAAAAACCAATGAATCCACCAAAAATAGCACTGAACCTTTGAAATCAGGACAGACAAATGCCGATAACAAAAAACAGCAGGAACAGCAGGAAGATTTCCAGTCACCGGCCAAGTCCAAAGGACGTAAAATGTAACGTAAATGAAAACAGTTATTGCAGAAAAACCCAGTGTAGCAAGGGAAATAGCCGTCCTTTTGGGAGCCCTCGAAAAAAAAGAGGGCTACCTGACAGGCAACGGTTATTTTGTTACATGGGCTTTTGGGCATTTAGTAGAACTGGCGATGCCGGAGGATTATGGAATCAGCTTATTTGAGAAAAAATCGCTGCCCATACTGCCCGATCCTTTTTTACTGACTCCCCGCAGAGAAAAAAAAGGCAGTACCTACTCTGCTGATGCAGGCGCGCTGAAGCAGTTAAAAATAATTGGGCAGCTCATTGCAAAAAGTAAAAAAATCATTGCCGCCACCGATGCCGGACGCGAAGGGGAATTGATATTCCGTTACATTTATCAATATCTAAACTGCAGCATACCCTTTGAAAGGTTATGGATCAGCTCCCTTACTCAAAAAGCTATTAAACAGGGCTTTGAAAACCTGAAACCAGGAATTGATTTTGACTGCATATATCAGGCCGCACAAGCCAGAAGCCGTGCTGACTGGCTTATAGGCATTAATGCTTCCCAGGCACTTTCTATTGCAGCAGGCGGAGGCAATTATTCACTTGGAAGAGTACAGACACCCACCCTGGCCTTAATATGCAAGCGCTATCTGGAAAACAAAGAATTTTCAGTACAGAAATATTGGCAGCTGCAGTTATTGCACACCAAGGAATTCATCGACTTTAAAAGTCTTTCAAAAAACAAATGGGTAGATAAAAAGTCTGCAGAACATGCCTTGAAATGTATTGAAAGAAATGGAAATACTGCTATTGTCACATCGATTGAAATCAAAAAACGAACAGAGAAGCCGCCTTTGCTCTTTGACCTGACAGGCCTGCAGAAAGAAGCCAATAAAAAACTGAACTTTTCAGCTGCAGAAACCCTGAGCATTGCACAGGGCCTGTATGAAAAGAAATTTATTACCTACCCGCGCACTGCCAGTAAATACATTCCAGAAGATATGTGGGAAGAAATATCGGGCATCCTGAGAGCTATGCAGAAAACAGGAAAGTGGAACCAGGCTTTAATCGGGGTTAAATGGGGCCATTTAAATAAAAGTATCGTTAACGACCTGCGTATCACCGACCACCATGGTCTGCTCATTACAGAAAAAATGCCTTTTGCATTATCTTCAAAAGAAAATGCCCTTTACAATATGATTGCCCTTAGAATAATTGAAGCAGTATCACAGGAGTGTATCAAAGAAATTACCACTGTTTCATTACAGACTCTGCATTATGAATTTGACCTGAAAGGCTCTAAAATTATAGAAACAGGCTGGCGTTTGGTCAAAGGCAGTTTTTCTGATGATGAAACTGAAGCTATGCAGGTACTGCCGGAACTTAAAGAGGGTACTGAATTTAAAATTAAAAATACCATCAGTCTTGAAAAAACAACCTTACCACCCACGCTCTATATAGAGGCGGGGCTTTTATCAGCAATGGAAACTGCCACAAAGCAGGCTGAGGATCAGCAGGAGTGCAAAGCATTACAAAATACAGGCATCGGTACCCCTTCTACAAGAGCCGCTGTTATAGAAACACTCTTTGCCCGTAATTATATAGAAAGGCAAAAGAAATATCTAGTCCCAACACAAAAAGGATTGCAGGTGTACGAGCTGGTAAAAGACAAAAAGATTTCCGATGTCTCGATGACCGCTGAGTGGGAAGCAGCGCTGCTAAAAATTGAAAACAGCAAAGCTGATGCCGGGGATTTCCAAAAAGAAATGGAAAACTATGCGGTTTCTATTACAGACGAACTGCTTCAAACTTCCCTCGAAAGAATCAATCTTCCTGACCTTTTGTGTCCTAAATGCAATAAGGAACAGTTAATAATCACAAGCAAGATCGTCAAGTGCCCGAATGAGATCTGCAGCTGGTTTCAATTCCGCAACGTATGCGGTGTACAGCTCAGCATATCCGATATTGAAAGTCTTGTGAGCACCGGTAAAACTCCTCTTATCAAAGCGATGCAAAGTAAAGCTGGTAAAAAGTTTGAGGCCTATATAACACTTAATAATAAGGCCGAAAGTTCTTTTGAATTTGAAAAATTCAAACTAAAAAATAAATAACCCGCATAAATACACTATCAAAATTGAGATAACAGTGAATATATCTTAGTACAACAGCAAAAAACTTTGTCTAAAAGATTTTTGCTTTTTCCTGAACTATTATAAACGCTGGCAGGACACTATAAATTCAATTGTTTAATAACCATATAAATCAAGTAAAATGGATCTACAAAATAAAGACCTCTCCTATTACAGGCTGAGGCTTCAAGAATTATTAAATACAAGCTTTCCAGAAAAAGCGCACGATGTTCAATTTATTGAACAGCGTTCTTCTTGGGCAGCTAATGCCTATGAAGGCGCTTTCATGGCAGGAAATCCTGCGTTACAATGCGATCAAATTGCGCAGCAAATTCTATTTGAAGGGCTGCACTTCTCAAGGTTTGATACCATCTTTCAGGTAGTCTGCAATGAATTCGACAGCAGAATGGCTGATGAGGAATTACGTCCGTTTTCCCTGAAGATGCTAAATGTCTGCTCAGCAGTTTTTACCAACTACAAATTAACAGATGACTTTGCCTACAGCACTGACTTTGACCACCTCTATACCTAGCTGACCGGAACCATAGCCATCTGGATAGAAGAACATGGCCTTCAATAAAAGACTGCATCTCCAAGGTAATATTGAGGCCCTGAGAATTGCTTTTAAACTGGAAAAAGAGAACAGAAAAGCCTCAGCACATGAAAGACTGCTAATGATGCAATACAGCGGATTTGGCGGTCTTAAATTTGTTTTGTACCCCGCTGAAAACCCTCTGGACGTGGGGAATTGGAGAAAAACAGAACAGGAACTTTTCCCCCTTACCCGTAAACTTCACGAGCTGTTGAAAGAAAACGCTGCTGATCAAAAGCAGTACCAAAGTTATGTGCAGAGCATGCGGAGTTCTGTACTCACTGCGTTCTATACTCCTCCTATGATCATAGATGCCATAGCATCTTCATTGCAACAAAGCGCACTAGAGATTAAGAAATTCCTGGAACCCTCTGCCGGAATCGGCTCTTTTATCGAATCTTTTGCTAATAAAAACGAATTAGAGGCTGCAGCTTATGAAAAAGATCTGCTTACCGGCAGGATCTTACAGCAGCTTTATCCCGATAGTGCAACTCGAATAAAAGGTTTTGAAGAGATACCCGAAAAAGAAAAAAACAGCTATGATGTGATCGCGAGCAATATCCCATTCGGAGACAACTCCGTTTTTGACCTTTCCTATTCGAGAAGCAAAAACCAGGCAAGGGTGCAGGCTTCAAGAAGCGTACACAATTACTTTTTCCTCAAGGGAAGCGATATGATCCGTGATGGCGGCATACTGGCTTTTATAACTTCACAAGGAGTCTTGAACAGCTCGAAAAATGAGATTATCCGAAAGGCCCTCATGGAGGATAACAATTTAGTTTCAGCCATCAGGCTGCCTAACAACTTGTTTATTGAGTATGCCGGCACACAAGTCGGCAGTGATTTGATCATACTGCAAAAGAATGTCCAAAAGAAAAACCTGACTAGAGCTGAAGAACTGTTTTGTCAAAGTCTGATTCATGACAATACCGCCGGAAATGCTTTGTTTAAAGACACCTCAAGGATTGTGCATACCAGCAGTGCGCTGGGCACAGATCCCTATGGACGGCCGGCAATCATCTATAAACATCAGGATGGCTTGCAGGGTATTGCTAAGGACTTAAAAAGAATGCTCTTGGAAGACCTGTCAAATCATCTGGATTTAGAATTATACAGAGAAAAGCGCAATGACAAGCTTTCAATTTCGAAAAATCCGCAGCCTGATTCTCAGAAATTACTGCATACTGAACCAAACAAACCCTTATTCACAAAAGAAACTACAGACATTACTACTGTTGGAAAAGAAGAAAAACAATTGAGCATTTTTGATTTGTTTGAAGACCTTGGAGAATCAATTACAGTGGCTGGATCTAATAAAACTAAAAAGCAGTCCACTAAAAAAAGTAGAAACATCAATAAAAATCAACCGGATCTATTCAGTGGCTTGAAACAAGATGATACTTATAAAATAGAGCACACAAAAAGTAATAAAAACAAACAGGTCATGATCGGTGACCTGTTTTCCGGATTGACAGCAGACAAACCAGCTGAAACAATTCCCCAAAACGGCACTATCCAAGAGCCTGCAATTTATTCCAAAACAATGCAGTCTTTTTACCGAAACGGCTGCCTAGCTGTGGATAATGGATGGGTAGGTTATCTCAAAGATTCTGATGATAACAAAATCCATATGATGTTCCATCCTTTACAGCTACCAGCATTGCAGAAAACAAAAACCGAGCAATATATTAATCTCAGGGATACTTACCTGGATCTCTACCAGAAAGAAGCACAGCTGCAGACACGGCATACCGAGGAAAGGGAAAACCTTAACAGACTATACGATGCTTTTGTAAAAAAATACGGCAGACTCAACAGCTCAGAAAATATCAAACTAATTAAAACCGACAGTTCAGGAAGGGAAATCCCTTATCTGGAGCGCATTATAGGCGGTGTGGTACATAAGGCCGATATATTCGAGCATCCCGTTAGTTTCTCAATTACTGAACTCACAGCAGGTAGTCCCACTGAAGCGCTGGCTGCATCACTGAACAAATACGGCAATGTGGATTTGGATTATATGTCTCGGATCAGTAGTATGAACGAACACGATTTGAAAGATGCGCTCATTGGACAAATTTTTTATAATCCCATTGAAAAGCAGTACGAAATAGCCGAAAGGTGGATAGCAGGAAATGTAGTGGAAAAAGCCCAGCAGGTAAAATCTTATTTTGAAAGTAATCCTATTACCGCCGAATCCAAGGCAAGTCTTACAGTACTGGAAGAGGCACAGCCTCGACGCATCGAATTTGAAGAACTTGACTTTAACCTTGGCGAGCGCTGGATTCCCACTAGTATTTATGCTGATTTCGCTTCCAATTTATTTGATACAGAAGTACGCGTTCACTTCTCTGAGAGCAGCGACGATTTTAATATTAACTGCAGTGATAAAAACGTACACATACGCGATAAGTACGCAGTCAAATCCGATAGCCGCACCTATGATGGAATAGCACTGCTCAAGCACGCGCTGGTCAACACCACACCAGAGATAACTAAGAAAGTTAAAATTGATGATAAGGAAATAAAAGTTCGTGATATGGAGTCCATACAGATGACAAATACCAAAATTGATGAGATCCGTACTGCTTTTAGCGATTGGCTCCATGCGCAGGATAAAGAGTTTAAAGAAGAGCTGACAGATCAGTACAACAGCACTTTTAACTGCTTTGTCCGCCCCAAATATGATGGCAGTCATCAGGATTTCCCGGGACTTAACAGAAAAGCCTTAGGCATCGAAGATCTATATTCCAGTCAAAAAGACGCAGTATGGATGATAAAACTTAATGGCGGCGCGATCTGCGATCATGAAGTAGGCGCTGGTAAAACGCTCATTATGTGTAGTGCGGCGCAGGAAATGAAACGGCTGGGAATAGTGCATAAGCCCATGATTATAGGGCTTAAGGCCAATGTGCATGAAATTGCAGAAACCTACAGGACCGCTTATCCTCATGCAAAAATACTATATCCTGGAAAAGAAGATTTTACACCGCAAAAGCGCCAAAGAATTTTTGGAGACATTAAAAATAACGATTGGGACTGTGTAATACTCACCCATGACCAGTTTGGAATGATACCTCAGTCAACTGAAATACAGAAGCAGATACTGCAGGCTGAGCTCGATTCTGTGCAGGACAACCTTTCGGCCTTAGAGGCGCAAGGCAGTGAAATATCAAGAGGAATGCTTAAAGGTGTGATTCTGCGAAAACAAAACCTTGAAGTTAAGCTCAAGACCCTGGAGCATGATATTGAAAACCGCAAGGATGATATTGTGGACTTTAAGATGATGGGCATTGATCATTTACTGGTAGATGAAAGTCATCGTTTTAAAAACCTGATGTTTAACACACGTCATGAGCGGGTCGCAGGCCTGGGCAATATGTCAGGAAGCCAGAAAGCAATAAACCTGCTTTTTGCCATTCGTACCATTCAGGAGCGCACGGGAAAGGATCTGGGCGCAACTTTTCTATCGGGCACTACCATAAGCAACTCGCTCACTGAACTCTATCTGCTCTTCAAATACCTGCGCCCTCAGGCTCTGGAAAAACAAGGAATCAATTGTTTTGATGCCTGGGCGGCCATTTATGCTAGAAAAACAACGGACTATGAATTTTCGGTAGCCAATAATATAGTGCAAAAAGAACGTTTCCGTTACTTTATAAAAGTGCCGGAGCTGGCGCAGTTTTATTCGGAAATCACAGACTATCGTACTGCCAGAGATATCGGTATTGACCGCCCGGAAAAAAATGAAATCCTTTACAACATCCCGCCTACACCTCAGCAAGAAACCTTTATTAAGAACCTAATGGAATTCGCCAGAACAGGCAATGCGGTCTTACTGGGCCGGGCTCCCTTATCGCAGAGTGAAGAAAAAGCCAAAATGCTCATTGCCACAGATTATGCCCGTAAAATGTCATTGGATCTTCGGATGGTAAGCAGTAAATATGATGACCATCCTGATAACAAAGCATCACACTGCGCGGCCAATATAGCCAAATACCACAGCAGGTTTAAGGCCCAAAAAGGAACACAGTTTGTGTTTTCGGACTTAGGGACTTATAAACCCGATGCGTGGAATGTGTATTCGGAAATCAAACGTAAACTAGTGCAGGACCACGGCATCCCAGCTCTCGAAATAAGGTTTATACAGGAAGCGAAAAATGACAAACAGCGCCGGGAGCTTATCAGCGGCATGAATGATGGCAGGATCCGGGTATTGTTCGGCTCTACTGATATGCTCGGCACGGGTGTAAATGCACAGAAACGAGCAGTTGCCGTGCATCACCTCGATACGCCGTGGCGGCCGAGTGATCTTGCCCAGCGCGATGGCAGGGCTATCCGTAAAGGCAATGAAATAGCCAAGTTTTTTGCAGAGAACAGCGTTGATGTGATTATCTACGCCGTAGAAAAATCATTGGACAGCTATAAATTCAACCTGCTTTACAACAAACAGCTTTTTATAGACCAACTCAAAAAAAACAGCCTGGGTAAACGCACCATTGATGAAGGCAGTATGGATGAGAAATCGGGGATGAATTTCTCAGAGTATGTAGCCATACTATCCGGCAATACGGATCTTTTGGAAAAGGCAAAGCTCGAAAAGCAGGTTGCTGGACTCGAAAGCGAGAAACAGGCGTTCAACCGTTCCAAGTACAGCTCTAAATATAAATTGGAAGATATTAAGGCATCACTGGACTCGTCCCAATCCCGTTTGCAGCGTATGAGCCTTGACTGGCAAAACTTGCAGCAGCGGATCGAGAAGCTTGCCGACGGCACTATTGCAAATCAGCTCAATCTTGACGGGCTTCCTATAAACTCCGATAGTAAACAAATGGGAACCAAACTGAACCAGCTTGCCGATTTATCTCGAACAGCCGGCAGATATCAAGAAATCGGAACCCTGTATGGTTTTATCATACTGGTAAAAACTGAAATATCAGAAAAAGAGGGTATTGATTTGAAATTTAACCGCTTTTTTGTCCAGGGCGAAGGCAATATCAAGTACACTTACAATAATGGTGTAATAGCTAAAGATCCCCAAACCGCGGCAGTTAATTTTCTTAATGCACTGGAGAAGCTTCCAGGCTATATCAAACAGGAAGAAAAGAAAATTACAGAACTGCAGAAGGATCTTCCCGTGCTTCAGGAACTGGTCAGAGCCAGCTGGACTAAAGAGGGCAGGCTGAACGAATTGAAGAGAGAATTGGCTGCCATTGAAAGGAAGATACAGCTGTCAATTACTCTAGAAAATAAAGAGCCGGATCAAAGTACGGATCTGGACGTTAAGCTGACAGCTCCTTCGCAATTTAAGGTGAAGTAAAAGGTATGTTTTAAAAGCCGCGCTTTTTTAATTTAAAAGAATAAAAAGCGGTGCTTCTGCAAAATAGAAACGGCATAACTTTAACAGCTCTTTGAGTTTTATTTATCTTCTTTACGATTATCCCTCGGTACTAAATGCTGTAAATTTGGATCGGACTTTATACGTTCCAGTTCGCTTTGGATAACATCAATAATATCGAGTTTTATCTGCCGGTAATTGGCCTCTATTTCCTGTTTCATATTGTCTTGTCCATTTTTATCCACAAAGGATAAAATTTCGGGTATCTCATCATAGGCTTTGGTTTCCGCAGCCACTTTTTCATTATCCACAACAATTTCAGCGTGGAAGATTTTCTGTTCGATTCGCTCATCAAAATTATCCGATACCGCCCCTACAAAAACTCCTTGTGTTAATGTCGAGATTTTAGAAGCAGGAATCAGGCTATCCAACTGCGTAGAAATGGATGTGGATGTGTCATTGCGGTTGATGGACAAACTTTGCCTTTTCTGCAGCACTTTCCCGAAGCGCTCCGAAAGGTTTTTAGCGGTCTCTCCCACAACCTGGCCGCTGAAGATATTACCTACTGTATTTTGGATCACTTTACTTTCCTTGTCCCCGTAATCCCGGTTCAACTGGGAGAAGTCCTGAAAACCCAGACATACAGCTACTTTATTACTACGGGCAGTAGCAATTAGATTATCCAGTCCCCTAAAGTATATAGTGGGAAGCTCATCTATAATAACAGAACTCTTTAACTGCCCTTTTTTATTGATCAGCTTTACAATCCGGGAATTGTACAAACCCAGTGCAGCAGAATAAATGTTCTGGCGGTCGGGATTATTCCCTACGCAAAGTATCTTAGGCTCTTTGGGATTATTGATGTCCAATGAAAAATCATCACCTGTCATTACCCAGTACAGACTAGGGGAGATCATGCGGGACAGTGGTATTTTGGCCGATGCAATCTGTCCCTGCAGCTGATCCTGGGCTCCTCCCTGCCACGCATCCATAAAAGGCGATAAATAATTTTCCAGTTCTGGATAAGAAGTCAGGATGGTAAACACATCAGCGTACTTCTTATTAAGCAGCTCAATGGCATGGGGAAACGTGCAATGTTTTCCGGAATCATAGATTTTGAGAAACCAGATAATCGCTGCTAAAAGAATTATCGGACTTTCTACAAAAAAATCCCCCTGCTTCTGTATCCAGCTTCGATTCAAGTTGAGCATAATGGTATAGGCCGCTTCATAGGCATCCGAGATATCGGTCATGAATTCAGGGTTAAGCGGGTTGCACCGATGGCTTTTTCTTGGGTCGTCAAAGTTGATGACGTAGAATTTTGGTCTCACTTTGTATTTATCATAATGCTTTAATAAATGATTGTAGGCAATGGTAGAAAGATCATCAAACTTAAAATCGTAGATGTACATGGAAAACCCTTTTTCAATCTGCTGTTTGATATAATTGTTAATTATGGCATAGGATTTACCCGATCCTGGAGTCCCCAGCACAATGGTTGCCCGGAACGGATTAACAATATTTATCCAGCCATTGTTCCATTTGTTTTTATAGTAAAATCGGGTTGGAAGATTAACGGAGTATTCATTTTCCATCAGATGGGTTTCCTGCTGGAAACTCTCGTTCTCATTATTAAATACATCCTCCATCAGGTTGGTGCGTAAAAGACGGCTTATCCACACACCGGCCATCATAAGTGCGATATAACCCAATCCCATGGTAAGGATATAAAAGAAAGCTGCTGTTTCCTGTGAAAGCCTGAGTAATGGAGTATTGAAAAAGAAGAGGACAAAACCGATCCCTAAAGCGCTGTAGATCTTTGTCCATGTAATTTTTTCATTCTTGACACCTTTAGTTCCAAGACAGCTTAAGGAAAGTAAAATTAAGGCAAAAACTTTGGTGTATATTACGTTCGAAAATAAATCGGCTTTTTGGTCGAATCCCCGTAAAATTTTATTGATCGTCTGCAGAGTCCACCTTCTTTCAAGAAAAAAACCGTAACAGTACCAGTATAAATGCATTAGAACTATTAGAATACTTACTGCTCTCATAAATGCCATAATCTTGGCAAGTCCCCTTAAATCGTCATCTCCCTGCATTTTAATAAATTTAATGTTTATAGATAAATTTAAGTGCTCTTGAACAAGCGTAAAAAAAAAGGCAGTTTGTGGCAGTATTTGTCTTTTTCTGAAAAAATAAATTACACGCTTACGGAAAACCGTAATCACTGGATCCTGAAAACCTATAATTTTAGTAAAATTTTAATTTATTTATTATGGTAGAATTTGATGAAAACGACTTAATCAATCAAGATTATGAAGACTCAACAACCCCTGGCGACGATCCTGATTATATAGGAATTCGAGATCGTGAACGTGTAAATAAAAAGGAAAAGTATGAAGTAGTAGACTTCTGTAATGCCTTTTTACAGGATCGCAAGCTAAAAAACAAAGCTAGTTTTCAACACGTTGAAAAGTTAATCCGACTCCCTGAGGCCAGCGGAATTGTAATGCGCGATAAACTAAATGAGTTTGTTGTTAAAAATTGGGATAAATAACATAACCCATTTATTAAAACCGCAGCTATCTGAGTTAGCTTAATGCTTTTCAGAATGCTGCGATTTTACCTTTAAAGACCTTGTATTTTTCTCTCACAAATCTATGATAAATTAATCTATTTTTTTTGCGGAAATACTAATGCTCAGACTTATATCCCTGGCGGGCGTCGTTTTTTCTTTTTTTTCTTCTTGAAATCCGAAATCTGATCTTCCCTATTATCATCGCTCAAAGAATCCGAAGATGAAAGAATATCTAACAGACCTGTACCGGAGAAATCAACTTCACCAATCAACTGCTGCAGTTCGGGGGTATTATGCTTATAAATAACCTCTGTTATATCATCAAAGGTTTGTTTGTGCTGGCTGGTTATTCGGTCATCCTGCCGGCTGATTTCTTTTTTTTGCTCCGGGCTGCCATTTTTCATAGTCAGCGCATAATTCATTGTGTCTGTTATTGGTCGGTCAAATCCGAACATTTGGTCAAAAATAAGCTCCGCCGAACCTTTAAAAGCTACGCGGTCAAACTGGCCCAGCTTTTGGGAATGCTCTATGTTCAGGCCCCGTGAATTATTCAAAGGACTTAGTTTTATTTTGTTGGAGATGTCTTTTCTGCTGACAATGATCTGTACATGCAGCTGTTCCCCTTCCTTTCGGTCTCCTGCCTTTACGTTTCCCTTCGCTACGTCAGGATCCTTAAAACTGTAATAACGGAAACGCTCTAACTTGCCGTACCATAGGAGATCATTACTGTCATGAACTGCGGGGCGTTTAAAATTAGCGGCATAGGCGTCCATAACCCGCACAGCATACTGTTTTAGTTTCTCCTCAGCGACCTTCTCTCCAAAACATTCTTTTAAAAAGGCAGTCTCTTTTTGGCTCGGACTGATATTGATAAGAAAAAACTTTGCATCATTCCTGCCCAGTTTAGAAATATTATTGTCTATTCTTACCCTGACTTCCTGCGGAATGATCTCCCTGCCGGCAGTATTGAACCACAATTCCCTTTCCACAGCGTGTTCAGATGCGGCCCGATTCTCTTTTTCCAGATAGTTTACCAACTGCATAGAACCTGCTTTGTTGCTGCCGGTCTCAGAATCAGTAATGCTGATATACATGACCTAGAGGTTTTTAAGTGACTCTTTTACCCGGGACATCAGTTCTTCTTTCTTTGCGGCTGCTTTGCCCCAGCCCATTTCTTCACGCTGGGTTATGTAATAATCCAGCAGCTGGCTGAACTGATCTTTAAGTATTTCTCTCTCTTTCTGTTTTGAAATTAAGTGTTTAATACCATTTATAAGCTGCTGGCTGCGGCTGTTAAGAACAGCATTTTTCTCACTTTCAGCTAAAAGATGCCTGCCTATACCTTCAAGCATTTCCATCTGCCGCGAAAAAATGGACTTCAAATTAGCTGTGTCGCTGAGCAGCGGCAGCAGAAAATCTTTCTCCTGCTGGCGTATAAAAGACACTATACGGCTGATGCCTGAAGACAGCTCACGTTTGAGCATTTCATCACCTGGGTCTGCAGGATCTTTTTTGCTTCTGTAAAAATAATCCACCATCTGGCAGAAGAGCTCTTTCTTGCTTCTTCTCAAGCTCTTAGACAGCTTCTGCATCTTATCATCTGTTTCTTTCGGATAGCGGATACTGTTGGTTTCTCTCTCTTTCATAACATCCTGTTTTTTTAAATCCTTATCATTCATTGTATATGGCAGTATACCCACTTGTATACATTATCGCTTTACATAAATACCCTTTCAAGTCCCTGAATATACCCAGAGTATAACTAAAATCCCCGCAGCCCCAGCAAAGGGGCAAGCGAGTAGGGCTCTGCCCAACTCCCGCTTGCTTTTTTCAAAAAATATAATAGAGTGGAAAAAACCTTTTACAAAGTAAAGGCATGAGAGTCAAAAGAGTGTAATGTGCAGTATTGCCAAAGCGAGGCAGCAAATGCCATATGGGGCCAAGGCCTTAACAAAATTTTCGATGCAGGGTTACATAATCAAAAACAAATCAGGTCTTTAAAATAGCATTAACTCATTTATTGCGTGCTCAAAAGTGTGCTGTTTATGATGCATCAAAGCAGCCCAGAAATATTTGAGAAGTTCTTACCTCCTATCAAATATCATTAAATGTCCGGAACACCTGCTTGATAATCAGGACATATATAAAACACAAATACCTTGGGCATTTAATTATAGAATACTGCCAAGGAATGCCTTAAATCGCCAATATAGACCGTTGAAGAAAATTAAAATACATATGTACATTTCTTTGTCCCTGCATCCAGATGTAAACACGCTGTTAAGCACTTATGGAAATTCAAAAGCATGTATAGGCCCGTTTATATAAAGATGAATATAAGCATTTCAATACAAGCACATAAGCAGACAAATTTATTTACCTGCATAAGCCAGCATTCACAGATTTAGATTCATGTCTATTTAGGTCTGGTTATACAAACTTAAGCAAGCAGCTATCTGTAAGCAGATAACCACAGGTAAACATTTAAGTGTAGTAATACCTACTTAAGGATCTGCATGTTCTTTTATATAAGTCCATACATACAGAAGCTTGTAAACAGCTGTGCAGCTACCCACAGATATCAGTAAATAATTAAAGACCAATAAAAATAAAAATGAAAACAAAACACAAACCTGTATTTATTGCCTTTTCTTCCCAGAAGGGAGGCGTAGGCAAATCCACTTTTACCGCTCTTGCCGCCAGTACTCTTCATTATCGAATGGGTTACAATGTGGCGGTATTTGATGCCGACTTTCCGCAATACAGCCTTATGAAAATGAAGGCACGCGACCTGGCAATGGTAATGGAAAATGATTTTTTAAAAAGGGCGGCATTCAGGCAGTTTACAGCCATTAACAAAAAAGCGTATCCCGTCATCCAGCATAAAGCCGAAGGGGTGCTGCAGGCGGCGCATGATTTTTTAGAAGCCGTGCCAGTTCCGGTCGATTTTATCTTTTTTGACCTTCCGGGAACCGTAAACACTCCCGGGATTTTAAAAGCCCTTGCCGGGATGCACCATATCTTCACTCCCATTACCGCTGACCGCGTGGTTATGGAAAGTACGCTTATTTTCACCCAGCTCATGCGGGATGTCATTATGAAAAAAGGAGAAACGGCAATCAAATCCATTAATCTGTTTTGGAATCAGGTAGACGGGCGCGAACGCTCCCCGCTGTACGAAGTTTATACTTCACTTATTGATGAGCTTGGACTTCCATTAATGCAGTGTCAGATCATGAACAGCACCCGTTTTCGCAAAGAGAGCGAAGCCGGCGCCAAGACAGTTTTCCGCTCCACTTTAATGCCACCCGATGAGCGCCTGATGAAAGCATGCCGCCTGGACCAGTTTATGAGCGAATTTTTAAGAATTGTTCAAATCTAATGATATGGAAAACGATAACAAGAAAAAGGTCCCAGATGAAATCAACGAGGAGCTGATGATGAGCCTGATGGTGGACGGGGTGAAAAAAGAAGGGCTGCAGCTTCCAAAAGAAGAACCTGAAGATTCGATAAAAGCTTTAACTGAAAAGACTGCTACTAAGGAACCCCACAAGGTAAAAAAGGTAAACGAACAGGATTATGAAACTGTGTTTTTCAAAAGACCCGAAACCAATGCGAGAGATGGCAAGACGGTATATATCCGGCCGGATTTTCATGAGAAACTCACGCGGATCGTGCAGGTAATCGGCGCAGATAAAATAACCATCTATGCCTACCTGGACAATCTTCTTGAACATCATTTCCAGCAATTCGGGGAGCAGATTACAACAAGTTTCAACGATAAATACAAACCTATTTTATAATTATGGAAACCCTGATCATTATATGTCTGCTGTTAGTTATCACCCTGCTACTTCATGATAAAATCGTGACCGGTAAAAACAGGCAGCAAAAAAAAGCGCATAAAAAAAACAGCGCCAAACTGCCTAACATAATGGGGCAGTCCAAACCTTTAAAAAGCCGTTTGACGCCAAAACCAGCAGCTGGAAGTCAACATGCAAATGGGAAAGCAGAAAAAAATAATTTTGATATTGAAATCAACGAAGATCCCCAGATGCAGAATCAGTCTGAAGAGCTGGACGATGTTTTCAAAAATGAGGCTGACTTGAAACAAGAGCAGCAGGAATGGAACAGTTATGGAATTTCCATCGGCGATGACGTTCTGGCCCAAGGGGTTACCTTAGAAGAACTAAGCACTGTTGAGATGCTGCTTCAAAAAAGCAAACTGGAGCCTTCTGAAAAGCAAACAGCGATAACCTTAGTTCATAAAATACAGGGAACCGGATTATTCAGCCTGCTGGAGAATTCCATTGAAAGTGCCTCACGCACAATAACAGCGCTGCTGGACGAAAGCCTTTCTACTGAAAAGCGAGCCAGCCTTATGGATCTGCAAAAGGAAGATTTGAATGATTTTAATATTGGGGATTTTGTCTAAGGATAAAAATCCCCAATGTTTTTTTAATAACACTGTATCATGGAAAAGATAATCCCCATAATAAACATTGAAGGAACAGAATTTATCATTGATTCCCTGAATGAGCAATTGATAGAAAAAGCAGATCCTTTAAATCGTATGAATATCAAAAACATGCTTTATACAGGCTCTGGTTATGATTTTCATTATGACATAAACACGAAGAACCTGGCTGCTTTTGAATCATTTACTGATTTAACCAATAACAGACACATAAAAAACATAAGCATTCCCAATCTTACCGTTCTTGATCCTGAAGGGACAGCCAAAAGATACAATCAGACGGTAGAATATATAAAAGGAAAAAACGATTTTGAGCTGACTCTAACGCCGGGAAGCCCAATGGAATTAAGATGGAACAAAAAAATACTGCCGAAATTAAGTATCGCGGGGCATTCCTTTTTTGTTGATATAGCCGCCGGAAAACTGCGCCCAAAAGATGATTTTAAATCCAAAGGTATTTCTCTGGAACAGATCAGCGAGTACTACGACCGCTTTGCTCATGCTTATATTATTCCCTACAATCCAAAAACGCACGAATTCCAGGAAATTGACCATCTCAAAATTACAGAACTGCCCAAAGACATAATAGTGGTAAAGTTTCCCCATCTTCAGGAGCTGGACCGGGTTGGGTGGAATGTAAAATATGGCTTTGGACCTGCCCACTGTATCACGCAAGACCAATATCAGCTGCATTTTAAAGCCCAGACCCTTCCTTGGGAAAAGACCAATATTCCCAACAGCATTAAGCTGAATCTGGAGGAAAAAAGAATACAGAACCAGAATAAACCCTCAGATGAAATAAAACCCGACAATCCTTTAACACTTAAAAAGGGACGTAAATTATAAACATGCTCAATGCTTATCCCATTAAAAATACAAACGCCCAAATTATTTGATTTGGGCGTTTTTTTATATCCGTTTTTCTGCTTTTACAGCCACTGACTGCCAAGTAGTCCTGCTGGGTTCCAATTTGTTATACACTGCTGATTTTCAAATCACTTTTGCTTGAGAAGCCCGCATCCTGCGGGATAACAACAACAATTTAAAGTGATTAATCATGAAAAAACAAAGAAAAAAAATCCTGCCGGCAGCAGTAGCACTGCTTGCAGGTTTGGGCGCTGAGGCGCAGGGAAACGGTACAGCGGGCATCACTGAAGCCACGCAGATGGTGACCTCCTATTTTGATCCCGCCACCCAGCTCATCTATGCTATTGGAGCTGTGGTAGGACTGATTGGAGGGGTTAAGGTATATAACAAATTCAGCAGCGGGGATCCAGACACCAGCAAAACCGCAGCAAGCTGGTTCGGCGCCTGTATCTTCCTTATTGTAGCGGCTACCATTCTTCGCTCCTTCTTTCTATAATGCAAACGCTATGAGCAGTTACAGCATCAATAAAGGAATTGGAAGAACAGTGGAATTTAAGGGGCTCAAAGCCCAGTACCTGTTCATATTCTCAGGCGGGCTTCTCGGAATCCTTATTCTGGTCATGATTCTTTATATGGCCGGGGCCGGTTCCTACGCCTGTCTTTTTTTGGGAGCGGGCAGCGCTTCGCTTCTTGTCTGGCAGACCTTCGCATTGAACAAAAAATACGGGCAGCATGGACTGATGAAAATGGGCGCAAAAAAAAGGCATCCCAGATATATGATCTCCCGCAGGGCTGCAGGACGGCTGGTAAGAGTGAATACTAAAACAGGAACAGTATGAGAAATTCAGCAAAGACCACGACCCTTGAGAGCAGGTTTCCCCTGCTGGCAGTGGAGAACAACTGCATCGTATCCAAAAATGCCGATATAACAGCCTGCTATAAAGTACAGCTCCCTGAGCTCTTTACCGCCGGCGCCCCGGAATATGAAGCCATACATGCCGCCTGGCATAAAGCCATTAAGACCCTGCCCGATTATACGGTGGTGCACAAACAGGACTGGTATATCAAAGAAAGCTACGAGCCTGAAATGGAAAACAAGGACCTGAGTTTTTTAGCGAAGTCCTACGAGCGCCACTTCAACGAGCGGCCGTTCCTGAACCATTACTGCTACCTGTTCCTGACCAAAACCACTAAAGAGCGGATGGCGGCCCAAAGCAATTTCTCTTCGCTCTGCAGAGGTTCTCTGCTGCCGAAAGAAATCAGGGATAAAGAAACGATACATCGTTTTATGGAAGCAGTGGCGCAGTTCGAGCGCATCATCAATGACAGCGGATTTATTAAGCTGGACCGACTGAGCGAAAAGGATATTATCGGTACGAAAGAAAAACAGGGAATAATTGATCAATACCTGACCCTTTCAAGGGAAGCCGCATCGCCCCTGCAGGACATAGCACTGGGCAGCGAACAGGTGCGCATAGGCAGTAAAAGGCTGTGTTTCCACACCCTTTCCGATACGGACGATCTGCCCGGCACGGTTTCATCGGACACCCGTTATGAAAAGCTTTCAACCGACCGCAGCGACTGCAGGTTATCCTTTGCCGCCCCAGTAGGGCTCCTGCTGGGCTGCAACCATATCTACAATCAGTATTTATTTTTGGACAACAGTGAGGACAGCCTTCGTAGGTTTGAAAAATCTGCAAGAAATATGCACTCACTGGCCCGCTACAGCCGCTCCAACCAGATCAACAAAGAATGGATAGAACGTTATTTGAATGAGGCGCATTCCTTTGGGCTGTCATCCATCAGGGCGCACTTCAGCGTTATGGCATGGTCGGAAGAACCATCCGAAATGAAACAGATCAAAAATGACTGCGGAAGCGCACTGGTGCTGATGGAATGCAGGCCGAGGCACAACACTGTGGATGCCGCCACACTGTACTGGGCAGGAATCCCCGGCAATGCCGGTGATTTCCCAAGTGAGGAAAGTTTTTACACCTTCATAACCCCTGCACTGTGCTTTTTCACCCAGGAAACCAATTACCATAATTCTCCCTCGCCCTTTGGGATTAAAATGGCTGACAGGCTCACGGGCAAGCCGGTTCATTTGGACATTTCAGATCTGCCCATGAAACGAGGCATTATTACCAACCGCAACAAATTTATACTGGGGCCCTCGGGAAGCGGGAAGTCTTTTTTTACCAACCACATGGTCCGTCAGTATTATGAGCAGGGGGCGCACGTGCTGCTGGTCGATACCGGTAATTCCTACCAGGGGCTTTGTGAACTAATAAGGGCCAAGACCAAAGGCGAAGACGGGGTTTATTTTACCTACACCGAAGAGAATCCAATTTCCTTTAATCCTTTCTATACCGATGACGGTGTATTTGACATCGAGAAAAGGGAAAGCATAAAAACCCTTATCCTTACGCTCTGGAAGCGAGATGATGAGCCTCCAACCCGCTCAGAAGAAGTGGCCTTGTCCAACGCAGTGAGCGGGTACATCGATTTTGTCAAAAGCTGTGATGCCTATCCTTCTTTTAATGGTTTCTACCGTTATGTGCAGGACGATTACCGAAAAGTGCTTGAGGAAAAACAGGTCAGGGAAAAAGATTTTGATATTGCCAATTTCCTTAATGTGCTGGAGCCCTATTATAAGGGCGGCGAGTATGATTACCTGCTGAATTCAGACAAGCAGCTGGACATTCTCTCCAAACGTTTTATCGTTTTTGAGATTGATGCCATCAAGGAACATAAAATTTTGTTTCCTATTGTCACTATCATCATCATGGAGGTGTTCATCAATAAGATGCGAAGGCTTAAAGGCATACGCAAACTGATTCTCATTGAAGAGGCATGGAAAGCCATTGCCAAGGAAGGAATGGCGGAATATCTGAAGTACCTTTTTAAAACTGTTCGAAAATTCTTTGGCGAAGCCATTGTGGTTACTCAGGAGGTCGATGATATCATCCAGTCCCCTATTGTCAAGGAAAGCATCATCAACAATTCGGATTGCAAAATCCTTCTGGACCAGCGCAAGTACATGAACAAATTTGATGAGATCCAAAAAATGCTCGGACTTACCGATAAGGAAAAAGCTCAGGTGCTGTCCATTAACATGAACAATGATCCTTCGCGCCTTTACAAGGAAGTCTGGATCGGACTGGGAGGCACGCACTCTGCGGTATATGCCACAGAAGTAAGCCTTGAGGAATATATGGCCTACACCACCGAAGAAACCGAAAAACTTGAAGTAATGCAGCTTGCCCAGGCGCTGGACGGTAATGTGGAGCTCGCCATCAAGCAGCTTGCCGCTGCCCGGCGCGATAGAGAAAATCAATAGTCAATTAATTTAAAATCGAAGAAAAATGAAAAAATTATTATTTATGGTGTCCGCGGCAATCCTGATTGGCGGGGCACCTTCGGCACAAGCCCAATTTGTGGTTACCGATCCGGCCAATCTGGCTTCGGGGATCCTTAATAGCGCCAATGAAATCATACAGACCTCCTCTACGGTGAGCAATGTGGTGAAAAATTTCAAGGAAGTGGAAAAAGTCTACAAGCAGGGCAAGGAATATTACGACAAGCTTCAGGCCATTAACAATCTGGTCAAAGATGCCAGAAAGGTACAGCAGACAGTCCTTTTAGTGGGCGATGTATCGCAGATGTATGTCCAGAATTTTGGAAAGATGATAAACGATCCGAACTTTTCGGCCCAAGAGCTGGCAGCTATTGCCAACGGATACTCGGTGCTGCTGGAAGAAAGCACTGAACTGCTCAAAGAGCTCAAACAGATTGTAAACTCTTCAAGCCTTTCGCTCAATGACAAAGAGCGTATGGATATCATTGACCGCGTGTACAAAGAAGTGAAAGAATATCACAGCCTTGTCCGTTATTATACCAACAAGAATATATCGGTGAGCATCCTGAGGGCAAAAAAGCAGAACAATACCAAAAGAGTGCTGGACCTTTATGGAACACCCAGCCAAAAATACTGGTAAGCTATGGAATTCAATAACCTGCATGAAGTCCTGCGCTCGCTGTATGATGAAATGCTCCCGCTGTCCGCCGATATGGCGGCAGTGGCCAAGGGACTGGCCGGTCTGGGTGCCCTGTTTTTTGTGGCAATAAAAGTCTGGCAGGCGCTAAGCCGGGCGGAACCTATTGATGTCTATCCGATGCTGAGGCCATTTGCCCTTGGGCTCTGCATCATGTTTTTTCCAACTATGGTGCTGGGCACCATCAATGCCATTCTAAGCCCTATTGTACAGGGAACCCACAGCATCCTGGAGCATCAGGTGCTGGACCTGAATGAGCTTCAGTCCAAAAAAGACCTGCTGGAACACGAAGCGATGATCCGCAATCCGGAAACCGCTTACATGGTATCGGATGCCGAGTTTGACAAGAAACTCGATGAACTGGGATGGTCACCCTCGGACATTGGAACAATGGCAGGAATGTACATGGACAGGCAGACCTATCAGATCGAGAAAATAATAAAGGAATGGTTCCGCAATCTGCTGGAAATACTTTTTCAGGCGGCGGCATTAGTTGTCGATACTATCAGGACTTTCTTTCTCATTGTGCTTTCCATCCTGGGGCCTATAGCCTTTGCCATATCGGTATGGAATGGCTTTGAGTCCACACTTACCCAGTGGATCACAAGATATGTCAGCGTGTACCTCTGGCTTCCCGTTGCGGATCTTTTCAGCTCGATGCTTGCACGCATCCAGTCCCTTATTATTGAAAGGGATATTGAAATGCTCACCGACCCGTCTTTTATTCCCGATACCTCCAACACAGTGTACATTATCTTCATGATTATAGGCATCGTGGGCTATTTTACCATCCCCACCGTTACAGGCTGGATCATTCAGGCAGGAGGCGCCGGAAACTTTACCCGCAATGTGAACCAGACCGCTATGAAATCCGGAAATATAGCCGGGGCGGCAGCGGGTTCAACTACGGGCAATATCGGGGGCAGACTCATGAGCAGGTAATCTTTAAACACGAAAAAACATGGAATTTAAAACACTCAGAAATATTGAAAACAGTTTCAGGCAGATCAGGCTTTTCTGCTTTGTATTTGCCCTTCTTTGCGCAGGCATTACAGCATACGCGCTGTGGCAGTCCTATCGTTTTGCCGAGCAGCAACGCCAAAAAATCTATGTGCTGGACAACGGGAAATCACTCATGCTGGCCCTTGCCCAGGATGCCTCAATTAACCGCCCTGTGGAAGCGCGCGAACACGTAAGGCGCTTTCACGAACTCTTCTTTACCCTGGCCCCTGACAAAAACGCCATTGAAAGCAATATGAAACGCGCGTTTAATCTGGCCGATAAAAGTGCCTTTGATTATTACAAAGACCTTTCGGAAAAAGGGTATTTCAACCGCATCATATCGGGCAACGTGCAGCAGCGTGTGGAGATAGACAGCGTGGTGTGCAATTTTGAGACCTACCCTTATGCCGTGCGCACCTATGCCAGGGAATTCATTATCCGCTCAAGCAATGTAACGCGTCGAAGCCTTCTTACCAGCTGTTTTCTGGTCAACTCGGTGCGTTCGGACAATAACCCGCAGGGCTTTAATATCGAAAAGTTTGCCGTAACCCAAAATAAGGATTTAGAGGTCATCGAACGTTAAAAAATAAGTTATGAAACAGTCACTTGATTTAAACGCCTTCAGCAGGGTGCTCTGTGATAAAGGCTACGACGGCTATTTCACTACACAGGCTGCTTATCCGGGCAAGTTAAAGGACAGCCTCAGGGAATACCTTGAGGCCTGCGTTAAGGGAATAGAAACCTTAAAAACTGAACTACTGCTTACAGGATACCTGCAATGGTCAGGAGATGATAAGCCAAGTGTTGAATGCCTTTTATGGGTAAAACACGAAAGAGGAAACTTCGAGCTTCAAAAAATGGACATCGTAAGAAAAGATCAGTTCGGGCTTCCGCTCAAGCGCTGCTCTCTAACGGGTCTTTCTGCTGAATCGGTACCCAAAGCCAGTGAAGCAGCAGCTCTTGTCAAAGAAGCTGCAGCCCAGAAAACGATTCAATCCGGCAGGCGCTTCAAATTTTAAAAACAGTCAAGCTTATGAGAAAATTAAAAGAAGATCTGGAGAAACGGCTGGAGTCCCTTGATAAGCGCTGGCGGGCATTGGAGCTTCGCAGGCAGCAGCAATACATCCTTTATTTCTTTATGTTTTATGTACTTGTGACCGCCGCGGTCCTTTTTAAAATCTGCCTGGACACAGTACAATCTGATGCCAAGATGGAGATTAACCACATTGAAAATCCTGCCCGTATAAAGAAATAAAGTACTGCCAATAAAGGAAACTTAATAATAATCCAATAAAAGAAATTTTATGAAAGAAAATAACAAAAAGACCGGAATTCTGGTAGACGAAGACGGTCACAGCACTGAATCCCTCGGGTATGAGGAAAAAAAAAACAGCAGTGAGCGCTTTATAAAGCCGCTCATCTTTGCGCTTATGGGTGTTGTCTTTGTAGGCTGTATGCTGCTGATTTTTAAGCCTTCCACCCAAAAGGAGAAAACCCAGGAGATGGGGCTGAACGATTCGGTACCCCAGCCCAGCGAAGAAGCGCTTCAGGCAGACAAGCAAAAGGCCTATGAACAGGAAATGCTCGAAGAGAAACAGCAGCAGAAACGCAATGCCATGGCAACCCTGGCCGATTATTGGAACCAGGACAGCGAGCAGGAGGATCAAAATGCAGTCCCAGATGAAGGACAGGAAGAAAGCCATGATCCGCAAAAATCAGCGAATCCGGCTCTGAGCAGCTACCGAAATGCCCAAAATACGCTGGGGTCTTTTTATCAGAATGATAACAGCGAAACGCTGCAGCTTCGAAAACAGCTTGAGCAGACCAAGCAGAAACTTGCTGAAAAAGAAGTGCCTGCAGGGGTAACTGCAGCGGATCAGCTGGCCCTGATGGAGAAATCCTATCAGATGGCCGCCAAATATCTTCCTTCGGGAGCCGCTAAAAGTGATGCGGAAAACAGCAGTGGCGCCGCTTCGAGCACAGCGCCAAAAAAGGAAGAATTCTCAGCTCTGGCACCAGCAGCAAAAGGCATTGTTTCAGCGCTGGTGCGTGAGTCTTCACAGAGTATTATTTTAGACTCCGGCCGCGGATTTTATACAGCAGGTGATGAAAAGCTTCATACGGTACTGAAAAACAGCATTAAGGCCAGTGTTGAGCAGAAACAAACCATTATTACTGAAGGTTTGGTAAGACTGCGTTTACTGGAGCCGGCGCAGCTGCAAAACCGCATTATACCAACCGGCACCATCTTAACAGCCACTGCTAAGATTCAGACAGGGCGCCTGCAGCTAAAGATCACTTCTATAGAACTGCAGGGCAGTATTATCCCAGTGGAAATTATCATTTATGATCTTGACGGCCAGCAGGGCCTGTATATCCCTTATTCTGCCGAGACCAGCGCCCTGAAGGAAATAGCAGGCAATATGGGACAGAGTGCAGGGACAAGCGTGATGCTGACCCAGTCTGCCGGACAACAGGCGGCGGCGGATCTTAGCCGCGGCGTGGTTCAGGGAACCTCAGGTTACTTTTCCAAAAAAGTAAAAACCTCCAAAGTGACGCTAAAAGCAGGACATCAGCTTTTGCTGGTATCTAAAAAACAGTAATTCTAAATCAAGTACATCATGAAAAATCAATTTAAAATACTTTGGGTCTGCGCTGTTCTGCTGACAGCTTTACAGCCTTGTTTTTCTCAGCAGAATAAAACCGCGCCGGCTGTTTTGGAAAAAATAGGCCCCTATCAGATGCAGGTAACCTACGATAAAACTTCGCATTTAATTTTCCCGGCACCTATTTTGTACGTGGATCTGGGAAGTGAGTACCTGATGGCTTCAAAGGCTCAGGACGCCCGTAATGTGCTGCGCGTCAAAGCGGCAGTAAAAGACTTCGAACCCGAAACCAACTTTTCGGTCATCACCGACGACGGCAGTTTTTACAGTTTCAATGTGCGTTACAGCTCCAGCCCGGAAATAGTGAGTTATGATTTGAAAACGATACAAAACAAGACAGGCAGCGCTGGGAGAAACGATGCGCTTTTTGAAGCGTTAGGAAACATTTCCCCCTCGTCTGCCGCACTGATAATGCAGTGCATTTACAGCAGCGGCAGGCACACTGTAAAGCATATCAAATCAAAAAGTTTCGGCATTGCCTTTAGTTTAAAAGGCCTGTACATAAACAAGGGAAAATACCTTTTCCATACCCAGGCTGTGAACCGCACTCATGTTCCATTTAACATCGAGCGCGTGAATTTCAATATTGTGGACAAAAAAACAGCCAGACGCACTGCGCTGCAGCAAAGAGAGCTGCTGCCTTTATCAGTCTATAAGGCTCAGGAGGTGATTGAAGGGGACTCATCGGATCAGAATGTCTTTCTTCTGGATCAGTTTACCCTTGAAGACAGCAAGATACTGCTCATTGAGATCTTTGAGAAAAACGGCGGGCGCCACCAGACGCTTCGCGTGAAAAATTCAGATCTTGTAAAAGCCCGATTGACAAGCAATCTGCAGCCGCAGTAAAAACTGGAGCATGGACTGGGACGTTTTTTATTTTAATTCCTGCTCCAAAATTACTCGTTCCCCGCAGCCCGAAGATGATCTTCGGGCTGTTTTGTTTACAGTTACTGCTGCTCAAGGCAATATTAGAATTAAGCAACAAACTAAAAATCAGTACATTTATATCTTTTTATAAGCTGTAAAACTGTACTGCTATGAAAGATATTATCGACCGCACCAATAGATTTTACCTTGAAATGTCCAGAAATATACTTTCTGAAATGCAGTATGATGTGCTTCACAAACTCCTTATAGAAAAAATGCCATTAGAAGAAGCAGCCCAGCAATGCGAAATGACATCCCAAGACGTCAATGAGCTTTACCAGAGTACTTTCAGCACAGTAAAAGCGGTAAGCGAACTGTTTTCAGAAATCGACGAGTACGAGAAAAAACTCCGCGGATTAAAGCGTCAACTAAACCCAAACCCCAGCCCGGCTCAAATCAGAAAAGAAAAAAAGGAAAAAGACCGGCAGAAACTGATTTACGATAGCCAGTTTCCTTTCAGCAGAAGAATGTACAGCATGTTTGGTGTTTTAGATGTGAGAACCTTTGGAGATCTGGCCGATATTCCGCTAAAGGATTTTCAGCATTTCAGGGGATTTAAAATAAAGTGCAAAGAAGAACTCATAGCCTTTATCGAGTTTGAAAACATAGCGTATCTTTTCAAAGGCTTTTCCCGCTGGAAAAAAGAGCCTATTATACAATTAAAATAAAAGCCATAAAAAAAAGGCGGTCTTCTTTTGCTTCTTTTCTTTGGCCGGCGCGGAAAGAAAAGAAGTCCGCCTAAAACAAAAAAAAGGGATGCTGGACATCCCTTAAAAAAACCGCAGCGGGTCTGGTAAAATAGCGGGCACTGCATTTTGGCAGAGGCGCTCTACCGCTTAAACGCAAAAAGACTGTCCCGACCAGCGGAAGGGAGTGTCTTTTTGCCGCCCGGGATCGGGCTTATCCAACCGCAATGGGCTGTG
The DNA here is from genome assembly GCA_029959285.1 of Flavobacteriaceae bacterium PS02337. Taxonomy (GTDB): domain Bacteria; phylum Bacteroidota; class Bacteroidia; order Flavobacteriales; family Flavobacteriaceae; genus Flavobacterium. Next base: position 42,190 of record JASCOE010000021.1, read on the forward strand.
AGCGGAAATCTTTCAAATTCAGAAAAAATCCCCTGTTTGCGGTCATTCCGTTTCGGAACAAGTTCCACAAAAGCGAGCATCCCATCTGTGCCAAAGCAGAATTGATAAACAAGTCCTGCTTTTCAAGCGCTTCTGCCAGTGAACAGCTCGGGGTGTCGTCAGCGGTTTGCGATTGCTTTAACAGCTCTCCAAATTCCTCGGTCACAAAGGGAAGGCTCTCCACTGTTTCAAACTTTTCGGACTTGGGCTGTTTGATTTCCCCAATAGTCGATAATACAACCTGTCCTGTATACTGGCTGTTGCCAAAATCCATCCAGTATCTGGGGTCGTCCCTGTGGTGTGCGCGTCTGCTGTTTTTTAAAATATCGGCTATGTCAAAACGGGATTTTGCAGTGTCCGTACAAGTAATATAAATAGTAGCTTTCGCATTAGTCGGCAGTTTTCCAAAACTGTCCCTTTGAAATTTTTGGGTTTCCGCTTTCCAGTTTGTTCCCATAAAACGATTTGCACGGTTTATGAGTGCCACAGATTTGTACAGCCCCACTTCGCTTTGGGCAAAACGCTGTCTTCCGAGATTGGCGGTTGTGATACTATCATCATCCCATAGGCGCACCGCAAGACCTGCGTGTCCGAGCGCTGTGAGGCTGTGGTTCATTTCCATCAGGGCAGTAAGCACTTTTGAGCCTGTACCGCCTGCCCCTATAAGGTTTACCGTTATTGGATTTGTGGGACTAATCAGATACGGGTCTGTAAAATGCATTTTGGTTTTCTCAGTTTTCATGACAATAGGTTTTTAAGTGTTTTAGTATTGGTTTTCAATACTTCCTTTGGAAAGTTTCTGCCTGTAGCGACAAGGTCTTTCCACAGGCTTAAGCAGTTACCTTTTACAGGGCTGTGCTCTCCCATCAGGTGGCTGAAATAGCTGTTGAAAAAATAATCCTCCCACGCCTTTGTAAATTCCTCCACCGATGCGGAATTTTTAATATCGATACTCACTGATCCCATACATACCCTGCCGTCCTGGTAGATATTGAAAAATGGCGCATAATAAAGCGGTGTTTTCTCGGTTGGTCTCCTGTCACTTGAAAGCGCAAACACCCTAAGGCTGTTTTTTGTCGCCTGCCAGACCATGGGCGGTACAAATGCCTGATCGTTCGCAATGCCAAGACCCTCTATAAAATAAAGGTTTCTTTTTTGGGATTTGGTGTACCACAGCACAGCGCCTTTGTCTCTGCTCGGATTAACATGCAGGATACTGGCGGGCAGAATCCCGACGGATTTCAAAAAAGCAGACTGCTTCTGTTTTTCGGTTGTAAGCGCCTTGGCGAGCTTCTCCGCTTCACGCTCTGTCAGCGGATGCGCATTGATTGGCGTGCCGTTTGCATCCATATCAAAGTGCTCCACATATACCTCTTTATCCAAGGCATTGCTTTCATAGAAAACAAGTGCGGATTTCGGGTGGTAAAGCGTCCCGAAATCCCCTGTTATGTCAATTGCATTATTCATTTTCGTTTTGTTTATAGTTATACAATATAGCGCACAGGTCATCCAAAAGGGAAAACAATCGGTTTTCAAAATCAAGGCTGTTTTGTGTCGGCTCATTTCCGTCAAAGCATTTTAAAATAGTCGGCTCATCCATTGCACCGTACTCATTAAACTCGCTGTTGATGCTCTGCTCTATGCTTTCATACAGCCATCCTTTGGTGTCCGAGACAAAGGAAATGTACTTTTCCATCCCGATGCTCTCGTCTTCCGTATCGTCTTCATCCTGTTCATATATGGGCGCATTTCTAAAAATACTCTGCTCGGGGTACTCGCTGTATAAGTCAAAGGCTTTTTTCGCCATAACCATACACTGCTTATCAAAGGCATCACGGCTCTTAAAGCCGTTAAAACGCTTTTCGAACACGGCTAAATTCATACGGTTGAAAATCTTCTGTTCCATAAAGTCGCCAATCAGTTCCGCCTTGTCAAACTCCCGCACATACCTCTCGTTTTCTTCCCTGTCCTCGTCCTGTTCTGTCCATTCCCTGTGCATTTCATAAAGCCAGTACAGGTAGCTTCCCTGCTGTCTGAAATACGGCACATCGGCGCTATGATAGAGATAAGAGCAGACCGATAAAAGCAGGTGTGCATTCTCTTTGCGCTTTGGGTCTCTCAGCATCTGATAAATCGGTTCCACAGGGATATAATACAGCGTTGTGCCTGTGCTGTATTTTTCTTCGCTGACTAAACAAGTTTTCGTACTGTCCTGCAATACCTGCAGTTCGGAAAAGTTCCGCACACTTTTTTTAAGCTTCTCTTCCAAATCCCACAAAGCGAGCGCCGTATTATAGGGATATTCAAAATGACGGGTCGGCATAGGCACAATATTATAATGCCCCGCAAGACTGTCAAGGGAGGCATAAAAATCGCTTTCCATTTTGGAAATATCCTGAACAGCCAGTACCGTTTTGTTTTCTTGCAGTATGGGCAGAAATGAAACCTTTAGAAAACCATCGGAAGCATCCCCGCAGGCACTGCCCTTGGTTTGTCTTTCTGAACTTCGCTCGCATCTTTTGGTCTCTGCATCCAAGCCATAAACCCTACGAGCTGTCCGTGCAGTTGTTTTTGTCTTTTTCGCTCGGGCAGTTGTACTGTTCCCGATATAATTGTCTGTCGCATAATTCATGGCTTTAAAATTTTGGTTATCCTTTTGTTCCCATTACCGTTTCAAACCTATACTCGACCGCATCGTCCCTGATAACAGGGGCAGATATTTTAGAGGTGGTCAGTATTGGGTAAGTGGGGGCGTAAAAATTCAGTACCGCCTCGGTGCTCCATCTGGGTTCAGGGTCGGAAAGTCTTATTTCCTGCCCCTTGTCTTTGAGTATAAAAACCCGCTGTAATTGTGTCGCTAATAACATGATTGCTGTATTTAGATTAATATTTCTGCTCTTCGGGTTCGTCTTCGGGCTCTTCTTCCCAGTATTCACTTTCGGGCTCTTCGATTTCCTGCTCATCCGTTTCATGCTCCTGCTTCTCATCATTGCCATAGTCGGGAAAAAGCGCATCTTTGGGCGGTTCGGGCTTTGCGGACTCTGTGGAACTGCCGAACAGATCGGGCGCAAACTGGGCTGACAGTTCGGATTTACGTTTTCGTATCTGCTCCGCTTTTAGGGGGAACTCATGCATTTCAGGCACTTTTATCCATGCCTCGCGGAATTTCCCTTCTTTTTCAAGTTCGTCTGCTTTCGCCATGGCATCACTGAATTTTTTGTCTTTCGCTTCAGCTTCTTTCTTTTGGCTGTCAGCTTTTTCCTTTTCCTTTGCCGACTGCTTTTTGGTATCTTCAAGCTGTTTCATATAGCCATCCATATCCACCATAAGACCTGAAGCAGACTGAATAGGCATTTTTATATTCTCAAAAAAACCGCTGTCCAGTTCCTCGGCTGTCCCCCTGAGGTTCAATGGCGGTATGCTGTGTTTGGCGTTGTCCCCGCACGCCTCGTTTTTGAGCATGACAAGGACAATAAGCCTGTCCTCTGCCCCTTTGGCAATGGTAATGTGCAGGTCTCCTATAATCTGCAATTGTGCTATCTGATTGAAAAAATTAGTTGTCGTTTCCATAGTTTAATTTTAATTTTTTAATAACGAGTTCTATTACGCTCTGCTCATCATGCCCTATTTTGTAAAGGCGGTCGATATAGCTGCGTCAGGTAAAAACTGATTTAATAAGGCTGTTACCATATCAGAAAATAGCCCTTATTTTATCTGATTGTCTAATTAAGACGCAGGATTTCAGCCCCCTCCGCCTTAAAAGCTGTGCAGAGTTCAAACGCCTTTTGTGCCTTTGCCTGCGCTGTGCCTCCCATCACAATGGACTGCAGTTTTGCCTCACTGTCCTTGTATTTTCGCACGTTCTGACAATAGCCCGTCACGGCATTGTAAGCCCCGAAAAGTGTCCCTTTGGTGGTTTCCATCTGCTGTGATTCGCTTGCCATGGCATAGGCAAAGGCATCATCGATGGTATTTTTAAACACGGCTGAAACCTCATCTTCCGCCCCTTTTTTAAGTAAAGCCAGTGTTTCATTATTGGGGCACAGCGCTAATTGAATCAATTTCTTCACTTCTCGGTCTGTTACTTTTACCTGCGCCCATTCATTAAAGATGCCTTCAAGCTGACGGCTGAGTGTGTCCGCCAGTCCCATAACCTTGTGCGCATCGTCAAGGCGCTGTTTTGCCCCTGAGGTGTGGCGGATGCGCACCACGTTGCTCATCGAGCGGAGCGAAGCATTAAGGGTGTTTTGGCATACGATTCGGATGGGCGTAAAAGCCGCTGTGATGCTTCCGCTCCCATCGTGGGAGGTGGTCAGGAAAATATATTTTTCGGTTACATCATCCCCTTTTCCTACCCTTATATAATCAGGGAGTTTGGCTGTGATAAAGATTCGCTCCCCCTTTCCGAGCGCCCCTGCGGTTTCGTATAATATTCCCTCACCCCCGCCTACAATGGCATCAAAAAAGCTGAACGCCTCACGGTTCTGAACGATATGGTAATCCTTCCCCACCACACCCAATACGGCATTGTTATCGGTGCGCAGGGTGGCAAAGGCGTCAGGGACTGAAAGTTCAGTGCTTCCTATTTCGATGCCCTCGGCAGTCTGGATAATGCCTGAGCCTTTAGTGTATAAAGGACTTTTAGCAACCTCATAGTCAAGCCCCGCATGTCTGATGGCTTCGGAGCTTGTCGGGTACTGCTCCACAATCTGCCCGAGCCCGTGCCATGCTTTCTGCTTTACGCTGAAAAATGAATACTTTGCTGTTTCTTGGTTGTAATTGATATTATGTGCCATGATATTTGATTTTAAAAGTTTGAAATTGTTTAGAATCCTTAACTGCCTGCTCAAAAAGGCATGTCGTCCTCAGGCTCTTTTACGATAACCTTTTTGCTTTCTCCCTGACGGGCAGGCTCTGCGCTATGGGCCTCAGGCGCTGTGTGCACTGTACCTGATTTCTGACCGCCCCCGTGCAGTTTGATATTCGAGGTGTTGAAATTCAGCCCTGCGCGGGGCTCTCCGTCACTGCCCGTCCACGCCCTTGCGCTTACCCTGCCTGTGAGTTCCACCACCGTGCCTTTGGTCAGCCACTCGGCTACCCTTGGGCTGATCCAGTAGGCGCACTCTAAAAACGTGGTCTGCTCCACCCTGTCGCCTTTTTTGTTTTTGTAGCTCTCATTGATGGCTACTGAAAAATTTACCACCTGTCTGCTGTCTGGCAATGTGCGCACCTGCGCATCTCTTGTCAATCTCCCTGTAATGTTCATGATTTCTGATTTTTAAATTGTTGCTTTCTTTATCCCGCCCTGCATTGTTGCTTTTTATTTTTTTTACTTTTTTTCTGAAATTTATTCGGCAATGAGAGCTGGCGCTGTTTTGTTTCATCATTGCTTTATCCAATATTTTAATTTCCATTTCTGACATTTTTTTTTATTCGTCTAAAGAGCCGCAGTATGCTATGTTTTGTTTCATGAGCATAAAAAGGTTAGTGTCCTGCAGAAGCAAGGCTTTGAAAAAAATACAACCCGCATGGGTGGAGATTTTTTATCAAATCCGAAGGGCATGGCCTTGCTTCTGCCAAAGGGCACGGAGTTACCTTTGCTCGTGGAATAAGACAAAAGCATACAGGGGTTTTGATAAAAGTTAAAGGGGAAGTAATTGGGATACCATGGATTAACAGCAGTCAGGAAGAAAAGCTAAGCACCGGATGAATTCTAAAAAGAATTATCAAATTAATTCATTACAATAAATTTAAAACTTAGTTTTTTTAGCGAAAATCACGTATATCTACTTGCCCCATTTATATAACAAAATTGATATTTTTGAGAAAATTATGCAGAGGGATATGGTTTTCCGTAAAATAAGTACAAATCATTCCCGGACCTTTGTTCCAGAATTTGTGTTGCAGTTATAATTTTTCACATTTATAAAAACATTTGCAACTGAGCAGATATAATGTTGCAAATCAGCAAATGATTGATAAACCCATAACTTTCGTCTTCAAAGTCTAAACATTTACAAGCGAGAGAAAGTTAATGACAATTCTAGACAACGCCTAAAAATATAACTATGGACGATTCAATGAAATTATATTGGGATTTGGTTTTTAATAGACAATCCAATAATGAACTTTTACGAGAACTGAACAATCCAATCCGTCAATATGAGAAAGAAATGATAGACGGGGCAATTTTAGATATCGGATGCGGACAGTCGCCGTTCCTTCTTGATTTCCTTTCAACTGACCGGGAAATTATAGCAATTGACAACGAGCAGATACAATTGGATTTCTTAAAAAAAAGAGTTGAAAGCGAAAAATCAGCTACGCTGAAAAACTGGAGTTACTTAAATCTAAATTTTCCCAAAGACGATTTGCCAGACTTAAAATATTCCTTAATTATTTTTTCCAATTTATTGCATTTTTTTACGCTCAAAGAATGTGTCGAGATTGGTAAAATTGCAGCAAATAAGTCAACTAAAGGAACATTAATATACGTTGGTGTACATTCAGTTAAATTCTACGCCAACAATCCGTCAAATTCAAATAACAATGATTATTTTAAACATTATTTTGACATCAGAGATTTAGACAAAGTTTTTCCAAATCACTTGTTTGAAAGAATATATTATGCGGATGTTGATAAAAGCGATTCACAAAGTGAAAGAGATTTAGCAGAAGAATGGCTGGACAGAGATATAGAAGCAGATGAGATTACTGATCCAATTCAAAGGGATTTAATCAAGAAAAATTATTTAAAAAACAAGAGACAATCAGACGTTATAGCTGTTTATAGAAAAAAATGAAATGCCACTACAAGCCGTTTAGCACAATAACTCGTTTCCTTATTTAACTTGACGTTTTTTCTTCACGAAAACTTCTATTTTTATCAGGCATTAACTAATTTGCACGTCGATACTACAGCTAACGACCTACTATAGGTAGCAAACATTTTGCAATTCGAAATTCTAACAACCACTCTCATGACAATTGATTTTAAAGTAGGCACACCTAAAGAATTCAGCAGCCAAGAAATTGAAGATTTTCTTCGACTTCTTATCCAACAAAATCAGATTAAAAATCCTTCAATCGAAAAGGTAAAAAACTGCATTATACTTTGCTCTGCTTATTTTCAGGAGGAACTTATTGGAATCGGTGCAATAAAACAAGTTTATAAAACTCCATTTGACAAAGCAGGTGTTTCGGAATTAAAAGACAAGTACAATCATGAATTAGGATATTTATTTATAAAAGAAAATAAAGAAATAAGAGGAAAAGGAATTGCTAAGGCAATTTGTAATTACTTAATTTCTCAAGTTCCTGAAGAAAACATATTCGCAACAACCGAACAAAGCGAAGAGAATTCTATGGTATATATACTTCAAGGTTTAAATTTTGAAAAAGTCGGAGAAACATATTCTGGAGCAAAAACAAAAAAGAAAATAGGTTTATATTTACTTGAAGGTACTAAAAGAATTGATTTAATATTTGATGATTTACTGACACAGATAATCAAAGGAAATTTATCTCATGATGATTTAGAGAAAGGAATTCGATACGAAGAATTTCAGCAGGTTTCTGAATGGAAATTAAAATACGGCTATAAATTTAACGTCTATTCAAACGATCATCTTATTGACGGAAAAAAACATTTTCATTTTGATAATAAATCGGAAAATGTTTTTGCAAAATTAGATTTTCAATGTAATTTACTTGAAGTAAAAGGCGGTAAAAAAATCCCTGCGAACGTTTTTAAAGAACTGAAATATTTTGTAGCGAAAGAAAGCATTCAAAGTGCTTTACACAAACTTTGGAATGATCAAAATCCAAATCTAACTCATGAAAAATAATTTTAAACTTAATGGATTTTACGTTGAAGGTAATTTTCAAAAATTTTTCAGCTATTGCATATCTTAAAGCTGAAAAAGCATAAAAACACTTGTATCACTTTACAATCAATAAATTGATTAACCAATTACCACACAAGCTATGTCGTTACATGAAGATTTAATAGGGGCGCATCCATCTGCTCCCAATGAGTTCGCACGATGGCTGGACTGTTCTGATGTTGAGCCTACAGATCAAAGGTGCCATCGCTCCCTAACTGGTAAGATTCCTTCCAATAATGCACAGCTGGTCCAATGGCTGGCAGAGCGACTGGTCCATCACCACTATGATCAGGTCAGGATTGACAGGTTAAAAAGGAAATACAGAGAAGCGGGATTTCCGCAATATGCAGAACAAAACAGAAACCTTCCGAGGGCAGATAGGACAAAAAAAGGAAACGCTACTGAAATACTATTGATCGAATACATAAAAAGCTGTCAGGGAAAACCTTTGTTACATGCCTTCAAACTTCGTTACAATCCCAATGTCGATCAAGCTGTAAAAGGTGACGATACCCTGCTGGTGGACATACTTACAAATAAAGCAGGAACGCAAAGTCTGAAAATATTCCTCGGAGAGGCAAAATTCAGAGGGCTGCCGGCTAAACAAGTAATAACCGATATTACTCAGTCTTTGGGAAAAGACAAACTTCCTTTGTCATTTTCCTACATGATCAGCGAACTCAGCCGAGATGCGGCCACAAAACCGACCGCAGACTTACTGGACAACTTTTTGATCAGCGAGATAAAATCAAAAGGCGATATAATCTATACAGGCCTTCTTCTGAGCAACACCGATACCCATACTACTGTGGAAAAACACCTGACCACCGATAATCCAGAACTGATATTCATATCAGCCGGCATTGACAATCCACAGGCGCTAATTGATGCGGCCTTTTTAATGGCCGAAGCAATGATTGATAATCCAGAAGCGCTATGACAAACGAAATAATCAGGGAGAAGCTTTCCAAAATTGAAAGGGATGAAACCATTCAGAATCTTATCGCGCAAGCCAATGCGCGCTATATTTTATTAAATACCTCGGAAGACAGGGAAAACTTTCCACCCTATACCATTAACGATGATAGCCTGAACATACTGGCGCTGTATTATCTTAATTTTGGGTGCTCATTTGCAGAAAATGAAAACTTCGCGGAAGCTATAGAACCTCTGGAAAAAGGCGCCTCACTACTAGAATTCGTACACAGTTCGGATTCTAATAAAGCCGGGACCAGTAATTATTACGGGCTGATTGCTGCACTCTCCTATTATGTAAGTTTTCAATACTCGAAATCCTTTATACTTATCAAAAAATTTAGATCGGATTCTGTTATTGCAGGATTGATACATTTATTCCTTATGAGGGATTTTACTTCCTTGAGAAGAGAAATAAGCACCATGCTCATTGACGAGACGTACCAGGACTCCTATATTGCCGAAAACTTTGAGGAAGTTCAGGCACAACAGAAAATATATGAAATAATTATAGCAAAAGCCCTGGATGCTTTTCTTAATTATTTTTATACTGGCAACCATGAAATGCTTCAGAAAGCAAAATTAATGCTGCGTAACCTTAAAGAAATAACGGAACTCGAATCTGATCCTGGGATATGGTGGGTGGTGCGGTTACTGCTTCTCATCTCAGAAGGTTTCGGCCAAGCATCCCTATGGAATTGCCTTCATCCCTACTTTGATGTGGATGATGTACAGGTCAAGGGTTATATAAAATCCCTTGTCTACATGCAACCACGGGGAATTTATGAACTTTTTGTCACCCAGCGAAGATCCATGGACAAGGTGCTACGCAATGAGAGCGGATGCATTGTCAGCATTCCTACCAGCAGCGGTAAAACCAGAATTGCCGAACTCTCTATATTAGACTGCCTTATAAAAGATCCAGACAATAAGGTCTTATACATTGCTCCTTTTCGTTCACTTGCTTTTGAGGTAGAAAATTCACTTGCACCCATTCTGGAGAATGCAGACATCTCGGTCTCGCACCTTTATGGCGGAAGCCTCTACAGCAAACTTGATGAAAAGGTAATCGAGGATTCCGATGTCATGATTGCCACCCCCGAAAAAGCAAAGGCTATACTTCGCGGAAACCAGGAACTCGTTGACTGCATAGCGCTTATAATCATTGATGAAGGCCATTTACTGGGACCGGAAAAAAGAAATGTCATAAACGAAATGTTCTACGAAGAGCTTCGCTTTTATATGACCCAGAACGGCGGAAAGTTCCTGCTACTCTCAGCAGTCCTCCCTAATTCAGAAGAGCTTGCCCTATGGCTTACAAAATCGGATCAGACCGTTTACAAGGACAAGTGGCGACCCTCTGATGAAAGGCTAGGTATACTGGAATGGAGTGGCCGTCTTGTCAATCTGAACTGGATCAGCACAGATGAGGAAAGGGCATCATTTAACAGGCGCTTTATTGTAGCCGAGGAGTTGCCGCTTAAAAAACGGGAAAAGGTAGTTAAGACCAATCCTGCAAATAAGAACGAAGCTGTAGCCGCTACAGCATATAAATTCAGAACATTTGGCTCCGTACTTATATTTGTCGGGCGCAAAGATTCTGTATTTGTAATGGCAAGAGCTTACTTAAAAAGCCTAGGAAGCGGGCCAGCCGATCATGCCTGGAAAAATACGGCTGATTGGAGGGCATTTGAACTGGCATGTATGGAAACCTACGGAGATGCCGGTAACTCCTGGCTCAATTTTGCACGTAAGGGAATACTCTGCCACAATGCCGATCTGCACTCCGATGTAAGGCTTCCTTTAGAAAGACTTATGAGGGCAGATAAGCCTCTAGTAATAATAGCAACTTCAACCCTTGGACAGGGAGTAAATCTAGGTGTATCAACGGTTATCTTTTCAACTTTACGCCAAGCACGGTCAGAGATCTCTTCCAGAGATTTCTGGAATATCGCCGGAAGGGCCGGAAGGGCTTTTGTAGATCATGAAGGGAAAATACTTGTTGCTATGGAAACTGCCGGCAAATCACAGAGAACGGTTGCGGCTGAAGCAAGAGCCATTAGGAGAAAATATTTTGATAAGGAAAAAATCGACCACGCCAAGAGCGGCATTATGCTGCTTATAAAGGAACTCATAGACGTTGCTGATGATAATGATATTGATTTTGACCTGCTACTGGAGCTCATTGCGGAGAACAGGACAGAGGAAATTGGCGAGCAAGCGCATGAAATTGACGCAAAATTGGATTGGATAGATGATACGCTCCTTACCCTGCAGACCCTGAATAATCCCACTGGAGAGATCGATCTTTCGTGGTCTGAATCTTTTTTTGCCGGATCCCTGGCCAGTATACAGGCTGAAAATGAAAGATCAATTTCTGCCGATCAGGTTTCAGAATTTTTAGGGGCCCGCATTAAGGGAATCATTGGAAAAGTAGGTGAAGATCGGGATACATGGAATATGATAGCCCGCTCGGGGCTGCCCTTAAATACGGACCTTATAATAGAAGAAAGACTCGATACCATTATTGGTCTGGTCCAAGGAACTTTCTTACGTGATTTTTCCAATGTTCAAACTAAAATTGATCTGCTGGCAGCCTTGGAAACTCTTCTCCAGGACCTGCCTGTACTGGTAGAAAATGGCAGTATCGTACAAAGCGCCTCAAAAGATGAGATAAGAAGCAAATGGCTCGTAGGGATTCCCCTGTCTGAAATTCTCCCATTGGAGAATGCCACTACAATTATCACCAAATTATACACTTTCAACCTTCCATGGATTTTAAACGGTATTGCTAAAAAAATGAGGGTATTGGAACTGGACGAGGAAGCGGAAAGAATAGAGGAGCTTTCCATACTTGTCGAGGCTGGACTTCCCTCACTTAAGAAGGTAAAAATATACCAGGCCGGAATACGCTCACGTTCTGCCGCCGATGAACTTGGTGAACAGTTTGAAGATGATGATTGGGACAAAAGCGTCTATAGCTACAAGAGGGATCTTATTACAGGTGCCGATGGTTACAAATTGATGGCTACTGCACATACTATAGAATGGCTTGAATTACTGGTAAGGGCTACTACCCGCAGGGACATTAAGGTTAAAAAAGTGCCGTCTTTTACTTTTGATGAAGTAAATTTGAATACTTCCACTTTAATAGCCCGACAGATAAACGGGGTCCAGTACCTGATGAGTCTGGATCTTCAGGTCATTGAAGATGTTTCTAATAGCACAATTGATTTTACACCGGCGAACGACATACCTGGGATTGAATTTATATACAATGATTTTGATGAACTTTGGGAAATGCATGTTCATAATCCCTATGTCCACCTAATTGACTAACAATTATTATAGCGTCCAAATGAAAAATAGCAGCCCAGAAAAAGCAATGAAAAGCTTTAATTTTTTATTAAAAGACATTATCCCTGACGAAAATTATACTGAGCCATGGCAAGACGATGGCAATGGGACCAGATCCCTTAAAAGATTTAATATTGAACTGCCCGAGCATCTGAAAGTAAAACATCCTTTTATTATATACCTTCTATTTGTAGAGATTAAAAAATATCCGATCCTGCCCTTATTTGAAAAGGTCAAATGGGAAATTCCGATCTCCTATAAGAATCGGAGTTTTATATTAGCCCATAGAAAATTTGGATTTTCCATTTCAACCTATATCGAAAAGGACGACGACAAAAAGCTTGCCGCAGAAGTAATTACACTTATCCAAAAGGCGACACCGCTGACAGAAGGATTTGTACAGGAACTTATGAGCAAAAAAGTAAGCGTCGGAATGATTACAATTGATAATGACTTTGTCAATATTTTGGGAAGATACTTTTTTTTCAGGCGCAAAGCATCCCAGGAGATTAAAGTAAACACCAAGAACAGGGAGGGCTTTTATTATATGCTTTCCATGATCGATGCCTACTTCAGCCTGCTTGAGCATTTGTTAGTGCTGCTTCTCCCCTTTATGAAACACGTGGATATGAAATCGATAGATCTTGAAAACTTTATTGGGTCAAACTGGAAAGTAAAATTCAATATAGTATTCGATACAAAGAATAACAGTACTTCTTTGAAACATCTGGCTAAACTCAACGAGATCAAAGAACAGATCAGAAACCCTGCCTCACACGGAAATTTCCTAAAGAAGGGAAGCTCGTTTTATGTCCACATGGATAATCTAGGTGCAATTCCATTTACGCTTACCAAATCAAAAACAGATGCTAAATACAGTTTCGAGGATAATTCAGAAATAGCATTTAAAAATATAATTGATGAATTTGGTTCATTTGATTCCTATCTGCGGACTGATCCCAGGACCATATATGCAATGCAATATATATTGCGGGGACTTCCTGTTTTCTATGATAAAAAGTCTGTTTCAACTTACAGTAGAAGAATGGTAAGCCAGCAATCTACTGAAAGATATATCAATGAAACAATTAGGGAGATAGAAAACCATATGAATATGGACTGGTAGACTAAAATCAACAACATAAATAATCTTTGATAAACTGTAAAACATATCTGATAAACTAAGACTGAAAAGTCATATTTAAATTTACCTATTCTCCGTCTTGTCAAAATAAAATAACCTCCAATTTATCCTGTTTCAAAAATGAAAAATTCCGACAAAACGTTATAAATAGAAAGTAGAAAAACTCTATTTTTACCGTTTGTTGTCCAAAACGGACCTAATTTACCAGATTGAACATTAATAGAAGATTATGCACAGTAAATACATTTTTTTAGATACGAATAACTGGATATATCTGTCAAATGGATTTGATATTTACGCTCGAAAACACAGCGATCTTTCATTTAAGATATTTGAAATTATTAAAAAACGAGTAGAGGAAAATAGTCTTAATTTTTTGACAAACAATATTGTTCTGGATGAATGGGAACGAAATAAATCGCAGGCATCCCTGCAAATTAAAGAACTCGAAAAAAAAATCAACGGACACAGAGGAAACCTCAAATCTATGCGTGAATTTATTTCTGATAAAAATGATTGTGTAGAATTAGAAAATTTAAGCAAGTTACTTGAGGAAAAGTATAATGAGAAAGTAAAAAAACATAAAAATCACATAGAAAATGTAGATCATTTCTTAAAGAACAGTACAGTAATAATCCCTATTTCTGATCTCTCAAAAATAGAAGCCTCCGATTTAGCTCTTAAGAAAAAGGCCCCTTTCATTGGAGATAAGCAGAACAGCATGGCTGATGCTTTGATATTACTCAGCTCAATAGAATATATTTACGAAAATTACAGATATTCATATACTGATCTAGGAAGCATCGAAGATACTGCTTATTTTCCTGAAACATTTTTTGTATCAAGCAATAATGGTGATTTCTGTTCTCCCAACGACCGCGAGATTATTCATCCGGATCTAGAAGTATACTTAATGAAAACAAATACTAAATTTTTCTTTTCCTTAGGCAAGCTGATAAATTCATTAGAAGAAGAATTCTTGACTGTTGAAGAGCAGTTTGAGCTTGATCACATTATTTATATAATGCAATGTGAGAACTGCTATCTCAATGCTCTTGAGTTCTCAGATTACTTCGAAATCTTTAATCCAAATAAGTTCTACGCAGATAAAAATCAGTATTTAATGGATTTTGACGGGCATCTCGATGATCCGCAACTTTCAGAAGCAAAATCACCTATGATAAATCTTCGGGCAGCAGAATGTACAAATTGCTTTACGCAGTATATCGAGTGCGAGTGTGGTGAAATGACTGAAGTTACTGAAGAAAATATTATTTTTGAATGCCAAGGTAATTGTGGTCTTCATTTTAGGGCTAATGCAGATTGTAATCCAAAAGGTATAACAGTTGATGTAAATTATGAAATTGTCAAATTATATCGGTGTATAACATGCCTATTTGACTTTGAATTCATCGACAGTTCAGGAAGTTGTAATGAATGCACTGAATATAACAGCAAAATTGATGACTAGAAAAGTGCTTAGATGGTTAATAACTGTTCCGGATTACGGAACATTTTATGGCAGCTATAAATTAATTAGCTGCAATTTAACCGACGAATCCAATAACTAATTAAATTTAAGTACAAAAAATAATTTAAAATAATAAACTTATGACAGGAATTACACAGCCAATTAGTTTTAATGATATTGAAGCAATGAATCAATTTTACTCCGAATTTGAAAAAAAAGCTATTAACATATGTGAAAAATATGCCGTGACTGAAATATGGGATAATGCAAAGATATATAAAAATGATGAATCTCTTGAACTATCAATTACCTCATTAGGATCGTATATAAAAGGTTCGAATGACGAAAAAGCAATTAAAGAAATAATTAAAGCATTTAATGATTTATTTTAGTCAATACACCAAAATAACAATTCAAATTTCGGTAATGCTATTATCGACTCGAAAATAATTAAAAGATTTATTAAGCTCTAAGCTGCCCTCATCTAAATTGCGGCTAACCGCAGTTTCATGATATTGCCGAGATTTCGTCAGCCGGAAATTTCAAATTCATAAATTAACATTATCTTGACAGAGATAACTCAGTCAGCTTTTTAGGCAACAACGTCAAGCGGTCTTGCCTTACATCACTATGACCCTAAAATAAGATTTCCCAAATGAGAACAATTCAACATATTATTGATACAAAAGCAGTTAAACAGGTTTTTAATTCTATTCCTGAACATTGTGTAATTAGGGAATTAACAGAACGTGATTATGGAATTGACTTAATGTTAGAACTTTTTGAAGAAGATGGATTTGATGACAAGAAGAACCCGATTTATACATCTTCTGGTCACGTCTGCTATCTTCAGCTAAAAGGAACTGATTCTAAAAAAAAAGTTAATAAAAAGGATGGAACAATAAGCTATTCAATTGATAAGAAAAGTTTATTAAATGTTGAAAAGTACGCAACACCATTTATTCTTACCAGGGTTTATACTAATTCTTTAAATAATGAAATATATTTCCTGTGGCTTCAAAGATATATAAGTGAAGTTTTAGATGTGATGAATCCGAATTGGAGAACCGAAAAACCTAATTCTGTCACACTTTATATTCCTTTGAAGAATGATTTTAATATATATTTTAAAAAAATTGAAGTAATTGCATCCAGAATAAAATACATTGAAGAGTTATCTGAATATTGTGAAAAGTATATAGACATCACAATGGGCTTAAAAACTATTATTTTAGCAAAGGGAAAAGTAGATTTTTACGCACACATATTGACTGAGTTGAATCGTTTGTCCAAGTTAAATACTTTGCTTAAAAGGAATAATTGTTGCATTGACAAAAGTTGTATAATTGATTTAATTAATTATATTAACCAGATAGAAAAAGGCTTAGTTGTACCGAAAGTTATGGAAGATTATCCACACAACTATAATTTGGATTTACTTAGTACTTCAAATCAATCTTCAATATCAATAGAGAATTTTATTGCAGAAAATGAAGATGATACAGTTTATTAAATAACATGCTACTGCTACAGCGGAATCGGGCATTTAGGTTCTTATATTCGCTAAAAAAGCTTAATAATAGCACAATGCCAAATGCAAGAAGTTTGCGTTTAACGCGTGAACGTAAACAGTAAGCTTAAAAAAATGGAGAATATCATAAATTATGACAGATCTAGAAATAAGAACTTATAAATTTGCATTATCCTTACAAAGGAAAAAAGACCACCCAGCTGCCGTCATTGGTGCTGGGAAATCATACTTTAAAAAAGTTAATAGATCTGGTCCAATTTCTCCTCATATAATTTCTAGTAAGCTAAGAATAAAATTATTAACTATTTGCGAAATGTACGCGCCTGTTAACGGTAATTTCTTAGGTTGCTGTGCAGAAGTAAATGCAGCGAATAGCGTGCTTGACAAATTATCGCATTTAAAATTATACGAAATTGATTTTGCAAATGCACGAAGACCACGTACTATGCAGATAATCCCACCTTGTTTAAATTGTAAAATAACTTTTTCATTATAATGGCCTATTCCTTACTAGAGCAACATTCACGAGATTTAGATATTTTTCTATCAGATGGAAGTAAAGTAATACATATTGCTTCAGCAGGAGGCAGTTTACCAAAAACAGTTTTAGATTCAGATGTTTACAATGATAATATTTTGACGTCTCTATCTCAAATTGATTCAAACTTGAGTTTTGAGGTAGATATAAATCCAAATTTGGTTGAAATCTTAGATTTAAATGAAAATGAAATAGAAAATTACATAAAAAGTTTTGTAGAAATGGCTAGTAAAGGCTTTTATAGTTATGATAAAACTAGAATTTGTAACTTTGAAGATCAGACCTTTCACTTAGTTGCGAAACCAAGTTCACCAACTAATCCAAATATTCTTTTTGAGAATTATGAATTGAACGAAAATTTGATAATATCCATTCTGAGCTTTCCAAACGACTACCAGCTTTTTAATTTGTCAGAGTATGTATAAAGCCTGCCGATAACACACGTTTTAGCCTTTTGCAAATTTAGGCGAAACACCCTTTTTTATCTTATTTTCGTTTAGCGTAAAATATTCGTTTTAATAACTTGCAAACGGTTATAAGCACAAGAACGTTGCGCGTAATGTTAAAAACCTAGAACATGAATAAAAGTAAATCAAAATATTCAACAATACGTAAAATCGGTCCAATCTTTAAAATTGAAGGTGGAATTATTTTTTTACATCCATTTAAATCTATTCCGCTACAAGGATTTAATTCAGATAATTCATTTCAAAACTCTGAATTATTTTTAAATTCAATTGGTGAAAGTGCCAATAAATGGTTTGAAAAATTTCCTGATTGTTGTGACAATCACAAACAATTATCAGAAATTGGAAATTTTGACAAGAAAAAATTTGATTTCATTCCTGACCAAATTTTAAACAATATTAAATATTTTGGATATGCATTAGAAACTTTTATTGATAAAGACGGAGGAATGAATGAAATTAAGGATTATTTAGATTATTTAATCCAAAGTTTTGGAAGTCCAAATATAGGGGGGCATATTTTTGAAAGTAATGTTAAGCACTTTATAGAAAACGGTTCATTAACAGACAAAGATTTCACTGATGACCAAAGAATAGAATTATTACAACATTTCGAACATGAAAAACCACCAGTTGATTTAGATGAAAGAGATCTCGAATCTCTGTATGTCATTTTCCAAAAATGGATCGATGCTATTCCTAATATTGGAAAATTTAAGGAAATGAAAAGTCAATTTACAGGAAAAGTACCTCTTAATATTTTTGCTCTTGAATCAAAAACAAACAGATATACAGGTACAACGTTATTAAAAACAAGAAGTAAAAGTGAACTTTTAGAATTTCTAATGAATCTTACAAGTGATATTTTAAAAATATCAAAAAATGAAGTTTCAAAAGAAAATTACAATAAAAAAGAATTTATAATTATTGCAGAAGAAAGACTAAGAATAAAACAAAATATTCTCTTAAGTAAAACTACAAACGAATTAGAATCAAATTATCTTAAATTGATTGAACAATGGCTATCGATGGTTATTGAATTTTATCAAATTATAAATCAAGTACTTCAAGAGTCCAAAAGTGAAGTTTTATCTAACAATTTAAATAATGCTATAACAAAAATAGATGAAATTAATATTGAACTATCTTCATTTTGCAATTCTGAAAATGTTTTAAATTGGCTTGACAGCGAATATCCAAAAAAATCTGTAGATACTTTAATAAATGATTTTAAAAACCTCGATCCAAATGACGAAATTATGGTTTTAAATGGTATGTTAAATCTGATGAAATCGAAAGAAAATCCAGATGTAAATTTAAAGAAAGTAGAAGAGAAAATCAATGACCCTGAAATATCAATTAAACATAAAATAAAAATCTCAATACCGATATTTTTATTCACAAAATATGAAAGTGAATTAGAATTAAGTGCTAAACAAAAAATGCCCAAGTCATTTAAAGAACTAAAAGAATTATTTATGTGACAATACACTGCGCACAGCAGTGGTTTTGCAAGATTGCAAATTTTGTGGTTAAATCACATTTACGTTTCGCAAGATATTTTATCTTTAGGGGAAAATAATCGGTTACGAAGTTCGCAACCTCGCAAAGCCGCAAAACGTTAAAACATATTATAAAAAAAAGTAATGAAACATTATTCAATTTGTTTTGAATGTTCAGATTTAAAGCCGGACAATTTTGTATATTCAATTGGAGAAGTCGAATCGGATCTTGTAGTCCTTTGCACTTGTCCTTTTGGACATAAAACTGTGGTGAGAATTACGCATAATTTATGTGATGTTTTATATTCATCTGCCGTCTATGCGTTTACGCAAGATTGTTTATCAGAAAGTGTAATGAGTTTCGCTGCAGCGTTAGAAAGAGCATATGAAATGTTTACTAAAGTTACATTGTATGCTGAAGGGTTAAAATACGACCAAATAGATGAATTTTGGAAGGAACTTTCCAGTCAATCAGAAAGGCAATATGGGGCGTTCTGTACACAGTATTTAAAAACTAAAAAGGAACCTTGGAAAATAGATTCTAAAATGATTCAATTTAGAAATAAGGTCGTCCATAAAGGTCATATCGCTTCTACAGATGAAGTTACAAAATATGCCAACTACATCACCAATGTATTATACAAAATACTTAAAAATCTACACGAAAATTACCAAAATGAGAGTACGGAATATTATTTTCACGAAACGGCAAAAACTAAAGTAAAAGTAAAGGAATTAAGAATAAAGCATAATGCTAAACTTGGTGGTTCATCAATAATTTCACTTTTAAATTGGAATGTAATGGATATGCCACAAGTGACATTTTCAGAAGCATTAAGAATCATGACCCAAATGCAAAGAATCTAAAAAAATAACATCTGCTAATACTTTCTACAATTGATCTGAGCAATTGGCTTGATTTAAAAATAATGTTGTATTAGGGAAGTTCTAGCAAATCCAAGAGAAGTTCTAAATTAACATCAAACCTCTTGTAACAAACGAACGTTACCAGTAATTTATAGAAAATGATTGACTTTAAAGAGATTGACCAAGATGGAGAAGTATGGGAATTTTTTGCGCGCGATTTTTTGCAAGAAATCGGCTATTATGTTGAGACAACGGTAGATCGTGGACCCGACGGAAAAAAGGATTTAATTGTCTCCGAGCACTTAAAAGGAAACTTAGGAAATTACAAATTTAAATGGCTTGTCAGCTGCAAACATTTTGCAAATCGCGCTAGTAGTAATTCAGTTAAAGAAGTAGATGAACCAAATATTCTTGAAAGAATTGAAGCCTTTAATTGTGATGGTTTTATTGGTTTTTATTCAACTATTTCCTCTTCTGGGTTAAATACCAGACTTACTCAGTTAAAGGACAACCAAAAAATAAAAGATTACAGAATATTTGATCACAAGTTAATTGAAAATTATTTGATACGAATTGGGTATTCTGACTTGCTTATGCGCTACTTTCCAGAGAGCTACAAAAACATAAAACCTTTACATCTAATTACAGACAACTATATTCCTTTAAATTGTAAAACTTGCGGTATAGATATACTTCAAGAAATGTATAAAAACCAATATCATGCAAATTATGTTCAGGTTTACAGCAATGGTCTAAATGGTTCAGAACACATACAAGACGTTTTTTCTGTTTGCAAAGGGCCATGTGATGACGTTAGGAGTAGAAATTTACAGACAGGATTTTATACAAACTGGCAAGACATCGGCGATATAATTATTCCTAGTAAATTTATCCAATGGACTATGACTACTTTGAACTTAATCCGATCTCGGCAAAACACTTATGACGATGCAGCATTCAAAAAAGAAAAGGAATTTATTATAGCCATTTCGCAAAAAGTAGTGCGAGAAATGACTCAAGAAGAAAGAAACAGAGTTGGAACATTAAGAGATTATGGATTGTAAAAAGTACTGGTAAAAGCCGTTCGGCAAGATTGCTAATTTTATAGGAAAATCACGTTTACGTTTCATGAGAAATTTTATCTTAGCCGAAAGAACGCAGTTAGAAGATCGCAACCTCGTCAAGCTCCAAAACGTCAGGCTGTGAAAAAACTCCATTTCATTTCCATTTTGTAAGGATTTGCTGTTCCCAGACTTTCATGAATACCTTTTTAGCGATGCTGTTTTTTAGTTTGCGAATACAAATTGATTTCCAAAAGAG
>JASCOE010000022.1 GCA_029959285.1 Flavobacteriaceae bacterium PS02337
TTAATCGTACTGCTGATGATTTAAACTCAGCACTGTAAACTCGTTTTTTCATAATTCTAAGATATTTATTTTTATTTAAACAGTCTTAAAATTTATGTCCCAGTAAATGTAGCAACTCCATTTTAGTTTTGCGACAGGAACAGGACAAGTTTCAACATCTTTTTGAATGATTTAAAGAAATTGGCGTACTATAAGTAATGTCTGTCTTCCATTTTATTTGTCTTAGCTCGTTGTAGCAATAAAAGTATCAAGTCCACAAGGTTGAACATATATTTTACCTTAATAATCAACTTAAATATATAATATTAGTAAACTTTAGTTATCATTTCATCTATAGGTAAACGAACTTTTTTAGTAGCGGCCATATAGTCTTTTTCCGAATCGCGGTACCCTAAAGCGAGGATAACAGTAGAATGCAACCCTTTTTCTTTCAAACCCAAAACGGCATCGATAGTGGTGGGATTAAATCCTTCTATAGGAGTGGCATCCACTTTCAATTCTGCCGCGGCAATAAGTGCTGTTCCTAATGCAATATAAGCCTGTTTGGCCGCCCAAAGTGCTTTTTGCTCTGCGTTAATAGTGCTAAAATAGGAATGCAGTCCATTTCTAAATCCTGATAAGGCACCAGCATCAAGACCTCTTTGCTTTTCTGTCATTGCCATGTAATCGTCAATGTAAGTCGAAGTCATGTCGGAGAATGCAGCAAAAACCAACAAATGAGAGCAAGAGCTAATCTGTCCGTTATACGAATCAGCACCTAATTTTTTTTGAATTTCTGGGTTGCTTACAACAAAAACACGGTAAGATTGCAGACCACAAGAAGATGCTGAAAGATTTATAGCCTCTAAGATTTGATCGATCTTCTCTTCTGTTACTTTAATGTTATTGTAAGCTTTTGTGGCGTAGCGCCATTTTAAATTTTCTATCAAATTCATTGCTATGTCTATCTTAAATTTTAGCAAATATAAAAGATATTGTTTTCTTTTTTAAGGCTTGAATTGCTATGGGAAACTTCAAATCAGTCATATCCTAGTTCTTTAAAGAATAATTATCTGTTTTCTTTCAATATTTTATTTGTAAAAAGATTATTAATCCTTAAAAATGTTTTTAAAAAGAATAATTAACTGTATTTTTTGTTTTAATAGGATATTAAATCTTTTGTTTTAAAATTTGCAGGGTAAAAAAACTAAACCTTGTCATCAGATGAAAGCGAACATACAAGAAGATTTAAGAATAAGCGAAAAGCAGGATATTGAAAACACTCAGAATACAATACAGAATGATTTTGCGTTCACGCTAAAGAGCACTTGTTTAGATGAAAACTATCATCCCTCAAGTAAAACGCGTTTGACAACTAATTTTGCAAACTTGGCCAGAGGAGCTAATCGCCAGCAAAACTTACGTAATGCATTAAATATGATTAACAATCGATTCAATGCATTGGCTCATTTGGATAATCCAAAAGCAGATCGTTACTATGTGGAACTTGAAATCCTCACAGTAACAATGAATATTGATGATAAGAATGGTAGTAACGATCTGCCGATGATTGAAGTTTTAAAAACGAATATTATTGACCGTACGACTGGCCAGCAAATCGAAGGGGTAGCTGGAAATAATTATTCTTCTTATGTTCGAGATTATGATTTTAGTATTTTATTGATAGAGCACAATAAAAATAAATCTAATTTTTCTATACCTGAAAATTTTGGTGATTTACACGGAAAACTTTATAAGTGCTTTGTGAGTTCAGCTACATATAAAGAGCACTTTAAAATGTCACCTATCATTTGTCTAAGTGTATCGAGCAACAAAACGTATACTCGCACTGAGTTTCAGCATCCGGTTCTTGGTTTTGAGTATCTGCAGGATCAGTATTCTATCACTGATGAATATTTCGCTAAAATGGGCTTAAAAGTTCGTTTTTTCATGCCTGCGAATGCTGTGGCACCGATGGCTTTTTATCATTCCGGAGATCTGCTTGCCGATTATACTGATCTTGGATTAATCAGCTCAATCAGTACGATGGAGACTTTTCAGAAGATTTATCGCCCCGAAATTTACAATGCAAATGCAGTGGCAGGAAAAATCTATCAACCTAGTCTTAAACACGAAGATTATTCACTGACCCGCGTGGATTATGACCGCGAAGAGCGTAGCCGACTGGCTGTTCAACAAGGTAAATATGCAGAAGAGCATTTCATTAAGCCTTACAAAAGTCTCCTGGAACAATGGTCTGCTAATTTTAACCTTTAATTGATTAAAACGCACTAAAATTATACTATTATGAAAAAATTATTATTGCCGACCTCTATTGTTGGAAGTTTACCTAAACCTGCTTGGCTTGCACCACCTGAAAAACTTTGGTCACCTTGGAAATTAGAAGGCGATCAGCTGCTTGAAGGGAAACAAGATGCTTTACGCATTTCGCTGCAGGAACAACAATTGGCAGATCTGGATATCATTTGTGACGGGGAGCAGACACGCCAGCATTTTGTAACGACATTTATCGAGCATTTAAGCGGTGTAGATTTTGAAAATCGTAAAACAGTAAAAATCCGTAATCGTTATGACGCGAGTGTTCCAGTGGTTGTAGGTGAGGTTGCACGTCAAAAAGCAGTTTTTGTTGAAGATGCTAAATTTTTACGTAAACAGACTAACAAGCCTATAAAATGGGCATTGCCAGGCCCATTGACAATGGTAGACACCTTGTATGACGACCATTATAAAAGCCGTGAAAAATTGGCGTGGGAATTTGCGAAAGCACTCAATGAAGAAGCAAGAGAACTTCAAGACGCAGGAGTAGATATTATCCAGTTTGATGAACCTGCATTTAATGTGTTCTTTGATGAAGTAAACGATTGGGGAATGGCAGCATTAGAAAGAGCCATTGAAGGTTTACACTGTCAAACTGCGGTTCATATTTGCTATGGTTACGGAATACAAGCAAATACTGATTGGAAAAAGACATTAGGTTCAGAGTGGCGACAATACGAAGAAATTTTTCCGAAAATTCAAAAATCTAAAATTGATGTGGTGTCTTTAGAATGTCATAACTCCAATGTGCCTTTAGATTTGATGGAACTTGTTCGAGGTAAAAAAGTAATGGTCGGTGCTATTGATGTGGCAAAAAACACTATCGAAACACCAGAAGAAGTAGCTGCTACTCTGCGTAAAGCTCTCGAGTTTGTAGATGCCGAAAATCTTTACCCTTCTACAAACTGTGGTATGGCCCCGCTATCTCGAAATATAGCCAGAGGCAAGTTAAATGCTTTAAGCGCAGGAGCAGCAATTATACGTAATGAACTTGGGATGTAGTCCAATATATTAATAATAGAGTCCGTGCTTTCCACGGAGGAATAATATTTAAAACACATTGAAGAAATTATTAGAAGTATTAAAAAAAGCAGGTTTCGACGGTTTCCTGTTAATGATAGCCACCATGATTCTAATGGCTTATTTTTTGCCAAAGCCAGGCGTGGTCAAAGAACCTGTTTCGTTGGAGGAGATTGCCAATGCTGGCGTTTCCATGATTTTCTTGTTTTACGGCATGCGACTGAGTGTTGAGAAACTAAAAGCTGGACTTTCCAACTGGAAAATGCACATTGTCGTCCAGTTGACCACCTTTTTATTTTTTCCTCTCATTGTTTTGGCATTTCGCCCGTTGTTTGTCAATAACGGCTTCGAGCTGCTTTGGCTGGGTGTATTTTTTCTGGCAGCTTTACCGTCTACAGTTTCCTCTTCGGTGGTCATGGTTTCCATTGCTAAGGGAAATATTCCCGCAGCCATTTTTAATGCAAGCATTTCCAGTTTGATCGGAGTAGTGGTTACGCCTATTTGGGTTGGGCTGTTTATAGCTTCTGCCACGGGTGATTTTGATGTTACTCATATCGTCATAAAATTGATTCTACAAGTCTTGCTGCCTGTCATCATTGGCATAAGCCTTAATTCCCGTTTCGGCGTCATTGCCGAAAAATACAAGAAACAGCTCAAATACTTCGATCAGGCAGTTATTCTAACGATTATTTACACGTCGTTTTGCAAGTCATTTTCCGAACATCTTTTTGAAGGCTTCACTGCCCTTGAACTTGCTGGACTCGCTGCAGGGATGATGGCACTGTTTTTTGCCGTATTCTTTTGTGTTGGACTAATCAGCCGCCTGCTTGGTTTTTCAGATGAAGATCGTATTACGGTCTTATTCTGCGGGTCTAAAAAATCATTGGTACACGGCACCGTTATGTCAAAAGTACTTTTTCAGCACAGTACTATCACCGGCATCGTATTGCTACCGCTCATGCTTTACCATGCTTTGCAATTGATTGCCGCCAGTATCATTGCTCAAGGTATGGCTCGACGAAAAGAAGTATAATTTTTATTTATGACCTGGCCCTTTATCTTTCTTTTATAAAGGGCATTAAGGATAATGCTCTCTGCTATAAAATAATGCCTTTTAGATTTTTATACTGTCAAGATAAATTTTGCAGTATTGTATGTTTTTAACTTGTGTGAAATAAGATTTTTGTATTGTTTTTGGTTATATTTGAAGAATTTCATTCTGTTTTAGAAATAAATTAAACCAAAATATTCTATGGAACAAATAGACGATATCGATCTTCAGTTATTAAATATACTACACGATAATTCTAAATACACTGTAAAAGAGCTTGCTAAAATGGTAAATCTTTCGGCATCGCCAGTTTTTGAGCGTATTAAAAGACTGGAGAATAATGGTTATATTAAGAAGTATATAGCCCTGCTGGATGCAGAAAAATTGAATAGAGGATTCATTGTTTTCTGCAATATTAAGCTTAAACAGCACGATCGCAATATTGGGAATCAGTTTGTTAGTGATATTATGAAAATAGAAGAAGTTGTAGAATGTTATAATATCTCTGGTGATTACGATTTTTTAATGAAAGTTTCTGCCAAAGACATGAAGCATTATCAGGATTTTGTGTTTAATAAATTGGGATCAGTTGAAAGCATAGGGAGCACCCAAAGTACCTTTGTTATGTCGGAGATAAAAAATTTGTACGGATAGTGCCGCGATGGCTTATTTATTTGAAATTCGCCTTAGCTTTCGTGTTACTTTTGGAGGCAACTCCAAGTGATTGAGCAAAGTTTAAAGGAGATTTTTTATTAAATGTTGTATCAAAAAAAAAATAATAGTAGCCGGAATAAAAAGCAATCTTTATTAAAAAAATCTCGTTAATCAATTGATTATGAAATTATAAATTATCTCTACAATTTACTTTTCTACAATTGTGATCAATTTTACCATCATCTCGATTACTTTTTCCTTAGTTAGAGGAATGACATTATTGACAATGGTGTATCCTTCTACAAAAGGGATAAGAAAACTTACTATTTCTTCAGGCTTACTACAAAATGCAGACACCAAATCGATCATCCATAGGCAATAGGTTTTATAGTAGGTTTCCACAGCGTTTTGTAATTCCTTGTTTCTTGATGCTAAAGTCCATATTTCCTGAAACATCAACGTTTGATGACTGTCTCTTCCATCAATTAATAACATACTCAAAACCTTTTCCAGAAAAACATTTTTATCAGGCGTGCTGTCAGCTGCCAAAAGTTTGATGGCTTGAGTCAGTTCTTTCTTGCAACTTTCAAAGTAAAATTCCACTGTGGCAATCAAGAGAAGATCTTTATCTTTATAATAGTATTGCAGATTACTTAAAGACAAATTCGCATTTTTAGCTATTTTTCTCATAGAGAGATTTTCTGCACCTTCCTTTATTAGTACCTCAATTGTTGTTGATAAGATCTGATTTAAGCGTTCTTCTTTTTTGTCCATGCTGTAAAATTAAATAAAAAATATTAAAAATATTTTTTATTTAGGTCACTTGACCTATATTTGCATTAGGTCAAGTGACCTAAATTTAATTTATAAAATATTATTATATGGAATTACAAGAAAAAAGAATTCTAATTGTTGGCGGTTACGGGCAGGTTGGAACCAACATAGCACGTTTGATAAGAAAAGCAGACAATGCTATCGAACTTATTCTAGCTGGTAGAAATCCCCAAAAAGGAGAACTACTGGCTAAAGAATTAAACCACGCTGAAACAGCCTATGTCGATTTGGAAGAAGGTTTCAATTTAGCTCAATTTCGTAAAATTGATCTTATAATATCCGCTTTGGATGACCATAGCAATATTTTAAGGGAAACGGCTATTTTAAATGGTATTGCCTGTATTACGGTAAGCGAATTAGCGGATCAGGTTTCTACTACAGCATTTCTCGGTCTTCATAAAACAATTTCTGCTCCTTTAGTTTTTGCAGGACATTGGCAGGCCGGACTGTTGACATTAGTTGTAAAGCAAATGGCTTCTGGATTCAGCAGCATCACACATATCGAAACTGCTGGACTATACGATGAAAAAGATCCAGTAGGACCATTGGTTGCAGAAGAAGTCAGCGGTTTTGTAGGTAAGGCACTAATGCGCCAGAATGGAAATTGGCTGTATGTGGATTAAAAAAATAATGGAAGATCTATTAATCTTTATGGTGAATCATCGGCTATTGGCCATCCAATGAGTACCCTTGACGTTCCGAGTATAGCCGCTTTTACGGATGCCCGCAATATTCGGTTTGATTTCATTATTGGGGAATCAATAGGAAGCAGTAAAGGTTTGGCAGCATCACACGATTTGTATATTGAGATAGAAGGGATCTCATCATCCGGAGAACCGAAGAAAGTCAGAACCATTGTGTCTGGTCCAAAAGGGAATTCTCACCTGACTGCGGTCGGCGTCTATTTGATCGCAGAGAGAATTCTTGGTCTTAACGGACAGACTGCGCAGAAAAAAGGAGGTCTTTACCTTCCTGAAACAATAGTCTGCTCGGACAATATAATAAGCCGTTTGGCAGAATTTGGAATTAAAACTATTGAAGAATATGTCTAATTTTCTTACCGTTTTACTGCTATTTAAGATGAAAAAAATATTAATCATTATCGCACTATTTATTGCCTCATCCAATCTTAGTGCCCAAACAAAAAATAATCATTTAAAAAAACACACAAAAATGACAAATACAACAATCTTACACAAAGCCAATGAATTTGTGAAAAATGGCGATTACGAAAGTTTTTTAGCTTACTGTACCCCAAACACCAAATGGGTTTTCGTTGGTGAGCGTATTCTTAATGGGAAAGAAGAAGTCCGTGCTTATATGAAAGAGTTCTACTTGGAGCCACCGGTGTTTAGTGTGGAAAAGGCAATCGAAGAAGGCAATTTTGTTATGGTGACGGGGGAAATCCGATTAAAAAATAAGGCCGGAAAATATGAACATTTTAATTATTGTGATATCTGGAGATTCGAAGATGGGAAGATAGCAGAGCTGAAAGCATTTGTCATCGAGAAAAAGCCTTAATTAGAAGATACTTTGAATAAAAAACCTGATTATTTGTAAAAAAAAAGCGCCAATTGGATACAATTGGCGCCTTTTGGCTTTGTGACCCATAAAGGACAAATTACAAACCATTTTATGGAGGATTTGAAGAGATTGGCTTACTGGAGGTAGAGGCTGTCTTTCATTAGCTTTATGAATTTGGTTTAGATGTCCTGTTGGGGATTTATGCAAAAAAATATAAAAACTCAATTTGTTTATCGCATCAAACTAATATACAATTCTATAAATATTAAAAGAGGATTTGGAAAGATCGTTATAGCTAAGGTAAAATTGTCTTTCTTTGGCTCTATGGATTACTTTATTCGATTTATGTTTTGTGGTACAAAATTAATCCCTTTCATCTCTGTTGGAGGTAAAAAACACCCTCCGCAGTAAAGGTCAAAATAATGCTGTTTTTCCATTCCAATCCCGCTATGCGTTCCAATCTGTTGTGCCGAACCCCGGCGCAAAAGGATTTCACTGTCTATCGGGGCTAGGGGCGAGGGCGCCTGTTTTATTTCATAATCGAAATAAAAAAATGGCGCCAATTGTTTTCAATTGGCGCCATTTGGCTGTGTGACCTTTATATCATTTGTATTAAAAATTTTTATAATTAGAGGGTTGTATAAATTTAGATTTCTCATATTTAGCCTATTTAGGTGATAAAAGGGATAAATTTACTTTTTTCGGATTTGAGGAACATTGATTGATTCTAAATTTTTTTCATTTCTCCATTGTACAGAACCCTGTAATAGTCGTTGCTTTCAATGAGCAAGCCTTCTGATTTTTGATTGGGAAAGCTTTTGGAATAATCTTTGGGATGTTTAACATCAATTCCGATTACTTTTTTGCTGAATTGGGTATTGACTTCCGGTTGAAGCGTATGGCCCACCACGATTGCTTTTGCATCGAATTTATCAAGACCTCGTTCTATATCCTTTTGAGTCAAATCGTCTTTGAAATACCCTCGGTACCAAGCGATGCCTTTGTGAGAAGAAATCAGTAATTGTTCTATATTTTTTTGTGGATTAGGATAGTAAGGTTTGTAATAATTATTGCGAATTATTTGATTTGCCTGGTCAAGATTTATTTTATAATCAGCCAAATCAGGATGGATTCCTCCGTGTGAAAAAAGGATGCCATTAATTTTTTCGATGGTATTTTTGCTCGACATCCATCTGCCAAGAAAAGAATTTTTACCATACAATTCGGTTTGCTGTTTTTTTAAGATCGAAGCAACGTGGTAATATTTCGGGGAAGCAGATTCAAAATTTCCCTGCATATTTTTCAATTCGTGGTTTCCTAAAATAAAATGGACTGTTCCGCCTTTCTCTTTTGCCTCCTGTTCTAATTTATAGATAAACCAGAGCACCTGTGTGGTAGAAAAATCCCTGTCCACAAAATCACCAAGCAAAACAAGATGGTTATTCCCAAACGACCAATGGAGCTTTTGGTCAATGACTTTATTTGAAATCAAAAAATCACGAAAAGTTCTCAAACCGCTTTCAATATCCGATATGGCGAGAATTTTGCCCTTGTCGCTGTAAGTGTTTTTAGGAATTGTGATCGTGTTGTCGATAGAGAATTCAAACCCAGTAGAATCTAATGGGAAATAGCAATAAGCCGGAATCTTGGAATTTGAAGCATATTCTTTTTGGTCTAAGTAAAATCCATCATCCTGATTGCCTCTGATGTAATTTACACTCAAAATACTGTCATTTTTATTAAAAATATAGGGACCATCCTTATCCCAATTCATCATTTCGGGATTTTCTGCATAGCGGAAACTGGCTCCGTGATACAACCCGAAAGAAATAGCCATAGCGGCTAATACTGCAAATGTGATGCTGATATGTTTTACATATCTGAAAATTCTTTTTTTCATCTTGTTTTCGATTAATTTAGGCAAACATAAAGACCTCTGCATCGCCGATGAAATAATTGTGACCAACGTTTTAATTTGCCTGACAAGAAGTATTTTGAAATGTGCAAAGTACTTTTGTCACTTCTTTTCGTTATTTCAAAACGCTTTGAATGCTGTTTGCCAACAGGTTTGCAGAGCCTTATTTATAGTTGTAATATTGCATTATGATGACCCTTAGAAGAAATTTGAAATGGATGGTGGCAGCACTTGCGGCAGCTGCGCTTGTTCCTGTAATGATTACGGTTTATGAAGTGATTTTTTCGCAGAATAAATCGGTAGTTTTCTTAGGGAACTACCACCCAAAAGTTGTCCTGATTGTAATTTGCTATTATGTGCTGCTTGGAGCTCTTGGGGTTGTTTGGCTTATTGGACAGATTATTTTTATAAGCAAACTGAAAAGTGAAAAAACAAAAGCCGAATTGATGCTTTTGAAAAGCCAGGTCAGTCCGCATTTCTTTTTTAATATGCTTAACAATTTATATGGTTTGGTTGCCAAAGATCCGCCAAAGGCACAAGAATTGATACTGAAGCTTTCCGATATGATGCGCTACAGCATTTATGAAGGAGAAAAGGAGCAGGTTGCAATTCAGGAAGAAATTGATTTTTTGAAAAACTATGTAGAGCTGCACAAAATGCGCTACCATAAACGCATAACAGTTGAATTTAATTGTGATGTGGATCAAAGCCAAAAAGTAGTCCCCTTATTGTTTATCATACTTTTGGAAAATGCTTTCAAACACGGAGTCGAAAATTTGAGGCAAGATGCTTATATCAAAATGAATTTGGCCGCTTCACAAAACCAGATCATTTTTGACATTGAAAACAACTATCAAAAAATGGATATTCCATCGGGAATAGGTTTGAAAAATCTAAAAAGAAGGCTGGAATTAATTTATCCCAATGAGCATGTACTGAGTTTTTCGACAACAGAAAGTGTCTATCAGGCGCGGCTAATTTTGAAACAATTATGATTAGATATTTAATTATTGACGATGAACCCATTGCTCACGACATCATCAAGGGGTACTGCGATCTAGTGCCCAATATGCGACTAGTTAAAAACTGCTACGATGCTTTGGATGCTTTTGAGTTTTTGAACACCAATGATGCAGATTTGATTTTTTTGGATTTGAATATGCCCGTTTTGAAAGGTTTTGATTTTCTAAAAACGCTTCAAAATCCGCCAAAAGTAATTATCACCACCGCATACAGTGAATTTGCTGTGGAAGGATATGAATATCCTATTTCGGATTATCTGCTTAAACCTTTTGGTTTTGAACGTTTTCTAAAAGCAATAAATAAAGCGTTCAGCTCACCTAACCAAAAGACTATACCGTTTGAAAATAGTATTATTTCCAGACAAATATTTGTTCAGAGCAATAAAAGACACATTCAGCTGGAGATTGAAAACATTCTTTATATTGAAGCAACAGGAAACTACACCAAAATTATAACTTCGGATCAGACCATTACAATTCGTGAAAAGATCTCTGCATTTTTGGAGCTGCTGCCAAAAAATGAATTTGTGCAGACCCACAAATCATTTGTTGTAGCTGTAAAACAGATTAATAGCATTGAAGGGAATACTGTATTTATTGCAAATCATAAGATTCCTATTGGCAAAATTTACAAACTTAATATTCTTCAATTATTAAAGTAGTTTTGACTAAGTTTGGCATAGGTTCAAGATGTGCGAATCCTGATAGGTTATCTGATAACTTACTTTAAAATATCTTATATTTCTTGTAAATATCGCTTCTTTTACAGTTTAGAGTGTGATTCTCTATAAATCACTGTCTGTGATTTCATATTAATGATTTTTAGGAGCTCTTCCCGCTATGCGTTCCAATCTTTTGTGCCGAACCCCGGCACAAAAGGATTTCACTGCTATCGGGGCTAAAAAGTTGAATAGGCAATTGCGGAATTACCTATGAATTTATAATTCATTAATAAAATATGAAGCAATGCAATGATGATTGCGCCCGGTAATAGATTTATGAAAACTGTATGTAATAATTTATTAATTCAGGTAATCAGCTATGAAGGGTATGATAATTATATCATCGTTTTGATATTTTAATTTCAGTGACAAAAACACTGCTATGGATGCAAAGTAAAATCCTTTTGCAAAAAGATGCAGGATGTATTTCAGCACGGCAGGCATCCTATGAATTCTTGCTGTCTTTTTCTACAAAAGCATGGTAGCAGAGCACCAGTATGTCCAGAAAGACAATAGTTAGCCTATTGTAATGCTGGTATGGCTGTTCTGTTTCAAGAATAAACAATAAAGGATTGTGGGGGAAAGAAAGAGCTATCAAAGTATGAGTAATGTGCTTGGTTTTACTTTCTTCCTAACTGTGAAGCTCGTATTTCTTTTAAGCTGTTTCTACAGGGAGCTGTTTTGTGAAATACTTCTTCCTGAACCAGAATGCAAGGTTTACCAGTGCTATAAGAGCAGGAACTTCTACCAGAGGACCAATAACTCCTGCAAATGCCTGACCGCTGTTTATTCCAAACACGCCGATTGCCACGGCAATGGCGAGTTCAAAATTATTCCCGGTTGCTGTAAATGCTATAGAGGCCGCTTTTGAATAGTCTGCTCCAAAATATTTACCAGTAAAAAAACTTATGATAAACATTAAGGTAAAGTAAATCACAAGGGGTATTGCAATACGCACTACATCCATAGGGATCTGAACAATAAGTTCCCCCTTCAGGCTGAACATTACAATGATTGTAAAGAGCAATGAAATAAGCGTAATTGGCGAGATAAACGGCACGTACTTATTCTCAAACCATTCAGAACCTTTTATAGCTATCAAAGTATAACGGCTTATGATTCCCAAAGCAAAAGGGATACCTAAATAAATACCCACACTCTGGGCAATCTGTGCAATACTGATATTCACCTCGAAACCATCATATCCAAAATAGGGAGGCAGAATGGTTATAAAAATGTAAGCGTATACGCTATAAAGCAGCACCTGAAAAATGCTGTTAAGGGCAATAAGTCCTGCCGCATATTCACGGTTTCCGTCTGCCAGATCGTTCCATACCACAACCATTGCAATACAGCGTGCCAGACCGATAAGGATTACACCAATCATGTACTGAGGATATCCGCTTAAAAACAGGAGTGCCAATAAAAACATTAACACAGGGCCTACAATCCAGTTTAGGAATAAAGAGGCGCCCAAGACTTTAGTGTTTTTGAAAACCTGTCCCATCTGTTCGTATTTTACTTTTGCCAGAGGCGGATACATCATCAGGATAAGCCCTATTGCCAATGGAATGTTTGTGGTGCCGCTGGAGAAAGAATTAATGAAATCTCCGCTGGAAGGAATAAAGTATCCTATTGCCACGCCTATAGCCATAGCAAGGAAAATCCAAAGGGTTAAAAAGCGGTCAAGAAAACCTAGTTTTTTACGTCCGACTGCTGGTGCACAGTTATTTGCTGACATTTTATTTTTTTATTTGTGAGAATACGTAAAACATTTCAGTTCCGATCTGCAGGCTGCGCTCCAGATAAGTTTCTTTCTGCTGGGGGGTTCCGTCAGAAATTTTTGGATCTTCAAAGGTAATCGGGATTCTTTTCTCTGCGCCTGCTATAAAAGGGCATCCGCCGTCAGCCTGCGAGCAGGTCATTATTGCGGCAAATCCGCTTTCAGGATTGAAATCATCATCATAGGTTTTGGAAAAACCAATGACAGGAAGCCCATCAGCTGAATATTTTATGGAATAAACAGGGTTTGATCCCTCTGAAAGGGTTTTGATGTTGAATCCTGAATCCTTCAAAGTTTCGGCTGCCATAGGGAAAAGGGCAGTAGCCTGGGTTCCTCCTGAATAGCATGAAACGTTTTTGATGCCGTAATAGGCAGCGGCAGTCTGCGCCCAAACCTGCGAGAGGTGGCTTCTTCTGGAATTGTGCGTGCAGATTAGGTTTAGCCTGGTTTCCAGCTTACTGTCCACTTTAGTCTGAATGAAGTCGATTAAGGGCTGCAGGACTGCTTTGCGATCTTCTGGAATCTTTTTAAAATCAAATGATTTGACGGTATTTTCAATTTGTGGATATAACATAGTTTTTGGGCCGTTATGGTTTATTAATTATCTGTTTAATGATTAGCAGCATCCTGCGCCCGGAGTGCATGAAGAAGCATTATCAGTATTTAGCTGAGATAATTTTACTTTAGGCTTATCAGACGCAATACCGCACTGCTCCTGAGCAAGGCAGGCTGTCTGTTTATTAAGCAAAGTGAAGTTTTTACCGTTAAAATCCAAATCGTATTTCCCGATAGTATTGTTTTGGTACTCCACTTCAATTTCATTGTCTTCAATTCCCAGTACTTTTTCTGAAAGCTCGATGATGTGGATCAGCTTCTGCGGTTTAAGCCTGTGCTCATAGTCGTTGGCATCCCAAAGCTGGAAATTTACGACAGTTTCTTTTCTTACTACGCCTCCGCAGTCGATGAAGTTTTTGGTAACCAGGCCTACTTCAGTTACGTGAAAATATTCCGGTACAAATGTGCCGTCAGGCAGCTCAAAATTTACAGCTTCTACTGTTTTAAGCACTTCTTTAATTTCTGAAAGTTTCATAATTTTTTATATTTAGTTACACTATATTTTTTATTAAATAATAACGGAGCTTCTTCTTTCAAGAAATGCAGTATCTCTCCAGATGCCATTTTGTTTTCCGATTTTCTCCCTTGTTCCAAGTATCCTGAAACCTGCTTTTTCATGAATGCGGAGACTTGCCGTGTTCTCAGGAAAGATCCCTGCCTGAAGCGTCCAGATTCCTTCTGCTTCGCTCTGTCGGACAAGTTCATTTAAAAGGGTCAGCCCGATTCCTTTTCCTGAATGTGCGGGATCCACATATACGCTTACTTCTGCAACCCCTGCATACACGCAGCGGGAAGAAACAGGGGTAAGGGCGGCCCAGCCAATTACTTTACCATCTTCCTGCATCACAACTCGGCAGGGCTTAAGATGTGATAGGTCCCAATCTTCCCATGAAGGGGCGCTGGTCTGGAAAGTGGCATTGCCGGTATCTATCCCTTTTTGGTAGATTAATTTTACCTGATCCCAATGTTTGGCCGAAAGTTTTCTGATTTCCATATTTTTATAGATTAACAGCATTCGCTTCTCTTCTTTGCCAGATGATCTGATATATGCTCAAAGAAGCCTTTTATCTTTTCCAGACCAGGTTCATTGATGCAGTAGCAGATCGAGTTCCCTTCGATGCTCCCTTTAATCAGCCCTGCATTTTTCAATTCTTTCAAATGCTGTGAAACCGTCGGCTGTGAAAGGGGAAGTTCGTTTACAATATCCCCGCAGATGCAGGAATCCACTTTTAATAAATATTCCATAATAGCAATACGCGCAGGATGGCCCAGCGCTTTGGCTAAAACAGCCAGCTCATTCTGGCTTTCTGTAAAGTGATCTGTTTTTGTTGCTCCCATCGTTTTATATTTATATTGCAATATTACGATATAATGTTTAGACGAAACAAATTTAAATATGAAAATTTTCTTAAAATCTGTTTAATTTTTATTTAAGGCCCTACCCATATAATAAAAAGCACCGTTAAAAAAGGTTTAATCCTTATAGTTTTGAATTAATTTTTTGTTCTGTTTTATTACTGCGCAAAATAACTGCGCAGCTGTTGAATATCTTTGAATCAAAATAATACCTAAATTTGATAATTACTTGGCATACAGGGTAAGGTGCTCTTTAAGAGTACCGAACTCTATTTAGGATAATTGGAAAGCAGGTATTATTTATTGGTGAGATTTATACTAATCAAAAACAACTTTAAAAATGAAAATTCATTATCAAGGCGAGCTTCCAATGATTGAAACGGAAGCTTTTAAAAAATTTGAAAAAGAGTATGACAGCAATGCTGATTTTCTTGAAAATTTCTCAAATCTATTGAGTTTCAGCGGAAGAATAATTTCATTGATTACCGATAAAGAGCTTCTGCATATCAGCGGTCATGTGATTGAGAATTCGGTACAGACACTAAGAAGCATCAAATTGTGCTGTTCCATTGGTAGTTTTGCCGATGCCAATACTTTAATCAGAAGATTGAGAGATGACCTGCTCCTGTATGTGTATACGCTGGCGGTTGTGAATCAAAGAAAACCTTTTACCCAAAATTCCCTTGATAATTTTAAAATGGATGATTTAGAGACGTTTGTGGAAGGTTTTTCATCTTTAGCATTTAATCAGGTAATGACCGATGACGAAAAAGCTGTTGAAGCTTGGCTGACTAATAAAGTTGTTGAAGCTCCTGCAGGGGTGAGGAGAAAATTAAGTTTTAAAAATTACATGAATGTCCTTGAACAGAATGAGAATATTAAGCAGGTGCTGACAGGCTGTAACCTTCAGGGTTACTGGAAAGTCCTGACTGGGAAGCTCAATAATTATGTCCACAATAATGGAAGGCAGTTCTCCCAGCATAATCTGATACGGTCAAGCAATGCACAGTTGGATATTTATCTGGGAAATGTCAATACAAGGGTTTCCTATATATTAACCTTTTTTCTTATAACGGTTTCGATGGTAGAATCCGCCTTATTGTGTTCTGGGGATATTGAGGACTATCTTGATATGGGAATGGATCCTCCTGAGGACTGCCAGTACGAAATCGCTCCTTTTATACAGCAATACATTGATAATAAAGTTACGGCTATGCATCCTGAGCTGAAGCAGTTCCTGAAAGACAAGAACAATCATGGAATGAAAATAGAATAAAGTGATGCGTAATTTTAAGATCGGAAGGATTATAAGTAGAAAAACTGAAATTCTTTCAGTTTTTCTACTTTCAGGCTTTTTTGATTTTTTATTTTAGCAGTAAATAACTTTTTGTTAGCAGTTCAACAACAATTAATGCATATTTTCTAATTAAATAAGTAAATAATATGAAAAAAATATTCAATCTTTTTTTTATCTTCTCACTAATTATTTTAGGGAGTTGTCAACGATCAAAAAAAGTAAACACACCAATAATATCTGCCGATGCAATATTTTATGGAGGTGATATCTTAACAATGGAAGGTAATACTGCCAATTACGTTGAAGCAGTTGCTGTTAAAGACGGGAAAATCATATTTGCAGGTGCTAGAGCTGAAATCGAAAAGTTTAAAGGGGATGCAACTCTTATTAATGATTTA
The DNA here is from genome assembly GCA_029959285.1 of Flavobacteriaceae bacterium PS02337. GTDB lineage: Bacteria > Bacteroidota > Bacteroidia > Flavobacteriales > Flavobacteriaceae > Flavobacterium. Next base: position 16,508 of record JASCOE010000022.1, read on the forward strand.
AAAGGTAAAACTATGATGCCCGGTTTTATAGAACCGCATATTCATCCATCTATTGCCGCCACAATGCTGCCAAATGAAATTATATCTATGAATGATTGGGTGCTGCCTTCAGGAACAAAAAAAGCTGTTGTGGGCCATGATGCATATATTAAAAAAGTAACCGAGTCTGTAAAATCAAATGCAAAATCTGGTCAAGCGTATGTAATCTGGGGATATCATCAATTATGGCATGGAGAATTAAACCGTGACATGTTGAATAAAATTGCACCCAGTCAACCTGTTGGAATAATTCATCGCTCTTTTCATGAAATTTTTGTTAATGATGCGTTCATTAAAAAGTTTAATCTTAAAGAGAGCGATTACAAGAATAATCCTCAAGTAGATTGGAAAAAAGGACATTTTTATGAAGGAGGCTGGCTGGCTCTCGTACCCAAAATTGCCGGTATGTTTTTTAATCCTGAAAAATATGCAATGGGTCTAAGTATTATGAGTCAAATTATACACCAGAATGGAATTACAACTGTTTGCGAACCTGGTTTTCCTAGTTCTGATTTTGATATGGAGTATAATTATCTCAAAAAAGAAATGGATAAAAAACCGCCTTATGAAGTATATTTAATTCCAAACGGAACACAGCTTTATGGTATGAAAGGAGGTAATGCTCAAGCAATGGATTTTACTAAAACTTTAGATAAGTATAATACAGAGAACATTAATTTTTTGCCTAAACAAATTAAATTATTTGCTGATGGAGCAATATATTCTCAATTAATGCAATTGGAAGATGGTTATACAGATGGCCACAAAGGAGAATGGATGACGCCTTTGAATTTGTTAAAGGAACAATTAAGCATGTATTGGGATGCTGGATATAAAATACATATTCATACAAATGGTGATTTAGGTATTCAACAAGTTTTGGATTTTAATAGATTAGATCAGAAAAAGCATCCTAGAAAAAACCATCGCTTAACCTTGCATCATATGGGATATTTTTCTGAACAACAAGCCAAAGAAATAGGAGAATTAGGTATTGAAGCTTCTGTAAATCCTTACTACTTATGGGCTTTGGCAGATAAATATAGTCAAGTCGGTTTAGGTAAAGAAAGAGCTGAAGAATTAGTACGAATTAAATCGCTACTTAAAAATAATGTTCCGGTTTCTTTCCATTCTGATTTTTCAATGGCGCCAATGGAACCTTTAACTCTTGCATGGACCGCTGTAAATAGAATAACTTCCGAAAATAGTAAGTTCTCTCAAGAACAGCGAATTGATACTTATTCAGCGATGAAAGCCATTACAATCACGGCTGCGAGAACTATTAATTTAGAGAATGAAATTGGTTCTATTAAAAAAGGCAAAGTAGCCAATTTTACGATTTTGGCGGAAAATCCTATGAAAGTTCCACCTATAACAATTAAAGATATCAAAGTGGTCGAAACCGTTTTTAAGGGAATGAATTATCCAGTTAACTAATTAACTAATTTTTTGCCTCATTCGAGCAATAATTAATAATTGAAGATAAGAGGCGAGAAATTCAAGTAATGATGAAATTAAACGAGCATGAAAAAACGGCGCCAAATTTAAGCCGAATTACAGTTTTATCTATTTAAACTCTTACAGAACTACTTTATCAATTTATGATCTGCCAAACATGAAAAAAATGCAGATGGATGTGTTGCGATTTTTGTTGATCCAGAAGCGCCGATCGGGTTTGAAAATAATTGGATTCCAAAGAGTGGTTAAAGGGGAGTAAACCATTTTTTGTCTCAGTTGAGCAGTAATTAATAATCTGGGATTGTATCCCTGCAAAATTTCCTGCTGTTGAAATGCGATTTACACCATCGGCTGTGTACTTAATAATTATTTTTGGGAGATCTTCCCGCTACACGTTCCACCCGAGCGTTAGCGAACTGGCGAAGCAATCTTTTGTGCCGAAACCCGGCACAAAAGGATGTCACTGCTATCGGGGCTAAAAAGTTGAATAGGCAATTGCGGAATCAATCAATTTTTTGCCTTTGTCGAAATAAGTAAAGCAGTATTTTTTGATGAAGTAAATAAAAACTTTCTTTAAAAGAAAAACAAAAAGTGGTACTTTTGCGGCCATAAACAAAACAATAACTTTGAAAAAGTATCTAATCATACTGCTTAGCTGCATTATTTTAGTACCGTCATTTGGCAGTGTGTTTGTTTATTTGTCTTTTAAAATAGAGCAGCAGGAGATTGTAAAGACCATCTGCGTACAGCGAAAAATGGTTTTTAATACCTGTAACGGACGTTGTGAACTTCAAAAAAGTCTTAAGAAATACAATGACAACGAAAAGAAAATGCAGAACAGCCTGAAAGAAAAAACAGAGGTCGTTTACATTTTCCATACTTCAAATAATACTTTCAAATTAATAGAACCTATCGAAATCAAAGCAGACTTTCCGGCTAGATTCGACAATAAGCCTATTTCAGTTTCAACCGAGACTTTCCGTCCACCTTCTGTTTTTATATAAATTTTAATTTCAATTTCAATTCGTATTGGGATAATTTTCATTGTTATACCACAATGAAGGAGTGCCTGCACTTTAATAAAATTACAATTATATAAAAATTACAAAATGAAAAAAGGAATATTTTTTGCGATAGCTTTGGCAGCTTCACTGCAAATCTATGCGCAAAAAAAAGATAGTATAGCCAGCAAGTATACCTTAATGGATGAAGTGATTATTGAAGGAGTCAGAAAGTCCAAAGATGTTTCCAGTGAACTGGCTTCTAAATTGCCGCTCAAGAACCTGGAGAATCCTCAGGTAACCGCATCGGTTTCACCACAGCTTATTAAAAACAGAAATTTTTTCACTCAAGGCGAAATGCTGAAAAATGCCACTGGTGCTGCTCCTAGCTGGGCGGGAATCTCACCCTATTATTCCATCAGGGGATTTCGTACCCGTTCCAGCTTCAGAAATGGTGTAAACGGTTACGTGGCCTCTGATATGGATCCTGTTAATATTGCTCAGCTGGAAGTGATCAAAGGACCAAGCGCCGTAATTTTTGGGGGAGGCGGCTCAACTATGATTACTTTCGGGGGACTGATTAATCGTGTTACGGTAAAACCCCAACAAACCACTTTTGCCGACATTACTGTTATGGGCGGATCTTATAATCTGCAGCGAGCCACCCTTGATATCAACAGACCTCTTGACAAAGACGCAAAGGTTCTTGCCCGATTAACAGGTGCTTATAACTACAATGATACTTTTCAGGATCAGGGTTTTTCAAAAACATTTTTTTTAGCTCCCAGCATTTCTTACAAGATCAGCGATGACTTAAAAATTCAGCTTGATGCCGAAATTTTAAACAAAACCGCTACAAGTAATCCGCTGTATCAAGTGGCTTTGGGAAGTGCTAGATCGGCTGATGAACTCCATTTGGATTATTACCGTTCTTTCAATGACAACTCGGTTACGCTCAACAATAAGGCAGTAAATATTTATGGAAAAGTCATTTACAGGCTTTCAGAGAATTGGAAATCGGAAACCAATTTAATTTCAGTCAATAATAAAACTCCGGGCGATTATATTCGATTAAGATTAGATGATAACAGCCAGAATGTGACACGAAGAGTCTACAGAATGTATCCGGAAAATATTACCAGCCAGCAGCTCCAGCAGGACTTTGTGGGGAATTTCAAAATTGGCAGTATCAAAAACAGGCTGATTGCAGGTGTTGAATATTATCATTATCTCTACGGGATTGCCAGCAAATCTATGAATTTTACTAAAGTTTCGGCTACTGCTCCAGATCCTGAGAATGCTAATTTTAATAATGAATATATTACGGGGCAATTGGCCTTAAAACCCTATGGGGAGAATTATAAAGCCATTCAGGATCATTATTCCCTATATGTTTCAGATGTTATCAACCCATTGGAAAATTTAAGTGTAATGCTTAGTGCCCGAATCAATTACATCAATAACAAAGGAACAGAGGATTTATTAACAGCGACAACTACTGGTGATTATACGCAAACGGCTGTTTCTCCGAAATTGGGAATCAATTACCAGATTATTCCCGAAAGAATTGCACTCTTTGCCAATTATATGAATGGTTTTCAGCCACAGGCACCACAATCAGTAAACGGGCAGATGACCAATTTTCAGCCCGTTTATGGAAATCAATTGGAATCAGGAGTGAAAATTTCCCTGCAAAAGAACCTGTTGGATGCCGTTTTGAGTTATTATACTATTGATGTAACCAATGTGGTAAGACAAAACCCAAATGATACGGCTTCCTATCTGCAGGACGGCCAGCAGCGCAGTAAAGGTTTTGAAGCAGATTTAGAATCAAATCCGATAAGAGGACTGTTTCTGCATGCCGGTTTTGCTTATAATGACAGTAAACTTATTGTTTCGGATGCACTTACCCAAGGATTGAGACCTGTAGATGCAGGGCCTAAGCTTTCGGGAACCTGGTACGTTAATTATGCCCCGAAGTCAAAAGCGTTGAATGGTTTTTCGTTAGGTATAGGCGGCAGTCATTATGGCAAGGATTTGATGATAAATAACAATAATGGTTCTTTTTACACCAATCCTTACACGTTAATCAACTCGGTTCTGAGTTTTGAGAAACCCCGTTATGTATTTTCACTTTCTGCCAATAACCTGCTCAATGAGCATTATTGGTATGGCGGCCGCGGTATGATTACTCCGGGAACCCTTCGCCAAGTGGTTTTATCTTTAAAATTAAAATTATAATGATGTAATTTAGAACTTTTAGTGAAAAAAATTACAAAGACCTCATTTAAACTGCACAGTTACCTCGGATTGTTTTTCGGGGTGCTGTATCTGTTTTTTGGAATTTCGGGCGCTTTATTGGTTTTTCAAAAAGAGATAGAGTATTTCAATAATCCTCAAATGCATTGCTGTGTAAAGGGCAGTAAAACCATTTCATTAAACCAGATGTATCACAAAGTCGCTCAGAGGTATCCTCAGGCGCGGCAGATCATGCTGCATACTTTTGCGAAAAACAATTACGACACCTATGAATTTATGATTTTTAATTATCAGGATAAGGTAAGCGATAATTATCTCTATTGCTGTATAATAGACCCTTATTCGGGAAAGATTGTAAGAGAAGGCAGTTTTGGCTCTTTGCAGTCGCCTTTTTTCCGTTGGCTGTATCTTGCGCATTATTCCCTTTTAATTGATAAACCGGGAAGACTCATAACGGCCCTTGCAGCAATTGCTTTATTATTGAACTTAATTACAGGAGTGATCATTTATCGCAAAAAGATATTTGGTGTACTTCTTTTTAGGGAGAAGTTAAATCGTAAATCTAACAGAACTCTTTATTCTTCGCTGCACAGGATTATTGGTGTCTGGACTTTGATATTTAATTTTATTCTTTTTTTTACCGGTTTCTGGATGAATAAAAGTCTTTTCTTGCCTTCGGAATGGGAATTAATTCCGAGGAAAGAACAGAATTATCAGGCAAGGGCAGATATTGACCAGGTGATAAAGAATGCCCGTGAAATTCCGAATTTCAATCCAATTGCCGTAAAAATAGCTGCTGATAAAAAAACGGACATTATAGTAAGCGGCGAATTTTCGGACACTGAAAATCCATTGTATTTTGGTAAAGGCAGCGACGTTTATTATGACCCTGATAATGGGAATTGGATCAAAACCATACGCATTGAAGAAAAATCATTTTCAGACCGGTTTTATTGGATAATGAAACAGCTTCATAGGGGAGATTATGATAATGTTTGGATTAAAATGCTTTATATGATTGCCGGATTCAGTCCTGCAATACTTTCTATTACGGGATTTATTCTTTGGAAAAGAAAAGGCAGAAAAAAAATACCTAAAAATTAAAAAAGGGTCGACTTATTAATGGGGATATTAAAAAGGCGTCAATTATCTTCAATTGGCGCCTTTTGGCTGTCATTTTAGGAATGATTTAAAAAAATAGCGCAGCGGTTAAATATCAAAAAAAGTTAATTCGATGATTTCTAAGAGATGATACTAAGCTTATATCCTTTGCCACGTATCACAATAATTTTAATGTTGGGATCAAATTCCAGTTTTTTTCTAAGTTTTGATATGAACATATCCAGGCTGCGCCCCACAATAATACCTTCATCTTCCCATATCTCCTTTTGCAGCCGGCTTCTCTCAATAGTCTTGTTTGGTGACAATGCAAAAATGAGCAATATACGAGATTCCGTTGCAGTGAGCTCTATTGTATTTTCATTTATAATCAGCTTACGATTCTTGGCATCATATACCACCGATCCTAAAGTAAACATGTTTGTAGCATCATTATCAGATAGAGTTGGTTTTGGCTTAGCAGATCTAAAAAAAACAAATCCAACAAATGCTAAAAATGACAAACTCCCCAGTAGGTATTTGTTTTTTTCTGTAGTTATTATCGTCGGTTTAAGTTTAATATTGATCCTGTAACATGCTTTGGGCTGTCTTCTTCCTACACATGATATGATATCCTCTTTCTTGTTTTTTGATATAGCATACCCATAAACTGCATTAGTATTATCACAGTTAATTACCTTAACAACATAATCTTGATCAAGCGGGTCTTTGGCTAATAAACGACGAGTAATATTTATCAACGAATCGGATTTAAAAGCAAGCTCATTCTCAAAGCTGATCTGGTATTCATTTTCAGCGATTTTTTTTATGGGAAGAACCCTCGATGTATTGTCCCCTGATTCTAAAAGGAGTTCATGTCCAATTCTGCGAAGCAAAACTTCCCTTCTTGCAACAGAAAACTCAGTACTATCATCGGTATTAAAAGCCAAGCAGATTATAGGGATAAATAAGAGCAAAATCAATCCAAACAAGTATTTGCGTTTTCCGGCTAGGAAATTTAGACTATAAGGCATAGTGTCAAGTTTTTATTTACAAAGTTTACATTTTTATTTACAATTCAAATCTCCAAAACTGAAAAATTTGCAAGTAGATTCGCCGAATCATTTTTGAGAAAATAGTAACAATTTCAACAAAAGCTTCTGAATCTGAAAGCAATATTAAATGAATTAAATTATGAAAAGCCTACCTGTGTGCATTTTTTTTCTGATGTTTATTTTTTGCGCTTCCTGCAGGCAAAAGCAGGCAAAAGGAAAGATAATTAGCATTACATCTAGGGCAAAAGGAGTAATTGCTCCCGGAGGACCTAAATGGATAACGCGAAACATTATACAAGACAAAAAGGGCAATATTTGGATGGCGGCATTTGATGGTATTTTTCGCTATGATGGAAAGTCGTTTATCAATATTACCAGCAAAGTGACTTCTGTTCGTTTCTTTTGTGTTTTAGAAGACAGAAAAGGCAACCTGTGGTTTGGTTCTATCGGCGAAGGTGTTTATTGTTACAATGGAAAATCTTTTACCAATTTTAGAACTACGGAAGGACTTCTTAGTAATGAAGTCACCCATATTTATGAAGATAAACAAGGCAATATCTGGTTTGGTGTTTCCGGAGGAGCAAGTTGCTTTGATGGCAACTCATTTCACAATTATATTTTAGATGGGAATGGCATGCATGAGGATCGGACAGGGACAACTTTTCAGCATAGACAAAATAACGGAGTAGGGCCAATACTTCAGGATAAAAAAGGAAATTTCTGGTTTGGCACAAATCACGAAGCACTCGTCTATGATGGAAAAGCATTTTCTGTTTTCAAAAACAAAGACGGTAAGGCCTTTAATAATGTCCATTCAATAATCGAAGACAGGAAAGGAAATATTTGGTTTGGTGCTTCAATAATAGGACATAAAATTGGAGATACCTTTTTTATAACTAATAATCTGTGGCGCTATGATGGCAAGAATTACATAAAGGCAGCAAACAGAAGCGCGGCTGCTATAATTGAAGATAAAAAAGGCAACATCTGGACTGCAGGTTCTGTAAATCCTAATGGTTCCGGAATTTGGAAGCTTTCTCGTTACGATCAAAAATACTTGTACAATAAAAAGCCTGTGCTAAACGAAATAATGGCAAGCGAAAAAATACTTTTTGGAATTCTTGATGCTAAAGATGGAAGTATTTGGTTTGGATCTATGAATGGAGTGTATCGCTATGATGGAAAAACCATCACTGATTTTAAAGGAAAAGGAAGTCAGAAATAAAGTGTATTTCCGATTAAGAAACATTTAATCAATTTTTATTAATCAATATAATTTTTAATTTATGCGCAACAGTTTTACAATTCGATATTTAATTTTAGTTATTACTCCTTTATTTTTCGGCTGCCGAGGACCTGTAAAGGAAAATAACAGAGAGGCATCATCAAGTTCTATATCCTTACATATTGGGAGTGAAAAATATTCAGCAATAGATAAAAAGCAAAGTGTTGTGACCTGGAAAGGATCTAATATAATTGGATCAAACAGTCACACAGGTTATGTATCTCTATCAAAAGGAGAACTGAAGATTGAAAATGGTCAGCTTTCGGGCGGTATAGCTGAAATTGATATGAATACAATTCAAGACGAAAAACATCAGAGTAATAATGGACTTGTTGAACACTTAAAAGAGCCTGATTTTTTTGATGTTAAAAAATTCCCATTTTCTATATTTATAATTAGTGAGTTAGAACCAATAAATACTGAAGAGAATAGGGTTAAAGGAAATTTAACCATTAAAGGGATTACCCGCCCCGTTGCTTTTCCAGCCAGAATTGAAACTAAAAACGGAATTGTAAAAATGAGCGGCAAGCTGGTCATTGACAGAACAAAATGGGATATACGATATAAATCAAGAAAATTCTTTGATGTAGTAGCGGATCAAGCTATATCAGATTCGATTGAATTCAACATAAAGATAGTTGCAAAAAGATAAACATCGGAATCTATAAACAATTTCAGACCATGTTATATTAAGGTCTTTTGCCTTATTCATATATGGCGCCAAAAAAGTATAAGTTCTTAAAAACAAATTGAAGATAAAATCAGTTATGGAAATAAAAAACAGGCTACTGAGATGTATAATGCTACTAACTGCATTCACTAATCATTCTTTTGCACAAGATACCATCGATAAAAAAATTCTATGGTCTACTGATTGGAGTCCTGATGGGAAATTCATTGCTATTGGCGGAAACCTAGATACTTTAAAAATTTATAGCGAAAAGAATTTAAAATTGCACAAATCATTTCCCATAAAAAGTACCATAACTCGTGTAAAATGGCATCCATCAAAAAAAAGTATTGCAGTTGCAACCCAATTATCGGAAGATAAATCCAGTATTATTAATTTGGATACCAATGAAAAAATTGAACTGGATGGAATTTCATCTGATGGAGCAAGAGGGATAGACTGGAATTATACAGGTGAATATTTAGCTGTTGGCGACAATGACGGGAAAATATTAATTTACGATATGAAAGGTAATTTAGTAAGGAGTTTTAGCAATGAAAACACAAAAGGTATCACTTCGGTTGATTGGCATCCAAAAAAAAATATAGTAATAACCATTTCAGATAAAATACGATTATTTGACATTGAAGGTAATTTGTTGAAATCAATTAAGCATAGAACAGAAGAAGTGATGTTATTGAGTGTTGCTTGGCACAAATCTGGTACTTTTTTTGTTACAGGCGACTATGGTGACAAACAAAATAAATCATTACTTCAATATTGGAATGAACAAGGAGAACTTTTAAGATCAATTGATGTTAGCAAAGGGGAATACAGAAATTTAATATGGAATTCAAAAGGGAACAGATTAGCAACAGCAAGTGATGCATTAAGGGTTTGGAACACAAAAGGTAAACTAATTTCAGAAGGATACTCTAAAGATTATTTATGGGGTGTTTCTTGGAATAAAAAAGGAAACAGAATTATTACATCGAGTATGGAACAAAATATTATACTCTGGAATAGTAAAACTGAAAAAATAGTATTAACAGAATAGTTTTATATATGATTTTATCATATATTTTAATCTTATAATTTTAATTTATTTACTTAAAGTAAAAAGAGAGAGGCTTAATTTTTTGTAAAAAAAAAGATTTCAACTCCATATATTTAAACTTTTGAGCTGCCAATAAAATGGTAATCAAAATCTCTTAGCAATTGACTGTTAATGTTTTGCCGCATAGTAATTATATAAAAGGCCCTGAAATTCCAGGGCTTTTTATATAATTATAATTTATTTTCAATAAACTACATTTTTGGAAGCAGTACTGTGTCCAATACATGTATAACACCGTTAGATTGATTTACATCTGAAATTGTAACTTTAGCCTTATTACCGCTTTCGTCGCTGATATACAAATCTTTTCCATCCATCCAGGCAGTTAGAGTTCCGCCGCTCACTGTTTTTAAAGAAGCTTTTCCTTTACCAGCTTTTATTGCTTTTGCAATATCAGAACTATTCATTTTACCGGCCACTACATGATATGTCAATATAGTTTGTAATGATTTAATATTCTCAGGTTTCAATAATGTTTCAACAGTTCCAGTAGGCAATTTACTAAATGCTTCATTTGTTGGTGCAAAGACAGTAAATGGACCTTTACCTTGTAAAGTTTCAACTAATCCTGCTGCTTTTACTGCTGCTACCAAGGTGGTATGATCCTTTGAGTTTACCGCATTTTCTATAATATTTTTATTAGGATACATAGCCGCTCCGCCAACCATTACTGTTTTTTGTGCAAATGATGTAAATCCAAATCCTAATGCCAGGATTGCTGCTGCTAAAAATTTTCTAGTTTTCATATTTTTTTTTAAGTTATAAAGTCATTTACGCTTTAATATTCCTTTTGGTTTTAAAAAAGTCAAGAAATAAACTAAAATAAAATCAGACTAACTAAAAGGTATTATGGATGAGTATTTTGAAGTAATATTTGCAATTTACTTTTGTCAAAATAATTTCGCTTTTGTATTTTTGGCAGGATTATTCAGCCCAGTTGTTAATCCAGTTGCTAACAGTCTGGCACCACTTCTGGTCATCATTCAAACAAGGAACGGCCAAGAAATTTTCTCCTCCATTTTTCTCAAAATCTTCTTTGGCGCGCATGGCGATTTCTTCGAGTGTTTCTAAACAATCCGAAACGAAAGCCGGTGTTACGACAGCCAGATTTTTAATTCCTTTTGTTGGCATTTTATCAATTTCAATATCAGTATAAGGCTCCAGCCATTTATCACCAGCTAATCGGGACTGGAAAGTTAAGCTGTATTTATCTTCAGGAAGGCCTAATAATTTTACGACTTGTCTTGTTGTTTCGCAACATTGGTGACGGTAACAAAAATCGTGAGCCGGCGATGGCGTGTTACAGCAAGATCCGTCAATTTTACAATGTGATTTGGTTACATCGGTTTTGCGAATATGACGTTCCGGGATTCCGTGATAGGAGAACAACAAATGATCGTATTGAAATCCTGCTAAATGTTTCTGAATGGAATCTGCCAGATTTTTGATATAATCCGGTTTATTGTAGAATGCCGGAACATCTGTAATAGTCATGTGCGGGAATTTCTTCTTTCTGATTTCTTCCGCCTTTACCAGAATAGTTAAAGTAGAAGCCATTGCATACTGTGGATACAAGGGAAAAAGCAATACCTCTGTAACGCCTTTATCATTCAATTCCTGAAGTCCTTTTTCAATACTCATATTTCCATAACGCATTGCCAAAGAGACAGGAACGTTTACCAAAGGCTGTACTTTTTTCTGCATTCTTTCTGAAAGCACAACAAGGGGTGAACCTTCATCCCACCAGATTTTTGCATAAGCATGTGCCGATTCTTTGGGTCTTTTTCTTAAGATGATGCCTCGGACTAATAAAGCTCTTAGTAAATACGGAACATCGATCACGTATTTGTCCATTAAAAATTCATCTAAATAGGGCTTTACATCTTTCTGTGTAGGGCTTTCGGGAGATCCTAAATTTACTAATAATACACCTTTCATTTGTTTTGCTTTTTACTTTTAGCCTCAGGCTTTAAGTATTTGTTGTTTAAATTTATCCTAAAAATAGTATTTGCTGCTTTATTAGAAATATGATTAAAAATATTGTTTTTTATGCTGTAATTTACAAAATCGTTCCTGTTTAAAAATTGGTATTAAGAGACATCAGATATTTCTTTGGAGTTGTGGAAAATTTTTTCTTGAATCCCACAATGAAGTGGCTTCCGGTACTGTAACCTAGTTTCAGCCCCACTTCATTTACATTGTAGTAACCGCTGTCAAGCAGCTTTCTGGCAAAATCCATTTTATAATCAAACAGAAAACCATAAACTGTATGGCCGTAAATTTGTTTGAAACCCGTTTTTAGCTGTTTCAAATTCAAACCAATCTCATCGGCCAATTCTTGTAATCCGGGCGGTTCGGCCATATTGGAGATGACAATTTCTTTTGCTCTTCTGATTTTCATAACGTTATCCTTGTCAATTAAAAACGGACATTGTTCGGCATCTGGATTCTCAGGCCTGTTAAAATACAAACTCATCAGTTCGTATCCTTTTGCTTTATAATAAAGGTTTTTTAAGGATGGCTGAAGGTTATGATTAAACAGCTGACTCAGCACAATAGCCATAGAAGGACTAATATGTCCTTCTTTATAATGCTGTTTGTCCTTATTATCAGGGCTTAAAAAAGTATTATAATCTGCCTCGGGAGAAAACATTGCCTGAAATTTCTTTATTGAAACAATGACAGAAACTACCCAAGAATTTGGAGCAAGCTTTAAATGTAGTGATGTATCCTTTTTAGGATTGTACAAAAGAAGGGATTTTTGCTCTTTCAATTCTAAAGCATAATTACTCTGAGTGAATAAAAATCTGCCATTACCTTTAAGTCCGAAATAAAACTGAATCATAGCACTTCCCAGCCCACGGTGTGCAAAAAAAGGCTCTGAACTGTCATTCTGATAGCGGATAAGGGTAAAGTCGTCTTCAATTTTTATTTCTTCCTCCATTTTTTGATATAAAAAATTATTAACTTTTCAAGATAGTTTTTAGACGTTATTGTCTATTGGCTCCTAAGACCGCTGCAACTTGAATATTTATTTTATTGGAAAGCTTACTTTTAACCAAATTTGGGATTTCAATATTAAAATCACTGGCATTTACGCTGAAATTACATGAAATGCTAACCCCTGATAGTGATCTGCTTATCCTTGCAGCAGTATTTATATCCCTGGATTTTCCGTGAAGTTCTAATTTACCTTTAATGATAAAATCTTTTGGATTTACGCTTAGGCTTTGAAGATCAAATCCTTCTATTTTTCCTTTAAATACTGCTTTTGGATACTGGTCACTTTCGATATAATTTTCATTAAAGTGCTCTTCCATTAAAGCAACTTTAAATTGGAAACCTTTCATCAGGGCCAAACTTGCAATCTCTCCTGTTAATGGATTCAAAACAAAAGTAACATTTGAATTTACTGCCTTAACTTCTTCAAAAGAAGGTACGGAAGCTTCAAAAGTAACTTTTGCTGATTTACTGACCATTTTTTCTTGTGAAATACCAACAGCGCTGACACATAGAATTGTAATAAGTATGATGTTTTTCATTATTTTGTCTTTATTTTTTGCAAAATCACTCTATTTTGTTCAGCTCTTATTTTAAAACCGCGATGATTTGAATTTTGACTTTATTATCCAGTTTATATTTAATAAGCGAAGGAATTGGAATACTGAAATCACTTGCATTTACTTCAAAATCAGAAATAAAAGTAATCCGGGAACCCGTTCTTGTAATTTTTGCACTAGCATTTATATCCTTTGATTTTCCATGCAATTCTAATTTTCCTTTTATAACATAATCTTTATAATCGTCTGTTAGACTTTTAATGTCGAACCCTTCAATTTGTCCTCTAAAAACGGCTTTTGGATACTTATCGGTTTCCATATAATTTTCATTAAAATGCTCTTCCATTAATGCCATTTCAAACTGGAATCCTTTCATCAGAGCCAGACTTGCAACTTCTCCTGTTGCGGGGTTTAAAACAAAAGTTACATTGCTGTTAGTTCCTGTAACCGGCTGAAAAGAAGGCACTGAAGCTTCGAGAGTTATTGATGCAGATTTTGTTACTAGCTTCTCTTGCGAAAAAGCAATGATAGAAGCCAATAGCATTGGTATTATTGTAATTTTCTTCATGTTTATGTTCTGGATCATTTTTCTAATAATCCATCCTGATTCCATTTATTTATAATATCTATAGTGGCTTGAGGCAGTCTTGGTCCGCCCTGCGGCATTAAAGAACTATTTCCATTTTCTAAAGAAATTCGTGTAAGGAGTCCTCGATTTAAAACTGCATTTTTCACCTGGTCATAAGTAACTAAGGACATTGGTGCTCCGTTTTTAGGAACTGCCGCATGGCATACAACACAGTTGTTGTCAATAATAGATTTTACGTTTTGGTTGTATGTTGCCAAACCAGTAATAGGCGGAGTGTCAATTAAGGTACTTGGATCATCATTGGCACAACTTACAAAGATTAAGGCTGCTGATGAGAGGGCGAAAAGGGTTTTTAGTTTCATAAGATTGGTTTTTAGTTATAAATGATTTTAAGAATCATCAAGTTTGAAAACATGTACGTAGAAAAGAATGATTCAGATTTACCAAAAAGCATATTTAATATTTTAAATCCAATAGGTATTTTTTAACGTAGATGATTTGAAATACCAAAAACCAGCTATGAGAAAAAAAATACTTATTACCATTTTACTTTTTATAATAATGGGAATTTCAGCTTGCTTGTATATCTACAAAGGACACAGGGATATAGAATCAGAAACTGCCGATTATGTTGTAACTGTTAACGGACTAGAAAGAGAGTTTGCTATAAACGACAGTCTGGCTTACATCAAATATCAGGACAAAACAATTGAATTAACCGCACGTATAACAAGTATTGATAAAGCCAGTAATGGAATTGTTATGAGCGAAAAAATATTTGTCACATTCAAAAACCGTCTGCCACAAAATATAATATCCGGAAAAAACCTAAAAATTAAAGGCCGCTTTTTAGGATATGATGAATTGCTCCAGGAATTTAAAATAGACCAATCTTCAGTTGTACACTAATACAAATAACAATTTAAAACTAACCTCATGAAAAACTTTATCCTCTTATTTTTTTTATTTCCGCTCTTAACCTACTCTCAGGCCGATCTGCTCGCTGGAGTAGAAACTCCTTCTGCAAAAGAAAAAGTGACATCTGCATTCAAAGCTCTAAAAATCGTTAATCTTGAGTCTACAAAACTGGCCGCAAAAGGCGATTTGTATTTTGTTGTTGCGCACCGATTTGGATCCATTAAAGATGGCTTTGAAGGCTTCTACGGATTGGATAATGCCAATACGCAGATAAAATTTATTTACGGTTTGACAAATGGACTTAATGTAAGTGCAGCCAGAAGTGAATTTGCTTATGACTTTGCAGTGAAATATATGCTACTGCCTCAAATAAAAGACGGTTTTCCCGTGACTATCGCCGGCTTTAATAGTTTATCTATTAACAACACATTAAAAGAAAGCCTGTATCCTAAACTTGAATTTAAAGACAGGCTTACCTATGTAGCGCAGCTGCTGATTTCCAGAAAATTTTCTGAAAAGCTGTCTTTAGAGATTGTGCCGTCATTTTTTCACCAGAATTTTGTTGAAGACGTAGATCAAAGCAATACCCAATATGCCATAGGATTTGGAGGCAGATATAAATTCGCTAAACGCTGGTCTTTAAATATGGATTATGCGGCGCATTTAAACAGGGCACCAAATTCACTTTATAAAAATCCGCTATCTATAGGTTTTGATTTAGAAACCGGCGGACATGTTTTCCAGATGCATTTTACCAGTTCTCAGGCAATTGATGAGGCGGGATATCTTGGAAGAACAACAGGGGACTGGACAAAAGGGGATATCTTTTTTGGATTCAATCTTGCCAGAGTATTCTAGTATCTGCTTTATAATTAAATTATTAGGTCATTTCTGTATTTAAAACAATTCTAAATTGATCTTTTTGCAACTATTTCTAAAACCGCAGGCAAGAAGTACACGTAAATAATTTTCAAAACATCAAAAATTATGAAAATTAATAAACAAATCAAAAAAGGACTTTTTATACTCAGTGGAATATTTATATTATTTATCGCCATTTTGCTTTTTCACATTATAACAGCAAAACCAGCCGTTTATGATACTCCAAATCTTCAAGTAAGCAGAATCGATTTTAAATCTGATATTGATTCGCTGCAAGCCAGACAAATCTGTACTGACTTAAGAAGTATAAAAGGGCTAACGTCGGATTCTATTATTATTAAAAGAAATGTTGTGGTGTATTTCCACAATAATAAAATTACAAACGCAGAGAAAGTTTTCAATGAGCTGATGGCCAAAGGGCGTTATGATGCTCAGCGTTATATTTTACCTGCAAATTTGGCAAATAAAGAAGTTTGTCCTATAAATCAAAATAGTTTGAGCTATAAATTATCTCAAAAAATAAACCGTTTTTTTAATTAACCCTTTAATACCTTAAATTTATGAAAATTTATTCGAAAATTACACTTAGTGTATTACTTGTTGCATCTGCAACTCTGGTTTCCTGCAGTAATGATGATGAAACCCCGGCACCTGTCGTAAAGGCATCTATTTATGAGCGATTAGGCGGAACTAAAATGGTTTCCGATCCAGATAATTCCGGCCAGATGATCGAGCAGGGACGTTTGAGTTTCCGTAAAGTGGTAAATTCAACTATTGGATTGATCGTTGCTGATATACAGTCGAATGCTTCGGGTAATCTACAGGCACATTTTGCTCCTTTATTGGCAGAAACCGGTACTACACAGTCTACCAATATTGCTAAATTATCGGATAATCTGACTGATTTCTTTTCGTTTAATACGGGAGGTACAAATGCTGTAAATACATATTCTGGCTTGAGTATGGTAGCAGCACACGATCCTGCAAAAAACCCTCGTATGGGAACAAAATCAAGTAGTGCAGATTATACAAAATTTGAAGGATATGTTGGTGCTGCAGCCAATGCAAATGGTGTTGCTTCAAATACAGAACTTTATACAGATATTGTTGCTGTTTTAGAATCATTGAGAACTCCTATAGTTCAAAAATAATTTTCTTCTCAAAACGCTACCTGAAAAAGGTAGCGTTTTATATTTAAATGCTATTTGCAGTTCAGACTCTTGGATTATTATATGTTTAAGATAAATGCTGTTTTAGAAATTAGTTAATAAATTTTTTGAACTTTTTAAGGAAAGCATAAATATGGAAAATTTTACTATGTCCAAAACCACCACTTTTTACGCATTAGGGTTAAGTTATAAGAAAGCAGATGCAGTCATTAGAGGGAAATTTAGTTTAGATACTAAAGCACAATCTGGTTTATTAGTACAAGCCAAAGCGGAAGGTATAGAGTCATTAATTGTTACTTCTACTTGTAATAGAACTGAAATTTATGGTTTTGCGCATCATCCTTATGAGTTAATTAAATTACTTTGTGAAAACAGCAATGGTTCTGTAGAAGAATTTCAACAAGTTGCTTATATATACAAAAATGAGGAAGCTGTTAACCATATGTTCAGGGTAGCAACAGGTTTAGACAGTCAGATTTTGGGTGATTTTGAAATCATTAGTCAAATTAAGAGCGCTTTTAATCACAGTAAGCAGGAAGGTTTAGTGAATACTTTTATGGACCGTTTAATAAACTCTGTTATTCAGGCGAGCAAAAAAGTCAAAAATGAGACTAAAATTTCTTCTGGAGCAACGTCCGTTTCTTTTGCATCAGTGCAGTATATTATTCGAAATGTAGCAGATATTGGAAATAAAAATATTTTGTTATTCGGAACAGGGAAAATAGGCAGAAATACTTGCGAAAATTTAGTAAAACATACTAAAAACAGTCATATTGCCCTTATAAACAGAACAAAAAACAAAGCCGAATTATTGGCTGGAAAACTCAATGTTATTGTAAAAGATTACGACGATTTGAAAGAAGAACTACAGCAGGCAGATGTGCTGGTTGTAGCTACAGGAGCACAAAACCCGACTATTGACAAAACATTGCTTACTTTACATAAACCCTTATTGATTCTGGACTTGTCCATTCCACGTAATGTAGATACTAATGTAGAAGAAATACCCGGTGTAACTTTGATACATCTGGATGATTTATCTCAAATTACTGACGACACGCTTGAAAAAAGAAAACAGCATATCCCTGCTGCGGAAGCCATTATTGATGATCTGAAATTAGAATTGAATACCTGGGTAAACGGCCGAAAATGTGCACCAACAATCCATGCATTAAAAGCCAAGCTAAATGATATCGTGTCGGCTGAATTTGCTTTTCAAAAAAAGAAAACAATCAATTTTGATGAAGTTCAGATGGATTTAATCAGTTCGAGAATTATTCAAAAAATAACAAATCATTTTGCAAGTCATTTAAAAAATGAGAATACTTGCGTGGATCAAAGTATTGAATTTATTGAAAAAGTATTTCAAATAGGGCAGCTTGCTCCAAAGAATAGTACTTCATCAGTAGAAGAAAAATACCAAGTCAATCTTTCATAAATAGTTTTATAAATTTCTTAAATTAAGATCTCTCATAAAATAAATAAAAAAGCGCCCTTGAAAGCGCTTGTACTTTGCCAAATCCTGAATAAAAATTATCTTTTCCATTTCACAGAACCCTATTGAAATTGCTTATAGATTAAAGATTTAAAATTAATGAGCATACTTTTTAATAGTTTATTAATTCTTAAATTGTATATATTTACACAAAAACCAATAAATATGTACGAAGATTTAAAATATTGGTATTTGCGGGATCACAAATTATTCAGGACACTTAGTTTTTCGCAAATCAGGCAATTATGTATTATTACAGGTTTTAAAAAAGCTTCAAAAGGAGAAATTATTTATTTTTCATCTTCAGACGTGCCGCGGATTTTTTTGCTTAAAAAAGGAAATATAAAAATTGTTGCTATTGACCATGACGGCAACGAAACCATAAAAGACATTATTCAAAAAGGGGATTTATTTGGAGAATTAACGCTGGAAACGGATAATAAAGTCGAAGAATACGCAAAAGTACTTTCTGACGATGTTGTAATTTGCAGTTTTTTAATGTCTGATTTTGAAGATTTATTACTTAGAAATCCAACATTGGCTATTTCGTATACCAAATTTGTAGGTTTGAAAATGAAGCGTATCAAAAATAGTTACTCCAATTTAATTTCTAAAGATGCCAAAACCAGATTGTATCAATTCCTGAAAGACTGGGCAGAAAACGAAGGTGTAAGAGAAGGAAATTCGGTTGTATTAGAAAACTATTTAACTCAAAACGATATTGCCCAAATTATCTGTACTTCAAGACAAACCGCCACACAATTGCTGAATGAAATGGAAGCCAATCAGCTTTTACACTACAATAGAAAAGAAATTATCATTGCAGATATTACCAAATTATAATTATTTTGGGCTAAGTGTAAATTAGCCGACATTTCGCTTTCTCATAGTGCAATAATTTTACATCATCAAAAAGATGTAAAACATTAAGCTATGAAAAAATTACTTTTTATTTTTTTAGTAACCCTTATTTCGGTTGCTAATGCGCAGAACATGATTGCCAAATCTGCCAATGATATTGCTCCTTTGTTGATAGGAGAGAAAATCCCAAACCTTACTTTAAAATCATCTGAAAACACAGATGTAAATATTTCAGACCTTCTTAAAAAGAAAAAGACAGTTCTTATTTTTTACCGCGGAGGCTGGTGTCCGTTTTGTAATATTCATTTGCAGGGATTGGCTGAAGCCGAAAAAGAAATTCTGGATTTAGGATATCAAATTATTGGAATAAGTCCGGATTCTCCTGAAAATTTAAAAATGACATCAGAAAAAGATAAAGTAAAATATACCTTACTTTCTGACTCAAAAGGAGAATTAATAAAAGCCGTAGGAATCGCTTTTGAGGCTCCCGAAAACTACAAATCTATAATTAACGTACATTCTAATGGAATGAATACGAGTTTCTTACCTGTTCCTTCGGTTTTTGTTGTAAATACAGATAGTTACATACTTTTTGAATATATCTCGCCAGATTTTAAGCAACGTATCACGACCGAATTACTTGTTTCAGTATTAAAAAATTTCAAATAAAATAAGATGAAAAAGCTAGTATTATTTTTATTGATTTTGGTTTCAGGGATTTCATTTGCTCAAAACGAGGCCAAAAGAGTGAGTCAGTTTAATGTAGAAAATAAAATTGCGATTAAAGGTTATGATCCCGTAGGATATTTTAATCAGGGAAAAGCAATTAAAGGAAAAAAAGAAATATCAACTTCTTACCAAGGCATAACATATAATTTTTCGTCAGGCGAAAATAAAAATGCATTTCTAAAAAATCCATCAAAATATGAACCGCAATACGGTGGTTGGTGTGCATATGCGATGGGAAGCTCTGGTGAAAAAGTCGAAATAAACCCGGAAACATTTAAAATCGTCGATGGCAAATTGTTTCTGTTTTACAACGCCTATTTTAATAATACCTTGAAAAGCTGGAATAAAGATGAAGCTAATTTAAAAACTCAGGCCGATAATAATTGGAAAAAAATCTATAAATAACGAGAGCCATGAAAAATGAAATTATACTATGGATTCTTAGAATAGTGGCTGCGTTAATTTTATTGCAAACCTTGTATTTTAAGTTCAGTGGAGCAGAAGAAAGTATCTATATTTTCACAGCTCTAGGAATAGAACCTTACGGAAGAATTGGTTCAGGAATAGCTGAATTGATTGTTGCCATTTTGATCCTGATACCAAAAACAACATGGATTGGCGCTATGGTTGGATGCGCGATAATGGGCGGAGCTATTTTATCACACGTATTCGTTTTAGGGCTCGTGGTTAAAGATGACGGAGGATTACTTTTTTGCCTGGCTGTTATTACATTATTATGCTGTTTGGGTCTGCTTTATTTCAATAAAAATAAATTGTTTAATCTTCTAAATTAAAAGTCATGTTACTACAATCAATACATAATAGTTTAGATGAATTAATCGATTTAATGAATCAATTATCGGATAACGATTATTCAAGATCTTGCCAAGCTTTAAGCAATGCCACTATTGGCGAACATACCAGACATATTCTTGAAATGTTTCAATGTCTGGAAAAAAGCTATGATTCGGGCATTTTAAATTATGATAACCGGGAAAGAAACAACCAGATTCAAACAGAAACCGAATTTGCTAAAAAATACATTTTTCAAATTAAAGAAGGTTTGAAAAGCGAAAATAAAACAATTTACTTAGAACAGGCTGTCGATAGTGTTACGAGCAGGATTCAAAGTAATTATTACAGAGAATTACTGTATAATTTAGAGCATTGTGTTCATCATCAGGCTCTAATAAAAGTAGCTGTTTTGCAATTCGAAGATATCTTAATAGATGAAAATTTTGGCGTAGCGCGCTCAACAATAGAATACAGAAAACAATGTGTACAGTAAGTTTTGTAAATAATAATGGAGTTGCAATTATTACTTCAAACCGGGATGAAAAAGTAATTCGGCCCGGTGCCATTGTGCCTAGAAATTATAAGCACAACGGAAAAAATATTATGTATCCGAAAGATTCAAAAGCCGGAGGAACCTGGTTTGCAATGGATGAAAACGGAACTGTTCTGGTTTTATTAAATGGAGGAATCACAAAACACAACCCGATATTGCCTTATAGAAAAAGCCGCGGATTAATTGCTTTGGATCTAATATCTAATGAATCACCAAAGGATTTTTGGAACCAAATTGACCTGGATAATATCGAGCCGTTTACTTTGGTTTTGTATCAGGGAGAAGTTTTGTTTGAGTTGATTTGGGATGGTTTTGTAAAAAGAAAAACACAATTGGATGAAACTCAAAACCATATTTGGTCATCGGTTACTTTATATCCGGACGAAGTTAGAAAGGAAAGAGCAGCTTGGTTTTTTGATTTTTTGAAAGATAAAAATGAAATATCAGCTTTAATTATGCTTGATTTTCATAGAAACACTCATAGCGATGATGTGCAAAACGGTTTAATCATTAACAGAGAGAATATGATGAAGACCTTAAGCGTAACGCAAACCGTAATTGAGCAAAATAAAGGTGTAATGAAATATTATGATTTAGTTAAAACAGAAGATTTTTCAACCTCTTTTATTCGAATTTAAAACTTGTAGAGATGAAACTATTTTTTCACAAAGTAACCAATTGGGAGTATTGGCCATTTCAGGTTTTGTATGTTCCTATCTATTTTCTATGGGCTTATTATGCGATCAAAGCAAGATCGATTTTTTTCTTTAATGCGTCTAATCCAAAAATTAAAAATGGGGGATTTATTATGGAAAGCAAAAAACAGATTTATGATTTGTTGCCCAAAAAACACTATCCCAAAACCATTTTAATTCGGGAAAATACAAGTTTAAAAGAGATAGTAGAAAATGTAGTTGAAAAGCAAATATATTTTCCATTAATTGCAAAACCGGATATTGGTTTGCGTGGTTCGGGTGTAAAAAAAATCAAAACAGTATCTGAACTGAAAGAATATGCCGAAAAAGCTAATTTTGACTTTTTGCTGCAGGATTTAATTCCGTTTAAAAATGAAGTAGGGATTTTCTATGTTCGTCATCCACTTCAAAAAAACGGAAAAATTACCGGAATTGTTTCTAAAGAATTCCTGATTATAATAGGCGATGGAAAATCTACGATTGAAGATTTAATCAAACAAACGCCAAGATTTAAATTGCAGTTTGATGTTCTGAAAGAAGAATATCACGATCAATTGCACCGAATTCTGCAAAAAGGCGAAGCACTAAATTTAGTTCCGTTTGGCAATCACGCGCGAGGCGCAAAATTTCTGGACGGAAGCGATTGGATTACTCCAAAATTAACTAAGACGATCAACGAAATTGCCACTCAAATTCCGGAATTCTATTTCGGGCGTTTTGATATCATGTATAATACTTTTGAAGAATTAGAACGCGGAGAAAATTTCCAGATTGTTGAGCTAAACGGAGCTGCTAGTGAACCCACACACATTTACGATCCCAAGCATTCGGTTTGGTTTGCATGGAAAGAATTGGCAAGACATATTACATATATGTACGAAATAAGTGTGGAGAACCATAAAAGGGGCGTTCCATATTTGGATTACAAAGTAGGAATGCGCGAATACAGATTGCATTTAGCACAAAACAATAAAATAATGAATTTCTAAAAATGAAAAGAGTAAAAAATATCTCAGTCGGATTTCTGATAAGTTTTCTGGGATCAATTCCGATTGGATATTTAAACTTAGTTGGACTGGAAATCTATACAAAATCAGGCCTTCATAACTTGGTTTTCTTTTTGTTTGGAGTCGTTTTTGTAGAAGCATTTGTGATTTATTTTACCTTGCTTTTTGCCAGACAGCTCGTAAAAAATAGAAAATTAATGAAGATCATTGATTTATTTTCAGTCGTTTTTATGTTTATTTTGGCTTCTGTTTTTTATTTAAATTTTAATCAAACTACAAAATCAAATGATTATTTAAAGGAATATTTAATGTATTCACCTTTTGTAATTGGTGTAATGTTAAATTGTTTTAATTTTTTGCAATTACCCTTTTGGACCAGTTGGAATTTGTTATTGCTTAACGGAAAATATATTACAATCGAAAAGAAGTTTAAATATTATTATATAACAGGAACTTCCATTGGGGCTTTCCTGGGAATGTTTTCATTTGTTTTAGTAATCGAAAGCATTTTTCAAAAAGCAAAATTTCTACAACTTATTTTTATAAACGCAATTCCGTTTTTTTTTATTCTATTAGGTATTTTTAAAGCATTAAAAATATTTAGAACGAATTACAAGATTCGTGATTCAAATTATTAACTTTTTCCATCTAAAAATTCTGGTAAATAAAGAATTCATATGTTAATGAGTTACAGCTTCAAAATTCTCATAAAGCACTTTTTTTCAATTTAACTTAAGCTTAAATATTTTTCCAGTCAGTACGCTGTGTGCTTATAATTATTTTTTTGGGAGCTCTTCCCGCTATACATTCCACCCGAGCGTTAGCGAACTGGCGAAGCAATCTTTTGTGCCGAAACCCGGCACAAAAGGATTTCACTGCTATCGGGGCTAAAAAGGTGAATAGGCAATTGCGGAATTACCTATGCTAAAGGCAAACGTGAATATACCGCATAAATGGAATCTCGCAAAAAGGTCTTTAGCCCAACCTGCTGTGTGATGCAGCAGAACAGCAGTAAAATAATTCCCTGTTTTTGAGTTACACGGATTCGGGTTTTGAACATACAGAGAAAAAAAATGCTGAATTTAAGGCAGTCTTTATCAGGTCTTGTTTTTAATTGCGCATAATTTCTTACTTCAAAAAAGTGTTGTATTTACATAATTCCCATGTTTGAGGTGGAAATTATGTAAATGTTAAAATTACGCTTGCTTTGTTAAAATAGAAAAATTACCTTCAATTATTATTAACCGGATAACGGATATAATTCAATTCTTTATTGATTTACAAATGACTATAGCGATATAACCTGCTGCGGATTCTTAGATTATAGTTTTATGTTTGCCTGACAAACTGCCTATTATGCCTGAGGGTACAAACTCAAAACAGATTATCTGCCTTGCTGACAATGATGAGGACGACCGCATGATGCTTCATGAAGTGCTTTTAACATTTAACCCTAACAGCTTTGATATTATCGAGCTTTGCAGCGCAGAGCAGCTTACCGAGCATCTCTGCAAACCGGGCATCAGATTTCCGGATTATATTTTTCTAGATCCGGCCATGCACGGCATGTCAGGGTTTGAGCTCATTGAGCAGATCAGAAAGGCGGATCAGGGCAGAAGGGTAAAGATCATCATTTATACCATTGGCAGCTTTGCTTCAAGCATGGAGAGGGCATTTTCACTGGGGGCAGATTTTTATGCCGTAAAGCCCAATAGTTACAGTGATCTTACAAATCTGGTAAAAATAGTATTCCAAACCCATTGGGACGCCGCAGAGCCCCAGGACAGGATATTCCATGTACGGTGATTTCAAAAGTTTTGGACTTGCAACAAAAAGTCGGACAATTTTTTTAAGACCTATGCTACACTTTTAATTTTATAAAATTCTAGTTCCATTTCTTTAGGTGTTTTATATCCCAAAGAAGAATGCAGACGTTTTCTATT
>JASCOE010000023.1 GCA_029959285.1 Flavobacteriaceae bacterium PS02337
GTAACTTAATCGTACTGCTGATGATTTAAACTCAGCACTGTAAACTCGTTTTTTCATAATTCTAAGATATTTATTTTTATTTAAACAGTCTTAAAATTTATGTCCCAGTAAATGTAGCAACTCCAGAGGATCATTTTCGTAAAATATGATACAGTTTTTGGGTGTTTTTTTTGCAACAGCGCCCCAAGTGAATAGCAAATCTGTATCAATATCCATTTTTTCTAAAGTTATATGTATTTATAAATGATGCGAAATATTTCATCGCTTGAAGACAGCGCCTGCGGTTATTATTGATTTTCATGAAAGCGGAGGTATATGTTTTAAGCAAAGAAAAGAAATCAGGTATAAAAAAAACATGATAAATATTAGGTTTTGAAAGTTTTGTTGAAGCTAGAATAGGTGTTAAATTAAAGATTTATAAAAAGATATTTTTAATTTAAACTGGTAGCTAATCTTTTGGAAGTCATTGTGTAATCTGAAGTGTTATGATATTTATCATATTACAAAAGCAGTATACTTCGGATATTTGTAATGCATTAGAATGGTAATAGCTAAAAAGATTCATTTCAATATTAAAAAAAGTTCTATTTCATTTTCTTCCTAATTTCTAAAATTAAAATTATGTCAAAGTCTTTAATTCAAAAATATAATGTTCCAGGTCCCAGATATACCAGTTATCCAACTGTTCCGTACTGGAATGAAATACTTTTTTCAATAGAGGAATGGAAGAATTCTTTACAAAAATCATTTTTGGAGAGCAATTCACAAAATGGGATCAGCCTATATATTCATTTGCCTTTTTGTGAAAGTTTGTGCACCTTTTGCGGATGCAACAAACGAATTACTAAAAATCATTCAGTAGAAGAAAAATATATCATCGCTGTTTTAAAAGAATGGAGTATTTACTGTGGACTGTCTTCTGAAAGACCAATCATAAAAGAAATTCATCTGGGAGGTGGAACTCCGACTTTTTTCTCATCAGAAAATTTAGAAAATCTTATAAACGGTATTTTTAGGTTAGCTGATAAAGCTGAAAATCATGAGTTCAGTTTTGAAGGCCATCCCAACAATACGACTTATGAGCAGCTTAAAAAATTATATAATTTAGGATTTCGCAGAGTAAGTTTTGGCGTTCAGGACTACGCGGAAAAAGTCCAGAAAGCCATTCACAGAATTCAGCCATTTCACAATGTGGCAAAAGTAACTTTTTGGGCAAAAGAAATTGGTTATACCTCAATAGGACACGATATTATTTTTGGATTGCCTTTTCAAACAATTGAAAACATTGTGGACACCATCGAAAAAACAAATTCTTTAAAACCAGATCGATTGGCTTTTTACAGCTATGCGCATACGCCCTGGATCAAAGGAAATGGACAACGTGGATTCAATGAGGCAGATCTTCCAAAAGATGTAGAAAAAAGAAAATTATATGAGACAGGAAAAAACCTGCTTTCTCAAAACGGATATCACGAAATTGGGATGGATCACTTTGCTTTAGCTTCGGATAGTTTATATAAGGCTGGTCATACTGGGGAATTGCATCGCAATTTTATGGGATATAGCTCGTCAAAAACCCAGTTAATGATTGGATTGGGAGTTTCAGCTATCAGTGATAGTTGGTACAGTTTTGCTCAAAATACAAAGAGATTGGAAGAATATTATCAACTATTGGAATCCGACCAACTTCCTGTTGTGAAAGGGCATATACTTGACAAGGAGGATTTAATTATTCGCAAACATATTCTCAATTTAACCTGTCAATTTGAAACTACGTGGGATGATAAAGCCTTTTATTTTGACGAATTACCAAGTGTTTTGTCCGATTTAAAGGAAATGGTAAATGATAATCTGGTAACTATTGAAGAAAACAAAATTCAAATCACAGATGCAGGCAGACCTTTTGTTCGTAATATTTGTATGGCTTTCGATTTGCATTTGAAAAGAAAATCTCCCGAAACTAATCTTTTTTCAATGACAGTCTAAACGATTAATGGAATTCCTTGCACAAATTGACTCATATTCTGAAATTTTCTAGGTATACTAATTATCAAACATGATATCCTGGCAAGATTGATGTGGTTTACTACTTCCGATTTAAATTGAGATCGATATGCCAGTTAGCCATTGTATCAATGTTTAAAAAATAAATTTGCTGGTAAAGAAAATTATTCAAATGATTTTCAAGTATTGTAGTGTAATAACTCTAATTTATTCTACTTTTGCAGCAAAAAATTACTATGAATAAATGCGATCAATGTATTGTAAGACAGCTTAGTGCATTGAAAGCACTAAACAAAGAGCAAATCATACAATTGGCAAATAGTAAAAGCACTCAGGTAATTAAAAAAGGGGAGGCTATAATAGAGGAAGGAGAAGTAATTAATGGGGTTTTCTGTATCAAAGATGGCATTGGAAAGCTTTCTAAATTAAGTGCCAATGGAAGGGACCAGATTGTTAAACTTGTTAAGGCGGGTGAACTTTTAGGTCAACGTTCAATGATCAGCAATGAACCTGCAAACTTGTCGGCTACAGCAATTGCTGATATGGAAGTTTGTTTTATTCCAAAATCTGAGATTATTCATTTCTTTAATAATAACAATCAGTTTTCAATGAACTTAATGCAGTCAGTTTGTGATGATTTGAAACATGCGGATGAGCATACTGTGGATATGGTCCAGAAGACTGTTAAGGAAAGACTGGCTGAAAAGTTATTATATCTTAGTGACACTTTTGGTGTAAATGCTGATCAATCCTTAAAAGTGCAATTATCAAGAGAGGAATTGGCCGGAATGATCGGTACAGCCACCGAGAGTTGCATCCGATTGCTTTCTGAGTTTAAAAAATCAGGGCTGATCGAATTAAAAGGAAAGCTGATTTTTTTAAAGGATATTAAGGGATTAAAAAAAGAAGCCAGCTAACATCATCATTTGGATAATTCCAGCATTCTTTCAATAGGAACAAACGCTTTTTTCATTATATCAGCAGGAACTTTAATTTCAGGCGTTTCATTAAGCAAACAGTCGTATAATTTTTGTAACGTATTTACTTTCATGTAGCCACATTGGCTGCAGGCACAAGTGTTGTCTTCGTTTGAAGGTG
Source organism: Flavobacteriaceae bacterium PS02337 (assembly GCA_029959285.1). Taxonomy (GTDB): domain Bacteria; phylum Bacteroidota; class Bacteroidia; order Flavobacteriales; family Flavobacteriaceae; genus Flavobacterium. The sequence continues at coordinate 3,103 of JASCOE010000023.1, forward strand.
CCGGTATCAATATTTTATCAGGAACTTCCAGTTTCATTTTATGAAGAATTCCCACTTCTGTAGCCACAATAAATTTGGTGCCCGGATTGGTTTTAACATATTCAATCATTCCTGCTGTCGAACCAATATAGCTGGCTGTTTTTAAAATATGGGTTTCAGATTCAGGATGGGCAATAATTTGCGCATCTGGATTTTGTTTGTACAATTCAATTAATTTATCAAATGAAAATGCTTCATGAACCACACATGCACCGTCCCAAAGCAACATTTCCCTGCCTGTTTGTTCCATTACATATTTTCCCAAATTTTTATCGGGAGCAAAAATAATGGGTTTGTCTTTTGGTATAGAATTGACGATTTTAACGGCATTAGAAGAAGTTACCACAATGTCAGTTAAAGCTTTAACCTCTGCAGAACAATTCACATATGTAATAACAATGTGGTCTGGATGGGCTTGGGTAAATTGTTGAAATAAATTGGCGGGACAAGAGTCAGCCAACGAGCAGCCTGCATTCAAATCAGGAAGAATAACTTTTTTACCTGGATTTAAAATTTTTGCAGTCTCAGCCATAAAATGTACTCCTGCAAAAACAATTATATCAGCATTCACCTGCATTGCTTCTTGTGATAATCCCAGGCTGTCAGCCACATAATCTGAAACATCCTGAATATCGGATTCCTGATAGTAATGTGCCAGAATAACTGCATTCTTCTCTTTTTTTAGTTTCAGTATTCGCTCTTTAAGGTTTTTCATTATTAAATTATTTTTAATTATTCTCTTTTGTTTTAAAACAAAAGAGTTGATGCTGATACTTATGTTGGGTTTTTAAAATCGGTAAGTTTTTTGAAAATTAAGTTTTGTTCGTTTTTCGGAAATCCAATCAAACAAAGCTTTCATTATGACACTAAAATTAATACCTAAGGAAGGTGTCTCCCGATTTAATACCCAAAGCCAATTCTTCCAGATTTGTATTTTCAAGCGTGAAAACCAAATCATTGCGAATAGATATAAATTTATCGTGCATCGGACAAGGATGGTCTTCAGAACAATTACTTAATCCTAATGCGCAACCGGTCAAAATGCGATCGCCATCCAAAGAATTAACTATTTGCGCTAATGTAATTTCTTTCATATTCTCTTTGGAAATTTCAAAACCACCGCCCACTCCTTTTATAGATTTAATAATATTGTCTCTCGATAGGATTTGAAGAATTTTGGCTGTAAAAGCCTCCGGAGAATCGATTTTTTTGGCAATTTCTTTCAAGCCGATGCGATTGTCCTGATAGGATTGAAAAGCAATAAAAATAGCTGCACGAATGCCATATTCACATGTTTTAGAGAACATAATCTTTTTTTTGTAATGTATAAATCATATAAATCAAAGCCCGCCATAACGCACAAAAGATCCAAAAACAACCATCAAAACCCCAATTATGGTAACCAATAGAATATGAAAGGTCATTTCAGGTAACTTCTCAGCATTTTTTTCAAGTTTTGGCAGCACTCTAAATTGAGCACTCAAAGCAAAAAGAACCGTCAATAATAAAAGAGCTAATTTTGTTGAAACAACTTTTTCTATAGGTGTCTCGAACTGAAACCAATATTCGATGCTAACACCATATTTATAGGCCATTAAAATTCCGGTAATGACCAGCAAAACCAGAGCAGTCATGCCAACAGGTTCATACTTTCTTTCATACTCGAGAATTATATTCTGATTTTTTTCTTTTAATGCTTGTGGCAAAAAACCAAAGACAAGCAACAAATGACCACCAACCCAAATGGTGGCGCTCAAAAGATGGATGATTAACAATAAATGGTGGCTCATATAGTTTTAGGTTTTAGTTTCACAATTTTAACAGATAGCATTATAAGGCCTGCTGGCATAAAAATACTGGATAAGAATAGATTTTGATAATAATTCGGTAAACTACCTTTACCCAAGAAAAACCAAATGCCCTGAAGAAACAAAAGAATTTCAGTTGTAAAAAATCCGAATAAAAAAATTGCGACTCCCCATGTTTGAATACGGTTTCTCGAATTTAAAAAATCATTTTGTAATGCAAATCCAAACAGGAAACCTGTAATAATTCCCAACATGGTCAAGTGAATGTATCCAATGACAAAATTACGAATCTGATGGGATACATGTGCCAATTCCGGAAACAAAACCACCAGTTGAATAACGACTTTTAAAGCCAATGAAAACAAAGCAAAACCATAAACTATTTTTGTGATCGTTGGTAAAACAGCAAAAAAGGATTGAAACTGCGGGCGGATAAATTGTATAAATAGTACCGCAGCATATAGCTGAAGCATTACTCCAAGAGCATTTAACCAATAAAAAACCGGGTTAGGCAAATACCAACTTACTGGCAAAGCCAATGTTAAAAAAGTAGAAGCAACAAATAAATTATAAAATATCCTGAATTTTTTAGCTTCAATAATAAGTTTTGCCTGTTTGAAAAACAAAGCAAAAATGGCAAACAGGAACCAACCATTAAATTGAAAATGAAGAAAAAACTGAATCGCAATTTGATAAAAAGCGCTTGCTTTACCTAACAATGAAACTGCAGGACCCAGGCACCAGACACCCAAAGTAGAAAAAATCATGAAAAACAAAGCCGCACGAAGCAGCTTTTTTTCAGCCAGAGTTGTTGGATTGGCATTCTTTATAATTAAATAACAAAAATAGTAGCTGCAAAAAATATGCAAAGTCGAAAAAAGAATAGAAACAAAAGCATATCCTTGAGCAGGAAAATCAATCATCATTCCGACTACAGCCAGTTCTGTTGTCCAAAATAATTGGTTGTAGATGGGTTTTTGCTGTTTTTCTTTTGGAACAAAAAAATGAAAAATCAAACAGTACAACATCATATAGACCCAGCCTAACATCGCCACGTGTGAATGGCCGTGCATTAAAAACTGAAAATTGACTCCGGCGATCGGTGCAACATACATCCACCGCAGCAACAGTCCCATCAGTGAAGCGATGAAAAAATTAGAAAAAGTACAGAGTAACCAACTCTTCTTCATGATTTTATAAAGGATTTAATTCTTGATGCTTAAAAGTGTGTTCATGCTTTAAATGAAAAAAAGCTTATATTGCTCTAAATGAGCCAGGATCTCTTTTTTAATTTCAGCTTTATTGGAATCCTCAAGATTATCAATTTTTAATTTTAACGGAATCAAATAGTTGTGTAACTGATTGTGAGCTTCACCTTTCATTGTACATTTTTTAAAAATCATGGCAAACTCAGATTTCAGTTTCTCTTTCAAAATCAATGCGCTTTCTTCTTCGCCTGATTCCAGAATTATTTTTTGTAAAGTAGTAATCCCTTCAGTAGTTTCTGGGTTGGCTTCCCATAATTGTCCTTTGTTCAGGCTCACTTCCGCGGCTGTTTCGGTATTTTTTTCCGAAACTGAATTTATTTCATTTGCTTCTTTAGATGTTTGATCTTCTTTGTTTTTTTGGCATGATCCGATAGATACAATGGCCAATAAAAATAATACTAGTTTTATTTTTTTCATTTTGTTAAATTTTAGCTCCAAAAATCAGCATCTTCATTTTCTATAAAAGCTTCCTTTGAATGTATTTCTTCTATTTTTTTTAATTGTTCTTTTGTGGCTGCTTTTTGAATTTCAGCAAATAAAACACGCTCTTCAAAACGGATATGAGAGTCTAACTCTTTTTCGATTCTTTTTAAATTTATTTCCAGATCTGAAGTACTTTCAAATAATTCGTTTAACGTTCTGTGTTCTTTCAAAGCCTGCTCAATGAGCGCGTTATCTGCTTCTAAGATCGTGAAAACGTATTTTTCCTCCAGCTCAAAATGCGTCTTTAAATAAATTTCATAAAACCAATCGACGTATTTTTTGATGCGCTGCAGGTCAATATTTTTCGCCATTCCAGTTTTAATTTTCCAGCAAAGCAGCAGACCATGATGGTGGTCGTGGCTTAAAGGCCTTAATTCCGGAGCTCTTTTGATGGGAGTAGTTGATTTCATTTGCTTAAAATTGATTGATTTAAAAAAATAAATTACTATCCTCTAAAATGAATTTTAATTTTCTCTGTACCAATATTTTGGTTTTCCAATTCTTTAAAAGAATGCCCAAGTTTTTCTATTGTCGAGGATCCATTAATAAAATGCTGAATGTAATAATTTCCTGAATATCCCAAATTTTCCAGAAAAAACACCATTTCCTGAATATCTCTTTTGTTTAATAAATCAGAGTGCACTGTTGTACGAACTTCAAAAGGTACTGTATGATGAAGCAATAAAAGTAATGATTTTGCAAAGGGAATGAAAAGTTTTGATTGGGTTATCTTTGCAAATTTCGCAGGCATTGCTTTAAAATCAAGTGCTACATAATTAATGAGTTCTTTTTGAATCAGTTCTTCCAATATGTCCGGCCGTGATCCATTGGTGTCAATTTTGATCAAAAAACCCATTTTTTTGACTTCTTTAATAAACGAAACAGCCTTTTTATGTAACAGACATTCACCTCCGCTAAAAACTACGGCGTCCAATAGATTAACCCTGCTTTTGAGGAATTGAAGTGCTTTATCAAAAGTAATACGTCCTTTTCCGTATACAATTTCTGGATTATAGCAATACAAACACCGCATATTACAGCCTGCAAACCAAAAAATGCAAGCTGATTGGTGCGGATAATCTAATAAAGTAAACGGTGTAATACTGTAAATAGGGGCACTAACATTTTGCTTCATTGAAATGGGTTCGCTGTTTGTGTTCACCTTTTTTTCCGATATTAAAACTTTCTACGGGTCTGTGGTAGCCCATTACTCTTGTGTACACCAGGCATTTGGTGCGAACTTCTTGATTTTGTTCTAAAATCGCGTTGGTTGTTAGTTTCATATTTGCTGTTTTTTTAGTTATGAATTGTGTAAAATTTGCGGTGTGGTTTTTTCAAATATCTATAAGCTTTGTTTTTTCTTCAATGATAATTTCATCGCATTTTGGGCAATATTCATGCTCTCCGTTTAGATAGCCATGAACAGGGCAAACACTAAATACAGGTGTTACTGTGATGTAAGGCAATTTAAAATTAGTAATCACTTTTTTTACAAAATTTTTGCAAGCTTCAGGTGAGCTTATTCTTTCGCTCATATACAAATGCAAAACGGTTCCTCCTGTGTATTTGCATTGCAATTGGTCCTGAAGCATCAAAGCTTCAAATGGATCCTGGGTAAAATCTACAGGGATTTGGGAACTATTTGTGTAGTAAATATTTTTTTCTGCTCCCGCCTGAATAATATCGTCAAAACGTTTTTTATCCTCTTTGGCAAATCGGTATGTGGTTCCTTCTGCCGGAGTGGCTTCTAAATTATAAAGATTTCCAGTTTCTTCCTGATACTGCTTCATTCTGTCCCGGATGTGTTCCAGAATTTCAGAAGCAAGTTTAATACCAGTTTCAGAAGTTATGTCGTCTTCATTATGGGTAAAATTCTGTATCATTTCGTTCATTCCGTTTACACCAATAGTTGAAAAGTGATTTCTGAAATGTTGTAAATACCGTTTGGTGTAGGGATACAATCCACGATCGTACATTCCCTGAATAAAAGTTCTTTTTTTCTCTAAAGTTGATTTGGAAATCAATAAAAGCTTGTCCAATTGTTGAAATAAAGCTGCTTTGTTTCCTTTGAATAAATAACCTAAACGAGCCATATTAATAGTTACCACGCCAATACTTCCTGTCATTTCAGCGCTTCCAAAAAGTCCGTTTCCACGTTTTAATAGTTCTCGCAAATCGAGTTGTAAACGGCAGCACATACTGCGAACAGCATTGGGCTTGTAGGCATTTTCGTTTTCTATTTGATTGCCATTTTCGTCCAAAACATATTGGCTTCCAATGAAATTTTGAAAATAGGAAGAACCAATTTTCGCTGTGTTTTCAAAAAGCAGGTTTATATTCTCTCCATCCCAGTCAAATTCCTCGGTAATATTAACCGTTGGAATAGGGAAGGTAAAGGGCTGCCCATTGGCATCACCTTCTGTCATTACGGTATAATACGCTTTATTGATTAGATTCATTTCTTTTTGAAAATGCTCGTATCGTAAATTAGTAACTTCAGAAACTCCTCTGCTTTTAGCCCTTGTCAATAGGTCTGTACTATTGTTCTTTTCAAAAATATGACAATCATTTTTAGTCGGAATTTGTGCTTTTAAATCCTCAGGAACAACCCAGTCTAAAGTGATATTAGTAAAGGGAGATTGTCCCCAGCGTGCGGGAACATTCAGGTTGTATACAAAACTTCGTACCGCTTTTAAAACGTCATCATAAAGGAGATCGTCTTTGAATACATAAGGAGCCAAATAGGTGTCAAAAGAACTAAAGGCTTGTGCACCCGCCCATTCGCTTTGCAAAATCCCCAGAAAATTGGCCATTTGTCCCAAAGCTTCCCTAAAATGAGATGGCGGTTTGCTTTCCACCCGGCCTCTGACTCCATTGAAACCTTCATTTAACAATACACGCAAACTCCAACCCGCACAATAGCCCGTGAGGCAATCCAAATCGTGAATGTGAATATCACCATTGCGGTGTGCATAGCCTTCTTCTTTAGAATACACTTTATCCAGCCAATAATTTGCGATAACTTTTCCTGCTACATTGCTAACCAATCCTGCGTTCGAATAAGAGGTGTTGGCGTTGGCGTTGATCCGCCAATCTGTTTGTTGTATGTATTCTTCAATCGTTTGGGTGCTGTCGACATAAGTTGTATCATCATTCAATCCTTCAAGATGTTCGCGTTGCAGCTTTCTGGTGTGTCGGTATAGCATAAAGGAGCGCATGGCATCAAAATGGTTTTTATCGAATAATTTTTTTTCGATTACATCCTGAATGTCTTCAACAGACCATACTTCTTTGTTTTCGAGTTGTATAGCCACACTTTCAAAAACACTTTCATCAACAGCTATAGAGACACTCTGAAAAGTTTTTTCAATTGCATCTTTGATCTTATAACTTTCAAATGGCTGATACTTTCCATTTCTTTTGATGACATAATTTTCCATAGTTGTTGGTTCTTAGTGATTGAAAGCTACTTATTATTGAGCTGTAAAGTCTTTTTCAAGTTTGGCAGCTTTTGGAAATAAAATATTATTCTCCAAATGAATGTGTTTATGCAAATCCTGCTCAAATTCTTCTAGCATTGCAAACGTAACTTTATAAGTATTACAGCCATCGGCTGGCGGTGTATAATTGTTAGTTAATTCTGCTATTTTTCTAAAACGGACACCTTCGGCGTCGTGCTCGTGCATCATCATAGCAATTGGATTTTGAATTGTTTCAAAATGAGGCAGCTCAATTAATTCATCAGATAGAGTAGCATGAACCATTTTTTTTATAAATGGGAACAAAATCAGCTCTTCTTTTTTCATATGTTGTGCCAATTCTCCTGCGCAGCCTTTAAAAAGCTCATTTATTAATAATAGTTCAGGATGTTTTGCGCCATGCACTCTGCTGAGCTTATCTAAAAACTGCAGCAGTATTGGTGTTTTTTCTGATACATATCTGTGATGCTTTTTTTCAATATAATCAGCCAATAAATCAATCGGCCAGGCATTGTAATCAATTCCTGAATCGCTTTTTGATGATAGAACTGTTTCAATTTCCTGTAATAAAACATCTGCAGTCACTGCTTTTTTCTGGCAGGCTTCTTCAATGCTTCTGTTTCCGTTACAGCAAAAATCTATTCCGTATTTTGAGAACAAGGCTGCTGTTCTAAAATCTTTTGCCACGTATTCTCCGATTGTAATTTGTTCTAAAGTTTCCATAATTTTTATTTAGATTATAATTTGTAAATGATTAAACGATGATGATCTTAATAAAAGAGTATTTTGTCTTTTAATTAAACACACTTCATCATTTATTTTGTTATCCAGTTGTCTTATTATTATTTAATGTATTATTTGATATTGTAAAATTCGTATAATTATAAAATGCAGAATATGATTTAAATCATAAGACTGCATTTTTTTAAATATTTTTTTAAAGTGACCTTAACCATTTTTATTTTTAAAGGAGAATAGTCAGCTGTAAATATCTTTTCTTTTGGAGTTTTTTAAAAATAGTGAATATGACAAATATCATAATAAAGGATATTTTTATCCTTTATTTTTACACTATAAATTTCAAACCAAAATAATATGAAAACCAGTGTTAAATTAAACAGACAAATAAGGGGGTTTTTTATAATGTTGCTTGTTTTAGTCGGATTTTTTTCTTGCAAAAGAGGAAGCGATGAAGCAAAAAATTATCAAAATATTGAGGCCAAAGGGCAGCAAACTGCCGAACTCACGGCGCCTCCGTTTGTTCCGAAAGCAGTAGGAGACCGTGAAGCTACAAAATTAGTGGTCAATATGGAAATTAAGGAAATTGAAGGAGAAATGGTAGATGGTGTAAAATATACTTATTGGACTTTTGGGGGTTCTGTTCCCGGGAGTTTTATCAGAACCAGAGTGGGTGATGAAGTAGAATTTCACCTAAAAAACCATCCGGATAACAAAATGCCTCACAATATTGATTTACACGCGGTAACCGGACCAGGAGGAGGAGCAACCTCATCGTTGGTTGCCCCAGGTCACGAAAAAGTGTTTAGTTTCAAAACCTTAAATCCCGGTTTATACGTGTATCATTGTGCTACAGCACCAGTTGGAATGCATATTGCTAACGGAATGTATGGGTTGATTTTGGTTGAACCAGAAGGAGGCTTGCCACCAGTTGATAAAGAATATTACATCATGCAAGGTGATTTTTACACCAAGGGCAGTTATGGGGAACAAGGTTCTCAACCTTTTGATATGGATAAAGCCATTAAGGAACAAGCTGATTATGTGGTCTTCAATGGGAAAGTTGGAGCTCTCGCCGGAGATAAGTCTTTAACGGCCAAAGTTGGTGAAACTGTCCGTATTTATATGGGGAATGGAGGTCCTAATTTGGTGTCATCTTTCCATGTTATTGGAGAAATTTTCGACAAAGTGCATATTGAAGGAGGGGATATGATCAACGAAAACGTACAAACTACCTTAATACCTGCAGGTGGTTCGGCCATTGTGGAGTTTAAAGTAGATGTTCCGGGAACTTTTATACTGGTAGACCACTCGATTTTTAGAGCCTTTAATAAAGGAGCACTTGGAATGCTGAAAGTTGAAGGCGAGGAAAATAAAAAATTGTATTCTGGAACCATACAAGATGGAATATATTTACCAGAAGGTGGGACAATTCAAGGTATGCCAAAAGGCAAAGCAGTTCCTAAAACTACTGTTGCAAAAACTGTTCCTGAACAAATTAAAGCCGGTAAAGAATTATTTGACCGTACCTGTTATGCCTGTCACCAATCTGAAGGGCAAGGTATTCCGAATGCTTTTCCTCCATTGGCAAAATCAGATTACCTGAATGCGAATCCAGATAGAGCTATTGGCGCGGTATTGCACGGATTAAGTGGAGAGATCACCGTTAATGGCAAGAAATTCAATAACGTGATGACCAGTCAGAACCTAACTGACGAGCAAGCTGCTGATGTTCTGACATACATATACAACAGTTGGGGCAATAATAAAACAGTAATAACTCCGGCAAAAGTAAAAGCTGTTAGAGCCAAACCTGCTCCAAAAGTAGCCCAGGAACATTAGAATAAATCAAAAAAAGTAACAGATGGCAGTATTTAAAACAATATCAATCCTATTTATATTCTGTGTAAGTTCTCTTTTTGCTCAAGAAGAAAAAATGGCATCCATAAAAGGCGGCAGTTTTGTTCCCCTTTATGGTGCTACTTCTGAAAAACCGGTCAAAATACCTTCTTTTACTATTGATGTGTATCCAGTTACCAATATACAATTTCTTGCTTTTATCAAAAAATACCCAGAGTATAGTCGTTCTAAAATCAAAGGTATTTTTGCAGATAAAAGTTATCTGGCACAATGGACAAGTGATTTCGATTATGGTTTAAAGAATTTAAACAATGCCCCGGTTACCAATGTTTCCTGGTTTGCTGCCAAAAAATATTGCGAATGTCAAGGCAAAAGACTGCCAACAATGGACGAATGGGAATATGTAGCCATGGCCGATGAAAAACGTATTGATGCCCGTTCTAAAAAAGAATTCAATAAATACATTTTGTCGTGGTATGAGAAGCCAAAAACCTATTTAAACCCTGTAGGTCAAACCTTCAGGAATTACTGGGGGGTTTATGACATGCACGGTTTGGTGTGGGAATGGACAGGCGATTTCAATAGTATCTTTCTTTCAGGGGAGTCCCGAAAAGATAAAGCTACAGATAAGAATCTTTTTTGCGGCAGCGGATCCGTAAATGCCACCGATTTAATGGATTATGCGGCTTTTATGCGCTATGCTTTCAGAAGCAGCCTGAAAGCAAATTATACCACCAAAAACTTAGGTTTTCGCTGTGCCAAAGATTTAAAATAGGTTCTAAACTATTTATATAAAAAAATGAAAAAACTGTTCCTGGGATTAACATTAGTCCTTTTAGTTTTACAGGGATGTAATACTAATAAAAAATCCGAAGATAAACCGATTTCAGATTTATCCATATACAATCTGCCTTCAAAATGGACCAATCAAAATGGGCAAAATCTTGAAATGAAGGATTTAAAAGGCAAAGTGCTCGTTATGGTAATGATTTATACTTCCTGCAAGGCAGCTTGTCCCAGACTAGTGGCCGATATGCGAAATATAGAATCTCGTTTGTCTGAGAAAATCAAACCCGATGTAAAGTTCCTATTGGTAAGCATAGATCCGGAAGTTGATACTCCGGCACGATTAAAAGAATTTGCTATTGCTAATAAAATGGATGGGGGACAATGGGAATTTTTGAGATCCACAGAAGAAAATACCCGAGAGTTTGCAGCGGTTTTGGCAGTCAACTACAAGAAAATTGCTCCTTTAGATTTTTCGCATTCTAACATAATAAGTGTTTTTAATGCCGAAGGGGAATTAACATTTCAGCAAGAAGGTTTGGGTGTAAATTCTGAAGCAACGATTAAAAAAATTACTGAAGAAGCTGAAAAGATAAAGTAAACTTCTTTCTTAAAACTTACAAAATGAAAATCTTGAAAATTATTGTTATAACACTTTTACCAGTGTTCAGCTGTATTGCTTTTGCTCAGGAACTGGATGCAAATTTACAGATCAGACCTCGTTATGAGTTTAGAAATGGCTATAAAGCCCCAATTCCTTATGGAGAAACGGCAGCTCAATTTGTTTCATCCAGAACTCGTTTGAATCTGAACTTCAGGCAAGATCAATTTATTACCAGACTTACTATACAAAATGTTCGTGTTTGGGGAGATGTGCCCACAAATACCAAATCAGATGTAAACAGGATTCAGTTATATGAAGCCTGGGTGCAATATAACTTTAGTGAAAAATGGAGTGCGCGTTTAGGCCGTCAGGTGATTTCGTATGACAATCAACGCATTTTTGGTGAAGTCGATTGGGCACAACAAGCGCAAAGTCACGATGCTGCGATAACAACTTTTAAAAGTAACAAAAATCATCTGGATGTAGGGATTGCATATAATGCAAATGCTGAAACCGAACTTGCAACACCTTATAACGTGCTAAATTACAAATCGATGCAATATGCTTGGTACCATACTGAGTTATTGAAAATAAATATGAGTTTCTTGTTTTTAAATACAGGTTATGAAAATAAATTAACAGATCCAGTTCCAACACCAACACCCGAATTGAAAGTAGATTACATGCAGACTTTTGGAACGTATTGGAAAACCAAAGGGAAATCCTGGGATGTAGACTTATGGTTTTATGGGCAAACAGGAAAAAATGCAACTAATACAGTAAATGCTTTTGACGTAGCTCTTAATTTTAATTATGACCTGACCGATAAGTTTAAAGCTGGTTTTGGATACGAATATCTTTCCGGAAAGAGCCAGGAAAATACTAGTTCAGCAATAAAATCCTTTCATCCTGTTTTTGGAACCAATCATGCCTTTAATGGATATATGGATTATTTCTATGTCGGAAATTATAAAAACTCGGTTGGTTTAAAGGATGCTTTTTTGAAATTTGCATACAATGTCAACAAATGGCAATTTGCGTTATTTCCCCATGTTTTTAATGCTGCGAATACCGTTTTGGATGCTAATGGAAATGAAATAAAAAACTATCTTGGTACGGAAATCGATTTTACATTTGGCTACTCAGCACATAAATTTGTGAATGTAACGGGAGGTTATTCCCATATGTTTGCTACCGATACCATGCAAAGATTGAAAGATGGCCACGTTAATCACGTTAACAATTGGGCGTGGGTAATGATTAATGTAAATCCTCAGATTTTTTCTCATAAAAAATAATTTTTAATTCACTTGAAAGCTGTCTAGAATACTTAATTCTAAAAAGTTTTGCATAACCCCAATGGCTGATTGGATTAGTATTTGTTTTTTTTCATTTTGTGAAATACTGGGTTTTATAGCTTATTTTTATTACTTTCATCTTTATTTTCTGGTTATTTTGAGTTGAAAACAATAAATGATTTATATCATGTTTTAGGATTACGGACTATTTTATCTTTGTTTAAGAATTAATTAAAGTAAGTATGAGCAATTTATCACAATCACACAGAATATTATTTTTAAACACACTTGCTTTTGCAGTCTGTTTTGCCTGTTGGACTTTAAATGGTGTTTTAGTCACATTTTTAGTGGATCAGGAAATTTTTGATTGGAATGTAGTTCAAATCGGGTGGTTACTGGGAATTCCAATACTTACAGGCTCGCTCATGCGGTTACCAATGGGGATTTTAACAGATAAATATGGAGGTCGCGTGGTCTACTCTGCTTTGCTGATTTTGGCATCTATTCCATTGTTTTTGCTTCCTTTTGCTGCTAATTTTTGGATGTTTGCATTATTGAGCTTTATGTTCGGAATGGTAGGAACAAGTTTTGCTGTTGGTGTGGCCTATACTTCACTATGGTATCCTAAAGAATGGCAAGGACGTGCCTTAGGAATTTTCGGAATGGGTACTGCAGGAGCTTCTATTACTCCCTTTATAGCACCCAGTATGCTAAAATACTTTTCAGAGTCAGATCCAGTAAATGGGTGGAAATATTTGCCTGTTATTTACGGTGTAGTATTGTTGACGATGGGTATTGTTTTTATTCTTTTTTCGAAAACTAAAAAAATAGAAGCAAAAGCAAAAACAGTTAAAGAACTTTTACAACCGCTTAAAGAGGTGCGTGTTTGGCGCTTTGGAACCTATTACTTTTTGCTGTTTGGTTCGTTTGTGTCATTTTCCCAATGGTTGTTGCCTAATTTTATGAATGTTTATCATACAACTTTAATTTTAGGAGGGCTGTTTACTACTTGTTTTAGTTTACCAGCTGGTATTATTCGTGCTTTTGGAGGATTTTTATCCGATAAATTTGGAGCAAGAAAAGTGATGTATTGGGTATTGAGTACTTCGGTAGTGTTGAGTTTTTTACTTTTGTTTCCAAAAATGAATATTACTACTTCCGGTAGCGGCTTGATGGCAGCAAAAGCAGGAACGGTTACACAAGTTTCACCATCTAAAATAGTTATTGGAGAAAAAGAATATTTAGTTACTTCAAAAGATGTTAATGCAGAGCACAATCCGTTTTTTCCGTCTAAAAAAACATGGCAGGAAGTTGTTGTAGCAGAAAATCAAAAAGTTCAGAAAAAAGAATTAATTGCAGACGGAATCACGCAAATTCATTTTGAAGCGAATATGTGGGTTTATCTTGTCTTGGTTATTTTAATTGGGACTTGTTGGGGAATTGGTTCGGCAGCAGTTTACAAACACATTCCTGAATATTTTCCAAATCAGGTAGGGGTCATAGGAGGAATGGTTGGAATGATTGGCGGTTTGGGAGGATTTATTGGTCCAATAGTTTTTGGATACCTGCTTGCTTTTACTGGTTTTTGGACCAGTTCATGGCTGTTTATCTTTGTCTTATCCATTATTTGTTTGATTTGGATGCACCGTGTAATTGTAAAAGTGACTAAAGAAAAACTACCTGAATTTGCTCAGGATATGGATAGAAAAGATGTTATAGAATAGCGAATGAATATAAAATATTATTAATTTTTATTATAAATTAGAACGAAATTAATCAATTGATCTTGCAATCGATTAGCCTCTTGCTTTTTTTTTGTAAATTAACCTTCTTTAGTAGTACAACATTTTTAAAAGCTGTTTTTATAAATAGTCAGAAAATGAAACCTATTTCATGTATTTGGTTCGGATTGTAATTTGTAAATTAACAGTTATTCTTTAATAATTAGGGTTTAAAAGTGACTTGAAGTAATGATAATTTAAAATGAAAAATAGAAACTACAATATAAAGGCTTTACTAATTGCCGCTTCCATGTCCGTGCTAATGATTATATTAGTATTTTATGGATCCAGAAAACTGCAAAATTTTGATGCGGCATTAATTACGTATTTATTTGGGACAGTATTTGCTTTTTTTGGTATTGTATACCGTTATTCTGTTTGGCTGCAAAGGCCGCCAACGTGGATTTATTTCAAAAGAGGAGTAAGTTACTTGTTTACGGGAAAAGTGTTTTCTCACTTTTGGTTTGCTTCAAAAGAAACAATTGAAAATATTGCTTTTCAGAAATTTATTTATCCCCGGGGCAAATATCGGTGGATGGCGCATTTTATGATTGCCATAGGCTGTACTTCCGCTTTTTTAATTACGATTCCATTGACTTTTGGATGGATTCATTTTACTATGGCCCCCGATTCAATATCGGTTTACGAAGCACATTTTTTCGGTTTCAAGGTCATGGAATTTAAATTGGGTTCCATTATGGCCTTCCTAACCTTTCATGCCCTGAACTGGTCTTCTTACTTGGTTATTTTCGGTTCGTTATACTACTTAAGAAGACGTTTGACCAATCCTGGTTTAATTGCTACTCAAACTTTTGAAGGCGATTTATTACCCCTAATTTTATTAATTGCTATTTCCGCTACAGGATTGGGGCTAACCTATTCCTATCAGTTTATGAAAGGTTTTGCATTTGATTTCCTAGCTGTTCTGCATGCAGTAACGGTAATTATGTTTTTAATCTGGATTCCGTTTGGAAAGTTTTTTCATATCATTCAGCGTCCGGCACAAATTGGGGCACATATATATAAAAAGCAGGGGATGAAAATGGGAATGGCAGTTTGTGAGCACACCGGAGAGGAATTCGCTACCAATTTGCATATAAAAGATCTTAAAACAGTAACTAAGGAATTAGGTTTCAATTTTGACAGACCGGATGGAACATCGCATTTAGATTTAAGCCCTGAAGGTAAAAGATCCCGTTTGGCACAAGCCCACTTAAAAGCACGACTGGAAGGCGGAAATTTATTTGGCTAATTTTTTTTAGTTGAATTGAAAATTAAAAACAACACTGGTGATTTTTTTATCGCATCGGTTAAAAAATATAAAACATGGCAAAATTACCTGTTTCGGAACAAAACATTATCACGCAATTTGGACCTCATAAAAACTACACACCGAAAGATGGTTATGAGGGCAGGGATGAGCCAGATGAATTGGTAAAAACACATTGTTGTTTTTGTGGAATGCAGTGTGGTATTCAATTGTCGGTTAAAGACAACAAAGTAGTAGGTTTTGAACCCTGGATGGAATTTCCGTTCAACGAAGGGCGATTGTGCCCTAAAGGGGTCCAGCGCTATTTACAGAACAATCATCCGGACCGTCTCTTGTCCCCGCTAAAAAGAGTAGAAGGGCAAGGATTTGTACCAACGTCCTGGGATGATGCGATGGGTAAAACAGTTTCTGAAATTAAAAGGATTCAGGCGCAATATGGAAACGATGCCTTCTCAGTCCTTTCGGGTGTTTCGCTAACCAATGAAAAAAGTTATTTGATGGGTAAGTTCGCCCGTGTCGCTCTAAAAACAAAAAATTTAGATTATAATGGACGCTTGTGTATGGTAAGTGCAGGAGCAGGAAATAAAAAAGCATTTGGTCTGGACCGGGGCTCTAATAACTATTCGGATCTGGAATATGCGGAAGTAATTATTGTGGCTGGTGCCAATGTTAGTGAAACTTTCCCAACATTAACCCACTGGATTTGGAAAGCCAGAGACCGTGGTGCAAAATTGATAGTTATTGACCCAAGAATGATTCCATTAGCCAGAACAGCCGATCTTCATTTGGATGTCCGCCCGGGAACAGATTCGGCTTTGTATGGTGCAATGCTGAAATATTTGGTGGATCATGACATGCTGGATCACGATTTTATTGCCAACCATACCTCAGGTTTTCAGAAGACTATAGATTCCGTAAAAGAGTATACCCTGGAATGGGCAGAGCAAGTTACAGGGATTAAAAAAGAAAAAATTCAACAGGCAGCCGAATTATGGGGCAGAGCCAAAACAAGCTTTTTACTTCATGCCCGTGGTATTGAGCATCATTCTAAAGGCGTAGATAATGTGTTGGGATGCATTAATTTGGTACTCGCAACAGGAAGAATTGGTAAGCCATATTGCGGTTATGCCACTATTACCGGACAGGGAAATGGGCAAGGCGGTAGAGAGCACGGTCATAAATGCGATCAGCTGCCAGGAAATAGGGATATTGAAAATCCGGAACATCGTAAATATATTTCAGAAGTTTGGGGTATTAATGAGAAAGATATGCCCGGAAAAGGGTTGTCGGCTTATGAAATAATCGAAGCCATTCATCGTGGGGAGATTAAAGGGCTATTATCGATTTGTTTTAATCCGCTAGTTTCCCTGCCTAACAGCAATTATGTTCGGGAGGCTTTAGAAAAGTTAGAATTTTATGTTTGTATTGACTTTTTCTTAAACGAAACGGCCCGTCATGCCGATATTGTTTTGGCAGGATCATTACAGGAGGAAGAAGAAGGTACAACCACTTCAGCCGAAGGGCGTGTTATCCGAATCCGTCAGGCAGTTACTCCTCCGCGAGATGCCAGAACCGATACTTCGATTATTTTGGAATTAGCCAAACGATTAGGGGTGGAGGATAAATTTACGTATGATAGCAGCGAAGCCGTTTTTAACGAATTGCGGGTAGCCTCAAAAGGAGGAACTGCTGATTATTATGGAATTACCTACCAAAGAATTGAAGACGAAATGGGTGTTTTTTGGCCTTGTCCTGAAATAGGACATCCGGGAACACCGCGTTTATGGGAAGATAAAAAATTTAAAACCTCAGATGAAAGGGCTCATTTTAATCCGGCACCGTACAAAGTTCCAGGTGAGGTGCCAGATGCCGATTATCCAATAATTTTGACGACAGGACGTGTGGTTTCTCAATATTTGAGTGGTACACAAACACGAAGAATTGGAAAATTGGTTGATCAGTATCCGGAGCCTTTATTGGAAATTCATCCAAATTTAGCCCAACAATACGGCATCAAACAAAGGGAATTAATAAAAGTTACTACCCGGCGTGGTGAAGGCATTTTTCCTGCAAACATTGTAGAAACGATTCGCGAAGACACGGTTTTTATACCGTACCACTGGTCTGGAAAAAAATCAGCAAACCAATTAACTCCCGGAACATTAGATCCTATTTCTAAAATTCCGGAATTCAAAGTTTGTGCCTGTCATCTGGAACCTTTGCGTGAAATAGCACCACCTTCGAGCGAATCTATGGCTTACGCTAGTGTTTAACAACTAAAAAACAAAAAATGAATTATACCAATTTTAATAAAAATGAAGAGTTTTTTGTAGATATGCAACGTTGCATTGGCTGTAAAGCCTGCGAAATGGCTTGTGCTGAATGCGAAACCAATGGTCAGGAATCTTTAATTCACGTAAATTATGTCGATAGGGCATCAACTGTGCAAACTACTGTACAGGTGTGTATGCATTGTGACGATCCTGTTTGTGCAAATGTATGTCCTGCTGATGCTATTTCAAAAGACGAATTCGGAATTGTTCATACTGCCAATACGGAAAGATGTATTGGTTGTTCGAATTGTGTGATGGCCTGTCCATTTGGCGTGCCTAAAAAAGAAGAGTCCTACGATTTGATGATGAAATGTACGATGTGCTACGACAGAACAAGCGTGGGCAAAAAACCTATGTGTGCTACGGTTTGTCCAAGTGGGGCTTTGTTTTACGGCACCAGAGAGGAAATACAGGAAATGCGTCCAAATAGTTCGCCAGTAAATACTTTCCTTTTTGGAGAAGAGGTAGTGAATACAAAAGTTAATATTATGATGCCAAAAGGCAGTAATCAATTAATAATTTATTAGAATTCATGTCTAAAGAAGATAATTTAAATAAAAACTGGAAAAAAGATTTTCCAATCGAAAAACAACAGGCAACCAATGTGAGCCGTCGCGATTTTGCTAAATTCCTTACACTAGTATCAGGCGGGTTAATGGTTGGGAGTGGTCTGGTGGCAGCCAAAGCGCACCTATTTCCAAAAGATGAGCTGAATGGAGAGCACTTTGTATGTAAAAAAGAAGAGGTGCCTGTAGGGGGTACACGTGCTTTTGTTATCGAAGGAAGTACAATCCCTTATATATTGATTCATCTGGAGACGGGAGAATTCAAAGCGTATGAACAAAAATGCACCCATCTTTCCTGCTCTGTTTTTTATAAGCCTGGCACGGGAGTTATTCATTGTCCTTGTCACGAAGGTTCTTTTGACGCTCAAACCGGAGATGTTATCGCTGGCCCCCCGCCCAGAGCTTTGCCTAAATTGGAAGTGCTTTTTAAAGAGAATGCCATTTATGTAAGAGCATCAGAGAATCTGGAAGAGAAACCAGGATAAATCCCTAAAATAAAAAACCATGAGTACTTTTAGAACTAGTCAGAATCAAGCCAATCCAAATAAATTAAACGCGATACTTTCTACTATTATTTTTATATTAATACTAAATGTGACTATTCAAATTTGGTTATTATATGCCGCCTTGAACAATGCTTTGGATAATAATAAAGAAATCCTTATTCCTGCATTTATAGCTTCATTGATATTATTTCTGATAGGAATCGGTTTGCTTTATTACTTACCAATTGGAAATTTGAAGAATAAACGGTTATAAATTTATTTTAGAGTTTCAAATTAATATTTTCTTTAGATGTGAAGCAAAGTGATGTTGCTTATTATAAAAAATATGGTTTGTGACCGCTGTATTATGGTGGTGCAGAATGAATTGGGAAAGTTAGGCTTAAAACTAAAGAGCATAAAGCTGGGGGAGATTACACTTAGCAGCGAACCTACGACTCAAGAATTATTTAAATTGGAAAAACGCTGCTTACATTAGGATTTGAAATCATTGACGATAAGAGAAACAGAACTGTAGAAAGAATAAAAATATAATTATTGATTTAGTACATCATCAAAAAAAAGGTGTAAAAACCAATCTTTCCGATGTATTAAGCGACAAACTTCAACATGATTACAATTATTTGTCCAACCTGTTTTCCGAAGCGCAAGACACCACCATTGAAAAGTACTTCATCGCCCAAAAAATAGAAAAGATAAAAGAACTATTGGTTTATGACGAATTGTCCCTCAGTGAAATTGCATTTCACCTTAATTACTCCAGTGTTGCTTATCTAAGCAACCAGTTCAAAAAGGTAACCGGGCTTACTCCGAGCTATTTCAAGCAAAGACGGGAGGATAAAAGAAAACCATCGGATAAGGTCTAAGTAAATCTTACAAATCCATTTCATAATTCCACAACGCTTCCCACCCATATTATCCCAATTTTGTATTGTTAATTAAAGCAAAAAAAAATGGCAACAGATAAAAAGAAGCAAGTCATTTATCTTCCCTTGGAAGATGTAGAAAGCGAACATTGTGCACTCATCGTTGAAAAGGGACTGGCAAGATTGAAAAGCATAGAAACACACCAGGTAGAGCTGAACAACCGCAGGGCTGTTATCACGGTTGACAACACACAAGCGGTAGCGGAAGCGATCAAAGCAATCAAGGACTTGGGGTATGGCGTTTCGACCGTAAAAAACACGTTTCCAGTATTGGGCATGACGTGCGCCTCTTGCGCGGGCAGTGCTGAGAGCATTGTTACATACGAGCCAGGAGTGGTAAGCGCTGCTGTAAATTTTGCAACGGGTAATCTTACCGTTGAATACCTGCCCAATATGACCGATGCGGCCAAACTGCAAAAAGCGGTACAATCTATCGGTTACGATTTATTGATTGAGGATGAAACCAAACAACAGGAAACTTTAGAAGTAATCCATGCTCAAAAATTCCAGAATCTAAAAATCAAAACCATTTGGGCAACTATCTTGTCTTTTCCTGTGGTTGTTATTGGGATGTTCTTTATGAATATGCCCTACGCAGACCCTATAATGTGGCTGTTTTCTACACTTGTTGTCTTATGGTTAGGCAAAGATTTTTTCATCAATGCATGGAAACAAGCTATACACCGTTCAGCCAATATGGATACACTGGTGGCACTCAGTACAGGCATTGCATATCTGTTCAGTGTATTCAATATGTTGCTGCCTGAATTTTGGCACAGGCGCGGATTACACGCCCATGTTTATTTTGAAGCGGCGTCTGTTATTATTGCATTCATTCTGCTGGGAAAATTACTGGAAGAAAAAGCCAAAGGGAATACCTCTTCAGCAATTAAAAAGCTGATGGGCCTACAGTCCAAAACCGTCATCGTGATACTACCGGACGGAACCCAAAAACAGACTGCTATTGAAGAGGTAGCTACAGGTGACGTTATTCTTGTAAAGCCGGGCGAAAAAATTGCAGTGGATGGTATAGTAACCTCAGGGAGTTCCTATGTTGATGAGAGTATGCTTAGCGGCGAGCCGATACCAGTACTAAAAAAAGGAAGTGAAAAAGTATTTGCAGGAACGATTAACCAAAAAGGGAGCTTTCAATTTAAGGCCGTTAAAGTAGGAAAAGAAACGATGCTTGCCCAAATTATCAAAACCGTACAGGATGCGCAGGGAAACAAAGCACCTGTACAGAAATTGGTAGATAAGATTGCCGGTATATTTGTTCCTGTTGTGATAAGAATTGCCATCCTGACATTTATGTTGTGGTTTGTTTTGGATGGCGATAACGGAGTGGTACATGGATTGCTCGTAGCCGTTACGGTATTGGTTATCGCCTGTCCCTGTGCCTTGGGTTTAGCAACACCAACCGCTATTATGGTAGGTGTTGGTAAAGGTGCTGAGAATGGTATCCTGATTAAAGATGCTGAAAGCCTTGAACTGGCAAAGAAAGTTGACGCTATTGTTTTAGACAAAACCGGAACCATTACTGAGGGGCGGCCAGAGGTTACGGGTTTCAAATGGCTGAACAATGATGATGCAGCCAGCAATGTTTTAATGAGCATTGAAAAACAATCGGAGCACCCATTGGCAGAAGCCGTAGTGAAACATTTTGACGGCTTACCGACACCCACATTGTCCGGTTTTGAAAGTATAACAGGTAAAGGTGCAAAAGCCGGCCATGACAATGACACCTATTATGTGGGCAATAAAAAGTTATTGGCAGAAAACAATATCATTATTGATGACCAATTACAAATCCAGGCCGAACAATGGGGCAGCCAGTCCAAAACTGTTATTTGGTTTTTAAACAGTAGACAAGCTCTTGCTGTAATTGCAATATCTGACAATATAAAAGAAAAATCAGCACAGGCTATCCAGGAAATGCAGGCTATGGGCATTGACCTTTATATGCTTACCGGAGATAATGAAGCCACTGCGAAAGCCATTGCTGAGCAAACAGGTATCAGACATTATAAGGCAGAGGTGCTGCCCCAGCATAAAGCCGCTTTTATAAAAGAACTCCAGCAACAAGGAAAAATCGTTGCAATGGTGGGCGATGGAATCAATGACAGTACCGCCCTTGCAACTGCCGATGTTAGTATAGCAATGGGTAAAGGAAGTGATATTGCAATGGATGTAGCCAAGATGACCATTATATCATCGGATCTTACCAAAATTCCACAGGCAATAAGATTATCCAAACAGACAGTAGCTACCATAAAACAAAATCTGTTTTGGACATTTGTCTATAATCTGATTGGTATTCCCATTGCAGCGGGCATTCTCTATCCGATAAACGGCTTTTTGCTTAACCCTATGATTGCAGGCGCTGCAATGGCATTCAGCAGTATAAGTGTGGTAAGTAACAGCTTGCGTTTAAAATGGAAAAAGTAAAACAGTAAATCTCACAAATCAATAAATAAAACAATACATGGGGCATCATACCGAAATTTGTATTTATAAATAACTTTCTAAAAAAGTAAAAAATGGAGAATAATAATCTTCAATTAAACAAATATCAATTGGCTGCTGAGGAGCCCGGATCTTTAAACTGATAAAAATAAAGTGAGATTATAAAAAAAATGGCGTCAATTGTCTTCAATTGACGCCATTTGGCTTGTTTGTGACAGGAACAGGACAAATTTCAACATTTTTTTTGGATGATTTGAAGAAATTGGCTTATTATATGTAGTTATCTGTCTTCCAGTGGCTTTGTAAATTTGGTTTAGATGTCCTGTTGGGGATTGAGCGAATAATCAATTGATTTTTTCATTTTTATAAAATGTTATTTAGTAATTGTAATTTATGAAATTAAAAATTGACTGTTATTTTTATCCTTACCAAATGGAAATCCTATTTGATCTCATATTTTCATTTTAATAACTGTTATTCTAGATTGTTTGTATGTGTATGTGATTCCAATTCAATGAAGAAAAACATTATTGAGTCAAAACTGAAATCTTAATCTAAGAGTATCTAAAATTGGCACCCATTATCATTACTTGGCGTCATTTGGTTATGTTGGCCTTTGACAAGACTTATTCTTAATAACTACCATTTTTAAGCATAATTTGATTAATTAAATTGAATATTTTTAACTGCGCAAAAACATTGCGTACTACATAACTACTTTTGATCAATAATTCAGGACAAACAAATTACAGCAACCTATATTTCTCCAATAATGATAACAAAACATTCTTTAGACGATTTAAAGCGATTCCATAATGAAGCCATGAACTTTTTTGCAGCAGAACTTATGCTGTTAAAAGAAATAGTAACTAAAATTGAAGACGATCGACTAGGTAAAAGTTCCGTTTTATTAATAAGCTGCGGACAAACAGGAGCTGCTCTTCTTCAGCTGTCAAATCAGATAGACTGTTTCGCAAGTGAATCAGTAATGCTTGCCCGTGCATTTATGGAAAAAATAACAAATTTTTGTTATGCAGGAATTTGTGATGAAAAAGAGTTTCGGGCATTTGTGTTGCATCCAATTTATAAAAAGTATCACAGCCTTGGTGCAATGAGAATGGAAGATGATCTAGATCTCATAGCTGAAAATGTTACCAGCAGAAAACAGAAACAGCAAAAGTTTAAAGAAAAGGCTATTGTACAAGAAGCATTAACTATATTTTCTGAAGAAAATCCTCGTCTAAATTGGACTAAAAAAACACTAAATCAAAGAATTGAGGTTATAAAAAAATGGGGAAAATTGATGGATGTATTTTTTACTATCAACAAACTAGAATATTATTCTGATGCATCTGAAGTCCTGCATGGTTCGTTGTATGGCTGCACATACAACTTAGGTATTTTTGATGATGGTTTTGATAGGAATACAGAAGGAGAACTGGAAAAAAAATTATATAAGGATAATATATGTATGCTGTTGCATTTAGGAATGCTGGTACATGAATCACTTACTCTTATATCATATTCAAATAATATTGAAAAAGAGTGGGACTACTCATATAAAAATAGAGGACAAGCATTAAATTTATTATTTCATGTATTAGAAAGAAAGATTAAATAAAATAATCTCAAAAAAGTAAATTAAGTTCCAAAGAAACATTGAATAGAATAATACAGATAGAAAAAATGATAAATAATATAGAAGCACAGCGTGAAACTGCAAAATTAGGCCTTCAAACCTTCTTCATGGATGTTGAGAATAATTTTCATGATAGGATTTCAGATGAAGCAATTAATATTTTTGAAAAGAAAATTATTGATGCCAGCACTAAAGACCGATCTGAAGAATATGAAAGAGGAGACTATTCTGGTTCAACGATGGAGATTTATTTTATGGAACAGGAGCTAAAAGCAATTTCAGAAATGAAAATTCTTTATGCTTATAAACATTTCGAAAATAAATTAAAATTTTTATTAAGTGCTGCTTACGGTGCCTCGAAATCAAAAATGTTTAAATGGGAATTTGTGTGCGAATTTTTGAGAGAGAAAAATATTGATATTAAAAATATAAATTGCTATTCAGAGATAAATGAATTACGCAATTTAAGTAATTGCATTAAACATTCTGATAATATTAAAAATGATTCAAGAATGATGTCGATAAAAGAATTTAAAGAAAAGCCAATTGTTCTTTACGAAGACCTTTTAGCTTTTTATAAAAGAATTGAAAATGCTCCTTCTGCTTTTATATATTCTTTATCAGATTACATATACAAAGACCTATATGTTTTTGATGAAAAAAGAATCGATCAGGAAGCAGAAAAAATTGCTCTTCGGATGACTGAAAGCGAAGCTTCAATTTTAATTGAAAAACTTAAAGAGAAGTATTAATATTATATAAGATTAAAATTTATGAAATACTTTACAGATCCCGATGGAATATTTGAAATAAAAATACCATTAGAATGGCACTATAAAAATGAGGTAGCCGGTTATGAAAATAAATCTCCTTTCAGTTTTGAATTATTTAAAAATTCTCAAGGCTGTTTTCAAATCAGCTGTTATCACAAGACTGAAAAACAAATAAATCCTAACAGAAATAAACCATTTTTTTACCTCAGTAGAACAGCAATCTATAGCAAGATTTTCAAATTATTTTATGAAAAAATCAATCGATTATTTCTTCGTTATTTAAATTCCCTTGAGCAATAATTACAAAAGGTTTATAACCAAGTTGTCTTGGGCTTTTTGTATTTAGTAATAAGTTTCAATTTTAAAGCATTTGCAATCCCTTTCTAAAACAGAGGGCGATCATTTTATTCGAATAGCGATTACTCTTTTTTTACAGATAACTCTTTTTCATCTCCACCAAGATAGATTGCCAAAACTACAAGGTCAGTTTTTCCATTATTAGTGCCCTTATGATAAATATTAAAAGATTCTGCAAAGCTTGTGTTTTCTTTATATTCAGTGATGTTATTATCTTCGGTTTGAACGGTCAATGTTCCTTTGATAATATAAGAGAATACAGGAATGTTATGTTTATGCCAGCCTGTAGTTTCACCTGGAGGAAACGTAATTTTCATCATCGTTACATTAGCGTCCTTAACTTCTGGATATGATATTTTCTGCCCCATACTGTTAATGTCGGACTGCATCAATTTCTCGATAATCAATTTGCTGCTGTATTGCGCTTTAGCGCCAATACAAATCATTATAAATAGGGTAGCAATTATATTTTTTTTCATGATTTTAATTATTGGTTTAATGTATTTACATTTTTAAAAAGCGAAATTCAGCAATTAGGTAGATATGTACCCATAATCTAATTTTATATTTAGTCTTAAACTATCTTAAGATTAATACTTTGGAATTACTTCTTGTTAGTGGTGTTCTATCTGAAAAAAAATGCCTGTTTAGAACACAGGCATTTTTTTTAATCAGTTATCATATAATATATTAATTGGCTATATTGGTTTTGAACCAAAGATTTACATCATCAAACATTTGTTTATTAATGGTATGTCCTTCATCATATTGATGAAAATCGGGTTTAATTCCTTTGGATTGAAGATTAGCAGCCGCATCTGTAGCGAAAGGAAAATGAAGCACTGTATCCTTTCTTCCATGGGAGATGAATACTTTTAGTTTTTCAAGACGTTTTTCATCTGCAATAAGAGGTTTTACCTCTGGCAGGAGCCTTCCGCTCATCACAGCAATTCCTTTGATTTTTTCAGGTTCGGTAAGTGCTACACTATAGCTCATAATTCCTCCCTGGCTGAATCCCATTAAAAAGACTTGTTTCTCATCAAAATCATGTTCTTCTTTCAGGGCTTCAATAAAATCTAAAATAGTGACCCTTGCAGCTTCAGCCTGCTGTTCGTTAATCTGTGGATGACCGCCGTTAAAGTTTACCTGAAACCATGCAAAACTGTCCGGTCCCAGTGTAAGTGGTCCGCGTGCAGAAATTACTAAAAGGTTGTCAGACAGATTGCTGGCAAAAGAAAATAAGTTTTTTTCGTTTCCTCCAACACCGTGAAGCATTAAAAGAAGAGGTGGTTTTGATGTTTTTGTTTTTGGCTGTCTTACCAGATAATGCAGCGCGGTTTTTTCTTTACTTGAATTCATAATGGTAAAGCTAAAAGTTGAAATTATAATTAGTATGCCAAAGCATATCCATAAATGTTTTTTTAAAATCATGCTTTGTCAATTTTTATGGACAGCATGTTGAGCGATCCGGCTACTAAAGCATCATTAAATACAGTAGCTTTTTCGTCTTTTTCCTTAAGTGCCAAAGTATAGAGCATGGGAATGTAGTGTTCAGGAGTAGGCACTGCAAGCTCGAATTCCCGGCCCTGTTTGTCAAAATTAATAAGGGACTGATGATCATCTTCCAAAATCATCTTTTTCATTTTTTCATTGGCAGTATGAGCCCAGTCAAAAGCGTATTCAGGAACCATCATTTTGTCCCATGCCGCAAGCCTAAGATTATGCACGGTGTTTCCGCTGCCCACAATAAGCACTCCCTTACGTCGTAAGGCTGCAAGCTCTTTTCCTAATTCGTAATGATACGAAGCGGGCTTAGTATAATCTATACTCATTTCTACTATAGGAATATCTGCATTGGGATAAAGAAATTTTATCACCGACCAGCATCCATGATCAAGTCCCCAGTCATTGCTAAGTCCAACCGGTATAGAAGTAATAAGTTTTTGGGTTTCAAGTGCAAGTTCCGGACTTCCAGGCGCAGGATATTGAAGGTCAAATAGAGCCTGCGGAAAGCCGCCGAAATCATGGATAGTTTCCGGTTTTTGCATTGCAGTAACAAATGTACCTTTAGTTTCCCAATGGGCAGAGATACAAAGTATGGCTCTGGGTTTTGGAAGTGTTTTGGCTATCTGCTCAAATCCCTGAGTGAAATTATTATCTGCCAAGGCATTCATCGGATTGCCATGTCCTAGAAAAAGCACAGGCATACGCTCTGTTGCCGCAAAAGCATCAGCTGCAGTTTTAAGGGAGCTGAGCTGCATGGCTGCAGCTCCCAATGGTAAAATGGCCATAGTTTTAAGAAAATCTTTTCTATCCATCTTTTTGTTTTTTTATTTACCTAATATCTGGTTCATGTAAGACTGGTTATCCCAGAATAAGTATTCTTCGGTCATTGTTCCATTCTCCCAAACTCCAATAGTTGCCATTGGCAGTTTGAACTTTTTACCGGTTGGCTGTATAAAAGTACCATCTCCTGTGGGCATAGGCTGCGTAAAAGTCCCTTCCATATAACCCATTACAGCAGTAAGATTACCGGAACCAATTTTAAAAGGATGCTCTTTAATACGGGTGTCGGGAGCATACACAAACATTGCATCAAGAGTTTTGATATGCTGCTCCAGACCTACCTCAGTATGACCGTCAGGAAAATGTACTTTAATGTTTTTTGCATGGCTTTCATGTAGACGTGACCAGTCGCGATTACTAAAAACGGTGTAATCTAAAGTGTCGAAAGTTTCCAGATTTTTTGCTATCTGTGCATTAGCAGCAGCAAGTTCTTTAATCTGTTTTACCATATCTGCTTTATCTTCTTTTTTCTGAGCAGTTACTGTAGTGCTTAAGGCGAAAACAAGAAACGCTGCGGTTACTTGTCCTAAAATTGAATTTTTCATAAGTATCATTTTTTATTGATACAAAGTTGCGGCTATATGCCAGGGCAGGGGTAACGCTTTTCGGAAGAATGGTTGTGTTTTTAGGAAAGCAGTTTTTGCATTTCTTCTCTAAACTCAGTCGGAGTAATGCCTGCTTTGCGTTTAAAGGCATGGGTAAAATAGGTTTTTTCATTAAATCCGAGCTCATCGCCGATTTCCGCAATATTTAAATCAGTAGTCATCAGCAGGTTTTTTGCTTCTGTCAATTTTCTTGTTTCGATAATTTCAGAAAGGCTTTGCTGCAGTACATTTTGACAGATTAAATTTAAATTTCTTGCGGTCATGAAAAGTTTGTCGGCATAAAAATTTACATCTTTGGATTCTTTATAATACTCTTCCAAAAGCCTTAGGAAGTTTTTAAAAGTGGTGGCTTGTATTTTTTTTGACTCGTCATTGTTGAGATTAAGTTTGCGGCGCTCAGACTCAATTATGGTAAAAAGCGCACTTAGCAGCTGCCGTATCACAGCCAGATCAGAAGCTTCCTGATTATATTCCTCATAAATCAGTCTGCACATCATGTCTAATCTTTCAAAGCAGGCATTACTCTGCATATTAATGTTGGCTTTTTCATGAAAGGAAGCATAAAGGCTGAAGATCGTTTCTGCTATAAATTCACTTTTAAACCTTAGTACCCACATGTCGTTCTGACCTTTCTTAATAAGGGGCTTTACGCGATGTATTTTTCCCCTTGTGACAAAGCTGATAAATGGAGCATCAATTAATTGGGATTTGAAATCAATAAAATGTTCAAGCTGTCCTTCTCCGCCTATGATCAATTCTTCAAAATCATGAGCGTGGGGTTCGTTTAAAGTCTGCATAATCTTTTCAGATTCTGCTGCTGTAATTCGAAATATTTTAAAGATTTCTGTCATTCAATGATTTTTAAAGGTAACTGCCGAATCTTTATTCTCAGATAGAGGTTACAGCGATACCTCCATTAGGGACATAGCAAAGGCAGCAGGTGTGAACCTGGCTTTGGTCAACTATCATTTTGGCTCGAAGGAGAATTTGTATCTTACTATTTTTAAGAGAAGGTTTTCAACCTATGAACTGGCACTCACAAAAATGGACAACAGCAAACCTGCAGATAAAAAATTAGATGCTTTCCTCGAAATTTATGGCAGCTATATTGACAGCCATCGCAGCTTACATCGCCTGCTTAGCCGGGAGATAAACCTTTTACATCACGATTCGATTAAAGAAGTAATTACGCAGGCTACCCGCAAAAACTATGAACTGATTAAAAATATAATCCTTGAGGGTATGGCAGAGGGTCTTTTTAAAACGGTAAATGTCGATGTTGTAACACTCAATATAATAGCCTTTGTACCCAGGATTTTTTCGGGAACCCCATTTATCACGGATCTGCTTGACTGGCAGGAATCAGAACTCCGCGATAAACAAACAGTATATACAGAATTAAAGGACTATTTTTATACTATTCTGCGCAAAGGATAATTATGAAAACTTTTGTGCGGCCTTTTTATCAGTCAGTATCAAAAGTTTTCCATCTAGAGGTTTAATTAACTGCATTGGATATTTCCGGGGATTATATTCTCCGTGTAAAACCTCGTACAGTGCCTGTGATTTACTCTCCCCGAAAGTGAGTACCACAATCTCTCTTGCTTTATTAATTAAATGAGCTGTCAGGGTAATACGATCCATATTTTGAGATTTTAGGTAATAGGCCGATACCCATTTCGTATTTTCTTTCAAAACCTCCTGATCTGGAAAAAGTGAAGCCGTATGTCCGTCGTCTCCCATTCCTAAAAATATAAAATCAAATTTTCCGTCCTCTCCCAAAACATTTCTAATGGATTGTTCGTATTGAAAGGCATAATCTTCAGCTGTCACACCAGAGCTGTACATTGGAAATACATTTGCTTTGGGTATGCTTACATGATTTAAAAGGTAATCAGAAGACATTTTTGCGTTGCTCATCTCATTATCCAGCGGCACCCATCGCTCGTCACCCCAAAATACAAAGACCTTATTCCAGTCTATTTTTTCCTTGTAGGATGCTGTCGCCAAAAGTTTGTAAATGGCTGCAGGAGATGTGCCGCCTGTAAGGGCAGTTACAAATCGGCCGCGCTGCTGTATTGCATTTTGTGCCGCAGCGATAAAAATTTCAGCTGCAGGTATCGTCATCTCTTCCTTATTGTTAAAAATACTGATCATCTGTTACTTTTTCTTTGACTTCATTACAGGTATTTGATATCCACGCATGTCCCTGACGTGCAAGCAAAGCATCTGCCTGCTGCGGACCCCAGCTTCCGGCCTCATACTTATGCAGGTTTAAGAACTTATCATTTTCCCATGCCTGCTGAATTGTTGTCACTACGTCCCAAGCTTCTTCGACCTGATCTGAGCGCATAAATAAAGTAGGGTCTCCAAGCAGCGCATCAAGTATCAGCGTTTCATAAGCTTCCGGGGATTTGGCCGAGCATGAGAAGTAGTCGAAGACCATCTCAGCCGGTTTCAGCGATAAGGAAAGCCCTGGCTTTTTAGTCATAAACTGCAGTCTTATATCCATTGCGGGCTGAATGTTTATAATTAAGCGGTTTGGCATTAATCCTTCTTTTCCAAAAGAAAAAGTAGAATAGGGAACAGGCCTGAACTGAATTACGACAGAGGATTGTTTTTCCTTCATTCTTTTACCGGTACGAACATAAAAAGGCACACCCTGCCATCTCCAGTTATCCAGATAAAATTTCATGGCCACAAAAGTTTCGGTGGCAGAATTGTGCGCAACGCCGTTTTCCTGAAGGTACCCCTTTACAGACTTTCCTTTAATAGCACCATTATCGTACTGGCCTCTGACAGTATAATGTTCGACTTCCTGAGGTGTAATCCGGCGGATCGATTTTAAAACATCAGCTTTACGGTTTCGTATTTCATCTGCCTGCAGAGATGTAGGGGCTTCCATGGCCACCATAGTCAAAATCTGCATCAGGTGGTTTTGTATCATATCCTTTAATGCACCGGCATCCTCATAAAAGCCGCCTCGATCCTCAACCCCAACTTCTTCTGCAACGGTGATTTGAACAGAATCAATGAAGTTGCGGTTCCAAAGAGGCTCAAACATTGAATTACCAAAGCGGAAAGCCAGGATATTCTGGACTGTTTCCTTACCCAGATAATGGTCTATGCGGTATATCTGTTCTTCCTTGAAGGTCTGCGACAATAATTTGTTTAACTGCACGGCTGAACTTTTATTGTAACCGAAAGGTTTTTCAACAATAATACGGTCCTGATCAGCATTAGAAGCCAGGTCTAATCTGTTGATGTTATTTGATATCACTGCAATAAAAGATGGCGCAATGGACAGGTAAAAAAGTCTGTTGGCGCGCTTTCCAAATGCCCCGTCTGTATGATCGATCTCTTGTTTTAAGGCCTGATAAGATTCTTCCTGATTAATATCATTTTGCAGATAGGTGATGTGGGAAGCGAATTGCTGGTAATTTTCCGGGGAGTCTATTTTATTTCTGGAAAATGCTGTCAGATTTTCATTCACATAATTACGAAACTCCTCATCGGAGCTTTCAGCCCTGCCCAATGCAATGATCTTAAATTCTTCCGGCATACGGCCATCAAGGTAAAGATTGTAAAAAGCAGGGAAAAGCTTTCTTTTAGCTAGATCACCGGTTGCTCCAAAAACAATTATGATGGCTGGCTGTATAGTATTGACATTATTCATTTTGCTGCGTTTAAAATTTAGTCATTCCACTCCGTGTGGAATATACCCGGACGATCAGTACGTTCGTAAGTATGTGCCCCAAAGTAGTCGCGCTGTCCCTGTATAAGATTTGTAGGCAGATACTCTGATCTGTACGCATCGAAATATGCCAATGAGTTCATGAGCCCTGCTACAGGAATGCCTTTTTGAACTGCTGATTGTATGGTATTTCGGATGCTGATTTGATTATTATTCAATGATGATGCTATATTGTCATCAAGGAGTATATTTTGAAGCTCCGGATTTCTCAAATAGGCCAGTCTAAAATCTTCCAGAACCGCGGCACGGATGATACAGCCGCCACGCCAGATTTTTGTAACTGTTTCAAGGTTCAGCCCGTAATTGTACTCTTGTGAAGCTTTGGTCAGCAGTGCCAGTCCCTGAGCATAAGTGATTAATATAGAAAAATGTAGTGCTCCCATTAGTTCCTGCATAACCAAAGTCAGGTCAGCACTGCTTTGAGGTACAGCAGTCCAAACCAGCTTTTGTGCAGCGAGAATTCTTTCGGGTTTGTTTTTGGACATATCTCGCATGGCCACAGCAGCATCTACCGTAGGCAGGGGTACATGCAGGTCCATTGCATTTTGTGAGGTCCATTTTCCTGTTCCTTTAGATTTTGCCCAATCCGAGATAACATTGATCAGTTTTTTTCCGTCAGCATCTGTTTTTTTAAGGATTACTGCTGTGATCTCAATTAAGTAGGATTGAAGTTCGGTGCCATTCCAGTATTCAAAGGTTTTTTGTATGGTATTGTCGTCCATATTGTAGCCTCGTTTCATAAGATCGTATATTTCTGAAATAAGCTGCATGATCCCGTATTCAATACCATTATGAGCCATTTTTACATAGTTGCCTGCCGATCCGTTACCCAAATAAGCTACACATGGCTCGCCATCAACTTTTGCTGCTATGGCTTCAAAAACAGGACGAAGTCTTTCATAAGCCTTTCTGTCACCGCCAGGCATAAGGCTTGGACCAAACCGTGCCCCTTTTTCACCTCCTGAAATTCCCATCCCGAAAAAATGAATGCCTTGGGATGATAATTCTGTAAACCTGCGGTCTGTATCGGTAAAGTAAGTATTTCCCCCGTCGATAAGGATGTCGCCTTTATCAAGATAGGGCAGCAGGTTTTCAATCGCATTATCTACAGGTTTTCCTGCAGGTACCAGCAGCATGATTGCCCTGGGCTGCTTGATGAGTGAAACAAATTCCTGTACTTCTGTTGTGGCTTTAATGAGCTGCTGTGCGTCTGCCTGCTTAGTAAGGGACAACACTTTTTCTGTATCTAAATCCAGGCCTGCAACAGCAAATTTCTGATCGGCCATATTTAGCAGCAGATTGTGGCCCATTACACCTAAGCCAACAATGCCAAAATCGAATGTATTGTTCATAATGGTTATAGTAATCTAAATTTATTATTGAAAAATTAAGGCTGGAACCTATAGATATAGTCCAGCCTTAAAGGATAAAGTATTATACAGTTACACTGTTTATAGCATCTTTTAATGCTTTTGCGGCAGCAGCCGGGTCTTTAGCGCCATAAATTGCACCACCTGCTACAGCTACATCTGCACCTGCGGCTACAACATCTTTTATTGTATCGATGTTTACACCACCAGCAACAGAAAATGGAACTTTTGCTTCTCTTCCTTCACTGATCAGTGTTTGTACAGAGTACCCAGGCAGTGCCTGCTCGTCAAGACCTGCGTGTAATTCAACAAAAGCTACTCCAAAAGCAGTTACTTCTTTTGCTCTCTGCACTCTGTCTTTAACCCCGATCGTATCAACGACTACTTTTCTGCCGTATTTTTTTGCTGCTTCTACAGCTCCTTTGATGGTTGCATCATCGACAGCCCCCATAACTGTTACAAGGTCAGCACCAGCTTTGAATGCCATTTCTGCTTCCAATGCACCGGTATCGGCAGTTTTCATGTCAGCAAAAACCAACTTGTCCGGGAATGCTGCTTTCATAGCTGTTACCACACTAAGGCCTTCTGCCTTAATCAGGGGCGTACCCAATTCTATAATATCTACGTAAGGTGCTACTTTAGCTGCAAGTTCTAATGCTGCTTCTGTAGTAAGTAAATCAATTGCGACTTGTAATTTTGTCATGTCTAAAAATGTTTAAAAAAATTAATTGTAAAAAAAAGTTATTCAAGGTTAGCGTGTTTCGGCCACAGGTCTTCTTTGGTTAAACCAGATTCCTGCCAAAGGGTCATAAAAACGCTTTCGAGTATAAATAATGTAAATTGTTCAAAAAGGCTTCCTGCATACTGGTTAGAAACCGATACGCCAAAGTCTGTTTTTGTGGCAGCATTAATCAGCAGAATATTTGCTGCTAATTTGGCCAGGGCGCTGTCTGCATCGGCGGTAATGGCTACAACGCCGGCTTTTTGTTTTACTGCTTTTTCTACCGCGGATAAAACTGTTGAAGTCGTACCGGATCCTGATGCTACAAGCAGCAGGTCTCCTTCAAGGATAGCAGGGGTAACAGTTTCACCAACTACATATACACTATAGCCTAAATGCATAAAACGCATTGCAGCCATTTTTAATGCAAGTCCGCTTCTGCCGGCTGCCATTACAAAGATTCGGTTGGCTGATTTAATATTGCTCACCAATGCATCAATCTGCTGAGGGTCGAGCTGGTCTGCTAATTTTAAGTTTTCCTCTAAAATTTTGTGGAGGTTTTCTTTTATCAAACTATTGAAATTCATATTTTATTATTTAAAAATAAGCGTATAAATGCCTGCTATCATTCAAATAGCTTACCCTT
Source organism: Flavobacteriaceae bacterium PS02337 (assembly GCA_029959285.1). GTDB lineage: Bacteria > Bacteroidota > Bacteroidia > Flavobacteriales > Flavobacteriaceae > Flavobacterium. Next base: position 37,519 of record JASCOE010000023.1, read on the forward strand.
TGGAAAGGTTAGATGAATGATACTAGTGCGATTTTCTGATTATGGATACTGCCAGTTTTACAGGCAGGTTTGAATTATAATTTTAATTCCTGATCAGTAGAATTAAAGAAAATAATTAAGCTGCAGTGCCTGTAAGGCAATAAGAATTTGTACATCTTTGAAACAGTAGTATTTACTGATGCAAAGATAGGACAGGAGAAAAGGATGGATGTTATACAAACAGGACTATGCGGTATAAATTTGCGCCAGTTCGTTTTGAAGATCTGTTGGAGTTTCTTTTAGTTTTGCCTTTACAAATTTATTTAGGGCAGAGGGGGAGCTGAATCCCAGGTCAAATGCAATTTCTTTGTGTGAGAGGTGGGAAAATAGTAACTGTCTTTTGATTTCAGTAAGAATTCTGTTATGGATGGCGTTTATGGCAGTTTCACCGCAGTGCTTTTTGGTTATTGCATTTAGTTTTTTGGCGCTGACCGCAAGCTCCAGTGCATAATACTGAACGGTGCGCTGGGTTTTATACTTCTGGTTCAGTAATTTTTTGAAAGCGATATAAATATGCTGGTTTGTCAAAGCAGACTCCTGATTGAGTACGGGGTGCTGGCCATGAACGGATTCAATAAGACCCAGAAGGAAAATTTTAATGTAAAAACGTGCCTGTTCTTTCCTGACAAGGCTTGGAATATTATATATATCGTGGATGTTCTGAACAATGGGAAGCACCTGTTCGAATTCGGGCTTTGAAAGTGCAGTGCAGTTAAGGTGTGCCGATAGGTTAACGTTGTAAGCGCTTAGTTCATTTTTAAGTATGTCCGAACAAAATAATACTTCTTCAAACAAAATGATCTTACCTGTAAGATCATTGCTGTAATTGGAAAGAAAGTGTATCTGTTCAGGAAATGCAATTGAAATTTTCCCTGAGTTTAATGCATAAATTTTGTCCTCAATATGTATGCTGATATTTCCGGATTCGACTAAAATAATACAGAAATGATCCTTTTTATGAGGCTGAAGATATTGTTCAATACTGGCTTGGGTCAAGTCAAAAACGCGGAATGACAAATTTGTGTCTTCCAATTTTTGGATATTTTTCTTAATTTCTAACCGCATTAAATCCATATGATATTTTATGTTATTAAACTGGCAACCGCCTGGGTGGTAAATCAAATTTACTGGTAAGTTATCTTTTACTGATACTTTTTAAAAATTGGGTTTGGCTATACCGGTAAAGCACAATAATCCAACTAAAAAAGCAAAGGACAAAAGTACGCTTTTCTGATTTTTAAAGGGATGATCCAGTTTAAGAATTTTTCTTAAATTACATTAAGGATATTTAAAAGACTGGCATTGGGGAGAAAGCCGTAAAAAATAAAACCCGAAACAGTAATTATTTCAGGTTTTAATTTCATAAGGTAAAATTGAGATACGGACAATATCCTATTTTATAAAAGGAATCTATTCTGATCAGCCCTTAAAATTCTTCAACAGCGTCCAATTCGATATTCCAGAATTTACCTGTCTGGGTGTTTTCAGTAATAGCTTTATATATGCCATTTACCGATTTCTCAAGAGTTACCGGAGCTGTATCGCCTCCCATTCTGGTTTGTACCCATCCTGGATGCAGCGGGGTAACGCGTATATTTTTATCTGCAAGCCTTTGGCTTAACATCACTGCATAAATGTTTATTGCAGCTTTTGACATTCGGTAAGCAGGAGCATTTGGAGCCAGATTTCGTAGAAGTGCCATTGCTGTTGATAAAAATACAATCTGGCCTCCATCTTGTATGAACTCTATAAATGCTTCAGTAAACAGCACAGTTCCGGTTGTATTGGTAGCAAATGTTGCATTCATCAGTTCCTGAGTAGGAATTTCATCTCCTAAGTCCAGACCAACCCCAGCATTGTTTACCACACAGTCCAATTTGATCCCAAGTTCTTTAACCTCTTCAGCCGCTTTTTTAATGCTATCTTCAGTGGATGTGCTAACTTAGCATGGAGTTCTAGTTAAGAACTAAATCTTAACTTTAGAGCATGAAAGAGAATCGTAAAACTTATGACCGCAATTTTAAAGAGAAAGCTGTCCAATTAAGTTATGAAAGAGATAATATCTCACAATTAGCGAAGGAACTTGGAATAACAGCACCTTTGCTTTACAAATGGCGTCAGGATTACCAAGAATTTGGAACAGGAAGTTTTCCTGGGAAAGGAAAATTAAAACTTAGCCCTGAACAGGAAAAAATCCATGAGCTTGAAAAAAAATTAAAAGAAACAGAATTAGAACGTGATATTCTAAAAAAGGCTATAAGCATCTTTTCCAAGGGAGGTCGATGATTTATCTTTTCATAAAAGACCATGAAAAAATATATTCTATTGAAAAGATGTGCAAAGTTTTAAAAGTAAGTCCAAGCAGCTATTATAATTGGAAGCGACAGATTCTATCAGAAAGACAGAGGAAGACTGCTCTGATTAAAGAAGAAATTACGTCAATATACTTTAATGCTAAACAGCGATATGGAAGCCCAAGAATTACTCTGGAACTCCAAAGCCAAGGATATCAGATATCCAGAATAACTGTAGCTAAATACATGAAGCAGTTAGGATTGTACAGTAAATTAAGTAAAAAATTCAAAGTAACAACCAATTCAAAACATAATCATTTTGTTGTGCCAAATATCCTGAAAAGAGAATTTACGGCAACAGAACCAGCAAAGGCATGGGTTTCAGATATCACCTATATACAGACAAAGGATGGATTTTTATATCTGACCATCATTTTAGATTTATTTGACAGAAAGATAGTCGGCTGGAGTTTAAGCAATGGACTAAGTACAAAACAAACTACAATGATGGCTTGGAAAATGGCAGTCAAGAATAGAACAATTGCAAATGAATTAATATTCCATTCTGACCGAGGCATCCAATATGCCAATAAAAAATTTGCTGATGTATTGGACTCTTATAAAAGTATCACAAGAAGTATGAGCCGTAAAGGTGGAGTTGCTACATTTACTGGGACATAAATTTTAAGACTGTTTAAATAAAAATAAATATCTTAGAATTATGAAAAAACGAGTTTACAGTGCTGAGTTTAAATCATCAGCAGTACGATTAAGTTACG
>JASCOE010000024.1 GCA_029959285.1 Flavobacteriaceae bacterium PS02337
GTTGTTGGTGTTGTTGTTGTTGTTGTTGTTGTTGTTGTTGTTGTTGTTGTTGTTGTTGTTGTTGTTGTTGTTGTTGTTGTTGTTGTTGTTGTTGTTGTTGTTGTTGTTTGTTCTTATTATAATGCTGTTTAGATGTAGTGTAAAAATTACTGGCTTAGCGGTAAAAGTAATTTAACCTCCTTGTAAATAATTCTTTGGTTGTAAAACGCTTTCTTTACTGCTTTAGCAGTAAATATGGACGATATTAGTACCATAGTAATTTTTGACCTGAATAAAATGGTTTGGTGTAAAGAACATCATTTCTCAGTAATTTTAGTACTTAATTTTTTTATGAGGGAAATTAAAAATATAATAATTTGGCGCGAATAAATTTCTTTTGGCGTGAATTTGGCGTGAAATATACCTTATGGCGCGAATTTGGTACAAATATATTACCCATAAGTGCATCATCATCCCCAACCTAAGTTTTAAGACCAATGATGAAGCGACTTTTACAAACGTCTCAAAAAAAGTATCTACAAAGTAGGCAGATTAGTAATTAACATGATCCGATAAATTAATTTCATTTAAGAGCTTCTAAAAACTGATTTAAATTTTCTTCAGTGTTATAAAAATGGAACGATATTCTAGTGTTAGCCCCTCTTATGGAACAAATTATTTTCTTTGCTTCTAGTCTTAATAGCACTTCTTTTTCTAAAGGTAAACTAATAATGGAGGATTGTTCTTTTCTTTCAATAAGCCAGTCTGGAATAAGACCTTTGGCATGTAATTTCTGTCTTGCCTTATTTGCTAATTCCTGATTGGTTTTTTCGATAACGTCCAATCCTATATTATTGATATAATTTATCCCTTGGTTCAGCGTTCCAAAATTTAAACTATCTAAATGTCCAGGTTCCAGACTTAGGGATAAATAATTTCTCCCACTGATAAATTGCGCAGTTGGTAATAAACTTTGTTTTCGGCCTTCATAAAGTTTATTTTTTACATCGTCAGATAAGAAGATGTATCCATTTCCATATCCTCCCAAAAGCCATTTGTAGCCGCTTCCTGCAAGGACATCTAAACCCGAATTTTTGAAGTTAAAAACTGTAGTGCCCAGAAATTGTGTACCATCCGCAATTAAAATCAAATCTGGAAAAAGAACTTTAAGCTGTTTTATAAAATCGCTTTGCATTCGAAGTCCGCTGATATACTGAACCATGCTGAAAGCAAAAGCAGTAGGTTTAAATTTTTCAATTGCATCTAAAATATTCTGTTCAAGATTACTATCAATTGGAACTTCCCAAAAGTCAAAACCCCTGCTGGTAATTGCGTAACTTAAAGTAGGATAGTCATCATGAAGTATTAAAAAGCGATGGTGTTTCCCAAGACCTTCTAAGATTGTATTAAAGCCTATTGAAAAATTTGGAGTTAAAAATGTATTCTCTTTTTTGCAAAAAAAGCTATCTGAAAGATTTGTCCGGAGTTCATCGATAACTTTGATATTTTCGATTCTGAACATACTTCCATTTTGCGTAAATTGTAAATCATGCTGTTGTCGCCAATTAGCAATATCTGAGGATAATAATCCTGAATTGGCAGTATTAAGGTACGTGCAATTGTCCAGGATTGGGAAGTTTTTATTTAAAAGCATTTTCAAAAATAAAAAAATTATTTTATGCCTGCAGTATTTAGCTTGGTATATTGCTTTTTTTGCAACTTTAATTTAAAAATATACGTATTTTGCTTATTATAAATCATTTGCAGTTTTAGGGATGCAATAGTGCAACAAATGATTTTTTGAGTCACTTAACTTCTTAGATACTAAATTACTATGAAAAACTTTGATTATATTATTATTGGAAGCGGACAGGCTGGCATTCCTCTAGCCTTCAGCTTGTCAAAAGAAGGCACTGTTGCCATTATAGAAAGGAGTTTTTTGGGAGGAACATGCGTTAATAACGGTTGTATTCCAACTAAAGCCTATGTTGCAAGTGCCCGAAGAATATGGGATGCTTTTCATGGAGATGAGTTAGGTATTGAAATTCCTGCCGGAGTAAAGGCGAATCTAAAAAAAATAAAAGCACGTAAGGACAAGCTGGTCAGTGATTCCCGCAGCAATATTGAAAAAGCAATTTGGAATAATGACAAAATTGAATTTTACAAGGGTGAGGCTCATTTTTTAAGTAACTACGAAGTAAAGGTTGGAGATAAAGTCCTTACGGCAAAAAATATTTTTATCAATGTAGGTGCAAAGCCTGTGGTTCCAACAGAATATCAGGGGGTTCCTTTTTATACCAATGAAAATATATTAGAGATTACAGATTTACCTAAACATTTGATCATAATCGGCGGCAGTTATATCGGTTTGGAATTTGGGCAGATGTTCAAAAGGTTTGGCAGCAAAGTCACTATAATTGAACGCAATAAAAAATTAATAAACAGGGAGGATGAGACAGTGAGTGATGTGGTAGCTGAAATAATGAAGTCCGATGGAGTAAATCTTGTTTTTAATGCGGAAAACATTAAAGTTAAGCAAATTAATAAATCAAGTATTTCTGTAGTGGTAGATACCAAAGAATTGAAAGGATCTCATCTTTTACTGGCAATTGGCCGATCTCCTAATACCGATACCCTGCAATTGGCCAATACCACAATCGAAGTAGATAAAAGAAATTATATAAAAGTCGATGATTACTGTCAGACAAATGTCCCAGGAGTTTTTGCTATAGGTGATTGCAATGGGCAGGGTGCTTTTACGCATACTTCTTATAATGATTTTCAAATTGTAGAAAGTTATTTGCTTAAGAAAAAGGAACGAAAAATTACCGACAGAATTACTACCTATGGATTATTTATTGACCCTCCCCTTGGCAGGATAGGAATGACAAAGAAAGAAGCCATTGATAAAGGTTACGAAATAGCAGTTGGATATCGTCCGATGACAAAAGTAGGTCGTGCTCAGGAAAAAGGGGAGACTTTTGGTTTTATGGAGGCTGTAATCGATGTTAAAACCAATCTTTTTTTGGGGGCGTGCGTGTTAGGTGTTGGAGGGGATGAAATCATAAACGGCATCACCAATTTAATGTATGCCAAACAGCCTTATACCTTCTTGCGCGACGCTGTGCATATTCATCCAACAGTAAGTGAGCTTATCCCAACGATGCTTGAAGATTTAAAGCCTATTGCCAGGTAAGAAGTATTTAGATTTCAAAAAGTTCATTTACCTTTAGATTTGGGATCCCCAGGACGGGGGCTTTATGTTTTTATTATTTTTTGAATGATCTTTATTATTTGAGCCCATGATCCTGCTTGCGATAATTGTTATTCTTTTTTTGAAATTTATCAGAAATTTATTAATCCCCATGTCTTTATCGTTTAATTGTTTCTTGTTCCCCTAACTTATTTTCAAACATTCAAGATGTATTCCTCGGCGAGTTGTTGCGACCAATCGCCAACAGGTGATTACAAATTTGTCTTTCCTTATTTTTTTAAGTTTCAGCTAGATATTTATGCACAAATGAAATCGCCATTGAGCCTTCGCCAACAGCAGATGCAACACGGTTCATTGCGCCCGATCGCACGTCACCGGCTGCAAAGATTCCTGGTTCGCTGGTTTCAAGCAGGAATGGGTCTCTTTTTATTTTCCAGGTATTACAAAAGTTCGCATCCGTTTTCAGGTCACTTCCCGTAATTATAAAGCCTTTGCTATCGCGATGAATAATTTCGCCAAGCCAGTCGGTGTAAGGTTTGGCACCTATAAAAATATACAGGGCGGCCGCATCGCAGCAGTTGTCGCTGCCAGTGGAAATATTCCATAGGGTAAGCTTCTCGAGATACTTCTCACCCAAGGCTTCCTGGATTTCTGTTTCGGGCAGTACCTCGATATTCGGCAGCTCTTCGATTTGTTTGATCAGATAAGAAGACATAGTGTACGAAAGCGAATCCTTGCGGATCACAATATAAACCCGGCTTGCGTACTTAGACAAATAGACTGCCGACTGACCGGCAGAATTCCCACCACCTACAATATATACATTTTTGTCAACGCAGGCCGATGCCTCTGTGATAGCTGCTCCGTAATATATCCCGGCCCCTGTAAATTTGGCCACCCCTTTGGTGTCAAGCTTCCTGTAGTTGACTCCGGTTGTAATTATGATAGCCCTGCTGATAATTTTAGATCCGTCGGCCAGCCTGATACTTTTGTAGTTGTCAATCTGTTCTATCGACACCACTTCCTTAGGTGAAACAAACTCAGCACCCAGCCGTCGTGCCTGACTGATGGCCCTTCGCGAAAGGTCGGCACCCGTTAGCCCCGATGGGAATCCCAGATAGTTTTCAATACGCGAACTTGTGCCTGCCTGACCGCCTGGAGCCTGGCGCTCAATAACCAGTGTACGAAGACCCTCTGAAGCGCCATATACCGCTGCGGCAAGTCCTGCGGGCCCCGCTCCTATAATGACAACATCGTATAGTTCTGCAGAAATCTCGGGATTAGAGCCCAGCTGTAAAGCCAGGGTGAAGATGTCGGGCTTTTTTAAAATTGCTCCGTCTTCTAGGACTACTACGGGCAAGTCAAGGTCGGTAAGGTTGTTCAGCTCAAGAATTTTACGGCCGTCGGGGTTCCGCTCTACGTCAAGCCATGAATACGGGATGAGGTTGCCGCCAAGGTAATCCTTGAGGTTATGGGACAAAGGTGAGTACTGGTATCCAATTATCCTTATACCTTTAAAATCCGGACGATATCCGCCTTGCCAGTCTCGCAGCAGGTCATCTATGACTGGATATAGACGCTCTTCAGCCGGGTCCCAGGGCTTCATCAGATAGTAATCGAGCTGTACGCGGTTAATCGCGTTTATCGCAGCGTCTGTATCAGAATAGGCGGTGAGTAATACCCGCTTTGTTTCGGGGTAAATCTCTAAAGCCTGTTCGAGAAATTCGACACCTTCCATCTGCGGCATTCGCTGGTCGCAAATAAACATCGCGATAACGCGGGCCTGATTTTTCAGTTCTTTAACACGTTCGAGGGCCTCAGTGGCCGAAGTGGTGCTTAGTATCTTATATTCGGTACCATACCTGGCTTTAAGATCCCGGCCGATTGCATTTAAAACCTGCTGGTCATCATCTATTGAGAAAATTATTGGTTTTTCCATATGTTATTCTTCTATATTGCCATTAATTGGCAGGCATACCTCAAATTTCGTGTTTCCGGGTTCAGAGAACACTTTTATCAATCCTTTGTGCCTCAATACGATCCGACGCACCGTTTCGAGCCCCATTCCTGTTCCTTTTCCCAGTTCTTTTGTTGTAAAAAAAGGATCAAAAATATTGAGCTGTATGTCTTGGGGTATTCCAGGACCGTTGTCGGCAACTGTGATTTTTATGAAGTCAAGGTCTAATTCCGTGCAAATGGTTATCACGCCGTTTTTTGTTCCTTGAAGGCTGTCCAGCGCATTGTCGATAAGATTAGTCCATACCTGGTTGAGCTCGCCCGGATATGCCTTGAGCGGTGGCAGGTTTTTACCATATACTTCCGAAAGCGCTACATTTTCTTCCCTGAATTTATGACCCAGGATAGTAATGGTGTTCCGGATGCCGTCGTGTACATCAATAATTGTTTTCTCGGTTCCGCGATCCATGTGCGTATAAATCTTTACCGATTTGATCAGTTCGGTTATGCGACCGGATGACACCTGAATATCGAGAACTATCTTTTCTGTAACCAGTACGTTGAGGATCCAGTTGAAAATAGTGTTAAGGCCAGCTGTGGGCAGGAAATTCTTGAATGAATCGAGTTGGTCGCAGTTAATATTGAAATCGGTAAAGACCTCCGACATTTCTTCTGCTTTACCGATATCGTGCTTCTCAAGCCAGCCTGCTATCACCTCTTCCTTTTTAAGGCGTTCTTTTAGGGTTAATCCGCCGGGTTTATATTCAGCCATGATCTGTAACAATATTTCATTTACGCCATCGACCTGGTGCGGTTCCAGCTGAAGCGATGTAAGATCTTTGAATGCTTGCGGTTCCATACGAAGGTGCTGGCGCAGCGACACAGAGTCGCTTACCAGTGCCGAGGCGGGGTTATTAAGTTCATGAGCAAGGCCTGCTGCGAGTTTGCCCAATGCTGCCATTTTATCTGTCTGGAGCTCTAATCTCGTAAAATCACGCACACGGTTGCTCATCTGGTGCACAAGAGCTTGAGTGAGTTCGAAATAATCCCTTATCATCTCACGGTTTTTGGCTATAGGAAAGTGTAGAATACTACTTTTTCCCTTGGACTGTGCCGAGAAGGTAATTATCGTGCCTCTCGAGTAGGGCAGGTAGCCAAATATTGCCCCTGTGGTAGCTGGAATAACTTCCTGCTTATCTGCACCCTGATCCCTAAATAGGCGTACATGCCCCTCGATAACGAAGTACGGGCCATCAATTGGGTCGCCCTGAACGACAATGATCTCACCATCTTCAAAATGCCTTAGGTGACTCTGGTTCTGCAACCATTCGAGCTGTTCAGCAGGAACCTGGGCCAGAGATTCAAAATTTTTAAAATGCGGGATATGGCTTACCATGATGTCTCTTTGTTGTTAATGAACCCATGTTGAAAAATGCCTGAAGCAGCAGCTTTGAATCTGCCAGAGCTGCGGTAGTCGCAGAACCCGACATAACCTATACAAAATATTAATAACTGGATTTACGTTCGATAGACTCAACAGAATCAACGTCGGTAATACATTAGATTTATTCTGTCAAAACATTTACAATTAATAATAATGCAAATCCAATTGCAACTATAGTTCCTGAATACTTAGGTGTGCCATGGAAGGCCTCTGGAATTAATGTCTCTGCAACCATTGCAATTAAAGCTCCTGCACCAAATAGCTGTAATAAACTTACCATCGTTTCAGAAATATTTTGAGCAAGAAAGAATCCTAAAACTGTCAACAAAATACTAGCTAAGGCAACTCCACCCCAAACTTTGAAAATCCAACTTTTTTTTCTGCCAGCCTGCAACATCCCTACTGAACCAGAGATAGCTTCAGGCAAATTTCCTAATGCGATGGCAAGAATAAGAGGAAAATCCACCCCATTAGTGAAAAGTGTTAATCCTAAAACTATCGACTCTGGAACTGCGTCCATTCCAGTTCCAAGCGTTATTGCTAATCCACTTCCAGGTTTTTGGTCTTCAGTAGGCTGTGCAACGCATTCTCCACAACGTTTTCTGTCTTTTGCTCCTCGGCTACTAAGGATAACATTACCAAAGCTAAAACCAAGGGCTCCGATTAGAAAAGCAATTATTGCATAAATTAGCGGAGCATTTTCAATTGCCTCTGCTGCTAATTCTACAGTTGCAGCTGCAATTAACAATCCAGCTGCAAGTGCCATCGTTTTTGCGATTGTGTGATGGTTAAACTTGATATTTAGCCCTATAAACGCTCCAACAATTATTCCCAGAACTGATACCACAGCCCAAAAAGTTACTTCGTAAATAGTCATCTTTTATTAATTCCTCCTAAATTGATAATGTCCATTATTTAAACACGATAAAAGATAACACTTCTGTACGGATATGCAAACCAAAAATGCATAAAAAAGTTAAGCTGCATTTTTAAATTATTTTCTTGATTCCCAATTCTTTAATCGTTCGGTATTTCATAAACGGAATTCCTTCTTTCCTGTTATACCAAATTTCTATGTACTCGAATATGCTGCCAATGAGATGCTTTTCAATCTTCTTCTACTTTAACACCATTCCAAAAAGCTACATAATTCGTAATATTTTCATAGCCAGGGTTTGGAGTGGGATAATACCAGGCACCCTCGACGTTCTCAGCGCCGTCCACTTTAATATTATAATAACTGGCAAGGCCCTTGAAAGGACAAGTAGTATGTAATTCAGTCATTGAGAAGTACTGTTTTACGATACTATCCGGCGGGAAATACTGATTACCCTGTACCTCCACGGTGTTATTGCTCTGTGCGATAACTTTATTGTTCCAAATTGCTTTCATTTTATATATTATTTAATTGTTAGTTAAATTTTCGATATTCCCAATACACCATATGTAATTAAAACCCTAAAACTTCGTCAACGAGAATTATATGAATTTGGCGAGGCCGAATTTCTTTTTCAAAAACCAGATATTTTCCCAAAGTTGTGCCTTCTTTAAAACCCATGCGTTTCATCCTTTCATTCTCTAACGGAAGCACAAATTCATTCAGCCTTTCGAGAGCGGAATCCAATGTCGGAACCACTTTTTGTAAGCCGGCAACAAATACAAGATGTCGGCTGGCATAAGCAATGGCTGAGAGTTGATTTCCCATGCCGGACGCAATAATTAGCTGTCCGCTTTCGGTGATAGCATGAAGACTTTGAATATTATAGTCAGCCAAAACACTTTCCCTGCGTAACTCGTCTTTCTTCAGGTGATCGATTTCCGTGAAAATATTATCCCGGAAATTTTTCCATGCATGTTTCCTTGAATTGAGCAAATCAAGAAAGCCTATTTGTTTTAGTGTTATAGACGAAGCTGTTGCTATTTCTGATCCGGCAGGAATAACCGAAATCACTTTTGCAAGTGCATCCTCTTTCGAGGCAGCAAAATGAGGAATAAAATTGCGCTGCCTTAGATTTTCAAAAAGCTTATCGATAGTTTCCCGTGATGGAAGTGCCTGGTAATTCATAAATAAAATATTGTTGAATTAGCACACATGCTAATTTACAAGATATACAATTCCTTTACCCGCATCCAGATGAAAATCATCCTTTCTTAAATTTTCCATGTTTTTTATGTAGTTAACAATGTTTATACTTTATTGTTTATTCTAATCTTTTCGTCCTTGTTAACTTAGTATGAATAATTAATATTTCCTTACAATTTATTTTCAGTTATTTTTCAGCTCGGACAATTTGAAGAAAACGTACTTTCTAAAATGTTTAAATAAATTTGTCAGGTTAGTCGTAAAATTGTGTTATTACTTACCATATTTTTATTTTATTCTTCAAAGGCATCATATTCGTTTTCTGCTAATTTCATTTCGATTTGGTGTAAATACTGTGTTAGTATTAATGATCGGAGTAAGAATATTAGTAAGTTGTTCTAAAGTTCAGCTATGCCGTATCTGCCCGCTAGTATCTGCAGGATATTTAAATGAAATATTGACACCAATATCATTCCGAAACCATATTTAAGCCTTTTGTTAACGGGACTTCACAAACGTCCAAAAAAGTGTGAACAAACAAACTTTTATAAATTTTCAATTGATAAAGGTGTTTATTCAATTTGTAGAAGGAAAACCTCGTTCTTAAGTATGCATCAATCTAAAAGAGTTAATTTCATTATTTTGCTGTTTTAAATTTAAAGAGATCAATAATTGAAATTAAAAGAGCAGCGATAATAACAAGCGTTCCTCCAACTGCCATCTGTATATTTATTTTATCTGAAAGCAAAAGAGAACTGAAGATTACTCCCGCTATGGGTTCAATATTTGCATAAACGCCGGCTTTTGCCATAGAGATTTTTTGCAGACCATAATTCCATAACAAATAAGCACATGAGGTGCAAAGAACTCCCTGGACGATAAGCGACGCCCATACAGTAGCATCCAAATCCACAGGAGGCATACCATAAAATATAATCACTAAAGGAATTAAAATAATTGTTCCAAACCAAAATGTGAGGATTGTAGTAATTAAAGAAGAATATGTTTTCATAATCTTCTGGGTCAGGATAGTGCTTATTGAAAGCGTAATGAGTGATATTATAATCAATACATTTCCAATCCAGCTGCTGCCTGCAGTCGGACTTCCAACCACTAAAGCAATACCAATGATAGATAGCAGTACAGAAAGCATTACTGCTTGATTTTCTCTTTTCCTAAATGCTATATAAGAGACCATTATAAAAATAGTAGGTGTCATTCCTATAATCAGCGATGCATTAGTACCGCTAGTAATTGAGATACCGGCAAACTGGAGTAGGAAGGTACATGGAACAGTAAAGAAAGACGTCAACAAAAAAATTTTCAGGTCCGATTTACCTGGGAATATTACTTTTTTCTTGAGTGTAAATAGTATTAAAAATAATGACGCAATTAAGAAACGATAAAGTGCGACGTGGGGAAATTTAAGCTGTTCTGTTGCCTGCTTAGTCAAAACAATAGCAAGGCCCCAGAGAATGCATGCAGACACAATTGAGAGAATGGGCAATAGTTTTTTTTTCATTTTAATTGTTTTTTCTAATATTTTTATACTCAACATCAATGTAATCAAAAAAATGATAATTAAAATTAAGCCGCCTTTAATATATCCAAGCCTAAGATATGAAGCTCTCGCCGATACTGAATTCTTAATTCTTTAAATAACCGGGTGCCAAGATTTTGCCATATCAGAACATGAACAATTGATAAAGCATCTTGAACAACCTGACTTTTTGTTCCAAAGGTATCCACTCCACGGGAAACAGTGTGATTTAATTCACCTAAACAGTACATGTTATGTCTGTCTCTAAAACTCCATCACCGTATCCAATCCTCGTTTCAAGCCCTTAAATGTCCTCACCTTTTCAATAGCAAGTAAAGCTCCCTGCACATAAGGTTCCGCTCCGGCACCTGAATCATGTCGAATTGTAAGTTTTTCATCTTTCAGCCCAAATATGGTTTCAATGGAAATAACATATCCTGGAAGCCGCACCGAGTGTACCTGAACACTATCCAGATTGGCACCTCGGCTTGATGCATCTCCGAGCAGTTCATCATTTGAAACATGAACAGCCGCTTTTTGAATTTGGGAAAGGCGATGTGCCAGTTCTCTTGCTGTTCCACTTGGACTGTCTGTCTTATCCTGGTGGGCATAATCTATAATTTCATAGTTCGGAATATACTTAGCTGCCATCTCGGCAAATTTTTGGAGCAGTACAACCGTTATGGCAAAATTCCCTACAGCTAAAACAGATGTATCATTATCTGATGCTATTTTTTCTATTTCAGCATAATCCTCATTGGTTAATCCAGAGGTTCCCACCACAACACTTTTGCCTTTTTTAAGCGTTGCGATAATGTTCCTCTTTCCTACTTCCGGACGCGTATAATCGACCAAAACGTCAAAATCAACTTCCGAAAGAGCTTTTTCAATATCGTCAAAAATTGGAATTTCGACATCTTTCAAATGTAAAATATCGGATAAATTTTGGCCTTTGTGTTTACGGGACAATGCTCCGACCAGCTGCATTTTATTATTATGAAAAATACCTTTGCTAAGTTCTGAACCAGCCCATCCTGTGGCTCCTGCTATGAATACTTTTATCATTTCACTGTTATTTTGTGTTTACTTCTTGAAACTCAATTCCGGTAATTTTATCATATTTTATCCAATCGTGAAATTTAAGGACTACACTAAGTGATAAAAATACAATGAGATTTTTTTGTATGCTTAATAATCTTGTAATTTCAAATGAGAGAAGAAATCAATTATATCTTTTGAAAGTAATTCCGGCTGTTCAGCTGCAGCAAAATGTCCGCCAGATTTCATGTTTGTCCAATGCGTAATATTAAAACTTTTTTCGATATAAGCACGAGGCGGAGTTGGTAATTCTTTCGGGAAATGTGCAAAGCCAACAGGGACGCCGATAAATTCATTCTTTTTAAAAGCCAATGGCTTTTTACTATTTTCATTGTAGATCCGCATGGATGAATGTATAGTTTGAGTAACCCAATAGAGAGTGACATTAGCAAGCAGTTCATCTTTGGTAAAAATATTTTCAATATTTCCATTATTATCGCTCCAATCATTAAATTTCTCAATTATCCATGCACAGAGTCCTGCAGGAGAGTCATTAAGTCCGTAGGCAGCAGTGAGCGGTTTTGTAGAATGGATGTAAGCATATGCACCATTTTTACTAGACCATTCTGAACTCGTTTTTTTAAACTCTACCATTTCATCGGAAAGTATTTCACCATCTTTTAAATACGGTTTGTATGAACCTGAAATGTAGTTGAGGTGAAGTCCAATAATATTTGAAGGATACTTTAGTGACAGCCATGAACTTATGCCAGAACCTATATCGCCGCCTTGGACACCAAATTTTTCATAACCAAGATTAATCATCAATTTTTGCCAAATGTCAGCAACATATTCGCTGTTGCATCCTTCTTTATTTGCCTTAGACGAAAAACCGAATCCTGGAATAGAGGGGATAACAAGATCAAACGACAACTCGGGATTCTGCGTCAGCATCGGTATGATTTTTATCATTTCAAGGAAGGAACCTGGCCAGCCATGTGTCATAATAAGGGGTATCGACTTTTTACCTTTGCCTTTAACTTGAATGTAGTGTATCTGCATTCCATCTATATCTGCAATAAAATTAGGATAAGAATTAATTTCACTTTCAATTTTACGCCAGTCAAATTTATGTTGCCAGTAATTTGTTAGTTCTTTCATATATGAAAGCTCAGTACCATAACTCCAGCGGGATTCTTTAATTTCATCCGGCCATCTGGTTATGTCTAATCTTGTATTAAGATCATCTAATATGTCCTGGGAGATATTTACTTTGAAAGGTTTTATTCTGATATCATCTTTTTTATTCTCTTCCATTATTAGTTTATTTGCTTTTGTGAAAAAAGGTATGGCAATAGTTATCAACGCTAAGCCTCCTGTTTTAATAACTTGTCTTCTGGTTAAGTAGTCCATTTGTATTTTATGAATTACTGCAAAGATAAAGTATTGAATAATTCATAAAAATGCTTATTTTGCATTTATTAATGAATAAAATGCATTAAATGGATTTGCAACAAATTAGAAACTTTCTCAAATTAGCAGAAGAATTACACTTTTGGAAGTCGGCATCTATTGTGAACCTTACACAGTCTGCATTAAGCAGGCAGATTATGTCACTGGAAAAAGAATTAGGCTGCAGCCTTTTTGAGAGAAATAAACGAAATGTAAAACTTACTCCTGCTGGACTTTTTTTGAAAGAGAAGTGGTCCGTTTTATTAGATGATCTGAATTACGTTCATGTCTTTGCGAAAAATATTGGAGCAGGAGAAAATGGGATTGTCAGAATAGTGCATCCTGATTCTGTATCGTATTCTGTTATACCTACTGTTTTATTGCATATCTCAAAGGATTATCCGGACTTATCGATAGAGCTTATCCAATTGCTCCATGAGAATGCACAGGAATCGTTGAGAGATTATAAAATTGATGTTGCATTTACCCGCCAAGTTAATACATTATCAGGTATAAGCTCATATAAAATAAAAAGTGAACCTGTTGCTTTTTTTGTTCAGACGACACATCCCTATATGAATTTTAGTGATATTACAGCAGAGAATTTAGCAAAACAGAAATTTATAATGCCAGTAGAAGATCGCAAAAGCAGTTACTTTTTTTCAGTGCAACAAATTTTTATGTCTTATGGAGTAGTGCCAAGTTCTCACTATCAGTCTGATTTTGGTTCCAGTATATTGGGCTTAGTATCTAACGGTTTAGGTATAGCTCTGCTGCCAGTAGGATTTGCCAAACATAATATTGAAGGAGTAAGATATTTTGAAACACCTTTTATGACTGATCTTTATATTAACTGGCGTACCAATGAAAATAGCCCTGCTGTACTTAATGTATTAAAGACTATAGAGAGTGTCAAATGGTTATAATAACTAATCTTCACATACAATTGATATTTTCACTCAAATGACTCTCTAAAATTCAAAGGTGATTGATTTGTCTTGGTTTTAAAAAGTTTATTGAATAAATTAAATTATAGTTAACTGCTTGTCTAAATTATATTTTGATTTATTTATTCCCCAAATTTACCAGTGTATTAATATTATAAAATCTATTATTTCCTGATAATAGACTCTCATTAAACGTGCAAAACTATCTTATACCTTCAGAAATTTCGTGGCTTTCTTTTAATAACTCAGTTTTATTTGTGTGAATTTGAAAATAGAGAAACACTAGGCAATTTAAAGCACGGTGTATTAGCCATTTATTTTTTCCATATGGTATTCTGTAAGCCATTTTTCCATTTTTTGCAATAATACAATTTCCTTCTGGTTACCTGTCGGATCCGATAGTCCGGTTATTTTTCTGCTATAATTGAATTTTTTATCCTCAAAAAGACAGGTGAATTTAGGGACTTCGTTATGGGATACCAGCCATTTGTCCTGGTCTGTTTTTTTAATTTCAAATTTCTTCATATTCCTTTCGATTGTTAACAATTACGGTAATTTGCAACTTATGTTGCATTGCTTTAAAGCTTGGTTCGTGAGTCAACTCCTATAATTCTTTGCGGATGGCGGTGTCCTATATTATTGTTTTTTAATATAATTTTTACCTGAAGTACATTGAGATACTTTAATCCTTTATAACTGGTCATTTTGCAAACTTCCTGAAAAAACTTAACTTCTGTCTTGCTTACAAGTATTGAATTTCTAATTCTGCAAAAAGGCATATACCAACAGACTTTTTGCATGTTGCAAATATACTACATTATAGAAAAATTATACTTCGTATACTGCACTTAACTGGTATATATTTGCTTGAAATAAGTTGTCTGATAGTTTTCTTCACTTTTTTTAAAAAAAATGTAAGGTTCAGAAATTTTTTACGACCAAGTTTAAAAGGCTGTTGATTAAAGTAGTATAACAGCCATTCATCACCTCTAATAAAATAACAAATATGAAAGCAATTATTTTGGTTCAAACCGGTTCAGCATCAAACTTAGTGATTCGCGACGTTAATACTCCTCAGATTGGTGATGAAGAAGTGCTGGTGCAAGTGAAGTCAATCGGTATCAATCCAGTTGACATTAAAACAAGACAGGGCGGAGGAGTATATAATTATGGCGACGTAAACAAGCAGGCCGATCTAATTCTGGGGTGGGATGTCTCAGGAACCGTTATAGCTACAAATTCTAAACGCTTTGCCATAGGCGATGATGTTTTTGGAATGGTTAATTTTCCGGGTGTTGGGAGCGCTTATGCAGAATATGTTCCTGCACCGGCCGACCAGCTGGCATTGAAGCCAGCTAATATCAGTCACCAGGAAGCTGCGGCTGCAACCCTGGCCCCTTTAACTGCTTTGCAGGTATTCAGAGAAGCAGGGGTAAAGGCAGGTGACCGCATATTAATCCATGCAGCATCCGGAGGTGTTGGACATTATGCCATACAGCTGGCTAAAGAGATTGGCGCTTATGTAGTTGGAACTTCTTCTGCTGCCAACAGGGACTTTGTACTTTCTCTTGGAGCAGACGAGCATTTCGATTATCACGGAGGCAATCTTGCTGATGCTGTCCACGACATCGACTTTGTATTTGACAGCCTTGGCCCGGATAATATTATAAATTCATTGCCTGTTATTAAAAGTGGCGGCAAGGTAATCAGCATAGTTACTCAGTTTAATGAGTATTTGACAGCGCAGCTGGCGGCCAAAAATGTAACGGGTAAATTTCTTCTGGTTCAGTCCAGCGGAGAGGATATGAAATATTTAGCGGCGCTTCTGGAAAATGGAAAGCTCAAATCGCATGTTTCAAAAAGCTTTGCCTTTGACAAGATGGCTGATGCCCATGAGCAGATTGAGACTGGGAGAACAGTAGGCAAGATTGTGGTGAACATTTAATCTCCTGATATGAAAAAAATATTTTCCTTCCTTATAATTACCGCTATGGCACACTTTTCGGCTTTTGCACAAAACTTGCCAGAGCAGCCTCTAGAAGTC
The DNA here is from genome assembly GCA_029959285.1 of Flavobacteriaceae bacterium PS02337. Taxonomy (GTDB): domain Bacteria; phylum Bacteroidota; class Bacteroidia; order Flavobacteriales; family Flavobacteriaceae; genus Flavobacterium. The sequence goes on from JASCOE010000024.1 coordinate 15,698, forward strand.
TATGCAACAGTCGATCAGGCTGCAGGTAATATTGCGTTTACAGCACAGGGTGATTTAGTGTATAGTCATCATCCTTTTTTTAAGCCGCACTATAGGGTAGTGCTATATAATTCAGCTACTAAATCAGTCGGTCCATTTCCTAATCTATCATGGAACACGCCACGTTCATCGGATGATCACTATCTTTCTAATGTGCTTGGAATCAGAGATGATTCCAATGGAGTAGTCTGGATGCTTGATATGGGACAACGCGATCCGGTCACGCCTAAAATAGTAGGCTGGAACACGCTGACTAACCAGCTGGAAAAAATATATTATTTGCCAGTTACTGCACTGAAGACTACCTCCCAGCCTAATGACATGGTGGTGGATCTGATACATCATGTTTTTATTATTGCAGATGAAGGCATTGGGAATGGCGGTGACGGCTCTACAGCGGCGTTGATCATTATTGATATGAAAACTGGTCTGAGCCGTCGAATACTTGAAGGAACGCGTACGACATTACCAGAAAATACTCCAACAGTAATTAATGGGAAAGCCTTAGCTGTTAATGGGAAAAATCTATTGGTAGGGGCTGATGGCATTACAGCCGATTCAAAATTTGAATGGCTTTATTACGCACCGTTAAATGGCACTAAACTGTACAGAGTGCATATCTCGGATTTAATCAATGAAGCTCTGCCTGCCAATAAATTGGACCAACTTATCGAAACCTATTCATCGAAACCTAATAATGGCGGATTGAGCATTGACACAGCTGGCAATATTTATCTTACAGCCCTGGAAAGCAATAGTGTATCTGTTATACTTGCTAAAGACCGAAGCGTGCACCAGCTTGTAAGTGATAAAAATATGTCATGGCCCGATGGAGTGAGCTATAACCAAAAAGACGGCTATATGTACGTTTCTGCTGCTCAGGTAAATCTGGGTGCGGTATTCAATAATGGCGTAGACAAGTCCACCCAGCCATTTTATATCTTTCGGTTTAAGCCGCTTGCCATGGGGGTGCCTCACAGGTAAACACCTTCTTAATATCGAAATTATTTTACCGGGCAGGAATATGCAGAATGTAAAATCGCCTGCAGATTACGCCTTGTATTAGAAAGCATTACAGCCTGCTTATTTTTAAAAGGCACAGGCAGCCTGCAACACAAACAAAAAATAATATTCATTATAAAAACAAAATCTGAAATGAGAACAATAAAAAAAACAATTTCGAAATATTATGCAGCTTTATTTGCTGCAGCGTTAACATTTTCTGCCCACGCGCAAAACAGTGATCTGCAAAAGTTCAGCCAGCCAGGTTATTACGAGATGGCCCTTGGCGATCTGAAAGTCGTAGCATTATCTGACGGGACAGTACCCCAAAAACTAAATGAGCTTTTAAAGGATGCAAAGCCAGGCGAAGTAAAAAAATTATTAAACGACAACTTTCAAACTGAAACTTTGGAATGTTCAGTAAATGCATATTTGGTAAAGACCGGTTCTAAAGTTATTTTAATAGATGCAGGAACATCAGATATTTATGGGCCGTCTTTAGGCCACCTGACTGCCAGTCTTGAAAAAATAGGATATAAGCCTGAACAAATTGATGCTATTCTTTTAACTCATATTCATATGGACCATATCGGCGGGCTGACAAAAGGCGATCAACTGACCTTTCCAAATGCGGATGTGTATATCAGTAAAGTAGAAGCAGATTACTATCTGAACTCATCTAACAAAGAAAAAGCACCTGAATCAATGAAAAACTTTTTTGATGGGGCTATCTTAAAACTTTCTCCGATCAAAAAGGCGGGCAAATTAAAAACCTTTGAATTTGGAACTGAAATATTTCCTGGGATCACACCGATAGCAAGCCATGGGCATACGCCGGGGCATAGTTTTTATGCACTGGAAAGCAAAGGACAGAAATTGATGTTCTGGGGTGATATTATAGTATCAGACGTGGTTCAGTTTGCAAATCCTTCAATAACCAGTGTTTATGATTACGACAGGAAAGAGGCAATGATAACAAGGAAAAAAGCACTCGAAGATGCGGCTGCAAAAGGATATTGGGTGGCTATTTCACATAGTTCATTTCCTGGAATCGGGCATATTCGTGCTGAAGACAAAAAATTTAAACTTATTCCAATCAATTATTCAAGCAACGGTTCGGGGCAGTAATCAAATTTATAATTTGATCAATTCTCACGTTTCGATTGTTTGTCCATTTGACGGATTATTTAAATCACTTCGGGGGCCAATACGGATTACCCATTTTTAAAATAACCTTATAGCATCAATCAAAATATAAAATATAAAAAAATGAAAAAATACATTTTAATGCTGGCTGCCGCCTTGGCAATTAATAATGTCTCGCAGGCACAAGAAAATAAAAAAGATTTAGAAGTTGTCGCTGAGCTCCCTGTTCGCCCAGCTAATGCAGCTGTTTCAAAAGACGGAAGAATTTTTGCGACCATTCATCCCTTAGGAAGTAATGACTTGCAGCTGATAGAGATAACCGGAAAAAAAACTTTCAAACCTTATCCAAATGAAAGTTTTCAGCGTAATGGAAAAGCTGCAACTGACAAAACATTAGATGCACCATTGGGACTTGCCATTGACAAAAATGGGGTTCTTATAGTAGTAGACATGGGATCAAATCTAGGCAAGACCAGAATATTCCGTTTCGATACCAAGAAAAACGTTCTCATAAATACAATTGAACTATCAGAGAAAGTAGCTCCAAAAGGAAGCTTTATTCAAGATTTAGTTGTGGATGATGCCGACGGATGGATTTACCTTGCAGATATCGTTAATCCAGCAATTATTGCCTTAAACATCAAGACAAAAGAAGCGCGAAGATTTAGCGGCCATCCATCATTGCTGGCTGAAAACAAAGATATGATTGTTGACGGAAAACTTACTAATTTTAACGGTGAGCCGGCCAGGGTTGCCATTGATCCTATAGGATTGTCTCCAGACAGGCAGACATTGTTTTTTGGAGCAATGAATGCTACAGCATGGTACAAAGTAAATACTAAATTATTTAAAACAAATGCTGCAGACAGCGAAATTGGAAAATCTATCCAAGTAGTGGGCAGAAAGCCAATAAGCGACGGTGCTTTAACAGATAGTGACGGAACTCACTATTTTACAAATGTTACTGAACATGCGATCAGTAAATTGGATAAAAATGGCAGCCTTTCCAACATTATCCAAGACGAGCGTTTGCTTTGGCCGGATGATCTTTCAATAAATAATGACTGGATGTACATTGTTACAAACCAGCTTAATACAACGCCTGCATTTACCGGAGCAAAAGATCTGGGAAATGCTCCTTACGTTATCTATCGTTTTAAGTATAAAGAAAATACAAAAATAGACGTCAAAGAGAGCTACACACTAACCAGCGAAAGCTTATATCCGGAAGGAATTGATTTTGATTTTAATAATAATCGTTTTATCGTTGGGTCCCTTTACAATGCGGAAGTCTTTACGATGTCTTTAGATGGTAAATTATCCCCTTTCATCAAAGAAACAAAAATTAACACTTTAACGGGTGTATTTACCGATGAATTAAGAAACAGGTTAATCGTGGTTGGCGGGGATATAGGCTTATCAAAAAAAAGCGCACCTAAGGGAGCAAGTGCCGGTCAGACTGCAGTTGTGGAAATTTACGATTTAGCTACCGGAAAATTGATTCGTGCGATTGACTTAAAGCCTTTAACCCCAAATGCCGGAGGTTTGGCAAACGATGTAGCTGTTGATGAAAATGGTATAATATACATTACAGATTCATTTTCCCCTGTTATCTACAAAATAGACAGGAACTACCAGGCATCAATTTTTTCAAGCTCTGAACTTTTCAAACCCGCTGCCGGAAGTTTTGGTTTAAATGGAATTGTATATCATCCTGACGGCTATTTATTAGCAGCTAAAACCGATAATAATAAATTGTTCAAGGTTTCTATAGCAAACCCTAATGAAATAAATGAAGTAAAAGGGATGTCATTCAAAGCCCCTGACGGATTAGAATTTACAAAGGATTATAAGCTGATCATCGCAGGTGATGCAGTTGCAGGTGATGGTAAAACCTATACTTTTTCAAGCAGCAATAATTGGGAAAGCGCAACATTGGTGAGTGAAATGAATATTGGAAAGGATGAATTCCCTACAACAGTGGCTCTTGCTCCGAATGGTGAGGTATATGTGGTATCTGCAAAACTTGGAAGATTAATAGTTGGCGACACCAAACAAAATACTTTTACAATTCAAAAAATTAAATAGTAAAAAAAGTTAGGATCAACAGGCAGGCCTGAAATTTTACTTTGTTCTGAGCGTAACTGCTCAGAGCAAAGTTTTTAAGCAAGCAGAAAGATCTGGATCTCCTAATCCTGTACTGACGGAAATTAAAAATCATTTAAAAAACAAGATCATGGACAAAATAAAACTAAAAAAATTTCTCATTGAAAACGAATATCAAACCATTGAAAACACCGAAGAAAGGCTGCTTGAATTTGTGAAAGGAACCATGTTAAATAGAAATGATGTTATTGATCAGGACGACCAGTCACACCATAGACAGGAAGAAAGGCTACGAAAAAAACTGGATGAGCAGGTCCATGACCACCACCACCATCTTGAAGAAATTGAAGCGTTAAATTTTAATCCTTCTGATGTTGTAGAGCCAGGAGCCGTGATAAAGGTGAACGACAGCTATATGGTTGTTGCAACTGCCGATGGTGCTTTTAAGTTTGATGGAAAAGACTTTATCAGTATTTCTACCAAAGCTCCATTGTACCAATGTATGAAGGGCAAGAAAAAAGGAGATATGTGCAGTTTTAATAACTTCAATTTTGAAATTAAAGAAATTTACTAATTATGAAAGCAATATACAACGGAGAAATAATAGCCCAAAGCAATGAAACAATTGTTATTGAAGGAAATCACTATTTTCCGCCAGGCAGTTTGAAGAAAGATTTTTTTAAGGAAAGCGGTACGCATTCTACCTGTGCATGGAAAGGTTTAGCATCTTATAATACAATTGAAGTAAATGGAATGACCAATAAAGACGCCGCCTGGTTTTATCCGGATCCTTCTGAGAATGCTAAGCAAATAAAGGATTATGTCGCATTTTGGAAAGATGTTAAAATAATTGAATAAATTTCTATGTTTAATAAATTAGAACTCAATGGGATTGAAGCACTGGTGCTTTTTCCCGAAAATTATGCTGATGAAAACCAATATCCGGTTTTCATTGGTCTTTCAGGCGGAGGACAGTCGCACGCAATAGTACAATTTAGCGCAAGTACTTATTTTAATTCAGAATTCTTTAAAGATTATATTAGTATAATTCCCATTAACACCAACAATCATAATTTCAAGGATTATTCATCAGATGATATAAAGGGCTTTATTGAAGGCATTCGTAATTATTTTAATGTAACAAATTCAGATTGGGCTATTGCCGGGGTTTCTAATGGAGGAAAAGCAGCATTTAATTTTGTAGCTCAAAATCCTTTATTGTATCTTTATGCAGCTTCGTTTCCCGGTGGAATTTTTGAAAATGAGCCAAATAAAGAATGGAGCCATTTAAGGGTCGTGTTAGCCAATGGAAAAAAAGATGGAGATTCCTGGTTATTAGAATCCAAAGCTACTTATGAAAAACTTTTACCTCTAGTTTCCAGCATTGAAATTATGGTTATTTCCGGGCAAAATCATACAATTTCTAACACGTATGATATAAATCAGATTTATTCGAAATTATTTCAAAACAATTAAATTAAGACAGTGAAGAATTTCAATAGTCTCTCCATAATGACTCAACTTTAGCTGGCACTAAAAAAAACAAATTTTTTTTTATGTCACTTTGCCCAGTACAAGATAAATTACTTCAATTATAAAATAAAAAGGATGAAAGACAGATTTATTGATATGAGAAAAAAATCTGAAGATTTATGCAAACCTTTAATCATTGAAGATTATTCGCTGCAGCCTTCAGAATTTGTTTCGCCTCCAAAATGGCATTTAGCTCACACCAATTGGTTTTGGGAAGAATTTATTTTGACAAAATATGTGAAAGGCTATACGGTTTATAATCCCGATTTTTCCTATTTATTTAACAGTTATTACAATACTATTGGGAAAAGAGTTTTGAGGCCCAATAGGGGACTAATGACCAGGCCATCGGTTGAAGAAGTTTACAAGTATAGAAAATATGTCGATGATGCAATGGAAACTTTGCTTTCTGTCAACTTTGATGAAAAGCTTTTGGAACTAGTTGAAATTGGCATCAATCACGAACAGCAGCATCAGGAGCTTTTTATATATGACATAAAATATATTTTTGGCAATCAGCCCGTTTTTCCGGTTTATGGAGATTCTCATGGCTTACCTGAACAAAATATAAAAAGTGAATTTATCAGAATCCCTGAAGGTATTTATACTATTGGTCATCAGGCAGAAGGATTCAGTTTTGACAATGAACTGGGCGTACATAAAGTCTATCTAAATGATTTTGAAATTTCCAGTCAATTAGTAACTAATGCTGAATTTATAGAATTTATTGAAAATGGAGGATATACCAATTTTAATTTTTGGCATGATGAAGGCTGGTATTGGGTAAATAACAATAAAATTGAAGCGCCCTTATACTGGCATAAAATAGAGGGTGAATGGTTTAAATACGACTTAGACGGATTGCAAAAAGTAAATTTATTACAGCCCGTAAACCACATTAGTTTTTATGAAGCTTTTGCTTTTGCCGAATATAAAGCAATGCGGCTGCCAACAGAATTTGAATGGGAAATTGCTTCTGATCAATTTAACTGGGGACAACTTTGGGAATGGACCAACAGTGCTTACTTGCCCTATCCTGATTTCACTAAGGCCCCGGGTGCTATTGGAGAATATAACGGAAAATTTATGATTAATACTATGGTTTTAAGAGGCGCGTCAGTTGCTACACCTTTAAAGCACAGCAGAAAAACATATAGAAATTTTTTTCATCCTAATATGCGCTGGCAATATTGCGGTATTAGATTGGTAAAAAAAAACAGAACGGATTCAGTTCAATAATTAATTAGAAAAGGAAGATGGATAAAGAAACGATAATTAAAAAACTAATCGAAGAGGGTTACACGACAGACTTTACTTTAGATAAAGATTGTTTGTACTGTGAGGAGACCGGAACTAGTTATGAACTTAAATCTTTCAGCGTTGACCTGGAAATGGGCTTTAGAGAGGACGGTATAAGTAAAAAAATCAGAGCTGTCAGTTCAGAAGAATTTGGTTTAAAAGGATATAACTTATATTAAAAAAATGAAAAAAATCGAATTACAAATAAAAAACAAAATCGGAGAATCTTTAGCTGCCCAATTAATAACACCAATGAGTGGCCAAGTCAGCAGTATCGCAATTTTTGCACATTGTTTTACCTGTTCATCCAGTTTGGCTGTAGTTAGAAACATTTCATCAGAACTAACCAACCAGGGAATAAGTGTGTTAAATTTTGATTTTACAGGACTTGGCCACAGCGATGGAGATTTCAGCGAAACTACTTTTTCCAATAACGTTTCTGATATTGTGGCTGTCAATGAATTTCTAACGGAAAATTATATTGCGCCAACGATATTAATCGGGCATTCTCTTGGGGGCGCAGCAGCGATTATTGCTGCAAACTCATTATCAAATATCAAGGCGGTGGTTTCAATTGCAGCGCCGTCCTATGTAAAACATATAACCAAACATTTTGGAAGTTTTGAAGATACTATTAATAAAAAAGGAGAAGCAGTTTTATCAATCGGAGGAAGGCCTTTTAAAATAAAAAAACAATTTATTGATGACCTGGAAGCCCACAATTTAGAAGATGAGGTAAAATTGCTGCGCAGGCCATTACTGATATTGCATTCTCCTCAGGATTTAATAGTGGGTATTGAAAACGCTGCCTCTTTATATCACAAGGCAATCCATCCAAAAAGTTTTATCAGTCTCGATGGGGCTGACCATTTGATAAGTGATAAAAAAGATGCCTTTTACGTAGCCGAAGTCATTTCAAGCTGGGTAAAAAGATATGTTGAAATTAAAAAAGAAGAAATAGCGGTAAAAGATACACAGGGAGAGCAAGTTCTGGTATATCACGAGACTATCGTACCGTTTACAAACCATATTTATACTAAAACGCATCACATTTATGGTGATGAACCTGTTGAATTTGGCGGGGACGGCCTTGGATTATCACCTTATGAACTGCTAAATGCGGCAATTGGTTCCTGTACCGTATTAACTTTAAAATTGTATGCCCAAAGAAAGCAATGGGATCTACAGGAAGTTTTCGTGTATTTAAGTTATTCTAAAAAACATGCAGAGGAGTTAAATTTAGAAATTGAAGAAATGGGACAATTGGATCACATTTCTAAAAAAATCAGACTCGTAGGCAACCTGACGGAAGAGCAGAGAGACAGATTAAAAGAAATTGCTTCCAAATGTCCAGTACATAAAACGGTAGCCAGCAAAGTATACTTTGATACAGAGTTAATTTAAAGACAGAAAATATTAAAATTATATTCTATGATGCCGGAAAGTTTTATTTACTGTTTAGAAAAAGTGCCAGATTCTGAAATTGAGCAAAAAACAGACGTATTAATCAGTTTAGAAAAGTTAGCCCTAAAAGAAGAAATTACCAGTATTTACAAAGCTTGCGATTCTATTGAAGGATTGGAAGAAAGTATACTCCAATTAACTAAAAATGATGATAACTTTAAAAATTATGATATAATATATTTTGTTTTAGAAGGTGAAGGGGAAAACATAATTATTAATGATTACAGCTATAGTTTACAAGAAATTGCCGAACTTTTTGAAGGAAGAATGAGAGGTAAAATAATACATTTTGCTAATACCAAAACATTAGATATAACAAATGAAGTAGCAAGATATTTATTAGACGTTACAGGAGCAAGGGCAATTTCAGGTTATGGTGAACTAAACGAGATAAGCAGTACAAAAAACCTTGACTTTGATTTTTTTAGTTTATGTTATGAGTTTGATGATATTATTGATGTTTATAATGAATTAAACGACAGCCAGGGTACATTATCTAAAATTTTAGATTTTAAATTATACTATTAACATTGATGGTGCGAAGGAAAAATGAGCAATAGAATGCTGATTTACTGTGTTGTTTTTTGAGAAGATAAAGTGATATAGAAAACTATTAAACTACTCAAAATTATCTAAATGTAAAAAGTATTATGATTTCATAACCGATTAAAACAATAAAACATGAAGGATAAATTAATTATCTACAACAATAAATTATTTCTTGCAGGCATTTCATTTAGTTTTCTGTTTTGCATTATTGGTATAGTATTCCCAAATAAACTTATACATTTTATGTCTTTTTGGAATGCTTTTATTTTAGATAAATTTAGTTTCTTCTATTTATTATTTGGATTGTTAATCGTTCTCTTTGCATTATCACTTGTTTTTCTTCCTTTCAGCAAAAAAAAATTAGGTGAGACAAAACCAGAATACTCTTATTTTTCCTGGATTGCATTGTTATATAGCACAGGAATGGGTTCAGGATTGTTATTAAGAGCGGTTCAGGAACCCATGTATTATTTGAAAAATCCTCCTGTAACAGTTTATGATTCGAAACAAACTGCTCTTCAGTATACTTTTTTCCATTGGGGATTTACGCCATGGGCAATGTATAGTCTTTTTGGGTTAATAGTTGCATATAACCTTTATATTAAAAAGGAGAAAAATTTTTTAACGGCTATCGTGATGAATGTAGGCAATATTAAAGTCAAGAAAATTATACCCTTGTTTATTATTATGATAACCATTGCAGGAGTTATTGCTTCACTTGGTTTAGGAACAAGCCAGTTTATTGGCGGAATGAATCAATATTTTAATTTAGATCTGGGATACAAATCGCTCTTGATTACGGTTTCAATAATTGGTATAGTCGGAACACTTTCTGCTTTAACAGGAATCTCCAAAGTGATTAGATATCTTGCCGATTTTGATGTAGCAGTATCATTACTGCTGTTGGTTTTCGTGGCTTGTTTTCTTAATTTTCAGGATTATTTTTACACTACCATTTCAGCACTTTATCACTATATAATTCATTTCTTTGAGATGAGTTTATCAATCGGGAATTTTAAAACCTCAGAACAGTTCAACAAAGACTGGACTGTTTTTTATTGGGCTTTTTGGCTGGCCTGGGTTCCTTTTACAGGAATATTTATAGCACGAATTTCTAAAGGAAGAACGATTAGAGAGTTTATTTTTGCCACAATATTCGTTCCGGCAATTGCAACTATAATTTGGTTTTCTGTTTTTGCAAATAGTGCATTTGAAATCGTCAAAACCTCTGACAGTAGTCAATTTGACAATGTTTTTACCTCGTTGTTTGTCTTTTTAGAGCACTATCCCTTATCCATAATTACTGTTTTTTTAGCCGCTTTATTAGTTTTGGTTTCAATAATTAATTCAGTGGATTCAGCCATTTTTGTTCTAGGAATGTTCAGCGACAGCGGAAAAGAAGATCCATCAAAAAAACATAAACTTTTTTGGGGTATAATAATCACAACCACTGCTATCGGGCTGACCGCAGCCGGCAGTAATGACCTGCTTAATGCAATTAGCAATTTACTTATTATTCTGGCGCTGCCGTTCAGCCTTTTGTACTTATATATAATAATTTCTTTCGCAAATCAGTTACTTAAAAAGCGAAGAAAATGAGCGTTAATGCTGCAATGGAGACCGTTTGGGTTTAATAATACCGTTAGCTGAGACTGTTTGAAGAGATGGCAGACCTGGCCCTGTTGTGCTGGCAGGAAATTAATATTAATAAAAATACCAAATGCTGGAACAATTTAAAAAAGAAGTGATTGAAGGGTTAAGCACAATTGTGCAAAAAACACTGCCTTCTAAATACTTTTACGATAAAATAGGAGATGAGTTATTTGTAAAAATAACGGGGCTCCCGGAATATTATCTTACTCGTGCAGAAATGGAAATATTTCAGGAAAAAACCAACGAAATTATTGCTGCATTACATCTGGAGAAGGGTAAAAAATACAGTGTAGTGGAACTCGGAGCGGGAGACGGGACTAAAACTATACATTTATTGCGGGAGTTGATAAATAGAAATTGTGATTTTGAATATTTGCCTGTTGATATTTCTATCAATGCACTGGAAGGAATTAAAAAATTTTTAAATGCTGAACTTCCAACATTAGTTGTGAAACCCAGCCATAATGATTATTTCAAAGCATTAGAAAACTTAAAGCAGGATGGAACAATTAAGATTATTCTTTTTTTAGGATCAAATATTGGAAACCTCATGGATGATCATGCAACCGAATTTATTTACCAGCTTGGTTCCAGTTTATATAAAGGAGATAAAATTATTTTAGGCGTTGATTTAAAGAAAGCTAAAGAAATTATTCTGCCGGCGTACAATGATGATCAAGGTATTACTGCTGAATTTAATTTAAATTTATTAGATAGAATAAATAAGGAATTCGGTTCAAATTTTATTAGAGCTAATTTTATTCACGCTCCGGATTATGACGAAGAGGAAGGGATTGCCAAAAGTTATATTAAAAGTTTAGTCAAACAAACGGTAACATTTCAGGGGCATATATTTAATTTTGAAAAAGACGAATTGATTCATACGGAGGTTTCAAGAAAGTATGATGATCAGGTTGTGAAACAAATTTTGTCTAAGACGGATATTACCTGGGAGCATAAAATCACCGATAAGAATAATCTTTTCGCTGATTATATTTTACAAAGAAATTAAAAAAGCACCAATTTTTCAACGCCTGTTTCATGACAGAAACCAGTTATGAAGCTGTAAATGATACACGAAAATTTTCTCGTCCTGAAGATTATAAAAACCTTTTCGGAAAGAAAATAATTTACTGATTATGATATTTAAAGGAAAGTTAGAAGAATATTTATTTGTATCGGAAATAACGCCCGAAAGAATGTATATGTTCGATCAGGATTTAAAAACAGGATTGTCTATTATTTGGAATATTGGAGAGGATGCCAGTATAACTATTGACAGTCAGCCCTATATGATACAAAGAGACTGCCTGATATTCATAACGAGTTTTCACACCATTCAAAAATTCGAATTTGAAAAATTAAGGGTTATTCAGTTCAATAAACCTTTTTATTGTGTTGAAAATCACGATAGCGATGTTGGGTGTAAAGGACTGTTGTTTTTCGGAGCCTCCACTGTACCAAAAATTCAAATAGAAAAAAAGAATTCAAAGCAATTTGATTTGTTGTGGCAAATTTTCGAAATGGAAATTGAGCAGAGGGACGATTATTCTCTTGAGATGCTGATGTCATTATTAAAGCGGCTTTTAATCTTATGTGTAAGGATTTATAAAAATCAAAGCTTAAACATTAATAGAGATGTACATTCAATTGGAGTAATCCGAGAGTTTAATTTCTTAGTTGAAAAACATTATAAAACCAAAACTACAGTGGGAGCTTATGCAGATATGCTTTTTAAATCTCCCAAAACATTGTCTAATTTTTTTAAAATGCATATTGATCGGACACCAATTGAGATCATTAACAACAGAAGGCTATTGGAAGCTAAAAGATTATTAAAATATTCTACTATTCCTATTCAGGAAATTGCTGATGAACTCTCTTTTGGAGATGTACAGGCATTTAGCAATTTTATAAAAAAGCAAACAGGAAAAACACCTACAATGATCAGGGATAAATAAAATTACAGGGAATTATTTGCAATAATTAGGGCAGTTTGTATACAAGCTGCCCTTTTTTTGCTTCGTATTTTTGTATCATAATAAAATAGCAGTTTTATAGACTTTTATGCAAGTTGAAATCTGTAGATTGATACGATCATTTGTCTGTAAAAATGGATTTGGATTCTAAAAATATAAATTCTATATCAAGGAATAATTTACAAGTATTAAGGAAGTTTGAATTATAAGATAACTGGTTGATCGACGTAAATTTGTACTATAAATTGATATTTAAAATATTGTTGACAATAAATAATTAGTTGGAAAAATTTATTCGGTATTGCAGGCAATACGGTATCAATTAAACAAATAGGAATGTCTAATTAAAAAAAGTAAAAATGAAAAATATACAATTTGCCACTTTTGGCGGGGGGTGTTTCTGGGGTGTTGAAAAGTTTCTACAGGACATTCCAGGTGTTATCGATGCAGTATCAGGATATGCAGGAGGAGAATTTATTGATCCATCTTATGATGATGTTTGTGGGGGCATAACAGGACATGCAGAAGTAGTAAACGTAGAATTTGATGCGGATGCAATTTCTTACAGTGTGTTATTAGAAAAGTTCATTTCAAAATATGGTACAACAAATGTTTATAATTTAGATTCTGTTACACAATACAGATCGATTGTATTATACAGAAGTAGTGAACAGGAAGAAGCAACAAAAAAAGTATTTGAAAAAATTGGTGCTAACGGCGGAAAAAAAATAGCGACACAAATCGCTCCTTTAAAAAAATTCTATATAGCAGAAGAGGGCCATCAGGATTATCATGGCAGCTGCAGAGTTAAAGATTAATGTAAAATAATATTATTTTGAAAAATATACAAACAGCCACATTTGGCGGAGGATGTTTTTGGTGTGTAGAAGCAGTTATACAAAGATTAAAAGGTGTCGAAAAAGCAGTGTCTGGTTATACAGGCGGGATTACAAAAGACCCCACTTATAGAGAAATTTGCAATGGAGATACAGGCCATGCTGAGGTTATTCAGGTAACTTTTGATTCAGACATTATTGCTTATGATGAATTACTGGCAATTTTTATGACCACTCATGATCCGACAACGCTCAATAGGCAGGGAGCTGATTACGGAACACAATACAGGTCAGTTATATATTATCATGATGAAAATCAAAAAGCTGCAGCGGAAGAAGTTTTGGCACTTATTAACCCAAGTTTTGACAACAAGGTAGTAACAGAATTAAGTTCATTAGGCGTTTTTTATCCTGCAGAAGAGTATCATCAGGACTACTACAATCAAAACAGCAGCGCAGGATATTGTAATGCAGTGATAATGGACTTGCAACAAAAAGTCGGACAATTTTTTTAAGACCTATGCTACACTTTTAATTTTATAAAATTCTAGTTCCATTTCTTTAGGTGTTTTATATCCCAAAGAAGAATGCAGACGTTTTCTATTAT
>JASCOE010000025.1 GCA_029959285.1 Flavobacteriaceae bacterium PS02337
ACGAAGGTCATTTGGTTACGGGAAATTCCGGTGATGTGTTGCATGTTTAAAAATACGGTAATTCCTGTTTTTATGCAAATAGTTTTTTATATTTGGAAGTAATTAACGGAGGTTTTTTCACAGACTGACGTTTGCAGCAACTATAAAAAAACAACCGTAATTAGCAATAATGGATGATAATAAAACGCCAACTTGGCTTAAAATAATGCAAAATGGTGCAATTGGAGAAGCAAGAGCACGAGCTTTTTTGATTGATAGATTTTGGATATTAGAACGTTCTGTCGATGTAGATGGGGCAGATTTCATCATTCAGCGTAAGGTCACAAGGCAAAATCTCCTTGATAGAAATCCCCCTCGTTTAGGTGTCGTACAAGTAAAATTTTTTGAATCAAATAAGACAACCCAATACATCCCGAAAGTTTATATCATAGATGATGAAGGTAAATCAAGAGATGAATTTTTTGTTCTATGCCATACGGGTAACGAAGATAATTTAAAAACATTTTTTCTTACCGCTAAGGAAATTTTAGAAAATTTTGAAATTACTATTAAAGATGGTATTGAAAAATTCAGGCTATCAGGATATAGTATTTTAGACAGAAGTAGATATGTAATTTCATCAAACAAAAACACCCTTGATAGAATAGAAAACCATTTAAAATTAGCAGATTTTACAAAAAATAGAAAATTCATCTCTTGGAAATTACCAAGTACAAAGGGGGACACCGATGCTATTAAAACGGAATTTAAAGAACCTCTCGATAATTGGTGGGGTGAAATCCCAAAAGAGTTTAAAACTTTGAAAGAATCTGCTCATTCCACAATGGTTTATATAGAAGATATTTATAATAATCTAAAAAATATAACAGAGGAAATTGACCCAATAAAAGCTTTTGAATACATACATGAAATTAAATCCGAATGTTGTGATGCTTATGGTAAGTGGAAAATTACAATACCTGATGATTTGTACAATGAAAATTTTGAAACCGTTTGTCACCAACATTTAGAAAAAGTAAATTACTTAAAAGAGAAAGGGCTTTTAGACAAATTCATTGGCTTAAAAGAGTTTCTGAAAAAAAATATTTCTGATTATATCTGTAAAAATTTACCTATAGGCCCTAATACCGTACTTTCCATATTTATAGATTTTTCTATAAAAGATTTTACTATTAATTCTATTACTTACAAACTTACTGAAGCAAGCGATTATTGGGGAGTACCAAATATACTTAATCAATTTGGGTATATTGATACCGATAAATATAATGGCATAAAAGATATTTCTACAGGTAAATTTGAATATTATTGGCTCGCTGGTAGGATTTGGATAGATAAAATTGCTAAATCTGATATTGCAAATTTCTACAAAACTGAAGATTTTAGGGTATATTACGAATGTATGGAAAAGATGTACGAGGAATTAATAGAATAAATAGCAGCTGTCAACACACATTTCTAGCCATTTGCAAATTTAGTGGAATTGCCACTTTTATCGTATTTTTCGTTTAGCCAAAAATGCTCATTTCATAAGGAGTAAATTAGTTAGCTACAATCCAAAAAAAATGTCGAGTGCTAAAAATCATGTACATTTGTGACATGGAAAAAACAACTGACATTACTACAATTGTTTCGAAGGAACTTATCAATAAATCTTTCGATTTTGCGCGAGACGTGGCAGAAATTGGTTTAGACCAGTTTATTAAAGATGGTTTCTTACGGGATATTCCTTTAGTAAACATGGTTGCAGCTTTTTACAACGTCACAAATTCAATTGTGAACAGAAACAACGCAAGGAAAATTCTGGTATTTTTTCAAGAATTCAACTCAGGAAAAATCGACGACAACAAGTTTAACGAATTCGCTCACAAAATGAAAACTGATAACGACTACAGAACTGAAGTAGTCGAAACCATCATATTACTTAATGAGCGGTTTTTAAAAACTGAAAAATCAAAAATCTTGGCTAATCTTGTTATCGCTCATATAAACGGTCATTTGTCATGGGCTGAGTTTTCAGACCTAACATATGTTTTAGATAACATTCATCCAAAATGCTATTTTCTACTAAAAGAAATGTCTAACGAACCTTATTGGAGAAGTACTATAATTAGCGACGCGCCGGCTGAAGCGTTAATTATTGCAGCCGGAATTGGACATCGGAAAGATAACAACTTCATCATAGTAGAATTAGGTCAAAAGCTTTACCAACTTGGAATCAAGCCAGCAAATTTGTAGTAGAGTAGTGCAACTAGAAGCGACTAATACCTGCCAGTTTGAAGACAGGAAATTCTTTTACAGCAGAACCATAACAGGGCTTTCAGACCCGGCGGGCGACCCCGAAGAAATAAGGCTTCTTCAGAAAATGGAAAATTGGCTCTCCAGCTACATATGGACAAAATTAATGGCTGAAAAGCTTTTGAATCTGCCTAATGTTTAGGACACATATCAGGTTTCTTCGCCGCAGCATTTTTTCAGCGAAGCGGTGGCTTTCTCAGCTTACACTAACGATCCTTGAATCCGGAAAATCAATATCCACAAACTTCTTTATCATCCCCGTCACAACATCGATCCGGGTGCCTATGATTATATTTCTGTTTTTTATGGACCAGTCGGTCATTATTGCCGCCAGTTTAGGTTTTATTATTCCAGTTTCTAAATCAGAAGGATCAGTAAACCATAATCCGCAGCCACTGATGCCATATAAATCGGGCCCTGTACCGAAATTGCCTTTGCGGCTATCATAGGCTGACTTTTTATTGTAGGCCGCCATAACATTCACATGCGGATTCCTGCCAAACCCCGCATATTGTTCAGTATGCAGAGGGGCTGTGAAATAGAAAAACGTCGTCACATCGAAAATATCGGTTTTATATTTGATTTTAGCCCTACTTGCAGGATATCCGAGAAAAGTGTAAAATTCTTCATTTTGGAATATATGATTGATGGCCAAATCCTCAGCCTGCAGAAAACTATAGGAACGCAGGATATGCGGCAGGCAGTCTGCGTCCAGACGAAGAACCGCTATATCGAGCGTATCTTTTGCCCGGTCTTCGGTGCGGTTAAAGTAGGTATCCCCGCCGGGCTTTATTATTTCATATTCCTGGGAAAGGAAGATAAAAAACTCACCGTGCCTCTCCAGAACATGGGCGGCCGACACAAGAAAATAGTGCCCGCCTATTTGAACAAACACGCCAGTTCCATGCGCCTTATAATTTGAGGTATCGGTCATCAGTATGCATGTGCAGCTCTTAATCAACCCCAAACTGGAGAGCTGCAGAGCTCTGTAATCCTCCATTGTTTTCATAATAGAATAATTTGACAATTTAGTTTTAGCCCCGATAATAGCGGTATCCTTCTGCGCCGGGGTTCGGCGCAAAAGATTGAAGCGGATAGCGGGAAAAGCTCCTAAAAAATAATATAAATCTAAAATAATATTTTTTAATACCACTTTTTGGCCATGAAACCCAAAAATTTCCTGCAACGTCTTATTCTTAGAAGTCTTCTGTAATAGAGACGAATTGAATAGTGCCAAAAAGTCTCTGAAATCCGGAATTAATCTGCTAATTTTACCCCATGAATTACGAAGACATCAAACGCCATTTTGAAAACAATCCGCCCCCTAAGGAAGTGGCATGGACACCATGGGCCAATATCACCGATACGCAGGTTTTTTTAAAGAGCTGCTACACCACCATCCGAAACTACAGCGGCCCTATGGACCGTTGCCCTGCCTGGTGGCACCTGAGGGATTTTTACATCCTTATAAAAAAAACAGCACAGCCGGCCCCTGCAGCTGAAATACCCCAGCAGACTCCACCGGAAGAAAATCCAGAACCGCTTTCTTCTGAAACCCAGACCGAAGAGTAATGCTTAAAGTATATCAGAGCCTGCACCTTATAAAAAAAACAGCCTTTTTCATTTGATAAAGGCTTTTTTTTTATATCTCTTATTTTTGCGCAAAACGGCTGGAATTTTGACCTATTTTGTATCAGCGGTATTCCTGTCTTTAGCTAAAATATCCCGAAGGACCTCTTTAGGCTACTGAAACGAACCGGGTTTAACAGCAGGGACTAGAAAGATTCTGAAAGAAAAAGTAAAGATAGATCTCAGATTATTCCCAGGATGATCAATGACGGGCATTCAACCAATACTGCCCTAATTTCCTGAAAAATAAATACGTCGCAAACGTCTTGCCGTTTTATCATTTGTTTCGTTGAAATAATCCTTCATCCAGCTATCAGTATCATCAAGAAACTGTGGTTTCCATTCTTCTTTCTTCCCCTCTATTTTTTCTTTTTCAAGATGTCTCTTAACAGATTCACGAAAACTATAGTGGTTAAAAAGACGCATATACTCACCAAAATAGATATCTGCAATTCTTTTGTCTCCTTTTATAATGAGCATATTTTCATCATTATCACAAGAACTTGCCTTACTGAAATTAGCGCTTCCTCCAACTACTATAGGTTGGTCCCCAAGAGGATCAATAAGCATATACTTGGTATGTATCCAATAAACATGCAAACTTGGAATAATTCGGTCCATCTCAGCAAGCCATCTGTCAAAACTGTTTGTCTTGATCCTGTTGCCGACAGCAACAACTACATTAGAACGTGATCTTATTTTACTTATCGCGACTTCATCTTTCTCTTTACTTTTTGGGCTCGAAAAAGTCTTTTCCATTAATGCCATTTTTAATATCTGGTCTTCTGCATCAAATACATCTCTGAAATTCTGGTGCATCCCGAAAGCGAATGTCATAAATAATCCTCCTTTTGCCTCTCCTGCTAATTTTTTATACCAGCTTAACACATCCAGATCGGTCTTCCTCGGACTGAATATAGCAGTAGTACCAACTTGGAGAACATCCGGAATTGGCACGGCATTTACATTTGACTCACGATACGACTTATCAATTTTAGGATCCTCAAAGAGTCTGAGCCAATACGCATAAAATGATTTTGCAACATCTTCATTCTCCACTATGTGCCCCAGATTTGAATGCCCGAAAATACCATTCTCCGTAAGGTTGGTTGAACCGGTCCACACAGATTTAAAAACACCATGCTTTTTTAAAATAAATTTTCAGTAAAAATACATCAAAGATTAAAAACAGGCAAAGCGGTTGTAAATAAAGACTTTACAGCCGTTTTATGATTTTTTGGTAATGAGGTAAAAAGCAGTAAAAAGCGAGGTTTGGCAAAAGTAAGGTTACTAAAACGTTACTTTTTAAAATAGAAATAACACCTTTAAAACACTGTATTTCAGCGTTCTGCATAGTTTTTCATATTGTTCCGTAGCTCACATAAGTTTAATTTTATCATTAAGAATTGTGAGTATGGAAACGACAAAAAAATCAACGTTTAAGGTATTGTTTTACCTTAAAAAGAATGCCCCGAAGAAAAACGGAAAGGTTACGGTTATGTGCAGGATTACCGTAAACGGCAAGCAGTCTGCATTTAGTACCAAGTTGGATATTTCCGCAACAAATTGGGATTTGAAGTATGGCAGGGTTATAGGCAAGAGTCGAGAAGCCCAAGAGGTAAACGGCAAACTTGATAAAACCCGTTTGAGTATCGAGGAATGCTATTCCAAAATACTGAAAAACGAGGGAGCGGTAAACAGTGCAAAACTTAAAAATGCGTTTCTCGGTATGGAAAGCGGAGAACTGACTTTTTTCAAGTTCTATGAACAGTTTCTTTCCGATTATGAGAAAAAAGTAAAAAGCGGGCTTCGGGTAAATGGTACACGCAGCAAGTACAAAATACTTTTAAAACACTTGCGAAATTTTGCACTGACAAAATACGGTTACTCTGATTTATCATTCAATGACCTTACACCTGATTTTGTGCAGTACTTTGATTATTACCTGCGTGACAACCAAAGCTTGACACACAATACTATTTGGCTGTATATGATTGGATTTACCACGCTTTGCCGATTGGCAATGAGCAGAAAGCATCTTGCTTTTAATCCGTTCAGCGAATACAAGAATACCAAAAAGGACAAAGACAGAGGTTATCTGCTACGAAATGATTTACAACAGCTTGTAACGTTCAACTGTGACAAAAAGAAAGATGAATTGGTTAAAGACCTGTTTGTTTCCAGTTGCTTTACAGGGCTTTCTTATTCAGATATGAAAGGTCTAAAAAACAGTAATATTCAGGATTTCTTTGACGGTAACCAGTGGATTATTGTACGCAGAAAGAAAACGGCAACATCATCAAACGTGATGCTCTTGGATATTCCAAAAATGATTATTGAGAAATATGCAGGGTTCTCAAAGGACGGAAAGGTATTTCCCGTACCATCAAATACAGTTTGTAATGACAGCCTAAAGCGAATATCTCAACAAATCGACTGCCTAAAAGAAAAGAAAGTAACCTTTCATTTGGCACGGCACACGTTTGCTACGCTGTTTTTAAGCGAGGGGGTTCCGTTGGAGAGTTTGAGCAAAATGTTAGGACATAAGAACATTGCCACTACACAGATTTATGCCAAGATACTTAATGAGAAAGTTGGTAAGGATATGCAAAAGGTATCGCACAAATTTAAGGGTATGGAGCAGTCTTTTGTTTCGCAACTGTAAAGCCAAAGAAGCGATTAAAAAAGCCAATGCAAGAAACTGCATTGGTTTTTTTTGTATTTTAGCGATTGAGAAAATAGATGTATAAACAATTAAAAATGAATAATTTTCGCCAACCTGTTTGTTGGCGGTCATTTTAGAAACGACACTACCCGAACAAAAAATTAGCAACTAACAACAAAATGAAAGCAGTTATATTAAAAGGCTTTGGAGGCATTGAAAATTTTGAACTTAAAGAAATTGAACAACCAAAACCCAAAAGTGATGAAGTTTTAATCAAAATCAAAGCGACTGCATTTAATCCTATTGACTATCAAATGCGACAAGGTGCTACGGAAAGCAAATTGTTGAAATCACCAATTTTGGGAAGAGAGCTTTCAGGGGAAATTGTTCATTTGGGTAATAACGTAAATTCATTTGAAATTGGGGACAAAGTATCGGCTTATGTGGGGAGTTTGGCTTCAAACGGAACTTATGCCGAGTTTATCAGTGTTCCTGCAAAATTAGTCGCAAAAAAGCCTGATAAGTTAACTCACGAACAAGCAACAGCCTTACCAATGGTTGGAATGACCGCTTTGCAATGCTTCAAAAGAGTTGTCATCCCTAAAGACAAAGCGATTTTTATTGCGGGCGGTGCAGGTGGCGTAGGAACAATACTCATCAAACTGTTATTAGCGAACGGGAATAAGAACATTTATACAACTTCGGGAAATAACGACAGTACAAACCACTTGAAAAATATCGGCATAGACAAAAGTAACATTGTGGACTATAAAAAAGACGATATCATCAATACTTTGAAAGAAAAAAATGGCAATTTTGAATATGTAATAGATTTGGTTGGTGGCTCAATGTCCGAAATCTGTGCGGAGCTTATTGACATTTTCGGAACTTATGTTGATGTAACTTTTCTTGCCACAGGAAACGCCAAAGAAATGTTGTTTGACAAGGCGACAACTATTGTCAACATCGCCAATTATGCACCAACTTTGAAAGATAGCCCAAACAAATTTGAATATTACGGAACCGCATTAAAAGAACTTTTTGACAAGGTTGATAAAAATATAATTACGGCAACTGAAGTGACCGTTATTGGAAATTTAAGCGTAGAAAATGTGCAGAAAGCACATCAAATTTTAGAGAACAATCAAACAAAAGGAAAGAAAATAATAATGACCATTGAATAAAAAACGAACCGCCAAAAAGGGTTTGTAAAATGACGGGGGGGTAATCCGCTAACGCTGATAATTGTCTTCCAATACCTTGATAATATCGCTTTCACGGAAAAGGATTTTCCGTGAAAGCTTGATAAAGGGTATCAGTCCGTCATCCCTGTACTGTTGCAACGTCCGTTTGCTGATATGCAACATTTCGCAGACCTGTTCGCCCGAAAGATAGATTTCCCCTTACAATAAAGGGTGGAAATACTCCCTGATATACAGCAGTTCATTTTTGATACCTACCACAGCTTCGAGCAGTGCAAGCATATCTTCGTTTGAATCTCCAATCTGTTTCATTTCTTTTGCTTTTTTAATGGTATTGATGCCAAGTTTAACTTATAAACTGAAGAAATACCTGTGCTTTGTTGTGAAAAAACCAAGTATTTTGAGTCAAATTGTATCGATGAAAACAAGGAAAAATCAGGCTTTTTTTTAACCTATTTTACGACTTCAATAAAGCTTTTTTCAGCTATCAAAAAAATGCACCTTTGAATTTTGACTAAAAAATAAACCTTCTTTAAATAGCTTTAAAAGAAGTTGGATTTTTACATTTTTAGAAATGGTTTTAAAATATAGGGAGTTGTACAACAGCTACTGCTGTTGGGTGAAGTTTTTATTTGTTATATGAATTCGGTATTCTATCATTACAAACATCATAACATCTTTCTCCTTGTATTCCTCCTTGTATTCCTTGAAAATTTGCTTTGAAATCTTCAATTGAATCACATACACCATATTTAAAAACATCTTTCATTTCTTTCATAGTGTCAATTACCAACGCAGCTTTTACGCCATCTACACCATAATTAGAAGCGTTACAGTTCCCCATACAATGAAAATACTTGTCCCATCCTTCTGTTTTGTTATTTAAATTTATCATCTCAATTCTAGCCTCAACCATTTTACAAGCACCCGACACTCCAGTTGTCATATCCCTCATTGAAGACAAAGGTCCATTTATCATTTTATCATATTGCTCACAAGCATAAGCTAAAGCTCTTTCTGCAAAATTTGTCTTATTTTGAAATTCTTTCGTTTCAAGATTTGCATTAAAATTAAAATCATTATTTAAATTATAATTCAAATAGTCATTCGAGCCATAAATACTCTTTTCATCTATGGTAATTGAATCATCTGATAAATAATAATCAGTTAAATTAATATCTACTAAATCCAGTTGATTGACAAAGTCAGAACTAGAGTAGTCTTCTGATAAACTACTGTCAAAATCTGAATCCCATGAACCTGATTCGTCATGGCCTCCATTATCATATCCATCATAATCGTAACTCATTTTTAAAATTTTTATTTGTTATTTCTATAACCAATATGCAGCTCAATAATTATATCCCTTAATTTTCCGAAAAATGAAGAATTTATTTTTCCTATTTCTTCTATTTTCCATAGTCCAAGTGGACTACAATTATACAACGATATCAAACCAATAATATCAGAATTTTCCTTTTTAGTGTAGTCATGAACTCGACCGAATGTAGTAGTGTCTACAAATTCTTGGTCAAATGATATAGAATTACCCGTTATAAAATGTCTTACTTGAGATTTTTGGGGAATTGATAACTGAAATTGACGTATAGATTTTTTAGAAAAACAATTATTTTTAGCCAATAAACTTACACCCCGAAGTCTTATATTACACATATTGGGCAAATCAATTTCTTTCACATCAATTAACCATCTTTTATCTTTTCTCATTTGTCTAAATCTCTTATTACCAACAAGATTTCTGACAGATATTGGATATATACAGTTTAATTCTTTTCTTGAAAATTTAAGAATCCATTGAATAGTATTTCTAGTCCAAAGCAAACAATTATCATAATAATCTACATCCGTCTCATTTTTTGGAAGAGGAATGCTAATACCAAAAATTATAGATAGACCTAACTCAACAACTTTCAATCGAGCTAAAGCATCTCTAAAATCATTATCAAATCTTTGTTTTAAAGGAATTAGCCTTTTAGCATAATTTAAAATTCCATCATCTTCAACTGCTGCTTTAACTTTTATGTCTTGAAGTTTTCTTGAAACTAATGTTCTTTCTTTTTGAAAATCTGAATTATTAATATCCCACTCTGCTTTTGATTTTAAACCTTCAACTCTACTTTTAGATATTTCTTTTTGAGTTTCATAAAAAAGTTTTTGAAAATCGAGCATTTCATTTCTGTAATCAATATCATGTCCATTGATAGTAACTGAAGCATCTTGATAATGTTCATATATAAATTTTTCTACCCCATTCCAAATAACAGTGCCATAATTACTAAGAGTTTGGTCTACCCAGAAATAAGGCGGAAACCCACCTAAAAGAGTTGCTAATTCATGTGCGGCTTTTAAATCCTGAACTCTACCTGAATCAAAATAGTTGTCCTTAATGTATTGCATCCAATCTTCCCCTATTTTATTTTTATTAAATGATATAGTTTCAGCATTATAATCTGCATTACTCAATTTAGCTTGATATTCATAAATACCTGCTTTTTCTTCCTTTTCGTGAATTGCATCCAACTCTTTGTATTCATTTAGTTCAATAGCTAAATTGAACATTTTAATACTTAATTCATCCCATGTAGCTCTATCTTTTAAACATCTGTCTAACAAATCTGCTGCTTGGTCTAATAAAGGTTCTATATGTGTAATTAAAAAGCCATCGTCATATTCTTTAGTTTTATAATTAAATCCCGATTCTATTCTCATAAAATTAGAATTCAACTTTCCACTTATTTTATTGTCTTTTGTTAGAGAATGTGTATCGTTAATTGCAGTTTTAATTGTTTGCCAAATTTTTTCTTCTTCTTCGTTCCTAATAAAAGCTATTTTAGATTTTGCCAAATCGCTTTCACCTGATTTAAAATCTGGAATATTAAATTTATTAGATTTTGATTTTGGTGTTTTACTTTCAATTTTATTCATAATAATATAATTGTTTCTTTAGAGTTCTTGAATTCACTAGTGTTATTTAAATTTAGCCCAACTTATATATATCTACCATAAAATGGCCTTAATAAATTTAATTTGTTTTGCCTTTGCGCAATTACATTTACTTTAGCAGAACTATAAAATCAATTTACTTTTCTTTTACAGTTTTCTACAATCGACACCAACAACATGATGCAATATAAATATTTAAAAGTCAAAACATTAGCGTATAAACACCTGTTTTTAGGTTTCAATTTGACATAAAAAAAGATGCCAGTCTGGACATCTTTAAAATTATAGAACGATATATATTTGAAATCAAAAATAAGTTAGGCTTAGTATTTATTATTGTACTAAATCGAAATACACATAAATTTCCATAATCCATTTTTTATCTTTTCCAAAAATACATGTACAATCATTCATATTTAAACCATATGTTGGCTCGTCCAAATCATACTTAATTTGGGGTATTTCAATTCTATTGACTAAATAAGTTCCAACTTCCGATTCATCATTTTCATTTACAAAAGTAACGTCAACTTTTTGTCCAGGAACAAATCTAGAAATTTTATAATCCTGTTTATGTTCTTTTATATATTGAAACTCATCTAGGTCACCTGTAGAAAAACATTTGTCATCGTTAAAGTTGAAAATAAATCTTGGATAGTAAGGTAAAGAATTGGTGTCAGTCATTATTTCTGAGTTTTGGTAACTTGTTTTAGTTTAAGGTTTTCTATAATTTGAATTATTAGCAAAGTGCAAAATATTTTTTTTAATAGTTAAAGAGCACCGTATAAATACCTGTTTTATAAACATAAAAATGCCCCAAATAGTGTCTAACTTTTTGGGGGCAGTGCACTTAAATTTTTATCATAAAACAATACTCTGCCCAGAGTAGCACCGTAATCAGTTGTAACATTATCTGCTGGAATATTCTCATACGGCGTAACATCTGCAAAGGTCTTATATAAAGGGAATACAGCATTTAGATAATTAAAGCTTCTTCACAAGAGTGTTGAAATTTTAAATCTATTATCCCCGAGTCTTTTTTTACTCATTGAAACTGTATTATTAACTTTATGGGATAGTCACATAAAAAGTAACTAATAAATTTAGAAATTATAAATTACATTTAAAACAAAGCGATTTAAAAAATAAAATAATTTAAAATTTAATGTTGCTCAGACAGCCAACTCGACCCCAAATCTATGTCATACCTACTAAAAACACGACAAATAGGCCATCTGAAACAACAATAATAAATACGTAAAACTAT
Organism: Flavobacteriaceae bacterium PS02337; assembly: GCA_029959285.1. Lineage (GTDB taxonomy): Bacteria > Bacteroidota > Bacteroidia > Flavobacteriales > Flavobacteriaceae > Flavobacterium. The sequence goes on from JASCOE010000025.1 coordinate 12,026, forward strand.
ATGTAAAAACTAAAATCTTGATATAAAAAAAATGAATCGTAAATATGTAGTTCTTCCAAAAAACTAAAAACTCTTTTTTATGTAGCTTTTTAAAATTTAAATATTTGGAAATATGTAACACATTTTTAATAGTTTTTTAAAGGATAACAGCTAAAGTATCTATTTCTTTTCCAGTTAAGTTTCCCTTGTTTTATATCTATAGAGATATTTCTGTATTTTTAGTCTATTTTTATTTTACTTTAAATATCTTTTTCCTTACATTTTGAAAATCAATTACTGATGTTTCTATTTCTTTATTTCCAATTTCAATTCCACCCAAAAGCGATTAAGTATGAACCGGAACGGTAAAAAAACAAGAAATAAAGCACAGAAATACAAGTCAATATTTTCATTTTTAATCGTGATAATTCATTCATAATTTTGTTACTACAAAAATAATTCCAACAGAACAAAAAAAATGTAGAACATAAAATTCATTCCTATAGAAACCTTTCTACAGCAAAACAAAACAATGTTCTACAACTTTTTATTTACTATTTTTTAATGTTCAAAAACTCCCTTTTTTGCAATTAACAGAAAACTGAAAATACTGTTTTTGTAAAATTTTAAAGGAATAATAATTAAGAATTACAAAAAAAAATCTAAAAAAAAGATGATTTTTTACTTTAGTAACTATTACTAACTTAACTTTCTGATAATAGCTACGTTATCTATCAATGAAAGGAAATCTACATTTTGATAATGATTAGATTAAGGATTTATTGTCTTCTTTAATATTAGTACTACAACTAAAAACTACCTTCCGCCATAGAATTTTATAAGGCTATTTTTAGATTTTTATAAAAGAAATAATCTTTCTAACCTTTCGATGTAGTACGCCTTTTGAAATCTTTCAAGTTCTTATTCTAATCTTAACAAGTATTACTGATATATTTAGCCAGTATGTATTTTAGTCTCGTAAATTCCTACTATATAAATCAGATAGGATGTTAACACATTCGTCTTTATTTTAACTTTCTAATTTTACAAAAAAAAAGAGCTGTTCCTTAAAACAACTCTTTTCAGACTTAATAGTTATAAATTAAACTAATCCAAATTATAAATTAAAACTGTATTAAATCTACTAACGCATATACATTTAAAATATTTATTTTGTGATTTTATTAGAATGAAGTAAATAATATCACCAAGGTTTTTATTCTTTATAAAGTCCAGAATATATGTTTGGACTATATCTTATGTTTTTGTTGTAATGGTAAAAGAGTTTATATAAAAATGATCATCTTCCTCAATAAAATGAATTATTTCTGTTTAACCTTTAGAAATTAATTGTCCTTTGAATTTTATTACATCAAGTTCTTTAGTGTTATCGATATGTTTTTTAATTTTTAACTTTATAATTTCATCCATAGTTACACTTTTAAGTTTCGCTAATAAATAGATTTAATTTTCTGAAATTCAGGGCACGTATTTTTTTTAAATTATTGTTAAATTTTAAAATAATTTATACGCTCCGATATGCCACTTATTAGATATTAGTCATCATTTCTCCACAAAGATTGTCCTACTCTATGAATTTCTCTCACTCTTTTCTATGCCTTATATTTTTTTTTGTTATACGAAGCATATAAATATCTATAGAAACTGATCATTAATCAACATTTAGACCTGTTGTTAAGAAAAAAACAATCTTTATTTCACTCTGAAAGTGACTTTTCGTACTAATTTTCTAGCTGCATCTGATTTTTTTTCAACTGATGTGTCTTCGCCTTCTCCAATAACATTGAGTCTAGAATCGTTAATACCTGCTTTTATCAGTATGTTTTTTACACTAACTGCTCTGTTATTAGACAGTGTATCATTGTATTTAGATCTTCCTAATTCATCGGCATGACCAATAATATCAACTGATGAAGAAGAATTTTTTCTTAAATAATTCAGAATAAAATCGACACCTTGTGTTGAAACATTTGTTGGTGTAATTTTATTATAATCAAAATAAGTACATACATAACCACCGTTTATTAAGTTTTTAATTAACTCATTGTCATCAGGAGATACTTTGTTTTGATCTTTACCATAAGTTTTAACTAAATAACTTTCTAATTCATCCAGAACATTATTATTATTTAAATCGATTGATTTCCCTTTAGTGTTTACCATCACACCTGAAATTGTGTTTGGTTCTTCATCTAAATAATCTGCTACACCATCTTTATCAGTATCTAACATTTATGTTTCTATATCAGTAATTCTTTTTTTCAATGCATCAATTTCGCTTCCGTTATCATTATAGGAAATCCAATCTGCATGTTTTTCATTTTTACCCAAATAAACAGTTAAACCAACAGTTCCGTTAAAAAGAATTCCTCCAAAACCTCTTGTAGTTACATTACTCGCAGCATCAAAAGCTATATTTTGGTTAGTATTTAAAATTGTGGTAAAATCGCCTGTTAAAACCAATCTGTCTGATAATTTTATCTGACCAGTTACACCTGCAATAAAATTTCCCATTCTGTCTTTTAAAACAGAATTCTGATCTTCTAATTGTGCTAAACCAAAACCGGCATGACCTAATAAACCAATAGTTTTTGTCCAGGTTTCGAAATTCATTATCCTGCCTAAGTTAGCTACAGCCTGAAGGTCTGCACGGTAATATTTTGTATCCAAATCAAGAGAATTATTTTTTCCTTTAAAACTATTGAATCCAAAATCTGCTTTTAAACCAAATTTATTATTAAACATATATCGAACACCTAAATCTACAACATATGGACTTGGTGTAGAAGTAAAATAATTTGCTGACATTGGACGTTGCGGCTTATTAAATCCGCCACCTAATTCAATAGACCATTTATTATAATCTAAAATGTTGTTGTTTTCTTTTTTGTTTTGAGCACTTATAGTTGTAATTGCCGCAGCAAAAACTAAAGTAAGCATAACTTTTTTCATTTTTCTTGTGTTTAAAATTTCCGCAAAATTAAATTACAATGATTCATAAAAAAAATGAGCAGTAAAAATGAGAGTCAGCAAAAAGTATAAAAAATAAATTTTTAAGAATAAAAAAAACAAGGTGAAAAATTGATATTTAACCGATAATATTAAGTGACCAAGTTATTTTACCTCTAATTAAAAAAAAGAAAACGTATATATTTTTGTGAAAAAACTAAAAAAGCTAATTCAAATTTGAATTAGCTTTTTTAGTAATAAATTGATAATAATTTTAAATAGCAATATTTAATGATGGACTAAAAATCATTTTTATGGACTCCTTACAATGGTCTTCGATGGGTGCCAAAGGAGCTTTTATTTTTAAAGACTCAATGCTTTTTTCCCTTGATTCTTTAGTTTTAAATAGTTTACTTATGCCGATCATTTTACCGTTAAAAGCTTTCAATTTATAATAGACTTCATTGTTAGAATTTGTTTTTCTAAAAAACTTTAGATTATCCTGAGAATTTCGTTTCACAGATTCAATTCCCTTGAGACACATTAATTTTCGGGTATATCCGCCACTGCTCAAGATAATATGTCCTTTTTTATCTCTAAATTCAAATTGAAACTCGCAATTTGAATTTTTATTTATTATAAATTTTTCCATTTTACTTTATATATTTAGGACTATCCATTCAATTTTAAGGTAGCATTTAGTTTTCTTATATCAATTCTTCTGTATTGGGATTATTAAAGAATTAAGACATCAAATGAAAATGACTCTTGAGTTCGCTCAACATTTCTGATTTTACTTTTGATATATCAAACAAATAAACTTTATTGATTTCTTTGAGCTGTTCAAAAATTTCAGGTTCAGAAGTGAAAACCATTATGGGAACTCCTTTTTGTGAAATTCTAATGAAATCATTCAGAATGTTTTCTGAATAAATTACAAATACGACTCGGGAATAATTGTTCATTATAGCTTCAAAATGATTCAGATCTGAATATACATCGAAGGTGAAATACCTCCTAAAACCGTATTTCAAGAATTTGAAAAATTTCTTTTTGGGATCAAATAATATTACTTTATCTTTTTCCATTTCTTTTAATATTTTAATAATTACAGAGAACCCAAAGACTTTTACAAAATTTCGTCTGTTTCATAACAAAAAATAGCACTATGTAAAGTTATCTATAGCAAAGTCAATGCTTTATAGAACAATTGAGAAGTGTTTTGTAGAATGATTTCTACAGCCTCTCAATTCTTATTTGAATTAATAACAAAAAAAGTGGGGTTTTAAAACTCCCACTTTTTAACTAATAATAATAATAATAATATAAAAAAGAAAAAAATTAACTTGGACTTGCAGTAAGGCTAGGATTTATCTTCTGAGTAAAGATTAAAAAGCTCAATTAAACTTGCCAGATTGTCGATCTGTAGCTTTTCAAAAATTCTAAATTTATAAGTGCTTACCGTTGTTTTTTTTATTTTCAGTAATTCGAGTATTTCAAGATTACCATAACCTTTTATTAATAAACGTGCTACTTCAATTTCCCTGTTCGATAAAAGATCCAAAGGATTTAAAGTTTTTTTTGAAATATAGGAATCCAATATCTTGTCTCTTATGCCTGGAGTAATAAATTTTCCCGATAACATCATGGAATTAATCGCAGTTTTCATTTCCTCTTCTTTGCTTTCTTTACTTAAATAACCCGAAGCTCCGGCATTTAAATATCGCATTGCATAAATATTTTCGTCATAGCCAGAAAATATTAAAATTTTAATTCCGGGCTGAATGATTTTAATTTCGGGTAAAATATTTAAACTGTTCCCCTCCGGAAAATTAACGTCTAAAATCAATAAATCAATCTTGGTTTCCCGAAGTGTTTTAAAAGTATCTTTAAAATTTCCAGACTGAAAAATTTTGGCATTCAAAAATAAATCTTTGATAATAAGAGAAACTCCCTGACGTAATACGCTGTGGTCGTCTGCAATTAAAAAATTATAAGTATTTGATGATTTCATTCGTGTAACAGTTAATTTGTTTTTTTTTGAATTTCACTATCACATAGTAAATTGACTGCTATGTTTTTTTTAAATTTGACTTAATATCAGGTTAAATGCTACAGTTGTACCATTTCCTTGTTTACTTTCGACTTTAATTTCTCCGTCAAATAATTCAATTATTTCTTTACAGAGACTTAATCCGAGTCCTACACCTAAATCATTAATTTTTTTTATAGAAGTACCCTGATAATAAGATTCAAAAATTCTTTTCAGATCATTTTCTGAAATTCCGGATCCGTTATCATGAACTTCAATTTGCAGATTTCGCTCAAAATCAGATAAGTCTTCTAGATTGATAAAAACTTCAATAATCCCGTTATTTGTAAACTTATTAGCATTTCCAATAATGTTATATAAAAGTTGATGAATTTTTGTTGCATCTGAGTACACTTCACAATCTTCATTTAGATTAGAACTTATTTCAATATTATTCCCCTTAGATTCCACCAGAGAAGCCATTGAAGAAACAACTTGATAGATTTCAGTTTTTAGATTAAAATTAACGCATTTGAGTTTAGGCTGGTAATTTTCATCTTTCGAATATTCCAAAATTTGATTAGATAATAATACAAGTGAATTGGTTGTAAACTGAATTGATTTAAAAGTATCTTTTATTTCTTCGTCCACAATTGTTGAACTAACTTTTTTACTGTAAATAGAAATTATATTAAGAGGAGATCTAATTTCATGACTAATCATTCCCATTATTTTATTCTTAAAATCTAAACTCTGACGAATTTGCTCCTTTGCTTTCGTTAGCTTTTTTTCATATTCAAAAGCCATTCTTGTAAAATTGAAAAGAATGAGTGAAATGATAAACATTAATAAAACCAACATAAGAATGCTATAGTTTCTTACTTTAATACCTGAACTGATGTGATCCTGTAGTTTTTTTTGAGATCCTCCCTGAAGTCTATTGAATGTCATATCATATTCAGGCAGTATAACACGGCTTAAATTCAGCAATTCATTGTTAAGCGCAATAAGTTTTAAATCTTGATTTCGTAAACTAACAAATGATTTTTTTAAATGATTAAATTCGTCAGAATAATATTTATTAGTAGTTTGAAGTAAATTTTTCATTTGTTCTTCTACGTTTCCGATTGTAACCTTGTCTTTAAATTTCATAGTTACAATGGTATTTAATTGCTCTTTTTGTATCTCTATTTTACCTGAAATAGCATTACCTAATCTGGAAAAAAAACCTTTTTTTGATACGCTATCGACCATTATATACGAATCTGTTTTGAGACTGTCCAGGGTATTTTTTAATTCGAACTTTTGAAATTTAAAATTTTTTATTGCCTTGCTATTATTTGGATTGCTTTGTAATGTAATTATAGAATCAATAGCCAATTGTAAGGCTGCAACAGCTGCTTCAGATTTTTCTTTCTCAGTTAATACACTTCTAAAATCCTTATTGTGCTGAATAGATGTACTTAAGTTTTTTGTAAGCTTTTTTACCTGTGATAAAGATTTAGCATATTTTTCTAAAGAAACTTCGTCTTTAGAAATGATATAATTATTAAAATATTCCTGAGATTCAATAAAGGAATGATTGAATTTGTTGGTAAGGTTTACTATATTATTTATTGAATTAAAAGAACTATAAACTTTTGAAAGTTCAGTTTCTTTTTTCGTTTCATTATACCAGGTTATAGCCACTGCAACTTCCAGAAAAATTACGGTTCCTAGCAAAGCATAGTGAATTGCTTTCCTGTGTTTAGATTTTAACTTTCTCAACTTGTGGTATTTCTTTATTGAAATTTATATTTTAGATAGACAGTATATTCCTTTGTAGTTTTGATATTGCCAAATTAATCTAGTCTTTTTAGATCAATTGAATCAGGTAAATATTACAGTTAAGAAAGATGCAGCAAAGCCTGGTTCCTGCTTTTTCAATTCTTTTAACCTCTAATCTTTACAAACAAATATATTTACCATTTAATTTAGCCCGACAGCTGGATGTTTTGCAGAATTTATTGAGATAAAAAATTCTGATTTGATCATGACCACTCTTGAAGAAAATCCTGCAGCCAGATAGCAAATACTCCCCAAAGTTTTGCCATGTGCTTTTAAAGACACCAGTTGCTGTCAGTACTAAATAGTATAACTTCTTAATTATTATTTTTTATTTTTTAATCAGGGAAAAATTTCCTCTTAGTCTTACATCAGTAATTTTAACTCATTTATTTTCTGATCATTAATGTTCTTTGATATTGTTTTTTAAAAGAATAATAAATTCTGAACGTCTGTTGAGTTCATGTTCTTTTTCTGTACAATAAATTCCATTTGCACAGCGATTGATTAAATGAGATTCGCCAAAACCTTCCCCTGTAATTCTATCAGCGGCTATCCCTGAATTTATAATGTAATCCACAGTTGCTTTGGCTCTTTTTATGGATAGTTTCTTATTAAAATCATCTCTTCCACGGCTGTCTGTATAGGAATTAACCTTTATGCAAATACTAGGTCTTTCTTTTAAAAATGCAATGATTTTATTTAATTCTGCTTTTGAAGATTTTCGAATTTGTGCACCTTGATAATCAAAATAAATTGGATCTAATTTTAATTTTCTCGTCAAATCATCGCCTTCATTCAATTGTATTACTTTATTGTCTGTAATCAACTGCATTTCGTTATACAGCACAGGTGACTGTTCGCTTTTTTCCAAAGGTTTCAAGCAGGCTATTCTTATAATTTTCTCAATTAGTCCTCTCTTTTTAAAGACCAGAACGTAATTTTTGTAAGCATCCAGAGGTATGTTATACTCTCCTTTGCTGTCTGTGTAATAGACTCCTTCCTTTTTATTATTAGCATCATAAATCTCTATCATAACATCTGCAACAAACGATTTTAGTATACTGTCTTTAACTGTACCAAAAACAATTGGATTAATAGTAAAAGGAAACTTGATGGGCTTTTTTTGAATAAACCCATACAAATCATCATTCCCAGATCGATTAGAAGTGAAATATCCTCTATTAGAATCTTTATCTATTATATAGCAGAAATCGTCTGCAGCAGAATTAATTTCTTCCCCTAAATTAACCAGATTATAAATTCCATTTTGATCTTTAACTGCCGCAAAAACATCAAGTCCGCCCAATCCAGGATGTCCATCAGAAGAAAAATACAAAATTCCTGAGCCATCTACATATGGAAAGCTTTCGCGACCAGGAGTATTAATTTCTTGTCCCAAAGGTTTCAAATTATTTTCCAGTCCGCCCTTATTATTAATTCCAACTACATACAAATCCGAATTACCCATTTTGTTATTGCGGTCCGATACAAAATACAACTCTTTATCATCAGGACTTAAAGCTGGATGACCTGAAGAAAAACCATCACTGTTTATCGGATAGGGTAATTCCACGATATTTTTCCACTGCCCGTCAATATTTTGAGCTTTATATATTTTCAAATAGTTAATGCCCTGTTTTTTATCTCTCCCTATCTTACCTTTTGAGTAGTTACTTCTTGTAAAATACATTGTTTTCCCGTCTTTAGTCAGTATCGGTGTACTTTGATGGTACTTTGAATTGATATTCCCTTCCAGAAGTACTGGAGTTACAAGATCGCCCTCAGCAGTAATGGTTGCCGAATAAATTTTAAGAAAAGCCCTGTCATTCCAGCTGTGTTTTCGTTTTATAATTACCCCCGTCTCCCTTGCCGATGCATATAACAATTTATCTTTACCATAAAAGGCAGATCCAAAATCAGAAAAAGATGAATTGACCCCGAGTTCTTTTAAATCATATCTTCCGGATTGATCTTTTATTTCTTTACTGTAATTCTCGGGTCTCCAGCTTTCACTTTGATCCAATTTACCAGCTTTTAAATAGTATTTTTTTAAGACAACAGCAGCCTGCTCGTACTTTTTTAAAGATCTCAATGTCTGGGCATATCGATAATCATAATCGGCATCAATAGTGTTTTTTTCAGCCATCATCAATTTAGCATACCATAAGGAAGCACTGGCATAATCTGAATTAAAATAATAGCAGTCTCCAAGCCTGGCAAGAACAATCGCTGTCGTATATCCCTTATTTACAATCCTTTGATATAATTTACCCGCTTTTACAAATGAAAGCCGTTCATAGGCCTGATTTGCTTTTTGGAGATCTTTATCTTGTATTTGGCAATAACCAAAATGGGCAGTAAAGAAGATAACAAAAAGAAGTTTCGTTTTTTTTAATTTCATCTCTAATTTAATTTATGATTATTAAAAGAATCTTGGTGTAATCATTCTGTCTCTGGACGAAGAGAATAGGTTAAACCTGATAAAAAACTCGTGTGATCCTGAATTGTATCTTCCTAATTTCTGGGTATCAAAATCATAAGCATATCCTATATTTATTGCATCTGAGACCTGAAATCCCGCCATACAACTTACCGCAGCATTTAGCCTGTAAGCAGCTCCAAGTGTCAACTTATCATTAAAAAGGAAATTAGCAGACAAATCCACTGACAATGGCGATCCGTTTACAGCTTTCAGCATAAAGGCAGGCTTAAACTTTAAAAGGTAGGACAACTCAAAAACATAACCTCCTATCATATAGAAATGCATTTTTTCACTGACTAAAGAAGTTTTAACATCATCATAAAATTTTGTTTCCAAAAAATTTGGTACCGATAATCCAGCATACCATTTATTGGAATAAAAATACCCCCCCGCTCCAATATTAGGTGAAAAATTATTAATTGTACCCGTAAGCTGATTGTCATTGTCGTCATTGATTCTCAACTTATTAAAATTAATATCTATGAAATTTGCCGAAACACTAACTCCGAAAGAAAGTTTAACATCCTCCGATATTTTGACTGGATAGGAATAATTTACCTTCGCAATCGTTTCTTGTGATGGTCCTATCTGATCATTTACAATTACAATTCCCAAACCCTGCCCTTTGCGGCTTATAGGCGTCTGAGCTGAAAAACTTCCCGTTTTTGGCGCTCCATCAAGTCCTACCCACTGTCTCCTATACATTCCAAGTATACTGGCAACACCTCTTGTTGCTGTATATCCTGGATTTATATCCATCGTATTGTACATATACTGGGTATACTGGGAGTCCTGTTGCCCAAAAGAGGGCAAAAACACAAAAAGCAGTAGTATTAGTAGTATTATTTTTTTCATTTGAAATTTTTTTTTTTTGATTTCAGACTATTTGCCTGAAATCAAATGATTACCGGAATATTAATTGATGTACACATAGCCTGCCTTTTCTTTTCTGGATCCGTTTACTGCTTTGTAGGTCAATAAATAAAAGTACGTGCCTACAGGTAATTTTTCTCCTTTATTTATGGTCATTCTACCCTCAGAAATTCCTTTAAACCAATTCCCATTAACACCGTATGAAGATGTTTCAAATACTTTTACTCCCCATCTGTTGTATATTTCCACTATGTTTTCAGGAAAGTCAGTCAGTCCATCAATAAAAAAGTAGTCGTTTTTGCCATCATCATTTGGAGAAAAACCGTTATAAACAATAATATTATCGGGTATTTCAGTAATGCCCCTTGCTAATGTAAAAACACCGTCATCTCCAACAGCTGCTGTAGCAGTTTTATTAATTGGATCAACCGCTGTTGTATAAACTTCCCATTTACTTAGGACTTGATCCCATCTTACAATCGCGATGGAATTATCAGCACTACCATTACTTATAGCATCAGGAGTGGTATCTTCATTCCAAGATAATGTGAGTGCTGTGTTCAAATGTCCTGCTGGATTTTCTACCCGCCAGTATTCAGCATCATCTATTAGTGTAATATTTGTTTCTTTTGCGCTATGAGGATATAAATTATTTGAATTCTGCAGCATATAAATGCTTTTAGACAAGATAAGTCCCTGCCCTTTCTCTCCAATGGCACTAGGCCTGGAGAACCCTTGGTTCCCAATTGGAAATTGAAATTCTGCATTGGCATTTATAACTACATATCCGTCCACAAAACTATTATTGCTGGTATTTGTGTGACTGGAACCCTCTTCAAAAGAGAAGGTTCCACTACTGCTATTATCGACAATTCCGCTGTTGAATTCCGATATACCGTAAACATTTATCCTACCAAGCAGATTGAAAGCTGGCTGAATGGAGCTATTCTCAAATTTGACATTATAAAATTCACTTACTAAACCAGAAATAATCTGTGCTCCATTGTTTCCTTTGAACCTTATTATTCCAGAATGAATAGTAGGGCTAAATGTGAAGAGTCCGTCATTGTTAAAGTCGGCATAAACAAAAAACTCGCCATCATTTACCACATTTCCCGTAAATAAATTATTAAAATTCTTTACGGTAGAAAACTGTGTGCCAGTCATAACGGTTAAATCGCCTGTATTTATTGTCTGCGCATTCAATGGGCAGACAAAAACTGTTAGTACCGTAATTAACATTGCATAATTTCTAACCATAGCCTTTTCTATTTTAATTTTTTTTAACACATATTTGTTGATTTTTTAAAAATTAAATCAACGTGTTACAAACTTTAGAATTAACGTTTTTACATCTTAGTACTTTAAGGAATAGAATATGCCATGTTGGTATTCTGCTGTACATATTTAATTGCCCAGGCAATTGTGTTTGCATACATTGTACTATTATACACTGTAATTCCTCCATCATAACTTTTTGACATAGGTATACCAGTTGATGAAATCAAGGCTGGCCAAATTGTAGTAGATGTATTTGAGGCGCTACCTGCTGTCCATCCCGAATCTCCTATGAAAAAATACCCTAATGTATTGTGTTTAAAGGCAAATGTTCTGCCTGCATTTCCATTCTGAGTTGACAGTGCGGTCACATTTGAAGGTAGACCTGTTATGTAATAAGAATTGTTGACATCACTCCCTGCACTAAATCCACCTATTAATCCAAATGGTCCATTAAGTACTGGATCTGAAATATTTAAAATTGGATTTGTGTAAGTCGTTCCCAATATTGATGCTACAGCTGAGGTCGATCCGCAAATACTATTGATCAAATTACCTGTACTTATTTCATCAAATTCTTGCGAATGAATCAATACTCCTTTTTTATTCTTGACAAAATCATTCAAAACTGAAATCGATGCAGCATCTGCCACATAATTATATCCAATTACTATAATATCAATATTATTGGTATTGATTAAATTCTTTAAAACACTTCCAACACTGTAATCTCCATTTACAATCGTTAAACTTTGAATATTTACCGTTCCCGTAATCCCAAAATTTGCTGTTGAGGCTAAAATTGCGCGAGAAGATTCCGCTGTACTGGCAGTAGCTGGCTGGTAGGCTCCCGTTCCTAATCCCAGAATTTTCATTGCTCTGTAAACAAAAGTTATACTTTTGTTACATACTGCGGCACCATTGGTACTATTTGCTGTAACCCCATAAGAGAATGTCCCTCCGGAAGTTGGAATGCCACTTGCTGTAAGCACAACATTCTGCGCTCCTGTTGCAGTAAAAGTGCCGGCGGACGAAAAACTTACCCCATTGACTGTATTGGTTGTAACACTATAATTCCCAACATAAGTTACGTTTACCGGTATGGTTATGGTATTAGCCGCCGTCATCGCGATATCTGGTGCATAGCTTCCGCTGGTGGTAATTCCTGCACAATTAGTTGTATAGCTCACCGGCTGTGGTGCAATATTGATATTTAAGCTGCAAACTGAAGCTGCACCTGGAATCCCAGATACGGTCAATGTTGTTGTACCTGAAGCTGTTGGCGTTCCCGATCCTGTTAATATTATATTCTGAACTCCTAAAGAGGTAAGGTTTATTAATCCCGAAGTAAAACTTATTCCGTTGGAAGCAGTTGTTGTAATAGTAGTCTGTCCTGTCGCAGTAACATTTATTGGTAATGTAATAGTATTGGACGAATTTAATACAACGTCCTGCATATAACTTCCATTTTGCGCAGCTCCTGTACAGTCAATTGTATAAGTTACTGGTGCTATTGCAACCGAAATTCCTGAACAGGAACCCGTTGCTGTTGTTGTTGCATTTGATACCAGATTAAAACTATTTGTTCCAGATGCAAGAGGAGTTCCTGTTCCCAATAATTCAATTGTTTGATTGGGATCCAAAGTGGTAAAGGTTCCAGTTCCGCTAAAAGAATAACCATTTATCGTATTGGTGTTCATACTCCAGAAACCTACAACAGTAGGGCTGACACTTATAGTTAATTTATTCGAAGTTGTCAAAGGAATACCGATATAATAATTTCCTAACGGATTTATTATTCCACAGTTTACTACAAAATCTACATTGGCTTTCGAAACAAATACATTTGGAGCACAAGTACTTGTTCTACCATTCAACATTATGCTTACAACATCGCCTGGGGTTGGTAAAACATATCCATTATTAGGTGTTCCCGTACCAGGCAGGTTTAATGTATAAGTTCCTGCACTGGGAAAAGTTCCGCTAGTGCCAAAATAATAACCATTGATTGTGGTGGCAGAAACCGAATAAACTCCCGGATGGGTTACTGTAACTGGAATACTCAGATAATTAGCTGCTGTTAACCCACTTCCCTGCTGATAAGTACCAAAAGGCTTTATCAAACTACATTGTGCTGAAGAAATTTCAAAAACTGCAGGTGGCAGCGTACCACAGATACTCAGCCAAATATTTTGTATGGAGCTCCAATACTCAAAACATCCTGAAGTAGTATTAAAAATCAACAGTCCCTCTGTTAAATTTGCGACTGCAATAAGATCCCTTTGTGCAGTTGTCATTCGGGGTGTCAGCATCCCTTTATTATTACTTTCTAATTCAAATATGGAACCTGGACTTGCATTTTCTGCTCCGCTACTTACCGTCCCATCTTTTATTTTAGTATTGTTTACCTGAGCAGAAAGAGAACCAAGGCTAATTAAAATTAAAAATACTGAAAGTGACTTTTTTAATATTTTATATGTTTCTATTTTCATAATACTACTGTTTTATGTCTATACTGATGTAAATCGATACTTGTAATTTTATAATTAAATAAACTTAGTTCACTTTTGCCTCTAATAATTTTTCAAGTTTTTCAAGACGTGAATTCATTAATTTTGTAGCCTCTTTGAGTTCCTTAATTTCTTTATCCCTTGCTTCAATTTCTTTATTCTGCTCAATGATATGCAAATAAATTTCTTCTGTTTTTTCTAACAACTGAATGGACAATTCGGATATATTAAAACTGTAGCCTTCTTTTGTTTTTAAAAGTTTATCTATCGGTGTTATACCTGGAAGGTGTTTATTAATTTTGATGAAATTTTCTACCTCTGATAAACTTTTGAACTTATAGTCCGCTTTAATATTCGAGAATCCCTTAAAATAATCTTCAAAAACGTAATCTGCATAGTAGCTGTTTGTCGTTGTGATTGCACCGTTTACTCTTAATTTTTCATTCAAAGCCGCTGAGGGTGATGTGAAACCAATTCCTACCCAGCCGTTGCTGTAAATGCTCTCGGTATTTAAGGTAGCGCCAATATTTGTGGAGGTGCTGAACCAAGGTTCTTTTATTGCCGGACTTAAATCAAGCTTAGTTAAGACTTTATTTTCATCTGTATAATCTAATGTTGCAGTGGTGGAATTAACAGTCAGATTCGTTAAAGTTTCAGAGGCTCCAATTAAATCAACCATTTTAAAATTGGTCTCAATTCCGTCTTCATCCTTATAAATTAAGGCTTGTGCTGCACCATCATAACTTAATGAGGTCAAGGTTTCTACCTCTTTTACTAAGACAGACATATTAACTGGATTTGGCGTATTGGTTTCATCGGTATAAGTCAATGTATGTACATCTATCAATTGCCCAAATAAGTCTGTCGCAGATGTCACAACATCTTTTAATGAAGTTACGCTTTCTTTGATCGTAACGGGAGTTCCACCTGCTTCATTAGTGTAAGTTGCAATTATGTTCCCGGTAGTTACTACTGGAGTCAAAACCGTTACCGTTTCGTTGGCTTTAATCGCCGGTGTTAAATCCAGTGCCGTACTAGCCACACCGTTTACCGTTGTAGTCAGACTCGCTCCTGTCAACGAAGTAGCATTGCTGTTAATAATTGGAGCTCCTGTACTGCTTACTCCATTTACCGTTACCGTTGAAGTATTTACCGTTGAGGCATTCGAAACTCCGCTTACCGCATTTGATGTTGCTGTTATGCCATTAACATTAGAACTTAAAGTATTACCTGACAAGCCTAAAGTATTGGTAGTACCTGCTGCAATGGCTGCTGTTAAATCAATTGCGTTGCTTGCCTCTCCATTGATTGTTGAAGTCAAAGTATTGCCTGTCGTAGACAAAATATTACTGTTGATAATATCGACTGCTGTTGCTGCAACTCCATTTACAGTAGTGGTTA
>JASCOE010000026.1 GCA_029959285.1 Flavobacteriaceae bacterium PS02337
TAATAGAAAACGTCTGCATTCTTCTTTGGGATATAAAACACCTAAAGAAATGGAACTAGAATTTTATAAAATTAAAAGTGTAGCATAGGTCTTAAAAAAATTGTCCGACTTTTTGTTGCAAGTCCATATGACAGCTTATCAAATTTTAGCACAGCCTTTAAAAACGAATTTGGTTACAGTCCAAAAAACATGATGAAAACTTGACCTTTTTTCATAAGTTTTTGAACTAAATAAAAAAGCACCACAAGTTTAAAGGTGCTACATTTGTTAAAACAAAATTGGTTTAATTTAAAAATAAAAAGACATGAAAAAATTAGGATTATTAGTTCGACTAGAAGCTAAAGCAGGAAAAGAAAAAGATGTTGAAGCCTTTATCACAAGTGCATTGCCACTCGCTAATGAAGAAGCAGGTACTGTTACGTGGTATGCGTTCCGTATTGACGCTTCTACATTTGGCATTTTTGACACTTTTTCAGATGAAGAAGGCAGAGAAGCACATCTTGGTGGTAAGATTGCAAAGGCGTTAATGGAAAATGCACCTGAATTGTTGGCTACTGCACCATCTATTGAGAAATTGGACGTTTTAGCGGTTAAATAAACATACCACAATTATTATAAAATGGCAGCCTGTCAAAGTTCTGTAAATGAATTTGGACAGGTTGCCTTTGTTTACAAAACAGCTTCATAATAAATTAAGCTTAGACTGACGAAGAAACCCAGCCCACAATAACTAAGCTTTCGTCTTGCCCGGAGGGCACGAGATGAAAGCCCGTTGAACGGAACCGCAGGAAGCTTAATACGTATTATGGAGTTTTCGAAGTGTAGCTTTAAGATATACGAGCAGTAATTTTACGATTACTGCTTTTTTTATGGTTGAACTTGTGCTGTCTTATTGTTATTTTTCGATTTACCGACGCAATTAAATACAAGTTCCCTTACCCGTAAAAACTAATTCACATAGGCAAGTGTATTCTCGATAAGATATGCTTTTGGCGGACCTCGTTGCCCAAAGACATGTAACGTAACCAGATTTCCAACTTTACAACAATAACATTTTTTAAGTTGCGTTTTGGTTTCGATTTCAGGTCGAATGATATATTTAAATCTTGTTGTAATTGTTGCAGTTTGCCACGTTTCCAACTGCTACTTAAAATACCGTAATGCCTGATTCTTACAAAACGTTTGGGTAAAATATGAAGACTAAAACGCCTTGTAAACTCTTCGTTTTTTAAGGTGAGTTGCTTAGTTTTACTTGCGTCTTTATAATCTTTATAAGCAATGGTAACTTCTTGATTTGTTACATTTTTAATCCGATGATTGCTGATGGCAACTTTATGGGTGTATCTTCCTAAATATTCGATTACTTGTTTGGGACCTCCAAATGGGCGTTTGGCATAAACCACCCAATTTTTATCAAATAAACTTTGCAAAACATGAGCATCGGCAAGCTTTTCTTTACGTAACAAGGCAACAAATTTTGCTCGAAAAACCTTGCTTAACGCTTTTACTGCAAATAAGTATTTATCGGTTTTTATCTTGCGTTTCCATTTACCGTTGGCATCAATTCCACCACCAGGAATAATGCAGTGTAAATGTGGATGTAAACTTAAATTTTGTCCCCAGGTATGTAAAATCGCAATCATTCCTAGTTGCAAACCTTCCGTTTTTCCGAATTGATTTAATGTCGACCAAACAGAATCAAACAAGATTTTATAAACGATTTTTGGATGTGCAATCGCTAATCCATTAAGCGAATCTGGAAGGGTAAAAACCAAATGATAGTACGAACAAGGCAACAAATCCTGCTCACGTGCCTGAATCCATTCTTCACGTTTATGACCTTGACATTTCGGGCAATGCCTATTGCGACAACTGTTGTAACTAATACTAATGTTGCCACAAGCATCACAAGCATCTACATGTCCGCCCAAAGCAGCAGTTCGGCACAAAGTCAATGCTCTTAACGTTTTTTCTTGATGAACGGTAAAGTTTTGGTTGGACAAATCGACTTTTCTCAGCACATCGGCTACTTCCCACTGCGGCTGCATAAAGCAAAAACGGTATCAATTGGACTGTGTACTTTTTGGTTTTCGAGCTGGCAAACATGCAAATATTCCATCGTCGTCTCCACGCGTTCATGACCCAGCAGTTTCTGAACTTGAAGAATATTTACACCATCTTCGAGCAAATGCGTAGCATAGCTGTGGCGCAATGTATGCGTATGTACATCTTTTAAAATGCCTGCTTTTTTACAAACCGATTGAATCGCCCATTGTACGCCACGCTGACTGTAACGAGAATCAAAACCTTTGGCGTCTTTGGTGTTGCCTGTAAATAAAAATGTGGTAGGATGTTCGGCTGAAATATACCTTTTTACACCCCGAATGATATGATCTGATAAGGGAACATAACGATCTTTTTTGCATTTACTTTGAACAATATGAAGTAGTTTTCTATCAAAATCCAGATGCTTTAATTCAATATTTCGAACTTCCATACAACGTAGTCCGCAACTATAAATCAATCCAATTAAAATGCGATGTTTGAGCAAATCGGCATGTTGAAGCATCTTCCATATCTCTTCCCTACTCAGAATTACAGGAAGTTTCTTTTCTTTAGGAATCGATGGTAAATGAAGATAATCGTAAGGTAAATTCTCTGTTTTTAAAAGAAATCGAAGTCCGTAAACAGTGTGTTTAAAATACGATTGCGAAGGTGAATTGGAACGTTGTTGCAGTTCAAAGAGATAATCTTTAACTTGTTCGGGATGTAATTCGGTTGGTAAAGCACCAAAATGAAGTACCATTGCGGCCACATGGCGCGAATAATTTTCAAAAGTGCGTTTGCTTCGTCCTAAAATAGAAATATTTTGCTCAAAACGATGCAGAAGTTCAGAAAAACCTGTAATTTCATTACAAGCACGATTCAAATATTTGTTCGTTCTTAATTCCTCCGGAGATTTTTTTTAGTTACCATATTATCAATTATTTAAACGTTAATAAATACTAAGGTACTAAATCATCGCAGCGAAAGCTACCGGAGGTTTAGTTCAACGCGGGTTTGCCAAAAGAGAGTTTTTAGTATCGCTGCCCGCATAAACAGGGTTTCCTTTTTCTCCCTGCTGGTTGATATAGCCAAGTGCATACTCGCTTTTTTTATTTGGGGTCCACCCTATTTTGAAACTTATTTTCTGATCGGTGCGGTAAGAATTGTCCCTCTCTTCCCCATCCTCATTTTTCATCGCAGCAAAACCCGATGGCATCCGGGTTGAATTTCTCTCTAAATAAGAAAATCCTCCCTGAAGGTAAAATTTTCCCAGATTTGAGCCCACATTGATGTTTGCCCTATAGCCATTGCTGTTTATCATTCCGAGCGAGCCGTCATATTCCAGTTTCTTTGATGGCTTTCTGGAGACTAGGTTAATGGCCCCGCCCAGTGAATTGGGACCGTACAGCACAGATGAAAACCCTTTTGAAACATCAATGGCCGCCAGATCATAAGTGGTAAAACGGGCCAGGTCAACATAGCCGTCATAGGGAACATACACCGGAATCCCGTCCATATAGACCGGCACCTGCCTTAAATCAAATCCCCTGATAGAAACCATGGATTCGTTTCTTGGACCTGATGCGGTTAGCGTAACACCCGAAAGCATATTGAGGGCCCTGGAAACATCCATTTTATGCTGCGATTGCATTGCTTTTGCACTTACCCTGTTTAAGGTATCCTTATTCTGGTGACCGGTAATGATCACTTCCCCGAGCATAAAAACATTGGATGCTTTTATGGAGTCTGCCGGTATTGTATTGTTCTGCTGTGAGAATCCAATCAGGGGCAAAATCATAAAAGGTATGAATTTTAGTTTCATAAAATCATGATGTTTTCAGTATGTTTTATAAAGAATACTGATGGTTAAAAAAAAAATGGTTTGGTTAAAAATACGTAGTTCTTCTTTTACAATAATACGTATTAATACTTAATAAGTAAAATAGTTTAGCGATAACTTTATTGATTGATACTATTACTTTACGTTTTATGGCAAAAGGTGGTATATTTTAAAGAACCTATAAGTTTTATACTCTGGATTACAACAAAACAACAGTGATGACCCTACTATAGCCCCGAGAAGCGGAAAATCCTCTTGTATCAAGGCTGGGCACAAGAGATTGCTTCGCCAGCTCGCTGGCGCTCGGGTGCAACGTATAACGGGAAGAGCACCTGACGGGTAACATAAACGCCCGAAATAGAAATAAACCCTTAACTTTGCCGTTTATCCTAGGGGGCTTGAAAAATTACCACAGCAGATTCTAAGGGAGCATGAGATATGAAGAAATTTGAGATTAAAGGCACCAGTGATGGCAAATGGCTGGTCTCACACAACGAGCCTCCAAAATTCACCTGTCTTTTTGAAAATAAGAGGTTCAGTTACCAAAGGACCATCACCGGGCTCACCGATCCTACAGGCGATCCCAAAGAGGTACAGCTGCTCCAGAAAATGGAACAGTGGCTCAAGGGATATCATAAAGACAAAATAGACTAAAAGTTACGGCATACTAAAAATGTGCCTCTGACCGCCACATCGGGCAGTAATCAAACAGTAGTATAAATAATCCTTTTGGGTTAAATAAAGAATATATTCATGTCAAAAAAAACACAAGCCAATACCGATAGATGGAGTATTTTTAAACCCCTTTTCAAGCAAATAGAGGTTCCAGCCAGGACCATACTGCTGGAAGAAGGCAGCATTTCAAAAACCATGTTTTTCATAGAAAAAGGGTGTTTGAGAACCTGGATAAACAATAACGGGAAGGACATCACAACACAGTTCTTTTTTGAGGGCGGCGGCGTGTCATCCATTGAAAGTTTTATGACCGGCAAACCCAGCCTGTACACTATTGAAAGCATTGAGCCCTGTGTTATCCAAACCATCACCCAAAAAGACTTTCAGGATACTCTGCAGAATTCACCAGAACTAAAAGATAATATAATCGAGCATTTATACATGAGGCTTCTAAAAAACCAGCAGGTTTTCTTTTCCTATCTAAAAAATACCCCTCAACAGCGTTATGAGCAGCTGCTGGCAGAGCATCCCGAAATCATACAACGCATCCCGCAGCATTACATAGCTTCCTATTTAGGTATCACTTCAGTATCGCTCAGCAGGATTCGTAACAGGCGATAAAAATTTTTTTAACAATTGTTATCGATAGTCTGCTTGATGATTTGCCAATTTTGTGCTTTAATTACCATACAGGGAAATTGCAAGGCTATGATACACGTATTTAAAACATCCGTCAAAAATAAGGCACAAATCAAAAAATTAAAGCCTGTTCTTGATTTAAACTTTCAGGACATAAAGTGGAATTTTGACCTTGAAGATTGTGATAAAATTCTGCGTATTGAAAGTAAAAAAAACATAGGCAAAAAAGTAGTCAATCTTCTCAGGTCCTGTCATTTTGATTGTATTGAACTGGAGTAATCCAGCTTTAATTCATCAAAGACGATTTCGCAGTCTATATTTCTTAACAATTGTTATCGTCCCAATACCTCTTACTCCAGCATCTTTGCATTGTAAATCGTAAACAATTCAAAAAAATGAGAGTAGTTATTGTGTTCAATCACCCCTATGAAAAAAGTTACTGTAACGCCATTTTAGGAGCAGTTACCACTGGACTTCAAAAAGGGAAGCATCAGGTAGATCTTATCCATCTGGATAATGATAATTTCAATCCGGCAATGTCTAAAGAAGACCTGAAAGCCTTTGTAGACCATACTCCAATTGATCCTCAGGTTATAGATTACAGCAATCGTTTAAAAAACGCAGATCATTTGATTTTCATATTTCCCATTTGGTGGGATCTGATGCCTGCCATGACCAAAGGATTTATCGACAGGGTTCTCTCCCCCGGTATCGTTTATGACCATCATCCCAGAGGTTTTGGGCTTATACCACTGTTGAAAAATTTAAAAGGTGTAACTATTATCACCACAATGAACAAACCCAGGATAATGTACTCCCTGCTAATCGGAAATTTAATTAAAAAAGCAATGCTTAGAAGTGTTTTCAAAACTATGGGATATAAAAATTTAAACTGGATCAGCCATAACATGGTAAAATCAGTTACTCAAAAAAAGAGAATAAAATGGCTAAATGATTTACAGAAAAGATTTACTGATTTTAGATAAACGTTAATAGCAATAAAAATAAACTTTAAAAAACCGATAAGCCCTATT
Organism: Flavobacteriaceae bacterium PS02337; assembly: GCA_029959285.1. Taxonomy (GTDB): domain Bacteria; phylum Bacteroidota; class Bacteroidia; order Flavobacteriales; family Flavobacteriaceae; genus Flavobacterium. The sequence continues at coordinate 6,235 of JASCOE010000026.1, forward strand.
GCTCTGGATTGTAGCAAACTAGAGTGATACCCCGAAGCATCCCTAGCCCCGATAGAAGAGGAAATCCTTTTGTGCCGGTGTTCGGCACAAAAGATTGTAACGGATAGCGGGATTAGCTCCTAAAAAACATTATTAAATACAATTGACGATGCTCATCATCCCAATTAGATTTTTGCCCATTTGTACATCAAAAAGAGAAAAAAGCTTTATTTCGAAACAGTAAAGAAAGATCCGTAAATGATCAAAAACAGCTATTGGGTGAATTTCGATCTTCAGAAACATTATCCTGCCCGCAACCCGCTAATTAAATCGCGTTTTCGATAGCAGCAAGTTTATTAAGGTCACTTATGACTAAACTAAAAAAAAGAAACTAAACCAAAAGAAACTTTTTATTTCCTTCACCAGCCCCCACAAGATTCATCGAAAGCACCTCTTCAAGCAGGGACTTCAGCCTTTCAAAGCAGCTGGGCTTTACCGCATAAAATGTAGCGCCCATATCCATTGCTTTTTGGATATTATCCGGATCACTGCTTGTGGAGAGTATCACAATGATCACGTCTCTAAGACCTCCATCAAGACTTCTTATTTCTTCCAGGCATTCAAAGCCTGTTTTGCGAGGCATATTGATGTCCAAGAAAATAAATTCGGGAAGCTCTTCCCTGGAAAGCGTAAGCAGGCTCTCCATTAGATGCATGCCGTCGGGGGCCTGTTTTAGGATAACATCACGCTCAATTTCGCTCAGCGCATCAGCAAAGAACTCCCTGTCATCGCTGTCGTCATCGGCCAGGTAAATAAACCTTTGGGAATTGTAATTTTCAAATGCCATTTTACTACAATTTACATTAAACAATAAATAGGAAGCTGCTTTGGATAACAATATTCCAAAGTAAAGACACGCGTCATTTTAAAACTGCAAAATGATATCCTGAATTTGATAAGGGGATTGTAAAGATAAGGCATAATTCAGAAAAAACACATTAAAAAAATATCTTTTTACCATTTCTTAATCTTGCTGTTTTTTAAAGTTTCCAATATTTACACGCTACCCCACTATCAGAAAAAACTGATTGCATAAATTTGTTCCAAATTAGAACATATTAATTTCAAATATTGTTATTATCTGTACTAATTTTGATTGGTATAAAAATGAGAAAAGAAGATGGAAAGGTCAATTGTACATATCGATATGAATACGTTTTTCGTGTCCTGCGAAAGACTTACTAATTCTGCACTTAATGGAATACCGCTGATTATCGGGGGCGGTGAAAGGGGTGTTGTAGCTTCCTGCTCTTATGAAGCCCGAAGATTCGGGGTGCGATCTGCCATGCCCATCCACATGGCCATGAAGCTCTGCCCGCAGGCCAAAATCATGAAAGGTGACATGGAATTATATTCAAGACTCTCCCATGACATTACCGAGATCATTCAGGAAAAAGCCCCCGTCGTAGAAAAAGCAAGCATCGACGAATTTTATCTGGATATTACCGGAATGGATAAATTCCATGGCAGCTATAAATGGACAAATGAGCTTGCCCAGACTATTATAAAAGAAACCGGCCTGCCGCTCACCTTTGCCCTTTCAATAAATAAAACCGTATCGAAAATCGGGACCGGCGAGGGAAAACAGAAGCAGAACCTGGAAATCCCCCAGCATCAGGTGCAGTCTTTTCTAAATCCGCTCTCGATCCAGAAAATCCCCATGGTTGGGGACAAAACCTTCCAGCTGCTCTCAAGGATTGGGATCCGCAGGATAGAAACGCTTTCCCAAATGCCAGCCGAAGCGCTTCAGCGGATGATCGGCAAAAACGGTCTGGAGCTATGGAAAAAAGCCAACGGCATTGACAACAATCCGGTAGAACCCTACACGGAGCGAAAATCCATTTCAACCGAACATACTTTCATGCAGGATACCATAGATATTGACAGGCTCAAAAGGGTAATTCTTGGAATGGTGGAAAAACTGGCTTTTCAGTTGCGCTCAGAAGAATGGCTAACTTCAACGGTTACTATCAAAATACGCTACGCCAACTTTGATACCGAAACCAAACAGTGCCGGGTACATTACACGTCAGCCGATCATATCCTGACCAAAACCGTAACGGACCTTTTTGAAAAACTCTACCAGCGCCGTATGCGCCTTCGCCTAATCGGCGTGCGGTTCAGCGGACTGGTCCGTGGCACTTACCAAATTGATCTGTTTGAGGATACCCAGGAAATGCTCTCGCTCTATCAGGCCATGGACCGAATGAAGACTAGATATGGCTTTGACGCTGTGATGCGCTGCGCAGGGGCCTCATTTAAGCCCAACAATAAAAATGAAATTTTAAAACGTAAATCAGAATAGATGTATCTCAATTGTCACTGCTTCCATTCGCTTCGTTATGGCACTATTCCCCTTGAGGAGTTGATTTCCCAGGCTGTTGCCTCAGGCGTTAAAGCTATGGCACTAACCGACATTAATACGGTTACCGGAATCTATGATTTTATAAAAGGATGCAAGACTGCAGGCATTAAGCCCATTGTCGGTATGGAATTTCGATGTGAACACAAGCTGCGCTACATAGGCCTTGCCAAAAATGCATCGGGTCTTGCAGAGATGAACCGCTTTTTGACAAAACATAATTTTGAAAAAACATCCCTGCCCTTCTCGGCTCCTGATTTTAAGGATGTTTTTATTATCTATCCGCTGGAGAATGTTCCTGAATTACTTCGTGATAATGAATACATCGGCATTCGTCCCGATCAGCTTCCCAAACTGGTGTTATCGGACTGGAAAAAAAGACAGATTAAAATGGTCATTCTGCATCCGGTTACCTTTCGTACCAAAAGGGAATATAACCTGCACCGGATCCTTAGGGCTATCGATATGAACCTTATTCTTTCAAGGCTTACCCCTTCTGATTACTGCAGTCCCACCGAAGTGATGGTACCACTCGAAACGCTATTGTCGTGTTACACCGAATATCCCCAGATTATTTTAAATACCGAGAAAATAGTAGCAAACTGCCATTTTGAATTTGATTTTGCATCGCCTAAAAACAAGAAATTCTATACCAATAACCGAAAGGATGATATGAATCTTCTGACCACCCTGGCAAAGCAGGGCCTGGAATGGCGCTATGGTAAAAATAATGCAGAGGCCAAATCCAGAATGTTCAAGGAGCTGAAAGTTATTGACCAGCTCCAGTTCAGCGGTTACTTCCTGATTACATGGGATATCATCCGATTCAGCAACTCACAGGGATTTCTTCATATCGGAAGGGGAAGCGGAGCCAACAGTATCATCGCCTACTGCCTGGGCATTACCGATATTTGTCCGCTCGAGCTTGACCTGTATTTTGAGCGTTTTCTGAACTGGACTTGCAACAAAAAGTCGGACAATTTTTTTAAGACCTATGCTACACTTTTAATTTTATAAAATTCTAGTTCCATTTCTTTAGGTGTTTTATATCCCAAAGAAGAATGCAGACGTTTTCTATT
>JASCOE010000027.1 GCA_029959285.1 Flavobacteriaceae bacterium PS02337
AGCCCGGCTAATTTAGCCGGGCTTTTTTATTACTTAAATTCTTCGAAATCTTCTAGATCAGTTGTTTCATTTTCAATATATGAAGATTCGTCTTTTTCAATATAAACAACGGCTTTTTCACTATTTATAATTCCATTTATGTCATTTCTAACTTTCTTATAGTATGTCATAAAATCAACTATTTCACCCGCCTCCGGAACTTGTTTCAATTCTCCTCTTTCTACTGTATCAAATTTCCCTTTAAAAGTATGTTGGTTTGATTCTACTACTATTCCTGTAAAATATCCCACAGGAAATTTTAAGAAGTCATTTGGTCGAATAATATCTCTTTCTTGTATAGTTTCACTTTTACCCTGGCTACTAGATTTATCAAATATTATTCCGTCCGTTTTATTTGTACTATTAGTAAAGAAAGTTCTGTCTTCCTTTCCAAATTGACGGCTCAAAATTTCTGATGTATGGCTACTCGAGACTCTCCCGTAAAAATGATTATTACAAGATGAAAATAAAACATCTCCTTTCTCTTTTCCGTAACCATCCGTCAATTGTGATAGGTCTTGACACATTATAACAGTACTTATTTTGTTGCTTCTTCCTGTGTTAGGAATCACTTCTAAATTAGGTATGAATACGGTTGGAGCTTCGTCAAGCATTACAAATGATTGATGTTTCTGTGGTTGATTCATAAGTTTTGTTGCAACGGTCAAAATAAGACTACACAACGGAGATAATGTAGAATTTAAAGTAGGATTGTTACCGATGGTTAAAATAATCGGATTATTAGGGTCATTAATTTCTAAAGGGACTTCATTTGCTGAAAAAATGTGCATCAATTCCGGAGTGTTTATCTGCGCTATTCCTCCTTGTAAAGTTCCAATTACTCCCGCTACTTGATTTCCTGCTCCCCTCTCTAAAGCAGAGAATAAAGAAATTGTCATTTGTTGGGTAGAAATATTATTTTGCAAAAGTTTCAATAATTTTTCATCATTACTAGTAACTAATGCAAACAAATGTGGGATATCACAAAACTCGGGATGTTCTTCTCTCAAATACCAAATACAAGCTGTTAAAATATCTGTTGCACTTCGACTCCAGTAATCCGGCTTCTTGATACTTTCGCGCATTAAATTTGATATAATTGACTGCGCATATTCTCTTGCATAGCTAGTACTAGGGATGTATTTAGGGTCTATTGGGTTAATTTTATGTGTCTTGTATTTAGTGTCAAAATTTACATAATAATGCTTTAAACGGCTTCCGTTTTTATTTAATAATGTTTCTACTTCATTAGCTAAAGCAGGATATTTGAAATCATATATTATTCCGGAATAATCTTTTTTAATAAATTGATCCAGGGCAGGGATTGCAATGCTCTCTGACTTTCCACTACCGGCAGAACCTACAACAAAAATTCCTCTAAAAGGATTTCTTAATAATACATTGCTCCCATTTACTTTGAAACTTATACTATATTCACTTTCTTTTTCTTCTTCGTTTTTAAAAATGGGTTCTTTTTTTTCTTTTTTAAATTCCTTGTAACCAAAATATATGGCCCCAATTATAATTAAGATCATGAATTGTGGTGCATATTTATAGAGCAAGATTACAATAATAATAATTATAGCTATTTTTAGAATGTTATTGTTTTTCATCGTGATAAGTCATTTTTGTTTTCTACTTTATTTGATATCTCCTGTACTTGTTCTTTTTTAGGCGTTTGCGCTATTTTTTCAGCTTCTTTTTTTTCTTCTAAAGTTCCATTTTTCATTGTGTGCATATATTGGTATGTTTCTTTGGCCGGACGATCGTAAGAAAATTTTTTGTCGAATGCTTTTTCATTCATTTCAGCTAATTTACTTCTATCAAAACCGCCTTTTACTACCCCTTTGGTTGTTCCTTTGTGATTTGTTTTAGGACTTAATTTTATTTTATTAGACTTATCTTTTCTTCCAATGACAATATGCGCATGCATGTTGTTTTCTCCTTTACTACCTCTTTCATGATGAATTTTAGCAAAATAATTAATGTCTTCTTTTTTTAAATTTTTATTAAAATTATCTGCATAGTTTTGAATAAAAGAATCATTAATATAGCTTTTAAGAGCGGCGCTTTGTTCTTCAGGAGTATTTCCCATTGCTTTTAATTCTTTCTCACTTGGTGCAATTGTTACAACAAAAAATTTAGAATCAGTTTTTTTAAGTTGAGCTTTATTTTTGTCAATCATTTCAATCATTTCACTGTATCTAAGACTTTCTTTTTCATTATTGAAAAATGGTTCAACTTCTTTTCCCTGTTCAATATTTTTTGAATCTTCATGTTCAAGATATTCTGCAATATTTCTACAGCTTCCAGAATTTGCATGAACGCCTGTTCCTCCTCCCTGTATTTTACAAATCATTTTATCCGTTTTTATTCTTTAAAAATTCCTCTCTAAACTCAGCTTGAATTTTATTTATTTGAATTTGTTGATTTCCTAATTTAACAAATAATGCTCTTAAATCTTCCATTTTATTTTGTGTCTCCACATGGTTTGGAATTAAAACTTTTGATTCAATTGCTTTCAAAATTTGTATTGCAGCTTCTAATCTTTTTTCAATTTTTGTTAATTCAATTTTAGGTGTTTCGTGGATTAATGGATTAATTCCACTCTGCCTAAAATACGTTAAAGCATTTGTTATAAATGCTTTTTTCGTCATCTTATTTGCTTTGCAAAACTTCTTCAATTCCTCATTTGTAAACTCATCAATTGCGATAGTTGTATTTTTCATAAATATATAATTAATATAGTTTTTCAATTACTAAAATACTGTAAATAAATAGAATAAAAAAAATTATATAGTTTTATTATATAAATAAAATATATAAATTATTTAAAAAAAGATATAACATGTTGATATATAGCAATCTAATCCACGAAGTGGCAAGAATGAACAGGACTCCGTCCCGTTCCTTCTTGCTCATAAAATACGAGCACATAAAGTGCTTAAAAGCCCCATTTTTAAATTCTTCCCTTTGGTTCATTTTTCACCCCTAAAACACGAATATGTTAAGTACTTAAAAACAAATTTTAAATTCTTCCCTTTGGTTTATTTTAGAGTAAAAAAGACACCTTTAATTTTTCCCTTTGGTTCATTAAACAAAAATAAAAATCTTTAAATCTTCCCTTTGGTTCATATCGAAAAAGGGAAATTATGATTCTCTAAATTAATTAACTTTGTAAAAAAAATTATGCAAGAAACAACAATTCAAAATATAATATTCGATTTAAAAAAAGAAAAAAATATAACCCCGAAAGAAATAATAAGGCGTTTGCAAATTGCCTTAGAAAAAGAAAAAAAACAAATCATAGAAGCATTTGAAGAAGGGATGAAATATGGGTCAGAAGGAATGTTTCCCCATTGCGATTATCCCGCTAATAGATATTACATATTTACATTCGAAAAAGGAGCTATAAAAGAAAAATTAATTGAATTGGATGAAAAAGGAATTGAGTTATTTGATACAAAAACAAATTTTGATCTTTGGTTAAATACTCCCAATTTATTTTTTGATAATAGAAAACCGAAAGAAGATTTATCAACTCTTGCCGGAATTAAATTTATACATGATCGTTTAGTTGCAATGGAATTTGGTGACAACGTTTAAATTATCATATAATAAAAAAAGGAGTGTTAACTCCTTTTTAGTAGTGACCTTTTAAAGATTGTATTTCAATAGTATCCTCCTTAATTTCATAAACTATTCGATGCTCCTGATTTATTCTTCTCGACCAGGAACCGGATAAATTATGTTTTAACTGTTCCGGTTTTCCTATTCCAGCTGTTGGGTTTTCTTCAATAGCAATAATTAGCTTTTGGATTTTATTTTGAATTATTTTATCTCCACTTTTTTTCCAATATTTTAAATCTTCTAAAGCATCCGGTAGAAAAATTATTTCCATAAATCTTCAATTGCTATTTTTACTCCTTTTCCTTGTTTAGAATCTTCCCTCGCTTTCATTATTTTATTTACAAATTCAGGATTATATCCACTATCTTCTAATTCATCCAGAGGTACAATCGCGAAAGCCTTACCTTCTCCCCTGTTAACAATTACTTGCTCTTGGCTTGCTAAATCCGCATATTTTTTTATGTTTTTTCTAAATTCACTAACCGCTATTGTTTTCATAATAAAGACATTAAATATTTACACAAATGTACATATATATGTACATATAAAAAAATAAATTATTAAAAATTATAAATTTACAATGAAGTATGGTTTTAAAGCATTTTAAGGGCTTATTTTTTTTAAAAGCGGTATTGCTTAAAAAAAACAAAAAAATCAATCCTAAGCCTTTATTTAGGCTGAATTTCGCGCGCCCCGCGCCCCCCTCGGTGTGTTTTTTTTGTTTTGTTTTTGTTTTTTTTCTTCATTTGGCAAACATGACATCTTGTCATAAACACCTGATAATCAAACAGATACTTCCTTTTAAAAAACTATGTAAATGTTTTAATTACATAAATTATTATATGCTTATCAATTTTTTGAAATAGTTTTTAATTAATTGTATTACAACTAATTACGAGTAAATTTTTTTATTAACTATGAGGTAATTAATACATAATATGAGGAAATTAATACTTTATTTTTAACCAACTATGAGGGAATTAATACTTTCTATGAGTTTTAACTTGCGTAACTCATAATAATGTTTTATTATTGCATTGTAAAATGTATTAATGACCTCATAATAACAACGTGTAAAGATATGAAAATCAATAATAAAGATATCATCCAAAGTTACATTATGACGACTGCTATCTATGATTATTCCATATATCAGAAAAGAATATTATATAGAGTAGTAGAAGCGTTTCAGAGCCTTACTAAAGGACAAAAATTACAAGGCACGTTAACAGCTGAAAAAGATCTCTTTGGGGATTATCATATAACAATGCCTATATCTGCCTTTTTAGCCCATGAAAAGGATTCAAACTACGAACAGGTAAAAAAAGCTTTAAAAGACTTAGAAAATAAGTCATTTGAATATGAGGATGACAAAGAATGGGAGTTAATACGTATAATACAAAATCCTAAAATTTTAAAATATGCCAATGATGTAACTTTCCGGATTAATCCTAAAATATTTGACGCTATTCTGAACTTTTCAAAAGGATATAGAAAATATGAACTAAAAACGGCCATGTCGTTTGAGTCTATTTATTCAATGCGTTTTTACGAATTATTAAGCGGTCAAAAACGTCCATTATCATACACTATTGATAATTTAAAGATTATGTTCAAACTTGAAGATAAATACAAGTTGACTGCTGATTTTATTCGAAATACTATTGATGTGGCCAAAAAAGAATTAGATACAAAAAGCCCATACAGTTTTGAATACAGTACAAATAAAAAAGGAAGAAAGATATATTCTATAACTTTTTACCCTGTTTACAATCCCGAAAATAGAGACCCAGTTCTTGAAAATAAAGCTCTACAAAAAAGGGTATCTTTGTCCTGGGATTTAGATAGAATTGTAATAAACTATTTGAAAGAGAATTTTGGATTCAGCGATATGGAAATCAAAAACAATATTGATTTATTTAAAGTAGCGCAAAAAGAATTGCCTGACTTATTATATTTTCTAAGTGAAATAAAGGTTAAGGCACAAGAGGCAAAACAATCTCCTCAAGCGTTTACAATAGGTGCTATAAGACGAAAATTAAACGAATTGAAATAGTGGAAAATTTATTAAAAAAAGCGGTCGAAACCAATACGGTTGAATATTTGAAATCAACCCTTATCAGTCCTTTATTTAAAAATTTCGAAAGCAATTATGACGAAAGATGTTATAAAATTTTTACTAAAGATTTAGCTGATATTTTTGAAGAATATCAACCTAATTATTTTTCGGATGATTATTCTTCTAAAGTAGGGCAATACTTTTTTAGTTCTTTATATGATGATTACGTTCCTGAAGAAATGCTAATTGAAATTATCAAAGCTGAGGAACATGAGAATTTTGAAGCTGTTAAAATATACTTTGAAGATTTTGATTCTATGACTACATATGTGGTCGATATGCTAAGGGATGATTATGTAAGACTTGATTTTATGGATGAACTATTTATCCTGGTAATTCTTAAAAATTTAAACACAAAATAAATAAATACATCAATACGTAAATACGTATTGATGTATTTATTTTGTTATTTTAAAAACTTCCTTATTGCTTGTTCTACAAGGTTTTTTACATTGTCATTTTCTTCGACTGCTTTTAATTTTAAAGCCTTTATTAGGTCTTTATCTAGCCAAAGTGTATAACTACTTTCATTATCCCTTTTACGTTCCTTTATAGGTACTATTTTTTGTTTTGGGATTTCCTTTGGTGTTACTTGTTTTAGTTTATCAAACGCTCCTCCTGCCATTATAATAAGTTTAGAATTTCTGTTGTTAATTGTTCTAGTTCCTGTATTGCTTGTTGGTCGTTACCGGTTCCAATACCTCCGGAAAGAAATGTATTATTGAAAACTACTCTATCCCGTATTTCTGCAAGTATTGGCAAACCATATCCTTTCAGTTGTTCTTTTGCTTCCTCTGTTATGTTGGCTCTTGGTTTAACCATATTTAAAACAATCCCAGCTTTTAAGTCCGGCTTTTTTGCTTGTGCTTCCTTTACAAGTTCAATAGTTGCACGTATAGCCATAATATCGGGTACACCTGCCTTTGTAGGAATTAAAACAAAATCAGAATTCAAAAATATAGATATCATATTTTCGGTTAAATAAGGTGGTGTATCAATAAAAATGATATCATACGGTTGGGTTTGAAGATTTTTCATTCCTGTATAATCCAAAATATCAATACCTTCTACAATGTCTTTTAATTGCATTGTTGAGCCTTGTGGGTCAGTATCTGTTAAAGCTGTTTTTATTTCATTACTGAAACGATAAGCTAGGTTTAAAGCCAATGTGCTTTTGCCTACTCCTCCCTTTTGATGCGCTATTGTTATGATTTTAGCCATATTTAGTGTTATATCAATACGTATTGACGTATTTATGTATTTATACAATATTACAAAAAAAATCTATAATACCGTATATACTTTATTATAAAAAAGGTGTTTAAACCAAAGGGGGAAAAGATTCTCTTTATTTCAACTAGAAATAGTAAATTTATAAGTTCTTTTAAATTTGATAAATCAATAATTATGGAAACTAAAAAAATATTGACGAGAGAAAACATTCCAACTGACGAATTACAAAATATTGTTGAGAAAGTGTATAAGGGGATTAAGTTACAATATAATGAAGTGTATTATTTAGATTATGTTGTTGATGAGAACACTGGATTAATTAATAAAAATGTAAAAGAAAAACATTACACAAAAACTCAAATGGATCGAAATATAAAAGAAATAAAACAATCCTTCGACAAACTTAATGTCTCTTAAAAAAGCATTAATTACGGGTGCAAAAGTGCTATTTTTTAATAAACTTAATGCTTTTAAATCCTAGTTTTTAGCGCATTACGTAAAAAATAAAATTCTTATGGATAAAAAGAATAGAACAAACAGTTTAAAAAAAGAAATGCATTCAATTAATCCTGGAGAAATTCTAAGAATGGAATTAGTTGAAGGTAGAAAACTATCAATAAAAGAAATATCTATTTCATTGAAAATGACTCCTGAAAATGTTATAGATCTGTTTAATGGAATCTCCCCTATTACCTTAGATATAGCGGAAAATTTAGCCTCTACCTATGGAGGAACTGCAAATCATTTTATGCGCTTACAAGATAGTTTTGACTTAAATAAAAAATGACCCGCTTGCAGTTCTAATGGTATGCAAACGGGTACTGTTGGTGCAAATGTACAATTTAAAATTAAGGGTGCAAAAGTGCTATTTTTTATCCTGGAAAGACTTTAATTTTTCTTGTAATGTTTTTATTATTTCTAGTTGATTAGTAAGCATTTCCCCCTGAGTTGCTATAACTGAATTCAATAAATTTTCAAAGTCTGTATATTGTTCGGATTCATTTTTATCCCCTTTGATTTTTTCCCCTTTTCCTGTAATAAGCCATTCTAGGTTTAAATCAGGATAGTGTGAGTAAATAATCTCGCATTTATCAGCTCCAATACTTCCTTTTTTATCTAAAAAACCATTAGACAACCCCGTCTCTTTATAAAATTTATATTTCGAAATACCCTTATAATCAAGGTATTCGACTATTCTATCTAGTATCATAAAAATAAATTTAAAAAATTAATTGCATTTTGATTATTAATAGCTAATTATCTATTATATTTGCGTAAAGATAGTAGATAATTAGCTATTAATTTTTACAAATTTAATTAAAAAAGAACGATGAAAAAAAGAAAATTATTTTTTGCGCTTCTGGTAATCGGTGGATTGTCAAAAGCTAATGCTCAAAGTTACAAAAATGCCTTTGCTGTTAATGTAGGCGTTACTCAGGACGGTTATGGAGCTATGTTAAGTCATAATTATTTTTTAAATAGACATGACTATATAGAAGCTTCTTTATTGGCTACCGATGCTAAATATACTTCTGCAGTAGGAAGTGAAATACCTTACAACGATTTTGTTTTAAATGTTAGCTATTCTAAGAATATCCTGGTAAATAAAAAAAACAGCTTAAGCGCAAACCTTTCTGCAGGTACTGTTTTTGGTTATGAATCCTTTGATAATAAGGACTTAAACGACGGTACAAAGATTTTAGATAATTCAAAATTAATCTATGGTTTGTCAGTTGGTATTGATATCGACTGTGTTTTAAACGATAAATTTTCACTTTTTTTTAAAGCAAACGAATACTACCACGCAAATTCAGATCTCGGAAAATTTGTTCCATTTGCAGGTTTAGGTTTAAGATTTTACACTAAATAATTATAAAAAGAAATAACATGAAAAGAAATATTAGAAAAATAGGTTTGATTATAGTACTTGGTTTATCAATCACATCTTGTACAAAAGAAGTAGAAGTTTTAGAGCCAAATTTGAGTGGAGTATATAAATATAAATCTGTTTTTGTACCGGTTCCTATGGACCTAGACAAAGACGGTACTTATAACAGTAATTTAATACTTGAGAAAGGAAAAGAATGTGTTTGGGATAATACCTGGCAATATCAAAATGAAAAAGTAATACTTCGTGAGGGTGAAAAATATTGCGGTGAAGAATCACAAGAATCGAACGAAAACGGGGTCATTGGTAGTTTTAATTACGTGTATGATAAAGCCTCCAAAACCATTAAAATAATATATGAAGGCGGTTATTCTGAAACATTGAAAAACGTTAAAATTGGCTATACTTCGGATGAAAAACAAACTTTATCATACGAACTTTGGGACGATAATTATCAACAAGAAGTTACTTATTATCTAGAATCCTTTTAAAGAAAATGAAAAAAGCCCGGCTAATTTAGCCGGGCTTTTTTATTACTTAAATTCTTCGAAATCTTCTAGATCAGTTGTTTCATTTTCAATATATGAAGATTCGTCTTTTTCAATATAAACAACGGCTTTTTCACTATTTA
>JASCOE010000028.1 GCA_029959285.1 Flavobacteriaceae bacterium PS02337
TCGTAACTTAATCGTACTGCTGATGATTTAAACTCAGCACTGTAAACTCGTTTTTTCATAATTCTAAGATATTTATTTTTATTTAAACAGTCTTAAAATTTATGTCCCAGTAAATGTAGCAACTCCATTTTAGTAAATTGTTTAAAAACAAGACAAACGATACACCTTTAAAGTTTAGAGCAAGGTTTAATTAAAAAATAAAACAGTAATTATGACAATGAATTGAACTTAATCTTAACATAAATTTGTCGACATAATTGTGATAAATTTTAAATTAAGTAAATTGCGAGTTATTAAAATACTTTTATAATGTCCAATTTTGAAGCGTTTTTCGATTACATTCAAGAAATATCAGGTAAACTATTATCAGAAGATGATAAAGATTTGTTGATGGCACATTTTAAACCTAGAAAACTTCGAAAACGACAATATTTTTTGCAGGAAGGTGACGTCTGCAAATACATCGCATTTATTGTAAAAGGATCTGCAAAGACCTTTACAGTAGATAAAAAAGGAAATGAGCAGATATTAAAATTGTCTGTAGAAAACTGGTGGCTAACAGATTTTGAAAGTTTTTATCTCTTAACACCAAGTCGCTTTAATATCGAAGCATTGGAGGAATTGGAAATTTTGCAATCTACCAATGCTGAAATTGAAGATTTTCTTAAACAAATCCCTGCCTTTTCAGCAATGTCCAACGTTATCAGTCAAAACAACACCATTGCAACGCAGAAAAGAATGCAGGCTATTAATTATTCGGCAGAAGAACGTTACGAGGAATTCGTTAATAATTACCCTCAATTTTTGCAACGCTTTCCACAAAATATAATTGCTTCTTATTTAGGTTTATCTTCTGAAACATTGAGTCGTATTAAGAAAAACGTTTTATAATAATCTTCCAACTATTTTAATTTCCCTTCGAAAAAAACATCCTATTGATTAATGTTTGATTTACAAGCATAATTTATAAATTCATTCTACCAGATACACTAATTCGGGATACATCAGTTTGTGTTTTTATATATAGAAAAGATTACAACATGAAAATTATGTTTTAATCTTTTGTTTTATAGAGGTTTATGCGTTTTTTTTGATTTAAGTCATTAATTTGAGGTGACATTTGTCATCTATATTTAATGATTTATGTCAATCTACAGCTCGTCATGTTGTCACATCTTTGAATATTCTTCAGAACGAAAAAAAATTTGAAGATTTAAATATAATTAATAGTAGAAATCATGAGTAAATTAGAAAACAAGGTTGCAGTAGTTACTGGTGCTTCCAAAGGAATAGGTGCGGCTATCGCTAAACACTTCGGTGCTGCAGGCGCAAAGGTTGTTGTAAATTATGCTTCAAGCAAAGAAGGAGCAGATAAAGTCGTTAAAGAGATAATAGATAATGGAGGAATAGCGATTGCAGTTCAAGGAGATGTGTCGAAAGAAGCTGATGTGGCCAGATTATTTAACGAAACTGAGAAGTCATTTGGTAGACTTGATATTTTAGTAAATAATGCAGTGTCTCAAGGATACGCGCCAATTGAACTTATTTCAGCAGAAGACTTCCATCAAAGCTTTAATGTTAATGTGCTGGGACCAATTCTGACTATTCAGTCAGCTCTCAAACTTTTTGGCGATAATGGCGGTAATATTATCAACATCAGTTCGGGGGCAAGTAAGTCTCCGCTTCAAAATGCTTCTTTGTATTCTTCAACAAAAGCAGCTTTAGATGCTTTCACAATTGCTTTATCTAAGGAGTTGGGAGCTAAAAATGTTCGTATTAATTCTATTTTACCAGGTGCTACCGATACGGAAGGTGCAGCTAGCGCAGGTGTTACCGCTGGAAGCGATTACGAAAAGATGTTTGTAGAAAAAACACCACTTGGTCGTAGAGGACAGCCTTCAGATATTGCTAAAGCTGCAGTATTTCTGGTTTCGGATGACGCTGCTTGGATTACTGGAGAACAAATTTCAGTTTCTGGCGGTATGTATGGTTTTTAAAATTTAATAAGATACAATACACAATATTATGGTTTAATAAAAGACTAATAGTTTTAACTGTTAGTCTTTTTTGTTTAATGAGTCTATCATTAATGAATGAAAGAACTACACATTTATTGTAAAACAACCAATTTTGACATGATTCGTTGAAAAATAACCCATTATGTACATACAGTTAGAGATTATCTTATCTTATTTTGTGTAAATATGAAAGAAGTAATTCTAGTTAAATAACGCTACACTCTATAAAACTGCAGAATCGTAAACAATTTTAAAATTTACTTTTACCCAATTATAATAAAAGCAGTTGATAGAGAATTGGAATAAATGAAATGCCTTTTTCATATTTTTTAGAATAAATTAAATTCAATCTATATGCTAAAAAAAATAATATTTCTTTGCCTTTTTCTACAAATCGTAACAGTAAAAGCACAAACACAGGTAACTAATCTTACCACAGAAGGACTTGTAAATCCGTTGGGCATTGACAATCCAAAGCCGCAATTTAGCTGGCAACTAATAGCCAAACAGCGCAATACAATGCAAATTGCATATGAGATAAAAGTAGCAGATAATGAAACTGGATTTAATAAGAACTTATTATGGACATCAGGAAAAATTACATCTGATCAATCATTGCATATTCCTTACGATGGAAAACCATTAGAAGCAGGAAAAAGATATTATTGGCAGGTAAAAATATGGGATAACAAAGGCAGAACGACTACATGGAGCACTACTTCTTATTGGCAAATGGGATTATTAAAAGAAAGTGACTGGACAGCTAAATGGATATCTCCAGTTTATGAAGAAGAAGATACGCGTCCTTCGCCACTTTTAAGAAAAGAATTTAGTGTCAATAAAAAAATAAAATCAGCGACAGCTTACATTACTGCTCATGGACTCTACGAAGCACAAATAAATGGAAAAAAAATTGGAGATAAATATTTCACTCCAGGATGGACAAGTTATAAAAAGCGTCTTCAATATCAAGTATATGACGTTACTAATATGTTTAAAACTGGTAAAAATGCTATTGGGGTAATGCTTGGTAATGGCTGGTATCGAGGTTATTTTTCTTTAGGAAATTTTAAGGACATTTATGGAAGCGATATAAGTCTGCTGTTTCAGTTAAATGTTACCTATACAGATGGGAGTACCGAAATTATAAACTCAGATGGTAGTTGGAAATCTTCAACTGGTGCTGTACGCAGTTCAAACATTTATGAAGGCGAGATTATAGATTCACGTCTAGAAAAGCTGGACTGGTCAATGCCCGAATTTAATGATAAAGAATGGGCTGGAGTTAAGGAACAGTCTTTCGCTAAAAATACATTAATCGGCACTTACAATGAATCTGTCACGAAACATGAAATATTTATTCCTAAAAAGATTTTCATGACTCCTAAAGGTGAGCAAATAATAGACTTTGGTCAAAATCTTGTAGGTTGGGTAAAACTTAAAGTTAAAGGTGAGGCTGGCCAAAAAATAACGATATCTCATGCTGAGGTTTTAGATAAGGATGGTAATTTTTATACGGAAAACCTGAGGATTGCAAAAGCACAGGATATTTACACTTTGAAAGGAGGAAAAGAAGAAACTTTTGAGCCACATTTTACATGGCACGGCTTTCGTTATGTAAAAATCGAAGGTTATCCAGGTGAGCTTAAGCCAGAAAATTTCGAAGCTTGTGTATTGTATTCTGATATCGAAAAAACGGGCAGCTTTACAACCAGTAATGAACTTATAAATCAATTACAGTATAATATAGAGTGGGGGCTTAGAGGTAATTTTGTAGATGTTCCAACAGATTGTCCACAACGTGACGAACGTCTTGGATGGACGGGAGATGCTCAGGTGTTTTTTCGTACGGCTTCTTACTTGAGAGGAGTTAATAATTTTTTTGTTAAGTGGATGAAAGATCTTGAAGCAGATCAGTTTCCTGATGGAAGTGTTACACATGTTGTCCCAAACGTACTCGCAGATTTTGAAAGAGGAAGCAGCGGTTGGGGTGATGTGGCGACAATAATTCCGTGGGATATGTACCTGGCTTATGGAGACAAACGGATACTTGAAACGCAGTATCAAAGTATGAAACGCTGGGTAAATTATATGAAATCGCAGAGTGAAAATAATCTTTGGAAACAAGGCAGACATTTTGGCGATTGGCTATTTTACAATGTGCAAGATGATCTTTTTGGAGATTCTGCAATTACAAACAAATACCTTATAGCACAATGTTTTTATGCTCATTCTGTACAATTGATTATAAATACTGCTGAAGTGCTTGGAAGAACTGATGATGTAAAAGAATATAATTCATTGCTTAAAGAAATAAAAGATGCATTTTTAAATGAATATACAACTGCTAATGGCGCTACCGTATCAGATACTCAGACTTCTTATGTTCTGGCGTTGCATTTTGACATGCTGCCTGAAAAACTTCGCCAGCAGGCAGCAGACAGGCTTGCAGCTAATATTCGAAAATACAATACTCATTTAACGACAGGTTTTTTAGGCACACCATATCTTTGCCATGTACTAAGCCGATTTAATTATACTGATTTAGCATACGAATTGCTCTTGCAAAAAACATATCCTTCTTGGCTTTACCCCGTTACAAAAGGCGCTACAACTATTTGGGAACGTTGGGACGGAATTAAACCAGACGGAAGCTTTGAGAATGCTGATATGAATTCGTTCAATCATTATGCTTATGGAGCTATTGGCGATTGGATGTACAGGGTTGTAGCCGGAATTGATATAGAAGGTGACGGTGTGGGATATAAAAAAATACGTATCAATCCACATTTAGGAGGTAATTTCAGTTATGTTTCTGCTGATTACAAAACACCTTATGGCAAGGTTTCTTCTTACTGGGAAATAAAAGATTCAATATTAAAACTAAAAACCGAAATACCACCAAATACTACGGCTTTTATCCATATCCCTGCTATATTCTTAAAAGATATAACAGAAAGCGGAAAACCTTTATCTCTAGTTAAAGAAATTGAAGTTGTGGATGAGAGAGAGAATAATATTGTGATTAAGGTAGGTTCAGGAGAATATGAGTTTACTGTTCCTTATTCCTCAAAAAGGTAATACGCTATATATTCTCTTGGATGCAATTCCATCTTATTTCCAACTTTGATAAACTTAATAATTTATCAAGTTCCGCTGTCTTGATTATTGCGGTAAAATGGAAGATAGCTCAAGTTTGGTGAAATACATTCGTTTTTTTTGAAAATAGTCATCTCATTTGATTCGATATAATTTCTTGTATTGGCTTGCGAACTTGACAAAATCAATTATCGGTATAATGTTATTTTTGTTTAAAAATCATTATTGTAGGTAAAAGCTTTAATATTGATTTAAAATTTTAATTCATAAGTCTTGTGTTATCAGAAAGTTAAGAAAAAGTTTTAAAAAAGATTAAAAAAAAAGGCATAAAAAGTATTGGAAATGTAGATAAACTCACTACTTTTGCACCCGCTTTGCAACACAAGCGAAATAAAATTGAAACACACGTTCGTAGACATATTGAATTGACAGCCGTTTTGGAAGAGATTTCAAAACAAAAGAAATAAGAGTAATGGAATTGAAAGATTCGAAAAGAACCGATAGGAAAGCATCGACTATATAATATTAAAATATACGATGAAGAGTTTGATCCTGGCTCAGGATGAACGCTAGCGGCAGGCTTAACACATGCAAGTCGAGGG
>JASCOE010000029.1 GCA_029959285.1 Flavobacteriaceae bacterium PS02337
TGTCTTATTAGTGTCTTTTTAATAAAAATTTGTATATTTGGGAAATAATTTAAATTAAATACCATGAAAACAATTAAAATAAATACTATGGAAATATTATATCACAAAACTAAAGGGCTCACTTATTTGTGGGTGGGTATGCCAAGTGCCTTTGAAACGATAAGCTGAGTTCCATGCCCTCTTTTTATGTCCATTAATCAGGCACAACTCTCCTTAATTCATAGCACTGCTAAATTTTCTAAAGTTTCGCAATAAGTAACAAACTTTGAATTAGTTCGTTGGGAAACGCACTGCCCGAATCTGACTGCAAGACGAAAACGGCAGTGTGGCTTCCCATCATTAACCTTTAAAATAGAGCCTATAGACAAAAAAAATCAAATTAAGCCTATTAAGCCGTTTACTTAATACATAAAAAATGGCCCTCTACTTCGTCACCAAACTAGTATAGAGGACCGTAGCTAATCAAATTATACTTAACTAACCAATCTCAAAATTATGAATAATTATTCATTATCCAAAGGTGGAAGAGATCTCTATTGCCTAATTTTTCTAGGGTTTGTAATGTCTTTTTTACCATTGTCTGCCAAAAATCAATCTCGGCATAGCAATTCATTTTCCCAACAACATAAGGTTCAGGGTGCTGTCACAGATGGCACTAATCCCCTGCCTGGTGTAACCATTGCCCTTAAAAACAAAAAAAACAATGCTGCAATTTCAGATTACAGCGGTCAGTTCTCCCTCTCTTGCTCTCCTTATGATACACTTGTAGTATCTTACATAGGTTTTAAAACTGCATTAGTTCCAATTATGGGGCGTTCAGTTGTTGATATCAAGCTTTCATATGATACTACAACACTGCAGGAAGTCCTGGTTAATGCTGGCTACTATTCCGTAAAAGAAAGTGAGCGTACCGGCAGCATAGCAAGAATTACATCAAAAGATATCGAAAGCCAACCTGTAACGAATGTTCTGGCTGCCATGCAGGGGCGTATGGCGGGGGTATCAATTACTCAGACTACAGGAGTTCCCGGCGGCGGATTTGATATAAAGATAAGAGGACAGAACAGCCTCCGAAGTGATGCAAATGCCCCACTTTACATAATTGACGGTGTCCCCTATTCTTCTGATCCCATCGGATACAATCAGACCTCAACCACCTTGCCTAATATCACAAGTCCGCTAAACAGCATAAGTCCGGATTCCATTGAAAGCATCGAAATTTTAAAAGATGCTGATGCAACTTCTATATATGGGTCAAGAGGTGCCAACGGTGTGGTCCTCATTACCACTAAAAAAGGAAAAACAGGAAAAACTTCCGTGACACTTAATGCATCCACAGGCGCAGGAACCGTAGCGCGTTTTATGAAATTAATGAATACCCAGCAGTATCTGGATATGCGCAGACAGGCATTTATAAATGATGGGATACCTTACCGTGCATCAGATTATGATATTAACGGCACGTGGGACCAGAACCGCTACACTGATTGGCAGAAAGAACTCATCGGAGGAACAGCACTTATAAATTCATTTCAGGGGTCAATTTCCGGAGGATCAGATAAAACACAGTTTTTAATAAGCGCCAACTACCATACAGAATCGAGTGTATTTAAAGGAGACTTCCCCTATAAAAAGGGAGGAGGTCAGTTTAATCTAAATCATACATCAGAGAACAATAAATTCCGTCTGAACTTCACATTTGGCTATACTGCGCAGGATAATCAACAGCCTGCTTTTGATTTTACGTACGATGCACGTTCTCTTGCGCCAAATGCTCCTGAGCTTTATAGCTCTGATGGAAGTTTAAACTGGGAAAATGGTACTTGGGATAATCCTCTAAGGAACCTTAACGCCGAATATAAATCCAAGACAAACGATTTTATATCTAATCTGATGCTGTCCTATGATATTTTGCCGGGGCTGACTGTTAAAACAAGCGCCGGTTATACCAATCTCAATACCGTTGAAACCAGAACATCTCCTTCAACAATCTACAATCCTGCCTATAATATCAACAGTTCTTTTTCTAGCATTTACTTCAATAGTACCAAGCGTTCATCATGGATTGCTGAGCCTCAGATCAGCTTTACAAAGGAATGGGAAATTGGAAAATTTAATATGCTCCTGGGCGGCACTTTTCAAAATCAGAAAACAGATAGGCTGTATCAGTCTGGAGACGGGTTCAGCTCGAACAGTCTTATCTATAGCTTATCTGCTGCGTCTTTTCAGACTGTGCTTCTCGATGACCAGACAATATATAAATATCAGGCATTCTTTGGCAGGTTAAACTATAACTATAAACAGCGCTATATAATCAATTTTACTGCAAGACGCGATGGATCAAGCAGGTTCAGCCCCGAGAATCAATTCTCTAACTTTGGTGCAGTAGGAGCTGCATGGTTATTTTCTAATGAAAATTTTATGAAAGAGAGCGGATGGCTGAGCTTTGGTAAACTTCGTTTCAGTTATGGAACAACAGGAAGCGATCAGATTGGAGATTACCAGTTTTTAAATACTTACAACCTCACAGCTGCTAACTATGACGGCAATGTAGGTATCGCACCTTCAAGGCTATATAATAAAGATTTTGGATGGGAAACTAATAAGAAACTCGAAGCAGCTATTGAAAACGGTTTCTTAAATGACCGTCTATTTTTGACAGCAGCATGGTATAGGAACCGGGAAATTGAAGTTTTATATATAAATGAGAAAATCAAAACTCTATTTTGCACATCTACCCTACTGGAAGGAGTTAATTTACCAGCAAATAATTTATTTACTTTACAACCAAAGAAAAATATTAGTCCATTATCAAGATTTGAATTTGGAAATCTTATTGGAAGAGCAGGAAGATTAAATTCATCATTATATGGCAGTGTCTATTACTTAGAAAGACCTGACGATTTAATTAAGGCTTCTGAATACTTAGAAGTTGAGTACGAAAAAGAAATAGAAATTTTTTCAGCTAATGCTTTTTTAGATTTTGAAAATGATGATCTGAAAGTTCCAATAAAGGATATTAACAAAAGTGATAAAATAAAAACAAATAAAGTTAGACAGTTTTGTGTTTTCTTAAGATTAAAATATCTGAAAGATGATGGTCTAGTGGAACAATATCTTAAAAACAAAGACTACTCTCAGGATAAAATCGATGAGGTAAAAGGGATTTTAAGTGAGAGTCTATCTACAATTAAGATACCTTATGAAGTATTAAAGAAAAATCCCACAATTGATCCTATGCTACAAAATGACTTATATGAGTTAATTATTAATTCGAATATTGAAGAATGGGTTATCAATAAAAACAGTAATTATAATGAATACTTTAATGCGGATGAGGTAAGTTCAATATCTAATAAAAACAAACCTTTTTATTGGCAACTTGTAAATCTGGTTGAAAGATTAGATTCAGTATTTGATTTAAGAAGTGAAGCTTTAATTAAACACAATAAATGGATTACTCCAAGAAGCGCATGTGTTCAAGCAAAAAAATGGTTAGCTAATCTTCCTATTGGGCAAATAATTCAAGAAAATATAAAATATCAATGTTCAGAAAAAGTTAATGAAATTTATAGAAAAAACCCTGATAGTTTAGATGATGTAAATTCAATAATTAATGAAACAATTAAATATAATTCTTCTATCACAACTTATCTTATACCTAAATATATTAAAATTTTGACAGATGTTTTAGATATTATTTTGACTGACGAACAAAAAGAAGAATACAAATTAACATTAAGCTTGTCTACTTGTTTAGAATTAGGCACTCAGGAACCAACTGTTATCCAATTAATATCAGCTGGAGTGACAAGAAGTGTTGCAATACAACTTAATAGAGTTTATAAAAAAAATACAACTAAAGAATATAGAGAGAATAATACTATATGGCAGTGGTTATCTAACAAAAATGAAATACCGGAATTAAAACCAATATATAATAGATATTTGAAAAGGTTAAAAGTAATAACTAGCTAAAATTGGTGGGTTTTAATCAGCTTAAAAACTGAACCGTGATTTCATATTCAATTAAATTACAAATGATTTATTTTTCCAGGTGAGCATCTTACTCGGTTATCTAGGTAAAATCAATCGAGTATTTCTAAAACAATTTCGATGTATTCAACCAAGATATTTTCCGGTTTATGTTTTTTTATTGGTCTGCTGCTTCTTGCAGTTGGTGCTTATATGAAGTTAAATAATATTTTATCAACTGGCCAATCCTACAAAACCCGTTTAGGGACTAGTATGAATGCCGAATCTATTGATGGAAATGGAGCTTTATTTTTTGGAGTACTCCTTTTAATCGTATCGCTTGTTAGTAATCGAGTTTATATTTCCCAAAAGAAAGAGAGAGACAAAAAACTTCAAGAAGAAAATACCGTTAATTAAAATGGCAGCCACTAAAAACGGGTTCAACTTCCCTAGCCCCGATAGCAGTGAAAATCCTTTTGTGCCGGGGTTCGGCACAAAAGATTGCAACGTATAGCGGGAAAAAGCTCCAAAAAAAAATATTAAATCAAAAAAAATATACCGACCAACCTGCCCCGCTACACCTTTTAAAAAAAACGAAGCAACATTTAATTCAAAAAATAAAACAAATAATTCCCATACAACAAAAAATTACCACAAACACCACCTTAATTCCCAAAACCCATCAAAGCCCCAAAACACGCAGCCAAAAACACCCAGCCCCTATGACCCGCAGCACCCTTATAAGGAACCCCAAAGCGGCCCCAAAGACATAACCTGTAAGGACAGAGAGAAGGACCTTATAGAGAATGACCCTTCAAAGGGGTCCGAAACGGATATGGATACCCAAAGGAGCGATGAGGCTGAAAATGATTCCTTTGAGACCATAGCGCCCGATATGGATAATCGGGTAAGGAAGGAATTCGAAATTGGGGAACCTGAAAATGACGAGTTTCATCAAGATGAACTGACCAAGGATGAAACAGATGGTACATCGGACAATACCAAATCTTCCCAGCGAAATTTTTATGCACACGGATTTAATGCTGTAAAAAACCATTAATAATAACATTTTTTGCAGAGTTGTATTCCCACAGACAGCAAAAATGGCTGAAAACTTTCAGCCTGCAATGAACAAAACAAATAAGCCAGGGCTTGCGGGCCCCGGCGGGAAATTTGTATGAGCTCTGCCGGGCAATAAGCAGCCCAATCAATTCCAAAGCTGACCGCTTTGAAGTGCAGTTGCTCAAAAATTAAGCCCTAATAATATGGAGTTGCTACATTTACTGGGACATAAATTTTAAGACTGTTTAAATAAAAATAAATATCTTAGAATTATGAAAAAACGAGTTTACAGTGCTGAGTTTAAATCATCAGCAGTACGATTAAGTTACG
>JASCOE010000002.1 GCA_029959285.1 Flavobacteriaceae bacterium PS02337
TAGATTTTAGATTTTAGATTTTAGATTTTAGATTTTAGATTTTAGATTTTAGATTTTAGATTTTAGATTTTAGATTTTAGATTTTAGATTTTAGATTTTAGATTTTAGATTTTAGATTTTAGATTTTAGATTTTGCCGTAAAAAAAGCTTCGCTTTTTTTTTTGAATTTTGGATTTAAAAATTGGAATTTATTTAAAGTTTCAGCTTTGAGAACTTCTTTATTTTATAAAACTTAAATTAAAAATTTCTTTGCGCGCTTTGCGTAAATCTTTGTGCACTTTGCGGTAAAAGTCACCCCTAAAAAAAGAATAATTTTGTTTTTGTAAAAATAAGGAATAACCGTATTTTTGCATCACAAAACTAATAATTAGAAATGGGAAGAGCGTTCGAATTTAGAAAAGGAAGAAAAATGAAACGTTGGTCAGCAATGGCCAAAACATTTACCAGAATTGGTAAAGATATCGTTATGGCTGTTAAAGAAGGCGGACCAAACCCAGACGCCAATTCTAGATTAAGAGCGGTAATACAAAATGCGAAAGCGGCCAACATGCCAAAAGACAATGTGGAGCGCGCGATTAAAAATGCTAGTAATAAAGATACTGCCAACTATAAAGAGATTTTGTTTGAAGGATATGCTCCTCACGGAATCGCAATCTTGATTGAAACTGCTTCTGATAACAATAACAGAACAGTTGCTAATATTCGCAGTTATTTCAATAAATGCAACGGAACAATGGGAACTCAAGGTTCTGTTGAGTTTATGTTTGATCATACTTGTAACTTTAGAATTGCTAACAACGGACTTGACGCTGAAGAATTAGAATTAGAATTAATCGATTTTGGCGCTGAAGAAGTTTTTGAAGATGAAGACGGAATCTTAATCTATGCTCCTTTTGGAAGCTTTGGTGCTATTCAAAAAGAATTAGAAAACAGAGGCTTAGAAATCTTATCTTCTGGTTTTGAGCGTATTCCTCAAATCACAAAAGAATTGACAGAAGCTCAAATCGCTGATGTTGAAAAATTAATAGAAAAAATTGAAGAAGATGATGACGTAATGAACGTTTATCATACAATGCAAGAATCATAATTTATTCTTTATTGAATTACAAAAGCTCTAGAAAATTCTAGAGCTTTTTTGTTTTAAAGAACTTTAACTTTTTAAATTCAAATAAAAATTTATATTTGCTGATATCAGAAATAAATTAATTTAAACCTACTTTTTATGCAATCCTCAAAATTTATGAAATTTGCCGTTATAGCACTTGTAATCTTATTTATTGTTATCAGTGTTATCAGCTAATAAAACTAAAAAAGCCTTCTGAAATTCAGAAGGTTTTTTCAATTATAACTATTTTTTAGCTCCAGTATTGGTCACTTTAATCAAATAAGTTCCATCTGGTAAATCACCAATATTGATTGTATTGGTTTCTAATATTCTTTTTCCTTCTGAGAAAACCTCAATATTTTTAGCTCCTTTAGCCGTTTCTGTTGAAGCTGCAACAACTGGTGCTGGTGTTTTTGCAGGTGCAGCCGCGATGACTTTCTTTCCATTTGAAACTGGCGATGCTTGAGAAGCCGTTACAGGTGGTTTTGAACTATTATAAGACTCCAAAACTTGTTCGTCTGTCATGGCAACAGTATACAGCTTAAGATCATCAATATCGGCATTTATACTTGTGGCAGTATTTAACTTTCCTAGACTTAAAATATAACCTTTTGCCGAACGCTGAATGCCTTCTACAGCTTTTAATAATTCACCGTTACGGTAAATTTTCGTCACATTTCCATCGTAAGTTACACTATACATATACCAGGTTTCTTTTGCAAGCGAAACCGAGGCAACAACATTATTTGCATCTCCCCAGCCTACCAAACTTACATCAGAATTTCCCGCTACAGCTGGTTGTTGCAATAATGCAAAATATTGTCCGTTTACGGGCGCACCATAATTAAAAATATAATTGGCTGCATTTACTGCATTAAATTTTACCCAAAGTGAAATTGTTTTTGGTTTACTGCCTTGTGGAAGTTCTCCAACAACAGCCTGAAGCGCTTTATTAGTCAATCGCAACGCTCCTTTTGGAACACCTAACCTGTCATTTACATAAGTTGGTGTACCTAAAAAAGAAATCGTGTTATCGACACTACTTAAATTTCCGTTGAAATTAAATTCCTGCACAGGATTTTGTGCATTTGCATTTAAAAAACTTACAAACATTAACGTGAGTAATATTTTTTTCATATTTATAGCTTTTATCAGTATAATTGGATTTTACGGCAAATAGTATTGAAATTGAAAATCGGAGATTCAAATTTTAAAACTTGATTTTCTCTTTATTATTTTCACATTTTTTGTTAAAACTATAATTTTAATTCAGCATCACCAAACAATTCCTACACATAAATATAGAATTCTCACAAAATTTATTTTATAAGCCACAGAACGATGTTTTATAAAAATATTTAAGATTTAAAAAATAGCTCAGAACAATTAAAAGCTTTTTTGTCAGACAATAATTTGATTAGAATTATCAAAAAAAGTCTTCCGGATTTCAGAAGACTTTTCTTTTACTATTCAAAAAATTGATTGCTTGCGCAACAAAAAACTAATATTTAAAAAATTAAGTAAAGCCATTATTTAGATGTAATTTTTTTAGAAGAAGGACTACTTGTAATCTTCAATAAATAAGTTCCTTCTGGCAGATCATTAATATTCATTCCATTTCCTGTTACTAATTTCTGCCCTTGTGAGTATACCTCAACACTTTTAACTGAATTAACATCACTTGAAGTTATAATTGAACCGCTTGTTTTTACAACTTTTCCTTTTACGACAGTTGCTTTTGTTTGTTCAACTGGTGCTGCAGCCACAGAAAGAATAGGTTTTTCGTTTTCATATAAATCCTTAACCTGCTCTGGAGTCATTGCGTAATCATAGATTTTTAAATCATCTACATCGGCATTAATTCCGATTGTAGTGTTGATTTCACCTAATCTAAAAACATTGCCATTTGTAGATCTTGTCATTCCTTCAAGATATTTTAACAGCTTTCCGTCACGGTAAATTCTAGACGTTGCGCCTTCATATGAAATGGTATAATTATACCAAACGTATTTTTCTAAGGAAGTAGACACAATAACATCATTTGAAGCTCCCCAAGCAGCCAGACTTAAATCTGAGTTAGAAGAAGCCGTTCCTTGCTGTAATAAACCGCAATATTGAGCATTGTAAGCGCTTCCGTAACCCCAAATATAATTGGCATTAGAAATATCGTTAAATTTTACCCAAACTGTAATTGTTCTTGCTGCTCTACCTTGAGGCAGATTGTCGATTACGGCTTCAAGTGCCTTGTTATTTAATCGTTGAGCTCCTTTTATAACTCCTGCCCTATCGGTAACGAAGTTATCGGTTCCCATAAATGAGATTGTGTTTGCGGTATTATTTAATGTACCGTTAAAGTTAAATTCCTGAATTGGTGTTTGCGCATTAACATTCAAATAACTTACAAACAATAGTGTTAGTAGAAATTTTTTCATAATAGTTAGATTTTGGGATTAAACAACTCATGTTATTTTAACACTGCTAAACTAGATTATTATGAATTTGGACGAAAAAAATTCCGACAACTTACCTAAATACTCGTTAAAACAACGAATTTCAGACATTTTGTTCGTTAAAATACGCAAATGTACTTTATTTGAATATTATTAAATTTATAAGTTTTATTTAATGAGATTAATAATTTCTTACGTATTAATACGGTAGAATTAATAAATAATCAATCTGTACAAATTTCAATTGCAAAAAAAACTCCATTCGAATTAACGAATGGAGTTTAATATTTAGAAAGTAATTTAAATTACTTTACAAATTCAATTTTTTGAACTTCTTCTTCATTGACACTGTCAAAGAAACCTTGTTCGTTCATCCAGTCATCGCTAAATACTTTACTCATGTAGCGTGAACCGTGATCTGGAAAAATTGCAATGATATTGCTGTCTTTTGTAAATTCTCCTTCTTCTGCATATTGCTTAATGGCTTGCATTACTGCTCCAGAAGTATATCCAACAAATAAACCTTCTTTACGAGTGATTTCTCTAGCAGAGTGAGCACTTTCTTCGTCGGTTACTTTCATGAATTTATCAATAATATCAAAATCTGTAGCAGACGGAATTAAGTTTTTACCTAAACCTTCAATACGATATGGGTAAATTTCTTTGTTATCGAATTCTCTTGTTTCGTGGTATTTTTTCAATACAGAACCAAAAGCATCAACTCCTAGAATTCTAATATTTGGATTTTTTTCTTTTAAGAATTTTGCAGTTCCTGAGATAGTTCCTCCTGTTCCGCTGCAAGCAACTAAGTGCGTTATTTGTCCTTTTGTCTGTTCCCAAATTTCTGGACCTGTAGTGTTGTAATGAGCATCAATATTTAATTGGTTAAAATACTGATTAATGTAGACAGAACCTTTTGTTTCTTCGTGTAAACGTTTTGCTACATTATAATATGATCTTTCATCATCTGCAGAAACGTGAGCCGGACAGACATAAACTTTGGCGCCTAAACTTCTCAACATGTCAATTTTATCTTTCGATGATTTTGAACTTACAGCTAAAATACAATTGTAACCTTTAATAATGCTTACCATTGCTAAACTAAATCCTGTATTACCAGATGTTGTTTCTATAATGGTATCTCCCGGAGAAAGAATTCCTTTTTTCTCGGCTTCTTCAATAATATATAACGCTATTCTATCTTTTGAGGAATGCCCTGGGTTGAAAGCTTCTACCTTTGCGTAGAAATTTCCTTCTAACTCCTCGGTGATTTTATTTAGTTTAATAAGGGGGGTGTTACCTATTAACTCTAAAACATTATTATAAGCGGTTATTTCTTCTTTCATAAAAAAATAGTTAATCAAAGGCCTTTTTAAATTAACCTTGATAGGTTGCAAATTTAACAAAAAAAATCTAATTAGCTTTTAATTTTTTCTAAATCTAATAAAAAACTAAATTCTTTTGCTAAGTCTTTCAAAGCCTCAAAACGTCCCGAAGCCCCGCCATGACCTGCGTCCATGTTGGTATCTAAAAACAAAAGTTTGTTATTTGTTTTTAAATCTCTCAATTTCGCAACCCATTTAGCTGGCTCCCAATATTGTACCTGCGAATCATGCAATCCTGTAGACACATACATGTTTGGATATTCCTGCGCTTTTACATTATCGTAAGGTGAATACGACAACATATAATCGTAATATTTTTTGTTATTTGGATTTCCCCATTCGTCATACTCTCCAGTTGTAAGCGGAATACTGTCATCCAGCATTGTGGTAATTACGTCTACAAAAGGCACCTGAGCGATAACGCCATTATATAATTCGGGAGCTTCATTTATAATAACTCCCATTAAAAGTCCGCCGGCAGATCCTCCTTCTGCATAAAGATGCTCAGGAGAAGTATACTTTTGGTCTATTACAAATTTAGAGCAATCGATGAAATCTGTAAAGGTATTTTTCTTTTTTAACAGTTTTCCGTCTTCATACCATTGTCTTCCTAAATCTTCTCCCCCTCTAATATGTGCAATTGCATACACAAATCCGCGGTCAAGAAGTGATAATCTTGTTGATGAAAAATAAGTATCCATCGTGATTCCGTATGAACCGTATGCATATAACAACAACGGATTTTTGCCGTTTTTCTCTAATCCTTTTCTATAAATCATAGAAATTGGCACTTTTACACCATCTCTTGCCGTTGCCCAGACTCTTTCTTCTACATAATTGTTTTTATCAAATTTTCCGCCTAAAACCTGTTGTTCTTTTAAGATTTCTTTGGTTTTAGTCTTCATATTAAAATCAATAACAGAAGACGGCGTTGCCAATGATTGGTAGCTGTAACGTAAAATATCGGTATCAAAATCGACATTTGTTGTTGTATACGCGTTATAAGTTTCGCTGCCAAAAGGAAGATAATAATCCGGTTCATCATTCCAAGGCATGATTCGAATATGATTTAATCCGTTAGAACGTTCTTCTACAACTAAATAATTCTTAAAAATTTCAATATCTTCCAACAAAACATCTTCTCTGTGCGGAATAAGATCTACCCAGTTTTTCTTTCCTGTTTTGTTTTCAGGCGTTTTCATTAATTTAAAATTAGTCGCTTTATCTTTATTCGTCAAAATATAAAACGAATCTTCATAGTGAGAAATACTGTATTCTAATCCGCGAACGCGTGGCTGAAAAACAACAAATTCTCCGTCTGGATCGTTAGAATTCAAAATTCTGTATTCTGTTGTCAAAGTACTTCCAGAACCAATAACAATATATTTTCTTGATTTTTCTTTACTGATTGAAACATTAAAAGTATCGTCAGTTTCATCATAAACTAAAACATCTTTTTTAGAAGCTGTATTCAATTTATGTCTAAAAACTTTGTCGGCTCTTAATGTTTTTTCGTCTTGTCTAACATAAAAAATAGTATTGTTATCGTTTGCCCAAACTGAAGCTCCTGTAACATTTTCTACTTTATCCGCTAAAATTTCGCCTGTTTCTAAGTTTTTAATTTGAATGGTATAAATTCTTCTACCAACAATATCTACTCCGAAACTTGCAAATTTGTTATCTGGACTAATACTTAAACCTCCTAATTTGAAATAAGCATGACCTTTTGCCATTTCATTACAATTAAAAAGAATTTCTTCATCTGCAGAAAGGCTTCCTTTTTTTCTGGCAAAAATTGGATAATCTTGTCCAGTCTCAAAACGAGTAATATAAAAATATCCGTTGTAGAAATAAGGAACTGAAGAATCATCTTCTTTAATTCTGGCTTTCATTTCTTCAAACAGACTATCTTTTAAATTTTGAGTATGAGAAGTCATACTCTCATAATAAGAATTCTCCTGATTTAAGTAATCGATTACTTCTGAATTTTCGCGGTCATTTAGCCAAAAGTAGTTATCAATCCTTAATTCTTTGTGTTTTTTTAATGTTTTTGGAATTATTTTGGCCTTTGGAGCCGATATATCATTTTGCATTTATTAAGCATTAATTTTTAAATATAGAAGTCGCAAAAATAGCACAAACCCAACAGAACAAAATTAATTTTTTCTTAAATTATTCCATTGAATTCACACAGCAATATACTAATTTTGTCTGAAATAATTTAAAAAATCAACAAAAATGGATTTAATGGGAATGATGGGCAAACTTAAAGAAACCCAACAAAAAATTGAAGATACAAAAAAGCGTTTGGACACTGTTTTGATTGATGAACAAAGCGCTGACGGATTATTAAAAGTTACAATTACTGCGAACAGAAAAATAAAATCACTTTCTATTGACGACTCTTTATTAGAAGATAAAGAACAATTAGAAGATTATTTGATCGTTACCTTAAACAAAGCTATCGAAAAAGCTACAAGTGTAAACGAAAGAGAATTAGACGCCGTTGCTAGAATGGATATGCCTTCTATTCCTGGGATGGATAATTTGTTTAAATAAGATACTAAGTTACTGAGGTTCTAAGATTCTAAGATTTTATTTCTTTGACAAAAAAAGAGGATGTACTAACATCCTCTTTTTTTGCCTTTATTTCTTTCTTCCTTAGAACCTCAGTAACTTAGAAGCTTAGAACCTCTCTCCTAAAACTTCGAAAGCGTTTCTAACACATATGTATGCATCACTTCTTTGTAATCTAAATGCGTTACGATTCTAAGTTTATTATGCCCTAAAGAACTTATTAGTATATTTTTTTGTTTTAATTTTTCGATCAATAATTGATCGCTGTAACCTTCAGCCAATGAAAAAATTAAAATATTTGTTTCTACAGGTTCGATAGACGCAATCCATTGTTTTGTGCTTAAGATTTTTGCTATTTCTTTTGCTCTGCGATGATCTTCAGCCAATCTTTCAATGTTGTGCGCCAAAGCGTACAATCCTGCCGCGGCTAAATAACCAACTTGACGCATTCCGCCCCCAAGTATCTTTCTGATTCTCAACGCTCTGTGAATATCAGCTTTACTTCCAAGTAGTACAGAACCAATTGGAGCGCCTAATCCTTTAGATAAACAAACTGAAATGGTATCGAAAATAGCTCCAAATTCTTTAGGATTCTGTCTTTTAGCTACTAACGCGTTCCAGATTCTGGCGCCATCTAAATGAAACTTTAGATTATTGGCATCGCAAACCTTTTTTATTTCTTTTAAATCTTCTAATTCATAACATGCACCACCGCCTTTGTTTGTTGTGTTTTCTACACAAACTAAACTCGTAAGCGGACTATGATAAAACTCCGGATCATTTATAGCTGCCTTAACTTGCGCCGCCGTTATCATTCCGCGATTTCCATCTAATAAACAGCAAGAAACTCCGCTATTAAAAGAAACTCCTCCTCCTTCATAATGATAAACATGAGCATATTTATCAGCAATTAACTGTTCACCAGGTTGCGTATGAAGTTTAATTGCCGTCTGATTGGCCATAGTTCCAGACGGAAAAAAAAGTCCAGCTTCCATACCAAAAAACTCTGCTGTTCTATTTTCTAATTCAATCACCGTTGGGTCCTGTTTGTATACATCATCGCCGACTTGGGCGTTAAACATATACTGCAGCATTTCATAAGTAGGCTTGGTTATGGTATCGCTGATTAAATTTATTTCCATATTCTAAAAACTATATCTTATTTTTGTATGCAAAATTACGTATTACAAATAGTTATTCTGAGCAAGTTTCTGTAAAATTTAACTTGCTAGTTTCTATAGACCAAATTAACGTAATAATTCTAAAAAACATATAAAAACCTATTAATTAATTTATGACAACAGCCGAACAAGTAAAAGGTATTGTGGAGCGCCTTGGTGCGTTGAGGAGGTATCTTTGACGTTGATGCCAAGCTAATCGAAATTGCCAACGAAGAAGAAAAAACGTTTGCTCCTGATTTTTGGAACAATGCCAAAGAAGCAGAAATTATTGTAAAAAATCTTCGAAACAAGAAAAAATGGATTGAAGATTACAACAAAGCTATTGAACTTACAGACGAATTGCAGCTTGCCTATGATTTTTATAAAGAAGGCGAACTTTCTGTTGAAGAATTAGATGAACAATACAATGGAGCACAATCTCATATTGAAAACATCGAATTCAAAAACATGCTCTCTGATGAAGGTGACAGTTTAAGTGCTGTAGTTCAAATTACTGCGGGTGCGGGCGGAACTGAAAGCTGCGACTGGGCAGGAATGCTGATGCGTATGTACATGATGTGGGGAGAAAGTTATGGCTATAAAATTAAAGAACTTAACTTTCAGGAAGGTGAGGTTGCTGGAATTAAAACCGTAACTTTAGAATTCGAAGGAGATTATTCTTTCGGGTATTTAAAAGGAGAAAATGGTGTACACCGTTTGGTTCGAATTTCACCATTTGACAGTAATGCAAAACGTCATACTTCTTTCGTATCTGTTTACGTTTATCCGCTAGTTGATGATAGTATCGAAATAGACATTAATCCTGCCGATATCGAAATTACAACTTCTCGTTCGAGTGGAGCTGGTGGACAGAACGTAAATAAAGTTGAAACTAAAGTTCAATTGGTGCATAAACCAACTGGAATTCAGATTCAATGTTCTGAAACGAGATCGCAACAAGACAATAGACAACGTGCTATGCAAATGCTTCGTTCTCAATTGTATGAAATTGAATTGAAGAAGCAACAAGCTCAACGCGCTGATATTGAAGCTGGAAAAATGAAAATTGAATGGGGTTCGCAAATTCGTAATTACGTAATGCAACCTTATAAATTAGTAAAAGACGTTCGTACAGGTTACGAAACCAGCGATGTTGATGGCGTAATGAACGGAAATATTGACGCTTTCCTAAAAGCCTATCTAATGATGATGGGACAGAAGGAGGAGGAATAAAGTTTTTAGTCCCAGTCCCAGTCTCAGTATTCAGTCTTAATAAACCGAATACTGAGACTGGAAACTGAGACTGGAAACTGAATACTGTAAACTGAGACTGTAAACTTAAAAAAAGAGTTATGATAAAATGGGCTGATGTAATTCATTTTACAAATAAAGGAAATCCAACTCCAGACAAAAGAGTGGAAAAATCGGAAGAAGAATGGAAACAGATTCTGACTTCTGAAGAGTTTCAGGTAACACGTTTAAAAGGAACTGAAAGATCTTTTAGTTCTGAAATGTGCAGTTTATTTGAACCTGGAATTTACGAATGCAAATGCTGTGGCACTTTATTGTTTGATGCGAACGAAAAATTCGAATCTGGAACAGGATGGCCTTCATTTACACAACCCGTAAAAGAAAATGCAATTGCTTATCACGCCGATAAATCTCACGGCATGATTCGTGTTGAGGTGGTTTGCAATTCTTGCGACGCACATTTGGGTCATATTTTTCCAGATGGACCACCGCCAAGCGGTCTTCGATATTGCATTAACGCACTCTCTTTGAACAAGGTAAAAGAATAAAACACAAAGCGATTCCTACAAAAAAGTGAATCGCTTTTTTTTATCCCAACATTTAACATATAAAAGTTTAAGTTACTAAATATCAGCATCAAATCTGTTTTATAAGGCCGTATTTATGCAACTTAAAGCTCCTACAAGCATCTTACGCAGATTTTTAAAAATTAACAACATTAACAAACAATCATTTTTTTAGTAGATAAAATGTTAATTTTGTAATATTTAGATTATTACTTTAATTTTTTGTCAATTAAATGAGGAAAAAATATTAGGTAATTAAAATCTTATTTGTTTTATTTGGCAAAAATTAACCCCAAATATCTTAACATTCATAAATGAGATCCTATTCTATTCAAGAGATTAACGAAGTTATCAATGGTGAAATTTACGGCACAACTTCACACAGCATTACTGCAACAGAACAACTGGAAAAGGCAACATCTTCAGAAATTTCGTTTATAGGAAACAAAAAATACGAAAAACACTGGTGTACTTCTAATGCTGCAATTGCAGTTGTAAATGAAGATATTTCTATTGAGCCTGGAGAAAACCGTGCTTTTATCAAAGTAAAAAATGCAGATTTAGCAATGTCTCAGATTTTAGCTCTTTTTGCTCCGCCAGCTCCTGTTTTTCGTACTAACATTCATAAAACTGCAACTGTAGATGAAACTGCTATAATTGGTGAAGGAGTTCGAATTGGTGCAGGTTGTTATGTTGGACCAAAAGTTGAAATTGGTGCAAATACAACGCTTTATCCGAATGTTACTGTTTTAGATGAATGTACTATTGGAGAAAACACAACAATT
Source organism: Flavobacteriaceae bacterium PS02337 (assembly GCA_029959285.1). Taxonomy (GTDB): domain Bacteria; phylum Bacteroidota; class Bacteroidia; order Flavobacteriales; family Flavobacteriaceae; genus Flavobacterium. Next base: position 11,280 of record JASCOE010000002.1, read on the forward strand.
TGGTCTGGAACTGTAATTCGCGAGCGTTGTCATATTGGTCATGAATGTATCATTCATCCAAATGCAACTATCGGCGCAGATGGATTTGGATTTCGTCCATGTGACAAAAAAGGTTTGGTTAAAATTCCGCAAATTGGAAACGTAATTATCGGAAATGGAGTTGAAATTGGCGCAAATTCATGCGTTGACCGCGGAAAATTTAGTTCTACAATTCTTGGTGACGGTTGCAAAATTGACAACTTAGTACAAATTGGACACAACAGTAAATTGGGTAAATTTTGTATTATGGCTGGAAACAGTGGTTTAGCTGGTTCTGTAACGCTAGGAAACGGTGTAATTATTGGCGGAAGTGCTTCTATAAAAGACCACACAACTATTGGCGATGGCGCTGTAATTGGTGCTGGATCTGGAGTAATTGGAGACGTTCAAGCAGGAAAAACAATGTTAGGATATCCTGCAGTAGAAGCTCGTGACGCACTAAAACAATGGGCAACGCTAAAAAGAATGGCTTGTGCTCTTAAAAAATAATATATTTTAAATAACATAAAAAAAACAGAAGTTTGTCGCTTCTGTTTTTTTAAAAAATTTCTAATTCTTTATCACTTTCTTAATTATTTTACCTTTATCAGTTAAAATATCAACCAGATAAACTCCATTTGAAAAAGAACTAAAATCTACTTTTTTCACATTTCCTTTAAAAGTTGAAATTGTTTGCCCATTTTGGTTTATAATCGAAAGAGACTTAAAATTATCTGTTGAATTTAAAGTCAGAAAATCATGAACAGGATTGGGAAATATTGTTATCAAAGGCTTAACTGTATTTACATGTTCACCAATTGAAAGATTCTTTTTTAAACTTATCTTTTTAGCATAGATATCAATATTATGCATTGATACGTCAAAATTCCACGTGATTATTGCATTACCTAACTCGTCAGATATAATTTTAGAACCAAAACCCATATTCCCAATAGGTCTATCAGTAGTATTCCATAGCATTTCACCAGATGAGTTAATACCCTGAATCATTACAGCAGTTGCAAAATTTGTTTCATCCCAGGATATAACCGCTCCTCCCGCTCCATCTTTTGCTATTTGTGGTGTATTTGATGATGTATACTGATAATTAGTAATTGCTACTCCATTTTTCAACCATTGCGGAATGCCTTCGGCATTTATTCTTTGTGCATAAATATTAGGATAATTGATAGTATACACCCTACCATCATTCCATGTAATAATTGCACCTCCGTTATCGTCAGAAACCATATTAGATCTTTTTTTCTCTGAAATATCCAAATTAAAAACTGAGACAGAGTTTTCTCCCCATTTTATAACTCCATTACTATCTAATCTTTGCATACTTATATTAATTCCAATACCTGTATCGCGACGATGTTCCCAAGAAATAATAGCTCCATTAGCTCCGTCAGTAACTAAACAAGGATAATATGCGCCACCTCCTTTAGTTTTAATGTATACACCTTCTTCTTGCCAAAGTTTTTTTCCATTACTATCAATTCTTTGCCCATACATTCCTCTCTTAAGATTTAAATTAGAATTATCTGCCCAAGCTATAACAGCACCTTCTTTATCATCAGAAATAATTTTAAAATCCGCATCATATACCTTTGAAAGTAAAATTCCATTTTCCATCCACTTGACTGAACCATCAAAACTTAAATTTTGCGCATAAATAGCTTTATCATTATTAACCCTAGAGTCATGCCATATAATAATTGTGCCACCATTTCCATTAGAAGCAAGTTGAATTTTTTCCTGTATGCCAACCATTTTACAAACAATTGCTCCATCAGATGCCCATTGCAAAACACCATCTTCATTAATTCTTTGGGCATGAATATCCAAACCATAATTGCCTTCTTCAATAAATTCCCAAGCAATGATAGCCCCTCCTTTTCCATCAGAAATAACTGTTGGCCTATCATTTGTCAATGTTCTAGGGCAAACTCTAATTCCATTTTTTTTCCATTTTATGGTACCATCTTTAGTTATTCTTTGTGCAAATACTGAATAACCTCCTACTTGCGGCTTATCCGTTTCTCTTACATCTTTCCAAAAAATAATTGCTCCACCATCTCCATCAGAAACAACACTTGATCCAAACTGATATTCCAAATCGGTGCACACCCCAATACGTTCTGAAGAATTATTAGTTTGTCCATTACAGATAAAATTCATTAAAAACAGAATCAGTGAAAATTTTATTTTGCTCATACCAAATAGTCTTCTTAAACCAATACAATATTATTATTTTTTTAACAAATATAAAACTATTAATTTCCACTCTATCTATTTAATAAGCTTCAAATTAATTTGAAAACACTACTTATTCTTTTTATTCAATTGATTTTGTAAATTAGCCAACACTATTTTGTAAAATCAATACTATATCATGGATTTAAACTTCAATAAAAACGAAGATCACAATAAACTGCTTCTTTCAGAATTAAAACAAAAATTTGCCAAAGTAAAATTAGGCGGAGGCGAAAAACGAATCGAAAAATTACATTCTGAAGGTAAAATGACAGCTCGTGAAAGAATTGCTTATTTATTGGATGAAAATTCAAAAAGTATTGAAATTGGAGGTTTTGCAGGAGAAGGAATGTATCCAGAACACGGAGGATGTCCTTCTGGCGGTGTTGTTGTCAAAATTGGGTACATCAGAGGAAAACAATGTATTGTTGTTGCTAATGATGCCACAGTGAAAGCCGGAGCTTGGTTTCCAATTACTGGAAAGAAAAACCTTCGCGCGCAAGAAATCGCGATGGAAAATAGACTTCCAATTATTTATTTGGTTGACAGCGCTGGTGTTTATTTACCAATGCAAGATGAAATTTTTCCAGATAAAGAACATTTCGGACGTATTTTTAGAAATAACGCTCAAATGAGCAGTATGGGAATTACGCAAATCGCTGCCGTTATGGGAAGCTGTGTTGCCGGTGGCGCTTACCTTCCTATTATGAGTGATGAAGCTTTAATTGTTGATAAAACAGGAAGTATATTCCTTGCTGGAAGTTATTTGGTAAAAGCGGCAATTGGCGAAACTATTGATAATGAAACTTTAGGCGGAGCGACAACGCATTGCGAAATTTCAGGCGTGACCGATTATAAAGCTAAAGACGATAAAGATGCTTTAGATAAAATTAAAAATATTGTAGATAAAATTGGTGATTTTGATAAAGCAGGTTACAGCCGAATCAAATCTGAAAAACCAGCTTTAGATCCAAATGAGATTTATGGGATTCTTCCAAAAGCTAGAAGCGAACAATATGATATGATGGAAATTATTAATCGTTTGGTTGATAATTCTGAATTTGAAGCTTATAAAGATGGTTACGGACAATCCTTAATTACTGGTTATGCCAGAATCGATGGCTGGGCAGTTGGAATTGTTGCAAATCAAAGAAAAGTGGTAAAAACCAAAAAAGGCGAAATGCAATTTGGCGGAGTTATTTATTCTGACAGCGCCGATAAAGCAACTCGTTTTATTGCCAATTGCAATCAGAAAAAAATTCCGTTAGTTTTTCTTCAAGACGTTACCGGTTTTATGGTGGGTTCAAAATCTGAACATGGCGGAATTATCAAAGATGGAGCTAAAATGGTAAATGCTGTGAGTAATTCTGTGGTACCTAAATTTACAGTTATTGTCGGAAATTCATACGGAGCAGGAAATTATGCCATGTGCGGAAAAGCATATGACCCAAGATTAATCTTCGCTTGGCCAAGTGCAGAACTTGCCGTTATGGGCGGAACTCAAGCTGCAAAAGTATTAGCGCAAATTGAAGCTTCTTCGCTTAAAGCGAAAGGAGAATTGGTCGATGAAGCCAAAGAAACTGAACTTTTTAATAAAATAAAAGCACGCTACGACGAACAGACTTCTCCATATTACGCAGCATCTAGACTTTGGACCGATGCAATAATTGATCCTTTAGAAACTCGAAATTGGATTTCTATTGGAATTGAAGCCGCAAACCACGCTCCGATTCAAAAACCTTTTAATTTGGGTGTTATTCAAGTTTAGCGATTTAAGAATTCTCAATAATACGTTAAATAAAAAGCAAAAAACTTATTTTCAGGCTGTTAAAAATACATATATAACTAAAAATTAGTAACTTAGTATATAATTTTTAATCACACAGCATCATGGAAAATGTAAAAAGTTTGAATAAATGGGCGAATTCGCACACTTATTTACCAGTGGATTTAGTACGTATTGTTTTGGGTGGATTTTTATTTATGAAAGGCGTCTCGTTTGTCACCAATGTTCAATACTTGCATGATTTAATTTCTCCGATTGATAGGTTTGGAGGAGGCATGTTTATGCTACATTACATTGCTCCTGCCCACATGATTGGTGGTATAATGATTATTTTTGGATTATTGACCCGCTGGGCAATCGCGGCTCAATTACCTATTTTATTTGGAGCTGTTCTCATAAATTTCATGGGAAAAATGCACTCAGAAAGTTTGCTATTAGCATTAGTCGTTTTATTCGTCTGTATATTCTTTCTCTTTTATGGAAGTGGCAAGCATTCTGCAGATTACTATTTTAAAATGCAACAATAACCTCTTAAATCCTCAGTTTTTTAAATAAAATGCTGAGGATTTTTTTTGAGTGTTAATTAATTCTATAAAATTTCATTAATTGTGTTTTATGACTTAAATTCGCCGACATGAATTGGATTAGTAAAACCGTTATATTTATTGCACTCCTACTTGCAGGTTTATTTGCTTATCAGGCAGATCAAGCTTCTATGCACGTAACTGAAACGGAAAAATCAGATTCTAATTTCTGCAAAGATATTGCAGATTCTTCTGCTTTTATTCAACCGCAGGGAAGTTATCAATTTGCGGCAAACATCAAAACAAATCCTTCTGGAATTATAAAATGTTTTGATTCTTTATTACCGCTTATTCCACAGCATCAAACCATTACATCTATCGTAGGTTACACAAAACTATTTACGACACAAAGTAAAAAAGTTTTAGTAATACTCTACGCTTTCCATTTTTTTTGGTAAATAAATCTTGATTTTTATTGAAGATTGACTCTTCAACACTAACAAAACTGTTTTCAAATTGAAGACTGTTTTGCATATCAATTTATTTATTCATTAAAAACATTATGGAAACTACTACCACAATAATGGGTATTGTGATTTTAATTATTGTCGCTATCCCTGTTTATTTTTCTGCACGTTCGTCGGCAGCAAGTAAATCAAGAATTTTAAACATCAAGAAAAGATTCAATCCAACAAATCCAGAAAATTTCGATTTAACTGAATCTATTAATAATAAGACTTTAACGATTGATCAGAAAAACAACAAATTTATTTTGATGAATTTCAATCCCAATCAGCAAGAATCAATATATGTCGATTTAAATACAACTGCTTCATGCAAATTAATTCCGACAACAGATGCGCATTCCGACACTATTATCAAAATCGATTTTGAGTTTCAGGAAAAAGATTCATCTAAAAAGATAACAATTCCATTCTATGATTTTGACGATGACCGCATCAAACAGATAAGCGTTTACCAAGATCATCAGTTTGCAAAAAAATGGCTTAAAATCATCCAAGATTCTATTTCACGTTAGTTATTTAATTCACTAAAGAGGCTCAAATTTGAGCCTCTTTTTTATTATTTACATGACATTTGTCATTTTCTGTCTTCGGCTGAAGTTTTAATTTTGATGAAAACTAAATCCGTCGTTATGAAAATTTCTTTGACTCAGAAGTACAATGTCCCAGGTCCTAGATATACTAGTTATCCGACTGTTCCTTATTGGAATGAAGCTGATTTTACATCAGAAAAATGGATCACAACTTTACAAAAATCATTCTCAGAAAGCAATTCAAAAAACGGAATAAGTTTATACATTCATCTGCCCTTCTGCGAAAGCATGTGTACCTTCTGCGGATGTAATAAACGTATTACAAAAAATCATTCTGTAGAAGAAAAATACATTCAAGCTGTTTTAAAAGAATGGAATATGTATTGCAATTTACTTCCAGAAAAACCAATCATTAAAGAAATACATTTAGGTGGCGGAACTCCAACTTTTTTTTCAAAAGAAAATCTAGAACTTCTTATTAACGGAATTTTCAAAACTGCCGTAAAAGCAGAACATCACGAATTTAGTTTTGAAGGACATCCAAACAATACAACACACGAACAGCTTAAAAAACTTTATGAATTAGGCTTTCGTCGCGTAAGTTTTGGAGTTCAAGATTATTCACCAACAGTTCAAAAAGCTATTCATAGAATCCAGCCATTTCATAATGTCGCAAAAGTTACTTTTTGGGCTAAAGAAATTGGTTATACTTCAATCGGTCACGATATTATTTTTGGATTACCTTTTCAATCTATTGAAGATGTAATTGATACGGTTGAAAAAACAAACTCATTAAAACCAGATCGATTGGCATTTTACAGCTACGCTCACGTACCTTGGATAAAAGGAAATGGACAGCGAGGATTTAATGATGAAAATCTTCCTAAAGATGCCGAAAAAAGACAGCTTTACGAAATAGGAAAAAAATTGCTACTTCAAAATGGCTATCACGAAATTGGTATGGATCATTTTGCATTAACAGAAGATAGTTTATACAAAGCGGCACACAACGGAAATTTACATAGAAACTTTATGGGTTATAGCGCTTCTAAAACACAAGTTATGATTGGTTTAGGCGTTTCTTCAATTAGTGACAGTTGGTACAGTTTTGCTCAAAACACAAAAAGTCTTGAAGAATATTATGAGATTTTAGAATCAGATCAACTTCCTGTTTTCAAAGGTCATATTTTGAATGATGAAGATCTTATTATTAGAAAACACATTTTGAATTTAACCTGTGAATTGGAAACTTCCTGGACGAAAGATTCTTTAAATTTTGCTGAACTTCCAGAAGTTTTAATTGCTTTGAAAGAAATAGAAAATGATAAGTTAATTGTTATTGAAAATAATAAAATCAAAATTACTGAAGAAGGAAGACCTTTTGTTCGTAACATCTGTATGGCTTTTGATTTACATCTAAAAAGAAAGTCACCGGAAACAAATTTGTTCTCGATGACTGTATAAATTTAAACTAAGATATATTTTAATGACAGTTTGGACTCTGCTGTACAAATAAATTCATATTTGAAGGAGAGATATACGGAATTCCTAATCCTAATCCGCGAAGGATAAATAGAACTCCAATTATGACCGCAACGTACGGAATTGCTTTTTGAATTTTATTTCGAAATGGCAATCTCAATAATGTATTTACATAAACAACAATTGTCATTAACGGAATCGTTCCTATTCCGAATAAAAGCATGTATAGAACGCCAAAACCTCCACTTTGCATCGCAATCGCTCCAAAGAGAGCTACGTAAACCATTCCGCATGGCAAAAATCCGTTTAGCAAACCAATTGTAAAAAGTGATTTATAGCTCTTATTTTTAAACTGACTTCCTAGGTTTGATTTTATTTTTGAAATGATTTTATAAACAGGTTTTGAAAAATTATATTGAGCAAATTTTTTCTCTGGAATTAAAACCACAATAATCATAATTACACCAATAATTATTGACATTTTCTGTTGTAATCCTGCTAAGAAAAATCCTCTTCCCAGTAATCCAAAAATTAATCCGATTGTGGCATAAGCAGTTAATCGACCGAGATGATAGGTCAAAATCTGTGTCACCTTTTTTGCTTCATTTTGTCTGTCTACGGGAAGCATCATAGCAATTGGTCCGCACATTCCAACACAATGCAGACTACTGATCAAACCCAAAAACAAAGCTGAGAATAACATTTTTTGACTTTTTTAAATTATAAATCATCATGTGTCCCGCTGACACTTTTTTCTGCACTTTATATTTTTCTACCGACGAATTGCTTCTAACAGAGCAACTTTTTATAAGTAGAAATTAGTTTACGTAAATAACTTCTTTCGTTAGATATTTTTTCCCTTCATATTGCCATTCCATATTAACATCCCAACGACCTTTTAATAGTTTTTTCTGTGGAATAATCAATTCTGAATTATTCAAAGCAATTTGAGTATTAAAATCAAATTTTTTATTTGAAGGTCTATACAATTGAATATTACCTTTCACTTTATCACTTTCAAATCCTGCTGGAAAAATTACCGCTACACCATTTTCCGTATATTTAATTGACGGTTTGTGCTGCAAATCGTGCGCATTCTGAATTCTTGCCATTTCTTCTTGAAAGTGCGTGTCATGTTTGTAATATTCCTCTACAACCAAATCATTATCGTATTTAGAATTTGATTGTACTTCAAAAACAAAATATAAAATAAACGTCATAAACAATCCGAATGCGATGACAATTCCAGTTCCCCAATTAATTTTCATAATAATATATTTTTAATTAAAACTTCGTGGTCCTAAGAAATTTGTAGTTGTTGTTTCTATGAGTTCAGAACCGTTATAAACTCCAATTTTCACCTTTGTTTTATCACTTTCTAATAAAACTTCTTTTATTTCTATAAATAAAGTTCCTTGCGAAATTCCTTCTTTATTCACTTTAAAGTGCTGTTTTCCAACATTTCTAATTTCTCCTTTTTGATCAATTAATTCGAAATGAATATCCTGATAATCTTTCATTGTTTTGTTTACAATTTTATAAGTGTAAACATTACTTATTTTATCTCCATCATGCTGAAACAATTGTCCTGGCAAACGTAAAACAACAGCCTGAACATCTGTTCTTAAAAATAGCATTCCAACAAAAACACTCAATAAAATAAAGAGAACTGCCGTATATCCTTTCATTCTTGCAGTAAACTTGAAAGGCTCTTTTTTAGCAATTTCATCTTCAGATGCATAACGAATCAAACCTTTTGGCAAACCTACAGATTCCATAATATGATCGCATTCATCAATACAGGCTGTACAATTTGTACATTCTAATTGTGTTCCATTTCTAATGTCGATTCCCATTGGACAAACATGAACACATTGAAGACAATCAATACAATCTCCTTTTCCTGTTAATGCTCGATCTTCTTTTTTATTGAATTTAGCACGGCCTTCTTCTTTTTCACCTCGAACAAAATCGTAAGCAACATTTATCGATTTATTGTCCAAAAGCACGCCCTGCAATCTTCCGTAAGGACAAGCAATAATGCAGACTTGTTCACGAAACCAAACAAAAACAAAGTAAAAAACGCCTGTAAATATAAGCAGTGCGATAAAATTACTCGCTTGCGCAATTGGACCTTGCTCAATCATTAAGAACAAAGCATTACTGCCAACTAAATAAGCCAAAAAGACATTTGCAATAAGAAAAGAAATAAAAAAGAAAATGGTCCATTTGGTCAATCTTTTTCTGATTTTTTCTGCGTTCCATTCTTGTCTTGCTAAACGAGATTGTGCGCCACGATCTCCATCGATCCAATATTCAATACGACGAAAAACCAGTTCAAGAAAAATGGTCTGCGGACAAATCCATCCACAAAATATTCGTCCAAAAACGACAGTAAATAAGAGTATAAATACAACGCCGATTAGCATTGAAATTACGAAGAGATAAAAATCCTGAGGCCAAAAAGGAAATCCAAAAATATTAAAACGACGTTCTATAATATTGAACATCATAAATTGGTTTCCATTTATTTTTATAAACGGATTTATGAATAAAATTGCCAGTAAAACATAACTGACTATTTTTCGATAATCGTAAAATTTACCAGACGGTTTTTTAGGAAAAATAAATTTCCGTTTACCACCTTCATCTATGGTTCCGATTGTATCTCTAAAAGCTTCGTCTGGTAAATTTGACATGGTATTCTATTTATTTTTAACTTCTGTGGTATCTTTTGGTGCTGCTGAAGTTGCATCATTTATTGGACTACTTTCATCTGCCCAAACTTCACCTTCAGCTTCTTTTGGATCTTTAGGATTACTTCCTTGTAAAGACAAAATGTAACTTGCTACTTTTTGAATTTCTTTTGGTTTTAAAGTTCCTTTCCAAGCAATCATTCCTTTTCCATCACGGCCTCCATTTGTAATAGTGTGGAATAAATTTTTAATTCCTCCACCCAAAATCCAACGGTTATCAGTAAGGTTTGGTCCAATTTGTCCTCCGGCATCTGCACGGTGGCAAGCAGCACAATTGGTTGTAAATATTTCTTTTCCTGCTGCTAAGCTTGGTTCGTCTGTAAGTAAAACAACTGTTTTTTCATCCATTAAATCTGGAGCTGTTTTCATGTATTCGGCAACATCTATTTTTGCTTGCGCCAATTCTTTTTTCAACTCCATTTCTTGATCATCAGCTCCTAAAACATCGTAACGAATTACGTATAATACTCCGAAAATGATACAGATATAGAACAAATACACCCACCAAGGCGGTAAATTATTATCTAACTCTTTGATTCCGTCATAATCGTGATCCATCAATAACTCGCCTTCTTTTTCAATTGGTGACGTTTTAGTCAATTTTTGCATTAGGTTTTTAAACCAAGTGCTTTCTTTGAAGCTCAAACTTTCTTCCAATTCTAATTTTGCCTTTTCTTCTGGTGACATTAATTGATACATCACACGATTTACAGCACTAAGTGTAATTTCAATTGCAATCAGAATAAACAAAAAGACAAACAAAAAGAGCGATACCATAGGATATTTTATAAAAGCAGCTCTATCGCCTGAGTCTACAAAATACTCCATCAAACCAAATACGATGAAGAAAATCACTGGTACTCTAACATATACTGGGAAAAACTTTTTCATTTTTATATCTCTTTTGTAATTACAACAAGTCCTTCATCTAAAGGAATACTACTCATTTCCTGAATTTTATCTTTTCTATATGAAAAAACCCAAAAGCCTAATCCTACGAAAAAGAAGAAGAAAATCAAGAGGGAAATAATCGGGTATAATTCTACACCCGATATTGTTTCCATATTGTGTTTTATTTGTTCAAACATAATGCTGTTATTTAGTTTCTTTTACTTTAATATCAGTACCAAGTCTTTGAATATAAGCGATCAAAGCAACGATTTCTCTTTCGTTCATCGGGATAAACTTATCTCCTTTTGCAAGAGCTTTTTTACGGCTTTCTTCATAACTTTTCACAAAATCAGGATCACTCTCTAAACTCTTTTCGATTTTCACGGCTTGTTCTCTTAAAGTTCTTTGCGCATTTGCAACATCTTCTGGAGAATATGGTACACCTAATGAAATCATCGCTTCCATTTTCTTTTGTGTCAATGAAATATCCATTGGTTTATTATCAAATAACCATTTATATCCTGGCATAATAGAACCAGCAGATGTACTTTGCGGATTCCACATGTGGTTAAAGTGCCAGTTATCATTGTACTTGCCTCCTACTCTTAACAAATCTGGACCTGTACGTTTTGATCCCCATAAGAATGGATGATCGTAAACAAACTCTCCAGCTTTAGATTGAACTCCATAACGTTCTACTTCACTTCTAAAAGGACGAACTGATTGAGAGTGACATCCCACACAACCTTCTCTGATATATAAATCTCTTCCTTCTAATTCTAAAGGTGTATATGGTTTTACACTTGAAATTGTCGGAATATTTGATTTTACCATAATAGTCGGCACAATCTGAATAATACCTCCAATTAAAATAGCGATTGTAGCTAAAATGGTTAACTGAATTGGTTTTCTTTCTAACCAAGAGTGGAATTTTTCTCCTCTAACTCTACTGCTGCTAATTCTTTGTAAAGCTGGAGCCTGAGCCAATTCATCTTCAATTGTATTACCGGCTTTAACTGTCATAATAATGTTGTAAACCAATGTCAACATACCTATTAAGTACAGAGATCCACCAATTGCTCTCATCCAATACATTGGCATAATCGCAGTTACAGTTTCAAGGAAGTTTCCGTAAGTTAAAGTTCCATCAGGATTAAATTGTTTCCACATAGAAGCTTGTTGAAAACCAGCTACATATAAAGGAATTGTATAAACTATAATACCTAAAGTTCCAATCCAGAAATGGAAATTTGCTAATTTTTTAGAGAACAAATTCGATTTAGTCATTCGAGGAATTAACCAATAAATAATACCAAACGACATGAAACCATTCCAAGCTAAAGCTCCAACGTGTACGTGTGCTACGATCCAGTCTGTGTAATGCGCTATAGCATTTACATTTTTTAAAGACAACATTGGACCTTCAAAAGTTGCCATTCCGTAACCTGTAATCGCTACTACGAAGAATTTTAAAACTGGCTCTTCACGAACTTTATCCCAAGCACCTCTTAATGTTAAAAGACCGTTTATCATACCTCCCCAAGATGGAGCAATTAACATTACAGAAAATGCAACTCCTAAATTCTGAGCCCAGTTTGGCAATGCAGAATATAATAAATGATGAGGTCCAGCCCAGATGTAGATAAAGATTAAAGACCAAAAGTGAATAATAGATAATCTATATGAGTAAACAGGTCTGTTTGCAATTTTTGGAACAAAGTAATACATTAATCCCAAAAACGGAGTCGTTAAGAAAAATGCTACCGCATTATGTCCGTACCACCATTGCACCAACGCATCTTGAACTCCTGCATAAACAGAGTAACTTTTTAAAGCTGAAACTGGAATTTCAATATTATTAAAAATATGCAGTACCGCTACCGTTACAAATGTTGCCAGGTAAAACCAGATTGCCACATACAAGTGTCGTTCTCTACGACGTAGCATAGTTCCGATCATATTGATACCCATAACTACCCAAATCAAAGCGATTGCGATATCAATTGGCCATTCTAATTCTGCATATTCTTTAGAAGAAGTATAACCTAACGGAAGTGTAATTGCAGCAGCTACAATAATTAACTGCCATCCCCAGAAATGAAGATTACTTAAAAAATCACTAAACATTCTGGCTTTTAGCAATCGTTGCAGCGAGTAGTACATACCAGCAAAAAAGGCATTACCGACAAAGGCAAAAATTACTGCATTGGTGTGTAACGGTCTTAATCGGCCGTAACTAAGCCACGAAATCCCATCTGTCATGTTGGGAAAAAGGTACATTACCGCTAAGGTAAGTCCCACTAACATACCCACAACTCCAAAGAGTATTGTGGCGTAAATGAATTTTTTTACAATTTTGTTGTCGTAATAAAACTGTTCCATTTCCATAATTATACTTGTTTTTTTTCTTCAATTGGTGAATTATTATTTTGGGAATTAACTTTGGTTTCGTCATCAAAAAGAATTCTGACTGAAGGCGTATAATCATCATCGTACTGTCCAGATTTGACAGCCGCGATAAAGGCAATGAAGAAACAGATTGCCACAAAAATACTTACTGAAATTAATAGATAAATAACACTCATACCTTAGATTTATAGTAACAAAATTACTTCGCTAAAGGCGTATAAAACATGATAATTATCATAAACAAAAAGATATGTTAAATTTATAAAAAATATCTTTCCGAACAATTAAAAATTATTCTAATTTTCTGTTGCTGAAATAGTTAGACATAAAAGTAACAAAACTAACAATCGTAATTGTACTCAATGGCATGATGATAGCCGCTACTATTGGAAGCAGGTTTCCGGTAACTGCAAAAGCAAGTCCAACTACATTATAAAGTAATGATAAAGTAAAGCTCATTTTGATAACCGAAATCGCTTTATGCGAAAGTTTTAAAAAGTAGTTTAGTCGCGAGAATTCTGTAGCGTCTAAAATAGCATCGCAAGCTGGTGAAAATACATTAACATTCTCTGAAATTGAAATTCCGACATTGCTTTGTGCCAATGCTCCGGCGTCATTCAATCCGTCGCCAACCATCATTACGTTTTGGCCTTTTTCTTGAAGTTTCTTAATATATTCGAGTTTCTGTTCTGGTTTTTGGTTGAAAATCAACTCTGTACCTTTCGGTAAAATGGCTTCTAAATTAGCCCTTTCGCCATCATTATCTCCAGAAAGCACTTTAATCTTATATTCTTTACTCAATGTTGAAAAAAGCTTTTCTAAACCTTCTCTATATTGATTTTGGAAAGTGTATTTTCCAAAATAAACTCCATCAATTTTAATATGTAAAGAAGTTTTTTCAATTTCAGAACCATCTGCAACTATATCATTTACAAATTGACCTGAACCAATTTTAATTTCTTTGCTATCAATAATTGCTAAAATTCCTTTTCCTGTAATTTCCTGAAAATTCTCAACAACAATACGTTTTGTTTCCGGAAGAAAATCATAAAGCATACGGCTTAAAGGATGATTCGATCCTCGCAAAACGTTTTTAATCAACACAATATCTAAATCAGAAATGATATTTCCTTCGTAAAGTATATTTGATTTTTTATTGGTTGTAATTGTTCCCGTTTTATCAAAAACAATAGTATCAACTTTAGCTAGCTGTTCGATTACAATGGCATTTTTTAGATAGAATTTCTTTTTACCAAGAATTCTCAAAATATTTCCAAAAGTAAAAGGCGCTGTAAGTGCCAATGCACAAGGACAAGCCACAATTAATACAGCTGTAAAAACATTAAAAGCAATATTTGCATCAATAAAAATCCAATAACCAAAACCTGCAAATGCAATAAGTAATAAAATAGGGGTAAAATATCGGCTTATTGCATCTGTTATGGTTTTGTGTTTTTGATCTACTTTTTTCTGAAAAATTTCGTTACTCCATAATTGAGTTAAATAACTTTGAGAAACAGAATGCAAGACTTCCATTTCTATCACTTTTCCAATTTGTTTTCCGCCTGCAAATACTTTATCTCCAGACTTTTTTGTAATCGGAACAGCTTCACCAGTTACAAAACTATAATCTATTTCGGCGCTTTCGCTGATTAAAATTCCATCAACTGGTATCAATTCTTGATTCCTAATTAATAATCGATCTCCTTTTAAAACATCATAAATAGCAACATTGTCTTCAGAAGTATCTTTGTTTATTTTGGTAACTGCGATTGGAAAATACGATTTAAAATCCCTTTCAAAACTTAAAAAACTATAGGTTTTAATTTGAAACATTTTACCAAGAAGCATAAAAAACACTAAGCTTGCTAAACTGTCAAAAAAACCAGGTCCGTGATCCATAAGCATATCGTAAGTACTGCGAATGAACATTACAATAATTCCTAACGCGATTGGAATATCAATATTCAACATTCTGGTTCTAATACTATGATAAGCAGAAACATAATATCCGCTAGCCGAGTATAAGAAACTTGGTAAGGCTAAAACAAAAATTAGCAGTCTAAAAAATGGTTTGTAACTATCTAGCCAAAATTCTTTCATTTCGAAATATTCAGGAAAAGAAAGCAGCATAATATTTCCAAAACAGAAAAATGCCACACCCAATTTATAGGTTAAACTCCTGTCTATTTTGGTTTTAGCTGATCCGTAATTTTCTAAACTAATATAAGGTTCGTAGCCAATAGAACTCAAGAGATAAACAATTTCTTTTAAAGAAACCGTTTCTGCATTAAAAGCAATTCGAACTTTCTTTTCATGAAAATTAACTTGTGAAGTGCTGATTCCTGATTGAAGACGGTTTAGATTTTCTAAAATCCAAATACAAGAACTGCAGTGAATGTGAGGTATATTTAAAGAAACGATTGCTGTATTGCCTTCTTGAAATTCTAAAATTTTAGAAAGTATTGCTTCATTTTCTAAAAAATCATATTTGCCTTTGATGTCTAGCGGCGTGGCACCAGGCGATTTTTCAAAATCATAATAAGAGGTTAAGTCGTTAGCGCTGAAAATTTCGTAAACCGTTTTACAGCCTGTACAACAAAACTTCTTATCATCAAACTCAATTTCTTCATTTTGTTCAATAGATAAACCACAATGAAAACAACTTTGCTCCCTCATAAACTTGTTTTTATATGCCGCAAATTTCCAATTAATGCACAATTATAAAGATGATAATTGTCATGTTCTATTTTAATTGAGTTGTAATTTAATAAAATTTCAAAAGCGAGATTCTTGCAAATTCTTATTTATAAAAATTTTACCATGTAATAATGCCAAAAAGTATTAAATATGCTTAATTTTGCAGCAAACAACTATTGTCATGAATAAATGTGATCAATGCATTGTACGTCAGCTAAGCTCTTTAAAAGCACTTAATAAAGAGGAAGTTATAAAATTAGCAAACAGCAAAACCACTTATAAAATTAAAAAAGGTGAAGCGCTTTTTGAAGAAGGCGAAGTTACCAATGGCGTTTTTTGTGTAAAAGATGGTGTTGGAAAACTTTCTAAATTGAGCGCAAACGGAAAAGATCAAATTGTAAAATTGGTTAAATCTGGTGAACTTCTTGGTCAACGTTCTATGATTAGCAATGAGCCGGCAAACTTAACGGCAAAAGCAATTGCAGACATGGAAGTTTGTTTTATTCCTAAAACCGAAATCATTAATTTCTTTAATAGCAATAATCAGTTTTCTTTGAATATGATGCAGTCTGTCTGCGAAGATTTGAAAGAATCTGAAAATGAAAAAATTGCTTTAGTTCAAAAAACAGTTAAGCAAAGACTTGCTGAAACTTTGCTTCATTTACATGATGAATTTGGCGAAGACACTGATAAAACATTAAAAGTACAATTGACCAGAGAAGAATTGGCTGGAATTATTGGTACGGCAACTGAAAGCTGTATTCGTTTATTATCTGATTTTAATAAATTAGGTTTAATTGAATTGGTTGGAAAAAAAATCAAGCTTAAAGACGTTCGCGCTTTAAAGAAATTAGCTGATAATTAGAGCTTTTTAGCTTCATTCCAGAAAACGTCCATTTCTGTAAGCGTCATGTCCATTAATGGCTTTCCTAATTCGCTTGCTTTGCCTTCTAAATATTGAAAACGTTTGATGAATTTTTTATTGGTTCTTTCTAAAGCATCTTCTGGATTTACATTTAAAAAACGAGCGTAATTAATCATAGAAAATAAAACGTCTCCAAATTCGTCTTCGATTTTGTCTTGATTTCCAGCTTGTACCTCGTCTTGCAATTCTTGTAATTCTTCTTGAACTTTATCCCAAACTTGGTGGGGTTCTTCCCAATCAAAACCAACTCCTTTTACTTTATCTTGAATTCTGCTCGCTTTTACCAAAGCCGGAAGACTTCTTGGAACTCCTTCTAAAACAGATTTTTTACCTTCTTTAAGTTTTAATTTTTCCCAGTTTTGTTTTACTTCTTCTTCATTCTCCACTTTTACATCTCCGTAAATATGAGGATGGCGATGAATTAGTTTTTCGCAGATTTCATTACAAACATCTGCAATATCAAAATCATTTGTTTCGCTTCCGATTTTAGCATAAAAAACAATGTGAAGCAATAAATCGCCGAGTTCTTTTTTAACTTCATTCAAATCATTATCCAAAATAGCATCAACTAGTTCGTAGGTTTCTTCAATTGTTAAATGTCTCAATGTCTGTAGGGTTTGCTTTTTATCCCACGGACATTGTTCACGAAGTTCATCCATGATATTTAATAATCTCTCAAACGCTTTTAACTGGTTTTCTCTATTCATTTTGAAGTTCTTTAGAATTAAAACTCGATTATGTAAAATTAAAAAATCCTGTCAAGAAAACATCTTAACAGGATATTATATATTCAAAAAGAAACGTTTTTATTCTTCTTCTTTTTTAGCTTTTGCTTTTTTAGCAGCTGGCGCTTTTTTAGGTTTTTCAGCCGCAACTGGAGCTTCTTCTTGAGTTTCTTCAACTGCAGGAGCTAAATCTGTTACTAAACCTTTAGACTGAAGTGTATTATACCAGTTTAAAACTTTCTTAATATCTGAAGGATAAACTCTTTCTTCATCGTAATCTGGAAGAATTTGTTTGAAATATGCAGCTAAAGTAGCATTATCTTCTTTATGAGAAATAGCTTGGCCTTTGTTTTCTTTAACGGCAATCTGCTGCATTACTTCAGTTAACGGTTTTTCACCTTCATAAGTGTAAATCGAAATTTCAGACAATAAACTTACATTGCTTTTTAGATTTACAGTAATTTTCTTCCCATCAATTAATGATTCCGCCACAAAACCTGTACGAGTTTGAACTTTCAATTCGTATAAACCTGGTTTTCCTGAAATGGCTAAAATTTTCGTTAAATTCATTTTTATTAAAATTAGTATTAAGAATTTGCTTTATTTTTTTTCTAAATATACTTTAGAAATTTTATCTTCCTTTTTTTGCTGCGAAAAACTTCATTCTATATTCCTGAAAAGTTTTTCCTTCAGTAATATTTTTTAGTTTCTTTTGGATTAGACGTTTTTTAAGAGACGAAATTTTATCTGTAAATAAAATTCCCTCAATATGGTCGTATTCGTGCTGAATAACTCTTGCAATTAAACCATCAAATACTTCCGTTTTCATTAAAAAATCCTCTTCACAATACTCGATTGTAACGGTTGGTTTTCTGTAAACATCTTCACGTACATCTGGAATACTCAAACAGCCTTCATTAAAACCCCATTCCTCACCTTCTTCTTTTACAATTTTAGCATTGATAAAAGTCTTTTTAAAACCTTTTAAATCTTTTTGTTCTTCAGACGGAAGATCCTCATCATCGCTAAAAGGTGTTGTATCAATAACAAACAAACGAATCGGAAGTCCAACCTGCGGTGCTGCAAGTCCAACTCCATACGCATTATACATAGTTTCGTACATATTTGCGATTGTTTCTTTTAGGTTTGGATATTCTGGCGTAATGTCCTGCCCAACTTTTCTTAAAACAGGATCACCGTATCCTACAATTGGTAAAATCATTTGTTTTTGTTTATATTTTTAAGCTGTAAAAACAGAATTAAAGTTCTGATAATTCAGCTGGCAAAAATAGTAAAAAATAGTCAATGAATAATTCTTATACTATTTTATATCATATTTTTTAATTGTCGTTACAAATCTCAGCTATAATTATGCCAAAATCACTCCTACAATTCTTACCTTTGCTAGTAAACGGCTCTTTATGATTGATAAAATTTCAAAATTTACTAACAGTACTTCATTTTTCAACGCCTCAAAAGTAACTATCGCTTCTGTTGTTCCTGTTTTGGTTTTAAATTTTTTGGGTCATTTTGAAATTGGTTTCACTATTGCACTTGGAGCTTTTTACACATATCCCAGCGATATTCCGAGTTCTCTTAGTCATAAAATTAAAGGATTAATTGCTGCTTCGTTTATTGTTTCTGGGGTTAATCTTTTAGTAAATCTCGTTTATCCGTTTCCTTTTTTATTTTATATATTTTTAGGATTTCTACTGTTTATCTGTTCGATGATTTCGGTTTACGGACAACGTGCAACTTTAATTTCTTTCTCAGCTTTATTATCAATTTCGCTTTCTTTTGGGCATTTGCACGAAGGCTGGGAAGCTTTTGAATATTCGGGTTTTATATTTATTGGAGGAATTTTATATTTAATTGTATCACTTGTATTTCATTTTGTACAACCTTATAAATATGTAGAACTTCAAATTGCTGAGGGAATAAAACTGACCGCCAAATATTTAAAATTAAGAGGCGATTTATGGAGTCCAGAAGCCAATAGAAAAGCAATTATTGAGAAACAATTAGCGGTTCAAGTCGAACTTAATTTGATACATGAAGATCTTAGAAAATCTTTAATTGGAAATCAGAACGCATCTGGAATTACAAGTCAAAACAGAAAAATGCTTTTGGTTTTTATTACTTTGGTTGAAATTCAAGAACTTGCGTTATATACTTCTTTCGATCATAGTAAACTTCACCAAAAATTTGCTAAGCATCCAGATGTTTTGAGAACGTATCAAAATGTGGCTTACAAATTAGCTTCGACTTTAAAGAAACTTTCTAAAAATGTTCGTCATATTAGTGTGTATGTTGACAAACATGATTTGAAAAACGAATTAGACGCGCTCGAATTTGCCATTTTTGATTATGAAAAAACGTTAGGAAAAGAAGAAGCTGCAGAAGGTGTTTTGATGCTGACAAATATGCTGAAATATGCTAAAAATCAAGTTGGAAAAATTAAGATTATTCAGCGTGCATTTTCATTGGCAATGCAGTCTTATAAATTAAAAGACAAAGATAAAGAGCTTGAAAAATTCTTGACTCCACAATATTATCCGCTTCGTACTTTGATTGAAAATTTAAGTTATTCTTCTTCTATTTTCAGACATTCGATACGATTAACGATTACTATTTTAATTGGATTTTTTCTGGGTCAAATTCTTCCTTTTCAAAATGTATATTGGATTTTATTGACTATTGTCGTAATCATGCGACCTGGATATGGATTAACAAAAGAACGGTCATATAATAGAATCTTCGGAACTATTTTGGGAGGACTTTTGGCATTCGGAATTGTGTCTGTAATTCAAAACCACGTTGCGCTGAGTATTTTCTCTATTATATGTATGCTTTTGGGAATTTCGTTTACGCAAATTAATTACAAAATCAGTGCGACATTTGTTACGATGTATGTCGTTTTCATTTACGGAATTCTAACTCCAGATATTAATGAAGTAATTCAATACAGAATATTAGATTCACTTGCTGGTGCTATTTTGGCTTTTATTGCCAATCATTTTTTATGGCCGGCTTGGGAATTCATCAATACTCCTATTCATATTGAAAATTCCATTCGTGCGAATAGAACGTATTTAAAAGAAATAGCAGATTTTTATAATAGAAAAGGCGAAGTTCCAACGTCTTATCGTTTGGCGAGAAAAAATGCTTTTGTTGAAATTGGAAATTTAATGACCTCTTTTCAGCGAATGATGCAGGAACCGAAATCAAAACAAAAAACAATGCCTTTGGTTAATAAATTAGTGGTTTTAAATCATTCTTTATTATCTGCTTTGGCTTCACTTTCAACTTATATTCAATCTCATCAGACGACTTCTGCTTCAGAATCATTCAATTATATTATTAAAACGATTTTAGCCAATTTAGACCATTCTATTTCTGTTTTAAGAAATGAAGTGATTTTGCAAGATACCTTTTTTGAAAAAGAAGATGTGACTTTGCAATTTGAAGAGTTAAAAAGAAAAAACTTTACGCGTCTTGCCGAAGATGATGATTTGGATAAAGAAACGCGCCAAGCCAAAATGCAGGAAGCACAAATGGTAATTGAGCAATTGATCTGGATGAGTAATCTTGCAGAAAAAATTCTAAAAAACACAACCGACCTAAAAGCAACAAATCCAGATTAATTCATCTGGATTCGTTTTTTATTCTAATATTTAAAGAAGTTTAATTTAATTTTAAAACTTCTGCCGTATGTTTTCTAAGCTTCGTTAATAGCTCTGGATTGTCATTTAAAGTCTGACCGTAAGAAGGAATCATTGTTTTTAATTTAGCTTCCCATTCTGGTGTTTTAATTTGATTACCAAAACATCTGCTAACTAAATCAACCATAATTGCTACGGCTGTAGAAGCTCCAGGAGAAGCTCCAAGCAAAACTGCTAAAGTTCCGTCGTGCGTATTGATAACTTCTGTACCAAACTCTAAAACTCCGCCTTCTTTTTCATCTTTTTTGATAACCTGAACACGTTGTCCTGCTTTTTCTAATTTCCAATCTTTAGAACGCGCTGTTGGAAGATATTCGCGTAAAGCTTTCATTCTGTCTTTTGGAGACTGACGAACCTGCTCAATTAAATATTTCGTTAGAGGAATATTGTGATATCCCGCCGCCAACATCGGAATTAAGTTATTTGCTTTAATTGATAAAGGCAAATCTAAGTAAGAACCCTTTTTTAAGAAACGAGTCGAAAAACCTGCGAATGGCCCGAAAAGAAGTGCTTTTTCTCCGTCAATAACACGTGTATCAATATGCGGAACAGACATTGGAGGCGCTCCAACACTTGCTTTTCCGTACACTTTTGCAGCATGTTTAGCAATAACTTCTGGATTTGTACATTTTAGCCATTGCCCGCTTACTGGGAAACCTCCGTAACCATTTCCTTCTGGCACATTAGCTTTTTCTAATAAAGGTAAAGAACCTCCACCAGCACCAATAAATACAAATTTAGTATAGGCTTTGCGCGTATTTCCAGTAGATAAATCTTTAATTTTTATTCTCCAAGAACTATCTTCACGTTGTCTTAGTTTTTTAACTTCATGATTAAAAAACAAAGAAACACCATCTAATTTTTCTAGGTAATTGAACATACTTCTAGTTAAAGCACCGAAATTTACATCGGTACCAATTTCCATATGTGTTGCTGCCAATTTTTCATCAGCATTTCTTCCTTCCATTACCAATGGCATCCATTTCTCAAGTTGTGCAAAATCGGTACTAAAAGTCATTTCAGAAAAGATTGGATTGCTTTGCAGCGCCTCAAATCTCTTTTTTAAATAATCAACGTTTTTATCTCCCCACACAAAACTCATATGAGGCACGCTTTTAATAAAATTATCTGGAGAAGGAACTTTGTTTTCCTGCACTAAGTACGACCAAAACTGACGAGAAATCTCAAAAGATTCTGCAATACTTATTGCTTTTTTAGGGTCTATGCTTCCGTCTGCCTTTTCTGGAGTATAATTTAATTCACAAAAAGCAGAATGTCCAGTTCCTGCATTATTCCAAGCATCAGAGCTTTCGGCAGCAGCAACATCTAATCTTTCGTAAATTTCAATTTTAATATCTGGTTGTAATTCTTTCAAAATTACTCCGAGAGTGGCACTCATTATTCCAGCGCCAATGAGTACTACATCACTATTTGAACGTATGGTTTCGTCAGGCATAACAGTATTTTTATTTAAAGTGCAAAGGTACTTTTTTAATTGCAAAAAAAAACTAATTTTTACATGATAAAAGTTAGGATTTTCTAAAAACCTTTAAATTATAAACAAAAAATACGGCGAAGAGTGTTATTTTTTTGAAGAAAGATAATCTTGAAGCAAAATTGTAGCAGAAATTTCGTCGATTAATCCTTTATTCTGACGTTGCTTTTTACTTAATCCACTGTCGATCATGGTTTGGAATGCCATTTTTGAAGTAAAACGCTCGTCAACTCTGATTACTTTCATGTCTGGAAAAACATTTGAAAAATGCTTTGCAAAGCCATTTATCACTGAAGCACTTTCTGAAGGAAGCCCGTTCATTTGTTTTGGCTCTCCAATTAAAACCGCTTCTACTTTTTCTTTTGCAAAATAATCTTTTAGAAAATCGGTCAAAGTATGAGTTGGGATTGTAGTTAAACCTGAAGCAATAATTTGCATTTCATCTGTAACTGCAATTCCTGTGCGTTTTTGTCCGTAGTCTATGGAGAGGATTCTTGGCATTTTTTGAAATTTTTATAAAAGATTGGAAAGTAAAATTTTAATCTTTATAGAGAGTCTTTATATTTTATAAAACTGAAAATGAAAACAATATTTTTCTCGGTATCAACCTAATAAACAGAAACGTATCCTTTAAAAACATAATCTCTTATATTTTCATCATCAAAATATCTTGATTTTTTAAAGAGAAAAGGATATTTTAAATCTTTTTTAATATTTCTAAGCAAATCTTTCCTAAACTTTAGCGCTGCTCCGGGTTTATCTTTATAAATATAATGAACTTGTTCTTTTAATAATTTTAAAAATTCATTCGAAATTTTAATTGTCATATTCCGAAAATGTATTATCTAAAATGGAATCTACTTCATCTATTGAATACAACTTTTCATTACCACTTTTTAATTTAGCATAAGCTGCATGCACTTTTCTTTTATCATTTTCAAAATCAGAATCTTCTTCAATAATTGTCAATTCACTAGGAGAAAACTCACTTAATAACTTAAGCACTTTCTCTCTAATTTCTGGCTGAAATTCTAATCTAATCGCTTCCATAATATTTTCATTTTACAATACAA
This sequence comes from Flavobacteriaceae bacterium PS02337, assembly GCA_029959285.1. GTDB lineage: Bacteria > Bacteroidota > Bacteroidia > Flavobacteriales > Flavobacteriaceae > Flavobacterium. The sequence goes on from JASCOE010000002.1 coordinate 35,102, forward strand.
ATATAAACCTTTTTAAATTCATGTTTTTTAAATTAAACTTAAAAACAAAAATCCGCCTTGAACGATTCAAGACGGACTTTCTATCCAAATATTCAAAACCTAAAAAATAACTCAATTTATCTTCCGAACAATCTTCCAAAAAATCCTCTATGCTCCTCTTCTTCTTCGCTTTCTTCTACATAATTAGAAAATTTTGCTTGCGATTTTTCATGTTCTAAAATCAACTCCTTAATATACTCTACATAAGTTCTCTTTTTTTCTTCTAGAAAACCAATTAAGTATTTCTCGCTAAATTCGACTCCGCTCGCCGCTTCGATCTGTAACAACTTTTTATACAAAGGTTCAATGTGCATTGCAATTACCTCTTGCGGAACGGATTGTCTTCTTGCAAAATAATTTACAATAACATTATTCTCGTCTCGGGCAATATCAAAATCGGTTATAACCCAATAATATCTTCCTGATTTTGCAAGGTTTTTTACAATTGCGTGGAAATTTTTTCCGTTTTTAAGATTTTCCCAAAGCACCTTAAAAATAACTTTTGGCATATCGGGGTGACGTATAATATTGTGCGGCTGCCCCATTAATTCATAATCTTCGTAACCACAAACATCTACAAAAACTTCGTTGGCATATTCTATAATACCAAAAGCGTTTGTTTTACTCATAATAACTCGGGTTTTATTCCAAACTACTTCTTTGTCAATGATTACTTTGTTTTGAAATTGATTTTCTTGATTCATACTTACTGCTTATATGATTATTTTGTTTGAATGGAATGTTTTTCAACAGGACGAAATTAGATAGAACAAAAAGCATAAAATCTGACTTTTGTCATATTTTGACATAAAAAAAACTTTTAGAGGTAATTAGATAAAATTTCAAAATAAAAGCTTTTGCAGATTTTACAAATAAGAAACAAAAAGTTAAACTTGTAACATTTTCAAGCCGTTTTGCTTTTTCGCATTTCTTTAAATACCTTATCTTTGCCAAAAAATTAAACGTATGAATTCTTTACAGACTATAATTGAACAAGCTTGGGAAAATAGAGCTTTATTGCAAGAAACTACAACAACTGATGCCATTAGAGAAGTGATCGAATTGGTAGATGCAGGAAAATTACGTGTTGCTGAACCAGTTGGCGACAAATGGCAGGTAAACGAATGGGTTAAGAAAGCGGTTGTAATGTATTTCCCAATTCAAAAAATGGAAACATGGGAATCTGGTATTTTCGAATATCACGATAAAATGTTACTAAAAAGAAATTATGCAGAAAAAGGAATTCGTGTAGTACCAAATGCTGTAGCTCGTTATGGTGCTTATATTTCTAGCGGTGTTATTTTAATGCCAAGTTATGTAAACATTGGTGCTTATGTTGACGAAGGAACAATGGTTGATACTTGGGCAACTGTTGGTAGCTGTGCTCAAATTGGAAAAAATGTACACTTAAGCGGTGGTGTTGGTATTGGTGGTGTTCTTGAGCCATTGCAAGCTGCTCCAGTTATTATTGAAGATGGTGCTTTTATCGGTTCTCGTTGTATCGTTGTTGAAGGTGTTCACGTTGGTAAAGAAGCAGTTCTTGGAGCTAACGTATGTTTAACAGCTTCTACTAAAATTATCGATGTTACTGGTGATGAACCAGTTGAAATGAAAGGTTTCGTTCCTGCTCGTTCGGTAGTTATTCCTGGAAGTTATACTAAAAAATTCGCAGCTGGAGAATTTCAAGTTCCTTGTGCTTTAATTATTGGTACGCGTAAACCATCTACAGATTTAAAAACGTCATTAAACAATGCGCTTCGTGAATACGATGTTGCGGTTTAATAAAAACATAAAAATGTATTTTAAAAGCGGTATTTTACCGCTTTTTTTGCATCAAAACAAAAAGAAAAGAATTTATTTTAAATTTTTAAAAATCTAAATTTCGCAGTTCTATTTATCATTTTAGCATTTTATTCAAATTAAATGTTATCCTAATATTCACGTTAGCTTTCAATATTATTTGCAAGAATTTTACCCATAAAATATTGCATGTAAAAATATGAATCTTATATTTGTAGTAAAAATATTACTTTATTATAATATAATGCAAATAATGATTCCCAAAAAAATACATTTTTGTTGGTACGGAAAAGGAGAATATAGCGATGTAATAAAAAAATGCATCAAATCATGGAATCAAAAACTTCCAGATTACGACATAAAGAAATGGGATGAATCAAACACTCCCTTTGAAAAGCTCCCTTTTTTACAAACATTTTATAAACAAAAAAAATGGGCATTTATTTCAGATTATATGAGATTATATTCTATTTATATAGAAGGCGGTATTTATTTAGATACGGATATAGAAATAATAAAAAATTTCGAGGAATTACTTAGTGAAGATTCTTTCGTCGGTTTTCAAACAAATTTAGATAACAGGTATCCATTAAATTCAGCAGTAATTGGAGCAGTAAAAAATAGTTCATTTATTTTAGATTGCATTAAAGCTACTGAACGCAAGCAAAGATTGCACTTTAATGCCATGGCAGCCCCGTTTGTTGTGACCAACGTTTTGTATAATTACGGTTTAAGTGCTTGCAAAAAGCAACATCTTAATAATGTTCTTCTACTCTCGACAGAATATTTTTATCCATTTGCATGGTTTGAAAAATTCACTCCAAATTGCATTACCGAAAACACTATTTGCATTCATTGGTGGGAAGATTCATGGAGTGATAAAAAGAAACGCACTTCTCAAACAAAAAAGATAAAAGAAATAATCAAAAAAACTCCTTTAATCCTACTTAATAGAATCAAATACAAACTGAATAAAAAGAAATTTTACGATACCAATAATGTCATAGAAATAAATAATTATTAAATTAAAAACATCAAATTAATACGATGTTACAGTTTAATTTCAAATAATTAAATTCATAAAAAAGCGGAATGAAATTCATTCCGCTTTTTTATTTTTATTGTTTTCCTGCAACTTTAAAAGTTTTGCATATTTCATGTAAGAGAAAAATGCTTGAATCATTGCAATTGACAAACCGTCGATACCATTAAAAATACCTTTCTTAAAAAAGTAACAGCGTACAAAAGCAACCGTTCCGTTCAAGACAGGTTTAAAAGCATTAACTTTTTTTCCTTGATCGAATAATTGTTGTGCATGCCAACCAGAATACTGATTTTTCTTCGCTATAATCTGATCTAAAGAATCCCAGCCGTAATGCAAAATGTGCACGGCAACCTTTTTCTCATTTTGAGTTATAATTTTCTGATGCACTTTAGAATCTGAAGGATGAGCTGTTTGTTTATTAAAAAAACGAACTTTATGATCTGGATACCATCCTGAAAAATCAATTAATTTATCTGCTAAAAAGTTTTTAACTCTAAAACTAAAGGCATCGTAATTTCCTTCTAAATATTTTCCTTGTAAAATAAATTCCTTTGCATCTTTATCTAAAAATTCGTCGGCATCAAGATTTAAAATCCAGTCATTTTTGCAAAAAGGCAAACCGTGCGTACGTTGCGGTCCATCTCCTAAAAAGACTTGCTGAATAACTTGTGCGCCTTTTTCTGTAGCTATTTCTACTGTACGATCTTTACTAAAAGAATCGACAATAATAACTTCATCGCAAACTTTAAATAAAGCATCAATACATTTTCCAATATTCTTTTCTTCATTGAAAGTAATAACCAAACCGCTAATATTCATTGTAAAATTTAATTTATTCAGCACAAAAATATAACTTTTTAATTTAGTTCAATCTTATTAATAATATGACTTGTAGACTTCATAAAATAGTTTGTACTTTAGCATTCAAATTGAATTAAAATAAAATGAGAATATTAGTTATTCAACAAAAAAGAATTGGAGATGTCTTAACCAGCACAATTATTTGTAACAACTTAAAAACGAAGTTTCCAGATTCTGTAATTGATTACATGTGTTATCCTAATTCGATAGATGTTCTTAAGGAAAATCCGAATATTGATAATATTATTCCGATGACTAATAAAGTTCGAAAATCAACTCCTGCTTTATTTAAATTCATTTTAGAAATCAGAAGAAAAAAATATGATGCCGTAATCGATGTTTACAGCAAATTGGGAACAAACTTGATTACGTTGTTTTCTGGTGCAAAATATAAAGTTTCGTATCACAAATGGTATTCTAATATTTTCTACAATTATAGCTACAAACGTTTTGACGCCATAGAATCTGAACATGGTTTAGCAATTGAAAACAGATTATTACTTTTGAAACCATTCTTTTCAGAAAAAATCACAAACGTAAAACCTAAAATATTTTTAAAAGATTCTGAAATTGAAGAAGCTAAAAATCTTTTAAAAAGTCATGATGTTGATTCACAAAAACCAATCATTATGTTTGGTATTTTAGGAAGCGAAGTTTATAAAACATATCCGCTAGAAGGAATGGCAAAAATTATTGATTTTACTGTTGCAAAAACAAATGCTACAATATTGTTCAATTACATTCCGAATCAAAAAGAACAGGCTTTAGAAGTCTATAATTATTGTTCTGAAGAAACTAAAAAACATATTGTCTTTGATTTATATGCTACTGATTTACGCCAATTTTTAGCATTGCTTTCTCAATGCGAAATGCTTATAGGAAATGAAGGCGGTGCCGTAAATATGGCAAAAGCTTTAGAAATTCCGACATTTTCTATTTTCACGCCTTCAGTTAGAAAAGAAACATGGCAATTATTTGAAAATGAAGCCAAAAATGCATCAATTCATTTAAAAGATTTAAAACCTGAAATTTACGAACAGCATACAGAACAATATATTAAAGAACATACTTTTGAATATTATGCTGAATATCCGTTAACTCTAATGCTTGAAAAATTAGAAGCTTATTTTCAAGAATATAAAAATTGAAAAAGTAAAAGCATCAAATGAAAAGTAATGAAAAGCAAAAATTATCCGTTTTAATCATTACGCTTAATGAAGAAGAGCGTATAAAATCACTTCTTAAAAATCTTGATTTTGCTGATGAAATAATCGTTGTAGATTCTTATAGCACAGATAAAACGGTTGAAATTGTTCAATCGTTTCAAAATGTAAAATTGGTTCAAAACAAATTTGTCAATTATACTTCGCAACGCAATTTTACTTTAGACCAAGCCAAAAATTCTTGGATTCTCTTTATTGATGCTGATGAACATTTGTCTTCTGAATTAAAATCTGAAATTATTGCTACAATAAATGATAAAGATGCGGCAAGCGCGTATTTTATCTATCGCACTTTTATGTTCAAAAAAAGCAAATTGCATTTCAGCGGTTGGCAGACAGACAAAATTTTTAGATTATTTGATAAAACAAAATGCAGGTATAATGAAGAACGAATGGTTCATGAAAAACTAATTGTGAACGGTTCTATTTCTACTTTAAAAAATAAATTAATACACTTTTCGTATACTTCTTTCCAAGATTATAAATCAAAAATGTACAATTACGGAGTTTTAAAGGCTCAAGAGAAATTTAAAAAAGGACAAAAACCATATTTTTTACAAATGATTTTTCATCCTTTTTATACTTTTTTATACCAATTTATAATTCGACTAGGTTTTTTAGACGGAATTAAAGGTGTGATAATATGTTATTTAAATGCTTATAGCGTTTTTATTCGCTATAAAGAACTGAAAAGAATTACTTCTTCCAGAATTTAAGTTTCTTTTTTAAACGTTTTTTTCTATAAAACTGTTCCTGAAAATCTGCAGTATATTTCCATAAAGTGTCAAAAATCTTTTGCTCGGGCGCATCGTAAAATTTTGCATATTCATTGCTCATAACAGCTACCATTTCTTTTAGCGGAGTCAGACGGCATAAGTTTTTCATACGCATTTCAAAAGACATCGACTGGTGAAATTCCATTCTATTTAAATCAACTAGATAGAAACTATAATTTCCGCCTTCATTTTTTTTAATTAAAGTATTGCCAGGTGAATGATCTAAAAATTCGATTCCTTTTTCGTGAAGATCAAAGCTAAATTTAGTAAACTGCCTCAAAATATTGTCACGATCCGGATAATCCGGTATTTCTACAAGTTCTCTATAAGTTAGTTCTGTAACTAAATGTTCACTTACATAATAACTGTCTTTTAGACCAATTAGGTTAAAATTTTCTTGATAAGCAATTGGCATTGGAGTTCCAATTCCTTTTTCTAGTAAAATTGTAGCATATTCAAACGATCTTCTAGCTTTTGATTTTCTAAAATATCGATATGCTACTTTATTAATAAGGTTCGGAATTTTAAAAGATTTAATGTTAATCGTCTTATCATTAAAATCAAATAATTTGATAATGTTACGCTGACCATTCCCGAGAACAACGCCTGTCGTTTTAAACATTTTAATATGATCTAGAATAGACTCAGCATTATTGGCAAAAACGGGATTTACTTTAAAATTCATTTCCTCTTTTTTATAAACAACAAAAATACGTATTAAGTTTATTTTTATAAAACAAAAATACAATTCAAAAAAATAAACATTGAATTAATTTAATTAGAAATACTTTTTCATTAAGAACCGCGTTTTAATTAAATACAGAAAAAATACCACAGAATTCTACATTAGCACAATCCTCACTTATTTCTTTTTTTTATCCATAATACTTTATAATAAACTCAAAATGCGCATAACCTTAATTAGCCTTGACAACTGGGGACTCAACAAACATATTGCTACAAGCCTCGAAGAACAAGGCCACACGGTTCATCATATTGATTTTAATGCATTTAAATACAAATATCCTTCTGTATTGCACAAAGCGTACAATGTTATTTTGAAAACAATTTTCAAAACAAATCTTAAGCATTTGCATTATGGCAAAGAAATTCTAAAAAAATTAGAAGAGAATAAGCAAAAACAAGATATAATTCTGACTATTAAAGGTGATTTTATTAATCCGAAAAGCATTTTAGAGTTTAAAAAATATACAGACAAATCTATTGGTTTCTTTAACGACAACATTTATCGTTGTCCGAAGATTAAAAGAGTTTTACATTGTTTTGATGAAGTTTTCTCATTTGAAAAAGAAGATTGTGACAATTATAATTTAAAATTTGCTCCCAATTGGATTTATAATTCTGAGAAGCCAAGCGACAAAAAACATTTTGATTTCGGTGCTTTCAACATTAGTTCAATAGACAAACGACTGCCAATATTAAAGAGAATTGCCAATAATTTAGCATCTCAGAATATAAATTTTAAATTTATTGTTTACGATAAAAAACACAAGGAAAACGATAAAAATATCACCTATATTGAAAATCACATGCCTCTAAATGAGGTAAATGATTACATCAGCCGTTCTAAAGTTCTTTTTGATATTAATCGTCTAGGTCAAATCGGTCTTACATTTAGAGTTTTTGAAAGCCTCGGTATAAGTAAAAAGCTAATTACAACAAACGCTGATATAAAAAATTACGATTTCTACAATCCGAACAATATTCTAATTATTGACGAAAATAATCCAGTTATTCCGGCAGCGTTTTTCGAAAATGAATATGAAAAAATTCCAGAATCAATATATAATAAATATACTCTTGAAGGTTGGTGCAAAAATGTCATTTTGTAACAATCTTGCATAATTTTAAAAATCAAAAATGAAAACACATAAAAAAAGCAATTGATCAAAACCAATTGCTTTTTTTTGTAGGTATTCAGAATTTAGATCTGCTATTAAAATCTTTCTTTAAACCTTTTTAAACAAAAACTTAAACCATTGTCCAAAGTTCTTTTTCCATAAAAACCAATTCGAAAGCTGAAGTTCATTTTCTCCTTGAATCGTGTTTTTTATTTCAGTCATATTTTTAGAAGGAAAAAATGATAGCTTTTTCCATCTTTCTGGTTCTATATAATAAAAGTCGCTATATTCCTTATAATTGGTTTCGTCGACTTTAATCCACTTGTTCAAAAAGTCTTTGTTTGTTTCTTTATTGTGTCCCCAATTTTCAAATTTAAAACGAAGCTCTTCTTCTGTTCTCGACAATGATTCATGCAAAACAAGATTATTTGTGTAAATTACTTGAGCTTTTACTCTTCGTCCGTTTACATATTTTGGGTTGTTTGTTGCAAATATTGCTTTTGTCGGTTTATTAACATATAAAATACCGTTTGGAGTATACTTATATAAGATAAGCCAAAATGCAGCAATTTGAATTGGCTTTCCGTATGGTTTTTCAATATAAGAATTATGCTTTCTTAAATCTTGCACAAAACTTTTGAAGTCAACAAAGTATTCGTCACAATCAATTTGAATTAACCAATTTCCAATTCCCATTTTCTCAGAAAGCAATTTACGCTCTCTAATTTCGCACTGCATTGTTGTAAAAGTTGGCACATAAAAATCGTCTTCATAAATCACGACTTTTTTATCGACATCAAATTCCTTTATCCATTCAAAAAAAGAATCATCAATAGCAAAATATTCACCATTCCATGTTCTTCTATTTTTATCAATAGCTAAAAAGACACCGTCTGCCTCTTTATATATTGTTGGTAATGAATTTTTTAACAACTCATAATCATAAGAAACCAAATAACCAACTTGTATTTTTCCTGTCATATATGCTTTTTAAAATTTGTTGCAATTTAACAATTAATATCTACTTTTGCGACATGAAAAAGCAGTACGATTATTTAATAATAGGATCAGGATTATTTGGCAGTGTGTTCGCTCGCGAGGCTTCAAAAGCAGGGAAAAAGTGCCTCGTAATTGATAAAAGAGAACATATTGGAGGAAACGTATATTGCGAAAATATTGAAGGCATTAATGTTCATAAATATGGAGCACATATTTTTCATACAAACGATAAAGGCCTTTGGGATTATGTGAATCAATTTGTAGAATTTAACAATTATATTAATTCACCTTTATCATTGTCAAAAGGAAAATTATACAATTTACCTTTTAACATGAATACATTTTATCAGCTTTGGGGAACAAAAACGCCTCAAGAAGCCAAAGCTAAAATTGATGAACAAGTAGCCATTTATGGTGTAGAAAATCCAAAAAATCTAGAAGAACAAGCATTAAGTCTAGTTGGAAAAGATATTTATGATAATTTCATTAAAGAATATACAGAAAAACAGTGGGGACGAAAAGCTACTGAATTACCCGCTTTTATCATTAAAAGACTTCCGTTAAGGTTTACATTTGACAATAATTATTTTAACGACAAATACCAAGGAATTCCTATTGGAGGATATAATAAATTGATAGAAGGCTTGTTAAACGGAATTGAAGTAAGACCAAATACCGATTATTTTTCTGATAGAGAACATTTTGATTCTCTTGCTGATAAAGTAGTGTATTCTGGAAAAATTGATGAATATTTCGATTACAAATTAGGCGTATTAGAATACCGATCTCTTCATTTTGAAAATGAAATTCTAAACACAGACAATTTTCAAGGAAATGCTGTCGTTAATTATAATGATAGTTCATATCCTTTCACTAGAATTATTGAACACAAACATTTTGAATTTGGCAAACAGGACAAAACTGTAATTACGAAGGAATATCCTCAAGAATGGAATCCTACTAATGAAGCTTTTTATCCTATAAACGACGCTAAAAACCAAGCGTTGTATGAAAAATATAAAGAATTATCATTGGCTGAAAAAAATGTGATTTTTGGAGGCAGGCTTTCTGAGTACAAATATTATGATATGCACCAGGTTATAGCTTTAGCTTTGACCAGATCTAAAAAAGAATTTAAGAATGATTAAGATTTTTGTAGTTACCCATAAAGAAAAACCTGTTCTAGAAAATGATGTGCTTGTTCCGATACAGGTTGGAAACGGCGTGGCTATTACCGAAAATATCCTAAGAGATAATACTTTAGAAAATATAGCAAACAAAAACAGTAATTATTGCGAATTAACGGCCTCATACTGGATTTGGAAAAACGTAAAAGATGCTGAATATGTGGGTATTTGCCACTACAGAAGATATTTGAATTTTTATAATGATTGGTACAATTTAAAACCGTCGGCACAAAAAAAAATTACTACTGAAGATTTTAAAAAGACTAAATTATTCAACACTTCTTCGGAGGAATTGTCTAAAAAAATTAGCAATATTCTTTCTGAATATGATGTGATTCTTTGCAGACCTTACAACTTTAAAGACGGTTCTCTGACAAAAAATTATTGTGATGATCATCGTCCCGAAGACTGGGAATTAATCAAAAAAATTATTTTAGAAAAAAATCCTGAATACAAAGATAGCATTACGAAATTTCTTGATGAAGGAAAAAAATTCCATATTGGAAACATGATTGTTTGCTCTAAACAAAAATTTGATGATTATCACAATTGGTTATTCCCTATTCTTTTTGAATTAGAATCTAGAATTACAATTCCTGAAGATAGTTATCAAGCCCGAATTTTTGGCTTTATTTCTGAAAGATTGATCAACTTTTATATGTATCATCATAATTTTAAGATTAAAGGAATTCCATCTTACAAGATTATAGATTTATAAAAAACAATCAAAGAATCGCTAATTTCAACGTAATGGAATTAGTATCTTTGCCCAAATTAAAGTTTTTTTTCATGGAAAATATCAATCAGGAGGTAATTAATGCATACGAAGTCATTAAAGAAGGCGGAATCATTCTTTATCCAACAGATACGGTTTGGGGAATTGGCTGCGATGCAACAAATCCTGAAGCTGTTGCTAAAATCTATAAATTAAAACAACGTGCAGAAACACAAAGTATGATTGTTTTAATGAATGGTGAAAAAATGATGTACAACGTTTTTAAAAATATTCCCGAAGTCGCTTGGCAGATTTGGGATTTATCAGACAAACCAACTACTTTAATTCTTGATGATGCTAGAAATGTTGCATCAAATATTATTGCTGCCGACAAATCTTTAGGAGTTCGATTGGTAAAAGAACCTTTCTGTTATAAATTGATGGAAAGAATAAAAAAACCTTTAGTTTCAACTTCAGCCAATATTTCTGGACAGCCAACGCCGATTGCTTTTAAAGACATTAGCCCAGAAATTAAAAATGGTGTTGATTATGTTGTAAAATTAAATCAAGATAAAATAAACGGAAAATCTTCTACAATTATCAAATTAACCAATGATTCACAGGTTAAAGTGATTAGAAAATAATTTAAAAATGTATAAAAAAAGAGACTTTACAGTCTCTTTTTTTATACATTTTTAAATACTTAAACTCATTTGAGTATACTCATTTACTAAGAAGCTTAAATATCCCCACTCTGTAGATTTTTTTGGATATTTTTTCATAAACTCATCATTATCTCCGAAAAGAAAGTCATAGTTATCTTCAAAATCATCTTTATGAAGCCAAATTACTTTCTCTCCCTTTTTTACGTAAAAAGATTTGGTTACGCCTCCGCCTAATTGCATACCTCCAACACCAAATCCAGCTGTTTCTTTAGCATTTGGATCGTGATAAACAGTTATAATTTTATCAAAATCGGGATTTATAACTTGCATTAAAAACTGTTTATTGTCTTTTTTATTTTTCAAAGAAACTGTTTCATTAACAAAGTGAATATGCTCATTTGTTACACTTTTATCAAGTTTTTTAGTACCAATATTTCGCAGATTTCCCATGTATTTATTTACTTTCAATCCTTTTTCAAAATTTTTAGGAAAAACATACATTTCCGTAACGTCATCTGCTTTAAAAGTTTCCTCTTTATTAGTTATGCTGTCTTTAAATGACACTGCATAAATTTGCCCTTTTTTAGTATCAATATCTTTGCAATATCCTCTGTGCATTGAACCATCTTTTAGCAATAAAGTAGATGTTTTTTTTGAAGAAGGCCCTGATGAAAATCCTTCGTTAAAAAGGTAAGTTTCCATTTTTTTGATGTCTTCTTTAGAATACTTAACCTTTTCTTGAGCTAAAGTTATTAAGCTTGAAAAGCCCATCAATAGTGATAAAATTTTAAACTTCATGTTTTCTATATTTATAAATTAAATACAAAAATATAAAAATTTCAAAATATTAACAGCTTATTTCTTACTTTTTAATTTTATAAAAGTAATTACAATGACAAAAAAACTTAGTTGCTTAACGTCTCAGAATCTTAGCCACTTAGATTGTTTTCAAACTTTCAATCAACCAATCGATATCTTCTTTGGTATTATAATGACTAAATGAAATTCGGAGATTTGGTAATTTTAAATCAGTTTCCGATAGCATTTCATTTAAAACGTGCGAAGGTTTAATACTTCCAGACTGGCAGGCACTTCCTCTAGAAACTGCAATTCCTTTCATATCTAAACTAAAAAGCAGCATCGACGTTTTATCTGAAGAAAATGGAAGAATAATATTAATGATATTATAGAAATCATCTTTTTTTCCGTTAATTCTAAAGTCAGGAAAATGAATTTCTAACTGCTCAATAAGATAGTTTTTTAAACCTAAAATATAAGCTCGCTCTTCGTCTAGTTTTTCATAAGAAATAGACAAAGCTTTTCCCATTCCAGCGATTTGATGCACAGCTTCTGTACCAGCGCGAAGTCCTTTTTCTTGTTCGCCGCCAAAAAACAAAGGTTGCAAACCAGAATTTTTTCTAACAAAAGCAAATCCAACACCTTTTGGTCCGTGAAATTTGTGCGCACTTGCCAGAATAAAATCAACAGAAGTCTTTTGCAGATCGATTTCAGTTTTTCCGATAGACTGAACTGTATCCGAATGAAACAAGGCATTATATTGCTTGCAAATCAAACTTACACGATCTAAATCTAAAATAGCGCCTGTTTCGTTATTAACGTGCATCAAACTTACTAACGTCTTTTTTTCTTGAGATAATAAATTGGATAAATTCGTTAAATCTAAACTTCCGTCGGCATTTACTTTTACATAATCAACTTGAATATTATATTCTTCCTGAAGCGCCCAAACGGTATGCAAAACCGCATGATGTTCAATTTTTGAAGTAATAATTCTTTCTATTTTTAAGTCTTCAACAGCCGAACGCAAAATCCAATTATTTGCTTCAGTTCCTCCAGAAGTAAAAATGATTTCTTGAGCGGTACAATTTAGATGTTTTGCAATGCTCTTTCTTGAAAGTTCAATAATTGTTTTGCCGTTTCGCCCAAAACTATGCGTAGAAGACGGATTTCCAAAATCCTCAGTCATTACTTTGGTCATTTCCTGAATTACTTCGGGACGCATTGCAGTTGTTGAGGCGTTATCTAGATATACTTTTTTCATCGCTGCAAAGTTAAGAAATATCAATTGTGAAATCTTAAATATCAATTGCCATTTTTTTCACTATTTTTGACCCAAATTAATTTGACGATGAAAAAATACGCTGCCCTCTTAATGTTCGCTCTTTTTCTAAATGGTTGCGATGATGGAGATTTAACTGTAGATACAATAGACTTTTCAACTATTACCCCTCAATCTTGTGATCCTACAATAAGTACTCTTATTTACAAAACAAAACAACAGGAAGCTCTTTTACTTCAGTTACCTGAGGGAGCGCTTAGAAATGAAAATGAGAATTACACATACAATATCGACAATTCAGGTTATCGTGTAGTTTATAGAGCTTATGATGGGAATGTTGTAGCATCTACTAATCTTTGCGGTTTAATTCCGCCAAGTACTCCAAAAGTAACAGAAGAATGGATTGGAACAAATGGTGTAATTGAAATCAAAAGTGCACAAGTTACAAATGCAGTTTCAGCAACCAACGATGGAACGAGAATAGTTGGCTACGAACATACTATTGTTTTTAAAAACATAACATTTGCAAAACCGCAAGAACAAACCCAACCAGAGTTAAAGTTTGGAGTTTACAGATCTACTGTTACTCCAGCAGATTTAACTTTTTTAGTTACGCCTAACAATTCGGCTTATTTATGCGATAACATTAAAGGAGTTTTCAATTATAACAACTCTTTTTATTTATCAATTGAAAACATCGATCCAGATTTGATAAAAAATGTTGCTACTGGTGACACTCCACGCACAAGTGTAATTACTGCTGATCAAAACAAAGTATTTTACAAAACTGCAGATACATCTGGCGGTTCATTTTTTACTCAAAATTCAATTTGCAGCAAATCTACTTCACCAACAATTAAAGAAACTTGGACAGGTCAAGCAGGAGTTGATGGCAAGGGAATAATTGAAGTAACAACTACGTTTGCAGCCAATGTTTACACTCATACAATTGTCCTTAAAAGAGTAACTTTAGAAAAAGGAAAAAGCAATTTCTATCTAGGAACTAGTTTTGTTCTTGGAACAATTGAAACAAAATAACGAATTAAAAAAATAGTTTTTTTTTCAAAAATTATAAAAAATAATTCCTACAAAAAAACGCCTGTTTTCAAAACTGATTTAATCTTAAATCAGAATAGAAAACAGGCGTTTTTTTATGCTCAAAAATCAAGCTTTAGGCATTCGTAAATGTACTTTATTTATTTGTTTTGTCTAATATAGATTTCGGTCGCACCTAGACCATATTTTTGATAATTTGCATCTTGAAAATCAATTCCTTCATAACGGCCTAATAAAAAATCAAGTTCTGCTTTTAAAATTCCTTCACCAACTCCGTGAATAAAAACAATTTTTGGAATGCGATTTTTAATGGCAAATTCGATATGTCTTTTTGCTGTTTCGGTCTGCAAAGTCAAAATATCATAATTTGACATTCCGCGTTTATTGGGAACTAATTTTTCGATATGCAAATCAAATTCTGGAACACCAACATCGCGCTTTTCTTTCTTTTCTTTGACAAAACTTCTCGGCTTTGGTTGTATTTTTTCTTTTGAAGCTTCATCTAAATCTATTCTTTTAATAGAATTCATTAAATTACTGGAATCTTGTATTTTAAGTAATTCATTGACAAAAAATGTCATCATAAAACCATCTGTAGTTTCTATTAAAACTTCCTTATTTTTGACCGAAACTACTGTTCCGTTTATGGCTTCATCGAGTACTGAAACCTTATCTCCTTTTACCAACATCCTACTCTTCTTTATCGTTATTTTTACTTGGCGTTTTTGCGCTCAGCTGCATCATTCCAAACATGAAAACTACAATTGCAGCAATCATGATATAGATATTTTTTTCTTCTGAAACTTGCTCATACAACGCAACCGAAATCGCAAGAATCATAATTATAATTTTAAAAGCTTTCATTCATTCAAAGTTTAAGATCTCAAAAGTATAAAACTTTCAAACAGTACTTCTATTCTACTCAAAACGTTTGTCATATTTTTTTAGTAAAATTGCAAAAAGAACTGCCATGAATTTAGAGAAATATATGATTCCTTGTCTCTTCAAAACCATCTTCGGTTTTGATTGTTTGGGCTGTGGTTTTCAGCGTTCTTTATTCTTACTTTTTCAAGGTCAATTTTTGGCTGCTTTTAAAATGTATCCAGCAATATTTTCTTGTCTTTTACTTTTCGTTTTTATTGCGTTTCATTTTTTAGACAAATCTAAAAATTACAAAAAACTGATTTGGAAAACGGCAATTTTAAACTTCATTATTATACTTGGAGGTTATTACTTCAAACACTTTTAATTTTAGATTTTAGATTTTAGATTTTAGATTTTAGATTTTCTAAAAGTCGCTTTGCTCCTTTGTAATTTGTCCCGATAGCTATCGGGATTAAAAATTGAAATTTTAATTCCCTTTTACTTCTTAATTTGATCTAAAATATCATTCATCATTTCAATTTGAACTTTCTGAATTTCGATTAATTCTTGCTGCTGATGCATAATCAAATGATCAATTTTATCATGAATCATTCTAATTTCTAATTCTGATTTTAGGTTAATCATATAATCTTTTTTGGCGCGATTTCTGTCTTTTTCTTCCTGACGATTCTGACTCATCATAATCACGGGCGCTTGCAAAGCTGCGACACAAGAAAGAATTAAATTTAAGAGAATAAATGGATACGGATCGAAACCTTTATTTAGAAAAATGAAAACATTTGAACCAATCCAAACCGTAATAAAAAAAAGAAACGAGATAATAAAAGTCCAGCTTCCGCCAAAATCTGCTACTTTATCTGCCACTCTTTGTCCTAGATTTCGCGTTTCCTCTTCATCTTCAACGCTGCTAACAATCGATTTATCGTCTTTCAAAGAAGAAATAACACTTTTCTCCATTGCCGAAAGCGCTCCAATTTCTGTAGAAAGATAATTTGAAATGTATTTCTGGCGATACACATTTAATTCGTTTACGGCAATACAATC
This sequence comes from Flavobacteriaceae bacterium PS02337, assembly GCA_029959285.1. GTDB lineage: Bacteria > Bacteroidota > Bacteroidia > Flavobacteriales > Flavobacteriaceae > Flavobacterium. Next base: position 51,339 of record JASCOE010000002.1, read on the forward strand.
TTCATCATTAAAATCCGGAAATTCATTTTTTATTAAACCTAAAATAGGATCATGAATAGATTTTCCCCAGATTCTCTCGCTTTCAGAAAAAGAAAGTCCCGAAATAGCACTTTTAAATGTTTGATTGTTTTTCATTTTTATAAATTTTGAAAGCTAATTTACGCAATTAACTTCGTAAGAATTGCATAAAAAAGAACCGTTTACAATTCGTTTTTTATCACAAATATGACTTTCTAAAGAAAATATCTTTAGTTAAATCGTGACTTTATTTCCAAAAAACACCTTACTTTTAACGTTCCAAAATTATTCATTCATTTTTACCATTGTGACAAAAGACACTATCATAGAAAACATAAAGGCTTTAAAGAGCCATTCGAACATAAATTACGGCATTAAAACAAAAACAGAAGACTTTACAGAAAAGCTTTTTTATACTCTTTTTGATTCGAATGCGGCTTTAGATGAAAGCATTAATGAATTAGAAATTCGCTTTAAAGAAATTGCTGTTTTAGCCTGCAAAAAACCAGAAAATCTATGCGAATCGATTTGGGATAGATTTCTAGAAAAACTTCCAGGCGTTTTAGAAAAACTAAACCAAGATGCCGAATATATTTTAGAAAATGATCCTGCTTCAAATAGCATCGACGAAGTTTACTTAGGATATCCTGGTTTTTACGCTATCGCAATTTATAGATTAAGCCACGAATTATATCACCTAGATTTATTGCTTTTTTCGCGTTTAATGAGCGAATATGCGCATAGAATTACAGGAACAGACATTCACGCGGGAGCCAATATTGAATCTCCATTTTTTATTGATCACGCAACAGGAATTGTAATTGGTGAAACTACTGTTATAAAAAAACATGTCAAAATTTATCAAGGTGTTACGCTTGGTGCATTGAGCGTAAGCAAAGAAATGAAAAACGCAAAAAGACACCCAACGGTTGAAGATAATGTTTGTATTTATGCCAATGCAACAATTTTGGGAGGCAAAACTACAATCGGAAAAAATAGTGTTGTTGGAGGAAATGCTTGGATTACAAAATCTGTTCCAGCAGACTCTATTGTTTTGAATACCACTACAACTGAAGTTAAAATCAAAGAAAAAAAATAAAATGAATTCACATAAATTACTAAACTTAATTGGCAATACTCCATTAATGGAAACGGTCAATTTGGTTCAAAATAAAAATGTTAAGCTTTTACTTAAACTCGAAGGAAATAATCCTGGAGGAAGCGTAAAAGACAGAGCGGCGTACAATATGATTGCTGCTGCTTTAGAAAGAGGCGATATTAAAAAAGGTGATAAATTAATTGAAGCTACAAGCGGAAACACAGGAATTGCTTTAGCTATGATTGCACAATTATTTGGCATAGAAATCGAATTGGTTCTTCCTGAAGATTCTACAAAAGAAAGAACTCAAACCATGCGTGCATACGGCGCAACTGTTATTTTAACGCCTGCTAGCGAAGGAATTATTGGTTCTAGAGATTATGCTGATAAAAAAGTAGCGCAAGGCGGTTATTTAATGTTAAATCAGTTTGCAAATGATGACAACTGGAAAGCGCATTATAAAACAACAGGTCCAGAAATTTGGAATGATACGGATGGAACTGTAACGCATTTTGTTTCTGCAATGGGAACAACAGGAACTATTATTGGAACTTCGACTTATTTGAAAGAGAAAAATCCAAACGTTCAGATTGTTGGCGCGCAACCAAGCGACGGATCTCAAATTCCGGGAATTCGTAAATGGCCACAAGAATATCTTCCTAAAATTTTTGATGCTTCTAAAGTTGATACGGTTGTTGATGTAAGCGAAGAAGAAGCGCGCGAAATGACTAAAAGATTAGCTTTGGAAGAAGGTATTTTTGCAGGAATGAGCAGCGGAGGCTCTGTTGCTGTTGCCTTAAAAATTGCCGAAAAATTAGAATCTGGAGTTATCGTTGCCGTTATCTGCGATAGAGGCGATCGTTATTTGTCTTCGGATTTATTTGATTAAAAAGATACTAAGTTGCTAAGGTTCTAAGATGCTAAGATTTGAAAAACTAAAAAACTTAGAATCTCAAAAAAACTTAGAACCTTAGCAACTCAGAACCTTAGAACCTTAAAAAGAAATGAACTACAGAAAACTAGGAAAAACAAACTTCAATATATCTGAAATCTCACTTGGAACTTGGCAAGTTGGAGGAAAATGGGGATCGGGTTTTGATGATAAAACTGCCGATGAACTTCTAAATACTGCAATTGATAACGGAGTTAATTTTATTGACACTGCCGACGTTTATGAAAATGGCTTAAGCGAAACTGCCGTTGGAAGAGTCGTTCGTTCTCGCTCTGAACGAATTTTTGTTGCCACAAAATGCGGACGCCAAATTAATCCACATGTGAATGAAGGATATTCGCCAAAAGTACTTCAGAAATTTGTTGAAGACAGTTTGAAAAGAACAGGTTTAGAAACTTTAGATTTGATTCAATTACATTGTCCGCCGACAGAAGTGTATTATCGCCCAGAAATATTTGAACTTTTTGACCGATTAAAAGAACAAGGAAAAATTCTTAATCTTGGTGTAAGTGTCGAAAAAGTTGAAGAAGCGTTAAAAGCAATTGAATATGACAATGTGACTTCGGTTCAGATTATTTTCAATTTGTTTCGCCAGCGTCCTTCAGAATTATTTTTCTCTGAAGCAAAAAAGAAAGATATCGGAATCATTGCGAGAGTTCCTCTTGCAAGCGGACTTTTAACAGGTAAATTTGATTCAAAAACAACTTTTGACACTCAGGATCACCGTAATTTTAATCGTAACGGAGAAGCTTTTGATAAAGGAGAAACTTTCTCGGGAATTGATTACAATTTAGGATTAAAAGCCGTAGAAGCATTAAAAGCATTATTTCCAGAAACACAAAACCTTGCACCTCTTGCACTGCAATGGATTTTGAGTTTTAATGAAGTTAGCTGTATTATTCCTGGCGCATCTAAAACAGATCATGTTTTATCGAATTTATCCGTTTACGATACTCCGAAATTGACATTAGAACAAATTTCAGAAATGAATAAAATTTATAATGACTTCATTAAACCATCTGTTCATCAGCTTTGGTAAATTTTCAAACAAACTTAAGACACGAGAGTTTCAATTTTCAACTTTCTGTCTTAGGTTTTAGTTTTGTCTTATTCTAATATTTTTCAAACTTTTAGTGGCATTTTTTTCTGTTTAAAACTTTCTTCTTTGTGTCAAAATCAAAACCATGAAGAAAATAATTTTAACAGCCTTACTAATTTGTTTAACTTTTACTGCTTGTGATTCTGAGAGTGAAATTAAATTTGAAAATTCATTAACTACAAAAAATGAAGAATCTCAAAATTTAGAGAATTTGTACAATGAGCTTATTGTTTTTTCAGCTAAAGATGCAGCGTGTTCAGGAAAATTGGACTTTATTGCAATAGGGAAAAAACCTTGCGGAGGACCTGAAAAATATATTCCTTATTCTCTAAGAATAGATACTACCGAATTTTTAAAAAAAGTCAATTTCTACAATTCGAAACAAAGTGAATTTAATGAGAAATGGAATATTACTTCTACTTGCGAGGTCGTAACTAGACCTATCGATGTAGCTTGTGTAAATGGAAAGGCAACATTATTATATGAAAATGACAGAAGTGCCGAAAAACAAGATTTAGAAAAATTGTACAATGAAATTATTGTACTTTCTGAAAGCAATAAATCATGTTCAGGAGAGTGGAATTTTATTGCAATTGGAGCAAAAGCTTGCGGAGGTCCAGAAAAATATATTCCTTATTCTTTAAAAATCAATACTTCTGATTTTTTCGCTAAAGTTAATATCTACAATGCGAAACAAATGGAATTTGATGAAAAATGGAAAATTAATTCAACTTGCGATATTATTCCTAGACCTAAATCAGTTGAGTGTGTTGACGGAAAACCTACATTAATTTATAATTAATTGCATTGTAAAGAGTTTGCTTATATCGTTATTCCAAACGCATCAAAAGTAAATCATGTTTTATCAAATTTAACGGTTTACGATAATTTGAAATTGGCATAAGACCAAATTTATGAAATGAATAAAACTTATAATCACCTTATAAAACCTACTGTGCATTAGAATTGGTAATTATATTTAAGTTTTTTCTCTCATAAATACGCAACCATTTATGGTTTATTGCATCTAGTATAAAAACACTAATCAATAAACCATAAATCATGAAAAAATTATCCTTTTTATTATTTGCACTTTGCATAATGCTAAGTTCTTGCAGTAATGATCATGAAAGTACACAAGAAGAAGATGCGGTAATTCTTGAAAAAATGTACAAAGAAATTATCGCCTATTCTCAAGTTAACTCAAAATCCTGCACCAATCCAGAAGAATGGGGTTTTATAAAGTTTGGAAATTCTTTCTGTTCGGGACACATTATTTATAATAAAAGTATAAATACTGCCCTTTTTCAAAAAAAAATTGATCAATACTTTAAAGCAAGAGAAAAGTTTGACGTAAAGTGGGGTATTTTTTATGATTGTATGATTATGCCACCACCAACTGGTATACAATGTGTTGAAGGAAAAGCAACATTAACCTACACTAATCCTGGGGCTTATTAAAGAACATTGAGGTTACTAAGTTTTACTTTTAATTTTAGTAACCTCAATATTTAAATATCAAATTCGATTTTAAACTCGGCTCCTCTATTTCTTCCGTCGCTAGAAGCACTAAGTCGGCCTTTGTTTCTTTCGATTATTTTTTTACATAAGTATAAACCAATTCCAGTTGAACTTTCATTTGCAGTTCCGAGGCGGCTCATTTTGGTAAACTTTTTAAACAATTCTTCTATTTGATTTTTATCAAAACCGATTCCATGATCTTTTACAGTTAAAATCAATTTAGAATTTTCAGAATAAATTCGAACTTTAATTTCACTATCAAAATAAGAAAACTTAACAGCATTGCTAATTAAATTTACTAAAACCTGAATTAATAAGCCTTCGTCTATTCTCAGTTTTGCTTCAACACATTCTAAAACCAAATTCAAAGTTATTTTTTTATCGAATAAACGCTGTTCTACTTGTTCATTAATAAAAGGAAGAATATTAGGAAAAAGAATTGTTTTCGTATCCTGATTTACTTTTAAAACCTGATCTTGTTCTTTGAGAAGTTTTATAAAATTTTCGATGTATCTAAATTGAAGATCAGTTGAATCACAGATTAATTCTGCCATATTTCTAACCGATTCCGTCGGATTTTCACTTATAATTAATCTTGCCAAACCTTGTGGATTTCCTGCAAAATTCTTTAAATCATGCGAAAGCATATAAATCAAATCCTGTTTTTCGTTGATAAAAGTCTCTGCTTCATAAATAGATTCCTGAATATTGCACATTAACAATCCCGCTTCGTCGGTGTATTCTGTTGGAAGAACAGATAATGTTCTAGAACTTCTATAATCATCTAAAGCTTTTGAAGCAATTGCAATTGGTTTTATTAAACGATTTAAAATTAAAAGTGTTAATCCCGTAGCAATCAAAGTCATTATTAAAGAAAAAACCAGAATAGAAGTTGGCGAAATGTCGTGTTGAAAATAGAGTACAAAAAATAAAATTCCGATTAAAGGAATGTGAATACCAATAAAAGCAACGAATAAAAATTTGAAGGCGTAACTTTTTTTTAGAAAGCTGATTTGTGAGAGTGTGTGATACAACTTCATAAAGCGACAATAATAGTAGGTTAAAACTGTAATTTATTTGGGATTATTACAAAAACAAAATTAACTTTTAAACTGAAGTAAACTAATTTTTTAAAGAATTTCTAAAAAATTTTATAAATAAAATTTGTAAAAGTTTTCAAAGGCTTATTTTTGCGCTATGGGAAGAAAAAATACAGACAAAATTGTCTTTCATCAAATTCAAGTTCTTGATGCTGGTGCAAAAGGAGTTTCAGTGGCCAAAGCACCTGACGGAAAAGTAATCTTTATTCCGAATGTGGTTCCTGGAGATGTAGTTGACGTGCAGACATTCAAAAAAAGAAAGGCTTATTACGAAGGTAAAGCCGTAAAATTTCACGAATTATCAGATTATAGAGTAGAACCAATTTGCGAGCATTTTGGTGTTTGCGGCGGTTGTAAATGGCAAAATATGAAATACAGCCAACAACTTGCATTTAAACAAAATGAGGTTAAAAATCATTTACAAAGAATAGGAAAAATCGAACTTCCGGAATTTGAAGATATTTTAGGTTCTGAAAAACAGTTTTTCTATAGAAATAAAATGGAATTTTCTTTTTCTAACAGCCGTTGGTTAACCGAAAAAGAAATTGGAAGCACAGAAGATTTAGGAAACAGAAATGCATTAGGATTCCATATTCCGAAAATGTGGGATAAAATTCTTGATATTAATAAATGTCATTTACAAGAAGATCCTTCAAATGCAATTCGTAACGAAATTAGAGCATTTGCAAACGAACATAATTTAGCTTTTTTCAATCCTAGAGAACATTCTGGATTATTGAGAACCGTAATGATTCGTACAGTTTCAACTGGAGAAATCATGGTTTTAATTCAGTTTTTTGAAGAAGATAAAGCAAACAGAGAACTGATTTTAGATCATTTATACGAGAAATTCCCTCAAATCACATCTTTACAATATGTGGTAAACGGAAAACCAAATGATACTATTTACGATCAGGATGTTGTTCTATATAAAGGTAGAAATTACATTCTTGAAGAAATGGAAGGTTTGAAATTTAGTATTAATGCTAAATCTTTCTACCAAACCAATTCTGATCAGGCTTACGAATTATACAAAATAACTAGAGAATTTGCTGGTCTTACAGGAAACGAAACAGTTTATGATTTGTACACTGGAACAGGAACAATTGCACAATTCGTTTCTAAAAAAGCAAAAAAAGTAATCGGTGTTGAAAGTGTTCCAGAAGCAATTATCGACGCTAAAGCCAACGCAGAACGCAATAATATTACGAATTGTGAGTTTTTTGTTGGAGATATGAAAGTAGTCTTCAATGAAGCTTTTATCGCGCAGCATGGAAAACCTGATGTAATTATTACAGATCCTCCTCGCGACGGAATGCATAAAGATGTTGTGGAACAAATTTTAAAAATTGCTCCTAAAAAAGTAGTTTACGTAAGCTGTAATTCTGCAACTCAAGCTCGTGATTTGGCATTAATGGATGAAAAATACAAAGTAACACGTGTTAGACCTGTAGATATGTTTCCGCAGACGCATCATGTTGAAAATGTTGTACTTTTAGAACTTCGATAGAAAAAAAACAAATGAAAAAACTAGTTTCACTTTTATTGCTTTTTACTTTTGGCTTGTCAAGCTGTGAGAAAGATGATATCTGCGATCCCAATACACCAACTACACCAAGATTGGTTATTACTTTTTACGATATCACTAACCAGACAAAAGTTAGAATAGTTCCTAATTTAAAAGTTATTGGTGAAGGCATGACCGAAGGAATCGTTTTTAATGAAACTGCGGTAGATTCGACTAAATATATTACTAGTGCAAGTACTGTTTCGCTTCCTTTAAAAGTAAATGATACAACAGTTACCTACAAATTGATTTACGATTCTAATGGCACAAATACCAATACTGACGTTCTCACTATTAATTATGGTAAAAAAGATGAATATGTATCCAGAGCTTGCGGTTATAAAACTACTTTTGATATAAAATCTTTTTTCCCTACAGATCCAGATGGAGACACTGTTTGGATGACTCTTGTGCAATTAAACCAAACTAACATTGATTCTGAAAATGAAACACACATTAAAGTATATTACTAGTATTTGTTTATTGTTTTCAATGTTTTCGGGATATGCACAAGACGTTCCTGAGATTTCTAAAAATAAGGAAACAACAACTAAAAAGCCAAAAACTGAAACTGTAAAAACGGAACCTGCAAAAACAGAAATTCAGGAAGTAAAAAAAGACAGTGTTGTAAGAACAGATCGTTATGGTCTTCGCGTAGGTGTTGATTTATACAAACTTACACGCGGACTTTACGATAAAGATTATAAAGGAATCGAGTTTGTTGGTGACTGGAGATTGACAAAAAAATACTTTTTGGCTGCAGAACTAGGTTATGAAGATAAAACTACAGATGATGACAGATTAAATTCCTCAGCTTCTGGAAGTTATGTTAAAGCAGGATTTGATTACAATTTCTATCAAAACTGGCTTGACATGGAAAATGTCATCACGATCGGAATGCGAGGCGGTTTTAGTACTTTTAATCAAGAATTACACAGTTATAAAATCTACAACCCGAATCCGTATTGGGGTGAACTTCCTTCAATACCAGCAAACGATAAATACAGCGGACTTACAGCCACTTGGATTGAAGTTTGCTTGGGATTAAAAGCGCAAGTTGTTAAAAATGTATTTGTTGGTTTTGGCGTACAGCTTAAACTTTTAACAACCAATAAAGAGCCAGGAAATTTCGAAAATTTATATATTCCAGGTTTCAACAGAACTTATGATGGGAATTTTGGAGTAGGATTTAATTATACTGTTTCTTATTTCATTCCGATTTACAAAAAGAAAACAATGGCTTCTGATGTAGCGAAACAAGCAGCAACTAAGAAGAAAAAATAGATTTTTTTTAAAGATGCTAAGGTTCTGAGTTGCTAAGATTCTAAGTTTTTTTTTCTTAATTCATATAAAAAGCCTCAAATCAAAATATTCGATTTGAGGCTTTTTATATTATGACAATTGAAAATTAATTGCCGCATGTGTGTGTATCAATGTCGTATCAAAAATAGGAACTTTTAAATCTCCTTCTTTTATCACTAACGGAATTTCGGTACAACCCAATATTATACCTTCTGCGCCATTTTCAATCAATTTATTTGAAATTTCTAAATAACGCTTTTTGGTTTCTTCAGTTACAAGTCCGCGTCCAAGTTCTTCGAAAATAGTATAATGAATAAAATCTTTATCAGCTTCAGCCTCGGGAATTATAGTTTCTATTCCTTTTTCCGATAGTTTATCTTTAAAGAAATCCAGTTCCATTGTAAATTTTGTTCCCAACAAACCAACTTTTTTAATTTCCTTTTTCTGAATTTCAATTGCAGTTTCTGCAGCAATATGAATAAGAGGCAATCCAATAGCATTTTGCAGTTTGTCGGCAATTAAATGCATCGTATTAGCACATAAAACAATGGCTTCTGCCCCGCCCGATTTCAAAAATTCTGCTGCTTTCAAAAGCATTTCAAAAGTAGAATCCCAATCTTTATTATCGTTATTCTTTTTGATATCAGCATAATTAAAAGAATAAATCAGACATTCGGAGAAATTTAATCCGCCAAGTTTCTCGTTTACTCCTTTATTAATTAAAGTATAATAATCTGATGTAGAAACCCAGCTAATTCCGCCAATAAGTCCAATTTTCTTCATAAAAACCAAAAAGTTAAATTATCCGATTTCTTTAATTCCTTTAATAAAAAGCCATTTCATAAAAAGCTTTTCACCGTCTTTTGTTCTTACCGCTTGAAATTTAGGACCAACAATAGTTCCCACAATAAACGCAGTCATCGGAATCCAAATTCCAGTTAATCCTGTGTAAGCCGCAATTATATATCGGAATGCAAGAAAAAGTATTGCAAAAGCTCCTAATTGATATAAAAAAGCTCTTAGTTGTAGTTTTGACATGTTTTTTTTGAGTTGCTAAGCTACTAAGGTTCTGAGTTGCTAAGTTTTCTTTACATCCTGAATACCTAAAAGCTTATATATTAATTTATTTTTTTAGTTGCTAAGATTTTAAGAAACAAAGTCTTTAAACTTAGAACCTTAGTATCTTAGCAACTTAGAAACTTAGACTTGAAATTTCGTTCTCTTACTTCCTTCGTACATTTCGTATTTTACCAAACGAGCTTCTAAACTTCCGTTAAAAAGTTTAATTTTTCTTGAAGGTTTTAATCCGACGAATTTTAAGGCTTCTAGATTTGCTGTAATAAACCAAGCATTTGTACCTGGATAATTTTTCTTTAAAGTATCTCCAATATTGCTGTAGAATTTTTCCATATGAATATCCAAACGCTCATCATAAGGCGGATTAAAAACGATATGAAGCTTTCCTTCTACTTCTTTTTCAGTATCAAAAAAGTTATCTTCACTAATCTTTATATAATCTTCAAGATTGGCATTTCTAATATTATCTTTTGCTTTGCTAACAGCACTTGGCGCTTTATCAAAACCTTTTATAGTATAATGAAACTCTTTTGTCTTTTTCATCAAACTTTCGATAATGGTATCGAATAAATCATTATCCCAGTCTTTCCATTTTTCAAAAGCAAATTCTTTTCTGTTAATGTTTGCCGGAATATTGCAAGCAATCATAGCTGCTTCTGCCAAGAAAGTTCCCGAACCACACATTGGATCTAAAAAGTGACTTTGCCCTTCCCAACCAGACAATAATAAAATTCCAGCCGCCAAAACCTCATTTATCGGTGCAATATTCGTCGCGGTTCTGTAACCACGCTGATGCAATGAATTTCCAGAAGTATCTAAAGCAACCGAAACCTGATCTCTATCTATATGAATATTAATTCTTAAATCTGGATATTGTTTATCGATACTTGGGCGTTGTCCCGTTCTTTCTCTAAACTGATCTACAATCGCATCTTTACATTTTTGAGAAACAAATTCAGAATGATTAAAATACGTAGAATGAACCGTAGCATCAATTACAAACGTCTGATTAGCATTTAAGAATTTAGACCAGTTTACACCAGAAATTCCTTTATATAACGCCTGTTCGTTATTTGCCCTAAAAGAATAAATTGGTTTTAAGACTTTTAGTGCCGTACGCAAAGACAAATTGGCTTTGTACATAAAACCTTTATCTCCTTTAAAACTAACCATTCTCACGCCTTTTTCAACATCTTGAGCTCCAAGATCGCGTAATTCTTTTTCTAGTATTTCTTCAAAGCCAAAAAAACATTTGGCAATCATTTTAAAATTTTCTTCCATTTCTTTTCTATTAAAAAAAGCCATTCGCAATTACCTATCGTAGCGAAATAGTTATTTTTCGGCAAAAATACACTAAATTTGCCGGACTTTGAATTAATTGAAATAGAATAAATGTCTGAAAAGCATAACGCATCAATCCCAAATCAGGAAGGCGACGATCAAAATTGGTATTCTTCGTGGTTTGATACGCCATATTATCACATTCTTTATAAGGATAGAAATTATCGTGAAGCTCAAATTTTCATGGACAATTTAACGCATTACCTTAATTTGCCAGAAAAAGCAAAAGTTTTGGATTTAGCATGCGGAAAAGGACGCCATTCTATTTATCTAAATCAATTAGGTTTTAATGTTTTAGGCGCAGATTTGTCTGAAAACAGTATTTCCGAGGCCAGCAAAAACAGCAACGAAACACTTCACTTCAAAGTGCACGATATGCGTGAACCTTTTGAAGAAAAGTTTGATGCCATTTTCAATTTGTTTACCAGTTTCGGTTACTTCGAAAGTGATGACGATAACTTGACAACTTTAAAAGCCATAAAAGAAAGTTTATCTGAATATGGTTTTGCCGTAATCGACTTTATGAATGTGGCAAACGTAGTTGAAAATCTTGTTCCTGAAGAAGTGAAAACCGTTGATAATATTGATTTTCATATCAAAAGATATTTAGAAGACGGACATATTTTCAAAGAAATTGATTTTGAAGATCAAGGCAGAAAATATCATTTTACAGAAAAAGTAAAAGCACTAACTTTGAAAGACTTTCAGGATTTGATGGACGAAGCTGGAATTTATCTTCTAGATATTTTCGGAGATTACAAACTCAAAAAATTCCACAAAACCGAAAGCGAAAGATTAATCATGATTTTTAAATAAATTGGTTAATCGTTTAATTGTTTAACCGTTTAATCGCTAAACAAAGAACAATTAACCGATTAAACAAATCAACGATTAAACAAATACAAATGAACTATTTACTACCCTTATTTTCTGTACTTTTAGGATATGGTGTGGCTTTGTTTATAAAACCAAAAAACAAAACCAACTTAAAATTACTGCTAGCATTTAGCGGTTCTTTTTTGTTGTCATTGACCGTAATGCATCTTCTTCCAGAAGTTTACGAATCTCATAATCACAATATCGGAATCTTTATTATGATCGGAATTTTATTCCAGATCGTACTCGAATTTTTCTCCAAAGGCGCCGAACACGGACACGTTCACGGACATGCAAAAATGTCTCAGATTCCGTGGCTTTTATTTATAAGTTTATGCATTCATGCCTTTTTAGAAGGATTTCCAGTAAGTCATCATCAAGGTTTAGCGCTCGGAATTGCCATTCATCATTTGCCAATCGCCGTGATTTTAACCACATTTTTCATCAATGCCGATTTAGACAAAAAAGCCATTTTTGCTTTCATGTTAACTTTTGCAGTTATGACTCCGCTAGGAACCGTTGCATCAGAATTCCTACCCGTTTTAAACGATTATTATACCGAAATAACCGCAATCGTAATTGGTATTTTATTCCACATTTCATCAACCATAATTTTTGAAAGCAGCGAAGGACACAAATTCAACATCGCCAAAGTTTCAATGATCGTTCTCGGAATTTTATTGGCATTCTTTTTATAATTAGGGCGTGACCAAATTCACAAAAGGCGCTATTCAGCAAACCGCTTATGTGCGCCTTTCGCAAATTCGGTCGGGCTATCCGCATTACTTCGGTAATTTGCTCCTATCCCTCACGCAAAAAAAACACCAAGAATCCTAATCAAAACATTAACAATTAACAATTAACAATTAACAATCAATAACTAATTCCCCGTTCTTTTCTTCTCATCTTGATTTCCAAAAGCACGCTCTTTTACATTGATTTTTTTATTTCCAAAATTGTAAACCACAGACAAACGCACAAATCTATTACTCTGATTTTCATTATAAACTTGCTTTACACCATTTACAACCGAAGTAAAATCTTTTAAATAAGAAGTATTAAAAATATCATTTGCTAAAAATGCAATCTGCATCGTTTTATTAAACAAATCCTGTTTAAAACCAATATCAAAACTAGAAGTACATCCCATTTCATACAAACCGCTTTTAAAAGGCGTACTGTAGCTAAAATCAATTTGAAGTTTCGAAGTTTTGCCTAATACAAAAGTATTATTTGTCGAAAAATCAACTTGCAAACTATTTGCTGGCGTAGCATTGATGTTTTTTATAAATTCTGTTTTTGCTCCCAAAAAGTACAATGAATTCTCGCTTGACCACCATTCTGCAAAATTTGCCGAATAACTTTCTCCAATTCCGTAATTTAGGTTTTTAAAATAATTCTCTCGTGTTACAACCTGTGTATTTGTTTCCGGATTTGAAGTAAACAAAACACCGTAACCATTTGTAACTAAATTGACAAAAACACTAGTTCTTAAAACTTCTTTGTACGAATGCGCAAACTCAAAATTATCACTAAATGAAGGTCTCAAAAACGGATTTCCTTCAGAATAACTATTACTATTAATATAAATTCGAAACGGATTTAATAAATCAAAACGAGGTCTATTGATTCTTTTTCCATAATTCAAACTAAAAGTATTATTCTCATTTTTCTTGTAAGAAGCATAAAATGTTGGAAATAACTTTAAATAATTATTTACCGTTTCCTGATTCATAGTTTCAGAAAATCCAGTTGTTTGCGTATTTTCTAATCTTAATCCCATTTGAAAATTCCATTTTTCGTTGAGTTTTTTATCCGCATTAACATAAACCGCCTGATTATTTTCGGTGTATTTAAATCGGTTCGATTGGTTCGGATCTAATTCTGGAGTTTCTGTAATTGTATTATAATAAAATACATCGCTGATACTATTGGTAAAACTCATTTTGGCACCATAAGACAAATTCAAAGCTTGAAACGGATGTTCCATATCGGCCTTAAAACTCCAATTATCAATATCTTGATTCGAAATATTTTGTCCAGATTGATTAACATCTACAAAAGTCATATCAGGCGTGTAATTATTGGCAACAAAATTTCGATTAAATTTTGAACTATAATTAAAATAATCCACATCAACAGATAATTTTCGTTTTAGAGAATCGAGTTTGGTAATCAAATGGGCATTATAAGTTTGATTTTTAGAACCTTTATCTGTGAAACTATTATTCAATGTAACATTATCCAATTGATTTTGAGCATCATAATTATCAATTCCGATATCCGATTTAAAATCAGGATTATTTCTATCATTTAAATATTGAAAACCAATTGTTGTACGTTCAGAAAGATCATAATCTAAAGCCAACTTTCCTGAAAGGTTTTCGTTTTTTACTTTTGTTTTACTGTACATATGCGAAAGTCCGTCAGGAAAATACATTTTCAAATCATCTGTAGCATTTAAATAACCAGTTTTTCTGTTAACGCTTGCCGAAAATCTAAACTTCTTTTTATTGTAAAAAAAGTTATCTCTCAAAGTAACAATTCCAAATTTATTTTGATCGTAAGAAACTGTGGTTGTGTTTTTCCAAGAATCGCTAACGCCTTTTTTCATAATAATATTAATCAATCCGCCAGTTCCTTCTGCATCGTATTTTGCGGGCGGATTACTAATAACTTCAATATTTTTGATATCACTTGCCGATATTGATTTCAAAAAATTATTCAGTTCTTCACCAGCCAATTCTATCATTCTTCCGTCGATCATAACGCGAGAAGTTCCTTTTCCTAATATGGTAATTGCATTATTTTGCACCACAACACCAGGCGCTGTATTAATGGCGCTCAAAGCATCTCCACCAACAGTGGTTACGTTATTTTCAAGATTATAAACCAAACGATCCGTTTTCTGTTCGATTGTTTTCTTTTTAGATTGAATGACAACTTCTCCTAAATTGGTTGCATTTTCTTTTAAAACAATAATTCCTAAGTCAGTATTTTTTTCGATTGCAAATTCTTTTTCATAATCTGAAAATCCCAAAAGACCGATTGCTATTTTATAAGTTCCTTTTTTAATATTAATTACAAAAGTTCCGTCTTGTTTAGAAGTTGTTCCGTCAATAATTTTTCCTTCTAAATTTAAGATTGAAATATCTGCCCATTCTAATGTCGATTTTTCATTTGTTATTTTTCCTTTTAATTGAAATGATTGTGCTAAACAAAATAATGGCAATAATAAAAAGATAAGGAGGTTTGCTTTTTTCATGATTTCTATTTTTTAAACTTGTTTCGATTAATTTGAAGCAAAGTTGCCTTAGAAATTTTCCAGATTCGACCGACAAAAAAAAGTCGAACCAATTTCTTCAGTAGAAATTGGTTCGACTTTATTAGACATGAAGTACGACTTTTTACAAAATCCTAATTATGAAGCATTTCGATAAGCTGTCGGCGTTAAATTCGTATATTTTTTAAAAGAAGTATTAAACGAAGATTTAGAGTTAAAACCAACTTCATATAAAATTTCTAAAACAGTAAGATCACTTTTAGACTGATCTTTCAAAATATTCATGGCTTTTTGAATGCGATATTCATTCACAAAATCAAAAAAATGCTGATCCATTTGGTGATTTATTAAAACCGACAAATCACGAACCGGAATATCAATTTGATTTGCCAATTCCTGAATCGTAAGCGACGGATCGAGAAAAGGTTCTTTCTCTGTCATATATTGTTTTAAAGCTTCAATTTGAGTTTTGATCTCATTATTTTGACCGTTTACCAAATCCGATTTTTCTTTAACTTCTGGCAGAATATCTTTTGTTAGTTTTAGTTTCGAGTTAACTCCTCTAAAAAGTTCTGGATGATTTAAAGCTTTCATTATAAACCAACATGTTATAAACAAAGCTATCGTTCCGACAAGAACATTTGCCCACAGAAAAATTTCACTAAAACCACTGTAACGCAATAGGTTTTTTAATGCTACAATAAAATGTGCCGTTAGAAATACGCATGTAATCTGAAAAAGCCATTTGTAAGTTGCTGTACTTGCATTTGCATAATTTTCTAAATAGATTTCTCTGTATTTTTTTACAATCAAAAAAACGGATATAATGTAAAATGCATATTGAAATTCTACCAAAATCTGTATAAAATAAATTTCGTGCATCAAATTAAGACCTAAACGAAAAGTGCCTATATCTACTGCTGGACTTAGATAAATTCTAGGTATAAAAACTAAATTGACAATTATAAAAGGAAGTAAATGAAGTAAATGTTTCCATTTTAATCTAAAATCAGAATAACAAACAGCCAATACAAAAAGATAAAACAAGGGCATTTCGAACAGACAAGTTGTAGATCTAAAAATCTCAAATTTTAGTTCTCGGAGAGTACTCGCTTCAATAAAAAATCCGCTAAGATCGACAGCAGAAAAAATAAAAAACCAAGCAAATAATCGGTTTGCCAATTTATTCTCGGTTTTGACGGTAAATAAAAAAAATGCCAGTAATAAAGATACAAAAACTGAGATTTTGCCAATCCCTTGCAATAAATCTAATTTATTCATTTATTTTTTAATATTTAAACAAATATAATATTTTAGTTCAATCTGCAAGGTTTTGAAATCGTTTCAGAAGAAATAAAATCAGTAAAAAAAGTTTAAAAATCGCAACGAGTTTACTTCTTAATTTTTACCGATTTGGAATAAAAAAGTTTAATTTTGGAGGGTAACTATTTCGATAAAAAATGACCTTTACAAAAACAACCGAACAATCTTCAAAATACGAACATTTAGAACAAATGTCAGTTCAAGAATTACTGACTAATATTAATAACGAAGACAAAACTGTACCAAATGCTGTCGAAAAAGCGTTACCGCAAATTGAAGCTTTGATAATACAGACTGTCTCAAATTTAAAATTAGGCGGACGTATTTTTTATATTGGCGCTGGAACATCGGGACGTTTGGGTGTTGTAGACGCTTCAGAATGTCCTCCTACTTTTGGTGTTCCTTTTGATTTAGTTAACGGAATTATTGCGGGAGGCGACACCGCAATTCGTCGCGCAGTAGAAAACGCCGAAGACAACGCAACACAAGCTTGGATTGATTTACAAGCACACAACATCAACCAAAATGATATTGTAATCGGAATTGCGGCTTCTGGAACTACTCCGTATGTTATTGGCGGTTTAGAAACTTGTAATCAAAATAATATTGTTACGGGCTGTATTACAAATAATTCAGGAAGTCCGTTAGCATTGACGGCAAAATTTCCTATTGAAGTTGTGGTTGGACCTGAATTTGTAACTGGAAGTTCGAGAATGAAAGCTGGAACGGCACAGAAATTAGTTTTAAACATGATTTCGACTGCAACAATGATTCAGCTTGGAAAAGTGAAAGGAAACAAAATGGTCGATATGCAATTGAGCAATGTGAAATTGGTTGACAGAGGCGTAAAAATGATTATGGGAGAAATTCCAGTTTCGTATGATGAAGCTTCAGAATTATTGAAAAAATATGGCAGCGTGAGAAATGCTGTTGATAATTATAATAAGTAAGAAGTTTTCTGTAAGAAGTGAAATGTTTTTTTAACCGCAAAGCACGCAAAGATTTTTTTATTTTCTATATTTTATAAAAGCGTAAAGTTCGCAAAGATTTATGTAAAATTCATTGCGAACCTTGCATAAATCTTTGCGAACTTTGCGGTTAGATAAATGTTAAATAACTTGAAACTAAAAAACTTGAAACAAAACAAAATGAGTACAAACAAACAATTATTAGGAAAAGGAATTAAATATTTAACTGGCGCTTTGCCATTAATGTTTATTGGACCATCGTTGATTTACAATGCTTTTATGAATCAGCATACGAATTGGCATTATTTGGTTTTAGGAATTGGAATTTTGGCTTGTTTAAGTTCTATGGTTTTGATTTTTTTAGGATTGAAAATTATAATGAAAGGTTTGTTTAATGACTAATTTGTATCTTTACTAAAATTCTTTGTTATGGATATACAAGCAGAACTAAACTGGATTCATCAAGAAATTGATAAAGTAAAAGACCCCTCTTTTGTTGAAAAACTTAAACATCTTTTACAATCAATAAATAATACCGCAATTGACTCGGATACAGCTTATAATTTGGATATTGAAAATGCCTTAGATAATATCAAAAAAGGTAATTTTTATACTGAAGATGAGGCTAAAGAAATTGCAAAAAAATGGGGAAGAAAATAATATGGTCGAGCGATGCTTTGAACCAATTGGAAGATATTCATTTTTATATTTTTTTTGAAAGTAAATCAATTACAATTGCAGATAAGGTAGTGAATACTATTTTTGACAGTACAGAAATATTAAAGACACAACCAGAAGTTTACAAACTTGATAAACAGAAAACTAATAATGATGGTTGTTTTAGGGTTTACTCTGTTTACGATTAT
Organism: Flavobacteriaceae bacterium PS02337; assembly: GCA_029959285.1. Classification (GTDB taxonomy): domain Bacteria; phylum Bacteroidota; class Bacteroidia; order Flavobacteriales; family Flavobacteriaceae; genus Flavobacterium. The sequence continues at coordinate 69,731 of JASCOE010000002.1, forward strand.
GCGGTTTCTTACCAAATAACAAAAGAAATTATCTATATACTTCGAGTACGCCACAATGCGCGAAAAGTAAAAAAACATTCATGGAAGACATAATTCACATTCAAAAAACATTCGAGAAAGTTGTTTATATCGGCAAAAAAATAAATAACCGAGAGTTTGAAGACTGCGTTTTTAAAAACTGTGATTTTTCGAATAGTAATTTTAATTCGAACACTTTTTTAGATTGCGAATTTATTGATTGCAATTTATCAATGACAAGTCTGGCAGGAACGAGTTTAAAGAATGTCACTTTTAGGAACTGCAAACTTTTAGGAATTGCTTTTAATGAATGTGATGACTTTTTATTTCAAGTTCATTTTGAAGAATGCGTTTTAGATTATGCTTTGTTTTCAAATAAAAAAATGCCTAAAACTAAGTTTATCAATTCCTCTGTTCGCGAAGTAACTTTTATCGGAACTAATTTAACGAGTTCTATTTTTGACAATTGCGATCTTGACGGTGCCATTTTTAATGAAACTCAATTAGCTTCTGTAAATTTCAAGACAGCTTACAATTATAAAATTGATCCAGAATTTAATCCGATGAAAAAAGCACAGTTTTCTAATGAAGGAATTGTTGGGCTTTTAGATAAATATGATATTAAAATCGTTTAAAAAAAGCCACAAATTTCACGGATTTTCACGAATTTTTTCTCCATAGAAAGTTTAAATTTTAATTTGTGAAAATTTGTGAAATTCGTGGTGAAAAATAAAAGCTAATCATGAAAGCAGATCAATCTTATTTAGAAAGTGCTAAAAAGCAATTTTTGTATTATAAAATGCTTGGCGAAAAAGCGATCGATCAACTTGAACCCGAACAGCTTTTTGTCGCTGTAAATGAAGATACGAATAGCATTGCCACTATTATAAAACATATTTCTGGTAATATGCTTTCGCGCTGGACTGATTTTTTAACTTCGGATGGAGAAAAAGAATGGCGAAACCGCGATGCTGAATTTGAAAATGATTTAAAATCAAAAGAAGAAGTTTTAGACATTTGGAATAAAGGCTGGAATTGTCTAGAAAATGCTTTAGCAAGTTTAAAACCAGAACAGCTTTCGGATATTATTTATATTCGAAATGAAGGTCATACGGTTATTGAAGCTATAAATCGTCAGTTGGCACATTATCCTTATCATATTGGACAAATTGTTTTTTATGCTAAACAATTGAAAAACAGCGAATGGGATAGTTTATCAATTCCAAAAAATAAATCAGGAAATTACAACGCTGAAAAGTTTGCCAAAGAAAAAGAAATTAAGAACTTTACCGATGATGAACTGAAAAGGCTGAAATAATCTTTTCTAGTTTAAAAGTGAATTTCTTATGAAAATGAGAGGCCTAGCCCTGATGGAAGCGGCATCCTTTTGTGGTGGGGTTCACCACAAAAGATACAGCGGACAGCAGGAATCAGCTCCTTAAAAAATAAATTATTTAAAATGAAAAAAATTATATTCCTATTTCCATTTTTGGTTTTAGTTTCTTGTTACAATGCAGAACACAATTGCAAAGATTTTAAAACCGGGAAATTTAAGTTTGAATACGAAGTAAATGGCGTAAAAAAGACAACACTTTTTGAACGCAAAGACGATATCGAAATCGAAACTTTTGAAGGAAAAACAGATACTGCAACAGTTCGCTGGGTAAGTGATTGCGAATATATATTGCAAAAAAAACATCCGAAAAATATGGCTGAAGAAAAAGCTATCAGCATGAAGATTTTAACGACTTCTAAAGATTCTTATACATTCGAATTTGGAATGGTAGGTTCTGAAGAAAAGCAACGCGGTAAAGTGTATAAAGTTGATTAAGACTTTATTTTTTTTAATATCGAAAGCTCCAATCTTGGAGCTTTTTAATTTTTAAGATGAAATACTACGCGGAGCTACTTGTAGAGATCCCTCGTTCTTCGGGATGAAAAAACTGTGAGCAAAACCTTTGTCTCTTTGCACCTCTGTCCCTTTGTCACTCAAAAAATAAAAATGTTTCTTTTACATTTCTATTTAAAATAGTACTTTAGAACTTTAATCTAGCCACATGAAAAATACCATTTCACAAAGAGTTGCTGACTTTTTAAAGAACTATCCGCCATTTAATTTTTTGCATCAGAAAGATTTAGAAAAACTGTCTGAACAGATTTCAATTATTTATAAAGAAAAAGACGCCGTAATCTTTGCTGAAAACGAAAAAACTCATGACTCTTTTTATGTGGTTCATAAAGGAGCCGTTGCTTTGAAAAGAAGTACAAAAAATACGGTTTTAGATATGTGTGATGAAGGCGATATTTTTGGTCTTCGTCCGCTTTTGGCACAGGAAAATTATATTATGGAAGCTGTGGCGCACGAGGAAAGTATTTTATATGCTATTCCGATTGCGGTTTTTAAACCTTATGCGCTCGAAAATAGAAATGTTGGTAATTTCTTGATTGAAAGTTATGCTTCAAATACGCGAAATCCGTATTCTGACATTCATAAAGATAAATTGTATGGCGATGATTTGTTAGATGATCATCTTCAATCGAACAATCATTCTTTTGATTTAACTCCAATAAAATATTCAAAAAAAATAGTGACTTGCAGTCCGTCTACAACAGTTCGAGATGTTGCTATAATTATGAGTAAAAAGAAAGTCGGTGCGATTTTGATTGTTGATGAAATGCTTCCGATTGGTATTTTGACCGATAAAGATCTCAGAAATAAGATTGTAACTGGAGATTTTCCTATTACAACAACTGCCGAAACAATAATGACAAAACCGGTTATTACGTATCCAAAAAAAATGACCGTTACCGAAGCACAAATGGCGATGATGAAAAGCAATATCAGTCATTTATGTTTAACAAAAGACGGAACTGTAAATACAAAAGCAGTTGGTATTTTATCAAAACATGATGTTATGGTTGCGCTCGGAAATAATCCAGCGGTTTTAATAAAAGCCTTAAAACGTACTAAAAAAATCAAGGAAATAAAGCCAATTCGAAACCAAATTATGCAATTGCTGCAAGGTTATCTGGATCAAAATATTCCGATTACTTTGATTACCAAAATTATAACAGAACTTAATGAAGCGTGTACAACTCGTGTAATTGAATTTTGTATCGAAAAAATGAGCAGTCCGCCGCCGGTAAAATTTGCTTGGCTCGCCATGGGAAGTCAAGGAAGAGGCGAACAAATGCTACACACAGATCAAGATAATGCCATTGTTTACGAAAATGTAAATGAAGTTTTTAGAGATGAAACCAGAATTTATTTTCAAAAATTTGCTGGACTTGTTAATAAAGGTCTTTTTGAAATTGGCTATGATTATTGTCCAGCCGATATGATGGCGTCAAACCCAAAATGGTGCATGAGCCTTGATGATTGGAAAAATCAAGTGCATCATTGGATTACGAATCCAGGGAAAAATGAAGTTTTATTATCTTTTATTTTCTTCGATTATAGTTCAACTTACGGTGATACAGAAATTGTTAGTCAATTGTCTGATTATATTTTTGAAACTATAAAGGCAAACCCAATTTTCTATATGCATTTAGTGAGTGGCGCTTTACAAAGTCCATCTCCAACTGGTTTCTTCAGACAATTTTTGGTTGAACAAGATGGTGCAAACAAAGATAATTTTGACATTAAACGAAGAGCTTTAATGCCTCTGACTGATGCTGCGCGTGTTTTAATTTTATCGCATTCTATTAAAGGAATCAGCAACACAGCAGAACGTTTTGAAAAATTAGCAGAATTAGAAACTAACAATCGAGAATTGTATTTATCTTGTTCTTATTCGTTTAAAGCTTTATTGAAGTTTAGAACCAAACAAGGTCTTTTGCATCATGATTCTGGTCAGTTTATTGAATTAGAATCTTTAACCAAAATGGAAAAAATTAAACTGAAGCGTACTTTTAAGACCATTAAGGAACTTCAGGAATTGATTTCTGTACGTTTTAATATTTCAAATCTGGTATAATCATGAGTTTATTCAATTTTTGGAAAAAAGAAGAAAATCTCTTTGATGAAACTATTTCTATTGAAGAAACACGTTTTGTTGTTTTAGATACCGAAACAACTGGTTTTGATTACGATAACGACCGAATATTATGTATAGGTGCTTTAATTCTTCAAAACGGAATTATTAATATTCAGGAAAGTTTTGAAGTTTATCTGGAGCAAGATCATTATGATAAATCGACCGCTCAGATTCACGGAATTTTAAGAGATTTACTTATTAAACGTCCGACAGAATTAGAAGCTTTACAGCAGTTTTTAGATTTTTTGGGCGATTCAATAATTATTGCGCATCATACCATTTTTGATGTTACGATGATTAATAAAGCTTTAGAAAGAAATGGCCTTCCTCAATTGAGTAATAAAACCTTAGATACGGCTTATTTATACAAAAAGACTTTAATTCAATCACATTTGTTTGAACGAAAAGACCATTACAGCTTAGATGATTTAGCTGATAAATTTGATATTTCTAAAAAAGACCGTCATACCGCTTTGGGCGACGCTTATATTACTGCTCTCGCGTTTTTAAAAATTGTGAGGAAATTAAAAGAGAAAAAAGCAACGAATTTAAATCAGTTGTTTAAACCGCTTTAAGATTTTTTTATGAGTCTAAAATTTACATTTGATCTCATTTTTTTACTATTTAATAATACAAGACTTATAATTATTAGCAATAAGAAAAAATAGCCATAACATGTATTTTGTTTTCAAAGGATAGCTTTGTTCTGATCAAAAAAACAAAACACAAATTATGAAAGCTAACTTACTACAATCAATTGCCATGCTGGGAATTGCAGGATTTCTTGCAATTAGTTGTCAAAATGATGACAACAAAGGTTCAAATGGCGTAAATGCTACTATCGATTTTACATCGCACTCAAAAGTACCACCTTTTGTTTATCCAATGACAGGATTTGAAAACTTAAAAATCAGCACTTTAATTTCAAGTTCAGATGTATTGCCAAATTCTCCAACATTCGTTTACGGAGCACAACCAGATGGAGCTGGATTAATGAAAGATCCTAATGGAGATGGTTACATCATGATTACAAATCACGAAATTTTACAATCAGTTTCTAGAGTTTACTTAGATAAAACTTTCAAACCAGTAAAAGGTGATTATTTAGTTGACGGAGTTGGCGGTTTAACTCGTTTATGTTCTGCTACTCTTGCAACTCCAGAAATCCACGGATTTGGTCCTTTGTTTTTAACAGCAGGAGAAAGTGGTCAAGAAAGTATGGTTCACGCAATCAATCCATTGGGATTATCATCAGATAAAGCAAGAACAGACAGAGTTTTACCAGCGTTAGGAAAAGCAAGTATGGAAAACGCTGTTCCACTTCCAAAAGAAGCTTATCCTGGAAAAACTATTATTTTAATTGGAGAAGATCAATCTTACGCAACTTCACACGTAAGTGCAGGACAATTAATCATGTACATAGGTTCTGCGGTTGGAGATTTAACAAATGGAAAATTATACGCTTTAAAAAGAACTGATGGAAATCAGGTTGAAACTACAATTACATTAAATAATTCATATCCTGTTGAATTCGTTGAAATTCCAAACGCTAAAAACCTAACTGGAGCTGTAATCAATACAACTGTAAACGACTTAAAAGCTATACGTTTTTCAAGAGTTGAAGATGTAGATTATAGAAAAGGAAGTGCTGCCAATAATAGAGAAATTTATTTTACTGCAACCGGTCAAGCAACTAACAACGCACCTGTTGACGGTTATACAATGTGGGGAAGAGTTTATAAATTGAAATTGGATGCTACTAATCCATTGAAAGGAACTTTAGAATTAGCTGTTGAAGGAGATAGTACTCCAGGAACTGGAATTATTAATCCAGATAATTTATGTGTAACAGAAAACTTCGTTTATATTCAGGAAGATGGTGACAGTTATTATGCAGCTGCTCAACACGATTCATACATCTGGCAATATAATATTGCTACAAAACAAAACAAAGCTTGGTTAAACATGAACCATAAAAGAACTGATGTGGCATGGAACACACTTTATAACCAAAGTGGAGAAATGAGATTGGGAAGCTGGGAATTTGGAGCTATGGAAGATATTTCAGATATTATAGGTGTTCCAAACACTTTCACAGTAAACATTCATCCACACACTTGGCAAAGTGATGCATTCAAAAATGCTGACGGTTCTGGAACTCAAACTAACAAAGAGGGCGGACAAACTGTAATTATTAGAAACGTACAGCGATAATAATTTCGTTCAAATCATAAAAAAACAACCCTTATTTTGCAATAAGGGTTGTTTCTATTACAATACTATTATGAAATTAAAGCACTTAACTTTTTTATTTCTAGCGCTTTGTTTGTTTTTTTCATGTAAAAAAAATGAAACTTCAAAAGCAACAATTAAACAAGATTTACTAATCGATTTGACTAAATTAAGTAACGAAATCGGTCAATTTCAAAAACTTGTCAATGCTAATTCGTCTCAAAAAGAAATTCTAGAACAGTTTAAGAAATCTCGTCTTTTTTATAAAAAAGTAGAATGGGCAATTGAATATTTTGTACCCGAAACGGCTAGATTTATGAATGGTCCAGCTTTAGACGAAATGGAACTGGAAGAAAACAGATCGTTTGAGCCACATGGTTTTCAAGTTATGGAAGAAATGATTTATCCTGAATATGAAATCGAAAACAAAGAAAACCTCATCAGAGAACTGAATATTTTTCAAGCGAACATAAAACAGTTGCAAAGTACTTTTGAAGTTATTGCAATAAGTGATGATTACGTTTTAGATGCAATTCAGCAAAATGTTTTTAGAGTTACAACTTTAGGAATTACAGGTTTTGATAGTCCGATTTTACAATCTTCAATTCTAGAAGCTGGAGAAAGTTTAATTGTAATTCCGGCATCTTTGGAAAAAATTAATTTCAATAATAAATCATTAGCTGAATTAAAAAAACTGGCTTCAAAAGCTCAAAAATATTGTCAAGAAAATAACAACTTCAATGCTTTTAATCGTGCTATTTTTATTACTGAATATTTAAATCCAATTTCGAAAAAGATAAAAGCTTTTCAAAAAGAAGAAAATATTAAAAATGTAAAAAAATCCAGTCCTTTAAAACCAACAATTGAAATTTTATTTGATAAAGAGGCTTTTGATGTAAATGCTTTTGTGCTTTCTGAGGAATATAATTTCACTAAAGAAAAAGCCGTTTTGGGTGAAAAATTGTTTTATGACAAAAGTCTTTCTAAAAACAATGATCGAAGTTGTGCAACTTGTCATCATCCTGAAAAAGCCTTTACAGATGGATTAAAAACCAATGTTTCGTTAACAGGAATAAATTTACCTCGAAATACTCCTACACTAACTTATGCATCTTTGCAAAATGCCCAATTTTGGGATATGCGTCAATTAGATTTAGAGAAGCAAAGTGTTGATGTAATTCAGAATAAAGATGAAATGCATGGTTCTATGCAAAATATTCATGCCAAAATTCTAGTTGATAATGATTACGTGAAATTGTTTAAAAAAGCATATCCAAAAACATTAAAACCTGAAGCTTGGCAGATTCAAAATGCCATTGCGAGTTATGTAAGATTTTTAAATTCATTCGATTCGAGATTTGATGAATATATGAGAGGAAATAAAAATGTTCTAAATAATCAAGAAATTGAAGGAATGAATCTTTTTATGGGAAAAGCAAAATGTGCTACTTGTCATTTTACTCCCCTGTTTAACGGAACTGTTCCGCCAAGTTATTCTAAAACCGAACATGAAGTGATTGGAACTCCAAATGAGGCTTCCGGAAAAACGTTAAGTCCAGATAAAGGTCGTTATTTATACAATAAAATGCCACAACTAGTTGGTGCATTCAAAACTCCCACTGTACGAAATGTCGCAGTTACAGCACCATATATGCATAATGGTGTTTTTAAAACGCTAGAAGAAGTAGTTTCTTTTTACAATAAAGGAGGTGGACAAGGTTTAGGTTATGAAGTAGAAAATCAGACTTTACCTTTTGACAAACTGAATTTGACTATAAAAGAAGAACAAGATCTTGTTGCTTTTATGAAAACACTTACGGATAAGAAATACCAGTAAAACCAAGATAAATCCAATTAGTAAAAACGCCGAAAATATAACCTTTCGGCGTTTTGTTAATTTACAAACATTCTATAAGGAAATACATTTGATGATCTATTTTTAAGATTTTTCATAAAGCTGTCACACAAATACTCCCATTCTATGGTGCGCCTCCTGGATATATTGGTTATGAAGAAGGCGGATTACTGGTAAATAAAATCAGGCAAAAACCGTATTCAATTGTTTTATTTGATGAAATTGAAAAAGCGCATCCATCTGTTTTTGATGTTTTCCTTCAAATTATGGACGAAGGAAAACTTCACGATCGTTTAGGAAAAGAAGGTGATTTCTCGAATGCTATTATTCTTTTTACTTCAAACATTGGAGCAGATCATATTGTAAATACATTCAATAATGGAGAAATTCCAACTTCAACTTCATTAATGGAAATTATGGGGAATTATTTCAGACCTGAATTTTTAGGGCGTTTAACTGAGATTGTACCTTTTGCACCAATCAGCAAAGAAAATGCTTTGAAAATATTTGAAATCCATCTCAAAAAAGAGTTTATGGATTTATTGAAAAATATCAATATAAAAGTTGAAATTCCTATGGAAGCCAAACTTTATCTTGCGGAAAACGGATATAATGCTAAATATGGCGCAAGACCAATAAAAAGCATTATTAGAAGTCATTTAAGAAGACCTTTGGCTAAAAAAATAATTTCCGGAGAAGTAAAAGACGGTGACACAATTTTGGTTAGCATTGAAAACAATGAAGTAAAATGGATTAAAGAAGAAATTGTTTCAACTCTTGAAAATTAAATTCATAATTACCATAAAAAAACGCTAAGAATAATTTCTTAGCGTTTTGTCTTTTATTCTAAAACCAAACCTATTTGACCATCATCGTCTAATTCTGTTTCCACAGGATCATCTTCTGATATTTCTGGTTTTTCAGGAATTTCTTCGACTGGTTCTTCGTAAGGAAGCGGGTCTAACAAATTCACTTGTTTTAATTTATCAGTTGTCAATTGATTTCCTAGAGCTTTAAAACCTTTTACGGCTATAAAGTCTTCGACATCAATATGTAAATCTTCTTTTTGAACTCCTTTTACTTTCGCAAACACCAATTGCGCAACTGGACGATAATCTGTCGAAACGATTTCTAATTGCGAATTTGGATGGTCTGTAATAAAGCTTTCTTCTTTTCCTTCATTTTCAACAAGGAAACGTTTCAAGAAATAACGCTCTTTTTCTCCATCATAATAAATCGCAGAAATTGGTTTTTTAGGTTTCCATTTTTCCAAAACTATCATATCTTCCTCAAAATGAGTCGATAATTCAGGAATAATAACTTTTATTTTACCGCTTTGGCTGATTACTAAGATTTTATCGCTTGGTTTAAATTCACCTAACAATTCTCCTCTTGCATCAACATTTAAACGTTTTACTGTATCATCAAACCAAACTTTTCTTGGCAATAAAGTCGAAATTCCTTTCTCTTTTAATTCAATTTTCTTGATAGGATATTTAGTAACCAAGTTTCCTTTTGAAGCACGGCCTTTAATAGCCAATTTAGCAAAATCAATATCGAATTTCAGTTTTTTTATTGTTCCTACTTGGCGCAATAATATAGTTACAACTTCCGCTTCTCCGTTTGGATTATGAGAAAAATAAACTACCTGTGATCCATTTGTTCCGTTTGTCAAATCGTAAGCTTTATCACGCGTTACTCCGGTAACATTAAAACGTTTTATATATGATGGTCCTGATTTTCCATCACGATACATCATGTTGTAAATAGTACGTTTATCGTTTTTATCGAAAACGGCTACATGTATAATATCTTTTCCTATAAAAGTTTTGGCATCGACTTTTGTAATCATCAATGTTCCGTCTCGTAAAAACACGATAACATCATCAATATCAGAACAATCACCTACATATTCGTCTTTCTTTAAACTTGTTCCAATAAAACCTTCTTCGCGGTTTACATAAAGTTTTGTGTTACGTAAAACTACTTTTGTTGCTTCTACGTTATCAAAAACACGAAGTTCAGTCTGACGTTCGCGACCTTTTCCGTATTTCTCTTTTAATTTCGTAAAGTAAGCAATTGCAAAATCTGTCAAATTTTCCAAATTATGCTCTACTTCTTTCATTTCCTCTTCTAACCTAGAAATCAAATCATCGGCTTTATCAGAGTCGAAACGTGTTATACGAATCATCGGAATTTGAGTCAAACGCTGTAAATCATCATCATTTATTTCTCTAACAAATGATTTTTTGAAAGGCTCAAAACGATCGTATAAGTATTTGTAAAGTGATTCTCTATCTCCATATAATTTGAAGTCAATATACATTTCTTCACGAATGAAGATTTTTTCTAAAGTAGAGAAATGCCACTTGTTTTTTAATTCTTCTAATTGAATTTCTAATTCCTGACGAAGCAAATCAACCGTTCTGTGTGTTGAGATTTTCAACATTTCAGAAACGCCAATAAACAGCGGTTTATTGTCTTCAATAACACATCCTAAAGGCGCTACAGAAGTTTCGCAGGCTGTAAAAGCAAACAAAGCATCAATTGTTTTATCTGGAGAAACGCCTGGGAAAAGATGAATTAAAATCTCAACATCGGCAGCCGTGTTATCTTCAATTTTCTTGATTTTGATTTTGCCTTTTTCATTGGCTTTCAAAATACTGTCAATCAAACTCGATGTATTGGTAGAAAACGGAATCTGTGTAATTACCAATGTATTTTTGTCTAATTGCGAAATTTTAGCACGGACACGCACACGTCCGCCACGAAGTCCGTCATTATAATTAGACACATCGGCAATACCTTGTGTCATGAAATCGGGATATAATGTAAAAGGTTTTCCCTTTAAAATTTTGATCGAAGCATCAATTAATTCATTGAAGTTATGTGGTAAAACTTTAGTCGAAAGTCCAACCGCAATACCTTCTGCTCCCTGTGCCAAAAGCAAAGGAAATTTTACTGGAAGATTGTTTGGTTCAGCACGACGTCCGTCATATGAAACTCCCCAATCTGTAATTTTTGGAGAATATAAAACCTCCAAAGCAAATTTAGACAAACGTGCCTCAATATAACGTGAAGCAGCTGCTCCGTCACCTGTTAAAATATTTCCCCAGTTTCCCTGGCAATCGATCAATAAATCTTTTTGACCAATCTGAACCATTGCATCACCAATACTTGCATCTCCGTGTGGGTGATACTGCATGGTGTGACCAACAACATTGGCAACTTTATTATAACGACCATCATCCAGCTCCTTTAAAGAGTGCATAATACGACGCTGAACAGGTTTAAATCCGTCCTCGATAGCAGGAACTGCACGTTCCAGAATTACGTACGAAGCATAATCCAAAAACCAGTCTTTGTACATTCCCGTTACTTTCGTAATAACGTCTTCGCCTTCTTCTTCCTGATTTTCGTAAAAATGCTGTCCTTCAAAATTCTTAGCATCTACATTTATAATTTCATCTGAATCATCTTGATTTTCATCAAATTGATTTTCATCTGAATTATTTTCGTCGTCGTTTGGAATTATGTTATCGTCTTCTTCGTCTTTCATTTTATATGCTGAATTATTTCAGTAAACTTTTCTTATTCATAATCATCGTCAAAATATTTTATACCAGCTTTTTTAAAAAGCTCTTCCATTTGACTAAAGCAAAAGCCATTGTAATTTTCAAGGTTTTTTGATTCTCTAAAACCTTTACATGACAAACAAAGCTCTTTATAACCAATTATTCTATTTTTTTGATCTCTAAAAAGTATCATATGTCGCGGCATATAACAATCTCTAGGTAAGTTTTCTAATTTACAACTATCCTGAGACATTAATTCCAGTAATTCTTTTTTCAATACTGAATTTAATAATACTCTTTCTTTAACCTTTGTACTGTCGAAATTCAATTTATAATCTACAACAAGGTTTTTAGTGTATTTATTCTCTTCTTTGGTTTTATTTTTATCCCATCGCATTCGGTCTTCATAAGACAAAATCTCAACATTTGATAAATTTTTCAAAGGAAAATCTCTTATCTTGATCAGTTCGCTTTTTGATTTACTCTCTTTTGTTTTTTCATTTACAATTAAAGATGCTGTATTTTCTTTTTTACAAGAAATAAATATCAAGATAAAAATCAAAAAAAATGCTTTCCTCATAAATTAGATTTGGATTTTAGTTTTAAGCTTCCTCAAGCTCATCAATCTCAACCTTCAGATTCTTGATAATAAACTCTTGTCTGTCCGGAGTATTTTTCCCCATATAGAAAGATAACAACTGCTCGATTGAAGTATGTTTATCCATCATAACCGGATCAAGGCGAATTGTGTCTCCAATAAAGTTTTTAAACTCATCTGGCGAAATCTCTCCCAAACCTTTAAATCGGGTGATTTCCGGTTTTGGTTTTAGCTTTTCGATGGCGTCTTTTCTTTCTTCCTCAGAATAACAGTAAATCGTTTCTTTTTTGTTTCGAACCCTGAAAAGTGGTGTCTGTAAAATGTACAAATGTCCTTCTTTAATTAATTCTGGGAAAAATTGCAAAAAGAAAGTAATCAAAAGCAAACGAATATGCATTCCGTCGACATCGGCATCGGTTGCGATTACGATGTTGTTGTAACGCAATTTCTCTAATCCATCTTCGATATCAAGTGCTGCTTGTAATAAGTTGAATTCTTCGTTTTCATACACAATTTTTTTCGTCATTCCGTATGAATTCAAAGGCTTACCACGTAAACTAAAAACCGCTTGTGTATTTACGTCACGCGACTTTGTAATCGATCCAGAAGCCGAATCTCCCTCGGTGATAAAAAGCGTACTTTCTAAATTTCTTGGGTTTTTGGTATCTGGAAGATGTGCACGGCAATCTCTTAATTTTTTATTGTGAAGATTGGCTTTTTTAGCACGATCTGTCGCCAGTTTTCTAATTCCTGATAATTCTTTACGCTCACGTTCTGCTTGAAGAATTTTACGCAACAAAGCTTCAGCAGTCGTTGGATTTTTATGCAAATAATTATCTAACTTATTTTTAATGAAATCGTTAACGAAAGTACGAACAGAAACTGCTGGCGTTCCATCATCAGAACCCATATCGGTAGAACCTAATTTGGTTTTGGTCTGAGACTCAAAAACCGGTTCCATAACTTTAATACTAATCGCACTTACAATCGATTTACGAACGTCTGATGCTTCGAAATTCTTATTGTAAAATTCACGAATTGTTTTTACAACGGCTTCACGATACGCCGCTAAGTGTGTTCCACCTTGCGTTGTATTTTGACCGTTCACAAAAGAGTGATATTCTTCGCTGTATTGCGTTTTACTGTGCGTTAACGCTATTTCAATATCATGATCTTTTAAGTGAATAATTGGATATTCTAAATCTTCTTCGCTGATTGTTTCTTCTAATAAATCACGAAGTCCGTTTTCTGAATAATATTTTTCTCCGTTAAAAATAATAGTCAAACCATTGTTCAAATAACAATAGTTTTTAACCATTTTAATCACATATTCTAAACGGAATTTATAGTTTTTGAAAATCGTTTCGTCTGGCGTAAAAGTCACTTTGGTTCCTTTACGCTTAGTCGTGTCAATAATCTCTTCTTCTAAAACAAGATTTCCAGCAGAAAACTCTGCTCCTTTTTGTTTGTCATCACGAACAGATTCTACACGGAAATAATTTGAAAGTGCATTTACTGCTTTTGTTCCGACACCATTCAAACCAACTGATTTCTGGAAAGCTTTAGAATCGTATTTTCCACCTGTATTCATTTTCGAAACTACATCGACCACTTTCCCTAACGGAATTCCACGTCCGTAATCACGAACCGAAACCGTTTTATCTTTAATCGTTACTTCAATCGTTTTTCCGGAGCCCATTACAAACTCATCGATACAGTTGTCTAAAACCTCTTTTAAAAGAATGTAAATACCATCATCTGGAGAAGAACCGTCTCCCAATTTTCCGATGTACATTCCTGGACGCATACGAATATGTTCTTTCCAGTCGAGTGATCGAATATTATCTTCGGTATATTGATTTTGCTCTAGCATAAGGTGAATTGGATTTTTGGCTAATGTACCATTTATCGGCAAAAAATGAAAGTGTATTTTTTCTTTTGTTACGAATAATAACAGTTTTTCAATCTATTTAAATTGATTTTAAAAAAATACGATTGTTAAAAATATAAAAAAGTAGCGATTAAATAAAAAAACGATTATTTGATTCCGAGTACTTCCTTCGCTAAAGCAATCATTTCGGGAGTTCCCGTATTTTTATTTTTTTCGTCAGAAAGTTTCACTACGCCTTGCCAATGTGTATTGTCAGGTTTTGTATCGGTCAATTTTATAACCATATTCATGGCTGGAAGACCGACGTCATTGGTGAAATTTGTTCCGATTCCGAATGACATTTTTATTTTGTCCTGACAGAAATCGACAATCTTTTTTACTTTATCATAATTCAAAGAATCTGAAAAAACAATGGCTTTCGATTTTGGGTCAATTCCCATTTTGGTATAATGAGAAATCACTTTTTGGGCAAACTCAATCGGATCGCCGCTGTCGTGTCGAACACCATCAAAAAGTTTGGAATATTTTTTATCAAATTGATTAAAGAATATTTCTGTGGTGTAAGTATCTGTTAAGGCGATTCCGAGATCTCCGCCATAAACTTGTGTCCAATGTTCCAGACTTATCGAATTTGCCATTTTAAAGCCATATTGCGCGGCATGAAACATAAACCATTCGTGTGCATGTGTGCCTAAAGGTCTTCGGTTATTGACCATTGCAAAATGCACATTGCTTGTTCCGATGAAACTTTCTCCGCCATAGGTTCTTAATGTTTCATTTACTAAATCATGAACATCGTAAGAGTGGCGACGTCTTGTTCCAAATTCTAAAACAGAAACTCCGAGTTTATTGTAATTATCAATTTTTTCTTTGGTAAGATTTCTTATCGATTCGTCATTCAATCGTATTAAATGGTTGGCTTTATAAAATAATTCTGAAATCAAAGCCATTAATGGAACTTCCCACAAAATAGTTCTGTACCAAAATCCTTCAACTGTGACTTTTATTTCTGAACCTTCCTGACTAATACGAACCTCAGATGGATCATATCTATAACCTTGCAAAAAATCTAAATAGGTCGGATCAAGATAAGGGCAATAATGCGCTAAGTAACTTTTTTCTTCTTTAGTCAACTGAAGATCTGCTAAAGCATCGACTGAACGGCGAAGTAAATCTGCAAAACCCGCTGGAAAAACATGTTTTCCGCGATTTATAAATCCGTAACGAACTTTTGCTTTTGGAAAAAGTTTAATTACTGCATGTTGCATCGTAAATTTGTAGAAATCATTATCTAGAATTGATTTCAGAAAAGTTGTTTCCATAGCATTGAAATTCTGTTCATTTCTTGCTAAGATACAGCTATTTCATAAAAGAAGAAATAGTAGTTTTCTAAATAATTTTAAAAGAAACAATACTATTCGTATCTACAAAAACCGTAATATAATCTCCGATATTATTATCAATAGGAATCTGAAATTCTAAACTACCTCGTTTTTCTTTGGGATTTGAAACTTTAACGGGCTGATTTCTTTTATTTAAATAAAAAACCTGATTCGATTTAGAAACATTTTTTATTTCTACCGTGATTCTATCACCGTTTTTAGCTTGAATTATTCCTGAAGTTGGCGCTTTAATTTTATAATCGTTTTCGATTGTTTTATTATAAATTAAAGGTCCATTAAGAAAATCATCTTTATCTAATCGATCTCCTAGAAATGTCCCTGAATCTGGAAAATGTTTGGCAAAGAAATAATCTGGATCGGTGTCGAAATAAACTGGATTAAAATCAGCAACCATTCTGCCTTTACTGCTGTCGTAATAACCTTGGCCCCAAGTTACGTCAATAAGACGCCATTTTCTGTCAATCAAAACGATATTCCACGCATGATTGGACGAAGTGTTTTTTCTACCAATATCTCTAACCGAAACTTTAGAATCTCCTCGAATTATTTCACATTTCAATCCGACTTGTTGCGCTAAATCTTGATACAAAGCCGTAAAACCTTCGCAAACTCCTTTTTTAGAATTAAAAGTTTTTTGAATCAGATTATCATTGATCTGTTTTAATTTACGTTGTTTTTCGGCTTCAGAAGAATAACTAAAACCTTGCGCTCTTTGCGGATTTAAATAAGCATTATAATCGTACTTCACATTAAAAGCGATCCAGCTGTAAATGGCACGTGCTCGTTCGGCATCAGAATCAAAATCTTTTTCGATTCTTTCTGCTAATTTTTCTGTAGTATTAAAGCTTTTAGGGTATTTAGCTACAATCTTATCAACTTCGCTTATCTTTTGAGAAAAAGCGAAATTGAAAAAAATAATATGTAGTAAAAGGAATAAAAATGAAATCTTTTTTTGTGGCATTTAAAAATTTGATTTGATAATATCTTTCAGTTCTTTATCTAACTCTGCATTAGATATTTTATTATCCTGTAAATCAAAATTCGCGCCAAATGCTGGTAATGAAAAAGTTCCTTTAATTTCAGCTCCATATCTTGGCAAAGCATTTCGGGCAATTTCTAACACTGAAGCGCCACCTCTTGAACCGGGAGAAGTTGCCAATAATAGCATTGGTTTTTGTTGAAAAACTTCTTTAGTAATTCTTGAACTCCAATCGAATAAATTTTTGAATGCTGTTGAATAATTATTATTGTTTTCAGCAAGAGAAACAACTAAAATATCTGCGCTCGCCAATTTAGCAAGAAACGCTTTTGCAAGATCGTGCTGTCCGACTTCTTTCTCAAGATCAACACTAAATAAAGGCATTGCATAATCATTTAGATCTAAAACCTCAACATCTCCATTTTCGAATAAACTTGCCGCGTAAGTTGCTAAATGTTTATTAATTGACTGTTTACTGTTACTTCCTCCAAAGGCTATTATTTTCATGGTTTTTCGTTTATTAATTTTTCTTCAATTGGTTCTTTTTTAGGACTATCAATTTCGTAAATCTCTTTTGCAATTTCTACAGAATATTCGTTAGGATATATTTTTCCTCCATAAGATTTCGCATAGACCTTGGTAAATTCTGCTCCAAAATACAGAATTATTGCCGAATAATAAACCCAAACCAAAATTATTATGACAGAACCTGCCGCGCCATAAACGGAAGCAACTGTTGAACTTCCTAAATAAAAACCAATGGCAAATTTACCAATCATAAAAAGTATCGCGGTCACTCCAGATCCTATAAAAGCATCTTTCCATTTTATCTTTCCGTCTGGTAATGTTCTAAAAATAATAGCAAAAAGAAGTGTTATACTGGCTAAGACAATGACGACGTTTACAATGTAAAATAAGTACACTGTACTCTCTGGAAAATATACTTTTAAACGTGCACTAAGCAAGTCTAAAGTGGTGCTTATAAAAAGACTGACTAACATTAAAAAACCAACTGAAGCTATCATAGAAAATGACATTAATCTATTTTGAATGAATTTTTTAATGCCTTTATCCGGTTTTGCACGAAGTCCCCAAATAAAATTGATAGAACTTTGTATTTCTGCAAAAACTCCTGACGCTCCAATTAAGAGCATTACGATTCCGAACACAGTTGCAAAAACATTATCTCCAGATAATTGCACATTTTTAATTGCTTCCTGAATTTGGCTTGCCGCGCCGTTTCCTACCAAACCGTTAATTTGTCCGTATAATTCTCCTGTTACAGCTTCTTCTCCAAAAAAGAAACCACAAATGGTTATGATGATAATTAATAAAGGAGGTAACGCAAAAATGGTATAATATGCTAATGCAGCACTAAGTTTAATGGCGTTATCATCGTTAAATTCTAAAAAAGTATTCTTTAATAGAAACCATGTTTTGGAGAATATATTTTTGATTTTCATTTGCTGATTTTTTGATATACTATCAAATTTAAGCAATCTTGAAAAATTTTAAATTCTTGCTTTTTAGCAGAATTTTATATTTTTTCCATGTGTTTAAAAAAAAATCTATTTTGAGGTTTTCTTGTATTCTTCTTCTTTTCCTAAATTTTTTATTTTTAATATTTTTCTAAATTCGCTCCTTGTTGGTCTCAGTAAATATGAAAGTGAATCTATTTTTTGTCCTTTGATTTTGGTTACCGAATCTATTTTTTTTACGTCATCAGGAAAATCGATATATTTCATTTTCAGAATATTCTTTTGCAAAGAAATAATTCTTATTCTCCAAAAAATGGAATCTCTTTCACTGATAACAAGATGTTTATTAATTATTTTCGCTTTTTGATTGTATGAGAATCTAAAAATCGTATCAATATCTTTCCTGCTTATTTCTAAAGAATCTCCAATTGCAATCATAGAGTATTTTTTCAAAGTTTCTCTTTCAATAAGTTGATTATTCACAATATCAAAATCATTTTTTAAAGAGTCCAAAAAACTTTTATGAAATCTATTTTTAAAGAAATATTCTTTTAAAATTCGATCTTCTTCAATTCTTAGAAAAGTAGAATCTATATCAACATACAAACCTTTAAATCTTGACGGAAAACCACTTAATTCAGTGTTATTTTCAGGTTGTGGTTTTTCAAAATAAAGACAGCCATAACATTTTGGATCTGCATCTGCTTTTCTACATGAAATAATTAATGATACTAATACAAAAATTAAAATTAACTTTTTCATAATCCGTATTATTTATAATGACAAAAAATCCCTTTATCATAAACTGTCCATAAACTTGCTTTTTGATTCGCCGCTTTTAAAGCGCTATTTGCCCAAGTATTGCACGTATAAAAAAGACTGTAGCTTCCTTTCGCTTCATAGAAAGCATCTTTTTTGCCGTAACTGTGACCTTCAATCCATTGCGGATGAAAAGGATCGCTAAAACTATTTGAAATATAATCGACTAAATTTTGATAATTTTCTTTTGAGATTAAAATGCGTTTGCAGTCATCGCCTTCTCTCAATTGCTTGAAAAATGTGGTATGCATTGCCGATGAACTTACACCAAAAGCCGCTTTTAAAGCTGTACTTGCTTTTAAGTCTGACCATTCTGGTGTGTCTAAATAAAAACCTTTATCACCCCAACCAAATGCAATATAATTCATTAACGAATCTTTTAATTGAGTTTGATTAAATTGAATTTCATTTCTCCAATCTTTGATTTCGTTTTTTATTGGAACTACAATATCCGTATGAACTCCGTTTGAGAGAATATAAATTGGAACTGCATTTTGTTCTTCAACTTTTGCGATATCCGAGTTTACAGTAATTTTACAAATAAAATAAACAGAAATTACATAAAGGACAAGAAAACTGAAAATTCCGAAAAGCGTCCAGCCTAGAAATTTGAATGATTTTTTTAGCATTTTAATAGATTGATTTTAGATTAGTAATTGGTTAATTTTTCTGTAACCAATTTTTGAGCCAAAAAATTTATTTTCTTAAAATGGTAAGAGGATTTTACAAATTAGCTTTCGCGAAAGCGCGGATTTTGTCATTGCGAGGAACGAAGCAATCTCACCCAGGTAAGCATTGTTTATTCTAAAAGTTTGCCCCTAATCATGTGATTGCTTCGTTCCTCGCAATGACAAAAAAAAACTGCTGAATTTCTCCAGCAGTTTAATCTTATTTCTTTCTTCTTTATTTAAAAAAAATTAAACGTTGAAACGGAAGTGCATTACATCACCATCTTTTACAACATATTCTTTTCCTTCAACTTTAAATTTTCCAGCTTCTTTTGCTTTTGCTTCAGAACCGTATTGAACGTAATCTTCGTATGAAATTACCTCTGCACGAATAAAACCTTTTTCGAAATCAGTGTGGATAACTCCAGCAGCTTGTGGTGCAGTTGCTCCAATATTGATTGTCCAAGCACGAACTTCTTTTACACCAGCTGTAAAGTAAGTTTGTTGTTTTAATAATTTGTAAGCTGCACGAATTAAAACAGAAGCTCCAGGCTCAGTTAATCCCATATCTTCAAGGAAAACCTGACGCTCTTCATAGCTTTCTAATTCTGTAATATCAGCCTCTGCTCCAACTGAAAGAATAATAACTTCAGCATCTTCATCTTTCACTAATTCACGAACTTGATCTACATATTTGTTTCCGTTTACAGCAGAACTTTCGTCAACATTACAAACGTATAAAACTGGTTTTGCCGTAATTAATTGGAAAGCTTCCATCAAAACTTCTTCATCGTTACTTTGAGGAATAATTGTTCTTGCAGATTTCGCTTGCAAAAGAGCTTCTCTAATTCTGTTTAATAAAGCTTCTTCTGTCTGTGCTTCTTTATTTCCTGTTTTTGCAGCACGTTTTACTTTTTCTAAACGTTTTTCGATTGTTTCTAAATCTTTTAACTGCAATTCGATATCGATCGTTTCTTTGTCACGAATTGGATTAACGTTTCCATCAACGTGTACAATATTATCATTGTCAAAACAACGTAAAACGTGAATAATAGCATTACACTCTCTAATGTTTCCTAAAAACTGGTTTCCAAGACCTTCACCTTTACTTGCTCCTTTTACTAAACCTGCAATATCTACGATATCTACAGTTGCCATTTGAACGCGCTCTGGTTTTACCAATTCTTCCAATTTGTTGATTCTTGGATCTGGAACGTTTACAACACCAATATTAGGTTCGATTGTACAAAAAGGAAAGTTTGCACTTTGCGCTTTTGCATTAGATAAACAATTAAATAATGTTGATTTTCCAACATTTGGTAATCCTACAATTCCTGCTTTCATCTGTTTGTTTCTATTTATTTTATTTGGCTTCTTTGTTTGAGCCTAACATTAAACGTTCTGATTTAATGCATTATAATTTTTAAGCGTTTTTTTCTGTTTCTGCCAAAATGATATTTTTTGGCTCTAAAATTTTGCAAATATAAGATTTAATACCTCTTGCACGAAGCAAAAATGTTCATTAATATAATTTTAAAGCTATTCTTTTAAATTTTTAAACATTTTATTAATTTTTTGTTAAAAAACATTACTTTTATAAAACTAATCAACAAAAAGCAAAACAAAAAACCAATTACCCATGAAAAAGATTGCATTATTTTTATTTCTGCTGAATTCAGCGTTCCTCTTTGCTCAAAAAGAGGTCTCAGGTTTTGTGAAAGACAAAAGCGGCGCACCGCTCCCAGGTGTAAATATTGTCGAAAAAGGAACTTCAAATGGAGTTTCTACAGATTTTGAAGGGAGTTTTAGAATAAAAGCAAAAGAAGGCGCAACATTAATTTTTAGCTATGTCGGTTTTTCAACTGTAGAAAAATTAGCTTCTGGAGACAAAATAGAAGTCGTTTTAAGCGAAAGTGACGGACAAGTTTTAAATGATGTTGTAGTTGTCGGTTCTAGAAATGCAAAGCGAACTGTTGTAAATTCAGCTGTTCCAATCGATGTTATTAATGTAAAAGACGTAACGACACAAAGTGGTAAAATTGAGATCAATCAGTTATTACAATATGTTGCGCCGTCGTTTAATGCCAACAAACAATCTGGTTCTGATGGCGCCGATCACGTCGATCCAGCCTCTTTAAGAGGTATGGGACCCGATCAGACTTTGGTTTTAATTAACGGAAAAAGAAGACATCAATCGTCTTTAATCAATTTATTTGGAACACGCGGACGCGGAAATACAGGAACAGATTTGAATGCAATTCCTGCAGCGTCTATTAAAAGAATTGAGATTCTACGTGACGGAGCTTCAGCACAATATGGTTCTGATGCGATTGCTGGCGTTATCAATATTGTAACCAATGATAATGTAGATGAATTAACAGGATCTGTGACTTACGGTGTTTTTAATACTCATGCCAAAGGTGATTTCTTGCCTGGAACTCCAAACACAAAAGGTTATAGATTAGATAAAAATGGAAATGGAAATTCATACGGAAAAGATCAAGATTTTGACGGAGGTTCTGTAAGAGTTGCGGCAAACTACGGAACTAAAATCGGAACCAAAGGAGGTTTTGTAAATGTTACCGGAGAATTTTTAAACAAAAATAAGACCTTAAGACCAGCCTACGATTTTAGAAAAGGTTTTGGTGATGCCGAAATGCAAGGCGTAAATTTATTTGCAAATTTGGCAATTCCAATTGCAGATAAAACAGAATTTTATGCTTTTGGAGGAAGCAACTTTAGAGATACAGATGCGTATGCTTTTACCAGAAATGACGGAGAAAGAGTTGTAGAATCGGTTTACCCAGGTGGTTACACACCAAGAATTACTTCTAAAATCAATGATAATTCGGTTGCTGCGGGAATTAGAACTGAAACTTCTGGCGGATGGAAATTTGATTTGAGTAATACTTTTGGAAAAAATAAATTTCAATACGATATTAAAGGAACTATAAATGCTTCGTTAGAAGAAAATTCGCCACATCAATTTGATGCTGGAGGACACAGTTTACTTCAAAATACTACTAATTTTGATATTTCTAAAAATTATGGAGATGTTTTAAGCGGTTTAAATATTGCTTTTGGAACAGAATTTAGAGTAGAAAAATTTGAAATTTTCGCTGGTGAAGAAGGTTCATATACAACTTACGACACTAACGGGCAACCAATTACAGATCCGACAACTCAAAGCGCTCCAATTGATCCTATTTCTGGAGAACCAAGACCGGGAAGTTCACAAGGTTTCCCTGGATACAGTCCTGCAAATGAAGTCAATAAAGATCGTACAAACTTCTCTCTTTATGCTGATGCCGAATTAGACGTAACAGAAGCTTTAATGTTTAGCGGTGCTGTTCGTTTTGAAAATTATAGTGATTTCGGAAGTACCTTAAACGGAAAATTAGCTTCAAGACTTAAAATTACAGATCACATCAATGCGAGAGGATCTATCAGTACAGGTTTTCGTGCGCCGTCTTTAGCGCAGATTTATTACAAT
The DNA here is from genome assembly GCA_029959285.1 of Flavobacteriaceae bacterium PS02337. GTDB lineage: Bacteria > Bacteroidota > Bacteroidia > Flavobacteriales > Flavobacteriaceae > Flavobacterium. Next base: position 92,777 of record JASCOE010000002.1, read on the forward strand.
TTACGTTTTACCAATTTTAATGCAAGCGGTGCAACAGAAGTTTTATTAGCACCTAATGACAGTCCAGTTACCAGAGCATTCGGAATTCAGAAATTAAATGAAGAAAAAGCAGTAAATGCTTCTTTAGGTTTTACAGCTTCATTTGGAGATTTCACAGCAACAATTGATGGTTATTATATTCAAGTAAAAGACCGTATCGTTTTGACTGGATATTTTGACGCAAGTGCCTTAAATCTTGGTGTTTCTGAAGCTCAATTTTTTGCTAATGGTGTAGACACCAGTACACATGGTTTGGATATTGTTTTCTCTTGGAAGAAAAAATTTGATTTCGGTCAATTTGGTGCGACATTGGTCGGAAACATTAATGACATGAAAATTGACAAGGTTAAAAATGGCAATCTAGATGAAGCAACTTTCTTTGGAAAACGCGAAAAAGCCTTTTTATTGGCTTCAGCTCCAGATAATAAATTTGGTTTAAACCTTACTTATGCTAAAAATAAATTTGATGCTGGTTTAGCTTTCACACGTTTTAGCAAAGTTGTTTTGGTTGATTATGCTGATGAAGATGATGTTTATAATCCAAGATTGATTACAGATTTAACAGTTGGATATCAAGTTACTAAAAGCTTGAAATTAACACTTGGAAGCAATAACTTATTTAATGTGTATCCGACAAAACAAGATGAACAAGGAAATACAGAAGCTGGAGGTTATTGGGATGCCGTTCAAATGGGTTTCAGCGGAGCTTATTACTACGCAAGACTTGGATTTAATTTCTAGGCTTCGACTTCGCTCAGCCTGACAAAAATCATAAAACAAAAAAATCCTGAACAACTAAGTTCAGGATTTTTTTTCTATTTATTTAATTACAATTTAAACTCTAAAGATGCAATAATGGCTTTTTCTTGATCGGTAGCCGTAAAACCCGAAATATCCCAATAATTGGTTAAGATTTTATTCTTTTTATTAAAAAGTGATTTCTCTTTAAAAACATCACTTTCGTTGTAAGTGAAATTTTGTCTGTTAAAGCTTGTCGTCACAAAACTATTTCTTACCTGAATATTTTTCGATTTATCTTTCAAAATAAGATTGTATCCAATTTCTTCATTCGAACTTAGCACGTAGTAATCGTGTCCGTCCCATCTGTAATTTACTTTTATAAAAGATTTAGTAATATTTTTATCTCCTACTTTTGTTTTATCATCTACTTTATCAAGATTTGCAGGAGTTACAGAAACTGTAAATTCTAAAATCAGCTTATTTTCGGGATCGTAAATAATTTCGAAACTATCAATTGCTTCTTTAGATTTATCAAGCGGACTCACATTCATTATATAATATTCCTTATTATTCGGATGGCCTTTGGTTGTAAATTCATATTCTTTCTTGGATTTATTATCCAGTAAAGGTTCAAAATATTTAAAATTCGAATAATTTTCCATTATATTATTCAAATTATATCCTCTTAAATCGGTGCTTACATCGGTTTCTAACAATCCATACGAACGATTTTGTTCAACTAATAAAGTGGTATTGTTATTTTTATCAAATTGAAAATTAACCAATCCGTCATTATAATACGAATATTCATTATCAAGCATAAAAAATTCACGAACGTAAACTTTTAGTCGGCAAGAAACATTTAATTTTTGTTTGGAATTTGAAACTAATTTTTGAAGTATTTTTTGAGAATTCTCGTGCGAAACAACAACTTCATCTAGGTTTTCTTTTTTGTTTTTAAGATAAACTACGAATTCACTTTCTTTTAAAACAGCCCAACGAACTGTCAAATCTTCGTAATTCATTTCTGAAACTTGCACATTTGAACCGCCGCTTAAAACAAAAGTGACTTTGCCATCTTCATTCGTCAATAAAACTTGTTTGGTTTTTGAAACGACTACTGTTGCATTTTCAATTGGCTGCAAAGTTTCGATATCTTTTACCAAAATAGAATATTCTGTTTCTTGGGCAAAAACATTTATAGCAGATAATACGACAAATAAAAGTAGCAATTTCCTCATAGGCGTTGTTAATTTTTCAACTAAAGTATCATTTTTTTATCAATAAACTAACACTAAAACAATAAATCATTATATATCAACAAACTAACTTTGCATTTTTTTTGAGTTTAAAGCAAAAAAAATCCTGAGTTTGCACTCAGGATTATATTTAAAATACCAGAAATTATTACTCTCCGTGAAGGAAAGCTTGTCTTTCTAATAAAGTTTCTTCGTCCTCTACGTGATCTTCATCTGGCACACAACAGTCAACTGGACAAACAGCAGCACATTGAGGTTCATCATGAAAACCTTTACATTCTGTACATTTTCCTGGTACAATATAGTAGATCTCATCAGAAATTGGAGTTTGAGCATCTTCTGCATCCACTTCAGTTCCGTCAGGTAAAACTATTTTTCCAGAAAGACTTGTTCCGTCTTTATATCTCCAATCATCTGCTCCTTCATATATTGCTGTATTTGGGCACTCTGGTTCACAAGCCCCACAGTTGATGCATTCGTCAGTTATAATTATTGCCATCTTTTTAGTCGTTACATGTTAAAAGTTATTAGGTTTTAAGTTTAAAATATCAAAGATTTCAATCTACTTTGCCTTATAACGTAATATAGCTTATTTTTGTGCAAAATTACAATCAAAACAATTCATAAACAAACATTATGACATTAGAAACAAAAAAAAGTGTTTTTGTTGAATTAGGAAAATTTTTAAGTCAATTTTCTGAAGATGCTTCTGCGAGAAAATCTGACGTTCTATATAATGATATCTTTTTTGAAGATTTCGAAAAACTGATCCATTTATCACAATCCCACAACGGCTGGTACACGCCCGAACAGGTTTATTTCTCTATACAATCTTGGGCAGAAGCGCTAACTGAAGAAAATATTTCTAAATGGCTTTCGGCTTATGAAATTGACGAGAATAACGATAATTCTAAAGCAGTTGCTTTAATTTTAGCGGGAAATATTCCGTTAGTTGGCTTCCATGATTTTTTATCAGTTTTAATAACAGGTCACAGTGCTTTAATTAAAACTTCATCAAACGATCAGCATTTATTGCCGTTTTTAGCGAAATATTTAATTGCTGTTGATGAAAATTTCAAAGATAAAATCACTTTCGTGGAAGGAAAACTGGAAAATTTTGATGCCGTAATTGCAACAGGAAGTAATAACACAGCTCGTTATTTTGAATATTATTTTAAAGACAAACCTTCAATTATTCGAAAAAACAGAAATTCTGCAGCCATTTTAACTGGAAAAGAAACCCACGAAGAATTAGAAAATTTAGGCGAAGATATTTTTAGATATTTTGGTTTAGGATGCCGCAATGTTTCTAAACTTTTTGTTCCAAAAGACTATATTTTTGATACTTTTTTTGAAGCAATTTTTAAATATCAGGACGTCATTCATTACGAAAAATACGCTAACAATTATGACTATAATAAAGCAGTATTTTTAATGAGTAATTTCAAATTATTAGACAACGGATTTTTGACCTTAAAAGAAGACGCAAGCTACGCCTCGCCTATCTCGAGCGTTTTTTATGAATATTACGAAAACCTTGAAGATTTACAAAAACGTCTTCAAGCAGATTCTGATCAAATACAATGTATTGTTAGCCATAATTTAACCCAAGACAGCATTGCATTCGGAGAAACGCAAAAACCACAATTGTGGGATTACGCAGATAATGTCGATACTATAACGTTTTTGTTAACAACAAAGTAATAAATTGTTTAATTATTTCGAATATTTTAACGCTTTTTCGGCTCTTATTGCCGAAATTTGCGTCTTTAAAATTTTCGACTATTAACAACAACCATGAAAAAACACAACTACAGCGCAGGACCAAGTATTTTACCTCAGGAAGTTTTTGAGAAGGCATCAAAAGCAATTTTAAATTTTAATGATTCAGGATTATCTATTCTTGAAATCTCGCACCGAAGCAAAGATTTCGTTGCAGTTATGGAGGAAGCTCGTTCCCTTGCTTTAGAATTACTTGGACTTCAAGGAAAAGGTTATCAGGCTTTATTTTTACAAGGCGGTGCAAGTACAGCATTCTTAATGGCACCTTATAATTTATTAAAAGAAAACGGAAAAGCAGCTTATTTAGATTCAGGTACGTGGGCAACTGCGGCAATAAAAGAAGCTAAACTTTTTGGAGAAACTGTTGTTGTAGCTTCTTCAAAAGATGACAATTATACGCACATTCCAAAAGGTTACGAAATACCAGCAGATGCTGATTATTTTCACTGTACAAGTAACAATACCATCTTTGGAACTCAATTAAAAGATTTCCCAGCAACTAATATTCCTGTTGTTTGCGATATGAGTTCTGATATTTTTTCTCGTGAATTAGATTTCTCTAAATTTGATTTAATCTATGCTGGAGCTCAAAAAAATATGGGACCTGCTGGAACTACTCTTGTTGTAGTTAAAGAAGAAATCTTAGGCAAAAACGGAAGAACAATTCCAAGTATGCTAGATTACGCTAAACATATTAAAGCAGAAAGCATGTACAATACGCCACCTGTTTTCTCTGTTTACGTTTCTCTTTTAACTTTACAATGGATTAAAGAAAAAGGTGGAATTGCTGCTGTTGAAAAATTAAACAACGCTAAAGCTGAATTACTTTACGCTGAAATCGACAGAAACCCATTATTTAAAGGTGCTGCTGCAGTAGAAGATCGTTCTAACATGAACGTTACTTTCTTATTAAACAATCCTGATCATACAGCAACTTTTGACGCTTTATGGAAAGAAGCTAATATTTCTGGATTGCCAGGACACCGTTCTGTTGGTGGTTACAGAGCTTCTATCTACAACGCTATGCCAATTGAAAGCGTGCAGGTTTTAGTTGATGTAATGAAAGCACTGGAAAGTAAAGTTTAGTTTTCAGTCGCAGTAACAGTTTTCAGAAATCGAAAACGTGAATTGAATACTGATTTCTAGCCCCGATAGCAGTGGAAATCCTTTTTTGTTTTTTCTTTAAAAACAAAAAAGATTGGAACGAATAGCGGGATTAGCTTCTAAATAAAAAAGAAAAATCAAATAGCCGGTTTATCGATTAAACAAATAAACGATTTAACGATTAACCCAAAAATATCACAAAAAAAATGAAAGTATTAGCAAATGATGGAATTTCTAAAAGCGGAATTCTAGCCTTAGAAAAAGGTGGATTTGAAGTTATAACTACAAAAGTAGCTCAAGAACAAGTAGCTAACTTTATTAATGAAAATAATGTTGACGTAATTTTAGTTCGTAGTGCAACTAAAGTTCGTAAAGATATTATCGATGCTTGTCCTGGTATCAAAATCATCGGTCGTGGTGGTGTTGGTATGGATAATATCGATGTTGATTACGCTAAAAGTAAAGGAATCCATGTAATCAATACTCCTGCTTCATCTTCAGAATCTGTTGCTGAATTAGTTTTTGGACACTTATTTTCTGGTGTTCGTTTTTTACATGATTCAAATAGAAACATGCCTCTTGAAGGAGATTCTAACTTTGACGGTTTGAAAAAAGCTTACGCAAACGGAACTGAATTAAGAGGAAAAACTCTTGGTATTGTTGGTATCGGACGTATCGGGCAAGCTACTGCAAAAATGGCGCTTGGTTTAGGTATGAAAGTTATTGCAGCAGATAGTTTTATTCCGGAAGTTGACGTAAAAGTTGAATTTTTCGACGGACAATCTATCACAACTAAAATTGTTTCTCAATCTTTAGAATCTTTATTTAAAGAAGCGGATTTCATTACATTACACGTTCCTGCTCAAAACGGTTACATTATCGGAGAGAAAGAATTTGAAATCTTAAAAGACGGTGTTGGAATCGTAAACTGTGCTCGTGGCGGTGTTATTGATGAAGTTGCTTTAGTAAAAGCTTTAGATTCTGGAAAAGTTGCTTTTGCAGGTTTAGATGTTTTCGAAAGCGAACCAAAACCAGAAATGGCAATCTTGATGCACTCTAAAATTTCATTGACTCCACATATTGGAGCTGCAACTGGAGAAGCGCAAGATAGAATTGGAACTGAATTAGCATCACAAATCATTACTTTGTTAAGCTAATTAACTATAATTAAAATACTTAGAAGGGATTTATTAACACAGTTTAATAAATCCCTTTCTTTTTTTGTTTAAATTTGAGTTCTAATCTAAATCCTAAAAATCATGTTTGAACAATTAACCCAATTAGTACAACAATATGGAGGCGATGCAGTTAAGAATAATTCTGCTGTTCCAAATGAACATAATGAAGCCGTAATTGGCGAAACTAGCAATTCTATTTTTGAAGGATTAAAAAAGATCGTTTCTGAAGGCGGAACAGATCAAATTGCAGGATTATTTAACGGAAACTCACCTATCGACAGCTCAAATCCTGTGGTTCAGCAAATTCAACAGCAATTAAGCGGTAATCTAGGTCAGAAATTCGGTTTAAGCAGCGCAGATTCAAACGGAGTTGCTTCTAATTTAATTCCACAGATTTTAGGTTCTTTGGTTAACAAAGCGAAAGATCCAAACGACAGCAGTTTTCAGATTTCAGATATCATCAATTCTATTTCAGGAAACAGCGGGCAAGCTTCCGGAATTATGGATACCATTTCTAAATACGGAATGCAATTCGGATTAGACCAAAACAATGACGGAAAAGTTGATGTTGCCGATGTTTTAGTGGTTACGAAAAGCAAAGGTGGTATCGCTGGATTTATCGGGAAATTGTTTGGAAGCAAATAAAGGTTCTAAGTAACTAAGACTCTAAGTTGCTAAGATTCTAAGCAAAATAGTAAAGCTGTTTATTTTATATAAACAGCTTTTTTGTTCTTTAAATAGAAAAAACTCAGAATCTTAGCAACTTAGAGCCTTAGTCCCTTTAAAAAAAATTTCGTAACTTTAAAATATGAAAAAGTGCATTTTTATATTAGTAGTATTATTGACAATTATTGCGTGTTCTACAACTTCGCAAAATATTGCCAGCAATGATACTGTTTCAAATAAAAAAGGAAATGACACGGTAAGAATTGCAAATGATTCGTTAGAATATGAAGTTATCATTATTGACAACGGATTTAATTATTGGTTAAATTCTAGAGCCTTACCTCGAAATTATTATAGTTTGTCTTACTTAGAAAATAAAAATTATCAATACGTTATGGAATGGAACAATCGAGTTTTACAGCCAAACCGATACAGTCCAAATTTATATGAAATGACGATTGATTACCAGCCACAAATTCATTACGGATACGAAGTAAATTATTTGATCTACAACTACATGATTTATTTTCAAAATACTTACAAACAAAAGCTCGCGGGATATGTTCCGATAAGATAATGTTAGTATATTTGTAATGATTATAAATTAATAATGGATAGATTAAAAAAACGCTGGGGAATTACTTCCAACCTACAAGCCATAATCATATTTATCGTTTTTGCCATCACTGGATCGGCATCTGCATGGATTTCTAGACCTTTTTGTGACTGGGTAGGAATTCACAAAGAAGATTTAGGTGCTGTTTGGTTTACTTTAATCCGTTTATTAATTATTCTTCCCGTTTATCAAGTTTTATTAGTTGCGATTGGAACTATTTTTGGGCAATTCCGTTTCTTTTGGAATTTTGAAAAGAAAATGCTTAAAAGAATGGGACTTGGCTTCTTATTTAAAGATTAACTTCTTTTTAAACTTCTCTTTCTATTTATAAATCCGTTCTGGTCGAAACTCATTCTTCCTCTCTATTTCCTATTTATTTGTAATTGCTTCAAATTTAAAAATTCAAAACAATAATTTCAATTTCATATTGAACCAATCCCTGTATTTATATAATAAAAACATCTTAAAAAATTTAGAATAAAAAAACATATTACATTTTTTATTTGACATTTTATAAGAAATCATTAACCAGAACAGGAAGGTACAGGATAGTTTTATTTTAAGTAATAACAAACTTTACAATAGTTAAAATAAAATTCACAATTGATAATCAACCTATTATCAATTTTATTTTCAACTACTATTACTAACTAACCAAACCACAATTTGAAATGCTGAAAAATTACTTCAAACTCTCCGTAATGGCGACCATGTTTTGTCTCATTGCGCCGAAAACAAAGATTTTTGCCCAAAATCCGATTGTAAAAATTGACTTTGACCAATCAGGAAGACCTAAAGCTGAAGTTAACGACCCTGATTACAGTACTTGGGTAGTTGCATCTGGAAACACAAGTACGTATACCGAAAACGGAGTAACCTTTACCGTTTCCCGCGTTGGAAACAATGGCGACGCGCTCGGAACCAATTGGTATAAAGCCGGAATTCAAGCTCCATATTATGCAAGATTAGTAAGTGACGGACTTACCGTAAAAGGCTCAACAGCTAATTTAGGCGCTCAAATTGAACTTAAAATTAGCGGATTAACAACTGGAGAACATACATTTTTAGCATTTTTTAATGCTGTAGACAGTCCGTCGGGAAATAATTTTAGTCCGATTGATATTTCTATTAATGGAAATTTAGTTGTAGATAATTTGATTCCGTCTGTAAGAGCACTAAAAACTGCCGATGCAAAATCTGTTTATTTAAAATTTCAAGCCATAACAGGAACTGATGTTGTAATATTAATGGCTGCCGAAACTTCTGGCACAGAAAATATTAAAAATATCATGTTTAATGGTTTTGAATTGAATACAACAAATATTTTCTACCAAGCGACAAATCCAAATCCGAAACAAAACGACGAACATGTTGAATTGACTTCTGGCGGGAAATTATTGCAATGGACAGCTGCCTCAAATGCTGTTTCGCATAATATTTATTTTGGAACAGATCAAGCTGCGGTAAATGCTGCCACAACTTCTTCTCCAGAATACAAAGGAAATCAAGCTTTAGCCAGTAACTCATATCAAGTAAATGGATTGTATACAGGTGCAACTTACTATTGGCGTGTTGATGAAGTTTTAGCAAATGGAATTGAGAAAGGAAATGTGTGGCGTTTTCGTCCAGCACAACTTGCATTTCCAGATGCTGAAGGTTACGGTCGTTTCGCAAGAGGCGGACGCGGCGGAAAAGTAGTTGTAGTAACTAATTTAGATGACAGTGGTCCAGGAAGTTTTCGTGAAGCTGTCACCAACGATATCGGACCGAGAACAATCGTTTTTAATACTTCTGGAATTATTCAATTGAATTCTCGTTTGGTTTTAAGCCAGCCTTATGTAACTGTTGCAGGACAAACTGCTCCAGGAAAAGGAATTTGTATTCGTTCTGCTCCTTTCGGAGTTACAGGAAATGATGCCATTGTACAAAATCTAAGAGTTAGAATCGGCGCAGGACCAACTTTCGATGGAATGGGATTAACAGGCGCAGACAATAGCATTATTGACCACTGCTCAATCAGTTGGACAATTGATGAATCTTTTAGTTCGAGATCTGGAAAAAATATCACATTACAAAGAACATTAATTTCTGAAGCCTTAAATGCGGCAAACCATCAAAATTATCCAGCAGGAACTGAGCACGGTTATGCAGCAACAATTGGTGGCGATATTGGAAGTTTTCACCACAATTTATTGGCGCATTGTTATGGTCGTAACTGGAGTCTTGGCGGAGGTTTAGACGGAAGCGGTGCTTACGCAGGAAAAATGGATATTACCAATAATGTAGTTTACAATTGGGGCGGAAGAACAACCGATGGAGGAACAAAAGAAGTAAATTTTGTAAACAACTATTATAAGCCTGGCGCAGGTTCAAAAATTTTTACAGCATTCAACCAACAAAATGAAGGAGCTGGAACTGGAACACAACAATGTTATTTTAGTGGAAATGTAATGCCCGGATATTTCGACGAAAGCAATCAAACTGCAGGAAGAAAAGCTTCTGGAGTTGCCATAACATTTGAAAACTTTGTAAACACACCCTTTTTCCCTTCGTATGTAACGACACAATCTGCCAAAAATGCCTACAAAATTGTACTTTCAGATGTTGGATGTACGCAACCAACATTTGACGATCACGACCAAAGAATTATAAATGAAACCTTAAACGGAACTACTTCTTCTGTCGGAAGCATAACTAAAAAACCTGGGTTTCCAGATAACGAATCTGATGTTGGAGGTTTTGAAATTTATCCGATTGTAAACAGAGATGCAAACTGGGACAGTGATCAAGATGGACTTCCGAATTGGTGGGAAAAAATTATCGGGACGAATGTAAATTCTGGCGCTGGCGATTTTTCAGATGCAAATGCTGATACTGATTTAGATGGCTACACGAACTTAGATAAATATTTACAATGGATGTCGCTGCCGCATTATGAATCTGCCGATGGAAAAAAAATAGACATTAATATTCAAAAATTATCTCAAGGATTTACAAGTGGTGTTTCCTACACTATTTCGAATGTTGTCAATGGTGGCGCCATTTTAAATACAAATAGTGTTGCCTTTACTCCCGCTTCAAACGGTTTATGTTCTTTTGAATTTACGGTAACAGATTCTGAAGGCGGCACAATGAAGAGAAAGGTAAATATCGTTAGTGGACAAAGTATAAATTTAGGAACTGAAGACATTACTAAAGAAATAAAAAACAACTCTTTGAGCGTTTGGCCAGTTCCAAGCAACGGAGCATTTTCTGTTTTTCTTGATAATGAAGAAACAGAAATTTCAGATCTTAAAATCTACGATATTTCTGGAAAAGAAGTATTGAAACAAAAAATTAGAGGAAATACTCAAGAAACAATTCAACTACATTCTAAAGGAGTTTTCTTAGTTAAAGTAATTAATCCTCAGACTAAAAAAACAGAATATGTCAAAAAAATAATTGTACAATAAAGTATACATTAAAAGGACGGCTTCAAAAACCGTCCTTTTTTATTTTTTCTGAAAGAAGTAAGTGTAAATCCATGTCAAAGTAAACGATGGAATAATATCTGCAAATGGTAAAATTTCTTCAACAAAAGTCAAAACACTGGCAACCTTCCCTACCCGTCCTTTATACATTCTAGTCATAATAAAAGCAGCAATCGGCGCCCAGACAACATCTGAAAATTCACCAAGAAAAGGAATCGAAAAAGAAATCATTCCAATTCCATCCAAAACCAATCCAATAACTAGTTTTGACAACTTATCATCTTCTACAACATTCAAATCCTGCATCTTACGTTTGTTTTAGTTTATCGAAATTAAAAATAATCATCTTATTATAATTATTTCTTTTTCAAATTTAATTTCTAAATTCCCATACCAATAAATATGCCGATTAATGATTTTAGATTTTAGATTTTAGATTTTAGATTTTAGATTTTAGATTTTAGATTTTAGATTTTAGATTTTAGATTTTAGATTTTAGATTTTAGATTTTAGATTTTAGATTTTAAAAAATCGCTTTGCTCTTTTTTTGAATTTAAATTTTGTAATTTGATATTGACTATAATCTTCGTTTCTTTGTAAAAACAGTTTCACTACATGATACACGCAAAAAACATACATAAATTCTACGACAAACTTGAAGTTTTAAAAGGAGTTGATTTACATATTAAAAAAGGCGAAATTGTTTCTATCGTTGGCGCTTCTGGCGCCGGAAAAACGACTTTATTGCAAATTTTAGGCACTTTAGACAAACCTGATCATAGTCCAGATTCGTCTTTGACTATTAATGGCAAAAATGTTCTTGAATTGCAAAACGTTCAAAACAATACTTCAAAACAAGAAAAGACTTTTAAGATAATCACTTGGACTGGTTCTCTTTATATTATACTTCTGGCTGTTTTTTTATTATTTTTTAAAACTAAAATCTACGATGACACTCTTCGAGTAGTGACAAGTATTGCTCTTTTTTTACCAATAATTGCAATGCTTTTTTACTATAATCGTTATTTCAAAAAGAAAAGCAAACAAGACAAAGTATTATCAGATTTTAGAAATTTAAATCTAGGATTTATTTTTCAGTTTCATCAGCTTTTACCCGAGTTTACAGCTTTAGAAAATGTTTGTATTCCAGCACATATTGCAGGCAAAAAACCATCTGAAACAGAAAAAGAAGCCGTAAAATTGCTTACTTATTTAGGGCTTTCACACCGAATTAATCATAAACCAAGTGAACTTTCGGGAGGAGAACAACAGCGTGTGGCAGTTGCAAGAGCGTTAATCAACAAACCCGACGTAATTTTTGCAGATGAACCTTCTGGAAATCTTGACACTCATTCTGCCGAAAATCTGCACCAGTTATTTTTTCAGCTTCGAGACGAATTCGGTCAGACTTTTGTAATCGTAACGCACAACGAAGAATTAGCTAATATGGCCGACAGAAAATTAGTAATGTCCGACGGACAAATTATTTCGTAAATGCTTTTCATTGCTATTAGCTGGATTTATATTTTATTTACCACCATCAATTTTGGTGTTGGTTTTGATAAAATAATGAATTTAAAAAACAAGGATTTTGTTACGACTTCAATTCTTGGGTTATTTTCTGTAACGATTTTAGCTAGCATTTGGGCAATATTCGGAAGAATAAACATTGAATTTCATTTCGTTTTAGCAGTTTTGAATATTTTTTGTATTCTAAAATTCCGAAACGAAATCACTAATCTTTACCAATCCTTTTTAGCCGATTTAAAGCAATTACAGACTAGTTTAAAAATCATTTTAGCTGTTGTTTCAATTTTAATAATTGCGCAATGTGCCTCTATTCCTTTCATAATTGACAACGAATCGTATTACATTCAAACTATAGAATGGCTAAATGAATACGGTTTTGTAAAAGGTATTGCAAATCTTCATTTGTTTTTAGGACAAACCAGCGGTTGGCATGTAACGCAAAGCGCTTTTAGTTTTTCGTTTTTATATAAAAACTTCAACGATTTAAGTGGTTTTTGTTTGCTTTTAGGAAACTTATTTGCCATTCAAAAACTTAGCGAATATTACAGAAACAACAATTCAAACTATCTGATTATTGGATTATTGCCATTTTTTAATATTTTCTTTTTTCAATTTATAAGCGCGCCATCACCAGATATTCCCGTTTATGTTTTCTCTTTTATTTTCTTTTTTTATTTCTTGGAAAACTTTGAAAAAACAACTTCAGAAGTATTTAATTTACTTCTAATTCTTGTTCTTTTTTTAATTTACATCAAAAACACAGCATTAGCTTTTGCATTATTTCCAATAATTCTTTTAGCAATTCACTATAAATCTTTATCAAAAAAACTTTTAAAACCCGTTTTATTGAGCATAATTATGCTGTCGCTTTTTGTTATAAAAAATATGATTATTTGCGGTTCTCCTATTTTTCCTTCTAAATCTTTTACTTCATTGACAGATTATGCTGTTCCAGATTTAATTCAGAGTTTTTATTATAATGAAATCAAATCTTACGGCTTTTTTGTTAGCACAGAACAATACAATTCAATGTCGGTTTTAGAGTTATTTTCACAATGGATAAAACTGCCAAAACTGAATGGTCTATTCAATAAAATAAGCGTTCTTTTAATCTTGGCTGTTCCTTTCTTCATCTATAAATTCAACAATAAAAAAGCGATTTGGTATCTTTATATCGTAATGTTTGTGCAATTGGTTTTGCTTTTAATAACATCGCCGCAATATCGATTTTTTATGAATTTTGTATTGTTTTTTTCTTTGTTTTGCTTGATTTGCATTATTCAAAATAAAAAAATACTTCAAGCATTATTAGTGCTTTCGATTGTTCCGGTTATTATTGTTTTATTTTTCTCTGTAAATTTAAGTACACTTTCAAATCATAAATCATTAATGGAAATCAGTACTTTTTCGGTTAAAAACATTGTTTTTCCTCATAAAAATTCAAAGAACGATACGGATTTTGAAACCATTCAAATCGGAAATTTAAAATACAATTCTCCCAAAAACAATGATTTTTTCTGGTCAAATGGCGACGGAAATCTTCCTTGCGTAAACAAAGAACAAATTTCTTATTTTGAGAAATACTTTCAGATTATTCCGCAAATGCGTACAAATGATTTAAAAGACGGATTTTACGCCAAAAAACTTTCAACAAATGAATAAATCAGAACTTAAAGATTTTCTCGACGAGAAAGTCATTCAATATAATAATCAGGATTTTATCGAAAGTGATCCTGTTCAGATTCCGCATCTTTTTACTCAAAAGGAAGATATCGAAATTGCAGGTTTTTTGAGCGCTTCAATTGCTTGGGGAAATCGAAAAATGATTATCAAGAATTCGCATAAAATGATGGAATTAATGGGCAACACGCCTTTCGATTTCGTGATGTCGCATTCTGAAGAAGATCTAGCAAGACTAGAAACTTTTGTTCACCGAACTTTCAACGGAAAAGATTTTGGCGGATTTATTAAAGGTTTGCAACACATTTACAAAAACCACAACGGACTAGAATCGGTTTTTGCGAAAAATCAAGAAAAAGACAGTTTACAGAAAAGTATTAGCGAATTCAAAAAAATATTTTTCGAAACCGATCATTTGCCTCGAACACAAAAGCATATTTCAGATCCTTTAAATAATTCGGCGGCAAAACGAATCAACATGTATTTGCGTTGGATGGTTCGTCAAGATGCAAAAGGAGTTGATTTAGGAATTTGGAAAAGTATTTCTCCTTCCGTTTTATCTTGTCCGCTCGACGTTCATTCTGGAAATGTTGCGCGCAAACTTGAAATTCTTTCGCGAAAGCAAAATGATGCAAAAGCTTTGTTTGAATTAGATACCAAATTAAGAGAAATGGACCCGAATGATCCTGTAAAATACGATTTTGCTTTATTTGGTTTAGGCGTTTTTGAAGGGTTTTAAAATTTAATTTATTGAATATCAGACTGACCGAAGTCGAAGTTCAAGTGCTTTTCGACTTCGATCAAAGTGACAATACGGCATCTAAAATTATAAATTCAACAAAAAACCATGAATTTAACGTACATTTGCACAAAATTTAAAAGCAAATGAGCACTTTCGAAAAATTCAATCTTCCAAAATCGGTACAAAAAGCAATAGACGATTTAGGATTTACTACACCAACTCCGATTCAGGAAAAATCATTTTCTGTGATTACTTCTGGACGCGATATGATGGGAATTGCTCAAACCGGAACTGGTAAAACATTTGCTTATTTATTGCCACTTCTTAAATTATATAAATTTACAAATACCAATACGCCAAAAATCGTAATTCTGGTTCCAACCCGCGAATTAGTTGTTCAGGTTGTAGATGAAGTTGAAAAATTGACTAAATATATGTCGGTTAAAACTTTAGGAATTTTCGGTGGTGTAAACATTAATACACAAAAAAAAGCGGTTTACGAAGGAGTTGATATTTTGGTTGGAACTCCAGGAAGAACAATGGACTTGGCTTTGGATGCTGTAGTTCGTTTTGATGAAACTCAAAAATTGGTTATTGACGAATTTGACGAAATGTTGAATTTAGGTTTCCGTCCGCAATTGACAGCGCTTTTGGCGATGATGAAACCAAAACGTCAAAATATCTTATTTTCGGCAACGATGACCGATGAAGTTGACACGATTTTAAATGATTATTTTGATTTTCCTGAAGAAGTTACATTGGCGGCTTCTGGAACTCCGTTAGAAAAAATCACGCAGATTACCTATAATGTTCCCAACTTTAATACAAAAGTAAATCTGCTTAAACATTTATTAGAAACAGACGAAAGTATCGACCGTGTTCTGATTTTTGTGAATAATAAAAAGATTTCAGATATGCTTCATACGCGTATTGACGAATTATTTGATGGTCAGTTTGGGGTTATACACTCTAATAAATCTCAAAATTATCGTTTGAGTACAATGGCTGAATTTCAAGAAGGAAATCTTCGCGGTTTAATTACAACCGACGTTATGGCGAGAGGTTTAGATATTTCTAATATTTCTCACGTTATCAACTTTGAAATGCCTGAAATGCCAGAACTTTATATGCACAGAATTGGTCGTACAGGTCGTGCAGATGCAACTGGAACAGCAATTAGTTTTGTTACGCCTCGTGAAGAAGAATTCAAAATCGAAGCAGAAGTTTTAATGAATCAAGAACTTAAAATCGCTGATTTTCCTGAAGAAGTTGAAATTTCTGAAAAATTAATTGAACCAGAAAAAGACAAATTACCAAGAAAGTTTTTGATGAAAAAAGTCAAACTTGATGGTGATGGTGCTTTTCATGAGAAAGCTAAAAAGAACCAGAAAGTCAATCTGGGTGGGCCTTCAAAAACAAAAAAGAAAACACATGGTTCTGTCAACAGAAATATGTTGAAGACTAGAGATAAAAAGAGAAAAGACGGGAATAAATAGAGTCTTTTTTAAGATGCTAAGATTCTAAGGAGCTAAGGTTCTAAGTTTTTTTACAGCAAATAAAAAGGGTTAAGATTCATTTTGAATCTTAACCCTTTTTTGAATTCATAAGACTTGGTGCTCAATTTCTTAGTATCTTAGAAACTTAGCAACTTAGAACCTCTTTTTAGATTTTCGTAAAAACCAATCCAACTGGCGAACACAATTCGATTCTTTTTCCA
Organism: Flavobacteriaceae bacterium PS02337; assembly: GCA_029959285.1. GTDB lineage: Bacteria > Bacteroidota > Bacteroidia > Flavobacteriales > Flavobacteriaceae > Flavobacterium. The sequence continues at coordinate 109,301 of JASCOE010000002.1, forward strand.
GTATCTTCGATTTTTCCAGTTGTTTTATTTCTTCTAAAAATAACTATATCATTAGTATATTGATGTCCTACTAAAAGGTAATTTCCAGTTGGATCAATGGCAAAATCTCTTGGACCTTTTCCTAAAGTGCTTTGCTGTTCTACCAATTCGATTTTTCCATCTTTAAGGATTTTATAAACTGAAATTGCATTTGCATCTACACGATCAGAAACGTATAAAAAGTTTCCGTCTGGCGAAATTTTAATTGCTGCTGCACCAGTTCCACCTTTGAAACCTTTTGGTAAGATGCTTGTTTCTGCAATTACTTTTAAGTTTCCTGTTTTATCGTAGCTTAACGTTGTCAAAGTTCCATCTAATTCTTGAACTAAATACACGAATTTGCCATCTTTACTAAAAGTCAAATGTCTTGGTCCGCTCGCCGATTTCACATCGACAGTTCCTTTTAATGTCAGTATTTCATTTTTTGAATCTGGATTATATTTATAAATGAATATTTTATCCAAACCTAAATCATTCGATAGAACGAATTTTTTATCTGGCGAAAAAACAACCATATGCACGTGCGCTTTTTCCTGACGCGCCGCATTTGGTCCTTTTCCTTCGTGCTGAATTATTTGCTGTACTTCGGTAATACCTCCCTTAGGTTTCTTTTTAAAAACAACAATACTTCCGCCAGAATAATTAGCAACAATTACATTTTTATCATCATTAATTAAGTGACAAGGATCTGCGCCCAAAGAAGCATTTGCGTTTAAAAATTTCAACTTTCCTGAAGCAGAATCGTAACCAAAAGCACTTACAGCACTTTGAGTTCCGTTTTCGTTTACAGCATAAACAAATTTATTATCTGCTGAAACCGATAAATAACTTGGGCTAATTACATTTTCTGAAGAATTTTTCAATTTAAAATCGCCTGAAGAAGCATCAAATTCGTAAACATAAATTCCGTTGCTTTGGCAAGTATTAGTGTAAGTTCCGACTAATAAATTGAATTTATTTTGAGCTTTTACCGCGGTTAATGATAAAGCAGAAAATAATACTAGATATATTTTTTTCATAGTTTGTTTTTTTGAATCAGCTAAAATAAGCAATAATATCTTTTGCAGATTACAAATAAAACAAGAAAAATTACATTTTAAAAAAGAGTTCACCACCATATAAGTGAAATAAGTTCATTTTAGAATTTTCACTTATAATCTCTTAGTTGAACTTATATGGTTCAACTAAAAAATTCGTATTTTTGACGAGCATCTTCGCGAAAAACAAAACGTAGTGAAGTAAATCGAAGCCAGAATGCATTTTAAACATCCCGAAATTCTATACTTTCTGTTTTTATTGATCGTTCCAATTTTGGTTCATTTATTTCAATTAAGACGTTTTAAAACTTCCTATTTTACCAATGTTCGTTTCTTAAAAGAACTGGCAATTCAGACTCGTAAAAGCTCCAAAATCAAAAAAAGACTTTTATTAGCGACTCGTTTATTATTGCTAACTTTTATCATTTTAGCTTTTGCACAACCTTTTTTTGAGGCAAAAGACAGCAAAAATGCATCAAACGAAATGTATATTGTTTTGGATAATTCCTTTAGTATGCAGGCAAAAGGCAAAAAAGGCGAATTATTAAAAAGAGCTGTTCAGGAATTGCTTGAAAACACTCCTGAAAACACGCAATTTTCACTTTTAACCAACACGGAAAATTTTTGGAATACCGATATTAAATCTTCAAAAAGTGCTTTACAGAATTTAAAATACAGCGCGACTTCTTTTGATCTTTCAGCTATAACAGCCAAAATAAAAGCACATAAATCTGCTCATAAAAAGGACATCGTCATTATTACGGATGCCGTTGGTTTGAAGGAAGCAACTATTGCAACTGTAGATTTTGATGAAAAACCATATTTCATCATTCCCGAAGCAGAACAAAAAAACAACGTTTCTATTGACAGCGTTTACATCAATCAGACTTTGGAGAATTTTTACGAAATCGGAATTAATTTATCCGCTTATGGTGAAGATTTCAAGCCTGTTTCGACTGCACTTTACAATCAAAACAAACTGATTGCCAAAACAATTGTCAATTTTGATACGAAGAAAAAGAAAATCAATTTTACGATTCCAAAAGAAGCTTTTCACGGATATGTAACAATTGAAGATAATGGCTTATCTTATGATAATAAGCTGTTTTTTAGTATTTCTAAAAACAAAAAAACAAACGTAATTAGTATTGGCGAACCTGAAAAAAGTAATTTCTTATCTCGAATTTACACTTCTGGTGAATTTAATTATCATAATTATCCGATCAATTCATTAGATTACAATAGTTTAGAAAAACAAAATACGATTATTCTAAATGAATTAGTTGACATTCCGCAGGCGCTGCAAACGACTTTGAAAGCTTTTGTTTCTAAAGGTGGAAATCTAGTTGTTATTCCATCTGAGAAAACTTCAGTTTCTAATTTGAATACATTTTTGAGCGGATTTGGAAAAATTCAATTTGGAAATCTAGAAACTAACTCTAAATTAATTACTAAAATCAATTTTGATCATCCGTTATTTTCAGGGGTTTTTGAGAATAAAATAACGAATTTTCAATATCCAAAAGTAAACAGTTCTTTTGCCGTTTCAAGCTCTTATCCTCCAGTACTTTCGTTTGAAGACCAAACTTCTTTTGTTACTGCAGTTCAAAATCAGGTTTCTGGAATTACAATTTTTACGGCGCCGATAAATAGTTCAAATTCTAATTTTCAGCAATCTCCTTTAATTGTTCCGCTGTTTTACAAAATCGGACAATACAATCAGAAAACTGGTGTAAATGCATTGACAATTGGAAATAATCAGCCTTATTTTGTTGATGTTTTATTGACAAAAGATGCGATTTTGGAAGTGAAAGGAAATGACGATTCTTTTATTCCGATTCAGCAGATTTTAAATAATAAAGTCAAATTAACGTTTAATGATTTTCCTGAAACAGCAGGAAATTATAGTGTTTTTGACAAAAAAGAATGGGTTGAAAATATTAGTTTTAATTATAAAAGAACCGAAAGCGATTTGAGTCAGGTAAACACAAATGTAGTTTCAGATTTTAAAACCGCTGACACGATTTCTACCATTTTTAATACCTTACAAACTGAGCGAACTGACAGCCAAATTTGGAAATGGTTTGTTATCTTTGCACTGTTATTTTTAGCATTAGAAATGGCAATTATAAAATTTGTGAAATGATTTTTTTACCATTAAGACATTAAGATTATTAAGTTTTTGCTTTATGAACTTACTTTTTTAATATTTAGAAAATTAAGTTCTTCTCTTTATTAACTTAATTTCTTAATGGTAGTAAATAAAAAACATTTAATGTTTTAATAAAAATAAATATTCAAAATATGAAAATAATCATCAAAAGCGCCAAAATTATCGACTCAAAAAGTCCGTTTCACAATCAGACCGTTGATCTTTTAATTGCAGATGGTTTAATAGAAAAAATAGGCGTTTCTCTTCCAAACGACGATGCAGAAATTGTAAGATTTGATGATCTTCACGTTTCTCAAGGTTGGTTTGACAGCAGTGTTTCACTTGGAGAACCTGGTTACGAAGACAGAGAAACCATTGCAAACGGATTGAATGTTGCGGCAAAAAGTGGTTTTACAGCAATCGCTTTACAACCAAATTCTTTACCGATTATTGACAATCAATCTCAAGTAAATTTTGTAAAAAATAAAGCAAATGGTTTTGCAACAGAAATTTTTCCAATTGGAGCTTTAACAAAAGCGAGCGAAGGAAAAGATATGGCAGAACTTTTTGATATGAAAAATTCTGGTGCCATCGCTTTTGGAGATTATAACAAAAGCATTGACAATGCGAATATTTTAAAAATCGCTTTGCAATATGTTCAAGATTTTGACGGTTTGGTAATTGCTTATTCACAAGATCCAAATATTAAAGGAAATGGCGTTGCAAACGAAGGAATTGTTTCGACAAGATTAGGATTGAAAGGGATTCCGAATTTAGCCGAAGAACTGCAAATTTCAAGAAACTTATTTTTGTTGGAATACACAGGCGGAAAACTTCACATTCCAACTATTTCTACAGCAAAATCGGTTGAATTAATTAGAGAAGCAAAATTAAAAGGTTTACATGTAACGTGTAGTGCATCTGTCCATCATTTAGTTTTAACTGATGAAAAATTAGACGGTTTTGACACAAGATTTAAAGTAACTCCGCCATTAAGAACAGAAGTTGACAGACAAGCTTTACTAAACGGAATCGCCGACGGAACGATAGATTTGATTACTTCAGACCATAATCCGATTGATATTGAATTCAAAAAAATGGAATTTGATACCGCAAAAAACGGAACTATCGGTTTAGAAAGTGCTTTTGGAGCTTTGTTGACTGTTTTACCAGTTGAATCTATTGTTGCCAAATTAACTGCGGCAAGAAGTATTTTCGGTCTTGAAAGCAATGCAATTGAAGAAGGTGCAAAAGCTAATTTAACACTTTTTACAACTGAACATAAATCGACTTTTGCAAAAGAAAACATACTTTCAAAATCTAAAAATTCTGCTTTTTTAGGAACTGAGCTTAAAGGTTCTGTTTACGGAATTTTCAATCAAAATCAATTAGTTACAAAATAACACAATGAAGAATACAATCGAAGAAGGAAAATCAATCGCAATTACCAGTTACATTTTAATTATTGGAGTTTTGATTGCAATGTCTATGAATTCTGAAAATAAAAATAGTTTTGCTTCTTTTCATATTCGTCAGGCTTTAGGTTTATCGCTGACTTTTATTTCTTTCGGAGCTATTATCAGTAATTTCGACAGCTTTTTTATCACTTTCCCAATGTGGATTTGTATTTCAATTCTTTGGACTTTTGGTATTTTTAATGCTATTCAAGGTCAAATGAAACCAATTCCTTTAGTTGGAGAGTTGTTTCAGAAATGGTTTAAATCTATAGGTTAGGAAAATTTAATTTTTGTAACTCCTATAACTTTGTCAAAATTTAAAACTTTGACAAAGTTCAGCTCACAAAGCAAACTCATAATTCATAACTCAAAACTCATAACTCTGCAAGATGAATCTATCTTTAGAATATAAAATACAAGAGCCAAAAGTAATTTTAGATAAAAACCCGTTATTGCTTTTATTACACGGATACGGCAGCAACGAAGCAGATTTATTCTCTTTTGCTTCTGAACTTCCAGACAATTATTACATCATTTCTGCTAGAGCACCTTACGACTTACAATATGGTGCTTATGCTTGGTATGCGATTAATTTCGATGCCGATCAAAATAAATTCTCAGATAACGAACAAGCAAAAACTTCTAGAGATGCAATTGCTTCTTTTATTGATGAATTAACTGCAAACTATCCTATTGATGCTAACAACGTAACTTTAATCGGATTTAGCCAAGGTTCTATTTTAAGTTATGCAACAGCGCTTTCTTATCCAGAAAAAATTCAGAGAGTTGTAGCAATGAGTGGTTATTTTAATGAAGAAATCATCAAAGAGAGTTTTGAAAATAACGACTTCAAAAACCTAAAAATATTCGCATCGCACGGAACTGTAGATCAAGTAATTCCGATTGAATGGGCTAGAAAAACTCCTGCAATTTTAGAAAAGCTAAATATTCCAATTACTTATAAAGAATATCCAGTTGGTCACGGTGTTGCTCCACAGAATTTCTTTGATTTTAAGAATTGGTTGGCTTTGTAAGTTTTCAGTCGCAGTTTTCAGTTTTCAGTTAAAAAATCAGCATGATAGATTGGTATAGAAAAAAGAGTTGGACAAAAGAAGACGAAGAACATTTCTTTACCAAACTCTCTCGTGCAAGAAAAGATGGAAGAGCACAATATTTAAAGATTCAGGCAATAGAATTAGTAGAAACTAAAGAGCCTAAACATTTAAATATTGCAAAAGAATTGCTTCAAAAAATTCTTGACGAATATCCTGATGACAACTTTAATAAAAGTTCTGTCTATAATACTTTTGGAGATATTTTTTTATTTGAAAATGATACAAAAAAAGCAATTGAGTATTATAAAAAATCAATTGATTTTGAAAAAGTTTACCCAAACGTAAAAACCGACTCTTATTTAATTTATTCTGAATTGGTTATCAAAAGCCAATTATCCGATGAATATTTAAGTGTTGAAAAGATATTAGAAGAAAACAAATCCCGTTTATTATTTCCGATTGACAAGTATAAAATATTTTCAATTCTAGCAATTCTCAATTACTATAATTCAAAAAAAGAAACCGCAAAAGAATACGCCGAGTTGGCGAATGAAAATGCTCAAGCAGAAACTTCAGGATTGCGTTATCACAAACATCTAGGAATTGTTTCACAACGAGATAAATTCTTCGATGATTACATAGCTAAGTTATAACAAAAGATAGCATTTTCAGTAAAAAAATCCACTTGAAAAATGAATACAAAACTTAACAATCCCGCATTAATTTTAATTGATATTCAGAAAGGTTTTCTTGATACGTCTTATTGGGGAAGTGATCGAAACAATACACAAGCAGAACAAAAAGCTGGTGAACTTTTGGAAATCTGGAGATCTAAAAATCTGCCTATTTTTCATATACAGCATTGTTCATCGAATCCAAATTCGATTTTGAATGAAACAAATTCAGGGAATGAATTTCAAGATATTGTAAAACCTCTTGAAGGCGAAACCATCATTAAAAAGAATGTAAATAGTGCTTTTATCGGTACAAACTTAAAAGAGTTAATCGACGATAAGAAAATAACAAATCTTGTAATTGTTGGTTTAACAACAGATCATTGCGTTTCTACAACAACAAGAATGGCAGGAAATTTTGGTTATACTGTTTATCTGATTTCTGATGCTACAGCTACTTTCAATAAAAAAGGAATAAATGGAGAGGAATTCTCTGCCGAATTAATACATCAGACTGCTTTAGCAAGCTTAAATGAAGAATTTGCTCAAGTTGTAACTTCTGATTTTATTAAAGAAATTGTGTAAGTATTCAGTCGCAGTCTCAGTTTTCAAGGTAATACGAACTGAAAACTGCCACTGAAAACTGTAAACTTTATTCTCCTGTATAAAGAATTTTTCCGTTTTTCTTTAAAACATAACCTTTCCACGGAATTAACTGCCAATCACCATTCACCCAAGAATCTCCTTCTGATTTTCTTTCTAGAATTATCGATTCTTTTTGAGTATCTAAGAAAAGTTCTGCTTTGTTTCCGTCGAAAATTACAAACGATGCGGTTGTATACGTTTTTCCATCGTCGTAGTGTGATAATTTTGTTCCATCAAAAACTCGAATACATTCTTTTTTAAGCGTTGACCAAGTGTATCCAGCGGAAGCTTTACAGCCATGAGAATCGGCATCTCCACCAACAATAACTTCTTTTTTCGGTTCTTTTGGAGTTGTACTTACATTTTCTTGAGAAACTTTTTTTCCGCAAGAAAATGTGCTTGCAATAATCAAAAACAAAAACATCTTTTTCATAATCCTAATTTATTTAGAGGTCAAAAAAAATAGGATTATAAAATCCTATTTTTGATATAACCAAGTTTGATTTACTTCAAAGGTAATATTATCGTCGTTATCAACAAAGTATTTTAACAAGACTTCTCCCCATAATTCACCATTGCTGTAATCTGCAATAATCCATCTATGATTTAAAATTTTCACTTTATTGATGATAAACTTGTTTGGACCAATCTGATCTTGACCTGTATACGGATTCCCTTTTGGATTTGCATTTAAATCTAAAAGTTTTTCTGTTACAACTGGAATCAATTTTTCGTATAAAATTACTTTTCCGCCAGAAGCGCTATTATCAAAATAATTTTGAGCATTTTCGTTGTGTTCTAACGAAAAATAATCAGCTTCAGCTAGTTGCGTTTTTACCAAATTGATGCTGTCTCTCAGTTTTTTAGTTGTTTTCTCGTATCTATTTTCTGCAAATTTCACTTCACTATTGTAAAAAGCATAAGTAAAGACATTCATCAAAACAGCTAAAATTAAAAGATACAGCATTAAGGATTTTTTCATTTTGTAATATAATTAAATTGTAATTTCTAAATTATCGTAAGCTAAAAAGACATTTTCTGGAAGGCTTTTCTGCACTTCTTCATGAAAACCTAAAACGTGGCTAATGTGCGTTAAATAAGCTTTTTCTGGTTTTACAAGATTTATGAAATCTAGCGCTTCTTGCAAGTTAAAATGTGTATCGTGCGGTTCAACTCGTAAAGCATTTACAACCAGAACTTTTAAACCTTTAAGTTTATCAATTTCAGCTTGTTCAATTGTTTTTACATCTGTTAGATAGGCAAAATCGTCAATTCTATATCCAAAAACCTGCAATTCTCCGTGCATGGCGTTTATTGGAATCGCCATTTTATCTCCAACAGCAAAAGGTGCATTGTTTTGCACTTCGATCGTTTTTACGCTTGGAGCTCCTGGATATTTGTTTACCGTTTCAAAAACATAATCAAAACGACGTCTTAAATTATCGAGAACACGAGGATGTCCGTAAATCGGAATTTCTCCTTGTCTGAAATTAAACGGACGAATATCATCTAAACCTGCAGTATGATCTGCATGTTCGTGCGTAAATAAAATAGCATCGAGTTTTCGGCATCCGCATGAAAGCATTTGCTGTCTAAAATCGGGGCCGCAATCGATGACATAAGAATGCTCGTTCCACGTAATCCAAATGGAAACGCGAAGCCTTTTATCCTTAGCATCAGTGCTATTACAAACTGGATGATCGATCCCGATTATCGGAATGCCCTGCGAAGTACCTGTACCTAAAAAATAAACCTTCAATTGAACTTAATTTTTTTACAAAAATAGGATTATTTCTCTTTCATTAGAAGCCTAATTTACTAACTTTGTAACAAATCTATTTAAAACAAAATGGGTACAGAAATAAAACTCAAAGGTGACAAGGTCATCGAACAGATTCCTTCTATAAAAGACAAAGCGTTACGCATCAATTTAAACGAGAATATTTACGGAACATTTGCTGAAATCGGCGCTGGACAAGAGACAGTTAGACATTTTTTCAGATCCGGAGGTTCATCGGGAACAATTGCAAAAGCAATGTCTGCCTATGACAAAGATTTTAGTGATGCCGTTTATGGTGTAGAAAGCGACGGAAGATATGTTACGGAAGAGCGTTTGAAAAAAATGCTTACGCATGAAGGACAAATCATCGAAGAGCGTTTAAGCCGAGAAAAACACCCCACAAAACTTTTCTTTAGTTACGCCAATACGGTTGCTACAATAGATTTTGCTAAACAATTTAAAGGTCACGGCTGGGTTGGAATTCGATACCAAATTGAACCAGACGAAGCTTACAACGAAATTATTCTTCACATTCGTTTTAAAGAAACTGACGCTAGACTGCAACAAGAAACACTTGGAATTTTAGGTGTAAACTTAATTTACGGTGCTTTTTATAAATATAATGATCCAAAACGTTTATTGCGTTACTTATACGATCACTTAGACAAAGATCAATTAGAGATTGATACGATTAACTTTTCTGGACCTCGTTTTGCCGATGTAGACAATCGTTTGATGAGTTTACAATTGGTTAAAAACGGAATGACAGATGCCGTAATGTTTAATCCAGAAGGAAAAAACATTTTGCCAGCAGCGATTTTATACAAAAAGAATCTTTTAGCTTTAAGAGGAAGTTTTCGTCCGGTTACAAAAGTAAACATGGATATGTATGAGAAATCGTTGAAAATGTTTCTCGAAGAAAATAAAGTTGAAAAAAATAATACGCTTGTTATTTTTGAAATTACACTTTCTAATTTACGTTCTGATGGTGAAATTGACGAGCGTGACTTTATGGACAGAGCCGAATTGCTTTGTTCTCTTGGTCAAACGGTTATGATTTCAAATTTCCAAGAATATTATAAAGTTGTTGAATATTTTGCTAACTATACCAAAGCGCGTATGGGATTGGCAATGGGAGTAAATAATCTTGTAGATATCTTTGACGAGAAATATTACCGTCATTTAAGTGGTGGAATTTTGGAAGCGTTCGGAAAATTATTCTACCGCGATATGAAAGTTTTCTTGTATCCAATGTTAGATGAAGATGGAACGTTAATGAATTCAAATAACTTGAAAGTTCACCCTAGAATGAAAGAATTGTACAAATTCTTTAAATTCAACGGAAAAGTGATTGATATTGAAGATTATGATCCGAATATTTTGGAGGTTTTCTCTAGAGAAATTCTAAAAATGATCAACCAAGGAAAAACGGGCTGGGAACCAATGCTTCCTCCTGGAATTCCAGAAATTATAAAAGAACATCATCTTTTTGGATATCATCCGCAGAAAGAATTAGAGCAAAATACATAATAAGAAAAGTCCCGAAATATTTTCGGGACTTTTTTTATAGTTTTCAGTCTCAGTTAACAGTCTCAGCAAGTACTGAAAACTGAGACTGCGACTGAATACTATTTCAAAATCTGCGAAGCGTGTTCTTTTGTTTTTACTTTTTCGATTACTTCTTCGATGATTCCTTTTTCGTCGATTACGAAAGTCGTTCTATGAATTCCGTCGTATTCTTTACCCATAAACTTTTTTGGTCCCCAAACTCCGAAAGCATTGATGACAGATTTATCTTCGTCGGCAATTAATGGAAAAGGGAATTCGTATTTGTCTTTAAATTTTGATTGCGCTTTTTGATTATCGGCACTTACGCCTAAAAGTTCATAATTATTAGCTTTGAAACGCTCAAAATTATCTCTCAAATCGCAAGCTTCTGCGGTACAACCAGGCGTACTTGCTTTTGGATAAAAGAAAACCACTAATTTTTTTCCAGCGTAATCTACTAGTTTATGCGTTTTTCCGTCTTGATCTGTTCCTGAAAAACTTGGTGCTTTGTCACCGGCTTTTAATGTTGTCATATCTCTGTAATTGTTAATTATCAATTGTTAATTATTATTTTTTATGCCCCAGATTGAAGTGAAAACCCCGCAGTTGTGGTAGTTTACATTTTTTGCTTTAAAAAAGCGACCAACGGAAGCTCTTTTTAAAGCTTAAAAATGTTACTAACACAGCGAGGAGTTGAAACGGAAAGCTGGATTAGGCACATCATCAAAATTATACTATTTTTACGGGATTAAAAAAACTAAAATGAATAAAGAAGCTCGCGTACAATTTGTTATTGATACTCTGAAAGAACTCTACCCTACTATACCTGTTCCGCTTGATCATAAAGATCCTTATACACTTTTAGTTGCGGTTTTATTGTCTGCTCAATGTACCGATGTGCGTGTAAATCAGATTACTCCAATTTTATTTGCTAAGGCAGATAATCCGTATGATATGGTTAAAATGTCTGTGGAAGAAATCAAGGAAATTATTCGTCCGTGTGGTTTATCGCCGATGAAGTCGAAAGGAATCCATGGTTTATCTGAGATTTTGATTGAAAAATATAATGGAGAAGTTCCGCAGAGTTTTGAAGCACTTGAAGCTTTACCTGCAGTTGGGCACAAAACAGCAAGTGTGGTAATGTCGCAAGCTTTTGGCGTTCCGGCTTTTCCTGTTGATACGCACATTCACAGATTAATGTACAGATGGAATTTGTCTAACGGAAAAAATGTGGCTCAGACTGAAAAAGATGCCAAAAGATTATTTCCAAGGGATTTATGGAATGATTTGCATCTTCAAATTATTTGGTACGGAAGAGAATATTCGCCTGCACGCGGCTGGAGTCTTGAAAAAGATATTATTACTAAAACTGTTGGAAAGAAATCTATTATTGAAGAAATGGAAAAAGCTCCAATAACTAAAAAAAATAAGGCACAAAGTTAAAATCTCTGTGCCTCAATTTTTTATTTATTTCTTCGAAAACTATTTTCCTGCTTTCAAAGCATTATATTCATTTGTCATATCAAGTGATCTATAAACCCCTAATAATGTTCTTGTTGCATCTTCATTTTTTGGTTCAAGAACCAATACTTTTTTAAGATACGGAATCGCACTTCTTGCTACATCATCTTTTTGAGCATTCAATTTATCATATTTCTTCATTTCTGAAGGAGTTGTTCCTAAAGTTGAAATTTCATCTGCCAAATCTTTCTTGATTTGTAATTTCAAATAAGCAAGATTAATATAGGCATCAACATAATTTGGGTTAAGTTCTAAAACATAATTATAGGCAGATTCTGCTTTTGGATAATCTTTTTTCTCCATGTAAGCATAAGCCAAATTACTATTTACTTCTACCTTTTTTGAAGGAACAGATTCTGTTCTTGGTTTATCGTAAAGTCCTTGCTGAATTGCTGATTCTCTTGCTTTTGGCGAAATAAAACTGTCTTCTTCTTTTGTCTTTTTGTTTGTTGCAAAATATAAAACTCCTTTTCCAGAGTAATTTATTTTCTTCAAAATTTCATAATAAGTAACAGCCGAATTGTAATCTTTAGCATTGATAGAAGACGATGCTGCGTTGTATAAATTTAGCGTGTCTTTTTTATCAAACTGATATACTTTATAGCTTTTCTCAGCACTTTCTTTAAATCTATTAGCTTTAAAATCAGCTATTGCACCGTTTACAAGACTACCTTTCATGTCTTTTAAAGCGATATTTGCTTTAACTGTAGACTTATATTTTCCTGATTCGTTTTCATACAAAAACACATCTTGATAAGACTGAGATGCTAATGTAAAATTATTGACTGCATCTACATCTTTAGTAGCTAGATCTTTATAGACATTTCCTTTTAAAAAATAATAGTCTGATTTGTCTTCGTCTGAAGCATTAAGGATTAGATATTCTGCTTTCTTTAAAATCGCCAAAGATTCCTGGCTTTTTCCTTTATCATACAAAGATTGCGCTTCCTTAATTTGTTCTTTTTGGGCAAAAGCACCCATACTAATCATAAATAAGCATGATAGCATTCTAATGTTCTCTTTCATTTTGCGGTTAAGTTTTGGGTTGATTAAATGATTCTGTGTTATTCTTGAGGCATAGTTTAAAATATTACGATATATCTTTAAACTACATTAACGCATAAAAATATCTTCTGGTTCAAATATTTTTTGCGTAAAATCAAATAAGCATCAACTTAACAAATTAAAGCAGTGTAATTTTTCTTCATAGGTAATCTGTTTTTGGTTAAGTATTTAATTATTAATTCATTATTGTTTTTGGCGCCATAGTTTCAAAAAACACTTTCTAAGAAAAACACTTCATAAAAGCTTTTTTGATGAATAAAAATTTAGTTTTTAACTAAAATAAAATTAAAAACTAAATAAACACATAAAATCGGGTCAAAATATTAAATTTTAACAATTGATATGAAAAAATGATATAAAAAACTTATAAAAAAATTACATTTCAAAAAATAGAAAGAAATGGGATTGAAATTAAGAAACGAGGTTCTAAAATTTGTAAAATAAAAAAACTCACTACTGCATAATTTATGCTAATAGTGAGTATCTAACCAAAACGACCATTTGGTTTTATCTTAAATAAACTTCTAAAATAAACGAGAAGTTTAATTAGCTATAATCTCGAAACTTTGTTCTTCAACCTTAACTACAGTTAGGGCTTGAGAATAGTTCAATATAAAAGAAACTACTTCTTTTTTTGGTTTAAGATCTTTAGAAGCTAATGCTTTTTTTGAGTAAATTTTCGCCATACTATCAAATGTTTTATATTAGTATAACGAGCTTATTATCAAAATAGTATTAGTTGGTTAAAATAATTTGATGCTTGTCAATTATTTTTCTCAAATTCATTAATGCATAACGCATTCTTCCTAAAGCTGTATTAATACTAACGCCTGTAATTTCTGAGATTTCTTTAAAGCTCATATCTTGGTACATACGCATTACTAATACTTCTTTTTGATCTTCTGGAAGTTCTTCGACTAATTTTTTTAAATCGACTTCTACTTGATCCACGATCATTTTGCCTTCAATTGTCAACGAATCGTCAGACATTATAGAGAAAATAGAAAATTCTTCTGTTTCTCTGTACATTGGCATTTTTTTGGTTTTTCTAAAATGATCGACTATTAAGTTGTGCGAAATACGCATAACCCAAGGCAAGAATTTACCTTCTTCGTTATAAGAATTGCCTTTTAAAGTTTTGATTACTTTAATAAAAGTATCTTGAAAAATATCATTTGAAATATCTCTATCGGCAATCTTAGAATATATAAAACCATATATCTTAGATTCATGCCTCTTTATTAATGTTGCAAGTGCAGTCTCATTGCCTTCAACATAATTTTTTACCAATAGAGCGTCTGGAGTATGCAGATCAGCCATAATAACTACTTTTTTAGTTTCTGTTTTAAAATTTGGAGTAAATTTTCTAAAAAGTAGTTTTCTTATATAGGCGTTTCTTTTTTATGAGTTGGATTAATGTATTGGCCAAATTTAACAAATATTTATTTTAAAAACCAAATAAATTCAGTAATAATTAAATGAAATTTATTTAATAATGTAGACTAAGCTTAAATTTTACACGCAAATGGCTTAAAAACATTCATAAAATTCTTAAAATTTCTAAGAAACATTAAGTCAAAAAAATAAATAATTAAATTTATAAAAGGCTTAAATAGTTATTATTTGGAACTAAATCCATAACAAAATCCAATTCAAAATTGATTACTTTTGTAAAAATTGACTTTTTTATGCAAATTGATCTTTCTAAAATAGACCCAAAATCAAATATTATAATAAAAGGTGCGCAGGTACATAATTTAAAAAATGTAGATGTAGTCATTCCGAGAAATAAACTTGTTGTTATTACAGGACTTTCTGGATCAGGAAAATCGAGTTTAGCTTTTGACACTTTATATGCCGAAGGACAAAGACGTTATGTAGAAAGTTTGTCTTCTTATGCGCGTCAGTTTTTAGGCCGTTTAGACAAGCCAAAAGTAGAATATATTAAAGGTATTGCTCCTGCAATTGCCATTGAACAAAAAGTAAATACGACCAACGCGCGTTCGACTGTAGGAACTTCTACCGAAATTTACGATTACGTTAAACTTTTATTCGCCAGAATCGGACGCACTTATTCGCCTGTTTCTGGACAAGAGGTAAAAAAAAATACGGTTACTGATGTCATTTCAGATGTAAAAAATCTAGAAATTGACAGCAAATGGCTTTTGCTTGCTCCAATTCATTTAGAAGAAGGCAGACAGCTCGAAGACAAACTTAAAGTGCTTCTGCAACAAGGATTTGCTCGTATTTTGGTTGATAATGAAATGGTTCGTTTAGACGAATTTAATGCTTCAGATTTACATCAATTTGACAATAAAGATATTTTATTAATTATTGACCGTATTGTTGTAAAAGAGGAAGAAGAATTTTACAATCGTCTTGCTGACGCTGTTCAAACTGCTTTTTTTGAAGGAAAAGGAATTGCTTTTTTACAAGAACTAAATGGCGATAAAAGATTTTCATATTCAAATAAATTTGAATTGGACGGAATTACTTTTTTAGAACCAAATGTTCACCTATTTAGTTTCAACAATCCGTACGGAGCGTGCCCAGTTTGTGAAGGTTACGGAAATATTATCGGAATTGATACTGATCTTGTTGTTCCAAATACTTCGTTGTCTATTTTCGAAAACGCTATTTATCCGTGGCGTGGCGATAGTATGAGTTGGTATAAAGACGAATTGGTAAAACATGCGTATAAATTTGATTTCCCAATTCACAAACCTTACTTTGAACTTAGCGACGAACAAAAAGATTTGCTTTGGAATGGAAATCAATATTTTCAGGGTTTAAATGATTTTTTTAGAGAATTAGAAGAAAAAAATTATAAGATTCAAAATCGTGTCATGTTATCACGTTATCGTGGAAAAACGAAATGTCACGTTTGTAAAGGAAAGCGTTTGCGCGAAGAAGCTTCTTACGTAAAAATAAATGGTAAAACGGTTTCTGATCTAGTCGATTTACCGATTAAACATTTGGTTACTTTCTTTAAAAATATAGAATTAAATGTTTACGAGCGGCAGATTGCAAAACGATTGATGGTAGAAATCAACAACCGTTTATCGTTTTTGACTGAAGTTGGTTTAGATTATCTTACTTTAAATAGAAATTCTGCCACACTTTCTGGTGGAGAATCGCAACGTATTAATCTTGCGACTTCTTTAGGAAGCAGCTTAGTTGGTTCGATGTATATTTTAGATGAGCCAAGTATTGGTTTACATCCGAAAGATTCTGAAAGATTGATTAAAGTTTTACTTTCTCTTCGTGATTTAGGTAATACCGTTATTGTGGTTGAACACGATGAAGATATTATGAAAGCGGCTGATATGATTATTGATATCGGTCCAGAAGCGGGAACTTTTGGAGGAAAATTAGTTGCACAAGGAACTTATGATGAAATTCTAAAATCAGATTCTTTAACGGCTAAATATTTAAATGGTGATTTAGAAATTACGGTTCCGAAGAAAAGAAGAAAATTCAAAAATCATATCGACGTTGTTGGCGCTCGCGAAAACAACCTAAAAAATATTAATGTTACTTTTCCTTTGGATGTTTTGACTGTTGTTACCGGAGTTTCTGGAAGTGGAAAAAGTACTTTGATTAAGAAGATCTTGTTTCCGGCAATGCAGAAAAAACTAGAAAGTGCTTCTGAAAAAGCAGGACAGTTTACAGAATTAAAAGGTTCGTTTTCTCAAATAAAACATATTGAATACGTAGACCAAAATCCGATTGGAAGAAGTTCGCGATCGAATCCTGTTACATACATTAAAGCTTACGATGATATTCGTGATTTGTATGCAAAAGAAAAATTATCCAAAATAAGAGGTTATCAAGCCAAACATTTTTCTTTTAATGTTGACGGAGGTCGTTGCGAAACTTGTAAAGGAGAAGGCTCTATAAATGTCGAAATGGTCTTTATGGCAGACGTTTCTTTACCTTGCGAAACTTGCGGAGGAAAACGTTTCAAGAAAGAAATTTTAGAAGTGGCTTTCGATAATAAAAACATTAACGATATTCTAACGATGACTATTGATGATGCGATTGCTTTTTTCGAAAAAAATAAACAAGCTAAAATCACGCAAAAATTACAGCCTTTGCAAGATGTTGGTTTAGGATATGTACAATTAGGACAATCTTCTTCTACTCTTTCTGGCGGTGAAGCGCAACGTATTAAATTGGCTTCATTTTTAGTAAAAGGGGCAACAAAAGACAAGGCATTATTTGTTTTTGATGAACCCACAACTGGACTTCATTTTCATGATATTAAAAAACTTTTAGCTTCTTTTGATGCTTTAATAGAAAAAGGTCATTCTATAATTGTAATTGAACACAATCTCGATTTGATAAAATGCGCCGATTGGATTCTGGATTTAGGTCCTGAAGGCGGAGAAAACGGAGGACATTTATTAGCATCTGGAACTCCTGAAGATATTATAAAAGTAAAAGAATCTGTTACAGGAGTTTATTTGAAAGACAAATTATAATTTCAAAAAACTCATTAAAATAATTAAGCCATAAATACAATTGATTAGTTTGTATTTATGGCTTTTATTTTTATTTATTTTTAATGTCTAAGCTACCAAACATCTTTCCTCAAAAGGAAAACCATCTTCGTCAATAGCTACTAAAATCTTTTTCTGTTTTGAAGCCTCAAAAGTAAGATACAGCCACGCAAATGACCACAAACCTAGAGTTAAACAAAAAATCATGAAATTTAAACTGTGGTTAACCACTTTTCCTCCTTTAGATAAAACTGCAAAAAGCAACTTATCATTTCTTTCTTCCAGCGTAAATCCTTTATGAACTTTGTTTGAAATCATATTAGAAAATACCTGCATGCTTTGTTCATGGCTGAGATGATTGTCTTTCATAATTATTTACTCTACAAATTAATTCTAATTACACTTTCATTTGTAATTTCTTGCAAAAATATTAAATTCTAAAAAATAAAAAAATACCTACATTTAGTGATTTTGTTAGAAAAAAAACGGCTATTGCAACAAACTACTGCTAATTTTTCATGTTAAAGTTAATTTTAATTCAATTAATTACAAAATATTCATGTGTTAAAGTTTTAAATTTAATAACTCGTTTTCAATTATTTAACCTTTCATAATTCAAATTATCCTGATTATAATTTATTGTTATCTTTTAAATTAGATTGTACTGTAGTTGCATTTCCGTCTCGTAAAGCACTATAATGTGGCGACATAATTTCGATTCCGGCTGCATTAAATGAATCTTGAATATTTTGATGAAGTGACGAATAAATTCTAGGCTGTTTTGTTGGGTGTTTGGTGTAAACATTAATTTGATAAGAAACATAAAAGTCATCTAAACTTGTTTGAAGTACAAAAGGCTGTGGTTCTTTTTCAATCATTTCTGTTTTTAACGCTGCTTCTATCAATGCCTTATGAATAGCTTCCCACGGAACGTCATATCCAATTGATACTGTTGTGTGAACTAATAGTCCGTTGGTTGAATGTTGCGTATTTGATGAATAGTTTGTAGAAGTACTAGATAATACTGTAGCATTTGGAATCGTGATATCTTCAAACTTGGGAGTTCTAATTCTAGTTACTAAAGCTGTTTTTTCAATTACTTCTCCACTTACATCTCCAATTTTTATGTAATCTCCAATTTTAAACGGTCGCATGTAAGTGATAACCAAACCTGCCACCATATTCGCAATCGCGTTTGAAGAACCAAGCGAAAACAAAATACCAACAAATACAGAAACGCCTTTAAAAATAGAAGAATCTGAACCTGGCAAATAAGGAAATATTATGACCAGCATAAAGGCATACATTAATAATCTAATGATGTTGAATGTTGGCAAAGCCCAATCGCTGTAAAAACCATCGATTTTAATGTTTTCTGATTTAATTTCATAAAAGAAAAATTTTATCACTTTTAGTGCATATTTAAAAATGATAACAATAACAATTATGGTAATTAAACTCGGCAGAAAATCAATCAAGCCCATTAATACAGATTTTGCTGGAGTTAAAATCCATTGAAGCAATGTTGTGGTATATTCTTTTGTCGCTGGAAAAATGCTAAACAAAACTGGAAGAGACAGATAGACAATAAAAATTAGAGTTAGAATCTTTATAAATCCAAAAATGCGAAGAAATATAAATTGTTGTTTTTCTTGAGATAAAATTTTTATAGAATTGTAACTAACTCCTTTAAAATATCTTGCTTTATTTTTGACAATATATTTCTTGAGCAAATTAAAAAGTTTTCCTGCTAGAAATAAAACTAAACTAATAATTAGAATTAATAATAACGTATATCCAACACGTTTTGGCAATTGAGAATAATTTTCATTTTGATAAATTATAGCATTTCTTATCAACGCTAAATTACGTTTTGCAACAAAAGATATAGATTGGTTTTCTGCCTTTGCATCGGCTTCTAAAACAGACATTATAACCAAATCGTTTTTATAAACAATATCTAAAGAAACATCTGAAGGAATTAGAAGTATAGAATCTTTCTCAAAAAAAGACTCATCATAAAGTCTTTTTATTTTATTAGAAATATAATTTGCTCGCTCTTTAGCAGAAAATGATCCTACTTTATTATATACCAAAAAAAGAGTGTCTTTAAAGGGATTTACAGGATAACCTTTTAGTTTTTCTACAGAAATTGATTTATCAGGAAGCTGTAATATAGTCGCTCGCGCAAATACAGATAAAGTAATAAAAAATAGAAAGAATGCTAATAAACTAAGTACTTTTATTTTCATATTCAATTAGAAATAAATTAGTTATCCTATCTAACAAATATAAAAACAAAAAAGCTACAATTGTAAATTACTTTTGATTTGGTTCATTAACCGAATTAAAGTTTAATTCCTATCTTTTTAAAAAGAGAATCAATTACATTATTGATTTCTGGTGAAATCTTGAATTTGTAGTTCAAATAAACATATACGATTGTAACCAAAATCGATTTTAAAGCAATACTAATTAATTGAAAAAACGGAAATTCCCAGAAATAAAACACCAAGAACAAAACAAAAGTCAAAAGTATCGAATGAATGGTTTGTTTTGTAAATGGATATAAATGCAGTTTTTTAACAACAAAAAGCAATTTTGCAATACTGTATAAAGTAATCGATAAAAGCGTTGCAAATGCAGAACCGAAAATTCCGAAAATAGGAATAAAAATCATATTTAAAACTATTGTCAGAACAACTAACATTAATCCTAAATATAAGACCATTCTGTAATATTTTGTATTGAAAATGATGGCGTTATTGTTTCCTAAAATCAAATCAAAATATTTTGAAAGACCAATCATAAATACAACTGCAATTCCGCCGCTGTATTCTTTTGGAACTAATTCGTATAATTGATTAATATTCACAAAAATACAAAGCATTACAAATCCGCCGACCATTTGAAGATTGATCGATGTTTTTTTATAAAGCTGATTTAATTCATCATGTTTATTTTCGTGCATTAATTTAGCCGTAATCGGATAAACGATTTGATGCATCGCGCGGCTTGGAACCGAAATTACCAAAGCAATATAAGTTGCAACCGAATAAAATGCAATGTTGTCAATAATCATATATTGATTCAATATCATTTTATCTCCATCTAAAAGTAAATTAGCGACACTTCCCGACAAAATAATATAAAACGAATAAACTAATATATCTTTTGTATTTTTTGGTCTAGCAAGCTGAAAATGTGGTTTCTGAACGCTAAATGCATAAAACATAGTTACCAAAAATGCTAATAAATACAATATTGCAGTTGCATACACAAATCCTTCAACGCTAAGCACATTAAAATAAACGGCTATTAATAAGAATAGAGAAAACAATCGTAAACCTATTTCCTTTATAAAATTTCCAAAAACAGAATGCATGTGAACACGCGCCCAAGCATAAAAGATTTCGAAATAAGCCATAGTCAACCCAATAAATGGGATTAACCAAATATAAGTTTTAACGATCGCATTCTTTTTTGACAAAAAGAACAAAATTTCATCATAGAAACAAAGTCCGATTAATAACAACGGAATTATTAATAGAATGGGAAACAAAACCGTAAAAGATAAAAATTGAGATTTTTCTTCTTCGGTTTTATATTGAGAATAAAATTTTACCAATGTATTTTGCATTCCGATAGCAAACAATGGCATTATTACATTTGCACTTGAAGTGATATAGTTCGTTAAACCATAAAAAGTTGCCCCAAGAAAAATGGGATATAAATAAAGTGTATTGATGGCTCCGATGCCAAAACCAATATAAGTAATTACAGTATTTTTAAAAGATTGATTTAAGACAATACCCATGTTTGGATTTCTGAATTTAGATTTTAGATTTTAGATTTTAGATTTTTACAATCTATGATTTACTAATCAGCTGTACTAATTGCTTGGTTAGATTTTTTCGGGAATATTGCTGTAAACCAATTCCATGCGATTGCAATTCTCCTTTCAAAAACTGATTAAAAAAGTCCAAAATTACACTTTTTAGTTTCGCTTTTTCAGAATAATCAAAAAATACACCTGTATTTGTTTGCGTTACGATATCTGCAAAATCAGAACCTTGCGGTCCAATCGCAATTATTGGGCGGTTAGAAACCATATATTCAAACAACTTCCCTGGAATAATACTCTTTGTATCTTCTGAATTAATTTCAATTAAGAGTAAAACCTGAGATTTTCTTTGATGCGCAACGGCTTCTTTATGAGAAACATAACCAACTAAATTTAAATAGTCTTTTAATTGGTTTTCTTCTATTGCGTCTAAAACTTCTTGACTTACAGCGCCAATTAATTTAATTTCTAAATGAGATTTAAACTCTGGAACTTCTTGTAATAATTCAACCAAAACCTCCCATAAAAATGGCGGATTTCTATCAGACAAAAAAGAACCAATATGTGCTAAAGTAAATTTACTGTCTAAAGTTTGCTTTTCGACCGTTTCAACATCGTAACCGTTTGTAATTACTGTAATAGGTTTATTAGTAATCGCTTCAAATTCCGTTTTTGTTGTTTTACTTGTTACAATAATTTCATCTGCGGAATTAAGTACTTTATGTTCTAAATTTTTATGCTTTTTTTCTGCATAAGAAGACAATCGAAGCGCTTTATGATAACCAATTGTTGTCCACGGATCGCGAAAATCGGCAAACCATTTTACATTTAATTTTTGTTGCAATTCTAAACCAATTAAATGCAAACTATGCGGCGGACCAGAAGTAACAATGGTATCAATATTATTTTCTTGAATGTATTTTTCAAGATAAGAAACAGATGGTTTTACCCAAAATACACGCGCATCTGGAATAAAAAGATTTCCACGAACCCAAAGAAAAGTTTTATCTAAAAATGTCTGCTTTTTCTTTTGCGGAAAAATTCCAGAACTGATTTTTTTTGTTTTATTTTTCGAAAAAACAGAAGCCAATTGATAAGGCTCCCAGATTTTATTCTTAAGAACAATTACCTTATCCGAAATTTCACTTACTAAACCTTCATCAACAATTGGATAAGTTGGATTTTCTGGAACATAAACTATTGGCTGCACATCAAATTCTGGCAAATATTTTACAAATTTCAACCAACGCTGTACACCCGGCCCACCAGCAGGTGGAAAATAATAGGTAATTATTAAAAGCTTTTTTTGTTCCAAGGAAAATGTATTTACTATTTATAGTAGTGAATTAAAATGATTAAAAAACTCATTGGATTCCAAATGAAATTTTATTGATTTTCTCTAATGTATAAGAAACTTCTATAAGAATCATCAATCTTTCTAGTCTATCGAGATAAGACAATGATTTCATCTCAATTATTCTTTCTTTTTCTATATTTTTCAGGTCTGCTTCAATAACAAGACACTTGCTTTTCTTCATGCCAATTATTTTAAAACAAATTTTCTATACAGTCTAAATAGAACATAAAATAACAGAATACAATTTAATAAAATCCAAAAATTATAAAATCCCCAGACAATTTTATACTCCACTTTCATGTTAGAAAAACTAAAATATTCTCCCTGAATTTCTTGATAAGAATCATCATAGCCCATCATGTAAATGCCACAAAAAACAAATACAAAGAGATCTAGAATGATTAAAAGAAATATTTTAAGAATTTTTGAGATTGACATCTAAAAGACTAATTCTTAAATTCGCTTTTATTTGAATTCTTTTTTCTACTCTCAAAATAAATCCCTCCAACTAAAAGCAATAACATTCCAATTGTACTTATCAAAGTAATTGTTCCACCAGTTTTAATAACCCGTGGTTCAAATTTGAATTCAATTGTGTGTTTTCCAGCAGGAACTTCCATTGCTCTTAAAACATAATCAACTGGAAAATGATCTGTTAACTTACCGTCGATGTAAGCATTCCAGCCATTTTTATAATACATTTCAGAGAAAACAGCTAAACCGTCTTTTTCGTTTTCAGATTTATATTTAATGTAGTTTGGCTTATAAGTAACAACTTTAATTGTTCCAGTAGTATCAAAAGCTTTCTTTAATCTAGCATTTTGAAATTTACTTTCATGATCGTGAACATTAAAAACAGCAACTTTTTTAGTATCAAGTGTATTTAATGCTTTCATTACATCATCAGGTTTGTTTACCAATTTTACTGAACTCACAAACCATGCATTTCCGTTAGCATCTGGATTTTGTGTCGGAATTTGATTTCCTTCTTTATCAACCTGAATTACATACTTAACATTCAACATATTAAGCACTTCTAAATTATTTTTAGCAATTTGATAATCATACAATTGCTGCATTCTTCTTGGTCTTACAGCGCTATATCCACCAATTGTTTTATGGAAATAAGAAGATCTTCCTTGCAGTTGACCTTGAAGATCAAAAACACGATAAACTGATGTATCTTTTAAAATCTGAGCATCTGCAGGTGTTTCTTGAAAAGGCGCTGCGATTTGAACAGGGCTTACAAAATCTTTAGCAGAAACATATTTTTTATCCACAAAAAACAAATCAAAAATCATGACAAGTCCGATTATGATTAAAGTTGTAGTTTGCGAAAATCTGTTTTTAATGAACATCCATAAAACGACAAACGTAACTATGATTAAAAATCCAGATCGCAATAAATCTGCATAATACATTGTAACTCTGTCTTCTTTTAAAGCATCAACAAAATCTGGCCCGTAACTTTCCATGAAATATTGATCGCTGGCTCCTGAAAAATGGAAGAAACTTTTAGCGATTAATAAAATAAGAAGCACGCCCAAACCAAAAACTCCTGTTTGAACTAAAGCTTTTTGTTGCAATTTTGGTTCATCTTTCGCTTTAAAGAAAGATTGAAGTCCCATAACTGCTAAAACTGGAAAACACAATTCTAATATAACCTGAATAGAAGAAACGGCTCTAAATTTATCGTACATCGGAACGTACTCGATGAAAAAGTCAGTCAATAAAGAGAAATTTTTACCCCAAGAAAGCACTAACGTAAATAACGCTCCTCCTAAAAATACATATTTGATTTTTCTATCGTCGATAAATAAAGCTAAAACAGCTAAAAAGAAAACCACTACTCCAATATATGCTGGAGCTGAAACGATTGGCTGATCTCCCCAATACGTTGGCATTCCTGAAACAAAATCTTGTGCTTGACTATCTGGAACACCTTTTTCTAACATGAATTGATACATTCGGCTGTCAGTTCCAACATTTTCATGACTTGAACCTCCAAATATTCTTGGCGCAATTAAATTTAAACTTTCAGCAATTCCGTAGCTATATTCAGTAATATAATCGGTTGTCATTGCTGCTGTGGTTTCATTTTTAGATCCGTCTGGATTAAAAGTCAACTCACTTTTATCTCTAATACTATATTTAGCATATTCGCTTGTTGCCAATAAATTTCCTGCATTGGCTCCAATTGCAAAAATTCCTGCAACGACCAAAGTTCCGAATGAAATTAAAAGCGGTTTGTATTCTTTATTTTTAATAAAATCGAAAGCAAAATAACCTGAAAGTATCAATAAGAAAATCAATAGATAATAGGTCATTTGGAAGTGGTTAGCGTTCACTTCTAAAGCTACCGCAAACATGGTGAGTAAACCTCCCCAAATATATTTTTTCTGAAAAACGAGTATGAATCCGGCAATAACCAAAGGCATATATGCAATTGCATGCGCTTTAGCATTATGACCAACTCCTAAAATGATGATTAAATAAGTTGAAAAACCAAATGCGATGGCTCCAATAAAAGCTTTTAATGGATCTGTTTTTAAAACCAATAACAAACCATAAAAACCTAAGAAATATAAAAATAAGTAATCGGCAGGACGTGGAAGAAATCGTAAAACATCATCTATTTTTCCAACAAAATCGTACGGGTAATTTGCTCCAAGCTGATACGTTGGCATACCTCCAAAAGCCGAATTTGTCCAGTAAGGTTCTGCTTTTTCTAATGCTCTAAAGTCATTTTGCTCTTTTGCCATTCCGGTATATTGAGCAATATCCGATTGGTAAATTTGTTTTCCTTGCAGAACAGGGTAAAAATAAATTAATGAAACAAGAATAAAGCCCAGTATTACAAGGGCGTGCACGTAGAACTTATTAATTATTTTCAATTTTGGCTGGTTTGGGTTAAAATGAATCCTAAATTTTCAGGGCACAAATCTAATCTATTTCTTCGTAATCAACATACTCTCCCACTTTTTTGGTTTCGCGCGGGTTTTTAGCATTTGCAGTATCAATAATTATTTCATCTCTATTGTTACTGTTATTTTGCCAGTTATTACCTTGATTGTATTGATTATACTGTTCCTGTTGTCTTTGGATATTTTCTCCTGCTTTTTCAAAAGCTTTTTTCACCAAAACTGGAAAAAAGATTCTAGCTAAAAATTTAAAAATGTAATAAAAAGCTATAACCCACATGATGGTTTTAAGTAAACCTGAAAATGATGCTTCTTGCATAACTATATAATTTTTTCCAAAATTAATAAATCCATCGCTTAAAAATAAAATATGAATCTTAAATAAATAATAAAATATGTACATTTGAAATGCGTTATCACTTTTTAATCCTATAAAGAAAATTATGTTCAAAATTAAAAACTTACTTGCCCCGGTACTTTTTTTTATTCCACAACTGTTTTTTGCGCAATATACTGACGTTATTAATTCCAATCGACCAGGCGAAACTATGTCGGCTTACGGAGTTGGTAAATCAGTAATTCAAGCCGAACTTGGTGTCTATGGCATCAAAGAAAAACACGATTTACTAAATTACGATGCTAGCGGTTTTGGTACCGATTTCTCTCTTAGATATGGCGCTTTTTTAGAACAATTGGAGTTTGTGCTTGATGTACAATATCAAATGGAAAATTTTGATACGCCTTATACGAGTTATAAGAAAAACAATTTCAGACAAACTGTTCTTGGTGCTAAATATCTGGTTTATGATCCTTACAAAAATAAAAAAGAAGCAAACATTTACAGCTATAAAGCCAATCATAGCTTTAATTGGCGTGAATTAATTCCTGCCGTTTCTGTTTTTGCCGGAGCTAATTTTGTTGGTGCAGAGAATCCTTATTATTTTTCTCCAGACGGCGCAATTTCTCCTAAAATTTCCTTGATTACTCAGAACTTATTTGGAGGCGGAAAATGGGTTTTTGTAACTAATATTATTGCTGATTATATCGGAACTGATTATCCAAGTTACGGATATGTCTTAACTTTGACACACGGATTTAATGAAAAATGGTCTGGTTTTGTTGAAAATCAAGGCTATAAAAGCGATTTTTACAGCGATGCAATTGTTCGTGGTGGTGCGGCTTACCTTCTTTCTGCCAACATGCAGGTTGATGCTTCTATAAGTACAAATTTTAAAAACACACCATCTGTATTATACGGAGGAGTTGGAGTTTCATGGCGTTATGACGGTTGGTACAAAAATAAGCAAGCCGCAAATAAGGCGGATGAAAAAGCCAAAAAGAATACCGACAATGATAAGAACATAGACTATCAAGAAAAAGAAAGAAAACGAAAAGCAAAATACGAATAATTTTAAATAACCAAACGCTCTAAAAAGAGACCCTCAATACCAGCTTAATGATTACAATAAAAGAAGCCAAAAGCAAAAAAGAATTAACCGAATACATTAAATTTCCTTTTTCTCTGTACAAAGACAGCCCGTATTGGGTTCCGCCAATTATTGCAGATGAATTAGAATCTTTTGATAAAACGAAAAATCCTGCTTTTGATAATGCTGAAGCTTATTTCTATTTGGCTTACAGAGACAATAAAATTGTTGGGCGTATCACAGCGATCATCAATTGGGCTGAAGTAAACAATCAGCATAAGCGAAAAGTGCGTTTTGGTTGGTTTGATGTTATTGATGATGTTGAAGTTACAAAAGCACTTCTTGAAAAAGTATTCGAATTAGGAAGAAAACACAATTTAGAGCATGCAGAAGGCCCAATGGGATTTTCGAATTTAGATAAAGTTGGCGTTTTAACAGAAGGATACGATCAAGTTGGAACCATGATTACATGGTACAATCACCCATATTATGTAACGCATTTAGAGCAATTAGGATTTCAGGTTGAAAAACAATATATAGAAAGTATATTTCCTTTTTCGAATGTAAAACCTGAATTCTTTTTGAAAGCGCAGGCTTTAATTAAAAAACGTTACGAGCTTAGATCGTTAACTTTTACAAAGACAAAAGACATTATGCCTCACGTAGACAAAATGTTTGATTTGTTTAATGAATCTTACGAAAAACTAGCATCATTTGTTGCTATTTCTGATGTTCAAAAAGAGTATTTTAAAAAGAAATATATCAGTTTTATCAATCCAGAATATATTAAGTTCGTAGTTGATAAAGATGATAATTTAGTAGCATTTAGTATTGTAATGCCAAGTTTTACAGAGGCTTTGCAAAAAATTAGAGGAAAGTTATTCCCCTTTGGTTTTTTACAATTATTGAAAGCTAGAAAACATAGTAAAGATGTTGTTTTTTACCTTATCGGAGTTCATCCTGATTATCAAAATAAAGGTGTAACTGCTATTATTTTTGATGAATATTATAAAACATTTTCTGAAAAAGGAATTCAAAATTGTATTAGAACTCCAGAATTATTAGAAAATACTGCCATTCATTTACTTTGGAAGAATTTTGATCCGAAAATTCATTGTCAGAGAAAAACGTATTTGAAGAATCTTTAGTTTAGTTTTCAGTCGCAGTCTCAGTTTTCAGTTTTTTACTATGAAAAAGATTGGAGTAATACTTTTGATAATAATTTCATTTTCATTTGTAAAAGACGAAAGTGATCTTTTATATAAAAATTATGCTAAGGCACTATACCAAGGTGGTACTTTTCAATTTTTCTTAGTGATTAAGATTAAAAACTTAAATACGAATAAAGTTAGAGAGATATGTACGAAAGGTAACTTTTTGCAAGGTGCAATTCATCGTGAGTATAAAATTCCTTATACTGAAAAAGGATTACTTAAAGCATCTCAAATTGCTTTAAAAAACAAAAGAAGATATTTTGAATTTAAAAATGATAGTGCAATTGCAAATTTGGGAGTAAAATATTATTCAGTAAATGATTTGAAGAAATTAGAATCTAAAATTAACTTTAATCTACTTGCTGAAAAAATAAAGAAAAACAAAAAATGGCATTCTTATCTTGATGACAAAGACTTAACAATGTATGCACATGCTCTTTTTAACAGAGGAATTTTAACTGGAGAAAATAGTTGTATGGGTGGCACATTGATTTATATAGATCCTAGTACAAAATTTTAAAATCTCAAAAATAAAAAAATCCATTCGCCCCCAAACGAATGGATTTTTCATTAAATAAAAACTCTATTTACTCTACTTTACAATCTACTTTTACTAAAGTATTTTTTTGATCAAATTTCAATTTAGATTTATCTTTAAACATAACTTTATCATTTGATGTAACAACATCGCCGTATCCTTCAATAAAAGTTCCGTCTTTTTGCAGAAAAACAACTTCTCTTACTGATGAAACTCCTTCAGAAGAAAAAGTATAATCGGCAACTAAAGTATCGCCTTTCATGTTTCCAATCAATGTTCCTTCGTTTTTATCTTTTCCAACCAAATTGTAAATCAGTTTTCCATTTACTTCTTGATGAGAATTGACATTGAAACTCATATCTATAATACTTCCGTTAGATTTCCAAGTATAGCATTGGTCTCCCGCAGGTTCTACTATTTCTGCCTCTTTTGGTGGACTTGGCGTAATTTGTACCGGCTCTGTTGTTGTGGTTTCTTTTTTGCAAGAAGCAAAAATTGACAACGCAAGTACAGCTGTTAGTGTTAGTACTTTTTTCATAATTCTTTATTTTTATTTTGTGATTTATGATATAAAGTTACCCTAAATAAAAAAAATCCATTCGCATAACGAATGGATTTTTTTACATAATTCCCACTTAGAGAATTTTATTTTAAAAGTCAATTACGACACGTCAACAGTTGTACGCTCTGCAATTTCTTTATAAGTCCCGTTAACCAATTTCTCACGAATTGCTTCGAAAGCCGTTAACGTTTCATCGATATCAGCTAAAGTATGAGAAGCCGTAGGAATCATTCTCAACAAGATAATTCCTTTTGGAATAACTGGATACACAACGATAGAAAGGAAAATACCGTAGTTTTCTCTTAAATCGTTTACCATTACCATTGCTTCAGGAATACTTCCTTCTAAGTAAACTGGTGTAATACAAGTATTTGTATCTCCAATATTAAATCCTTTTTCTTTAAGACCACTTTGTAATGCGTTTACATTTTCCCAAAGTTTATCTTTAATTTCAGAAGATTTACGTAATAATTCTAAACGTTTCAAAGAACCAATTGTTTGAATCATTGGTAATGCTTTTGCAAACATTTGAGAACGCAAATTGTATTTTAAATAATCAATAACCGATTTATCTGCTGCTACAAAAGCACCGATATTAGCCATAGATTTTGCAAAAGTAGAGAAGTAAACATCGATATCTGCTTGAACTCCCTGCTCCTCACCTGCTCCAGCACCCGTTTTACCAAGTGTACCAAAACCGTGAGCGTCATCTACTAATAAACGGAAATTGTATTTTTGTTTTAAAGCAACAATTTCTTTTAATTTTCCTTGTTGACCGCGCATTCCGAAAACACCTTCAGTGATAAATAAAATACCACCGCCAGTTTCCTCAGCCATTTTAGTAGCACGCTGCAAGTTTTTCTCCATACTTTCCAAATCATTGTGTTTGTATGTGAAACGTTTACCCATGTGCAAACGAACACCATCAATGATACAAGCATGTGAATCTACATCATAAACAATAATATCATTTTTAGTAACCAAAGCGTCAATAATAGACACCATTCCTTGGTAACCAAAATTCAATAAATAAGCAGATTCTTTCATTACGAAATCAGCCAATTCATTTTCTAATTGTTCGTGGTACGTAGTGTGTCCAGACATCATACGAGCTCCCATCGGATAAGCCGCACCAAATTGAATTGCTGCATCTGTATCTGCCTGACGAACTTCTGGATGATTTGCTAAACCTAAATAATCATTTAAACTCCAGTTTAAAATATTTTTTCCGTGAAAAGTCATTCTAGGACCCAACTCTCCTTCTAACTTTGGGAAAACATAATAACCTTCTGCTTGAGAAGCCCATTTTCCTAAAGGTCCTTTATTGTCCTGAATTCTTTCGAATAAATCTTTTACCATAATATATTGTAGTAATTTTTTTTACTTAATCAGCGAGCAAAAATAATCATTATTCTTCTAAAATTCAGACACTCATTTATTTTTCTTAAAAAATATTCTACATAAAAATTTTAACAAGATTTAACTTTAGTTCATTTTTAAAAAAATCTCCAAAATTACGCTCCAATTTTCTTCAAACATGATTTTTATCATAATAAAAGATAAAATAGTCTTTTATTTTTGATCTATAAATATATGAAAACAAAACCAAGTAATTATGAAAAGGAATAACAAAATTTGGACAAAAATGAACATGCTGTTGTGTTCGTTTTTTATACTTCTCTTATTAGGCAGTTGCAAAAAAGAAGAAGCTAAAAATTATGCAGACATTATGACTGAAGGCGAAATGGAAGCCGAGCTTACTTCACCGCCTCATGTTCCAAAACCAGTTGGAAACAGAACGGCCATGAAATTGAAACTTAACATGGAAATTAAAGAGCAAGAAGGCACAATGACTGATGGCGTAAAATATACGTATTGGACATTTGGAGGTTCTGTTCCGGGAAGTTTTATCAGAACTCGTGTTGGTGATGAAGTTGAATTTCACTTAAAAAATCATCCTGATAATAAATTACCACATAATATTGATTTACATGCTGTAACAGGTCCGGGAGGTGGAGCAACTTCTTCTCTTGTGGCTCCTGGACACGAAAAAGTATTCAGTTTTAAAGTTATCAATCCTGGATTGTATGTATATCATTGTGCTACAGCTCCTGTGGGAATGCACATTGCGAACGGTATGTATGGTTTGATTTTGGTTGAACCTGAAGGCGGACTTCCTCCTGTTGATAAAGAATACTACGTTATGCAAGGAGATTTTTACACTCAAGGTGAATATGGAGCAAAAGGTTTACAGCCATTTGATATGAATAAAGCGGTAAAAGAAACACCTGATTATGTTGTTTTTAATGGAAAAGTTGGATCTCTTACAAACGGAAATGAATTGAATGCAAAAGTGGGCGAAACCGTTCGTTTGTTTGTTGGGAATGGCGGACCAAATCTAGTTTCTTCTTTCCACGTCATCGGAGAAATATTTGATAGTGTTCATATTGAAGGTGGAAGCACAATCAATAAAAATGTGCAAACTACTTTAATTCCTGCTGGTGGTGCTGCAATTGTAGATTTTAAAGTCGAAACTCCTGGAACTTTCATTTTGGTTGACCACTCTATTTTCAGAGCTTTTAACAAAGGTGCTTTGGGAATGCTGAAAGTAGAAGGAAAAGAAAACAAAAACATTTATTCTGGAACAATTCAAGAAGGCATTTATTTGCCTGAAGGAGGAACAATTCAGAAAATGCCTGGAACTTCTGCAGTTAAAACTGAAACTCCAAAAAGAACTATTGCCGAAAAAGTTAAAATTGGTAAAGAAATTTTCGGAACGACTTGTTTTGCGTGTCACCAATCTGAAGGACAAGGAATTCCGAATACTTTTCCTCCTTTGGCAAAATCAGATTATTTGAATGCCGATTCGAAACGTGCCATTAAAACAATTTTACACGGTTTAACTGGAGAAGTAACTGTTAACGGCAAAAAATATAACAATGTTATGCCTGCACAAAACTTATCTGATGATGAAATCGCAAATGTGCTGACCTACATTTACAGCAGTTGGGGCAATAACAAAACAGAAATAACGCCAGAAATGGTAAAAACGCTAAGATAACAGCAAAACTAGCAGCATGAAAAAATTAATTTTCATTCTTTTAATTGTCTTTTTCTCTGTGTTTACTAGTGTCATGAATGCACAGGAAACAGAAATGGTTTTCATAAAAGAGGGATCTTTTGTCCCTCTTTATGGAGCCGTTTCTAAAAAACCTGTCGAAGTAAAATCATTCTACATGGACGTTTATCCTGTAACAAATAGAAAGTTTTTAGAATTTGTCAAAAAAAATCCTTCTTACCAAAAATCAAAAATTAAAGGAATTTTTGCCGATAAAAGTTATCTCTCTTATTGGAAAACTGATTTTGATTTTGGAAATGCAAAACCAAATTCTCCAGTCACAGGCATTTCTTGGTTTGCTGCTAAAAAATATTGCGAATGCGAAGGAAAACGTTTAGCAACGATGGATGAATGGGAATATGTGGCAATGGCTGACACTAAAAAAATTGACGCTAGAACCAAAAAAGAATTCAACCAATACATTTTGTCTTGGTATGAGAAATCTAGAACATACGAAAATGAAATTGGCAAAACGTTCAAAAATTATTGGGGCGTTTTCGATATGCACGGTTTAGTTTGGGAATGGACTTCTGATTTTAACAGCATCTTTTTATCGGGTGAATCCAGAAAAGATAAAAGCACCGATAAAAATCTCTTCTGCGGAAGCGGATCTGTAAACGCAACAGATTTAATGGATTATGCTGCTTTTATGCGATACGCTTTCCGCGGAAGCTTAAAAGCACAATATTCTACGCGAAATCTTGGCTTTAGATGCGCCAGTACAACAAAACCAAAAATCTAATTTAAATTAGTTTACAATGAAAAAAATAGCAATTGTTTATATCCTTTTATTTACTCTTTACAGTTGTAAAGAATCTGATAAAAAAGAAGTTAAAGCTGAATCAAAAAAAGAAATCAGCGATTTATCGATTTATAATCTTCCTTCTAAATGGACAAATCAAAACGGAAAAGATATTGAATTAAAAAGTCTAAGAGGCAATGTTTTAGTAATGGTGATGATTTACACGAGCTGTAAATCGGCTTGTCCAAGATTGGTTGCCGATATGCGCGATATTGAATCAAAATTGGAGAAAAACACGAAACAACATGTAAAATTAATTTTAGTCAGTATAGATCCAAAAACGGATACGCCGGAAAGATTAAAATCATTCGCCATTGAAAATAAAATGAATCAAGATCCGTGGATTTTCCTTCGTTCAACAGAAGAAAATACAAGAGAATTTGCAGCAGTTTTGGCAGTGAATTATAAACAAATTTCTCCGATAGATTTTTCGCATTCTAACATTATTAGCGTTTTTAATCCAGAAGGAGAATTAGTTTTTCAGCAGGAAGGTTTGGGTGTAAATAATGAAAAAACAATAGAAACAATAAATTTGGAAGCAGGAAAGATATAGACACAATTTTTAAGCACATAGAAACATAGATTTTTAACACATAGTCCCGAAGCCTCGGGATTCATTGATGCAAGTGAAACGCCTTTTTGCGTTCAGAAAATCTATGTTTATATGCGTTTAAAATAAAAAATTCATAGATAAATAGGTTAAATTAGTAAGAAGCAAGAGTACGATTTTAGGCAGAAATCGGCTCTTGTTTTTTATTTATATCAAAAGCTAAGTTAAGCTTCCGAGAAGCGAAATATTTATAGCAAAATTTTATGCGTTTTTATGTAAAGCTCCAGCGGAGCGAAATATTTATCAGGTTAGCAAATTATATTCCTAATATGATTCTATTAATATATCGCTCCGCTGGAGCTTTTTATCTTCGTCAAACGTTTTCTATAAATATTTTGCTTCTCCGAAGCTTTACAATATATCATCCCGCTGCTATAAATATTCCGTCCCGCTGGGATTTATTTACCTATGGCAATATCAATTTCGTTTAATTATTGAACTCATCATTAAAACCAAACCAAAAACTAAAAGAACACTAAAAATCAAAATACTTTGAAAATATCCTGGAATACTTCCTTCCCCAAAAAACAAAAACCAGCCTTGCAAAAACAATAAAATTTCCGTCGAAATATATCCAAAAATAAAACACTTCAATCCGATTTTTAATGTTTTAGAATCAGCAGAAAGTATTTTATTCTGAAGCAAAATCCCTAACAAAAATCCGGTTATAATTCCTAAAGTCGTTAAATGAATAAAGCCGATTACAAAGTTTCGAATTTGATGCGAAACCTCAGCTAAATTTGGAAAAATCGTCAGCAATTGAATTCCAACTTTCAAAAAAAAAGAACATAATGCTAAACCATAAACTATCTTCGTTATTTGATCTAAACTACTTTTAAAATGATTAATTTGAAGTTTTAGCATTTTATAGAAATAAATAAAAGCTGATAATTGAATCAAAACTCCTAAAATATTAATGTAGTTCAAAACATTATTTTCCACGAACCAACGAACTGGAAAAGCAAGAGTTAGGAATGTAGCAATAATCATTAAAAAGTAAAAATTCTTAAATTTTACCTCATCAATTTTATTATAAAATTGTTTTAAAAACAAAGCCAAAATCGCTAATATAAACCAGCCATTAAATTGAAAATGAAGAAAAAACTGAATCGCAATTTGATAAATCGCACTTTGTTTTCCTAATGTACTTACAGCTGGTCCAAGGCACCAAACTCCAAAAGTCGATAAAATCATAAATAAAACCGAAACCAATAAAAGTCTTTGCGATGGAGATTGATCTCTTGCACAATCTTTCCAAAATAAACGGCAAAAAATATAACTCAGCAAAATATGCGTTGTTGAAAAGATAATCGAAAACAAAGCATAACCTTGAATAGGAAAAGCAATCACCATTCCGATTACTGAAAATTCGGTTAGCCAAAACAAACGGTTATATATTGGTTTCTGGCTTTTTTCTTTCGGAATAAAAAAATGAACTATCAAAACGTAAACGATCATATAAATCCAGCCCAACATGGCAACATGCGAATGCGCATGAAGGAGAAAACTATAATTCAGAAAATCTAAAGGAAAGAGATACATAAACCGCATTAATAATCCGAAAACGCAGGCAATCAGAAAATTTAAAAAACAACAGAGTATCCAAGTTTTTTGAGAATTCATAAATGATAAATTTTTAAATCTATAAAAATTATTAAACCATATAAGTAATATAAGAAATTATAAGCTTGGCTAAAATGGACTTATATGGCTTATATGGTTTAAAACAAAAACACCGATAATTATCATGTTTAGATATTTTATCGGTGCTTTTCTAACTATTAAAATTAACCTTTATTCTACTTCAACAAAGTCTTTTTCTAAAACAACCGCTTTTGGAAATAAAATATTATTTTCCAAATGAATGTGTTTGTGCAAATCTGCCTCAAACTCTTTCAACATTGCAAAAGTTACTCTGTAAGTTGTACAAGCATCTGCTGGCGGAGTGTAATTATTAGTCAATTCTGCAATTGCTCTAAAACGTTCTCCTTCATTATCGTGTTCATGCATCATCATCGCAATCGGATTTGAAACGGTTCCGAAAGAAGGTTGATGTAAAATTCCGTCTGTGTCTTTAGTTTTCACCATTCTTTTTACAAATGGAAACAAAATCAATTCTTCTTTTTTCATGTGTTGCGATAATTCACCCGCACAACCAATAAATAATTCATTTATTCTAAATAATTCAGGATGATTTGCCCCGTGAACTTTGCACAATTTGTCTAAAAACGGAAGCAAAACGTTTGTTTTTTCTTCCACATAACGATGATGTGTTTTTTCGATATAATCTGCCAATAAATCTAAAGGCCAAGAATTAAAATCGATACTTCCATTGTTTTCAGATTGTGCAACTTGAAGCACATTTTCTAATAAAGTATCGGTATCAATATTTTGTTTTTCGCAAACTTCCGTTACTGTTCGGTTTCCTTTACAGCAAAAATCTATTCTGTATTTAGAAAAAACTGCTGCTGTTCTAAAATCTTCAGCAACGAAAGATCCTATTGTTTTGTTTTTTAAATTTTCCATGATAATTAATTTTAAATATGTTTTTATTTTTTGTTTTTTAATGTCAGTTCAAATACAAACCAAGCCATTGTAATAAACCCTATTCCGAAGATTGAATCTCCAATAGCACGAAGCCATTTCAGCGTAATCATTTCTGGCTGTTGCATTAATTCTGATGAACGTGCGTACCACATTCCATGATTGATGCTTTCAATTGCTTGCCAAACTCCAATTGGAAGAAGACTTAAGATTGCCATTAGAAATAAACCAATATTTAGCGACCAAAAAGTGATTTTGAGCAACTTATTGTTCCAGCTTACATTTCGGTATAAACTTCTCAATACAAATAAAACTAAGCCAATTCCAAGCATTCCATAAACTCCAAACAATGCGGTATGTCCGTGTAAAGGCGTTGTATTTAAACCTTGTACATAATAAAGTGCGATTGGCGGATTAATAATGAATCCGAAAATTCCAGCGCCGAGGAAATTCCAAAAAGCAACCGAAATCATAAAATAAATCGGCCATTTGTAGTCTGCAATCCATTGTGTAGATTTTGAGATTTTATAGTTTTGATACGCTTCAAATCCGATTAAAGTCAGCGGAACTACTTCTAAAGCGCTAAATGTCGCTCCCAAAGCCATAATTGCCGTTGGAGTTCCTGAGAAATATAAGTGATGAAATGTTCCTAAAATTCCTCCAGCCATAAAAATAATTGTTGCGAACAATACATTTAAAGTCGCTGTTTTCGTTTTCAATAATCCTAAACGAACGAATAAGAACGCAATTACAACAGTTGCAAATACTTCGAAGAAACCTTCAACCCAAAGGTGAACAACCCACCATCTCCAATATTCTGCAATTGCTAAATTGGTTTGTCTTCCCCACATTAATCCTGCTCCGTAAAACATTGCAATTGCAGTACAAGAAACTAAGAACAAAATGATTAAGTTTTTTTCTTCTGTTTTTTTCTTTAAAACTGGAAGTAACGGGCGAATCATTAAAGCCAACCATAAAAACAATCCAACTAAAAGAAAAATCTGCCAGAAACGTCCCAAATCAACATATTCGTAACCTTGATGTCCAAACCAGAAGTTTTGAACTAAATTCAGTTTCTGCATTACACCAAACCATTGTCCTGCCATTGAACCCAAAACAATAATTAATAAAGCGACAAACAAAAAGTTAATTCCAAAACACTGAAATTTAGGATCTTTACCCGAAACTGCCGGAGCAATATATAATCCCGTTGCAAGCCAAGCTGTTGCAATCCAAAAAATAGCCAATTGTGTGTGCCAAGTTCTTGTTACGGCATAAGGCAGAATCTGATCAATCGGAATTCCATACAAACCATTTCCTTCCACTCCATAATGCGCTGTTATGATTCCGAAAACCATTTGCAAAACCATCAATAAACTTACAACCCAGAAATATTTGGTTACCAATCCCATTGATTTCGTTTTGCCTTGCTTAATAATTGGATCTTCTTTTGGAAGCGGAAATTCTTCTTCTTCAGCCGATTTTGCATGATAAAAAACTAAAATTCCAACACTCAAAATCAATAAAATAATACTTACTCCAGACCAAGCCAAAAGTTCTGTTGTGGCAGTATTTCCAACCAATTCATCTGAAGGCCAATTATGTGTATATGAAATATCAGCATTAGGACGATTTGTAACCGTTGCCCAAGTTGCCCAGAAGAAAAATGCATTCATTTTATGCATTCTTTCTACATCTTTTATTGAATTTTTCGGAATCGCGTATTCTTCTCTCAATTTATCGAACTTCGGATCATTCGTAAAAAGACCTTTATAATATTCACTTAAATTTTCAATCGCTGCCAAACGGTTTTCAGAAATGGTAAGAATTCCTGTTTCTGAATTATAACGATTGGTTCTCAAATCTTTCTGCAATCGAATTTTTAAAGCCGATTGTTTTTCAGCATCCAATTCCTCATACTTTTTATCAAAATCTTTTTGAGCATAGATATTCAATATAAAAACAGCTTCTCTATGCAGCCAATCTGCAGTCCAATCTGGAGCAACATAGGCGCCGTGCCCCCAGATCGATCCGACTTCCTGACCTCCTATACTCTGCCAAATATTTTGTCCGTCTTTAATTTCGCTTTCGCTGAAAACAACTTTACCAGAATCGGTTATAATTTCTTTAGGGACTGGCGGTGCCTGCTGATAGATTTCATAACCATAATAACCAAGCACGGCAAATGAAATACTCATTACCAATGCAAATACTATCCATAATTTTTTTTCTCTTTTCATTTCTCTTGGGGGAAATTTTAAATAAAAGACAGATTTGTCTTTTATTAGTTTTTAAAAAAACTCCAAACCTATTTTAGCATTTGGAGTTTATGTTATTTACTCAACAATTAATACACCTTTCATCATAGCCACGTGACCAGGGAAAGAACAAATAAATGGATAAGATCCTTTTTTATCAATTGTAAATTCGATTGTATCTTCTTCTCCGCCTCCTAATAATTTAGTGTGAGCGATAATTGAAGCTTTTTCAGATGCTGGAATATAATCAGTTGCTTTAGCATCGTTCGCTTTTAAAGCAAAAGCAGACTGATCTGTTCCTTCTTGCAAAATCACTAAATTATGTCCCATTGCTTCTTTTGGAATTTGTCCAACGTGTTTCAAAGTCAATTTAATTGGTTTTCCAGCAACAGCTCTCAATTCGTTTGTATTAAACTGCATTTGGTCGTTTCCTTCAATAACTAATACATTTTCTTCAGTTGATGTTACTGGCGCTGCTTCTCCTTCTGTAGAAGGTTCGGTAGTTTCTGTTTGATCTGCAGGCGCCGTTTCTTTTTTACCGCAAGAAGTAACTGCTAAAAATCCCATTAGGACTAGTATTGAAAATTTGGTTTTTGTATTCATTTTAAAATAATTTATTAAATATTAATCGTTTATGTTTAATGTTTTTAGAAAGAAATCGCCCGATTTTACATCTGTTGCCAGTTGTTCTAAAGTTGTTTTGGTTAGCATTTCTAAAAGTAAACTTCTAATTTTTTTAAATTCGTGATGCACAGGACACGGATGCTGTTCTGAACATTCTTTAAGTCCAATTCCGCACCCACTATAAATTTTATTTCCGTCAATTGCATCTACAATCTGAATTAACTTTATGTTTTTTACCGCTTCATTAGAAACTTCAAAACCGCCTCCCACTCCTTTTGCAGAATGTATAATTCCGTTTTTAGTCAAAATCTGCATGATCTTCGCAGTAAACGGTTCTGGCGAATCTAT
Organism: Flavobacteriaceae bacterium PS02337; assembly: GCA_029959285.1. Lineage (GTDB taxonomy): Bacteria > Bacteroidota > Bacteroidia > Flavobacteriales > Flavobacteriaceae > Flavobacterium. The sequence continues at coordinate 148,943 of JASCOE010000002.1, forward strand.
TTCTTTTGCGACATCTTTTATTCCAACTCTTATCCCTTTAGAAGATTTGGTTGCAATAAATATTGAAGCTCTTATTCCGTATTCACACGCTTTTGAAAACATAGATCTTTTATTAATTCCCTACAAAGATATAGAGCTTTTGCATAAAAGACAAATTTATCTTTAATTAATTTTAAAGTTGAAATTCCTTATTTATAATCAAAATAATTAGTGCCATTGAAATGACTTATTCATCATTCAATTCTTATAAAAACCAATTTAAATTTTAACTTTGAGAGTATTTAATTTTTAATATTAAAATAATGCCTTTAAGCAATTCAAAAGATTTAAAACTGGCAGTTCTTATTGATGCAGACAATGTACCGTACAGCAATGTAAAAGGTATGATGGAAGAAATTGCAAAATTTGGAACACCAACTACGAAAAGGATTTATGCCGATTGGACTAAACCAAATTCAAATGGCTGGAAAGGTGTTTTATTAGAACATGCTATCACTCCTATTCAACAATATAGTTATACGGTTGGAAAAAATTCTTCAGATTCAGCGCTGATTATTGATGCAATGGATTTGCTTTATTCTGGAAAATTAGACGGATTTTGTATCGTTTCTAGCGATAGTGATTTTACCCGTCTTGCGATTAGGCTTCGCGAATCTGGAATGAAAGTGATTGGAATAGGTGAAAAGAAAACACCAAATTCGTTTATCGTTGCCTGCGACCGATTTATTTATATTGAAGTTTTGGATGGAGCAACTCAAAAGAAAAAACCAAAAACAGTCGCTGCGGCCGATACCAAAAAACCAATTGAAAAACCTGCTGAAAAAGCGCTTCATAAAGTTGACAAACAAACTATCGAACTTATTGAAGCTACAATTGAAGACATTGAAGATGATGACGGTTGGGCATTTCTTGGAGATGTCGGCAATTTGATTGTAAAGAAAAAACCTGAATTTGACCCTCGAAATTATGGTTATTCTAAACTTACGCCAATGCTGAAATCGTTAACTGATATTCTAGAGATTGATGAAAGAGAGTCGGACAAAAAAGGAATCAAACACGTTTATGTACGCTTAAGATTCAACTAATTATCGCATTTATTACCTATTTAATTTTTTAAAAACATGAGAAAAAAATTCTTTATTTACGGATTCTTATTGTTTCTAATTGTTCTTGCAATTTATTATTACACCGGACGAGCTTATTTACTCGTTTTTGCTATTCCAATTTTGTTGATTGTTGGAGCTTATAATGCTTCGCAAAAGAAACATGCTATTTTAAGAAACTTCCCGGTTTTGGGTTATTTCAGATATTTATTTGAAATGATTGCGCCTGAAATTCAACAATATTTTATTGAAAGATCTACAGACGGAAAACCTTTTTCTAGAAATCAGCGTTCTTTAGTGTATCAAAGAGCCAAAAATATTGATTCAAGCACGCCTTTTGGAACGCAATTAAACTTAAATACAGAAAACTACGAAGGAATTAAACATTCTATTTTTCCAGCAAAAGTGAATGAAGAATTACCGCGCGTTTTAGTTGGCGGAAAAGATTGCAAACAACCTTACTCTGCTTCTTTATTTAATGTTTCGGCGATGAGTTTTGGTTCGTTAAGTGAACATGCCGTTCGCGCGATTAATATTGGTGCTAAAAAAGGAAACTTTTACCAAAATACTGGTGAAGGTGGTTTGACAGAATTTCACCTTGTTGGCGGCGGAGATATTACGTGGCAAATTGGAACTGGATATTTTGGATGCCGTGATGCAGAAGGAAATTTCAGTCCAGAAAATTTTGCCCAAAAAGCAAATCTTCCAAATGTAAAAATGATTGAGATTAAACTTTCTCAAGGCGCAAAACCTGGTCACGGAGGTGTTTTGCCAGCTGCGAAAAACACAGAACAGATTGCTAAAATTAGAGGTGTACAACCGCATACAATGATTCTTTCTCCTCCAGGTCATCATGCTTTTTCTGATTCTAAAGGATTAATTCATTTTATAAAACAATTGCGTAATCTTTCTAACGGAAAACCAATCGGATTTAAATTGTGTATTGGAAATACTGCCGAATTTGAAGCCATTTGTCAAGAAATGATCGCAGAAGACATCTATCCGGATTTCATTACCATTGACGGTGCTGAAGGCGGAACTGGAGCTGCGCCATTAGAATTTGCTGACGGAGTTGGAATGCCATTTGAACCCGCTTTAATTTTCGTAAACAAAACTTTGGTTCGTTTAGGTATTCGTGACAAAATGCGCATTATTGGAAGCGGAAAAATTATTTCTGGATATTCTATTTTACATGCCATTGCGTTGGGTGCCGATATGTGCAACAGCGCTAGAGGATTTATGTTTTCTCTAGGCTGTATTCAAGCCTTGCGTTGTCATAATAACGAATGCCCAACTGGAGTTGCGACTCAAAATAAAATGCTGATGAAAGGTTTGGTTGTTACAGACAAATCAGATCGAGTGTATCATTTCCATAAAAATACACTTCACTCGGCAAATGAACTTTTAGCGGCAGCAGGAAAAAGCAGTTTTGCAGACGTCGATATTAATATCTTTATGCGTGGCGACGAATTTGCCAATTTATCTGATCAGTATTTCCCTGATAATCTGAAAAACGTTACGCAATTCTCATAAACAAAAAAGCCTCTTAAAATAAGAGGCTTTTTCTTTTAAATCTATTTTTCTATTACAATTTTGCTGTTTCTTTATTTTGCTGTGTTGCTCCTTCCAATTCTGCCAATTCTTCTGAACCAACTAATTTTTGAGCTAAAATAGCATTATTATAAGCTAAGAAATAAACATCAAACTTTACTCCTTCTGCAACAAGTGAAGACGAAATCTGATCGTTTTTAATCATTTCTTTCAATAAATCTGGAAACGACTCTTTGTAGGCTAATTTGTTTGCATCGTTTTCTTCTAAATTCGTTTCAATTCTAATTTCAATTTTATTATCATTTAGAAAAGCTTTTGCTGTTGTACTCGTAATTCCATTTCCTTTTATAGAAGATGTGGTATTGTAAGTACTAACATGTTCTTGAATTTTTTGCTTGGTATTTTTACAGCTGATAAAAAACAAAGCAAACAGTAAAACAAATGCGATTTGGGTAATTTTTTTCATAAATTATTGGTTTTATAGTTATTTTTTAACTCAAACATAATTAATTTATAACATAAAAACAACATTCAATCGTAAAAAACTAGTTCATAATTATTTGAATACAAATCAATTAACTAAAACAAAAGTAATTATTTGTAAGAATAAAAAGATTGATTTTATATTTAACTTCGAACTATATAAACAAAAAGTCTCTTTAAACTAAACTTAAATAGACTTTAATATGTAAGAATTAAAATGATTTATTTTTTTAAGAATTCTGATTTATTATTTCAAAAAATCTTTTAGAGATTCACCAGTTAAAACTTCTTTATCAAAAACAGTATTATCATCAGCTAGAAAATAAACGTCAAATTGAACTCCTTCTTCAATTAATTGTCTTGGGATTTCATCTTTATCAATCATCAATTTAATTAATTTCGGAAAAGATATAGCTGATGCCGTTTTATTAGTTTCATTTTGTTCTAAATCAGTTTCAAAACGCAATTCAATTTTATCATCATTAATATAACCTCTTGCCGTAGTAAGGGTTACATTTTCAGCTCTAAAACTTGGAGCAATAGTTTTGTTGTATGTAACAACGTATTCCTGAAGTTTCTGTTTAGTATTTTTACAGCTTACAACTGTTAATACTATCAAAAGTGCACAGATTATTTGGCTTATTTTCTTGATCATAATTTACTATTTTAATTTTTGAAGTCTTAATAATGCCTCAAGATAGTAATAATCTGCGTAATTTATAGAACAATCGATCTCACTTCCTACTGGTTTATGTCCCGTTGAATGCAATAAAAATGCCGAATTCACGTCGTGACTCTGATAATGACCTGAAAGCGAAACAATCATTTTTTTGGCTTTTGTCAAATATTCTGTTTTTAAATTCTTGTCTTTTGTATAAGAACTTAATTCTAAAAGTGCAGAAGAAACAATTGCTGCCGCAGAAGCATCTCTAGGCTCATTTGGAATATTTGGCGCATTAAAATCCCAATACGGAACCAAATCTTCGGTAGTCAATTTATCCAAATAAACTCTCGCCAATTTATGCGCAAACTCTAAAAACTTTACATCTTTAGTTTCTCTGTATGTCATTGTAAAACCATAGATAGCCCAAGCCTGACCGCGCGCCCACATACTATCGTCGCTATAACCTTGCGCTGTTCTTCCTTTTATTTTTTTACCTGTTTCGAAATCGTAAATTATGACATGATAAGAAGTATTATCTGACCTAAAATGATTTACCATTGTGGTTTCGGCATGCTTGACAGCAATATCATATAACTTTTTATTTCCGCCATTTTTTGAAGCCCAAAACAAAAGTTCCAAATTCATCATATTGTCGATAATTGTATTATGACCGCCCATTTTGTTGTGAGGCCAAGATTGAATTGTTCCCACTTTCGGATTAAAAAGCGTTGCCAAAGTATCGGCAGTTTTTAGAATAATTTCCTTGTATTCTGGATTTTTTGTCAATCGATATCCGTTTCCGAAACTATTGAAAACCTGAAAACCTAAATCGTGATCTCCAGCTTTGCTAACTGACAAAGGCGTTAAAAAACGACTGAATTTATCCGCTTCTTTTTCCCATTTTTTATCTTTTGTTGCTTCATACAAAAACCATAATTCTCCAGGCCAAAATCCGCTTGTCCAATCTTTATAACCAACAAATTTCCATTCGCTGCTTCCATTTGGGACAGTTCGTGGAGAAGTTCCGTCGTTTGGAATTACTTTTAAAGTTTTTGAAGCTTGTTCTGCACAGTAATCCAGTTGCTTTTTAATATTAAACGAATTGTCTTTTTGAGAATAGCCTTGGTTTCCTAAAAAAACTAAAGCCGTAATCAGGGTAAAAAATTTTGCCTTCATGTGGTTATTTTGATAGATAGTTAATTGAACTGATAAATTTATGAAATAAAGTAAATGTATTTTGATTTTGTATTTTTGGCTACCTTAAAATGTACAATTCGGGTACTTTTTTTCTTTACAATCTTGTCATTCCGAGGAACGAGGAATCTCCGTAAGAAGCTCTATAATTAAAATCGCCAATCTTTGTCGAGTTTCTCGTGGAGATTCCTCGTTCCTCGGAATGACAAACTTTCTTAAACAAAAAAACAAAAACATTTATATAAATTTGCTTTAACTAAAACCATCCTAAACTTGAACAAATCCAGAATCTATTATTTCTTCGTTTTTTTAAGCATTATAATTCTAGGAATTCTTTCCAGAAAAATTTCATTTATTCCTTTATATATTGGAGATTTTCTTTACGCTGTAATGATTTATTTTTTGGTTCGAATTTTTCTTCCATCCAAAAAAGCAATTTTGATATTTCTGCTTTCTCTTCTAATTTGTTACGCTATTGAATTTCTTCAATTGTACCAAGCCGAATGGATTATTGAACTTAGAAAAACACTTTTTGGAAGGTATGTTTTAGGACAAGGATTTTTATGGTCGGATATTCTAGCTTATACTTTTGGTGCTTTTTCTGCTTTCATTCTAGAAAAAATTACTTTAAAAATTTTCAATCGAAAGTCTGCGTAATTTTATCAATATTTAAACTGTTTGCCATTGCCATAAATATTTGATAATATGCTCCTTTATTATCAAACAATTCGTCGTGTGTTCCTTTTTCGACGCATTTGCCTTTTTCTAAAACAACAATATTTGCAGCATCAACAATTTGAGAAATACTGTGCGAAATAATAATCACAGTTCTGTCTTTTTTAATAGCATCTAAAGACTTTTTAATTTGCTCTGTCGCAATTGCGTCTAAACTCGCCGTTGGTTCATCAAGAAAAATTATTGGCGGATTTTTAAGAAAAAGTCTGGCAATTGCAATGCGCTGCTGTTGACCACCAGAAAGTAAATGCGCATCAGAATCGTAACCTTTTGGCAATTGCATTACTTGTTCATGAATGTAAGCTTGTTTTGCTGCTTCTATAACTTCTTCTTGTGAAGCTTCTGGATTTCCGTATAAAATATTTTCAGCAATTGTGCCTTTAAAAATATGATTCTTCTGTAAAACCAATCCGATATTTTTACGAAGGAAATCGGTGTTATAATCCATTAAATCAACTCCATCCAAACAAATTTTTCCCGAAGAAGGAAGATAAAATTTATCCAAAAGATTAATAATCGTGCTTTTTCCTGCACCACTCAATCCGACTAAAGCTGTAGTTTCGTTTGGTTTTACTGTAAAATTAATATCATAAAGTGCTTTTGTACCGTTTGGATATACAAAATCTACATTTTTAACTTCGATCAATCCGACGATTTTCTCAGGAATATAATCGCCGCTAGTTTCAATTTCATTGTCAGATTCTAAAATATCGAAGAATCCTTCAGAATAAATTAATGCATCATTTATCTCATCGTAAATTCGGTGCAATTGTCGAATTGGCGCCGAAACATTATTAAACAACATAATATGAAACATAATTGCACCAATTGTCATTTGATTATTCAATACAAAATAGGCTGTCAAAATGATGATAATCACGACTCCTATTTGTTCGACAAAACTTTTAATGCTTTCAAAAATAAAACTAGTTTTTCTGGTTGCCAACTGATTTTCAGTCATTTCAAACTGAATCTTTTGATGACGATCTGCTTCAGAAGGTTCACGAACAAAAGATTTAATAACGGTTATTGATTCGATTAAACTTATAATTCCGTTATTTTTTGTTTCGCGATAATTACGCATTCTTCTTCTGAATCCGCTCAATTTAGTGGCTTGCAACTGACTGATGTAAAAGTAAATCGGAATAATACACAAACTGACTAAACCTACATATACATTTGCATAAAACATTATTACTAACGCTACAAAAGCATTTGCAAATAAGGGAAATATATCAATAAAGAAGTTCTGAACCAATCGTGTTAAACTGCTGATTCCGGCATCGATTCTGGTTTGGAGTTTTCCGCTTTCATTTTCATCAGAAGTATAAAACTCCATTCTATAGCTAAGAATTTTTTCTACAATGGTTTGAGAAATATCGCGAGTTATAAAAATACGCAGTTTTTCGCCATAAAATTTTTGCCCAAATTGCACGACCGAATTAACCAATTCCTTCGTCAATAAAACAATACTGATTATACCGAGCAAATGAAATCCTTTAGAAAGCGGTTCGTGCGCAACCATTAGATTATTAATTGTATCGACAGTATATTTTAAGATTAAAGCGTTGACTTGTGCCGCAAATGAACCAATAAATGTTAGCAGTAAAGTAGCAATTACCATTTTTCTGTAAGGCTTTACAAATGGCATTATTTTTTTATAAAGTACGGATAATTGCATTTAATTTTATTTTTGACGCTCTATCAAATATAAGAATTCTAAATTTGTGTTGAAATCATTTAAACACATTATTCTATGAAACTCGTTTTCGCTTCAAACAACAAAAATAAAATTGCAGAAATTCAAAGTATGCTTCCTGAAAATATTAAAATATTGAGTTTGGAAGATATTAATTGTTTGGAAGATATTCCTGAAACTGCTGAAACAATTGAAGGAAACGCGATTTTAAAAGCCGATTATGTCACTCAAAAGTACGGATATGATTGTTTTGCAGATGATACGGGTTTGGAAGTTTCTGCACTAAACGGCGAACCTGGAGTTTATTCTGCTAGATATGCAGGCGAACAAAAAAACGCTGATGATAATATGAACAAACTTCTTGATGCCTTAAAAAACAAAGAAGATCGCAGCGCCCAGTTCAAGACCGTTATTACATTAAACCTTGAAGGAAAACAATATTTATTTACTGGAATCGCTAAAGGAAATATTACATTAGAAAAAACAGGAACAAATGGCTTTGGATATGATCCGATTTTTAAACCAGAAAATTACAGCGAAACCTTTGCCGAATTGCCTTTGGAAGTAAAAAATAAAATTGGACATCGTGGAAAAGCAGTTCAGCAACTAATTGATTTTCTGAGCACCACAAAATAATTGTTTCAAATACAACATTTTAAGGTTTAAATTTTACATTTTCAGACGTGTTTTTTCAACAAATTATCGATTTCTTACTAAAAATCATTTTACAAAAATCGTAACTTTTTGATAATCAAATCATAACAAATACATAATTCTTGAAATTGCATTAGTTTATCTGAATAATTAGCTGTAATTTTGCACCCTATTTTAAATACATATATGAATAAATTTGAACAATTAGGATTGAATGAATCGTTACTGAAGGCGATTTTAGATCTAGGATTTGAAAATCCGTCAGAGGTACAGGAAAAGGCGATTCCCCTATTATTGGAAAAAGACACAGATATGGTTGCGTTGGCTCAAACAGGGACAGGGAAAACGGCAGCTTTCGGTTTTCCGCTAATTCAAAAAATTGATGCTGACAATAGAAACACACAAGCATTAGTTTTATCGCCAACACGAGAACTTTGTTTACAGATTACCAACGAACTTAAAAACTACTCAAAATACGAAAAAGGTATTAATGTGGTAGCAGTTTACGGCGGAGCTAGTATTACAGAGCAAGCCAGAGAGATTAAAAGAGGAGCACAAATTATTGTGGCTACTCCGGGGAGAATGCAAGACATGATTAACAGAGGTTTAGTTAACATTAAAAATATAGATTACTGTATTCTTGATGAGGCAGATGAGATGTTAAACATGGGATTCTATGATGACATCGTATCTATTTTATCAGATACTCCAGACGAAAAAAGCACATGGTTGTTCTCTGCAACTATGCCGCAAGAGGTTGCTAGAATTGCAAAACAATTCATGAGCGAACCATTAGAAATTACTGTAGGAACTAAAAACTCTGGTTCGTCTACAGTTTCTCACGAATTTTATTTAGTTAATGCTCGTGATCGTTACGAAGCTTTAAAACGTTTAGCTGATGCTAATCCAGACATTTTCTCTGTAGTTTTCTGTCGTACAAAAAGAGACACACAAGCTATCGCTGAGAAGTTAATTGAAGATGGATATAGCGCTGCTGCGTTACACGGAGATTTATCTCAAGCGCAACGTGATGGTGTAATGAAATCTTTCCGTGGAAGACAAATTCAGATGCTTGTTGCTACTGACGTTGCTGCACGTGGTATTGACGTTGATAACGTAACTCACGTTGTTAACTACCAATTACCTGACGAAATCGAAACGTACAACCACCGTTCTGGTCGTACAGGTAGAGCTGGAAAATTAGGTACTTCTATTGTAATTGTTACAAAAAGTGAATTACGTAAAATTTCTTCAATCGAGAGAATCATCAAACAGAAATTCGAAGAAAAAACGATTCCTTCTGGAATTGAAATCTGCGAAATTCAGTTATTGCACTTAGCAAACAAAATTAAAGATACTGAGGTTGATCACGAAATTGACAACTATTTACCAGCAATCAACAATGTTCTTGAAGATTTATCTAAAGAAGAATTGATTAAGAAAATGGTTTCAGTAGAATTTAACCGTTTCATCGCTTACTACAAAAAGAATAGAGATATTTCTACTCAATCTTCAGATAGACGCGAAAGAGGTGATTCTGAGCCAAGAGAATTTAGCAATAACGGAGCAGTTCGTTATTTCGTAAACATTGGCTCTAGAGACAACTTCGACTGGATGTCATTAAAAGATTACTTAAAAGAAACATTAGATTTAGGTCGTGATGATATCTTTAAAGTAGATGTAAAAGAAGGATTCTCATTCTTCAATACAGATCCACAATTTACAGACAAAGTAATGGATGTTTTAAACAACGTTCAATTAGAAGGTCGTCGTATTAATGTTGAGATTTCTAAAAATGACGGAGGCGGAAGACGTGACCATAACAATCGTGGTGGCGGACGTAATTCTGGCGGACCAAGAAGAGAAGGAAACTTTGCTCCAAGACGCGAAGGCGGATTTAGAAGCGACAGAAACTCTTCAAGAGATGGAGGATCACGCGAAGGCGGATCACGTGAAGGTGGTTTCAGAAGCGATAGAAATTCAGCTCCAAGAAGAGAAGGTGGTTTTAGAAGTTCTGCTCCAAGAAACGAAAATGGAGGTTCAGATAGAGCTCCAAGACGTTCTGAAAATTTTGGTGACAGCTCAAGACCAAGAAGAAATAGAAGAGATTAATAATCCAATTTCTTAAAATACAAAATCCCAAATTCCAGATATACTTGGAATTTGGGATTTTTTTTATGCTAAAAATTTTATTTGCATAAATGACTTTTTTAATCCAAAACGATATAACATAATCTTCTCTCTTCCTTTTTATTCCTTACAAAAAAGGAATCCTACAGTCTTTGTTAATTTTCTTATAATTAAATTCCAAGACTGCGAGATATTTAATCCCGATTTACTACTTTTAGTGCTTTAAATCAGGATATGAAATATTTCGCAGTTTTCTTTTTTACACTACTAGCCAACTTTGGTTTTGCGCAAGACACGCAGCCAACGGTTCCACAAAGAGTTTCAGGTTATATTATTAATGACAATAGCAAACAGCCACTTGCTGGAGTAAATGTCATTAACACCAACAAAGTGCGTGGTGCAAAATCTGATGAAAAAGGATATTTTGAAATTGATGTGCAGGTTAATGATACGCTTCACTTTTCTATTTTAGGATTTCAATCGCTAAGAATTAGAGTAACAAATGACTGGGTAAAAAACAAAGTAACTCGTATTCAGCTTACTGAAAAAGCAATTGCTTTGGAAGAAGTTATTATTGCTCCTTTTACTTTAACAGGATATCTTGAAATTGACTCAAAATTAATTCCAACAAAAGAAAACTATCGTTACAGTATTTCTGGTCTTACACAAGGTTATGAAGCTGGAGAATATGCTCCAAATGCATTCGGAAAAGTCCTTGGTTCGATTTTTAACCCCGCCGATATGCTTTATAATTTCTTTGGAAAAAATGGTCGAGAACTGAAGAAACTGAAGGAAATGAAAAAAGACGATACTGTTCGAACACTTTTAGAATCGAAATATGACCGTGAAACTGTTGCAGTTTTATTAGGAATAAGCAAAGATGAAATTCCTGAAATCATGCATCGTTGCAACTATTCTGATTCTTTTATTCAAACTGCAAACGATCTACAGATTATGGACGCTATTAGTGCTTGTTATGAGCAGTATAAAGTATTAAAACGTAATTAAAATTCTTCTTTACAAGAAAATATATAAATCCTCAATTTTAAAAATTGGGGATTTTTTTTGACATTTTGGGTTTGAAAAACGTTACATTTACGAAAACACAATATAATCAAAATCAATAAATTATGTCAAAAGGTCAAGATGCTAAAAAATCAGCAAAAAAAGAACCGTTAAAAACGGCCAAAGAAAACAAAGAAGAAAAAAGAGAAAAGAAAAATACTCCTAAAAGAGATTAAGTTTTCAGTCGCAGTTTTCAGTCTCATAGGAAACTGAAAACCGTGACTGAATACTGAGTACTATTTAACTGGTATATTCGAAAGAATTTCCAAGACAAATTTCCAATATTTCTGAGCAGAAGAAACACTTGCTCTTTCGTCTGGAGAATGTGCACCGTGAATTGTTGGTCCAAAAGAAATCATATCCATTTCTGGATAATTTGTTCCTAAAATTCCACATTCAAGACCTGCGTGACAAGCTACAACTTTTGGTTGCTCACCATTTTGTTTTTCGTAAATATCTTTTAAAATTTCTAAGATTTCAGAATTTACGTTTGGTGTCCATCCTGGATAAGAACCAGAAAGTTCTACTTCACATCCAACCAATTCAAAAGCCGAACGTAATGAATTAGCCAAATCAAATTTTGAAGATTCAACTGAAGAACGCGTTAAACATCCAACCAAAATTTCTCCATCTTTAATAACAACACGAGCGATATTATTTGAAGTTTCAACCAAATCTGCCATATCAGCACTCATTCTGTAAACTCCATTTTGAGCAGCGTAAATCGCTCTGATAATACCTTCTTGAACACCCAAATCCATTACTTTTTCTGGCAAATCGCCTTTTACGATTTCAATAGATAAATTTGGTTCAGTTGTTTTGTATTCAGCTTTGATGTCTGCAATAATTTCTTGCATATCATATACATATGCTTCATCAAACATTTGAGAAATAACTACTTTAGCAACACTTTCTCTCGGAATTGCATTTCTAAGACTTCCTCCATTTACTTCAACAATCTGCAAACCAAAGTTTTCAAATGCATCAAACAATAAACGGTTCATGATTTTATTAGCATTCCCTAAACCTTTGTGAATATCCATTCCTGAATGCCCTCCGTTTAGTCCTTTTACAGTAATCGTGTAACCAACAGAACCTTCTGGAACTTCTTCTTCATGATATGCTCTTGTTGCCGTTACGTCAATTCCGCCAGCACATCCGATATCAATTTCATCATCTTCTTCAGTATCCAGATTCAATAAAATCTGACCTTGTAAAATGCCGCCTTTAAGATTTAAAGCGCCTGTCATTCCAGTTTCTTCATCAATAGTAAACAAAGCTTCAATTGCTGGATGCGGAATATCTTTGCTTTCTAAAATAGCCATAATTGTAGCTACTCCTAATCCGTTATCAGCACCCAATGTTGTTCCACGAGCGCGAACCCAGTCACCATCCACATACATGTCGATTCCTTGTGTATCGAAATCAAAAACAGTGTCTGCATTTTTTTGATGCACCATATCAAGATGTCCTTGCATTACAATCGCTTTACGATTTTCCATTCCTGGAGTTGCAGGTTTTCTGATAATTACATTTCGAATTTCATCTTCGAAAGTTTCTAAACCTAAGCTGTTTCCAAAGTTTTTCATAAACTCAATTACACGCTCTTCTTTCTTAGACGGACGCGGAACTTCGTTTAAATCTGCAAATTTGTTCCAAAGTACTTTTGGCTCCAGATTTCTTACTTCTTGACTCATTATATTTTGTTTGATGTTTAACAATTAAGAGCCTCAAAGTTACAAAGTTTAAATGCTTTTTTGAGCACAAATTGCATGAATTAGTATAAAATATAATCGCTAAAAATAAAAAAAACAATTGATTGTTGTTGCCAAGTAGTGACATTTGGTCGGTAATAATAAAAACAGCAAAAATCAATGAGGCGTTCTTATCGGAACGCTTGAATTCAATTGAATTATTTTTTCTACCGACGAAATGTTCCTAGCGGAACATAACTAATAATTATACGTTACATTCTTTCTTCAGAATAATAAATTTTAAAAAAATAAACCTAACTTCTTAATAATTATTATTTTTATAAAAAACCTAAACCGTGAAATCAAAATACATTTTACCTCTATTTCTTCTTGTTCAAATTATATTTTTAAGAATCCTTCGATATTTTCCAGATTATGTAGAAGGTTTTTACAGTAACAATTTATTTGTTAGAATTTCACATTTTTTAAGAATCGGAATTGGTAAAATTTCTTTTTCTGTTGGAGATTGTATTTACGCATTGCTACTTTTAGGTATAATAAGCTGGTTTTGGAAAATAAGAAAAACATGGAAAACAGACTGGAAAGATCATCTTTTAAAAATCTTAGGGAAAATTTCTATTTTTTACTTTTTCTTTCACCTACTTTGGGCTTTCAATTATTACAGAAAACCTCTTTTTGAGAAAATGGAAATCAAAAGAGAATATTCTGATGCAGATCTTTATGCTTTTACAAAAAAGTTAATTACAAAGACTAATAAAATTCAATTTCAGATTACAAAAAACAAAACTTCAAAAGTTGTTTTTCCATATTCACAGAAAGCATCTTTTGAAATGATTTTAAACGGTTATGACAATTTAGCAAAAGAACATCCTTATTTTAAATATAAGACATTGAGCGTTAAGAAGTCATTATTCAGCGTTCCGCTAACATATATGGGATTTGGCGGTTATTTAAATCCTTTTACTAACGAAGCACAGATAAATGATTTATTGCCAATGTATAATTTTCCTTTGACGACTTCGCACGAAATGGCGCATCAAATTGGTTTTGCAAGCGAAAGTGAATGTAATTTTATAGGCGTTTTGGCTTCGGTTAAAAACGAAAATCTATATTACCAATATTCTGGATATAGTTTTACTTTGCGCTACTGCTTAGGAATTTGGCAATATAAAAACGAGAAAGTTTTTAATCAATTGAAGAAAACGGTTAATGTCGGAATTCTAAAAAACTATCAAGAAAGTGAAGATTTCTGGAAAAAATATGACACTTTTATAGATAAGGGATTTCATTTTTTATGGGATAATTTTTTAAAAACTAACAATCAAAAAGACGGGATGGACAGTTACAGTAAGTTTATTGATTTGATGATTAATTATTATAAAACGAGAGAATTATAGTTTTTTTTTCGCCACAGATTACACGGATTAAAATGATTTTTATATTGCCTTAAAATAAAAAGAATTTGAAATCTTCTTTAATCATTTTATCCCGATAGCTATCGGGAGTAACAAAAAAATAAGATATCAACTGTAACAAAAATCATTTCACAACTACTAATATAAATATGAGTGAAAATCTAGAACAGTCTTTTGTTGCGCAATTGCAAGCAAATCAGAATATAATCCACAAGATTTGTAGATTATATACTGCTGGCGAAGATGCTCATAAAGATTTGTTTCAGGAAATTACCATTCAGCTTTGGAAAGCTTATCCAAAATTTAGAGGCGATAGTAAATTTTCGACCTGGACGTACCGTGTTGCGTTAAATACTGCAATTACCTTATACCGAAAAACCAAAAGAACTATTTCTACCGTAGATTATGAAAATCATCAGCATTTTGTAAAAGATGTTGATTATAATTATGAAGAAGAAGAACAGATTAAACTGATGTATAAAGCAGTTTATCAATTAAATGACATCGAAAAAGCATTAGTTTTTATGTATTTAGAAGACAAAGATTATCAAGAAATAGCTGAAACCTTAGGAATCAGCGAAGTGAATGCGCGCGTGAAAATGAACAGAATTAAAGGGAAACTTAAAAAAATATTAAATCCTTAAAAATTATTATGAAAGAACTGGATTTACTAAAAAAAGACTGGCAAAAGAACTCAAGTTCTTTTCAACAAATTTCTGAAAATGAGATCTATAAGATGATTCACAAAAAATCATCTTCTATTGTAAAATGGATTTTGATTATCAGTATTTTGGAAATTTCGTTTTGGACTTTTTCTAACTTATTTATCAATACTGATGATGTTTTGAGAAAAATAAATCATCCTGAAATTGTTATGGCTTTAGAGTTCCTAACGTATTTCAACTATGTTGTAGTTTTAATTTTTGTTTATATTTTCTATAAAAATTACAAAACAATTTCGACTACAATTGCCACAAAATCACTGATGAGTTCGATTTTAAAGACGCGAAAAACGGTACAATATTATGTTTGGTATAATTTAGGAATGATTGTAATAACTGCAATTTTGAGCTTTTTTATTGCATTTGTCTACAATCCAGACATGGAATTTCTTAGAGAAAAATTAGCCATGAACGGAAAAGCTATGTTTGTTACAATCGGAATTTTGTTTCTTGTAATATTAGGTTTCTTCGGATTGTTTTGGTGTTTCTACAGATTAATTTACGGAACTCTTTTACGCAGATTATATGCAAATTATAAGGAATTGAAAAAGATAGATTTTTGATCTAAGGTGCTAAGGAACTGAAACTCTAAGATTCTATTTTTTTTTATTGAATGAAAAATCTATCTAAAATCTGATATCTAAAATCTAAAATTCTAATATTCCCACTGTCTCAATCTGTTAAGTTCTTCTTGCGCTTTGATTTCTTCGGCTGGAATAACTTTTAAGAATGATGGGTGTTGTTCGATTGCGTATTCTACTTTTTCTACGATTTCGTCGATTGTATCATTTTCATAATCAATATCTAGAGGTTCTTTGATAATGAAAGATTGTAGAATTCCTTTTTTCTTCATCCGCAATCCTTTTTTATCAAATGAACGGCGGAAACCGTCTATAACAATTGGAATTACAATTGGTTTGTGTTGTTTAATGATATGAGCAGTTCCTTTTCGAACTGGTTTAAAAGATTTTGTAGTTCCTTGAGGGAAAGTAATTACCCAGCCATCTGCAAGAGCAATTTTAATATTTTCAGTATCGTTCGGATTTACTTCACGCTTTTCTGTTACGTCTACGCCTTTAGCACGCCAAGTTCTTTCTACTGTAATTGCTCCAACATAAGCTAAAATTCTTGGTAATAAACCAGCTTGCATTGTTTCTTTTGCCGCAACGTAATAAATATTCATTTTAGGTTGCCACAAGTAGCCAATATTCTTGATATTGTCTTCACGCCCAGACAAACTTGCGTTAAACACATGAAACATAGCTACGACGTCTGCAAAATAAGTTTGGTGATTTGAAATAAATAAAACATTAGTATCTGGTAGCGCTTTAATAATTTCAGATCCTTCAATCTGCAATTCGTTAAAACCTCTATATCTTCTATGCGTCATGGCACCCAAAATACGGATTAACCATTTCTTGATGAATAATATATGCCCAAAAGGATTTCGCTTAAACAATCCCATAACTATTTTATCTCATTTTTTGTTAGGTCGCAAACATACAAAAATTATTCTTTCAGCAACATTTTAAAACATTTTATCGAATTAACAGTTATCCAAATGAATATCAAATTGTTAAATAAATATTTCTAAATTTCATTTTCAAAAGCTGTTTTTAAAACATCTCTCAATTCACTCAAAATCATTGCCGTTGCTCCCCAAACAACATGATTTTGAATATTAAAAGCCGGAACTAAAATATTTGCTCCATAAGAAGTTGATAATCTGGCTTCGATAATTATTTCATCATTTAAAAACACAGACAAAGGCAATTCTATAATCGCGGCAACTTCTCGAATATCGGGATAAAATGAAAGTTCTTCTTTTGCAATTCCTAAAAATGGATGCACTAAAAAATTACTCGGCGGAATATACATTGGAGAAAAATGTTTGATAACTTCTATTTTATCTCTTGTTACGCCGACTTCTTCATGCGTTTCTCTTAATGCTGTAGTTTCAAAATTTAAATCTTCCTTCTCGAATTTTCCTCCGGGAAAAGCAATTTGAGCCGAATGAACGCCATCGTAAGCATTTCTTACAATTAAAACCAGATGCGTTTTTTCTTGTTTAGGATAAAACAACATCATTACTCCTGCCATTCTTGCGTTTAATGCTTCGATATCAAGATTTTTTAATCCCTCTACACGCTCTTTCGGAGCCATTTTTAAATGTGAAGCCACTGCTGGCAGTTCAACTGGAATTATATTGGGAACATATTTCAAAAAGTCTTGAAAATTCATAATCAAAGCTTATTTTTGTACTTTCAAATAAAACATAAATATACTCCAGAAAACGCAGTACCGCAAGTTTTCTAAAATTAAAGCCTAAAAAAATGTACAGCAGAGAAGAATCACAAAGAATTAAAAGAGAATTTTGGGTAGCTTTTGCCGAAAAATATCCTCGTAAATGGGTCCTTTATGATACAAAAATTAAAGACTTCTCTTTTAAGTTTTTCGTTGATAATAAAAAAGCGCAAGTTTTAATTGATATTGAACAAAGAAGCGATGAAAAACGCATTGCTTATTTTGAAAAATTGGAAGCTTTAAAAAATATTCTGGAAGAAGAATTTATCAAAGATTTGGTTTTCGAGAAAAGCTATACTTTAGAAAGCGGTAAAACAATTAGCCGAATTTGGGTTGAAAAAACTGGAGTTGGTTTCAGTAATAAAAACAACTGGGACGCCATTTTTGATTTCTTCAACGAAAAAATGCACGCGCTCGAAATGTTCTATTTAGAATATGATGAGTTTATTAAGGATATTGAGGTGTAAGCTTCTAAGATACTGAGGTTCTAAGTTGCTAAGATTTTACATAGAAAACCCGACAGATTTAAAAAATCTGTCGGGTTTATTATTTTTATTTAAGTCTGAAATACTTGATTATCTAAAACCTTAGCAACTTAGAACCTCAGTATCTTAGAACCTCATTTTTAAACCGTAATAATATTATAAACAATAATGTGATCGTCATAATTGATGTAAAGCTGTTTTCTGTAATCCTGCTTTTTACGTGTTATAATTGATAATTTACATTCTTTTCCATCATTGTCTTTACAGATAAAAGAATACGTAATATCGGTATCATTTTCTTCTCTTTCGATATAATCTTGAATATTAAAAAGCTGAATTTCTTGAGAATAAACTACAATTCTATGTTTATAGGTATCTAAAACAACCGAAAGATTAACCAAATCAAGATTGGACCATTCGCCCCATTTTCCTCTTTCATTTTTTTCTAAAACGCTAAAACCAGAAGTTTTAAAATGATACGTCTGACCTTGCGCTTGTTGAAAACCGAAGGCTAAAAAAAATAAAAATATATAGGTGCGTAAAGAATTCATAAATATTTCTTGCGGATAATTAAAACTCAAAAGTAGTCTTTTCTTTGCATGCGACTTCAAATTCGGCAATCATTTGTTGAATAATTTGCTCTACAGGTAAAATCTCGTGAATCAGACCTGCTACTTGTCCAATTTCCAATTCTCCTTCTTCCAAATCTCCTTCAAACATTCCTTTTTTAGCTCTTGCACGGCCCAAAAGCTGAACTAATTCTTCTTTAGATGGAGATTTTTGATAAAGTTCCTGAACATCTTGATAGAATTTATTCTTTATTAATCGAACTGGAGCTAATTCTTTCAAAGTCAATTGCGTATCGCCTTCTTTAGTATTAACTATCGTTTCTTTAAAATTATTGTGTGATGAAGATTCTACAGATGCTGCAAAACGACTTCCGACCTGAACGCCATCTGCTCCCAAAACCATCGCAGCAAGCATTCCTCTTCCTGTTGCAATTCCTCCCGCAGCAATTAATGGAATCTGGATTTTTTCTTTCACCATCGGAATCAAAGTTAAAGTTGTGGTTTCTTCACGTCCGTTGTGCCCGCCTGCTTCAAAACCTTCAGCTACAACAGCATCAACACCCGCATCTTGAGCTTTTAAAGCAAAAACACTGCTGCTCACAACATGCACAACCGTAATTCCTTTTTCTTTCAAAAAAGAAGTCCAAGTTTTAGGATTTCCTGCAGAAGTAAAAACGATTTTCACGCCTTCTTCTACTACAATATTCATGATTTCTTCAATGTTTGGATACAACATCGGAATATTGACACCAAAAGGTTTATCTGTTGCTTTTTTGCATTTTTGAATGTGTTCTCGTAAAACTTCTGGATACATCGAACCTGCTCCAATAAGTCCTAAACCTCCTGCATTACTAACTGCAGAAGCCAATTTATAACCGCTATTCCAAATCATTCCGCCTTGAATGATAGGATATTTTATATTAAAAAGTTGTGTAATCTTATTCATTAAAAAAAAATTATTGCTTGATGATCTTTCCTGTTTTATGCAGATTATCAGCATCAAAACTATAAAAATAAAGTCCACTTTGTAAAGATTGCAATGAAACAACAGGATTCGAATTGTTAATTTTTTCTTCTATTAATTTCTGCCCTAAAACAGAGTAAATCGTTACCGAAGCTATATTATTTTCATTTAAAAAAGAAAAAGTAACCGATGTTTTCGCCGGATTTGGATATACTGAAAAAGACACTTCAGCAATAAAATCATCTACACTTAAAGCGGTTCCAAAATTTGGAATTCCGTAACCGTAATTATTATCAGGCGTTGTAAATCTATCCGAAGAAGCCAAAATCATCTGTCTGATTTGTTTATTGGTTTTAGTTGGAAAAGCCTGCCATAAAGAAGCCGCCATTCCCGCCATAATCGGACATGAAAAAGAAGTTCCGTTTGCAGTTCCAATAGCCCCAGTTGTACTAGAAACCACGGATGCTGTTCCTTGCGCCATAATTTCTGGCTTTATTCTGCCGTCATAACTTGGTCCGATTGAACTAAAAGAAGATCTATCTCTAGTCGCTGTAACTGACCCAACTGTCAATACAGAAACGGCGTCGCCTGGAGAACCAATGTGCTTTTCTGTTCGAGTTCCTTCATTTCCTGCAGATGCTAAAACTAAAATCCCTTTACTAAAAGCAATTTCAGCCCCGCGAGAAATAAAATTAGTAATTCCGTTCATATCGCTATAGGTATGATTGTATCGAGGTTCGTCACGATCACCAAAATAGCCTAATGAAGTCGTAATGATATCTACTCCCAAAGCATCCGCTTTTTCTGCAGCTTCTACCCAAAGCGATTCTTCTAAAGGGTTTTCTAAAGCATCTATTTCGGTAATAAAAAGATAATAGGATGCATTTGGCGCGGTTCCAATCAAAGAATTTTCTTTGTAACCGCCCATTGTAGAAAGCACCAATGTTCCGTGATCACCTCCTGTGTAAAAATTGGCATTTCTATTTGTGTAATCATAACCACCTAAAATGCGGTTATTATTTCTAAGATTTTCGAACGGTTGTGCGGTATTTACACCGGGAAATCCTGCGTCTAAAACAGCAATGATTTTTCCCTCGCCAGTATAATTCTGCTGATGTAAAACTTGTCCATTTAACATCTGAATTTGATTAGCAGAAGTACCGTAAGCATAATCTATAGTAGTCTCTAATTTTTTATGGGTCTGATTTGTTTTGGCTTCTGAAACCTTCTTTCCTGTCGTGTTTAAAGTTTTATCTGCAAACTCTATTTTAGACACAAAAGAAAGCGTTTTTAAGGCATTAATATTAGCTTGCGTTCCCTGAATGTGAAGTGCATTTAACCATTTCGACTGTGCTTTTACGGTAATTCCTGTACTGGCTGTGATTTGATTTATATATGAAGTTTCTACAGGAGCGTCAGTCACGTCCAATGCAATATTTTGAGCTGTTCTTCTATCTAACGCTTTTTGAGAAAGTTCCGTCTGCGGATTTGCTAGAAAAGTCTGTGAATTGGGCTTACCATTAAAATAAACCCAAGCGTCTTGCTGTGCAAAAACAGCAAATGAAAGAAGAAATAAAAGTAGAGTAAAGTTGCATTTCATAGTATACCTTTTGAGGAATTTCTTCCAAATAAGGTATAAATTTAAGAAATTACTCCCGAACCAACTAATTCATTTTCTAAATACCAAGCAACAAATTGTCCTTCGGTAATGGCAGATTGAGCTTCTTCAAACTCTACATACATTCCATCTTCAAACTGATGTAAAACTGCTTTTTGCAAAGGCTGACGGTAACGAATTCGAGCCATCACTTCCATTTTTTCTCCAGTATTTAAAGTCATATCTTCTCTAATCCAATGTACTTCAGATTTTCCAACAAAAAGCGCTTTTTTAAACAAACCTGGATGTAAGCTAGACAAACCTGTATAAATGGTATTGGTTTCAACATCAGTAGCAATTACAAATAACGGATCTGTAGTTCCTCCAACATTCAAACCTTTTCTTTGTCCAACAGTAAAATAATGAGCACCTTGATGTTTTCCAACTACTTTTCCCATTGTTGGAAGATATTCTAGTTTTTGAGATTCTAGTTTTAATTCTTCTTCTAAAGAAATTCCAGCTGGTTTTTCAGCTACATAAATGGAATCATTTTTATCAACCTGAACAATTTTACCTTCTTTAGGCTGTAATTTTTGCTGTAAAAACTCTGGAAGACGAACTTTTCCAATAAAACACAATCCTTGCGAATCTTTCTTTTCGGCAGTAACCAATTCCATCTCAGCAGCAATTTCGCGAACTTCTGGTTTAGTTAAAGCACCAATTGGAAACAAAGCTTTTGACAATTGTTCTTGCGACAATTGACATAAGAAATACGATTGATCTTTATTTTTATCTGCTCCTGCAATTAATTGATAAACAGGTTTTCCGTCCACTTCAATTTCGCTTTTTTGACAATAATGTCCCGTTGCTACATAATCTGCACCAAGGCTTAAAGCGATTTTCATAAACACATCAAATTTGATTTCACGGTTACAAAGCACGTCAGGATTTGGAGTTCTTCCTTTTTCGTATTCGTTAAACATATAGTCAACGATTTTTTCTTTGTATTCTTCACTTAAATCAACAGTTTGAAACGGTATTCCGAGTTTTTCAGCAACAAGTAAAGCATCGTTACTGTCTTCTAGCCAAGGACATTCGTTAGAAATAGTAACCGAATCATCGTGCCAATTCTTCATAAAAAGGCCAATAACTTCGTATCCTTGCTGTTGCAATAAATAAGCCGCAACACTAGAATCTACTCCACCTGAAAGTCCAACAACTACTCGTTTCATTTTGAAATGTTTAATTTTTAAGGTTGCAAAGGTACGCCAAATAATAGAAAATTTCACCAACGTTTTGATTAGTTTAAGTAATCCCGCAGTAGATAAAACTTATCGCTTTTTTAAGTACATTTATTTCTCTATTTTAAAAATATGAAAAAATACATTTACAGCTTATTTTTCCTTTTTGTGCTAACTAATTTAAGTGCGCAACGATTTGTTTCGTCTATTCCAAATTACGAGGCTTACAAAGCATTTAAAGGAAAACCTTTGTCTGATAAATTCTCAAATATCGAATCGGTGAAAGTCATTTATGATCTTCGAAAACAAAAAATGTATTACTTCAACAGCAGTCTTATTTTACTGCATTACGATTTTGTAACGGGATATTTAGGCTACAATCATGATCTTGATATTTTTAATAATGAAAACTACAGCGACACAGAAAAAAATAGAGATTTTCTTCTCGGAAATTTAAATCATATAAAAGGAACTGATAAATGGATTTTTGAACTCGCAGCGTCAGATCACATGCCGATTCCGCTAATTGAAAAGTTTTTCAAACTAGTCAAAAATTCTACTTTTATTGGTGAAAAATTAAAATTTTATTTGAATAATCCAGAAATGATGAATTGGTTTCAACACGAGCAATTCAAAATTCCATGTGTAAAATCAGATTATATTTTTGGTGAAATAAAATATCAGGAAGTCGTTCGAGGAAGCAATATTGGAATTCTTAAGAAATACAAAATCAAAGAATTAGAAACTGTAAAACCTAATTCTGATGAAATTATTATTTTGGATGGAACACCCGATATTCTTCCGAATGTGCGTGGCATAATTGTCAACGAACTTCAAACGCCTTTAAGTCATTTGGTTCTTTTAGGAAAAAACAGAAAGATTCCAATTATGGCTTACACAGATATTGAAAAAGACAACAATATCAAAAAACTGCTTTCTAAAAAAGTCGAATTAAAGATTGAAGTGGATACTTTTTTCATTAAAGAATCAACTAAAAAAATTCCTGTAAAAACAGCAAGCAAAAAGAAAAAACTAACAATTGACAATACAGTAACCGACTTAGTTAGTCTTTCACAAATTCCTAAAAAAGGCGTAAATTATATTGGTTCAAAAGCACAAAATATGGCGTATTTAATTGCCATTTCAAAAGAAATTCCGTATAAAACTCCCGAAGATGCGCATGCAATTCCGTTTTACTTTTACATGCAACACATTCAGAAAAAATCAATTTCTCCTTTAATTACAGAACTTTTGGCTTATCCGCATAAAGATTCGACGGTTTGGATAAATAAGCAATTGAAAAAAATTAGAGAGGCGATTAAAAAAGAAAACGTTGATCCTGTATTAATTGCGAAACTGAACGAAACTTTCAAAAATGCAAAATTCAAAAATTTCCGTTTTCGTTCTTCCACAAACGCAGAAGATTTAGATGATTTTAATGGCGCTGGTTTGTACGATTCTAAAACCGGAATTTTAGGAGACAGCATCAAAACTTTCGAAAAAGCGATAAAACAAGTTTGGGCAAGCGTTTGGAACGAAGCTTCTTATAACGAAAGAGAACTTTTCGGAATCGATCAGCAAAATATTGCAATGGGCGTGTTAGTGCATCGTTCTTTTCCAGACGAATTAGCAAATGGCGTTATCATTACAAAAAACATTTTTAGAGAAAATTTTCCTGGAATTACGGTTAACATTCAAAAAGGAGAAAACTCAGTTGTAAAGCCAGAAAAAGGAGAAATTTGCGAACAATTTGTAGCGTATCATTTTAATGACGGAAAAGATGAAACTGATTTTGATATCGACTATACTTCCAATTCAAATTTAAATGATAATGAACCTTTATTAAGCCGAAAAGAAATGAGCAATATTTTTAATGTCAGTAAAAAAATTGAAACCAAAATGTATCGTTATTGGCGTAAAAACCAATTTCATCCCGTAGATATTGAGTTTAAAATTGTGGGCGAAAAAAGAGATTTATACATTAAACAAGTACGTCCTTTCAACGATTAGTAGAAAACTAATAAATCTATTTCGTTTGTAGTGGTATTGATTAAGACGATTCTAAAATCAAATTCTTCAATTTTAATTTTTTGTTGAATTGATTTTCGAATTACTTCAGCATTTAAAGAAAAGTTGTCATCAAGCGGTAATTTCAAATCTACAGTATTGAGATATTTTGAAGCTTTTTTGTTGACCATAATGGAAGCGGCAATATAAAATCCGATAATGATGATTTGAAAAAACAACAATAATTCAATCTTTTCAAATGGATACATAATATCTAAAATGGAAAGCGTGATTGTTGCAAAAAGAAAGATAATTGCATTTACAGTAAAAGACTGTGTTCTAAATCGAAGTATCGAAAATATAGCAAATAAGCCAAAACCAATTCCGACACCGATTTCTATTTTTGTAAAAAGATAGCAAAGCGAAAAAGTACAAAGCCCGACAATAACCATTAACGGATTTATAGTTGCATTATCTTTTCTATTAGGGAAAAAATACAGAACCAAAATCGAGAAAAACAACAGCAGAAATCGTCCTAAAAGCTCGTTTAAATTCATTGGTTAAAATAAATTGGTTACTCAAATGTAAACAATTTATGCTTTTCTTATTTTATTTTTAATAAACTAAGAAACGTTATTTTGGTATCATTTTTTAGGAGCAGATCCTTTTTCAGAAGCTTTATTTGTATTTTTCGGATCACTCATATTTACTTCTTTCACCAATTTCCCTTTTTGATAAAACTGCCAAATTCCAGCTTTTTTACCATTCACAAATTTACCTTTAGAAGCAACAGATTTATCTGAATCATAAAAAACAGCAGCTCCGTTGTATTCATTATTTATAAAGTTTGATTCTTCTAGAAGCGTTCCATCTTGACCTATTTTTTTATAAGTTCCTTCTTTTAAACCATTTTTATAAGTCATCTCTTCTGCAACTTGCGCATTTGGATAATAAATGGTTCTTAAGCCTTCTAATTTTCCATTTTTATAATTCTCTACTGTCATTAAAACTTTAGAAGCTTTATGGTAATATTTCCATTCTCCTTCGCGAGATTTTCCAACTTCTTTTCCTTCGCTTACTTTATTTTTACTCTGATCATAAAAAATAGTATACGAACTTCCGTCATTTGCACTAAAATCTCTTGTAGCTACAACATCACCTTTTTTCGTATCATCGAAAAATTTAAAAAGACCAGTTTCTTTTCCGTGATTAAAAGTTCCTTCATAACGAGGACGTTTAGATTCTGCATAAGTTCCTTTCCAAAGTCCGTCTTTTTTTCCAGCTGCATCGACTTTATTAATATCAGTCTGAGCATTAGAAATTAAGGACACTAAGAATAAAAATGCAAATATGATTTTTTTAGAGATCATAGAAATAGTTTTGTTTTTTAGCTTAAACGAAAATCTAAATTATAAATTATATTGGTATAAAAAAATCCCGATTAAATCGAGATTTTTTTATTGAAATTATTTCTTTTTCTTATTCTGAGCTTTTGCCGCTTCTTGTTGTTCCATTACATCTTGAAGACGTTGTTGAAACTTACTTGGCTTTTTAGGCTCTCTTTGCTTGTTCTCTTGTATTTGAGCGTGAATTTTTTCACTGTCTACAATGTAATTTTTGATGACAAACATAATTCCGATTGTAATTAAGTTTGAAATAAAGTTATACAAACTCAAACCTGCACCATAACTATTGAAGAAAATTAACATCATTAATGGCGAAACATAAATCATGATTTTCATCATTTTAGCCATATCCGGCATACCTTCTTGCTGAGGCGCCGCCATTTGCTGATCTCCTGAAGTCATTTTCATGTAGAAGAAAATTGCAATTGCAGCCAAAATTGGAAACAAACTGATATGATCTCCATACAATGGAATAGTAAATGGCAATTTTACAACCGAGTCAAAAGAAGATAAATCGTCAGCCCAAAGGAAACCTTTTTGTCTTAATTCGAACGCCGCAGGGAAAAACTGGAACGATGCATACATAAAAGGCAACTGAATCAATGCCGGAATACATCCTGCCATTGGGTTTACACCTGCTTTGTTGTATAACTTCATTGTTTCCTGTTGTTTCTTCATTGGGTCTTTTTTGAATTTTTCTCCCAACTCAGCAATATCAGGTCGTAAAACTTTCATTTTTGCCTGAGACAAGAATGACTTATACGTAATTGGCGACATAGCCAATTTGATAATGATGGTAAAAATAATGATTGCAATTCCTAAAGACAATCCTACTGTAGAACTTAAAAATCCGAATAACGGAATAAAAATCCATTTATTAATCCATCCAAAAATTCCCCATCCTAATGGAATAATTTTTTCGAAGTTTTTATCGTATGCTTTTAATGTTTTATAATCAGCTGGACCAAAATATAAACTCATTTTATAATCGATCTCACCGTTTGAAAACGCTAAAGGTAAGTTTGCTTTAAATTGTTTTGTAAAAACCGTATCGATTTTTTCGTCTTTAACTAAATTATCTGAATGTAATTTTGAAGTTTCAAACGGTTTTTCACTATTTAAAATAGTAGCAAAAAAGTGTTGTTTAAATGCAACATAAGTTACTTTTTCAGGAGTTTCTTCCTTTCCGTCTCCGTTTGCACTTACGTTATTGTATTTTGATTCATTGTATTTGTAATCGATTTGAGCAAAACGATTTTCATAAGAAACACTTTTTTCGTTTCTGTATGTTTTTAAATCCCATTGCAAATCAACTGGTTTAGCAGAATTTAAAACTCTGTTCAATCCTTGAGAACGAATATCAAAACCAACTAAATAATCGTTTGGTTTTAAGACATATTTATATTCTAAAAATTCATTTGCACCTGCTTTCAAACGCATAGATAAAACTTGGTCTGCACCAATTTTTTCTAAAGTTGGTTCGAAATACAAATCTTTAGAATTTAAAGATCTATTATCTGTAGTAAGAAGCTGTAGATTTAAACTTGAATTGTTGTTTTTAATTAACTCAACTAATTGACCTGAACCTTTTTTAAATCTTTCGAATTCTTTTAAAGTAGCTTCAACAATATAACCACCTTTATTAGCGATTTTAAGTTTAATCTTTTCGTTTTCGATTGTTGTAAAAGCTTCTTTTGCAGAAGGAAGCGTTGCAGAATAAGCAAATCCTCCTAAAGTTTTTTGCAATTGCGCCAATTGAAGTGTATCTCCAGGAGTTACAGCAGCCGCTGGTAATGTTGCAGTTTCAGCTTTATCAGCTTTTGCTTGTGCTTCTTGTTTAGCAACTAATTCTTTCTTGGCTTTTTCAGCAGCAATTTCTTTATCAGAAGGTTGATTTTGGTACATAATCCAAACCAAAATTCCGAATATCAACACAAAACCAATGATCGAATTTAGATCAAATTTTTTTTCTTCCATTATTATTTAAAAAAGTTATTCTTTGAAGCTATTAGTAATGAGTTTATCTCAAAAGTTACAAGTTTCTCAAAATATTAATTACTGTTTTTTATGCGCATTTACTGCGGCAGCCACAAAGTTTACAAAGATCGGGTGCGGATTTGCAACTGTACTTTTGTATTCTGGGTGGTATTGTACACCAATGAAAAACGGGTGATTGTCAAGCTCTACGATTTCAACTAATCCTGTATCAGGATTCACTCCAGAAGCTTTTAAACCAGCTTTTTGCAATTCATCAGCGTATTTATTATTGTACTCATAACGATGACGGTGACGCTCCGAAATAGTTTTTTCTCCGTAAATTCTGTGTGCTAAAGTATTTGGTTTAATATCACATTTCCAAGCACCTAAACGCATTGTTCCTCCTTTGTCAGTAACATTTTTCTGCTCTTCCATTAAATTCACAACCGGATGAGGCGTTTTCTCGTTCATCTCTGTTGAATTTGCTTCTTTGTAACCCAAAATATTTCTAGAATATTCGATAACAGACATTTGCATTCCTAAACAAATTCCGAAGAAAGGAATATTGTTTTCACGAACGTAACGAACTGCTTCAATTTTTCCTTCAATACCTCTTTCACCAAAACCTGGAGCAACTAAAACTCCGTCAAGAGTTCCTAATTTCTCTTCAACATTATCTGCATTAATATGCTCTGAGTGAATAGAAATTACGTTTACTTTTGTTTCGTTTGCAGCACCTGCGTGAATGAACGCCTCTAAAATAGATTTGTAACAATCCTGCATTTCTACATATTTTCCAACCAAACCAATATTTACAGTTTGTTTTGGATTTTTTAGTCTTTTTAAGAAAGTATTCCAGTTTTTAAGATCTGGAGATGCTTTTTTAGGTAAATCTAATTTCTTTAAAGCCACAACATCTAACCCTTCTTCAAGCATTAAATTTGGAACTTCATATATGGTAGAAGCATCAATTGATTGAATAACAGCTTCTTTCTTCACATTACAGAATAAAGCTAATTTCTGGCGTAATTCCTGAGACAATTCGTGCTCAGTTCTACAAACTAAAATATCTGCTTTTATACCGCTTTCCATTAAAGTTTTAACAGAGTGTTGCGTTGGTTTTGTTTTTAATTCACCCGCTGCAGCCAAATAAGGAACTAAAGTTAAATGAATAACAATTCCGTTATTTTCACCTAATTCCCAAACTAATTGACGAACAGATTCTATATAAGGTAGAGATTCGATATCACCAACTGTTCCTCCAATTTCAGTAATAACAATATCATAATCGCCAGACTTCCCTAGCAATTGCATTCTATCTTTGATTTCGTTTGTGATATGAGGAACAACTTGAACCGTTTTTCCTAAAAATTCTCCTCTTCTTTCTTTTTCAATTACCGAAAGATACACTCTTCCTGTAGTGACGTTATTAGCCTGAGAAGTAGGAACGTTTAAGAAACGTTCGTAGTGCCCTAAGTCCAAATCAGTTTCAGCTCCATCATCTGTCACATAGCATTCTCCGTGCTCATAAGGATTCAAAGTTCCTGGATCAACGTTAATATATGGATCAAATTTCTGAATAGTTGTACGGTATCCTCTTCCTTGTAACAATTTTGCCAAAGATGCCGCGATAATCCCTTTTCCTAATGAAGAGGTCACACCTCCTGTAACAAAAATATATTTTGTTTGATTCATTCTGTTGTTTGTTTGTAAGTAGTTGTGTAAAAAACTTGGCAAAAGTACAAATTTAATTAGACAATTTATACAATAGACTTCTTAGATTTTTAGATTTTTAGATTGCAAGATTTTTGGCTTTTTCAAATCAAAAGAAAACCGCTCATTATATTAATCTTTATCTATCTTTTGCCATTTTTTCAAACAAGAAAAACAAAATTTTATCCAATTTTATAAAAATCTAACAATATGTATTATGGTTTCGGATATTGAATAAAGTAATAGATTTTCATTTTAGTTTGTATCTTAAATTATCAAAGAAACGTTCAATTAGTCTTCTTTCTTCAGTAACAATTTCAGCTGTTCCGCTTGCTTCAGCGTGAAAATTTAATTCTACACCATAATTTGTTTTTAATCCAAAAGGCAAAATAACATCTACAAGATAGGAGTTAATTTTATTTTGATTGTCAGATAATGTCTGCTGATTTGTTACTAATGAAATTCTTTTTACTTTCCCCTTTATTGAACCATATTCATTATAAGGATAATTGTTAAGTTTAATAATAACAGCTTGTCCAACTTTTACTTTTCCAGCACCATTTTCAGGCAAATTGACCTGACCAATCAATTTATTATTATCGGGCATAATTTTAAACAACTCTTGTCCAGATTGGATATAATCATTGTTTTTGACGAAATTTAAAAAGTCAACTTTCCCTTCAATCGGAGAAACAAAAATATAAGTACGTTCCCATTTTTTTAAGGAATCAATCAAATCATAATAGCTATTATACAAATTAACAACGAGTTCTCTTTCTTTTTGAGCTTTTTCAATTGCAATAATCTGAGCTTTATTTTGAGTTTCATTTATTTGATAATTTGTATTACTAATTTCTTTATCAATAGCATTGTAATCAAGAATGCTATTTGCTTTTGCAATTATGGAATGCTCAATATCTGCTTTAGAAGTGACCTCTTTTTCAAATAAAATTGAATCTTTTTTAAAAAGACTCTGTGAGATTTTATATTTGATTTCTTGATTCTTAAAATCACTTTTTAATTGATGAAATTTACTTTTTTGTAATTCGAAAAGTTTTTGATTTATTTCTTTTTGAAATTCATACGGCTGTTGAACTGAATAGTCTAAGTATTGATATAGAGAGTTTAAAAAATTAAAATATTTATTATTTATATCTCCCAATGATAAATTTTCAGGAAATAAATGACGATGTGCTTTATAATTGATTTTATGAATATTTGTTTCATAAAGCATTTTATCTAATAGTTGAATATCTTTCAAACTTGCTTCATTTTTTATATAAGCTAGATAAGTACCTTCTTTTACTTTTGTTCCAGATTTATTTTCTATTATAATTATATTTCCAGTAGTTGTAGCTATCAGTTTAACCGGAGGCTGCTGTGAATTAACAACAATTTGTCCTGATAAAATTGAAGGATATTTTATCAGCCATCCAAATAGAAGTAAAAGTAAAACCAGTCCAATAACAATTCCGCTTATTGTCACACCAAATTTAGTTGGCATTCTTTCAATTATTGAAGCAACTTCTTCTGTTCTATTTTCATTTAATGTTTTATGAAATCCTTTTTTAGCCATTTACAGTATCTCCTATTTGTGTTTTAACTAATTGATAATAATGTCCGTTCTCTCTGGACATCAACATATCGTGATTACCAATTTCCGTGATGTAGCCATTTTTCAAAACTATTATTTGATCTGCTTTCCGAATAGTACTTAATCTATGCGCAACAACTATCACGGTTTTGTTTTTAAATATTTCTTCTAATGCCATAACAATTTTTTGTTCATTTATAACATCTAAAGAATTGGTCGCTTCATCAAAAAATAAATAATCCGGATCTTTATACAAAGCTCTTGCAATTAAAACTCGTTGCTTTTGCCCACCACTTAAACCTCTTCCGCTTTCCCCCATCATGGTTTGATAACCTTTAGGCATTGCTTCAATTTCAGAAGCTATGTTTGCAACAGTTACTGCTTTTTTCAATCTTTCATAATCTATATTTTCATCGTCCAAAACAATATTATTTTGAATAGTATCGCTAAATATTTTGCCATCCTGCATTACTGCACCACAGCTTTCCCTCCATTGTTTCAAATTAATATTCTGAATATTTAGATTTCCCATTGACAGTTCGCCATGAGTAGGTTTATATAATCTTAATATTAATTTTAATAAAGTAGTTTTTCCGCTTCCGCTATCCCCAACAATTGCAGTAACCTTCCCTTCAGGAATTGCAAGAGAAATATTACTCAAAATATAATCACCATTACGACTATACTGAAAACTCACATTTCTTAAGAGTAGACTTTTATCTTCAGGTAATTTTATATTATTATTAATATCATTTTCTTCTTCATTCTCCAGTTCATGAATTTCATTAAGTCTCAAAAAACTAATTTTTGCATATTGTCCAGAATGAATAAAAGAAATGAATTGCATTACTGGACCATTTAGCATTCCTATTATGAATTGAGTAGATATCATTACACCAAAAGTAATATCACCTTTAATTACAGATTTTGCGCAATAAAAAGTAATAATCAAATTGGTCAATTGATTAATGAATTGTGCTCCCAAATTTTGAGCATTATTAATTCTTAATATTTTTTGATCAATTTTGAATAACTGAACTTGTAAAGCTTCCCACTTCCATCTTTTCTGTTTTTCATAGTTATTAATTTTAATATCTTGAATGCTTCCAATTGTTTCTACCCAATAACTTTGATTTTTAGTATGCACATCAAAATATTCCCAATCAAGTTTTTTCCTAAATCTCAGAAAAACGAGTACCCAGCTAATAAATAATATACTTCCTACAATGTAAATCAAGCATAAAATTGGACTGTAAATCAAAAGTATAATTCCAAAAATAAAAAAGGTTAATACCGAAAAAAGAAAATTAAGGGAGTTATTCATTATAAAATCCCGAATACGCTCGTGATCTTGTGCGCGTTGCAAAATATCTCCAATTAATTTTTTTTCGAAAAAGGTTATTGGCAATTTCATTAGTTTGATCAGGTAATCTGAAATTAATGAAATATTAATTCTAGATGTAAGATGAAGTAAAACCCAATCTCTAAGCATATTACTCAATAAAATACTGACTATAATGGTTATGTTGGCTATTAAAACCAGATCGATAAAATCCAAATCATTTGTCTGGATTCCAACATCAATAACAGCTTTTGAAATAAAAGGCAAAAATGCCTGCAAAACTGTTACTATTAGCATTACTACAAATAAGTTAACAAAACTCTTTTTATAGGGCGTAAAGTAACCTAAGAAATTTTCTAATGTTTTGCGTCTTTCAATTTTATCATTTATTGATCGCTGTTTAAAATCAGCCATTGGTTCTATAGCTAAAACTGCACCTGTATTAGATTCTTTTAGCCAGCCGTTTTTAAAATTTTCATGAGAGTATTTTAATAAGCCCTTAGCAGGATCTGAAACAAATACTTGCTTATTACTTATTTTATAAACCACTACAAAATGATTATCCTGCCAATGTACTATACAGGGCAATGAAATGATTTTTAAAGTATCAAAATCTATTTTAATACTTTTGGTACGCAAACTTATTTTTTCGCATGCATCGCTAATATCTAAAAAACTTACACCTTCTCTTGTAATACCACATAAATCACGTAAAAAAGGCAGGCTATAGAACCTGCCATAAAATTTAGCAATAATTTTTATACAAGATGGACCGCAGTCTTTTGCATCGAGTTGAAATTCGTGAGGAAAATTGAACATTTGTTTTTTTTTAGATTAGAATTATTTTATTCTTCTTAACAATCTATAATAAACAACTTTTCCAGTTTGAGTGCCGTCATCTAATGTCATCATTAAGTCACCTTTTTTAGCTATTCCTTCTATGTCTTTAGCAAAAATATTTGTCCCCCATATTTCTAAATAATTTTTAACACTAGGATTATCAATTATTACAAAAGAACCGCTAACCTTATAATTAGGTATTTTATTTTTTTGAAAAGCCTCAAAAAGAACATGTAATTCTTGCTTTGAATATTCTTTATTTACAGAGCTCATCATTGAACTTACTTTTCCATCTTTTGTAAATTGAAACCACTGATAAGGTTGCGGCCATGGATTTACTTTATTAACTGCAAGATTTGGTATGGAAATCATTTTCCAATACCCTAAAAGTTCCTTTGCTGATGCTGGCCCTCCAGCTGCTGATTTTTTGTTAGTATCTTGAGAAATAGCACTAATTGAAATTAGTAATATGGAAAATAGAAAGAAGCTTTTTTTAATTTGTGACATCGTTATACATATTTATTTTTTTACTTATTAATTCAAAAATCTCTCCTTCACTTGTATCGTAACGTATTAAACCTTCTTTTTTATCCCAATAAAAAGATTTTATATAGATTAGTGAAACATTTTTTGCATTAACACCATCTTCAAATTGATATACGTCATGATAGCTTTTATCTGTTGTAGATATTCTAAAATTCTCTAATTTTGAATCTTCATTTTTAAGATTTCCCTGTTGATATAATCCAAAAGCATAAAAACCAGGAAAACATTTTTTATCTACTTGATCTTTACAAACAGATATTCCTACATCACAATTTCCTTCACTTTTACAATTTTTAAGTTTAAGAATAATATACATTATATGAGGTTGAATTGGTCCAATACCATAATAATTACAATTCTCATTTCCATGACCTTCCTTTTTTTCTGAAACAACTAGAGTGTCTAAATTTCCTTCATTACTTTTAAAAATCATAGTTTGTCCATTTTCATAAACTGAAAACCATTTTTTTTCTTCATCGGTTAAATTTGTTTCAACACATTTACCACAAGAATTTAAAAACATCAAAAATGAAAATAAAATAATTATACTCTTTTTCATCTTACCTTGGATTTGGAACTACTTTTAAAGCTGCTATCATCGCATCAATACTATGCCCTCCTGAACTAGATCCGTTTTGATTAACAATGTGCTTTTGTCCACCTGCTGTATTTAGACCAGGTGTAACCGTTTGTACTATATTTAAAGGATCATTATTCATAATATAAGAATGAGTATCTGACACAAAACCAATTCCTAAAATTATTGCTGTTTGATAACTTAATCCAGCTGCGTTAAAAGTTGTAGCACTTTCTCCAGTGGATCTAGCATTAGCTTCCGCCAAACCTCCTCCTAAAGAATGTCCCGCAAACGATAATTGATCCCCAAATAGTACTTTTAAAACCTTTGCATTTTCTACAGATTGATAATATTGTAAAGAAATGCCTTGAGTTTGTAATACATCCGCAGCATAGTCTGCTATTTCAGCCTCCGTTCCTGCTGTAACATAACAGTATTCCATTTTTCCATTTGTACCCATTTTTTCATATAACTGTGATTTAAATCCTGATTCTGGGTCATTATATAAAACACCTGCAACTGGTTTTGAAACTGTCCAATTCCCAAAATCCTTGGGGTCTTTAATTTCATCACCATAAACTGCTTTAGACATAACAGCAGCTTCTAAGGGAGATGGTTTTGCAGCACTGCCATGTATAGGCATTATATACCACGAAGCATTATCTGTTCCACTACTTCCGCCACTACTTGTTCCTCCACTACTTACATTATTTATAAAAAGCGGTAAATTATTTATTATTTCACCTTGTAATATTGTACTTGGACCTTTGTAATTATTTTGTACTGTCACATTATTTAAAACTGTTCCTGGTAATTGAAGATTATATTGTTGATTGTTTATTTGTTGCCCTGTAGTAGTTAATTCATTATTAATAAAATTAAAAAGTTGGTTATTAGTTATACTTCCATGATTAGCATCTACAAATTGAAAAAAGCGAATAATAGTAAGTGAATCTGTGGTTTGCTTACCACTATTGTAAGTATCGTACCATCCGCCACCATAACCATTGTTTAAGGTTGATGAATTCAAATTATTTGTACCAGTACTTGAACTAGTGCCCCCATAATAAGGTGAACTAGGATAGCTACTTTCTCCAGCACCCGTAACAGAACCACTTCCATAAACACCCCCACCTACAGCATTTGTACCTCCAAATCCTCCGTAATTACTTCCTGTAAAACTTGTATCGAATGGATTACCATTAAGCGCAGTTCCATTACCACCACCAGAACCAGTAGTTCCACCTCCACCAGAGCCTCCAATAATTTCTCTCATTCCGTCTTTTTCTAACATACCGACGATGTCAGAAAATTTAATCTTTTTAATTGCTTTCATAAGTTTATTTTATATAGTTAAATACTTCAAAAATTATTTTAATTAACACAAATAATATTGTTAAAATTTAAAAATGATTATAATTTTATTAATTTCAATGATTTTATATACAGTCCCAGTCTAATTCTTCCAAATATTAGCTCTTCAAACTCAGTAAAATTTTTATTTAGATCATTAGTTTCAAAATACTGCTTAAGTTCATTAAAAAGCTCAAGAATAGTTTTTTTGCTTTTTAAAATATCTAAAATGACCAAATCTAAAGAATCAACGTAAGCCATCGAAAATCTATCCTGATCACATTCGGGAATTATTAATGTGTGAAAATTTGTTTCTGCTTCTTCTAGAATTACAATTTCATTTTCTTTTTTAACTTTTAGCTTTTCAATAAACGAACTCCAATTATATTTACTTTCTACAATTTTATAGTCGCAATCACTTATTATTATTTTTTTGTAAATAGCTTCAGCATCTTTAAATAAATCTTGCATATAAGAACTTGCCTTACAATCACGTGCGTATAAATAGTCTTTTGAAAGCAAAACAAAATCTTTTTTGACTACTTTCTTTATTCTAGAATTAAATATTTCAAAATCAATAAATTGACTCTTACTTAAATTATACCCTTTCAATTCTTTTTTCAAGTCTCGATTAAAATCAAAACGTAACGATGTAATTGATTCCCTCTCAATTTTTATTTTTTCATCAACTAAATTTTTATAGCGTCTAAACAAAACCTCTTTATTAGAGTTTTCAAGACTGTAATAATCTTTAAAAAGTGACAGCTTATTTTTTTTGAATAATTCAATTATTTGATAGTAGTATTTGGGATAATCAAGTCTCAGTCTATTTGCCATTTGCATACAAACAAAATCATTTCGCTTATAGCTTCCCAAGAGATGTAGATAATGCTTTTCATAAGGTATTTTTCCAAAATCATCAAACCCTTTATATTGATTATCTCCAATTGTCTCAGACAAAAGAACATTCACTGTTTTATTGTGCTTCTTAACTAAACAATAAAATAGATATTGTTCAAAAAATATATTAAAATTAGAAACATTTATTCTAGAAAAATTTAAAATATTTTTACCCACAAAATCAAGAGCCTTTTCAGTATATTCTTTAAAGAAAGAAATATTATTTCCTCCAAATATTCCCGCATTATATGCTAAAATTGGATTTTTAGAATTTCTTTCTTTAATAATTTCGTCTGGGAAGTAATTTAATGAAGACTCCAATGAAACCATTATATTTTCGTAATAATCTGTTGCGGACTCCATATTCTGAGCAATTAAATCTCCTTTGAGGAGAGAATCTTCAAATTTTTTCCAAATAAAAACATCTCCATCAACATGTAAAAAAGGTTTTTCTTGTTGTGAATAAGCCGAAATTTTAGGCAAAGCCCAAAGCTGTGGATGATAAATATTTAAGGAATCAAGATTACATACTACATCATTATAGGGTAGCTCTAAAGTATCGATTAGCATTTTTGCTGAAACACTATCACTATAAAGAATTAATTCTGGATAATATTTTTTAAGCTGTAAGGAACTTAAAGCCCAAGACATTAAATTATATTCAGGAGAAAGCCAGCCTGCATTAGAGGTTAACAAGTTTGATTTATTACATGCCCATGCACTTTGAATTATCCTCATCTTATGAAATTATACGCTACAATACTATAGGCATATTCTTTCATAAACTACCCCTATAAGACAATAAAGTAACAGAATAAGACTTTATAATAAGTGCTACTTTTATGGTTTAGGATATTCCTTCTTAATATTTCGGATCAGCTCTTCTAAACCATTCAATTTCAATTCATAGATTAATTGTAATTGCTGCCCTAATTCTCCTTTTGGAAATCCTTTATTGTGATACCAAACGACGTAATATTCAGGAAGATTAATTAAATAGCGTCCTTCGTATTTCCCGAAAGGCATTTTGGTGTGCGCTAATTTTATGAGAAGTTTTTTGTCTTGTTCCATAGTTTAGAAGAAAAAAGAAGCAAGAACAAAGACTAATACTTTCTTCTTGCTTCTTATTACATGCAAAGCTATTATTATTTTTCTTTTTTTCTGCCACAGATTAAAAGGATTAAAAAGATTTTTTTCAAACAATCCGTGTAAATTCTTTTAATCTGTCATAAAAAAAATTAGAACCTCAGAATCTTAGTCCCGAAGCCTCGGGATAGCATCATTAAAAAAAAGAAGCAAGAAAAAAGAACTTATCATGATTCTCTCTCCCTGCTTCAAAAATATTATTTAAAAAAAGTTTTCAGTCACAGATTTCAGTCATAGTTATTAACTGAGACTGACACTGTAAACTGAGACTTTTCTAGTAATGCCATCTCACAAATGCTTCCATCGCTGCATAAGTTGCTAAACCTAATTGGTGATATAAAGCTGCTGTTTCGCGGTTTCTGTCTTCTGCTCTCTGCCAGAACTCTCTTGCGTCTGTTCCTTGAAAAACAACTCCATCTTTTTGAGATTGGTGTTTGAAGATTCCGTGACGTTTTTCTAAAACCTGATCTGGACTCATTGGAACTGCCATTTCAACCTCATCAATTCCCCATTCTTGCCAAGCTCCACGGTATAACCATAACCAACAATCGTTCATGAATTCTTTTGGTTTTAAAACTTTTACAGCTTCAAAAATAGCATCTAAACAAACTTTGTGCGTTCCGTGCGGATCTGCTAAATCTCCAGCTGCATAAATTTGGTGTGGTTTAATTTTTTCAATTAAATCAACTGTCAGCTGAATATCTTCTGCTCCGATTGGTTTTTTCTCAATTGTTCCTGTTTCATAGAATGGCAATTCCATAAAATGAATTTGAGAATCTGGCAAACCAACAAAATGACTTGTTGCTCTCGCCTCACCTTTTCTAATTAAACCTTTAATGTAACGAACCTCTGGAATATCAATTTCGCTATTCTTTTTATTCTCTAAAAATGATTCTGCTTTTTTGTAAATGTTATCTGCTTCCTCACTTTTGATTCCGAATTTTTCGTTGTAATCAATTACGAATCTTGCAAAACGCAATGCTTCATCATCTGCAACAGCAATATTTCCAGAAGTTTGGTAAGCAACGTGTACTTCATGTCCTTGCTCTTGCAAACGCATAAAAGTTCCTCCCATACTGATAATATCATCATCTGGATGCGGACTGAAGATCAATACGCGTTTTTTTGCAGGTTCAGCTCTTTCTGGACGGTTTGAATCGTCAGAATTTGGTTTTCCGCCTGGCCAACCTGTAATTGTATTTTGTAATTTATTGAAAATCTTAATATTAATATCGTAAGCTGGACCAGAATCTGCTAACAAATCACTCATACCGTTTTCGATATAATCTGCATCTGTAAGCATTAAAATTGGTTTTTTAAGATCCAAAGCCAATCCTAAAACTGCTTTACGAGTTAATTTGTCTGTCCAAACAATTTTCTCCACCAACCACGGTTTGTTGATTCTTGTTAGTTTAGAAGATGCTTCTTTATCTAAAATAAATACCGCATTATTATGCTCTTGCAAAAATGAAGCAGGAACTCTATTTGTAACTTCGTCTTCAACGGATTTTTTTACCACATTTGCTTTTCCTTCACCCCAAGCTAATAAAATCACTCTTTTTGCTTCCATGATTTTTTTAACTCCAAGCGTAATTGCTGTTCTTGGCGTATTATTCAAACCAAAGAAATCTTTACTTGCAGCAACTCTCGTAATATGATCTAAAGCCACTAAACGCGTTTTAGAGTTTTGAAGCGAACCAGATTCGTTAAAACCAATATGTCCATTACCTCCAATTCCAAGAATCTGAAGATCAATTCCGCCTAAAGCTTCGATTTTAGCTTCATATTCGTGACAATAATCTGCAATTTGTTCTTTTGTTAAAAGTCCGTCCGGAACATGCGCGTTTTCTGGTAAAATATCGACGTGATCAAACAAAAGTTCTTTCATAAAACGAACATAACTGTTGATTGAATTTGGTTCCATTGGATAATATTCATCCAAGTTAAAACTAATTACGTTTTTAAAACTTAAACCTTCTTCTTTATGCAGACGCACTAATTCAGCATACAATCCTTTTGGAGAAGAACCTGTTGCCAAACCTAAAATACATGGTTTGCCTTCTTTTTGCTTTTCTTGAATTAAAGTTGCAATTTCTTGCGCCACTTCTTTTGAAGCATCAGTTGAGTTTTCAAAAACAACTGTGTTGATGTTTTCGAATCGTTTTTCGAAACCAGTTGCTTTGTCGATTTTACTTTTTAACATGATATATTTTTTTTAAAAATTTATTTTCTTACTTCTTTTCAACTTTGGTATACATAAACCTAATATCAAAAAACAACAATATTTATTTGCAAAGTTTTGCATTTTTTTTGCAAATATCTGCATTTTTATTGCACTACGAAAATAAAATAGTAACTTTTATTTATTTTTAACTAAGAAGCAGCTTTTTGTTAATGTTCTTAGTTGTTTAATTTGGAAATCTGCCTTATTCTATGCAGAAATTAATATTAATTATAAACCTACAAATATTATTAAAACCGATTTTATTTGTTTCATTTAATACTTATTGTGATTTCACTCAAAATACTTAATTATAAAGTTAATTTAAATAAGACATATAAAAAAACTTAACTATTTTTTTCATTAGCAACTCATATTCAATTCATTAATAACATCAAAAAAAAATAGATTCTAAGTCTAAGATACTTTTTGCATTAAATTTGCATTTTACTTATTAAGTTTAAAAAAAATCCCCTGCACATGAGACAGGAGATTTTTATAGCTAACAAAAAATAATAACTAAACAACCCATTTTAATAGCTTTATTTTATTTGGAAAATTCAACCGTTTTGAGTTTTTGCCATGCTCCTCTTGTAAAATCAGGGATTTCAACTGGAGCTGAATTATTATCTAATGAAATCTCTGTTAACGGACTTAAACAAGACCATTCAGCCAAATCGTAAACATCCATATCAAGCGGAAGTCCTTTTTGCAGACAATAAAACATTCTGTAATCCATAATAAAATCCATACCGCCGTGACCGCCGACTTTTTTAGCCAGTTCTTCGATATCTTTTACAATTGGATTTTTATATTTTTCCATTAAAATCTTTTTCACCTCTTCAGAAACATATTCTTCGGCATTCAGATTTTGATAGTTTTTTGCAATTTCTGCTCCAGCTTCTTTTGCATCTATTGCATAACCTTCTACTGGATATTTATTAGCAAATCCTTTTGTTCCAGACAATTGATACATTCTACTGTAAGGTCGTGGACTTGTAACATCGTGCTGAATTTGGATTGTTTTTCCCATTTCAGTACGAATCATCGTCATCGTGTGATCTCCGTTTCTAAAATCGGTTACGACTTCTCCCGTTTTTTCTTTTATGAATGCCGGATTCCCAACTGCTTTTGTATCCATCGAAACCAAGAAATTCATTTTATCTCCTCTATGAATGTTTAGCGCTAAACAAGCAGGTCCCATTCCGTGTGTTGGATAAACATCTCCTCTATGTGCGCGATTATAATCCATTCTCCAGTTGTTCCAATAATTTCCCCAATACGGTTGCAATCCATGAATATAAGAACCTTCTGCGTGAAGAATTTCACCAAAAACACCCTGTTGTGCCATATTTAAAGTAGTCAATTCGAAGAAATCATATACACAGTTTTCAAGCATCATACAATGTTTTCTGGTTTTTTCAGAAGTATCTATAATATCCCAGATTTCTTTCATGGTTAAAGCTCCTGGAACTTCAACTGCTACATGTTTTCCA
Organism: Flavobacteriaceae bacterium PS02337; assembly: GCA_029959285.1. Classification (GTDB taxonomy): domain Bacteria; phylum Bacteroidota; class Bacteroidia; order Flavobacteriales; family Flavobacteriaceae; genus Flavobacterium. The sequence goes on from JASCOE010000002.1 coordinate 190,351, forward strand.
TCTTTCATTGCTTGCACCGCAATATTCGCATGGTGTTTCCAATCGGTTACAATATAAACCAAGTCTACATTGTCTAATTTTGTTACTTTTTTCCAAGCGTCTTCTCCAAAAAATTCCTGCGCTTTTGGCGCTCCAAGTTTGGCTAAAGTATCGTTTGCTGCTTTTGTTCTTTCTTCGAGCATATCGCATAAGGCAACAATTTCTACTCCTGGAACATGCGGAATACGTCCTACGGCGCCTGTACCGCGCATTCCAAGACCAATAACTGCTACACGAACGTGCGGAATTGCAGGAGTCGCTAAACGCAAAACATCTGTTTGTCCTTTGTCTCTTTTTGGTGCTTTTGTTTTAATAAGCTGCGCCGATGTGTCGCAGACTTTGAATAGCAAAAGTGCTATTAGTAAAAATCTTAAACTTTTCATTTTTTTTATTTTTGCGATATTTTTGTTTGACATTTTTATTTATAACAATTTGTTTGATTACACTTTTATATAGGTTTTGTTTTTGTGCATGTACCAAAGTATAAAATAAAGGATTCCGAATCCAACTAAATCACAAAAGGCATCATAATAAGCTCCTGTAAATTGCTCAAAACCAAAGAAAATCTGTTTGGCAATTAAAGAGAAATTAAAAACATGAGAGCCAACATAAGCTGCGATTGCATTTAAACCAATTACTCTAAATGGATAAGCCCATTTTGTATATCCCTGCACATCGACTATCCAATAGAATACAGCTAATAAAACAAAGCTGATTCCTGATGAAAAAATCACAAATGAACTTGTCCATATTTTTTTAATTATTGGATGCCAAATACCAATTATTAATGAAAGAACAATTGCAACGATTCCGATTAATAAAAGGTAAAGTGCGATTTTTTTTCTTGAGTTGGAAGATAAAAGCAATTCTCCTGCAAATAATCCTGATAATGTTGTGGCTGTAAATCCTAATCCTGTTAAAAGCCAAGAATATTGTGTTTGATCGTAAAACTGACCAAAGACCTGCTGGTCTATAAATATTGGCAAATTCTTTTCTGGTAATAATTCAAAAGTATGACCAAAGTAATTCGGAATAGATAATAATACTGCATAAAAAACTAAACAAATTACAAAAAAGATATATCTTCCTTTCTTGGACAAATTCAAATAAGCAATACAGGAAAATAAATATCCAACCGCAATAGCTTGAAGTGTATTACTGAAAATGTGGAATTTCGAAATATTCAATTCGAGAAGATTTCCCTGCACGATCCATCCTAATACAAAAAGAATTACAAATCGTTTTAAAATATGTTTGTATAGTGTAAAATCTGATCCCGATTCTTTACTTCTTTTTCCTAATGAAAACGGAATTACAACGCCTACAACAAATAAGAATAAAGGCATTATGACATCATACAAATGAAAACCAATCCATTCTGGATGCTCAAACTGGTCTGCAAGTGTTTTTGTTAGACTGGTGTTTGCCGCTGTATTCAAATTATAGAAAAATCGGTCTGCTACTATAATCATCAAAAGATCAAATCCTCGGAGTACGTCTACAGACATTAATCGGTTATTGGCAATTGTTTTAGTCATATTATTTTCTATTTCTTTAAAAAAATAATCCCAGTTTTATATTTAATCAACTGGAATTATTTTAATTATCTAAACTCGATAGCTTATGCCATTTGGGTTAAAAAATTAATTTTCAAAAACTCTTCGCCAAATGGCACATTTTTGACCGGCTATCGATGACAAACTACAATTGTAATGTAGAGAACTTAGGCGCCTCTGGGAAGTTAGCAACTAATCCCCATCCTGCATTCATCTCGGTAATGGCAATACCTATTGAACTTCCTAATGTTCCTAATTGTGATTTAGGTATACTGAATTCGATCGCATTGGTTGTGCTGTTTAAACTAACAATTGATGATGCTTTTAAATTTACTCCAGAGCCTGCAATAGCACCCCAGCCCCATCCTCCATTTGGATCAGTATGCTTATAAAATTCTCCCCAGCCACCAGTTACAACAGGACCTTCGAATAAAAATTCGGCTCCAGAACCTTGCGCCCAATTGCTATGCAGGAATCCAGTTTGGGTATTTCCATCTGTATTAATGTACATATCAACCAATTCCATTAGCATTTTTTTGTTTCCTTCAAGGTATACATTAACATTTGGACCTCCCGCCCAGATTTTAATTTTTTGGATAGAACCGTTTCCAGACGTATTTTGATCGGTTACCTCAACGTCATCCCAATCTGTAAATTTTCCGTCGATTTTAATGTCAATAATTATAATTCTTGGAGCAGTAATGGTTTTAGTGATAAAAGCTTCTTCTCCTTTTTCGTTGGTTACAGTAAGTGAAACTCTGATTTCACCTCCAATTTTATAGGTATAAACCGGATCTTTTTCGCCTGATGTATAATATAAATCTCCAAAATCCCATCTGTACTTTGTACCGTTTGTAGAAAGATTGGTAAATGTAAATGTACTTCCATCATTAGAAAATGAAAAGTCTGCAGTTGGTTTGGTTGCTGAATCATCTGATGATGCACCATCGCTCGAACAAGCTGTCAGCAATAACAAAGCGGCAAGCAATGTTATGTATTTGGTTAGTTTTATTTTTTTCATGGTTTTTAATTTAAATATTTTAATAACTATTTAATGATAACCGTTTGTGATAATTTATTGAAACCTGTTGTCGCTTCCCATACTCCTGTATTTGCAAAACGAATACAATAGTCAGGTCGATCAACTAGTTTTGCAGCGCTATCTTCGATCTTTAATAACAATTCATAAGTTCCAGCTGGAATTCCAGATAAGCTTACAGATTCTTTTAAATCGTACGTTACTCTTGGCACGACTTTTCTAACATCGAAGTTTAATTTTTTCTTATAAACCGTTCCTCCAGAAGTTGCTCTTAAAATTAAATAAGCATTTTTTGAATTATAAACTGGGGCAAAACCACCATTATTCAGCAATGCTTCAAACTCTAAAGTTCCATTTAAAGTTGCTTCTTTTTTAACGCTTGAAGATGCTAAAGAAAGTCTATAACCTAGTTTTCTCTCAAAATCGGCAAAGCAGTTATTATTTCTCCATTCTTGTAAAACGGGACCATAATAATCTAAATTTAAATACGTCCATTTTAACATTGTCATTTCTTTTTCAGCAATACTACAGCTTGCAATAGGCACATCTGTTGGCGGGCAAGTTTCTCCTCCTGTAGGGACATAAAGGGCTTCATTACTTATGTATGTTTTTTCGGCAGTAACGTTGATGTATGTTCCGTAATCGTCAACACTTGCCATAAAGCAGTCGTTGTGAAAACCTAAACGAGCTGTATTTGTAGTTCCATAACCAACTGTTGCGTCCATCGCTGTAGTCGTGGCAACATAGTCTTGTTTGATTTTTGGCGTTCTTACCTGAATTTTTACTTCTTTTGGAAAAGATTCTAATATTTTATCTAAAATCAGTTTCTTGTTTGCTGGAGTTGTAAGCTGGTTTGTAGTATAATACCACTCTCCCCAAGCTCCTACAAAACCTGCCTGAACAAAAGCAATTACATCTTTGTTTTCTTCCAAAATTGGCTTTAACTGATCTAAATGTCCTGAGATAACAGCCACAGAAGCATCTGAACCATCTTGCGCATCTGTATAAGCAAAACGTAAAACACATTTTAAACCTGCTTCTCTTAAACGAGTAAAATCAGTTTTAATAAGATCTAATTGTGCTTGGCTTAAAGCCGAAGTTTTAAACTTTTCTAAATAATACAAACGCAGAATAAGACTTACATTTTCTTTTTTTAAGTTACTCAAAGACGCAGCGGTCATTACAGCTCCTTCAGAATTTACCTGCCAAGTGTGCATAAAACCACGCTCTGGATTGGTAAAAATTTCGTTGGAAGCCGTGTATGTTACCTTTTCAACTCCGTTTACTCCTCCGCCTTCATTTTTATCACCGCCATCGCTTTGACAGCTTGACGCGACATTAAGAAAAAGGCAGATTAACATTAGTAAATTTTTCATTTTAGTATAATTAAATTATCTGATTTATTTTGTTCTTCACCAATTGTGATATCCGTCTTTTAATTAATTATATCCAGGATTCTGAATAAATTTACCTTTTCCTTCACTTATTCTGTCTAATGAAAATGGAAACAATGCTTTGTAAGGAGCGCTTTGACTAGCTGCACCATTTAAGGCAAGAGCATGTTCTGTATATTTTCCGTGTCTGATTAAATCTGAACGATATTGTCCGTTTTCGCACCAGTATTCATGAGATCTTTCTAAAAGAATCATGTCGTTAAATTTAGCAAGGGTATTATAATTAGCCAATTGAATTTCGCTAATTTGGGCTCTCTTTCTTACGATATTTACCAAATCGATTGCTTCCTGAGTTGGAGTTCCGGTTTTGTTTACCAATGCTTCTGCTTTTGATAAAATAACATCAGCATAACGATATACAATGATATCTACCGTTGTCAAAGCTGTCGTTCTTGCTACATCTGGATCTATTTTTAATGGAATTGGTCCTAATTGCATATAATTTGCAGGATTTGCTCTGTTATATGTTACACCATCAGTTCCTGTAAACTCTGCGACCAGTGCCGTTTTACGAATATCTGTCGCTTCAAAAGAATCATAAAATTTCCATGAACTTTGAATAGTTCCATAACCACCACGACCTGGAAAATTATTTGGTAATGCCATTAACTGCCATTGGTTTTCACTTGTTCCTGCGTAATCTGCTGGAACTGCCCAAATTACTTCTTTGCTATCAACAGGCGCTTTAATATCCCATAAACCAACATAATTTGATTCTAATGCGTAGTAATTCATTGCCATAATAGCATTTGATTGTTCTTCAACTTCTGCCCATCTTTTTTCATGAAGATATAGTCTAATTAAAATCATTCTTGCCATACCGTTACTAAATCTTCCGTACGCAGTTTCTGCAGGAGCTTTTAAATCGGCTGCAGCATCTTTCAAATCATTTTCAATAAAACTCACCATTTCGGCATTTGAAAGTCTTGCCAAAGGTTCTTCTTTTAAAGGATTTTTAAGTACATCCAAAGGTGCAACTACAAGAGGTCCGTATAAGTCAAAAAGCTCATAAGCCAATAATCCTCGCGCACATTTAATTTCGGCAATAGCCTGTTTTTTAATTAACTCATTTACATTAGATGACTGGATTCTGTCGATACTCAAAGTCATACCGCTTATTTTATTGTAAAATACATCGTAAAAACGTGTAAATGCAGTCGAAGTGGCTTTATAACTATGTAAAGATGCTTCTTGTTGTACACCATAAGGTCCTTGAAGAATTTCGGTTGTAGCATCTAACATAAACATTAGTCCATTTTCTGATGTTGTATGAATTCCATTTCCATAAGAACCTCTAAGCGGATAATATGCCGAAGCTACTATCGCCTGAATATCAGCTTCCGAGCTAGGAAAAATACTCGGATTAATCTCATCGTAATTGATAGACTCTAAATCTTCGCTGCACCCACAAAATGCAAGCATCAATACTACTATTATATAACTTTTTAAATTTTTCATATCTTTTATATTAGAACTTAAGATCAATTCCTACTGTGTATGTTTTTACATTTGGATATGCTGCTGCATAACCATCTGTTTCAGGATCAATACCATCGTATTTGGTAATGGTGAAAAGATTTTGTCCATCTAATCGAACTGCTGCTCCCTGCATGTATTTACCAAACCATTTTTTTGGAAGATTGTAGCTTAATGATAAATTTTGCAAACGAACAAAAGAAGCATCTTGCATAAAGAAATTTCCAGAACCATATTGTGTATAACCAAAATGCGAACCTGGACGCGTATTTGTTGGGTTATCTGGTGTCCATCTATTGTATACATTTCTTATGGCGTTTCTACCATTTTGTGCTACTCCTACTGCTGTAACACCGTAAGCAAAATCGGTTTGGTCTACAATTTTTCGTCCAAACATTCCATTAAATTGAAAATTCAATTGAAAGTTTTTCCAAGTAATTGTATTGTTTAATCCTGCTACAAAATCAGGATCAGATGATCCAAGTAAAACAGTATCCGCTTCATCAATTTTTCCGTCTGGCGCGCCTGTTCTTAAGAATATTCCATTTTCATCTGTTACTGGATTTCCTGCTGCATCTCTAACAAAACCGTTAAGATCTTTAATTTTAATTTGTCCTGGATATAAATCAGGCTGTGCTGGAACTACTTCTCCTGTCTGCATTACACCATCGGAAATTTGACTGTATTGTGCACGAACTGGATCATTATATGACATATAAACTGAAGGTTTCCAATCTGGTGCTCTTTCTTTCCAATTGGTTTTAAAATGCGAATACGTAAGTGTTGTTCTCCATTTAAAATCAGGACGATCAATATTTAAGGTACTCAAAGTAAGCTCAATACCTTTACTTTGCGTACTTCCAATATTTGCCCAAACGGTATTTATTTCCTGATAACTGTTGATAGGTTTAACAGTCAACAAATCTGAAATTACTCTATCATATATTTCAAACGAACCCGAAACTCTTCTATTAAAAAGCTCAAAATCAATTCCTAAGTTTTTCTCAGTTGTAGTTTCCCATTTCAAATCAGGATTTTCGAGTCTTGAAGGAAAAACTCCAATTAATATCGATTCATCTGGATTTAAATAAGCAGGCTGTGCATAAAAAGCTCCAAAGGCACTTCCTCCAATTGAGGCATTACCAGTTTGTCCGTACCCAAATCTAATTTTAAATTGCGACACATATTTTTCAATAGATTTCATAAATGATTCCTGAGAAACATCCCATCCTACTGCAACAGAAGGAAATAATCCGTATTTATTGTTCTTTGCAAAAACACTCGCACCGTCACGACGAATTGTCGACGTTAGCATGTATTTATCTTTATATGAATAACTAAATCTTGTGAAATAGGAAATAAAATTGTTTTCAGATTTTGAAGAAGACGTAACTTTTGTTCCAGCACCGGCATTCATATTATTCCATAAAAAAGCATCTGTAATAAAGTTGCTGTTTCCTAATGTTGCTGCTTCTGTTCTATAGGTTTGCTGAGAATAGCCCACCATTAAACCAAAAGTGTTGTCTTCCATTAATTTTGTAGTATAATTTAATGTAAAGTCAAATAAATCATCATTTTTTTCTTGAGAATTAATAGTCGCTTTACCATTTTCTAATGCTCCGTATAAAGTTGTTCTTGGCAAATAAGTACTTCTTTTTGAATTTCCCTGATCAAAACCTGCTTGAAATCTTGCAGTAAGACCTGTAATTGGTTTTATTTCGGCATAAAAATTTGTCAATGTTCTATCGATAACACCTTCATCCGATATTGTTAATAAAGAGTATGGATTAGGTTCTAAAGCGTTATCTGGATTAATTGGATAATTTCCGAAATCATCGATCGCTAAAACCTCAGGACTCTGTTGTATGGCAGATCTTATAATTCCTGAATTTTCGTATTGATCTCCTCCTAATTGTGAATTTTGATTTTTGATTCGGCTTTTGGTCATGTTCATACCAAAATTGATGTAATCCGTTAATTTCTGATCAAGGCTAAAATGAACCGTACTTCTCTTTAAACCTGAATTTTTAATAACCCCGTCTTGATTAAACAAGTTTCCAGACAAAAAGTATTTAGTAGATTTTGTTCCTCCGCGAAGCGATAAGTTATTTTGCTGAATAATTCCATCGCGTGTAACCAACCCAAGCCAGTCTGTTCCTCTTCCAGCATTTCTAATCTGTTCATCAGAGTAAAGTCTTTTGTACGGAATTCCATTTACTGGAGCCGCATTTGCTTCTTCTACTGTTTTTGGAGAATATGGATATACTTTGTTTATAAATTCCCAATTTTCTTTAGCTGCATCGTTTCTTAACTGCATCCATTCTGTCAAATCTAAAACTTCATAACTGTTGTTGTATTTTTGATAAGAATACGATCCAGAATAGTCAACTCTAACATCTCCTTCTTTTCCTTTTTTGGTTGTAATTAAGATCACACCATTTGCTGCTCTAGCTCCATAAATAGCCGTTGAACTTGCATCTTTTAAAACCTCAATTGATTCAATATCATTTGGATTAAATGAATTTAAAATACTTTGTGTTCCACCATTATAACGGTTACCAGTTCCTGGTTGCTCTAAGTTTGTAACTGGAAAACCATCAATAACAATTAACGGATCATTACTTGCATTTATAGAACCCGCACCACGAATTTGGATATTAAATCCTCCTCCTGGTTGTGCACTATTTTGAGAAATCTGTAAACCGGCCACTTTTCCTTGAAGTCCAGTTAAAACTGAAGGTGCAGAAGATAACACCAAAGCATCTGATTTTACAGAAGAAATCGCTCCTAATACATTCTTCTTTTTCTGCGTTCCGTAACCTACAATAACTACCTCATTCAAACTTTTCGAAGATGGCACCATCGAAACAGAAATATTCGTTTTATTCGCTATCGCAACTTCTTTGGTATCGTATCCTACGTAAGAAAATAATAAAGCTTCTGTGGTAGCAGAAACTACAATCGTAAAAGTTCCATCAAAATCAGTTGTTGTTCCTCTTGGAGATCCTTTTGGCACAATTGTAACACCAATCATTGGCTGTCCCAACTCGTCTAAAACTACTCCTTTAATAGTAATATCTGCTTCCGAATTTTTATTTTCTATTGCTATTTTTTTGCTGCTGTCTGTAAAAGAAGCTGCATTTACTTTTAATGTTGCTACCATCAAAAAGAATACTGCGAATAATGTCTTTAAATTCGATTCTATATTCTGATAGTTACAGCATAATAACTTGTTACTTTTTTTCATATTATTCTGGTTAGTTTAATGGTTAATGTAAAAAGCAAGCTTTGAGTAAGTTTAAATTGGTTAAGGTTTTATCAAACTCAAAGCGAAATGTTTTGTCATGTTTTTTTTGATTTCATAATTCTTTTGTTTTTGTTTTTTGTTTGATTTTTTTATTGGTATTTTTTTCGTTTTTCTGTATTGATCTGCTCTTTCTTTTGGACTGATTTTTTTTGAATTCTTATCTCATAAATTGAATTTCAAAATTGAATTTTCAACTTAACAAAGTGAGAATTAAAAAGCTGTTTTTCAACTAACTTTTGGCTAAACTAAAGAATATTTTTTAATAAACAATGTCAAAATCGAAAAAATGTGTTCGTGCACATGAAAAAAGTGTTTTCGAGCACATTTTTTCGAAAAAGTATTATTAAATTCTTAACGATTTCAAATAATTGGAATCTAAAAATTCAAATAATTATTAAAATAAATTGACAATGTTTTAAAAATTAGGTCATTTTTTTTGATATTCATTTAATTAAAAATCTCAATGAAAACCTTATTTCATCTTATTTATCAAATATTTAGCTATTATTTCTAAATATTTTCTTTTTTGTAAATGTCCTTTTATTCAACACAATTCGTTACAATAAACTAGAGATTACATTGATAAATTCTTGAGCCAATTTATCTGCTTTTTGCTGCGAAATACTCTCTGTGTAAATTCTAATAATTGGCTCTGTATTCGATTTTCTTAAATGAACCCATTCTTCATCAAAATCTATTTTAACACCATCGATACAATTGGGTTTTTCTTTACTGAATTTATCGGCAATTTTTTCTAAAATTGCATCTACGTCAATTGTGGGTGTCAATTCAATTTTGCTCTTACTCATAAAATATTCAGGGTAACTTTCTCTAAGCGCTTTACAGGAAATTTTAAGGTTTGCCAAATGAGATAAAAATAAAGCTACACCTACTAAAGAATCTCTTCCGTAATGCGATGCCGGATAAATGATTCCACCGTTTCCTTCTCCTCCAATAACCGCTTTTGTAGTTTTCATTAATTCAACCACATTGACTTCTCCCACTGCGCTGGCTTCGTATTTTCCGCCATGTTTTATCGTAATATCTCTTAAAGCTCGCGAAGACGACAAATTAGAAACGGTATTGCCTTTTGTTTTTCCTAAAACATAATCTGCGCAGGCAACCAAAGTATATTCTTCGCCAAACATAGAACCATCTTCGCAAATAATCGCCAGTCTGTCTACATCGGGATCTACCACAATTCCAAAATCGGCTTTTTCAGTTACTACCCATTCAGAAATATCAGTAAGATGTTCTTTTAAAGGCTCTGGATTATGCGGAAAATGTCCATTTGGCTCACAATACAACTTAATACATTCTACGCCAAGTTTTTCTAACAAAGCTGGAATTGCAATTCCTCCAGTCGAATTGACTGCATCAACAACAACTTTGAAGTTTGCTTTTTTGATTGACTCAATATCAACTAATTGTAATTTTAAAACTTCTTCAATATGTCGGTTTATATAACCTTCTTTTTTTTCATAATTACCTAAATCATCAACTTCTGCAAATAGAAAATTTTCATCTTCAGCTATTTTAAGGATTTTTTCTCCTGCCGATGCATTTAAAAATTCACCTTTATGATTCAACAATTTTAAAGCGTTCCATTGTTTCGGATTATGACTTGCGGTTATTATAATTCCGCCATCAGCATTGTCTAACGTTACAGCGACTTCAACTGTTGGTGTGGTTGATAAACCAATATCAATTACATTAATTCCTAGACCTACGAGTGTATTAGCAACTAGATTACTGATCATTTCTCCCGAAATACGGGCATCTCTTCCTAAAACTATGGTTAAAGATTTTTCTCCGCTAGCTTCTTTGAGCCACATTCCGTAAGCAGCAGCAAATTTTACGGTATTAATTGGAGTTAAATTTTCATTTACAACTCCTCCAATTGTACCTCTTATTCCTGAAATTGATTTTATTAAGGTCATTGTTTTATTTTATTTTTTTTTCTGTTTTGAATGTAACTCCTTTTCATGTCTTTGTAGATAAATAAAGGCATAAGTTGGGCATAAGCAATCCAAAAACAATATTTGAATACTTTGTTTTGATCTTTCTTTAAGATCTAATTATTAAAAAGAGGATTAAAACGGTGAGTTCAATTTTATTTACCAGCTCCTGTATTTATGGCCTTTAAATGCAAAAAACACAATCATTAAATAGGCAGGAAGTAAAATTAAATAAGCCAATTGATTACCACTTTTTGCTGTTAATTCAATTCCAGCTACTTGATTTGATGTGTTGATAGTATCTGCCAGTATTCCATAAAGTAATGGAAAAACGGCACCTCCAATAATTCCCATAATTAAAATTGCGCCTCCAATTTTTGTAAAACCGCCTAAATCCTGAAGTGCCATTGGCCAAATTGCCGGCCAGCAAAGTGCATTAGCCAATCCTAAAAACGCTACCAAAATAATAATTAAAGGCATATTTGGAATTCCAGGCAATTGAATCATGATTTTTGGAGAAAGTAAAACAATTAGTGAAACTAGAATAATACCTAAAAAACCAGAAATCTTAAGCGCAAAAACCTGAGAAATGTATTTTGGAATCAGGGTAATTCCTAAAATATATCCAATAACCATAAAAGTCATGGTAAACGACGTTAGTTTTAAATAAAAAGAACCATTTTCTCCATTAACGCCCAATTGTTTTCCAAATCCGCCAATAGAATCTCCAGCCAGAACTTCTGCTGCAACGTAGACCATCAAAGTAATAACTCCAAAAACCAGTTGAGGATGTTTAAATGCTTCTTTAATTTGTTTAAAAATACTTAGGTGTTCAACCAAGCCTTCATTATCTAGATTAATTTCTGGAAGCGGTGAATATTTTACCAAAACTGCCAATACAAGCATTATCACAGCCATATAAATATAGGGTGTTTGTAATTGTAAAGCGAGTAAATCTAAAGCGGTTTCTTTTTGAGCCGAGGTCATTACTGCAATTTTATCTGCAGAATATTCTCCAATATTTGACAACACTAATGCAGTTAATAATAACGGAGCCAGAAAACCTGCCAGCTTATTTGCAATTCCCAAAACACTAATTCTAGCTGCTGCACTTTCGCGCGGTCCAATCACCACAACATACGGATTGGCAGCTGTTTGTAAAACTGCTAAACCAGTTCCCATTACAAATAAAGCAATTAGAAAAAGGATGAAAGTTCGCGCTTCGGCAGCGGGATAAAATAATAAAGCACCAACTGAAATTACTGCCAATCCTAAAGAAATTCCGTTTTTGTAGCCTACTTTTTCAATTAAAAATGAAGATGGAATCGCCATTACAAAATAAGCAATATAAAAGGCAAAAGTCACAAAATACGATTGTGATTCGGTTAGTTCACACGCTAATTTAAAAAATGGAATCAGCGGTCCGTTGAGCCAGGTTACGAATCCAAAAATAAAAAATAATGAGGTCAAAATAACCATTGGAATCAAAGTACTGTTTTGCTCTTTTAAGGTAAGATCGATTTGTGACATATTTTTGGTTTTGTTTGGTTTGTTCTTTGTTAGTAATTTTAACACATAGAAACATAGATTTGGTCGGTTTAAAAAAGACATTCACTTATTCAAAAAAACATAGCTATGTGTGGGAAACTTGTTTCTTTGGTATTCTTTTTTATACACATTTAAACCTTTGTTTCTATGTGTTTAAATATTGTATTTCAATTGGTTAATTATATTGATAAAAATTATTTACTGACTAATTCCTGATGATAAAAAAGAATGGTTTCTTCTAATGCTTCATCGATTGTGTATTCTGGTTTGAATCCTAATTGATTGAATTTTTCGGGATTGGCTTTGGAATGTTTGATATCGCCAGGTCTTTCGTCTAAAAATTTTATCTGAGATTTAGAATTGGTGATTTTTATAATTTTTTCGGCCAATTCTAAAACTGATGTACTGTGTCCTAAAGCAACATTATAGGTTTCATTTCCTTTTTGAGAAGCCAAAATATTAGCTTTTACTACATCTTTTACATATATAAAATCTCTGGTCTGCGAACCATCTCCGTAAATTGTAATTGGTTCATTTTGAAGCGCTTTATTAATAAAAATAGGAACTGCCGCCGCATAGGCCGATTCTGGATTTTGTCGCGGTCCAAATACATTAAAATATCGTAAAGAAGCTGTCGGAACCTGATATTGGTCGAGATACATTTTTAAATAATATTCGCCGTCTAACTTCGTAATAGCATACGGTGTCATTGGTTCTGGAAACATGGTTTCAACTTTTGGTAAAATAGGATTGTTACCGTAATTCGCCGCCGAAGTCGAAAGTACCACTTTACAATCAGCATTGTTTTTTGCCGCTTCTAGGATATTTATTGTTCCTATCGTATTAATTTCTATACATTCTTTAATTTTCAATAAGGATTCTGGAACACTCACTAAAGCTGCCAAATGAAAAACGCCGCTCGCACCACTTATTACTTCATTTACTAAATTTTCGTCGCGAATATCCCCTTTTACAAATTCAACATTTAATCCGTTTAGGTTATTTTCAAATCCCGTTCTAAGACTATCAAGTATCAAAACCTGATGTCCTTCGTTTGATAAATATTCTGCAATATGGCTTCCTATAAAACCGGCACCTCCGGTAATTACATATTTACTCATTTTTTATTCTTTTAATGATCCAATAAAATCCAAATTGTACTCTTCCATTTCTTTAAATTGTTCAGTAAGACTTTCAATTAATTTAAATTGATTTTTAGAACGATCTAAATTGTGTTCAGAATATTCCGTTTTATAATACACATCATTGTTCAAAAAATCAGTCAAAAAACGAAGTGCCATTATAAATACCATTGTTTTTGCCCCAAGAGGAAGATATTTTATTTCAAGTGCCGAAAGTGATGAACTAGTCTTTTCTAAAAAACCTTTTACATAAGCTTTGTAAAATTGTAAATTAAAACAAACCAATTCTAGATTTTTTTCATCCTCAGCAGCTGTGTTACAAATTGTTCTTATCGCATCTCCAAAATCATAATGAATAATTCCGGGCATTACGGTGTCTGTATCAATTACACAAAGTCCTTTTTTATTGGTATCGAAAAGTGCATTTGAAATTTTGGTATCATTATGCGTAACTCTCAGTTTTATTTTTTCAGTATCTTTCAAGTACTGCAAAACATGCATTTCTTCTTTTAAATCCTGTGCGATTTTAATCAAGTCTTTGGCTTGTTCAATTCTTTGTTCAGAAGCTTGTTTCAGTGCGCTATCAAACTGGTCATAACGAAAAGCCATATTATGAAAATTCGGAATTACTTCAATTAATTTTCTGGCATCAAAATCACTCGTAAGATTTAAAAATTCTCCAAACAATTTACCTCCTTCATAAGCAATTTCTTCATTATTTACGGTTTCAAAAGTCAAACTTCCTTCAATATAAACCATTACATTCCAGAAATTTCCCTCTTTATCCTGATAATAATAAACACCGTTTTTTGTTCCTATAAAAGTTAAAACACGACGTTTCAGTTCTGCTTCAGATAACTGATCTAGTTTTTTCAGCAAATGCTGACTCACACTTACTTTATTTGCAATAAGTCCCGGAACGTCTTTAAAAACGCCTTCATTTATTCGCTGTAAAATAAACTGTTTACAACTATCAGTTGTCACTAAGTAAGTATCATTAATATGACCTGAAGACAGTTCTTCAAAAGTTTTAAAGACCTCAATATGGTCAAACTGTTCGAATATAAATTTTAATTTTTCGGCTGTCATATTACCAGAGATTAGTTGGATACACTTTTTGGGCTCTTAATTTTTCAATTTCTTTTTTTACTATTTCTTTATCTTCTTTATAGGTAACTCCAAACCATTTTGCGTTTGACTGAAGTACTTCAACAGACGCATTATCAGATTTTAAAATTTCATTTACAACTGAAGTAATAAAAAATTCTGCTTTTAAATCGTGTTCGTTTTCTTTTAGGAATTGTTCAAAAAGAGTACCTCCAAATTCAAAACATTTTGGTGTAAAACCCCAGAAATTCATCGAAACGATGGTATTTTCATCAATAGGAATAAATTCACCATTATCATCTTTACGCATTAATTTTCCGTCTATTTTTTCGATATGGGTTCTTTCTGTAACATCTGTCAAATAATTATTTTCATCAACCTGACATTCTCCTCTAGAAACAAAACCATGATCTGAAACGGTATTTTTAAGCAGATATGCCATCATATTAAAATTGTACGATTCTTTATCCATTTCAGTTAAAGCTTTTGCCATGATTTCAAAAGCTTCTTTTCCGTAAAAATCATCTGCGTTAATTATAGCAAAGTTTTCAGTCACTTCATCTTTTGCCATTAGCAGCGCATGTCCGGTTCCCCAAGGTTTTTTTCTTTCTGGATTCAGATACTGCGGCGGTACATTGTCAATTTCCTGAAACACATATCCTACTTCTGCTTTTCCTTCCAGTTTTTTATTAAATATCTCTTTGCATTCTTCTTCGATATTTTTACTTATAATGAATACGAATTTTCCAAAACCTGCCTGTAATGCATCATATATCGAAAAATCCATTATTGTATCTCCTTCAGGCGTAAATGTATCTAACTGTTTTAATCCTCCATATCGACTTCCAATACCTGCCGCCAAAATCACGAGTGTAGGCTTATTTTTGCTCATTTAAATTGTATTATTAATGGGTTATTTTTTTAATTTTCTTTGGTCAATTTTGTATTTATTTTAATCTCTCTTTTTTTTGAGAATTTTCAAAGGAGCGCTTTTTGAAATTTTCTTTCTCAAATTGAAAAATATATAGTAATCTGCTATTTTTTAAGTTAATTTTATAGACTATCTGATTAATATTCGGCTAAAATATATATTAATATTCTATAAAAAAAGAAAAAAGTGTTAAAATGTGTTCGAGCACAATAAAAATGTTATCGAACACATTAATTTTAATATTTTATAATATTCGTTTTTTATATATATTTGTTTTTATATGGAAAAAATTTATACTATTAAGGATATTGCAGAACTAGCAGGTGTTTCAAAAGGAACTGTTGACCGCGTTTTGCACAAAAGAGGAAAAGTATCCGAAGATGCCTTAAATAAGGTAAATGAAGTATTGGATAGAATTGATTATCAGCCCAATTTAATGGCTAGGAGTTTAAAGAAAACGCAAATTTATTCTATTTGTGTCCTTATTCCAGATTCTACAAATGATCCTTACTGGCAGCCTTGTATAGATGGTATAAATGAAGCGAAAAAAGAATTTAAATCTTTTAATGTTAAAATTGAAATTTTTCTTTTTGATCCTACTAGCACCTCTTCTTTTGTAGAAACCAATAAAAATGTTCTCAATAGCGCGCCAGATGCTGTATTATTAGTACCATTATTTCACAAAGAAGCTATTGATGCTATCGAAATTTATAACTCAAAAGGGATTATTTCGAGTATTTTTAATAATCAGCTTAAATCGAGCAGCATTAGAAGTTTTGTGGGCCAGGATTTATTTCAAAGTGGCAGAATTGCTGCACGATTATTAGATTTATTAATCAAAAAAGGTACAGTTGCCATTGTTCATATTGATGAAGATTATGAAAATGCAATTCACATGCAGGAAAAGGAAAAAGGTTTCAGAGATTATTTTGACAGTCTTAATAATACAGATTTTGAAATTAAAACTTTCAAGGTTAAACATCCACAATTTAAAAGTACGCTTAAAGAATTTTTAGAAGCAAATCCTGCTATAGAAGGTCTTTTTGTAACGACTTCGAAAGCATATCAGGTAGCAAAAATTATTGCAAAAAAACCAGAAAAGAAAATTGCGCTTATTGGATATGATTTATTAGAAAACAACCTTGAATATTTAAACAATAAAACAATTGATTTTTTAATTCATCAAAATCCCAAAAGACAAGCTTATTTGGGAGCAACAAGTCTGATTGAGCATTTTATTTTTGAGAAAGAAATTAATACCGAGATTCTTCTTCCAATCGATATTATCAATACCGAAAATGCTAAAGATTACTTTTTATAATCTTTAGCATAAACAGTAAATCATTTATTTACATTAAAGTTAAAGTTCCAAAAGAACTTGCAATATGAAAATTTGGCGTTTCTGTATTTGGATTTACCCAAGAAATCCAAACTGGTTCATAACTCAAATTGGACTGTTGAATGTATTTTGCTCTATAAAGTCCTGCTTCTATTTTATTGTCTTTTATCAAGTTAAGCTTTTTTAGAGAATCAATACTAATGCTGATTTCAACTGTAAAAAAATCTTTTTGAATATTTGACTTTACTCTTAGATGATTTTCAGGCCAATTCCAATCATAATTAAACTTTCTGTCGGGATACGCTATAAAATCCATAATTCTTGGTTCAGGATCGATTTCCAAACAATAATACGGATTCAATAAATCATCTTTTCTAAAAAAAATCTCTACTCGATCTGATTCTGCAATACTTTCAACAGAATTGTCTGTTCTGTCGATATGAATATTCCCATCATATACTTTATATAAAAAGAAAATGTGGTCAAGATCCCACAAAGCTCTTAGTTCAATTTTTGCTGGCGTTAGATCATCCCACGGTGAAGTAAAGTCTGTTAATACTTCGGCTTTTTCCCATAGAATATGATCTCCCAAACCGTTGATTTGCAAACTATTTTTTTCAATTTGGCTTATATTGTAATTTTTCATTCGAAAAAGGTAAGGAATTTTAAAAATAAAAAAAGGGAGCAAATAAGAAAATCTCTTTTTGCTCCCTAAAAACATTTTTTATTATTTTAAATATATTTTAGTATTGCTGATTTCGTTATCAGCATTAATTTGAAGAATAACCAATTGTGATTTTTTTAAATCAGAAACATTGATAGTCGCTGTATTAATTGCACCATATTCTTCTTTTAAAAGCACTCGGCCGTTTAAATCTGAAACAGAAATTGTTGCAGCCTTTACGTCTTTTCCAAAATTAATAGTAATTACATCTGAAGCTGGATTAGGAAAAACCGCAAAAGCAGGCGAAATTTCTTCTGTTGTTTTTGCAGTAGCAGCAGATTTTGCAGTAGATCCCGTTTGTAATTCTGAACATCCAATATCAATACGACCATTTCTCTTACGATTATTATCGTCAAAATCTAATGTTCCTGAATAAGTGGCGTTGTAAGTTGTATCTCCTTTGTCGGCAGCAAAAGCGCCTGAAACTAATGAAAAATCAAAAATAGCAGCATTTACAAATCCTGGAAGACCAACTACCGAATTTACATCCTGTCCTGTAGCGGTTGCAAATTGCGCTGCATTATAAGATCCTGTTGCAGAACTGCCATTGAAACTAACTCCTGTTAAATCGATTATAAAATCGGTATTTCCTTCTCTGTAATACAAATTATAATTGGAAACAAAATTTGAAATTGTATAGCCATAAGATGCTAAAAATGCTTTTTTACCCGTTGTCGCGTAAAGGATATTATTTTTGAAGGTAATTCCTGAGCTATTCTGAAAATGAACTTCACCTCCATAAACATCTGCAATCGTACTTACGGCAGTACCTCCAATAGTTGTAACACCATTAATAGTAGCACCTGTTCTATTTTTATAAAATGTATTATTGAAAATTTTGGTATCACTAACACTTGTTGTGTAACCGCTGCCAATAACTCCACCAAAAATTGCTCCGGTGATGACGTTATTATAAACTGAATTATTGTTTACAATGTGTCCTGTAGACTGACCTCCATTTCCTGTCGCCGTATTTTGTTCAGCTCCAACAGCAAGTCCGACACCACAATTATAAACTTCATTTCTTTGTATGGTAACATTTAATGCGCCATCTACATAAATACCAGCACTATTGGCTACGGCACTCATACAATCAAAAACTTCATTTGAAGCAATGATTCCGTTTCTTGCCTGATTATTGCTCGCAGCTCCTGTTGATGTGTAATTTCCTGCCGCCACAATTCCAATATTAGCAATATCGTAAACCGTATTTCCTAAAACCGAAAAACCATTTACATTTCCAGTTAAAGTTACCGCTTCTCCCCAGCCTGTGGCACAATTGTTTACTTCACTATTTTCAATTTTTACGTTGGTAATGGCATAAGTCCCGCTTCCTCCATCGACTTTTATAGCATTCGCAACTATGCCGCTATTTGCAGGAATCGCAGATAAATTGTTGCTGATCCATCCAATGTTTCTTACAATACAATTCTTAATCGTTATGTTGTTTAGATTAGCTGCAGCTCCTGAATTTGCAAGAATCCAGATTCCTTTACTTCCGTTACCAATTTTATTTGATATCGTTAACCCGTCAATGGTAACATTGCTTGTGTTTACAATTCCCAATACGTAAGTATCTGTACTTGTCCAGCCTGAAGCGTTGACAACTACAGCACCAGAACCGCTTTTTTGAATGGTTAAGGGTTTCCCCACATAAATCGGTCCCGTTACAGGATAAGTTCCTGAAAGAACTAATACAGTTCCTCCAGACGGAGCAGCTTGTACTCCTTTTACAATAGTTTTAAATGGCAAAGCAGACGTACCTGTACCAGTTGTATCGTTTCCGGTTGTAGAGACATAGGTCTGCGAAAAACCTTGTATAAAGCAAAATAAAATAATAAGTGTAATTTTCTTGACTTTCATAATTTTAAAATTTTAGGATTAATAGTTAAAAAAATCTATAGTTAAATATTGCAATATTTCTATATCTGTAAGGAAACCTGATTGTTCTTTTTGTTTTCAAAATCAAATATGACATTCTTTCAATTAATGTTAATTTGTTGATTTTAAAACTATAATTTACACAAAAAGCAAACTAAAAACTGGCTTATTTCTGACTAAAGTAAATAATGTTTTTTAACCTGCAACAAAAAATTAAAAAAATATGTGTTCGAGCACAAAAAATATGAGATTTATTATTTTTTGTACTATTTTTCATATAGTAAAACTCTAAAATAATTAAAACCCTTAAATGTGCTTGAACACATATAGAAAAAATACTACACGGAAAAAATATAGGAAGATTTTAAAATATATTTTTTGATGAAATACAACCTAATTCAGTATTTCAAAAAAAGAAGAATTATAAGATTGATTTTTACATTTAAAACAAATAGTTTATGCCAAAAAAAAAAGGTACTATATAGTACCTTTTTTTTAATTTTATAACTTAGAAAATTAATTCCAGTTAAAAGTAATTTTCTTTTCGATTTCTGAACTTAAACTCAAAAACACTGGACAAGTCATTGCGGCGCGTTCTAAAATAGTTCTGCTTTTTTCATCAGCAACACCTTGCATTTCAAATACAATTTCGATTGCACCAATTCTTCTTGGTTCTGCATTCATAATCTTTGTTACTTCTGCTGTGGAGCCAACAAAATCAGCTTCTAAATCACGAGCTTTAATTCCCATAATGGTCATCATACAACTTGCTAAAGCATTTGCTACTGTATCTGTTGGAGAAAAAGCCTCGCCTTTTCCGTTATTATCTAATGGTGCATCAGAAATGATTTCACTTCCTGATTGCACATGAATTGATTTTGTTCTTAAATCGCCTAAATAGGTTACTTTTGATGTCATTAATTTGCTACTTTTAAAGTTAAGTCACTATCGTAATACAAGATGTAAACACCTTTATTAGCGTGTCCGCCATCTTCTTTTCTGTAATATTGAAATTTATTATCTACTTGCTGTGTCGTCATAGAATCGGCAGTTTCCTGAAATGTTTTTCCTTGTACCAAACGCATCATCGTATCAAACGTTACATCAAATCCTCTTGTTGCATAAGTCGTCGGATTTGCCTTATTTTTCAAACGGTATTGTTTTTCAAAAATTAAAACCGCTTGTTCGTCACTTTCACGTGTTACTGACGGATACATTAATTTCAATTTAACCAAATTATCAAAACTGATTTCGTCTGTATCTAATGTGCTGTTGGGTTCTAAAATTACCAATTGTACCTGACACGTTTTCTGAGAATCAAGCAAAGCTTTTATTGTTGCTTTGATCATGGCAGTATTTCCAGTTTCCATAACAACGTAATTCATTCGATTTGGTATCAATAAGCTTTTTAAATTTGCTACATCCAAACCACCAGTTTCTGTCAAAGAAGCAAACGCAACTCCTCTTTGATTTTGTTTGATGTAATTAATAACCGATTCTTTTTTCTTATCGACTACAGCTACAATATTTCCGTTTTTAGAACGCATATAGTCAAAAACTGCATTTCTGATTACATCATTTGCTGGTATTGACTGATACAGATTCTCAATCGGATTAGCGATATCTTTTGATAAAGGAGAAATAACCGGAACATTATACATACGAAGCGTATTTGCAGTTGCTTCAGCATTATTTTGATAGAATGGTCCAACTACAGCATCTGCATCTTGAAGCTTAGAAACCAAACTAGAGATATTAGATGTAGTTTTAGTTTCCTGAGAATCGTAAATCGCAACATCAATTGGCAATTTTAATGTTTTTGCAGAATCGATTGCCATCATAGCTCCAGCATAAAAATCTAAAGTCATGTTTAAGAACTTATCGTTTTTAATTCTGTTGCCTGTTCCAGTAGTATCGCTTTGAATTTTTGACATATTAAAAGGCAACAACAGTACCACTTTTTTACGTTCGTTTGCTCCTCTTTTTTTGCTCAATTCTACAATTTCTGCAGTACTATTTTCAGATGATTTTACTTTATCAACAATTTTAATTCCTCCTCCAGTAGTTTCAACGGGTTTACTAACAGAAGAATCTGCTGGTTTTTCGGTTGGTACTTGTGCTGCAATAATTGGAGCTGGCGCTATATATCCTACAGGAACTTTTAAAACCATTCCTTCTTTTACTCCTTCAGAAAGTGAAGGATTTAAAGCCACCAATTCATCTTGTGACAAATGAAAAACTCTTCCTAAACTATAAAAGGTTTCTTTTGGTTTTACTTGATACTCCATATAAGAAACTGCTTTTTTAGAAGTTTCAACAGGTTTTTTACTTTCTACAGGTTTTGCTGTTTCTGTCTGAACATTTTCTTCTTTAGGCGCTATTCCCTTGATTATTAACCTATATCCAACAGGCAAATTAGAAACTATAGAAGGATTACGTCTTTCTAAATCTTCAACAGTAGTATTATACTTTTTAGCAATTGAATATTTTGTTTCTTTTGGCTGCACATCATGATAAACATATTTTTCCTGTGCTCTTTCTTTTATTGTTTTGTTTGGTAAAACAGCTTTTGGCGCACCTCCCTTTGCAGGAATTACCAATTTCTGTCCAATTTGAACTCCTGTTTTCTCTAAAAACGGATTTGCCGCTTTTAAAGCTTCATCCGAAATTCCGTATTTTTTTTCAATGCTGTAAAACGTTTCTTTTGCCTGTACTTCATGAATAATTTCTTTTCCAGAAGCTACAACAGTTTTAGGTTTTACCGTTTCTTCTTTCATAGTTTCTTCCTTTTTCGCTTCAACGTTTTTAGTCGGAATCAACAATACAGAATTTGGAGAAATTCCTGTTCTTGCATCTGGATTTAATTGGTAAATATCATAAGGCGTTACCTTAAATTTCTGTGCAATCTGATTAATAGTTTCACCGCTCGAAACTTTATACTTCACCACTTTTTCTTGAGAAAACGCACTCGAAGTAATAAAAAATACAAGAGACAATAATGTTAAATAATATTTCATAATATGGCTTAAAACAATTTAATTTCTAATTCTAAAATAAGTTACAATTTCACCAAAAGCAAAATTCGCGCCGTTTGTTTATTTCAATAAAAATTACCTCAAATCGATTTCAACTTTGGCAATCATAATATCTTTATATAACTCATCTTCTTCTTTTTTCTTGCATTTATAAAGCACTTCTTCCATATTTTCGAACTTATCGGCGTAAACATAGTACGAAAGACTGTTAATGTTAAAAAAGAAACTAGCGTTAAATTCGCCAGAATCAATGAGTTTCATAATAAACTTATCACGGTCTACTGCGTCTGTAAATATACCTAAAACTAAGTAATACCCGTTTGAAACTTCTCTAAGATTATCATAAACTTCAACTTTTACAGTTTTATCAGTTCGTAACGGATTGTCTTTCAATTCTTGTTTCATTTCTTCTAATGAAATTGTTTTTGAATTTTCTTCACCATTATTTTTTTGCTGTTTTTTAATGGCTTCATTCTGATACTTTTTCAATTTCACCAAAGCC
Organism: Flavobacteriaceae bacterium PS02337; assembly: GCA_029959285.1. GTDB lineage: Bacteria > Bacteroidota > Bacteroidia > Flavobacteriales > Flavobacteriaceae > Flavobacterium. Next base: position 213,389 of record JASCOE010000002.1, read on the forward strand.
AATTTATCATCAAATTTTCTCGCTTCCATACTATAATATGAAGCTTTACTGATATGCCTTTTCACTTCAATTTTTTTCTGAATATCCAAAGAATCTATTTTAGCAATCAAAAGCTGATTTTGCGCATCGCCTTGTTCTTGCTCTACTTTATAACGTTTAATTTCTTCTAATGATAAACGTTGCTGTAAAGAAGTGGTGTTATTCGTTTTTTCGCTTTCGCGGATTTTCTTCTTGTATTCCTGATTTTCCTCAACTGCGATTTTTTCAACCTTATTCATCAAACCAGCGTATACTTTTCTGTTTTCAGCCAGTTCTTTTTTCAATTGAGAAGACAACTCATTCGTTTTATTTATTCCTTCTGAAGATTGTTTTTCTAATCTTTTAGATTCTTCCACATTGAGAATATCCATTCGTTTTAATTCTTTCAAATCATTATTCATAGAATTAACCAACGAATCTAATTTTGCCATTAAAATATCCTGAACATTTTTATTTGCTTCTAAAACCAATCGCAATTTTTCAACCGAATTTTCTTTAGAACCATTCATATCATTCAGATTCACTTTCAAATCATTAATTTTTATAATTTTCTGATTCATTTCTTTCTGAACAATTAAACGATCTTTTAAATCGTCAATTTCAACAGTTTTGGCTTTTGTTTTCTCCACCACAACTTGTTTTTCCGCTAAAGCCAACATCAATTCTTCGCTTTCGTTTGCGGGTTTTATTGCTGTAGTATTTATTGCTAATTTATTGCCGACAATTAATCCGTTTACAATTTCTGGATTTTGAGATTCTAATTGATCAATTGAAATTCCGTATTTCTTAGCAATAGAAAATTTGGTTTCTTTTGGTTCTACGATATGAAAAATAGTTTCCTGATTAATAACGCGAACTCTTCCATCCAACGTTTTTCTTTTGTTTGGAATTGAAATGGTTTGTCCGATTTGCAAACCATTAATCAAAATTTCTTTATTGAGATTTTCTAAATCCTGAACCGAAACATTGTATTGTCTCGCAATACTAAAAAGTGATTCTTTCGCCAAAACCTGATGAGTAGTTTTAGATGAAATAATATTTTCTTGTTTTGAAGAATTATCTGAATTCTGAGGAATTATTAATTCTTGACCGATTTGAAGTCCGTTGGCAAGAATTTCTTGATTTGCATTTTGAATGGCTTCAACCGAAACATGATATTGTTTAGACAAACCAAACAAAGTTTCTTTAGCTGCAACAACATGAATCTGCTGTTTTGAATTTGTTTTTTCTGAATGAACAGGAATCTTTATAATCTGATTATCCTTGATTCCTTTTTGAGATTCGGGGTTGAGTTTGTAAATCTCGTCGACAGAAACCTTGTATTTTTGGGCTATAAAATAAGCAGTTTCTCCTTTTTGAATTTGATGTTCAATAATTGAATCTTGCGCAGTTATTTTGTTAAAAGACAAAATAAAGACAAGAGAAATTGTTAAAAGTTCTCTCATAAATAGTAGGTTATAAAAATTAAGGCCTTACAAATGTAAGACCTTAATTTTAAAATATACTACTATTCCCACTCAATTGTTGCAGGTGGTTTTGAACTAATATCGTAAACAACACGATTCACACCTTTTACTTTATTGATAATGTCGTTTGACACTTTCATCAAGAAATCGTAAGGTAAATGAACCCAGTCAGCAGTCATACCGTCTGTTGATTCTACAGCTCTAAGCGCTACTACTTTTTCGTACGTACGCTCGTCGCCCATAACTCCAACACTATTTACCGGAAGCAAAATTGCTCCAGCCTGCCAAACTTTATCGTATAATCCCCAAGATTTTAATCCTTCAATAAAAACAGAATCAACATCTTGTAAAATTTGTACTTTCTCTGGAGTAATATCTCCTAAAATTCTAATTGATAATCCTGGCCCTGGGAAAGGGTGTCTTCCTAATAATTCAGGATCAATTCCCAAAGTAGCTCCAACTCTACGAACTTCGTCTTTAAACAACATTCTAAGTGGTTCTACAATTTTTAATTTCATATAATCTGGCAATCCACCAACGTTGTGGTGTGATTTAATAGTTGCCGATGGTCCTTTTACAGAAACAGATTCGATAACGTCTGGATAAATTGTTCCTTGCGCCAACCATTTTACGTCTTCTAATAAATGTGATTCATCATCAAAAACTTCGATAAAAACACGACCGATTGTTTTACGTTTCGTTTCTGGATCACTAATTCCTGCTAATTCGCCAAGAAAACGATCTCCTGCATCTACTCCTTTTACGTTTAATCCCATTCCTTTGTATTGATCTAATACACTTTGGAATTCATTTTTACGTAAAAGTCCATTGTTTACGAAAATGCAATATAAATTTTTTCCGATAGCTTTGTTCAATAAAACTGCCGCTACAGTAGAATCTACTCCTCCAGATAAACCAAGAACGACTTTGTCATCTCCTAATTTTTCTTTTAATTCTGCTACCATTTCATCAACGAAAGCATTTGGAGTAAAGTTCTGAGGAACTTCAGCAATTTTCACTAAGAAGTTTTCCAACATCTGTTTTCCATCTGTAGAATGGTAAACTTCTGGATGGTATTGAATTGCGTAAGTAGTTTCGCCTTCAATTTTGTAAGCTGCATATTCTACGTCATGCGTGCTTGCTAATTTTACAGCATTTGTTGGAAGCGCTTTGATACTATCGCTATGGCTCATCCAAACTTGGCTGTTTTCTGAAACTCCTTCAAAGAAAGTTTCACCTTCTTTAATATATGACAAGTTTGCTCTACCGTATTCTCTAGTATTTGAAGCTGCCACTTCTCCTCCGCTGAAATGCGCTAAATATTGAGCTCCGTAACAAACGGCAAGTAAAGGCATTTTACCTCTAATTTGCGATAAATCAGGATGTGGAGCATCTTCTCCTCTAACAGAAAAAGGGCTTCCTCCTAAAATTACGGCTTTATAACTTGATAAATCACTTGGAATGTGATTGTAAGGAAAAATTTCGCAGAATATATTTAATTCGCGAACTCTACGCGCAATAAGCTGAGTATATTGCGATCCGAAATCTAAAATAAGTACGTTGTGTTGCATGCGCAAAAATACTTTTTATATTCGAAATTGAAAAATAGGAACGTTGAAAAAAAATATTTTTTTTTCAACGTTCCTATTTTTAGGTTCAAAGGTACAGAGTTACAAAGGTTCAGAGGTTTATATTTTTTTTTAAACATTATTTGCTTTGTTCCTTTGAACCTTTGCATCTTTGAACCTTAAAAACAAAAATCCAAAAACTAATTTATTTCGTATCTAGAGAAAAACCCATTTAAAATTAACTATGAAATCAAAATTTATTGCCCTGACCCTTTGTCTATCAGTATTTTTAACTTCTTGTGATGCTGTAGACGATTTATTAACTTTTACAATTTCGAATGATACTTCGATTAAAATTAAAAGCACATCTCCAGTAAATCTTCCTTCGGAAATTATTATGCCAGAAGTTACAACCAATTCTTCTGCCGAATTTGAAAACAACAAAACGAAAGCAAGTTTGGTAAAAGATGTAAAAATCAGATCGCTAAAATTATCAATTACCGATCCGTCTGATAAAACTTTTACATTTTTAAAATCAGTTCATTTGTACATTTCTACAACAGATTCTAATGAAATAGAATTGGCGTATCAAGACAATATCAATGTAACAACAAATTCGATTGATTTAATTTGTACTGATAAAAAATTGGACGAATACATAAAAGCAAGCAGTTATAAAATCAGAACTCAAGTTACTTTGAAAGAAACTTTAACTAAAGATGTAACTGTAAAAGCAGACATGAAGTTTAGAGTGACTGCGGATCCGTTTTAATCTGAGGTGCTAAGTTTCTAAGATTCTGAGATACTAAGCTTATAAAATTTTAATCAAAAAAAAGAAGGTTCTGATTATTTTCAGAACTTTCTTTTTTTGTTAATCTTAAAGTTAAAAAACTTAGAAGCTTATTATCTCAGAAGCTTAGAAGCTCAAAAAAATCACTCTTTCGTAACCACAATAGACGCTCTAAATCCTGCCGCAAGATTGTCCCAATAATCATTGGTAACTAATGAGCCTTTGTCGTCGTAAACTTGTATTTCGGCAGTATTTCCGCCTAATGAACCTATATTTAAAGCTTCGAAATCTAATTTATTGAAACCTAGTTTTAGATCAATTTTTACCTGTTGAAAACTCGCATCCAATAAAAGTCGATCGCGAATTACGGCATCGTTTGATGAAACTCTAACTAAATCGCCATCAATTGCTCCAAAATCACGAAATTTCACAATAAAATATTCCGATTTGGTTTTAAAATCTCCCAAAGAAATATTTTTCTTCACCAAAACTCCTCTGCCTTCTCTTAGTCCAGCATCTTTTAAAGCTTTATTCAGATCTTTTTCCATTTTCGCTACGTAACGATCGCCAGGATTAGCAAAATCGGTTTCGGTAGACATGGTAAATTTGCTTTTTTCTTCTCTAATCTGAAATTTAGATTTTGGAGTTATCGTAGTATTTTCGAAAACATTTGGAGTTTTAATCGCCGGAATATCACTCACTTCTGCCTGCGGATCTTTGACTTCTGGAATTGGAGTTTTTTTAGGCTTTGCACTAAACTTTGGTGCGGGAATAGCTTTGAATTTTGAATTAAATTCTACTTGGGCTGATACTGACATTGCAGTAAAAAACAATATGAATAATAAAATGTGCTTCATTGAAATAGTTTTATCGAATCGGCTTTTATATTAAAATAAGATCAAAAGTCCAGCATCACAAAAATAGTATAATTTAATTAGGCTCGGCAACTTTAGGAGTTTTATAACAATAAATTAAGCTAATTTTTGGAATCAAAAAACCTGCCAAGATTTTGTACTTCGCAAAAAATAATTTTTAAATTCTAAGATTTAAAATTTCAAGAGTCCGCTTTTAAAAACCTTATTTTTAACATTAATATCAAATTCATCATTTTGATTATTAACAACTTATTCTTAACTTCAATACTTTATTTTACCATTTATAAAACTACCAGAAAATGGATTATATCGATTATTATGAAGCATTAGATGTTACAAAATCTGCTACCGAAGCAGAAATCAAAAAAGCATATCGAAAACTGGCTCGAAAATACCATCCCGATTTAAATCCGAATGATCAAGAAGCCGAAAAGAAATTCAAAGAAATCAATGAAGCAAACGAAGTTTTAAGCAATCCTGAAAATCGTAAAAAATACGACAAATACGGAAAAGACTGGAAACATGCTGACGAATTTGAAAAAGCAGGATACGATCCGAATCAGCAACAAAGCAGACAACAAAGCGGTTCTCAATATTCTGGAGGCGATTTCTCTGGTTTTGGCGGCGGAGATTTTTCTGGAAGTGATTTTTCAGATTTTTTCAATTCAATGTACGGCGGCGGCAGAAGCAGATCGCAATCTAAATATAGAGGACAAGATTTTAATGCTGAATTAGAATTAGATCTTGCATCGGCTTACACCACTCACAAACAAAATTTAACCGTAAACGGAAAAAATATCCGAATTACAATTCCTGCAGGTGTAGAAAACGGGCAGATCATTAAAATTCCAAACCATGGCGGTCCAGGCGTAAACGGTGGCCCAAACGGAGATTTATTTATCACTTTTTCTATTGCCAATAATTCAGATTTTAAACGCGAAGGCCATAATTTATATACCGATGCTCCGCTAGATTTATATACCGCAGTTTTAGGCGGTGAAACGTATATCAATACTTTTGATGGAAAAGTAAAAATTAAAGTTCCCGCAGAAACTCAGCCTGGAACAAAGGTAAAACTGAAAGGAAAAGGATTTCCGATTTATAAAAAAGAAAACCAATTTGGCGATTTATACATTACTTACACGATAAAAATCCCAACAAAACTATCCGATAAAGAAAAAGAATTATTTGAAGAATTAGCAAAACTTAAAAGATGAAAAATAAAAATTTAATCCAGATAAAGCAGTTTTGTTTGTATCACGAAATTGAAAATACTTTTATAACCGAACTTCATAATTACGGACTAATACATATTATTATGGAAGAAAACGATCAATATTTGGAACCCGAACAGCTTCCAACGGTAGAAAAAATGATTCGAATGCATTATGATCTTAAAATTAATTTGGAAGGAATTGATGCAATCGCCAATCTTCTGAATAAAATTGAGTCCTTGCAAAAAAACATAAATACGATACAAAATAAGCTTCGCCTTTATGAAGAAAGAGAAACCGAATAACATATTTATATCACAAAAAAGCTTGATTTCCGATTTGATTTCAAGCTTTTTTTAGCTTCTTTCAAAACCGTAATTCTTAAATTGCGGTCTATTAATTAACCTGAATTTGCTTTTAAAACGCAACAAACAAATTCGCAAATTATACAAAATGAAAAGAGAAAACATCTTAACTGGATCTCCGTGGGAAGACAAAATGGGATATTGCCGCGCAGTAAGAATTGGAAATATCATTGAAGTTTCTGGAACCGTAGCTATAGTTGACGGTGACAAAGTAAAAGCAGACGACGCTTATGCTCAGACTTATAATATAATCGAACGTGTTGAAAAAGTTTTAGAAGATTTGAATGTTGGGATTAAAGATGTGATCAGAACTCGAATTTTCACGACTGACGTTTCTACTTTTGAAGAAGTGGCAAGAGCACACGCTTCATTTTTTAAAGATGTAAAACCAACAACAGGTTTCTACGGAATCAATCAATTAGTTGCTCCTGAATATTTGGTTGAAATTGAATTTACAGCTGTTATTCAGTAATATTTTTTTGCCACGAATTGCATTAATTTACACTAATTAATTTTTGCCACTCCCGATAGCTATCGGGATAATGGATTTAAAATGATTATTTTTCCTTTTAATTCGTGAAAATTGGCGAAATTCGTGGCAAACTTTTTCTTTAATGAATTCCCAAAATCTAAAACAATTTCTTCTTTCTCTTCCAAAATGGATTCTTATCTGTGTCTTAATCGGAATACTTTCTGGATCTGCATCAGCATTCTTTTTAGTTTCTTTAGAATGGGTCACTCAATTTAGAATTCAGCACGATTGGATTATTTGGCTTTTGCCTTTCGGCGGATTTTTAGTTGGTTTGAGTTATTATTATTGGGGAGAATCTGTTACAAAAGGAAATAATTTACTTTTAGAAGAATATGAAAACCCAAAGAAAGTGATTCCTTTTAAAATGGCGCCTTTAGTACTTTTAGGAACCTTACTTACACATTTATTTGGAGGTTCTGCTGGTCGCGAAGGGACTGCAGTACAAATGGGAGGCGCAATAGCCGATCAATTTACCAAACTTTTCAAACTCGATAATTCAGAACGTAAAATTTTAATCATTCTCGGAATTAGTGCTGGTTTTGCCTCCGTTTTCGGAACACCTTTGGCGGGCGCTATTTTTGCTTTAGAGGTTTTATATTTCAGCAAAATCAACTTCAAAAGCATTTTACTTTCTTTTCTAGTCGCTTACACAGCTTATTTTACAGTAGAATTTTGGAAAATAAAACATACACATTACAGTATTCCTGTTGTTCCAGAACTTAGTTTAAACAATATTATTTTTACCATTATTGTCGGAATCTTATCTGGATTTGCCGCTTTATTATTTTCAAGAACAACCCATTTTTGGGGTTCACTTTTTTCAAAAAATATTAAATATCCACCGCTTCGTCCCGTTATTGGCGGTGTGGTTTTAGCTATTGCCATTGCAGGTTTTGGATTTACAAAATTCTCAGGATTGGGAGTTCCTGTAATTGTTGAAGCTTTTTCAACTCCAAACGAATGGTACGATTTTCTGCTAAAAATCTTATTTACAGGATTTACTTTAGGAGCTGGTTTTAAAGGCGGAGAAGTAACTCCATTATTTTTTGTAGGCGCCACTTTAGGAAGTGCATTATCAACCGTAATCCCGATGCCGATTGCGCTTTTAGCTGGGATTGCTTTTGTTGCCGTTTTCTCTGGCGCAACCCACACGCCTATCGCCTGCACCATTATGGGAATGGAATTATTTGGAGTTGCTCCCGGAGTTTTTATCGCAATTGCTTGTACAATCGCTTATTTCTCTTCTGGTTCTGTCGGAATATATAAATCGCAAATTGTAAAAGGTGCGAAATATAGATTATATCAAAGATTTCTTTAAAGTATCAGTTTTCAGTCACAGTCACAGTTTACAATCTCAGTTTTAAAAATAAAAAAATCCGTCAAAATCCGCGATAGCGAATCCGTTTCATCCGCGTACTATTTTTTAAACCCTAAAATATCTGAAAACTGAAACTGAAAACTGCGACTAAATATTTTCAGCATTACATTAAAAAAATGTAAATTCGCACACTATGAAAATACAAGACATTCAAGCGATTCAATTATTACTCGCAAGCCCAAAGAAAATTGCTATCATTCCGCACAGAGGACCAGATGGCGACGCAATGGGATCAACATTAGGTTTGTACCATTTTTTAATTAAAAATAATCATCAGGCAACAGTAATTGCTCCGAATGATTTTCCTAATTTTTTAGCTTGGCTTCCTGGATCAGAAACAGTAAAAATTTTCGAAAAAGAAACTGAAATCAGTACAAAGATTTTAGAAGAAGCCGACATCATTTTTACTCTTGATTTTAATGCTTTTCATCGCACAGGCGAAATGGAACATACTTTAGCAAAGCTAAAAGGAACTTTCATTATGATCGATCATCACCAAAAACCTGATGATTATGCCACATACATGTATTCTGACACCGCGTATGGTTCAACTTGCGAAATGGTTTATAACTTTATTAACTTTTTAAACAAAAGAGAAGATATTGATAAAACTATCGCGACTTGTATTTATACAGGAATTTTAACCGATTCTGGTTCATTTCGTTTTCCTGGAACAACTGGAAACACACATAGAATTATAGCCGAATTAATTGATTTAGGTGTTGAAAACACTCATATTCCGGTTTTATTGTTCGATAATAGTTCGTTCAGCAGATTACAGCTTTTAGGGCGCGCTCTGCAAAATATGAAGATCTTCGAAGAACATAAAACGTCTTATATGACGTTAACACAAGAAGAGCTAGATTCTTTTAATTATGTTAAAGGTGATACAGAAGGAATTGTTAATTATGGTTTAAGTATAAAAGATATTGTTTTTACTGCTATTTTTATCGAAAATAAAGACGAAGGAATTATCAAGATTTCATTCCGTTCTCAAGGCGGTTTTGACGTGAATCAATTTGCCAGAGATCATTTTAATGGAGGCGGACACAGCAACGCTGCTGGCGGAAGATCTGAAGTTTCGATGCAAGAGACAGTTCAAAAATTTGAAGATTTAGTAAAAAAATTAACATTATAGCCCAATCTAATGAATAACCTAAAACTGAGTATCTATAGTTTGCTTTTTGCTGCTTCTGTAATCAGCTGTAAGCATCATGAAGAAGCCAGAAGACCTATTTCTAGTGCTTCGGGAACATTCATGAAAACATCGGCAGATCGAAATAAAAAATTAGTGGCAAGCGAGGAAGATGTCATTAAAAAAATAATCAAAAGCAATCCGAAAGTAAAATATTATGCTACTCCGAAAGGCTATTGGTTCAGTTACGATGAAAGAAATACCACAGAAACCGCTGCACCAAGAAAAGGAGATATTGCCTACTTTAATATGGAAGTAAAAGATCTTGAAGGCAAAATAATTTACTCAGAATCTGATCTTGGTCCGCAAACATATTATGTAGACAAACAAGACATCATGATGGGACTTCGTGACGGAATAAAAAGATTGCACAAAAATGAAACTGTGACTTTCTTATTTCCTTCGCATATGGCTTATGGCTATCATGGCGATAACAAAAAAATTGGAACAAACGAGCCTTTAATGGTTACCGTTACATTGAGAAATTTTGTTCCAGATCCAGCTGCTCAAACTGCAGTAGCTCCAAAAACAACAACACCAAAACCTGCAGCTGCAAAACCGGCCGCACCAGCAAAAAAAGATACATTAACTCCATAAAAAACAATATCTTAAAATGAAAAAGATTATTTTATTATTACTAATAGCCGTTAGCTCATTTTATTCTTGTAAAGACGATCACAGTAATCTACCTGATGGTTTATATGCCGATATCGAAACAAACAAAGGTCATATCATTGTTGAACTTGATTATAAAAAAGCACCAATTACAGTTGCAAACTTCATAACATTAGCTGAAGGAAAAAGTGAATTTATTACTCACGAAAACCTTAAAAAGAAACCGTTTTTTGATGGTTTAAAATTTCATAGAGTTATTGAAAATTTTATGATTCAAACTGGAGATCCTTTAGGAACAGGTTCTGGAGATACTGGTTATAAATTTAAAGACGAATTCTCAGACTTAAAATTTGATAAAGCTGGTGTTTTAGCAATGGCAAACAACGGACCTGGAACCAACAGCAGTCAGTTTTTTATCACTCACGTTGAAACTCCTTGGTTAGACAACAAACATACTATTTTCGGGCATGTAGTTGATGCAAAAACACAAGAAGTGGTAAATAAAGTAGTTCAAGGTGACAACATCGTTACTGTAACTATTATTAGAAATGGTGAAGCTGCAAAGAAATTTGATGCTGTAAAAGTATTCCATGATTATTTTGCTGACATTTCAAAAGAACAAATCAAAGCTGCAGCAGTTCAAAAAGAAAAAGTAGCTTCTTATGTAGCTTTAAAAGCAAAAGCAACTAAAACAACAAGCGGTTTAGCATTTGCAATTACAGAAAAAGGTTCTGGTAAAAAACCTGCACCAGGAAGCCAAATCTATATTCACTATGCTGGTTTTCTTGAAGATGGAACTTTATTTGATACAAGTATTGAAAGTGTTGCGCAACAATTCGGAAAATTTGATCCTGCAAGAGCAGAACAAAAAGGATATCAACCAATTCCTTTTAAAGTTGGAAGCAAAGAAGGTTTGATTCCTGGTTTTATTGAAGGAGTTGAACAACTTTCATTAGGAGATAAAGCAGTTATTTTCATTCCATCTCATTTAGCTTATGGAGAAACTGGAGCTGGAGGAGTAATTCCGCCAAATGCGAATATTATTTTCGAAATTCAAATAACAGAAAAACCGTAAAAAGTTAATCAAAGACTTAAATATCAAAGTAATGAAGTTTAAATTTTTATTTTTATTTTGCTTGGCAATAGTAAATATTCAAGCACAAACTAAAAAACCTGCAGCTAAACCTGCGGCAAAAGCAAAAACGACAACGGCGGCAAAACCTGCTGCGAAACCAAATCCTGAAGACGGAATTTTTGCAACAATCTCTACTTCAAAAGGAGATATTGTGCTTTCTTTAGAATATGTAAAAGCGCCTGTAACGGTTGCTAATTTCATCTCTTTAGCAGAAGGAAAAAATCCTTTTGTGAAAGCTGATAAACTGAAAGGAAAACCATTTTACGATGGATTAAAATTTCATAGAGTTATCAATGATTTCATGATTCAAGGTGGAGATCCAGATGGAAACGGTACTGGAGGTCCAGGATATTCTTTTAAAGATGAATTTGTTCCAGAATTGAAATTTGAAAAAGGCGGCGTTCTTGCTATGGCAAATTCTGGCCCAGCAACAAACGGAAGCCAATTTTTTATCACACACAAAGATACTCCTTGGTTAAATGGAAAACATACTATTTTTGGTCATGTAGTTTCTGGAATGGACAATGTAAATAAAATTGTTCAAGACGATATTATTACTAAAATTACAATTACTCGCAAAGGAGCTGCTGCTAAAAAATTTGACGCTGTAAAAGTTTTCAATGACGAGATGAAAAAAGGAGATTTGCAAAAAGAAGAAGCAAAAAAAGTAATAGCCTCAAAATTGGCTTATTTTGCAGCAACAAAAGCAAAAGCAACTACAACTACATCTGGTTTAAAATATGTGATTACTAAAAAAGGAACAGGAGTTAAAGGTGAAGAAGGATCTACTATTTATTTCCACTACGCTGGATATTTTGAAAATGGAGATTTATTTGACAGCAGCATGGCTAGTGTAGCTAAAACTTACGGAAAATACGATGCTAACAGAGATGCTCAAGGCGGTTACAAAGCATTTCCTTTTACAGTTGGTAAAAAAGACGGCATGATTCCTGGTTTTATTGAAGCACTTGATATGATGACAGATGGCGAAAAAGCAATTTTCTTTTTACCTTCAAACTTAGCTTACGGTGAAAAAGGTGCAGGAGGTGTAATTCCGCCAAATGCTACTTTGATTTTTGAAATTGAAACATATCAAAATCAACCGAAATAATTAAATACTAGAATATTTATTCTTCATTCATACAAAACCATCAGAATTATTTTTGATGGTTTTTCTTTTTTATATGAAGTTTAGTTTATTAAGAAATTCTTAATTAAAGACTTTAAAATTCAACTTTATTAGTATTAAATCAATTTTATCAACATAGTACGACAGAATCCTCAACAAAATAACTTACCTTTGCCGGCTTGAATTTTTAAAAAAAGATAAATATGACGTCGCAAAATAATGTATTAAAAGGTGTTTTTTTCGTTGCCTTAGGAGCAACAACTTACGGAATGTTAGCCACTTTTGTAAAAATGGCTTATTCTGAAGGATACACAACTGCAGAAGTTACGACATCTCAATTTATTTATGGAATTACAGGTATTTTGTTAATCAATCTTTTTCAGAGAATTAAAAACAAGAATCAAGCAGTAAAAGCAACTCCAAAAAACATTTTCAGTTTGATGCTTGCTGGAACTTCTTTAGGAATGACCAGTTTATTTTACTATTTGGCAGTAAAATATATTCCCGTTTCTATTGGAATTGTTTTATTAATGCAAACCGTTTGGATGGGTGTTTTACTAGAAATGATCTTAGAAAAAAAATTGCCTTCAAAACAAAAAGTCATTGCCGTATTTATTGTCCTTTTCGGAACTGTTTTAGCAACAAACCTCATTAATAGTGACATCCAATTAGATTGGAGAGGTTTAGCTTGGGGAATTATGGCGGCAGCATCTTTTACCACCACAATGTTTACCGCGAATCGTGTCGCAACTGAGATTTCGTCGGCACAAAGAAGTCTATATATGCTTTTGGGCGGATCAATAATTGTTTTCTCTTTTGCATTTGCAACACAGGTTACTCCTTTTAATTTAGAAATATTCCTAAAATGGGGAATCGTATTGTCATTATTCGGAACTATAATTCCTCCAATGTTAATGAATATTGGTTTTCCTTTAACTGGTATTGGCCTTGGAAGTATCGTTTCTGCACTAGAATTGCCCGTTTCTGTTATGATGGCGTATGTTTTATTAAATGAAACAGTAATTTTTTCTCAATGGGTTGGAATTGTTTTGATTATTCTTGCTATCATTATTATGAATGTAAATTTCAAGTCTAAAAAATAACTCAAAATACGCATTCTTAAAAAAAGAGTTTCTGTAATGCAATAATTGTTAATTTTTTTCATAAATTCGTGATAAACAATACGCTATCATGACTCTACCTTGGCATTTATATTTAATGGCTTTTTTATATATTCTTGCTGGTATTAATCATTTTAGAAAACCTGGAATGTACATTAGAATCATTCCCCCAGTATTTAATAATCCTAAATTAATAAATATTTTAAGTGGAATTGCCGAAATAGTTTTAGGCATTCTGCTCACAATACCTGCGACAACACTTTTCGCCGCCTGGGGAATTATAGCATTACTTATTGCTATTTTTCCCGCAAATATCTATATGTTTCAAAATAAAAAAGCAGGTTTTGGTTTACCGAAATGGATTTTATTTGTACGTTTGCCTTTACAAATTGTTTTAATTTATTGGGTTTACCAATATACATTCTAACATTAACCATTAATTAAATTATTTTATTATGAAAAAATTATTTGCTGAGTTCTTCGGAACTTACTGGCTTGTTTTTGGCGGTTGCGGAAGTGCCCTATTTGCTGCGGGATTTCCAGAATTAGGTATTGGATTTGCAGGTGTTGCACTTGCTTTTGGTCTTACAGTAGTAGCAATGGCTTATGCCGTTGGACACATTTCTGGAGGACATTTTAATCCCGCGGTTTCTTTTGGATTATGGGCAGGAGGAAAATTTCCGATTAAAGATCTTGTTCCCTATATAATAGCTCAATGTATCGGAGCTATAGCTGCAGCAGGTACTTTGTATACTATTGCATCTGGAAAAGCAGGTTTCGCAATTGACAACACTAAAGCGGGAGCATTTGCATCAAATGGTTTTGGAGCGTTCTCTCCAGATGGTTATTCTTTACAAGCATGTTTTATTGCTGAATTTGTTCTAACGCTCTTCTTTATTTTAATTATCCTTGGTGCAACAGACAAATTTGCTAATAGTAATTTTTGCGGTATTGCAATTGGCTTAACTCTAACTGTAATTCATTTAGTTAGTATTCCAATTACAAATACTTCGGTAAATCCTGCGAGATCACTTTCTCAGGCAGTTTTTGCGGGAGGCGGTCCATTATCTCAAGTTTGGCTTTTTTGGGCAGCACCAATTTTGGGTGCAATCGTAGCAGGATTTATCTATAAAAATCTTTTACAGCAAGCGGGTGAACCCGAAAAAATAGTATTATAAAAATCAGTTCATAATAATTATAAATTAGTCAATAATTTATTTCGAAAGAGAAAATCAGATATATTTATATTTAGTTTTCTCTTTTTCTTTGGATAAAACTTGAAAGAAAACTGTATTTCAATTCAAATATTTATATTATGAACGAAATTATTTCTTACTTCAGCACAATTCCATCTTCTCATAGAAGTCTGATTCTCGTTGGCGGAATCACCATTTTTTGGTTAATCGAAAACTCTTTTCCTTTATTCCGAATGCAGTACAAAAAATGGCCACATGCGGGAATAAATCTCTTTTTTACTTTTACCACGATTGTTATCAATTTTATTTTAGCTTTCATTTTAATAAAAACAGCAAGCTGGACTATAGAAAATCATTTTGGAATTTTACAATGGCTTCCTGAAATTCCAGTTTGGCTTTATACGATAATTGGTTTATTGCTTTTGGATTTAATTGGTGCCTATTTAGCTCATTTTGTGCAGCATAAATTCAAATTTCTCTGGCAATTTCATTTAGTGCATCATACCGATACTTGGATTGATACCACAACTGCCAATAGACATCATCCGGGTGAAAGCGTAATTCGATTTATTTTTACCACTTTAGGCGTTTTAATTGTGGGTTCTCCCATTTGGATGGTTTTCCTTTATCAATCTTTGTCTGTTGTGGCTTCACAATTTAATCATGCGAATATTTCTTTGCCTAAAAAACTAGATATTTTCTTGAGTTATTTTATCGTTTCTCCCAATATGCATAAAGTGCATCATCATTATGTTCTGCCTTACACCGATAGTAATTATGGTAATATATTTTCGGTTTGGGACAGACTTTTTGGAACTTTTACCTATTTGCCAAAAGATCAATTGATATATGGTGTAGATACTCATATGAAGCCTGAAGAAAACAATATATTGAAGAATCTGTTAAAAATTCCATTTCAAAAATCACGATCCTTCAAAAACAGTTAAAAACATTAAAAAAAATATACTCTACCGAAACAACTTATTCTTTTTTTTTTTAATATTGATACATAAATTGAGAATCAATCTATTAATAATTAACACCCTATTTTGAATTAATTTTCACGTGATGAAAAAGAGTAGCCGCAAAGAATTGACTTGGGAGCAAACCGAAAGACTTGTTTCGTTAGCTTTAGAAGAAAAAAATCCATTTGAAATTATAAAAAAAGAATTTGGATTAGCAGAAAAAGAAGTTCTGGAAATCATGAAAAAGAAAATGCCTCTTGAAAAATTTGAGATGTGGAAAAAGAAGGCAGTTGCGAACAAACCAAAACCAAAACCAGTAAAAATAGATGATTTTGATGAAGATTTGGATGGAAAATATTATATAAAAAATAAACTAGACTAAACTTTTAAGCTCCTGTTTTTCAGGAGTTTTTTTTTATTTTAAATTTATTGTTATTTTTTAGTAACTTTTCGATACTTTTTGTGACAAATACTATTAACTAAATATATACAAATGAAAAAAATACTTTACACCTTAGCTCTAGCGGTTACATTTTGGAGCTGTAAAACAGGTAGCACTGGAGCCACAAAAAGCAATACGGTAGAAGTTAATATTAATCTAACCGACGTTAAAGACGATAAAGTTCTGGTAACGGTAACTCCGCCAGCCATTAAAACCGATGAAATAATTTATAGTATTCCGAAAACAGTTCCTGGAACTTATTCTACAGATAACTACGGAAAATATGCTGAAGATTTTAAAGCATTTGATGCTAAAGGAACTGCATTAACTGTAAAAAGATTAGACGACAATTCTTGGTCAATTTCTAACGCTAAGACTTTAAAGAAAATTACTTATTTAGTAAACGACACTTTCGATACTGAAAAAGGAACAGGATTTGGAAATGATGACGTTTTCTCTCCAGCAGGAACTAACATTGATGCAGGAAAAAATTTCATGGTAAATACGCATGGTTTTGTGGGGTATTTTCAAGACAAATTAGATGTTCCGTACAAAGTTACAATTACGCATCCTGAAACGCTTTGGGGCGCAACTTCTATGACAGACGAAGATGCAAGCAAAACTTCTGATGTATTTTCAACTTCTCGTTATGCGATTTTAGTCGAAAATCCGATTATGTATTCTAAACCAGATTACACTACATTTAATGTAAACGGAATGGATATTTTAATCGCTGTTTACTCTCCAACTGGAAAATATACTGCTGAAAGTATTACGCCAGAAATGAAAACAATGATGACGGCTCAGAAAAACTTTTTAGGAAAAGTAAATTCTACTAAAAAATATACCGTTTTATTGTATCTGTCAAGCATGGCTAAAGATGATGCACATGGTTTTGGAGCTTTAGAACATCCGACTGCTACAACAGTTGTTTTACCAGAATCAATGCCAAAAGAAAAATTGGTAGAATCGATGAAAGACGTTGTCTCTCACGAGTTTTTCCACATTGTAACTCCATTAACGATTCACTCAAAAGAAATTCAATTCTTTGATTACAATGCGCCAAAAATGTCTGAGCATTTATGGATGTATGAAGGTGTAACAGAATATTTCGCTAATCTTTTTCAAATTAACCAAGGTTTGATTGATGAAGCAGAATTTTACTCTCGTATTGCAGATAAAATAGATCAGGCAAAAGGTTTAAATGATACAATGTCATTTACTTTAATGAGTAAAAATGTTTTGGAGCAACCTTATAAAGATCAATACTTAAATGTGTATCAAAAAGGAGCTTTAATTGGAATGTGTATTGATATCATTATCAGAGAAAAAAGCAATGGTGAAAGAGGAATTCTTGACTTAATGCATAAATTATCTGATGAATATGGTGTTGAAAAACCGTTTAACGACAACGAATTATTCGCTAAAATTACTTCATTAACATATCCTGAAGTTGGTGAATTCTTAAATAAATATGTAGCTGGAACAACTCCAATTCCTTACGATTTCTATTTAGCTAAAGTTGGTGTTACAAAAGCGACTGAGAAAAAAGCTGGAAATGTTTTCATTAAAGGACAAGTTCCAAATATTACCATCGACAAAGCAACAAAAGAAATTGCTGTTCGTCCTGAATCAGAATCACTTGAATTTTTCAAAAACTTAAACTTAAAAGCTGGCGATAAAATTTTAGCTATAAACAACAAATCATACAATTTAGATAACATTTATGATTTGATTACTGAAAGTGAAAACTGGAAAGAAAACGACGCAATTACGCTAAAAATAAAACGCGGTGCTAAAGAAGAAACCATTAAAGGAACTGTAAAATTACCATACGAAGAGTCTGAAACTTTTAAAGCGACTGATGCTTCAAAAGATAAACTTAAAAATGCATGGTTAAAAGGATAATTTCTTTTATAACAATAAAAAAAACCGACAATCACTTGTCGGTTTTTTTTATGGCTCATAAGAACTTTGTCAAAGTTTAAAACTTTGACAAAGTTTTTCTATATCTTATTTCTTCGCTGGAAATTTCCAGTCAAATTCATCTTTGTCATTAATAATAGCGCCAATTTCGAATTTTACAACCTCATCATATTCAGTTTGAAGAATAAACCAATTGTCTTCGTTGAAGTAATTTTCGAAAGTATCAAAAGTTTCTTGATTGTATTTCGTAATTCCTTTTGTTGCTAAATCTTTCTTTACATCAGCAATTTTTCTTCCGATTAATTTGTATCCAAAAATTTCCAAGTCATTACTTGAAGCTACTAAATAACCTAATTTCAAGTCCTCTTCTTGATAAAATGTCAATCTGATTTTGTGTGCATTGTATACAAAAATCACATTATCATCTTCATCTTTATAATTTTTATCAGGTTTTCCTAAAGCAGCCGTTACATCATTCTGCTTCATTCCGAAAAGTAATTTATCAATTCCTGATTTTAGATTTATTTTCATATTTCGTTTTCTTTATTTGAAATGCAAATTTCGTGAAGTTTTTTGTTGTTCCGCCACGAATTACACAAATTTTCGCGAATTTTAATTTTATTCATTGTCAAGCTGAGCGAAGTCGAAGCCTTTTTTTCATAATAATGCTCCTTCGACTTCGCTCAGGATGACAATTAGTAAAAGAAAAAACTTAGCACCTCAGAATCTTAGAACCTCAGTACCTTTTAATAATTCTTTTTATTCGGCTTGTTGCTCATATAAAAAGTAATTTTTCCTCCGTTTATAACATCTTCATGTTTCAAGAAAGGTCTAGAAAGTTCTTTTCCATTCAAAAGCACTTTTGATACAAACACATTTTTATCTGATTGATTAACCGTTGCAACTTCAAAAGTTTTTCCGTTTTCTAAGTTTAAAATTGCATTTTTCATTAACGGACTTCCTAAAGCATATTCGTCAGAACCTGGCGCGACTGGATAAAATCCTAAACTGCTAAAAATGTACCACGCACTCATTTGTCCGAAATCGTCATTTCCGCCTAAACCATCAGCACCGTTTCTGTACATTTTTTTCAAAATCATTCTGATTTTATCTTGAGATTTCCACGGTGAATCGGTCCAATTGTACAAATAAACCACGTGATGCGAAGGCTCATTTCCGTGAACATAATTCCCAATAATTCCGTCTCTTGTAATATCTTCAGTATTTTCAAAATATTTATCTGGAAGATGCATGTTAAATAAAGAATCTAAACGAACTTTAAACTTCTCATTTCCTCCCATTAATTTAATCATATCAGCAGGATCTTGCGGAACGTACAAACTGTAATTCCAAGAATTTCCTTCAATAAAACCTTGTCCGTGCGTATCTAAAGGATCAAATTCTTTTTTGAAAGTTCCGTCATTTAATTTCGGACGCATGAAACCAGTTTTTTCATCGTAAACATTTTTATAATTTTTAGATCTTGCGATGAATTCATTATAAACATCTGTTTTACCCAATTTTTTCGCCGCCTGCGCAATTGCCCAATCGTCATAAGCATATTCTAAAGTTTTAGAAACCGAAGCGCCATTTTTATCTTCAGGAACATAACCTTTATTCATATAAAATTCTAAGCCATCGTAATAAGGCACTTTTGCAGTGTTGATACAAGCTTGAAGCGCTTTTTCGGCATCAAAATTAATGTTGCCTTTTACAATTGCATCGGCAACCACGGAAACCGAATGATACCCAATCATACACCAATTTTCATTGGCATAATGCGACCAGATTGGAAGCATTTTATGCACACTTTGATCTGAATGAGCTAACATTGAACTTACCATATCGGCGTTTCTTTTTGGCTGTACAATGTTGAATAATGGATGTAAAGCACGATAAGTATCCCAAAGTGAATAACTTGTGTAATTAGTGAAGTTTTCTGCTTTGTGAACATTCATATCTAGACCTTTATAATTTCTGTCTAAATCCATGTATTCTGTTGGTCCTAAAAAGGCATGATACATTGCCGTGTAAAAATTAACTAAATCTTCTTTTTGAATCGTTTCAACTTGAACTTTATTCAATTCTTTATTCCAAACTTCCTGACTTTGTTTTTTTACTTTTTCGAAGTCCCAACCTGGAGCTTCTTTTTTCATATTTTCTAATGCTCCCGCTGAACTTACAGGAGAAAGCGCCATTTTAATTTTGATTTTTTCGCCTTCATTTGTATCAAAATCAAAAAACAATTTTAGATTTTGTCCTGCCATTTCTGGAAAGTTTTTCGTTTGATCAAATCTTCCCCAAAAACCTCTGTAAACACTTTTTTCAAGAGCAGCTTGTCCGTATTTTTTTATCGGTTTACTAAAAGACATCGCAAAATAAACCGTTCTCGTTCTTGCCCAACCGTTAGTTTGGCGATAACCCGTAATTAAAGTATCGTTTTCTACACGAACAAATGTCCAAACATTTTTCTTATCGTAATTGTAAATTCCAGAAGTCAAGTCTAGAATAATATGTGCGTCATCAGATTTTGGAAAAGTATATTGATGCATTCCAACGCGAGTTGTCGCTGTCAATTCTGCTTTAATTTTATGATCTTCCAGAAAAACGCTGTAATACGCTGGTTCTGCTTTTTCCGTCGAATGTGAAAATGCCGATCTGTAACCTGAAAGCGGTTTTGAAGCAACACCCGGATTCAATTGTAATTTTCCAGTTGTTGGCATAATTAAAAAATCACCCAAATCAGAATGTCCAGTTCCGCTAAAATGCGTGTGACTGAAACCTACAATTGTTTTGTCTTCGTATTGATATCCAGCGCAGTATTTATAAACATCTCCGTTATATTTTCCGTTGACGCTATACGCAATTGTATCGGTTTCTGGGCTTAATTGAACGCTTCCGAAAGGAACAGTTGCTCCAGGATATGTATGTCCCATTCTTGCTGTTCCAATCATTGGATCAACATATTGGATTAGATTTTTTAGGTTCTCTGTTTTCTTCTGAGCATATATTTCAGAAAAACAATTCATTATCAAAAACAGTAATAACATGTTTTTTGAAAACTTTAGAAGACAATTTTTATTCATTATTCAGGGTTTAATTTATTTTGTATTAGAAAGTGAGAAAGGTGCCGTTTTAGGTTTTTTACTTTTATTTTCCGTATTATTCATATCAAAATCAATGACAGCACCATTCATTAAATCTTGGTGCGTAAAGAAGTTTTTATCGTATTCTACTCCATTAAGAGTTGTTTTTTGAATGTATTTATTATCTACACTATTTTTTGGCGCATTGATAACGATTTGCTTTCCGTTTTCTAAATTGATTGTCACTTTTTTAAACAAAGGTGCGCCAATTACGTATTCGTTGCAAGTCGGACAAACTGGGTAAAATCCTAACGCAGAGAAAACATACCACGCAGAAGTCTGACCATTATCTTCGTCTCCGCAATAGCCGTCTGGCGTTGGTTTGTACATTCTATTCATAGTTTCACGAACCCAATATTGTGTTTTCCAAGGTGCATCCGCGTAAGCGTACAAATAAATCATGTGCTGAATTGGCTGATTTCCATGCGCATATTGTCCCATATTCGCAATTTGCATTTCACGAATTTCATGAATAACTTCTTTATAATATGCCTCATCAAAAATAGGTTCTAAAGAAAAAACTTCATCTAATTTTTCAACAAATTTTGTTTTTCCTCCCATTAAATTAATTAAACCGTCAACATCGTGAAAAACCGACCATGTGTAATGCCAGCTATTTCCTTCTGTAAAAGCATCGCCCCATTTAAAAGGATTAAACGGACTCATAAATTTTCCGTTTGCCAGTTTACCACGCATTAATTTAGTTTCTGGATCGAATAGATTTTTATAGTTTAAGCTTCTTTTTTTGTATAAATCTATTTCCTTTTTTGGCTTTCCTAATGCTTTCCCTAATTGGTAAATAGAAAAATCATCATATGCATATTCTAAAGTTCTGGCCGCACTTTCGTTAATCGAAACATCGTATGGAACATAACCCAGTTTATTGTAATAATTAACGCCAAATCTTCCAACAGCATTTAGCGGTCCTTCATTATTTGCGCCGTGAATTAAGGCTTGATATAAACCTTCAATATCATATTTGTATTTTTCTTTATTTTTTAAATATGCTTCTGCAACAACCGAAGCCGAATTATTTCCAACCATCACATTTCGTAAACCCGGACTTCCCCATTCTGGAAGCCAGCCACTTTCTTTATACGCATTCAAAAGTCCCTCTTGAATATTTGAATTTAATTCGGGTTGCAGGATATTTAAAAGCGGAAATAAGGCTCTAAAAGTATCCCAAAAACCAGTATCCGTAAACATATAACCAGGAAGTACTTCGCCATTGTACGGACTGTAATGCACGATATTTCCGTTTTTATCGTATTCAAAAAACTTTCTCGGAAAAAGCATTGTTCGGTACAAACAAGAATAAAAAACCTGATTTTGTTCTTTAGTTCCGCCTTCGGTAATAATTGTTCCCAGTTTTTTATTCCACGTTTCTCTTCCTTTTTCTTTAACGGTTTCAAAACTATCAGAACCAATTTCTTTTAAGTTTAATTCTGCTTGTTCAAAACTGATAAATGACGATGCCACTTTTGCGGTAACAACTTGTCCTTTTTTAGTTTTAAAACCAATAACTGCTCCCGAATGATCGGCTTTGACTTCTTTTTCTTTGCTTAATGTTTTGTCATTAAAACTATTTATTTCTTCAAAAGGCGTGTCAAATTGAATTACAAAATAGTTTTTAAAATTGGTAGGAACTCCTCTGCTATTTTTAGTAGAATAACCAATTATTTTATTTTCTTCAGGAATAATTTTGATGTACGATCCTTTGTTAAATGCATCAACAACAACGTAGGATTTATCATTTTGAGGGAAAGTAAATTTGAAAAAAGCAGCTCTTTCTGTTGGCGTTATTTCGGTCGTTACATCATAATCTGCGAGATAAACGCTGTAATAATACGGTTTTACAGTTTCAGATTTATGCGAAAACCAACTTGCTCTTTCATCTTCATTAAAAACAGGTTTTCCTGTAACGGGCATTATCGAAAATTGCCCGTAATCGTTCATCCACGGAGATGGCGCGTGCGTTTGTTTGAAACCGCGAATTTTATCTGATGAATATGTATAAATCCAACCGTCGCCCATTTTTCCCGTTTGTGGTGTCCAGAAGTTCATTCCCCAAGGCAAAGCGATTGCGGGATAAGTATTTCCGTTTGAAAGATCTGGTTTAGAATCACTTCCCATCAACGGATTGACAAAATCTACTGGTTCATGGTATTCTGTTGTAGTTATTTTTTGTGCATTAATAAACTGATTGTAAAAGAACAACGAGCAAAGTATTAATAACCTCATAGTTGGATTTGTTTAGGAATTTGAAAATGTAACTTCTGGTTAGAAAATTACAATAAAATCGCGTTTCCTAAAAAATTTTAACTTAAAATCTATTTCAATACCTTTGATTACCTTAAAATTTGTTTTAATGAAAAAAATATTTTCGATTGTATTTCTAATAAGTTCATTATGTGTGTTTTCACAAAAAGTAAAAAGTACTAAATTATCAAAAGAGGAAATTCCACAGAAAGAACTTGAAAAAATAACTGAGTTTCCTGTTTACAGAGCTTATGAATTGGAGGATAAAAATGGCGTAAGTAGCTTAGTTTTATGTGAAAATCAAAAAAGCATTTCTAAAAAAGATACTTTAAACACTAAAATTCAAGCAAGTTTTGCAACGATCGAAAATGATAAGCTTCAGATAAAATGGAAGATTGTGGATATTCTTGAAGATTACATCCCAAAAGAAACTACCATTTGGTTTTGGACAAAATATTGCAGCACAAAAGATCTTGATGGCGACGGTTATATTGACCCTGTAATTGTCTACGGTTCAAAAACTGAATATGGAGAAGTAAGACGTGTGAAAATTATAACGGTTTACAAAAACAAAAAATATGCAATTCGCGCAATCGAATGCGATTTAGACGATTGCAGAAGTTTCAAAAAAGATAAAAATTGGAATACCCTTCCGCAGAAAATAAAAACCTATCTCGATCAATTGGTTGTTAAATTGAGAAAAGAACAGAATTTGCTTTTGAAAGACGGGTAGATTTAATTATTAATTGTTAATGGTGAATTGTTAATGATTGATGATTATTAATTCATAATTAACAATTCACCATTAACAATTATTTTCACTCGTTCATTTCGTCGTAACGCTCTGGAACTTGAGGATCGTAAAGCGGACATTTGAATTCTTCCATGACGTCTACTAATTTATTCATGGTTTTTCCTTCTGTTCCGTAACAATCTATTTTTACGCTTTGAGGTGTTGTAATAACTTGAAACGCACCTTTTCCTTTTGGATTTTTCCAGCTGTTTTCATCTACTCTTTCCCAATCAGAAAAAACAGAATTGATTCTATTTACGATTACTTCAACTTGGAGTTCAGCTAAACCTTCTACTTCTTCTTTTTCAAGTAGCGCTTCGTAAACTTCTTGATTATTCAGGTAGATTTCTTCTAGATATTTCCAAAAAAGTAATTCGTACATAATGTATAGTATTTAAAAACATAGAGATGCACAATTGCGCATCTCTAAATATAATAATTATTTTAAAAGTTACAAAACCTTTGCAACTCTGAACCTTTGAATCTTTGCAACTAGATTAATAATTGAATGTTCCGTATTCGCTTGTAATAGTAAGTTTCTTCTCTTCTGAAGCTTCTACTCTACCAACGATTTGCGCATCAACATTGAATGATTTTGAGATTTCAATAATATCTTGTGCAATATTTTCTGGAACATAAATTTCCATTCGATGTCCGCAGTTGAAAACCTGATACATTTCTTTCCAATCTGTTTTTGATTGTTCTTGAATTAACTTGAACAATGGCGGAACTGGAAATAAATTGTCTTTTATAATGTGTAAATCTTTTACGAAATGTAAAATTTTTGTCTGAGCTCCACCGCTGCAATGCACCATTCCGTGAATTTCGTTTGGAGTATATTTATCTAATATTTTCTTGATAATTGGCGCGTAAGTTCTTGTTGGAGAAAGTACTAATTGTCCCGCATTTATTGGACTATTTTCAACTTCATCCGTTAAATTTACTTGTCCAGAATAAATCAATTCTTCTGGAACTAATGCATCATAACTTTCAGGATATTTTTTAGCCAAATATTTTCCGAAGACATCGTGACGTGCAGAAGTAAGTCCGTTACTTCCCATTCCACCGTTGTATCCTTTTTCGTAAGTTGCTTGTCCGAAAGAAGCCAAACCAACAATTACGTCGCCAGCTTTGATATTTGCATTGTCTACAACATCGCTTCTTTTCATACGAGCCGTAACAGTAGAATCTACAATAATAGTACGAACAACATCTCCAACATCGGCAGTTTCTCCACCAGTTGAATGAATCGTAACTCCGAAAGTTTTTAATTCGTTGATTAATTCTTCTGTTCCGTTGATAATTGCAGAAATTACATCAGCCGGAATTAAGTTTTTATTTCTTCCAATAGTCGAAGAAAGCAAAATATTATCTGTTGCACCAACACACAATAAATCATCAATATTCATGATTAATGCGTCTTGCGCGATTCCTTTCCAAACAGAAAGATCTCCAGTTTCTTTCCAATACATATAAGCCAAAGATGACTTTGTACCTGCTCCATCGGCGTGCATGATAAGGCAATGTTCGTTGTCCTGAGTTAAATAATCTGGAACAATTTTACAGAATGCTTGTGGAAATAAACCTTTGTCAATGTTTTTTATGGCGTTGTGTACGTCTTCCTTTGATGCCGAAACACCTCTTTGTGCGTACCTTTTGCTAGAATCTGAACTCATGAAAATTAGTTTGTGTTGATGTGGTGCAAAGATAATCCCTTTTTTTAATTCTTTTGCTTATTCGAATATTTGATTCATAAAAAAATCGGCAGATTGGAATATCGCCGATTTTTCACAGATTAAATTATGTTGGTTATTGTGGTATTTCTATTTTATTTTTTCAATTTCTTAGATTAAAATTAGAAAACTTCATGAAACTCAAATCAAGCTTAATTACTTTTTTTTCAAAATAATATCTTCTTTTCGACAAAATGCAAATTATCTCGATGAATTGCTATTTTTCAAAGATAATTTCACAAGAAAAAAATTACTTATTTCAAAATAAACTACCATATAATTAAAAAAGTCTGCCTTAAAAGACAGACTTTAGTTAAATAAATTGTTTACTATTATTTAGTAAACAATAATTCTCTGTATTTAGTTAGTGTCCAACTTTCGTCATCTACCAATAATTCTAATTTATCACAATGATTACGAATGTCTTCAAAATAAGGTTTTACTTTATTGCAATACGCTTCTGCCATTTTTTGAGCATCAGTCAATTGGTTTGATTTTTTTCTTTCATTGGTCATGGCTAATACTTTTGTATTAATTCCTTCAATATGACCTGAAATTTCTTTGATTAAAGCAATCTGTTCTTTTGCAATCGTTTCAAATTCTTTCCCGAAGATTTCCTTTAATCCTTTTACATTTTCTATTAAAGTGTTTTGGTAACGAATCGCAGTCGGAATCACATGATTTCTAGCAATATCTCCTAAAACTCTTCCTTCAATCTGGATTTTTTTAGTGTATTCTTCCAATTCAATTTCGTAACGAGCTTCTGCTTCAACATGATTAAAAATACCCAATTGCTCAAATAAGTCTAATGCTTGTTTCGAAACTTTAGCTTTTATGGCTTCTGGAGTTGTTTTGAAGTTACTCAAACCTCTTTTTGCTGCTTCTTTTTCCCAAGCTTCGCTGTAACCGTCTCCTTCAAAAAGAATCTTTTTAGATTGTTTGATGTATTCTCTTAAAACATTGAAAATAGCATCATCTTTTTTCATGTCTTTCGTATCGATCAAATTCTCCACTTCGTTTTTAAAGTCAATTAACTGTTTTGCTACAATCGCATTTAAAGTCGTCATCGAATTCGAACAGTTTGAATTCGATCCAACAGCTCTAAACTCAAATTTATTTCCTGTAAAGGCAAAAGGCGAAGTTCTGTTACGATCGGTGTTATCTAATAATACGTCTGGAATTTTTCCAACAACATTTAATTTTAAATCTGTTTTTTCTTCTGGCGAAAGTTTTCCAGTTGTTACACTTTCCAATTCAGATAAAACTTTTGTCAATTGCGCTCCAATAAATACAGACATAATTGCTGGCGGCGCTTCATTTGCTCCTAACCTATGATCGTTACTTGCTGTTGCAATTGAGGCTCTTAATAAAGTTTCATTATCATTTACCGCTTTAATCGTATTAATAAAGAAAGTCAAAAACTGCAAATTACTCATCGGCGTTTTGCTCGGACTTAACAAATTAACTCCAGTATCTGTAGCCAAAGACCAGTTGTTGTGTTTTCCTGAACCGTTTACACCTTTAAATGGTTTTTCATGAAATAACACTTTAAAGTCATGGCGTTCTGCAACTCTCTGCATTACATCCATCAATAAAGAGTTATGATCTACCGCTAAATTAGTTTCTTCGAAAATCGGAGCCAATTCAAACTGATTTGGTGCTACTTCGTTATGACGTGTTTTTACCGGAATTCCCAATAACATACATTCTTGCTCTAAATCTCTCATATAAGTAAGAGCGCGAGTTGGTATAGATCCAAAATAATGATCATCTAATTGCTGTCCTTTTGCAGAAGTGTGTCCTAATAAAGTTCTTCCCGTCATCATTAAATCTGGACGTGAATTTGCTAAAGCTTTATCAATTAAAAAATACTCTTGTTCCCAACCTAAAGTTGCGGTTACCTTTTTTACGTTTTTATCAAAATATTTACAAACTTCTGTTGCCGCTTCATCAATTGCAGATAATGCTCTTAATAAAGGTATTTTATTATCTAAAGCCTCACCTGTATAAGCGATAAATACGGTCGGAATACATAAAGTTGTACCATATATAAAGGCTGGCGAAGTTGGATCCCAAGCCGTGTAACCTCTTGCTTCAAATGTATTTCTGATTCCTCCATTCGGAAAACTTGATGCATCTGGTTCTTGCTGAACCAATTGCGCTCCTCCAAACTTTTCTACAGGATCACTTCCATCATAAGAAGTATCAAAAAAAGCGTCGTGTTTTTCTGCAGTTGTTCCTGTAAGCGGTTGAAACCAGTGTGTATAATGTGTAACACCTTTTGCCAAAGCCCATTCTTTCATTCCCATCGCAATATAATCTGCCAGTTTCCTATCAATTTTAGTTCCGTGCTGAATGGCATCTCTTACTCCTTTTAAAGCATCTGAAGTTAAATACTGCTTCATTGCTTTTTCATTAAATACATTTGAACCAAAAAGATTCGATTTTCTATCAATTTCTTCAAAATGCACTGGCTTTCTGTTTGAAGCTTGTTGTAAAGCTTGGAAACGTAATGTTGACATTGGTTATATATTTTAAATTCGTAATAATTTTCACTAAAAAAATGAGGAACAAAGATAAGCAATAATTAAGGGTGTTTTGAATATAAATTTTAGATTTTTGAACTAGAATATTTCAATAGAAAATGCTTTTTTCAAAGAATAATGAATGTTATACAAAGAAATATAACAAAACTGTACGGTTATATTGATTAAATAAACATTTTTTCATAATTTCTTAACTCAGAAACTCAAAAAAGTATCGTAATTATTACGAATTTATTTTTTTAAGGTGAATAAAATTGCTTTTTTAAAAATATACCCCTCCCAAAATTGCGCTTATCCAAAAAATTATAGTTCAATAAACAAAATAGCCCCCTAATTTTTAGGACTAAAAAAATAAATCTATATTTGACCCAACGAAAAAAAACAAAAAAATTAATTTATATTATTATGGCTAAAATTAAGTTAGAGTACATTTGGTTAGATGGATATGAACCAACTCAAAATCTTAGAAGTAAAACTAAAGTTGAAGAACATGAAAATTTCAAAGGAACATTAGAAGAACTTGGAAATTGGTCATTTGATGGTTCGTCAACAAAACAAGCTGAAGGTGGTTCTTCTGACTGTCTTTTAGTTCCTGTTGCAATTTATCCAGATCCAACTCGTATTAACGGATATTTAGTTATGTCTGAAGTTATGTACGCTGATGGAACTCCACACCCTTCTAACGGTAGAGCTACAATTGATGATGATAATGATGATTTTTGGTTTGGTTTCGAACAAGAATACTTCATCATGGATACTAAAACTTTATTGCCTTTAGGTTTCCCAGTTGGAGGTTATCCTGCTCCACAAGGAATGTACTACTGTTCAGTAGGTGGAAAAAATACACACGGAAGAAAATTAGTTGAAGAGCATGCTGATTTATGTATCGCTGCTGGAATCAACTTTGAAGGAATCAATCAAGAGGTTGCTTGTGGACAATGGGAATTCCAATTATTCGCTAAAGGTGCTAAGAAAGCTGGAGACGAAATCTGGGTTGCTCGTTACCTATTAGACCGTTTGACTGAGAAATATGGTTACTATATTGAATATCACCCAAAACCTCTAGGAGATACAGACTGGAATGGTTCTGGAATGCATGCTAACTTCTCTAATGAAGTATTAAGAACATGTGGAGACCAAGCAACTTACGAAAGAATTTGCGAAGCTTTCCGTCCTGTAACTGCTGAGCATATCGCGGTTTACGGAGCTTACAACGATCAACGTTTAACTGGTAAACACGAAACTGCATCTATCCACGATTTCTCTTACGGAGTTTCAGACAGAGGATGTTCTATCAGAATTCCTTTAATGACTGTTCAAAAAGGATGGAAAGGATGGTTGGAAGACAGAAGACCAGCTTCAAACGGAGACCCTTACAAAATTGCAGCTAGAATTATCAAAACTGTTAACTCAGCACTATAATTCAAAGCTTAAATTATATTATAGAAAATGCCAGCATTATTTGCTGGCATTTTTTTTTATAATTAAATCTTAATAAACCACAAAATCTTGATTTTTAAACTTTAAAATACT
Source organism: Flavobacteriaceae bacterium PS02337 (assembly GCA_029959285.1). Lineage (GTDB taxonomy): Bacteria > Bacteroidota > Bacteroidia > Flavobacteriales > Flavobacteriaceae > Flavobacterium. The sequence continues at coordinate 243,350 of JASCOE010000002.1, forward strand.
AACTTTAAAACTATTAACTCTCAATTAATACTCATAACCTAGTTTTGTAATTCATTTAAAAACAAAAACTATGATAGTCTGGATTTTATTTTTGGTTGCCGTCTTTTTTATTCTTGCTTTAGATTTAGGCGTATTCAACAAAACACCCCATATTATTAGTACCAAAGAAGCCAGCAAATGGACCTTAATCTGGGTTACTATGTCCTTTTTATTTTCTGGAGTTATTTATTGGCTGTACACTACAAGTTATATTGAAAATCCGGATAGTTTAAAACCAGCCGTTGCGGCGATGAAATTTATTACCGGGTATTTAATTGAACTTTCGTTAAGCGTTGATAATATTTTTGTAATTGCCATTATTTTTGCTTCGTTTAAAATTCCGCAAAAATACCAGCACCGAGTTTTGTTTTGGGGAATATTGGGCGCCATTGTTTTCCGTGGTTTGATGATTTTCTTTGGTGTTATGTTAATCAATAAATTTACTTGGACGACTTACGTTTTCGGACTATTTCTTCTTTTTACCGCTGCAAAAATGTTGTTTTCTGGTGAAGATGAAGATTTTCACCCAAAAGATTCCTTTATTTATAAAATGCTAGGAAAAATTATTCCGATTACTTCAGAAACAGATGGCGAGAAATTTTTCATCAGAACAGAAAAAGGAAAAAAAGCAGCGACTTCGCTATTTGTAGCTCTAATTGTAATTGAAGTAATGGATGTTCTTTTTGCTGTAGATAGTGTTCCCGCGATTTTAGCTATTACTTCTGATCCCTTTTTAGTATTCAGCTCTAATATTTTTGCCATTTTAGGATTACGTTCTATGTATTTCTTCTTAGCCAATATGCTGGCGAAATTCAGTTATTTAGAATACAGCTTGGTTGCTATTTTAGCTTTCGTCGGATTAAAAATGCTCCTACACGATTGGATCCACGTGCCAGAATGGGCTTCTTTAGGATTTATCGCTTTGTCACTTTTAGTGGGAATATTGGTTTCGCTGAAATTTGGAGAAGAAAAAGTATTGACAGATTCGGATAAAGATTAAGTTTTGGAAATATATAATCATAAAAAAAGGAAATCTTTCGATTTCCTTTTTTTTGTGTATTTCAATTAAAAATTAATTTAACTTCTTAACATTACTATCATCAATGTTATATCTTTTAATAACTTCATTATAATTTGAATAATCAGGTTTATTAGCTGATTTTCCAAAAACAGTTCCTGGAATAATAACTACTCTAAAAGTTTTATTATTTGTAAATGAAGCAGGCAATGAACTCAATGTAAGATTAGAGTCAATAAAAATTGAAAATTGATCAAATGAAAAATCAAAATTATATTGTGCTGTTCCATTATTGAAATAATAAACTTGAGGCAAAAGTGCCCAAGTATCTATCCCATTATTTGTATTAACTAATTCATATACCAAAATGTTATCATTAACACCTATTACTGGATTCAAAACAAAAGTTCTTCCATAATTATTAGCACTAGTAAAATCGAAGGTAACTTCAAAAATTTCATTAGCATCGCCATCTCTTCCTGGAGGTCCTTCCGGTCCTTCACAACTCGAAAATGCAATTAAACCAATAACTGCAAATAGTGTAAGTATCTTTTTCATAATTATTTTTTTTTAAAGGATTATACTATAAAGATATTCCAAAAATCAAACCAAAAAAAGTGATTCGGTTTATTTTATGTAAAAAAAGACTTTATTTTTTTGCAGTTACCTGATTTTTAAGCAATATTTTATTGAAAAATAACACATGATACGGTAATGAGTTTTCCCAATAATCCCAAGTATGTGCTCCTGGACGTTCTGTATAATCGTGATCTACTTTCGTATACACCAATCTTCTGTGTAATTCTCTATTTGGTTCAATTAAAAAATCATCAACCCCGCAATCTATAACCAAAGGAAGTTTGTTGGCTTTTAATTTATCAATCATTCCTAACACGGCATGTTGTTCATACAATTCTGTGCTTCCGCTTCTGTCTCCAAAAACAGGTTGCATTAATTTAACAACTTGCGCAGAAGAATCTCTATTCAACATTACACTCATATCTACAGCGCCGCTCATACTTCCAGCCGCGCAAAATAAATCTGGATGTTTCGCAGATAAATACAAAGCGCCGTGTCCGCCCATAGAAAGACCTGTAATTACTCTTCCGTTTTTATTGGCAATTGTTCTGTACGTTTTATCTACTTTTTGAATAACTTCTTGAGTTATAAAAGTCTCAAACTGACTTTCTTTGTTTACCGGACTATCCAAATAAAAACTAAACGTTTCTCCTTCTGGCATTACAATAATCATATTATACTGATCTGCAAGATTGTGCACTAATTTTTTATTTGGAGTATTTTTAAGCCAATCGCTAAAATGTCCGTAAGCTCCGTGCAATAAATACATTACAGGATAAATCGTTTTACCTTTAGTATAAGAATTTGGCAACACAACAGCAGCTTTATAGGTTTTACCCATTGCTGTGCTCGCAACTTGTAAAGTGTCTACTTTTGCTGCGTATGTCATGGTGGTAAGACAAAGCAAAAATGCAGACAACAGCATTTTAAATTTTTTCATTTTATGTTTTTTTTCTGATTACGGAATGTAAATATAACTTTTTTCAGAATAGCATATATGAAAAATCCGACCTTGATTAACGCTAAAAGAAATAGCCACAAATTCACGAATTTCATTATTGAGTGATTTGATCAGAAATGAATTTCGTCAATTGATTAGTAATAATCAGTGTAATTCGTACAAGACAAAAAAAGCCACGAATTCATGAATTTATTTAATATTAATTCGTGAATTCGTGGCTAAAAATCTTTTAAATAATTAATTAGCTAATTATAATCTTATGTTCGTGACGGTATTGCGAAGCACTTTTACCTGTATATTGTTTGAATGATTTACTGAAATGGCTAAAATTGTTAAAACCACTTTCGTAACAAACCTCATTAATACTCATTGGCTGTTCTGCTAAAAGTTTAGATGCGTGCACCAATCTGTATTCATTTACAAACTCTGTAAATGTTTTGTTTGAAATCTTTTTAAAATATCGACAGAACGAAGGCGTAGTCATACTTACCAAACTCGAAACTTCGTCTATAGAAATTGATTCTTGAAAATGATCTTTCACAAAATTAAAAACCACATTTATACGATCGTTATCTTGAGTTTGAAGTTCTAATGAAAATCCGTCGGCATTTAAAATGGTATAATCCTCAGCCGATTCCAATTCGTCTAAAACACTCAAAAGTGTCATAAGACGTTGAAACGGAGGTTCATTTTCCATCATTTCAATTTTTTTTCCAATACGTTTTTTTGTTTCACCTCCAAAAGCGATTCCGCCTTTAGCTTGGTTCAAAATATTCTGAACTCTTTTCATTTCTGGAGCAACAAAAAAGTCACTTCCTAAAAATTCAGGTTTTATATGAATAACAGTTTCTGTTGTATTTCCTGTTTGTTCATTTGTAAAACCGCAATGCGGCAAATTAGCTCCTATTAAAAGTAAACTACCATTGGTATAATAAGAAACATGGCTTCCTATTTGTCTCTTCCCTGCCCCACCATTAATATATACCAACTCGATCTCTGGATGATAATGCCATAAATGAGCTTTGCTATTGGTCTTTTCGGCGTGTTTAGCGTAGGTAAAAGAACTTCCGTATGAGTTAGTTATCACTTCAAGAGCTGGGGCAATTGTCTTCATGATAATTTCTTTAAAAAATAATAGCAAATTTAACAAAAACACCTAAAATAATTTAAATTTTAACCTATAACGGTTTCGTAAATGAGAATTTTGCATTAAAATTCAACATTTTACACTGATGATTTTTCATCAAAACAGACATTTTTTTAGAGTCTCGTTTTTTTCTTTCACTTTTTTTTAAGAAATCATATTTTAAAGTGTGATTTTATACCGATATGGTATTTTTTGTAGGAAAGAAGGAAATTTTAAGAAGAATCAAATTTTGAATAAACTTTGAAAAATAACAACCAAATTAACAGAAACATAACATTAAACGCAAATTTTAACCTATAACGGTTTCGTAAATGAGAATATAGCATAGAAATTGGAAAATATAGTTGTTAAAATAACACACATGCTGCTATAACTTTGCCTCAGAGAATTGAAACAAAAATTTAAACACTAAGAATATGAAAAAGATTATGAAATTAAGTTTAGTATGTGCGGTACTTTTAACTGGAATGAGTACTTATGCAATTGATGGAAATGAAGCATTAAATCTTCATGTATTAAAAGGAAATGGCAAGGTTATTGCATTTGGAATTAATCAGATTCAAAAAGCTGTTATCAGCATCTATGATACTAATGGTAATTTAATCTACACTGAAAATGCTTCTGGAAAGGAAGGAATTTTAAGAACTTTCAGTTTAGAAGAATTTCCACAAGGAAAATATATCTTAGAAGTTGCTGACAATTACAAAAAAGTAAAATACGATATTACTGTAGATGCTAAGAATTCAATTTTGTCTTCTAAAGGAGTTTCTTCAGTAAACTAAGAAAATATTAAAGTTAAGTGCTACTCTTCACGGCACTTAAAAATTTTATACTCTAATACAGTATAAAAAGTGAGGTTAGATAGTTAGTAAGTTAAAAACTTTCAAAAGTTTTAAAAACAGCTCTTTGTGGTTACTGAGCTGTTTTTTTTTGCTTTATACTTTTTTAAAGATTCTAAGGTTCTGAGATGCTAAGCTTCTAAGTTTTTTAGTTTATTATTTTCCTTTACTCTTATATATAAATATGTATTCTTGACAAACCGAATGTTACACACAATTGCATTGTGTCTCTACCATTATATTCACAAAAGAAAAATCTCAGAACCTCAGCATCTCAGAACCTTAGAACCTTTTTACCTATTCTTACATTTTTAAAGAAATTGTTATCTAAACATAAATTAAAAAATAAGAAAAACGTTGAAAAATAATAACCGAATTAACGAAAAAGATAAATATAATTCAAATTTTAACCTATAACGGTTTCGTAAATGAGAATATAGCATCGAAATAGGAAAACACAGGATATAAAATATTCTGACAACTGAAGTAATTTAGCATCAGAGAATTAGAACTATTAATTTAAAAATTAAGTCCCATGAAAAAGATTGCAAAAATTAGTTTAGTAGCAGCGTTGCTTTTTACAGGAATTAGCACTTACGCAATTGATGGAACGTCGGAGTTTAATCTTCACGTATTAAAGGCAAATGGTAAATTGATCACGTTCGGTCTTAACCAAACACAAAAAGCCAACTTATCAATTTATGATAAAGAAGGAACTTTAATTTATTCTGAAACTGCTTCTGGTAAAGATGGCATTTTAAGAACATTTAGTTTAGAAGAATTTCCAGAAGGAACTTATTTCTTAGAAGTAGAAAACAATACAAAAAAAGCAAAATACGAAATCACTGTAACCGACGAAGTAACTGTTTTATCTAAAAACGCAGTTTCTACAGTTTACAAATCAAGTTTTGCAAAAAATACTAGTGTGGCAACACGCTAAAAAATTTTTATACTCTCATACAGTATAAAAAGTGAGGTTAGATAGTTAGTAAAGTTTAAAAACTTTTAAAGTTTTAAAAACAGCTCTTTGTGGTTACTGAGCTGTTTTTTTTGTTTTAAACTTTTTTATTTAACCGCAAAGACGCAAGTTTTTTTCAAAGATTATAATATAAACGCAAAGTTCGCAAAGCTTTATCTATATAGCTTTGCGAACTTTTATTCTATAGAATTTACTCAAAAAATTTAGTGTGCTTTGCGTAAATCTTAGCGCACTTTGCGTTAAAACCACAAAATAATATGTAAATAAATTCTTAAGCCGATGTAAAGCTAAAATCAAGCGAAACATTAAAAAATAACAAACGAATTAACAAAAACGTTAAATATAATTCAGTTTTTAACCTATAACGGTTTTGTAAATGAGAATATAGCATATAAATAAGAGAATACAGTTGCGTTTTTTTACGCATATCATAACTAATTTAGCATCAGAGAATTAGAACTAATAATTTAAAAATTAAGTCCCATGAAAAAGATTGCAAAAATTTTAGTAGTAGCGTTGCTTTTCACAGGAATAAGCACATACGCAATTGACGGAACGTCGGAGTTTAACCTTCACGTATTGAAAGCTAATGGAAAACTGATCACTTTCGCTCTTAACAAAGTACAGAAAGCCAACTTAGCAATTTACGACAAAGACGGAACACTTATTTATTCTGAAAGCGCTTCGGGTAAAGACGGAATATTAAGAACTTTCAGTTTAGAAGAATTTCCAGAAGGAACTTATTTCTTAGAAGTAGAAGACAACGTAAAGAGAGCAAAATATGAAATTACAATAAAAGAAAATGCTTCTTTATCTAAAAATGCAGTTTCTTCAGTTTACAAAGCTGGTTTTGCTAGAAACACAAATGTTGCTGCACGTTAAAAATTTATGCTTTGAAAAAAGTATAAAACAAGGTTAAAAAAAATTAAAATTATTTTATTGTTTGAAGAAAAAGAACAGCTCTCGACGCTTACGGAGCTGTTTTTTTTATGCCAAATTAAATGTGGTTTTTACACTAAATTACGTTTCTGAAAAAATATTCTTATTAATTCAACTCGTTGATTTTTAGGCATTAAAAAAATATTAAAAAATTTCAAAAAAAATAAATCCGCAAGCCCAGCATTTACGTACATAGTTCAAACAAAGCACAGAATTAGTTTTAATTCAGCAACTTAAGTGTTCAATAATCAACTTTTTTTGCTAAAAATTAAATTTGTATTTGTAGTTTTACGCGTTCCACATTTAGTAATTAACAATTAAAAAAAACATGACAAAATTTACCAAAGCTGGTCTAGTTGCTGCCTTTTTTTTAGCGACTGTGTTTACCTATGCCATTGAAGGAAAAGGTGACTATATTTTAAACATTAAAACAGGTAACGGAAAAGTAGTTAGCTTTACTTTAGACACTGTTGAGAGTTCATCTTTCTCGATCTTTGACGAGAATCACAACTTACTTTATGCAGGAGACGCTGCAGCAGACAATTTAGAGGTTTCTAAAACAATTAGTTTAGAAAGTTTTCCTGCTGGAACTTACGTTCTTGAAGTGAAAGCAAACGACAAAGTTGCGAAACACGAAATTAAAGTTGTTGCTAAAAAGGTGAAAACTGTGAAATTAGACAATTCTGCTAATCATAGCCCAGGATTTCGTCGTTAATCACTTTTTTTGCTCTAAAAAATGAAAGCAGCTCGTACCAGGAGCTGCTTTTTTTTATTTCTATTTTTTAAAAAGAAAATTTCTTTGATATTGTCATTTCGACCGAAGGGAGAAATCACACAAGTAATTCCGCAAAGATTGGCGACTTGCTTTGTCGAGTTTCGAGTGTGATTTTTCTCCTCGTTTGAAATGACAAACTTTATAGAGTTTTGTTTTGCTAGAGCGAGCGTTCCTCCCGCTCATGCATTACTTTGCATTCACGAGCGAGACGCTCGCGCTAGCGGGACAAATTAAAGTGTTTAAAATAATTTTCTCATTTGTCAATCAATTTTTTTAATTCAGCAAAAGCATCTTTATCTAAAATATCCAATTCATTTGACGCTGCAAGTTTAATTGCTTCTCTAGCTTCCGTGATCCTATTAAGCATAGGCAAAACAATTCTTTTTCCTAAATTTATAAAATTATCTAGATCTTTCGAACTGGATGGAATTTTATAACCATTTCTTCCTGATGCAATTAATATTCCTTGATCCCTTAAATTTCCTATAACTTTACTTCGAAAATATTCTTGTTTTAAAACTTCGTGTCTACTTGGATTTAAGTGGCTAAAAATTTCTCTTGTAGAAATATATCTATTTTTAATATTTGCACGTTGAAAAAGTAAAAGCAATTTTAAAAGATTTATCTGATCCATTTTCTGCTGATCTTTCCCTTTCTCCGTTTCTAAAAATGTTTTTATCCTTTGATGACAAACTGAAGCAATTTTAGGATCAAAATCTTCATCCACATTTGTATCTAACAATTCCTTAAATGAATAGTCATTTGGAAAAAAATCTAAACTAGCAATTTTCGGCGCAAGCAATTCTTGAAATTTTATACTACTTGGTGATTTTTTACTTTCATCAAAAATATATCCTAATGTTCCTGCAACAAAATCTGCTAATTGGATAAAATAGCTTTGTTTACTATTTTGAATATTAAATTCAGAACCCGAAAACAAATTCATTTCATGATTTTTCTCAATATATTTTTTAAACTCCCTCATAAAATCATTTCCTCCATGTTCATCAACATATAAATCGAGTTTAGGGAATGTTCTAAAAAGTTCTTTATAGACTAAATTATTTAAATATTTATAAAATGATTTTTTAATAGTAAATCCTTTTCAATTAAGCTTTGTTTTGTCAACTATAACAGCATAAATTGCAATATCCAATTTTGCTATATCCTCTAAAATCCTGATTCTTCTTAAATGATTTTGTGCTACACCACTAGATTTCATTTCTCCTGTTTGAAAACCATGCTTCCTTCTTATTGCATCAATATCTTTTTGAAGTTTTTCCAAATTTTCTTTTTTGCAAATCACTGTAGCCACTATAAAATGAGTTCCCTGAGTTTCAAAATCAAAAGAATTATTACCAAATTCGTCAGCAAAGGCTATAATATTTTGTTTCATATTAATATCAATTTAAGTCGACTAATAAAGAAATGAAAATTTCCTAACTGTCAATTATTTATCTACTATTTTTATTATTTTGTTCAGAAAAATTACTATTTTTTCTGTTTATACAAATAAAGTATTCGACAATTGAATATTATACTCGACCAAATACCGTTTTTAACAAAAAAAATGGATTGAATTGGTTGTTAAGCAATTAAATCCATTTTCCATATCATTAAAAAATAAAATCCTACATATTCCTTCTATACTGCCCACCAACTTCAAACAACGCCGAAGTAATCTGCCCTAAAGAACAAACCTTTGTAGCTTCCATTAAATGGTCGAATAAGTTTTCGTTTTTAATAGCGGCTTGCTGTAGATTATTTAAATGCTCGTTTACTTTTGCTTCGTGAAATTGATGCAAATTATCCAACATCGTAATTTGGTATTGTTTTTCTTCTTCGGTTGCACGGATTACCTCAGCCGGAATTACCGTTGGCGAACCTTTTGAACTCAAGAAAGTATTTACACCCACAATTGGGAAATCACCGTTGTGTTTCAACGTTTCGTAATACAAACTTTCTTCCTGAATTTTAGATCTTTGGTACATTGTTTCCATTGCGCCAAGAACGCCTCCTCTTTCAGTAATTCTGTCAAATTCTTGAAGAACTGCAGCTTCAACTAAATCGGTTAATTCTTCGATGATGAAGGAACCTTGAATTGGGTTTTCGTTTTTCGCTAAACCTAATTCTTTATTAATAATCAGCTGAATTGCCATTGCACGACGTACAGATTCTTCTGTTGGCGTTGTAATCGCTTCGTCGTAAGCGTTGGTATGCAATGAATTACAGTTATCATAAATCGCGTACAAAGCTTGTAAAGTCGTTCTAATATCATTAAAATCAATTTCCTGTGCGTGTAGTGAACGTCCAGAAGTCTGAATGTGATATTTTAACATTTGCGCTCTTTCGTTGGCTCCGTATTTGTTTTTCATGGCTTTCGCCCAAATTTTACGTGCCACACGACCAATTACTGAATATTCTGGATCTACTCCATTCGAGAAGAAAAATGATAAATTTGGTCCAAAATCGTTGATGTTCATGCCACGGCTCAAATAATATTCCACGTAAGTGAAACCATTTGAAAGCGTAAATGCCAATTGCGTAATTGGGTTTGCTCCTGCCTCGGCAATATGATATCCTGAAATCGAAACCGAATAGAAATTACGAACGTTTTTAGTAATAAAATATTCCTGAACGTCTCCCATTAAACGCAAAGCAAATTCGGTTGAGAAAATACAAGTGTTCTGCGCCTGATCTTCTTTTAAAATATCGGCCTGAACTGTTCCACGAACTTGAGCTAACGTTTTTACTTTTATTTCGTTATAAATATTCAAAGGCAAAACCTGATCTCCCGTAACGCCTAAAAGCATTAATCCTAAACCGTTGTTTCCTGCTGGAAGTTCGCCTTGATATTTAGGTCTTTCGATTCCTTTATCTTTATATAATTTGTTGATTTTTGCTTCAACTTCTTTTTCTAATTCGTTGGCTTTGATATAAATCTCACATTGCTGATCGATTGCCGCATTCATAAAGAAACCTAACAACATTGGCGCAGGCCCATTAATCGTCATACTTACCGAAGTTAAAGCATGAACCAAATCAAAACCTGAATACAGTTTTTTAGCATCGTCCAGACAGCAGATTGAAACTCCTGCATTTCCGATTTTTCCGTAAATATCCGGACGTAAATCTGGATCGTTTCCATATAAAGTTACACTGTCAAAAGCCGTAGAAAGTCGTTTTGCAGGCATTCCCGCACTTACATAATGAAAACGCTTATTGGTTCTTTCTGGTCCGCCCTCACCCGCAAACATTCTCGACGGATCTTCGCCTTCACGCTTAAACGGATATAATCCTGAAGCAAACGGAAATTCGCCAGGAACATTTTCCTGTAAATTCCAACGCAAGATATCGCCCCAGCCTTCATATTTAGGTAAAGCAATTTTCGGAATTTGTAAATGCGATAAACTTTCAGAATGCGTTGCAATCTTAATTTCTTTATCACGAACTTTAAACGAATAAACCGGATTTTTATATTTCGCTACTTTTTCATCCCAATTCAGGATAATTTCCCAATTGTACGGATCTAAATCCATTTTTACTTTATCAAACTGATTTAGTAAAAGATTTAAAAAGATTCTGTTTTCGTTAAGTCCTTCGACTTCGCTCAGGATGACAGTTGAGTCATCGATTCCTGCTTTTGTAATTTGAGGAACTTTCCCAGAAACCGATTCGATCGTTTTGAAAATTCCGTATAATTTCTGAGCTACTTTTTGTTGCGAAACGGCGATGTCATCATAAGATCTGTTATTCTCTGCAATTTCAGATAAATAACGTGTTCTGTGTGGCGGAATCACGAAGATTTTCTCGCTCATTTCTTTGGTGATTTCAAAAGTCGATTTCAAATCTGAAGCCGTTTTTTCAACCACTTTATCCATAATCGCTTTGTAAAGCGTATTCATTCCAGGATCGTTAAACTGCGAAGCAATCGTTCCGAAAACTGGCATTTCATCTGGATTCTTTTCCCAAAGATTATGATTTCTTTGATATTGTTTTTTTACATCGCGTAAAGCGTCTAAAGCACCGCGTTTATCAAATTTGTTTAAAGCCACTAAATCGGCAAAATCAAGCATGTCGATTTTTTCCAATTGTGTTGCCGCTCCAAACTCTGGTGTCATTACATATAAAGAAACATCAGAATGATCCATAATTTCGGTATCAGACTGTCCAATTCCTGAAGTTTCTAAAATAATCAAATCGTATTTTGCGGCCTTTAGAACCTGAATCGCTTCGGCTACATATTTAGATAAAGCCAAATTCGACTGACGTGTCGCCAGCGAGCGCATATATACACGAGGATTATTAATCGCATTCATACGGATTCTGTCTCCTAAAAGTGCTCCTCCCGTTTTTCTCTTCGAAGGATCGACAGAAATTAATCCGATTGTTTTTTCTGGGAAATCAATTAAAAAACGGCGAACTAATTCGTCAACCAAAGAAGATTTTCCTGCACCGCCTGTTCCTGTAATTCCTAAAACTGGAATTTTAGAATCGGTATTACTTTCGTGAATTTTGTCAAAAACTGGTTTTGCAATTTCTGGGAAATTTTCTGCCGAAGAAATCAAACGTGCAATTGCAGTTGGTGTTTTATTTTCGATATGATCGATTTCTCCATTTAATTTATCTCCAATTGGAAAATCAGATTGCTGTACCAAATCATTAATCATTCCTTGAAGTCCTAAAGAACGACCGTCGTCTGGAGAATAAATTCTGGTAATACCATATTCATGCAATTCTGAAATCTCGCTTGGAAGGATTACTCCGCCTCCGCCGCCAAATATCTTAATATGTCCCGCTCCTTTTTCGTGAAGCAAATCATACATATATTTAAAGTATTCGTTGTGTCCGCCTTGATACGATGTCATTGCAATAGCATTGGCATCTTCTTGAATTGCGGTATTTACTACTTCTTCTACACTTCTATCATGACCAAGGTGAATTACTTCCACACCTGTTGACTGAATGATACGACGCATAATATTGATCGCGGCATCGTGTCCGTCAAAAAGTGAAGCTGCAGTTACAATTCTTACTTTATTTTTAGGAATATATGGTATTTGTTGTTCCATTTTATGAATATGATAATTTTACGAGGGCAATTTACAAATTATTTTAATATTTGATGATTACTATAGCTTTATGTTAACAAAAAAATATAACGTTTTCGCGATTGAGGGGTAACAAATAATCTAACTAACTGATTTATATTATATAAACCTACGATGTGGCAATTTTGAAAAATCTAAATTAAATAAAACAACTCATTCTCAACAACCTAAAGTAATTTTACAATTGTAGAAACGGCCCCAAATTTTTACCCAAAAACTTTAAATCTAAGTATAACGTAAAAATTAAATGAAAATGAAAAATTTATATCCACTAAGCTTAATTGTAGTTCTTAGCTTTAGCATTCTTTCCTTCAATAAATATGAAGACAAAAAAACTAAAGAGAACAAAAATGTAAATTACACCTATAATACTGTTAACGATTCTGAAACGAAAGATAACAGCGAAATTTTACATGATTTCTTCAGAAGATATTCTGATTTAAAGAAATATAAATCTGAAGTAATGTCATTATATAAAACCAGATCTTTTGGAACTATCTGGTATGATGAAGATGAAATTAACGAATTTGCTGGTATATTATACGAAAAAGCAAAAAAAACAAATGATTTGGTTGTTCCTTATCAAAAAGAAATAGATCAGATTTTTGACAATTCAGCAGATAAAAATCTTTCTAAAACAGATTCTGATATGCTTTTAAGCTCTCTGTATGTACTTTACACCAAAAAAAGTAACGCAGATAAGAAAAAACTAGCTTATGATGCCATGTTGAAAGATTTTCTGAATTACAGCACTATCGAAGAAAGTTCTGCATCTGCAACTGTTGCGACAGATGAAAAAGTTCAATTTGAACAATATTACAAATTACAAGATGTTCTAAAAAAATATAAAAAATTAGATCGTTCTCATAAATGGAAACCTATTGAAATAGAGGTTCCTTACAAAGATTTACGTCCAGATGCCGTATCAAATACTATTGCTCAAGTTAGAACCCGTTTGTATTTATTGGGGGATTTAAAACAGGATTCTAAGAGTGATGTTTACGATCGTGAATTAATGGATGCCGTAATGAAATACAAAGTTCGTAACGGATTTAAACCAAATTACATTTTGGCTGAAGAACATATTAAAGAAATGAATATTCCTCTTTCTGAGAAAATGGAAACTTTACAACTAAACATGGAAAGATGTCGTGCCATTGCTGCTCAAATTGCAACAAATGACGAGTATGTTTTGGTAAACGTTCCTTCTTATGAAATGGTTTATGTTAAAAACGGAAAAGTTCAGTTGACTTCGCCAGTATTTGTTGGCGCGCCATTGACTAAAACAACGATTTTTAACGGAGAAATTGATAGAATTGTTTTCAGTCCGTATTGGACAGTGCCACAAAGTATTGTGCAAAACGAACTAAAATCTAAAATTGCATCAGATCCAAATTATCTTGCAGAGAAAAATATGGAAATGGTAAACGGACAAGTTAGACAAAAACCAGGTCCAGATAATTCTTTAGGATTGGTAAAATTTATGTTTCCAAATCCAGATGATATTTACATGCACGATACGCCTTCTAAAACGTTATTCGATTTTGAAAAAAGAACTTTTAGCCACGGTTGTATTAATGTGAAATTGGCAAAAGAATTGGCAGTTGCCATGTTGAAAGATTATCCAGAATGGAATCAGGAAAAAATCGATAAAGCCATGGAAGGAAAAACAGAAAACAGCTTTAAATTAACTAAAAAAGTACCTATTTATATTACTTATTTTACTTCATTGGTAAATGAAAATGGCGAAATTGGTTTCTTCCAAGATGTTTATGAAAAAGATAAAGAAGTTACTACTGAAAATGCTGTTGTAGCTCAATAATATAATTATAATAAATTTTAGAGAGAAATTATCAATCTTAGATAATTTCTCTCTTTTTTAATCTATTTAAGGCTCAAAATACAATCCTAACTTATTACTTTTAAAGCTTTTAAGGGTAAAAACATTTGGTAAACTTCGCCAATTTTGCACTACAATTTTATAATATTTAAAACTAACTATTATGAAAACAAATAACACAGAAGGTCTAACAATGTTTGAAATAAATGTATTAGTACAACAAGGCGGAAAATTTGTTGTTTTTCCTAATGCTATTTCAAAACTCTTTAAGAAATTTAAGCTTTCAAATATTTATTTTGTTCGTCCAAACGAGCATACTTTTAAATACGCTTTAAAACATTTCTTTTTAAATTTATCTCTAAGCTGGCGTATTATTCCGTACGGACCAATTTATGTTCTGAAATCTATTTATTATTTAATTAAAGGTGGAAAAGATTATACTCAGGATATTTTGAATGAATTGAAAAACAACAATCCTTTATATCGTCCTGATCTGCAATACTTAAATCAATCCTAATTCGTAAAAACGATTGAACCTTATGTCTTAAACTATTAGTTTTAAGACTTTTCGAGGCTCAAATTGTGACTCTTAAAAAAGAGATTTGCCGAAATTTTTTATAAAAAGCAAATTTTTTAATTAAACTCACAATGAAAAAACACATTTTACTTTTTGGTATTGCCATTATTCTTTTTACTTCTTGCAAAGACAAATCGGGAACTACTGAAAATCAAACTACTACAGAAGCAACTTCTGCAAAACCGAAGGCTCCAAAAGCCGATGGAACTCCAAGAATCTTATTTATAGGAAACAGTCACACCGAATTTTTCGTTAGTTCACCAATTCTATTTGAAGAAATCTGCAAAGCAAATAATCAGCCAATGAATATTGATCAATTGGTAACAATGGGAGTATCTATTGAAAAAATTTATGATGATCATGTTTCTGAAGCAGAAGCAAATTTTGCAAAAACAGATAAAGATGGTAATTATTACGATTATGTAATTCTTCAAGAATCAACACCAGTTGCTTTAGCAGAATTAGATAAATATAAAGCCAACGTAAAAATGATTGTAGATAAAATTCATAAAAATAGTCCAGATGTTGCAATTTATATTTATGAAGCAATGTCTCCAATACCTTTTACTGATTCTGATTATAAAGAATATTATGATGAAATTCGTAAAAATGCAGTTGAAGTTGTAAAAACAACTAAAAATGTTGGTTTATTAAGAGTTGGCGACGCTGTTAATGACGCATACAACGGTAAAAACGATTATAAATATTTAGTAGCAAATAAAGACAATCTTCGCTATGGTGAAAATACATTACATCTTTTAAATGACGGAGGTTATATGCAAGGTGCACTTTTATTTGCAACAATTTTTGATAAGAAACCAATAATGCCAAAAGAACTTACTTTAAGCACAGGAACTGGAGATAACGATGAAATGAAAAAGCAAGAAGTAAGCAAAGCAATTAGTAATGCAAAAGCTTTAGAAGAAATTGCTTTTAGTAATCGTTAAAAGTCAATACTACTTAAAAAAATCATCTTATAGATTATAAGATGATTTTTTTTATACAATCAATACATTGAGGTTTATTTAAAGTAAAATTGATATTTTTTTTTGACTTAAAATAGCACTTAAAAAGCCTGTAGGGGTCAACATACTCATTCTTTGAATAGAAATTTGCACGCATAAATTTAATCCATACAAAAATGAAGAAGTGTATTTTAATTTCTAGTCTTGTTGTATCTGTTTTACTTGTTTCATGCAATAAATCAACAACAGAAAATGAGTTTACAACTGATGGAATTAGAAAACCGAAACCTCCAAAAACCGCTGGGCCACCACGCGTATTATTTATTGGAAATAGCCATATTGAATACTTTGTAAGTACGCCTACTCTCTTTAAGGAGCTATGTGATGCGAATAATAAAAATATAAATATCCAACAATTGGTAACAATGGGTGTATCGCTTGATAAGGTTTATTATACTAATAAAACAGAAGCCAATCAAAATTTTTCTAATATTGATAAAGATGGAAATTATTATGATTATGTTGTGCTTCAGGAATCGACACCAATTGCATTAAATAAAGTAGATAAATTTAGAGCTAATTTAAATTTAATTGTAGAAAAGGTACATAAAAATAGCCCAGATGCAGCTATATATGTCTATCAAAACATGTCTCCATTATCATATACAAACTCAGAATATAATAACTATTATAAGCAATTACGCAAAAATACCATTTTAACAGCTGCATTTATAAAAAATGCAGGCGTATTGAGGGTTGGCGATGCCGTTAAAGATGCTTATGATGGTAAAAATGGTTATCAATATTTAAAAGATGATAAAGACAATCTTCGTTATGGCAAACATGTACTTCATTTTATAAATGATGGAGCTTTTTTACAGTCTGTTTTACTCTATTCTACTATATTTAATCAAACACCAATTATTCCTAAAAAACTTATTTTAAGCACTGGAACTGGAGATAATGACAATATGAGAAAACAAGAGGTAAACAATGTTATCACTAATCCGAAAGCTTTAGAGAAAATTGCTTTTAGTAATCGTTAAAAATTAAAACTTAAAAATCATCTTAATATTTATAAGATGATTTTTTTTTTATAAATTGTCAAATAAACTTATTTTTAGCTTTTGCAACCTAAAAAACTGATTTTATAGAAATGTCTATAAATGGTTTGTTTTATAAATAATTGTATGCAAAAATACATTCTTTCGATTCTTTTAATTTCGTTATTCTCATGTAATAAAATAGAGACTAATAAAACTTTAAATCAGAATGATATAGAGTATATAAAAAGTTTAAAGCTGTTGGATGAGAATGAAACTATTCTTAAATTTTACAGCCAAAACACTAAAAAGACAGCTGGTAATTTTTTTACTAATAAAAGAGTAGCTTCTTATTGGATAGATGCTAGAAATTTTCAAAAGAATGAAGCAAATTTTGCTTTCTATAATGACATAATAAAAATTGACACTGTAAATATTCCAGGAGCAACCTACTGTTCTTATGCACTAATTACGAAAAAGGATAAAAATACCTTTAAAGTTTATGTTAATGGTAAGAAACCAGAAATAAAATCCTTTTTTCAAGATTTGCTTATTCAATGGAAAAAAAGTAAAAAAACTAACTAAAACGTATTTCGAGAGGTAATTTCACTTCTGTTTTTAAACAATTAAAACTTGTGTTATTTATCAAACAAAATCTTTCTTCTCTAGTAATAAAATTGTGGCTTTGTTTTTGAATAAGTAGTATTTTTGAAACTTAAATAAAACTCCATAATGAAAAAGATTTTACTATTAGCCGTTACGTTTTCACTTACTTCTTGCGCACAAGTACAACAAACGCTAAATCAGTTCCCGCAAATATCATCACAGATTCCAGTTGGCGGTGCTGATATTGCTTCAGGTTTGAAAGAAGCTCTAAATAAAGGAATTACGCAACAAGTGAGCAAATTAACCGCTGTTGATGGATTTTATAAAAATGAAGCTGTAAAAATTTTAATGCCAGAAGAACTGCAAAAAGTAGATGCAACATTAAGAAAAGTTGGTTTAAGTTCACTTGCAGACGAAGGAATAAAAATGCTGAATCGCGCAGCAGAAGATGCTGTAAAAGAAGCAACTCCAATTTTTGTTACTGCTGTAAAAAATATGTCGTTTACAGATGCTAAAAATATCCTTTTAGGAAATGACAGCGCTGCGACAAGCTATTTGCAAGGAAGTACTACAACTGCTTTATACGGAAAATTTAATCCCGTAATTAAAAGTTCTTTTGAAAAAGTTGGTGCCGATGTCGTTTGGAAAAACATTATCACGAAATACAATACAATTCCATTAGTAAAGAAAGTAAATCCAGATTTAACAGATTATACAACAACTCAAGCTTTATCTGGTGTTTTTAAAATGATTGCTGTAGAAGAAAAAGAAATTCGTAACAACATTTCTGCAAGAACAACACCTTTATTAAAAAGTGTTTTTGCCCTTCAAGATAAAAAATAGTTTTTTTTTAAAGAAGCAAAGCTATTCAACTAGAGAGATTTGCAATTAAACAAATCAACGATTAACCGATTAAACTAAAATAACCAAAATGCAAAAAATAACCATTTTAATTCACTGTAAAGATCAGAAGAATATTATCGCCTCGGCAACTACTTTTATTGCTAAAGTAGGTGGAAATATTACTTATATCGACCAACATGTTGACGTAGAACAAAATGTATTTTTTATGCGTTTGGAGTGCGAGTTTACCAATACTCAAATTACAATTGAAAGTTTTAAAGAAGATTTTAATCAAACTCTTGCATCTAAATTTGATATGTCTTGGGATTTGTACAGTCAGGAACAGAAACCTAAAATGGCATTATTTGTTTCTAAATACGATCATTGTCTTTTTGATATTTTAGGACGTTACAGCGCTGGCGAACTAAATATTGAGATTCCGTTAATTATTAGCAATCACAATGATTTAAGATCTATTGCAGAACGTTTTGATATTCCGTTTCATCTAGTTCCTTTTACTAAAGACAATAAAGAAGAAGGAGAAGCAAAACAAATTGAATTATTAAAAAGATACGAAATCAATTTTATTGTGTTGGCGCGTTATATGCAAATTATAACCCCAAAACTGATTTCTCTTTACGAAAATAAAATCATCAATATTCACCATTCGTTTTTACCCGCTTTTCCGGGAGCAAAACCGTATCATTCGGCTTTTAAACGCGGTGTAAAAATTATTGGAGCTACAAGTCATTACGTTACCGAAGAACTAGACGAAGGTCCGATTATCGAGCAAGATATTGCGAGAGTTTCGCACATTCATTCCGTAGAAGATTTTATCATGAAAGGACGCGATTTGGAACGCATCGTTTTAGCAAGGGCTATAAAATTGCACGCCGAACGTAAAACGATGGTTTATAGCAATAAAACTGTTGTGTTTTCGTGATAGGTCTTAACGCAAAGGTCACAAAGGTTTTTCGCAAAGTGCACTAAGTTTTGTTTTGTGTGTAAAAATTCATGAAGATTTCTAAACATATTAAACTGGACTGAAGTCCAGCCCTACAATATAGATCGAGCCGAAGGCTCTTATTTCGTTCCGAAGGAACAATTTATGTTGTAGAGCTGGACTTCAGTCCAGTTTAAATTTGTATTTATATAAAAAAACAAACCCTACAGATTTTAAAAATCTGTAGGGTTTATTATTTAGAATAACTTAGAAACTAAGTTACTTAGCATCTTAGAATCTTATCTAACCACAATCGATAATCTCGGATCATCAAAAGCGTCTACTTCTGCCATTGTCATTCCTAAAGCGTTTGCAACACCTTCTCCGTACGCTGGATCGGCTTTGAAACAGTTTCTAATATGACGAACTTGAATAAACTTTTGCGCTCCTCCAACTTGTCCCGCAGTATTTTTAAATAATAATTGTTTTTTATCATCTGTCAATAAACGGAATAATAATCCTGGCTGAGTGAAATAATCATTATCATCATCTCTAAAATTATGCGCCCAAGCGTCACCATGAAGTTTCAATGGCGGTTCTTTAAATTCTGGCTGTTCTTGCATTTCGCCAAAACTATTTGGTTCGTAATGTTTTTTAGATCCGTTATTTCCATCTACGCGCATTGCACCGTCTCTATGGAAAGTATTGTACGGACATCTAGCAGAGTTTACAGGAATCTGGAAATTATTAACTCCTAAACGATATCTGTGTGCATCTCCGTATGAAAACAGACGAGCTTGCAACATTTTATCTGGTGAGAAACTAATTCCAGGAACAACATGCGCTGGATTAAAAGCTGCTTGTTCTACTTCTGCAAAATAATTTTCTGGATTTTTGTTTAGTTCGAATTCTCCAACAGGAATTAATGGAAAATCGCTTTTTAACCAAACTTTAGTCAAATCGAAAGGATGAAAACGGTATGTTTCAGCTTGCTCTTCGCTCATAATTTGAACGAATAATTTCCATTTTGGGAAATTTCCTTCTTCAATTGCATCAAATAAATCTCTTTGATGGCTTTCGCGGTCGCCTCCAACTAATTTAGCTGCTTCTTCATCAGAAAGATTATCGATTCCTTGTTGCGTTACAAAATGAAATTTCACATAATGTCTTTCATTTTGATGATTTATAAAACTAAAAGTATGACTTCCAAAACCATGCATTTGTCTGTATGATCTCGGAATTCCTCTATCACTCATTACAATCGTAACTTGATGTAAAGCTTCAGGTAATAATGTCCAAAAATCCCAATTGTTATCAGCACTTCTTAAATTGGTTTTCGGATCACGTTTTACTGCGTGGTTCAAATCTGGAAATTTCATTGGATCACGGAAAAAGAATACTGGCGTATTATTTCCCACTAAATCCCAATTTCCTTCATTAGTATAAAATTTTAAAGCAAAACCACGAATATCTCTTTCGGCATCAGCAGCACCTCTTTCTCCAGCAACAGTAGAAAAACGTGCAAACATTTCTGTTTTTTTACCAATTTCCGAAAAAATGTCGGCTCTAGTATATTTAGTAATATCATGAGTTACTGTAAAAGTTCCGTATGCACCAGAACCTTTAGCGTGCATTCTTCTTTCCGGAATAACTTCTCGGTCAAAATGCGCCATCTTTTCTAAAAACCAAAAATCTTGTAATAAAACAGGTCCGCGTGGGCCAGCTGTTTGAATGTTTTGGTTGTCTGGAACTGGAGTTCCTGTAGCAGTTGTTAATTTTTTGTTTTCTTCCATTTTGCTGATTTTTAATGTTTTATCAAATATACAAACTTATCTTTAGCATATTCATAAACAAAATTGATTGTTATTATATTTTAATAATCAAAAATTATTCATAGCTGCAGAAAGCTTAAAACAGTAAATTACAAAATCTTAACTTAAGGTCAACAAAGTAATAACAAAACCTTAACAGCATAACGTCGATATATATCTGACCTTTGTAATGTAATAAACTGGTTATTTATTATTTTGGTTTTGGTTAGTTAAATGATGCCGGCGTCTTCGAGATGCCGGCATTCTTTTTTTATAATATTTTGGTTTCAAGTTTTTCTTGTTTCAGGTTTCAGGTTGTTTTACTTTGTCTATAATTTTAACGCAAAGTGCGCTAAGTTTTTTTATTTAAAGAGTTTTAAAGTTCGCAAAGCTTTCTGTAAAAACGTTGCGTTCCGATAGCTATCGGGATTGCGAAATAACTTTGTTCTCTTTGCGGTTAATCACGACCGCCAAAAACTTGAAACCTGAAATAAAAATTTTAAACATTAACTTATATCCAACAAAGTAATAACAAGATCTTAACAGCATAACGTCGATATATATCTGATCTTTGTAATGTAATAAACTGGTTATTTATTATTTTGGTTTTGGTTAGTTAAATAATGCCGGCGTCTTAGAGATGTCGGCATTCTTTTTTTATATTATTTTGGTTTTTGACTACTTTACTTTACGGTTAGTTTTAACGCAAAGGGCGCTAAGGTTTTTCGCAGAGTTCGCAAAGGTTTTTGCTTTTTTAATTGAAGTTTTTTTGAAGTTCTCAAAGCTTAGATAAAAGCAAAACTTAGACTCTTCTTTGAGAACTTTAAAAAAAACTTTTACAAGCCTACAAATAATTTCTTAGTGTCTCGATAGCTATCGGGATTGCGAAAAACCTTAGCGCCCTTTGCGTTAAAAAAATCCAGAAAACTTAAAACTCATTTTGGATACAACTACACGAGATTTAGATACTTTATAGAAGAAATACTGACGGATCTTTGCTAAATCAATTTTAATTAAAAACAAAAATTATGAGCGCAATAAAAAAAATAAATTTAGGAAATCAAGGACTTGTTGTTCCTAATATTGGTTTAGGCTGTATGGGAATGAGCCAAATTGCTGGAAACGATATTTACGGTAAAGCAGACGAAACTGAATCTATAAAAACAATTCATCGCTCTCTTGAATTAGGAGGCAATTTTTTAGATACTGCAGACTTATACGGACCATTGCATAATGAAAGATTAATTGCAAAAGCTATAAAAGGAAACCGTAATGCTTACCAAATTGCTACAAAATTTGGTTTTGAAATTAACGACAACGAAGAGCTTACGTGGCAATTTAATGGTAAAAAAGAATATGTGAAAAAAGCCGTAGAACGTTCTCTTAAAAATCTAGGAACTGATTATATCGATTTGTATTATTTACACCGCGTTGATCCTAATACTCCAATAGAAGAAACAGTTCAAGCAATGTCTGATTTGGTAAAAGAAGGAAAGGTTGGTTATATCGGACTTTCTGAAGTTTCTTCTGAAACTATTAGAAAAGCATACAAAATTCATCCTCTAACTGCGGTTCAAAGTGAATATTCTCTTTTTGAAAGAAGCATTGAAGAAGACGGAATTATAAAAACATTAGAAGAACTTCAAATTGGCGTAGTGGCTTATTCGCCTTTAGGAAGAGGCTTTATTTCGGGAGAAATAAAACATCCTGAAGACTTACCCGAAAATGATTTTAGAAGATCCATTCCTCGTTTTCAAGGAGAACAATTTTATAAGAATATTGAACTCTTAAATGAAATAAAAGTTATTGCCGACGAAAGAAAAATCACAGCATCGCAATTGGCTTTGGCATGGATTTCTTCTAAAGGATTTTTAGCTATTCCAGGTACAAAACGAGTAAAATATGTGGAGCAAAATATTGAGGCAACTCAACTTACTCTAACTACTGAAGAATTGAATAGATTGGAAAGCATTATTCCTGTTGGAACAATAACCGGAAATCGTTATGATGAATCTGGAATGAAATCTGTTAATCTGTAATAAATCAGAAAAAAATCTACAGGAAAAGTTATCTTTACGAGAGCTTTTCCTGTTTTAAAACTAAAGTCATGAAGAAAGAAGATCATACTCCGCATACTATAAGTTCTATTTCAGAATTGCATAAATTATTGCAAATTCCAAAACCAGATCATCCTTTGGTAAGTTTTGTAAATCTGAGAGATATCAGTTGTCATTTTGATAATAATCTAAAAAGTGTAGTTTATAATTTCTACACGATTTCTATTAAAAAAGGATTTAAGGGAAAAATGAGATACGGTCAAAACTATTATGATTTTGATGAAGGAGTTATGACATTTATGGGGCCAGGCCAGATTATTTCGACAGAAGTTCCAATGGATGCTTCTGTATATGGCTCAATGCTAGCCATTCATCCAGATTTTATTCAGAGTTATCCTTTAGCAAAAAAAATAAAAGAGTACGGTTATTTCTCTTACGCTGTTAATGAAGCATTGCATCTTTCTGAAAAAGAGCAAACTATGATTACCGGAATTATGCAGAATATCGAACAAGAATATCTGTCTTCTATAGATGCTTTCAGTCAAGATGTAATGGTTTCGCTTATTGAGCTGCTTCTTAATTATTGCAATCGATTTTATAACAGACAATTTATTACTCGAAAAAATGCAAATAATACACTTTTAGATAAATTGGAAACTCTTCTTTCTGAATATTTTGAAAGTGAAAAAGTTCAAAAATTAGGATTGCCAACCGTTGCTTACATTTCTGAACAATTAAATGTTACGCCAAATTATCTTAGTGATATGTTGCGTTCACTTACAGGACAAAGTACGCAGCATCACATTCACAATAAAATTATTGAAAAAGCGAAAGAACTTCTAACGACAACTTCACTAAGTGTTAGTGAAACTGCTTATAAATTAGGTTTCGAATATCCGCAGTCTTTTAATAAGCTTTTTAAAAGTAAAACCGACGTTTCACCTTTAGAATTCAGAAACTCATTCAACTAATTCTTCAATCTTTCGTGCAATAATTTAAAATAAGAAAAAGCCTTTAACAATCGGCTTCCGTGCCAAGAGAACATTTCGCCGTCTACGAAAATGGTTTTCGCGTGATGCGTAAATCTTCCAATTTCGAAAGCATCTTCTTCTTTAAAAGGATACGGTTCTGAAGAAAGAAAAACAAGATCTGGATCGCCTTCTAAACGCACTTTTTTAAGTTCAATTTCTGGATAACGGCCTTTGTCTTCGTAGATATTTTTAAAATGATTGAGTTTTAGCAATTCATTTATATAAGTATCATTTCCTGCAACCATATAAGGATTTTTCCAAATAAAATATGCTGCTTTTTTAACTTCAATATTCTGAATATATTTTTTGAAATCGCTCAAGGCGAAAGCCAATTTGTCGTTCCACTTTTGAGATTCGGTTCTGCAATTGAAAATTTGTCCGAAATCAGAAATCATCTGAAAATTATCTTCTATAGAAACAATATTGGTTACCCAAACCGGACAAACTGTACTTAATTGTTCTACAATTTCAGCCGTGTTTTCTTCTTTATTGCAAATAATAATATCGGGTTCAAGAAGTTTTATTTTTTCGAAGTGAATTTTCTTTGTACCGCCAACAATCTTTTTAGTCGATTTAAAATGAAACGGATGCACGCAAAACTTGGTGATTCCGATGATTTTTTCTTCTAAACCTAAATCGTATAATAATTCAGTTTGCGAAGGAACTAACGAAATTATGCGTTTTGGTGCTGATTCAAATTTATGCAAATTACCAAGCTGGTCTTTTAGTTGCTTCATGTTTTGTTGGAGTGTGTGTGTGTGTATTTAACGCAAAGTGCGCTAAGGTTTTTCGCAAAGTTCGCAGAGTTTTATCTTTTTGAATTAAAGTTTTTTTAAGTTCTCAAAGCTTAGATAGGACAAAACTTAACTCTTCTTTGAGAACTTAAAAAGACTTTTTACAAGATTGCAAATAATTTCTTTGTGCACTTTGCGAAAAACCTTAGCGCACTTTGCGTTAAAACTATGTTCAAAGCTAACTTAAAACTTAGAATCAATAATTTCAGCCATTTCCTGCTGTACTTTCAAAGCTTCTTCTCTAGCCTTTTCAGCAAAATCTGTTCCTTTTGAAGCGTATATAATTGCTCTTGCAGAATTTACCAAAAGACCAATTTTATCGTTCATTCCGAATTTGCAAACTTCAGACAAACTTCCGCCTTGAGCACCAATTCCTGGAACTAATAAAAAACTGTCTGGAACAATCTTTCTGATTTCTGCAAAATATTCTGCTTTTGTAGCGCCAACAACGTACATTAAATTTTCGCTGTTTTTCCACGTTTTAGACGTTTCTAAAACTTGTTTATATAATTCCTTTCCGTTTGTGTTTAAAGTCTGAAAATCGAAAGCGCCTTCATTAGAAGTTAAAGCTAACATTATGGTATGTTTATTTTCGAAAGCTAAAAAAGGTTCTACAGAATCTTTTCCCATATATGGAGCAACGGTTACACTATCAAAATTCAAATCTTCAAAAAAAGCTTTTGCATACATACTTGACGTGTTTCCGATATCGCCGCGTTTTGCATCTGCAATTGTAAAAATAGCTGGGTAATTTTCGTTGATGTAATTGATTGTTTTTTGAAGTGACATCCATCCTTTTATTCCGTAAGCTTCAAAAAAGGCCGTATTGGGTTTATATCCAACAGTTAAATCATGAGTTGCATCGATTATGGCTTTATTAAATTCGAAAATAGGATCTTCGGTTTCTAATAAATGTTGTGGCATTTTCTCCAAATCTGGATCTAAACCCACGCATAAAAATGATTTTTTTTGAAGAATTTGTTCGTGTAGTTGTTGTGTAGTCATATTGTGTTTTGCTTGTGCGGCAAAATTACAAATTATAATTGTGAATTGTAAATGGTTTAATAGTTTCTGGTTGATGGTTGATAGTTGGTGGATCGTTTGATTTTGGATTGTAGATTGTGAATTGTCAGGCTGAGCGAAGTCGAAGCTATTTGCGCCCTCAACTTTGCTCAGTGTTACACTTATATTAATAAGTTTCGTTTTCCATTATCTAAATTCTCTAATTTTCTAATTAACATTGAATTCCTGTAACTTCAGTCTAAAATTGTGTAAGAAAAAATAAAAACGGCTCTGTTATCTTTGAAAAAACACACAAAAAAGACAAGTATGAGCCCAAATATCGGAATTACACCCGCAAATCTTAAAAAAAGTGCTTCCATTTTAGGCACAATATTATCTAACGAAATGACATTATATGTAAAAACCAGAAAATTTCACTGGAATATTTCAGGAAATAGTTTTATGGAATTACATAAATTATTTGAAGAACAATATAGAGTTTTGGAGGCTCAGATTGATGAAGTTGCGGAGCGAATCAATCAATTGGGAGAAAAAACAATCGGAACCATGAAAGAGTTTATCGATAATTCTACTTTAAAAGAATCTCCAAAAGAATATGCATCTCAAAAACATATGCTTTCTGAACTTTTAGAAAATCATGAACAATTGGTTACTGAATTTAGAAATTACATTCCGATTTTTGAAGACGAAACAAAAGATGCTGGTTCTGCAGATTTTGTAACAGGATTATTGCAAGAACATGAAAAAATGGCTTGGGTTTTAAGACGTTACCAAGTTTAATTTTTAATGGTGAATTGTTGATGGTTGATGGTTTATTGGAATTAAACTATTTATTAATCGCTAATTACTATTAATGGATGAAAATTATACAACAGTCTTAAAAAGTAATGTAACATAAAGCTGTTTGAGAATTTGCAACTTTACATTATTAATAACAACAAACAAAAAATACCATGAATACTACAGAGATAAAAGGAAACTGGAATGAGTTAAAAGGAAAATTGAAACAGCAATATGCGGATTTAACTGATGATGATTTACTTTATGATGAAGGAAAAGAAGACGAAATGTACGGAAAACTTCAACAAAAATTAGGTAAAACAAAAGATGAAGTTCGTAAAATCATTGCTGATTTGTAGATCCTTACAACTCAATCAAGAAATACCGTCTAGTACATAAAAATATTAGACGGTATTTTTTTGAGGGTTTTATTCAAAAAAAAATATATTTTTCTAATAATTCTACGCTATATAAAAGCGATAACCAAAAATAAAATAAGTATCTTTAACCAAATTTCTATAAAATGAAACTATTTATAAAGTTCGACATTAACACAATCTGCTCGCAATATTTAAAACAAAATCTGGAGCAAAACAATGTGAATTTTACAACGCTTGGATTTGGCGAAATCGAGATTGAAGACAATCTTGACGCCGAAGCGCTTGAAAGATTAAAAACAAATTTAACTCCGTGCGGATTTGAAGTTGTTGAAAATCAGAAAAGTGTATTAGTTCAAAAAATAAAAGATGCGATTATCGAACTTGTATTTATGGACGACAGCAATAACTATAAAAGTTCTGTGTTTCTAGCCGAAAAGCTAAATCACAGTTATGGATATTTATCGAATGTTTTCTCAGAAGTAACATATTCTTCTATAGAAAACTTTATTATTTTGCAGAAAATTGAAAGAGCAAAACAATTGATTATTATCAATGAAATGAGTTTGACCGAGATTGCTTTTTTACTAAATTACTCAAGTGTTGCCCATTTAAGTACGCAGTTTAAAAATACAACCGGAATTACGCCGTCTGCTTTTCAGAGAATTATTAAGAAACGAAGAGAAAATTTAAAATAAAACCCAAATACCGCGATCAAAATGCAAAAAAACGCATTACACATTTTACTTGCCGATGATGATGAAGATGACCGTCTTTTCTTTAAAGATGCTTTTGAAGAAATAAAAATACAAACAAATGTAAATTTTGTTCATGACGGGATGCAATTGATGGATCATCTACATAATGCAGATAATAAACTTCCAGATATTTTGTTTCTAGATTTAAATATGCCTAAAAAAACAGGTAAAGAATGTTTGATTGAAATCAAAAAAACGGATCGTTTAAAAGATATAATCATTGCCATTTATTCTACTTCTTCTTCTGAAGAAGATATTGAAGATACCTTTATCCAGGGTGCAAATATTTACATCAAAAAGCCGAGCGATTTTAATACGCTTAAAAAAATTATTAATGAAGTCGTGACCGTAAACTGGCACTATCATACATCAGGTTTAAACCGTGATAATTTCTTGCTGCGACTAAAATAAGAGCATACCAATGAAATGGATCCCAAATTTTAATTC
The DNA here is from genome assembly GCA_029959285.1 of Flavobacteriaceae bacterium PS02337. Taxonomy (GTDB): domain Bacteria; phylum Bacteroidota; class Bacteroidia; order Flavobacteriales; family Flavobacteriaceae; genus Flavobacterium. Next base: position 271,632 of record JASCOE010000002.1, read on the forward strand.
TTCAAACTCTTTGAGAGTTATTTTTGTAATCGCAGTTTTCATTCTGTTATTTCTATCTTCAATTGCTTACAAACATAATCAGGATTTGAATGAATCGAGCAAACTGGTTATGCACACTTACGAAATAAACATTCAGCTCGAACGCTTAATGTCAGCTATAAAAGATGCAGAAACGGGCCAGCGAGGTTATATCATTACTCGCAATGCCCGTTTTTTAACTCCTTATATTTATTCTCGAGACAAGGTAAACACATCTTTTATTACTTTAAAAAAATTAACTGTTGACAATCCGCAGCAGCAGGAAAATCTTCAAAAACTTTTCAAACTCATTACACTGCGTTTTGTTTCTTTTGAAAACTGTCTAAAATACAGCGATCCGAAAACGTACGACAAAAGAAAACTAGACAATCATATGTTTGGCGGTCGAATCTTAATGGAAAATATCCGTTTTAAGGTTGACGAAATGAATGATATTGAAAAAACTTATCTTAAAAAAAGACTTAAAATATATGACGCGGAAATCTCTTTGAGTCCGCTTTTTTCGATTTCGCTATTCTTAGTTGCTTTAAGTTTTATTTTACTGGCTTACCGACAAATTAGCCGTGATTTTCAACGTTTAAAAATCTTTAATAAAAGACTTTTAATTTCAAGCGGTTTAATTGCCGAATCTGAAAGCATTGGAAATTTTAGCACTTGGCAATGGGATTTGGATGCCGATAAAATTGATTATTCTGATAATCAATTCAGACTTTTAGGTTTTGAACCTAATTCTTTTGTTCCAAGTAAAGAAACATTATTGAAATATGTTCATCAAGATGACAAAGAAGCTGTTGCAAAATCTATAGATGAAATTATAGAAAACAAAAAAGTTCCTTTTATATATTATAAAATCGTACGACCAGATTTTGAAGTTCGTTATTTTAAAACCGCAGGAAAATTAGTTATTGATGCGCAAGGAAGTAAAATTTTATTGGGAATCAATTTTGATATTACCGACGAGCATTTATTGAATATTGAACTTCAGGAAAGAAATAAGGAATTAGAAAAAAGCAATAAAGAATTGGCTTCTTTTAACCACGTTGCAAGTCACGATTTACAAGAACCTTTACGAAAAATTCAGACTTTTATTTCTAGAGTTTCAGATGCAGATAAAGATGTTATGTCTGAAAGCGGTAAAAATTATATCACTAAAATTGAAAGCTCTGCCAAAAGAATGCGCGTTTTAATTGATGATCTTCTGTTATTTTCGAGAACGAATACAACTAAGAAGGAATTCCTTAAAATGAATCTTAATGAACTTTTAGATAATGCCGAATCTGAATTGGCAGAAGTTATTGAAGAAAAGAAAGCAGTTATTAAATCAAATAAGCTTCCTAAATTATCTGTAATTCCATATCAGATCGAACAGCTGTTTATCAATTTAATTGGAAATTCATTAAAATACAGCCGCCCTGGTGTTGAACCCGAAATTTCGATTACGAGCGAAAAAGTAAGTGCTTGCGATTATCCTGAAATTTTAGAACAATCGGTAAAGAAATTTCATAAAATAACTTTTACAGATAACGGAATGGGTTTTGATCCTCAATTTAAAGAAACCATTTTTGTTCTTTTTCAACGTCTTCATTCTAAAACAGAATATCCTGGAACAGGAATTGGTTTAGCGATTTGTAAAAAAATTGTAGAGAACCATAAAGGTCATATTACAGCCAATAGCACAATGGGGGAAGGCTCAGTATTTACGGTGTTTCTACCCGATTAATCTTCATTAAAAAAACACATAAATAACGTTATATAAATCCATTATGGGAATTATATAACGTTTCTTTTTTATGCTGTAAAGTAATTTCTTGCATTCGTTAGCATCTTTGTAATGTAATACTTTATGAAGTAATAATGAAAACATTTTCACCTATAAAGGCTTCTTTTTTTAAAGTCTTTTTCATATTGGCAATCGTATTATGCATCACGTCTTGCAAGCGAAGAAATCCAATTGAAAATAACTTTAAAAATCAATCTTTCGCAAAAAATGAAAGAGAAGAAACAGAAGTTTATTTTTTTATTACGGCGGCAAATGTTAGTAAAGGAATTGTTTCAAAAAGTCAAATTGCACAACAAAAAAGTTCAGATGTTATCGTAAAGCAATTAGGTCAAAGAATTGAATTCAAACAAAATCAATTGCTAGAACAAATAACAAGAATGGCCACTTTAAAGCTCATTGTAATTACCGAAATCAACGCCACGCACAAAAGAGACCTGTACAACCTCGTAGATGCAAAAGGAAATCAATTTGATGACCTTTATTTAAACGCCATGAAAGAAGCCTTAAATAGCCAGATTGAGTTGTTTGAAACTATTTCTAGAGAAACAACTGATAAACAAATTCTTGAATTAGTATTACGATATCTGCCTGAACAATATAAGTTATTACGGGAAACCGAAAGAATTAGAAAACAAAATGTATAAACGCCAATTATCTATCTATTAACTAAATTTTTTTAACAATGAAATTACAAGCCAATTTTTTATGCGCCTTCACACTTTTTTTATCAGCTTCATTTGGAATGCTGCACGCACAAGACACTAATGTAACTACCGAATTCGGTGTAAAAGGAGGATTCAACATGTCTAACTTATACGGAAGCGGAGATGATGTAGATGACAACAATATTTTATACGGTTTTAATGCCGGGGTTTACGCTACACTTCCAATTTCAGATTTTGTAGCGATTCAGCCAGAGGTTTTATTCACTACAAAAGGAGCAGAATTTGAATATAATAATGCTTTGGGCAGTGGAAACACAAAATTTAAACTGAATTATATTGAAGTTCCATTGTTAGTTAGAGTAAATGTAACTAAGAACTTTAATATTCACGCAGGTGGTTATGCATCGTACTTAGTAAGTTCTAAAATAACTGGAAGAGGATCTGTAGATTTTGATCAAGAAATAGACAGAGATGATCTTGCCAAATTTGATGCCGGTATAGCTGCAGGTGTAGGAGTTGATTTTGATCCAATTAGCATCGGTGTACGTTACAATTACGGTTTAACAACTGTAGGTAAAGAAAGAAATGATGGCTTTGGAGGTACATACACAATTCCAGAAGCTAAAAATAGCAACTTGACATTATACCTTTCGTATAAGTTAAACTAAGAAAAAAGAATTAATTATTAACCAGCAAAATAAGAAACCATGTCAAACTTATTATATACAATCGCGGTTATTCTGGTAATACTTTGGGCTTTAGGGTTCTTTGTTTACAGTTTCGGAAGTATAATTCACATACTGTTAGTTATTGCCATTATTGCCATTTTACTTCGACTTATTAAAGGTCGAGAAATTTAAAAATCACAATTTATAAATCAACAAATTATTAAATATTAATCACTAAATCAATTATTATGAAAGCAAGTAGCACAATTTTAGGAATATTAGGAGCCGCAGCGGCGGGAGCATTTATAGGAGTTTTGTTTGCACCAGACAAAGGATCAAACACTAGAAAAAAAATCAAAGATAAATCGAAAGATTACGGAGATAACATCAAAACTAAATTTGATAATGTTGTAAGTACAATTACTTCAAACGGTAAAGAAATTCTTGAAGAAGGAAAATCTAAATTAAACCAAGTAAAAGAAGATTATAACGCTATCAAAGACGAAGCAAAAACAGTAAAATCAAACTATTAATCACCCGTATTAATTAGTGAAATTTTCAAACCATAAAACCCTATATCATGGAACCAAATGCAACAACAAACGAAGATCTAAATCTTTACGAAAAAGCTGAAAACTACGCAAAAACAAGTTTAGAATTATTAAAACTGAAAACTGTATGTTCAGTGGCTGATGGTGTATCATCATTGGCATCAAAGATTGCAATCGGTATTGTTGTTGCATTTTTTACCTTGTTTCTAAATATCGGGATTAGTTTATGGGTTGGTCAGCTACTTGGAGAATATTATTATGGATTTTTTGTAATGGCACTTTTCTACTTAATTGTAACTGTGATTGTTGTAAAATCTCATCATAAAATAATTAAAACTCCTATTGGTAATACTATCATATCAAGTATACTAAAAGAAACTAAAAACTAAAGATTTAATTCATTAATACTTTAAAAGACTAATTATGGAAGCCATTTACACTATTGATCAATTAAATCAAAAAATAAAAGAATTAGAAGTTCGTCAAGACACAGAATGGTGCGCTGTAAAAGACCATATCGATGATATTAAGGAAAATTTAAAACCAATTAATCTGATTCGAAATACAGTGGAAGAAATTAACGAAACTGTAGGTTTTAAAAGTCATCTCGCACAATCTGCTATCAGTATCGGAATCGGATATATTGCAAAAAGATTTATTGTTGGAAAAGGAGACTCTATGTTTAAAGGCATTTTAGGATCTATTGTTCAGCTAATTGTAACCAATCTGGTTTCTAAACCACAAAACGAAACTTCAAATGATTTTTCTGAAGAAGAAAACCACGAAAGATCATCAAAATATTAAACGTCTAAAGAGTAATTTGTCAAACTTAATATAAAGTATTATGGAAAAGTTAAGCGAAATAGTATTAAAAAATGGTGTATACGTTTACTCTAATCTATATAAATGTTTTGAATATACGAGAGTATTTCTAGGTATCTAACTTTCATCATACGTTATTGGGGAAACGGTTGATGAAGATAAGACCTTCACTATATTTTTTTAAGCTTCTGAGATTCTAAGATGCTAAGGTTCTAAGATTTTTTATTCCGATAAATCGGAAATAGATAGTAAAACTTAAATCATTATCTCAATCTTAATCAAAAAAGAGACTTTTTTACATTAGTAAAAAAGTCTCTTTTGCTATATAAAAGTTCGAAGAACTTTAAAAAATCTCAGAATCTCAGAACCTTAGTCCCTCAGAACCTTTAATTATAATTTTGATAAAGCGGCAACTTCAAACCAGCGTAAATATTACAGCCTTTAGAAGTGTTTGAAAGCAAATTAGTAAAAAGAGTTCCAGAACCAATAAATATCGGACCCGCTCTGAAACCTGCTCCAATTTGCGTTCCGCTGTATTCCATGTACGTAACAGGAAGGTAGAAACTAAATTGTCTGGTTTCGTATCTTGGTGTAAAAGTAACCGAATTGGCGATTGAAGTTCCGTTTACTTTTTTTGAATCTACTAAACTCAAATCAGCGCTTAAATTCAAATAAAATCTTTGATTGATATTCCAGTCGAAATTAGTGTGCAATGCCGTTGGAAGATTTGCCTTTACTCCTTTTCTTGAAGATATTTTAGTATAGTTTGAATTAAAAAATTCGAAAATATTATCAGCACTTTTAATATCGTCTTGCGTTACTCTTCCGTTTAGATCGTATGTATTTTCGATAACATTTTTATAATTCAAACTTCCGATATCAGTTATCGAAGCCGCAGCTTTAAACTTATAACGGTTTCCCATACAAGAGTGGCAATTGGTACGATATTCATACGTAAAACCTAAGTCAACGCCTACTCCAGCCGAACCTGCATCAAATTTCGGATCTTCGCCGTTATCGTAATCGTAACTTGCTGCTGTGCTTAAAGTTCCTGTAGAATAATATTCGCTAAACTCTGGATTCACATTATTTCTGTTGAATGCTACAGAAATATTATTTCCGTGAACATAACCGTTTACTCCTGCCATTAAGTATTTTACGGTAATTCCACCTTTCACAAAATGATCGTCACGATCTAACAAAACCGTTGCATAACTCGCTCCAATTTCTGCCCAAGAATTCGTAACTCCATTTGGGTTTCCGCCTTGAATTAAAAAACTGTTTGTAAAATCGGTGTCTTTGTTTACTTCATCGACAAGCTGACCATTTACGTCAACAAGATTCGTAACGCTCCTTACGCGCGAAAAAAGCGCAACACTATGTACAGGCGTAATATTCAACATAAACGAAGGCCCTAAAATATCGACATTTAGATTTCCTCTGTTATTCGATTTAAAGTTTTTCTTTGCCTCGGTATCCAAATCGTAACCGCCGTCTAAAATGCTGCCAAAATTAACGCCGTACAAATCATTTTGTCCCGTTCCGCTTGCAGAAAAAAGCGTAATATCGGCTCTGTACTTAGAATCTACAATTACCGACGGATTAAACAAAGCCGATTGGATTCCGGCATAATTGTCATCTCTAAATCCAAAATACGATTGCGATCGCGCATAAAAAAAGCTTCCAAAGAAGCATAATAAAAGTAAAGTTTTCTTCATAGATTAAATTAATTGGTTGTTTTTGGTCTGGCAAATATGAGGCAAAAAAAATCAAAAAAAAACTTAACGAATTATGAATTCGTTAAGTTTTTTTTCTAAGGTTCTGAGTTGCTAAGATTCTAAGACACTAAGTTTTAGAGCAGTCTTATAAATCTTACTTCACAAGATTACGGTGTATTATTTATCTTAAAATAAATTAATAAGGTTCTGATATTAAAACAAAAAAAGCCGAACTAAAAGTTCGGCTTAAATATAATTATGTTCAAAGCAAAAAACTTAGAACCTTAGCATCTTAGAATCTCAGAAACTTTTAAAAGTTAGTAAACTTCAGAAGCTTCTTTCAATTTCTCCATATTATTCACTAATTGAAGCTCAGCCACAATTTTCTGAATATCACCATTCATGATGTTTCCTAAATCGTAAAGTGTCAAACCAACTCTGTGATCGGTTACACGACCTTGAGCGTAGTTGTACGTACGAATTTTAGCCGAACGGTCACCAGAACTTACTTGCGAACTACGTTTAGAAGCATCTTCTTCTTGTTTTTTCGCCAATTCCATTTCGTACAAACGAGAACGTAATACGATTAAGGCTTTGTCTTTATTTTTATGTTGCGATTTCTGATCCTGACATTGCGCCACCAATCCAGTTGGAATGTGCGTTAAACGTACAGCCGATTTCGTCGTATTTACCGATTGTCCTCCAGGTCCAGACGAACAGAAGAAATCTACACGAACCTCATTCATATCAATTTGAACATCAAACTCTTCCGCTTCTGGTAAAACCATAACCGTTGCAGCCGATGTATGCACACGACCTTGCGTTTCAGTTTGCGGAACACGTTGTACACGGTGTACACCAGCTTCAAACTTCAACGTTCCGTATACATCTTCTCCCGAAACCTCAAAAATTACCTCTTTAAAACCTCCAGAAGTACCTTCGTTCATATCTACCACAGAAGTTCTCCAACCTTGCGATTCGCAATACTTCGTATACATTCTAAATAAATCTCCTGCAAAAATACTCGCTTCATCTCCACCCGTTCCCGCGCGAATCTCCACCATAACGTTTTTAGCATCTTCAGGATCTTTAGGAATCAACATAAATTTGATTTCCTCCTCAAGTTGAGGCAAGCGTTCTTTTGCTTCATCCAATTGCATTTTAGCCATTTCGGTCATATCTGCATCGCTTCCGTCTGCAATAATTTCGTTGGCCTCATCAATATTGGCTAAAACAAGAATGTATTCTTCTCTCTTATCAACCAAAGCTTTTATGCTTTTATATTCTTGGTTGAGCTGCACATAACGTTTTTGATCTGCAATAACATCCGGCTGAATAATCAAATCCGAAATCTCATCAAAACGCTGCTTTACATATTGAAGTCTATCTAACATTTTCTTTTTCCTTTATTTGGACTGCAAAATTACAAAATATTTGTGGAAAATTCTACTATTGATTTTTTGTGTTTTTTGAGGAGAGTTTTGATAGCTTTTGTTTTTGAAAAACAGGGGTTTTTACTTGGTATTGGATTTGATTTTTATGCGATGTTTGTTTAGTTTAAATTATCAATTGTAATTTAATCTTTTTATAACAGTTACGGTTTCCCGTAATTTAATTATTTTAAATCAAACTATATTTGTAGTTTATACATTACTTAACAACATTGAAATCTAAGCAAATTGAGATAAATTTTTAAATACTAACGATAAAAATAACTTTAAAATAAAATTGCGTGATAAAAAAAATAGATAAAATTAAAATTATAGGAATTCTTTTTTTATTGACAGGAATTGGATTAGTTTTTTTTCATAAATATCCTTCAAATGCGCCATACCATGTATTAATCGGAAACTTATATTCCAATTTTTGTGCTGAATTTATTAGTATTGCTATAACTATACTTTTAATTGATCATTTATATGAAATTAAAGAAAAGAAAAGTCTAAAATCACGGCTAATACGCGAATTAGGTAGTGAAGAAAGAAGTTTAACATCAAAAGCCTTAAAAGAATTACGCGAAAATAATTGGTTGCAAGATGGTTCTCTAAAAAATGCAGACCTGCAAAATGCAAATCTTAGTAATTTAGATTTGTCAAATGCAAATTTAGAAAATGTAAATTTAACAAATGCGAATTTAGTAAATAGTAATCTTTCAAAAGCAAATTTAAATAAATCTATTTTAACTAGTTGTAAAATGTTAGGTGCAAAACTTGAAAATACAAATCTTAGTAATTCTACAATTCATAGCGCAAATTTCCAAGAAGCAATACTGAATAAAATTATAGCTTCAAATGTAGATTTTATGAATTGTAATATGGATGTAATGGAAATGGTTGATTCAAATTTTACTCAATGTAAATTTGAAGATGTTAATTTTACACAAAGTAACTTATCAAGATCAAAATTTATTTCTTGTAATTTTTTAAGAGCAAAAGTTCATAGCACTAACATTAAAGATTCATCATTTGAAAGATGCGATATTAACCATCTAACAGATTGGCGATACTTAGAAAACAGATTACCAAATAGCTTTTTAGCTCCTACAAATGTACCTGCTGAATTCTTAGAATTTCAAAACCTTGTAAATTTATGATACAGTATACCATTGATCAAATTTTCAATTCAATTTCTTCAACAATTTTACAAGAATCTACAAAATGGAAACTGAAAGAAGAGATACAGTCTTATGTAAGTAATACTTATGAAAAATTTAGACTTACCAAAAATCTTCTATTTAGAAATGAACCGATTGATTTTCTTCGCAATTATATTCCTATTACATTAACAATTAATCAAAAAAGAATTCGTCAAAAAAATCCAATGGATCTTTTCGATGAATATAATAAAATTGCAATACTGGGAAATGCTGGGAGTGGAAAAACTACTTTCTTAAAATTTCTAACAATTAGTTGTATAAATCGAGAAGAATATATTCCAGTATATGTAGAACTTAGATTATTTAATATTGAAAATATAGATTTTGAAAGTTTTATCACTCGAATTATCAGCAACGAATCGCGAGATAAAGTTATTGAACTCTTTAAAAAAGGAAATTTTTTATTTCTATTTGATGGTTTTGATGAAATTAATTATAGTGAAGGGTCAAATGTTATAAATCAAATTCAAAATTTTATATCTAATTTTAACAATAATCTTTTTGTAATATCATCCAGACCAGGAACAAATGTAGAAAGTTTAAATGAATTTCATGTCTGTGAAATAGCTCCACTTTCTGAAATAGATGTAATGTTCTATATTGAACAACTCAATTTGTCTAATAGTAAGAAGGAAATTTTTTTCCAATCTATTGAAGATGATGATTATTTCCATCAATACTTGACTACACCTCTATTTCTATCAATCTATATTAATTACATTATAAATCATAGTGAAACAAATTTCCCTAAAAATAAATCAATTTTTTTTAGAAATATTATTGATACACTTTTTTCAAAACACGATGCAGTTTCAAAATTAGGATTTGTACGACCAAAACTTTCTGGACTTAATAAAGATGAATTGGAAAGAGTTGCAACAATTTTAGCTTTTAGAGGATTAATAACTGGACAAAATACCTTTTCAAAAGATATTTTAATAAAAGAATTAGAATTAATTAAACGCAATCAAATTTTAGAATTTGAAAATGACAAACTAATTTATGATTTAACAATAACGGTTAATGTATTAGTTGTCAATGGCGATTTTTACTCATTTGTGCATATACTTATATTAGAATATTTAGCTGCATTATTTATATCCAGATTACCGCAAACAGAAAAAAGCCTTTTTTATAATAGAATTTTAGGAGAGGAAAAATTATCCTTAAGCTCTAGTTTGTTAAATTTTCTTTCTGAGTTAGATTTCCAAATGTTGATAAAAGACTTCATTATTCCAAAATTGGAAAATTATTCGTTTCCTAATACACATCGACCATCGGACTTGTTAATTATAGAATTATTGGAAAATAAGTTTGAATTTACTTCAAAATATGGCTATAGAGATTTTGTTGCTAGATTAAAAAAAGAATTCAGAATTCAATCAGATAATGATTTAGGCGAATTATTTTCTACTTAATCCTCGCGCTAGCAGGGAGAGAACATTACAAAATATTAAAATTAGCTACAAAACTAATAAATGAAACATGGATATTTTAAAATTATATCAAGCTAAATGGCAACAAGAAGTTTATAATGAATTAGAAAATAAAAAATATACAAAATGGATTAATTATAATGTTTTGTATAGGAGACAAAATCATATTGTTCATAAAAAAATAAATAAAATTGGTGAATTTGTTCTTGGGATAAAACACATAGACGCAATTGATGATGAAATTTTTAAAAAATTAAATGATATACTATTATTAAATAGTAAAATTAAAAATTTCACTTCTACTTGTGACGAATTTTCTCTTTTCAACGAATATGAAGAAATTGAAAAAGCTAGAGCTTCTAAGATGGGCTTTGGATATAAATTTAATGATTTACAAATAAATACAGATTTAGAAAACATTGTTAAACTAGAAACTAGAGTTTTCTTTACAGATGCAAAAAATGTTAAAAACAGTGTTATTTACGATCTTCCAACTATATTAAACTTAAATTTACTAGGAGGCATTCCAACACTAAACAGAGAACCTTTCATGAGAATTAGTGAAGCTGAAAAAGTTATAGCGGAATATTGGAAAGATAGAGAAGATAATTTTTCGCTATAAGTTTCCCTGCTAGAGCTAGCATACCTCTTGTGAATGTAACCCTGTAGCGCGGATTTGCAATCCGTGCCCGCAACAATAAGACACAACACAAATTATAAAAAACAAAAGCCACAAATCATGTGGCTTTTTTGATATATTTATAAACGGAAAAAATAGCACTCTTTGCTCGCACTAGCAATTAATCAAAATGAACCTAGAAAACCATCCCTTCTTCAAAAAATACAAAATTGTCAAAATTATAGTATTATTTCATTTGTTTGTTTCTCTCTTTATTTTTATTTCAGGATTAGTTGGTGGTTATAACAATGGGGATCCTTTGCTAGGTTTGAAAAAACCTTTTGAAAATTATACCGCATTGTCTAATCCCGAAAAATATTTAAAAAGTGATTTTTTTGTAGTCGATACTGCATTTATTGAAGAAACTTCAGGCAGAAAACCCTCTGACACAAAATCAAAATACACCGTAATTAGAGGTAATTTATTGCATTCGAACATCAAAAAAGAAATAATTTGGCAGGGCAACAATATTTATACATTTTATAAAGGAAGACTTGCCCTTAACAACGATAATTTCAATTACGTCTATACCCGAAAAGCAAAATCTATCAAAGTATGGAGAAACAAACTTAATGACGCACTTTTTGTAGACAACAAAAAGCATATGGAAGATCAAAAGTTTAACGCTGTTAGTCATTTATACATTCAATTTTCACTTCTCATATTGCCTATAGTTTTGCTCATTTTAAAAAAAAAATCAGAAGCAGAACTCCGATAGCGCGGATTTGTAATCCGTGCCCGCAACAATAAGACATAATAAAAATCTTTAAAAGTAAAAGCTACAAAATCATGTAACTTTTGTTTTTATTACAAATGTATAGACCAATCTTTGCGGGCACGGATTACAAATCCGCGCTATCGTAATATTATTTCAAACTTAACTTATGCAAATCATCCAGCAATTCCATTTCTTCTTCTGGTAATAATTGTAGGGCGATTTCAAGTAAAGTCATAACATTTACGCTATTATCTTTTGTAAAACTCGACAAACCATTTGCATCAGGATTGAGCAGAATAATACTTGCTTTTAGCAAATCTGAAACCATCATATTCATTTCATTATAAGAAGAAACTTGTAACGGAATCGTAAACGAATTGCCTATTTTATTTTGTGGTTTCAGTTTAGCGAAATAATTTGTTTTAGACATTAATTCTAACGATTCTTCTACTCTTCCTTCATTTTGAATCTCCATTTTATATAAGATTTAATTTACAATTTTAAACAAATATAAAAAAAATCAGCGACATACAACCGACTGTTTACATTCACTTAAAAACAATCGATTACTTGTAATTTCATTTCTATGAAAAGAGAAAGAAAAAGCGAAATTCCAGAAGTCGTAAAAGAACTGGGAATCAAGATAAAAGCAACAATTGAAGAAAAAAAATTCAAACAAAGAGAAGTTGCACATGATGCCGAAATGGATGTAGAAAGTTTAAGAAAATACATCAAAGGTTCGCAAGAAATGAAAATAAGCACTATGTTTAAAATCGCTCAAGCTTTAAAAATTCATCCAAGCGAATTAATTAAGGATTTGTAATGAAAAAGAAATTCATATTCACAACATTCATTATTCTTTTAGGAATATGTTTTTCATTCAATTCTTGTAAAGAAAAAGATAAAAACAAAATTAAAATTACTGAAAGTCAAGCTTTAAAAATTGCTAAACGTTACGGCATTTCAGGAGATAATGTAGAGATATTTTTTAAAACCTATTACTACTCAAAAAGCAGTTTAGGCTATCAACAAGGAAAAAGAAAACTGTATTATTGGGATGTTTCTAAAAAATGTAATCATTGTCCTTTTATACAAATTGATGCCGTTACAGGAAATGTTTTTACTGAGGGCAAATACAACTATGTACATTAGCTCGACAAACACTAAGCAAAATAATATCTCCAAATGGATTTTATAGAAATAATATCTGGTCAATTTATTCTCGAGTTTTTGGGAGCTTCAGTTCGATTTCTCTATTTCAACTTATCCACTTTACTAAACAACGACGATTTTAGAACATTTTCAAGTTTTTGGTCTCCAAACGCAAGTAAAAAGAAAAAAGAAGAAAACGATCAACTAAACAATTTGTTGGTGTCATTTTTTTTTGTGCTTTGATATTTGCATTCATTATCTTTAATGTCTAATGCTAATTATTACTTTTAACACACTTCTATAAAAATGAAGACTTATTTTGTTGACTCATTTACGAATGAAAAATTTAAAGGAAATCCAGCTGCGGTTTGTCTTCCAGAAAAAGATTTAGACTCAGAAACGATGCAAAGAATTGCCGCCGAAATTGGTTTTTCGGAAACAGCTTTTATAAAACAAATAAAAGAGAATACGTATAGCATTCGGTTTTTTAGTCCAAAAACTGAAATTCCGTTATGCGGGCACGCGACTTTGGCTTCTTCAAAAATCGTTTTCAATACCACTACATTTGAAAGCATAACATTTATAAACTGCAATAATGTGGAGTTATTTATTGAAAAAGAAGCGCATAAAATCAAAATGCAGTTTCCTGTTTATGAAACCGAACCGATAGAAGTCCCTCAAAAACTAATCGACGCATTGGGAATTGCTGAAACGAAAGCAAAAAGATACAGCGTAAACAATAAAATAATTTTACTCGAAATTGAAAGCGCAAGTGAATTAGCAAATTTAAAACCTGATTTTACCGCCTTAATCAATTCGCATACCGGAATAAGTGGCGTTTTGGTAACCGCTCTTTCCGATACCGAAAATTTTGATTTTCATTACCGTTATTTCTGGCCGTGGGCAGGAACGAATGAAGATCCTGTAACGGGCGGAGTTCAAACTTTTTTGACAAAATATTGGGCAACAAAACTCAACAAAACAAAGTTTAATGCTTTTCAATCTTCATTGAGAACGGGAACTATGAGCACCGAACTTGTAGACGACAAAGTGTATATTCTTGGCGAAGCGGTAATTGTTTTAGAAGGTAATTTTATTTTATAAAAACATTTTATAGATAATCGGCAATTTATGAATCAGTTAAGGATTATTCCTAGTCAATAAATTGATCTTTTTTATAAAATAATAATCGAAAGTTTAAAAATACCTTTTCCCGTAAAGAAATTGATTTTTAACCACTTACTTTTGAAACAGACTTTTTTCTTTTTTTTCAAAAAATTAATTTTTAAAACAAATGAAACACTTAATTATCTTCTTTCTTTTAATTTCAAACTTCACTTTATCAGCACAATCCAATCAGATTTCGGGAGATTATTCTCGTACACTTTCTGACGGAGAAAAATATATAATTGAATATAAATTGACGCTAAACCAAGATGGAACATTTGTATTTCATTCGTATTCAAAATTGCAAGGCGGAGTTCCGCCCGAAACCAACCAATATGGAAAAGGAAAATGGAGCGTAAAAGACAATCTCATTACTTTTTCGGCAAATAAAAATGAAGATTTTGATGCAAAAAATACTTTAGATTTTAATAATTCGAAAGCTAGATTTGTAACTAAAAATCCGAGAGATAAAAGCGATAAAGTTGTAAAAACGAAACTTCAATTTTTAGAATCTGAAATTTTTTGGATGAAGAGAATTGATATATTTAAGATTTAATAAAAAATCTATGATTGGATTTTTTATGCGTAAGTTTTTTTATAAAAAACTTTCTTCTGAATTAACCGAAATAAAAATCACTTCACATGGTTTTTCTTTGCATCAATCTTTTGGTGCAAAACCTAAAACATATGATTGGAAAGAGATATCGGATATTCATTTTTCTAAAGATAACGAAGAAGTAATTATTCAAAATCTAGAAAAGTCTATTATTCTAAAAAACAATTTTATTGGTTGGTATGAGTTTATTCAAAATATACCGCCGAATTTTACAAATTTTGACTTTCAATACGTTAGAACTTTTATGAATGCTTTATTGCCCTGTGAAATTTGCGGTATTATCGCTGTAAAAGAAAATAAATGTCTTGTTTGTGAAAATAATGCATGGAATAATGAAACTGCCGATTATAAAGCAGAATATTTAAAAGCAAAGCAACTAGATTTATTTTCTTCATTGCTGCAAGATGGTAAAGAAATAAAACAACATGCTGAACCCGAACATGGTTTTCAAGCAGATAAAAACTGGAAATTATATATTTAATTTTCTCTCATTACGCATCCTTCGACTTCGCTCAGGAAGACATAAAATGAGGATAAATCTAGAATTATTAGAAAAACAAAAGCTTAGTAACTACTGTGAAAAACTTTGTGCCTTTGTTCCTCTCAACCTTTGCTCCTTTCTTATAAAAATTCCCTAATTTCGCTCTTTAATAAGAAATGAAAGAATGAAGGTCTGTATTGCTGAGAAACCAAGTGTAGCACGTGAAATCGCATCCGTTTTGGGCGCCAATACCAAACACGACGGATATTACGAAGGCAATGGTTATGCAGTAACCTATACTTTTGGGCATTTATGCACCTTAAAAGAACCCAACGATTACAGACCACATTGGAAAAGCTGGGATTTGAACAATCTTCCGATGCTTCCTGAGAAATTTGAAACAAAAGTGGTTCAGAATTCGGGAATTCAAAAACAATTTAAAATCATAAAAAGTCTTTTCGACAAAGCCGAAGTGGTGATAAACTGCGGGGATGCTGGACAGGAAGGAGAATTGATTCAGCGCTGGGTCATGAACGAAGCGCATTATAAAGGAGAAATTCAGCGTTTATGGATTTCATCTTTGACAACTGAAGCGATTAAAGAGGGTTTTGAAAACTTAAAACCATCTGCAAACTACGATAATTTATATTACGCAGGATTTTCTAGAGCAATTGGAGATTGGCTTTTAGGAATGAATGCGACGCGTTTATATACCGTAAAACATGGTGGCTACAAACAAGTTTTGTCTATCGGACGCGTGCAAACGCCAACGTTGGCAATGGTTGTAGATCGTTTTAGAGAAATCGAAAACTTTAAACCTCAACCCTATTGGGAATTGCAGACTTTATATAGAGAAACGCTTTTTAGTTATGAAGAAGGTCGTTTCTTGAAAAAAGAAGATGGAGAAATCTTAGCTGAAAAAGTAAAAGAAAGCGATTTCGAAATTGTTTCTGTTGACAAAAAGAACGGAAATGAATACGCACCAAAGCTTTTCGACTTAACTGGTTTACAGGTGTATTGCAATCAAAAGTTTGGGTTTTCGGCAGAAGAAACGCTGAAAATTGCACAGACTTTATACGAACAAAAAGTAATTACATATCCCAGAGTAGATACGACTTTTTTACCGAATGATATTTACCCGAAAGTACAGGGAATTCTGCAAAAATTAAGCAATTACGCCGAATTAACGCAGCCTGTTTTAGAGAAAAAAATCAAGAAATCGCCAAAGGTTTTCAATGATAAAAAAGTTACCGATCACCACGCGATTATTCCGACTGGAGTTCAAAATAATTTAGCGCACAATCAGCAGCAAGTTTACGATATTATTACAAGACGCTTTATTGCCGTTTTTTATGATGATTGTTTGGTTGCGAATACTACAGTAATTGGAAAAGCCGCAGATGTGACTTTTAAAGCAACGGGAAAAGAAATCTTAAAAAAAGGTTTTAGAGTAGTTTTTGAAGATCCGAATGCGAAAGAAAAAGAACCGGATTTACTGCCGAGTTTTGTGGTGGGCGAAAAAGGTCCGCACGAACCTTCTTTCCTTCAAAAAGAAACCAAACCACCCAATCAGTTTACAGAAGCAACTTTATTGCGTGCGATGGAAACCGCTGGAAAACAAGTTGATGATGAAGATTTACGCGAATTGATGAAAGAAAATGGAATCGGACGTCCGTCAACGCGTGCAAATATTATCGAAACACTTTTCAAACGTCAATATATTGTTCGAAATAAAAAACAAGTTTTACCGACTTTAACTGGAATTCAATTGATTGATACGATTCAGAATGAATTGGTTAAATCGGCTGAACTTACCGGAACTTGGGAAAAACAATTGAAAGATATTGAAAAAGGGACTTTTACCGCTGCAGCTTTCATCCGAAACATGAAAAGCATGGTTGAAGCTTTGGTTTATGAAGTACGAAGCGAAACCAAACACGCAAATATTTCGCACGCCGCATCTATTCAAAAGCCTGTTGTAAAAGCAGAAAAAAAGAAAGCCAGTGGAATTTCGGCAGAAACCTGTCCGAAATGTCAAAAAGGAAATCTAATAAAAGGGAAATCGGCTTTTGGATGCAGTGAATATAAATCGGGTTGCGATTTCGTTTTGCCGTTTGTTTTTCATGATAAAAAAATTACAGAAAGTCAATATTTACGATTGGTTCAAAAAGGCTCAACGGTAAACATAAAAGGCTTTAAAATTGATTCTGGAACTACAGAAGGTTTAATTCGTTTTGAGGAAAACTATAAACTGAAATTAGAACCAAAGAAAACCGAAAAGAAATCGATAGTCAAAGAAAGTTCGGATGAATTGGTTTGTCCAAAATGTAAAAAAGGAACGATTCTGAAAGGCAAAACAGCATACGGTTGCGCTGAATATAAATCGGGTTGTGATTTTAAAGTAACTTTTGATGAAGTTCGAGCAAAATTGCAAGATCAAAAACCAACAAAGGAATTGGTTTATTCTATACTTTGCGGATAAAGTTATAAATTATAAATTATGAAGTATGAGTTATGAGTTTATAGATTGGAACTTAAGTTTTAAAATTCATAATTCATAATTCATAATTCATAATTCATAATTCATAATTCTTTTCATACTTTAGTACAATCAAAAACCTATAAAATATGTTTCAGAAAATTACCCTTATCGCACTTATAATCGCTTTCGTTTCTTGCCAGAAAAAAGAAACCGTTGAAAAAGACAAAATCAAAACAGCCGACTGGTTAATTGGAAACTGGGAAAATACAACTCCCGATGGTGTTTTATCTGAAAACTGGCAAAAGTTAAACGACAGTACTTTTAGCGCTTCTTCTTATTTTATTAAAGGAAAAGACACTTTACATTTTGAAACTATTGTTTTGGCTCAATTAGGCGAAACTTTGACTTATAAAGCAACTGTAAAAGGTCAAAACGATGACAAACCTGTTTTCTTCCCATCTACTTCTGAATCGGATCAAAAGTTAGTTTTTGAAAATGCTAAACACGATTATCCTCAAAAAATCACGTATACAAAAGGTGCTAATAATACTTTGACAGCCGAAATTTCTGGAAATTTGAATGGAAAACCAAGTTCGGAAAAGTTTGTGATGACGAAGAAGTAAATTGTTTTTTGAATGTTTACAATTGTCCTTTCTTTTTTCGGTATTATTATCGTATTGAATATTATTTTGTATATAAAGTATTCGATTGTTCCAAAATCATTTGTACCACTTGAAAGCAATATAATTCGCTTTGAAGAAAGGATAAAATGGCGTGATGTTACAGGAAGTCCAAGCAATCCAGAAGTATCACCAACTTACTATGTTCCAATTATAGAATATACTTTTAATGATAAAAAATATATTTATGAGGGTAAGCTTCCGATAACCTTTGCAACTTATAATTTCAATCGCAAAATAGTATTATACATTAATCCCAAAAAACCATCTGATGTCAGACATAAACTTAAAGGATATTGGGAGTGAATTAAATAGAGGCTATAGTAAGAATAATGAAATTCGCGCCTTTTTAATCAATCTAATTCAAAGCGGAACTACTTCTTTTATTTTTAGATATAATCGAATAGAACAATCAATGAACACCACTTTCGATTTTAGGTTTTATTGTATAGAAAATCAGGTTGAAAAAGAACTTTTCTACATTAATTGCAGCTCTACCAGAAAGACTTTGCTTTCTTTCTTGCAAATTCTTAATCATATTAATGAAAACTATAAAATTGATTTAGTAAATGAATTCGCAAATGATGGCTATTTTTATGATGACAAGAAGCAAGAAATTGTGCGATATATATATCCTTAATTTTCAAAGGAAAGAGAACTAAATATAAAAACCTTAGAACCTCAGCATCTCAGAACCTTAGCATCTTAAAAGACTACTCATTCTCCCCGATTTTATTCACCATAAAAATCATCATAATTCCTAAAAGCGCCATCACTAAAAATGCCCATTTCATACTAAGATATTCAGAAATAAAACCAACCATTGGCGGAACCAATAAGAATCCTAAATAACCAATTGTAGATATAGAAGTTAAGGCAGAACCGCTGCTTAATTTTGACGATCTTCCCGCAATACTAAATACGAGCGGAACAACGCAAGAAACCCCAAATCCGATTAAGACATAGCCAAAAATAGTCGGATACGCATACGGAAGAATAAAGCAAATTCCGAAACCTAAAGTGATTAAAATTCCGCTATACATCAGGATTTTTTTAGTTCCAAATTTCATTACGCCATAATCACCAAAAATGCGTCCTAACGTTACAGCAGAAGCAAAAAATACAAATGCGGCGCTGGTTAATTTTGGAGAAGCTTTTAATATATTTTCGAAGTAAATTCCGCTCCAGTCGTACATCGTGTTTTCGCAAGCCATAGAAACAAAACAAATCAAAGCAAACTTTACAAGATTTTTTTCTGGCATTGAGAAAAACTTCTTCTTAACCGGAACTGGTTCATTATGAATACTCATTGGATAAAAACAAGCCGTAAGTGCCAGCATAAAAACACTAACTCCTAATAAATGATGCGATGGCGCAATTTTCTGTGTCACCATTACATAACCCAAACCTGCTCCTGAAAAAACGGCAATACTCCAAACCGCGTGAAAACGCGTTATAATTGATTTTGGATATAATTTCTGCACTTCTAACGATTGTGCATTAATCGATAAATTAAAAATATTTCGTGACGCTCCAAAAATTAAAAGTACAATAACCAACTGCCAAACAAAAGCTACCAACCCTGGTAAAGACAGTACAATATTAAACATTATAGCTCCCAAAAGCATAATGTAACGACTGCTGTATTTGTTTAATAATTTTCCTGTAAAAGGCATTGTAAGCATTAAACCAATCGGAAATGCGAATAAAACGGCTCCAAATTCTGCCTCAGATAAATGTAATTGTGCTTGTATATGCGGAATTCTAGAAACCCACGAAGAATATCCAAAACCAGAAAGAAAGAAAAAAACGGTGTTGGCAATTCGATATCCTCTTGGCGTATTTTGAATTTTTTTGAAGAAAGGTAAAATCATGAAGTGTTTTTTCAGATTGCAAAATTAAGGCTTTTTAAACTTTATCTTACTACAACTTCCTATAAGATTTTCTCTAAATCGCTCTGAAATCAACATTTAACAATTTCATTTATAAATGATAAAAATAATAATTGTTAACGTTATTTTAATTTTTACATTTGCACTGTTTTTATTTATTCTAAATAAAATTAATTATAAACCAATTAAATGAAATCAATGAATTACCTCAACCAGAAAACTTCGCGTTTTCTATTTTCAATCAGTTTTCTATTTTCGTTCTTATCCGTTTTTGCTCAACAGAACAACGGAAAAATTAAAGGAACCATTACCACTTCTGACGGCGACGCTGCCGCGGGCGTTAATATTATTCTTAAAAATACTAAATATGGTACGGTATCAAATGATGACGGTACTTTCGATTTTAACAGAGTTAGAGCCAATTCTTATACGATTCAAATCTCATTAACAGGTTACGAAACTTTAGAAAGTCAAGTTATTGTGACAGAAAATGAAACAACGACAGTTAATTTACAACTTAAAGTTTCAAACAAAGAATTACAGGAAGTTGTGGTTAGCGGCAAGAAAAGTATCGCCTCTAAAAAGACAGATTATGTAGCTAGAATGCCATTAAAAAATCTGGAAAATCCGCAGGTTTATAATGTAATTCATAAAGAACTATTATTAGAACAAGTTTCTGTAGATGTTAAAAATGCCGTTCAGAACTCACCTGGAGCTGTTCCTGTAACTTATCCTTCTGGTGGAGTTGGAGTAACTTTTAGAGGTTTTACAACAGGAATTAATGCCAGAAACGGAATGGAAACTTCAACAAACCGTTCTTCTACAGATCTTGCCAATGTGGAAAGAATTGAAGTTTTAAAAGGTCCTTCGGGAACTTTATTCGGATCTACAATTTCATCTTTTGGCGGTGTCGTAAACTTGGTAACGAAAAAACCATTTGAAACTGCAGCGACTGAAGTATCTTATACAATGGGAAGTTATAATTTAAATCGCTTTACGGCCGATGTGAATACACCAATAAACAAAGATAAAACGGCTTTATTTAGAATAAACGCGGCGGTTACTAGAGAAAAGAGCTTTTTAGATTTTGGTTTCAACAATACTGTGGCGATTACGCCTAGCTTAACTTACAAAGCAAGTGATAAACTTACTTTTAATATTGATGCTGAATACATTAGTTCAAATAATACAAGAAGAACGTATCACAGATATGACGCCGCTTCTGGGATTACAAATCCAAGAGATTTAGAAGTAGGTTATAGAAAATCATTATTTTATGATGATAATGATGCTAAAACTTCTGCCAATAAAGTTTTCGCTCAAGCGGAATATCAAATATCTGAAAACTGGAAATCGACTACTTTATTCTCTTTCATGGGAGAAAATGTAGAGCGCAGTTACCAAACTTATACACTTTGGCTTACTCCTTACCAAGCAGCCAGAAGAGTTGGAAACTGGGGACCTATTTATGATAATTATACTAATATTCAACAAAATATTAATGGTCAGTTTGCTACAGGAAGCATTAAACACAAATTATTGATTGGAGCAAATTATAGCTTTAATAAAAGTGGTTTCTCTTCTGGAGTTACAAAATATCTTGATACAGTTGACGTAAGAGCACCTTTTAACCCGATGAGAAGAAAAACGGTTGATGCCACTTTAACTCAAACTACATATCCTGTTACAACCAACAAGACTTTTAGTGTTTACGCTTCGGATGTTATTAATTTTACAGACAGATTATCTGCCATGTTGAGTTTACGTGTAGACAATTTTAAAATGGACGAAGCTGAAGGTACAGAAGGCTATAATCAAACTGCTTTATCTCCAAAATTAGGTTTAGTGTATCAAGTAGTTAAAGATCAGGTATCGATCTTTGGAAATTACATGAACGGATTCCAGAACTCACCTCCTGCCACACAGCCCGATGCTACAAGATTAATTTTAGATCCTGTTTATGCTGCGCAATATGAATTTGGTGTAAAAGTAGAAGCATTCAATAAAAAATTGAGCACAACTTTAAGTTATTACAACATCAAAATTGATAACGCTGTACAATATGCCAATGATGGTTTTGCGTTTCAGAATGGCGAGCAAGTAAGTAAAGGTTTTGATTTTGAATTAATTGCAAATCCGATAAATGGTTTTAACATTATTGCTGGATATGCTTTTAACGATAATACGATTCCAGCAACTGGAAAAAAAGCTACTGGAGCTCCAGAAAACGTTGCTAATTTTTGGGCAACTTATACTTTGCAAAATACTGTAAAAGGTCTTGGTGCCGGATTTGGATTAAATCACGTTGGTAAAAGTTATATGTTTGAAGACAACGTTTTCTACATTCCGTCTTACACAACTGCAAATGCAACGGTATTTTATGATCAGCCGACTTGGAGAGTTGGTCTTAAATTTAACAATCTTACAAGTGAAAGATATTGGGATTTTTATGGAAATTCACAAGCATTGTCAAACTTCTTAGTTAATTTGACATTGAAATTCTAAAGTCATTTATTTTGAAAAAACACCTCTGAATAGTTCAGAGGTGTTTTCTTTTATTACCTCAAAAACAGTTTAATTTGAAGATGAGTTGTTTAATAATTTAATAATGGCTCAAATGATAGATTTTCTTTGTTAAAGATATTATAATTTCTATTTTTGCCTTGTTTTTAATTATTCTAAATAATAAAGACAAAATTAATCCAAAAAAGAAATACCATGAATTATTCAAATTGTAGCATCAAGCAGATAAGTACCATATTCTGCATGCTATTCCTATTTTGCAATACTATTTTTGCCCAGCAAAACTTTGGAAAAATTAAAGGAACTATAACAACTTCTGACGGAGAATTGGCTGTTGGAGTAAATATCATCCTTAAAAATTCGAAATACGGCACAATTAGTAACGAAGACGGAGCTTTCGAATTTAATCGTGTAAAACCAAATACATACACTTTAGAAGTTTCATTAGCTGGTTACGAAACTTTAGAACAACAAGTTGCGGTTGCTACAAACCAAACGACTCCTCTTAATTTGCAATTAACGGTTTCTAATAAACAATTGAAAGAAGTTATTATTACGAATAATAAAGGAAAAGCATTCCCGAAACAAAGTACTTATGTTTCTAAAATGCCGCTGAAAAACATTGAAAATCCACAGGTTTATAATATCGTTTCTTCTGAATTAATGAAAGAACAAGCTATTACAAATTATGAAGATGCTTTGAAAAATGTTCCTGGAATTCAGAAATTATGGGAATCTACAGGTCGTGGCGGCGACGGAGGATCTTATTATTCTTTACGTGGTTTTGAAGTTCAAGCCAATGTTATCAACGGATTGCCAGGAGTTACAAGCGGAACTTTAGATCCTGCAAATATTGAACGTGTGGAAGTTATTAAAGGTCCATCTGGAACTTTATTCGGAAGCAGTTTAGTAAGTTACGGCGGATTAATTAATACCGTTACTAAAAAACCTTACAGCGGTTTTGGAGGTGAAGTTTCTTACCTTGCCGGAAGTTTTGGTTTAAACCGAGTTACAGCAGATATAAATACTCCGCTAGATGATGCAGATAATGTGGCTTTTAGAATTAATGCCGCGTATCAAACTGAAAACAGTTTTCAAGATGCTGGATTTCGTACTTCAATTTTTGTAGCTCCTTCCCTTTCTTATAAAGTAAACGAAAAATTATCTTTCTTAATTAATACCGAATTTATGGCAGAAGAAAAAACTACGCCATCGATGTTGTTTTTAGGAAGAGATTCTCAACTGCAATTTGCTAATCTAACCGATTTAAATTAAAAAACCGATTTGTCTTTTTACAGCAACGATCTTCCGATCAAAAATCCGAAGTTTAATTTGCAGGGACAAATGATGTATAAATTTTCAGAGCAATGGACTTCTCAAACGGTTTTATCTAGAACTTCTTCAAAGTCAAGAGGATATTATTCTTATATCTATGATAATGAAGACGGAAACCGCGATTTTGCTTTATGGATCACAAAAGAAAATTCTCAAACCAGTACAACAGATATTCAGCAAAACTTTATTGGAGATTTTAAAATCGGAAACATGAGAAATCGTCTTGTTTTTGGTTTAGATTATTTTGAAAGAAACGTAATGTTTGGAGGTTCAGGTTACGGACATCTTTACAATGTTACTGCACAAGGAGATGTAAGACAATTGGATCCTGCAAATCCTTACAATCTTACTCAAACTTCTGTTGATAAATTATTAGCTGGAGAAGCCGGTCCAAATTACAATTCAAAAGATGCCACTTATAGCGCTTATGCGTCTGATGTACTTAACATTACACGAAAATTATTAGTAATGGCAAGTTTAAGGGTAGATTATTTTGATACAGAAGGAAACATCAAAACAGATACAGATAATTATACTCAAACTGCATTATCTCCAAAATTTGGAGTTGTATATCAGCCAATTGAAGATCAATTATCGGTCTTTGCTAATTATATGAATGGATTTAGAAATATTGCTCCAACTGCTTTATATGATGCAGATGGTAATTTTATCGGATCTAAAACTTTTGAAGCAGAACATGCAAATCAATTAGAAGCGGGAATAAAAGCAAATTTATTTTCAGATAAATTAACTGCAACGGCAAGTTACTATGATATTAATGTTGCCAATTTAGTTACAAGCAACCCAATGTACAGCGCTCAAGGCGGTGAAGCAAGAAGTAAAGGTTTCGAATTTGATTTGAACGCTGCGCCACTAAAAGGTTTAAGTATTATTGCTGGATATAGCTACAATGACAGTAAAATTACAAAAGGTGACGAAGGAAATATTTGGTTAGATCAAGGCAAAAGACCTTTTTGGGCTGGTCCTAAAAACTTAGTAAATCTTTGGGCAACTTATAAATTTTACGAAGGTACATTGGAAAATTTCGGTATTGGTTTTGGAGGAAATTATGCTAGCGACAATGCCATTTTAGATAGCGATGTAACTGGAAAATTTATCCTTCCCGCTTACTCTGTAATCAATGGTGCGTTATTTTATAACACAACTAAATATCGTGTAAGCTTAAACGTTAACAATATCGCCAACAAAGATTATTTTAACGGAGGATGGTCAACAGTAAATCCGCAAAAACCTAGAAATGTTGTAGCAAGTTTCGCTTACAAATTCTAAGAATTATTTAAAACATAATAAAAAGCCTCGAAGTCCATTAAAATCTGGAATCTTCGAGGCTTTTTTTATTGCTTTTTTATTTTTAATTATTCTAAATAAGCCTTATGTTTGTAAAAAATATCTTCTAACAATTTTAAACTTGATCTTATGAAATCAAATACTTTAAAAACATTAACTTTTTTATTTTTAATGCTTTTTGCTGCTCCACAAATCTTTGCTCACGCACTTTGGATTGATACAAAAGCAACTGGCACAAAAGGAAAACCTCAAGAAGTTTCAATTTACTTTGGAGAATTCTCTGAAAATGATATCACTAAAGCAGACAAATGGTTTTCTGATTTAAAAGATTTTTCGTTAATATTAATCTCTCCTTCAAAAAAAGAAACAAAACTTACTTCTAAAGCTTTAGACAATAAATACCAAGCTTTTTTTACTCCAGATGAAGAAGGTGTTTATACTGTAGTAATGCACCATAAAGTAAAAGATGTTTATGGAACTATGGTTTTAGATTACAACTCAAGCGCAACTGTAGTGGTTGGAAATAAAACTGCTGGAAATTATGCTACAGCAAATAAAAATCAGATTGGTTTATTTTCTGAAAATGCTGATGTAGCTAAAAAAGACACAAAAATTACTGGATTTGCTCTTTATGATGGCGCTTCTGCAAAAGAGACAAAAATTAAAGTAATTGCACCAAATGGCTGGGAAAAAGAATTATGGACAAACGATAAAGGCGAATTTTCTTTTACTCCAATCTGGTCTGGAAATTACATGGTTGAATACGCACATACAGAAAAAGCTTCTGGCGACCACAACGGTAAAAAATACGATGAAATCTGGAAAATGGCTACTTACCAAATTACAGTAAAATAAATTTAGAAAATTTCACTCTTAGATTTAATTTCAATTGAAAAAACCTCTCTTAACGGCGAGGTTTTTTTTATGTAATGGAATAACATTAATACAAAATTAAAATATCATTAGAAAACTCTTAAGCAAATATTAAGAAAAGAATAAGCAAGGTTTAAGTAAGAAAACCTCTTTTAAATTTCATTAACACAATATTGGCATTGTATATTTGCGGTCAATTATTTTTATTGAATCTAAATAAATACCATGAAATACAATTTACTATTTGCGCTAGGATTATTGAGTTTTGCCTCTTACGGACAAGATTATTCAAGCAACGAAACTACTTCTACAGTTTCTGATACTGTAAAAAATAAAAAAGGAGAAATTTTAAATGAAGTAGTTGTAACCAAAAATAAAGAACCAAAACCAGTAACTGCAGTACGTTCAGGTTTGAAACCAATGGATAATCCGCAAACGATACAAGTTATCGGTGCTGAAATTATCGAACAGCAACAAGCAATACGTTTAAGTGAAGTTTTAAAAAATGCAAACGGAGTTTATGTTGGTTCTGCACGTGGTGGCGCTCAAGAATCTTTTTTCTCAAGAGGTTACGATATGTCTGCCAATAATATGTTTAAAAACGGATTTCGTTATAACGCGGGATCAATTCCAGACGTTTCTGGATTAGAAAAAGTAGAGTTTTTAAAAGGTAGTTCTGCATTATTATTCGGAAATGTAGCTCCTGGAGGAATCTTGAACTTAGTAACTAAAACGCCTCAATTTAAAAGCGGAGGAGAAATTTCAATGCAAATTGGAAGTTATGCGTATTACAAACCAGCTTTCGATTTTTATGGTGCTCTTTCTAAATCTATTGCTTTTAGAATTAATGGTTCTTATGAAAATTCAGAAAGTTTTAGAGATGTGGTAAAAAACGAACGTGTTTATGTGAATCCATCTTTGCTTTTCG
This sequence comes from Flavobacteriaceae bacterium PS02337, assembly GCA_029959285.1. GTDB lineage: Bacteria > Bacteroidota > Bacteroidia > Flavobacteriales > Flavobacteriaceae > Flavobacterium. Next base: position 298,801 of record JASCOE010000002.1, read on the forward strand.
TTATTAGTCCAAAAACACAAATTACGGTTCAAGGAGATTATCTAACGGCAGATTGGACGCCAGATTTCGGAACTGGAATTATTGGAAAAGAACTTGTTAATGTTTCTCGTTCTAACTTCTACGGATCGCTTTGGTCAAACGGACAAACTAAATCTGCAAGTGGTTCTGTATTAGTAAATCATGATTTTAATAAAAATTGGAAATTAAATTTCAACAGTTCTTTTCAATCTTATGACAGAGCTTCAAAATCGACAGCACAATTATCAACAGTAACAACAGCTGGAGATTGGACAAGACCTTTAGTTCAAAATAAAAACTTAGAAACTATTGTTGGAGACCAATTAAGTTTACAAGGTAACTTCAATACAGGATCTATTAAACACCAATTATTTACAGGTGCAGATTGGGAAAATTCTTTTGCTACAGCAAATACATACACTTTCAATCCTGCAAATTACGATACAATCAATTTGTACAATTTTGATCCTTCAACACAAAGAAATGACATTCCAAACGCTAATTTGACAAGAATTGTAAAAACAGATACAGATCGTTTTGGAATTTACGCCCAAGATTTAATTTCATTTACAGACAAAATTAAAGTTTTACTTGGTTTACGTTGGTCATGGCAAGAAGCAACTGTTTACACTTACGATTTAACAAAAAATCCAACAGTTCTAACAGAAACCCCAGCTCGTAAAGATGAAGCTTTTTCACCAAAAGTAGGATTGGTTTATCAGCCTTGGAGCGATATGTCAGTATTTGCTAGTTACTCAAACTCATTTACACCAAATACTGGAACAACAGTTGATTTAAAACCAATTGAAGCTTCTATTATTGATCAATATGAAGCAGGAATCAAAAAAGATTTTTATAATGGAGCTTTGACAACAGGCGTTACAGTTTACCAAATCACAAACAGTAATTTAGCTCAAACTGCTGAATTTAGAGCAGATGGAACTCAAAATACAGATACAAGCATTAAAACTTTAGGTGGAGGAACAAGAAGCAAAGGTGTAGAATTAGATATTACAGCAAAACCGGTTGAAGGTTTAAATATTATTGCAGGTTACAGCTACAATGACATGCGCTACATTAATACTTCTGGAACAAACGGAAGTTTTATTGAAGGAGATCGCGTTGTGAGAACTCCGCAAAATACAGCTAATTTAAGTTTCTTCTATACTTTGCCTTCTGGTGTATTAAAAGGACTTTCTTTTGGAGCAATTGCAAATTATATCGGAAATCGTTTAGCGGGTTGGAATGACGATTATGTTTGGACAGAAAACAAACCTGCAACTACTCCAAAAACATATACAATTACGATTAGAGATCGTGATATTCCATTAGAAGCTTACACTACAATCGATGCTTCAGTTGGTTACACTTGGAATAAATTTTCGATTCTTTGCAAATTATCAAACATAACAAACGAATTAAATTATACAGTTCACGAAAATTATAGTGTGAATCCGATAGCGCCTCGCCAAATTATGACAAGTCTTCGCTACAAATTCTAAAACATTGAGTTAGGTTGATTTCTCCCAAGATTTTCTGATTTCATTTTCGAAAACAGAATGTCTTGGGATTTTTGTTTTTACACAAATAATAGTTCAATTAATAGTACTTTTGTTGAAATTACATTTAACAAAAATCCACATATGTCTGACTTCAAGAAAAACCAATTAAAGAAAACTTTAGGCCTTAGTTTTAATATTGCCGTATTAATTGGAGGAACAATCGGAGTTGGAATTTTAAGAACGCCAGGAACAATTGCAGAAATGCTAAACAATTACTGGCTTATTCTTGCGTGTTGGTTATTTGGAGGTTTATACGTTTTATTGGGCGCGAATTCTTATGCTGAATTAGCAACAATGCTACCAAAAGCTGGAGGATCTTATAACTACATTAAAAGAGCTTTTGGAGAATATGCAGGTTTTTTATCTGGATGGTATGATTATATTGTTAATGCTATTCCGCCCGCATTTTATTGCATTGTAATTAGCGAATATTCTATCATTTTATTTCCAGGACTTGCTCCCTACTCTACAGTAATTTCTATTGCAATATTGGTTGCTTTTGTCTTACTTCATTATAGCGGTGTAAAAAACGGAAGCGTTATTCAGCAGATTACTAGTTTCTTAAAAGTAATTTGTTTTGTGGCTTTGGTTGTGGCTTGTTTTATGTATTCTGGAGTTGAAGTTCCAAAAATTCAAACGGATAATTCAATCTTTCAAATCGGACTTGTTTTTGGATTTTTCAAATCATTACAGCTTATTATCGGAACTTATAATGGTTGGAACAGCGTTTGTTTTTTTGCCGAAGAAAATGATGATCCGAGTAAAAATATTCCGAAATCTTTATACAGCGGAGTTTTGCTTGTTGTTGCCATTTATATTTTGGTTAATGCTGCTTTTTTTCATGTTTTACCAATTGAAACTTTAGCCAAATCTAATCTTGCTGCAGCAGATGTTGCTAAAATACTTTTCGGAGAAAGAGGCGCGATAATAGTTACTGTGATTTCGATTTTCTCTTTGATCAGTATTTTGAATGCCTTTATGATGATTCCGCCAAGAATTCTTTACGGATTAAGCCGCGATGGTTTTTTTATTAAAGAAGGAACAACGGTCAACAAAGGCGGAACACCAATTGTAGCACTTTTGGTTTCGTCACTTTTCAGTCTATTTTTAATCTGTATTGGGTCTTTTGAATTTCTATTTTCTTTCGCCGCTTTTATTTCGATTATTGTTTGGGGATTGGCTTATTTTTCACTTTTAAAATTGAGAACTACAGAACCAAATTTACCAAGACCTTATCGTTCATTTTGGTATCCGTGGACAACTATAATAGCTATTGTCGCTTCAATTGCTTTGTTGCTCGGATTTATTTATAGCGATCCAAATGCTTTTCTTATAATTATTGGAATTACAATTATTTCTTATCCTTTGTTTTTGGTTTTGAAGAAGAGAAGTTAGTGCGTTTTTTTTACCCAAAAAATACCTCAATTTTGTCATTCCGAGGAACGAGGAATCTCCACGAGTAACTCTACAAAGATTGGTGACATTCCACAGGAGTCACTTGCGAAGATTCCTCGTTCCTCGGAATGACAAAATTGCGGTTAGAAAATAACAAACCCGACAGGTTTTTAAAATCTCTTGGGTTTAATTATCTTCTCGCTTTGAAGTATTCTTCTAAACTTTCACATCCTGATAAATCTGAAGTGAATTCAGGAAATTCTTTATTAACTCTTTTTGAATTTGAATATTCATTTTTTTCTACATAATCCATCATTCGCAAACAGAGTGCTTTAAATTTATTTGTCTTAGCATTTTTATAGGCTAACTTATAATTCGTAACGGCTTTAATTTTATTTCTATATTCAATTTCGTCTATATAAGATTCATTCTGATTATTGCTTTGATAACCATAACTATTATAGCGTCGCATCATCCAAGAATTACCGTAATCTGACATATTGTAATAACAATTTGCAAGAAGAAAATAGTAATAATCTCGATCTTTTATTTTTACATCATTCGCCAAATCGGTATACTTGATAATTCTCTCCGTTACGGCAAGTTTGGTAACAATATATTTTTCTTTATGTTCTATAAAGTTTTCTGTATGCTTAAAATCATAAAACGGATTTTGATCGAAAACATACACATCGCCATATTCGCCTCTTTCCCAAGCATTATAATTATCGTCCCAATATTTTTTATCTAAAGATTTAAAAGTTATCAAAGCGTTCTTCAATTGATTTTCTCTGAGATATTTTGTTCCCAATAAATCTTTAAGGTAATCTTTATCTTTTAAAAGTTTAAAATAAATTTCTTTTTGAAATTGAGTATTAAAACCTTTGTCTAACCTATTTACAATTGTCTGTAAATCTTTAGCAGAATAAACAAAGTCTAAATAATCAAAATAACGATAAAATTCTTGTAAGTTCCCAGATGTTTTAATTCTATTGTCACGCCATTCTACATCATCTGTATTATAACCTCCATCAGTTGTTCCTTCTATTAAAGATAGCAAAGCCATACCATCTATAATGTTTCCTTTAAATTCTAATTCTCTTCCTAAAGCAAAAACGAAACGTTCATCACTTTTATATTTTAAAATAATAGATTCAATTTCTGGTTTTATAATTGCTTTTCCATTTTCTTGATTTGCTGTAATACAAAGAGCTTTTATTTTCTCTATTTCTCCCCATACTTTTTCAGATTGATACTTTTTTTCAAACAGAGAAATATTTTTTAAACAGTCAGTATAATTTCTTGTAATAAATTGCAAATTGATTTTTGAAGCTTTCCAAACAATTGGATTTTGCATTTTATCAGCATCAACTGTATTTACAAAATCTAAAACTTCTTTTGCATACAATCTATCACTTTCAGAACGATTGCGTAATGTTTCAGTAGTAACTTTTATTTTATCATTCCAAAAATCAGCATAATCGCTTGTTGGGTTATAGTTGGTATAATAAGGCGTATAAACCCAATCTTCAATTTTATTAACTTCACGCAAAAGCAAAAATCCTAGTATTTGAGATTTAGGATTATTTTCATAAATTTCTTTCAAAAAATCAAGATTTTTATCTACTTTTTGAACAGATGCATAAGCATAAATATTTGCTTTTTCTTCTTTACTCTTAGCATATTTTAAAGCTTCTTGAATTTTAAAATCATGATGAAAATAGTAATAACTTGCGTAACTTTTCTCTGGAGAATTTGCCATTAAATTGGCAACATCTACCATATATCCAGGATTTGATTTTGTAAAAGTATAGAAAAACAAACTCCAATAGTACAAATAATCTCTTTTACTCTTATTAAAATTAGTTTCAAAAACTGTTTTTATGATATCATTTCTTCCAGAATAGTAAGCAAGTCGAATCGTTAAAAAAGCATATTTTCTTTTAAAATATTGATTTTGCTCTTTATTAGTAGTTTCTATAATTTTATTTAATAATTCAACTTTACCTTTACCATTTGAATCTTGATTTCTTTCCCAAACATCTTCTGTATCACTGCTAACCATTTCACAATTTTTTGCCATTTTAAGATAAGCAATTGCACTAGTTTTATTGTTTTGATACAAATACTTTATAAACGGATTGTCACTTTTAGAATGAATATCAGTATAAGATAAATTGAAATTAAATTCTTCAATAGCATCCAATGAAACTTTTTTATCGGCGTAATTATACCAATCTGCAATGTTTGAATCTACATTTAACTTATAATCCTGTGGATTTCTACCATAATCGAATCCCCATAAATCGGCATTATAAAAGAATGATTTGTATTGAGCATAATTAAAAAAATCAGGTTTAAACAAACAATATCTAACATCCTCACCATATGGAGAATAACCACATGCAAAACTTTTGTAAAAACTACTTACTAAAAGAACTGTAAAAACTAGAAACTTCTTCATTGCTGTATTTTTTAAAAGTACTATCGTCTAAATGAAATAATGAAATTGTTGCAGTATTGTCTAATTCAACATTTTGTTTAATAATTGAAATTGCTTCCTGAATTGTTTTGGAGTCAACTTCTTCTATCTTTAGCTGATCACCTTTTTTTAAGTAATATTCATATTCAAAAGTAAAATCTTCTGTCATTTCATACCACATTGGTTTAGTTTGTTTGGCAATTCCGCTAATATCAGCAGAATTAAAATTTACCAAACCAGCAAAACGATTGTTATGATACCATAATGTCCAATAAAAAACAGGAAGCGCCACATCCAAATGCACCGGATAACTTCTTTTTTTATCTAAATAAGATTTTAATTCATTTATATCTAAAATCGAATTTTTATCTTGCTGAGATAAAGGTTTTATTAAATTATAACACATTAACGTTACCTTATCTACTGGCGGAATTCCCATAATATCAGGATATTTGTATGGATAAAGTCGGAGCGTGCAACTAATTTCCTTTTTAGAAAATTCTTTTATCTTTTTCAATAAATAGAAATACTTGTCTTTTGTAGATTTTGTCCAATCACAATCAATTTGAATTTCAGAATAATCAAAATTATTTTTATCATTATTGCCATATCTGTAGCGTTCTTTACGGTATTTGTTTATCAAAAAAACAATATTATCCGCTAACTTATCCAGTGATTTTTCGTTATTATATTGAAAGATTTCATTTTTGATAAAAATAGTCGGAACAATATTTACCGAATCTAAATTTCGAAAAGTATATTGATCAGGATTATTTTTTTGATAAGGGAAATTTCCAATCGTTTCACTATAATCAACCTCAAAAAATTTATAATAGATTTTTTTCACCTTCAATTTGTTAAGTTGATCAATTGTTTCGTTGCCAAAAGAAGATCCGTTCTTCCAGTAATAGAAAGCTCTTTCGACATTTTTAACTTTATTTTCTTTATTGGAACATCCCAATAAAATGCAGGAAACGAAAACAAACAATAGATATTTTTTCATCACAAAGACACTTTTTTTTTCAATGTAAAATCGTATTAAATTTATATCTTTTTGAAATACAAAAATCAAAAAATGACAACTATTTTTTAGCTAAAAATGGCTCTTATAAATACAATAATTTCTATTGAATTCTAGAGAAGAAAGACCACAATATTGTCATTCCGAGGAACGAGGAATCACACGCGAAATTCCACAAAGAAAGTCGCCAATCTTTGTCGAGTTTCGAGTGTGATCCTTCCTTCGTCAGGATGACAAACATCCTTTAAAACAACAAACCCGACAGGTTTTTGAAACCTGTCGGGTTTAATTTTATAAATTAAAAAAAAGTAATTTACTTACTTCAAACCAGCCAAACTCTGCTCGATTGTAGCAATTTTTGCCAAAGCATCAGCTTGTTTTTGTCTTTCTATATTTAAAACTTTTTCTGGAGCTCCGTTTACGAATTTCTCGTTAGAAAGTTTTGCTTCAACAGATTTCAAGAATCCTTTTGTGTAATTTAATTCTTCTGTCAGTTTAGCAATTTCTGCTTCAACGTCGATATTTCCAGTAATCGGAATAAAATATTCATTTGATTTTACACGGAAAGATAATGCGCCGTCTACTTTTTCAGAAACATATTCAAAAGCAGAAACGTTTCCTAATTTCGTGATAATTGAATCAAAATAAGTAGAAACATTTTCGCTGTTAATTCCTTTTAATTCGATTGCATCTTTAAACGGAATGTTTTTGTCTTTTCTAATTGTTCTAATTCCAGAAATTACTTCAATTGAGTTTTCAAAATCAGCAATTAATTTAGCATCAAATGGTTTTAATTCTGGCCAAGTCGAAACGATTAATGCTTCTTCTGGAGTTCTATCTGCAATTAACTGCCAAATTTCTTCCGTTAAGAAAGGCATGAAAGGATGTAATAATTTCAAATTACTTTCTAACATTTCGATCGCTTTCGCGAAAGTTACGCTGTCAATTGGCTGTTGATATGCTGGTTTGATCATCTCTAAGAACCAAGAACAGAAATCATCCCAAACCAATTTATAAATTGCCATTAATGAATCTGAAATTCTGTATTTCTCAAAATTATCTTCAATGTCAACTAAAGTTTGTTGCAATTTCGCTTCGTACCATTCGATTGCCACTTTTGATGATTCCGGTTGCGGAATAGTTTCTGAAACTTCCCATCCTTTAATCAATTTAAAGGCATTCCAAATCTTGTTTGAAAACGCTTTTCCTTGATTACATAATTCCTCATCAAACATAATATCGTTTCCTGCAGAAGCACTTAAAAGCAACCCTACACGAACTCCATCAGCTCCAAAAGCATCAATTAAATCTAAAGGATCAGGAGAATTTCCTAATGATTTAGACATTTTACGACGTTGTTTGTCACGAACTAAACCTGTTAAATATACATTTGTAAATGGTTTTTCACCTGCATATTCGTAACCCGCAATAATCATTCTCGCAACCCAGAAAAATAAAATATCTGGACCTGTTACTAAATCATTTGTTGGATAATAATATTTGAAGTCTGCACTTTCCGGATCCATAATTCCACCAAAAACTGACATTGGCCATAACCAAGAAGAAAACCAAGTATCTAATGCATCAACATCTTGTTTAAGGTTGTCGGTTGTTAGTTGTTGGTTGTTGGTTTTTTCTTTCGCTAAAGCTAAAGCATCTTCGATGTTTTCTGCAACTACGAAATCTTCTTTTCCGTCTCCGTAATAGTATGCCGGAATTTGTTGTCCCCACCATAATTGACGAGAAATATTCCAATCGCGAATGTTGTTTAACCAATGCGCATAAGTGTTTTCGAAACGTTTTGGATGTAATTTAATTTCTCCTGTTTCTAAAACCGATTTAATCGCTGGTTTTACTAAATCTTCCATTTTCAAAAACCATTGATCTGATAATCTTGGTTCGATTACAGCTTTGGTTCTTTCAGAAGTTCCAACTTTATTCAAATGGATTTCGGTCTTCGCCAAAGCTCCAATTTCTTCTAATTCTTTTGCAATTTCAGTACGAACTACAAAACGGTCTTTTCCTTGATAGTGTAATCCGAAGCTGTTTAATGTAGCGTCTTCATTAAAAATATCAACGATTTCAAGATTGTGTTTTTCTCCTAATGTTTTATCGTTCATATCGTGTGCAGGCGTTACTTTCAAACATCCTGTTCCGAATTCAACATCCACATATTCGTCTTCTATAATTGGAATTACTCTTCCGCAAATAGGAACGATAGCTTTTTTTCCTTTTAAATGTGTAAAACGCTCATCGTTCGGATTGATACAGATTGCAGTATCTCCAAAAATAGTTTCTGGACGCGTTGTAGCAATTGTCAAGAAATCTTCAGAACCTTCAATTTTATATTTTAAGAAAAATAATTTCCCTTGTTGTTCTTCGTAAATTACCTCTTCGTCAGAAAGAGTAGTTTTCGCTTCAGGATCCCAGTTTACCATACGGTATCCTCTATAAATTAATCCTTTGTTGTATAAATCTACAAACGATTTAATTACAGATGCAGACATGTCAGGATCCATTGTAAATTTAGTACGTTCCCAATCGCAAGAAGCTCCTAATTTCTTAAGTTGTTCTAAAATTGTTCCGCCATATTTATCTGTCCATTCCCAAGCGTGTTTTAGGAATTCTTCACGGGTTAGGTCGTTTTTATTGATTCCTTCTGCTTTTAATTTCGCTACAACTTTTGCTTCAGTTGCAATAGAAGCGTGATCTGTTCCTGGAACCCAACAAGCGTTGAATCCTTTAAGACGCGCTCTACGAATTAAAACATCCTGAATCGTATTATTCAACATATGTCCCATATGAAGGACTCCAGTGACGTTTGGCGGCGGAATTACAATAGTATAAGGTGTTCTATGATCAGGTTCTGAATGAAAATAATTGTTTTTCATCCAGTAATCATACCATTTATTCTCAATCGTCTTAGCGTCAAATTGTGCTGGAATTGTCATTTATTAGGTTGTTTAATCGTTTAACTGTTTAATCGTTTTTTTGTTTAACTGTTTAATTGATTTTTGCTTTTTCAAATCCTTAATCGATTAAACGAATTAACGGTTAAACAATTAAACAGAAAAATTGGTTCAATTTTTGTAATTATAACTGAGAGCAAAAGTAAATAATTAAGTAGACTATAAAAAGCGAATTATTAATTTGTGTGTTAATTAAAAGAATGTATATTTACTTACAATTAAAAACTAATTTCATATGAAAAATGCAGCCTCTTTTATTGCAATCTTATTGTTTAGCGCGATAGGTTATGCACAAAATGGCCCAAAAATTGAATTTGCAGCCCCGGACAATACAATTGATTATGGAAAAATTTCTAAAGGTGACAATGGACTTCGTTCCTTTGAATTTACAAACACTGGAGACGCTCCTTTATTAATTACTGGCGCAGAATCTACAGTAAGTTCTATCGTTGTAACAAAACCTGCGGCAGCAATTCAGCCGGGCAAAAAAGGTAAAATCGATGTAAAATATAATATGGTTTCTGGACCAATTCGTAAAACAATTACTGTTGAAACAAATGCAGTAAATTATCCTGACGGAAGAGTAGCCTTAAAAATTAAAGGTGAAGTTTTATAAAAAAATTAAAATCTTAAAATAGTAAAAGCCGTTTCTTAAATCTAGAAACGGCTTTTTATTTTATAGAAAAGCCAAATATCTTTCTTCTCAAATCTTTCTTCTTTATTTACTTCTCAGCACATTCTGCTGGATCAAATTTGTATTTTACATTTTCAAAATCAATTGGTTTGTCTTTAACTAAATAAGCAACTCCCATTGTTATCTGCATTTCACCGTTTCCTAAAATAAGTTTTTCACCTTTTTTCAAAAGTGCTAGCGGATTTTTAAATTTTGTGGTATTTCCTGGATTTACAAAAGTGTAATTTGCAAATAAAGTATCTCCGCGAAATTCGCCTGTAATTTCACCTATTTTTTGAGGTGAAGCAGCGGTTTTCATATTTAGATTACCTGTTAATTTCCCATTTTTAAGCGTATTCAATTTCAAATCTACCGTATCCTTTTCATAGATCGCTTTGTAGCATGTAGTGCTTACTACTTTTTCACCTTCTGCTTTTGCGGCATCAAACTCTTTACGTTTTTCATCATTTTTACAGCTTTGAAGTCCGATTACAGACAAAATCACACAAGATAAAACTAGCTTTCTCATAATTGAATATTTTTATTTCAGGGTTATACTATAAAATTAATAAAAAAGAAGCCAATAAAAAGGCTTCTTAGTTAAATTTATTAGTTAAAAATCTACAAATTCTTAATTACAAATTCAGATCTTCTGTTCAATTCATGTTCTTCTTCCGAACAAGATTCATCGGTTTTGCATTTTATAATCGGAACCGATTCTCCATATCCTTTTGCCGTAACTCTTTTTGCATCAATTCCAGATTGAAGGATAAATTCTCTAGTAGAATTGGCTCTTTTTTGAGATAAATCTTCGTTGAATTTAGCATTTCCTCTAGAATCGGTATGCGAACCAATTTCTATTACCATTCCTGGATATTTCTTCATTAATTCGACAACTCTTCCTAAAACAACTTTCGATTCTTTACGAATGTACCACATATTATAGTCAAAATAAATTGGATCTGTTTTAATAATTAATCTGTCTTTATCTTTTACAACATCTTTTTCTTGCGCTAAAATCTCTTTTACTTTTTCAGTCTTTTTAACTTCTGCGGCAACAATTGCAGCTTCTTTGGCTTTCTTTTCCTTTTCTTTCAATTCGATTGCCGCCAAAGCTTCTTTCTTTTTATTATTTTCTTCTATAATAATTTCTTGTTTTCTCTTATTTTCAGCAATTAATTTTTCTTCTTGTTTAATGGCCTCTAAAGATTTTAATTCTAAAGAGCCGTCGTTTACAGCATCTCTCGTTTTTCCTAAAGTCAATGTTTTAGAAGCGTTGGTATAATTTTCTTTAAAAGCAGAAACTTTATACGAAGCTTCGCAAGGAACTGTAAAGCTGAATTTTCCGTCAGCTGAAGTTGTAATTGTATTCAAGGTTTTATTCTCTGAATCTTGCAATAAAACTGTTGCGTTTTCTAAAACCAATTTGGTGTCAATATCTGTAATTGTTCCTGCAATGTATTGTTTGCAATCTTCAACAATTAAGTCTTTTATTTCTTTAAATTGATAAATATCATCGCTTCCCTTTCCTCCTTCTCTATTCGATGCAAAAAAACCTTCTTTGGTATTTGAATCAATATTAAAAGCAAAATCATCTGAATTTGAATTTAAAGGCAAACCGATATTTACTGCTTCTCCATATTCAGAACCTTTAATTTCAGAAACAAAAACGTCTAAAGATCCGTAGCCTAAATGTCCGTCTGAAGAAAAATAGAGTTTATTATCCGCTGAAGCGAAAGGAAATTGTTCTCTTTTATCGGTGTTGACATTCGGCCCTAAATTCTTCGGATTATCAAATGCACCTTTATTTATATTAACAGAATAAATATCAAAAGATCCTAAAGAACCTGGCATATCTGAAGCAAAATACAATACTTTTTCATCTGCGCTAAGAGCAGGATGTTCTACAGAATAGTTTGGACTATTGAACGGAAGTGACGTTATATTGGTCCACTTTCCGTTTACCAATTCTGCTTTAAAGATTTGAAGATTTGAAATTTTCTTTTCGTCTTTCTTTTTCTTTCTGTTTTTAGAATTGTTTCGGGTAAAATAAATTGTTTTGCCGTCTTTTGTAAAAATTGCATTCGATTCGTGCATTCCAGTTTTTAATTCTTTAGCAAAATAATGTACTATAGAATCTGCTGAATTTATATTTTTTAATGGAATCGAAACTAAATTCAAATACGTTTCATTATCCCATTTGAACTTTTTATCCAACAATCCTGGTTTCAATTTTACTCCTGCAAAAACTAACTTATCGTTGTATTTTACAGCTCCAAATTCAGAATTTGGTGTATTGATTGCAAGGTTTTTAATTTCGAAACGTTTTCCAATTGCAGAAACATTTTCTAAGGTCTTAAGGTCTTTTTCAAAATTAACAGCATCTTCTGTGTTTGCAGATTGCGCGTAATATTCTTTTAAAAATTTGTTCGCATCTTCGGCACTATTGGTTGCTTTTAACGTCTGCGCATATCTAAAATAATATTCTCTATTTAAATCTTTGCTGTAATTCTGAACCAAAAGTCTGTAATAGCGTTGTGCTTTTACTAAATCATTAGTAAAATAGTAGGAATCGGCTAAGTTTTTAATTACTTCTTGCGAAGGTCTTTCATCTGCTAATTTTTGATATAAAACAATAGCTTCACTATAATATGTTCTATCAAAAAATTTCTTTGCTCTAATCAATTCCTGATCTTGAGCGTTTATAAACTGTATTGAAAATACGAATATAATAACGAGTAGTTTTTTCATATTTTTCATCTTAGAAGAATCTTGGTGATTTATCAAATCCTTTTCCTAACAGGTCTAAATCAAACAATAGCATAATTTCGTGTGTTCCTGAATTGAATTGTCCTAAATTAGTTAGCGTATAATCATAAGCATATCCTACTCGAAGTGTTGGTGTGATATTGATATTTGCTAAAATACTTACCGCGTCATCTAATCTGTATGCCGCTCCCAATTCAAACTTTTCATTATACAAAACATTTGCTGTTAAGTCTAAAGTAAGCGGACCACCGGGAACTATTTTAGACATAAATGCAGGTTTCAATTTCACTTTATCGCTAACTTGGAAAACATAACCGGCGGTTAAAAAAGTATGGATCTTCTCTGAACCATAAGAACTAATACCCGATTTTTCTTCAATATGTTTTGAACTTAATAAATTTGGAGCCGAAATTCCGACGTATAAATTGTCTCTAAAATAATACGCTCCAACTCCGATATTTGGCCTTGTTACGTTTACATTTTCCGCGAAAGCGGCATCAGTCTGCGGATCGGTAAAACGGAATCCGTTAAAATTGGTTTGTATGGTCGAAAATCCCGCTTTAAGTCCAAGCGAAAGTTTGTTTTTTCCTCCTAAATTTAAGATATAAGCAAAGTCTGCGTAAAAATTATTTTCTTTTTTCGCACCATCTCCAATATCATCTGAAATTAAAGACAAACCCGTTTCAATTTTATCGTTAATTGCTGTATGTCCGAAAAAGGTAAACGTTTTTGGAGCTCCGACTGCTCCAACCCATTGTGTTCTATACATTCCGCCAAAATTCATTATGGCAGGAACTCCTGTCGCGTAAGCTGGATTGACTACACTCATATTATACATATAATGTGTGTATTCTGGATCTTGCTGCGCTGCGGCAGGAAGTATATAAAAGAGAAAGGTTATTAAGAGTATAATTTTTTTCATTTGAAAAACAGGTTAAATGTTGAAAAGTGTTATCGGTTTAAATAAAGACGTCCTTGTTTTGGAGGTCGATTGTCTTTATTAAAATAAATAACATAAAAATAAACGCCACTTGGTGCAACTCCATCTCCAAAACCTGGTGAAGCAGATGTTTTTCCATCCCAATCTGGTTTATCTTTATTTCCTTTAAACATTACATTTCCATATCTATTAAAAATTTCAATTGAATAATCAGGATATAAAAAATCAACATCCGGAATTTTAAAAGTATCATTTACATTATCTCCGTTTGGCGAAAATCCGTCTGGAATAAAGAAGTCGTATTGAGAAGTATCACAATCTTCTAATGAAACGACAACTTCAATATGATTTTCTGAAAAACAATTTGTAGTTAAATCTAAATTATATCCGTAATAGGTAACATGATGCACCAATAAAGTATTTGAAGGCAATAAATTACCATTTACAGCATCGTACCATGCAACAGTTGATGCCACATTGGTATTGTTTGATAAATCTGCAATAGTAGGATTTTTTAATCCGCAGAAATTTTGCCCGTCTGAATTTAAAACTGGAGCTGGCGAATCGTTTATTGTAACAACAACTAATGATGCTTCTGATACACAGCCAACAGGAGAAGTTTCCTTCACATAATAATTACCCGATTGTAATAGTAAAGTACTTGCTAATGGCGTTGTTGATGTTGGAGAATTATACCATTTATATTGTGCTCCATTTGGTTCTAAATTAGCGATTGTTGCTTCATCTACTTTACAAAACGGCTGATCGATTACAATTGGCGCAACTGGAAGCGGGTATAATACAAAATCATCTGCTACATTAGTCAAGTTAACATCGCAACCTGTTATTGTGTTCGTTACATTTAATAATGTAATCTTGGTACTGCCAAAATTGGGAAGCAATGCAGATGGAATTATAAAATTTATTCCGCCATTAGTTACTGCTTGAGTAATGCTTTGAGTAGTAGAAATATTACTATCAGAAAGCGAATATGAAATTTTTACATTTGTTAAATTCCCTAATCCAGAAATCGCAACAGAAACTGGTTCATTCAAACAATAATTATTTACCGCAACATTTACAGTCGTAGCATTTGGCAGCGGATTTATAATTAAATTTCCTGAAACATTAGCCGTATTAGAACATTGAGGAGCAGGATTTGTGATATTCACTATATTTAAAATAGTAATCACATTTAATCCGCTATTTGCATTTATATTTCCAGGAACCTGAAAAGAAGAACTTCCTCCTATAGATTTTATAGTAGCCGTTTGTGCTGCAGCCACATTATTACCATTTACATTATAGGTAATTCGATAATCTCCATCTAGCAATTGCGGTGCATTAATTAGAATTGATCCTGCTTGATTCTGACAAGTTGGACTTGATGTTAGTGTTGCTCCATTTAATTTTGGTAAAGGATAAACCGTTAAATCTGTTGAAAAAGGGCTAAATATATTTGTACAAGCGCCCTTACTGGTCGTAGATTGAATACCAGTAATAGTAATTTTAGATTTACCTACTCTAATAAAATAACCTGAATTGATTGAGAAAGTAAGCTTTCCATTTATAAAACTTCCGAAAATTGATTCTGTTCCCGAAATAGGTCCATCAATATTAAAAGTAATTTGATATTGTCCGTTGGGGATATTATTAGTTCCTTGAGTAATCGTTGCAGAGTATGTTGCTGTAGAAATTTCAGATTCGCAAATATCTTTACTCACTACAATTTTAGCCCCTGTAAAATCTACTGTTTTTTCTAGCGTAATTCTTAAATCAACATACCTATCACTACAAATATTATTATCAGGAACAGCCAAAACCGAATATCTATAAGTAAATTCTCCTGGCCCATAAGTATCAAAAATCTGTTGAAGATTAATATTACGCTGTGTACTTGAAGTGATGCCAAGCCCTGTCCATGTTCCGCCGCCATCTTCGTCGTCAAGCCGATCATTTAAATCTAAATTGGTATAACCAGCCAAGTCTGTTGTTCCGCATAAGACTAAATCATTTGCTTTTCCTTCTTTAGGAGCTCTTAAAACTGTTACGATTACAGTCGAAACCTTTTCTGCAGGAGAACAAGCTAACACAGGCGGAACAGTATAAGTATATTGAAGTGTCGTTTTTTTGTCAATGCCACCAATTTCTATTGTAGATTTAACAACTTGTCCTGCTGCGTTTGTCCAAATTCCATTGGTATGAGGTCCCATAACATTGCTATCAAAAGCCGTAAAAAGATTAAATGTGCCGTCATCATTACAAGCAGTAGCTTGTGAACCAATTCCAGAGAACGCACCAATAGTTAGCGTAATTACTGCTTTATTATTTGTACAGCCTGAAGTTGCAGGAGCTGTATATGTGTAAAGATAAACGCCTCCTTTTGTAATTAACTGAGGTTTTAAAATTCCTGTGTTAGGGTCTAGACCTTTCAAGTTATTATTGTCAGACCATGTTCCTCCTGGAATTGGAGAACCGCCTAATAATGAAAACAAATCCAATGTTTCATTTGCAGGGTTCTCAATATCACAAATAATTTTTTGCGCATCTGTTCCTGCACATTGTGCATTAATTTTGTTTGGAAGAATAGTAAAAACAACAAAAAATATTAAAAATTGTAAGAAATTAATGTAGTTTTTGCCCATAGATTAAATTTTTGTTAAACATAATAAAATATCTAAGGATATAAATAATTTTAACAAACATTTTTTCACAAAAATAAAATTTTAGAGTAAAAGAACTATTTTAATTGCAGTTCATCTTATTTAATATTTTTTAAAGCTCGTCTTCAAGTTTAAATCTAAATTTTAAAACCACACTATTTCTTTCAACTTCCAAACCAATCCAAACATCTTCTTCTGATTTTAAAAGATTATTAATCTGTTCTAAACTGTATTTATATGGTTGAATTTTATTAATACTAACAATAATATCACCTTTTCGGAGGCCACATTTTTCTGCCGCCGATTTCTTTCGAACATTAACAATCTCATAAACAGGTTTAAGCGCAAATTTGTACTTAAAATTATTGTTGCTTTTTTCCTGCAATTCATCAAGTGTGTTGGCAACTCTAACAGTTTCTAAATGCACCGTTTCTTGAACCCATTGCAATCCGTTATGCTGAATCGTAATTCCACTTTTGTTATACGTAAACGGTTCTTTAAACTTGCTATTTTTCTTTAAGTAGATTTTTTTGTTTTGATAATCTAAAACAACTGTAAATCTTTTGAGAATTTCTCCGCCAACTGATCCGATACGATCTGGAACCATTTTCACATTTCGAATGGAAACCGAATCTGGAAAAGAAACAATTGGTTTTTTAAAATCAAATTCATCTATAGAAAATTTATCAATTTTTGCGCGATGACCTTCAATATCGCCACTAAAACCTTTTCCTAAAAAATCTGGAAAATTCTTATCTGGAAGCTTAATTTTATTGTTTTCAAAAACCCAGAAAGCATCACTATTTCCAATATCGATCAAAAGTTTTGCTTGAATATCGACATTATTAACCGTAGCAGTAGTTAAAATATACGGTTTAGATCTTTCGATTGTAATGGGAACCGCTTTGAATTTCTTGTTTAATTTTTCTTGAAATTTGTTGCTTTTTGCGTGAACTATAATCCTCTTTTTCTGATAATTAATTTCGACTATATTATTTCTAAAGAATTTATGTCCGATAATTCCATTAACAGGAATTCCGATATGAGAAGATAAATTAAAGTTTTGGTCTAAAATAATGTAAACCATGTGGTCATTTGATTTTAAACCATGTGTTTCTAGAATATTTTTAGTTGATTTTAGGCCTTCAATTTCTTCCTCGCTTCCTAATCCTCTAAGCTTAATTTTTTCAACATTATTAAAACTCACTTCTTGTTTTTCTTCCATACTGAACAAGATTGTTTCCTCAACACCAGAGTCTAGCAGAAAATTAAGTTCAATTCCGTTTACTTTTATCGGAATAAAAATGAGGTTATTTATCAATTTAAAAGGGATTGTGGCCTTTGTCGCATTGTTCTCCATTAAAAAATCGCCTTGTCCAAAAAGCAAAAAAGGTAAGAATAACCCAAAAAACAATACTATATATTTTTTCATTGACAATATTTTATTATAAAATTAGTAAATATATTTATTATTGTTACATTTTTGCAAGTAACCATATTGTTTACGTTAAATTCGAAAAAAAAATGCAAATTTGCACCTCAATAATTTATACTCATGCCAACAATTTCACTCAAAGGCAAAAACATGCCTGAATCACCGATACGCAAGCTGGCACCTTTCGCAGATTTAGCAAAGCAAAAGGGACACAAAGTGTATCACTTAAACATTGGTCAACCGGATATCAAGACACCCGAAGTGGCCATCGAGGCGGTAAAAAATATTGATTTGACACTTATAGAATACAGTCCGTCTGCCGGATATGAAAGCTATAGAAAAAAATTAGCACAATTTTACCAGCGCCAAAATGTAAACGTTAACACAGAAGACATCATTGTAACAACTGGTGGTTCTGAAGCCTTACTTTTTGCACTGGCCACAATTACAGATCCTGGAGATGAAATTATTATTCCAGAACCTTTTTATGCTAATTATCATGCATTTGCATCATCAACGAGCGCAACTGTAGTGCCTTTGGTTTCTACAATTGAAACTGCTTTTGCTTTACCTAGTATTGAAGAAGTTGAGAAACTGATTACTCCAAAAACAAAAGCCATTCTGATTTGCAATCCTGGAAATCCGACTGGATATTTATATTCTGAAACAGAAATTAAGCAATTAGCAAGTTTGATTAAAAAACATGATTTGTATTTAATTGCTGATGAAGTGTATCGTGAATTTTTATATGACGGAAATGATGTTCATTTTTCTGTAATGAATCTTGAAGATGTACAGCAAAACGTTATTATGGTCGATTCTGTATCAAAACGTTACAGCATGTGCGGTGCTAGAATCGGTTGTTTAGTGACTAAAAATAAAGAGGTTTTAGCAACAGTAATGAAATTTGCTCAAGCACGTTTAAGTCCGCCAACAATCGAACAAATTGCTTGCGAAGCTGCAATTGACACGCCTCAAAGTTATTTTGATGAAGTAATTTCAGAATACAAAGAACGCCGCGATACCTTAATTGCCGAATTAAACAAAATTGACGGAGTTATTGTAACAAAACCAAAAGGAGCTTTTTATTGTATTGCAGAATTGCCAATTGAAAATTCAGACGATTTTGCGCAATGGCTTTTAGAAAGTTACGATTTAAATGGTGAAACGGTAATGATTGCTCCTGCAAAAGGTTTTTATTCAACTCCAGGAATGGGACTAAATCAAGTTCGAATTGCTTATGTATTGAATAAAAAAGATTTGATTACAGCCGTAAACATTTTAAAAGAAGCTTTATTGGTTTATAACAACAGATAATCAATTGATTAAATCAAATATTAAAAAGGCAATAACACTTTGGTTATTGCCTTTTTTGTTTTCAAATAAGAATATTTAATCTCGAAATTAAATTATCTTCAAAAAGGAGCAATTAAATCCTAAAAAGCATAGAAAAGGTTTCCTATTTATTAATTATCTTTACCGCCTTAAAAAGGAATACATATACTAATAGTAGTTTTTAATGATAAACAACGAAGAATTTTTAGACGAAATAGGAGACAATCACTTCAGCAGTAATGCACAAAATCCTTTAAGAGCGGATGCTTTTGATATAACTGATGAAGAAAAAATAGAAAAAATTAAAAAAGATGTTGAAAGCATTCTGCAAACTCTAGGAATGGATTTGACAGATGACAGCATAAAAGGAACTCCAAACCGAGTTGCAAAAATGTTTGTAAAAGAAATTTTTGGTGGTCTTAACCCAGCAAAACAACCAAAAGCTTCTACTTTTGACAATAATTACAAATATGGCGAAATGCTTGTAGAGAAAAACATTACGGTTTATTCTACTTGCGAGCACCACTTATTGCCAATTATCGGACGTGCGCACGTGGCTTATATCTCAAGCGGACGAGTTATCGGTTTATCAAAAATGAACCGTATCGTTGAGTATTATGCAAAAAGACCTCAAGTTCAAGAGCGTTTAACAATGCAGATTGTTCAGGAACTTCAAAAAGCTTTAGGAACAGAAGATGTTGCGTGTGTTATTGACGCAAAACACCTATGCGTAAATTCTCGCGGAATTAAAGATATCGAAAGCAGTACAGTAACTTCTGAATTCGGCGGAAAATTCAAAGATCCTCAAACGAAAAGAGAATTTCTTGATTACATAAAACTAGACACTCAGTTCTAAATATTTGGGTTAATCGTTTATTTGTTTAATCGTTTAATCGAAAAACAGTTGAACAAATAAACGGTCAAACGATTAAACAATCAAAGAATGTACATTTTTTCTTTTGAGAAACTTGAAGTGTGGCAAAATGCAAGAATGTTAATTTTGGACATTTATAAATTAACTAGTAAATTTCCATCAAATGAATTATTCGGGATAACTTCTCAAATAAAAAGAAGCTCATCATCAATTGCGACAAATATCGCAGAAGGAACTTCGAGAAATACGAATAAAGACAAAGCTCATTTTCTAACGATATCTTATTCATCTGCAATGGAAACGTTGAATCATTTAATAATTTCGAAAGATCTAAATTATGTTTCAGAAACAGAATATGTGGCATCTAGAGAAAAAATTGAAAAAATCTGCAATCAAATAAATAATCTAAAAAAATATTATCTTTCACAACAATAAATCCGTCCAGCACGATTAAACAAATTAACGATTAAACGGTTAAACATAAATTTTATGCCACTATATACAAGTCAGCCTTTAAAAATATACAATTCACTATCAGGTGAAAAAGAAGATTTCAAACCAATCCATGAAGGAAATGTTGGAATGTATGTTTGTGGACCTACGGTATATAGCAATGTTCACTTGGGAAATGTGAGAACCTTTATGTCATTCGACGTAATTTTCAGATATTTTCTGCATCTCGATTATAAAGTTCGCTACGTTAGAAATATTACCGATGTCGGACATATTGTAGATGATGTTGATGAAGGTGAAGATAAAATTGCTAAGAAAGCACGTTTAGAACAGTTAGAACCAATGGAGGTTGTACAGCGCTATACGGTAGATTTTCATGATATTCTAAAATCTTTCAACTTTTTACCGCCAAGTATTGAACCAACTGCAACTGGGCATATTATTGAACAAATTGAAATTATCAAAAAAATCATAGCAACCGGAATTGGTTATGAAGCCAACGGTTCTGTGTATTTTGATGTTGTAAAATATAACGAAACCAACAATTACGGTATCTTAAGCGGCAGAAACATTGAAGATATGCTTGCCAATACACGTGATCTTGATGGACAGTCAGACAAAAGAAATCCGCAGGATTTTGCACTTTGGAAAAAAGCAGAACCTGAGCATATTATGAGATGGCCTTCACCTTGGAGCGATGGTTTTCCTGGATGGCATCTTGAATGTACTGCAATGAGCACCAAATATCTAGGTAATCATTTTGACATTCACGGAGGTGGAATGGATTTAAAATTCCCGCACCACGAATGTGAAATCGCACAAAATGAAGCTTGCACAGGCCAATCGCCAGTAAATTATTGGATGCACGCTAATATGCTTACCTTAAACGGAAAGAAAATGGCAAAATCGACTGGGAATAATATTTTACCAGGCGAAATTCTTAGTGGAGATAATACTATTTTAAGCAAACCATTTTCTGCTTCAGTAACACGATTCTTCATGCTTCAGGCACATTATAGAAGTATTTTAGACTTTTCTGATGATGCAATTGTTGCCGCTGAGAAAGGGTATAGAAGATTAATGGAAGCTGTTGAAGCTTTGCCAAATATTACAGCAGGAAATACAAGTTCTATTGATTTTGGAGCTTGGAAACAGCTTTCTTATGATGCAATGAATGACGATTTTAATACACCAATTTTAATTGCTCAATTATTTGAAGCCGTTCGTTATATTAATTTAATTAAAGACGGAAAAGAAACTATTTCTGCAAATGATTTAGCAGATTTCACGTCAACTGTAAATGCTTTTGTATTTGACGTTTTAGGACTTAGCGATGAGAAAAATGCAGACGCTGACAACGACAAATTAGAAGGCGTTGTAAATATGCTTATCGGAATGAGAAATCAAGCTAGAGCAGACAAAAACTTTGCGCTTTCTGATCAAATTCGTGATCAATTAATTGCTTTAGGAATACAATTGAAAGACGGAAAAGAAGGAACTTCGTTTAGTATTCAATAAGAATATTAAAATTTTGGATGTAACAAAATTCATTTCTAAACAACAAATAAAGAGTTTGAAAAATCAAACAAATATTTAATGAAGCTATCCAAAATTCTAATATATCCATTTGTGCTTTTGGTACGGTTTTATCAAACCGCAATTTCGCCGTTTACTCCAGCCTCCTGCAGGTTTGAACCAACTTGTTCTTCATATATGATTCAGGCTTTGCAAATTCATGGATTATTTTACGGAGGATATTTAGGAATAAAACGCATTTTAAGCTGTCATCCTTGGGGAAGAACTGGTTATGATCCTGTTCCAGAAAAAAAATGCAGTCACAAACATTAACCATTTATAAAAGGGTACTTTACATTAAATATCTATTTTTACAATATATAAAACATTTTACATGACACACGCCTTAAATTTAGTCTGGAATCCTTCTGAAGGAATCAATTTAGGATTTTTTATGATTCGCTATTACAGCTTAATGTTTGTAATTGCTTTTCTTTTAGGATGGTTTATAATGAAACAGATTTTCCAAAGAGAAAACGAATCAATAGAAAAATTAGATTCTTTATTTGTTTGGACAGTACTTGCCACTTTGATTGGCGCACGTTTAGGTCATGTTTTCTTTTACGATTGGGAATATTTCAGAAATCATTTACTTGAAATTTTCTTACCATTTAGATTTGAACCAGAATTTCAATTCACGGGATTTCAAGGATTAGCTAGTCACGGTGCTGCAATATCTATTATAGTTGCAATGTATTATTACAGTAAAAAAATCTTAAAGCGTCCGCTTTTATGGATCTTAGACCGTATAGTAATTCCTGTTGCGAGCGGAGCTATTTTTGTGCGTTTGGGAAATTTTTTCAATTCAGAAATTATTGGTCACCAAACCGATTCTGCGTTCGGAATCCGTTTTCTGCATGATACATTTAGCAAAAACGAAGCCGTACAAAAAACCGGAATTGCCGATCCAGTACAAGCTTACGATGCCATTGCAACAAATCCAACATTTGCAAAACTATTATCTGAAGTTCCTTCTAGACATCCAGCACAATTATATGAGGCATTCTCTTATGTTTTTGTATTTGCAATTTTATATTTCTTATACTGGAAAACAAACACAAGACTTAAATCTGGATTTTTATTCGGATTGTTTTTAGTTCTTTTATTTGTAGTTCGTTTTATAGTCGAATTTGTAAAAGAAAGTCAAGGTGGTTTTGAGAATGAATTAGGCATATTCTCAACAGGTCAATGGCTAAGTATTCCGTTTATCATTATCGGGCTTTTCTTCGTGATTAGAGCACAAAGAAATCCTCTTGCAACATCATAAATATTCCACATTATATAAAAACGCCCAATATTTAAAATATTGGGCGTTTTTTTTTATAATTGATACGAAATACCAAACTCTATATTCTTTGTATTATAACCCGCATTTGAGCTTCCTAAACCTGCATTAGAAACATGCCTAACACTTGGACGAATATCAAATCGAAATTGATTAAAATCGGCAGTCAAACCTAAAGCCAAAACATCTGCAAAAGCAAAACCTTTAGACATTCGTTCAGTTTCCGTATCGGTTATCATCGGTCCAATACTCCCTAAAAGATAAAAAGAAAAATCTTTCGCAATTGGTTTTCGAATTATGAAACCAATATTCATAACATATTCTCTAACATCTTTCAGCTTCATATATTCAATTCTCTTTTGTTCGAAATTCGGGGTTTCTGGTTTTACAAAATAGAAATTCAACAATTGATGTTTTCCAAAGTTGATTTCGGGTTGAATTAAGATTTCATATTTAAAATTTCGAGATTCTTTAAGCTGATAATATACTTGTGCTTTATAAAAGTGATTCGCAAAAGTGTAATTTCTGTTATTAAATTCACTGCCAAAACCATAACTCAATCCTATTCTAAATGGATCATTTTTTTGCTGCGCTTTAATTGGTATTAAAGCAAAAAAGAAAACAGAAAAGAATAGTAGTTTTTTTATCATAATTAAATTTGGCTTCTTACTTACAAACATAAAAAAAAGATCCAGCTTTCACTGGATCTTTTACTATTAAAAACAAAGTTTAATTATGCCTTGTTGTGTTTGTCTTCGATTGTGTGTTTCTCATCACTTGAAATCGTATCAACCAATACTGGCGTAGCGATAAATAATGAAGAGTAAGTACCAACGATAATACCAATTAACATTGCAAAGATAAATCCTCTAATTGATTCTCCTCCAAAGATAAACATCGTTAATAATACGATAATCATCATTAATGAAGTATTCAATGTTCTAGATAATGTAGTATTAATAGAAGCGTTTACGATATCTTCGAAACTACCTTTACGGTTTCCGATAATAAACTCTCTAACTCTGTCAAATACAATTACCGTATCATTCATAGAGTATCCAATTACTGTTAAAATCGCTGCGATAAAGTGCTGATCCATTTCCATGTGGAAAGGCATGAATTTATAACATAATGAATAGATACCTAATACAAAGATTACGTCGTGCGCAACAGCTGCAATCGCACCTAATGAATATTGCCATTTACGGAAAGATACCATTAAGTATAAGAAAATAACTGCCATTGCTCCAAGAACTGCCCAGTATGAGTTAGTTTTAATATCTTCAGAGATAGAAGCTCCAACTTTAGAAGCTTGTAAAACTCCAACTTTTTTACCGTCGAAAGAATTAATAAACTTATCGTAAGTAGTATTTGGGAAATATTTCTGCAAAGCAGCGTATAATTTTTGGTTTACTTCTTCGTCGATAGCAACACCGTCTTCTTTAATTTTATATTTAGTTGTGATTTTCAATTGATCGTCATCACCTAAAATTTTAGCTTCAACTGGAGTACCAAAAGCAGCAGATAATTCATCTGAAACTGCAGTAGCATCTACAGCTTTTTCGAATTTCACTTGGAAAGTTCTACCTCCAACAAAATCAACACCTTCATCTAATCCGTTAACGAAGAAGATTGAAACTAAACTTACTATTGTAACAATAGAAGAGAAGATATAAGTGAATTTTTTCACTTTAATGAAATCAAAGTGGAAGTTTGTAAACCAGTTTTTAGTAATGCTTGTAGAGAAAGTTAAATCTCCTTTTCCAGCAATATTTCTGTCGATGAAAATTCTAGCAATAAAAATTGAAGTAAACAATGAAGTTACGATACCAATTAATAATGTTAATGCGAAACCTTTAATAGGACCTGTTCCAAAAATAAACAAGATAGCTCCAGTTAAAACGTGAGTAACGTTAGCATCAATAATAGAACGCATTGCACCATGCCATCCGTAAGAAGCTTGAACTGCCTCAGAAAGTGACTTACCTTCACGCAATTCCTCTTTTGCTCTTTCGTAAATAATAATGTTCGCATCTACCGCAGTACCTAATGTTAATACGATACCCGCAATACCTGGCAATGTTAATACAAAACCAAAACTTGCCATAATTCCGAATAAGAAAAGTAAGTTTAATAATAATGCAAGGTTAGCATACCAACCCGCTTTACCATAATAGAATACCATCCAAACGCAAACTAATAAGAATCCTAATACAGAAGAAATTGTACCTGCATCGATAGCTGCTTGTCCTAAAGATGGACCAACAACAGTTGATTGAATAATATCTGCAGAAGCTGGTAATTTACCTGCATTTAATACGTTAGCTAAATCTTTAGTTTCAGCAACATCAAAAGAACCTGTAATTTCAGATCTTCCTCCAGCAATAGGACCACTTGTTACACCTGGAGCAGAATATACAATATCATCTAAAACAATAGCGATGTAACTTTTTTGAGCAAATGCTCTTCCTGTTAACTCTTCCCAAACTTTAGCTCCTTGGCTGTTCATCTGCATAGAAACTGCAGGTTTACCCATTTGGTCAAAAGTATCTTTTGCATCAGTAACAACACCACCGCTCATAGCTGGGTTATTGTCTCTGTTTCCTTTTAAAGCATATAATTCTACTGCTTCAAGATCAGCTGCAGTTTTTACATCTTTAGCTTTAGGATCTTTAATTGTAGTTGGTTTACTCCATACAAATTTTGCATAGTGTTGATCAGCACCTAATAAAACTCTAATTTCTGGTCTTTTGAAATAAGCATTAACAGCAGCAGTATCTTTAGTAGCGAAATAACCTAAAACTGGTCCACCACCTTGAACAATCATTTTATCAAATAATGGATTGTTTCCTTTTTTAGTGTCAAGAGAATCTTTAGCATCAGTTAATAATGCATTTAATGAATCTTTAGCAACAGCTTTAGCTTCAGTTTTCTTAACTTCTGTTTTCTTCAAAGCTTCGTTAGCAGATACTAAGAAGTTTCCGATTTCTTCGATTTTATAAGTTTCCCAAAACTCTAATTGAGCTTTTCCACCTAATAATTTTTTAATTCTATCAACATCCTTAGCACCTGGAAGTTCTACTAAGATTCTTCCTGTTTCTCCTAATTTTTGAATGTTTGGTTGTGTAACACCAAATTTGTCAATACGCTCTCTTAATACTTTAAAAGCACTTTCTACAGACTCATCAACTTTTCTTTTGATTACTTTTTGAACCTGAGCATCAGACATTTGAAAATCTACTCCACCTTCTCCTTGAAGACTTCTGTTAGCGAAAATATCTGGAGAAGCTAATTTTACAGAACCTTTTGAATTCGCTTCAAAAGCTTCAAAAAACTTACTTAAATATGTTTTGTTTCCTTCTAAATTTGCAGATGCATCAGCTAATGATTTATTAAAAACTGGATTTTTAGAATTATTAGCCAAACCTTTTAATACATCTTTAATAGAAATTTGAAGAATAACGTTGATTCCTCCTTCTAAGTCAAGACCTTTATTAAGTTGTTTGTTTTTCACTTCATTGTAAGTGAAATCAGTAAAACCAAGGTTTAACACTTTTTCTTTACCAATAGAATCTAAATATTTCAGCTCTTTATCAGGATTATCTCCTGCAAAAGCTTTAGCTTCACTTTTGACGCCATTTGCCACAAAAGTGAATGATAGTTGGTAAATACTTACCAATGCAAATAGAATTGCGAAAAATTTAATAAGTCCTTTATTCTGCATTATTACTAAAAATTAATTATGTTTTATTTTTGTTTTTGTTTTAAAGTCCCATAAAATAAGCCCTGACATGATTTTTTAAAACAAAAATACGAGATCACGAATTACCAATTTTTTTTTAAACCGAGCAAATATATAATTAACGAAAATATTAACCAATTTATTTATTAATTAATCTCAAAAAAAAAGCTGCAAAAGTGCAGCCTTTTCTCTTTTTTGCCGTTTTTATTATACTAAAATCGTTTTTAGAGCATCATTCATACTACGAACTGCATCTGCACTTTTCGCAAATAACGCTTTTTCTTGATCATTTAAGTTAATATCTAAAATTTCTTCTACTCCATTTTTACCAATTATACATGGCACTCCTATACATATATCGTTCTGACCATATTCTCCTTCTACAAAAACAGAACATGCAATCATTTTCTTTTGATCATTCAAAATACTATCTACCAAATATGCTACAGAAGCTCCTGGCGCATACCAAGCAGAAGTTCCCAGTAAACCTGTAAGAGTTGCTCCTCCTACCATTGTATCTGCTGCAACTTTTTGCAATACTTCTTCTGAAAGAAACTCTGACACTGGAATTCCATTATAAGATGCTAAACGCGTTAACGGAATCATAGTTGTATCTCCGTGACCTCCAATTACCATTGCAGAAATATCATTTGCAGGTTTATCTAAAGCCAATGAAAGATAAGTTCTAAAGCGAGAACTATCTAAAGCACCTCCCATACCTATAATTCTATTTTTTGGCAAACCTGTGGCTTTTAAAGCTAAATACGTCATAGTATCCATTGGGTTAGAAACTACAACAATTATAGTGTTAGGAGAATATTTTAGTACATTTTCGGCAACTGTTTTTACAATTCCCGCATTTATACCTATTAATTCTTCTCTTGTCATTCCTGGTTTTCTTGGAATTCCTGATGTAATTACAACAACATCACTTCCAGCAGTTTTAGAATAATCGTTAGTAACGCCAGACACTTTAGTATTAAAACCAGTATTTGTCGCGCATTGTGTAATATCCAATGCTTTACCTTCGGCAAAACCTTCTTTAATATCCAACAATACTACTTCGCTTGCAATTCCTCTATAAGAAATAACGTCTGCACATGTAGCTCCAACATTTCCTGCTCCTACAATGGTAACTTTCATATTTTATACTTTATCGGTTATTAATTTATTTGTCTATTCTTTAAAAAGACAATTCGTTTAATTGTCTAGTAAATTTAAACAATTAAACGAATTGAAATTATTAATTTTTCATTTTATGCGTCAATATTTGCATAAACTGCATTTTTCTCGATAAACTCTCTACGAGGCGGAACTTCATCTCCCATTAGCATAGAGAAAACTCTATCTGCTTCTGCTAAACTATCAATAGTTACCTGACGTAGAGTTCTGAAACTTGGATCCATTGTCGTTTCCCACAATTGTTCCGCGTTCATCTCTCCAAGACCTTTATAACGTTGAATAGCTGCACTTCCACCCATTCTTTCGTTCGCTTGATCACGCTGAACATCATTCCAAGCATATTCTTTCTTCTGTCCTTTTTTAACCAAGTATAAAGGTGGTGCAGCAATGTACACGTGACCTTCTTCGATTAGCTCTTTCATAAAACGGAAGAAGAACGTTAATATTAAGGTAGAAATGTGACTACCATCGACATCGGCATCACACATGATGATTACCTTGTGATATCTTAGTTTTTCTAGATTTAATGCTTTACTATCTTCTGCAGTTCCAACTGTAACTCCCAAAGCAGTAAAAATATTTCTAATCTCTTCGTTTTCGAATACTTTATGATGCATCGCTTTTTCCACATTCAAAATCTTACCACGTAATGGCAAAATGGCTTGAAAGTTACGATCACGTCCTTGTTTTGCTGTTCCACCAGCCGAATCTCCCTCGACAAGGTAAACCTCACATCTTGCTGGATCTTGTTCTGAACAGTCAGATAATTTCCCTGGTAATCCACCGCCACCCATAACGGTTTTACGTTGTACCATTTCACGCGCTTTTTTCGCTGCGTGACGTGCCTGAGCTGCTAAGATTACTTTTTGGATAATCAGTTTTGCATCATTTGGATTTTCTTCCAAATAATTCTCTAACATTTCTCCAACTGCTTGAGAAACTGGAGAAACTACTTCTCTATTTCCAAGTTTAGTTTTAGTTTGACCTTCAAATTGTGGTTCAGATACTTTTACCGAAATAATTGCTGTTAATCCTTCACGGAAGTCATCTCCAGCAATTTCAAATTTTAATTTATCTAATAAACCTGAAGCATCTGCATATTTTTTAAGCGTTCTTGTTAAACCACTTCTAAAACCTTGTAAATGCGTTCCTCCTTCGTGAGTATTGATATTATTTACATAAGAGAAAATATTCTCCGTGTAACTTGTATTGTAAATTAACGCAACCTCAACTGGAATTTCACCTTTATCATTATCCATACTAATAACATGAGAAACAATTGGCTCTCTGTTACCATCTAAATAACGAATGTATTCTTTAAGTCCTTCATCAGAATGAAATACTTCACTTTTGAATTCTCCTTTTTCATCTACTTCTCTCTTATCTGTAAACGTAATTGTGATTCCTTTATTTAAGAAAGAAAGCTCACGCATACGAGCAGAAAGTGTGTCATATGAAAACTCTGTTGTTTGAGTAAAGATGGTATCGTCTGGATAAAATGTCTGACGTGTACCTCTTTTATCTGTTTCTCCGATTTGTTTAACCGGATATAATGATTTTCCTCTTTCGTATTCTTGTTCGTAGATTTTTCCTTCTCTAAAAACAGTAGACTTCATGTGAACAGAAAGTGCATTTACTACAGAAACCCCAACTCCGTGAAGTCCCCCAGAAACTTTATAAGAATCTTTATCAAATTTACCTCCGGCACCAATTTTAGTCATTACAACCTCAAGTGCAGAAACTCCTTCTTTTTTATGTAAATCAACTGGAATACCACGACCGTTATCTTCAACTGTAATAGAACCATCTTCGTTTATTGCAACACCAATTGTATCACAATGTCCTCCCATCGCCTCATCAATAGAGTTATCAACAACCTCGTAAACCAGATGGTGCAGTCCTCGAACCCCTACATCACCAATATACATCGATGGACGCATTCTTACGTGTTCCATCCCTTCTAATGCCTGAATACTATCTGCTGAATAATTGTTCTTCTTGATTTCTTCGCTCATATAATTTATTCTAAAAAATGTAATTATTGTCTAACACGCAAATATATAAAAACGCGAGCTATATACCCAGTAAAATACTAGTTAAAGCACTTAAGTTATTAACACAATTGTCTGAAAAACTAAATATTTTACCTGAAATTGAATTTTAAATTTAAAATCTTCAATTTCTAAATTCCAAAAATAGAAATACCACAAAAAAAACCGAAATGACATTTTAAAAAATGCATCTCGGTTTTTTCAAAATTTAAAAAACTTCTTTTGAATTTTAGTATTAGAATTTTATCAATTATTGTTTTTTATTAAAATCTCCAGCATAGATAGATGTCATCTTTTCTAAACTCAAGTATTTTCTAATAACACCATTAACGTCTTCTAATTTCAAAGCTTTTACTTTACTTTCTAAATCATCATAATCTTCAAGTGGAACTCCATATTGCAAATAAGTATTCACAAGACTGATCAATGTATTATCATTTCCTAATCTTGTTTTTCTTCCGTTCTGCCAGCTTCCAAAATTCGCTTTCAATTCTTCAGCTGTAAAGCCATCTTTTAGTGCTTTTGAAATTTCTTTTTTAGCTGCTGTTTCAACTGCATTCTTTTTAGTTGGATTTAAAAGTGCATAATATTGCCAATACGCTACATCATTTGTAATCGGCACATTTAGAGATGCCCCCGCTCCATAACTTATTCCTTCTTTTTCACGCAATCTCATCGGAATTCTAGCACTCAAAAATCCTCCGCTTCCTAATATTTCATTTGCCATTACAAAAGCCGGATAATCTGCACTATTTCTATCCATTTTAAAACTTACTCTTCCAAGCGCAACAGCATTTTCTTTATCTGGCGTTAAATAATCTTTGTCTAATTTTTTTGTTTCAAACAAAGTAGGTTTTGCAATTTCATATTTTGATTTCGAATTCCATTTTCCAAAAGTACTTTCTAAAATCTTTCCAGTTTCTTTAGCATCTAAATCGCCAACAATACTTCCAACTCCATTATTTCCGCCTAAAATATTTTTATAAAAATCAATTAGTTCAGATTGCTTTATCTTTTTAAAAGCATCAATTTGCTCTTGAGTTGTAGAAGTGTAAAAAAGACTTTCTTTTGGATAAGGATTTGTCTGTCTCGTAATTTCATTGAAAGCAATTGACTGCGGATCATTTAACCTCGACTCCAAATAAGTATTGTACTCACTAATTGTTTTAGTCAACTCGTTTTGAGGAAAAGTCGAATTAACAAGCACATCTCCTACAATCTCCATTACTTCTTTAAAACTTTCTTTATAAGTAGTAATATAAACAGATAAAGTTTGCTGATCAAAACCGAAATAAACACTAGATTTCAGCTGATCTAAACGATCTTGAATCTGTTCTTTGCTTCTTGTTTTTGTTCCAGTTTTAAGCAGTTCTGCCATAATATCTCCAACATCAGATTTTCCAGCAAGATCTTTTTCATTACTTACAGGAAAATTAAAAGTAGCCTGAACTTTACCTCCTTTTATTTCTTTTTTAATTACGCCGTATTTAAGGCCATTTGTCAGCTTTCCTTCTGTTAAATTTTGTTTTAAATTTTTGATTGATGCTTCAAAATTTGCAACTTCTTTTTCTAAAGCTTTTCCTTTGTAATCTTTTGTAAGTGCTACTATTTGTTCATCTGTATATTCTACAGGTTTAATTCTTTGTTCGTCTTTTGAAGGATTAAAAATTCCTACCGTTCTGTTATTGCTTCTAAAATACTTTTCGGCAACACGTTGAATATCTTCTTTTGTTAGTTTTTCAACTGCATCACGATATAAATAACCTAATCTATAGTCGCCAGCACCAATAATTTCAGTCAGATTAATGGCATACGAAATCGTATTGTTTTTAATCGATTCAATTTCTTTGATGATTTTTGCCTTTGCTCTGGCTACATCCTCATCAGTATATTTTATTGTTGTAATTTTATCTAATTCTCCTCTTACAATATCCTGAGTTGCCTTAATATCTTTATCGTTAGCCACAGAAAACCCGAAATACATATAACTTGCATCTCGTACAGTTGGTTGCCAAAAATACAAACTAGACACTTTCTGAGTTTCTACCAATGCTTTATATAAATATCCAGATGGATCTGCAGTTAAAACTTCTCCTAAAGCATCAAGAGCAGCAAAATCTTTATCAGCATAAGAAACCGTGTGATATAATGCTCCTACATTTTTACTGTCGCCTGCTCTTTTTAATTCTACAAATTTCTCACCATCTTGTGAAGGTTCGATTGTATAAGTTTTATCTAAAACTCTTTTAGGTCTTGGAACAGCTCCGAAATACTGACCAATATATTGCAGTGCTTTTTGCTCATCAAATTTACCCGCAACAATCAAAGTTGCATTGTCTGGCTGATAATATTTTTCATAAAAAACTCTAAGCGTATTTGCTTTTACGCGTTCAATATCTTCTTTACTTCCAATAGTACTATTTCCGTAATTATGCCACAAATATGCAGTAGAAACAATTCTTTCTTGCAAAACTCTGTCTGGTCTATTTTCACCAATTTCAAATTCGTTTCTTACTACAGAAAACTCTTTATCAAGATCGGTTTGAAGAATAGTAGCGTTGATCATTCTGTCTGCTTCCATTTCGATACTCCATTTCAGATTTTCATCATTAGATGGAAAAACTTCATAATAATTGGTTCGATCCAACCAAGTGGTTCCGTTAGCATTTCCCCCTTTGTTTGAAAGCATTTTTTTGATGTCTCCCAAATTTTTAGTGCTTTTAAAAAGCATGTGTTCTAGCAAATGTGCCATTCCTTTCTCGCCATAGCCTTCATTTCTAGAACCTACATTGTAAACAATATTAACCACCATGTTACTTTGAGAAGCATCTGGAATCAAAAGAACTTTTAATCCATTATTTAAAGAATATTCTTTAACACCTTCAACATTGGTAATAAATTTAGGCACTTCTGCTTTTTGCGCGTAAACTGAGCTCAAAGAAATTAATGAGCAGCATAAAATTCCACTTAGTACTAGTTTTCTCATAGATTTTGTTTGTATGGATTAGAAATTAAAATATTCCTTTGCGATCAAATATAGTATTTTTCCTAAACAGAAAAATCTTATTAACTAACTTTTAATATTTTACGGAAAGACGTAAAAAAATCATCGCGATTTTACAAAAAACACAAAAAAGAAAAACCGAAACTATACATTACATATCGTTTCGGTTTTTCTTTTATAAAGGTCAGTTTTAAGCTGGAATTTCAGATTTTACACTTTCAAAATTTCCATTTAAGTGGGCTGCATTTGCTCTTCCGCTTGGATCAAGATTTTCTTGCCATTTCGGAATCCATTTTCTAACGGTTTGCGCGGCACTTACTTGCGGATAATATTTATGAAAAATTGATCTGTATAAATAAGCTTCTTTTGTTGTTGGAGAATTATATGGAAATTCTGCACTTGCACCCGCCAATTGCTCGTCAGTTACTTGCGTAGCACAATATTCAATCAATTCATCAACCCAATTGTATCCAACTCCGTCCGAAAATTGTTCTTTCTGGCGCCATAAAAC
Source organism: Flavobacteriaceae bacterium PS02337 (assembly GCA_029959285.1). Taxonomy (GTDB): domain Bacteria; phylum Bacteroidota; class Bacteroidia; order Flavobacteriales; family Flavobacteriaceae; genus Flavobacterium. The sequence continues at coordinate 332,740 of JASCOE010000002.1, forward strand.
ATCAGAAGGCAAATATTGATCTTCAGGAACATCGAAAGCTTTTCTTAAAATATATTTTTCAATTCCGTCGTACGTCTTCGGTTGTTTTTCTTCGGTTTTAATTCTAATCGTTGTATCTAAAAATTCGGTATCCAAGAAAGGAAATCTCACTTCTAAACCGTGCGCCATTGTTGTTTTATCTGCACGAAGTAAATCTGCCGTAAATAACTTCTGAACTCTTTCGATGGTTTCATCTTGAAATTCTTCTTCTGTAGGTGCATTTCTAAAATACAAATGTCCTCCAAAAACTTCGTCTGCGCCTTCTCCAGATAAAACAACTTTTATTCCTTGATCAGCAATTGCTTTCGACAACAAATACATAGGAACTCCAGATCGAACAGAAATAATATCATATGTTTCTATGTGATAAATTACTTTTTCTAAAATTTGAACTCCTTCTTCAACAGAAAAATGAATTTCGTGATGTTCTGTCCCTAAAAATTCTGCCGCTTTTCTTGCTGAAATATTGTCTGGCGCATTAGCATCTAATCCGATAGAAAACGAATGAACTTTTTGCCCTTTTTCTTTTAGCAATCTTGACGTAATCGCAGAAATTAAAGAAGTATCTAAACCTCCTGACAAAACTACTCCCAAAGGAACTTCTGCCAATAAACGCTTACGAGTTGCTTCAACTAAACTTTCGCGTATTAAACTTAAATCCAGAGTTTGGTTTGCATTTTTATGATCTTCATATTCTGGATGATAGTATTTTACAAAACCAGTTTTTGCTGTATAATAATGTCCTGGAGGAAATGTCGAAAATGATTTACATTGATCAGCAATAGATTTCATTTCTGATGAAAAATAAATTCTTCCTCTTTCATCTAAACCATAATATAAAGGTTTTACACCAATTGGATCACGACCTGCAATGTATTTATCTCCATCGATTACAACAAATGCAAAATCACCATCTAGTTTATTACAGAAATCATATCCGAATTCCTCATAAAGATGCACAATTACTTCAGAATCTGAGGCTGTTCTAAACGTATGATGTTTTAAAACCTTTTCTTTCAGTTCTTTATAATTATAAATTTCACCATCATGAATCATCCAAGCTTTATTAGTTCCTTGAATTGGCTGTTTACCCGAATTAAGATCAATAATAGATAAACTTTCGTGACAAAGCACACTTCCGTTTTCCATGATATGAATATCACTTTCATCAGGACCGCGATGCGACATTCTTTCTGAAAGTTCTTTTACTAATTGTGGGGCTTTTCCTTTACCAATTACGGCTAATAATCCAGACATAATTTTTTATTTTATTATTGTATTTCCAGTCCAGTTCAAATTTAAATTGAACATTAAAAAATCATTAAAATTTTTCATTGAAAGCAAATCTAAATATTAATTTTTGCTTTGCGCTACTAAAATCATTAAAACATTTCGATTTTAACGATAATAATGCGGGTTTCAAATATATTAAAAGAAAGTTAAATAATGAATAACAACATTTTATAAAGTGCTGAAATTATAGATTTTGACATTCTAAGACAAGAAAAACGTCCTCCGCAAAGAGAACGTTTTTCCACAATATAATATACTAATTCTAAAAATTAAACTCGTTTTTATGCTTTAGCGTAGGCGTCATCGTGAACACTTGCCACGGCTCTACCAGATGGATCGTTCATGTTTTTGAACGCCTCATCCCACTCTAAAGCGATTTTTGTACTACAAGCAACACTTGCTTCCTGAGGCACACATAATGCTGCGGCATCACTTGGGAAGTGTTCTGTAAAGATTGAACGATAGTAATATTCCTCTTTAGAAGTTGGCGTTTGTAACGGGAATTTAAATCTCGCGTTTGCCAATTGCTCATCTGAAACTTCTCTTCCTACTACTTCTTTTAAAGTATCGATCCAGCTGTATCCTACTCCATCAGAAAATTGTTCTTTTTGTCTCCAAGCTACACTTTCTGGAAGCATATCTTCAAAAGCTTTACGAACAACCCATTTTTCCATCGGATGTTCTTTGTTGATCATTTTATCTTGAGGGTTAATACGCATCGCAACATCCATAAATTCTTTATCTAAGAACGGAACACGACCTTCGATTCCCCAAGCTGCTAAACTTTTGTTTGCACGTAAACAGTCGTACATATGAAGTTTTCCTAATTTACGAACGTTTTCTTCGTGAAATTCTCTAGCATTTGGCGCTTTGTGGAAATATAAATATCCTCCAAATAATTCATCTGCACCTTCACCAGAAAGTACCATTTTGATTCCCATTGATTTAATAACTCTCGCCATTAACCACATTGGAGTTGAAGCTCTTACTGTTGTTACATCGTAAGTTTCTAGGTTGTAAATTACATCACGAACAGCATCTAAACCTTCTTGAATGGTGAATTTAATTTCGTGGTGAATAGTTCCAATATGATCTGCCACTTTTCTTGCCGCTGCTAAATCAGGAGAACCTTCTAAACCAACTGAGAAAGAGTGCAATTGCGGATACCAAGCATCTGTAGTATCATCTGATTCAATACGTTTTTGAGCAAATTTCTTAGCTACCGCCGAAGTAATAGACGAATCTAAACCTCCAGAAAGTAAAACTCCGTAAGGAACATCACTCATTAATTGTCTGTGAACCGCTGCTTCCAAAGCTTTTTTGATTTCTGGAATACTAGTTTCGTTGTCTTTAACCGCATCATAATCAACCCAGTCTCTTTTGTACCATTGTACAAATTCTCCGTCTTTGCTTGATAAATAATGTCCTGGAGGAAACAACTCAATTTTTGTACAATATCCTTCTAAAGCTTTTAATTCTGAAGCAACGTAGAAAGTTCCGTGTTGATCCCATCCAATATACAATGGAATAATTCCCATGTGGTCACGAGCTACGAAATACTCATCTTTATCAACATCATAAATTGCAAATCCGAAGATTCCGTTTAATTCATCAACAAAGCTTACTCCTTTTTCTTTATATAAAGCTAAAATAACTTCGCAGTCACTTTCTGTTTGAAAGTTATATTTTCCGTCAAATTGTTTACGCAATTCTCTGTGATTGTAAATCTCACCATTTGCAGCCAAAACCAATTTTTTATCTTCTGTAAATAAAGGTTGTTTTCCTGAAGCTGGATCTACAATTGCCAAACGCTCGTGAGAAAGAATTGCTTTATCATTGCTGTAAATTCCGCTCCAGTCTGGTCCGCGGTGACGAATGATTTTTGACATTTCTAATACTTGAGGTCTTAACGCTTCGGCTTTTTGTTTTAGATCAAAGGCACATACAATTCCACACATAATATTCTATATTTTTATTTTATAATTTTAATTTGACAAGGCAAAGATGAAGTATTAGTTACAATTGAAAAACATAAATATTAATTTCAATTACAAATTATAACCATAATTTTAATTTTACATATAAAATGTAAAATTTAGAAGTAAAAATAAGCTCGAAACTTGAAAATTTTAATTTGGAACCAAAAAACACTTTAAAATTGAAAGTTTGATATGGTTTTTTGAATTAAATTTTGAGATTTTAAAAATTCATTGAAAGTTTCACAAACTCAATAGCAAAAGCTGTTCAAAAATTATTCTTTACTCAATTTTGTCATTCCAAGGAATTAGAAATGACAATCTTTGCGGCAATTCAACTTTGTCAAAGTTTTAAACTTTGACAAAGTTCTTCGTAAACTTAAAAAAGGTTATTCAACGCTTTCAATAGTATAATGCGTCTTATTTATCTCAAACTGAAACCCAACCTTATTTCCCATTAAATGATTTCCAAGCGGAGATTGCGGAGAAAGTGCAATAACATTAATTCCGTCGATTGCAATTTTAGGAAGTGCGACGCTCACATACAAATAGATTCCGTTTGCTTTAACCAAACTTCCTAAAATGATATTTTCTGTTGATTTTGCCGGATCAATTTTATCCAAAATAGCGATTTGTGCAATTGCCTCTTTGAGTTTAGTCGTCAATTTTTCCTGTTCGATATGCATCATCGACAAAGCCGTTTCATGTTTGTCTCCGGCAGAACCTTTGGCATCGTTTTTAGAATCTTCGGTCAAGTTTGTAATCATGTCTTTAAAAACATCAATTCTATCTTGAACCATTTGTGTATAATGAGAATATATTTTTTCTTTAAAAGTCATTTCTTTTGAGATACTGAGGTTGTAAGCTACAAAGATGCAAAGGTTTTTTCCTTTATAAAAAAAAACAGCCACGAATTCACGAATCTACTCCAAAAAATTCATGAGTTCATGGCTGAAAAAAAAAGGCACTTTTATATTATATATAATTTTTGTGCCTTGGTGTCTTTGTGGCTATGTTTTAAAAATCAAATTTATAATTTGCGCCTCCTAAAACTTGGAATCCTTGTACAGGATAATTTAACCATTTTTCGTAAGCTTGATTTCCAATATTATTTAATTTCAAGAAAAACGTTAAACGTTCGCTGAATTTATATCCTAAATGTGCATTGGCATCAAAATAACTTTTTAGAGTTATTGGTTCCGAATTTAATCCTAGAGATGTATTAGACTGCATATCTTTTCTTTCACCTACATAAAACACATTCAATCCAGCATACCATTGCTTAGTTATATTAACGTCTAAAGTTGAACTTAATTTCATTGTTGGCAAATTCCATGCTTCCACTACGTTATCCGTATTATAACTATTGAATGTCCCGTTGATTCCGAATGTTACATTTTGAGAAAAATCAGCTTTCAATTCTGCGTAAAAACGTAATGTTCTAATATCTTCATAAACAACTCCAAATGAATTTCCGAAAGCATAATCTTCATTTGTAACTACTTCTGTGTAATCATTTGCTTTAAATAATGCTTTGTCTTTTTCATTCAAATAAGAACCTGTTACATTATAATTTACATTATTAGCCAATTTTCCTTTCAAACCAGCAAACACATTATATTGTGTACTAGACGGACGCATATTTAAAGTCGGTGATAAAAACGGATTTTCTGTCACAAAATCAGCGTACGAATTTTGATTTAAACCTCCATTTACTCCCGTGTAAAAAATCATTAAATCGCCAACCAATTTATAAGACGCATTTACTTTTGGATATAAATAAAATTTGTTTCCGCTGTTTTCAGAATCTGCGCTGTAAAAAACTCCAGCTCCCAATTCTAAAGTCCAATCATTTTCGTTGATTACAAAACTTGGTTCAATTCCAACATTTGTAAAACTATATTTTACTGGTTCAATATTGTCACGCAAATAATTATTTTCGAAAGAACCGCTTACATGATCTACAATTACATTTGTTTTAATTGCCTGATCCATTATATCAACTGTAAAAGTCGGTTTTACAAAAAATCTATTTTCTGAAGAAGAGTAACTATCTGAAAAATGCGTAAATTTTGCCGAAAGTTTACTAAATATACTTTCTGTAAATTCTGCATTTCCTCCAAGCCAAATCGTATTATAAGAATGGTCTGGATTAATGCTATTTATTAAATCATAACGCTCATTTGGAATTGTAGATCCAAAATCTGACGGAAGTCCGTACCAATTGTAAATCTGGTTTTGATATCCTAAATCAACATTCCAATTATTATCTCTATTATTTTGACCGTAACCGATATTAATTGCTGTATCGTAAAATTCATCATTTAATTCAACATCTTTAATTCCGCCTTGCGAAGAATGATGACGAAAAATTCCTGCTACATAATCGTTATTTCCTAAATCCTGATTTACAAACAATTCTGCATTTAAAGTACTGTAATTTCCAAGTCCTAAAGTGGCATAATTATTAAACAATCTTTCTTTTTTAGCTTTTTCTACGCCTTCTGCTTTTCCTTTAGAAGGAGTAAAAGTCGACGCCACAGGAACAGATAAAATACTATACTTGATCACTTCTTTTGGCTGATTTCCACTGTCGTCAAGCGAAGGCGTTTCTTTTACTTTAAAAGCATCTGAAATAGTTGGCGAATACGGTTTTACAACGTTTACTGTTTCGGTTCCGATACTTTCATTTTTCTTTTGTGCAAACGAAAACTGAGCAGCAAATAACACTAACAAAATGATGATTTTATGTCGGCAGTTTAATTTCATATTTCTTTCTTTTAAGAGAATAGAAAAAAGAACCAAGAAGAAAGACTTCTTTTATCTTTAATTTTTCTCTACATTTTTTTATTCTATTACTAATATCTTGACTCTTTGTTCTTGCTTCTATTCTCTAAAATCTAAGCTTCCCATTCGCCTTTGGCAACAAACTGAGCTTTTCCTCCAATTTTAATATCAAACTGATCGCCTTCTAATTTTCCTTTGAAATAAATTTGTGACGGTCTGTTAATATAATCTCCTTGATAATTAATAAGCTCTACTTCTTTTGTATTATATTTCAGCAAAGAGGCTTGCAGACAAGTACTCGCGCTTCCTGTTGCTGCATCTTCTAACAACTGATTATGTTCTACATACAATAATCGACTCATTACTTTTGTACCTTCAAAATAATAAAAATACAAACCTCGGTGATCGGTTTTGCAATTTCGTCTCATCCATTGATCGGCTTTATCTTTATCTACAACTAGATTTTCTAAAGCTCTTTTACTGCTCAACGGAACCATAACAAATGCGCTTCCGGTTGAAATTTCCTGAATTGGAAACTGATTTTCAAAATCGCTAACTGTTAAATTAGAAAACAATGTAAAATCTTCTTTCGAGAAAATATCCCAAAATTTTGGTTGCGCTGCTTTCAGCCAAATCAAATCTTCTGCCTGATGAATTGCAATTGGTCCGATTGGAACATTCAACTTAATTTCAGTTGGAGCATTCTCAAAAATCTTATTCATCAAAACCCAAGAAGTTCCAATTATCGGATGTCCTGCAAATTGCATTTCTTGAGCTGGAGTAAAAATTCTAATCTCCACTTTGTTATTTTCTTTGTCCAGTTTGGTAACAAATGTGCTTTCTGCAAAATTAATTTCGCGAGCAATTTGCTGCATTTCTTCCGAACTTAAATTTTCAGCATCTAAAAAAACCGCTAACTGATTTCCAGCATATTTTTTATCCGCAAAAACATCAACTATATAAAAAGGTAAACTCATTTCTTTCTTTTTTGTTTAGAGAATAGAACCAAGATGAAAGAGAAAAGACTTTCCAATCTTGCTTCTTGTTTCTTGCTTCTTACCTCTTTCTTATTTATTAATCGACGAATTCGTTTTTGATTCTTCCGATTTTATATCGCTCAATTCTTTTTTCGCTTCTTCAACTACATCTGGATAATCGGTAAAATTGTTAATTACGTTATCTAAAATATACGTTGCTTGGTAACTATCTTTTAATCCGTAGAAATTTTTAGCCATTAAAACCAAACCTTTTGCTCCGTAATATTTGTAAGCAGAATAGCTTTTTGCCAATTTCTGAACTGCAGTATTCGATGCATCAAATCTTCCTTCTTTTGTTTTAAAGTAAGCATCATAATACAAAGCCTCGGCTGCTAATTCTCCTTTAGAAGTTGTCGCTAATTTTGCGTAAGCTGCTTTTGCTTTATCTTCATCTCCGGTTTGCATTGCAGCACGCGCTACAATAATTTGTGCATCGGCTTTTACGCCAGCATCTGCTTTTGGATTTTCTAAAACTTTATCTGCAGCAATAACCGAATTATCATAATCTTTTTTGTCATAATAACATTTCATCAAATTCGCTTGCGCAAAGTTTTTGTTTTGAGGAAAATCTGCCTCGTTACCCAAACGTGTTAAAACAGGAATTGCTTTATCACAATCTTTTGCTTTCAAATAAATCTGAGCCAATCTGTTTAAAGCTTGTTCTGTAAATTCGTTTCTTGGCTGATCGATCACAAATTGGTAATTCGCAATAGATTTAGTTTCGGAACCTTCAGCGTAAGTAAGTTGCGCTAAATAAAAATTAGACTCCAAAGCATGCATTCCGTTCGGGAACTTTGCAATATAACCTGCAAAACCTGTAATCGCTTGTTTTGAATTATTTTGATTGTATTGTTTGAAAGCTGCATCGTAAGTATCATTATCCAATTCTGCATCGGTAACGGCAACAAAATCTAAGGTTCTAACCCAAGTTGCATATTCATCTACTTTTCCAGAATCAACATAAATCAATCTCGCTGTAGCAACTGCTTCTAAAGCTTCTGGCGTTTTTGGAAATTCAGCAGCCACTTTTTTAAATTTAGTTAAAGCCTGCTGATCACGATCAGAATTATAATAAATCAAACCTTGTTTTAAGATTGCTTTTGAAGTAAATGAACCATTTTTAAATTCAGAAATCAATTGGTCGTAAGCTTTTACCGCCTGATCATTTTTCTTTTCGGCAACATACGTATTTCCTAATTCAAACATAGCATCGTCACGATAAGACGACTTTTTGTACATCTGAAGAAAATTATTCAGTTCCTCGATTTTCTTATCGTTTTTAGACATAAATCCATAAGAAAGTGCTTTTTGAAATTGCGCATAATCTGCATCTACACCTTTTGCTGCGATTGCTTTTGCGTATGCTTCATTTGCTGCGCTGTATTTTGAAGTCACAAAACGGCAATCTCCCAAACGCAAATAAGAATCGTTTAAACGAACTTTATCCGAAGGAGAATTGTCAATCTGAGCTTGAAAAGAATTTCCAGCTTGATCGTATTCTTTCAATTTAAAATACGTGTAACCAATATTATAATTGATGTTTTTATATTCGTCTGTAGATTTTGCGGCCGCCATTCCTGCAAATTGCTTGTAAGTCAATAAAGCATTTTGCATATCGTCGTTTAGATATTCTGTTTCTGCTTTCCAAAAAGTGGCGCGTGCAGTAAATTCAGGAGTTTTTTGTTCGCTTATAGCACTTTTAAATAATTTACCCGCTTCTTGATAATTCGATTCATTATACAATTCTAATCCGCGGTAAAAAAGTACTTTTTGGTATGCCGCTTTGTTTTCTGCAGTTCTATTTTTTTCTAATAAAACCAAAGCTTCTTTGTAGTTTTTAGAAGAAATATAAGAGTCAACCAATAATTTTTCTACTTCTGCACGACTTGAATTGTTTGGATATTTTTTCAAGAAATCCAATAAAATTCCAGGAACAGCTTGGTAAGCATTTCCAATATCATAACTTAATTTTGCGTAATTTAAAGCCGCGTCTTCTTGAATTTGCGCGTTGAAATCCATTTCAGACGCATTTTTAAAAGCGTTTAAAGCTTCTTGCTTTTTACCAATATTCAAGTAACTTAAACCTAAATGGTAATATGCATTTTGTGCCACAAAATCTTTTCCTTCAATAATTTTATTGAATTGAGAAATGGCTTTTTCGTAGTTTTTCTGCTCATAATAAGCATAACCTAACTGATAAAAATCGGTATTATTCCACTTTCCTTTTTTACCTGCATATTGCTCCAAAAACGGAATTGCTTTTCCGTATTGTTTCAAATTAAAATAACTTTCTCCAATAATTTTATTCAGTTCAGATTTTTCAATATCGTTTGATTTGCTCATCGCAACTTGCCCCAAATCAATTGCTTTTTGAAAATTTCCTAGCTTGAAATTCATATCAGCTTGATAATACGAAAGCTTTTCTTTGTATTTTTCTTCGCCCGAAACTTCGTCAAAATATTTGGTTGCTTCTTTATAATCGTCGCCTTCATACGCCATAAATCCTAAATAATATTTGGCTTGCGAACCATATTCTTTAGAATTTACCACTTTATTAAAATAATTGGTCGCTTCTTTTTTCTTTTTAGCATTAAAATAGCTGTAGCCTTTCATGAAATTGAACTTATCAGACTCTGATTTGCTCATATAACTTTCGTCTACTTTATCAAACCAAAGCAATGCTTTCGGGTAATTTCCTTGTTCGAAAAAATATTGCGCAGCTTCAATATAAGCCTGATTTTGTTTCGTACTCGTTGGGTAATCGTTCACGAATTTTTCTACTAAAGCATCGGCATTTGCTTTGTTGGTTCTTATGGCGCAATTGGCAATATAATACGCACAATCAGACTGAATTTCTTCTGTCGTCGCATTATTTTTTACCTTTTCAAAAATAAGCTGTGCCGAAGCATATTGTTTGTCATTATATAAAGCCAGTGCTTTGTCAAAATCCTTTAAATCGTAAGTATATATAGCTGATTTTTGTGCCGAAACTGTGGTCGAAATAAGGATAATTTGGAATAAAAAGAACCAGGAAAGTTTACGCATTTTCAAAATATTTAGTATTCAAATGTATCATTTTATACGGTTTATAACGAAACGTTTCGCAGTTTTATTATGAACAAATTATCAAATAGCTGTGATTTTTTGGTTTGGCAAACTTCAAATTATTGGTTCTCAAACTTTCAAAAAATAAATAAATTTAAAAACCATATAAGGCGTATAAGGTATTATAAGTTGGAAAACTTAACTCATAATTATTTAAAATGGACTTATATAACTTATATGGTTTAATTTTTCAAATTTATTTTGAATCCAAACGTTATCTTATTACTTTTACCATTCAAATCAATTTATTATGTCACAAACCGTACTGTCTCTTAAAGAAGTAACTATATACCAAGAAGGAAGAAAAATTATATCTCATATTAATTTAGATGTTAATCACGGTGAATTTATTTACATCATCGGAAAAACAGGTTCTGGAAAAAGTAGTTTTCTAAAAACTTTATACGCTGATTTACCATTAGTTGAAGGTGAAGGACATATCGTAGAATTTGATTTGGCAACGATAAAAGAAAATGATATTCCGTTTTTGAGACGTAAAATCGGAATTGTTTTTCAAGATTTTAAATTGCTTCCAGACCGTTCCATCAAAGACAATATGCTTTTTGTTTTAAGAGCTACTGGCTGGCACGAAAAAGACGCAATGCATCATAAAATTGATGAAGTTTTGGATAAAGTTGGCATGAAAGACTTCGTAAATAAAATGCCTCACCAACTTTCTGGAGGAGAACAGCAGCGAGTTGCCATTGCAAGAGCACTTCTTAACGATCCAGAATTTATCTTGGCAGACGAACCAACTGGAAACCTTGACCCGCAGACTAGTTCTGAGGTTTTAGAAGTTTTAAAAGCAATCAACGCAGCCGGAAAAACAGTTATTATGGCAACGCATGATTATGCTTTATTGATGAAATTCCCTTCTAAAACTTTAAAATGTGAAGACGAAAGAATCTTCGAAGTGGTGCAAAAAAGCGTGTAATGCTTTCCATTTTAATTCCTGTTTATAATTATGCTGTTTTACCGATTGTAAGCGAAATTGAAAAACAGTGTAATGCATGTGGAATTAACTTTGAAATTCTTTGTTATGATGATGCTTCAGCTCTTTTTGTGGCAGAAAATCAAGAAATTAATCAGTTTGAAAATTGTTCGTTTGTTGTTTTAGAAAAAAATATCGGAAGAAGCGCAATTCGGAATTTATTGGCGAAAAAAGCAGTTTATGAAAATCTTCTTTTTTTGGATGCTGATGTAATTCCTGTTCATGATAATTTCATTTCAAATTATATATCAGAAACAAACAAAAAAGTTGTTTTTGGCGGACTTTTATACGAAACCCAAACACCCAAAAAAGAATTGCTCCTACGCTGGATTTACGGCAAAAAAAGAGAAGCTTTAACGTTGTTTGAACGAAATAAAAACGCGCCTGATTTCGCTTTAGTTTCTAATTTATTAATCAAAAAAGAAATCTTAATTCAGTTTCCTTTTGATGAAACATTAACGAAATACGGTTATGAAGATTTGCTTTTTTTCTCTATTTTAAAATCAAATCGTATTGAAATTAAGCAAATTGAAAATCCTGTTTTTCATCTTAATTTAGAAAATTCCAGTTTATTTTTGAGCAAAACAAAAACGGCTTTAGAAAATCTAGTTTTTTTAAATACCGCTAATAAAATATCAAAAGATCAAAGTAAAATTATTGCTTCATTTGATTTCTTGCGAAGATTTAAACTGATTTCTGTTTTTAATTTTATTTTCAAAAAATCAGAACAAAAAATCGAGCGAAATTTACTTTCACAAAAACCTTCCCTTTTTTTGTTTGACATTTATAAATTAGGTTATTACTGTTTTTTAAAATCAAAATAAATGGCTTTTTTTTCTGTAATAATTCCGCTTTACAACAAAGAAAACTTTATCGAAAATACGATACAAAGTATTTTAGATCAAAGTTTTCAGGATTTTGAAATTATTATAGTAAACGACGGATCTACAGACAAAAGCGAAGAAAAATTACTGCAATTTAAAGATTCTAGAATTCATTATTTCAGTAAAAAAAATGAAGGCGCTTCGACGGCTCGAAACTACGGAATAGAAAAAGCAAACGCTGATTTTTTAACGTTTCTTGACGCAGACGATTATTGGTATCCAACGTTTTTAGAAACCATGTTTGATCTTATTTCTAAAGTTTCAGATCAAAAAGTTTTTTCTGCAGCGATTGAATTTGATACTTCAAAAAAAACAATTCCCGCCCAATATTCCATTTCAAAAACAAATGAGGATTTTGAAATTGTAAATTATTTCAAAGCGAGTTTAAAAGAAACCGTTCTCTGCACTTCTTGCGCCGTTTTTCATAAATCTGTTTTTGAAGCAATTGGAAACTTTGACACTAGAATAAAAAGCGGTCAAGACACCGATTTATGGATTAGAATGGGACTTATTTATCCAGTTGTTTTTTCTTGGAAAATCTTAGCTCGTTATATTTACGATTCCAAAAGCCTATCCAAAAACACTAAATTCATTAAAGAAAAAATGGATTTTTCGAAATTTGAAGAAGTGGAAAAAACCAATTTAGATTTAAAAAAGTTTCTGGATTTAAATCGTTTTTCACTTTCCATAAAAAGCAAATTAGCTGGAGAAAATGAGCTTTTTATAAAATATTCCAATTCAATAGATTTGAAGAATTTTAGCTTAAAAAAAAGAATCCTATTGCAACTTCCAGCATCTTTTTTGCGATTCTTAATTTCGTTTAAAACCTTTTTAGCCAATTTAGGATTTGGTTCAACCGTTTTTAAATAGTTTAAATTTTTTGAATTCTCGAATATAATCTTCTTCGCTAAATTGATTTGAAGACAAAACCAAACAAACGCTTCCTGATGAGAAATTTTCAATTTCCCTCCAAATACCCGGAACAATAAGAAGTCCAAGATTGGGTCTGTTTAACGTAATCGTTTTTTTATTTTTTCCATCTTTTAGAATCACATCAAAACTACCGCTTAAAGCGATTAAAAATTGCTGCTGCTCCTTGTGCGCATGTCCGCCTCTTTTACTGCCGCTCGGAACATCATATAAATAATAAACTCTTTGCGAAACAAACGGAATTGTATCTCCTTCAACAACCGAAAGATTCCCTCTTCGATCCTGAATTTTAGGAATTTCGATTAATCGAACATCTGAAATATTCGTCATTTTTGATTCGTAAGAAGATTTTTCCATTGTTCAGATATATTTTTTAGAGACAGATGTTTTACGCTTTCTGCTGTATTCTTTTTACAAAAATCATATAATTTGTCATCATCTGCAAATCGATTTATGGCTTCTGCTAAAGCTTGTATATTATGATTTTGGACTAATAATCCATTAAATTCATTTTGAATAATTTCTCTTGGTCCAGAATTGCAATCGACCGAAACCACAGGCGTTCCTAAAGCTAGAGATTCTACAATTGACATTGGAAAACCTTCGTAATTACTGGTCAGAATCGTAAATTTAGCTTTTCTAACTTCATCAAAAGGATTTTGTTTGAAAGGAAAAATTTCAACATAATTATTCAAATTCAATGCTTTTATTTTTTGTTGAATGAAGTTTAAATCATTTCCATTTCCCATTAAATGAAGCTGATATCCTTTAAGAAAAACTTCAGATTGGGAAAAAGCTTCTAGCAATAAAGTGAAGTTTTTTACTTTTTCATCAAATCTTCCAAAATATAAAATCACTTTTTGGGTTTCTGAAACTTTTGCCAGTTCTTCATTATCAATAAAATACGGATTGTAAATTGTTTCGGTATTTTTCAATTCAAATAAAAAATTCACTTTTTCTTCAATTGCTTTTGATACACAAATTAAAGCCTCAACATTTTTATAAATCATTCTTGCCCAAAATTTTGAAGCAGGAAAATAATTCTTAAAATTGTAACTGTGAACGATATAATAGATTTTTGAATTTCGATAAATAAATCTCGTGATTAATTCTCTTAACAAAACATTTCTAGATCTGCTGTCGATTATAATATCGATATTATTTTCCACTAAATATCGACGCAATAAAATGCCTTTTTTGATTTTTCTATAGAAAGAAAATGAATTGGAACTTTCTTTTTCTAAATTGAATAAAGTTCCTGTATATAAATAATCTACGGCATTATTTACGATAATGGAATGAACTTCAAATCCTGAATTTTCTAACATAAAAGTTAGTAAAGCTGCAAAACGCTCTGCTCCTCCTTTTCCTAAAGAATTTGAAACAATCGCAACTTTCTGTTTATTCATGTTTTTGACCAAAAAAGTAAATATATTTGTCAAATATACATATAAATGAAAATTTTATTGGTAGGCGAATACAGCCATTTGCACAATTCTTTAAAAGAAGGTCTAAAGGCTTTGGGGCATGAAGTTTTAATAATTGGTCTGAACGACGGTTTTAAAAATTTTCCTGTTGATTTTCCTATTCAAAAAAAATGGGATTCGGGTTTACTTAAAAAAATAAAAATTGCTATTTATAAAATTTCTGGATTTGACATCAGTTCTTACTTAATTTATTGTCAATTTCTAAAATTCAAAAATCAATGTTCTGGTTTTGACGTTGTACAATTGATTAACGAAAACAGCTTTCAATGCGCGCCAAGTTTTGAAAAAAAAATCATTTCGCATCTTTCAAAAAATAATAAAAAATTATACTTATTAAGTTGCGGTTACGATTATCTGAATGTGAAATACTGCTTTGAAAATCCCGATTTTAAATCTGTAATTCCGTTATATCTAAATCATAAAATTGACCGAAAATCATTTGGAAATGTTTTAAAATTCAGAGAAAAAGCTTTTTTCAAATTACATCAATTTATCTATGAAAATTGTCGCGGCATTATCGCTTCTGATTTTGATTATCATCTTCCACTTCAAGGAAATCAGAAATATTTAGGATTGATTCCGAACCCGATAAATACTGAAAAACTAACTTTTCAACCTTTAAAAACAACAGATAAAATCATCATTTTTCATGGCATTAACAATGATAATTATTTAAAAAAAGGAAATGATTATTTTGAAAAAGCCTTGGAAATAATTGAAGCAAAATTTCCTTCAAAAGTTGAAATTATTACGGTTCGAAGCGTCCCTTATGCCGAATATATTAATTTGTACAACAGCTGTCATATTTTATTGGATCAGATTTATGCTTACGATCAAGGTTACAATGCTCTTGAAGCCATGGCAAAAAGAAAAGTGGTTTTTACAGGCGCTGAAAAAGAATTTGAGGAACATTATAAGCTTTCAGAAAATGTCTGCATAAACGCAATTCCAGACGTAAATTATTTGGTAAATGAATTGTCTTTTTTAATTGAAAATCCAGAAGAAATTATCGCAATCGGAAAGCGTGCGAGAGCTTTTATTGAAGAAAATCACCATTACATTAAAATTGCAGAAAAGTATATTCAGAAATGGGCTGAAAATTAAAATAAACTTTTTCTAAAATAAACCACCAAAATTACCATATAAATAAAATTCTGAAAAGCATACGCCATTACAACGCCTTCAATCTGAAATAGTTTCATACAATATAAACTCGCAAAATACAAAACAAAAAGCGAAAATAATTCGGTAATAATAAAGGCTGAAGTCATTTTTTTTGCAAAGAACTGAAAACCTAAAATCAGTGCGCAAACTTTAAAAACATCTCCCAAAAACTGCCAGAAAAACAAATCGGTTACGGGTAAAAATTCTTTTGTAAAAAGTAACTGAACAATAAAAAATCGTGCAAAATAAAGTACCGTTAAACCTAAAACAAAAACAGGAAGAATAAATTTATAATACTGCCAAAAAACAGTTTTCGTTTCCTTATTATTTTGGGCTTTGGACAATTTCGGAAGGAAATAAACACTTAAAATGCTACTGACAAATAGTAAATAATAAGTCGAAATTCGTGTCATAGTTTCCCAATATCCAGCTTGTTCTATTCCTAAATCCTGAATAATATGATTTCGAATGGCAAGAAATACAAAAGGTCCAAAAACGGATGAAACCAGTGCCATTAAGGAATAAGAAGAAAGATTTTTTACAATTTTAAAATCAAATAACTTAAATTTTATCAGTTGAAGAAATTGAATTTCTTTTTGAACTAAATAAAAAGTCACAAAAAACAATAAACTCGGCGCGATTACAATTGCCAATAAAGCGCCAGTAGTTTTGAATTGTAAAATCAGGAAAATGGAAGTTAGCAAACCTATGATATTTCCAATAATATTAATCCAAATTACTTTTTGAAATTTTCCTAAACCATTAATTACTGCGATTAAAAAAATAGAAAGTCCGTAAGTTGGTAAAACGAATGCTAGAACTTTGAAAATCAGTAAATATTCGGTATTATTTCCAAAGATTTTCTCGTTCCAAAAAGAAGCGGTAAAGAATAAAATTCCACTTAAAAGTAGTGCGACAAAAAGCAAGCTGATAAAAACGGTAGAAATTATTTTTTGAAGTTCGTTTTTATTTTTTTCGTTTTCGGCGGCATATTTTACGATTCCGTTTTGAAAACCTAAAGTCGAAATATTTTCTAATGAAGTTAAGAAATTACGAAGATTTCCAACCAAAGCCATTCCGCTTGGACCAACGAAAATTGCTAATATTTTTGACGTAATTAAACCGATTCCGATTTTTAAAACAACGCTGAAACTGTTTAAAGAAGTGATCTTAAACAAACTCGTTTGAATTATTTTTCTATAGAAATTCAATTTAATATTGATTTAAAATTTCAATAATAAAATCGATTTCTTCGTCAGTTAAAATCGGACTTATAGGCAAACTTAAAACTTCATTATGAATTTTTTCGGTAATTGGAAAAGACAAATTGTTCCACTCTGAAAAAGCTTTTTGTTTATGCGGCGGAATTGGATAATGAATTACTGTTTGAATATTATTTGCAGTTAAATATTCTTGCAATTTTTCTCGATTTTCTGTTCGAATAACAAACAAATGAAAAACATGATTATTTGAAAAATCCCAAAATGGCAAGATTATTTTATCGTTTTTAATTTCTGATAAATAACGTTTGGCGACGTTTCTTCGGTTTTCATTATCGGCATTTAAATTCGGTAATTTCAAATTTAAAAAACCTGCTTGTAATTCGTCTAACCTTGAATTTACGCCAATATATTCATTATGATATTTTTTTTCTGAACCATAATTTCGAAGCGAAAAAAGCACTTTTGCCAGTTCAGCATCATTTGTTGTAATAGCGCCGCCGTCTCCTAAACAACCCAAATTTTTTCCTGGATAAAAGCTGTATGCAGACGCTGATTTTAAATTATTGATTGTTAATTGCTGATTGTTAATTGCTCCGTGCGATTGTGCGCAATCTTCTACAACAACTAAATTATATTTTTCTGCAATTTGATTTATTTTATCCATTTCGGCTAATTGTCCGTATAAATGAACGGACAAAATGGCTTTAGTTTTTGAAGTGATTTTTTCCTTAATTAAATCTGGATTTATATTGTAGGTTTCTAATCTTGGCTCAATCAAAACTGGAATTAAATCGGATTGCAAAATTGCTAAAATACTTGCGATATATGTATTTGCCGGAACAATTACTTCATCTCCTTTTTTGAGTTTTCCGAGTTCGATGTAGCTTTTAAAAATGAGAATCAAAGCATCGAGACCATTTCCTACTCCAATGCAATATTTTTTATCACAATATTGAGCGAAAGATTTTTCGAATGTTTCCAGTTCTTTTCCTAAAATATACCAACCGTTTTGTAAAACCGATTTCAGTTTTTCCTGAAAAGCAGTTTCATAGGGTTCATTTATTTTTTTTAGGTCTAGAAATGTTATTATCATTGTTTTTTTGTTTCAATTCTTTTAACGACATAAATGTATTGAACATTTCGTTAATTATCATACGTCCCTACGGGACGTTATATTACATGCGTATAAAATTTTCTACCGACGAAATGTTCCTACGGAACAAATATAACATGAGTTTAGAATTTTTAGCAACGAAATATTACATCATTATTCCTGCCGACGAAATGTTCCTACGGAACAATCTATGCTTACATTGTTTCTTTCTAAAATTTCGTTCCATAGGAACGCTTCGTCGGTAGATCTGAATGTGAATCTCTATTAACGTTCCGTAGGAACGTTTCGTTGGTAGATCTGAATGGTATTGTGCATTCACGTTCCATCGGAACGTTTGACATATTGAATATATAAAATATGATTTTTAATATTATAAATCCATTTTATAAAAATCCTGATTGTAAACTGTACAGCCTAATTCTTCTTTTTGGTTCAAAAGTCCGTTATTGTAACCCGACTCATTATCTTCTCCAACAATTCCCATATCAAAAAAATGTTTTCCTTTTCGTTTGTATTTATGAATTAGATTGATGAATAAAAAGTCTAAAGCTCTAAATTCTTCTCCAGTTTTAGAAGTTGCTCCATATTGTGATTTAATGACATTTTTGGTTTCAAAAATCGTGATTCCAGCAATAATTTCGTCATTTCTATATGCTGAATATTGTTTGATATTTTTAGGGAATTTAGATTGCAAAAGTGCCATTTCTTCTTTAGAATGAACAGGTTTTGTGTTGTGTTTTTCTAACAATCTGGGTTCTAAAACTTTTTCCCAAAACGGATTAAATTCTTGTTCTTCTACGATATCTAAATCTAGATTTTCAATTCGTCTGAAGTGTTTCATTTTACTTTTTGAAATCTTCAAAGTCGTTGACAAATTTACTGCCAAATTCATTTCTTTTTGTTCTAAAACAGAACCTCTTTTCAACAGAAAAAATTCTATTTCTTTATTTCCTTCTAAAAAATAGAAATCAGGAATTGGTTTATAATAAAAGGTTTCGACTTGATTTTCTTTCAAAAAAAATAAAACTTCATCTAAAATTATTTCTACTTTTTCTGCTTTTAATTTTGATAAAAACACCAACCCGCCGTAGGTTAAACCTTGATGTGAATACACGGCATTTTCTTTTTTATTGGCAGGAAGAATAGCGCGCAGTTTTTCGTCTTCAAAAATTAAAAGCGAAAAATCTTCAAAACGATCTTTATGATATTCCATAAAATCGCGATGAAACAAAAAAGTTGCATTTTTGGCTTGAGCGATAAAATCGTTCCAGATTGCATAATCGTTTTGGTGGTATTTTCTAATGTTAAACATTCAAGTTTTTATTTATGATCAAATGCTTTTAAATGCCATTTGTATTTGACTGCCATCAATCTTACAATAATGATTACTAATGAAGTAACTAAATATAAAACATCATCGTTTAAATTTAATTTCCTTAAACCGAAAAATACAATTCCGCCTAAAATACAGATTGTAGCGTAGATTTCTTCTCTAAAAACATTCGGAATTTCATTGCATAAAATATCGCGAATTACGCCGCCAAAACAAGCTGTCATGGTTCCTAAAGCAATACAAATTGCAGGATGAAGTCCAGTTAAAATTCCTCTTTCTAAACCAATTAAAGTAAAAACTCCAAGTCCGATTGTGTCAAATAGAAATAGAGAAGTTCGAAGTTTATCGAATCTTTTTCTAAAAATAATCGCTAGAAAAAAGCCTAAAATAATCACGTAAACATATTGCATATCGCGCATCCAGCCAACTGGGGTTCTTCCTATTAAAACATCACGAAGCGTTCCCCCGCCTACAGCTGTTACAAACGCAATGATAAAAACTCCAAACGGATCTAGTTTTTTATGCATTGCTGTTAAAGCGCCCGACATAGCAAAAGCCATTGTCCCTATAATATCTAGTAAATGAAACATTTTTTTTAAGTTACAAAGATGCAAAGGTACAAAGGTGCAGAGATTTTAGTGATTGTTTCTATTTTTTTAGTACTATTTTTATTTCAGGTTTTAATTACTTTTTAACGTAAATCGGACTTCTTTTTAATAAATACGTCACAGAATCCATCCAGCTGTCTTTTATGGCTAAAAATGGTTTACGGGTTTGAGAATATATTTTGGTCGTATTTTTATACATATCAAAATAAACGGTATAATAGTAAAATGTCTGATTGTTTGCCGTTGTTGTCGAAACATCGTTTGTTGTAATTTTCTTGTCGTTTTTGCTTACTTTTGCATTTCCGCTATTGTAAGTTGTTGCTGTAGAATTTGTTGTCACAGTATACGAAACTTTTGCAGCGACAATATTATCTACTCCTAAGATTTTTTCGAGATCTTCAATTGGCGTTTCATCCACATTATTATGATCAATTCCGGCTTTATGAAGCAAACTATTTGTTGTTCTTAAATCTTGAACTGTAAGCGGTAAAATATTTGAAGATTTATCTAACAATTTGTTGTAAAGATCATTTTGAGCAAATTTTGCCATGTCTTCGGAACTTTCTTGAGTATCTGAATTTAAATACGGAACTGGAAGTACAGCAATGGTATTGGTTTTCATTTCGGAGGAAACAATTGCAGAAGAACTTGAAGGTGAATTATTTCCTCCGCTTACATCAAAAGTTTGCGATCTTCCGCTAGAAAATTCGATTCTTGCAATTTGCGAAACATCCAAAGAAATCTGTACTGTTTCGCCTGGAAGCGAATATTCTACCGTTTTATCAGATACTTTGGAAATGGTGCATTCAATAATCTGATAATCCCTTTTTATGATTTTATCTAATTTTTTTTCGCCTTGAGCGAAAGTAAAAAGAGTAACAAGTAACATTAATGCGGCAAAGAAAGTCTTCAAAATTTTCATGTTTTACTTTTTTAAATTAACCCACTAATTAATAATCAGTTAAATATAAAAAATTATCACCAAAACCTGAAATACTTTTTCAATACAAAAAGAAAGATTACATATGCTGCGTGTAGAAATTATAGTCTTTTAAAATAACGCGAATAAAATCGCTATGATTTCCAGATTGGTTTTTAATGCCGGTTACACTTTCAATTTTTGCCATCAATTTGTAAAGCACTTCTTGATCGTTTTTGGCTTCAGCGTTTTTAAAAGTTTCTTTAATAATACGCATATCATTATCTGAAAGTTTTATCACCAAAGGATAAGTTGGCACGTAAGAATCTCCAATTTCTTCTAAAATAGTATGACTGATATTAATTTTATTTTTTAAAGTAATAACTGCCGTTCCCGCCGCCATGTCGCCTAAACGCTGTGCATTTTTACTAGTAACAACTGCAATAAGGCCGGCAAGTCCGAAAAGGCTAAAAAAATCGACAACTCTAAAAAACCATCTTACCAGATAATCGCTGAAACTTGCTTGATAACCGTCAATTTTTACCACTTTAATTTTAACTATTCTTTTTCCTAAAGATTGTCCTTCAAAAAGGCTTTCAAAAAATATAGAATACACAATTACAGGCGAGTAAATCACGATATAAATTGCTCTTTCTGACCACGGATCTATATTAACCATTAATCGATCTAGTTGTAACCATCGAAAAAGAATTAATGAAATTGTGATGCTATAGGATATTATAATAAATAAATCGATAAAGAACGCGCCCAATCTTTCGCCAATAGTTGCGGCAATAAAATTTATTTTAACATTTTGCGTCGTATTAATAGATAATTCTGACATATTTTATATTTTAGCCAACAATGAGAGAAATCGCTTTTATAAAACAAAATAAAGAAAAATGGCTCGAATTTGAGCTGGCAATTTTCGGTAAAGCTAAAAAAAATCCTGATGAATTAGCTAATTTGTACATTCAAATGATGAATGACTTATCGTATGCGCAAACGTATTATCCTAAAAGTAAAACAGTTGTCTATTTAAATCATCTTGCTTCTCAGATTTATCAAAAAATTTATAAAACCAAACGAACCGACCGAAATAGATTTATTGAGTTTTTTAGTGTTGAAGTTCCTTTATTGGTTTACGAATACAAAAGATATTTAGTTTACGCTTTTTCTCTGTTTTTTGTCACTGTTGCTATCGGCGCTCTTTCGGCTCGTTATGATGTCGATTTTGTACGGCTGATTATGGGCGATCAATATGTAAATGCGACTTTAGATAATATCAAAAAAGGAAATCCAACGGCTGTTTATGGAACTGGCAGTAATTGGGGAAGTTTTATCGGAATTACAGTAAATAATCTTTTTGTTGGTGCGAAATGTTATTTCTACGGAATTTTTGCCGGAGTTGGCACTTTTCTAATTTTTCTTCAAAATTGTATTATGCTAGGATCATTTCAATACTTTTTTTATGATCATGGCGTATTTTGGAAAAGTGTACGAGGCATTTGGATTCACGGTTCTATGGAAATTTTCGGAATTGTGATAGAAACAACTGCTGGTTTTATTTTAGGAGCTTCTATACTTTTCCCGAAGACTTTTTCTAGAATGAATTCCTTTAAAATTGGCTTTAAAAATAGTTTAAAAATATATCTTAGTACTTTTCCTTTTACCATTGGAGCTGGATTTTTAGAAGGTTATATTACCCGATATTCTAATGATATGCCAAACTGGTTAAGCATTTTTATCATTTTGACAACATTGGCATTAATCTCATTTTATTACTTGGTTTACCCATTTATTGTTCATAAAAAAGTACATTCTTTAACCGCCAAAAATTTATAAAATCAATTAATGACAAGATTTATTTTTATTTTATCTTTTCTTTTCTCTTTTGGCGTTTCAAGTGCTCAAGATAGTCTTGCGACGTATGAAGATCCGCCAAAAATGGCTACCATAAAGTATACTGAAAAAGACATTCAAGTTGATTCAGGAGCAATTGAAGCAAAGCATTTTGATAAAAATTTCAAGAAAAAATATACCGATCCCGAATTTAATTATGAACAAAAAGTTCCAGAAAAAAGTTGGTGGGATCGTCTAATACTATGGCTTGCAGAATTATTTTCAGACTTATTTCATTTTGAAAGCGTTAAAACTTCAATAAGTTTTCTTGCCATTTTATTTAGGGTTTTAGTCATTTTGGTTGTCGTTGTTGTTATTTATTTTATTGCAAAAAACATATCTAAACAAGATGGAAAATGGATTTTTGGAAAAAATAATAAAAAGACACTGTTTTATACCGATGCAGAAAAAAATATTCACCTTTTAGATTTCGAAAAATTAATAAAAGAAAGCATTGAATCTGGCGAAAAAAGAGCCGCTATTCGATATTATTATCTCTGGCTTTTAAAAGTAATGGCAGAGCATCATTATATTGAATGGGATATCGAAAAAACAAATTCAGATTATTTGTACGAATTACAACAACCCGCTCACAAAGAAGAGTTTACTTATCTTTCGTATTTATACAATTATATTTGGTACGGCGAATTTGAAATCGACGATACCCGATTTAATAGTACAGAAAATAGATTTAAAAAAGCATTAAAAACCTTTGGCAATGGATAGAAGTTTAAAAATATACATTGGTATTCTGGTTTTGCTTTTAGGAGTAATTCTTTTAACTGATAAAGGGCAGCCAAAAGAAATTGATTGGACTCCAACTTATTCTGTTGAAGATAAAATTCCGTTTGGTTTATATGTTTTTGATCACGAGGTGAATCACTTTTTTAAGCATCAAAAAATAAAGAGAATTTCAAATCAAACGCCTTACGAATATTTAGATTCGCAATATGATGAAAATGACAGTATTCAGACTTATAAAGTAAGAGGAACTTTCATTAATATTTCTGAAGCCAATAATATTGACGATCAATCTATGGAAGAAATTCTATATTTTGTTTCGCATGGTAATTATGCTTTTTTAAGCATGAAAGCGTTTCCAAAACTATTGCTCGATTCTTTAAAAATTCAATTGAAGACCGATTTTATGCCTAAAGAAAATGTCACGATTTGGATGGCAAATAAAAAGGTAAGTCCTAAAAAATATATTTTCAATACAGGCTTAAGCGATTATTTCTCTAAAATTGACACTTTAAATACAACCGTTTTAGGTTATCAAAACAGCAATAAAAACAAAAAGCAGATCAATTTTATCGAAGTTCCTTATAAAAACGGTTATTTGTATTTGCACAGCCAGCCCGCAGCATTTACCAATTATAATTTATTGAAAAAAGACAATTATCAATATGCTGAAAATGTATTGTCTTATTTTTCAGAAGGTGATATTTTTTGGTACAATAAAATTCCGAAAGATGAACGAATTTCTGGTTCTCCGTTGCGATATATTATGAGTCAGCCTCCTTTAAAATCTGCTTGGCTTTTAGGTTTATTCGGAATTATCATTTTTATGATTTTTAATGCAAAAAGAAAACAGCGCGTAGTTCCTATCATTAAACCTTTGCAGAATTTAACCGTTGATTTTACCAAAACAATTGGGAATTTATATTATCAAGAAGGAGATCATACTAATATAATTGACAAAAAAATCATCTATTTTTTAGAAAAAATCAGAACCGATTATTTGATTGACACGACTAAATTGGACGATGATTTTATTCAAAAATTACATTATAAAACTGGAAAAGACGAAAAAGATATTCAAGAACTCGTTCATTTAATTAATGATCATCGAAAAAGTTATCATGGAAGTTTGGAAGAAGATTTAATTCGAATGAATACGGCAATTGAAAAGATTTTACACTAATTTAAAAATATATGCCACAGATTAAAATGATTAACACAGATTAATTCATTTCTATAAAAATCATTTTTAATCCTCTTATCCCGATAGCTATCGGGAGTGGCAAAAACAAAAATAAAAAACAGACCAAAATTATGGACGACATCAATACAAACGAAAACGAAATCACAAACGAAAACGTGAATTTTGAAACCCGAATCAATTTAGGGCCGCTTTTAGATCACGTAAATACGATTAAAAAAGAAATTGAAACCGTAATTGTTGGACAGCACAAAATGGTTGACCAGCTTTTGGTTGCTATTTTATCAAACGGACATGTTCTTTTAGAAGGTGTTCCTGGAGTTGCTAAAACGATTACTGCCAAATTATTGTCTAAAACTTTAAACATTGGTTTCAGTAGAATTCAGTTCACGCCAGATTTGATGCCGTCTGATATTTTAGGAACTTCTATTTTCAATTTAAAAAGTTCAGAATTTGAATTCAAAAAAGGACCGATTTTTTCTAATTTAATTTTAATTGATGAGATTAACCGTGCTCCAGCAAAAACGCAAGCAGCACTTTTTGAAGTTATGGAAGAACGCCAAATTACAATTGACGGTTCTGCATATCAATTAGAAGCGCCGTTTTTAGTAATTGCCACTCAAAATCCGATTGAGCAAGAAGGAACGTATCGTTTACCAGAAGCGCAATTAGACCGTTTTCTTTTCAAGATAACAATCGATTATCCAAAATTGAATGAAGAAATTTTAATCATTCAGAGAGAGCATTCTTTGCAAGATCACGGAAAATTGGATGCGATCAAAACCATTCTTTCTTCAGAAGAAATTAAACAATATCAAGGTCTTGTAAAACAAATTAGAGTCGAGCAAAAACTGTTAGAATATATTGCAAGAATTGTGGTAAATACGCGTGAAAATGCCTTTTTATATTTAGGAGCTTCTCCTCGTGCTTCTATTGCAATTTTGAATGCCTCAAAAGGTTTCGCAGCCATTCGCGGACGCGATTTTGTGACACCAGAAGACATCAAAGAAGCAGCAGTTCCGGTTTTACAGCATCGTGTTATTGTTACGCCAGAGCGCGAAATGGAAGGTATTACAAGTTCTGAAATCATTAAACAGATTATTGAAACGGTAGAAATTCCGAGATAATATTTAGTTTTCAGTCACAGTTTTCAGTCACAGTTTTCAGTCGCAGTCGCAGTCGCAGTAAACAGCTCTAAATGATACTGATACCGAAACTGAAAACTGTGACTGAAAACTGTGACTGGAAACCGAGACTGAAAACCGAGACTGAAAACCGAGACTGAAAACTTAAAAACATGAAATTCATAAAAAGTCTATACCTAAATAATTTCTTTTTCTATGTGCTTATTGGCATTATAGCATTGTTTGTCTTTGCGTTTATTTTTCCAAATATCTACAATGCGGTTTGGATGATTGTTTTAGGATTAGCTACTTTTCTATATATTGATATTTTACTCTTATATACAGCAAGAACAGGACTTGAAGCAGAAAGAATTACACCTGAAAAGTTATCAAATGGAGATTTAAATCCAATCAAAATTAATTTGAAAAATCATTATAATTTTTCGATTTTGGTGAAGATTATAGATGAGATTCCTTTTCAGTTTCAAGTTCGCGATTTCAAGATTTTAAAAACTATAAATGCGGCAACGCAAAAAGAAATTAGTTATGAACTTCGCCCAACAGAACGTGGCGAATATACTTTTGGTGCATTAAACATATACGTTTCTTCGCCTATAAAACTGATTTCAAGGAGATTTATTTTTGATGAAGATCAAATGGTTCCGACCTATCCTTCTTACATTCAATTAAGAAAGTACGATTTAATCGCTTTTTCGAATAATTTATTTCAATACGGAATCAAAAAAATTCGTCGAATTGGACATACAATGGAATTTGAGCAAATTAAAGAATATGTTCAAGGCGATGATTTAAGAACGTTAAACTGGAAAGCTACAGCGAAGAAAAATGCGCTGATGGTCAATCAGTTTCAAGATGAAAAATCGCAATCTGTTTATATGGCAATTGACAAAGGTCGCGTTATGCAAATGCCTTTTGATGGCTTGAGTTTATTGGATTATGCCATTAATTCGGCTTTAGTTTTATCTAACGTAATTTTGAAAAAACAAGATAAAGCGGGACTTTTTTCTTTTTCTAAAAAGGTAGAAAACAGAGTTTTTGCAGAAAGAAGAGCTTCGCAAATGCAAAAAATACTCGAAGCTTTGTACAACGTAAAAACCGATTTTTTCGAAAGCGATTACAGCCGTTTATATGTTGATATTAAGAAAAATATCAACCAACGAAGTTTAATTATCCTGTATACGAATTTTGAAACTATGGACGGTTTAAATCGACAATTACCTTATTTAAAAGCAATTGCAAAAAGTCATTTATTGGTTGTTATATTTTTTAGCAATACAGAATTGAACGGCATTATCAACCAGAAAACAACCACAATTCAGGAAGTTTATGATAAAGTAATTGCCGAAAAATTTATGTTTGAAAAACGATTAATTGTCAATGAACTAAAAAAATACGGAATTCATTCAGTTTTAACACAACCAGAAAACCTTACGCTTGACGCAATCAACAAATATTTGGAGATTAAGTCGAGAGGTATTTTATAGAAGTTATGATTTGTTTTTTGTAAAATATTAAATGATTAATTAAAAAACTTTAAATGAAAAAAACATTCCTTTTCGCATTCGCTTTTTTTAGTTTTCTTTCTTATGCTCAAGAAGTTGAGAAAATCACCATTCCTAAAGGAGTCGTTTATAATTACATCAGCGTTAAAACTCTTGAAAAGGCAAAAAAATTAATTGCCGATAATTTATCCAATAATACTGATTATAAAATAGTGCAAGATCATCTTATAATCGGACCAGTTTTATGGAAAAGATATAAGGACAATGAAAACATAAAAAAAGTAGAAGGAAGAAAAATAGAGTTTCATGTTGATAATTTGATATTAGAAGGAAAAACGAGTCAGAATTTTGATGAATCTAAGATTATTTGGGATGAATTTAAAAATGAAGTTGCAAACGATTATAAAATAAGAAAAGCAACTCCAGAAGAATTAAATTATTATTGGTCTGTAATTTCTTTTGATATTGACGAACCATTGCTAATTATTGAAACAAAAGAGCACAACTATATTTTAAATCTTTTGAAGAAAAATTTAAAATTACTTTGGTTAGACGAAGCGCCAAAAAAAGATTATTCTCTGGCTTTAAATAAAGGAAAAGCTGACATTTATGAAAATGGAGAACAAGTTTCTACAATTTCTCAAGGAGTTAAAGAAACCAAACTTGAAAAGCTAGTTCTTTTAAATTCTGACCAAGAAATTGCTGAAAATAGTTCTGTAGAAGATATTTCCTTGATTATAGAAAAAACAAGCAAAATCTTCAATGAATTATTTAAGGATTCCCAAAAATCAGGAAAAATAATGGTTGAGATTGAATTAAAACAAAAGAAAAACGAAATTAATTATGCTGTTAGAGACGATTTAGATTTAGATATTATGAAAGTGTTTGAACAAAGAATCAATGCTGAAGTTTATCCTAATTCAAGAAAAAAACCTTTAAAATTACAATTGATCTTCAAGGTAAATTCTCTCAACGATGTAGAATAAAAGAACTTTTTATATCTACTATTAATTTATAGTTACATTACGTTATCACGTAAAAATAGATTGATTAAATTAATTAGTTTTGAAATAAATTTTAAAACTAATTAATTTAATTTCAATATAATAAAAATGAAAAAAGTAATCCAAATTCTCTTCATTTTATTAAGCATTCATTCGCAGGCACAAAAAACAGAAAACATTATTATTATCACCACAGATGGTTTTAGATGGCAGGAAGTTTTTAAAGGAATTGATCCTGCAATTGCCAACGACAAAAAATTCAATCAAGGCGACAGCGCTTACATTTATAAAAAATATGGCAGTCCAGAAATTGCTGTATCTCGTAAAAAACTAATGCCTTTTTTCTGGTCAAAAATTGTTTCAAAAGGGCAAATTTATGGCAATAGAGATTTAGGAAATAAAGTTGATGTTGCCAATCCGTATTGGTTTAGTTATCCTGGATACAGCGAAATCATGACGGGAAATGTTGATCTTCAAGTCAATTCTAACGGTTACAAACCCAATCCGAATGTCAATGTTTTAGAGTTTTTAAACCAACAATCAAAATTTAAAGGAAAAGTCGCCGCTTTTGGTGCTTGGGATGCTTTTGATAGAATTTTAAATGAAGAAAGAAGCGGTTTTCCAGTTATTTCTGCATTTGATAAAGTTGGTGGTAATAAGCCGACAGCATCTCAAAAATTATTAAATGAAATGCGTGATAATTCGTTTAAACCTTTTCACGAAGATGAATGTTTAGATGTTTTTACACATTATCAAGCCTTAGACGAACTTAAAACTAAAAAACCAAAAGTATTGTATATCGCTTACGGCGAAACCGACGAATGGGCGCATCATGGAGATTATAGATCGTATCTTGACGCTGCAAATCAGGTTGATAAATGGATTGCCGAAATCTGGAATTTTGTTCAAAACGATCCTCAATATAAAAACAAAACCACTTTATTTATAACTGTAGATCACGGTCGTGGCGACAAAGTAAAATCGCAATGGACAGATCATGGTGCAGATGTTCCTGGCGCTTCTGAAATTTGGTTCGCCGCAATGGGACCAGAAATTGCTCCTAAAGGCGAAATAAAAACAACATCTCAGTTCTATCAAAAACAATTCGCGCAAACATTAGCAAAATTGTTGGGATATGATTTTAAAACATCGCATCCAGTTGAAAAAGAAGTTTCAGAATTATTTCAAAGTAACCCAAAACCCTAAATATAATTAACCATTTTAAAACCAATCCCAAATGAAAAAAACACTATTTTTTCTCTTTTTGCTACTGATTTCAACCAAAATTACGGCGCAAAAACCTGATACTTTAGCTGCTTACTATGACAAAATTGAAAAATCTTTTAATTACGAATCTGGAAAAATCGCACTTTCTGAAGGCGACGGAAGTTTAAATGTTCCAAAAGGATTTAAGTTCTTAAATGCCGAACAAACCCAAAATGTTTTGAGCAATTTATGGGGAAATCCAGAAGATAAATCCATTTTAGGTTCTCTAGTTCCAGACGGAAAAGGTCTTACACACGCAGATAGCTGGATGTTTGTAATTAGCTATCAAGGTGATGGTTATGTAAAAGACGATGATGCTGACGATATTGATTATACTGATCTTTTAAAAACCATGAAAGAAGATGTTGCAACTGAGAATGAGGCAAGAAAAAAAGAAGGTTATCCTGAAGTACAATTGATTGGCTGGGCGTCTCCTCCATTTTATGACAAAGATTTAAAAGTACTGCATTGGGCAAAAGAATTGCAGTTCGGACAAGATAAAGATCATACTTTAAACTACGATTTAAGAGTTTTAGGAAGAAAAGGAATGTACAATATTTCTGCTGTTGCTGGCGTAAATCAATTGGCAGAAGTAAAAGCGAGTATTCCTGGAATTATTAAAAGTGTTGAATTTAAAGACGGACACAAATATCTAGATTTCGATGCCGATACAGACACTGTTGCCGCTTGGACAATTGGTGGATTAGTAGCCGGAAAAGTATTAGCAAAAGTAGGCTTCTTCGCTATTTTAGCCAAATTCGGAAAATTTATTGTAATCGGAATTATAGCGGCTTTCGCAGGAATAAAGAAATTCCTTTTTGGAAGCAAAGATCAAGTAGTTACAAAACCTGCTGAAGAAACAGCTCTTTTAGAAGAAAACAACAATTCTACGGAAGAATAATTTTTTTCGCCACGAATTCACGAATTTGGAATAATTTTTTCTCAATGATAAGTAAAAAATTAATTCGTGAATTCGTGGCTATCTTTTAGACCTTGCAGGAAGAAAAAAACTCTGTACCTTTGCCCCTCTGCAACTTTGAGCCTTTAAAAAAATGAAACAAATTACTTCTATTCAAAATCCGTTTATAAAATCTTTGGTTTTACTTCAAGAGAAATCCAAAGCAAGAAAACAAACTGGAACTTTTTTGATTGAAGGTTTACGTGAAATTTCATTAGCAATTAAAGGCGGTTACGAAATTGAAACGGTTTTATTTTTACCTGAATTAGTTTCAGAATCAGAAATCAACAAACTGATTCAAAATCCATTTCAAATTATAGAAATTAATAAAGAGGTTTATCAAAAACTGGCTTATCGCGATACTACAGAAGGAATTTTAGCAATCGCAAAAAGCAAATCTCTAAAATTATCTGATTTAAAATTATCTGAAAATCCATTAATTTTAGTTGTCGAATCTTTAGAAAAACCAGGAAATATAGGTGCTGTTTTGCGTACTGCTGACGCGGCGAATTTAGACGCCGTTTTAATCGCGAATCCAAAAAGCGATTTATACAATCCGAATATTGTGCGTTCTAGCGTTGGCTGTCTTTTTACAAATCAAATTGCAACTGGAACATCAGAAGAAATTATCGCTTTTTTAAAAGAAAAAAAGATCAATTTCTATAGCGCCACTTTACAAAATTCAACTTCATATCATACACAAAACTTCACTACTCCAACTGCTTTAGTTGTAGGAACAGAAGCAACTGGCTTAACACAACAATGGCGAGATGCTGCAACTCAAAACATTATTATTCCGATGCAAGGAGAAATCGACAGCATGAACGTTTCTGTCGCTGCTGCCATTTTAATTTTTGAAGCGAAAAGACAAAGAGGGTTTTAAATCTGAGGTTCTAAGGTTCTGAGAAACTAAGATTCTAAGGCAAAAAAAATCGAAAAGTCAGTTCCTAAAATTGTCAGGCTGAGCGAAGTCGAAGCTATTTTTTTAGATATGAAAATCCCAAAATTACACCCTCAAAAATCTGAAATCTAAAATCTAAAATCAGCAATAACAAAGCCTTGCGTATGTTCAAACTAATTCTTATTTTTAGTACTTGAACTATGCCGTTATGACAGAAATAGATATTGAAAAAGAAAATAAAGCTATTGCGCAGGAATACAAAGAATTACTACGAATAAGTTACCAAACTTTAGACCCAGCCGACAAAAAATTAATTCGAAAAGCTTTTGATGTTGCCGTTGATGCACACAAAGAACAGAGAAGAAAATCTGGCGAGGCGTATATCTTTCATCCTATTGCAGTTGCAAAAATTGTTGCCTCAGAAATTGGTCTGGGAGCGACTTCTATCGCCGCGGCCTTATTGCACGATGTTGTTGAAGATACTCCAATTACGGTCGAAGATATTGAACGCTTGTTCAATCCGAAAGTCGCGCAATTGGTTGAAGGTTTAACTAAGATCTCATTAGTTCAAAAGGATTTGAATGCTTCAATGCAGGCGGAAAATTTCAGAAAAATGATTCTGACTTTGAATGATGATGTCCGCGTAATTCTGATCAAATTAGCCGATCGTCTTCATAATATGCAGACGATGGATTCGATGGCAGAATACAAACAAACCAAAATTGCATCTGAAACTTTATACATTTATGCTCCTCTTGCCCACCGTTTGGGACTTTATAACATCAAAACCAAACTAGAAGATTTAGGATTAAAATATACAGAACCAGCAGTTTACAACGACATTGTAAGTAGAATTCGTGAAACGAAGGAAGAACAAGACGCGTATATCAAAGATATTTCAGACGTATTGAAGAAATCTTTAGACAACGAAGGCGTTGATTACATCATAAAAGGGCGTCCGAAATCTATTTATTCTATTCGTAGAAAAATGCGTGCTCAAAATGTAAGTTTTGATGAAGTGTACGATAAATTTGCGCTTAGAATCGTTTACAAATCAGATCCACATGAAGAAAAATTCATAGCTTGGAAAATATATTCTATCGTTACAGATCATTATAGACCAAGTCCGAGCCGTCTTCGCGATTGGATTTCATCACCAAAATCAACTGGTTATGAAGCGCTTCACATTACGGTTATGGGACCAAAAGGTCGTTGGGTTGAAGTTCAGGTTCGTAGTGAACGTATGGATGAGATTGCCGAAAAAGGTTACGCTGCACATTACAAATATAAAAATGGAGCAACTGAAGAAAGCGGTTTAGATGTTTGGCTGAATTTACTTCGCGAAGCATTAGAAAACCCAGAAACAAACGCTGTTGATTTTGTTGAAGATTTTAAAATGAATTTATATTCTAAAGAAATCTTCATTTTTACACCAAAAGGAGAAATTAAATCGTTACCAAAAGGCGCAACTTCTCTAGATTTTGCCTTTAGTATTCACTCCGAAATTGGAATTAAAACTCGCGGAACTCGTGTAAACGGACGTTTAGTACCCTTAAATTACGAGCTAAAAAGTGGCGATCAAGTCGAAGTAATTACTTCAGCAAATCAGAAACCTACGGTAAACTGGTTAGAATATGTAACGACTTCTAGAGCAAAAAATAAGATTAAAAATGTTCTTAATGAGAACACCAAAAAAATTGCAGAAGAAGGAAAAGAATTACTGGTTCGAAAACTGAAACATTTAAAAATCACGTTTAATGAACAAGTTACAAACGAGTTAGTTAATTTCTTTAAATTAAAAACAAGTTTAGATTTATTTTATAGAGTTGGAATTGGCGCAATCGAAAATCAGCAGTTAAAAGATTATGCGGCGCAGAAAGGAAATTCTTTCATCAATTTCTTTAAAAATAAAATCAAAAGAAATAAAGATACTGCCGACGAAGATATTCACAAACCAGTTATCAGCAGCAATTACGACATGCTGGTTTTTGGAACAGAACATGACAAGCTTGATTATAAACTTTCGCAATGTTGTAATCCAATTCCTGGTGATGATGTTTTTGGTTTTGTAACTATTAATGAAGGAATTAAAGTGCATAAAAAAGATTGTCCTAACGCTATCGGAATGCAGTCTAATTACGCTTACAGAATCATGAGCGCCAAATGGATTGATTCTTCACAAGAAGAATTTAAAGCCATTATAAATATTACCGGAATGGATGTTTTAGGTCTTACAAACCAACTGACAAGAGTAATTTCGAACAATATGAGCGTAAATATTCAGAGTATTTCTTTGAGTACAGATGCTGGAATTTTCCACGGTCAGATTGCCGTAATTGTGAAAAATAATACGATTTTGAAGAAAATGATTAACGGAATTAAAAAAATTGATGGTGTCGATAAAGTGACTAGGGAATACAGAACCTAACTTTTTAACCTATCTATAAGGGTTTTATAACTAAACTTTAAACCCGAAACTTTTATTGATTAAAAATAAAAATTTATCTTTGCCGGATATGACACTCATTTCAACTGACAACACTAAGAATCAAGAAATTGTAAAAAACGTTTTTACAATGTATCTTGAGCAAAAAGGGCATCGCAAAACTCCTGAGCGTTATGCTATACTTCAGGAAATTTACGACAGCGAGGAACATTTTGACATAGAAAATCTTTATATCAAGATGAAAAACAAGAACTATCGTGTGAGTAGAGCTACTTTATACAACACGATCGAGTTATTGTTGGACTGCGCTTTGGTTAGAAAACATCAATTCGGGCAAAATCAAGCTTACTACGAAAAATCATATTTTGATAAACAGCATGATCATATCATTATGACAGATTCTGGTGAAGTAATCGAATTTTGCGATCCGAGAATTCAAACCATCAAAAAAACTATCGAAGAAATATTTGATATCGAAATTACGAATCATTCACTTTATTTCTACGGAAACAAAAAACAGAACTCACAGTCTTAAAGCTAAGACTTTTTCAAAAATTAAAAAAAGAAAATTAACTACATAATCAGTAGGACAAATTTTGATTGTCCTAACGCAAATTAAAACAGAATGACCGTAGATTTATTACTAGGATTACAATGGGGAGATGAAGGTAAAGGAAAAATTGTTGACGTACTTACCTCAAATTATGATATTATTGCACGTTTTCAAGGAGGACCAAATGCAGGACATACATTAGAATTTGATGGAATTAAACACGTACTAAGAACTATTCCTTCTGGAATTTTTCATAAAAATTCAATTAATATTATCGGTAATGGGGTTGTAATTGATCCTGTAGTTTTTCAAAAAGAAATCGAAGGTTTAGAGAAATTTAATCTTGATATCAAAAGTAAATTAATCATTTCTAGAAAAGCACACTTAATTTTACCAACGCACCGTTTGCTTGACGCAGCTTCTGAAGCTTCAAAAGGAAAAGCAAAAATTGGTTCTACTCTAAAAGGAATTGGACCAACTTACATGGACAAAACGGGTAGAAATGGTTTACGTGTTGGAGATATCGAACTAGAAGATTTCAAAGAACGTTACAGAGCTTTGGCAGACAAACATGAGGCAATGATTGCTTTTTATGATGTTGCTATTCAATATAATTTAGCCGAATTAGAAAAAGAATTCTTTGAAGCTATTGAAGAACTTAAAAAATTAGATTTTATTGACAGTGAAGAATACATGCACCAAGCTCAAAAAGCTGGAAAATCTATTCTTTGTGAAGGTGCTCAAGGATCTTTATTAGATGTTGATTTCGGAACTTATCCTTTCGTAACTTCATCAAACACTACGGCTGCTGGAGCTTGTACAGGTTTAGGAATTGCTCCTAACAAAATCAAAGAAGTTTACGGAATTTTTAAAGCTTACGTTACACGCGTTGGTAGCGGACCTTTCCCTACTGAACTTTTTGACGAAGTTGGTGCTACAATGGCAAAAGTGGGTAACGAATTTGGTTCTGTTACAGGAAGACAAAGACGTTGCGGATGGTTAGATTTAGTAGCTTTAAAATATGCTGTTCAAGTAAATGGAGTTACACAATTAATGATGATGAAAGGCGATGTACTTTCTGGTTTTGAAACTTTGAAAGTTTGTACAGAGTATAACTATAAAGGACAAAACATTTCTCACTTTCCTTACAACATTGAACCAGAAAACGTTACTCCGGTTTACAAAGAATTTAAAGGTTGGAAAGCTGATTTGACAGGATTGACAACTTACGATTCATTGCCAATCGAGCTAAAAGAATATATTGAGTTTATTGAAAAAGAAATCGAAGTGCCAATCAAAATTGTATCGGTTGGACCAGATAGAAAACAAACAATAACAAAATAATACATTTTAAACGCTCTGATAATCAGAGCGTTTTTTTTGAACAATATTTAACATGAGAACAAATCCAGAAATTGAAATTACAGAAACCAAGTTATTATCTGATAATTGGTACGTTTTAAATAGAGTTACTTTTAATTATAAAAAGGAAAACGAAAAAGTAGAATCGCATATTCGTGAAGTATATGACCGCGGAAATGGCGCTGGAATATTACTTTACAATACGTCTAAAAAAACAGTTATATTAACCAGACAATTTCGTTTACCAACTTATCTTAACGGAAATAAATCTGGAATGATGATTGAAGTTTGCGCTGGACTTTTAGACAAAGACAATGCCGAACAAGCTATTATTCGCGAAACAGAAGAAGAAACGGGTTATCGTTTACAAAAAGTTCAAAAAGTGATCGAAACCTATATGTCGCCAGGTTCTGTAACAGAGATTTTATATCTTTTTGTTGGAGAATATGATGAAAGCTTGAAAGTAGGTTTAGGTGGAGGACTTGACGCAGAACAAGAAAATATTGAAGTTTTAGAATATACTTTTGATGAAGCTTACGCTATGATTGAATCTGGAGAAATTACAGATGCGAAAACCATTATGTTGCTACAACATGCTAAAATAAAAGGTTTGGTTTGATTTAATTTATTTTGAGTATTTTGGATGATACATTACTCAACAATAAATTTAATCTCTCCAAATAATAAATGGCATTATCTAGTAAGCAAAAATATATTAGAATTATAATCGTATGTTTTCTTGTGATAAATTGTATTGCATTTTTTCATGCGTATAAGTTCACTCATTTTACAACTGATAATTCCGAGAAAACTAAAACTCCAGACAAATTATCAAAACTAGAAAAGGCAAAAACATTATTTTTTGGAGTAAATAATCCGAAACCGAAAAACAAGAAATTTCCAACCCAAAAATTTCAAACTATACGACTAAAAAGCAACAAGGAGATTGAATGCTGGCTTATTAAAAACACAAATTCCAAAGGAACTATTATTCTCTTTCATGGATACGGATCAGAAAAATCATCAATGATGGACAAATCTGATGAGTTTATAAAACTAGGTTTTAGCACGTTGCTTGTTGATTTTATGGGAATCGGGAATTCCGAAGGAAACCAAACCACAATTGGTTTTAAAGAAGCTGAAGAAGTTAAAACTTGTTTTG
This sequence comes from Flavobacteriaceae bacterium PS02337, assembly GCA_029959285.1. Classification (GTDB taxonomy): domain Bacteria; phylum Bacteroidota; class Bacteroidia; order Flavobacteriales; family Flavobacteriaceae; genus Flavobacterium. The sequence goes on from JASCOE010000002.1 coordinate 369,773, forward strand.
ATTACATATCATCAACTGGAGAAACAAATATTTATTTATTTGGAACTTCAATGGGAGCCGTTTCGATAATGAAATGTATCAGCGATTATCAAATAAAACCAAAGGGAATTATTATTGAATGTCCGTTTGGTTCTATGTATCAAACCGTTTGCGCCAGATTCAAAAAAATGAATGCACCTACTTTTCCGATGGCAGGAATTTTACTTTTTTGGGGAGGAATTCAAAATGGCTTTTGGGGATTTAGCCACAATCCAACCGAATATGCAAAAAATATATCTTGTCCAACATTATTACTTTATGGAGAAAAAGACAAAAGTGTTAGCAAATCAGAAATAAATGAAATTTATAAAAATCTAAGAGGCAAAAAAGAACTTAGAATTTACAAAAACACTGGACATGAAAATTATCTACTAAAAAATAAAGTCCAATGGAATCAGGATATCAATTCTTTTTTGCTTTCAATTTAAAAATGAAAATACCGAAACCAATTCAAAAAATTATGTAATGCATCACACGGCGTATAGCTATAATTTTATCATTATAAAAATACGACCTATGAAAAAGTTATATTACACAGCAAATGGATTTTTAGTTTTAATGATAGTATTATTAGGTTCTTGTAAAAAGACCGACACTATAACGCTGACAGAAAATAAAACAGATAAAAAAGAAGTAATTGAATATAAAAAACCTAAAACGGTTTCTTATCAAATTTCTAATACAAAAGAATGGCTAAAGCTAAACGAAGCTGATAGTGCTAAAATGAATATCGTATACGCCTTAAATAGAACAGATAAAGCCAATTTTAAAAAATTAGATTCTGTTGTAATTCCAGCAGATTTTAGTGGCGATTTGGTGTATTATCTTCCATTTCCGTTGCATGTTTCAGCTTTAGAGGAAGTTTCAAAAATTATTCTTTTCTCTTATCCAACACAAACTTTTGCCGCTTACGAAAATGGAGAATTGGTTCGTACGGGCCCAACAAATATGGGAAGAAAAAAAGACCCTACTCCTACTGGATTATTTTTTACCAATTGGAAAGCAGAACAAACAACAAGTACTTTTAATGACGAATGGGATTTAAAATGGAATTTCAACATCGAAAATAAACTTGGCGTTGGTTTTCACCAATATGAATTACCAGGTTATCCAGCCTCACATTCTTGTTTGAGATTATTAGAAAAAGATGCCAAATATCTTTATAAATTCGCCGATGAATGGATTTTAAAAGACAAACAAAACGTAAAAGTAAAAGGTACGCCAGTAGTTGTTTTTGGAAGTTATCCTTTTGACGGAGCAAAACCTTGGTTACAATTGGCTTCAGATCCGAAAGCTTTAGATATTTCTGAAGGAGATATTGAAACAGCAACAAAACCTTACTTAAAAGAGATTTTAGAAAATCAAAATCTTAGACAAGCTGAACCCACAAAAACTTTATAAAAATATACTATAAATATAAAATCAGCTGAAGCAATATTAAATTGTTTCAGCTGATTTTTTTTGTTTAAATATATAAAGTAAAAATTTGGCTAAAGCCTTTTCTTCAATTTTCAATAAACCTCCAGCTAAAGCTGGAGGCAATTCATTTATTCTCAGACCAAATAAAAGACATAACAATAAACCAAAAACAATCAACCATTAACAATTAAATAAAAAACCTTTGCCCCTTTGCATCTCAACAACTTTGAACCTCTAAAAAAAATAAATAAGCGAACATTCATTTATTATTTATATCTTTGTACCATAATTAATTAGAATTATGAGAACAAGAGATACTAATAAAGAAGAAATTGTAAAGCAAAAAGCAATTGAAATGATTGTTGCGCAAGGCGTTGAAGGTTTTGGCATGAACCGCTTGGCAAAAGAATGTGGAGTTTCTGTTGCTACACTTTACATCTATTATTCGGACAAAGAAGATTTAATTCGGAAGATTGGAATTGAAATCGGACAAAACTTCTTCGCGAAAATGCTCGATGGATTTTCTTCAGATATGTCTTTTAAAGAAGGTTTAAAAAATCAGTGGGAAAATCGTATTCATTTTACTTTAAATTTTACACAACAAGCGATTTGCTTTGAAATCTTAAAACAATCTACTTATGGTGATGCAATTGTAGAAGAAATCACGAGAGATTTTAAGCAAACAATGTCTCAATTTATGATTTCGGCAATTGAAAAAAAAGAATTGATTCCTGTAACATTTGAAGTTTTCTGGAGTATTGCCTACGGTTCCCTCTACTCTCTTTTAGAACTTCATAGAGAAGGAAAATCGATGTCTGGAAAACCATTTGTTTTTACCGATGAATTGAAAAATGAAGCTTTCAATTTGGTATTAAAAGCTTTAACTCCTTAATTTTTTAATGACAATTTCAATTTCAAAAATCAATTTCAATAGCTTGTCGCTCTGAACGTTCCGATCCCGAAGTTTCGGGACGGGAGAAGAGCAATTACAATATAAATTTCAAAAAAATGAAAACTTCAATTATAGAAAATAAAAAAATTGCCATTATTGGCGGAGGACCAGTTGGATTAACAACTGCTCGAATTTTACAAATTAATGGTGCTGATGTTACGGTTTACGAAAGAGACGTTAATGCTGAAGCTCGAACTTCTGGAGGAACTTTGGATATTCACTCTGATTCAGGTCAATATGCAATTCAAAAAGCAGAATTAATGGATATTTTTCTGCAATACGCAAGACCAACTGGCGAGAAAATGGCTGACATTGATGGAAATATTACTTCTGATGAAATGCCCGATGAAACCAATGCATTTTCGCGTCCCGAAATTGATCGTAACGACTTAAGAAAAATCATGCTGGACAATCTGGAAGAAAATACGGTTGTTTGGAACAGTCAATTAATTGATATTAAAAAAGTTGAAGATCAGTATATTTTAGATTTTAAAAATGGTACAAAAACAATTGCAGATTTTGTAATTGTTGCTAATGGCGGAAGATCTAACGCAAGAAAATTTGTGAGCGATCAGGAACCAAAACTTTCTGGAACGTATATTATTCAGGGAGAAATCGTAAATCCAGATCGAGATTATCCTGAATTTAAACCGAAATACGGAAACGGCAATGTGATGGCAATGGGAGAACACAAAATGTTTTACACACATACTATGCGCGACGGTTCGGTTCATTTTGGAGTTTCTTTTAAGGCAGATGAAAACTGGATTTTAAATAATGGAATTGACTTTAAAAATAATAAAGAAGTAATTTCATTTTTGAATGAAACTTTTGAAAATTGGGGAGACGATTATAAAAAATTCTTTGCCGCTGCTACCGATTTTTCTGGTTTGCCTTTAAGATTATTTTCTTTAGAAGAAACTTGGAAAGAGCATTCAAACATTACTCTTGTTGGTGACGCAGCGCATTTAATGCCTCCATTTGCAGGTGAAGGTGTAAATATGGGATTATTTGACGCTTTTCATTTAACTAAAAACTTAACAGAAGGAAAGTTCGAAACAATTGACGAAGCAATTGCAGACTATGAACAAAAAATGTTTGGTTACGCTTTAGAAGCGCAACGCATGACAAAAAAAATGGAAGATTTACTACACTCTGATGTGGTTGCAGAAGATATTTTGAATAGTCGGTTTTTGTAATTTCTAAAATTAATTTGAGTAAATTTTCAATATCTTTAAAAGATTAAAACTATAATTAAGATTATGGAATCAAAACAATCGCTTGATGTTTTTGGAGAATTCTTGGTTAAAAACCTAAGAGATAAAGGAATTGGAAATGCTGAAACTCTTTTAAGTAATACCTCCAAAGCACTATCAAATTTGAAATTACAAACTGAAATTAATCAATTTAATGAATCACAAAAAGAACTGATTAAAGAAATTGTTATTAAAAGTATAGATGTAGCAATTCACGATTTTCTTTTTTCATTACAAGAATTAGCTGATTTTGAAAACAATATTCAAGTATCTGTAAATGGCAAAAATATCGTTGAACTTAGCGATGGTATACATGGAGAATCTTATTCAGAAAATGGATGGAATGCCAAATTTAGCAAATATGGAGCAAAAGAATAAAATGACAAAGTTGTTTTAATTTCTTACTTTCGTTTTTAAATAAGTGGAAAATCCACATTAAAAACCATTATGAAAAAAACATTTTTACTTCTTTTTATCTTCGGAACAATTTTAAATTATGGACAGTCTAATCAGGTTTTAGATTTTAAAGCTGGCTATTCTCCTCAAACCGCTTATAATCAGACAACATTAAACTCTTCTGATTATGAAGTTTTGTATTCTGGCAGCGAAGCTTTTTTAGAAAATATTAAAAACAATGGAGTATCGAATCCGACTAAGATTAAGACCATCTTTACAGTAGAAACACTTACTAAGACTGGAAAAATAGATAAAAATGGTAATTTCCCACTAACAATTGAATACTTAAAATCTTCTGATGGAAATGGAAAAGCGATAATTCCAAGCGGAACTCTTCTTTATGGCAATGTCTCAGCATCGAGTTTACCTAAGATGGATTCTATTGTCGCAAAAGACATGGAAGAAAGTTTTAAAAATACTATTTTTGAGATGGTTAAAAGTACTTTTTCGCAATTAGTTATGCCTCAGAAAAAACTAAAAATTGGAGAATCTTTTGTTCAAGAAAGCCCATTAACATTACCCATTGCTGGTATTAATATTGAAATGCAGATTACTACAACATACAAATTAAAAAGTATGACCTCTAAAAGTGCATTTTTTGATATTACTCAAACTTATACAATGAAAATGTCTGATACTAGATTTGACACAAAAGGATCTGGAATTGGAAGCGGAAATTTAACTTATGATATTCCAAACCATTTTATAAGTGAAAACACTTTAGAAATGGACTTTAATCTCAATTTAAAACACACCGATTTCAGTATGGAGCTAAAATCGAAAAGTGATTTTAAACAAACAGCACAGATAACAAAAAACTAAAAAAAGGCGTAAGAAATAAATCTTACGCCTTTTGTTTTATATAAAAAACTAAAAATTATCTAGAATAATTTGGAGCTTCTTTTGTAATAGTTACGTTATGCGGGTGACTTTCTGTAATTCCGCTAGAAGTGATTCTAACAAAACGTCCTGTTTCTTGTAAAGTCGGAATATCTTTTGAACCACAGTATCCCATTCCGGCGCGAAGACCTCCAATAAATTGAAGCATACTTTCGTTAAGTTCCCCTTTGTAAGGAACACGTCCAACAATTCCTTCTGGAACTAATTTTTTAACGTCGTCTTCAACATCTTGGAAATAACGATCTTTTGAACCTGTTTGCATTGCTTCAACAGAACCCATTCCGCGGTATGATTTGAATTTTCTTCCTTCAAAAATGATAGTTTCACCTGGAGATTCTTTTGTTCCTGCTAATAATGAACCTAACATTACACAGTCAGCACCTGCAGCGATTGCTTTAGGAATATCTCCAGTATAACGAATTCCACCATCTGCAATTACAGGTACGCCAGTTCCTTTGATAGCTGCAGCAACTTCTAAAACTGCCGAGAATTGAGGAAATCCAACACCAGCAACGATACGAGTTGTACAGATAGAACCAGGTCCGATTCCAACTTTTACTCCGTCTGCACCATTTTCTACTAAATATTTAGCAGCTTCCGGAGTTGCGATGTTTCCAACAATTACATCAATTTGAGGGAATTTTGCTTTTACTTCTTTTAAGGTATTTACAACACCTTCTGTATGTCCGTGAGCTGTATCAATAATAATAGCATCTACACCAGCAGCAACCAAAGCTTCAGCTCTTTGAACTGCATCTCCAGTAACTCCAATTGCAGCAGCCACTCTTAAACGACCAAAAGAATCTTTATTTGCGATTGGTTTTTGAGTCAGTTTTGTAATATCTCTAAAAGTGATTAAACCAACTAATTCGTTTTTATCGTTTACAACTGGTAATTTTTCGATTTTATGACCTTGCAAAACAACTTCTGCTTGTTCTAATGAAGTTCCTTCAGAAACCGTCACTAAGTTTTGGCTTGTCATTACTTCTGCAATTGGTTTTGCACCGTTTTTTTCGAAACGTAAGTCACGATTTGTTACAATACCTTTTAAGATTCTGTTTTCGTCAACGATTGGAATACCGCCGATTCCGAATTCTTTCATAGCATTTTTTGCGTCAGCGATAGTAGAATTCATTGGCAATGTTACCGGATCGATAATCATTCCTGCTTCAGCACGTTTTACTTTTCGAACTTTTCCTGCTTGTTGTTCGATAGTCATATTTTTATGTAAAACACCAATTCCGCCTTCTTGCGCCATAGCGATTGCCATTGCACTTTCTGTAACTGTATCCATAGCAGCAGATACAATCGGAACGTTTAATGTAATGTTTCTTGAGAATTTTGATTTGATACTCACTTCGCGAGGAAGCACATTCGAGTAGTTAGGTACTAATAATACATCGTCGTAAGTTAAACCTTCGCCGATAATCTTGGAGTTGTGTGCTATCATGTTGCAATTTCTAGTTGAATTGCGTGCAAATATAGTGAATAAATTGCTTACTTGAATACTAAGTTATTCATAAATTTATGTTTACAAGAATTGTCTTATAAAAATATACGCCCTAGCCCAGATGGAAATGAAAAGCCACGAAAAGCTAAAAAACATTTTTTTCTGGTTTAAAAAAGCGACCAGCGGAAGCTCTTTTTAAGCCTTGAAAAAAAGTTTTTTGGCTCGAGTGCTTGTAATGGACAGCTGGAATTAGCTTCTAATTATTAGAAAAAAAATTAATCATCACGGCCTTGAAAAACAAAATTGATTCCGAGTTGAAATGTGGCACTACTCGCCTTTGATAAATCTTTGTATTCTAAAACATTACCAAATAAAGCATATATATTGACGGCTCCGAGCGTTCCTGCCAATCCTAAACCAATATTTTTATTTGAAAATGTATCAAAAGTATATGTTGCTTTTGCTTCTAATTTTCTAAAAATACTTCTTTTATAAAATGCTGTCAACGCAAATAACGGTTCTCGTGGTGCAGACATGGCAAATAATTGTGCTCCAACTGCATTCTTATAATAGGTATTGATTTTTCCGTGACAATTGCATTCATCGTCTGGACGCTCTTCTCCAAATGAATATTGTATCGAAGAATAAAATTTGGTCGGGCGCCAGGTAGTATATTTATTGTATAGTGTATCTCTTGGAATTGCTTTGTCAAATTCGTCAAAAATATCTTCGGGCTCGTCATTTCCCATAAAATCAGGATTTACACCATCGTATTTATAGGTTCCTTTATACGTTAAGGTTTCGATATCTTTGGATTGTCTTATAAAACCCAAATCGATAATACTTGCTGTAAGCTGTAAATTGTCTTTTATATAATAGGTAAATCCGGCATCAACTCCTAAACCTAAACTTCCGCTTAAGAACGTGTTATTGGCAATATCTTTCACTACATTTCCTTCGTATTCATCTTTTGTAAACTTAGAAAGTCCAGAGGTTTTTAATTCTAAATCGGAAGAAATGATTTGATTGTAAAGATTTACATCGCCTGAATTTTGTCCTGTATAAATATAACCTGAATTTTTTGTTGATGTAGCATTTGCGCCACTTGAATAGATTTTAGCGCGACCGCCATACACTAATTTTTCGCTTACTTTTTTATGAAAACCGACATGCCAAACAGAAAGAACCTCAGCTTTCATGCTTAAATCTCCAAGATTAAAGGATTTTCCGATATAATTTCGATTTCCATCTAAAGCCAATATGGCAAGATCTTTTGGAACAAACATGAAAAAATCGAATTCTTGATATAAACCGAATGAAATATACGATTTGCTATCTCTGCCGCCAATTCTAAATCCGCCAGAGAATACTTCCAATTGCTGGTTGGTTACGACTTTATCTCTATTTGTTGATTGATTGATAACGTTTCGAACTTTTTGATTGAAATCGACGCCGTTGTTTGCAAATAGATCGTATGCCGTAAAACTGCTTGAACCTACATTTGCCGAAACTCCTGACAAAATTGGAAATCCGAAATAGTATTTGTACGAAACGTCGGCTCCAGGATTTACCATTAATGATTGCGGAATCGAGGTAAAATTATAAAGCAATTCTTTGTTTTGAGCAAAACAAGAAAGTTGAAAAATCAGGCAGATAATCAGATATCTTTTTCTCATCCAATTGTTAAATAAGCTGTTGCACTTGATTTTAGTTTTAGACTTCCCAAACTTTGACTATTTAATGGAGGTCCAGCAGAAATAATTACAACAAAACCTATTTTTACGGTTTGTTTTAATCTATCTAAACGTTGATTTTCAAAAACTTCTGTTGGGTATTTTATAACATTTGAACTTCCTGCATAGGCTGGAACTGTATAAGTAATGGTTTCCAAAACTTGATTGTTTGCATTCATCAAGAGCATGTTCACAACAAAAGTACGATCTATAGTATTTTCAATTTGAATATCGAATTCTGCTTTTTTTAGATGATCGTTGAAAAACTTATCTTTAAAAACATCAAATCCTCTTACATCGGCTACAACATTATTTCCTCCATCGTCTATCAGTTCATTGGCAGGAATATCAAAATGGGCAAGATTTGCCAATATAGTAGGCTCAAGCTTTAGGTCATTTACTTGATTGAAATCTAAATCACTTGAACATGAAGAAAATAAAAGTGATAGAATTACTATTTTTAAAACTTTACTTAAGAAATTTGATTTCATGACAAAAGTATATCTAATAAATGTAACGTATAATGTTTACAATCATTATCTAAGTTAGTAAATATAACCATTTATTAATGGAACTTTCCGAACAATTTTGAAGCTTCATTATAAGCACTTTCAAAACTTAAAGAATTTAAACCCGTAACTTTTTTATTTGCAGTAAAATAAGAAACTAGTTTTTCTGTCGGCATATTTCCAGTTAATTTATCTGTTGCCATCGGACAACCGCCAAAACCTTGAATAGCGCCATCAAAACGAGTACAACCTGATTTTGCTGCGGCGTCAATTTTTTCGAACCAACTTTCGGGTGTTGTATGAAGATGTGCTCCAAACTCGATTTTTGGATATTTCGGAATTAAATCTGAAAACAAATACGTAATTACTTCTGGTGTAGAAGTTCCAACGGTATCAGAAAGTGATAAAATCTTCACTCCCATTCCTGCTAGTTTTTCTGTCCATTCCGCAACAATTTCAACATTCCACGGATCTCCATACGGATTTCCAAAACCCATAGAAAGATAGGTTACGACTTCTTTTTTATTTTTATCGGCAACTTCTAAAATTTCTTCTAAAGTAACTAATGATTCTGCAATCGTTTTGTGTGTATTACGCATTTGAAAATTCTCCGAAATAGAAAATGGAAAACCTAAATACTGAATCTGTTCGTACGCCGAAGCCGTAATTGCTCCTTGTGTATTTGCAATTATAGAAAGAAGTTTACTTGTTGTTTGAGATAAATCGAGTTGTTCTAAAACTGCAGCCGTATCCTGCATTTGCGGAATAGCTTTTGGAGAAACAAAACTTCCAAAATCAATAGTATCAAATCCAACACGAAGCAAAGCTTGTATGTATGTCACTTTATTTTTCGTAGGAATAAAAGTCTTGATACCTTGCATGGCATCTCTCGGACATTCGATAATCTTGATTTCTTTATTCAAAGCTTATTCATTTGTAAAGGCTAAGTTAGTTTCTTTTTTAATGAAATGAAAAATAATTTTAGCGCAAAAAGGATTATTACAAAATATCGTAATAGTCAAAATAATTACCAAAAAGTGTAATTTTTAATATTATTACCTAAAAACGTAATAATTAAAAATATTACTTATATTTGTAATACAAAGTTTATTATTTTTTAATTATATTTGATTATGACTAGTGTAATTACAGGCGACATTATTGGGTCAAGACAGCAGCAATCAGAGCATTGGGTTGAAGATTTAAAAAAAATCTTGACTCCATTTGGTCAGACGCCAAGTCAATGGGAAATTTATCGCGGAGATGAATTTCAGATTGAAGTTCCCAATCCTGAAGATGCTTTGTTAGTAGCAATTTTAGTAAAAGCACGTTTGCGAGCCATAAAATCTGACGCACGAATGAGTATTGGTTATGGAGATAAAACCCATAATGCCGAAAGAATTTCTGAAAGTAATGGTACAGCTTTTATCAATTCTGGAGAATTGTTTGAAACTTTAAAAAAGCAAAAAGTCACATTAGCTTTGCGAACAGGCGATTCAAATTTTGATGAAAAATTAAATTTAATGATTCAGCTTGCATTGACTTTTATGGACAGCTGGCTGGTACAATCGGCAGAATTTGTCGCGCTGGCAATAGAAAATCCTACTTTATCTCAAGAAGAATTAGGGCAAAAATTAGGCATCAATCAAGCTGCTGTGAGTCGAAGACAGAAACGTGCTCAGTTTGATTTGGTAATGCAATTAGACAAATATTTTAGAACCCAAATAAAACAACTCTCAGCATTATGATAATATTTATAAAACTGCTTTTAGCACATTTATTAGGCGATTTTATCTGGCAACCCAATTCTTGGGTAACTGATAAAGAACATAAAAAGCATAAAAGTATTTACTTATATGTTCATATTTTGCTTCACGGAGTTTTAGCTGCTGTTTTAGTCGGAGAAATTAGTTTTATTCCTTATGCCATTTTGATTGCTGTAACTCATGGAATTATTGATTTAATCAAATTGAATTTTCAGAAACCTAAAAATAAACGCACTTGGTTTGTAGTCGATCAAATTGCACATGTATTGATTTTAATTGGAGTTGCTACGCTTCTTTATCAAGATAATGGCTTCATTCATTTTTGGGTTATGAATGAATTTTGGATCTTAATAACAGGCTTTTTATTGGTTACAAAACCCGCTTCTATTTTCATTAAAACCATCATTTCAATTTGGAGTCCAGAAAGTCAAAATAGTCATCAAGACAATTCTCTTGCCAATGCAGGAAATTACATTGGCATATTAGAACGTCTGCTTGTAGTTTGTTTTATTTTAACTGGACATTTTGAAGCAATCGGTTTTCTGCTTGCTGCAAAATCTATTTTTAGATTCGGAGATTTAAAAGAAGCCAAAGACCGAAAACTGACTGAATATGTAATGATCGGAACTTTAATTAGTTTCGGAATTTCAATACTTGTCGGTTTAGCAATTCAGGCACTTCTTTTATAATTGCTCTAATACTTTTTTATTGATCGCTTTTATCAAGGCTGGACCTTCATAAATAAATCCTGTATACAATTGCACTAAGCTTGCTCCTGCATTTAATTTTTCAATTGCATCGTCTGCAGAATGAATTCCTCCTACTCCAATAATTGGGAATGCTTTATTACTTTTTTCTGAAAGAAAACGAATTACTTCTGTAGAACGTTTAGTTAGTGGTTTTCCAGACAAACCTCCCATTTCAGATTGATTTGCAGATTGTAAACCATCTCTAGAAATTGTGGTGTTTGTAGCAATTACGCCCGCAATCTGAGTTGTTTTTATAATATCAATAATATCTAACAATTGCTCGTCTGTTAAGTCTGGAGCAATTTTTAAAAGAATTGGTTTTACTTTTTGAGTACTTGTTTTTTGTTTTTCGACATTTCTATTTTGCAAAGTCTGCAATAAAGCTGTCAAAGGTTCTTTATCTTGTAAAGCTCTTAAATTTGGTGTGTTTGGCGAACTTACATTTACAACAAAATAATCTACGTGATTAAAAAGAGCGTCAAAACAAATGATATAATCTTTAACCGCATCTTCGTTATCTGTCACTTTATTTTTTCCGATATTTCCACCGATTAAAACACCCGAATTTTTCTTCAAACGTTCTACAGCTTCTAGGACACCACCATTATTAAATCCCATTCGGTTAATAATTGCCTGATCTTCTTTTAAACGGAATAAACGTTTTTTCGGATTTCCTTCTTGTCCAACTGGCGTTACCGTTCCGATTTCAATAAAACCAAAACCAAAATCACCTAATTCTTTATACAGTTTAGCATCTTTGTCAAAACCAGCCGCAAGTCCAACCGGATTTTTAAATTTAATTCCGAACACTTCTCTTTCTAAACGAGAATCTTTCACTTCATAAATTGATCTTATAATTGCCGAAACTCCAGGAATTTTTGAAATGAATTTAACAAATGAAAAAGTAAAGTAATGCACTTCTTCTGGATCAAACCAAAAAAGTATCGGACGAATTATCAATTTATACATAAAAGTTGTGTTGTTGTTATTTTGGCTGCAAATTTAAATATTATAGTTTAAAAAGGTGCTTTTTTACGAAAACAAATCATTTCTATTTTGTTTCAATTCTTTAAAAGCTACTAAGAAGATAAAAAATAAAAACAAACAGGTTTACTGCCCAATTCTTTTTAAAAAAAACTTTTTGATGTTGCAGATTATAATATGAAACCACTTAGAAGCTTTTCAAAACTACGTTTAGCTTTATTATTATCTAATTTTGAACTAATTAAGAATATTTTCTATTACACCCTATTCAAGTCGCATTTTATTTACGGATTATTTTTTTCATACAGAAAATCAAAAATGTTTTTTACCCAATAAACAATAATTAAAACCATAAAAATTATGAAGACCAGCAAAACTCACGCACTAAAAAGAAGTGCGATATTCTTCTTTTTCTTATGCCTTTTTCTTGGTATAAATCAGAAAAATTTCGCTCAAGCAGATCCTCAGAAAGTAACCAAAGAAAATTTTCATGGTGTCATCGAACTTGACATTAGAAATTCAAAACCAGACTGGAAACCCTACACCAAAAAAGCAGCTCCAGAAGGTGCACCAAACGTATTGTTTATCTTATACGATGACACAGGACAGGCTGCCTGGTCACCTTACGGAGGAGCCATAAACATGCCAACACTACAAAAATTAGCGGACAATGGTATTACATACACCCAATGGCACACTACAGCATTATGTTCGCCAACTCGTTCTACTTTATTAACCGGTCGTAACCACCACTTAAACGGTATGGCATCTATCACCGAAACTACAGATGGTTATCCTGGAGCAAACGGACAGATCCCAGCTCAGTGTGCTACTATTGGTCAAGTATTACAACAAGCAGGATGGAGTACTTTCTGGATTGGGAAAAACCACAACGTACCGGAACAAGACGTTTCTTCTGGAGGCTCCAAAACACAATGGCCAACCCAAATGGGCTTTGACCGCTATTACGGATTCATAGGAGGCGAAACTAACCAATGGTATCCTGATTTAATAGAAGACAACCACTTTATTGAGGCACCTTACACTCCTGAAGAGGGGTATCACTTATCTAAAGATTTAGCCGATAAAGCCATTGAATATATCAAAGACCAAAAAGCCACCAACCCTTCTAAACCATGGTATATGTGGTATTGCCCTGGAGCGAACCATGCACCACACCATTCACCAGAAGAGTACATTGCTAAATACAAAGGAAAATTTGATACTGGTTACGATGCCTACCGCGAATGGGTATTACCTCGCATGATTGCTAAAGGAATTTTACCTAAAGGAACTAAAAACACCGATTTCAATTTCTTACCTCCCAATATTGCTAATCCTGGTGATTATGTAAAACCTTGGAATAAACTAAGTGCTGATGAGAAAAAATTATTCTCAAAACTAGCAGAAGTATATGCCGGTTTCTCCGAATACACTGATGCTCAAGTTGGACGTGTTATTGAGTATTTAGAAAAAACAGGTCAGTTAGAAAATACTGTGGTTCTTTATGCTGCCGATAATGGTGCTTCTGGTGAAGGTTCTCCTTCTGGATCTGTAAACGAAAACAAATTCTTTAACGGCTATCCTGATGAATTATCTGAAAATTTAAAATATTTGGATAAACTAGGAGGCCCAGATACTTACGAGCATTATCCTACTGGTTGGGCTGCGGCTTTCTCTGCTCCTTACAAAATGTTTAAACGTTACAGTAATTATGCAGGAGGAACTTGTGATGCATTAGTAATTTCATGGCCAAAAGGGATTAAAGCCAGAGGCGAAATCCGTAATCAATACCACCATTCTACTGACATTGTACCTACTATTTTGGACATCTGTGGTTTAGAAATGCCTACTAAATATAATGGCGTAGATCAATATCCATTATCTGGAGTTTCAATGAGATACTCGTTTGATGCTAAACCAGATGCTCCTACTCAAAAACACATACAATACTATACAATGTTGGGGACTCGTGCCATTTGGAAAGACGGTTGGAAAGCAGTTGCTGTACACGTACCACTTACCGGCAAAAGCAACTTTGACAAAGACAAATGGGAATTGTACAATGTAGATGTGGACAGAGCTGAGTCAAACAATTTGGCTAAAAAGAACCCTGAAAAATTAAAAGAACTTAAAGATGCTTGGTTTGATGAAGCGGCTAAAAATTTAGTTTTACCTCTAGACGACCGTTCTCCTATGGAATTATTAAGCACGGAACGTCCTTCTCAAGAAAAACCAAAAACTCGTTACATTTACTATCCCGGAACTGCTGCCGTACCAGAAGGTGTAGCAGTAAACGTACGTGGTCGTTCATACAAAATTGTAGGTGATGTAGATGTTAAATCGGGAGCTTCAGGGGTAGTTTTTGCTCACGGATCTCGCTTTGGAGGACACTCTTTATTCATCAAAGACAATAAATTATACTATGTATATAATTTCTTAGGAATTCAGCCAGAACAAACTTTTGTTTCATCGACTACCTTAAATCCTGGTAAACACGCCTTAGGATTTGAGTTTATAAGAGAAAGTACCGGTAAAAACGGAGAACAAGTTGGTACAGGTCATTTATACATTGACGGCAAAGAAGTAGCCAAAGGCCCTATGAAAACACAACCAGGTAAATTCACTCTCTCTGGTGATGGGCTTTGTGTAGGATTCGATAGTGGAGACGCCGTAAGTCATCAATATAAATCACCAGGTACTTTTAAAGGTGGAGAAATCTTAGGTGTTGGTGTTGATATTAGCGAACAAAGCTATGAAGACCTTAACAAAGAAGCTTTGAGAATTATGAAAAGCGAGTAATCTATAGAAAAACAAAATTAAAGAGGTATTTATATACTGAATAAAGTGAATAAAATACCTCTTTTTTTATTAAAGATTAAAAACTAAATCACAATGACTCGTAAAAGCAATCTTAAAAAAAAACTTTTTCTAACAGCCCTTTTGTACTTAATTATTCAAAACAAAATTACAGCTCAAGAAATTGAAGAAAAAGCTTTTAGTCCGCATCATCAAATTGGACTTTCTATCAATCATGTTCATGTTTTTGAAGGTCGCGATGACGAAGGAAATCGTGAGGTTTTAAGTCTTCCTGCTTGGGGATTGGATTATACATTTCAGTTTCATGAAAAATGGGCGATCGGACTTCATACAGATTTTATTGTCGAAAAATTCAAAGTCGAAAAAAATCTCGCAAGCGGAGAAGATAAAGAAACTATCGAAAGAAGTTATCCCATTGCTCCCGCCCTTATGGGAATTTACAAACCAAATGAACATTGGAGTTTTCTTTTAGGATTTGGTGGTGAATTTGCCAAAGAAGAGGATTTCTTTCTAACTCGTGCCGGAGTAGAATACGGTTACGAACTACCAAAAGGCTGGGAAGTTTTTGGTACCGCGAGTTATGATTTTAAATGGAATGCGTATGACAGCTGGGGAATTGGTTTAGGAATTGCAAAAAACTTTGGAGGAAAATAATTTTTACAAACCGATCGATCTTATGTACAGAGAAAACAAAACAAATCGGAATTCTAAAAGCTTTCTTTTAATTTTATTCGTATTAATTGGTCTTAAAGGATTTTCACAAATAGAAAAAGACACTTCTAAACTAATGAATGTCAGATATGGCAGCAAAGGAATTGAGTTAGAAACCCGAGATAAAAAATTTTTATTTCAATTACAAAGCAGATTGCAATTTCGTTTTTCTACTCCTTACGACACAGATCCTTTAACCTATGATGATTACAGTCAAGATACCAAAACAACTTTCAAAATAAACCGCGCCAGACTAAAAATTGGCGGTCACGCTTTTGAACCTTGGCTAAAATATTATTGGGAATATGAATTAAGCCAATCCAATTTACTTGATTTTAGAATTATGATTGAAAAATGGGATTGGTTGAGTTTTAAAGTCGGACAATGGAAAACAGAATTCACTCGTGAACGCTTCATCAGCAGCGGCGAGCAGCAAATGGTCGAAAGGTCTTTAATAAATCGCCCTTTTACAGTTGATCGTCAGTTGGGTGTTGAAGTTTATGGGCATTTGAAAGGAAAAGGTATTGCCGATTTTAATTATTGGGCTGCAGCTTTAACTGGTACTGGACGTGGAAGCACTTCAAATGACGATGGAAACCTTATGTACTTTGGAAGAGCACAATGGAATTTTTTAGGAAGATTTCTAGATTTTGAAGGCTGTGATTTAGAATTTCATGAAAAAATCACACCAATAATAGCTTTTTCAGCAATCACAAACCGAAGCCCTTATACTAGATTTTCACAAGCTGGCGGAGGTTCATTAGACGGATTTGAAGATGGTTTACCCGGACAATATAGAGTCAATCAATGGAATTTGGAAACCGCTTTTATGTATCGTGGTTTTTCTTGGCAAAGCGAATGGCACAATAAAGAAATTATTGATAAAATTAGTAATAATGACACAACAATTATGAAAGGATATTACGTTCAGGCTGGTTATTTTTTTCATAATGTATTTGAATGGTGGCCAAAACACTTAGAAATGGCTGGAAGACATGCCGCTTATAGACCAGATAATTCGATAAGAGAAAATAGACAAAACGAATCTACTTTGGCATTTAATTGGTTCTTTAAAGGACATAAAAACAAACTCACATCAGAGGTAAGCTATTTTAGTTTTCAAGACAAGACATTACCACTAGAACAAGGATGGCGTTTTAGAATACAATGGGACATTTCGCTATAAATCAAATCTTTAAGTCATTAACACATATCAATTCTTTTTTTTCATAACTTTAATTCACATAAATAACTGAATATGAAAAACATAAACAAAACAATAAGAAAAGCAGTAACAATTTGTTTCGCTGGATCGTTTTTTTTGATTTCAATAGATAGTTTCGCACAACGTCATGGTGGCGGAGGTGTTGGAAATAGAGGCGGAGGCGTTCATAGACCTTCAGGCGGAACTCAAACAAGACCTTCAGTTACTAGACCAGCCAATCAGTCCAGACCAGCGGTCACACGACCAGGATCTAATGGTTCTGGAACTAAAGTTACAAGACCTAACAATAGTTCTAATACTAAAATCAATAACAGAAAAAACAATACCACTAACCGAAATTCTAATAACAATATAAACTCAGGTAATAGAAATTCAGGAAACAGAAACACAAATATTAGCGGAAATACACGAAATGTAGACCGAAGCAGAGATATTACAATCAACAACAATAGAAATACCGTAGTAAGAAGAAATACAGTTGTTTACACACGTCCGCCTTATGTACATGGCGGTTATAGATATTACGGTTATCATCCGTATTATTATCACCCATACAGACCTTTTTATTGGGGACCAGTTTGGCATCCTTGGGGATTTTTTGTAGCAACTCTGGCTGTTACAGCAATTGTGGTTAGTGTAGAAAGTACTCAATATCATTACGATCAAGGCGTTTGGTATGCTCCTTCAAACGGAGGTTATACCGCTGTTCCCGCTCCCGTTGGCGGAACGGTTAACAATATTCCGAGCGGAGCACAAACGGTCAACACCGGAACGGTTAATAATTATTATTACGGAGGTACATACTATGAAAAAGATGGAAGTTCGTATAAAGTGGTTGCGCCTACCGCGGGTACTGTAGTAGAAAGCCTTCCTGAAGGCGGAGAAGAAGTTACAATAGGAGATGTAAAATACATCAAATTTGGCGAAACGTATTATCAGCCTGTTCAAGTCGACGGAAAAGACAAATATGAAGTCGTACTTGTTGAGGAAGATAAATAAAACTATTAATCCTATATATTTACTATAGTTTAGTTTTTTTTCATAATTTTATCCCATCTATTACAACCATTATCAGATCAAAAAAATAAACCATGAAAAATAAAACTTTTTGGCTTTTCGCCATACTAACAATTTCTATTATTTCACTTGCATACGGTTATACTAAATTAATAGTGCCAAAAAAAGAAATAGCAGAAGCTGCAGAATGTCATGAAACTCCAAAGACTTTAGAATCTGAATTCAAACCAACCATCGAAAATAAATTCAAACCAGCAGCAAAAGCACCAGAAGGGATGGTTTGGATTCCGGGCGGCGAATTTTCTATGGGAACAAACGTTGAAGATGAAAGTTTATGCAGTATAAAAGGTGTTACAAAAGACGCTGCTCCTATTCACCGCGTGTACATTGACGGTTATTATATGGATGAAACCGAAGTAACAAATGAAGAATTTGAAAAATTTGTAAAAGCTACTGGTTATGTTACAGTTGCAGAGCAAAAACCAACAAAAGAGGAATTTCCAACAGCAAATGAAGCAGATTTAATTACTGGTTCTGTTGTTTTTACTCCTACTCCTTCAGCTGTTAATTTGAATAATTTTCTGCAATGGTGGCGTTATGAACCAGGTGCTGACTGGAAACATCCTGAAGGTCCGCAAAGCACTATTAAAGGAAGAGAAAAATATCCTGTGGTTCATGTGGTCTATGAAGATGCAGAAGCTTATGCTAAATGGGCTGGCAAAAGACTTCCAACTGAAGCTGAATGGGAATTTGCCGCTCGTGGCGGAAAAACAGGAAATCTGTACGCTTGGGGAAATGATTTAAAGCCTAAAGGAAAATTTCAAGCTAATATTTACCAAGGGCATTTTCCAATAAAAGATGGAGATACGGGAGAAGACGGATTTAAAGGAATCGCACCAACTGCACAATACGCGCCAAACTCATACGGTCTTTATGATATGGCAGGAAATGTATGGGAATGGGTACACGATTGGTACAGCGTAGATTATTATAAATCATTAGCGGAAAGCGGGAAAGTAGCAAAAAATCCACAAGGTCCAGATGCATATTACGATCCTAATGATCCTTCAGAAATAAAAAGAGTACATCGTGGCGGTTCGTTTTTATGCACCGATCAATATTGCACGCGCTATATGGTTGGAACAAGAGGAAAAGGAGAAATCAGATCTGCCGCAAATCATGTTGGTTTTAGATGCGTTAAAAGTAAATAACAACATTTCAAATATCATAAAGGGATTCATACAGGATCCCTTTTTTTATTAATTCAGATAGAAAAAGCTAAATTATTCAGCAGAAAAAATTTTCTATATTTGCTAAAAATTCAAAGAAATGCAACATATCATAGATCGTTTTATCAGTTACGTAACAATTGATACTGAATCAGATCCACATTCACAAACAACACCAAGCACAGAAAAACAATGGAATCTGGCTAATAAATTAGTTGAAGAACTAAAAGCAATTGGACTTGACGAAGTTACGATAGACGATAAAGCGTATATTATGGCAACGCTTCCAAGCAATGTTGACCATGAAGTTCCGACAATTGGTTTTGTTTCTCATTTTGATACTTCTCCCGATTTTAGCGGAGCAAATATAAAACCTCAAATTGTTGAAAATTACGACGGAAAAGATATTGTTTTGAATGCCGAAAAGAACATTATTTTATCTCCAAATTACTTCAAAGATTTATTGCAATATAAAGGTCAAACCATTATTACAACTGATGGAACAACGCTTTTAGGTGCAGATGATAAAGCTGGAATTACAGAAATTGTTTCGGCAATGGAATACCTAATTCAGCATCCTGAAATTAAGCACGGAAAAATCAGAATTGGTTTTACACCAGATGAAGAAATCGGTCGCGGTGCACATCATTTTGATGTTGAAAAATTCGGAGCGCAATGGGCTTACACAATGGATGGAAGTCAGATTGGCGAATTAGAATATGAAAATTTCAATGCTGCTGGCGCGAAAATTACTTTTAAAGGAAAAAGCGTTCACCCAGGTTATGCAAAAGGAAAAATGATCAATTCGATGCTTTTGGCAAATGAATTTATTAATGAACTTCCGAAAGGCGAAACTCCACAGGAAACTAAAGGTTACGAAGGATTTTTCCACGTTCATCATATCAAAGGAAATATTGAAGAAACGGTTTTAGAATTAATTATTCGCGATCACAACAAAAAGAAATTTGAAAGCCGAAAAGAATTGATTCATAAAATTGCTAAAAAATTCAATAAAAAATTCGCAAAGAAATTTGGTGAAGATATTGTTATCGCTGAAGTTAAAGATCAATATTACAACATGAAAGAAAAGGTTCTTCCTGTAAAACATATTGTTGATATTGCCGAAAAAGCGATGCGTGAATTAAACATTAAACCGATCATAAAACCAATTCGTGGCGGAACTGACGGTTCTCAATTATCATTTATGGGATTACCTTGTCCGAATATTTTTGCGGGCGGACATAATTTTCATGGAAAATACGAATATGTTCCAGCAGAAAGCATTCAAAAAGCGACTGATGTTATTGTGAAAATTGCTGAATTAACAGCAATTCCTGGAATTTTTGATACGGCTGAAAAATCTAAAAAGAAAAAATAATTTGGAACCTAATTCTGATAAAAAACACGTTTGGGACAAAGTCAATCAATGGGAAGAAGAACTACTTTTTCTCAAGTCAATTATTGACAAAACCGAATTAGTTGAAACCATAAAATGGGGCGCACCAATTTATGTTTACAATAAGAGAAACGTTATTGGAATTGGCGGTTTTAAAAATTATTTTGCCATTTGGTTTCTAAATGGTGTATTTCTGAAAGATGAGAAAAAGAAATTAATCAATGCTCAGGAAGATAAAACAAAGTCCATGCGTCAATGGCGATTTACATCTAAAGAGGAAGTAAACGAAAAAGAAGTTCTAGAATATATTGCCGAAGCAATTGAAAATGAAAAGCAAGGAAAAATCATTAAACCTTCTAAAAAAGAAGCCATTATTTCTGAGTTTTTAAATAAAGAAATGGAACTAAATCCTGCTCTAAAAGACGCTTTTGAGAAATTCTCTCCTTATAAACAATATGAGTTTTTAGAATATATTGAATCGGCAAAACAAGAAAAAACAAAACTTTCGAGAATAGAAAAGGTGATTCCGATGATTTTGGCGAATGTTGGGCTGAATGATAAATACAGGTAGATTTTGATGTCACTCTGAGCGAAGTCTAAGAGTTTTCTAACGATACGAAACCTTTGTCAAAGTTTTAAACTTTGACAAAGGTTTTTTCTTTACACAAAGTATTGTCATTGCGAGGAACGAAGCAGCCGCACTAATATAAATATTCGCATTCGTGATAAATTTTGTGTGATTGCTTCGTTCCTCGCAATGACCTAAGACTCCATTAAACAAAAAAAAATCCCAAACTCCATTTTGGAATTTGGGATTTAAATATTGTAATTTAAAAAATTAAGCCTTTTTATTCAAAGCTGCGCTCAATTCTAAAGAAATTGCAGAACGCTCTAATTTTAATTTTCCAGACATAGTTTCGATTACAACAGTAGTTTCTGCTAATTCAGCAATTTTACCGTGAAATCCGCTTTTTGTAACTATTTTATCACCAACTTTTAAGCCGCTTTCAAATTCTTTTTCATTTTTAGCTCTTTTTTGTTGTGGTCTAATCATGAAAAAATAGATTACCACGAACATTAAAAGGAATGGCGCAAATTGAGTTAATTGTCCCATAATTTAAATTTGTTTTTGATTTATATTTAATATTTTCTTTTAATTCTTCGACTTCACTCAGAGAGACAAAGCAGTTGAAATTTGAGATTTACATTAACCCTCTTCCAACTTTTACCATCTTTTTATTGGCAGTAAGTTCTTTAACAAGATTATCTAAAATTCCGTTGATAAAAATACTACTTTTTGGGGTAGAATATTCTTTTGCAATTTCTAAATATTCGTTAAGAGTTACTTTTACTGGAATTGAAGGAAATTTAACAAATTCGCATATTGCCATTTTCAAGATAATAGTATCAATTTCTGCAATACGATCGCTGTCCCAATTTGGTGTTTTATCATCATATTCTTTTGCAAATTCATTTTCATTTAAAACTGTTCTTCTAAATAAATCTTTTGCAAAATCTTTATCTTCAACATCTTTATACAATTTAGGAACTCTAAAATCATCTGGATCTTCAGTTTTAATTGCTTTCAATTGTTTTACAATATGCGTATTTACAACAGGAATATCATCAACCCAAGTCAATTTATCATCTTCTAAATACTCGTATAATTTCTCATTCGGAACAATAACATTTTCAAACAAATCAATAATAAATTGTCTGTCTTCTTCAAATGTATTTACATTATTGCTCATGTATTTTTTGTACAAATCGCTTGCTTTTACATCATTTAAAAGCAAAATAATATAATCGTCGTTTAATGACCAGTTATTGATTTTACGATTTTCTAAAGCGATACTAAGAGAATTGCTTTCGGCAAGAAGTTGAAAAATTTTATTTTTTACAAATTTTTCGTTTGGATTACGTTCTGCGGCAGTTGCCAGGTGTTTTTTACTTGACAGATGTAAAAAAACAGATTCTTTTTTACAAATTTCTATCAATGAAGAAAGCATTATAAGATATAAGTCCTGAATATTATCAATACTGTAGAAAAGAAATTTTTCTTCTTTTTCCATATTTTCAGAACCGCTTTGATGCATTGCATAAATGGATTGCATTACTTTAACGCGTATGTGTCTTCTATTTACCACCTCGTAAGAACATTTAAAAATTAGTCTGCAAAAGTATAACTTTTAAGGCATATTTTAAAATTAATTCGTAAAAAAGTCGTGGTTTTTGGTCTACTTTTTATTTAGTTTTCAGTCTCAGTCTCAGTTTTCAGTAATAAGACAAAAGAAAAAGTCTCAGTTTCCAGTAGATCTGAAAACTGAGACTGAGACTTTAAACTTAAAAAATTACTTTTTAGCGTTCTCGATTCTTCTTTGATCGATACGGTTTTGAGCAATTGTTAGAGCAGCTTTATGCGTTGTAATATTATTTTTAGCAGCGAAATCAATAATTTCTAAAGTTGTATTGTAGATATTTTCTGTTTTAGTCATGATTTCAGCTTTACCGTAGTTTGCTAATTCAGCATAAACATTAATAATTCCACCAGCGTTGATTAAGAAATCTGGAGCGTATAAAATTCCTCTTTCTTGCAATCTTGCTCCGTGAACATTCTCATCTGCTAATTGATTGTTTGCTGCACCAGCAATAACTTTAGCTTTAATTTTATCTACAGTATTATCATTGATTGTTGCTCCCATTGCACATGGCGCGTAGATGTCAACATCAGCAGTATATAAATCTTCTCCAGTATAAATTGTTGCGTTGTATTTTGAAGCAACTTGATATAATTTTTCTTCGTTAATATCAGAAATAGTTACCTGTGCTCCTTCTTTAGTTAAATACTCAACCAAAGTTTCACCAACGTGTCCAATTCCTTGTACCAAAACTTTTTTACCGTCTAAAACATCAGAACCAAACTGACTTTTAGCAGCAGCTTTCATACCTAAATAAACACCGTAAGCTGTAATTGGAGAAGGATTTCCTGAACCACCTCTTTCTTCAGAAATACCAGTAACATAAGGCGTTACATCTCTTACAGTATCCATGTCTTTAGTTTCCATTCCAACATCTTCTGCAGTGATATATCTTCCGCTCAAAGAGTGAACGAATTCACCAAACTTGCGCATTAATTCAGGTGTTTTTTGCGTTTTCGCATCACCAATAATAACTGCTTTACCTCCACCAATATTAAGTCCAGTAATAGCCGATTTAAAAGTCATACCTCTCGAAAGACGTAAAACATCGTTTAAAGCTTCCCATTCTGTGTTGTAATTCCACATTCTGGTTCCTCCTAAAGCTGGTCCCATAACCGAATTATGAATACCAATAATTGCTTTTAAACCTGTATCTTTGTCATTGCAAAATACAATTTGTTCGTGATCATCAAAAGATAATTGACCAAAAACAGGATCCATTTTTTGAAGTTCCTTTCCAGTTGCAAAAGTTGCATCCATAGCGCTAGTATAAATTAGTTAAAATTATGAATTCGTCAAAAAGACTTCTCAAACATAATTAAAAAATACACATGTGCTAATTTTTTATCTTTAAAATAACAATATTACAATATAATTGTTTTGATTAAATCGCAAATTATTATAATTTTATTTAATAATAATTCTTAAATACAAAACAATTCAATATCAGATTTCTTAAAAAAATGAAAGAATTAAGCTATTTAAACAAATATTTCATTAAATATAAATACAGTTTTTCGTTAGGTATTTTAATCACCATAATCGCACAAATATTTTCATTATTTACTCCAAAACTTATCAGTAAGTCTTTAAACGCCATTGAAAATTTTGACAAACTCTCTTCGGCAGACCAAAAATCAGAAGTAGTCATTGCAGCTTTTCGTCAAGATTTAATTCATAACGTACTGTTAATCATCGGAACAACTATTGTCGCGGGATTTTTAACCTTCTTAATGCGTCAGACTTTGATTGTAATGTCTCGTCATATCGAATTTGACTTGAAAAATGAAGTTTTCAGACAATATGAAAATCTTTCACAAACATTTTACAAACAAAACCGAACTGGAGATTTAATGAATCGTATCAGCGAAGACGTTTCAAAAGTCCGCATGTACGTTGGTCCCGCCGTAATGTATACTATCAACACATTTATTCGTTTCGCAATTGTTATATTATATATGTATAATGTATCGCCGCTGCTTACCTTATATACTATTTTGCCATTGCCGATTCTTTCGTATTGCATTTTCAAATTAAGTTCAGAAATCAATAAACGAAGCACTACTTTTCAGCAATATCTTTCTAAAGTTTCAAGTTTTACTCAGGAAATATTTTCTGGAATTAGAGTTATTAAAGCCTATTCATTAGAAAATCAGCATCAAAATAATATGGTTGATTTGGCTGAAGAAAGTAAACGTAAAAGTTTAAGTTTGGCAAGAGTTCAATCTTTATTTGGACCGTTAATGATTGCGCTTATCGGAATCAGTAATTTAGTTGTGATTTATTTTGGAGGCGTCATGTACATTAACGGAACTATCTCAAACATCGGAACAATTGCTGAGTTTATATTATATGTAAACATGCTGACTTGGCCAGTTGCTTCTTTAGGCTGGGTTTCGTCAATGGTTCAAGAAGCCGAAGCTTCTCAAAAACGTTTGAATGAATTTTTGAAAATTGAGCCAGAAATTAAAAACAATAACGAAAATTCATCTGACATTCAAGGAAATATTACTTTCGACAATGTTTCTTTCACTTATAAAGACACTAATATTGAAGCTTTAAAAAATATTTCTTTTACAGTAAAAAAAGGAGAAACCTTGGCTATTTTAGGAAAAACAGGTTCTGGAAAATCTACGATTCTTTCTTTAATTTCGAGATTATATGATGTAACAGAAGGTGAAGTTAAAATTGATGAAACTGAAATAAGTGCTTTAAACCTCAACGATCTTCGAAATAATATCGGAATTGTACCTCAAGATGCCTTTTTATTTTCGGATACTATTCAAAACAATATCAAATTCGGTAATCAAAATGCAACCGATGAAGAGGTTATAAAAGCTGCAAAAAATGCTGTTGTTCATGATAACATTATTGGCTTTAACAAACAATATGATACTATTTTAGGAGAAAGAGGAATTACACTTTCGGGAGGACAAAAACAACGTGTTTCGATTGCGCGAGCTATTATTAAAAACCCAGCAATTTTACTTTTTGACGATTGTTTGTCTGCGGTTGACACAGAAACGGAAGAAATGATTTTGAATAATTTATTTGAAATTTCTAAAGACAAAACAACCATAATTGTCAGCCATCGAGTATCATCTGCAAAGAATGCAGACAAAATTATCATCTTAGAAGACGGTCGTATCATACAACAAGGCTCTCATAATCAATTAATAAATCAAGAGGGTTATTATGCATCGTTATATTTAAAACAACTTTCGGAAAAAGAATTACTTTAATTGTTGCGTAATAGATAATTTTTTATGATTTTTGAGTACTATTAATTCCAAAAATGATAGAACGTATTATGAGAGAAAATGACATGTTAGAAAAAGAAGAGATTTTTTCTAAAGTATTACGAGCAGGAAGAAGAACTTATTTCTTTGATGTGAGAGCTACCAAAGCTGATGATTACTATATCACGATTACCGAAAGCAAAAAATTTACTGAAGAAGACGGTTCGTTTCACTTCAAAAAACACAAAATTTACTTATACAAAGAAGATTTTAGTGCTTTTGCCGAAATATTAGAAGAAATGACTTCATACGTTTTGAACCACAAAGGCGAAGAAGTAATTTCTGAAAGACATCAAAAAGATTTTAAGAAAGAATATGGTTCTGAAAAAGTTGAATCACAAAGATCTAGCTTTACAGACATTGATTTTGATGATATTTAATTCAAAATAAAACTTTTCAAAAAGTACGAGTCCAATTTGTTCTACATTTTGGACTTTTTTTATAAATTTAAGTTTCTTGTTTAAAAAATTATAAAATGAAAAAATTAATTCTTCTTTTAAGTTTCATCTTCTTCGGAATTTCTCTTTCTGCACAGAACGTAGAATATGAAACGAAAAACAACATTCAATATTACAATTCAGCAGCAAATAAATCAGATAAATACATCAATGAAAGATGCGTTTTAGATATTTATTACCCAAAAAATAAAAAAGATTTCGCAACTATTGTCTGGTTTCACGGCGGCGGATTGACAGGCGGAAGTAAAGAAATTCCTGAAGCTTTAAAAAATAAAGGTTTTGCAATTATTGGAGTTAATTATAGACTTTCGCCAAAAGCAAAAGCTGCAAAATCTATTGAAGATGCAGCAGCGGCAGTAGCTTGGACTTTCAATAATATTACAAATTATGGCGGAGACAAAACTCAAATTTTTGTTTCTGGGCATTCTGCTGGCGGATATTTAGCTTTAATGATTGGTCTTAATAAAAAATATCTTCAGAAAGAAAATATTGATGCCAATCAAATCGCAGGACTTATTCCTTTTAGCGGACAATGTATTACGCATTTCGAAATTAGAAGAGAAAACGGAATTCCAGAAAAACAGCCAACAATTGACGAATTTGCTCCTTTGTATCATGTTCGTGCCGATGCTCCACCACTTTTATTAATTACTGGAGATCGTGAATTAGAAATGCTTGGTCGTTATGAAGAAAACGCATACATGGCTAGAATGATGAAATTGGTTGGACATACACAAACCAAACTATACGAACTTGACGGCTACGGTCACGGAATGACAGAACCTGGTTTTCCACTTTTGGTTAATGAAGTAAACCGAATTCTGAAAGAACACAAAAAATAATCACTAAATAAAATTCCACGGCAATGGAGACACAATTATTAATTATACCAGGACTTGGAGATTCTGGAGAAAAACATTGGCAAACCTTTTGGCATAAAAAATTCGAAAATTCCATTCGTGTTGTGCAAGATAATTGGGATGAACCAATTCTCGAAGAATGGCTTGAAAGATTAAATGAGAATATTTTAAAACTTGATAAACCAACTATTTTAGTGGCACACAGTTTAGCTGTTTCGTTGGTTTTACATTGGGCAGAAAAATACAATAATCCGAATATAATAGGTGCTTTTCTAGTTGCGCCGGCAGATATCGATTCACCCGAACATACACCAGAATGTACAAGGAATTTTTCACCAATGCCACTTTACAAATTACCTTTTCCATCGGTAGTTGTTGCGAGCGAAAATGATCCGTATTCTCTATTTGAAAGAAAAAAATATTTCGCTGAAAAATGGGAAAGCGATTTTGTAAATGTCGGACAACAAGGTCATATTAACTCCGATTCTGATTTGAAATATTGGGAAGAAGGACAAGCTATACTAAAAGATTTCATTGCTAAAATCTAGAAAAATGACAAATTATAATTCAAAAGAAGAAGCTGTTAATCCAAAAAATATTTTAGAAAAAGTATGTACTTCTCCAAAACAAGCTTTTCAATTTATTGATAATTATAAATATAATAAACACGTAATATTATTATTAGTTTTATCTGGAATAGTTAAAGCACTTGACAAAGCAGAAACGAAAAGTATGGGAGATAATATTCCCATTTGGGGAATTATTGGTTTTAGTCTTTTTATTGGTCTTCTTTTCGGATGGTTATTAAATTACATTTATGCATTTCTAGTAAGCAAAACTGGGGAATATCTTAACAGAAAAGCAAGTACAGAATCAATTTTAAGAGTGCTTGCTTACTCCTTAATCCCAGCAATCATTTCTTTATTTGTATACTTTGTTCGAATTTTATTTTATGGAAATTCGATTTTTCAATCTACACTCCTATATTCCAGCGATGAATTTTTAAACAATATTATTTCTTATATTTTTATTTTCATCGATCTATTTTTGATGGTATGGTCCTTAATACTTCTTATAATTGGTGTATCAATTGTACAGAAATTTTCTATTGGAAAAGCAATAGTAAATATAGTTTTACCAGCAATTTTAATAGTGCTAATTTTTCTTATTATATATGTAGTTATTGACTTAATAGCTCATTAACCAATACGCAAACCATTTTCTATCTTAAAATCGGGAGCCAATAAAATCACATCTCCCTCCTCGCCTACAGCACCGAGAACCAAACATTCACTCATGAATTTTCCAATTTGTTTTTTTGGAAAATTGACAACTGCAACAATCTGACGGTTAACCAATTCTTCTTTTTTATATCTTTTGGTAATTTGTGCAGACGATTTTCTAATTCCTATTTCTGAACCAAAATCAATGGTAAGCTGAAAAGCTGGTTTTCGTGCTTCGGGAAAATCATTTACTTCTAAGATTGTTCCCACGCGCATATCGGTTCTTTCAAATTCGTTCCAAGTTAAATCCATTTTTACTTTTTTTTACAAACCTATAAATTTTGTAATTAATCAGCTTAATTCTATAACCTATTTCTTTTGCTTACCGTCTAATTTTACGAAAGAAAATAATTACACTAACGTAAAAAACATATAACATGGAACATACTGAACCAAATGCATGCATGTCAATAAAAGATTTTGAATCGAATTTAAAACAGGTTCATACTGATAAATATATAGAAACAGCGCAAAATGTTAGACTGTATGTGAAAGATTACGGACAAGGAAAACCTGTAATTTTAATACATGGCTGGCCGCTTTCTAACGAAATGTGGGAATATCAAATCGATCATTTAGTACAAAATAATTACCGCGTGATCGCTTATGACCGCCGCGGATTCGGAAAATCTTCTCAACCTTGGGACGGATATGATTATGACACTTTAACTGATGATCTTCAAGAAATTATCGAACAATTAGAATTAGAAAATGTAACACTTGTTGGCTTCTCAATGGGCGGTGGCGAGGTTGTTCGTTATTTCAGCCGTCATGGCGGAAAAAACGTTTCTAAAATTGCTCTGATTTCTTCTATTATTCCTTTTTTATTAAAAACGAATGATAATCCTGATGGACATCCAAAAGAAAAAAGCGAAAATACTGCTGCTGCGATCAAAGAAGATAGAATCGGATTTATTGATAATTTCGGAAAAACTTTTTTCGGTGTCAACATTATCAACAAACCTTTAAGCACCCCTTTATTAGAATATTATAGAGCGTTATGTTCTGCAGCTTCTCCGCGTGCTACTTTAAAATGCGCTGAATCATTTTCTTTTACTGATTTTAGAGATGAGCTAGATTTCATTAAAGTTCCAACGCTTATCATTCATGGAAATGATGATAAAATTGTACCAATAGATCTTACTTCTAGAAAAGCGGCCGAAGCTATTCAAAACAATACATTTATTGAATACGAAGGCGCTCCACACGGATTATTTTATACCGATAGAGAAAAACTAAACGAAGATTTACTTCAGTTTTTGAATTCATAAAAAAATTAAAAAAAGTATCCAAAGAAGCAAGCTGAATAAGCTAACTGCTTCTTTGGATAGTTTTTTATTCTTGTGCTCTTTTATTTACAGTTTTTTAAGCCTATTTTTGAAATTCTAATTTCATGTAAAATGGCACGAACTGAATCTACTATGCTTCCTCTTGGAACGATTGCTCCCGATTTTCACTTAAAAGACACCAATTCTAATGATACTTTTTCATTCAAAGATTTAAAAGGTACTAAAGGAACTTTGGTGGTATTTATTTGTAATCATTGTCCATTTGTACTTCATGTTATTAAAGAAATTGTAATGATTTCTAACGATTATCGCGTACAAGGAATTGGAATAATTGCGATTTCTAGTAACGATGTTGTAAAATATCCTGCAGACGCTCCAGAATTAATGACCGATTTTGCTTTAGAAAACAAAATTGATATTCCTTATTTATATGATGAAAGCCAAGAAACCGCAAAAGCCTATCAAGCTGCTTGTACTCCAGATTTCTACTTATTTGATAATCAAGACAAATTATTCTACCGCGGACAACTCGATGATTCTAGACCTGGAAACGGAATTCCGTTAAGCGGAAGCGATTTAAGAGGCGCAATAGATGCCTTAATTTACAACAGAAGTTTGAACGAATTACAAAAACCAAGTTTAGGCTGCGGCATAAAATGGAAGTAATATCTCACTAAATCCAAAAAGATTACCTATCTTTGCAGATCAATTTTAATTCTCCTTATGGGAAATATAATATCACATACAGCTTCTATAAAGACGTTTTGCATTGCAAGACCGTTTTGTGCTGTAATTATTTCGCATAATAAGGCCTTTATTTTTTAGGCCTCCGTCTACTTCAATTTCTTCTTTCGGGCGGAGGATTTTACATCAGTTTAAACATTTCGTTATTTGACAAAATTATATTTTGATCAAGTATTTTTTGTTTTTCCTATTTTTTAAAATTTTACCGTATCAATTTGGTAAATAATCTGTTGTCAAATCAAAAAGGAAGAAATCATTAAAACGAACAATAATAATGCATAACAATAAAATTCAAATAGATATGAAACCTATTCCAAATTTCTGTAAATCAGATTATCAATTTTTAAGAGAATTGATTTTAAAAAGTAAAAATTCAACAAATACTAAAGAAGCCAATCAACTTTCACAAGAATTAGATCGCGCTGTAATAAGTAAGGAAAGCGAACTTGACAGTTCTGTAATCCGAATCAATTCATTTGTCACGATTGAAGATGTGAAGGCAAATAAACAAATGAAAATTCAAATCGTTTTACCTTCTACAGCAGATGTAAAACAATCTAAAATCTCAATCTTAGCACCTTTAAGCGTTGCCATAATTGGTTTTAAAGAAAATGACGAAGTAGATTGGGAATTGCCAGCTGGAATCAAAACTTTAAAGATCGTTGCCGTAGATAATACAGCTGTACTTCATTCTTAAATTTTAAAACACCTCATTTTGTGAAGGTGTTTTTTTTATATCTATTTGAAAACAAAAAAACCGATTCAAAATGTATTGAATCGATTTTTTTGTTTTTTTTTGAAATACAAATTTTACAATTGAGAATCTATAAAATTGGTTATTGATGCCATTTTTATATCATCAAGCTTCGCTTTTTTCTGCATTCTAACCAAAATTGGTTTCCACTCTTCTTTACTAAATTGTTTTGGTTCATACCATTTGTGGCATTTCGCACAATTATTATCATACAATTGTTTACCTTCAGCCAAGGCTGTATCACCAAATATAAGATCCTTAGCAGACACATCTTTTGATGGCGGAGGTGGCGGTGGCGGAGGTGTTTCTCCTTTTGATTGTTTAGCACCGCAAGCAGCAAGAATCAAGATTGTTCCTGCCAGAATTATAGTTTTTTTCATTACTTATGTTTTTAGTAAAAATAAAAAAAATCCCATTCGAGATTCGAATGGGATTCTATTTAAAACAATCCTAAATTGCTTTTAAATTCTTATTTTACGTCCATTAATTCAACGTCAAAAATCAAAGTTGCGTTTGGCGGGATAACTCCTCCTGCACCAGATGGTCCGTATCCTAAATCAGATGGAATTACAAAACGAGCTTTGTCTCCAACTTGCAATAAAGCGATACCTTCGTCCCATCCTTCGATAACTTGTCCAATTCCTAATTTAAATTCGATCGGTTTTTTACGTGGGTAAGAAGAATCAAAAACTTTTCCGTTTTCTAAAGAACCTTCGTAGTGAACAGAAACTGTTTTTCCTGCCTCAGCTCTTTTTCCATCTCCTTTTTGAATCATTTTGTAACGTAAACCGCTTTCAGTTTTATCAAAACCAGCAGCCAATTGTTCCATTTTTGCTTCAGATTCTGCTTTTAAAGCTGCTTCTCTTTTTAGACGAGCACCTTTTAAACCAATAAAAGCTTCAATAGCATTAAATTTTTGAGCTTCTTCTCCAACTCTAATGATTTCTACTGACTCTAAATTATCACCTTGAGCAACAGCATCAACGATATCTTGTCCTTCAACAACATATCCAAAAACACTGTGTTTTCCGTCTAACCAAGGAGTTGGAACGTGAGTG
Organism: Flavobacteriaceae bacterium PS02337; assembly: GCA_029959285.1. Taxonomy (GTDB): domain Bacteria; phylum Bacteroidota; class Bacteroidia; order Flavobacteriales; family Flavobacteriaceae; genus Flavobacterium. The sequence goes on from JASCOE010000002.1 coordinate 402,327, forward strand.
ATGAAAAATTGAGAACCGTTACTTCCAGGACCAGAGTTTGCCATAGATAAAACTCCTGGACGATCGTGTTTTAAAGTTGGGTGAAATTCATCATCAAATTTATAACCTGGATCTCCAGTTCCTGTTCCTTTTGGGCAACCACCTTGAATCATGAAATCTGCAATTACTCTGTGGAAAGTTAATCCGTCATAGAATTTTTGTCCTTGAGGTTTTACTTTATTTTCCATATTTCCTTCTGCAAGAGCAACAAAGTTCCCTACAGTTCCTGGCGTTAAATCGTGTGTCAATTTTACTAAAATCGAACCTTTGCTAGTATTGAATTTAGCGTATATTCCGTTTTCCATGTTGTTATTTTTAATTTTGAACGCAAATTTACAAATTAATTTCTTAATCAATTTGCGCTTTTTGTTTTTTAGATTTTGATTTATAAGTCAGTCCGTAAATCGTTAATGATATTAAAGATAAAACCATACAGCCGATTGTTACAGCTGGCCATCCGCCCAATTTCCATAATAATAAACCGTAAGCAGATCCTGCCGCAGTTCCCAAAAAGGTCAATGACATAAATACCGTATTTAATCGGTTTCTAGCTTCTGGCATTAATGAATATACTCGTGTTTGATTTGAAATATGAACGCCTTGAATTCCGATATCAATAAATACAATTCCGATTGCAATTCCGATTACACTTTCAATTGAAAAATAGAAAATAATAAAGCTTATTAAAACCAATAAACAGCCGTAACCGACAGCAATTCTTGAGTTTCCTTTATCTCCAAGTTTTCCAACTAAAGGCGCTGCTAAAGCTCCGGATGCACCCACAATTCCGAATAAACCAATTGTAGCGCTATTAAAACCAAAAGGTTCACCAGAAAGTAATAAAACCATCGTAGTCCAGAACGCTCCAAATTGAGCAAAACTAAAAACATTTATTGCAGTTGCTTCACGCAAAACTGGTTGTGTTTTTATAAGTGTAAACAGAGACTTAATCAACTGACCGTAAGTTCCTTGAAACTGCGGTTTATTAACTGGAAATTTACTTTGAATAACAAAAAAGATCAAAAGGCAAATTACAGCTGCGATATAAAACATTGACCTCCAACCTAAAACTTGACCAATAAATCCGCTTAAAGTTCGCGAAAGCAAAATTCCGACTAAAAGTCCGCTCATAATAGTTCCTACCACTTTTCCTCGCTGTTCTGGCGCGCTTAAAGAAGCAGCCAAAGGCAAAATAAGCTGCAGAACAATGGATGTAATTCCGATTAATAAGGAAGCGATTTGTAAAACAAAAAAACTTTTTGCCGTTGCTGCAATTAGAAGTGCAATTACGGTAGCAAAAGTTGTCATTAAGATTTGCTTTTTTCGTTCTAATTTATCGCCAAGTGGCACCATAAAAAACAACCCGATAGCGTAACCCGCCTGAGTTAGGTATGTTATTGTTCCGGCGCTGGCTTCAGGAATTTTAAATTCGTTGGCAATTAAAACAATCAAAGGCTGGCAGTAATAAAGATTTGCAACTATAAGACCAGTGCAAACTGCCATAAACAGTACGTTAGTTTTTGATAAATTCATGCTGCAAAAATACCATCAATATTTAACCTAAACTTATAATTTAAGTTATTTTTTTAATAAAATCTGTGTAAATCCGCGTCTATTTATAGAACACTGATGACGCAGATTTGCTATCGCGAAGACGCAGATATTTACGGATTTTTATTGACTTTATTTCAAAAAATCTTCTCTTGCTGGACTAAAAACATCTGTTAACATACCAGTTTCTAGACAAACAACTCCATGAATAGCATGTGGCGGAATATAGAAACTATCGCCTTCTTTTAAAGTCTGAGTTACACCGCTAATGGTAACATCAAATTTGCCGCTTGCTATATACGTCACTTGCGAATGATAATGTTCGTGTAAAGTTCCGATACCTCCTTTTTCAAAATGAACATTTACAAGCATCACTCTTTCATCAAAAGCTAAAATCTTACGTTTGATTCCTTCTCCAACAACTTCCCACTCGATTTCGTCTCCTTTTATAAACTCTTTGCTTGTTCCTAAACTCATAATCTTTTTATTTTTATTGAATACTTTTAAGGTCTTTTTTCGTCAATTCTAAGCCTTCAGTTAATTTATTTTCCTTGAAGAACTTTTCTAACTCCAATAATCTTTTTTTATTATCGTATTTAAATCCGGAATTTAATTTTCTCTGACAATTTGAACACAATCTCAAGGTATGTTCATCTGTTTCTACTAAACTATTGGTCCCATTCATAACACAATCTGCATCTATGCAATGATGCAAACCAAACATATGTCCAATCTCATGTGAACATATTTTTAATAAACGATCCAAACATAAATTAAAATCGGCTCCTTTTAAACTTTTGTCCTGCAATCTGTGAATTGAGCTTACCGCAACTTTATCTCTATACGATGCCAGACCAAAAACATAATTCCATTCTGGTTTTGGATATAAATCTTTTTCAGTTATTGCCATTAATGCAATCCTTTTATTTGGGTTTTCTTCTTTTAAAACATCGTCTAAAATATATCCTGCTAAAAACTGTTCTTGTCCAACATCTCCAATTCGTCTTGCATGATTCGGAATAATATCATTCGAAACATTTTCTAAAACCTTAGTTTCAAGCTGAAAGAATATTTGCAAATATTGGCGAACCAATTCAATCTGCTTTAATTGTAATACATCAAATTTTCCTATCGGTTTCAAATAGATAATGTTCTCTTGCTCGCTTGGAACAACATGTTTAGTTCTAACAAATTGTTCAAAACTCTGCCCTTTTTCTTTATGAGAAAATAACCAATCACCAAAAACCGGTTTTTCAAGCTTAACATCATTAACTTTAATATCTAAAAAATAAGGCTGAGGCGGTAAAATTTGTTGCGAGTTTAACTGCACTTTTGAATTTATTTCTTCTTTTTTGTTCGAATTACAAGAACAAAAAATCACAAATACCAGTAAAAGTATTTTCTTCATAAATGAAATTTAGATTAGATTTTTTGATATAAAATCACAACTCGATTTAATTGATTCGAAAGAATTTGAAGCAAAATTATTTTCCTGTTCTACAAAAAAATGAATCATTCCAGATTGTTTTGCTGCAGCGAATAAAGGTTTAAAATCAATTGTTCCAGAACCAACTTCCGTATTTAGATCGTTATTAGTCTTGTCTTTATCTTTTACGTGCCACATTTTAAAGCGGCCTGAATTTGCTGCAAAGAATTCTAAAGGATCATTTCCAGAATGAATTACCCAATATAAATCCAATTCAAAAAAGACTAAATCCTTATCGGTTTCTTTTAATAAAATTTCAAAACCTGTAATTCCATCGTGCTTTTGAAATTCAAAATCATGATTATGATATGCCAGTTTTAAACCTGCTTTTTTACACATTATCGCAGCTTCGTTTACACGAGCCGCAATCTTTTTATAATCTTCAATATTTCTTCTAAAAGGTTCATCGACCCACGGAATCGTTAAAAATTCACTTTTTAAAATCTTAGCAGCTTCAATTGACGCAAGTAATTCTGAGGTTTTTCCATCATATAAAAAACTTCCTAAATTATAATGTCCGCTAACAGCTTTTAGATTATTTTCATCGAGAATCTTTTTTAATTCTTTTGGCGTCAATCCCCAAAATTGATCTTTTATTGAAAACCCGTATGTTTCGACGGTTGTATATCCAACTTTCGCGACTTTCTCTAATGTTCCTTTTACATCTTTCGGAAGTTCATCTCGAAGTGTATATAACTGTAAACCAATTTCTTTTTTATTCATAGAAAATGCAAATGATGGTGAAGCCAAAACTGCCGATGCAGCAAGACCTGTGGTTACGATAAAGTTTCTTCTGCTAATCATTTAGATAATATAAATTTCAGAAAGTAAATATATTATAAAAATTGGTTCTCAAATTCTTTTGTGAAGTTTTGAAGTGCTTCTGCGGTTTCTTGATTTGTAATTTCTCCTTCGGCACCAACTTTTCCGCGCACACCTTGAATTAAAAGCTGGGTTTTATTATCAAATTTAGATTCAAGAGTTTTCATTATCAATAAAAGCTGTTCGTGCCCCATTTCACCAGAAGCCGAAGCTGTTATCAAACCCGTCTTTTTATTTGAAAAAATAGTAGTCGAAACACACCATTCTAAAGCATTTTTTAAACTTCCGGGAAGGCTAAAAATATATTCTGGAGTACAAATAATAATACCGTCGGCATTTATTATTTTGTTTCTGAAAGAAGTGATTTCTTTTGGAGGATTATCTGTATCTAAGTCAGGATTAAAATGCGGAAGAGTATCTAAAGCTCCGAATATTTCAAGCTCAAATTCTGATCGAAATTGATTTGAAATATACTTTAGAATTTTAAAATTACTTGAATTCTCTCTAATACTGCCATTTAAAGCCAGTATTTTTATTTTTTTTGAAGACATTATGATATAATAAAAAAGTAGTATTCCTAAATTGATCATTTAAAAATACTACTTTTCTGTTAATGAAATCTCTTTGCAACAATAAAACTAATTATCTTATTTGCTGATTTAAACCAATTACATTTTTAGATTCTACGGCTTGAGGCGGAAATTTTTGCTTTTCATTGCGCCAAGATGAAATTTTTCCATCTTTACCGATATACATATAATCATATTTCCAATAATATGGCCCAGCAGCGCCAGAATCAGTAATGAACACTTGATCTGCATAAAGGAAAATTTCATTTTCCTGATCATCATGCAAAACTCTAATTGGAGGTCCCCAGGTTTTCATTAATTTTTGTTTGGATTGCCCAATCCAATTATCGTGAGATTTACTTGTACTGGAACAAGAGGCTTGCAAAATTAAAATTGCAACTAAAAGTAGAGTTTTCTTCATAAGCACTAGGCAGTTTTTTAAGTTTAGTAGTAAGCATATATAAATTTAACACAAATGTTTCAAATAAACATAATGATAGTTTAACAGAATATTAAATCCGATAAACTGTATAATATATACGACGAAATGCATTATTTAGATTTAAGTTACTTATTTAATTAAAATTAGAAGTAAAAAAAACTTTAGAAATTGAAAACTATTTACTTTGTATCTTTGCCAACAAGAACTCATTGAATAGAAAATGCGAATTGATATTATTACACTTTTACCTGAATTATTAAGAAGTCCTTTTGAGGCTTCAATTATGAAACGTGCTATTGACAAAGGTTTGGTCGAAGTACATTTTCACAATCTTCGTGATTATAGCACCAACAGACAAAAAAGTGTTGATGATTATCCGTTTGGCGGTGGCGCAGGAATGGTGATGACGATACAGCCTATAGATGATTGTATTACGCATTTAAAAAGTCAGCGCCAATATGATGAAGTAATTTATATGTCACCAGACGGTGAAACTTTAAATCAGAAAATGGCAAATAAAATGTCGATGTATGAAAACATTATCATTTTATGTGGACATTATAAAGGTGTTGACCAAAGAGTTAGAGATCATTTTATTACGAAAGAAATTTCTATTGGTGATTATGTTTTATCAGGAGGAGAATTGGGTGCCATAGTTTTGTCTGATGCCCTAATCCGATTAATTCCAGGTGTTTTAAGTGACGAAACCTCAGCATTGACAGATAGTTTTCAAGATAATTTACTTTCAGGACCTATATATACAAGACCCGCAGATTATAAAGGTTGGAAAGTCCCAGAAGTTTTAACCAGCGGACATTTTGCGAAAATCGATAAATGGCGTGAAGATATGGCGTATGAACATACTAAGAATAGACGCCCAGATTTGCTTGAAGAAAATTAATGAATTTTCAGTCTCAATCTCAGTCTCAGTTTAATTTGAATTCATTTAATAAAAACTAAAAACTGCTACCGAAAACTGCGACTAAAAAGCTTTTTATCAACAAGTTAAAATAATTTACAATTTATAATTCATAATTTATAATTATTTTTTACATTTGCACCCGAATTAGACTAACCTCTGGCGAAATCCGTGAATGTTGCTCTATTAAAAACAATAATATAAAATTATCATGGCAGATTTATTAAAATTCGTTCAAGACGAATTCGTTGCTAGAAAAGATTTCCCTGAATTTGGAGCTGGAGATACTATCACAGTATTCTACGAAATTAAAGAGGGTGAAAAAACTAGAACTCAGTTTTTTAAAGGAGTTGTTATTCAAAGAAGAGGTTCTGGTAACACAGAAACTTTTACTATTCGTAAAATGTCTGGAGCTATTGGAGTTGAGCGTATCTTCCCAGTAAACTTACCAGCTTTACAAAAAATTGAAATCAACAAGAAAGGTGCTGTACGTAGAGCTAGAATTTTCTACTTCAGACAACTTACTGGTAAAAAAGCTAAGATTAAAGATAAAAGAAGATAATCATTTATCAATCTGTTATAAAAAACTCGTTTCATATCGTTTGAAACGAGTTTTTTTTATGTTCTATTTTCAAGACTATCAAAACTGTAATTTTTTAATACCAAAATCATCGATTTAGCAATATTATGAGTATGAAATAACAATCTGTTAATTTCATCTTTTCTCTGCAAAACTCAACCGTTTTCGTTGTGATTTTATTATATTTGCTCCGCTCATTTTGAGCCAAATATATCTTTTACATCGTTAACTCCTGACGATACGATTATAAAAAAAAAAGAAAATGACAAAATCAAAAATTTTTTACACCTTAACTGATGAGGCACCCTTATTGGCAACTTACTCTTTGTTACCAATTGTTCAAGCTTTTACAGCAACAGCTGGAATTGAAATCGAAACCAGAGATATTTCGCTGGCAGGAAGAATTTTATCAAACTTCCCAGATTCTTTGACTGATGCTCAAAAAACTGGAGATGCATTGGCAGAACTTGGTCAATTAGCAACTCAGCCAGAAGCAAACATTATTAAATTACCAAACATTTCTGCATCTGTACCGCAATTAAAAGCGGCTATTGCTGAATTACAATCGCACGGATACAACGTACCAAATTTCCCAGAAGATCCACAAAATGATGCTGAAAAGGAAATTAAAGCAAAATATGCTAAAGTTTTAGGTTCTGCTGTAAACCCAGTTTTACGTGAAGGAAATTCTGACCGTAGAGCTCCAAGAGCAGTAAAAAACTTCGCAAAAGCAAATCCACACTCTATGGGTGGTTGGTCTGCTGACTCAAAAACTAAAGTAGCTTCTATGACAAGCGGAGATTTTTACGGAAGTGAAAAATCTTTAACTGTTAACGAAGCAAACGACGTAAAAATCGAATTTGTTGCTAAAGACGGAACTACAACTGTTTTAAAAGCAAGTACTCCACTAAAAGCAGGCGAAATTATCGATAGTTCAGTTTTAAGCGTAAGCAAATTAAAAGCTTTTGCAGCTGATGCAATTGCTGAAGCTAAAGCTGCTGGTGTATTACTTTCTGTACACTTAAAAGCTACCATGATGAAAGTTTCTGATCCAATTATCTTTGGCGCTATCGTTGAAGTATATTTTGCAGATGTTTTCAAAAAATACGAAGCTTTATTCGCAGAATTAAATGTTGATACAAGAAACGGTTTAGGTGATATTTACGCAAAAATTGCTGGAAGACCTGAGCAAGCAGAAGTTGAAGCTGCTATTGCACAAGCAATCGAAAACGGTCCAGCTTTGGCAATGGTAAATTCTGATAAAGGAATTACAAACTTACACGTTCCATCTGACGTAATTGTTGATGCTTCTATGCCAGCAATGATTCGTACTTCTGGACAAATGTGGAACAAAGATGGTAAAGCACAAGATACATTTGCTGTTATTCCAGATAGATCTTACGCTGGAGTTTATACTGCAACTATCGATTTCTGTAAAAAACATGGTGCTTTTGATCCTAAAACAATGGGAAGTGTTCCTAACGTTGGATTAATGGCTCAAAAAGCGGAAGAATACGGATCTCACGATAAAACTTTCCAATTAAAAGGTGATGGTGTTGTTCGTGTTGTAGATGCAAACGGAACTGTTTTAATGGAACAAAATGTTGAAACAAACGATATTTTCAGAATGTGTCAGGCAAAAGATGCTCCGATTCAGGACTGGGTAAAATTGGCTGTAAACAGAGCTCGTTTATCTAGTACTCCTGCTGTTTTTTGGTTAGACGAAAACAGAGCACACGATAGAGAATTGATCGTAAAAGTTCAAAAATATCTTAAAGATTACGATACTACAAACTTAGATATCCGTATTTTAAACCCAATCGCTGCTACAGAATTTACTTTAGACAGAATCATCAAAGGTTTAGATACTATTTCTGTAACTGGAAACGTTTTACGTGACTACTTAACAGATTTATTCCCAATTTTAGAATTAGGAACTTCTGCAAAAATGTTATCTATCGTTCCGTTAATGAACGGTGGCGGATTGTTCGAAACTGGTGCTGGAGGTTCTGCTCCAAAACACGTTGAGCAATTTACAGAAGAAGGATATTTACGTTGGGATTCTCTAGGAGAATTTTTAGCTCTTGGTGCTTCATTAGAGCATTTAGGACAAACTTTAGATAATTCTAAATCAATTGCTTTATCTGAAACTTTAGATCAAGCAAACGATAAATTCTTAGCAAACGATAAATCTCCAGCTCGTAAAGTTGGTCAGATTGATAACCGTGGTTCTCACTTTTATTTAGCATTCTATTGGGCTCAAGCTTTGGCTGCTCAAGATAAAGATGCTGAATTGAAAGCAATTTTTACTCCAATTGCTGCTGAATTTGAAGCAAACGAAGCTAAAATCGATGCTGAATTAATCGGTGCACAAGGAAAACCACAAACTCTTGGCGGTTACTACCAACCAACTCCAGAGTTAGTAAGCAAAGCAATGCGTCCTAGCGAAACTTTCAACGCTATTATTGCTAAAATCAAATAATTCAGAATACATTGTAATTCTAAATAAATAAAAAGGACAACTCATAAGGTTGTCCTTTTTTTGTCTTAACTTATGTTTAACAGTCGTTTCGTCATGATAATTAAGCAAGAATCGTTATCTATGTAAATCAAAATCAATGCAATGATTACAAAAAATACCTGTACATTTTTTATTTTTATTTTAACGATTTTCACCTCATTTGCACAGGACAAGTTTACTTTAAGCGGAACTATCAGCGACAGCAAAAACAACGAAACTCTTATTGGAGTTGCCATTTATATTCCATCATTAAAAATTGGAACTACAACAAACGAATATGGTTTTTACTCTCTTTCGGCTCCAAAAGGAGAATATGAAGTCGAAATTAGTTATGTGGGTTATCAGACCATTCAAAAAAATATTGTTTTAAATCAAAACACAAAAAGTAATTTTTCTATAAAAGAAGGCGGCGAAGAACTTGATGAAGTTATTATAACCGAAAATAAAGGAAAAATAAACGTCAAATCGCCCGAAATGAGCGTGAATAAACTCTCTATTTCAACCATAAAAAAAATGCCAGTTGTTTTAGGAGAAGTTGATGTTTTAAAATCTATTTTATTACTTCCAGGTGTTACCAACGCAGGCGAAGGCGCTTCTGGATTTAATGTTCGTGGAGGCGGTGCCGATCAAAACTTGATTCTTTTAGACGAAGCTACTATATTTAATTCCTCTCACGTTTTTGGTTTCTTTTCTGTTTTTAATCCAGACGCTATTAAAGATTTAAAATTATATAAAGGCGGAATTCCAGCGCGTTACGGCGGAAGAGCTTCTTCTGTTTTGGATATTTACCAAAAAGACGGTAGCAGTAAAGATTTTCATATGAATGGCGGAATCGGATTAATTTCTAGCCGTTTACTTGCAGAAGGTCCGATTGTAAAAGACAAAGGTTCGTTTTTAATTGGCGGACGCGCTTCTTACGCACATTTATTTTTAAAACTTTCCCCTGACGACAAAGACAATGCTGCTTATTTTTATGATTTAAATACCAAATTAAGCTATAAACTAAACGATAACAACAGTTTATACTTGTCTGGCTATTTCGGACGCGATGTTTTTAGATTGAATAAAAGTTTTACCAATACGTACGGAAATTCAATTTTAAATTTGAGATGGAATCATTTGTATTCTGATAAATTATTTTCAAATCTCTCTTTAATTTACAGCGATTATTATTACGGTTTAGATCTTGATTATGTTGGTTTTAAATGGGATTCTGGAATTAAAAACTACAACATTAAATACGATTTCAAACATTATCTTTCGGATAAATTGAAACTGAATTATGGAATAAATGGAACTTATTATGAATTTAACCCTGGAACTGTAAAACCTACAGGAACAGATTCTGGAATAAATCCGGATCAATTGGACAAGAAATATGCTTTTGAACCTTCTGTTTATTTGGATGCAGAAAGTCAGCTTTCTAAAAAAATTACAATTGCTTACGGATTGCGTTACAGTCTTTTTTATCGGTTAGGCGCTTCAACAATTAATTATTACGATAATAATCAAGCCGTAGTTTTTAATGATCAAATGCAGATTTACGAAAAAGGAACACCAACCTCAACGCGATATTTCGGCAAGAATAAAGTCATTCAAAGTTATGATAATCTAGAACCAAGATTTTCTATTTCTTATCAATTAAATGAAGATCAAGCTTTAAAAGCAAGTTATAATAGAATGACGCAATATCTCCAGTTAATTTCTAATACTTCTTCTCCTACTCCACTAGATGTTTGGATGCCGAGCGATAATTACATAAAACCTCAACTTGCAGATCAGGTTGCGGTAGGTTATTTTAGAAATATTAAAAACGCTGCTTATTCTTTGGAAGTAGAAACGTATTATAAAGAAATTCAAAATAGATTGGATTACATTGACGGTGCCGATTTAATTGCCAATAATGCGATCGAACAAGTCATTTTGAATGGGAAAATGAGATCGTATGGTTTAGAAATTATGGTGAAGAAAAACAAAGGTAAATTTAACGGATGGATTGCTTATACTTTATCTAAATCTGAACAGCAAACACCAGGAAGAACAACCGAAGAAACAGGAATTAACGACGGAAAATGGTACGCTTCTGCTTATGACAAAACGCATAATTTAGCCATTACATCTGCGTATAATTTAAACGAAAAATGGTCTTTTGGTGCTAACTTTGCCTTACAATCGGGACAGCCCGTAACATATCCGAATGGACAATATGAATATTTAGGAATTACAGTTCCAAGTTACGGTTTACGAAATGAAAATCGATTGCCAGCTTATCATCATTTAGATATTTCTGCCACTTTAACGCCTCGAAAAAACAAAGACAGAAATTGGAAAGGAGAATGGGTTTTCAGCATTTATAATCTTTACAATCGTATGAATGCGGCGTCAATAAATTTTCGTCAGAATGTTGATACTGGCGTAAATGAAGCGGTTCAATTATCCATTTTTGGAGTTGTTCCAGCAGTAAGTTATAATTTCAAATTCTAAAAAATGAAGCTAGAAACTAAAAATATAGGTATGAGAAAATTAGTTTTTTTAATCGCATTTTTTGCTTCCATTTTCTTTACAAGCTGCGAAGATGTTGTGGATGTGGAATTAGATACAGCTTCTCCAAAATTAGTTATTGAAGCTTCTATAAATTGGGAAAAAGGCACAAATGGAAGACAGCAAATAATAAAATTATCGACAACAACTGGTTATTTTGACCAAGTAATTCCGATAGTTTCTGGAGCTGTGATTTCCATCAAAAACAGTAAAAATCAAAAATTTAATTTCATAGAATTTAATAAAACTGGACGTTATATCTGCAACGATTTTAGACCTGCAATTAACGAACAATATACTTTGACTGTTGTTAGCGGAGGAAATACGTATACGGCAACCGAAACCTTAAAATCGGTTACGCCTATAACTAGAATTGAACAAAAGAACAATGGCGGTTTTACAGGAAAAGATATCGAAGTAAGAGCGTATTATACAGACCCTGCCGAAGAGGAAAACTATTATCTGTTTAAATATGTTTACTCTAATAAAGTAACTTCTATTTATTATGCATCTGAAGATAAATTTTATCAAGGAAATGAATTTTACAGCATTACCGATGATGAAGATTTAAAAGTTGGAGATGAAATTGAAGTTACGCATTACGGAATTTCTAAACAATATTTCAACTATATGAATATTCTGGTAAGTATTGCCGGATCTAACGTTGGCGGACCATTTCAGTCGCCGCCCGCAACCGTAAAAGGAAATATTATAAACACCAAAGATAAGAGTAATTATCCTTTAGGGTATTTTTCTTTAAGTGAATCTGATACTCAAAAATATAAAATTGAATAATTTATGCAGCCTCTAATCAAAACTTTAACCGAAAAAAAACTTGTTGGTCAGTTTATCGAAATGTCTTTTATCGAAAATAAAACTTTCCAGTTATGGAGCGGTTTTATGCCAAAAAAGAAAGAAATCAAAAATGTAGTTAATGCTAATTTATATTCTTTAGAAGTTTATCCACATCATTATTTTGATCATTTTGATCCTAAAAATGAGTTTCAAAAATGGGCAACCGTAGAAGTTTCAGATTATGATGATGTTCCTTCAGAAATGAAAACTTTAATTGTTCCGAATGGTTTATATGCTGTTTTTCTTCACCTTGGACCTGCAACTGAAGCGCACAAAACTTATAATTATATTTTTGCAGAATGGCTTCCAAATTCAGAATATGTGGTAGACGAAAGGCCGCATTTTGCAGTTATGAATGAAAGATATAAAAAAGACGATCCAACTTCTGAAGAAGAAATCTGGATTCCGATAAAAAATAGAGCTTAATTATTAAAAAGTAGTTATTTTCTTTCATTTAAAATAACTGAGTTACATTTGTAAATTAATTATTAAAAATCAATTGAAAATGATAACAAGTAACAATCCTAAATTAACAATAGAAGACATAAATCTTTTTGAAATAAATCATAGTATATTATTTCCAATTGAGTATAAAAATTTTTTATTAAATTATAATGGAGGCACTCCTAATTTATCTCTTTTTAAGATTATAGGAAATGAAGAAAATTATGAAAATGTTTTAAATAAATTTTATGGCATTGGTGTCGGATCTCTTTCACTAGAAAATATATTGGATTATCTTGATGATCTTGTTGAAATTGGTTTTCTCCCAATTGCAAATGACCCAGGAGGAAATCAGATATGCATTGGAATTAGTGAAGAAAATTATGGGAAAATTTATTTTTGGGAACATGAAATGGAAATTGAACTAGAAAACTTATTATTTGTTTCAAATAGTTTCCAAGAGTTATTAGAAAATTTACACTAATAAATTTAAGATATAATCATATATGATAATCGAAACTTTAAAAATACTTTTTAATCGAGATTTAGAAAGACTAAAATTTGAAATCGAATCGTACGAATTCGAAAAACAAATTTGGGTTGTAGATAAAAACATCTCCAATTCTGCAGGAAATCTTTGTCTTCATTTAATTGGAAATCTGAATACTTACCTTGGAGCAGAAATTGCAAAAACAGGTTATGTACGCGATCGTCCTTTAGAATTTTCATTAAAAGACATTCCTCAATCTGAATTAATTTCAAAAATAGAAAATACAATTTTAGTGGTAAATAATGCACTAGATTCTTTATCCGAAGAAGATTTAAAAAAGACGTATCCGCAAATTGTTTTTGAAAAAGAAATGACAACCGGATTTTTCTTAGTTCATCTTGCCACTTATTTAGGTTATCATTTAGGACAAATTAATTACCACAGAAGATTATTAGATTTCTGATTTTAGATTTTTTCTGCCACAGATTTCACAGATTAAAAAGATTAATCATTTCAATCCTTTTAATCTGTGGCAAAAAATTAAAATCTAAAATCCTAACCCGTATCTTTGCTTCACATTCAAAAAAACTCAAATGTCATCACACCATATAGTTCGCGACGATCAGGAACCTGCTTTAATAATTGCAAACGGCGCTGCCTGCGATCCTGAATTGTTAGGGCAATTGTTAGAATGGTCTCCGCTAGTAGTCGTTTTAGATTCTGCTATAGAAAGAGTAATTGAATTGGGCATAAAAGTCGATGTTCTTTTAGGTGATTTTGACCATGGTTTTGATCCAGAAATCTACAAAACATCGCAATTTCCTATTGAAATTGTACATACTCCAGATCAAGATAAAACCGATTTAGAAAAAGCTTTTGATTATTTAATTGAAAGAAAAATTCCTGCCGTAAACGTCGTTTGGGCAACTGGAAGACGCGCCGATCATACTATTACAAATTTGACCAATATTGTTCGTTATCGCAATTTGCTTAAAATAGTTATTCTAGACGATCATTCTAAAATATTTCTTTTGCCGACAAAATTTGAAAAATGGTATACGGCAAAAACGCCAATTTCATTGATTCCGATTGGAGTTGTAAATGGTATTTTTTCGAATAATTTAAAATACGAATTAAACGATGATACGCTTACAATGGGTTATAGAACCGGCAGCAGCAATTCTGTCGAAAAAGATGGCATTGTAACTATTACACATCATGAAGGTGATTTGCTTTTAATGGAATGTTTTGATTAAATCATTCTACAGTAGGCTTAATTTTATTCAAACTCAATGGAATAAATAAAATGTTAATAGAATTTGCTTAAAACCTAATTGAAAATGAGCAAAAAGTTCAATAAAATTAAATATGCTCCTATTCTAATATTAATAGGCGTAGTAATCTTTTCGTTTGTAAATACATATTTTAAATCAAGAAAAGTACATTTTGAAAAATACGATTTTGTCATAACCAAAATTATTAACACTCCAACTGGCAGCGCTATCCCATTCAAAAACAATATTAAAATGGATATGTGGCAATATAATTTTTATCCCAAAAACATTATCTATATAGGTGATTCCGTCCATAAAGGATCAGAAGAAAAAAATTTATATATTTTCCGAAGAAACGAAACTGAAAAATTTATTTTAATTGACAGTATTCAGCCTACAGGAATGTATTTCTGAAATTATAAACACTAAATAAAATAGTCCCAGCGGGACGAAATCTTTATAGATTAAAATGTTATGATTTAATCAAAGCTCCAGCGGAGCGACATATATTTGTATGTGTCGCTCCGCTGGAGCTTTTTCTTTAATGACAAATTAATTCGCTATAAATATTACGCTCCGCTGGAGCATTCATTAAAAAAAGGAATACCTATCTTTGCACAGAAATCAAGAAAAATGAAAGCAGAAAACAATTCACAAAAAGACAATTTACATCCAAGAAATCTTCATCGTTCGCAATATGATTTTGAACTTCTTATTTCAAATTGTCCTGAATTAAAAGCTTTTGTTTCCATCAACAAACACGGAATTGAAACTATTGATTTTAGCAATCCGAATGCGGTAAAAACGTTGAATAAAGCTTTATTGCAAACGTATTACGGAATTCAAAATTGGGATATTCCTAAAAACTTTCTTTGTCCGCCAATTCCAGGCCGTGCAGATTACATTCATTACATTGCCGATTTATTAGCAGAAAACAATGCTAATCAAATTCCAAATAATTCAGATATTTTAGGTTTAGATATCGGAACGGGCGCTAATTGTATTTATCCGATTTTAGGAAATTCTATTTACAATTGGAGTTTTGTTGCAACGGATATTGATAAAAAAGCTATTGAAAATTGCAGTAAAATTATCGAAGCAAATCCGAAATTAATTGACGCTATTAGTTTACAGCAACAAACAGAATCTCGATTTATTTTTAAAAACATCATTACACCCGAAGATCGTTTTACTTTTACGATGTGTAATCCGCCTTTTCACGCTTCTGCGGAAGAAGCCAATAAAAGTGCTTCGAGAAAAGTTTCGAATTTAAATCCGAAAGAAAAAAGAAACAACAATCCTGTTTTAAACTTCGGAGGTCATAACGCGGAATTATGGTGTAATGGCGGCGAAATCGGATTTGTAACCCAAATGATTTACGAAAGTGCAAAATACGCTTCGCAAGTTTTATGGTTTACCACTTTAGTTTCTAAAAAAGAAAATCTTCCTTCCATTTATAAAACTTTGAAAAAAGTAAATGCCACTGAAATCAAAACTATTGAAATGTCACAAGGGCAAAAAAATAGCCGAATTGTGGCGTGGAGTTATTTTAATAATGCTGAACATAAATCTTGGAAATTTTAAGATTTACAAAACTCCAATATTAGTTTTTGTTTTGTAACTTCGATAAAATTATTTGATTATGAATACTCTTGAACTTAAAAATATTTTGATTTCTGAAATTGAAAAAATTGATGATGATATATTTTTATCAGCTCTAAAAATAATTTTAGATAGCCGTAAAACTTCTTCTCCTAAAAATTATTCCGAACAATATCATGAAGATTTAAAAGTTGCCGAGGAAGATATTCAAAGCGGTAATTTTTATTCTCATAATGAAATTAAGAATAAAATTGAGCAATGGAAAAAGAAATAATTTGGTCAAAAACTGCTCAGAATCAACTTGAAAAAATTTACTTCTATTTATTTAAAGAAACAAAAAGCAAAAACATTCCAAATAAAGTAGTTGACAATATATATGACTCCGTAACTATTTTAAGTACTAGTTGGGAAATTTATGAATTGGATGAAATGAAAATCCCTAATGATGGAAGCTATCGCGCTTATGAAATTTACAGTTATAGAATAACCTACAAAATAACTCCAAAAGGAATTCACATTTTAAGAATTCGACATACGAGTCGAAATCTTAAAAAACTATAATTTTATTTTTTGAAATTCACTTTGCAGACACCTTAACGTTTACACAAACTTCTCATTTCCAATACAAAATATTGATTTTACAATTGCTTTTATTACATTTATTGTAAACAATTTAAAATCAATATTATGGCTGAATATATCGGATATCTCGCATCTGTTTTTATTGTTGGCGGTTTCTTACTTAAAAATCTCAAAACAATACGATTAATTAATATGTTTGGCTGTATTTGCTTTGTTATTTACGGCATTTTTTTAGTCGATTATAGCGATTTCAGCAAATGGCTTTTACCTGTAATAATTCCGAATGCTATTTTGGCGTTTGTTCAAATTTATTATTTGACTACTAAAAACGAGAAATCTTAAAATTCTGAAATTTTAAAATAAAATTCTGATACACTTTTCGCTTGAGATAATCATAACTTTAAGCTCAAAACTGAATTTTATTCCTATGTTAAAAAAATATTCCCGAATCTTAATTGTATTATTTTTAATTTCAAGTTGCGCTTCAAAAAAAGCAAAATTTGAAGATTATGTCTTTAAAACCAAAAGTGAAGAACAAAAATACCAATCTGCTTACGACAAGGCTTTAAAGCTTTGGAACATTCCGTATACCGAAGAAGATGTAAAAACAACTTTTGGAACTGCACATATCGTTATGGCGGGACCAAAAAATGCAAAACCTTTGGTTTTACTTCACGGCATGGACGCCAGTTCGACCATGTGGTATCCAAATATAAAAGCTATGGCAAAAAATCATCGTATTTATGCCATCGATTTTTTAATGGAACCTGGAAAATCCAATTTAACTTCAAAATCTCTTTCGTCAGAAGAAATAGCAATTTGGTACAATGAGATTTTCTCGCATTATAAATTAAAGAAATTTGACATTGTGGCGGCTTCACGAGGCGGCTGGATTGCAACCTTATTGGCAACTCAAAAACCAAATTCAATAGATAAAATTGTTTTATTGAGTCCAGCGCAGACTTTTAAATTTATCGATCAAGTCGGTAAAACAACTTCTGCGTTAATGCTAAAACTTTTTCCAAGTGAAAAGAAATTCGGAAAGACATTAAATACTTTTTCGACTCATCCAGAAAATATAAGCCGAATTTATCAAAGACAATTTTATCTGGCTAATAAATATGCAAAATCGAATTCGAGCATGCTAAAAATGCATCCGTTTTCTAATAAAGATTTAGAATCTATTCAAAATCAGGTTTTGGTTTTAATTGGCGATAAAGACGTTATTAATTCTGAAGAAAGTTTAGAAAGAGCGCAGAAATATTTAGTCAACAGCAAAACAAAAATAGTAAAAGATGCTGGGCATTTTTTAACCATCGATCAACCTAAAGTGGTTAATGATGCGATTATTAATTTTTTAGATTAGCATCCAAACTTCTTATCTTTACAAAACCAATTTTTAGTATACTAAAATGAAATTTCAAGTTTCTTCAGAATATAGTCCAAAAGGAGATCAGCCGCAAGCGATACAAAAATTAGCGCAAGGTATAGTCGACGGAGATAAATATCAAACTTTATTGGGAGTTACCGGTTCCGGAAAAACATTTACGGTTGCCAACGTAATTCAAGAAGTACAAAGACCCACTTTAGTTTTGGCTCACAACAAAACTTTGGCAGCGCAGTTGTATTCAGAATTTAAACAATTCTTTCCCAATAATGCTGTTGAATATTTCGTTTCGTACTACGACTATTATCAGCCTGAAGCTTTTATGCCTGTAACTGGAGTTTTTATTGAAAAAGATTTATCTATCAATGAAGAACTAGAAAAAATGCGTTTGAGCACTACTTCTTCCCTGCTTTCAGGAAGACGCGACGTTTTGGTTGTGGCGTCTGTTTCTTGTTTGTATGGTATCGGAAATCCTGTTGAATTTCAAAAAAACGTAATTGAAATTACAAGAGATCAAGTTATTTCGAGAACTAAATTATTGCATAGTTTGGTTCAGAGTTTATATGCAAGAACTGAAGCCGATTTTAATCCTGGAACTTTCAGAATTAAAGGCGATACGGTTGAAGTGTATCCGAGTTATGCTGATGATGCATACCGAATTCACTTTTTTGGAGATGAAATTGAAGAAATCGAATCTTTTGATGCTAAAACTTCGCAAGTAATCGAAAAATTCAAAAGATTAACGATTTACCCAGCGAATATGTTTGTGACTTCTCCTGAAGTTTTACAAGGCGCGATTTGGGAAATTCAGCAAGATTTAGTGAAACAAGTTGATTATTTTAAAGAAATTGGAAAACATCTTGAAGCCAAACGTTTGGAAGAAAGAACCAATTTCGATTTAGAAATGATTCGCGAATTGGGGTATTGTTCTGGAATTGAAAATTACTCAAGATATTTGGACGGACGTCAAGCAGGAACAAGACCTTTCTGTTTATTAGACTATTTTCCAAGTGATTATTTAATGATTATTGACGAAAGTCACGTAACAGTTTCTCAAGTTCATGCCATGTACGGAGGCGACCGAAGCAGAAAAGAAAATCTGGTTGAATATGGTTTCCGTCTTCCGGCAGCAATGGACAACCGCCCTTTAAAGTTTGAAGAATTTGAAGCTTTGCAAAATCAGGTGCTTTATGTTTCTGCAACTCCAGCAGATTATGAATTGCAAAAATCGGATGGTATTTATGTTGAACAGATTATTCGTCCAACTGGATTATTAGATCCGACGATTGAAGTGCGTCCGAGTTTAAATCAGATTGATGATTTGATTGAAGAAATTCAAGTTCGATGCGAATTAGACGAAAGAGTCTTAGTGACTACTTTAACCAAAAGAATGGCAGAAGAATTGGCAAAATACCTAACAAAAGTCAACATTCGCTGTCGTTATATTCATTCTGAAGTAGACACTTTAGAACGTATCGAAATTATGCAGGATTTGCGTAAAGGTATTTTTGATGTTTTAATTGGAGTAAACTTGCTTCGTGAAGGTTTAGATTTACCAGAGGTTTCACTTGTTGCCATTTTAGATGCCGACAAAGAAGGTTTCTTGCGTAATCACAGATCGCTAACGCAGACTATTGGTCGTGCGGCGAGAAACTTAAACGGAAAAGCAATTCTGTATGCCGATAAAATTACGGCTAGTATGCAGAGAACTATTGACGAAACCAATTATAGAAGAACCAAGCAAATTAATTTCAACACAGAAAATAATTTAGTTCCTCAGGCATTAAATAAGAAAATTGAAAGCGCATTTACCAAAAATCCATTGGTTGAATATGAATTAGGACATCCGATTCCTGTTGCAGCTGAGCCAGAAACAGCTTATTTATCTAAAACAGAATTAGAGAAAATGATTCGCGAAAAACGTAAAACAATGGAAAAAGCGGCTAAAGAATTAGACTTTTTGCAAGCGGCTAAACTTCGTGACGAAATTAAAAAACTACAGGAACAGCTGGCTTAATTGTGCTGTTCCTGAAAAATTTCCAATAAAACAATTGGTTCAATTATCGCATTTGGTGCTTTTTTCATCATTTCTAAAACACGTTTTACAGCAAAAAGATTTAATCCCATTTCTAAAGCAATTTGCTGAATGGCTTTAAATTCTCTTTCGTGCAAAACGCCGTCACAATGCATTAATAAAGCCAATCTGTAAAATTGATTGATACGCTGCATTTCTGATTTTATCGGAATCGGTTTGGTTTCCTGATGAAATAAATCCTGAAATTCTTCTTCTGTAATATTCAACTCTAAAGCTACAAGTCTTAAAAAATCGAGCTCACGTTTGTGCAAATGTCCGTCTACAGTGGCGAACATAATCATTTCTAAAAGTAAACTTCTTTTTTCTGCTTCTGTATTCATCAATTTATTATTTTTAGCTAAAATATTGCTTTTAAATATAAATACAAAAACTAGATGATGAAGAGGATTTTATTGGCAGTTTTACTTCTATTTATTCTTGTTGGAAAAGCACAAAGTACGGCTTCAAAAAATGTATCTACTTTTACCATTGAAGCTCCTCAACTAAAAACTTCAAAAAAAATCTGGATTTATCTTCCAGAAAATTATTCAAAAGACATAAAAAAAAAATACAGCGTTATTTATATGCATGACGCTCAAAATCTGTTTGATGGTAAAACTTCTTATGCTGGAGAATGGAATGTTGATGAAAAATTAGACAGTTTAAAAGCTCCCGTAATTGTGGTTGGAATTGAACATGGAAATGAAAAACGCATTGATGAATTGACTCCGTTTAAAAACGAAAAATATGGCAGTGGAAATGCCGATAATTATTTAGAATTTATTGTAAAAACGCTAAAACCATATATCGACAAAAATTATAGAACCAAAACAAAAGCAAAAAATACGATTCTTTTCGGAAGCTCGCTCGGCGGATTGGTTTCTTATTATGGTGCTTTAAAATATCCTGAAGTTTTTGGAAAAGCGGGCGTTTTTTCTCCATCTTTTTGGTTCTCGAATGACATTTATACTTTCACCGAAAAACAATCTAAAATCAAAACCAAAATATACTTTTTGTGCGGAGATAAAGAAAGTGACGATATGGTAAAAGATTTAACTAAAATGAAGCGTTTATTAGATACAAAACGCTGTTATTGTCTTCATCTCGATAAAACTAAAGTTGTAAAAGGTGGCGAGCACAACGAAAAATTATGGCGCGATCATTTTGCTGAAGCGCTGCTTTGGCTGGGTTATTAATTAAAAATACGTCTTAAAAATGAAACTTATTTTAAGAGAATACAATTTAAAACTAAAACACACTTTTACCATTTCGAGAGAATCGATTGATGTACAGCCTTCGCTAATTGTAGAATTGCAAAGTGATGATTTTTCTGGTTTTGGAGAAGCCACTTCAAATCCTTATTATCATATTACAGTTCCGATGATGATTGCTGATTTGGAAAAAATAAGATCGATTATTGAAAGTACAGAAAACGAAACACCAGAAGAATTTTGGTCCAAAATGCATCCGTATTTAAAAGATGACATGTTTGCTTTGTGCGCATTAGATTTGGCTTATAATGATCTTTACGCGCGTAAAAAAGGCAAGAAATTATACGAATTGTGGAATTACAAAACCGACCACAATCCGTTAACCGATTACACAATCGGAATTGATACGATTGAAAAAATGGTTTCTAAAATGAAAGAACTGCCTTGGCCGATTTATAAAATCAAATTGGGAACAAAGGAAGACATTGCCATTGTAAAAGAACTCAGAAAACATACCGATGCTATTTTTAGAATTGACGCCAACTGCGGATGGACGGTTGACGAAACCATTAATAATGCTGTTGAATTGAAAAAATTAGGCGTTGAATTTCTAGAACAGCCCATGAAAGCCGATAATTGGGAAGCGCACAAAGAAGTTTTTAAACATTCTGTTCTTCCTGTAATTGCTGACGAAAGCTGTATTATTGAAGAAGATGTTGCAAAATGTTTCAATCATTTTCATGGTGTGAATGTAAAATTGGTAAAATGCGGCGGACTTACTCCAGGAAAACGCATGATTGAAGAAGCCAAAAAGTTAGGTCTGAAAACGATGGTCGGATGCATGACCGAATCGACTGTCGGAATTTCTGCTATTGCACATTTATTGCCGCAATTGGATTATGTAGATATGGACGGCGCGCTTCTTTTGGCAGAAGATATTGCAACTGGCGTAACGATAAAAAACGGCATTGTACGTTATTCTGATTTAAACGGAACTGGAGTTACATTACTATAAAATGATAGTCGAAAAATTTCCAGATCGAATCATCGAAATTGACCAAAAACAGTATTTGTATTTCGGAGGAACTGCTTATTTGGGACTTCCAACAAATAAACAGTTTCAAGATTTAGTCGTTCACAATATCTTAAAATGGGGAACAACGTACGGAAGTTCCAGAACTGCAAATATTCAATTGAGTGCTTACGATAGCGGTGAAACGTTTTTAGCGTCTCACATTGGTTCAGAAAGTGCAGTTACCATTTCGTCTGGAATGCTGGCTGGAAAATTGGTTTTAGAAAAATTGAAAAAACAAACCGATTCTTTTTTTCATTTAAATGAAATTCATTCCGCAATTCAAATTGAAAATAGTTTTCCCGTTTTTATCAATGAAAAATTAAATGAACGATTATTAGATTCAAAACCAGAAAAAATAACGATTTTGACAGATGGCGTTCCTTCATTTCAAACTGAACCCGCTGATTTATCATTTTTAAAACAAATCTCCAATCAAAAAGAAATTACTTTGGTAGTCGATGAATCACATTCTTTAGGAATTATTGGTAAAAACGGTTCTGGAATTTATGCTTCAATTGACTTTCCAATTAAAAGAAAAATTTTGGTTTCGTCTCTTGGAAAAGCTTTCGGATTAACGGGCGGTGTAATTGCTTCGGATTCTAAATTTATTAATGAAATAAAAGAAATTGAAACGTTTACAAGCGCCGCCGGAATGAATCCTGCTTTTGTACAAACACTTTCAGATGCATCTGAAATTTATAAAATGCAACATCAAAAACTACTTGATAATTTAAATTATATCAATTCGATTTTAATTGAAAATAAACACATTAAATTCAACAAAAGCTATCCATTAATTTATTTATTGTCAAATGAATTAGTTGATAAATTAAAGTCTGAAAAGATAATTATAGCAAGTTTTAAATACACAAAAGATGCCGAACCTTTAAATCGGATTGTAATTACGGCAAACCATTTAAAAGAAGATTTAAACAAATTAATTAGTGTTTTAAATAAAAAATAGCCACGAATTCACGAATTATTTTTGATAATCTCTGAGAATAAAAATTAGTGAATTCGTGGCTGAAAAATAAAACGTACCTTTGTAAAAAATAAAACAATGACGAATAACGATATACTTAAAAAACTTCGCGTGGCTTTGATGCTCCGTGATGACCAAATAGTTGAAATTTTAGAATTGGTAGATTTTAGAATTACAAAATCAGAATTAGGTGCTTTTTTTAGAGCCGAAGATCATCCAAATTATATGGAATGCGGCGATCAGGTTTTACGTAATTTTCTTAACGGATTGGTAATTCATTTGAGAGGAACTAAAGAAAATCCTAAAAACCCAACAGACGTTTTAGCAAAACATAAAGCTGAAATTCCGAAAAAAGAAACTTCTAAAGAAAGACCTGAATTTAAAGCGGCTCCAAAAGATTCTGAAAAATATAGAGGTGATCGAAAACCTTCAACGTCAGGTTCATCAGCTGGAAAACCTAAGAAAAAGTCATTCCCAAAAGGAAATGGAAAACCAGATGTTGTAGAAAAAGTGGTTTTTAAAAATGGGAAAAACAAGAAATAGTTAACTACAAAAAAATCAAGGATTTACGCAAAGTTCGCAAAGTTTTATTCATAAAGCTTTGCGAACTTTGCACTTTTACTGAAAAAGCTAAAACAAATTCTTATCGTGCTTTGCGTTTAAAAATTATATTTTATTCTCTTCTATTTTATCAAAAAAAGCATCTTTAAAAGTCGCTCCAATTGGCAATTCTTTTCCATTTATAAAAACCGAAAAATTATCAGTAGATTCGATATGTTTGAAAGAAATAATATGCGATTTATGTATTTGAATAAAATCATTTTCAGGAAGCGATTCAATAACATTTTTTAATGAAGAATGCGTTATAATCTGTTGTTTTACAGTATGTATACAAACATAATTCTGCAGACTTTCTATATATAAAATATCAGTCAGAAAAACCTTTTGAAATTTATTTTTTCCATCGGTTTTAATGAATAAAAAATCTGGCGTATTACTTTGATTTGAAACCATCGTTTTTGATTCTGAATTCAGTTTTGAAACAGCCTGATAAAAACGTTCAAACGAAATTGGTTTTAATAAATAATCAACTGCATTTAATTCAAAACCTTCCAAAGCAAAATCTGGATAAGCAGTCGTAAAAATGACTTTTATGTCTTTTGAAATGATTCTTGAAATCTGCAAACCAGTTAATTGCGGCATTTGAATATCTAAAAAAATAACATCTACAGATTGCGTATTTAGAAATTCTAATGCTTTTAATGAATCGTTAAAAACACCAACTTTTTCTAGAAAATTTACTTTCCCGATGTAATTTTCTAATATTCGAGTTGCAGGCGGTTCATCGTCGACTATTATGCATTTAAAAACCATAAATTATTTCTTTAGCGGTATTTTTAAGTAAGTTTTAAAGGTATTATTTTCTTCGGTTTTTTCAAGTATAAATTTATCTTCATACATGTATTTGAGCCTTTTTATAAGATTATCAAAACCAATTCCAGTTGAAGAATAATTTTCTCCATCAATGAAATAATTAAAAGTTGAAATCTGTAGAAAATTGGTATTTATTTCAATTGAAATAACAGCTTTTTCTTTTTCATTATTGAATTTTCCATGTTTGAAAACATTCTCAACAAAATGAATTAATGCCGACGAAAGTATCTTTTCATTTGAATATTCTCCTTCAACAAAAAAATCCATATATAACTGATCTTCAAATCTTTTCTTTTGTAAATGAATGTAGTTTTGAATGAACTGAATTTCTTTAGAGAGTATCGCTTCGTCTTTATCCGTTTCGGTAATTACATAACGAAGCAAATCGGAAAGCACCAAAATATCATCGGCCATTTTATCGTCTTTTAAAATCAATTGACTGTAAAAAGAATTCAATGTATTAAACAAAAAATGCGGACTTACCTGCGCTTTCAACATTTGAAATTCGGCTTTTTTATTTTCTAAAAGCAATTCTTGATTTTGTTTCTGAGAATATTGAGACTGCCAAAATAAATAGCTCAGAGCGCTAAAAATAACAGCTGGCAAACCAAAGAAAAAATTGTCTTTTATATAATATGATATCTCTCTTGCTTTATCAAAATAATTATGAACTCCAGTAAATTGAAACATAATTACTTCTTGAAAAAGATATCTAACACCTGCAAAAATCAGTAAAGAAAACGGAATGCTCAAAAAGTAAAAATGAATTTTCTTTTTGTTGAGAAACCAATCACAAAACGTATAAAAATTGAGAATATAAACCACAAAAACCGCAAGAATAAAGGTTGATACAATCCAAAAATAAAGTGTGGTCTGCTGTACCATCTCGATTCGGTTGTTTATTCCGTAATCCCAAAGGCAGTAAGTTAAAAACAATCCGAGGAAAAGAATAATATGGTAGTAAAAAGGAATTTTAAGTTTCATAGAAATCAATTATGAGTTCAAAAATACGATTATGACTTTAAATGAAAATGGTATTTATATGAAACCTCATTTTTTATATGACGAACAGCTAAAAACTTTACACGAACATTTTTAAATAGAAATTTTGATAGTTCGTCAACTGAAATTTAGCATTCATCAAAAAT
Source organism: Flavobacteriaceae bacterium PS02337 (assembly GCA_029959285.1). Classification (GTDB taxonomy): domain Bacteria; phylum Bacteroidota; class Bacteroidia; order Flavobacteriales; family Flavobacteriaceae; genus Flavobacterium. Next base: position 428,355 of record JASCOE010000002.1, read on the forward strand.
GAAAATAAAGCATGAAATCTGCTGATACATTTGCAATGAACTTAAAAACAAACACCATGCAAAAAATCATTTTATTATTAGCTTTTTTAACATTTAACTTGTCTTCTGCTCAAACAAAGAAAAAACAAATATTACTGATTGGAACTTTTCATTATGCAAATCCAGGTCGTGATATCGCTCAAGTAAAAGCTTTCGATATCATGTCTGATAAAAGTCAGAAAGAGCTTGAAACTATGAGCGACAAAATCAAGAAATTTGGTCCAGATAAAATTTTTGTAGAATGGAAATACAGCAAGCAAGCAGAATTAGATAAATTCTATAATAAAAATACAGACAGTCTTTTTAAAAGTGACAAAAATGAAATTACACAGCTAGCGCTTCGCACGGCAAAAAAACTAAAACATACAAAATTATACGGAATTGATTATCGTACTCGTTTTCCATACGACAGCTTAATGATGAGTATGGAAAAAGCCAATCAAAAAGATTTGATGAAGATAAATGATGAATCAACAAAAGAGTCTGAAAATCAACATAATCAAAGAATTGGCAAAATTTCGTTGATTGATATGATGTTGTTTTACAATAAAAAAGAAACAGAAAACCAAAACATTCAGTGGTATTTAGAAGTAGCAAATAGAACAGGAAATCCAGATGATTTTACGGGAGCTTCTTTAGTTTCAAATTGGTACAAAAGAAACTTATATATGTATTCTTTAGTTCAAAAACTAACTGAAAGTAAAGATGAAAAAGTAATGGTTTTACTTGGTGCAGGACACGCAGCGATGCTAAGAGAATTTATAAAACATGATCCAACATTTGAGATTGTGGAATTATCTTCTGTTTTGAAATAATATTTTTTAACCGCAAAGCACGCTAAGAATTACGCAAAGTTCGCAAAGTTTTTTTAGCCACGAATTCACGAATTTTATTTTTTTACAATCTTTGAAAATAATTCGTGAATTCGTGGCTATTTTCAACATATAGCTTTGCGAACTTTGCGTTTTTATAGGCACCGTAAAATAAAAAACCTTGCGTTCTTTGCGGTTAAATAACAAAAAAATCCACTCCTTTCGGAATGGATTTTCTATATAAATTGATTTCTTATTTTAATTAAGAAAGAGCAGCTTTAACTTGGTCAGCAGCTTCTTGGAATTGAACTGCAGATAAGATTGGCATACCAGAGTTGTCAATTAATTCTTTTGCAATTTCAGCATTTGTTCCTTGCAAACGAACGATAATTGGCACATTGATAGCGTCTCCCATGTTTTTGTAAGCATCAACAACACCTTGAGCAACACGGTCGCAACGAACGATTCCTCCGAAGATGTTAATTAAGATAGCTTTTACGTTTGGATCTTTCAAGATAATTCTGAAAGCAGTTTCAACACGTTTAGCATCAGCAGTTCCACCAACGTCAAGGAAGTTAGCAGGCTCAAAACCAGCGTATTTAATTAAATCCATAGTTGCCATTGCAAGACCAGCTCCGTTTACCATACATCCTACAGTACCGTCAAGGTCAACATAGTTAAGACCAACTTCTTTAGCTTCAACTTCAATTGGATTCTCCTCACGGATATCTCTCATTTCAGCATATTTAGCTTGTCTGTATAAAGCGTTATCGTCAATATTTACTTTAGCATCAACAGCTAAAATTTTGTTATCAGATGTTTTTAAAACTGGGTTGATTTCAAACATAGAAGCATCAGAACCAATGTAAGCATTGTAAAGTGCGTCGATGAATTTAACCATTTCTTTGAAAGCATTTCCAGAAAGACCTAAATTGAAAGCAATTCTTCTAGCTTGGAAACCTTGTAATCCTACAGAAGGATCGATTTCTTCAGTAAAGATTAAGTGTGGAGTATGCTCTGCAACTTCTTCGATATCCATACCACCTTCAGTAGAATACATAATCATGTTGCGTCCTGTACCTCTATTCAATAAAACAGAAACATAAAATTCAGAAGTTTCGCTTTCTCCAGGATAGTAAACATCTTCAGCAACTAATATTTTGTTAACTTTTTTACCTTCAGGCGGAGTCTGAGGTGTAATCAATTGCATTCCGATGATTTGTTCTGCTAACTCTTCAACTTGCTGTAAGTTTTTTGCCAGCTTAACTCCACCACCTTTTCCACGACCACCTGCGTGAATTTGTGCTTTAATTACATGCCATCCTGTTCCAGTTTCGGCAGTTAATTGTTTTGCAGCAGCCACAGCTTCAACTGCATTATTAGCCACGATTCCGCGTTGCACGCGTACTCCGTAACTCGCTAAAATTTCTTTTCCTTGATATTCGTGTATGTTCATAATATAGAATTTGTCTGGTCCTGAATTTATTTCAGAATAAAAGTGCGACAAAAGTAACAAAATACAACTTAATAGTAAAATCTTTTTTGAATTAATAACTTCACTTTAATTGATTCTTTACCTATATAATTTCAAAGGAAATAAATCATTAAACAATTGTATCCAAAAAGTTAACACAAAATCGCTAAAACGTTTGAGATTTAACAAAAACTTCACTGTTATCAATACCTTACAGACGATTTTTCTTAATATATTTTAAACGCAATTATGATTTTGATAATTCGCAATGCTTTCTTTAATAATATTATCATTTAAGAACCCTTTTTCTAATATTCCAGTAAAAATGAAAGCGAATTTATAATTTCACTACATTATGTTTAACGAAATCTTTATTTTTGTAGAAAAAATATCAAGAATGAGAGTTAAAGAACAAGGGCTTTATCTGCCTGAATTTGAACACGACAATTGTGGTGCAGGATTTATTTGTAATTTGAATGGTATTAAGTCAAATGATATTATTCACAAAGCATTAGACATCTTAATTAAATTAGAACATCGTGGTGCCGTAAGTTCTGATGGAAGAACTGGTGACGGAGCCGGAATTTTATTCGACATTCCTCATGATTTTTTTAAGAAAGTTTGTGACTTTGAAATCCCTGAAACGCGTGAGTATGCAGTAGGAATGGTTTTTTTACCAAAAAGCAAAAACCAAGTTTCTTTTTGCATTAATGCATTTGAGGCTACTATTAAAGACCAAAACTTAAAAGTTTTAGGTTGGAGAGATGTGCCAGTTGACGTTGAAAATTTAGGTGAAATCGCCGCAGAAAAAGAACCAACAATTAAACAAGTTTTCGTTTCTAAAAACGGACAAGATTTAACTGAACAAGAATTTAATGCAAAACTTTTTGCAGCTAGAAAAATTGCTGAACATGCCGTAAGAGGATCTAAAACCTCAGAAAGCCACATGTTTTATTTTACTAGTTTATCGACAACTACTATAATATATAAAGGTCTATTGATGCCAGAAGACATCAGCCGTTATTATATAGATTTGAAAGATCCAGACTTGGTGACGCGTTTAGCGCTTGTACACCAACGTTTCTCTACCAATACATTCCCATCTTGGGATCTAGCTCAACCGTTTAGATACATGTGTCATAATGGTGAGATCAATACACTTCGTGGAAACGTAAGCCGTATGCGTGCTCGTGAAGAGCTTATGCAAAGTGCTGTTTTTGGCGATGATATCAAAAAATTATTCCCAATTATCTTAGAAGGAAAATCAGATTCTGCTTCTATGGATATGGTGGTTGAACTTTTATTAATGACTGGTCGTTCTCTTCCAGAGGCAATGATGATGGTGGTTCCTGAAGCTTGGGAAAAACACCAAACAATGTCTCCAGAGAAAAGAGCTTTCTATGAATACAACGCTTGTATCATGGAGCCTTGGGATGGTCCTGCTTCTATTCCGTTTACAGATGGAAACGTAATTGGTGCTTTACTAGACAGAAACGGATTGCGTCCTTCTCGTTATACTTTAACGAAAAGCGGATTCGTAATTATGTCATCTGAAATTGGTGTATTAGACATCGATCCAGAAGATGTAATTCAGCACGGTCGTTTAGAGCCAGGAAAAATGTTCTTGGTTGATATGAACGAAGGCCGTATTATTGAAGATGATGAAGTTAAGAAAGCGATAGTTACAAAACGTCCGTACAAACAATGGGTTGACGAAAACTTATTGCCATTAGCTAGCGTTCCTTACACAAACAACCCAACTCCTGTTGAAAAATTAGATTTCTTAACAAGACAGCGTTTGTTTGGTTACACTATTGAAGATTTAAAAACAATCATCAACCCAATGGGAAGCGATGGAGCTGAAGCAATTAGTTCTATGGGTAACGATACACCTTTGGCAGTTCTTTCAGATCAGCCTCAGTTGTTGTATAATTACTTCAAACAATTATTTGCTCAGGTTACAAACCCGCCGTTGGATGGTATTCGTGAAGAAATTATTACTGATATCAGTTTAGCGATTGGTGGAGATTTCAATATTTTCGAAATCGAATCAAAACAATGTAAAAAATTAAAAATCCAAAATCCAGTTATTTCTAACGAGGATTTGGATAAAATCAGAAATATCGATCACGCAGATTTCAAATCGGCTACTATTTCTACTTTATATAAAATAGAAAAAGGAGTTAACGGTTTAGAAAGAGCTCTTGAAAAATGTGTTCAGGCTACTTTTAAAGCAGTTGAAGAAGGATGCAACATCATTATCTTGTCTGATAGAGGTGTGAGCGAAGAATTAGCTCCAATTCCAATGTTATTGGCTTCTTCTTACATTCACCATTCATTAAACATTTTACAAGTCCGTTCTAAATTCGGAATCATCATCGAATCTGCTGAACCAAGAGAACCTCATCATTTTGCTTTATTGTTCGGATACGGTGCAAGTGCAATCAATCCATACATGGTAAATGAAATCATTCACGATCAAGTTGAAAAAGGTTTCATTACAAAAGTAAAAGCAGATTACGCTGTTGTAAACTACAACAAAGCAACTGCAAAAGGAATCGTAAAAATCATGAACAAAATTGGTATCTCTACTTTACATTCGTATAGAGCTGCACAGATTTTCGAGATTTTAGGTTTAAACAAAACATTTACTTCTAAATATTTCCCTTACACGCCATCAAGAATTGAAGGAATTGGTTTAATGGAAGTAGAAAAAGAGGTTAAAAAACGTTTCCAAAAAGCGTTCCCAAATTCAAAAATTGCAAACTTGCTTTCTCTTGAAATTGGAGGTATTTACAGATGGAGACGTGGCGGTGAAAAACACATGTTTAACCCAACCACTATTTCTAAATTACAACAAGCGGTTCGTTTAAACAGCCCAGAAAGTTATAAAGAATACTCAAATGCCGTTAACGAGCAAAGCTCAAACTTAATGACTATTAGAGGTTTATTTGAATTCAACAATTTAGATCCAATTTCTATTGATGAAGTAGAACCTTGGACAGAAATTGTGAAGAAATTCAAAACGGGTGCAATGTCTTACGGATCTATTTCTAGAGAAGCACACGAGAATTTAGCAATTGCAATGAACAGAATTGGTGGAAAAAGTAACTCTGGAGAAGGTGGAGAAGATCCAAAACGTTTCCAGAAAGAAATCAACGGAGATTCTAGAAACAGTGCAATCAAACAAGTTGCTTCGGGACGTTTTGGTGTTTCGATCAACTATCTGACAAACGCTAAAGAAATCCAGATTAAAATGGCTCAGGGAGCAAAACCTGGAGAAGGTGGACAGTTACCTGGAGAAAAAGTAGTGCCTTGGATTGCTGAAACAAGAAACTCTACACCTTACGTAGGTTTGATTTCGCCTCCTCCTCACCACGACATTTATTCAATTGAGGATTTATCTCAGTTGATTTACGATTTGAAAAATGCAAACCGTGAAGCTCGTATCAACGTGAAATTAGTTTCTGAAGTTGGAGTTGGAACCATCGCTGCCGGTGTTGCCAAAGCAAAAGCTGACGTTATATTGATTTCTGGTTACGACGGAGGAACGGGAGCTGCACCATTAACATCTTTACAACACACAGGTATTCCATGGGAACTTGGTTTAGCGGAAGCACAGCAAACTTTGATCTTAAACGATTTAAGAAGCCGTGTGGTTTTAGAATGTGACGGACAGTTGAAAACAGGTCGTGACGTTGCTATCGCAGCTTTATTAGGAGCTGAGGAATTCGGTTTCGCAACTGCACCGCTTGTAGCTTCTGGATGTATCATGATGAGAGCTTGTCACTTAAATACTTGTCCAGTTGGTATTGCAACTCAGGATCCTGAATTAAGAAAGAATTTCAAAGGAACTCCAGAGCACGTAATCAACTTCATGTATTTCATTGCTGAAGAGTTAAGAGAAATCATGGCGCAGTTAGGTTTCAGAACTTTAAAAGAAATGGTTGGTCAATCACAAAAATTAAATGTGAACAAAGCCATCAAACATTATAAAGCAAATGGTTTAGACTTGTCATCAATTCTATACAAACCGGAAAAAGCGAAAACAGAGCCAAACCATAATACAACAACTCAAGATCACCAACTTGAAAATGTATTGGATTTTGACATCATCAAAGAAGCGATTCCGTCTATCTATAGAAAAGAGAAAACAAGAGTAACCTTTAAAATTAAAAATACAGACCGTTCTGTAGGTGCGATTTTGAGTAACGAAATCTCAAAAATCTACGGCGCACAAGGATTACCTGATGACACTATTTTAGTTGATTTTGAAGGTTCTGCCGGACAAAGTTTTGGTGCTTTTGCAACAAACGGATTGTCATTTAAAATTCACGGAAACTGTAATGATTATTTAGGAAAAGGACTTTCTGGAGGAAAATTAATTGTAAAAGTACCTCCTACTGCAACTTTCAAACCTGAAGACAACATCATTATTGGGAACGTTGCCCTTTACGGAGCTATTACCGGAGAGGCTTATATTAATGGAATGGCCGGAGAGCGTTTCTGTGTAAGAAATTCTGGAGCAACAGCAGTTGTTGAAGGAATTGGAGATCACGGATGCGAGTACATGACCGGTGGTACAGTAGTAGTTTTAGGAAAAACAGGAAGAAACTTCGCGGCTGGTATGAGCGGTGGTGTGGCTTATGTTTACGATCCAAATAAGAAATTCGATTCTACAGTTTGCAACATGGAAATGGTTGCATTCGACCCAATGGAAGAAGAAGATCTTACGAAACTAAGAAAACTGATCAAAAATCATTCATTGTACACAAGCAGTCCATTAGCAAAAAGAATTTTAGCAGACTGGGAAAACCAACAACAGCACTTCGTAAAAGTAATGCCAACTGATTACAAAAAAGCATTACAAAGAATTGCAGAAGAGAAAAAAATAGAAGAATTAATAGCTTAATTAAAAGGTTCTGAGATACAAAGGTGCAGAGGTGCTAAGTTTTTTAACTCACCTCTCACATTTTACAACTCACAACTAAATTTATTTAAATGTCATGGGTAAAATAGGCGGATTTAAAGAATATAACAGAGCCGATGAAAGTAATTTAGCAGTAGCAGAACGTGTTTCTAACTACAATGAATTTACTATTCCGGTACCAAAAGATAAAATAAAAGAACAAGGATCAAGATGTATGGACTGTGGAATTCCTTTTTGCCACAGTGGTTGTCCGTTAGGGAATTTAATTCCTGACTTCAACGACATGGTACATCAGGAAGAATGGCAAAGTGCATTAGAGATTTTACAATCGACTAATAACTTTCCAGAATTTACAGGACGCTTATGCCCTGCTCCATGTGAGAAATCATGTGTGTTAGGAATCATCAAAGATCCGGTTTCTATCGAAAACATCGAAAAAAGCATCATCGAAAGAGGTTTCGCTGAAGGATGGATTAAACCACAGCCACCAAAAACAAGAACTGGTAAAACAGTTGCCGTTATTGGTTCAGGACCTGCAGGATTGGCAGCCGCTCAACAATTAAACAGAGCGGGACACACCGTTACTGTTTTTGAAAGAGACAACGCAATTGGAGGTTTATTACGTTACGGAATTCCGAATTTCAAATTAGAAAAGGGAATTATCGACCGTCGTGTAGTTGTTCTTGAAGCAGAAGGAATCACTTTCAAAACAAATGTAAATGTTGGGGTAAATTTCAGCGTTGAAGAATTAAACCAATTCGATTCTATCGTTTTATGCGGAGGAGCAACTGAAAGAAGAAGCTTGCCAACTAAAGGAATCGAAAGCAAAGGAGTTGTTCAGGCAATGGATTTCTTGACTCAACAAACTAAAGTTTTATTTGGAGAATCAATTCCAGATCAAATTAAAGCAACTGGTAAAGATGTAATCGTTATTGGTGGTGGAGATACTGGTTCTGACTGTATCGGAACTTCAAACAGACACGGAGCTAAATCGGTAACTAACTTTGAAATTTTACCAAAACCTCCAGTTGGAAGAAGCGAGTCAACTCCTTGGCCTTTCTGGCCGTTGCAGTTAAAAACATCTTCTTCTCACGAAGAAGGCTGCGACAGAAACTGGCTAATCAACACAAAAGAATTCATTTCTAACGATAAAGGCGAATTAACTGGATTAAAAACAGTTGAAGTACAATGGAAAATGACTCCAGGTCAGCGTCCTGAATTAATCGAAAAAGAAGGTTCTGAGAAAATCTGGCCTTGCGATTTAGCTTTATTAGCTCTTGGATTTACAGGTCCTGAGAAAACATTAAGCGAGCAATTAGGAATCGAAACTGATTTTAGAAGCAATTACAAAGCACATAACTATCAGACAAACGTACCTCACATTTTCACTGCTGGTGATATGAGAAGAGGACAATCATTAATCGTGTGGGCTATTTCAGAAGGTCGCGAAGCAGCAAGAGAAGTAGATTTATTCCTTATGGGATCTACAAACTTGCCTACTAAAGGAAAAGGAGATTTACCGAGTTTATAAATTTAAGACTCTAAGATGCTAAGGTTCTGAGATACTAAGTTTTTCTCTTAGGACTTTATTTAATCTTTATTCCGATAACAACATAACTACTAACAAACCCTTGAATTTATATTCAGGGGTTTTGTTTTTTAAAGCATCACAATTGGCATTTTTATAAACATAGTTCCCGCTTTCGGCTATATCTCTCCGTTCCACTGCGAGGATACCGCCTCAATCGGGGCTAGATCCAAACATTTGGCTTCTTTTAAAAATTAGGATAAAAAAGAAATCCATTTAATCTGTTTAATCTGTGGCAAAAAACAATTTCAACAGCATTTAAGAATAAGTTAATTCGTAAATACATGGCAAAAAAACTTAGTATCTTAGCATCTCAGAACCTTAGCATCTTTAAAAAGGTTATAAAATTCCATAAACAGCAACTTTTTGTTTAAAAACAAACAATTTGTTACAATTTGTTATTTTTCTACAAATTATTTGCTGATACACAAAAGAGTAATAACTTTGCCCAAAATGATTTAAAAATGCAAGCAAAAGATTTACTGCAGTTAGCAGACCAATTTGGAAGTCCATTGTATGTTTACGATGCCGAAAAAATCCAATCTCAGTACAACAGATTAACTAAAGCTTTCTCTAAGGTAGAAAACTTAAGAGTTAATTACGCCATGAAGGCATTGTCAAACGTTGCGATTCTTCAGTTATTAAAGAACATGGGGTCTGGTTTAGATACTGTATCAATTCAGGAAGTTCAGTTAGGACTTCATGCTGGCTATGAACCCGAAAGAATTTTCTTTACACCAAACGGCGTTTCTTTAGAAGAAATCGAAGAAGTTGCCGCAATGGGTGTACAAATCAATATCGACAATTTATCTATTTTAGAGCAATTCGGAACAAAACATCCACATATTCCAGTATGTATCCGTATCAATCCGCACGTAATGGCGGGTGGAAACGCTAACATTTCTGTTGGACACATCGATAGTAAATTCGGAATTTCTGTTCACCAGATTCCGCATATCTTACGAATTGTCGAAAACACAAAAATGAGCATTGTTGGAATTCACATGCACACAGGATCTGATATTTTAGATATCGAAGTATTCTTGTATGCTGCTGAAATCTTGTTCGATACCGCAAAACATTTCAAAGATTTACAATTCTTAGATTTCGGAAGCGGATTCAAAGTTCCTTACAAAAAAGACGATATCGAAACAGACATCGAAGAATTAGGAAAAAAATTATCTAAAAGATTCAATGCTTTCTGTACAGAATACGGAAGAGATTTAACGTTGATTTTCGAACCAGGAAAATTCTTGGTGAGCGAAGCAGGTCATTTCTTAGTAAAAGTAAACGTAGTAAAACAAACAACATCAACAGTTTTCGCTGGAGTTGACAGTGGTTTCAACCATTTAATTCGTCCAATGTTGTACGGATCTTCACACCATATCGAAAACATCTCAAATCCAAAAGGAAAAGAGCGTTTTTACTCTGTTGTAGGATACATTTGCGAAACAGATACTTTTGCAAACAACCGCAGAATTCAAGAAATTACTGAAGGCGACATTTTATCTTTCAGAAATGCTGGAGCATATTGTTTCTCAATGTCTTCGAACTACAACTCAAGATACAAACCAGCCGAAGTTTTATGGATGAACGGAAAAGGAATCTTAATTCGCCAAGCCGAAACATTTGAAGATTTATTAAAAAATCAAATTCCGTTGCCAGAAGAAGTTGCTGCTGCGGTTTAACAATAGAAAAAAAAGGAATATCACCCTAATCCCGTTTCTTAATTGAGGCGGGATTTTTTTGTTGCAGATTTTTAGATTATGAATTGATAAATAATATATACTTTTTTATTTTTTCTATATAATAATATAATATTTTAGCAACAGCAAAATACGGTTTTAAAGAACATTCCTTTTAATGTTTCCTGAACTTTAGTTGCCTTTATTCAGATAACAAAAATCATAATCAATTTAAAATCAATTTTGAAAATTCAACAACTAACGTTTACAAGATTTATTGCTGCTATTTCAATTGTAATCTTTCATTACGGAACAAAGACTTTTTTATTCGACAATTTTATTTTTAAACAAGCAAGTGTTGGCGTGAGCTACTTTTTTATGTTATCAGGTTTCGTTATGATTATCTCGTATGGAAACTTAGAAAAAATAGATTTTTTTCAATATTTAAAAAACAGATTAGCTAGAATTTATCCACTTTATGCTTTAGCGGCTTTTTTAGTTCTTGCTTCAGATCGCTTTCAAAACATTAATTTTTCGAATGTTTTAATACATTTTTCAATGCTGCAAACTTGGATTCCTGATCAGGCAGCAAAAATTAATCCTCCTGGATGGTCGTTATCTGTCGAATTATTCTTTTATATTGTTTTTCCAATCCTCGCAAACAAGTTTTATTCTAAACTAAAACTAACAACAAGTGCAATTTTGATTATTTTATTCTGGATTGTCAGCATTGTTGTTTATAATAGTTTTATATATAGCTCAGTAGCAATAAAAAATTATCTTCCAGATCCTTTATCATATTTAAACACATTTTTAATCGGTAATCTTGCTGGTCTTTTTTATATCCATAAATTGAAAGATAAGCAGAGGAATTATCTAATACAAATATTCATTTGCTTTTTATTATTGATTTTAGTGTTACAATTTCCAACACAATTAGATATTCATAATGGTTTATTTGCGATCTTTTTTATTCCGCTAATCATTTTTATATCATTAAGCACAGATAAGCTGACTGTTTTTTTTACAAGAAAAGAATTTATCTTTTTAGGTGAAATAAGTTTTGGCATTTATATACTTCAATTTCCTGTTTGGACTATTTTTTCAGATTTTAGATTTAGTAATTATTTAGGAACTGATAAAGAAAATGATTACACGTTAACTTTTTTCATCAGATTAGTAATTTTGATTATAGCCTCTATTTTAAGTTATCTATATTTTGAAAAACCCATGAGAAATCTAATAAAGAACTATGGTCAAAGAAAATCAGAACGAAAAGAAATACTTGCTGAAAGGTTAAAATAATATAAAACTAGAAAGTTATTTATCATATATGTGAGTAAAAAAAAGCACTAAATAAAACTCAAAAGCCATGAAAATTAATATTTTATCTGTCGCGAATATTCCTGATTACTTAAAAAAGCAAACACAAATTAAAAATAAAATATAAAAGCAATTCTAAGTTTTTGCAGATGAAAAGACAATATTTCTTCTGTTCAAAATGAATCCATTTTGATAAAATTTCTTAATAATAATAATAATAATAATAATAATAATAATAATAATATTAATATTTTAGCAACCTCAATTTAAAATCAATTTTGAAAATTCAACAACTAACGTTTACAAGATTTATTGCTGCTATTTCAATTGTAATCTTTCATTACGGAACAAAGACTTTTTTATTCGACAATTTTATTTTTAAACAAGCAAGTGTTGGCGTGAGCTACTTTTTTATGTTATCAGGTTTCGTTATGATTATCTCGTATGGAAACTTAGAAAAAATAGATTTTTTTCAATATCTAAAAAACAGATTAGCTAGAATTTATCCACTTTATGCTTTAGCGGCTTTTTTAGTTCTTGCTTCAGATCGCTTTATAAACATTAATTTTTCGAATGTTTTAATACATTTTTCAATGCTGCAAACTTGGATACCTGGACAAGCTCCAAAAATTAATCCACCTGGTTGGTCGTTGTCTGCAGAACTATTCTTTTATGTAACTTTTCCTTTCTTTGCAAACAGATTTTATTCAAAACTAAAATTAAAAACAAATGCAATCTGGATCATTCTATTTTGGATTGTCAGTCTTATCATTTTCAATTGTTTTATATATAGCATTATTACCATAAAAAACTTTCCTCCAAATGCTATTGCTTATCATCCAGTATTGTATTTAAATACTTTTTTGATGGGAAATCTTGCGGGACTTTTTTATATCCACAAACTTAAAAATCTTCACGGAAATTATTTAATTCCAATATTAATTTGTCTTCTGTTTTTAGTTTTAGCGTTACGATTTCCAACAGTATTAGATTTTCATAATGGTTTGTTTGCTGTAGTTTTTATTCCGCTTATTATTTTTATTTCGCTAAGTACAGACAAGTTAACAACGTTTTTCAGCAAAAAAGAATTTGTTTTTTTAGGTGAAATCAGTTTCGGAATTTACATTCTTCAATTTCCAGTATGGGCAATTTTTTCAGATTTTAGATTAAGTAAGTTTTTAGGAACAGACCGAGAAGAAGATTATACCTTAACTTTTTTTATCAGATTAGCCATTCTAATTATACTGTCTGTTTTGAGCTATTTGTATTTTGAAAAACCAATGCGAAACCTAATCAAAAATTACGGACAACCAAAATTAGAGCAAGAAAAAAATAAAGCATAAAGTTTTTTATTGCACATCAATACAAAAATCATTTTCAATTATAAAAAATTATGGGAATATTTGACTTTTTAAAAACAAAAAAAGTAAACGATGAAACATTCAACTCATCACAATTTCAAAATGAAACTTTAGCTTTTGCTTTATGGAAATTTAATGAAACTAATGATCATTATAAAGTTGAAAAAGAATTATGGGGAATTGAAGATTTTGATTTAAATGAAAAACAGATTAAAATTATTATTGAAAAACTAAAAGCTTTCAATGATAGAGAGAAGTAAATCATTAAAATTCAATTTCTAAATATCAGAACTAACATATTTTATTTTCATTTAATAAAAGAAAATTCTAAATAAACATGAAAGATAGGCAACAACAAACTTGAATATTTAGAAAATTACTGAAAGAAATATAAATCCAATAAAAGCACAGATATATTAAGATTTTGTGCTTTTTTTTGTAACCAAGAAAATTCCAACCCAAATTTTAAACCAATGAAATTAAAACTACTAACACTATTTTTTGTGCTATCATCATGCTTTACTTATTCACAAAAAAAGATTAATATAATCTTAGATCCAAAAATAAAAGCGCTTAGCCTTGAAAATATAAATACCACCAGTGATCGAACAAAATATACGACTGATTCGATCTACGAAACTGTCTATAGAGGGAAAAATATGGTAGAAGATACCGTTTATTACGACAACTTAAAAAATGACTTTACAAGAAAAGATTTTAGTTGTAATCATTATTACGTCAAGGATACATTAATAATCAAAGGCGGTTTTGGTAGTAGATTTCAGGTATACGGTTTCGTCGCAAAAGTATTTCCAAATAAAACTGCAGAAATAAAATTGCGCAAGTATTGGGGTTATCCATCTTATTTTACTAGCAGAGATCAAGTAGATGCGAAAAGTGAAATATTGGTTAAAACAAGAACGTCCAAACTTGTTCTGAACAGATTGCCAAAAAACAAAACTGATCGAAAACATATTTTTGGCTGTGTCGATTTTTTAAGTGAGGATTTCTTTATTGAAATGAAAGACAAAAAAACAGGAGAACTTTATAAGGAAAAGAATACCATGGAATATAAGATTTATTTTGATAGCAGATATTTAAAAGATGATGAGTAACATTATAAATCTGCTGTAAAATATAACCAATAACGAAAAAATAACAATGAAACAAATAATCCCCCTATTCATTCTATTCTTCCTACTAACAACAAATCTATTCAGCCAGACCCTCGCAGATTTAAAACTTAAACCAAAAGAAATTCCAAAAAATTATGTCTTAAGCGACGGCAACATTTGCATAACGCCTCAAGCGTGCACTTTTTATAACGATATTGAAACCTACAGCAATATTGTTGGAACTGTAAAAAGCAAAGCCATTCAAAGTTTTAAAAACAAAGCAGACAAAGGCTCAATTATGTATTTTGAATTTGATCACGTTTTTAAAGGCGATCGTTTTCTTCAAGGTTTATTATGGGGAAAAGATGGTCAGCCAACTGATGAGCATCCAGAAGAATATCTTGCAAAAGGAAAATTTCTGATTATTTGGAGTTTCCGACCAGACAGCGCGATTAGGGAAAAATCAGAAGCAAAAATTGAAGGCATTTTACAATAATAAACAAAAGGTCTGATTGAAATATTTCTTCTTCATTCAGTATTCATCTTTTAATATTATCTTCGTAATTAAAAAATCTACATCATAAATAATACAAATATGAAACCACAAATACGAATCCTTCTATATTCAATCTTATTCTTTTTATATCTTACTTCGACTCATTTTTTGCTTTCGTTAAACGAAAAAATAAAAGGCGATCCGTTTGTAGTTTTAGGAATTGGTTTCGGAGTATTAAATCTTATCTATGCTTTTTTTGCTTTAAAATGGAAGCCTTTGCTCAATGTACTTTGCGCTGTTGCAATTGCAGCATTATCTATGTTTTTGGCTTTACAATTTACCAATTTGCATCTTTTTGTAAATTACGATCCGTATCAGGTTAAAACAGCCATTTTTGCAAATGCTCTTTTTTCAATCATTTTTTGGGAGATTGTATATCAGGTAAAAATTAGAAAATCATAAAAAATCAAAACCATGAAACGTCAGCCATCAATAGACATTGTCCGCGGAATTGTAATGATTATTATGGCTCTCGATCATGTGAGGGATTTGATGCATGTCGATTCGATTACGCAAAGTCCAACCGATTTGGCAACTACTTCGCCTTTGTTGTTTTTTACGCGTTTTATAACTCATTTCTGCGCACCAATTTTTGTTTTTCTGGCTGGAACTTCCGTATATCTTTCACTTCAAAATAAAAATAACGTAGCAGAAACAAGACAATTTTTATTAAAAGAGGTTTTTGGTTACTATTGGTAGAATTTACCGTTGTTAATTTTGGATTGTTCTTCGATATCGGATTTCACTCACTTTTATTTGAAGTAATTGCCGCGATAGGTTTTGGGTTTATTATTTTAAGTTTACTATTGAAAATCAGTTCAAAAATTTTAGGAATTATTGGACTCGTAATTATCTTTTGTCACAATCTCTTACTGTTAATTCCTTTCGCAGAAAATTCGGTATTAAAAATGGTTTTGGCGCCGTTGTTTAGTCCAATTGTGATTCCGTTTGCCGGAAAAGCATTTATTATGGGATATCCTCCAATTCCTTGGTTGGGAATAATGTTAGTTGGTTTTGCAACAGGAAAATTCTTTGAATTAAAAGAAGAAAAAAGAAAAAAACTATTTATCAGAATTGGTTTGAGTGCTTTAGTTTTATTTTTTGTACTTCGTCTTGTAAACATTTACGGCGATCCTGTTTTATGGACAACGCAGAAAGATTCGGTTTTCACCTTTTTATCTTTCATGAATATTACTAAATATCCGCCTTCACTTCTATTCTGTTTGATAACTTTAGGAATATTATTTTTACTGCTTGCCTTTGCCGAACAATTTAATACTACTTTTAAAAAAGTGACTTTAGTGTACGGAAAAGTACCTTTATTTTATTTTGTTGTTCATTTTTATATCATTCACATTTTAACTTTGATCATGCTTTTTGCACAAGGATTTAATTGGTCGCAATTTGAATTTGCAACAGGAACATTTGGAAGACCAAAAAACTTAGAAAGCGGCCTTCCACTTTGGAGCATTTATTTGATTTGGATTTTCGTTGTCGCAATTCTTTATAAACCTTCAAAATGGTTTGGAAGTTACAAAGCTGAAAATCAGCATTGGTGGCTGAAATATATTTAAATCTTTCCAGAATAAATATCTACAGTACATTTTTACAAAACAAATAAAAAACCATTTTATTTAACAGGCATTTTATTATATTAGTATTTTATTTTCTAAGCCAAAATAATAGTATGAAAATTAAATTCCTGATCTTTCTTTGCCTGATTACAATTTCTTGTAAAAAAGAAACCACAACAGACAATACACACACTACAACAAAAGATACTATACAGATTTCTTCCAAAAAAAAAACTAAAGCTTCACAATCTGACACAATAGCCCTTTCTACTAAACACAAAACAAACAAGATTTTGTGCGACTTAGACGGTGATAATCTTGATGAAACTGTCGAAATTGCAAGAAGCACCAAAAATCAAAAAAGCGGTTTAAAAATCACTTACGGAAACGGCAAAAAAATTGATTATTTAGGTTTTGGAAATGACATTTTAAAACAAAGTTTTGATGAAATTGATTGGGTTGGAATTTTCGAAAAAGTGTCTAAAAATGAAGTTTATTTTAATAATGTAAATGATGATGGCGAAATTATTGGAGAAGAAGATGTCAAAGAAGAAGACAAAATAAAACTTCAAAATGACGGAATCTTTATTCATGCCGACGAAAGTTGCGGCGGCGGAATTATTTATTTGAAAAATGGAAAATACGAATGGATTCAGCAAGAATAAATTGTTTCTAATTTTTAAATTATTTTGAATATGAAAAACACTGTAGAAATTGCCAATCGGTTTAGAGAAGTTATTCTAAACGGAACTTGGATTGCCAACACTAATTTTAAAGATCAGCTAGAAAATCTAGATTGGGAGATTGCGGTGAAGCCAATTCAAAATTTAAATACAATTGCAATTTTAGCCCAGCATATTCATTACTACATCAATGGAATAAATCAGGTTTTTAAAGGCGGAACATTAGATATAAAAGACAAATTCAGTTTTGACTTTCCTCCTATAGATTCACAAGAACAATGGAATAATTTTCTAATAAAATTTTGGAAAGACAGTGAAGAATTTGCTTTGTTAATTGAACAAATGTCTGACGAAAAACTAAATGAAAATTTTGTTGAAGAAAAATACGGCACTTACAAAAGAAATATTGACGCAATTATTGAACACAGTTATTATCATTTAGGCCAAATTGTATCGATTAAAAAGCAACAACTTAAATTTTAAATTAAAAAAACATGAAAACACAATTTCTAATAGTATCAATTTTTGCTTTCCTAAGTCTAACCAGCTGCAAAGAATCAAATAAAATTGAAAGAGAAAACGAACCAACAATTTATGGTGTCGAAGGCGAAGACAAAGAAATGAATGCCGCAATTGCAAAAGCAAATCAAACTTTAAAAGATTTCAATGACGGACTAACAAATCCGAATGCTGATAGTCAAGCTTTAAAGGTTAAGTTTTCAAATTCGAAAGGAATTGAACATATGTGGATTGGTGATATTGAATATAAAAATGGTAAATATTCTGGAATTTTAAACAATACGCCTGAGTATGTTACCGAATATAAACCTGGCGATAAAATAGATATTGATGCATCTAAAATTAGTGATTGGATGTATTTAATTAATGGAAAACTTTTTGGAGGCTATACCATGAGAGTTTTGCGCGACAGAATGAGTGAAGATGAAAAAAAACAATTGGATCAAGAAAGCGGTATCCTTTTCGATTAATTTTTTGACTATTCTTTTTTCCATTTTTTAATTTTTCGAAAGTTTCATATGAAAAACATTTCAACTTTATTGCTTATTCTTATTCTGTTTACTAACTGCAAATCAGATAAAAAAGAAGAAAATCCAATTGTTTCAAAAACAGAAGAAAAAGAAATTCCTTTTGTTTTGAATGTAGAAAAAATCGATTCGACTCAATTTCCTAAATCAATAAAATATGAAGGTTTTGTAAAAAATGCTGTTCGATGGAAAGATAAATTGGGCGACAATATTGTGATTACAACTGAAACTGGTTATCACATCAATAAAAAATTCGAACATGAAACTGACGGTTCAGATGCTGAATTGTTTGCCTATCATTTTATAGTTTCAGAAAATGAAGTAAAACAAACTTGGAAAGTTTATGATTTTATTTCTGACTGTCCCGTAGATATCGTGGTTTCATTCGTAAAAAATACTTTTCAAGTTACAGACCTAAATCATGACGGAATTGCCGAAACTTGGCTAATGTACAAAACAACTTGTCACGGCGATGTGAGTCCGTGCGACATGAAAATAATTATGTACGAAGGCCAACAAAAATATGCTATGCGAGGCGAAAATAAAGTTGAAGTCGGTATTCTCGATAATGGCGAAAAACAATATTTAGGCGGAAGTTTTAAGTTTGATGAAAGCTTTAAAAACGGTCCGAAAATCTTTAAAGAATTTGCTCAAAAATTGTGGAATCAAAATATGATCGAAAAATGGGAAGATTAAAAAAATTAAACTTCATGATGATTTTAGTCTTCTTATTTTGTGTTTCTTGTTCTAATAAAACCGAAATTGTGAGCAAAAACATTTCAGACAAAAATGAACGAATTCAAAAATTAATAGTCGAAATAAAATATTTTTCGGGAATACGCGATGCCGAATTTGATTTGTACAACGTTAACGGATTTAGCGATGATTTTGTTATGATACCCGGCAGTTCATCAATCGATTATAAATTTGTGGTAAAAGTAAATCCGAAGAAAGTTGCAGATTGGACAACAGATTTAGAGAAAACAAATGGCGATATTCGAGCTGAAAAATGGGTTAATTCTTTAATTGAAACTAGAAAAAACAATTGGCAAACAACTTCTAAACCTATTTTCTACAAAAGAAAAGACGATGATACAATTAAAGTTATTGTATTTGAGAAAGAAGGCATTATTTTCAAACATATTTTGAAGCTCTAATTGTAAACTTGTAAAAAAGAAAATATCTAATCTAGCCCCGATAGAGCCGATATCCTCGTAATGAAATGGAGAGATAAAGGCGAAAGCGGGACTAAGGGTTCTTATGAAAACCTTTTGTTCTGCTTCAAATAAATTTAAGAAAAGGCATAGTTGTTGAAAGTTAAAAAAGATATATTTACACCTTCAAAAGAACTACTATGCAAAAAATTACTTTCCTATTTTCTATATTGTTTTTGGCTTTTTCGTCTTGCGGAGTTAAAACAACGCAGTCGATGTTGAGCGACGGAAATTATGATGGCGCAATTGATCGTGCAGTTGAAGCGCTTCGAACTAAAAAAGATTCGAAAGGAAAACAAGATTATGTTTATCTGCTTGAAGAAGCATTTGCAAAGGCAAAAGACCGCGATTTGCGAAATCTGGAAATGCTAAACAAAGAAGGAAATTCTGCAAATGCCGAACGAATCTATAATACTTATTTACAGCTAAATAACCGTCAGGAAAAAATTAGACCTATTTTGCCTTTGCCTTTATTAAAGCTTGGAAAAAATGCTAATTTCCCTTTTGACAATTATTCTGATGAAATTGTAAACAGTAAAAATGCGCTTTCGAAATATTTATATGAAAATGCTTCGAATCTTTTAAAGTCTAAAAACAAAATGGATTTTAGAAAAGCATACGACGATTTTGCTTATTTAGAAAGCATTAATCCGAACTACAAAAACACCAAAAAGTTGATGGAGGATGCGCTTTTTAAAGGCACTGATTTCGTAGATGTGTATGCGAAAAACGAAACCAATATGGTGATTCCGAAAATGCTTCAGGATGATTTATTGGATTTTAAAACGTATGGTTTAAATGATAAATGGACAGTTTATCACAGCGCAAGACAAAAAAATGTGGTTTACGATTATAGTTTGATTCTTAATTTTAGACAAATTGCCATTTCTCCCGAACAAATAAAAGAGAAAGAATTTATTAAGGAAAGACAGATTAAAGACGGTGTAAAAACGCTTTTAGACAGCCGCGGAAGACCTGTAAAAGACAGTTTAGGAAAAGAAATTAAAGTTGATAATTATAAAATTCTTCGCGCAACAATTTACGAATTCAGACAATTTAAGTCTTGTTTGGTAACTGCAAAAGTCGATTATGTAGATTTGAAAAGCAATCAATTGGTGCAAACATTTCCATTGAGCAGTGAATATATTTTTGAGAATATTTACTCTAAATTTAGAGGAGATCGAAATGCTTGCGAAGATAATTATTTACAGTATTTTAGTAAACGTCCCGTACCTTTTCCGAACAACGAACAAATGGTTTATGATACCGGCGAAGACTTGAAAGCTAAACTGAAAGATATTATTGTTCGGAATAAAATTAGACGATAATTATATAACATGACAATCTAAAAAAAGGCGCATCTTTGATGTGCTTTTTTTGTTTACGATCATTTTATTTTAAAAAAAACGCTCATTTTTTATTGCGCAACCAAAAAGTTGCATATATTTGCAACTGATTAGTTGCTATTTTATTTTTATAATGATGAAACGAGATATTTTTCAGGCTATTGCCGATCCGACGCGAAGAGCGATTTTAGTTTTGATTTCTTCGACTGCATTGACTCCAAATGCCATTGCAGAACAGTTTCAAACCACAAGACAAGCCGTTTCTAAACACATTAAAATATTGAATGAATGTGAGTTATTGGAAGAAAAAAAAATGGGCAGAGAAATTTATTATCAGCTCAAAATTGATAAAATGAAAGAAGTTGATCAATGGCTGGAACAATTTAAAGCAATTTGGGAACAGCGTTTTAGTCAGTTAGATCAAGTATTATTAAACTTAAAATCTAAAGAAAATGAAAACTGATTTGCTAATGAATTTTTCTGTAGACAAGGAAAATAAAGCCGTAAATGTAAAACGCGAATTTAATGCCCCGCTGTCTAATGTTTGGTCTGCGTGGACAGAACCTGAAATTCTAGATTTGTGGTGGGCGCCCGCCCCTTTTCAATCTAAAACCAAAAGTATGGAGTTTAAAGAAGGCGGAAAAAGATTGTATGCGATGGTTGGTCCAGACGGCATGGAACGTTGGAGTTATTTTGATTATACTTCAATTTCTCCGAAAACAAACTTTAAACATTCTGCCACTTTTTGTGATGCTGATGGAAATGCGAATTCAGAATTTGGGAGTTCGTACTGGGATATTACTTTTTCTGAACAAGGAGATTTAACAGTTGTTGATATTCATATTACTCGTGACAGTTTTGAAGAATTACAAAAAATAATTGAAATGGGTTTCAAAGAAGGATTTACGTCTGCAATGCAAGGTTTAGACAAAATTTTCGAAGCTCGAAAATAAAATCATTTCCATCGAATTAATTATAACAAATTAAAATCTAAAGAAAATGAAATCAAATCTTTTAATGAATTTTACTGTAGATAAAGAAAATAATACTGTAAATGTAAAACGCGAATTTAAAGCGCCGTTAGCAAACGTTTGGTCTGCATGGACTGAACCTGAAATTTTAGATTTATGGTGGGCGCCAGCTCCTTGGAAATCTAAAACAAAAAGCATGGATTTTAAAGAAGGCGGACGCAGATTGTATGCGATGGTTGGCCCTCAAGGGGAAGAACATTGGGCAATTGCCGATTTTACTTCGATAAGTCCGAAAACAAATTTCAAATATGCAGATGCTTTTTCATACAGCGAAGGAAATTTAAATAACGATTTTCCGAGCTCAAAATGGGATGTAACTTTTTCTGAAAATGGCGATGCTACTTTTGTTAATATTGTAATTAAACACGACAAACTTTCAGATTTGGAAATGATTATCGAAATGGGTTTCAAAGAAGGATTTACAATTGCAATGGAAGGTTTGGATGCTATTTTTGCTGAAGAATCTAAATAAATTTTAGTCGCAGTTTTCAGTCTCAGTTTGCACTGACTACTGCGACTGAAAACTGAGACTAAATTATCCCAACCATCCTTCTCTATCCAAACTTCTATATTGAATTGCCTCTGCAATATGCGATGAAACTATATTTGGTGCGTTATCTAAATCGGCAATAGTTCTCGAAACTTTAATTATTATTTTTAATATATGGTTCATTTTGTTTTGTATTTTTACAAAAAATTAAATAAATGAAAGCAGTTGCATATCTTCGAGTTAGTACGCAAGAACAATCTTTAGAAAGACAATATGAAGAAATTAAAGAATTTGCTTTTAAAAAGAATTTAGTACTTGCAAAAATATTTGAGGACAAAATAAGTGGTACAAAAACCAAAACTTATCAAAGAGATGGTTTTAATCAAATGAAAAAATACATAGAACTTAATGAGGATGTTAAACACATTTTATTTATTGAGCTTTCGAGAATTGGAAGAAAAAATAATGATATTCAAAATGTTGTTGAGGAGTACACAGAAAAAGGAATTAACATTCACATTAAAGACTTAAACATCTCTACACTAGACGAAGAAGGTAAAATATCACTTGCTTCTGAAATGATGATTTCGTTGTTAGGTGTAATGTCACATAACGAAGGACGACTTCTTGGTTCGAGAATAAGTTCTGGAAAAATGTCACGAGCAAGAAAAAACTTAGCTTTTGGTGGTAAAATTATTGGTTATAAAAAAGGAGAAAATGGCACACCAATGATTGATGATAAAGAATCCCCCATGATTGAAAAAATATTTGAATTTACTTCAAAAGGTCTTGGAATGCGCAATGTATCAGCAATGATTGAATCAGAATTTGGAATAAAAATTGCAATCGGAACATTAAGTGGCATCATAAGAAATAGTTTTCATAAAGGAGAAAGAAAATATCTAAATTTAGAACTTGATGTACCCGCAATAGTTTCTAAAGAATTGTGGCAAAAGGCAAATGATTCCATTAATAATAGAAGTAAGTTTGGAAGCAGGATTAACGTGAATACAAACATCTTGCATGGAAAAATTTATTGTGAATGCGGTAATGTTATGCATCAGAAGGTAATTCCCAAAGGAAGATTAGATGTTTTTATTTGCAAAGATGAAAAATGCAAAAATTCAATTAATAGACCGTGGTTATTTAGAATGGTACGAAAAGTTGTTGAAAGACATGCGCAAAAAACAAGAGATCAACAAGTTCGAGAAAACCTAAATATACAAATAGCTACATACAAAGCTAAAATTGATCTTAATAATAAAACAATTGAAAAGTTAAAAAACCGACAAAAAAAAGCACGAGACCTATATCTCGACTCAGAATACACTAAGGAAGAATACAATGAAATTAAAATTGAATCAATCATAAAAATAGAAGAATCTATTAATACTAATAATAAACTTCATGAAGTTATTAATGCTACGGAAAACGCCTTAAAAACAGATATTAAACATTTTAGCGATGACTTAGAATTATTTAAAGTTGAGATTAAGGATATTATTAGTCATGTTATTATTAAAAAAGAAATTGTTTTAATAAATATTTTCGGATGGCGAGAATATGAACTATATAAACCTAATAGCACCAAACTTGGTTTTGAAGCTAGAAAACCATTAAATGAAAGATATCTTAATGAGGAACTTCCATTAAGATTTCCTATTGATGATGAAAATATAGAGATGATGATTGATGACTTTTTATCTAAATAATGAATCGTAATTTAATTATATTAACAAATAAAATTCTTCGTTAAAAAGTAAAATATTTAATTTTACTCTATTTGTTTTAGGAAAAGAATATACAAAATTGACTATATAAAAAACTGATAAAAAACAATACTACTTTTTATTATCCATCGCACAATTAAACTTTCACAAGCTAAAATCAATCTCAGTTTGCTCATTGTCTTTATTAATTAGATGCTTTTTAAAACTAATTTCATCTTCAAAGATATACATACCTTTAAAAGGATTAGTTAATAATGTTTGAATTCCTGAATATTGCTCCAAATTATTCCATTCTTCTTTCATCTTATGCACCAACACTTGTCTTCCATATCTTTTGGCAAAATTAATTGTATGCATAGTTCCTGAATTTGTTCCCATTTCAATAGGTATAACGATATCTGATAAGGCTGATTGGATTCGGTTTCTTTGAACAAAACTTTTTTTACCTCTATTAATACCAAACATACTTTCTGAAATAAGACAACCTCCTGAATTTAGAATATCTATAGCTAATTCATAATTAGTAATTGGATATATCGAATCTAAAGAATTAGGTAAAACTGCAATTGTATATTGATTATTTTTTAGAGCACATGAATGTGCAATAGTATCAATCCCCTCAGCAAGACCTGAAACAATTGAATACTTATCTTGATTAAGCCAATTAACTACGTTTTTCGTATTTAAATTTGCAAAATTAGAAATCTCTCTACTCCCAACTACAGCGGCGGTTTTAGACTCTATGAATTTTCCTTTAACATATAATACGGGAGGAGCATCTTTAATTAACCTTAACTTCTTAGGATAATTATCGTCAAAAATAGACACAGCTTTAATTCTATGATATCTTAATTTTTGCAAACCAATTTTAGTTTTCTCAACAATTGAATTCAAATCTTTTGTATTCAATACCATACTATCTACACAAAATTCTAGAATTTTTTCTCTTTCTGTAAATTTTGACAAAGCTTCATACATTAAACCAATATCATAGTTGGTAACATACGTTAAAAATATTAAATCATGGACTTCTAACTTATTCATAACAGAGCATCTTTCAGTGATTTTAAAATTTCTTCTGAGTTCTTATTATTTATTGTACCTCGTACTTCTGTATAATTTCCATTCTTTATATATGTGTAATTTGGTGAATATACATCTCCTTCTAAAGTATAATCATAAAGCTTATATGTATATTTAAATTTGCCTAGTGTAATAAAAATAACTCTATTTGCTCCTGCATGTTTTAATAAGTGTCGTACAGTTTCACTTGAAGTTCCATGTGTACTAAAATCATCTATGATACAGAAATTTTTTCCTTTAATCTTTCCATTATAATAAGGATTAAGATGAATAGAATCAAATTGTGAATTACAACCATCTAAAGAGCGGACATCAGGTGTTAATCTATTTCTTTTAACTGATACTTTATGACGGACAAGTAAGTCATGAACTGTTCGACTTCCAAAAGACCTTCTTAAAATGTCTTTAATTGAGCTTAAAGCATCATTTGGCTTTCCGTCTGAAGATGGGTAATATGCCCAATAATTAATATCTTTAATCTCCTTAAATATTCTATATATACTCAAAAGACTGTAAATTCTAAAAGGAGACTTTCCTTTATCAAATCCATCTTTTAAATGATTTCTTAAATGTTCGCAAATTTCAATTTCATTACTATCTTTCATTTGACCTGTCATGGCATTTGTTAAACCATATAGTGTAAATGATTCATCTACAGAATGAGAAAAAAACCATGGTTCATCAATATTTAGATAGTGATCGAAAAAATATTTGAGTCTCTCAACTGATAGAATACCTATGCCATACCCCCCCGTGTAAATTCTATCAGCTGGATTGTTATTTCGTGCATAGTCTGCGGTAAGTAATAATATTCTAGCATTAGCTGCTAAAATCATATCATCCTCTTTAGATCCTAATACAATTATGTCTTCAAAATTTATATTTAATTTAGAAGATATATATTCAATTAATTTTGGACTTCTTCTCAATGCCTTATTTCCCGAAAGATTTAATGTCTCAATTCCATTGGGCATGATAGATAATGACTGAGCATGGTTTGATATCGCAACAACCCTATAATCTTCTTTTAAACTTTTAAAATATAATAAAGTTTCAATTATGTTTGGAAAAAAATCATTTGAAGTTTTATCAAACAAAGCATCAGGGTTGGTTATAATAAGCTTCATGTAATATTGAAGATTTTAGTTCTTTAACAAATATAAACTTAATAACTAATTGAAATAATATTATTAAGTATAAAAATTAATTTAATTTTTAAAAGTCTTCGATTTAAAACTAATCAATTCAAAAACACACTTTTTAACCTTATTCATCAAAAAGTAAGTATTTAATAACTTTTCAAGATTTTTAATCGAATTTATAAATCAATAAGATTTTTCAAGTTTAAGTAACAATTTGTCGTAATGAATTAAGTTGAAAAAACAATTTAGTTAGTACAAAATTATCTACTCAATCACAAATAATTCTTTAATATCAATTTCAAGTGCTAACGAAAGCTTAATTATTGTTGATAAGGTTACGTTAGTACGGGAATTTTCAATTCGTGAAATTGTACTCTTTTCAATGAATGAATCGGAAGTTAAATTATTCATAGCAGTCGCCAGATCCAGTTGAGTCATCTGTTTGGATTCTCTAATAATCTTAAGGTTTTTTCCGAATAGATTTTTATATAATTCTATTTTTTTTAATTCTGTTGACATAGATGTCAATGATACTTCATATATTTACAGACAAGGTAAACATATGTGTCAACTTAAAAAGATAACTTTATTCTTACTTTTAAACTAAAAATATAAATTATTAAAAACAAACAAATTAAACAAAATGAATAAATCAAAAACAATTATTGCTTTAATAGCTCTAACATTATCAATTAGTTTATCGGCACAAGTTGCTCCAACAACTGGCGAAAAAGTGCTAGAGGTAAAAGAAAGTTATTCTGGTGAATATCTTCAAATAGTCAATCAAGGAAATCTTTCGGACGTAGTTGTAAAAGCTATTACTGAAAGAATACCAAAAAAAATCGCTAAATATGGTTTTTCAGATATTACTATCTCTGAAGTTGGTCAAGTTCCATCTCCTGAAAATTGGACTGATAAATTGGCTAAAAGTTCTGGATTGAATACAAATAGAGCCAAAGGAGAAAATATGTTAAAACTTGCATCTACAACAACTGAAATAATTGCAGCAATTAATAAAATGTATGAACCAGATGGAAATGAAGGAAATTGGAAATTTCAAGTAAATTTTATTGACAACGTTTCAAAAGAAACATACAAAGTTAGAATAAATATGATGTATAATCCTATATATATTATTAAAAAAAGCGATCTAATAAAAGATACAGACAAAAGCTAGCAATTTTATTCAAAACTTAACCAAAATAATAAAGTAAAATAAAACTACTACTAATTATACTATTTAGCACAATAAGTTGTACTCAACAATGTAAATTAGAAAATTTGTTGAAAACAACGTAAAAAGTAAATTAAGTGACCCAGCGAGCTTTGAACTGATAAGTTTAAGGCAGGAAAAAACCGAGACAGTTAATATTTTATTCGAAAATATAAAAGAGGAAGTAAAAATAAGAAAACTAAATTATGATAAATATGGAGATAGTGAAAGTACAAGTAAATACAATTTAGCCAAGAAAACACAAGATAATCTTTTTAAAGTAAATAACGGAAGTACCGTTTATGTAACATATAAGTATCGTGCTAAAAATTTAATTGGCGGTATAGTTAATGAAACCAAGTTTTCTTTTATCGACTTAATTAAAATATAAAATAATGAAAAAAGGCACCCATGGGTGTCTTTTTAGTTACTGTTAAATTCCACAATATTCTGACTAAATCATAGTTTTTATCTTTCTGATTGTATTGATTGAAAGATTTGTTAATTTGCTCAATTGACTTAATGAAAAAGACTCATTTCTAATAAATTTTATTTCAGCTTTATATTTACTTAAAAAATCATCATTAGTCTCTTTAATACCCTTAACTCTCCCCTTATATTTACCTTGTAATTTAGCTATTGCAATACCCTCCGCAATTCTTTCTTTAATAGACTCTCTTTCAATTTGAGATACGTTTGCCAATAGGTCACAAATCATCTTAAAAATTGGGTTCTGTTTTCCGTCGATTCTTGAATGTAATCCAAGATTCTCTACAATTAGATTTACGTTTTGTTCATTTAATAATTCCATCGTAGTTTGGATATCAAATGCATTTCGACCTAATCTATCAACTGAATGAACTACAATTGTTTTAATTTTTCCAATTCTAACATCCTCTAAAAGTTTGATTGCTTGTGGTCTTTCGATAAATGGGACTACTCCAGATATTATGTCGAAATACTCAATCATCGAAGAGTCCCTCTGTCTACTTTCATTTTGTCCATTTGTAGATATCCTAATATATTTTGCTGTTGCTATCATATTGTATTTATTTTCAAAATACAAATATAATGTATTTTCCTACAATATATCAAAAATAGCCTCATATCTTTTGATACTATAAGATGCTAAGGAATTCGTTAGTGACCATATGAAATCTCATATTAATTTTTAAGTATAATCTATTATTGCACATCTCACGATGATAGATATTACAGCCTAGTTCTTTGCTAAAGTTGAAATTCAAATATTAACAACTATATTTCAATGGGCATCACAAATTCTGATTCTTTGGATTTACCAAAGATTGCCAGATTTGTTGGGCATAAAAAAACGAGACCTTAGCCTCGTGATTTTGATTGCAGTAATTCAGAAAGTTCCGAAAGTTCTTTAACCGTAAAATTTGTTCCTTTATAACTGATTGGAAATTTCAGCTTTTCACTTTTAAGAATTTTCTTTAACTGTGAAATTGTCAGTATTAATTTCATAATGCTATTGTTTTATTTTTTCCTATAAAATCCCAATCCTCTCCATTAAGACCTTCCTTGGACATATAGAATAATCCTGCTTTATATTTATCATACTGACTCACATCTGTTCTGTCATAATGAAAATACTCCTGAATATCAGTGATGATTTCCTGATGCAGTTTTTTATCTTCGATATAAACGACAAAATGGTTGTGGTAGCCTGTTCGATTGGCAAATGGCTCGGTAGTAAAGAAAATTCTTAAATCTGTGGTATTTCCATATTTTTCGCTCAGATACTCATAAACCCCATGCATCTGCTTGAAACAGCTGTTCTTTTTACGGTCGAGCTTATAGGCAACTGTAAAAAAGAAACTCCAATCCATCCGCCAGAGCGTGTATTGCAGACTGTTTTTATCTTCCAAACAATCAATCAGATTTCTCATAGACTGATTTTCCTGTCTTAAAATCTTGTTCTGGTCAAACATGACCTCACTGTCAAAGTATCTGGCATGGTCTGCTGGAAACAATCTTTTTCCATTCCTCATTCTGGTATCAGAAAACAAATCCTCATTTCTCTTATAGAAACGGTATATCTTACTTTTGCTTGTTTTAGTATTCTTTGTAAATTCTATTATATTCTCATATTTCATTATTTTAAATGTGTTTGTATTCTTTATATTACTGTTCAGACACAAGAACTCCATACAAGGGGATTAATCAAGCATCTATACAATAAATACTAACAAATCTTCCAAAGTATATCTTATTGGCACATTTTTTTAAAAAATATTTTTTTTCGGATGCAGAAATTACTGTTTCAAAGTGACACAGCTAACATGCAGATGCAGGTTATTTAAAAAAAATTTGCTTACGGCATCAAAGGAATACTTAAATACCGTTATGAACACATCTTGTAAGAAAAGTAACCAACAAATAAAAAATGCAGAATTTTGTCCTGAGGGTACGCCCCTGCGGGGTCTCGGGTCAGGGGCTGTCTGGCTTTCTTAATTAAGGCTTTTTCTTATATACGTGCTCGAAGCACCTCCTAAAGTAGGTTAATTCGCATTTTAACACCCGTTTTTGACCTAATAAATGCAAAAAACCACCCTGTTATGGAGTGGTTTTTTGAGAACTATTAACGTTGCGTAGCTATCTGCAAGAAGGACAGGAGCTTCTTCTGGCTTCACTACAACATTTCCTTGAGCAGTAATAACCTATTGATGTTGTGGCATTTGTACTGTAACAGTCCGACATTTTACCTAAATGAGTATAATGCTCCCCACTAAATGACTTTCCGCACCATGAGCACGTCTTGCTTGCAGAATAGGAGCTACTGACTGAAGTGCTTTCATTTGAATATTCCTCAGCGGGTTTGGACATTTTATTGAAATATGAAATTTTCTGGTCAATATCTTTTAACACTTCATCGTTATTAATCGGAAATCCTCTTTTATTGGATTCAGCAGTGTAATCTTCCACATCCTTTTTCAGCTTGGCATAATCGGTAACTAATCTGTCATACTCCCAATCCATTTTAATCGTATCTTCTCTAGCAATGAGCTTGTCATACTCCACAATGCACGTTTTCTTCTTGGCTTGTAAATCAGATGGCTGATTATTACAACCGACTGATAAAATAGAAATCATCAGGACTAAGGTAATTTGGTAGAGCATCCTGTAATCTGCTTTCTGCTTTAGTTTTCTTAAAATTGATTTTCTCATCCTTATTCTGCTTTATGGGTCTGAATTTTAGTTTTTATTTTAATTAGCATCGATTTCTAAGAAATAAACATTCCCCTTTACGTAAAAGAATTTGCCTTCTATTCCCGGAATAAAGCCTGTGACTTTTGACCCTGCATAAATCCTCATTTTCCTGTCCTTTGCTTCTGCGAACGGAATATCCATGTCCCGCTCATACAGTTCATATATCTGCGGTTCATTTCTTCCATTGTCAATTTTAATCTGCGCTCCGTAATATTCTTTAATATCATTCCCTTCGTGCATCTGCTCTTCCAAAGTGCCGTACAATAAAACCCATATTTTCCCCTGAGGGACAGTCATTTCATCTGAACACCATCTATTGATATTACCGACCATATTGCTCCTTTTCCACATACCCGTTTTGGTCTTATTATCCCATTGCAGGGTTATTATTTTTTCATTAACCCCTAATTCCTGTCCGTTCCAGACCACTTTATTTAAAACTGCTGGAGTCTCTGGCTGGGATTGGGATAGTGTATCGATTTTTGAAACCGTCTGTGGTGCACTCTCTGTGTCATTATCTCCGTAATATTCGATAGTGCGCTCTACAATATAGCCTGGATAGTCTGCATTGTTGTCGCTTGTTCTCTTTATCCAGTTGCCATGCTTATCAAATTCATACTTGTAATTGATTTTGTAGTACTCTGAACCATCCAGATTTTTGGCGCTCTCTTGGATTAAATTATCATTTTCATCATACACGAAATAATTCATCTGAAACTGATTTGCTTTTAAATCAAAGCATTTGCCCTCTTCAATTTTATTATTTCTCTGGTCGTATTTAAAGATTTCCGTGGTGGCTCTTTTACCGTCTTTCTGGGTCTGCTGTTGGAAAATCACATTGTTATTTGCATCGTATTTGTAAGTCGTTTTGCTTGGATTAAAATCAAGTGCTTTGACATCCAATTTCTCTATAACATTCTTTTTCCCATCGTATTTGTATTGGTATTTTCTGCTGATATAGGGGCTTCCCGAATTATTATAGGTCATATTTTCTTCCAGCAGGTTGTTTTTTTCATCGTATTTATAAGAAATAACTGATTCTAATCCGCCAGTTAGATTATATTCCTTTGTTTCTATCACGTTATTTTGCGGGTCAAGCTTATATGTGGTCAGTGTTTTATACGCATCGCCCTCGCTACTGCCTGTTTCTTCCTTTTCTATGATATTATGTTTTTCATCTCTTTTGTACCTCGAATGTTTTGGAAAATCAGATTCTTTTATATCGGTCTCAATTTCATACCCGCTGAGATTATAAGTTATATTACTGTAGAAGAATCCATTACTATCTCTAGTCGAAATGGATTTTACTTTTCCTCTTAGTTTAGCCTTTACTAGGTCGTTATCATATTTGCTCTCCATGTTTTTGCAAGCCGAAAAAAGCAATGCTATCAAAAATGATACGATGAAAATTGAGTCTTTTTTTCTCATTTTGTTATGATTTCTTAATTTGATTTTTTGATGTTAATTTTTACAAATATATAAATTATAGCACAAGTGCTATAACAATTTTCATGTTTATATCTTCATTTTGATAAAGTGAAAAAAGATGAAACTAAATCCAGAAAATTAATCTTCGACCAAGAAGGATTACAATTGTTAGCGAAACGATTAAAAGAGATACGTGCAGAAAAAGGAATATCGCAAGAAGAACTTGCTTATCGTTCTGAAACAACTTTATCACAAATCGCTAGGATAGAAACCGTAAGAATAAATCCAACTGTCAGTACTATATTCAAAATTGCTAGAGCATTAGATATTCCTCCAAGTGAAATATTTAATTTTGAATTAAATCCATTTACAATTGATTAAAGTCCTTAAAAAATTATATATTTACGTACACCCCAACTTATAATTCTCTATACTATTTAATGATTCACTTAAAAAAATTAGAAATATGAGTACGTATTTTTCTTTAACAGTTCCTGATTCAAAGGAGCTATTAAATCCAAACATTAAAAGATTTGTTATTCAACAACAAAAATCATTTGAAATTATACCAACTAAAGACGGCACTATTTATCAGATTGAATTCACTTCAGAATTACAGAAAAAATCATTTGAAATACAACTGAATGAAAAATTCCCGTTTTTGTTTTATTAAATTTATTTATTAAATTTGCAACGTAGTAAATAAGTATGATTTATTTACAACGGCATTTTAAATGCATCATACACATTTAAAGTGAGAAAGTTTAAAAATCTTCTAAAAACAAATAAAAATGTTAACAAGAAGGTATTTTACAAAAGAAAACATAACATTTTTCATTTTGGTTTACCAATTTCTATTGGATGACCTTTTACCAAAATTGATAAAACTGATTGAATTTCTTACAAAATTAGCATAAAATTCAAACCCTTACGGCTAGCAACGTAAGGGTTTGTCATTTTATTTAAAATTGCTTTCTTCCAGTCCCTATCAACCTTTATCTTCATTTTAATCCTGTAATCTCCCCAACGCAATGAACCCTGTTATCAAGGTTAATTACTTATATCGATTAAGAATATTTTAAGCTACCTAAATTAATTTAGGCAACTTTTTATTTTAGTTTTTAACCAATCTAATTGATTCTGAAATTCTTTCCGTGTAAACAGATTTATCATTAGTAACAAATGTTATTTCATCTCCATTAATCTGTATCACCTCAACAGACTCGGAATCAACTTTAAACTCTAAGGTTGATTTTAAATTGCTAAGCCTGATAAATTCTGGCTGTATCGAATGACGAGTGTTAAAGTCAAAAGGAATTTTCCTATCTCTCTTAAAAATCGGGATATCTGCGCTAACCAAATAACTTCTCAAAAAATCAACAGTACTAGCGGTTTCGTTATCTTGCGAAACTCTTGATAAAAATACTTTTAAATTCTCTGGTTCGTGAAGTTTATCTATTGCTCCATCAAATTTATATTCGAAATGTGCTTTAAATGGAATTAATCCTGTCATTTTATTTTAGTTATTAAGTTAGTAAATTTTGTATTTCTTCTATCGCTGATTCAAGTAAGGCTTTATTATTATCGTTAGGAAAATTTGAATAATTTTTCGCAATCTCAACGTAATTCATATGAGCACTCATTTGTTCTGTCACCGACTTTTCTTTAAATCGGGCTGGCGGTGTAGACATAATCTCTAAGTATGCGCCTTTTATATTTCCTCTATCACTTTCAAGAAGATTTTTGAAATTTTTTATATATTTTGATTCCATATATACTCTATAATCTTTTTAATATTTTATTATTTTCTACTTTTGTTTTATAAACACAAACTTTTGTTGTGATTTGTAATTATTTTTTATACCTTTGCGCCTGTTATAAGTTTTATATAGAGCCGATGTTTGCAACCACCGACTCTAAAAGTTAAACAAATACAGCTAATTACGATAATTAGCCAATAAACTAAATGTAGCTCCTAGCAATCACAGCCACATTTATGTAATTTATAAGTTTTGTATATATACTTACAAACTGCTGGAAGATTTGTAACAAAAATTCCTCCACAAATAATTAAGACAAACTGACTTATCATTCTTTGTTGGTTTTAGTTAAATTCGAAGGTTTAGCGCCTTCCTCGCCAAGAACATTTGCCTCCCAAAAGACAATAAAAAATCACGACTACCTCAGTAGTCGAGTATCAAGCTATTTTTCCGAAATTTTTTAAGTCGCGAATTTAATCATAATATTTCTTACCATCTAATTTTTGACTATAAATTATTGTTAAATTTTTTGGTGTTTAAAAATTATTTTTGTAAAATACGCGAAAAATTATTTTTTTTGACATCATACTATTATTTACTCCCTAAAAATTACAATTAACCATTATTTAAAATTGAAATATATGACCGAAGAAGAAATAAAAGAAATAATACAAAATTACAGGATAAAAAGAACGACATACAACAATGAATGCAATCATATTACAAAGGAATGGCAAGAAGGAAGGATGTATTCATTTAATCTAGATGCTCAAATGAAAGAACTGCACTATGATTTTAAGAATAGTATTGAAAAGAAAAACCATGACAAATTAAAAGAGTACTGCAAGAATGACCTAAAAAACGAACAAATTTATGAACGGCTTCATAGAGAAATCTGGTAATAACAAAATAATAAAGGGTGATTAAATCACCCTTTATTATTTCTCCCAGCCACATAGCTTTGTATAACCACGTTGATTAGCATCTTTCAAACTGATTTTTTTTATCTCGTGAGTACATTCTTTTAATCCTTTACAACTTGGTGATAAATGACACTTAGAAGCAGTCATGCTAAAACATATATATACATCCGAATTATTAGCTCAAGATGTAAAAAGACTAAAAAAAATGATTTGCAGTAATGTTTTCATATGTTAAGAAGATTTTTACGAAATAAAATTTACTGATTTTTATGATGTCACATCAATACATCTCACAGGTATTAATGCCCGACTTAATAAAATTTTTTAAATTTCTAACGCATCTATAGAACAAAACACAAACCCTTATGGCTTACCATATAAGTTTTTTTTTATTTTACTCTAAAGTTATTTTATCCCAGTCTTTAGTTACTTTTACCTTCATCTTTATACTGTAATCGCCCCCACACATTGAACTCTGCTTCCTTCGAAATAGTATGATGAGGACTTCTAAAAGGTCTTTGATTCATTAGTCCAACTTCTTTTAATTTTCCGGCAACGCTATGAATTTTAGTGGTTTCCAAAGCTTCACGTAAAGTCATTGGCGGTAAAATACTCGGAACACGTTTTGCCAGCATTGTTTTTCCTGCTCCAGGAGGACCAATCAAAATAATATTATGACCGCCCGCTGCCGCAATTTCCATACAACGTTTGATACTTTCTTGTCCGCGGACATCTGAAAAATCAAATTCTGGAAAATCTAATGTTTTATAAAATTCAGATCTTGTATCGATTACAGTTGGTTGTAAAGTTCCTTTTCCTGCAAAAAAATCAATTATTTCTTTTAGATTTTCAACGCCATAAACATCTAAACCAGATACAATTGCGGCTTCTTTTACATTTTGAATTGGGAGAAAAAATCCTTTATATCCTTCTTCTTTCGCTTTTATCGCAATCGGCAAAGCGCCGCGAATAGGCTGCAGACTTCCGTCTAAAGAAAGTTCGCCCATAATAATATATTGTTCAATTTCTGGAGCTTTAATCTGATCTGAACCAACCAAAATTCCCATTGCCAAAGTCAAATCATAAGAAGAACCTTCTTTTCGAAGATCGGCAGGCGCCATATTAATTGTAATTTTCTTTCCCGGAAAATTTAATCCGTTGTTTTTTAAAGCGGCGGCAATTCTATAACTGCTTTCTTTTATCGCATTATCTGGAAGTCCAACTAAATGATAACCAATTCCTTTATCCATATGAACCTCAACTGTAATTGTTGTGGCCTCAACTCCAAAAACAGCACTTCCGTAAACTTTTACTAACATAAAATCTTTTTCATTAAATAATTTTAAATCTAATAAAAAGATTTAAATCATAATCTTTTTACTACAAAAAAAATAAGAAAAATAATCTTATTTATATTTTAATATTACTTAACTAAACTTTTATGTTTTGCCCCCCAATTTTCCAACTGACGCCATATTGGAATCAAATCGTTTGCTATTTGCGTTAATTCATAATCAACTCGTGGCGGAACTTCTGCATAAACAGTTCGCTTTAGCAGACCTTCTTTTTCTAAATCACGCAACTGTAAAGTCAACATTCTTTCTGTAATATTTGGAATCTGCTTTCTTATTTCACTAAATCTTAACTTCCCTTTTTCAAGTTTACAGAGTATTAACAATTTCCACCTTCCGCCTATTTTACAAACCGCGTAGGTTAAATCACAACCTTCAACAATGCTTTTCTCATTTAGCATATTGGTTGAGTTTTCCTTTCTATTTCCCATTACTTACAAATTTGTTAGTACCATACATTTGAATGTGTACTGTGCAAATTTAATAGATTAAAAATACTTTTGCCTAGTTTAATTAAATTAATAGTAAATGAAAAAATACGCATACATTGGTTGCCTTGGTTTTTTAGCAGTCATTACAACAGAATTTGGTATCATTGGCATCTTACCGCAAGTTGCAGAACATTATAAAATCACAATAGATAAGGCAGGATCGCTACTGAGTGCGTTTGCTTTGGTAATAGCACTAACAGGTCCTTTTATGACTTTACTTACATCTCGTTTTGACCGTAAAAAAGTTATGCTTGCAGCAATCTCTATTTTTTTAATAACTGGAATTGTTTCTTCTTTTTCACCGCCTTTCTGGTTATTAATGCTGGTAAGAATTCTACCCGCTTTTTTACAGCCGGTTTATATAGCAACTGCTTTGGCTGTAGCAGTTTCACGGGCTGATAAAAAAAGAGAAAACGAATTGATGAGTATTGTTTTTAGTGGTGTCGCCATTGCAATGGTAACAACAGTTCCTTTTGCAACTTGGCTGGCGGGTTTATGGTCTTGGGAATATTCTTTTATGGTACAAACAATTGTGAGTATCATAGCGTTTGCAGGAATTTATTTTGTATTGCCTCCAATGCCTGTAAAAGAAAAAAAATCTAATGGCAGTCAATTAAAAATATTAACGAAACCTACTTTTATTATTAGTACAGCAATGAATTTTTTTATGATTACTGCTTGGTTTTCAACATATAGTTATTTCGCAGAATACTTAAATAAAGCTAAAGGAATGGATATTACTATGGTTAGTTATATGTTGTTTTTATTTGGTATTATTGGAGTTTTTGCCAATTGGATTGCAGGTAAAATGCTGAATAAAAATATAGCAAAAACTACAGCATTTTTTCTCTCAGGAACTATTTTAATTCCTGTCTTATTATATTTTTCTGATGGAAATAATGTTGCAACAATTATTGTAATCGGAATTTGGGGATTTCTATATTCGCCTAGTTTCTTAAATGCCTCTACTTATATGATTTCTTCTGTTCCAGATAGTTTAGAATTTGCTAACAGTCTTGCAACCTCTTTTGGCAATTTAGGTGTAACATTAGGAACAACTTTGGGAGGCTGGATAATCGTTACCAAAGGAGTAGAATATAATCCGTGGTTAGGAACGATTTTCGGTGCTTTGGCTTTTCTGATGATTGCATTAAGAAGTTTTCTAGAACACAATACTTTTAAAGCAATTCAAAGTTGTTCTTAATTTAAAAATACTTTATCAATAAGCTTATATCTGAATTTGATTATTCTTAGTCTTTAGATTGGGAATAATCAAATTCATTTCTTCTAAATTAAAACGGTAATCCGATTTGTGTTTTAATTTCTTCCACAATCTTACTCAAATCCAAACTATTCTGATGCGACCAAAGTTTACTTTCAATTTGATTGTTTTGAATACAATTTTGACATTCTATAATTTCATGCGAATATCCTTTTCCTAAAGTCGGTAAACTTACAACAGCTTCTTTTCCTTCATTCATAAATAAAGAATATCCATCGGCAACATACCAAGGTGCATTTAATTCGATTCTTCCTTTTGTTCCCGAAATAACAGCTTTCATATCAGATTCTGAAACTATAGAAGCATGCAGAATTGATTGAGCCGATTCGTATTCCAAAATCATAGAAGTTTGCAAATCAATATCATTTTTATGTTTTATGGCCTTTGCAAAAATCTCTTTCGGATTTCCTAATAGTATATATGACAAGAATAAAGGATAAACGCCAATATCAAATAATGCGCCGCCTCCTAATTCTTTATCAAAAAGTCTTTTGTTTTCTATTTCACTTCCGTGAAAGGCAAAATCGGCTTTTACATAATTTACCTCACCAATTATACCACTATTTATTTTTTGTAAAACGTCTTGAACCGACGGAATAAATCGCGTCCAGAAAGCTTCCATAAAAAATTTATTGTTTTTTTTAGAAGCTTCGATCATTCTTTGAGCATCTTTATAAGACAATGATAAAGGCTTTTCACAAAGTACATGCTTACCATTTTCTAAAGCTTTTATAGCTAATTCGGCGTGTGAATTATGAGGAGTTGCAATGTAGACGATTTCTACTTCAGAATCTTCAAAAAGTAAATCATAAGAATTATACATTCTTAAAGCATTAAATTTTCCGCCAAATTCCTCAGCTTTAGCCAAATCTCTTGAAGCAACTGCCGTCAATTCAGCATTTTCTACTAATAATAGATCTGAAGCAAATTGACTTGCGATATTTCCAAGACCAATTATTCCCCATTTTATTTTTCTACTTTTCATTCTTTAAATTTTACTCATCAAAATTGTTAAAAAGATTAAAAAATATCTTCTATAACAAACTGAAGACGTTTTTTAAACAACAAATATCCATTATCCTACAAAAAATAGCAATCAATTACCCCAAAAATTATCAAAATTGATACTTTGAGCAAAAAAAATGTTGCTAAATTGTAAATTTTAAGTTTGTTTTAAGATATTCATGCAAAATGAAAGGGGTTAAATTTTAAATTTAACAAAAATTAAACATTGAACCCTATTTTTTTAGGGGGTATTAAATGATTTTATACTTTTATCAAAAATTTTAAAACTAAATAACTATGCGAAAAATTATTTTAAGTGTGATTCTTATCACGATTTTGGTACTAACCTTTATTTCAAACTTTATCATTGCAGATAACCCAATTCCAGCAGAAGCTGTAAAGTTTGATACGGGAGATACTGCCTGGATGATCGTTGCAACTGCATTTGTATTGTTAATGACACCTGGATTAGGATTTTTCTACGGAGGTATGGTAGGTAAGAAGAACGTAATTAGTACTATGCTACAAAGTTTTATGGCAATGGTAATTGTTACAATTTTATGGGTTGTTGTTGCTTTCGGATTAGCTTTTGGACCAACTATTGGAGGTATTATTGGTAATCCATCTTCTAATTTATTCTTTGAAGGTGTTGGAACAAACACAGCTTGGAGCCTTGCACCAACTATTCCTTTTATGTTATTCGCATTATTTCAGGCAAAATTTGCTATCATTACTCCTGCTTTAATTACAGGTGCTTTTGCAGAACGTATTCGTTTTTGGGCATATTTGTTATTCATGGTTTTATTTATCATTTTAATATACGCACCACTTGCTCACATGACTTGGCATCCTGATGGAGTTTTCTTCAAAATGGGAGTTCTTGACTTCGCTGGAGGAACTGTAGTACACATGAGCGCTGGATGGGCTGCATTGGCTGGAGCTATTTTCTTAGGAAAAAGAAAAGTTCAAAAAGCTAATCCTGCTAGAATTACTTATGTATTGTTAGGAACAGGTTTACTTTGGTTCGGATGGTTTGGTTTCAACGCTGGTTCTGCTTTAGGAGCAAATGGTCTTGCAACTCAGGCTTTAGGAACAACTACTGTTGCTGCTGCTGCTGCTGCAATGGCTTGGGTTTTCCTTGACAAAATTTTAGGTCACAAATTATCTGCTCTTGGAGCTTGTATCGGAGCTGTTGTAGGTCTTGTTGCTATTACACCTGCTGCTGGATTCGTAAGTATTTCTCACGCAATTTTCATCGGTTTATTCTCTGCAATTGTAAGTAACATTGTTGTGAGTAAATTCCCTAAAGGAAAAATTGATGATGCTTTAGATGTATTTGCTTGTCACGGTGTTGGTGGTATGGTAGGTATGTTGTTAACTGGAGTTTTTGCTTCAAAAGCAATCAACCCTGCAGTTGGAGATAATCAAGGTTTAATCTTCGGGACTCCAACATTATTCATCAACCAATTAACTGCTTTAGTTGTGGTTTCGATCTTTGCTTTTGTAGCTTCTTATGTTTTATTCTTCATCGTTAATAAAATTACTCCTCTAAGAGTTACTGAAGAAAAAGAAGAGCTAGGATTAGATATTTCTCAACACGGAGAATTCTTATAAGAAATTAATTTTCACTTTCGCTTGATAAATAAAAGGGGCTGTCTTTAAAAGAACAGCCCTTTTTTTATAATATAGTTTCAACAGAGCAAACATACGACAGATAACAAAAAATGTCGCTACCTTGGAGTTCTTAAACTCGTAACAATGGAAATCTATAAATATTGAATTCCTCTTGAGGTTTCTCTCATAAAAGAAATAAGTTTTTGTAAAAGCTAGCATAAAAAAAGCGCTCTAAAATTAATTAGAGCGCTTTTATTTGAATTAATTTCAACCCCCAAGAAAATATATTATATCTTTTAGAATAAAGATTTTAAAACCAGTAATTCTTAATTCTTAATTCTTAATTCTTAATTCTTAATTCTTAATTCTTAATTCTTAATTCTTAATTCTTTTATTTAAAATTCGAAATTCCTTCTTTCAACCAATTTAAATATTCATCAGCGCTTACATAACTAATTGTTGGTTTAGAAGCATTCAAATTATTTCCTTCTAAATCTGTAATTACATACAAAGGCTGTGTGTTAGTTTTATATTTTGAGATCATAAACTCGGTCCATTTATCGCCAGTTGTTATGATTTTATCTCCTGAAGCTGTTGTAAATTGCTTTTCTTTTGGAAGTTCGCGTTTATCATCAACATAAAGCGAAATCAAAACAACATCATTTTTTAGAATTGGCAAAATTGTTGGCTCAGACCAAACATTGTTTTCCATTTTTCTACAATTTACACAAGCATATCCTGTAAAATCTAGCATAATTGGCTTTTTGATTTCTTTTGCATAAGCCAAACCATCTTCGTAATCGTGGAAAACCATAATGCCGTGCGGTCCTAATTCTGCACCTTCTGGAAGACCTTTTCCAGCTTCTGCAGAAACTGCACCCTTTCCTGATCCTCCTACTCCAAACGGACTTTCGCTATATGTTGGCGGCGGCGGAAATGCACTGATTAATTTCAATGGCGCTCCCCAAAGTCCAGGAATTAAATACATCGTAAATACCAAAGTCAATAATCCTAAATACAATCTTCCAACCGAAATATGATTTGTCGGACTATCGTGAGGCAACGTAATTTTTCCGAATAAATATAATGTCATTGCGAAGAAAATTGCAATCCAGATTGCTAAGAAAACTTCTCTTTCTAAGAAATGTAATTGTAAAACT
Source organism: Flavobacteriaceae bacterium PS02337 (assembly GCA_029959285.1). GTDB lineage: Bacteria > Bacteroidota > Bacteroidia > Flavobacteriales > Flavobacteriaceae > Flavobacterium. The sequence goes on from JASCOE010000002.1 coordinate 470,039, forward strand.
AAATCGGCATTTGATAAAAATTTAAATGCAAATGCTAATTCTAAAAACCCTAAAACAACTTTTACAGTATTTAACCAACCACCAGATTTTGGTAATGAATTTAACCAGCCTGGAAACATTGCAAACAACATAAATGGAAGTGCCAATGCAGAAGAAAATCCTAACATTCCAACCGCTGGAGCAATTCCTCCATTTGTTGCAGCTTCAACCAAAATTGTTCCTACAATTGGTCCTGTACAAGAAAAAGATACAATTGCTAAAGCCAAAGCCATAAACAATATACCAATTATTCCGCCTCTGTCGGCTTGTTGATCTGCTTTGTTTGCCCATGAATTTGGAAGCATAATTTCAAAAGCTCCTAAAAACGAAGTGGCAAAAACAACTAAAATCACAAAGAAAATAAGATTAAACCAAACATCTGTAGACAAAGCGTTTAAGGCATCTGCACCAAATATTTTAGTAACAATCAATCCTAAACCAACATATATTACAATAATAGCAATACCATAAATAATAGCATTTCTTATTCCCGCTGCTCTTGTTTTACTTTGTTTTGTAAAGAAACTTACTGTCATCGGAATCATTGGAAAAACGCATGGTGTCAACAATGCTGTGAATCCGAATAAAAAGGCAACAAAAAATATAGACCACAAACTTCTTGAAGCTGGAGCAGGAATTTCTTCCTTCGCTGTTTCTTTCTTTTTATCTACTTTTTGCTGTACAGCTTCTTCTTTCTTTACGGTATCAACGGCAATACCAGTTACTTTAGTTTCATCAACTTTAGCTTCAGCAACAACTGGCATTTCTTCTATTTTAAAAGTCGAAGGAACTGCAATTGAGAATTTCTTGCTAGAATTGATACAAACTTCTTTACAAACCTGAAAATCAAAATCTACATCAACCGTTTTTAAGTTTGGATTGATGATTTTTATTTCTTGTTCGATATGCGCTTTTCCTTCAAAGAAAGTTTCATTTACTTCAAAAACATCGTTGTAAGCAGTTCTGGTTTTGCCTTCTTTTGCTTTTCCAACCAATTCGTAGTTTCCTTTTTGGTTTTTAAAAGTAATTTCTAATGCTAAAGGTCCGCCTTCTGGTGTAAATTGCGAATACATATGCCAATCTTTTTCAATTGTTCCATCAAAAATTAAAACAGCATTATTCCCTTTTTTTTCAATTTTAGAAGTCCATTTTACTGGTTCTAAAATTTGTGCATTTCCTTTTGCAAAAGCAAAGAAAAACAAGAAAAGCAAAAGCGATTTAGTCCAAATATTTCTTGACAAACTTGTCTGAGGATTTTGAGTAAAGTTCATTATTGTAATTCTATTTTATATATTTTTTTTGTGGCTTTTTCAATTTTAAAACGTTCATCTTGTCTAATTCCGGCAACCCAAACTATTTGATCGTCAGAACATAAAATCCATGTTTTTTCTTTTTCTATTAATGAAAGTTTCTCATCTTTAAAAAGTTTACTGACTTTTTTTGACTTTCCGTGCATTCCAAAAGGCTGAAAAACATCTCCTTCTTTCCATTTACGTAATACCAAAGGGAAACGGATTTTATCGGCGTCGACAAATATAACTCTATTTGAGTCATAAGTTGTGTGACCTACGTTACAAAGACTTATTTTTAAGGGAAAATTAACGTCTGTATCGTTTTCATTAATTTCATATTCTTCCTTTTCTGACGTTTCAGCAAACGGACTTAAAATCAAAGTTTCTCTGTTTTTTAATAATCTAAATTCATCAGCAAACACTTGTTTTCCAGATTGTCCTTCAACTAAATCATAAATATCATTCCAAGCAGAAAATCCAAATTCATTCAACCATTGATATAAATATGATTTATAATTCGGAAGTTTTTTTAATTGATTTAAATCGAAATGAATATCATCGCCAGCTTCTTTTGCCACTTGTTGATAAATCATAATCGACGCATCTTCAACCATTTCTTTTGATTCCTGAAGAAAAGATTGCGTTTTCTGAAAAGCATCTAAAAAATTAGGATTGATTTCTTTTAAAACCGGAACCAAATTATGGCGGATTTTATTTCGCAGATATTTAGTCGAAGCATTACTGCTGTCTTCGCGCCATTCTATTTTATTTTCTTCGGCATATTTCAAAATTTCTTCTCTTGAAAAAGGCAAAAGCGGACGAATAATTTTATCGTTTTGCTCTGGAATTCCAGTTAAACCTTCTAAACCAGTTCCGCGAGTTAAATTGATAATAAAAGTTTCCAGATTATCGTCGGCGTGATGGGCAGTCAGAATATAATCGAAGTTTTTTTCTTCTAAAAGTTCGTAAAACCAACTGTAACGAAGTTCTCTTGCCGCAACTTGAGTAGACAATTTATAATCTTTCGCGAAAGCTTCTGTATCAAAATGAGTTGTAAATATTGGAATATTATTTTGATCGCAATAATTCTGAATAAATTCCTGATCGCCAAAACTTTCTATTCCACGAAGTTGAAAATTGCAATGCAAAACCGCAATTTCATAAGGTAATTGATTCAATAAATGCAGTAAAACCATACTGTCTAATCCGCCGCTTACAGCGAGAAAAAGTTTTTTTTCTGCTAAAAAAGGAAATCTTGAAACGATATGATTTTGAAATTTTGAAAACATTGGATAAATGTAAAAAATTAAATTCGATCTATTTTTAAATGAAATGTTAAGTCATGTTTCTTTGCCACTAATTACACGAATTATTTTTTTTGCTAAATTCTATAAAAAATAGCCACAGATTAAAAGGATTAAAATGATTAAAAAAATCTGTGTAAATCTTTTTAATCTGTGGCAAAAAAAAATAATTCGTGCAAATTCGTGCAATTCGTGGCGAAAAAAATTATTGCAAAACTTCGTGCATTGCTTTTGCCTTCAACAAACATTCTTCGTATTCTTTTTCAGGAATTGACAACGACGTAATCGCACTTCCAACCGAAAATGAAACATATTGATTCTCCTGATTGTATAAAATACTTCTGATAACCACATTAAAATCAAAATCGCCTTCGGGCGTAAAATAACCAATCGCACCGCTGTACAAACCTCTTTTTGTTTCTTCCAAATTCTCAATAATTTCCATTACAGAAATTTTTGGTGCGCCCGTCATGCTTCCCATCGGAAATGTTGTTTTTAAAACATCTACAGCAGAAAATTGAGGATCTAATTTTGAAGTTACCGTAGAAATCATTTGATGAACTTGCAGAAAAGAATAGATTCCGCAAAGTTCTTCAACTTCAACAGAACCTTTTTGCGCTGTATGCGATAAATCATTGCGAACCAAATCGGTTATCATGATATTTTCGGCGCGTTCTTTTTCATCAGAAACTAAAATTGATTTTGATTTTTCATCTTCAATCGGATCTAAAAAACGTTTAGATGTTCCTTTAATTGGCTGCGAGATAATCTTGTCTCCAACTTTAGTTACGTAACGTTCCGGTGAAGCAGAAAGCAAATATTGCTTATTATTTTTAAAGAAAACTGTAAATGGAGCCTGTGAAATCTCATTCAATTTCTGAAACTTTTCCAATGGATTAATATTTGCATTTTCTGCGTAAAATTCCATACAGAAATTCGCTTCGTACATATCGCCAATATGAATATGCTCCAGTATTTTATTCACTTTTTGAACATATATTTCTTTAGAAATACGTTGCTTCACTTCTCCCGAAGCCCCGGGATCGCTGAGTGTGACAAATGTTTCGTTTTGAATGTTGACTATTTCTTCAAAATCTTCTTCAACCTCATCATCACAAAGCATTAAATATTGAATTTCAAGTTTGTCTTCTTTCAAAATAAAAATCTTTTTAGGTTGAAAGAAAAACAAATCAGGGAAATTTAAACCGTCAAAATTATTAGAGTGAAGATTTTCAATATCATTTTTCAAATCGTAGGAAAGATAACCAAAAAGCCAGTCTTTTGTATTTTGCTGATATTGTTTTAAATCTTCAAAAGCATTGTAATAATCTGTTTTTAAAGACGTAAAAGCATCTACAGCCAATACACAATCGAAATTAGAATATTGTTGCGGATAGGAATTACTGTCTAAAAAAATGACTTCGCGAAACTGCTGCGCCCAACTTAAAAGCTGTTCTCTAAACAGTTTGGGATTGGCAATATTTTTATGAATGGAAACTCTCAAAAAAGGTAATTTTAAACTTCAAAATTACGACAAAATTCTTGCATAACGAGAACAAAATAAATATTGAAAAATATTGAAACAGCAATTCAAAACTGTTAAAAAGATATCAATTTGATAAGAAAAAAATTCGTTATATTTGATATAGTATTAGATTAATACCAAAATCAACTTAATTTGATTGAAAAATTCTCAAAAAAGAATTAAAAAATTTGATTTGTGATTTAATTTTGAGAATTACAGATTGCCCCTATTCCAATAGCTTAATTATATTTTTTAACCTTAAAAAATCCTAAGTATTATGAAAATTGCTACAATTATTGTCCGCGTTTTAATTGGTCTTTTGTTACTTTTTGCTTCTATCAGTTACTTTTTTCATTTAATGCCAGAACCTGAAACTACAGGAAACTTTAAAGCTTTTAATGTAGGTTTAATGGCTTCAACTTATTTAATTCCTTTGGCAAAATCAATTGAGTTGCTTTGCGGAATTGCATTTATAACTGGGCGTTATGTAACTCTAGCAAATATTTTGATCTTACCCATTACGGTAAACATCTTGTTTATCAATTATTTTCTTGCCCCAGAAGGACTGCCAATCGCAATTTTACTATTTCTGGCAAACTTATTTTTGATTTACAGATATTGGAATAATTACAAAAGTGTTTTCACTGCTTAAAGCTTTTCCAATTTAAAAATAAAACCCGACAGCAAAACTGTCGGGTTTCTTATTTAATTTACTTTGTCATGTTTTACCCAGACTAAATTGGTTACGTTGTAACCAATGTCCTGCGCTTTAATGAGAAAATCTGCCTTTACACTTTCTGGGATTGTTTTTTCTCTAGAAAGTATCCACATGTATTTTAAGCTTTCTCCAGCAACCAATGCATATTTGTAATCTTGATCGATTGCTACGACATTATAACCTGAATAAAAAGGACCAAAAAATGAGACCTTAAGCATACCAATATTGTCTTTTTTGACAAATTTAGCTTTCCCGATACTTTCCTCCCATTTGTCTTTTCTGACATTATAGCCCTTATTATCGACTTTTATAGTTTTATCTTCGTTTAAAGAATATTCTGCAGTTACATTGTTTAAATCTCTTTCCCATTTGTAATCTAATCTCGCGATTTCATACCATTTTCCGAGATATTTATTGCTGTCAAAGTTTGTTACAGCTGTCGCTTTCTTCGGAATTCCTCCTCCACAAGAATACAATGCGATTCCTATTCCCGCTCCAATTAAGACTGGAACTATATATTTAGTTTTCATAACACTATCTTTTTAATTATCATAAAGATAGCACCAGAAATACACATCTAATTTACAAAATTAATTTCAATTATTATATTATATAAAGCTTAAAAATAATGCATAAAAAAACCGCCAGATCACTCCGACGGTTTTGTAATTATGTTTGACGTAAATTATACGTGAATTGCTCTGTTTTCAGTAGCTGCCAATGCTGCTTCTTTTACCGCTTCCGCGAAAGTTGGGTGCGCGTGGCTCATTCTAGAAATATCTTCAGCAGAAGCTTTAAACTCCATTGCAGTAACCGCTTCAGCAATTAAGTCTGCTGTACGTGCTCCAATCATGTGAACTCCTAAAACCTCATCTGTTTTTTCGTCAGCCAAGATTTTTACGAATCCATCTAAGTCAGCACTTGCTCTTGCACGTCCTAAAGCTTTGAATGGGAAACTTCCAGATTTGTACGCCACTCCAGCAGCTTTCAATTGTTCTTCAGTTTGTCCAACTGCAGCAACCTCTGGCCAAGTGTATACAACACCAGGAATTAAGTTATAATCAATATGTGGTTTTTGACCCGCTAAGATTTCAGCAACCATTGTTCCTTCTTCCTCTGCTTTGTGCGCCAACATTGCTCCACGAACAACGTCACCAATTGCGTAAATATTTGGAACATTAGTTTGTAAATGATCGTTTACTTCAACTTGTCCTCTGTCTGAAATTTTCACTCCAGCTTTGTCAGCGTTTAATCCGTCTGTGTAAGGACGACGACCAACAGAAACTAATGAATAATCTCCTTCAAGAGTGATTGTTTCTCCTTTTGCATTTTCAGCTTGAACTATAACAGCATCGCCGTTTCTTTCAACTGATTTTACTTTGTGAGAAACGTAGAATTTCATACCTTGTTTTTTCAATACTTTAGTTAATTCTTTAGAAAGAGAACCGTCCATTCCAGGAATAATTCTATCCATGAATTCCACTACAGAAACCTGAGCTCCTAAACGAAGGTAAACTTGTCCAAGCTCGATTCCGATAACTCCTCCACCGATGATAACTAAGTGTTTTGGAACTTCTTTTAAAGCTAAAGCTTCAGTAGAAGTGATGATTCTTTCTTTATCAATTTTAATGAATGGTAAAGAAGATGGTTTTGATCCTGTAGCAATTACAGTATATTTTGCTTCGATAGTTTCTGATGTTCCGTCAGCTTTTGCAACAGCGATGTGCGTTGCATCTACGAAAGAACCTAAACCATTGAAAACAGTAATTTTATTTTTATCCATTAAGTAGTTGATTCCACCTACGGTTTGATCTACAACGGCTTGTTTGCGCGCGATCATTTTCTCTAAATTGATTTTTACATCACCAGAAACTTCGATTCCGTGATCTGCAAAATGAGCAATTTCAGCATAATGATGAGAAGAAGATAATAATGCTTTTGAAGGAATACAACCTACGTTAAGGCAAGTTCCGCCTAATGAATTATATTTTTCTACAATTGCAGTTTTGAAACCTAATTGTGCGCAACGAATTGCTGATACATATCCTCCAGGACCTGAACCTATAATGACTACGTCAAATGAACTCATAGTATTTTGTTTTTATTTTAGCGGTTACAAAATTAAGGAATAAAGTTTTGTTTGAAGTTTAATTTTCAATGTTTTTTGTGTGAAATTTTGTGTTGGAGTTTTACTCCTAAGAGCGCTAAGTATTGTGCAATTCGAATAGCTATCGGGACGTTACGTTTTTTTGTTTTTTAAGAATAATTTTACTTTAAAAGAAAAATAATTAAATTGGCTGAGCTTTAAAAACAATTCTAGGAGTAAACAAAAGACAAAAAATGGGATTATTTGATATATTTAAAAAGAAAACCGAATCAACATTTCCAGAGAATGAACTAGAAAAATGTTTAATGCAAGCAGCATTAAATTTTTCTGCTCAAAAGCAATTTTATCAAAAATTGTTATGGAATCAATTATTTATATTGACAAGCGAAAATTCTATTTCTCAAATTGGAAATGAAAATACAGAAGATAATACAACTATTCAGTGTGTTATTTTTGAAAACGGACATATTCCAATCTTTACATCAACAAACAGAATATTTGATAAAGGAATAATAAAAGAAATGGTTCCGCATCTTAGTTTAAAAGGACAAGATTTGTTTAAAGTTTTGAAAGGGTCGACATTTATACTAAATCCTTACTCCGATTTTGCAAAAGAATTAATTCCAGAAGAAATTGAAAGTCTTTTAAATGGAACCATTTATAATAGAATTGACGAGCAGGAACTTGAGAACAAAAAAAGTCAAGAATTCGAAGAAATCTTTGTGCAGGCTGGAAAAAAACAAGAAGGACTTATTGTCTTAGATGGATATAAAAATAAAGAATTGAAAGAAGCAGAAAAGTCGAAGCTTGAAGAGTCTATAAAAGGCTTTCAAAAATGTCTGGAGATAAATCCAGAACACTGGCAAAGTATGGTATTAATGTCTAAAGCGCTTCAAAGACTAGAAAGACACCAGGAAGCTCTTGAACAATTAGAAATTGCTTTTAAAATTGAATTAGAAAACCATATAATTCCTATGGAAGCGTCACTAGAAGCTTTGCACCTGAAAGATATTGAGAAGGCTATATTTTATTCTGAAGAATCTTTAAAAAGAAACCCCAATGATTTTGCACTATTGGGCAATCACGCAATGACTTTACTTGTTGCTAAAAAAGACCAAGAAGCAAAAGAAACAATTGACAAAGCAATTAAATTACAACCAAATGATGCTATAAATAAAAATGTTCAATCAATTATAAGAGACGTTATAGCTAAAAAAAGAAAACGACCAACTTTTGAGGATGCTGTCAGATAATAACTGTTGCTAATTAAAATCTTGTCTGAAGATAGTTTAATAGATTAAATTGGCATTATGCTAATAATCAACTTTTATGAAATGACATACTAGATGTTAGACGCACTGCAGTGCGTCTCTACAGAAAACCTTTGTCCCTTTACTTCTCTGAACCTTTGAACCTCTAAAAAGAAATCACTGTTGAATTCTTCACTTCACTAATCATAAACATACTTTGTGTACTCCCAATGTGTTGTAACGAAGTCAGTTTTGTTACTAAAAATTCTCTGTAGGCTTCCATATCTTTTACTAAGACTTTTAGAATATAATCGTAATCACCGCTTACGTGATGACATTCTAAAACTTCATTTAGTTTTATGACTTCGCTTTCGAATTTGGTTAGGAATTCTTTTGTATGTTGAATCAATTTTAAGTGACAAAAAACCACAAATCCTTTTTCTATTTTGGATTTATCGACTAATGCCACATAGTTTTTAATTATTCCTTCTCTTTCTAACTTTTTGATTCGTTCGTACACTGCTGTAACCGAAAGGTCCAATTTTAAGGATAATTCTTTGGTTGTTTTTTTACTATCGGTTTGAAGTAAAACCAAGAGTTTTTTATCTGTGGCGTCTAAAGTCATTTTGTTTGTTTTTTGAGATGAAAGAAAATCTATCAATTGGGTTTTCTTAATTCAAATTTAGATTAAAAATCATAATAAATATATTTTAATAGTTTTAAAATCTAATTATTCATTTTATAGTTGATTAATTTTCTTATTAGATCTTATTTTGAACAGAATTTCTTTTGAAAACGAATGCCCTAGCCCTGATAGAAGCGGCATCCTTTTATGGTGGGGTTCACCATAAAAGATACAGCGGATAGCAGGAAACAGCTCCTAATTATTCAACTGAAAAATCTCCACAATAAAGAACTTGAAACTTGAAACAAATAAAAACTTGAAACTAACATAAAATGAAAAACTTCAACCCAGCAGATAAAATTCAAGATTTGCAATACTTTGGTGAATTTGGCGGTGTGAATCCGTCGATTTCTGATTCTTCGACTTATACTTTTCTTTCGGCTAAAACTATGTTTGATACTTTTGAAGGAAATATGGAAGGCTGTTATTTGTATTCGCGCCATTCATCGCCAAGTAATTTATATTTGGATCAGGCTTTGGCAGCGATGGAAGGAACAGAAACGGCGAATGTTTCGGCTTCGGGAATGGGAGCGATTACACCTACTCTATTACAACTTTGTGGCGCGGGCGATCATATTGTTTCGAGCCGAACTATTTATGGCGGAACATATGCTTTCTTAAAAAACTTTACACCAAGATTCGGAATTGAAACGAGCTTTGTTGACATTACTAAATTGGATGTTGTAGAAGCTGCGATTACGCCTAAAACAAAAGTTTTGTATTGCGAAACGGTTAGTAATCCGTTATTAGAAGTTGCTGATATTTCGGGTTTGGCTAAAATTGCTAAAAAGCATAATTTGAAATTGGTTGTCGATAATACTTTTTCGCCATTATCGGTTTCTCCTGCAAAATTAGGTGCTGATATTGTGATTCACAGTTTGACAAAATACATTAACGGAAGTAGTGATACGGTTGGCGGCGTTACTTGTGCATCGAAAGAATTTATTAATTCGCTAAAAAATGTGAATTCCGGAGCAAGCATGCTTTTGGGACCAACAATGGATAGTTTGCGCTCTGCTAGTGTTATGAAAAATCTTCGTACGCTTCATATTAGAATTAAACAGCACAGTCATAATGCGCATTTTCTAGCGGATCAATTTGAAAAAGATGGTGTGAAAACGGTTTATCCAGGATTGAAAAGTCATCCGAGTCATGAATTGTACAAAACGATGATTAATCCAGAATATGGTTTTGGAGGAATGTTGACGATTGATGTCGGAACTTTAGAGAAAGCAAATGAATTGATGGAATTGATGCAAGAGCGAAATTTAGGATATTTGGCTGTAAGTTTAGGTTTTTACAAAACATTATTCAGCGCTCCAGGAACCTCAACTTCTAGTGAAATTCCGTTAGAAGAACAAAAAGAAATGGGATTAACCGATGGATTGATTCGTTTTTCTATTGGTTTGGATAATGATATTGATCGTACTTATGAAATGATGAAACAATGTATGATTGAAGTTGGAGTTTTGAATTCCAAAGAGATTCGCAAAGAAGTTTTCACAGAGATGCAATAAGTTTTTTTGTTTGCCACGAATTTCACAAATTTTCACAAATTTCTCTCAAGAAGATTAATTTTCAAATTCGTGATAATTGGTGAAATTCGTGGCTATAAAATTATCTCGGCTCGTAATGCCTAAACGTTTTCCAATATTTGTCTTTGTATATTTCGTAACTTATATCGAAAGAACCACTATATTTTTCAATTAATTGGTCGGCGACTTTTGTTGGTTTTCTAAAGTTTTTACAGGCAAAAAAGATTTCTCGTCTGTTTGCCAATGTTTCTCTTCCTACATTTAAATAACCCATCAAATCTTTAAGATCTAATATAACTTCATCTTCAATTTCATTTAATAATTCATACGTTTCTTTGTCTGGCATTCCATTATTATTAGTCCCATCAAATGGAATTGTGATAATGAACATCCACGGATGCGATGCTTTTTGATCCCAGCTTAAAAGATCAGTATTCATTAATCCTATGACAATTCTTCCATCTTTTGTATTTGATTCAAAACCTGAATAATTGTCTTTTTCAGTATTATGCCTTGTGCCTTCGTATTTCTCAACAAACTCCTTTTCTCTCCAAATTAAATAATCTTCTAATTTTTCGATCGGAATCAATTCTTCAGAAATATCATTATTTCCAGTCACAGTCAAATTATCTATTAAAGTAACTGAGTGTAATTCTCCTAAGTAATTATCTAAGAAAATATAAACTCCATTTGTTATTTCGGCCTTTTTTTCATCCGTATAACTTTCATAAATAATAGTCAGATCAATCTCGTCAGGATAGTTTTTATTCAGGTTAGGAAAAAACTTTATATTATCTTTATTAAAATCAAAGTTTTCATAGTTAATGCTCACATCTTTAATATCTGAAGCTGGTTTCAAAGCAGTAAATCTCCAACCTTGAATTTGAGGCGCCTCATTTACCAATTCTTCAATTGCATAAATATTTCTAATTGCTCCGTCTGGCGTAAGAATTAATTCAGCGGTTTGATTATCAAACATTCCAGTCAAAAAGTAGATTCCATCGTGAACTTCTTCTAGTTTTGGAGCTAGTTTATCAAGAAATCCTTTGTGTATGTTTTTTCCATCTTTAACAACTTCAAAAAACTCTTTTTCGTGTTTTAAAAACCAATTCCAAAAATCATGTTTGGATTGTATTGGAGCTTCTTTTTTGCCCAATATTTTATCTAGAAAACCCATGTATTACTTATTAAATTTTAAAATTTCACTAAAGCAAACTTAAGAAAAAGCGTTTTAAAAACATAAGAATAATTCTATAAAAAAATACAAATAAAAAAAGCCGTTTTGAGTATTTCAAAACGGCTTCTTAATTATAATTTATAACTCTTAACTATATCTTCTCAACAAAGTTAAGTTTACTATTTTTTCTACTATAAGTAAAGTAAATAAATAATCCAATCAATAACCAGATTGTAAAGTAAATCCAATTCCAAACGCTTAATTCGGCCATCATGTAAAGACAGCAAATTAAACCTAAAAGTGGAATTAAAGATAGATTTTTTCTGAAAGCCCAAACGGTTAATCCAACCAAAACAAATAAGAAAATCCACATCGGGATTTTGTGTTTGAATAAACTAAATCCTGATTCATATTTTGCTGAATCATTGATTGGCAATCCTTTTACAACTTCAACATATTTAGTTTCATCATCTTGATATTGTCCTAATAAATGTTCTAAATCTGAAGTTTCGGCAGTTTTATTATTTTCTTCAATGCTTTTCAAATAATTAAATACCTTTTCAGATTCTGTTTTATCTAAAGAAGTTACAATTGAAGTCGCATCATAAATCTGAGGCTCATTATTAATAAAAGCCATCGTAGCTTTATTATTAAAAGCAAATGCATAATACAATCCAGCGATAATTAAAACTGGTAAAATATATTTTGAATTTACATACGGCGTTTTGAATTTTCCTCTCGGAATTTCAGGTTTATTTTGTAAAACTAAAACTCCCGCACAAACCAATACAAAGGCAAATAAAGTTCCTATACTGCATAAATCGGTTACCATTGTTAAGTTTAAAAATAATGCAGGAACTGCTACTACAAAACCTGTTACAATTGTCGCAAAAGAAGGCGTTTTGAATTTCGGGTGAACCGTAGAAAATTTCTTTGGCAATAAACCATCACGACTCATACTCATCCAAATACGAGGTTGTCCCATTTGAAAAACTAATAAAACACTTGCCATTGCTACTACTGCACTTACAGCAATAATTCCCGACATCCATTTTAAGTCTAATTTATCGAAAACAAATGCCAAAGGATCTCCAACATTTAATTCGTGATATTTTACCATTCCGGTTAAAACCAAGGCAATAGCAATATAAAGAATCGTACAAATTATAATTGCCCACATCATTCCGCGTGGTAAGTCTCTTTGTGGATTTTTACATTCTTCGGCAGTTGTCGAAATAGCGTCAAAACCAATATAAGCAAAGAAAACCGCCGAAACTCCTTTTAAAACTCCACCAACTCCATTTGGAGCAAAAGGATCCCAATTTGCTGTATCTACATAAAATACTCCAACAGCAATTACTAAAAGAACGACACAAAGTTTAACCACAACCATTAAGTTACTCGCATTACGAGATTCTTTCATTCCTCTGTAAACCAAAGCAGTAATTAAAATAATAATGAATAAAGCTGGAATATCTGTAACAAAATGAAATGATCCTAAAGTTGGCGCTGTTGTCCAGGCTGTGTGCGCTTGTTGTAAAGCTGTGCTTAAATTTTCGAATGATTTTCCGCCACGCATTAAAGCTTCGGCGTCATTATATCCGTTTGAAGCGGTTAAATAATCCATTTGAATCCATTGCGGTAAATGAATTCCGCCGCTCTGGAGCAGTCCTGTAAAATAATCACTCCACGATATGGCAACCGTTATATTCCCAACAGCATATTCCATAATTAAAGCCCAGCCTATAATCCAAGCGATAATTTCGCCAAAAGCAACATAAGAATACGTATAAGCACTTCCTGAAACTGGAACCATCGAAGCAAATTCCGCATAAGCAAAAGCAGCAAAACTACACGCCAAAGCTGTAAACAAGAACAAAAATATCACGGCTGGTCCACCGTCTGCACTTGCTTTTCCGATGGTACTAAAAATACCTGCTCCAACAATTGCGGCAATTCCAAAAGCAGTTAAATCTTTGGTTGTAAGGTGTTTTCCCAACGCTCCATGTCCATCTGCTTCATTCTTTGCAACCTGTTTCAGAATATCCTGCACTGTTTTCTTTCGGAATAAACTTGAAAATGCCATATATTTTTTGCTGTTATAAATTAATTTAATTCAGTCCTTCTTGTTTTATTTTGCAAATAATGCAAAAAATATCTTGAAATCAAATATATAAAACCATTTTGTTTTTTTGTGATTTTTTTTCTGCCACGAATTCACGAATTATTTTTAAAATCTTACTTTTCAGTTAAATCTATTTTTATCACAAATGTAACTTTTCTCAAAATCAGCTTACTAATAAGTACTATTTAATTTTAAAGAATCATTTTATGGAAAAAATTACAAGACGCTCTTTTGTCAATAAATTTGGACTTGGTGTTGGAGCTTCGGTTGTTATGACTACGCTTCCTTCTTTTATAACTGAAACAGAAAAGGTACATAAACCTTATACTGGGAAAAAATTAAATATTGCGCTTTGTGGTCTTGGAAACTATGCTTCATTACTTGCTGAAGGTCTTCAGGTTTCCGAATATTGCCAGCTTGCGGGAATTGTTACTGGAACGCCTTCTAAAGCTGAAAAATGGAAAAAACAATATAATATTCCTGAAAAGAATATTTACAATTACGAAAATTTCGATTCAATCGTAAAAAACAAAGATATTGATTTAGTGTATGTTGTCACGCCAAATGCACTTCATAAAGAATTTACTGTTCGCGCTGCAAAAGCAGGAAAACACGTTATTGTCGAAAAACCTATGGCAATTACACCTGAAGATTGCGTAGAAATGATAAAAGTCTGCAATGATAATAATGTGCAATTGGCAATGGGTTATCGCTTGCATTACGAACCTAATCATCTAGAAATAAAACGTCTCGGACAAGAAAAAGTTATGGGACAAGTTCGTTATATTGAAACTGGTTTGGGTTACAGTACTTATGATGTTCGTGACATCAATAAACCTGTAGATCTAAACGCCCGCAACGAATGGAGACTGACTAAAAAATGGGCCGGCGGCGGTTGTTTGATTAATTTAGGAATTTATTGCATTCAGGTTTCGCGTTATGTTTTAGGCGAAGAACCAATTGCCGTTACTGCACAATTTGGACATGTCAATAACAAAAATATGTTTTCTCAAGTTGAAGAAAATATCACTTGGCAAATGGAATTCCCGAGCGGTGCCGTTGCAAATTGCAGCAGTTCGTGTGGTTTTGGAATTGATCGTTTCTACGCGGCCGCAGATGAAGGCTTTTTTGAAATGAGTCCTGCTGTCAGTTATGGTCCTTTTGTTGGTAAAAGATCGGATGGAAAACCATTCAATTTTCCTGTTATAAATCAACAGCAAACTCAAATGGATGAGATTTCGAAAGTAATTTTAGAAAACCAAAAACTTCCAAATCATATTACGGGAGAAGAAGGAATTAAAGACGTCAAAATCATCAATGCCATTTATAAAGCCGCTGAAACGGGGAAGAAAGTCAAGCTTTAATATTTTTCTGCCACAGATTAAAAGGATTTTTTAAGATTTTATTCATAAAATCTGTCATTTCGACGAAGGAGAAATCTCCACAAGTAACTCCGCAACGAGAGTCCAATCTTTGTCGAGCTTCTCGCGGAGATTTCTCCTTCGTCGAAATGACAAACTTTGCGTGTTTGCTCTTCGTTTTATTTAGAAATAAAAAATCTTTTAAATCCTTTAATCTGTGGCAAAAAAATCATTGCGGCCTTTGCGTTCCCGATAGCTATCGGGATTGCGACCTTTGCGGTTAACTTACTTCAAACAGCTATGCAAAATACTAACAGGATGTTGCGCTTCACGCTTTGTTCCATCATAAATTTGATGACGACAGCTTGTTCCTGCAGCGGCAATTTTTACATTTTCGGCAGTATTACGAACTTTTGGAAATAAAGTATCCTCGCCCATCTGCATACTCACTTGATAATGTTCTTTTTCATAACCAAAAGAACCTGCCATTCCGCAGCAACCTGAATTATAAATGGTAACCGTATTATTTTTAGGCAGATTCAGCATAGCAAAAGTTGCTTCAACAGAACTCAATGACTTTTGGTGACAATGCCCGTGAATTTTAATTTCTTTCGTTTCTTCTGAAAAAGAATCTGGCGTTATTTTTCCGTCGATGATTTCTTTTTTGAAGAATTCTTCAATCGTAAAAGCATTTCTCGACAAGTTTTCTGCCGCTTCTTTATCATCGGCTAAACGGAGATATTCATCTCTAAAAGTCAAAATCGCCGAAGGTTCAATTCCGATTAAAGGTGCATTTCCTAAAACCAGATCTTTAAAAACATTCACATTATGATTGGCAATTTTCTTGGCTTCTTCCAAAAATCCTTTTGAAAGATAGGTTCTTCCGCTTTCTTCATGATCGACAATCAGAACTTGATAACCTAATTTTGTCAATAATTCAAAAGCATCGATTCCGATATTTACGTCGTAATAATTCGTGAATTCATCAACAAACAGATACAATCTTCCATTCGGAAAATCTTTTTGTGAAGGTTTATTGTTGGCGTACCATTTTCTAAAAGTCTTTTTCGCCAAAAGCGGAACTTGTCTTTCGGACGCAATTCCCATGGTTTTTTTAACCAAAGACTGATTCGAAATAAAATTCGTAATCGACGGGAATTTACTTCCCATTTTATTCAATTTGGCGTTATTGGCAAAAATCTTATTTCGAGTCGAAAATCCGTTTGCTTTTTGATATTGATATAAAAATTCGGCTTTTAAAGTCGCTACATCCACATTACTCGGACATTCGCTTGCGCAGGCTTTACAGCTTACACACAATTCAAAAACTTCGTATAATTCTTTCTGGTCAAATTTATTTTCTTTTTCAGAATACGTTAAATATTCTCGTAATGCATTGGCACGAGCGCGAGTCGTTTCTTTTTCGTTTCGAGTCGCACGATAACTCGGACACATCGCTCCTCCGCCTGACGGCAATTTTCGGCAATCTCCAGAACCGTTGCATTTTTCGGCGGCACGTAAAATTCCTAAACTGTCTGAGAAATCCTGAAACGTTTTAATATCTGGTTCAATTCTTCCTGAAATTACACGATGGTTTTCATCCATTTTCAAAGCATTGACAATCTTCCCGATATTCAAAACCGAATTTGGATCGAAAGCCAATTTGATTCTTTTCAGCAATTCGTAATTTTTATCGCCAATCATAAACGGAATAAACTCTCCACGTACAATTCCATCGCCGTGTTCACCGCTTAAAGAACCTTTATATTTTTTTACCAAATGCGCCACATCAGTCGCAATAGTTCTGAATAATTTTAAATCTTCCGTTTTCTTCAAATTCAAAACCGGACGAAGGTGCAATTCTCCCGCGCCGGCGTGCGCATAATAAATTGCTTCTTGTCCGTGACGCAACATCATCGCCGAGAATTCTTCAATATAAGCTGGCAAATCACTCAATTCAACCGCTGTATCTTCAATAGAATCTGCCGCTTTATTGTCACCTACAATACTTCCTAAAAGTCCAAGACCCGCTTTTCTAAGTTCGTTGGCTTTGTCAATATCATTTCCGTAGATTTTTACACGAGCGTATCCGAAATTGTTTTTTTCTAAATCTGCAATCAAATCGTTCGCTTGTCTTTCGGCATCTTCCAACGTGTGTGAAGCCACTTCAAAAAGCATAATCGCTTTGGGTTCTCCAACCAAAAAGAAACGGTTTTTAATGTGTTCTCGATTCGTTTTCGTACAATCTAAAATCGTATCGTCGATCATTTCACAAGTGTACAAATGATGTTTCATTGCCACGACAACCGATTCTAAAGATTCCTGAATCGTATGATAATGTCCCACAACCATAATACTGTGAGGCGGAGGTAAATCGTCTACTTTTAAGGTAACTTCGGTTGTAAAAGCCAAAGTTCCTTCGCTTCCGCAAAGCAGTTTTCCAAGATTTATGGTTGGTTCTGTTCCGCCAAATATTTCTGATTTCAAAAGAATATCAACCGCGTAACCTGTATTTCTTCTGTGAATTTCAGGTTTCGGAAACTCTTTTACAATTTCTTCCTGATTTTCTTTTACCGAAAGTTCGTCGTAAATACTTTTGTAAATTTTATTTTCTAAAGAATCTCCTTTGGTTTTTTCAATAAATTCAGTCGAAGTCAAGTCTTTAAAAACCACTTCAGAACCATCGCTTAAAATTGCTTTTACCTCAGCAATTTTATCGCGCGTAACACCATATCGAATTGAAGTTGTTCCAGAAGAATTATTTCCTACCATTCCGCCAATCATCGCGCGGTTTGATGTTGATGTAATTGGAGCAAAAAATACGCCGTGAGGTTTTAAGAATAAATTCAGTTCATCGCGAATTACGCCTGGCTGAACGGTTACGGTTTTCTTTGCTGCATCAAACGAAATAATTTTTGTAAAATGCTTCGAAACATCAATCACCAATCCGTCGCCTACTGCTTGCCCTGCCAGCGAAGTTCCCGCAGTTCTTGGCGTAATCGATATATTATGCTGTGCCGCAAATTGAATTAATTTGGCAATATCGGCAGTCGATTTAGGCAATGCCACCGCATTGGGTTTAATTCGGTAAACCGAAGCATCTGTAGAATAAAGCGTTTTATGAAGCTCATCGAATAAAAGTGTGCCTTCGAGACTAGCGGCTAATTGCTCTAAATGAGATTGGGTCAACATGTAAATGGTGCTTTTTAAAAAAATATTTCCTGAAAAAACTCAGATCACAAAGATAAAAATATCGCAAGGCAAAATGATGAATTTTGAGAAATTATCTAACAACTCCGTGAGATTTTATAAAATTCTGAGAGAATCCTGTAAAGCATTGTGCTGACTAAAAAGGTAATTTTAAAATTTTCATTTATTGGAAAGATTTTTAAACACATAGAAACATAGATTTATTTTAAAAATTTAAAGTATGAGAATAGTTGAAAAAATCTAGATTTTAACACATAGCACTGCAAGCTTAGCTATGTGAACTCAAACAAATGAAATGTCTTTAAGCGCAAAGAAAATCTATATTTCTATGTGTTTAAAACTCATTCAACAATTTAAACTCTTTTACGCTTTATTATTTTATTATGGAAAATTTCTTTCAAGACGTCATCAATCACTTAGAAGGTTACTACAATAGCATTGTCGATCTTACGCCCAAATTCATTCTTGCCGTTTTGGTTATTCTCGTTTCATGGTTTGTGGCAAGCCGTGTGGGCATTTTTGCAGGAAACCGACTCAAAGTCAGAATGCACGATCGTTTGTTGGCGGTTTTTATTGCGCGATTAATTAAATCGGTTTTAATCATTATCGGAATCTTATTTATGTTCCGAATTATTGGTTTAGATGGTGTTGCGCAAAGCATGCTTGCCGGCGCGGGAATCTCGGCTTTTGTGATTGGTTTTGCGCTTAAAGATATTGGAGAAAACTTTCTTGCGGGAATTCTGCTGGCTTTCAAACGTCCGTTTTCTATTGGCGATATTATCGAAAGTAACGGTGTAAAAGGCGAAGTGATCAACCTCAACCTTCGTGATACCGAAGTAAAAAGCGATTCGAAAATCATCTATATTCCCAACGCACTTTTAATAAAAAATACACTTATCAACTACAATAGCGAAGGATTTCTGCTCCAAACTTTCACAGTCGGACTCGAATATGGTTCTGATTACACACGCGCCATCGAACTCGTAAAAGAAGTTCTAGGAAACAGCGAAGACGTAACCGAAAAAGACCACGAAAATGCTGCCGTCATTACCGATGTTGCTGGCGGGGGCATCATTCAGCTTAATATTCGTTATTGGGTTAAAACTGCCTCAACAACTCAAAATTCAGAATGCCGTTCTAAAATTATTGCCGCCGTTTTGAAAAAGTTGAAAGAAAATGAGTTTGTTTTGAAATAAGGGACATAGGTTCAAAGTAGCAAAGGAACAAAGGTTTTCTCTCCAAACTCAATTGTCATCCTGAGCGAAGTCGAAAGCTTATGAAACCAATTTTTCACTTTAGAATTTTAAATAGAAGCTGTTTCCTGCTGTCTGCTATATCTTTTACGCCGAACCCTGGCGCAAAAGGATGCCGCTTCCATCAGGGCTAGGGCGTTTGGTTTCATAATAACATTTTAGTGGAACATAAATAGATAGAGTCGTTTCAAAACTTCAAACAACATCGCGATAATTCCAAGTCCTGCAATAATGTAAATGCTCCAACTACGCATTTTAGTTATTGAATCCATTTCTTGATTTTGTTCTTGTAATTTTTTTGATTCTTTTATATTAAAGTTTCTAATCCAGCAAATCAATAATGCAAAAATTAAAACTCCTAAAATTAAAATAAAAACATTTTCGTTTTGTATATATTTCATGTATTTAAATATTCTCTTTTGTAAAAATAACATTTTACATTTGCTACATAGAAACAATTTAATGGATACTACTAAATATAATCTTTTTCTTACTTAAAATATTTTTTGATATCTTTGAAGTCCTAAACACAAAGAAATATGATATCAAAAAAGCTTTTGCCCGCGCGGTATGGTGGCGGTATTGGAAACAACTGCAACGCACTTTGTGGCGTAGGACACCTTAGCTGTGCGGGTTCTTTTCCTAAACACAAAGATTATGATTACCAACACAATTTCAAAACAAACCGAAATCAAACTTTTGAATTTTTTCAACGACAGGATTGATCCTGTTGAAATGGCTAAAACTTTAAGGCAAGTAAATTTTACACTCGCTTTATGTGTTTTGAGCGAACACGAAACCTTTCAAAGCGAAATCATCAAATTAAGAGACAGTTTTTACTGGCTCAATGAATTAGCAGAAACTCTAAATCCTTATTTGGAGTTGGAGTGAGATTTTTAAATGAAAAAAACCTCGATTTTTTAATCGAGGTTTTTTTATAACATAATTAGTTCTTTGAATTTTACTATTAAATCAAAAATTACATTAAATCTTTAAATGAAATATTCAATAAATTTTCTTCTGATTTTAAAAGCAATTCGTCAATATTATCTTCAATAAAAGAAAATTCTTTTTTATCAACTAATATGCTAATCCATTTTGGTCTTGAAAACGAATAACCATCATCAAAAATAGCGACATTAAGAAAATTCCAAATATTAGAATTTACACCATTAACTTCAAAATTAGGTTGAATTATAACAGCTTTCATTATGCCATTGTCTATCCAATCAATTCTTCTTTCCTCAAATGTTCTCAAATTTTGAGGATAATCGGGTCTATCTCTAGTCAATCGCGCATTAATCTTATTTGCTAAGTCATCTAACTTCCAATCTATATTTTCAAATCTGCTCAAATTCTAAATTTATATATAACAAAGTTTGTTTTCTACTCCTTCCCCCAAATCCTAGTATTCAAATCCAATTCCTGAACAATATTCTGCATAAACTGAACTATCGAAATATCATCGGAAAGCAAATCGGGAACTAAAAGCGACGAATGTATTGGCGCTTCAAAGTAATTGTGAGACAACGGAAAAGCGATATAAATTTTAGAATGAATAAAAGAAATCGAAATTGTTTCGTCGCATTTTTTATTTAAATCTAAAATTCTTTCCATCATTGCAGGCGTTAAAATATATCGCGCTTCAATTTGGTTTCTAGAATAGGTTACGAACTTGTTATCAAAATCGATGTTTTCGAGTTGCACCACTTCGGTATTTCCAAAACTAAAAACGCTTTTAGAAAACCACGCTCCAAGACTAGCACCAAAGCTTTTTGGACGCACAACTGTCGAAACTTCAAAGTTTTTATTAAAATCGGCAACAAAAATAATTCCTTTAAAAATCGTGTGCCAAGTTGTTTTTGTTCCGTTTTTTGTTTGCGTTTCCGTTTTATATTCGGCATGAACTTCGGCAAACCAAAAAGAAGTTTTATCGACTGTTCCGCTAATTAAATCTTGCGTTTTATAACGATCTGGTCTCATCGTAAAAAGCTCTGAACTTCTAAACTCATATTCTGGAAGTCCGCTTTGTGGTGTAAAAACTAAACTTCCATTTATATTTTTCAATGCCGACGCTATAACTTTTGTTTTGTAGGCAACTTTGTATTTTATTGCTTCATCGTTTATTTTAAAATACATTACGATTCCAATAATTATAGGAACAAGACCAGCTATTACGGCAAAAGCGCCAAATCCGATAAATATACCTGCAGCTATAATTAATGCGGCAAAACCAAATAATATATAGGAGGTTTTATAGGTTTCGGCTATTTTTTTTCTATCAACTTCTAACGTATTCAAAACCTCTTGCAAGGCTGCATTCGAATTTATTTCTGAATCCATTAATTATTGAATAATTCTTTTGCACTTATATTTTTACGCTCTTCTTCTGGAGTTGCCAAAACTTCAATTTTAGTGTAACCTAACATTCCTGCAAACATATTTCCAGGAAACATCATAATTGCATTATTATAATCTGTAACAGAAGCATTGTACGTTCTTCTTGCTGCCGCAATTTGTTCTTCGCTTTCTGTCCATGTAGATTGCAGGTTTAAGAAATTGGTATTGGCTTTTAAATCTGGATAATTTTCAACCGTTACCATCAAACCTTTTACAGCTGAACTTAATTCGGTATCTAAACTTGCTTTTTCTGCGTCTGTCAAATTTCCTGAAGTTGCTTTTGTACGAAGTTCTACAATTTTCGTTAAAGTACTTTGCTCATAATTAGTATATTGTTTTACCACTTCAACCAAATTCGGAATCAAATCGAAACGTTTTTTCAGCATAACATCAATTGCAGAAAAAGCATTGGTTACCTGATTTCTTTTTCCGATAAGCGAATTATAGATTACAATTCCAACAATAAGAAGAAAAACAATTAGTCCTAGAATAATAAACATGATTTATATTTTTTAAATTGGTTATGAGCAAATATATAAAAAGAGATGTAAGTTTTATCTGCTGGTTCTCTTTTTGTTTAAACATAGCTATCTATGTTTTTTTAAACAAGTAAAACGCCTTTCACCGCAAAACAAACTATGTTTCTATGTGTTTGAAAATAAAATTTCACAATTTCGCTATATTTATATCTAAAATAATCTGATTTTAGCGTTACAAATAAACCGATTCCTAAAAATATCATTTTAATGAATAAAAATATAACCGCACTCTACAATATCGCTCAAAAAGAAACCCGAAAAATACTAGGCTTAATGTCTGGAACTTCGCTCGACGGACTCGATTTGGCACTTTGTGAAGTTTCGGATTCGGGAGAAAACACAATTGTAAAAATCGAACATTTTGAAACCATCGATTATAGCGACGATATCAAAACCGAAATCAGAAAAGTGTTTGCAAAAAAAACAATCGATTTTCAGCATTTGGTTTTACTTAACGAATGGATTGCAGATTTACATGCCGAAATGATTAATAATTGTCTTAAAAAATGGAATATTTCGTCAAGCGAAGTTGATTTAATCGCTTCGCACGGACAAACGGTTTTACACGCTCCGAAGTTTTTGCATCAGCAGGAAAAATTTCCTAATGCAACTTTACAAATTGGCGACGGCGATCATATTGCGGTAAAAACTGGAATTATCACACTTTCCGATTTCAGACAAAAACACGTCGCGGCGGGTGGCGAAGGCGCGCCGTTGGCTGTTTATGGCGATTATTTGTTGTTCAGCAAAAAGGGCGAAAACCGAATTATGCTCAATATGGGCGGAATCGCCAATTTTACTTATTTACCCGCTTCACAAAACGCCGATGAAGTTTTTGTCACCGATACGGGAACGGCAAATACTTTGATTGACATTTTTTCCAAACATTTTTTTCCTGAAAAAAGTTACGATAAAGATGCCGAAATCGCGAAACAAGGAACTGTAAATCAAGAACTTTTAAGCGAATTAAAAAGCAATGCGTTCTTCCAGAAAAGTTTTCCAAAAACGATTGGTCAGGAATTATTCAATCATGATTTTGTGAATTCGGCTTTGATAAAATTAGGTTTAGAAAACATTTCGGCATCAGATTTGCTTGCGACTTTAACACGTTTGAGCGCCGAAACAATTGCCGAATCGGTTTTGTTTGTCATACAAAATACTAAAACACCAATAGAAGAGTTTACAATTTATATGTCTGGCGGAGGCGCACGAAATCCGTTATTGGTAAAGTGGCTACAGGAATTATTATCTTGTAAATTTGAAAAAAGCGACGTTCTCGGCATCTCAGGCGATGCAAAAGAAGCGGTTTTATTTGCTGTTTTAGCCAATGAAACGGTATCGGGAGGAAATTATAATTTTGGTTCAAAAAAAGGAATTCCATCTGTAACAATGGGAAAAATTTCTTTTCCAGATTAAATAATAAATTTGCCACAGATTGAAAGGATTAAAAAGATTAATCCAAATAATCCTTTTAATCTGTGGCAAAAAAACTGCCACTAATTACACTAATTTTTGTTCTTAATTATTCTTTTAAAAAATAATTCGTGAAAATTCGTGTAATTCGTGGCGAAAAAAAATTACACCATATAATTATCTCAATTATTAATTATAATCGGTTAAAAAAACTATTTTTGGTTCTTGTTAAAAAAAGATTGAAATGCATAAAAATCAGCACTTACTATACTCTATTCTATTTTTATTTTTCTTCGGATGGACATCTGTTTCTCAGGAAAAAACAATGCATCCTAAAAACGAATTTAGAGGTGTATGGATTGCAACGGTTGTTAATATTGACTGGCCAAAAATGGCAACAGATAACGTAGAAAAAGAAAAAGCTGATTATCTAGAGATTTTAGAAACCTACAAAAAGCTGAATTATAATGCTGTAATTGTTCAAGTTCGTAGTGTTGGAGATGCTCTTTATCCTTCAGAAATGGCGCCTTGGTCAAGATTTTTAACCGGAAAAGAAGGTTTAGCGCCAAATCCATATTATGATGCTTTGGAGTGGATGATCGAACAGGCACACAACAGAGGTTTTGAATTTCACGCGTGGCTGAATCCGTATCGTGCTACTTTCGATTTAAACAAAAACATTCTAAGTCCGGGTCACGATCTTTTTAAACATCCAGAGTGGATGATTGAATATGGCGGAAAATATTATTACGATCCTGCTTTACCCGAAGTGCAAGAACATTTGACAAAAGTGGTAAAAGAAGTCGTTGATAAATATGATATCGATGCGATTCATTTTGATGATTATTTCTATCCATATGCCGTTCCTGGAAAAGTTTTTAATGATACCGCTTCGTACAAAAAATACGGTGCAGGCTTAAGTCTTGCCGATTGGCGTCGTGCGAATGTGAGCAACTTTGTGCACACGATTTCAACAACTATAAAAACCAGCAAACCTTGGGTTCAATTCGGAATTAGTCCGTTTGGGGTTTGGAGAAACAAATCGGTTGATCCGAGAGGTTCTGAAACGCAATCTACTGCCAATTACGATGATTTATACGCAGATCCACTTTTATGGATGGATCAAAAATGGATCGATTATATCTTGCCTCAATTGTATTGGAGCATGAATAATCCGAGAGCTTCGTATTCTAAATTGGTAAAATGGTGGGCAGAAAATTCAAATAGCACAGCCGTTTATATCGGACACGCTTCTTATAAAATTAGAGGCGATAGCGATAAAAGCTGGAATTTTATGACTGAAATTCCAACTCAGGTTGATTTTGCTAGAAGTTTTAAAAATGTTTCTGGAAGTGCTTATTTTAGTGCCAAATGGTTCATGGGAAAAAACTTTGATGTTGTTCGTCATTTAGAAGAAAATCAATATAAATATCCTGCACTTCCTGCAGCTGTGCCAAATTTAAGACATGTTATTATCGATACGCCTAAATTGGTTGAGTACAGTAAAGACAGTATTCGTTATAATTTCTCATTCAAAAGTCCGCTGAATACAAAAGTGCGTTATATAGTGGTTTATGGCGGTGAACATGTTTCGAAAATTGACATAAACGACGCAACCAAAATTGTCGAAAAAGTAACCGTAAAAGAAGTTGATGGAAAAATTACTTTCTCAATTGCTGCCGGAAAACTAAATCTTTATAAAGCTGCTGCAGTAACGTTTATCGATTATTATGCTAACGAAAGTACACCAACTGCAATAGACTTAAAAAAGCCATTAAAAAACTATACACCAGCTCAACCAAATGAAAACAGATAATAATAAACCTTGGTTTTGGATTCCGCTTTTAAACTTTGCATCAGGTTTACCTTATGCCGTAATTATCTCAGTTTCGGTAATTATGTACAAAAATCTAGGAATTTCAAATGAAGACATTGGAGTCTACACCAGTTTATTATATCTGCCTTGGGTTATAAAACCGCTTTGGAGCCCTTTTATTGAATTGAATGGAACCAAAAGAAAATGGTTTTTATCCATGCAATTATTGATTTCAATTGCATTTTTATTGGTCGGATTTACGATTCCGCTTAATGGATTTTTTATCATGTCTTTAGCCATATTTTGGGTTGCTGCTTTTGCATCGGCTTCGAATGATATTGCGAGCGATGGTTTCTATTTATTAGTTTTACCAAAAGAACAGCAGTCTTTTTTCCTCGGAATCAGAAGTACTTTTTATAGACTTTCAATGTTAGCCGGAAACGGATTAATTGTACTTTTTGCAGGTTATTTAGAACACAAATTCGGCGACAATACAAAAGCTTGGTCTTATACAATGATTGGCGTAGGTTTATTAATGACTTTTATTACGATCTATAATTTTATTTTTACTCCAAGAAACGAAATTAACACGGTAGAAAGTAAAGACCATCATCATCAAAATTTCGCAACGATTTTCACGAGTTTCTTCAAGAAAAAACAAATCGGTTTAGTTTTGGCTTTTATCTTGGTTTTTAGATTAGGAGAATCGCAATTACTTAAAATGTTGAGTCCGTTTTTGCTAGATCCGAAAGAATCAGGCGGAATGGGACTAGATACAGAAGCCGTTGGAATTATTTACGGAACTTGCGGCGTGGCTGCTTTAACAATTGGAGGAATTTTGGGCGGAATTGCGATTTCTAAACAAGGACTTACCAAATGGATGTTTCCCATGTTTTTAGCAATGCATCTTCCAATTATTGGATTTATCTTATTAGCATTCTTTCATCCTACTTCAATTTATTACATTTATGCCGTTGTAATTTTAGAACAATTCGGTTATGGTTTTGGTTTTACGGCATTTATGATGTATTTAATTCATGTAGCCGAAGGAGAATCAAAAACAGCACATTATGCACTGGCAACTGGTTTTATGGCAATGGGAATGATGCTGCCAGGAATGTTAAGCGGTTTTATACAACAATATTTAGGCTATCAAAATTTCTTTATTTGGGTTTTGCTAGCTACAATTCCAGGTCTTATTTTATCACGTTTTTTAATTTTCCCGAAAGATTTTGGGAAGAAAACAGAAGAAGTTTAATCCCAAATCAAACTTTTACATATGGAAATCAATGAAAATTTGCAGGCCGAACGAAATCTGAAAGGAACTGAGTTCGAAAAAAATGGAAATCTTGAAAAAGCGATTGAATTGTATGAAGAAAATGTTGCAGAAGGCTTTAAAGGAAATCACCCTTACGATCGATTGGCTACGATTTACAAAAATCAAAACGATCTCGATAATGAAATTCGAGTTTTAGAAAAAGCCATTATTGTTTACGAAGAAATCACGATTGAAGACCGATTAGAAGGTTTGCCGAAACTTTTCCGTTTTAAAAACCGATTGGAAAAAGCGATTGAAACCAAAAAACAATTGGCTAAACAAAAAAAGGCAAAATTGAAATAAAACTACTTTTTAGCATTTAGAAATCATGTTAAAACGAACCAATTCAGACGATATCGATTTTATAAATCTAGTTGCTTTATTAGATAAAGATTTGGCAATTAGAGACGGAGAAGATCATGCGTTTTACAATCAGTTTAATAAAACCGATAAAATAAAACATACGATTGTTTATTACGAAAACGGGATTCCAGTCGCTTGTGGCGCTTTTCGCGAAAAAGAAAGCGATAAAACCGAAATCAAACGAATGTATGTTCATCCTGATTATCGCAAAAAAGGAATTGCTTCAAAAGTTTTAGCCGAATTAGAAATTTGGGCGAAAGAAGTGGGTTATACGTATACCATTTTAGAAACTGGAAAAAACCAACCAGAAGCCATCAACTTATATCAAAAATTAAATTACACCATAATTCCAAATTATCCTCCTTACGAAGAAATGGATAATAGTGTTTGCATGAAAAAGACTTTATAATGAAAATTACTGCCGAAGCATTACGACAAAGAATAGGACAATTTTTCTTTCCTGCTGTTTTTATCAACGATACCGAAGAAAATATCCAAGAAACAGAACGCCTTATTAGAGAACATAATATTGGCGGACTGACCTTTTTTCACAGTCGTGCGAGGGCTGCAACCAATTATGAAAGCAAGAAAAAAGTTATTTTTAATGATGACAGCTACGAAAAAATTAAAGCCTTAATTGTCCGTTACCAAAAAGCAGCTTCTACTCCACTTTTAATCAGTATTGATGCAGAATGGGGTTTGGCAATGCGAATTGAGAAAACACCTCAATATCCGTATGCAATTACACTTGGCGCTTTACCTACAAACAAATCTGATTTGGTTTTTGAAGTCGGAAAACAAATTGGTTTAGATTTAAAAGCTGCTGGAATTCAGTATAATTTATCGCCTTTGGCAGATATTAATAACAATCCAAACAATCCTGTTATTGGTTATCGTTCTTTTGGTGAAAATAAAGAAAAAGTAGCCAATTTTTCGGTTGAATATTTAAAAGGAATGTCAGAAGTTGGCGTTTTAGGCTGTCTAAAACACTTTCCCGGACACGGAAATACGAATGTCGATTCGCATTTGGGATTGCCAGTTTTAAAGGAAAATTTAGAAGAATTATTAGAAAACGAATTATATCCGTTTATTAAAGGAATCGAAAATAATGTCGATTCGATTATGATTGGACATTTGGCTGTTCCGAGTTTAAATGACGGAAAAGATACATCGGCAACTTTATCAAAAGCGGTTATTCAAGATCTTTTGCGTGATAAATTAGGTTATGATGGTTTGGTAATTTCTGATGCTTTAAACATGCACAGCGTTTCTAAATTGTATGAAACAAAAGGTCAATTAGAATGGGAAGCTTTCAATGCTGGAAATGACATTTTATGTTTCGCCGAAAATGTTCCCGAAGGAATTGAAGCGATTTATAAAAATGCATCGCCAAATCGTATTTTCGAAAGCTACGACCGAATTATGAAAGCCAAAGAAAAAGCTGGAATTCTTTCTGGAAACACAACAGCTTCAGGCGAATTAGATTTCGAAAAAACAGCTGATTTAAATCTGCAAATTGCTCAAAATGCGATTACAACAATCATTGATAATTCAAGTACAGAATTAGCTTTTGAATCTCAGAAAAACAACAAATTAGCTAAACTGAGTTTATATAAAAATACCGAAAACACTTTCTTCAAAACTTTAAATTCAAAATTGTCTTCTCCAGAATTTACTTTTGAAAATTTAGAAATTTCGGATATTTCATCTATTAAAAATGAATTAGAAAATTTTGAAACGATTATTATTTCATTATTTGTTCCAAAAGCAAAACCAATGAATAATTTCGAAATTAATGATGAAGTTTTAGAATTGCTTTCTGATTTACTTCAAACCAAAAAATGTATTGTTTACGTTTTCGGAAATCCATACGTTTTACCTATAATTCCGAATCTTAAAAAAGCTTCAGGATTGGTTCAGGCGTATCAGGATTTTGAAGAATTTCAAAAAACAGCAGGAATTCAATTTTTAGAAAAAATTACTTCAACTGGCACTCTTCCCGTAAACATTGAAATTCAATAAGTTAAAACCATTTATAGTCAAAATTTATCAACTTATAAATTTTTATAATCACATCTTATTGTAAGTACCTGCACTTATGACCTATTTTTGCATCAGAAATAAATTTTTAACGTAAAACGAAAAATATGTCTTTAGTAGGAAAAAAATTCCCAAGTATTGCAGTAGATGCTATCTCAGAAATGGGTGACAATTTAAAAATCAACATTTTTGAAGAAGCAGTAAACAACAATAAAAAAGTACTTTTATTTTGGTACCCAAAAGATTTTACTTTTGTATGTCCAACTGAATTACACGCCTTTCAAGCTGCATTACCAGAATTTGAGCAAAGAAATACTATCGTAATTGGTGCTTCTTGTGATACAAACGAAGTTCACTTCGCTTGGTTAAACACTCCAAAAAACAATGGTGGAATCGAAGGTGTTACTTACCCAATCTTAGCTGATACTAACCGTAACTTAGCTAACATTTTAGGTATTCTTGACATCGAATCTACAAGCTACAGCGAAGATACAGATTCAGTTATCATCGAAGGTTCAAACGTAACTTACAGAGCTACTTACCTTATTGACGAAACTGGAAAAATCTTCCACGAAAGTGTAAACGATATGCCATTAGGACGTAACGTAAACGAATACTTAAGAATGGTTGACGCTTACACGCACATCCAAACTAAAGGTGAAGTTTGTCCTGCAAACTGGGAAGCTGGTAAAGAAGCTATGTCTGCAGACAGAGTTAGTACTGCTGAATACTTAAGCGCAAACTAATTTTTTAATTAGTTTCTAAGATACTAAGATGCTAAGGTTCTGAGATTTATTCTTAGACCTTAGTAACTTAGAAATCTTATCTCTACAAAAAATCTGAAAAAATTATAGTGCAAAGAAAGTAAAGGTTCAGCAAAAAAACTCAGAACCTTAGCATCTTAGCGCCTTAGAACCTCAAAAAATAAAGAAAATGTTAATCGACTTAAACGAAGATACGTTAGCAGATTTAGTTGCTAAAAATGAAAAAGTAGTAGTACAATATTCAGCTTCATGGTGTGGAAATTGCCGTATTATGAAACCAAAATTCAAAAAATTAGCAACAGAAAATGAAGCTATCACTTTTGTTTTGGTTGATGCAGAAAATTCTCCTGAATCAAGAAAATTAGCTAATGTGAGCAACTTGCCAACATTTGCAACTTTCGTAAACGGACAATTAGTTGGAGAAACGCAAACTAACAAACAAGAAGTTTTAATCGATCTTGTAAACGCTATTGCTTAAATTTAAATTGTTAGACTTGCTTAGATTTTTAGACATTTTAGATGTCTTTAAAATTTTAAAGAAAGTCTAAGAAGTCTAAGCAAGTCTAAAAATCTAAGAAGTCTAAATTATGAAATTACCAGTAATAAAGCATTTAACGCAATTCATCGAAGAAAACGATCAGGATTATATCATTGAAACGATTGAAGTTCTTGAAGCTATGACGGAAATTCCTTCTCTAAAAGATGAAGAATTAGACGTAATAGGCGAATTGATTTCTAATATGTATGGCGCTCTTGAAGTACAAAAACTTGTAGCTCAAGGAACAGATAAAAAAGAAGCTTTAAATACGTTTATGAAACGTGTTTTAGGTTCTATCGATAAATAAATCGAGACTCTAAATCAAAAAAACATGACGGAGAAAGCGTTTCTATTTTAGAGACGCTTTTTTTTTTGTTTTTAATCTCAGTCTCAGTTTACACTTGTCAGGCTGAGCGTCCCGAAGCTTCGGGAGAAGCCCACGCAAAGTAAATCTAAAATCTATCCTTTAAAATCTAAAATAATTAGGGCGAGACAGAATTTGAAAAAGTGGGCAAACATACTTTATCTATATACGCCCACTTTCTCAAATCCTGTCGGGCTATCCGTGCTACTTCGGTAGCTAGCTTCTATCCCTCTCGCAGGTAAACGTTTTCAATTAAACATTTATAATTATCGACAAAGAATTGTCAGGCTGAGCGGAGTCGAAGCCCACACATAGAAAATCGACAAATAGCAGCAATTTAAATTACGGAGCTACTTGCGTGGGCTTCGACTCCGCTCAGCCTGACAAACACAATAAATCTAAAATAATTAGATAAATTCGTGAATTCGTGGCTATCCAAAAACCATGCTTAATCTCTCCTTAAACCGATAACAAATACTTTTAGATTCAAATATTAATCCTTACTTTTGAACCTCATTAATTTTAAACAAAAAACATGGCATCTATCACATTAGGAGGAAATCCAGTTCATACATCAGGCGAATTACCAGCAGTTGGAACACAATTAGCTGACTTCAAATTAGTTCAAAATGACTTATCTGTTGCCTCTTTAAGCAACTTCGCTGGTAAGAAATTAGTTTTAAATATCTTTCCAAGCGTAGATACAGGAACTTGCGCAACATCTGTTAGAACTTTCAACGCTAGTGCTAGCGGATTAGAAAACACAACTGTTTTATGTATTTCTAGAGATTTACCTTTTGCTCAAAAACGTTTTTGTGGTGCTGAAGGTTTAGAAAATGTAGTAAACTTATCAGATTTTCAAACTGGAGCTTTTGGAAAAGCAAACGGTTTAGAAATCGTTGACGGACCATTAGCAGGTTTACACTCAAGAGCAATTATTGTGGTTGATGCAGATGGAAAAATCGTTCATACAGAACAAGTTGCAGAAATTGCAAACGAACCAAATTACGAAGCGGCTTTAGCAGCACTATAATATTTTCCTTTAAATGGAGTTTCAAAAAGATAATACATTTGTTACAGGTCGATTAAAAAGCGTTACTTATGCTTTTAAAGGAGCTGTAAAATTGATAAAAACAGAACACAGCGTTATGGTTCAATTCTCTTTGGGAATTATTATGACCATTGCGGGTTTCTATTTTCATATTTCACAAACCGAATGGCTATGTCAAACCATGGCCATCGGTTTGGTTTTAAGCATTGAAGGATTGAATACGGCTGTTGAAAAAATTGCCGATTTTATTCATCCTGATTACAGCAAACGAATCGGATTTATTAAAGATATTGCTGCCGGAGCGGTATTTTTTGCCGCATTAACCGCAATAGCAATAGGCTTGATTATTTATATTCCAAAATTTATTTAGGCAAAGGAAAACGCAAGAATGGCAAAAAATAAAAAAGAAACGGTAGATAAAAAAAACGACAAACAAGAAGGAAATAAAAGATCTTTTAAGATATCTAAACAACAAAAATTTGTTTTAGGCTGTCTTTTGGTTCTTTTTTCTGTCGCATTATTAGTGGCATTTATTTCTTTTTACGTTAACGGACAATGGCAAAACGATCAGAGTGTTGTAAACCAACTTGGCGATCGTACTGAAGTTGCCGAAAACTGGCTCGGAAAATTTGGAGCTTATCTTGCCGATTTAGTAATCTACAGAGGTTTCGGACTTGCTTCTTTCTTATTCGTACGTTTATTTTTCCTTACCGGAATGTTTTTGGCATTAGAACTTTCTACTCAAAAGCTGAAAAATACTTGGTTTTGGGATATTTTTGCTATTATCGTAGTTTCTGTATTATTTGGTTTCTTCGCCACTTCTGCACCCGAATTGGGCGGCACAATTGGTTACGAGTTAAATCTTTTCCTTCAAGATTATATCGGAAAAACAGGTACTTTATTGACACTGCTTTTCGGTTTAATTGTCTACTTGATTTTCAAAATCAAACTATCTCCAGAAAAAATTCAATCGTATTTTGATTCAACTAAAAAAGAATTTAAATCAGAATTAGAGACTTTAAAACCAGCTGTTCAACAGCCTGAAAGCGCTTATAATTTAGAAGAATTTGTTGTAGAAGAACCAGAAAGTGATCCAGAATTAGATGAGATTCACATCAAAACTGTTGATTCACAATTTGAAATCAACAAAGAAGCATTGAAACCAACTATCAATCATTCTTCTGAAATCGAATTGAATCCAATTTTAAAACCAATTCAGCCAAAACAAGAATTACCATTAGTTTCTCCCGATGAAGCTTTTGTAATAGAAAAAGCAGAAGAAGAAGATATTATTGAAGAAAACTTAGCTTCTCGCCTAGTTGCCGATTTTGGATTATTTGATCCGACTTTAGATTTATCTAATTACAAATTCCCAACCATCGATTTATTAAAAGAATATTCGACTGGCGGAATTACAATTAATCAAGAAGAATTAGAAGAAAATAAAAACAAAATTGTAGATACTCTTCGTAACTACAAAATTGAAATTGCACAAATTAAGGCAACTGTTGGACCATCGGTAACTTTATATGAAATTGTGCCAGAAGCAGGAATCAGAATTTCTAAAATTAAAAGTTTAGAAGATGATATTGCTTTATCATTATCTGCACTTGGAATTCGTATTATTGCGCCAATTCCAGGAAAAGGCACTATCGGTATTGAGGTTCCGAACAAAAAACCAACTATGGTTTCTATGAAAAGCGTTATTGGAGCAGCAAAATTCCAAGAAGCCGAAATGGAATTACCAATTGCTTTAGGTAAAACTATTTCAAATGAAACCTTTGTTGTCGATCTTGCCAAAATGCCTCACTTGTTGATGGCTGGGGCAACTGGTCAAGGAAAATCGGTTGGATTAAATGCGGTTTTAACTTCATTATTATATAAAAAACATCCGGCAGAAGTAAAATTTGTTTTGGTCGATCCGAAAAAAGTTGAGCTTACACTTTTCAATAAAATAGAAAGACATTATTTAGCCAAACTTCCTGATACGGAAGACGCT
Source organism: Flavobacteriaceae bacterium PS02337 (assembly GCA_029959285.1). Lineage (GTDB taxonomy): Bacteria > Bacteroidota > Bacteroidia > Flavobacteriales > Flavobacteriaceae > Flavobacterium. The sequence continues at coordinate 504,225 of JASCOE010000002.1, forward strand.
ATTATTACCGACAATGCAAAAGTTGTAAATACTTTAAATTCACTTTGTACAGAAATGGACAATCGTTATTCTTTATTAAAAGATGCGATGGTTCGTAATATTAAAGAATACAATGATAAATTTAAAGCAAGAAAATTAAATCCAGAAGCTGGCCACCGATTTTTACCCTATATTGTTTTAGTTGTCGATGAGTTCGCCGATTTAATCATGACCGCTGGAAAAGAAGTTGAAATTCCTATTGCGCGTCTGGCTCAGTTAGCCCGTGCTATTGGTATTCACTTAATTATTGCAACACAAAGACCTTCAGTTAACGTAATTACCGGTTTAATTAAAGCCAACTTCCCTGCAAGAATTGCTTTTAGAGTAACTTCAAAAATTGACTCAAGAACTATTTTGGACACGCAAGGAGCCGATCAGTTAATTGGTCGTGGAGATTTATTGTATACAAATGGAAATGACGTTGTACGTGTACAGTGCGCATTTATTGATACTCCAGAAGTAGAAAAAATTACAGATTTTATTGGTGGACAAAAAGCATATGCTACAGCTTATTTGCTCCCAGAGTTTGTTGGAGAAGAAACTGGCATTAATCTTGATATAGATATTTCTGACAGAGATACTTTATTTAGAGAAGCGGCGGAGATTATTGTCAATGCCCAGCAAGGTTCTGCTTCTTTATTGCAGCGAAAATTAAAATTAGGATACAACAGAGCAGGTCGTTTGATCGATCAACTTGAGGCAGCAGGTATTGTTGGTCCTTTCGAAGGCAGTAAAGCAAGAAGTGTGAATATTTTAGACTTAAGTGCTCTTGATCAATTTTTTAATAATGAACAAAATTAATCCAATCATGAAAGCAAAAATTCAAGAAATCAACAACAATTCTATCACAAACATGACTAAAAAGTGTTTTCAAATGGCAGCTATTTTGCTTTTGAGCTTCACTTCTATTCAAGCTCAAGATAAAAAAGCAAAAGATCTATTGAACGAAGTAACTTCTAAAATAAAAAGCTACGACAACATTGTTATCGATTTTAAATATTCTTTAAACAATGCAAAAGAGAACATCAATCAAGATAGCAAAGGAAATGTAACCATGAAAGGAAATCAATATGTTTTGAATTTTATGGGCGTTACTAAAATTTTTGACGGTCAAAAAACATACACTATTGTTCCTGAAGACGAAGAGGTTACTATTTCGAAAGTAAATGAGAAAGATGATAGCGCAATCACTCCTTCAAAAATGTTAACTTTCTTTAACTCTGGTTATAAATACAATATGGACATTGTTCAAAATGTAAAAGGAAGAAAAATTCAATACATAAAATTAGCTCCAACGAGCGGAAAAGATCAAAGAAAAGAAATTCTTTTAGGTATTGATGTTCAAACAAAACACATTTATAATTTGATTGAAACTGGAAAAAACGGAACAAAAACAACTTTAACCGTTAATTCTTTTAAAACCAATCAGCCATTGTCAAAAAATCAATTTACATTTGTATCGAGTAAATACCCGAAATACTACATTAATAAATTAGATTAATTACAAGGTTGAAAATTTTAGACAAATACTTACTAAAAACTTTTCTGATTACGTTTACTACGGTATTCGTAATCCTTTTTTTTATATTCATACTCCAAACAGTATGGCTTTTTATATCAGAATTAGCAGGTAAAGACCTTGACTTACTTTTGGTTGTAAAATTCCTTCTGTTTTCTATGCCTAGAATTATTCCGCTGGTTTTGCCTTTATCGGTTTTACTGGCTTCGATTATGACTTTTGGAAATCTTGCCGAAAACTACGAATTTGCAGCGATGAAATCTTCTGGAATCTCTTTGCAAAGAGCCATGAGAGTATTGATTATTTTTATTTTTGTTTTAAGTATTGTCGCATTTTGGTTTGCCAATAACGTTATTCCGTATGCCGAATATAAATTTGTCAATTTTAGAAAAAATATTGCACAAGCCAAACCCGCAATGGCAATTGCCGAAGGTCAGTTTAATGATGTTGGAACATACAACATTAAGGTAAACAAAAAAACTGGCGAAAACGGAAATCATCTTACAGGTGTAACTATTCACGAAAAGCCTAGCACAATGGGCGAAAACAAGACTGTAATTAAGTCTAAAACCGGTGAATTGATTAGTAGCGAAAAATCGAGCATTCTTCAATTGGTTTTAAATGACGGTTATTATTATCAAGATGTTACTCCAAAAAAATATGAAGATCGTGCAAAATTGCCTTTTATAAAAGGTAAGTTTAAAAAGCAAATCATTAATATTGATTTAGCCGAATTAAACAAAGTTGACGATAGCAAAGAAAGTATCGCCGGAACAAATGCCATGTTGAATGTTAATGAATTACGATATACTTTAGATTCATTAAATAAAAACTTAGACAACGAAATTGTATCCTTTTCTGAAAATATCAACCAGAGAGTTGGTATTAGAAGAGCTCCACAAAGTGTAAATAAAGATATAAAGAAGAAAAAACAACTTCCAAACAACCTAATGTCATTGTATTCTAACAAAGATCAGGTTGACATTTTAAAAATGGCAGGAAGTAATATCACAAGTAATATTTACACAATTGATACTACTCAAAAAGATTTAAAAGATAAGCAAAGGGAAATTAATAAACACTTAAGTGCTTTATACGAAAAATTCGTTATTGCTTTTGCTTGTTTTTTAATGTTCTTTATTGGTGCTCCACTTGGTGCTATTATTAGAAAAGGCGGACTTGGACTTCCAATTGTATTTGCCGTTTTAATTTTTATTACTTTTCACTTTATCAATACTTTTGGAAAAAGACTATCTCAAGAAGGTGGAATGTCTCCATTTGTAGGTTCATGGATGTCATCGTTTATTTTGTCGCCATTAGCAGTTCTTTTAACTTATCGCGCTACTAATGATAACGGATTAATCAATTTTGATGCGATTACAACTCCGATTTCACAACTATTTCAGAAAATTTCCGAGCGGTTTCAACCTGCTCAAAAGCAAGAATAATTATGTCAACAACAAAAATACAACTGAATACCATTGAGGAAGCTATAGAAGATATTCGTCAAGGTAAAGTAATCATTGTAGTCGATGATGAAGATCGTGAAAACGAAGGTGATTTTTTAGCTGCAGCTGAAAAAGTAACGCCAGAAATGATCAATTTTATGGCTACGCACGGACGCGGTTTAATCTGTACACCACTTACAGAAAGCCGATGTAAAGAATTAGATCTTCGTGCAATGGTTACCAATAATACGGATCATATGGAAACTGCTTTTACAGTTTCTATCGATTTAAAAGGAAATGGTGTGACTACTGGAATTTCTGCAGCTGATCGTTCTAGAACAGTTGAATCTTTAGTTGACCCGAATACAAAACCGCACGATTTAGCTCGTCCTGGACATATTTTTCCTTTAATTGCAAAACAAGGAGGTGTTTTAAGGAGAACTGGCCACACAGAAGCTGCAATTGATTTTGCACGTTTAGCTGGATTTAAACCCGCTGGTGTAATCTGCGAAATTCTTAACGAAGACGGAACAATGTCTCGTTTGCCTGAATTGATAAAAGTGGCTAAAAAATTCGATTTAAAATTAGTTTCTATCGAAGATTTGGTAGCTTACAGAATGCAACACGATAGTCTAATTGTTAAAAAAGAAGATTTCGATATAGAAACTCGTTTTGGAACTTTTAGATTGAGAGCTTACGAGCAGACAACTAATAAACAAATCCATATTGCTTTAACAAAAGGAACATGGAATTCTGGAGAACCAATTTTAACTAGAATTCACTCTTCGCAAGTAAATAATGACTTATTAGGAACATTGACTAATAATGCTGAACAGCAATTGGATGATATGTTTAAAGTGATTAATGAAAACGGAAAAGGCGCCGTTATCTTTATCAATCAAGACATGACTGCCATTAATCTTTTAAATAGAATTTCAGAACTTAAAGCGCTACAATCTAATGGAACTTTAAAAGCTCCAAAAGTTATTATTGACAGCAAAGATTACGGAATTGGAGCTCAAATTCTTCATGATATAGATATTTCTAAAATTAGATTAGTTTCTAATACAGAGCAAACAAAACGTGTTGGTATGATTGGTTACGGACTTGAAATTACGGAATACGTTAATTATTAATATGGGAACAGTAGAAGAAAGAATTCAGAAATCTGAAACACGTATTTTTAAGGCCGTTTTTCCAAGCACAACAAATCATTATGATACTTTATTTGGAGGAACTGCTCTGCATCTTATGGATGAAGTCGCGTTTATCTGCGCGACACGTTTCAGCCGTAAAAAAGTAGTTACGATTTCTACTGGACAAATTGACTTTAAAAAAGCGATTCCAGCTGGAACTTTAATCGAGTTAGTAGCAAAAGTAGACAGCGTCGGAAGAACTAGCTGTAAAATTCACGTTGATATTTTTATGGAACAGATGTATTCGGAACTTCGTGAAACAGTAGTTTCTGGAACTTTTTCGTTTGTAGCAGTCGACGAAAACAAAAAACCGACGCCAATTTTAGACGATTTGGAATAAATTTTCAAAAATTATCATTTCGTAAATACTGATAATTAGACACTTGAAAATTAACTTAAAAAAAACGCTAAAAAAGTTTTTATAATCGGAAAAGCGCACTATATTTGCACTCGCAATCAGAAAACGATCGCAACATACTGGAGAAATGGCAGAGCGGTCGAATGCGGCAGTCTTGAAAACTGTTGACTGTAACAGGTCCGGGGGTTCGAATCCCTCTTTCTCCGCTGAACGAAGTTTCAAAAGGAAACTTTAAAAGTTAAAACCCTTTAAATACTTGTATTTAAAGGGTTTTTCATTTTTTGGCAATCGTCAAAAATCACATGTTATTGCAAAGGGTGGTACACTTATAAGTACACTTTTATTTTGGTGGGTTTTGACCATAAAAAAAGTGTACTAAATCAAAGGGAATTCTCTTGGAATTCCCCGAAAACAAAGGTGTGTTTCGAAATTTTTAAATCAATTTGAGTATTAATTTAAAAACTAGAAGGCATGTTAAAAGTAATTTTTTACCTCAAATCAGAAAAGGCAGATAAGAATGGAGAGTTTTCAATATTTGCACGTATTACATTCAACCAGAAAAGAATTTCCTTAAGTACCGGAAAAACCATTTCTAAGGAGAGATGGGACTACACAAACAAATTAAGAATTCTTCTGAGGACAGAAAAGGAAAAGGTTCTTAAAAACTATCTCGATATTTACCGCCTAACTGTCGAAAAGAAATTCAATATCCTTTTTAATCTCGATCCAGATGTTCCATTAGAAATACTTAAAGCAGAACTTTCAGGAAAATCAAAATTACAGACAAAGAAAACCACACTGCTTCAAATTATGGAGCGCCATAATAAATTTTTCAGAAAAAAAGTGGATGCCGGCGAAAGAGCATCAGCCTCACTGCAGAAATACAAACGAAGCACTGAGCTAATTTCGAACTTTATGGTAAAACAATACGGAATAGAAGATATTCCTGCTGATGAAATTTCAAGTTCATTTATATACAATCTTGAGGAATTCCTTAAATACGAAAGCAGTTTTAAGGGCCATGTTGGAATAAAAAACAATTCAGTGGTAAAATATATTAAGATGTATAAAACAGCCTTTAATTATGCCATCAGAATGGATCTAATCCAAAAAAATCCCTTTAATGTTTATGATGGAAAGCTGAGCGTTAAAGATGCAGTATTTCTAACACAGTGCGAACTCGACACCCTCGAGAAAAAAGTCTTCTTTATTGAAAGACTCGACAGGGTCAAAGATATTTTCCTGTTCAGCTGTTATACCGGATATGCTCCAACTGACGCTTTAAAGCTTTCACAAAAAAACATTTCAAAAGACAATAATGGTAACCAGTGGATTATATCAAATAGAACGAAAACATCAATTAAAGAAAATGTTCCCGTTCTGCCTCCCGTCGAAAAAATCATTCAGAAGTACAAAGGGAAGCAGCCAGGATTGCTGCCAAGCATTTCAAATCAAAAAATGAATGCTTATTTAAAGGAAATTGCGGATCTGTGCGGAATAACCAAGTACCTCACATGGTATGTTTCAAGACATACTTTTGCAACTACAGTAACTCTTGGCAACGGAGTCAGACTTGAAAATGTTTCAGCCATGATGGGACACACTAATGTCAAACAGACACAACACTATGCAAAAGTTCTAGATGTAAATATAATGGAGGATATGAATATGGTCAAATCTAAATATGAAGAAAAGGTTTCCTAAAAAAAAGCAGAGGATTTCAAATTTGAAATCCTCTGCTTTTTTTAATTTATTTTCCAGGTTTTTTTACTGGCGGTTTTAAGGAAGGCGTGTTTCCTGGTGTATCTTTGTTGTCACGCTGCCTTCTGTCAGGTTTACCTGTGGAATCGGCTATTCTTTTTGGTCCGGGCTTTAGTGCCATAATATTAGTTTTTAATTAGTTATCTTCAAAATATACATTTTTTATATGAATATTTACTTACACTTTTTATGATCAACTTTTATTTTCCTGAAGAATTTTTTCAATTTGACTTGAGTCATACAAGAATATTTCACCAAGTTTTGAATAAGGAAGGATTCCTGTCTGTCTGTATTTTATTATCGTATTTGGTGAGAGCCCAAATATTTTTTTTAAATCTTCATTCCTGTAATAAGCAGGCCTGCCGTCATTCCCTCTTGAATTTATTTTAGAATCAATGGTCTCAAGTTTTACAACAACAGGATCAATCATCTTTTTAACTTTCATAAGAAATGAGAGTTTCTTTTTTTTGACATCCTTTTTCATTAATTAAAATTTTTAAATTATTAAATTATTAAACAAAAAATTTTGTTCAGACTACCAATTTTCAATTCTTGATTTTCTTTCTTGTAATCTAAAAATCAATAAATTCAAAAACTCAATCTGCTTTTCCCTATAAGTATACCCTTTGCTTTCAGCAAATTCTTTGCTGATATTTTTGATTTCACATTGCTTGTCATTCTTTCCTGAATAAGTAAAATTGTTTTCTAAAAACTTTTGAAATTCAATCCTGTTATTCTTTTTATCCAATATTTCAAAAAATAAAAAACCTTCATCCATAAGAATATAGAAAAGATTTGCAAATTCTATTTTACTAAATGAACTTTTGCATCTTCCTGAATTAGAAACTGAAGCGGATATTTTACTGTGGACATCATCTTTTAAATTTTCCTTCAAAATCCTTTCAAGTATAATTAATCTGGATTCATGCTTTAAAAGTTTGTCTAAGCAATCCAAAATTTTTGTTTTTTTCATGATTTAGAAATTTAAAGCTTATTCCAAATGAAAATAGATACTGCTTCTTTTGTTTTTATTCTTCGTCGGAACATAAACCAGATAGCCGTAATTATCCAGATCATGCATACATCTATGGTAAGTTTTAGGAGATACCACTTTGGCAATGTTTTGAATTTCTATGCTGTACGCTAATATTGGATTGATGTGATCTTTAGAAGCGCGAAACTGGAGTAAAGCTGCAAAAATTGCAATATGGGTAGTTCCAATTCTAAAATCATCTTCAATTGCCTGAAAAAATCTGGTTAAGATTTGAAGATTATCCATAGGCTTTATATCAAAATTTTGGAGTCATCTTTCTTGAAGATGTTTCAATATGCATCTCAGGCTTCTTTACCTGCTGAATTTTACATCCTCTTTCCAACTCCTTTAAACTTATCTTCTGCATTATGTCATTATAAAAGTTTAATGTTTTAAAACGGGGATTAGCCTCAATAAAAGTTTTTACTTCTCTGCCTTCAATTAACAGCACCGCCTCTTCTATTTTGCCTTCTTTTAAGGAACTGCATAAATCGTAAAATGCCTCTCCATCTGTATTCTTAAGAGGAAGAAGAGCCAAAACATTTTCAACTCTATAACCATAATCCTGAGGAAACTCATGCATCCGGTAATTTTCACTTAAATCCTTGTCATAAAAATTAAACTGCTTCCATGTACCATTTTTAAGTACTGATCTTCCAGCGAGCATATTATACGCTTCATCTACGTTGAAATATTCGGACGCCTCATTTTTAAAATGATGAGTACTTCTTCCAGACGGAATAGAGTCTGTATGCAGAGTTGATGTAAAACCTTCAAACTGGTAAGCTCCTTGTACATCCTTTGCAAAATGAAGTGAATGATCAAGCCTTTCCTTTTCAGATATGTGATAAGAGACAGGTATATAAAAATTCAGCTGCTCCTCTTTTATTTGATGCAGAACTTTATCCCATACTTGAGCGAAACCAGTGTTTTTAAGCTGTACTTCCAATGCTCTTTTATTAGCATCCAAATCTTTTAAGTATGCGGGTTTATGAATTCTTTCAAATACGATAGAATTTACTGCATCATTAAAAAGACGTTTGAAAACGTTAGGATATAGTTTATGTCTTAAACTTTTATATTCGTGCTTCAGGAACTGTACAGTAATAAGTTCGTCCAAGGATTTTGTTTTACCGTACTTAAAGAGAAGCATTTTAAAGAATTTCAGCTTTTCTATGCCAAAAGAGCGCTCGATGCCTGGACTTTTACCAAATATGGATTTAAGTTTATCTTCCTTGGACATCCACTCTTTTACTTCATTCTGTATTCTATTGTTCTCAAACGACATATTTAATCTTTTAGTGGATCACCGAAACTAAACTGATCTGGCTGCTTTCCTGGAACGTGATGCAGAATTCGATTCTTTCTGTGCTGGCTCATCATCATTATTGTTCTGCGTTGCACTCTTTTCTTTTGATTGCGATTGTTTCTCATTTTTACTTTCTCTATCATTGATTCTTTGCAATGAAGAATCATAAACCTTTACCGTTTTAAACTGCGGATTTGCTTCCACAAACTGTTTTCGTTCTTCTCCACCCACAACAAATGTTACGGACTGCAGATTTCCTTTTTTTAGAGAATTTATTAAATCTTCTTTATACTGCGGAGTAAGCAGTTCTTTTATAGAATGCTTTTCCAGCGAAGCTTCCAGATCATAGCCGTAATTCTGGTGATACTGGTTCAGCTTAAAGTTGCCACTGTTGTCGGTTTCCTTGAAATTCAAAGAAATCCAGGCATTATAGGTTTCACCGTCCTTAGTTTTTAAATCCTTATTAACTGATCTTCCTTCCATCAAATTGTACGCTTCTTTGAGTGTAATACTGGTGCTATTATTATTAATATAAAAAGTCTGCTCTAATCCCGGCTTATTTTCCTCTTTCTGGAGATTAACCTTATAAGAATTAAAAAAACACATATCACTCTGATCGGAAATTTTAAAATTCAATTCAACAGTTACAGTATCATTGTTCGGAACACCATTGTTCATAATACCGGTATGAATCACTTTAAAATCCTTGTCCCCTTTTAGAATATTCTCTCTTAATTCAGCATCAAAAGTTTCTCCAAATCCAGTATACTTTAACTGGTCTTTCAGATATTGCAAATTTTTCTCGTTCATGATCTTTACATTTAAAATTAGTATTGCTTAAAGGTTACCTAGAATTTCAAGATTTACCATTTTCCTGTTTTTTATATCCAGTTCAAGATGCCTGCCTCCGTTTCTCTCAAAGACCTGCATGGTAAACTTCTTCTTCTCGGGTATTGTAAATTTTGGAAGAGCAAATACAACTGTAATTTCAGAACTATCAGAAATCCGGCTGTAATCACCAGTATTGAAAAGCGGCATAATCTCTATTTCCTGAGATGCAGTACGTTTTGATTTTCTTTGGTCACGGATAAAAAAACGAAGCTGGTCTACATCATAATTAATTTTAGAATCATTGCCTAAAAAGACTCTGAAATACATTATGTCCTGATGAATAAAAATACCATCAACTTTCATCTCTATTTCTGATCTTCTTGAATTAAGTCCGCTCACTTTATTTTTTTTAGATAATGCGAGCATTGCATAATCTCTTATTTCCTTCTGGTTTTCATTCTCCATCGAAAACAGCAGCTGTTTATCATCCGCATTTCGCAGTCCGGCATCGATGTTTAAAGTCGGACATAAATCATCAAAGTTTAATATGAAACTGTAAAGCTTACCATCGGATGTGACTACTGTCAGGTTGGTCTGGAGAAAATTCTGTTTTCCAGCTTTCAGCAGCAATATATTTTCAACTCCTTTTGCTTTCTGCACCAAAACATCACGGCTGCCGATATCCAGACTTTTGACAGCGTAGGGGAATAAGATACTAGTCGTTTTTGAATAGCTCAGCTGTATATTATTATATTCAGATTTTAAATTATACTGTGTATATCCTGAAACTGTTGTCAGAAAAGCACATGTAAATATTAATAGTTTTATTTTTTTCATGTTGGATAGTTTACCGTTATTTTTCATTTTTTTCCTTCTCATCATAAAGCAGCACTTTGTAGCCTGCTCTGACTGCCACTTTAATAAGTTTTACTTTCTTGCTCAAAAGTGTTTTCGCCGCCTCCACTCCCATTCCTGCTGCCTGTGCTCCCCATGAATCACTGACTCCCGCAAGCCCAATACTCTGCATTGACCTGTCGACAGAGGCTTTTGCAACGTCCCTGTTAATTGTACCGGGAATGTAAATCCCCTTTATACCGTCGATATCAAAAACAGAAAGCTCCACAGGGAAAATAGAATGCAGGTATTTTATTGTAGTGATTTTTATTTCAAGCCTCTCTCCTTTAAGAGATGCAGTTCCAAATACAAAACTGTTTCTTGGAATGAGCACCCCGTTGATAAAAACATCATTTACAAGCCTTATCTTCACAATTGAACCGTTTACAATGGTCTGCGTTTCATGAACTGCCGCCTCAACAGCATTCTGTATTTCTTCGTTAACGTTTTGTTCTTCCAAAGAATAAAAAGAATTCGTTTCCTGTTTTAGTGCTGATTGCGAATTACTCTGCATTGAACTTATACTTTGCTCATCTGCTTTCCTGCTCACAGAAAACACTTTCCCTTTCTGAATCTTTGAATTCTGCCTCAGCTTTTCCTGAACGCGTTCGGGGTGCTGTATATCTAAGATATTTTCCAGCATCCCTCCCAGCTGCGCCAGTTCTGGATCAGGTTCAGAGGGTGCGTTCATTGCCGCCATCAGCTGTTCCAAGTTTTTCATTTCTGCTGATTCACCGTAAGGCGGTTTCTGGTATTGGAACTCTCTCATGTCCTGATCATAGTGATTTACTTTAGGAGGCTCTGTAATTGCCTTTTGTAGAGCTTCAAGTTTCTGGTACATTTTCTGTTCATTTTCCGGTTTTAAATAACCTGTGTTCAGCCTGCCTTTTTGACTTCCTATTAAAGCTGCATCCGAATCAAAAGAGCTTTCATCTTCAATATCACGTCCATCCGTCTTAATTATCGAATAATTAGGATCTTTTTTTTTCTGCTCCTCAAGTTTTATAGAATCAACTGATGCTTGATCATAGTAGCTCATTTTATCCAATGAAGAATCTTCCTTTAACTTTGGGTTTGGAAGCAACATATTAAAACCTGTTTTTTTTTCTGTTGAAAATGGGGTTTCTTTTCCTTTACCGCCTCCAAGAACCCAGAAAAGCAATGTTATAAATGGCAGTATAACCAATGGAAGAACCAGCATCATTTTACGGTCCTTTCTGCCATTGACTAAAAGTGTTTTATTTTCCATAATTTCATTTATTATAGTTACCTGTATTGAATTCCCCAGGCCTTTAGAGCATTTAAAAGCCTGCGTCGTTGGACTTATATTTTTTATCTAAATCGATTATTCCCGAAACATTTATTACGCTGTCTATGTATCTGCCGAGATCAGATTGCTTTTCACTTTTTAGAAGAGATATATTCAGTAAATGCAACGTTTCATTTTTATCAGAATAAATAGGTTTAACAACTGATATTTCCTCAATGCTGATTGATTCAGAACTGTCCAGCAAAACACCGCTTATTACTTTATAAAAACAAAGAACAGTTCCTGTCATCATGAAAACTGCAAGTGATAACCAAAGCTGTGATTTGGAAAGGTTTTTAGTTATCCTATTCATTTTAACCACCCACCAGAATCTGATCATAACATAAATTCGTGAATGCTTATTGGTGTTTTTGTGTTTGCTGAATAACCTTCTCATGGTTTTCTGTTTAAAGTTCCAAGATCTTTATTCTCAATCGTATTGAAGCGCTCAATAAGAAAGCCGTGCGGATTATTATCACTCCTTGAAACATTACGAAGAGTTCCCTCGGTAATCAGATTTCTGTTGAGTATACTTGTGGTTCGTATGATATTCTGCCGGGCAAAGCATTTAAAGCGGTAGGGATATTCATTGATATCAATGGAAACGCTGTCTATTAGAACTGTTTGGCTTATATTTCCTGATATAATACCCGAATAATACCCATTTTCTTTTAGATCATCGTAGATGCGCTTAACTGAATTATCGGCCAGATACAGGGCTTTTGTTACGTTGGCTTTAATTACTTTATCATCCGGATCAAGGCTGAAGAAATACTGGTGAAATGTCTTTACATGATCCCTTGCCTCAACCGGCACATTGTCTTTACGGTCTGACGCGTAGGCTTCAAGCGCTTTTCCATTTGCAAGGATATAAACCTTATCCTGCATCAAAGCGACAGCGCTGAAACTTTTATAAAGAGCATAACACGTAATGACTGTACTGCCTGCGATGACCAGCATCGTAAACCCTCTTACGTGGCGGAAAGCTGTATCTATATTTTTCATCTTGCTGAACATAACCGCATGCTTTTAATTTTTAGAATTTCCTTTGAGCCTCTCGCTCATATAACTTCCTTTATCTTCAAAATAAGGCGAAGATGTAGAAGACGATGACATACTCTGGCTCATTTTTCCTGCCGCATTGCCCATCGTATCCATTACCATTCCGGCTCCCGATGCTGCACCTCCGATTACAGAGGAAGTCGAACCGCCAAACAGACTGGTTACTTTTTGTCCCAATGCGCTCCCCCCTGAGGCGTGCACAATGTAGTTAGCTACAGAGGGCACAGTAAAATAACCAATAATGCCTATAATCATAAAAATCAAGTAGCCCATATCGGTCCTGCTGAAAAATGTATCCCCTGATGTATTGATCTGCGAGATATCAAGCCTCAGCATCTGCTCCTGAATTTTGCCGATAATACCGCCAAAGATATTAGCTACGGGAAGCCACAGATAGATATTTATATATCGGGCAAGCCAGACTGTGAGAGTATGCTGGAAGCCGTCAAATACTGCGATCCCAAACACCAGAGGCCCTAAAATGGAAAGCACCACCAGCTGAAAAGTACGCAGCGTATCAATACACAGTGAAGAGGCCTCGAAGAGAATCCGAAGCACCTCGCTTACCCATTCCTTGACCGAATTTCTGAAACTGTAAGAGGCTTTTTCCATGGCAAACTTTACATCATTTCCTATTCCTTCCATAAGTCCTTCATCAGAAGGATCTGCTCCGTCATGGGTATATTTGTACCATCTGTCCCGGTCGCCTGTTCCAAGAACGCCCACATACATTTTCCAAGGGGCGCTTTCCTTGACTGCTTTTTCTTTTTCCCTGAGAAGCACTTCAATGGCCTTATTAGATCCCGAAACCATGGAAGCGGTAGCAGTGACTGTCGGTTTCATGACCCCGTTGATCAGCGCAAGCACAGAAGGAAAAATCATAATGCAGAATCCGATTACAAACGGCCTAAAGAGCGGGTAAAAATCAATGGGCTCAGCATTGGCAATATGCCGCCAGACCCTTGAAGCAATATAGAAGACGGCTCCAAATCCCGCTAAACCCTGCCCCACTCCCATGAGATTGCTGCAGAGCGGCATCATCTCATCGTACAGCTGTTCCAGAACTGAATGAAGACTGCCTATATCATCGCCTAGTCCCTGAGCTGAAACTGCTCCAGGAAGAAGAAACAACGGAAAAGCTTTTTTTAAAATCGTTATCATGATAGGCTGTTTAATCTTTAAAATGATAATTTTTTCGAATTGAGGCCGCGTCATTAGATTCCTTAGAACGCTGCAAAGCCAGTACAGATGCAGATCCGTTAAAGTCGCGCAGAAATATGACCTTCTGCTGCATGTCGTCATATATCCTGTCAATCGCTTGGAGTCTTTCGTCATCAGTCATTCTTAGTTTGTCTGCTGTGATGACGGCTGTCAATTCATCTATATTCCTGAGGCTTTCCCTGCTCAGATTCGAATACACTTTTTCAAAATATTGTATTTCCTTCGGACTGAACCGTTCATTTTTAAGGATCCTGTCAATGCCGCTACGGCTTTCCTTCATCAGTGTAAACTGATAGTCCACTATGTCTGCTACCCGCTTGTAATTTTTCACAACAGGGCTTACCTGCATCAGGGCATCTAAAAAAGTCTTGTGCAGTGAAAAATTTCCTTCCGACATATCCTTTACAGCTTTGTATCCGCCGCTCAGTATATCGTAGCCTTTCTTCATGTCGCTCAATATCTTTTTAAACTGGGATAGTTTTTCGATATTTAAAATGAGCTGCTGGATTTCAGCAGACTGTGCCTTTGCTGAAAGAGGAACACACATTAAAAGTGACACTGCAAAAATTAATAACATCTTTTTCATAGTAAGTTTGTTTATAAGCCATACAATTCCCCAGACTGTCTGCTGTCATTTTTTTCTTTAGCTTTCGATAATGCAAGCACTTTAATTTCCCCGCTGAATTTCTCGCAGAAAGCGTAATCTTCACTCACTGCCTCATAAAGCTTGTCAATACGCTCAATTCTTTCGTCGTCCTTCATTTCGAGTTTAGTGCTTGTCGTCAAAAGAAGCAGCGTATCGATACTTTCATCATAGCTTTCAAGCAGACGGTTGAATGTCCGCTCAATATAATCAAGTTCACTGCCGTGAAACAGATCATCATTCTGGAGATTTTTAAAAGTCCTTTTATAGGTTTTTAAAATCTTAACCTGCAGCGAGATAATTTCTGCAACTCTTGTATAATTCCTAACCTTTGGATTTATTGACAGAAGCGACGCAAAATAATCACTGTGCAGGTTCACTTCACCTTTCTTAGCATCTGAAATAAAATTCAGCCCGTTTTTAACTGTTTTATATCCTTTTGCAGCATAATCCACATAAGTCCTAAGAGCAGCAATCTGAAGGAGCAGCATCCGCTTCTGTTTTGCCTGCTGCGCCTGAAGGCAGTAGCTAAGCAGCGTTGCTGTTAGGCATAGAAATATTGTCTTTTTCATCTTTTTGAGTACTGTTTACGGAATTCCGTAAAATTGTTTCACTTTATTTACTTCAGCATCTGTTTTTGCCCTCTGAAGGCTCAGCAGTACATTCTGCTGGTTGAAAAGCCTCAGATCATTGTAATTGGTGTCAATCTGATCCGCCGCTTTATTTATGATTTCCAGCCTTTTCAGATCACTCATCTGCGTGGTAAAAGAGTCGATGATTAAAAATATCTGGTCAATATTTTTCATGCTCTCTTCCAGTATGCCGTCATATACCTTTTCCATATATTCCAATTCCGAGACTGTGAAACTCTGGTCTCTTTTAAAAAGATTCCATGCCCTCTCGTATTCTTCAATCAGGCGGGTCTGCTTAGAAGAGATTTCCTTAATTCTCTGGTAGTAGGTGATGATGGACTTTACCTTCTGCAGCTCCTCGTAATAGCCTTTATAGAGATCTCGCTGTTTTTTCGTCCAGTCCGAAATCTCATCCAGCTTTAGCTTGGAAAGTGTGTTCTCCACCTGCTTCTGTGCGTTTTGAAGCCAGATGGTTTTGTTTTGCAGCCTCTGGATTCCGAGATCGATAGCTTTGATTACTTTCTTTGTTACAGCTTTCACTATCTCCAGAATCGGAAGCGCTGCAGTTTTTTCTGCCGGTCTTGCAGGCGTGCTGATCAGCAGAAAACACATAAGACATGCAGCTATACTAATTTTCGTTTTCATTTGACTTAATTTTTAATTTCCATTTCTTATTTCGCGGGCCATAGCTGCAATTCCTTTTTTGATATCCCCGCCAAACTGCTTGGCATATGCATTCATTTTGACCTTCTCGCTTTCTTCGGTAGTATAGGCAAGATATTCCTCCAAGGATACCTCTGTACGGTAGACCTTGGAAAGCATTCCTCCCAGCGATATAAAAACTTCTTTGTACTTTTTATCTGGATCATTGGCTTTGTTCACTGAAAGCACCAAAGCTTTCTCCTTTTCGGTCAGCCCGAGCAGTTCCTGAATCTGGTCGAACTTGTTCTGATACTTGCTCTGGTCCAGCAGGATTTTGCAGTCACTGTTGTTGATAATGGCCTGCTTGACAACTGGTGAGGAAATAATATCCTCCACCTCCTGGGTAACAACTATTGCCTCACCAAAGAACTTACGAACGGTCTTAAATAAATACCGCAGATATTCCGCCATCCCTTCTCTGGCAATGGCTTTCCATGCTTCTTCAATTAAGATCATTTTACGGATGCCTTTGAGTTTTCGCATCTTGCTGATAAATACCTCCATAATGATAATGGTCACCACTGGAAACAGTATGGGATGGTCTTTTATATTATCCAGCTCAAATACAATAAAGCGCTCTTTGAGAAGATCTAGATTCTCTGTGGCATTCAGAAGGTAATCAAACTCGCCTCCGCTGTAATAGGGACGGAGGACATAGAGAAAATTATTGACATCAAAATCTTTCTCTTTTACTTTATCTTCCTGCAGGATGGACACAAACTCCTCCTTCAAGAACTCATAGAAGGTATTGAAACAGGGAAAAATATTTTTATCCTTTTCAAGGTTTTCATAATAGAGCTGCAGTGCATTGGAAAGTGCTACATATTCGCTTCTATTAAACGTTTCATCATCTTTCTTCCATAATGCCAGCAGAAGCGTTTTAATGCTTTCTTTTTTTTCAGTATCCAGACTGTCTCCTTCGCTGATGTAAAAAGGATTGAAACGGATCGGATTCTTCTCATCATAAGTGAAATAATAGCCTTTTACCATATCGCATAACCCTTTATAGCTGTGCCCTACATCCACCAGTACAATGTGTGTTCCCTGCTCGTAATAGCTTCTGACCATATGATTGGTAAAAAAGGATTTGCCGCTTCCTGATGGCCCGAGTATAAACTTATTGCGGTTGGTGCAGATGCCTTTTTTTATCGGTTCATCACTGATATCAACATGAACAGGTTTTCCCGTCAGACGGTCTCCGAGACGAATGCCGCACGGACTAAGTGAGGACCGGTAGCCTGTTTCCATATTGAGAAAACACACGGCCTGTTCGGTAAAGGTGTCAAAAGCATCATTTATCGGGAAATCGGCCGCATTACCGGGAATTCCTGCCCAGTAAATCTGGGGCGCTCCGACAGTTTCCTGTTTAGCGGCTGCATCCATCTGCGCCAGAGCGGATGAAATCTTGTTTTTTATGTCTTTCAGTTCTTCTTTTTCCGAGGTCCATGCCAAAACATTAAAATGTGCTTTAACAGGCAGTCTCTGCTGTGCAATCGCTTCATTTAGAAAATCATTGGTTGCGTCCCTTGCAATCATATTCTCACGGCTGTAGGCGGACAATGACTGGAGCCTTAATCTTTTACTTTCCAGCTTTTGGATCGTTTTCTGCGCATCTTCAATAAAAATATACTGGTTGTATATATGATTGCAGGAAAGGAGCTGCCCCAGCGTAGACGCAAAACCGACACTGAACTTTGTTTTATCAGTCGAGTATCTGTCAAAATTGATTCTTGATCCGCAGAGAGCGGGAAGATCAGCAGCATCCCCAAGGGTAAAAAGCTGGCTGTGCTTCTCTCCTATCTGCATCCCGTCTGAAAACTTGAGATCATTGTAAACGAATGAGTTTTCGCTTGCAGATAAAAAATAATACTTTTCAATAAGTCCAATTTTTCTGCTCTGGCTCCTCAGTTCATCATTTATCAGTCTGGTCAGACGGATAAATCCGCTGTCCTCCATAATTCTTTTAAACTGGCCTGTACTGTCAATAAAATCCTGAAGAAACTGGGATTTAGTCACCTCCTGCGGCGCAATGCTTTTTCTTATGAGATTAGAAAATAAAGAACTGGAATTCTTTCTTCCTTCTGGCTTCTTTGTAATCATAATGTAACAGGAATGATCCAAAAATGGTCTTTCATTAAAAAAACGCTCGCTGCTTCGGGTTAAGAAACTGCTGTCTTGATTGTCAAAATCCGCTTTGTAGCTGTTTTCTAAAAACCAGTCCTGCTTATGAAACACTGTAAACTTGGGAAGTATTTTCACAGCCTTAATCCACGATTGGTGAAATGCTTCATATTCCTGATCCGACAGCGTAAAAATCTCAGGCAGATCAGCTTTAAATACAACCGTTACATCACCCTGCTTTGACAAAATGCAGTCATGCTGCACATCCATAATCGGTAAAACATCATCCAATTCCTTTTCCATTTTTCCTCGCTTTACTAATTTTTGCTTTTCTCTGCCAGAGGCTTCTGGCTTCCTTCAAAATATGCTCTCCAAGATTTGGATCCACACAGTTCCGAAGCACCTGCCTTTTGTTTGAAATATTAGACTCCTTTAAACTGAAACCTAAAGCCTGTTCAAGTTCAGGAATCTGGGCATGCCGGATTTTAATCGCTGCGCATAGATCAGGTTGGGAAATCTCAAAATTTGACCAGAACAAATGGCGCTGCAGTACAGCATCGGGATCAATAAGTGGTTTATAATAAGGCTTTACATTTTCAACAGTCCATAAACATTCAGCGTTATGCCTTAGAAACAAGATTTCCTGATAGAGTCTCATATCGGGCAATACTGCAGGAGTACCTCGGAATCTCACACATATA
The DNA here is from genome assembly GCA_029959285.1 of Flavobacteriaceae bacterium PS02337. Classification (GTDB taxonomy): domain Bacteria; phylum Bacteroidota; class Bacteroidia; order Flavobacteriales; family Flavobacteriaceae; genus Flavobacterium. Next base: position 523,004 of record JASCOE010000002.1, read on the forward strand.
TTCTGTCTGAACGATGAATGGGACTGGCATGGAGGCGAAGTCCAGATAAAATCATACTCCTTATAATGATTCAGAAGATACTGATGCGCATCTCCAATCACCACTATATCCTGTGGAAAGTTCTCTGAATAGATAGCTGCCAACTGCGGATCAAGCTCGACAGCAGTGACAGATACATCAGTCCAGTTTTTTCTATTGCCTCCTATTCCGGCATAAAGATTTAAGACTTTCATAGCGCAACCTATTTTAACGTTCTTTAACTATCACTTTGTAAAAACCAGCCTGCTGCGTACTTTTATACATTTGGGAATCTGTCTGGACGCTAATGCTTTCATCATACCATATTCGCCATACTTCCTGCTCATCTTATAAATCTTAATGACCATCACCGTTCCTGATGCGCCGATTAAAGCAACGCAAATCAGTGAAGGAATTCCGATTATAAAGAGTACTGCAAAAACAATCATCAGCCCGACAACACCTACTCCCAGATACCATATATACTGGGCTTTAAGGCCTTTAAATTCAATTGACTGATTGATTCCTTTGTTTATTGGGTATACACTGCTCATGATGGAGACTGCTTATACACCAAAGAAAGATTTGATTACTGTAGCCACTACGACAAGAAACACGCAGCTTCCAAACCATGCGGCGGCAACCTTGCCTGTATCAGGATCTCCGGCGTTCCACTTCTGATAAACTTTAACAGCGCCAATAAGTCCGAGTATTGCGCCGACTGCATACATCAATTCTGTACCTGCATCAAAATAGCTCCTTACCTTTTGGTTCGCTTCATTAATTCCTGCCACACCATCCTGGGCATATGCATTTCCTCTAATAATTAAAAGCAGAAAAATTAAGCTTAGCAGCTTCTTGTTCTTTTTAAAAAAACACTTTAACTTTATTCCATCATTCACCATCGCACATCATTTTAAAGATTAATATTTATTCAAAAAGCAGAGGAACAGCGCCGTCACATCATCTATTCTCCTTGTCACATTTTACCATACCGCACTAGAGCGGACGGGGAAAATTCCTCTGCTGTTTTTTTTAATTATTGTCTTCCCATAATTCGTCTGCTTCACTTGAAGTAAGAAGCAGTTCAGGATACTTTTCTGAATCAAGAGCCAGCAGAATGTTTACGTTGCTGCGTAGAGAAGAAATCTTCACATAGGGATAATCCGAAAGAATTAATCGGATATAATTTTTGAACTCAAGATTTGAGCGTTTTAGTTCTGCGCTTTCCCTAACTGCGGCTGTCAGACGGGCTGAAAGTTCTTTTACCTCATCAAGAGTGGCAAATGATTCTTCAAATGCTTCATTAAGATTAGTGCGACTGCTTTCGTCTTGCTTTAAAGGCTGTAAGGAATAATTTTGACCCCTGCTGCCTCTCAGCGGGAAACTAATTTTCTTTCTGCCCTGCAGAATCTCTTTTATTTCAAAAGAATAATAGCGCAGGCCAATAAAGAGATACCATAATACTAATATGGTAATAACAGTTAAAAGGTAACTGTTCCAAGTAATAGAATTTAACATAGCATTTTCATTTATCATTCAACATCATCTCATACTATGAATAAACCATGAAGACAATTATGGTTTATTTTACGTTCCAAAGTAACTTCGGAAATAAAACTTCTACAAGTACAACTTTTTCTGTACCCCAGTTGTACCCCTGTACCCCTTAATAATTTCAAGGGCTTAGAGAAGAATAAAAATTTAAATGCATAAAAAAACCTCCTTAAAAAGGAGGTCAAGTTTATTTTTTAGAATTATTAATTTTCTATAATCTTCCTAAACATCATTAGTTCAGCGTCTTTTTTATCAATTATCTTCCAGCCGTCCGAAAGAATAAAATATGCTTTTTCTTTCTTTTCAGCTGGAAGTCCAGGCCATAAAACTCCAAATTCATTGAGTTCATATTTAACAATGTATTCGGCCACAGCCATCTTTTTATCATTTGTTTCAGCTGTTATCTGAATGATTTCTCCAAACTTCCTCAATCCTATCTTAACATTCTGGATTTTGTATTCTCGTTCCTCTGCTGTTCTTTCAAGCAGAAAAGGTTCAGCCGAATCTGTAAACTCTATCAAAGGTCGATCTCCATCTTTAGGTTCTCTAACTTTCATAACTCTAACAAAACCTTTTTCTTCTAATCCTGAATCCAGCATTTTTTTTGCATGCCCAGGATCATTGCAGAAAACCTCAAAATCGATTTCTTGAGGAAATTGGTATTTTTTTACAATCATACTTTCTGCTGTTTTACTATCCAGTTTATTGTTCTGGCAGCAGATAAACAGAAGGCTGAACAATGGCAGTATTCTTAATAGTGATTTCATGATGTCATAAATTAAATTAGTATTCTTTTATATGCTTAATGATTTTCTCCAATGTTTTAATAACAAATTCTTTATCTTTTTCTTCAGGATTATACGACTTGCTCCTCACCGACTGATATGATAAATTTCTTTTGAATGGAGTTGAGAGATAAGGAACGATCGTCTTAAATATTAAACTCATTGATTTTGCTTTCAATACTCTTGTTTCATCAGTGGCTCTTAAAATCAGCCCCATTTGGTCAGATGAAAGAGTGCACTGGATTTTGTTGTCTTGTATCTGACTGGATGAATTTATATTTCTCTTAGAAAGCACATTCTCTAACTCTTCCATTTCATCCCGACTCTGCAGAAAACTAATCTCTGATACGAACCAGTTCTCCAAGACATCTTTAATATTCTGATGGCTGACATCGAAAGTAATTTTCACGTTTGAGTGCAGCTGCTTGAAATCCTTGAAAAAGAGTAAAAGGAGATTCAATTTTGCTGACTGTTTTTCAGTGTTGTAAATCTGTTCAGTCATTCTCTCTGTAAGAATCGAAATGTATTGCACAGAATTAAAATTATGGTCGATTAAAAGTTCATCAAGAGGAGTGAAAACAGATGGGTTTTCCAGATCGTCATTATATTCATCAAGCAGTTTTAAAAGGTCTCGAAAATAGAGAATCCGCCGATAAGTAAGTTTTTTGCCGTTATCAGCTTCAATTGAATTCTGCAATATTTTTACAATTCGTTTGATCGTTAACTTATCAGGCTCAGCGCTTAAGTTTCTTTTGTAGATTCTCTGAAGTTTTAATGCAAGTTCTTTTCTGCACACCATAAGATAAGTTATCGGCACTCTTTCGTCAAGACTCAGATAATATGAAAACCTGTCTTCAATGAAGGAAATCAGATAATCAAGATTTGAAATGAGAAGATCGGCTAGTTTTCTTATTTTTTCAGATTTAAGAACTTTTTCTGTACGGTTTTCGATGATGCTGTCCAGCAGGAAAATTAATGTTGAATGATATTGCCTGACTGTAACACGGATATGCCTTTTCTTTTTTAATGAAAAAACTTCATTTTTCAAATGCACTTGTATCTTAATAGATTCATTTGAAATATTTTCGGTAATAACTGAGATATCATTATCATTCAAACTTTCAATATTTGTGCTTAGTGGATCAAAAGTCTGCAGTATCAAAGTATCAAACCATTCCAATGGATAATTAATGTTCATCATCTTTAGATTTTACAATGAAACAACTGAACACTAACGATTCTTATATCTATCAATAAAAATCGCACGATATTCTGAGGGAGAATATGACGTATGCTTTTTGAAGAAAATGCTAAAGATTGAGACACTTGCAAATTCCATTTCTTCAGCGATTTCTGCAAATGTATTTTGAGTATCTTCCAATAAAATTTTTGCTTCGCTGATAATAGCTTCAATAATTAATGCTTTTACAGAACTACCAGTAACCTCCTTTACTACTTTATTTAAATACTTACTAGTAATAAAAAGTGCGCCTGCATAAAATTTAGCGTGATGCTGTTTTTTATAATGTATAGAAAGTACCGTTAAAAACTGAATAACCAAATTTTCTTTCCTCGTAAAACTTATTGCAGTATCAGATGAATACTTTGCATAAATTAACTTAAGTTCATACAAAAATAAATTTAAGCTAATCCTGTAAAGCTCCTCATCAATATCGGTTCTTTTCGCCTCTAAATTAATGTAATGTACCAGCTTATAAATTAGAGATAATACCTGATATTCTTTTTCTTCAAGTGAAGCCTTCAAAGGTTCTTTTCTAATAAAAAAGTAAAACGAATCAACCAATTCTTGTTTCAGACAGTTTTTTACAGCAAACTCTGATGAGAAAGTAATTAAATACAGCTGAAGTTTTTCTCGGACTTCAAAAATTGTGCAGATCGAATCCTTTGGAATAACTATAAGATCTCTTGCTGATAGATTTTGAATTAATTCCTGTAGTTTAATTATAACGTTGCCTGATCTAATTAAGAGCACTGCTAAGTTTTCTGTGATAAAAGGCTCATCGCTTTCAATTCTGTCATATCTTTTTATAATATGAATATCTACACCTTCACTAGAAGCATCTAGTAAATTGGCATTTATTAGGTTTTTTATCATAACTCTCTTCCTTTAAATTTTCCGTACTGCATAGGTCTTCATACTTTGAATCTTTTTCGAATCAATAGATAGAAAACAAAATACAGGTTAAACAAACAGGTAACATACAGCATATATACCTGCAAACGGAAAGGTATATATGCCGTAGGTCCTGCAGTTCTAAAATAATCTGCGGGCTGATAGTCAAATAAAAGTCCTAGAATAACAATGAGACTAATAAGATTGGTTAAAACCATCACGATATTTAAAATGGCACGTAATTTCATATATGCAGATTTTATTTAAAACTTTTAGAATATTAAAGCAGCTTCTCAAGAAGGGCAATAACAAGTATAATTGACGTTTCATTTTTACTAAAGAAAGGCTTGGCATGTTTGCTTCCTACCAGAATATCCCAATCCTTATCCTTACGTTCTTCCTCTGTGTACAAGGAATACCGTGAAATAGATGCGACAGTTAGAATGGTCTCGGTTTCCTCAGAAGTAAAAATTGTATTACTGAGCACATCAGATTCATAACCAAGAATGTAATTATTGGAGATCGTAAATTCTTCCTGCCTTTTGCTTATAAGATTCTGAAGGAAATTTATAAGATTGTTTTTAGCATAAGTCTGTAAAGTGCTATTCTGAACTATAAGAATAATACTGTTGTCTGGATCGGAAAGTATTGCTTCCACCATCTCGTCAGTAAAGGGTATTAATCTATTAGTAATAGACTTTTTGTTCGGAATATTATTTAAAACAAACCTTATCTGCTCAGTAAGTTCCTCAACAGAATTTGGAGACTGATTCTTTTGATAAAAAACTTTCAATAATTCGTAAACTTTCTGCCCTTCTATATCAAAAGGGTTGCCGTCACCCTTAAAAGATTGGCTTTTACTTTCAGAATTCTGTAGTGAACCTGATGTGGGTTCTGAACTTTCAATATCGGAATCTGCCGAACACGAAATAAATAAAAATGATGCAGTAATACATAATAAAAAAGTTTTCATGATTTTGATGTTTGAAATGAATGAGATTATTTTCTCAGTCCTTTTCATCCGGATAAGCAGAACTTTTATCCAGCACCCTGCTGGACATTTTGCTTTTGAATTCAAGACAAAACTATTATGCTCATTAGTCACCCGCAAACCATTGTGTGTGGATTTTCGGCAATTCCACTGTGGATTTCATGGAAATCCACAGTGCTTTCAACCAAACAAAACACTGTATTTCAATTGTTTATGTTACTTTTATATTAATCTAATGTAAAATTAATATTACAGCATTGAGTTGGCCAATTATCAATGCCGCACAAATCCCTAATTATATGAATAAATCAAATCTAGTTATTGCCTGCCTGCTGCTGTTTAATCTTTTGTCAGCTCAAAAAAACTCATTCACCATCCCAGATTCTCTAAAGAAAAAAAGCTATGAATACTTAGATACTAAATTCTATGCTTTGAAGAAAGACAGTGCACATGCAGCCATATATGCCTACAGCTTTCTTAAGAAGGCCAGACTGGAAAAAAACTCGAAAGAAATTATGAATGGATACCAGAATTTGATGCTGATATCCCCCAATAAAATCAAACCCACCTACATAGACAGTATTTTATACACAGCTAAAAAATCAAATGACAATGCATTAATTGGAGCTGCATATCTCACTAAAGGCACCTATTACTATGGTTTGAAACATCAGAAACTTGCAATGGATTATTATTTAACCGCAAATAGTTATGTTTCAAAGACAAATGATCAATATCAGATACATAAAGTAAAATACTGTATTGCCCTAACAAAGTTTTATGTAGGATTTTATGATGAAGCTGTTTCTCTTTTGAGAGAATGCATAGATTACTATAAAAATGTTGAGGCAAGACCTTATCTTAATTCTATTCACATGCTGGGGCTTTGTTACAATAAACTTGGCAATTATGGATTATGCACGCAGATGAATACTTTAGGAATATCGGAAAGCAAGAGATTAAAATCGACTGTAATGATTCCCTATTTTGTTCATTCTGAAGGCATCAATGATTACTTTAAAGGAAACTACGCAGAATCGATTAAAAATATAGATTCGTCCCTTGACCCTATTATTGAAAACGAAGATTTTGCAAATGTCGCAATTGGAAACTTTTATTTAGGAAAAAGTTACTGGTCACTTAACAAAAAAGAAAAAGCATCGAAGCATTTTCAAATCGTTGATAGTATTTTTAAAGAGAACAAATATCTGAGACCGGATTTAAGACAGGCATTCGAACTTTTGATTAACTATTATAAAACCAAAAAAGATTTAGATAATCAATTATACTACATCAATGAACTTTTAAAAGCTGATACTCTTCTTGTAGAGAACAGTACCTATATAGTTAGCAAAATTCACAAACAGTATGATACAAAAGAACTAATTCAAGAAAAAGAAAAGATATTGATAGAAAAAAATGAAATTGAAGAAGATCTAAAAAAGGAACAGTATTATGATATAATATTTGCATGTGTTATCTTTTTGCTTTTCATCTTTATAATCTGGCAGACCCGGCGTTATTACAAAAGAAGAAAAATGTATGAAAAAAACTTTGAGCTTAGAATGCAGGAACTTAACGCAGTTAAAAATAAACCCAAAATCAAGATTGAAAAGGAACCGATAAAAGATATAAATACTGAAACAGTTGCAGCTATACTAAAACAGCTTGAAAGATTTGAAATCGAAAAAAAATTTTTAGAAAAAGATTGGAATCTTGTTACGCTAGCCGCAACATTTAAATCAAACACTAAGTATTTAGCCGCTATTCTAAGTTATTATAGGGATATGGGAATGAGTGAATATATAAACGGTCTTCGGATCGAATACATCATCAACTTATTACAGACGGAACCAATATATAGAAAATACACCAATGAAGCATTAGCTCAAGAAGCAGGCTTCAGCTCAACCCAACGGTTTGCAAACGCTTTTTTGGCAAAAGCAGGAATGCCGGTAAGCTTTTTTATTCAGAGAATAAATAAGTCGTAGCCATAATTATTTACTTTTAGAATTGGTTCTTTTAATTTTAAAATTACATTTGTCGCCGTAATTAAAACATGACAATATGAAAGATCTAATCGTAAAAATTAATGCAGAGATTGAAACATTCAAAACTGAATCTGAATCTCTTTCAGAAAAAGGAGTTAAAGCTGCTGGAGCAAGAGCTCGTAAATCTTCGTTGGAAATTGAAAAACTTTTAAAGGAGTTTCGAAAAGTTTCTATTGAAGAATCTAAAAAATAATTCGACTTTAATTAGAAAGCCCTTCAAATAAATCTGAAGGGCTTTTTTTATAGTTATTCTATCAAATCAATAGTTTCCAAACAAAAAATAGTTAAAAAAATAATATTCACAGACCTTTATCTGGCCAAAAATCTTTTGGGGAACAATTAAAAATTTTTGCAATGTCATTTAAATGCTGAACATTATATTTTGCTTTTTTTGAAGATTCAATATCTCCAATAAACCCCACACCCTTATCCAATCTTAGAGATAATTGCTCTTGAGTAAAGCCCTTTTCCTTGCGGATGGTTCTTACCCTATCAATTATATAATTTTCTATTTCGGATAATTTGTCATTCATAATATACAAATAGCCAACATTATTTGTTAAATTTCAATGGACTATAGTCCATATTTGTTATTTTTTGTTATATTTGTATTCTATTACATATATTTGCGATTCTTCAGAAAAATATTTGAAGCACTCGCTTTGAATCTCGCGTTAGGAAACTGGTAATTTTTGCAACGAGATGATAAGTAAGATGCTCACGTCCTTTGACGTGGGCTCACTTATTGTTGCAACGGTATACCAGTACCTCTAACGCAGTAAGATGAGTTCCACGTCATTTTTTTCTCTTCCTACTGTATTCTTAGCAAAATCTTCATTTTTTTATCGCATTTGTCCTGTCTAATCTTGAAATAATAATGCCTGTGAATTAAAAAAACTATTACTTGCTTTACTTCAAAGCACAAAAAATGGCCCTCAACGGCAGCGACCAAACTAGCGTAGAGGACCTTAGCTAATCAAAATCAATTTAACTAACCAAGTCCAATATTATGAATAATTTTTCATTTTACAAGGATGGAAGAGTGCTTTATTGCCTAATTTTTACGGCATTTCTGTTCACTTTTTCGTCATCGTTTGCCATTAACTCCTCTCGGCATATTAGTATTATTTTCCAACAGAATCAGATAAAAGGAACAGTCACAGATGGCTCTGTTCCTCTGCCCGGAGTAACCATTGGCGTAAAAGGCAGTGGTAATAACTATGCTATCACCGACTATAGCGGGCAGTATGTAATTAATGTTGCAACAAAAGACACTTTGATTGTTTCCTTTATTGGATTTAAAACTAAGTACGTCCCAATAAACGGAAGTACAAAAGTTGACATTACACTCCAATACGATACAACAACATTACAGGAGGTCCGGGTAAATGCTGGTTATTATTCTGTAAAGGAAAGTGACCGTACGGGGAGTATTGCCCGGATTACCTCCAAAGATATAGAAACCCAACCTGTAACAAATGTTTTAGCAGCCATGCAGGGGCGTATGGCAGGTGTAAACATTACACAGAATACAGGTGTGGCAGGAGGCGGATTTGATATACAAATTAGAGGAAGAAACAGCATAAGAACCGATGGGAATGCTCCTTTGTATATTATTGACGGGGTTCCGTATTCCTCAGAGACTATCGGAAATAATAGAAGCACCGTAGTTCTGCCAGCGGCCTTCGATCCTTTAAATTCGATAAATCCTTCTGATATTGAAAGTATCGAGGTTTTAAAAGATGCCGATGCAACTTCTATTTACGGTTCAAGAGGTGCTAATGGTGTGGTACTTATTACAACAAAAAAAGGCAAGGAAGGCATTACTCGTTTTGTGATGGATTTCCGGCAAGGAGTTGGAATGGTCACCAGATTTATGAACCTTATGCATACAGAGCAGTATTTAGAGATGCGTAGTGAAGCTTTCAGAAATGACGGAATTTCTTTTGGACCATCGGACTACGACGTAAACGGGACATGGAACCAGAACAGGTATACAGACTGGCAGAAAGAATTTATTGGTGGCATGTCCACTTATACTGATTTGCAGGGCACAGTATCTGGAGGATCAGCACAAACACAGTTCCTTTCAAGTGCCTCACTTCATAGGGAGACAACAGTTTTTCCAGGAGATTTTGGATACAATAAAGCAAACTTTCGAATTGCCGTTAACCATGAGTCGGAAAATGGTAAATTCAAAATAAATACGACCGCAGGCTACACTGCGCAGAAAAACAACCAGCCCTCGATTGACCTTACACGATATGTAACAGTTCTGGCACCTAATGCGCCCTCCCTTTATGATGAAAGTGGAAATCTAAACTGGGAGAACAGCACGTGGGAAAATCCGCTCGCAGCCTTGGAAGGAAAATACCATACGACAACTAATGATCTCACTGCAAGCACTATGCTGTCTTATGCAATTTTTCCGCAGTTGACATTAAAGACCAGTCTGGGATTTTCCAGTACCAATCATTATGAGACGCGCACACAGCCCTCTACGATGTTTGATCCCGTATATCAGTTAGGAAGTGAATACTCTGCTATAACAGCAAATTCATCCCAAAGGCAGTCGTGGATCATTGAACCACAGATTGAGTGGAATCAAACATATGGAAAAATCAAAACACAGGCGCTCTTTGGAAGTACTTTTCAAAAACTTACCGGTGGCCAATTGCTTCAGGAAGCAACTGGTTACACTAGCAATGCTCTGATTTATAACCTGGCCGCTGCAAAAGTACTAAATGCTGTTTTCGACACGGAATCAATTTATAAATATCAGGCTCTTTTTGGCCGTTTAAACTTTGTTTTCGATGACAGGTATATCATCAACCTTACCGGCAGAAGAGACGGGTCGAGCCGTTTTGGTCCTGGAAATCAATTCGCTAATTTCGGCGCGGTGGGCGCGGCATGGATTTTTATAGGAGAAAAAGACAACAATTTAAGTTTTATTAATTTCGGAAAAATAAGAGCTAGTTATGGAACAACGGGAAGTGACCAGATTGGCGATTACCAGTTTATTGATACCTACACTTCAACTGGAATAAAATACGGCAGTGTAATAGGGGTTTTGCCAACTAGACTGTTCAATCCAAATTTTAAATGGGAAATCAACAATAAGCTCGAAGCTGCACTTGAAACTGGCCTTTTTAAAGACAGAATCTTCTTAACTGCTGCATGGTACTTAAATAGATCATCAAGCCAGCTTGTCGGTTTACCTCTGGCTGCGACGACAGGCTTTGCTTCTATTCAATCGAACCTAAATGCGACTGTCCAAAATACTGGCTTTGAAATGACTTTACGAACTGTAAACTTTCAAAAAATGGATTTCAGCTGGATAACCAATTTCAACATTTCACTTGCTAAAAATAAACTGCTGTCCTTTCCACAGCTTAAAGGATCGACTTACGAAAACAAATTTATTATTGGACAACCACTGAATATTGTAAAAACATACCATTATATAGGAATAGATCCCCTGAGCGGAAATTATCAGTTTGAAGATGTCAATAAGGACGGTATGATTACCTCACCAGAAGACAAAGTTTACATTTCAGATCTTAATCCAAAATTTTTCGGAGGACTGCAGAACCAGATTACCTGGAAAAACTGGAGACTGGATTTTCTTCTTCAATTTACCAAGCAGAAAAATTACAGCGAAGAATATACGCTAGGAATGCCCGGAACTATGAGCAATCAGACAGACCGGATCAAAAACAGATGGCAAAACGTAGGTGATGTTTCGGAATTACAAAAATACAGTACAGGTGCAGACGGAAAAACACTCGACGCGGCTTCAAAATATTTTAGCAGTGATGCGGTAATAACCGATGCTTCATATGTTCGCTTGAAAAATGTGGCATTGTCATTTGTTGTTCCAAAAGAATGGATTAAAAATGTCCAGTGTCGCTTATCATTTGAAGGTCAGAACCTGCTGACCTTTACTCCATACAAAGGAATGGATCCCGAATTTAAATTTACAGGATACCTTCCTCCACTATCAGTTTTTACAACAGGTCTAACTCTTACATTTTAAATTTTTAACATCATGAAAGTAAACCCATATAAAATTGGAGAAAATATTTTTTCTATAAAGATTTCAATCTTTTTTTTGCTCCTTCTTTTAAATGCCGGATGTGATTCTTTTGTAGAGGTCGGCCAGCCATCTGGACAGCTAACCAAAGAGACTGTTTTTCAAGACAGGGCAACAGCAGAAGCAGCAGTAACTGCTGTGTACTCTTCGATACGTGATACTGGTATCTTATCAGGAAGTAACTTATCAATAACAACAAAAATGGGCGCATATGCAGATGAGCTGAATTTCTATGGAACAAGTTCAAACACGACATTGAATTTTTACAACAATACATTACTTCCTACAAATCCACAAGTAAATAATTGGTGGAAGACTGCCTATAATCAGATATATGCCGTAAATTCTATAATTGAGGGTATTTCCAAGTCCAAAGTATTATCACAATCAGAAAAAGATCAATTTATGGGAGAATCCTTATTTATCAGGTCTTTAATCCATTTCTATCTCATGAACTTATATGGTGATGTCCCATATATAGCAAGCACTGATTATATATCCAACAATAAAGCCCTCAAACAACCTGCCGATTTTTTATACTCCAAAATAATAGAGGATCTGCTTCTGTCCTATTCCCTACTTCAGGAAAAATATTTAACAAACGACCGCACCCGCCCTAATAAAGCTGTTGCTATGGCGCTTCTGTCCAGGGTATATCTCTATTCGAAACATTGGGCAGAGGCATCTAATGCAGCTTCTTATATCATAAACAAAAGTGATGTTTATAAGTGGGAAAGCGATTTGAATAAAATATTTCTCAAAGCAAGCAGTACAACTATCTGGCAGTATAAACCTGCACTTGAAGGGCAGAATACCGCAGAAGGTGGCGCTATGATCTTGCTGGCTGGTCCTCCCTCCGATGTTGCATTGAATCCTGCATTTGTCGATTCATTTGAAACAGGCGACTTGAGAAAACAAAAATGGATAGCCTCCGTTTCCAAAGGCACTCTTAGCTGGTATTTTGCCTATAAATATAAGACCAAGCTTATGACCGCCACATCAGTTGAATATTCAATCCAATTCAGACTTGCTGAACAGTACCTGATCCGTGCAGAAGCAAGAGCCTATCAGGGAGATTTAATCGGTGCAAAGGAAGATCTTAATAAAATAAGACTTACTGCTGGATTGAATGATACAAATGCACTTTCACAGCAGGAAATAATCAATGCTGTAAAAAAGGAACGTCGCTTTGAGCTCTTTACTGAATCCGGCCACCGCTTTTTTGACTTAAAAAGGAATGGCGACTTAGATGCAGTATTAACAGGTGTTAAATTTGGGTGGAATTCAACGGACAGCCTGCTACCCATTCCTGAATCTGAGCTGATCTTAAATCAAAATTTGCTGCCTCAAAACCCAGGTTATTAAATAGTATGAAAAATTATTCTAGAAATGCATGGTCATTATTTACAAAAGTAATGATCTTGACAATTGTATATTTTTTATCCTGTACTGTAAGATCCCAGTCCATATCAGCTAAGAGAAATGCATCGCCTTTAGATTATAAACTCTGGAGCAAAGCAACTTCTAAGGGGCTTTCCGAGATGGGCCTTTGGTACCTCTATAATGTATCGTATGAAAATGGATCTGATACGCTTATCGTTAAGAACCTTCAAAGGCCTATTTCATACATTTGTCCTAAAAGCCAAAAAAGCAGTTTTCTTCATGAAAAATGGTTCTGCAGCTTAAACAATGTCGATGAGTTATCAATTATAGATTTGGTTTCGGGCAAAAAAGAAGTAATTAATAATGCTTTAAATTTTGAAATTACAACAGATAACAAACTGCTAATTGTAGTTTTAAAAACGGAAAGCAACAATAAAACTCTCCTTATCAGGTCATTTGAAAAACCAATATCATATAAAATTCAAAATGTCTTGGCATATGCCTATAATGCTATAGGGAATAAACTGATTTATAGTAGTATTTCTGCAGGAATTTGCCGTGTTTTTATTTTAAATACAGACAAGCACACTACTGACTTGGTCAGTGAAAGTTCTGATGAAAAATTGTACAATTTTATCTGGCAGCAAAGTGGCGGATCAGTAACCTATCTTTCTAAAAAAAGTCACCAAGCGGACAATTTATCCCAAAATCAAAAAATTGTCTGTTACAAGCTGAATACAAAAAAGCTCTACACATTCCAGCCTGAACAAGCTACTGGATCAAATTTATCTTCTACTTCTGCGCCGGCAATTTCTGAATTAGTACTATCACAAGATGGCCAGAGTGTTTTTTTTAAAATGAAAAATCAGAAAAAAGATATTGCTCTTAATCAAAAAAGTATCGTTCAGGTATGGAATGCTGCAGACAAAAATTTGCCTCCCACTGGCAATAGTAAAAAGGATAACTATCACCCGAAAATTGTGATGTGGAATCCTGAAAAACAGCTTTTCAAAATTCTGACTGATAGTCTATATTCTGAAATAATGCTAAATTATGGACAGAAATTTGCTATCTTATGGAATCCTGCCGTTGATGAACCTCAGTCAAATTTTTATGCTTTAAGAGACTATAAAAGCGTTGAATTGGCGACTGGACAGGAAGTCGTTTTTCTAAAGGACTACAGTTATGGTGTTGACAAGATTTCATTATCTCCTGCAGGAAAATATGTAACTTATTTTAAGAAGGGGGATTGGTGGCTGTACAATATTGAACTAGACACTCATAGCAATCTTACAGAAAATTTGCAATACTCTTTCGCCAACGAAGAGAATGACTTCGTAGGAGAAATACCTGCCTACGGCCATGCGGGATGGACTGCTAATGATAAGTCAATCTTACTGTACGATAAATTTGACCTCTGGGAAATTTCACCGTATGATTTCAAGACTAAAAGAATAACGTATGGACGTGAGATAAATACGCAATACAGAATAATTCACTCTTTGGAAAAAAAGAGGCAGATAGCTAATTTTGATGGTGTAACATCTTTGATTATTGATAAGGACAAGGACATATTGGTGCAGTCAAAAAGTAAAACTGAGAACGGTTTATATAGACTTACACAAAAAAATAAATTAATATCGGTTGTCAGCAGCAAAAATAAAATTTCAGCACCAATAGTATCTCAAGATGGGAGCACTATTGTTTACAGCGAGGAAAATTTTGACTTGCCGCCAAGGATAATACGAAAGCAAAAAAATCATGATGAATTATCACTGATTTATGAGAGTAATCCCCATACCAAACATTTTAATCAAGGCCGCTCTGAAGTAATCAATTATCGCAACTCAAAGGGAAAGGTTCTCCAGGCTGCTATTTTTTTTCCGTCAGACTACACATCTTCTAAGAATTATCCAATGATAGTGAATATATATAGCCGTCAATCTGAAAAAGCAATTGAATATGTTAACCCCTCCTTATACAGCAGTAGCGGTTTTAACATAAGCAATTACACAAATAATGGCTATTTCGTTCTTCTTCCCGACATCATATATGAATCGGGAAATCCTGGAAAATCTGCGGTAGATTGTGTACTTTCAGGGACAAAAAAGGCTTTAGAATCTTTTCCTATAGATCCTAAAGCTATTGGACTAATTGGACATTCCTTCGGAGGTTATGAATCAGATTTTATTATCACCCAGACTGATATGTTTTCAGCTGCGGTGGCAGGTGCCGCGATCACCGATATGGTTAGTAGTTACTTACACTTCTCAGAGAATTATTTCCGCCCTAATTTCTTTCAATATGAATCCTCACAGCTCCGTATGGGAGAATCTATTTTTAAAAATTTTCAAGGTTACCTTTCTAACTCGCCTGTTTATTATGCTGATAAAGTGAATACCCCTTTACTTTCCTGGGCAGGAGTAGAAGATGTCCAAGTACACCACTACCAGACCATAGAGTTTTACCTCTCTTTGAGAAGACTTGGCAAGAAGCATGTCATGCTCCTTTATCCTGAGCAAGGTCATACTCTTACAAACAAAGACCAGCAATTAGATCTGAGTACGCGGATTATGGAATGGTTTGATAAATATTTAAAAAAGAACTCTTCAACAGTGCAATATAATTATAATTAATTTTAAAGAATAAATGCAGTTCCTAGGAACTGCATTTACAATTATTATTCTGGTCGATAAACTTCAACGGCACAAGATCCGTTTGCATTTTTTGCCCAAAGTTGTTGCGACGATGGATTATTATAATCAACACGACAAATTGGGCCATTGTCTGTTGAACATGTGAATTTTTCCTCGTCACAGAGTCCTGCAGGATTTAGTCGCTTAAATGCATCTACATCTATAACGGCTTTTCTGCTTTTCTCCATTGCACTAGTTGTAAATGCACCCGCAATAGCAAGGGCAAATACCATAACAGGCACAGCCTGTTTTAAATTAATTGATTTCATAATAATAGTTTATATAGTTAACGATCTACTCTTTTACAGGTTTTCGATCTTCCCCTGACTCTGCGCAGTTTACAATTAGTTAATTATTTTATATTGGTTTGTAATTATTTTTCCAAGTCTGTAGGCTGTAAGATTCTTACCGATGAGGGCATAGAGAATACCTTCTCTAACATAAAAACTGTTCAGTTTTTCATCGTTTATATTATAGACATAAAAGCTTGAGACATAAGATCTATCCCTGATATTATAGACATCAATAATTGCTGCCTGATTCCACATTTTCCGATCCTCATACCTTCCGATAATATTAGAATTTATAAACAATAAGTTCTGACATATAGCTCCGCCTTTATTGACAACCTGAGGCGGAGCTGCCAATTTCTTGACTCCACGGCTTTTGATGTAAG
The DNA here is from genome assembly GCA_029959285.1 of Flavobacteriaceae bacterium PS02337. GTDB lineage: Bacteria > Bacteroidota > Bacteroidia > Flavobacteriales > Flavobacteriaceae > Flavobacterium. Next base: position 539,388 of record JASCOE010000002.1, read on the forward strand.
CAACCTTAATTTTAGCTGGGCTGGCTGTATCGATCGTATGGCTACGGTAAATCAGATTTAATCTACTATCGGATACAACATATTCGTTCCGGTACGTATAAACATATACATGCCTATTGCTGTAATAATCATAATATAATTTTCCGTCAACGTCAAACATCCCATCAACTTGCTTCTGTAAAAGATCAGAATGAATACTCACTCGCGAAGGATTCCCAAAAAACAAGTCTCCCAACTCACTCTGGTCAGTACTTTGATCAATCGTCCTAAATGAGATCCTAAGAGAGTCAATGACTTGTGGCTGCGTGAATCTCAGCCTTTCTCTCCCAACTAATTTTGCTTTCCAGTCAAGGGTATTTCCTTTGAAAACCGAAGATATATTTCCATCAATAAGATAAAACCCAGAGTTATTAATCCTCAACTGCACACTTTTTGAAATTGCAGTATCATTCACTTTTATTGTATGATACTTAGCACTTACAAGAGCTGTGTCCAATTCTGTGGCTATAAGAGGCGCACTGCGGTTTCCTAAATAGATCTTATTATTAGCCGAACCTGCAAAATAAAAGGAGTTATAAAGTAGGTCTTTTTCATAGATCTTTTCCGTTCCTCCTGCAAACCTTCTTATAAAAGAATTATCAAATTTAATTGCATTTTCAGAATTTGTAAAAAGCAAAAACATGATTCCCGTAGCCAGAAAAAATGAAGTTATCAATAATATAGGCCTGTATTTTTTTTCAAAATAAAAAACATTTTTAGTAGCATTTGATTGTTTTTTTACCGGCGAAATTAATATAGCTAATAAACCAATTATTATAAAGAATATATTAAATACAAAATGCTCCCTCCAATTCATTTTTTCTAAAATTCCACCACAGGTACAGGGTACGTATGGACTATAATGTAATATTATATAGATATACATGCTGAACATGACCATAAGAACAAAAGAGCAGTATAATCCAATAATTCGGTATTTTGGGAAAACAAGCATTAAGAAAACCAAAAGTTCAAATATTATTACTCCCCACGATACAAATCCAGCGTATGCACTAAGTAAAGGAGACTGCGCAAGCTGTATTTGAAAGTTCTCAAAATCTAATACCTTTGATATTGCCGCATAAACAAACAGCAAGACAAAAAGCATGCAGATTACTTCAACGATGATATTTTTTGTTTGAAATTTTATGTTCATCTTTAAAATTGTTAGTAATTGACATTGCATTAAATTTGGCTTAATAAACATAAGCAAATGTAAAGCTGTAAAATGAAAGAAAACACATCAAAAACACGCCAAAAAACATCAAAAACACGCCAATTTATATTTTGAAAATCATCTAATAAAAATGCTTTACAGATTAAGTCCGTAAAGCATTTTCTTTTTTTTCATCTTCTTTAATTAAGTTTTAGCGTCTTCAATAAAACTCAAAAGCTTCTGATTAAGTTCCACAAGTCCCGCCTTTTGAAGGCATTCTTGCGAAACATTTTTAAGCTCAATCAGCTCCTCTTCTGCTATGCTTCCCATAAGACTTCCCTCATCTTTTTCCAAGAGTACTCCCCTGTCAATAAAGTGGCATAACAGCAGTACATTTTTGCGTGAAATTTTCAGATCAATCTTCACCGGCTCACTCATGCCAGGGATGCTCAATACCGTATCGAACACCTTAGCTGCATAATTCTTTGCACTCATAATTTCAGCGTTTTTAAATTAATAAATCAAAGCCTAAAGGTAGCAATGACACCCTAAAGCATCATAAGCAAAATTTACCTATGATGGGATGCTTTGGAATTTCCTGCATAAATTCGTCTGAATAATAGAAAGGAGTCTCAAATTTAAAAAGACTCTATAAGATTGCCACGCCTTGCTGCAATCTGCAAGATGTCCGGTTGTATCACAACCGCTATCTTGCTGCCTTTCTGCTCGGAACTCGCTGGCAGTGAAAACTGAAAGATTTTTAATGTCTAATGAAAAGGAAAAATGATGAAAGAAGAGAAAAAAAACAGAACCAGATGGCTCCATCTTAGGCTGAGTGAAGATGAATATAAGCTGATTCAGAAATATTTCGATGAATCAGTCTGTCCAAAACTGAGTGATTTTGCCCGCAGTAATCTGCTGAAAAAACCCTTGGTTCTAAAGTACCGAAATACTTCTCTTGATGAATTAATGGCTGAATTAATAAATCTGAGAAAAGAGCTGAATTCAATCGGAAACAACTTTAATCAGGCGGTAAAAAAACTGCACACATTATCTCAAATATCTGAGCTCAAAGTGTGGATCCTTGGTTTTGAAACCGATAAAAGAATACTGTTCAATTCTATGGAAGAAATTAAAATTACCATTAGAAATCTTGCCGAAAAATGGTTGCAGTCATAAACACCGGATCCTCAGTCAGAAGCATCTTTAATTACAATGAAAATAAAGTCGAGGCAGATAAAGCAGAGCTTATTGGAGAAGGAAATTATCCTCTTGACGCTTCTGAATTATCTAAAGAGCATCGATTAAAACTGCTTTTAAAACAGCTCGAATTAAATACAAATGTAAAGCGCGGAAGCGTGCATATTTCTCTCAATTTTGATTCTTCTGAAAACTATCTTTCAAAGGATAAGCTTATGGAAATTGCCGATGCTTATATGCAGGGAATTGGGTTCGGCTCACAGCCTTATCTGGTCTATCAGCATCATGATGCGGGACATCCGCACATCCACATTGTAACTGTAAAAGTAAAGCCCGACGGAAAACGGATTGACATGCAGAACATAGGCAGAAACCAGTCCGAAACAGTCCGCAAAGAAATTGAAAAGACATTTAAATTAGTCCGGGCTGAGGGTAGCAAAAAAGAAAACATGCTCAATATAAAAGCTGTAAAAAACAGTGTTATCGAGTATGGAACACGCGAAACAAAAAAGGCAATAGCTAATGTGTTGAGCGCAGTGGTTCCTAATTATAAATATACTACCATAGGAGAATTAAACGCCGTTCTGAACTTGTATAATGTCACGGCGATTCAGGGCGGAAAAGATTCAAGAATGTTTCTACATAAAGGTCTGGCTTATCAGGTCCTCAATGATAAAAAACAGCCCATCGGCGTACCGATAAAGGCCAGCAGTTTTTATCTAAAGCCCACCCTAAAAAATCTTGAAACAAAATTTATTGCAAACAAAACGGCTAGGAATCCTTATTTAAAAAGAATTAAAAATGCAGTTGATATGGCATTTATTCAGAACAAAATAAAGGCAGTTTCTGACCTTGAGAGAATTCTCATCCGGGACGGGATTAAGGCTGTACAGAGAAAAAATGAACAGGGACTTATTTACGGTGTAACCTATGTGGACCATAAAACAAAATGCGTTTTTAATGGGAGCACTATTGGAAAATTATACTCAGCATCGGGTTTAGAAGAACGCTGCGGAATAAAAAGATCAAGCAGCAGAACAGCAGTCGCAAATATTGAAAATAATCAGCTTAAAGATAAAGTACAGCATTCATCTTTTATCAACACAAGCGAACTGCAGAAGGTATTTGAATCACTGCTGCAGCCTGAATCAGCTGCTGAATACATTTCAAAGGAATTCAAAAGAAAAAAGAAAAGAAAAAGCAGAGGACAGAGTGATTATTAATTAAAAAACTAAGACAATGCAGACAGGAGAAAATGAACAGGCGCTTAGAAAAATTCTTGATATGACAAGGCTTATCAGCATGCTGCTGCTGTGCCTGCATTTTTATTATTATGGTTATTATGTTTTTAAGCTCTGGGGTTTTACATGTTCCTTTGGTGATAAATTGATGCAGAACATTTTCCGCACCGGTCTTTTTAATTATTTCAATACATCCAAACTTTTTGCATTGGGATTTTTAATCATCTCGCTTCTTGGGGCGAAGGGCAGAAAAAATGAAAAACTAAATTTTAAACAAGCTCTTTATTATATTATCGTCGGAATCTCTGTCTACTTTTTAAGTTACTTTTTTCTGATTGCTTTAATCCCTTCTGAACAAAGAATGTCTCTTTATATTTTCTTCACCTCTGCCGGATACCTCATATTACTTTCTGGAGGAACAATACTTTCGCGAATCATAAGGAAGAATCTCAACTCTAAAGATATTTTCAACAGGGAAAATGAAACATTTCCCCAAGAAGAAAGGCTGCTTGAAAATGAATACTCAATTAACCTTCCCGCACAATATAAATTAAAAAACAAAATCAGAAAAAGCTGGATAAATATCATAAACCCGTTTCGAGGTATCCTCGTGCCGGGCACACCAGGATCTGGAAAATCTTATTTTGTAATCCGTCATGTTCTTACACAGCACATTCGAAAACAGTTTAGTGTATTTGTCTACGATTTTAAATTTGACGACCTGACTATTATAGCTTACAATACCTGGCTGAAATACAAACATCTATATAAGATTGAGCCTGCTTTTTATGTGATTAATTTTGATGATCTGAGCCGTACCCACAGATGCAATCCTCTTGATCCTAAATCAATGACAGATATAACAGATGCCGCTGAATCAGCACGCACTATTCTTCTTGGATTGAACCGGGAATGGATAAAAAAACAGGGGGACTTTTTTGTCGAATCGCCTATCAATTTTCTTTCAGCTGTTATATGGTATCTGCGCAGATACAACAACGGAGAATTCTGCACGCTTCCTCATGTAATTGAACTCATGCAGGTTGAATACAATAGTCTTTTTACGTTGCTCAGAACTGAAAAAGAAATTGAGATTCTGATCGATCCTTTTGTCAGTGCCTATCTCAATAATGTCATGGAGCAGCTTGAGGGCCAGATAGCATCCGCAAAGATTTCAATGGCCAGACTCTCAAGCGCCCAGCTTTATTATGTACTCTCAGGAAATGACTTTACTCTCGACATTAATAATCCTAATGATCCTAAGATAGTCTGTATGGGAAACAACCCGCTGAAAATCCAGACTTATGGTGCTGTGCTTTCGCTTTATGTGAGCAGGCTCATCAAACAGGTAAACCAGAAAGACAGACTTAAAAGCAGTCTTATATTTGATGAATTTCCTACCATTTATCTCAATAACATGGACAGCCTGATAGCAACTGCAAGAAGCAATAAAGTAAGCACCTGCATTGGTATTCAGGACTTCAGCCAGCTCCGTAAAGATTATGGGCGCGAGCAGGCAGATGTTATACTCAATATCACCGGCAATATCATCAGCGGTCAGGTAAATGGTGACACAGCAAAGCAGCTCTCCGAGCGTTTTGGTAAAATAATGCAGGACCGCGAGAGTTTATCCATAAACAGTTCGGATACATCAATCAGCAGATCAAAACAATTGGAATCAGCAGTCCCTGCTTCCAAAATTTCCTGCTTAAGCTCTGGTGAATTTGTAGGTATAACTGCCGATAATCCTGACTGTAAAATTGAGCTCAAAACATTTCATTCGGAAATAATCAATAATCACGAGCAGCTTAAAAAAGAAGAGAACTCATATCAGCAGATAAGCCCGGTACGCACTATAAACAGTACAATGATTGAACGCAATTATCTGCAGATAAAAGAAGATATATCAGAGATTGTAAATTCAGAACTGGAACGTCTTTTACATGACCCTGCCCTGTCTCATTTAGTTATCAAAAAGAAAAAATAATCAATTGATCCTTTAATTGTTTTCTTTATCCAGAGAAAAGGAAAAATATTCTTTTACCTGCCGGATTCCTTAATAATCTGCAGTGTCTTGTCATCTTGCTCTCCTTTATAATATTTTTCAAGCACCTGCCTGAAACAGTCGGGCGCATCTGGCAGCAGGCTGAACAGGGTCATGCAGGATTTGAGTTTTCTCTCATCCGGCCTGCCTAGGATTTCCAGTGCCGTTTTATTTTCGATTTTAAGCATTGCGCTGGTAATTTCCATCAGACGTTTACCCAGTATCGGGTGGTCAAGGTACAGTGAGGCTTCCTTTAGGTCTTCAATGCCGTAAAAGATATTATAGTCCGTGAATCCCAGTCCTCTCAGCTGGGGAAAAATAAACCACATCCAGTGGGTCTGTTTTCTTCCTTTCCTGATTTCTTCTAGCGCAATGGCGTACGTTTCCCGCTGCGCCTCTAAAAAACGGTCCAAATCATATCGCTTTTCCATTGTAGTGTTTTTTTGCCGTTTGAATTTACAAAATATTTCAATGCCGCTCACAGAACAGGCGTCTTAAACTGCTTCTGCCTGCCGTAAAACGGACTGGGAAATTTCCAATGAAAACGGATTAAAAGAGCCGCGAAAATAGCACCCGCAGGCTCCTGCATGCGCATAACGGCCCTGCCGCCCTTCGGGACTTATAGCACTCCGGAGCCTTTATCGGGCGCTTGATTTTGTGCTTTCTTTTTTCCCGTTTTTCTTTTGGAAAATTTCATGCGGGGCTTGGGAAAAAACAGATAAACATTCACTTAAAATCTTGCATCATGGAAATCTCAGGACGAATTACAAAAGATGCCGTAACGGCAAAAGTTTCAAACGACAGGGAGGTGGTAAATTTCTCCATTGCCGTAAACGACAGCTACAGATCAAAAGGGTCTGCCGAACTTAAAAAGATTGTGACCTACATCGACTGCTCCTATTGGATGGGCTCCAAAATGGCGCAGTGGCTTAAAAAAGGAACCATGGTCGAACTCTTCGGGCGCATAGGTCTGAATGTCTACAATAATGCCGAGGGAAAAGCGCTCGGCTCTCTCACCTTTCATACCAATAATATTAAGATACTGGTTTTCCCGAAAGCGGAAAGCGATTCCAATACTCCCGCAGTTTCAAAGAAAAAAACGGTTAAAAATCAACCCGACGACCTGCCTTTCTGATTGGAATTAACATTGTTTCAAATTAAAATTATACGCTATGAAAGCATCAGAAAAATTTAAAACCGCCATAGAAAGCTACCTCAGCGAAAAAGCGCAGAACGATGCCGAGTTTTCTGCCGACTTTAAAAAAGAGAGCAAAAATCTTGAAAGCTGTTTCCATTACATTTTCGGCGAGGTCAAAAAAACAGGGGAATTCGCCTTTGACAATCAGGAAATCTTTGATATGGCTGTCAGATACTACAAAGACGACAGCATTGGAACCCCTGCCCCTGTTGCGTGCAGAGTGGCGGTAAGTGCGCCTGCAAAACCTGATTTGTTCTCAACTGCTCCCGCAGTATCGCAAAGCACATTTCAAAAAACAGAAACCGTACAGCCCGTGAAGCCCGTTCAGAAAACCCTAACACTCTTTGACTTATGATACCCAAAACCATTATAGAAAAAGAAATCAGCGCCTTAAGCGTTTCCCTTGTCCCCGTTACAGCACACATGCAGTTGTGGGCGGAAAAGAATATTTTCCTTAAATGGGCGGTGCTCTCAAGAGGGAAATTCCATTGTCTGGAATGCACCCGCTCATGGAAGCCTGACACACAGAGCCAGTCCTGCCAGAATTATATCAATTGCACCGCCTGTCAGGGCAGGCTTAAAATGCATCAGCACAATCAGGTGCATTTCAAGGAAATAGAATACTTTGCCCTCACCGATACCTGCTCTGGGTATCAGGTGGTGCGCATCATCTGCTCGCACAAGAACATGAAAAAGAACTTTCTTCCCCACTATTCCCATACCGAAGTCATGCAGCATTGGATTAGCCCCAAAGGGGAAGTGCGCACTATCTCCCGAAGCACCAATGTTTTCTCCCATGCCTATGATGCATGGCAATACTATTCCCCTTTGGAAATCCGTCCAAAGGATTTTCAGAACAGCCCGAAATACCGCATCAATCCCTATAAGGTTTATCCGCACCTCAAAGTGATTCCTCTTTTGAAAAGAAACGGCTTCAAGACTTCCCTGCACGGAATTGCTCCTCAGATTCTCTTTACCGCACTTTTAAAAGACCCCGTGGCGGAAACTCTTTTGAAAAGTTCGCAGACAAGTCTGCTCAAGCACTACCTGACTTCCAATGAACAGCACCTGCGTGAAAACTGGCAGGCGGTTAAAGCCTGCCTTAAGCACCGCTATAAAATTCAGGACATCAAAATTTGGGAGGATTACATTGCCCTGCTCAGATGGTTCAAAAAAGACATCGGCGCTCCTGCGCTTGCCTGCCCTGAGGATTTAGACCAGGCGCATGACAGGCTTGTCGCCAAAAAAAGGGATATTCAGCGAAAGAAACATCTTGCGCAGCTGCGCGCCGAAATACAGAAAGCAGAGCCGATTTACAGACAGGATAAAAAGCAGTTTCTTGGACTCTCTTTTACCGATAAAGACCTGACGGTAAAAGTCCTTGACTGCGTGCAGGATTTCCTCCAAGAGGGCGACACGCTACACCACTGCGTATTTACCAATGAATATTATAAAAAGAAAGATTCCCTGATACTCTCGGCGCAGATCGGCAGCACACCCGTGGAAACCATTGAAGTTTCCCTTTCCAAAATGGAAGTCATCCAATGCAGGGGGCTTCGCAATAAAGCCACTAAATATCACAGCAGGATTTTGGGGATTATCCGCAGAAATATGCCCGAGATTGCCCGACGCATGAAAAAACGGAAAAAACAGAGGGCTTCCGCTTGAAGCATTTTACTATTGATACCGCAGATTGATACTGCGGTTTTTTTTGGCGCGCAGACACTTTAAGGCGTATGGGGCAGTATCGGGTTAAGGTGCTATTGGGGAATGTTAAGTCAATTTCATCACAAAGTTCGGGCACGGCTTTCGGTTCTCCGCAAAAAATTCCCCCATAAATGCAGGGCTCCGCTCCTGCTTTATTGCGTTGCTTTCTGCGTTCGCTCAGCCCTGCCCGGGCAGCGGTGCTGTAATTAATCTTAAAACTACAGCAGCTATGAAAAATCTACAACAAAACACAGACTGGCAGAAAGTATCAGAAATCGAACTGATCTATAAAAGCAGGGTAAAAAGCGCCGACAGGCCTTATATCTCTTCATCAAGAGATGCCTACCGAATATTGATCGAAAACTGGGATCCCGGCAAGATAGAATTCTTCGAGCAGTTCAAAGTGCTGCTGCTCAACCAGTCCAACAGAGTTCTGGGAATCTATGAGGTTTCCTCAGGAGGCATTGCGGGAACCGTGGTTGATATGCGCCTGCTTTTTGCGGCAGCCCTAAAAGCTGCCGCCGTCGGGATCATCATCACCCACAACCATCCCTCAGGAAAGACTGCCCCTTCAGAGGCCGATAGAAATATGACCCGAAAAATCCGCGAAGCGGGAAAACTGCTGGATATTCCGCTGCTCGATCACCTGATCGTAACGCCCGAAACCTATTACTCTTTTGCAGATGAAGACGCCCTTTAAGGGCATTTTCATCTTTAATGCCCTTGCTCTGTTCCGGTTTTTTAGGTACTTTTGCCTTATGAATCCAGAAGAAATAAAACGCTACTTTGAATCCCTTCCGCCCCCGAAAGAAGTGGAATGGAAACCGTGGGCAAAAATTACCGATACCGAGCTTTTTTTAAAAAGCTGCTACACAGGCATACGCACCTTCAATGGAAGTCTTGATATGTGCCCCGCATGGTGGCATCTGAAAGATTTTTACCTTCTCATCAAAAAAACAGCACCTCAGCCAAGCAGCGAAGAGACTGCTTCAGAATAATTCCGATCCTTCCGTAAATTCTTAATAAAGCAGAAAAGCACCTATTTGGGTGCTTTTTTTATGCCCTGAAAAATAAGGCTTTTTATATTTTGTTATTATTTAGAACATTTTATTTTTAAAAATTGTTATTATCCGTGCTAATTTTGACAAGTATAAAATGATCAAGATTATGAGCCGGGCAATTGTACATATTGACATGAACACGTTTTTCGTATCCTGCGAAAGGCTGGAAAATTCAAAGCTAAACGGCATACCGCTTATCATCGGTGGCGGTGACAGAGGTGTTGTGGCTTCCTGTTCCTATGAAGCCAGAAAATTTGGTGTGCGTTCCGCCATGCCGATCCATATGGCCATGAAACTCTGCCCTCAGGCAAAAATAATGAAAGGCGACATGGAACTCTATTCCAGACTCTCCCATGACATTACCGAAATCATTCAGGAAAAAGCACCCGTGGTGGAAAAAGCGAGCATTGATGAATTTTATCTGGACATCACTGGAATGGATAAATTTTATGGCAGCTACAAATGGACTGATGAGCTGGCACAGCGCATTACAAAAGAAACGGGGCTTCCCCTGACCTTTGCCCTTTCGGTCAACAAAACCGTTTCGAAAATCGGAACCGGTGAAGGCAAGCAGAAGCAGAACCTTGAAATCCCCGAACATCTGGTACAGTCATTTTTGAATCCGCTATCCATACGAAAAATCCCGATGGTCGGACAGAAAACCTTTGAGCTTCTTTCCCGAATCGGCATCCGCACCATCCAGACGCTCTCTGAAATGCCGGCGGAATCACTCCAGCAGATGATAGGCAAAAACGGCACTGAGCTCTGGAAAAAAGCCAACGGAATAGACAACACCCCTGTAGAGCCCTATACGGAAAGAAAATCAATTTCAACCGAACATACCTTCTCTCAGGACACCATTGATGTATTGAAACTAAACCGGATCCTGCAGGGCATGGTGGAGAAGCTGGCCTATCAGCTGCGCGCTGAAGAATGGCTCACCTCGACGGTGACCGTTAAAATAAGGTATGCCAATTTTGATACCGAAACCAAGCAGTCCAGAGTCCAGTATACTTCAGCGGATCATATTCTTACCCAGACCGTGACGGATCTCTTTACCAAGCTCTACCAGCGCCGAATGAGACTGCGCCTGATCGGAGTGCGCTTTAGCGGCCTTGTCAGGGGAACTTATCAGATTGACCTGTTCAATGACACCGAGGAAATGCTTGCCCTTTATCAGGCCATGGACAGAATGAAGACCCGTTACGGATTTGATGCCGTGATGAGATGCGCCGGCGCATCTTTCAAACCAAATAACAAAGACGAAATTTTAAAACGCAGAAAATAGATCATGTACCTCAACTGCCACTCTTTTCATTCCCTGCGCTACGGCACCATTCCGCTGGATGATCTGATCAGGCAGGCAGCTGATTGCGGTGTCACGGCAGCAGCCCTGACCGATGTCAACACCGTAACGGGGATCTATGATTTTATCAAAGGCTGCCAGGCCCTGGGCATAAAACCGCTTGTCGGGATAGAGTTCCGCTGCAGGCACAAATTCCGCTATATCGGACTTGCCAAAAATGCGGCAGGGCTTGCCCAGATGAACCGGTTCCTGACCGATCATAATTTCAGCGGTGCTCCGCTTCCCGAAAAAGCTCCTGCTTTGGAATCGGTGTATTTTATCTATACGCTGGAAAATGCGCCTGCACAGCTCGGCGAGAATGAATTTATCGGCATTCGGCCAGACCAGCTCTCAAGGCTCTATATGCCAGAGCTTAAAAAGAAGATTTCAAAAATGGTTATCCTTCAGCCGGTGGTATTCCGCACCAAAAGAGAATACAACCTGCACAGGATCCTGCGCGCCGTTGACCTCAATGAGCTTCTGTCCAAACTGGGGCCTGATGACTGCTGCAGAAAATCCGATATGATGATTCCTGAAACCGAACTTGGCGCGTTGTATAAAGATTATCCTCAGATCATCCAGAACACCCGATATATCATTGAGCACTGCGACTTCCAGTATGATTTCGAAAGCCCAAAAAACAAAAAATATTACACCAAAAATAAAGCTGGGGACATTGCCCTTTTGACCACCCTTGCCGAAGAAGGTCTGGTATGGCGCTACGGACGCCATAACCCCGAAGCAAAGACGCGCGTGGAGAAAGAGCTCAAAGTGATCAATGACCTTGAATTCAGCGGCTATTTCCTCATCACCTGGGACATCATACGCTACAGCAACAGCAGAGGTTTTCTCCATATCGGAAGGGGCTCGGGCGCCAACAGCATCATTGCCTACTGTCTGGGAATAACCGACATCTGCCCTTTGGAGCTTGACCTGTATTTTGAGCGCTTTCTGAATGAAAACCGCAAAAGCCCTCCCGATTTTGACATCGACTGGTCATGGAAAGAGCGTGATGTGATCTTAAAATATATCTTCAACCGTTACGGTTATGAGAATGTGGCTTTCTGCGGCACTAATGTGGAATTCAAATACCGCTCGATTTTCCGCGAAGTCGGCAAGGTTTTCGGACTGCCGAAAGACGAGCTTGATCTCTTGGCAAAAAATCCCATGAAGCTGCACCAGACCAACTCCATAGTCAAGCTGGTGCAGGAATATGGCATGATGCTCGAGAAATACCCTAACATGCGAAGTATGCACTCCTGCGGAATTCTGATCTCTGAAGAGCAGCTGACCAATTACACCCCGCTGGAAATGCCACCAAAAGGGTTTCCTATCGTACTCTTTGACATGCACACGGCCGAAGATATCGGTTTTGACAAGTTCGACATCCTGAGCCAGAGAGGCATCGGGCATATTGATGATACCGTAAAAATAATTGAGCAGAACAGAGGCATCCGCATTAATATCCGCGACACAAGGCTTTCAAAAGATGAGAAGTCCGCAAACGTATACCTTGCCCAGGGACGCACAATTGGATGCTTTTACATTGAAAGCCCTGCCATGCGCGGTCTATTGCGCCGTCTGAAATGCGATAATTACAAAACCCTTGTGGCCGCCTCTTCCATCATCCGCCCGGGTGTGGCGCAGTCGGGAATGATGAAGGAATACATCTTCCGCCATAACAATCCGTCAAAATTTGAGTATTTCCATCCGGTTTTCGAGCAGCAGCTCGGAGAAACCTACGGGATTATGGTGTATCAGGAAGACGTTATAAAAATTGCCCTGCATTACGGCGGGCTCTCGGCCGCCGACGGCGATATCCTCAGACGTGCCATGTCCGGCAAGGGACGTTCCAAAGCTGCTCTGCAGAAAGTCAAGGACGATTTTTTTATTGCCGCCGCCGAAAAAGGGCATCCCGAAGAGCTGAGCCGTGAAATCTACCGCCAGATCGAATCCTTCGCAGGCTATTCCTTCTGCAAGGCGCACTCCGCTTCCTACTCCTTGGAAAGCTACCAGAGCCTTTACCTGAAGGTGCACTACCCTGTTGAATTTATGGTGGCTGTGATCAATAATCAGGGTGGGTTTTATCGCACTGAAATCTACGTGCACGAAGCCAGAATGGCCGGCGCTGTCATACATACGCCATGTGTGAACAAAAGCGATTATGAAACTGCGCTTTACGGCAGCGATATTTATCTTGGGTTTATGCACCTGCAGGGCCTTGATTCCAAACTCTCCCAGTTCATCTCTTATGAACGAGGGAGAAACGGCATTTATAAATCGCTGGAGGATTTCATAAACAGGGTGCCTATGGGCATCGAGAATGTAAAAGTCCTTATTTTCATAGGTGCTTTCCGCTTTACGGGAAAAACCAAAAACCAGCTGCTGGTGCAGGTCAGCCTTCTGATGAATAATTTCAAGCCCGAAAACCGCGGGCTTATGCTCATTGAGCAGCCGGCTAAGGAATTTATGCTGCCTGTTTTGGAGCGCTCGGTATTTGAGGATGCCTTTGATGAAATCGAGCTTCTGAATTTTCCCATTTCCTGCACCGTTTTTGATCTGCTGCAGACCAGACACCGCGGGGATGTGATGGTGCGCGATCTTCTGAAATACCATAAAAAGCAGGTCCGCATGCTGGCCTACCTGATCTCAACAAAACAGGTGCCGACCAAAAGGGGAAATATGTATTTCGGGACATGGATCGATCATGAGGGAGCCTATTTTGATACGGCGCATTTCCCCGACAGTCTGGTGAATAATCCTTTTCAGGGAGGAGGCTGCTACCTGCTATTGGGAATCGTGGAAATTGACTATCATTTTCCGACCATCACCATTTCAAGGATGGCGAAAATGCCTTTCATTCCCGATCCCAGATACTCGGACTCCGATAAAAGGTATACCACCCAGCACAATATCAAACAGGATGTCAGCAGCACCCACCGCCAGCCTTATCCGCAGGAGCACGAGATCAATCTGCCGCGCCACAGAATGAAATTCTGATTTTTTTTATGTAAAGTCCTAAGAATGAATTAAATTTGATAGAGAAGTAAAAAAAGAGAAAGAAAAATAAGCATGCAGCACAGCAGTTTTCTGCTGTTTCTTTTCCACAATAGCTTTTTTCGCTGCTCATTTTCTTTTATAAGCCTTTCAATGCGCTTGATATCTATTGGCCAAGTTTCCATAAGATGAGTTTTGCCAGACTTAAGCGCAATGAAAAAGACAAAAGCCCTTATAAGGGTAAATTTGAGTCAGGATAAGACATTATTAACAGCCTTAAAACGGAAAATTATGTGTTATTACACCCAGCAGAATGCCTCGATAGAAGACCTGAAAAGACGATTTAATGCGGAACTCGACAACGAGGAGACCTATCTGAAGTCTGATTTTATAAACGGTTTCTCCCATCCCAACATCCCCGTTATACTCGATTCCTCTCCGCACCTTATCACGACGGATTACACTTGGGGGCTTCTGCCTTCCTGGGCAAAAGACATTGAGTTCAGGAAAAACACGCTCAATGCACGCATTGAATCCATCGACGAGAAAGCATCGTTCAAAAATATAACACACAACCGATGTCTGATAATCGCTTCGGCCTATTACGAATGGCATTGGAATGACGAAAAAGGAAAAAGCAAGGACAAGTACCAGATCAATTCGCAGGATGATGAAATCTTCACCTTTGCAGGCTTATATTCTTCGTGGACGGATCCGGTAACCGATGAGATTAAAAACACCTATACCATGGTGACCACTAAAGCCAATAAGATAATGGACTTCGTACACAACCACAAGCACAGGATGCCTATCATGCTGAAAAAACAGGATGAAACGGCTTGGCTGGACCAGTCAGTCGCTATCACGGAATTTGCCTATCCCTACGAAGGAAACTTGATTGCGCTTCCATCAAATTAATAGCAGCTTTATGAAACAGGATATCGATTATTTCAAAGGCATGAGCACCGAAGACCTGCATCAGAGATTTCTGCAGAAGCTGTATTCCAAAACAGAATTCATACAGTACAATGACCCTGATGATTTTTTCGATCCGGAACAGGAATACGGAAATCATATAACGCAGTGTATTGCAGAGGAAAGAGATTTCATAAGAGAATTAATTCGAAGCTCATCAGCCGAAGCCGGAATAGTACTGGCAGACGAGCGTGTTGAAGAATTGGTGCAGCAGAAAAGTGAAGAGATCAACCAGCTTACCGGATCGTCAATCGAAGACTATATTGAAAAGACTTCGGTAACCTATATTGACCCAGTGATGGAATGTGAACAAAAATTTCCTTTGCAGAGGTGGCTGTGCAGATTTTGGAAATTTATAAAATCTTTATTCAGCAGATAACCATTTCAAAATGGAACAAAAGTAAACTACCTTCCCATTATCTTTGCATTGTTAATTATAAAACAATGTATCCAATAAATGAAATCGTGATTAACAGCTCTTTCCTGGTATTAAGAATGTTCTTCTTCAATTATACATTTTTCATTGGCAGCACACTCAAATTTGCCAAATACATCCAACTGTATATAATATTCCTTTTCCCTATTGTTCCCTTCAAATCCCTAATTGGTTTTTCATTTTAAAAATAATACTTTCAAAATACCTCCTGATATAGGAGTTCAATTGTTATCTGTTTTTTTGCTTTCCCTTCTTCCACGAAAATTGTACTCCATCTCGGCACGAAATTTTCAACCAAATAATGGAAAGCACTAAGAATTTCTTCTGCAGAATTTTCCAAATCGATTCCCAAATTCTTTTCATATCCGATAATGCGATAGAACACGCCATCCTGCAGCAGCTCATCCTGTCCATCGGCTGTGTTGTCAGGCGCCATCCCAAAGCAGAAAATTTCAGTACTGCTGCTAAGAAGTTCTATCAAATGGGACCGGATGGTTAAAAACAGAGCCTCGTCACTAAGACCAAAAGGAACATCCAGCCGGCCGGCCCTGATTGTTAGCGCAAGATCTTCAAAATGCAGTTCCATAAAAAAAAAATTAGTTTCTAAAACCAGCCGCATATATCAGCTATGCAAATCAAGAAAACAGCCGCTTCAGTCCAGAATGCCCTTTCCAAATATCTTCTCCACCTGAAATATATAACTTTTCAAAATAGGCGTTGGAAGAAAAAATCTGCTTACTGCAGCAGCCGTTGCATCCAGCTTCTGATTATCAAATGATTGTTCCAGCAATACAGTATAATCCTTAAGCTGTCCCTCATCAAATATTTTGCGTAAATCCCTTTCGGTATTAATGTAAGATTTCAGCATGGGAAAATCATTATTATTGTCCATTTCGTACCTTTCAAGTCCAAATTTTAATTCAAGAAACTCTTTTCTGAACAATTCAAGAATTTTAGGCAAATTGTGGCCATATAAGATGTTAGGTATGAGTCCTGCTTTATAATTAGCATAATGATCCTGCGAGCACATCTGATTCTCGAGGTACCTTTCAAAAGTCTGAATTCGGTATATATAATCAGCTTCAAAAATATTAGGATCTTGATAATCAATATTCATATGATGTCTATTTCATGTTAACCATAAAAATAGATAAATTTTCAATTACATTTTGATATAACTTATTGTTCTCAGAAATTTCCGATATAGGTTCAGCAAATCTCCATCCATTTTTCTAACTTTACTTTGTAAATTTACTCATTATGATGTACCGCAGTTTTGAAGATGAGGATCTTCCCAAAGTAAATCCAAACGAGAACCTTGAAACAATTTCTGAGTATCATCTCCTATCATTGTTCCCTATTGAAAAATTTCAAATCAGGGCAGAAAAAGACAGAGACAAGGGAATTGATTTTCATATTGAACTTAAAAAAGAAATGGCCGATGGCCGATGGAGATACACCAACTATCAATTTGCTGTTCAGTTAAAGGCAACCAATACAATTCAGCAGTCGGATGATGGCAGTTTTGGCTTCCAGCTTTTTACTTCAAATATCAATTACCTGCTCAATAATCCGATGCCTGCCTATTATATCTTTTACCACCATCCTACAAAGGCTTTTTTCTACGAAAATGCAAAGAATCTTGCCATGCTGCTCCAGCATAAAAACCCCGAATGGCAAAAGCAGCAGTCGCACAAAATTTATTTCACCAAAAAACTTGACCAGCAGGCCGTTCAGCACATTTATGATGAAACCTATGCGCATGGTGATACACTAAAACACATAAATCAATTTATTAACCCGCTTGAAACCAAGAATAATTCAGATCGATTGATTATTGATGCAGACCTTGAGGTCTATAGCGTTGCACAAAATATCGAATTTATTGATCAGTTTGGTGCCGATCTGGTAAATAACAATCGTTTCAATACAGTAATTGAAATAGAGAAAAGAAGCTGGCCCAGGGACAGCGCGACGCCCCGCTTTTATCTTTTTTGCGGAATTGCATATTATCAGAGGGGAAATCTTTTCAAAGCGCTTGAACTGCTCACTGAGGCAAAGAAACTTTCTGGCGAATTTGACCGCCAGGGACAGGCAATAATTGAGCACACTATTTTAAGTGCAAGATATCTGCTTGATATGATAACCAAAGACGACTTTGATCTTCAGATGGAAAAGATAAACAGCCTAGTGGATGCCGGATCCTTTTTTCAGATTGAAAAAGCTTATGAAACGCTCTCCTCAAACAGGGCACAGCCAGCTGCAGCGATCATACAGTATTATGATACAATGAAGAAGATTATTGAAAATGAAAAAAGCTCCTTTGTCCGCATTGTCGCCTATAATAAGATTATTGAGGCAGAGTCCTCAATTCTTCTGCATGATCTGGCGATGAATTTTTCGTTTTTTATGGGACGTGTCCAAAGGCCATTTAAAAGCAGGGCATATCTGGAATGGCAGCAGATTGAAAGGAAATTCATGGATAGGCTTCATGCTATTGAGGCATACACAAATAAATGCGGCTATCATATGGGAGGAGCATACCTAACATTGGTATTCATAAAATGGAACTATGAAAAGGCAATTCATATTCACTATCTGGGATGCTGGAAGAAGAGAAATTTCGACTTGCTTGAACCGGTAAATGGCTTAATGCTGCAGATGCTGGAGAAACTTTGCGGCTCACTCGATCAGCTTTCGCAATTATACCAGACAAATGACTATATTGAAAATATGATTTCCAGCATGATACTAAAATTTCAAATCCAGCATTTTTCAGGAAAATACGAAGAAGCCAATGAAACAAAGAATAAAATTTTGCATGCCATCGATAAACATGGATTTCAGGGGTTGAAAAAAGAGTATGAAACTATTTTTAACAAGGGAACCGCACATGAGTGTTTCGTAGAAAAATATACAAAGTTTATGAACAAACTTCAAGACTCAGCAGTAGAAAAAGGTTTTGACCCTTATCGAATTCTTAGCGAAAAGGAAATGAATTATAAAACTGTATGGTCGATAATGGACTTTATTGAACTTGACTTTTCCATACTATCAACAATAGACGATAAGGAAACTCAGAAAAATAACGACTAATAATGTTAGAAGTAAAATTTGCATACTAAATTGCAAAGCATCTCAGTCCATTCTCGCAATTTATTATGCAATAATTTCTGTTTTCTTAAAAAATTAGCACTTATATTTTCTTTATTTACATCACTTTCAACTTTAATAGGCCGATACTTATTAATACAGCAAAATTCTCCTTTCCAATTCTTTCGTCTAAATCTATTCCCTTCAGTCTAATAAGAAATATAAAAAGAAGGCAAATATTATAAGTATTTCTACTATCTTCAAATTTTACCAGATTTTCAGCACTTCTTTATCTTTTTCTCAAAATAAACGGGTATTTCTACTTGTTGCAGTACTATTAATATGTGATACATTTATCAAGATTTGTTGCAATAAATACGGTTTTCCGTAATAACTTTTATTTTATTATTTTAATATTTGTCATACTTAAATTAAACCTTAAAGGTTTTTTTTTATGTAATTTTCAATAATAACAACTTATACCAAAACTTATTATAATGTTTGGTCGCTATAAAATTAAAATCTCAGATAAAGTCACTCTGCACTGCATCAGCTTAGACCAGTATTCTGACAGGCTGAAAAATTATATACATAAAAATCTGCACTTCATCTGGAACGGGGATAATGAAGAGATTGAGAGCAGTATGGATATAAAAGTCACTAAACAGGAATTAATTAATCTACTTGCAAAGAAAACTCCAAAACAAAAAATCGGCATTGTCTCAGAGTTTATCTGCCACCTCTATCTTCGAAGCTGTAATTTTAAACAGCATTTCCTATTTCGCAATCTTGAAGAAAAAGGAATGAAGAAGGGTTTTGACGGTCTTTATCTTCAGAATGATGCTTTTTTTATTTATGAAAGTAAATCATCTCTCGAATCCACAACCGATTCGACACACAACGGCAATATAAGTGAAGCCTATAACGATCTTAAAAAAAAAATAGATGGCAGTAACTCGGCTAATGATCCTTGGAGAAATGCCTACAATCACGCTGCCCATCGCAGCATAAATTACAATGAAAATATTTCAAAAACATTAAAAAAACTTTCTATGGAGTATGTCCAAGAAGAGTATGGCAGCATCGATGATTATAATGTAATTCCAAGCTCGACATTGTACATGGGTGCAAGGTATCTGCCCATTGACAAAGATGATTTGAAAGCAAAAATAGAAAGCTTAACAAGTGCTTATGGATCGCAGAGAATTGTTGTTTTATGCGTCAACAAAAAATCTATACAACAATTTATGGACTATTTAAATGAGTAATATTATCACCGTTGAGAAGAGGCAGTTATCTGAGCTTAAAAAGAATGACTATTTTAATGACTGCCTCACTAAACTGGTTCTCGGTTCAAGACTTGAGCATCAGCAGGCACAGTATCTGCTGAGCTCTGCATTGATATTTTTTGAATACTACAATAGAGATCAAAGACTGAAGGGTTATTTTAGCATAGCGTACTATATTATACTAAAATACAGCATTTTGCATAAAAATTACAAACCTTTATATGACATAGCACTACAAATCGGTTTTTATCCCATTTCAGATTACTTGATCAAATATAGACTGCTGGACGAAAACAATCTTCAGGAATCATTGATCAATAGACACATTTCAAAACTATACGGAAAGGAAAACTATATCGAAACTATAGAACAATACAATAGATCTAACGAAGTATTTGCTAATATAAAGATAAAAGATACGGCATATATTGCACCTACATCGTATGGCAAAAGCTCGATAATCAGAGACGTAATTCTTCAAAATGATTTCAACAGAATTGCAATCATTGTTCCTACAAAATCTTTGATAACGCAGACTTATAACGATATCAGGAAAATGCAGCTGAATTACAAGTTAATTCTACATGACGAAATGTATACAGGTCAGGAAAGGTTTATAGGCATTCTTACGCAGGAACGCGCATCGAGACTTGTTAATAAAAAGAAATTAAGTTTCGATATGCTTTTTATTGATGAAGCACATAATCTACTAGACAATGACAGCCGTAATTTACTTCTATCCAGACTAGTAATGCTCAATTATAAAATAAATCAAGACCAGAGATTGTTATTCCTTACCCCTCTCATTTCTGATGCATCTAATCTAAAAATTAAAAACACCTCAGAAAAGCAAATTTTTGAAAGTACTATCAAACATAATTTAAAAGCATATGATGTTTTGTATTTGGACAAAGATGGATATTTATCCGCCTATAATAAATATACCAATGACTATTACCCATTAAATAAAAAATTTACGTTCAGTGATTATATCACAACGAATGCAAAAGAGAAAAACTTTATTTATAATTACAAACCCAGACAAGTTGAAAGAATTTCTGCCTTAATTTTCAACAGCATTACAAACGAGGTTGAGAGCCCGCTTCTCCGTGGCATTTCCGAGGTTATAGCAACTGAAATATCAGAGGATTTAAATATTGTTCAGTACATTTTAAAAGGAATTGCCTATCTACATGGTAAAATGCCGACAATACTAAAAGATTATTTGGAATATAATTATAAAGAAATTAAAGATTTCAAATATGTAATTGCAAATTCAGTTATTCTGGAAGGCATAAATTTCCCGATCGACAATCTTTACATTACCTCAACATATAGCCTCAATGCTAAAGACCTGAATAATCTTATTGGTAGAGTCAACAGGCTTAATTATGTTTTTCAGGAAAATTCTCTTCACAAAATGCTGTCTCAGATACACTTTGTCGACAGTACAGAATTCGGGAGTTTAAAAGGCAGTATGTCCAATAAAATTGTACTGCTGCGTGAACATGTATTTACCGACGAAAATAAAAATCCACTGCTTGAAAACTATAGCGTAGAGAATCTAAAGCTAAGTAAACAGGAAAAAGAAACCAAAACTGCAAGAGATAAGAAAATTATTGATGCAACAGATTTTTTAATAAATATTGATCCTGAAAATATTAATGGCAGGATAAAGATGAACTTAATAGAAAATAATATTGATGATTTTTACAAGGATATTGAAAAAGTGATTCCAGTAATTATTTCAAACAGTCGAAATATCACGCAGCCGGATGAAGTAATTAATACAATATATGAGGTTTTCATCAAAAATTTAGAACATGAAATAAAGGATTTTGAAATTGAACGTTTAAAAAATGAAAAGGCCAGAAAATACTATAAGTTTTACATTGATCTATTCCAGCTGTTTGGTCTGAAAGATAAAATTAAGGATACGGTAAAATATTTAGAATCGAAAGCTCTTTCGGATGACCCTTTTTTGTACATAGGAGGCTCTTTCGGCGATACGGTGAGACAGTCAGCGATTTACAATAATCCAAAATCTCAGCAATCGGTTTATATTGATCTAAAAGGAAAAAACAAAGGGGATATGGCAAATATTGCACTGGTTAAAATAAAGCTAGAAGAAGATTTTGTCAGCTTTAAAATAAAAAAGTTGATAGCATTCCTAATTGATTTCAATTTTATCACTGAAGATGCATATTATCTTGCCGTATATGGGACTACAGATGACAATCTTATAAATTTGACTCGAATAGGATTAAATCCTAATACTATTAAGCTGCTTACAGAATACGGACAGATTGAAAACATTCAGTTCGATGAAAATGGCAATTTGATTTCCAACAGAACTTTTAAACGTTTTCTTGCCGAGCAGCCCCGGTTGATTCAGTTTGAAATCAATAAGTATGTAAAATAGAAGCAAAAATTCAATAAAAATCATTTCGATAAATCCTTATAGTTATGGACATAATAAAGATTAAAAACGAATTGGATGCGGATCCCGTTTTATATAAAAATCTTAGAAAACTAGTATTAGATTGTATAGCTCAGAGGACTAACTTATTTAGTATTTCCGATTCTATAATTTTACAGAAACTATTGGATGTAAATGCAGTTTTAAAATTTGACGACGATTCTTATGAATTAAAATTAGATTCCCAATATTTAATTCCAATTCTATTTGAAATAAGTGAAGAACTTGCAGAAAAAGTATTTCCGCGAAGCTTACCGGAGGTATTTGATTATATAGACAGCTTTGAGAAAAATGCTCTAACAGATCCGAAATTTAATAATTGGAGAGGATCAAGGGAAATGATTAGAAGTTTGGAAAAATATTCATCACTGTATTTAAACCAGATTTACGGGATTGGCGTAAAAGTTTTATTCGAAACACTGGCTGACCAAGCATATCATGAAAAAGACTGGTACTTTGACTGCCAGGAATCTTTCTATGGGCTTCTCCCCTATATGAATTATGAAATATCTGAACTCTATGATGTTTTGGTAAGTATCCGCCAAATGAAAGATGATTCGCATTATGCTAATGAAATACTTTATAATTTAACATCAGTGAATGCCATCGCTTCAAAAGAACTTTATAATTTAGGACTTGAAAAAGATTTGCTGGTCCATAACGGACTGGCTTCTTATCTTATTGCATATCTATATAATAGATCAGAAATCAGCCTTTATGAGGAAGCAGCAGACCTTATGCGACGAAATAAAAGTGCAGGTCTTAGCGCATTTTCGTTAATTAGATTTAAAAATACTTCTGATTTACAAAATTCATTTAAACTTATAAAAAGTAGCAGCTTCAATGAACAGGAAGATCTAAAAAATCTCACATTGTATCTTTTCAGCATAATCGCATCCGATCAATCAGACTTCCAAACCGCTACCGAATCATTCCAGATGCTTCACAGTCTAGCCGAAATCCACAGAGGGAATATATCACCATATATTTTAATGGTTTCCAAAATTCAGAAAGGTTTTGAAAGCGAAAGATATTCTCTCCTGCTTGATTGTTTAGGTAAAGGCGCTGATAGAAAATTAATCTCAGATTATTTTATAGGGTTTGATGATCCTAAGTACTTTTTTAATTTATATATATATTACGTTTCAAAACGTGGACTAAATGTTGAACTCAATTTGTTTGAACGTAGTATTAATCGTTTCTGGCAGACCTCAAGGGAAAAAACAGAAAAAAATCTGCTTGGATTAATTACACACAAAAATCTACTCATTAGGTATAGTTCTGTTAAGCTTATTACTTTGGGACATAACATTATTGTTGACCTGCTAAAAATTAAGGAAGCGGAAAAACAGTTGCTTACCATAAGCCCGCTTCTTACCTATCCCCACTCAATAGAATCACTCCTGCCCATTGCTATAAAGCTAAAAGACTCAGAACATCAAACTGTAAGGTCGACACTTGAAGCTTCGCTGAATATGCTTATCATTCAGGCCTACGGTAAAGGTATTTATGATTTGGCAGAACCCTTTCTAGACAAAAAAAAAGATCAGAAACTCATAAAATCACTAAAAAATACATTACAAGAATATATAGAGTCAATAGATGCAAAAAACAAGATCAATGATTTGAATCCCCGGTTGAACGAAAGTGATCTAATGAAATTTTATATAAAATTAGATAATGAAAAGAATTATGAGATTACAAAGGAAGCTACTCAGGCTGATCCAATGATGGCTTTCTACTCTACAAAGAATATTGTACGGGGAAACTCTTGGAAAGTAGGAGAAATGGCCCCAACTCCTCTAAGCACATATTCAATAAACTTGCTTATCGACAAAAGAATGGTTTTAAACCCAGATCTATTTGAGATGAATCTGAATAATGCATTTAATGTTAATGAATAATGGATAAACACATAATAGTACGCGATTACCTGGAGTCCCTGACCGAAAGTGAAGAACTGGATTATTTATTCCCGATGCTACTTGAAGCCATGGGATTTGTAATTCTTACCAAACCAACAGAATTTAAAGGCTTTCCCCAATACGGAAAAGATATTATAGCAGTAGGATTAGATAAGAGTGATAAAGTTAAAAAGAAATTCTATTTTGAGTTAAAAGGAGGTCAGGACCGAAACATTACCAACAAAACACTCCACAAATCTGACGGTATCATTGAATCTCTCAGAGAAGCAAAATATAGAAAATTCGAATCATACTCGCATCCCAAATTCAAAGATCTGCCCCTAAAGATTGTTCTTGCCCACAATGGCACAATAAAAGGCGGAGCAGTGGAAACATTTGAGGGTTACATCTGTGATACGTTTCCTGAAACTGGTCATGTAGCATTTGAACGCTGGGGAATATCGGAACTGACACAGCTCTTTACGCAATATTTATTTAACGAGCAGTTACTAATCAATAAAGAAAGCGTACGTTTATTCAAAAAAGTCATTGTAAATCTCGATACTGTTGACAATGTCTCTGCTGAATACCTGCAGCTGCTGAATCTTCTATTTTCAAGATTTACAAAAGAAGATTATGGCAACGAGCTGTCAAGAAAATGGAAAGTATTTTTCGAATCCCTTAAGCTCATTGCTTTCATCATTTTCACATCTTCTAAAGATTTTAACAACATTGAAATTGCTAAAAAACATATTACATACCTTGTTATTAAATTTTGGAACTGGTGCCTAATTAACCGCTTTGACGACAATTCTAAAATTCTAAAGTACTTCAATCAGATCTACTCATTTTATACTGATAAAGTTCTTGACTTATACTTTTACAGAACACTTCCTATCGCTTTGATGAAAGACGGCCTTCATCATGATAATGGAGGCAGATATGAGACTATTGGATATCCCATGAGAACGATGGAATATCTGCATTATCTCTGCTTTTACATTGAATTTCACTATGATGATATTGTCCAAAAAGGTGAGCTGACTGCATACAAGAATATTTTTATAAAAATTTTAGACAATAACAATATTAGTGCGAAACCTCTGCTTGACATTCATTCAAACACCATCTTATCTGTTCTAAAGCTTTTAATAAAATTTGATGTTCATGAAGCAGCCAGAGACTATTTGCGTTACGTTATGGTTTATATTCAATACCGAAAAGACACACATGATATCCTTCCCGATGCTGCAAATGACATTAAAAATGTAATTCAATTTACCGTAACCCGTAAAAAGCCACCATATTATATTGATAATGTTTCTTTCCTACTGTCTATGATATTGGAATTTGTCGCTCTCTTGGATATGGAGCAGGAGTATTATGATTATAAAGAATTCATTGAAAAGCATAAGATAGAATTAGTGATGTTTATCCCTCACGGGAATTTACCGAAAGAAAATGCCCTTATAAAAAACAAGGATTTTGATTTAGAAGAGTTATTATTTTCTGTTTCAGTCCATGAAGGTTACCAGGCAGATCTAACTCTCGATGAAAATTTTCAGGAATTTAAAACCAAAACATTAAATTCAATAAATGATTTTAATTTTCAATACAGAACAGATAAAGCGGTGCATTGGCAACTGCGAATGCTTGCACATTACTGGTTTAAAACACCATATTTTCCAGACCACTGGAGAAAAATTCAAATTATTAACTAACGCTAGCAGATATAAAAGTTTCAAATCTGGCCATTCGCTCTAACAATTCTAGCGCCTGTATTGCGATCAGACTCTTTATAATTATGATAACGGTCTGTCCAAATAATATCAATCTCATTCAAGACGTCTTGTTCTCCTTCAAAAATTTTACACCAGAGCGAATAAAAACCGATTAATGAAGTTTCTGCGATTTGCTCAACCATCATTTTTCTAAAAGGACTATCATAATAATTACGTACCTGAACCCAGCGATTGTAGGATGACATTGCAGTAATCTTTATTTCATCTCTTAATCTCCATCTTGTGTCTGCTTCAGTCGGTAAATTCGTATTTCCTGGATACCTATCCAGCCCGACAAGCGTTATTAATCTGCCGGCATTATCCTGCTGAGTCTGATTTAAAGTGTTTTTGACCATTATAACTCTGTTATCGAGTGTATAATCATATAGCAAGTCAGTATTGTCAATATCGGGCCAGTAATATCCCGTTCTACTTGTATTATTTGCTTCTTTTATAGTATTGCAGTATTTACAGGACAGAAGAAAATTTTCCCAGTCAAGTTCATTGCCTCCATGATGTGTCGGATGGACATGTTCCACCTCAATCATATTATTGGTGCCCATTTCGCAATAGGAACAATAATACCCAATCCTTTTAGCCAGATCATGTCTGGCTTCACTATATTTTGCGTAGGCACGTGGTGCCGCACCTTTATCTACTGCTCTCATTCTTATTTCGTAAAAAATCCTGCAGTATTTTTTCTTCTTTCATTACAGAAAATAAGGCAGTGTCGTGCGTAAATGGTTTGACGGCTTCCAAGAACTTCTCTTCTAAATCTTGAGTTAAAGTGCCATCTTTTACTGCTTCATAGTAAATCGGTGCTATCTCATAAAGTTCTTGACGCTTTTTGCTCCATTGCGGATTGTCCACCTTCTGATGAAATTCTGCGATATCTTCAATACTAAGATTTACACCGCTGTTATTCTCTCTTATTCTATTATTTTGTATGATTAAAAGCTCATTTTCTTCTGTCTCCTGTATAATAAACGGCGAATGGGTTGTACAGATAAACTGGATTTTTGGAAAGGTCGACTTTAATGCTTTCACAATTTTTCGCTGCCATTCAGGATGAAGATGCAAGTCCAGCTCATCGATTAAAATAATACCCTCAGTCTCAATAAGAGCATTTTCTCGTAAGTGAGGGTTTAATGTTGTTGCTTTATAGGCTATATCAGAAATCAGCGCAAAAAAGTTTCTAGTACCATCACTGAGGTACGTGAAAGGCAGCACCCTGCCATCGTTAAATTCAACTTTTAACCCCTGTGGTTTATCAGGATCAAATTCAAAATAGAAGTTTCTGCAGTCTGGCAGATTATTAATAACTGCTTCCTGCACAAGTTTCATAGCTATGTCTTCGCTTCGTTTTTGAATACGAGAAATTTCTTTGGCCTTAAACCATTTATGAAACTGCTTATATGTTGATTTAGACTCTAAACATTTATCATATGCCCTGAAACGCGAAGCAATATGCACTTTCGCTTCCTCCTCGTTCTTTAAGGACTTATCTTTAGCTTCATCAAATAAACGACCTGTCGCATAATAGGCCAATAAAGGAAGATTGACATTTTCTCCCCTTGAAATAGCATCCTGCAAATGCTCCGCATAGGCGCTTACTTCCCTAGCGTAAGTAGAAGTTGTACGGTTCTTCAGCCCATTTAAAGATCTGTGCCAGCATAGTTCTGTACCATCGATTATACCGCAAGACTCTATCTCAACCGGAAACTGATATTCCTCAGAATATTCAAATGCCGCAATACGGATATCATTTTTGTTGATTCCTCTTGCATAAACATTACGTATACCAAGAAAAAAAGATGACATTGCAACAGTCAGAGCCTCTAAAAGTGCCGTTTTTCCGCTACCGTTATCTCCAATTATAAGATTAAAATTGGAAAGAAAATCTACATCAAGAATATCGTAACCTCTAAAATTTTTTATGACTAATTTATTAATTTTCATCCTCTAAAATGATGTAATATCTTATGATATTTTTAAGTATTATTGAAATCAACAGTCCAAATTTAAGAAAATTGACATTATTAACATCAGTAACATGATGTTTTTTCTAAAAGCAGCTGTAAATCTTCCTTAAAAAAAAATAGCCGACCTAGAATTAAAATCGACATAAATACTAAAAGATGTTAAAACTTATCGTTTTTGTACGATATTTAACTAATATTAAACAATTTAGTTTTATTTTAGCTACTAGAGAATATGCTTATCATTTTAATCAAATTTTAGTACAAACTATGAGTAGTAAATTTCAAGAAGCATTAATAACTGATGTTGATGGTATTATTTCGCTTCCTCTTCTTCATACCTGTGACGCTTTCGCGTTCCGAAGCATTTTAGATAATGGTGCCCTTATACCACAGATGTGCGATGTATTTAGTTCAGATCTTTTATACACCTACTACGGTATTCCATCCTATAGGACAAATTACAGCCTGGCGACCACAAATCCAGCCATGCATATGATTTGTATTATACTTAATGCTGAAGAGATAGATGAGATTTACAAGATTTATCCTTTTGACAGTGGTGCATTTGAGAGACTGCCGCTCATGAAAGAAACCTTTTTCCATCCTAAGAATAAAATTTTGGACTTTGAAGTTGAAAACTCGTTAAACGGGGCAAAAAAAGTGATAAAGACTTTCTACGAAACTAATGATAATTATGTAGCGCAACGCCCAAAAGTTAATAAAAAATTTAATGAACTTGCGTTTGAAGCTATTAATTATCACACTTTAATTTCGGAAAAAGGTAATTCGATTTTGGATGACAGGGCTTCAAGTATCGAAATTATATTCGACAAAAATATACCGCTCACAAAAAACACTGTGAAACAGATAATTATCCCAAACAGCTTCAAAGATGATGATTTTACCAGAAATCTTATTAAAAAAAAATTAAACATTGAAGACCCGATTGGATATAGCACTTTTCGAGGTAATCCACGAGATAATTTTGGTGCAATTAGAAGTGAATATTTTAAATTTATAAATAACTGATGCGTTTAAAAGGATACATACTCCCGTTTAAAGAAAACTCATTCACATTTCCAGTTTATGGAGAAACGGATAAATACTATTTTCATTCAGTAAATGACTCTTTTGAAATTATAGATTTTTATCCTGCAGATTTTTCCGCTGAAAATTTTCAGAAAGTATATCTATCGAATGATTTCCAATTAGGCTCCTTTGGAGCACTTGTCTTTTGCGGCACTGATTCTTATATCTCCTTCGGTGAAGCTGATAAAAACATTGACGAAATAAATAATTATCTCCATGATACTACGGTAGATACAGAATTCTTTCACATAAAAAAAGAAGTTTCAGAAATCAAAAGTATTCTGCAAAACTATTCTAATAGGGAAATAAGCAGAATTGATATACTCGAAAATCTTGAGCCTGATAATTACAATGGCTCTTCTATATATTCATTTGACCTACCACTTTTCCGCAATGAGAATAATTACTATGACATTGATTTTAGTCTTATTTCTAATGAAATGGCTGACTTTAAAGAGAACGTTATGGAAAAGCATTTGAAAGAGTTTATTGGCCGTAAAAATCTATTTTCAACCAATAGAGAAATATTCTTTCATCTTCTGCGAAAATACATGGAAGAAAATCACAATGTCATCAGTCAAATTATGAATAATTCTGAAATTGTAAAGGGCTTTTCTTCTTATCTAGCCCAAAACAGTGATGAAGCAAATGTACTTTTTGATACCACAATAGAGACTACTTTGAGATTAAATGCCGAAGCAAGGAGAAAATGGCTTAAAGAGTTTAATTATCAATTCCATAAAAATATTGATAAAACAAAAGAAATGTCAGAAACGCCGGCATTTATAAGAAAAGGAGTGGTTTTAACGGATATACCTCATTCGTCTGAAAGTGGCGATGTGCTACATATAGATTTAAAAGAATATGATGTTACTATTGATATAACCTCGAAAGATGTAGCGCAACAAAAAAAGAAGGTTTAATATTAATCTAAAAATTATTAATAAATTAATTAGAAGATTAAATTCTCTTGCCAACTCTTTAATCTTCACATTACTTGAATACGAAAAAAAAGATAGATAGAATATTACGTCATCGGACTTTTAAATTAACTACTTTCGATATTAAACAATTATAAAAAATTTTGTAGAGATATTTTTTCAACTAAAATCAGAAAAAAAACACCATTTTTAATCGGACAATTAGGATTATAACTCTAATTAAAATCTAAATTGATATAATTATCGCGACACAAAACTTAAGCGATTCTTCACGAAATTAACCAAGAAAAAGTTTTTGTGACAGAATTGTGGCACATTGCTTTTTAAGAAATTAAAATATTAGCAAAATCAAGATCTACAGAGTATAGGTTCGAATGGTATGTAAATATCATTTTTTATTGTAAATTTATGAGCTAACTAATACAATCAGAATGAAGATTGGAAGAAATGATTTATGTCCATGTGGAAGTGGCCAAAAATATAAAAAGTGTTGTATAAATTCAAATTCGACATCTTCGACAGATACTTTTCAAAACTACCTCAAAACACACGATGCATCTGAATTATTGAAGATGATTTCTTTAATTCAGTTATTACCAATAAACCAATCTAAACTCATCCGATTGGAAAGCATTCAAGATTTAATTTGCTCAAACTTTGAAACAGGTGGTAGAGAAATAGATTATAAT
The DNA here is from genome assembly GCA_029959285.1 of Flavobacteriaceae bacterium PS02337. Lineage (GTDB taxonomy): Bacteria > Bacteroidota > Bacteroidia > Flavobacteriales > Flavobacteriaceae > Flavobacterium. Next base: position 570,034 of record JASCOE010000002.1, read on the forward strand.
TCTGTTAAGCGATTAATTGGCAAAGACTATGCTCATGATTATAGAGAAGACCCTGCCGAATCATGTGGGACGGAAAATTTTATGTTTTTCAATGGCAACAATATCGTATTTCCTGGAATAGCTAAAGACAGTACACAAATTAACCAGTTACTCTTTAATTCGATTTTTGTCTGGGAAACTGATTTATCTGAAGAATTGAAAATAACAATTCGTGAGGGAGTATATTTTATGCTTTATATTCACAACATGATTGCTGAGCGTATGGAGCTTAAAAGATATCTATTTGAAGATGATTGGAGAGGTGAAATTTATTTTCCAGAAAGTAGCTTCGTTAATAATCATAAAGGCTTGTTTGAGTTTACAAGAGAAGACATTGAGGAAATTTATAAAAGACTGCATATTGAGCAAGATGTCATACAGCATTTTGCAACCACCCAACAGGAACTGATTAAAAACAAAACGGAAGCTACAGTATTAGTAAAAAAACCCTTTTTAAAGTATGAAGATAAATTTTATTTAGCATTGCCTTCTGCACAGATGTACAGTCTAAACATTTTTATTAGAAAGCAGATAAAACTGAAAGGCCAGATTGAAGTTTTAAATTCATGCTATGAAAAAATGGTGTTAAACGAGTCGCATAAATATCTCAATATTATGTGGGATAGTGTTGATTTGGGTTTACAATTGAAAAACTATGAATCATTATGGCAGATGGATTCCAACAAATATGCCTATGTAAGATTTATTTCCGAACATCAAGATGATGACTTAAAGGAAAGGGCAGATTCAACTATTGCTTTAGCTAAAAAGAACATAAATAACGAAGAAACCGAATTTCTTTCTGTGACAATCTTCGCAGGTTACGAGCTAGATGAATTCCATTCTTATCCTCTAGAATATTTAAAAGAAACCAAATATCAAATTGCACTTAGCTTTTTTGATCTTGAGCGTATTTTCAATCATTGGAAACCAGACGAATTAACTTTATGGAAATATGCCAAAGCAGAAGAAAGAGCGGACAAAGCTAATCTAAAAATGATGCCTATGTTTTCTATATTAACATATTTTCAATGGTATAAAAGAAATCATGACTCTTTTTTTCCGACAGATGATGCAGCTCCAAATATGGTGTGTTTTGATTTTAGTACTCAAGCGGAAATAATTGCCGAATCTGCACAAAAAAATGATAAGCATTTTGTAATGCAAGTTGAAAATAAAATCGGAGATAATTCAGAAGCTAAAGTTAGGCATCTACCAGTCATCAAAACGAAAGATTACGCGCCAATTTATGTGTCTGAAGAAATATTCAGCAGAAAATTACGCAAAGTTTTAGAAGCTTATAGTTTTCCAATTTGGTTTAGCCATGATGAGAGTGTTGGTACAGTAGGCAGCAATTTTATAGAATCTATGATTTATTGGCTGAATGAATTTGCACATACTTTAAGTCCATATCTGACAAATCTAGGCAATCTTCCAATTGAATTTATATTGTCATTTGATGAAGGTCTAAATTCTTTTCTGACATCTGGTATTGAGATTGAAAAGGGCGTAAAAATTAATATAAAATTTGAAGTTGATTCGTACTTGAGAAAAATAAAACTAAAAATTCCTATTGAAATATTTTCCGCTTTACATCGAAAGGATAACCATGGAGAACGAATTTTAATGGATACTATCCTAAAATCATTCACTGTTTTACAGCGCCGTTATGGACTAATAGAATTTAGTCAAGAAGAAAGAGAGACATTATTAGCTTCTCAAATGCCTCTCAGCAGTAAAAAAATGCTGCTGACCTCTCATAAAGCAAATGATTACAAAAGATTTGATAGATTTATTCCTAAACCAAGATATATCCAAGATGCTGACGTCTCCGTGGTGCTTGAGAGTCAAATTAAATGGATGAATCTTTCATATCAGGTTCCTGAAAAAATTAACGATATCCATAAGGTCCCCTTCTTAACTGAATTGATAAATACATTAACTTCTAAGTTAAAAAAATGTCTAAATAATTATAATGCAAAAGAACTTCTTGTCGATTTAATGTTAAGACATGAAGCCATTATCCAAAGCTCTAGCAACTGGGATTTAGATTTGCCGGCGCGAATCAAATGCTTTGAAAAGTATCAAGATGTTATTAAGGAATATAGCGAGGATTACAGCAATGTGGTAAAAGCTTCACATTCTTTACGAAGTTTAATAGAATATGTCGTAGCGGAATGTCCTGCAGGCACCAAAAAAGTAAATATTGATGATGTTGATTTTTTATTAGCTTTAATTAATGAGATCATCTTTTATGGAACTACCAAAGATAGTATAGTCTTGGGAATAGATAATCCAGACATGGGATTGCTATCATCAGGGCGATTAGGGATGAATCACGATTTTCACGACACAATTTTGGCAAGTTATAAAGAATCAATAATTTTAGATGAGATTCAAGGTGTTAATGAAGATTTCGATAGTCACTTTCAAACCGATGAACAAAATTCCGAAATTGATATAGAAAAAGAAGCTTACTACGACAAAATTACAAATGCTTTTGAAAAAGATTTAGGGATAGATTTTTATCAAATTGGCATGATTGCTGAGTTCTTGGCAAATTACTGCTATTCGAAAGAAAGTTCTTGGTGCTGTTGCACCGAAAATAATTTCATAGATTTAGTAACCTCAAATTCAAACCTGTCAAAAACAGAAATATTAGCATTTCTATCTTTTATCCAATTAGAATCTAGAGGTAAAATAGAAAATGTGCCAGAAGGACTTCATGCTAAAGAGACGTGGATTTGGCGATTTAATAGAAAACTGTCATACATCCGGAGACCAATAATACGATTAAAAGATGGAGATTCGGAGATCCTTATTTGGAGCGCAAGACACTTGATAATGGCTTCGGATAATTTAAAGGCAATTTTTTATAATGGAACGTTAAAGGTTGACGAAATTCAAAACTCAAATATAACCGCACTAATAAATGAGCGATTAAATATAAAATCAAATGAATTTAGAAATAAAGTTTTAAATTGGTTTAAAAATACCTCACTGCAAGTTATAGAAAATGAAATTAGAATAAGAAAAAGTGTTTTCCCTAATGCTGATAGAGACTATGGAGACATTGATATTTTAGCTATTGATAGCTCTAAAAAGATAGTTTATTTGATTGAATGTAAAAATACCAAACAGGCTAAAGTTATGTATGATTTTCATTTTGATTCTAAAAACTATCTTGAAAAGCAGTTACCAAAGCATGTTAAAAGAGGTGAATTTATATCTAATAATTTGGAACAACTTTCTACAAAAGTAAATCTAGATCTGAAAGGATATATTGTTTCTCCAATTGTGATTTCATCATATCAATTGCCAGTAAAATATTTGCATGAAATAGAAATTCCCATTTATTCATTTCAAGAAATTAAACGTGAAGGACTTTTTGTTTAGCAAAAGGACATGAGGATAGAAATGTGACATTTTTTTGATTTTCATGACAAAATCGAGACAGATTGTGTTTTTAAAAAATAGAAAACCTAATAAATCAAGGTCTAAAGAGTCTATGTTCGAAACTCTATGAAAACATTTTTTGGAATATATAATTTTGGATTAATAAATAATCTGAACTTGGGTGCAGAATCGGTGCATCACTTTTATTAACAAATTTAAAACACTGTACAACAACGGCTTAAAACCTTAAGTTCGAAACATTACTATACCAAAAATCATCCAAAATACGACCAGTTGGAGTTTTGTGGCAAAATCGTGGCACATTGCTTTTTGGTGAACAAAAAACTCAGCAAAATCAAGGGTTAACAAGCTTAGGTTCGAAACTGTATACGCTTTTTATTTTGCTTTTTTTCTGTTTAACAGGTTCAAATTCTGCTATCGATATGAATTAGATAAAGAAGAAATTTTCTTTTTTATTCCTTTTCTATTTAGCCCTATAAACCCGCTAATGTTGTTTACTGAATAACTACTTCATTTATTCGTTCGGTTAAAAACTCCAGCCGACGGTTTCATGTTAAGCATTATCTTAATTTCTTTTATATGGATTCTTTTCTATTATTGCACTTTGAATTTTTGAGCGTAAATATTCCGGATAATCAATCTCTAACTCAAGAATCCTAACAAACTCTTCTAAATCAAACATTACAAATGTATTACTAACTAGTGATTCTTTTGCTGCAGCAATTGCTGATGGAGTATAACCTGATTCCGAGATAAAAATTCCGCGGGCATTAGCACGATAATTAATTCTTCCTAAATGCTGATAAACATCGCTATTGCTAATTGGATCCTTTTTCCATTTCATTTCAACAAAATAAATTTGATGATCTATTTCTATAATACCATCTATTTGTTCAATTACTCCTTCACCATTTTCTCCTGTTCTCCTAAAGTCCTCCTTTACCAATATTCCAAAAGCTTTAAAATAATTGCCAAGAACAACTTCTAATAATTTACCTCTTTTATGCGGATTTGTTTCTGAAAAAAGAGAATAAAACTCTTTTTTTATAAGTTCCAGCTTATCTTTTTTTCTTTGAATTTCATCAACCTTATTTTGATATTCTTTCTTTCTTAAATTTTGTTCGTTCTCCTTTTCCTGTTTCATTCTTGTAAAAGAATCTTTGACATTAATTACTTTTTGAATTTCAGCAACTAATCCTTTTGCTTTAAACTGATCATTTTCCCAACAAGTAGAAAATGCTTCAAACTCTGTAATTCTTTTTAAAAGTTCCCTTCTTTGCCTTAAATATTTTTCGGAATTTTGATTTATTCTTTCAAGTATTGTTCTGCAAATGTCATACTTAGATATTGAGTCAGGATTCGTCTGTAAAGTCTTAGATAAATCATTATATAATGCAATCTCAACCCCTGCACCATTAAAAAATGTTAAAACAGCTTTCTTAGACTTATTTAGTAACGGGATTGTTTGGACTATTAAATCAAAAAGATCTGGTGGATAATGGTATATATCATTCATTTTTAACGTCTTAAATTTTTATTTAGTTCCTCGACTAATTTAAATACTTTTGTTACTGGGTTCTGTTTATGAAATGGCAAATCCTTTACTTTTTCAAATAGTTTTCTAGCCCTCTCTATAGCTTTATCCTGTGACGATTTCTTGTCTTCGATCAATATATTATAGAGCGTTAAACAAAAATTATGTTTTTTTCCATCCTTAACGTAATTAAGATTAAATCTTTTTCCTAACTCATCATAATAAAAGTTTCTTAAATGTTCTGCATCAGTATATTCATAATGTAAATAGAACCATAATTCAAAAGAATCATTTGAATATGCAATGTTGTATCCTAATTGATTTCCCTTATTTATTGCATTATCAAAGTCTGAAAATTCATCAGCTCCACGCTTGACATCCATATCAAACACGCACCAAACTCCATCGTATTTATATTCAGACCTTTCAATAATTTCTTCGGTCGATTCAATAAGTTTCATTTTTGACTGCCCTTTTAAATCAATGGCTGTAACACTCAATCCAAGAACAGGAAAAGACTCAAAATATAATTTTTCCGTTTGCCCTTCGCAAACAATCAAAATTGTTTTATTTTCTGGAATAGTATCTATTTTATAACTAGATGCCTTAGCTTTTTTATTCCATGCTTTTTCTTTATCCGTAATTTTTATTGCACGAGTTGCTCTAGGCATTATTCAAAATTTATTAAGTTAGAAAAATTACCTAAAAATGGAATTGCGCCATATTTACCATGAATATAATCTTTTTCGAATGAGGCATTATTTCTAATGCCTTTAATTTCTACAAGAGTATATAAATGACTTGCACCGTATTTGTCTTTTTCAACAAAATCAATTTGATCTCTTCTCAATATTTCTGAAGATAGTAAGTTAGTATCATGTGTTGTAAAGATAAGCTGGGCTTTTGAATTTTCATTTGAGTTAAATAATTCAACAATTTTTTTTGTCAATAAAGGGTGAAATCTTGAATCAAACTCATCAATTACTAAAGTAGTGCCTTCTTTCAAAGATCTATAGATAAAAGGACTTAATTCAAACATTTTTCTTGTCCCCTCTGACTCTTGCAACAAAAAAGAAAAAGAAGCATTACCATCTTTTTTTAATTGCTTATTATAACGAGTTCTGTGAGATAAAATAAGTTTTCTATTTGTTAAACCTTTTGCTAAACCGTCGTTAATATGACCAGAAAATTCTTCACTAGAAAGATCGATAGTCTCTAAATCCTGAATTCCAACATCAGCGTTTTTCAAAAAATTTAAAACAAATTTTTTCTGATCAAGATCTTCCAATGATTCACCTGCCATAGCATACATTCCTTGATGGCCTAAACCACTAATTACCGAAATTGAGTTAATTGTTTTAATAATTTTTTTTGATAGTTTACCAAATCCGAAAGATGCGAGGGAAGATAAAAATAATGAGTTTTTCCTAAAGATTTCACCGTCATCAGAATCCTTGAAATCCTCCATTAAAGAAAGAAGTTTAAAACCCTCTTCAAAATGCTTCTGATTAATTTCTAAAATCTTATTGTTTTCTCTAATGAATAAATTTTGTTCTCGAATATTTGGTGTTGAAAAAAGCCATTCACTTTTAATCGATGAATCATCCGCTTCAAAACCGTATCTATATCTTACATTTCCAATTCTTAAGATCATCTGAAAAAATGTAGGTTCATTCATTGTTTCTGTTGATAATTCAAAAGAATCAATAAATTCCAAAGACCTTTCATCTTTGACAGAGTTTTTAATAATCCTCATAAAAGTGACCAAACCACGAATAACATTGCTTTTTCCACTAGCATTAGCCCCATAAATAGCTTTAGATTTTAACAAGGATAAATTCTCCTTAATCGGAATCACATTTTGTTCATCTAAAAGTGAATTACTGGATTTAATTTTAGCCGCTGTCATATTTAAAGTTTGGATCTCTTTGAATGAGCACATATTTCCAAAACTAAATTCTTCGATCATAACGCTTAATTTAAAATTTGCTTATTTTTTACAAATATAAAAATAAGAATCAACGTGTACTAACTTTTAACATTCTTTATATTGTGTAAAAAATATGATGATTTCGAACAGAACTGTGAATTTAAATAATTTTAAGTCCTTAATACAAAAAGCAATTGGTAGTTGGCAGAATCAAAATAGTGGCAACTCATTCATTAGAGTAGCTCAAAAGAAAATCAATAAGCGAATATGAAATAAAATAATACATATATTGGCTCAAATTTGAATATTATTCATAAAACGATTCGACAATTATCCTGTTAAGGGTAGAGTAAAAATGAATTTTATAGTTGAAGAATATTATAAAATTACGGTTATAAGTTTTGTGGTAAAATCGTGGCACGTGGTGTTTTTGAAAACATCAAATCCAGCAAAATCAATTGGTCAAGAGCTTAGGTTCGAATCTTATACAAATAAAAGAAAACTAGCTAATATTTGCCTAAAGAATCGGATAAAATTCGAGGTACACTTTTTTATATGCCTGCTTACAAATAACAGATAAAGTCTAGTATTTACTAGGGGGCACTTTATTTCAAAGCGGAACCTCTTCCTCCGCACTATAAAACCCCACATTATCAAAAATTACTTAAAAACAAATAGTTACAATCTACCACAGCAAGCTTGGTAAATCGTTTCAAAGAACAACCAATAATCAGCAAAACCAAGACCTGCTGATTCGATGTTCAAATTGGCTGCAGGATACCATTTGTTTTTTCTACCCGTTTAAATATCGGAAAATATATTAAACCAAAAATTTAAATAAATCCGAAAAACATCCATTATTTATCGCTCAAAAAACTATATTCGTTTTTCCAAACGAAGCATTCATAGCAATTAAAGTAAAACCTGCTCAATTCGATCATCCCATTTTAATGTTCAATTATTCCTTCTTTTAATTCATTTTCATTGATCATATAAGCAGCTTAAAGTTTTCATTGCGCATTTGAAAAAAGGTTTTTATTTTTTGTCCGGGTCAGCAAAAATACAGCATAAACCCAATGCCGATAACTTCCTGCATAATTTTAAAAAATAGATTATCTGCTGAACTTTGATTAGAAAATCTAAATTTATAAATTTAATTATCCAGCTTCAAACCCTCCCTCAAGCCATCTGAGAAAATCACTGGCTTTTGCCTTGCTGATTATAATAATCTCCGGTACTTCAGCAGATAACTTAGCTACCAGTTTTCTTGAAAAATACCGCTCTACTGATTCAACAGCATCCCTGTTAATGAGGAACTGGCGGTTTGCTCTGTAAAACTGCTGATGGCTAATAGTACCTTCCACCTCATCTAAACTGGAGGCCATAAAATAGCGCTGGCTGTTTAATGTCGTAATCTTTACCACATTTTTCTTATCAAGGTAAAAAAAAGCTATATCATTTACTTTTAAAGGTACAATTCTTTCACGCTGTTCAACCAGAAGTGTTATTTTATAATTAGACTTCATCTGCTGTCCAAGTGCACTTATAGTGCGGGCTGCTTTTTCCGGTTCAAAGGCTTCCTGCATAAGTCTGAATTTCTGCAGAGCTGCCTCTACACTCTGAACCGAGACAGGTTTCAAAATGTAGCTTACTGCGTTGACATCAAATGCCTCCATCATATAACTGTCAAAAGCAGTGCAGAATATAACAGGGCTCTTGACGGAAATTTTATTGAATATTTCAAAACATAAACCATCAGCCAGCTGAATATCAGAGAATATAAGATCCGGGTGCGGGTTGTTATTAAGGTACAGCAGGCTCTCCTCAACGCTGTCTATAATTGCTAAAATCTCGATATCAAAGCCCTTAAAGCAAAGCAGGATTCTCTGCAGTTCCTTGGCCGTTTTTATTTCATCTTCTATAATTAGTATTTTCATGGTCTTATAATTGGGAGCATTACAGTAAACTCATTGGCATTGTTTATTATATGTATATCACGGCTAAACAGCAAATTATAACGCTGCATGATATTATCCAAACCAATTCCTGTAGAATGCTGTACTGAAATCTTAGGCTGAAAATTATTGGATACAACCAAAAATTCTTCATCCTTAATGTAAATATCAATCTTAAGGGGTCTTGCCATAGAGGCAATATTATGCTTGATTGCATTTTCGATCAGAAGCTGCAGCGTTAAAGGAGGCAGAACTGTCTTTTTCATATTTTCATCTACGTTTATACAGATCATAATAGTATTTTCCATTCTTGTCTTTAAAATATAAAGATATGATTCGATAAATTTAAGCTCTTCTTTCAATGAAGCTTTATTTTTCTTTTCGTAGAGTACAACATACCGGTATACACTGGCTAATTCCGATACATAATTTTTTACATTTTCTTCCCGAGTCAGTGTACTGAGTGTACTGAGTGTGTTGAATAGGAAATGCGGGCTCAGCTGTTCCTTTAAAGAAGACAGATTAGCTTCCAATTGCGCCTGTTTCAATTTTGCAATTTCTATTGCATGCTGCTGTTTTTCGCGCAGGATATGTGTATAATACAAAATAAAATAATACAGGCAGCTAAGGAGTTCTGCTCTCAAAAGCATCCCAAAATATTTTTTAGGACCGTGAATCTGATAAGAGAATTGATTAAATAAGATAATTCTATCTGAAAAAAAACCGCAGATCAGATCAAATCCAAAAATTAAAAAACCAGCTGCCATAATGCTCAGCGCAGCATATCTTTTCTGCTTATTGTCAAATTTTAATTGATTGTTCCTTTTTAAAAGGGAGCTGTGGATCAGCCAGCATAAAAAGCAATATAAAAATGTAAATGTCACAACAAGCAGTGTGTCATTCCATCGAATCTCATCCATTCTGATAAGAAACAATGAGAATGCTATCATGGAGAAAAGAATAGATGAAAGCGCTCCGAGTTTCCAGTCAATCTTTTGGAACTGCATGTTTTTTTTCACATTTAAAATTAAGGGCATAACAGTTTCTATTTTTTATTTTAAAAACACTTTAACTATTACAAATTTATAACATTACTCCCGCCCTGCTCCCGTGGCAGTCTTAAAACAGGCAAAATGAATTCTCAACCAACCAAAACCAATCTCGAAAAGAACACAGCGTTAATCTTGAGCTTTATCTGAAATCTTCAGGGTCTCTGAGCATGATTTCCACTAAACTATATCCCGCCCGCTTCACTTCAAATTTTGCCCGTTTAGAGCAGAAAGCGCTTTTACCACTGCTTGAGCAACGTTTAATTTGCATCAAAATTAATGCTTCTACGAAAAAAAATGATAATGAAAAAACAAATTTTAATCTTATTTCTTGCCTTTAAGGTCCATGCGCAGAAAGAATTTACATTGCAGCAATGTATTGATTATACATTAAAGAATCATCCTTCTCTTTTTGTGCAGCAAAATAATGTTGCCATAGCAAAAGCAAAATCATGGCAGAGCCTTTCGGAATATCTTCCCCAGGTATCTGGTTCTGCCACTATGCTCAATAACATTCAGCTCCAGACCAATGTGCTGCCTGCTGGAATCCTGGGCCCGGATCCATCAGAAATTACTTTTGGCACCAAGTATAATACCAACACAGCCGTAGATGTAAAGCAGATCATTTATGACCAATCTAAAATAACCGGGATCAAAGCCGCCAAGCCCTATGCTGAGATAAGTGTTCTGCAGCAGAAACAAAATCAGGAATTATTGATTTATAATACCGGAACAGCTTACTACCAGGTATTAATATACAGAGAAAAACTGCACATACTCAAATCCAACCAGCAGAAATATGAACAGATGGTTAAAGTACTTCGATATCAATACGAGAAAGGAACAGTACTGGAAAAAGATGTTGACAGAGTACAGGTAAACCTCAATACGACAACCTATCAGATCCAAGATTCGCAAACCAAAGAAATACTGGCCCTGAACATACTGAAAAATTCCATGGGTATGGATGCAGAAGAGAATTTTGATATAGTTCCTACCGTTAACTATGAGCTTCTGGCCGCGGGAAATTTTGATGAAAATCTAGTATTGGATAATCTGACCGAAACCGCGATAGGTGAACAGTCACTGGAACTTCAGAAATACAGCCTGAAGACCAAACAAGCTTCTTTTATTCCCACTTTATCTGCAGTGGGGCGTTTTGGACAGCAGGCGCTGAATAATGATTTTTCCAACAGTTTTAACAATTGGAGTGCTTTCTCTTATGTAGGTCTTTCGCTTAATGTACCAATTTTCAGCGGTTTTAAACGAAAAAGCGAAGTTCAGGAAGAAAAGTTAAAACTTAAAAATGAAGAGCTGAATTTTAAAATCAATAAACAAAACTTGGAATTACGTTTTGACAATGCAAAAACAGCGATGGGCACTGCGTACAGCTCTTACATGAGCAGTAAGGATAATATGGTGCTGGCAAAAAAATTACTGGATGTCACCGATTATCAATACCAGAGAGGGGTTACAAATCTCACAGACTACCTTAATGACGATCTGGCATATAAGGAATCCCAAAGTAATTACATCAATAGTTTATACAATCTTATGATCAGCCAGATGGATTACCAAAAATCAAAAGGATCGCTTCTAAGCTTTATGAGCCAGATCCGTTAAACTTTAAATACAATTTATTACAGAAAATTAAATCTACAACGTATGAAAAATCCAAATCAAAAAAAAAGGAATTTGATTATACTGGCATCGTTCTGCTTAGTGGTAATTTTACCTATAATTATTGTCCTTGCAGGCAACAAAAAGAAAATCAATGAGTCCGCCAGACCCGTGGACAGGACAGATATCCCTGTGGCCGTATCAGTTATGACTGCAAAGATCTCCCCTTTGAAAACCAATGATCAATATCCCGCAACAATTGAGCCTTTGGACCAGGTCATGCTGTATGCACAAAACAGCGGTATGATCGCCCTGTTGGATTTATATCTGGGCAAGGAGTTAAAGAAGGGACAGGTTATCGGGAGGCTTGATACACGCATACTGCAAATAAATTTAAAAAATGCACAGATAGAAAGAAACCTTGCAGCGATTAACAAGACCAAAAAACTTGACGATTACAACCGCGCCAGAGATCTCTTTGAAAACAATGCCGGACTTCAGGTAAATATGCTCACTGCTAAAAATGAATTCGATAACGCTGTAAATAAACTTGAAAATTCAGAAATACAGATACGGCTGATCCAGCAGCAGATCCGAAACTCCATAATCATTTCGCCTCTGAGCGGCGCAGTCTCCGCCCATATGATTAAACAGGGGGAGTTTGTCAGCCCCGGCAGCCCTATTGCAACTATAAGCAATACGGCAGCAGTTAAAGTTACCGTTTTTGTAGATCAGCAGATGAGCTATAAATTAAAAACTGGAGAATCAGCTGTAATTACCTCGCCCTTGTTCGGAGAAGAAACCTTCAAGGGAAAAATTAATTATATCAGCTCAGTGTCTGACAGCAATCACAATTATCAAATAGATCTACTTATCTCAGAGAAAAAAGGCATTCTGCTTAAAGGAGGTACAGATGTCCAAGTTTCATTTAACATTGTTTCTAAAAAAGAAGCCTTGCAGATTCCTAAATCTTCACTTATCAATGACAGCAAAGACCCCTATGTATTTATTGAAAGTAATGGAAAAGCCGTCACTAAAATAATTAAAACGGGCATTATACAAAACGACCTTGTTGAAGTACTTTCAGGTTTAAACGAAGGTGACAGAGTTATTACCACCGGCCAGATTAATTTACGAGCAGGCAGTACTATAAACATTATAAAATAATATCAGCAATGACATTAACAGAACTATCCATAAAACGTCCCCTGCTTATAATTACCGCGTTTACAGCGCTTATACTCTTTGGGATTTTAGGTTACACCAGCCTGAATTACAATCTGCTGCCTACCTTTGAAACAGGTAATATCAGTATTAGAACTGTGCTTCCCGGGGCATCCCCTGAGGAAATCCAAAATAAAATTTCCAAACCAATTGAAGAAGCAGTAAGTACTGTAGAAGGAATTGACAGGGTAACCTCAAGCTCACTTCAAAATGTATCTTCGATTCAGGTTGCCCTGAAATCTGGGGTTTCAGATGTCCAGGCGCAGCAGGACATTGAAAGAGCTATCAATCAAATAAAATCTACACTGCCCGATAACATTGATGACCCTGTGGTCAACCGTCTGAGCACCGATAATTTTGCCATATTGAATATTTCTGCAACAGGGAACATCTCTTCAAAGGACCTCTATCTTTTAATTGACAAGGACATAAAGCCAAAGCTGAGCAGTGTAAAGGGTGTAGGTCAGATCAATATCATAGGTGGACAGCCAAGAGAAATAAAAATTCTGCTGGATAACAGTAAACTCCAAATGTATGGCCTATCTGCAAAACAAGTTTTTCAGACTGTTGCTGCCAACAGTATTTCCATACCCGGAGGAAACATATCGGGTGAAAAAGAGAATTTATCCATTACCATCAACGGCGACTATAAGCAGGTAAGTCCATTATCGGAGATTGTACTCAAGGACAATGGTTCGGGAAGCCGTGTATTACTATCTGATGTAGCGGCAGTTAGCGATGCGCAGCAGAAAACAACTACGCTGAACCGTATGAATAATAAACCGGGAGTCGGCATACAGATATTCAAAACCAATGATGCGAATGCCGTAGATGTAAGCCAGCAGGTAAAAGACAAGCTCAATGAGCTAAAAAAAACTTATAAAGCACAAGGATTTAATTATGAGATTGCTTCAGATCAGTCCATATATACGCTCAGTTCGGCAGATGCAGTGATGCATGACCTGTTTATGGCCGTGATCATTGTTGGTCTGGTCATGCTGCTGTTTCTGCACAGTCTGCGAAGTTCCTTCTTTGTAATGGTCGCTATACCCTCAGCGATGATCCCTACATTCATTGTCATGTACGCTATGGGATTTTCATTAAATCTTATGACCCTCTTAGCACTTTCATTAGTGATTGGAATCCTGGTGGATGACAGTATAGTGGTTTTGGAAAATATCTTCCGACATATGGAAATGGGCAAGAAAAAAGAACAAGCAGCACTTGACGGCCGTAATGAAATTGGATTTACAGCTCTGGCCATTACACTTGTAGACGTAGTGGTGTTCCTGCCAATGGCTTTTGCAGGAGGTCTTATCGGAGGAATACTACGAGAATTTGCTGTTGTGGTGGTGGTTTCCACACTAATGAGTTTATTGGTAGCCTTCACTTTAACACCGCTGATGGCTTCACGCTTTGCCCGACTCGAACATCTGACAAAGCAGACATTATGGGGACGCATAATCCTTGGTTTTGAGAATCTGCTTGAAAATTTTAAAAACACCTATGGTGAGCTTCTGAAATGGGTGCTGCAAAACAAACGTTATCTATTTATACTGGTTATATTATTAATTGCCGGTTCCGTTTCTCTTGTTCCTTCAGGATTTATAGGATCATCTTTTGCGGGGGACAGCGACCGTGGCGAACTGGCCATACAATTGGAAACAGCTGCAGATACCCCGATTCGCCAGACTAACCTCCTTGTAAAGCAGGCCGAGCAGCTGATGCTGAAACACCCAGAGGTCAAAAATGTTTATACGCTGGTCGGAACCCAGACAGGAGCAAAAGGGGACGGCGAAAACCTTGCGGAACTTTCAGTAACGCTCATTGATAAAACTAAACGTGATTTTACAGCGGATCAATTTGGAGTCACGGCCAGAAATGAAATTGAGAAGATACCAGGACTTCAGGTAACTGTAATTCCAACAAGCATCACAGGAGGTGTAAATGCACCGATCCAGGTTGTTGTAAAAGGAACCGATATTAACAGTCTTTACAGCGCAGCCGCAAAAATTAAACAAGTTGTAATGCAGACAGCTGGGACTGATTACGTGCGTTACAGCACCAAAGGAACTGTAAAACAGATTAAAATAACTCCGCAGAGAGATCGCATAGCAAAACTGGGACTTACTCTTCCTGACGTTGCCCAGAGCATCCAGCTGGCCTTTAACGGAAATGACGATACAGAATTCATGCAGGGAGATAATATCTATAAAATAAATGTAGAAATCAGCCAGACCGACAAGCAGGATATTGAAGCGATCAGAAATCTTTCTCTAAACGGCAGTAAGGGGCAGTTAATAAAACTCTGGCAGGTTGCTGATGTAGAAGAAGTAGTGGGACAGTCGATCCTGCAGAGAAGTGACAGACAAAATTCTATAACAATAACTTCCGCAGCCGTTGGACGTCCTTCGGGAACCATTGTACAGGATATTCAGGCAGCTGTGCATAAGGCTGGCTATCCTGCCGGTATCGAAGTGGATTTTCAAGGGGACTCCAAAAATCAAAAAGATGCCTTTATGAGTTTAGGTATTGCATTGATCATAGCCATACTTCTTGTATATATGGTAATGGTAAGTCTTTATGAAAGTCTGGTCTACCCTTTTGTGGTTATTTTTTCGGTGCCTGTAGCCCTGATTGGAGCGCTGCTTGCCATAGCCCTGACAATGAACCAGCTGACCATTTTTACTATTATAGGAATAATTATGCTGTTGGGACTTGTAACTAAAAATGGCATTCTTATCGTGGACTTTGCCAATCATCTTAAAGAGAAAGGCTTCAGCGCCAAAGAGGCCTTAATAGAGGCAGGGAAAGAAAGGCTTCGTCCAATTATTATGACAACTTTCGCAATGATATTAGGAATGCTTCCCCTGGCACTTTCTCAAAGTCCAGGTTCTGAATTCAAAAACGGGATGGCATGGGTTCTGATCGGGGGACTTACAAGTTCTTTTTTACTCACGCTGTTTCTTGTTCCTGCTGTATATATGATTGTAGAAAAATTGATAGTGCGGTTCAAATCAAATTCAAAACATCCCGATAGGAATTTCTAATAAACAATGAGTTTACAGCATGCTGTTATACAGCTGTGAAATATATTAATAATGAATAACAATATGACAAAGTCAATAAAACAAATAGTATCGATAAGTCTGTTACTGCTCTGTTTTCAGAGCAGGGCACAAGACCTAAAACTTGCAGGATTAGAATTCTTAAGTTATCCCAAAGTGAAATTCAAAGATGATGCCGGCGGAAATAAAGCCGCTTTCAGCGAAGCAGGTGCCTTTGTAAGTTTTCCTAAAATGCTCCAGGACAAGAAAACTATTTTAGTTAACGGGCTTCAGTACGGAATTGTAGAAACTGCCATTTACAATGATGCCCTATCTTCAAAAAACGAGATGACATTTCATAAAATAAGTTATTCCTTTACCTACATTTACCGGTTTAATGAAAAATGGACATTCATAGGCCGCCTCTCTCCAACACTGGCCAGTGATTTTAAAGATAAACTTTCCTGGCATGATTTTATTGTTCAGGGAAATGCCATGGTTACCAAGAAATTTAACGATAATGTAATTGGAGGGGCAGGATTAATATATACCATGCGGTTTGGAAAACCGCTGCTGTTTCCAAGTATTCAGTACCAATACAAAAAAGACAGGCATGCATTGAATATCTATCTGCCGATATTTGCCAATTACGTTTACCAGACCGGCCCGGAGAACAAAATCGGGCTTGGTTTCAGGGCAGCAGTAAACGGGGCGAACTTTAATGCAAGCTCAAAAAGTTTTTCAAGTGATACTGAAATGGACCGGTTCAATTATGCACGAGCCAACATAGGCCCGTTTGTTAATTACCAGCTTACAAAAACTTTATTGATTGAAGCTTCGGGAGGAATCAGCACCATGCGTATGTATCAGTTTGAAGATCTGGCCGGCAGCAAACACAAATTCGATTCTGAATCAGGAGGCTTTTTTAATATAGGAATTATACTGCTGCCTCCGAGTCCGAAAAAACAGCTCACTCCCGAAGCTCAGGAGTAACTGCTTTAAGAAGTTTTAAACTTTTTATCAGCAGAATAATATCAGTGGTCTCTTAATACTAACACTTTATAGTATTAAAAACACAAACCACTGATATTTTCTTAAAATATTAATGCCTAAAAATTTAAGTTTAAACAATTAATGTTCACCGCTAAAACTGCATTAATTGATGTAATTCAATATACAATAATTAATAGAGCTTACAAAAAATTGAATAATGCGAAATGAAACATGAATATTTTTTTTACTAAATACAGGTTAACTTATTTTCTTTTTTGCATGATATCGTACTCTTGTTCAAATAACTCACAATATCATTCCTATGCTTATAATAGTGCTTTATATTACGGTCAAGATTGTACTGAAATGCCGCACGTAAACTTTACCAATTTAATACAAAAATCCAGCAATCTGTCTTTTTTATTCAACTCGGAAGAACTCAAAAAATCAGCTTCGAAATATTCATGCCCCACAGGTTATTTTAGTTTATTTATTGGAGCCAACAGGATCACTGCCATTAACGATAATGGATCTGTATTAGCTGTAAACAGTCTTTCTCTCAATACAAATGAAAATATGAGCCTTTTTGCTTTGGAAGATTCATCCAAAAAAATATTTTTCTTAGGATTCAAGGACACCTGGGCCGCACCTCCCATAGGAAAATCTCTGATCCGATTTATAAATCTTTCAAGAGACAGCCAGATAATAACTCTTCAAGGAAATGGACTAAAAGTAAACAAAGAGTTAGCGTATAAACAGGCAACCGCTTTTATCGAGGTTGAAAATGGATACTACTGGATAAAATATCGTCAGAGCAGATTATCCAAAAATGCGCATTATAAAACTCAGATGAAGCTGGAATCCGGCGGTATATATACCATATGTTCTACTGGCTTAACACGGGCGGCCCAAAAAGAAAACACTTTTTGCGCCTCCATTATTCAAAACTATTGACAAGTTGTGATTCATTTTAAAAGAAACTTATACCAATGCTTAAATCACCCATCAGCTTAAATTATTTATTAAAGCCTAACATTAAGATTTTACACAGTTGTGAAATTAAATCGAATTTGCTCTTTTTGCTGATTTTTTGTATCAGTATTTCACCTTTGGCAGCTCAGACGGTACATCAATATAATAATCCCGGCACAGTCTGTTACAGCGAAACAGTTTTTGAGAAGAAAGCAAAAAACCCAAAAGGAGTAATAGTAGTTGAAGTATCTGCAGCAGATATTAAATTTCATGCTTTAAATAACAGATATATATCCTCCGGCCTTTTTAGTGACTATAATTTTTTATACATCCGCGTTATTGAAAAGCAGAATAACTTCCCTCTTAATTGTTATGAGCAGATTATAAATGTAAACTCTTTTGTAAACCGTATTGAAAAATCTTCATATTATTTAATTAGCGAAGAAAATGGTTTTTCTCAAAATGATGTGAATTCGCACCCGCAGAAATATGAATTTAAAATTATTGCAGCGAAAGACCTG
This sequence comes from Flavobacteriaceae bacterium PS02337, assembly GCA_029959285.1. Taxonomy (GTDB): domain Bacteria; phylum Bacteroidota; class Bacteroidia; order Flavobacteriales; family Flavobacteriaceae; genus Flavobacterium. The sequence goes on from JASCOE010000002.1 coordinate 588,335, forward strand.
GAACTTCAGCAAATAAAAGAAGAGATTAAAAAAAAAACAACCACCACCAACTATTTTATGCCTATTGTTTACACCACACAGGAAGTAGATGCCGTAAAAATGGCTAACTATAAAAAAAACTTTGATATAGGATTTAATTATAATCCTTTTTTTCTTACCGGAGCTAAACTGGGAATTGACAAAACAGCAATAGGTTTACTTGGGATTTCATTAAAAAAAAACACCAGCCATACTACTGCCCTGGTTTTAAATTTAAATTATTCGATCGCCAATAAGACCAAAACTAAAGAAAAACTCCAGACCGTCAGCAGGGATACCATAAATGCACATGCTCTTTTCGGCGCCGATCTTACTTTTAGAAAATATTATAATAATGAAGAGCCTCTGAGATACTTTTCTTCAGCAGGACTGGGTTTTTATTCCCTGATAGATGTTAAATTAAGAAGAAAGCAGACTTCTGTGTCAAAAAAAAACAGCGAAAACCAATACATCACACTGCTTTATGATTTTGGGCTGGAATACAGACTTTCTCCCAGCTTAAAAGTAAATGCTGCACTTCCTTTAAAGTACTATATCAACAATGGAGGCTCAGGAAGTCTTAACACTTTTGGATTCGGTGTTAATATGGGATTTTCATACACCCTGAATCCATCAAACCTTGCAAAAAGAAAATAACCTTCAGAAACATTCACATGGATTATAAAAATCATTTATCAAAATCAGTGCTGGATTTTCAAAAAAACATTTTCTCGCTGGCTAATTGTACTTGGCATTGTAATACAGGGGGAGTTTTAAGATTATTATCTCTATTTTTCTTTTTTCTATACTGTAATGGGGTAAATGCACAAAACGATTCAGTCGAAAAAAAAAAGGCAACTGCTATTTTTTTAAGCCAGCCGAATTTCAGTATGCACAAGGATAATTATTTTATTACAGGTACTTCTTTCAGAGATGGTCCATCAATTAACAATTCAGATGTTAAATTCCAGATAAGTTTTAAATATCGAATAAATCAGAAACCATTATTTGATAACGTATACTCCTATCTCACCTACACCCAGAAATCTTTTTGGGATGTCTATCAGAAATCAAGTCCATTCGGCGATATAAACTTTAATCCCGGCCTTGGCCTTATAAGACCCTACATGAATAAAAAAGGACGATTAGGATATTATTCCTTAATGCTTGAGCATGAGTCAAATGGCAAAGACAGCATCTCTTCAAGAAGCTGGAATTTTATTTCGTTTAACTGGGGTGCAGAAGTAAGTCCAAAATTAATTATTGATGCAAAACTAACCATTCCATACGGCTCGTTATCAGATAATCCCAAACTGTCTAAATACATTGGATACGGAGATCTTGCTTTCACTTATATTTTCATTCCTCAAAAACTTTACGCAAAGGTAATAGTAAAAAAAGGAGCTGACTGGGACTGGAGAGGATCAATTGAAACACAGCTGTTTTACAAAGCAATTCCGACTTCAAATCTGTATATGATGGTTCAGGCTTTTCATGGGTATGGTGAAAACTTACTGCAGTATAATCAACAGGCCAGTATGATTAGATTTGGATTTGTGCTCAAACCAAATTTCATGAATTTCTTTTGAATACAGGCCGTTTATAAACTGAAAATATTAAAAATAAAGGTTTATGGGCGCAATATGTCTAAAAGAAACACCAGCTGTCCGCTTCAATATTAAATATGCCTGCTTAAAACAGATTGTCTTTTCACAAAATATTTAATTTGCCTTTTTTTGCTTTGTATCAAAGCTCTTAGTAACAAAATCATTTAAGTTTCTAAACCAGTAACTCATAGTGGTTCATTGTTCAAAAAACTGTAATAATAAAGACATCTAAATGCAGATAGACAGCCTTAATCTATTATCAAAGAATATAAATATTAATAAAAATCGTTATCATGAAAATTAAAAATTCACTAATCGCTCTATTACTAAATTTATCAGCAGTCCTGACAGTTCATGCTCAGCACCGGGCAACAGCAAAAATTACAGTTACTAAAACAATTCCTCACAGCAGAGTAAGTGTTTATAATGGAGTAAATTACCATTATGCTGATGGAATTTATTACCGTCCTTACCAAGGAGGCTATACAATTGTTAGACCGCCTGTAGGGATTCATGTAAATGTTTTACCACCTGGTTTTGCAACTCTTATTCTCGCAGGGACATCCTACTATTATTTGAATGACGTATACTACATCCAGATTCAGCCAAATATTTATAAGGTAGTTGAAAAACCTGATGAGAAGATAATATGCCTTGAACATTCCGAATTTATTTCACAACTCCCGCAAGGCGCCGAATCAATTTCAATAAACGGTAAAAATTATTACCGCGTTAACGACATCTATTACGAAAAGATTACTTCTGAGAATGGAGAAATCAGCTATAAAACAGCAGGTAAAAAGACAAAATAAATCAGGTGGACCTGACATATTTTATGCCGCAAAAAGTTAAATTATTTCTCCTATTAATAGAAAGACATTTACTTTTTGCGGTAAAAATGCTGCAACGCTGTTTTTTGAAAACTAGAATTAAATGCAAATTTACTGGAAATCACACATTAAATATAGCGAAATTACACCAATGGCGTATCTTTTATACTAATGGCGTGCACATAAAAACACACTTAGAAGAAGTGCTGCAAATCATGAAAGATTATCCAGCTGAAAAAAAAACAGCAGCTGCTGAAGTGCCTGCTGCTATTAAATTATTACATTGAAATTCATTTTTTAAAAGTTAACCTTATCGGGATCGAGTCCTGAACTTCCGATGTCCTTCATTTTATCGATTGTCTGCATATCTGCTTTATCAATTTCAAATCCCCATACCTCAAAGTTTTCAATTATACGATTAGGTGTGATTGATTTTGGAAGCGGAATTACCTCATTCTGCGATGCCCATCGAATGCAGAGCTGGGCTACAGTCTTGTTGTATTTGGTGGCAATATCCTGCAGACTTTGGTTTTCAAGAAGCCTGCCCGTACCAAGAGGACTCCATCCCTCGACAATTATATCATTTATTCTGCAGAAATCCACTGTTTGCTGCTGTCTGAAACCTGGATGATACTCAATTTGATTAACCATTGGTTTTATTTCTGCCGCATCAATCAAAGGCTGGAGATGGTGAGGCAGAAAATTACTTACTCCTATTGATTTTACCAGACCCTCAGAGCATAATTCTTCAAGGGCACGCCAGGTATACAGATTTAGCTCCTGCCAGTTCCTAAACTGATGACCTGCTGCAGGCCAATGGATTAAGTACAGATCCAGATAATCTAGCTGAAGATCCTGAAGTGTTTTACGAAATGCCTTCTTTGTTTTTTCATAGCCACGCTCAGTATTCCAAACCTTACTGGCGACAAAAAGACTTTCCCTATCCACACTGCTTTGCTTTAGCGCTCTGCCAATAGCTGTTTCATTACCATATACAGCCGCGGTATTAATATGACGATAGCCCGCTTCGATCGCTTTGGTGACCCCTAGAACAGTAGTCTGGTCGTTGGGGGTCTGCCATGTACCGTATCCTATAGCAGGAATTTCAATATTATTAACAAGTTTCATACTTTTTAACATTATAAAATTATATTATCAGAAAGATAATAAAATTGCATTTATTGCGAAAAACCCGCAACATAACTCAGGTCCCTCCAGTGCCCGAAGTCTGAGCTTTATTATTTATTAATCTAAGATTTTCACTACCAATTTTGAGAAGTAGGAGCCACAGTAATATCATTAACAGATGTTCCTTTTTCTTGATTAAGAATAAAAACAACGGCGCTGGCTATTGCCGAGGACTTTATAGAAGCCTGGCTATTAACCTCTTTGGCTAATATGCTTCCGTTCTCGTCAGTAACTTTGTCTGCCCATCCTGTATCTATAGTACCTGGACTTACCATTGCTACCTGTATATTATGTTTTGTCCCTACTTCTTTACGCAGGCTTTCAGTCATCCCGGCAATAAAGAATTTAGTAGCACTGTAAACACCGGCACCTTCACCGGTACGCATGCCGACAACCGAAGACATGTTTACAATTGTCCCTGAATTATTCTCAACCATACCAGGAAGAAACGCGGCAATCCCATTTAAATATCCTTTAATATTAACATCCACCATTTTATTCCAATCAGCAAGCACAGCATCTTTCCAGTAGGAAAAAAGCATTAAACCAGCATTGTTCACCAGATTATCTACTTTTCCATATTTTTCTCTGCAGAAAGTTTGCACATGCTGCATTTCATCTGCACTGCTTACATCTGCAGTCATGTAAACTGCTCTGCCGCCCTGAGCTGTAATTTCATCAGCAAGTTTTATCAGCTTTTGTTCATTTCGTGCTATAAGCACAACAATCCCTCCCTGTGAGGCTATATATCTAGCACTTTCAGCCCCAATACCTGATGAGGCTCCAGTGATTACAGTTACTGTATCTTTTATATTATTCATTTTACTTCTCTTTAAAGGCTGTTACTTTTTATTTTTTTGCGGATTCAGGTTCTGAGATAATCCTGTGCCTCTGTGCCTTCTGCGACTCACTCTGCAGCCTGTTAAGCACATCTCCCATGTATTCGGTATCGTCGCTGCCATAGACATATTCGTGATGCGACATCAATGCGTAGTAAGCCCTCTGCGCCACCTCTGCAGGATCGTCTTTTTTCATTGAACCGACAGTTGTATCTGCCTGTCCTGCATTTTTAAAAAAGTTCGTCTCAGTGGCTCCGGGCATCAGCAGGGTCATTGACACATTGCTGGTTCTGATTTCATTACGCAGTGCATAAAAAAAAGAATTAATAAATGCTTTACTTGCACCATAAACAGCTTCAAAAGGGATAGGAGCCGTACCTGAGACCGAGGAAGTAATAAGAACCTTACCCTTGTTTTTCTGCACCATGTCTTTGATAAAAAGTTTTGACATATGCACAACTGAGTCAACATTTAAACGGATCAGTTCCAGCTCTCTTTCAAGCAGTGTTGAATGTATAAAATCTCCTCCGTAACCCTGTCCTGCGTTTAAAACTAATACATCAATCTGATGGCCCGCATCTGTACTCCAACTTTTTAATGAAACAATATCATCGAAACTGCTTAAGTCAGCTGCATATGTATGCACCTTTACCTTAAATTTTTCAAGTTCTTTCTTGGTTTCATCTAGCTTTTTCTGGCCTCGTGCAACTAGAATTAAATCAAAATTATTCTGAGCAAATATTTTGGCCAGTTCGTATCCAATACCATTAGACGCCCCGGTAATCAAGGCTAATTTTTCATTTTTCATTATACTTATTAATTTAATTATTATAGAATCTTAGAATTTTTCAGCATCAATTACGTAGCGGTATCTAGCCTGTTTTGCAATAATCTTTTCATAAACTTCATTTATTTCAGCAGGATCAATTGTCTCAACAGTAGGATATATTTTCTTTATTGCACAGTAATTGATTACTTCCTGAGTTTCTGGAATCCCGCCGATAAGTGAACCATTAAAATTGACACCATTAGCTACAAAGGAAAAATTGTTGAAGGACAGATCTTTGGCAGGCAGTCCAACCTGTGTGTAGGTGCCGCCAGGTTTTACTAGAGAAACATAGGCTCCCAGATCATAGCTCGCGGGTATGCTGCTGATCATAAAATCCAAGGTTCCTTTGTAAGCAGCCAGTTTATCGATAGAATCGACAACCACAACTTCTTTAGCTCCAAAAGCTTTTATATCATCAACTTTCTCAGAAGAAGTAGTAAAAGCTAATACTTCAGCACCTTTCGAAACTGCAATTTTAACTGCCATATGTCCAAGGCCGCCTATTCCGGCAACACCAATTTTCATACCACTGTTAACTTCTACTTTCATTAATGGAGAATACGTAGTAACGCCAGCACACAACAATGGCGCAGCTTCTTTTAAAGGAAGATTTTCAGGGATTTTTATAGCAAAACTTTCTTTTACCACAATATTATTTGAATAACCACCCTGCGTTATTCCAGTCGGAGACTGCTTGCTAGCAGTTCCGTAGGTCATCACGGTAGCTCCTTTGTCGCAGTGCTGCTCTTGTCCTTCAATACAGCTGTCGCAGGTCCCGCAACTGTCTACCATACATCCAACTCCTGCTTTATCTCCAACTTTGAAACCTCGAACATTAATTCCTACCGCAGAGACAATACCTGCAATTTCGTGCCCAGGTACAAGAGGATACTGCTGACTGCCCCACTCTCCACGCACCGTATGGATATCGCTGTGGCAGACTCCGGAAAATTTAATATCAATTACAATTTCATCATCACCTACCTGACGGCGTTCAAATTCCCATGCGGAAAGTTTACCACTACTGTCTCTCGCGGCAAAACCCTTTGATTTCAAATTTTTCTTTTCAGCTATTGGCGTCTCATTGATAGTTTCTGCAAATGCGACATTATTAGCAACAAAAAGTCCAGTACCGGCAAGTGCAGCCTTCTGAATAAACTCTCTTCTTGAATTATTTTTTTTCATATAAAGTAATTTAGCTGCTACAAAATTACTTTATGATATTAAGAGAGGATTGTCTCTGAAGTCCATATAATATGATAATTCAGTTCATACATGTGTCTGTAAATTTCATAAAATCAACAGGTATAAAAAAATAACATGCCGCTAATGCGCACTGTGATAATAAATACTAAATTATTGAGGACCGAAAATGTCAAGAAAAAGGAAAAAGCAGATGTTAAATCTGCCATTGTAAAAAATGGTGATGTAATAAATTATTTTGATGTAATTCTAGCACTCGAAGGAGATACTCCAAAATACTTTTTATAAAGTCTTGAAAAATGCGCAGGACTCTCAAATCCAGATTCGTAACAAACATCAGTAATGGGCAGTTCTGTTACAGTTAGTAAATTTTGCGCATGGTTAAGCCTCTTTTCCCTGATCCATTTTGCTGGGGCTGTTTTATATATTGCACTAAAATCTCTTTTAAAACTCGATAAACTTCTGCCAGATAAGTAAGCGAAATCTTCAAGAGTCAAAGGACTTGTTAAATTCTCTTCAAGGATTTGTGTAATATCGCTTATAGCCTGCTGCTTTAACTGCAGTAACTGAAGCAATAATGCTCGGTCCGTACTTGCAAGATCATAAAGCAGCTCCAGCATCTTTAATCTAACCAGACCAGAATCTATTTTATCTGGATCATTAAAATAAGGCTTGATCGACAAAACAAAGGAGCGAAGTGGCTCCTGCACCGTTCGGACTGTTACTCTGGCCATTTCTTCAGTAGGCACCTCTTTTATTTCGGTCATTTTTATAAAATCTAAAATAAATTCGTCCTTTAAAAAAAACATCAGACAATCATAACAATCCTTGTTCTCGAAATTACCGGTCTTATGATAATCAAAACTTATATTTTTCTTTAAAAGAACCATTTGGTTTTTTTCAATAGTGTAAGTCTTATTTCCATAAGTAATATGCTTTGTGCCTTCGAGTACAAATAGGAGCATATGATCTTGTAAAAACATGGCACCTTTCTTGTCACGGATATGCGTACAAGATTCTATAATATTGACAGAATCAAGTTTTACAAAATTATTATAGTAAGGTGCATCAATAAGCTGCCCGGGAACCTTGGTTGCTTTCATAATCGTTGTATTTATATAAAATTACTCGTTTTTTGAGGCCCGGCAATTATATATTTTAAATTTTTTGTTTTTAAGAAAGTTATATTTTATTTCGACGTAAAATTAGCCTAAAAAATTATTATAAGCTTTATCAATCCGTCCAGATCTTTTGATATTACAGCTCAATATGTAGCATTTATTAAATACTGCAGAGCCCTTTTAATAATCTTCCTAAGTGTGATAATACAAACATTTTCAGTCAATTGTCTTGCGTTTCAAAAACTCATGTGATTGAATCTTGAATTATATGAACTGAAATAACGTTGTACAAATTATTATATATGTTCAAATTCCAGCACTCAGAAACAGAAGGAATGGCGGACAACATATGTCTCGGCCCTTTTGTAGTAAGTATAATTTCTATTCATTTTCTCTTTCTTTATTTTCTAGTCTAATTCATCAATATCTATGACCTTAATAGTAAAGCGTAATCCTCAGCTGATAATTAAATTTGCTGATTCAAAAATAATAAGGAAATTCAACAAGGATGTTCATCTGATGTAAAGCTGAAGCCTTGCTTAACTAAAATTGTTTAAAAATGAAAAACGACACCGAATTTGATGATCTAGAATTTAAAAAAATGATGAGCGGCGAGATTTACGATATGAAGGACTGCTTAATTCAGCATTATCTAACTAAGGCATCAATGCTTTTGGAGGAGATAGATTCTGTTCCACGAGCCTCAAGTAAAATTAGAGAAATAAAACTCAGAAGTCTTTTTGGTTCTGCTGGATCTGATTTATCTATTAAACCGGGATTTAATTGTGATATGGGATTTAATATACATGTTGGAAATAATTTTCTTACTAATTATAATGTTACAATTTTAGATATGGCCAGAGTTGAAATCGGCGATAACTGCATGATAGGTCCTAATACAGGTATTTTTGCAGTTTCTCATCCTTTGACTTCTTTTGATAGAATTACAATGCAAGGGATTTCAAAACCAGTTAAAATTGGTAATAATGTTTGGATTGGAGGAAACTCAGTTATCTTAATGGGCGTCAGTATTGGAAATAATGTTATTATTGGAGCTGGTTCAGTCGTAAACAAAGACATTCCAGATAACGCCGTTGTTGCAGGTAATCCTGCTAAAATTGTAAAATTTACAGTTTAGTAACTTATTTCTTTTTAACGAAGTCTAACTTTATCTTTCCTCATTTACAACAACATATATTATCCTGAAATTCCGAAGATTTTCGGAATAAGTATTGTTTTGTAAAATGGATGGAAAAGTAGCCGTAAATTAGGAAAGACAGATGGCAGATAACTTGATTATAATGCCTTAAACAGCTTGAATTGCATCTAAATCTGCAGATAAATATAAACTTTCTTAAGAAGCACAGTCTGTATTAATTTAGAATCACGAATAATTGGAGATACAAACATCTACTGGATAATCAGAAAAGAATATTATAGTAAATTGAAATCAGGTTTTATTTGCTAAACAAAATATCTTGCATTTGTAAAGAATTCCCATTCATCATACAAAAAGAATTTTGAAATAGATTGACATCATAACAACTACGATTACTCAAAAGCCCCATAATAATGCTTTAAGGATACCTTCAAAATACATCAATTGACAAATAAATAGCAACTATAGATTTTTAAATCTCTAGAAATTCCATAATTTTTTTGTATAATTAAACTGTTTTATCCTATTTTCGTTTAAAGAAATTGTTCAAAATTTCGAGGTACACTTTTTTTCTGTGCCCGTTCTTAAATAGCATATGAAGCCTAGTATTTACTAGGGTTTTAATAAATCAAGGAGGAACCTCTTTCTCCGCTGAGAGCTTAAAAAGAGACTTTTCAAAGTTTACAAAAAAGGCTAAAATTCACGGAAAACCCTGCAAATCAAACGATTTGCAGGGTTTCTTCTTTTATACCGCTTTTCAATATTTTCAAAAACAGACAAAATCTTCATGGCGCATTCGTGGCGCAGGCCAAGATTTTAAAAGTGTGCCACAAGATTTTATCTTAAGTCCCGATATCAAAGGGGTTAAGCACGTTTACATCTTGTTTAAATAAGGTTATAATTCTACATTTACTAATCTAATAAATTGAATTATGCTAGAGAACAGCTTTGGGTTAATTTTCTTCTTGAAAGTTCCCCGACATGAGAGTAAAATTAGAACCGTTTATTTCAGAATCACCGTTGACGGCATTCCTAAAGAAGCATCCACCAGACGCCAATGGGATCTGGAGCGATGGAACCAGAAAACTGAAAGAGCAGTCGGAACAAAAGAAGACGCAAAGTCACTTAATTTTTTTCTGGATTCGCTCACCTCGAAAATCCATGATATCAAAACAGAGATACTCTACAGCGGAAAACCAATAACTTCCCAGAAAATCATGGACTACGTGATGGGAAGAATAGCGCCGAGAGTAAAAGTGCTTGAAGAATTTCAGAAACATAATAATGAATTGGAGGCATTGGTTGGCAATGGCTACACGGGTGCAACCTTGGAAAGGTTTAACATAACCAAAAACCACGTGTCAAATTTTATAAAATTCAAATATAATTCTGATGATTTTGAATTTGCCGATCTAGATCTTGAATTTGTAAAAGATTTTGAGTTTTACCTGCGGTCTGTCCGCAAATGCAGCAACAATACAACCCTTAAATACATTGCTAACTTCAAAAAAATTGTCATACGTGCACTTGATAAGGAAATTATAGAAAAAGACCCTTTTAAAAGCTTTAAAGGCAAAAAAACTAAAATTGTCAAAAAGCCTATCTCTGCAAAAGAATTGGCAGAATTGGAAGCACATCAGTTTTCGATAGAAAGACTTAGTTTAGTACGCGACATTTTTGTATTCCAATGCTACACAGGACTTGCATTGGACTTGCAACAAAAAGTCGGACAATTTTTTTAAGACCTATGCTACACTTTTAATTTTATAAAATTCTAGTTCCATTTCTTTAGGTGTTTTATATCCCAAAGAAGAATGCAGACGTTTTCTATTAT
>JASCOE010000030.1 GCA_029959285.1 Flavobacteriaceae bacterium PS02337
AATTTTATTGTAGAAAACAAAAAAAAACGGTCTTGTTTTAAGTAACAAGATTGGTGCAATAAGCAAAATAAGGGCGTATGGGGAATGCCTAGGCTCTCAGAGGCGATGAAGGACGTGATAAGCTGCGAAAAGCTGCGGGGACTGGCACACACAGATTGATCCGCAGATATCCGAATGGGGCAACCCGCTATATTGAAGATATAGCACACCGATAGGTGGGCAAACCCGCTGAACTGAAACATCTAAGTAGGCGGAGGAGAAGAAAACAAAAGTGATTCCGTAAGTAGTGGCGAGCGAACGCGGATTAGCCCAAACCAGTGCTGTTACGGCAGTGCTGGGGTTGTAGGACCGCGATATTTTATGTGCAAGGAACCGGAAGCTTCTGGAAAGGAGCGCCATAGAGGGTGATAGCCCCGTATGGGTAACAAGCATAATAGATAGCGGTATCCTGAGTAGGGCGGGGCACGTGAAACCCTGTCTGAATTCGGCGGGACCATCCGCTAAGGCTAAATACTCCTGAGAGACCGATAGTGAACCAGTACCGTGAGGGAAAGGTGAAAAGAACCGTGAATAACGGAGTGAAATAGATCCTGAAACCATACGCTTACAAGCGGTCGGAGCCCTTTCGTGGGGTGACGGCGTGCCTTTTGCATAATGAGCCTACGAGTTAACGTTGCCGGCAAGGATAAGTGGTTCAGCCACGGATCCGCAGCGAAAGCGAGTCTGAATAGGGCGCTATAGTCGGTAGTGTTAGACGCGAAACCGTGTGATCTACCCATGGGCAGGTTGAAGCTGTGGTAACACACAGTGGAGGACCGAACCGGTTGACGTTGAAAAGTCTTCGGATGACCTGTGGGTAGGGGTGAAAGGCCAATCAAACTCGGAAATAGCTCGTACTCCCCGAAATGCATTTAGGTGCAGCGCTGATGACAGTTATATAGAGGTAGAGCTACTGATTGGATGCGGGGGCTTCACCGCCTACCAATTCCTGACAAACTCCGAATGCTATATAATGTTTCACAGCAGTGAGGGCTTGGGTGCTAAGGTCCAAGTCCGAGAGGGAAAGAACCCAGACCATCAGCTAAGGTCCCCAAATATATGTTAAGTTGAAAGAACGAGGTTTGTCTGCCCAGACAGCTAGGATGTTGGCTTGGAAGCAGCCATTCATTTAAAGAGTGCGTAACAGCTCACTAGTCGAGCGGACGAGCATGGATAATAATCGGGCATAAACATATTACCGAAGCTATGGATTTTGCAGCAATGCAAAGTGGTAGGGGAGCATTCCAGCAGGGCTGAAGGTGTATCGTAAGGTATGCTGGACCGGCTGGAAAAGAAAATGTAGGCATAAGTAACGATAATGCGGGCGAGAAACCCGCACACCGAAAAACTAAGGTTTCCACAGCTATGCTAATCAGCTGTGGGTTAGTCTGGTCCTAAGGCGAACCCGAAAGGGACAGTCGATGGCCAACGGGTTAATATTCCCGTACTGCTTATTGCTGTGATGGGGTGACGGAGTGATGAAAGCGCCGCGAACTGACGGAATAGTTCGTTAAAGCACCTAGCTATAGGCTCTCTAGGCAAATCCGGAGAGCTTGGTGAAATGCGATAGTACTCGGAGTCTTCGGACAAAGAGATAGTGCGCCTAAGGGCTTCCAAGAAAAACCTCTAAACTTCAGGCAATAAGCACCAGTACCGTAAACCGACACAGGTAGTTGAGGAGAGAATCCTAAGGTGCTCGAGAGATTCATGGCTAAGGAATTAGGCAAAATAGACCTGTAACTTCGGGAGAAAGGTCGCCCCGAGCAATCGGGGCCGCAGTGAAGAGGTCCAGGCGACTGTTTATCAAAAACACAGGGCTCTGCAAAATCGTAAGATGAAGTATAGGGCCTGACACCTGCCCGGTGCTGGAAGGTTAAGAGGAGATGTTATCTTCGGAGAAGCATTGAATTGAAGCCCCAGTAAACGGCGGCCGTAACTATAACGGTCCTAAGGTAGCGAAATTCCTTGTCGGGTAAGTTCCGACCTGCACGAATGGTGTAACGATCTGGACACTGTCTCAGCCATGAGCTCGGTGAAATTGTAGTAACGGTGAAGATGCCGTTTACCCGCAGTGGGACGAAAAGACCCTGTGCACCTTTACTATAGCTTAGTATTGACCTTGGATAAATGATGTGTAGGATAGGTTGGAGACTATGAAGCGGCGTCGCCAGGCGTTGTGGAGTCATTGTTGAAATACAACCCTTTGTTTATCTGAGGCCTAACCCCGTGTTGCGGGGGACAGTGCTTGGTGGGTAGTTTGACTGGGGTGGTCGCCTCCAAAAGAGTAACGGAGGCTTCTAAAGGTTCCCTCAGTACGCTTGGTAACCGTGCGTAGAGTGCAATGGCATAAGGGAGCTTGACTGAGAGACATACAGGTCGATCAGGTACGAAAGTAGAGCATAGTGATCCGGTGGTTCCGCATGGAAGGGCCATCGCTCAAAGGATAAAAGGTACGCCGGGGATAACAGGCTGATCTCCCCCAAGAGCTCATATCGACGGGGGGGTTTGGCACCTCGATGTCGGCTCGTCACATCCTGGGGCTGGAGAAGGTCCCAAGGGTTGGGCTGTTCGCCCATTAAAGTGGCACGCGAGCTGGGTTCAGAACGTCGTGAGACAGTTCGGTCTCTATCTACTGCGGGCGTTAGAAATTTGAGTGGATCTGATTCTAGTACGAGAGGACCGAATTGGACAAACCTCTAGTGTATCTGTTGTCCCGCCAGGGGCACCGCAGAGTAGCTACGTTTGGAAGGGATAAGCGCTGAAAGCATATAAGCGCGAAACCCACCACAAGATGAGATTTCTTTTAAGGATCGTGGAAGATGACCACGTTGATAGGCTATAGATGTAAAGGCAGTAATGTCATAGTCGAGTAGTACTAATAATCCGTAAGCTTATGCACACCCTTTTCCCGAGCCGAAAGGCTCGGGGAGAAACTTTCTAAACCATAAAACACTTTCTTTATCTCAGTATGTTAAAATATTTGCAGCAAAGCTGCAGTTGAAAGTTGATGGTTGGTAGTTGATGGAAACACCAGCAACCATAAACCAACAACCGCCAACAATAATCTTAAGGTGGTTATTGCGGCGGGGCTCACCTCTTCCCATCCCGAACAGAGAAGTTAAGCCCGCCTGCGCAGATGGTACTGCAGTTATGTGGGAGAGTATGTCGTCGCCTTTCTTTT
>JASCOE010000031.1 GCA_029959285.1 Flavobacteriaceae bacterium PS02337
GAATTGAAAGATTCGAAAAGAACCGATAGGAAAGCATCGACTATATAATATTAAAATATACGATGAAGAGTTTGATCCTGGCTCAGGATGAACGCTAGCGGCAGGCTTAACACATGCAAGTCGAGGGGTATGGTTCTTCGGAACCAGAGACCGGCGCACGGGTGCGTAACGCGTATGCAATCTGCCTTTCACAGAGGGATAGCCCAGAGAAATTTGGATTAATACCTCATAGTATAGCGACATCGCATGATGATGCTATTAAAGTCACAACGGTGAAAGATGAGCATGCGTCCCATTAGCTAGTTGGTAAGGTAACGGCTTACCAAGGCAACGATGGGTAGGGGTCCTGAGAGGGAGATCCCCCACACTGGTACTGAGACACGGACCAGACTCCTACGGGAGGCAGCAGTGAGGAATATTGGTCAATGGGCGCAAGCCTGAACCAGCCATGCCGCGTGCAGGATGACGGTCCTATGGATTGTAAACTGCTTTTGTACGGGAAGAAACACTGATTCGTGAATCAGCTTGACGGTACCGTAAGAATAAGGATCGGCTAACTCCGTGCCAGCAGCCGCGGTAATACGGAGGATCCAAGCGTTATCCGGAATCATTGGGTTTAAAGGGTCCGTAGGCGGTTTGGTAAGTCAGTGGTGAAAGCCCATCGCTCAACGGTGGAACGGCCATTGATACTGCTAAACTTGAATTATTGGGAAGTAACTAGAATATGTAGTGTAGCGGTGAAATGCTTAGAGATTACATGGAATACCAATTGCGAAGGCAGGTTACTACCAATTGATTGACGCTGATGGACGAAAGCGTGGGTAGCGAACAGGATTAGATACCCTGGTAGTCCACGCCGTAAACGATGGATACTAGCTGTTGGGGGCAACTTCAGTGGCTAAGCGAAAGTGATAAGTATCCCACCTGGGGAGTACGTTCGCAAGAATGAAACTCAAAGGAATTGACGGGGGCCCGCACAAGCGGTGGAGCATGTGGTTTAATTCGATGATACGCGAGGAACCTTACCAAGGCTTAAATGCAGACTGACCGATTTGGAAACAGATCTTTCGCAAGACAGTTTACAAGGTGCTGCATGGTTGTCGTCAGCTCGTGCCGTGAGGTGTCAGGTTAAGTCCTATAACGAGCGCAACCCCTGTTGTTAGTTGCCAGCGAGTAGTGTCGGGAACTCTAACAAGACTGCCAGTGCAAACTGTGAGGAAGGTGGGGATGACGTCAAATCATCACGGCCCTTACGCCTTGGGCTACACACGTGCTACAATGGCCGGTACAGAGAGCAGCCACTGGGTGACCAGGAGCGAATCTATAAAGCCGGTCACAGTTCGGATCGGAGTCTGCAACTCGACTCCGTGAAGCTGGAATCGCTAGTAATCGGATATCAGCCATGATCCGGTGAATACGTTCCCGGGCCTTGTACACACCGCCCGTCAAGCCATGGAAGCTGGGGGTGCCTGAAGTCGGTGACCGCAAGGAGCTGCCTAGGGTAAAACTGGTAACTAGGGCTAAGTCGTAACAAGGTAGCCGTACCGGAAGGTGCGGCTGGAACACCTCCTTTCTAGAGCCTCAAATGTTAGTGCTTGCACACGTTGGGGAAAAAAGATGCTTATCTAAAGGATCTGAATTTTAAGATTCAATTACTCTTGCTGTTAATTTAAAAAAATGATAAAAATTAAGTAAAACAGAGTCTCGTAGCTCAGCTGGTTAGAGTACTACACTGATAATGTAGGGGTCGGCAGTTCGAGTCTGCCCGGGACTACTTTTTTAGAGTTATGAATTTATAATTATAAATTATGAGTTTAAAAGCAAAGAAAAAGACTGAAAAGCTTAAAAAAAAA
>JASCOE010000032.1 GCA_029959285.1 Flavobacteriaceae bacterium PS02337
CGTCAGGCTGTGAAAAAACTCCATTTCATTTCCATTTTGTAAGGATTTGCTGTTCCCAGACTTTCATGAATACCTTTTTAGCGATGCTGTTTTTTAGTTTGCGAATACAAATTGATTTCCAAAAGAGCTTGAAAAAAGCTTAAAACACGTCCATTTTAGAAAAAGCCAGACTTTGGCCTTGTAAGGTGATTTCCATGTCTTGAGTCTGGCAATCAGATCAGGCACGCCCAGAATATTTACCGCACGCTTGATGTTGTAGACCAGCATAATCAGGCTGTGTTCTCCATTTACTTTTTCCAGACCCGTCAAGTTGGTGTGGTTATAGCCCCACTGGCGCTTTATGGTACCAAAAATGTGTTCATTGATCTCTTGTCTAGTGCGGTACAATTTCGGATTTTCTTGATAACGTTTGTTGTTTTCTTCAACGGCATCCCCATATTCGCTTCGGTCAATCTCACGTCCGCCTGTCCTACTGGTGCATAAATGTTTTACGGGACATTCCTTGCAGGCTGGTGTTCTGTATTTCTTAAATTGATAGCCACTTTGCTCGGTTCTACCACTTTTCTTGTGCCATCTTCCCGTGGTTTTTAAAGTTTCACCTTTGGGACATATATAGGTATCATCAGATTTATTGTATTGAAATTGAGCGACCAAATATTCGGGTTGTGTAGCACTTTCTTTGCTTCTTCCTGGCGTGGGATGGGCAACAATGGTGGTGATATTATTTTTTTTGCATTGGTCGATTTCGCGTCCATTGTGGTAGCCTTTATCTACTAAAACGGTCAGGGTTTCGACTTGCAAATTCTCTTTGGCTTCCAAAGCAATCGCTCCTAAGGCATTTAAATCGTTGCGATTTATAGTGTGGGTGGCTACAACTAAATTATGTTTGTTATCCACCGCTGCCTGAATATTGTAACTCACCTCTACTACAACTCCTTGTACCAAAAGGGCACGTGCATCTTCATCGGTGGTACTGATTTGAGGCTCGCCACTTTCTTTTAGCTTTTCAGCTAAGAGTTCGTAATTGATTTTATTGGTTTTAAGTCGTTCTATTTTGGCTTGGATATTTGTAATGTTAGTGCTGTTTTCTTGGTTGTCGTTTTGCTCCAGCTCGGTCAGATATTCTTGGCTTTTTTCTTCAATATAAGCCAGGTGTCGGTCTATTTTCTTTTGATTGAAGTTGGCTTTCTTGCTGTTGTGTGCTCTACTTTTAGTTCCGTCAATGGCGATGGTATCTCCTGCAATCAGATCGGCATCTTTAAGGAATGACACAAAGAGTTTGAAGAGCTTTTTCAGCCCTAACGGATTTTGTTTTCTAAAATCAGATATGCTGTGGTAATTGGGAACCAGTCCGCACAAAAGCCACTGGATTTCTTCATTCCTGATGCATTCCTTCTCAAGTTTACGCGAACTGCGAAGCCCATTGAGATAGCCATACAAATAGAGTTTGAGGAAGATCTTGGTATCAAAACTTGGCCGACCTTCGGTTTTTAATGTTCGTACTGTAAAATCTAAGGCTTTCAAGTCAATGTGTTCTACAAAAGCATCGATAAATCGGATGGGGTTATCTGCAGAAATCACACATTCTAAAGAGACGAAGGTCATTTGGTTACGGGAAATTCCGGTGATGTGTTGCATGTTTAAAAATACGGTAATTCCTGTTTTTATGCAAATAGTTTTTTATATTTGGAAGTAATTAACGGAGGTTTTTTCACAGACTG
>JASCOE010000033.1 GCA_029959285.1 Flavobacteriaceae bacterium PS02337
AATAAGTGAGCCCTTTAGTTTTGTGATATAATATTTCCATAGTATTTATTTTAATTGTTTTCATGGTATTTAATTTAAATTATTTCCCAAATATACAAATTTTTATTAAAAAGACACTAATAAGACACATCTTTTTAGTGGTAACGAAAGTGACGGCTATTTATGAGATTTGTAAGTACATTTGCAATACTTATAAAAAATGAAGACAGAATTTTCTAAAGATAGCGTACTAAAAAATTTAGGTAAAAGAATAAAAGAAATCAGAATAAGCAAAGGATACACTAGTTATGAATATTTTGCTTATGAGCATAATATATCTCGTGCTCAATTTGGGAGATATGAAAGGGGTGAAGATTTAAGATTCAGTACTCTAGCAAAAATAGTTTCAGCTTTTGATATGACCTTTGAAGAATTTTTTTCAGAAGGTTTTGAGTAATAGATTAGTGATTTCTCCTGATAACTTGCAAGAAGAATCTGGTATAGTAATTTATTGTCTAATTAATGTTAACAGACCAGTTTAGGCGCATTACAAGTGAGCATAAATTAAAGATTTAAGCGTGGGTTTAATCCTTTACTGGTTCTTTGAACAAGTTTCAGATAGAAAATTAGGTATAGACCTATTATAAGGGCATGAGTATGTTCAAAGATTGTTAACCATAAACTTTATAGTATGGAAATCAATCATTTTATTGGAGTAGATGTATCAAAAGATACATTAGATCTTTCTTTAGTAGATCAAGGAACTGTTGTTTATCATCTAAGGGTATTCAATACTAATCAGGGAATTAAATCCTTTATTCAGGAAGTTAAAAAAAAATTTGATGTTGATCTTTCTTATACAATATTTTGTATGGAGCATAATGGTATTTATAATAATATACTATTATCATTTCTAGAAAAATTAAATACAAATGTATGGGTAGAATCAGCTTTACAAATTAAACAGTCCCAGGGAATGTTGAGAGGAAAGAATGATAAGGTAGATTCTGGTAGGATTGCAATGTATGCCTATAGACATCATGAAAATTTCAATCCATGGAATCCTCCTAGAGAAATTATTTTACAAATAAAACAGTTATTAGTAATTCGTAGCAGAATAATAGAAGCTATTAAACAACTTAACACTCCTATCGGTAAAGATGCAGAACTATTTTTCTCTAAAACGCATTTAAAATTATCCAGAAAATGTTGTGAAGCTTCTATAAGAACAATGAAGAAAGAAGCTAAAGCTATTGAAAAACAGATAAAAGACTTAATACAGAGTGACGAATCTATTTATCATCTTTTTAAAATAATCGTATCAATAGATGGCATCGGTTTACTTGTTGCTGCAACATTATTAGTAGCTACAAACGAATTTAAAAACTTTTCATGTGCGAAGAAGTTCGCTTGTTATGCAGGGGTTGTTCCCTTTGAACATAGTTCAGGAACCTCCATTAAAAGACGTCCTAAGGTTTCGCATTTAGCTAATAAAACAGTGAAGAAAATGATCCACCTTGCTGTTCTTTCCGGAATTCGAGAAAATGGAGAATTCAGAGACTATTATGTAAGAAAAAAAGCTGAAGGGAAACATGTGATGTCGATTATCAATGCTATTAGGAATAAATTGATCTTAAGAATATTTGCTTGTGTAAGAGATGATAGATTTTATGAAAAAAAACATCAATATTTATTTGGATAAAACATAGAAACCCACGCC
>JASCOE010000034.1 GCA_029959285.1 Flavobacteriaceae bacterium PS02337
TGGACTTGCAACAAAAAGTCGGACAATTTTTTTAAGACCTATGCTACACTTTTAATTTTATAAAATTCTAGTTCCATTTCTTTAGGTGTTTTATATCCCAAAGAAGAATGCAGACGTTTTCTATTATACCATACTTCTATATATTCAAAGACTGCTAATTTAGCTTCTTCAATGGTTGTGAATTTATGCTGATAGATAAGTTCTGCTTTAAGGGTCTTGAAAAAACTTTCAGCTACAGCATTATCCCAACAATTAGCTTTTCTACTCATACTTTGGGTGATTAAAGTATTTTTATTAATCAATTTTCTGAATTCTATCGAAGCATATTGTATTCCTCTATCTGAATGAAAAAGTAAAGATTCTGTTATTTCTCTTTTTGATACTGCCATTTTCCAAGCTGGAATAATCGTTTGATCGGTATACATTCGTGTGCTTAATGACCATCCTATAACCTGTCTGTCATATAAATCAATAATAGTAGTAAGATATAACCAGCCGGCAGCTGTTCTTATATAAGTTATATCAGACACCCAGACCTCATTAAGTAATTTTGGTGTAAAATTTCTATTGAGATGATTACTGCACACTGGATATCGATGATTAGAATCCGTGGTCACTTTAAAGCGTCTTTTAAGTTTACTTCTCCAGCCATTAAGAAGCATCAATTTAGCAACTTTCCTTTTGGATATTTTATATCCTTTTCTTTTTAGCTGTTCCGCTATTCTGGGACTTCCATAAGTTTGACTGCTTAAATCAAAAACTTCTTTTATCAAGTCTGTAAATAAACTATTTTCTATAGATCTATTAGAAGGCCCGCCGCTAAACCATCTATAATAACTGCTTCGGCTTACTTTTAAAACGCTGCACATCTTTTCAATAGGATATAAATGTTTATAGCTCACTATGAATTGGTAGATTTCCCATCGCTCTTGGAAAAGATGTGAACGGCCTTTTTTAATATCTCAAGCTCTAATTCTTTTTCCTTAAGAGCTTTTCGAAGTTGCTTGACTTCTAAAGAATCTGTTTCTGTTTTTTTAGAAATAATTGGTTTTGGATTAGTAAATGTTTTTTCAGAGGATCTCCATTTATAAATGCGCTCTACCTGGATACCTAGTTCATCTGCTAATTCTTTGATGTTTTCCCGCTCGTAACTTAATCGTACTGCTGATGATTTAAACTCAGCACTGTAAACTCGTTTTTTCATAATTCTAAGATATTTATTTTTATTTAAACAGTCTTAAAATTTATGTCCCAGTAAATGTAGCAACTCCA
>JASCOE010000035.1 GCA_029959285.1 Flavobacteriaceae bacterium PS02337
CGCAGCTTATCACGTCCTTCATCGCCTCTGAGAGCCTAGGCATTCCCCATACGCCCTTATTTTGCTTATTGCACCAATCTTGTTACTTAAAACAAGACCGTTTTTTTTTGTTTTCTACAATAAAATTGTAAAAAACGCTTTCTACTTTTTATTATTTTCTTATCTCAATATGTCAATGAACTTTGTCAAGCTTTAGGCCATAGGCTTTAAGCTGCAAGCTTTCGCTTTTTGTGGAGAATAACGGAGTCGAACCGTTGACCTCCTGCGTGCAAGGCAGGCGCTCTAGCCAGCTGAGCTAATCCCCCATTTCTTCTAGTGATGAGTTATTAGTTATGAGTTATGAATTATTGCTCATAAGGTCTCAACCTCTAAAATTTCCTTTTTTTTTTAAGCTTTTCAGTCTTTTTCTTTGCTTTTAAACTCATAATTTATAATTATAAATTCATAACTCTAAAAAAGTAGTCCCGGGCAGACTCGAACTGCCGACCCCTACATTATCAGTGTAGT
>JASCOE010000036.1 GCA_029959285.1 Flavobacteriaceae bacterium PS02337
TACCTGACAAGCCTAAAGTATTGGAAGTACCCGCTGCAATGGCTGAGGTTAAATCAATTGCGTTGCTTGCTTCTCCATTGATTGTTGAAGTCAAACTATTACCACTTGTAGATAAAATATTACTGTTGATAATATCGACTGCTGTTGCTGCAACTCCATTTACAGTAGTGGTTAAACTATTAGCTGATGAAGCATTAGACACTGTTGTAGCTGATTCAATAGCTGGTGTTAAATCCAGTGCCGTACTAGCCACACCGTTTACTGTTGTAGTCAGACTCGCTCCTGACAAAGAAGTTTCGTTAGTATTGATAATTGGAGCGCCTGTGCTTGTTACCCCATTTACAGTCACTGTTGAGGTATTTACCGTTGAGGCATTCGAAACTCCGCTTACCGCATTTGATGTTGCTGTTATGCCATTAACATTAGAACTTAAAGTATTACCTGACAAGCCTAAAGTATTGGTAGTACCTGCTGCAATGGCTG
>JASCOE010000037.1 GCA_029959285.1 Flavobacteriaceae bacterium PS02337
GTTGAGGTATTTACCGTTGAGGCATTCGAAACTCCGCTTACCGCATTTGATGTTGCTGTTACGCCATTAACATTAGAACTTAAAGTATTACCTGACAAGCCTAAAGTATTGGTAGTACCCGCTGCAATGGCTGAGGTTAAATCAATTGCGTTGCTTGCCTCTCCATTGATTGTTGAAGTCAAAGTATTGCCTGTCGTAGACAAAACATTGCTGTTGATAATATAGACTGCTGTTGCTGCAACTCCATTTACAGTAGTGGTTAAACTATTAGCTGATGAAGCATTAGACACTGTTGTAGCTGATTCAATAGCCGGTGTTAAATCCAGTGCCGTACTAGCCACACCGTTTACTGTTGTGATAAGACTTGCTCCTGTCAATGAAGTACCAACTCCGCTTACCGCATTTGATGTTGCTGTTACGCCATTAACATTAGAACTTAAAGTATTACCTGACAAGCCTAAAGTATTGG
>JASCOE010000038.1 GCA_029959285.1 Flavobacteriaceae bacterium PS02337
TTATGAGCAATAATTCATAACTCATAACTAATAACTCATCACTAGAAGAAATGGGGGATTAGCTCAGCTGGCTAGAGCGCCTGCCTTGCACGCAGGAGGTCAACGGTTCGACTCCGTTATTCTCCACTGATTCGCCCAGGCGAATAAAAGTTCATTGACATATTGAGATAAGAAAATAATAAAAAGTAGAAAGCGTTTTTTATAATTTTATTGTAGAAAACAAAAAAAAACGGTCTTGTTTTAAGTAACAAGATTGGTGCAATAAGCAAAATAAGGGCGTATGGGGAATGCCTAGGCTCTCAGAGGCGATGAAGGACGTGATAAGCTGCG
>JASCOE010000039.1 GCA_029959285.1 Flavobacteriaceae bacterium PS02337
ATGAACGAAGAATCTTCGTAAGAAGCTCAAGAAAGATTGTGAATTTACTTTGCGGAGTTACTTGTGGAGATTCTTCGTTCCTCAGAATGAAATACTTTGTGGTTAAAATGTGTAAAAAGCTTAGCGGAGTTACTTGCAAAGATTTCTCCTCACCTCGAAATGACAATACTTTATGGTTAATTAATTGCGAAAAAAAACCTTTGTCAAAGTTTAAAACTTTGACAAATGTTTTTCATATAGTTTGGAATTAAAATTATTGGAATTTATTTTCCCAATAACTCAATTATCTTATCGACATTAATTTCACTGTAATCA
>JASCOE010000003.1 GCA_029959285.1 Flavobacteriaceae bacterium PS02337
CCAACAATAATCTTAAGGTGGTTATTGCGGCGGGGCTCACCTCTTCCCATCCCGAACAGAGAAGTTAAGCCCGCCTGCGCAGATGGTACTGCAGTTATGTGGGAGAGTATGTCGTCGCCTTTCTTTTCAAAAACCCTATCCAATCAGGATAGGGTTTTTTTTGTTTTTGCTGATTTTTGGAATCCTCCCTAATCGCTTTTTTATATTATAAATGTTAATTAAACGGATCAATACAAAAACCTGTGGAGAAGAAAAATTAGGCATAAAAATTAGTTAGCCTAAAAAGGAAAAACTAAACATTTCTAACACCTCTGAATTTTGATCTAAATGCTTTTATTTTAGCATTAAATGATTCTGTGGAAGCATTTGTGCTTCTATTGTCAAAATAATATAATATAGTCTGATAATGATTGATAATCGTTCGTGAGATAGTATTGAAAGACTTAAAACCAGATTGATTTACTTTTTCGTGCCATTTGGCTAGTTTCGCAAATCCTATGATTTTATCAGTGTTTTTTTTCAAAGATGCTAAGGGTTACTGAGTTAAATTATAAGCTTTTTGAATATCAGGATACAATTCAAATAGTAAATTAGCTCTTTCTATTTGATTTGCAGACCATTTCATTTTTGTTTTATATAAAAAGTGACGGCTTCTGGCTAGTAATTGTTTGAGTGTATCTCCATTTGCAAGTATTTGAGATTCATATCTTTGATTTAAAATTCTTGCTTTCTCTATCGCATCATTTTCGTTGTCAATAGATTGCCAGCGGTACTTTATTCTGATTTCCTGTAATGCTTCTGTAGCTTATTTTTGAAAATGAAAGCGGTCTGTGACATGCGTTGCATTAGCAAAACATTTTTTAGCAATTAATTCAATATTTCCTGCCATATCTAAAGTAATCTCCTTGACAAGGTTTCTTTGCTTAAGAGGTGTTTTATCTATAACTGAAATGACCGTATCTGTTTTGATTCTTGCAACCATTGCAACTATAGTGCCTTTTTTGCCTTTTGCTGATTTGTTGGTTAAAATAGTGTAGAGCTCACCATTAGATAGTGAGGTTTCATCTATTGATAAACATTTTCCAATGTTCTTGGGGAAAAGAAGCTATTTTTTGGCATGTGATATTTGGTCTCTGACTTTGAAATCACTTAAGAAATCTTTGTATTGGCATTGTAAATTTCTACCAGGATCTTCATAAAAAGAAGCAATGCTACTACAATCATTTGGACTGGAATCTATTGATTTCTTTTAAAAAAGACGCAAACTCCTGAGTTACACGAGTTCCGTCCGCAACTAAATTCCAATCTCTAAAAACTACTTTACCAATCTCTTAATTAAGCCATCTTCTTCTAGATATGTGAAGGTACACCTGATGTCCACGAATAGGAAAATCCTGAACCGTTATCTCTTCGAAGAATCCTTTTGATCTTAATTTAGACACTCTGTATTATTTGAGTATCGAATTAATCTCTTTCAGATAAAGGTGCAGTGTTTTTTCTTCTTTTTTATAAGAAGTAAGTTCAAAGTAATCAACTATTATCTCAGGTAATAATAACTTTAGGATATCGATAAAGGAATCTTGCATTCGGCAATAATTAGAAATGCAAATATCTAATTTTTAATATTTCCCCACAACAATATGTGTTGATTCGATTTTGTTAATTAAAAAAAATGAAAAGCTTATAAAACAATAAAACCTGCGAATCTTACGATTTACAGGTTTTTGATGTTTCTTTTGTGGGGAGAGCAGGATTCGAACCTGCGAAGTTCACACAGCAGATTTACAGTCTGCCCTCGTTGGCCGCTTGAGTATCTCCCCGATCTCAGCTTTGTTGCGCTTTGTTGTTCTAAGCGGTTGCAAAGATAGCAACGTTTTCTACATTTGCAAACAAAAAAATGACTTAATTTAAAGTTATTTTAAAGTTATTTTTTAATTCGTTGGAATTGAATAAAATAAAAATCCTCGAAAAAATATTTTTTTAAATTTATTTTTAAAAGCAGGATTATTTTTACAGGAAGTTCTGCTTTTTTGTTTGGAATTAATCTTCAATAAAGGCGTTAGTCCTTACTTTTATTGATGTATGAATTAAAATTAAAGTAATACGATCCGATTTTATTACACTTTGAAATTTAGTGTATTTTATAATAGCTAAACATTCGATTAATCGTTTTTAAGCTGAGTTTTGATTTCTAGCTGATAAGGTTTCATTTTTAAATTTTGATAGTGTATAAAGCAAAAAAAAAATCTCCACTAGGGAGATTTTTTTTTTTGCTTTATTTAGTATTATTTAGCTAAAAGCTCTAAAATTTTTGCTTTCAATTCAGGACCTCTTAAATCTTGAGCAACCACTTTTCCGTTAGCGTCAAGAATAAAAGTTGCAGGAATTCCTTCAACATTATATTGTTTTGCAATTGGATCTTCCCAATGTTTTAAATTTGAAACTTGAGTCCAAACTAATCCATCTTTTGCAATTGCCTGTTTCCAAGCTGCAGCGTCTTTGTCTAAAGAAACACCCACGATATTTAAACCTTTTGAATGTAATTCTTTATAAAGTGCCACAACATTTGGATTTTCTCTTCTGCAAGGTCCGCACCATGAAGCCCAGAAATCTACAATAGTTACTTTTCCTAAACTTTCTTTAAGAGAAACTACTTTTCCTTCTGGATTAGGAGCAGAAAAATCTGATCTTCATTTAGGGCTGCCTACTGCTGGAGCTGTTGCACCAACTGATGGCATTTTTGCTTGACCTAATCTAGTTTTGATTTCTTTTCCTGGAGCAGTATTTTTTACAGACTCATCTAAAGAATTGTAAAGAGCTTCTAATTTTTTAGTATCAGCCGCTGGATCATTAAACATACTTTGAATAATCAAAACTGTAATAAATGATTTTGGGTGACTTTCAGCGTAAGCTAAATATTTAGTTTTACTAGCTTCTTGTACTTCTTTTTGAATTTCTCCGTATTGTTTCATCAAACTATTGATAACTGCTGTATCTTGAGCTTGTTGAGCTTGTTGCATTTTTTGATTATTCTTTTTCTGAAAATCAATTAAGTTTTTTTGAGTTTTTGTCATGTCTTCTGTAAAAGCAACATACTCATCATTATTGTAAGTTCCAGAAACTTTAGATTTGTGGATACTGTCTTTATCAATATTTACTTTAATTTCTCCTGACTCAAGGATTAATGGGATTGGTCCGTTAGCACCTTGTAAAATTAAAGTATGGAAAGCTGGCTCAGTAACTTTTCCTTTTATTTCAAATTTTCCGTTTTCAACTTTTACTGTATCTAAAGAAACTGGCATTCTTGTAGCTGGATCAGCACCTTGTAAAATGATTGTTTTTCCGTTTTCAATTCCTGTAGCAGTACCTGTAATAAGGTATTCTCCATCTTTAACTTTGCTGCAAGAAATGATAGCTGCAGAAGCTGTAAGTACAAAAAGTATTTTTTTCATTATAAAAATTAATTAGTTAATTGATTTGTGCAACAAAAGTATCTAAAAATATAAAACTTACAGAATTTTGTAACCTAAAATTTTGTTATAGTTTTTTTGTGGTTAAAGTGCCTGTAATCAGTGTGTTTGTTGGTTAAATTTGACTTAAAACTGTAATTAAGAAACTTATTTGAAATCATTATAATCAAAATTTTAATTCTTAGATATAAAAAAAGCACTCATTTAACAGAGTGCTTTTTTGTAAATATAGTGCTTTAAAACTATTCTTGATTTGTTTTCTTTCTCCAAGTAAAAGAGTTTAAGATATGTCTTTTTGCAAATCTTCCAGGAGAATCAGCGTTTACCATTTTTACGTAAGTTGCTTTAGGAACACTGATGTATTCGTAAACGCTTCCGTTAGAAAAATCGATAATCAAACGACCTTCAACAAATTTGTAATCTGTAATAGTACAAGTTGAAATTGTTTCAGTGTACTCAGGTAAATTAAGTTTGATTGTATCAGGGTGAATACTTACTAAGAAGTGGTAAGCTTCGATAATCGTTTTACTTTTTTCTTCAGCATCTTTTAAACCAGCTTCGTCTCCTACAAATTTATCAGGATGAGATTCTTTCATCGCATTACGATAAATTGTCTTTAAATCTTTTAACTCTGCAGTTTTCTCTACGTTTAGTAACTTGCGGTATTCAACTATTTTTTTCATAAATAAAAGGTAACTACTTGTCTATTAGTTTGAAATCGATATTAATTAGTTCAAATCGACAAATTTTTTGCAAAGGTACACTTTTTTTTAACTTTTTAGTTTTCATCTAAAAAATATTCTAGAATGCTGAAAAAATTTAACCGCAAAGAACGCAAGGACTTTTTTATTTATACTTATGTATACAAACGCAAAGTTCGCAAAGCTGTGTCTACACAAAGCTTTGCGAACTTTTTAAATCTAATATTTGCACACGATAAAAAAATCCTTGCGTTCTTTGCGGTTAAAAATTCCCTTCATTTCAACATGAAACATGAAACAAAGAAACCTGAAACAAAAAACTTATTCCGGTTTATGATTCGCTTTATCGAAGTTTCTTGATTTCTTTGGGTATTTATCGTAGCTAATATCGCTTGGATTTTCTATAATTGATTTGATAGTAATCCAATCCCCAACTTTAAAATTAGATTGAACCATTTTATAGTCTAAAAGATATACACCACAGAAATAATTATTGTTTTCATCTTTTTCTATAATACCTGTAAAAACTCCTTTTTGAGGCATTTTTTTTTCTGAATCTGTAGACATGTTTTTTATTTTGAAATTAAAGTGCAAAGGTAAGCAATTAATGTTTGGTTTAGGGAGTTCCGCACAATCTGAGTATATTTGCACATGCAGAAAAATTTTAAACCACATCCTAATTCTTTTAAAAATACCTTTTGTGCTTTTAATGAAGTCCTTGCAGATTCAATTGAAGGTTTAAAAAAACAATTCGAAAGTAAAGCTGGAAGTGCTTATTATTATACAGAAGAAGGAATGTACCGCGTTTCAAATCATTGGGGAAGATTAGCCAACAGCAAATGGCGTTTAATTGCCCGAAATCCAGAAACGGAATCGAAAACTAAAATAGGTTTTGCAAAATGGGAAGAATTTTATCCTGATAATGCCGAAGAAAAATTGTATTACATAAAAGCTGATTTCGAAAATAATCTGGCGAATTATGAGCATAAAAATAATCCAGAATTTGATGGAAAAGCAATTTTAAGAACAAGTTTTGAAACTACAAAAAGATTAAAACAAGTTCGGAATTTACAGCAATTGACTTCGTGGGCAAAATATTTCGATTATGATGATATTGAT
Source organism: Flavobacteriaceae bacterium PS02337 (assembly GCA_029959285.1). Taxonomy (GTDB): domain Bacteria; phylum Bacteroidota; class Bacteroidia; order Flavobacteriales; family Flavobacteriaceae; genus Flavobacterium. The sequence continues at coordinate 5,291 of JASCOE010000003.1, forward strand.
GATTTGAGAAAACAGATTATCAACGAGTTAATTTTCACAGAAAAAACTTTAGAACAAATTAAAAGAGAAGTATAATGGGACGCAATAACGAGAAGAATATCAAAAAACACAACGATAAGTTACACAAAGCCCAAGCCAAAGCAAAACAAGCTGAAATGGCGAGAAAAGAAAAATTAAAAGAAATCGTAAAGAAATTTAACGAAAGTAAAAACGAAGAGTAAAAATTATAGTCTCAAGTTTCAGGTTTCATGTTCCAAGTTGAACCTGAAACTTGAAAGCTGAAACGAAATAAACAAAAAATATGAATAGTAAATTTGAAGACCTAAAAGCAAGCGTGCAAGAAATTATCGATTTAATCGCTGCAAAAAACGATAGAGAAGCCAATAATAAATTGTTGGAAGTAAGCGAAACATTGGATGAAATGATTGATTTTGCTGAAGAAGATGATGAAGTTAGAGAAATTACTCGTTATCAGGTTTTATTGAATCAACTTCACGTTAAAATTAATGGAGAAGAACCAGTTGATGGAGAATAAAAAATGCTTTTGCGATTCCGGATTGCCTTTTGAAAATTGCTGCGGATTGTATCTCAATAATAATCAAAAAGCACCTTCTGCATTGACTTTAATGCGTTCTAGATATTCGGCTTATGCGACTCATAATGCTGATTATCTTATTGAAACGACTTATGTTTCGGAAAGAAAATACTATTCTAAACCTGAAATTTTAAGATGGGCCGTTTCTAATAAATGGCATAAACTAGAAATTCTGAGTTTTACTCAAAATACTGTCGAATTCAAAGCCTACTTTTTAGATTCAAATAATAAACCACAAGTACATTATGAGTTTTCTACTTTTAAATTCGAAAATGAATCTTGGTATTATTTGGATGGAAAGTTTGAATAATTATTATATCTAACAGTGTTAGCTGTGATTTTTTATTGAATATTTTAACTAAAAATTAATAAACGATTCGTTTTTCATAATTCTAAAAAGATGTAATTTTAGGATTATGAAAAACGAATTTAAAAAAGGCTTTTATTTTAAGACTTACGAAGCTCCTTTTCAGTCTCCGTTTGACAAACTTTTTACTATTTTTAAAGAGTTGATCACTCATACTTCGGGTGATTTTGATGAAGCAATTAGCTGGCTTCGGGAGCTGGATATTGAATATAAACTTACCGACGAAAATTATACTATTGACGATTTTATCGAAGATCTAAAGAAAAAAGGATACATCAGAGATGAAGTAAAAGGCGATGGAAGTTCTGGTTTAGGAATTACTGCAAAGACAGAAAGAGCTATTAGACAACAAGCTTTAGATCAAATTTTCGGAAATCTAAAACGTTCTGGAAGCGGAAATCATAAAACAAAACATGCCGGAAATGGCGATGAACATACTGGCGAATTCCGTGAATTTACTTTTGGCGACAGTTTAGAAAGAATTTCTTTAACCGAAAGTCTTCGAAATGCCCAGGTCAACAATGGTGTTGAAAATTTTATGCTGACCGAAAATGATTTGGTTGTAGAAGATGCTCAATACAAAGCCCAAATGAGCACAGTTTTGATGATTGATATTAGTCACAGTATGATTTTATACGGTGAAGATCGCATCACACCAGCCAAAAAAGTAGCTATGGCTTTGGCAGAATTAATCACAACAAGATATCCAAAAGATACGTTAGATATTTTAGTTTTCGGAAATGATGCCTGGACTATTCCAATTAAAGATTTACCGTATTTACAAGTTGGACCTTATCATACCAATACAGTTGCTGGTTTGCAATTAGCAATGGATATCTTGCGTAGAAAACGAAATACTAACAAACAAATTTTCATGATTACCGACGGAAAACCAAGTTGCGTTCGCGAACGCGATGGTTCTTATTATATGAATAGTAACGGTTTAGATGAATATATTGTCGATAAATGTTACACGCAAGCGCAACAAGCAAGAAAATTGCATATTCCGATTACTACTTTTATGATTGCAAAAGATCCGTATTTGCAACGTTTTGTAAATCAGTTTACAGAAGCCAATCAAGGGAAAGCATTTTATACTGGACTAAAAGGTCTAGGCGAAATGATTTTTGAAGATTACGAAACCAATAGGAAGAAAAGGATTAAATAAGGAACAGAGGTTCTGAGGAATAAAGGTTCAAAGGTTTCTTTGTTGAAAAATAAACGCAATCTATATCGTAGAGACGCACTGCAGTGCGTCTACACACAGTAATGACATAATACATTGTCATAAAATAAATAAACAATCTATATTTCAATACAATGGAAATAAATACTATAAAGACATTAGGTCAATTAAAAGCCGCTGGATATAAAAGTACAAGCATTAAAGATGAATTGCGAAATAATCTTCGTGAAAAAATAAAATCTGGAAAACCAGTTTTTGAAGGTGTTCATGGTTTCGAAAATACTGTAATTCCAGAATTAGAAAGAGCTATTTTATCTCGTCATAATATTAATCTTTTGGGACTTCGCGGACAAGCAAAAACGCGTTTAGCTCGAAAAATGGTAGAATTATTAGACGAATATATTCCATTTGTGGAAGGTTCAGAAATTAATGACGATCCGTTACAGCCAATTTCTCGTTTTGCAAAAGATTTAATTGCAGAAAAAGGAGATGAAACTCCGATTTCTTGGTTACACAGAAGCGAACGTTTCTTTGAAAAACTGGCAACTCCAGACGTAACTGTTGCCGATTTAATTGGAGATGTTGATCCTATAAAAGCAGCAAATTTAAAATTATCTTACGCAGACGATCGTGTAATTCACTTCGGAATGATTCCGAGAGCGAATCGCTGTATTTTTGTGATTAACGAATTACCAGATTTACAAGCAAGAATTCAAGTTGCTTTGTTTAATATTTTGCAAGAAGGCGATATTCAAATTAGAGGTTTCAAATTAAGAATGCCTTTAGATATGCAATTTGTTTTTACTGCAAATCCAGAAGATTATACCAATAGAGGAAGCATTGTAACACCTTTAAAAGACAGAATTGGTTCTCAGATTCTAACGCATTATCCTGAAAGTATTGAGATTGCGAGAACTATTACAGAACAAGAATCTAAATTAGATCAAAATCAAACCGATGTGGTTTATGTTCCGAGTTTAGCGCGAGATATTTTAGAGCAAATTAGTTTTGAAGCCCGTGAAAGCGAATATATTGATAACAAAAGTGGAGTAAGTGCCAGAATGAGTATTACCGCTTTTGAAAATTTAATTAGTACCGCAGAACGCCGAGCTTTAATTTCTGGAGTTGAAAAAACTACGCTTCGTTTGTCAGACTTTGTTGGAATTATTCCCGCAATTACAGGAAAAGTCGAATTGGTTTATGAAGGAGAGCAGGAGGGAGCAGATGTTGTGGCAGAAAGTCTTATTGGTTCAGCAATCAGAACTTTGTTTCCGACGTACTTTCCTAAAATCGAAAAATTAGAAAAACCAGACGAAAAAACACCTTATTCTGATATTGTAGAATGGTTTTTTGCAGAAAGCGGTTTCGAATTATTAGATGATGCCTCAGATGCTGATTATAAAAGTATTTTAGACGAAGTGAGTCCGTTAGATGAATTATTAAAAAAATATCAGCCACAAACAGCCAAAGAAGACGAATATTTTATAAAAGAATTTGTTTTGTGGGGATTGGTCGAATATAAAAAACTAAGCAAAGACCGATTTGCAAAAGGAAATCAGTTTAGAGATATCTACGGAAGTTATATTAGTAAATTCTAAAATAAATCTATTTTAAAAATTTAATCTGGTCTAGCTGGTTTTTTAAAACCGGCTGGACTTTTTTATTTTACAATAGTTACTTTTACAGTCCAAAAATAAATTTATGTTATTCCTTATATTAAGTATTCTTTGCAGTGTTATTGTTGGCGTTATATTCAAAATTTCTAGAAAATACGAAGCCAATCCGTCACAAATTATTTCATTTAATTATGTAACGGCAATTACGCTTTGCTATTTTACGTTTAGTCCAGATCTAAAAGCGCTAGATAATAATGCGCCTTTAGAAATTTATACATCATTTGGAATCTTACTTCCAATCGTATTTCTTTTTCTGGCACTTTCTATAAAATTTATGGGAATCGCAAAAACCGATGCAGCGCAAAGATTGTCACTTTTTATTCCAATTCTTGCGGCTTGGTTATTATTTAATGAAGCATTTAATACCTATAAAGTAATCGGAGTTTTGGTTGGTTTTTCGGCACTATTATTTATATTGAAAAAGCCATCAGACAACACAGATAATAAATGGATTTATCCCGCAATGGTTTTGTTTGGTTTTGGAATTGTTGACATTCTTTTTAAGAAAATAGCTTTGTACACTGTAGTTCCTTATACAACATCGTTATTTATCGTTTTCTTAATTTCTTTCGCGGTTTCATTGGCACTTGTGATGTATAAGTTATTCATCACAAAAGAAAATTTCATTCTAAAAAGTATTCCTTTCGGAATTTTAGTCGGAATCTTCAATTTCGGAAACATATTATTCTATTTAAAAGCACATAAAGCATTTGCTGAAAATCCATCAACGGTTTTTGCAGGAATGAATATGGGCGTAATCATTTTAGGAACTATAATTGGTGCTTTTTTCTTCAAAGAAAAATTATCTAAAATCAATATTTTGGGATTGTTTTTAGCTTTAATTGCAGTTGTTTTTATCGTTTTTTCACAATTGCAATAATTTTTTTTAGTCCGTAATCCTTTAGTTTACAGTTGTTTTTGTGATTAATTTAAAAAACTTTAAAAATAAACTCGACTAATTCTATAGAATTTATAAATATATTTTTGTAGATTTGCTTCAACAATGAAAAACTATAGCCGAAATATTATAATGTCTTTCCCATGCAGCTTTGCGATGTGCTGTATGATGAATCACGTTTTGAAATGGCGTTAATAGAAAAAGTACTTGTTAGTTATTTTTTTTTTTTTAGCCTTTCATTGCACCATGAAAGGCTTTTTTTTGAATCGATAAAAATCTAAATATGAGAACCAATAGAAATATGAAAATTTTGATGCGCCGATGCCTGATAAAGATTCCGTGTTGTATCAGTTTTAAGAGATAAAAGAAATAGAATAATCTTCATAAAAGAAAGATATTCAATAATATAAAAAAGATAACCCAAACCTAAAAACTATAAAAATGAGCTCAGAAATTATAAAACAGAATCCGTTTCAATCGATGGTTGATCGCTTTAATATCGCTGCAGATATTTTAAACTTAAATGATTCACTTCGTTACAAATTGCAGCGTCCAGAAAAACAAATCACAGTAAACTTTTCTATAGTTCTAGATAACGGAAACGTTCAGAATTTTGAAGGATATCGTGTAATTCATAACACAGCTTTAGGACCGTCAAAAGGAGGAATTCGTTACGATACTGCTGTAAATTTGGACGAAGTAAAAGCACTTGCCGCCTGGATGACTTGGAAATCTGCTGTAACCGGAATTCCATTTGGTGGAGCAAAAGGCGGCATTATTTGCGATCCAAAAAATCATTCTAAAACAGAATTAGAAAAAATTACAAGAGCTTACACAAAAGCTTTAGCTGATATTTTTGGACCAGAAAAAGATGTTCCAGCTCCAGATATGGGAACTGGTCCAGACGAAATGGGATGGTTAATGGATGAATTTTCGCTGTTGCACGGAAGACCAATTCATGCCGTAGTTACAGGAAAACATCTTCATTCTGGCGGATCTTTAGGTCGAGTAGAAGCAACAGGAAGAGGCGTAAGTATTATTAGTATTTTGGCTCTTCAAAAACTAAAAATAAGACCAGCGAGAGCGACTGCGGCAATTCAAGGTTTTGGAAATGTCGGATTGCATTCTGCTTTGTTTTTACATGAAAAAGGAGTGAAGATAGTTGCAGTAAGTGATGTTTCGGAAGCATTTTACAATCCAGACGGAATCAATATTCCGGAGTTGATTTTATATTATAATTTGAATAATAAAACGATAAAAGGATATCCGAATTCGGTTGCAATCAAACACGAAGATTTGTTGCTTTTGGATGTTGATGTGTTGATTCCGGCTGCAAAAGAAGATGTTATTACGCAGAAAAATGCAGGTGATATTCAAGCAAGAATTATTGTTGAAGGAGCAAACGGACCTGTTTCTTCAGATGCAGATCAAATTTTGCATGATAAAAATATATTAGTTGTTCCTGATATTTTAGCCAATGCTGGCGGTGTTACAGTTTCTTATTTCGAATGGCTTCAGAATTCGCTTTTGGAATCTTGGAGAATTCACCAGATCAATAAACGTCTGGAGGATATATTAGAAAAAGGTTTTGAAACTGTTTTTAGAGTGGCAGTTAAACATGATGTAACGCCTCGTATTGCTGCTTATATTATTGCTTTGAAAAAAGTAGCCGAAACACAATCGGTTAAGGAAGTTGCTTTGGAAGCTCCTTTATTTAAGCAGAATTAAAATCAGGTTTACTTTGTAAAAGATCATTTTCGTTGATTACATTTTTAGTCTCCCTAAAAACGTAATTGATGGAAGTGTCTTTTTCGTTTGTGTTTAGAATACCATTTTTAGAATCGAAAAATATCATCCAAAATGAAAAATATCAATTTTCTCGCATTTGCCATGCCAGCCTTTTTTCTTTTTTTGTTTTTAGAATATAAGCTTGCCCAACGCAGGAAAAGGCCTGAAATTTTTAATTATGAAAGCTCAGTTTCCAATATTTCCATCGGAATTGCAGAGCGTTTGATCAATCTCTTTATTGCCGCCAGTTTTTACCAATTGTATTATTTGATTTACGATAATTACAGACTATTTGATATTCCGAGTAATGTATTTATTTGGTTTGCGCTTATTCTCGCTACCGATTTTGTCTGGTATTGGTACCATAGATTAGGTCATGAAGTTAATTTCTTTTGGGCGGCACATATTGTGCATCATCATAGTGAAGAATTTAATTTTACGGCTGCGGCCAGAATTACTACTTTTCAAGCTGTAATTAGAACAGGATTTTGGTGTGTTTTGCCTTTTGTTGGTTTTCACCCAAGTATGGTTATTACAATGCTGATTGTGCACGGCGCTTATTCTTTCTTTACTCATACACAATTGATTGGTAAAATAAAATGGCCGGAATATGTATTTGTAACGCCTTCTGTTCACGGCGTTCATCATGCATCTGACGAAAAATACCTCGATAAAAATTACGGCGATATGTTTACGTTTTGGGATCGTCTTTTTGGAACTTTCCAAACAGAAGAAGAAAAACCAAAATACGGATTAACGCATCCGCTGAAAAGCTATAGTTTCTTATGACAGCATTTTCATTATTATTTTGAAATCTACGAATTATGGAAACGTTCGAGCGGATTTAAAGCAAGATGGAAAGCCATTTTTGGAAGTCCAGCTCATATGGATCAAGACATTCGTCCGATTCTTGAAAAGCGTTTTCTGCAAGATAAAAGCAATCCGCATCAAAGACTTCGATTTAGAAATTATCTTTATATACAATTGGGAATTTGTACTTTGATTCTAACAGTCTTCACTTATTATTTTGATTATTTACAAGCTTACGATAAGATATTTGTACTTTCATTGGTAATTCTGACTTTAATCAATTGCGGTGCTTTATTAGAGCAACGAAAATGGATTTATTATATTGAATACACTCGTATCTTTATGATTACAACGTATTTTTTATACGAAAAAGATTTAATCGTGTTTTTCTTTGTTCCGATTGCAATCATGATTTTTATCGAACAATTGTTTTCATTAAGTAAGATTTATCAGAATACAATTCTGCAGTTGGAATCTGTGGAATGATTATACAAAATAGTCCCAGAGGGACGAAATATTTATAGAAAACATATTTGTTTGAGATAGAAGAGCTCCAGCGGAGCGACATATTTAATTTATATGTCGCTCCGCTGGAGCTTTTTATTGGTTTTTGTAAAATAGGATTCTATAAATATTATGCTTCTCCGAAGCATATTACATTTCTTAATTATTTTCTGTGCAACTAAAAAAAACTTAGAACCTCAGCAACTTAGAACCTCAGAACCTTATATAGTCTTAATCTCCATAATTTTCTGCTCAAAAGTATCTTTAAAATCAGATTTACTTTTGATTCTAGTTTTGTACGTATAAATTGTAGCCACAGAAAGTTCTAAGAATTCTGCCATTTGATTACTATCTTGAATTCCTAATCTGTACAAAGCGAAAATTCGTAATTCGGTATTTAAAAGTTCGCCTTTTTTGACCAAACATTTATGATCGTTTGGAAAAAGATTATTGAAATCGGTTACAAAAGTGGGAAACAATTTCAAGAAAATTTCATCAAATTGATGAAAGAGATTTTCCCGTTCTTCTTTCACATTATAACGCTTCAAACTTGCAATAACTTCATCTGTTTTTTTGGTGATGATTTTGTGAAGTGTACTTTTCTGAATATGATCTATTTTATTGATGAAAGCCGAAGTTGCTTTGATGAAATAAGTAATATATTCTTCTTTAATCGCATTTGCTTCACTCAAACTCACATTCATTTCTTGTAATTGCAAATACGACGAAGCCATAGTTTTACGAGCTTTATTTTTCTCTTTTAATTGTTTAAAAATGATTCCCAAAAAAACAAAAATGATAACCGTTAGAATTGTCAAAAGAATAATGATTTTTTCGAGTTTGTCGTTTTTATCTTTTACATTATTTAATTGTGCTTTTTCTATAATTGGCAAAATCGAAGAAATCTCAATTTTTCTATGTCTTGCATTATAAAAAGTAGCATCGTCCATGGCAATGTTGATGTATTCATTGGCTTTATCCAAATAACCCATTTTGAAGAGTTCATTTGCTAAATTTCTAAGCGCTACGGTTTCTTTTGTAGCATTTTTGACATCGGCAACAGCAGCCATTGCCAAATACTGAATGGCTTTTTTGGTGTAACCTCGCTCGGAATAAATATATCCTAGACTCGAAGTTGCAATTCCGTAATAATCAGGAGGAAGATTATAGTTGTTAATCCAATAACTGAAAGCGAATTCGGCGCCGCGCCAATCTTGTTGTTTTAAACGTTTCAGACTTTCTGCTGCCCAATATTCATTCGTATTCGTTCCAATTAATTCTAATGCCTTTTTTAAGAAATGATTTCCTTGCTGAACATAATGAATATTAAAACGCTGATCACGATTATAATCGGCTAAATCATAATACGCACGTGCTTTTATGTTGTAATATTCGAATTTGTTTTTGAGATCTAGCTTCGTGTCGTCAATAACATTTAAAGTGTCAATTGCTTCTTTAAAAAGTCCAGAAGACAAAAGAACAAAACCTTCTTTAATTCGGCTTTTAGATAAAAATTTAGGATCTTTTAAAACCTTCGCTTTAATTTTAGATTGCTCTAGATAATAATAAGCCGAATCATATTTGAATGATTTGTATTCGTCAAATAATCCCATATAACAATTATACAGCGCTTCATTATTTTGACTTAATGTAAACTTAGATACGTTTTTCTTTAAAGATTCAATTTTTCGATATTTCTGTTTCAGGTAAACGTCTTTTTTCAAGAGTACCTGATCCAATTCTTCTAAATATGGATTCGTCTCTTTCGCAGTTAGAGAAAATCCTATAATGAAGAAAAACAGCATGAATATTCTTCGCATGATTTAGGTTTGGTTTAGGGTAAGGTTGGTTTTTTGTATAGTTAGTTAATTCGTTTTAAAATTAAAATAAGTTTGAGATTAATTGAAATCTGACTTTATGGAATTTTGTAATTCGTTTAATAACATCGTTTTAAAAGGTGATTTTGGAAGTGAAAACGTGTGGTAAATGTTAAAAACGGTTAATTTATTTGCAATTATACAATAAAAAGAGGTTATATAAATGCATAGTGAAAAAAATATACCAAATATTTTGCATATTGTCATTTTTACCATTAAAAAATCATTGATTTTCATCTAAACAACACCTTGATTTTTTAATTTCAAAAATAATAATAAAATATTGATATTCAGATTTTTGTATTTGTAATTGTCTGAATTATATCTTGATTTTTCTCCGATTTTTTTTTTAGGATTTATTTAACTTCTAGCTTCGTGGTATCCTTTTGAAGGGGATAACAAACTAACAAAAACCAAAATTTTATGAAATGTAAAAGTCTTTATTGGATAGCTTTTATGATGTGTTTTTTTGCGATTAGTTGCGATAACACAGAAGACGGAAGCTACGTAGATCCGATTACCCTTTACGAAAAAGTAAATGGAAATTGGGCATTAACAAATCTGAAAATGGTCGACGAAGTTGCCAAGGCAAACAAGATCGAACCAAATGAAGAAAACTTGAGTACTTACTTTAACTACGAAGATTTTAAAATCAAATTTAACGTAGACGAAAAGAACAACCCAACAAGTTATGAAGTTACCGGAAATGTCCCTCCGTTATTTGCTGCAAAGGGATATTGGGCATTAAGTTCAGATTTTCAGCCAACTAATAATGGCGCAAATAAAATCTACTTATACAGCGATGCGCAGAAAACTCAAAAAACAGATGAACTTCGATTGATTTCCGTACCAGGAAAAAATGAAGAAATGCAGATTCAATTAACTCGTACTTCGGGCGGAGTAGATTTTGTGTCTTACATATTTAAATTAAATGCTATTAATTAAAAAGTAATATGAAAAAGTTTATATATACAATTTTACTTGGCTTGTTGATGGCTCCTAATTTTATTAAGGCGCAAGAAGCCGCAGGAGCTGTGGGGCCAATGTCATCATTTCCTGTTGTTTACAAATATGATGAAAAAGTTACGTGGTATTTTGATCTTTCGGGAACCACTTTTGCAGAAACAGAAGATTTATATATCTGGATTTGGTCTCCATCTGAACCGGATGCTGGAAACTGGGAACATTCTTCAAGCTTTGCAAAACTCAAATATGAAGGAAATAAAATGTGGAGTTTTACTTTGACTCCAACTGTTTATTTTTCTAAAACACCTGCTGAAATTGCGGCAAGCGCTGGATTTTGGTTCCGTTTGAAAAACTTTAACGGATCTAAACAAAGTGAGGTTGCAAATATGCCGTATACTGATTTTTCATCATTTTATACTTCAAATGAATTAATCAGATCATATCCTTCAAAACCGCTTATTGATAAACCAGTTAGTATTTTATTCAACGCTAATTTGAAAGATGGTTTTGCGGGTGTAGAAAGTGTTCATTTTCATAGTGGATTGAATAATTGGGCTGTTTTACAAGAATATCAAGCTTGGCTTCCAGAGATTTCTGAAAAAACAAAACTGAAAGATCTTGGAAACGGTTTCTACAGAATGGATTTGATTCCGCAGCAATATTACAATCCGCCAGCAGGTTTTGTCATGGAAAACATCACTTTTCTAATGGTGGCAAAAGATTGGGCAGCCAATTCGGGTGATCAAATTATTTATGCTGGAGAATTTATTCCGCCGCCTCCGCCAAGTTTCAGCTTTTTTCCATTACAAATCAGTCAGAGAGATTTTCTTGGAATGTCTAGAAAAAACAACGAAGTGGGTGTAAACAAGTTGGTTTACACGATTACAGCTGGAACAAAAACATTTTCTGGTGAGTTTTCTGGAGGAACAGCAGAAATTAAAGGTTTTGTCAATCTGGTTACAGAATTGAACGGACTTCCGAATTTAAACGAAATCCATGTTTTGGTTAAAGATAACAAAGACAAAACGATTTCGGATACGATGATCCCGCTTAAAACTCTAGACAAATAATCACTATTAAATTAAAACACCAATTCTAATGAATAGTAAAAATACAAAAAGCGTCCTGCATCTAATGTGGACTGCTAAAGGAGCGGTATTGATGATTTTTATGCTTTTTCTTTCTGCCGGTACATTCGCGCAGGCGAAAAAACAAATCTCAGGAACCGTTTATGATAATACTGGAACGGTTTTGCCGGGAGCTTCAATTATTGAAGTAGGAACAAAAAACGGAACTACAACAGATTTTGATGGAAAATTTAACCTTCAGGTAGCCGCAGGAAGTGCAATTAAAATTTCGTTTATCGGAGCAACAACGCAAAAAGTTCAGATTACTGGAAATAACAATTATGAAATTCGTCTGCAAAATGATGGTTATGCATTGGCAGAAGTTCAAGTTGTTTCAGTTGGTTACGGAAAAGTAAAAAAATCAGATTTGACTGGAGCAATTTCTACAGTTGGAGCAGATGATTTGGTAAAAGGAACAATTTCTTCTACAGAACAAGTTTTACAAGGAAAAGTAGCGGGATTGAATATTATTCGTCCTTCTGGAGATCCTGCGGCGGGTTCTACAATTCGTCTTCGTGGAGGAACTTCTTTAACGGCAAGTAATAGTCCGCTTATTGTGGTGGATGGAATTGCTGGAGTTGATATCAACATTGTTCAGCCATCAGACATTAAATCGGTTGACGTTCTTAAAGATGCTTCGGCAACAGCAATTTACGGTTCTCGTGGAGCAAATGGAGTAATTATGATTACAACAAAATCGGGAACAAAAGGAGTTTCCGTTGTTTACAGCGGATTATCGAGTGTGGGTTATGTTACAGATAATTTAGATTTACTTTCGGCAAATCAGTGGAGAGGTTATGTTCGCCAAAACGGACTTGCAGATGCTGTAGATTACGGTGGAAATACCAATTGGCAAAAAGCAATTGAGCAAACCGCTATTTCGCAATCTCATACTTTAAGTATCAATTCTGGTAAAGCAGACAGTGGTTTCAGAACCTCACTTTCATACTTAAACAATGAAGGCGTTATTAAAAAATCTGGTTTAGAAAGATTAAGCGGAAACGTAAGCGCTTACCAATTTCTTGGAGACAATAAAGAGGTAAAATTCGATATGGGATTATTTGCAAACATTGACAAATGGCATCCAATTGATTATAGAATTTTTGAAAGAGCTTATAATTTAAATCCAACGATTCCAGTTTACGATTCAAATGGAAATTTTAGCGAAGTAACAGGAAATATTTATCAAAACCCGGTTGAGATTTTAACCAACAGAACAATTGATAACGAAAGACACAGACTTTTAGGTTATTTCAAAACAGATGTAAAATTCTTGAATGATTTTACTGCAACTGCCAATATTTCATTAGAACACAATGCTGTAAAAGGAGGAACTTACAAACCATCGTATGCTGTTATGGAAGGACAGACTGAAGGTGGTTTTGCTCAAAGAAATTACGCTGAATATACTAATGCGCAAGGTGAACTTTATGTAAATTATAGTAAAATCATCGACAAACATAATATCGGCGCTTTGGCTGGATATTCTTATCTTGAAAATATCTATCAAGGTTTTGGAGCGCAAAGAGGTGGTTTTGTAACAGATGCTTTTGGTTATAACAATTTAGGAGCAGGTTACAATTATCGTTTGAGTGATGTTTATTCATATAAAGGAAAATCAAATTTAGTTTCTTTTTATGCTCGTGCTAACTACGGTTACGATGGGAAATATTTATTGACAGCAACTGTAAGACGTGACGGATCTAGCCGTTTTGGAGAAAATAATAAATGGGGAACTTTTCCTTCTGCTTCTGCAGCGTGGAGAATTTCTAACGAAGAATTTATGGAATCTTCAAAAGGTTGGTTAGACAACTTAAAAGTTAGAGTTGGTTACGGAGTTACAGGAAATCAAGATGGAATTGGCGAATATAAATCGCTTTCTATTTTAGGAGTTGGAAATGACAGTTATTACGATCCAGTTACTAAAACGTGGAGTTTGGCTTATTCACCAAAACAAAACCCAAATCCTGATTTGAAATGGGAATCTACAGAGCAAATTAACGTTGGTTTTGATTTTGGACTTTTCAACAGAATTACTGGATCTTTTGAATATTATTCTAAAACAACAAAAGATTTATTATACACGTATGAAGTGCCACAGCCTCCTTATTTAGTCGGAACGATGTTGGCTAACGTTGGAGAAATGTCTAATAAAGGAGTGGAATTGACTTTAAACGCAGATATTGTTAAAGGAGATAAATTCAATTGGAATGCTAATTTGACATTAGGACACAACGTTCAAAAAATTGAAAAACTTTCTAACCCAACGTATAAAACAGATGTTATTTACAGTGGTTCTCTTCATGGTTTAGCGGGTATGTCTGGACAATATTCTCAAATTATTGCAGAAGGATATCCAGTTGGAACTTTCTGGGGATTCAAAAATGCTGGTTTAGATGTAGATGGAAAAATTCAGTATTACAACGCCGCGAATGAAGTTGTGGCAGAAAGCGCTTTGGTTGATGCAGATAAAAGAGATTTAGGAAACATTCAGCCCGATTTGACTTTAGGAATCGGAATGAATTTTACTTATGGAAATTTTGATCTTGGAGTTTCAGGATACGGAATGTTCGGTCAAAAAGCATTAAATGCAACCAACATGATGTTAAACGATCCGAACAGATTACCAGCGTTTAATGTTCCTGATGATTTCTTGAACAGCGGTCTTACTTCGGCTCCAAAATATTCAGATTATTGGATTGAAGATGCTTCTTTCTTCAGACTTCAAACACTTTCGTTAGGTTACACTTTACCATTAAAATACAAAAAATCTAAAGTGAGATTCTATGTAATGGGAGAAAATCTATTTGTAATTACAGGTTACAAAGGTGTAGATCCGGAGATTGGTTTAAATGCTCAAGACGGAATAAATCAAACGGGTGTAATCGACCAAACTGGTTTAGCAGCTCCTGGAATTGACCGATACAATAATTATCCTCGACCAACAACAATTTCTGTTGGACTAAATTTTACGCTGAATAATTAAGCGAATTTGATAACCATAAAATACTAAAAATGAAAATCAAAATAATAGCACCAATACTTTTAAGTATGCTTTTTACGGTATCATGTACTGATCTGAACGAACAGTTGTATGATCAAGTAGAAGATGGGAATTTTGGAAACACAACTAAAGAAATTGATGCGTTGGTTGGTGGAGCTTATTCTTCTTTAAGAGGATTTGCCGACCCGATTTCGAACAACTATCCAACTTGCGAATATGTTTTCTTTTTGAATGAAACTGTTTCAGATGAAGCGACAATTCCAACAAGAGGAACCAACTGGTACGATGGCGGACAATATCAAGATGCACAAAAACACACTTGGAAAGCCGACAACAGAATGATTCTTTCGGCTTGGCGTTACAACTATACTGGAATTGCAAAAATCAACGCGATCATTTATCAAATCAATAAATCGACTTTGACAGAGCAAGCAAAAGCCCCCATTTTTGCTGAACTAAAAGCCGTAAGAGCATATTACTATTACAATCTTTTAGATTTATTCGGAAATGTGCCAATTGTAACCAATTTTGAAGATACAGATTTGCCTTCAAACTCAACAAGAAAACAAGTATATGATTTTGTTGAAAAAGAATTGACAGACGCGATTCCGTATTTAAATGGAAATGTGGTGTATTCTAAATTAACTAAAAATGTTGCGTATTCGATTTTAGCAAGATTATATCTTAATTCAGAAGCATTTATTGGCGTAGCGCGTTGGCAAGATTGTATCGATATGTGTCAGAAAGTTTCTGGATATACTTTAACTCCAGATTTCTTTGCCAATTTTGCAACAGAAAATCAGACTTCATCAGAAATTATTTTCGCTATTCCTTACGATTCAAAAGCGGGGACAGTTGGAAATTACATGAATTCGATGTCTGCACATTACAACCAAAAATTAGCGATTTCTCCAACAGGAAATTATCCTTGGAGCGCCAACGGAATGTGTGCACAACCAGGAGTATATTCTGCTTTTGCCGATACAGACAAAAGAAAAAAATGTATGCTGCACGGCGATCAGATCAACTTAGCAACAGGTTCTGTAATTATGATGGATAACGGAGAACCGTTGACTTATACTGAAAACTTAACAAGTTTGACAGATGCAAAAGAAAATGAAGGAGTTCGTTTAGCGAAATATGAAATGAAAGCTGGAGAACAATGGGAACGTGATCACGATTTCGTTTTAATTCGTTATGCAGAAATCTTAATGATGCAAGCAGAATGTTATGTTCGTTTAGGTTCACCAGATCTGGCTAGACCATTTTTACAGCAAGTGGTTACGCGCGCTGGAGAAGAAATGCCAACTACAATTGACCTTGCGTTTATTGATCAAGAATTGCTGAAAGAATTCACATTTGAAGGAAGAAGAAGAACAGACAACATTCGTTTTGGAACTTACTTTCTGCCTTGGTGGGAAAAAGGTGCAACGGCAAAATACAGAGCTATTTTTCCAATTCCAAGTTCAGTGTTAACAACAAATAAAAACCTGAAACAGAATCCTGGGTATTAGGTTATTTAATGTCAGTCTTCCATGTTGGTTAGTCGTGGAAGGCTGACATATTTTTTAAAAATTACTAAAGATTTTTTTTGCCACAGATTAAAATGATTTTCACAGATTATTTTTTTATAAAAAATCCTTTTTAATCCCTTTAATCTGTGGCAAAAAAAAAAGTAATCATGAGTTCAAAATAAATCTCAGTATGAAAAGATATATCACATCATTGGTTTTTGGTTTAATGAATATTGTGATGGTTGCTGGCTGCAGCAGCGATGACAAAAGTTCAGATAAACCGACAGAACCAGAAAAAACAGCACCTGTTGCGATTGAGAAAACCAACAGCACCAAAATTTACATGCACTATATGCCGTGGTTTGAAACCAACGAAAGCAGTGCCGATAAAAAATGGGGATACCATTGGACAATGGCAAATAAAAATCCGAACAATGTAAATGCAAGCGGAAGAAGAGAAATTGCATCTTATTATTATCCGCTGATTGGGCCTTATCACTCAGGCGATAAAAATGTGATTGAAAATCATTTACTTCTGATGAAATATTCAGGAATTGATGGAATTCTAATCGATTGGTACGGCACTTACGATGTTAACGATTACAGAATGGTAAAAGAAAATACAGAACAGCTAATTGCAATGTTAGATAAAGTTGGTTTAGAATACGCCATTGTATACGAAGACCGATTTTTAACAAATGTTGTCAATGCTGGAAAAGCCATTTCGGTAACCAGCGCAGCAAAAACAGATTTGGCTTATGTACAAAATAATTATTTTACTGATGCTAATTATATCAAAATTAATGGCAAACCACTTTTGATGAATTTTGGACCAATTGTTTTACAGACAGCTGCCGAATGGACTAATGTATTCAATACATTAACAGCAAAACCAACTTTCTTAACGCTTTGGGATCATTCTGTAAAAGCGGGAGACAATGCTTCTGGCGAATATGCGTGGGTGTATAAAGACAATAGTTATCTGACGAATTTCTATACAAACACAAAACCAAAATTAGGCGTTGCAATGGGAAGCGCTTATCCTGGTTTTAAAGTTTTTTATGCAGAAGGTGGAGGCGGAGCAGCAATCGGCTGGACAATCGATCATAAAAACGGAGCGACGCTTGATGAAACACTTACACTAGCTAAAAATGCCAATGTAAATTACCTGCAATTGATTACGTGGAATGATTTCGGAGAAGGAACCATGATTGAGCCAACAGTCGAATTTGGTTATTCTTTCGTTGAAAAAATAAAAACTTTCGCTGGAGTAAAAAATACAGAAAGTATATTTCCGGAAATCAGCAAATTGTATGATTTACGCGTACAGAAAAAAGGAAATGCAGAAGCCCAGAAAAAACTCGATCAGGCGTTTAATTATTTTGTTTCGATGCAGCCTGCAAAAGCAAAACAAATACTGAGCGAAATTAAATAGAGCTGTAATTAATACAATTTAAATAATGAAAAACAGAAAATATAGATACTGTATAATTGCGCTTGCTTCAATCGTGATGCTGGCGTGCAGTACTAAAAAAACGTATAAAATCAGTTCTCCAGAAAAAATATCTGAATTAACTTTTGAATTAACATCAACTGGACAGCCTCAATATAGTTTTTCTTCTAATGGAAAATCGGTTATTGAACCTTCTCTCATGGGATTTGAATTTCAAGGTTTAACCAAAATGACCGACGGTTTTGAAGTGGTTTCAACCGAAGAAAAAACGTCAGATGAAACTTGGGAACAGCCTTGGGGCGAATTCAAAAAAGTGAGAGATCATCATAACGAATTGATTGTTCATTTAAAAGAAGCAAAAGGCGAGGAGCGTTTGGTAGATATTATTTTTAGAGTTTTTGATGATGGAGTAGGTTTTCGATATGAATTTCCAAAACAGCCACATTTAGGAAAAGTCAAAATTTCTAATGAAATAACGCAATTTACATTCAAAGATAATAATGACGTTTGGTGGATTCCTGTTCACCGTGAAAATAGTTATTACGAAAGTACTTATCGCAAAACATTAATGAGTAAAACAGATACCATTAATACGCCCGCAACTTTCGAAACCAAAGACAAATTGTATGTGGCAATTCACGAAGCCAATTTAACAGATTTTGCTTCAATGACTTTATTAAAAACCAATGATAAGCAATATAAAAGTGATTTAGTGCCGTGGGCTGATGGTGTAAAAGTATATGCTGAAACACCTTTTAAAACGCCCTGGAGAACGATTGTGGTTGGAAAAAATCCTGGAGAAGTGGCAACTTCAACCATTATGCTGAATCTAAACGAGCCGTCAAAAATTGAAGATTTATCTTGGATAACGCCTTCGAAATATATCGGAATTTGGTGGGGAATGCATCTAGAAAAATATACTTGGGGACAAGGACCAAAACATGGTGCAACTACAAAAAATACGAAAGAATATATCGACTTTGCAGCAAAAAATGGTTTCGATGGCGTTTTGGTAGAAGGCTGGAATGAAGGCTGGGACGGCGATTGGACTGCTGACGGTTCTGCATTTAGTTTCGTAAAAGCGTATCCAGATTTTAATTTGGAAGAAATTACAAAATATGCTGCCATTAAAAATGTTCGTTTAATCGGGCATCACGAAACGGCTGGAGCAACTAAAAATTATGAAACTCAATTAGAAGATGCTTTCAAATTGTATCAAAAAATGGGTGTGAATTCAGTTAAAACGGGCTACGTAAACAAATTTTTAGATAAAAAAGAATGGCACGATAGTCAATACGGAGCGCGTCATTACAGAAAAGTGATCGAAACGGCGGCTAAATATCATATTATGATTGACAATCACGAACCAATGAAAGGAACTGGAATTCAGCGTACTTATCCAAACTTTATGTCTCAAGAAGGCGGACGCGGACAAGAATACAATGCATGGTCTGTAGATGGAGGAAATACGCCAGAACATTTAACGACTTTGCCTTTCACCAGAATGCTTTCTGGACCTTTTGATTATACTCCAGGTAATTTCAATTTTGATTATAAAACACCTTCTGGAGCAAAAGTGCAGACCACTTTGGCAAATCAATTGGCGCTGTATGTTATTATTTTCAGTCCGTTGCAAATGGCTTCAGACTTACCAGAAAATTATGAAGGAAAACCAGAATTTCAATTTGTAAAAGATGTGCCTTGCACTTGGTCAGATACCAAAGTTTTAGATTCAAAAATTGGAGAATATACTACAATCGCCCGTAAAGATTGGGAGGAGAAAAACTGGTATTTAGGTTCTATAACAAATAGCAACGCAAGAGATTTAAAAGTAGCGCTTTCATTCTTAGATAAAGACAAACAATACGAAGCAGAAATATATGCAGATGGAGCAGGAGCAAATTATAAAACAAATCCGTATCCGGTTACAATCTCTAAACAAGCAGTAAACAGCAAAACCGTGTTAAACATCAAATTGGCAGCTGGCGGAGGAACAGCAATAAAATTCACTCCAATAGAAAAATAAATTAGTTTAGTTTTATTTTGAGTTAAGTAAGTTTAAGTAGTTTGACAATAAACCCGATAGCAGAGCAGTTATCGGGTTTATTATTTTTTTGTTTAAAGTTTCAGGTTTCAGTTTTTCTTAACTTTGAACTTAATTTTAACGCAAAGGACGCAAAGTCTTTTTGATAAGCGAGATTTTATAAAAACGCAAAGTTCGCAAAGCTTTGAAAAAAAACTTTGCGAACTTTGCGTAAATCTTAGCGCTCTTTGCGGTAAAAAAAACTTAGTATCTTAGCCTCTCAGTACCTTAGAACCTCAAAACTAATGTTTATAAAGCTTCACGTGGTTTCCGAAACTATAAGTTGCCGTAATACTCGGACCATTATATCCCCATTTTAAATATCCATTCAGACGTTCTCTTTCAGCGTCAACTCTAAAATTTAAGCCATTATACCCTGCAGTCAAGCTGAAATTTTGATACACATTAAACAAAACAGATAAATTATAGCTAACAATTCGCCCGTCGATATTATCAATTTTTACTGCAAGATAATTAGCGTTTACAAACAATCCCCAGCGTTTAGCCAAAACAAATTCTCCCCAAACGCCAATATCTGGTAGCGGAGCCGTAAAAGCAAAATTATCTTTATATTCAGCACTTGCCTGATCAGCTTCTAAACGAAGACCAACATCTGCAAAAAGTACATGCGCACCAATTAACAATCCAGCTTCGTATTTTGGTTTTGATAAAAAGGCATATCCATAATATATTCGAGCAATTTGAACATTAAAAAAAGCGCTGACTCTTGCGTTTACATCATAAGTATGATCTCCAAAATTAATTTCACGTTGCAATGTTTTTTCTGAAGTTCTGTCTAAAACAAAATACTCTGTACCTAATCTAGATCTTCTGGAGATTCGCCAGTCAAAAGTTGCCATAAAAGAAGAACTTGATTTAGAAAAGCCCAGATCATCTTCAAGATCTATTTCTGTTCCTGCATTTCCGTTGTTTGTGCCCACTTGTACCTGTGTGTTATTTACAGGAAAAAATGCACCAGCAGTTACTTTAAATCTTCTCGCGTGCCACGGAAGGTCGTCGGCATAACTGTCCTGAAGATCTTTATTTTCAGTCTTAAAATCACTTTCAGTTTTAAAAGTTGAAAAATTTTCAATAGAATTACTTTCTGCTACAGTTTGAGCTTTTAGGGGGATCCAAAAGAGTGTCATTACCAAAAAAACAAATAATTTTTTCATCAGATTTAGTTTTTAGATTTTGATTAGGTAATATTTAACAATAAAGTTAGTAAATATTATCGTTCAATTTTCTTTTTTGATTTGAATTATTTGTTTGAAATGTCTGGTTATCAGTAAAATATAAAATTTAATTAGATTTAGTTGACATGTCATCCTTTTTTGTAAATTTGCTTCATGGAAAAAGTAAATGCAGATCAAGAAAGTGCTATAAACTTTTGGAAAGAAGAAATTGCAGATAGTTTCTTCTTTCAAATTCACCGTATGAAAAGAGCAATTTTCAGAAGGACGAACGCGTTAATGACTGAAGCGGGAATTACTTTACAGCTAGAACAATTGCCATTATTGATGATTTTACGTCACAAAGGTCTTTCACAAAGAGAATTGTCAGACAAAACCATGCGTGATAAATCGTCAATTTTGAGAAGTATTACGGCGCTTGAAAAAAAGAATTTAGTTGAAGTTGTGAAAGACAAAATCGATAAGCGAAAAAACATAGTAAGTCTTACCGATGAAGGTTTTACAATGGCAAAAGAGATTCGATCGCTTATGAAAAGAGCAGAAGATGAGGTAATGTCTGTTTTTTCTCCAAAAGAAAGAATGGAAGCTTTGAATATTGTGAAATCATATGCAGACAAGTTAGAAACGCTTTAATTTTTTTTAAACTTTAAAAGTTGATATGTCAACTTATTTTTAAATTATTATTTTGAATAAATGAAAAAAAATGAATTATTAGAAGGACCAATTCTTTCTTCATTATTAAAATTGGCAGTTCCCATTATGATTGCCAATTTATTACAAGCCGCTTATCAGTTAGTTGATGCTTTTTGGGTAGGTCGATTGGGCGGAGATGCCGTTGCAGCCGTTTCCATAAGTACGCCCGTAATATTTTTAACCATCGCTTTAGGAACTGGACTTGCCATTGCGGGTTCAATTTTGATTGCACAATATTTTGGCGCTGGAAATCAGCAAATGGTCAATCATGTCGCGGCGCAGACATTGTCAATGGTGATTACAGTTTCTGTTGTTTTATCGATTATTGGATATTTACTGAGTCCGTATTTTTTATATCTTTTAAAAGTTACGCCGCAAGTTTATGTTGATGCTTTAGGATTTATGAGAGTCGCATTTATTGGTTTGGTTTTTAGTTTCGGATTTATGATTTTTCAATCGATTATGCGTGGAGTAGGGCGTGTTACGTTGCCAGTATATATTGTTTTAGGAACCGTTATTTTGAATTTTGCTCTTGATCCGCTGTTTATTTACGGATGGAATTTTATTCCCGCGATGGGCGTAAAAGGTGCAGCTTTGCCACTTTATTTACACAGCTTTTGGCGATTATTATTGGTTTTGTTATTTTATTTAGAGGAAAACACGGCATTCATCTTCGTATCTCAGACTTTAAACCAGATTATAAACATATCAAAAAAGCATTTGAAATCGGATTTCCTTCTTCAATAGAACAATCTATGCGTGCGTTGGGAATGATGGCGATTACTTTTTTAATTGTACGCTTCGGAACATTAACCGTGGCTTCTTACGGTGCAGGATCAAATTTGATTCAGTTAATTTTGATTCCGGCTTTAGGTTTATCTATGGCAATTGCGACTTTGGTCGGACAAAATATTGGCGCAGGAAATATTGATCGAGCGGGAGAAATCGCAAAATTAGGCGCGTATTTAGGTTTCGGATTATTAACTGGACTTGGTATTATTGCATTTATTTTCGCACCTTATTTAATTGCTTTTTTCGTTCCAAACGATCAAGAAGTTATTAAAGGCGGAACAGAATTATTGAGAATCACTTGTCTTTCTTGGGGATTTTTAGGTTTACAACTTTGTTTGATGGGCGTTTTCCGCGCAGTTGGAAACACAAAATTGCCTATGATTCTGACTTTGGTTTCGCAATGGGTTATTCAATTTCCGTTGGCTTTTATTTTATCGCATAATACTTCTTTAGGTAAAATCGGAATTTGGTGGGCTTTTCCAATTGCTTCGGTTCTTACGGCTTTAATCACTTTGATTTTATACGTAAAAGGCGATTGGAAAAAAGAAAAATTAACAGGCAAAACCAACAAATTAATTAATAAAGTTGAAAAGGAAATTGTGAAAGAAGGGTTTGAGGTTAAATAAGGTTCTGAGTTTCTAAGATACTAAGGTTCTGAGGCTTTTACTCAACTTTATATAGACGCACAAATGTGCGTCTTTTTTGTTTTAGTAAAAAACTCTGAACCTTTGTCCCTTTGAGCCTTTGTCTCTTAAAAAAAACTTAGTATCTTAGAAACTCAGAACCTTAGCACCTTAATTTGATGACCAAAAATCTAAAACGTTACTTCGTAAAATCTGTTATTGTATTAGCCATAATTCACTTTATTTATTTTTTGTACGGTTATTTTACTTTCAAAGGAATTGGAAAAATAAATATTTATACCGAATTCTATAGATTCAAATTTTATGATGACGTTTCGATTTCGCATTTCTTTGTAAGCGGATTATTCTTATTGTTGTTTTTGATTTTCTTGATTAAAAACCATTCTAGAGAAAGTTATAAAGGCGGAAATTTATTAAAAATTGCAGTTAGTTTGTTCTTAATCTCGTTCTTGACTTTTTCATTTTTTATAAGTTATAGCTTCGGAATGAATGCGAAATTAAAAACAGAATTACCTGAAAAAGATTTCAATAAAGATAAAAAACTGATGAATGTCTTGGATCCGTTTTTGTATGGATATACTTCGTATAGTTCCGAAAAATTGTTTAATTATGAGAATATTTTATACCCGAAACCTTATCCGGTAATTAAACAGGAAGATACCATTTCTGGCGGCGAATATCCTATTACCGAAACTAGTTATTACAGTATTGATACCATAAAAGCTTTAACGAGTTCTTTTGATAAAACAACCAATAAAGCCGACAGTATTCTAGATATTTTAGGTTTTGATAAAACGGAACTGTACAAAAGAATCATCTCTAAAAGAGTTATAAACGACAGTACAGAAATTGTTTTTAAAAGTGTTCCTGTGCATCCAGAACATGATGAAGATATTTGTATTTTCTTAGAAAACAATTCTTTGTTTAGTGTTGTTAAAGGCGATTCTATTGGCAAACAACAACGTCAAGCGGCAATTGAGCGTTATAATTTATTGTATAAATCGAAGAAAGATTCTCTGACTTATGAATTTCAAAAATTAGACACGATTCTTAAAAAATACAATGTAGAAACGAATCTAATTCCGAAACAATTAACGCAAGATGTTTATCATTATAGAGATAATAATGATGAACCGCTAAACGGAATCCGAAATAGTTTTGATAGAAAGGCTTTGGTTGAAAAATTCACCACTTTAGATAAACTGTTTTACCAGCCAAATTATCTGCATCCGAATATTATCGAAATCTATTTTATAGTAATTGCTGTAGTTTGGATTTTATTGTTTCTGTTTTATCTTATATTCAATAAAAAGAAGGTTCAATAATAATTTCAAAAATCAATGTCAATTTCAATAACAATCACAATTTCAAAAATCAATTTCAAAGATCAATAATAAACTCAATAATAAATTTCAATTAAGTTGTGATATTAAAGTTTTTTATTTTTATTGATTTTTGAAATTGCTATTGATTTTTGATATTGAAATCTTTTTAAACACGGTGATAATCGGCTTTCCAGTGTACGATTGCTTTTTTGATTGCGTCTCCAGTTAAATTATTTTTTAAAACATCTTCTAAAAGAGGAATAAATTCGTCGTCTGGAGCAAATCGTAAAGCAAAAATTTGATCGTCAGTAAGTTTGTATTCGATTTCTTCGAAGCGTTTTCCAGTTAAAGTAAAATAACGATAGCGCACTTCTAAACGTACAATTCTATTTTGTAGCGTAAGCGCATAATGCTGACGAAGCATAAAAGCAAGCACAAATAAGAATATAAAACCAACGCTTATAAATGCCCAAATTAAATGATCTTCTGTAGTAATGGCTAAATAAATACTAGCAATTAAAAACAAAATTAATACTGGATAATATATGAAATGATGAGGTTTGTAAAACCGTATATGATTGTAATAGGTCTGGATTTTCATGTTTTTTTATTTAAATGGTATCCTATAAAAACAAAGCTACTCTATATTTCTATAGAGTAGCTTTTTCCCAAAAATAAACTAACATAACCAATGTTCTCTTTATAGTCAAAACTTTTTACAGTTTGCTTTATCAATTTTAATAAGAAGAAAGCCGTTTCATTTCGTTTGTCAAATCTTCATTGTGGCTTGTTTTTCTTTTTGTAAAATTACTTCAAGAGTGCTTGTAATTTGTTATACTTTAAACGGAAAAAGTTACATGATTCCAATATTTGCATTATAATTGTATAAAATGTACCTATTTATAATAGAGATTGAATGATTTTCCATTCGTCTAATTTACTTTGAAAAGCCTTGCTAGCATTGGCAGGACTTGTAGAAGGCAGTGTGTAAGTTTGGTACTCTTTCTTTAGATGAACATATTTTTTAAAAAACGATGCCGCTTTCTGTCCATTAAATAAAATTGTAGTTATTTGAGAATGCGTTTCTAAAAATTGTTCAAAATCATTTGCAATTTCATTTTTAATGGCACTATCTAGACTTCCCACGCGATCACAAAATTGTAAGACGTCCCATAAGGCGATGTTCTTTTTAATTAACAAGTTTTTTCTTGTTTCGTAATCGTGTGAGAAATCTTCTTTTAGAATTTGAAACATAAATTTCCAAAAATTATTCTGATTATGACCGTAATATTGATTGAGTTCTAAAGATTTTGTTCCAGGCATTGTGCCGAGAATCAGTATTTTGGAAGTTGGTGAACTTATAGGTGCAAAAGAGAAACTTTTCATATTTATATAGTATCGATTTTCATCTTATGTTAAAATAAGCATTTATAAGGAATTATAAAACAAAACCAGAAAATTATATAACAAAATTGGTGTGTGTTTAGGCGAACTTTGAATTTCAGATTTTTAGAAAATTGTCTGTCTAATTTTAAATCCTGTCGCCATGAAAATAGTAACTATAAATACAGAGAAAACTCAAAATATATTTGATGAACTTCATACTAATTTTGGCGGACAAGTGACTTTTGATTTAGACGAATATACACTTCAGGTCGAAAATAGTTTTGCTGAAGGTTCTATTATCGGAGCTTCTTTTAATGATAACATTTCGTACGTTCAGTTTGATATGACTTTTTCTGCCGATGTAAGATTGGATATTTTGAATGTAAAATCTTCACCAATATATTTTGCGTATTGTTCTAAAGGAAATCTTTCGCATAGTTTTGGGTTGAATGGGGAAGAACGAAAATTGAAAACGTTTCAAACGGCGATTGTAACTTCTAGAGAAAATCAGGATAATGTTTTATTTTTTGAAAAAGGAAAAAAGACAAAATTGACGCTGATTATTGTTGGAACACAAACTGATGCCAAACAACAAGCGCAATCTTTAAATCAAAAAGTTAGAGATACTTTTTTTGAAAATAATTTGGTTCAAGATTTCTTTTACATTGGATCTTATAATTTACAAATTGCTGAAAAAATTGAACAGCTTAATTCTATTACACAAACTGGAATTGTTCGGAATCTTTTGAAAGAAGGAATTATGAGAATTATTCTAGCAATGGAAATTCAACAGCATTCTGACGATTTACATGCTTTCGCAAACGAATCAAACGGATTGACTTTGAGAGAAATGGAAGAAATAAAAGAACTTTCTGAATTTATAAAATCAAGTCCAGAAGAAGCATTTTCGATAAAATCATTGAGCAAAAAATCTGGTTTGTCTCCAAATAAACTTCAAGAAGGTTTCAAAATGATTCATAATCGCACAGTAAACGATTATATCACACATATGAGAGTTTTAAAAGCCGAAATCTTAATCAGAACTTCTGATCTAAATATTTCAGAAATAGTGTATTGCATTGGATTTACAAGCAGAAGTTATTTTTCTAAAATTTTCAAACAAAAATACAATTGCAGTCCAAAAGAATATAAATTTAATTTGAATTCGTTGGCTATTACGGCGTAAACGCCTCAGCTGCTAAGGTTCTAAGTTGCTAAGATTCTAAGCTTTGTTGGAATCTAAAAATTAAATAATGAAGTTAGCTCTAAAGCATGATATATAAAAGCTATTAAGATTCTAAGTATCTGAGTTGCTAAGAAAGACACTCAACAATTTAGAATCTTAATAGTTAAAAAAATTAAAGTCGTTAGCTCCAAAGCATGATATATAAAGTTGCTAAGGTTCTAAGATACTAAGAAAAAAGCTTAGAATCTTAGAACCTTAGTTTCTTAGTGCCTAAAAAAAACTTTTGCAAAAAAGTTTTTTTTTAATACATTTGCATAACTAGTTATATAATTAATTATTGTTGTGGAATTTTTTAATAAAGTTGGAAAAGTGGCTTTAGGAAGCCGTTTGCGTTTAATGACTGCATCTTTTACAGACGATGCTTCTAAAATTTACGAATTATACGGAGTCGATTTTAATCCGAAATGGTTTCCTGTGTTTTATACAATTGCAGAAGAAAGAGAAATTACGATTACAGAAATTGCAAACGAAATCGGTCATTCTCAGCCATCTGTAAGCAAAATTATTCAAGAAATGATTGGAGCTGGAATACTTGAAGAAGCGGCAAAAACAGACGATAAACGTAAAAATAATGTTGTTTTGACAGAGAAAGGAATTTTGATTTCGAATAAAATTAAACAGCAATTATTAGATATTGATGTCGCTGTTGAAGGTTTAATTTCGGAAGCAAAACACAATCTTTGGGCAGCCGTTGAAGAATGGGAATTTTTATTGCAACAGAAATCACTTTTTAAAAGAGTTAGCGACCAGAAGAAACTTCGCGAAAGCAAAAATGTCGAAATTGTCGATTATAAACCTGAATATAAAGAAGCATTTAAAGCATTAAATGTAGAATGGATTTCGACTTATTTTGAGATGGAAGAATCTGATTATAAAGCACTCGATAATCCTGAAGATTATATTATTAATAAAGGTGGGAAAATTTTGGTTGCTTTATATGAAAACGAACCAGTTGGTGTTTGCGCACTAATAAAATCAAATGTAGCCGATTATGATTTTGAAATGGCAAAAATGGCCGTTTCACCAAAAGCTCAAGGCAAAAGTATTGGCTGGCTTTTAGGAAAAGCAATTGCAGATAAAGCGAAAGAATTGGGCGCTAAAAAAATATATTTAGAAAGCAATACAATCCTAAAACCAGCAATTAATTTATACTATAAATTAGGTTTCGAAAAAGTATTTGGTTTAGAAACGCCTTATAAAAGATGTAATATTCAGATGGAGTTGGTGCTTTCTTAAAGGTGCTAAGGTTCTGAGCTACTAAGTTACTAAGTTTTTTCTCTTAGAATCTTAGTAGCTCAGAACCTCAGAATCTTTCTTAACGTCCAAATCGATAATACTCTAAATCTGTATTTTTTTTATTGTTGATTGAATCCAAAATTGCATTCATTCCCATTACGCTAAATGTGATTCCGTTTCCGCCGAAGCCTAAAAAATAGTGTTCGTTTCTTCTTGAATTTGGCTTTCCGAAATAGGGAAGTCCATCTTTTGTTTCTCCAAAAGTTCCTGCCCAGGAATAATCAATTTTAAAATCTAAATCTGGAAATCTTTTCATGAATTGTTTCAAAAGATATTTTTCTTTTTTTGGAAGCAATTTATCACGTTTATTGGCATCTTTAAATTCTTCATCGCCACCGCCCATAATAATTCTATTATCATCTGTCGTTCTAATATAGTTATAAGGATTTCCAGTATCCCAGAATATGGCGTGTTTAAAATTTTCTGGCAAATCAGACTGACTTTCAGAAGCAATTACAAAAGTGCTTTTTAGATCAACCACTTTTTCTTGCAGCGTTTCGGTGCTTTCATAGCCAGTACAATGTATAATATGATCTGCTTTTATTGTGCATTTATTTTCTGCAGTAGCAATAATTCTGCCTTTTTGATGCTGAATATTTGTGATGTTAGTGCGGTCTAAAATCTGCATTCCTTTTTCATGGCAATAAAATAATAATTCGGTTGCCAATTTAAACGGATCCATAACTGCGGCGGTTTTAGATTCTATGCCTGCAATTGCATTTAAGCCCATTTTTTGCAATTCAGATCTGCTGAGCCAGCTTACTTCAAAACCATGCTGTTTTCTCGATTTAAATTCATTTTTTAAAAATGGAAGATCTTTTTTTAAAGTGGTAAAAAAGATGCTTTTTTTAAACTCAAATCCACAATCGCAACCCACATTATCGATAATACTTCGAAGATCAAAAATGGCTTTTTTTCCGTTTTGATAACTTTCGACAGCACATTTTATTCCGCGAAGTTTAATTAACTGATGCAGCGGAACATCAATTTCATATTGTAATAATGCCGTACTTCCAGACGTGCTTCCGCCACAAACGTCGCGTCGGTCTACAAGAACAATTTTTTTGCCTTCGTTTATCAATTTGTAAGCCATTAAAGCGCCTGTAATTCCGCCGCCAATAATTAAAATATCTGTAGTGATATCAGAATCTATAGAAGGATAACTGTGCTTCATGGCATTTTTTAAAGGCCAGTAGGTTTCGGTAGAGCTTAATTTCATTTCTGGTTATTTAAGTTAAGTTTTGGGTTAATTTGGTTTTGCTTTTTTATGTTTTCTATCATGAAGATCTTGCGCTTCATCAATAGAATGAGATGATTTAATGCTTTTTTCTTTTTTAGCTAATTCGCTCAATTTGTGATAGTATTTTTGAATAATAATCATTTCTTCTTCAGTCATACTTTCAATATCAACCAAACTATTACTCGATTCTTGATTAGAAGCAACGAGTTCATTTAGTTTTAATTGAATGGCAAGCGAATCTTTATTTTGCGCTTTTTGAATAAGAAAAACCATTAAAAAAGTTATAATAGTTGTTCCTGTATTAATCACCAATTGCCAGGTTTCAGAATAATTAAAAATCGGACCTGAAACCGCCCAAGCAATTACAACCAAAAATGCACTTAAAAAAGCAGCCGTGCTTCCAGTTGCTTTGGTGACTTTGGAAGCAAACTTTTCAAAAAAGCCATTTTTATTTTGCTGTTTTTTCCCTTTCATTATTTCTTTGCTTTTGATTTACTAACTTTTTCTTCTTTGATTACTTTGTTGTGCTTTTCGTCGTAAACAGCAGGATTAATTTCTTGTCCAGTTTTACTGAAAATTTTAATTTTTGGAGCTTCGTGCGTTCCCGTAATTGTAATTGGAAATCCGACAATTCCAAATAGCGGAAGACCTAAACGCATTCTAAGATCTAGAAGTCCATCAAAGCTTGTAGTACCTTTAATTGTTGGTCTAAAACCAGCAACTTTAAAGGTAAATGGCTCAACATTAATAAGATTTTTATCTATCGTCGATTTGATTTCGATTCCTTGCATATCAGGATTATTCAAACCGTCTTGACCAGTTTTAGAACTAATTCCGTCAAATAATTTAAGGCCTTTAATTTTTATATCGCGTAAATTTATGGTTCCGCCACCATTAAGTGAAGCGTAAATTGGTCCCATATTTCCGTCTAAATCGCCTTTAACTTTATAATCAACAGAAATTTTTCCGTATGCTTTTTCTGCTGCGGTAACCATATCATGAAACATCGGAATTTCTTTGTAAGCCCTTTGTACATCGAAATCTTTTGCAGTAAAATGAGCGTCAAAATGTGCTGCTGTAGGAGATTCGTCTTTATAAAAAGCATTAATTCCGACAATGCAGTCAATAATGTTAAAGTTAATGTTTTCTAAGTAAAATCCTTCTTTTTTAACACCAGTTTTTCCGTTAAGTTTATTGATAACCAAACCGTTATATTCAACTTTGTCTGCATTTGCGTTTAAGCTTACATTTAAGTTTTTCGGAATCATGACCACACCGCTCATTTTCGGATGATCTTCTTTGGCATATTCTATTTCTGTTTTTTGATCTTTATTTTCGCCTTTTTCAAGCGCCATAAATTCATCAACATTAATCAGTTTAGATTTTAAGTTGAAATTTCCGCTCAAAGTTCCATTCGATTCTAAGAAATAATTAATCGTATTCAACAAATAACCGTTAATGTCAAAATCTGATTTTCCGTAAGAAGCGTAGAATTTTTCAAACCACATTTTTTCATTTTGAAAACGGAAATTTCCTTGTTTGATAAAAAACGCTTTCGGAAACAATTCTGAAGTCGCTTTTATATTTTTAAGAATCAAAGTTCCTTTATTGTCTAATTTATCGTATTGCCCAGTTGTAGCGTAACTTTGTTTTCCTTTTAATGAAAGATCAGCTTTTGCGTAACCCGTTAAATCAAGACCTTTTTGAGAGAAAACCTGATAGATTCTGCCAATATTTAATTCACCTTTAATTTTTGCATTATAAGCCAAATCATTAAAGTCAGATAATGTCGCATTTACATAAACCGGATTTCCTTCAAAAGTGAAAGAAGCAGGCGCAACAGCAACAATTAAATCTTGGAATGTTCCTGCTTTATTCAACATATTAGCAACAAAAGTGATATTGGTAATCGGGTTTGGATAATATTTTGTTTTTAGCCATCCGTTTCGCAATGAAATTCCTCCAATAGTTTTCGGAAACAATTTTTTTGAAGTGCTAAAAAGTCCGCGTGCCTGAATATCGGTTTTTAAAATTCCTTTCAAATCAAAATCACTTAAACCTAAAGCAGCATCAACAACGGCTAAATCTAAAGCGCCTTTTATACTTGCGTTAATGTTCATTTCGCTCAAACCTTTGCTGTGCAGATAAGCGTTGAAATAATCTTTATCGCCAACTTTAAATTTTAAAGTTCTAAGATTCACCAACAATTGTTCGGTATCTAAAGATGGAAGAATGGCATTCAAATCCATTTGGAAATCTTTTAAAGGAACTGGCGCATCTTTATGATTCACAGAACCTTCATTGATTTTTAGATTAAAAGCTAAGTTTGGTTTTTGTTTTTTTGCAACGTTATAATCGCCTTTAAAAGTCAATAATAAATCGCTTCTTCCAGAAATTTCTGTTTTTTCTAACCAAGTCAAATATTCTGGCGGCATTACAGATAATAAATCTTTGACCGTTGTATTTTCTGATAAGGCTTTGATGTCAATTTTATATCCGTCTCGTAAAATGGTAAACAAACCAGTAAATTTTAATGGCAGTTTATTGATACGCAATTCATTTTTTTGAAGAATAAAAGAAAGCGAATTGGTATTGATTCGTGTAATTAAATCGGCACGAATTTCTTTTTTTCGTACATAACCTGTTCGGTCGTAAAAGAAATCCAGCTCATCAATTCTGGCGTCGGTTGCCAAGTCGAAAATATCTTCGCTAAGATTTCCTTTTCCAACATAATTGAAACCTTTTGCGTCAACTAAAATCTTTGCAGAACGATCGTTGTATTTTACGTGGCAATTTTCTAAATCAATTCTTTCTAATCGAATGGCTGTTCCTTCTTCTGGCGCATCTTTTTCTTCTTTTCGTTTTTCTGGCGCCACATAAATATTATAATTCGCCTGACCTTTTTCATTGACCATTACATTAATCAAAGCATCAGAAACGTACAGTTTATTGATTTTCACTTCATTATCAAAAAGCAATCTTTTAATATCAATTCCAAATGCAACCTGATCTGCTTTCAATAAAGTATCATTGCTAAAAGGTTTAGAACCCGTTAAAGACAATTCATCTAATGAAACAGTTAACGCTGGAAAATGAGTAAAAAAAGACAATTTAGATTTCGTAAAATCCAATTTTGCATCGAGACGTTCGTTGGCAATTTTCTTCACTTCCGATGCAATTTTTCCAGGAAAAAGCAACGGAATAATAAACAACAAAAACAAAATCACTGCAATTGTTATTCCAGTGATTTTTAAAACTTTTAAGGCGGTATATTTGAATGTAGTAGGCATATATGTAAGTTTTTGCTGTTTAAAAACGGCAGTTAAATGTAGATGTAAAAAGATTTACAAAGCATGAACAATGCGTTATAACTTATTATCATTTGTAATAAATTAGGAGTCAAAATCATTTAGGAAATATTTCAGAATTTATTTTTTCTTTTCAGCTTCTGCTTTTTTAGCATCTTCTTGTTTTTGTTTTTCCTCTTTTTCCTTTTGTTCTTTCAACTCTTTCTCTTTTTTTTCTTGTTCTTTAGCAGCTTTTTCTTTTGCTTCTTCTTGTTTCTCTTTCGCTTCTTCTATCTTTTTCTCTTTTTGTTTTTCTTTTTTCTTGTAGTAACCTCTTAAAAGAAAGTTGCTTTTTGCGGCTTCCATATTATCACTGAAACCTTTTGTTCCAGATTCTAGGTTGTTCAGCGTATTCGAAACACTGTTTGCCATTTTATCGTCTTTAACCAAACGGGCTAGAGCACCATTTCCGTTATTCATACTGTGACTGAAAATGGCTATTTCATCTGAAATTACGCCAATATTATCCACGCTCTTTTTAACGCTTTTCATAATATCGTGCATTTCAATTCCGTCTACAGAAGCAATGATTCCATTGTCTTCAATCATTTTCTGAGATTTCGCACCTGGAGTAATAGTCAAAACTTTATCTCCCATTAAACCATCAGAACCAATGCTGGCTGTGGCATCTGTTTTAATAAATTTTCGAACGTCTTCTTTCATGACCAAAACCACAATTACAGTTGAGTCATTTTTTAATTGAATTTGTTCGACCGTTCCGACATTAATTCCTGAGAAACGAACATTATTTCCTACTTCTAAACCGCTCACGGTTTTAAATTGAGAAGAGATATGAAAGGTTGAGCCGAAAAGGTTTTTTTGTTTACCGATAAAATATATGGCCATTACAAAAAGCAGTAAACCTATTGTTACAAACATTCCTAATTTCCAAGTATATCCAGATTGCTTTTCCATGATTTCTATTTATTTTGCTTTATTTTTATTGAAAGAATGAGCGTACCCATTCATCTTCGTCTTTTTCTAGTTCTTCGTAAGTTCCTTCGGCGTGTATTATACCGTCTTTTAAAACAATAATTCTATCGGCAGTCAATTTTGCGCAAGCCATATCGTGCGTAATAATTATTGAGGATGTTTTTTGTTTGTTTTTAATATCCAAAATCAACTCGCTGATTTCTCTTGAAGTTATCGTGTCTAAACCTGTTGTGGGTTCATCGTACAAAATGATTTCGGGTTTTAAAATCAGTGTTCTTGCCAAACCAATTCTCTTTCTCATACCACCAGAAAGTTCAGAAGGCATTTTGTCAACAGCTTCGGCCAAACCAACGCTTTCGAGTGCTTCCATGACTTCTTTTTCAATTTCATCTGCACTTAAATCGCGTTTGTGTTTGCTTAATGTAAAAGCAAGATTTTCTCTAACGGACATCGAATCGTAAAGCGCGCCACTTTGAAACAAAAATCCGATTCGGACTCTTATGGCATTTAGCTCGTTTTTTGAAATGTTAAGAACGTTTTCGCCAAAAACTTTAATTTCTCCTTCGTCAGGTTCAATCAATCCGACAATACATTTTATGGTTACCGATTTTCCTGATCCAGATTTTCCTAAAACCACAAGGTTTTCATCTTTATTCAAAACCAGAGTTAAACCTTTTAAAATGGTATTATCTTTTCCAAAAGTTTTGTGCAGATCTTTAATCTCAATAATTGGAGATTGATCTTTATCTTTTGTTTTGGGTTCTTTATGTAATTTTTCTGTCATCATTTTAAAAGAATAAATCGGTTATTTGAACAGCTACCATATCAATTATAAAAATGCTTAATGACGCTGTTACAACGGCTGAATTCGCGGCGTTTCCAACACTTTCTGTTCCGTTTGAAGCATTAAAACCTTTAAAACATCCAATCATTCCGATAAAAAATCCGAAGAAAAATGTTTTAATTGTTGCTGGAAACAAATCCAAAAAGCTTAACGATTGAATAATTTGAGTTAGAAATCTGTAAAAGTTTACATCGCCATGAATGTTAATCCCTACGTAACCGCCAACTATTCCGACTGCATCAGCAAAAAAGACTAAAAGCGGGACCATTAATGTGCAAGCTAAAACTCTTGTGACAACTAAATAGTTATACGGATTTACGGCCGAAACTTCCATCGCGTCTATTTGTTCCGTTACTTTCATTGAACCTAGTTCGGCTCCAATTCCAGAAGAAATTTTTCCTGCACAAATCAAAGCGGTAATTACTGGAGCAATTTCTCTAATTAATGAAAGTGCCACCATTCCGGGCAACCAAGATTCTGCACCAAATTTTACCAATGTCGGGCGAGATTGGAGTGTAAGAACCAAACCCATAATAAATCCGGTTATAGCCACTAGAGGCAAAGATTTATATCCGATGATGTAACATTGTTTCAAAAACTCTTTGGTCTCGTAAGGCGGAATAAAAACCTCCTTAAAAAACTTCTTGGCGAATATCGTCGTCTCTCCAATTTCGGCGAATATATTTTTTAGGTTGAGAATCAAAATGTTATGTTTTTATGTGAATGATATAAAATGAAAATCGAAATGCTATAAAAACACCTCTGATTTCTATATGAAAGTTACTTTTTTTATGAGCAAAAAATCTTACACAACTTTTTTTCAACTTTATATAATTTTCATTGAAATAAACACAATAAAAAGCGGAATGCAACGTTGTCAAATTCCCGTAAACAAAAAATCCCTTTCAGTAATAAAGGGATTTTCTGGGTTTTAAAAGAGAAGAGTTTGGTTAGCTTCGTCTTTATATTTTTATGAATTAATAGCTAATCCTGTTCGAGTTTTCATCAACGGAATAACTTTAGATTGCGATAAAGCTAGTTTTTCCATTAATAATCTTGCTGTCAAGAAACACACTGTTGATTCTGCACCTTGATTTAAGTTTACGTTTTCTTTTTCAAGTCCATCGTAACCGCCTCCGCTTACCGGATTGTACATAATTTGACCCAAATGATTTTTACCTAAAAACCAATTAAAAGCCGATTTCATTTTTTTCTTGTATGATGGCGTTTTAAATTCATTATAAAATGCATTTAAAGTCATAATCGTATATGTTACATCAATTGGCTGTTCTCCAAATTCGTGTGGTTCAGAACCTTTATGAAACCAACTTCTGTTTGAAATTGCTTTGAAATTTCCTTTTACAAAAGTTTTAGAAATTAAGAAATCTAAAGAATCTAAAGCTACTTTTTTGTAAATAGGTTTATTGGTAATTAAATAAGCATACAACATCGATTCTGGTAGAATTCCGTTTCCGTATGTTAAATAATTTTCAAACCATTGCCAGTCTTCTGTTGCAGTATCTTCATAATTGGCTAAAAGTTTAGCATTCAATTTATTGATAATTGCCGCTACATATAAGTTCGGAATAGTTGAATGGTATAAATACAATCCTTTTGTTGCAAAACCAATAGAACGTGGTGATTGAATGTTTTCTGCCCATTTTAATGAAGTCAATAAACATTTTGCTGCTTTTTTAGTAATGGCTTCAGGAAGAATATCAGACAATGAAACTACAGTTCCTAACGCCCAAATTGCTCTTGCATTTGAATCTTCTAAATTAACTTCTGCATTTTGTTCAACATGCTCGCGGTTTTCTTGATCAACATAATTGATGAAATCTCCTTTCGGCTGTTGACAACGTTGAATAAAATCTAAATAAATTAAAATATAAGCTAAATCTTCTTTGTCTTGTGTTAATTTATAATGCATGCAAAATGCAACCAAAGCTCTAGCGTTATCATCTAAAGTATAACCTGATTCTAAATCTGGAATGGAGATTTTGCTAAATTGAATGATACCTAAATCGGTAGTCATTTTTTTGATGTGTTTCAGCTGAATTTCAGGATAACTGAATTTAATTTCTGCAGGATTTTCGATTAGTTTTTTATACGTGTTCATTTGGGTAATTCCAACATTTTCCCAAGAAGAAGCGCGCATTTTAGTAAACGAATTGATTCCCATTTCATGTCTTAAATTTTCATCTTTAATCAATTTAATTGCTGCTGCAGCAAACTGATCTGATTCTCCAATGTCACATAAAATCCCAGAATCTTCAGTAAGAACTTCTCTTGTATGCGGAATTTTAGATGCCACAATCGGACAAGCGCAACCCATCGCATAAGAAAATGTGCCGCTAACCGCTTGATTCGGATCTTTAGAGGTAAACATATAAATATCTGTAGCTTTCAAATATTCTAAAAGTTCATCTGTATCTAAATATTCATTTACAAAACGAACATTATTTTCAAGGTTTAATTCGGCTACAATTCCTTCTAGTTTTTCTCTATAAGGATCTACGCCATCTTTAATTAAGTTTGGATGTGTTTTGCCAATAATTAAATACAACGCATTTGGCGCTTCTTCAACAATTTTTGGTAAAGCTTGTAAACCTGTTTCTATATTTTTTCCTTCGCCCAAAAGTCCGAAAGTTGAAAGTACTATTCTGTCTTGAATTCCTAATTTTTCTTTTGCATTTTCTGGAGCTTCATAAACTACAATATGAGTTCCATGAGGCACGCAAGTAATTATTTCTTCACTAATGTCATAATCATTAATTAGTATTTCTTTTGATTTATTAGTCATTACAAAAACCGAATTGCTGTAAGTCAATAACAATTTTACGAACGTTTTCAATTCGTCATTCGGATTTGGAATCACGCTGTGAAAAGTATACGTTACTGGAACTTTAATAGTATTTAAAAAATCTAATAAATGATCTCCATAATTACCTGCAAATAAACCAAATTCATGCTGAATGTGAACCAATTTTACTGCATCATCACTATTGATTTGCTCAGCAACTTTAGTATATTCTTCTCTATTTTTTGTGTTTAAAGTAAAGGCTTGTGTTGGCTTTTCTTTAGGTTCGATAACCAATTCGCAGATTTCACATTGAATAGATTTACCATAAACGTCTGTAATTCCTTTAATTGTGTCTTGAGTATAAGTTGCTATACCGCATTGCGTTGGTGGAAAAGTAGATAAAAAAACTATTTTTGATTTATTTGATATTGTTTTCATGAGGAATAAATTTAATTCGGTTAATAACGCGTCGCGGTTCAGAAAGCTGCCCAAATTGTAATTGGCAGCGCCATTTTAAAATTAAATACAGCACATTTTCATGTTCTTTTGTCGCTGTAATTATTATTAGATAAAATTACTTTAGTCATGAAGCGACAATTAATCCAATCGATCAAAAAATTAACTCAAATGCTTAAACATGGTAATTGTGTAAGACAAAAAAATAATAGTGAAAATAACGCGTAGAATATTGTTTTTTAACGGATTGAGTTAATTTAAAATGGCTTTTGAGTTAACAATATTTGTAGGAATAAATGAACTTTGAGTAACAAACAAAACAGACTATCAATTAGTCATATTTAGCAACTTAAAAATCAACTATTATGTTACGTTACACTGTCATCTTTATAATTCTTGCTATTATTGCTGGAATTTTTGGCTTTGGTGGTATTGCCGCTGGAGCTGCAAGTATTGCAAAAGTTTTATTCTTTATCTTTTTAGTGTTATTTATTATTTCACTAATTACAGGAAGAAGAAAAGTATAATTTTTTTTCTTTCAGGTTCAAAGGTTCAGAGTTGCAAAGGTACTAAGGTTCAAAACGAATCTATATTCTTTGCAACTCTGAACCTTTGTTCATTTGTAACTTTCTCTAATTACAAAAAGAAGAAAAAAAATATTTTTTAGAGTTCAAATTACTAGCCTTTGCACCTCTGAACCTTTATCCCTTTGTACCTTCCCACTAATACCACTTTGCATAATATTTTTTTGTTATAAAAGCGATTGGCATTCCCACACATACAATAACTATCAATATAGAAAGCAAAAGCGGAAAATCTAAGTTCTTTTCTGGTAAAACCGGAAATACAATTGGAAGCACTATAAGGTTCATTACAACCCAAATAAAGAAACCATAACAAAATCCAGATAAGAAAGTATTGATTCGGAAGAATGGGATATAAGGGAAAATCTTAAAGTAAAACCAAGCAAATATAAAAGCAATGAAGAAATGAAAACCTAAACCTGCAAAAGTCATTTCTGTTCCCGCCGAATACGCTTCTTTTTTAAAAATTCCACTTGCAATAGACTGCAATATTTTTTCGGCTGTTGTTTTATGAAGAATCACCGAGTAGATTAAAATAGCGGCAGTAATATCTAAAGTTCCCGCAACTAAACCAGATGAAACAATGGTTTTTACTTTTGATCTCATAAAAAATATTTTAAATTAAAATGCTGATTTATTCTTTCTTGATACGTTCGTAAATCAATTGCAACTGATGCGTATGCCTTTGTGTATGAACGATCGCAAAATGAATCCATTCGTAAATTGTGAAATTTTCAAAACCAGGTATTTGAAAACCGACGCACGTTAGCGTTAAATCGTAAGTTTCGGCAGCTTCAAACAAATCGGTTTGTATTTTTTGTATAGAAGCCAGCAAAGCTTTTTTATCATAATCAATTGTAGCAGGTTTTATATTTTCAGGCGATTGGTATTTGGTACTAAAATCTAAAAATATGGCATCTAATTTTTTTACGTTTTCATCAGGTTCTCGAGTTGTTTTTTCTGTTTTTCCTGCAAATAATTTTGGAAAACCAGAACAACCTAGAATAATATGCTGAACAGTTTGTCCGCCTGTCCAACTTCCTTCAAAAGGCACAATATTGATTTCTTCCTCGGAAAAAGCAGAAAGAATATCGCTCAATTTAGTGTAGGTTTCTAATATCGTATTTTGAATAGCGCTTTCCATTTTTGTAAATTTTAGAAATTAGTTATTCAACAGCAATGCCAGCCGAAAGGTTAATAAACCCACAGTACATTTTCTGTTAAAGTAAATTTTATAGAATTAGGGGAATGATGGTATTTCAAATATACGATAAAAAATAATAAAATGCTAAATATCAGTAATTTGAAAGCTGTTAATTTTTATGGAAGAACTTCACAAGAATAACCATGAAAGTTTAAAACATCAATAATTTTTGTATTCGAAATTGCAGGCGCATGAATACGGAGGACTTTATCACAATCTTCTAAATCGAAGTTGATCGAACTATTTGGAAAATGCTCAAGAAGCTTTTCAATGATTATTTTACATTGCCATTCTTCTTGAACATTTGTTTTAAAAACTTCAATCATAAAGTTTTGGTTTTTAGAGCGCTATATTTTTATAACGCTGTATTTTATGATATGTTACATAAGAAACAACTAGAATTGCCAGAACAATCAGAGGGAAGAAACCATTAAAATCTATTCCATCTACAGCAAAATGACTTATGGATGCAAAAATAAAATCGAAGGCAAATCCAGCGTAAGCCCATTCTTTAATACGTCCAGGCACTTGCGGAATAATCAATGCTAAAACTCCTAGAATTTTAAACACAACCAAAGCATTTCCAAAATATTCTGGATAACCAAGATGTCTGATTCCTTCTTTAGCCAATTCAGATTGAGAAGTTAAAGCTGGCATAACACCTTCAAATAAGAAGATTAAAATTGTAGTAGTCCAAAAAATAATTTTTGTTGTTTTCATTAGGTAATTTTTTAAAAGGTTATTAGTTAATGTATTACAAATCTAATAATGTTTTCCTTTTAATGAAATATACTTTTAAGACTATTTTAGGGGCATTTGGGACAAGTTAGTTGTTAGTTGTTAGTTGTTAGTTGTTAGTTGTTAGTTGTTAGTTGTTAGTTGTTAGTTTTGAACTTACCTTACTGTTTGTCATCCTGACGAAGGAAAGATCACACTAGTAGCTCGACAAAGTTTATTAACTAGAGTAACCATAAAGCATGTCATTGCGAGGAACGAAGCAACCACACTAGCAAGAGTTACAATTTGATTAACAAAATGAGGTTGCTTCGTTCCTCGCAATCACATAAAAAGAGAAAATTTACAATTTACGTAAGTTGATAATTCGTAATCAAAAACAAATCTTCAAAACCCAATCTTGTATAAATCCCTTTTCCTAAAGCAGAGGCTTGCAATTGCGCATATTCGCATTCTGCATCAATCGCTTGGTTGATGGCAAATTTCATAATTTCTTCTGCGAAACCTTTTTTACGCATTTCGGGAATAACGCCAACTCCGTGAATGCCCATTATTTTCTCGGTTTGAAAAAGTGTAAGCGTTCCGATTGGTTTTTCTTCAAAATGAACTAAATAAAATTTGGCATTTTCATAATTAGAAACCAGTGTTTCTTTGCTGATTACATAATTAAAAGAAAGCGGATAAATATCTGACCAAGTTTTGGCATCTTCTTCGTTTAAAACTCTTTTGAAAGCGAGATTGTTTTGAAGTGCGAGTTTTTGATCTAATTTTAAAGCCATAGCGACCAATTGATTTCGAATTTCGAATCCATTTTTCTCAAAAAAATCATTCGAATTGCTTTCAAAAATATCCCAATACGGAACAACCAAACCCGGATTTTTTTCAATAGTTTCTACAATCTGAGGAAGATTTTCTTCGGTAATGTCTTTTCGAAACCACAATCTATTTGGCCAGCCTGAATCTTTGATTTGACTAAATTCTAAAAAATCTGCTTTATGATAAGAAAGGAGTGGATTAGCAACGGTTTTCCAAAGAGTGGTAAGATTGTCAATGTTGTCTTTGATGAGATTTGTATTTTTCATTTTGAGTGACGTATTTAATATGGAGCAAAGATAAAATTGACTTTTCTAGAAAGCCTTTACATATGTTGATTTACAAATCTTTTTCTAAACTTTTTCTGATTCTACTTAATTGCGTTGGTGTAATGCCTAAATGTGAAGCGATATGCAGCAACGGAACCCGATCTGCAATCGTAGGATGTTTTTCTAAAAGCTTGACATATCTTTCGGTTGCGTTTAGCATAACTAGCGCCACTTCTCTTTGTTCTTTTTCGATAATCCAGTTTTTTTCTAAATGAGCGATATAAAAGTTTTTAAGATCATCATTTTCATTAATTAACGAAATATACTTTTTATAATTAAGGTTAATGATAACGGAGTCTTCAAGTGCTTCAATCGTAAAATTTGAAGGCGTTTGCAGCATTAGAGAAACTTTAGAACCTGCAAAAGAATTTTCCATAAAAAGGTTTTTGTTATAGAAATTACCTAATTCATCAGTTATAAAAGCTCTTAAAATTCCTTTAGCGATAAAATGGAGATTTTTGGCGATTTCTCCATTTTGTAATAATGTTTCTCCTTTTTTAAGGATTTGAAATTCTGAAATCCCTTCAATCAATTTCCATGAATTCTCAGAAATAGGGTAGTAACTTTTAATAGCAAGTTTTAGATTGTTTAGATTTTCCGGCTGATTAAGATGCATTATTGTAGTTTTTAAAACTTATCAAAAATAGCAAAATTCTGGTTCAAGTGCTTTCGTTCAAAGTTGTCTTCTTAGCTTTAAATATATACTAACAATATATAATGATAAGATTCATGTCCCATTTTAATACAAAGAAAACTTTTAGAGGTAAAATCTTACATGTCCTAATTTTATTTTCGTGCTCATTTTAAAACTTAAATCAATTTAATAAAATAAACAATGAAAATGAAAAAGATTGTGTGTATGCTTTTATTAATCCAAAGCGGATTTTTGATGGCGCAAACAGAAACATTGGTCACGCCAAATGGGAAAAAAGTAAAAGTATTTACTAATCCCCTTATTACAGCAAATAACGGATTAAGAACTGAAAATGGTAATGTTGAATTAGGAGGAGCTTTATTAAAACCTACTACAATTTTAACCAATTCAGAAAATACATTAACTATTGATGGATTGCAAGTTGGCGCAGATACAGATAACATCTTAGTTGCAGATGCTAATGGAGTTTTAAAAT
The DNA here is from genome assembly GCA_029959285.1 of Flavobacteriaceae bacterium PS02337. Lineage (GTDB taxonomy): Bacteria > Bacteroidota > Bacteroidia > Flavobacteriales > Flavobacteriaceae > Flavobacterium. Next base: position 48,132 of record JASCOE010000003.1, read on the forward strand.
GGGTTACAAGAGCTTCTATTGGAGATAATATGGGAGATCATACAGCTACCCAAACCTTGAAAATGGGGTTATATAAGATCAATAATGGTGTTGATGTAAATGATTGGGGATTAGGTTTTAGCAATCGTGATAAAGATTACATGGTTAGAGTAGAAAATGCATCGTTAAAAGTTGAGATTTTACCTGATTATAGAATTAATTCTTTAGAGGAAGCAAAAGAGTTAAAGTTGGTTACTGTGGACAATGGAGGAAATCCCTTAGGCATGACTTCTTTTGAAGATGCAATAAATAAGGCAAAAGAATATTTTATTATTCCAAGCCAAGATCTTTCTGATATTCATTCTAAAGATGGATTTCCAAATCAGACCATTACACTTGGTCAATTAGTTTATAATACTAATGATGCAATGGAGAATGGAAGCGGCAAAGGATTGTATTATTGGGGGATACTTCAAGATGGTAATGTTGGCTGGATTGCTGCAACCAAAGATAACCTTGGTAATCATATTGCGACTCAAACTTTAGATATGGGGGATAATCCTATTAATGATGGTGGTGGTAATTGGGGATTAAAATTTGAGAAAGGTGAGGTTGATTTTGATCCGGAAACTAAAGATTTTTTGAATTCAAATCGTGCCCGTTTTGGAGGATCATTTGTTGTAATTGATCACTTACCTAATTTAAAACCAAATGATCCTTCAGAAAAATTACCAAAAGGTTTTGAGTTTGTCACGCAAAATATTAGTGGTGAAATATTAAGAAGTACATCATTAAATGAGGTAATGGATGCCGCGCAAAATCAATATTTCATGCCTAAAATAAGCCTTGCGGATAATATTGTAGGTCATGCTGTTGCTAATTTGCTTCAACAACCAAAGGAAGGACAGTTTGTGTACAATACAAATCCTGACATGCAAAGTGGAAAAGGTATAGGAATATATTATAACCAAGATGATTATTGGATTCCTCTAGCTAATGCTACACCTGGAGACAATTTAGGAAACCATATTGCAGATAAAGATTTAGATATGAACACTAAGAATATTTCTAACGCAACAAATGTAGCAGCTAGCGGTACAGTTACAGCCGCTAACCTTACAGCTACGACAAAAACAATTACTCCAGCAGTGCAGATTACTACTGGTGCAGGAGCTGGAAAAATAGCAGTTTCTGATGCTTCGGGTAATCTTGTATGGACTAATGCTTCTCTTGAAGGTCTTTTGGTCGATACTAAAACTGTTGGAATTGCTGGTTATGTCGAAACCCCTTATACATTAAATGCAAGTACAACGTTATCAAATTCCAAACAGTCTGTTAGAGTAGACAAATTATCTAGGATAATTATATCTGGGGCAGTTGTAATTGGAGCAAAATCAAATACAATGGGATCTGGATACATTATTGTAAAAAAGAATGGAGCTGAAATTTATGGATTTGGATCTATAGTAAAATATTCAGTATTAAATCCTCTTTTGAACGCTACTGCTGATATTGATCCCAATGCTAGTTTGACAACAACTGTTTCTTATGAAGCAATTATTGATGATGTTGAACCAGGAACTTATGAGTTTTCTGTTGATATAAATCCTACATGGTCAGCTCCAGTTACTACAGGAACGAATTATACGCCTGAACATTATTGTCCAGGGAAAAGTTATCTTACTTATAAAGTATATAATAAATAACTATAGATTGACTACAAAAGGATAAAAGAGATTGCCTCAAAAGCAATCTCTTTTTATTTAAAATAACTAGGAATGTAACAAAAAATATAGTGCGTTAATTACAGGAACAAAAAACGCCATGAAACCTAAAAAGTCTCACAGCGTTTTCCTCTCAAAAAATAAATAATTAACGGGTACGGGTATTATTTCCAGCCGCCACCAAGAGCACGATATAAATCGGTATTGGCTGTTAGTTGTTGTCTTTTTAAGTCTGCTAATTCTAACTCGCTTTGCAATAGATTTGCTTGTGCAGTTAAAACTTCAAGATATTCTGCCATTCCGTTTTTAAATAAAAGGTTGGCATTTTTAATTGCTTGTTGCAACGTTTTTACTTTTTCTTTTAAGAAAGTTTCTTGCTGTTGTAATTTCTCTACTTTAACCAAAGCATCAGAAACTTCACTTACCGCAACTAAAACAGATTGTCTGAAAGCTAAAACTGCTTTTTCTCTTTCCGCGACAGCGATATTATATTGCGTTCTCACTCTTTTGTTGTTCAGAATAGGTTGTGTTAAACCTCCTGCAACGGTTCCGAATAGAGAAGCTGGAATATTAAACCAGTTGCTTGTTTCGAAAGAGTTTAAACCGCCTTGAGCCGTAATTCTAAGAGCTGGGTATAAATCTGCTTTTGTGATTCCCACGTTTGCATTTGCTGCTTTAAGCGCTAATTCTGCACTTTTTACATCTGGTCTTCTGCTTACTAATGAAGATGGAATTCCGATTGCATTGTTATTTTTAACCTGTAAAGCACTTAAGCGAATTGATCTTTCTTTTGCATTTGGAAAAGAACCAGTCAAAACACTCAACGCATTTTCTTGAATTGCAATATTTTGCTCCAATAACGGAATCAATTGTGATGCGGTTAATTTTTGTGCTTCAGATTGTTGAATCGCTAAATTTGTTACTTGACCAGCATCGTATTTTAATTTGATAATATTGGTTGTACTATCATTTAAACGAAGATTTTGTCTAGCAATATCCAATTGAGCATCAAGCATTAGAAGATTGTAATATCCTTTTGAAACATTGGCAACAATTGTAGTCTGCAATGCTTTTTTTACTTCAGCTGATTGAAGATATCCTGCGTAAGCTCCTTTCTTTTGGTTTCTAATCTTTCCCCAAATATCAGCCTCCCAAGAAAGTGAAGCTCCAGCAGAATAGTCGTCAATATGTTTAGCGCCAATTGCCTGATTTAAGTTTAATCCTGTAAAACTATTGTCAGAAGGATTACTAGTACTGGCATTTACAAATAAATTTACCTGAGGAACATTTCCCCATTTTGACTGCGTAAATCTGTATTGTGCGATTTCAATGTTTTTTTCTGCAATAAGCAAATCATTGTTTCTAGCTACAGCGCTGTCTATTAGTTTAATAATATCTTTTTCGGTATAAAAGTTTTTCCATTCCAAATCGGCAATACTAGTTGTATCACTCGAAACCGATGCATTCCTGAAATTTTCAGGAAATGCATCTTTTGGAGTTTCAACATCCTTCGATACTTTACAGGATATTAAGGTCGTGATCAGAATGGCGAAGGTCACGATTTTGGTTATATAATTTTTCATTGTCTTTTTATTAGATTTCTGTACAAATATCTTTTTTGGTTTCAAGATCTTTCGAGATTCTGTACGATATATATCCGATGCCAAATATTATGGCAACAAGGATTGTTGTGATATAGTTTTCCATTTTTATTTTTCTTCGTTATGAATTACGGCAACTGGTTTTCCAGACACCTTTTCTTGTAAATATTGGAAGACGATGAATAAAACCGGAATAATGAATAATCCTAAAATTACTCCCGAAATCATTCCACCCGCAGCTCCAATACTAATAGAGTGATTTCCTTGAGCCGATGGTCCTTTGGCGCTCATCATTGGGACTAAACCAACAATAAAAGCTAGAGACGTCATGATAATTGGTCGCAGACGTAATTTTGCAGCATCTATTGAAGCTCTTACTAATGCTTGTCCCGATTTTCGTTTCTGCACCGCAAATTCGACAATCAAGATGGCATTTTTGGCGAGCAATCCAATCAGCATGACAAGAGCAACTTGAACATAAATGTTATTTTCAATTCCTGTTAAACCAATTGCCACAAATACTCCAAAAATACCTGCAGGGATCGATAAGATTACTGCTAAAGGCAGAATGTAACTCTCATACTGTGCAGCAAGTAAGAAATAGATAAAAATCAAACACAGTAAGAAAATTGTAGCCGACTGCCCTCCAGAAGAGATCTCCTCACGAGTTTGGCCCGAGAATTCAAACCCGTAACCTGCAGGTAATTGTTGTGCTGCTACTTCTTCAATTGCTTTAATGGCATCTCCAGAACTAAATCCAGGTTTCGGAATGGCATTAATAGAAATTGAATTAAATAAATTATATCGAGAAGCGGTTTCTGAACCATAAATACGAGTTAGTTTTACTAATGTATTGATTGGCACCATTTCGCCAGTTTTGTTTTTTACGAAAACACGGTCAATTGCTGTTGGATCTGCTCTGTCGGCAATATCAGCCTGAACAACCACACGGTAATATTTACCAAATCGGTTGAAATCTGATGCCTGCGCACTACCAAAATAAGCTTGCATAGTTTGTAAAATGTCTTTTACATTTACGCCTAATTGATTCGCTTTTTCGTCGTTGATATCCAATTGTAATTGCGGATAATCTGCTTTGAAAGAAGTAAACGCAACTGCAATTTCTGGACGTTTCATTAATTCGCCGATAAAATTTTGAGAAATTCCACTGAATTTATCCAGTTTTCCTCCAGTTTTATCTTGAAGAACCAAATCTAAAGCCTCAACGTTACTAAATCCAGGAACAGTTGGGAAACTGAATACGAAGAAACTTCCGCCAGAAATAGCGCCCAGTTTACCACGAACCTGATTCATGATTTCGTCAATGTTTTTAATATCTCCACGTTCTTCGTTTGGTTTAAGCAATACGAAAACAACCGCAGAAGATGGACTTGTAGAATTCGTCAATAAGTTGAAACCTGAAATCGCTGTTACGAATCTAGAAGCATCTAAACCTCTCAATGTATTTTCAGCTTCAGTCATTACTTTTTGAGTTCCGTCAAGAGATGTTCCAGATGGCGTATTTACAGCAATAGCAATAAATCCTTGATCTTCTGTTGGAATAAATCCTGCAGGAGTTGTTTTTACTAATAAAACAGTTGCTACAGTAATTAAAGCCAATCCGCCTAAACTCAACCATTTTTTTCTGATTAAGAATTTAAGTCCGCCAACATAACGGTTTGTTAAAGATTCAAAACTGCTGTTGAAAGCGGTAAAGAATTTTTCTTTAAATCCTTTTTTCTCATAAGGCGCATTGTGATCGTGCGCTCCGTGATTGTCTTTTAAGAACAAAGCAGCAAGCGCTGGACTCAAAGTCAAGGCATTTACAGCCGAAATTACAATTGCAATTGCCATCGTAAAAGCAAACTGACGATAGAAAACTCCTGTTGAGCCTTCCATAAAACCAACCGGCAGGAATACAGCAGCCATTACCAGCGTAATCGAGATAATAGCACCCGTTATTTCGTGCATTGCCTCATGTGTGGCGATTTTTGGAGACAGATGTTTGTGCTCCATTTTCGCATGCACGGCCTCTACGACTACAATCGCGTCATCTACCACAATACCAATCGCCAGAATTAATGCGAAAAGCGTTAGAAGGTTGATCGAGAATCCGAATAACTGCATGAAGAAGAACGTTCCTAAAATTGCTACAGGTACAGCAATAGCCGGGATTAATGTTGATCTAAAATCTTGCAAGAAGATAAATACCACAATAAAAACCAGTATAAAAGCTTCTAATAATGTATGCTCAACTTGTTCAATAGATTGGTCAAGTGATACTTTTGTACTATAGAAAATATTGTGTTTTATGCCTTTAGGAAAATCTTTAGAAGCTTTTTCCATCATTTTATTAATGGCAATCTGAATATCATTTGAGTTCGATCCAGCCAACTGAATAACCCCAATTACAATTCCTTTTTTACCATTTAAACGAGTTAAACTGTTGTATGAATAAGCACCAAGTTCAACTCTCGCTACATCTTTTAAGCGAAGTACTGAACCATCTGCATTAGAACGTATAGCAATATTTTCATAATCTTCAGGTTTGGTTAATTTTCCTTTGTATTTAATAACATATTCAAAAACTTCTTTGCTTCGCTCTCCAAATTTCCCTGGAGCCGCTTCCAAACTCTTGTCTTGAATCGCGCCCATAACTTCGCTTGGCGTCACTTTGTAAGTTGACATTTGCGTTGGATTCAACCAAACACGCATAGAGTAATCTTTTACACCACCAAAAATACTAGCAGAACCAACTCCGGGAATACGTTTTAATTCTGGGATAATATTAATCTGCGCATAATTGGCAACAAAAGTCTGATCGTATTTTGCTTCATCTTCGGTATACATACCAATTGCCATGATGAAACTATTTTGTTGCTTCGCCGTGATAATACCTTGCTGAACAACTTCTGCTGGCAATTGACTTGTTGCCTGAGCAACTCTGTTTTGCACGTTTACCGCAGCTTGATCGGCATCTGTTCCCAATTTAAAGAAAACAGTGATAGCCAAAGTACCATCATTACTCGCTGTAGAACTCATGTAAGTCATGTTTTCTACACCATTTATAGACTCTTCGATAGAAGGTGCCACAGAACGTAAAACCGTTTCTGCGTTAGCTCCAGGATATACCGCCGTTACCAAAACGGATGGAGGCGCAATATCAGGAAACTGTTGTAAAGGCAGTTTAGTTAAACCAAGTACTCCTAAAATCACCAACAGAATCGAGATTACAGTGGCAAGTACTGGTCTTTGTATAAATATTTTGAACATTATTTCTTTTGATTATTTTTTGTTAGTTACTTCGGCAACTTTAGTTGATTTTTCAGGTTGAATAGCTTGTCCGTCCTGAAGTTTGTCAATACCGCTTATCACGATTTGATCGCCAGTTTTTACACCTTCTTTAATTAAATAATTCGTACCGCTTTTACCTACAATAGTAATAGGCGTTTTAGTTACTTTGTTGTCTTTACCTACACTGAAAACAAATACTTTATCTTGCATTTCAATTGTAGTCGCTTGCGGAACTAAAATCGCATCGTCGTGGTTTAATCCTAAACGAATTCTTCCTGTGTTTCCAGAACGTAAAATTCCGTTTGCATTTGGAAAAGTCGCTCTAATCGTAATAGCACCAGTAGTTTTATCAAACTGACCGTCAACCATATCGATTTTTCCTGTTTTTGGATAAGCGCTGTTATCTGCTAAAATCAAAGTTACTGGAGGTAATTTTTTGATTTTATCGCCTAATGAACTTCCAGCATATTGTTCTTTAAAGTGAATGAAATCTGTTTCACCTAAAGAGAAATAAGCAAATACTTCGTGAACATCAGATAAAGTCGTTAAAGCTTCAACATCAGAAGCAGAAACTAAACTTCCTTGTTTTTTAGGCAATCTTCCAATGTAACCGCTAACAGGAGCTGTAACATTAGTATATCCTAAATTAATTTTAGCTGAACCAACCATTGCTTTTGCTTGTTCGATATTCGCAGCAGCAATTTTTTGAGAAGCTTTAGCCGTTTTCAATTGATAATCAGAAACTACTTTGTTCTGAACTAGCGGAGTCAATTTATCAACTTCTAAATTCGCGATAATCAAAGCCGCTTCTGCAGCGTGAAGACTTGCCAAAGCATTGTTTAACTGCTCGCGAAACGGACGCTCATTGATTTTGAATAAAGTTTGTCCTTTGCTTACATAAGCACCTTCGTCAACAAAAATTCTGTCAAGGTTTCCGCTTACTTGTGGACGAATTTCAACGTCAACAGTTCCTTGTATAGCCGCTGGATATTCAGCATCAGTAGTTGTATTTGCACTTGTTATAGCCAACACAGGTAAAACCGGCGGTGGTGGAGCAGTTGGCGCCTGATTTTTGTCGCCACAGCTGCTTAATACTAAAGCCAGAATAAAACTGGTTATAATTACATTTTTCATTTTCATATTGGTTTTAATTGGTTGAACATTCTCTCGGGTTAAATTTTTTGGTATTCTGGAATTCTCGGGATTCATATTTAATTAAATTAAATTATCTAACATTGTTAAGTAAATGTGCGCAAACTTCCATATTTTAAGCTTTTTCAATTTTACTCTAGAATCACTATTAAAACATTTAACGGCGTTAAGTAAAAGTCTAAAAAAAAGGTTTTTATTACCTCGATTAAATTTTCTAACAGTGTTAAGTGAATGTTATAAAAAAAAGGATTTTATATTATCCGATTAAATTATTTTACACTGTTAAGTAAAAATTGAAAAAAATATTATTGAATAGATTTGATGATACCGCCAATGGCATCTTTCAAAATTTGAGCATTTATTGTTTCTAAAATGTCACTTTTATTAATGATGTTGATGGCGATTAAACCATGAATAACAGAAAAGAAAGTGAAATACTTTTGTTTAATGATATCTTGACTCGGATTGCTGTCTTTCATTACTTCAGCAATAACCTGAGTAAATAATTTGTAAGGTCCCTCTTGAGCCGAACATCGCTGTGCGCAACACGTCATTTGAACACCAAACATCAACTGATACATTTCAGTATTAGTAAAAGCGAAGTCCCAGTAAGTCATCCACATGGCTTCCAATTGATCTTCGGGTTTTTCAAACTTGTCTATTGCAATTTGCAATTCTTTAGTCAGTTTGACGAAACCTTTGCCAGTCAGTTCTTCTAATATTGCTTCCTTATTCGAAAAATATTCATAAATAATAGGAGCAGTATATTCGATTCTGTCGGCAATTTTACGCATACTCAAACCATTCCAGCCTTCTTCTTTTACGATATCATAAGCAGCGCCAAGGATGTTGTTCCTTGTTTCTTCTTTTTGTCTTAAAATTCGATCTTTGCTAGCCATTATATTCGAGTATTAAATTGTTTAACACTGTTAGGCAAATGTATGACCGTTTTTCTAATTATGAAATAAATTTATCATAATATTTTCTTATCGTGTCATAGATTAATTTAAAAAGCTTTGAAATGCCTTTGTTTTATTGAAGTTTTTATCTGAATGATTTTTTTGAGAAGCAGAAAATTTTCGGTTTACAAGACCGTTTGTCCTGCTCTTCACTATATCTTTTGTGGTGAACCCCACCACAAAAGGATGCCGTTTCGATCAGGGCTAGGCAAGAACTGTTATTTTTCATAAGAACTTTGTCAAAGTTTCAAACTTTGACAAAGTTTAAAAACGAACAATTTTCTCTCAGTAAAATTCCAGAAGAATGAAATATTTATAGATTATTGATATGTGATTCACAAAAAAGCTCCAGCGGAGCGAAATAATAATTGGTATAATACATAAATATGTCAGCCCGCCGAGGTTTTCATTGCAAATTGCGTTTCCAAATGGACTGAAGTCCAGCTCTACAATATTTTCCGAGCCTTTGGCTCTTTTGAGTTATGATAAGAATAGTTTTAAAATTACATTTCTAATATCATTGTAGATATGAATTAGACAATCAAAATAAAATTCCGAAGGAATGATTCATATTGAAGGGCTGGACTTCAGTCCAGTTTAACAGAAAGATAAGATCAAAAATCAATGTATAGAATTTTTTTATAAATTATTTTTCTGGTTTCCAACCTATAAAATAGCAAATCAAATCGACACCAATTTTATATAATTTTGATTTAATGTTTAATAAAAATCTGAATTTCAATTAATTAACTTTTATTAAAGAAAGCTTTAACAAGGACAGTTTCCGCTGGCTGTTTGAAATAACTAATTTTAGATAAATTAAAATTAATAACATTTTAAATAGTAGAATTATGAAAAAGAATATCGCCATATTAGCAACAAACGGTTTTGAAGAATCAGAATTAGCATCACCAAAAGCCTATCTTGAAGAGCAAGGTTGGAATGCAGATATCGTCAGCTTGAAATCTGGAACTATCAAATCTTGGAAAGACGGAAATTGGAGCAACGAATATAATGTTGATGTCGTATTAGATCAGGCAAATGAAGCAGATTATGATGCTTTGGTTATTCCAGGTGGAGTTATAAATCCTGATTTATTGAGAAGAGAAGAAGCAGCAGTAAATTTTGCACGTTCCTTTTTTGAAAGTAAAAAACCAGTAGCCGCTATTTGTCACGGACCTCAAATTTTGGTAGATGCTGACGTTTTAGAAGGTCGAAAAGTAACTTCATTCTTCTCTATTAAAAACGATTTGAAAAATGCTGGAGCACAATGGGAAGATTCAGAAGTTGTTGTAGACAATGGATTAGTGACGAGCCGAAACCCAAATGATTTGCCCGCTTTTAATAAAAAAATGGTGGAAGAAATTAAAGAAGGAATACATGAGCGCCATAGAGTTTAAAAAGATATTTATTTAGATTATCAAATTATAGAAAAATGCAGGATCATATTTTGGTCTTGCATTTTTTTATTAAATAGCCCCTAGTTTTAACTAGCGGATTAAAATATTCAATAGTAATAAGGCTTTAGCCAAAATGTGTTTTTTGGCTAAAGCCTTACTATCATTCTTATTTATACCTCCAGCTAAAGCTGGAGGCAATTGATTCTTTATTATAATGTGGTTTTAAAATCTGTAAAAGAAAATTCCGGAGGAATGAAATATTTATAGATTCATAAAACGCACCGTACCAAAAACTCCAGCGGAGCGACATATCGTAAACAGATTTCAACCCGCTGGGGCTCTTTTAAAATGGGGAACATTGTTTTCTATAAATATTTCGTCCCGCTGGGACTTTCTCGAGACAATATGGCTAAAGTCTTAAGACAAGTAAATTGCATTTTTAGCTCTCGGCGTAATGCGACAACACGAACCCTCCAAATTGGATTAACCAATTTTGAAGACAATTATTATTGGCTCAATGAATTGGCGGAGATTTTGAATCCTTATTTAAGTGAGGAGTAAGGTTTGTAAAATGGAAAACCTCGATTTTTTAAAGTCGAGGTTTTTGTTTTTTTGAAGTATAATATATTCATTACTTTATAGGCAAAGATTGTAAATCTGAGCTATCGGGTTGGGTGCAGTTTAAACTATAAATTTACTTTTTTGAGTACAAATTTTTTAGAAATTTCTTCGTCAATTGAAGCAACAAAATTAAATAATTGGAGATTTATGGAGGAAACATACGCGAAGTCAAAAATCAAATACTGTCCAATAGAATTTTTTAAATCAGGAAATTGTCGTGCAAAGTCTTTCGATATTTTCCTTCTATTATGTACGGTAAGATTTCTTTGCTTAATAAGTCTATTTATATTTTCCTTTGCGAGCTTAGTTTTAAAAAGATCTATTCCTAAACGACTTTGAAAAAATTTCTCAATGTCTTGAATCCCTTTGTAAAATAGTTCTTCAATCTTTTTATCAGATATTGCATTTATTAAGTCACTAAGTGATTCATGTTCCAGAATGAAGTCCAATCTCTCGGTTTCCTGCGATTTTAGTATTTGTGGTTTGATAGAAACAACCTCTGAAAGAATTTCTTTAAAGTAAATTGAGAGATTATCAATTGAGCTCACATATATCATTGAACATAGATGCTCCTCATAAAATCCTATATTTAGAAAAGTATCGATATTGTTAGTAAGACTTTCTTTGACAATTTCTGGATTGTAAACATGATCATATATTCCCTTAAGATATTCTTTTGCTTCACTATTGTTTTTTAAAATAAGTTTGCTGCTAACCTCTAGATAACTGATAAGCATTTCAGACCGTTGTACTCCTTGCCGAAATCTCAAAAAAGATTCAGTTGATTCGGTAATTATTTTTGCGGGATATTTTTGATTATCTTCATTCATACGACGCTCGTAAATTAAATAGCACAAAAACTTAAATACGCTCACTACAAAGTAGTGACAGTTTATCCAAATTTGGTTGTATTGGCAAATGTTTATTTAGTATTTTTATTTTTCAAAAATATGAATTTACCGATCTCAATAGCCAAGTATTTTTACCTGTTTATTACTTATAAAACAAGTGCCTTAGCTTCGATGGGGAATTTGATGATTTATTTGATGCAAAATAATTGTATGTTTGAAATAACAATCAAAGAAAATAATATATGGAAATTCATAAACGAGAAGATTACGATATTGAATTTATTCAGTCACTTATAGATAATGGCATTGAAGAATCAATAAATGTAGATTTTAAAGCTTCTGGATCACTTTCAAAAGATGAGATGAAAAAAAAGGAAATATCTAAAGATGTTTCTGCTTTCGCAAATTCAAACGGTGGAATTATTATTTATGGATTAACAGAAAAGAATCATAAAGCGGATAGTTTTTCTTTTATTGATGGTGATATTTTTTCGAAAGAATGGCTTGAACAAGTAATTAGTACAACAATTCAGCGTAATATCGATGGTTTAAAAATTTTTCCAATTAGAAATAATGGAAATATAAAAGAATCAATTTATGTTGTACAAATTCCTGAAAGTCAAGATGCACCACATATAAATAAAGATAAAAAATTTTATAGAAGATATGATTTTCAATCTGTTGTAATGGAGGAATATGAAATTAGAAATTTATATGGAAGAAAATCAAAATCTAAACTAGCTATATCTACTTTAAATATTAGATATGAAGAAATAAAAGATGGCTTTATTAATTTTTTGATGAGAGTAGATGTTGCCAACATTGGAGATATCGAAGAGGCAAACTATAAATTAAATACATATTTTAAGAATTTCATACCAAATAAATTCAAAGTTAGTTGGCTTCAAGCTGATTCTAACAAAAATTACTGTTCAACACGTTTAGACGGGAATAGAAGTAAAGTAAGTAGTAATGGAACTTCAACGATATATCCAAATGAAACAATTAACATTAGTAGCTTTAATTTTTATATTCCTGTGAATGATATAGAAGAAGCCTTAAAAGATATGCATATTAGCTTTACACTTCTATTTTCAGGAGGACAAGATGAAGTTGATTTAGACGATAACTTAATGAGAGAGGCATATCTTAAAGGTCCTATAAATATCTAATTTTATATCTAACTCTTTTTAAATGTATTAATTGCAAAACCACTAATTGAGCCAATAATGGTTATTAAAATACCTGAAATCCAAAGTGTCAACTGATCTATCCTGTCTTTTAGATTGTTAAATTTGGATTCATTTAATTCCTTTGCATTTGAAATTTCATTTTTTAAATATTGTATTTGAAATAACAATTCTTGTGTTTTAAATAGTTTCTCAGGAGTTTGACTAATTGAATTTTCAATATTATTGATACGATTTTTTAAATAAAGTATTTCTGTCTTTTCAGTGCTAATTTGGAATAGAGAATCTTGCCTTTGAATAGTTTTTAAATTTCCCTCAAGTATAGATATTTTTCTTGTGATTTCATTTTGAAGACTTTCGATACTATCTTTTTCAAAATAATGTTTAAAAAAAGAAAAATCATGTTTGTCATTGGTAAACAAATTGGAAGATATTATTGAAACTGAAAATACAGCAATAATTAAACTTAAAATTGAAGAAATAGCAGTACCTCTAATAATTTCTTTTTTCTTTTTTATCTCTTTCTCTTTAATCTCTTCGTAATCTCGATATTCTTTTTTTTCATCTGCTCGGTTTTTAGATATGATGGTTTCGTATTGTGGAAAATCAGATAGTTCGATTTGCTTAAAAGTATCATTTTTTAAAACAAAAATTTTAAACGGATTTTCTTCTTTTCCATCTGGAATTACTATATAAGCAGGTATAGGTTTGTTTATTATATTTAAAAAACTTTTAATTTTATTAACATAATTATTTAATGCAAGCCTTGAACTTCCTTTAAATTCTACGAGAGCCAGATAATTATTGTCACTTGTATCAAGTAAAATTAAATCTGCAATGTAAATCCTACTTGTTGAACCCATTTTAAGTTTAATAGGTGATTCAGATAAAAAACTTTCTTTTGGAAATCCCTTTTCTTTAATTAAAAAAGTTATAAAAATTTTAGATAATTCCTGTTCTCTCATAATTTTATTTAGGTTGATGAAACTTTTTTGCTAGCTTATAAATATGAATAAATTTTGGTCAAAAATATCCATTTACCAATATCAACAACCACGTATTTCTACCTGAATTTATTAAACAAAAAAAGGACAGTCCCTCCAATTAAAGAGGAACTGCCCTTTTAGGCAAATTTTTAAATTTGCATTCCTAAGAATGCGTACAGTTTTTGGTAATCACTAAATTGAAGACTAAACGCAGGTTATTCGTTTATGACATCGCCTTCCTTAGTTTCTTCGCTGGCAATTTTTACCAGTTTATCGTTTGGAGTCAAATCGCCGAAAATTTCAATTTTATCTTCGATTTCTCTTCCTTTTTTAATGTCAACTCTTGTCGCTTTGTGGTTTACCACTTTCACCACATATAAACCTTCCGCAGAATTCACCACTGCCGTTTTTGGCACTACAAATGTGCTGTCTTTCGCGTTAAGCGGTAACAAAACTTCGGCAACCATTCCAGGCAATAAATTTCCTTTGGTGTTGTGAACGTCCATTTCAACTCTTTCAGAACGCAGTTTCAAATCTAAAGCGCCAGACATTCTGGTAATTTTTGCTGTAAAAGTTTCTGGTAAAGATTTTACATTAAAACTCATTTCGTCGCCTGGGTGCAAATATCCTGTATACAATTCTGGAACCGAAACCGCCAAACGCAATTTACTTTGTTCCTGAATCGTTAATAAAGGCAAATCTGAACCTTTTCCTGCTGGTCCAACAAATGTTCCTAAATTCACATTTCTAGCCGCTACAACGCCATCAAAAGGAGCGCGAATTTCTAGATAACCTCTCATAATCGAAACTTCTTTATGCGCTGCAATTGCTGCTTGGTATTGTGCATAATCAGAATTCTTTTTACCGCTTGCCATTTCTAAGTCGTTTTTAGAAATCGTTCCTTCAACCTTGCTTGTTTCATACAAACGGTTGTAAGTGCTTTTGCTGGTTGCGTAAATCGCTTCCATCGATTTCAATCTCGATTCGGCTGCAGCCAATTGCGAACTGATTTCTGGTGCTTCTAAAACAATCAAAAGCTGTCCTTTTTTTACTTTCGTACCAATATCAACTTTCAATAATTTTACGAAACTGCTCACTTTTGCGTACAAATCAACTTGTTGGAAACCGGTTAATTCAGCAGGCAAACGCAATTCTGTTGTTAGTTTTTCTTTCGCTAAAGCGAAAGTTTCTACTTTAGGTTCTATTTCTGCTTTCGCAGTTTCTTCTTTTTTCTTTTCGCAACCGCTTAATACAACTAGTGCTGTAAATAATAATGCAGATGATTTTATAATATTACTTTTCATAAATGTTGAATTCATTTTATATTGGTCATTTATGTTATCGCCTTTAGCGGTATTTGTTTTCAACAAATTATTTTTTATTGGCGATTTCATTTTTTGGTTTTAATGATGAGATATAATGGATACTTTCTTCGTCTTCAGGATCTAAAGAAACCGATTGTGTCGATGTTTTTTCTTGCGCCCACGCAAATATCTGCGGAAGGATTAATAATACGGCAAAAGTAGAAAATAATAATCCGCCAATAACCGCTCTTCCTAACGGAGAAACCTGATCGCCTCCTTCGCCATGACCAATTGCCATTGGCAACATTCCCGCAATCATCGCAACAGAAGTCATGATAATCGGACGAAGACGCAACGCAGCCGCTTCACGCGCAGATTCTAATGCATTTCCGTTTATTTTTCGAAGCTGTTCGGCATTCGTAACCAATAAAACGGCGTTGGCAATCGAAACCCCAACCGACATTATGATTCCCATATACGATTGTAGATTCAACGTTGAGCCTGTAATAGTTAGCATTAATAATGATCCTAAAACTACGGCTGGAACTGTCGTTAAAATCACTAGCGAAACTTTAAACGATTGGAAATTAGCAGCCAACATTAAGAAGATTACAAAAATGGCAACCAATAATCCTGTTTGCAAACTGCTTAATGTTTCGGTCAATACAGTACTTAGCCCAATTGGCGTGATAAATAATCCACGAGGTAATTCGCCCAAATCGCTAATTGTTTTGCCTACATCTTTTGTAGCCGTACCTAAATCGGTTTGGTAGATGTTTGCTGTTACGGTAATGTATGGCATGGCTCCTAAATTGTCATTTTCACCGCTTACAAAGCCTGGTGTAATTTTGGCAACGTCACTTAAAACCGGACGAAGCGAATTTTTCAATACCGGAATTTCACCAATATCGGTTTTACTTTTCATTTTGTTTAATGGCACTTGAACCTGAACAGAATACGATAATCCTGCTTTTTCATCTACCCAGTTATTTTTTTCGGTATAACGTGAAGATGAGGTTGAAGCCACAAGCGAACGCGAAATATCATTCATATCAACTCCCAATTCTGCAGCACGCGTTCTGTCAATATCAATATTCATTGCTGGATAATGAATTGGCTGACCAATTTGCACGTCTCTGAAATACGAAATCGCTTTTAGTTTGTCTACAATTTGAGTTGCATACAATTCATTTCGTTTTTTGTCTTTTCCGGCAACTCGAATCTCTATCGGAGTAGGAGAACCTTGACTTAAAACTTTGTCCGTCAATTCGATTGGCTCAAAAGAAAGTTTAGTGTCTGGCAGTACTTTTTTAAGTCTTGCTCTAAACTCATCTTTAAAATCATCCATATCTTCATGATAGTCTTTCAAACTCACTTGGAAAACCGCTTCATGAGAACCTGCCATGAACAAATAAATCGGGTTGATCGAGAATAGAGAAGGGTGCTGACCAACATATACAGATGTAATTCCGATATGGTCTTTACCCACCATTTTCTCCAATTCTTTTAAAACTACTCTGGCTTGTTCTTCGGTTCTTTCCAAACGCGTTCCATCAACAGCACGCATTCTCAATTGAAACTGACTTGAATTTGTTCTTGGGAAAACATCTTTTCCGATAAAACCAATAAACAGAACAGCCAGAAGAATCGAACCACTTAAATAAATAATGGTCGTCGCTTTTTTATGGACAAACAAACGATCTAAAGTTCGCATGAAACGAATCTTGAAACGTTCGAATCCACTAATTTTTCCGTTGTTATTTGTATCGTCTTTTTCTACATAACCCTTTTTCTGCGTAATCAGATTTTGTTCCGATTCTGGAGTTATACCGCTGTCATTAAATTCGGCTTCGTCATCTGTAATATTCGGTTCGTGTTCGTGTTTCGCATGGGCTTTCATCATCCAGTTGGCCATTACAGGAACAAATGTCTGCGAAAGCAAGAATGAAATTACCATTGAAAATCCAATCGCTAAAGCCAAAGGAAGAAATAACGCTCCCGGAATTCCGACCATTGTAAATGCTGGTGCAAATACGGCTAGAATACAAAGTAAAATCAATAATTTAGGTAAAGCAATTTCCTGACAGGCATCCCAAATGGCGAGCGCTTTTGGTTTTCCCATGTCGAGATGCTGGTGAATATTTTCGATGGTTACCGTACTTTCATCCACCAAAATACCAATTGCAAGTGCTAGACCAGATAGTGACATTAAGTTGATCGTCTGTCCGAATAATTTCAAGAATAAAACCCCAGAAATAATCGAAATCGGAATCGTCATAATTACAATCAAAGCCGCACGACGGTCACCAAGGAATAATAAAACCATTAATCCCGTTAAAACCGCACCGATAATTCCCTCAGTAATCAAACTTTTAACCGAGTTGATTACATAAACCGATTGGTCAAATTCATACGTAATGTTTACATCTTCAGGAAGTGTGCTCTGAATTTTAGGTAGTTCTGACTTTAATTTCTGAACCACGTCCCAAGTCGAAGCGTCTCCCGCTTTTGCGATACTAATGTAAACCGAACGTTTTCCGTTTACCAAAGCATAACCTGCCGTAATATCGGCACCATCTTTTACAGACGCAACATCGCCTAATTTTAAGTTCTGAACACCGCCCTTGAATAACGGAATCTGTTCAAAATCTTTAACTTCTTTAATTGTATTATTAGTTGGCGTAATATAGTTTTTGTCACCCATACGTACGTTTCCAGACGGAGCCGTTTGGTTATTCAAACGAATCGCATCTACAATTTGATCTGGCGTCATATTATGAGAACGCAATAAATCTGGATCTACGTTTACCTCAATAGTTCTAGGGCTTCCGCCGAAAGGAGCTGGAGATAATAAACCAGGAATTGCAGTAAACGAAGCACGAACATAAACGTTGGCTAAATCCTGTAATTCGTTGTTTGAACGTATTTTACTGCTCAAAACCAATTGTCCAATTGGAAGTGAAGAAGCATCAAAACGTATGATAAACGGAGGTTGTGTTCCCGGAGGAAAAGCCGCTTGGATTCTGTTAGAGAGCGCACTTAACTCGGCAGCAGCCTGAGCCATATTTGTTCCTTCATAATAGGTTAATTTCATAATCATTAACCCCTGAATATTTTTGGTTTCTACCGATTTGATACCGTTTGAGAAAGGTAAAACGTTTACGTAGTTTTTGGCAAAATAAGCCTCCATTTGATCTGGCGTGTAACCTCCAAAAGGGTGCGCAATGTAGATAACCGGCAAATTCATTTTTGGCAGAATATCTACCTTAATGTCTTTGATGGCACCAATTCCGAAGAAAAATAGACCCGCAACCAATACTAAAATGGAAATGGGTTTGCGGAGTGCAAAACGTATTAAATTCATTAGGATTTATAATTAAAATTCATTTATAAATAAGTCAAAATTTCCTGTTGCAGCGACTTTTAATAAGTACGATTGCCACACATTATTATTGACAATATCTCGATCGATTTCAGCACGGTTTAAAACATACATGGTTTGTGTTAAATCGGTTAAATCGGTTAAACCGTTTTTGTATAAAGTCGATTTTTGCAAGTACGCTCTTTTTGCCGCGTCAACCTGAATCGGCGCTTCAGCATAATTCTCTAACGTAATTCTGATCTTATCTTCGGCAAAATTCAATTGCGATTTCAATTCTCTATCGGCCTGATTGTATTCTTCCTGCAAAGCTTGAGAAACAAATTTCTGAGCACTTACTTGTTTGCTTGATCTAAAAGGTGTAGTTAAATTCCATGTAATTCCAACTCCAATTAAATAGTTGGTACGATCTGGATTTACGCCATCCCAATAATTTCTGCTAAAAGCATTTTGGTCTGTTGCATAAGAATTCTCAAATCCTGACGCTCTGGTTTGTAAAACACCAAAAGCACTCATAGTTGGATAATAAAAACGTTTGTACAATTTAACCTGCTGATTGCTGTAGTCGATTTTCGTTTTATACAATTGTAACAACGGATGAAGACTGTCATTTGCAGCATTTTCTTGAATCAATTCTTTTGGAATCTGAGTTACAAAAAGTGTATCTGCGACAAAATCCTGAGGTGCAACGCCCATCAAATCGACTAATTTGTTGTTTTGTTCTTTAACGAAATTCCTTGCCAGATTTAAAGCGATTTTAGCTTTTGAAACTTCAGCAGTTGCCAATGTAGAATCGACTCCAGCTAATAATCCGTTTTTAACTCTTGCAGCGGCAGTCTTTTTAAAAACTTCTGCACGACTTAGGTTTTTCTGCTGAGAAATCAATAATCTTTGGCTTGCCAAAAGATTTAAATAAGCAGCCGAAATTTTAATTTCCTGTTGAAATTTTTCCTGCTGTAAATCTTTTTCTTTAGCCTGAACATCAATTTTAGATAAATTGATTTTTTCCTGTGTTTTTCCGAAGGTGAAAAAATCCCAGTTCATGTTGACTAGATAAAGCGCACCAAACGCCGAATTCCAGTTTTGTTCAGGAAGAGGTAAACCTGATGAAGCAACTCCTAAACCTCCAAATCCGTAAAGCGGTCCGTTTTGTCCGTTTACGGTTCCGTAATCCTGCTGTGCCGATAAATTTAAGTTCGGCAGATAATCACGGCGAGATTGTTTTAGAGTCTCTTTTGATGCATTGGTGTAATTGTTTTTTGCTCGGATAGAACCGTAGTTTTCAAGTCCTGTTTTTATTGCTTCTTTTAAAGACAGGGTTTGAGCGTAACCGATTGAGGCAAAAATCAATAAAAATAAAATGGTAATTTTTTTGAAATACATAAACTCAAGGTGTGAAATAATGTTTTTGATGAAACAAATTTATTTCTCTTACCTTGATAAAAGTCATGTTTAGTGATGTACTGCACTAGTAAATGACGAATTGAATTGGTCATTTTTTGAAAAAAATAATTAAATATTTGTTCGTACTTTGTAAACTATTTCAAAATTAAGAATGAACAAAAAGATTGATAACATATTGGATAACAAATGGTGGCAAGAAGTTGCCGTTGTCCTTTTTTCCTTTACGATTTATACCTTAAAAAATGATTGGATGTTATTTAGTTCATTCATTTCTATTTTAATGGGGGTATTTTTCTATTGCATTTTATACATGCATGCGCAGTTTAATCGCTTTTTTCTGCTTCCTATATTATTCAAAGCCAATAAACCTTTCACTTATATTATTTTAACGCTCTTTGGGGTTTTTGTATTTTCTGTTGTTTTATATGAAATTACAATGCTGGATATGTTTGCCAAATGTCATTTGTATCAAAATTCACATCAGAGAAGTTACGCGTATCAATTGGCAAGTGTTTTAGGAACTTTGGTCTGTATTCTAAGCCCGATTATTGTATTTAAATTTTATCGAATTCATAGAAAACAAACCGATGCGGCTTTATTGTTCAATCAAATGCAATTAAATTCATTGAAAGGACAATTGAATCCGCATTTTTTGTTCAATACATTTAATACATTGTACGGAATTAGTCTTGAATTTCCAGATCGAACTCCAGATTTGATTATGAAAGTTTCGCAGTTAATGCGTTATCAGTTAGAAAGCAACGGCAAACAATTTGTTTCTGTAGAAGAGGAACTGGAGTTTATAAACAGTTATGTTCAGCTAGAAAAAGAACGTGTTGGTTATCGCTGTGATATTACAATTGATCATAATGTAGACAAAGAATATACGTATAAAATTTCTCCGATGTTATTGATTGCATTTATTGAAAATGCCTTTAAACATGGAACTTGCGCTATCGAAAAATGCTTTGTAAAAATTAATATTACGGTAGAAAACGGATTGCTTAAGCTTCATGTTGTCAATTCAATTCCGAAGAAAACAGATGTTATTTCTACCAAAATTGGTTTAAAAAACACAATTGAACGTTTGAAATTAATTTACGGAAAAGACTATAAATTAGATATTCAAGACGATAAACAGACATACATTGTTGATTTAGAGATACAACTTAAAAAGTTTGTAGGATGAAAGAAACAAAGAAATGCATAATCGTAGATGATGAACCCGCGGCGCATTATGTTTTAGCGAATTACATCAAACAAAATCCGCAATTAGAATTGGTTTTTCAAGGTTATAACGGAATTGAAGCGATGAATTATCTTCGAGAAAATCCAGTCGATTTAATGTTTTTGGATATCAATATGCCAGAGATTTCTGGAATGGAATTATTGAAAATTCTTCCGACACATCCAAAAACTATTTTAACAACGGCTTATTCTGAATTTGCTTTAGAAAGTTACGATTACGGTGTTATAGATTATCTTTTAAAACCAATTTATTTTCCAAGATTTCTAAAAGCAATCGATCGTTTTTTTGCTACAGAAAGTGTCAAACAAAAAACAGAAGAAACTGTAAATTCAGTAAGTGTAAAAGTCGATGGTTATTTGATGGAAATCGAACTAGATCAATTATTGTTTGCACAGAGTTACGGAAATTACGTAAAACTGCATACAATCAAAAGAACGTATTTGGCTTCGATAACGACAACAGAATTAGAAAAATGTCTTCCAGAAAAGAATTTTATGCGAATTCATAAATCGTATATCGTGGCGCTGGACAAAATTGATTCGACAGAAAAAGATTTTGTTATTATTAAAAATGAAAGAATTCCAATCGGGATTACGTATAAAAGAGAACTTACAGATCGATTGAAAAAACTCGAATTGTAAAGTCTAAATTGATTAAAAAAGTTCTTAAAAATGTTCAAGACTTCATTTGTTCTTCATTAAAAAGTAGTAAATTTAATACGTTGTTTAGTGTTTAATTTTAAAAAATAAAACCATGAGAAACGTATTTTTGACTCTTACTTTTTTATGCAGCAGTTTTTTGATTGCGCAAGAAGGAACAAATATGAAAAAAGTAGTTACACCGCCAGAAAAGGTAAAATTTGCTTTTGAGAAAGAATATCCTGGAAAAGTGCCAGTTTGGTCTGAAGAATATGTGGGAGATGATGAAGACGAAATTCGTTTTGAAGCGAAATATAATGTAACTAATACAACAAAAGCGGTTGCGATTTATGATAATTTGGGAAACATGAAAGCGTACGAATTGCAAATTACTTTTAGTCAGTTACCGCCTAAATCTCAAACTTATTTAAAAAAGAATTATGGACCAAAAGCAATCCGCGAAATTGCGATGGTTGTAGACGATAAAAACAAAACGACTTATGAAGTTGGGGTGACAAAAGACACCAAATTTTATGATGTTGTTTTTGATAAAGATGGAGGTTTTGATGTTAGTATTGAAAAAAATTAAGATAAAATTGTAAGAAAATACTTTTATTTGTTTAGATTTATATTTAATTTGAAATCTAAACATGAAAAAAATTATTCTATTTACAGCTTTTATTTATAGTAATTTTCTAATCGGACAAGGTGCAAGTATTGTACCTCCTGAGAATGTTGTAAAAGCTTTTGAAAGTCAATATCCGAAGAAAAAAGCAATTTGGGATATTGAATACACTGGTAAAGGTGATGATGTTATTTTTGAAGCAAAATTTAACGTAGCGCCCAAAACAATTGGACTTGCAAGATATGATCAAAATGCAATTTTTAAATCGTATAAAGTCGAAATTCTGTTCATAAAATTACCGAAGAAAGCACAAAGTTATTTAAAAGCAAATTACCGAGTTAAGTCATTTAAGAAGTCATTTTCTATTATAGATAATGAAGGAAAACAAGCATACGAAACAGGTGTCATCAAAGATTCGAAATTTTATAATATAGTTTTTGATCAAGATGGCGAATTTTATAAAAGAGCTCAAATAAGATAAAACAAGCTTACTAATTCAAATATTATTTGAAACGACAAACCCGATAAGTTTTTAAAGCTTATCGGGTTTTGTTTTTTGTTTCGAGTTTCAGGTTGATATTCTTTGCCTCTTTTAAACGCAAAGTTCGTAAGGTTTTTTTCTAAGTTTTATTCTTAAAAACGCAAAGTTCGCAAAGCTTTACCTAAAAAACTTTGCGAACCTTGCGCAAACCTTTGCGTTCTTTGCGGTTAAACCTGAAACCTGAAACTTGAAACTTTTACAGCATCATTCCCCCAGAAGCTTCAATTCTTTGAGCATTTATCCAGCGTGCATCTTCTGTGCATAAAAAGGCAACAACACCGCCAATATCGTCAGGTAAACCAACTCTTCCTAAAGCAGTTGCAGAAGCAATTTGCTGATTCATTTGCTCATTGTCGCGAACAACACCGCCACCAAAATCAGTTTCAATTGCGCCTGGCGCCACAACATTGGCTCTGATTTTTCTTGCTCCAAGTTCTTTTGCCTGATATTTTGTTAAAGTTTCAATTGCGCCTTTCATTGATGCATAAGCCGCATAACCTAGGAAAGAGAATCTTGCCAAACCTGTAGAAATATTTACAATTCCACCGCCATCATTCATTACATTTAAAGCTTTTTGAGTCAAGAAAAATGGGCCTTTAAACTGAATATTAGTCAATTGATCAAATTCTGCTTCAGTTGTTCCTATGAAAGAATTATGAATTCCGATTCCAGCGTTATTTACTAAAAAGTCGAATTTATCTGTACTAAAAGTATTTTTTAAAACTGTTTTTACACTTTCGAAAAAAGAATCAAAAGTTCCAGATTCTGCAACGTTCAATTGCAATGAAGCGGCTTTTTGACCTAAACTTTCAATTTCTGAAACCACAGCGTCAGCTTCTTCTTTTTTGCTGTTGTAAGTAATGATTACATCCAATCCTTTTTTTGCAATTGCAATTGCCATATTTTTTCCTAAACCTCTGCTACCGCCTGTAACAAGAGCTATTTTTGTATTTACTGCCATTTTTATAATTGTTAATTGTGAGTTGTTAATTGTAAATTATTTGTTGTTTGTTGTTTGTTATTTGTTGTCAGTCTGAGCGGAGTCGAAGACTTTTACGATATGATTATTTTTAAACACATAGAAACATAGATTTTATTTTGATTTGAAAAGATTGTAAAAAGAAACTAGTTTCTAACACATAGCAATGTGAGATTTAGATAAATTGAGTTTCTTTTTAGCTGTATTTCTATGTTTGTTTTAATAAATGAAATGCCTTTTATGCGTTTACAATAGCTATGTTTCTATGTGTTTAAAAATTAATTTCAGTTACCGTGTAATGCGTTAAATGACGCTTTTAATTCTGGAACGCTTGCGTTTAATCTTGTTTCGCTTGTACCGAACGTCAATTCTTGTCTTCCTTCTTTTAATTGTTTAAAAATTGATTCGATAAAGCTGCTTACGCTTGGATGTGCGTCGTGCAAACCAATTCCGCCTAAATCAGTATTTAATGCTGGCGGAATAATCTCAACCACTTCAATATTTTTGGCTTTTAATAAATGACGAAGTGAAAGCGTAAACGAACGGAAAAATGCTTTCGTAGCCGAATAAACAGGAACTTTTGCAAAAGGTGAAAATGCTAATCCAGAAGTTACATTCATAACTGTTTTAAGCGATTTTAATTGAATAAATAATGAAGTTAAATGTAGTGGCGCTTCAATATTGGTGCTCAATTCAGCTTTCATACTTTCGTAGAAATTGTCATCTGTTACTGAAATCCAATTTTGAATTCCAGCATTATTAACTAAAACGTTTAAATCAGGATGATTTTCTGCAATCCATTCGTAAAGTGCAATACGTTCTTTTTCGATTGATAAGTCGCACACTTTTGTAATAACAGAAGGAAATTTTGCTTTTACTTCGTTTAAAACGCTTTCTCTTCTGCCGCAGATAATTACGGTATTATTTTCCTGAATAAATCGTTCGGCAAGTCCAAGACCGATACCACTTGCACCGCCAGTTATTAAAATTTTGTTGTTTGATAAATTCATCTTTTCGATCTTTTAAATTGATAAGACAAAGGTAGGAGCAAAGTAGAAGTGGGAAATTGTAAATATCAAACCGATGTTTGCGAAATTCAAATCAGAGTTAAAAATATCAATTACAATATCAATAAAAACAGCATTGCCTTGATTCTCGTTTTATGTCCTCCTGAGCGAAGTCGAAGGACACGCACAGTAAAACGTATTGTATAGATTCAGCATGCGATCCTTCGACTTCGCTCAGGAGGACATGCTTTGTGGTAACTATTTTTATGAAAATCTAAAATCAAAATTAACTCCTAAAAGCCAAAGGCGTAAAAGTAGTTTGCTTTTTAAAGAAATTAGAAAAATGCGCCAATTCCTCAAAACCAAGAGAATAAGCGATTTCAGAAATATTCCAATCGGTTTGTTTTAAAAGTATTTTGGCTTCGTTTGTTAATCTTGTACTGATTAATTCGGTTGTGGTTTTTCCGGTGTTTTCCTTTAAAACTTTATTTAAATGATTCACGTGAACCGATAATCTTTCAGCAAAATCTTTTGCGGTTCGCAACTCTAAACGTTGATTTGGCGATTCGATTGGAAATTGTCTTTCTAATAATTCAGCAAATAAAGAAGAAACTCTTGCTGCTGAATTGTGTTTAGAATATAATGCTGTTATCGGCTGTAATTTTTGTCCGAAGTGAATTAATTCAGCAACATAATTTCGAATCAAATCATACTTGTAAATATAATCGGAGTTGATTTCTCTTTGTATTTTGTTGAAAATCAATGCGACTTCTTCTACTTCTTGATCGGATAATTGAAAAATCGGATAACCGTCTGAAGCAAAAATAGGAAGATCATCTAAATCAATTCCGCTTTTATTTTTAGATAAAAACTCACTGGTAAAAACGCAAAATTGCCCAGATTGATTGGTGTCCTGCGGTAAATAATTGTACGGAATTTTTGGGGTTGCAAATAATAATCCCTGCTTTTCAATTTCAATTATTTTATCGGCGTATTCCGCTTTATTGTGTCCTCTAATTAAACTTATTTTATAATAAGCTCTTCTGTCATAAGGCATTCCTGGTTTTCCTTTCATGCGTTCCAAAAGTTCTTTAATATCGAAAACATTAAAATGATCAATTTCTTTCTGAATGTCATTTGGAAGTAAAGAATTCGGTTCAATTGTTGAGCCTTCGGTTATGTCTTTGTAAAATGAATCTAGAGATTTCATATGTTTCGAAT
The DNA here is from genome assembly GCA_029959285.1 of Flavobacteriaceae bacterium PS02337. Taxonomy (GTDB): domain Bacteria; phylum Bacteroidota; class Bacteroidia; order Flavobacteriales; family Flavobacteriaceae; genus Flavobacterium. The sequence continues at coordinate 74,236 of JASCOE010000003.1, forward strand.
TGTAAAATTCAAATATACGGAATTTTATAATATATAGAATTAGGCTCTTTTTTTGTCATCCTGAGGAACGAAGGATCACACTCGAGATTCGACAAAGATTGACTGCTTTACTTCATGGAGTTTCTTGTGTGATCCTTCGTTCCTCAGGATGACAAGATTGTGTGAAAATATTAAAACAAACTTCCTTGAACAAATTCAGGTTCTGGATTACTTCCAAAAGGAAAAGAATCAATTACAAAAAACTGTTTATGAGGTTCTAATTCTCTTATAACAATTTCATTACATTCAAATTGAAAATTGATTGTTGTAAAAAGGTCAGAAGCTATTTTAAGATTTTCGGGAGTTAATCTTCGTCCGATTGACATATGCGGATTATCGCTTTTTTTAAGTTTAAGCGACTTTAACGTTTCATGAATCTTTTTCATAATGGGAACAAGATTATTTTTAGAATCTTCGTTTACACCAATAAAAAACGCACCAGCATTTGGAAAAGAATCAAAGTGATTTAAATACACTTGAAAAGGCGTAAAAGTATCAGCAATTTTAGAAAGCTTTTGTTTGATGGAGTCAAGTTCAGATTCTTCAATCGTAAATTCACAAATCGTAATATGCGCTTCAGAATTACAGCTATTATACCAATCTATTTTGCTTCTTAAAAGTTCTTTTAGTTTTTTAACTGGCTCAATAACTGTTTTAGAGTAAAATACAACTGAATATGTTTTTTCCATTTTTAGGGCTTTAAAAGACAAATTTAAAGCTTTCCTTTCAAATGTAAACGGTGTAGAATTTCAGATTTCAATAAACCGCTCCCGCCGCCAAAATGTTCAATTACTTCAACATTTGGCTGATTTTTTATGCAGAATGAAGTAAACTCTTTTTCGACATGATCTTCAATAGCAGAACTCAAAAGAACAATGTCAATTTTATTATTTAGGAAATATTCTTGTGCTTCTTTTTCATTGTTAAAAGAAACGCCATTCCAATTTTCATCTGCGTTTACAAGACGCAGTAAAATAGCTAAAATAGCTTCGTTTTTTCCGAGTAATAAGAATTCAAGCGTTTTCATAACAGTCTATTTATTTTGAAAGATACAATATTTGTAACTTATAATTTGATTTACAAAAATAGAAATGTTGTGAGTAAATAAAACTTAATCTAGGACAAGAAAATGTTCGTTTTCTTGAGTTTTTAACTTGTTTTTAAAATTTTTGTAATTATTGTTTTGAGAATATTTTGTTAAAGTTGAAAAATCAAATGTTTGAAAAACAATTAATTAACTTTTTTAATGCACTTTTTTAATCAAACTATGAGGAAAACCGTAAGGCAATGTGTTTTTAGCCTTATAATTTTGTGATGTAGAAATTTAAAAACGGTGACATTCTTTGCCTTTTTTTGAATGTCATTTTAAATTTATACTGTTTTTGGAGAAACATTTTTTTAGAATTAGATTTTGACATATTCATTTGATCGTGGGTAATTGTATAAGTTTGCACTAATACATTAATGTCGAATTTTTAAGGGTTTTAAGATTTAGTCGACGGACGAAATTTTAAAGCCCTTTTTTTTAGAATAAAAGTGAAAGTCCAATTAACCAAAACTGCAAAAAGTCGGTATTGATTTTAAATTTTTGAGGTGAAAATCCGTAATAACTTTTGAAAGCAGCCGAAAAATGAGAAACATCTTTATAACCGCATTTGTAAGCAGCTTCGCTTACGGTTGCCGATTTACTTTGAAATAATTCCTTAGCGTGTTCCATTCTAAGTTTGATGATATAGCTTTTGACAGTTGTACCAAAACAAGCTTTAAAACCTTTTTTTAGTTTGAATTCGTTTAACGAAATTAGTCTTGAAAGTTCTGGTAGAGTAGGTGTGTTTCGATAATCGTTGTCTAGTATTTTTTTCGCTTCTAATAATTTACTGTAATCTTCTTTGTCAATTTTTTCTTTTGATAAAGGCTTGACATTTATTGTTTCAAGCTGATAAATAAGAAGTTCTTTAATTTTACTTTCAATATAAATCCGTTTTAAAGCACCTTTGCGTGTACAGGTTTTTATTTCGTGTGTAACCCATTGTATTGCAGGTGTAAATGGCAGATATTTTGAGGTTAAATAACTGGATTGTTTATTTAAAATATTTTTTGAAAACTTCTCATGAAGCTGCCAATCTTCATTTATAATATTATAATAAAACTCCTTTGAAAGAATTATAGATAAATAATTAACTTGTGTAAAAGCGGGAATGTTTAATGTTGCTTTAAAATTATCTGTATAAAATATATTATGCGTATTTTCTTTAGAATATTTATCGCCTTCCAATTGCTCAATTTGAGTTTCTACATTGCTACTGTAGATAAAATTCATGACAACAGATTCTTCTTCAATTTCAAAAATAACGGTTTTTGGAGTTTCATAATACATTTCAGTATCTAATAAAACGAGGCCTTCAGTTATTAAATGCCGGCTTAAAATTTTTTCTGAATCGCCGTTTTCAATTTTTATAATTTCCTCAGTTAAAATACTTTTTGGGTAATATTTATCTCCAATTTTAATTTTAATTATTGGCGTTTCTGGCGTTAAAAGTGTGGCTTCGATTTTCAAAATTTAATCCGTTTTTACAAAATAATAATCCGTTTTTCCCTATCTTTTTTCAAGACGTTGATGGTACTTTTGCAGCAAAGTTATTTATAATTAGTCTAATTAAAGATATGTCAACTCAAAAATTTTTATTTTCAAGTTTATTTTTTCTACTTGCGTTCTTTTCATTTTCCCAACAAAATCAAGGTGTTACAGTGTTTGGACAAGTTGTTGAAAATTCTGGTCAAACCATTCCATATGCAACGATAATTATCGAAAAAACAGGTTTAAGTGTTATTTCAGATGAAAATGGGAACTATACTTTTAAAAATGTGCCTGCTGGAAAACACACTTTAAAAATTTCTGCAATCGGATTTGCAGTTCATAAAAAACAAATCGAAGTTTCTGGAAGTAATTTAAATATTCCCATTAAAATGGAAAGCGAATTACAAGAGTTAGAAAGTGTAACCGTACTTGGAAGAACTCAAACTGATAAAGTAAATAAACAAGCTTACAGCGTAACAGCAATCGATGCTAAAAAATTACACAATTCGACTTTAGATTTATCACACGCTTTAGATCGTGTTTCGGGAGTTCGTAATCGTGAATCGGGCGGAGTAGGTTCGAGATCAGAACTTTCTATAAATGGTTTTTCAGGAAATCAGATTAAAGTTTTTATTGATGGCGTTCCAATGGATAATTTCGGTTCTTCATTTCAAATCAATAATATTCCAATCAATCTTGCCGATCGTGTAGAAGTTTACAAAGGTGTTGTGCCAATTTGGTTAGGAGGAGATGCTTTAGGAGGTGCTATCAATATTGTAACGAGCAGTAAACCAAGAACGTATGTTGATGCTTCTTATTCTTTTGGATCTTTCAATACACATCGTTCAAGTATTAATGCAGGATATACCGCAAAAAGTGGTTTTACTACAGAAATTAATGCTTTTCAAAATTATTCAGATAATAATTATTGGGTAAATGTAGACGTTGCAGATTTGAATACGGGTGCCTATTTTCCGAATCAGAGAGTAAGACGTTTTCACGATAAATACCGAAATGAAACTGTAATTTTTAATATTGGAATTACTGGAAAAAAATACGCCGATAAATTAATGATTGGTTTTACAGGCGGAGAAAACAAAGCTGATATTCAAACCGGAGCCAGAATGGTTAGTGTGTTTGGACAGATTTACAGAAGAGGAAGTATTGTGATGCCAACGATTAAATATCAGGTTAAAGATCTGTTTACTAAAGGACTTAATGTAAATGTTACGGGGAATTACAATTTCGGATTTGAACAAAATATCGATACTGTTTTTAGAAGATACAACTGGTTTGGAGATTATAAAGAATATGCAGGAACTGGTGGAGAGAGAAGCCGTACGTTACGTAAATTCTACAACAATAATGGTGTTGCTACTGCAAACGCTACTTACACATTAAATGACAGACATTCATTTATGGTAAATAATACTTTTAACACGTTCGATCGTAAAGAAAGTGACGAATTAGTTCCAGAATCTGCTGTGTACAAACAGCCCAAGAAAACGCAAAAAAATGTTTTAGGATTGGGTTATAAATTAGATTTTAATGATAAATGGAGTACTTCTGTATTCTTAAAAGATTACTCTTTAAAAACTACTTATACCAGAAGTTACAATCCGTCTGGAAATGCTGGAGATGTGGCTTACCAAAAATATGTAGATAATACTTCTTCAACTGGATATGGTGCGGCAAGTAGTTATTATATCATGAGAAATCTTCAGGTAAAAGCTTCTTATGAAAAGACTTATAGACTTCCAACTCCAGAAGAAATCTTCGGAAATGTAAATGATAATTTAGAAGGAAATCTTGCTTTAAAACCAGAATCTAGTAACAATTTTAAGCTTGGTGCAAGTTATCAGACGAGTTTCCGCGAAAAAAATGCTTTATCATTTGATGTGAATCTTTTACACAGAAATGCTGTCGATTTTATTCGTCCGACTTTAAATAATAATCAAACCATGACAACAAATGTCAACCAAGGAAAAGTGACAAATTATGGTATTGATGGAGAAATTAGATATTCATACAGCAATCGTTTTACAGCAGGAATCAATACAACCTATCAGAATATTCGAAATATGACCGAATATGAGCCAAACCAAAATTATGTATCTCCATTTTATAAAGACAGAATTCCAAATATGCCATTCCTTTTTGGAAATGCAGATGCGAGTATGTTCTTTAATAATGTTTGGAAAAAAGGAAACAATTTGTCGGTTGGGTACAATTTGCTTTATGTTCATACCTACTATTTGTCATGGCCAAGTATGGGAAGTAAAGACAGTAAATTGGAAATTCCGCAACAATTTAGTCACGATTTGAATGCAGTTTATACAATGGCAAATGGAAAATACAACATTGCCTTAGAGTGCAAAAACTTATTAGATAACAAGCTTTACGACAATTTCTCATTGCAAAAACCGAGTAGAGCTTTTTACATCAAATTGAGATATTATTTCAGTAAATCAAACAATTAATTTTAATACAAATACTATAATACAATGAAAAAAAGTACCACATTAGCATTATTATCAGCTTTAGCTCTTACAGCTTTTTCATGTAGCAGTGACTCTGAAAACTCAGGAAGTACAGGCGGAGGAAGCGATACAGGAAAAACTAAATATATTATTACGGCAACTACGGGAGCTGCGGGAATTGCAGATTATTTATTGACTGCAGACGATGTTTCTACAGGAACTATCACAACTACAGGAAATGGTTTAGAGCAAGACGGAACGTACCGTTACTATATTACAGCACAAAACAATTTCTTTAGTTTGCTTTACGGACAAGGAAATCCTGGTGCAGTAACAACTTACAACTTAAACTCAGAAGGGAAATTAGTTAAGAAATCTGACTTTCAAGCTGAAACAGTTCACGTATTTGCAGCTGTAAACAAAGATATCTTGACGATTAAAGTTCCAAGAAGTGGCGCTTCTATCGCTTCAATGTATAAAATTGATGCAGAAAAATCACTTATTACTGGTGAAGCACAACAAGATACTAAAGTGTTAGCTAAAAATGGAGAAAGAGCTTTCTTTACTTGGGCAACTCAAGTTGGAGATAAAGTTTATATGCCTTATATGAGTATTAAAGGAGATGGAGTAGACAACTTCGGAACTGTAAATCCAGATAGTACTTGGGTTGCGGTTTACAATTATCCAGAATTAAAATTAGAAAAAGTAATCAAAGATAACCGTACAAGTTATTTAGGAGCTTATTTCACAAACGGACTATTTCAAGATGAAAATGGAGATGCTTACGGTTTCTCTGGAGCTATCGCGACAAGTAATGCAGTTTTAACTTCTACAAAACCTTCTGCGGTTGTAAAAATCAAAAAAGGAACTACAGAGTTTGATAAAACATATTTCTTTAATGTTCAAGAAAAATCTGGAGGTTACAAAATCTCTTCATCAAGTTACATTTCTAAAGGTAAATTCTTATTGTTAATGTACGGAAATGTTGGAAAAAACAACGGTGCAGTTAAAATGGCAATCGCAGATGTTTACAACCAAACATTTACTTGGGTGACAAATGGTCCAGCGGTATTAACTTCTGTAACAAGTCGTTATAATATTTCTTCAGAAGATGGAAGCTCTGCTATTGTTGGTATTAATACTCCTGACGGAAACTGGATTTACTACATCAACGGTACAACTGCTGTTGCTACAAAAGGTATGAAAGTTGAAGGCGGACAAATTACTGCAATTCAGAAACTAAAATACTAATTTTTTTTACCGTAAGTCTTTGTTTTAGGAAGACTTACGGTCTTTTTATTTATCCTATTTATCTATCCAATTATGTTTTCTTCGTCAAAACCAAAACCCAATAATAAGAAAAAAAGTAAAAAATCGCTTTTCAAGCGTGTTATGGCCTGGCTGCATTTGTGGCTTGGTTTAGCGTCTGGAATCATCGTGGTTATTGTCAGCCTTACGGGTTGTATTTATGTTTTCGAAAATGAAATTAAAGATTTTATCGAAGACTGGCGTTTTGTAAAACCTCAGGAAAAAGCATTTTTATTACCATCTCAATTGGTTTCAATTGCAGATAAAAAAATGAAAGATAAAAAAGCGACAAGTGTTACATTCGGATCAAAAGACGAAGCAGCAATTGTAGGCTATTTTGTGGAGAAAAAAGAGGAAGGCGAAAGAGGCGGTAGAGGAGAAAAAGGAGAACATAAAAAAGACGAAAGAAAAAAAGATTTCGCTAAAAATAAAGGCGAAAAATCAAAATCTGACATAAAATCTCAAGGAAAACCTGGAGAAAAAGGCAAAGGAAAAGATGAAAAACGTAAAGGCGGAAGAAGATCTGGAACTTTTATCAGCGTTTATATGGATCCGTATACGGGAGAAATATTAAACGTAAAATCGGTTTCTAGAAGTGATTCGCCAGATTTTTTCAGATGGATATTAAACGGACACCGCGCATTATGGCTTCCGTATGATATTGGAAGACCAATTGTTGGTGTTGCAGTTCTGATTTTTGTAGTCTTATTAATTTCGGGTATCGTTTTATGGTGGCCAACAAAATGGATTAAATCCATTATTGATAAAAGTTTTAAAATTAAATGGGATGCCAGCTTCAAACGTGTCAATTACGATATGCATAATGTACTTGGTTTTTACAGTTGTATATTCCTTTTTTTTATCGCCGTAACAGGTTTAGTTTGGAGTTTTGGTTGGTGGAGTAAATCGCTATATTGGGTAACTTCTGGAGGAAAACCATTGACCGAAAACCGCGAATCTCCAAAATCTGATACAACTCACGTGGCAGCATTTAATATTACAACAGCCGATAAGGTTTTGTTGAATTTAAGAAAAGAAAATCCGCAGGCATCTGGAATCTTAATTAGTATTCCCGCAAAACCTGCAGATCCGATTGGTGCTTTTGTTTACAAGCAAAAAAACACCTATTATAATATGGATCGTTACAGTTACGATCAGCAGAGTTTGAAAGAAATTTCGATTAAAACGCCTTTCTCAGGAAAGTATATTGAAGCCAATATTCCAGACAAAATCCGTCGTATGAATTATGACATTCACGTAGGAAGTGTTCTTGGACTAACAGGAAAATTTATTGCATTTTTTGCCAGTTTAATTTCAGCAAGTTTGCCTATTACAGGATTTATAATTTGGTGGGGAAAACAGAAATTTGGTAAAAAGAAACCTGCAGCAAAACCAAAAGTTGCAAGTAAAGCAATTCCTGTTCCTAAATTGAAAAACACGGCAGAACAAGAAGTTACTGCTTAAAGATAGTAAACTGGTTTTTAATTCCTTTCTGTTTTTTTTTTTTTGATCAAAAGGCAAAACTTGAAAAAGTTTTGCCTTCTTTTTTTTAGTTATAACCGTTTACTTTAAGCCATTCGATACAATCTCTTGTCCAGAATTTACTGGTATCATTTACCCCTAAACCAAAACCATGACCGCCTTTTTCATATAAATGTAACTCGGCTGTAACTCCATTTTTCTTTAAAGCTAAATAATAATTTATACTGTTTTCTGGCATTACAGCCGTATCGTCTGTTGTATGAATTAAAAACGCAGGAGGTGTCTGCGCTGTAACTTTCTTTTCATTCGAAAAAGAATCAATTAATTCCTGTGATGGATTATTTCCAAGTAAATTCGTTTGCGAACCTTTGTGCGTAATGTCATTTTCCATTGAAATAACTGGATAGATCAAAAGAGAAAAATCGGGTCTTGCACTTACTTTATAAGCCGATTCATAAACTTTATCATCATAATGAGTTGATGCAGTTGCCGCTAAATGTCCGCCAGCAGAAAATCCTAAAATTCCAACTTTCTTCGGATCAATATTCCATTTTGAAGCATTTTGCCTTACGTAGCGAATGGCTTCCTGAGCATCTTGCAACGGTCCAACATTTTTGTTTTTCATTGTTAAATCTGTCGGCAATCTATATTTCAATACAAAAGCAGCAATTCCTAAACTGTTGAACCATTCTGCAACTTTTACCCCTTCTTTGTCAAAAGCTAAATGCTGATAACCGCCACCAGGACAGATTATTACTGCTGTTTGATTTGGTTTTGTTTCTTTTGGAATAAAAATACTTAATGTGGGCACAGAAACCTGACTTGTACTCTGTAATTTACCATCTTTTAATTCTGGTTTTTCTTTATAATCTGTTGCTTTTATTTCATCCGGAATTTTATTCCAAAGCGGAACTACTTGGTTTTGAGCATTACTGCAATATATTCCTGAGAAAAGAAGGAAGCTCAATGTTATTCTTCTGTAAAATTGGTTCTTTTTATTTTTCAATTTGATATTTAATTATTTGTTTTACAATATTTTAAGGTCTACGGGTGTGAAAATGTAACAGTTGATATTTCTAAATGAAAAAGTAGAAAAAATAAATCAAAAAAGGTCATTTTTGGTACAATTTTACCCCATAAAAAGGATGAATTTCACCTGTTAGCTTTTAACAAATATATTGTTTAATGTGTAATTTTGTATTCTTTTTTTTATGTAATCTATTAATTTAAATAGTTAAAATAATTTTTTATACAATTTATTTGGATTGTAGAGATTAAAAACTATATTTGTGCAATCGATTACATTGTTTCTGTTTAAAGGTGTTAATTTGTTGATTTTTAAGATTTTTAAACAGGAGTCAATTGTTTTATCAAGATTACCAAAAATTACAAAACTATAATACCCACTAACTATGAATCAAACCGAAACAGTTGCAGTAAATGAGAGCGTTAAGACCACAGGAAAATACCGTTGGAGTATTTGCGCCTTATTGTTTTTTGCAACAACAATCAATTACCTTGACAGACAAGTACTTTCTTTAACGTGGAGTGATTTTATTGCGCCAGAATTTCATTGGACAAATAACGATTACGGAAATATTACAGCTTTATTTTCTATTTTTTATGCTGTTTCTTTATTGTTTGCAGGAAGATTTGTAGACTGGTTAGATACTAAAAAAGGATTTCTTTGGGCAATCGGAATTTGGTCTATTGGAGCTTGTCTTCACGCATTTTGCGGAATCGCGACTTCAGGAATTATTACAGGAGAATGGTTTGTAGGTTTTCATGGTTCAAAAGAAATAATTAGCACAGTAAGCGATACAGCATTGGTAATCAATGTAAGTGTCTCTTTATTTATTTTTGCTCGTTTTGTTTTAGCAGTTGGAGAAGCAGGAAACTTTCCGGCAGCTATTAAAACTACAGCAGAATATTTTCCTAAAAAAGACAGAGCTTTTGCAACCAGTATTTTTAATGCGGGAGCAACAGTTGGAGCTTTAGCGGCGCCAATTACAATTCCGTTTATTGCAAAATCTTTTGGGTGGGAAATGTCATTTATTATCATCGGGGCTTTAGGATTTGTATGGATGGGATTTTGGATGTTTATGTACGATAAACCAGAAAGACATTCAAAAGTTTCAGCAGACGAATTGGCTTACATTCAGCAAGATGATATTGCAGACAGTAAAATTGAGGGTTATAAACCAGAAACATCTTCAAAAGTTTCTTTAAAAGATTGCTTTAAATACAAACAAACTTGGGCTTTTGCTTTTGGTAAATTCATGACAGATGGTGTTTGGTGGTTTTTCTTGTTTTGGACTCCTGCATATCTAAGTTCAGTTTACGGAATGGATTCTACAGAAGCGGCATTCCCATTATTTGTACTTTATTTAATTACGTTATTATCAATTATTGGAGGATGGCTTCCGACTTATTTCGTAGAGAAAAAAGGAATGAATCCGTACGAAGGAAGAATGAGAGCTATGTTGATTTTCGCTTTCTTTCCATTATTAGCTTTAATCGCTCAACCATTAGGATATATTAGTTATTGGGTTCCAGTAATTATTATTGGAATTGCAGGTGCAGCGCACCAATCTTGGTCGGCAAATATCTTTACGACTGTAGGAGATATGTTTCCTAAAAAAGCAATTGCAACTATTACAGGAATTGGAGGTTTAGCAGGAGGAATTGGATCTACTGTCATTAATAAAGGTTCTGGAGTTTTGTTTGATTATGCAAAAGAAACAGAAATGGTTTTTATGGGATTTAAAGGAATAGAAGCTGGGTATTTTATTATTTTTTCAATTTGTGCAGTTTGTTACTTAACTGGTTGGATTGTAATGAAATCACTAGTTCCTAAATATGCTCCAATCACTGATTTATAGAGAAAAATTAGCATAATCGAAATATTTTTTTCGTTTCAATTATGCTATTTAAATATAAAAATATAATTTTGTGCAATCGATTACATTAATTTAAAATTATGACAAAATATAGTTCAAGATACGCGTCAAGTCCAGAAGCAGTAAAAAAATATGATACACAGCAATTGAGAGAAGAATTCTTAATTGATGACTTAATGCAAGAGGATGAAGTAGTGTTGGTTTATTCGCATTACGATAGATATATTGCAGGTTCTGCAGTTCCTGTAAAAGGCGATTTAACTTTAGAAACTATTGATCCGTTAAAAGCTCCTTATTTTTTAGAAAGAAGAGAATTAGGAATTATTAATGTTGGCGGAAGTGGTTCTGTGGTTGTTGAAGGAACTTCTTATCCGTTAGGTTTTAAAGATGCATTGTATATCGGAAGCGGGAATAAAGAAGTTATTTTCAAAAGTGACGATAGCAATAATCCAGCTAAATTTTATTTGAATTCTGCGCCAGCTCATACGACTTATCCAACTAAAAAAGTAAGTTTAGCTGAAGCGAATAAATTACAGTTGGGTACAATGGAAACGGCTAATCATCGTACAGTAAATCAAATGATTATTGGAAGCGTTGTTACCACTTGCCAATTGCAAATGGGAATGACAGAATTAAAACCAGGAAGTGTTTGGAATACAATGCCGGCTCACGTTCACGATCGTAGAATGGAAGTTTATTTCTATTTGGATATTCCAGAAAACCAAGCGGTTTGTCATTTTATGGGACAGCCACAAGAAACAAGACATATCTGGATGAACAATCATCAGGCAGTAATTTCTCCACCTTGGTCAATTCACTCAGGTTCAGGAACTAGTAATTATACTTTTATCTGGGGAATGGCTGGTGAAAACCTAGATTACGGAGATATGGATGTTTGTAAAATCACAGATTTAAGATAAGAAAATGACAAACTTATTTGACATAAAAGGAAAAGTTGCTTTAATCACAGGAAGTACACACGGACTGGGAATGGCAATGGCAAAAGGACTTGGACAAGCTGGAGCTACAATTGTAGTGAACGGAAATTCTTCTCAAGAAAAAATTGACAATGCTGTTAATGAATTAAAAAGCGAAGGAATCAATGCTGTTGGTTATAAATTTAATGTAACAGAAGAGCAACAAGTAAAAGAAGCTGTTGCGAAAATTGAAAGCGAAGTTGGACCAATCGATATCTTGATTAACAATGCAGGAATTATTAAAAGAATTCCGCTTTTGGATATGGAAGTTGCAGATTTTAGAGAAGTAATTGATATAGATTTAGTAAGTCCGTTTATTGTTTCTAAGCATGTTGCAAAAGGAATGATCGAAAGACGTCAAGGAAAAATCATCAACATTTGCTCAATGATGAGCGAGTTGGGAAGAAATACAGTTTCTGCTTACGCTGCTGCAAAAGGAGGCTTAAAAATGCTGACTAAAAACATGGCAACAGAATGGGCAAAATACAATGTTCAAATCAACGGAATTGGTCCTGGATATTTTGCAACTGAACAAACAAAACCAATTAGAGTTGATGGGCATCCTTTTAATGATTTTATCATTAGCAGAACGCCGGCTGCAAAATGGGGAGATCCAAGTGATTTAGCAGGAGCAGCGATATTTTTATCATCTAAAGCAAGTGATTTTGTAAACGGTCACATTTTATATGTTGACGGCGGAATCCTTGCAACAATCGGAAAACCTTCAAACGAAGAATAATTTTCAAATTATATTTTAAAAGACATGAGCCAGACATTCATAAACGATAATTTTTTATTAGAAAATAAATATGCTGAAGAGTTATACCACAATTACTCTAAAAATCAGCCCATTATTGATTATCATAATCACTTAAATCCACAGTTTATTGCAGAAGATAAAATCTTCGACAACATTACAAACGTTTGGATTAACGGGGACCACTACAAATGGCGCGCAATGCGTACATTGGGAATCAATGAGCAGTTTGTAACTGGAAATGGTTCAGATAAAGATAAATTCTTAAACTGGGCAAAAACAGTTCCATACACAATGCGTAATCCTTTGTATCACTGGACACATTTAGAGTTAGCTCGTTATTTTGATATTTATGATTTATTGAATGAAAAATCAGCTGAGAAAATTTATATCGAAACAACTGAGAAAATAAATTCTCAAGCGTACAGCACGCAAAACCTTCTTAAAAAAGTAAACGCTGAATTAGTTTGTACAACAGAAGATCCAATTGATAGTTTAGAATTTCACCAAAAATTCGCGAACAATTCAACTGGAATCAAAATGAGTACGGCTTTCAGACCTGATAAAGCCATCTTAATTTCTAATGATGGTTATAATGCATATCTGGACACATTAGGGGATGTGTCCGGTATTGCAATTAATACTTATGCTGATTTACAAACAGCATTAAGAAACAGAATTGAATTCTTTAATGCAAACGGATGTAAATTAAGTGATCACGGTTTAGACCAGATTTATTTTGAAGAATTTACAGAATCTGAGGTTAACACAATCTTCAAAAAGAAAAGAGAAAACAGAATTTTATCGCCAGAAGAAGCATTAAAATTCCAAAGTGCTGTTTTGTTATTCTTAACTGAAACATATCATGAATTTGGTTGGGTTCAGCAGTTTCACTTAGGTGCATTGCGTAATAACAACGCTCGTATGCATAGAATTTTAGGTCCAGATACAGGTTGGGATTCTATCGGAGATTATCCGCAAGCACAAAAATTATCGGGCTTTTTAAATGCCTTAGATAGTAAAGATAAATTGACTAAAACTATTATATATAACTTAAATCCTGCTGACAACGAAGTTATGGCAACAATGATTGGAAACTTCAACGACGGAAGCGTTCGCGGAAAAGTACAATTTGGTTCAGGATGGTGGTTCTTAGATCAAAAAGACGGAATGACAAAACAATTGAATGCGCTTTCAAACATGGGCTTAATTAGCTGTTTTGTTGGAATGTTGACAGATTCTAGAAGTTTCTTATCATTCCCAAGACACGAATATTTCAGACGTATTTTATGTAATCTTTTAGGAGATGAAATCAAACGCGGTGAATTGCCAAATGATATGGAATGGATTGGGAAATTAGTTTCTGATATTTCATACAATAATGCTAAAGAATATTTCAAATTTTAATTAAGTATTTAAGATGAGTAGAGTAGTTGCATTTGGAGAAATCATGCTTCGTTTATCGACAGAAAGACATTTACGTTTTTCGCAATCTACAGCATTTGGTGCTACGTACGGTGGCGGCGAATTTAATGTTTGTGTTTCTCTGGCAAATTATGGTGTAAATGCTGAATTTGTTTCAAGATTACCTGAAAATGAAATTGGTTTTTCTGCATTGAAAGAAATCAGAAAAATGAATGTCGAATCTAAAAACATGGTTTACGGAGGAGAACGTTTAGGAATTTATTTCTTAGAAACTGGTGCAGGAACTCGCGGAAGTAATGTAGTTTACGATCGCGCGCACAGTGCAATGTCAACAATAGAAAAAGGGCAAGTTGATTGGGAAAAAGTTTTAGAAGGAGCAGAATGGTTTCACTGGAGCGGAATTACTCCCGCAATTTCACAAAGTGCTGCGGAAGCTTGTTTAGAAGCTATTAAAGTAGCTCATAAAAAAGGAATTAAAATCTCTTGTGATTTAAATTATAGATCAAAACTTTGGCAATATGGCAAAACGCCAAGCGAAGTAATGCCAGAAATGCTAAAATACAGCAATGTAATTTTAGGAGATATTGATACAGCGTATTTCATGTTAGGAATTCCAAAAGTAAACCCTAATTATCAAGACGAGAAATCGCTTCCAGCGGTATACGATAAATTGTTTGAACTGATTCCGAATTTACAAATTGCAGCAACAACACTACGTTATTCTGTAAGTGCTTCACACCAAAGAATCGGTGGAATTTTATTTGATGGTAAAGCAATTTACAGTGCAAAAATAAAAGAAGTTACGCCAGTTGTAGATCGTGTAGGAAGCGGAGATGCTTTTATGGGCGGATTAATTTACGGTTTATTAGAATATCAAAATAATAACCAAAGAGCATTAGATTTTGCAGTTGCCGCTTGTTGTTTAAAGCATACGATTGCAGGAGATTACAATTTGGTTACTTTAAAAGAAGTTGAAAATATGATTGATGGTGATGGTTCTGCATTAGTATCAAGATAATTTTAAATAAAAAATGGCAAAATATTCAAGAATTGAGGTTGCACAGCAGATGAAAGAAAATGGAATGGTTCCGTTGTTTTTTCATTCTGATATCGAATTGAGTAAAAAAGTTTTAAAAGCATGTTACGATGGAGGTTCCAGATTGATGGAATTTACAAGCAGAGGTGATTTTGCGCATGAAGTTTTTGGAGCTTTAAACAAATATGCTTTAGCAGAACTTCCGGGAATGATACTTGGAGTTGGTTCTATTACTGATGCGGCTTCGGCTTCATTATACATGAGTTTAGGAGCAAATTTTATTGTAACACCAGTTTTTAGAGAAGACATTGCAATTGCTTGTAATCGCAGAAAAGTACTTTGGTCACCTGGCTGCGGAACTTTAACAGAAATTGCAAGAGCTGAAGAATTAGGTTGTGAAATCGTAAAATTATTCCCAGCTGATATTTACGGACCAGAATTTATTAAAGCAATAAAAGGTCCGTGCCCGTGGACGAATATTATGCCGACAGGAGGAGTTTATCCAACGGTTGAAAGTTTGAGTTCATGGTTGAA
This sequence comes from Flavobacteriaceae bacterium PS02337, assembly GCA_029959285.1. Lineage (GTDB taxonomy): Bacteria > Bacteroidota > Bacteroidia > Flavobacteriales > Flavobacteriaceae > Flavobacterium. The sequence goes on from JASCOE010000003.1 coordinate 89,752, forward strand.
TGCTGGAGCAACTTGTGTTGGTTTAGGTTCGCAATTAATTTCAAAAGATATATTAGAAAATAAAGACTTCGACGGACTTACTTCAAAAGTGAAACAAGTTCTTGATATTATAAAAGATATAAGAAAATAAGATTAAGGGGTAATCATGCCAAACTCCTTATTTTATAAGTTTTTTTTTAGATTTTTAGAGATTGTAATTGAACATTACGCTTGAAAAATTTAGCTAGCCATTCCTCACAGCCGGCTTTATTTTACTCAATCGGGTGTAATGTTTCATTTACAATTTAAAAGGCAGAAATGAAGAAATAGGGTTTATAGATGGTTATTTATAACGCATTAAAGAAAATTTAAAATGAAAAAATTAAATAGAATAAATACAGGATTAGAAAAGTTACAGCCAATTAAGGTAGTTCAGTTTGGAGAAGGTAACTTTTTAAGAGCCTTTGTTGATTATGCTTTTGACAAACTGAATAAAGAAGTTGATTTTAATGCCGGTATTGCAGTAGTTCAACCTTTGAAAGACGGTATGGTAAATATGATTAATGATCAGGACGGTCTTTATACCTTGTTTATGAACGGAATTAAAAAAGGTGAAAAAATACAAGATATTCAGTTAATTAATAACATTGTAAAAACTATAAATCCATATACTGAATTTGCAAATTATTTGGATTTAGCCAAAGAAGAAGAACTTCAGTTTATCGTTTCTAATACTACAGAAGCTGGAATTGAATTTATTGAAAGTGATACTCCAGACATGCAGCCGCCTGTTTCATTTCCTGCAAAATTGACGGTTTTATTATATGAAAGATTTAAATATTTTAATGGAGATGCTTCTAAAGGAGTTACAGTAATTCCTTGTGAATTAATTGATTATAACTCTGAGACTCTTAAAAAATATATTTTACAATATGTTGATTTATGGAAATTAGAAGATGCATTTAAAACTTGGGTATCAGATGCTTGTACATACCATAGTACTTTGGTTGACAGAATTGTTCCTGGATATCCAAGAGCTGAAATTGAAGAATACAATAATAAATTAGATTATCAGGATAATTTAATTGTTGCGGCTGAACCTTTTTTCCTTTGGGCTATTGAAGGTGGAGATGATTTAAAAGTAAAATTGCCTTTTCATAAAACAAATTTGAATGTAAAAATCGTTGATGATATACGTCCTTTTAAAATGATTAAAGTTCGTATTTTAAATGGTGCGCATACAGCAATGGTTCCTTTTTCACTTTTGCATGGTAATAAATTAGTAATGGAAACTGTTAACGGTGATTTTACCGGAAAATTTGTAAATAGCGTTATTAGTGAAATTAGTGAAACTCTTGATATGGACAAAAATGAAATTACGGCCTATTCTGAGGAAGTAATGGACCGATTTAAAAATCCATTTATCAAACATGCACTTGCTGATATTGCACTAAATTCTGTATCGAAATTCAAAGTAAGAGTTTTGCCTAGTTTATTAGGATATTATAAGTCTAATAAAGAATTGCCTGTTAATTTGACTTTTTCATTAGCGAGTTTAATTCGTTTCTACAAAGGAAATTGGAATGGTGAAAATTTACCGGTTAAAGATGGTGAAGATATTACGGCTTTCTTCAACGGACTTTGGAAATCGGATGATTACGAGAAAATCGCTCGTTTGACATTACAAAACAAAAGTTTCTGGGATGAAGATTTAACTGAAATTCCAGGTTTAACAAAAGCAATCACAATTGCTTTAGAAGAAATTGATTCAAACGGAATTGAAGCTGGTTTTGCTAAATTTCAAGAAAGAATAAAATAAAAGAAAACACAAAAAGAACAAAGAACAAAGGTTAATTATGGCAACGCAGAAAAAATTAATAAAAGTACATCCTACGGACAATGTAGCGGTGGCTTTGGTAAATCTGACAGCTGGCGAAGTGATTGATTTTGAAGGAGAATCAATTGCTGTTGAGTCTGATGTGAAAATGAAACATAAGATTGCAATGGTTCCTTTTAATGTAGGAGACAGAATCATTATGTATGGTGTTTTAGTTGGTAAAGCAAGCGCTAGAATCGAAAAAGGCGGTTTACTTTCTACAGCAAACGTAAAACACGAAAGTGATAAAGTTACAGGTAAAACTGAAACTATTGGCTGGAACGCTCCAAATGTAGACAAATGGAAAGACAGAACGTGGCAGGGCTATCACAGAGAAGATGGACAAGTTGGAACAGAAAATGTTTGGTTGTTTTTTCCATTAGTTTTTTGTGAAAATAGAAACATCGAAATCTTAAAAGATATTTTTGAGAAAGAATTGATGAAGCCTAAAGAAAACGATTATCAATTGTTATTGCGTTCTTTAGTGAAATCAGAAACAGGTGGAGCAGGAAATCAAGAAGCTTCAAACGATGCTAACTTATTCAATAATATTGAAGTAAAATTTATTACGCACCAAGGCGGTTGTGGTGGAATTCGTCAGGATTCTCATAGTTTAGCTAAACTTTTGGCTGGTTATGTAAATAATCCGAACGTAGCTGGAGCAACTGTTTTGAGTTTAGGATGCCAGAATCTTCAGATTTCAATTTTTAAAGAAGCTTTAGATGCAATCAATCCAGAAAGTAAAAAGCCTGTTTTAATCTACGATCAGCAATCAATCGGGACAATCGAAACGATGTTGAGCAGTGTAGTAAAAGACACTTTTGAAGCAATTAAAAAAGCAAACGAAATTAAGAGAGAACCAGCGCCATTATCTAAATTAAGAATTGGTTTAGAGTGCGGTGGATCTGACGGATTCTCTGGAATTTCAGCAAACCCGACTTTAGGCGTATTGTCTGATAAATTGGCTGCTTTAGGCGGAACGACAATTCTTTCTGAGTTCCCAGAATTATGTGGAGTAGAACAGGAATTAGTAAACCGTTGTGTTGATGACGAAGACGGAAAACGTTTCTTGGATTTGATGCAATGGTATGAAAAAACAGTTGTTGATGCAGGTTCAGGATTTGATATGAATCCTTCTCCAGGAAATATTAAAGACGGTTTGATTACTGATGCCATGAAATCTGCAGGTGCAGCTAAAAAAGGTGGTACATCTCCAATTGCAGGTGTTTATGATTACGGTGAGTATATTAACGAACCAGGATTGACATTGCTATGTACACCAGGAAATGATGTCGAGTGTACAACCGCAATGGTTGGCTCAGGAGCAAATATGGTATTATTTACAACAGGTTTAGGAACTCCTACTGGAAATCCAATTGCGCCAGTTGTAAAAATATCTTCTAACTCTGAGTTGGCGGCAAAGATGTCTGATATTATCGATATTGACACTGGTGGAATTATCAAAGGAGAAAAATCTATCGAAGAAATGTCTGATGAAATGCTTGAATTTATTATTGATATTGCTAGCGGTACAATTAAAACCAAAGCAGCAATTTTAAATCAAAACGATTTTATTCCTTGGAAAAGAGGAGTTTCACTTTAGTTTTTTAGGTACTAAGGTTCTAAGGGATAAAGTGACAAAGGGTTTATATAGAAGACGCACAGTTTTGTGCGTCTTTTTTTTGAGAAAGCTTCAGAGAAGCGAAATATTTATAGAAAAAAAATAAGCGTTTACAACATAAAGCTCCGGAGGAGCGACATATTTGCAAACTTAATATATGTCGATCCTCTGGAGCTTTTTTGCGTGTTATATTGCGATTCTATAAATATTTCGCTTCTCTGAAGCTTATAAAAAAAGCTATCTGTTGAGATAGCTTATATAACTTATATGGTTAAAAAGATATTAAAAAGTAGTTTTGGTAGAAGATTTACGAATGTGTAATTCTGGCGCAAGAACCACCTTTTTTTCAATTTTAATAGTATCTGTTTTATCTACTTGTTCTAAGAAAACACGAGCAGACATTTTTCCCATTTCCAAAGGCGATTGATCTACTGAAGTAATTGATAATTCCATAAATTTTGTAAAAGGTTCGTTACTGAAACCTGCAACACAAAACTCATTCGGAATATTGATATTTCGCTCTTTAAGCTCCTGAATTGCACCTAAAGCTGCAAAATCAGAAGATGAAAAAATAGCATCTGGCGGCGTTTCTAACTGTAAAAGTTTATCCACAGATTCTTTTCCCGCATCAACAGCACTTTTGGTATAGATTACGTATTCTTCTTTAAAATCAATTCCATTGTCTAATAAAGCTTGTTTGTAGCCTAAAAACCTGTTTTTAAATATGTCTAAAGATTGATCTCCGCATAAATGTGCAATATTTCTGCAGCCTTCGTCAATTAAATGTTTAGTGGCTAAATAACCGCCTTTAAAGTCATTAATCGTTACCGAACTTACACCATCAATATGTTTACTTCTATCAAAAAATATTAAGGGTACATTTTTTTCTAAAACATTTCTGAAAGCGCTGTCATTTTCATTTGAAATTCCTGTAACAGACATCATAATTCCGTCAACTTGTGCATCTACAAGTGTGTGAAGATTTTCATTTTCTCTTTTAATGCTTTCATGTGTCTGACAAATAATTACTTGATAACCGTGAGGATAAAGCTCTTCTTCGATTCCTCTAATTACAGAAGCGAAAAAATTACTGTCAATACGAGGTACAATAACACCAATGTTATTACTTCGACCGCTTTTTAGAGCTAAAGCAAGTTTATTTTGCTTATAGTTCATCTCGGCCGCAGTTTTAATAACCAACTCTCTTGTAGCTTCTTTGATCTTCGGATTGTTGTTTAACGCTCTCGAAACTGTAGCAGCCGTGATATTTAATTTTTCAGCAATATCGTAAATAGTTACTTTTTCACTCATTCAAAAGAAGTTTTTCGTATTATTTTATTAAACAAAAGTACATTTTTTTTTATAATGTAACATAAATTGTTATCGATTACCAGATTTAATAATTCAAACGATTTAGAATCTATTATCACAATATTTTATCTAAATTTTTGCGTTAAATGTAATTAAAATTTATAATAAAAATTAAATATATAATTTTTTTCTAAATTAATTTGGTCTCGTAGAACAATTTTTCTACTTTCGTGTAATCGATTACATGATTTTTGAATGTTTTCAGCATTAAATAAGAAAATACTTTGCAAATGATTAAAAATAAGAGCATAACATCGAAATGGATTTTGTTTTTAGCAACTATGGGTGTGTTAGTTACATCTTGTGGAGAAAAAAATACTGTAACTTCTTCAGATGCTTCAAACAATCCATGGAAAAAGATGGGTTTAATCATTAAAAGTATTCCACAAACAAAGTTTTCAAACAAAATTTATAATATAAACGATTTTGGCGCTGTTGCCGATGGAAAAACACTCAATACAATTGCATTTCAAAAAGCGATAAAAGAATGTGCGGCAAACGGCGGCGGTCAGGTTTTGGTTCCGAATGGAAAATACTTAACCGGAGCGATTCACTTAGAAAGTAATGTAAATCTGCATTTAGAAGATAACGCTGAAATTCTTTTTAGTTTAAATCCAAAAGATTATCCGATTGTTCACACTTCTTGGGAAGGAACGGAAGTAATGAATTATTCGCCACTTATTTATGCGAAAAATAAAACCAATATTGCAATTACAGGAAAAGGTACATTAAACGGACAGGCAGACAACACCAATTGGTGGATTTGGTCTGGCGGAAAAAATTATGGTTGGAAAAAAGGAATTCCGTCTCAAAATGATCCTGCAAATCGTGAAGTTTTGGTTGATATGGCAGAAAAAGGAATTCCAGTTTCAGAACGCGTTTTCGGCGATGGGCGTTATTTAAGACCAAATTTTATTGAATTTTTTGAATGTAATACCGCTTTAATAAAAGACATAAAAATCATCAATTCTCCTTTTTGGATTTTACATCCAATAAAAACCAATAATATGATTATTGATGGTGTGACGGTAAATAGTCATGGTCCAAATAACGATGGTTGCGATCCAGAATATTCTCAAAACATTATAATTAAAAACTGCACTTTCAATACTGGAGACGATTGCATTGCTATTAAAGCGGGACGTGATGCCGACGGACGAAGAGTAGCGATTCCAAGTAAAAACATAATTGTTCAAAATTGCAAAATGATTGATGGACACGGTGGAGTGGTTATTGGAAGTGAAATTTCAGCTGGAGTAAATAATGTTTTTGTTGAAAATTGCGTAATGGACAGTCCGAATTTGGATCGCGTTATTCGCATTAAAACCAACTCAAAAAGAGGCGGAATTATTGAAGATATTTTTGTTCGAAATCTGGAAGTTGGAACGGTTAAAGAATGTGTTCTAAAATTGAATATGTTTTACAACGTCTACGGATCTCAAACTGGAAATTTTATTCCGACAATTAGAAATGTCAGTTTAGAAAATGTAAATGTAAAGAACGGAGGAAAATATAGCGTTTGGGCAGAAGGTTACGAAACGTCTCCAGTAGAAAATATCACATTAAAAAATGTAAAAATTCAAAAAGTAGATTCGCTCTATTTGTTGAAAAATGTAAAAAATATAAAATTCATAGATACCTACGTAAACAATAAAAAAGTAGAATCTGTTAAGTAATAATATTTCTCGAATTGTTGGTAATTAGTAATTTATAATTTTGAGATTATTGTTTTTTGAAGGAGTTAAAAAGGAGTTTAACATGGTTGAGCTCCTTTCTTAACTGAAAAAATTAAAAGTAAGATGCAAAAAACCGCTTTAGTTTTATTAATGTTTTTGAATGTTATTGCGGCTCAAAGTCAGCAATTTCAAGTTGATACATCTTATACAATAAAAAGTACTTTTACGAAATTAGTTAAGAAATATCCTTTTATTACAATTCCAGAAATAAAGCCAAATCCAGCGGTTAAAGAAAGTTTAGATTTAGTTTATAATCAGGAAAAAGATAGAGTTTTGCATTTTGATGCTTTCGTCAATACAAAAAAGAAAAAAAATCCTGCTGTAATTATGATTCATGGCGGAGGTTGGAGATCAGGAAATAAAAGCCAAATGCAGTTTATTGGAAAAGAAATCGCAGCAAAAGGATATTCTTGTTTTGCTATCGAATACCGATTGTCATTAGAAGCAAAATATCCAACTGGAGTTATTGACGTAAAAAATGCCATTAAATTTATTAAAGACAATGCATCTAAATTTAATGTTGATGTGAATAAAATTGCAGTTTTGGGTTGTTCTTCAGGCGGACAAATGGCAGCGTTAATCGGAACAACAAATAATGACCCTATTTTTGAAGATGCTTCTTTTAAAAGCAAATCTTCATCAAAAGTAAATGCCATAATTGATGTTGATGGAGTTTTAGCATTCAAACATCCAGAATCATCAGAAGGAGATATGGCCGCTTTTTGGCTGGGAGGGAAATCAGATGAAATTCCAGAAAACTGGAAAAATGCTTCGGCATTAACACATACAGATAAAAACACACCGCCGGTTTTGTATATCTGCAGCAGTATTCCGAGATTTCATGCGGGCAGAGATGATATGATTAAAATTTTAAATAAAAATAAAATTTACAATGAAGTGCAAACAATTGCTGATTCTCCACATTCGTTTTGGTTCTATGAACCTTGGTTTAAGCAAACAATTTCTTACACAACACAGTTTTTAGATAAAATTTTTAAATAAATTAGATCAAAATTAGAAACGCTAATTAAAAAAGATAAAAGGTATATTTTATGAGTAAATGTCTTTCTACAACGGTCAATTTTACAAAGTTTGTTTTGCTTTTTCTGTTGATTTTCAGCATTAAGATGAATGCGCAGAACCAATCTGAAACTGAAAATTCGGTTATTTCATATGATTTGAAATGGTCAGAACGAACTGCTCTTTCTATTTTAAATAAATATCCAAAAGCATGGCAGTTAGATGGAAATGACAGACCAAAATGGGATTATAAAATGGGTTTTGTATTGTCTGGTTTCGAAAAATTATATCAGAAAACAAACGACAAAAAACACTTAAACTACATTAAAGATTACGTTGATGGAATGATCGACAGCACTGGAAATATTAAAAAATACGATCTTAAAGAATACAATATTGATTATTTGAATCCAGGAAAATTGCTGTTTAATCTTTATGATGTTACTAAAGATTCTCGCTATTTAGAAATTATCGGGAAGCTAAGAAATCAATTGGAAACGCAGCCGAGAACAGCCAGCGGAGGATTTTGGCACAAACAAATTTACCCAAACCAAATGTGGATTGACGGTTTGTATATGGCAGAACCTTTTTACGCACAATTTACTGTGAAGTACGAAAAAGGGAAAAACCTTGATGACATTGCAAAACAATTTGAATTGGTTCAAAAACATTTTGTAGATAAAAAAACAGGTTTAGTATATCAAGCTTGGGATGAAAGTAAAGAAATTGGTTGGGCAAATAAACAGACGGGAACTTCGCCAACTATTTGGGGACGCGGAATTGGATGGTACATGGTTGCGCTGGTTGAAACGTTAGATTATTTTCCAAAATCGCATCCAAAATATAAGGTTTTGGTTGGGTATTTGAATCAGATTTCCAAAAGTGTGAATCAGTATAAAAGTGAATCTGGATTGTGGTATCAGGTTGCTGATAAAACAGAATTGTACGGAAATTACGTAGAATCTTCGGCATCAGGAATGATAATTTATGCTTTTGCAAAAGGCGCAAACAAAGGATATTTGCCAACAAGTTACAAATCAACAGCTAAAAAATCATTTGAGAGTTTTGTGAAAGAATTTGTGAAAGTAGACAAAAAAGGAGAAGTAAATATTTTGAATGTTTCATCGAATGTTGGTTTGGGAGGAAAGCCTTTTCGTGATGGAACAAACGATTATTACCTTACTTCAAAAACAAAAGAAAATGGTGCAATTGGCCTTGGAGCCTTTTTATTAGCATCGATTGAATTAGATAAATAATAGAATTTAAATATATTTTGAAATGAAAAACAGTAGAAAGCAAAGTTATTTGATGTCGGTTTTAATGATTTGCGTTATGACGATTACAAGTTGTAAAGTAACTTCTCAGGAACCTGCAAAGAAAGATATCGTAATCGGAAAAAATCTGAAATGGTCTGATAAAATGGCTTTAACCTTAATGAAACGTCATCCAGAATCATATATGTTAGATGACGCTAAAAAGCCAAAATGGGATTATGTTCATGCTTTAGTTTTACATTCAATTGAAGAATTATATAAGAAAAATCCAGATCCGAGATACAAAGCGTATGTGAGAGGTTATGTAGATAATTTAGTTCAGGCAGACGGAAGCATTAATACATATGAATTTGATAAATACAATATCGATTTGGTGTTGCCTGGACGTTTACTTTTTGATGTTTATGCAGAATCAAAACAAGATAAATATTTAAAAGCTTTACAGTTGATCCGTAAACAACTTTCGGAACAACCAAGAACACAAAGCGGCGGATTCTGGCACAAACAAATTTATCCAAATCAAATGTGGTTAGACGGTTTGTACATGGGTGAACCATTTTATGCAGAATACACGGCTAAATTTGAAAACGGAAAAAGTTTTGATGATATCGCAAAGCAATTTGAAATAATTCAGCAAAAAGCAACCGATCCAAAAACGGGATTATTATACCACGGTTGGGATGAAAGCAAACAAATGCCTTGGGCAAATAAAGAAACAGGAAATTCTCCAAACTTCTGGTCCAGATCTTTAGGCTGGTACGTAATGGCTTTGGTTGATGTTTTAGATTATATGCCAAAAGATCATCCGAAAAGAAAAGAATTGGTTCAATATTTAAATAATGCTTCTGAAGCGATATTGAAATTTCAAGATAAATCTTCTGGCTTATGGTATCAAGTTACAGACAAAGGTGCTGACAAAGGAAATTATTTAGAAGCTTCTGGTTCGGCAATGTTTTCTTATGCTTTTGCAAAAGGAGCAAACAAAGGTTATTTACCAGCGAAATTTAAAAAATCTGCCAATAAAGCTTTTGATGGATTGACAAAAGTGTTAATCAAAAAAGTAGATGAAGATGGCGGAATTACATTAACAAATTGCTGTCAAGTTGCAGGTTTAGGAGGAAATCCGTACCGTGATGGTTCTTACGAATATTACGTAAACGAAAGAAAAAAAGACAACGATCCTAAAGCAACTGGACCATTTATTTTGGCTGCTGTAGAATTGAATAGATAGTTTTTAAATTATGAATTATGAGTTATGAGTTATGAGTGAAAAAAGCTCTACTCTGTCTTGCTGAGCGAAGTCGAAGCACTGCAAAGAAACTCATCAAAGAAACTCATCAAAGAAAGCAAGTTCTAAACCCGACAGGTTTTTAAAACCTGTCGGGTTTAATCAAAAAAGAAATTTTCATCAAAATGAAAAACATAAAAATCATCTTCTTACTGTTGTGTATTTTTTCTTTTCAGAAGAATGACGCGCAAGTTTGGGTTTCTGATAATGGCGACGGAACGTATACCAATCCGATTGTTCATGCCGATTATTCAGATCCAGATGTTGTTCGCGTAGGCGATGATTATTATATGACTGCTTCTTCATTTAATTGTATTCCAGGTTTACCGATTTTACATTCTAAAGATTTGGTAAACTGGAAAATAATCGGACATGCATTGGTAAAACAGCCACCTTTTGAAACCTATGATCGTGTTCAGCACGGAAACGGAGTTTGGGCGCCAAGTATTAATTTTCATAATAATGAATTTTATATTTATTATCCTGATCCAGATTTCGGAATTTATATGACTAAAGCTAAAAAAGCCGAAGGACCTTGGTCTGAACCGCTTTTAGTTAAAGCAGGAAAAGGGATAATTGATCCGAGTCCGCTTTGGGATACGGACGGAAAAGCCTATTTGACTCATGCCTTTGCAGGAAGTCGTGCGCAAATTAAAAGTCTTTTAGTTGTTTGTACAATGAAACCAGATGGAACTTTAGTCAACAATGATGAAGTTATGGTCATTGATGGACACGAAAGTGAAGGCACAATTGAAGGTCCAAAATTTTATAAACGAAACGGCTATTACTATATTTTTGCTCCAGCGGGTGGTGTACCAACGGGCTGGCAGACTGTTTTAAGATCTAAAAATGTTTTTGGACCTTACGAAAAGAAAAAAGTTTTAGAACAAGGTTCTACAAAAATAAATGGTCCGCATCAAGGCGCTTGGATTACTACTCAAACTGGCGAAGACTGGTTTTTTCATTTTCAAGACAAAGGAGCTTACGGAAGAATTGTGCATTTACAGCCCATGAAATGGGTAAACGACTGGCCAGTTATGGGAGAAGATTTTGATAAAAACGGAATTGGAGAACCAGTTACAACATATAAAAAACCAAATGTTGGTAAAAAATATCCAATAGAAACTCCAGCAGAATCAGACGAATTTAATGAACCAAAGTTAGGTTTACAATGGCAATGGCAGGCAAACAAACAGATCAATTTTGGTTTTCCGACGAGTTTAGGATACCTTAATTTGTTTTGCAATACAACGACTCAGAATATTTTTAACGCTCCAAATTTGCTGTTGCAAAAATTTCCAGCAGAAGAATTTACAGCAACTACAAAGTTGACTTTTAATTCGAGATTAAACGGAGAATCAACAGGTTTAATTATTATGGGATTAGATTATAGTTATCTAAATTTCAAAAATGAAAATGGAAAATTATACTTAAATCAGAAAATTGGAACTTTTGATAAAACGGTTTCAGAAATAGAAACAATGCCATTATTAATAGAAAATAATACCATTTATCTTAGAGTTAAAATTAAGAAAAACGGAATCTGCAGTTTCTTTTACAGTTTAGACGATAAAAATTATCAATCAATTGGAAAAGACTTTAAAGCTAAAGAAGGAAAATGGATTGGAGCCAAAGTTGGACTTTTTGCTTTAGGTGAAATTGTAAAAAATGATTCAGGCAATGTGGCAGTAGATTGGTTTAGAGTAACGAAGTAATTGTTCTTAAAAACTAAAATTTTCTTTATTTAAATAAAAAGTGGCTTTCATAAATTGAATATTTTCAATAAAAATCAAAAATCGATATTCGGATATCTTTGATAATCTAATAATGCTTAAAAAGTGTATTTAAATGATTTTTCTTACAATTTAGGTTTTTTGAAAGTGATTTTTTCGAAAATTTAATCTTTGAAACTAAAATAAATTGTCGACTAATAATAAACATAAAATGATTCAATTAAAAAAAATAGCTTTAGTTCTTTTGTTATTTTTAGGAGTTTCAATAAACGCCCAGAATACTTATAAAAGATGGCCAGACATTATTCGTAAAAATGATGCAGCTTGGTTTGGTTCAGCAGAAGCTAAAAAAATAGCAGAGAATGTTTTGCTTTACCAAAGAAATATTGGCGGTTGGCCAAAAAACATTCAGATGCAAGATGAATTGACAGAAAAGCAAAAAAATGATTTAATTGCTCTTAAAAAAACGTCTGTTGAAACAACAACAGACAATGGAGCAACTTGTCAGGAAATGCTTTTTATGTCCAAAATGTACGCTCAAATAAAAGATGAACGTTACAAGGAATCATTTTTACAAGGATTAAATTATCTGCTTGAAGCACAATATGCAAATGGCGGATGGCCTCAGTTTTATCCGTTAAAAAAAGGATATTATACGCACATTACTTACAATGACGATTCGATGGTTAATATTATGAATGTAATAAAAGCCGTGGCCGACGAATCTGATTATTACAGCATTAAACCTTCTAATGAGATTGTAGATAAATGTAAAAAATCTTTTGATAAAGGAATTGATTGCATTTTAAAAACACAATACAAACAAAATGGAATTTTAACCGCTTGGTGCGCTCAGCATGACGAAGTTACTTTAGAGCCAGCAAATGCAAGAGCTTTTGAACTAAAATCATTAAGTGGTTATGAGTCGACAAAAATTGTGTTGCTTTTAATGTCTATTGATAAACCGTCTAGAGAAATTGTTACCGCTGTGAAAAGTGCGGTAGAGTGGTTTGAAAAAACAAAAATCACCAATTTAGAAGAAAAAAGAGTCTTAAACGATGCAGGGAAAATTGTAGATAAAAAAATGATTCCAACCACAAATGCAAAACCCATTTGGGCAAGATTTATGGACTTAGAAACCAACGAACCTTTCTTTTGCGATCGTGACGGAATCAGAAAAAAATCTTTGGATCAAATAGGTTCTGAAAGAAGAAATGGATATTCTTGGTATTCAGATGCACCAGAAGAAGTTCTTAAAAAATTTCCAGATTGGGCAGTTAAAAACGGAACAAAAGTAGGTGCTGCAGAAAAAAAAAATGTCACATTAATTACTGTTGCACAAGACGGAACGGGAGATTTTACTAAAATACAAGATGCAATTTATGCAACTCCAGCGTTTCCTTATGAAAAAGTGACTATTTTTATTAAAAATGGGATTTATAACGAAAAAGTACGAATTCCCGAATGGAATAATAATGTAATTTTAAAAGGTGAAAGCAAAGAAAATACGATTATAACTTTTGATGATAATTTTTCGAAAATTGGTTTAGGAAGAAATAGCACTTTTTATACTTCGACAGTTTTAGTAGAAGGAGATGATTTTTCAGCTTCCAATTTAACCATCAAAAATACTTCGGGAGAACGTGGACAAGCAATTGCATTATCTGTTGTGGGTAATCGCGCTAAAATTTCAAATTGTATTTTAATGGGAAATCAAGATACATTGTATTTATCTGGAAAAGATGCGAAACAGTATTTTAAAGACTGTTATATTGAAGGAACAACAGATTTTATTTTTGGTGGCGCAACTGCTTTCTTTGAAAACTGTACGATTCACAGTATAAAAAGTTCTTACATCACAGCAGCTTCAACTCCAGAAGGAACTGCTTTCGGGTTTGTTTTTAAAAACTGTAAACTTACTGCAAATGCAGAAGCTAAAGATGTTTACTTAGGAAGACCTTGGCGAATTTATGCTAAAACTGCTTTTATAAATTGTGAAATGGGAAATCAAATTAAACCAGAAGGTTGGGAAAATTGGTCGAAACCAGAAGCAGAAAAAAATGCTTTTTATGCCGAATATAATTGTACAGGCGAAGGATTTCAACCTTCAAAAAGAGTAAAATGGTCACATCAGCTTTCTAAAAAAGAAGCTTCACAATATTCTATAGAAAATATTCTTAAAGATAAAGTTGCCAATTGGTATTCTAAATAAGTCATAGTCTCAGTTTTCAGTCTCAGTCTGCACTGAAAACTGAAAACCGCGACTGAAAACTAAAATAAATATGAACCTAAAATATTTACTTCTATTATTCCTTTCTTGGGGAATGTTTGCTCAAAAAAATGATTTTCCTTCATCTAAAGTTGATTCTATTATAAAAAGAATACAACTTCCGATAATTCATTCTTATGAAATAAATATTTTAAAATTAGGTGCTAAAGGCGATTCAATTACCGATAATAAAAAAGCTTTTGATAAAGCAATGGCTTTGTGTAAAAAAAATAATGGAGGAACTATTGTTGTACCAAAAGGAATTTTTAAAATAAACGGGCCAATTCACTTTGTGAGCAATGTAAATCTTAAAATTGAAAAAGACGCTAAAATAAAATTCAGCGATAATCCAAAAGATTATCTTCCGATGGTTTTAACCAGTTGGGAAGGAACAATGCTGTACAATTACAGTCCGCTTATTTATGCTAATAACTGTAACAATATTGCCATTTCTGGAGAAGGAACAATTGATGGAGAAGGAGGGGAAATCTGGAAAACTTTTAAAGCAAAAGAAGGAGCAGGAAAAAATTTAAGCCGTGAAATGAATCATAATAATGTTCCTTTAAACGAAAGAAAATTTGGAGAAGGTTATTTCTTAAGGCCACAAATGATTCAGTTTTTGAATTGCAAAAATATTTTAGTTGAAAATGTTAGAATAGAAAATTCGCCATTTTGGTGTTTGCATCTTTTAAAATCTGAAAGTATTACGATTCGTGGAATAAGTTACAAATCATTAAATCATAACAATGACGGAATCGATCCTGAATACGCAAAAGATGTTTTAATTGAAAATGTAACTTTTAACAATGGCGATGATAATGTAGCGATAAAAGCAGGAAGAGATCATGAAGGAAGAGCAAATGTAGCAACTCCAAGTGAAAATATAGTGATTAGAAATTGTAATTTTAAAGGTTTGCACGGAGTAGTAATTGGCAGCGAAATGTCTGCTGGAGTTCAAAATGTATTTGTTGAAAATTGCAAAACAATTGGTTATTTAAAAAGAGGAATTTATTTAAAAACCAATGCAGATCGAGGAGGTTTTATCAAAAACATTTTTGTTAGAAATATTCAATTAGATGAAGTTGAAGATTGTATTTATATTACTTCAAATTATCAAGGAGAAGGTAAAGGTTTTCAATCTGATATATCTAATGTATATTTTTCTAATATTACTTGTAATAAAGCATCAGAATCTGGAATTGTAATTCAAGGATTTGCAGATAAAAAGATTAAAAATATATCTTTCAATAATATTGAAATAAAATCAGCAAAAAACGCATTGTCAAATGAAAATGCAGAAAATGTTTTAATGACAGACGTTTTTATAGGACAGAAAGCAAGTGTTCCGACGGCAGTTTCGAAACCTTAGTTTTCAGGTTTTCAGGTTCATAGGTACAGAGAAACAAAGGCGCAAAGGAAAAGTTTTTTTCTGTAGAGTAGAGACGCACCGCAGTGCGTCTACACAAAGAGAATCGACAAAGCTTTGTGTGCTTTCGACAAAGACGACAAAGAAAAAAAACTTAGCGACCTTTGCGTAAACCTTTGTGTTCTTTGCGTTTAAAAAACAACAACAAACAACCAAAAAATGAAAAAATATATTATAATAACATTTCTCATCACCACAATTTGTTTCGCACAAAAAACAACTGTTTATTGTATTGGCGACTCGACAATGGCGAATAAAAAAGATTCAGAAAAAAATCCAGAACACGGTTGGGCACAAGTTCTACAACCCTTTTTTAATGATAATATTATAATTGTGAATAAAGCCGTAAATGGTAGAAGTACAAGGAGTTTCATTGATGAAAAACGTTGGGATTCTATTTATAATAAATTAAAAAAAGGCGATTATGTTTTGATTGAATTCGGACATAATGATGAAAAAACAGAAGACCCAAGTCGCTATACGAATCCGCATACTGCATATCGATATAATTTGATACGATTTGTGCAGGAAAGCAGAGAAAAAGGTGCTATTCCGATTTTACTGACTTCTATCTCCAGACGTAATTTTAATGAAAAAGGTGTTTTGATGCCAACACATGGAGATTATCCTTTGGAAACTAGATTGATAGCACAGGAATACAAAGTGCCATTTATTGATTTAGAATACCTTACAGAATTATTGGAACAATCATATGGACCAGAAAAATCGAAGCAATTGCATTTACATTTTAAAGAGGGTGAAAATCCATTTTATGATAAAGATAAGGCTGATGATACCCATTTATCTTTAAAAGGCGCGACAGAAATAGCCCAGATTTTTGTTAATCAGATCAAACAATCAAAAGAGCCTTCATTAGAAAAACTTAAAAAAGCAATAAAATAAGTTTTTTCAAAATAGCAAAATACACATGTAAGCACCAGTAATAATTTTTATTACTGGTGCTTTTTTTATTTTAAAATCTTATTTTTAATGTTAATTAGTTGAATTTCAGTATCTTTATGTTCGTAAAACTCATATGCGCTAGAAAAAAACTTTCTTTCTAAATCAAAATTTTCAGCAGATAAACCTATTCTAAAATTTATCTTGCAACTTCTACAAGCCTTTATAAATTAAGGAATTTTGAAAATAATTAAGATTAACTAAAATTGATTAAGATTTAGCATTTATTATTAAAAATGCTCTATTCTGTTATTTTTTAGGCTTTTAGGGGAAACTTAAAAAGTATCCATATTATACTTTTGCCCCCCTGAAAAATACGAAAACCGATATCGTATCATTTTAGAAAATTAAAATGAACAATTGTTATTTAAAAATAAATCAATCTTTTTTTGAAGACTGGATTATTGTTTTTAACTCTCAATTGTTGGATAAAAACAAACAAATATGAGAACAAAAATTACTTTAATTCTAGCATTGCTCATTTTACCTTTTATTAATAACAAGGTTTTTTCACAAACTGTATCTGGTACGCCAAGCAATACAGGATGTCAAACCAGCGGTATTGTAACATCGAGCAGCACCGGATTAGGAATTCTAATTGTAAAAATTGATCCGTTTGGAATGTTGTTTTGTAAAATAATTTCTCCGTTATGGTTTTTAATTATGCCATAAACTACACTTAAGCCCAAACCGCAACCATAGTTTACTGGTTTGGTTGAAAAAAAAGGCTCAAATATTTTTTCTTTAATCGCATCGGGAACACCAGTTCCTTCATCTTCAATTTTTATAAAAAGATCAGTGTCATTGTTGTCGATTATAATTTTAATTAAACTTTTTTCGGGAGAAGCATAAATTGCATTGATAATCAGATTAAATAAAACTTGAGTGATTTGAACAGAATCTACTTTGGCAGCTATATTTTCGTCTGTAAAAATCAATTCGCTTTTGATTCCTTTTTTTTGAAAATTTGATTTTAAAAAAGACAAAGCAAAAACTACAATTGGTTTTATTTTTTGAAGCTCCAGTTTATTAGGCATTTCACATGAAAAAAACAAAAGTTTCTTGACAATTTCTCTAGAATAGATTACCGAATTAATTACGATAGAAATATCAGAATCAATTTCTGGGTCTAAATTGTTGTCTTTTATAAGTTCTGCAAAACCTAATATATTTCCTAACGGAGTATTTAATTCATGCGCAATTCCAGCAGTCATTTCGCCAAGAAGCGTTAAACGTTCCATACGTTCTATAGTTCTTCTTAAGGTTGCTTTTCTTTTTAAAGTCTCATATTTTTCAATATAATTTCCAATTTCTATTGCAATAGTGTCGAGAAGTTTTTGTTCATCATCATTAAAATCATCTAAAGAATATTTTTGACAGGAATAATGAACTCTAATGTAACCAGATTGCATATTATTGATTGTAATAAAACTGGATTGAAAGACACTTTCTAACATTTTTTCTGACGTAGATAAATGATAATCTGAAACATGAATTTCTACAATCGCGTCTTTACTATGACGCCATGCATTTTTTGTGCAAACAATAATATCGTGTAATGTTTGGATATTGATTGAAGTAGATTTTGAAATAATTTTTGAGATTTCATAAAGACAATTAAGTTCTTTAATTTTTTCTCTTAAATCTTCTTCTATTAGTTGAAGTTTCATTGCAGGAAATTATTTATAAAAATTTGAATTTTTTCCAAAAGTATATAAATAATTTGAGCTTAAAAATAAAACAGTATATTTTATTAACTATTTGAAAATAAATTAAATACGAATAATTTTTTGGTCTTATTTTATTGTTTTTTTGACTTTTTAAGGCGTCTTATTGAAACGGTATTTCGTAAAGATTTTCAAAATTAAGGCATCAAAAAAAATACATATAAATCTTATTCTATTAGTTTAAAAACTTTTACATCCTTAAAAAAAATAAGCATTGAAATATTTTTGTTTCCGATAACATTCATCCGAAAACAAAAAAATATGGACACAGCAAGTTTTTTATTAGAATTCCAATTGAATTTTTGTGAAATAAAAAGACTTAACAAAATGTATGTAAAGCATTTGTTTAGAGATAGACTGATTTTTATATTGGTCTTATCACTTGTATCCTTAATTTTTTTCGATTTCAGTCGTATTGATCTTACTACAGATCTTTTTTCATGGCTAATAAGAAGTTTAGTTCTAATTGTTTTTTTTGTCATAATTGAACCTTCTTTCGTAAAAACAATTTCTAAGATTTTTTTTCAAATAACAGAGAGACTAATGAAATTTGATAAATTTCACAATAATTATAAATTAACTTTTACATCTTCTGCAATTAGCGTTAAATCACCGTTAGGAAAATTAACTCATAAATGGTCTAAAATTGAAAAAGTAATGCTAACAAAAAACTTTTTATTTCTATATATAAAAGAGCGAAATGGTTATATCATTTCTATTTCAAAAAAAGATTATGACGTTCGAAAAATGGAAGCGTTGCTAAATTTTGTTGAAAAAAATGTAACACATATTATAAAGGTTTAAGCAATCTTATTTTGTCTTTTTATTAATTAAAAAAAATCTTATAGTGTTTGTTTTCTGACGTATTGGGGTTATTAAAAAATAATTGTCACTCTATTTTTGTTCTGTTCTATTAATGAAAAAATCATAAGTAGTTATAAACTTTTAAAAGGATAAAATGCAGAAAGAGCAAGTTTTGGTGCACGATAGTAAAGGGATTTTCTTAAAGATGTTTCGAAGAAAGTTGAAAAATCATTTTGAATTTTCCGAAAGACCTTTTTCAATTGAAATTGGAAAAGAAATACAGAATTTTGATCGCATTGTTTATGTGTTATATGACAAGCAAGAAGCATTAGATTTTTTGAAGCAAGAAAATAATGAAGCAAATTTTTTAGTTTGTTTGTTCAATAAACAGCTTTACAAAAGTTTATCTTTTTTAGAATGGGTCAATAACTTGATTTTATTGGATGAATCTAAAACAAGGTGTGAAATATTTAAAGAAGTAAATTTATTTTTTAAAAAGAAATCGGAAACTCAAAAAATAAATAAACCAATAAAGGTTTCTAATACTTCACAAGCAAATGTAAATGCTTACTATAAAGCTATGTACTTTTTAATGTAGATTATTTATTTTTTTATATTTTTTCGTTCACATTTTTTTTACAAAATGTGTTTTTAATTGCAGGATAATTGGTGTTTATTGTCCTGCTTTTTTATTTCAAAATTTTTGAAACTAGTGATTGAATAAGATTTTAAGTGTTGTTTTTACAATTAAAATTATTAAATTGTTCCAAAAAAGAAAAAATAAAAAGAATGAAAAAAATAGTATTGTTTTATCTTCCAATTGTTTTAATCACAATTACTTCTATAACAAGTTGTAAAGTATCTCAGAATATTTCAGAAGAAACTATTAATTTAAAAAACAATAGTTCTTTGGCTTTATCTCAAAAAGCAGTTTCAATTAAAAGAGAAAAATTAAAATCTCAAAAAGCAATTTTTCCAATTTTAATTTTCAAAAAAGATACGATTCCTGCGCAAGTAAATGATCTAAACGAAGATGGAAAGTGGGATGAATTATTTTTTACAACTGATTTTTCTCCAAATGAAGAAAAAAATATCGTCTTAAAATGGTCAGAAACTGATCCAAAATTTATTAAAAAAACAAGCGTTCGTTTTGGAAAAAGAGAAGGAAAAGACCTTCCTGTTCATCCTGATACACAAGAAGTTTTAATGGCGAATCAAGTTCCTAAAAAATTAGGTTATCAAAAATACCAAACGGACGGACCAACTTGGGAAAATGATAAAGTAGGTTTTAGGCATTATTTGGATGGAAGAAATTCTAAAGATGTTTTCGGAAAAAAACTTCCAGCGATAACGCCAGAAAATGTGGGTATAAATAATAAAGGCGCTGTCGAAGATAATTATCATGTAATGTACGATTGGGGAAGAGATATTTTTCCTGTAGGAAGTTCTGCAGGTTTAGGAGGTTTTGCATTGTTGGTTGATAACAAGATTAATAGACTTGGAATTTTAGGAAACGATACAATTAATAATATTGAAAAAACAACTTTTAAAATTGTAACCGAAGGACCTGTAAATTCAGTTTTAAGTTATCATTACCAAAACTGGAAAGCATCTGAAAATTTATACGATGCTCAAGAAACAACTTCGATTTGGCCGGGAATATATGGTTATAAAAATACCGTTTCTATAAAGGGTATTAAAGGAAATGAAACTTTTCTAGCTGCAATTTCTAATTTGAATAATAAAAATCCGTTGCAAGTTATTGAATCTGGTGATTGGGTTTGTTTAATTCAGCATGATTATTTGACTTACGAACGCCAGTGGATATTGGGAACAGCTATTTTAGTTCCAAAAAATATTTATCAAGGTTATATTGAAGCTCCAAAAACAGGTCAATTAACAGATTCTTATTTAGCAAAATTGAAAATTGAGAATAATAAAGAAATAAGTTATTATGCAATCGCAGCTTGGGAATTGAGTGCTGATAAAGGATTTAATGATGCTCTATTTTTTACCAATTATGTAACAAACTTAGCCAAACAACTTTCTGCTAAAATACAAATTCAAATAAAATAGAAAAGACACTTACAAACAGATAGAAAGAAGCTTTTTGCATTGCTAGCATCGATAAAGCATTATAATTTGAACTGAGAATCGAGTAAAATCTCCCTTTTTCGAGTAATTATTCCTCTTGAAAATTAACAAATGAAAGTGATTTCAGACGAGGGTTCATAAAAATTAAACTGTATTGAGATTCTTTGTACAAAGCTTTAAAACTAGCTTTGTAAATATATTTAATTAATAAGTGATTGATTGTTAATGTATTGTATTTGTCGGTATTTGAAAAAAATAACAAGTCAATTTATTGTAAAGAAAATGAATGAAAAACTGCATTAAATTTAACAGCAAATTTGTTGTAACTATCACACAAACTTCTATTTTTGTGGCTTAATTTAACAATATATAAGCATGAAAGATTTATTAGTAAAAATCAACGCCGAAATTGACACATTCAAAGCAGAAGCTGAATCTTTAACTGAAAAAGGAATTAAAGCTGCAGGTCCAAGAGCACGTAAAGCTACTTTAGAAATTGAAAAACTTTTAAAAGAGTTCAGAAAAGTTTCTATCGAAGAATCAAAAAAATAATACCAATAAAAACCTCGTCAACAGACGAGGTTTTTTTTATAAATAAATTTATTTGCAAAGTTGCAGACAAAGAGAAGAAAACTTAGAATCTTAGCATCTCAGAACCTTTAAATAGAATTTCTATCAATAAAATTAAAAGGAACTTTTACCTGACCTTTTTCTTTATTCAAGATCATTCTTGCAGCTGTTTCTCCCATAATATTAAAATCGGTCGACATTACTGTAATACCTAATAATTCTTTTAGCGGTGTATCATTATAAGATATAACACCAATTTCTTTTCCTAAAACATATTCTTCATCACGAATCTGTTTCACTAAATTCACCAGATCAGATTCTTCGATTGTGATAAATAAATCACCTTTTTTAAGAATCATATCATCATAAACTTCACTCAGAATTTCAAAATTGATTTCGTGTTCAACGCAAAATTTTCTAAATCCGTGCAAAATTCTTCTCGGATACGGATAAACCGCTTTATCTGGATAAACAAGAATTAATCGTTTGTACTTTGATATTTTAGAAAGGCCTTCTTTTAAAGCATTATAAATATCATTTTCAAAATCTTGATAAATTTTAATTACTTCATCACCAGTTCCAAGTTTTATGTTGTCTAAAACGACTAATTTTTCTTGTGGAATATTTTTAATCGCATTTACAACTTCGTCTGTAAAACTTAAATGCTTTAATTCGTCTGTTTTAAAATGCGTTGTAATAACATAGTAATCGTAAGCGCCTTCATACTTATCTAAAATATTCAAAAACAAAGTTTCGTCGCAATGATAAATTTGAAGATCAACATGTGCGTTGGCTCCTAAAGTATCAATAAACGAGCTGTAGGTTTTCATTTTATATGAACTCAATTTATTCGTCAAAAACAAAATATTGACTTTAGATTCGAGTTTCGTTCTGGTAATATAATAGCCTTTTCCTCTAATTGAAGAGATGATTTTTCTTTCCTTTAAAATATTATACGCCTTTTCGACTGTGTCTCGCGACATATAAAATTCTTCACTAAAACTATTTATAGAAGGAATTTTTTGATTGATTTTCAAATTTCCGTTAGCGATGTTCTGAAGAATAGAGTCAACAATTTGTTTGTATTTGGGAACCCTTGAATCTTCGTCTATTTTGATAAGTTTGATCATGTTCATTTGAGGAAATTTGTCTCGCATTTCAACGAAACTCATTTTTATTTGCAGCTTTTATCAAAAAAATCTCTTGGTTGAAATAATTTTTACCTTTTTGTATTTCGAGTCTTCAAAAAGAGAATTTGACAAGGCTTGTAATCTTTTTTTTATAATTTCTAAATTTTAACAAGAATGCATAATTAATAATTGCGAAATCGATTGCTAAAGTAGCCATTTTAAATTTATTTACCCAATAATTACAAGTCGTTATTTCTAATAATCTTTAGTTTTAACAAAAATTACGAAATCCGTAAAGGATAGTACAGGACAGTTTTCTTTTTTACATTCTATTATTTTACAAAACCAAATTACTATCAAACTAACCTTAAACCAAAAGTTATTAAATGGAATCATTATTAGGAATCATTTTTCATTCTATCGGAGGATTTTCTTCAGGTAGTTTTTATATGCCTTTTAAAAAAGTAAAAGATTGGGCTTGGGAAAGCTATTGGCTAGTAGGAGGTTTTTTCTCTTGGCTAATTGTTCCTCCAATTGCAGCTTACTTAACGATTCCGCATTTTGGTGAAATTATCGCAGCAGCTTCTCCTTCAATAAAAACATTTACTTTTTCAATGGGATTAGTTTGGGGAATTGGAGGTTTAACTTATGGTTTAGGCGTTCGCTATTTAGGAATGTCATTAGGAAATTCAATTACACTTGGATTCTGCTCTGCATTTGGAGCTTTAGTTCCGTCAATTTATTATGATTTTGTTCCAACAGAAGGAAAAATTTCATTTTCACACATGCTTACTAATACTGGTGGTCAGATCGTTTTGTTGGGAGTTGTGGTATATCTTATCGGAATTGCCATTTCTGGGAAAGCTGGAATGCTGAAAGAGAAAGATTTTGCAACAGGTCATGAAGATAAAGACAAAGATTTCAATTTAGTAAAAGGTCTAATTGTAGCTGTAATCTCTGGAATTTTAAGTTCTTTTTTTAATTACGGAATCGAAGCAGGAAAACCGATGGCAGAACAAGCCGTGATAAGTGGAGCTAATCCGCTATTTCAAAACAATGTTACTTATGTTGTGTTGCTTTGGGGAGGATTAACAACCAACTTTATTTGGTGTCTTTATTTGAATTTTAAAAATAAAACAATCAAAAATTATACAGATAAATCTACTCCAATAACAAAGAATGTTTTGTTTTCTGCACTTGCTGGAACGATGTGGTTTTTACAGTTTTTCTTTTACGGAATGGGAGAAAGCAAATTAGGAAATGGTGCTAGTTCATGGATTTTGCACATGGCAACAATCATTTTAACAGCAAACTTTTGGGGTTTTTATTTGAAAGAATGGAAAGGAGTTTCTAAAAAAACATTAAGAACTTTTTTCTGGGGAATCGGGCTTATTATGCTGGCGATCGTTTTGGTAGGAATTGGTAACTCATTATAAATAATACAAGAAATAATTATAAAGTATATGTCGAATACAAAAACAATTAATACAAATTTTAAGCATGTAAGCTACCTTTGGGATGATGCTAAAGCCGCAGAATTGGCGGGAGATGAAGTAGCGCTTTTTATTTATCGTTCTAACTTGTTAGGAGCCGATTTAAGATTGACAAACTATGGAGGTGGAAATACTTCTGTAAAAATTACTGATAAAGATCCTTTAACTGGAGAATCTTCAGAAGTAATGTGGATTAAAGGTTCTGGTGGAGATATCGGAACATTGACAAAATCAGGTTGTGCGGCTTTGTATTTAGACAGACTTCGTAATCTAGAAAACGTTTACAGAGGAATCGAATTTGAAGACGAAATGGTAGAATTATTCAACCACTGTATTTTCGATTTAGCTTCAAAAGCGCCTTCTATTGATACGCCTTTACACGGATTTCTTCCATTTAAACATATCGATCATTTACATCCAGACGCAGCAATTGCTATCGCTGCAGCGAAAGATGGAAAGAAAATAACAGAAGAATTATTCAACGGAGAAATTGGTTGGGTAGGTTGGCAGCGTCCAGGATTTGATCTTGGTCTTCAGTTGAGAGCTTGTTTAGAAGAAGCAGCTCAAAACGGTAAAGAACTACGTGGAATCATGTTAGGTTCTCATGGTTTATTTACTTGGGGAGATACTGCGTTCGAAAGTTATATTAATACGCTGGAAGTAATCGAGAAATGTGCTGAATATTTAGAAGATAACTACGGAAAAAAACGTCCAGTTTTTGGAGGAAAGAAAATTGACAGTCTTCCAGAAGCAGACCGTAAATTAAAAGCAGCAAAAGTTGCTCCAATTTTAAGAGGTTTCTGTTCATCAGAGCGCCAAATGATTGGGCATTATACTGACGATGCAAGAGTTTTAGAATTCATTAATTCTAATGATTTAGCGAAATTAGCTCCATTAGGAACATCTTGTCCAGATCACTTTTTGAGAACTAAGATTAGTCCTTTGGTTTTAGAATTAGATCCAAACGAAGATTTATCTGATATTGATGCTATTAAAGCAAAATTAACTCCTGCTTTCGAAGCTTACCGTGCGATGTACAAAGATTATTACAATGCATGTAAAAAATCAAATTCACCAGCAATGCGTGACCCAAACCCTGTTGTGATTTTATATCCTGGAGTTGGAATGTTCACTTTTGCTAAAGATAAAACAATGGCGCGTTTAGCATCTGAATATTATATCAATGCAGTAAACGTAATGAAAGGTGCAGAAGCAGTTTCAGAATACACTTCTTTACCACACCAAGAAGCTTTTGATATTGAATATTGGTTATTAGAAGAAGCAAAATTACAGCGTATGCCAAAACCAAAAGCATTGTCTGGAAGAGTTGCTTTAATTACTGGTTCTGCGGGCGGAATTGGTAAAGCTATCGCTAAAAAATTCGCTCAAGAAGGTGCTTGTGTTGTAATCAACGATATTAACGAAGAGCGTTTAGAAGGCGCAACTGCTGAATTTACAAAAGCATTTGGAAAAGATGCCGTTTCTAGCACTTTATTAAATGTCACTGACGAAGTAAGTACAGAAAAAGCATTAGACGAAGCTTCTTTAGCTTTTGGAGGTGTTGATATTGTAGTGAATAATGCTGGTATCAGTATTTCAAAATCTATTGCAGAACACACATTAGAAGAATGGGATAGATTATACGATATCTTGGTAAAAGGACAATTTATTGTTTCTAAAGCAGGAATCGAAGTTATGCGTAAACAAGGTTTTGGAGGAGATATCGTAAATATCGTTTCTAAAAATGCTGTTGTTGCGGGTCCAAATAATCCTGGTTATGGTTCGGCAAAAGCGGCTCAAGCGCATTTAACACGTTTAATGGCGGCTGAACTTGGAGCAGATAAAATTCGTGTAAATACAGTAAATCCTGATGCAGTAATTTCAGATTCAAACATTTGGTCTGGAGGATGGGCAGAAGGTCGTGCAAAAGCATACGGAGTTACAGTTGAAGAACTTCCAGCTTACTATGCAAAACGTACGTTATTAAATGAAATCATATTGCCAGATGATATTGCAAACGCTTGTTTTGCTTTTGTTGGAGGTTTATTAGGTAAATCTACAGGAAACGCATTAAACGTAGACGGAGGCGTAGCAATGGGCTTTTATAGATAAAGATTGTTTAGGTTTTTTATAAGTTTGTTTAAGCAAAAGTGGTTTTTTGTGGTCTAGCGTTCGATTCTTTCGAACGTTAGATTTTTTTAGCATATAACAGTTTGTTTTAACAATGAAAACATAACAAAAAAATGAAGTAAAACGGGAGTTGACAACGTATAAATTTATATCTTGTAAACTCTATTAAAATACCACTAACTATGTTAATCGGATCAAACCACATCGAATCTCATAACGAAGATTTAATCAAAAAACACCAAAATAAATTAGTTTTTACAGCTTCAGAAATTAATGATACAGAAGCGATTATTCAAAAATTAATTGACTTTCAAATTGCAATTCCGTCTTGGGCTTTAGGAACAGGAGGAACAAGATTCGGGCGTTTCGCTGGAGGAGGAGAACCTCGTTCTATTGAAGAAAAAATAGAAGATGTTGGTTTGCTTCACAAATTAAACAATGCTTCTGGAGCTATTTCACTTCATATTCCGTGGGATATTCCAACGAATTATAATGAAATTAAAACATTAGCAGCACAGCACGGTTTGAAATTTGACGCCATGAACTCGAATACTTTTCAAGATCAGGCAGATGCTTCAAATTCTTATAAATTTGGTTCTTTACAAAATGTAAATAAAGCAGTTCGTAAACAAGCAATTGCTCACAATATTGAAGTTATTCAACACGGAATCGAATTAGGATCGGAGTCTTTAACAATTTGGTTAGCTGATGGTTCTAGTTTTCCTGGACAATTAAACTTCAGAAAAGCGTATCAAAATACTTTAGAAAGTTTAGAGGAAATTTACGATGCATTGCCTTCAAACTGGAAATTATTTTTAGAATACAAATGTGCTGAACCTAACTTTTATTCTACAACTGTAGCAGATTGGGGACAATCTTATTCATACGTTCAAAAATTAGGAGACAAAGCAAAGACGCTTGTAGATTTAGGTCATCATTTGCCAAATGCAAACATCGAGCAAATTGTTTCTATTTTATTGATGGATAATAAATTGGGAGGTTTCCACTTTAACGACTCAAAATATGGTGATGACGATTTAACTGCTGGTGCATTAAAACCATATCAATTATTCTTGATTTTTAATGAATTAGTGGAAGGAATGGATGCAAGAGGAATGAATCACGCCAAAGATTTAGGTTGGATGATCGATGCTTCTCACAACATCAAAGATCCTTTAGAAGATTTATTACAATCTGTTGAAGCGATTATGATTGCTTACGCACAAGCGCTTTCTGTAGACAGAAAAGCTTTAGAGCAAGCACAGGAAGAAAATGATGTAGTAAAAGCACAAGAAATTTTACAGAATGCATTCCGCACAGATGTTCGCGCATTAGTTGCTGAAGCTCGTTTACGTTCTGGATCAGCATTAAATCCGGTAGCGTTATATCGTTCGCTTCAAGTAAGACAAAATCTTATCGAAGAAAGAGGTTTAAAAACAGTAGCAACAGGATTGTAATTATGAGTTATGAATTATGAGCTATAAGTTGAGTCTTTTTGTGTTTTTGCTAAAAACATAAATAGACTTAGCTTAAACATAAAAAATCATAATTCAAAAACTCATAACTTATAACTCATAACTCATAATTAGAATAAATGAATGTAGTTGCGATTTTTGATATTGGTAAAACAAACAAAAAGGTTTTTTTATTTAACGAAAATTATAAAATTGTCTGGGAGAAATCTGTTAATCTAGAGGAAACCAAAGATGAAGATGGGTTTCCGTGTGAAGATATCGAAGTACTTAAAAACTGGATTTTAGACCGATTATCTGAAATAAAAGAGCTTAAAGATTATGTTTTAAAAGCCATCAATTTTAGCACTTACGGCGCCAGTTTTGTTTATATAGACGAAAACGGAAAAGTTTTAACTCCTCTGTATAATTATCTAAAAGATTATCCAGAGGAATTAAAATCTAATTTCTATGAAAAATACAAAGGAGAAAAAAAGTTTGCTGTAAAAACGGCTTCTCCAGTTTTGGGCAGTTTAAATTCAGGAATGCAGATTTATCGCTTGAAAGAAGAAAAGCCCGAATTGTTTGAAAAAGTAAAATACTGTCTGCATCTGCCGCAGTTTTTGAGTTTTCTTTTAACGAATGAAGCTTACGCGGATATTACGAGTATTGGCTGTCATACGAATATGTGGAATTTCAAAAAAATGAAATACCATAAATGGTTGAAAGAAGAAGGTATTTCAGATAAAATTCCGCCAATTCATTTTGGAAAAGATGTTATTATGACGCGCGAAAATCTGGCTATTGGTGTTGGTCTTCACGATAGTTCATCTGCAATTATTCCGTATACAATCAATTTTACAGAGCCTTTTGTATTATTGTCTACAGGAACTTGGAGTATTTCTTTAAATCCATTCAATAATAAACCTTTAACTTTTGACGAATCGCAAAACGATTGTCTTTGTTATATGCAATACACCGAAAAACCGGTAAAAGCAGCGCGTTTATTTGCAGGAAATGAACATGAAGTTCAGACCAAACGTTTGGCAGAGCATTTTAATGTTCCAGTTGATACTTATAAAGAAGTATATTTTGATAAGAAAATAGTAGCCAATTTAAGAGCGCTTAATTTCCAGATTATTTATCCGAAGAAATACAATTTTGATATTTTGAAAGAATGTCCTTTTCAAAAAAGAGATCTTTCTCATTATAAAGATTACGAAACAGCTTATCATCAATTAATGTTGGATTTGGTTGAACAGCAGGTTTTTTCTACCAATTTGGTCATTCATAATAGTCCTGTAAAAAAGATTTTTGTAGATGGAGGTTTTAGTAAAAATTCGATTTACATGAATTTATTAGCTGAAGCTTTTCCAGATGTAGAAGTTTATGCAGCTTCGATGGCGCAGGCAAGTGCATTGGGCGCTGCATTGGCGATTCATCAAAACTGGAATCCGAAACCAATTCAGAACGATTTAATTGACTTGAAATTCTATAAACATTAGGTAAAAACGATTGGTATGTTGTAAATTTGTCGAGAAACGTATTTTTTACATTTTTACTTTACACGCCAAATGAACAACACACTAAATATTACAATATGAAAATTGGACTTTTTATACCTTGTTATGTCGACCAATTTTATCCAAAAGTAGGAATTGCAACCTACGAATTACTTCAAAAATTAGGCTGTGATGTACATTTTCCAATGGGACAAACCTGTTGCGGGCAGCCAATGGCAAACAGCGGTTATGCACATTTAACTAAAGGTTGCGACGCCAATTTTATTTCCAATTTTTCTGGATTTGATTATATCGTTTGCCCTTCTGGAAGTTGTGTTTTGCATGTGAAAGATCATTTGCACGACGAAAATCAAGAAGAGAAGGCTACAGCAATACGAAATACAGTTTACGAACTTACCGAATTTATTACAGACGTTTTAAAAATCGATCATATCGACGGAAAATTTCCGTTTAAAGTTGGAATGCACGTAAGCTGTCACGGTCAACGTGGATTAAAGCTTTCACAAATGTCTGAATTGAACGCGCCATTTTTCTCAAAACCTGAACAATTATTGCACAATATAAAAGGTCTTGATTTGGTTGCTCTTACGAGAAAAGACGAATGCTGTGGTTTCGGCGGAACTTTCTGCGTAACCGAAGAAGCCGTTTCTGTAAAAATGGGTCAAGATCGTATTAAAGATCACGAAAGTCATGATGTGGATTATATTACAGGAGGTGATATGTCATGCTTAATGCATTTGGACGGAATTCTGAAAAGGCAAAAAAGCAGAATCAAAACCATTCACATTGCTGAAATATTAAATTCACTCGAAAATTAATTTTTTTTTACCATTAAGAAATTAAGTTCATAAAGCTTGGTTTAAATATTTATTAGTAAAAAAAATAAGAGATTTAAGTGATTTTAAAAAACTTAATTTTCTTTTAATCATTCAGAAATTAAGTTCATAAAGTTTAGCTTAATTTACTTAATATCTTAATGGTAAAAACAACTTTTATAAGATGTCTTCAGAAAAAACAATACAGCACAGCGAAGCCGCAACAAAGTTCAATAAAGATGTTGAGCGTGTCAATTGGCATGATGAAACGCTATGGTTTGTACGTGCTAAAAGAGATAAATCGGCACACCAGATAGCAGATTGGGAATTGCTGCGCGAAACGGCTTCTCAAATCAAATTAAATGTACTTTCTAATATTCACGATTATTTAGTCGAATTTGAAGCGAATGCGCAACGAAACGGAATAATTGTACATTGGGCTGCCGATGCCAAAGAACACAACGAAATTGTACATTCGATCATGGCAAAACATGATGTAAAGCAAATGGTGAAATCCAAATCGATGCTTACAGAAGAATGTCATTTAAATGATTATTTAGCCGAAAAAGGAATAGAAGTAATCGATTCTGATTTAGGAGAATATATTGTTCAGCTTAGGAAAGAGCCGCCAAGTCATATTGTACTTCCGGCGATTCACTTGAAGAAAGAAGATGTAAGTGAAACTTTTCATGAACATTTGGGTACAGAAAAAGGAAATTTCAATCCGCAGTATTTAACAGAATCAGCTCGTCATAGTTTGAGAAATACTTTCCTAACAAGAAAAGTAGCTTTAACCGGAGTCAATTTTGCTGTTGCAGAAACGGGAGAATTTGTAGTTTGCACGAATGAAGGAAATGCCGATATGGGCGAGCATTTAGCAGACGTTCACATCGCTTGCATGGGATTCGAAAAACTGATTCCGAAAAGAGAACATTTAGGTGTTTTCTTGAGATTATTAGCAAGAAGCGCAACAGGACAGCCAATAACTACTTTTTCAAGTCATTTCAAGAAACCAAGAGACGGAAAAGAAATGCATATCGTAATCGTAGATAACGGAAGAAGTACACAATTAGGAAGAGAAGATTTCAGAAATTCATTGAAATGTATTCGTTGTGGAGCGTGTATGAATACTTGTCCAGTTTACAGACGCAGCGGCGGACACAGCTATCATAATGCAGTTGCGGGACCAATTGGTTCTATTTTGGCGCCAAACTTAGATATGAGCAAAAATGCCGATTTGCCTTTTGCGAGTACGCTTTGTGGTTCATGTACGAACGTTTGTCCAGTAAAAATTGATATTCACGATCAATTGTATAAATGGCGTCAGGTTTTGGTAAAAGAAGGGCATACGCCAAAAGCTAAAACTATTGCGATGAAAACAATGGCAACAGTTTTAGCAAATCCGACAGTTTTTAATATTGCTGGTAAATCAGGGCGATTTGTAATGAAGAATATTCCAGGAATGGTAAATAATAAAATGAATAAATGGTACGATCAGCGCGAAATGCCAGATGTTCCAGAAGAATCTTTTAGAGAATGGTACAAGAAAAATTCGCGAGAATCTAAAGTAAAAGGAAATGAGTAGTAAAGGCGAAATTTTAAAAAGAATAAAAGCAAATCAACCCGAATTGGTTTCAGTACTGCCAGATTTAAATCTTTTAGGTTCTGAACAATTTGATGTTTTGGAAACGTATAAAATGGTTTTAAAAGGTATTGGGGGAGATCCTGTTGAAGTTGCGAATTATGATGAAATAATCAATTACATCAAATCCAATTATAATCTTGAAAAACGGTTAATTACAACACTTCCAGAACTTTCGGAAATTGCTTCTTTAGATTGGAAAACTGTTGATCCGCATTCGCTTCAAGACGTTGAATTAACGGTTGTAAAAGCGCATTTTGGAGTGGCAGAAAACAGCGGACTTTGGGTAACTGATGATATTTTAGGTCAGCGTGTTGCGCCTTTCATTGCGCAATATTTAGCCATTATCGTTCATAAAAAAGATCTTATTCCAACAATGCAGCAAGCGTATCAAAGAATTGGAAACATGGAATATGGTTTTGGAACTTTTATCGCTGGACCGTCAAAAACAGCGGATATCGAGCAATCTTTAGTTCTTGGAGCGCATGGCGCAAGAGGATTGATTGTGTTTTTGTTAGATTAAACATAGTATTATATATAAAAAAGAGGATTTTGAAATCCTCTTTTTTATTTTAAACTGTATCATTTTATTCAATTTGATAGTACTTAAAAAATTATTTTATTTACTTTAAATAAAATTTTAAATGAAGAAAAATTTACTGTTGATAATCTGTATCTGTTTTTGCTTAAGCTGTAAAAAAGATAAAATAGAAAGGGTTGAAAATGATAAAAAAATGCACGTAAAAAAAAGAACAGTTATTCTAGATACCCTTCCTGAAAAAAGTTTTCTTGAAAGCAAACCTGCAGAAGATAAAATGTTATCGTATCTAAAATTGAAATACGAAGCAGTTTATCAATTCAAAGATTCGAAGGATGAAGAGTGGTCATTACAGTTTTTGGGAATTACTGATGTTGATGAAAATTCGATTGATTTTCATCTTTATACAGAAACTTTGCCTTGTGATACGGAATATTACGGAAAAGCAGTTGTAATTAAAAGTGATTCTTTAGAGACAGCAGCTAAAATTTCGCTTAACGAAATAATATTTACGCAAGAACAAAAGGAATATAAACTTTTAATTATTGTCAATAAATCTAGCAATCAAATAAAAATTGATTATGTTGATAAACTTAATGAGGGTACAGATTGTCTGCCAATAAATAATACTGTAATGGATTTAGTGAAATAAAAGGATATGAAAAAAGCGAGGCATTTACCTCGCTTTTTTTTATTTTTTTAAACAGTTTAATTAAGCTGTCTGATCGTCAATTGTTGCATCTGGAGCATTTTTCTTAACAGATTCAATTCCATTTTCTCTTGCAGAAGTGCTTTCGTACATTTCGCTAGAACCAATAATTTGTCCGTTTCCAGCTTTTAGATTAAAATAAGGCTTTCCGCTTTTAGATTCTAATCTATCGTAACGATCATCGTCAGGTGCATTTTTTTTAACTGATTCGATTCCGTTATTGCAAGCTACTTTTGTAGTATAGCCTTCGCTTGTTAAAATTGTCTGGCCATTACCAGCTTTCAAATTGAACTGAAACTCTCCATTGGCTCTAGTAGTAATTACAAATTTTCCCATGCAGTTTAAATTTAAGGTGAGTATTAATTATTTCGCTATCGATAAAAATACAAAACTTAGTAATACAAATCATACGTCTATTTGAAAAAATAATTACGAGAACAATAAGAAAACATTTTAAACCAATAACTTAGTGTTTGTAATAGAATAAGAGTATAAATGAAATTCCAAATTTTATTGATAAAAGTCTTGTAAACTTTAAGAGGAATAAAATCATTTAAGTTTATAATATTTTCTATTTTTAAACTATAAAAAGCATCAATAGTATTTTTTTTGATGAATAATAATTCTATGAAGGAAATCAGCGATATACTAAAATCTTATTCAGAAGCGCAGAAAGCAGGCAAAAAATCTGCTTTGGCAACAGTTGTAAAAGTTGAAGGTTCGTCTTACAGACAGCCTGGCGCACGCATGCTGGTTACTGAAGACGGAATTCTTACGGGTGCAATTAGCGGTGGCTGTTTAGAAGGAGATGCGTTGCGGAAAGCACTTCTTTCCATTCATCAAAAACAAAATAAATTAATTACCTATAATACTAGTAATGAATACGATGCTGAAATCGGTTTGCAATTAGGCTGCAACGGAATCGTTCATATTTTGTTTGAATATATTGATGAAGAAATTCCAAATAATCCAATTCAGCTTTTGCAGCAATTAGAAACAGATAGAAAAGAAGCAGTTGTTGTGACTGTTTTTTCTTTAAAAAGAGGAGCAAAGCAAATTGGAACAGCGCTTTTTTTTAGGAAAGACAATCCTGTTTTACATCATGATATTGATGTTTTAAATTTAATTTCTGACGTAAAAGAAGTTTTAAAAAACAAAAAAACAATCGTTAAAAGATTAATAGAACAAAACGACGACGAAGCTCTAATCGAATATATAAATCCGCCAATTTCGCTTGTAATTGCCGGCGCAGGAAATGATGTTCAACCGTTAGTAAAAATGGCTTCAATTTTAGGTTGGAAAATTACTATTCAAGAAGGTCGCGCAACGCATGTAACCAAAAAACGTTTTCCAAAAGCAGATGTTATAAATGCTGTAAAACAAGAGCATTTTTTAGAAAATATCGTTATTGACGATCAGACTTTTTTTGTTTTAATGACGCACAATAATAAATATGATTTGGCAGTTTTAAAATCATTATTTGAAACTAATTGTCAATATATCGGAATTTTGGGTCCGAAATCTAAATTTCATAGAATGTTAGATGACCTTCGAAAAGAAGGAATTGTTTTGAATGAAGAGCAATTGGGAAGAATTCACAGCCCGATTGGTTTAGATATTGGTTCTGAAACGTCTGAAGAAATTGCATTGTCAATTGTGTCAGAAATTAAAGCCTTTGCAACGGGAAGAATTGGAACTTCTTTGAAATACAAGCACGGAAAAATACACGATGAAATTGAATATGGAGCAGAAACTTCTAAATAAAAATGCTATAATTATTTTGGCTGCTGGAAATTCTTCTAGACTCGGCAGACCAAAACAATTGCTGGAATATAAAGAAACGACTCTTTTAAAAAATACAATTTCAGAAGCTTTAAGCGTCGAAAATTCATTTGTAATACTTGTTACGGGTTCTAATAACAATTTGATTGAAAAAGAGCTTAATTCTAGTGAAATAACAATCGCTTTCAATTCTGAATGGGAAAGTGGAATGTCTTCGTCAATAATAAAAGGAATTCAAGAAGTATTGTTTTTAAATTCTGATTGCGAAAGTTGCATTTTGACTGTCTGCGATCAGCCATTTGTAACGAGTTCTGTTTTTAAAAATTTGATGAAAGAATCTGAAAGAGCAAAAAAAGGAATTGCCGCTTCTGCTTATTCAGAAACTTTAGGAACGCCAGTTTTATTTCGTAAAAAATATTTCGAAGAATTGTTAAAATTGAGAGGACAAGAAGGCGCAAAAAAATTGATTAAAAAATATGCTGAAGATGTTGCTTCTGTTCTTTTTGAAAAAGGAAATATTGATATCGATACAGAAGAAGATTATAAGAAGTTGATTTCTTGATTTAAAGGGACAAAGGTTCAAAGTTACAGAGTTACAAAGATTTTTAGGTATAGTTAGTCATTTAAATCTCTTGCAATCTTTAAAACCTGTTCAATAGCAATCTCAATTTCTTCATCTTTAGTAAATCTTCCCAAACTAAATCGAATCGAACTCAAAGCTTCTTCATCCGACAATCCCATTGCTTTTAAAACGTGAGAAGGCTCAGAAGTTACTGCCGAACAAGAAGCGCCGTTTGAAACCGAAATATTTCCCAAAGCCATAATCAATTGTTCTGAATTTACTCCAGGAAAACAAATATTCGAAGTGTTATAAATTCGGTTTTCTGTATTTCCATTTACAAAAGAACCTTCAAATTGCAATAAACCTTTTTCCAGTTTATCTCTCAAAATTTCAATTCTATTTTTGTCTTTTTCTAATTCATTTACAGCAATTTCTGCGGCTTTGCCTAAACCGATAATTCCTGGAACATTTAAAGTTCCGCTTCGCAATTTTCTTTGTTGTCTGCCGCCAACAATTTGTGGTTGCAATTTAAGTTTCGCTTTCGCTGAAATATACAAAGCACCAATTCCTTTCGGACCATAAAATTTATGCGCAGAAAGTGCTACAAGGTCAATCCCTAGTTTTTTTACATCAACTTGAATTTTACCAATTGCTTGTGTTGCATCACAAAAAAACAAAACATTTTTTGCTTTAAGAAGTTCAGAAATTTCGCTGACATTTTGCATGACACCAGTTTCATTGTTTGAAAACATTCCGATGAAAACCAGTGTTTTATCTGTGATTATTTCTTCTAAGAATTTAATATCTAAAAGTCCGTCAGAAGATATGGGAAGATATGTTATATCAAAACCAGTATTTTCCATAAAACGGCAAGTTTCAAGAACTGCTTTATGTTCGGTTTGAATTGTAACAATATGTTTTCTGTGTTCATTTATTAAGCCTTTTATCGCCAGATTTATAGCTTCAGTTGCTCCAGAAGTAAAAATAATTTCATCTGCATCAGCGTTGATTAAATCGGCAGTTTGCCAAGCAGCATTTTCTACAGCTTCTTTTACGCTCAGCCCAGCCAAATGTGTGCTTGTAGAATTGGCATAGAAATCCGTAAAATAAGGTAAAATTGCTTCTAAAACACGTTCGTCAACACGAGTTGTAGCATTATTATCCAAATAAATATTTTGTTGATGTGGCATAAATTGAAAGCTTAGTCTGGTAAAAATACAATTTCAAAGTAAAGAATAAACCAGTTTTATGTTTGTTTTTTTTAACGCAAAGCACGCAAAGTTTTTTTAATTAAGTTATTTAAACTAAACGCTAAGATCGCAAAGCTGGAATTGATAAAGCTTTGCGATCTTAGCGTTTTTATAAAATTCTCTAAAACAAAATTCTTTGCGCTCTTTGCGGTTAAAAAATACAGAAATTGTAATTATTCTAAATAAGAGTAATGTTTGAATTTCATAACTTTTTGTGATTTAAGATGATTAAATTTGTTAGAATGACAAAAGTGAATTTGCTAATTTAACAAATAGACTGAATGGCTTCTAAAAAAACAAATAAGGATAAAGTAACTCCGGATGACTCCAATTCCCGTCGTGACTTTATAAAGAAATCAGGACTTTTTACCGCTCTTGCTTTCACGCCGCCTTCATTGGTAATGGCTTCAGACAAGAAATGGGATGAAAAAATTGCAGAGTATTTAGAAACTGTACCGCTTTCTATTGAAGTAAATGGCGCAAAACACAATCTCAATATAGAACCAAGAACTACTTTATTGGATTTGTTGAGAGAACAACTGCATCTTACAGGAACGAAAAAAGGCTGTGATCACGGTCAATGTGGTGCATGTACAGTTCACGTAAATGGAACTCGAATTTTGTCTTGTCTGACATTAGCATCAATGCAGCAAAATGCACAAGTTACTACAATCGAGGGACTTTCAAAAGGTAAAAAACTACACCCGATGCAAGAAGCTTTTATCAAACATGACGGCTTTCAATGTGGTTATTGCACGCCGGGACAAATTATGTCGGGAATTGCTTGTATTAAAGAAGGTCACGCTAATAGCAGAGAAGAAATCAGTGAATATATGAGCGGAAATATCTGCCGTTGTGGAGCTTATCATAATATTGTTGATGCGATAACTGAAGTGAAGGAAGGAGGAAAGGAGTTATGAAAAATTTTCAGATAATTAAAGCGCTGTCTTCTTCATCAGCAGTTACAGGAAAAGCCAAAGACAATTCTACCATGTTTATAGCTGGCGGAACAAATTTGGTTGATTTAATGAAGAAAAATGTTGTAGCTCCAGACAAACTGGTTGACATCAACGGATTAGATTTAAAGAAAATAGAATTTTTAAAAGGAAAAGTTTCAATTGGAGCTTTAGCAAAAAACAGTCAAGTTGCGGAAGATTCTTCTATTAAAGAAAAATATCCTTTGCTGGCATTGGCTTTAGCGGCCGGAGCTTCTCAGCAAATCAGACACATGGCAACGGTTGGTGGAAATATGCTTCAAAAAACACGCTGTTCGTATTTTTATAATACCGATATGCCTTGCAATAAAAGAGCACCAAAAAGTGGCTGTGGCGCAATTGGCGGTTCAAATAGAATGTCGGCAATTTTTGGCACTTCAGATAGTTGTATTGCTGTTCATCCAAGTGATATGTGCGTGGCTTTGGCTGCGCTAGATGCTACGGTTTTAGTTGAAGGTCCAAAAGGAAAACGAGAAATTAATTTTACTGATTTTCACAGACTTCCAGGAAATTCACCAGAAAAAGACAATACACTTGAAAGCCGAGAATTAATTACTGCTGTTGAAATTCCAGACAATAATTTCACTAAAAATGTTCATTATCTAAAAGTTCGCGACAGAACGAGTTATGCTTTTGCATTAGTTTCTGTAGCAGTGGCTTTAGATCTTAAAAATAATGTGATAAACAGCGCCAGATTAGCAATGGGCGGAGTTGCACACAAACCTTGGAGATTAAAAGAAACAGAAGAATTTCTGAAAGGAAAGACAGTTTCTGAAGAAACATTTAGACAAGCCGCAAATTTGTCTATGAAAGGCGCAAGAGGATATGGCGACAATGATTTTAAAATCACGCTTGGAGCCAATGCAATAACGGAAGCACTTACAATAGCAGCATCAAAATAATTAAATTATGAGCAAGACAAGTAATATAAATAGAGTAGACGGATTTGCTAAAGTAACAGGTTCTGCAACGTATTCGGCCGAATATAAAACGGATGGTGTTGTATATGCGTGCTTGGTAGGAAGTACAATTGCAAAAGGACGAATTAAAACTATTGATACTAAAAAAGCGGAATGGGCGCCAGGAGTTTTGGCTGTTATTACGCATTTAAATGTGGACAAACCATCTGGTTATCAAAAAGCAAAAGATAAAAAGAACTTTGGTCAGCCTTTACAGATTTTTAAAGATGATTCGGTTTTGTACTACGATCAGCCGATTGCTTTGGTGATTGCCGATACTTTTGAGCGTATGCAATATGCAGCGAGTTTAATTAAGGCAGATTATTTTAAAGAAGAACATTCGACTGAACTTCACAATGCGGCAAATAAAGAAAGAAAAATAGATACCGACAAAGGAAATGACTATCATCGTGGTGAACACGACGGTTATAAAAATGCTGAGGTTGTTCTTGAAACGGAATATACAATTCCTACAGAAGTTCATAATCCAATGGAATTAGCGAACATCATTGCAAAATGGGATGGAAACAAACCAATTTTATATACCAAAAGTCAAGGTGTTGAAGGCACTCGAAGAAGCGTAGCAGGAGTTTTTGATGTTCCTGTAGAAAATGTTGAAGTACATTCGGAATATATTGGCGGTGCATTCGGAATGGGATTACACACTTGGCCGTATGAAATTGCGGCTTTAATTGGTTCTAAAAAATTAAATCGTCCCGTAAAATTGGTTCTACATCGCGAGCAGATGTTTACCAATGTTGGTTTTAGACCCTACACTATTCAAAAAATGGGATTGGGTGCGACGAAAGAAGGAAGACTGACTGGATTAACACATGAAGCTGTAGCAATGACTTCGAGCTACGAAGATTTCATGGAAGGAACCGTAAACATGTCTCGATTTATTTATGATTGTTCGAATGTTTCGACACGTTACAGAATTGTACCTCTAGATACTTGTACACCAATTTGGATGCGCGGTCCAGGAGAAGCGACGGGTTCATTTGCTCTAGAATCGGCAATGGATGAAATGGCTTATAAATTGAATTTAGATCCGATTGAATTTCGAAAACGCAATTATGCGGAAAAAGATTTGGAACAAAATAAACCTTGGAGCAGTAAATTTCTTTTAGAATGTTATGAAGCTGGAATGGAGCGAATTGGATGGAAAAATCGTAAAAATGAACCTGGTTTAGTGAAAGAAGGAAATTGGCTTGTTGGTTACGGAATGGGGACGGGAACTTTTGGCTGTTATAGAAGTCCAACTTCTGTAAAAGCAAAATTTTTGGCAAATGGAGATTTAGTATTGCAATGTAGTGTAAACGACATGGGACCAGGAACTGCAACAATGATGACGGCTATTGGAGCTGAGGTAATTGGTTTGCCATCAGAAAATGTAATTATAGAAATGGGTAAAAGCGGATTGCCAAAAGGTCCAACGCAGGGAGGTTCTGCAACGACTTCATCTGTTGGTTCTGCGGTGCACGATGCTTGTAATTTGTTATTGAGTAAAGTAATCGAATTGGCAAGTAAAAATGATGCTTTGAAAGGAATCGCTATTACAGATTTAACTTTTGAAAATGGTGTGATTTCTTCAAAAATAGACAAATCAAAATCTGTGACTTTAGCATCACTTTTAAGCAGTAATAAATTGGAAGATTTTGAAGTTGAAAATTTATCTAAAGCTGCGGAGGATGCAAAGAAATATTCGATTTATTCGTTTTCGGTTCATTTTGTAAAAGTTTTGGTGAATCCGAATTTGGGTAAAATTAGATTGGCGCATGTGGTTTCTTGCGCTGATATTGGAACGGTAATCAACCAAAAAACTTCTGCGGGACAAATGTTTGGCGGAGCAGTTGGCGGAATAGGAATGGGATTAATGGAAGCTTTAGAAATCGATCATCGTTTTGGGCGTCCGATCAATAATAATTTCGCCGATTATCACGTTCCTGTAAATGCCGATATTGAAAAGCAAGAAGTGTTTTTTGTTAATAAAAAAGACCCGATTAGTAACCCGATGGGAACAAAAGGATTGGGAGAAACCGCTTTGGTCGGAATGGCGCCTGCAATTGCAAATGCTGTTTTTAATGCTACGGGAAAACGTGTTAGAGATTTACCAATTACGTTGGATAAAATTATAGAAACTGTTAAGGTTTAGGCATAAAAACTATTATAAAAATCCCTTTTAGAATAAGATCTTAAAGGGATTTTTTTTGTGAAGTAACCTCATTTTTGTCATTTCGACGAAGGAGACTCGAGCGATAGCGAACAGGCAAAGCAAATCTCCGTAAGTAGCTCCGCATTAATAATCCATTCTTTGTAGAGTTTCCTGTGAAGATTTGCTTTGCCTGTTCGCTATCGCTCGAGTCTCCTTCGTCGAAATGACAAGATTGCGTGATGAAGTTTTGAGATCTTACGTAAATATGCTCTTTGTGTTTAAATAAAAAAAGTCGCAAAGCTTAAAAAAACTTTGCGACTTTGTGCCTACGTGGCATATAACATTAAAACTTATTTAACCGTAATAGGTAATTCAACCGTAGTTTTATCCCATCCAATA
Organism: Flavobacteriaceae bacterium PS02337; assembly: GCA_029959285.1. Taxonomy (GTDB): domain Bacteria; phylum Bacteroidota; class Bacteroidia; order Flavobacteriales; family Flavobacteriaceae; genus Flavobacterium. The sequence continues at coordinate 131,033 of JASCOE010000003.1, forward strand.
ACAAGATTTGCAACATTACCTCCAGCTGTAAATGCAATAGATAAAGCTTCAATTGGAGTAGAAACTGGTTTAACAGGAACTGAAACTCTTACAACGTCTTTGCTTTCATCATAAGCATAACCTCCCCATAAATCCAATTCTTTGTTGATAATGATTGTCCATTTATCTTTTTCTGGAATAGCAAATAAACTGTAATATCCAGCCGCAACTTTTTTACCACCGATTGTTACATCTTTGTAGAATTTAATTTCTGTGTTTTCATTAGCACCAACTCTCCAAACTTCTCCAAATTTCACTACATCACCAAAAATAGTTCTTCCTTTTGCAGAAGGTCTGGCGTAAAGAACTTTGATAACCGGATTAGGACTATCTGTTTTTTTGAATTTAACAGCTTTGTTTGGGAAATAAGAAATATCAACCGGACTAGCATCAAGCGGAGCAAATTTTACTACTTCTTGTGCTTGAACTGTAAAGGCAGCAAACAATGTAACTGCCAATAAATAAATTTTTTTCATAGGAATACAATTTTTAGAATAACTACAAAGTAAGTTAATAATGAAGAAAAATCATATAATTTACAGTTTGTTTTTTGTTAATGAATTGGTAACAGTTTTGAGAAGATAATTTTATTTCCGATCCAATTTTCCGTAGAGACGCACTGCAGTGCGTCTACTACAGATAAACGTTGCGTTAGCATAATTTCTAATATTCCTTTTTCTTTTTAGCGTACCAATCTTGCATAATGTAGAATGCTTTCTTCTTTTCACCGTCATTTGAGATTAAACCTTTTCTGTTGTAACCGTCCTGAATGCCTGGAAGCAATCTTTTTGGCGATCTGAAATCAACTAGAATCCACGGACTAGTTCCGCTTAGATGTGGAATTTTTTCAATCATTTTTAAATTCTGAATGTATAAATATTCTTGATATTCCTCTGTCCAGCGTTCGTTTTTTTCTCCATGAAAACCTGCTTTAGCATCGCCTCCAAATTCAGAAACCACAATAGGTTTATTGTATTTCGATTTCCATGTTATTTTCTCAGCATCTTCTAAATTTCCGCCGTACCATCCCAAATATTGGTTGAAAGCCACAACATCTAAAACTTCACCAATCGGGTCATCAATTGTTTCTTTTTTTGTTAATAAAGCAGCGCTGATTAATCTGGTATTGTCTAATGATCTCGTGTGTGATGCTAAATTTTTAATGAAAGTATTTCGAGCTTCAGAAATTGGAGTTTCGTTTGCCATTGACCAAATAATAATACTCGCTCTGTTTTTATCTCTTGTAATAGAAGCTGTTAATTGATCTTCTGCATTTTGATACGTATTTTTATTGGTGAATTCAACTGTCCAATATACTGGAATTTCCTCCCAAACCATTATTCCCATTTTATCGGCTTCGCGAATAATGTTTTCATTGTGTGGATAATGTGCCAAACGAACATAATTACAGCCCAATTCTTTTGCCCAATTTAGCAAACGCAAAGCATCTTCTTGAGAATTCGCGCGCCCGCCTTTTGCATTTTCTTCGTGAATGGAAATTCCGCGTAAAAAGATCGGTTTTCCGTTTAGTAGAATTTTATCTTCTTTCGTTTCAATAGTTCTAAAACCAATTTGATCTTTTAGTTTTTGTCCGTTAAAGTCAATAGTAACGTCGTATAATTTTGGATTTTCTGGCGACCAATATGAAATCTTTTTAGCTGGAATTTCAAAGTTTAAAATTCCTTGCGCATCTGCTTTTCCTTTAAAATTAATTTTTAATTCCGGAATCGAAATCGAAACATTATTTTGAGCTTGATCTAAATTATTGATTTTGATAAATCCTGAAATTGTATTTGTATTTCCTTTTTTAAGTTGAATGTTGTAATCTTCAACAAATGAAGCTTCTTCTTCAATTAAAGTCACATCACGTGTTATTCCGCCGTAATTCCACCAATCGGTATTTACAGTCGGAACATCTTCTTTGTGTCGCGTATTATCGACTTTTATAACCAAATAATTGTCTTTTGGTTGTACAATTGAAGTTACTTCATAATTAAAAGGTGTAAAACCGCCTTCATGTGTTCCGAGTTTTTTTCCATTCAAATAAACATCAGCTTTATAATTGATGGCTCCCAAATATAAAAAAAGACGCTTTTTGTCTTTTAAAGTATAATCGAAAGACTTTTTGAACCAAACATTTCCTTCGTAATATTTTAGTTCAGCAATTTGAGAATTCCAATCGCTTGGAATTGTAATTGTAGGGGATTTATCAAAATCATATTCTACCAATTCCTGTTTGTTTTGAGCGTGATAATTACTGAAAAAAGCTCCTTTTGCTGGTTTTGATTGTTTATCGTATTGATCCAAATGAAAGCTGTAAAAACCAGTTTGATACGGATCTACAATATAATTCCACGTGCCGTTTAATGAAGTTGTATTTCGGTTTGGAACGTTTGAAATTAAACCTTGCGATTGTACAATTGCAAACGATGTTAATAATAGTAATGTTAGGATTTTTTTCATTTTATAAAATTGTTTTTTATTGTAATCTGAAATATATTTTAACCGCAAAGGGCGCTAAGTTTTACGCAAAGTTCGCAAAGCTTTGTGTACCTTGCGAATTTCCCTTGCGAACTTTGCGGTTAAGTAAATTAAGGTTCAATCTTCAAATATTCACCTTTAAAACTCTGATTTAAAGCCGTCATTTCAATCGGATTATTAGAACCATCAGGAATAACTTCAATAGAAGCTTTTCCGTTTGCCATTTTTATGGATTCACTTCCTGTTGGAGTTCCTTGATTTTTTAAGGTTTTGCCTCCTTTTAGACATTGAAAATAAACACTTTCTTCATAATCTAAACAACGCAAATTGTTATTGTCAATCGCAATTGCAGTTACCAAATAGTTGCCATTTTTTAATTTTTCTGATGAAAGTTGTAATGACGAAGCAGTATCATTTTTATTAAAACGATAATTTACTTTTAATGTATCAGAGACCGTTTTGCCTTCTTTTGTTTTTCCAACTGCAATTAAAATATTTTCCCCTTTTGAAAAATTCACATCCCAAGTTAGACCATTTGCAGGATAAAGAGAAAGATTTCGCTGTTTTTCTCCAAGCGATTTTCCGTTGTGAGATAAAGTTACTTTTTCACAATTACTAAAAACACTAATGGTTCTCGGCGTATTTTCTGGACCTTGACGTTCTGTCCAAGTATGCGATTCGATATACGTAAAAGGCTCTTTTGCCCAATAACTTTTAAAAACATAATACGCATCTTTTGGAACTCCGTTACGGTCAGTAAGTCCTTTTTGATTCATATACGGAATATCATCTTCTGGACGCAATGGCGTTGCAAAATCCTTAAATGCCCATTGAATATTTCCCACAAACGTTGGATCATTCTCAGAGATATGCAAATGCCAGTCAAATAAATCGACGATATAATTTTCGCTCCAATCGCCAATTTGAGCAATATTCGCGACTTTAGTCTGTACAATTGCTTCTTCCCAACCTTCGGCTTTTATCACATTTTCGCCAGTTATCGGATTTTCACTGTGACGTCCAACGTGACTGTCTCCGCCATATTCAGCATGAATAAAATGTTTGTATTCTTTTTTATAAACATCAATTGCTTTTTGATAACTTTTGTAACTTCCAGAATACCAGCCCGACCAAATAGAAGGGGAGAAAACATCGACAATATGAGAACCTTCATAATACTTTCTAATCGCCGTTTTTCTCGTCGGATCGAGTTTATGCGCTATATCATTTAATTCGCTTAAAAAGGCATTTGTTCTTTCTGCATTATCTCCATCAGGAAAATCAGGAAGCCAGTTCATTTCATTTCCTAAAGACCAGATAATTATACTCGGATGATTGTAATTTTGGTTGATGATTTCTTTAAGCATGTTTTTAGTATTCGTCTGCCAAAGTTCACCGCCAATTCCGCCTCGGCACCAAGGAAGTTCGTCCCAAACCAACAAACCTAATTCGTCGCAAGCTTTGTAAACTTCTGGATCTTGTGGATAATGTGCTAATCGAACAAAATTGGCGCCCATATCTTTTATCGATTTCATGTCCGCCCAATGTTGTTCGTTGCTCATTGCGGCACCAACTCCAGCTTGTTCTTCATGACGATGTGTTCCGCGAAGCAGTAAACGTTTTCCGTTAAGGTAAAACGGACCATGATCTTTAAATTCAAACCATCTAAAACCTACTTTTTCCGAAACACTGTCTTTAATTTGATTTTTTTCAGATAAAGAAGCGGTTAGTTTATATAAATTAGGTTTTTCGGTATCCCAAAGTTCTGGGTTTTTAATATTTTCGAAAGTGATTGTTGAAGTTTTATCGGAAACTGAAATCGTTTTGCTCGCTACTTTTTTCCCTTTCGGATTTTTTAAAGTTACGGTTAACGATAAATCTTTAGAATTCTCAGGATCTACAATTGAAGAAACGATTTGTACCGAAGCTTTCTTAGCCGAAACTTCTGGCGTAGTAATTTTTATATTTTCGATATATTTTTTGTATTTCGAAATCAGCCAAACATCACGCGTAATTCCTCCATAAATAAAAAAATCACTTTTTTGAGACGGAATAATTTCGATGTCGTAACTATTATCAACACGAACAAAAATATCGTTGTTTCCTTCTTTAATTAAATTAGTAATATCAACCGAAAAACCAATATAACCACCAATATGAGAGCCAGCTTCTTTGCCATTCACATACACTTTAGTCGTTACATTTGAGCCTTCAAAATATAAAGAATAAACCTGATTAGGATCTATTTTTGGAATATTGATTTTCTTTTGATACCAACTTGCATCACGTCTATAACCCGGATTTAAATCGGTAGCATCTTCGGCATTCCAAGTATGAGGCAAGTTTAAAGTAATCCAGTTTGAAGCTTTTTGTGCTTCGTTGAGATTTGAAGTATGATTTTCTAAATAAAGCCAATTGTCATTAATGTTCATTTTTGTCTGAGCAAAACTGCTGCTCAGACAAATTTGAAACAAAACAAAAAGCGCAAAAATTGAAAAAGTTTTATTCGGTTTATTCATAGTTACAAAGGTTCATAGTTACAAAGGTTCATAGGTTTTTCTGGCTCAAAAGTTCAAAGATTCAAAACCTTTGTTACTTTGAACCTTTGAGCCTTTGTACCTTTATTAATGCTTCCAAAAAATAATAATCAGCATAGATTATTGGTTCGTCAATTTCATCATGTTTCGGCCAGTTTCCTGTGCTGTGATTGAATAGAAAAGGCGCCTTAATTTTGGTATCTAAAATATATTTATCGGTTTGTACCGAAGCCATTAGTTTATCGGCAAAAGCCAAATAACTTTCATTTTTGGTATACGTATACAATTCGTATAATCCTGATGCCATAACCATTGCGGCAGAAACATCTCTAGGCGAATTTGGAATACTCGGATCTTTAAAATCCCAATACGGAATTCCGTCTTCTGGCAGATTTTTATTCGTCATAAAAAATTGTGCTGTTGCTTCGGCTTGTTTTAAATAAGCAGGATCTTTTGTGTATCGGTACGACATTGTAAATCCGTAAACGGCCCAGCCTTGACCGCGCGCCCAAACCGAATCATCATTATAACCTTGCAAAGTAGTTTTCTTTCTAACTTCGCCTGTATTCGGATTATAATCGATAACATGATAGCAAGAATTATCTGCTCTAAATTGATTTTTTAAAGTGGTATTGGCGTGCTGAATCGCAACGTCACGGTATTTTGGATTTCCTGAAATTTTTGAAGCTTCAAAAAGCAATTCCAGATTCATCATATTGTCAATGATAACTGGATAATCCCAAATTTCTTTGTTGAAATCCCAAGAACGAATCGAACCCACTTTTGGATTAAATCTGGTGCATAAAGTTTCTGCGCCTTTTACAATTACGGCTTCGTATTCTTTTTTGTTTTCCACTTTCAGCGCTTCTCCAAAACTGCAAAACACTTTAAAACCTACGTCATGTGAATTGCTGTTAACGCTTTCTTTTTTGCTGAAAGGAGTCCATTTTTGAGCTTGTTCTTTATATTTTGAATCGCCTGTGATTCGATACAGTTGCCAAAGATTTCCCGCAAAAAAACCGCTTGTCCAATCTCGCGACGGCACTTTGCGAATTTCAATCGTTTTGACATTCATACTTCTCGGCATTGACATAGAATCAACGGGATAATCGAGCAACATTTTGTAACGGGTTTCCAGAAGATTATTTGTTGCTGCTGTGCTTTTTGTTTGAGGATTAATCCCAGATTTGCACGCTGTAATAAGCGATGCAAACCCAAGGATTAAAATGAAACTAACTTTCTTCATACTACTAATTAATCAAATTTTTAGTTTCTAAAACTATGTTTAGACGCGGATTCGTTCAATCCACGTTCATTAATATTCACTAAATTAATAACCAGGATTATTTGGTTTTAAATTTGGGTTAATAGCCAATTCTGTTCCGGGAAGAGGCCACAAATAATCTTTGTTAGGGTCAAAATTGGCGTGCGGTTCTAAACCAGCTGGACCAAATACTGTTGGACCCATTTTAAGTCTTTTGATATCGTACCATCTGATGTATTCGAAAGCTAATTCTAATCTTCTTTCATCAATAACCATTTTTCTAAAATCGGCTTGAGAAAGTCCCGGAGTTACATTTGCAGGAAAAGAAACCAATTTTCCAGCTTTGTTTCTTGCTCTTGCACGAACACGATTTACATAACAGTCGGCTTCTGAAGTTCCTGGAGTGATTTCGTTTAAAGCTTCAGCAGCAGTCAATAAAACTTCTGCAAAACGCATGGTAATATAATTGTGTTGAGAAGTTCTTCCGTTGGCACCAGCTTTTCCCGGAAAACGGAAATATTTTGCAATATGCGGACGCGGCGCTTTTTCATTATCACTTGAAGGAAAAACTTGCAAAGAACCTCCTGGCCCCGTTTTCTTTCTAATAATTGTATCAAAACTTACGGCTCTTCTGTAATCTCGCTGATCCCAAGTGTTGAAAACTTTTAGTGAAGGAACAGCAACCGAAAATCCTTGTCCGTAACTGTAACTGTCATCTTTTAATGAACCTGTAAAAAATGCCGTGTAATCTTGACCGTAATTTCCTGAAGTTAAGTTGTTAAAGTCAATTGTAAAAAGAGGTTCTTTTAATGTAGCAGTTTTATTGGCATTAAATAAATCCTGAAAATCGGCATCTAAACCTAAACCAAATTTAGCTTCATTTGTAATAACATATTTTGCTTCATCGTATGCTTTTTGATATTGACCTAAAGTCAGATAAACTGAAGCTAAATATCCTGCAGCTGTACCTTTTCCTGGAACTGCTTTTACTTTTGGTTTATCTTCTAACCATTGTTTTGCAAATTCTAAATCGGCAATAATTTTAGGATAAACGTCGGCTTCTTTAGTTTTACTAATGGTATTCACCTGATTAACATCATTTACAATAAAATCGATATACGGAATATCTCCAAAAAGACGAACCAAATGATAATATGTAAATGCTCTAGCAAAATACGCCTGAGCCACAATTGCATTTACTTTTGCTGGATCTCCAGGTGTTTTTTTAGCACCTTCAATGGCTTGATTTGCCGCAGTGATGATAACATACGATTGTGGCCAAAAGTTCGCTACAAGCGCGTTTGTGTCATTCATACTCATATCATTTACGTCGATACGCGCGGCTTGTGTGGTTCTGTCTCCAATGTCAGACATATCGTCGCGAAGCATTAGGGCAATTGTAAATTCTCTTCCCCAATAATTATTGTGTGCGATGTTGGCAAAAGCTCCATTTACAGCAGCTTGAAGATCGTCTGTGTTGTTAAAGAAGTTTTCTGGGCGAATAACGCCTACGGGTTTTTCTTCCAGATCAGAACAGCTGAAAAAAGCAAGTGTTCCGAATAAAATAAAGGCTATATATTTTTTCATAATATTATTTTTTTGGTATTAGTGAATAATTTAACACATAGAAACATAGCTTTTAGGAGGGATTAATAAGGCGTTTCACTTGCATTAATAATCATAGCGATTTGCGTGTAGCTATGTGTAAAAAACTAGTTTTTTAAATTTCATTCTTCTGAAAAAAAAACTATGTTTCTATGTGTTTAATATTATTTGGACTAAAATTTTACGTTTAAACCCACTGTAAATGTTCTTACATTTGGATAACCTCCATAATCCAATCCTAAATTGGTATTACTTCTTGAGTTCGTATCGTTTAAGTAGTTTGTTTCAGGATCTGTACCTGGGTAATCTGTAATAGTCCAAAGGTTTTGCGCGCTGATATAAAAACGAACTTTATTTAATCCCATTTTCGAAACAAATTTTTCATCTAAACTATATCCTAAAGAGATGTTTTTCAAACGAATGTAACTTCCATCATAAACAAATCTTGACGTGATTCTTTTTGTTCTAGCCGCATTTGCAGGAACATTTGTATCTGTATTTGTTGGCGTCCACGCGTCTAAAACTTCTGTTGTGGCATTGTTATTTCCTGAAGCCAATTCCATCAAAGTATAATTCAGGATTTGATTGCCTTGTGAACCTTGGAAGAAAATATTCAAATCCAGATTTTTATAAGTGAAATCATTATTAAATCCGAAGATAAAATCTGGATTTGGATTTCCGATAATGGTTTTGTCTTGAGAATCTAATTTCCCGTCACCATTTACATCTCTGAATTTTTCGCCTCCCGCAACAGTTTCAAAATTTCCTGGTAAAACGGTTTCTCCTTGCTGAATTACACCATCGTAAATAAATCCGAAGAAAGAACCAACAGGTTGTCCAATTCTTAAAATCTGAGATTCAGTTGCTAAGAAATGTCCTGGAGCAGAATTGATTAAAAGATCTTTATTGTCGGCTAATTTTAAAACTTTATTTTTGTTTGAAGAAATATTAAAGCTTGTTGACCAAGTAAAATCGGAACCAATAAAGTTTTTAGTATTAATTCCTAATTCCCAACCTTTATTTTCTAATTCGCCCACATTTTGAAGCTGAGAAGCAATTCCAGAAACTCCAGGAAGCGGTCTGTTGAACAATAAATCTTTGGTAATTGTTTTATAATAATCTGCTGTAATGCTGATTCTGTTATCAAACAAACCTAAATCAATTCCGTAATCTTGTTGGTATGAAGTTTCCCATTTCAAATTCGGATTATCCAAAGATGTCAACTGAACTGCATTTACAATCACGTCGCCGCTTACATCATAAATTTCAGAAAATCTAGAAAGCGTAGAGTAGGCGCCAATCGACGGATTTCCTGTTGCTCCATAACTGGCTCTTAATTTTAAGTTTGAAACTGTTTTGCTGTCTTTTAAGAAATTTTCTTTACTAATATTCCATCCAATTGCACCAGAAGGAAAAGTTCCGTATTTGTAGTTTTTACTAAAGCTTGAAGAACCATCTCGTCTCGCTGTAAACGTTAGTAAATATTTGTCATCATAATCAAAATTCAACCTTCCAAAAGCAGAAATCAATTCAGTTTCAGATAAATTTGAATCTGGTTTTAAGAATACCGTTCCAGCGCCGAGATTTCTATATGAATTTGTATTTGTTAAAAATCCTCTTGAAGCCGCGTACGAACTTTCGTTTTTGTTTTTTTGGTATGAATATCCAGCCAAAACCGTTAACATTCCTTTTTCGATAATTTCACGTTTGAATGTCAAATAATTCTCTGTCAAGAAAGAAGAAAATCTTGTGTTGTTTACAGAAGCTTCTCCTTTAATGTTTTTTCCTGCAATTAAAGTGGAAGGAATAAATCTTCCCGTTTGCGAATTACTGTCAGTTAAACCTAAAGTAGTTTTAAAATCTAAATCTTTTGTGATTTGATATTGCGCAAAGAAATTATTTCGGTTTACGATAGAAACGGTTTCTAGAATATTTTCCATCGCAGTTGCGTACGGATTGTCGATATCATCTCCAATTGGAGCTGTTGTCGTGTAAGTTCCGTCTGCGTTGTAAATTCCTTTGTCAGGCATAAAACGATATGCAGCGGCAATTACACCCGCAGCTCCAGTTCCTCCAGCTCCAGTCTGACTGATAATTCCTTCTTTGTTTTGTTTGCTTGTAAAGTTGTTTAAACCGACTTTCAATTTCGGAGTTAAATTTGCTTCAAGATTGGCTACAATAGTGTATTTGTCAATTCCCGAATTAATTACAACTCCATCTTGATTAAAATAAGTTCCCGATACATAATATTTTACGTCTTCTGAACCGCCAGAAAATGATAATTGCGTATTCGAAATCATTCCATCACGATAAATAATATCTTGCCAATCTGAATTTGCAGGACCTTGCGTATGCGTTGTAAAACTTTTTCTATAAGCCGCAAACTGATCAGCATTTAATAAATGCAATTTGTTGTTTACAGACTGTATAGAAGTCGAATTACTGAATTCAATTACTGGTTTTCCTGGTTTTCCTTTTTTAGTTGTAACCATAATAACTCCGTTTGAACCTCGAGATCCGTAAATTGCAGTTGCCGAAGCATCTTTTAAAACTTCAATAGAAGCAATATCCTGAGGCGCTGGCATAGAAACTCCCGCAAAACCGTCAACTACAATAAGTGCATCTCCGCTGGCATTGATAGAAGTTCCTCCACGAACTCTAATTTTTACAGGCGCGCCTGGCTCGCCACCGTTATTGGTCATTACAGAAACACCCGCCGCACGACCTTGTAAAGCTTGTTCTGCATTTAAAAGCGGATAAGCGGTCAATTCTTTCGCCGTTACAGAAGACACAGAACCTGTAATGTCGCTCTTTTTACGCGTTCCGTAACCCACAACGATTACTTCATCAAGCGCTTTTGTGTCTGGTTTTAAACTTACGTTAATCACAGTTTTGTTTCCAACTGGAATTTCAATCGTTTGAAATCCGACGAAATTAAAAACCAAAACGGCATTTTTTTCTCCAACAATTACACTGTAATTTCCATCCATATCAGTAGAACCTCCAACCGAAGAATTTTTGATATAAACATTAGCACCAGGAAGTCCGAGTAAATCTTCGCTAGAAGTTACTTTTCCGGTAACTTTTCGTTCCTGTGCATTCATCATGATATTTACTAATAAAAAAGAAATTAGTAAACACCATTTAAACGGTTTGTTTTTTTGGTGTGTGAACATTCATTTTGTGGTTTAAGTTAATAAGTTAGAAAAGGTAGAAAAGCAACAAACTCATTCCGATTATCATAATGACAAACAGAATTTGAAGCAATATGAAGTTTGATTTCTTGATTTTCATATCGCAAATGTAGAAGCCACAAAAGAAATAGAAATACAAAAAAGGGTATCTAATAATACAGATACCCTTTTTTAAGCCTTTAAATACGCGGATTTTTTAAATTGTTGCCGAAGATTTATAAAATTTGTCGGCATATTGAGTTGGAGTTTCTCCATATTTTTTCTGAAAGCATTTGCTAAAATATTTCGGATTATTGAAACCGACTTTGTAGCTAACTTCAGAAACGTTCAATTTATTTTGTTCTAATAATTGAGCGGCACGTTTTAATCTTATTTCATGAATAAATTCATTTGGAGTACAATTGGTCCAAGCTTTAATTTTTAAAAATAACATGGTTCGGCTGACACCTAATTCGGAACAGAAAAACGGAATATCGAATTGTTCATTCGAAATATTTTCTTCTACAATTTTAAATGCTTTTTTCAATAATTCTTCATCTAAAGAAGAAACCGTAATTTCTGACGGGATAAAACTGTCTTCACTTGAAAATTTGATTCGTAAACGTTCTGTTGTATTTAATAGATTTTTTACGCGAAGTTTAAATTCCATTAAATTGAATGGTTTACTGATGTAATCGTCTGCGCCGCTTTCTAATCCTTCAAATTTATAAACCAATGAAGATCTAGACGTTAATAAAATTACGGGAATATGACTGGTTTTGAGGTTTTCCTTGATTTTAGAACACAATTCAGTTCCAACCATTTCGGGCATAATGACATCACTAATAATCAAATTGGGAACAAATTTCATCGCTTTTTCTAATGCAATTTTCCCATTTTCGGCTTCAATAATGTTGTAATCTTTTTTGAGTAAGTTTTTCATGAACTTTCTCAAAACCTTATGATCTTCAACCAATAAAATGGTTTGTTTTTCGTCGTTTACAATTAAATCTTCAATGTCTTCATTTTCGATTATTTCAGAAGGTTGAAGTTGAGCATTATATTGTTCAATATCATCGCTAATTCTAAAATCTGAAATAATTTCACTGTCTAAAAGATGTTCTCTTCCAAGCGGTAAAGTCACTTTAAAAATCACGCCTCCTGTATTTTTGTTCGTAACGTCGATTTTTCCTTTATGAAGTTCTACAATGTTTTTTACTATTGAAAGTCCGATTCCTGTTCCTTTGTTATAGTTTTTCTGAACGTTATTGTGCATCGGAATTTCAAAAAACAAATCAAAAACCTTATCAATATGTTCAGCAGCAATTCCAACTCCAGAATCTTCTACGGCAATAAAAAGATTTTCTTGATCGTGATTGATTTTAATATGAATAGAACCGCCTTTTGGAGTATATCTAAAGGCATTTGAAATCAAATTATAAAAAACACGTTCGAGTTTATAACGATCATAATAAACCAGAATTTCTTCGTTTTCAGTTTCAAAAGTATAATCGTAACCGCCATCTTTGGCATATTCAATAAAAGACAAAAAGATTTCTTTGGTAAATTTGACAATATTTCCGTTCGCCGATTCCAACGAAACTTGATGATTTTCGAGTTTTCTAAAATCCATTAAACGGTTAATCAAACTCAAAAGATGATTGGCGCTTCCTTCAATAACGAGAAGCTTTTTGTACATTTCGTTAGTTCCGTTATAATCGGCTAAAATTTGCTGTAATGGTCCTAAAATCAAAGTTAAAGGTGTTCTGAATTCATGCGAAATATTGGTGAAAAAATCTAGTTTTAATTTATTATTTTCTTCAATTCTTTGCGTTTCCAGATATTCTAATTCGAGTTTTTGTTTCAATCTGGCTTTCGATTTCATAATCCAAATTAAACCGTATAAACCTAAACCAATTACAATTCCGTACAATAAAAATGCCCAAATACTGCGCCATGGAGCAGGATTTACAACTACAGTTAAAGTTGTTGGAGTTTCGTTCCAAACGCCGTCATTATTCGCGCCGCGCACTTCAAAAGTATACGTTCCCGGATTTTGAATTGCAAAATTGGCTTCACTGTTTTTGGTTGTGGTCCAGTTATTTTCTAAACCGACCAAACGATAACTGTATTGATTGTTTTTGGATCGAATGTAATTTGGAATCGCAAAATTGATCGAGAAATTGGCTTTGTCGTAATCTAAAGTAATCGTATTGGTAAAACCGATACTTTGCTCTAAAATTCCGTCTTTATCATGCGCGTTGATGATTTCGTTTTTAATTTTTAAATCGGTAATTAAAACCTGCGGTGCATAATTATTTAAGGAAATTTTTGATGCGTCAAAAAATGTTGCACCAGAAGGACTTCCAAAGTAAAATTGATTTGAACCTAATTTTAATGCCGAATTATCGTTGAATTCATTACTCGCTAAACCGTCTTTCTGATCGTAAATGACAACCGATTTTTTAGTTTGATTGTATTTTATAATGCCTTGATTTGTACTAATCCATATATTTTTATCGTCGTCTTCTAAAATAGAATGAATAGAAGTGATAACAGTATTTCCGATTTTAAGATTGATTCGGTTAAATTTTTTTCCATCAAAATAATGCAATCCTTTTGCTTTTGTTCCGACCCAGATTTTGTTTTGAGAATCTTGAAATAAAGTCAGAATATCATCGCCAGACAAAGCCGAATGATCGTAAAAGAAATGCTGAATGGTATATTTTTTTGTGTTGAAATTTCGAAGCGGAATACGATTCAGACCATTTTGTGTTCCAATCCAAAGTGAGTTTTGTTTATCGACCAAAAGCGTTCGGATAATATTATTGGTTAAAAAAACAGGTTTTGTATTATCGTTTCCAATGCTTTCAAATGTTTTATCAATCGTGTTGTAACGAATCAAACCTTTTCCGAAAGTTCCAATCCATAAAATGGAACCTTCCGTTTTAAGCGAATAAACACCAGTTTCCTTCAATGATGCCGTTAAATCTGGCGCAATTCTATTGTCTTCGATTCTTTTAGAAATAGTATTGTAAGCCGATAATCCTTTAGAAAAAGTACCAATCCATAAAATGTGATCTTCAGAAAGACACATCGCTTTAATATCATTTTTATTGGTTTGTCCAGTTTTGCTGTTAATGTAATTTACGGCTTCAGAATTTTTATTGTAAATCGTGATTCCGCCGCCTTCAGTTCCAAAATAAACGTTCTGATTTTTATCGGCAATTATCGAACTTACAACATCAAAACTCATTGGAATCTTTTTCGAATTCTGATTGTAATTCGAGAAATTTACGTTCGAAACGTCCCAAAGATTTACGCCTTTGTAGTAACATCCAATCCAAATCGAACCTTTTTTATCCATAAAAACAGATTTTACTTTGTCGATTCCGTTGCTATTATTGCTATTATTGATTTCCTGCAGGCTTTTATCTTTTCCTAAAATATAAATTCCGTCATAAGCACCAATCCATAAATCGCCGTGATTGTCAATTACTAAAGAGCGAATGTCAGTATTGATTTGATTGTATTTCTCATTTGGTAAAAAAGAAACAAAACTTTTCTGTTTTTGATCGAATTTTAAAAGACCTTTATTTTTTGTTCCGACCCAAAGATTGCCGTCTTTTTCTTCAATAACAGATTGAACTGTCAATAAATCAACTGCATTTAGAGGATAATTTTTAAAGAATAATTTACCGCTTTTTCGACCTGTCAATTGACATAAACCTTTTGTAGTTCCAATCCAGATTTCGCCTTTTTTGGTTTGTAAAATGCTCAAAATATTATTGCTCGGAAGGGTAGAAGCATCATCATCAGAATGAAAAACAGAACTAAACAATCCCGATTTTTTATTTAAAATCGTCAATCCTTTTGAAGTTCCGAACCAGATTTCACCGCCAATTTCTCTAATGCTCCAAACGGCGTTGTTGCTTATTGTATGATTGGTCTGAGTGTGAAGATATCTTTTAAAACGGTTAGAAACCGGATCATAACAGTTTAATCCGTTGTAAGTTCCAACCCAGATTTTTCCTGAATTGTCTTCTTCAATAGCTAAAATATCATTGTTACTAATAGAATACGGATCAGAAGCGTCGTTTCTGAAAACAGTAAATCGGCTTCCGTCGTATTTATTCAGACCGTCGCGCGTTCCAAACCACATCTGTCCAAATTTATCCTGATGAATGGCAATGACAGAACTTTGCGAAAGTCCGTCGGTTGTAGAGAAATTTTTAAGGCGATATTTATTTTGGGAAAACAGGTTTCCTGAAATAAAAAGCAAAACCAGAAAGACTATTTTGTATTTCATAGCATTTGAATTTTGGTGAAGTTTTTTGCCACAGATTTCACAGATTAAAAGGATTTTTTAGCCACGAATTCACTAATTTTTTGAATTTAATTTTTTAATATTCGTGAATTCGTGGCTAATCTTAACACAAAGAAATTAATCCTTTTAATCTGTGAAATCTGTGGCAAATATTTTAACCTATTTTAATCGTTTTTGCAGTTGATAATCGTATAAAGACGGAATTTTTTCAATTGGCACATTCAAAAACTCAATATACGGATCGATATCATATTTGATTTCAAATTTTGTATTTCCGTCAACACCAATAATTCTGGCTAAAGCGCCGTCTTTCATTCCATACAATAAAACCGGTTTTGATGCGTCTGGATTTTCAACTTGAACGTTTAGATTCCAAAACGTACTGCAAGGTCCGTGTGAAGGTTTCCAATAATCTGCGCCGCCGCCGCCAAATACCGCGTAACTATTATTTTTATCTGCTTTTACATGAACGGTAATATTGTCAAACAAATTCTGGTGATTTGCTCCCGAATGCTGATCTAAAACTGGATCTGTAAAAATTTCGCAGTTTTTGTAAACGTTCTTAGTTGCAAAAGTGTTGAAACTTAACGGATGAACAGCTGAATTATAAATTTTCAGGTTCTTAACCAAAATATTATGAACACCACCTAAAGTTACGGTATAATGTGCTAAATGTGGTCCATCGGTCGTAATATCTTGAATGGTAACGTTAGAAACTTCTTCGGCTAAAATACCGCTGTCAGCGTTGGTGATTTTTACATCTTTAACCCAACTATTGAAAAGACGCGTTAAGAAAATACCGTTATTTCCAGGTTCCACGTGATGTGCAACTCTCGGAATATCTGGAAAAGTAATGCGAAGATGTTCAATTCCGACTTCGTTTAAATGTTTCCATTCTACCAATTGAGCTTGATAATTTGGTTTAATCGAAATAGTTAAGGGCGTTTTTAAAGTAATTTTTGAACCAGAAATTTTAGTGATTTCAACTTGCTGTCTCACAATCGGAAGTTTTGGAAATTTCCAATGATGAGAACCGGGTTTTACTTTTGCACCTTGATATAAATCTTTGATGATTTCGCCGTTTTCACCGTCTTTATTGAACAGTTGCAACTCAACAACATCTCCAACTTTCAAACCTTTTACATCTGAAACATTGATGATATGTTCTCCCATTTTTCCTGAACTGATTTTTGCTAATGCTGTAGATTCAGGTTCGTATTTATCGAGATACGATTTTACGCGTTCGCCCGGAACCTGCGTCCAGATAAAACCGCCAGACCACGCGTATTGGGAAAAAGGAAGATCGATATTGTTTTCAGCTTCACGTTGTCTTTTGTCGAAAGTGGTTAGGTATTCGCGAAGTTCGGCCAAAACTTCAGAATCTTTAAGATACATCATTGGTCTTGGACAATAGATTTCAGTTCCGTTTTCTGCAGAACCTGTACCGCGAAGAACAAAATTGCTTCTTTCGATGTAAAGAATATCGCTGAGAATAATTTTTCCTGCAGGTAATTGTAAAATTACATTTCCATTAATTGCATTTGCGGCTTTAAAAGCTTTTAAAAGTGCTTTCGAATCGTCTAATTCATCATTTGCTTTTACGCCAAAATCTACTGCATTAATAATTTTTCCATTTGATTCTGGAATTTGGCTTTCGCCGAAATGATAACCTGCATAACTAAAATCTGGGAGATAGTTTGTTTTTGAAGTAATAATTTTAGGTAATTCCTGCGCCAATGTAATATTTACAACGAGGCTGCAAAAGACAATTATGGCTGGACGAATCATGTTTTTGTGGTTTTTGTGGTTAGTTAGTTTTTTGATTTTGCCGCGAAAGCGCTAATTCACAATTTTTTATTTCACGCAGATTTAAAAAGATTTAAGCAGATACACGCAGATAATTTATTCCTATAAAATCTGCTATAATCTGCCGAATCTGCGTGAAAAAATCTTTTTAACCCCCTTTAATCTGCGGATTAAAAAAATCTTCGTGTTTTAGCGCTTTAAAGCGAAACCTTTTATAATGATCGTTTGATCCCCAATTCTAGTCCGCGTAATTCTGCAAGTCCTCTTAAACGGCCAATTGCAGAATAACCTGGATTTGTTTTTTTCTTCAAATCATCCAACATTTGATGTCCGTGATCGGGACGCATTGGCAATTTGCTGTTATTTCTTTTTTCAACTTCCAAAATTGCTTTTACAACTTCATACATATCAACGTCGCCTTCAAGATGATTTGCTTCGTAAAAACTTCCTTCTTCGTCGCGTTGTGTGCTTCTTAAGTGAATAAAATTCATTTTATCGCCATGACGTCTTACAATTCCAGGCAAATCATTATCGGCACGAACACCGTAAGAACCCGTACACATTGTAAATCCGTTTGATGGAGAAGGAGCAGCATTCATTAATTCGATCAAATCTTCTTCTGTACTTACCACTCTCGGTAAACCTAAAATAGGATAAGGAGGATCGTCAGGATGAATCGCCATTAAAACTCCTTTACTTTCTGCAACAGGAATAATTTCTTTTAAAAAGTGAAAAAGATTATTCTTTAAAGCCTGTCTGTCAATATGATTGTAAGCGCTTAAAGTAATTAAGAAATCTTCAACTGAATATACTTCTTCAGCACCTGGAAGTCCCGCCAAAATATTTTGTTGCAATTTTACTTTATCTTCTGCAGTCATTGCTTCAAAATAACTTTTTGCTTTTTGAGTCTGTTCTTCAGAATATTCTTTTTCTGCGCCCGGTCTTTTCAAAATATACAATTCAAAAGCCGCAAAAGCATTAATGTCAAAACGTAAAGCTTTAGAACCATCTTCAACTGTATAAGACAAATCTGTTCTTGACCAGTCTAAAACGGGCATGAAATTATAACAAACGCATTTAATGCCGCACAAGGCCAGATTACGAATGCTTTCTTTATAATTTTCAATATATTGAAGATAATTTCCAGTTTGTTTTTTAATGTCTTCATGAACCGGAATACTTTCTACAACCGACCAAGTTAAACCTGAAGCACCTTTTTTAGGATCACCGTTTTCATGCTCGATTTCAACTTTTCTTTTAATGATTTCATCAATGCTCCAAACTTGTCCATTTGGAATATGGTGTAAAGCTGTTACAATTCCGGTTGCTCCAGTTTGTGCAATATCTTGTAAAGAAACAGGATCATTTGGTCCGAACCATCTTAATGTTTGTTCCATTTTATGTAATATTTTTTATGTTTTTAAATACTTGTAGCAGCAAAACCGCCATCCACTTTTAATGTAATTCCGGTTACGAATTTTGACATATCGCTGCATAAAAATAAAAGTGCGCCGTCAATATCTTCTGGCGAACCAAATCTTCCCATTGGCGTATGATCGATAATTTTTTCTCCTCTTGGCGTTAGTTTTCCTTCTGGAGTCAGTAATAAAGCACGATTTTGTTCTCCGATGAAAAAACCTGGAGAAATAGCATTTACACGAATTCCTTCGCCATATTTAGAAGCCAATTCAACCGCCATCCATTGTGTGAAATTATCAATTGCTGCTTTTGAAGCTGAATAACCAACAACTCTTGTCAAAGGTCTTTGCGCCGATGCCGACGAAATATTAATGATATTTCCTGATTTCTGCTTTGCAAAAAGTGCTGCAAAAACTTGTGAAGGAAGCATAGTTCCGATAATATTCAAATCGATCACTTTTTGCAAATCATCAGTTTTCATATCGTAAATAGCTTGATCTGGCTGAATTGTCGCGCCTGGCATATTTCCGCCTGCGCCATTTATTAAAATGTCAAGACGACCGTATTTTTCAACGATAAAATCTCTCGCTTTTTCTATTTCTTCTTTAATTAAAACATTCGCCTGAACAGCAAAACCTTGTCCGCCATTTGCTTCGATTGTTTTTACAGTACTTTCAGCTTTTTCAAGAGATTGTGAAACGATTCCGACAATAACGCCTTGTTTGGCTAATACATTTGCAAAATTGCTTCCTAAAACTCCGGCACCGCCCGTAATCAGTGCAATTTTTCCTTTTAGATTAAATATTGAATCCATTTATTTTTATAATTTATTATTTTGTTTGAATTTGAATTTTAACCTCTTATCGTTTCAATTAAATCCAAAACCCTTTTTGTTTCTTTCTCAATTGTATCGTAAGCTTCGTAATCCATAACTTCTTTACTGATTAATTTACTTCCCATTCCAACAGCAGAAACTCCGGCTTTGAACCACGTTTCAATACTTTGTCGAGTAGTATCTACGCCACCAGTTGGCATAAAAATTAAATTAGGGAAAACATCTTTGATTCCGCTCATAAAATCAGGTCCAAGAATATTTCCAGGGAAAAGCTTAATGAATTTAACTCCAGCATTTTCAGCCGCAATAATTTCGGTTGGTGTCATACAACCCGGAGCGTACAAAACTTCTTTTCCTATTAAGAAAGAAGCCACTTCAGGAACAAATCCTGGACTTATAAAAAAATCAGCTCCAGCTAAATAATAGGTTTCTGCTTGCGCTAAGTTTTTGATGGTTCCAATTCCTAAAAGCATTCCTGGCATTTCAGCATTTCTTATTTCAATCATTTTTTTGAAATTAAAAAGTGCTTCTGGACCACGGCTTGTATATTCTACGGCTCTAATTCCGACATTGTAAAGTGTTTTTAAAATAGCAACACTTTTGTTTTCATCCGCGTTAAAATACAACGGAAGCATTCCTTGTTTTAAAATGACTTCAATCGAGTTCTGAATTGTACTCATAAAATTATATTTTTACTTTAATTACAATTTTCTTCAAAAGACCTTCACCAATCATCGCAGTATGAACGTCTTCGGGAAATAATATCGCAAATTGTTTTTCTTGCAATTGAAAAAACGTATCAGGCGCATCATGAAAAAAACGAACGTCTCTTTCGTCGCTGTAATCTCCGTTTGGATTAACACATTTTTCTCTCGGTTTCCAAGCAAAAGTTTCAGGACCTTTAATCGAAATCTGAATGTCAATATTTTGATCATGACATTCAAAACCTTTTACGGCTTCTTCTTTCGTATTTCCTTGCCCTTCAATTACAATCAGTTTTAAGCCTTCGCCAATTTCAAAAGCGCCTACTTCTAGATTGGCGATATCATTTTGACTTACATATTCAAATGCTTTCTGAAAATTTGGGTGCAGATTATAATATTTTGCTGCGTTTTGTAATGAATCTACTATCATTTTTTTTCGCTATTATTTTGGTTTTTAATTTTATGTGTATATTTACGTGTGCGTACACGGTATTTTTACAAATGTATGTAAATTGTACTTTAAAACAACTTATTTTTGATAAAATAAATTAATTTTACCGCACTGCTTTTATATTTTTAACTTAAAAAGAATCAATATCATAACAATTAAGAAAATTGCCGAATTAGCTAATATTTCGCCTGGAACTGTGGATCGAATTATACACAAACGCGGACAAGTGGCTCAGGAAACGGTTGACAAAGTCAATGCGATTATTGAAGAATTTGGCTATAAGCGAAATATTCTGGCAAGTAATTTGGCGTTGAATAAAAAATTTCACTTTGCGATTTTCCTTCCAAAATCTGAAACTTTAGAATATTGGAAAAGCCAGATTGATGGAATTGAAAAAGCAGCTTTAGAGTTTAGTAAATTCGGAATCGTTTTAGATTATTTTTTCTATGATTATAATTTGACTTCTTTTAAAGAATCGGCAAAAAAAATCATGCAATTTGAATGCGATGGATTATTATTTGCACCCATTTTTTATCAAGAATCTGTCGTGTTTTTAAAGGAATATGAAAAGAAAAATATTCCAGTTGTCATGATCGATTCTAATATTTCTGAAGGAAACGAACATGCTTATGTTGGGCAAAATGCTTTTCAAAGTGGTTATTTGGCTGGAAGATTAAGTAGTTTTGCTGTAAAAAATGAAAGACACGTTTTAATCTTTAAAATTACTAGAGAAATAGAAAGTACTTCAGTTTATTTGCAACGCATTAAAGGATTTTATTCGTATTTCAAAGATCATGATGAATTGACCAATTTTAAATTCTCAGAAGTAACACTAAAAGATTCAGGAATGGATCAATTGAGTTTAGAAATGTTTTCGGGAGTAAACAGCGTTTTTGTACCCAATTCACGAGCTTATATTGTTGCCGAATTCTTAGAGAATAATAATGTAAAAGGTGTCAGAATTATTGGTTTTGATTTATTGAAAGAAAATATTGAATACTTAAACAGAGGCGTCATTGACTTTTTAATCAATCAACGTCCAGAAGATCAAGGTTATCTAGGAATCAATTATTTGTATAAAAAATTAGTTCTTCAGGAAGAAACAGAAAAGACGCATTATATTCCGTTAGAAATTATTTTGAAAGAGAATTATTTTCCTGCAAAATAATTATATAAAGTCCAGTTTGTCATTCCGACGAAGGAGGAATCTTCACGAGTAACTCTACAAAGATTGGCGACATTCTACGAGGAGCTACTTACGAAGATTCCTCCTTCGTCGGAATGACAAACAGAACGAAATTTTATCTCATAAAACTTGCTTTAAAGGCTAAAACAACTTATTTCTTAACCTTCACCACTAAAGGATTATTAATTTTTTCTGCAAAAGAACTCAAATACTTTTCCCATTCTTGTTTCGTTTGATACGGACTTCCTTTTTTCCATCCAAAACCAACATAATAAATGGCTTTATTATTTTTAACGGTGATATTTCCGTAAAGATTACTCAAATCTTTTTCGTTGGTCACATGATGATCAAAACTTGCTAAAGTACCTTTTTGAGCAACCAAACCCGTTCCAATTTCAGAATCGTCGATTGGTTCCCAATAACTTAGCCAGCCTTCTTTTATATTGGTTGCGATTGTTCCTTTTTTATCGTGAAGTGTTAATCCAGCCGAAACGGTTTTAGTCCCCGTAATATTAATTTCGAAACGAGAAAGCTGACTTCCATAATCTAAACTAATTAATTTTGATTCGGTTATTTTATTTCCTTTCGCATCCCAATCGGCATAATTTAAGATAAAACTGGTTCTAATTGGACCAGTTGTAATGGTTTTCCAGCTAATGAAATTCTTAGAAAAATAATATTTTCCGTCCACATTTACTGCAATCCCGCCCACACCGCGACTGTTTCCTACATGAAAATTATCCAAACCTTCTCCAGTATCTTTATGATACGTTCCTGTTCCATTTGTAGCTTTTTCGTACCATTTATTAATAATTGGATAATCAACTCTTTTTAGCCAAGCATCAATTCCGCTGGTCAACGTTCCGCCAGCGATATTATCTTCGACCATTTTTTGTGCGACAGGGCCGTAAGTTCTAAAAGCGACTTTATTGTTTTCCCAAGCATAATCGTCTGTGCGTTCTGGAACAAATCGAGAATAACAATTCACTTTTGATTCTGAGGGATTTTTTCCAACCAAAACTTCAAAATCTTGTTTTGATGAAGCTTTCATTTTAGGTTGAAATAAAAGCAAATCTGCATTTCCGTCACCGTCAGTGTCTACAGTTTGTGTTTCTAAAAACGAATTACTGCTAATGTCTTTTACAGCATAATCTTCTAATTTAGAATTTGTATTCAATCCAAGCGATTTTTTGGTTAATTCTATGGTTTCAAATTCTCTATCGATCTTCAAATTATTGGTAATTGTAATAATTTTATTCTGAGAAAAAGCGGTAAAATTCGCCGTTAGAATGGTTATGATATAAAGATATTTTTTCAAAATGAATGGTTTGTTTTTTTATGAAATCAGTTAAATAGTATTTCATAAAAGTACAAAT
This sequence comes from Flavobacteriaceae bacterium PS02337, assembly GCA_029959285.1. Lineage (GTDB taxonomy): Bacteria > Bacteroidota > Bacteroidia > Flavobacteriales > Flavobacteriaceae > Flavobacterium. The sequence goes on from JASCOE010000003.1 coordinate 154,236, forward strand.
CAAAAAGGAATTGAAAATACAGAATTGGTATAATTTTGTACAGAAGATTGAAATTCAGAGCATAAACTTTAGATTTTGAATCGATTATTTTTTGTAAATTTCATTTCTTGTCTTTTACGCAAGAAGTAATTTATAAGTAAATGAAAATCAGTAAAAATGGTTAAATGTATTATTTTTGATTGTGACGGCGTTTTAGTCGATACCGAAAAAATTGGAAACGGAATTTTGCTTGCAATGGCAAAAGAACACGGATTCGAAATGGAATTAGAAGACGCGTATCATCATTTTAACGGCAGAAATTTAAAAGATTGTTTCCGTTATATTGAAGAAGCAATTGATCAAAAATTGCCCGATAATTTTGAAACGGAATATCGTGAAAAAAGTTTTGAAGCTTTTAAAACTCAAGTAAAACCAATGGAAGGCGTAATTGATTTTATAAAAAATATAGAAAAATTAAACATTCCGTATTGCGTCGCATCGAGTGGTCCGGAAGATAAAATTCGTCTCAATCTTGAAGTTGCTGGATTACTAGATAAATTCGAAAATAAATTATTTAGTTCGTATCAAATTGGAAGTTGGAAACCAGAACCAGGCATATTTCTGCACGCCGCAAAAGAAATGGGTTTTGATGTAAAAGATTGCATTGTTTTAGAAGATAGCAAAGCTGGCGTAAAAGCTGGAATCAGCGGCGGATTTAAAGTCTATGGTTTTGCAAATGGTTTTAATAATGAAGATTTAGAAGCAGAAGGAGCAGAGCTTTTTTGTTCTTATGATGAATTAAGTGAAATGATTGGAGTTTGATTTTGTTTCAAGTTTCAGGTTTCAAGTTTCAAGTTTCAAGTTTCAGGTTTCAGGTTTCAGGTTTCAGGTTTCAAGTTAAACCCGACAGGTTTTAAAACCTGTCGGGTTTTTTGCGAAAAAAATATTCCGTTAGGAATATCTGGTCGGTAGAAAAAATAGTTACGTATTTGAATAGTGTCCTGTAGGGACACGTGTTTTGCGACAGGAATGTTTTGCGGATAATCAAACGTTCCTACGGAACGAATACCATCGAATCCATTTAAAATCTACCAACCAAACATTCCTTTGGAATGAATAATAGATTCAGAAAATATAATGATTGAAACAAGGTTTTACAGCTTTGTCACATTTTCTAATTATCAAATTCTCTAATCTAAATGTAATTTGTTACATTAAAATTAAATTTCATATATTTGAGTTTGTACATTCGTTTTTTTAATATGCTTTTTATGATGAATTTGTAATGGCTTACTAATAAAACAGTATGATTTTCTCAGAAAATGACTTTCCCAAAGAGTTGTTTTTCGAGAGTGTGATTTCTCAAGATCACAAAATTAACCTACAGACAAATAGAGAATGACGAAATTTAAAATTAGAGTTTTAGTTTTATGCTTATTATTTATTTCTCCAATTATCAAATCTCAAGTCAAAAAGATTGGAGTTCCTTTTATAACCAATTATAATCCAAAAACTTACAAGGCTGCATCTGAAAATTGGGATGTTTTGCAAGATTCTAAAGGCATGATGTTTTTTGCGAATCATTTTGGAATCATGCAATTTGACGGCGTTCGCTGGGGAATTGTAACACAACCAGAAAATCGAAGCATGGTTCGTTCAATGAAAATTGATAAAAACGATAAAATGTTTGTTGGCGCTCAAGGCGATTTCGGATTTGTAATTCAGCTTCCCAATGGACAATACCAATATACTTCTTTGGTAAAATTACTTCCTAAATCAGATCGAAATTTCGGCGATGTATTGCACACTGTTATCCGAAATGATGAAGTTGTTTTTTTCTCTTACGAAAGGATTTTTATTTATAAAAACAATAAAATCAAAGTTTTAAAGGCAAAAACATCTTTTGATGATTTTTTTGAAGTTGGAAATGAAATTTATGTTTCTGATAATGAAAGAGGTTTGTTGAAATTAAATGGAGACGCATTAATTTCAGTAGAAAACGGTCAGAAGTTTGTTGGAATGCAGGTTCGAAACATTTTTAAAACAGAGAAAGGGCTTCTATTATTCACTCAAAAAAATGGACTTTTTATTTTCAATGAAAATCAGATTAAACCTTTTGTAACAGAAGTTGATGCCATGCTAAAGAAAAACCAGATTTCTGCTGGAATTCAGCTTTCTGATGGTTATTTTGGAATTGGAACTCGTCAAGCTGGATTGATAGTTATTGATGGTTCAGGACATTTGATTCAGCATATTGACAAACAAATGGGACTTCAGAACGAATATGTAACCAATTTTAAAATCGATAAAGAAGGAAATTTATGGGTTACGCTTAAAGGTGGAATTTCGCTGATTCAGATTTCTTCTCCGTTATCAAAAATTATAGACAGTTCAAATTCTGAAACCAAAATTTATTGCAGTCAGATTTATCAGAATAAATTATATATCGGAACAGATAATGGTTTGTTTGGTTTGGACTGGGAAGCTTATAAAAGTGGAAAAAGAGAAAACGTAACTTTTCAGCATGTTTCTGGAATGTCTGAAAATGTTTGGAATGTTGGCGCTTTTGGCAATTCATTATTGGCTTTTGAAAAAAATGGAATATTCGAAATCAATGGAAATTCCGCGAAAGCGATAGCCAAAATTGACGGCGCTTGGCAGGGAATTCTAATTCCGAATCATGCTGATTTATTGCTTGTTGGCGGTTATACGGGGTTGTATCTTTTGAAAAAAATAAATGGTTCGTGGGTTTTTCAGCATCGAATAAAAGGTTTTGAAGAAAGCAGTAGAATTATGGAAACCGATAAACAAGGAAACATTTGGATTGCACACGGATATAAAGGAATTTATAAACTTAAATTCAATTCGGTTTTTGATTCTGTTACTGATATTCAGTTTTATACTGATAAAAATGGGTTTCCGTCGAGTTTGTTTTTGAATACTTTTAAAGTTGATAATCAGATTTTATTTGGAACTACAAAAGGAGTTTACAAACAAAATGTATCTTTAAATAAAATGATTCCAGATCCCGTTTTCAAGAAATATTTGGGATTGGAAAATCACATTCGTTTATTAAAACCTGACAATCAAGATAATATTTGGTACGTTTCTGGCGAAAACACAGGAAAAATGAACAAGCAAAAAAATGGAAATTTTAAAGTAGAAGAACTTCCTTTTCGAAAGCTTCGCTATTTATATGTTCCGGGTTTCGAAAATATTCAAACTACAAAAAACGGCGATGTTTTCTTTGGAACACAAGAAGGTTTGATTCATTACAGTTCCATTACAAACAAAAAATATCAAACGAAATATAAAGCCGTTATTTCAGAAGTAAAATGCATTTTTCCGAAAGATAGTTTGTTGTTTTCTAGCCGTTATGATGTGCTTCCGAATAAAACAGGTTCAATAAATGATAAATTTTCAACCATTTTATCGCATTCAAATAATGCACTTCATTTTTCTTTTGCTTCACTTTGTTTTGATGATGCCGATGCGACAAAATACGAATATTGGTTAGAAGGTTTTGAACCAACTTGGTCAGATTATAGTCTTCAAACGGAAAAAGAATACACGAATTTGCCTGAAAATGAATATGTTTTTCACGTAAGAGCAAAAAATATGTACGATGTAGTTAGTGAAGAAGCTGTTTTTCGATTTGAAGTTTTACCGCCTTGGTATCGAACTACTTGGGCGTATATATTGTATTTGATACTTTTTGGAGTTTTGATTTATACAATTATAAAATATCAAAAAGGAGTTGCAGAGCGTGATCGAGAGCAATTAATTCTAAATCAGGAAAAAGAATTGCTTCGAAATCGTGCGGAACTCAACGAAGAAAAATTAGCATTAGAAAAGCAAAATATGGCGATTGTACGTGAAAATCTTCAAACGACAATTAATCTTAAAAATGCTAAAGTGGCTTCGAACACGGTGAATCTCATACATTTAAATGAAATTTTACTTTCGATAAAAGAATTAATCGGACAGATTGATAAGAAAAATGATCCTAATGTGAATTTTAGTTTTCTGACTAAAATCAACAAATTAATCGATCACGAATTGCAAGGAGACAAACATTGGAATGAATTTGAAGAAATTTTCAATCAATTGCATGATAATTTTATGCAACGATTAAAATCAAGTTATCCAGAATTAACTCCTCGTGATATGCGATTGTGTGCGTATTTGCGAATGAACTTCAATACAAAAGAAATTGCACCACTTTTAGGAATTTCTGTTCGAGGTGTTGAAGATACCCGTTATCGTATTCGTAAAAAATTACAACTTCCATCAGATACTAACATCACCGAATTTATTCTCAATTTCTAATTTTTTATTATAAGTGAATTCCTAAGTGGTTTTACGCTTTTTGAAAGCTATTTATTATATTTTTTTACGAGTACCGTAGTCAAACCGTACTCAAAAATGTAAGTCTAGCCTGATTTTTTAGTTAATATTGCGTTGTTATTGTCGGAAAATACAATCTGTTTTTTTATAAAGCGACATTTTTAAGCAATAGCATTTACTAACTAAAAACTTATTTAAAATGAAGCAAAATGACTTTTCTTTCGGCCGACCACCGAAAAGTAATTCTTATTTTTTTAAACGATTTTGTGTGGCAGTTGTATTTTTACTGTTGCCATTTCTTCAAATTCAAGCCCAATGCAATACGCTCGTTTGGTCTGATGAATTTAATGGCACAACAGTAGATTTAACCAAATGGCAAAGCATCTCAGGAAACGGTTGTCCGTCGCTTTGCGGATTTGGAAATGCTGAGGCACAGCGTTATGATCCAAATCAAGCCACGATTGTAAAAGAAGGAACGAATAGTTACTTAAATATTGAGGCAAAATATCAACCGAATGCATCGTTTCCAGATCAGCCGTATGCTTCTTCAAAATTAACGACTGAAGGAAAATATTCTTTAAAATATGGAAGAGTAGAAGCCCGCATGAAACTTTCTAATGCACAAGGCGCTTGGCCAGCTTTCTGGATGTTGCCAGTTGGCGGAAATTGGCCTTTTACTGGTGAAATTGATATTATGGAAGCCAAACATAGAAACCCAAAATCGGTTGATGGAACGATTCATTATGATGGCGGCGGTTATCAATTTACAGGAAGAAGTTATAGTTCTACAATCGATTTATCTGCAGATTTTCATGTTTATGCGGTAGAATGGGGACCCAATATCATTAAATGGTTTGTTGATGATGTATTGTTTCACACCGCAACGCCTAATACAACGGTAAACAGCGGATGGCCTTTTAATGACAACAATTTTTATATTATTTTGAATCTCGCAGTTGGAAGCTACGGAACACCTTACACAAGAGTTAACGGTACGGGAGTAGAGCCAATTCCTGCCGATTTCCCAGCAAAATTACAAGTCGATTATGTTCGTGTTTACGATGGGAGTTTTAAATATGCGGTAACAGGCGATAACAAAGTATACCAAAATGAAACTAGTAAAACCTATTCTGTAAATGCAATTGCAGGCGCAACCTACAACTGGACAGTTCCAGCGGGAGCAACAATTGCATCAGGGCAGGGAACAAATTCGATTACGGTAAATTGGGGAACTTCTGGAGGAAATGTTTCTGTAGCTGCAACAGTTTCAGGCTGTAATGTCAATAATTATAAACTGGCGGTAACCACTGAACCCGCTTTGCCAGTTGAAAAAATACACGACGATTTTCAAAGCAATCGAAATGTATTGTATCCGGTAAAAACTGGAGTTTTGACAGAAGCTGTTGCGAATCCTTCTGCAACCGGAATTAATACTTCGGCTTTGGTTGGAAAATATGTTAGAAATTCAACAGAATTATATGATGTTTTGAATATTAGAAACGTAACCATCACCAATGCAAACGATTATGTTTACGGAAGAAAAAGACTTTCTTTTGATATTTATACTTCTGCGCCAGTTGGAACAAAAATTTCGATGCAGTTAGAAAACAGCAATGTCACAACGGCAACCAATTATCCGTCGGGAAGACATAGCGGATTTAAAGCGACAACGACAGTTCAAAACAAATGGGAAACCATCGAATTTGAATTTGAAAAAATAATCGATCCCAATACTAGTGCTTTGACTATTAATAATGTGGTTGTTCTTTTTGAATCGAATTCGAATTCTGGAGCAACGTATTATTTTGATAATCTGCTGACAAAAGCGGCACCAGAAAAGCCAATTATTGCAACAGATGTTCTGCAAAATTACGACGGAATCAATAAAATTATAAAAGGAACAACAACGGGAACATATTCTGTTGTAGCAAATCCTGGAACGAATTCGGTTAACGCTTCCGCGAATGTAGCGAAGTACGTTAGAAATGTAACCGAACAATACGATGTACTTTTTTTCAATACGCAAAGCACCATTGAAGATGCTGGTTTATTAAAAAATCAGACCAATAAAATCATGATTGATGTTTATACTTCTGCGCCAGTTGGAACAGTGGTTAGTTTGAATTTAGAAAACAGTGCTACATCGCTTCCAGCCAATTATCCTACGGGAAGAAATAGTAATTATGTGGCGATTACAACTAAACAAAATCAATGGGAAACGCTGACTTTTTATTATAATTCTAGTCCAGATGCAGGAACTTCAAATTTGGCAGTAAATCAAATGGTTTTATTGTTTAATTCAGGTTCTTATACAAATGACACGTATTATTTTGATAATATTAGAATCGGTTCTACCAAATTTCCAGACACATTCACGCCAGGTGTAGTGTATGAAGATTATCAAACGATTCACAATATTACATTTAGAGATGCTATTGGAACGTATACGCCAAATGTGGCAAATCCAAATGCAAGCGGAATCAATACTTCTTCAAACGCTGGAAGATACGTTCGTAAATCAACAGAATTGTATGATAATTTTTCATTCAGCACAACTTTAACCAACATTGGAGATTTTAAAGGCGGCGTTAAAAAATTCGCTATGGATGTTTATACTTCTGCGCCAGTTGGATCCGTCATTTCATGGCAAGCTGAAAGCAGCGCTTCGGTTCCGTCCAATTATCCTGTTGGAAGACATAGTATTTACCAAGGTGTTGTAAAACAAAGTAATGCTTGGCATACCGTAACTTTTACATATGTAAGTTCGCCAGACGCTTCAACTTTAGACAGCGAAGTAAATCGTTTTGTTTTCTTATTTGAACCAGGAACAAACTCTGGAAATACCTATTATTTTGATAATCTGAGAGCTTTAAATTTAGTTTCTACAGAAACGCCAGCAGGATTGCCTTCGCCTTGGATTAGTACAGATTTAGGTGCCGTTACGCCTGCGGGAGAAGCAACACATTCAAACGGAACATTTACGATTAAAGGTGCAGGAAATGATATTTGGGACACAAGCGATCAATTTCAATTTGTGAATCAGTCCATTACTGGCGATGCTGAAATTATTGCGAAAGTAAATTCATTAACCAATACCAATACATACGCAAAAGCAGGAATAATGTTTCGCGAAACGCTTACACCGACATCAAAACACGCGATGACCGATGCAAGTGCTGCCGCAGGAATTGAATTTTTAACTCGTGATACAACTTCTGGAATAACAAGTGCTGAAATTGCAACAGGAACTGCGCCAAAATGGGTTCGTTTAGTGAGATCAGGAAATGTATTTACTTCTTATTCTTCAGATAACGGAACTACTTGGACGCAAATTGGAACGCCAAGAACAATTGCAATGGCTAATACTATCTATGTAGGAATGGCAGTTACTTCTCACGCTAACGGAACTTTAACAACTGGAGTTTTCAGCGATGTAACAGTTCGAAATATCACACCAAATCCGAATGTAAATTTAGCTTTGGCGAAAACGGCGACAGCTTCTACAGAAGAAAATCCGACGCTTTCTGCAAACAAAGCAACCGACGGAAATAGTACGACAACAAGATGGGCGAGTTCTTTTGCTAATGCAACAGAATGGATTTATGTTGATTTAGGAAATAATTACAACATTAATCGAGTGGTATTGAAATGGGAAGCAGCTTATGCAACTCAATATAAAGTGCAGATTTCGACTGATAATGTTTTCACAGAAAACGAAACTGTAAATACGCAAACTGCTGCAGATGGCGGAACAGATGATTTAACAGTAAGTGGAACAGGAAGATACATTCGAATTTTATGTACTGCAAAAGCTTTGGCTCCATACGGATATTCATTATATGAAATCGAAGCTTACGGATCTGCTTCAACAGCAAAAATGGCTTTAAGTGTTGCTGAAGAACCTCAAGAAGAGGAAGTTATTTTTGCCATGTATCCAAATCCTGCGGTTAATTATATTCAAGTTTCATCTCCTGAAAACTTAGATAATAAAATCATTACGATTTACGACAATTCTGGAACATTGATCTTGCAAAATAAACCTCAGGGAAATGAAAGTGTAATTGACGTGAGTAAACTTCGTAGAGGAATCTACATTGTCAACTTCAAATCAGATCAAAAAAGCTGGACCAAAAAGCTGATTAAAAAATAAGTTAGAATCCGTTGGGTGTAATTTAAGGAGGGCATACCAGTTGCACCTGGCGGATTATTTAGTCATTTTTTGAAAGTGACTTTGTTTTAAAAATCTATTTATTCAACCCCAAAATTATTTAGATATGAAAAAAATTAGACTTCAAAAATTTTCTTTTTTGACAACACTTTTTTTGCTGTTTTCAAACTTGATGAATGCGCAAGGCCCCGTGCCTTTTACGATCAGTAATAATTCTACGTTTAATGACAACGAATTATATGTCGCCATTGTCGGTATCGATTATACCACTGGAAATCATGTTTGGGTAAATGCCAAAACAAGTCAGGTTTTACCAATGAATGCTTCTTACAATACAGTCACTGGACCAACTTATGGCGGTAACACAGGACCAGGACAAAATTCAAAATACGCAGCTTGTTTTACTAAACTAAGTGAAATTCCGAACAAAACTTTTACATTGCCTTTAATTGCAGGATGTCGAGTTTTTATTTCTAAAGGTTCACAATTGTATTTTTACTTTTTTGGTGCCAACGGAGCACCTTCTGGATATGCGTCGCCAAATCCGCAAAATGCGACAGATCCAAATCAGGGAATTTTGTATGAAATGATCGAATTGACTAATAATCAATATGGTTTCTTCGGAAATCCAACAAGAGTAGATTCATACAAATATCCAATGGGATTGGAATTGTTTGGCGCAAACGGTTACCAGAAAAAAGTGGGCGATTTAAAAAAACACGCTGATATTGTTGCCGCTTTTAAAGCGAATGTTCCAGCAGAATTTCAAGGTTGTGTAAACGATGCAACTGGAGAAATTACAGCACCTTCTAAAACACCAGCTTATGCACAAGGAGGACCATACGTAAACTATTTGAAATCATACATTGATGCAATTTGGAACAAATACAAAAATGAAGATTTAATCTTTTACGCAGGAGACGCAGGAGTTTTTAAAGGAAGAGTTATTGGAGAACAACTAGAAATGGTGGGACAATCTGGTGCTTTTGTTGGAAGAACTGGACGCGTGCAAAACCGACCAAGCACGCAGGAAGCTCTTGAAGGTAAAGGCGTTTTAGATAGAAGATTGGTCGACGGAGATTTAGATCTTGTCATTCAAGCCCAATTAACAGCTGCGATTAATAGACATGTTGTCAATACGACAACAGCAAATCCGGGTCAGCAAAATTGGTACGATGCGTCTAAATTTTATCAGGTAAATCCAACGAATCATTATTCTAAATTTTGGCATTTGCCAGGAATTAATATTGATAATCTAGCTTACGGATTTGCTTATGATGACGTAGCAGATCAATCGCCATCGCTACATTCGCCACAACCAACAAAAGTTATTGCTACATTTGGAGGTTATTATGGACTTACGACACCTTCAGTTCCAGCTACAACAGATGTTATTACCGTTTACAAAGATTGTAATTACACCGGATTTTCAGGCGGACTAACAATTGGAGATTATAATCTGGCTCGATTAAATTCTTTGGGAGTTTTAAATGATGATATTTCTTCACTAAAAATTACACAAGGTTATCAAGCCATTTTATATCAAGATGATAATTTCGGCGGAGCTTCAACTGTAATTAATTCTGATAATTCTTGTTTGAATGCCACTTGGAACGATAAAGTAAGTTCGATCAGAATTCTAGCAAACGGAACAACAACTTTAGGAAACCAGACTTTCTTTCTTCAAAACAGAAATAGCGGTTTGTACATGGATGTTTGGAATTCAAGTATGTCAAATGGAGCAGGAATTAATCAAGGTGCTTTAAATTCTGGGAATAATCAGAAGTTTGCTTTCACGCATTTAGGCGATGGATTGTATAAAATTATTGCAAATCATAGTGGTATGTCTTTAGATATCAATAATTTCAATAAAGCAAATGGTGCGCGTGTAGAACAATATCCATATAATGCAACGACCAATCAGCAATTTGTTTTGGTTTCTACGGGAGATGGATTTTATAAAATTGTTGCCCGTCACAGCGGAAGAATTGTGGAAGTTGCTGGAGCAAGTACAGCTTCGGGAGCAATTGTGCAACAATGGGATAACAACAATCAGACTTGCGGACAATGGAAATTAGTTCCAGCAACAAGTTCTCAAACTTCAGTTTTAATTCAAGCAGAAGATTACTCAGCAATGAGCGGTATTCAAGTTGAAGCAACTACAGATACTGGCGGAGGATCAAACGTAGGATATACTGAAACTGGAGATTGGTTGGCGTACAATAATATCAATTTTCCAACAGCGGGTTCGTATTTAATTGAATATCGCGTAGCAAGTGCTGTTACTGGCGGAAGATTATCTTCTGATTTAAATGGAGGAACAATCCTTTTAGGAAATGTTGACATTCCAAATACTGGCGGATGGCAGAATTGGCAAACCGTTTCGCAGACTGTAAATGTAAATGCAGGAACATACAATTTCGGAATCTACATTCAGAATACCGGAATGAATATCAACTGGATTAAAATTACAAAAGTAGCGGGAACAGCGAGAATGGCTGCTGTTGAAACAGTTGAAGAAGAACCAGTTGCTACAGAATTGAATGTTTATCCAAGTCCAGCTGAAAGTACTCTTTTTGTTACAACTTCTGTAAACGGAGAAAAAGTAAGTATTATAGACCAGACTGGAACGTTGGTTTCTGAACAAAAAATCAATAATAACAGTATCGATGTTTCACGTCTTAGAACAGGAGTTTATTTTGTTGTTTTTCATAAAGACGGTGCAAAAACGGTTAAACGTTTCATTAAAAAATAATTTCAAAAGAAGTAAAAGCCTTGAACATTCTATCGTTTAGGGCTTTACTTTAAAACAATAATTAAACCCTACTATTAACTATTGAAAGTTGAATATTATGAAAAATAATTATAAAAGAATATCGCTGAAATGGATGATCATTTTAGTATTTGGAATTTTTAATGTTAGTATTGCCCAGAAAAAAGTAATCGCTTATATTCCAAACTGGATTGATTTGAATGCTTTTTCAAGCACCATTCAATACAATAAATTAACGCACATTAATATTGCTTTTGAAAATCCAGATGCCAACGGATATTTGAGTTTTAATTCAGGAAGCAATTCTATAATAAATGCGGCACACGCTCAAAATGTAAAAGTTTTTGTTTCTCTTGGAGGAGGTTCAGTTTCAGAAGGAGGTTCGATTCGTGACAATTATTTCAATCTGATAACGCCAGCAAACAGAACAGCTTTCATTCAAAAAATATACGATTATGTAGTCGCTCATAATTTTGACGGAGTTGACGTTGATTTAGAAGGTCCAGCAATTAATGGCGATTACGGAGGATTTGTAATTGCTTTAGCGAATAAAATGCATGCAAATGGCAAATTGATTTCGGCAGCACTGTCAGAAGGATATGGCGGTGCAAATGTTCCTTCATCTACTTTTGCTGCTTATGATTGGATCAACATTATGGCTTATGATGCAACTGGACCGTGGGCGCCAAATAATCCGGGACAACATTCTCCTTATAGTATGGCTGTAAATCAGTTTAATTATTGGACAGGAAGAGGATTGCCAGCTAGCAAAGCTGTAATTGGTCTTCCGTTTTACGGATACGGTTTTGGAGCTTCTGCAAATCAGGGAATTTCTTATGCGAATATTGTAGCTCAATATCCAGGCGCTGAGAATTCAGATCAAGTTGGAAATACGATTTATTACAACGGAATTCCGACCATTAAACAAAAAACAACTTTTGCGATTCAAAATGCGGCGGGAGTTATGATTTGGGAATTGTCCCAAGATGCAACAGGATCTAAATCTTTGCTAAATGCCATTAATCAAGTTATTTCTGGAAGCAATCCGCCAGCAACTGGAACTTTAATTCAAGCCGAAAATTACAATGCCATGAGTGGTGTGCAAACCGAAGCTACAACAGATACTGGAGGCGGATTAAATGTAGGATATTGCGATACAGGAGATTGGATGGCATATTACAATATTAATTTTCCAACTTCGGGTACTTATCAAATAGAATATCGTGTGGCAAGTGCCGTTACAGGCGGAAGATTATCCTCTGATTTAAATGCAGGAACGATTCAGCTTGGAGCTATAAATGTACCAAATACAGGAGGATGGCAGAACTGGCAAACGATTACTCAAACCGTAACCGTAAATGCTGGAACGTATAATTTCGGAATATATGTTCAAAACACAGGGTTTAATATTAACTGGTTTAAAATTACAAAATCGGGTGCTACAGCAAAATCTGCTGCGCCAAGTACCGAACAATCTATTGCTAGTTTAGAAATTTTTCCAAATGCTGCAGGAAGTGAAATTCTGTTTAGTGTAGAAGTTTCTGGTGGAAATGCAAACATCATTAATACCGATGGAGGAGCAACAATTTCGTCTCAAACGATAAACAATAACAGTATTGATATTTCGACTTTAAAAACGGGAACTTACTTGATTTCAGTAGAAAAAAACGGAATCAAAACGGTAAGACGTTTTATTAAAAAATAGATTTAATCACAAAGAACACAAAGAAAACGTAAGGTTCTCAAAGTTCATTTATTGCTTTGCGAACCTTGCGTAAACCTTGCGTCTTTGCGGTTAATTATCCAACAAATTGTTTCGTAACCCTTTTACCCCAAATCATATGAAAAACAATTACAGATTTAGTTTAAGTCTGCTCGTATTTTTAATTTTTGGAAGTTTTGCATTTGCCCAGACTTCATTAGGTTCGAGTAAGTCTTTTATGAATACTTTAAAGAAAGAATTGACTACTTCAACCACTTCAAAAAGTGTAGAAAAAACAATTTTGCTTCAGGCAGAAAATTCAAATTTCAATGGAAAAATAAATTACAAAGAATCGAATGCTTCAAGCGAATTTTTAATTGGAGAAATTAAAAATATTGAAGAATCTTCCTTTTATATTAAAGTGAAAGAAAAGTCTTTAGAAGGTCATATTTTATTAAAGAAAACAAAAGAAGCCTACAAATATTTTTCTGATGCTCAGGGAAATGCTTTCGTCAAAAAAGTCGATATCAATACTTTAGTTTGTATCGATTATAAAAATGTACCGACGAAAGAAAATACAACCGCTAAAACAACTGCAACAGCAATTGCCCCAGCTTTATTAGATTTACAAAGTTTACCAGGAGCAGCTGGATGTATCATGCTGGATTTTGATGGCTATTATATGCCAGCAGGAAATCTTTGGAACAACGGAAATGCTATTAATGCAGCTCCTTCAGGAATGAATGATGCAGCGGTACAACAGCATTGGGAAGTAGTTTCAGAAGATTATCGTCCTTTTAATGTAAATGTTACCACAAATGAAGCCGTTTTTAATTCGTACCCAAAAAGCCGAAGAATGCGTGTAGTAGTTACTCCAACGAATACTGCAGCTCCAGGCGCAGGAGGCGTTGCATATATTGGTTCATTTAATTGGGATAATGATGTTCCGTGTTGGGTGTTTATTACTTCTGGAAAATCTGGTGGAGATGCATCTTCACACGAAGTTGGGCATACTTTTGATCTTGGACACGACGGGCGAACAAGTCCAGCCGAAGATTATTTTCTTGGTTTAGACGGAACTTCTTGGGCGCCAATTATGGGAGCTGGTTACTACAGACCTGTTGTTCAATGGAGTAAAGGAGAATACAATAATGCCAACAACAAACAAGACGATGTTGCCATTATTGCAAGCGCTAAATTTGGAGTAGGATATCGTGGTGATGATTACGGAAACAACACTGCTTCTGCTGCCACTTTAGATTATAACACAAGCGGACAAATCAATCAGAAAAATGGCATTATTTCTAGTGAAGCCGATTATGATTTCTTCACTTTTACGACTGGTGGCGGAAATGTTTCTATAAACGCCAATACAGTTAGCAGAGATGGAAATCTGCATTTATTGATTCGATTATATAATGCTGCAGGAGCAGAAATGGGAACGTATTGGAACTCTGATCCTTTTGCTTTGAATGCATCTATGAATGTGAATCTTCCAGCTGGAAAATACTTTATCGGAGTTGATGGAAATGGAGCAGGAAATGTGGGCAGCGGTGGTTATTCGGCATATGGTTCTATTGGAAGTTATTCGATTACAGGAACAATTCCGCCAGGAGGAAATATAAGTCCGTCAACAGATGTAATTACCGTTTACAAAGATTGTAATTACACAGGTTTCTCAGGCGGATTAACAATTGGAGATTACAACTTAGCTCGATTAAATGCTTTAGGAGTTTTAAATGATGATATTTCTTCATTGAGAATTACACAAGGTTATCAAGCCATTTTATATCAGGATGATAATTTCACGGGAACTTCAACGGTAATCAATTCTGATAATTCTTGTTTAAATGCAACGTGGAATGATAAAGTAAGTTCGATTCGAATCATTGCAAACGGAATAACAACTTTAGGAAACCAGACTTTCTTTTTACAAAACAGAAATAGTGGTTTGTACATGGATGTTTGGAATGCAAGTATGACAAATGGATCTGGAATTAATCAAGGTGGCCTTAATTCTGCAAACAATCAGAAATTTACTTTTACACATTTAGGAGACGGAATGTATAAGATTATCGCCAATCACAGCGGTCAGTCAATGGACGTCAATGGTTTTAATACAGCAAATGGTGCCCGTGTTGAACAATATCCATACAACGGAACAACGAATCAACAATTTATATTAGTTGCGACAGGAGACGGATTCTATAAAATTGTGGCCCGTCACAGCGGAAGAATTGTTGAGGTAGCTGGAGCAAGCACAGCTTCTGGTGCTATTGTGCAGCAATGGGATAACAACAATCAAACCTGTGGGCAATGGAAACTGATTGCGACAACGACATCTCAAACATCAACTTTAATTCAGGCAGAAGATTATTCCGCAATGAGCGGTATTCAGGTTGAAGCCACGACAGATACTGGCGGAGGTTCAAACGTAGGATATACTGAAACGGGCGATTGGTTGGCGTATAATAACATTAATTTTCCAACAACTGGTTCTTATTTAATTGAATATCGTGTTGCAAGTGGTGTTACAGGCGGAAGATTATCGTCTGATTTGAATGGCGGAACTATCATTTTAGGAAACGTCGATATTCCGAATACTGGAGGATGGCAAAACTGGCAAACGGTTACACAAACGGTAAATGTAAATGCAGGAACTTATAATTTCGGAATCTATATTCAGAATACTGGAATGAACATCAACTGGATTCGAATTACAAAAGTAGGAGCTGGAGCACCAGTTTCTTCTACAATTATTGAAGAAGAAACGGAAAGAGAAACTGCATTAAACATTTATCCAAATCCTGTTTCTGAAACCCTGTTTTTTACCACTGATGTTTCAAACGGTAATTTGAAAATTGTAGATTCTCAAACCGGATCTACTGTTTCCTCACAAAAAATAAATGATAATAGTTTGAATGTTTCTAATTTGAGACAAGGAATTTATTTCATTGTTTTTGAGAAAGATGGTAAACAAACTATTAAACGTTTTATTAAAAAATAACCCATTTGCCATAATGGTTTTAAGTACATTAAATTTTTAGGTTTTTAATGTAATGAAAAGGCTGTCTTTATGGACGGCCTTTTTTTTATTGTTGAATGTTTTTTAACTAAAGAATTTTAACGCAAAGGGCGCAAAGGTTTTACGCAAAGTTCGCAGAGTATTTGAGTAAGATTTTACAAATCAAAGTTCTCAAAGCTAAAAACATAAAGCTTTGCGAACTTTTTTATTTATAAAATTTAGCTTTAAAAAAACTTTGCGAACTTTGCGTAAAACCTTTGCGCCCTTTGCGTTTAAAAAAAAACATCCAGAAAAAAAATCACTTCAAGCTTTTAATCTCACCATTTTTCAAATCAACAGAAAAATGATCTGCTGGAACTTCATGCATGAATTTATTGAAGATAATCAAGAATAATTTCATTTGTTTTTGCAATGGATTATCTTTCGAAAGATCTGCTTTTGAATCTTCTAAAAACAAATTAGACAAAACTTTGTATTCTTTCGCTCTTTGAGTTCCAACATCAGCCAAAGCCAATTCATCTGCGCTTCTAAAACGATAAAAATCTACCAAAAGATCATAGCCCGTCCAATTAAAATTGTCTTTTTTGAAATTGTTTTGAGTTAAGATTTTTTCAGATTTTGCTTCGGCTTCATTCCATTCTTTTTGAAATTGTTCTTTATTTTTTAATATAAAATCAAAATCTTTATCCGATTGTATATTCGCTAAAACCAATAAATCTTTCGCAGAAACATTCAATATAAAATCTTTGAAAGCAGAAGGCCAATCGTCTTTTAGAAAACGAAGACGAACTAATTCTTTCAAATGGAAATCGGTAAAATCGTGATAGTTTTTTGTTTTTAAAATATCGATATTCCAAATGTCCTGCATGTTTTGACTTTGTAAAAACTGATATTCCATTTTATACAAATCAAACAATTCATCGTATCGCGGAACATTATCAATAGTTATGGTTTGAATATCAACAATATTATCTTTTTTTAAAGTCAATAATTTATAAGCAGGAATATAAGCGGCAAGCGATGGCGTCTGAATATTAACCAGAGTATTTCCTTTTGCAGAAGTTCTCACGCCCGTGTCATTAATATGCATATGACCTCCAAAATGAATTTTCAATCCCGCATCTGCAAAAACCTGTGCGACTTCTTCAACTGGAACACGATTTAACTGCCATTTGTTTGGACCCAATAATTCTTTGATTTCGGCAGAAGCGTCATCATTAAAATCAATCATAGGAAAATGACTGAATGCGATCAAGGTTTTTCCTTGTTTTTTGGCTTCCGCCGAAATGGTTTCAACCCATTTTATGAGATGTTTTTTGTTCGAGAGCACATTATTATAACCCGTACTGGCTTCGTTGTAATTTTTAGAATCTTTTTCGGTAGAAGCATTTTTCTTCGGAATATAAACATTCCCGTCAATTGCCATTAGCCAAAGTCCGTCAATGGGTTCTACGACATAACTAACGTCTGGCACTTCATAACCTGCCGCAACTTCATAAACACGGTTGGTCAATTTTGCACTTTCTAATGCTTTTTCAAAAGAGTAATTTTCGCTTGAATAATTAGAAAAAGGTGTTGCCCAAAATTTGTATTTTTTATTTGGATGAAATCCGAAATTCTGAAGTTGATCGGTAATTCCTAAATAACCCATTTTAGCAATATCGGCTGTAACAATTACTGGCTGTTCGATGTTCAAATTTGGCTTATACATGCCGTCTTTGCTATAAATGGGCTGACTTTTACCTTCTTTTCCTAAAAAATCTTCTTTTCCAGATTCTTGTGCAAAAGGTCCAACTGGATCATGATTTCCTGTGGTGATGAAGAATTCTATTCCGTATTTTTTGGTGTATTGTTCTAATATTCGTGCTAATCCGCGAACGTGAATCGGCTGACCGTCGTCTGTATAATCTCCTGGAAGCGCTACATATTTAATTTTTCGCTTGGCTATATCTTCTAAAGCAGCAATAAAGGCAAAATAATTTTCATTGAAAATTCTTGTTGAATGAAGCTGTGAAGACATGGTTCGCACTAAAGCATATTCTCCAGTTTTCGGGTTTAGAATTCCTTTATAATCAGAATCTGAAAATCCTCCAAATAAATCTTGTAAATGCACATCAGATAAAAAGGCAACTTGTGTTCCGTTGAGGTTTTTTACTTTTTGTGCTGAAACTGTATAATTGAGAATAAAAAAAAGAGCAATTATTTTAAATTTTGAATTCATGGTTTTTAACGTTGAATGAATTTGGCATTGTTTTTTTAACGCAAAGGACACAAAGATTTTTCGCAAAGAGCACAAAGATTTTGAGTGAAGTTTATAATATAAACAAGTTCTCAAAGCTTTACGGTGAGTTTTTACCGCAAAGAGCGCAAAGTTTTTTTCGCAAAGGACACAAAGTTTTTTGTAAAAGATTTTAAAAATTGTAAAGCTCTCAAAGTTTTATCTATATTGCTTTGCGAACTTTTTTGATTATAAATCATACTTAAAAAATCTTAGCGAACTTTGCGTAAACCTTAGCGCTCTTTGCGGTAAAATTCTTAGCGGTTAAGAAAAAAACTTAAGGCGCAGTTACAGGATTATTTCTAACATAACTTCCATCATCATATTTAATTTGATACGGAGAATTGAAGAACGTACTTGGCAGATAATAATCGGTTGTGATGATTTGAGCTCCTGATTTTTTTGCTGCTTCAAAGTGTGAATAATCATTGGCACGGGCTTCTTTGGTATCAGAATCGGCTCTGGTTCTTATTAAATAACCTTTTTTAACCAATTCTTCAATTTCCGGATCTTCTGCATTATTTCTGAATAAAGCTGCGGCTTCTGGTTTTCCTGGCTCGGCATTAATAAAAACGGCGCGTCCCTTAAGGGACGGATGATTCAATGCGTACAAATCTCTTTTTGCGCCGTTGTTATCTAAAAGGAACAAAAATCTTCCTTTTGCTTCTTTTAATGTTGGCCAGTTATTATGCAGAACTGCTTCTTCGAGTGTTTTATATTTTCCGCGAACCATGTCTGGCGTAATCAGTTTGTTTTTTCCTAATTCTTTGCGAATCACTTTATCCATTTCATCAAAAACAGCTGCGGTAAAATCTTCTGGTTTTGTTCCGAAAAAATTAGCATCGCCATCTTTTGGCTCTAAAGTGATGAAAACAGGAACGTGTCCCGGATTGGCGTCAGACCATTTTTTTAATTCTTGAAGACAAATTTCAAAAGTATAAGCAGAAGTTCTAAAATCGATATCTGGCATATGAAAAACCTTAAAACCTGGTTTTTTCATTAGTCCGTTTGGATCGTAAGTTTCTTCAGATTTTGCAATATCCAGACCTTTTGGATGCGCATATTTTCCGCCTTTCGCGTCAGCAAAAATGTCAATTTCTAAATTGCGCAAACCTTTATTTAATTGATCTGTAATACTAATATGTGTGTATTGCAAACCTTTAAGCGAGCGAGATGTATCTCTTGCCTGAATTAAATTATACAAATCATTTTCAATAGCATGGCGATAACTATTGTGCGATCCGATGACTTGAAGCTGATTGATTTTTAGATTGTCGTTTTGTGCCTGAACACCTGAATGCACAGCGCCGGCAAGAAGTAAAGTGAACAAAAATTGTTTCATAATTCTAAAATGTAATTGATACTATTTGAGTGGGACGCATCAAAAGAAAATTGCATTTTGAAAGTTACTAAGTTAAATGCAGTACTTGACTTGTGTGTTATTTTAAAAAGAAGAAATTACAAATTGATTCGTGTTTCTGGCGCTAAAAAGTAGTATTTCTACATCAAAAGTATTTATTTCTTAATTTAAAAATAACCTTGACGCAAAAAACATTGGGCTTTCATTTTATTATTTTACAGTACTAAAAAGCCAGATAGTACCCTATGAATAATCCTGAAATTTTTGAAAAAACGTATAACGAATATTGGAAAAAGCTCAATGCCTTTTCTTATACGATGACTCAGGATAAAGACTTGGCGCAGAATATTGTTCAGGATGTTTTTGTTGATTTGTGGGAAAGAAAAGAAGAACTGAATATTAATGCGATTGAACCTTTTTTGTTTCGTGCCGTAAAAAATCAGGTTTTCAAACATTATCAAAATAATCGGTTTGATAAGACTATTTTAGAAGAAAAATTCGAAGACTACATTATTGATAATATTTCTTCTATTGATCCAGAAGTTATGGATTTGCTTTATTCTTTATTAGACAAACTTCCAGAAAAGAGAAAAGAAGTTTTATTGATGTATAAATTTCAAGATATGTCGATTGATCAAATTGCAGACGAACTTGGAATTTCTAAACAAACTGTAAAAAATCAGATTTCATCTGCTGTAAAACAACTTCGCGAAGGCTTAAAAGACTTGGCTTGGCTGGCTCCATTTATTATTTTCAATCAAAAATTTTAAGATAACTTTCGCTTGACGTTTTCATAATATTTGGCGATAGTACGATTTTAAGTTTCTAGTACTTATCTATAACAATAAGTATTATGATAAAAAGAATTAAACATAGTTTAGAATATTTGCTTGATAAAAGTTCGCGAGAAAAAACTTCACAGGCAGAAGAAACTTTATTAAATGATTTTGCTTTTAGCGAATATCAAAATTCAAAATGGGATGAAAGTGTATTAGGAAATCCAGAAGATGCATCTCAAAATATTTATGACGAAATTCAACTTAGAATAGGGAAGAAGAAAAACTTCAATCCTTATTTAAAATATATGGCAGCTGCCAGCATACTTTTTCTACTTGGTTTAGGATTTTTCTTGAGACCAAATGTTTTAAACCAAAAACAAATCACATTTAATACTTCGTCGATTCCCAAATCTATCCAATTAAGTGACGGTTCGAAAATTTATCTGGCAGCAAACTCTTCATTTCAGTATCCTGAAAAATTTGACGGCGATCAAAGAACGGTGTCTTTATTAAAAGGAAATGCTTTTTTTGAAGTGGCAAAAGACAAACAGCATCCGTTTATTATTCATTCTGGTGAAATACAAACGCGCGTTGTCGGAACTTCATTTCACATTCAATTATCAAAATTAAACTGCAAAGTAATTGTGGTAACAGGAAAAGTAAATGTCTCTGGAAAAGGACAAAGTGTCGATTTAGTTCCGAATCAAGAAGCTTTGTTTGAATCTCAAAAACTGACAAAACAAATGGCAGATAAAGCTTTTTTGGTGAATTGGTATAATGAAGATGTAATGCTCGATCAAACTACACTAAAACAAGTAATTACGATTTTACAATATAAATACGGAGTTTCATTTCAATATAATAATGAACACGTATTAGCAACGCCGTTAACGGTATTCATCAAGAAGGACGCAACATTAGAAAATGTTTTGGAACAAATAAATTATATCACAAACCTAAAATTCAAAGTCTATGGCGAAATAGTAAAAGTGGATTAAAAACAAAAAAAGCAGTTGCTGGAACAACTGCTATTAATAACTAAGCATCGTAAAAACAATTACTTAAATCATGTATTTTAAACCTTCTTATTTAAATCTAAAAAGTTTTGTCTTTTTATTTCTGGCTTTACTTGCCTTTCAGAGCGGTTACAGTAAAACTATTGTATTAAAAGAGTCAAAAATAAACAATAAAATAGAAAAAGCTACCCTTGTTTCTATTTTTTCAAAATTAACACAGCAAACTGATTATAAATTCAGTTACGGTCAAGCTGTAATCGCGGATAATACTCCGTATGCGGTAAATTATAATGGCGAATCTATTACAGAAATTTTGAATGATCTTTCTAAAAAAGCTAATTTCAATTATAATATTAATGGCAAATTAGTTTTAATTCAGAAAGCAGCGGCTCCAAAAACTACCAATACAAAAGCTGCCGATAGAATTAAAGTGAAAGGAAAAATCGTTGACGAAAACAATGTGCCAATTCCAGGTGCAACTGTAAAAGAAACAAGTTCTTCAAATGCTGCTGTTACTAATTTTGACGGTGAATTCGAACTAACAGTTGGAGAAGGAAAAACACTTGAGGTTGCTTATATGGGATATAAAACAAAAACACTTCCTGCGGTAACTACTTTTATGACAATTCAATTAGAACCAAATACATCTGAACTTAATGAGGTTTTGGTTGTGGGTTACGGTAAACAATCTAAAAAAGATGTTACTGGAGCAGTTACGCAATTAGAAGCTGGAAGTTTTAAGCAAGGTGTGAGTATTTCTCCAGATAATTTGATTCAAGGAAAAGTGGCGGGTGTTCGTGTTGTAAGTACAAGCGGTGAGCCTGGAGCTGGAGTAAATGTAACAATTAGAGGAGTTGGTTCTATTAGAAGTGGAAGTACGCCTTTGTTTGTTGTCGATGGAATTCCGTTGTCTAATGACGATGTGAGTCCTTCTGGAACAAATGTTGGATTTGGAAGTTCTGCAGCTAAAAATCCATTAAACTTTTTGAATAATAGTGATATCGAATCTATTACCGTTTTAAAAGACGCTTCTGCTTCTGCCATTTATGGAGCAAGAGGTTCTAACGGAGTTGTTTTGGTTACGACTAAAAAAGGAGCAAAAGGAGATGGAACTTTGACTTTTGATTCTTCTTTAGGAATTTCTACTGTAGCAAATAAATTAGATGTTTTAAGTGCTGGCGAATATAGAAATGCAATTAAAGATAAAGCTTTTGATCACGGTGGAAATACAGATTGGCAAGATGTAATTTTTAGACAAGCGATTACAAAAAGTAACGCTTTAGCTTTTTCTAAACAAACGCAATCAGGAAATTACTATGCATCTGTTTCGCAATTGGATCAGGAAGGTATTATTAGAAACAGCAATTTTAAACGTTTGACAGGAAGAATTAATGCTGCTGAATCATTTTTAGATGATAAGCGTTTGAAATTGAAATTTAATCTTACTGCAAGTGAAACTAAAGATGATGGAGTTCCAACAAGTGATGACGGAGGTTCTAACGGACAATTATTGGTACATACTTTAATGGCGAATCCAACAAGATCAGTTTTTGATGCTAATGGAAATTATACCAACTTTAATATGAATGCGCACTACAATCCAGCGTATTTGTTAAGTATTTATACTGACCAAACTCGTACTTTGAGAGTTTTAGGAAATTTTGAAGCTTCTTTGAGAATTTTCAACGGATTAGAGTATAAATTGAATTTGGGTATCGATCGTTCTATGTCAGAAAGAAATACTACTATTTTTCCAAACTTAACTGACTTGAATCCAAAAGGGAAATATGTTCAAAATAATTTAGATTCTAAAAACTCTTTGGTTGAACATTATTTGACTTACAATTTAAATTTAGATAGACATAAAATTGAAGCTTTAGCTGGTTTTTCATACCAAAAATTTGAAAGATCTGGAACAGCTTTCAGTATCGACGGAATTTCTCAGCAAGGAGTTGGTGTACCACCATCAATTAATCCTGGATTTGCTGGAACACAATCTGGAACAACAGGTTATGCTCAAGAAAATGAGTTACAATCTTATTTCGGAAGATTAAATTATAGTTTCGATAACAGATATCTTGTAACAGCTTCTATGAGAGGTGACGGATCGACTCGTTTTGGTAAAAACAATAAATACGGTTATTTTCCATCATTTGCTTTAGGATGGAATATTGCTAACGAAAGTTTCTTTAAAGATTCATCTTCATTACAAAATTTAAAATTAAGAGCGAGTTGGGGACAAACAGGAAATCAGGAAGTTGAAAATAAAATTACGCAAGCAAGTTATTCATTATCTGGAGCTGACGGATATTATTTATACGATGATTTGAATTTAGTAAACGGTGTTTCGGTAAACAGAACTCCAAATCCTGATTTGAAATGGGAAGTTGTTACACAATATAACTTAGGTTTAGATTTCAATTTATGGAATGATAAATTGTACGGAACTTTAGATTATTTCAATAAAACAACTACAGATGCTATTTTAAATGTTCCTTCGCAAGCTTTAAGTCCAACAACAACAATTTGGACAAATATTGACGGGAAAATCATCAATAAAGGTTTTGAATTTATGTTAGGTTCAAAAATCGTAAACACAAAAGATTTTACTTGGAATGTAGACGTAAACGGTGCGACTTTAAACAACAAAATTGAAGATCTTCCGGTTTCAGAAATTTTAACGGGAACAATTTCAGGACCTGGACAATCTGGAGTAAATGCAAATATTTACAAAAGCGGATATTCTGCTGGATCTTTCTACTTGTTAGAGCACACAGGTTTTGATGCAAATGGAGCAAACGTTTTTAAAGATCAAAATGGAGACGGTAAAATTGACAACGGCGATAGAATTATTATTGAAGGCGCTCTTCCAACTTTCTATTACGGATTGAATAGTGATATGAGATATAAAAACTTTACATTCTCATTCTCTATCATCGGACAAACAGGCGGTTATTTATTGAATAATACAGGTTTAAATGCTTTAAATATTAATAACTTAGCGTCTGATCGTAACGTTGCAACGGGTTATTATGAGTCTGGAGCAAACCCGACGAACTCACCATTTTTGTCAACGCTTTTCTTAGAAAAATCTGATTTCATCCGTTTAAATACAGCTCGTATTGGTTACAATTTCGACTTAAAAGGATTAAACTGGATCAACGGATTAACACTTTACGTTACAGGTCAAAACTTACTTACCATTACAAATTACACAGGTTACGATCCGTTAATCAACAGTCCAAAATCAAATGGAGGTAATCAATCAATTGGTATCGATTATGCAAGTTATCCAACTTCTAGAACATTCAGTTTTGGAGCAACTTTAAAACTATAATTTATTATGAAGACAAATACTATTTTTAATATAAAAACCTTAGCAATATTTTCTTTTATCTGGCTTTTTGCAAGTTGTACAAATCTTGACGAAGTAGTTTTGGATGAGGTTTTAGGAGGTGATACTTCTAATCCTGCTGGAGCTTTAGCAGCTGCTTACGATCGTTTAGGAGACGGAACATTTGTAGATCATGGAGGAGTTTTTTCCTTACAGGAATATTCTACAGATGAAGCAATTTTGCCAACTCGTGGTAGTGACTGGGGAGATGGTGGAAAATGGAGAGACATGCACGAGTTTACATGGAAATCAGATAACGCCGTTGTAGTGGATAACTGGAATAAATTGACGAACGGAATTACGCGTTCTCTAACAGCAATTCAATCAATTGAAGAAAGTTCAATTCCGCAGAAAAAATTATTTTTAGCAGAAGCAAAAGGACTTTTAGCGTATTATTTATACACAACATTAGATTTGTACGGACAAGCGCCATACAGAGATCCGATGAACCCGAATGCGCCATTACAGATTTTAAAAGCAGATACACAAATCGATGTTTTAATTGCTGACGTTGAAGCGATTATTCCAGATTTGGCTGAAATGGGAACACAGCAAACACACCACGGAAGATTTACAAAAGAAGCGGCTTACGGTTTCTTAAGTACAATGTATTTGAATCGTGCTGTTTTTAAAGACCGTTTAAATGCTTCTTCAACATTCAATTTTAATGAAGCGGCTGTATCAGGTTCAGGAACAGACATGGATCGTGTAATTTATTATACTTCATTATTGATTAATTCTGGAAAATATAGTTTAGAAAGCGATTATTTCAAAAACTTTGCAAGAGATAATGAAAAAGGAAAAGAATTGATTTTTGCTATTTCTCAAAAGATAGATTACATCAGAAACGGTTCAAACAGTTTTGCTTATGTATGTATGGAGCGTAACCAAAGAACTTCTGCTGCAAACAGAGGAACAAATGCTGCTTGTACAACTCCAGAGTTTTTTGCAACATGGAATGGAAATCATGATGATCCGAGATTCCAGCAAAAATATCAATATGCAGATGGAACTTGGTTTAAAAATGACGGAACAGATGTAAGTGTTCCAGCAACAGATATTGTTCCTAAAAGTGCAAATTTACCTTGGTTTCACTTTAACAGAGGAATCGAATATGGACCACAATACGGACCAATTTTATTGCAATCAGGTTCTTTAGAAATGGTTGGCGGACGTATTAAAGTTTCTCCATTATACATGGAAAAAAGTACTACAACAAGAATGGATTTTACGCCATCTTTAACTTTCAAAAATCCTGCTCAAGCGGTTTTTGCTCAAAATGAAATCAACCAAGGAGCACGTATTTTTAAATATGAATTTGATCCAGAAGGAGGGAACGGAAATAGTAATGTTGATATTCCTTTATTCCGTTTAGGTGGAATTTACACGATGAGAGCTGAAGCGTACTTCAGAAAAGGAAATTCAGCATTAGCGATGGAAGATTTAAACAAATTGCGTACAAGCAGAAAAAGAGAAGCATTATTTGGAAGTGTTCCTGGAAAAGCTTTAACAGCAATAGATCAAACGGTTTTATACAATGAAATTGGTTTTGAATTATACTGGGAATTGTACAGAAGACCACAAATGATTCGTTTTGGAACATTCGATCTTGCTGGAACTGCAAAAGCAGCTTCACAACCTTACAGAAGAGTATTCCCAATTCCGCAGTCAACAATAGACGTGACTAAAGAATTCAAACAAAACCAAGGATACAATTAAGTTTGTGTGTTAGTTTATTTTTTTATTTTTTTCAAAAGCCTGTTTCGGAAGAAACAGGCTTTTATTTTTGAGGTTCTGAGGTTCTGAGGTTCTAAGTTGCTAAGGTTCTAAGTTTTTTAGTATAGTGGGTCAGATGCACTGCAGTGCATCTCTACAGTATAAAATGCGGATTAATAAAATTCACAAAAAAATCAAAATCAAAAAACCTTAGAACCTTAGCAACTTAGAACCTCAGAACCTTTAAAAAATATAATAAACGAATAGTTAAATGTAAATCACATCTATTTGATAATGAGTATATTTGATATGGTTTTAGACATTCTAAAAATGATAAAACTAGAATTCATTAAATAACTCAAATTAAGTATTACGCATTATGATACATCAAATAGATACAACCGATAATATTGTTGCCTTTAGAGCATTAGCAGAAGTAACAAAAGAAGATTTTTTGACTGCTGTTGTTCCAGCTGTTGAACATTTAGTAAAACAAACAAACGAAATTAATTTTTTACTGGTTTTAGATACAGATATTAAAAATTTTACTGCAGGTGCGTGGCTGCAAGACGCTCTTTTAGGATTAAAACATTTAGGAAAATGGAACAGAGCCGCAATTATTACAGATACTGAAGAAATTATTTCATTTACAAACGGATTCAGTTTTATCGTTCCAGGCGAATTTCGCGGTTATAAAAAAATGGATTTTAATAAAGCGCTAAATTGGGTTGAAGGAAATATTTCTTAAAAAGGCATTTTAAATTTTACATAAAAAAAGAGCGCTTTAATAAGCGCTCTTTTTTTATGGTATAAGTTTGATTTTTAATGATTGTATTCGATACCGCTGCTTGCATTAGCATCGTTTTTTTCTTTTGTAACTTCAGCGTATTTTTTATAGGCAGCAGAAGCTAAGATTGGCAATGCAATACTGCCTACAACTGCGCTGGCTTTTACGTGTCCCGTTTTTTTCAAAACAGCCGATGCAATTAAGGCACCAACTCCTGCGCATACCATTTGTTTTACAGAAAGATTAAGCGGTTTGTTCTGAGGTGTAATTCCGTGTAATAATGGATCTATAAAATTTAAATTCTCCATGATAGTTAATTTATTTAATTATACTTGTTTTATTTCTTATTAATTTCATTTTCGGTTTCACTCTCGATTTTTTCGATTTCAACCTTTTCTTTTTTAATGGCTTGACGTAACAAAGCGAAAAGACTCATATATACATTTGCCATAAAAACTAGAGAAAACCCTGCCAAAATATAGCCACGCCAATCATTTAACAAAAGTTTATAATCACAAAGAATCAAAAAAGCAATTGTGACATAATGGCTAAAGCAATACTCACACGTAAAGAGGTAAAAGAACTTTCGCGACACTATGTATCTGTCATTTTTAGAATGTCTGACACACCATTCGTGAGGTTCTCTAAAAATCTCTTCATGCGTTACTGTCCAGCTCACACAGGCAATTGGAATTGCCAGTACAAAAAGCCAGAAAATTTGAACTCCTAAAGCCATAAACTAAGATTTTACAATTTACGAAATTTTGGTTATTCTCTCGGGTGATTTTCTGGATAATGTTCTGCATCAAAATCGTCTAATTCTTCATCATCGTCAAGATCGCTATCTCTTTCCGTGTCACTTTCAGAATCCAAATCTGGATCGTAATCATCGTTTAAATCACTTTCTGTATCATCGTTTGTGATGGCATCATCTTCATTAATAATTCTCTCTTCATTCGGAATATTTTCAGAACGAATTGTAGTATTTGGTTCAAAATCTCCTAACGGATGTTTTGGATCTTCAATAAACTCTTCCTGATACTGATACGGATCTTCATCTCGTGCATAATTGTCATTATCAACAAGCGTATTTTGTTCGTAATAATCAGGATCGCTTTCTCCAAATTCTCTATTATCGTGCTTTTTTAAATCTTGTTTGTATTGATCTTCATTAGAATAAGTTCCGTCAACAAGCGTATTTTGATCGATATAATCAGGATCGTACTGACCATATTCTAGGTTGTGTTCTTTTTCCATAATGCTAAATTTTTAGATTACTATTTGTACAGAAGTAAATCTTTCATAATTGAAATTTTACCTGTATTTACAAAATTAACAATCGAATACAACGAAGTTCTTACAAGAATTTTAAATATAGTTCTATAATTAACAGTTACTTATAATATAACAAGAGAAAGTAATTGTATAAAATTTCTCACTTTAAAAGATTTTAAATTTGATTAGAAAAAATTGTTGAATTAAACATAAAAGATATGGCTTCCGATAAAGTAACTGCCTGCTGCAAAGCCTTAATAGAGAAAAACCTAACAATATCTTTTGCAGAAAGTGCTTCTGCTGGAAAATTGTGTTATGAATTTTCGACGGTTATTAATTCGGGCAGAATTTTAATAGGAGGAATTGTGTGTTATCATACTTCAATGAAAGAAGATTTGTTATTGATTCCGTGGGGAACAATCGAAAAATACAGTGCAGAATCGGCTGAAGTTACCAAGTTAATAGCACAGCATTTTTACCGTTATGCGAATTCAGATATTTGTGTTGCTCTAACCGGATTAACAACACCTGGAGGAAGTGAAAGCGAATCGAAACCAGTTGGAACAATTTTTATACATATTATTTTTAAAGAGCAACATATTGCTAAACGTTATGAATTTAAAGGAGATTCGAAAAGTATCATAAATCAAGCAATTGATGTGGTGGCAGATTTGATTTTGAAAGAGATTTAGATTTTAAATATATAATTTATAAAACCACAAAAATCAGTTTTTGTGGTTTTCTTGTTTTATAAACTTTGACTTAAAATGATATTTTGTTGACTTCTCAAGGATATAATAAATAATTGATTTTTTTGAAATTTGTTGAATGATTAGTAAATGTTCCATAAGAACATATAGTCGGTAGAATACAAAAAAATCAACAATTTTATCGTTCCATACGAACGTTTGATCAGCAATGGCAAATACATATACACAAATACACATACAATTTGTTTTCGCAGTAAAATATAGAAAAGGATTAATTGCAAAAGAATGGAAAGAGAGATTGCATCAATATATTACAGGGATAATTCAATCCAATAATCATAAAATGCTTTGTATAAATAGCATGCCAGATCATATTCATATTTTTATTGGCATGCGTCCAACACAATCTATTTCAGCGCTAATTCAAAATGTAAAAACAGAAACCAGTAAATGGATTAAAGACCAAAAATTATCCTCTAATTTTGCTTGGCAAGAAGGTTATGGCGCTTTTTCGTATTCAAGAAGCCATGTTCAGAATGTAATTCGATATATCGAAAATCAAGAACAACATCATAAAAAGGAAACATTTTTGGATGAATATCAAAAATTATTGAAAGCATTTGAGATAGAATTTGATTATCAATACATTTTTAAAGAACCAATTTCGTAATACCAAACGTCCCTAAGGGACGAAACTAAAATACGTATATATTTTTTTCTACCGACGAAATGTTCCTATGGAACATTTTTCTCAATCACCTAAAGATATTGTCCCATCGGGACATTTCGTCGGTAGAAATTAAATAGTTATTCAGTTTTACGTTCCGTAGGAACGTCTGATTATTGATTATTGTTTTAATTATTCTATTCAAACGTCCCTACGGGACGAAACGACAATCTCATTTATTTTTTCTACCAACCAAATGTTCCGATGGAACAAGATTTAAAATTCTTTCAATTATTTTCTACTATAAACCGAACCATTCTTTATCGTTTTTTTATCCAATAAACCTTGCTGATATAATTTCTCCAAAATAATTTGAGCCTCAGAATAGGTTTTATCTAAAATCACGGCATATTCTTTTGGAGCCAAACTTGGGAAAATCTCAAAAAGAGCCAATGAATTTTCATTCTTAAAATACTTCTTTTTTGCTTCAGGAAATAAAGCTAGTAAAGCATTTTCGTAAGATGCATAAGGTTTAGAACCATAAACCGTCAATTGATTTTGATTTCCATCGGAAAAGAATAAAGTTGGAAATCCTCTAACACCAAGTGATTTTCCTAGAATTAAATCTTCCTGAAAAAGTTTTTTTGCATCACCGTCATAATCTTTTTTTAATTTTTGAACATCAAGATTTGCTAGTTTTGCAGCTTCTGCGATGTTTTCCCATTTAGCGATATTCTTTTTTTCGAGATATAAATTTTCACGTAGAATTCGCATAAATTTTACAGCTTTTTCTTTGCTCTGAATCTGAGCTGCTTTCATAGCAATGCAAGACGGATAAGAAGAATCTAAAGGATCTTCAAGCCAAACATTTCCATCAATTGGCATTTCGTAATGTAAACTAGCTTCATCCCAATGATGAGCAACGTCTGAAGGTTTGCTGATTCCGCCGCTGTTATAACTCCAGTCAGGAAGTAGTCCGCCCATTCTGTAATCAATTTCAAAATAATCTCCATATTCAAGTTTTAATTTTCGAAGTTGAGGTTCAATTCCCCAACAAGAAGAACAAATCGGATCTGTATAATAAACAATTTTTATTGGTTTATTTTCTGTTGAAATATTTGTGGTTTCATTTGATTTTTCGCCGATAGGCATTTCACACATTCCGCTAACAGGATCACATAATAACGGATTTATTTTTTCTTCACTCATTTTTGAATTCGTTTGCGATTGACAGCTTGCACTGCAAATCAAGATTAATAACAGCGACAGTATTTTCATAAAAATAATTTTTAAAATCTACGCTTGGACTTTTATTTTCTGCAAAGTTCTGCCGTATTTCATCGCAAGTCAATTAGTCAAAAAAACATGACTAGTAATTTTAACAAATTGTCATTTTTCTCTAAAAACTAGATTTTGAGCAATAAAGTAATTGCAATCTTACAAGTAATTGTTTATTTTCACATTTAATATTTTAAAAGCCAAAATCAATACTATAATTTTTGAATAAAATGAAAAACGAAATTTTTGATATCATTGAATTACGACCTGCAACGAAACATTATTATGGAGATAGTTTAAAAATGCCCGAAATACTTTTAGAAGATGGTTTGCTGGTAAAAGCAGAAACTTTAGACATTCCGCTTGGACATTCACGTTATGGCGGACCAATTGCAGATCTTCCTAAAAATTTTGAATATCCAAAAGATTTGCGATTTGCCGCTCAATTAGATTTAAAGCAAATTGCTCCGCATGACAAATCTGGACTTTTACCAAAAACTGGTCATTTATTTTTCTTTGCAGATATTATGGAAGATAAAGGTTTAGTAGTTTACAGCGACATTGATAATAGTGAATTAGAAAGAGTTGTTAAAGACCACGAAGATAATTTCTTTGAAGGTGTTTTAATAAAATTAGCATTTTCTTCGACTGAGAAATTATCTAGCCGTTATCGTCAGCCAGAAGATGAATACGAAGAAGATGATGCAAACGAAGACGGTGTTTTATGGGATTATTTTGAAGGAAGCGAAACGTCAAAAATCTTCGGAATCTTTACGCATTGCCAAGCGCAAGAACAAGAAATATTAGATATGGTAAATTCAGATAAAATAGTGCTTTTGCAAATAGGTGAAAACGGATTTAATGAAGAAGGTGTGTTTAGTGTTTTAATTGAAGAAAATGATTTAAAGGATTTGAATTTTGATAACTGTGAATTTTACTGGGGACAATCATAAAAAAAGAAAAAATGATTAAAGATTTAGGACACGGTTATAAAATCATAGACAACAAATTTATTCTTCGTTATGATAGTGAAGTTTTTAAAAAGTTTTATAAGATTATAGATTTCGAAACATTCAAAATCACGGCAACAAATGCTGAATTCGATAATGACGGATTTGCTTCGACAGTTTATTTTGAAGATAAAAAGCATATTTATTTAGAAAGTTTTTTTACTAGTTTTTGTGTTTTAGAAGATGCTATACCTGATGATTTTAAAGTAGTAGATATTAAGAAAGGATATACTTTTTCAAACGGAAATTATTATCGTCACAATGATAAAATGCCTTTTGATTTAAGCAAAGCAAAACATCTCAATGATTATCACATTCAAGTTGATGATCAATTGTATTTTGGCGATGTAATTTTAATTGAAAATGTAGATTTACAATCATTTAAGATTCCGTATCCAGATTTGATTCAAAACCTAGCGATGGATAAGAATCATGTTTTTTTTAAAGGAAAGATAATTCCAGAAGCAAATGCTCAGACTTTTAAAATTCTAGAAGGCTGTTTAGACGGAACTTATTATTTGGAATGTGACAATGCATTTTATGCAAAAGATGATAAATATGCCTATTTCATAAGAACAATCAATAATGAAGTAAAAGTTATAAAATCAAAAAGTCTGAATGATTTTCACTTTAAAGTTGTTAATGAAAGAGGTTATGCTTTTGACAATGAGTACAGTTACTATATGGGAAAAAGGACAAAAGTATGATCTAAGTTTATTCACTACGAACTATTGATAAATCTTAGCAACTTAGAATCTTAGCCCCTTAGCATCTTTAAAATAGAATCATTAAATTTTCATTAACAAAATCTAATTCGGCATTAGTTTATATTTGTAAGAAACAAATTAAATTTTAAGATTCTTAAGTCTATGAAAAATAAACTTTTAAAGATTTCTTTTTTCCTTTTTTTATTATTTTCAGTTAAAGGATACAATCAAAACGTAAAGCTTTTGAATATAAATCAAGTCAACGAAAGAATCAAAAACGGAAAAGATAGCACTTACGTGGTTAATTTTTGGGCAACTTGGTGCGCGCCATGCATAAAAGAACTACCGCATTTTGAGAAGTTGAAAGCAGAACATAAATCTGAGAAATTAGCTGTTTTATTAGTAAGCCTTGATTTCAAATCGAAATTAGAATCGAATGTAATTCCGTTTGTGAAAAAGAAGAATTTAAAAAATGAAGTTTTTCTTTTAAACGAAAGCGATCCACAACAATTTATTGATCGAATTGATCCGTCTTGGTCAGGAAGTATTCCAGCGACACTTTTCATTAAAAATGATAAAAGAAAATTTGTAGAAAGCGAATTTACCTATGAACAATTATTAACTGAATATAAAAAACTGTAATTACCATGAAGAAAATAATCTTATTATTAGCATTGGCATTTTCTGCTTTTCTTTCGCAAGCACAAAATGCAGTAACACTTAAAGCGGGCGACAAAGCACCAGATTTCAAACTGAAAAATGTAGACAATAAAGAAGTTTCATTCGGAACTTTTAAAGATGCCAAAGGATATATTGTTGTTTTTACTTGCAATACTTGTCCGTACGCAATAGGTTATGAGCAAAGAATTATCGATTTAGATAAAAAATTCAGACCACAAGGATATCCTGTAATTGCTATTAATCCTAATGATCCAGAAGCTTCTACAGCAGATACTTTTGGTAAAATGCAAGATTTGGCAAAAGAGAAAAAATATCCTTTTCCTTATTTATTTGATCCAGGACAAAAAATTACAGACGAATATGGAGCAAAACGTACGCCTCATATTTTCATAGCTTCTAAAACTTCAAAAGGAAATGTTGTTGAATATGTTGGCGCAATCGACAATGACCCAGAAGGAAATAAACCAGAAAAAGTAAAATATGCAGAAGATGTAATTGCGTCTTTAAAAAGCGGTCAAAAACCAGCTATTACTCAAACCAAAGAAATTGGATGTACAGTTAAAAGAAAAGCTAAAGCTTAGTTTTTTTGTTTCAAGTTTTAAGTTTCACGTTTTATTCCGTTACGTTAACTTTAAACCTTAAACCTGAAACAAAAATTATAAAAATACGAAACGCCCCATTTTACTGGGGCGTTTTTGGCTAGTATAATGAACAAGTCTACTTATTTCTATTTTTTATCAATTTTGTAAAGTCTTCCTTGATCGGTAACGGCGTATAATGCTTCATCTTTTCCTTGTGTAATATCTCTAAATCTTTGTCCTTCGCTAGATAATAATCTTTCTTCTCCAGAGACTTTATTGTCTTTAAAAGCCAGACGAACAATATGCTGTCCGCTTAAGGCGCCTATAAAAAGATTATTCTGCCATTCTGGAACACGGTTTCCTGCGTAAAAAGTCATACCACTTGGCGAAACAACAGGATCCCAATAATAAACGGGTTGTTCCAATCCTTCTTTTTGTGTTATTCCATCTCCAATTTTTGCCCCGCCATATTCAATTCCGTAAGTTATTGTTGGCCAGCCGTAATTTGCTCCGGCAGTAATTCTATTAATTTCATCGCCACCTCTTGGACCATGTTCACTTTGCCATAATTCACCGCTTGTTGGATGAAGTGCCAATCCTTGCGGATTTCTATGCCCGATAGAATAAAGTTCTGGTAAAGCACCAGTTCCAGTAATAATTGGATTTCCAGGCGCTGCTTGCCCACTAGTTGTAATTCGGACAACTTTACCCAAACTGCTATTTACAGCTTGCGCCAGCGGACGTGTTTGTAACACAGATCTTTCACCAATACTAACAAATAAATTTCCAGTTTTATCAAACAATACACGACCTCCGTAGTGTAGTGTACTTGCGTTTGGCGTATTCGAACGATAAATAACAGTTACATTTTCAATTGCAGTTTCGTTATCAGAGATTCTTCCTTTCGCTACAGCGGTAATATTTCCGCCAGCAACAGCTTCAGAAAAAGCCCAGTAAATCAATCTATTTGTTGCATATGATGGATCTAGACAAATACCTAATAAACCTCCTTGATCGGCAGGATTAACAGCTGGAACACCTGTTAATGCATTTCCAATAACACCTGCTTGTGTTACAATTTTTATTTTACCTGCTTTTTCGGTAACTAAAAGACGTCCGTCTGGAAGATAAGCAACTCCCCAAGGAGCACTTAAACCGTTGGTGATAACTTTAGATTCAATTTCTGTAGTAGTTTGAATGCTTCCAGCACGTGTTTGTCCAGCAAATGCAGGCTGATAGGTAGTATTTGCAGCGCCTGTTTCTACAGGAGGTCCAGTTGGTCCTGTGTTGGCACTGTCATCATTATCATTGTTGGAACAGCTGCTTAGCGCCAAAACTCCAACAAGAAGAAAAAAAGTTTTTTGAATTATCATAATGCTTTCATTTTTAATGGTTAAAAAATAATTTTTGCATTATCGAACAAATCGTAAGTGAAGATTGTATTTTAGAGATTCATAAAAATGAAATGGTCAGCTTCAAACAAAATTCTCAGATTCTATTTTCAATTAAGATTGCCTAAATACTTGTACATTTTTATAAAGTACCTCAAATTTCAAATTAGAAATTAAACTCCTTTTTGGAAAGCATTTAGTGGGACATGCATTATTTTGAACGGGAAATTGTTACAAAATATTGCCAGTAAGAATTAGATTATCTTTTTTCTAACCATAATTTAATATTCAAATTTAAAATCAAAATCAGGTTAAAGCCTTATTTTTAAAGGGATTTCTAAAGGCTTTTCAGCTTCTTCATAAAAACAGGAAAAACTTCATTTAATTCATCAAAAAGTGGATTTTTGCGGTTTTTTATTTTGATTTCACTGAATAATTTTAGTCCCAAAGCAAATTGAATGGCTTCAGATTCATTTGCAAAAATGTTTTTGTCTTTGATTCTGTCAATAATTCCGAAAATTTCGTCGTGATTGTCAAATTCAATTCCTAATTCTTTTGCAGGCTCGGTTTCGCCATTTGCATATTCTTTTAGACTTAAAGTAAGATAATATTTGTTTGATCTTTTTTCCATGATATTTGTAATTCTAATTTTATTTCAGCCATTTATCGACTACGATTTTAAAGGCTTCTTTGTATTGTTCGCCAACTGTAATTTCGATTTTATCGATAAAAATGGAGTTTTTACTAATGGCGCTAATTTTATCTAATGAAACGATAAAAGAGCGATGAACGCGCATGAATTTTGAAGACGGAAGTTTTTCTTCTAAAGCTTTTAATGAAATCAATGACAGTAAAGCTTTTTGAGAATCTTCCAAATGTACTTTTACATAATCTTTTAAACTTTCTATATAGCAAATGTCTTTTAATGAAATCCTAACCCATTGATATTCTACTTTTAAAAAGATAAACTCATCGTCTAAAGTAACCGTTTGAAATTGATTGTTAGATTCTTCATGCAATTGCAAAACTTTAGTAGAAGCGCGTAGAAATTCTTCGTAGCTAAAAGGCTTTAAAAGATAATCAACCGCATTCACTTTATATCCTTCAATAGCATAATGATTGTAAGCTGTTGTAAAGATGATTTTCGGTAAAGGTCCAGCTTGATCTTGTATCAGTCTTGCCAATTCCATTCCGGTTAAATTAGGCATATTGATGTCTAAGAAAACAACATCTGGTTTGGTTTCACGAATAATTCCCATAGCTTCAACAGCATTGTCGCAAGTGGTAATTAATTCTAAAAAAGGAGTTTGTTCTATAAAAGTTTCAACCAATTTTAAAGCCAATGGTTCGTCATCTACTGCTATACATTTTAATACCGTCATTGCTCTAGATTTATTTTCAATTTAATTTTATATGTTCCGTGATCGGTAACGCCAAATGAGATAAAATGCTGATTCGGATAAATCAACTGCAATCTGCGTTTGGTGTTTGTTAAACCAATTCCGCCTACATCAGAAACAGCTGTTTTTTCGAAGAAAGTATTTTCTACTTCAAATTCCAGATTGCTTCCATTTTGCGTAAGCTTGATGTAAATTTCACTTTTATCTGTGGCATGAACGCCATGTTTAAAAGCATTTTCTACTAAAGGTAATAATAACATCGGAACAATCGGGTAATCGTGTATTTTTTCAGGAATGTCCGTTGTAATCGTCAATTTGCTGTTGGCACGAAGTTTCATTAAAGCGATAAAATCTCTCATAAATTCGGCTTCTTTAAGCAAGGTCGTTTTTTCTTCTGTGCTGTAAAGCAAGTAACGCATCATTCGGCTTAAAGTGTGCAAAGCGTTTCGAGAATCTTCAATATCGGTATAAGTAAGCGAATAAATGCTATTTAAAGAATTAAAGAAAAAATGCGGATTTATCTGAGCTTTCAACATTGCTAATTCGGCTACAGTTTTATCTTGTTCCAATTTCTGTTTGTGTTGCGCCGCTTTTTGCCAATATTGTAACATTGCCCAACTTGTACTTATTCCTAAAACTAAAAGCGTCAGTGTAAAAACGTAATTGTCAAAATAAGGGTTTTTGTATTTTGTAAAACCAATTGCCTTACTAATTTGATAGTGAAGATCTGTTTGTGAGGTATAAAAATAAGCAATTAACTGCATGGTAAAAATTGCTAGAAATGCCCAAAATAAAAATAGCGAAGTATTGTCTTTTATAATGGTTCTAGGAACTATGATTTTTGCTGTAGAATAAAAAACAACAATCAGTAGAAATAGTATAATACTCTGCCAAAGCCAAAATGCTGACGGAAGTACTACATTCCATGTCAATGGAATATAAAACAACATAAGATACCCAAGTAAAAACCATCCAAGAATGTGTAATCCGGTGAATAAGTAGGGTCTAAAAAAGTTTGGAGACATTGTAATTTGTGATTTTAAAGGCAATATTACATTTTATTTGAATAGGATTTTTAAGCAATCGCCCAACCTTGATTTACAGCCTCTAAAAAGTGTTTTAGAGCCGACGGGACAAAAATTAAACGCTTGTTTAATATTTATAGAAAAACCATCGGTTCTTAACTAATCTTTGTCGATTCTTATTTGCTCTTCGTCTATTTCAAATTTTTCGTTTGTTATAATTTATTTCTTTTGTTGTCATATAATAGATAAATCACACATTTTTCACAATGAAGAAGCAATCATTTTTAAGTATTCTCGCAGCATCACTTATTATCGCATCTTGCGGTAAAAATGATAAATCGGCTCAAGCGGCTGGTGGAGCACCACAGATAAAAGAGTATAAGACTGTGACATTACAACAGGAATCAGCTACGTTAAACAGCGACTTTCCTGCTAGTATTCAGGGACAGCAAAATATAGAAATTCGACCAAGAGTTGAAGGTTACATCGATAAAATTTTTGTAGATGAAGGAGCGGTTGTAAAAGCAGGACAACCTTTATTTAAAATCAGCGCTCCAGAATATGAGCAGCAAGTTCGTACAGCAACTGCAAGTATAAAAAGTGCTCAGGCAGACGTAAGTTCAGCAAAATTAGCTGTCAATAAAGTAAAACCTTTAGTTGAAAAAGGAATCATCAGTAAATATGATTTAGAATCTGCTCAATATACTTATGAGTCAGCAATGGCTTCTTTGGCGCAAGCAAATGCAGCTTTAGTAAATGCTAAAGTTAATTTAGGATATACAACAGTTACAAGTCCAGTTAATGGAGTTGTGGGTTCGATTCCGTTTCGTTTAGGAAGTTTGGTAAGTTCTAATACAACTGAACCTTTAACAACAGTTTCAAGTATTGGTAATGTATACGCTTATTTTGCCATGAATGAAAAAACCTTGTTGAATTTTACTAAAGATTCAGGAGCTTCATTAAACCAAACAATAAAAAGTATGCCGGCAGTTTCTTTAGTACTTTCAGATGGTTCTGCTTATGATGAAAAAGGGCATATTGAAACCGTAAACGGATTAATCAATACAGAAACAGGAACGGTAAATGTTAGAGCGCGTTTCCCAAACTCAAAAGGAATTATCAGAAGCGGAAGCAGTACTACAGTTAGAATTCCAAAAGAAGTAAAAGACGGAATCATTATTCCTCAAAGCGCAACATTCGAACTTCAAGATAAAATGTTTGCTGTAGTTTTAGGAAAAGATGGGAAAACGAGAAATGCTAATATCACAGTTCTAGAAAATACAGCAGGAAACTATTATGTAGTAACAAGCGGTTTACAGGCAGGAGATGAGATTGTTTTAGAAGGAGTGGCTTCTCTTAAAGAAGGAACTGAAATTAAAGCTCAAAAGCAAAGTGCAGAAACAGTATACGCCGATTTAAAATAAAAAAGAATGTTTAAAAAATTTATACAAAGACCCGTACTCTCAACGGTAATATCTGTTATTATCGTCATCTTAGGTGTTTTAGGCCTAATTGAGTTACCGATTTCGCAATACCCAGATATTGCGCCTCCAACTGTAAATGTGGCGGCAAGTTATACTGGAGCGAATGCAGACGTAGTATTGAAAAGTATTGTAATTCCGTTGGAAGAGCAAATCAATGGTGTAGAAAACATGACTTACATGACTTCTACAGCAACAAACGACGGAAATGCCTCAATCAAAATTTTCTTTAAAGTTGGAACAAATCCTGATTTAGCAGCGGTAAACGTTCAGAACAGGGTTTCTAGAGCAACGAGTTTATTGCCTGTTGAGGTAACCCAAGCGGGTGTAACCGTTACTAAAAGTCAGAGTAGTAACTTGTTGATTTTCTCTTTATATAGTGATGATAAAGCTTACGATCAGACGTTTCTTCAGAACTACGCGAAGATCAATCTTGTACCGCAAATTCAGCGTGTAGTTGGAGTAGGAGATGTGACCGTTTTTGGTGCAAAAGATTATTCTATGAGAATCTGGTTGAAACCAGATATAATGCAGCAATACAAACTGATTCCAAGTGATATTTCGGCAGCTTTAGCAGAACAAAATATCGAAGCGGCGCCAGGTAAATTCGGTGAAAACGGAAATCAAGCTTTTCAATATGTAATCAAATACAAAGGACGTTTAACAAGCGCTCAAGAGTTTGAAAATATTGTTATAAAATCGGTTGGAAACGGGCAAATGTTGCGTCTTAAAGATGTAGCAAAAGTAGAATTAGGTTCTTTAAGTTATTCTTCAACCATTAAAACAAACGGTGTAGAATCTGCAGCGATGGCAATTAGCCAAACACCAGGTTCGAATGCACGTGACGTAATTATCAATTCTAAAAAATTAATTGAAGAAGCTGCGAAGAGTTTCCCGAAAGGAATGAAATATACCATTATGGTGGATGTCAACGAAAACTTGGATGCTTCTATTGAAAAAGTTATTCATACTTTGATTGAAGCTTTTATCTTGGTTTTCATCGTAGTATTTATTTTCCTTCAAGATTTTAGGTCAACTTTAATTCCAGCGATTGCGGTTCCAGTTGCGATTGTAGGTACATTTTTCTTCCTGAATTTATTCGGATTTACGATCAACTTATTGACGCTTTTTGCAATGGTACTTGCCATTGGTATTGTCGTCGATGATGCAATTGTCGTCGTCGAGGCCGTTCACGCCAAATTAGATGACGGATATAAATCGGCTAAAAAAGCGACGATTCACGCGATGGACGAAATTTCTGGAGCGATTATTTCGATTACTTTAGTAATGGCTGCGGTATTTATTCCGGTAACATTTATTACAGGATCAACAGGGGTTTTCT
Source organism: Flavobacteriaceae bacterium PS02337 (assembly GCA_029959285.1). Lineage (GTDB taxonomy): Bacteria > Bacteroidota > Bacteroidia > Flavobacteriales > Flavobacteriaceae > Flavobacterium. The sequence continues at coordinate 195,108 of JASCOE010000003.1, forward strand.
ACAAACAGTTTGGTATTACGCTGGCTGTTGCGATTATTCTTTCTGCCGTAAATGCCTTGACTTTGAGTCCAGCTTTATGTGCGCTTTTATTGAAACCACATGCAGACGATCATAAACATAAAAGTTATTTACAGCGTTTTTATACTTCTTTTAACGTTGCATTCGATAATGTTACTGAAAGATACAAGCGTTCCGTAAGTTTCCTTTCTGTGAAAAAATGGATTGCTTTGGGTTCTATTTTATTTGCAGGTTTGGCATTATTTTATATGATGAAAACTACACCTTCAGCTTTCGTTCCTTCGGAAGATCAAGGAACTGTTTTCGCCAATATTAGTTTGCCGCCATCAGCTTCTATGGAACGTTCTGATATAATCGCTAAAAGAGTTGATAGTATTGCGAAGACTATTCCGGGAGTTAAAAATACACTTCGTATCGTTGGACAAAACTTCACCGCTGGAGCTGGTAGTGCTTACAGTATGGTTATTGTGAAATTGAAACCGTGGGATGAACGTGATTTAAGTGTTGATGATGTAATCGGACAGCTTTTTGCTAAAACAAGCGGTATTCGTGAAGCCAGTATTTTCTTTATTTCTCCGCCAACTATTCAAGGTTTTGGACAAAGTGGTGGATTTGAATTCCAATTGCAAGATAAAGGTGGACATACAACGGCCGAGTTCTTTAAAGTAAATAACGAATTTTTAGCAAAACTTGCTGAACGTCCTGAAATTCAATATGCGACAACACCATTTAATCCTGGTTTCCCGCAATATATGATGGACATTAATTTAGCGAAAGCGAAAGATGCAGGAGTTTCTGTAAACACGATTCTTTCTACAATGCAAGGATATTATGGTGGATTGTATGCTTCGAATTTCAATAAATTCGGAAAACAATACCGTGTAATGGTTCAAGCTGCTCCAGAATTCAGAGCTAACACAGAAGGATTAAATAAAATATTCGTTCGTAACAGCGCAGGAAATATGGCGCCAATTACGGAGTTCGTAAAAATGACAAGAGTTTTTGGACCAGAATCGATTTCGAGATTTAACTTGTTTACGTCTATTTCGATTACGGGAGCGCCAAAACCAGGTTATAGTTCTGGAGATGCGATTAAAGCAATTCAAGAAGTGGCGGCAGAAAATCTTCCTGCGGGTTATGGTTACGAATTTTCTGGATTAACGCGTGAGGAATTAGCTTCTGGAAGTGAAACGATATTCATCTTTATTTTATGTTTGGTTTTCGTTTATTTCTTATTAAGTGCGCAATATGAAAGTTATATTTTACCATTTGCGGTATTATTCTCAATTCCGTTTGGATTGGCTGGAGCGTATTTGTTCTCGATTATCTTCAAATTGAATAGTAATATTTATTTGCAGATTTCATTAATCATGCTTATTGGACTTCTGGCGAAGAATGGTATTTTGATTGTCGAATTTGCTTTAGATAGAAGAAGAAAAGGTCTTCCAATTGTAGAAGCAGCAATTGAGGGTGCCGTAGCACGTTTACGTCCAATTTTGATGACTTCATTCGCCTTTATTTTAGGATTAGTGCCGTTGATGTTTGCTTCTGGAGCAGGAGCTGTTGGTAACAAATCAATTGGTACAGGAGCTGTAGGAGGTATGTTGATTGGAACAATCTTGGGAGTTTTCGTAATTCCGGTATTGTTTATCATTTTTCAAACCTTACAAGAAAAAATTAGCGGACCTGCAAAAGACGGTTATGATGATGACGATGACGATGAAGACGAAATTCATTTAATAGAAGCTCACAAAGAGTAAAATTTAATTACAAAAAAGATGACGAATAGTTCAAATAAATATATTTTACTGGTAATAACAGCCGCACTTATTAGTGCGTGCTCTGTTACCAAGAAATACGAACGTCCTACTGATTTAAAAACAGATAAATTGTATCGCGATCAGTCTTCTACAGATTCGACTTCAATTGCAGATATGCCTTGGAATACGGTTTTTAAAGATGAAAAACTGAATGCTTTAATTCAAAAAGGTTTAGATCAGAACTTAAATCTAAAAAATGCAATTGAGAATATTGTGCAGGCAAGAGCTTCTTTACGTCAGAGTAAATTGGCTTATTACCCTACGTTACAATTAGATGCAAATGCTACACACAATAAACAATCTCAGGCTGGACTTAACTTTCCTGCGGGAATTAATATCAATACCTTAACAACAACTTACAAATTAGGGGTAAGTACTTCTTGGGAAGTTGATGTTTGGGGAAAACTAAGCAGTTCTAAAAGAGCAGCTTTGGCAACATATTTAGCAACAGATGCGGCAAAACAAGCAGTTCAAACACAATTAATTGCTGATATTGCTAACAACTATTTCTTGCTTTTAGCATATGATAAACAGTTAGAAATTACAGAAGCAACTTTAGAAAGCCGTATTAAAAATGTTGAAACAATTAAAGCATTAAAAGAAGGCGCAATTGTTACTGGAGCTGCTGTTGTTCAAAGTGAAGCCAATCAGCATGCAGCAGAAGTTTTGATTCCAGATTTAAAACAAAACATTCGCGAGACAGAAAATGCCTTAAATATTTTACTTGGACAAACGCCTGGACATATTGAAAGAGGAGAATTAGGAACACAGATTATTCCTGAGAAAATTGCAATCGGAATGCCTGCTCAATTATTAAATAATCGTCCAGATGTCCGTCAAGCGGAATTTAATTTCAGAGTGGCTTTTGAATCGACTAATTTGGCGAAGACTTATTTCTATCCAAGTTTAACGCTAACGGCTAGTACTGGATTTTCTAATTTAGAATTAAAGGATTTCTTTAGTAATTCTATTTTCTACTCGATTATCGGCGGATTGACACAGCCTTTATTTAATCAGGGATTGAATAAAATGAGGTTAACAACAGCGCAGTCACAACAATTGCAAGCGTATAATAATTTTCAGCAAAGTCTTTTAGTGGCTGGTCAGGAAGTTTCGAATGCATTATATTCTTACGAAATGGCTGTTGAAAAAGAAGATTCAAGAAAAAAACAAATTGAAGCTTTAGAAAAAGCAGTCGATTTTACACAACAGCTTTTAGAATACAGTTCTGCTACTAATTATACAGATGTATTAACATCAGAACAAAACCTTTTGGCAGCGCAATTAAGCGGAATCAATGATAATTTGCAAAAGCTGCAAGCCGTTGTTGACTTGTACAGAGCTTTAGGTGGAGGTTGGAAATAAAATATTCATAATTTGAAAAAATAACCGTTTGTCGGAAATATTATACCTTTCATCTATTTAATTGTTAATTATTAGAGAATTGAATTTACCTTTGAAACGGTTAAAAGATTTAAAGAATACTTAAAGTTCCACCACGATCAAAATCATTTCGATGATTGCTTAAATTAAATAAAAACATGACTAAAAACGCCTCAGAAATGAGGCGTTTTTTTTGAAATGTATATCGGCTGAAAAGTTCTATTCGTCGATTAGTTTCGTGTTTCCGTATAATGAATGCAATAAATTTAAATATTGGCATTACTTTAGATTCATATCTACTAAAATTAATATTTAAAACTAAAGATCATGAAAAAATTAGTATTCGCCTCAGTACTCTTTATGAGTGTTTTTTTCGCCCAAGCGCAAGTATCAATCAATGTAAATATTGGAACGCCGCCAAATTGGGGACCGCAAGGTTACGATGACAGCAGATACTATTTTCTGCCAGATATCGATGTATATTACGATGTAAATCAAAGCGTATTTATCTATGACAACGGTGGAAAATGGATGCGTGAAAAAAGACTTCCATCAAGATACAGAAATTATGATTTGTATTCTGGTTACAAAGTTGTATTAACAGATTATAGAGGAGATGCACCTTATAGTTATCATACTAAACACGTAAAAGCATATCCAAAAGGCTATCATGGAAAACCTCAAAAAAATAGAGGAGAAAAACCAAAAGGCAACAACGGAAACCACTACGGAAATGCTAAAGGAAACAAAGGAAAAAATAACTCCAAACAGTCAGACAAAAACCACGATCACGGAAACGGTAAACACCGTTAATTCTAAACATGACTAAAAGAAAACGTCCCGAATTTCGGGACGTTTTTGATTTTATATATAATTGGATTTTTATTCTGAAACCGCTTTTACTTTATGACCAAAAACTCCGAAAGAAAGAATAATCAAAAAGCAAACCAACGGAATAATATATCCAGACTGAATATCATCATGGTTCATATCGATTAAAGTTCCCATTCCGTACGGAATAATCGCACCTCCAACAATCGACATTACTAACCAAGAAGAACCAGTTTCTGTATTCGATTTTAAACCTTTAATTCCTAAAGAAAAGATTGTCGGAAACATAATTGACATGAAGAATCCAATTCCTCCAAGAGCGTAGATAACAACGATTCCTGTACCGTAAATAGCAACAAGACAAAGAATAACACTCATTACACAATAAATAGAAAGTAAAACGTAATCTTTGACAAATTTTAAAAAGAATGTTCCAATAAAACGTCCCGCCATAAAAAGGAAACCATAAATTCCTAAATAATATCCAGCTGTTTTTTCATCCAATCCAGCTCCTTGTTGCGCAATTCTGATGAAGAAACTTGTAATGCAAACTTGAGCTCCAACATAGAAAAATTGAGCAGCAACTCCCCAGCTTAAATGTCTGAATTTTAAAACAGAGAAAAATCCTGGTTTAACTTCAGCTTCGGTATGAGTTACTTTCATCGAAGGCAATTGTACAAAGTAGAATATAATGGCAACCAAAACTAAAATGCTTCCTAATACAATATAAGGCATTTTTACAGAAGCCGCTTCACCTAATAAATAAGCCGCTTTTTCAGCCTCAGGCATTGCCGCCATTTGTTCTTTGGTATGGTTTGTTCCTGAAAGAATGAATAACGAGCCCACAATAGGAGCAACCATCGCAGCTAACCCGTTGAAAGAAGCCGCTAAATTTAATCTTTTAGAAGAAGATTCGGCCGGTCCTAATATCGCTGCGTATGGATTTGCACTTGTTTCTAATATGGTTAAACCACAACCAATTACAAATAAAGCGAATAAAAATAATTCATAAGTTCTAGTGTTTGCTGCTGGTACAAATAAAAATGCTCCAACGGCAAAAACTAATAAACCAGTTATAATACTGTTTTTATAACCAAATCTTTTAATTAGCATTCCCGCAGGAATTGCCATTATAAAATAAGCAAAGAATACAGAAGTATCAATTAAAGTAGATTGGCGGTTGTTTAATTCACACGCTTTTTTCAAGTGCGGAATCAAAACTGAATCTAAATTGTGGGCCATTCCCCACAGAAAAAATAGGCATGTAACGAGAATAAAAGGCAGAAGATATTGTTTTTGATTTCCGCCTTCTGACGGCACTTCATGTTGATCGCCAGCTTGGTTTGTAATTTGCATTGTTTAGATAGTTTTTAGTTGTTTTTTTATGGTTCAGAGGTTCAAAGTGACAAAGGTTCAAAGTGAAGAAACCTTTTTTCCTCTGCACCTTTGAACCTTTGTTCCTAAAAAGATTATTTCTTTTTCACTAAAAGTAAATGATCACATACCAAAACGACTTCACCGCGTTGGTTAATGATTTCTACGTGTTCTGTTACAGTTCCCATTTCTGGATTTTTGGCTTCTCCTTTTTCAGAAATTGTAATTTCAGAATGAATAGTGTCGCCAATATGAACAGGTTTTACGAAACGCATTTTGTCGTAACCTCTAGAAAAAGCTTCAGGATTTATTTCTGATGCCGTTAATCCGATTCCGATGGCAAAAACCATTGTTCCGTGGGCAATTCTCTGTCCGAATGGCTGAGTTTTACACCATTCTTCATCCATGTGGTGCGGGAAGAAATCCCCAGTGTGTCCGGCGTGAACTACAAAATCAGTTTCTGTAATCGTTCTGCCTAAAGTTACTCGTTTGTCGTCGATTTGATAATCTTCGAAAAAAGTCGATTTAAAATACATATTATAGATATTTTTTGTCGGCCTTACTTTAAAAAATACGTTTGTTTTGAAGAAGGCTTAAATTTGTTTTTTTTTGGTTTTGAAATATAGTGTTTTAATTACACTTCATCAAAAGAAATTCCACCGTTTTTACTGCTCGCATAACAAGCTTCTACCACTTTCATAGTACCTAACACATCTTGAACGCTAGCAGATAATATTTCGTCAGAACCCTCTTTGTAACGCATCAAATTAGACATTGCGCCAATAAAAGCTTCAGGAAACCATGAACCTTCTAATTTTACTTCTGTCCATTCGTATTCATTTTCATTATCTTTTTTCGGCAACGCATACTCAAAAACATCTGGCAAACCGTCAGGATAATTCATCAACAAGCCCATTTTTGCTTTAATCGCGCCTTTTGTTCCTTCCCATTTAATGTAACTTTCTTCGTGCTTTGGACCAAAATGATGATCGTGATTCGTATTGATTACAACATGTTTATCTTCTCCATAATCTAAAATAATCGTAGATCGGCTTGATGATAATTTTTTAAGCGGATGTTTCGCCGTTTTTGCCAGTACACTTTTAGGATTTCCAAGAAAAGATCGAATGCAATCAATATAATGAACACTGTGGAAAAGAATCTCCAATCTAGGATGTTCTTTAATTAAAGGAAACAATTCCCAAGGTGTATTTACAGTTACTTTGAATTCTAGATCGTATAATTCTCCAATAATTCCTTGATCGATTAAATATCTCGCCGCACTTACAAATGAAGCAAAACGCAGTTGAAAGTTAATGGCAGCAACTAAATTTTTTCTTTCGCAAACCGCTACAATTTCTCTTGCTTGAGCCAAATCATTTCCCATTGGTTTCTGAATCAAAACTGCAGCGCCATCTGGCAATTGTTCTAAAATTTCGATGTATTGATCAGGTAAAACCGTAATATCGTAAACAGCATTTGATGGCGCATTTTTTACGGCATCAGCAACACTTTCAAAAACATGATCGATTTTGAATTGTTTCTGTAAATCATAAGCTTTTGAAATCGTTCTGTTGGTTATACCAAAAACTTTAAAACCAGCCATTTCGTAAGCAGGAAGATGCGCATCTTTTACAATACCGCTCGCTCCAATAATTACAATGGGCTGTTCTGTTTGGGGAAGTAAAGGTTTATAGGGAATATTCATTTGTTCTATATTTTGAAATTAAGCCTGCCAAGTTTAATTTTTGACAGAGCCGTGTAATGTTGTTCCTTGACTTAGTTTTCTTATTTTATTTTGAGTTTCTTCTAAAAGTATTTCAGACGAAATATCAGTTTCAATAGCTTTTAAAACAGTGCCGTCAATCAATTCGGCTACTTTTGGCCAGATTGGAGTTTGAGGTAATGTTAATGCATTTTCATGAAGCATTTCGAGTTTATGATAGAATGGAATCAAAGTATTAATTTCTGCATCTTTCCAAGTCGATTTTCTGCATCCAATTCCGCCTTCTGTGGTTAATAATTTATCACTTTCGGGCGTTGTTGCAAAACGTAAAAAATCATAAGCCAATTTTTTGTGTTTGCTTCCAGAACCAATGGTATACAACCAATATACATTTAAAGAAGCTGTTTTGTGACCTGGATCAGATGGGAGGGAAGTGATATCAATTTTTCCTTTCACTTTCGATTCTTCAATCACTTCAGCCATAGATGCAAATCCGAACCAGTTGATTGCCATTGCCGCTTGCCCTTCGGCGAAAGCCAAACCTGCTTCAACCGAACCAAATTCTCTCGATTTTGGATGAACTGCATTTTTGTCATTGACCATTTTTCGATAAAAATCCAATGCTTTTATTGCCGCTTCGTTATGAATATCAATCTGATTTTTTTTGTTTAATAAAGAACCGCCGCGTGTCCATAATTGCAGACAGAAGTCAAAAACCATATTGTGTCCGTCAGGATAATTGGCAAAAACAGCACCGTATAAATTTTGTTCGGGACGATTAAAAAATGTGGCAATTTCTGTAAATTCCTGCCATGTTTTTGGCGTATCAAGTTCGTAACCAAACTGCTTTTTAAAATTCTCTTTTTCTGTTTCGTTTTCGAATAAATCTTTTCTGTAAATCAGACATTCTGGTCCATCGTGAAAAGGAAGTCCGAAAATGCCATTGCTTAATTTCTGCAAATGCAAAAGCGATTTATGCCATCCAAAAGGATAATTTTCAGGCGGATTTTCTCCAATTAATGAAAACAAATTAAGAACCGCATTTTCGTTTGCAGCATCATAAATCCAATCGGTATTGATGTGCGCGATATCCCATTTTCCTTCTTTTAAACCTTTATCTGAAATTGTGGTTTCATATAAATCATGAAGTTCTAATGCAACCATTTCCGCTTCAATCTTTATATTGTTTTGAAGTGAAAATGCATCCCATAATTTTCGAAGTGTACTTTCGAAAGGATCGAATTTACGAACGGCGATTCTAATTTTTTCCATTAACAGTCAATAAATTCTTTAATAATTTTCTCGTTGTCTTGACCCAGTTTTGGCGAACCTTTTTCTGAAGTCAGATATTCACCATCAATTTTTATCGGACAGCGCGTTGTTTTATAAGTGTATCCGTCCAACATTTCGACTTGCTGGGTAAAATTTAAAACTTTAAATCCATCTTCTGCAAATAACTGCTGATAGTTTAAAACTCCTGCACACCAAATGTCTGCTGGTTCTAAAATATCCAGCCAAAACTGTGTTTCCTGTGTTTGCAAATGATTGGCGAGTATATTTTTGATTTCGTCTCTAAGCGTAAATTTATTTTCAGGAAAAGCCAACAAAGCATCACATTTTAGCAGAGAAGCCAAAACAGGAATCGATCCCATTGCCAATGCTAAATAACCGTTTTTGGTTTTGTAAATTCCGTATGGCGCGCCCAAATAAGCGTGCGCGTTATTGGTTTTAGTTCGAACAGGCAATTCACCTCCGTCATTAAAGAAAGTGGTAATGGTTTCAAATTGAAAATCAAATGCCGATTCTAGCATACTTACTTGAATTTGTGCTCCGATATTATGAGTTGCTTTTCTATATAAAGCAGCTAAAATTCCTTGCGCTAAATGTGCGCCCGCAAGCATGTCTACAATCGACAATCCCATTGGAACTGGACCATCTTCTTGATTTCCGCTTAGCCAAGTTAAAGCTGTTAAAGATTGTAAAAGCAAATCTTGTCCTGGTAAATCTTTTAAATCTGGATGTTCTCCAAAACCTGAAATCGATCCATAAATCACATTTGGATTAATGCTTTTTACGTCGTCATAACTCAAACCAATGCGTTCCATAACGCCGGGTCTGAAATTATGCATCACAACATCAGCTTTGGCTAATAATTTTTTTAATTTTTGAAGTTCCTCAGGCTGTTTGAAATCAATTGCAAATGATTCTTTGTTTCTGTTGATGGTATGAAAAACAGACGATTCGCCGTTCATAATCAAATCAGAAGTATATAAAGTACGGCAGATATCTCCCGTTCCCGGTTTTTCAATTTTTATAACGCGCGCGCCCAAATCGGCCAGACGCAAACTCGCCGACGGCCCCGAAAGAAACTGACTGAAATCTACAATTAAATAATCTTCTAATGGTTTCATTTTTTTTGTTTAACCGTTTTATTGTTTATTCGTTGAATCGTTTTCCTTAAAAAATTAAAATCTAATTTAATCTGCTAAAATCTTTTTGAATCTGCGTGAAATACTTTTGCACATAGATTTTTTCACGCAGATTTGTGCAGATTAAAGCAGATTTTATTTAAGTTGTTGAGTATTATTTAGCTTTAATAAACTCTTCGCTTATACTAAAATTATCTTGTCCTACTTTTGGTGCTGCTTTTTCACTTAATAAAATCTCACCGTCCAATTGTATCGGACTTCTGGTGGTTACCAAAGCTTCGCCTTCGGTATTTTTTACGGTTTGTTTTAGCTGTAATTCATTTACAAAAGATTGACTATCTAATTCTTTATAATTGAAAACTTTTCCGCACCAAATACCTTCTTTTTGAAGGATTTCAATCCAATAATCAGAAGTTTGGGTTTGAATTCTTTCACTTAAAATCGTTCTGATTTCATCTCTTTTTTCAAACCAAAGATGTTTATCAGCAAAAGCGTTTAAATCCAGTCCTAACGTTTTTCCAATGAAAAGTAAATCGCCCATTGCAAGAGACAAAAAGCCGTCTTGTGTTTGGTAAACTCCGTAAGGAGCGCTTAAAAAAGCATGTGCACTTCCTTTAATATCGCCGCGTTCTGGTAATTGTCCGCCATCATTTAAGAAAGAAGTAATCGCTTCAAATTGCACATCGAGAATAGATTCTAGCAAACTGACTTCTACCAAAATACCTTTTTTAGTTTTGGCTCTTTTCAAAAGTGCCGCTAAAATTCCCTGTACAAAATGATTCCCGCACATTAAATCGGCTACAGCCAACCCAAAAGGAACTGGGCCTTGACTTTTGCGTCCGCTCAGCCAGCTTAATCCAGAAAGCGATTGTAATAACAAATCTTGTCCTGGCTTTTTTGCCCACGGACCTTCATTTCCGTAACCTGTAATGGTTCCGTAAATAATCTGCGGATTAATAGAAAGCGTATTTTCAAAATCTAATCCGATTTTTTCCATCACTCCAGGTCTGAAATTATGTGTCATAATATCAGCCTTTTCGATTAGTTTTTTGATTAAAACCAAATCGTCTGGATTTTTTAAATCGGCTGCAAATGATTCTTTATTTCTGTTAATCGTATGAAAAAGCAAACTGCTGTCGTCTACAAATAAATCTTTGATGCTCAATTGTCTGCAAGCTTCACCTTTTACTGGACGTTCGATTTTGATGACGCGCGCGCCCAAATCAGCCAGTTTTAAACCCGCTGAAGGTCCTGCTAAAAATTGGCAGAATTCTAGAACAATTAATCCTTCTAAAGGTCTCATACGGTCTGGATTTTTAGAGATTCCGCGTAAAGCGAATTCATTTCTTCCAATACTTTTAATTCGTCTCCGCCATTCATCAAATAATTGCGAACCACGTCTCCAGCATGATCTTGGAAATACATATGACCGTAATATCTTGGACGAAGGAAAGCGCGCTCTAAAGCAGGTAAAGTATTTTTGAAATAATCGTGTGTTACACCATTTATTCTTTCGCTTTTCCAAGCTTGCAAATGACCTGGCTGACCGCCATTATCCGTATAAATATTCTGTTGAACTTGTGAAGAACATGTAAATTCGGCATATTTTATGGCAGTTTCAATATGTTCACTAAAAGATGAAACAGCCAAACCAGTTCCGCCCAAAGACGAAATCATCGGATTATCATTCAATTTTACTAAATCATAAAAATGTAAAAGGTTTTGGCTGTAGCCAGCGCGAGAATAATTAGAATAACCGTAAGCAAAAGGACAATATGCAATTTCATCTGAATTGACCATTGCTTCATAAACCTGAATAGGGTTACGATTAAAGTTGGCAGGAGCAATTAATTGAGCTAATTCTCTAAACATTTGAAGCGCTTTGATTCCAGTAGTTTCAGAAATCACTTTTTCTTCCGAAAGAAAAGGAGCTTCGCCCAAACTACAGCAAAACATATAAAAACTCATTAAAACATCTACGGGAATTCCAGCAAAGGCAACTAAACCTTTTTTAGCTAATGCCAATAAATCGTCATAAGTTTTGGGAACTTCTAAATTATTTTTTTCTAAAATATCCAAGCGGGCAGAAGCTACCGGAGTTGCCGCATCGATTGGCAAAGCCCATAATTTGTCGTGAAAAACATAACTTCCGTATGATTTTCCAACTGTATTAATTTCTTGATCTTTAATATATTCGTTTGATAAATAATCAGATAACGGAAGAATCGCTTTAGTTTGCGCTCCAAAACCTGTCCAAGGATGATCAATAACCAATAAATCAAATCTTTTGGCTAAATCTTCGATAGAGGCATCCGCAAATTCTTGTAAGCTTCTTTTCTCCCAAGAAATTTCAACATCAGGATGTAGTTCTGTAAAACGTTGCGATGTGGCAACCATAGGAAGCAAACCTCTTGTATGGTTCCAAGTTATGCCTTTTAATTTTATCATTTTTATATAGGAATTTTTGAGTCGTGAAATCGATTGAAATAATAAATGTAAAAAATACAATTACAAAAGTAGAAATAAGATTTAAATGCACAAGAAATCCGTTCTTTTTAAGAAATCTTTTTTACATAAAGTGATAATTAGTGATAGATTTTTTACAAACCGTCTAAAAAATGTTATAAAAATTTAAAGTTTAGTCATTTTCATTAACGGAAAATAAAATATGTCTCTAAAATTAATTTTTAAAAAGTACTTTTGTAATTGTAAATTTTACATTTATTAATTTTACTTTACTCTTTTTAAAGAATTTTGAATTTATAAATGAAGAATCACAACAAATGATTAACTAACAACTAAAAATATACGATTATGAAATTAATACGTTTTGGAGAAATCGGAAAAGAGAAACCTGGTGTTTTGATTGGAGAAAAAAGATATGATGTTTCTTCGATTGTAACGGATTTTAACGAAAGTTTCTTTGAAGAAAACGGATTAGAAAAATTACAAAAAGCATTAGAAAGTAATCCAACTTTGCCGGAAGTTAATGCTTCGGTACGTTTGGGTTCGCCAGTGGCAAGACCTTCAAAAATTATCTGCATTGGTTTAAATTATATTGATCACTGTAAAGAAACAAACGCTCCGATTCCGACAGAACCTATTATTTTCTTCAAATCAACAACTTCTTTATGCGGTCCCGATGATGATTTGATTATTCCAAAAAATAGCGAAAAAACAGACTGGGAAGTGGAATTGGCTTTTATCGTTGGTAAAAAAGCAAGTTATGTTGAAGAAGCGGAGGCTTTAGATTATGTGGCTGGTTATGCTTTGCTAAATGATTACAGCGAAAGAGCTTTTCAGCTGGAGCGTGGCGGACAATGGGCAAAAGGAAAAGGAAGCGACACTTTTGCGCCTTTTGGACCATTTTTGGCTACGAAAGACGAAATCGCCGATGTGGACAATTTAAAAATGTGGCTGACTGTAAACGGTAAAAAATACCAAGACAGCAATACCTTAAATTTAGTTTTCAAAATTCCTTATCTGGTACATTATTTAAGCCAGTTTATGACTTTGCTTCCGGGAGATATCATTAGTACAGGAACGCCTCCGGGAGTTGGTTTAGGAATTAAACCAGATCCGATATATATTAAAGCGGGCGATGTTATTGAATTAGGAATTGAAGGTTTAGGAACTAGTAAGCAAAAGGCTGTAGCTTATAAAAAGTGATATAACTATCTGTTATTGTGACGAGGATAAAGCGGATTTACTTCGTAAAAACGCGGATTTAAACGGATTCTATATTTAAGAAAATTAATAAAAAATCCGTTTCATCCGTGTCTTCGCGATAGCGAATCTGTTTCATCCGTGTCTCATTAGAAATTTAAACAAAACGAAAAAATGAAATATATAGTTTGTGAAAAACCGCAGGAATTTTTATTAAAAGAAACCAGTATTCCAGAACCAAAAGAGGGTGAAGTTTTATTGAAAATTAAAAGAATCGGAATCTGCGGAACTGATATTCACGCTTTTGGCGGAACTCAACCATATTTTGAATATCCAAGAATTTTGGGCCACGAATTGGCGGCTGAATATGTCAAAGGAAATGCTGAAGGTTTCAAGCCGGGAGATAAAGTAACTTTTATTCCGTATTTTAACTGTGGAAAATGTGTTGCGTGCCGAAACGGATTAACAAACTGCTGTGTGAATATCAAAGTTTTCGGCGTTCATATTGATGGCGGAATGGCTGAATATGTGTCGATTCCAGAACAATATTTATTGCACGGACAAGGTTTAGATTATGATGAATTGGCTTTGGTTGAACCTTTGGCAATTGCAGCTCACGGAGTTAGAAGAGCAGCTGTAAAACCAACGGACACCGTTTTGGTAATGGGAGCAGGACCAATCGGAATTGGTTTGATTCAGTTTGCTAAAATTGCGGGTGCAAAAGTAATCGTAATGGATATCAACGATTACAGATTAAACTTCTGTAAAACAGAACTAAATGCAGATGAAACGATTAATCCGTTAAACGATGATGTTGCACAAAAGTTAGGTGAATTGACAAACGGCGATATGGCAAATGTGGTTATTGATGCGACTGGAAATCAGAAAGTAATGAATAGCGCTTTTAATTATATTTCGCATGGCGGAAGATTTGTTTTGGTTGGACTTCAAAAAGGTGAATTAAGTTTTAGTCATCCAGATTTCCACAAAAGAGAATCGACTTTGATGAGCAGCCGAAATGCTACAATCGAAGATTTCGAATATGTAATGAAATGTTTGAAAGAAGGGAAAATCGATCCGAAAAAGTACATCACGCACAGAACAAGTTTTGCTGAAATGATTACTGATTTTGGAAAATTGATTGATCCGAAGAATAATGTTATTAAGGCGTTGATTGAAATAGAATAATTTCACGAATTAAACCCTACAGATTTTTGAAACCTATAGGGTTTAACTTTAAATACCCACAAAAATGGATTTAAACTTAAAAAATAAAATAGTTGTCGTTTCTGGTTCGGCTGGAAAAGAAGGCAGTATCGGAGAAACGATTGTGAATAGATTGGCAGATGAAGGAGCGATTCCGGTTTTAGTTGACAGAAATGCAAGAGGTTTCGAATACGTAGAAAGACTTCAAAAAAGAGGTGTTAATTCCTTATTTGTGCAGACCGACGTAACCGATCCAGTTGCGATAGAAAATGCTGTAAAAGTAATTGGAGCTAAATACGGTAGAATTGATGCCATCATAAATAATGTTGGTGTAAATGACGGTGCAGGCTTAGATTCTAGCTACGAGGAATTTATGGATTCTTTGAAATTGAATGTCGTTAGTTATTTTCTTCTAGCTAAATACACATTGCCATATTTAAAAGAATCAAAAGGAAATATTTTAAATATTGGTTCAAAAGTCGCTTTAACAGGGCAGGGCGGAACTTCTGGTTACGCTGCCGCGAAAGGTGGAGTTTTGGGCTTAACAAGAGAATGGGCAGTAGATTTGATTCAGTACGGAATTCGTTCAAACGCGATTATTATTGCAGAAAGTTATACGCCTGCTTATGAAGATTGGATTAAAACATTGCCAGATGGAGAGGCGGTCTTGAAAAAAATTAGTAAAACGATTCCATTAGAAAACCGAATGACAAAAACGGAAGAAATTGCAGATACAGCACTTTTTATCATTTCTGAAAAATCATCGCATACTACAGGACAATTTGTTTTTGTGGATGGAGGTTACGTACATTTAGACCGTGCTTTAATCAGCGATGTTAATTAAAAAGTTATGAGTAAAAGAATTGATTCCCATCAGCATTTTTGGAAGTTTGATCCTGTTCGAGACAGCTGGATTGATGAAACGATGCAAAATATTCAAAGAGATTTTCTTCCTGAAGATTTACAGCCATTATTAAATTCGAATCAGTTTGAAGGCTGTGTTGCAGTTCAAGCTAGCCAATCGGAAGAAGAAACTCAATTTTTATTGGATTTAGCTTCTAAAAATGATTTCATAAAAGGAGTTGTCGGCTGGGTAGATTTACGAAGTGAGAATATTGAAGAACGCTTGCAATTCTTTTCAGATCAAAAAAAGCTGAAAGGTTTTAGACATGTTGTGCAAGGTGAAGCTGATGATTTTATGTATGGAACAGAATTCAGAAATGGAATTCAAGCTTTAAAGCCATTTAATTACACTTACGATATATTGATTTTCGAGCGTCAATTACCAGCTGCAATAAGTTTGGTGAAAGATTTTCCAAACCAAAAGTTTGTAATCGATCATATTGCAAAACCAGATATTAAATCGGAAACTATTTATTCTTGGAAAAGCGGCATTGAAGAAATTGCAAAATACGACAATGTTTGGTGTAAAATCTCTGGAATGGTCACAGAAGCCGATTGGAAAAACTGGAAACCTGAAGATTTAAAACCTTATTTGGATGTTATTTTTGAAAATTTTTCAATTGATAAATTAATGTATGGTTCAGATTGGCCAGTTTTAAATGTAGCTTCTGATTATGATGAAGTGGTAAAAACTTTAGAAGATTATATTTCGAAGCTTTCTGTTGAAGACCAAAATAAGATTTGGTTTGAGAATGCGAATGCTTTCTATAGTTTAAATGACTAAATATTCAATTTTAGATTTATAAAAAAAGCGTGAATTAATCAATTCACGCTTTTTTGTTATCATAAAAATTTTACCGCTTTTTTAGGCAGGTTTTTATCAATAGTAGTCGTCTTAGAAAAATTAATCTTAGAACCACTCAAATCAATATTCTTGCTCGCTTCGCCATTAATCGTAATTGCGTTTGAAGAAGAAGGATTAAACTCGATATTTTTCAGAGAAAGATTTTTAGTATTGTAAATTTCGAAAGCATTTTTAGCTTCGATATCTAATTGAGTATTACTGATTTTAATTCCGTTAGCATCAATTATAGAGAAACCTTTTTGTGCTTTAGCAATCAAGTTTGAAATTTCAATATTCTCTAAATTCATTTCTGGAAGTCCTTGTAAAAATACCGCTTGTTGAGCACCTTTAATTGTGATGTTTTTGATTACGATATTTTTAAACTGAGGTGTTTCTTCATTTACCGGAATCGCTTTTGTACTTACCGTATTGCCGCCTTCCGCCAAAGTTTCTGCGATTGATTTTCCTCCGTAATATAAATCAAAAGAAATTGCTTGAGACGGAATATCAGTCATAAAAATATCCGAAATATAAATGTTTTCTACAATACCGCCACGTCCGCGAGTGCTTTTAAAACGAAGTCCGACATCAGTTCCCATAAAAGTACAGTTCGAAACGTGCAGGTTTTTTACACCGCCCGACATTTCACTTCCAACCGTAACACCGCCGTGACCGTGATACACGATGTTATTTTTTACAATGATATTTTCGCAAGGAACACCTCTGTCACGTCCGTCTTTGTCTTTTCCAGATTTAATGCAGATTGCATCATCGCCCACATCAAAACTTGAATTTTCGATTACTACATTTTTACAAGATTCCACGTCAAGTCCGTCACCGTTTTGAGAAAACCACGGATTACGAACCGTTATATTTCGCACAATTAAATCTTCAATCAATAAAGGATGAATATTCCAAGCTGGAGAATTTTGGAAAACTGGTCCGTCAAACATAACTCGTTTACTATTTTGAATACTAACCAAAACTGGACGCAAAAAATCGTGAATAGCTTCAAAATCTTCCTTTGTTTTCAAATCATGACGAATGTTCTGATCAGCACCTTTAGCCCCTTTTAAATATTGTTCAGAAGGATACCAGCTGTCTTTCTTTTCATTTAAAACGCCTCCAGAAGCTACAAATTTTTTCCATTGTTCGTCTGTCAATTTGCTTTTTTTAACTTGTCTCCAAGCTTCACCAGAACCATCCCAAACGCCATTTCCTGTAAAAGCTACATTCTCTAAGTTTTTGCCATAAATAGGAGAGATGCATCGCCAAGTATTTATGCCTTCAAAACTGGTTTCTATGATTGGATATAAAGTTTTATCAGTCGAGAATTTGATCAAAGCGCCAGTTTCAGCATGAAGTTCGATATTGCTTTTTAGAATGATCGGTCCTGTGAGCCATATTCCAGATGGAATAATTAACTTTCCTCCGCCTTTTTTCGAAAGAGCATCAATAGCATCTGCAAAAGCTTTTGTATTTAAAACATAACCACCGTTTACAGCTCCAAAGTCTTTTAAATTTACACTGTAATTCGGAATTACAGGTTCTTGTACTTCAGCCATTTTAAATTCAATATTTTTATAAGTATCAGTAGATTTCTGTGCAGAAACTGTATTGAAACTCAAAGCAAAAGAGGTGAGAGCTATACATAAAAGGGTTTTTCGGTTAGTTTTCATTCGTATTATATTATAGTTAGTATTTTAAGGTTCTGAGGTTCTAAGTGGCTAAGATGCTAAGATTCAAGTGAGAAACATAGCATCTTAGTGATTTAGTGTCTTGGGAACTTTTTTTTCGATTTACTGGTAATTCAATTTTTTATACTTTAAATTTTTATTCAATGAATAAAATTATTCATTTTTAATTTGAAATATTTAATGTAATCGATTACACAAATCTATTAAAAAAAATATTATGAAATACCAGTTTTTGGCGGTTTATCACAGATTTTTTATGAATTTAACTTTTTTTGATTGGGAAATCAGAAGATAATTAAAAGCCGAATTTTCAAAGTGAATGTCTCGAAGTCAATATTACAGGAGGGTACAGGATGCTTGTGATTTTATATTCTTTTAAATTGTCGTCGTTATTCGGCAAAAGTGTTAAAAATACAATTATTTGTAAAAATTATAGCGCTTTAAATAAATGCCTCGTAATTTTAGCTCAAGAAAAAAATCAATACTATAAATAATGCGTTTAATTCCTTTCAACAAATTACTAATCGTTTTTTTACTGGTATTCACAATTTCGGCAAGTGGAGCTGAAATCTGGGTTTCACCATCAGGAAAAGATTCTAATATCGGAACAAAATCAAATCCGTTGGCAACGGTGCATATGGCAATGCGAAAAGCCAGAGAACTTCGCCGATTAAAAGATCCATCCATAAAAGACGGAATCCGAATTATAGTAATGAACGGAACGTACTATTTAAACGAGCCTTTATTTGTACGTCCTGAAGATTCGGGTACGGCAGACAGCCCAACAACAATTGAAGCTGATGTAAATGCAAGACCCATTATAAACGGGGGAATCGAAATTAAAAACTGGACAAAATCGACAACGGTTATCAACGGACTGAAAAAAGGCTCTGTTTGGGTGGCAGATGCTCCTAAAAAAGTAGGAAGCTTGATTGATTACAGACAATTGTGGGTAAATGGTAAAAAAGCCGTAAGAGCCAAAAATACTGCCGGAACTACAATGGAACGCATTTTATCATGGAATCACGAGGAACAAACCTGTTGGATTCCGTTTAAAGACAAATCGGTTAAGTTTGAGCCGGGAATGGAAATGTTTATTGTGCAATGGTGGTCAAACGCGAATCTTCGAATCAAAAATATCGAAGTTCAAAAGGATAGCGCCAAACTTTCGTTTGAAGAGCCAGAAAGCCGTATTCAAAGCGAGCATCCTTGGCCTGCGCCGTGGATTTCTAAAAATAATGGAAATTCAGCTTATTTCTTAAACAATGCTTTTTCGCTTTTAAACGAGCCTGGAGAATGGTATTTGGACAAGAAAAATGCTAAAATCTATTACATTCCTCGTCAAGGAGAAGATATTAATTCTGCAGTTGTAACTGTGCCTGTTTTAGAAAATCTAGTTGAAGTAAAAGGAACGATTGATTCTCCTGTAAGTCATTTTAGATTTAAAGGAATTTCGTTTCAGTACAGCAACTGGCTCCGTCCTTCACAGCAAGGTCATGTGCCTTTGCAGTCTGGTTTGTATTTGTTAGACGCTTATAAATTGAAAGTTCCTGGAACGCCAAATCAGGCGAATTTAGAAAATCAGGCTTGGGTTGGAAGGCCTCGTGCAGCGGTTGAAGTAAATTATGCTAATAATATTCAGTTTGAATCTTGTCGTTTTGAGCATTTGGCTTCGACAGGTTTGGATTTAAATAAAGGAACGAATCACAACACAGTAAAAGGTAATTTATTTAAAGATATTGGCGGAAGTGCCATTAACGTTGGGATTTTTTCTGAAGAAGCTTTTGAAGCGCATTTGCCTTTAATCATAAAAGATGAAAGAGAAATGTGTTCTGATGAAGTAATTGCTGATAATTTAATTACCAATGTAACCAATGAAGATTGGGGAACTTTGGGAATTAGCGCTGGTTTTGTTCGAAATATTACAATTGAGCACAACGAAATTTCAGATGTTTCGTATTCCGGAATGGCAATGGGTTGGGGTTGGACACATACGCCAAATGTCATGCAAAACAATAAAATCATAGGAAATAAAATTCATCACTATGCGAAACATTTACATGATGTTGCTGGAATTTACACACTTTCGGCTCAGCCTAACAGCCGAATCGAAGAAAATTATATCGACAAAGTTTATAGCAGTCCGTATGCGCACGATCCGTTTTTATGGCTGTATTTGTATACCGATGAAGGAAGTGAAGGTTTTACGATTAAAAACAACTGGATTGCCGAAAAGAAAATCCTTAAAAACCACAATGGTCCAAAAGGAAATATCTGGGAACATAATGATCCGTATGTAAGCTCTAAAATTAAAGACAATGCCGGAATTAGAGCACCTTACAAAGATTTAGAAAAAGAAGTCGTAATCGATGAAAAATGGGGATTGCAGGAAATGCCAAAGCCGTATGCAATCGAATTGATAGGTTCTGATTTTGATATCGAAAAAATCAAATCGACTTTAACTGGTTTTAGAATCGTAGGTCAGGAATTGTATCAATGGAAAAATCATTTGGTGATTTACGGAAAAATGAATCAGCCCGAAAGAACAAAGCGAAAATTGGCAGGTGCTTTTCCTTCTTTAGAAATTAAAATCTATGATGATTTGGTTTATGATTTCCAAAACTTCGAAAGATGTAAAGATTCGAAACCTGCATCAGATTGGGAAAATGTAGTTTTAACAGCGAATCTTCCTGCTGATGAAAAACTCCAAAAAGAATATGTGGAATATCATAAAACACAATTCGAAAAATGGCCTGAAGTAGCGAAAGGTTTCTGTAATGCCGATTTTCAGCAGTTGCAAGTTTTCAAAAAAGACAGACAATTGATCTTGGTAATCAGTATTCCGAAAGGAGAAAATCTGGATAAATTAAATCCGAAAACAACAGAAAATAATCCGAAAGTAGATCAGTGGAATGCCTTAATGAAAAAATACCAATCTGGAATTGAAGGCACAAAACCAGACGAAACCTGGATTTTTCTAAACAAAGTAGAAGTAGAAGCAAAAAAATAAACGTTACAATAAACCCGACAGTTTTTTAAAACCTGTCGGGTTTAAATGCGGAAAAATATTTTGCCACAGATTAAAAAGATTAAAATGATTTTTTCTAATCTGTGAAAATCCTTTTAATCTGTGGCAAAAAAAAAATCTAAAATCTAAAATCAACAATCTAAAATAACCACACCTCATGTTAAAAATAGCCATTCTAGGACTTGGAGAAGGACGAAGCACAATGTCGGCTGCTATCGAAAGTTCAAAACTAGAACTCGTTAAAATATGCGACCGAAACGAAGAATTGTGTAAACAACGCGCAAAAGAATTCGATTTTCATTCTTACACTACTAATTACGATGATTTATTGAATGATGAATCAATTGATATTATAGCGATTTATACGCCAGATCATTTGCATGCACAACATATAAAACAAGCTTTGTTGCACGGAAAACACGTTGTTTGTACAAAACCATTTATTGATGATCTTTCGGATGCTAAAGAATTGCTAGAATTAAGCAAATCAACTGGAAAAAAAGTTTTTATCGGACAAAGTTCCCGTTTTTTCGAACCAGCAAAAAGACAAAGAGCCGATTATGAAGCAGGTCTAATTGGAGATTTAATTACCATTGAAGCCCAATATCACGCCGATCACAGATGGTTTTTAAAGAAAGAATGGTCGCTTTTGCAATCGTTTAAATGGCTTTACGGAGGTTTGAGCCATCCTGTAGATTTCATTAGATGGTATTTGCCAAATATTCAGGAAGTGATGGGTTACGGAATGATCAGCAGTAACGGACAAAATGCAGGGTTAAAGAATGAAGACACCATGCATTTTATCTTCAAAGCAACTGATGGAAGAATTGCTCGTGTAAGCGGTGTGTATACTTCACCAACTCAGCCAGCGCAACGAGACAGCGGAATGAGCACAATTTTAAGAGCTACAGAAGGAGCAAGTCAAGCCGATTATCATGAATTGCGTTATGCGGTTACAGATAAAACGGGCGAAGAAAAAGTAATTACTTGGGGGGACAGCACGATAAAATATTATTTCCGTTTTGAAGGACAAAGTCATCACGGCGGAGAATATCAGAATTATTTAGAATATTTTGTAGATAGCATTGAGCAAGGTTTCGAAGCTTATCCAAACATGGAAGAAGGAATAGGAACTGTGGCTTTATTGCAAGCAATGGATAAATCTTTGCAAACTGGAATGCCGGTTAAAATTGCCGATATTCTTAACGAATACGGACTATGAACAGTATCTACGATAAATTAACTACGCTCGATTTTGTAATTGTTGCGGGTTATTTAGTGGCTTTATTAGTCATTGGATATGTGGTAAGTATGAAACAGAGAAAGAAAAACGAAACGCTTTTTCTGGCTGGAAATTCATTAAACTGGTACAGCATCGGGTTTAATATGTGGGGAACCAACGTTGGGCCTTCGTCATTATTGGCTTTTGCGAGTATTGGTTACGCTACGGGAATTGTGGCGGGAAATTTCGAATGGTATGCTTTCGTGTTTTTACTGCTTTTGGCGATGGTTTTTGCACCAAGATATATTGCCAGCAAAGTAAGCACGATGCCCGAATATATGGGAAAACGCTACGGCGACAGTACACAGAATATTTTGGCTTGGTATGCTTTAGTGAAAATATTAGTAAGCTGGCTGTCTTTAGGATTATTCAGCGGAGGGGTTTTAGTACGTCAGATTTTGGGAATTCCGATGTGGCAGAGTGTTACGGTTTTAGTGATTTTCTCTGGAATTTTTACGTTTGCAGGAGGATTAAAAGCGATTGCAAAAGTGAATGTTTTTCAGATGATTCTGCTAATTGTCGTTTCGCTTACACTTTCCTTTTTAGGTTTGCAAAAATTGGGCGGAATCGATGTTTTAATTGCAAAAACACCTTCTAATTTTTGGAATTTAGTTCGTCCTTCAGATGATGCACATTATCCGTGGCCTGCAATTCTGTTAGGATATCCTGTCGCCGCAGTGGCGTTCTTCTGTACCGATCAATCGATGGTGCAGAGTGTTTTGGGAGCGAAAAACTTAGAACAAGGACAATTGGGAGTTAACTTTATTGGATGGTTAAAAGTAATGGCGTTGCCGTTGTTTATTCTTCCTGGAATTTTGTGTTATGCTTTATATCCAGAATTAGGAAGTAATTCCGATTTGGCTTATATGACCATGGTTACGAATCTTTTCCCAAGTGGAATGAATGGTTTAGTAATTTGCGTAATGATTGCCGTTTTGGTGGGAACAATTGGTTCCTCGCTAAACGCTTTAAGCACCGTTTTCACAAATGATATTTATGTAAAGAAAATTAACCCGACGGCGACGATTCAGGATCAAATTAAAATTGGTCGTTTGACAATTGCTGCTGGATGTATTTTTGCGATTCTGATTGCTGTTGCGATTGACAATATTAAGGGACAGAATTTATTCAACATTTTTCAGGCGGTTTTAGGTTTCTTGGCACCTTCATTGTCTGTTGTTTTCCTTTTGAGTGTTTTCTGGAAACGTACTACCAAAAAAGCCGTAAATGCAACGCTTTCTTGGGGTTCTGCTTTTAGTTTGTTTGTTGGGGTTTTATATTTATGGATTTTTCCTGCCGATAAATATCCAGCTTGGCCTCATTTTTTATTGATTTCGTTTTACATTTTTGCTGTACTTTTAATTACAGCAGTGATTATTTCTTTAACCGATAAAAATCCTGAAGTGAATGTTTCAGATGAAACGGATATTCCTAAAACTAGTAAAAAGGTGAAGCTTTTGTTTGGGTTGTTGGGTTTAACGATCTTTATTTTGTATGTGGTTTTTAATGGAAATTAATAAATTCAAACAATATTAAACATAAACCGTGGTTTCAACCACTGGAAACGTATTTTGTTAAAAGAAATATTATTTGCTTTGCGTTCCAGTGGTTGAAAAAACTGGCTATGTTTTCAGTGTTGGAATTAATGATTTTGTATTTGTGTTTGATTTTTAGATGATAAAATATTATGTTTGTTAAATACTGTTAATAGATAGTATTTCATTGAGTTATGAAATTATAATCATAATAGATCATGGATAATAAAGAAAATTTGAAAAGTCATTTCTTTGAAAAAATTGACCAAAATTTTGATGAACTAAAGAAATATTATGATCATTATTTAATCGAAATGTGCGAGATTAATACATTGAAGAGCGAAACTTTAAATTGTCTTTTACTCGGTTTCTATACTGCAAGTATTACATCGACAAGTCATTTATTGGAGCGTATGATGAAAATGGCTTTGATAAAATTTGAAACAAAAGGTTTGAATTTTTCTGATCATGAAAAGTATAACAAAGCAGTAAATCATGCACATAATCAATATGATCATTTAAAATTACCAAAAACAGTTTCTCTTGCAAAAAATAAAGGATTAATATCCCATGATCAATTCAAATATTTAAATGAAAAGGCAAAATCATTAAGAGATGCATATTCGCATGCACAAACTTCAGTTATAAATAAAGATTTTCCTCAATTTTTTTCTGGTTTTTTATTTGATTTTTCTAAAGTAAAAAACAATATAATTAACAACGAGGATGTTAAGGTTACTACAATTGTTGATGTTTCCAAGACTTCACCAGTTGTAGCGCAAATGCAACAAGGGAAATCTTCTAAAATAAATGCATTAGATTTTTTTGATAATGTTTATAAAATTCTATGCGATATCGAATTGAAATTGAAAGAGTAATATAATCATTATTTTAAACATAGCCAGTAGTTTCAACTACGGGAAACGTATTTTGATAAACGGAATGTAATATGCTTTGCGTTCCCGTGGTTGAAACCATGGGCTATGTTTTGAAAAAGATTGTAAATAAAGCAAGGCTATTTTATGAGTTGCCTCCAGTTTTAACTGGAGGTATATTTAAAAAGAATAGAAAAAGGCTTTAGCCAAATTGTAGATATTTTGGCTAAAGCCTTTTGAGCTTTTGTATTTTGTTTTATGCCGTTTTAGCGGGACGTAATTAAAACTTAATTTTTTAGAAATAAAACTTTGCGTCTTAGCGACTTTGCGAGATTAAAAATTTAATCAGACTTTTTCTTTCCTTCAATATTAGGCAAGAACCCAGTTATAACACCAATCAAAGGCAGAAACGCACAAATTTTAAATACATATTCTATACTGGTAGCATCGGCAATTTTTCCTAAAACAGCAGAACCTAAACCGCCCATTCCGAAAGCAAATCCGAAGAAAAGACCTGCAACAAGTCCGACTTTTCCGGGCAATAATTCAGTTGCATAAACCAAAATCGCTGAGAATGCCGAAGAAAGAATCAACCCGATAATTACAGATAAAGTTCCAACCCAAAATAAAGAAACGTAAGGCAGCATTAAAGTAAAAGGAGCAACTCCAAGAATTGAAACCCAGATTACGTATTTTCTTCCGTATCTATCTCCAATTGGCCCACCAATTAAAGTTCCTGCTGCAACTGCGCCTGAAAACAAGAACAGATAAACTTGCGATTGCTGAATTGAAATGTGAAATTTATCAATCAAAAAGAAAGTGTAATAACTTGTAATACTGCTCATGTAGAAAAACTTAGAGAAAATCAAAATCAATAAAACAACTAGCGACACAACGACTTTGTTTTTTGATAAATGATGTGTTTCAATTTTATATGCCGATTTATTAGCATTTCTTTCAGACAAATGCGCAGTGTACCAAATCCCAATTTTATACAAAGCAAAAATTCCCACCAAAGCAATAATACAAAACCAAGCAACATAGCTTTGTCCGTGTGGAATAATGATAAAAGCTGCTAGTAAAGGCCCAATGGCACTTCCTGCGTTTCCTCCTAATTGAAAGATAGATTGAGCCAATCCTTTTTTTCCTCCCGAAGCCAAATGAGCAACACGCGAAGATTCTGGGTGAAAAATAGAAGATCCAATTCCGATTAAACTTACTGACATTAATAGAAAAGTAAAATTAGTCGCAATAGAAACTAAAAATAGACCAACCATTGTAAAACACATTCCGATAATTAGAGAATATGGTTTTGAATTTTTATCTGTATACATTCCAACAAAAGGCTGTAGAATAGAAGCAACGATTTGATAAGTAAAAGTAATGATTCCAATCTGGGTAAAACTAAGTCCGAAATTGTCTTTAATAAGAGGATAAATGGACGGAACTACAGCTTGTAAAAGATCATTAATTAGATGCGAAAAACTGATTATAAAAAGTATCGAATAGATTGTTTTTTTTATCACTTCTGGTTGTACTTTAACGGTTTCCATGAGTTGTTTTTAGGTTAATGGTAATTTTTAAAATAACAGCTGTATTATTTTTTTACAAAATTGAAATAAATAATAATGTCAAAATTGCTATATTTGGACAATGAATAATCAAATTCGGACATATCGACTTGCACAGGATTATGGATATCAATTGGATTCGTCGATTCCTGTTATTGGTTATACTGAAATGGTAAACAACGAAATGTGCATTTCACACTCACATCCGAGAGCACAGCTTATTTATGCCACTCGTGGTGTTATGAATGTTGTGGTTGGCAACAATATTTGGGTTGTGAATCCATTGCAGGGTTTGTGGCTTCCGGGCGGAGTAGAACATCAGGTTACTTTTCAGAAAGACGTTAATTATTACAGCGTTTTTATCGATCCTTCTGCAGTTGAAGGTTTGCCTACAAATAGTTTTTCATTTGATATTCCGATGTTTCTAAAACAATTAGTTTTCAAAATTATCACTTTTGGAACAGCGGGAAACTTAACCCCAGCACAAAGAAGAATCAGTTCAGTTTTTTTAGATGAACTGGCATTGATAGAACCAAGCGCTACTTTTTTGCCCACAACCAACAATGAAAGACTTCAAAAAGTAGTAGAGCTTTTAATGAATGATGTTTCCAGTAAACAAACAATTGATTACTATGCAGAACTTTCGTTTATGAGCAGCAGAACATTATCTCGCTTATTCATCAAAGAATTGGGAATGAATTTCAGCGATTGGCGTACCCGTTTAAAATTACTAGAAGCCATTAAACGTTTAGGTGAAAAACAATCCATAAAAGAAATTGCTTTAGATTTAGGTTATGAAACCGCAAGTGCATTTATTTATATGTTTAAAAAACATTTAGGTAAAACACCTTCTAACTATATTTTAGAAGATGAAAATGAGGGTGACAAAATTTATGCATAAACTTAAATAAGTAATTCAATAAAAATTTCAACATCATTTTTTTTTAATACTAAAAAAGTGATAACTCATAATTTTTCCCTTAAAAAATTATGAAAGATTACTGTTTTTTATGAAATAGCAGGATAGTGCAGGTTGTGAAATGTAATAATAACACTTATCTTTAGTCCCAAAATACACTAACTATGCTAAACCGCTTTCCCATCTTTAAGATTTTACTTCTTTTTGTTGCCCTTTTCTCTTGTTCTTTAATGTTAGCACAAGAAAAACCAAAAGAAGCGACATGGATCTGGTATCCAGGTGATTTTGAAGTTTGGTTAAGCAATAAAATGCAGGTTAGACGTACAGAACGTGAGGCAGTATTTCCTCCGCTTTGGCAATATTACAGCCCTTATGCTTTGGTCACTTTTCAGACAGAAGTAGATATTCCAGAACCAGACGAGGTGAAAATCTTCTCAGAAGGACCTTTTCAATTACTTTTAGATGGCGTTCAAATTTACGGACAGCCAAAATCAATTTCAGTTCCTGCGGGAAAACACAAAATATCTTTTAAAGTTTACAATCAAGAAGTATTGCCAGCTATTTATATTTCAGGTCAATATGTTAAATCTGATGCCTCTTGGAAAGTAACCAACGAAGATAAACTTTGGATTGATGAAACTGGAAAAGCACAACAATCTGGTACGCCGTGGGTTCCTGTTGGTTCTTGGAATTTTAATTCGCCAGAAAATAAACCTTCTGAGTTTAAACTAACAACCAAACCTTTAAGTGCAAAAAAGACAGAAAAAATAGGATCTGGTCAATTAGTAGATTTCGGTAAAGAAACTTTTGGTTACATTAAAATTCACGGTTTAAAAGGAAAAGGTAAAGTAGCATTGTATTATGGAGAATCTCGTGAAGAAGCTTTGGATTCTGCTAAATGTGAAACATTAGATCATTTATCTTTTGATGGAAAACAATCTGAAACCTACACGCATGATGGATCGAAAGCATTCCGCTATGTTCAGGTTCAAGCGGATGCGGGAGTAAAATACGATTCAATTTCGATGCTTTATGAGTATCTGCCATTAGATTATCGTGGCGCATTCAAATCTTCCGATGAACAATTAAATAAAATTTGGGATGTGTCGGCTTACACGATGCATTTGACTTCTCGTGAATTTTTTATTGATGGCATCAAACGTGACCGTTGGGTTTGGTCTGGCGACGCTTATCAAAGTTATTTAATGAATTATTATTTATTCTTTGATTCTGCTTCTGTAGAAAGAACGCTATTAGCACTTCGCGGAAAAGATCCTGTAACTGCTCACGTAAACATTATCATGGATTATTCATTGTATTGGTTTGTAGGTGTTTACGATTGTTATTTGCATACAGGCGATACAAAATTCATCAAAACTTTTTATCCGAGAATGAAATCGCTCATGGATTTCTGTTTAGAAAGAAGAAACAAAAACGGATTCCTTGAACCATTAGAAGGCGACTGGGTTTTTATTGACTGGGCTGACGGATTGCCAAAAACAGGTGAGGTGAGTTTTGAGCAAATGCTTTTAGCAAGAAGTCTTGAGGCGATGGCCGTAAGTGCTGAAATTGCTGGTAAAAGTGAAGACCAAAAACAATATCAAAAGTTAGGAGATGACTTAAAAACGAAATTATTTGATGTGTTTTGGGATAAAAAAGAAAACGTTATGAAACACCAGCGTATCGATGGAAAAATACAAAACATCGTAACCAGATACGCTAATATGTTTGGGATTTTCTTCAATTATTTTAATGAAGAACAAAAACAAAGTGTAAAAAATAAGGTGTTGCTCAATAAAGATGTTCTCCAAATTACAACGCCATATATGCGTTTTTACGAATTGGAAGCGTTGTGTGCGATGGGTGAACAAAATTATGTTTTAAAAGAAATGAAAGATTATTGGGGCGGAATGCTGAATGAAGGCGCAACATCTTTCTGGGAAGAATATAATCCGAACAAAAAAGGAACGGAACATTTAACGATGTACGGTCGTCCTTACGGGAAAAGCCTTTGCCACGCCTGGGGCGCAAGTCCGATTTATTTATTAGGGAAATATTATTTGGGTGTAAAACCAACTGCTCCAGGTTATTCAGAATATGAAATTAAACCAAATCTTGGCGGTTTAAAATGGATGGAAGGAAAAGTTCCAACACCAAACGGAGAAGTTGCTGTGTATTGTAACACTAAAGAAATCAAAGTAAAAGCAGGTGAAGGCGAAGGAAAATTGATTTTTGAAAGTGCCAGTAAGCCGAAAACAAACTCTGGAACGATTACAGAATTATCAAAAAATAAATATCAATTGATTGTAAAACCTAATGTGGAGTATAAAGTGAGTTATAAAGCTTTGTAAAATTTACGTACAGCACGTCATTGCGAAGAACGAAGCAACCTCACTAATGATTGCAAAAGTTTGATATAGTAAATGTGATTGCTTCGTTCCTCGCAATGACACAAAATCAAGAAAAAAAATAAAACAATGTTTTCAAAAAATAAAAAATACAATTTCAAGTTAAAAACCGTTTTCCTAATGCTGCTCACTGTCTGCATCCAAGCCACAGCACAAACCACAGCATGGAAACTAGCGTCATTTGAAATTGTAAAATCAAATTACAAAACTTTCAAAACAACACAATATGCTCATGTATTTTCAGGAAGCAAACACAATATTGTTCGTTTAGCTTCAGAATTAGAAGGCTTGACAGGAATTGAACTTCCTTTAGATAAATATAAAAACGGAACTAATGAACCTTTACAATTAAAATTTAAAGAACCTGTAAAAGTAATTATTGGAGTTCCTCAAGCTGATATTAATCAAGCATTACGTTTATTTCCTACTGGAGATAATGTGGAATCAATTATTCAAAATGGTGTAACAATTACAGGTTTGCCTCCAATAATGGTTTATGCAGTTTCTTTTCCAAAGGGTACGCATGAAATTTTTCCAGAGTCAAGACATTTATATACAGTTTTAGGAGTGGTAAAAGCTTCTGAAAATTTAAAATTTAGAAATGCAGAATTACCAGATGGAAAACTTTGGAATCCAACTTTTATCGTTGAAGGATTTTCAGATGAAAAACCGCTTTTCGAAATTATTGGCGGAGAAAATAAACCCGTTATAGATGAAGGAATGTCTGGAACAGATGGAATTCAAGGCGGTTTTGAAGGCGGACGAGTTGTAAAAGTTGGCGATACGTATCATATGTTTCCAACTGAAAGAGCAGGAGAAAAGGGAGTTGATTACTATTACGATCGTGTAAAAACAAAAATCGGACATTGGACAAGTAAAGATGCAATCCATTGGAAAAGAGAATCGACAATTTATCAAGCTAGCGGAACTTACGCCGTTACAGAAGATGATAATCCTATGAATGATCGCCGTGCAGCAATTTGGTCGTATATGCCAGTTTTTAATGAAAAAGCAAACAAATGGTATGGCTATTATTTGGCGTATACTGTGAGTAAAGAAATAGAACCAAATCACTCTTTTGGAAGAATCTGGCGTTGTGAATCAACTGTAGACGGAATCAACGGAATTGGCGGCCCTTATAAAGATATGGGAATCATTATGGAACCCGGATTAGATTCTCAGCCTTGGGAAGGTCGTCAGGGAGTTGCTTCATTTTTCCCATATCAAGTTGGAGATAAATATTTCGGATTTTACAGCGGTGCTTATCCATTCAATTCGTGGGCAGATTATCCGAAGAAATCAGGTAAAGGCTGGTTTGTAGCTTTAGCCGAATCCAAAAGTTTAGAAGGACCTTGGTTAAGAATGAATAAAGGTTTGGAACCAATTAAAACCATGCATCCACAGTTTGTTGAAAATCCAATTGTAAGTCAATTACCAAACGGAATGTACATCGCTATTTTCGATGGAGGCCCAGACGGTTGGGGACATCATTTACCAAACATGATTGCGTATTCATTATCAGCAGACGGATTGAATTGGGCAGAAGCTCATTATTTACCAATCGAAACCAAAGTAAATAAATGGTGGGATATTATGAGAACGCCTTTGTGTTTAATCCCGGAAGGGAATGATGTTTATACCATAGTATATAATGCAATTGATTTGAAAAGAAGATTTCATCCAACAGGAATGGTAAAAGTCAAACTGAATAAAGACGTCATGGAATCTAAATTAAAAGAGTTGAAGAAATAAATTAAAGTTTTCCGCAGATTTTGCAGATCAGGCAGATAAAAAAATCAGCTAAATCTGCAAAATCTGCGAGAGAAACAAAATATAATCCGAGTCATCCGCGTACCAAAATAAAACCAAAATGAAAATTAAATACTTACTAATCGCCATTTCAGCACTTGCCCTAACCAGCTGTGCAACCAAATACAAGAAAAGAGAAATTACCGATAGTGTAATGCAAGAGATTTACGAAGAAATCAAAACGCCTTATAAATACGGTTTGGTAATGGTTCCTACAGACAACTCATACAAAATGGATTGTCCGAGTGTGTTTAGAAAAGACGGGAAATGGTACATGACGTATTTAATTTATGACGGAAGAGGTTATGAAACCTGGTTAGCAGAAAG
Source organism: Flavobacteriaceae bacterium PS02337 (assembly GCA_029959285.1). Taxonomy (GTDB): domain Bacteria; phylum Bacteroidota; class Bacteroidia; order Flavobacteriales; family Flavobacteriaceae; genus Flavobacterium. Next base: position 226,759 of record JASCOE010000003.1, read on the forward strand.
TGACAATCTTTTAGATTGGAAATATCTAGGAAAAGTAATGTCTTTCTCAGAAAATGAAAAACATTGGGATGTTAATCAAAAAGCAGGATATATTTCGTTGCAAGATCCAACTTGGGGCGGAAGTTACGAATGGGAAAAATACGATGATAAATACTGGATGAGTTATTTTGGCGGAGACAGCAAAGGTTACGAAGCGGGCGTTTTATCAATCGGAATGGCGTATACCAAAGAAGCACCAACAAAACCACACGAATTTCAAAGATTAGAAAATCCGGTTTTAACCCCAAAAGATAAAGATGCTAAATGGTGGGATAATAGTACGATGTACAAAAACAGCGTAATTCGTGATAAAGACAAAGTTACAGGACACAATTTCATCATGTACTATAATGCACGTGGCGATAGTTTAAATCCTGCCAAAGGTGCTGAGCGTATTGCAATGGCTGTATCAAACGACATGAAAACATGGAAGCGTTATGGTGATAAACCATTAATCAATCATCATAAAGGAATTTCGGGAGATGCTTATATTCAGCGTATTAATGATACTTGGGTAATGTTCTATTTTGGAGCTTTCTGGACGGGTTGGAATCAAGGTGCATTTAACCGTTTTGCCGTTTCAAATGATTTAGTAAACTGGACCGACTGGAAAGGTGAGGATTTAGTTAAATCATCTGAACCTTACGATGATATGTTTGCGCATAAATCATTTGTTGTAAAACATGATGGCGTTGTGTATCATTTTTACTGTGCCGTTAACAAAGCAGAACAAAGAGGAATTGCAATTGCTACTTCTAAAGATTTAGGAAAAAGCAAATTGAATTTTGTAGCACCGCCGGAGAAAAAGGCGAAAAAATAGTTATGAGTTATGAGTTATGAGTTATGAGTTATGAGTTATGAGTTATGAGTTATGAGTTATGAAGTATACTAATAGTCTTAGCAAAAAATAAGCGGTAGAAAAGACTCCGTTAGGAGTCACTGGTCGGTAGAAAAAACAAATTATCGCAAAGGAAATTTTGTTCCATAGGAACAATTGAATCAAATAATAATGAAACAAAATATAAAACTAATGTTTACGCCAAAATCAAAATACAAAAATCCATTTTTCAGTCTTCGATTTGCGACGTATGCATTTTACATTTTACTATTCACAACTTACACACAGGCACAATCCGTTACAGGAGAACCAGCGGGAATTCCAGAACTTCATAAAAAATATCAATTTGCTCCGTGGGAAGATCCAACCGTTACAAGTATTAACAGACAACCATCAAGAGCGACTGCTTATTCCTATACTTCTGTTGAAGACGCATTAAAAGGCGACAGAACTAAAAGCCGAATCCAAATGTTAAACGGCGATTGGGATTTTAAATATGCTGTAAATCAGAAAGAAGCTTCAAAGGATTTTTACCAAAACAAAGTATCTGGTTGGGATAAAATAGAAGTGCCTTCAAACTGGGAAATGAAAGGGTATGATAACCCAATTTACAAAAGTGCCGTTTATCCATTTCGACCAATAAATCCGCCTTATATTCCTAAAGATTATAACGGAGTTGGTTCCTATCAAAGAAGTTTTACAGTTCCCGAAAACTGGAAAGACATGACCGTAACGTTACATTTCGGAGCCGTAAGTTCAGGTTTTGAAGTTTGGTTAAACGGAGAATTTTTAGGGTATGGAGAAGACAGTTTTCTGCCATCAGAGTTTGATATTTCGCCTTATTTAAAAGCAGGAGAAAATGTAGTTTCAGTTCGGGTAATTCGTTGGACAGACGGTTCTTATTTGGAAGATCAGGATCATTGGCGTATGAGCGGAATCCAGCGTGAAGTTTTCATTATGGCAGAACCAAAATTGCGTATTCAGGATTTCTTTGTTCAAACGAAATTAGACAAACAATATACAGATGCGATTTTTAAACTGCGTCCGAAAGTAGAAAATTTGAAAGGAGAAAAAGTCAAAGATTATACCATGAATGTTCAATTGTACGATGCTAATAATACTGCAATGTTCAAAGAACCGCTTCAAAGACCAGTAATTGATTTGATTAACGAAAGTTATCCGCGTTTGGACAATGTTCGTTTTGGATTTTTTCAGGAAACGATCAAAAATCCAAAAAAATGGAGTTCAGAAGAGCCGAATTTATACACGATGGTCATTTCCATAAAAGATAAAAATGGAAATGTTACAGAAGCCAAAAGCTGTAAAGTAGGTTTCCGTTCTATTGAATTTTCGAAAGAAAACGGAAAAATGCTCATCAACGGAAAAGAAACTTATGTATATGGCGTAAACCGTCACGACCATCATCCGACAAGGGGAAAAGCGGTTACGAGAGAAGATATCAAACAAGATATTACGACGATTAAAAAGTTCAATTTCAACTTTATACGTACAAGCCATTATCCAAACGATCCTTATTTCTACGAATTATGCGATCAATATGGCATCATGGTTATGGACGAAGCCAATCAGGAAACTCACGGAATTGGAGGGAAATTAAGCAATGATCCACTTTGGACAAATGCTTATATGGAAAGAATGATTCGAATGGTTGAAAGAGATAAAAATCATCCATCTGTCGTAATGTGGAGTTTAGGAAACGAAGGAGGAAAAGGCCCAAATCATGCAGCAATGTCGGGTTGGGTTCACGATTTCGATATTACACGTCCCGTACATTACGAACCAGCGCAGGGAAATGCAAAGTTAGATGGATATATTGATCCGCTTGATCCAGGATATCCAAAAACAATCGATCACGCTTATCGATTCGAAAATCCGCAGGATGATTCGTATGTTGATATGGTCAGTCGTTTTTATCCGGGCGTTTTCACACCGAAATTTTTAGTCGATCAAAAGAAAGATACTCGTCCGATTATTTTCGTTGAATATTCTCATGCAATGGGGAATTCAGTTGGAAATTTAAAAGAATTGTGGGATGAATTCCGTTCGCTTCCAAGAGTGATTGGAGGCTGTATTTGGGAATTTAAAGATCAAGGAATTGTGAAATATGATTCAAGATCAGGGCAGAATTATTTTGCTCACGGAGGAGATTTTGGAGAAAAATACCATGATGGAAACTTCAATACAAAAGGGATTGTAGATTCTAACGGAAAACCAAAAGGTTCGATTTTTGAGAATAAATGGGTATATCAGCCAGCGATTTCTACTTTAAATGGAAATCAATTAGAAATCAAAAACCGTCAATCGGTTAAATCATTAGAAGATTATATTCCGGTTTTAAAAGTTTTAGAAAATGGAAATGTGATTAAAACTCAGATTTTAAAACCATTCAAAGTAGAAGCAGGACAATCAACAACTTTAGATATCAGTTCTTATCTTCCAAAAATGAAAGCTGATGCCGAATATATTTTAAATATAGAATTCCAGCTTTCAAAGGATGAGTTGTGGGCTTTAACAGGTTACGCTGTCGCGGAAGATCAATTTATAGTGAAAAAGAAAGAAGTCATTTCGTTAGAATCTAAAAAAGAAACTCTAAATGTTTCTGAATCAGATTCAGATTTCAAAATCAAAGGAAAAACTTTTGATATCACAATTGGAAAAATAAACGGAGCTTTGAGTTCTTATATTTTTAATGGAGAAGAACAAGTTTTTGCACCTCTATTGCCCAACTTTGTAAGACCGCTTACAGATAACGATAAACGTGGATGGAAATCGCAAAAGTTGTTGAAACAATGGTACAAAGCAAAACCAAAACTGGTTAACATTTCAATTGATAAATCAGCTTCTGAAATCAAAATTATAAGTGATTATGAAGTTATAAAAGATAGTGCAAGCGTAAAAGTGATCTATAATATTTTACCAAACGGATTAATAAAAGTAGATTACAGTTTAAAAGCATCGAACAAATTGCCGAACATTCCAAAAATCGGAATGCAGATGGGGGTTCAAAGAAAATTCGATCAGATTTCGTGGTACGGAAAAGGAGAATTAGAAAATTACAGCGATAGAAGCTTTGGTTCGTTTGTTGGGAAATATTCACTTCCAATAAATGATTTTATCGAACATTATCCAAAACCACAAGAAAACGGAAATAGATGTGATGTAAGATGGATGGCATTAAGTACTCCGCAGAAAAATAATGGTTTTTTGGTTGTAAATGATTCTAAAGTTTTAAGCATGAGCGCATGGCCATACACACAAGAAAATTTAAGTTCATCTGGTCATACGTATGATTTGAAAGACCCAGGATTTTTGACTGTAAACATCGATTTGCTTCAAATGGGAGTTGGAGGAAACGACAGCTGGACGATTGTAGCACAGCCATTAGAACAATATCAGATTAAGTCTGGAAATTATGAGTACAGTTTTTATTTGACGCCTTTTAATGGTTCAAAAAATCAATTGGAAAACAGTTTAAAGAAGTTTAAATATTAATGAGGTCATTGCGAGGAAAGAAGCAATCACACTTAGTTGCTCTCGTTATGAGATTGCTTCGTTCCTCGCAATGACAAAACAACAATAAAATGTTTCAAAAAAAACACCTCTTTTTTATCCTCCTTTTGTCGAGCATCGTCTCTGCACAAGAAGTCCATAAAAAAGAAACCAATTTTCAGCCAACATTAGAATCCTCAAGACCTTGGGTGTATTGGTATTGGATGAAATCGGCGTATTCTAAAGCCGGAATCACAGCCGATTTAGAAGCTATGAAACAAGCTGGAATTGCGGGTGCTTATTTAATGACCATTAAAGGGCCAGCCAATCCGCCATTGATAGATCCGCCTGTTTTACAGTTGACGCCTGAATTTTGGGATATGATTCATTGGGCTTTTAAAGAAGCAGATCGTTTAGGTTTGAAATTGGCTTTTCACGGAGCTGACGGATTTGCCGTTGCAGGCGGACCGTGGATTACCCCAGAAATGTCAATGCAGAAAGTAGTCTGGTCAACTACTGAAATTTCAGGTGGAAAGAAAATGGGGCTAAAATTACCAATTCCAGAACACTATAAAGATTATTATCAAGACATTGCAACTTTTGCTATTCCGATAAAAGAATACCAAATTACCTCGCAGATGCAACTGCCAAAAGTAACGACATCAAACAATACCGATGCCTCGTTTTTGGCTGATCCTAAAAAAGACGAAAACTTTAAGTTTGCCGATGCAGGCTGGATTCAGTATGAATTTGCACAGCCATTTACTTGTAAATCCATTGTAATTGAAACCAAAGGAAGAGATTTTCAGGCACAGCGTCTGATTGTAGAAGTGAGTGATGACGGAATCAATTTTAGATTCCACGAAAGAATGATTGCACCGCGTCACGGCTGGCAGGATATGGATTTTCCAAATACACATACTATTACGCCAGTTACAGCAAAATATTTCAGATTTGTTTATGATCCAAAGGGAACAGAACCCGGAGCCGAAGATTTAGATTTTGCGAAGTGGAAACAGAATCTGAAAGTGAGTAAAATAACCCTTTCGAATCAATCACTGATTAATAATTTCGAAGGAAAATCAGGAGCAATTTGGCGTTTGACTCTGCAGACAACTGAAAAAGAAATACCAAATTCGGATGCATTTAAAAAATCAGAAATCATCAATATTTCCAATTTTGTTGACGCTGATGGAAACCTGAGTTGGAAAGCTCCAAAAGGAAAATGGAAAATTATCCGAATGGGACATACTTCTACAGGACATGAAAATGCAACTGGTGGAGCAGGAAAAGGATTGGAAGTAGATAAATTTAATCCAGAATTAATCCGTTTTCAATTAGATCATTGGTTTGGAGAAGCAGTTCGTTCGGCTGGTCCAGAATTGGCTTCAAAAGTTTTAGAAATACTTCATTTTGACAGTTGGGAATGCGGAAGCCAAAACTGGTCTTCAGTTTTTCAATCTGAATTTAAAAAGAGACGTGGTTATGATCTTGTAGATTATCTTCCAGTTATGGCAGGAATTCCCGTAGAAAGTGCCGATTTTTCAGAGAAAATTTTATACGATGTCAGAAAAACAATTGGCGATTTAGTTGCCGATAATTTCTACGGAACTGTCGCTCAAATTGCCAAAGAATATAACGTTAAGTTAAGTTCTGAAAACGTTGCGCCAACAATGATGAGTGACGCTCTGTTACATTATAAATATGTTGATTATCCGGGTGGTGAATTTTGGTTGAAAAGCCCAACACACGACAAACCTTTTGATATGGTAGATGCCATTTCGGGCGGACATATTTACGGAAAAGACATTATTCAGGCAGAATCTTTTACAGCATTGCGAATGGATTGGGATGAACATCCCGGAAATCTAAAAACAACTGCAGATCGCAATTACGCTTTAGGAATTAACCGTTTATTCTATCACGTTTTTGTACATAATCCGTGGACGGATAGAAAACCGGGAATGACTCTAGATGATATTGGAACTTTTTTCCAAAGAGACCAAACTTGGTGGAAACCTGGGCAAGCATGGTTTGATTATTGCCAAAAAGTACAGTTTCAATTGCAAAAAGGAAAACCTGTAGTTGATTTGGCGTTTTTTATTGGCGAAGATTTTCCTTCACGTTCTTTTGTTCCAGATCGTTTGGTACCTTTTATTCCGAATGTTTTCGGAAAAGAAAGATTAGAAAGCGAGAAAATCCGTTTAGAAAATGAAGGTCAGCCAACGGCAAAAATGCCAAAAGAGGTAACCTATTCTAAAAACATTACGGATTTATCACAATGGATTAATTCGCTAAATGGTTATCAATATGATTCTTTCAATGCCGATGTTTTAATAAATCGTGCGAAAGTTCAGAACGGAAAAGTGACTTTTGAAGGCGGAATCGAATATGGTGCTTTATTCTTTCCAGGAAGTCATAAAATGGCGCCAAATAAGATTTTATCTTTGGCTTCCGCCGAAAAAATATTGCAGTTAATAAAAGACGGAGCAACCATTTTTGTGGATGAAAAACCAAATCTTCAGCCAGGAATTCAATCAGAAGCCGATCAAAAAAAATGGCAGAATGTAATTGATGAAATCTGGAATAACAGTAATTCATCAACATGTAAAATCGGAAAAGGAGCGGTTGTCAAATTACCCTATTTTGGAAATGATTTTGCTTCAATTGGAATTACTCAAGATATTTATTTTCCAAATTTAAACAGAGCTGATTCAGAAACATTAGCTTGGACACATCGCAAATCGAATACTGAAGATATTTATTTCATTTCCAATCAAAAAGCAGAAAAACGCTCTTTTGAGGCGTCTTTCAGAATAGCTGGAAAAGTTCCACAATGGTACAATCCTGTAACAGATCAGACTTCCGCTTTAGCCAATTGGAAAATAGAAAACGGAAGAACAATTGTTTCCATGACTTTAGATGCCAACGAATCTGGTTTTGTGATTTTTAAAAAAGAGACGAAAGAAGTTTTAGTACAAGGAAAATTATCAGAATTTGAGAAAGTGCAGACTTTGGATGAAAATTGGAAATTACAGTTTGATTCTACTTTCAAAGGTCCGAAAGAAATTGTTAAAACAAAGAAACTTTTTGATTGGAGTACTTCTGAAAATGATCAGATTAAATATTATTCAGGAACTGTAATCTATAGAAAAGATTTTGTCTGGAAAGGAAAAAGCACAGATAAAATTTGGCTTGATTTGGGGGGGATTTCCAATATCGGAGAAGTGATTATTAATGATATTCACTGCGGAACACTCTGGACATTTCCTTATAAAGCCGATATTTCGAAAGTGCTTAAAAGAGGTAAAAATGAAATTGTAATTAAAATTACAAATACCTGGACAAATAGATTAATTGGCGATCAAAAACTGCCAAAAGAAGAAAGATTAACATGGACAACAGCGCCGTTTCGTTTAGAAGGAGAACCATTGTTGAAAGCGGGATTGTTAGGGCCAGTTACAATTTTACAAGAGAAATAAATGTTAGCCACAGATTAAAGGATTTGCACAGATTTATTTAAAGTATAAAGTAAAAATTAATTGCCTCCAACTTTAGTTGGAGGTTAAGAAAGAAGACACAACAAGGCTTTAGCCAAATAATTAGTTTGGCTAAAGCCTATTGAGAATAAACATAATATGATCCTCCAGCTAAAGCTGGAGGCAATTGAAAAAGAAAATAACCATAAATTAAAAGTTTTCAAATTGAGAAAAATTCGTGAATTCGTGGCGAAAAAAAATCCTTCTAATCCTTTTAATCTGTGGCAAAAAATAAAAAAAATGAAAAAATCAATTATTGCATTATTAACGATTTTAGCAAGTTTTCAAATCAATGCCAAAATTAAATTGCCAGCATTGTTTACTGACAATATGATGTTACAGCAAAAATCCAACGCACCAATTTGGGGCTGGGCAGAAAAGAACGCTAATATTGTAGTGAAAACTTCTTGGGATTCTAAAATTTACAAAGTTAAAGCAGACAATTCTGGAAAATGGAAAACAGAATTACAAACTTCCTCTTTTGGCGGGCCGTTTACAATTGAAGTTTTGGAAGGAACTGAAAAAGTTACAATCAAAAATATTTTGTTAGGAGAAGTTTGGCTTTGTTCTGGACAATCTAATATGGAAATGCCATTAAAAGGTTTTCAAGGTCAGCCAGTAAAAAATGGAAACGAAATTATTGTAAGATCAACCAATAAAAACATTCGTTTAATCACGATTCCGAGAGCAACGGTTTTAGAACCTTTACAAGATTTTGAAGGAAAATGGGAAGAAGCTTCTCCAAAATCAACATCCAATTTTAGTGCAACGGCTTGGTATTTTGGATCGATTTTACAGGAAGTTTTAAATGTTCCGGTTGGGTTGATTCATGTTTCGTACGGAGGTTCGAGCATGGAAGCGTGGATGAATCAGGAAATGCTGAAAGATTTTGCAAGCGCTAAAATTCCAACTATGAAAGAAGAATTGGCAAAAGATCCAAATCGTGTTCCAACGACTTTGTTTAATGGAATGCTTTCGCCTGTAGTTGGTTACGGAATCAAAGGATGTATCTGGTATCAGGGAGAATCAAATTACGAAAGAGCTTCTGAATATACCGCTTTAATGAAAAAAATGGTAAGCAGTTGGAGAACATTATGGAATCAAGGCGATTTCCCATTTTATTTCGCTCAGATTGCGCCATTTAATTATGCTTCATTTCATCCAAAAGATTATCAGGAAAAATACAATTCGGCTTATTTGAGAGAAGCACAGTTTAAGGCTTCGAAGGAAATTCCGAACTCTGCAATGGCAGTTTTAATGGACGTTGGAGAAGAAAATAACATTCATCCAATGGACAAGGAAAAGGGCGGAAATCGTTTAGCTTTTCATGCTTTAGCAAGAACTTACGGAATTGAAGGTTTTGAATTTGAAAGTCCGAAATATAAATCAATGGAAATAAAAGATGGAGCTGCAACAGTTTCTTTTGATGATGTTAATAACGGAATTACATCTTATGACAAAGAAGTTTTAGGTTTTGAAATAGCGGGAGCAGACAAAGTTTTTTATCCAGCAAAAACTGTGGTAAGAAGAAAATCAGTGGTTTTGACTTCGGATAAAGTAAAAAATCCAGTTGCAGTAAGATATTTATGGAAGGATTTCGCTAAAGCGGAATTGTTTAGCGCAGGGGGTTTGCCGGTTTCTTCTTTTAGAACCGATGAGTGGTAATTTATAATTGTTAATTGTGAATTGACACGCAGTTTGTCATTCTGAGGAACGAAGAATCTTCGTTTACAGCATCGACAAAGATTGAAGACTTGGATTGAGGAGTTACTTGCGAAGATTCTTCGTTCCTCAGAATGACAAACTATACTAAAAAAGAATAAATTGAAATACATAAAATACATATTTCTCTTCATAACGTTTTGCCTTAAAGCGCAAATTCCTGTGCTTGATAATTACAATCAAGTTTGGACGACACAGAGTCAGAATTCATCAGAATCTATGCCTTTGGGAGGCGGTGATATTGGTATGAATGTTTGGGTAGAGAAAGGCGATTTGTATTTTTATTTTTCACGAAGCGAAACTTTCGATGAACATAATACTTTATTAAAATTAGGAAGAGTAAAAGTGACTTTAAGTCCGAATCCGTTTGAAGGAAAAGACGGTTTTCATCAAGAATTAAAACTGAAAGATGGTTATGTTTTAGTTGGACAAAATAATACTAAAATCAAACTGTGGGTAGATGTTTTTAAACCAATCATTCATGTTGATTTAGAAAGTAAAACTTCGTTTAAAATGACAGCTTCTTATGAAAGTTGGCGTTATCAAAATCATCATTCAAAAGGAAAAGAAAATAATGCCAATTCTTATAAATGGGCGCCTCAGGGAGATCTTATTATTTTTAAAGATTCGATTGCTTTTGAAAATAACGGAGTTAAATTTTATCACAGAAATCGTGAACAAACCGTTTTTGACGTAGCGGTAAAACAGCAGAAAATGGAATCGGTAAAAGATCAAATGCTGAATCCAATTGCTAATTTAACTTTTGGAGGATTTATGAAAGGCGATAACTTAAAACCAGACGGAACGTATCTTGGAAAATATCAGGACACCGATTTTAAAGGTTTTAATTTGACAAGCGTAAAACCATCCAAAAAACATTCATTAGAAGTTTATTTGAACACCAATCAATCTGATTTTTCAACTTGGAATAACGGATTAAAAGGTTTGATTTCATCCAATAAAAATAATTCAAAACAATCAGAAAAAAACACTCAAAAATGGTGGAATAATTTCTGGAACCGCAGTTTTATTTTTACACAAAAAAATCAATCGATTGAGAAAGATTCTGTGTATCAAATCGGGCAGAATTATCAGTTGTTCCGATATATGCTCGGATGCAATGCGTATGGAAAATATCCAACGAAATTCAACGGCGGACTTTTTACGGTTGATCCTGTTTACACGAATAAAGACCTGAATTTTACGCCAGATTTCAGAAATTGGGGCGGAGGAACTATGACGGCTCAAAATCAGCGATTGGTTTATTTTCCGATGGTAAAAAGTGGGGATTTTGATATGATGAAATCGCAATTGAGTTTTTATCTTGATTTGCAAAAAAATGCTGAATTACGTAGTAAAGTCTATTGGAAACACGGCGGAGCATCATTCACAGAACAATTAGAAAATTTCGGCTTGCCAAATCCAGCAGAATATGAATGGAAACGTCCTGTAGATTATGATCCAGGAATGGAATATAATGCTTGGTTAGAATATGAATGGGACACGGTTTTTGAATTCTGCCAAATGATGCTTCAGCAAAAGGAATATGCTGGAGAAGATATTCAGAAATACAATCAATTTATTATAAGCTGTCTTCGTTTTTTTGATGAACATTATCAATATCTGGCGAAACAAAGAGGAAGAAAAGCATTAGATGGAAACGGAAAATTAGTTTTATTTCCAGGTTCTGGCGCTGAAACTTATAAAATGGCGAATAATTCTAATAGTACAATTTCGGCTTTGCAAGTGATTACAGAAAACCTTTTAAACCTTTCTGGAAATCAATTGTCAAAAGAAGATTCAGAATATTTAAAAGCATTTCAAACCAGAATTCCGCCTTTGAATTTTGGACAAATTGAAAATCATAAAGTTTTAGTTCCTGCAAAATCTTGGGAAAGAGTCAATAATTCTGAAGTTCCGCAATTATATCCTGTTTATCCGTGGGGAATTTATGGAGTTGGAAAACCAGATTTAGAAACGGCTTTAAATACATGGAAATATGATTCGGATGCTATAAAATTTAGAAGTCATATTGGCTGGAAACAAGATAATATTTTTTCGGCTCGTTTGGGATTAACAGAAGAAGCGATGAAATACAATACAATGAAAATGGCGAATTCAGAGAGACGTTTTCCTGCGTTTTGGGGACCAGGATTTGATTGGGTTCCAGATCATAATTGGGGCGGATCGGGAATGATTGGAATGCAGGAAATGCTTTTGCAGGAAACTGATGATAAAATCTATCTTTTTCCAGCTTGGCCAAAAGAGTGGAATGTTCATTTTAAATTACATGCCAAACAAAATACTACGATTGAAGCCGAACTCTTAAACGGAGAATTAAAGGTTTTGAAAGTAATTCCAGAAGAAAGAAAAAAAGACATTATAAATCTGCTAGGAAAATCTGAAGCAGAAAAAACGAAATTAAACTAACTATTACCACAAAAAAAATGATTAAGAAATTACTAAGTGCAACAGTTTTGTCAATGTTTTTGGCAACAAACGGACAAGCACAATCAGTTCAAAATACTGATAAACAAATTGTAAAGGTTGACTTTGATTTTTTTCAAAGAAGACTAGAAGAAGTCCACGATCCGAGTTATGATTCGTGGGTAATTAATGAAGGAAAAGAAGCCGAAAAATCATTTAATAATGTGTCATTTAAAATAAAAGGAAACTTTACTTCAAAATGGTATAAGGTTGGAATGAGCGCTCCACATTATAACAAATTAGGAAGCGACGGTTTAGTTACAGCCGAAAATTTAGAATTGAAAATCAGCGGATTGAAAGTGGGAAAACATACACTTTTGACTTTTCACAACGCTTTTGATGTTATTACAGGAAAAACATTTTCTCCGATAAAAATCTTCGTAAACGGAAAACTTCAAGAAACCGTAAATGCGAGTCAGAGAGCAAATGCTAAAGTTGATGCTTCGATGGCGTATATTACTTTTAATGCTGAAAAAGGAAAAGATGTAATTGTAGGTTTTGAAATTGATCCGACCTCAAACCCTGATATTGTAAAACAGATTGTGATTAATGGTTTCGAAATTGATACACCAAATTTGATGAATCAGGCCAGAACTCCAGAACCAAAAAATAGAGATGAACACGTTGAAGTGGGTAAAACTTTAATCTTAAAATGGGACGCTGTAAAAAATGTAGCCTCTCATAAATTATATTTTGGTGAAGATAAAAATGCTGTTGAAAATGCCACAGAATCTTCAAAAGAATTTAAAGGAAAATTAACCGATAAATCTTTTACAGTTTCTGATTTATATAGTGGAACAACTTATTACTGGAGAGTAGATGAAGTGGATAATAATGGCGAAGTGACATTAGGAAATGTTTGGTCGTTTAAACCGGCGCAATTGGCGTTTCCGGGTGCAGAAGGTTACGGAAGATATGCAGTTGGAGGACGTGGCGGAAAAGTAATTGAAGTAACGAATTTAAATGACGACGGACCAGGAAGTTTACGTGACGCGATTAATCAGGAAATAGGGCCAAGAACGATTGTTTTTAATGTTTCAGGAAATATAAAACTGGCTTCGAGATTAGTAGCAAATCAGCCTTATATTACAATTGCGGGACAAACTGCTCCAGGCGAAGGAATTACGATAAGTAGAGCGCCAATTGGATTGACAGGAAATGATGGTGTAATTCGATTTTTAAAAGTAAGAATTGGAGGCGGAACGACTTTTGACGGAATGGGATTAACTGGTGCAGACTACAGTATTATCGATCATTGCTCGATTAGCTGGACAATTGATGAATCTTTTAGTTCGCGTGGAGCGCATCATATTACGTTACAACGAACTTTAATTTCTGAGGCACTAAATGTTGCGGGACATGACAAATATGAAGCAGGAAAAATGCATGGTTATGCTGCTACAATTGGTGGGGATATAGGTAGTTTTCATCATAACTTATTGTCTCACAATTACGGAAGAAACTGGAGTATTGGTGGTGGTTTAAGCGGTGACGGATTTTACACAGGAAGACTGGATATTACAAATAACGTAGTTTACAACTGGGGAAAAAGAACAACAGACGGAGGGGCAAACGAGGTAAATTTTGTCAATAATTATTATAAACCAGGAGCTTCAACTGGAATTTTTGTAGCGTTAAATGCACAGCATGAAGGCGTTGGAAAAGGAATGCAACGTTATTATTTTGATGGAAATGTTATGCCCGGTTATTTTGATGAAAAATCTCAAGATAAAGGAAGAAAATCTACAGTAACAAACAAAGAAAAAGTAGAATATGAAACATTCGTTGATAAGCCATTTTTTCCTTCTTACGTAAATACGCAATCAGCGAAAGCGGCTTATAAAAATGTACTTTCAGATGTTGGAGCAAATCAGCCATTTTTTGACAAACACGATAACCGAATCATTGATGAAACTCTAAAAGGAACTTTCACTTATAAAGGAAGTAAAAGTGGTTTAGGCGGAATGATCGATAACGAACAAGATGCAGGCGGATGGCCAAATTTTGCTTCAGAAACTCGTGCTGCAGATTGGGATACAGATCATGACGGATTGCCAAACTGGTGGGAAAAAGCGTTTGGTTTAAATGAAAATTCAAAAGCAGGAGATTTCTCAGATGCAAATTCAGATACTGATAAAGACGGATTTACACAATTAGATAATTATTTAGATTGGTTGGCTCAGCCTCATTATTTTATCAATTTAAAAGATAAAAAAGCTTTGAATGCAGCAGATTATTTCAAAGGTTTTGAAAACAAGCCAGTTTACACTTTTTCGGATGTTAAAAACGGAAAAGTAAGCTTAAAAGGGAAAGAAATTCAGTTTACGGATTCAGATAGAGGTTTCGCTTCTTTCGTAGTAACGGTAAAAGATGCAGACGGAGATTCAATGAGCAGAACCATTAATTTCTTTATTAAATAAAAAAAAGGTTTCACGCAGATTTTGGCTGATTTAGGCAGATCTGCGCAGATTTTTTTAAAGAATAAAACCAAAAAATAGAATCTGCTAAAATCTGCTGAATCTGCGTGAAAAAAATCAGATTAAGAGATTATAATAGATTAAAAAGAAAAAAATAAATCAGCGCAATCTGCTAAATCTGCGAGAAAAATTTAAACTCTCGCAGATTTAGCAGATTCAGCAGATTAAATTTATATCAAAATGAAAAAGAATATCATCATCTCAAGTTTATTTCTTTCAACTGTAATCTTTGCTCAGAACAAAGGTTTGGTTGCCAATTCAGAAAGTCCGTATTCGAAACTGCAGAGTGTAGGCCTGCAAGATGTAAAATGGACAAACGGCTTTTGGAAAGAACAATTTGATGTAGAAACCAAAAATACCTTGCCGTATATGTGGGATTTGTATCATAATGAAACTTCGCATGCTTACAAAAACTTCGAAATTGCAGCAGGTTTGAGTAAAGGAACTTTCAAAGGACCTTCGTTTCATGATGGTGATTTCTATAAGATTTTTGAAGGAATGGCGGCAACTTACGCCGTTACAAAAGATAAAAAACTCGATGCCGAAATGGATAAAGCAATTGCGCTTTTCGCGAAAGTGCAACGCAAAGACGGTTATATCCATACGCCAGTTTTAATTGATGAACGCTGGGGAACTTTAGGTCCAGAAGAAGTGAAAAAACAATTGGGTTTTGAGAAATACAATATGGGACATTTAATGACTGCAGCATGTATTCATTATCGTGCCACGGGAAAAACCAACTTCTTGAATATAGCAAAAGGTGTTGCCGATTTCTTATATGATTTCTATAAAAAAGCATCGCCAGAATTGGCTAGAAATGCAATTTGTCCGTCTCATTATATGGGAATTGTTGAAATTTATAGAACAACAAAGAATCCAAAATATCTGGAATTAGCCAATAATTTAATTGATATTAAAGGAACTACAAATGAC
The DNA here is from genome assembly GCA_029959285.1 of Flavobacteriaceae bacterium PS02337. GTDB lineage: Bacteria > Bacteroidota > Bacteroidia > Flavobacteriales > Flavobacteriaceae > Flavobacterium. Next base: position 242,304 of record JASCOE010000003.1, read on the forward strand.
GGAACGGATGATAATCAAGATAGAGTTCCGTTTAGACAGCAAACAACTGCAATAGGACATGCTGTACGCGCGAATTACCTTTATGCTGGAGTTGCCGATTTGTATGCTGAAACTGGTGAAAAGAAATTATTAGACAATTTAGAATCGATTTGGGATGACGTAACCTATCGTAAAATGTACATTACTGGAGGATGCGGTTCATTATATGATGGAGTTTCGCCAGACGGGACTTCTTATGATCCAACGGTGGTTCAGAAAATTCATCAGGCCTACGGAAGACCTTTTCAATTGCCCAATGCAACGGCTCATACAGAAACTTGTGCAAATATTGGAAACGTTTTATGGAATTGGAGAATGCTTCAAATTACGGGAGATGCTAAATATGCTGACATTGTTGAATTAGCATTATACAACAGCGTGCTTTCTGGAATGGATTTGGAAGGTGAAAAATTCCTTTATAATAATCCGCTCAATGTTTCTAACGATTTGCCATTTCACCAAAGATGGGGCAATGAACGAGAAGGATATATTGCCTTATCAAATTGCTGTGCACCAAACGTAACGAGAACAATTGCCGAAGTTGGAAATTATGCCTACAATATTTCAAAAGATGGTTTGTATGTGAATTTATACGGAAGTAATTCATTAAAAACTAAATCTTTAAACGGAGAAGAAATCGAAATTGAACAGCAAACTAATTATCCTTGGGACGGAAAAATAACGTTGAAAATTGTAAAAGCTCCAAAAGATTTACAGAATCTCTTTTTGAGAATTCCAGGTTGGAGTCAGAATGCTGAAATTTCGATAAACAATTCAAAAATTAATGATAAAATTGCTTCAGGAACTTATTTCAAAATAAATCAAAAATGGAAAAAAGGAGATGTAATTGAATTGAATCTTCCGATGCCAGTTGAAGTTATGGAAGCCAATCCGTTGGTAGAAGAAGTTAAAAATCAGGTTGCTGTAAAAAGAGGACCTTTGGTTTATTGTTTAGAATCTGATCAATTGCCTGCAAAAGTTAGTGTAAATAATGTCGCTTTGAAAGTTAATTCAACATTTACTACTAATCATTTTACCTTAAATAATAGAAATTTAGTTAGCATTGATGCTGAAGCAGTAATAAATGCTAATAATTCATGGAACAAAACGTTGTATAAACCTCTTTCGTCTAAAGATGCCAATGCAATATCGGTTAAATTGGTTCCTTATTTTGCATGGGGAAATAAAGGAAAAGGAGAAATGACGGTTTGGATGTCGCATTAAACTTGGACGCAGATGAAACGGATTTACTTCGTAAAGATGCTGATTAAAACGGATTTTTAAATTGTCTTAAATGCTATCATCTTTGTCAAAGTTTTAAACTTTGACAAAGATTTTAAATAACCACATTGTTTGTCATTCTGAGGAACGAAGAATCACACACGTAATTCGACAAAGATTGAGAATTAAGATTGCGGATTTTCTTTTGTGATCTTTCCTTCGTAAAGATGGCAAAAAATGAGATCAATAAATAAACCATTAAAAAATGAAATATATTTTAGCATTATTTTTAATAACAACACTTTCATTATCAGCCCAAACGCTCGATAATAAATTGGCATTAACTGTTGCGCAAGATGGCTCTGGAGATTTTAAAACGATTCAGGAAGCGATTAATAATGTAAAAGACAATTCAGAAAAGCGGGTTGTAATAACTATAAAGCCTGGGAAATATGTTGAAAAGCTAGAGATTCCATCTTCTAAAGCTTTCATTACTTTAAAAGGAAAAGATCGAAATAAAACTATCATTTCATTTGATGATTATTCAGGAAAACCGCTTCGTGAAAATGATTCTTCAGGAAAAAAAGCATTCGGAACTTCAACTTCTTATTCTTTTCAAATTAAAGGAAATGACTGTACGTTAGAAAATCTTACGATTGAAAATACAGCGGGAAGAGTAGGACAGGCAGTAGCTCTTCATATAAAAAGCGATCGGGTTATTGTGAAGAACTGCAATCTTTTAGGAAATCAGGACACGCTTTATTTATCAGAAGGAAATACTCGTACGTATTTTGAAAACTGTTTTATTAACGGAACAACCGATTTTATATTCGGTGCTGCAACGGCGTATTTTTATAAATGCACTATCGAAAGTTTAACGAATTCGTACATCACGGCAGCTTCAACTCCGCAAGGTCAAGAGTATGGATTTGTTTTTGAAGATTGTAAACTAACAGCAAAAGATAAATCGGTTGATAAAGTTTTTCTGGGAAGACCTTGGAGACCTTACGCACAAACTGTTTTCCTTAATACAGATATTGGTTCGCATATTATACCAGAAGGTTGGAATGAATGGATCGATACGAGATTTCCAAATAAAGATAAAACGGCATATTATGCAGAATTTGGCAGTAAAGGTTTGAGTGCCAAAAATGTTTCTGAGAGAGTTTCTTGGTCGCATCAATTGAAAAAAGAAGATGTTAAAAAATACAATAGAGATTTAGTTTTGAATGGATGGAATCCAAATAAATAAACTCATAATAAACTTTGGAATTTTGTAAATTTCAATAAAGCAAAATATTTTTAGTATAACGCCCGCTGCCTTTGATGGTTAGCGGGTTTTTTATTGTTTTTTTGACTTGGAAAACTAAAAATGTAATCGTTTACATTTCATTGGTCAGAATTTTACGTTTAAAAATTATTTTTCTTCAATTTTTTTTTAACCCTAATATCAATAGTATCCTGTAGCTATTTTGTAAGTTTTTTAATGTAAATTAAATGTTATTTTAATAATTATCTCTAACGTTTTCGTAAATTTTAAGTGTTTATAAGCTCTTACGTATCAGGAGTGCTACCTCATAGTTTTGCAGAATAAATAGTATATGTATATTTTTGATAAAAATCTTATCGTTTTTTGCTAAAAATGGGATTGTAAATTTTGTTTTAAGCAATCAATTGTCTTGAATATTCTGTATCGTTTATTTTTTTCGACCGTTTTTTATTAATATTGTTTTTTTTGAGTCCTTTTTTTGAAATTATGTTTTTAAAACAGGATACAGCAGGACGGTTGTCATATATCATCGTTATATTTTTGGAATACTAAAATAAATGTGTTTTAAACATTTAATAAAATTCTTTAAGATTTCTTTAAGTAAACTTTTATTATAATTAAGACATGTTTAACATGACTAACTAACAATTAATAACCTAACCAAAAAAAACATTTATGAAACAAGCACTTATAAAAAGATGTAGTTTTCTTTTGTTTACATTGATGAGTGTGCTGAGTTATGCTCAAAGTAATCAAGTTACAGTAACAGGAACTGTTACAGATAATTTAGGAGGACTTCTTCCTGGGGTTAACGTCACAGAAAAATCTACCAAGAATTCGGTGACAACAGATTACAATGGTAAATACCAAATTAAAGTTAAGAGTGGCGGAACATTGGTTTTTTCTTTCATCGGAATGAAGAAAATTGAAATACCTCTTAATGATCGTACTATTGTTAATGCAAAAATGGAAGACGATTTTAATCAATTAGAAAATATTGTTGTAGTTGGTTATGGTAGTCAAAAGAAAAAGGAACTTACTGGAGCTATTGCTACTATCAAGGCAGATGATTTAATGGATTTGCCAGTTACAAATTTATCTGACGCATTAAAAGGATTAGTTCCTGGTGTTAGTGTAACTAGTGGAACTGGGCGTCCAGGTGAAGCAGGAAGTGTACAAATTCGTCAAACTTTTAGTTTGTCTAAAGATGGAGGTTTTAGTATTCCTTTGATTATTATTGATGATATGATTCAAGTTGATCCAAGTAATGGTAAACCTACATTAGAGCAGTTTAATAGATTAGATCCTTCTGAGATTGAGAGTATTACTGTATTAAAAGATGGTTCTGCAGCAATTTACGGTTCTCGTGCATCACAAGGAGCAATTTTTGTAAAAACGAAACGTGGTAAAGCTGGTAAAGCAAAATTCTCATACAATAGTCAATTTGCTATAAACGACGCTGTTAGTCATAGTAAAGTATTAAATGCTTATGAGTTTGGAGTTTTTAGTAATAGATTTTTTAAATCAAGAGTTGCTGCGCCTGCTGTAATCGATCCTGCAACGATATATTCAGATGCTGAATTGGAGCAAATGAAAGGCTTAAATTACAACTGGTTAGATGAAGCTTGGAAGCCAGCTATTCAACAAAAACACTCATTTAACGTGAGTGGAGGTTCTGAAGATATTACGTATTTTGCTGGTGCTACTTACCTAACGCAAGATGCTAACTTAGGAAATCAAAAATATGATAAGTGGAATTTCCGTACAGGTATTAATGCAAAAATTGCTAAGAATTTAGATTTTTCTGCTTCTGTTTCTGGAAATGTTGGATTTATAGATAAATCGTTTACTAAAGCGTCATCTAATATTAGTGATGGTAGTTATGCTTCTGCTTCAGGCGGAGAACAAGCAGATTACGGTTTCTTGTTACACATGCCACAACATGTGCCTTGGCAAACAACTTTAAGCGATGGTAAACAATATTATGTATCTCCATTTCCTAATTCAAACAAAAACTTCGGAAGTGCAAATGCAAATAATAATATTGCAGGTTGGAACTATTTTGCAAATTTAAATAACGGTTCACACCAAACTACTGATGATAATACTTGGAACGTAAATGCTTCGTTAAATTATAAAATAGCTGCAATTAAAGGATTGTCTTTCAAAGTAAGTTATTCTAGAAATCAAAGTTCAACTTATAGTGAGCAAATTCAATTGCCTTACGATTTAGTTAGAATTAGAGATTATCAACTTCAAGATAGACACTTAGCAAGTTCTGCTAATCCTAGCTTTTATAATGCATCAACTAATCCGACAGGTAGTTATGTTTTAGAAACTAACGTAAGAAACTCAAGAGTTTATTATAATAATACTGATAGTAAAAGTACTCAAGGAGATTTCTTGATTAACTATGATAGAACTTTTGGAGATCACCAAATTGGCGCTATGGTAGGTGGAGAGGCTTCTGAAACATACAATACTTTTACACGTTTAGCTTATGAAAATACTGGAAAAGATTATTTAGGAGATTATCGTACAGCTGGTACATTAAGTCTTTCTAATAGCCAGGCTACAAAAGTAGAAGGAGGAACGTTATCTTATTTTGGACGTTTTAACTATAGCTTTAAACAAAAATACTTGTTCCAATTTGTTCTTCGTAGTGATGCTTCGACAAAATTTGCACCAGAAAATTATTGGGGAACTTTCCCATCGGTTCAAGTTGGTTGGGTAATGTCTAAAGAAAGCTGGTTTGAAAAAAGTGTGCCATGGGTTGATTTCTTCAAAATTCGTTATTCAATTGGTAAAACAGGGAAAGATAATATCAGTCCTTGGAGATGGGAACAATATTACGATCTTATCGTTGATAAAGGATTTCAATTTGGACCTGGTACAGCTACTAGCGGTGGAGGATTTAACGGAAATGGTTTAACGCCTAGAGTAAACCCTAATAGAGATGTAACTTGGGATACTACAATTAAAAACAACGTCGGAGTTGATATTAATTTCTTGAAAAACAGATTAAGTTTAACGTATGATTACTACTACGACAAAAATAAAGATATGCTTACAGATATGAGTAGTGCTGTTGGAGTGCCAATTTCTGTAGGAGGTGCGTATGCTGAACAAAATTATGGTAGAATTGATGCATGGGGACATGAAGTTGCTATTAGCTGGAGCGATAAAATAAAAAGTAACATGAGTTACAATATTGGAATCAACTTTAGTTATAACAACAATGAAGTTAAAAAATATCCAGATCAAGGAAATTTAGTTCCATCTAATAATACTACAAGAGTTGGATATTCATCTTTCAATCCTGTATGGGGATTTGAAACTTGGAAAGGAACATCAACAGGAGACGGTATTTTACGTACAGATGAGGATATTGCAAATTACTGGGCATATTTAACAGAACGTGCAACTGCAGTTGGTGGAGTGCCAAGATATTTCGATATCAACTCTGCAGCAGGTATGAGAAAAGGATCTTTAGCGTATCAAGATGTTGCTGGACAACTTAATCCAGATGGTACTTTAGCTCCTGCAGACGGACAAATCATGAAAGATAATGATTATGTGAAATTAGCTAACAGCAGTAGAACTTATGGTTTTACAACAAACTTAGGGTTTAAATATGAGGGATTCTCTTTAAGAACTCAAATCGCAACTTCATGGGGAGGAGCTAATTTTGTAGACTTAGTAAATCAAGGTACATCATCTGCACACAATATGTGGTCTCGCGAAAGTTTTTGGAGCGATATGTATGGTGATGATAATCCAAATGGAAAATATCCAAACGTAGCACAATGGGCATATATGTCTAGTCCATCAGATTTCTGGCAATTGAATACTTTCCGTTGTTTTGTTAGAAACTTAAGTGTTAATTATGATATTCCTAAGAAAGTTTTTGCAGATACAAAAATCGCTGCTATCACATTGGGTATAACAGGTAATAACCTTTGGGATTTATACAATCCTTATCCAGATCATTATAGAAACATGTATGATAATTCTTCTGTAAATTATCCTACACTTAGAACTTGGTCGCTTAATTTTAACGTATCATTCTAATCAAAATTAAAAAGAAATTATGAAAACACCATTTAAATATATAACGCTATCACTATTGCTTGCTGTAGGTGCTGCTTCTTGTAGTGATGATTTTCTAAAAGATAAGAAAGGTTATGGTTTTTACGACGATACGTTTTACCAAACTCAAGAACGTGTTCAAGCCTACGTAGACAATCAATATTATGATTTTTATAGTGCTTTTAAGTCACCAACTGCAACTATTATCGGTTCTTATACAGATACAAACTCAAGATTGACAGAAGAGTTAGGTGGTACTCAGGACTTTATCAATCCGAATAAAACAATTATCAATTCGGCAGATGCAAGTGGTTACTATGGAGCAAAATTAGCAACTAGTATTAATAACCATCCTTACAACAGAATTAGAGAGTGTAATGCATTTTTAGAAGATGTAGATGTAAAAGGAGCAAATCTGGATAAAACATTTCGCGATCAGGCAAAAGGACAAATGTATTACATGCGTGCTATGCAGTATTTTGATTTAATGCGTGTTTACGGAGGAGTGCCAATTGTTACAACTGTTCAGGCAGCTGCAGCAGATGATCCATCTATTCAAATTCCGAGAGCTAAACCTTCTGAAGTGGTAGCACAAATCGTAAAAGATTTAGACATGGCGGCAAGTTTATTGCCAGGAAACTGGGCTTCTGGAGCTTACGGACGTTTTACAAAAGGTGCTGCTATGGCACAAAAATCTAGAGTACTTTTAACATTTGCTAGTCCATTATTCAATAAAAATTGGGATGGATCAAATGAGCGTTGGGAAGCTGCTTTGAAAGCGGGATTAGAAGCAGAAGCTCAATTGTCTGCTGACGGTTACGGTTTATACGGAAGCACAGCAAAACAATGGGAGCAAATGTTTTTAATTGATAATGCATTTTGTTCAGAAGCAATCACGGTACAACTTCTTGGATTTGGTCCAACACAATCAAATAATAACTCTTGGGAAAGAGGTATTCGTTTATTAAGTTTAGGTGGAACAGGAGGAGGAGTTGCTGCACCGAAAGAAATGATTGATTTGTTCCCAATGGCAGATGGTAAAAGACCAACCGCAGCAAATGGTTACAACGATTTTACTTTCTTCCTTAACAGAGATCCTAGATTCTACAGAACTTTTGCTTTCTCAGGTTCTAAATGGGGAAGTAAAGAAACGCCAAACAGCGTTCTTTGGGCTTACCGTTGGGTAGATGGTGCAAATAAAGCAGGTTTCTCAGATGGAAACACAGCAATATCAAGTCCAGCTTTTGTTAGAAAAATGACAAATATAGCAGCTAGTAAAGAAACAAATTTCCAATATTCTGGAACAGATATTTTTGAGTATCGTTATGCTGAGTTATTATTGAATATTGCAGAATGTTATGCTGCTTTAGGACAAACAAACAATACTTTAACTTATTTAGGAAAAATCAGAAATCGTGTTGGTATTCCTGCAGCAAACAATTACGGAATAGGAACATTATCAACTAAATACCAAGCTATTGAAGCTGTTTTATACGAAAGAAGAGTTGAGTTAGCTTATGAAGGAAAACGTTTCTGGGATGTTCAAAGATGGATGTTATACGATAATGAAGCATTGCCTGGAGTTACAGGAGGTACAGTAAGTAAATTAGGTTTAACACCAATTAACGGAACAAAACGTACTGGTAACTTTTTACAATACAGAATTGCAACAACATCTGCAACAACAGATCCTTTGACTGCTGCTCGTGCAAGTATAGTTGCTGATCCAGATGCTACGAATTTCAACGCTCAGTTAACAACTTTGGCTACATTTTATAACACCAACTTTATTCGTACAAATTTAGTTACGCCTATGGATAATTTTAATGGAGCAGCGGTTAATATTAAGTTCAATCCGAACTATTATATTAATGGACTTAACACTACAGCTTTAACTTCAAACCCTTGGTTGTTGCAAACTATCGGTTGGAATGATAACTTTGGTGGACTAGGAACATTCAATTACCAAGAATAGATTTTAAATCAAAGAAATTATTATATAAAGCTTTTCACCTGTATTCGTCAAAAAGATACAGGTGATTTGTTTAAAAAGAATTACCATAATTAAAAATTAACATGAAAAATTCCGCATTATTTATCGCTACGCTGCTTTTTTTGGGAAGTGCAAAATGTTTTGCCCAATATCCGAAGATAAGTCCAGAAGTTCAGGCTCAGGAAAAAGCAATTAAAGAAGAAGCTCAAAAACTTTCTGATGAAGCTTGGGAAAAAGCTTTAGTTGTTATTGAAGAAGAAGCAAAGCATGGAAAACCATATATTCCGTGGGCATCAAGACCAACAGATTTACCTCAAGCTGAAATTCCAGCTTTCCCAGGTGCTGAAGGTGGCGGAATGTATAGTTTTGGTGGACGTGGCGGAAACGTTTATGTTGTAACAAGTTTAGAAGATCGCGGACCTGGAACTTTACGTGAAGCTTGCGAAAAAGGTGGAGCAAGAATTGTGGTATTTAATGTTTCAGGAATTATCAGACTTAAAAGCCCGTTAATCATCCGTGCGCCTTACATTACAATTGCTGGACAGACAGCGCCAGGAGATGGAATTTGTGTTGCAGGAGAATCAACTTGGATTGACACGCATGACGTAATTATCAGACATATGCGTTTTCGTAGAGGAGAAACTTTTGTTGGACGTAGAGACGACTCAATTGGAGGAAATCCTGTCGGAAACATTATCATTGATCACGTTTCAGCAACTTGGGGATTAGACGAAAACATGTCGATGTACAGACATATGTATAATCCTGGAGCAGGATATCCTGAAGTAAAAGTAGGAACAGTAAATATTACAATCCAAAACAGTTTATTTGGTGAAGCTTTAGATACTTACAATCATGCTTTCGGAAGTACTTTAGGTGGAGAAAATTGCTCTTTCATGAGAAATATGTGGGCTAATAATGCTGGTAGAAACCCTTCTATTGGATGGAACGGGATTTTCAATTTTGTGAATAATGTGGTTTTCAACTGGTACAACAGATCTACAGATGGTGGAGATTATACTGCTAATTATAACATTATCAACAACTTTTACAAACCGGGACCAGTTACAGATTTAACTCAGCCAATTAGTTACAGAATTTTAAAACCAGAATCTGGAAGAAGCAAATTGCCTTATATGGTTTTCGGTAGAGCTTATGTAAACGGAAACGTTATCAATAATAACGAAAAAGTTACTAAAAACAACTGGGATGGCGGAATCCAAATTGAAAATAAAAAAGGAGAGTTAATGACTTACGACGAATCGAAAGTGTATTTCGATAAAATGAAAGCAGACAAACCTTTTCCAATGCCTTGGTTCAATAAATTTATGACTGCTGAAGAATCTTATGAATTCGTTCTTAAAAACGTTGGAGCAACTTTACCAATTAGGGATAAAGTAGACGAAAGAATAGTTAGAACGGTTAAAACTGGAGTTCCAGAATATGCTAAAGGTCTAGAGAAAAAAGAATTTTATCAGTTCGAACACAGACGTTTACCGATGGACTCTTATAAAAAAGGAATTATCACAGATATTTCTCAAGTTGGTGGATATCCAGATTACAAAGGAAAATCTTATGTAGATACAGACAAAGATGGTTTGCCAGATGCATGGGAGAAAAAATACGGTTTAAATCCGAACGATCCATCTGATGCAAAAGGAGATTTAAATGGAGATGGTTATTCTAATATTGAAGATTATATTAATGGAGTAAATCCAGCTATAAAAGTAGATTGGAAAGATTTGAGTAATAACAAAGAAACTTTAGTTAGACCTCTATTAGATTTAAAATAGGAATAATTTTTGAAAACATTCTTGATAAATGAAAACAAGAATGTTTTCAAATTCTAAAAAATAAAACACATGGCACTAAATAAATTAAATGTTGGCTTATTATCGTTGGTTTTTGCATTTTCAACTTTAAGTGCACAACAGCATTTGGATCCTGAATATGTTAAAGTTACAAATGAAAGAGCTGCAAAAATCGTTACCAAATTAGATTTAAAAAACGAAGCAAAAGAAAAAGCAGTTTCAAATATTATTGCACAGCAGTTTAGAGATTTAACTGAAATTCAGGATGGAAGAGACGCTGAAATCAAAAAAGTAAAAGAAGACACTTCTTTAGCAAAAGAAAAACAAAACGAGAAAATTGACAAGTTAAAAGCAAAAGCAGACGAATCAATTGCAAAATTGCATAAATCTTACCTTAAAAAATTAGGTAAAGAATTATCAGAAGACAAAATTACTGAAGTTAAAGACGGAATGACTTATGGCGTGCTTCCTATTACAGTTGCAGGTTATAATGACATGCTTCCAAATTTGACTGCAGAACAAAAAGATTACATTTATAAAGCTTTAGTAGAAGCGAGAGAACATGCAATGGATGGTGGTTCTTCTAAAGAAAAACACGGCTGGTTTGGTAAATACAAAGGAAGAATAAACAATTATTTATCTAAAGAAGGTTACGATCTAAACAAAGAAAGTGCTGACTGGCATAAGCGTGTTGAAGAAAGAGAAAAGAATAAAGCAAAAGATTCTACTTCAAAAAAAGAATAAAAGTCGCTTTAATTTTCCATCAAAAGCTATTAAACCTTAGACCATCAATTCATGCAAAATATTTCTCCCAACCGTATTCTAAAAAGAACATTATTGGCATTTTCATTTTGTTCCTTTTTTTCAGCTGCGTACGCACAGTATCCAAATATTCCAAAACCTGTTCAAGAAAAAGCCGATGCTCTTTTAGCAGAAGAAGAAACAAGACTTGGCGAAATTTGGAAAGCTAATTATCATATTATCAAAGAACAAGCTAGAGAAGGAAAACCTTATTTGCCTTGGGCTTCTTATCCTAAAGATTTTGTTCACGCCGATATTCCTGCTTTTCCAGGTGCTGAAGGCGGCGGAGCGTATAATCCAGGTGGTCGTGGCGGAAAAATATTTGTAGTTACGAGCTTGGAAGACAGCGGAAAAGGAACTTTTCGTGAAGCTTGTGAAGCAGTTGGAGCAAGAACAATTGTGTTTAATGTTTCAGGAATTATTCATTTAAAGAAAAGAATCAGCATGCGTGCGCCATACGTTACAATTGCCGGACAAACTGCTCCTGGTGACGGAATTTGTATTGCTGGAGAAACTTTAGAAATTGATACACACGACGTAATTATCAGACACATGCGTTTCAGACGTGGTGAAACTGAAGTAACAAGAAGAGATGATGCTTTGGGCGGAAACCCAATGGGAAATATCATTGTAGATCACTGCTCGGTAAGCTGGGGATTGGACGAAAATATTTCTTTATACAGACATCAATTTGCTGCGAATGCAAAATCTAAATTAGAAAAACTTCCTGCTTGTAATATTACGATTCAAAATACGATTTCATCAGAAGGTTTAGATACGTATAATCACGCTTTCGGAAGTACAATCGGCGGATTAAATAGTACGTTTATGCGCAATTTATGGGCAGACAATATTTCTAGAAATGCTTCTATCGGAATGTATGGCGACTTTAATTTTGTGAATAACGTAGTATTCAATTGGTGGAATCGTACTCTTGATGGAGGTGATTATCGTTCGATGCTGAACATCATCAACAACTATTTCAAACCAGGACCAATTACGCCAGAAGATCAGCCAATTCGTTATAGAATCGTAAAACCAGAATCGGGTTATATCGAACCTAAACAATACGGAAGAGCGTATGTTTCGGGTAATTTTATGGTCGGATCTCCTGAAGTTACAGCAGATAACTGGAACGGCGGAATTCAATTAGAAAATCTTCCAGAAGCTGAAACGGCAGCATTTTTAGCTGATATTAAAGTTCCTAAACCTTTCTCAATGCCTCCAATTACAATTATGAAAGCAGAGGAAGCATATGATTTTGTTTTAGCGAATGTTGGAGCAACGATCCCAAAAAGGGATGCCGTTGACGAAAGAATTCTAAAACAAGTTAGAACTGGAAAAATTGAAGTTAAAGATGGTTTAGAAAATTCAATTGGAAAAGAATATATCAAAAGAAGATTACCAGCAGATTCATATAAAAAAGGAATTATAACACACCCAGATCAAGTAGGAGGTTATCCAAATTACAAAGGGAAAGCTTATAAAGATTCTGATAATGACGGAATTCCAGATGCTTGGGAAAAGAAATTTGGTTTAAATCCGAATGATGCTTCAGATGCTAATAAAGATGCGAACGGCGACGGATATACTAACATAGAGAAATATATTAACGGTATCGATCCAACGAGCAAAACAGATTGGACGAAAATCGAAAATAATACAGATACATTGGCTAAACTGAAATCATTATTGCAATAATTCAGCATAAAGTATACACCCAAAGTTTGTCATTCCGAGGAACGAGGAATCACACTTGAAACTCCACAACAGTGCGTAAATCCCGCGTGAGATTTCTCCTTAGTCGAAATGACAAAATTGTGGAAATGCTTAACTTTAGAAAATTGAAAAATATACTAAAAGTGAATTTCATTAAACAAAATATAATCCTTTGCTTCAAAAACACATTAGTAATAATGTGTTTTGCTATGTCTATATCTGGCACGATCACAGCCCAAAACAATTTCCCAGACATCGTTAAAACTAAAGAAGGAAAAGTTTCTTTCACAACAGACAATCAAGGAAATCAAATCCCTGATTTCTCTTTTGCAGGATATAGAAACTCTGAAGTTGCAATTCCAAATCTGGAAAACAAAATTTTTGTTTCTCAACAAGAAGAAGATGCAACGCAGAAAATTCAAAACGCAATTGATTATGTAAGTTCATTAAAACCAGATAAAACTGGTTTTCGAGGAGCAGTTTTGTTAGACAAAGGGACTTTCAAAATCAGCGGAACTTTATACATCAGAAAATCAGGAGTTGTTTTAAGAGGAAGCGGAAATTCTGAAAACGGAACCGTACTTTTAGGAACCGGATTAGAAAGAGAAGCTTTAATTAGAATTTTGGGTGAAAATGATAAAGTTTACAAAGATTCATTCGAATTTGCCAATGCTTATACACCACTTGGAACTCAGAAAATCCAATTAAAAAATACAGCAAAATTAAAAGTTGGCGATGAAATCGAGATCAGCAAACCTTTAACTGACAATTTCATTAAAGAAGTAAACATGCAGGATTTCGGCGGAGAAACTTCTTGGATTGGCTGGAAAAAAGGAGATTGGACGACAACTTGGAATCGTGTTGTAACCAAATTAAACGGAAACGAAGTAACGGTAAACGCACCAATTACAATGTCTTTGAATGATGTTTTTGGAACTTCAAAAGTAACTGTTTATTCATGGGGAGGAAGAATCGAAAATAATGGAGTTGAAAATATCTTAATAAAATCAACTTATAATGCTTCAAATTTAAAAGACGAAGAACATCGTTGGCAGGCAATCAGTATTGAAAACACTAGAAATGCTTGGGTAAAACAAGTTAATTTCAAACATTTTGCAGGCGGAGCTGTTACGGTTTTAAAAACAAGTCAGCAAGTTACGGTTGAAGATTGTATTGCAACTGAACCAATTTCAGAAATCGCATCGTTTAGAAGACATACTTTTTATACAGAAGGTCAACAGACACTTTTTCAGCGTTGTTATTCAGAATTTGGATATCATGATTTCGCTGTTGGCGGATTCGGAACAACAGGACCAAATGCTTTTGTACAATGCGAATCACATTTGCCATTCGAAAACAGTGGAGCAATTGGAAGCTGGGCAACAGGTGTTTTATTTGACATTGCCAATATCGACGGAAAAGCGCTAAGTTATAATAACAGAGAACAAGGAGGAAGAGGCGCTGGATGGACAGCAGCCAATTCTGTAATCTGGGAATCATCGGCATCAAAAGTAGAATGTTACAGCCCGCCAACAGCACAAAACTGGGCTTTTGGAGTTTGGGGACAATTTGGAGGAAACGGACATTGGAAAAACGTAAACGAACATATCAGTCCAAGAAGTTTATTCTACACACAATTAGAAGCGAGATTAGGAAAACTTCCTGTTCAGCCATTTATTTACGATTTAGGTTCAGAAGCTTCTTCAAGTCCGAGTGTAGAAGTAGCTGCAGAATTAACTAAAAATTCAGCAACAACCGCAAAAAGTCTACAGGAGTTGATTGCAGAAGCTTCAAAAGCAAATCCGATTAACACTGACAGTAAAGGTTTAAAAAATGCAAACGATTTAAAAGTTGTTGCAAATAAAACAGTAAAATCAGCTTCTAAAGTAACAACAGAAAACGGTTGGTTAACTTTTGAAGGAAAAGTAATTGCCGGAAAAGAAACCAATGTAGCATGGTGGAGAGGCGATTTAACTGATGATTTTGTAAACAAATCTACACCTCACATCACTCGTTTTGTTCCAGGAAGAACAGGAAACGGATTGACGGATAAAGTACAGGAAACGGTAGATTATTTGACTAAAAATAATATCGTTGCCTTAGAACACAATTACGGTTTATGGTACGACAGAAGAATGGACGACCACGAACGCGTACGCCGAGTTGATGACGATGTTTGGCCTCCGTTTTACGAACAGCCTTTCGCAAGAAGCGGAAAAGATTTCGCTTGGGATCATTTGAGCAAATACGATTTAACAAAATTCAACGATTGGTACTGGAACCGTTTAGCGCAGTTTGCAACGCTGGCAGAACCAAACGGACAATTGTTAATCAATCAGCAATATTTTCAGCACAATATTTTAGAGGCTGGAGCACACTGGGCAAGTTCACCTTGGCGTTCTGCAAACAATATCAACAGCACAAGATTTCCAGAGCCACCGCCTTACGCAGGAGACAAACGTATTTTTATGGCGGAACAGTTTTACGATATTACGAATCCTGAAAGAAGAAAATTACACGAAGGTTTCATTAGAAAATCATTCGAAAACTTTCAGGAAAATAGCAACGTAATCCAGTTAACAAGTGCCGAATATACAGGTCCGCTTCATTTTATGGAGTTTTGGTTAGACCAAGCTCAAAAATGGAAAGACGAAACGGGCAAAAAAGGTTTAATTGGTTTAAGTGCTACAAAAGATGTTCAGGACGCTATTTTAAATGATGCTAAAAGAAATAAAACCGTAGATGTAATTGACATTCGTTATTGGTATTACAAAGAAGACGGTTCGGCTTATGCACCGCAGGGAGGCGTAAATTTAGCACCAAGACAGCATGCCAGAAAATTAAAAACGGGAAAAGAAACCGATAATCAAGTGTATCGTGCCGTTCGTGAGTACAGAGAAAAATATCCTGAAAAAGTCATTTTATATTCAACAGATGGTTCTTCAAGATTTGGATGGTCGGCTTTAATGGCCGGAGCTTCATTGCCAAACATTCCGAAAATCGAATTGCCTCAATTTTATTCCGCTTTAAGCGAAATGAAATTAGTTGACGGAAATACGTTTTCAGACAATCTTTGGAAGTTAGAAAACAAAGGAAAAAGTTATCTTTTCTATTTAAAAAACGACCAAGATATCACAATTGATTTATCAAACGAAAAAGGAACATTTGAAGTATTTGCAATTAATGCAACAACAGGAAATATAACGAAAAAAGCAAATAGCAGCGGAGGAAAACAAGTAACTATTCCACAAGCCGAAATAAAAGAAAAAGTGCTTTTTGTAGTGAAAAAATAGTTAGCCACAGATTAAAAGGATTAAAATAAAATCTGCGTGAAAAAAATTATAGACAAAGCTTGGAAAATCCATTAAATCAGTATAATCTGTGGCAAAAAATAAAAACACAATTCAAAAACAAACCAAAATGAATCTGAAAATTAAATCTTTATACGCTCTTAGTATAAGCTTTATGTTGACAGCACAAAGCGGATTTTCGCAATCTGCTAAAACAAAAGCATCTCTGCCTGAAATCAAAGTATCTAAAAATCAGCATTATTTTGTTACCAAAAACGAAAAACCATTTTTCTGGCTAGGTGATACAGGCTGGCTGGCATTCGGGAAACTAGACAGAGCAGGAGTAGAGAAATATTTCAAAGACAGAAAAGACAAAGGATTTAATGTCGTTCAGGTAATGGTTTTGCACAATATAAATGCAGTTAACGTTTATGGTGATGCCGCTTTGATTAATGAAGACGTTTCAAAACCATTGATTACGGCTGGAAATGATTTCAAAGATGCAAAACAATACGATTATTGGGATCACGTAGATTATACTTTAGACGTAGCTCAGAAAAACGGAATTTATGTTGCGATGGTTCCAGTTTGGGGAACTAATGTTTCAAAAGGAAATAAAGTAAGCAAAGAACAGGCAACTGAATATGCTAAGTTCTTAGCTAATCGATATAAAAACAGAACCAACGTAATTTGGTTAAACGGTGGAGATACACACGGAAATGAATTTCAGGATATCTGGAACGCTATCGGAAATACTTTAAAAACCAACAATCCAAATCAGTTAGTGACTTTTCATCCTTTTGGAAGAACCGATTCTTCAGAGAATTTCCACAACGAAAAATGGTTAGATTTCAATATGTTTCAATCTGGACACAGAAGATACGATCAGGATTCATCAAAAACGAATTTCAAAGAAGATAATTACAAATTCGTTCTAAGAGATTTCGAATTAAAACCAACAAAACCTACACTTGATGGAGAACCATCTTACGAAGGAATTCCACACGGTTTACACGACACCCTACAACCAAAATGGACAGCAAATGACGTTCGACGTTACGGATATTGGTCGGTTTTATCAGGCGGTGCAGGTTACACGTACGGACATAACGCTGTAATGCAAATGTTCAGAAAAGGTGACAAACCGGCTTATGGAAATAAAGAATTGTGGACATCAGCTATCAATGCACCGGGAGCAAAACAAATGGTTTATATTAAGAAATTAATGGAAGAAGTGCCATTTTTAGAAGGAGTTCCAGATGTTTCTTTAGTGGTTAATCAAGGAGAAAAATACGATTATATTCCAGCGATAAGAGGTGAAAAATACGCTTTATTATACACTTACAACGGAAGAATAATAGAAGTAAAACTAGGAAAAATTGCTGGCGATAAATTCGAGGCGACTTGGTACAATCCGAGAAATGGAAAGAAAACTAAAATCGGAACATTTGATAATAAAGGAACTCAAAATTTTCAGCCAGAAGGAAAAAAAGAAGATGGTAATGATTGGGTTTTGATTTTGAAGTCAAAGTAACCACATAGTTTGTTATTGCGAGGAACGAAGCAACCTCACTAACCATAAGACACAAAGTTTAATTTTGTAAATGTGGTTGCTTCGTTCCTCGCAATGACAAAAAATGAGCGAAAAAATCTGTGCTAATCATTTTAATCTGTGGCAAAAAAACAACACAATTATGAAAATCAAAAACATACTAATAATACTCTGCTTCATAACCGGATTAAACACCGCTTTCGCAAACGACGGCTGGCTAAACATCCTTAACGAAGGCGGAAACAACAAAGGAATAAAATGCACGCAAGCCATTCAGAATGCCATTGAAAAAGCATCTAAAAATGGCGGAGGAACGATTTTTTTTCCTGCGGGAGAATACTTAACAGGAGCTTTAACATTAAGAAGCAACATTACGATTCACTTAGATTCTGGAGCGCTTTTAAAGTTTTCAGAGAATTTTGATGATTTTCTTCCTTATGTAGAAATGCGTTACGAAGGAATTGTAATGAAAAGTTTCCAACCTTTGTTTTATGCAAAAGACGTAGAAAATATTACCATTACAGGAAGAGGAATAATCGACGGACAAGGAAAAGCGTGGTGGAATGAAGTGTACCGAATCGAAACGGCCAAAGAACCACTTCCTCCAACAAAATATCAAACCATGTGGGAAGAGCAAAATAAAGGTCTTTACACTGAACCTTATTACAAAAGAACGGTTGATAAGAAATTCTTTAGGCCTTCTTTTTTTCAGGCTTACAATTGCAAGAATATTTTAATTGAAGGCGTTACTTTTCAAAATTCACCTTTTTGGACAATCAATCCAGAATTCTGTGATAATGTGACGGTTACTGGAATTTCAATTTTTAATCCACATTCGCCAAATACAGACGGAATCAATCCTTCTTCTTGTACCAATGTTCATATTTCAAATTGCCATATCAGCGTTGGAGACGATTGTATCACAATCAAATCAGGAAGAGATGGAGACGGACGTAAATACGGAAAAGCTACAGAAAACGTAACGATCACAAATTGCACCATGTTAAGCGGTCACGGCGGAGTAGTTATAGGAAGTGAAATGTCGGGCGGAATCAAAAAAATCACGATTTCAAATTGTGTTTTTGACGGAACAGATCGCGGAATCCGTATCAAATCGGCTCGTGGAAGAGGCGGAGTGGTAGAAGATATACGTGTCGATAATATCGTCATGAAAAACATCAAAGAAGAAGCCATCGTTTTAAGTCTTTTCTACGATAAAGGAACTACGGTTGAACCTGTAACGGAGAAAACACCGATTTTCAGAAACATTCATATGAGCAATATTACGGCTTCAAACGTAAACAAAGCTGGACAGATTTTAGGAATTACCGAAATGCCAATTCAAAACATCACTTTCTCCAACATCAATATGGATGGAAAAGAAGGTTTTACAGTTAGTACGGCAACAGATGTTGAATTTCATGATGTAAAAGTGAACGCAACTGTAGGTTCGTCTTTCAAAATATCAGATTCTAAAAACATCATTTTAGATAATGTTGGATCTTCAACAGCAATAAAAGGAATTCCGGTTATCAAATTAGATAATGTTTCGAATGCGTTAATCAACAATAATTTTCCATTCAATCCAACCGATATTTTTATTGAAGCTGATGGAAAAGACACTAAAAACATTTTCTTGAAAAACAATGTTTTAAATAATGTTACAACGAAAATCAAAAAAGGAGCTTCTTTAGATAAAAAAGCAATTACAGAATAGATTATAATAACACAGATTTCACGAATTTTCACCAATTTAATTCGTGATAATTCGTGAAATTAGTGTTCAATTTTATATCATGAAAAAAATATTCATCATATTAACCCTTTCGCTTTTTGCTGTGAGTTATTCGCAGAAAAAGAAAGAATTATATCTTTTTACGTCGTTTAGAGAACCTGCAACAGAAGGTTTATATTTGGCATACAGCGAAGACGGTTACAACTGGAAAGGATTAGAAGGTTCATTTTTAAAACCGGAAATCGGAACCAGCAAAATCATGCGTGACCCGTCAATCACAAAAGGGGCAGACGGAACGTATCACATGGTTTGGACAACAGATTGGAAAGGTGGAAATGGTTTTGGTTACGCAAGTTCAAAAGACTTGATTCACTGGTCAGAACAGCAATATATTCCAGTGATGAAAAACGAACCAGAAGTAGTAAACGTTTGGGCGCCAGAGATTTTTTATGATGATGTAAAAAAAGAATATATAATTATTTGGGCATCAACAATTCCGTTCCGATTTGAAAAAGGAGTTGAAGACGAGAAAAATAACCACAGAATGTATTATGTAACGACAAAAGATTTTAAAACGTTTTCAGATACAAAATTATATTACGATCCAGGTTTCAGTGTAATTGATTGTGTGATTGTCAAAAAAGGAAAGAAAGATTACGTTTTGGTTTTAAAAGACAATACAAGACCCATGCGAAATATAAAAGTAGCTTTTGGAAAATCGCCTTTAGGGCCATTTCAAAAAAGTTCAGAACCTTTAACCGAATATTTGTCAGAAGGTCCGACAGTAGTGAAGGTCGATAAAAACTGGTTGTTGTATTATGACAATTACGGTTCAAAAAATTATAGAGCGTTAAGCACAACAGATTTTGTTCATTTTGAAGATGTTTCCTCAAAAATAAGCCTTCCCGAAGGACACAAACACGGAACGATTACAGCAATCTCTAAGGACGTTTTAAAAGGATTAATTGAAAAGAAATAGTTAGAAAAATTTCACGCAGATTTAAAATGATTTAAGCAGATTAAGCAGATTTTTTAGTCTGTATAAAATCAAAAAAATTAAAATTAAATCTGCGCAAATCAGCCAAAATCTGCAAAATCTGCGTGAAACAAAAAAATATAAAATGATTACTTTCCAAAACATAAAAACCAATATTATCACTGCCACATTTTTTTTGGCTTGCACCGCTGTAAATGCACAAAACGACACAGTGCGTTATGTTGGCAAAACACTTTCAAACATCGATTACCATCACGGACAGTTAAGTCCAGCAGTTGGAGTTCACGCTACGCAAATTATGCGTGCAAGCCGAGAACATCCTGAAAAAGCAGATGGTTTTGGATGGACATACAACCACCAGCCGATGATGGCGTATTGGAATAATACCTTTTATCTTCATTATTTGAGCGATCCTTCGGGAGAGCATATTCCGCCAAGTCAGACTTTATTAATGACTTCTAAAGACGGAGTAACGTGGACAAAACCAGAAGTAATTTTTCCAATCTATAGAATTCCTGACGGATGGAAAAAAGAAGGCGTTGAAGGCGTTGCGAAAAATCTAGATGCGATTATGCACCAAAGAATGGGATTTTACACGTCAAAAGATAATCGACTTTTTGCTTTAGCGTATTACGGAATCGCAATGGATGAAAAAGACGATCCAAATGATGGAAAAGGAATTGGACGTGTAATCCGTGAAATTAAAAAAGACGGTAGTTTTGGCGAAATCTATTTTATCAGATACAACAAAACTTGGGACAAATCGAAATCGAAATTCCCATTTTGCACCGCATCAAAAGATAAAGGTTTGAAAAAAGCCTGCGAAGAAATTTTATCTGAACCATTAGTTTTACAGCAATGGGTGGAAGAAGCCGATCGTGACGATGAATTGATTCCGTTGCAGAAACCATACAAAGCTTTTAGTTATTACCATTTGCCAAACGGAAATGTTGTAGGTTTATGGAAACACGCTTTAACCTCGATCAGTAGAGACGGAGGGAAATCTTGGGATTATATGCCATTGCGTGCGCCAGGATTTGTAAACAGCAACGCCAAAATCTGGGGACAAAAAACTTCGGACAATCGTTACGCAACGCTTTATAATCCGTCAGAATATCGTTGGCCCTTGGCAATTTCAACAAGCGATGACGGATTAAATTACAAAGATTTATTATTGGTTCATGGCGAAGTTAGTCCGATGCGTTATGGCGGAAACTATAAATCGGCAGGTCCTCAATATGTTCGTGGAATCACAGAAAAGAACGGAACTCCGCCAGACGGAAAAATATGGGTTGGGTACAGCGTGAACAAAGAAGATATTTGGGTGGCATCGATTCCGGTACCAGTAACTTCAGTTGTGACCGAAAACGTAAATGACGTTTTCAATAATCTTCCTGACAGACAAGAATTAAAATTATGGAATACGTACGATCTTTCTTGGGCATCAACCAAAATCGAAAAGAAAGCTGATGGCAAAAAATGGCTGACGTTAAGAGATCAGGATTATTTTGATTATTCTCGTGCCGAAAGAGTTATTCCTTTCGCATCAAAAATGGAAGCCGTTTTCACCGTAAAACCAGAACAAAACAATCATGGTTTATTGCAAATTGAATTCCAAAACAAACAAGGTTTGCCTTCAGTAAGATTGATTTTTGATTCGGATGGAGAATTAAAGGTAAAAAATGGTGCGCGTTTGAGTTCGGTTACAAAATACGAAGCAAACAAAGCATATACAATCACAGTTAAATTAGATGCTAAAAACCGTCAGTACACTATAAAAGTAAACGATGGAAAAGAATCAACAAAGATATTCTATGCGCCAACAGATGGTTTTGAGCGAATTATGTTCCGCACAGGAGAGCAGAGACATTCACCAGATCCAGATACAGCGCCAGACACAGACGATTATGATGATCTGCCTCAAACTGGAAAATTAATCCCAGAAGCAATATTCAATATCGAGTCATTGATAACTAAAAAGTTGTAAAAATTATAGAACGCGGATGATACGGATTCGCTACCGCGAAGACGCAGATTAACACAGATTTTATATTTTAGAGTAAATAAAAAATCCGTTTTTATCCGCGTCTTTACGAAGTAAATCCGTTTTATCAGCGTTCAATTTTAAAAGTTAGAATGAAGAATTTCAAAAAAATATTATTAGGACTTAGCTTTTTAATCACGTTCATTTCAAATGGACAAGTTCTGCCTGTACACTTAACGACGGAAATGGCAGAAAACCCGTTAGCAGTGGTTCAAAACCAGCCGAGATTAAGCTGGCAATTGATTTCAAAAGAATCTGATGCATCACAAGTCGCTTATTTGATTTTAGTAGCTTCTTCAGAAGAAAAATTAAATAATGACGACGGAGATATTTGGAACAGCGGAAGAGTAAATACAGATAAAAATCTGCATATTGTTTACAACGGAAATCCATTAAAAAGCGAAACCAAATATTTCTGGAAAGTTAAAGTTTGGAATCAATCAGGAAAAGTTTCAAAATGGAGTAAAACTGCTTCATTCAGAACCGCTTCGTTGGAATCAGATTTAAATCCAACTTGGATTGGTGCCATTACCAAAGCTGATAGTCATTTACCAGAAGGAAGAACGTATCATACAGCGACTTTTAACAGAGAAAAAAAGATGTCCTTTATCAATGCTTCCGATTCTTTGGCGCGCAGAAGTATTATGCTTCGTAAACCTTTCGAAATAGAGAAAACAGTCAAAGAAGCCGTTGTCTATATTTCAGGTTTAGGACATTATGAATTGACGATCAACGGAAAAAAAGTGGGTAACAGTCAATTTGCGCCTTTGTGGACAGATTATGATAAAACGGTTAATTACAATGTTTACGAATTAAGCGCAAAAGAATTTCAAAAAGGGGATAACGTAATTGGTGTTTTGTTAGGAAACGGAATGTACAATACGCTTGCTGAAAGATATACCAAATTCTTCGTGAGTTTTGGTCCACCGACTTTGTTTTTCAAAATGAAAATCAAGTATAATGACGGTTCAGAAGAAATTATAAAGTCAGATGGAAGTTGGAAATACAGCAAAAGTCCGATTACTTATAACAGTATTTTTGGAGGAGAAGATTACAATGCCAATTTAGAGCAGAAAGACTGGAATCGTAAAGGTTTCAAAGATAGAGAGTGGAAAAAAGTAGTCGTTCAGGAAGCACCAAAAGGAGTTTTAAGACCTCAGACTGCACCGCCAGTTACGATTCAGAAACAATACGAAGTGAAAACCGTAAAAGAACTGAAACCGAATTTCTATGTTTTTGATATGGGACAAAATCTTTCGGGATTTCCAACCATCAAAGTAAAAGGAAAAAAAGGGCAAACGATCCGTGTTTGGGTTGCCGAAGGATTAAATGAAGAAGGTACAATTGCGCAGGGAAGATCTGGAAAACCATATTATTACGATTATACATTAAAAGGGAAAGATGTAGAAGAATGGACACCGAAATTTAGTTTCTATGGTTATCAGTATGTTCAAATTGAAAATATTAATTATAAAGAAGATAAGAATAAAGAGTTTCCAACTTTAGTAGATTTAAAATCGAATTTCATTTACAATTCGGCTGGAGAAGCGGGAAGTTTTTCATGTTCAAATGAGATTTTCAATAAAACACACGAACTCATAAATAATTCAATCAAAAGTAATTTTCAAAGCGTTTTTACGGATTGCCCGCAACGTGAAAAATTAGGCTGGTTGGAAGAAATTCAATTGAATGGTCCGGGTTTAATGTTTAATTACAATCTTCAAACTTTTCTTCCTGCAACAATGCAGAATATTTCTGATTCACAACGTGATAACGGTTTAATTCCGACAATTGTTCCTGAATATGTAATCTTTGGAGGTGATTTTACCGATTCTCCAGAATGGGGTGTAACAGGTGTAATTCTGCCTTGGATGTATTATGAATATTACGGAGATACTTCATTATTAGAGAAATATTTTCCCGTAATGAAGAATTATCTGGATTATTTAGGAACAAAAGCAACAAACCATATCGTTTCGCACGGATTAGGAGATTGGTACGATTATGGAACACATCCAGCGGGATATTCTAAAAACAGTCCGATTGCACTTTCTGCGACTTCTCATTATTATTATGGCGCTTATTTAGTAGCAAAAGCATCAAAATTATTGGGTAAAACCGAGGATTTTGAGAAATACAATACATTGGCTTCAGAAATTAAAACGGCTTTTAATAAGGAGTTTTTTAACGAAGAAACCAAACAATACGGAACAAGTAGTCAGTTTAGTAATGCTGTTCCAATTTTTATGGATATCGTAGAACCTCAGTATAAAGAAGCTGTAATGCAAAATCTATTAGCCGATATCAAAGAAAAAGGCGATCGACTGACAACTGGAGATGTCGGAAATCGTTACTTATTTCAAACATTAGCAAGAAATGGCGAAAACGAAACGATGTATAGAATGCACAATCATTACGATGCGCCGGGTTATGGTTTTCAGATTAAATTTGGGTTGACTACTTTAACTGAACAATGGGATCCGACAAAAGGAAATTCATGGAATCACTTTATGTTAGGGCAAATCGAAGAATGGTTTTATCAGAGTTTAGCCGGAATTATGTCTGATCCTGAAAAACCTGGATTCAAACATTTCTTTATTCAGCCAGAAGTGGTGGGCGATATGACTTTCGCGAAAGCGGACTATCAATCGGTTTATGGAAAAATTGCTTCTTCTTGGGAAAAGAAAGACGGTAAATTTATTTTGACAGTTCAGATTCCAGTGAATACAACAGCGACAATAAAATTACCAGTTGCTAAAAATTCAGAAATAAAAATTGATAATAAAAAGGTTAGAGCTGGTTTTGATGAAAAAGCGCAAAAGCCTGTTTTAGAATTAGGATCTGGAATTTATACAATAGAATGCACAATATAATGATACGCGGATGAAACGGATTTACTTCGTAAAGACGCGGATAAAAACGGATTTTTTTAGATTATTTTTAAAAAAAAATCCGTATAAATCAGCGTTTTCGCGATAGCGAATCCGTTTCATCAGCGTCCTAACACACAACAATATCAAAATGAAAAAAATAAAATACATCTTCTTATTTTCCATTTTTGCTTTGACATTTGCCAATGCGCAGAGCACTTCTGATACCAATTTTAGAAAACCAGTTTCAGAAACTTTAAAGAAAATTGAAACTACTTTTAACGTCACAATCAACGATGACAGAGGTTTATTAAAAGGAAAAGAACTCGATTATGCCGATTGGAGAATTGAACCTGGAAATCTAGCAATTTCGCTGACTAATATTTTAGCGCCGTTTGAATTAATGTATTTTAAACAACCAGACGGAACTTACATTATTCGTAAATATGAAAACCATAAAGTTTCGGTAGATAAAGGGAAAGAGCGTCTGTTTTATTTAGAAAGTCTTTATTCGACTAAAGAACAATGGGAAAAACGTAAAGCAGAGTTAAAAGCTTGTATGATTGCATCTTTCGGTTTGGACAAAGCTCCGCCGATGCCAAAATCGAAACCAATTTTAACAGCAAAGAGAATTTATAAAGATTACAGTGTTGAAAATATTGCCTTAGAAGTTTTGCCAGGTGTTTACGCGACAGGTTCTATTTATAAACCATATCCGTTAAATAAAAAAGCAGCGGTTATCATAACTCCAGACGGACATTTTGGAGACGGAAGATATAGAAAAGACGAGCAATACAGATGTGCAATGATGGCTAAAATGGGCGCAATTGTAGTCGGTTACGATTTATTTGCGTGGGGAGAATCGTTATTACAGTTTCCTGAAGAAACGCATAGAAATAGTATTGCATCAACAGTTCAGTTGCTAACAGGAATTCGTTTATTGGATTATTTAGCAACCGTAAAAAATGCTGATATGTCTAGAGTTGGTGTTACAGGTGGTTCTGGCGGAGGTTCGCATACGATGTTTTTAGCAGCAATTGACGATAGAATAAAAGTTTCAGCTCCAGTTGTAATGGTTTCTTCACACTTTTCAGGTGGTTGTCCATGCGAAAGCGGTCGTGGAATTCACCTTTGCGGAAACGGAACAAACAATGCTGAAATCTCGGCAATGATGGCACCAAAAACGCAATTGATTGTTTCTGATGGAAAAGACTGGACATTAGCAGTTCCAGAATTGGAATTCCCTTTTATCCAAAGAACGTATGAATTATACGGAAAGAAAGATTTAGTAGAAAATGCTCATTTTGCAAAAGAAGGTCATGATTTCGGAGTTTCGAAACGTATGGCTTTGTATCCGTTCATGGCGAAATATTTAAACTTAGATTTGAATAAAGTAAAGAACGAAAAAGGCGAAATCGACGAATCGACTTGCGTAATTGAACCTTATGAAAAATTATATGTTTTTGGTAATAAAGCAGAAAATCTGCCGAAAAATGCATTAAAAGACATCAACAAATTATATGAAATGTTCGGAGAAAAAAATCTGAAAGTTTACGAGGTTAAGAAATAAAAAAGTTGCCACGAATTTCACGAATTGGCACGAATTTTTTTTTGCCACAGATTAAAATGATTAAAAGGATTTTTTATCTCCACAATCTGTTAAATCTGCGAGAGTAAATTTTTTTTCACGCAGATTTAGCAAATCTAGCAGATTTTTAATCAGTGGAAATCCTTTAATCTGTGGCAAAATAAATTAGAGAAATTGAAATAAAAATCAAAAAAGAAACTAGTGCCAATTCGTGTAATTCGTGGCAAAAAAAAATAAACTATGAAGTTGAAAATTAAAATAACGACAATCTGCCTTGGAATTTTTTCCTTAACAGCAACAGCTCAAAAAGACCTAAAATTATGGTACGATAAACCCGCATCCATATGGAATGAAGCTTTGCCTTTAGGTAATGGACGTCTGGGCGCAATGGTTTTTGGCGACCCGGCAGTTGAACGTTTACAATTGAATGAAGAAACTATTTGGGCAGGTTCTCCTAACAGCAATGCACATTCAAAATCGATAAAAGCATTGCCAATTGTTCGTCAGTTAATTTTTGACGAAAAGTTTGATGAAGCACAAGATTTGGCCACGAAAGATATCATGTCGCAAACAAATGACGGAATGCCATATCAGACTTTTGGAAGCGTTTATATTTCATTTGCAGGACATCAAAAATATACCGATTATTACCGTGATTTAGATATCAGCAATGCTACAGCGAAAGTAAAATACAAAGTAAACGGTGTTGAATTTACAAGAGAAATTCTAACCGCATTTTCAGATCAGGTTATTGTAGTAAAACTTTCTGCAAGTCAGCCAGGACAGATTACATGTAACGTATTCATGAATAGTCCAATTGATAAAACAGTAGCTTCGACAGAAGGAAACCAGATTATACTTTCGGGAGTTGGAACCAATTTTGAAAATGTAAAAGGAAAAGTAAAGTTTCAGGGAAGATTAACGGCTAAAAATGAAGGAGGTGAAATCGACGCAAGTAACGGCGTTTTAAGCATCAGTAAAGCAGATGAAGTAACTTTATATATTTCGATTGCTACGAACTTCAAAAACTATCAGGATATTTCGGGAGATGAAATTGCAAAAAGCAAAGACTATTTAGCGAAAGCCGAAACAAAAGATTTTGAAACTATAAAAAAAGCCCACGTTGATTATTACCAAAAATTCTTCAACAGAGTGGCTTTAGATTTAGGTTCAAACGAATTGACAAAGAAACCAACAAACGAAAGAATCAGAGACTTTTCGAAACAATTCGATCCACAATTGGCTTCGTTGTATTTCCAATTTGGGCGTTATCTTTTAATTTCGAGTTCACAGCCAGGGGGACAGCCAGCTAATTTACAAGGAATTTGGAACGATATGGTAACACCGCCTTGGGACAGTAAATACACTACAAACATCAATGCCGAAATGAATTACTGGCCGGCACAAGTAACCAATCTACAGGAAATGCACGAACCTTTTGTGCAAATGGCAAAAGAGTTAGCTGTAACAGGTGCTGAAACGGCAAAAACAATGTACAATGCCAGCGGTTGGGTTTTACATCATAATACAGATATTTGGCGTGTAACAGCTCCCGTAGATTCAGCTGCTTCGGGAATGTGGCCGACAGGCGGTGCTTGGGTTTGCCAAGATTTATGGGAAAGATATTTATACACGGGAGATAAAAAGTATTTAGCAGAAATTTATCCAATTATGAAAGGCGCTGCCGATTTCTTTTTGGATTTTATGGTTGTTGATCCTAATACAAAATATTTAGTGGTTGTTCCGTCAAGTTCTCCCGAAAACACACACGCTGGTGGAACAGGAAAAGCAACCATTGCATCGGGAACAACAATGGATAATCAGTTGGTTTTTGATTTGTTTACACATGTTATGGAAGCTTCGGAATTGGTTTCTCCAGACGCTGTTTATTCGAAAAAAGTAAGCGATGCTTTGGCAAAAATGCCTCCGATGAAAATTGGGAAACACAATCAGTTGCAGGAATGGCAGGATGATTGGGATAATCCGAAAGACAATCACAGACACGTTTCGCATTTGTATGGATTGTATCCGAGTAATCAGATCTCGGCAATAAAAACGCCTGAATTATTTGAAGCCGCTAAACAATCACTGATTTATAGAACAGATGAATCTACTGGCTGGTCAATGGGATGGAAAGTGAATTTGTGGGCGAGATTATTAGATGGAAATCATGCTTATAAATTGATTCAGGATCAATTGCATTTAGTTACAGCCGATCAAAGAAAAGGTGGCGGAACGTATCCAAATATGTTAGATGCGCATCAGCCGTTTCAAATTGATGGTAACTTTGGATGTACAGCCGGTTTTGCCGAAATGTTGATGCAGAGTCAGGAAGATGCGATTCATTTACTGCCGGCTTTACCAACTGTCTGGAAAGACGGAAGCATAAAAGGTCTGGTTGCCAGAGGCGGATTTGTAATAGATATGACTTGGAAAAACAATAAAGTTTCGGAGTTAAAAATCTATTCAAAAATTGGAGGAAATTGTCGATTGAAAGTTGAGAATACTTTAAAAGGATCTTCAATTAAAAAAGCAAAAGGAAAGAATCCGAATCCGTTGTTTTATGATGTGGAAGTGAAGAAACCGATTATTTCTAATGAAGCAAAATTGCCTAAAGTTCAATTGCCAACGTACAATATTTACGATGTAAATATGAAAGCAGGGCAGACGTATACTTTTACAGGGAATTAAAAATATTTTAAAACCATATAAGTAACATAAGAAAATATAAAGTAAAACTTAGTTGAACTTATATTACTTATATGGTTTAACTTTAAAAAGATAGAATTTTAAATGTTAGCAAATTTCAAACATAAAATAATAACACTTTCAATTGTAATTGCTTGTATAAACAGCGGTTGTAAATCGGGTGCGGAACATTCTCAAAAAGGAAAAGCGCTTATTTTAAAAGAAAAAAACTTCAAACATTATGTTGATTATTTCAACACGATGGAAGACGAGAATTTGAAATTTGCAATTCCGAATGATAGTGCTTGGACTTGGATGGAAAAGAATATTCCGTTGTTTGAATGTCCACAGCAGAATTTTGAGGAAATTTATTATTTCAGATGGTGGAGTGTGCGAAAACATATTAAAAATACACCTCAGGGATTTGCGATTACAGAGTTTTTAGTGGACCGTTCGTATGCCGATAAATACAATATGATTAGTTGCGCATTGGGGCATCATATCAATGAATTCCGATGGGTTCATGATCCGAAATATATTGAGCAGGATGTGAAAATCTGGTATCGAGGAAATGATGGAAAACCGATGAATAAATTGTATAAATTCAGCAGTTGGACAGCCGATGCTTTATATAATCGTTATTTAGTAAATAAGGATGAAAAATTCTTATTGAATTTGTACCCAGACATGGTTACCGATTATGCTGTTTGGGAAAAAGAACGCCAGCGTAAAGATGGTTTGTTTTGGCAGCATGATGTAAAAGACGGAATGGAAGAATCCTTAAGCGGCGGACGAAAAGTGCAGAATGCAAGACCAACGATTAACAGTTATATGTATGGAAATGCTGTGGCAATTTCTAAAATGGCTGAATTGAAAGGCGATAAAGAAGCAGAAGCAAAATTCAAAGCTAAAGCGGATGTTTTACAACAATTAGTAGAAACCAAATTATGGAATCAGAAAAGCGATTTTTTTGAAACTTTAACAGAAAAAGATACTTTGGCTCAGGTTCGAGAAGCAATCGGATTTATTCCGTGGTATTTTAATCTTCCTGAAAAAGGAAAAGGTTTTGAAAAAGCCTGGGAACAAATTAAAGATGAAAAAGGATTTTCGGCGCCATTTGGTTTAACGACAGCAGAAAGAAGAAGTCCACGTTTTAGAACGCACGGAACAGGAACGTGTGAATGGGATGGTGCGATCTGGCCATTTGCGAGTTCTCAGACGTTAACCGCTTTGGCAAATGTTTTGAATAATTACAATCAGAATTTTGTAGCCAAACCTGATTATTTCAAACAAATGGAATTGTATGTGCAGTCACAATATTACAGAGGAAGACCTTATCTGGGCGAATATTTGGATGAAACAACAGGATATTGGTTAATGGGAGACAGAGAAAGAAGCCGTTATTACAATCATTCGACTTTCAACGATTTAGTGATTACAGGTTTGGTAGGTTTACGTCCGAGAGCTGATGAAAAAATTGAAGTAAATCCGTTGATTCCGCAAGAAAAATGGGATTGGTTTTGTCTGGATAATATTTTGTATCACGGGAATATTATTACGATTCTTTGGGATAAAACGGGAGAAAAATATAAAAAAGGAAAAGGTTTCAGAATTTTTAAAAACGGGAAGGAAATTGCAGTTTCTGAGAAATTGGAACGAGTGATTTCGGAGTAAAAAAAGAGTATAACCCCTATGAGTGAAAAGAAAATAATTTACAAACCTATATATGATTTTGATCAGATCATAACTCTTGACGAATATTATGAACTTGAATATGAAGAATCAGAAGAAGCGATTAAAGATATTCAGAAATTAGCTGTAAAGGATCTCGATGGAATAAAACGTTTCTGTGAAAATCAAATTTTTAATCAGTCTGATAAAGTTAGTTTTGTTTATTATTCACTAAGTGAAGACGAAGAGATCGATAAATGGGCAGATTTTCTATCTGATGAATTCAATAGAGTTTATCAAATTGCATTAAACCAAAATAAAATTAAAGAACTTTCTCCTGTTTTGACCGAGATTTTAGTTGAAAATATAACTTCATATAATGCAGATCGAGTTAGGGAAACATTATTAAAAGGTCTGGATCATAAGAATGTAGAAACTCGTTTTAACGCTTTAGAATTTCTCCCTGACTGGATTGATGAGCAGGTTTTGAAGAGTAATCCAACTATAGTATCAAAGCTGAGACAAAAGCTGAAAGATCCTGAATGGAAAATACGCTGGGAAACAAGTAAATTATTAGAACAAAATAAAATAGCATTTGAGAGTTTAAGTACACTGGATAAATTAAGACGATTTATAAATTCTTGATTAATTTAGGTATTTTTTTAAGTATAGTTTGTCATCCTGACGAAGGAAGGATCTCCGAAAGAAGCTCTACAAAGATTGTCGATTTTGTTTACGGAGTTACTTGCGGAGATCCTTCCTTCGTCAGGATGACAAAAAATGAGAATAAAACTAACTCTAAAAAATTGGCAAAAAAATCATTTAATCCGTGAAATCTGTGGCAGAAAAAATAATCTGCTCAA
This sequence comes from Flavobacteriaceae bacterium PS02337, assembly GCA_029959285.1. Classification (GTDB taxonomy): domain Bacteria; phylum Bacteroidota; class Bacteroidia; order Flavobacteriales; family Flavobacteriaceae; genus Flavobacterium. Next base: position 274,545 of record JASCOE010000003.1, read on the forward strand.
TCTGCCAAATCTGCGAGAGAAAAAAAATAAAAGCCCAAAAATAAAATCATGAAAAAGTTTTTTTTACATCTAACATTAATTATTTCACTTTTCACAATTTCGGCGAAAGCCCAAACCAAAATCAGTGTAAGTGATTTAAAATGCGAAATGCTGACCAATCCAGAAGGAATTGATGTTTTACAACCCAGATTAAGCTGGAAAATAAAAGCAAACGTAAATGATGTAAAACAAACTCATTATCAAATTTTAGCATCTTCATCTTTAGAAAAATTAGATTCGGGAAAAGCAGATTTATGGGACAGCGGAAAACTGCAAAGCGACGCTTCTGTAAATGTAATTTATAATGGAAAGAAACTAAAAGATAGAGAAGACGTTTATTGGAAAGTAACGGTTTTTACAAATAAAGGCGAAGTTCAATCAAAAGAAACGGCACATTTCAGTATCGGAATTTTGACTTATGCAGATTGGAAATCGACTCGTTGGATTGGCTATGAAAAATTGTCGAAAGATGACAGCGTTTCGCAGTATTCGAGATTGTCTGCGAGATATTTGCGAAAAGAAATCAATCTAAAAAAACAAGTCAAAAGTGCCAAGGTTTATATTATAGGAATGGGCTTGTACGAGTTGTACATTAACGGAAATAAAATTGGCGATCAGGTTTTGGCACCCGTTCCTACGGATTATACTAAAAATGTAAAATACAATGTTTTTGATGTGACTTCGCAATTGAAAGAAGGCAAAAATATGCTGGGAACGATTTTAGGAAACGGAAGATTTTTTGCAATGCGTCAGGATTACAAACCTTATAAAATCAAGTCATTTGGTTTGCCGAAAATGGCTTTGCAATTATTTGTCGAATATACAGATGGAAGCAAAGACGTTATCAGAACTGATGATACTTGGAAATTAACCACTGACGGCCCGATTTTGGCCAACAACGAATACGATGGTGAAGAATACGACGCCCGTAAAGAAATGAAAGGCTGGAATACGACCAATTTTGATGATAAAAACTGGCTGAATGCGAGATACGTTCAAGAACCAGGTGGTTTCTATGAAGGACAGATGTCGGCGAATATGAAAGTTAAACGCGAAGTAAAACCGATTTCAATCAAACAAACATCAAAAGGAACTTATATCTTAGATATGGGGCAAAATATGGTTGGTTGGTTGCAATTGAAAGTAAAAGGAAATGTAGGCGATAAAATCACCATGAAATTTGCAGAGTCTTTACAGCCTGATGGTTCATTATATATTGCCAATTTGCGTGATGCAAAAACGACTGATATTTATACGTTAAAAGGTGAAGGCGAAGAAGTTTGGGAACCTCGTTTTATTTTTCACGGATTTCGATTTGTAGAGATTTCAGGATTTAAAACCAAACCAACTTTAGAGACTTTTGTTGGAAAAGTCGTTTACGATGATATTGCGACAATAGGAACTTTTGATTCTTCGAACCCAATTATGAATCAGATTTTTAATAATGCTTGGTGGGGAATCAGTGGGAATTATAAAGGAATGCCGATTGATTGTCCGCAACGAAATGAGCGTCAGCCTTGGTTGGGAGATAGAACTACTGGAGCTTATGGAGAAAGTTTTTTGTTTGATAATCAGACTTTATATGCAAAATGGTTAGATGATATTAAAAACGCCCAAACGATCGATGGCGGAATTCCTGATGTTGCACCAGCATTTTGGCGTTATTACGGAGATAATGTGACTTGGCCTGGAACGTATATCACAGTTGCAGATATGTTGTATCAGCAATTTGGAGACAAAAAAGTGGTTGAGAAACAATATCCGTCGATGAAAAAATGGATGGATTATATGGAAGAAAACTATCTGGTTGATGATATCATGACCAAAGACAAATACGGCGATTGGTGTGTTCCGCCAGAATCGTTGGAATTAATTCGTTCGAAAGATCCTTCTCGTTTAACAGATGGCGAATTGATTTCGAGTGCGTTTTATTATCAGCTTTTAAATATCATGAAAAAGTTTGCAGTAATTGCTAATGCAGAAAATGATATTAAACATTATAATGAATTAGCTTCGAGAATCAAAAAAGCATTTAACGCTAAATATTTTAATTCAGCCAAAAATAATTACGCTAATAATACCGTAACGGCCAATTTGCTGCCTCTAACTTTCGGCATGGTTCCAGAAGAATTACAGCAAAAAGTTTTCGAAAATTTGGTACATGAAGTGGAAGTGACTAAAAATGGTCATGTAAGCACAGGAGTAATTGGAACTCAGTTTTTAATGCGAACCTTAACCAATTTTGGTCGTGGCGATTTAGCTTTCAAATTAGCATCAAACAAAACCTATCCAAGTTGGGGTTATATGGTCGAAAATGGCGCAACAACCATTTGGGAACTTTGGAACGGAAACACGGCAGATCCTGCAATGAATTCGCAAAATCACGTCATGCTTTTAGGCGATTTACTGATTTGGTATTACGAAAATATGGCAGGAATCAAAAGCAATCCTGAAACTCCGGGCTTCAAGCAAATTATTATGAAACCAGATTTTAATGCAGGATTGACTTATGTAAATGCTTCATACGAATCGATTTACGGAACAATCAAAAGTGATTGGAAAAAAGATAAAAAAGCTTTGGTTTGGAATATTACCATTCCAGCGAATAGTTCAGCAGTTGTCTATCTTCCAACGAGTGAGATCTCGGCTATTTCAATCAACAAACAGAAGCTAGAGAAGACTTCTTATGCTTATTCTAAAGATAAAAATCAAATAGCAGTTACACTTTCGTCAGGAAATTATTCGATAAACGTTAAATAAACTGCATTTTTAATAATTCGGGACAGTACAGGATACATTGTTAATTTTTTCGTGTTATTTTTACACTTATTAAATATTTTTACCTAAAAAAATGTTAGGTATGTATTTATAGTCAGAAAAAATAATTCATAATTTAATTAAGAATGAAGATAACAAAATTAGCATTTGTCTTGTTTGGACTTTTCCTTTTAGGAAGTTGTAAATCGGCTTTAGAGAAAAAGACTTGGAAAGAAGGAATTTTAGTAGATCAATTTGTTTACGATAAAGCACCTTATCCGTCTTGTCACGCGATTACAATTGTTGAAGCTACAAATGGTGATTTAGTTGCCTCATGGTTTGGAGGAACTCACGAAAGAAATCCTGATGTTTGTATTTATGTAGCCATCAAACCAAAAGGAAGTGACACTTGGAACGAAGGCATAAAAGTTGCCGATGGTGTCATGAAAGAAGGACCGAGATTACCAACTTGGAATCCTGTTTTATATCAAATTCCGGGTGGCGATTTAATGTTATTCTATAAAATAGGACCAAAACCATCTGAATGGTGGGGCGTAATCAGAACTTCATCTGATGGCGGAAAAACTTGGTCTGAAGCTCAAAAGATGCCTGATGGTTTCTTAGGGCCAATCAAAAATAAACCAGTTTTATTAAGCAACGGAACATTATTATGTCCGTCAAGTATTGAAGGTGACGGTTGGAGACTTCGTATGGAATCTACTCCAGATTTCGGGAAAACTTGGGTAATGGGCGATACTCTTCCAAGAGGAAAACAAAAAATAAATGCTATTCAGCCAAGTATTTTATTTCATAAAGACGGAAGTATTCAAGCTATTGGAAGAACTCGAAACAGAGCTATTTTCAGCACATTCTCAAAAGATAACGGAAAAACTTGGTCGGATGTAAAATTAATCGGACTTCCAAACAACAACTCAGGAACAGATGCTGTTACACTTAAAGACGGAAGACATTTGTTAGTTTACAATCACGTACTTCCTCCGGGAAAAGAAGCAAAAGGACCAAGAACGCCTTTAAACGTTTCAGTTTCTAAAGATGGAATTCATTGGAATGCTGCTTTAGTTTTGGAAGATTCAAAAATCAGTCAATATTCTTATCCTTCGATGATTCAGGGTTCAGACGGAATGGTTCATATTGTTTATACTTGGAGAAGAGAAAAACTGAAATATGTAAAAGTTGATCCAAGTAAACTGGTGGCACTTCCAATCAAAAATGGAATCTGGCCAGGCGAAGAAGGCAAGGAAGTTAAAGCAGTAAAAGCGGAAGAAGAGTAAAAAGATATAAGCCACAGATTAAAAGGATTAAATGGATTAAAAAAAATCTGCTCAATCTGCCAAATCTGCGTGAAAAAATACTCTCGCAGATTTGACAGATTTTAGAGATTGATTAGAAAAAAAATCATTCTAATCCTTTTAATCTGTGGCAAAAAAAATATAACTATGAAATCTAAAAGAAATTTATTAATTGCAATTCTTGTTGTTGTGTCAATAACATTTAATAGTTGTGCAACAGCTCAATCTTCTAACAAAAAGCAAAAATATAAAGTGGCGGTTTGCGACTGGATGATTTTAAAAAGACAAAAATTAGGTGCTTTTGGTTTAGCTGCAGAAATAAAAGCAGACGGAATCGAACTCGATATGGGAGGTTTAGGAAATAGACCAACTTTTGACAGCAAATTGGGTGATCCTGTAGAAAGACAAAAATTCCTAGATAAATCGAAAGAAACTGGAGTTGGAATCAGTTCGATTGCTATGTCTGGATTTTACGCACAGTCATTTGCCACAAGAGAAATCACACCAATGATTACAGATTGTATTGAGGCGATGAAAAACATGAAAGTAAAAGTGGCGTATCTTCCGTTAGGAACACAAACCGATTTGGTTAAAAATCCGGAATTGCGTCCTGAAGTAATTAAAAGACTGCAATGGGCAGGAAAAGAAGTGGGGAAAATTGGTGGAGTTATTGCAATTGAGACTTCTTTGAGTGCGACAGAAGAGAAAAAACTTTTAGATGAAGTTGGTTCAAAATGCATTAAAAGCTCTTTCAATTTTGCGAACGCTTTAGATAATAAAAGAGATATTTCATCAGAATTGAAAATATTAGGAAAGAAATATGTAGCACAAATTCACGCTTCAAATACTGATCAATTTTGGCTAGAAAATGACAAAGCGATCGATATGCCAAAAATCAAACAGACTTTAGACGAAATGAAATGGAGCGGATGGCTTATTGTAGAGCGTTCTCGTGACGTAACGCAAGTGCATAATGTTAAAGCCAATTACGGAGCAAATGTAGCTTACTTAAAAAAGATTTTCCAAAACTAATTTTTATGCTGTTCTACACCTGACAGGTTTTAAAAACCTGTCAGGTGTAGAACAGCAAAACAAATAATACCATGAAATATTTACAATTACTTTTTTTATGTTTTTACGTCTCTTTCGCGACAGCACAAAACATCACAATTGTGAGTGATGCAAGTTCGCCGAGAGCAAAATTTGGAGCAGAGAAATTATCAGAAACACTTTCTTCAAAAGGATTCAGCGTAACTTCTGTCGATAAATTCAAAAAATCAAAAGATAAAGTAATTGTAATTGGAGAAAAAGGAACTGATTTTTGGAAACAAAATACCAAAAGCGCTAAAATCGACGACAGCAAATTAACTAAGAAAGAAGGTTTTCAAATTCGTACTCAAAACAATGTCATTTATGTTGAAGGAACAGATGCTTCAGGAACTTTGTACGGCGCATTAGAATTAGCAGATCGTATTAAAAGTTCAGGTCAGCTTCCTTTAGAAATCAATATTGACGACAGTCCAGAAATGGTTTTGAGAGGCGCTTGTATTGGAATGCAAAAACCTGTTTATCTTCCGGGACGTGACGTTTACGAATATCCGTATACACCTGAAAGTTTTCCTTGGTTTTATGATAAAGCTTTATGGATTAAATACCTAGACATGTTGGTAGAAAACCGCATGAATTCGCTGTATTTATGGAATGGACACCCATTTGCTTCTTTAGTAAAATTAAAAGAATATCCGTTTGCTGTAGAAGTAAGTGACGAAGATTTCAAAAAGAACGAAGAAATCTATAAATTCCTTACGGTTGAAGCCAACAAAAGAGGAATCTGGGTAATTCAGATGTTTTATAATATTATTGTTTCTAAGCCTTTTGCAGAGCATTATAACATTAAAACTCAGGATCGTTCAAGACCTATTACGCCTTTGTTGTCAGATTATACTAGAAAATCTATTGCTGCTTTCATTGAAAAATATCCAAATGTTGGATTAATGGTTTGTTTGGGTGAAGCCATCAATACGGTTGATGATGATGTGGAATGGTTTACAAAAACGATTATTCCGGGTGTTCGCGACGGTTTGCAGGCATTAGGAAAAACAGAAGAACCGCCAATTATTCTTCGTTCTCACGATACTGATGGACCTTTAGTTATGGAAAAATCACTTCCATTATACAAAAACCTTTATACAGAAAGTAAATACACAGGAGAATCTTTAACAACTTATACGCCAGGTGGACCTTGGGGAGAAACGCATAAACAGTTGAGTGCTCTTAAATCAATTCATATTGAAAATGTTCATATTTTGGCGAATCTAGAACCTTTTAGATACGGTTCGCCAGATTTTATCCAGAAAACAGTAAAAGCGATGCACAGCGTTCACGGCGCAAATGCGCTACATTTATATCCGCAAGCTTCGTATTGGGATTGGCCGTATTCGGCAGATAAAACAAAATCAGGCGAACGTTTATTAGAAATGGATCGCGACTGGATTTGGTACAAAGCTTGGGCAAGATACGCTTGGGACAGTAAAAGAGATCGTAACGAAGAAGTGAAATTTTGGGATAAAGATTTGGCTTCGAAATACGGGACTTCTCAAGAAGCTGCTAACAATATTTTAAAAGCTTACGAAGAAACTGGAGAAATTGCTCCAAAAACATTAAGACGTTTCGGAATCACAGAAGGAAACCGTCAAACCTTATTGTTAGGTATGTTCGAAAGTCAGTTGGTAAATCCGTCAAAATGGAGAGTGTATCCTGGATTCCACGAATCTTGCGGACCAGCGGGCGAATTGCTTTTAGAATATGCTAAAAAAGAATGGAACAAAGAACCACATTCTGGCGAACTTCCAACGCAGATTATTGCCGAAATTACAGAACACGGAAGATTAGCCGTTGAAGCAATCGATAAAGCTGAAGCGAGCGTAACTAAAGATAAAGAAGAATTTGCACGTCTTAAAAATGATATGTATGCTTATAAGGCTTTCGCCGATTTCTTTTCAGAAAAAGTAAAAGCAGCTTTATTGGTTTTACGATACAGTTATTCAAACGATATTACCGATTTAGACAAAGCGATGCCTCATTTAGAGAAAAGCATCGAGCATTACGAATTATTGGTTAACTTGACAAAAGATACGTATTACTACGCCAACAGTATGCAGACTGCTCAAAGAAGAATCCCAATTGGTGGAGACGATGGAAACAACAAAACTTGGGCCGAATTATTGCCTCATTATGAACGTGAATTGGCTAATTTTAAAAGAAATTTGGAGAAGCTAAAATCTTCAAAAGATGGTATAATTGAAACCAAAGAAGGAAAACCTTGGAAAACAGCTGAAGTAACTTTCATCGACGAAAAACCGGGAACTTATTTAGTTAAAACTGGAACAAAAGTTTACGGAACAGATATTTCTGAATTGACGAAAATTGCTCCAGAGCTTCAAAACTTAAAAGGATTTACTTTCGTAGAAAACGATCAGAACGAAAAAGGAACCCATTTGAAATTTAGAAATACAAAAGCCGTTAAATTAGTTGTGGGTTATTTCAATTCAGATCAAAAAAGATTTTTGTTACCGCCAAGTTTAGAAACCGATGCAGCAGGAAATGCACACGGTCAAGCCGAAGTTATTCTGGCAAGCGCGATGAATTTAAAAGAGTTGCCACGTGTAAACATCCACACATATACTTTCCAACCGGGCGAGAATAAATTAGATTTAGGAAAAGGAAAAGTATTGATTTTAGGTTTCATTGACGCAGATCAAACGATAACCTCACGTGATGTTGGATATATTGATGCAGGAGAAAAAGCAGCGATAGACTGGTTGTTTTATTAAGAATAATTTGGGCGTGCCCCTCCGGGTCGGGCTGTACGTTCCCGCTTTTTTTGAGGCGAAGAAAAATCGCCTCAAAAAAGAGCTCCACTGCCATCCCTCACGCGGACAAACGTTACGTTTAAACCTGACGGTTTTTAAAACCCGTCAGGTTTATTGGAAGTATAAACCCAATCTTGTCATCCCGAGGAACGAGGGATCTCCACAAGAAGCTAGACAACAATTTGTCATTCTGACGGAGGAAGAATCACACGCGGGATACGACAAAGATAGGGAATAACTGTACGGAGTTTCTAGTGTGATTTATACCTTCGGTCGAAATGACAAACGGGTAAAATAATAACTTAAACAACCTTATAATCACTTATATGGTTTTAAAAATATGAATAGAATAGTTTTTTTTATTTTTTGTTTTTCCTCAAGTCTTTGCTCTGTTTGGAGTCAGAGCAAAGATTCAGGGAATTTTCGTAAAGAAATTTCACTGAATTCATCTTGGGAAACTGTAATCTTGGAAAATCTTCCCACACAGGAAGAGAGGTTTGTAGACCGTCCAGAAACTGATTCCAATTGGCAGAAGGTTAGTGTGCCTCACAATTGGGATCAGTATTATGGTTTTAGAAGAACAAAACATGGAAATTTACACGGTACTGCTTGGTACAAGAAAGCATTAAAACTTGATAAAAAAGACGCTTCAAAACAACATTTTCTCTATTTTGAAGGAGTGAGTTCTTATGCGACAGTTTGGGTAAATGGTAAAAAAGTTGGCGAACACAAAGGCGGAAGAACCACATTTACTTTAGATATTACAAAAGCCGTTTCTTTCGACAAAGAAAATATCATTTTAGTAAAGGCTTCACATCCGTCATTTATAGCTGATTTACCTTGGGTTTGCGGAGGTTGTTCGGGAGAATGGGGATTTTCAGAAGGTTCTCAGCCAATGGGAATTTTTAGACCAGTTACTTTAGTGATTACAAACAATATTAGAATTCAGCCGTTTGGTGTTCACATTTGGAATGACAAATCAGTTTCAAAACAAAAAGCGATTCTTCATACTACTACAGAAATCAAGAATTATGACACTTCACAACGAAATTTAACTATCGAAAATATTCTTTTTGATGCTTCGGGAAAGAAAGTTGTTATTATAAAAAGCGATAACAAAATCAATTCGGGAGAGACGAAAGAAATAGCGCAGACACTTCCTGAGATTCAAAATCCGAAATTATGGTCGCCATCGAATCCATATTTGTATAAACTGGTTACTTCGGTTTATGAAAACGGAAAAATAATCGATCAGTTAACAACGCCTTATGGAATTCGTTGGGTAAGCTGGCCGGTTAGTCGTGACGGAAAAGACAATCGTTTTTTCATTAATGACGAACCTGTTTTTATAAATGGAGTCTGCGAGTACGAACATTTAATTGGAAAAAGTCATTCGTTTTCAGACGAAATGATTCATTCCAGAATCGAGCAAATCAAAGCAGGCGGATTTAATGCTTTCAGAGAAGCGCATCAGCCTCATAATTTATTATACCAAAAAGAATTAGATGAAAACGGAATCCTGTTTTGGAGCCAGTTTTCTGCACATATCTGGTACGATACACCAGAATTCAAAGAAAACTTTAAAACTTTATTAAGGGAATGGATTAAAGAACGTAGAAACAGTCCGTCTGTAGTAATGTGGGGATTGCAAAATGAAAGTACAATTCCCAAGGAGTTTGCAGAAGAATGTACGCAGATAATTCGTGAAATGGATCCGTTATCAGCTTCACAAAGAATTGTAACGACTTGTAATGGTGGAGAAGGAACAGATTGGAATGTCGTTCAAAACTGGTCTGGAACGTATGGTGGAGATCCGTTAAAATATCATCTGGAAATGACAACTCAGTTATTAAACGGCGAATATGGCGCTTGGCGTTCAGCCGATTTACATACAGAAGGCGAATTCGATCAAAAAGGAACTTTAAGTGAAAACCGTTTTTCTCAGTTAATGGAAATTAAAGTTAGAGAAGCAGAATCGGTAAAAGATAAAATTGCGGGACAATTTAACTGGCTTTTTGCTTCGCACGAAAATCCGGGAAGAGTCCAGAACGGAGAAGGATTTAGAGATATTGACAAAGTTGGTCCAGTAAATTATAAAGGGCTTTTTACAATTTGGGGAGAATCTCTAGATGCATTTTATATGTATCGTGCGAATTATGTATCTAACAAAACCAATCCGATGGTTTATATCGTTTCGCACACTTGGCCAAGCCGTTGGGAAACTGCGGGAATCAAAAACGGAATCGATATTTATTCGAATTGTGATGAAGTAGAATTGTTCAACGATGTGAATAAATCTTCTTTAGGAAAGCTAAAAAATCCAGGAATCGGAAAGCATTTTCAGTTTAATAATGTCAATATTCAATACAATGTTTTGTATGCGGTTGGATATGTAAACGGAAAAGCCGTTGCCAAAGATTATATTGTTTTAAATAATCTGCCAAAAGCACCAAATTTCGATGCTTTAACCACCAATAAAGCAGATATTACAAAAGCCAAAACTGGTTATAATTATATTTACAGAGTAAATTGCGGAGGTTCAGAACTGACAGATTCTGCTGGAAATACTTGGTTTAGCGATACACACAAAAACGGAAAAAACACTTGGGGTTCATTATCTTGGACAGATAATTTTGAAAAACTGCCAGACTTTTTTGCAAGTCAAAGAACAACTTTCGATCCGATAAATGGTACAAAAGATCCTGAGTTGTTTCAAAGTTTTAGATATGGCGTTGACAAATTGCGGTACGAATTTCCCGCGCCAAATGGAGAATATTTAGTTGAATTATATTTCACAGAACCGTGGTACGGAACTGGCGGAGGTTTAGATTGCAAAGGCTGGCGTTTGTTTGATGTTGCCATCAATGAAAATGTAGTTTTAAAAGATTTTGATATTTGGGCAGAAGCTGGACATGACAATGCTTTAAAGAAAACATTCAAAGTAAAAAGCACAAACGGAAAAATTGTGATTTCGTTTCCCAATGTAAAAGCTTCGCAGGCGATAATTTCGGCAATTGCAATTGCGACGAAAGATATTCATGCAAGACCAGCGTCTGAATCTTCAAAAAATATTGAAAACTTGATTTTGAGTGCTTATGATAAAAGCCGAAATGGAATAGCTTCTTGGTTGGATATTAATTCAAAACAATATTCAAATTCAGAAATTATATTTACAGAATTACCTTCAGAAGTTTTTGGAGCAGATTATTTACAGTTTTCTAGCAATTCAAAAATTTCAGGTTCATTTACAGCAAAAGAAGAATCGACGGTTTATGTTTTAGTTGGCAGTAAAATCAAAACATTAAACGGGCTTTCGGATTATAAAAAAATAGAAGAAAAAGCGAAGAACAGCAACGGAATTTCATTTGATGTTTTCACTAAAAAAGTAAAGAAAGGTGAGAAGGTTCTTTTCGATAATTCGGAAACAATTTCTACAATTGCACTCGTTCCAACTTATGATATGGGCGAAAAAGACGATTCAAGACCCGTTGTAATTATTGAAGCCGAAAAGACAAAAACAACTGGAGCAGGAATTGAAAAAGGAAATTTCAAAAAAGCCGATTATATTGAATTCACAAAAAAGACCAATAACAGCATTGAGTTTGAAGTAAAACCTGGAGTTGCGGGAATTTATTTAATGCGTTTCCGTTTTATGAATCGAAATGAAATTCCGTTAAAGGTCAAATTTAAAATGGAAGATGCGTACAGAATTTTAATGCGAAATGATACGATTGAGTTCTTTCCTTCACCAGAAAAATGGAAGATTTTAAATACGACTTCTGGAGGATATATTAATGCAGGAACGTATAAAATTACGTTGGAAGGAGAGGATTTGAAGGGATTGATATTGGATAATTTTGAGTTTCAATAGTTTTTTTTGAGTTTCAAAGAGGCAAATTGACAAAGGTTTAATTAGGATTGCATTGTAGAGGCGCACAGCAGTGCGTCTACGTTCCAATTGTCCATACTGTGTGTTAGACGCACTGCGGTGCGCCTCTACAGAAAAACACGATTAAAATAAAAAACATATTTATGATAAAACATAAAAACATATTTCAAAAAATTACGATTGCTTTATTGTTTTCGGTTTCAATTTTTGCACAAAAACAAGCCAGAATTGTCGAAGATTTCAATAAAAACTGGAACTTCAAATTAGGAGATTATCCAGAAGCAATAAATGCCAATTATAATGCATCAGATTGGAGAGCACTTCAATTGCCACACGATTGGAGTATTGAAGGCGCTTTCAATAAAGAAAATAAAACAAAACAAGCGCAAGGATTTTTACCAGCAGGAAAAGGTTGGTATCGCAAAGTTTTTACTATTGCTGGCAATTGGAAAAATAAAACGGTTTCAATTGAATTTGATGGTGTTTTTAAAAATAGTGAAGTTTTTATTAATGGAAAATCATTAGGAATTCGTCCAAACGGTTATATTTCTTTTGGTTACGATTTAACGCAATATCTAAACTTTGGAAAAGAGAATGTTATTGCCGTAAAAATTGATAATGATTCGCAACCAAATTCAAGATGGTACACTGGATCAGGTATTTACAGAAATGTGAGATTGGTTGCAACCGAAAAATTGCATGTTGGAAAATGGGGAACTTTTGTAACGACTCCTGAAGTTTCGGCAGTAAAATCAAAAGTGCATTTAGAAGTTACAATTGATAACGATAATGTTTCTGGAAAAGAATTTAAACTAGTTACTTCCATTGTAAATACTGAAAATAAAGAAGTTGCAAATTTTACTTCAACAGAAAAAATTGGTGCAAAAACATCAGAAAAAAAGGTTCATAATCTGGAATTAAATCAGCCTAAATTGTGGAATACTGAAAATCCGTATTTGTATAAAGTAATTACAAAAGTTTACGAGAAATCGAAATTGGTAGATAATTACGAAACGCCACTTGGATTTAGATTTTTCAATTTCGATTCAGAAAAAGGTTTTTCATTAAACGGTATTCCAACCAAAATCTATGGAGTTTGTCTGCATCACGATAATGGCGCTTTGGGTGCTGTAGAAAACATTCATGCCGTTAGAAGAAAATTAACTTTGATGAAAGAAATGGGAGCCAACGCAATCAGAATGTCTCATAATCCGCATTCGTTGGAAATGATGCAATTATGCGACGAAATGGGATTCATTGTTCAGGATGAAGCTTTTGACGTTTGGAAAAAGAAAAAAGTAACTAACGATTATCATAAAGATTGGGATGCTTGGCACAAACAAGATTTAGAAGATTTTATCAAAAGAGATCGTAATCATCCGTCTGTTATGATGTGGAGTATTGGTAACGAAATAAGAGAACAATTTGATTCGACTGGAATTGCCATTACTAGAGAATTAGCTAAAATTGTAAAATCTTTAGATACGACACGTCCCGTAACTTCGGCTTTGACCGAAAATGTAATTGAGAAGAATTTCATTTACCAATCGGGAGCTTTAGATCTTTTAGGATTCAATTACAAACACGAAGATTACAAAGATTTTCCAACTAAATTTAAAGGACAAAAAATATTGGCTTCAGAAAGTGTTTCGGCTTTAGAAACGCGTGGACATTACGATCAATCGGATGTTATTAAAGCTTGGCCAACAAAATACGGTGCTCCGTTTGATGGAAATGCAGATTGGACAGTTTCGGCTTACGATCAAGTGAAATCGTATTGGGGTGCAACGCATGAGGAAAATTGGAAAACAATTAAAAGTCAGAATTTCATGGCGGGAACTTTTATCTGGACAGGTTTTGATTATATCGGAGAACCTGATCCGTATCCGTTTCCTGCGAGAAGTTCGTATTTTGGAATTGTCGATTTAGCTGGACTTCCAAAAGATGTGTATTATATGTATCAAAGCGAATGGTCGAATAAAACGGTTCTTCATATTTTACCACATTGGAACTGGACAAAAGATCAGGAAATTAATGTTTGGGCATATTACAATAATGCCGATGAAGTAGAATTATTCTTAAACGGAAAATCTCTTGGCAAAAAATCAAAACAAAATGATGATTTACACATTTCATGGAAAGTGAAATTTGAACCCGGAACTTTGAAAGCAATTTCTAGAAAGAACGGAAAAGTGGTTTTAGAAAAAGAAATTCACACCGCTGGAGAAGCTTCTAAAATTGATTTAAAAGCTGATAAAACTACAATCAAAAATGATACTTACGATTTGGTTTATGTTACAGTTTCTATGACAGATAAAGATGGAAATTTAGTTCCAAACGCAATGGATTTGATCAATTTTGAAGTAACTGGCGGAGGAAAATTAGTTGGAGTTGATAATGGTTATCAAGCGAATTTGGATTCTTTTAAAGCAAATTCTTGTAAATTGTTTAATGGAAAATGCGTTGTAATTATTCAATCGAATGGGAAGAAAGAAAAAATTCAGTTGAAGGCTACGGCAGGAAATGGAATTCCGGTTTCAACGATTCAGATAAACGTTAATTAATTTTATATGTCGCTCCGCTGGAGCTTTGATTTTGTAATCGTTGATTATTTTCTATAAATATTTCGCTCTTCCAGAGCTGACATAGAAAACGACAAATTTCTTAAAACACAAAGCTTCGGAGAAGCATAATATTTATAGAAAAATGAATTTAATATTGTAAACAAGCTCCAAAGGAGCGAAATAATACAAACCATCAAAATCCGTTTCAAACTTGAAGCGGATTTTTTTTAAGCCCGTTAAAATATTGATATATTTATAAAATAATTCAAAAACAAATGGCACCAACTTTTTTCGCAAACCAATTAGAATTTAGAAAATGGCTTGAGAAAAACCATCAAAAAGAAAAAGAGCTTTTAGTTGGTTTTTATAAAGTTACGAGCGGAAAGCCTTCTATAACTTGGCCAGAATCTGTAGATCAGGCACTTTGTTTTGGTTGGATTGACGGTGTTCGGAAATCTATTGATGAAGACAGTTATACCATTCGTTTTACTCCAAGAAAACCTTCAAGTATTTGGAGCGCCATTAATATTCAAAAAATGGAAGATTTGACTAAAGCCGGTTTAATGAGAGATGCGGGTTTAAAAGCTTTTAGTTTTAGAACTGAAAGCAAATCGAAAATTTATTCGCACGAAAAAGAGCCAGTTCCGCTTTTGGAAGTTTATGAAAATCAGTTTAAAAGCAATAAAATAGCTTGGGATTTTTTTGAAAAACAAGCGCCTTCATATAAAAAAGTAATGATTTATTGGATTATGAGTGCCAAACAAGAAAAAACGCAGTTATCGCGCTTAGAAAAAACTATTTTAGAAAGTGAAAAGCAAAAACGGGTAATGTAGAAATTAGAATAAAATTTATTATTTTAGTGAACTGACTTTTAGAATTATATGGAAATAGAAAATACCACAAAAATTAAAGGGGAAATTTTACTGGGTATTATTTTTGCTCTAGAATTATACGCCTTGCCTGTACAATTTTATTTATTATTGAAAAGCCCTGAATTTACTTTTTTTAGTGCCGCCGTTCGTTTTTTTAGTTTCTTTACCATTACCACAAATTCTATAGTTTTCATTTCTACAACTATGCTATTGTTTGGTGGAAAATGCAAGATCAATTCTTTTTTTAGAAAATGTAAAACGATTACTGCTATTACGGTTTATATTTTAATTGTCGGAATTGTTTTTAATCTGCTTCTTCGTCAAATTGTTGATTTAAAAGGACATCATCTTATTGTAAGCGAAATATTTCACACCGTTGTTCCTGTTTTATTCTTTTTTTATTGGCTGTTTTTTGTTAGTCCAGAAAAAATCTCTTTTAAGGTTATTTTGTTTTGGCTGATTTACCCACTTATTTACATGATTTATACGCTGTTACACGGTTTTATTTCTAGTTTTTACCCTTATCCATTTATTGATGTTACAAAACTCGGACTGAAAACGGCGCTTATAAATGGTTTATTTGTCTTAATCGCTTTTGTAATCTTATCTGTTATTTTGATTTTTATTTCTAAAATAAGGACAAAAGCTTCACGCTGATTTTTTGAATTTTAAGAATTATAATAATCTAAGACCAAAAAAGCATTTTATTCTTACTTTTTGACAGTGCTTTAAGGAATTTGATGATAATTATTTTGCAAAAATGATGTTTTGTTGATATTAAATTTATATTTGCGCAAATAAAGACGACCCAAAATTAGCTCAGAACAAGAAAATATCAGAATTGATGAAGCATATTACAAAGAACTATTTTATTCTTTGTATCCAAGACTTGTGAGCTATAGTTTTGGTTTTGTAAAAGACAATTTTTTAGCCGAAGAAGTAGTCGAAAATGTCATGTTGCAGCTTTGGGAAAACCGTGTCAAATTTGAAAAAATAATCGACGTTAAATCGTATTTGTATACAATGGTTAGAAACGGTTCTTTATTGGCTTTAAAAAAAGAAAAAAAAGTTGTCGAATTAGATCATAAACTTTCTGATGAAAGCGCAGAATTCGATTTTAATATTCTAGAAGAAGAATTGTATTCGACTTTAATTGAGGCTTTAAATTCATTGCCAGAAAAATGTAAAGAAGTTTTTGAACTTTCTTGTTTAGAAGGAATGAAGTATAAAGATATTGCCGAACAGCTTAATATTTCTGTTAATACTGTGAAGTCTCAACGCGCCCGCGCCATTGAATTATTAAAGGAAAAACTTAAAAATCACTCCGAACTTTTGTTCATTTTGCTTTTTCTTTAAAAAAATCAAAAATCTTTCCACCCATTTTTGATATTCTGCACTCTTAGTTATATAACATTTACTTAAAGTGTTAATAACCGATACTTAATATCAAAAAACATGTCTCAAGGGAAGAAAGAAATCATAATCACTGCTCTTATAAGAAAAGAATTGCTTACGGGAGAATTATCGATTGAAGAAAATACTCTTTTGCAAGAATGGCTTTCTGTACCCGAAAATCAAGAATATTATCAGAAAGTTATTGATTTAGAAACTTTCAAATCAAAAGAGAGATTTTATAATGCTGTTGATATTGATGCTGCATTTCAAAGAATTAAAGAAAAAGTAGGTTTTGAAGATTCGCCTGTAATTCCGCTTTTCAATTATAAAAAACTACTTAAATACGCAGCTTTAATTTTATTGTTTGTAGGAATTGCTTCTGTTTTCTTTTATATGAATAATGGTTCAGATTTAAAGAATCAGGAAATTGTAGTAAACAGTATTGAACCTAAATACAACAATCCGACTTTAGTTTTGGCCGATGGAACAGTAGTTTCTTTAGAACCAAAAAAGGAAAAGATTGTTTCTAAAAACGGAGTTATTTCCAACGTAAATCAGGTTTTGGTTTATGATGCGAAAGATTTGAAAGGTGTTACTTCTACTGGAGATAATACATTAATTGTTCCTGTTGGCGGAATTTACGCTGTTAGTCTTTCAGATGGAACAAAAGTTTGGCTGAACTCCAAATCTACTTTAAAATATCCTGTTGAATTTAGTGGCAATTCACGTAAAGTAACTTTAGAAGGAGAGGCTTATTTTGAAGTTAGTAAAAATCCGCATAGTCCATTTACTGTAAAAACAAAATCAGGAAACGTAACTGTTTTAGGAACGCATTTCAATATAAGTGCTTACGATGAAGATAGAAATTTTGAAACTACACTTGCCGAAGGAAAAGTAAAAGTTTCTGAAATAAATAAAGAAAACGAATCTGTGACTTTGCGTCCAGGACAACAAGCTCGAGTTCGAAACGAAGCTTTGAAAGTTGCAGAAGTTGATCCTTCTGTTTATAGTGCTTGGAAAGATGGCAAATTTTATTTCGAAAATGAAAATCTGAAAAATATTTTAACCAAAATGTCAAGATGGTACAACTTTAATGTCAAGTTTGAACAAAAAGCTTTAGAGCAAATTAAGTTTACAGGAATCGTTTTGAAAGATGAACCAATTGACCGTTTTCTTGATATTATCAGTAAAACATCCAATGTTAAATATAAAATAACCAAAGTAAACCAAACGTATGAAGTAACCGTAAGTAAGTAAAAAAAAAAAGAAAACCGGAAAATATTGCAGTATTTCCCGGCGAGTATTTGTTCAGTCGAAAAAAAGAGTTCGAAATCAATTAACCAACCAAAACATTTTAAAAGTATGAAAAAAAACCTATCCGCAAAAGATTGTGGGGTAAAATCCGCGCTTTGGGATAAATTTCTTGACCTAATGAAGAAATCCCTAATATTATCGATATTTCTTTTCAATGTAGTTGCTTTTGCTTATGCGCAAAAAGTAACTATAAACGCAAGAAACCAATCTGTATCTGCCGTTTTAAAAACTATTACAAGAAAAACCAATGTTGAATTTTTCTACAGCGATGACGTTTTTGATGCACAGAGACGAGTAGATATTTCTGTAAATAAAGCCGATGTTATGGCTGTTATTAAAGAATTAATTGGTGATAATTATAAAGCAGAATTTGTAAATAATAAGCTGATTGTTATTGCATTAAATCCAAAAGTAAAACCCATAACCGCTTCTGTATTAGAAGAAAACATAAAAATAAAAGGAGTTGTAACCAATGCAAAAAAAGAATATTTAATTGGCGCAACTGTTTGGGTAAAAGGCACTAAAAATGGTGCAATTACCAATTTTGATGGCTCTTATGAAATTATGGCTAAAAAAGGTGATGTTCTTGTTTTTGAATATTTAGGTTATAAAAAACTAGAAATTACTGTTTCTGACAGCTTGATTATTAATCCAGTTCTATTAGAAGATGTGAGCAAACTGGATGAAGTAAAAATTGTATCAACAGGATATCAAAAAATTGACAAAGAGCGTTCTACAGGATCTTATGCTGTACTTACAGCAAAAGAATTGGAGAAAATACCAGTTGCAAACGTATTGCATAGATTAGAGGGGCAAGTTGCTGGTTTAGAACTAGATTTACACGATGCTGATAATACTTTTGTATATGGAAGAAAATTCGGTTCAGAGTCTGAAAAAACAGCTTATAATATATCAATCAGAGGAAGATCAACTATAGAATCTAATGATATGCCTTTGATTGTTTTGGATGGAACGCCTACAGAATTAGACATTAGAACCATAAATCCTAATGATATTGAGAAAATTACCTTTCTTAAAGATGCAGCGGCGGCTTCGATTTATGGAGCAAGAGCAGCAAATGGAGTTATGGTAATTGATACTAAAAAAGGAAAATCGGGACAGACTAGTATCAGTTTTTCTCAGAATTATGGTTTTTCAAACAAACCTTCATTGTCAAAATTACCATTAATGAATTCTGCTCAGGTTTTAAACCTAGAACAGGAAATGGTAAATAAAAATTTAGTGACAGATCCAGCAAGTGTAACTTATATGCTAACTTCTCCTGTAAGTCAAGGAATGGATTTGATGTTTCAATACAAACGTGGAGAAATTACAGAAGCTCAGAAAAATGCTGGTTTAGCTACTTTGAGCAATAGAAATACTTACGGGCAAACAGAGAAATATCTGCTTCAAGCCGCAACAACGCAAAGTTATGATTTGTCTTTTAGAGGCGGACAAAATGATTATTCTTATTTTATGTCGGGTTCTTATTCTAAAGAGGAAACACAATCAAAAGGGAATGACGGTCAGCGTTTGACTTTGTTATCAAATCAAGATTTTAAGCTTTTCAATTTAGTAAAGATGAGTACAAGTTTGAGAGGTTCGATTTTTAAATATGGTGATAATGCTTTAGGGCTTTCTCCGTTGGGTTCATCTTTAAACACATTGCTTCCTTATGACCAGATTGTAGATGATAACGGAAAATCGGTTGATTATTACCGTCGTTTTTACAGTGGCCAGACAATTCCTTTGGAACAACAAGGATATTTACCTTGGACATACAATTATTTAGATGAATTAAATAATAGTAATAAAAAATTCAACGAACAGAATTTTGGAGCTAATATTATGGCTACTGTTCCTTTATTAAAAGGTTTAGATGCTGTTGGAAATTACTCTATCGAACGTTCTGACATGACGAATGAAAATATGTACAATGAAGCTACTTATTATACACGTGATAGAATAAATTCGGCTACTTCAATAAATAGTAATGGAGATTTAGTTTACGGAATTCCAAAAGGCGGAATTTATCAAGAGAATAGTTTTGGTAAAAACAGTTATACAGTACGCGGACAATTGAATTATGACGGCATTATCGGTGAAGATCATCTAATCAATGCAATGGCAGGTATTGAAGCAAGACAAACAAAAGAAACCTCAGACGGTAGAACTCTTTATGGTTATAATGAGAGAACACAGACTTCTGTAGATCTTCCTTCACAAAATTACATTGATGTTAATGGTTATAATCAAGTAGTTTCATACAATAATGAACATAAATCTATGCGTAGAAGATTTTTATCGTATTATGCAAATGCTGGATATACTTTCAAAAATAAATATACTTTAACTGGAAGTGCACGTTTAGACGATTACAACAATTTTGGTGTAGATAAAAAATTAAGAAGAACACCATTATGGTCAACAGGAGCAAAATGGAATATTAAAGCAGAACCTTTCTTAAGTGAAGTAAATTTTGTTAATAGTTTGAATTTAAGAGCTAGTTACGGTTTTAATGGAAACATCAATTTAAATACTTTTCCATTTACTAATATTGGATTGAATAATTTAGATGATCTTTCTCAACAGCCTTATGCAAGTATCAATTCGCCAGCAAACCCAAATTTACGTTGGGAAAAAACAGCAATTCTAAACTTTGCCGTAGATTTTGCGATTCTTGACAATAGATTATCTGGTACTATTGAATATTATAAAAAAAATAGCCAAGATTTAATTGTAGATTTCCCAGTATCACCTTTTTACGGATTAGTAAACGATTATTTAGTTCGTAATGCAGCTAACTTCAAATCAGATGGAGTTGATTTAAGTTTAAACGGAACGATTCTAAAATCAAAAGATTTCTCTTGGAATTCAGGTTTGGTAGTTTCTTACAACAAATCAAATGTTACAGACTCTCGTTTTACAACTTATAGTAGTTATTTGAATGGAACAGGATCAACACCTCCAATTGCTGGCTACCCAATAAATGCTGTATTTGCTTTTAGATCGGCAGGACTAGATGCAAATGGTAGAACTCAGATTTATGACAAATCGGGTAATATTGTAAGTTATACAAAATCACTTACAGACATTAACGATATGCAATATATGGGAACTAATATTCCATCTTATTATGGTAGTTTGAGCCAAACATTTACTTATAAGAAATTCTCGTTATACATTTTAGCAACTTACAAATTTGATTATGTAATGTTCAAACCAACTTTTGGAAGTTATGTAAGCCGATACGGAACATTCAATCAATATGATTTGAATACAGATGTTGATAAAAGATGGAGAAATCCAGGAGACGAAGCAACAACAAATGTGCCAGGAGCGCAAGGAATGTCTGGTTACAGTTATTCTAGATATGTTTTTGGATCAAATCAGGTAATCGATGGAGATCATATTCGTTTTAGAGAACTTTCATTAAAGTATGATTTGTCAGACCTTATTAAGAGTAACATGGTAAGAGGAGCTTCTGTAAATTTCACAGCTAGAAATCTTGGATTTTTCTGGAGAAAAAACAAAGAAGGACTTGATCCAGACTTTTTGCCATACACAGGAACTAATATGAAATTGCCTGCAATGGCAATGTATTCAATTGGTTTTAATGTTAATTTTTAATTTTTTGAAGATGAAAAAATATTTAAAATATATTGCTGTAACGGTTTTAGCTTTAACAGTAGCAAATTGCGATAACTATGTAGACATTCAAACCGAAGGAAAGTTAACACCTAAAGAGACAGAAAACTACAGATATTTGTTAAACAACACCAGAGTTTATGATATTACTTATGGCTTAATTGATGTTGCTTCTGACGATATAGATCTTCAAAATGAGGCTCAAATAACAGCTTTAAGTTCATCAGATTTTTATCGTCCTTTTTTAAATCTATACAAATGGTCTGATACCGTTTATTTTGAAGGAGAGAAAGATTATAATATGGAAAGTTTGTACGATGCCTTATACTACACGAATGTAATTATTACAGAGGTAATGAATAGTACAAATGGAACTCAAGCCGAAAAACAAGCCATAAAAGGCGAGGCACAAGTACACCGTGCTTTTATCTACCTAACATTGGTTAATATATTCGGAAAAGCATATGACGCAACAACATCAGCAACAGATCCTGGAGTTCCAGTTTTTACTACGCCGACCGTTTCTCAGGATATTAAAAGAGCTTCTGTGAAAGAAGTTTACGATTTAATTCTTAGTGATTTAAACGAAGCAACTACTTCAGGATTAAAACCAGTTAATACTCGAAATAATGTAGCATTTCCATCACAGGCATCGGCTTACGCACTTTTGGCGAGAACATATTTATACATGCGTAATTATAGTGAAGCTTTGGCAAATGCAGAAAAAGCTTTGGCGCTTCAAAATACGCTTATCAATTTAGCAGATTATGAATTTGCAGCTTACCCAAACAAAAGATTAGATTCTGAACTTATATTATCAAAATTCAACGGTTACAGTTCATATTCTTATGCACCAAGTATTTTAGGATTAAGCGATGAACTGATTAATACTTTTGATACAAACGATTTACGTTATGTATTATTTACACAGCCATCTACCGTTTTCAATTCTGCATACACAAAAGGAAGAGCTTACGCAAAAGAAGGATTAACTGGAGAAAGTAGAAATGCGGGACCAACTGTACCAGAAATGATGCTAATAAAAGCAGAATGTCAAGCTAGGGCAGGATCTGGAACTGCTGCTATGCAAACGATTAATGCACTTAGAGTAAAACGCTTTAGAACAGGACAATACGTTGCTTTAACAGCGACAGATAATAAAGATGCTTTACTAAAAGTATTAGCCGAAAGAAGAAGAGAGTTAATGGGATGTGGAGGTTTTAGATGGTTTGATTTAAAACGATTAAACAAAGAACCAGAATTGGCCAAAACGATTACACATAGATTTTCAGGTCAGACAGTTACTCTGGCACCAAATGGAGATCGTTATCAATTGCCATTTGCACCAATTTACTTTGATTACGCACCAAACTTAGAACAAAACAAGTAAATCAAAAAACAGCACGTTCAGATTCCCTGAACGTGCTTAAACAAAAATAAAAAATGAAAATATTAAAACTTGCAGCACTTTTTTTAAGTGTTAGTGCGGCTTCGTACGCTCAAAACGAATCGAAAAGATTCGCAGTTTCGCCAGAAGCACCAAATTCTGGTGACGAAATTACCATTACTTATGATCCTGCCGGAACAGTATTAAAAGATGCAAAACAGGTTTCAGGAAGATTATATACGCACGGTAATTTCAAATGGAAAATTGCTGATATTTCTTTAAAACCAACAGCCGATAAAAAATGGCAAACTAAAGTCAAATTATCAGATGATGCAGCATTGATTACTTGTGTTTTTATTTCAGATACGCTAATCGATAAAGGAGGGAAAGAAACCTATTCATGGATGATTCCGCCGACAAAGAGCAGTTATTCTGGCTGGGGATTATTGAGAAATGAATCATTTGCAGATCAGCATCCAAATTTTTTAGATCCAATTTCGACTATTAATGATACAATCAGTTTAATGTGGATTAAGTACGAATTGCAATATCATCCAGAAAGCCGTATAAATGTTTTTTATGAAGGTTTAAGATTAACGAAAAGTGTTAAGCCAATCGATATGACAAAACCAATCAAAAACGAATTAAGATTTGTTCTTGGAAATAATTTGGATAATGTACAGCAATACAATGTTCAAAAATCATTAAATCTTTTAGAACAGCCAGCAAATAAAGCTTTTACAGATTCTGTTCAAAAAGTTTTAGTAACAAAATATCCAAATGGAGTTTGGGCTCGTGATTTAGAAATAAAAAAAATATTCAACGAAGCAGATTTCAACAAAAAAGTAGCTTTATATAATGCGTTTGAAAAGAATTTTCCACAAAGTAAATTTCAAGATGTATTAACAGATACAGAAGCGCTTTTTTATGATAAAATGTACAAAGCCATTGCTTACAATTATATCGTAAAAAACAAAGATTACGATTATTCAATAAATAATATTAAAAAAGCTTCATACGGAATTGTATTAGATTATGCTTGGCATTTGGTTTCGATTCCTTTTGACAGAGATCAGGAAGGAAGCGAAAAAACTTCTTTAGAAACATTGAAAAAACATGCAGATGTTATATATCCTGAATTAGAAAGCAGAGAAGCATTTGTTCCAAAAGAATATGCTCAAAAATTGTCATTGAAAGAATGGCAAGATCAGTGTCTGAACTTTGGTGCGAGAGAGTTTTTTACGTATGCGAAGATTCAGGAAATTTTCAAAAATTACGATTTAGAAAGAAAATATCTGGATAAAATTAAACCTGTAATGCAGTTTAAAAATGCTTCTTACAATGAAGTATATTCTAGAATGCTTTTAAGAGAAGGAAAAACAGCCGAAGCTAAAGCTTATATTTTAGAAGCTGCAAAACAAAACCAAGTTACGCCTGCAACAATTGCAGCTTTAAAAGAATTGTATTTGAAAGAAGGCAAAAAAGAAGCTGATTTTGATACGTACTTAAATTCTTTAAAAGCTGATAAAAATGAAGAACATAAAAAGAAATTAATTTTAGAATTAATTAATCTTCCAATCGACGGATTTGAAATGGAAAGCAGTCGCGGCGGAAAAGTAAAATTGGCCGACCAAAAAGGCAAAATTGTGGTTTTAGATTTCTGGGCTATGTGGTGCGGACCTTGTAAAAATGCAATGCCGGGAATGAATATGGCGGTAAATAAATACAAAACAGATGATAATGTAAAATTCTATTTTGTAGATACAATGGAATACATCAAAGATTATAAAGCACAGACTCAGGCTTTCATTAAAGAAAAAGGCTTTGATTTTACTATTCTTTACGATAGTAAAAATCCAAAAACAGGAAAATTCGATGCGGTTTATGAGAAGTATGCAAAAGCATTTCATTTTTCTGGAATTCCTGAAAAAATGATCATCGACCAAAATGGAAATTTAAGATGGATGTCAAATGGTTATTTTGGAAGTCCAAGCGAATTGGTTGATGAAATTTCAATTATCGTTGATTATTTAAAAGCTGAGAAAAAATAATTTAGTTAAAGGTTATAAAATGAAAATTGTTAATTTTTTATATCTCAGTATAGCAGTATTGTGCTGTCAGATTGGTTTTTCGCAAACCATCTGGCAGGGGCAATACCATTCGTACCGAATTGTGGTTAAAGGTGATTTTGATAATGCAAAAGATTCACTTTTGATAAGTATTCCAGAACAGCAATACGAATCAATTAAAATTGGAGTTCGAAAAAATAAGGATAGTATTTCCTTTAAAAATGAAGTTTATAATTTCTCTTTTAAAGGAAAATACAATGCCGATAAAACTGCCGTCGAAGGTATTTTTAACCATTATTCAATTCCAAATGCAACCGTTGTTTTAAAGAAGCAAAGCGAAGTAACACCTTTGTTTTTTGCACAGCATCCTCAGAAACCTTATCCGTATCAGGTTATTGATATGACTTTTCTCGGAAAAAATACAAAAATCACTTACGGAGCGACATTAACAATTCCGAACAATAAAAAGAACTATCCTTTAGCGATTTTAATTTCAGGAACGGGACAGCACGATCGTAATTATACGTTTATGGGAAGAGAATCTTTCACCGTTTTGGCGGATTATTTAGCAAAAAACGGAATCGCTTCTTTACGGGTAGACGATCGCGGAATCGGCAAAACAACAGGAGATTTTGAAAACGCTACAACAGGAGATTTTGCCAATGATGTTGAGGAACAAATTGCCTATTTAAAAAGCGACAAAAATATTGATCCTTCATTTATTGGAGTAATCGGACACAGCGAAGGCGGAATGATTGCCTCAATTGTGAGTTCGAGAAATAAAGATGTGAAATTTATGATTAGTCTTTCTGGTGTCGGCGTAAGCGGATTAGAAATGCTGAATCTTCAAAATACTGCTATTTTAAAAAGCTATAAATTTTCAGATAAAGTGGTTGCCAAACAGATGGAAATGTACAACATCATGTTTAAAATTGTTTACGATACGAAAGATGGAGAATCTGCACAACCAGCAATGGCAATAAAGTTGAAAGAATGGATGCAAAAACAAGATTCTACAACTTTAAAAGAAGTTCAACTTTTGGACGGACGCGATCAGACTTTCTTATATCGTTACGGAAAAGATGCAGACAGAAAGTGGTATAGATATACTATTCATTATAAACCAGAAAATTATCTTCCCAAAATTACAATTCCAGTATTTGTAGCAAATGGAGATAAAGACATTCAGGTTCCAGCTGTAGAGAATATTAATTCATTTAAAAAATATTTAGGAACTAAAGATTTGACGACTAAGATTTATCCAGGTTTAAATCATATGTATCAGCATTGTAAAACTTGTACTCAAGGCGAAGCCAAAGAACTTGATGAGGTTTTTGCCGAAGAAGTTTTAGACGATATTTCAAAATGGATTTTGACTCGATATAAAAAATCCTAGTTTGTCACCCTGAGCGAAGTCGAAGGGCACAAAGATTGGAAAATCTAAAATCCAAATTCTAAGATCTAAATTCAATATTTTCATCATGAAAAAAATATTCCTTTTTATCGCATTTTTCTTTGCGATAAGCAATCTTACTGCCCAAATTTACGATCCAGTTTCATTTACGACTTCGGTTAAAGAAATAGGAGAGAACAAATACACATTGTCAATTATTGCTAAGATTGACAAAGGCTGGCACGTATATTCGCAAAATGTACCACAAGGCGGACCAGCGCCGACAAGTTTTACTTTTAAAAAGTCTAAAAACTACAAAACAATTGGTTCTGTAGCCGAGCCTTCTGGGCATGAAGTAGACGATCCTGTTTTTAATATGCGAATTAAGTATTTTGCAGATAAAGCAGTATTTACACAAAATATTGAAAGAAAAACAAACGATGCTTTTACAATCGATGCGGCCGTATTTTTTATGGTCTGCAATGATAACAGCTGTCTTCCTCCGGGAGAAAAAGAAGTAAAATTTACTTTCAAAAAATCAGATAAGCCGATTCAGAACGAAGAAACAGCAAGCGTAGCTACAGAAGAAAAAAACACCGATTTGCCTGCAAAAGACGAATCAATTACTAAACAGGATACCACAAACAACACAACAGATTCTGTTAACATTGCCAGCAAAGACACTCCTGAAATTTCAAGTAATTCTACAGAAACTGCTTCAGGAAAAACAGCCCCTGAAGAAAGCCTTTGGACTTTATTTTTCTTCAGCTTTTTAGGAGGTCTTGCGGCTTTGTTTACGCCTTGTGTATTCCCAATGATTCCAATGACGGTGAGTTTCTTCACCAAACAAAGCAAAACCAAAGCAGCTGGAATTAGAAATGCGATGATGTACGGTGTTTTCATTATTGTAATTTATGTGATTCTAGGAAGTTTGGTAACCGCTATTTTTGGTGCCGATGCCTTAAATGCATTAGCAACAAATGTTGTTTTCAATATTATATTTTTCTTGCTTTTATTGGTTTTTGCGTTATCATTTTTAGGTGCTTTCGAAATTGTTTTGCCAAGTTCGTGGCTGACGAAAATCGATCAAAAATCGGAAATTGGAGGAGCTTTTGGAATTTTCTTTATGGCATTAGCTTTAGCTGTAGTTTCATTTTCTTGCACAGGACCAATTGTTGGAACATTATTAGTTCAAGCAGCAAGTCAGGCGGGAATTGCACCAATTGTCGGAATGCTTGGATTTTCATTGGCAATTGCTTTGCCGTTTACTTTATTTGCCGCTTTTCCAGGTTGGATGAATTCGCTTCCAAAATCGGGCGGATGGTTAAATTCGGTTAAAGTGGTTTTAGGCTTTTTAGAATTGGCTTTAGCCTTTAAATTCTTAAGCAACGCCGATTTAGTTTTACAATTACATTTATTAGAAAGAGAAGTATTCCTATCCATTTGGATTGCCATTTTTACGGTTTTAGCTTTTTATTTATTTGGAAAAATCCAGTTGTCGCATGATTCTCCTGTAACTCATATTTCTGTGGGAAGATTAAGTTTAGGAATTATCGTTTTGACATTCGTAGTATATATGATTCCAGGACTTTGGGGAGCTCCGTTACAATACATCAGCGGTTTTCCGCCAGCAAAACAATACAGCGAATCTCCAAATGGTTTTGGAAATGCAGTGGTTCAAAATACAGAAAAAACTTCGTTGCCAGAAGGCGCAGAAAGTGGTCCAAACGGAATTCCGACTTTCCACGATTACGACCAAGGTTTAGCTTACGCGAAAAAAGTAAACAAACCTGTAATGATCGATTTTACAGGTTATGCCTGCGTAAACTGCCGTAAAATGGAAGAACGTGTTTGGCCAGATCCAAAAGTTTTGAATGTTTTAAATAATGATGTTGTGCTGATTTCTTTATATGTTGATGACAAAAGACCGTTGCCAAAAGAAGAACAAGTTGTTTCTAAAATTACTGGTAAAGTCTTGAAATATACAGGGCAAAAGTGGAGCGAACTTCAGATTTTAAAATACAAAACCAATGCACAGCCGTATTATGTTTTAATGGATCATAACGAAAAAGATTTGAATAAACCATCGGCTTATAATCCTGATATTAATAGATATTACGAGTGGCTTCAGGAAGGCGTTCGGAATTTTAAAAAATAATTTGGGACACGGATGAAACGGATTTACTTCGTAAAGACGCTGATAAAACGGATTTTTTTAAATAAAAATTAAAATCTGCGTAAATCCGCATTTTCGCGATAGCGAATTAATTTCATCCGCGTCTAAATCAATCGCAAAGAAAAAATAGCAAAAAATGAAAATCTTTCAATCAAAATATTGGCTTTTTATCCTTTTAATCGGATTTAAAAGCGTTGCCCAATTTTCTACAACAGTTCCGCTAAGCAAAGACGTTGTTTCAGGGAAATTAAAAAACGGAATGAAATATTATGTTCTTCATAACGAATGGCCAAAAGATCGCGTTTGTTTTTATTTCGCCCAAAATGTTGGAGCAATTTTAGAAAACGATGATCAAAACGGATTAGCGCATTTCTTAGAACATATGGCTTTTAACGGAACTAAAAACTTTGAAGGAAAAGGCATTATCGATATGCTGGAAAAAAAAGGTGTTAGTTTTGGAGCAGATATTAATGCTTACACAGCGCAAGATCAAACTGTTTATAATTTGAGCAATGTTCCTGCAAATGATTCAAAACTAATTGATTCTTGTCTTTTAGCTTTACACGATTGGTCTGGTTTTCTTTCTTTAAAAGATGCAGAAATCGACGCAGAACGTGGTGTAATTCGTGAAGAATGGCGCACAAGAAGAAACTCAGATTTCAGACTTCGTTTAGAAACCGATAAAGTGTTGTATAAAGATTCTAAGTATGCAAAACGAGATGTAATCGGCGACTTAAATCTGATTAATACTTTTGATTATCAGGTTTTAAGAGATTATTATAAAAAATGGTATCGTCCGGATTTACAAGCTGTAATTGTCGTTGGCGATATTGATCCGAGAGAAATCGAAAAGAAGATTATTGAAACGTTTTCTTCAATAGAAATGCCTAAAAATGCCGCTGAACGCTATTATGTTTCTGTACCTAAAAACAAAGGAATAAATTATGTTTTGGCAAAAGATAAAGAAGCGCAGGAAACAAACGTTGTTTTGTATTTTAAAAAGGATTTTGATAAAGTTAAAAGCAGCGAAACTATCAGAAGAGATTTGGTGAATAATCTTTGTACGGATATGATGAATAGACGTTATCAAGAATTCATTCAAAACAATGAAACGGCTGTTTTAGGAATAGGAACAGGAACTTCAGAAGTTTCAAGACTCACAGATTCTTATTATTTGTATGTAACGCCAAAAAACAATAAAACTTTAGAAGGTTTCAAAGAAATGATGATTGAAACCGAAAGAGCTGTTCGTTACGGATTTACGCAAAAAGAATTAGATTGCAATAAAGAAGCGGTTTTGAGTTCTTATGAAAATTTGTTGAAGAATAAAGACAAATTTGAAAGTGATGGATTATCAGAAGAATTGGTGAATTATTTCTTGAAAGCAATTCCGTTTGAAAGTATTGATACACAATATGAAAACGTAAAAACTAGAATTTCTTCTATTACACTTGCAGAAATAAATCAAGCCGTTAAAAAATTACAGACAACAGACAATATCGTCATGACGGTTACTGGTCCAGATAAAAACGAAGTAATTTATCCTAAAAAAGAAGAATACATAGCTATTATGGCAGCGGTTAAGAAAATGCCTCTTGAAAAATATAAAGAAACCAATACCGACCTGCCTTTAATCGCAACTGAATTAAAAGGTTCTAAAGTTGTAAAAGAATCTGCAATTGAAGGAGTTTCTGGTGCAAAAAGTTATGTTTTAGCAAACGGAGCAAAAATTGTTTTGTATCCGACGACTTTGGCTAAAGATGGGGTTTTGTTTTCGGCTTTCAGTTTAGGAGGAAGTTCTTTGATTAAAACCGAAGATATTCCGTCTTCACAAATTGCGGTAAGTTTAGTTGAAAATTCAGGTTTAGGCGCTTTCAAAAGCACCGATTTAAAAGATAAACTGAACGGAAAAATTGCCAATGTTAAACCATACATTTCAGAATTGACTGAAGGTTTTCAAGGTTCGAGCAATCAAAAAGACTTCGAAACTTTACTCCAATTGCTTTATTTGTATTTTGAAGAACCAAAGTTTGATAAAGATTCATACTCACGAATGATTACAGGTTTTAGCAATTCTTTAGAAAACACTTTAAACACCAATCCGAAAGTTTTTCAGGATACTATTTCGCAATTAAATTACAATCATAATAAAAGAGTTCCATTATTGAATGAAGAATTTTTGAAACAATTGAGTTTTGAAAAAGCATCGGAACTTTATAAACAAAGAATTCAAAACGCAGCCGATTTTACTTTCGTTTTCACTGGAAATCTTCCTGAAAATGCAATTGCTTTAATCGAAAAATATATCGGAAGTATAGCATCAGATTCTTCTAAAAAAGAAAATTTTGCAGACAATCATTTAGATCCAGCGCCAGGAATTGCTAAACAATTATTGGTTCGCGAAATGAAAGTGCCAAAAGCAAGCGTTTATATTCGTTTTGTAAAACAATTTCCATACAATTATAAAAATGTATTTACGTCTCATATTTTGGCTGAATTGCTTTCTAAAAAATATCTGGATTTAATTCGAGAAGAAGAGGGTGGAAGTTACGGAGTTCATGTTTCATCGAGTGTAAGCCGTTTGCCTTCTGATGAATATTCAATGACAATTAATTTTGACAGCGATCCAGAAAAAGAAGAAAAACTGACTAAAATTGTTTACGAACAAATCGAATTAATGCAGAAAAAAGCACCAAAAGAAGAAGATATTCAATCGGTTAAAAACACACTTTTAAAAGCCAGAGCAGAAAAAGTATTAAGCAACGGATTTTGGTTAGGAAACTTAAACAATATGTTGCTAAATAACGAATCGTTTAAAGACGATGCTATTTACAAGAAAACATTAAACGAAGTTACCGCAGAAGATATTAAAGCATTTGCAAAAGAGTTTTTTGCTAAACCAAGTACGGTCGAAGTAATTATGAAATCTAAACCTCAAATTACTGCACCATAATATTAGTATACATTGGTCTTTCATTTTTTAAGAAGTGTTTTGAATTAGTAAGCTTATACGACTAACTTGAAAAACCTACAGAGAGCTGTTTTTAGAACAGCTCTTTTTTTTTAAACTAAATTTGTAAGACTAAAATAAGCTGTTATATTTGATATAGTTTTAATGATTAAAGATGTCTTTATGAATGAAATACTTTGGGAAAAAGTACAGCGTTTTAACTTTGATAACGCAACCGATGAATACGGATTTTCGATAAGATTAGCACTTGAAAATCATTGGACATTATATTTTACTCAAAGTGCTTTATTAGAATACAAAAAATTCATGTTTTTGGCAGCGACTAATAATGAAATGGTTTCGCCTTCTGAAATTGTAGACATTGTTTGGCATCAGCATTTAATTTTTACAAATTCGTATTCAGATTTTTGTATTCTTTTAGGAAAAAGAATCGAACATATTCCGTCAACTCATAATCGAGATGAATTCGAAAAGTTTCAAAAAGCAAAAGAACGAACAAAAGAATTGTATGAAATTAATTTTGGAGTTCAGCCGTCTGAAGTTTGGGAATTTCATAATGAATTAGACTCTTTAGAACTTGATAAAAGCAAATTTGATATTTCTAAACTTAGAAAAAAGTTTTTGCAATATTCTATATTTCTTTCTTTTCCAATTTGTCTTTTGATATTTCCAGTTTTAATCAAAATTCAAAATCCAGACTTTTTAATTGGCTATATTTTTTTATTTGGATTAACGATTTTGCTTTTAGAATTGTACGTGAAAAGAAGCTTTACTTTATTTTATGAGAACATTAAATCGCATCCGATTTTACAAAAGCTTTCTGCTTTAGAATTGGTTTTCTTTAAAGAAGATAAATTAGAAAATGTAGTGCATGGCGTTGTCAATAATTTAATTCAGAATAAAAAAATCAGGATTTTAACCAATAACAGATTAGAATTAATCGATGAAGAATTTGGTGATAACCAATATGAAAATTGTGTAATTGAAATCATGAAAGAATTTGAACCAATGCCTTACAAGCAATTGTGTCAATCAGTTATGCAGAAACCAATTTTCGAACAATTGCAAAAAGCAACATATAGAATTAGAGAAAGAATTATTAAGTCTAAAGAATTCGCTTTTGTTGTGCTTGTTGTCATGATTACTTTAGGAATATTTTTAACTGTAATTTTTAGCCGATTTATTACGGGAATTTGGAGAGATAAACCCGTGACTTATTTGTTGTTTGCAATTATTCCTTTAGTATTAATATCTATTGGTTATGTAGATAGAGTCATAAATTTAATGTTTGCTAAGATCATTCCGTCGACTATTAAAAAAGAAATCAAAAACAGCGAAATTGAAAACAATTGGGAGTGGAATTATTTTCTTTACGGAAGTGTAGTGCTTTCGAGTTTCTTTGTTCCATTGACAAATTACAATTCAAATAGTTTTTTTACCAATAATTCTAGCGGTTCAGGATCATGCGGTTCTTCATGCGGAAGTTCTTGCGGAGGCGGAAGTTCGTGTGGGAGTTCATGCGGTGGTTGTGGAGGCGATTAAATTTAATACATTAAATAAATCATTCTAAACCAAAACGCTTTTAAATTTGTTGTTGGTCGAAATTCTATACAAGCAAATTCAATTTATACTACATTTATGCTTTATAGACTATTTTAAAGCCCATCAGCAATGAAAAAAATATTCCTTTTCTTATGTTTTTTTAGTGTAATTTCTAATGTTTCAAGTCAGGAATTGGCGAATGCTCCAAAGCCTTTTGGACCGCTTCCGACACAAAAGCAAATCGATTGGCAGGAAATGGAATTTTATGCTTTTGTGCATTTTTCATTAAATACGTTTACCAATAAAGAATGGGGTTTTGGAGATGAATCGCCAGAACTTTTTAATCCGTCGCAATTAGACGTTCGCCAATGGGCGCGTGTGGTGAAAGAGGCTGGAATGAAAGGAATTATTTTAGTTGCGAAACATCATGACGGATTTTGTCTTTGGCCGTCAGCTTATACAGAACGTTCTGTGAAGAATTCGCCTTGGGAAAACGGGAAAGGAGATTTGGTAAAAGAATTGGCAGCAGCTTGTAAAGAATACGATTTAAAACTTGGTTTATATCTTTCACCTTGGGATAGAAATCATCCGCAATATGGAAAACCTGAATATGTTACGTATTTCAGAAATCAGTTAAAAGAATTATTGACCAATTATGGTGATGTTTTCGAAATGTGGTTTGACGGTGCAAATGGTGGCGATGGTTATTACGGAGGTGCAAACGAAACCAGAAAAATCAATTCATTGACATATTATAATTGGGACGAAACGTATAAATTAATTTACAGTATCGCACCCAAAACATTAGTTTGGGGCGTTGGACCTTCTGAAGCAAGATGGATTGGAAATGAAGAAGGACGCGCAGGAAAAACCAATTGGTCGTTACTTCGCCAGAAAGATGAATTGGCTGGAAAAGTACATTATTCGGAATTTACGTCTGGACACGAAGACGGAGAAAAATGGGTTCCAGGTGAAGCCGACGTTTCGATTAGACCAGGATGGTTTTATCATTCTGTGGAAGACGATAAGGTTCGTTCGCTTGACGAAATGGTCGATATTTATTACGAATCGATTGGTCGAAATGCTACTTTATTATTGAATCTTCCGGTTGATAAAAGAGGTTTGGTTCATGAAAATGACGAAGCAAGATTGAAAGAATTGGTGGCGACAATTAAAGCCGATTTCAAAAAAGAATTATTAAAAGAAAGTAAAGTTCAAGCTTCGAACATTCGTGGAAACGATTCTAATTTCGGACCTCAAAATGTTATTGACGGAAATAAAAATACGTATTGGGCAACAGACGATAAGGTAAAACAAGCTTCAATCGAATTTACGTTTAAAAAACCAACGGCAATCAATAGAATTTTATTGCAAGAATATATTAAACTTGGACAGCGAGTAAAATTATTTTCTGTTGAAGCAAATGTAAATGGACAATGGAAAACAATTGCCAATGAAACTACAATTGGTTACAAAAGAATTTTGCGTGTAGATCGCGTTATCGCTTCTGCGATTAGAGTAAATATTTTAGACGCAAAAGCTGGATTTGTAATCAGTAAAATTGAAGCGTTTAATGCACCAACTTTCGTTAAAGAGCCACAAATTCTTCGTGATAAAAATGGTTTGGTTACGATTAAATCGGAAGATGGAAATGCCGTTTATTATTCGCTTGACGGAAAAAAACCTTCGGAAAAAAGCATTTTGTATAAAGCTCCTTTTACTTATAATAAAGCACTAACAATTCAAGCTATTTCGAGAAATACAAAAGAGAAAATCAATAGTGCTGTAAAAACAGCCAAATATGGTATTTCTAAAGAAAAATGGAAAGTGATTTCTATTTCTAGCGGAGATGATAAATCGGTTGAAAAAATTATAGATGGAGATGCCAATACCGCTTGGGGATTTGGAAGTAATGAAAACAAACTGCCTCAAACCATCATTATTGATATGGGAGAATTAACCACAATAAAAGGTTTTACATACACGCCACAGCAAGTAGGAAGTAATTTGAGTTTGATTTCGAATTATGAACTTTACACTAGTGAAGACAACATCACTTGGACAAAACAATCGGAAGGAGAATTCTCAAACATCAAACACAATCCGATTGAACAAATTAAGAGTTTTGCTGCAGTAAAAGCAAGATTTTTAAGATTTGTAGCCACAGGAGCAGTAGGAAATAGCCAAACTGTTTCGATTGCTGAAATTGGTATAATCGAATAATCGCTTTTTTAGATGCGTTAAAAATAGTTTGATATTTCATATTTTGTCTTTTGCCGAAGCGCAATCGTTATTAGTCGAAATTTTAATTAAAAAGGATAATTTAATTCTACTTTTATCTTACTAATTAAATGACAAGCGGCAAATGATTAAAGAAGATATAGGTTTTAGAGAAGCAGGAAAATTTGAAGAAACTCGTTACGAGAAGATTCACAATGTTATTTTCGAATCTTCGGAAGAAGCCTCTTTTTTGATTGCTCAAGAAATTGCCAATTTAATTCAGAGAAAAAATGAACTGAACGAACCTTGCGTTTTAGGTTTGGCTACAGGTTCATCGCCAATTAAAGTGTATGAAGAATTGGTGCGAATGCATAAAGAGGAAGGGCTAAGTTTTGCAAACGTAGTTACTTTTAATCTAGATGAATATTATCCGATGGATAAAAATGATATTCAGAGTTATTATCATTTTATGCACGAGCATTTATTTCATCATGTCAACATTCATCCAGAAAATATAAATATTCCTGACGGACAGGTAAGTGCCGAGGAATTACAGCAATATTGTATCGATTACGAAATGAAAATTAAGTCGTACGGCGGTTTAGATTTTCAGCTTTTAGGAATCGGAAGAACAGGACATATTGGGTTTAATGAACCAGGATCTCACGTAAATTCTGGAACCAGAAGTATTACTTTAGATCATTTAACTCGTATCGATGCGGCTTCTTCTTTTTTAGGAATTGATAATGTTCCGAGAAAAGCCATTACAATGGGAATTGGAACCGTTAGAAATGCAAAAAGAATTGTTTTACTAGGTTGGGGAATCAGTAAAGCGGGAATTATAAAAAAGACAATCGAAGGGAAAGTTTCTTCGCATGTACCAGCGACGTATTTACAAGAGCATGACAACACAACATTTGTTCTAGATACAGAAGCTTCGTCTGAATTAACGCGTGTAAAAACGCCTTGGCTTGTAAAGTCTTGTGTTTGGACTGACGAGCTAAAATTAAAAGCGGTGGCTTGGTTTAAGTGAGTTAACGAAGAAACCTTTCCTAAAACTGACGGATAAAGATTATAACGACCACGGAATGTCGAGTCTTTTGACGGAAGAAGGGACTGCATACGATTTGAACATTAAGATGTTTAATAAAATGCAGCAAACCATCACGGGATGGCCGGGCGGAAAACCCAATGCAGATGATACTTACAGACCGGAACGTTCCACGCCGGAAAAGAAAAGAATCATTATTTTCAGTCCGCATCCAGATGATGATGTGATTTCGATGGGAGGAACTTTTGATCGTTTGGTAGAGCAGGGGCACGAAGTTCATGTAGCTTATCAGACTTCTGGAAATATTGCAGTTTCAAATGAAGAAGCATTAAAATTTGCGGAAATTTCAAGAGCATTAAATCCAAATTCTGAGGTTTCTAAGGAAATTATCGATTTTTTAAAGAACAGAACTGGAAACGAAATTGATTCGCCTGAAGTCAGAAAATTAAAAGGATTAATTAGAAGAAGCGAATCTTTTGGAGCTACTCGCTACATTGGTTTGCCAGATGCTAACGTAAATTTTTTAGATCTTCCGTTTTACGAAACAGGAACGGTTAAAAAGAACAATCTTTCGGATGCAGATGTCGACATTATGTGTGACATTATTGAAAGAATAAAACCGCATCAAATTTATGCCGCTGGAGATTTAGCAGATCCGCACGGAACTCATAAAGTATGTTTAGACAGTTTGTTTGAAGCTTTAAAAAGGCTGAAAAACGAAAGCTTTATGAATGATTGTTGGGTTTGGCTATACAGAGGCGCTTGGCATGAATGGGAATCGTACCAAATTGACATGGCAGTTCCAATGAGTCCTGACCAGGTTTTAAAGAAACGACATGCTATTTTTTATCACCAGTCTCAAAAAGACGGCGTAATGTTTCAAGGTGATGACAGTAGAGAGTTTTGGGTGCGAGTTGAAGACAGAAATAGATTGACTGCAGAAAAATACCACAGCTTAGGATTAGCAGATTATTCGGCTATTGAGGCGTTTAAACGCTATCATTTCTAAGTATTTTTCCAGTAATAAAGATAATAGACTATTTCATGGTTTATTTTGGTTAGTTACCTATAATTGAGAAAAAAAGCAGTCTGGAGAGACTGCTTTTTTGGTTTTTATCTTTTAAAGTTATGAGTTATAAATTATGAGTTATGAGTTTTTTATCAGCTTTAATGCAACTCATAATTCATAACTCATAATTCATAACTCAAATAGAAGAATTCAAGATTTTCTGTTTTACTTCGTCAATATAAGATCTTCCGATAACGTATCGAAGTCCTTCAATTTCAATGCTATTTCCTTCTACGGCGTCGATTTTGTCAATCGCAATCGTGTACGATCTGTGTATTCTGATAAAATCTCTTTCGGGCAATAAACTTGTGAAATCTGATAAAGTACTGTGAATGATAAACTTTCCAGAAGTTGTGCTTATTTTTAAATAATCTTTTAAACTTTCAATTACTAAAATTTCATTCAAGAAAATCTTCTTCATTTTTTTCTTGTCGATTTTTACGAAGATGAAAGGGTTTTCTTTGCTGTTTTCTTGCGGAAGTTTGCTTGTATTATTTAGACGTTTATTGATTTTATTAACGGCTTTCATTAATCTAGGAAACTCAATTGGTTTTACCAGATAATCTAGCACGTCAAGTTCGTACGTTTCAATTGCAAATTGATCGTAAGCGCTGGTAATAATAAGTAAAGGCGGATTTTCTAAACTTTTAATAAAATTAATACCGTCTAAAACTGGCATGTTTATGTCGAGAAAAATTACATCAATGGTATTGTTCTTTAAAAAATTTAATCCTTCAATAGAATTGCTGAAGGTGTTTATTAATTCTAAATCTTCAATTTGTTCAATATAATTTTTAATAACGTTTATTGCCAATGGCTCATCATCGATAATTAAACACTTTATTTTCATTTGCAAAATATTATTTAGGCCGATATGTGGTTTTTTGTAGGTATAGTTTTCTAAACTTGTAAAAGCGGGGCTATGTGACTTTTATAACTAGTTTAACGACAAAAATATTCTTTTTATTTTTAAATGAAAGCTTATAGTCACTTTTATTATATCCTAATTCAAGTCTTTTTTTCACGTTCTCAATACCTATACCACTTGACTTGTTAAAATTATCTTTATGTACGGTAATTTCAGGCATTGGGTTTGAAATTATGAAATATAAATAGTCGCCTTTTACTTTAAAATTAATATCAATTACAACATTTCCTGTGTTTTTGTTTACGCCGTGTTTAAAGGCGTTTTCGACGAAAGTCAAAAGTAAAACCGGTGAAATTTCTTTATCATGAATATCTCCAGAAATGTACATGTTAACTTCAAGACGTTCTCCGTTTCTAATTCTTTCTAAATCAAGATAATTTTGAATGCAGAGAATTTCATTTTCTAGAGATTGTTTCTTTTCTTTTGTTTCATAAAGCATATAACGCATTAATTCGGAAAGCTTTAAAACTATTTTTGGCGTTTTATTTGATTTTTCTACAGAAAGAGAATAGATGTTATTTAAGGTATTAAAGAAAAAGTGAGGCGAAATCTGAGACTTTAAAAACAGAAGTTCTGTCTCTAGTTGTGATTTCTCAAGATCAGTTACACGTTTTTGTTCTTGCAATAAATCGAGCGTTATTTTAATAGCCGTAACAAAAGTCATAACATATAATTCGCCCATCATCATATCAATTGTATAATTTAGCGTAAGCGTATTAATTATTTGCGGGCCTTCTGGCCAAACATTATGCGTAATCAACAAATAAGTCAAATTGAATTTTACGACGACCATGACAAAAATAGCAGAAAGTACACTTATAATATATAGGAGGTATTTTTTGCGATAAACCAAATGCGGCATCAATACCAAAATATTAAGGTAACATAATGCCATGTGAATTGGAAAACCGAGTAAAGTAGTTTTTAAAGAATAAACATAATCGTTAAAATAGCTTCCCCAGCGGAATGTATTGAATACAAAATACGTCAGCCAGAAGTAAACATGATAGCGGATTGGTAATTTGTAAAGCTTGCTTGAGTTAAAAATCATATGGATATTTTAAAATGTCGTTTGTTACTTTTTTTTGATGTTTAGAGCCGTTTAAATGTCGTCCGTCTAAAAATATTTTGGTAAAAGTTGAATTTATCTAAATTTAAAGTTAAATTAATATTGTTTTGATATGAAGAAAATTACTCTGCTTTCTCTAACGGTAATTTTTATTGCAAGTTGCAAAATAAAAGTTGATAAAAATCAACATCCAGAAAGTTTTGCAACAAATTATGTAGATCCTTTTATAGGTACTGGCGGTCACGGACATACATATCCAGGCGCGACAGTTCCGTTTGGGATGCTGCAAGTGAGTCCAGATAATGGAATTTCGCATTGGGACTGGTGTTCCGGCTACCATTATTCTGACTCGATTGTTTCTGGGTTTAGTCACTTACACTTAAGCGGGACAGGAATCGGTGATTTGGCAGATATTTTATTTATGCCGACAAACAAAAAATTAGACTTAACCGCCAAAGCCGCTTCACGCGATTTCCTTCCGTATAAATCAAAATATAGTCATGTTAACGAAAAAGCAATACCGGGTTATTACCAAGTTTTTCTTGAAGATCCTAAAATCAATGTAGAATTAACTTCTACGCAAAGAACCGCATATCATAAATATACTTTTAATGATACCAATACACAATCTGTAGTTGTAGATCTTGGTTTTGCTATTAACTGGGACAAAGCGGTTAAAACTTCAATAAAAATTGAAGATGCCAATACTATCAGCGGTTACCGTTACAGTACAGGTTGGGCAAAAAATCAGAAAGTATTTTTTGTAGCCAAGTTTTCAAAACCAATTACAGAATCTATTATTACGGCTGATAAAAAAGTAGTTTCAGCTAAAAATGCTGAAGGCGAAAATACAGCTTTGCAATTGTTCTTCGATGCTAAAAATTCTAAAGAATTAGACGTTAAAGTAGCGCTTTCTTCGGTGAGTGTTGAAAATGCAAAAGACAATTTAGATAAAGATCAGGAATTTGAAAAAGTAAAAACAGAAGCATCTTCAGATTGGAACAAAGCTTTAAGCAAAATTACAGTTGAAACTCCAGTTGATTCTCTAAAAACAATTTTCTACACCGCTTTATATCATGCACAAGTTGCGCCAGTAACGTACAGCGACAAAAACGGTCAGTTTAGAACAGAAGATGACAAAATTGTAACTTCAAAAAATTACACCGCATATTCTACTTTATCACTTTGGGATACATTTAGAGCTGAAAATCCTTTGCTTACCATTTTAGATCCAAATAGAGTTTCAGATATGGTGAACTCAATGTTGGCGTATTACGAAACCAAAAAGATACTTCCAGTTTGGACTTTATATGCTAATGAAACGAATACGATGACCGGATATCATTCGATTCCAGTTATTGTTGATGCTTACATGAAAGGCATTAAAGGTTTTGATGCTGAAAAAGCTTTTGAAGCGATGAAAGCA
This sequence comes from Flavobacteriaceae bacterium PS02337, assembly GCA_029959285.1. Taxonomy (GTDB): domain Bacteria; phylum Bacteroidota; class Bacteroidia; order Flavobacteriales; family Flavobacteriaceae; genus Flavobacterium. The sequence continues at coordinate 315,506 of JASCOE010000003.1, forward strand.
ACCATGATGCAAGACGAACGTGGATTGAACTTCTACAAAAAATACGGATACATTCCTTATAACTTATTAGACGAATCAGTTACGATTACTTTAGAATATGCTTACGATGATTGGTGTGTGGCACAAATGGCGAAAGCTTTAGGAAAAACAGCAGATTATGAGCTTTTCTCAAAACGTGCAAAAGCATACGAATATTTATTTGATGCGAAATCTGGTTTCATGAGAGGAAAGTCTGAAGACGGAAAATCTTGGAACGAACCTTTCGACCCAAAACACTCTAACCACAGAGAACATACAGATTACACCGAAGGAAATGCTTGGCAGCACAGCTGGTTTGTACCTCATAATGTTGATGAATTGATTTCGCTTCATGGAGGAAATGACATTTTTACAAAACGTTTAGAACAACTATTTACAGAGAGTTCTGAAATTACAGGAAACAATGTTTCAGCAGATATTTCAGGTTTGATCGGACAATACGCGCACGGAAACGAGCCAAGTCATCACATTGCTTACATGTTTAATCATGCAAAACAGCCTTGGAGAACACAATATTGGGTGCGTCATATTTTAGATACGCAATACAATACAACAGCAAACGGTTTGAGCGGAAACGAAGATTGCGGACAAATGTCAGCTTGGTATGTATTCAGCTCAATGGGATTATATCCTATGAATCCAGCTTCTGGAGAATACGAAATTGGAAGTCCGATTTTTGAGAAATCGACTTTAAATCTTCCAAACGGAAAAACTTTTGTAATTGAAGTAGAAAATGTTTCGAAGCAAAATTTCTACATCCAATCGGCTACTTTAAACGGAAAAGCATTTAATAAAACAGCCATTTCTCACCAAGAAATGCAAAAAGGCGGTGTACTTCATTTTGTAATGGGAGCACAGCCAAACAAAAACTGGGGTCTGAACTAACTAATTCAAAATAAATATTTAATGAACATTATTGACGTATCAATCATTTTAATCTATATCGTAATGTCGGTCGGTATAGGAATCTGGATTTCAAGAAAAGCATCAAAAGGACTTGACGATTATTTCCTTGGCGGGAAATCAATCAAATGGTATTTTTTAGGATTGAGCAATGGCTCAGGAATGTTTGATGTTTCAGGAACTTCCTGGATGATTGGAGTTTTATTTTTATATGGAGTAAAAAGCTTCATGTTTATGTGGCTTTGGCCGATTTGGAATCAGATTTTCGTCATGATGTTCCTTGCGGTCTGGATTAGAAGATCGAAAGTAATGACGGGTTCCGAATGGATTTTAACTCGTTTTGGAAGTGATAAAGCAGGAAAAGCTTCACATATTATTGTAGCGATTTTTGCTATTATTTCTACAATTGGTTTCATCGCGTATTTCTTTGTTGGAATCGGTAAATTTGTAACTATTATTCTTCCTTGGGATTTAACAGTTCACATGAACGGCGGTGTTTTCTTAACATCAGAACAAACTTATGCCTTGTTAATCATTTTTTTAACGACAATTTATACGGTTAAAGGCGGAATGTTTTCTGTTGTGGCAACAGAAGTTGTACAATACGTCATTATGATTATTGCTGGAGTTTTAATCGCTGGTTATGCATTCATTAATTATACAGATATTCAAATCAATTCAGTAATTACACCAGAATGGAAAAATGTTTTCTTCGGATGGGAATTTGAAACACAATGGAGCGATAAATTCGATACTTTCAATAAATTAATTGATACAGAAGGTTACAAAATGTTCGGTGCTTTCATCGGAATGACTTTGTTTAAAGGTTTCTTCGCGAGTGTTGCAGGTCCAACTCCAAGTTATGATTTACAGCGTGTTCTTTCTACAAAATCGGTAAAAGAAGCGGCTTATATGAGTGGTTTTACAAACTTGATTTTATTCATTCCTAGATATTTATTAATCACAGGAATCGTGGTAATTGCTTTAGTGAATTTAGCGCCAGAATTAAACGCAAACGTTAATCTTACTGGAGCAGATTTAGAATTATTAATGCCAAAAGTGGTGAATCTATATATTCCAGTTGGAATTAAAGGAATTCTTCTAGCAGGTTTATTAGCAGCGTTCATGTCTGGATTTTCTGCTTTCGTAAACGCAGGACCAGCTTATATTGTAAATGATATTTATAAAAAATACTTCAAACCAGTTGCTTCAAATCAACATTATATCAAAGTAAGTCAGATTTCTTCTTTCTTAGTTGTTGGACTTGGAGTTTTCATGGGATTCTTCGCAGATTCTATTAACTCATTAACACTTTGGATTACAAGTGCTTTATACGGAGGTTACGTAGCAGCCAACTTCCTAAAATGGATTTGGTGGCGTTTCAACGGATGGGGTTATTTCTGGGGAATGGTCGGCGGATTAATCGCAGCTTCTCTTCAATTTATTTTAGATCAAAGTAAAGGAAGTCTAGAAGCTGGAACATTCTTGCATGATCTTTCGCAAGTGCCATCGATTTACTTATTCCCATTAATTTTCGGAATGTCAATTTTAGGTTGTCTTTTAGGAACTTACTTAAGCAAACCAACCGATATGGAGGTTTTAAAATCGTTCTACTCAAATGTAAGACCTTGGGGATTTTGGAATCCAGTTTACAAACAATTAAAAGCGGAAGATCAGTCTTTCCAAAAAAATAATGATTTCTATTTAGATATGATGAACTGTGTAATCGGAATTATTTGGCAGTCAAGCATGATTCTGCTACCGATTTATTTCATCATCAGAGATTATCCAAAAGCGGCGGTTGCATTAGTCGTTTTCTTAGTGACGACTACAGTATTGAAATTTACTTGGTTGGATAGAGTTAGGAAGATTGAAGAATAATACGTATACCAACTTTGTCAAAGTTTAAAACTTTGACAAAGTTTTTACATACAGCTTGTCATTCCGAGGAACGAGAAATCTCCACGAGTAACTCTAAAAAAATCGAAGACAAAGATTGCAAAATAGCCCATAGTTTCAACTATGGGAACGCGTCGGAAATCGACAAAGATTGGTGACAAAGATTGCGGAGCTTCTAGTGTGATCCTTCCTTCGTCAGGATGACAAAAAAAGCTTTAGAATAAAAGAATAAAAAAACTAATAAATAAAAAAACAAAAAATGAGTACTATTCCTTGGCAAGACAGACCCGAAAACAGTAAAGATGTAATGTGGAGATATTCTGAGAATCCAATTATCGACAGATATTCGATTCCTTCATCAAACAGTATATTCAATAGTGCAGTTGTACCTTTTGGAGATGGATATGCTGGGGTTTTCAGATGTGATAATAAAGCAGTTCAGATGAATATTTTTGCTGGTTTCAGTAAAGACGGAATCAATTGGGACATCAACCACGAACCAATTGAGATGAAATCTGGAAATACAGAAATGATTGAATCTTCTTATAAATATGATCCTCGTGTGGTTTGGATCGAAGATCGTTACTGGATTACTTGGTGTAACGGTTACAACGGACCAACAATTGGTATTGGTTATACTTTTGACTTTAAAGAATTTTTCCAATGCGAAAATGCCTTTTTACCATTCAACAGAAACGGAGTTTTATTCCCACAAAAAATCAACGGAAAATACGCGATGTTAAGCCGTCCAAGTGATAACGGACACACACCATTCGGAGATATTTGGATTAGCTATAGCCCAGACATGAAATATTGGGGAGAACATAGATTGGTTATGAAACCAAGTCCGTTTGAGAAAAGTGCTTGGCAATGTACAAAAGTAGGAGCAGGACCAATTCCGATTTTAACTGAAGAAGGTTGGTTAATGATTTACCACGGAGTGATTAATACTTGCAACGGTTTCCGTTATGCAATGGGTTCAGCTTTATTAGAAACAGACGCTCCAGATCAAGTAAAATACAGAACGCAACCTTATTTATTAGGACCTGCAGAAACGTATGAAATGGTTGGAGATGTACCAAACGTAGTTTTCCCGTGTGCAGCTTTACACGATTTTGAAGAAGATAAATTAGCAGTTTATTATGGTGCAGCAGATACGCATGTAGCAATCGCTTTCGGAAAATTAAGTGAAGTAATTCAATTTACAAAAGATAATAGTTTATAATATAAAGATGCATAGTAGAAGTAATTTATTGTCCCTTGCCGTTTTTTTTGTTGGATTGATGAGTTATGCGCAATCTGAAAAACCGGTTACACCGAAAAGTTATATTGCCTATAAAACTTCAAAAGAAATTGTTATTGACGGAGACGGAGCAGATAAAGAATGGGAAAAAGCATCTTGGACAACACCTTTTGTCGACATAGAAGGCGTTGAAACTCCAAAATACAAAACTCAGGTTAAAATGCTTTGGGACGATAAATACTACTATATTCTAGCAAAAATGGAAGAGCCTCACGTTTGGGCAAATCTAAGACAGCGCGATACGATTATTTTTTACAATAATGATTTTGAAGTTTTTATCGATCCAGATAATGATACTCATAATTATTATGAATTAGAAATTAATGCTTTAAACACAGCTTGGGATTTATTTATTAATAAACCTTACCGCGAAAAAAATACTGTTTTAAACGACTGGAATATTGACGGATTAAAATCTGCTGTAAAGGTTGACGGAACTTTAAATAATGCTTCAGACATAGATAAAGGCTGGACATTAGAAATTGCCATTCCGTGGTCGGTTTATAAAACATCATATTACGATAATATTGTTCCGAAAGATAAATTTTGGAGAGTCAATTTCTCTAGAGTAAATTGGCAACATTCGGTTATCGATGGAAAATACGAACGAAAAAAAGATTCAGAAGGAAAGTTTCTCCCAGAATACAATTGGGTTTGGTCGCCTATGGGAGTGATAAATATGCATGAGCCCGAAAAATGGGCTTATGTATACTTCTCTTCAAAAGAAAGCGACGATAAATTTACAATTCCGCAGGAAGAAAAAGTAAAATGGGAACTGTATACCTTGTACCGTGCTCAAAAGAGATATTTTGATAAGAATAAATCTTGGGCAAAATCACTGCAAAGTATCAGTACTAAAAATATAATTGTTAACGGAAAAACTTTGAAACCAGTTTTAGAAAATCATTTATCTGGATTTAATATTTCGGTAAAAAGCCCTTTTTCAAACAAAACCTTAATAATTAAAGAAGATGGTAAAATTATTACGAACGAATAAGTTACAAAAACTATCAAAAGTTTTGGTATTAGTGCTTTCGCTGAGTTTATTCTCGTGTGGACAAAAAGATGCTAAAGCAGAAGAAAACGGGAAATTCACTTTTGGAGTTTGGACAACTGCGGATGCTAAAAAATCAGATGCAGATTATTCGAAAGAATTTAAAAAATACAAAGACGGCGGAATCGATGAAGTTTTAATTAACACGCAAACTGACCCGAAATTATTAGCGAGATTAGTGCCGCTTGCCACGAAAGAAGGCCTAAAAGTTCATGCTTGGATTATGGCAATGAATCGCCCAAATGATTCAGTTGCTTTACAGCATCCAGATTGGTATCAGGTAAGCAAAGAAGGAAAATCTTGTTTTGACAATCGTCCTTATGTAGATTATTACCAATGGCTTTGCCCAACTAAAGAAGAATCTAGAAACCACGTTTTAGGTTTAGTGGAAGGTTTAGCAAAAGTAGAAGGAATCGAAAGCGTACATTTAGATTACATTCGTTTCCCAGATATTTTCTTGCCAATCAGTTTATTGCCAAAATATAACTTAGTTCAGGATGTAGAATTACCTCAATTTGATTTTTGTTATTGTGATGCTTGCGTAAGCAAATTCGAAAAAGAACATCATAAAAATCCAAGAAACAGCCACAATACTTCAATTGATATGGAGTGGAAAAACTTCAGATTAAATGCTGTAAAAGCGGTAGTTGACGATGCGTATAAAATTGCTCATAAACACAATAAAAAATTGACTGCAGCAGTATTTCCTTATCCAGAAATGGCAGATCACATGGTACGTCAGCGTTGGGATAAATGGAATATTGATGAAGTATATCCAATGATTTATCATAGTTTTTATGATGAAGAAATTGACTGGGTTGGTTACGCGACCAAACAAGGTGTAGCCGATTTAGAAGGAAAACAAACGAAAATTAATACAGGAATTTACATTCCGGGATTAAAATCGGATGCAGAATTAAAAGAGGCGATTTTGCTAGCCAAGAAAAATGGCGCAACAGGAGTTTCATTTTTTGACGGAAATGCTTTATCAGATAGTAATTTAAAGACGATAAAAGAGGTAAAAGCGGCGTTATAGTCGATTTTACTGGGATTAAAAATTATTACTGATTAAATTAGCAACATCAACAACATTTTGTTTTTGAAAGTTGAATTAAAACCAAAAGACATGTCAAATAGAAGAGATTTTATCAAGAAAACTACTTTAGGCACTTTAGCAATAAGTTCTGTTTTGGGCGTAAGCGGATTTGCTGCAAATCATGAAAATGAAATAACAGCTGTCGAACCAAAAGAAAAAAAGCAGCAGAAACCAATTATTATTTCGACATGGAATCATGGTCTGCCTGCAAATAAAGAATCTTGGAAGAATTTAAAAGAAGGAAAATCAGCGTTAGATGCGATTGAAGCGGGAATGAAAATACCTGAAGCCGATCCAACTGTACGCAGTGTTGGTTACGGAGGATATCCAGATCGCGAAGGAAAAGTAACTTTGGATGCTTGTATCATGGATCATAATAGTAATTGTGGATCTGTTTGTTTTTTACAAGGAATTATGCACCCAATTTCTGTTGCGAAAAGAGTATTGCAAAATACGCCTCACGTTATGTTAGCGGGACAAGGCGCATTACAATTTGCCTTATCTGAAGGTTTTAAAGAAGAAAATTTACTGACTCCAGAATCTGAAAAAGACTGGAAAAAATGGCTGGAAGATTCAAAATACAAACCAGTCATTAATATAGAAAATCACGATACCATAAGCATGCTAATGTTAGACCAAGATGGCAACCTTTCTGGCGGATGTACCACGAGCGGTGCAGCTTGGAAAATGCACGGACGCGTCGGTGACTCCCCAATAATCGGCGCGGGTCTTTTCTTGGATAACGAAGTGGGAGCAGCGGCAGCAACCGGTTTAGGAGAAGCCGTTATTAGAACAGCAGGAAGCGCAATGGTTGTAGAATTAATGCGTCAGGGAAAATCACCTTATGATGCTTGTAAAGAAATCACAGAACGTATTTACAACAAACATAAAAACCACAAAGACATGGAATATCTGCAAGTTGGTTTTATTGCTTTGAATAAAAACGGTGAATACGCAGGTTACAGCCTAAGATCAGGATTTAATTTTGCCGTTTCTGATGACGTAAAAGGTCACAGAATGGAAGATGCGAAATTTAAAATGTCTTGGGATAAATAATATTATTCCGTTGAACAGATTAAACGCAACAGTTTGTCATTTCGACGAAGGAGAAATCTCCACAAGAAACTCGACAAAGATTGGCGAGTTGCTTTGAGGAATTACTAGTGTGATCCTTCGTTCCTCAGGATGACAAACAAAAACTAAAAAACTACATCTCTAAAAGTCGCTTTATAAGTAACTGTTAGAGAAACCAAAAAACAAAGAATGAAAAAATTACTATTTCTATTAACCCTAATCACTTCAATTTTCTCGGCTCATGCGCAGAAAGTTTACACAGAAAGTGATATTCATATCATTCCAAAACCGAGTCAGACTCTTATTAAAACAGGTGTTTTTGAATTTACAAAAGACACAAAATTTGTAGTAAACGGTGATTTCCAAAAAGACGCGGCAAATGCTTTGGCTTCTAAATTTGAAACTGCGGCAGGATGGAAACCAGAAGTTACTACAAAAGCACCTGCAAGTAATTATGTTTTATTAAAAACAGATCCAAACTTAAAAAATGAAGCTTACGTTTTAGATGTTAATCCAACTAATATTGTTATTGCTGCTAAAGGGAATAATGGTTTTTTATATGCTTTAGAAAGTATCAGACAATTACTTCCTGAAGCGATTGAAAGTAAATTTGCGATTTCTTCTGCAAAATGGCAGATTCCAAGTTTAACGATTAATGATGAACCTCGTTTTAAATGGAGAGGTTTGATGTTGGATTTATCTCGTCATTTCTTTGATAAAAATTATATTCTGGCTACAATTGATCGTTTAGCAATGCACAAAATGAATGTTTTGCATATGCATTTGGTTGATGATCAAGGATGGAGAATTGAAATTAAAAAATATCCAAAACTAACAGAAGTTGGTGCTTGGAGAGTTGATCAGGAAAACACAAGTTGGAATGCTAGATTAGCAACAAATCCTGACGGAAAAGGAACTTACGGTGGATTTTTCACTCAAGAAGAATTAAAAGAAATTGTAAAATACGCAGCAACCAAAGGAATCGAAATTATTCCAGAAATTGAAATGCCGGCTCACGTAAGTTCTGCAATTGCAGCTTATCCAGAATTAGCTTGTTTCAATCAGAGAATTGGTGTTCCTTCTGGCGGATTATGGCCAATTACAGATATTTATTGCGCAGGAAAAGAATCTACATTTGAGTTTTTACAAAATGTAATTGACGAAGTAATAACGATTTTCCCTTCAAAATACATTCATATTGGAGGCGACGAAGCGACTAAAACCAATTGGGCAAAATGTCCAAATTGCCAAAAGAGAATTAAAGATGAGCATTTAAAAAGCGTAGAAGAATTACAAAGCTACTTTGTAAAACGTATGGAAAAATACATCAATTCTAAAGGTAAAAAAGTTATCGGTTGGGATGAAATTTTAGAAGGCGGTTTAGCTCCAGATGCGACTGTAATGAGTTGGAGAGGAATGAAAGGCGGAATTGAAGCAGCAGATCAAGGTCATGATGTTATTATGACTCCAGAATCTCCTTGTTATTTCAACTTTTACCAAGGCCCACAAAACGAAGAACCTTTAGCTTTTGATGCTTATAATCCGTTAAGCGAAGTCTACAAATTTGATCCTGTAGTTGCAACAATGACACCTCAGGAAGCTGCACACGTTTTAGGAGGACAAGCGAATTTATGGGCAGAACATTTAGCATTGCCAAAAGATTCTGAATATATGATTTTCCCAAGATTGGCAGCATTATCAGAAACTTTATGGAGTCCGAAAGAGAAACGCAATTGGAATGATTTTACATCAAGATTATTCTCAATGTTCAAACGTTACGATTATTTAGGAATCAATTACGCGAAAAGCGCTTATTTGGTTACCGCTTCTTCTACAGCAGATTTGGCTAATAAACAAATCAAAGTAGAATTGAAAAATGAGTTTCCTAATCCAGATATTCGTTACGTTTTAGGAGATAAAAGCATCGATCATCATGCTGTAAAATATGTTGCTCCAATTGAAATCAAAGAAACAATAGTTTTAAAAGCTTCGTTATTTCAGGATGAAAAACCAGTTGGAAAAACGTATACTGATACTATTTTCTTTCACAAAGGATTTGCTCATAAAGTAAAATACTTAACGCCTTACAACGAAAATTATAAAGGAGATGCTAATACAATGGTGAACAGTATTAGAGGAAGCAAAAATTTCCATGACGGACAATGGCAAGCTTGGTTGGTTAACGATATGGAATTGGTAATAGACTTAGAAAAAGTTGAAAGTATTGAGCAAGTATCAGTTGGAGCTTTAGAAAGTCAAGGCGCAGGAGTTAATTTTCCAATTCAAGTTAAAGTGCTGATTTCTACAGACGGAATTAAATATACGCAAGTGGGCAAAATTACGCGACCTTATGCGGTAAATGCGGTTCCAGAATTGAAAGATTTTAAAATCAATTTCCAAAAACAAAATGCACGTTTTGTAAAAGTAATTGGAGGCAACCTAAAGAAAAGTCCAAAAGGAGAAAGCTCTTGGTTGTTTGTGGATGAGATTTTGGTGAATTAAATATTTTTAAACACATAGAAACATAGATTTTTTTGACTTTGAAAAGAGTTTAGAAAGAAACTAGTTTCTAACACATAGTTTAACGTGAAATGCTTGTGACAGCTTTGTCAAAGTTTAAAACTTTGACAAAGTTTTAAAGTCATAAATGTATAATCTGAAAAAAAATGAATAAGATATTATTTAAGCTCGGAGTATTATTGATTTGTTTGATGCCGTTTTTTACTACGGCGCAAACAAAAGGATTTTCTATATCTAATGGAGAATTTCAAAAAGATGGGAAAGTTATAAAAATACATTCGGGAGAAATGCACTATGAGCGTATTCCTAAAGAGTATTGGAGACATAGACTGCAAATGCTTAAAGCTATGGGATTGAATACCGTGGCAACCTATGTGTTTTGGAATTATCATGAAATAGAGCCAGGCGTATGGGATTTTAAAACAGGAAATAAAGATTTAGCAGAGTTTTTACGCATTGCTAAAAGCGAAGGATTATATGTAATTCTTAGGCCAGGACCGTATGCGTGTGGTGAATGGGAATTTGGAGGCTATCCTTGGTGGTTGCAAAATAATCCAGATTTAGTAATTCGTACCAATAACAAAGCATTTTTAGAAGCTTGCAAAACGTATCTAGAACATTTGTATGCAGTGGTAAAAGGAAATTTTGCTAATCAGGGCGGACCAATTATTATGGTTCAAGCAGAAAATGAATTTGGTTCTTATGTTTCTCAAAGAACCGACATTAGTGCTGAAGATCATAAAGCATACAAAACTGCAATTTACAATATGCTTAAAGAAACTGGGTTTCCAGAGCCTTTTTTTACTTCTGACGGTACTTGGTTGTTTGAAGGCGGTGCTGTTGAAGGCGTGTTACCAACTGCTAATGGGGAATCAAATATAGAAAATTTAAAAAAGCAGGTTGATAAATACCATAAAGGGCAGGGACCTTATATGGTTGCAGAATTTTATTCTGGCTGGTTAGATCATTGGGCAGAGCCATTTATTAAAATTGGATCTGAGGAGATTGCAAGTCAAACTAAAAAGTACCTTGATGCGGGCGTTTCTTTTAATTATTATATGGTGCACGGCGGTACTAATTTTGGATTTACTTCTGGAGCAAATTATAATGAAGAAAGTGATATTCAGCCGGATATTACAAGCTATGATTATGATGCGCCTATTAGTGAAGCAGGTTGGGCAACACCAAAATTCATGGCTATACGTGAAGTAATGCAAAAGTATTCTAAAACAAAATTAGCAGCAATTCCAGAGAAAATACCAGTTACAAAATATCCTAATCAGCTTATCAAATCAAGTATGGATGTTTTAAGTTGGATAAAAAAAGAAAAAGCGGTTGTAAATGACCAGCCCTTAACATTTGAAAAGTTAGGTCAAGGAAACGGATATGTTTTGTATCGAAAAAGATTTACGCAGCCAATTTCTTCTGGCAAATTGAAAATTGAGGGATTGAGAGACTTTGCTACCGTTTATGTAAATGGAGTTAAAGTTGGTGAATTGAATAGAGTTTTCAAAAATTACGAGTTGACAATTTCTATTCCTTTTAACGGTATTTTAGAAATTCTAGTTGAAAATATGGGACGTATTAATTACGGAGCCGAAATAGTACATAATACTAAAGGAATTATTTCTCCAGTATTTATTAATGAATATGAAATTAGTGGCGGATGGGAAATGTATAAAATGCCGATGAATGAAGTTCCAGTTCTTAAAAATGAAACGATAAAATCTGGACGACCAGTTTTATATGAAGCGACAGTAAACATTGATAAACCAGCCGATACTTTTCTTGATATGACAAATTGGGGAAAAGGAATTGTATTTGTTAACGGACATAATCTTGGTCGCTACTGGAAAGTAGGACCGCAACAAACGCTTTATGTACCAGGCTGTTGGCTGAAAGCGAGCGAAAATAAGTTTGTTGTATTGGAGCAGCTTAATGAAAACACCCCAAAAGAATTAACTTTTACAGATCAACCGATACTTGATAAACTAAACTAAAAACAAAGAATAATAAATTATAAATTAGATTAAAGATGAAAAAAGGAATATTCATAATCGCCCTTTTATTTTCAGCTCAGATATTCGCTCAGGCGATTTATGAAGATGAAAGATACGTACCAGAAACAGATCCGGCAGTATTAAAAAACTTAGACGAATGGCAAGGCAAAAAATTTGGTTTGCTAATGCACTGGGGAACTTATAGCCAATGGGGAATTGTAGAATCTTGGTCTATCTGCCCTGAAGATTACGGATGGTGTGAGCGTAAAAAAGGAAGTAATCCATCTAATTATAATGATTATATTAAAGATTACGAAGGATTAAGAAAAACATTTAATCCTGTAAAATTCGATCCTGCAAAATGGGCTAAAGCGGCTAAATATGCTGGAATGAAATACATGGTTTTCACTACAAAACACCATGACGGTTTCAATATGTATGATACTAAATATTCTGATTACAAGATTACTAGTAAAGATGTTCCTTTTCATACAAATCCAAAAGCTGACGTTTTAAAGGAGATTTTTAACTCTTTTAGAGGAGAAGGAATTTCAACTGGAGCGTATTTCTCTAAACCAGATTGGCATAACGAAAACTATTGGGATCCTTATTTTCCTCCATTCGACAGAAACGTAAATTACGATCCGTCTTTATACCCAGAAAAATGGCAGAAATATGTTGATTTCACTCACAACCAAATTTTAGAAATCTTAACGAACTACGGAAAAGTAGATATTTTATGGTTAGATGGAGGATGGGTTAGAAAAAGAGACCAAGTTAACATCAAAGAAAACTACGACGAGAAATTTACTGAAAACGAATCTAAAAATGGTTTCATTAAACACAGAGTTGTAGATCAAGATCCAAAAATGGATGAATTGGTTGTAAAAGCGCGTCAAAAACAACCAGGATTAATTGTTGTGGACAGAGCTGTTCACGGTAAAAACCAAAACTACTTAACTCCAGAAGGGCGTGTTCCTGCTAAAACGTTGCCTTATCCTTGGGAATCTTGTATTCCAGCTGGCGGTGGATGGTCTTATTCTCCGGGTGCAACTTACATGACTGGAAGACAAGGAATTCATTTATTGATTGATATTGTTGCGAAAGGCGGAAACTTATTATTAAACGTTGCTCCAAGTCCAGAAGGAGAATGGGATAAAGGTGCTTACGATTTGTTGCAAGCTTACGGAGATTGGATGAAAGTAAACAGTACAGCGATTTACAACACAAAACCAATCGAACCTTACAAAGAAGAAAATATCTGTTTTACACAAAATAAAGCTGGAAATGTATTTGCATTTTATTTAGCTAAAGAAGGAGAAGATAAAATTCCTGCTGAAGTTACTGTAAAAGCTATCAGTCCTAAAAAAGGAACTAAGATTACGATGTTAGGTTCTAAAACTTCTTTAAAATGGACAAAAGAAGGAAACGGATTTAAAGTAATTATTCCAGAAAGTTTAAGAAACAATCTTCCTGCAAAAGAAGCTTGGACTTTAAAAATTGAAGCGATCAACAGATAAGAACGAAGCCTATGCTTTTAAATAGAAAAAATAAATTCAAAACAGCATGTATTTTATACATGCTGTTTTTTAGCATTACCATTTTTGCGCAGGAACCTGCCGATTTTGTGAATCCGTTTATTGGGACTTCCAATTATGGTGCAGCTTATCCTGGACCAATTGCACCGCGTGGAATGGCAAGTATTAGTCCGTTTAATGTGGCTGGAGTAAAAAATACTCCAATGGAAAAAGACAGTCAATGGCTTTCGAATCCGTATGTGAATGAGAATACTTTTTTGACAGGATTTAGTCAAGTGAATTTAAGTGGTGTCGGTTGTCCAGAATTGGGTGTTATTTTATTAATGCCAACAACTGGAAATGTAGAAATCGATCATTTAAAATACGGTTCCACTTATTCTAATGAAGTTGCCAAAGCAGCTTATTACAGTGTAAACATTGACAAGTATAAAGTAAAAGGCGAATTTACAGCTTCAAAACGAGTTGGGATTAGCAGATTCACTTTCCCGAAAGGGCAATCCAATATTTTGCTAAATCTTGGTTTAGGATTGACCAATGAAGAAGGCGCGATGGTAAAAGTGGTTTCTTCAACAGAAATTGAAGGAATGCGTTCAGTTGGTTCATTTTGTTACAACAGTCCAGAAGATGCTTACCCAGTTTATTTTGTGGCTCAATTTTCTAAACCTGCCCATAAATTTGGAGTTTGGAAAAAACCTGCAAAATACAACGGCGTTGAAGCGCAATGGATGGGTTACAACGGAAAAGCGAGAATAATGGAAAATACCATTAAAACCGTAGTAGGTGATAGTATTGGAAGTTATTTTACCTATAAATTCGATAAGCAAGAAACGGTTGAAGTGAAGATCGGAATTTCATACGTAAGTATCGAAAATGCCCGAGAAAATTTAGCAAAAGAAGTGGGTAATAGATCTTTTGACGCAATTTACAAAGAAACCTACAACGAATGGAACGAAGAACTTTCTAAAATTTTGGTTGAAGGCGGTACAAAAGAGGATAACACGATTTTCTACACGGCTTTGTATCATACTTTAATTCATCCAAATACTTTAAATGATATTAACGGAGAATATCCAGTAATCAAAAGAACTAAAATTGCTAAAACCAAAGATACTCGTTATACCGTATTTTCTTTATGGGACACGTATAGAAATGTCCATCCGTTAATGTCTTTGGTCTATCCAAAACAGCAATCGGATATGGTAAAAAGTATGTTGGATATGTTTGATGAAAACGGCTGGTTACCAAAATGGGAATTAAATTCGACTGAGACTTTTACCATGGTTGGAGATCCAGCAAGTATTGTAATTACAGATAGTTACATGAGAGGAATTCGTGATTATGATGTGAATAAAGCCTATTATGCGATGTTGAAAGGCGCAGATAATATTGAAAATAATCCGCTTCGTCCAGGATTGAAAGATTATATCAAAAAAGGATATTTAACAACAGACAATAAAGGCCCAGTTTCTACAACTCAGGAATATAATATTTCAGATTATTCTATTTCGCTTATGGCCAACGAATTCGGTGACAAAGACAATGTAAAACGTTTTAAAGAACGCTCGTTATCCTACAGAAAATTATTCGATAAAAACTTAAATCTCCTTCGTCCAAGAACTGCTGACGGAAAATGGTACGAACCATTTGATCCAAATTCGGGAGCTAATTTTGAAGAAAATGTTGGTTTTATTGAAGGAAATGCTTGGCAATATGCTTTTATGGTTCCACACGATATTATCGGATTGAAGAAATTAATGGGCGGTGATATACCATTTTCGGCACAATTGCAGAAAATCTTCGATAGTAAACAATTTGATATGGCAAACGAGCCAGACATTGCCAATCCGTATTTATTCAATTATGTGAAAGGCGAAGAATATAAAGCTCAGGATATGGTAAAGAAATTGGTTCGCGAATATTTCAAAAATGAACCAAAAGGATTACCAGGAAATGACGATACGGGAACAATGTCAGCTTGGTTGGTATATTCGATGATGGGAATTTATCCAATTTCTCCAGGAGATCCAATTTACACCATTACAACGCCAATGTTTCATAGAGTGACGATCAAATTAGATCCAAACTATTATAAAAAAGAAAGTATCGTAATTGAAAGACAAGAAAATAATGGCGGGAAAATCAATTCGATTGAGCTAAATGGAAAAACACGTAACAGCTTCTTTATTTCACATGATGATTTTGTGAATGGAACAAAGCTCAAAGTGATTCAAAACTAAACACACACAACTATGTTACAATTAAGAATGAGGAAAACGGCCATTATTTTTGTAATGGCTGTTGGTTTTTTTAACCAAAGCCATGCCCAGAAAAAGTATCTGTATCAAGATGCGAAAGCGCCTGTTGAAGACAGAGTAAAAGACTTGTTAAGCCATATGACACTTGAAGAAAAAGTACGTCAGATGGATATGTATAGAGGAGATTTTTTTAAAGATAAAGAAGATTTTGCGAAATCTAAATCGGCAGAAAAAATCGGTAAATTAGGAATTGGAGCAATTCATGATCTTTATCCGCGTTCAGCGAAAATGATTAATGATTTGCAAACAAACGTAATCAAAGGAAACCGTTGGGGAATTCCAGCGCTGATTATGTGTGAAATGCTTCACGGATATTTAGACGAAGGAAGTACTGCTTTTCCAATGAATATCGGACTTGGAGCAACTTGGGATACAGCAGTTATAGATAAAGTTGGAAAAGTAATTGGTATGGAAGCCAGAGCGCATGGCGTTCATTTCGGTTTTGGTCCAAACTTAGATTTAGGACGTGAGCCAAGATGGGGACGTGTTGCTGAAACTTTTGGTGAAGATGCTTTCTTGAATAGCGAAATTGGTTTGGCTTTTATTAAAGGATTACAAGGAGACGATTTAAAATCAGATCGTTCTATAATTGCAGAACCTAAGCACTTTGCAGTTCACGGTATTCCGCAAGCGGGAGGAAATTCATCTCCGATTTTGGTGGGAGAACGTTCTGCAAGAGAAGATCATTTGCCATCTTTTCAAAAAGCATTTACAAAAGGCGGTGCTTTAGGAACTATGTGTGCATATTCTGAGTTAGACGGAATTCCTTGTGCTGCAAATCATTGGTTATTGACTGATGTTTTGAGAAATGAATGGGGTTTTAAAGGACTTGTAGTTTCAGATTTAGGTGCAATTAAATACATTCAGACCACTCATAAAGTGGCAGATTCTCCAAAAGATGCTATTAGAGAAGCAGTTTCTGCGGGTGTTGATATGCAGTTTTATGATTTTTCAAACGAATTCTGGCAAAATACTGTTATTGAATTGGTAAATGAAAAGAAATTGACAATGGAAAACATCGACCGTGCGGCGGGAGCAGTTTTACGTTTGAAATTCTTATTAGGATTATTTGAAAATCCTTACACAGAAAAAAATCTAATTAAAGAACGTTTTCATACTAAAGAAAATCAAGCTGTTGCTTTAGAAGCAGCTCAGAAATCGATGGTTTTATTGAAAAATGAAAACAATATTTTGCCTTTAAGCAAAAATTTAAAAAACATTGCAGTTATCGGACCAAATGCAAATGCTTCAAGAATGGGAGGTTATGCTCCTAAAAATAGTGTTGGAGTAACTGTTTTTGAAGGTATTCAGCAAGTAGTTGGAAAAACTGCCAATGTAGTTTATGAAGAAGGTGTTCCGTTGATTGTAAAAGGACAAATTATTCCATCTAAATATTTATTTACTCCAGACGAATCTCAAAACGGATTAAAAGGAGAATATTTCAACAATAGAGAATTAGAAGGAACTCCTGCATTGACTCGTATCGACAGTCAGCTTGAGTTTGACTGGCCTTGGGCTCCTGGAGATGGTGTTAACGTAGATGATTTTTCTATCAGATGGACAGGATTCTTAAAATCAGATCAAGCGCTTGACGGCTGGTTAGGTTTAAGTTCTGATGACGGAATCAGAATGTATATTGATGACCAATTGGTAATCGACAACTGGACAAAAGGAGCGACAAGTATGGTGACGGTTCCAAAAAACATCGAAAAAGGAAAGAAATACAAAGTCCGAATTGAAATGTGGGAAGGAGGCTGGGGTGCCAGAGCTCATTTCCGTTGGAATTTAGAAAAAGTAAATTTGCAGCCAGCAATTGAAGCGGCTAAAAAAGCAGATGTTGCAATTGTAGTTTTAGGAGAATCTAACGAATTGGTAGAAGAAAACAGAGATGTTGCTTCTTTAGACTTATTTGGAATCCAACAGCAATTGATTGAAGAGATCAAGAAAACAGGAACTC
Organism: Flavobacteriaceae bacterium PS02337; assembly: GCA_029959285.1. Classification (GTDB taxonomy): domain Bacteria; phylum Bacteroidota; class Bacteroidia; order Flavobacteriales; family Flavobacteriaceae; genus Flavobacterium. The sequence continues at coordinate 333,204 of JASCOE010000003.1, forward strand.
CAGTGGTTTGTGTGTTACTAAATGGTCGTCCGCTTTCTACAAATTGGATTGCTGAAAATATTCCTGCGGTTCTAGAAGGATGGTTTCCTGGAGAATTAGGAGGAAGAGCAGTTGCTGATGTTTTATTTGGAGATTACAATCCAGGAGGAAGATTGCCAATTACAGTTCCAAAATCGGTTGGACAGTTACCTATATATTATAACCAAAAACCATCTGCAATTCATAAATATGTAGCAGAAAGCGAACATCCTTTATATACGTTCGGTTACGGATTAAGTTATACGAAGTTTGAATATTCTAATTTAAAACTGAATACTACTGAAATTAAACCAAACGGAGAAGTAAAAGTTTCTGTAGATGTCAAAAACGTTGGAGAAAGAGATGGAGATGAAGTTGCACAATTATATGTAAATGATGTTTATAGTTCTGTAACGACTCCAGAGAAAACTTTAAGAGGTTTCAAGAGATTAAATATCAAGAAAGGCGAAACTAAAACTGTAGAATTTACACTTACTAAAGATGAGTTAGGCCTTTATAACAGGGAGATGAAGTATGTTGTTGAGCCTGGCGACTTCGAAGTAATGGTTGGAGGAAACTCAACTGATTTACTAAAAACTAAATTCAAGGTTTCTAACTAAAAAGTGTTAAAAGCCGAATAATTTTAAATGATTTTTAGTTAAAAAAGTGAATACAATTAAAAAAGGCTAAAATCTATTAGATTAATAGATTTTGGCCTTTAAAATAAGGCAGAGTTAGATTACAAATGAAAACGTTTTCTTTCAATTTTCGACCAAAGTTTCACCAACACCTTTGCAAAATTGTCATTTGTCGAAATAATGTATTGTTAACAAAACGTATTCTTAAATTTAACATGTTATTAACTCTAAAAAAACAACTAATATGATTAAAAACGTACTAAAATTACTGTTGGTCATTTGCCTTTTCGGGTTCCAAAGCCTACAAGCGCAGACCACAGTAAAAGGAACGATAACAGATGCTACTAGTGGAATTCCGATTCCTGGAGCAAATATTATTGTTAAAGGAACTAAAACGAGTGCTTCCACAGATTTTGATGGTAAATACAGCATTAGTGTTCCAAATCAATCAGCAGTTTTAGTTTTTACCTATGTAGGATCTGCTACAAAAGAAGTTGCTGTTGGAACTCAAACTACAATCAACGTCTCTTTAGGTGCAGACACGCAACAATTAGGAGAAGTAGTAGTTACCGCTCTTGGTATTAAGAGAGAGAAAAAAGCAATTACTTATTCTGCACAAAACGTTTCGGTAGACGAATTATCTGAAGCTAGATCATTAAACGTTGCCAATTCACTTTCTGGTAAAGTTGCAGGTCTTAACTTCTCTACTACTTCTAATGGTGTTGGATCTTCTTCTAGAATTACTTTAAGAGGTAACAGATCTCTTAATGGTAACAACCAACCTCTTTATGTAGTAGATGGTGTGCCAATTAGTAACGGAACAACAAACACAAATCCTGATATTGATACAGGAGGAACTACACAGCCTGATGGTATCTCTAACATTAACCCTGAAGATATTGCTTCGATGACTGTTCTTAAAGGACCATCTGCTGCGGCTCTTTACGGTTCTAGAGCATCAAATGGTGTAATCGTTATTACAACTAAATCTGGTAAATCTGGAAAAACTTCAGTATCGTTATCATCTAACTTTATGGCTTCTTCAGCTTATAACTTGATGAATTTACAAAACGAATACGGACAAGGAACAAACGGAGCTTATGTTGCAAACTCTTCTTCAAGTTGGGGAGGTAGATTAGACGGAAGCCAAGTTTCTAACTGGCAGTTAGTTCGTAACCCAAATTATGCTGGACCAGCTACACAAAGCTATTCTCCACAACCAAACAACGTTATTGATTTTTACAAAACAGGTTATAACTTAGCAAACACTTTAACTGTTACAGCTGGTAACGAAAAAGCGCAAGGTTATTTCTCTTACACTAACACACGCGCTGAAGGTATTGTTGGTGGAAACTCAATGGACAGACACAATCTTAACTTAAGATTGACTAGTCAAATTACAGATAAATTATCATTGGATGTAAAAACAAACTACATCGTTCAAGATATCGATAATTTATTGAGAACTGGTGAAGAGTCTATCGGAACATCTGCTTATTTATTACCTCGTAGTATTGCTTATAACGATTATAAAAACTTCGAATATTTTGATGGTGCTGGGCAAAGACAAGTAAATTACTTTCTTGATGAAACTGGAGCTCCAGGTGGAAACCCATTCTGGTCTGCTTTAAGAGATGATGCTCGTACAGACAAAAGAAACAGATTTATTGGTTTAGCATCTCTTAAATATCAGATTACAAAAACTTTAAGTTTACAAGGTAGAGCTGGTTTAGACCAAATGACAAATAAAAATGTAAGAAATAGATACGCTACAAATGCATTTAACAGCAACATGGGTTCATACAGCGAATCTTACGAAACTGTTAGCGAATTAAACGTTGATGCTTTACTTTCTTACAATGAGAAATTTGGTGATTTTTCTGTTGGACTTAACGCTGGTGCAAATGCATTGCAACAAAGCAATTCATCTTTAGGTTCAGGTGGTGTATTAAGTAAAAGAAACTTCTTCGCATTATCAAATGTTCAGACAATTCAATCTACTTCTACAGCTTCAGAAAAAAGAATCAATTCAGTTTACGGATTTGGTCAATTGGGTTTCAGAAACTATTTATTCTTAGACGTAACTGCTAGAAATGACTGGTCTTCTACTTTACCAACAGATTATTTCTACCCATCTTTCGGTCTTTCTGCTGTTATTTCTGATATGGTTACATTACCAGAAGTAATCAGTTTTGCAAAAGTTAGAGCTTCTTACGCAGAAGTAGGTAACGATACAGATCCTTACCAAACTCAACAAAGATACTCTTACATTGGAGGAAATGGTGGTATGTTATACGGACAAAGCACAAAAGCGAATCCAAATTTAAAACCAGAGATTTCTTCTTCTACAGAATTTGGTGCTGATGTGAGATTCTTCAACAACCGTTTAGGATTAGATTTCACTTATTTCAATTCATTAACTAAAAACCAAATTTTCTACATCAATACACCTGAGTCTTCTGGATTTTCTAGAGCTGTCGTAAACGGTGGAGATATCGAAAATAAAGGTATCGAGTTAACTTTAACTGCAACTCCAATTCAAACAGAGAACTTTACTTGGGATATTACAGCAAACTACGCTTCTTATAAATCAAAAGTAAAATCTATTTATGATGGAAGAGATGAGTTAGTTCTTGGTGAAGGACGTTTAGTGAGAAGTAAAGTTGTTCAAGGTGGTGAATATGGTGATTTATATATCAAAGGTTTCCAAAGAGATCCAAACGGAAACATTATTGTAAGTAGCGCTGGTATTCCATTGGCAACAAACGGATTTGATGTTCGTGCTGGTAACTTTAATCCAGATTGGACTGCAGGTTTCAAAAACAGCTTCAAATACAAAGATTTCTCTTTAAGCTTCTTAGTTGATTTCAGAATTGGTGGAGAAGTTATTTCATACACACAAGCTAGACAAGCTGGTTTAGGGGTAAGTGATATTACACTTGCTGGAAGACAAGGTGGAATAATTGTTGATGGTGTTGTGGCTAACGGAAACGGAACTTATTCTCCAAATACTGTAAGCATTAATGCAGAGCAATATTGGACAGCTATCGGACAAAGAACTCCAATTGCAGAGCCATTTATTTATGATGCTACAAACATCAGATTAAGAGAGCTTGTTTTCGGTTATTCATTACCAAAACGTGTATTAAATAATTCAGGATTCACAAGCATTGACTTCTCTTTAGTGGGTAGAAACTTATTCTTCTTCTTAAACAAAGCAGAACACTTTGATCCAGAAGCAGGAGCAGGTACAGGTAACTTACAAGGTATTGAATCTTTCAACATTCCTTCAACAAGAGATTACGGAGTAAATGTTAAATTTGGATTTTAATTAAAAAAGAGACATCATGAAATATAGTTTTAAAATAAAAACATTAGGAGTTGCATTAATGGCAGTTTCGATTTTATCAAGCTGTACTGGCGACTTCGATGAAATAAACAAAGATCCTAATTCGTTGACTGAAGATCAGTTAGATGCTACATTAGCAGGTCCTGCATTTGCATCTGCATTGTACGCAGGTATTCACAACGGATCTTATTCTTCTCCAGGAGTAGATGATCAAGGTACTTGGGGTATTGCTACAGGTATTTTATCTTCAACTTTCATTCACTATCTAAACTGTGGATACGGAACAGAAAGAAATGCTTTTGTTAATGGATACGAAGGAAGAGGTTGGTTACGTTTTTATACAGTTGCAGCACCAGCTTTAACAAATGCTTTAAAAGCATCTGAAAGTAATGCAGAAGCTACAGCAGTTCTAAAAATCTGGAAAGTGTTTATGTACAACCAAATGGTTGATGCTTACGGACCAATTCCTTATACTGAAGCTGGAAATGGTAAAGAAAAAGTTCCTTACGATAGCGTTGAATTTATCTACACAGATTTCTTCAAATTGTTAGATGAAGCAAATGCAGTATTAGGTTCTACTTCAGCAACTACTGTTGCATCTCTTGCTCCAAACGATAGAGTTTATGCTGGAAGTGTTGACAAATGGAGAGTTTTTGGAAACAGTATGAGATTGCGTTTAGCTTTAAGAATTTCTGATAAAGATCCAGCTAAAGCTAAAACTCAAGCAGAAGCTGCTGTAGCTGCAGGAGTTATGCAAACAAACGATCAAAGTGCATTCTTTAAAGCAAGTAACATTACTCCAAACAATTTAAATATGATTGTAAACAGCTGGGGTTATGTAATGACAGCTTCTATGGAAAGTATTTTAGTAGGATACCAAGATCCACGTTTAGCAAAATGGTTTGCCCCAGTTGCTACAGGAGCCTACAGAGGTAATCCAGTTGGAGGTTTAGAAGATCAGTTTGGAACTACAGAATTCTCTAAATTCAATAATGATATTATGGGGAATGGTTCTGCTAATACAGTTAGTGAAACTAAAAACATCGAAATCTTTATGGCTTCTGAAAACTTTTTGACTAGAGCAGAAGGAGCTTTAAATGGATGGAACATGGGCGGAGATGCTAAAACTTTGTATGAAACAGGTATTAGATTGTCACTTGCACAATGGGGAATCACAGATGCAACTGCGGTTAACGCTTACATCAACGGATCTACATTGCCAACATTACCAAACATCTTAACAGTTTATCCAACATTAGATTTAAGAGATATTCCAGTTAAATTGCCAGTTGCTTGGTCTGCATCAGTTGCTAACCAACGTACACAGATTGCGGTTCAAAAATACTTAGCAATTTTCCCAGAATCTTGGGAAGCTTGGGCAGATTTACGTAGAAGCGATGCTAAAGTAATTTATCCAGTTTTAAATACGGATAATACAGATGCAGGAGTTGGTAAATCTTTATTAAAAAGAATCATTTACACTACAAATGAGTACTCATCAAACAAAGCTGCTGTTGAAGATGGAATCGTAAAATTAGGCGGTCCAGACTCAGGTGGAACTAAACTTTGGTGGGACACAAAATAATTAATTTGGTAAAGTAAAAAATCAAAAGATTTGTTACTTGAGCAGAAGGAGAGGTAACTCTCCTTTTGTTTTATAGCTATGTCAGTAATTTTTTTTGACAGGCAGAAATTCTTTTAACTACCGATGATTTTCTCCAATTTAAAAGATCATCAAACACAAAAAAAACACAAATAAAATGGTTGAAACAAAAACCACTACAACTTCACAAACCAAACCAACCACATTAGTACCAATTTTAATAATAGCAAGTTTATTTTTTATTTTTGGATTTGTTACCTGGATCAACGGCGCTTTGATTCCATTTATGAAAACAATCAACGAATTAACGTCGGCTCAGTCTTTATTGGTTGCATCGGCATCTTACATTTCGTTTGTTGTTATGGCTCTTCCTGCATCTTATATTTTAGCCAAAATTGGTTATAAAAAAGGAATGTCCTTAGGGTTATTCATCATGGGATTCGGTGCTTTAATTTTTATTCCAGCAGCCGAAGCCAGAACTTACTGGATGTTTTTGACAGGAATTTTTATTCAAGGAGCTGGAATGACATTATTGCAAACAGCTTCTAATCCTTATATTACTATTTTAGGACCTATTGAAAGCGCAGCAAAAAGAATTTCTATTATGGGAATTTGTAATAAAATTGCGGGAGCTTTGGGTTCACTTATTTTTGGATCGATTTTATTATCAGGAATCGATGAAATTCAAGAAAAACTTGCCGTAGTAAGTGTTTCAGAAAAAAATATATTGCTAAATAATATGGCAGACAGCGTTGTTGTTCCATACATATCAATGGCAGTTGTTTTATTTATTTTAGGATTGTTAATTCGTAAGGCACCGCTTCCAAATGTTGAAGCCGCACCTATCGAAGAAGCAGAAGACGGACAAACAGCAAAAACTAGTATTTTTCAGTTTCCACATCTTTGGCTTGGTGTACTAACTTTGTTCATGTACGTTGGAGTAGAAGTAATAGCGGGTGATACCATTATTGCATACGGAATCGCTCTAGGATTTCCTGCTGCCGATGCTAAATTCTTTACAACATTTACTCTATTAGCAATGGTTGTCACTTATGCTTTGGGTGCGTTTTTAATCCCAAAATATATTACACAGGCTTTGGCTTTAAAAATAAGTGCGGTTTTAGGAATTATATTGTCATTTTGTATTGTATTTTCAACTGGATTTACTTCTGTTTTATTTGTTGCAGGTTTAGGAATAGCAAATGCTTTAGTTTGGCCTGCTGTATGGCCTTTAACGCTTAACGGTTTAGGTAAATTTACTAAAACAGGAGCAGCGTTATTAGTAATGGCAATTTCAGGAGGAGCAGTTATTCCGCCGTTGTACGGAAAATTTGTAGACGGTACAAAAGCTGATCTTATCTCGCAGGGTATTAGTGAGGTAAATGCAACTGCAACAGCATCTACAAAAGGATATTGGATTTTACTTCCTTGTTATATTATAATTCTTTACTACGCTATTGCAGGACATAAAGTAGGATTGAAAAAGAGTTAGATTAAGATTTTTTAAAGATGCAAGAAGTAAGACTTTTAGTTTCTAAGTCTTATCTTGCTTCTTTAATCTAAAAAGAAAAACAAAAAAAGAATAAAAATGATTTTAAAAATGAAATATACTACAGCAGTAGTACTAGTGGTTTTTCTTTTTTCAAATGGAATAAAAGCACAAAAAGCGGTTAATATAGAAAGCGGTTATATCGCAGATCCGCCTGCAACTACAAATAGCCACGCTTCAACTTTGGTTGAATATAAACCAAATGAAATTTTAGCAGCTTGGTTTGGCGGAAAATATGAAGGCGCAAAAGATGTTGGAATTTACATTTCGGCTTACAAAGACAAAAAATGGTCTGCACCAAAAGAATTGATTCAGCCGTTAATTAAAAACGGAGATACTTTGCCTTGCTGGAATCCAGTATTATTTAAAAGTAAAAGTCAGAATTTGTATTTGTTTTATAAAATTGGAAAAAATCCGAGAGAATGGTTTGGCGCTATGATTGTTTCAAAAGATAATGGAACAACCTGGGGAGAACCAAAATGTCTTCCGGACGGAATTTTAGGTCCAATTCGAAACAAACCAATCGAAACTGCTCCCGGCGTAATTTTATGCGGAAGCAGCACAGAAAGTGTCAATACAGACGAATGGCGCGTACACGTTGAAGAATATACAGAAGCGACAGATTCTTGGAAGAAAATTGCGGTAGAAAACAATCAAAACTTTGATGTAATTCAGCCGACATTTTTAGTTCATAGTGCGACAGATATCCAAATGTTATCACGCAGCAAACACAATAGAGTAGTTTCAAGCTGGTCTGGTGATAACGGAAAAAGCTGGATTAGAACCAGCAAAATAAACGTTGTCAATTCCAATTCAGGAATCGATGCTTTAACAATCAATAAAAACTTATTTTTATTAGTAAACAATCCGCTGCCAATTGGAAAAGATTGGTTTAACGGACGAAATATTTTAGATGTTGAATATTCTAAAGATGGTTTAAACTGGTCTAAATTATTTGATTTAGAAAAAGAAGAAAAAGGTGAATTTAGTTATCCAGCCATTATCCAAACAACAGACAAAAGAATACATGTTTTATATACTTTCGATAGAAAATATATTAAGCATACCTCTTTTGATTTATAATATAATAAAACGCTGATTTTAACTGATTTTTTTATTTTTTAAAAAATCTATGTTTATCCGCGTCTTTGCAAAGCAAATCTGTTTCATCCGTGTCTCATTTATAGATAATTAAATATGAAATTTAAACGTCTTTTTACGGTCGCATTCTTTTGTTGCACTTTCGTGAATGCACAAATGGCTAACACCTTTTATAAACACGATAAATATTTGTCTTCAGATCAATTAGAAGGCCGTTTTCCTGGAACTAAAGGAAATAATAAAGCGGCAGCTTACATTCAGAAGTATTTTAAAAAATATGGTTTAAAAGAATTCAATAATTCCTATTATCAGCCTTTCCGACTTTTTGTGAAAGAAGGAATTAATAAAATGAAATCGGATAGTGTTTCGACCCAAAATGTTTTAGGTTTTGTAGAAGGTTCAGATCCAAAACTTAAAAATGAATATATCGTAATCGGAGCGCATTACGATCATTGGGGTTGGGGCGGAAAAGGCTCTGGAAGCAAACAAAAAGAAGCTTTTGCCATTCATAATGGAGCAGACGATAATGCGTCTGGAGTTTCAGCTTTATTGTGCATTTTAGAAAAAGTTTCACAGCAAAAAATAAAACCAAAAAGAAGCATCATTTTTATCTCATTCAGCGGTGAAGAAGAAGGTTTATTGGGTTCTAAATATTTTGTGAATCATTTGCCAATTCCAAAAGAAGCCGTAAAAGTAATGCTGAATATGGATATGGTTGGAAGATTGAATGACAAAAAAGAACTTTATATGGGAGGCGCAGGAACGTTTCCAAACGGAGTTGAACTGATGCAAAAACTGCAAGAAAATAGCGGATTAAATCCAGTAATTCATGCAGGGGATGTTGGCGGTTCAGATCATGTTTCTTTTTATAAAGAATCCATTTCTGCAGTTGGTTTTCATACCGGAGGACATCCGCAATATCATACTCCTGACGACGATATCGATTTGATTAATTCAGAAGGAGGCGCATTAGTTTCAAATTACATTTATAATGCGCTCACACAAATTGCCAATTACGAAGACACTTTATTTTTCATTAAACAAAATTAGAAACAATGTGATTTTCAGTTAAAATAACTTATTTACTTAATAGAAATAATATTCATAAAAAAAAAGACAGCAAAAAAATGCTGTCTTTTTTTTTACTAACAATTGAATTATTGTTTTAATAAAAACATAATTATATAAAAAATTATTTTCTAAAATAATGTTCTACTTTGCGAGGGAAATAATAAAGAGATAAGCCTATTAGCGCGGTTATTTTATTAGCCAGCTCAAAAAAATACTGGCAATAAAACATTATTGTTAATGTGAAAAATTAATGATGATAATATAAGTAAATTCTTTTTTTTGCAATATTGTAGTATTTTTATTTACTTTTGAGCCGTATTGATATTTAACTGTTATAGTAATAATTATAAGTTAAAATCATTAAAATTCAAACTGCTAACAACCAAAACCACGCAAAAAGATTATGAATTTCATAAAATTGAGCCACTATTCTTCAGTAAGTCTGTATCAAAAGATGCTATTTCAATTTCTATTTTAAAATCTGTAATGTACAATTTTGCTTGCTAAAAAAATCTCACAACAAATGCATTTTATTTCTATTTCTCCAAAAATAGAATAGAATTATAATGCCAATTTTCAAAAAACCACAACCCATTAATGAGAAAAACAATTCTAGTATTATGCTGCTTTCTTTTTTTATCAAATACTTTACAGGCACAAATATCAGGCACAGTTAAAGGATATGTAACAGATAGCATAAACAATTCTACTTTAACAAAAGCATCAATCTCTTTGTTAAGAGCACAAGATTCCATTTTAGTAAAATTTACACGAGCCAAAGAAAATGGTTATTTTGAGTTGAATAATATTAAAGCTGGTAAATTTATTTTACTAGTTTCTTATCCCAAATATGCTGATTTTGTAGATCAATTTTCTGTTGATTCTACAAAGTTAATCAAAGATTACGGTAAAATTAATTTGGTTGATAAAGGAAAATTATTATCCGAAATAATTATAAAAGGCAATAGAGCCGCCATGAAAATTAAAGGAGATACTTTAGAATTTGATCCAAAAGCATTTAAAATAGAACCTAATGTAAAAGTGGAAGATCTGATAAAACAATTCCCAGGAATACAGATTGATAAGGATGGAAAAATTACCGCTCAAGGCGAAACTGTAACCAAAGTTTTGGTTGATGGTGAAGAATTTTTTGGCGATGACCCTACTTTAGTTACAAAAAATCTGCGTGCAGACATGGTTGATAAAGTACAATTGTACGACAAAAAAAGTGATCAAGCCGCTTTTACAGGAATTGACGATGGTCAGAAAACCAAAACACTGAATGTTAAACTTAAAGAAGACAAAAAAAATGGTCATTTCGGGAAAGTAGAACTCGGAGGAGGAACTGATAATTTTTACAAAGGTCAAGCCATGTTTAATAAGTTTTGGGATAAGAAAAAATTAGCCGCTTATGGTATTTTTGGCAACACCGGACAAGTAGGATTAGGATGGGGAGATAAAGATAAATATGGACAAAGCAGTTATCAAGTTACTGATGACGGCGGTATTTATTTTTCAAACAATGGAAATGATGAATTTGATAGTTGGGATGGACAATTTAATGGTGAAGGAATTCCAGTAGCTCAAACTGGCGGAATACATTTTGACAATAAATGGAACAACGATAAAGAATCTATCAATGTAAATTATAAAATTGGAGATATCAAACTTTCAGGAAATCGTAATGATATAAACCAGCAAAATTTAAGTTCAAGCAGTATTTATAATACTTCAGACAAGAATTTTGAGAAAAACATGACTAAAAATAAACTTGATTTAGCTTATGAAATTAAAATTGATACTACATTAACTTTAAAATTAAACGTAGATGGATTATTTAAAAAGAGTAATTCAAGTGAAGCAGAAATGCGAAAAGGTACTGACGAACAAGGTAACCAATTGAATAATTTGAATCAGACAACTACAAATGATGTTGATGATAAAACATTTAATATAAACACTTTATTAACCAAAAGACTTAAAAAGGCGGGTAGAACATTATCTCTTAATTTAAACCAATCTAGTACAAATAGTAAAAGTGATGGTTATTTAAATTCTAGAGCTGAATTTTTTACACCATCCGTAATTAGTCCAGATAGCACCAAAGTAGTCGATCAAAATAAAGTCAATAATATTAGCAATATAGCTTTTAAATCAAATTTAATCTATACCGAACCGTTATCCAAAAGCCTGACTGTAATTCTTAATTATGGATTCAACATTAGCAACGGAAAAGCAGATCGTAAATCTTTTAATCAATCTGCAAATGGCGATTATAATGTTTTGGATTCCATCTTTAGTAATAATTATGAGTTAGACCAAACTATAAACCAGGTTGGAGCGATTTTTAATTACAAAAAAAATAAAACTATATTTTCTTTTGGTTCTAAATTTAGTGGTATAAACTTTAAACAATATGATGTTTATACAGATAGCACTTTTAAGCAAAAATTTGTCAACTACATGCCTCAGATCAATTATCAATATAATTTTAAACAAAGAGAATCACTGCGTTTGTCGTATAACGGAAACACCGATCAGCCAACATTAGATCAAATACAGCCTATCAGAAATAATCAAAATCAATTAAATACGATTTTAGGAAATCCAAATTTAGATTCTTCTTTTAGAAATAATCTTAGAGGAAGTTATTATTCCTATAAAGTACTCAGCAATCAATATTTTTCGGTTAGCGGAACGTATAATTTTACTCTAAATCCAATAATTAGTAATGTGGTTACAAATGATAGAGGAGAAAGTATTTCTCAATTCGTAAACCTAAAAAACAAAGCTGCAACAAGTTATTTTTTGAATAGTAATTTTGGCAGAACAATTAAAGCCATAGACATGACTGCTGGAATTGGTTTAAGTGCCAACAAAAATGTAAACTATAATTACATCAATACAAAACTGAATCAAACTAAAAATTCTACTTATTCCTTCAATTTAAACTTATCAAAGAATAAAGAAAAAAAGTATAATTTTAATGCTAGCTTCGGACCTACTTACAACGTTGCTAATGCAAGCATCAATGAAAATAGTGATAGTGATGGTTGGGGTTTTAATGGAGATTTCTGGACCAGTATACAATTACCTTTCAAACTTGAAATTAGCACAGATGGTAATTATCAATATAATGGAAAAACGCAAGTGATTCAGGAAAGTTTTGAACGTTTTATTTGGAATGCTTCTATCACTAAAAAATTCTTTAAATCAGATAATTTAAGACTTTCTATAACAGGAAGAGATCTTTTGAACCAAAATGTAGGATTTAATCGTTCCGCATTCAATGGAAATATCAACCAAAGTACTTATACGACTATCCAAAGATACTTTATGTTCTCTGTAAGCTGGGATTTCAGCAAAATGGGCGGAGGAGAAACTAAACAAAACTAAAACGATGAAAACAATAATAAATCGCATCTTAATTTTAATAATTGTATTGACAAGCTGCAATACTTTTGCACAAAATGACCACTTTGTACAAAATGGCGTAATCGAATTTGAGAAAAAATCGAATATGTACGCTTTGATTACAAAAAAAATAAAAGGAGAAACGGAGAGTTACTATAAATTAGCTTTTGAGAGTTATAAAAAAACCAATCCACAATTTAAAACTGTAAAAAGTACACTCAGCTTTTCAAAAAACAAAAGTTTATATAAATGGGATGAAACCAATGAATCGCCAAGCAGCAACAGTTGGATTGCAGATGATGCAATGGCTAATTTAAAAAATGTTATCGCCACAGATTTAGATACCCAAACCAGTATTACCCAAAAAAACGTTTACGATGATTTATACTTAGTTAAAGATAGTTTACGAAAAATTGACTGGAAAATTACCGATGAAACAAGAGAAATTGCGGGTTATGAATGCCGCAGAGCAAATGCTATAGTTCTTGACTCTGTTTATGTTGTTGCCTATTACACCATTCAAATTCCATTTTCGGGCGGTCCTGAATCTTTTACAGGCTTACCCGGAACAATTTTAGGATTGGCCATGCCACATGAAAATATGACATGGTTTGCCACAAAAGTTACTGAAATTCCAGTTTCTGACAAAGATTTAGCTCCACCAATTAAAGGCAAACCTGCCGACAATAAAGGACTAAACAAAATACTTTTGGATGCTTTGAAAGACTGGGGAAAATGGGCAAGAAAGACATTACAAGCCTACTCTTTATAGCTAAATATTAAAACTATATAGGGTTTAGAAATTTAGTTTATTATTTGAAAATGAGGTATCTATTAAATACTATACACGCCGTCTTTTACTTTAAAAGCCCATGAAGCCATTGCATCAATAACGGGCAATAATCCTGTTCCAGCGTTGCTTAATCTATAGGTTACAAAAGGTGGGACAATAGGTTTTGCTTCGCGAATGACCAAACCATCTGCTTCTAATTGTTTTAAATGTTGAATGAGCATTTTTTCGGTTACTGCCGGAATAGCTCTTTTTAATTCGCTGTAGCGTTTATCTCCAGTCGATAAATGATAGAGAATAATTGGTTTCCAATAACCTCCAATTTTCTCCATAACAAAAGTTACAGGACATTTTTCCAAGGCATATTGCTTATTTTCTTGAATTGTAGACGATTCTTTAATTGCTGTCATGATACATACTTTAGGGTAAGTACTTGTATAAAAGTAAGTACAAAGATACCTTTGTAATGTTAAATAAAAAAACATTTAAAGATGAAAATTATAATTTCAGGTTCGTTAGGAAATATAGGAAAGCCTTTAACGGCTCAATTAGTAAAATCGGGACACGATGTAACCGTTATTAGCAGTAATGCAGATCGCAAAGAAGCCATCGAAAATTTAGGTGCAAAAGCTGCAGTTGGATCTGTTAGCGATGCTGAATTTCTTTCTAAAACATTTGAAGGTGCCGATGCACTTTTTGCTATGACGCCTCCAAATATGGGTGGTGTAAATATCATTCAAAATACTACAGATGCTGGTAGCGCTTTCGCGAAAGCTATCCAGACAACCAACATTAAGAGAGTAGTAATGTTAAGCAGTATTGGAGCCGATTTACCAACAGGAAACGGACCAATTGCAGGTTTGTATAATATTGAAAAGATTTATGAAAAGTTGAATACTTCTGTAACCTTTTTAAGAGCGGGATATTTTTATTTAAATTTCTTCAATGATATTCCGATGATAAAAGGAGCGGGGATTATGGGAGCTAATTTTCCAGCTTCAAATCGTATTCCGTTGGTTCATCCAGAAGATATTGCTTGGGCTGCTGCCGAAGAATTACAAAAAAAGCAAGAAGGTAAAAATGTTCGTTATATTATTAGTGACGTAAAAACGCCATCTGAAATTGTAAAAGCTTTTGGAACTGCAATTGAAAAACCAGAACTTCCGTGGGTTGAATTTACAGATGAACAATATTTTGGTGGAATGACACAAGCGGGAGTTCCAGAAGAAATGGCTGGTTTATATACAGAAATGGGAACTGGATTAAGAAACGAAACAATTGCTGCAGATTTCTTAAACAATGATAAAACCATTCAAGGAAAAATCAAATTAGAAGATTTTGCAAAAGAATTCGCTTCAAAATTCTAATTATAAAAAAACATTCCGCTTACTATAAATAGAAGCGGAATGTTCAATTAAAAAAAACTCAAGTGAATGAAATTTTATAGCTGTTTTTTACAGCTTTATTTTTTTAGAATACACCAATATAGTGGTTTCCTGGTTTGTTAACCAATTTTGCACCTTTCGTAACTTTTCCTGTTGGAATATCAATTACATAAATGTTACCATCTTTTCCAACTGGAGTAACAGCGATGTAGAAGTTGTTACCATCTACTACAAAACCTTGGTATTGATTAAAATTTAAGGCAGCGTCGTACTCAATACCTTCTACCTTTTGAGCTGTTTTTGCGTTCAAATCAAGTCTTGCTAAAAATCCTTGATCTGTTCCTTCATAAGTATAAACAGCATAAGCAATTCCGTTTCCAGCATATCTCCAAGCATCAATATAACTTCCTTTAATTCCTAAAGCAGTATCTAAACTAAATACATAAGAATTGTCATATTCGTTGCTTTGGTTGATTTTTAAGATATAAGAACCTTTTTGAGTATCTCTTTGCGTGGCTTGGTAGATGTTTCCGTCAGTAGCTACAAAACTGTTGAAACTTCTGTATCCGCTTGTATCACCAAAACCTACAGTTGAAGTAATCACTTTTGGATTTTCTAATGAAGGATAATCAACCACAATAGATTTAGATCCTAAACGTGTAAATGTAGCTTCGTTTGTTGCAGGATTAGCTGGATTTGATTTACGCATCCAAGTTCCGATAATTAATTTGTTTCCAGCTTTGTTTAATGTTGGAGCATCTAAACGGAAAATGTGGTGACCAAGAGCTTCTTCTTCAGCAGTCAACGGAATTTGATATTGTTTGTAAGCTGAGATTAAAGTTTGTTGCATATCTAAAGATAAAACAGTAGCAATTCCTCTTGTATTTTTATATGATTTATCTTCATTTGTGCTTACAATTGGAGTCGCAACGTTTACCGCTATACCAGTTTTATCGCCATCAAAAAGTTTTACCCATCTTGGAGAAGTTCCAGCATATTGAGAAATATTAACTTTTGCAGTAGATTCAGCAAAATTGTTTCCACCATTAACTTTATACGTCATAAATTCACCTCCATTAGCACCAGTATACGTGATGTTGAAAAGTGTACTTCCGTCTACAGAAGATTGCAAACGAGCCGTTCTGCTAGATTGTACAGGAGAACCATTTGCATAAACATCTACAGAAAAGTTAGGATCAATTGCATTTTCTTTACTAATTGAATAAACTCTTGTTCCACCGTTTCCATCTCCTGGATCTGTCTGCATTAAAGCTCCTGCAACTGTAATCCAACGACCATCTGTTACTGGATTTACAGGTTCAGCACTTTTATTATCGTCGCTGCTACAAGCGGTACTTAGCGCTAATGCACCAAATAATAAGCTTGAAGTAAATAATTTAAATGTGTTCTTTTTCATTTTTATTGCATTTAAAAATTAGTTATTTATTGAATGATTTAAAATTTATTAAGGTTATAGTTAACTTTCAGATAAAAAGCTCTTCCAGGTTTTTGAGCAGCAAAGTTGTCATACACTTGTTCGTCGAAGATGTTTCTAGCATCAAAACTTACCGTAAATTGTTTGTTTGGAAAAACATAGCTCAATCCTAAATCTTGCGGAAATTGAGCTGTTGTTCTATCAACCTCTAGCCATGAAGTGTAAAATGGAGCCACATAACCGCAATAGTAATAGAGGTTAAGTTCTGATTTGCTTTGAATTACATTTCTAAAATTATATTGAAGATTTCCGTTAATAGTGAAATAAGGTTCGTTTGGCAATTGCTTGTTGTAATGCACCAAAATATTTCCATTAGAATCGTATTTGTCTTTATAAAGAGAATTAAACTTAGAAAGATTCATTCCTGCAAAAAAGCGATTATTGTATGAATATTGAATAGAAGTTTCAAAACCAACAGATTGTGCTTTTCCTAAATTAATAAATGGAGAGGCCTGAACCGCTTCATTTAAACGATCACTAATCTGACGTACAATTTTATCTTCTGTATTTCTCCAGAAACCATTTCCAGAAAATGTTATTTTATGATGATTCAAATCAAAAGGTCCAAATCGAAAACCGGCATTTAAATTATTACTTTGTTCAGGACCTAAATTAGAATTGCTTATGATGTTTTCACCTGGACTTCCAAAAATTTCATTTTCATTAGGAAGTCTAATTGCTTTTTCTGCAGAAAACATAAACATTAGATCGCGTAGCACCGCATACGAACCAGCAAAACCATAACCTGTATAATTTGTTTTCTTTGAAATAATAACTTCCTTAACCACATTCTGTCCGTTCTCTGTCACAATAGTTGGACTGGTTTGTTCGGTTTTTAGATTGTAATTTTTAACAAAAACATTGGCTCTTAAACGAGATTTAAAAGCAGACATTTCATATGCAAAAGAAGAAACTGTTTTATTTAAATCTCGTGTAACGATGAAATTTCTAGTAATTTCTGGCTGCATTTCATCCAAATCATTTCGGTCTAAAACGTAAGTCATAACATTTACCATAACTCTATGGTTTTCATTGATGTTATAAGTTAAACCTGTTCTTGTGTTGAAAATATCCGACTTCATATGATTAATGGTCGGAGCGCCTTGCTGTGCGCCAGTATTAGTTAAAATTGGAGTTCCATATAAACCAAGTGCTTTTTCTCCGTTCCAGTTGTAGTTCCATTTTACGGTATCATTTATGACATCATTTCTGTGGCTGTAAACCGCAACAGCAGAAAAGTCAAGATTTTTAATGATAAAATCTTTCTTATTATAATTTAAAGAAATAACATTCGCAGACGATTCGCTAAAACGGCCTTTATAAGGTTTCGTCATATATTGCCCATGCTGAATCTGATTGTAATCTTGCGATCCGTTATAGCTAATTGAAAAATTATCTGCCCAGTCTACATTAGTAAAACCCGCTTCTAATCTTCCGCCAAAAGAACGGTACATACTTTCGAATCTTTTTGCTCTAATATATTCGTAGCGCCCGTTTGGAGCAATGTTGTATACGAATCTTCCCCAAACTTCATAATCGTTATCTGAGTAGTTTTGAAAAGCATTTGCCTTTACTGTAAATCCGTTTTTATCTCGATAAGAAGCATTAACGTTAGATTGTACAGTGTTGAATGAACCATAAGAAACCGAAGCATTCAAACTATTTTTTGCTCCTTTTTTCAAAACAACATTAATTGCACCTCCAAGAGAATCGTCGGCTAAATAAGCGGGAACAACTCCTTTAAAAACCTCAATTCTTTCAATCAAAGCGGGCGGAATACTATTTAAACTGAAAGAAGCACCATAAGTCTGAATCGGAACACCGTCAATAAAAATTCGAATAGCATTTCCAGACATTCCGTTAATATTGTAAGTAACAGCAGAACCCAATCCGCCATTTTGTCTAATACGAACACCTCCAGAACGGTCTAATAAATCGTTAGTTTGAAGATTTCTTTTGGCTGCTTCTTGTGTTTCGATCACATTTACTGCAAATCCTTTTTCTATAATTTCTTTCTTGATGCTTTTGCGTTCAATTTTAACTTCTTTAAGCGCTTTTGCATCGGTTATTTTTTCTAAATCGATATTAATTTGTTGAGAAGGTCGATTAACCAAAACATCTATAGTTTTAGATTTCGCTTCCATTGAAGAAGTTTCTAATTTGTAACTGCCATAAGTCAGCCCTTTAATTTCAAATTGACCTTCGGCATCAACTACGACGTATATTTTTGTTCCTTTAATTTGAACAGCAGCGCCAAATGCATTTTCGGTTTTGTCAAGTGTTACTTTTCCTGTAATTTTTCCGGTTTGAGACCAACTAGAAATGGTAATAATTAAAAAGAGAGAAAGAGAGTAAAGAATTCTCATATGTTAGTTTACTGATTATTGGTCTGCAAACTTATATTATAATTTAAATTTAATCTAAATAAAGCAATTAGAAGATTATTAGAATTACGCTGGACTATTTTAATGTTTTTTTAATGTAGGTTTTAATGATGAGTTGTTAATGGTTAATTGTGAATTGTTAATTGTGAATGGTTGATTGTTGAATCTTTAATTGACAAATTTATTGCTTCGTATTGTTTGTCATTTCGACGAAGGAGAAATCTCCACTAGTAACTCCACAATAATAATCTAATCTTTGTCGAGCTTCTAGTGGAGATTTCTCCTTCGTCGAAATGACATTAAATGAGGAATAAACTTTGTAAAAAATCTTTTCTCGAAGTTTCAAAATGCTCAGGGAGACAATCGAAACAGTGCAAGAATCGACAGCAAAACCATCAACTATATTTTATAAGCAAAGTTTTTCGATTTAATCACTTTCCCTTTATCAGTAATCATCAAACAGCTATATTCAGGAAATTTTTGAAGTAAAATCAAGCCTTCTTTTTGACCTAAAACCATCATAGAAGTGCTTAATCCGTTAGCAGTTTCGGCATTTGGACCAAAGACTGTTACACTGCATAAACCAGTTGCAGGATAACCAGTTGCAGGATTTATAATGTGAGAATATCGCTTTCCATTAAAAACAACAAACTTTTCATAATTGCCAGAAGTAGTAACAGCGCCTTGTTTTAGCGGAACAGTTCCAATTAATTTCTCAGGATTAAACGGATTAGTGATTCCAATTTTCCAATCGTTTCCATTCGGTTGTTTTCCCCAAGTGCTCATATCTCCAGAACCGTTTATAATTCCGGCTTGAATGCCTTTTTCGAGCATCATTTTACGGCATTTATCGGTTGCGTAACCTTCGCCCAAAGCACCAAAACCGATTTTCATTCCTTTTAGTTTTAGAAAAATAGTCGAATTGATGCTGTCCAAAATAATGTTCTTATAACCGACTTTCTCTACCGATTTTTTTATGGCTTCCGCCGAAGGCATTTCCGTCATTGATCCGTCAAATTTCCAAACGCGATCTAAAGCGGCAAAACTGACATCAAATCCGCCATTAGTAATTTCAGAAAGTTTAATCGCTCTTTGTGTCAGTTCAAATACTTCTCGATCCACTTTTATAGGTTTTATTCCAGCATTCTGATTGACTTCAGAAACTTGAGAATCAGGTTTCCAGTCCGAAATTAAACTTTCAATTCGACTGATTTCTTCAATAACAATATTAATATTTTGTTCTGCAGAAAGAGAATCTTTATCTACAATACTGATATCAAATCTTCCGCCCATAAGAAGCGTGGTTCTTTTTCGTAAAACTTGTGAATGCATTGTAAAACAGCAAGACATCAAAAAAAGAAATAAAACTTTGTATGATAATGATTTAGGCATAAAAATCTTTTATAGTATTTGATAATTATTAAGCAGAAGCAAAACATTTACAATTAGCCATTAATAATTTACAATTAATAGCAATCGGTTAAAAACTGCTTATTCGCTTTATATTCTGCAAGTGTTTTTAAACCTTTTTCAGCTAATAATTCACTCAAAATAGCTTCAACATCTTGCTGCATGGCGAGTGAACCGCAAATCATAATTACGCCATCTCTTTTCAATAAATTAGCAAAAAATAAAACATCTCTTTTGATCAAATCCATCACATAAATATGTTCAGCTTCACGAGATAAAGCCACATGAAAATTGTCCAAATGTTCTTTCTGAATCATAATCGCAGCAAATTTTTTGTACGCCATCAAAGTTGGCGTTTCCATTCTGAATCCGCTGTAAAGATGTAATTCTTGCTTAATTTTATTTTGTTCGATCATTCCTAAGAAAGGAGCAATTCCCGTTCCGTTTGAAATGAAAGCCACTTTTGAAGCTTTATTTGGAAGATGGAATGTTGGGTTTTTAATAATTCGCGCTTTTATTGTATTTCCAACTTCCAAATTATTCAAATATCCAGAACCTAAACCATCAGGATGAAGTTTAACCACCAACTGAATATTACCAGAATGATTTCCAATAGAGTAGAGGCGTTCTCTCGAATCGTTGGCTGGATAAATAGCCAATAAATCGCCAGAACTAAATTTGGCTCTCGCGTTTGCTCTCAAAGTCAAAATAAAAGTATGCTCGGTTTCAGAAATTGGTGTTTTATCTAAAACCATTAATTTTTGTAAACCTTTTGGAACATGATTGTATAATGAAGGCGTTGTCGCTAATTGAATTCCCGTTTTCGAACTCCATAATTTTACCCATTGTACAAATTCAACGGCTGATTTATCATTTACAGTTTGTAAATCTAAATAACGTTCTGTCCAATTTTGATTTCCTAAAAGCTGATCAATTTCAATAGCAAATCCGCAAAAATCTGGATATGCTTTAGAACCAAAACCAACCACAGAAAAATTAATTTTTTGTTTTTGATTTTGTCTTTCCAGTAAAGTTTTAAATTGTGTTCCGTTTGAAGGCGCATCACCTAAACCATGCGTTGAAGAAAAAACAATAATATGTTCAGCTTTCGGGTAAGCCGTAAATTTGTTCAATTCGCTAATAAAAACTTTCTGCCCGTGCGTAATCAATTGTTTCTGAATCGCATTTGCAAATCGGAAAGAACTTCCGTTTTCTGAACCGACTAAAAGTATAATAGAACTTTCGCTAGCCTTAAATTTATTTTTAATTCGGCTTGCTCTTCTTTTCAAAGTAATCGCAAAACCAGAATAAATAAAGAACAAAATGTTTAGACAGGCAATGGCTAAAATTACAGCCCAGATTCCGTTAATTCGTCCAGTATGAAGATCAAGACTCAAAGCCGCATATTGCGCGGTCATTGGAGAAAGTTTTTCAGAAATTACAGCGCCTGTTACTTGATTTACTTCAACTTCGCGATCTTTCAGTTCCATGATATAATATTCTTCTGGATCATCTGTAAACGGAAATTCGATTTTTTTTACGTCAGATAATAAAGTCGTTTTAAAAATAGAAGTAGTTTTGGCTTTCGCCGAAAGTTCTGTTTTTACAGGTTTTGCTTTTTCTTCACCCATAAAAAAGTTGAATCTTTCTAACGATAAATACGTTCCAGTAAGCGCAATAATAAAAATCGGAATCAAAGCCAATCTTCCTAAAAGAACATGATAATATTGAGCAAAATATTCTTTGATTATTTTAGAAAAGAAATTTCGAATGCCGCGTTGTCTTTTCAAAACTAAAACAAAACCCGAAATAGAGATTAGCAATAAACAAAATGAAATTACGCCGACAAAAAAACGTCCTGTTTCGTGAAGAAAAAGCGAACGGTGAAAACTCGTAATCCATTTAATGAATTCTGATTTTTTTACAGGCGTTCCTAATACTTTTCCAGTTTTTGGATTGATATAAGCATTAATGTCGTTTCCATCTGCATCAATTGCCTGAAGTGTTACAAACTGATTGTAATCGACACTCAATTCCGTAATTTCAGAATACTCTTTTTTTAGAATCGGCAGGGTTTCGCCTAAAGTTATTTTATTGAAATTTTCTGCTTTGTACGGAAGTGTTTTTTCCTGAACCGCATAGACTGCCAGAATAATTCCGGTTACCGAAGCCAAAAGCAAAAAAATAGAAGAAAATAAAGCCAAAGCCAAGTGTGCGTAGCGCCAAAAAGAAAGAGTCATTGAATGTATTCTAGAAATGTAATAAAATATTTAAAGCTTTGTCAAAGTTATAAACTTTGACAAAGCTCAGATTTCAATTTTAAGCATAAAAAAATAAAATTTATACTTAGGCAGGTTAAAAAAAGATATACTAAAGATTAAATTTTGTTTAATCTCACATATTTAATGTATCCTTTTCCATCTGTTTTATCTGCAAGACCTTCTGTAGTAAGCGGAATTTCAAGATCACTTACATAATATTTCTGATCTTCAACAGCCGATTCAAAACGTAATTTATATCCTTTATTTATTTTAGAATTTTCAATTTCGATTGTAGTTACGCTACGATCTCCACCAGTAACAGAAGCACCCGTTTTTGCACTAATATCATCAGATTTTGCAGTGTGAAATTTATTCCATTCTTTTAATGATTTGTACCATTTTTTATCATCGCCCATTACATAAAGTGTTTTTTCGTACTCACCATTTGCATTAATTAAAGAAACAACGATATACGCACCTTCGCCCATATAATTATTCATTTGCAGCATAATCTTGTATTTGCTCGATTGTGCTTGAGTTTGAAAAGAAAGTAAAAAGATAAAAGCGCTTGTTAAAGCAATTTTTAATATAGATTTCATTTATTGAATTGTTAATTATAAATTATTAGATATGAGTTTTGAGTTATTAGTTTTAAATTATAATTATACGCTAGTTTTTAACTTATAACTCATAATTCAAAACTCCTAACTCTAAAAAGGTTATTTTAAAAATTCGACTGAAACGTTATTTTTGGTAAGCAAATCATTTTCTTTTGCTAAAGCATAAGCCGTTTCGTCAAATTCTGTACTGATGTCTTTTTTAGCGCCAACTGAAACTAAATATTTTAAAATAGAATCATCTTTAGAAGTCATTGCCGCTCTGTGTAAAGCTGTTAAACCATCTTTGTTTTTAGCATTTACATCTACTTTCAAATCTGTAATTTTTTTAAGAAGCGAAATATCACTTTTTGTAATTGCCAAATGATACAACGTATTTCCGTCTTTTTGCGGCGTTGCTAAATTCAATCCTTTATCTTGAAGTAATTTAGCTTTTGCATCAAAAGGATCTACAGTTACTTTTTCTCTTCCAGCCGGACGATAAGATTGTACCAAATAAACGCCTAAATTATTTCCGTCTTTATCTTTTACATTCACATCAGCACCTTTCGCCAAAAGTAAACTAACAGCTTCTGGAGTTCCGTATCGAACAGCACTTGTCAAAGCAGATTCTCCTTTTAAATTTTGAGCGTTGATATTTTTTACTTTTGGAAGAAATAATTCTAAAGCAGCAATTTCTCTCGCCGAAGCAGCAGCCATTAAAGGCGTATTTCCTTCTTTATCCGCTTTATTTGCATCAACACCTTTTGCTAAAAAATATTCAATGATTTCTTTCTGATTTGGTTTTCCAGCCAAAATATGCAATACATTTTGTCCCGCTTTATTTTGAGCAGTTGCTTTTATTTTTACTTCTTCAACCAAATATTTATACGTTTCTAAAGTATTTGTTTCTCTACGGCTTCCTTGCGCAGCAATCAAAAGGGCGTTATCAGTTGGTTTAACTCCTTTTTCTAAAAGTTTCTTTAAAAACGGAATATTTCCAGATCTTGCAGCATAAGAAAAAGCAGTATTCCCGTCGCTATCAACATCTTTTAAAGACATTCCTTTAGTTGAGAAATATTCAGCAGCTTTTAAATCTTTATCTGAAGCAATGGCTAAAAGTAAAAGATTTGCGCCATTGGCATATTTTTTTGTCGGATTTACTCCAGCTTTAAAAAAAGCATCGTACATCGCTGGATTTGCTTGTCCGTTTGAAGCTGCAAAATCTGCAGGCGCAGTTCCGTGACTGTCTTCAAAGTTTACATCAGAACCTTTACCAATTAAATACTGAACTAATTCTGTATTTCCTCTGTAAGCTGCCCAGTGTAAATAAATACGATTATCGTGAGTTGGTTTTGTAATCGAATTTCCAGGTTGTTCAACTAAAAATTTAATTGTTGCTAAAGGAGCATCATTATTAATGGCTAAAGTCGTAACGTCAAAAGCATTTGCGTTTGCTTCCGAAGGATTATTTCCTTTTGCGATTTCTGCCTTAACAGTTTCAACAGTTGGAGAAGTCTTCCAAAATTCGGCGTCTAACAACGAATTCTTTTGCTGAGCACTTACAAATAAAGTGGCAGCAAATGCAAAAGAAACGAAAAGATTCTTTTTCATATTTTGATAATTTATGGTTATAGAATTGTACAAGATTAATTTAATTTTTGAGGGAATTATTTTTATCTATTTAGAATAAATAAAAATAAAGCAAATGTAAAAATTAATATTTTTAAATCAAGAATAATTTCCTTTAAAAAGCTGTTTTTCGTGTACTTTTTCAAAATATTAAGAATGTCTTAAGTTGATTTTAATCTTTTTCTAATGTCATTAAGACTAAGAATTATAAAAAGGTTTAAAATGGCTGTAAAATTATTTTGAATTTACTTCTTCTGACGTTTTTCAATTTCAAGTTAAATTTTTGTTTTTTTTAAAGTCAGAAACCTTGTTATTTCAGGTGTTTTTTGCTTTTTTCAAATTTTAAAGAAATTGTTTTTATTCTAAATATTTGTAACAAAGCTTGTTGTGTTTTTAGGTTGAATAAATTTTATAAAATACTATTTAGAATAATTATTAATAGCTGACGTTTTTTAAGTTTGAAATTTAAAGCCAGATTTCTCTTTTTTAGAAAGTGCTGTTGATAACTGTTTTGTATTTCATTCTAAAAATGATCGCTTTTTCTTGTTGATAACTCGACATGAATTTTGAGGAAATATCTAGTTCATTGCGAATTACAACATATTATTTTCCTGTTGATAAAATTTAGAAACCGACTCTTTTTTCAAGTTTCAAAACTGTTGATAATTGATACGATTTTTAACATCTAAAACTAGACAAAAGCAGAACTGCGGGTTAAATTTGTATTAATTGAAAACACGCCAATACCACCTACAATTTAGCGCTCGTTTTTCAATTCAAATCATGTCACTTAAAATTCTATATATATGTCAATTTTCGATAAAAGAATCAATTATAAACCTTTCGAATATCCAGAGGTTCTCCAATTTACTGAAGCCATCAATAAAGCGTATTGGGTTCATTCAGAAGTAGATTTTACTGCCGACACACAAGATTTTCATGCACATTTAAATGATGCTGAAAAAACGGCAATAAAAAATAGTTTGTTAGCAATTGCTCAGATTGAGGTAGCTGTAAAAAGTTTTTGGGGTAATATATATGAGCATTTTCCGAAACCAGAATTCAACGGATTGGGAACTACTTTTGCAGAATGTGAATTTCGACATTCTGAAGCGTATTCTCGTTTATTGGAAGTTTTAGGTTATAATGACGAATTTGAAAGATTATTAGATGTTCCTGTAGTTCGCAGACGTGTAGATTATCTTTCGAATGTATTGAAAGACACAAAATCTCAGGACAACAGAAAATACATGGTGTCGCTGATTTTGTTCAGTATTTTGATTGAAAATGTTTCGTTGTTCAGTCAGTTTGCTATTTTATTGTCATTCACAAGATTCAAAGGATACATGAAAAATGTGAGCAATATTATTGCGTGGACTTCAATCGACGAACAAATTCATGCAAATGGCGGAATTTATATTATCAATAAAATCCGTGAAGAATTTCCAGAATATTTTGATGCTGATACTTTAGAATTAATCAGAGAAACGGTTAGAGAATCAATCACAGTTGAAGCAGATATTTTAGACTGGATTTTTGAAGATGGTGCAATCGAAACCATTAATAAAGAAGATTTGGTAAACTTCATGAAATTTAGAATTGATGAAAGTTTGAAACAAATCAACATCGAGACAATTTTCAATGTTTCTCCAGACGAATATTCAAAAATGACATGGTTTGAAGAAGAAGTTTTTGCAAACAGCTTAGACGATTTCTTTGCTAAACGTCCGGTAGAATACACAAAACACGATAAAAGTATCACAGCAAACGATCTTTTTTAATACAAGCCCAGCATACATATGAATACGATAGACACAAACCCAGCAAATAATTTTGAACAACCAATTGATACCAAAATGTGGTGGAAAAACTCTGAAAGTGAGCAGATTTTAAACCGCGGTTATCTTTTGAAAGGTGAAACAGTAGAAGGTGCAATTGATAGAATTTGTACGGCTGCTTCAAAAAGACTTTACAAACCAGAATTGAAAGAGTCTTTTATGGAAATGATAGAAAGAGGCTGGATGAGTATCAGTTCGCCAGTTTGGGCAAATATGGGAACAGAAAGAGGACTTCCAATTTCTTGTTTTAATGTTCACGTTCCAGACAAGATTGAAGGAATTACACATAAATTAGGTGAAGTAATCATGCAAACCAAAATTGGTGGTGGAACTTCTGGATATTTTGGTGAATTGCGTGAACGCGGAAGTGCCGTAACAGACAACGGAAAGAGTAGTGGAGCAGTAAGTTTTATGAAACTTTTTGACACGGCAATGGATACGATTTCGCAAGGTGGAGTTCGTCGTGGTGCGTTTGCAGCGTATTTAGATATTGATCACCCGGATATCGAAGAATTTTTGAAAATTAAAAGTATCGGAAATCCGATCCAGAACTTGTTTACAGGAATCTGTGTACCAGATTATTGGATGCAAGAAATGATTGATGGCGATGCAGAAAAAAGACAAGTTTGGGCTAAAGTTTTAGAAAGCCGTCAGCAAAAAGGATTACCTTATATTTTCTTTAGTGATAACGTAAATAAAAATAAACCGCAAGTTTATAAAGATCAGAATCTTAGAATTAACGCAAGTAACTTGTGTAGTGAGATTATGCTTCCGTCAACTCACGACGAATCATTTATCTGCTGTCTTTCTTCTATGAATTTAGAATTATATGAAGAATGGAAAGATACTGAAGCGGTTAAATTAGCAATCTTTTTCTTAGATGCTGTTTTACAAGAATTCATCGAAAAAACAGAAGGAAACTATTATCTTTCTGCTGCTAATAAATTTGCAAAAAGACACCGTGCGTTAGGTTTAGGAGTTTTAGGATGGCATTCTTATCTGCAAAAAAATATGATTCCGTTTGAAGGAATGGAAGCGAAAATGAAAACAACAGAGATTTTCAAACATATCAGTGACAAAGCAGATAAAGCAAGTCAAGAATTGGCTAGAATTTACGGAGAACCAGAATTGTTAAAAGGTTATGGAAGACGTAATACTACAACAATGGCAATTGCTCCAACAACATCTTCTTCTGCTATTTTAGGGCAAACTTCGCCAGGAATTGAACCTTTCAGCAGTAATTATTACAAAGCTGGATTGAGCAAAGGTAATTTTATGCGTAAAAATAAATACCTTAAAAAACTGCTTGAAGAAAAAGGTTTAGACAACGAAGAAGTTTGGAGAGGAATTATGTTAAACGGAGGAAGCGTGCAGCATATGGAACAATTGACTCAGGAAGAAAAAGATGTTTTCAAAACATTTAAAGAAATCAGTCAGTTAGAAATTGTGCAGCAAGCTGGAATTCGTCAGAAATTTGTTGATCAAGGACAAAGTTTAAATCTTAATATTCCAGCAGAATTAGCGATTAAAGATGTAAACCGTTTAATGATCGAAGCTTGGCAACAAGGAGTTAAAAGTTTATACTACCAAAGAAGTCAGAGTGTTTCTAAAGAATTAGTAACAAGTCTTGTTTCGTGCAGCAGTTGTGAATCATAAAAATCAAAAGCCGAATCTTAATTTAGATTCGGCTTTTTTATTTGTAGAAAAAGGTTTCACACAGATTTAAAAAGATTTAGGCAAATCTCCGCAACTATTTTTTTTAATCTATGAAAATTAAGTTCTCATAAAATAGTAATTTAGTGCCAAAATTTACAATCCAAAATCAATAAATACCATCAATTAAATGGAGAATATTACCGTAATTATAATGCTGCTTTTTGGCGTAGCTTTTCTTAGCCTTATTAGTAAAAGATATAATTTTCCAATTCCGATTGTTTTGGTTTTATGTGGTGTTGTTATTAGTGTTGTCCCTGGACTTCCTGTTATTGCATTAAGTCCAGAAGTTGTATTTATTGTGTTTCTACCGCCACTTTTGTATCACGCTGCGTGGCACACAAGCTGGTCTGATTTTAAACAAGCTGTTCGACCGATAACCTTAGCGGCCGTTGGTTTGGTATTTTTTACAACAGGATTGGTTGCAGTTGTCGCACACGAGCTTATAGATGATATTTCTTGGCCGTTAGCGTTTTTACTTGGTGCAATCGTTTCGCCGCCCGATGCTGTTTCTGCAACGGCAATTACAAAAGGTTTAGGGCTCAATCCGAGATTGATTGCCATTCTTGAAGGAGAAAGTTTGGTAAACGATGCGAGTGGTCTTGTGGCTTACAAGTATGCTCTTATGGCGATTACAGCTGGAAATTTTGTTTTGTGGCAAGCAGGATTAAACTTTGTTTTAATGTCAGTTTTGGGTATCGTAATAGGTCTGGCTGTTGGTTATATCATGTACTACATTCATAAAAGATTTGTTTGTGACGATATTATTGAAGTTACACTTACTTTATTGACGCCATTTGCTTCTTATTTAATTGCAGAGCATTTTGAAGGTTCGGGAGTTTTGGCTGTGGTTGCTACGGGGCTTTTTCTAGCAGCAAGATCTGGAACTATTTTTTCTCATGAAAGCCGAATTATGACCAATACAATTTGGGATGTTTTAAATAATATTCTGAACGGTTTGATTTTTATTCTAATCGGACTTCAATTGAGGCAAATTATCGAAGGAATCAGTAATTACTCGGGAAATTCGTTATTTATTTGGGGAGCAGTAATAAGTATCGTCGTTATTTTAGTTCGTTTTTTATGGGTGATTCCAGCGACAATTATTCCGAGAATGCTGAGTAAAAAAATTCGCAAAAAAGAAGAATTCGATTATCGAAATATGATCATTTTTGGTTGGTCTGGAATGCGTGGTGTCGTTTCTATGGCAGCAGCTTTGGCACTTCCGTTAATGTTGAATAAAACGGAAGAATTTCCACTTCGAAATTTAATTATATACTTGGTTTTCTGTGTGATACTTTCAACTTTGGTTATACAAGGTCTTACACTTCCATGGCTAATTAAAAAACTAAAAATTGAACGCTATTCTATTTTGGCAGAAGAATATGAAATTCGAAATAAAATAGTTTCTCAAACTATTACACATATTGAGGATAATTTTTCTTTATTAGATGATGAATTATTGCACAATATTAAAAGTAAATATGAAGTAAAATTTAATCGACTTCAAAAAACGGAACTTCCTTCTAATTTTTTTGGAAACGGAAAAGTATTAGGCGGACAGATTTTTAATGAATTCACAAAAATTCAAATTGATCTTTTGAATGTTGAAAGAGCAAAATTAGAATCCATGCACAAATTTGGTTCTGTAAACGAAGAAATCTTCCGTAAAATAGAAAAAGAACTTGATTTAGAAGAAACTCGTTTGTGGATGGAAATGTATGAGGAATAATTATTAATTGTGAATTATTAATTGTGAATTATTAATTGTGAATTATTAATTGTGAATTATTAATTGTGAATTCCAAATTATCAACTTTATTCAGCTTTGTCAAAGTTTAGAACTTTGACAAAGCTTTTTTCTTTTAAAACATTTTAAACTGGAATTTTTACATCGCTTAAAGCCAGATTTGCACTTGCTTGAGCAACAATTTTAGAAGTATTTTTATTAATTACTTCTGCTTTTATATTGATAATAGTTTTGCCTAATTTTTCCAGTTTAGTTTTAACGATAACCGTTTGATTTTCGAATACTGGATTAAAATAATCAATGTATAAGTTAATGGTCGGGTAGAATTTTTCAAGTCCTAAAACCATAAAATTAACGCCAATACAATCGTCAATCATTCCAGCGGTCACACCACCGTGCAACATTCCAACCGGATTGGTCATTTCTTTTCTGATTTCGAATTCAAATTCAACCGTTTTTTCTTCAACTAAAATTACTTTTCCGTTTAGCCAATGTGCAAAAGGTGACGGACTTCCAGTGAAATGTTTTCCAATAAAACTTTGAAGAAACAGTAATCTTTTATTTTCCATATTTAAATTATTTATGCTGATAATTTGGCGCTGTTTTTTAATGGATTAATTAGTTTATAAGCTGTTTTTGGGAAAAATCGGCTCAAGAAATAAATTACTTTTGTATCGCCTACGCGAATGGTATAATTGTTTTTATGAATTCCATCTACTAAACCTTTTACAAGGATTTCTGGACTTATGCTTTTGGCGTCAATGCCTTTTGCCATTTCTGTATCTACTAATGGAGGTAATAATTCAAAAACTTTTACATTCGTTTTAGCAACTTCTAAATGATTTCTAAGTGAAGCAGTATAAAAACGTAGTGCCGCTTTTGTTGCAGAATATGTAGGCGCTAAATTTGATGGAACATAACTCAAAACAGAAGTTGTATTGATAATGGCACTTTCTGGTTTGCTTTGAAGCATTTTTAGAAACAGATTATTCAATCTGATAATCGCTAAATAGTTTATATTCATTTCATAAGCAGCCAGTTCTGTAATTTTATCGTTTGTTTTAGCTAAATTATTTGTTGGGTTAGAAACACCCGCATTGTTGTATAGAATGTCAATTCCGCCTAAAGATTCAATTTGTGTGTAAAGTTGCTGCGCTTGTTCTGCATCTGCGACGTCATTTTGAATGGCTATAATTTGCGGATAAAGCCTTTTTGCGTCATCTAATTTTTCTTTATTTCTTCCTGTAATAATTACTTTAGCCCCTTTTGCTAAAAATTGTTTTGCTGACTCTAAACCTATTCCTGACGCACCGCCAGTAATCAATATTGTTTTACCTTTTAAGTCCATTTTTTCTGATTTTAAAGTGTATAATTTGCTTTGTTTAAGAATATTAAATAAATTTGCTTGCATTTTGCAAGTACAAAGATATTAATTACTTGCAAAACGCAAGTAATTTTTTAATTTATTTTATGAAAGCTTCTAAAAAAAGATCAAATTGCCCAATAAATACGTCTTTAGAAATCTGGGGAGATAAATGGTCATTGTTGATTATCAGGGATTTGATGTTTAAAAAACAATGCACGTATGGTGATTTTTTAAAATCGGAGGAAAAGATTGCGACTAATATTTTAGCCAGCAGACTTTTGGTTTTAGAAGAAAATGATTTGATAACTAAACTAGATCATCCAGATAGTAAAGCCAAAGTTTTGTATCAATTAACAGAAAAAGCAATTGAATTGTTTCCTGTATTAATTGAAATCAGTTTATGGGCCGAGAAATATTATGAAATCCCAGAAGAAAGAAAAATTGTGCTAGAAAAAGCAAAACAGAATAAAACTGCCTTTATAGAAAAAGGAATTAGAAAAATGAAAGAAGGTTTATGAGTTATGAAAATTATAAGTTATAAGTTATGAGTTATGAGTTATGAGTTATGAGTGAGTGTTATACACAAAGAGTGAAACTTATAATTAATAACTTATAACTCATAATTAAATAACCCCAATTTTCTGCATTAAAAACGTTGCGCTTTTATTTTTGCAGATACCATTTCTTAGTTTATAATCGAAATGTAAATCATCATTTTTTATTTCAACTTCAAAACATTGATTGGTTAAAATTTCTGGAAATTCGTTTGTAGTCAGACAAACTTCAATGTCGTGTGTGGCGATTGCGCCGATTGCTTTTTTAGAAATTATCTTCTTTACCACTTCAATTGTTCCGTTTCTTTTATCATCAGAATTTGTACCTCTTAAAATCTCATCTAATAAAACGAAAGCAGGCTGATTTTCAAGCGCATCCATGATCTGTTTTAAACGTTTAATTTCAGCAAAAAAGTAAGATTCTGAATCCGATAACGAATCTGACAATCGCATTGAAACTAATACTGGAAGTGGATGAACTTTAGCTTCTGAAGCACAAACTACTGAACCAATTCCACTAAGGACCATATTGATGCCTAAGCTTCGTAAAAAAGTACTTTTGCCCGACATATTAGATCCTGTTAAAATCACGAAAGATTGCGGGTAAAATTGAGTGTCATTTCCAATTCTTGTTGCTGGATTTAACAACGGATGACTAAGGTTTTTAAATTCAATTTTATATTCTGAATTAATTTCTGGGAAAACAAAATCGGCGTTATTGTATGCTAGATTTGAAAGACTATTTAAGGCTTCAATTTCTCCAATAATAGAAATCCAGTTATCTATTTCAGAAGCATAATTTTCTTTCCATTTTAAAAGCGCTCTTAAAACATGAAGATTAAATAAAAATGTTCCGTTAAATAAAGTAGCTGTAAACAAGTTACTTATAGTATCCATTCTCGAGAACAATTCCGAAAGCTGTTTTAAATGCTGACTTGCTTTTGCGTTCTTGAAATTTAATTGCTCTTGTAAAAGAATTAGCTTTTTGGACTGAAAAGATTCTTTTTCGATTTTTTCAATCAATAAACCATATTGCTTAATGATTGTATCAATATTATCTGCTTTTGCTATTTCAGATCGAATTCTTTTTGAAGCAAATCCTAAAACCATCAAATTGGCAATAAAAACATAAGTTAGATAAGAAAGTATAATAGTTTTTGAAGTAATAAAATAGGCTATTCCAAATCCAAAAAATGCTAGAGGTAAGATAACAGAGAGTGCAACAAAAACTTTAGGTAAATTATTATTTTTGAAAGAAGACCAATATTTTATGGCCTCATAAGATTGTTTAGAATCTTCACCAATAATGGCCAAAGCTTGAAAATTTTGTCTCCAATCAATTTTATTTTTTAGTTCGTTTACAGCTTCTTGATTTTCTAAAATAGAATCTTCAGGAAGTGTATGCAATAATAAATTGGCAAGCGTTTTTTTTCCAATAAAAGAAGCGGTTCTATTTAGATTTTGAAATAAAGAATGTTCTCCAAAAATATCTAAATCGTAAGCGTAAGGATGATGAAAATCGATAAATTCTACTCCATTCTCAAAAGCAGTTTTTTCTCTTTTTAAAAAAGCAATTTCATTTTGGTTGATTTTTAAAAGCGTTTCAGCAAGAAGTTTTTGAAACGATAATTTCGAATGAATTCTCATTAAAAAAATAAAACCAACAAAAGATAGAATAGCAAAAATGACATAAAGTATTTCGTCTGTTTTGATGTAATTAAACATAAAAAACAATAAAAGGAAAATACTTAATAACCTCAAAAGGCTTACGCTATTGTATTTTTTGTTGGTTTTATGATATAAGTCTGAATATGTATTGACTTTGTCTTGATATGCTTTCATTCTAAAAATTTACTTGAAATACAAATATAGCTTTTAAGCGACAAAATCGTAACATATTACCATTAATCTTCGTGCATAACCAAGATCGGAATTGGAACTTCTTTGGTTATTTTTTTACTGAAACTTGAATTGAATATACTTTCAAAGAAAGAACGTTTGTGGGTAATCGTTGTTAAAATATCAATGTCTTTGTATAGCACAAAATCAAGAATAGTTTCTTTAACGTCGTCACTTGGTAAAACTAGAAACTCGACATTTTCTGCGGCAAATTCTCTTTCCCATTCTTTTCGGGTTTCGTCGGTCACATCAGAATTAGAAGTTTTTACATATAAACTTTTAACCTTTGCATCGGTTTTTTTGGCAATTTTAAGAATTTTTTTTAGCTCTTTTTTGTCTTTTTCACGGTAACGTGTTGTAAAACCAATCGTTTTGATTTTTTTATATTTCGCTTCAACGGGAACGCACAACACAGGAACCTCAACACCAGCAATTACAGATTCTGTATTAGAGCCCGTAAAGAATTTTGTCCAATCAGAAACGCTATTTGTACCCATAATTACAAAGTCGATTTGGTCTTCTTCAACAGCATTTTTTAGGTTATAAATCAAATCACCATCCATTAAACGATGCTTAATTACAATATCTTCTAAATTGCGTTCGATGGCAATTGTTCGCAGTTTTGGAATCTCATCTTTAAACATTTCAAATTTTGCTAGTTCAATTGAACTGTATATAGAAGCGTAGTTCTCTGGAAAGAATTGGCTGTCGTAAACCGGGATTTCAAATGTATGAAGCAAGATCAATTCGGCTTTTACAACTTTAGCAAATTCTAGAGCGTGGACAAATGCATTTGTGGCTGCATCAGAGAAATCGGTAGGGAATAATATCTTTTTCATCGTATTTAGAATTAAGGTTTGTCTCTCAAATTTACTCATTCTAGAAGAAAAACAACCTGATAATTATCAGTATTTTAACACTTAATAATTTGTTAATTCTATGATTTTGAACAGAAAATCGAATTTTCATTGCTTAAAAGAATTTGTCCTTTTTTTGTACCTTTGCGGCATGATAAATCAAGATTCTATAGTTGCTTTGGCTACGCCTTCGGGGGCTGGAGCAATCGCCATAATTCGAATTTCTGGAGCTGAAGCCATTACAATTGGTAATTCGGTTTTTAAATCTATTAAAGACAAAGATTTAACGAAACAGAAAACGCATACTTTACACTTAGGACATATTGTTGACGGAAATAAAACGCTTGATGAAGTTTTAGTTTCGGTTTTTAAAGGTCCAAATTCATATACAGGAGAAAATACGATTGAAATTTCATGCCACGGATCAACTTATATTCAACAGCAGATTATTCAATTATTACTTCGAAAAGGCTGTAGAATGGCCGATGCGGGAGAATTTACGCTTCGAGCTTTCTTAAACGGAAAATTAGATTTGTCTCAAGCAGAAGCAGTTGCCGATTTGATTTCGTCTGATAATGAAGCTTCTCATCAAATTGCAATGCAACAAATGCGCGGCGGATTTAGTAATGAAATTGCAAAATTGAGAGAAGAACTTTTAAATTTTGCTTCTTTAATTGAATTAGAATTAGATTTTGCTGAAGAAGATGTTGAGTTTGCTGATAGAACTCAATTCCATGAATTATTAAACCGAATTGAATTTGTTTTAAAACGTTTGATTGATTCATTTGCTGTTGGAAATGTCATTAAAAATGGAATTCCTGTTGCGATTGTCGGTGAACCAAATGTTGGAAAATCGACTTTATTGAATGCTTTATTAAACGAAGAACGTGCAATCGTTTCAGACATTGCAGGAACAACGCGCGATACAATTGAAGATGAATTAGTTATTGGCGGAATCGGATTCAGATTTATTGATACTGCTGGAATTCGTGATACAAAAGATGTTGTAGAAAGCATCGGAATTAAGAAAACTTTCGAAAAAATAGAACAAGCACAAGTCGTAATTTATTTATTTGACGGATTGAAATTTCAAGCTTCAAGTTCCGAATTTGTGAATGAAATTGAACAAATCAAGAATAAATATCCGCTAAAACCTTTGTTGATTGTGGTGAATAAAAAAGATATTTTATCTGCTGATGAAGTATCAAATATTACAACACAACTTGAAAATCTAAATGCAAAACTGTTATTGATTTCTGCAAAAGAAAAAATAGGAGTAGAGGATTTAAAAAATGAATTGTTGTCTTTTGTAAATACTGGTGCACTTCGTAACAACGAAACAATTGTAACCAATACAAGACATTATGATTCTTTATTAAAAGCCTTAGATGAAATACAAAAAGTGAAATTTGGTTTAGAATCTGGACTTTCAAGTGATTTAATGGCTTTGGATATTCGTGAAGCTTTATATCAATTCGGGCTTATTACGGGTCAAGTTTCTAACGACGAATTATTGGGTAATATCTTCGCTAATTTCTGCATCGGCAAGTAGTTATTATGTTTTTTCTTTTTTCAGATTGTTTTTCTATATTTGAAACTCAGCATGAACAAAAGGGAAGTTTTTGCATAGGCTGATAGTGAACTGTAAATTTGTTAGTATTATGAAATTTAATCTTTTTTTCGCTATTACTATTTTTTGGACAGCAAGCTGCTTCGGACAAGAGATTTCTTCAAATAAAGTATTTAAAGAAATAGCTCTAGTGAACAGCATCGAATTTGTAAACTCTAAATATGACCAGCCAAAATTCAGCTGCGGCTTTCTTATAAAATATAAAAATGAAACATTTGCTGTAACAGCAAAACATATACTTAAGATTGTTAAGCCTGAGGGGATGACAACCCTATCGCTAGAAAGCTATATTAAAAATTGGACATTATACCCATTAAACAATAAGTCCGAAATTGTAATTTGTGATAAATTATTAAATGAAGACAAATCTGAGTTATTAGAAGCCAAATCTACGTATCACAATGACTGGCTGGTCTTTTCCATAAAGAAGAACTCTACCAATATTATACCTTTGGAAATAAGAAGCACTCCTCTGATACAGGGAGAAAAATTATATGTTGTAGGCTGGACTAGAACGATGGAAAACGGACCTCAAAGAGTATATGAATTTGAATATTATAAAACAATTTCAAACCGCATTTTATTAAAAGATATTATTGTGCCGGAGAAATTTGGAGGACTCAGCGGGGCTCCATTAATTGATGAAAATGGATTGCTTGTTGGTATTGTCTCAAATGCGACAGTTGATCCAGATTCAAACAAGAAGTTTTTCTCTCCATGCTCAGTAACGAATTTATTAACTTTTATGGAAAATAGGAAACATGATTAATAATAAGCCT
This sequence comes from Flavobacteriaceae bacterium PS02337, assembly GCA_029959285.1. GTDB lineage: Bacteria > Bacteroidota > Bacteroidia > Flavobacteriales > Flavobacteriaceae > Flavobacterium. The sequence continues at coordinate 370,286 of JASCOE010000003.1, forward strand.
AACGGCAGTATTACAGACTAGGTTGTTTTTATTTTATATCCAAATTTGTTCTTTTTTTTGATTGAAACCCTATAACTCATTCTCATCAGTCATATCAATAGTTTTTGGGTGGAGGCTTACCAACTGTAAAACGATTGCAGTAAAAACTACAAATAAGAGCAGTACAAAAACGTGTCTCATCCCTCCATTATCAGCGGCTTTTCCTAAAAACTCTGTGATAACAGCTCCAGCCGAAATGCCTGCAAAATTCATAATTCCATATCCCGTAGCCCTGTAGCGGGGTGCAACAAACTGGCAAAGAATAGGCATATTGTTGGTGTCGTATATTCCAAATCCAAGACCAAAAAGGACAGCGCCAAAAACAATAGCGGCTATGTCACAGCAATAGCCAAATAAAAACAATGCAGGTATGGTAAGAAATAATCCAATAACGCTGGTGTAAATTCTCCCTTTAAGATGTTTCATCACCCATCTGTCTGAAATGGCACCTCCCATTAAAACACCAAAAAAGGAAGACATCGAAATGGTTACCGTTGCAATTGGTCCCGCCAGAGACATATCTAAATGTAAAGTTTTAGTAAATAAGGTTGGTAACCAGTTTTTGGCCGCCCAGCCAGGTAAACTTGGTGCAGAGAAATAAAAGAGTAAAACCCAAAAGGAGATATTACCAAATAATATTCCCAATCCTTTGAACATCTGCCTGAATTCATTGCGAACTGAAGATTTTTTTGTAGGATCTAAGAAGTAAGTTTTCTTTTCTTGTATAAAAAATATCAGTATTAAACTGTAAAGCACACCGAATAAACCTACGGAGTGAAAGCTGAAATGCCAGGAAAAATACTTAGAAATAGTGGCTCCAAAACCACCGAGTGCTTGTCCTAAATAAATTCCAGTAGTATGAATCGCAATTGCAAAAGAGCGTGTTTTTTCCTGATGGTAATCTGCAATTAAAGATAAGGCAGCCGGAATATAAAAGGCTTCGCTAAACCCCATAATGCCGCGCAAAATATAAATCTGATTGAAAGTTGAGGCATAGCCCATCGCCATAGTCACCCCTGACCAGATAAAAAGACTTCCTATGATAATCCTTTTTCGGTTAAACCGATCTGCTATAATTCCGGAAATAGGGCTCATAAGCGCATAAATCCAAAGAAAAACAGCCATTAAAAGACCGAAATTTTCAGCTTTAGCCAATTCAGGAATGTCATCCATCATTGCTGATTTCATTGTGGAGAGCATTTGTCGGTCTAAATAATTCAATAAAGCAACAAACCATAGCAAGCCAACAACAATCCATGGATAGGATTTTTTTTCATTCAATTTTGCAATCATTCTCTTTTTTCAAAATAAAGGCCGAATATACGAATTCAAACCCAACAGCAAAGAATTGTTTTTCCGCGTTATTTGTTTGTTTAATATATTCGTGCAGTAGCTTCTTATATCCCAATTTTGCTGAGTAATTTATTTTTCAATATGCAAATTACCAAAATTATGACGCAAAATTTTTGTTCACTTTTATGAATTATATGTATTATTTATAGAATTCTAAGAACAAATTATATATGCTATTTGTTAAAATCGAATAAAAGTTTAATTTTACCTTTCATAATAACTTTCTTGGCTGTCATTCTAAATATAATTCCTTCCTAATTATATCGACAAGCTTTTATTCAGAAGGTTTTTCGACTATTACTATTTACCTAACTTCACTTCTAGATGTATCAATTTATAAAATATATTGTACTGTTTTTTGCAGTGTCATTAAGTTTAATTTCTTGTAAAGAAAAACAGGGAGACAAAATTAAAGTTGGATTTTCGCAGGCAATGACCACTGACGACTGGCGAAAACAAATGAACAGTTCCATTAAAATTGAAGCTTCTTTAAGACCAGAAGTCGATTTAACCATTAAAGATGCGAATAATAATGTCAGCAGACAAATAGAAGATATAGAGCGATTTATATCAAATAAAGTAGATGTAATAATTGTATCTCCAATTGAGTCTAAACCTTTAACTGCCGTTGTTGAAAAATCTATTCGAGCTGGAATTCCTGTTTTGGTTGTAGACCGAAAAATTGACGGCGAAAATTATACCGCATATTTAGGAGCAGATAATATTGAAATCGGTAGAATTGCAGCGCGATATATTATTTCTCACAGCAAAGGGTCTGGTAAAATTGTAGAAATTACTGGTGCCAGCGGATCATCTCCTGCATATGAAAGAACACTTGGTTTTAACCAAATTATCAACGAAAATAAGCGTTTTAGTATTGTTAAAACGATTCAAGGAGATTGGGAAAAAGAATCTGTGAAATCGCCTTTGAAAACTATTCTTCAGCAAAATCCTGATATCGAATATGTTTTTGCTCATAACGACAGAATGGCTCTAAGTGCTTGGGAAACTGCTAAAAATTTGGGTTCAGAAAAGAAAATAAAGTTTATTGGTGTTGACGCTTTGAATACGGTAAATGGCGGAATTGAACTAATAACAAGCGGCGTTCTTGACGGTTCGATTTTGTATCCAACTGGTGGAAATGAAGCATTGAAATTGGCTTTGAAAATTCATAATAAAGAATCAATTTCGAAAAATAATATTCTAAATACGATTGTAATTGATAAGAATAATGCTGAAATCATCAAAAACCAAATGGATAAAGTTGATCAGCAGCAATTGGTTATCGAATCGCAGCAAGGAGCAATTAATATTCAGGAAAAAGAATATGCTTCTCAAAATAATTTGGTTCGTTTGCTGAGTTTCTTTCTTGTAATTATTTTAAGTTTAACGATTTACAGTATTTATTCTACCATTTCGATTTCTCGAAAGAAAAAACAATTGGAAAGAATCAATCAAACGGTCATTGACCAAAACGTTGAAATTCAAGAAATGGCACAAATTGCAGCCACAAGTAACGAAGCAAAATTGAGCTTTTTTACCGGACTTTCGCATGAATTTAAAACGCCGATTACTTTGATAATGAGTTACGTGGAATCTTTAATTGAAAATGAAAAAATTAAAGGAACGGCGCTTATAGATGAAGTTAAACTGATTCATAAAAACTCTAATAGATTATTGCGATTGATCAATCAATTATTAGATTTTAGAAAAATCGAAGAACAAAAGTTTACTTTAAGAGCTTCAAATACTAAAATATACGATTTTACAAATGATGTGATGGCAAACTTTAAAGGAGAAGCTTCACGTCGAAACATTGACTTTCAATTGATTTGTAAAAATAAAAACTTAGAACTTTTTATAGATCGAGGTTTGATGGACAAAGTCTACTTCAATTTATTGTCAAATGCATTTAAATTTACTCCAGATAATGGAAAAATCAGTATTTCGATTGTGGAAAATCAAGAGAATGAAGTTAAAATTCATTTTAAAGATTCTGGAATTGGAATTCCTGAAAATGAACTTTCCAATGTTTTTAATCCGTTTTTTAGAGCTTCCAATAATAATAAAAACAGTTCGGGAATTGGTTTGCATTTATCCAAAGAATTTGTGCTTTTGCATAAAGGTTCAATCGAATTAAAATCGAAACAAGGAAGTGAGTTTGTTGTTACTTTATTAAAAGGAAATACTCATTTGCAAACTTCAGAAATGATTCAGAAAATGGAAAATATTTCAAGTATTCCAAGTTTGGTTACAGATAATCTGGATTTAGAATCAGAATTAAAAGAATTGAATACCATTGGCGATGCAGAGAAACATTCACTTCTAATTATTGAAGATAACAGCGATTTGGTTACGTTTTTAAAATCTAAACTTTCTAACGAATATTTAATAACCATTTCTGACGGAAGCGATGCTGTAGATAAAGCCTTAGAAATTATTCCAGATATTATTATTTGCGATATCAATTTGGTTGACAAAGATGGTTATGAAATTAGTAAAGAACTGAAAAAAGACCTTCGTTCTTCTCATATTCCGATTATTATTTTGACGGCGCAAAGCAATAAAGAATCTGTTTTAAAAGGACTTCAAAGTGGAGTAGATCAATATTTAACCAAACCATTCAGTCTTGCCATTTTAAAACAATCTATTTCAAGTTTACTTTTCAATAGAGAAAAACTACGTTATTACTACACCAATAATATATATCGCATTGAACCCGAATCTAAATTTGGGAATCAGGAACAGACATTCATTACCAAAATGAATACTATAATTATGACGAATGTCGAAAATCCGAAGTTTTCTGTTGAAGAATTAGCGGAAAAACTTGGTGTTTCGAGAGTGCAATTGTATAGAAAAGTAAAAGCCATTATCGGAATTAATATCAGCGATCATATTAATAACGTCAAATTAGAAAAAGCAGCAGAGCTTTTAAAGTCAAACAACATGAATATTTCAGAGATTGCGTACTCGCTTGGGTTCTCTTCTCCCAACTATTTTTCAACCGCTTTTAAGAATAAATTTGGAGTTTCGCCAAAAGAATACAAAACATCAAACTAAACCGCAGTCAAAAATGTTACATTTTAGGTATCAATTTTGAAGTTTATGTAACACAATCGAAACTACAAGGTTTTCGTAAATAATTTTCGTTCTTTGTAAAGCCTTGTAAATAAAGGTTTTGAATTTAAAATAGTAATAAATCAATAATTATAGAATTAAATTGTAACATCATTAAAAATAAGTTGTTTTTTTGCAGATATCTTAGCAACAAGTTTTAATACATGTACAATGAATAAGATATTGATTTGGTCTATTACTGCTGCACTGGCAGGTTTTCTTTTCGGTTTTGATACCGTAGTTATTTCTGGAGCTGATAAACAATTACAACAACTTTGGCATTCTTCTGATGCTTTTCATGGTTCAGTCGTTATGGCAATGGCATTATGGGGAACTGTAGTCGGTGCTATTTTCGGAGGAATTCCGACCAATAAAATTGGACGTAAAAAGACTTTGTTCTGGATCGGAATCTTATATTTTATTTCAGCCGTTGGTGCCGCTTTTGCAAATAATCCTTTTGTTTTTGCTGCTTTCCGTTTTATTGGAGGTTTAGGAGTTGGTGCTTCTACAATTGCTGCTCCGGCTTATGTATCAGAAATTGCTCCTGCAGACAAACGCGGAAGATTAGTGGCTTTATATCAGTTTAATATTGTATTGGGTATTTTAATTGCTTTTATTTCAAATTACTTTTTAAAAGATATTGGCGAAAACGCTTGGAGATGGATGGTTGGTGTTCAGGTAATTCCGTCTTTTATTTACATACTTTTTATTTTGACTATACCAGAAAGTCCAAGATGGTTATTGTCTAAAAACCGTGACGAAGAAGCCCGCAAAGTTTTACATAAAATTGACCCGTCTGCCCATATCGCCGATCTTATCGATGATTCTCGCGAAAATGGCGTGACGAAACATGAAAATATCTTCATGAAAAAATACCGTTTTCCATTAATCTTAGCATTTTTAATTGCCTTTTTTAATCAGTTTTCGGGGATTAATGCGTTCCTTTATTACGCGCCAAGAATTTTTGAAGAAGCAGGTTTAGGACAAAATACAGCCTTATTAAGCAGTATCGGAATTGGAGTTACCAATCTTATTTTCACCTTAATCGGTGTAGCGTTAATTGACAAATTAGGAAGAAAGTTGTTAATGTACATTGGTTCTGTTGGTTATATCATTTCACTCGGATTAGTATCGGCTTCTTTTTATTACAATTGGGGCGGTTTATCGGTTCCTATATTTCTATTCTTGTTTATTGCTTCGCACGCTATAGGTCAAGGAGCCGTAATCTGGGTTTTCATTTCAGAAATTTTTCCGAATCACATTCGTGCATCCGGACAGGCTTTTGGAAGTTCAGTTCATTGGGTTTTGGCAGCGATAATTCCGTCATTAATTCCAATGTTGTTTTCAGAAATTGGAGCTGAAATTGTATTCCTTATTTTTACCATAATGATGGTATTGCAATTATTATTTGTAATTTTTCTAATGCCAGAAACAAAAGGAATTTCTTTGGAAGTATTAAGTGGAACATTAACAAAAAAAAATATCAGAAAAAATGAAATCAACGAAACAGCTGCCGCTCGCTCTTTATAGAGCTTTAGTATTGTCGATTGCTGGATGTATAACATTTTCAGCTTCGGCACAAACTAAGGTTTTGCCATCAAATGCAAATGAAGAAAAGATGTATCGTCCAAATTTTCACTTTACACCAAAAAAAGGCTGGATGAATGATCCAAACGGAATGTTTTTCGCCAACGGATATTATCATTTATTTTACCAATATTATCCAGATAAAAGTGTTTGGGGACCAATGCATTGGGGACATGCGACGAGTAGAGATTTAATAAAATGGGATGAACAGCCCATTGCGATTTATCCTGATAAAGACAAATATATTTTTTCTGGAAGTGCTGTTGTTGATGTAAATAATACATCGGGTTTAGGAATTGGTAACAATGCACCAATTATCGCAATTTATACTTTGCACGATATGACAAAGGAAGAAGAAGGAAAAATAGATGTGGAGCAGCAAGATATCGCTTATTCTAACGATAATGGTTTTACATGGCAGAAATTTGAGGAAGGAAATCCTGTCGTGAAAAACCCTGGAATTAGAGATTTTCGTGATCCAAAAGTAACTTGGGATGAAACGCACAAACAATGGATTATGGTTTTGGCAGCGCAGGACCGAGCACAGTTTTATAAATCATCAAATCTAAAAAACTGGGAATTTTTATCTGAGTTTGGAAAAAACATTGGAGCTCACGGCGGCGTTTGGGAATGTCCGGATTTCTTTCAGATCAAAGTTGAAGGAACTAAGGAAACCAAATGGATTTTAATTCAAAACTTAAATCCTGGCGGACCAAACGGAGGTTCTGGAGTACAATATTTTGTTGGAGATTTTGATGGAAAAACATTCAAACTTGATTCTGATTTTGCTAAAAGATTAGAAAATGAAAAAGCCGTTTGGGCAGATTACGGAAAAGATAATTACGCAGGAGTGACGTGGAATAATGTTCCAAGTGCAGACGGGCGAAGATTATTTATCGGATGGATGTCTAACTGGGAATATGCACAACAAGTTCCAACAACTTCTTGGAGAAGCAGTACCACAATTGCCCGAGAATTAAAGTTGGTAAAAAAGGGGAATTATTACAATTTAATAAGTAATCCAGTTAGAGAACTTGATTATTATATTACGGAAACTATTAGAACAAAAGCTTTAAAAGGAAAAGAGAATTATACTTTAGTTGAAAATGGAAAAGCAGATTTAACTCAAGCCATTGTAAGTTTAGAGTTGAAAAATTTAAAACCCGAAAATTACACGTTTGAGCTTTCCAATTCTGATGGAGAATCTTTAAAATTTGGATTAAATAATAAAGAAAATTATCTATTTGTTGATCGTTCAAAAGCAGGAAAAAATGATTTCTCGGACAAATTTGCGGCAACTATTAGTAAAGCTTTTTTAAATGGAAATCAAAAGGAAGCCACTTTCAAAATTATTTTAGATAAAACTTCAATTGAAATATTCTATAATAATGGCGAAAAAGTAATGACGGAAATCTTTTTCTTAGAAAAACCATTTACATCACTTTCAGTTTCTTCTAAAGAAAAAATCGAAGTCAATAATTTACTAATTCAAAAATTAGATGTTTTGAAAAGGAATTAAAAGAAACATCTAAATTATTTTCTTTTCGTTAGAAAATCATAAATCAGTCGAATAACCACTTGAAAGTGTAATGCTTTCCGACCTTTTATGCTCTTTTCTGAAAATTTACAGCTACTAATTATCAACCAAAAAAATATCAAAATGAGATTAACCACATCACAATCATTTAGAATTTACAGTGCTACACTATTTCTTTTAGCAAGTACTGGTGTATCTTCTGTAATAGCACAAAACAAGCCAGTTGCAAGTATTACAGAAACAGAATTATACCGACCAAACTTTCATTTCACGCCAAAAAAAGGCTGGATGAATGATCCAAACGGAATGTTTTATGCCGACGGTTATTACCATTTATATTTTCAGCATTATCCAGAAAAAAATGTCTGGGGACCAATGCACTGGGGACATGCAATTAGCAAAGACATGATAAAATGGGAAGAGCAGCCAATTGCCATTTATCCGGATAAAGAAAAATATATTTTTTCTGGAAGTGCCGTTGTCGATACACAAAATACTTCTGGTTTTGGAAAAGATGGTAAAGCGCCAATTGTGGCCATTTACACTTTGCACGATATGGAAAAAGGCAAAGACGGAAAACTGGATACCGAACAGCAAGATATTGCCTATTCTACCGATGGCGGATTTACCTATAAGAAGTTTGACGCAGGAAATCCTGTTGTAAAAAATCCTGGAATTCGTGATTTTCGTGATCCAAAAGTTTCTTGGGACGAAGCTCGTAAACAATGGATAATGGTTGTCGCTGCTTCAGACCGAGATCATTTTTATGGTTCTAAAGATTTAAAAAACTGGCAGTTTTTATCAGAATTTGGAAGAGATCTTGGAGCGCACGAAAGTGTTTGGGAATGTCCAGATTTCTTTCAAATTAAAGTTGAAGGAACCAATGAAAAGAAATGGGTTTTATTGCAAAGTTTAGGTCAGGGAGCGGCAAACGGAGGTTCTGGAACACAATATTATGTGGGAGATTTTGATGGAAAACAATTTACTGTAGATGCTAATTTTGAACAAAGAATAAAAAGAGAAAAAGCCGTTTGGATAGATTACGGAAAAGACAATTATGCTGGCGTAACATGGAATAATATTCCAACTTCTAACGGGCGACGATTGTTTATTGGCTGGATGGTAAGTTTGGATTATGGCGGAAGTGTGCCAACAAATGCTTGGAGAAGCAGTATGACAACGCCGCGTGAAATGCAATTAGTCAAAAAAGGAAATGATTACAGTTTAATTAGCAATCCGGTTAAGGAAATTAATAAATATGTTTCAAAAACTATTCAAAACAAAACTTTAAAAGGAAAAGAGAAACTGGAACTTTTTAAAGCTGAAAAAATAGATTTAAGACAAGCCATTATCAGTTTTGACTTAAAAAACTTAAAGCAAGATACCTACAGTTTTACACTTTCAAATTCAATCGGCGAATCTTTAACTTTCGGATTAAATAACGCAGAAAACTACTTATTTGTAGATCGTACAAAAGCAGGGAAAATTGACTTTTCTGAAAAATTTGCTTCGATTGTGCATAAAGCAAAATTAGAAAAGAATCAAAAAGAGGCGACTTTTAAAGTGGTTCTCGACAAAACTTCAATAGAAATATTTTACAACAATGGCGAAAAAGTAATGACCGAAATCTTTTTCCTAAACCAGCCATTTAACTCGATTTCAGCTTCTTCAAACCAAGGAATTGAAATTTCTAATCTTGTATTTAACCAACTATCTATAAACCAAAACTAATACTTTATGAAAAGTAAAATTATTTATTTTCTATTTTTCTTTTTTCCAGCGCTGCTCATGTCGGCTCAGGAAATCGAAATAAAAGGAACGGTAATTTCCTCAGATGACGGAATGCCTCTTCCTGGCGCGACTGTAACTATTGCTGGAACAAACACTAGTGCGGCTACCGATTTTGACGGAATTTTTTCTTTCCAAAATATAGCTTCAAATGCTACTATTGTAGTTTCTTTTATTGGATATGCTCCGCAGTCAATTCCTGTAAATGGACAAAAAACGTTCAATATAACTTTAAAAGTTGATAACAATCAATTGAATGAAGTTGTTGTAACAGGTTATTCAAAACAAAAGAAAACAGATATTACGGGAGCGGTTGCTGTTGTAAGTATGAAAGAAGTGATGAAACAACCTGAACCCAACCCAATTAAAGCTTTGCAAGGAAGAATTGCGGGAGTAAAAGTTTCTTCCGATGGTTCGCCAAGTGGTGCAAATACTAAAGTGGTAATTCGCGGAGTGGGAACATTAAACAATACAGATCCGCTTTATGTAATTGATGGAATGCCGACGAAATCAGGATTGCATGAATTAAATCCGAATGACATAGAATCGATTCAGGTTTTAAAAGATGCTTCATCTGCGAGTATTTACGGTTCTAGAGCTTCAAACGGAGTGATTATCGTGACCACCAAAAAAGGAAAAGAAGGTAAAATGAGAATTAATTTCAGCACTTATACTTCGCTTTCAAGCTATTCTAATAAATTGGATGTAATGAATGCCAATCAATTTGGGCAAGCGTTGTGGCAGGCGAATATTAATGATGGTTTAGATCCGAACAGCAATAATGTTCGTTATCAGTTTGATTGGGCGAATGTGAATGGTAAAGCGCAATTAAACAGAGTCATTATTCCAGAATATTTAGATGCAGAAAAAACGTTGAAATCTGCAGATACCAATTGGTACGATGCGGTTTCTCAAACTGGAGTAGCACAATCTTATGATTTGTCTGTTTCAAATGGTTCAGATAAAGGAAGCTACGTTTTCTCGTTGGGTTATTATGGAAATGAAGGTGTAGTAAAAACAACCGATTTTGAGAGAATTTCTGCTAGAATGAATGGTTCTTATAAATATTTTGATGGAAGATTGGTTATTGGAGAAAACTTCACATTAAACCGTACCAATGAAGTTACAGATCCAGGCGTTTTAGATCCAGCGCTTCGTGCACTTCCAATTATTCCGATTCGTACTGTTGACGGAATAGGCTGGGGCGGACCAGTTGGCGGAATGAATGACAGACAAAATCCTGTTCGTCTTTTAGAATATAATAAAGACAACAAATACGATTATTTGCGTCTTTTTGGAAACGCTTATGCTGATTTAGAAATCATTAAAAATCTTCATATAAAAACCAGTTTCGGAATGGATTATGGATTTTATAAAAAACGTACTTTACAAAGAAGCTACAAATCGGGTTATTTGCAAAACGACCAGACTTCTGTTACCATTGACCAATCTGTAAGCGATAAATGGACGTGGACAAACACAGCAATTTATAGTTTGAATTTTGGGAAAAGCAATTTGAATTTGATGGCTGGAACCGAAATGTATAAAGATACTTACGATACAACGACTTTGCGTAAAAACGATTTCTTGATAGAAACGCCAGATTATATGTATCCAGATGCAGGAACTGGAGAATCTTTCACAAGCGGAACTTCAACTGTTTATTCTTTGCTTTCTTATTTCGGAAAAGCAGATTACGAATTTGATAATCGTTATTTACTTTCGGCTACAATTCGTCGTGACGGTTCTTCAAGATTTGGTAAAAACAATCAGTTTGGTACTTTTCCAGCAGTTTCTGGAGGATGGAGAATCAGCAACGAGAATTTTATAAAAGATAAAATCACAGCTATTTCCGATTTAAAATTAAGAGCAGGTTGGGGACAAACGGGTAATCAGGAAATTAGTAACACGGCAGTTTATTCACTTTATCTGGCAACTTATGCAGGCGGAAGTCCGACTTGGGCAACTTCTTACGGAACAGCCTACGATATTGCAGGAAACGGAAACGGTTTGCTTCCGTCAGGTTTTATCGCGACACAGTCAGGAAACGATGACTTAAAATGGGAAACAACAACGCAGACAAACGTTGGTTTAGACTTCGGATTCTTCAAACAAAAATTATCAGGATCGATTGATTATTACATCAAAAAAACAGAAGATATTTTGGTTCTTCCAGCTTATTTAGGAGTTATTGGAGAAGGAGGAAACCGTTGGGTAAACGGTGCGTCTATGGAAAATAAAGGTTGGGAATTTTCTTTAGGATACCAAGATGAAACTTCATTTGGATTGAAATATGATGTTTCGGCAAATATTTCGGCAAACAAAAACAAGATTACGCAATTGCCAGATGAGGTTAAAAATAATTACGGCGGCGACGGATTAAACGATAATATCTTAGGTCGTCCAATTAATTCGATGTACGGATATGTAACAGACGGTTTATTTACAACGCAAGATCAGGTTACTAATTCGCCAATTCAGGAAGGAAAAGGTTTAGGAAGAATTCGTTACAAAGATCTTAATGGAGATGGACAAATCACAGATAAAGATCGTACTTGGATCGGGAATCCAAATCCTGGATTTCAATATGGAATCAACTTGAATTTATCGTATAAAAACTTTGATTTCACAACCTTTTGGGAAGGAACAGGAAATGTAGATGTCATTAACAATACGAAATATCAAACCGATTTTTGGAGTGTTGATGATGTTGGATCAAATAAAGGAACACGATTGTTGAATGCTTGGTCAGTTGATAATCCAAATTCGACAATTCCAGCTTTAACAACGGTAGACAGAAATGCAGAAAACAGATTTTCAACTTATTATGTTGAAAACGGAAGTTATCTTAAACTTAGAGTTTTACAATTGGGTTACAATCTGCCAAAAGATTTGTTGAAGAAAATGAATATGGAAAGTTTCAGATTGTATATCAGCGGACAAAATTTATTGATTTTAGATGCTAAAAACTTTACTGGAGTTGATCCAGAAAATGCTGGATTTGGATATCCACAGCCAACCACTTTTACTGCTGGGCTTAATTTTACTTTATAATCAAAGATTTAGAAAAATGAAAAAAATACTATATATAACAGGGTTTTTAGTGATGGCTTTATTCGCTTCCTGTTCCGATTTTTTAGAAAATAATCCTCGAGGCGTTTTATCAGAAGACGATATTGTAACGCCCGAAACGATTGAAGGTTTTATGAATGCCGCTTATGCGCAGTTAGGAAACGATCATTACGATTCGCCTTATAGTTTGTGGCCTTTTGGTAATGTTCGTTCAGACGATGCCTACAAAGGCGGAAGTGGCACAAATGATATTCAGGTTTTTCACTTTTTTGAAGTTTCCAATAACATTCGACCAGATTTTGGAGAACTAGATACTTTTTGGTACAACAGTTATGTTGGAGTTGGAAGAGCTAATAAAGCTTTGAAAGCTTTGGAACAAATCTCAGAAGCCGATTTTCCGTTGAAAAAAACACGTATTGCAGAAATGCGTTTTTTAAGAGGACATTTTTATTTTATGCTGAAAATCATGTTTAGAAATGTGCCTTATATTACAGAAGATATTCCGGTTGAAGAGTACAAAACGATTTCAAACGTAGCGCTTTCAAACGAAGAACTTTGGAATAAAATTGCAGAAGATTTTCAGGCTGCAGCCGATGTTTTACCAGAAACACAACCGCAAGTGGGGCGTGCGACTCAAAAAGCAGCGAATGCGTATTTAGCCAAAACGCGTTTGTATCAAGCGTATACACAGGATGATAATTTTAAAGTTACAGGAACCAATGCAGCACATTTAGAGCAAGTAATTGCTGCGACAGATAAAGTGATTGGAAAAGCAACTTTGGAACCTGATTTTGCGAATAATTTTTTACCAGGAAGTTACGAAAATGGTCAAGAATCGATCTTCTCTATTCAGTTTTCTGATAATGACGGAACGCTTTACGGAAGATTAAATTTCTCAGATGTGCTTTCAACTCCACAAGGTTTAGGATGTTGCGATTTTCATAAACCAAGTCAAAACTTAGTAAATGCTTTTAAAACAGGAGCAAATGGACTTCCGCAGTTTGATACCTACAACAATCAAGATTTTGATTATAAAAACAGAAATGCCAATACGGTCGATCCAAGATTGTATCATACGGTTGCAATGCCTGGTTTGCCTTATAAATATGATCCAGAATATGTATATGTTGAAGCTTGGGTTCGTTCTCCAGGAACATACGGATATTTTGCTTCTTTAAAAGAAAACGTTGCGCCAAGCTGTAGTTGTTTTGTCAATATTGATCCGTTTTATGGAAATTCAAAAAATAGAATTCAAATTCGTTACGCCGACGTGATTTTAATGCGTGCCGAAGCTTTAATTGAATTAGGAAGACAAGCTGAAGCTTTGCCATTAATTAATGAAATCAGAAAAAGAGCCGCTCAAAGTACAGGAAGACTTCCGTATGCCAATAACTTTAAAGTTGATCTTTATGTTGACGGAACGAATTGCAACTGGACACAAGATTTTGCCCGTAAAGCAATGCGTTGGGAACGCAGATTAGAATTGGCAATGGAAGGAAGCCGCTTTTTTGATCTTGTTCGTTGGGGTGTTACAGATCAGGTTTTGAATCAGTTTTATACTGGAGAAAAAACAAAACGAACGTATTATCAAGATGCCTTTTTTGATGCGCAGAAAGAAGAATATTGCCCTATTCCTTTAAAACAAATCAATTTTAGCCAAGGAGTTTACAAACAAAATCCGGGTTATTAATAGTGCAAAAGAAATTTTATGTAGAAAATACCATTTGGTTGTAAGTAGTAATTGATTCAAGGGCAAGCTGTATTTTAAGCTGCCCTTGAATTTTTAATATTAAAAAAATGATTAAAAATAATAGTTTGAAGGCGGTGTGTTTTGGTGAGGTTTTATGGGATGTTTTCCCAACGCACAAGAAAATTGGTGGAGCGCCATTGAATGTTGCATTGCGCATGAACGCTTTAGGTGTAACTACATCGATGATAAGCCGAATTGGGAATGATGAAGCCGGAAATGAAATTCTTTCTTTTTTAAAAGAGAAAAATGTTAGTTCAGAGTTTATTCAAAAAGATGAGAACTATAAAACAGGAGTTGTAAATGTAATGATTAACGAAAAAGGAAATGCTTCTTACGATATCATGTATCCTTCTTCTTGGGACAAAGTAATGCTTATTGATACTATTATTCGAGAGGTTTCTGAATCTGACGCTTTTATTTTTGGAAGTTTAATCTGCAGAGATGAAATCTCAAGATCAACTTTAATGACTTTGCTTGAAAAAGCTAAATTCAAAGTTTTAGATGCCAATTTAAGAGCTCCGTATTATACAACTGAAGTACTTTTAGAATTAATGTCAAAAGCGGACTTTATAAAACTTAATGATGAAGAATTATGGGAAGTAAGCCGAAACTTAAAATCGCCTTATAATTCTTTTGAACAGAATATTAAATTTATAGCAGAAAAAACGAAAACCAGTAAAATCTGTATTACAAAAGGAGCATTTGGTGCCGTTTTATACTACGAAGGAAAATATTATTACAATAGTGGGTACTTCATTCAAGTGGTTGATACGGTTGGAGCGGGAGATTCTTTTTTAGCCACATTAATTTCAAGATTATTAAAAGGTAAATCTCCTCAAAAATCATTGAATTATGCTTGCGCTGTTGGAGCTTTAGTGGCTGGACAAGAAGGAGCAAACCCTAAATTATCAAATGATGAAATTAAAAAGTATATGATGCTTGAAAAAGAAAATACGGTTCAGTAATCTACGATTAGATTTTTTCAATTTAGCGCAATTTTAAAAGAAAATGCAAAGTAATAATGGCTAAATGAAACAATTTGTACTAAAAATGAGACATGTTGGCTCAATCGATTTAGTATATTTGTTTCAAGCCATTTTTTAATTTTAAAATGAATCGTTTCAAAATTCTGTCATACGATTATAAAATTGCTTTAAAAATGGATTCACATATTATACAGAAACAACCATTTAAAAATCCATATTTACGGTTCTTGACAAGTTAAAAACCGATTCCTGATTGTTTACAAATTACATTGCTTTTGAACTATCTAAAAAACTAAAATATATGTCAGACTATGATTATTCTAGAAGAAAATTTTTAACCAATACTTTATTAGCATCAGCCGCTGCTGCCGTAGTTCCTGGGCTATTATTTTCAAATGAATTAAAAATACCTAGAGGAACTGCAGATAAAGTAAATCTTGCCTGTGTCGGAATAGGGAATCGCGGAGCAGATATAATTCGTGAACTATACAATACAGGATTAGCAAATATTGTTGCACTCTGTGATGTTGATATGGAAGCGCCTCAAACTTTAGAAATATTAAAGCAATTTCCTAATGTGCCTCGATTTAAAGATTTCAGACAGATGTTTGATAAAATGGGAAATCAGATAGAAGCAGTTTGCATTGGTACTCCCGATTTTTCTCATTTTCCGATTACAATGATGGCAATCAATCTTGGCATACATGTTTATGTAGAAAAGCCAATGGCACGTACTTTTAATGAAGTCGAACTGATGATGAAAGCGGCAAAAAAACATCCGAAAGTTGTAACCCAAATGGGAAATCAAGGACATTCTGAGGCTAATTATTTTCAGTTTAAAGCTTGGACAGATGCAGGAATTATAAAAGATGTAACTGCTATTACTGCTCACATGAATTCGCCTAGACGCTGGCACGGTTGGGATCCTAAAATTAAATCGTTTCCACCAGCTGAACCTATACCAAGTACATTAGATTGGAATATTTGGCAAATGCAAACCTATGGACATCAATTTAATAAAGAATTTGTAAACGGTCAATGGCGATGCTGGTTTGATTTTGGAATGGGAGCATTGGGAGATTGGGGAGCGCATATTTTGGATACAGCTCATCAGTTTTTAGATCTTGGACTTCCTTATGAAGTTGATCCAATAAAATTAGATGGACATAATGATTTTTTCTTTCCAATGTCGACAACGCTATCATTTAAATTTCCGAAAAGAGATACTAAACCGCCTGTTGAAATAAAATGGTACGATGGTGTTGATAATCTTCCGCCCATACCTTCAGGTTATGGAGAACAAGGATTAGATCCGAATATACCACCGCCAAGCAATGGTGCTGTTTTACCAGCTAAATTGAATCCAGGTAAAATTATCTATAGTAAAGATTTGACTTTTAAAGGAGGTTCGCACGGAAGTACTTTGTCAATTATTCCCGAAGAGAAAGCAAAAGAAATGGCTTCACGCTTGCCTTTTGTTCCTGAAAGCACATCCAATCATTTTGCTAATTTTCTAAAAGCATGTAAAGGAGAAGAAAAAACACGTTCGCCTTTTGAAATTGCTGGACCTTTAAGCCAAGTTTTTTGCCTTGGAGTTTTAGCGCAATGGACTGGTGAAAAGATTGTTTTTGATAGAAAAAATAAAATAATCACCAGCAGTAAAAATGCGAATGAACTTCTTGTCGGACCGCCGCCGCGTAAAGAATGGGAGCAATTTTATAAAGTGTAATTTTTTTGTAACACTTGAATAAAAAATCAAATTAATTATTTACTGGTGACAAATATTCTATTAAATAAATCATTGATCTTAATTGTTTTTCTAGTCAGCTTGACCTCATTTTGTCCTGATGAATGGAATAGATACACTATTACTGGTAAAGCTCAAGGTACAACCTATAGTATTGTATATTATGGAAAAGACAGTATCGTAACAAAGAAATTGATTGATGAAAAATTAATTGAGTTAGACAGTTCGCTTTCATTATACAAAAGCTATTCAAAAATAAATCAGTTTAATAATTCAGAAAAAGGTATCGTATTAGATGATCATTTACTTGCGGTCGTTAAAAAATCAATAATCGTAAATAAAGAAACTAAAGGACTTTTTGATATAACAGTTTTTCCTTTAGTAGAAGCTTGGGGTTTTGGCATTGCGAAAACAAAAAGCATTCCAGATAATTCTGTAATACTTTCACTTCTAAACTGCGTAAATACCGAATTATTAGAATTGAAAGGAAATTATCTTTCTAAGAAAAAGCCATGCGTAAAAATGGATCTCGATGGTATAGCCCAAGGTTATAGTGTTGACATTCTAGCAGATTTACTAGAAAAATATCACATCAATAATTATGTTGTAGAATTAGGAGGCGAAATAAGGGTAAAGGGAACGAAACAGCCTTCTAGAGAAAAAATGAAAATTGGAATTGAATCGCCTTCAGAAGATGAATTTGATCTTCAGCCATTTAATGAAATTATCAATTTAAATAAAGGAGCTGTCACAACATCTGGAAGCTATAGAAAATATTATGAAAGTAATGGACATAAGATTACACACATTATCAATCCAAAGACTGGTTATCCGCAAAATAACGAGCTTATTAGTGTGACGGTATTTGCAGAAGATGCTATAACTGCTGATGCTTACGATAATGCGCTCATGCTGATGGGACTTGAAAAAGCGCTTGATTTTGTAGAAAAAAGAAAAAATATTGCTGCTTATTTTATTTATAGAAATAATTCTGGAACAGTTTCTAGAAAAGCGAGCAGTGCTTTTTTAAAATTAAAAAATGACTAACTATTATTAATAAACCACATGAAACGCAGACATTTTATACGCCAGACAGGCTTATTTACAACAGGCTTACTACTGCATCAGCAGATTTTACAGGCAGCAGTTTTAAATGGGAAAAAAAAGAATATTTCTGTTGCTGTTATCGGATGTGGAGACAGAGGAAACGGATTAAGTTTTGTTCTTAAAGAGATGCCTGATGATTTTACGCTAAAGACAGTCTGTGATGTTTTGCCATTTAGACTCGATCAGGCAAAAAATATAAACAAAACAAGTAATTTAAATTACGAATCTGATTACCGTAAAGTCTTGGATGACAAAAAAATAGATGCAGTAATTATTGCCGTGCCATTATATCTTCATTACGAAATTGCATCAGCTGCAATTAAAGCAGGAAAACATGTCTATCTCGAAAAAACAATGACTTATGATGCAGATCAGGCGCTTGCTTTGGTTAATTTAATGAAACAGCATCCAAAACAAGTACTGCAAGTTGGGCATCAATACAGATACACGCCACTTTATTTTAAAGTAAAAGAGATGATTGACAAAGGTTACCTAGGCAAGGTTATACAAATTGATTGTCGTTGGGATCGTAATGCGAGTTGGCGAAGACCAGTTCCTTCAGGCTGTACTGACAGGCAGATAAACTGGCGCATGTATAAAGAATATTCGGGAGGTTTACCAGCTGAATTGCTATCTCATCAGGTTGATTTTATTAACTGGGCATTCAATACGCATCCAGACGAAATACTTGGAACTGGTGGAATTGATTATTATAAAGATGGAAGAGAAACTTTTGACAACGTTCAAACTATTCTGCGATACAGCAAAGAAGGTATGATTGGAAATTTTGGCGCAACTTGCAGTAATGCAAAAGACGATTATTTATTTAAGATAAAAGGAACAAAAGGTACTATCCAATTATTGGTAGATGAGGGTGTTTTCTTTCCCGAAAAAAATACAAGAAAAGAACTTGAAGTTGTTGATGGTGTTACGGGCGCCACAAAAATTGAATGGAATAACGATGGAGGAATTCCAATTTTGAAAGAGAAATCGAAAGACGGAAGCTGGTACGCGCTTCAGGAATTTTATAAAACGATTAATGAAGGAAGTTTACCAGCATCAAATGTTTTTACAGGCGCTACTACCGCTTTCTGTGTACATTTAATGAATAAATCACTATATGAAGATTCCATTCAAAAATGGAAACCTGAATTTAATCTTACTAATATCTAAACCAACATAGAATGAAAAAAATTGCAACAATCATTTTTTTATTTACAGGAATAATTTGCAATGCGCAGTCGGGTAATTGGCAGTCATTGTTTGACGGAAAAACACTAAATGGATGGAAACAGCTCACAGGTTCAGCTTCTTATAGCGTAGAAAACGGAATGATCGTTGGAACTACAGTCGATAAATCGCCAAATTCTTTTCTGGCATCTGATAAACGTATAACGGGAGATTTTGTATTGGAAATGGAAACCATGATGACAGATACAATTACTAATTCTGGTGTACAGTTTAAAAGTAATTTTGACCCAAAAGCCAATGACGGAAAAGGAAAAGTATATGGTTATCAATATGATGTAGATCCGACTTCAAGAAAATGGAGCGGCGGAATTTATGATGAAGGAAGAAGAGAATGGCTTTATCCTGTATCAAACAATCCAAAAGGTCAAATACTTTTTACTCCAAACGTTTTTCACAAAGTCCGCATAGAATGTATTGGTCAGAAGGTAAAAACATGGCTTGACGATCAGCCAGTTTCTTTTTTAGTTGATTCCTTGTCGGCAAACGAAGGAATTATTGCACTTCAAGTTCATGCTATCGGCAAACCTCAAGATGCAGGAGTTAAAATTTATTGGAAGAATATCAGACTTCAAACAAAAAATATAAAAGAACTTCCTTTTCCAAAAGGAGTTTATGTGGCGGGTCTAATTCCAAATAAATTAACGCCATACGAGCAAGAGAATGGTTGGAAGTTATTGTTTGATGGAAAAACCACAAACGGATGGATTGGCGCTCATAAAAATACTTTTCCCGAAAAAGGCTGGAGATTAAAAGATGGCATCTTGCAAGTTATGGCATCAAATGGTGATGAATCTACTAACGGAGGAGATATTGTAACTCAAAAGGAATTTGCAGCATTTGATTTATCATTTGATTTTAAACTAACTGACGGAGCCAATAGCGGTATAAAATATTTTGTAACATTAAATGAGCAGAGTAAAGGTTCTGCAATAGGTTTAGAATATCAATTACTTGACGATGATCTTCATCCAGACGCAAAATTGGGTAGAGATGGCAATCGTACACTTGGTTCTCTTTATGATTTAATTAAAGCAAAAAAAATAAAACGCTTTTTCCGTAAACCTGGAAATTGGAATACAGGAAGAGTAATTGTATATCCTAATAATCATGTTGAACATTATCTAAATGGTGTAAAAGTATTAGAATATGAAAGAGGTTCACAAGCCTTTCGTGATTTGGTTGCGCAAAGTAAATACAAAATCTGGCCAGATTTTGGAGAAGCACCAAAAGGACATATTTTAATACAAGATCATGGTAACGAAGTAAGTTTTAGAAGTATTAAAATCAAAGAATTAAAATAATATAGCTAGAAAAACAAAAAAAGCAGATCTGATTTCAGACTGCTTTTTTTTTGTTGTTTAAATAAGTCGATCAACTTAATTTTTCTTCGTTTGGATGATTCTGAAGATAATTGATAAAGGTTACGGGAGAAACTCCAGTAATTTTTTTGAATGTAATGGTAAATCGACTGTGCGATGCAAAACCTGCCTCCTCAGCGAGAAAACTTATTTTATATTTTAAATAACTAGCATCATTTTTTAATCGGTCAACAATGTAATTTATTCGTAATTCATTTATATAACTGGCAAAATCTTTAGATTTATGTTTATTAATTACATACGAAAGATAGCGATGATTTATATTGAGCTCTGCCGCTACTGAATTTAATGACAGGTTTTTATTCAGATAAAAATGAGACTTTTCTATTTCTTTAATTTTTATTAAAATATTATTTTCTGTTGCTTCAGAAATATATTCTTTTTCTAAATCCTTTTTTGGCTGTATTTTAATTTCTGTTATAGAGCTTCGTTTGCTATTTTTAATAAAAACCCTGATTTTTTTATGATCTTGTTTTCTTTTGTAAAAGTAAAAAGCAATTGTAACCAATATAAAGAATATGCAAATACCGATAATAACAAATTTGTTTCTTTGGTATTGAGATTCACTTTTAAGATGTTTTTTTTCCATAGATTGAATCAAATCATCTGACATCTCTTTTCTGTTATCTTTTTCGGCTTGTATTAATTTCAAATTCTTTTCATTATAAAAAACATACTTTTTGGTATCCGTTTTTTTATAAAAGTCCATTAAAGAGCTATATACTTCCTGTTTTAAAGCAGAATAGTCTGAGCTTTCTGCAATTTGTTCTGCTTTTTTATAGTTAAGAGTTGCCAGCTTTCGATTATTTATGGAAGCGTAAACATTTGCAATTCCATTATAAAAAAAACCTTGTAAAGGGCTATCATATAAAAGAGAGGCTTTAAGTTCTTTTAATCCTCTTTCATAATGAAATAAAGCCGAATCAGCCTTTTTTAATGATAGATAATTTTGGGCAATAAGTTCGTCGTTAATGGCTATTTGATAATTTTTGTCGGTGGTAGAAGTTGCTTTTTCAAAATACTGAATCCCTTTTTTAAGATTAGAAATTCCTTTTTGATAATTAGAATCATACATATCATAATATGCCATTTCCTGAGATAAATTTCCCTGAAAACGGTATCTCTCGTTTTTATTCTCAATCTTTTTACTTACTTCAATCGCTTTCTGTAAATAGATTTTTCCGAGGTTGTAAATTTCATTTTCGCGATACAGCGATGCTAAAAATCCGTAGACTTTACTTTGTGCGACATAATCTTTGTCTAAAGAAGCTAAACTGTCTGCTTGTTTTAATGCAAAAATAGCTTCCTTATGAACGCCGTATTGATATAAAATTTGGGCTTTCAGCATTCGTGATTTTACTCTATCTGCATTATTTTCGGCAATTTTATATAAAAGATCAGTGTTGCTTAATGCTTTTTTAGGATTTGTACCCAATAAAACCTGATAAGTTTCTAGATAGATTTTTTCGAAGGATTTCTGCGAATAGGCAAATTGCTGCGATATTATAAATGTGATAAGAAGCGTAATAGATTTCAAGTGCATGTAAAATAATTTAAATTAAAGCCTTTTGTGTTATTTTCTGGCTTGTTTAAAATGGTTTAGTATCATTTAGAATTTAGAGTTGGTAAGCTATCGAATATTTTTTGCAATTCTACTACTTAAATAATTTTATAACAATTTTAAATTATAAGTTTTAAATAATTCAATAGCATACTTTGCTAAACTCAATTTTTCCTCCAAAGCGGTATTTTTCTAATTAAAAACGAGTTTTTTATATGTGATTGATTTTTAATTTATTAATTCTTTTTTTTGAGTGAATATTTTATCTATTGCTTAATATGAAAAGAGTTTAAAAAATTTCACTTGTTCAAAATAGTAGCTTCGCATTCGAAATTTAATAGTTAAAATTTTATTTTAAATGATCAACACAGACAATGTTCAAAATGAAAATTGAAGTGCGCTCATCTGCTTTTATCTATGGAACAAAATATACAACAGCTAAAAAGAAAATATACTAAAACGGTATTATTGCTAATCGAAATACAAAATGATTATTTCTACAAAGGAAAAATGGAACTTACAGGAAGTTATGAAGCCGCTTATAATGCTAAAAAAGCTTTAGAAACTTTTAGAAAGAAAAGAAAACCAATTATTCATATACAGCATATAGCGTTAAACAAAAATGCATCACATTTTATAGCTGGAACTTTTGGAGCTGAAATATTTGAAGATGTTGCACCAAATCAAGAAGAAAAAATATTTGTAAAAAATAATTCGAACAGTTTTGTAGAAACAGGTTTATTTGAATATTTAAAAGAAAATGGAATTGGACATTTAACAATTGCAGGAATGAAAGAAAACATGCATGCAGATGCAACTGTAAGCACCGCAAAGGATTTGGGTTTTAAGATAGAATTAATTGAAAATAATTTCACCTCAAAAAAAAGTGATAATCAAAAATATAAATTTTAAATTATCACTTTTCAATTGCAAATCAAACTATTATATAGTTCGCTTATAAGTCTGGTATCAAAACCATATTAAATATTTTATTCTTTAGATGTTGTTTTTCCGTTGTTAACAAACTCTGATGGAGACATAGAAAAACTTTTTTGGAAATTTCTGCTAAAACTCGATTGCGAATTATAACCTACAATTTCGGCAATTTCATAAACTTTATATTTTCCAGAAAGCAGTAATTCTGCAGCTTTCTTTAAACGTGCGTTATTAATCAATTCGTTTGGACTTAAATTCGTAATGTCTTTTATTTTACGATACAAAGTAGAACGGCTCATGTGCAAAATATCTGCCAAAGATTCGACACTTAGATTCGTATCTGCCATATTTTGATTTATAATGTCATCTAATTTTTTAATAAATTCCTCGTCGATTTTATTATGCGCAATTGTTTTTAAATGTGACAAAGGAGAACTTGCATAATGCTCCATTAAGTGTCTTCGATTAGATAATAAATTAGTGATTTGAGCCAAAATAAAATCCATTGAAAATGGTTTAGCGATATACGCATCTGCACCCGATTCTAAACCTTGAATTCTGGATTGCACAGCGGTTAAAGCCGTTAAAAGTATAACAGGAATATGACTTGTTTCAAGGTTAGATTTTATGCGATCGCACAACTCAATTCCGTCCATAATTGGCATCGTAATATCGCTTATTACAATGTGTATGGTTTCATTATGAATTACTTTCAAAGCTTCTTCACCATTTGCAGCTTTAAAAATTTTGTATTCTTTTCCGAGTTCTTTGCTCATAAAATTGAGTAGTTCCAAATTGTCTTCAACAACAAGAATTTGTGTACGGATATTTTTGGCTGTAACTTCATTTTCCAATTCTTCGTTGGTTTCTTTTAAAACGTCTGAATTGTCTTTATACAAATGAAATTCACTTTGTTGACGAAGTGGCAATTTCAAAACAAACGTATTCATAGCATCATCTAAAAACTGCAATTTTAAAGTTCCATTATGAAGTTCTGTTAATGAATGTGCCAACGATAACCCGATTCCTGTTCCTGTTTGTGTTTCAGAACCTAAGATTCTAAAGAAAGGTTCGAAGATTTTATTTTTAAGACTTTTCGGAATTAAATTTCCATCATTTTTTACGATAAATTCCAAAGAATTTTCATCTCTAAACAAGGTAATAATAACTTCACTTTTGGCATATTTTATGGCATTGCTTATCAAATTGCTTAGAATTTTTCGAATAGCTTCTTCATCAACAAAAGCGTAGACATTTTTTTCGCCCAATTCTAATTTTAAATTGATGTTTCGTTCTTCAATTAGCGGTGTAAATTGTAATTGCAATTGTTTTACTAATACCGAAATATTGGTTTCAACAAAAGTCAAACCTAAACCTTCCATTTCTGTTTTTCTAAAATCTAAAAGTTCATTCACTAAATTTAAAAGGCGAGAAGTATTTTTCTCCATTAAAGATAAATTCGGAATAATATCAGGAGATTCGTAACTTCTTTTTAATAAACTCTCTAACGGACTTTTAATCAAAGTTAAAGGCGTTCTAATTTCATGCGCAACATTGGTAAAAAATTCAATTTTAGCGTGATAAATTTCTTTTTCTTTCTCATTATTAAGCGTTGCAATTTTTCGGTCATTTTCTTTGATATTCATATGATGATATCGACGCAAAAGCCAATAAAGACAACCGGAAATTAGCAAGAAATAAAGAAAAAAAGCATAATTGCTTGCCCAAAACGGAGGTAAAATAGTAATGGCAACAACAGCTTCTTTACTCCAAATTCCGCCCGCACTTAACGATTTTACTCTAAATTTATAATCGCCAGACGGCAGTTCGGTAAAAAAGACTTTATTGTTTTTATTCAGATAAACCCAATCGTCGCTAATGCCGTCCAATTTGTACCAATATTGCGTTAGTTCTGGAGCGGTATAACTTAGCGCAGCAAAATCAATATTAAAATTGGATTGATCATTTTTTAAGGTAATTTTTTTGATGTAAGAAACAGATTCGTCAAGCGGAGAACCTTCATCATTTACGATAACATCTTGATTATTAATCTGAAGTCCAGTAATATAAATCGGCGGATTGTATTTGTATGAATTGAAATTTTTAGCATTAAAACTAATCATTCCGTTAAGATTTCCGAAATACATATCTCCGTTAGAATCCTGAAAAGCAGAGCTATAATTAAATTGATCACTCAACAAACCATTTGCAGTCGTAAAAATTTTAACAGCTTTGGTTTTATAATTAAACTTCACCAATCCTTTTGAAGTCGTAATACATAAATTTCCGTTTTCATCTTGCAAAATAGAATAAATTACATTACTCGAAAATCCGTCTTTGGTCGTAAATTTTTTAAATTCTCTTTTTTTAACGTCCAATAAATTCAAGCCATTTTCGGTCGCAATCCACAAATTGTTTTGTTTGTCTTGAAAAATAGACGTGATAAAATCATTGCTGATACTTTTATCATCTTTAAAATCATGTCTGTAAACCGCTTTTTCTTTGGTTTTCGGGTTATAATAAAAAAGCCCATCGCGATAAGATCCTGCCCAAAAATTGCCGTCTTTGTCTTTAAACATGCAAGTAAAATGCGTGCTTTCAGAAAAATCGGTAGAAATGGTAAAACTATCGGTTTTATCATCATATAAATAAATGCCGACAGAAGTGATTACAAACAATTTCTTTTCGGGAGTTTCATAAAAAGAAACAATAAAATCGCTTTTAAAACTGCTTGTAGTATGATCGTAATGTTTAATAATTTTGCCCGAATTAGCATCCATAACGTCTAATCCGTGTTCAAAAGTTCCAAGCCAAACTTTATTTCCTCTTGGTAAAACGCCATGAATATTGTAAAAAGAAAGTCCTGATTTTGTGCCGTCTGGCTGAAAATTGACGAACTTTTTAGTCTGTAAATTAAATTTATTAACGCCCGCATCTTCAGTCCCAATCCATAAATTTCCTGCGTTGTCTTTATGAATTTCACGGACGGCACTTCCAACAATGGCATTTTCACTTTTTCGCGGAAAATATTTCTTAAACTGATCGTATTGTTTCTGATGGTAATTTACACCACCAAAATAAGTTCCTATCCAAATACCGTTTTCTTTGTCAATTGTAATGCAATACGCTGCATTGTCTGAAATGGCATAAGGATCGCTCGGACTTTTACGCAAATTTCGAACGCTTTTTGATTGTAAATTATAAATATAAACACCAGATTCGCTGGCAATCCATAAATCATTTTTGTTTCTTTTAAACTGACGCACAAAAACTGGTTTTTCAATTCCGGTCATAAATGGAGTGGTTTTTCCGCTCGAAACATCATATTTATAAATGCCGTGATCGCGAGTTCCGATTAAAATAGAATTGTTGTCTAAAGCGTAAATAGCCGAAATCGAAAAAGTGCTATTAGGCATTTGAACCGTAATTTTATCAAAACTTTGAGTAGCTTCAGAATAATGATATAAATCATCGTAAGAAGAAACCCAAATTCCGCCTTTATTATCGCAAGCAATCGAGGTAGCGTAGAAAGAATTTCGTCCGTCAAACATTCTAGTTTCTTTCGTGTCAACATTATATTTAATTAATGTTCCGATAGAAATAAACCATAAATTATTTTTGAAATCATTATCAATATCATTGATACGGTTATTAATTGCTTCATTGATGAAAGTAAATTTTTCGAGTTTTTTATCATATGAATACAAACCTTTATCGGTTCCGACCCAAATGTAATTTTTGAATTCGTGCAGCGATTGAATGTAATTTATTCCCAAGGAGGTTTTAGGATCTTTTCCGCTTCGAAATGTTTTAAAATGATAGCCATCAAAACGATTCAAACCATCTTTAGTGCCAAACCATAAAAAACCATCTTTATCCTGAAGTGATGCCAAAACGGTATTATTAGACATACCATTTTCTACTTTATAATGTTTGAAATAATATTCCTGGCTAAAAATTGTAGTTGAAAAAAACAAAAGATAAACGATTGTTCCAATTTTGAAAAATCTTTGCATGATAAAGGTTTTAATAAAATTTTTATAAAAATGGCTTGGCGACTTGTGTCATGAGCATGCATTTTGATTTGTGAGCTGTATTTTCAATACTTTCAAGAGATAATTTGAACCATTTGAACACAATTGTGGCACGAAATGGGATTAAAATTCTATTGTCATATCCTATTTTGGTCGAAAATTAAAATGATATTTTTTTAATAGATAATTTATTGTATTGATAAAAAATTATAAAAATGTTTTGATAGAATTCAAAATATAGACCGATACAGCGATTGCAATATTACTTATATTTTTAAAAATACAAATGAAATTTTAAAAAGTTATTTTTTTAATGCCATCGAATTAATCAAACCAAAAACCAAAATAAACTGGACACAAATTGTCGTAAACCAAAATCTATGAACCAAAAAAATTACAGAATAAAACAGCTATTAGTTATCATTTTATTTTTTGTTGGAAATACTATTTTATTCGCACAAAAAACATTTACAAACCCCATTTTAGATTACGGTCCAGATCCGTACAGCACTTTTTACAATGGCTATTATTACTACACACATACGATGCAAGATCGTTTGGTGCTTTTTAAAACCAAAAATTTAGCTGATTTAAAAAACGCCGAAAAGAAAACGATTTGGATTGCACCAAAAAACACCGATTACGCTGCTGAAATTTGGGCGCCAGAATTTCATTTTATTGATGGAAAATGGTACGCTTATTTTGCGGCAGATAACGGCTCTAACCAAACGCACAGAATGTATGTTTTAGAAAATAACTCAAAAGATCCGATGAAAGGCGAATGGATTTTTAAAGGAAAAATCGCCGCGAAGACAGATAAATGGGCAATTGACGGAAATATTTTTTCGTATAAAAAACAATTGTACATGATTTGGTCAGGTTGGGAAGGAGACACTAACGGACAACAAAATATTTATATAGCCAAAATGAAAAGTCCAACTCAAATTGACGGAGATCGAGTTCGAATTTCTAGTCCGACAAATCCGTGGGAATTATTTGGCGCTTTGCATGATGATGTAAATCCAGCGCAGGTAAATGTAAATGAAGGTCCGCAATTTCTTTCGCACAACGGAAAAGTATTTATCGTTTTTTCTGCAAGCGGATGCTGGACAGATAATTACAGCTTAGGTTTGCTGACTTTTACTGGAAAAGATAATTTATTAGATGCTTCAGCTTGGGTAAAATCAGATCAGCCCATTTTACAGCAATCTGACAAAAATAAAGTATATGCGCCAGGGCATAATTCGTTTTTTAAATCGCCAAACGACAAAGAAGATTGGATTTTATATCATGGAAATTCAAATCCGGGTGAAGGCTGCGGCGAAAAAAGATCTCCAAGAATGCAAAAACTACAATGGGATAAAAATGGAAATCCAGTAATTGGAACGCCAGAAGCTGCGGGAGTTCCGTTAAAAATTCCTTCCATCTAAGAAACACTTTCAAAGTTAAAATCACAA
Organism: Flavobacteriaceae bacterium PS02337; assembly: GCA_029959285.1. Classification (GTDB taxonomy): domain Bacteria; phylum Bacteroidota; class Bacteroidia; order Flavobacteriales; family Flavobacteriaceae; genus Flavobacterium. Next base: position 398,990 of record JASCOE010000003.1, read on the forward strand.
AATAAATCAACATTTTTACAAATATACTAAATCGTTTTAGTAGTTTTGTTAGTGTTGATTTATAATAGTTTAATAACATTTCAATTTACTAACTAACCACAATGAATTTTAAAACCACCTTATTTTCCGTTCTCTTTATTTCACTTTCTTCCACCGTTATTGTTGCTCAAGAAGTTGCTTTACAAAAAACTTCATTGGTGGGAAATGGAATTGTTGAATTTATTCCGAAAGGATTTGATCAAAGTAAAACGCCTTCATTAATACTTTCTTCAGAACCAAAATCAAAAGGAAAAGTACCCGCAAATTGGACTTTAATTCCAAAATTTTCATTTAAAAATAATAAAGCAAGTGCTGTTCTAAAACTTCAAGGAAACGTCAGTCTTTATGGAGGCGGAGAAGTTACTGGTCCGCTTTTGCGCAACGGACAAGCTATTAAATTATGGAATACCGATACAGGAGCATACAGCGTTGAAGGCGGAAAAAGATTGTATCAAACACATCCGTGGGTTATGGGCGTTCGCGAAGACGGTTCTGCATTCGGAATTATTTTCGACAGTACTTGGAAAGCCGAATTAATTACCAATTCAGACGAGATTGTTTACAATTCTGAAGGCGCTTTGTTTAGAGTTTACATTATTGATAGAAATTCTCCGCAAGAAGTGATAAAAGGACTTTCTGAACTTACAGGAACAATCAAATTGCCTCCGCGTTGGGCTTTAGGATATCATCAATGCCGATTTTCTTATGACAGCGAAAAACGCGTTATGGAAATTGCAGACACTTTTCGAGAAAAGAAAATTCCCTGCGATGTAATCTGGATGGATATTGATTATATGCAAGGATATCGCGTTTTTACATTTGATAGTATTCGATTTTCAAATCCTAAAAGATTAAATGACAATCTGCATCAAAAAGGTTTTCGTGCTGTATATATGATTGATCCTGGAGTAAAAGTAGATAAAGATTACAGCGTTTATCAATCGGGTTCGAAAGATAATGTTTGGGTTATGAAAAATAATGGGGAAGAATATCACGGTAAAGTTTGGCCGGGAGATTGTGCTTTTCCTGATTTTACAAATCCCGAAGCGAGAAATTGGTGGGGCAAACTTTACAAAGATTTCTTGAACACAGGAATTGATGGCGTTTGGAATGACATGAATGAACCTGCCGTAAACGATAATGATTTTCCAGAAGACAAACGTCTTGGAACAATGCCTTACGATACACCGCATAAGGGCGGAGGAAATTTACCGAAAGGTTCGCATTTGCTTTATCACAACGCTTACGGACGTTTAATGGTTGAAGCATCTTACAACGGAATTTTAAAAACAAATCCAGAAAAAAGACCTTTTCTTCTTACTAGATCCAATTTATTGGGAGGACAGCGTTATGCAGCAACTTGGACAGGAGATAATTTCGCAGGTTGGGATCATTTGAAACTTTCTGTTCCAATGTCACTTACTTTAGGATTATCTGGACAGCCTTTTAATGGGCCAGATATTGGAGGTTTCTTAGGAAATACAGATGGCGATTTATGGGCAAATTGGTTGAGTTTTGGTGCTTTTATGCCTTTCGCTCGCGGACATGCTTGCGCGGGAACAAATGATAAAGAACCTTGGGCTTACGGATCAGAAATCGAGAAAACTTCTCGTATCGCCTTAGAACGTCGTTATCGTTTGTTGCCTTATTTATACACGCTTTTTTATGAATCGTCTAAAACTGGACTTCCAGTAATGGCTCCAGTATTTTTTGCAGATGGAAAAGATGCACGTTTAAGAGCCGAAGAGCAAGCTTTTTTATTAGGAGAAAATCTGTTGGTTGTTCCTGCTTTTGCAAAAGATCCGAAACTGCCTTCTGGAATTTGGGAAGAATTAAACTTGATCGAAGGCGAAAAGCAAGATAAATATCAGGCAAAGCTGAAAATAAAAGGCGGTTCTATTATTCCAGCTGGAAAGATTATTCAAAATGCAGGAGAAAATTCTTTTGATCCGTTGAGTCTTTTTGTTTGTCTTAATGAAAAAAATACAGCAAAAGGAGAATTGTATTTAGACGCTGGCGAAGGTTTTGGATTTGAAAAAGGAGATTACACTTTAATCACTTTTTCTGCTGAAAAAAAGAATGATAAAGTTCTGGTGAAAGTGGCAAAAGTAGAAGGGAAGAGAAAAAGCAATGAAATTCAAAAAATCAATGTGAGTTTACTGTTTGAAGGCAAAACATATATTGCTTCAGGTACTCTAAAAGATGGAATTACAATCTCATTAAAATAATTGATAATGAAAAAAATATTTGTAAAATACGGTTTTATAGCGCTTATTTCTTTGATTAGTAATCCAGCTTTGAGTCAACAATCTGCAAAAAAGTTGTCAGATTACGTAAATCCGAATATTGGAACGGCGCATAGCCGCTGGTTTTTTTATACGCCAGCCGCAATGCCTTTTGGATTAGCAAAACTTGGACCTTCAACCAACGGTCATTTAGGAAATAAAGACGGTTGGGAAGCCACAGGTTATGATGATCGAGATACTTCTATTGAAGGTTTTGCCTGTTTGCATGAATTTCAAGTTGGCGGAATTGTTCTTGCTCCATCGGTTGGAAAATTACAGACAAATCCAGGAAGTCTTGAAAATCCTGACGAAGGATATCGATCTCGATTTGATCGAAAAGACGAATATGCTACCTCTGGATATTATTCGGTTTTACTTAAAGATTATAAAATAAAGGCAGAACTTACAGCAACAAAAAGAGTGGGTTTTCAACGCTATACTTTTCCAAAATCTTCGCAGTCTAATATTATTTTTGACATTGGAAACAGACAAGGAGAAAGTGGAGCAGTTAAAGATTCTAAAGTTACGATTACTAAAGACGGAAGAATTGAAGGTTATGTAATCACCATTCCAGAATATGTAAAGAAATACCAAACGGGTGCTGAAGTAGCAATGTATTTTTCGGCCGTTTTAGATAAAAAAGCAGCAAGTTTTGGAGTATTCAATAAAAAAGAGACTAAAGCGGGAGAAAAAGAAATTTCTGGAGCGGGAGCGGGAGTTTATTTCATTTTTGATACTAAAGAAAATGAAAAGATTACTGTGAAAATCGGATTGTCTTACACTTCGATTGCTAATGCCAGATTAAATCTTGATACAGAAGCCAAAAATCTAAATTTTGATGCAGCTAAAAAACAAAACCAAACGGTTTGGAATGATTATTTGGGAAGAATAACAGTTGAAGGCAAAAATGAAAATGATAAAATTAAATTCTATACGGGTTTATATCACGCTCTTTTAGGTCGAGGATTAGGAAGCGATGTAAACGGCGCTTATCCGATGAATAATGGAAAAGTTGGTCAAATTCCGCTTGACGGAAAAGGAAAACCTCAGTATAATTATTATAATACAGACGCTATTTGGGGCGGTTTTTGGAATCTAACGCAACTTTGGGCTTTGGCTTATCCTGAATATTATGCAGATTGGGTTCAAGGGCAATTGCTTGTTTATAAAGATGCTGGCTGGCTTGGCGACGGAATTGCAAATAGTAAATATGTTTCTGGAGTTGGAACCAATTTTACTGGACTTGGAATTGCATCAGCGTACAATTCTGGCATTCGAAATTTTGATGTTGAAAAAGGATATGAAGCGGCTTTAAAAAACGAATTGGAATGGAAAGACCGAATTGAAGGCGCAGGAAAAATGGATGTAAAACAATTTGTAGAGTTGGGTTATTCTCCGTTTTTAGATAATATGGAATTTAAAACCAATACAGAAGGTTCTGGTTTTTCGGCTTCACATACTTTAGAATATTCTTATAGCGCTTATGCTGTGGCCCAGTTTGCAAAAGCATTAGGGAAAACTAAAGATTATGAAAAACTCATCAAACTGGCAGACGGCTGGAAATTGCTTTACGATAAAGAAACCGCTTTTATAAGACCAAAATATGCTAACGGAAAATTTATTCAAAATTTTAATCCGTCTGAACCTTGGCGCGGATTTCAGGAAGGAAATGCTTGGCAATATACATTTTATGTGCCTCATAATGTTCCAGAATTGGTAGCGACTCTAGGAAAAGATACTTTCAACGAACGTTTGAATGAAATTTTTACAAAATCTCAAAAAAATGTATTTGGCGGCGGAACTAAAATCGATGCTTTCGCTGGATTATCGGGATTTTATAATCATGGTAATCAGCCGAACTTGCACATTTCTTGGCTTTTTAATTTTTCTGGAAAACCTTACTTAACGCAAAAATGGGTACACGCCATTTGTGACGAATTTTACGGAACAGAAGGAATTCACGGTTACGGATATGGTCAAGACGAAGATCAAGGACAATTGGGAGCTTGGTATGTAATGTCTTCCATAGGTTTATTTGATGTGAAAGGTTTGACCGATATTAATCCGTCATTTCAAATCGGAAGTCCGTTGTTTGATAAAGTTACCATCAAACAATCTGATAAAACAAAAACTTTTGTTATTGATGTGAAAAACAATTCTAAAAGCAATATTTATCTTCAAGAAGTAAAACTAAATGAAAATAATTTAAAGGAACTTTCAATCGACTTGGATGCTATCAGAAACGGAGGAATTTTAAAAATGAAAGTAGACGCACAACCTTCAAATAACTGGTCTAATTAATTGATTTTAGTATGAAAAATATATTCTATTTTCTTGTTGTTATTTTGTGTTCAAAAAGCTTTGCTCAATCGAAAGATTTGAATCAAACCAAAAATAATAATCCAATATTTAAAGGTTGGTATGCCGATCCAGAAGCCATTATTTTTGATAAAACGTATTGGGTTTATCCCACTTTTTCTGCTCCTTATGAGAAACAAGTTTTTTTCGATGCTTTTTCTTCAAAGGATTTAGTCCATTGGACAAAGCATTCCAAAATTTTAGATAGTTCAGCAGTAAAATGGGCAAAAAAAGCAATTTGGGCGCCATCGATCATTAAACATAAAAACAAATATTTTTTGTTTTTTGGTGCAAATGATATTCAAAACGATAATGAAGTTGGCGGAATTGGATTTGCTGTCGCTTCAAAACCCGAAGGTCCGTACAAAGATTATTTAGGAAAACCATTAGTCGATAAATTCTACAACGGCGCTCAGCCAATCGATCAATTTGTTTTTAAAGATAAAGACGGTAAATGTTATTTAATTTATGGCGGATGGAAACATTGCAATATTGCAAAACTAAAACCAGATTTTACAGGCTTTGTTCCTTTTGAAGATAAAACGGTTTTCAAGGAAATCACGCCAGAAAATTATGTAGAAGGTCCTTTCATGTTTATAAAAAACAATAAATATTATTTTATGTGGTCAGAAGGCGGTTGGACTGGTCCTGATTATTGTGTGGCTTACGCAATTGCAGATTCGCCAATGGGACCTTTTAAAAGAATCGGAAAAATATTAGAACAAGATCCTAAAATTGCTGTTGGAGCCGGACATCACTCTATAATAAAAATACCCAATTCTGAAAAATATTACATTGTGTATCACAGAAGACCGCTTACTGAAACGCATGCAAATTCGAGAGAAACTTGTATGGAAGAAATGCACTTTGATGAAAACGGTTTTATAAAACCTATAACGATTACGAATGAAGGCGTAAAAGCACAATTCATTAAATAAAACAAAAGATATAGTTGTAAAACGTAAAGATGTAATTATTGCTTTTCATACTTATAATTTTTACCTGGAAATAATTCAAAAGCAAAACATCTTTACTGTTTGCAACTAACTTCTCTTTTTAATAATTCCATTTCAAATTTAATTTAAACTCCAAGCAATAATCTATTGATTTTATTGCTGTGTCTTTTTGTGAATTGATGCGAAGTGTATGCATTAAACTTAAATGCCGATTTTAAAATTATTCTCTAAAAGTCTTTTTCAAATACAATTTTTTCATTTGTCTCTCATTTCGCTTTCAATTTGATTCATATTGCTTGTTTCCAGTGTTTTCGGGTACTGAATGAATGATTTGAACACAACTTTGAAACAAAATGGGATTAAAATAATGTTAGCATTAGCCTAATTTGGTCAAAAAATAAAAAGATTTTTTTAAGAGATAAATTGAGGTATCTGTAAAAAAAAGGCATGATATTTTAGAATGTCCTAAAAAGTAGTGCAATTCGTACCCAAACGATATTTGCATGAAAAATGAAACTTAAATGAAATAATAGAAAGATCTGTTTTATTTAAAACTAACTAATAACCAAACCAAAAAGTAAACCAAAATGAAAATTAAAACGACGTGGAAAATGTCATCCGATCATTTGAGCTTATTTGCCTGGAGTAAATTAAAGCTAAATGAAATTGGATTGATTTGCTTATTTTTTTTAATGCTCTGCGCAGGCACAACTAACGCCCAAACAGGCAATTCAAAAGATCTAATAAAGATAACGGGAACGGTTGTCGATTCAAAAGGACTCTCAATGCCAAGTGCAACGGTAATGGAAAAAGGAACAAAAAATGCGGTTTCAACAGACTTTGACGGAAGTTATACAATTACCGTTTCTTCTCAACAAGCCATTCTTGTTTTTAAGTACATCGGAATGAAAGAGGTTGAAATGCCTGTAAACAATTCAAAAAAAATTAATGTAACCCTGCAAGATGAAACAAGCGATCTTCAAGCTGTTGTAGTTGTAGGTTACGGAACTCAGAAAAAAGCATCGGTTGTGGGAGCAATTGCTACGATTAAACCTTCTCTTTTGCAAGTCGGAACGGCTCGTACTTTAGGAAACAATCTTGCGGGACAAGTTACAGGTATTATGGCGGTGCAAAGATCTGGAGAACCAGGTTACGATCAATCTGATATCAAGATTCGTGGAATTTCTACTTTCAAAGGAGGAACAAATCCGCTGGTATTGGTAGACGGAATTGAAAGAAACTTAAACGATCTGGATCCTTCAGAAATTGAATCTTTCTCTGTTTTAAAAGATGCGGCTGCAAGTGCGGTTTATGGAGTAAGAGGAGCAAACGGAGTAATTTTAATTAATACAAAAAGAGGTTTTGTCGGAACGCCTACAATTCAGGTTAGAACAGAATATTCTATTCAACAGCCTACGAAATTGCCTGAGTTTATAAAAGCAGCTCCTTATATGACGCTTTTAAATCAATTGGCTGCGGAGCAAGGAAGGCCACAATTGTATTCTGATGATCGTATTGCAAAAACTGCAAGCAACTACGATCCAGATTTATATCCAGACGTAAATTGGATCGATGCCATAACGAAAAAATTTGCTTTTACTTCAAGAACTAATTTGAATGTTGCAGGAGGATCTGAAATTTTGAGATATGCTTTAACGGCTTCTTATTATAGTGAAAACGGTATTTTGGCAGCAGATCCAAATCAAACCTATGATTCTGAAACGAGATTAAATAGAGCGAATGTGCGTACCAATGTAGATGTAAACGTATCTAAAACAACTTTATTGAGAGTAAATATTGGGGGATTTTTACAAAATATCAATAAAGCAAATACAAGTACAGACTTTTTATTTGGTACTGCATTCGAAACTACTCCTTTTGTGCATCCTGCAATTTATTCTGATGGAAAAATTCCGAGAGTTTTTGCAAGAGAAAATCCTTGGGCTGTTGGTACACAGCAAGGTTATTACAGACAAGGAGGCAGTAAAATAGAAAGTCTTGTTTCTTTAGAACAAGATTTAAAAGGAATTACTCCGGGATTGAAAGCGAAATTTACGTATTCATTTGACTCTTATTCAGAAAATAGAATTACTCGCGGAAAATCACCTGATTATTACAATGTTGCAACGCAAAGAGATTTAGATGGAAGTTTAATTCACGGAACTGTTCAGGCTTTTGGTCAGGAATATTTAGGATATAAAACGGATGCTGCATTTGGAAACAGACGTATTTATCTGGAAGCGAATACAACGTACAACCGCGCTTTTGGTAAACATGATTTAAGCGGACTTTTATTATACAATCAAGATAGTTATAACGATGGAACGGCGCCGCAAGCTTTTAAACATCAAGGTTTAGCGGGTAGAACTTCTTATACATTTGATAGAAAATATGTTGGAGAATTTAACTTTGGATACAACGGATCTGAAAATTTCGCAAAAGGAAACCGTTACGGATTTTTTCCTTCTGTAGCGATGGGTTGGATTGCATCTGAAGAAAAATTCATGGAACCTTATAAAGATGTTTTCAATAAACTGAAAATTCGCGGTTCTTACGGATTAGTTGGAAATGATAATATTGGAGGAAATAGAAGGTTTGCTTACTTAACTACAATTAGTGATAATAACAATTCTGATTATTGGTTCGGAACAGGGCAAGGCGTAAAATTTGAAGGAATTGAAGAAGGACAAATCGGTGTAAATGATTTGACTTGGGAAAAAGTGGCTAAAGCAGATATTGGTATCGAATTAGGATTATTCAATATGATGGATTTGACTGTAGATGTGTTTCAAGAAAAAAGAAAAGACATTTTTGTAGAAAGAAATACAGTTCCAACACAAGCAGGATTTATTAATGCACCTTGGGCCAATTTCGGAAAAATGGAAAATAAAGGTCTTGAGATTGGATTTAACTTCAATAAACAAATCAATGCCGATTTCTTTATGAGCTGGCGTTTCAACTTTACTTATGTAGAAAATAAAGTAACAGAAAGAGACGAAGCCGCGGCTGTAAAAGGAACGTATCGTTCTGGAACAGGTATTCAAAATAATACTTTATGGGGTTATATCGCAAAAGGATTATATACAGATGAAGATTTTGCTTCAACAGGCGTACTAGCGCCAGGATTGCCTGTGCCAACTTTTGGAACGTCACTTAGACCTGGAGATATTAAATATGAAGATAGAAATGGCGACGGAATCATCAGCGGTTTAGATGAAGGTTTCATTGGAGGAACAACAGATCCGCAAATTGTATATGGTTTTGGAAGTAATTTAAAATACAAACAATTCGATTTTAGCTTTTTCTTTCAAGGAATTGGAAAATCAGAAAGAATTATTGGAGGTTCTAATTTTATTCCAGGAAGCGGTACAGGAACTTTAGGGAATATTTATTCGAATTATGAAGACCGCTGGACAGAACAAAATCCGAGTCAAGATGTGTTTTGGCCAAGGTTGAGTTATGGACCAAATGCGAATAATGCAGTAGCTTCTACTTGGTGGAAAAAAGACATGAGTTTTGGCCGTATGAAAACAATGGAAATTGGATATTCTCTAACCAAAACAATGGCAGAAAGGCTTTATTTGCAAGGTTTGAGAATTTATATCAGCGGAAACAACTTGTGGTATGTATCTAATTTCAAACTATGGGATCCAGAGTTGGATACAGGAAATGGTTTGAAGTATCCATCAACAAAATCAGTTCTTTTTGGATTGTCAATTGGACTATAATTTAAAAATCAATTAAAATGAAAAATATATACATTAGAACAATATTCCTTTTTTTAGGATTATTATTATCCTCTTCGTGTTCTGATTATCTGGATAAAGAGAGTGATACCGAACTTACTTTAGACGGTGTTTTTGAAAGTAAAACGAAAACTGAAAACTGGCTGGCAGGTTGTTATTCTAGAATACCAGATCCGACTTGGGGCTACACGCGCAGTATTGGATGGGAAATTTTTGGAGACGATATGACTCCTTCAGAAAGATGGCGTCAATACGATTGGCAAGTAATTCCGTTTATTTTAGGAGACTGGTCAGTTGGTTCTCAATGGAGTCCGAGTTATTGGAATAGTCTTCCGCAAAGAATTAGAGAATGTAATTTATTAATCAAAAACATTAAACCTCTCCCAACTCAAAATTTAAATGAAGATGAGGTGCGATTAATGATTGCTGAATGTCGTTTTCTAAAAGCGTATTATTATTCAATATTACTAAATACATACGGACCCATTCCTTTTAGTCCAGATGAAATTACACCTGTAAATTACAATCTTTCTGACTTGCAAGTTGGTCAGACTCCATACGACGAAATTGTAACATGGATTGACAAAGAACTTAGAGAAGTAGAAACAATTTTACCAACATCATATTCTGATGGAAGAAAGTTTGGTCGTGCAACATCTATTATGTGTAAAGCGGTTAGAGCTAGAATGTTGCTTTTTGCAGCAAGTCCGTTGGTAAATGGAAATCCAGATTATGCAGGTCATGCAACTAAAGATGGCAAAGTATTATTTAATCCTTCTTACGATGCAAACAAATGGAGAATTGCTGCAGATGCTAGTAAAGATTTGATTTTAAGCGCAGAAGCTGCGGGGCATAAATTATATACAGAAATGAATTCGGCAGGAAAAATCGATCCGTTTTTATCATGTCAAAACTTGCATCTTTTAGAAGCAAGTAAAGGAAATACAGAAGTCTTATTTGCTCGAGTAAATGTAGAATCGGGAGAATATGACAGACATACAGCGCCAGGTGGAGCTGGTGGAGCAGGAGGATACGGCGTAACACAATCTTTAGTAGACGCTTTTTTTACAGCAAATGGACTTCCGATAACCGATTCAAATTCAGGATATATAGAAGGAGGATACTCTGTTAATGATGGATATTGGACAAACGGCGTAACCAAATTTAATGAAGTGAAAAGTCCAGGACTTGTAACGATGGCAGGAACTTACAATATGTATTGCAACCGCGAACCAAGGTTTTATTTAGCAGTAAATTTTAACAATGCATGGTATACTGACGGAGACAATGCAGGGAAAGATAAAGGAAGAAAATTAGAATTTTTTAACGGCGCAAGAGATAACAATAATACACACGATGCACCTCAAAATGGCTATTTAGCAAGAAAAAGGACAGATCCGACAAGAAATCCGACGATTAATTATTTTGCTCCTCGTCACGGAATTTTATACCGATTAGGAGAAGCCTATTTAAATTATGCAGAAGCACTTAATGAAACAGATCCTGGAAATCCTGAAATCTTACTTTACTTAAATAGAATTAGAGAAAGAGCAGGCGTAAGACCGTATACAATGGGCGGAACTGATGCGCAAAATATTCATGTTGATAATGATCAGGAAAGTCTAAGAAAAGTAATCAGAATGGAAAGACGTGTTGAACTTTGTACAGAAGGAATTCGCTATCACGATTTAAGAAGATGGAAACTGGCAGAAACTGTTCTGAATGGACCTTTTTATGGAATGAATTTCAACGGAAAAACGGCTGCTGAATTCTACAAAAGAACGGCATATCAAACGAGAGTGTATAGAAAATCATTCTATTGGTTTCCGATCTATCTAGCAGAAATTGAAAAAAATCCAAATTTAATTCAAGCTCCTTTCTGGGACAAATAACTAAAAATCAGAACAAAATGAAAAATATAAAAAATATTATCTCATTTCTAATAATGAGTTTGGTTTTGGTCTCTTGTACAGACAACGGACTTGAAAATGCAGATTGGCTTAAAGAACCAAATTTTGCCAATCCGATGACTTTGACGCTTTCGAGCAAAGAATTGATTTTGACTAAAGAAAAGGAAAGTGAAAATGCCATAACGTTTACTTGGACAAAAGGAAATGATAGAGGAGAAGGAACAACTTTAACGTACTTTTTCCGAATGGATATTGTAGGAAATAATTTTGGAGAAGGCGCTGCGCCCGGAACCAGCACTACAATTACAGAAGAACTTCCAGAAGGTGTTTTTACGAAATCGTATACTAATGCACAATTAAATTCTTTGTTATTGAAGAATTTCAAGCGTCCTGGTGGAGTGATTACAAATCTTGAAGTGCAAATAATTGCTCAAGTTAATAATAGCAAACAATATCAGTTGCCAGAAGTTTCGACTTCTAGTTTTGCCGTTACAAGTTACAGTCCAGGACCATTGCCGTTATTTATGGTTGGAGATGCAATAAGCGGCGGTTGGGATTATAATGCTGGAAAAAGTTTGCCTGAGAAAACCGAGAGAACGATTTATAATTTCATAGGAGATTTTTCAATCGGTTCATTTAAAGTTATTGAAAAAGCGGGTAGCGAATTACCTTCTTACGATCCAATTGCTGGAAACAAAATCGTGTACAACGAAACAACTCCAAAAAATAATGATAATGTCTTTAAAGTGGCAGAAGCAGGACGTCATTCATTCTACTTAGATATCGATCAAAAAATCTATGCTTTCGGATATGTTCCTTACGAAAATGTCTACATGGTTGGAAATGCGATAAATGGAATCGGTTGGGATATTGGAAGAGCGAGACCAATGGTTTGGGATCCTAAAAATCCTGAAGTATTTACCTATAAAGGACAATTTGATGCGGGAGAATTTAAACTTCCTTTAGAATTAGGAAACTGGAACGGTAAAAACTTAATGCCACCATCAAACGGAACGGTACTAAAAGGAAATGGTGCTGACAATACTGTAATGCAGTTAATGCCAAATGGAAATCCAGATAATAAATGGATTATTGAAACTGCTGGACAATATGAATTGACTGTCAATCCAGCGAAAATGACTATCGTGATAAAAAAACTATAACAATTTAGAATAAAGAAGACAAGACTTTTCAATCATTGCGTATTGGAAAGTTTTGGATTCTTTTAAATTTTTATAGAAAGAAAATAGATTTTTAGAATGTTTTATAAAAAGAAAAGTTATGATACAATTTAAAATAAAAAGTTTCGGTCTTGCTGATAAAATAAGACTGCATTTTGCATTATTACTGCTATTTATAAGTTTTGCCAATTCTGTTCAAGCGCAAACGAGCGGAAATCCTTTGTTTACAGGTGCTGATCCTGAAATTCATTACTTTAACAACAAATATTATATTTATACGACTGCCATTTACGGAACACAATTTCATGCCTATTCGTCAACTAATTTAACCAATTGGATAGATGAAGGACTTATTTTTGATCTTTTTCCAGATAGTCCTTGGTCGCAATATAACGGTTGGGCGCCAGCAGTAGTTTTTAGAAACAACAAATATTATTTCTATTACACCGCCGAAACCAAAATTGGTGTTGCAGTTGGAAATACACCAATCGGACCTTTTACAGATATTGGAGCACCGCTTATCGCAACAGATCCTTACACCGATGATATTATCGACGCCAATGTTTTTGTTGATGATGACGGACAAGCCTATATTTATTACGGAGGTTCAGGCAAAAGCAGAATGGTGGTTCGTAAACTAAATGCAGATATGGTTTCTCTAGCAACTGGTCCAACAGATATTACGCCTCAAAATTATACAGAAGGGCCATATATGGTAAAGCGAAAAGGAATTTATTATATGATGTATTCTAACGGCGCTTGGTACAATGACACATACAATGTTCAATATTCAACTTCTAATTCACCTATGGGGCCTTGGACTTACAGGGGAAAAGTCTTAAGTTCAAATACAGAAGACAAAGGTCCAGGGCATCATGGGGTTTTAAAAATGGGAAATTGCGATGAATATTACATCGTTTACCATCGATACGAAAATGGCACATCAGGAGATAGAAAAATTGCAATCGACAGAATGTATTTCAATTCAAATGATTTGATTGAACCTGTTAATATGACCAATTATGGAGTTCCAGCAAGAGTGCCAGATCAATCTTGTCCAACACAAAGTATTGTTTCGGGTGGAATTTATAAATTAACGCATAAAGGAACAACACAATGTCTAGATGTTTATAATAATGGTAGCCAGTCGGGAACAAACGTACAGCAAAGCACAGACAACGGAAACGATGCTCAACGTTGGGTCGTTACACTTGAAGCGGATGGATTTTACAAACTGACACATAAAGGAACAAATCAATGTTTAGATGTTGTAAATAATAGCAATGCGCAAGGTGCTAATGTTCAGCAAGCGACAGATAACAATAGCGACGCACAACGCTGGAAAATCGAATTAATGTCTGACGGTTATTGCAAATTGACACACAAAGGAACAACTCAGGTTTTGGATGTCGATAACAACAGCAGTCAATCGGGAGCTAATGTACAGCAATGGTCTGATTTGGGTACCGATGCTCAAAGATGGAAAATGGATTTGATTGAAGTTCCAATTGTTTCTGGAGGTATTTACAGATTGACACACAAAGGAACCAATCAAAGTTTAGATGTAAAAGACGCAAGCACACAGCAAGGCGCAAACGTACAGCAATATACCAAAAATGAAACTGATGCACAACGCTGGATCATTACCAAAGAATCTGATGGTTTCTATAAATTGACACATCGAGGAACAACTCAAGTTTTAGATGTTGACAATAACAGCAGTCAGCCAGGAGCAAATGTGCAGCAATGGAGCGATTTAGGAACCGATGCACAACGCTGGAAAATTGAATTAATGAGCGACGGTTATTTTAAACTGACTCACAAAAACACGAATCAATGTTTAGACGTGGTAAATAATCTTGCGGAACCTGGAACAAACGTACATCAATATACAGATAATGGAAACGATGCGCAACGCTGGAAATTAGATTTAATAAAACTTTCAGGAACTTTAGGAACGAACAAAGTTTCAAATTCTCAAATTGAACCTCAAAATGAGACATTAAATGCCATCAGTATTTATCCAAATCCTGTAAAAAATACGCTTTTCTTTAGTTCAGATATGAAAGATATTCAAGTTAGTGTTTTCAATCAAACTGGAAGTTTAGTCATAAAACAGGTAATTAAAGAAAATAGTTTAGATGTTTCAAATTTAACGACAGGAGTTTATTTGATTGTTTTTGAAAAAGACGGAACAAAAATTACCAAACAATTTATAAAAAAATAAAACCAGAATAAATAGTAAATACTTCAAATCATCTTCTAAAAGTGATAGCTTTATGAAATGATTTGAAATATTTATTTAAGATTAATTTTAAAATAAAATATGAAAACAAAACAATTTTTAGTTGCAATTTTGAGTCTTGCCTCGGCGGTTTTGGGAGCTCAGGAATACAAACCTGAAGCAAATCCCAAAGCAGTTGTAGTGTCAGGAAATGCAAGATTTACAGTGCTTTCGCCGCGCGTAATCCGTATGGAATGGAGTTCAGATGGAAAATTTACAGACAATGCTTCACTTACTTTTGTGAACAGAAATCTTCCCGTTCCGTCCTTTACCAAAAAAGAAAGTAAAGGTGAGCTTCAAATTGTAACTGATGTTGTAAAATTGAAATACAAAACAGGTTCTGGTAGTTTTAGCGACAAAAATTTAAGCGTTGATTTCGTTGTAAATGGTAAAGCCACAACGTGGAAACCAGGTTTAGCAAATACTAAAAATCTTTTAGGAACTACACGTACTTTAGATGGAGTCGATGGGCCAGCCAAAGAACTAGAAAAAGGAATTATTTCTCGTGATGGATGGTATTTAATTGACGACAGCGAACGCCCGCTTTTTGATAATTCAGAATGGCCTTGGGTTATGGCGCGTCCGGGAGAAAAACCGCAGGATTTATATCTTTTTGCATATGATTCTGATTATAAAACAGCTTTAAAAGATTATACCGATATTGCGGGTAAAATTGCTATGCCGCCGCGTTTTGCTTTTGGTGCTTGGTGGTCGCGATACAGAGAATATTCAGATACAGAATTCCGAGATCTTGTCGGCGAATTTAAAATGCACGATGTTCCGCTGGATGTTTTTGTAATCGATATGGACTGGCACGTAAAATCGCTTCCTGAATTTTTCAAAAACGGACAAAGACAAAGAGATCAAGCCGGAGAAGATTCTGGATGGACGGGTTTTACATGGAATAAAAATTTGTTTCCTTCGCCAGAAAAATTCTTAAAATGGACAGACGAACAGCATCTTAAAACTTGTTTGAATCTGCATCCTGCTTCTGGAATTCAGCCTTTTGAAGAAGTTTATCCAGAAATGGCAAAAGCAATGGGAATTGATCCGTCGACTAAAAAATATGTTCCTTTTGATATTACCGATAAAAAATTCGCAGAAAATTATATGAATCTGGTATTGCGTCCAATAGAAAAAATGGGCGTAGATTTCTGGTGGTTAGATTGGCAACAATGGGGAAATACCAAGATTCCAGGCGTTAATCCGACGATTTATTTGAATTATGTGCATTATAGTGATATGGAACGCCAGAATAAAGTGCGTCCACTAATTTTCCACCGTTGGGGCGGACTTGGAAATCACAGATATCAAATCGGATTTTCGGGAGATACACACGTTTCTTGGGAATCCTTAAATTACCAGCCTTATTTTACTTCAAGTGCTGCAAACGTAGGTTTTGGTTATTGGAGTCACGATATTGGAGGACATCAAGGCGATGCGGGAACTCCAGAACTTTACACAAGATGGATTCAATGGGGCGTTTTCAGTCCGATATTTAGAACGCACGCCACAGCAGCGCCACAGCACGAAAGACGTATTTGGGCTTATCCGTTAGATAATTTCTTAATTATGAGAGAAGCGTATCAAATGAGATATGCTTTAGTTCCGTATTTATACAACGAAGCTCGAAATACGTATGAAACGGGAGTTTCAACAGTTCATCCGATGTATTACGATTATCCAAAAGATGAAAATTCATATTCAATTCCAAACCAATATATGTTTGGGCGCGATATGATTGTGCATCCCATCACCAAACCAATTGATAAAGGAAGTGTCTTTTTATCGCATGAAACTTGGCTTCCAGAAGGAAAATGGTACGAATGCAGTACAGGAAGCATCATAAACGGCGGAAAGAAAATTACAATGCCTTTTACTTTAGGAGATATTCCAGTTTTTGTAAAAGAAGGCGCGATTATTCCGATGCAGCCAAAAGTAGAAAGAACAGATGAGAAACCTTTGAACCCATTAATTTTGGCTTTTTATCCAGGTAAAAAAGGATCTCTAAAGTTATATGAAGACGAAGGAAATAACAATAATTTCAAGAAAGATGCTTTCAGTTTTACAACAGTCACTTCTGAGCAAACAGGAAACAAAACCAATATTGTGATTGGAGCTGCAGAAGGTTCGTTTCCAGGAATGCTGACTGCAAGAGGTTATGAACTGCGTTTTCCATCTTCATTTCCTCCAACTTCTGTGTCGGTAAACGGAAAAAATATTCCATATATCGAAGAAGCCAAAGTGGGAAGCTGGTCTTATGCTGGAAATGATTTCGAAACCCGTATTTATTTACAAGAATCTCCAACGAATACAAAAGTTACTGTTGAGGTTCAATTTCCAGATTACGATCAGCAATTGCTTTCTGGTAAAAAAGGGCAAATTAAATACATGAAAAATTTCGAAGCATTTCGTTTGTTAAATGATTGGAATGATGGATTATACAGTCCTTTCGAAATCATGTCACTTTCTCAATTTGGTCAAAACATTGAATATAATATTACCGATATTAAAAAACAAATCGACGGATTTTCTAATCGTTGGAACAGCGCTTTGTTAACGATTCAATCTATTAGTGAAACCAATAAAGCTTACAAACCGTATTACGAATTTCTGAAAATCTACGGAAAAATTGCTGAAAGACCTGAATTTGTGAATGATGAAGCAATGCATTCAGATACAAAAGCAAAAGTAGAATTTGTTTCAAAAGGAACAGATAAAATATATTACACAACAGACGGTTCGGTTCCAACTTCAAAATCGCAACTTTACACCAAAGCATTTGAAGTTACAGCTCCAGCACGTGTCAATGCGATTGCAGTTCCAGCGGGCGAAGGTTCTCAAAGTTCTGTCATTTCTAAAATATTCTACAACAAAAAGACAGGTTTAAATTATAGTTTATACAAAGGAAAATGGAGTAAAATTCCAGATTTCAGTAAACTAACCCCAATTGAAAAAGGATTTGCTCCCGATTTTGATTTGAATAAAATTAAACACGATTCTAATAATTATGGTTTAGTTTACAACGGATTTATAAACATTCCAGAAGATGGAAAATATACTTTTTATATCGCTTCAGATGATGGAAGTAAACTTTATATCGATAACAAATTGCTTATTGACAATGACGGATTGCATGGTTTTGATGAAAAGAAATCGGAAATAACTTTGAAAAAAGGATTGCTTCCAATTCGTTTAGAATATTTTCAGGAAAGTTATGGAGAGGGACTTTCTGTTGAATTTTCGTCGGAAAAAATGGCTAAAACCAGTTTGTTTCCGTCGATATAGTTTTGAGTTTTTTTTACATGTGGTTAAAAAGGATGAGTATTTTGCTCATCCTTTTTTTATTTATTGCTTTTTTTAAATGAGAAAAAAAATCTTTTCATTTCTATTATAATTGATGGTTTTGAAATGTTTCATTAAAGATGAAAAAAAAATATACTTTATTTGGTATACTAAAACGTTTTAGTATATTTGTCAATCTTTCTTGCTATTTTGAATAAATCAGATAAATTTAAATACATAATTATTAATCAAAAAAATAATAATTACTTATTTAATGATATTCGGATTTAATTAAGACAAAATAGGATAATTAGTAAATGATAGATTTCGACCAATTAAGCTAAAATTGCACATGAAGACCAAAGCTTTACTTTATTACTTTTTACTTTTTTTTACTTTAAATATTGCCTACAGTCAAGATTGGGCAAACCTGAATCGTTACAAAGAAGAGAATGCAAAAGTTCCTGTTTTAAACGCAAAAGACCACAGTCGTGTAGTTTTTATGGGAAATTCTATTACCGAAGGCTGGTTAAACAAAAGACCAGATTTCTTTCATTCAAAAAAATATATCAACAGAGGAATTAGCGGACAAACAACGCCGCAAATGTTGTTGCGTTTTCGACAAGATGTAATCGCATTAAAACCAGCTCTAGTTGTAATTCTTGCAGGCATAAATGACATTGCCGAAAATACTGGACCATATTCTGTTGAAGCAACATCGGGAAATATATTTTCGATGTGCGAGCTGGCAAAACAAAATGGAATAAAAGTTATTGTTTGTTCTGTTTTGCCGGCATCAGAATTTCTATGGAAAAAAGGAATGGAACCAGCTCCAAAAGTTGTTGCATTAAACAAAATTATTAAATCGTATGCCGATCAAAATAAGCTTTTATATGTAGATTATTATTCGGCTATGGTGAATGAAGAAATGGGTTTAAAATCCGAATTGTGTACAGATGGCGTGCATCCGAATGAAGCAGGATATGCTGTGATGGAGCCAATTTTGGAAAAAATGATTACAAAGGCTCTTAAAAAATAAATAGACTTCATTCTTAAGTTTTAAATTAAATGGAGAGATTTTTTAATTCTTCAGAATGATTTCATGTAAATAGTATTGTTTTTTGACAATAAAGTATCAAATGCCAAAAAACTTTCTTTTTAGGTTTGAAATGTTATTTATAAAGAGCTGATCAGAAGTAAAATAATTAATTGAATTGATTTTCAAAAACAATTAAAACGAATAAAAATGTCAATAACAATAGGTGTAGATATAGGCGGAAGCCACATAAGCAGTGCGGCCATAAATGGTAATGACTTTGTAATAATTCCTCAAACATATTTTAGCGGACCCGTAGATAGTAAAGCTTCTAAAGAAGTGATTATCAAAAAATGGGCAGAAATAATTAACCAAACCATTCAAGCTGTTCAGCAAACTTCTGAGTATGTTGAAAACGATAAAATTGGAATCGCTTTTTCTATGCCAGGTCCTTTTCAGTATGAATCGGGAATTGCAATGTTTGAAGGAAATGACAAATACGAAGCATTGTATAATGTTTCTATTTCTCAAGAACTTATAAAATATTTGAGCACGAAGAATGTAAGTTTCAGATTTCTTAATGATGCCAGCTGTTTTGGAGTTGGAGGTTGTCTTAAAGAAAATGCGGTAGATGTAGAAAAAGTAATTGCAATTACGTTAGGAACTGGTTTTGGAGCTGCTTTTTTAGATTATAAATTGCCAATCACTCAAGGAGAAAATGTTCCTCACAATGGCTGTTTGTGGGATAAACCTTTTCAAGATAGTATTGCAGATAATTATTTTTCTACCAGATGGTTTTTAAATGAATATGAAAAAAGTACGGGCAAGAAACTGACTGACGGCGTAAAAGAAATTGCTTCGATTGAAGATTTTTCGACAGCTAAAATTTTTGATGATTTCGCGAATAATTTAACCGATTTCTTAGCGCCATTTATTATTAAGTTTGATGCTGATCTGCTTATTTTAGGCGGAAATATAGCAAAATCACATCGATTGTTTTTGTCTAAGGTGCAAGAAAATTTAAAAAAGCAAAACATCGATTTAGCCATTTCTATTGTAGAAAATACCGAACAAACGAGCATTTTAGGTTCAAGTTATTTGTACAATGAAGTTTTTTGGGAACGCATTAAGGCAGAACTTCCGTATTTCTAATAAGTAATACTTTACTATATTTGAAAAAAAAATTGTGGATTTAAAACAAAAAGAATCTAAAAATGAAGAAAAAACCTGTTTCGATTAGAAATATAGCCGACGAATTGAAGATATCTGTAACAACAGTATCTTTTGTATTGAACGGAAAGGCAAAAGAAAAGCATATTTCTAAGGAACTTACGAAAAAGGTTTTAGATTACGCAAAGCTCATTAACTATAGACCCAATCAAATTGCACAAAGTCTTAGAACGGGAAAATCAAAGCTATTGGTTTTTATGGTTGAAGATATTTCGAATAATTTCTTCTCTCAGCTTGCACGTATTTTTGAAGATATTGCATACGAAAAAGGATATAAAGTTATTTTTTGCAGCAACGAAAATGATGATGAAAAAGCCAATGAGCTAATTACATTATTTAATTTTCGCCAAGTTGACGGATTTATTATTGTTCCGTCTCCAGGAATAAAAGACACGATCGAAAATTTGATAAAAGACAATATTCCAGTTATTTTATTGGATAGATTTTATGAAGGATTAGATTGTAATACCGTTGTTATTGATAATGAACAAGCTTCTTTTGACGCCACACAACATCTTATAGATAATAAGTTTAAAAATATCTGTTTTATTAGTACGGCTTCAGATCAAAGTCAGATGTATGGGCGTTTGCACGGATATGAAAAAGCGGTGGAAGTAAACGGTTTACAGCCGCATGTTCTTCAAATTCCTTTTAATGAAATTATAAAAGGAAAAGGGAAGGAGTATATTAAAAAGTTCTTCGAAGAAAATAAAGATTTAGATGCTGTTTTCTTTTCTACCAACTATCTTGCACAAAGCGGGTTAGAAGTTTTGAAAGAAACCAATCAGAACTTAATTAAAGATTTAGGATTGATTGCTTTTGACGACAACGATATGTTTAAAATCTACGATCCGACCATTACATCTGTTGCACAGCCTTTAGTAGAAATCAGTACCAAATTGATGGAAGTAATGTTGCCACTTTTAAAGAAAAAAGATGTTGCAGAAACACATCAGAAAATTGTTTTAAAAACAGAACTAATTATTAGAGAATCTTCATTAGCAAAAAAGAAATAATTTAAGATTTTACTATTTTCAACAAACCTGAAAGTCATTCTTAGAATTGATTTTCAGGTTTTTTTTTATTTGAAAAGTAAATTTATTAAGTATGATTTTCTCTTTTTTCTTTTGTCTTCCATCTTAAAAAAAAGCACATATTTATCTTGTTTCTTGCTTCTAAAATCTTCCCAAAAAAATCTCTCGAAAATTTGTCTTTCATAGGCTAATTATCGACTCTCATCTTTTATCCGATGTCTTTTGTCTTTTTTAGATGTTAAATGAGCTAAAATACTTGCAGCTTTCATTTTAACTTTAATTTAAGTCTTTGATTTTCTTCTCGTTTTACAACGTTTTCGTTCTGTTTCATTGAATTATATTTATAATATTATCTTAAATAAATGAATTTCTTTAAAAATTAACATTAAAATTATATTTAGTAAAAAATATTTTTTTTTACTAAAACGTTTTAGTATGTTTGTTATGAGTTAATAAGTCATTATAGTCATTTTAGTTTTTTTAACGATTAAGAATTCCGGAACCATTTAATCAATCGAAAAAACTGTTGCCTATTTTACTATTTAAGTTGGTTCCTCTCCAAACCTTCTTTCATTTTTATTATTGATTCAATTATTGCTAACTAACCAAAATATTTCATGATGAAACATTCGAATTGCAGAATGAAAAGGATGCTCCGTGTGCATTTTTTTCTCACAATTGCTTTGCTTTTCTGCGGGTATAACCACGTTGCCGCGCAGAACCAGAAAACTCAAGTTTCCGGGGTTATAACTTCTCTTTCAGACAACCTGTCTCTCCCAGGTGCAACTGTTATCGATGTAAGTGATCCTAGGAATGCGGTCAACGCAGATTTTGACGGACACTACACCATTGCACTTAAAAATGGAAGTACGACTTTAAGATTTACAATGATTGGATACAAACCAGTCGACATAAAGGTTAATAATAAAAGTGTTATTAATGTGGCTATGGACTTAGATGTTTCAGCTTTAGATGAAGTTGTAGTTGTAGGTTATGGTACACAAAAAAGAAAAAAAGTAGTTGGAGCTATCGACCAAGTTAATAATGAGGCTTTTAATGGTAGACCAAACGTAAATGCAACTTTAGCATTACAAGGAAAAGCACCAAGTTTAACGATTCAACAAACAAATTCTGAGCCTGGTGCTGGACTTAATCTTAATATTAGAGGTGTCAGTACATTAGGGAATAACAGTCCGCTGATTGTTATTGATGGAATTGTTGGAGGAGATATAAATGCTTTAAATCCAGCAGATATAGAAAGTGTTTCGGTTTTAAAAGATGCTGGAAGTGCTGCTATTTACGGATCGAGAGCAAGTAATGGAGTTGTTTTAATTACTACAAAAAGAGGAAGCAAAGGAGCTCCGATGACTATTCAATATAGCAGTCTTGTAGGTTTCAATACGCCAAAATTCTTTACAAAACCGGTTCACGGTTACGAAAACGCGATGTTGAGAAACGAAGCTGCTTTTAATTCTGGAGAATCAACGGCAGTTTTTACAGCAGCTAAAATTGCAGAATTGAAAGCTAAAGGAGATACAGAATGGTTTGCTGAAGAAATTGTAAAACCTGCATTGCAGTTAAATCAAAATCTATCATTTTCTGGAGGAAGCGAAAATTCAACTTACTTGGTTTCATTAGGATATTTAGATCAAGAAAGTAATTTCGTTGGACCACAAAAAGGTATGGAACGTTACAATTTTAGAATCAACCTTACTAATGAATTTGGTAAATTTAAATTGACTTCTACATTAGCATATTCTAAACAAAAAATTACAGATCATTCTTCTAGCACAAGTACCTTAATGGTAGATGCTTTCAGGGTTCCATTGTATTATACTCAGAAAGATAAAGACGGTAATTTTTTAACAAATGACGTTTTACAGCAATTTAACTCATTAGGTATTTTAGAAAAAGGAGGTTTTAGAAAATATGATAACGATGATATTTTTGGAGCTTTTAATGCCGAATACAAATTAACAAGCAACTTTAAAGCAAAAGGAGTTTTTGGAGGACGTTTGTGGTCAGGTAATATGTATGGCAGAACTATGCAGGTTAATTTTGCTCCGCAAGGTGTTTATGGTGCAGATCGCGACACGAACGAAGAAAATCAAAAAAGTCTTGATTTGAATATGCAATTCATGTTAGAATACACAAAGTCTTTCGGAAATCATAACGTAAGTGCTTTGGTGGGAGTTTCTAACGAAAGCCGTTCAGAAAGAAGATCAGCTTTATATACAAAATTTAATGATCCAGATTTAGGAACGCCAACAAGTGAAACGGTAATCGGGAAAAACTCATTTACGTCTAACGGAACAGATCCTAATGGTAATCCAGCTTCTTCAACAAGCAGTTTAAATTCGTTGTTCGGTCGTGCAGGTTATGATTATAAAGATAAATATTTCGCAGAATTTAGTTTTAGATATGATGGTTCATCAAAATTTAGAGACGAAGTAAGATGGGGATTCTTTCCGTCGGTAACTGTTGGTTACGGACTTACAAAAGAGGATTTTATGGAAAGCTACAGAGATAATGTTGGAAACATTAAATTAAGATCTTCTTACGGAGTTTTAGGAAATCAAAACGTTGGAAACTATCAATATCAAACGACTTATTTTACTTTCCAAAACGCTTACGGATTTAATAATAACGTACAAAGCGGAACAGGTTTTAACTTTGCAAATCCTGATATTCAATGGGAAAAAGCAGCAACTTTTAACGTAGGAGTTGATGCCGATTTCTTTAAAGGTGCTTTGAGTTTCTCATTTGATTTCTTCGATAAAGTAACTTCAGACATTTTAGTTCCGCCGCAAGTTCCGGGAGTTTACGGAACAGATCTTCCTGACTTTAACTCTGGAAAAGTTGGAAATAGAGGTTGGGAATTGACTGCAACTTATCGTCATAAAGGTAAAGCGGTAAATCAAAGTTTTACTGTAAATTTTGGAGATTCAAAAAATAAAGTACTTGAATTTAACGGACAAGAAAGATTAACAGGAGTAGAAGAACTTCAAGTTATTCTTCGCGAAGGATTGCCTTTTAATTCTTATGTTGGTTTAAAAAGAGACGGATATTTCCAAAATGCTGAAGAAATTCAAGGAGCAGCAGTTCCAGAAGGAATTACAGTTCAGCCTGGTGATAACAGATATGTTGACGTGAATAAAGATGGTAAAATTGATGACAATGACAAGTTTGTTTTCGGAAATCCATTTCCACGTTACACTTTCGGAGCTACATACAACATCGATTATAAAAATTTTGATTTAAGTCTTTTCATTCAAGGAGTTGGAAAAAGAACGATGATGATTAGAGGTGAATTGGTAGAACCATTTCACTATAACTACGGTATGACAATGTACACGCATCAATTGGATTATTGGACACCACAAAATCCAGATGCAAGATATCCTCGTCTAGCTAATAACGGAACACAATCAAATACAAATAACTTCAGAAGAGGTTCAGATATGTATTTATACGATGGTGCTTACGCAAGACTTAAGAACGTACAAATTGGTTACTCTTTATCAGATGAAGTTGCTAAGAAATTGGGAATGAGTAAATTGAGAATGTATGTTTCAGGACAAAACTTACTGACATTATCTAAAGTAAAATTTGTTGATCCAGAACTTTCTGAGTTCAATAATAGCATGTCAACCAATGGAGCAAACAGCGGTAGAGCTTATCCATCGCAAGTATATTACGGAATGGGTATAGATGTTAGCTTTTAAAAAAGAAATAAAATGAAAAATATACTTAAACAAATAAAATTCATACCAGTAGTAGCACTTTTACTATTGACGAGTTGTGAAGATCTTGATCAAGTACCTGAAAACCAATTTACAGATACAACATATTGGACAAGTGTAGAGAAAGCGCAGACTTTTTTAAATACGGCTTATTCGCAAATGCAAAACAGTCAGTATTTCTTTTACAATGAAGCACTTTCAGATAACGCTTATAACGGTAGAGGAGACAACGCTGGTGCGGCTTCAATCGGTGCCGGATTATACGATCCTTCATTGGGAAGAATTAAAGACGAATGGAAAAATAGATATGCAGGAATTAAAACGTGTAATCTTATTTTAGAAAATATCGATCGCGTTCCAAATGCAGATCCAACTGCTATTGCTAGAATGAAAGCGGAAACACGCTTTTTAAGAGCATTTCAGCATTTTCAATTGACAACTTGGTTTGGCGATATTCCGCTTATACAGAAAGATCCTTCTTTAGAAGAAGCTTCATCTTTAACTAGAACTTCGCACGCAGAAGTAATTAAATTTATTTTAAGCGAATTGGATGCAATCATTCCAGCTTTGCCAAAAAATACGCAGTTGGCAGAAGCTGATAGAGGAAAAATTACCGTTGGTGCAGCTGCCGCATTAAAAGCTAGAGTTCTTTTGTATGAAGGAGATTGGGCTGGAGTTGCACAAGCAACAGATCAAATTATAGCAGGTACTTACGGTCAGTACAGTCTTTTTTCATCTTATGAAGGATTGTTTCTTCCACAAAATGAATACAATAGCGAAGATATATTGAGCATACAATATGTTCCTCAATTTAGAATGTGGGGCGAATTTTTTGATATGGCGCCACTTTCAGCAGGAGCAAGATTAAATGCTTTAGCTCCAACTCAAGAATTGGTAGATAGCTATTTAATGATGAATGGAAAGAAAATCAACGAAGCCGGTTCTGGTTATAATGAAAACAATCCGTATGTAAATAGAGATCCAAGATTAACAGGAACTGTAGTTTACGATCAATATGTTTGGAAAGAAGCGGACGGTTCTTCTCACGTAATTTACATTAAACCAGGTTCTTCACCAGGAAATGCTACAGACGAATTTGTACAAGGTTCATCTGCGACACCAACGGGTTATTACACACGTAAGTATTATGATCCACAGCATATAACATCTTTAAATTCAGGTTTAAACTTAATGTTATGCCGCTATGCCGATATATTGTTAATGAACGCAGAAGCTAAAAACGAGTTGAACCAAATGACAAGTGCAGTTTGGGACCAAACTGTTAGAGCCGTTAGAGTTCGTGCAGGTTTTACAGACGGAGCTGCTTTAGGATTTAATAGCGCACTTGGACAAGCAGGACTTAGAGAAGTAATTAGAAATGAGCGTCGTACAGAATTTGGAATGGAAGGTTTAAGAATCTTCGATATCAGAAGATGGAAAATAGCTGAAACTGTTTTAAACGGTTATGCACACGGAGCAAAATTCGGAGTGTCTTCTGTAGACAACGGTTATTTAAGAGTCAATTTAAGAACTTTTGATCCTGGTAAACATTATTTATGGCCAATACCAAGAGATGAGCGTTTGATTAACAGTAATTTATCTCAAAATCCAAACTGGTAAAACTAACTAACCTAATAAATAAAATCATGAAAAATATATATTCAAAACTAGTATTAATACTATGCGCAGTATTTCTTGTAAGCTGTGATAATGACGAATTGAGTCATACAAATGTAAGTGCGGTAAATGCTCTTTATTCGCCTGCAAATAATAAATTTTTTGATTTGAATGCTCAAAGTGCTGCCGTTTTCGAATGGGAAGGCGCTAAAGCAGAAGATAATGGTGTGGTACTTTATGATGTTGTTTTTGATAAAGAAGGTGGCGATTTTTCTAAACCAATTTACACCATTCCATCTGATGGTAACGGATTTCAAAAAACACTTAATCTTTCTTTTTCAGAATTAAATAAAATTGCTGGATTAGCGGGAATTCCGTCAGAAACAGTTGGAAAATTAAAATGGACTGTTTATTCTTCTAAAGGAATAAATGTGCAAAAATCAACAGTTTCAGGTACTATTGAAATTCTAACAGCAAGTGGTTTCCCAACTCCAGATCAGTTGTTTATTACTGGAACAGGTTCAGAAACTGGAGAAACTCTTGCAAGTGCTCAGGCTTTCAAAAAGTTAGGTACAACAAAATTTGAAATTTATACAAAATTAAGTGCTGGTACTTACAAGTTTATTACTAGAAAAAATGGTACTCCAGAAGTTTTCTCAATCGCTGATGGTAAATTAAAACAAGACGGAGAAACAACTTTTACAGGAGCAAGTAAAGTGTATAAAATTGTTGTTGACTTTAGTAACGGAGGAACAACTTTCACAGAAATCAAAAAAATCGAATTATGGTTCCCACCGCTTAGCCAATATTTATTTGAATACACTTATTCTGGCGGAGGAATCTGGAAAGCTGCTAACAAAGCCATCAGTTTCAAACAAGAATCTTGGGGTAGAGATGAGCGTTACAAATTTAAATTCACTGTTGTAAATGGCGCGACTACATCTGAAGAATGGTACGGAAGTATCAACGGAGATAACAGCAGACCTGATGGTGCAAATGTTGCCGCTTCATACTGGTACATGGTTCCTGTAACAAGCGATTTCTGGAACAACTGTTTCAAATTTGCTTCGGCAATTGACAACAAAAATGTAAATGCAGAAATCAATTTCAGTGCAACTGCACCAGCTTACACTCACAGTTTTACAGCTTTATAAATAACCCATAACGTCTCTTGAAAAGAGATTTTTGAGAGACGTTTTATTAAATGAATATATTATGAAAAAATTATTTTCAAAGCGCTATAGTTTTATGTTACTAAGCGTAATAGGATTGGGGTTATTGACTGTTTCTTGTGATGATGATCCGATTCCGTTGCGTGACCCAAGCGGGAATGTTGGAACCGAATTTAAATACACTTGGGCTCAGACAGCCGATTCTTTGCAAACGTCTACTTATAATAATTATTTAGGCGCAAACGGAACTTTTATAGAAAACAATACCGGAAAAAGCACTTTTAATTATTGGCCAAATGCACACGTTTTGGATGTTTTGGTGGATGGTTTTTTAAGAACTGGAAATGAAAATTACAAAACCAGAATGAAAGCTTTGGTACAAGGAATCAAAATTAAAAACGGAAACAATACTTATAATAATGTTTTTAATGATGATATGCTTTGGCTGGCAAATTCTTGCCTTCGTGCGTATGATGCAACAAAAGATCAAGAATATAAAGATGTTGCTGATTATTTATGGGGAAGAATAAAATTAAGCTGGAGTGATGTTTTTGGTGGTGGAATTACTTGGAAACAAGATACACCAAGACAAAAAAATGCAGTTTCAAATGGTCCAGCAGTAATTCTAGCCATGAGATTGTATGAAATTGATAAAAAAGCCGATGATTTAGATTGGGCAAAAAAAATCTATGCATGGCAAAAAAGCAATTTAGTTGATCCAGTTTCTGGAGCTGTTTGGGATAATATTTCAGAAACAAACGGTGTAATTACAACCAACAAAGACTGGGTTTTTACATACAATATGGGAACTTGGATTGGCGCTGGATTAAGATTATACAAAGCAACAAACGATCAAACCTATCTTGATGATGCCGTAAAATCGGGAAGAACCGTTTTAACGAGTCCAAAATTACTTTCTGAAGGATTATTACGTGATGAAGGACAAGGAGACGGAGGATTATTTAAAGGTATTTTGATACGTTATTTCGTAGAACTTACAGAACATCCAACAATCAATTCAACAGATAAAGAAAAATTTGCAACATTTTTAAAGTTTAATGCGCAGACATTTTACAAAAAAGGAATCTTAAGACCAGCAATGTTTTCTGGAAGCAATTGGAAAGTTGCGCCAGCAGCTGGAGCAAACACAGATCTTACAACCCAATTGAGCGGGGTTATGTTAATAGAAGCAGCTGCCAAGCTGGATAAAGATGGTTATTTTAAGTAATTAGTTTAAGTAGTATTTGTTAGTAATTTTTGTAACACCTGAAGGTTATAAAAAGCCTTCAGGTTTTATATTATTTAATTCAAACCTCAAGAAAATCATAATGAAGCATAAAATCAGCATAATACTTTTTCTCTTTTTGGGATTCAATTGCATCGCGCAATGGAAACCGCAAGGAGATAAAATAAAAACAAAATGGGCAGAACAAGTAGATCCTAAAAATACGCTTCCAGAATATCCAAGACCAATAATGGAAAGAAGCCAATGGAAAAATCTTAATGGTTTATGGAACTACGCAATACAACCCGCGGGACAAACTGCGCCAAAAGGATACGACGGAAAAATACTTGTTCCTTTTGCTGTAGAATCAAGCCTTTCGGGTGTAATGAAAACGGTTGGCTCAGAAAAAGAACTTTGGTACGAAACGAATTTTACTGTAGATAATTCGTGGAAAAACAAAGATATTCTATTGCATTTTGGTGCCGTAGATTGGAAAACAGAAGTTTATATTAATGATATAAAAATCGGTACACATACAGGAGGTTTTGTTCCTTTTACATTTAATATAACGCCTTATTTAAATGGCAAATCTCAAAAATTAGTTGTAAAAGTTTGGGATCCTACAAATGATGGAACGCAGCCAAGAGGAAAACAAGTCAAAAATCCAGAAAGTATCTGGTATACGCCAGTAACTGGAATTTGGCAAACCGTTTGGTTAGAACCAGTAAGCAAAAAACATTTTACCAATTTAAGAACAACACCAGATATTGACCGCAATACGATAAACATAAAAGCCGAAGTTGAAGATGCTGAAGAAGGAGATCTTGTAGAAATAACGGTTTTAGATGGCTCAAATACAATTGCATCAGAAAAAGCTGTGGCAGGAGAATCTTTGGATATTGTGGTAAATAATCCAAAATTATGGTCGCCAGATAGTCCATTTTTATATGATGTGAAAGTAAAACTAATCAGCGATGGAAAAGTAGCAGACGAAGTAAAAAGTTATTTCGCCATGCGTAAAATTTCTTCAAAAAGAGATAAAAACGGTATTGTTAGAATTCAATTAAACAATAAAGATTGTTTTCAATTTGGACCTTTAGATCAAGGCTGGTGGCCTGACGGATTGTATACAGCACCAACTGACGAAGCTTTAAAATATGATTTGGTTAGAACAAAAGAATTGGGTTTCAATATGATTCGCAAACACGTAAAAGTAGAACCAGAAAGATGGTATACGCATTGCGATAAAATGGGAATTATGGTTTGGCAAGATATGCCGAGCGGAGATGAAGGTCCGATTTGGCAAATGCACAAATATTTTGAAGGAACAGAATTGAAAAGAACAGCTCAATCTGAGGAAACTTATAAGAAAGAATGGAGAGAAATTATGGATCATTTGTATTCGTATCCAAGTATTGTGGTTTGGGTTCCGTTCAACGAAGCTTGGGGACAATTCAAAACGGTTGAAATTACAGAATGGACTAAAAATCACGATCCAAGCCGATTGGTTAATTCGTCAAGCGGAGGAAATCATTTTCAGACGGGAGATATGTTAGACATTCACCATTATCCTGGACCAGAATTGAAGTTGTACGATGCTCGCAGAATTACAGTTTTAGGCGAATACGGCGGAATTGGTTTTCCTGTTACGGGACATCTTTGGCAAGCCGATAAAAATTGGGGTTATACGCAATTTAAAAATACAGACGAAACAACGGCAAAGTATAGAGAATATGCAGACCAATTAGTTACACAAGCTAAAGTTGGTTTTTCTGCCGCAGTTTACACGCAAACAACCGATGTTGAAGGTGAAGTAAATGGCTTTATGACGTACGATCGAAAAGTGGATAAAATGAATTTTTCGGAAGTAAATAAAATCAACAAAGAAGTAATTAATTCGATTAATAAGTAAAATTGTGATGAAAATTAAAAACTCCATTGTCTTCGCGCTTTTCACTTTCACTTTTGTAAGTGCACAAAATACGCAGGTTATTACGCCACAACAACCTATTGATTGGGTAAATCCTTTAATTGGTTCTGACTCTGATTACGGAATTTCAAACGGAAATACCTATCCAGCCATCGCAATGCCATGGGGAATGAATTTCTGGACGCCTCAAACCGGAAATATGGGTGACGGCTGGGCTTACACATACAAATCAAACCGAATAAAAGGTTTCAAACAAACCCATCAGCCATCTCCTTGGATGAATGATTACGGGCAGTTTTCGATTATGCCAGTTACAGGCGATTTGAAATTTAAAGAAGAAGAAAGACAAAGCTGGTTTTCGCATAAAGCTGAAACTGTTACGCCATATTATTATAGCGTTTATTTGGCAGATCATAATGTTACAACCGAAATTACGCCGACAGAAAGAGCGGCAAGATTTAGATTTACTTTTCCAGAAACCGACAAAGCATATATCGTAATTGATGCTTTTGATAAAGGCTCATATGTGAAAATTATTCCATCTGAAAGAAAAATTATAGGTTACACTACAAAAAATAGCGGAGGAGTTCCAGAGAATTTTAAAAACTATTTCATCATCATTTTTGATAAAGATTTTCAGCTGAATTCTACTTTCAACGGAGATGTTTTAGGAAATGCTTTAGAAATGAAAGCCGATCATGCGGGCGCTGTAATTGGTTTTAAAACAAAAAATGGCGAAAAAGTAAATGCTCAAGTGGCATCTTCTTTTATCAGTTATGAACAAGCGGAATTAAACTTAAAAGAAATCGGAACCAATACTTTCGATCAGCTTAAGGAAAAAGGAAAAAACATTTGGAATAAAGAATTAGGAAGAATAAAAGTAGACGGAGGAACGCCAGATCAATTCGGAACTTTTTATTCTTGTTTGTATAGATCGTTACTTTTTCCGAGAAAATTTTATGAGTACGACAAAAACAATAAAGTAGTGCATTACAGTCCGTACAACGGAAAAATCCTTTCAGGATATATGTTTGTAGATACTGGTTTTTGGGACACTTTTAGAGCATTGTATCCTTTTCTAAATTTAATGTATCCAGAATTGAATACGCAAATGCAAGAAGGTTTGTCAAATGCTTTTAATGAAAGTGGATGGCTTCCAGAATGGTCAAGTCCAGGTTTGCGTGATATTATGGTTGGAAATAATTCGGCATCGATCGTTTCTGAAGCATATTTAAAAAGCGGAAAAGTAAAAAGCTACGATATAGAAAATTTATACAAAGCCTTGATTCACGGCGCGAATAATGCAGGTCCGATGAAAGCGGTTGGTCGTGCGGCGGCTGATTCTTATAATGCTTTAGGATATGTTCCAAATGATGAAGTGAATGAAAGCGCTGCCAGAACTTTAGAATATGCGTATGACGATTTTGCGATTTATCAATTAGCGAAAGCTTTAAAGAAACCGCAATCAGAAATTGATTTGTACAAAAAGAGAAGTTTAAACTATAAAAATCTTTTTGATCCGAAATACAATTTGATGCATCCAAAAAATAAAGATGGAAAATTTATGGAGCCTTTCGATCCTTTTCAATGGTTTAACGGATTTACAGAAGGAAACAGCTGGCATTATTCGTGGTCTGTTTTTCACGATTTGCAAGGTTTGGTTGATTTAATGGGCGGAAAAAATGTATTTATTTCTCAATTGGATAAAGTTTTCTCTTCGCCTCCAGTTTTTGCCACAAAAGATTTTAAAGGCGGTGTCATTCACGAAATGAGAGAAATGCAGATTGCCAATATGGGACAATATGCGCATGGAAATCAGCCGATTCAACACATGATTTATTTGTATAATTATGCAGGAGAACCTTGGAAAGCACAATATTGGGTAAGAGAAACCATGAATAGAATGTACCACGCAACGCCAGATGGTTATTGTGGAGATGAAGATAACGGACAAACTTCGGCTTGGTATGTTTTCTCTTCTTTAGGATTTTACCCTGTAACTCCCGCTTCAGATCAATATGTAATTGGTGCGCCATTATTTAAAAAAGTGACAATTGA
This sequence comes from Flavobacteriaceae bacterium PS02337, assembly GCA_029959285.1. Taxonomy (GTDB): domain Bacteria; phylum Bacteroidota; class Bacteroidia; order Flavobacteriales; family Flavobacteriaceae; genus Flavobacterium. The sequence goes on from JASCOE010000003.1 coordinate 432,079, forward strand.
ATTGGAAAATGGTAAAAATATAACCATCAATGCTTCACAAAATAGCGATCAAAATCGATATATTAGAGGGTTGAAAATCAATGGTAAAGCTTACGCGAAAAATTGGCTGAGCCATTCAGAATTAATGAAAGGCGCGACATTAGATTTTGATATGTCATCGACATCAAACACTAAAAGAGGAATCAATAAAGAAGATTTTCCATACTCTTTATCAAACGAATAAAAGAAAAAGAATAAAAGAAGGTTTTTGCCTTCACAATTTAAAATATAGTATTATGCAAAGAAGAAAATTTATCCAAAACACCGTTTTATTTAGCAGTTTAGCACTTATTGATCCTCTAGAAATAATTGCTGGAACAAAAGCCGCTGTTAAAGATTTTCCAATTGTCAGAGTTCCCAAAAACAAAAGAAATTTTGAAAGTGAGTTTATTGAAAAAACAATTGCTGAATTTCAAAAAAATGTAAAAGATAAAGAGTTAGGATGGTTGTTTAACAACTGTTTTCCAAATACTTTGGATACAACTGTAACCTATTCACAAAAAAATGGACGTCCAGATACGTATGTTATTACAGGCGATATTGATGCAATGTGGTTAAGAGACAGTTCGGCACAAGTTTGGCCGTATATGGCTTTTGCAGGAAAAGATGAAAAATTAAAAAATCTGATTGCTGGTGTGATCAACAGACAAACAGAATACATTTTGAAAGATCCGTATGCAAATGCATTTTACAACGATCCAAACAAAAAAGGCGAGTGGACGAGTGATCATACAGACATGAAACCTGGTGTTCACGAAAGAAAATATGAAATCGATTCTCTTTGCTACCCAATCAGATTGGCTTACAATTATTGGAAAAACACCAAAGACGTTTCACCATTTGATGAAAATTGGGTAAAAGCGATCAAAACAACTTTAAAGGTTTTTAGAGATCAGCAGCAAAAAGATGGTAAAAATCCATACACTTTCCAGAGAACAACACAATTTGCAACAGATACAAGACCTTTAAAAGGTTACGGATATCCTGTAAAACCAGTTGGTTTAGTTTGTTCTGCGTTTAGACCAAGTGACGATGCGACTGTTTTTTCGTTCTTAATTCCTTCCAATTTTTTCATTGTAGCCAGTATGAATCAGGCGGCAGAAATGTTAGAAGCGATTAAAAAAGATACTGCAACGGCAAAAGAATTAAAGGCTTTAGCAGATGAAGTTTCAAAAGCGATTAAAGAACATGCCATTGTAAAACACCCAAAACACGGAGACATTTACGCATTTGAAGTAGACGGATTTGGTGGTCATTTATTGATGGATGATTCGAATGTTCCGAGTTTATTGAGCCTTCCGTATTTAGATGCTATTGACGTTAAAGATCCGATTTATCAAAATACTAGAAAATTTGTTCTTTCAGAAGATAATCCGTTTTTCTTTAAAGGAAAAGTGGCGGAAGGAGTTGGCGGTCCGCACGTTGGTATGGATATGATTTGGCCAATGTCATTGGTTATGAGAGCGTACACTACTTCAGATGCAAACGAAATTAAAGATTGTATTAGAATGTTAAAAGCTTCTCACGGAGATACCGGATTTATGCACGAATCTTTCCACAAAGACGATGCTAAGAATTTTACCAGATCTTGGTTTGCTTGGACAAACACATTATTTGGAGAGCTTTTGTGGGATACTTATAAAACCAATCCCAAGCTGCTTGAGTTATAACTTGTAACTGATTTTAATTTTTTTAAATTATGAAATTAAGAAAGAAAATAATACTCGCGACATTAACAATGTCTATGGCGAGCCTGACAACTATTGCTCAAAAATCAGGCGGAGGTCTTGCAAAAGGAAAATATACAGCTTTGGTTAATCCGTTTATTGGAACAGCGCCTTTGTTGGACACCAAAATTATTGGTTATACGCCTCCAAAAGATATGCGCGTTTGGGCAGGTTTGGTTTTTCCGGGTTCTTCGGTTCCAAATGCAATGGTGCAATTAAGTCCAATGACCAAATACAGATCTGGAGCGGGTTATGAATATGAAGATACCGAAATTTTAGGTTTCACACATACCAACAAAGGACATTGGAATTTATGTCACATTCCGTTATTGCCAGTTTCAGAAGGCGCTTCATTTCCTTATAAATCGTCATTCAGCCACAATCAAGAAAAGGCAAGTCCAGCGTATTACGAAGTATTTTTAAAAGATTATAATGTTCAAGTAAAACTGACTTCAACTTTGCGTTGCGGAATTCACGAATATACTTTCAAAAATAACAAAGGAAGAAAAGTACTTTTTGATTTAGGAAAAGCAAACAATCACGTAGACGATTGGCAGATTAAACAAGAAGGTGCAAATGCCGTAAGCGGTTTTCAAAGAACTGGCGGTGAGAAAATATATTTTTATGCCACTTTCAGCAGTCCAATTGATAAATTATATACTAAAGATATCGCAAAAAGCGGCGGTTATACTTTGGTAAATATCAAAGACGGCGATACTAAACCTGTTACTGTAAAAATCGCTTTATCGTTTGTAAGTGTCGAAAATGCAGCTGAAAATTTAAAAGTAGAAGCTGGAGATAAAACCTTCGCAAAAGTTTTTGAAGAAGGAAGTTCAGAATGGGAAAAACTTCTTTCTAAAATTCAGGTAAAAGGCGGAACTGAACAGCAAAATGTAATGTTTTACAGCATGTTGTACAGATCATTTTTATGGCCAGCTTTACGAAGCGACGTAAACGGACAATTTACTGACGAGGCTGGAAAAGTTCGCAAAGAAAATTATCGTTATTACACACTTCCTTCATTATGGGATGATTACAGAAATAAATTGGTTTTATTGAGTATTTTTTCTCCAGAAGTTACAGCAGATGTAATCAGTTCTATTATTAATGAGGGAGAAATTAAAGGTTTTATTCCAACATTTTTTCACGGCGATCACGCGGCATCTTTTATTGCAGGTTCTTATATGCGCGGAATTCGAAATTACGATGTTAAAAAAGCGTATGAATTATTATTAAATAACGCTTACAAAGAAGGCGGAACAAGACCTCACATAGCCGAATATATTGCAAAAGGATATGTTCCCGAACAAGATATCAAGGATCCTAAAGTAGAAACTGTAGCAAATGCAGCAGTTACTAAAACTTTAGAATATGCTTATGACGATCATGCGCTTGCGCTGTTGGCGAAAGAATTAAACGACACCGAACATTATAATGATTTGACGAAACGTGCTAAAAATTACGCCAATGTTTTTGATAAAGAATCGACTTTTATGCGAGGAAGATTGGCAAACGGCAAATGGATTACGCCTTTCAATCCTGAATTTCCTTATTATGAATACATGTACAGAGAAGCAAATGCGTGGCAACTTTCGTTTTTCGTTCCGCATGATATGCCAGGATTAGTAAAATTGTATGGAGGCGACAAGTCTTTTGAAGCCAAACTAGATGAGTTTTTCACAAAACCTTGGAATCCGAAATATATTGCTTGGAATATTTCTGGTTTTATTGGACAGTATTGTCATGGAAATCAGCCCGATCATGAAGCGCCGTTTTCGTATTATTTTATAAATAAACCTGAAAAATCGCAAAAAGTAATCGACGAAATTTTAGACACTATGTACGGCATCGGTCCAGAAAAACTGGCAATGAGCGGAATGGATGATGCGGGAGAAATGTCTTCGTGGTATGTTTTTGGAGCTTTAGGATTATATCCGTTATCGCCAGCAGATCCTGAATATATTGTGACAGTTCCTCTTTTTAAAGAAGTTTCGTGGACAACTCCGCAAGGAAAAAAAGTAACGATAAAAAATCCTAACGGGAAAAGGAATTTAGAAGCTATTAAAGTAAATGGTTCTAAAATCAATAGTTATTTTATTTCTCACGATTTATTTAAAAATGGTGGCGAAATTCAGCTTCAAACAAAATAATTTAATCTGTAAAATAACGTCCCATTTTTGTGGGGCGTTATTCATATAAAAACGATTTTACATGAAAAATATAAAAGTATTGGTTTTCCTGTTTTTGTTATTTGAAGGTTATACTGTTCATTCACAAAAAACAAATTTTGAAGTTAGTTCTCCCAATGGCGAATTAAAAGTTTCAATCCAGTTAGGAGATAAAATCTATTATGCTGTTTCGGCAGCAAATGAAACTTTAACAGAAAAAAATCATTTAGGATTAGTGCTGAAAAATGAAATTTTAGGTTCAAATCCGAAACTAATAAACAGCAAAACGGGAAAAATAAATGAAGTGATAAAACCTGTAATTCCGGTTAAATTTTCAACCGTTTCTAATTCTTATAATTATTTGCTTTTAAATTTTAAAGGAAATTATTCCGTTGAATTCAGAGCTTTTGATGAAGGAATTGCGTATCGATTTATAACCGCTAAAAAAGGAGAAATTGAAGTGTTGAATGAAGATTTCTCCATCAATTTTCCAACAGATTATTTCGTTCATTTACAGCAAACAGGAAATTTTAAAACCTCTAGCGAAGAAGAATATTCACATATAAATTCAAGCGATTGGAATTCTTCAGCCAAAATGTCTACACTTCCGATTTTAATAGATTCAAAAAAACAATATAAAATACTCATCAGCGAATCTGATTTGTCTGATTATCCAGGAATGTTTTTAAAAGGAACTGGAAAAGGCGCTGAGTCTACATTTCCTAAAACACCTTTAGATTTTGGACCCGATGGCGACAGAAGTTTAAAAGTTTTAAAAGAAGCAGATTATATCGCAAAAACTTCTGGAACTCGAAATTTTCCGTGGCGTTATTTTGTTATTACTAAAAACGAAAAAGAGCTTATTCAGAATACAATGACATTAAAATTAGCTCCAAAAAGTGAAATAAAAGATACTTCATGGATCAAGCCGGGACAAGCAAGTTGGGAATGGTGGAATGGCGCAACTCCTTATGGTCCAGACGTCAATTTTGTTTCAGGTTACAATTTAAACACCTATAAATATTACATCGATTTTGCTTCAAAATTCGGCATCAAATATATTATTATGGATGAAGGCTGGGCGAAAAGCACAACAGATCCGTATTCGCCAAATCCAAATGTAGATGTGCATGAACTCATTCGTTACGGAAAAGAAAAAAACGTTGGTATTGTTTTGTGGCTGACTTGGTTAACGGTCGATAAAAATATGGAGCTTTTTAAAACTTTTAAAGATTGGGGAATCGCAGGAGTAAAAATTGATTTCATGGATCGCAGCGATCAGGTTATGGTTAATTACTATGAAAAAGTGGTAAAAGAAGCGGCTAAAAATCAAATATTTGTAGACTTTCATGGAGCATTCAAACCTTCAGGATTAGAATATAAATACCCGAATTTACTTTCTTACGAAGGTGTAAGAGGAATGGAACAAATGGACGGCTGTAAACCTGATAATAGTGTGTATTTTCCTTTTATGCGAAATGCCGTTGGACCAATGGATTACACGCCAGGCGCGATGATTAGCATGCAGCCAGAAGTCTATCGATCTGAACGTCCAAATTCTGCAAGTATCGGAACTAGAGCCTATCAAATGGCATTATTTGTTGTTTTTGAAAGTGGATTGCAAATGCTTGCCGATAATCCAACGCTGTATTATCGTGAAAAAGATTGTACGGAATTCATTACTTCTGTTCCTACAACTTGGGATGAAACGATTGCTCTAGAAGCCAAAACTGGACAATACGCAATCGTTGCCAAAAGAAAAGGTACAAAATGGTTTATTGGCGGAATTACAAACAATGCCGAAAAAGAACGAACATTCAAACTCAATCTTAATTTTTTAAAGAATGGAAAATCGTATAAAGTAACTTCATTTGAAGACGGAATCAATGCGGGATATCAGGCAATGGATTACAGAAAAAAGAGTTTTGAGATAAAATCGGGTGAAAGCATCGAAATCAAAATGGTTAGAAATGGCGGTTGGACTGCAGTTTTAGAAGAAATTTAAAACTAAAGACAATGCTAAAAAAAAGAAAATCTAATGATTATAGAGAATCAAAATAAGTCAAAAATAAAACAGCTGTTTTTTCTTTTTCTGTTAATGAGTTTCAGTAGTTATGCGCAAATTCCAGTAAATCTTAAATGCGAACATTTGGTAAATCCATTAGGAATTGATGTTCAAGAACCAAGACTTTCTTGGCAATTAGATGGGAATAAAAAGAATATTTATCAAACTGCATATCAAATAGAAATTGCTACAGATTCAATTGCTTTAAGTAAAGAAAAAGCAACGGTTTGGAATACCGGAAAAGTGATTTCATCAGACATTTTAGTTTCGTATAAAGGAGAATCTCTTCAATCTTTTAGCACGTATTTCTGGAGAGTAAAAGTTTGGGATCAAAATCAAAAAATGGCAATTTCAAAAATTCAGCGTTTTGAAACTGCTATGCTGAATTCTGCCGATTGGAAAGGAAGTTGGGTTTCAGATTCTCATGATATGAATTATAAACCAGCGCCTTATTTTAGAAAAGAAATTTCCACAGCCAAAACTATAAAATCGGCTCGTGTTTATGTTGCAGCAGCAGGATTGTATGAGTTTTATGTGAATGGACAAAAAGTTGGAAATAGATTACTTGATCCGATGATTACAAAATTTGACAGCCGAAACTTATATGCGACTTTAGACATAACATCGCAATTGCAAAAAGGAAAAAACGCTTTCGGAATTTTATTGGGAAATGGCTGGTATAACCATCAATCGACCGCCGTTTGGAAATTTGATAAAGCGATTTGGAGAAATCGTCCGCGTTGTTTGGTAAACATTAGAATTACTTATTCTGATAATACTACCGAAACGATATCGACAGATGAAACTTGGAAAACAACAAATAGCCCCGTAATTTTTAACAGCATTTACACAGGCGAACATTATGATGCGCGAAAAGAAATCGGCGATTGGAATAAACCTAATTTTGAGGACAGCAATTGGAAAAAGTCTACAATTGTAAAAGCGCCATCAGCCAATTTGGTTTCCCAGCAATTGCATCCTATTCGAGTTACAGAACAATTAAAACCAACTAAAATTAATCATGTAAATGATACTTTGACGGTATTTTTATTTCCTAGAAATATAGCGGGAACGGTTCGTTTTTCAATAAAAAATGCAGCTGCGGGAACAGTTTTCAGAATAAAACATGCAGAACGTTTGTATGAAAACGGAATGGTTGATCTTTCAAATATTGATTTGCATTATCGTCCGACTGATAATTCAGATCCTTTTCAAACGGATATTTTTATCGCAAAAGGAAATGTTGAAGAAATCTTTTCTCCAAAATTTAATTACAAAGGTTTTCAATTTGTAGAAGTAACTTCAAGTAAGCCTTTTAAATTAAATAAAGATTCTCTTTTGGCTCTCGAAATGCATAGCGACGTTCCTTCAGTCGGAAAAATTAAAACCTCAAATGAAATATTAAATAAGATTTGGGAAGCCACAAACAGCAGTTATCTGGCGAATTTATTTGGTTATCCAACCGATTGTCCACAACGTGAAAAAAACGGATGGACGGGAGATGCACAAATCAATGTCGAAACTGGATTATACAATTTTGAAGGCATTACGATTTACGAAAAATGGCTTGCAGATCATCAAGACGAGCAGCAGCCAGACGGCGGAATTTCTAATATTGTTCCAAATCCGGGAGCTTTTGGATATGAATTTGCAACTGGACCAGATTGGACGAGTTCGATTGCTATAATTCCGTGGAAAATATATGAGTTTTATGGAGATAGCAGTTTGCTCAATAAAATGTATCCGAACATAAAAAAATATGTGGATTTGATTGATCAGAAATATCCAACAGGTGTTACAGATTGGGGATTAGGCGATTGGGTTCCCGTAAAAACTCAAAGTTCAAAACCACTTACTTCGACAATGTATTATTATGCAGATGCGTTGATTTTAGCCAAAACAGCCAAATTATTAGGCAAAAAAAGCGATGCAGAACACTATTTTAAGTTAGCAGCAAAAATTAAAACGGCGTTCAACCAACAGTTTTTCAATCCGTCAACAAACTTGTATGCGAGCGGAACACAAACCGAATTATCTGGCTCATTGTATTGGGGATTAGTTCCTGATGAATTCAAACAAAAAGTAGCCGATAATTTATATAAAAAAGTGCAAGAAACTAATTTTCATTTAGATATTGGTTTACTTGGTACAAAGGCTTTGCTCAATGCATTAAGCGAAAGCGGCTATGCCGATGCTGCGTATAAAATTGCTTCTCAAGAAGATTTTCCGTCTTGGGGTTATTGGATCAAAAACGGAGCGACAACTTTGTATGAAAACTGGCCGTTACACGTAGAGAAAAACGATGCTTCATTAAATCATATTATGTTTGGAGAAATTGGTGCATGGATGTATAAAGGCTTAGGCGGAATTTTTCCAGATGAAAATGCACCGGGTTTTAAGCACATTATTTTAAAGCCAAATTTTGTAAACGGACTTGATTTTTTTGAATCAGAACATGAGTCTCGCTACGGCAAAATTGTCTCGAATTGGAAACGAAAAAACAAAGAAATATTGTATAAAGTAATTGTGCCGCCAAACTCAAATGCGAGTTTCTATTTAGAAAAAAACAGCACTTTTTCCTGTAGTTCAAAAGACATTCGAATTAGTAATGAAGGATTATATAAACTGATTCAATTGAAAGCAGGGGAATATTCTTTTACAATTAAAACTAAATAATCATATTATGAATAAAATATTTTTGTGGGCAATTACGGCCGCTTTGGCTGGATTTTTATTTGGTTTTGATACCGTCGTTATTTCTGGAGCCGATACAAAACTTCAGGAATTATGGCATACTTCAGATGCATTTCATGGAGCAGTAGTAATGGCAATGGCACTATGGGGAACTGTTGCAGGAGCTATTTTTGGAGGTATTCCAACGAATAAGTTAGGAAGAAAGAAAACCCTGATTGGAATCGGTATTTTGTTTCTATTATCTGCCGTAGGTTCTGCATTGGCTAATGATCCGTGGACTTTTGCCTTTTTCCGTTTTCTTGGCGGATTAGGAATTGGCGCTTCAACTATCGCTGCGCCTGCATATGTTTCTGAAATTTCTCCTGCAAAAGATCGTGGAAGATTGGTTTCTTTATACCAGTTTAATATTGTTTTAGGTATTTTAATGGCATTTCTTTCCAATTATTTATTGAGAGATGCGGGCGAAAATGCTTGGCGATAGATGATTGGTATAATGGCTTTTCCAGCATTTTTTTACACGATTATCGTTTTTACAATTCCAGAAAGTCCGAGATGGTTGCTTTCTCGTGGAAGAATTTCAGAAGCAGAATCGGTTTTAAAGAAAATAGATTCTGATGCAAAAATGGAAGATTTAATTCACGAAATGCATTTTTCGGAAAGTGAAAAAGTAGAAGAAAAAAAAGAAACAATCTTTTTAAAGAAATATAGATTTCCTTTAATGCTAGCTTTTTTAATCGCTTTATTCAATCAGTTTTCTGGAATAAATGCCTTTTTATATTATGCTCCAAGAATTTTTGCTGAAGCAGGATTAGAAGAAAGTGCAGCCTTAATGAGCAGCGTAGGAATTGGAATAACCAATTTAGTATTTACCCTTATTGGTGTTTTTTTAATTGATGTATTAGGCAGAAAAGTATTGATGTATATTGGATCAATTGGTTATATCATTTCGTTAGGATTAGTTTCGATTGCTTTTTTCTTAAAATGGCAAGGCATACAAGTTCCACTTTTCTTATTTCTGTTTATTGCTTCACATGCGATTGGGCAAGGCGCCGTAATTTGGGTTTTCATTTCAGAAATTTTCCCGAATCATTTAAGAGCTAGTGGTCAAGCATTTGGTTCGTCTACACATTGGGTTTTGGCAGCGATTATTCCATCCATGATTCCGTTTTTATTTTCCACAATCGGAGCTGGAGTTGTATTTTTAATATTCACCATAATGATGGTTTTTCAATTACTTTTTGTGATTTTTATGATGCCAGAAACAAAAGGGAAATCATTGGAAGAACTTCAGAGTACGATATTCAAACAAGAATAGAAACATTAAAAATAAAAGAAAGAATTACAAATATTTGAGATTATGAATAAAAGAAAAGGAAGTTTATTGCTTTTTGCAGCAATGGTAGTATTGTCAAGTTTTGCTCTTGTAAAGACAAATGAAAACTTAAAAAGCGATTTCTACAAAACCGAAATGGAAAAATTAAACGTAGCGATTGAAAGTAATTTTCATGATAGCGCTTCGGGTTATTATTTCGTGGATTTAGATCCAGCTAAAAGAGAAACAAAATTTGGTCACAGAAGAGAATACAGCTGGTTATGGGCACTTTGTGCGATGTTTGAAGCTTCTAACGAAATGGAGAAAGTAGATAAAAAAGCAAAATTAGTTGATGGCATTTTCAATAGCATGCAGCCTTATTATGATCCAGCGCCACCTAAACCGGGTTATGGTGAATATATTGTAAAGTTGAGCAAAGGTCAGCGATATTATGATGACAATCAGTGGATTGGAATTACAGCTTTGGATATTTATGAAAGAACAGGTAAAAAATCTTATTTTGATTTAGGAAAGTCAATGTATGATTTTATGATGACAGCATCAGACAATGCACTTGGAGGCGGATTATACTGGAGAGAAAATGATTTTGAAACGAAAAATACCTGTTCAAATGGTCCTAGTATTATTGTGGCTCTTAAAATGTACAAAGCCACAAAAGATAAAAAATACCTTGAAAATGCAATAAAGATTTACGATTGGACAACTCAAAAACTGCAAACTCCTACAGGCTTATTTTACGATAATATTAAAGTAAAAGATGGAAGTATTGGTGAAGCTATATTCTCTTATAATACAGGAACTATGCTGCAGTCGAGCGTCTATTTATACGAATTGACGGGAGAAAAAAAGTATCTTGAAAAAGCAAATAAAATGGCTGACAGTTCTTTAGAATATTTTTATCAAGGCGGAAAATTTAGAGATGGTTATTGGTTTAATGCTGTTTTGTTAAGAGGATATATGCATCTTTTAAAACATAATAAAGATTTAAAATACATTGCTGGATTTAAAAAATGTCTGGATAATGCAATTAAGGAAAATAAAAACCAAAAAGGATTATTTGAAGCAGATAACGGTGTGTACAATTTAGTAGAACATGGTGGAATGCTTGAAATTTTGGCTCGATTTGCTTATCTTGAAGAGCATTATGATTTATCAAAATTGAAATAATCTTAGAATTCGAAAACAAAGTATAAAATCATGAATAAATTTCAATTAAGTATATGCTTGTCATTTTTGGTGCTATTGGGCGTTACTGAAAATATATTTGCTCAAAATGCAAATTCGGTTAAAAAACCTTCGATTAATAAAGAGCTAATAGGGCAGGTTAACGGAGAAGATGTTTTTCAGTATACGTTACAAAATAAAACGGGAATGCAAGTCCAGTTAATTACTTATGGAGCGGCAATTACCAATATTATAACACAAGATAAAAATGGCAAAATGAATAGTGTCGTTCTTGGTTTTGATTCTCTTGCTCAATATGCAAGTAACGAAAACTCGTTGATGGGTTCTACCGTTGGGCGCGTTGCCAATCGTATTTCAAACAAGAAATTTACACTTGAGGGAAAAGAATATACGCTTTCTTCAGATATTCATGGCGGTGTAAATGGTTTTGATAAACGTGTTTGGAAAGCCAAAGAATTAATAAAAAAGAATGAACTATCAGTCGAAATGACGTATTTAAGCAAAGATGGAGACGAAGGTTTTCCTGGTAATTTGTCTGTTTCTGTAACGTTTACGCTCAAAAATAATAATGATTTGGTTATTGATTATAAGGCTACTACAGATAAGGCAACTCCATTAGTTCTGACTAATCATACATATTTTAATCTTTCAGGCGGAAAAGATACAAAGGCATTAAATACCGAATTAACGGTTTTCGCCGATCAATTTTTGGAGTTTAGAGATGGCAGTTTGCCAACGGGTAAAATCCTGAATGTAAAAGAAACTTCTTTTGATTTTACTTCGCCTAAAACGATTGGAAAAGATATGGAGAAAGTACAGCAATATACAAATGGATACGATGTCACTTTTGTGCTGCGAAACCAAACAGGTAAATTAGCCTTAGCCGCAAAAGCTTACGAACCTTTAAGCGGACGTGAATTAGAGGTTTATACCACGGAACCGGGCGTTGTATTTTATTCTGGAAACTGGCTGAGCGAAAAAGTTAAAGGGCGCAACAATGTGCCTTACACAAAAAATGGTGCATTTTGTCTAGAAACAATGCATTATCCAAACTCTATTAATACGCCTGCTTTTCCGAATACAGTTTTGCGTCCTACTGAAATTTTTACTTCTCAAACGATTTACAGATTTCTTGTCAGAAAATAAGGAATACGCTGTATATTTATGTGAATTTTTAAGCTTACCATTTTCAGTTTATATATAAAATCAAAATTCAAACAAATGAAAAAAGTTATAATTGCAGCATTAATTTTGTCTTTAGGACAACTTATTCATGCACAAAAAGGGTTTAAACCTTTATTTGACGGTAAAACGACAAAAGGATGGCATTCTTACGGAAAAAGTTCAGCTGCAGCAGGATGGAAAGTAGAAGACGGAATACTACATTTTGATCCAGAAGCGGCTAAAAATGGACAAGGAGGAGATTTAGTAACCGATGCTGAATTCGAAAATTTCCATTTAAAATTAGATTGGAAAATCGCGCCAAATGCCAATAGCGGAATTATTTTTTATATTAATGAAGATGCGAAATATCCAAATACGTACAGCACAGGTTTAGAAATGCAAGTTTTGGATAATGACGGTCATCCAGACGGAAAAATTACAAAACACCGCGCAGGAGATTTATACGATTTAATTAAAAGTAAATCAGAACCAGTAAAAAAAGTTGGAGAATGGAATACGGCTGAAATTATCAGTAAAAAAGGAAAACTAACGCTTATTTTGAACGGAGTTGTTGTCGTAGAAACTGTACTTTGGGACGATAATTTCAAAAAACTAATAGCAGGAAGTAAATTTGCTGATTGGCCAGGATTCGGAACATTCAAAAAAGGAAAAATAGCTTTGCAAGATCACGGAGATAATGTTTGGTATCGCAATATTGTTATTAAAAACTTATAAAATTGTAGAAGCTACTAAGAAAAAACAAAAAAGGCTGTCTTTTCAGACAGCCTTTAGTGACTAATAAAATAAAAATGTATTCTAAAGTTTTTACTTTCCTGATTGGCTTTCAGGGTTCATAATAACTTCGACGCTACTAGAACTATCCAAAACGTGCTTACTAAACTGCTGAATAGTTTTCTGATTAATTTTAGAAATTAAACTTTTGTATTCTTCATCTGTTGAAAACGGAATCTGATTTAAACTGTAATTGTATAATGTTGTTGCCCAGAAAGTATTCGTTTTAAGCGATTCTTCTCTGTTTTTCAACAAAGCTTTTTTTATGTCTTCAAGATCATTTGCATTAACTGGATTCGATTTTAAATCGTTTATTTCTTTCCAGATAATCTGCATTAATTTTTCTTGTTTTTCAGGATTGCAGTCAAAAGTTAAAGCAAGGCTGAATGATGGTTTCGGAATCAATTCGAGATTTCCTCCAACATTTACGCCATAACTTCCGCCTTCTTCTTCTCTAATCGTTTGAAGAAAACGTTTAGAAAGTAATTCGCCGATAATATACATCATCATGGCATTTTCTTTTGAGTATTCTGTTTTTCCTGTTAGATTTAGATAAACCGTACTTTTTGCCACTTCCATCGGACGTTTGAAATACACAACCGTTTTTCCTTTTTTAGGACCAATATTATGATCTGCGAAAGTTTCTTTTACAGCAGGATTTGATTTTAAGTTACCAATGTATTTCTGAATCAATTCTAAAGCTCCTTCAGGAATATTTCCAACAAAAACAAAAGTAAAATCTGAAGCGTTTTTAATTCGATCGCGATAAATATTTTCTGCTTTTTTCAAATCGATGTTCTCAAGAAACTTTTCATTAAAAATAAAAGTCCTCGGATTGTGATTAGAATTGGCTAATGCAACAGAATCTTTAAAAGTATTTCCGTTATCTTTTTTAATAGTTTCTAAACGGTTTTTATATTGTTCTTTTAGAATATTAAAAATATTAGAATCAAAACGTGGCGCTTCAAAAGAAAGATAAAGTAATTGCAGCATCGTTTCGAAATCGGCTTTGTTAGAGCTTCCTTGAAATCCTTGTGTATTTTCACCAATAAACGGAGCAGATTGCGCAACTTTTCCCGTCAGTTTTTCTTTTAAAGCAATATTGTCAAAATTCCCTAAACCAGATGATCTTGCTATTGTTGTAGCGATTTCGGCAGAAGCCAAATCTTCGGTTTTAATTAAAGATTTACCGCCTTTAGAAAATGCTGTCATCACAACTTGATCCTGAGAATAAGTCGTAGGAAGAATAATTACGTTTGCACCATTTTCTAAAATATATCCTTTTGCACTTGTAATTCCTGGTACTTCAAATGTTTTTTTGACAGCAGCAGGTTTTAATTCTTTTGCAATTAAAGGTTCGTTGTTTTCCTTTTTTGTGTAAGGTTCTAAAGTCTTGTTTTCGACTTTTTTCATAACCTGAACAACAGCATCTTTAGTTGGGAAATTTACTTTATCTTCATCAGAACCCGTTACCAAAACGACTTGATTGGTTGGTTTCTGAATGGTTTTGATGTAAGCATTTATTTCTTCTAAAGTGATGCTTTTTATTATGCCAACAATCAATTTATAATCGTCTTCGGCAGAAAGAAATGGTTTTGCTTTTAGAAAATAATTCGTCAGTTTTTCTGCCCAAGAGTCGTTGTCAACTTTATCTTTATTGCTGATAAAATCATCATAAGAACTTATAAAAAGCTTTTTAGTTCTTTCTAATTCTGTTTGCGCAATTCCGAAACGTTTTAAACGTTCTGCCTCGGTATAAGCATCTTCAAAAGCTTCTAGAGTTTTTCCTTTTTTGGCTGAAGCCGAAAGATTAAAGGAAGTATTTAATCTCGAAATAGGTTCAAAATACGTTTTTAAACCTAAAGCCGAACTTTGGTTTTTTAAGATTAATTCTTTGAAACGATTGTTTAGAATATTGGTGTAAAAAGAATTCATCACGTTTTTACGGCTCAAAATACTGTCTTTTACCAAAGGTTCATCTAAAACATATTGCAACGTAATTGTGGTCGAAGAAGCTTCTTTGTCAGACGCAGTTCCAAAATACAATTCGTCGTGTTTTGGAATTTCAGAATAGGTGCGTGGTGCCACTTTTTTTTTCCTAATGGAATTCCAGAGAAAATGGCTTTTACCTTTTCTTCCATCTTATTTACATCAACATCTCCAACAATAATTACAGCTTGTAAATCGGGTCTGTACCATTTTTTATAGTAGTTTCTCAATTCATTATATTTGAAGTTATTGATGATATTTAAATCGCCAATAACATCTCTTTTACTGTATTTTGAACCTTTGTATAAAACAGGATCTGTCTGCATTTTTAAACGAAAACCGCTTGTACGTCGCGTTCTCCATTCTTCACGGATAACGCCTCTTTCGGCATCAATTTCTTCGTTAGTTAATGAAAGAGAACCAGACCAATCGTGTAAAACCCAAAGTGTAGAATCAATCAGTTTTTGGTTGTTAACAGGAACTGTGCTAATGTTGTAAACCGTTTCATCTTGAGCAGTATAAGCGTTGATATCTTTACCAAAACTTACACCGTTTTTTTCTAACATTTTAATGATTCCTTTTCCTTTAAAATGCTCTGTTCCGTTAAACGCCATGTGTTCAAGAAAATGCGCCAATCCGTTTTGATTGTCATCTTCTAAAATAGCGCCGACATTTTGAACAAAATAAAAACTCGCTCTATCTTTTGGCTCTTCGTTATGCAGAATATAATACGTTAAACCATTTTTTAGTTTTCCGGTTTTCACGTTTTTATCTAGCGGAATCGTAGTTTTAAACTGCGAAAATGCGCCTTGAAAAGACAAGGCGATAATCGCAACAATGATATTTTTTTTAGTACTCATTTTTTTGATTTTTTATCTTCTGTTTCTGCGAATAAGAATAAAAGCACCACTTAATATAATTAGCAATGGAAACAGGGCAATAAATACAATTTTGTTGATGAAAACCTGATTGGCATTTATTGTAATTTTCTTATCGATATTCTCTGGACGAGTTGTGTCAATTGGAAATTCATAATTACTGAACCAGCTGAAAAGGTCTGTTACAAATTGAAAAGTTCCAGATCCGCCGCGGCTTAATTCGGCATTGCCCATAAAATCTGCATCTCCGGCAACAATTATTTTTTGTGTTTTTCCATTAACATTTCTCGTTAATGCAGCTACAAGCGGAACATCTTTTACAGAAGCTTGTTTTTTCAAATCTTCAGAAATTGAAGTAATTCCTGTTGGAGATTCCCAAGCTGGATTGCTGTTTGTTTTTAAAAGTGTAGTTACTTTAAATCCTGCGTCTTTTATTGTTTTAATTCCGCTGCTTCCTAAAAACGGAATCGGATTATTATTTCTGTTTTTACTTAATTTGATAACTGTCGAATCAATATTTTTTGAAACATCTGTTACTAAATAATCTGGAGAATTGGTTTCACTTTCTTGAACTAATGCTTGTTTGGTGAAACTAATTCCTAATTTATCTGTAACAGCAACTAAAGCAGAATTGGTTTCAGGTTCTGCCAAAAGCATTAAATTTTTCCCTTGATCTATATATTTGTTAATGCGATCAACAGCGCCTTGACTTAATTGTGTTTTAGGATCGGCAATGATTAAAATTGTAGTTTCTGCTGGAATATTCTGTGCATTAATATCAACAGAAGAAACATCAAATCCTTGATTGATTAATGAATATCTGAAGGAAACTTCATTGAAACCAGTTTTATAATTTTTATCTCCGTTTTTATCAACGCTTCTTTCCATATTTCCGGTTGCAAAAACAATTTTTGGAGCAGAAACAACCAAACGTTTTAATGAAGCAGAGATTTCTTTTTCCATCGGAACTTTAAATAAATCATCAAAAAATCTTAAGAAAGTCTTTTTTCCGTTGTATTCAACCGTTCTAATTACTCGGTTTTGCTCTGGTTCTAAGTCGACGATTTTTTTCATTTCGGCAGGAGAATATAACTTTTTAAGTTTCATATTCTGTGTTTCTACCAACTTCTCTGCTAGTTGTTTGTCGTTCAATCCAGGATTTTGCGCGTATAAAGCTTCATTATTAGATTTCGCATAATAATAAACATATTCCATTTCCATTTGGGGCAAGAAACGAGTATATTTTTCAAAACTGGCAATATCGGCATTCTGAGAAACCGGTAGAACCATAAAATAATTGATATCTAATAAATTCACGTAAGTGGTTAATTTTATCGGACCTTCAATTTTTTTAACGATATTCAAACTGTTTTGAGTCAGTGTTTTATCTTTATTTCTTGTCATATCTGTGTAAAGCGTAAGTGGCGCTCTCGACGTGATATATCCAAGCGATAAAACAATAGTGACTAAAAGCGTATATTTTATAACTCTTTTTGAAATACTTTGTGCATCTCTTCCTGTTTGTAATTTGTAAATACTCAATACAATAAAAAGACTGCTTACTAAAACAAAGTAGAATACGTCTTTACTTATTATCAATCCTTCAAGCATTTCGTTGGCACGTCCTGCGATTGAAAGGAAATAAGTAATATCTTTTACCACTTCGACATCCTGCCAAAGTTTTCCAATAAAATTTAAACCTGCTAAAACTACTAGAGTACTAATTGCCGCTACCACTTGATAAGAAGTTAAACAAGACATAAAAAGTCCGATTGCAGCATAAGTGCAGACCAATAAATACAATCCGATTAAACCAGAAATAGCGAACTTAAGATCTAAATTTTCTATAGAAAAATAAGCGATAGCAACCTGCAAACCTAAAATAGCAATGAATAAAAGGCAATAAGCAGCAATAGCCAAGTACTTTCCTAATACAATGTCTTTAATTTTAATTGGCGAAGAAAGCAGTAATTTGATAGAACCGCTATTAATTTCACGGCTTACTAATCCCATTGTTAAAAGTGGAACATATAAGTACAGATAATTCTGCATTTCAGTATATAATCCGCTGAAGCCAGAGAAAACAATTTGTGATAAATTGTCCATACTTTGACCGATTTTTTGTGATTTTTCAAAACGTTCGATGGTGTTGAAAAATTTCCAGCTTGACTGGATTGAAAATATTACTAAAACAACCCACGCAACAGGTGAGTAAAACATAGTGTTGAGCTCTGTTTTAGCAATTCTATATATTGTTTTCATTTGATATTTTTTTAAGAAAGTGTAGCGTTTTTAGAAGGGGCTTTTTTAGATAATTGTGCAAAAATCTCATCTAAAGAGACTTTTTCGAACTGAATTTCTCGCAGTTTCCAATCGTTATGAACACTTAGAGAAATGATTTTTTCAGCAACTTCTTGTGTTCCTTCAAAAGTAATTTGCACTTTTTTTGGAGTAAGAAATACAGCAGCAGTAACTTCTGGAATAGCTGTTAAAGATTCAACTTTTGGCGGATTCTCAAAACTTGCGGTTAATTTATCAGCTTCGATATAATTATTAAAAGCATCCAAAGTATCAGAAAATACCATGTGTCCATTCTCGATCATTCTGATATCCTGACAAGTTGCCTGAACTTCAGAAAGAATATGTGAAGAGAATATTACGGCTTTGTCTTTGGAGATTTTTTTAATTAATTTTCTAACTTCTAAAATCTGGTTAGGATCAAGTCCGTTTGTTGGTTCATCTAAAACGACCAATTTTGGTTCGTGAATAATTGCCTGCGCAATTCCCACACGCTGACGATATCCACCAGAAAGATTTCGAATTAAACGATTGCTGAAATGTGAAATACCGCATTGTTCTTTTGCTTTCTCTAAAGCATTTTTTAAATCTTCTTTTTTTACGTGACGTAATTCTGCACAATGAATCAAATATTCATCTACTGTTAAATCAAGATGTAAAGGCGGAGTTTGCGGTAAAAAACCAATTAATTTTTTGGCTTCAACAGGGTTTTCTTTCAGGTTAATTCCGTCAATAAAAATATTTCCGCTGGTTTGGTTTAAAACGCCGCAAAGAATATTCATTGTAGTCGATTTTCCAGCGCCATTAGATCCCAAAAGGCCTAAAATTCTATTTGTTTTAATCTCAAAATTAATATTTTGTATTGCCCAATCCTTACTGTATTGATGCGACAAAGCCTCAACTCTTACAATTGTTGTTGTTTCCATAGTGATTTTTAAAATTGCAGGAATGTATTTTTAGAATATACATTCCTGCATAAATTTTTTGTTATTTAATATCCTTCGTTTTGAGTTAAAAAAGGATTAGAACGAGTAGCCGTTTCTGGAACTGGATACAGCTGATCTGTAGTTTTCCAGATTTTTGCAGGTATTGTTGCAAGTACTTCGTTTGCTTTTCCGGTTCTTTTAAGATCGAACCATCTATGACCAAATTCTCCAAAGAATTCGCGTTGTCTTTCTAAAGCAATTAAATCTAACAATTGATTCGAATCTGTTAATGTAGTAGAAGCCAATAAAGCTCTGTTTCTAATTACATTAATGTCTTGTTGCGCGCCTGTTATATCATTTAATTTTACTCTAGCTTCTGCTCTAATTAAATAAAGTTCTGCCAATCTCAGTACTGTCGAACGTTCTACAGGCGTTGTTGTGTATGAGTTTTTATATTTTCTAGGACCAATTCCGATAGATACTCCTGCTGATGATTTAATAGGAACTGTCCAGTTTGTTTTTCGGGCGTCATTAGTTTCAAACAACGTAGCACTTTTTCTAAGAATAAAAGTTCCGCCTATTTGCGTAGTAGCATTTGGCGCAGTAAAAGTAGCTCCTCCTTCGTAAGTGTAAGCAGTATTAAAGTACGGAATCTGCCAAATTGCTTCTGTATTATCTGCAATAAAAGGGCTGTTTGTAGCTGTCAATCCGCTTATCATTTTATACGTTCCGCTTTGGCTTATTACATCACTTGCATAAGTTGAGGCTTCGTTCCATTTTCCTAAATAAAGATCAACTCTTGCTAACAAGGCTTCTGCAGCCCATTTTGTAGCTCTAATACGTTGTGAACTTGTATAACTAGTATAATTTACAGGAAGATTACTTATAGCATCTTGAAGATCAGTATTAATTTGAGTGTAAACTTCTGCTTGAGTATTACGAGGTGCCAAAGCTGATTTTTCAACATTTGTAGTCAAAACCAAAGGAACATCTCCATACAAATTAGTTAAATAAAAATAACAGAAAGCTCTTAAAAATTTAGCTTCGGCAACAAAGCGAATACTTTTTGCTTCAGTAATCGTTTTGCTTGAATTTAAACCTTCTAACACAGCATTAGCATTATAAATGGTTTTGTAAAATTCTGTCCACATACTTCCCATTGAACCGTCGGTTACAGGAATTTCATTTGTTGTATAAACATTTTCAATTAATGAAACAGGAAGAAGTTCGTCTGAAGTTTGTCCAGGAATAATATGCAGGTTATTATAATACGTACTCGTAACCATACTTTGATAAATTCCGTTTACGGCAGCTTCGGCAGTAGCATCAGATTCATAAACGGTCGTTGAAGATAAATCGTTGCTAGGAAGATCAACTTCAAGCAAGCTCTCACAACTCGTTAATCCCATTAAAAGAAAAAACGAAAATATATACGTGTATTTTATAGAATTATTTTTCATGTTTTTTAGATTTAAAATGTAAACTGAGTTCCAAGAGTTATGGTACGTAATGGAGGTAAAGCTAAACCTTGAGTTTCTGGATCAAATCCTTTGTATTTTGTAAAAGTCACCAAGTTTTGTCCTTGTAATGAAAGACGAATATTTTGAATAAATTTCTTTGTGCTTTGATCTAAAGGAATATTATAAGTGGCGCTTACATTTTTAAGTTTAATGTAAGAAGCATCTACAATAGTAGCGGTAGAACCTGCATAGTTTAAGAAACTAGGTTGGTAAGCTGTACTTAAAATGTTTCCTTGAGCGATGTAATCATTGTACTCATCAACTTGATAATTTGCTAAACCATAAGGATAACCTGGCTGTACGGCAATAGATGACAACATGCTTCTTCCGTCTTGTTTAACAAATTGGAATAAAAAGTCTAATGAAAATGCTTTATAGCTAATAGAGTTTGAAATTCCACCATAATATTTTGGAGCAGTAGATCCGTAATATTTTCTATCTCCAACTCCTGTTTGGGCAAAACCACTACTAATTTTTCCATCTCCGTTAGCGTCTTCAAACTGAGCAATGCCATTTACTACACCAGTATAATTATATAAATATCTAGCTGTGATAGCATTTCCAATAACATATTGAGAATAATAAGCTGTATTTTGTAAATTATTGAATTCTAAAAGTTTATTAGAGTTTGTTGAGAAATTAAAAGATGTAGTCCAGTTTAAGTTTTTATTATGAACGTTTGTTGAAGTAAGCGTAAATTCCCATCCTTTATTTTCAACCAATGCGCCAATATTTGCAGTATAACCTGTAAAACCAGCCTGCGGACTAAGTGTTGCAGTTACCAATTGATTTCCAGAAGTGTTTCTGTAAAAAGCAGCAGTAAAAGATAAACGGTCATTAAAAAATCCAAGATCTAAAGCAGCTTCAAACTTCTTTGTAGTTTCCCATCTGTAATTTGGGTTTGCAATTCTGGTTGCAGCCATAGCAGCGTTTCCGATTCCATATGTATTAGAACTGTAAGTATCTGCATATCCATAATCGCCAGAAGGATCGTTACCAACTTCTCCATAACTTGTACGAAGTTTACCAAAACTAAGCACTGAATTATCTTTTAAGAAATTTTCTGCTGTAAAAATCCAAGCAGCACCAAGAGAACCAAAATTTCCATATCTATTATTGGCACCAAAACGCGAAGATCCGTCTCTTCTAAAATTGGCATTCACTATATATTTGTTTAAAATATTATAGTTTATCCTGCTAAATAGAGATGCATATTTGTATTCAGATGAACTATTGAATGAAGTTACAGTTGTTGCAGAACCTGTAATACCAATTAAATTATCAGCACTATAACCTGATGTATTTACATACGAAGGCATTTCTGATTTTCTGCTTTGCCAAGAACCTCCAACCAATACAGAAAGATTACCTTTCCATAAAGAAGTCACATAGTTTAATTGCGGATCAATAGTGAAGTTATTGGTATTGTTGTTAGAAACCGTATAAGTTCTTGAAGCGTTAAGCGAAAGATTATTAGCAGTATAATACACATTATTCATTCCAGATGCAGGTAAAATCTGCTCCGAAATCATTTCTGCTTTTCCATATCCTAAGTCCGTTTTGAAAGACAAACCTTTTGCAATTTCCAACTGAAAATTGAAACTTGTAATCAAATTATTTCCTTTGTCTTCAACTCTTCTGTCTAATGCAGCAATTGGGTTTACATCACTAAAATAAGTTGGTGACCAATAGTAAGAACCATCAGGATTGTAAATCGTATGATTTGGTGCCGTTACTACAGCATAATTGGTAATGTCATAAAAAGGAAGTTTATTTTTATCTGTAGAATATAAAACTGTAGCTCCAATTTTCAGTTTTTTATTTAATGTAGTATGAGTTACATTAAAGTTCGTTGAGAATTTATTATAACCAAAATCTCCAGGTAAAACTGTAGTTTCTTTGTGATAAGTACTACTCAAAAGGAAATTAGTATTCTCATTTCCACCTTTTAAACTTGCAGAATAATCATTAAAATTAGCAGAACCTCCAATTAATTTTTTCTGCCAGTTTGTATAAGCATTTTGGTCAAATGCTGTCAAAGCAATACCGTTACTAAATCCAGTAGGAGCAGTATTTGTAGTATTTAAAGCCGTACGCAGCATGTTTAGATATGTTGGTGTATCTAATGTTTTTATCATGTGTGCAACTTCCGAAACTCCCGAATTTGTATTTATAGTAAAGACAGTTTTTCCAGATACTCCTTTTTTAGTTGTAATAAGCACAACACCATTTGCAGCTCTTGAACCGTAAATAGCAGTAGCATCTGCATCTTTAAGAATTTCAATACTTTCAATGTCATTTGGGTTAATGATATTTAATGGACTTGTTGCTTTCTGCGCACCTCTGATAACTCGATCTGTTTGGGCTTGTTCCTTAATGTCATTTGAGATATACGGAATACCATCAATTACATAAAGAGGTAAATTATTTGACTGAATTGAGTTTGTACCACGAATGTTAATATTGATATTACTTCCTGCATACCCAGACGTTTGAGAAACAAAAACACCAGGAGTTCTTCCTTGTAATGTTTGCAAAATGTTAGTTACAGGTTGTTTTTCAATATCTTCAGCAGTAATTTTAACTACAGATCCTGTTGAAGTTCTTTTAGTAGTTGTACCATAACCAATAACGACAACTTCATCTAATTTTGCCAAATCTGACTGCATTTTGATGGTAATTGAAGTTTGGTTTTCTACTGTAACTTCTTGTGTTTTATAGCCTAAATAAGAGATTCTTAAAACATGTTTTCCTTTCGGTAATTCAATAAAGAACTGTCCGTCAAAATCAGATATTCCTTGCTTATTTCCTCCTACAACAGCAACAGAAACACCAGGAAGAGGCTGACCGTTTTCATCCAGCACTTTTCCATTAAGCATAAAATCGACTTCATCTGCATTTTCTTTTTTCTCTGTGCTGACAACAGCTTTTACGGCTTCTTTTTTATAAATGACAACATTTTTATCTACTTGTTTGTAGACTAAACTAGTACCTTGAAATACAGTATTTAAAATATCACTTACACTTCTGCGTCCTCGTTGTGTAGTTACTTTAGGAAAATCTTTTATGATTTGCGGCTGGTAAGCAAATAATAGTCCCGTTCTATTTTCTATGGTTTTAAATAAAGTTTTAATATCCTGATTGTGTAGTTCAATGTCAACAGATATTGATTCTAAATTTTGGCCACTCATCTCTGTAGCAAAGATCATATGAGTACCGCAGGTCAGTAAGAAAATGTGGAATAGACTGATTCGCATAATCATAATGGTTTTTTTTGACAAGTGAAAAAAAGACGAATTCTTTTCACTATCAAACATGGTTGTTTTACAGCGTAATTTCATAAATTTGCTTGTTTTTTAATGGTTACTGGATTAATTGTTAAAAATCTTGGCCATCTGGTGTAGGAGCTGGATGGCTTTTTTAATTTAGTTTTGGTTAATTGGTCTTTGTTTTTAAGGTTAATATTTAATTTTAAAAGCTTTCTAAGTAGGAGGTAAGTCAGCTTCTTTATTTTTATTCACAGCCTTTTCCGTCTAAAATGACTGTGCCAGCTTTATTATATCGGTATTCAGTTTCTAAAACACTGCTGATAACTTTCAAGACATGATCTAAATCTTCTTCATTCAAGAAACTCGCAGTTATTCGGCAATTTTTAATTTTTTCATTTGAGATTAAAATCTGCACTTTGTATTTTTGAGATATTAGAGAAACAGCTTCAGCCATATTAATATCATCTAGAATCAGGTAATTGCTTTTCCATTCGGTTACAACAGCCGCACTTACAGTATTCTGTTCAAAATTCATTGTGCTTTTATTGACTTTAATCTGTTGATTTGGAGTAATTACACCATATACTTTTTCGATATCTCCAACCTGAACTTTTCCTCTTGCAACTGTAACTTCCACATTATCTGAAGAATTTTGTGCATTAATATTAAAAGCGGTTCCTAAAACTCTAGTCTGAATTTTACCTGTATGTACGATAAAAGGTTTTTTAGGATTGTGTTTAATATCAAAAAAAGCTTCTCCGGTAAGTGTTACTTCACGGGTTTTAGAATCAAAAGAATTCTGATCGTATTTTAAAGTACTGTTATCATTTAAGAGAACTGTACTTCCGTCAGGTAAATGAACCAATTGTTTACCACTAAAGTCAATTAAAGTATTTTGTGCAATAACTTCTGGTGACTCAGGCGTAACTGGAAGAACTGTCTTTTGCTTAAAAAACAACGAATTTCCCAAAGCAATCAACAAAGCAATGCTGGCTGCAGCAAAAAGCGATTGTAAAATTATTTTTCTTCTTCGCTTCGGGTTTAAATCAACCACTTTAGGTTCATTTTGTGGCTTAGATAAAATGTAATTCAGAATATCATCACTCTGTTTTTTATCCATAACTTCGGTAACTTCTTCTTTTTCCAGCAGATTCTGAATTTTTTCTTTTAGAAAATCATCATAAGTCCCCTGCTGAATTATTTCCATCATTTGCTGCTGTTCTGCATCGGATAATTTGTTCTGCAGATAGCTTTCAAATAATTCTTCGAATTTTTTTTGCGACATTTTTTCGTAGATTAAATTAGTTCTTGTTAGTTAATGATAGATTTTGGATTTTTTTTTTCTTTTTTTTTTTTTTTTTTTTTTTTTCAGCCCTTCTTATTTTAGGGTTAAGACACGTTTAAAATGTCCCTTTTATATAAAGACCATTGAAAAAAGGGGAGGGAGTAGTCGAAAGTGAAAAAAATGTAAAAAAAATGTAAATAAAAGTAAAATGAGTCTTTTTTGAAGGAAAAAACTTTAGACTAAATATTGAAAAAAAGAAGAAGCGACATGAACATATTCATGTACGGAGAAATTTTAAGACGTATAAATTTTAAAGCCTGTGCCATATGTTTTTTTACAGTCTCTGTAGAAATTCCTAAATCTTCTCCAATTTTTTGATGGCTTAAACCATCTCTCTTAGCCATTTGATACACTTTTTGCTGTTGTGGAGGAAGTTGTTCCACTATCTGATTTAAAATAGTGTTGTACTGCTCATCTTTTATATTCATATCAGTATCTATAACCGCAGTTTCTTTCTGATCGAACTCAGATATCAGATTGGTTTCTCTCGCAATTTTCTTAATTGAATTGAATAAATGATTTCGGGAAATTATAAAGATATAATTCTCAAAACTAGATATTTCGGCTAGATTTTCACGATTCTGCCAGATTTTCAAAAAGATATCCTGAACAGCTTCTTCAGCTAAAATTTTTGATTTAGTAATTTTTAATGCTGTACCGTAAACAATATTTTTGTAATTGTTATACATGTTTGTAAATGCAAGCTCACTTCCTTGAGACAATTCAAGAAGAAGTTTTTTTTCATCGATATGTGAATTTTGAGCCATTTTTTTACTAACTATCAATTCAGCAATATTATTTATTTTTTTTTAATTGAAGATTATTAACCTATAATTAGCGTCGAAAAATGTTAATTTAATAAAATATCATTAAAATAATAAATTATTGTAAAAATTAGCAACCGACTTTTACATAACATTCAATAATATTTTTTCGGTCAGTTAAAATATTGTAGGTTAAGTCCTGTTTTAATTATGGATTAAACAGAAAATAAATTAAATTTCACTTTTTTTTGAAGTATGTTTATAAAAAATATAGATTTGTCTTTTTTTCAGACTCTTCTTTTTTTATCAGAAAATATTCAATTTTTAATTCGATTTTTAAATTATGAAAAAGAAGTTATTTCTATTAATTACTTTCAACTGTACTTTGATTTTTTCACAGTCAGTTAAAAAACCTTTAGTCTCTGCAATTACTGTAAAAGATTTAAAAACAGATATGTACCAAATGGCTGGCGATCATTTTAATGGACGTGAAGCAGGTACACTTGATGAATTAAAAGTATCTATGTGGCTAGCAGAGAAAGCAAAAGAAGCCGGAATGTCGCCTGCTGGAGACGATGGTACTTTTTTTCAGTTTTTTGATTTATACAGACATCAGGTTACTAATTATTCCAAATTTAGAATCGGACAAAAAGAGTTTAAATTATGGAGTGAAGTTCTAATTGCCGAAACAACTACAAACAAAGTAGATGCGCCATTACTTTTTTTAGGAAATGCTTCTGCAGATGACATCAGAAAAACAGATGTAAAAGGAAAAGCAGTTGTGATACTGGCATCTAAGGATGGAATTTCTGATAATATTTCACTTTTTGAAAGACGTTATCCAGGATTTGTAAAACAGAAATATTACGAAGATTTAGCTTATAGAGGCGCCGCGGCTCTTATTATTGTTGCTGATGAATTGGGCGAAAAAAGCTGGTCTGAAGTAGAACCACAACTAAAACGAGGCGTTTATGGTATCGAAGGATATAGAGATAAATTGCCTGTTCCGCCTAGAATGCCTGCTTTTTGGGTTCACAACGATCAGTTAGAATTTTTGAAGAACACAAAAGAGCATTTAGTTGCCGAAGTAATTTCTGAAACCTACAAATATCCTTCTGTAAATGTGGTTGGAAAAATAGAAGGCACAGACGCTAAATTGAAGAATGAATACGTCCTTTTTAGCGGACATCAGGATCACGACGGAGTAAGACAAAAATACGGACAAGATTCTATTTACAACGGAGCCGATGATAACGCAAGTACTTGTGTAGCGATGCTCGCTATTGCCAGAGCATACAAAAAACAGCCAGCCAAAAGAACAGCTTTGTTTGTATTTCATGGTTCAGAAGAACGCGGATTGTTAGGTTCGAGTTGGTACGCATCAAATCCTACAGTGCCAGAAAAAGATATAATTGCGGTTTTAAACGGCGACATGATAGGAAGAAATGATATTAATCAGGCAGCACTTTTAGGTTCAAGCGATCCGCATCAAAATTCTCCAGATTTGGTTGCCGTGGCTAAAAAAGCAAATGACGAAGGTCCAAAATTTGAACTCGATAAGCTTTGGGACAGACCAGAACATCCTGAATTCTTTTATTTCAGATCAGATCATTTGCCTTATGCAAGAAAAAATATTCCAGCTGTTTTCTTTACAAGCGTATTGCACAGTCAATATCATACTCCAATGGATGAATCTGAAAATATTGATTTCGCTAAACTTCATAAAATGACAGACTGGATGTACAGAACAGGTTGGATTTTATCTAATCAGACAGATCGTCCAAAAGTTGTTCCGCAAAAAAGAGAGCGATAGTTGTTTAAATTTTAAAAGTTAATCTCTACATCCGAAAAGAAATATTATTTTCTTTATACTCATAAAAAAATGCGCAAATGTCTCTGACTTTGCGCATTTTTTTTAATTCGAAATATAAAAACTTTAAAATAAATATATTTTAAGAACGTGGCTTAGGCAAATTTCTATCGTACATAACTATAGTTCCCGCGACAGCTACATTTAAACTTTTTACTGATTTAAATTTCACTAAATGATGGCATTTTGCCATTACTCTTTTCGGTAAGCCATGATCTTCTGCGCCTAATATATATACGCAGCGCCTCGGATGTTCGAAGGTTTCTAAATCAGAAGCATTTTCAGATAATTCAACACCAACTAATCGTGCGCCTTTTGGTAAATTTTCAAAAAAATCTTCAAAATTTTCATAATGAAAATATGGAATTGCTTTTACTGCATCGTGAGTATCGCATGCTTGTTTGGCATATCGATTGCCAATGGTAAATATAAAAGTTGCTCCTAAATTTTGTGCAGATCGCCATAGAACGCCTAAGTTTTCTGGCGTTTTACCATTTTGTATTCCTATTCCGAAATATTCATTTATAAAATTATCATTCATAAGCGCAAAAGTACAAACTGTAAATACATAAATCAATTTTTATTGAAATGAAAAAAGAATAGAGGATGAATAATCTTAAAATGTTTAATTTCAAATTGTTGAGTTTGTATTGGGTCTGGAAAAAAGAAACTTAACTTTATGCTTTTTTAGTATTTTGAAAGTGTTTTCTTAGAAAAAATGTTTACCTTTATAAGTAGAATATTCCACAATCCCTCTTTTGGTTAGTTTTTAAAGACTTAAGTTTTTTAGTAACCGCTGCAGTTTTTAGATTTTATTTTTCTTTCTGCATTATAAAATTAAGAGCCATGTCACCACACCAAAATTTAGAGAAAATTATTTATTTAGCAGACGACGATGAAGACGATAGAATATTATTTCTCGACGCGGTTGAGGAACTAAATCTACCTCTTAATGTGGTGCAAACAACTGACGGAAATGAACTGCTAGAAGCACTCAATAAAGCAGATCATCTTCCTGATATTATTTTCTTGGATATTAATATGCCTTGTAAAAATGGTTTTGAATGTCTTAAAGAGATTCGAAGTACTTATGGAAATTTAAAAAAAGTAAAAATTATTATGCTTTCTACCAGTAGCAGTTTAATACATATAAAAATCTCTTATAAACTCGGTGCAGATTTTTATGCAATCAAACCAGGAAGTTATCAAGGACTTAAAGAACTTCTTGGAAAAGTTTTTACTGATTTTAAAAGTCTTAAAAAAGAAGTAAATAAATATATGTTAGCCTATTAATAAGATCGCTTAAAAAAGCAATGAATTTTTAAAGGAATTATACCTTGAAAATCTGTAATCTTAGAATAATATTATGTAAGACTTTTGTTTGAGCTTTTAATACTTTTGCTTAGATAATGGTATAATAAACTTTGTACTCAGACAGAAAAGAACAGGGGACCGGCGGAGTTCGTCTGGAGGATCTGGACAAAGATTTAGTTAGTTACCGCATACCTCAGGCACCCGCCGGCTGCCGAAAAGCTCCTTAAGTTTTTAAGGAGCTTTTTTTCATTAAAAGTGTTAATATTTAATATTTATTTCTAAAGTTTTTTACCCATAAAAAATAAAGCAGTTGTAATACCAACTCCGGCAAGCAAAGCTAAACCAAGATTATTGGTTTTCTTTGAGGGTAAATTTCCATAGACACGTAACGGTTCTTTTGATTTTGTGAGAACATTTCCAGGGTTTTCCACTTTAGAATCGTTTAGTTTCATTTTTGTGCGTACTGCGGCAGATGCAGTATTTATTATTGTTTTTGGAAATAAGCGATACATATTTGTGATTGCTGCAGAACGTAAGTCCGGAAATAAATCTTTTTGCGGATGTTTAGCCAAATCAACCATTTTAGCTGCAGTATCACGCGGATCTGAAGCAATAAAAGAAATTTTCATGTCAAAACCTGAATATTTAGCCGAATGCAGATTTCCAGTAGAATTTTGTAACTGCGGATAAAGATTGCAAATATGAATATCTCTATGATTAGAAATCTCACCTTGAAGGCATTCCATCATGCCTCTAATTCCGTATTTTGTGGCAGAATATACGGCGCTGTAAGGTGCAGGCATAAATCCGCCGATGGAAACATTATTTATTAAAATACCTTCATTTTGTTTTTTGAAAATTTTGACAGCATTGTAAGCGCCATGCATATACCCAAATAAATTTGTTTTAATAACTTGTTGGTGAATTTCTAACGGAATTTCTTCAAATTTTCCACTTGCCATTACGCCAGCATTATTAACCCAAATATCAATTTTTCCATTCATAGCCAAAGCTTCTTTAGCTACACGTTCCACATCTTCAGCAATCGACATATCTGCTTGAACTCCAATAGCCAAAACATTTAGTTTTCGACAATATTCTACTGTTTCATTAATGCCTTTACTGCCTCTGGCAACTATAACAACATTACAGCCTTCATGTGCAAAGGCTTCTGCAGCAGCACGTCCGACACCGCTGCTTGCACCCGTTATAACAACATTTTTTCCTTTTAGGCTGTTATCTTTTATTTTAATATCTTCCATGTTTTTAGTATTTAAGTAGACATATAATATGTCTGAAAATCATTTATTTAAGTTACTAAAAATAACTTTTACATGGGTGTGATTTAATAAAACTTTAGTGTATGTTTAATTTTATAAAATTATCTAGCGCTAAGATTCAGGGAAACTGTAGACATATTTGCGGTTCCATCAAAACGTTCTGCCCAGACTTCGATGTAATCATCTTTTTTTAACTGCATAGTGCCCACAATTGGAAGGGTTAAAATTCCTGCGGTGGCCAAGAAACCAGTATTTGGTCTTGCATACACTTTTGTATCAGGAAGTACAACTCCATTTTTAGCTATATATAGTATAAGTGTTATATCCGTGCTAGTTACTTGACAAGAAAGAGAGGCAGTCACCAGAAAATATCTTGTTTTATTTCCTCTGTATGTAATTCTGTTGTTGCCATCTTTAGTAAATCGAAACAAATTGTTTGAGGTAGTTGTACCACTTAGTTTTATTCTGCTGGCAGTAGTTGTACCAGTAAAAGTTGTAGTGGCTCCAGACCCCACAGGAAGATCGAGATTAATGTCCCCTGTAGAATCTGCATCACCTTCTCTTGGAATACCAGGTGCATCTACAGTCCACGCAATACTAAAATTATATCCAGTATAAGTAGATGCTGCAGGATAACGGTTAATAAATCCGTTAGCATTTGTAGTGGTGCCCGAAAAAACAGTACCAATTAAAACTCCAGTTCCAACACTAAGCGTTGCGTTGCTTACGTCCATTGCTACATCGGCGCCGTTCATTATACTGAAACCGCTATTTTTTTGAATTAGTCCAAATGTTCCAGTAAAGGTTTCAAAAGTTCCGTTGTTGCTAGAAGTCCATGCTTGATTATTTAGCAGTAAACTTCCAATATTCGAATATGTAATTCCGTTAGTATTATTAACGAACTGTATAATATTACCAAAATATAATCCGAATCCAGTAATAGTTCCTACACTTGAAGTCATTCCGTCTACAACAACATTCTGAACCAAAAGGGCAGATGCGGTTCCAGCTCCTGGTCCAGTGATAGAAAATGCCGATGCTCCTTTTAAAGTTACATTTCTAATGCTTCCACCAGATGTAGTTCCTGAAAAAATGGTTCCAGTTGATGATAAAACATCTTCATTGGCATCGAGTCCAGAAATGTAAGCATTGTTTAGATTTATTGGACTCGTAATATTGATTGTACCATTTATTTCATACAAAGTATTTGTATTTAATAAATAGGATGATCCTCCGCCAGCAACTAATTCTGGAGCTAAATCTGCAGCAGATTTTACCAATTTATAATTGTTTCTTTTTAGAGCACTTTCATTAGCGATTTTTATCCACGCTGTAGTTGCAGTATTATAAAAATAAAAAGCTTTATCAGTCGTGTCAAAAACAAGCAAACTTTCGGCTGGAGTTGTAATGGCTGTTCGCTGGGCGGTAGTCATTCTTGGAGCTAACATACCTTGCGTTGTAGAAGTTATATCTAATATAGAAGTAGAATTTGGAGAAGTAGTTCCTATTCCGATTTGGGCATTTGTTCCGATGCTCAGGAATAAAAAACATATTATTAATACCGTATAACTTTTTGAAGTAGATTTCGTAAACATATTCTATAAGTTTTAGTTTTTAATGAGCTTGATAATATTAGAATGTATTATTTATCTGAATTAGAAATCAATACTTTTTTGGTAAGTTTTTGATTGTCATCAGTTAGAAATTCTGCAATGTAAATACCGTAACTTAATCCGATAGTAGGAAAGTTATAGTTTGAATCTGTTTTTAAGTCCTTTTTAGACAACACCGTTTTTCCCGTTATATCATATAATTTAAAAGATTTTACAGCCAAACCATTTGGATTTGAAGCCTTAATAGTTCTATTGACATTGTCTTGATATATTATAAAGTTTTGTACACCTAAATTTTCTTCAGTACCAAGAGTTTGATCTACAAATGCAATCAGAAATCGATCTTTGTATGTTCCGGGAGTTACCGAAACTTCATACGATGCATTTTTAATATCATGATAAGATTCATCAGATTTATCATAAATATAAACAGCTTGAGAAGCATCAAAATTTATAAATTCCGAAATCTTAAATTTAAGAGTTGTGTTTACCGATGCTTTTACTGCAAGAGGTATTTTTTTTGAAGGATCAAAAGCGATTCCTTGTATTAAATAATTTCCATCTTCAATCCAAAAATTTACATCGTCTGGAAGATCTCCTGTCATATTTATAGCATCAATTCCAGAATCGACACCATCTGTGGCTTCAGGAAGAAACGCTAGAGCAAGTTGTCTCGTAAATTGATTGTTTATCATAGCATTTAATCTAAAATAAGATAAAGGTTCGGGGTCTTCTGTTTCTTGAGTTTTTTTCTGAGTCTGTGCACGTTTCTCAAATTGCGATACACCAGCTAATTCTTTAAATAGTACACGATGTGCATTTTTAAAAGTCACCGTTCCATTAGCTGTTCCGTTAAGTAAAAATCCTTGACCAATTGGGGCATATCTGCGCTGTAATATTGTTCCCGTTCCCGAACCTGGTCCAGGATTTACTGTTCCGTCCTGCTTATAAGCGTTAAATGTGGGCGGAATATAAATACCTTCAGAAGTTGTATTAATAGGAGCATAAGAGCCATAACCGCCTCTGTAGGCACTTAGATAATGAGAATCTATTGTTCTGTCCTGTTGCCAAAAAAATGCTGTTCCGCCAGTAATAGTTCGATTGGTTGGGTCTAATAAAAATTCATTTAAATGCAAAGCAGACGGATATGGATTTCCAGTTAAGGTCGCACTATTGGCTCCAAGTGTAACGATTATATCGCCATCATTTGGTTTGCCTCTAAAATCATATCGTTGTGCTCCGCCTGGATTATTTGAAACTCCTTCAGATGGATCGACAGCATCTGTTCCACTTGTGCCTTTCATCGTAAAACCTTCGCCAGGTGCTATTGTTGAAGCTCCTCCAACTAACATCCATTGTGAATAATTGTTGGCATTTATTAATTTATAAATCCATGAAGAAGCTATAGAAAGCGGGTTTGATATGCCATCATAACTTCCTGCTGGCAATATAACGGTTGGAGTTGTGGCTGTTGAAGTTGTAGGACGTCCTAACATTGAAATTCCGAAATTTGTATTTCCAGCCGTATTTGAAGGCGCGCCAATCGGTGAACACCAATAATTGTAATCGTAATTGTCTGATGTTCCTTCCTGATAAACAGACATTGATCCTAAACCTGTGTTGGTAGAAGTTGAATTTCCGCCTTGAATTAGCTGCGCATTATTTCTTAAATATAAATTGGAATCTGTATTTAAATGAATATTTTGCTGTACATATAAAACTTCATTTTTAACATACATACTTGAATTAGTGCTAAAGTAAATTTGAGAAATTGACTTTGTACTTATAATTATAAAAAACAGAAGTAATATTTTTTTCATAATGTAGGTTTTATAGTTCTAGAATTGATTTTAGAGCAGTACAATGAAGTTTTAAGTTTTCTTCTTGAGATTATTACAATCAAACCTAACAGAAGTCCAGCGACTAGTAATATTGTAGAATAAGTATCAATTGGTAATGGTGGATTAGGAAGTCCCGGCGGTGGCGGACCTCCACCTTGTGCAAAAACACTTAGCGGTAATTGCAAAAGAAAATATAAGGCGAGTAATTTAGTTTTATCGGCGTACATAAAATTTGGGTGCTTTAAACTGATTATTGCAATACAGTTAAATTGAGAATTTGATCGACTTTCAGAATGAAAAATGTAGGTATTCAGAAAGTTAACTTTCAAATAATTAGGTGGTTATACTCAAATGTAATTAAAATAAAACTCTCCTCTATTATAAAACCAAAGTTTAACTCAGATTTTTCTTATAACTTAAAAAAAGCTATTTAAGGCGTTAAAATTGTTAAATTAAATTTCTCATTTTGTGTGTTTTAACCGCTTTCTCAATGCTTTAAGAGACAATTCAAAATAAAAAAAACAGCCTCAATATAAGCTGAAGCTGTTTTTCTAAATCTTTATAAATACGTATCGAATTACATCAAAAAAGTTCCGGGTTCACGAATTTCTTCTTCTGTATTTTCCTCTTCATTTTCTTCTTCCTCTTCCCAATCATTTTCGTCATATTCGGTATCAAGATCATCTAATTCGAGATCATAATGATTTTCTGCTTTTAAAGAATAAGAAGAACTATGTTCTAAATATTCATCATAATTCATCAGTAATTCTTCTTCAAATGAAGTTAAATCTTCATAAGAGTCATGTTGTCTATTATAGTAATCTTCGGATATCATATCAATAAGTTTAAATTAATGTTGCTGTGTTTAGATATCTTAAAAATAGTATTTATAATAGCCGATTACTTTATACAATTTTCTGTTCGAATTGCTAAATTCTCATTTTAAAACATTCAAAATATAAAAGTCAAAGTTTGTAAATTCATTATATATAATCTGAAAAAGAACATTATTTATTTAGAAAATATCGACTGCTTTTTATTTGGTAGTGCATACTGCTTTTACGTACTTTTAAAAATTATATAAATGGTTTCTGATGATCTGAAATCAGTTTCAGAAAACAATTTATTTCTAACTGTTATCTTTCTAAAAATGAGTGTTTACTCTATTAAAAAGCGTTTACTATTTTTTCTCCTGCTAATTTGCGTTTATTCTTTAAATGCAAATAGTTATCGCTATAATTCTTTTAAAACAGAACAAGCTTTTAATTCAACACAAGAAAAAATAAATCAATTGTTAGAAAGAGGAGCTTTCTTTTTATACAAATCGGATAGTTTTAAAACCGATTTAGATAATGCGAGATTAAATTTTGATAAAGCTTATGTTTTGAGTAATCAAATTAATGATCAGGATTTAATTCATAAATGTTTTTTCTATTACAGTGAATTATTGTTTGAGGAAAATAAATATCCAGAAGCTTTAAAAAAATTAGAGAAAGTTATTGCTTATTATCACGATAATAAAAATTTTGAAAAGGAAGCAAACACGTGGGAAGCGATGGGATCTAGATTATTTTGGAGATCTCCAAGATCTTTTGCATCTATAGAAGAATCTGTAAGCAGTTTTGAAAAAGCGGCTCAGTTATATAAAATTCTTGGTTTTAACGAAAAGTATGCTTATGCGCTAAAAAGTATTGCAGATGCTCACTTAAATCAAGGAAGATTAGATCTGGCAGAAAAAGAATTGCTTAAGATACTTATTTTTTATAAAAAAATCGGTTATAAGAAATTGCATTTTACTTATGATCTTCTAGCCGATTCTCAACGTCTTAAGGGCGATCTTGGGAAAAGCCTGTATTATTCTGAATTATGCGTTAAAAGCATGGAAAACACAGGTGATTTTTCATATGCGCCTATATTTTATCAGCAGTTAGCAGTAGCCTATAGAGACATTGGTAAACATCAGCTTGCTATCGATTTATTAAGAAAAGCAGTTTCTTTTTTGCAATCTCAAAAAGATATCGATTACGGAAATTTATATGAAACTGTAGATTTACTGGCAAAAGAGCTCGTTGAAGTAAAAAAGCAGAAAAAAGCTTTAAAACTCATTCAAAATATTATAAAAGAATATCCTCCTACGAAAAGTGTAGATCAAGCACGAGTTTTTGGTTCTTTGGCTTTTTGTTATAATAAAAACAATCAGATAGCATTAGCCGAATCAAATTATTTAAAAATGATTGATTTGTATGAAAATAAGCAGCCTACATTTTTTTTGATCGATTTATCTAAAGCTTATTTTCAATTAGGCAAATTCTATCAGGAACATAAAAAATTTGATAAGGCAAAAAACTACTTCCTTAAATCGCTTAATTTTTCTAAAGGAATTGTAGAACTCAATCAGATCAAAGAGGTTAATTTGTCTTTGTTTAAGATTGATTCGGTTCAGGGAAATTATATAACAGCAATTCAGTATTTCCAAAAATATAAAAATCTTAATGATTCCATTTTTAATGAGAAAAAAAACAAGCAGATAGAAGAACTGCAGATTTTATATGGTTTGGAGAAAAAAGAAAAAGAATTCTCTAAACTTAAATTAGACATCAATAATGAAAAGGGAAAAAATACTCAGGCACGCAATATGATAAAATGGGGCGCTGGTATTTTGATTTTTTTATTAGTCGGCATATTTGTTTTTTGGAAAAGCTATCAGACCAAGCAAAAAAACAACAAACTTCTTCTGAGTCAGAAAAATGAAATTGATCAAAAAAACTATGCACTTCAAAAATTAGTGCTGGAGAAAGAATCTCTTATGAAAGAAATTCATCATAGAGTTAAAAATAATCTTCAGATTGTGATGAGTCTTTTACGTTCGCAGTCACATACTTTAAAAAATGAGGAAGCTTTTGAGGCCATTCAAAAGAGTCAGCACAGATTATATGCCATTTCTCTTTTGCACCAGAAATTATATATGACTGATATTGTTAGAGAAATTGAAATGAAAAGTTACATTAATGATTTACTGATAAATTTTACAGATACTTTTGATATCAAAGATCGCATTAGTTTTGAAGTAGATTTTGATAATATTTACCTTCACGAAACACAGGCAATTGCGGTAGGACTTATACTAAATGAATCTGTTACCAATGCTATTAAATATGCTTTTTCAGATCAAACAATGGGAATTATTTCCATTGCAATGAAATCTAAGGAAAACAGCAAGATACTGCTTGAAATTAGAGATAACGGAAAAGGAGTTTCTAATAACTTTAATTTTGACACTTCATCTACACTTGGCATAACATTGATAAAAGGTTTGGCAGAGCAACTTGATGGAAATGTGTCTTTTATAAATAATAACGGATGGACTGTAAGAATCGAATTTTTGAGAAATACTAGTCTAACTTAATTATCAAAATGATATTACTATTATCATTTTGATAATTAGTTCAATATTTATTAATGGTTCAAGTTGTTCTTATATAGTATGTTATGTTTTAGGTATTAAAATTGAATATTCATTTTCTGTATTGAATACATTATTCACAGAAATGATAAATATTTATGAAACATAGTAAACTGCAATCTTTAGAAAATGATTTTTTAGTTGTTGAAGATGATTTTTATATTGAATTAACAAACGCCAGTCATATTTCGTGGATC
Organism: Flavobacteriaceae bacterium PS02337; assembly: GCA_029959285.1. Classification (GTDB taxonomy): domain Bacteria; phylum Bacteroidota; class Bacteroidia; order Flavobacteriales; family Flavobacteriaceae; genus Flavobacterium. Next base: position 469,813 of record JASCOE010000003.1, read on the forward strand.
AAAGAAATAGCTGAAGTCACACTTTCATCTGCTTTAGCAAGAGGAACAGGAATTTCAGGTCGTTCGGCTGAATTATTAGAAGAAAAAATGAAAAATGGAGAAGCTGTTATTGCATTTTCTTTTGATGGAAAATGGGCAGGTTTTTCTTTTATTTCTTCTTGGAATAATGGTCGTTTTGTTTCTAACTCAGGATTAATTGTCGCGCCAGAATTCAGACATACTGGTCTTGCTAAAAAAATTAAAAGAAAGATTTTCGAATTGAGTCGAACAAAATATCCAGAAGCAAGTATATTTAGTCTTACAACTGGTTTGGCTGTGATGAAAATGAATCACGAACTTGGTTTTGAACCCGTGACATATTCTGAACTTCCGCAAGATGATGCTTTTTGGCAAAATTGTAAAACCTGTATCAATTGTCCTATTTTGATGAGTAAAGAAAGAAAAAACTGTTTATGTACCGCCATGTTATATAATCCGAAACATAAAATAATAGATATTAGAACGGCAAAGTAAAATACTGTAAACATTACAATAGAAATTAAAAAATATCAATATATTTGCGCTTCAAATCAAGCAAATGAAAAACTTAATTACTATCATTTCTATTATCATTATTATCATTCGATAATCGTGCAGGGATGTTATATAAATAAGTAAAAAATAAAACTTAGAAAACCTCCCCATAAAACGGGAGGTTTTTTTGTTTACAGCAATTATGAAAAATTTAGTTCAAAATAGCATTATTATTTCAATTATCATTATTCGTTTTACATGACGAGTTAGGAATATATTGTCTATACAAAAAAGCCTTTCTCAATTATGCGAAAGGCTTTTTTTATACCTGAAAAAAAGCACAATTAACAAATACAAAATGAAAAACGAATTTACACTTACCATTTACTCCGAAGATCAATTAAGATTAATTAATAGACTTACTTCCATGTTTCTTAGAAAACAAGTGGAAGTTTTGAGCCTTAATATGTCTGTTTGCGAAATTGATAAAATGTACCGCTATACAATTGTAATAAGAGAAACGCTTGATCAAGCGCGTAATTTAGCGGCACAAATAGAGAAAATTATAGAAGTATATAAATGTCATTTTAATTGGAATGAAGAAACGGTTTTCAGACAAATAGCGTTATTCAAAATTCCGACTGAGTTATTTATGACAGAAACAAAAATGGAATCATTACGTAAAATAAATGATTTCAAAATTTCAGAAATTCATAAAGAATATACCATAATTGAAGCGACAGGAGCAGAAGAAGAAATAAATTCTTTTACTGAAAAATTACGTTTTTTTGGATTGATTGAATTTGTAAAAAGTTCTAGAATTGCTCTTATAAAAACGAAGGAAGGTTTTTGTGAAGAAATCGAATAAATCAAATAAAGGCAGATTTTTAACCTTTGAAGACTTTATTTTTCTGCCATAATTTCTTATTTTTAATAAAAGCAAAAGAAATATGATTTTAGCAACTAAACGTTTACTGTCTTTTTTACTACTGATTACTGCATTATTGATTCAGCCGAATTCTATGAATGCACAACTTTTGGGTACAAAAACAGCAGTAGAAGAACCCGTTAAAACGCCAGAAGATTCGCTTGGAAGAAGAACGCCGCAAGGAACGGTTAACGGATTTATTAAAGCAATTGGTGACCAGAATTATCTGCGTGCCAGCCAATATTTTGTTTTAAGTAAACGCTCTTACCGCAAAACAGCCGAAAGAATACGCATAGCAAAAGCTTTTCAGCAGTTGTTAGATCAAGGTGGAAATTTTTCGCCATCGTCTATTATAAGTAATAAAGAATTTGGTCGTGTAGATGACGAATTGGCGACAGGAGTAGATTTAGTAGGAAACATATCAACCAATAAAATTAATATTCAGCTTTATGTAGAAAACCAATCTGATGATAGTCAGCCCGCAATATGGCTTTTTTCTTCAGAAACAATCGAGTCAATTCTTTCTGCTGATCTTACTGGAGAAAAATCTTTTTTAGATCGAATTTTGCCTAGAATATTAAAAGAAAAAAAAGTAGGAAATGTGCCTATCGGACATTGGGCAGTCGTAGTCGTTATGGCCGTTGTTACGTATTTGCTTTCTAGATTGCTGATTTTTGTACTTATTTTTCTCATTCAAAAAATCTGGAGAAAAGCAGATAGCGATAAAGGGACAGCAATGATTGACGCTTTTAGTCTTCCAGTTCAGCTTTATCTTACCGTAATTTTATTTGTGGCATTAACGCAACGAATGGGAATTTCTATTGTCGTTCGTCAGCGATTTAGCATCATTATAATTACAATCGGAATTGTAGCTTTTCTAATTCTGCTTTGGAGAATGACAGATTTCGTAAGTATGTTTACGCGTAGCAGAATGAACAGACGCGGACGTATTTCTGCAGTTTCTGCAATTTTATTTTTAAGTCGCACCACAAAAGCAGCAATTATCGTTATCGGAATTATTGCCATTCTTGGAATCATTGGCGTAGATGTTACTGCTGGACTTGCTGCTCTTGGTATTGGAGGTATCGCTTTAGCTTTGGGAGCTCAAAAAACAATAGAAAATTTTGTGGGAAGTGTAAGCCTTATTGCAGATCAGCCATTGCGAGTTGGCGATTATTGCCGAGTTGACGATATAAAAGGAACTGTAGAATCTATCGGAATGCGATCGACTACGCTTCGAACTTCTGCGCGAACAATTGTAACAATTCCTAACGGACAATTGTCTGCGAGTAAAATCGAAAATTATGCACATCGTGATCGTTTTATTTTCAATCCGATTTTTAATTTTAGAATGGAAACTACTCCAGATCAGATGCGTTATTTACTTGTAGAACTTAGATCTTTGTTGTATGCGCATCCAGCAATTTTAAATTCATCACCAATAGTGCGTTTTACAGGAATTACTGCCGATGCATTAAAAGTTGAAATTACCGCCTACATCGAAGCAATAAATGTTGAAGTTTCACAAGAAGTACAAGAAGATATTTTGTTGAGAATGATGGATATTATTGAAAAAAGTGGTACATCTTTGGCTTATCCTTCTCAGACACTTTACATGGCACGAGATTTTTCTTTCTCAACAGAAAAAGCCGAAGAGGTTTCTGAAACAGTAAAAAAATGGAAAGAAAATAACGAACTGCAATTACCGAAATTCGACCCTAAACGAGTTGAAGATTTAAAAAATAGTATTAAATATCCAGATGAAGGAAGTTTTAATCCTAATGAAGATAATTCGTAGATTTAAATAAAAGAGCTTCAAAATTTGAAGCTCTTTTTTGTTTCCTAAAACATACTTTCTGAATTCTTTTTTTTTGGTATCAATCATAATATTTAGATTTAAAGTGTAAAAAACACCTTTATATATGCCGAGTTTCTTCGATATGTAAAAAATGTCTATTCTTTTGATTGATCTGTCCATCTTTAGAAATAACTATCGGAGTAATTTTATTTTCGATTCAAAACCCAAATACTTTCGCTAGAATTAATCGACTTAAATTGTCGTATTATTTGGTATGAAAAACAAAAATCAGAGGTTTATTAATTAGTAAATATTTTGTTAGTTTTTATTAGTTAGGGAGATTAATTCAAAATTTAATCTCCCTTTTTTGTTAGAATAATAGGTTATAATTTATTAAATATGTGAATATGAAAAGAATGAATTTTGAGATTAAAAAACGCAATTCCATAAAAATGGTTACGCTATTTGTTGCGTTGTTATTTTTTGGAGGAATAAAAGGATATTGTCAAAACGACGAAAAAACAAAAAACGCTTCTGCGGTAATAGAAAGACTTATAGGCAATCGCGTTTCTGAATTTGAATTGACGATTATTGAAAATAAAACAGCAAATAAAGATTGGTTTGAAATTGAAACGACAAACAATCTGGTAAAAATTAAAGGTTCTAACAATACAGCAATTTGCTATGCAGCATATAATTTTTTAAGAGATATAGGAGCCGCACTTGTAAGTTGGGAAGGAAATAAAGTTAACTTACCGAAAACCTGGCCTAAATATTCTAAAAAAGGAAATACGCCTTTTGAATATAGAGAATACTTAAACGCCTGTACTTTTGGTTACACAACTCCGTGGTGGGACTGGAAACGTTGGGAACAGGAAATCGACTGGATGGCGCTTCACGGAATTAATCTTCCTACAGCAATGGAAGGTCAGGAAGCCGTTTGGAAAGAATTGTGGCAAGAATATGGTTTAACAAATAACCAATTGGAAGCACATTTTGCTGGGCCAGCTTTTTTGCCTTGGCAACGTATGGGAAACATTAATAGTTTAGAAGGTCCGTTGCCGCAAGAATGGTTTACAAAAAAAGAAGCACTTCAAAAGAAAATTCTAGAAAGAATGCGCGCATTAGATATGCATCCTGTTGTTCCGGCATTTAGCGGTTATGTTCCTAAGGCTTTCGCCGAAAAACATCCTGAAGCAAAAATTACCGAATTAAAATCATGGTCAGGCGGAGGTTTTGCAAGTACTTTTTTATTAGATTCAAAAGATCCTTTATTTAAAAAAATCGGAAAACGCTTTATCGAAATTTATACTAAAACGTACGGAAAATCTAATTTCTATTTGGCAGATTCTTTTAATGAAATTGAACCTCCAGTTTCTGAACATAATAAATATGAAGAATTGGCTAATTATGGTAGTGCCATTTATGAAACTATTAATGAAGCTGCTCCAGGTGCAATTTGGGTAATGCAAGGCTGGCTTTTTGGTGACAACAAAGAATTTTGGACAAAAGAAGCTACAAGTGCATTTTTAAGTAAAGTGCCAAATGATAGATTAATGGTTCAAGATTATGCCAACGATCGTTACAAAGTTTGGGAAAATCAAGAAGCATTTTACGGAAAACAATGGACATATGGTTATGTACATAATTATGGTGGATCAAATCCTGTATATGGTGATTTGAATTTCTATAAAAATGAATTGACAAGTTTATTGAAAAATCCGAATAAAGGAAATGTTGTCGGCTACGGCGCAATGCCAGAAGGTTTAAACAATAATTCAATTGTATATGAATACATTTATGACCTTCCGTGGAGTAAAGGTGAACAACCTGTTAACGATTGGCTAACAAAATATCTTAATGCAAGATATGAACAGACAACTTCTAAACCAGTTTTTAAAGCGTGGCAATTATTATTAGAATCTGTTTATAATGTAAAATACTGGGAAACACGTTGGTGGAATGATAGGGCTGGAGCGTATTTGTTATTTAAACGTCCAACGGCGACTATTCCGGAATTTAAAGGAAATCCTGGAGACAAGAAAAAACTAAAAGAAGCTTTGGACATTTTGAGTAAAGAAGCGAAGAAATACAATAAAAATAATTTTATTCAATACGATTTAATTGACGCTTCAAGACATTATTATTCTTTATGTATTGATGAAGATTTAATTGAATGTGTAAAAGCATATCAGAAAAAAGATATTGCAAAAGGCGATCAATTATTTAAAAAGATAGAAAAACAAGCTTTAGAAATAGATAAAATGATGTCGGCACAACCCTTAAATAGTTTAGATCAATGGGTAAAATCGGCTTCAGATTATGGTAGTTCAACTGCAGTTTCTAAATTGTATGCAAAAAATGCTAAAACATTAATTACACTTTGGGGCGGAGAAGGTCATTTGAACGATTATGCTTCAAGATCTTGGCACGGAATGTACAAAGGTTTTTATTGGCCGAGATGGAAAATGTTCTTAGAAGCTTATAAAAAATCAGCAGAAAATAATACTCCGTTTGATGAAACAAAAGAAAGAGAATTAATTAAAAATTGGGAAATAAATTGGACAGAAAGCAATTAAAAAATACTTCCAATAAAATTAATCTCGTATATAATCAAAATTTAACTTAACACTTTTACCATAACCTTAAACCAAATAGAATTTATGAAATGAAAACATTACGAAATCGATTAATTAATAAGTTTTTAACTATAGAATTTTATAAAAACAACCTTGAAAACCCTTGCCGTTATTGGCTTTAAAGAAATTATCCATGTTTATGAATAACTTGTCCATTTGTTAACATTTCTTTAGCACTAATTTCGTCAATACTATTTAACCAATTAACCAATATCACAATGGAAAAACTTAAACTTTTATTATTAGCCTTTTTCTTTGGCTTCTCAATTAATACTTGGGCACAAAAAACAGAAGTGTCCGGTGTAGTTTTAGATGACAAAGGCATTCCTCTGCCAGCCGCTAACATACTCGAAAAGGGTACAACAAATACTGTAACAACAGATTTTGATGGAAAATTTAGATTTTCAGTTTCAAACAAAAATGCAGTATTAGTAATTTCTTTTATTGGATTTGACGATCAAACTTTAAAATTAGACGGAACAAAATCTAATTATTCGATTAAATTACAATCTACTACAAATAATCTTGAACAAGTTGTAGTAGTAGGATACGGAAAAGGATCCCGTAAAAACCTTACCACTTCTGTAACGTCCATTAAAGCAGAAGAATTAAATAAAGGAGCGATAAGTGATGTCGGACAACTTTTACAAGGTAAAGTTTCTGGTTTGAATATCTCTTCAAGCGGTGACCCAACAAAAACTGCTTCTGTAGTTTTACGTGGAGTTTCGACATTAAATAGTTCTCAAGGTCCATTTTATGTAATTGATGGTATTCCTGGAGTTGATATTTCGGTAATTTCTCCAGATGACATTGCTACAATCGACGTCTTAAAAGATGCCGCTGCAACTGCAATTTATGGTAACCGTGCTGCAAATGGAGTTATCATGGTAACAACTAAAAAAGGAAGTAAAGGCAGAACGCAAATTGCATATAACGGATATGTTGGTTTTGAAGAAGTTTCTAATAATCTGGACATGATGAATGCAGATCAGTTGAGAGCTTTTACAACAAAAAACAATTTGAACTTTACTCCAGAAAATGATAAAGGCGCGAATACAAACTGGTTAAAAGAAATTATGAGACCAAATCGTGCAGTATCTACAAGTCATAATTTATCTATGAGCGGAGGTGGAGATCACGGAAATTATACTGCTAGTATTACTTCTCTTAACAGAGAAGGGGTAATGCAGAAAAGTGATTTCTCTCGTATTATTGCTCGTTTATCTGTAGAACAATTTGCTTTTGATGATAAAGTGAAATTCGGTTTAAATGTTACCAATTCAAAAACAGATTACCAAAACGTACCACAACGTAATACAGTACTTTTACAAGCAGCAAGTTATTTGCCAGTTTCTCCAGTAAGAAATGCAGACGGAACTTTCTTTGAAAATTTTGTAAGTCCAGGATATTTCAATCCAGTTGCTTTAATAGAGCACGGAACAGATGAAACAACAACAAATAACCTTGTTGGTAATCTTACTGCAGAAGTAAAACTTCCATTCGGAATTACTTACAACTTAAATTTAGCACACCAAAAATTAACTGCATTTCACGGAGAGTTTTATGACAGCTATTATTCACAATATAATAGTGCGAACTTTTACAACAACCCAGATCCACCTTTGACAAAAACTTTGGTTAACTTTGGAGTAAACGGTTCTGCTTTAAGAAATGCTTATGAAACTAGAAATAACATTATCGAAAGTTTCTTTACTTGGGATAGAACATTTGGTTCTCATAAATTAAAAGTTGTTGCAGGTTATTCTTGGCAAGAAAACACACTTGGAGACGGATTTCAAGCTACAACTACAAACTTCCCAGTTGATAATGTAGGTTACAATAACCTTGCGTTGAGTAATTATACTTCTGTAAACGGTTATGTAGTAAACTTTGGAGATAGTAAAGCGTATCAAAAAACACGTTTAATTGCTTATTTCGCTCGTTTAAACTACAATTATAAAGATAAATATCTTTTACAAGGTTCTATTAGAAGAGACGGTGGATCTATGTTTGGAAAAAATAATCAATGGGGTTATTTTCCATCTGTAGGTGGTGCTTGGAGAATTGACAAAGAAAGCTTTATGCAAAATCAAGGTTTCTTTAGCGACTTGAAACTTCGCGGAAGCTGGGGTGTAACAGGAAACTCATCTGGATTTAATGCTTATACTGCACAATTTATTTCTGGAAGTTTAGGAACTTTCTATTACAACGGACTACAAATTGGTGCTTACGGACCAAACCAAGCCGCGAATCCAGATTTGAAATGGGAAAAAACAGCAACTGCAAATATTGGACTTGATTTCTCAATCTTAAAAGGAAAAGTAACAGGTTCTGTTGATGTTTACGACAAGAAAACAACTGACATGATTTTCAACTACAATGTTAATCCAGTATTGGTTCCAGTAGGTTCTATTGTAGCAAACGGAGGAACAATGTCTAATAAAGGTATCGAAGTTAGTTTTAGCACAACTCCGGTTAAAACAGCAGATTTCAGCTGGACAACTAATTTGAATTTAGCACATAATAAAAATGAAATCGTAAAATTGACTAGTCCATTCTTTGTTGGTGGAGATTCAATTCGTCGTGTGCAGCCAGACGGAGGCGGACAAACAGGAAGTACGTTACAAATTTTCAAAGAAGGAAAACCTTTAGGACAATTCTTTACATTGAAATACGCAGGAAAAAATGCTGCAGGAGTTTCTCAGTATTATGACAAAAATGGTGCTTTGACAACTACACCTTTAAACGGAGTAGATTACCACTATGCAGGAAGTGCACAGCCAAAATTATTATTAGGATGGGGAAATAACTTTCAATACAAAAAATTTGATTTAAGTATTTTCTTCAGAGGAGTATTTGGCAATAAGATTTTTAATGCAACTCGTGCCGATTTATTTAGACCAAGCACAGCAATGACCAATAATATCTTAGTTGACGCAGGAAATGAGTCACCAAGCGACCTTAACTCTTATAAATACTCGGATCGTTTTATCGAAGACGGTAGTTATTTAAGATTAGACAACATGACTTTAGGATACAATTTTGGAAAAGTTGGAAGGTACATCAGTAGTGTACGTATTTACCAAACAATAAACAATGTGTTTGTTATTACGAAGTACACAGGAATTGATCCAGAGGTTGAACAAGGAGGAACAGCTCCAGGTGTAGATTCGAATAACTTCTATCCAAAAACTAGAACATATATGTTCGGTTTAAATGTGAGCTTCTAAAAATTAAATTCAAAAATTATGAAAAAGATATTAAAATATTTAGGTCTTCCAGTACTTTTGGCTGGTTTAGTATGGTCTTGCGACGATCTTGAAGTGCCTATTACAACTCAATTGACACCGGAAGTATTTCCACAGAATTCGACTCAATATATTCAAACAACAGGACCAGTTTATGCAGCTTTCCGTGGTGAATTCTCATTTGCTTGGTAGTGGTCACAATCGCTTTCTACAGATGAAGCTATTTTGCCTGCAAGAGGAGGTAACTGGTTTGATAACAGAAACTATATTGCCATGCATTACCATGACTGGAATGCAGACAACGGAATCATAGGAAGTCTTTGGGATTGGTCTTCTAAAGTAATCGGAACTAGCAATCAGGCTATTTCTATCTTAAGACAAACAATGCCAGAAGGTGCAGAGAAAAAAACATTGATCTCTGAATTAAAAACAATGCGTGCCATTTCTTATTTTATGTTAATGGATGGTTACGGAGATGTACCTTTAGATACGTTGTATGGAGATTTTACTTCTCATGCAAAAACGCCAAGAGCTGAAGTTTTTAATTTTATTGAAAAAGAATTAAAAAGCGCGGTTCCAAATTTAAATCCTGCATCTGGTGTTACAACTTACGGAAGACCAAATAAGCAGACTGCTAATGCAATGTTAGCTAAATTATATTTGAACGCAAATATTTATACTGGAACTTCACGTTACAACGAATGTATTGCTGCTTGTGATGAGGTAATCAATTCTAATTTATACGCAGTTGAGCCAAGAGCATCTTATCTTCAAATGTTTTATCCGACAAACGGACCAGCAATGAAGGAGTTTATTTTTGCAGTTCCTTATGATCCAGCAGCAGTTACAGTTGGTTTCAACGGACAAATGTACCACGCTCGTTATGATGTACCACGTTCAGAAAGAGTTAAATTCGGTCTTCCTTACACGCCAAGTGCGCCTAGAAGTACGTTGCCAGAATTTTACGCTTATTTTAATGATGCAAATGATATTCGTAATAGACAATGGTTAACAGGTCTTCAATATTTAAATGATGGTGTAACTCCAGTAATGGTTACAACAACTAAAAAAGGGTACGATCAATTTTACACAGGATCTGACGGAGGTGCTACTTATACTTATCAGGTAAATTTAACACCAAACATTGTAGCCCGTCAAAGTGTAGCTTTATTTGATCTTGGAAATGACGAAATTGCTTGGAACATGGGATACAGAAACATTAAGTTTTATCCAGATGCAACTTCAACAAACCGTAATCAAAAGAACGACGTTCCTTTCTTACGTTATTCAGATATTCTTTTAATGAAAGCAGAATCAATTCTACGTGGCGGACCAGTAACATTAGGACAAAGCGCAGATGCATTAGTAAATATGGTTCGTTCTAACCGTACAACTTCTACAGCTTTAAGCGGTGTAACATTAGAAGATCTTTACAAAGAAAGAAGCCGTGAGTTTGCTTGGGAAGCTTGGCATAGAAATGATATGATTCGCTTTGGAAAATATGAAGGACAATGGGGTTACAAAACCAATACAGACGTTTATCGTCGTGTTTTCCCAATTCCAACAAACGCTATGGTTTTAAATCCAGCTCTTACTCAGAATACTGGATATTAAATAAGAATTTAGTTAAGTAAGCATTTGTAATTTTAATTTAAAAAGGAGAGGAGAGTCAAAATTCTTCTCCTTTTTTTCAAAAGAAAACTGGTTTTTTCAGTTGCTCGTGAGAATCAGTTCAGTTTAGTTTTTTGAATGAAAACAAAGCTTAATTGAATGCCGTTTCGGAAAATGATTGAAAAATTAAGCTTTGTAACATTCAACTCAATATCTTTTTGAGAATAAATAATAGATTCTCATCGCTAATCTTCTGTTTTTAATTTCGATTTAGAAATAAATCAACCCAAAATAATCCTTTCTAAGCCAATAATGCCCCATCAATAAAAAGAATAAATGGAACTAAATAAAATCTCTAAAATAGGTCGTATTGCAATAAGTTTAGCCCTTATTTTTTTAGTGTCATGCAACGCGCAAAAATCTGCTTCTCTAAAAAAGAAACAACTTTCAGACATGGTTTATCCGTTGTTGGACACTGAAAATTCAAGATGGTTTTACTTTTCATCAGCAAGTCGTCCGTTTGGAATGGTAAATTTAAATCCCGATACAGAAATTAATGGCGATTGGGGAGGCGGTTATAAATACACAACAGATACGGTTAAAGGTTTTAGCCACGTACACGAATGGCAAATGTCGGGCGTATCAGTAATGCCAGTAACAGTTTCAACTCAAAATAAAACAACTATTTTTAAAGATTTCTATTCTAAATTCAGTCATAAAAATGAAATTATAACACCCGGTTATCATTCCCTAAAATTAGAAAGATATCAAATACAAGCAGAATTAACCAGCACTATAAGAGTTGGTTTTCATCAATATACTTTTCCAGTTAATGCTCAGAAAGCGGTACTTTTTAACTTGAATACCATTTTGGGGCCTTGTGAAAATACAAATGGGAAATTAGAAAAAAACAATGATTTTGAACTTTCTGGATCGTTAGTTTTAAGCACCAATTTTAGACGTCCGAAACCATTAACAGTATTTTTTAAAGTTAAAACCAATCTGCCTATTACTTCTGTTGAAAGAGATAATCAAACGGGGAATTATTTGGTGAATTTTAATAAAAAAGCTTCAAAACTTTTGATGAAAATCGGAATCTCCTACACTTCAATTGAGAATGCCGATAATAATATGGCAACCGAATTACCAGATTGGGATTTCAATAAAACTGTTGCAGATTCTAGAAATGAATGGAGTAATTTACTGGGAAGAATAAAAATTGAAGGCGGAACAGAAACCGAACAAAGAAGATTTTACACTGATCTATGGCATGCATTGCAAGGGAGAAAAAAGATCAGTGATGCAAATGGCTCCTATCCTGATAACACGGGGGACACATTCAGGATAGGACATTTACCTTTAAATTCAGACGGAAAACCGAAATTTAATCATTATAATTCGGATGCTTTTTGGGGCGCACAATGGACTATAAATAATCTTTGGGGATTGGTTTATCCAGAAATTATGGAAGAATTTGTGTACTCTTTAATGCAATATTATAAAGACGGAGGTTCAATTCCGCGCGGACCTTCTGGAGGAAACGATACATATGTAATGACTGGAGCTTCGGCAACGCCATTTATTGTCAGCGCCATTCAAAAAGGAATTGTAAAAGAAGATTTAGAAGCAATTTACATCGCACTAAAAAAAGGTCATATGTCAGGCGGAATTATGGCAAAAGCTGGTTATGAACATAAAACCAGTATTGGCGGCGGATTAAAATATTATTTAGAGAAAGGATATGTGCCGTATCCGCTTCCTGAAGGAAATTTTGGAAGTCATGAAGACGGTGCAAGTCAGACTTTGGAATATGCGTATCAAGATTGGACTTTAGCGCAATTGGCTAAAAAACTAAATCATGAAGACGATTATAATTATTTTATGAAAAGATCAAAAAACTACCAAAATGTTTTTGATGGAACGATTGGTTGGATGCGTCCAAAAAATGTCGACGGAAAATGGCGTGAAAATTACGATCCGTACCAATATGAAAATGGTTTTATAGAATCTAATGGAGCACAATCAACTTGGTTTGTACCGCATGATATTCTAGGTTTAGCTAATTTAATGGGAGGAAAAGAAAAAGCTGTAACTAAACTAAACGAACAATTTCAAGGTGCTAAAAAACAAAAATATACTTCTGGTACATCGCACGATGCAGAATTGCACCCAGAATTCAGTAGAATTCCTGTAAATTTTGGAAATCAGCCTTCAATACAAACCTCAAATATTTTTACGGTTTTAGGAAGACCAGATTTATCGCAATATTGGACAAGAAATGTAGTAAAAGAAACCTTCAGCGGATTATCGCCTGCAACAGGTTATAATGGAGATGAAGATCAAGGATTAATGGGAAGTTTGAATGTTCTCTTAAAAATTGGTTTATTTCAAATGAATGGTGGAACAGACAAAGATGCCGTTTATCAAATCGGAAGTCCAATATTCAATAAAATAACAATTGATTTAAATTCGAAATTCTATTCAGGAAAAACATTTGTTATTAAAGCTCAAAATAATAGTATTGATAATGTGTATATAAAAGAGATAAAATACAATAATAAAGCAGTAGAAAATTTTACGCTTTCGCACCAAGATATTACAAATGGCGGAGAATTAATTTTAGAAATGTCTAAGTAAATATTTGTAATAAGTTTTTTTGCCACAGATTTTAAGGATTAAATTGATTTTAAAATAATCCTAATAATCAGTGAAATCAGTGGCAAAAAAAATGAGTTTTGTTCTTAAAGAAATAAAAATAAATAATGAAAATATCTAGTAAAAATATACTTTTAGGAATATCATTTTTGTTTGCAATAACTATTAATGCTCAAAAAACTGTACATCAATATGTAGATCCAATGATTGGTTCTGAAGGAGTTGGTAGGGTTTTTATCGGGCCTTCATGTCCGTACGGAATGGTTAAACCAAGTCCAGACTGTACTTCGAGTCCAAATAGCGGTTGGTTGCCAATGCCAAAAGAAGTGACAGGTTTCAGCCAAGTGCACGTAAGCGGAACTGGCGGCGGACCAAAATATGGGAATATTCAAATTATGCCTTTTTCTGGAGCTTTAGATAAAATGGATCAAACCTCATTTAGAGCTGAAGAAAATGTTAAACTAGGTTATTACGAAACTGTTTTTAAAGAAAATAAAATCAAAACAGAAATAACTACGGGCGAAAAAGTATCTTTTTATAGAATAACGTATCCAAAAAATACTTCAAAAGAATTAAAAATTGATCTAGGATTTTTTCTAGGTGAAGAAAAAATTCCTGACGCTAGAGAAGCGCAGCAGTTTGTAGGCTCGCAAATCGAAATTGTTTCTGATACAGAAGTTAGAGGTTACAGCAGAATTAGAGGCGGTTGGAATAACGGACGCGCTTATACGGTTTATTTTTGGGCAACTTTCGATCAGCCAATTGCAAAATATGTGACTTTTAAAGACGGAAAATTTTATAACAATCAAAAAGCGCAGTTTGATTCTGGAAAGAAAACCGCAGCTTTACTTTCTTTTGGAAACTCTGGAAAAGAAGAATTAAATGTCAAAATCGGAATTTCTTTTTTAAGTGAATTAAAAGCAAAAAACAATATTGAAGTTGAAATTCCGCACTGGAATTTCGATAATGTTTTAGTTGCATTAGAAAATAAATGGGAAAATCTCTTAAATCGAATTCAGCTTTCTGCAGATACTTCAGAAGAATATAAAAAAATGTTCTACACAGGTTTGTATCACACGATGATTATGCCTGTTGACAGAAGTGATGAAAATCCATTGTGGACTGACGATGCGCCTTATTACGATGATTTTTACACGATTTGGGATACATTCAGAACTTCAAGTCCGTTGATAACATTGATAGACTCGAAACGAAAAGTTGACATTATCAATGCGATGTTAAACATTTATAAACGCGAAGGATATTTGCCAGAAGGAAGAAGCGGAAATGATAACGGAAGAACGCAAGGCGGTTCTAATGCTGAGGTTGTTATTGCTGATGCTTTCGTAAAAAACTTAAAAGGAATAGATTATGAGTTAGCACTTCAAGCAATGCTAAAAGACGCAACAGTTCCTCCGGGAGGAAATGAAGAAAAAGAAGGAAGAGGCGGATTGATAGATTATCTAAAATTAGGTTACGTTCCGTACGGTACAGATCGCGCTGGAAACCGAACTATCGATTATTCATACAATGACTATAATATTGCTGTTGTTGCCAAAGGATTAGGAAAAACAGATTTGTACAATCAATACATGAAACAAGCCGAAAACTGGCAGAATTTATGGCGCTCAGATTACGAAAATAATGGAGCAAAAGGCTTCATTATGCCAAAAGACAAAGATGGAAATTGGCTAGATGATGTTGTTTTTGGGGAATCTAAAATCCAGAAACCGACTTTTAAATATACGCCTGTAATTATCGAATCGCCTTGGTATGTTTGCCATTGGTGCGTGTTTTTCTACGAAGGAACTTCTTGGGAATATTCATTTAGCCTTCCGCATGATATTCCAGAATTGGTGAAAAAGTCAGGTGGAGAAAAAGCATTTGAAAACCGATTAAATACTTTCTTTGATAATGATTTATTTAATGTTGCCAACGAACCTTCATTTTTAACACCTTGTTTATATCATTGGATTGGAAAACCATATTTAAGCAGCGACAGAATCAGAACGATTATAAAAAATAGTTTCAACACTTCTAGGGAAGGTTTGCCAGGAAATGATGATTCTGGTGCAATGTCATCGTGGTTAGCTTTCCACATGATGGGATTATATCCGAATGCGGGACAGCCTTATTATCTTATTAATACACCGCTGATTAAGGAAACAGTTATGAAATTAGAAAACGGTAAAAGTTTCAAAATCACAGCTAAAAAAATGAGCGATAAAAACAAATATGTAAAAGCTGCATTTTTGAATGGGAAGCCATTTAATCAAGCTTGGATTTTGCATGAAGATATTAATAACGGAGGAGAACTTGTTCTTGAAATGGATTCTAAACCTTCAAAATGGGGAACAACAATTTTACCGCCAGCAAAATAAAATGATAAGCAAGATGAAAAATATATTTTTAATGATTCTTTTCTGCATTGTTTATCAGAAAGGAATAGCACAGAATTACATTCCGACAATAAAAAATAACACAGAGCTAAATTACGTTTGCAAACTTCATGGACAAACCAGAACGCTTTCGCTTAAAGCTGAAACAAAAGGTGACGGTTTAACTTTTAAACTAGAAACCAGAGGCGTAAAAAGTAGTATTGTGATGCTTCCAGAAGCTGTAAAAAACGGAACAGAATTAAGTTTTAATCAGGGTGAATATGCACCAGTTTTGAACTTAAAGCCAACCGAAACTTTTTTCATGATTTCGAGATCAGCTTATCAAAATTTAGTGAAAAATAATTCATTTATCTATAATAACACAACTTATATTTTAGATAAAAATAATGACAAAAAGAGTATTTCTATTGACGGAAAGACTGTCGAAACTTTACACGTAATTGCACAAATCGATGAAACAGAAATGTGGATTGTAAAAAATCCTGAATTTCCATTAATCTGTAAAATAATTAAGAATCCGCTAGGGATCAATCCAACATTAGTAAAAGTAGTGGATTAATTTTTTTAAGCCACAGATTAAAATGATTAACACAGATTAATTAACAGATTAATTAATTGTATAAAAAAAACCTTTTAATCTTTTTAATCTGTGGCAAAAAATAAATATGAATTACACATAGTAAAAAGAAAAAGTAAAAAGAGATTTTGGGGTTTAAAATTTTTCACATTTTGAGTATAAATTGATAATTTCTGAACATTAGACAGAATTCTTGGCAAATTGTTGAAAGTTGTTTTTAAATTTACAGGAATTACACTTAAACTATAATATTTAAATTATGAAATTATCTATCGTAACCTCTTTACTTTTTTGCTGCATTTGTTTCGGACAAAATAATACAGACACCAGTTTGTATATGAAGTCTGATAAAATTACGTACTTAACAGATATTGGCTCAGAATCAGGAGATTTATATAAAACAATCGGACATCATGGCCCAGCTGTAGAAAACGAATGGATGGCCTTGAGAATTTACTTCAGCGATAAAGTTGCGATTGATGTTTATTCTAAAGCAAAACCAGGTTTAGAATTAAGAAAAGCAAATTGGTATCCGACGCCGCAACAGCAAAAAGAAGGTTGGGGAGCCGATTATTATAAAGTAGCTTCAACTGTTGGTTTGGGAGGTGTAAAACTTTGGGACGGAGAAAAAGTTGTGCCTTTAAATCCGGTAACAAATCGTTTGGCTCGCGTAGGTAAAACAGATACAACTTCTTGGATGGAAATGATTTCAAGAGGCGTGCCTTACAAAGGAAAAAAAGTAGACATTTTAGTTCGTGTAACGGTATTTTCTGGTAAAAGAGAAGCTAAAGTTGAGGCGATTTCTTTAACTGGAGAAAAAGTACAATTTGCGACGGGAATCAATTATTTTAAAGATTTCGGAACTAAAAAAGGAACAAATTATATTGCAGTTTGGGGAAAACATCCAGAAGACGTAGCAGCAGAAATTGTAGAAATTGGCGCTGCAATTATGTACAATCCAAAAGATTATGAAAAAACTACAGACGACGGTACGCAATATTTATTGATTTCGAAACCTGCAAAGAGTTTAGAAACTTCGATTATATCTTCAAGTGCAAGAGAAACAGAACTAAACACTTTAGATAAATTAGAAGCTTACATCAAAAAGTAATAGAATTATCCTTTAAGTATGGACGCGGATTGAACGGATTTACTTCGTAAAGACGCGGATTAAAACGGATAATCTATTTATGTTTTTTGTAAGATTAATAAAAAATCCGTTTAATCCGCGTCTTCGCGTTAGCGAATCTGTTTAATCCGCGTCTAATTTTATAGGTTTTCTATTTTTAAATAGGACAAATAACGGATAATCATAAAAATTAAAATATAATAAATGCTTAGAATATCGGCTATATTAGTACTATTACTTTCTTTAAATTCCTGCAAATCACAGCAGAATACCAAAAAAGAAGTTCAAATTGCTTTTATAGCCGATGTTCATTTACAAGATATTTTTGCCAAGTTTGAGGATAGCGATTATAAAGGAATCAAAAATCATAAAACGGGTGAGTATGTTAATATCAGAACCATGAATGCACAATTGCATTCTACCAGAATCTTCAATGAAAATTACTTCGCTTTTTTAGAAGCTTTAAATGATATTGTCAAAAGAAATATCAAACAAGTTGTACTTCCAGGCGATTTTAGCGATGACGGACAGCCTGTTCACGTTCGCGGATTGCGAAAAATTCTTGATGAATATTCAAAAAAATACGGAATTTCATTTTTTGTAACTACAGGAAATCACGATGTTGTAAAACCATTTTCTCAAGATGCCACTAAAACTGATTTTTTAGGAAAAGATGGAAAAGAGCAAATTATAAGTTCTAAAAACAATTTGAACAAAACTAAGAGTGATCTACAGCCAATTATTACCGCAGATATAAAAAATTGGGGTTATCAAGAAACCATTCAAGAAATGCGAGATTTTGGTTTTTTTCCTAAAAAAAACGATTTGTATTGGGAAACTCCATTTTCAGATTACAGTTACGACCAATATAATTTTGAAAAAGCCCAAAAAGAATCTGCTTTAGAAAAAAGAACGTATCTAATAAAAAACACCAATCTATTTCTTCCAGATGCGAGTTATTTAGTTGAGCCTGTAAAAGGAATTTGGCTTTTGGCAATAGATGCCAATGCGTATGTTCCAAACGAAAAATTATCAGGTTTGCCTAATAATCCAAATGATTTTTCGGGAGCAAATACGGGTTATAATAATGTTCTGATTTATAAAAGTCATCTAATAAATTGGGTTAAAAAAGTTTCCGCGGAAGCGAAACATAAAGGAAAAATTTTGATTGCTTTTAGTCATTATCCAATGGTTGAATTTAATGATGATGCTTCGCCTGAATTAAAACAACTTTTTGGCGCAAACAAAATGCAATTGCACCGAGTTCCAGATGAAGAAGTGGCAAAGCAATTTGCAGATGCTGGAATTCAGATTCATTTTGGCGGACATATGCATATTAATGATACTGGTGTAAGAACTTCGGCAAAAGGAAATACTTTGTTTAATATTCAAACGCCGTCGCTTGCTGCTTACATGCCAGCGTATAAAATATTGACGATTCATTCAAAAACTGAATTTGAAGTCGAAACGATTGTAATTGGGAAAGTGCCTAATTTTGATAGTTTATTTGATTTATACGAACAAGAATATGCTCATTTACAAAATATTAAAAGCGATCAAATTTGGAATAAAGAAATTTTAAAAGCCAAAGATTATAAAGATTTTACCAATTGGCATTTAAAAGAATTAGTTCGTTTACGATTCTTGCCCGAAGATTTTCCAGTAGATTTCTTAAAATCAATCGAAAAACTTTCTGGTAAAGATTTATTAGAGTTGAATAAAAATACAACTGAAATCAATCAAGATTTAAAGACAAATTCTTTGACAATTTCTGATTTTGAATCGTGGACTGGATTTGATATGATTTTTGATTTTTATCGCCTAAAAAGTGCCGATGAATTGGCTTTTTCTGAAATAGGAAAGCAGAGATTAAAACAATATGAATTGATCTGCAAGCAGTTAAAAAAATCAAATGATCCTAAACTGATTTTATGGGCAGAAATATTTTGGAAAACCATGAATGGCGAGCCTTCCGATCATTTTAAAATTGATTTGAAAAATAACAAAATCGATAATTTATCTGTTAAATAATTTCGTTATTTATTAAATCAAAAAGATTAAATTGCATTTATAATTTATTTCCATGAGACCAAAATTCCTTTTACTATTCTTATTGTTTGCTGTTTTTTATTCTTCTTATTCACAGAATATAAAATTTGCGCATTATAATGATAATAACGGATTATCTCATAATTCGGTACGCCATATTGTGCAGGATAAAAAAGGTTTTATGTGGTTTGGAACATTTTCTGGATTAAACCGTTTTGACGGTTATCAGTTCAAAAACTACATGAGTTCTACACCTGGAAAAAATAAATTATACAACGACGATATTACCGCTTTAGAATTGGATGAAGCATCGAATCATTTATGGATTGGAACTCGAAAAGGACTGACGCTTTTCAAAATGGACACGCATGTTTTTACGACTTTTTTCCATAAAAAAGAAGATCCAAACAGTTTACCAGACGACGAAGTTCGTGCGGTTTATGTAGATAAATTTAAAAGAGTTTGGGTTGGAACAAAAACAAAAGGAGTTTATTTATTTTTTTTGAAAGAAAACCGATTTGAAAAAATTAAACTGAAAGGTTTTGAGTACGTAAAAGAAATTTTTGAAGACAAAAATGGCAATATTTGGGTTGGAAGTTATGAGAAATCGGGTGTTGCCAAAATTACGATGGATGCAAAAGGCGCGATTGTTAGAATCAACAATTACACACTTTCTGTTCCATATTCAAACGTAAAAAATCCGTATATCAATTTTATTTACGAAGATGCAAAACAAGATATTTTTGTTGGTACACGTGAAGGTTTGTATAAATTAAATAAAGCAACTAATCAGTTTGTTAATTTATATATTGAAAATAAACAGGTTAGAGGAGCTTTAGGTCCGTATTTTTTATCGGTTGCACGTGCTCCAGACGGTAAATATTGGGTTGGAACTTTAGGCGGATTATTAGTTTGCGATCAGTTAGAAGACATTCAAAAAGGAAATTACAAATGGTATTATTCTATTTTGTCTGATGACACTTCGCTTGTCGATAATTTAATTTCGTCTCTTTATTTTGATAAATCTGGCGTCTTATGGATTGGGACAGAAGATGGTTTAGACAAATACGATCCTTATGAAAATCAGTTTACTTTAAACAAAGATATTTCGCGTTCTATTGGCAATCAAGCGCCTAGGATTAGAGGATTTGCAAAAACGTACGATGAAAAAATAATCGTTGCGACTTATCACAACGGACTTTTTATTTCGAATACAAAAAGTTCAACTCCGCTGCATAATACAGGAAAAGACATTGCGAGCATTTATTCTGATGATGGAAAAATCTTTTATTGTGGACTTTGGGACGGAAATGTTTTGGTGTACAATTACAGTACAAATTCTTCGAGAGAAATTAAAGTTGGGTTTGAAAAATCGCCTGTTTTTGCTTTTAATAAAATCAATAACGATTTAATAATTGTGGGCTCTTTTGGCGAAGGCGCGGTACTTTTAAATACCAAAACGTTGCAAGTGCAGAGTTCTAGCGAACTTTTGCCAGGTTTTCAAATCAATGCAATTGAAAGAGATGCAAAAAATAATGTTTGGTTTGCCACAGAAACTGGTGTTGTAAAATACAATATCAATTCGGGGAAAATAGAAACGTATTCTTCACTTTTTATTAAAGAAAAAGGCGTTCCTCATGACGAAAATGTAAGCGATGTTTTAGTAGATGTAAAAGGAAAAATTTGGGCTTCAACACGTTTCGGATTGTGTTTGTATAATTCGAAAAAGAATGAATTTGAGCCGGTTAAAAACCTAAAAGAACTTTCAGGAAAATGGATTACCGATATTTTGTCAGACGCAAATGGAAATCTTTGGCTGAATATCAACAATAACAATATTGCTTTCGTTAAATCGAACTTAAAAGACATCAGCATTTATCATGTAAATAGTGGAAACAGATTGGACGTTTTTAGTTCAAGCGGTTTCTTTTATTTTAATAATTCTAATATTTTTCTTGGCGGAAAGAACGGAATTATTTCTTTTTCGCCACCCGCAATGAAAAGAAATAATTGGTCGCCATTGCCGGTTATTTCCGAATTTAAAATTCAGAACGAAGAAGTTTTTCCAGAAATGGAAATTAATGGAGAAATTCCGCTTTCTAGAGATTTGAATTATGGAAAAGAAATAGAATTGAGTCATAAAAACCGTAACTTTTCACTTCAGTTTTCGGCTCCGTCTTTCGCAAATGAAAAGCTGAATAAGTTTCAATATATGCTGGAAGGTTTTGATAAACATTGGATTACAGCAAATAGTACATCGAGAATTGTTCAGTATACTAACCTTTATCCTGGAAATTACACTTTTAAAATCAGATCGAGCAATAGCGACGGATATTGGAGTAAAACGGTTTCTTATAAAATCAAAATTCTGCCTCCTTTTTGGTTAACGCCGACTTCGTTTTTACTGTTTTTCGCACTTTTGTTTGGTATCTTTTATTTTATTAGAAAAGAAATCAAAAACCGTATTCGTCTTAAGCAAGAGCTTCTTACAGAGAAAGTTAATAGAGAACACGACGTTAAATTGAACAATGAGAAATTACGTTTCTTCACGAATATTTCGCACGAATTAAGAACGCCTTTAACGCTAATTTTAGGTCCAGCGAAACAGTTATTAGACGAAAATAGTAACGCTACAGATTACGAAAAAAGCAGATACAATCTGATTTATCAAAACGCCAGCAGATTATTAAATCTAGTAAATCAAGTTTTGGATTTCAGAAAAGCGCAATCGGGAGAATTGAAACTGAAAGTAACTAAAACTGATATTTTATCGTATTCTAAAAATATCTTTGATTCGTTTAAAGAAATGGCTTATAACAAAAAGATTAAGCTCAATTTTATCGTTGAAGATGAAGAAATAAACGGCTGGATTGACAATGATAAATACGATAAAATTCTATATAATCTTTTATCGAACGCTTTAAAGTTTACCAATAAAAATGGAAATGTTGATTTATATATCAGACTAAAAGATACGGTCGAAGATGTTTTGGTTATTGAAGTTACCGATGATGGAATTGGTATTCCATTAAAAAGTATAGATAAAATCTTCAAGCGTTTTTATCAGGCTTCAAACAGCAAAGACAATAATACGGGATCTGGAATTGGTTTGTCATTAGTAAAATCTTTGGTGGCGATTCATAAAGGAATTATTTCTGTAGAAAGTACAGCAGGAAAAGGAAGTACGTTTAGAGTTGAAATTCCGATTGATCGTTCTTCGTACGAACATAAAGAAGTTTTTGAATATGCATTGAAGAATGACAATTTGAGTATGCTTATTCCAGAAAAAGCGGCGAAGAAAATCATTCAAAATACCGATATGAAAGAGAAAATATTGGTTATTGAAGATAATAGCGAGCTTAGAAAATATTTGGTAGATTATTTATCTGATTATTATAAAGTTTACGATGCCGAAAATGGCGAAGAAGGTTTAAGAATCTGCCGTCAAATAAAACCAATTTTATGTGTTGCCGATGTTATGATGCCGGTTATGGATGGTTTAGAGTTTGTTCGAGAACTTAAAAATGATGAATTTATTAGCCATATTCCGGTTGTGATGTTAACTGCTCTCGGTGAAAATAATGACAAAGTTAAAGGCTATGAAATGGGCGCTGATGGATATTTAGCCAAGCCTTTTGAACCTTTATTGCTTAAAACAGTTATCGAAAATATTGTAAAATCAAGATTAGAACTTAAACAAAAATTCTCTGGAGAAGTAGAAAGTAAAGTAAGTATGTTGACACATTCTCCAATTGATGAGGAATTTATGGAGAAAATCACCAATTTGATTAATGATAATTTAAGCGAAGTAGATCTTTCTACCGATTTTCTTTGCGATAAATTGGGCGTAAGTTCTTCTAAATTATATAGAAAAATTAAAGAATTGACCGATTTGGCACCAAACGAATTCATTAGAACAATTCGATTAAAAAAATCAGCAGAATTGCTTAAAACGAAAAAGTATAATGTTTCTGAAGTAACGAATTTAGTTGGGTTTAATGATCCTTTATATTTTAGCCGATGCTTTAAAAAACAGTTTGGTTTCCCACCAAGTAAATTGATTAATTAGGTTTTTTAGCCACAGATTAAATGGATTAAAAGGATTTTTTCTTTTGCCACGAATTACACGAATTTTCTCGAATTTTGAAATGATAAATCTTTGCCAAAGTTTAAAACTTTGGCAAAGATTTTTTGCATTTTTTCAAATATAAACCTCAATCTTGTCATCCTGACGAAGGAAGGATCATGCTAGAAACTCTACAAAGATTGGTCATTACTCAAAGGAAATTCAAGTACGATTTCTTCTCACGTCGAAATGACAAATATGCGCGGAAATGCATATTTTTAGTGTAAAATAACGTAAAAATCTTACATAAATAAAAATTATCCATGTTTTTGATGTATTAATCCATTTTGAAACATATATGTAATTCTATTTTTGTCTTGTAACTTTTAACTATTTAACATTATGAAAAAGCATATAGACACAGACAATCCGTTGAATAATTTAGATGAGTGGGAAGATGATTTGTTAATGCGTTATCCTGACCCTTCTGAAGAAAATGAAGAAGTAAAAGAAAAGCAGAAAGAAGAGTTCAGAAATTATGTCGATTCAGAAAGAGTAGAAACAGTTAAAGAGTTTTACAGGATTAACCACACCTATCAAACTTATGACTTTGTATGCAGTAAAGAACAAGATTTTCTGCAATTTAATAGAAAAGAAATGTCAATCTGGGAAGCTGTTGAGTTTTTAAACACGCTTGTAGACGACAGCGACCCAGATATTGACTTAGATCAAACGCAACACCTTTTGCAAACATCAGAAGCTATTCGTGCAGACGGTCATCCAGATTGGTTTGTGTTGACAGGTTTCATCCATGATTTAGGTAAAGTCTTATGTTTGTTTGGAGAACCGCAATGGGCAGTTGTTGGAGATACATTTCCTGTAGGTTGTGCGTATTCTGATAAAATTGTTTATTCTGAGTTTTTTAAAGAAAATCCAGATTATACAGACGAAAGATTCAATACAAAATTTGGCGTTTACACAGAAAACTGCGGATTAGAAAACGTAAAAATGAGCTGGGGACACGACGAATATTTGTATCAGATTATGAAAGATTATCTTCCAGATCCAGCTTTATATATGATTCGTTATCATTCTTTTTATTCTCAGCATAAAGAAAATGCTTATGCGCATTTGATGAATGAAAAAGATATTGAAATGTTTGACTGGGTTAGAAAATTCAATCCGTATGATTTGTACACAAAAGCTCCGGTTAAACCAGATGTAAAAGCATTGCTTCCATATTATAAAGAATTAGTGGCTAAATATTTACCTGAAAAATTGAATTTTTAAAAGTTTATTTAAACACATAGAAACATAGATTTTTTTTGAGTGTAAAAACATTATTTAAAAGAAACTAGTTTCCCACACATAGCTATGTTTTTTGTAATAAATGAAATGCCTTTTGATACAAAGAAAAGCTATGTTTCTATGTGTTGAAAAAAAAATAATTGCCAGCTATCAAAAACCAAAATAATGCATATAATTAAAACCAAAATACTTTTATTAAGCCTGCTGATACTTTGTGTAAATGCTGTTTCGGCTCAAGAAAAAGACCGTAACGATTGGGAAAATCCAGAAGTTTTTCAAATTAATAGAGAGCCAGCGCGAGCTGCTTTTCTTCCTTATGCAGATGAAACTTCTGCGATAAGTGACAAATATGAAAACTCACCTTGGTTTTTTTCTTTAAATGGTAAATGGAAATTTTCTTGGTCGCCAACACCAGATCAGCGCCCAAAGGATTTTTACAAAACGAATTTCAGTACGTTGCATTGGAAAGAACTTCAAGTGCCATCAAATTGGGAATTGCATGGTTATGGTGTGCCAATTTATACTAATATTACGTATCCTTTCGAAAAAAATCCGCCTTTTATCAATCATTGGGATAACCCAGTTGGGTCTTATAAAAAAGATTTTGTGTTGCCAGAAAACTGGAAGAACCGTCATGTTTTTCTTCATTTTGAAGCAGGAACCGCAGCTATGTACATTTGGGTAAATGGCGAAAAAGTAGGTTATACAGAAAACACTAAAAGCCCTGCAGAATTTGATATTTCTAAGTATTTAAAATCTGGAAAAAATGATGTCGCAATAGAAGTTTACAGATGGAGCGATGGTTCTTATCTAGAAGATCAGGATATGTGGAGACTTTCTGGAATTGACAGAAATGTGTATTTGTATAGTACAGACAATGTGCGTATTTCTGACTTTTTTACGAAACCAGATTTAGATGCGAAATATAAAAACGGAAGTTTGAATGTTGAAGTAAGTTTAAAAAATCTTGCTTCAACTTCAGTTAATAATCAAAAGTTAGTTGCGAAATTGGTAGATGCTTCAGGAAAAAATGTTTTTGTTAAAGAATTGAATGTCAATTTTGAAGCTTCTAAAACTCAGACAATCAATTTTGCTCAGAATATTTCAAGTCCGAAATTATGGAGTAGCGAAACACCGAATTTATATACGTTGCTTTTGACTTTAAAAAATGCAAAAGGAGAAATTGTAGAAACCGTTTCAACTCAAATTGGATTTAGAAAAGTTGAATTAAAAGGTGGACAATTATTGGTTAATGGAGTTCGATTAATGGTTCATGGTGTAAATATTCATGAACACAATCCAGAAACTGGGCATTATCAGGACGAAGCAACGATGATGAAAGACATCAAAATGATGAAACAATTGAACATCAATTCAGTTCGTTGCAGTCATTATCCGAACAATATTTTATGGGTAAAACTTTGTAACAAGTACGGTTTATTTTTGGTTGATGAAGCCAATATCGAAAGTCATGGAATGGGAGTAGAAGGACAGCCTTTAAAATGGATGAATCCAAAAACGAATCCAGGTTATCTTCCAGAATGGAGAGAAGCACATTTAGACAGAATTTATAGTCTTGTTGAAAGAGATAAAAATATGCCGTCAGTAATTATCTGGTCATTAGGAAATGAAAGTGCCAACGGACCTGTTTTTCACGAAGCATATAAATGGATCAAAAAAAGAGATAATTCCCGTTTGGTTCAGTTCGAACAAGCAAAAGAAAATGAAAATACAGATATCGTTTGCCCAATGTATCCAACGATAGAAAACATGAAAGAATATGCGGCAAGAAAAGAAGTTTCACGCCCGTATATCATGTGTGAGTATTCGCATGCAATGGGAAACAGTAGCGGTAATTTTCAAGAATATTGGGACATCATTCGCGGAAGCAAAAATATGCAAGGCGGTTTCATCTGGGATTGGGTTGATCAAGGTTACAAAAGAAAAGATGAAGCAGGCCGAGAATACTGGGCTTATGGTGGAGATATGGGAAGTCAGAATTATCTAAACGATGAAAACTTTTGTCACAATGGATTAGTTTACGCAGACAGAACACCACACCCTGGAGCATTCGAAGTAAAAAAAGTATATCAGAATATTTTGTTTAAAGCTGTTGATATTAAAAATGGAATCATTGAAATTAATAATGATTTCGGATTTACAAATTTGAATAAGTACAACTTTAAATATGAGGTTTTAGAGAACGGAAAAGTAATTAAAGAAGGAACAATTAATGTTGCTTTAGATCCGAAAACGAAGAAACAATTTAAAATTGATTTACCAAAATTACAGTCAAAAGAAGGAACAGAATATTTGTTGAATGTTTATGCTTTCACGAAAGTGAGTTCAGAATTATTGCCTCAAAATTTTGAAATTGCGAAAGAACAGTTTGTTATCGAAGACGCTAATTATTTTGTAAAATCAGAAAAAGGAAATACTGCTAAAATTCAAGAGGAGAAAGATCAGTTTGTGTTGACTTCTGATAATGTTGTGGTGAAAATCAGCAAATCAACTGGATTGATTTCACATTATAGTTTAAAAGGAAAAGAATACTTTAAAGAATATCCTGAACCTAATTTCTGGAGAGCTCCCACCGATAATGATATTGGAAATAAAATGCAGATTAGAACGAATGTTTGGAGAACGGCGGGAAAAAATACTTCGTTAGAAAGTATTCAGCAGACGGAAGAAAACGGCAAAAAATATATTGTAGCGAAATTAAAACTGAACGATGTTGCTTCAGATTATATCATCAAATATGCATTAGGAAATGATGATGCCTTAGAAATTGAAGCTTCATATAAAAAAGGAAATAATCCAGTGCCAGAACTGCCACGTTTTGGAATGATTTTCACTTTAAAAAATGAATTAGAAAATCTAGATTATTACGGAAGAGGACCTTTAGAAAATTATCCAGACAGAAAAACATCATCACTTAAAGGAATTTATACTAGTAAAGTTGCAGACCAGTATGTGCCTTATACACGCCCACAAGAAAATGGATACAAGACAGATATACGCTGGTTTAAATTGTCAAGCAATAAAGGAAATGGCTTGGAAATAAAAGGTCTGCAACCTTTAGGTATAAGTACTTTAAACAATTATCCGAGTGATTTTGATGGAGGAATTTCTAAAAAGAATATTCACTCCAGCGATATTACTCCGAGAGAAGAAGTAGTGGTTTGTGTAGATTTAACCCAACGCGGACTAGGAGGCGACAACAGTTGGGGTTTAACGCCACACGAACAATATGTACTAACGCAAAGTGAATACAGCTACGGATTTATTATTAAACCACTTTAACTTAAATAAGTTTAGTTTCAGTTTTCAGTCTCGGTTTTCAGTTTCAGTTAGAACTGAAAACTGCGACTGTGACTGAATACTGAAAAGAATACTGAAAAGATTACTAAAAAAAACTATCAACCGACCACTGAATATTAAAAAAATGAGTAACTCTACAAATGGAAGATTAATTTCTTTAGATGCCTTGCGCGGATTTGTGATGTTTTGGATTATGAGCGGAGAACATATTATTCACGCTCTTGCCAAAGCGGCTCCAATTCCTGTATTTATTTGGATGTCATCACAATTGCATCATGCGGAATGGAATGGAATTACATTTTATGATATGATTTTCCCTGTTTTTCTGTTTGTTGCAGGAGTTTCGATGCCGTATTCTTTTGAAAAGAAAATGAGTTTGGCAGGCGTAAAATCACCACAACAATTGCCTTCAAGCGAAAAGCGAAAAATCTATTTATCAATGCTGAAAAGAACTTGTATTTTACTGGTTTTAGGATTTGTGGTAAATGGATTATTGCGATTTGATGGTTTCGATCATACTCGTTTTGCAAGTGTTTTAGGCAGAATTGGATTGGCTTGGTTTTTTGCAGGAATCATTTATTTGAATTTTGATTTTAAAAAACAATTAATCTGGTTCTTCGGAATTCTGATTGGTTATTATGTAGCCATGAAATGGATTCCAGTTCCTGATTTTGGAGCGGGAGTTTTAACCAAAGAAGGATCATTAGAAGGCTATATCGACCGTTTACTTTTACCTGGAAGATTGCACAGCACCGTTTACGATCCTGAAGGAATATTTTCTACAATTCCTGCTATTGCAACAGCTTTATTAGGAGTTTTTATAGGAACATTTTTAAAAGCGAAATGTCCGTTTTCTATAAAAGTGAAATTGCTTTTAATGGCTTTAACAGCTACTGTTCTAATTATTGCAGGTTTGATTTGGGATATTAATTTTCCAATCAACAAACATTTATGGACAAGCTCTTTTGTTTGTTTTGTTGGCGGATTTAGCATTTTGTTTTTTGTCTTTTTCTATTTAATAATCGATTTGTTTGGTTTTCATAAGTGGGCATTTCCATTAATATTAATCGGTTCAAATTCAATTTTAATTTACATAGCCGCTGAAGGTTTAGTCGATTTCAAACACACAGCAGATTACGTTTTTGGCGGACTTATACAATATACGCCAATTATTTGGCAACCTTTTTTTATTGCTTTATCTGTAACAGTTGTACAGCTTATTTTACTGTACTTTTTATATAAAAGAAAATGGTTTCTAAAAATTTAAGAAACATTACATTTTAAAATACATTTTACTATCTAACCACACAATAACCACACATTATGAATGTATTACAAACCGCAGATTACATTGTTTTCTTTATCTACTTTGGCATAGTTACCAGCTATGGTATGTACATTTATAGAAGTAAAAAAACTGCAGCAACGAGTTCTAACGAATATTTTTTAGCAGAAGGATCGCTTACTTGGTGGGCAATTGGAGCTTCGTTAATTGCTTCTAATATTTCAGCCGAACACTTTATTGGTATGAGCGGTTCGGGTTTTGCTATCGGACTTGCTATCGCGTCTTACGAATGGATGTCAGCTGCAACTTTAATACTTGTAGCGATGTTTATTCTGCCTGTTTATCTGAAGAATAAAATCTTCACCATGCCGCAGTTTTTGGCTAAAAGATATAACGGAACCGTAAGCACAATTATGGCTATTATTTGGCTGTTAATCTATGTTTTTGTTAATCTTACTTCAATAATTTATTTAGGTGCTTTAGCTATTTCGTCTATTGCGCCTGTCAGCTTTCAGTTTTGTGTTATCGGTTTGAGTTTATTCTCTGTAATCGTAACCTTGGGCGGAATGAAAGTAATTGGATACACAGATATGTTTCAAGTTATTGTTTTAATTTTAGGAGGTTTAGTAACAACTTATTTGGCACTTACTTTACTTTCTGATCAGTTTGGTTTTGGAAAAGATATTCTAAAAGGGCTTTCTATAATTGCTCAAGAAGCGCCCGGACATTTACATATGATCTTAGACAAATCGAATCCGCATTATACTGAATTGCCTGGAATGTCAGTTTTGGTTGGCGGAATGTTAATCAATAATCTAGCATATTGGGGATGCAATCAATATATTGTTCAAAGAGCTTTAGGAGCCGATTTAAAAACGGCGCGTAAAGGAATTTTATTTGCCGCTTTCTTAAAATTATTGGTTCCGATTATTGCTGTTTTACCTGGAATTGCCATGTTTGTAATGCATTCAAACGGAATGTTTCAACAAGAAATGGTTGACGCAGCTGGAGTTTTAAAACCAGATCATGCCTATCCGACTTTAATGAATTTGCTTCCTGCGGGATTAAAAGGTGTTGCTTTAGCGGCTTTAACAGCAGCAATTGTGGCTTCTTTGGCAGGAAAAGCCAATAGTATTTCGACTATATTTTCTTTAGATATTTATAAAAAATATTTCAATTCTCAAGCATCAGAAAAAAAACTGGTTCGTACCGGAAGATGGTGCGTTGTGGTTTGTATGATTATCGCAGCTTTTGTTGCTCCGGCATTAAAATCATTAGATCAAGCGTATCAGTTTATTCAAGAATATGTTGGGTTCTTTTCACCGGGAGTTTTAGCAATCTTTTTATTGGGAATGTTCTGGAAAAAAACAACTCCAGCGGCTGGACTTGCAGGAGCATTATTAACTGTGCCGCTTGCAGCAATATTAAAATTCTTGCCAATGTGGACAGAAGGCGCTTTTCCAGATTACCCATTTTTAGATAGAATGACTATCGTTTTCTTTATAATCGTATTTATCATGATTGGTATCAGTTTAGCAAGTCCAGTTTCTGATGAAGAAGCCGAAATTCATAAAATAGAAGTTGACAAATCGATGTTTAAAGTATCTTCAGAATTTATTGTTGGCTCTTTTATCATCTGCGGAATACTAGTGGCTTTGTACACTGTTTTCTGGTAAATTTTAAAGATTGCTAAATGCATAAAGTGATTTCTCGCAAAGACGCGAAGTCGCAAAGCTTGTTGAAAGATTTAAAAAAAAACTTAGCGACTTGGCATCTTTGCGAGATTAAAAAAAATAAAAAAAATGAAAAGAAATTTTATAATCATACTGTTTGTTTTTTGTATTTCCTTGACCGTTTCGGCTCAAAAAGTATTTGACATTAAAAAATACGGCGGCGTAGGAGATGGAAAAACATTAAATACAAAAGCCATTCAAAAAGCGATTGATGCAGCGAATAAAAATAAAGGCGGAAAAGTTGTTTTTTCTAAAGGAACATTTCTTTCTGGAAGTATTGTTTTAAAAAATAATGTTGAGTTATTTTTTGAAGACGGAGCTATTTTGTTAGGAAGCACCAATCCAGATGATTATCCAAAATATGAAGGAATTCGAGCTTTTATTATTGCTAATGAATCTAAAAATATTGCTGTAAATGGAAACGGAATTATTGACGGACAAGGTAGAGAACTCGCTTTAGCTATTGACAGTTTGCATCATACAGGAGTTAGAATTGATCCAAAATATAATTACAGAAGAATGCGTCCAGAAGATGGAAGAGGAAAACTGATTTCGTTTGTAAAATGCGATTCGATTACAATGATGCAAATTACCTTGAAAAACAGTCCGGGCTGGACAATGTGTTTCAGAGAATGCAAAAACATTGTAATTGATTTTATGAAAGTGGAAAGCCGCGCGTATTGGAACAATGACGGAATCGATCTTGATGGCTGTGAAAATGCACGAATAACAAATTGTAACGTTAATGCTGCCGATGATGGAATTTGTCTGAAATCTGAAGTTCCAGGATTGCATAATAACAATATTTACATTGGAAATTGTACCATTAGATCAAGTGCCAATGCAGTTAAATTTGGTACGGGTTCTTATGGAAGTTTCAAAAATGTTACAATTGAAAACATAAAAGTTTTCGATACTTTCAGATCTGCGGTCGCAATTGAATCTGTCGATGGAGCTGAAATAGAGAATATTAAAGTTTCAGATATTACGGCAGTTAATACTGGAAATGCAGTATTAATTCGTTTAGGTCATAGAAATGGAGAAAAACCAGGTTATATCAAAAATATATCGGTTAAAAATGTAAAAGTGCAAGTTCCATTTGGTCGTCCAGATATTGATTACGATATGCGTGGACCAGAAGTAGATTATTTCCATAATCCCTTTCCAGCTTCAATTGCGGGAATTCCAGGGTATTCAATAGAAAATGTGACTTTAGAAAATATTGAAATTGTTTATCCGGGAAGAGCTTCAAAGGGAATGGCGTATCATCCTTTAAGCAGATTGAAAGATGTAAAAGAAAACATAAACGGTTATCCTGAATTTACCATGTTTGGAGAATTGCCTTCTTGGGGATTTTACGTTCGTCACGTTAACGGAATCGAAATGAAGAATATAAAATTGGTTTTAGACAAAGAAGATTTTCGTCCCGCTTTTGTTTTTGATGACGTAAAGAATCTGACAATGAAAGCGATCGATGTTCCTTCAGATAAAATCAATCAAATTATTTTTAAAGATGTTTCATCAAGTAATTTGGATAGCGAATCTTTAAAACGAAAAATAGAACCAGAGCAAAATAAATTTGAATTGCCAGCTCATTAATAATTGGCCACGAATACGCAAAGACTCAAAGTTTTTTGCCAATGATTATAAAATTTTGTTTCACGCAGATTTAAAAGATTTAAGCAGATTTCGCAGATTTTTTTTAAAGAAATCAAATAAAATCTGCCCAAATCTGTAAGATCTGCGTGAAAAAAAACTTTGCGAGATTAAAAAAATAAACCAAAAAACTTTGCGGAGCATATCTCAGATAAAGTTTTTAATACATAAATGAAATGAAAAAGAAATCTATAATCACAATCCTAATTTTCTGTATTTCCCTAACTATTTCGGCACAGAAAATATACGACGTTAAAAAGTACGGAGCAAAAGGAGACGGAAAAACCAATGACGCTGTTGCAATTCAAAAAGCAATTGATGCTTGCAGTAAAACGGGCGGAAGAGTTTTAATTCCAGCACCGTTTACTTTTCTATCAGGACCAATCGATGTAAAATCGAAAGTAGATTTACATATCGAAGCTGGAGCAAAACTATTAGCAAGTCCAGACGAAAAATTATACACCAAAAGCGCTTTCAGAACCAATCCGGGAGAAGGAACAATTTGGATTGGAGGAGAAAATATTGAAGATTTTACCATTAGCGGAAGCGGAAAAATAGACGGAAACGGAATTTCTTTTATGGGCGCAGAAGAAGACGATGCTTATATTTTAAAACCGTTTAATGTATTAGATCCAAGACCACACGTTTTGACTATTATTGGCGGAAAAAATATCAGAATTAAAGATGTTCATATCGGAAATTCGGCTTATTGGACCGTTCATTTAATTGGCTGTAATGATGTTGTAATTAGTGGAATTACATTATTGAATAGCTTGAAAGTCCGAAACAGCGACGGAATCGATTTGGATCATTCTAAAAATGTGAGAATTAGCGATTGTTATATCGAAAGCGGCGATGATTGTATTTGTTTGAAAAACAGAAGAGAATTTGAGGAATTTGGAGCATGTGAAAACATTACAGTGACTAATTGCACGATGACAAGCAGCAGTTGCGCGATTAAAATTGGTTCAGAAAATATGGATGCGATTAGACAAGTGGTTTTCAATAACTGTATTATCAAAAACAGCAATCGCGCTTTAGGAATCCAAAACAGAGATGAAGGAACTGTGAGCGATGTTATTTTTTCTAATATTATTATAGAAGCTAAATTAAATACCGATACTTGGTGGGGAAAAGCAGAACCGATTTATATAACGGCTTTTAGCAGAGCAAAAGGAAATCATAAAGATGCGAATTGGCGTTTTCCAAAAGGAGCGACAGAAGGAAAAGTAGGAGAAATTAAAAATATCTATTTTTCTAATATTCAATGTACAGGAGAAAACGGCGTTTTTGTAAGCGGTGAATCTAAAGATAAAATCAAGAATATTGTTTTTGATAATGTGAGCGTTTTTATAGATAAAACAACTTCTTTTCTTGGCGGATTATACGACAGACGTCCTGCAAATGTAGAAGGTTTTGTAAAAGGAAGCACTTCAGGATTTTATTTTGATTCGGCAGAAAGTATTAAAGTTCAAAATTGTACTGTACAATGGGGAAAAAATAAACCAGAATATTTTAAATACGCTGTAGAAAGTAAAAATGTTGATGTATTAAAAGTTATAAATTTAGATGGAGAATCAGCTTTTCCTGCTAAATTAGAAGCTGTAAAAAAATAACCATCTCATTCCGAAAACATGAAAAATACTATTCTTACCAAAATAACAATTTGTAGTCTGATGTTGAGCAGTTTTTATATGAATGCTCAAAAAACGACTTTAGAAGTTGATGCTTCAAAAACGATTACTAAAATTCAGCCAACAATGTTCGGTTTATTTTTTGAAGACATCAATTTTGCTGCAGATGGAGGATTATATGCCGAAATGATTAAAAACAGATCTTTCGAATTCGACAAACCTTTAATGGGATGGGAACAGCCAAACACGAAAAGATCTTCTATGAATAAAGAATCGGGTAGTGCGCTTCCGATAAATATTGCGGCCGATAATACTAATTTTTGTAGAGTTGAAATAAACAATGACAAAGGTTACGCATTAATAAATGAAGGTTTTAGAGGAATGGGAGTGAAGAAGGGTGCTAAATACAATCTTACTCTAAAAGCATTTAATCATAATGGAGATATCAAAAAAATTATTTTTCAATTTATTGATAAAGACCAAAAAGTAATTGGAGAAACGAGCATAGTTCCAAAATCTCCATTATGGACTTATTATGTTTCACAAATTGTAGGAACTCAAACCGAAGCAAAAGCAAAACTTAAGATCACTTTTGAAGGAACAGGAACAATCGATTTAGATATGATTTCGCTGTTTCCTGAAGATACTTGGAAAGGTAGAAAAAACGGATTGAGAAAAGATCTTGTACAATTATTATATGATGTAAAACCAGGTTTTTTACGTTTTCCTGGCGGTTGTATTGTTGAAGGAAGAACATTGTCTGATCGTTACCAATGGAAAAAATCAATTGGAGTTGTAGATGATAGAGAAACAAAAATGAACCGTTGGAATGTAGAATTCAACCACAAACAAACTCCAGATTATTTTCAAAGTTTCGGATTAGGTTTTTTTGAATATTTCTTGCTTTCAGAAGATATTGGAGCAGAACCGCTTCCAATTTTGAGTTGCGGAATGGCGTGTCAATATAATACTGGAGAATTAGCTCCGCTAGACGAACTTGATCCGTATGTTAAAGATGCTTTAGATTTAATTGAATTTGCGAATGGTGCAGTTACGACAACTTGGGGAAAAATCCGTTCGGATATGGGACATCCAAAACCATTCAATTTAAAGTATATCGGAGTCGGAAACGAACAATGGGGACCAGATTATATTGACAGATTCAAAGTTTTTGAAAAAGCTATTAAAGCTAAATATCCAAATATTATTATTGTTTCTGGAAGTGGACCTTCTCCCGCAGGAGAACATTTCGATTTTGCGATGAAAGAACTTAAAAAACTGAACGCAGAATTGGTAGACGAACATTATTATGAAAGTCCAAAATGGTTTAGAGAAAACGCCGGACGTTATGATAATTATGATAGAAAAGGGCCAAAAATATTTGCTGGAGAATATGCAGCGCAAAGTGTTTCGGGAGCAAACCCAAACAATAGAAATAATTGGGAATGTGCTTTTTCTGAAGCCGCTTTTATGACTGGATTAGAAAGAAATGCAGATGTAGTTCAATTGACATCGTATGCACCTTTAATGGCGCACGAAGATGCTTGGCAATGGACGCCCGACATGATTTGGTTCAATAATTTACAATCTTACGGATCGGCCAATTATTATGTACAGCAATTATTTTCTACCAATAAAGGAACAGATTTGTTGAAAATTACAAAAGATGGTAAAGCTTTAATTGGACAAAATAATTTATATGCATCGGCTGTAAAAGATGTAAATAGCAAAGAAATTATTGTGAAATTGGTTAATACAGCTTCAGTAAGTCAAGAAGTTAGTATTGATTTAAAAGGAACAAAATTAGGTTCAAATGGTTCGATTATAACGCTGGCAAGTCCAAGTACGCAAGATGAAAATACTTTTGCTGAACCAAAAAAAATTAGTCCAAAACAAAGTGAATATAAAATTACAAAAGGGAATCAGCAATTGAATCTTCCTGCTTATTCGGTAATTGTTTTGAAATTGAAAATCAATTAATTGTGAATTGTTAATCATAAATTATTAATTAAAAATACCATGCTTCATCATTTTTTTAAAAAGTCTTTTGCACTTATTGCTGTAATTACTGGGTTTTCGGGATATGCACAGGATTTGAAATTGCATTACAATCAGCCAGCGGTAGAATGGACAGAAGCGTTGCCGGTTGGGAATGGTACTTTGGGTGCAATGGTTTTTGGCAGAGTAGATTCAGAATTAATTCAGTTAAATGAAGCTACTTTATGGAGCGGCGGACCTGTACAGAAAAATGCAAATCCAGATGCGTTTAAGAATTTAGCTTTAATTAGAGAAGCGCTAAAAAATGAAGATTTCGAAAAAGCGAATGTTCTAACTAAAAACATGCAGGGCGCCTACAGCGAAAGTTTTATGCCGTTGGGAGATCTTATTTTGAATCAGAATTTTAACGGACAAAAATCAGATTCTTATAACAGAAGTCTTGATATTGAAACAGGATTAGCAGTAACCAATTTTAAAATTGACGGCGTAAATTATAAAAGAGAAATCTTTGCTTCGGCACCTGCTCAATGCATTGTAATTAAACTTTCGGCAGATCAGTTAAAGAAACTTTCGGTAATAATTGACGCTTCAAGTCTATTAAAAAATCAAAAATTAATACAAAATCAAACGTTGGTTTTAAAAGGAAAAGCGCCTTCACATTCAGATCCAAATTATATTGATTATAATAAAGAACCAGTTGTTTATGAAGATCCATCGGGATGCAGAGGAATGCGTTTTGAATTAATTGTTAAACCGATTGTAAAAGATGGAGAAGTAACTTATGAAGGAAATAAATTAGTGATTAAAAATGCTAGTGAAATTTTACTTTTTGTTTCGGCTGCGACAAGTTTCAATGGTTTTGATAAATGTCCAGACAGTCAAGGAAAAGACGAACATCAATTTGCAGAAATGCCAATAAAAAAAGCTTCTGCAAAAAAATATGATGTTTTATTAAAAGAACATATTGCCGATTTCCAGCATTTCTTTAATCGAGTTTCTTTAAAATTAAATGAAAAAGAAAACAGTAAATCCAATTTGCCAACAGACACAAGATTAGAGCAATATGCAAAAGGAGAGAAAGATGCTGGATTAGAAGCTTTATTTTTTCAATACGGACGCTATTTATTAATTTCTTCTTCACGAACGCACAATGCGCCAGCCAACTTGCAAGGAATTTGGAATAATAAACTTCGTGCGCCTTGGAGCAGTAATTACACAACAAATATCAATGTACAGATGAATTATTGGCCTGTAGAATCGGCAAGTTTGTCTGAATTGTTTTTTCCGCTTGACGAATACATTAAAAATGCTTCTGTAACAGGAGCAGAAACTGCCAAAAGTTATTACCACGCCAAGGGTTGGGTTTTGCATCATAATTCAGATATCTGGGCGATGACGAATCCTGTTGGCGATTTCGGAAAAGGAGATCCGATGTGGGCAAACTGGTATATGGGCGCCAATTGGTTAAGCAGACATTTATGGGAACATTATCAATATACTGGTGATGTGGCGTATCTTAAAAAAGTATATCCAATTATAAAAGGAGCGGCAGAATTTAGTTTAGACTGGCTTCAAAAAAATAAAGATGGTTATTTGGTAACAATGCCTTCGACTTCGCCAGAAAATATATTTTATTATGATGGCAAAAAGAAAGGTACCGTAACGACTGCTTCTACAATGGATATCGGAATCATAAAAGATTTGTTCGAAAATACTGTAGCAGCTTCTAAAGTGTTAAATACTGATTTAGAATTCAGACAAAAAGTTAGCAAAGCTGAAGATCAATTACTGCCTTTTCAAATTGGAAGCAAAGGACAATTGTTAGAATGGTATAAAGATTTTGAGGAAGAAGACCCACATCATAGACATACTTCACACCTTTATGCTTTACATCCTACCAATTTAATTTCTCCTTTAAAAACTCCAGAGTTGGCTTCGGCGGCAAAGAAAACATTAGAATTGCGTGGAGATGACGGAACTGGTTGGAGCCTTGCTTGGAAAGTAAATATGTGGGCGAGACTTTTAGACGGAAATCATGCTTATACATTATTCAAAAATCAATTGAGATTAACAAAAGATAATGATCCTAAATATAGCAGACATGGAGGTTGTTATCCGAATCTTTTTGATGCGCATCCGCCTTTTCAAATTGATGGAAATTTTGCAGGAACTGCGGGCGTGATAGAAATGTTAATGCAAAGTCAGAATCAAGAAATTCATTTACTTCCAGCACTTCCAGATGCGTGGAAAGATGGTGAAATTAAAGGAATTACTGCAAAAGGGAATTTTACTGTAGATATAAAATGGAACGATGGAAAAATGAGCCAGACTAAAATTGTGTCTAATAATGGAGGTAAATGCACGATAAGATCGGCTGAACCTTTTATAATTGAAAAACAGAATATTAAAAGCGAAAAATCTTCGATTGGATATACCGCAGTTTTTGATACCAAAAAAGGAATGTCATATACGGTAAAACCTCTTAACTAGAATTTAAAAATTACAATAAAAAACGATATATAGTGTATACAAATAAGATCTTATTACCCGCACTTCTTTTCTCCTGTTTTTCGGCAATAAGCCAAATTTCGTTTGGAGATTCAAATAAAATCAATGATAATTGGAAATTTAATCTTCAAGATGTTTCTGATGCCAAAAATGTTTCATTTGATGATAGTAAATGGAAACAAGTAAATGTTCCGCACGATTGGAGCGTTAAAGGACAATTGAGTCCAACTTTGGCAAGCGCAACAGGATATTTGCCAGGCGGAATTGCTTGGTACAGAAAATCGATTACAGTTCCGCAAAGTAAATCGGGCGAAAAAGTGTATTTGTATTTTGAAGGCGTTTACAACAGAAGTGAAGTTTTTATCAACGGTCATTCATTAGGAAAACGTCCAAACGGATATATTTCTTTTGCTTACGATGCAACAGAATTTATAAAATACGGTGGAGAAAATACAATTTCTGTTCGGGTTGATCACAGTCAAAGTGCCGATTCAAGATGGTACAGCGGTTCTGGAATTTATAGAAATGTTTGGGTTGTATATGCAAATCCTATTCATATTGCACAATGGGGCGTTTACGCTTATCCAGAAGTTAAAAATGGAAACGGAATTTTAAATGTTGAAGTGGATCTAGAAAATGGTTCTTCAGCAAAAACGACTTTGACTGTTTTAAATGAATTAATTTCAAAAGACGGAAAATCAGTTGCAAAATCTTCTTCCAAAATTGAAATTTCTCCAAATCAAAACGGAAAGATTTCGGCAAAAATCAATGTTAAAAATCCGCAATTGTGGGACTTAGAAAATCCGAACTTGTATCAATTGAAAACAACAGTTTTACAAAACGGAAAAGAAATTGACAAAACCGTAACTAAAACAGGTTTTAGGACTTTTACATTCGATGCCAATAATGGTTTTGCCCTTAACGGGAAATGGATGAAAATGCAAGGCGTTTGTTTACACCATGATGCAGGAGTTTTAGGTTCGGCGGTTCCAAGAGAAGTTTGGAAAACAAGATTAGAAACTTTGAAAGAAATTGGAGTAAATGCCATTCGTACAAGTCATAATCCGCAAGCACCTGAATTCTATGAACTTTGTGACGAATTAGGTTTATTGGTTTTGAATGAAGCTTATGACGAATGGGAATTTCCAAAACGTAAATGGCTAGAAGGTTGGAATTATGGAAAACCAGGATATGAAGGTTCTTTTGATATTTTTGCGAATTGGGCAGAAAAGGATTTGGAAGATTTTGTAAGACGCGATAGAAATCACCTTTCAGTTTTTGCTTGGAGTATTGGTAACGAAGTCGATTATCCAAACGATCCCTATTCTCATCCCGTTTTAGATAAAGGAAAAGACGGTTTTGGTCAGGCAACTTATGGCGGTTACAAAAAAGATGCTCCAGATGCAATGCGACTTGGAGCGATTGCGAAACGCTTGGTTGCTGCAGTTAAAAAATACGATAAATCTCGCCCGACAACTGCTGGTTTGGCAGGCGTTGCAATGTCTAACGAAACAGAATATCCTGGCGCTTTAGATATTACAGGATACAATTATACAGAAAGTAAATATCAATCAGATCACGAAAAATATCCAAAAAGAGTCATTTACGGAAGTGAAAATACTCATGATATGCAGCCTTGGCTCGCAGTGAAAAACAACAAACACATTTTCGGACAATTTCTTTGGACAGGAATTGATTATTTAGGAGAATCTGGAAGATGGCCTTCTAGAGGGTTTTATTCTGGATTAGTTGATTTTGCAGGAGTTATTAAACCTAGAGGATATTTCCGTCAGTCTTTATGGTCCGATAAACCAATGGCTTATTTAGGAACTTATCCGTTAACAAACGAAAAAGATATTTCTAAAGATGCTTGGGCAATTTGGAATTATGAATCTGGACAAAAAATTCGTGTAGTTTGTTATACCAATGCCGCAAAAGCACGCTTAGAATTAAACGGAAAAGTGGTTGGAGAAACTAAATTATATGATGAAAATACAGGAATTATGTATTGGGATATTCCGTTTGCTTCAGGAAAATTGGAAGCTATCGGTTTAGATAAAAATGATAAAGAAATAAGTCGTTACGCAATCAATACTACGCAACAGCCTGTTGAGCTAACAATCGAAAATAAAAATATTACAATTAGTAAAGACAAAGGCGTTGCGAAAATCATAGTTCAGGTTAAAGACCAAAACGGACTTCCAGTAATGCTTTCAGATAATGAAGTGACTTGCACGATTAGCGGCCAAGGAACATTATTAGGACTTGAAGCGGGAAATAATAGTGATATGACAGATTACACCGATAATATTCAAAGAGTTTTCCACGGACATATTGCGGCTTACATTCAATCCAATGGAAATTCATCAGAACCAATAAAAGTAAAATTTACAAGCCAATGGTTAAAACCAGTTGAAGTAACAATTAATGTCAAGTAACAACTGTGTTTTAATAAATATTCTTTATACAATGAAAGCAAAAAGGAACATTCTGATTTTTAGTTTTTTAATAAACTTCTGTTTTTTAAAAGCACAAGAACTTGTATCACCAAACGAGAAAATTAAAGTGGAGTTAAAAACTTCAAAAGAAAAAAAGGATCGTGTTTATTTCAAAATTTCATATAAAAATAAAGAAACTTACACAGAAGTTTTGCCAGAATCTCGTCTTGGAATTTTACAAAGTACTGCACGTTTTGATAGTTTAGTATTTACAGGAGAATCTAAAGTCGTAAAAATTCACGATGACTATAAAATGATTTGCGGTAAACGTACACATTGTGAAAATTTTGGACAGGAAAAAAAGTTTAGTTTTAAAAATAAAAACAATCAAAAACTAGATATTGTATTTAGAGTTTACAATAATGGAGTAGCATTTCAATATGTATTTCCTAATCAATCAGAAAAAAAGGTTAATATAACGGAAGAACTTACAACATATGTTATTCCAGAAGGAACTTCGAGATGGACACAGCCTTTTCAGGTTTCATATGAAGAATTTTTTCCTCAAAGTAATACAGGAGTAAATCCACAAAAAAATAGTAATTGGGGTTTTCCTGCATTATATAAGATAAATGAAAATCCAATTTGGGTACTTATTTCTGAGGCAGGAATTACCGAAAATCATTGCGCTTCGATGTTGAACAATAGTAGTGTTTCATCAGAATATAAAGTTACTTATCCTGCGCAAAGAGATGATTTTAAACAAATTGGAGCCATGACTAAATTGCCTTGGAGTTCTCCTTGGCATACATTTGCTATTGGAAATTTATCTGATATAGTAGAATCTAATTTGGTTACCGATGTTAGTGAATCCAATAAATTAGATAATACAAATTGGATAAAACCAGGAGCAGTTTCTTGGATTTATTGGGCATATAATCACGGATCAAAAGATTACAAAAAAGTGGTTGAATATGTTGATTTAGCTGTAGAAATGAAGTGGCCCTACGTCTTAATTGATTGGGAATGGGATGCAATGACAAATGGCGGAAACTTAGAAGACGCAACGAAATATGCGAAAAGTAAAGGAATAAAACCACTTATTTGGTATAATTCAGGAACAAGCTGGCTCGAACCAACACCAGTAGATAGATTGCTAACAGCAGAAAAACGAAGAAAAGAATTTGCTTGGCTTAATAAAATCGGTATTTATGGAATAAAAGTGGATTTTTTTGCTGGAGATCAGCAAGATATGATGAAATATTATATTGATATTTTAAAAGACGCAGCAAAATATCATTTAATTGTAAACTTTCACGGGGCTACAATTCCACGCGGTTGGGCAAGAACGTATCCACACTTAATGACAACGGAAGCTGTTTATGGAGCAGAATGGTACAATAATAAAGCTGTCTTAACAGATAAAGCAGCAGTTCATAATACAACACTTCCTTTTACAAGAAACGTAGTAGGCTCAATGGATTACACGCCAGTAACCTTTTCAGATAGTCAGCATCCTCATGTTACGACTTACGGACATGAACTTGCATTGTCTGTTGTTTTTGAATCGGGTTTACAACATTTTGCAGATCGACCTTCTGCATATTATAATCTGCCAAAAGAACCAAAAGAATTTCTTAAAGACTTTCCTTCAACTTGGGATGACACAAAATTGATTGATGGATATCCTGGAGAAAAAGTAATTATCGCACGCAAGAAAAATGATAATTGGTATATCGCAGGATTAAACGGAAAAAATACGGCTCAGGTTTTAACCGTTAATTTTGACTTTCTTTCAACAGGAGATTATAATTTAGAATTAATTGCAGATGGAAAAGATGATAAATCTTTTGATTCTAAAATACTCAGAGTTAAAAAGGGAGAAAAAATAAATATTAATTGTCTTCCTCGAGGCGGATTTTCAGGTCTTATTAAAATCATAAAATCTAAATAGCGAGTAAAAAATTAGAATTAATACTATTATAGAAGGAAATAAATTTCATTATATCTAAAGTGTAGTAAATACACGTAACCACAAAACAATGAAAAAATCAAACTTACTAGCGATCGTAATAGGAGCTTTTTTGTTATCAGTTGTATCTACTGCACAAAACAAAACCTTCCAAAAAGAAGAATTCAAACAATGGGCTCAAACACCGCCAATGGGTTGGAACAGTTGGGATTGTTATGGTCCAACTGTAGAAGAACACGAAGTAAAAGCCAATGCCGATTATATGGCAAAAGAACTGAAGAAATTCGGCTGGGAATATATTGTAGTTGATATTAGATGGTTTGTAGAAAATGATAAAGCAGGAGGTTACAATCAGAAAGATCCTCGTTATGTAATAGACTCATACGGAAGATATTTACCTGCTGTTAATCGATTTCCATCAGCAAAAGACGGACAGGGTTTTAAACCTTTAGCAGATTATATTCATAAAAAAGGATTGAAATTTGGAATCCATATTATGCGCGGAATTCCGAAAAAAGCCGTTAAAGATAAATTACCGATTAAAGGTGCAAACGGAATTACTGCAGATCAAATTTATACAACAGCTTTGCAATGTGAATGGTTGAAAGATAATTATACCATTTTAGCAGATAAACCCGGAGCGCAAGAATATTACAATTCTATTTTTGAATTGTATGCACAATGGGGAGTTGATTTTATTAAAATTGATGATTTATCAAGACCATATCACGAAGGCGAAATCAATTTAATTAGAAATGCAATTGACAAATGTGGGCGTAAAATTGTCTTAAGTACATCACCTGGAGAAACTCCAATTTCGGCAGCTCCGCACGTAACCAGACACGCAAATATGTGGCGTATGGTAGACGACGTTTGGGATACATGGCCACACATAACACATTTGATGGATGTTGCTCAAAAGTGGTATCCACACATTGCGCCAGGAACTTGGCCAGATTGTGATATGATTCCGTTGGGGCGTATTTCTATAAGAGGAGAACGAGGAAATGATAGAATGACTCGTTTAACAAAAGACGAACAATAT
Source organism: Flavobacteriaceae bacterium PS02337 (assembly GCA_029959285.1). GTDB lineage: Bacteria > Bacteroidota > Bacteroidia > Flavobacteriales > Flavobacteriaceae > Flavobacterium. Next base: position 514,323 of record JASCOE010000003.1, read on the forward strand.
ACTTTAATAACATTTTTCAATATTTTCAAATCACCACTTTTTTTTGGTGGAGATTTACCTAGTAATGATGCTTTCACGCTATCATTATTAACTAATAAAGATGTTGTTAAGATGCATAACGAAAGTACAGGTGTAAAACAACTTTTTCAGAAAGACGGAAAAATTGCTGTCACTTCAAAAAATGCTAAAGATGGAAGTATTTATTTGGCTTTATTTAATATTTCAGATAATGAAAACCAAAAAATAGCTGTAAACACTAATGATTTAGGAATTACAGGTTCTTTTGAAGTTCTAAATATGTGGACAGGCGAAAAATCTAAAATAACAGGAAAAGAAATTGAAGCAGATTTAAAACCACATAGTTCAGTTTTATTTCAATTAAAAAATAAAAAATAAATGAGAAGTATATTTTTTGTCCTCTTATCACTATTAACCGTTTTTAATTTTTCGCAAGCACAGAACAGCGTAAAAGATAGCCCGCCAGTTATTGCAGAGAAAGATTTGACGGCTTATTTGTTTGTTTATTTCATCGGAAATAAAGTAGAAGAAGAAGCTGTAAATTATGCAGTAAGCACAGATGGGTATCATTATTACGCACTAAATAACAACAAACCAGTTTTAGATAGTAAAAAAATCAGTTCAACAGGCGGAGTTCGTGATCCACATATTTTAAGAGGTGAAGACGGTAAAACATTTTATATGGTTTTAACCGATATGACTTCTTCCAAAGGCTGGGACAGTAATCGTGCAATGGTTTTATTAAAAAGTACAGATTTAGTAAACTGGAAAAGTACAGTTATAAATATGCAGACTGCTTTTCCGGGAAATGAAAACTTAAAAAGGGTATGGGCGCCTCAAACAATTTATGATGCTAAAGCAGGTAAATACATGATTTACTTTAGTATGCAACACGGTTCAGAGCCAGATAAAATTTATTACGCTTACGCGAATGAAAACTTCACAGCCTTAGAAAGCGCTCCAAAATTATTGTTTGTACCAAAATCTAAAGGAGCTTGTATTGATGGAGATATTATTCTGAAAGATAGCGTTTATCATCTTTTTTACAAAACCGAGTCAGAAACCGCGGGCATTAAAACAGCAACCACAACCGACTTAACATCTGGAAATTGGAAAGAAAACGATAATTATCTTCAACAAACCAAAGAAAAAGTAGAAGGTTCGAGTATTTTCAAACTCAATAATTCAGACCAATATATTTTAATGTACGATGTATATTCGAAAGGAAAATATCAATTTACAAAAACTAAAGATTTAGAAAACTTTACAGTTATTGATCAAGACATTTCAATGGACTTCAAACCGCGCCACGGAACTATTCTTCCAATAACGCGTTCCGAATTAAAAAGAATAACTGCAAAGTGGGGAATTCCAGATGAATTCCCAAAAATAAACAACAATCCAGTTCTCGAAGGTTATTATGCCGATCCTGAAATTTTGTATTCAAACAAAACAAAAAAATATTACATCTATCCAACAACAGACGGATTTAATGATTGGTCAGGATATTATTTCAAAACATTTTCGTCAGACAATCTAGTCGATTGGAAAGATGAGGGCACTATTCTAGATCTCAAAAAAGATGTCACTTGGGGAAATAGAAATGCATGGGCACCTTGCATCGTTGAGAAAAAAATAAAAGGCAAGTATCAATATTTCTATTATTTCATAGCCGCACAAAAAATTGGAGTAGCAGTTTCAGATTCTCCAACTGGACCTTTTAAAGAGAGTGGCAAAGCAATAATAGCCTCAAGACCAAAAGGAATAACAGATGGGCAAGAAATAGATCCAGATGTTTTTACAGATCCAAAAACGGGTAAAAGTTATTTGTACTGGGGAAATATGTACATGGCAGTTGCCGAACTAAATCCAGATATGATTTCTTTAAAAGAAGGAAGTACAAAAACAATTGCTGTTAACACAACATTTCGAGAAGGAACTTATGTTATATATAGGAACGGGAAATATTATTTCTTTTGGAGCGAAGACGATACGCGTAGCCCAAATTATAAAGTAAGATATGCAATTGCAGATTCTCCAACAGGACCTTTAGAAATTCCAGAAAATAATATAGTAATTCAAGGAAAAACAGAACTTGGAATTTTCGCTACAGGACATAATTCTATTTTGCAACTTCCAAATAAAGACGAATGGTATATTACCTATCATCGTTTCTCTTATCCAACAGGAATCAAAATGGGAAGAGCAGGAGGTTTTCATCGAGAAGTTTGTATAGATAAACTAGAATTCAATTCAGACGGAACCATAAAACAAGTGCAGCCAACTCACGAAGGAATCAAAGCAATTAAATAATATAAAGTTCTACATATATATTATAGTACACAACCCGACAGGTTTTTAAAACCTGTCGGGTTTATTTTTTATAAATATATATAAGGACAAAATTAAAACCGATTTTCTGTAGAGGCGCACCGCATTGCGTCTTCTGCGCACCATATGTCCCATGTATATAATAAGGAGCTGTTTCCCGCTATCCGCTTCAATCTTTTGCGCCGAACCCCGGCACAAAAGGATTTCCGCTTCTATCGGGGCTATGGCGGCGGTTTTCAGAAGATGCGATCTGTGCAGAAAACAGCCATGAAGAATAAAAATTCCTCAAAAACAGCACCAGCAAAGCGCGGTCAAATAAGGAAAAAGCACTTCAATAAGGAAAAAACTTACGCAAGCCTAAAAAAAGTACAGCTTTAAAAGTTATGTTATCAAGGTGTTAAGAAAAAGATTGGAAAAACATGGAAAAAATATAAAAAAAACGCTTGTAAATGTAAATAAAGGCGCTACTTTTGCACCCGCAACAGCGAAGGCGTTCATCGAAATACTTGCAGGGAAAACGGATCGGACTGATAAAAAAAATCAGAAAAAAAGATTCGGAAAAGCTTGCGAGATTTGAAAAATGCATTTACATTTGCACCCCGCAAAACAGGGAAAGTTCATTGGGATATTGGAAGAAAGATTGAGAAAAAGAAACGAAAAAAAAAGTTTCAAAATTTTTTAGATTTTTCTTGCGAGAAACAAAAAGAAGTTTTAGTTTTGCACCCGCTTTGAGATACAGGCAAAAAACAAAAGAAGACACGTTCGTAGACATATTGAATTGACAGCCGTTTTAACAGAGATGTTAGAAC
>JASCOE010000040.1 GCA_029959285.1 Flavobacteriaceae bacterium PS02337
GATAAACACTCCGGAATTGATGCACATTTTTTCAGCAAATGAAGTCCCTTTAGAAATTAATGACCCTAATAATCCGATTATTTTATCCATCGGTAACAATCCTACTTTAAATTCTACATTATCTCCGTTGTGTAGTCTTATTTTGACCGTTGCAACAAAACTTATGAATCAACCACAGAAACATCAATCATTTGTAATGCTTGAAGAAGCTCCAACCGTATTCATACCTAATTTAGAAGTGATTCCTAACACAGGAAGAAGCAACAAAATAAGTACTGATATAATGTGTCAAGACC
>JASCOE010000041.1 GCA_029959285.1 Flavobacteriaceae bacterium PS02337
TGAACAGTTCTTGCAAGCGCACTTCAAAGCAAGCGGTAATATCTGCATCTTTGGAAAGAATACAGTTGTTTTCTACTGACAATAGTGGAAACTTGCTTTCCAGTGTGGTGGTCTTTGCTACATTTCTCATACGGCTTTCTGTTTAGGAGTGAATTTTAAATAGCGATGTACCGGCTTTAGGCAGATGATGTAGCGGGGATGCCTTTTGTTGGCAGCGATTTTCATCAAACCGTGCTCACCGTATTTGCCTTTCAGTGAAAAGGTCTGCCATACAATGAGCGAAGCACCAC
>JASCOE010000042.1 GCA_029959285.1 Flavobacteriaceae bacterium PS02337
CTCCAGAACAACTGAAAGAATTTAATAAAGCTCAAAGCGGTGTAAGTTCATCATTATCAAGATTATTGGTTTCTGTTGAGCAATATCCAACATTGAAAGCAAACGAGAATTTCTTGAAATTACAAGATGAATTAGCAAGTACTGAAAACCAGATTTTAACTGCTAGAACTCGTTTTAATGAATCTGTACAAACTTACAACGGATATGTATTGAAGATTCCAAACAACTGGTTCTTGAGCGAATACAAAGAAAAACCATACTTTGAAGCATATACTGGAGCAGATAAACC
>JASCOE010000043.1 GCA_029959285.1 Flavobacteriaceae bacterium PS02337
GGCGCAGACTGCCGCTGCCTATTACGGCATCAAAAACGTTTCATGCTATTCAGGAGGAACCCAGGCTACTGCCCTTTTCCCTATGGCAGCCGAACCTTTGAAGGATTCAGGATTCAACATCAAAACCCTTTCAGAGGGATCAAACCCTGTTTATTCCATAAAATATTCAGCTGATGGGCTTCCTGTCATTGGGTTTTCCAAAACCTATGATGATGATTTCAATCCTGAAAGCGGATTTGCCGCAATAATGACCTGCTCGCAGGGTGACGGCGGATGCCCTTTTAT
>JASCOE010000044.1 GCA_029959285.1 Flavobacteriaceae bacterium PS02337
GGTTGGAAAGGATTAATCTTTGCAGGGTTATGTTTTATTTTACCAGCGGTTTTCATTACCGGGATATTTGCATGGTTGTATCAGCAATACTGACAATTGCCCGAAGTACAGCCCTTTATTTACGGTATCAAACCTGCAATCATCGCTATTATCATAGGAGATGTTTTTACATTAGCAAAGAAATCAGTAAAGTCCACATTCTTGGCGGTTGTAGGTATTGTTGTTTTGGTACTGTCATTATTCGGCATTAGTGAAATCTATTTGATGTTTGGAGCGGGATTGCTG
>JASCOE010000045.1 GCA_029959285.1 Flavobacteriaceae bacterium PS02337
ACACTACAGAAACCATTATCGGATTGAAAACTTTTACACAAGAAGATGCTTGGCTTCAAGGAAGTTTTCCTGATTTTAATTTTGTACCTAGAACAATTTTAATAGAAGCAATGGCGCAATGCGGCGGCGCTGGAGTAAAATTGTTGGGACTTGCCGACGGTGTTTTTGGTTTGGTTAGTCTTGATAATATTGAATTTTTTGCCGGTGTTGAATTTGGAAAAATGATCAAATTTGTAGTGAAAAATATCCGCGTAAGCGTAAAATTAATCAAACAATCTGGAGA
>JASCOE010000046.1 GCA_029959285.1 Flavobacteriaceae bacterium PS02337
GTTTCCCATTTTATCATAATCTGCATTTTTAAATTTATCAGATAAAGAATCTATTTCTTAACCAACTTTTTTTTCGATATTCGAAAAAGAAACTGGTTCTCCAGTCATATCTAATTTATCTGAAGTTGTTACCGCTTCAGGAGTTACAATCCATAAAATAACATACACTAAAACTCCTGTTCCAAAACTTCCAAAAACAAATACTAAGAATGCTATTTTTATCCAAACGGCATCAATTCCAAAATAATGCCCTAAACCAGTTGCAACACCGGCTACGATACGT
>JASCOE010000047.1 GCA_029959285.1 Flavobacteriaceae bacterium PS02337
AGTCCAGAGTATCCCATTGGATATAAGTAATTTTTCTGTTTCACAAACTGAAAAAGAAAATCAAGTTTCCATTGTTTATAACTCAGCAGATTTTGAATACCTCCAAAGTATTCAGGATTAAGATCAACAGCTTTCTGCTGGTCATCTGGAAAAGATATATTTCCGTCTTTATTGAAATCTTCAAATTCATAAATGCCGGTCTGAGAATTAATTACTTTATACTCGTACAGAAGTTTTATATTCAGGGGCTGCCCAATTCTGTACTGCTGACTATAGGTAGATT
>JASCOE010000048.1 GCA_029959285.1 Flavobacteriaceae bacterium PS02337
GACATAGCTTATTGGTTTGCATTACAGCTTGTTCCAATTTCTCCCAATCGCGAGAAACTTCTCCTCCATCATCAATTAAAACTCTATATTTAAATTTATGTGATACAATGAAAATTAAAGTCAAATGCGTTAGAATATCATAAATATCAGAACGTCCGCGCGTAATTTCTACGTTCATTTGCTCTTCGTCAATTCTGTAACAATTTCTTCTTCTTTTTGGATGAACAATTGCTTGAAAATGAGATTTAGAATATCCTTCGTCTGACGTTAAATTGATAAAA
>JASCOE010000049.1 GCA_029959285.1 Flavobacteriaceae bacterium PS02337
GAATTAAAGCATCAATTGTTACTGTTGTAGTTGCTGTACAAGTTCCATCACTAACTTGGAAAGTATAATTTCCTGCATCTAAATTAGTAAATATACAAGTTGTTGCACCAGTAGTATTAATTGTTGTTCCTGCCGTGATTGTATATGTATAACTAGAAGGAGTTGTAATAATTCCGCCCTCAGATTTAACTGTTATACTTGCATTTGGTGCAGGTGATTTACAGTCTAATTCTTTTTTAGCAGTTACACCAAGAGTCAATATATCTCTAACAATATAAG
>JASCOE010000004.1 GCA_029959285.1 Flavobacteriaceae bacterium PS02337
ACGCAGACGGAACGGTAAAAGTTCCTGCGAACACAAAAGAAGGAAATTACAATGTTGAATACAGAATCTGTGAAATCAACAATACTGGCAACTGTTCAACAGCGACATCTGTTGTTAAAGTAAGCGCGCCGGTTATTTTAGCTGCAGCGGAAACTTTTACAACACCAGTAAACGGACTTCCGGGCGGAGACACGGCAGAATCTCTTATTTTAGGAGATAAATTAAATAATGTTCAAGCAGTAATCGGAACGGCAGCAGGACAGGTGAGCATTCACCCGGTAACTCTTCCGACAGGATTTACAATCAACGCAGACGGAACGGTTAAAGTTCCAGCAAATACAAAAGCGGGAGATTATAATGTTGAATACAGAATCTGTGAAATCAACAATACTGGCAACTGTTCAACAGCAACATCTGTTGTTAAGGTAAGCGCGCCAATTATCGATGCAGTTATCGATTCTATAACTTCTATTAACGGAAATATCGGAGGAACAACAGTCTCTTTAATTACAAATGATACTTTAAATGGAAATCCAATAACAGTTGGAACAGCTCCAGGAGAAGTTACATTGAATATTATTGGGACTCTTCCAACAGGATTAACATTAAATGCTGATTATACAATTACTGTTGCACCAAACACACCAGCAGCAAATTATAATGTAGAATACCGTATATGCGAAATTACGAATCCTTCAAATTGTGATTCAGTAATTATAGTTGTGCCTGTTTCTGCAGCAAATCTTGTAGCAAACACAGATCCAATATCTAGAGTTACAGCATCAAATACACCTCAGACATTAGGAACAAATGTTTTAGATAATGATACTAAAAACGGATCACCATTAAATCCTTCAGATGTAACGTTGAGCACTTTGACACCAGATCCAACAGGATATTTGGTATTGAATCCAGACGGAACATTAACTTTAGGAGCTAATGCACCAGCAGGAGATTATGAATTGACATACCAGATTTGTGAAAAATTAAATGCAGGTAATTGCGATTCAAATACGGTAAAAGTAACAGTTAGTATGCCAGTTATTGATGCAGTTGGAACGACATTAACACCATCAATTAATGGAAGTATCGGAGGTACAACAACTACATCTGTTGTAGAAAATGATACATTAAACGGAAATCCAGTTGTTATTGGAACTCTTCCGGGACAAGTAAAATTATCTCCAGTAAATGTTCCTTCAGGATTAACGCTGAATGCAGATGGAACGGTAACTGTAGCTGTAAACACTCCAGCTGGAATTTACAATGTAGAATACCGTATATGCGAAGTTACAAATCCAACAAATTGTGATACAGCTATTTCAAAAGTGGCAGTAAACAACGGAGTACTTGTAGCAAATACAGATGTTATTCCATCAAGAGTTGGAACAGAAACGCCTCAAACATTAGGAGTAAATGTTTTCGATAATGATACTAAAAACGGATTGCCATTAAATCCTGCAGATATAACACTTACAACTTCAACACCAGATCCAACAGGATACTTAGTATTGAATCCAGACGGAACAGTGACTTTAGGCGCTAATCCTCCAGTGGGGACTTATGAGTTGACTTATACAATCTGTGAGAAATTGAATGCAGGTAATTGCAGTTCAAATACAGTAAAAATAACAGTTGATATGCCAGTTATTGATGCTGTTTCTGAAACATTAACACCTTCAATTACTGGAAGCATAGGAGGAACAACAACAGCTTCTGTTATAGAAAATGACACAATAAACGGAAAACAAGCCGTTATCGGAACTCTTGCAGGTCAAGTAAAATTAACTGCAGTAAATGTACCATCAGGTCTTACATTAAATGCAGACGGAACAGTAACTGTAGCGATTAACACGCCATCAGGAATTTATGATATCGAATATAGTATTTGTGAAATTAGTAATCCAACAAATTGTGATTCTGCTATTTCTAAAGTAGCAGTAAATAATGGGGTACTTGTTGCAAATACAGATGTAATACCATCAATTAAAGCATCAAATGCACCACAAACATTTGGAGTGAATGTATTTGATAATGATACTTTCAACGGATCGCCATTAAATCCTTCTAATGTAACTCTTGCGACTTCAACACCAGATCCAAAAGGATATTTAGTGTTGAACCCAGACGGAACATTAACTTTAGGAGCTAATGCACCAGCAGGAAATTATGACTTGACTTACACGATCTGTGAGAAATTGAATTCAGGAAACTGCAGTTCAAATACAGTAAGAGTAATTGTTGATATGCCAGTTATTGATGCAGTTGCTGATCCAGTAACTTCTATCAATGGAAATATTGGCGGAACAACAGTATCATTAATTGCAAATGATAAATTAAATGGAAATCCAGTAGTTGTTGGAACTGCTCCAGGAGAAGTAACTTTTGGATTAATCAGTACGCTTCCAACAGGATTAACATTAAATCCAGACTTTACAATTACTGTTGCGCCAAATACGCCAGCAGGAAATTATAATGTTGAATATCGTATCTGTGATAATATCAATTCAGGAAACTGCGATTCAGTAATCACAGTGGTAACAGTTACAGGAGGAAATCTTGTAGCAAATCAAGATATTGTTCCTTCTGTAGTTAGTTCAAATGTTGCTCAAACCTTAATTAATGTTTTTGCAAATGATACTAAAAATGGAAATGCATTAGTACCGTCGGATGTAAATCTTTCAGTTACAACTGCTGATCCAAAAGGATATTTATCAGTTGATGCAAACGGAAATGCGATACTAGCTCCAAACGCCCCAGCAGGAACTTATGAATTGACTTACATGATATGTGAGAAATTAAATCCAGGAAACTGCAGTTCAAATACAGTAAGAGTAATTGTTGATATGCCAGTTATTGATGCAGTTGCTGATCCAGTAACTTCTATCAACGGAAACATTGGCGGAACAACAGTATCATTAATTGCAAATGATAAATTAAATGGAAATCCAGTAGTTGTTGGAACTGCTCCAGGAGAAGTAACTTTTGGATTGATCAGTACGCTTCCAACAGGATTAACATTAAATCCAGACTTTACAATTACTGTTGCACCAAATACGCCAGCAGGAAATTATAATGTTGAATATCGTATCTGCGATAATATCAATTCAGGAAACTGCGATTCAGTAATCACTGTGGTAACAGTTACAGGAGGAAATCTTGTAGCAAATCAAGATATTGTTTCTTCTGTAGTTAGTTCAAATGTTGCTCAAACCTTAATTAATGTTTTTGCGAATGATACTAAAAATGGAAATGCATTAGTACCGTCAGATGTAAATCTTTCAGTTACAACTGCAGATCCAAAAGGATATTTATCAGTTGATGCAAACGGAAATGCAATACTAGCTCCAAACGCACCAGCGGGAGACTACGAATTGACATATACAATTTGCGAAAAATTGAATCCATCAAATTGTAATTCAAATATTGTAAAAGTTACGGTATTAGCACCGACAGTGATTAAAGCGAATGATGATGAAGCTGGACCAATTGATGTGAAAAAAGGAACAGATGCTTCTCTTAATATCTTTAATAATGATATTCTAAATGGAGTAAAACCATTGGCATCAAATGTTATTTTATCGACTGTTGTTGCAAACCCGAATTTAATTCTTAATGCAGATGGTTCAGTATATATTGCTGCAAATACGCCAAACGGAATTTATAGATTAACATATCAAATTTGTGAGGCAGCAAATACATCAAATTGCAGTCAAGCTGAAGTTAAAATTACAGTATTGAATAATGTTGATCCAGCTCCTCCAACAACAAACGCAATAACATTAGTAGATGATATTGATATTATTGCTGACGGAATTAACGGTGATATTGAATTTGTAAATGTTTTAAACAATGATTTAATCAACGGACAGCCAATAAATCCCGCAGATGTTACGATCAAACCATTAGGAAACAATCCTTATTTCGAATTTAACGCTAACGGAACAGTAAATGTTAAGCCAAATACACCTGGAGGAAGTTATACAATTACGTATCAAGTTTGTGAAAAAGCAAACGGAACAAATTGTTCAACTGCAATTTTAAATGTTTTTGTTGAAGTTCCAGCAATTGCAATTATCAAAACAGCAGAATTTAATGATGAGGATAAGAGCGGTTTTGCAAATGCAGGAGAAACAATTACGTACAAGTTTACTGTAACAAACACAGGAAATGTACCGCTTATCAATGTAAAAGTAACAGATCCATTGACGGGAGTTGTGGTTTCAGGACAAGCAATTTCTTTGGCTGTTGGAGAATCTAACAATTCTAATTTCACAGCAGTTTACAAGATTACGCAAGAAGATATTAATCTTGGAAAAGTAACCAATCAGGCAACTGCTCAAGGTAGCAGCGTAAGTAAGATCATTGTTGAAGATAAATCAGATGATTTGAGTAATGATGGTGATAACCCGACGGTTTTATCTTTAGACGGATGTTCAATCAAAGTATTTAATGCTTTCTCTCCAAATGGAGATGATAAGAATACTAGATTCTTTATTAGAGGTATAGAATGTTATCCTAACAACACGGTTGAAATTTACAATCGTTGGGGAGTATTGGTTTATGGAATAGATCAGTATAATAACAACGACAGAGTTTTTGTTGGATATTCTAACGGACGTTCTACAATTAAACAAACTGAAGGTCTGCCTGTTGGAACTTACTTCTACATCTTGAAGTATCAAGATGCGAATAAAGCACCACACGAACAATCAGGTTACTTATACATCAACAAATAATATAGATTACGGCTTAGTGAAAGCTGAGCCGTTTTTAAAGCTTTAAAAATGAAAAAATTAATCATATTTTTTATGTTTTTTTCGATTGTGTCAAATGCGCAACAAGACGCGCAGTTTACACAATATATGTACAACACAATCGAAGTCAATCCAGCTTACGCAGGTTCAAGAGGGGTTATGAGCGTATTTGGGTTGTATAGAACCCAATGGGTTGGGTTACAAGGTGCGCCTCAAACAAGTACGTTTTCTGTAAATACACCAATAACAAATAGCGATTTAGGACTTGGAGTTTCTTTGGTTAATGACAAAATCGGACCTACAACAGAAAATACTTTATCTGCCGATTTATCGTATACAATACCAACTTCAGAATCATGGAATTTGTCTTTTGGTATTAAAGGAACAGCTAATTTATTCAATATAGATATTAATAAATTGAGCACAGAAGATCAGAACGATGAGCAGTTTCAAAACCTAAAAAATAGATTTTCGCCAAATGTTGGTGCGGGAGTTTATTTTCATTCAGATCGCGCTTACATCGGATTATCTGTTCCAAATTTTATCGAAACAAGTCGTTATAATGCTGATGATACGGCAATTTTTAAAGATAAAATCAATTATTATTTAATAGCAGGTTATGTCTTTAATTTAGATCGTTTAGAATACATTAAATTCAAACCAGCCTTAATGACAAAAATGGTAGAAGGAGCTCCATTACAGGTTGACGTTTCAGGGAATTTCATGTTCAATGACAAATTTGTTTTGGGTCTTGCTTATCGTTGGAGCGCTTCAGTTAGTGCAATGGCTGGATTTCAAGTTACAAAAGGAATGTACATAGGTTATGGTTACGATCATGAAACAACACAATTAAAAAAGTACAATTCTGGATCACATGAGATTTTCTTAAGATTCGACTTCTTCAATAATTATAATAAAATGATATCTCCACGATTCTTTTAATGAGACCTATGAAAGTTAGAAAAATAATTTTAATCGTTTTACTGTGTAGTTTTTATTTCAATGTGAATGCTCAAAATCCATTCACAAATATGAACGTGAAATATGCAGATAAAAAATACGAAGAGTACGCTTACGCGGATGCAATAAAAGTATACGAAAGTTTAATAGACGAAGAAAGTAACAACGAAGGAATCTTAAAACGTCTGGCTAATTCGTATTATTTTAACGGAGAATTGACAAGTGCTTTAAAATGGTACGAGCAATTATTCAAAGTTAATGAAAACCAAGAAGCAGAATATATTTATCGTTATGCACAATGTTTAAAATCTGCTGGAAATTACCGTAAATCAGATGAAGTTTTAGAGAAATTCAATCAAAAAGCAGTTTTAGAAAAAAGATCTGATTTGATTAGAACTGATAAAAACTATCTTGAAATAATAAAAGAAAATTCAGGTAGATTTCAAATTGGTGACGCCGGAGTAAATTCTCGTTTTTCAGATTATGGAAGCACTACTTATAACAACAAAATAATTTTTACATCTGCACGCGATACAGGCGGAGTTGTAAAAGCCAATTTTCAATGGACAAACAGATCTTTCTCAAGATTGTATAGCGCTACTTTGTTGCCAGATGGAAGTGTTGGAAAAGCAGAACTTTTTATAAAAAGAAAGAAAGATAAATTCAACGAGTCGACTCCAATTTTTACAAAAGACGGACGAACAATGTATTTTACCCAAAACAATTTTACAGATGGAAAAAGAGGGCAAAATGATAAAAATGTTACGCTTTTAAAATTATACAAAGCAGAATTAGTAGATAATGAATGGAAGAATATTAAAGAACTTCCTTTCAATAGTGATCAATATAGTACGGCTCATCCAGCTTTAAGCATCGACGAAAAAACATTATATTTTGCATCAGATATGCCGGGAACATTAGGACAATCTGATATTTATAAAGTTGCGATTAATGATGACGGTACTTTTGGAAATCCGCAAAATTTAGGTCCAGAAATTAATACAGAAGGTAGAGAAACATTTCCTTTTATTTCTGGAGATAATGAACTTTACTTTGCTTCGGACGGACGTCCAGGTTTAGGCGGATTGGATATTTTTGCTTCAAGAATAAAAACAAACGGAACTTACGACGAAGTTTTGAATGTTGGAGAACCAGTAAATAGCAAACAAGATGATTTTGCATTTAGCATTGACAGCAGAAGTAGAAGTGGTTATTTTTCTTCAAACAGAGAAAGTAGTTTAGGTTTAGATGATATCTACAGATTTACAGAAACAAGAAGATTAATTTGCGAGCAAAGTTTATCAGGAACAGTTACAGATGCTGAATCGAATGCTGTTTTAGCCAATACGACTTTAACTTTGTTTAATGATAAATTTGATGCAGTTGGAACAATTATTACGAATGAAAAAGGAAATTATGTTTTTCCAACCGTAAAATGTGGTAGAAAATATACCATTAGAACTTCTAAAACAGATTACAATGCTAAAGAAGCTTCGATCAATATTTTAAGAGATCAAGAAACTACTTTAATGATTGCCTTAAATAAAGTATTTGTTCCTTTGGCAGCAAAAACGATAGCAGTTAAAAAAGTGAATATTAGTCCAGTAAAACTGGGTTCAATGAAAGTTGGAGTTGATGTTGCAAAACTTTTAAATCTTCCGATGAACTTTTTTGATTTAGGTAAAGCGACAATTAAAAAAACTTCAGAACCGCAATTGATGAAAGTGGTAAATCTTTTAAATGAATATCCAAACATGAAACTTGATATTCGTTCGCATACAGACAGCCGTTCATCTTCAGAAAGCAATCAAATTCTTTCCGAAAAAAGAGCAGAGTCAACAAAAAATTGGCTAGTTCAAAAAGGAATAAATATAGACCGATTGACTGCAAAAGGTTACGGAGAAACGCAATTAGTAAATAAATGCGCAGACGGCGTGAAGTGTACAGAAAAACAACACATGCAAAATAGAAGAAGTGAATTTATTATTGTAGCAATGTAAAATAACTTTTTTATAATTATACAAACCCTTTTCTAAATTTTTAGGAAAGGGTTTTTTATTTATGTGTGTTTTTTCAGATATCCCTACGGGATATTTTTTGGGTTGTAATATTTTTTTCTACCGACCAAAAACTCCTAACGGAGTTTTCTGAGAGATTACACACAAAGTTAGAAACTCCGTTAGGAGCTTTTGGTCGGTAGCCCTCAAAAGAATAGCAATCTGCATTTTGTCCCTTCGGGACATATGATTCCGCAATAAAAAATATTCAAAAAACAATGAAATTAACGTTTTACTATTTGTGTATCAAAACGTTAAAAAATCAAATTTTCATCAAAAAACAATTCTAAACAAATTCATTCTTTACGCTATAATTTAGAAAATTTAAATTTTGGTATATTATGTTTAAAATGAATAAGTTGGGTTTTAAAAAATCGATTTCGTTGCAGATCGTGTTTGTTTTTATTATAACTTTATAAACCTAAAAATTTTTCATTATGACTGTAGATCAAATACTTAAAGCAAAAGGAAGAAATGTCTATTCTATTTTCTCCAATTTAACGGTTTATGATGCGTTAAAAGTTATGGGAGACAAGAATATCGGAGCAATTTTAATTATCGATAATAACATTCTTAAAGGAATTTTATCGGAAAGAGATTATGCCAGAAAAATTGTCTTGAAAGATAAATCTTCTAAAGAAACTTTCGTTCATGAGATTATGGAAAGTAATGTTTTTACAGTTAAACTTTCAGATAATCTAGAAGATTGCATGCAGCTAATGAGCGAAAAAAGAATTCGACACCTTCCTGTTTTAGAAGGCGAAACTGTGGTTGGAATAATCTCAATCAGCGATGTTGTAAAGGCAATTATCGAAACACAAAAAGATACGATTCAGCATTTGAATTCTTATATTTCTCAATAAACGGTACCGAAAAGAGATAAAAATTTAAAACGAGTCCAATTTCTATTGGACTTTTTTTATTTATCAAAATGGATTTTCAGAAAAGAAAACGCTAAAAAGACGCCTTTTTAAAACAAGACTTATATCTTTGTAAGCTAGAATAAAAGCTAAAAATAATGAACAAAGAGAGTAAAAGAAGAGAAGCGTTACTGTACCATTCAGAGCCGACTCCAGGAAAAATTCAGGTAGTTCCAACAAAAAAATATGCAACCCAGAGAGACTTATCACTGGCTTATTCGCCGGGAGTTGCAGAACCATGTTTAGCAATCGCAGAAAACATTGATGACGTTTACAAATATACAGCAAAAGGAAATTTAGTAGCCGTAATTTCTAACGGTACCGCGGTTTTAGGACTTGGAAACATTGGTCCAGAAGCAGGAAAACCTGTAATGGAAGGAAAAGGTTTATTATTTAAAATTTTCTCAGATATTGATGTTTTTGATATCGAAATAGGTACTGAAAATGTTGAAGAATTTATTCAGACCGTAAAAAATATCGCTCCAACTTTTGGAGGTATTAATCTTGAAGATATTAAAGCTCCAGAATCTTTTGAAATTGAAAGAAGATTGATCGAAGAATTGGATATTCCAGTAATGCACGACGATCAGCACGGAACTGCAATTATCTCTTCTGCGGCTTTAATTAATGCTCTTGAATTGGCAGGAAAAAAAGCAGAAGATGTAAAAGTAGTAGTTTCTGGTGCAGGTTCTGCGGCAATTGCTTGTACAGATTTATATGTATTATTAGGCGTAAAAGTAGAAAACGTTTTAATGTACAACAGTAAAGGACTTTTAACAAAAGACAATCCTTCACTTTCAGATTTACAATTAAAATATGCTATTGACGGACCTAAAATTCCTTTGGCAGATGCTGTAAAAGATGCCGATGTTTTTATCGGATTATCTTCTGGCGATATTCTTTCTCCAGAAATGTTACTTTCTATGGCACAAAACCCAATCGTTTTTGCAATGGCAAATCCGAACCCGGAAATCGATTATAATTTAGCTGTAGAAACTCGTAAAGACGTTATTATGGCGACAGGACGTTCAGATTTTCCTAATCAGGTAAATAACGTTTTAGGTTTCCCTTATATTTTTAGAGGAGCATTAGACGTTAGAGCGACTAAAATTAATGAAGAAATGAAAATGGCCGCTGTAAAAGCATTGGCTATTTTGGCAAAAGAACCAGTTCCAGAGCAAGTTAACGTAGCTTATGGAGCAACAAAACTTGGTTTCGGACAAGAATATATTATTCCAAAACCATTTGATCCTAGATTGATTACTGTTGTAGCGCCTGCGGTTGCAAAAGCAGCAATGGAATCTGGAGTGGCAAAAAATCCTATTACAGACTGGGCAGCTTATGAAGATGTGCTTCGCGAAAGAATGGGTAACGATAATAAAATGGTGCGTTTAATTACAAACCGTGCAAAATTAGATCCGAAGAAAATTGTTTTTGCAGAAGCAGATCAATTAAATGTTTTAAAAGCTGCACAAATTGTTTACGAAGACGGAATTGGATTCCCAGTTTTATTAGGAAACAAAGAACAGATTTTAGAATTAAAAGAAGAATTAGGTTTTGACGCTGATCTTGAAATCATTGATCCTAAAACGGATGAAGAAGCAGAAAGACGTAACCGATTTGCAAAATCTTTCTGGGAAACTAGAGGACGCAGAGGTGTTTCTAAATTAGACGCTGAAAAATTCATGCGCGAAAGAAATTATTTTGCTGCAATGATGGTAAATGAAGGTGAAGCAGATGCTTTAGTTACGGGACATTCAAGAAGTTATCCTTCGGTTGTAAAACCAATGTTACAATTAATAGAAAAAGCACCAAATGCTTCATTAGTAGCAACAGCAAACATGATGTTGACTTCACGCGGGCCAATGTTTTTATCAGATACTGCAATAAACATTAATCCGTCTGCACAAGATTTGATTAACATTGCAATTATGACGGCTAAAACAGCAAAAATGTTCGGAATTGAGCCTGTTATTGCAATGGTTTCGTTTTCAAACTTTGGTTCTTCGACTAGTCCAAGTGCTTCAAAAGTAAGAGAAGCAGTTGCTTATTTACACAAAAATCATCCAGAAATGATTGTTGATGGAGAAATTCAGGCAGATTTTGCATTAAATCAAGAAATGCTTGAAGAGAAATTTCCATTTTCTAAATTAGCAGGAAAAAAAGTAAACACATTGATTTTCCCTAACTTAGAATCAGCAAACATCACTTATAAATTGTTGAAAGAATTGTATAAAGTGAATTCAATTGGACCAATTATGATGGGAATGGGTAAACCAGTTCACATTTTCCAATTAGGTGCAAGTGTTGAAGAAATGGTAAACATGGCTGCAATCGCAGTTATCGACGCTCAAGAAAAGGAAAATAAAAAGAATAAAACGGCACAATAAACGTTCTAACAAGGATTGGGCAAATTTGTCGTAGTTTTATGGCATTTTTGTTATATTTGATACTAAGAAATTACATTTATGATAGCACATTTGCAAGGCAAATTAGTAGAAAAAAATCCTACAGAGGTTGTAATTGATTGTGGAGGTGTTGGTTATCAGGTAAATATATCCCTGCATACCTTCTCCTTAATTCCAAATTCTGAAAATATAAAATTGTATACGCATCTTCAAATCAAAGAAGATGCGCATACTTTATATGGTTTTGCCGAAAAATCGGAACGAGAAATTTTTAGAATGTTACTTTCAGTTTCAGGAATTGGAGCTGGAATCGCGAGAACAATGCTTTCGTCAATAGAGCCAAAACAAATTATTAATGCCATTGCATCGGGAGATGTTGGTATAATTCAGTCTATCAAAGGGATAGGAAACAAAACAGCACAAAGAGTTATACTTGATTTAAAAGATAAAGTGTTAAAGTTGTACGATTTGGATGAAGTTTCGGTAGTTCAAAACAATAGAAATCGAGATGAAGCGTTATCTGCTTTGGAAGTTTTAGGTTTTGTTCGAAAAGCTTCTGAAAAAGTAGTTGAAAAGATCGTTAAAGAAGATCCGGAAGCTACTGTAGAAACAATCATCAAAAAGGCTTTAAAAAGCTTATAAATTCATTTTATATAAAAGAATTCTATGCGTAAAATTTGTATTTTGTTGCTGGTTTTGCTTTGCGGTAATGTTTTGCGTGCGCAGGTAACTCCGTCGACTCAAGATACAACTAAAACTCAGTTTTCAGTTGGTAAAATTGAGCTTGCAGATCCTCCAAGTATATTGTCGGCTTACAAGTATGATCCAATTACAGATCGTTACATTTATACCAATTCGGTTGATGGTTTTTCTATCAATTACCCTTTAATTTTAACGCCAAGAGAATACGAAGATTTACTTCTAAAAGAATCCAGAAGGAATTATTTTAGAAAAAAAATGGACGCTATAGATGGTAAAAAACAAGGAGCTGAGGCTGCTAAGAAAGATCTTCTTCCAAGATATTACATCAATTCAAGTTTGTTCGAAAGTATTTTTGGAAGTAATACAATTGACGTAAAACCTACAGGATCAGTTGAAATGGACTTAGGTTTACGTTACACCAAACAAGACAATCCTTCCTTTTCACCGAGAAATAGATCCAGTCTGACTTTTGATTTCGATCAAAGAATCAGCATGAGTTTAATGGGGAAAATTGGAACGCGTTTAGAAGTTAATGCGAATTACGATACGCAATCTACATTTGCTTTCCAAAATTTATTTAAATTGGCTTATACTCCTTCAGAAGATGATATTGTTCAGAAAGTTGAAGTTGGTAACGTCAGCATGCCTTTAAACAGTACATTGATTCGAGGTGCACAAAGTTTATTTGGGGTTAAAACCCAACTGCAATTTGGTAAAACTACCATTACTGGAGTTTTTTCAGAACAAAAATCACAAACCAAAAGTATAGTCGCAGAAGGTGGAGGTACAGTTCAGAACTTTGATTTGTTTGCTTTAGATTATGATAATGACCGACATTTCTTCTTATCTCAATACTTTAGAAATAAATACGATTCATCTCTAAGAAATTATCCTTTAATTGACAGCCGAGTTCAAGTAACAAGAATTGAGGTTTGGGTTACCAATAAACAAAATAGGGTTGCAGTAAATAATAACAATTTAAGAAATATTATTGCGCTTCAGGATTTAGGAGAAGGTGAGGTTTCTGGCGTTCCAGACAATGAAGTAGTTGTAATTACTAATCCAACGGGCTTTTTTAATAATGGTATTGATGCTCCAACAGACAATACCAATAACAAATATGACCCAGCCGCAATTGGAAAAGCAGGAAGTTATTTGAATACCAATATTCGAGAAATTGTTACAGCCAAATCTGGATTTAACAATACAAACGTAGCTGAAGGTACTGATTACTCTGTTTTAGAAAATGCTAGAAAATTAACCACAAACGAATATACTTTTAATCCTCAATTAGGTTATATCTCATTGCAACAGCGTTTGGCAAACGATGAAATTCTTGCAGTCGCTTTTGAATATACAGTTGGAGGTAAAGTGTATCAGGTTGGAGAATTTGGAAGTGACGGTGTTGATGCAACAGTTGTTACTGGAAATAATAATTCGAATCAGGCAATTGTAACACAAAGTTTGGTTTTGAAAATGCTGAAAAGTAGTTTGACAAACGTTCAAAATCCAGTTTGGAATTTGATGATGAAAAACGTTTATCAAATTCCGCAGGCTTATCAAATTAAACAAGAAGATTTTAGACTTAATATTCTTTACACAGATCCTTCGCCAATAAATTATATTACGCCAGTTACAGGAACTCTCTTCCCAGATGATGATCCTGCAAACCCAAATCCAGATAATTATTATATTACTAAAACACCATTATTAAATGTTTTCAACCTAGATCAGTTAAATTATAATAATGATCCGCAAAAAGGTGGAGATGGTTTCTTTGATTATGTTCCAGGGATAACAGTTGATGTTCAAAATGCTCGAATTATTTTCACTACGAAAGAACCTTTTGGAGAGCTATTATTTAAAAAATTAAATACAGGAACATCAGGTGAAACTTATAATGATCCAACGACATATAATCCGAATCAGCGTAAATATGTATTTAGAAATATGTATAAGAATACGCAGGCTGGTGCTTTACAGGATAGTGATAAAAATAAATTTTTGTTAAGAGGAAAATACAAATCTTCGGGCAGTAATGGTATTCCTATTGGTGCATTTAATGTTCCTCAAGGATCTGTTGTTGTAACAGCTGGAGGTAGAGTATTGCAAGAAGGAATTGATTATAGTGTCGATTATCAATTAGGACGTGTACAGATTTTAGATCCTTCACTTCAGGCTTCGAATACACCAATTGAAGTTTCTTTAGAAAATAATTCAATTTTCGGACAACAGACCAGAAGATTCATGGGGTTGAATGTTGAACATAAGATTTCAGATAAATTTGTTGTAGGCGGAACATTCTTAAAGATGACAGAACGCCCTTTTACTCAAAAATCGAGTTATGGACAAGAATCTGTAAATAACACTATTTTTGGTTTCAACGGAAATTATTCAACGGAAGTTCCATTCTTGACAAGATTGGCAAACAAACTTCCTAACATTGATACAGATGTTCCTTCAAATCTTTCTATTCGCGGTGAGGTTGCGTTTTTAAAACCAGATGCTCCAAAAGCAAGTGATTTTGAAGGAGAAGCAACTATTTATATTGATGATTTTGAAGGTTCGCAGACTACTATCGATATGAGATCTGCTTATGCGTGGAGTTTGGCTTCAACACCATTTATAACATCGGCTACAGATAATACTTTCAATGCTAGTTCAAATACATTAGAGTATGGTTATAAACGTGCTAAATTAGCTTGGTATACTATTGATCCAATTTTTTACACTACAAAACCATCGGGAATTTCAAATGATGATTTGTCTTTAAATAGTACAAGAAGAGTTTATAGTAGAGAGCTTTATCCAAATACAGATATTGCGCAAGGTCAGATTCAAGTTATTAATACGCTCGATTTATCTTATTATCCATCAGATAGAGGGCCTTATAATAATAACCCAAATTTTGGTGCGAGTAGTCCATCTACTAATTTTGGTGGAATTATGCGCGCTTTAAATTCAACTAATTTTGAACAAGGAAACGTAGAATATATTCAGTTTTGGGTACTCGATCCGTATGTTGGAAATGGAGAATCTCCGGTAAGTAATACGGGAAAAATTTATTTCAATTTAGGTGAAGTTTCAGAGGACGTTTTAAAAGACGGAAGAAAACAATACGAAAACGGATTAGGGCCAGATCAAGTTATGGTAAATCCGCAGCCGCAATGGGGAGATGTTCCGGCATCTCAATCGCTAATTTATGCTTTTGACACTAACGCAGATAATCGTAGAAATCAAGACGTTGGTTTAGATGGTCTTCCAAATTCAAGAGAAGGCTCAGTTTATACAAATTATGCAGGTGAAGAAGATCCAGCTGCAGACGATTACAGGTATTACTTAAACACAGACGGTGGCGTTTTAGATCGTTATAAAAGATATAACGGAACAGACGGAAACTCTGCGGTAAGTGTAGACGATCCAAACCGTGGTTCAACAACACTTCCAGATGTTGAAGATATCAACCGTGATAATACAATGAGTACAATCAATGCATACTATGAATATAGTATCGATTTAAGACCGGGTATGCAGGTTGGAGAAAATTATATTACTGATATTAGAGAAGTAAGTAACGTAGAACTTCCAAATGGAGGATCTACGAATGCAAGATGGATTCAGTTTAAAATTCCAGTTTCTCAACCGCAAAATACTATTGGAAACATTACTGATTTTAGATCAATTCGTTTTATGAGAATGTTCATGACTGGATTTAATGATCAAATGACAGTTCGTTTCGGAGCTTTAGATTTAGTGCGAGGAGAATGGAGAAGATATACAGGTACATTAGATGCAAATGATACAAATCCTGCTGATGACGGAACTGAATTTGATGTTGCTGCCGTAAATATTCAAGAAAACGGAACTAAATGTCCAGTAAATTATGTTATTCCACCGGGCGTTCAAAGAGAGCAATTGTATAACAATAATACGATCATTAATCAAAACGAACAATCATTAGCATTAAGAGTTGGTGGTTCAGGATTAGAATATCAAGATTCGCGAGCAGTTTTCAAAAATGTAAGTGTGGATATGCGTCAATACAAAAAATTGAAAATGTTTCTTCACGCAGAACCGCTTCCAAATGAAAGTCCGCTTTTAGATGATGAAATGGTTGGATTTATTCGTTTTGGTAACGACTTTACGCAGAACTTCTATCAAATCGAAATCCCATTAAAAGTAACAAGAACGGGCGGGTCGTGTACAATAAGTCCAGATCAAGTTTGGCTTGACGAAAATAATATTGATGTCGCTTTATCATTATTGACTAGAATGAAAATTTTGGCAATGAAGATAGATCCTAACGATCCGATTAGAGATGTAAATGGAATTTATTATCCAGATCGAGATCCATCTGTAGAAGGCGGTGACCAGGATAGTAAATTGACATTAGGTATAAAAGGAAATCCTAATTTTGGTTTGGTTCGAAATTTAATGGTCGGAGTAAAAAGTGCCGCAGATCATAAAGATATAAAAGGAGAAGTTTGGTTTAACGAACTTCGTATGTCTGATATGGAAAATAAAGGCGGTATGGCGGCATTATTGAATATTGATACCAATATGGCCGATTTTGCAACTTTATCTGCTTCGGGTAAAAAGAGTACAATTGGTTTTGGTTCACTAGAACAAGGAGCAAACGAAAGAGATAGAGAAGATATTCAACAATATAATATTGTTACAAATATGAATTTAGGAAAATTACTTCCTAAAAAATGGGGAATAAATCTTCCGTTTAATTACGCAATTGGAGAAGAAGTGATTACTCCAGAGTATGATCCGTTCAATCAAGATATTAAACTAAAACAATTAATTGCAGAAACTACTGATCCAGCAGAAAAAGAAAACATCAGAACGCGTGCAATAGATTATACAAAACGTAAAAGTATCAACTTTATCGGCGTAAGAAAAGATAGAGCTCCAGAGCAGAAACCTCATGTTTACGATGTAGAAAATTTCACTTTCTCTCAATCTTATAATCAAGTAGAAAGACATGATTATGAAGTTGAAGATTACAATGATGAACAATCTAATACGGCTGTTAATTACGCTTATACTTTTCAACCAAAAGAAGTAACGCCGTTTAAGCAGACTAAATTCATGAAAAAAAGTGATTATTGGAAAATGTTGAGCGATTTTAATTTTAATTATCTTCCTTCAAATGTTTCTTTTAATACAAATATTATAAGACAAAGCAATCGCCAGCAATATAGACAAGTTGAAGATGTTCAAGGAATTGGTCTTGACGCGCTTTACAGAAGAAACTTTGCATTTAATTATCAATATGGTTTCGGATTTAATTTGACAAAATCACTGAAATTGAATTATACTGCGGCTTCAAATAATATTGTGAGAAACTTTCTGAATGATGATAATACACCAAAAGAAGACTTCAATATTTGGGAAGATTATTTCGATATCGGAACACCAAATCAGCATTTACAGCAGTTGGTTTTAAATTATGATATTCCTATTAATAAAATTCCAGTTTTTAGTTTTATAAAAGCGAATTACTCTTATACTGCCGATTATAATTGGCAGCGATCATCGACAGCATTATCTCAATATGAGGAAAATGGTGTTACGTGGAATTTGGGGAATACAATTCAAAATGCAAATTCAAACACTTTTGCTGCGACCCTAAACATGAATTTATTTTATAAATATGTGGGTCTGACTCCAGGGCCAAAACAAGCAAAAGCAAAACCGGCGGCGCCACCAAAACCTGGAGAAAAAATTGTAAATACAGCAAAACCAACTGTAAGCAGTAGTCCTTTTTATGATGGATTGATTGGAGTTTTAACTAGTGTTAAGAATATTCAAGTTAATTACACTAAAAATAACGGAACGGTTTTGCCAGGATATATTCCGGGAGTTGGTTTCTTTGGAACCTCTAAACCTTCATTAGGATTTGTTTTTGGTAGTCAGGATGATGTTCGTTACGAAGCGGCTAAGAATGGTTGGCTAACCGATTATCAAAATTTTAATCAAAACTATACACAAGTAAGTACTAAGACTTTAAAAGTAACAGCAAACCTTGATGTGCTTCCAGATTTAAAAGTCGATTTAACGATGGATCGTTCTTATTCTGAGAATTCTTCAGAACAATATACTGTTGTAGATTCGATTGGAAAATTGTTTTACAAACCGTTATCGCCATATACTTATGGAATGTTTTCTATTTCAACTGTATTGATAAAAACAGCTTTCTCAACAAGTAATGAAACGCAATCGGCGGCTTTTGATGATTTTAGAAATAATCGTTTAGTAATTGCAAATCGATTGGCTGAAGAACGTTATGGAAGTGGAATGCCAATTCCTAGATATGATGCCGCGGCTCTTCCTCCCGAAGATGCTACTGCACCTGTAGATGATCTTGCAAATCCAAATAATAGTGAAAGAAAGTTGATTCAATCCAATGATGGTTATCCGATTGGATATACTAAAAGTAATCAGGCAGTATTGTTGCCTTCGTTCTTGGCTGCATATACTGGAAAAGATGCTTCAAATGCTTCAACTGGTATTTTTAGAAATTTCCCGATTCCGAACTGGTCGATAAAATATAATGGATTGATGCGCTACAAGTATTTTAAAGATCACTTTAAGCGTTTTTCATTACAGCATAATTATAGAGCTTCTTATACGATTAGCCAGTTCAGGTCGAACTTTGATTATCTTGAAAATCCAAATGGACAAGATGTGAATTCAAATTTCTTCAACAAAACAATTATGTCAAATGTTAACTTGGTAGAGCAATTTAGTCCGCTTATTCGAGTAGATTTTGAGTTGAAAAGTTCGTTGCGTTTATTGACAGAAATCAAAAAAGACCGCGCTTTATCAATGAGTTTTGACAATAATTTATTGACAGAAGTTAAAGGAATAGAGTATGTGGTTGGATTAGGATATCGTTTTAAAGATGTAATCTTTTCTTCTAGATTAGCAGATAATCCAACAGGAATTATTAAAAGTGATATCAATATTAAAGCAGATTTTTCTTTTAGAAATAATGAAACGCTTGTGCGTTATTTAGATTACGATAATAATCAGTTAGCGGCTGGACAGAATATTTGGACATTAAAACTAACGGCAGATTATGCTTTCAGTAAAAACTTAACCGCCATATTCTATTATGATCATTCGTTCTCGAAAGCAGTTATTTCGACTTCATTTCCTCTAACGAATATCAGATCAGGATTCACACTTCGTTATAATTTTGGAAATTAATTTTTAGTTTCTAAACTAGATTTCATTAGAAGATTATTACATTTGTGACATAAATTTTAAATTATCAATTTTCAAACATACTATTATGAGCATACCAGCAAATTTAAAGTACACAAAAGATCACGAATGGGTTAGCATCGAAGGAGATGTTGCGACTGTAGGAATTACTCATTTTGCACAAAAAGAGTTAGGAGATATCGTGTATGTTGAGGTAGAAACTTTAGATCAGACACTTTCAAAAGATGAAGTTTTTGGAACTGTTGAGGCTGTAAAAACAGTTTCAGACTTATTTTTACCATTAACAGGTGAAATCATTGCTTTTAATGAAGATTTAGAAAGTGCTCCAGAAACTGTAAACTCAGATCCTTACGGTGCAGGATGGATGATAAAAATTAAAATTTCTGATGCATCAGAAATTGATTCTTTACTATCTGACGAAGCTTATAAAGAATTAATCGGTGCCTAAACAATTTCTATTAATTTGGGCAATTATCTGCTCTGGAATTATTGCATATTTATGTTTAACAGATTCCAGTAATCTACCTGCAGTTAATTTTCCGAGTTTAGACAAAATTATTCATTTTTGTTTTCATTTTGGATTTACAATTTCTTGGATTTTGTTTTTCAAAAAGGAATTAAAAGGAAAAGAATCAGAAGATTTTAAAGCATATTTAATATCATTTATATTTTCTGTTTTTTTTGGAATTACAATCGAAATTCTACAAGGCGCTCTTACTGCAACGAGAGCTGCAGATGTAACAGATATTTTGGCAAATGCGCTTGGAGCGGTTATTGCTGTTTTTTCGGCAATCGCGTTTAGAAAGCAAATCAATAAAATATAAATATAGAAACCCACTTCGGTGGGTTTTTTTATAAGAAGAAATCAAGTTGTTAAAAGCTGTGTTTTTTCAATATTAAATGTACTTTTGTGCTGGTTTTCTGTAACTTCAACTGTTATGAACGTAAAACAATATTTAGATTCGACTTATTTAAAAACTGCTCCTCAAGCTGGTCTTTCTGAAGCAGAGAATATTGTTGTGGTTAAAAATGCCATTACAGAAGCAATTCAAGAAGAGTTTAAATTGATTATGATTCGTCCAGAATTCGTGGTCATGGCAAAAGAAATGATTGTAAAAGCAAATTCAGCTTTATTAGTTGGAACCGTAATTGATTTTCCAGAAGGAAAGTCAAGTTTGGAAACTAAAATAAAAGAAGCAAATGAAGCAATTGCAAACGGAGCCGACGACTTAGATTTTGTCTGTAATTATGAGGCTTTCAAAAATGGAGAATTAGATTTAGTAAAACAAGAAATCTTAATTGGAACTCAAATTGGATTAGCTCATAATAAAACAGTAAAATGGATTATAGAAGTTGCTTCGCTAACAGATAAAGAAATTATACAATTGTCTGCTTTAATAAAAAATGTGGTTGTATCACATTTTGATGAAGAAGAGTTTTCTTCTGTTTTTGTAAAATCTTCAACTGGATTTTATAAAACAGAAAATAATCTTCCAAACGGAGCAACTTTTCCAGCTATAATTATTATGCTCGAAAATGCTTCTCCGTTGTCGGTAAAAGCGGCTGGAGGTGTTCGTTCTTATGATGAAGCTTTAGAAATGATTAATTTAGGAGTTCAGAGAATCGGGACTTCGGCGGCGAAGGCAATTGCAAACGGACAAATTTCCCCAAATCAATATTAAATAAATACCTATATTTTAGTGAATAAGTTTTTTTTATCCCTTGTTTTAATTTTTTCATTCTTTGCAATTTCTGCACAGCAAAATGGCAGTTCATCTATTCAGCCTAGTTTTACGGCAGAAATGTTTCCTATTTTTCCTAACTGTGAAAATTTAGATGGGAAAAAATTAGAGAATTGTTTTTATAAAGAAGTTCAAGATTTTGTTTTTAATAATTTTCAAGTTCCTGAAAACTTAAAACAAAATAATTATAAGGGAGAAATAAAAGTTCTTTTTGAAGTTGATGCTTCGGGAGAGTTTAAAATAATTTATGTTTCGGCTGTACATGAAGAATTGTCTGAAGAAGCAAAACGCGTTTTTGGAAAATTTCCAAAGATAAAACCTTCAACCTACAACGGAAAAGCTACATATTCTAAATACACGATTTCGATTGCCGTGCCTCTAAAAAGCGCAGCGCAAATTGAAGCGGAGGCTTTGGCTGCAGCAGAAATTTTGAAACCAATTGAAAAACCAATGACAGAATTGGATAGTATTGTATATAAAAAATACAATAATCCAGAATTTGAAAGTCATCTAAATATTCCATTTTCTCATAGTTATTACGCTCAATTTGATGCAGAAATGAACCAAGTGGGAAGCAATAATCATACTGCTTCTAAGCCATTTACATATGCTGAGGTTTCAAAATATTATAATTTGAAAGCCGTTAACCAATCTTTGCAGAAAAATGTTTCAAGCTGGTTGGGAAGAAAATGGTGGAACGAAAATATGGTTCAAATTCAAGGAGAAGGATATTGGTTCTCTTTAAATCCGATTGTTGATTTACAATTAGGAAAAGCTTCAGATAATGATGCATCTTACACTTACGTGAATACAAGAGCGCTTAATTTTAGAGGAGGTTTGGGGAAGCAAATCAATTTTACAACAACATTTTTTGAAAGTCAAGGAAGATTTGCAGGCTATTTTAATGAATATGCGGAGTCAATCAAGCCATCTGGAGGAAATCCGGCTATAATTCCAGGAATTGGAATTGCGAAAAGATTTAAAACAGATGCGTACGATTTTCCTTTAGCGGAAGCTAATATTACATATGCACCAAGTAAAATTTTTGATTTGCAATTGGGTTATGGAAGAAATTTTATTGGTGATGGTTATCGTTCTTTATTAGAAAGTGACGGAGCGAGTCCGTATCCGTATTTTAAAATCAACACTAATTTCTGGAAAATAAAATATACCAATACGTATATGTGGATGAAAGACGTTCGTCCAGAAGTTACAGAAGAACGAACTTATGCTACGAAATTTATGGCTAATCACTATTTGAGCTGGAATGTTTCGAATAGATTGAATTTAGGTTTCTTTGAATCTGTAGTTTGGACTGACAGTAATAATAGAGGTTTTGATATTAATTTTGTGAATCCGATTATTTTTTACCGCGCTGTAGAGTTTGGTTCTTCTTCTCGAAGCGGAAACGCACTTTTAGGAATTACAGGAAAATACAAATGGAATAACAGCATCAATTTATATTCGCAGTTTTTAATTGATGAATTTTCTGTTTCTGAAGTTGGAGCTGGAAATCAGAGCTGGAAAAATAAATTTGGATTTCAATTCGGGGCGAAATATTTCAATGCTTTCAACGTAAAAGATTTATTGGTTCAGGTAGAATTCAACCGTGTGCGTCCATATGTGTATTCGC
This sequence comes from Flavobacteriaceae bacterium PS02337, assembly GCA_029959285.1. GTDB lineage: Bacteria > Bacteroidota > Bacteroidia > Flavobacteriales > Flavobacteriaceae > Flavobacterium. The sequence goes on from JASCOE010000004.1 coordinate 22,419, forward strand.
ATAGTGCCGTTATTACCAATTACGGGCATAATAATCAAAGTGTGGGGCACCAGTGGGGCGGTAACTTTAAAGAGTTGATCTTAATTGGTCGCTATCATAAAGGACGTATATATGGAGATGCAAAATTTACAATCGGAACAAGAGGTTTAGATTTTGATACCGCAGAAGATTCATTTAATTATGGAGGAAATATTTATAAAGGTTACGATGAAAACCGTCCGTATGATACAGGTGTAAAAATAGGGCAGGGAAATAAAACAAGTGTTTTTATTGCCGATGTCCAAGGAGGATATTTGATAAATCCGATGACCAACTTAAAATTATTTGGAAGTCTTATTTACCGAAATTTTGATCCAACTCAAGAAACTGCGACTACTTTTAAGCAAAGTACAACTTGGTTTAGTATCGGTTTACGTTCGGATATTTTTAACTGGTATTTTGATTACTAGGATTTTTAATAAGATTTTTCGAAATAATACTGTTAAAGTATGCTGAGATCTTAATTTGTAAAGGTTTTATTGAAAAAAATCTAAATTTATAGGTTTAAATTCTACAATCTAATTTGTACATTTGCACCACTCAAAAAAAATACACAAACAACAACGGTATTGAACGCTGCAAAAAATACATTATCAATCAAATCAATATTTCTAGACTTTAAAGAGATCACTAAGGCCGGTTTGGCTATTAGTGTTTTGTTTTCTTCTATTGCAGGATATTTATTAGGAGTTGATGCTGAACATCCATTTGAATGGAGTGTTTTGGCTGTTTTGGCTGTTGGAGGATATTGTATGGTTGGAGCATCAAATGCTTTTAATCAGGTAATTGAGAAAGATATCGATTCTTTGATGGATCGTACAAAAAACCGTCCAGTTCCTTCGGGGCGTATGACACCAAAAGTTGCTTTGTTTGTAGCAAGTCTGCTTACAATTATTGGTATTGCATTGCTTTATACCATAAATGCTAAGTCGGCAATGTTTGCAGCAATTTCAATATTTTTATATACAAGTGTTTACACGCCACTAAAAACCGTTACTTCGCTTTCTGTTTTTGTTGGAGCTTTTCCTGGTGCAATTCCGTTTATGTTAGGTTGGGTTGCGGCAACAGGAGAATTTGGTATCGAAGCGGGAACTTTGTTTTTGATTCAGTTTTTTTGGCAATTTCCGCATTTTTGGTCTATAGGGTGGTTTTTATATGAAGATTACGAAAAGGCAGGGATCTTTATGCTTCCGACAGGAAAAAAAGATAAAGGAACGGCACTGCAGATTATTTTATATACAATTTGGTTGATAATAGCTTCTCTGTTACCGGTATTAGGTTTTACGGGACAATTGTTTATCTCTCCAATTGCTGCAGTTTTAGTATTGCTTTTAGGACTTTGGATGCTTTTTTATGCAGTAAAATTGTATCAGTTAAGAACTGCAAAAGCAGCAAGAACATTAATGTTAGTTAGTGTTTCGTATATTTCGCTTTTACAAATTGTATTTATTGTAGATAAATTTTTAAGATAGTTATGGAAATGACGTTGAAAACAAATGATGAACAAGCACAAAAGTCAAAATCAGCAAAACTGATTCTGCTTTTTGCAATGGTTAGTATGATTATGATGTTCGCTGGATTGACAAGTGCATTTGTAGTAAGTAAATCAAGAGCAGACTGGTTGAAGAATTTTGAACTTCCTTCTGCATTTTACTGGAGTACAGCAGTTATTATTGCTTGTAGTGTTACTTTTCATCTGGCAAAAAAAGCCATTCAGAAAGATAATAGAAGCGCGGTTACAAGCTTGCTTTTAGGAACTTTAGCATTAGGAATTTTATTTATTGTGCTTCAATTTCAAGGATTTGGACAAATCGTTGAACAGGGGTATTATTTTACAGGGCAAGGTAGTTCAATTACTACAACTTTCTTGTATGTGGTAACAGTTACGCACTTGTTACACTTAGCTGGCGGATTAATTTCACTTTTAATTATAATTTATAATCATTTTAAACAAAAATACAATTCGACTCAAACTCTTGGTATAGAACTAGGTGCGATGTATTGGCACTTTTTGGATTTATTATGGGTATATTTATTTTTATTTTTATTTTTCTTTAAATAAGAAAAAAACGTAAATTTGGGAACTTTTTAACGAATATCTTTTATGGGAGCGACAGTTACTACTGCAAACAACGACGAAAAAACTTGGGGAGGCGGTCATGAGATCCAGCCACTAGGATCAAGTTATGGTAAAATGATGATGTGGTTTTTTATCGTATCAGATGCCTTAACATTCTCTGGATTTCTAGGAGCTTACGGTTTTTCTAGATTTAAATTTATTGAAACTTGGCCTTTGGCTGATGAAGTGTTTACTCACTTTCCATTTATGCATGGTGTTGCGGCTCCAATGTATTATGTAGCTTTAATGACTTTTATTTTGATCTTTTCATCTGTAACAATGGTTTTGGCTGTTGATGCAGGACACCAATTGAAAAAGACAAAAGTTGCAATTTATATGTTTTTAACTATTATTGGAGGTTTAATTTTCGTTGGTTCTCAAGCTTGGGAATGGAAAAACTTCATTAAAGGTGAGTACGGAGCAGTTGAAACTGTTGGAGGAAGTTTACTTCAATTCGTTGATAAAGACGGAAAAAGAGTTGCTTTAGCTGATTTTGCTGTGAAATTACCAGAACAAAGAGAAGCTTTAACAAGAAGCAAAACAACTTGGTTTATGGAAGATGCTCAATCTTTACCAACTTTTACAGTTGCTGAAGTACAAGCAGGGTTTAAAGCTCATCCAGAAATTTTAATCAGAACAGAAAAACTTACAGATAAAAAGAAAAAAACTGTTTTATCAAGAGAAGAATCTGAAGCGCATTTAGCTAATGCTAAATATGTTGTAGAAGGTGCTAACTTGATCAGAAACGAGTATGGTAATAAATTATTTGCTGATTTCTTCTTCTTTATTACAGGTTTCCACGGATTCCACGTATTCTCTGGAGTTATTATCAATATCATCATTTTCTTCAATGTATTATTAGGTACTTACGAGAAAAGAAGAAGCTACGAAATGGTTGAGAAAGTTGGTTTATACTGGCACTTCGTAGATTTAGTTTGGGTATTTGTATTTACAGTTTTCTACCTAGTTTAATTTTAGAATTTACATCATTATGTCACACGAGCACGTATCAAATACAAAAAGAATCTGGTTTGTTTTCGCATTACTTTCAGTAGTAACTACAGTAGAAGTTATTTTGGGTATCTACAAACCTGCATCATTAGAGTTTACTCATTTTATAGGTTTGAATCTGTTAAACTGGATTTTCTATATCCTAACAGTTTTCAAAGCATATTATATTGTATGGGCATTTATGCACATGGAAGGTGAAAAAAGCAGCCTTAGATGGTCTGTTGTTTCTCCTGTTATCTTCCTAGTTTTATATTTATTGTTTATTCTGTTAACAGAAGGACATTATATTTATGGGGTTTTTAAAGATTCTACTATTAAATGGAATTTTTAACATGATATTAATTCAAAAAGAGTCCCGATAACATCGGGATTTTTTTATTTTTGTACCTCAATAATTTCCGTTAATACAATGAAAAAAAATATAGTTCTCTTTGTACTTTTTGTTCTGCCAATTGTAGCTTATTTGTTTTTTGCTTCTGGTGTAAATAGTTTTACAACACTTCCTGTAATAACACCAAAAGTGGCAGATTTTGGAAATTGGGAATCATTGAACGGAAAAAAAATCTCTTTAGATAAAAAGATTACTGTATTAGGATTTTCTGGTTCTGATATATTAGAACATAGAGGAAATTATTTCAACTTAAATGAAAAGATCTACAAACGTTATAACGGTTTTGAAGATCTTCAGTTTGTAGTTTTGTGTCCGCTTGGAACAGAAAAAGAAGCTCAAAAAATAGTTGACGCTTTATCTCCTTTTACGGATGTTAAAAACTGGAATTTTGTTTTTGCTTCAAACGAAGAAATTCAAAAGTTTTACAATCAATTGCATTTAAAAGAAAAACTAAATCAAAATCTAGGAACTTCTAAAGTTTACATTATCGATAAAGAACGTAATCTTAGAGGAAGAAAAGATAAAAAAGAATACAAAGAAGGTTATGATACTTTTCATCCATCTGAGTTAAGCAATGAAATGCTGGATGATTTTAAAATAATCTTGTACGAATACCGTGCGGCTTTAAAAAAGAATCACAACGCTACTAAGCAACTTTAAATTATTTATAATGTTCAAAAATAAATCATATATAGGAATCTCTTTTATCATTTTGATTTTCGGGATTTATGCCATTCCTAAAATTGTAGATCGTGTTAAAAACGGTGATGTTGTTAAAGGAAATCGTTTGGATAATGTTGGAGCAAAAACTTCAAAAGAAACTAAACTTTTAACGATTGGTGCAGCGCCAAAATTCGAGTTGACAAATCAAGACAATGTAAAAGTTTCTAATCAAACGTATAAAGGAAAAGTATATGTTTTAGAATTCTTTTTTACAACTTGCCCTTCAATTTGTCCAAAGATGAACATGAGTATGTTGGAGATCGAAAAGACATTTTTTGGAAATCCTAATTTTGGAATCGTTTCTATAACAATTGATCCAAAACATGATACGCCGCAAGTATTAAAAGATCATGCGAAGTTGCTTGGAGTAAAATCTTCAAATTGGAATTTCTTAACTGGTGATAGAGATGTAATAATGGATTTGTCAAACAAAGGATTTAATCTTTATGCGGGTGCAAATGATAAAGTTAGCGGCGGATTTGAACATTCTGGTTTGTTTGCTTTGATTGATAAAGATGGAAATATTCGTTGCAGAAAAGATGAATTTGGAAATCCGAACATCTATTACGATGGTTTAGATAAAAAAGGAGTACGCGATATTCAAGAAGATATTAAAATTTTATTAGCAGAATAAGTGATGGAAGATAATTCTTTAGAAAAAAAATATAGTAAATTAATTGCAGTAGTTTCGATTATTATACCAGTTGCAGTAGCAGTCTTGTTTTTAATCAAACTAAAAGATTTTGGAATCAATGTTGAGCCACTTTCGTTTTTGCCTCCAATCTACGCAACTACAAACGGTATTACTGCAGTTGTATTGATTTTGGCTGTTTTAGCAATAAAAAATGGGAATCAGAAGTTACATCAACCATTAATGACTTTTGCTATAGTTTTGTCGGCTGCATTTTTAGTAATGTATGTTGCTTATCATATGACAGCTGATTCTACTAAATTTGGAGATTCAAACCATGATGGTGTTCTTGATGCTATCGAAAGCGCAAAAGTCGGATCTTTAAGGTTGGTATATTTTGTGATATTGATTACGCATATTTTGCTTTCAATTGCAATCATTCCGCTTGTTCTAATTACTTATGTTAGAGCCTTAGCGCAGCGATTTGATAGACATAGAACAATAGCTAAAATCACTTTTCCAATCTGGCTTTATGTTGCTGTAACTGGGGTTGTAGTATTTTTAATGATTTCACCTTATTATGCACACTAAAAATAAAGTTCAAAAGTCAAAAATCAAAAATTTCATTTTAGGAATTTGTATTTTTCTAATTGGAGTTTCTGCGAATGCTCAATGCGCAATGTGCCGTGCAGCTTTATCGGGAGATTCTAATGTAAAAAAAGCAGAAGCTGTAAATGATGGAATTGTTTATTTAATGGTAATTCCTTATTTACTAGTATTGATAATCGGTTATTTGATATACAAAATGTATACTAAAAAGAAAAAAGCAGTGTAATTTTACACTGCTTTTTTTTATTTCAATCCGTTAACCGAAACGTTGACCGTTCCATTTATTTTGATGAAAGCAATAATTGCCTGATTTGTCAATTGAATTTTATCGAATTGAATATCTTCCATTTTTCCGTTGACAAATACACCGGGCATCGGAGAATAATTCTTTAAGTAACCTGCCATGTTTTTTTTGCCTTCTTCTAAATTAGGTTGAATTGAATAGCGACAACTTTCTTCCATTTTTCTTAAAACATAACCTTGAGCCAACCAATTTGCTGTTCTCATAAGCTTGCTTTTTGTATCTAAAACATAATCTAATTTGTCAAAATAAATTTCTTTTTTCTGAGGGTTATACTGTGGAAAACCGTTTAAATATAGTGTTCCGTTTATAGAACCTAATACATCTAGAGCTATCACCATTTTACCATCTTTATGCCAAATGGAAACATTTTTCACGGTTACTTTTTTGCTTCCTGATCCAAATTCTTGTCCAGCAAAATTCTTAGTCATAATCTTTGAAGCGTCTACATAACTTGAAATCGCTGCGATATTAGCAGAAATTTGATTCGGAATTTTTGTAACTGGCTTCAAAACAATTTTGTTTGCATTAAATTTAGATTCTGGTTGTTTTCCTACAATCGTTTCCATATTGCATTTCATTCCCATATCAAGCAAGAAAGAATCGTTTTTAAGTTTGGCGTTTGTTGAATAAATTTCAATAGGAACAATTCGCAGCCAGCTTTCGTAAGTATCGCTCATTTGAAACGGAGTACAGATTTTTTCAACAGCTTGAAGTACATTCGGTTTAAAATCCATTGACTTTTCAATAGATTCGTCAATTGTCTTTTCTAATTTATTTTTAAAAATAGAAATAGCAGGATTGATTAAATATGTAATAGGCATATTTTTACCAAAAACGTTCATGGTTGGACTTTCGCTCCATTCAATAGATTTAAATTCCGTTTTGGTTGTTAGTTTCCAGTTTGTTAAAGCTGTTTCGCTAGACAATGTTATGGTTCCGTTTAAATTAAATTCTCTAACATCGTATAATTCTACACCTAACTTTTTGGTACCAATTCGGTATTTAATATTCGCTTTAAGCGGTAAAATTGTTTTAATTTTTTTATCAGGGTTTGAAGGATCGTTCTGAATTTTTACAGGAGCTTGCTTCCATATTTTCATTTCAATATCATCATCTTCGATGTTATTGTCTTCATAAATTAACCCATTTAAAAGAGCATTTGTCTGATTTTCGATATCACTCAATTTAATAGTAATCGGTAAATTGATAAACGAAGGATTGCTGTCGTAAACCAGCGGACTTGCATCGTCTGGTTCTGGTTTTAATGTTTCTAATTTTTGAGTAGAAGAACAGCCTGTTAACATGGCAAGTGCCATAAACATTGAAAAAGTCGAAGTAAGTTTCATCAATATGAATTTTTATTACTTGGGTAAAATTACGAAAACAATCATATTTTATTAAAAAAGTGTAACAATTAGTAAAGATCGAAGTCTTATACTAAAAAGGTAACGAAAATTATTAACTTTTTATTATCATAATTTACTTAATAAAAATGTTATTATTGTCTAAAAATTTAACAATACCATGATTGAAATTAAAGATTTACACAAATCCTATAAAATGGGAAGTTCGGAATTACACGTCTTAAAAGGTATTAATTTTAATATTGAAGAAGGTGAATTAGTTGCAATCATGGGGTCATCTGGTTCTGGTAAATCGACACTTCTAAATATCTTAGGAATTTTAGATGAGGCAGATTCTGGAAGTTATATTTTAGATAAAACTCCTATTAAAAAATTGAACGAAACCATTGCGTCAAGATACCGTAATAAATTCTTAGGTTTTGTTTTTCAATCTTTTAATTTGATTAACTACAAATCAGCACTGGATAACGTTGCAATGCCATTATATTACCAAGGCATTAAAAGAAAAGAGCGTTATGATATTGCTATGAAATATTTAGAGAAAGTAGGTTTAGGCACACATTCTCATCATTTACCAAGTGAACTTTCTGGAGGTCAGAAACAACGTGTGGCTATTGCTAGAGCGTTGGCTTCAAATCCAAAAGTTTTATTGGCAGATGAGCCTACAGGAGCACTTGATACGAAAACTTCTTATGAAGTGATGGAACTTATTCAGGGAATTAACGATGAAGGAAAAACTATCTTAATTGTTACACACGAACCTGATATTGCTGCAATGTGCAAAAGAAACGTAGTCCTAAAAGATGGATTAATTATCGACGATAAAAAAGTAGAACAAGTTAGAGCTTCGTCTTATGTTTAATATCGAACGTTGGCAAGAAATATTTGAAGCCATTTCTAAAAACCGATTAAGAACATTCTTAACAGGAATTTCTGTTGCCTCAGGAATATTTATTTTGGTGATTTTGCTTGGTGCAGGTAAAGGTCTTCAAAATGGAATTGAAAAACAATTTGAACGTGATGCTGCCGGAATTATTGAAGTTTGGTCTGGAACTACGACTAAACAATATAAAGGTTTAAATCCGGGAAGACAAATTCAATTTCGAAATAGCGATTATAATCAGTCGGTTCAAAAATTTGAAGACAAATTAGATTTGAGAGCTTCAACAAATAATTATTGGGGACAGCCTTTTGCGTATGGAAAAGAATCTGGCAGTTATCAGTTTAGAGGTGTTGACCCAGATTATGGCGGAATTGAAAACTTAACCATTGTTGAAGGCCGATATATAAATGCCAAAGACATGGAAAATAACGCGAAAGTGGCTGTTATCGGAATGAAATTGAAGAACGATTTGCTTAAAGAAAAAGAGGCTTTAGGAGAACAAATCTTGATTAACAATATTAGTTTTAAGGTAATTGGTGTATTTACTGATCCAGGAGGAGAAAGAGAAGAAACCCGCGCGTATTTGCCATTAACTACTGTACAAAAGACATTTGGCGGAGGTGATAAAATCAGCAATTTGTTTTTTACATTAAAAAAGACAAATAATTATGATGAAGCATTGGCTCAATCTGAAAAGTTTACTCAAGATTTAAAAGATCTTTTAAAGAGTAAAAATATGGTTTCTCCTGAGGATGACAGTGGTGTGGGAGTTTACAATTCGGTTAAAGATGCCAAACAGTTTTATGATTTGAACTTATATATCAGACTATTTTTTTGGTGGGTTGGTATTTGCACGATTATAGCGGGAGTTGTTGGAGTGAGCAATATCATGCTTATTATAGTGAAAGAACGTACAAAAGAAATTGGAATTAGAAAAGCTCTTGGAGCATCACCATTTTCGATTATCTCAATGATTCTTCATGAATCAATATTTATTACCACAATCGCTGGTTTTGTTGGCTTATTAGGAAGTTTACTTTTGTTAGAATTTGTTGGTCCAATGGTTCAAAGTGAATTTTTTAGAAACCCAGAAGTAGATTTTAGTGTAGCGTTAACTACCTTAATTTTACTTGTTTTTGCAGGGGCTATGGCCGGATTTTTTCCAGCCTACAGAGCGGCCAAAATTAAACCTATTGTAGCACTTAGAGACGAATAATTATGTTTAACAGAGATAATTGGGACGAAATTTTACAGGCTTTAACAGCAAATGTATTCAGAACTATTCTGACTGCATTTGGAGTGTTTTGGGGTATTTTTATTTTGGTAATTCTTTTGGCGGCTGGAAACGGATTGGAAAATGGCGTAAAAAAAGGTTTTGACGGAATAGCAACAAACACCATGTTTATGTGGAGTCAGACAACATCAAAAGCGTATAAAGGTTTACCAAAAACACGTCGTTACGATTTTAGAAATAGTGATGTTGCAGCATTAAAACAAGCTTTGCCAGATTTGCTATATGTTTCGCCAAGAAATCAGCTTGGAGATTTTAATGGAACAAATAATGTGGTTAGAGGAACAAAAACTTCGGCTTTTACCATTTATGGAGATTATCCAGAATTGATTAAGCAACAGCCAATGGATATCATTAAAGGACGTTTTGTAAATCAGCAAGATATTAATGAACGTCGAAAAATAGCGGTAATCGGAAAAGGAGTTATTAGTGAACTTTACGGAAAAGAGGAAGAAGCAGTTGGAACTTATATAAAAATAAACGGTGTGAATTTTATGGTTGTTGGAGTGTATTCTTCGAAACAGCAAGGAGGAAATGCCGAACAAGAACAAAAGAACATCTTTATTCCTTTTACTACTTTTCAGCAAGCGTTTAATTATGGAGATAAAGTAGGATGGATGGCGCTTACAGCAAAAGACGAATCTTCGATTACCGAACTAAAACCTAAAATTTTAGAACTTATAAAATCCTTACATTCAATAAATCCAACAGATGATCGTGCAGTTGGAAATTTTGATTTGTACGAACAATTTAATAAGGTTCAAAGCTTGTTTAATATTCTAAAAGTGATTGCCTATTTTGTTGGAACATTGGTTCTAATTTCTGGTGTAATCGGAATTTCGAATATTATGCTTATTGTAGTAAAAGAACGTACCAAAGAAATTGGAATTAGGAGAGCTTTGGGAGCAACTCCTGGTGCAATTAGAAGACAAATTTTGTCAGAATCTATATTTTTAACCATCATTTCGGGAATGCTCGGAATTGCTGTTGCAACTGGAATTATAGCTCTTCTCAATATGGCATTAGATTCTATGCCGCCCAGTGAAAACACGATGTTTGCTAATCCGAGTGTAGATTTAAGAGTAGTATTTGTGGCGTTATTAATATTAGTTGGTTCAGGATTATTGGCAGGATTTATTCCGGCGCAGACCGCAATTAATGTTAAACCTGTAGATGCTTTAAGAACAGAATAAATTATCAATCAAAATAAATCGATTAAACCAAAAACAAATGAAAAAAGGAGTAACGGTAACCATTTTAATATTTATTGCAATTGTTTTTTTTGGCGCACTTTACTATTTGTATGCTAAAAATCAAGAATCGCCGATTGTATTTAAAACGGAAAAAGCAGAAATCAAAACTATCGTAAAAAATACTATTGCGACAGGAAATATTCAACCTGACGAAGAGGTTCTAATCAAACCAAATATTTCAGGAATTATTGAACAAGTGTACATCAAAGCTGGAGAAAAAATCAAAGCTGGTGATATGATTGCTAAAATTAGAGTTGTAGCCAATGTTTCGAATGTAAGTAGTACTCAGAATCAGGTTCAGACCGCTAAAATTGCTTTAGATAATCAAGAAAGAGTTTATAAAAGACAAAAAACATTGTTTGAAAAAGATGTAATTTCTGCTAATGATTTTGATGCGGCTCAAGTAGCTTATAATCAGGCGAAACAAACATATTTGGCAGCAAAACAAAACTTAGATATTGTTAAAACTGGAACAACTTCGTCTTTAGGAAGTTATGCTAATACTTTGATTCGTTCTACAGTAAACGGAATGGTTTTAGACGTTCCGGTAAAAGTTGGAAATCAGGTAATTGAAAGTAATAATTTTAATGAAGGAACAACAATTGCGAGCGTTGCAGATGTTGGAAGAATGATTTTTATTGGTAAAATTGACGAATCTGAAGTTGGAAAAATCAAAGAAAAAATGCCAATTGAAATTACAATTGGTGCTATCGAGAATAAAAAATTCGACGCTGTTTTAAATTATATTGCACCAAAAGGAGTTACAGAAAATGGAGCAATTCAGTTTCAAATAAAAGCGCAAATGATCAATAGAGATGATACATTTATTAGAGCAGGTTTAAGTGCAAATGCTTCTATTATTTTAGAAAAAGCAGATAAAATTTTAGCGATTAAAGAATCGTTAGTTCAATTTGACAAAAAAACACAAAAGCCTTATGTGGAAGTTGAAACAGCTCCACAGAAATTTCAAAGAAGAGATTTAGTTCTTGGCGTTAGTGACGGAATCTACGTTCAAGTTAAAAGTGGCATAAAAGATACCGATAAAATCAAAATTTGGAACCAAGGTTTGATTAACGAAGGAGATAAAGATAAAAAATAAGCTAATTTGAAGGTTTAAGGATCTTTTGGTTTTAAAAAATGTTAAATTTGCGTAGTTCGGTTTACTGCGCTTTCATTAAAAATATATGAAAATAAACAAATATAATAGTCTGGTTTTTGCAATGTTATTCGGTTTCGGATTAACGAGCCAAGCGCAATCAAAACAATGGACTTTAGAAGAATGTGTGAGATATGCACTTGAAAATAATATCACGATAAAATTGACAGAGCTAGATTTAAAATCTGCTGCGATTGATAAAAAAGGAGCGATTGGAAATTATTTGCCAGCAGTAAATGCAAATGCTTCGCACTCTTGGAATATTGGTTTGAACCAAAATATTACAACAGGTTTACTTGAAAATCAAACAACACAATATTCTTCTGTAGGAGCTTCAGTTGGAGTTGATATCTACAAAGGACTTCAAAATCAAAATACGTTAAGAAGAGCAAATTTGGCTATTGTTGCTTCAAAATATCAATTGCTAAAAATGCAAGAAGATATTTCTTTGAACGTTGCAAGTGCATTTTTGCAAATTTTATCTAATAAAGAAGATTTAAAAGTAAAAAAAGAGCAATTGTTAATTGATGAAAAGAGATATGCTCGATCTGAAGAAATGGTAAACGCAGGAACAATTCCGCGTGGAGATTTGTTCGATTTGAAAGCGACTGTTGCAACAGATAAACAAAATATTGCCGTTTCTGAAAACAATTTATTAATTTCAAAATTGAGTTTAGCACAACTTTTACAATTAAAAGAATTTGCTGATTTTGATGTTGTCGATAATAATAAATTGGAAGATGAGAATAATATTTTAGCGCAGTCTCCAATTGCCATTTATGATAAAGCTAGAGAAATCAGAACTGATTTAAAATTGGCACAAACGAACCTTGAAATTGCAGAGAAAAATGTGGCAATTGCAAAAGGAGTATATCAGCCAACTTTAAGTGCTTTTTATAATTTCAATACAAGAGCAAGTTATTCTGATATTATAACAGGATCTACTTTAAACACAGCAAATCCAACTACTCAGATTGGTTATGTGCAAGGAACAAATCAACCCGTTTTAAGAGACAATTATTCGTCTGTTTTGGGGAATGCAGCGCCTATTTTTGATCAGTTTAATGATAATAAAGGACAATCTTTTGGGCTTCAGCTTTCGGTACCGATTTTTAATGGTTTTTCTGCACGAAATAATGTTGAAAGAAACAAAGTAAGTTTAGAGAAATCTAAAATAGATTTAGAACAAAAAAGTTTAGATTTGCAACGTAATGTTTATACCGCTTTTACAGATGCAAAAGCTGCTTTAAATACGTACGAATCGGCTACTGTTACTTTGGAAGCAAGACAGCAAGCATACAATTACGCAAAAGAAAAATATGATGTTGGTTTGATGAATTCATTTGATTTTACGCAAGCACAAACATTGTTGACTAATGCACAATCTGATGTAATCAGAACAAAATATGATTACATGTTTAAAATTAAAATACTTGAATTTTATTTCGGAATTCCAATTGTTCCAATTATTACAAAATAATTTATTATGTCAAAAAAAACAGTTTATTTCCTAGTAGGTGGCGCAATAGTACTTATCATCGCATTAGTGGGGCTTAAAAAAGGAGGAGTAATAGGAAATAAAGATGAAGGAAAAGAAGTTGAAACTTCAAAAGTAATGGCTTCAACAATTGTTGAAACCGTTTCGGCAACAGGAAAAATTCAACCAGAAATTGAAGTTAAAATCGCTTCAATGGTATCTGGTGAAATTATCGCCTTAAATGTAAAAGAAGGACAAGTTGTTAAAAAAGGAGAGTTATTGGTCAAAATAAATCCAGATTTATATACTTCTGGTTTAGATCGATCTGTTGCTAATCTTGCCGGAACAAAAGCTAGTTTGACTCAGTCTGATGCAAGTTTTAAAGAAGCAAAAGCGAGCTATGAACGTAATAAAATATTATATGATAAAGGTGTAATCTCAAAATCAGATTGGGACAAAGCTATTTCGACTTATGAAGTTGCTAAAGCGACAAAACAAAGTGCCTATTATAATGTTCAAAGTGCTTCGGCATCTGTTACAGAAGCTAAAGATAACTTAGGAAGAACTACAATTTATTCTCCTGCAGATGGAACAATTTCTGTTTTGAATGTAGAATTGGGAGAAAGAGTTTTAGGAACGCAGCAAATGGCAGGAACTGAACTTTTGCGTGTTGCAAACCTTAATAATATGGAGGTTGAAGTTGACGTAAATGAAAATGATATTGTAAAAATTAAAATAGGAGACGAGGCAAATGTTGAAGTTGATGCTTATTTGAAAAAGAAATTTAAAGGAACTGTAACCAGCATTTCAAATTCTGCGAGTACAACTTTAACTTCAGATCAAGTAACAAACTTTAAAGTTAAAGTTCGCATTCTAAAAGAATCATACCAAGATTTGTTAGAAGGAAAGCCAAGTACATATTCTCCTTTCAGACCTGGAATGACAGCTACGGTAGATATTATCACAACAAGAAAAACAAATGTTTTAGCAGTGCCAATTAGTTCTGTGGTGGTAAAATCGGATACTTCAGCTGTAAAAGAAATTAAAATAGATGCGCCTGAAGATGATAAAAAAGCGGCTCCAAAAAATGATCAAAAATTTGAATGTGTTTTTGTGAAAGTTGGAGATAAAGCTCAAATTAGAGTTATTAAAACAGGAATTCAGGACGATACCAACATTGAAGTGATGTCTGGCTTAAAACCTGGAGATGTTGTAATTACAGGTCCATATACTACAGTTTCTAAAGATCTTAATTCTGGTGATAAGGTAAAACTTAAAGCAGCAGGTGCTCCAAAGAAATAATAAAAACAATTCCATAATATTTTAAAATTTAATACTTTGTCTTTTATTCTCAACATCGAAACGGCTACTAAAAATTGTTCTGTATCTGTCGCAAAAGATGGAAAAACTATTGCTTGCAATGAGCTTGCTGATGAAGGATATTCGCATGCTGAAAAGCTTCACGTTTTTATTGAAGAAGTAATTACAAGCGCAGGAATTTCTGTTCAAGATTTAGCGACAATTGCAGTTAGTCAAGGTCCAGGATCTTATACAGGATTAAGAATTGGTGTTTCGGCGGCTAAAGGTTTGTGTTATGCTTTAAATATTCCGTTGATTGCTGTTGATACATTACAAACTTTAGCTTCTCAGGCTGAAGTTACAGATGGAAAAATTATTCCGATGTTAGATGCGCGACGTATGGAAGTTTACAGTGCTGTTTTTAATTCGGATTTAACAATCGATAGAGCTATTAAAGCTGAGATTATTGACGAAAATTCATTTCAAGAATATACAGACAAACTTTACTTTGTAGGTGATTGTGCCGACAAATGTAAACCAGTTTTAACTAAAGAGAATTTTATATTTTTAGAAGATGTAAAATATCCTTCTGCAAATGCAATGAGTAAAATCAGTTATGAGAAATATCAAAAAAGCGACACTGTAGATGTCGCTTATTTTGAACCTTATTATTTGAAAGATTTTATGATTGCTCCTCCAAAAAAACAGTAATATTTTATTTCTGTATTGTATACGGCTGGATTGAAATTCCAGCTTCATCCAAAGCAGTTTTGCAGTTTTCTAACGTTTCAGAAAATACAGCTCCGTAATTAGCATTTTTAGCCCAAGGACGAACAGCAAAATCTATTGAACTTGCCGATAAATTTTTTACAAAAACTTCTGGCGCTGGTGTTTTCAAAACTTTTGGATTCTTATTTAAAACATCCAAAAGAATATCTTTAGCCTTTTTAATATCAGAATCGTATGAAATTGAAAACGTCAAATCGGCTCTTCTTTCTCCCTGCATCGAATAATTGATGATATTTCCATTTGATAAAGCACCATTTGGTACAAAAACAGTTTGGTTATTTCCGGTCAGCATTTTGGTTACAAAAATCTGAATTTCAAGAACTGTAGCAATAACGCCTTGCGCTTCTATCGTATCTCCAACTTTAAATGGTTTAAAAACGATAATAAGCATTCCGCCTGCGAAGTTAGAAAGCGAACCTTGCAATGATAAACCAACAGCAAGTCCCATTGCTCCTAAAATAGCGACGAAAGACGAAGTTTCAATTCCTAATTTAGAAATAAAAGTTACAAACAATAATATTCGTAACGCCCACAATAAAATATCGGCTAAGAACTTTGTAAGTGTTGGATCCAGATTTCGCTGAATCATTACTTTTCTCATAATGCGATTGATCAATCTGATGGCATATAAACCAACAAATAAGATGATGAATGCAGAGATTAATTTTGGAGAATAATCAACTAAAATGTCAATAAAACGACTAATGTATTTACTGACTTGTTCGGGATTAAGATTCATGATTTTAAAATAAAAAAACCTTCTCAAAAGAGAAGGTATATTAGAGGTGCAAATATAAAAATATTTACATTATAAGAAAATGGTGTTTTATGCTTTGCCGTCGTCTTCGTCGCCAATTTCGCTTGCATCCACTACAGTTTCTGTTATAAGTTCTGGACTGTCGTCACTAGTTAAAGCAGCCGCTTTTTCTTTAACAGAATCAATAACATCACTTACAGCCTCAGTTGCTTTTTCTGCGTATTCTGAAGCGCGATCAATAATTGGCTCCGATACTTCTTTTACTTTATCAATTGTTTCTTCTACAAAAGTTTCTGCTTTTTCGACATATGGAGCAGCAGCTTCTTTTACCTGTTCTAAAGTGCTTTCGGCACTATTAGCCAATTCTGTTGCAGACTCTTTTGTTGAGCCGAATAAATTTTTAAAAAATGAAGATAATCCCATGGTTTTTAATTAATTGGTTATAAATACAATATTAAACTTTTTAAATGATTTTGATTAAAAAATTAGAATAAATTATTGATAATTAATGGTGTATGATTTTTTTTTGAGTAGTTTTTAAATTTTTATTTTTTATTGAAAAATCACTAAATCTAGGTATTGTATTAGAAAATTGAACTGCTTAAATTGTAAGAATTTATTTAAATAAAAAACATTTAAAAATATTCTTATGGCGCAGTTCTCAGATCAGGTACATATTACTATCGGCAGTTTTACACAAAATATTATTTATTATGATTTAAAGCTGTCGCAAAAAATGGCAGATCACCATCATTTTTCATTTGTGTGGCAATATACAGGTAAAGCGGTTATAGACCCAGTTGATCAGGCCAAAGCTATGCGAAAATATATTGGTGATGAAGTAATTTTTACCTTCAAAAGTTTGACAGGAATCAAGCTTATGTGCAAAGGAATTATTACAGAAGTATCTTCGATTGACAGGCATGGCAGTGCAGCTGGTCTTCATATTACAGGAATTAGCCATAGTAAAATAATTGACGATTTGCCAAAATCCAGAACTTATCTGGAAAGAGGAATGGATGACATTGTGCTGGATTTATTGTCTGAAGGACCGACAGAATTTTATCAGAGAGATTCTATTAGATCAACTTATCTAAAAGAATTCAATTATGTGGCTCAGTATAATGAAACCAATTTTGAATTCCTTAAAAGACTTTCAGCCCGATACGGTCAATGGTTTTATTTTGATGGAATGCGCATGCAGTTCGGACAGCTTAAAAGTTCAAAAATAAAACTCATCAACGGAGCTTCTCTGCATAGTTTTAAAATACAAGCCAATATGACTGCCCATACCATTTCGTTAGCAGGTTATGATTATAATAATGCGATAGGTATTCGAGATTCGTCTGCAAAAACAGTTACAGGAAGTAAAGACAGTTTTGCCTCAATAGTAGGCTTTAATCAGGGTACTGTAACACAAGGCGAATTGAGTGTTGGTGCATACACCAATAACGCACAAAATAAAGAAGAAATACAAGAAATGATTACATTGCAAACAGGAGGAAGTGATGCAAACAGTGTGTATTATAGCGGAATATCTTATTTCCCTTTAGGTTTAGGACAGACTTTTACTATTTTAAACCAAACCATAGAACACCAGTTAATTGTTATAGAAGCCATACACCATTCAGAAGTTCACGGAAATTACACCTGTGAGTTCAAAGCAATTCCTGCCGATGTTTCTGCACCACATTATACCAACACAAAAGTTGTTACCAAGGCAGAAACACAGCCCGCAAAAGTAATAGACAACAATGATCCCGAAGGACTTGGACGTGTAAAAGTTGATTTTACTGGGCAGCTGGAACTAAATCAAGCCAATGGATTAGAATGATTCAGCCACATACAGGAGCAGGAAAAGGATTTTATTTTATTCCGGAAATTGGCGAGGAAGTTTTGGTTGGTTTTGAAGGAGGAAATGCTCAATGTCCTTATGTAATGGGAGCGCATTATAATGGGCAGGCAAGATCAGATTTTTATGATTCTAAAAATAGAATTAAAGGATGGAAACTTCGTTTTGGAATGTTATTTAAATTTATTGAAAAAGTAGGAATCTGGCTTTCTGACCCGAGTGGGAATGAAATTCATTTGGATCAGGAAAAGAAAAATATAAATGCTACAACTCCTGAGACTTTTACTATACGTGCTAAAAATATTGTTTTTGAGGCGACCGAGAGCATTACTGTAAAAGCAGGAACTGACATTGAAATTAATGCAGACAGCAATATTACACAGGAAGCGGGAAACAATTTTTTGATAAATGCTGAAGGAAATATTGTGGAGCATTCAGATAATAGAACTGAATTGGTTGATAAAGATTTTAGTCGTTTTTCGGATATTTCAAATGAGGTGGCTTCTGAAGCAAGCTTATTTAGTAATGAAGAAGATATGACCATACAAAGCGGTAAACAAGTACGTATTAATAGTGCAGAAAATTCTAATCTTTTTTAATTTTTAAAATTATGGGAATCACGAAACAAGCAAAAAATATTGAAATCAAAGTGACGGAAAACTATCAATTGATTGTTAAAGGTAAACTTGAAAAGAATGCTAATAAATTGAATTTTGAAGCTACAAAAGGAGATTTGAATTTAATTTCTGGAAAAAAAATAATTGCTCATGGTGAAGAAAAACAATGATAAAAGCAGTAAATGTTTTTATTGCTTATTGCAACAATAACCTTGTAAAACAAAAAAAAGATAAACAGTCAAACTTAATTAATTATGAGTATAATATTTGACAATTATACACCGCCACCGCCGCCCAAAGGAACAATTGATATACGAATAGGTGTTTTTTTTGACGGTACCATGAATAATAGAACCAATACCAATGCTAGATTAGGTACAGCAGAAGATAAAGCCAAAGCAGCCAAAGCCTATAAAAATTATGGAGGAGGTAACAGCAGTTATGAAAATGATTGGTCTAACATAGCAAGATTAGAAACTGCTTATACAGAAAATTTAGGGCAATTCGTTTCCAAGGTTTACATTGAAGGTATCGGAACAGAAGATTATCAAAACGATAGCGCCTATTTTACAAAAGGTGCTGGAGCGGCTTTTGGAACAGGCTCTACAGGCATTATTGCCAAAGTATTAAAAGGATGTGAAAAAGCAGTAGAAAAAATAGGCAAGATTAAAAATAAAGAGAAAATCAACTGTATTTATCTTGATGTCTTTGGTTTTAGCCGCGGGGCTGCTGCGGCACGAAACTTTGTGTATGAAGTTTCTAAACAGAGATATTATCCTAAGGAGATTTTTGTTGAAGGGGCAGTCAATAAATATGACGGTCACTATATAAAAGTAGATGATCACAATAAACCAACAGATCTGAAGATATTACCCAAATACGGTCATCTAGGATTAATGCTTAGTAAAGCTGATATAGATGTAGTGCAAACGAAAGTAAAAGTTTCCTTTGTAGGGTTGTTTGACACTGTTTCTTCTTACAGCCCTAATTCAACGACATCTGGCGATTTTGAAAATGATGTAGCCGAACTTCAACTAAATGCGATTAGTAAGGCAAAAAAAATATTTCATTTGGTAGCCGCTGATGAACACAGGGTTAATTTTATGCTAACCAGTGTAAAAGCTGCAGGTGGAAGCGAATATGTTTTGCCAGGGGTACATAGTGATGTTGGAGGCTCCTATGTACACAATAAGCCTGATAACGTTCAGCTGCTTGATTTTGACAATACTTGGGGCGATGGCTATTTGGATGAGGAATGGGATAAAGTGCTAAATAACGATTTGAATAATCTTATTGCTCAGGGATGGTATACAAAAGGGGAAGTGGTACGCCCAAATAAATGGCACGAAACCTACGGAAACCGTAAAAGCATTAGCAATAAGTACAGTTATGTGCCTCTGCACATCATGGGTGAAAATACAAATGAGTTTCATAAGAAAACAATAGATTTGGATATATTAAATCAGTATTTTAAAATTCCAAATGGAAAAGGCAATGAAACATATCCTGTAGACCTAACGGCCGTAAAAGTACGATTAGACAACTACATTAAAGGGAAAAAACCGTTAATGAAATATTATACTAACAAACAGATAGAAGAGTGTAGAAAACAGGTTGCAGCAAAGAAAATAACAGTTGAAGAATTTAATCTTATGGCTAACGACCACAATATGTTATACCAATTAAGAAATAAATACTTTCATTGGTCTGCCAAGTTTGGAGAAACGGGGCTTGAGCCCAATTTTGAATTCAAGGATAAATTTAACATTCGTAGATTCAGAAAAACAGCAAAAGATTCATAAAAATGAAAAAGTATTTCCTGTGCCTTATTTTATTATTAACGATAACAATTTCATGTCAAAAAAAAATGGAAAAAAAATTTGAATGGCTGCCCAGCGAAAGTGCGCCAGAGTTATACCCTATGAATATTTATAAAGGTCATTTATACTTTGAAGATGGGGGCAGTGTGTATATACCCTGTTCAGGTAGGGCACATAACGGTTGGGGCAACGATGGCTCCACGCATACCCAAGGTGAAGATTTGAAACCAGTTCCAATAAAATTAGACGTTACCTGGGCATCTTTTGTGGAGAACAAATTCTATACCGGCAGCTGGGATCTGCCTGAGGAAAAAATGCTTAAATTATTTAAGGAAGGCGTAGTGAACTATGACACGGGAAAAGGGCAGACCTATACCCAAATTTTGGTAGGGTGCGCGCCTGGAGGAGTGGTTGTGGTCTGGATGTATGGCGCAGGAAACCAAGTTGAAATTGGACGTTATCAGGCTCATGAAACCCATATTGCCATGAGTGACTATGTACCGGGTAATGAGACAGCAGACCAAAAAGAGTTTTTTGAAATTATGGCAGAATTAAGCCCAGAGTTAGAGGCGAAAAGAAAACAAAGGGGAGGCATTGAATATGGTCTTTGGGATAGTTACAGAAAAAAATATACTTGGCGCACGCGCATAGAAATTCCAAATCATGGATTTGAGGATATGAGTTTAGAAATGTTCAATGGCGAAAGGGAGGATATTTTTGATGAACCGCTGAAGCGAAATGAATTCAAAGAAAGAGCGGTTCCTCAAAATGTAACTTTTATGCTAAGGAACCTCAAAAGAAAAAGAATTGTTTTTGCATTGGATTTAGACGAAGGGGAGATTTTTAATGTCTTCAAACAAGCCGATGGCACAAAACCAATAGAAATTATTTTACGTGCAAATGAAGATTTAAGCCACCCCAGTCTTATTTTTAAACAAGGTGATAAAGAAACTCCTATTCGTAAAATAGACTTAGAGAATACATGGGAATATACAAGTCTTAGCCGTAACGAATAAAACAGGTGTTTTTTAAACAATTAATTAAAATGAAAAAGTATTTACTGTGTCTTATTTTAAATAAAAATATTGTTATTACTTATTAATAATAATAAAGATTATAAAGTATCATGGGCAAAAAGAAGTATGAATTAATTATTAAATATTAATAAAAAATAAAATATGTATTACGAAACAATGATAGATGGAATTCATCTTACTTTTCCCCGTGGCAGAAATAAAGGGAATTATGTTATAACAAATACACTAACTGGCGCATGTTTTATCTTAAATAGAAAAGCTCAGGCAGAAGGAGAATATACAATTACCTATACAGACTGCTTTGGAAATATAATAGTTAATAATAAAAATTTAAAAATTACATATAATAAAGATGAGGTTATTCAATTTGATAGGTATAGGAGTCATGTTTGTTTTAGTAATGATATGTCCATAACGGCTTTGCCAATGAAAGATATTCAAGAACTTGCGAATCAAACTTTTTATCTTGACAATCAAATGCATGTTGTTGACTTTTTGAGATTTGCATTTAGAACTAGTAATAGTATGGAATTGTTTCTGCTGGAAATGTACTAAACATAAATTAATAAAAAAAAGCGCCTCAATGAGACGCTTTCCGTTATTTTTCAATAAAAATTAAGCATTTACCGCTTCTACTTTTATTGCTTCATCGTTTAACATACTTTTAAGCATATTTTCAATTCCGCTTTTTAAAGTGAAAGTAGAAGAAGGACATCCGCTGCAAGCACCTTGTAAAAGTACTTTTACCGTTTTGTCATCTTCGTTATAAGATTCAAAAGCAATATTTCCACCGTCAGCAGCTACCGCAGGTTTTACATATTCTTCTAAGATATTAATAATCTGTTGAGAAGTAACATCTAATTTATCAAATGCTTCATCTTTTGTAATGTCTTCTTTTTTAGTAACCTGAATTAAACTTTCGTCTAGAACAGTTCCTCCATTTTCAATAAATTGTTTGATGAATGTTCTTAATTCTAAAGTGATTTCAGACCAATCGTTGATTTCATATTTAGTTACAGAAATATAATTTTCGTCAATGAAGATTTCTTTTACATAAGGAAATTTGAATAATTCCTGAGCTAATGGAGAAGAAGCGGTTTGATCGATATTTTTATATTCTATCGCGTTGCGAGTCAACATTCTGCTTACTACAAATTTTAATGCTGAAGGGTTTGGAGTTGTTTCTCCGTAAACTGTAATAGGCTGTTTTTTAGCTTTATTTTCATCCACTTTAATGATAACGCCACCTTTTTCAACAAAAGCACTAATTTGTTCTGCAACAGCATCTTTTACATCGTCCCAATCTACAATACTGTATCTTTCAATAGCGATAAAATTTCCAGAAATGTAAACCGTTTTAACAAACGGTAAATAAAATAATTGCTGTGCTAAAGGTGAAGCTTCTGCTTCGTCAATATTTTTAAATTCAAAATTTTGATTTTGTGTAATAAAGTCTTCAAATTCAAACTTTAAAATAGTTGGATTTTGAGTTTCTTTTATAGTGATTTTTGTCATGATTGTATATTTTTTGCAAATTTACTAAAGTTATTTTCTACTAATAACTATATTTGATTTTTTAATGAAATAATTAAGACTCTTCTCAAAGAAATCGTGTTAAATTGCAGGAGTGAAAATTATATCGATACAAAATTGTCTTTATGAAATTAAAAATCAGGGTTTTATTAATTTTTCTCATTGTAACTTTTTATTCTTACGCTCAAGAAGGAATACCTGTATATTCTGATTATTTGTCTGATAATTATTACATGATTCACCCGTCAATGGCCGGTGCGGCTAATTGTGCGAAAATTAGATTGACAGCTAGAAAGCAATGGTTTGGGCAAGAAGATGCTCCAACTTTGCAGACTTTAAGTTTTAATGGAAGACTTGGCGAACGCTCTGGAGCTGGAATTATCATCTTTAATGATAAAAACGGATACCATTCTCAAAAAGGTGTAAAAGTTACTTATGCACACCATATTATGTTTTCTAGAGACGAAATTGATTTAAATCAGCTGTCTTTTGGAATTAGCGGAGGATTAATACAAAATCAATTGGATGAAACGAAATTTGGAGGGACTTTTGATCCCATTGTTTTCGGTTCCATTCAGAAAGATTCTTATTTCAATGTTGATGTTGGAGCTTCTTACAACTATCTTGATTTTTATGCCCATGCAACTGTTCAAGGTTTGTTAGAAACTAGAAGAGAGTTATATACAGATTATGAAAGTGATAATTTGAGGAAATTTTTATTGAGTGCAGGCTATGTTTTTGGTAAAAATGACAATTGGACTTGGGAACCTTCTATTCTTTTTCAGTTGTTTGATCAAACTAAAGAAAAAACACTCGATGTGAATATGAAAGCCTACAAAAACATGGATTTTGGAAGTCTTTGGGCAGCAATATCGTACAGAAGAAGTTTTGATGGTGCTCAATATCTTTCGGGAACTGGAGTTGCTTCTCAAAAATTACAATATATTACACCAATTGTTGGGGTTAATTTTAAGAATTTTATGTTTGCCTACACGTATTCTCAAGTAACTGGAGATGTAAAATTCGACACAGGTGGTTATCACCAAATTACTTTAGGTGTTAATTTATTCTGTAGAAAAACACGTTACGACTGTAATTGTCCGGCAATTAATTAAATTTTACTTTATGCTGATTAAATCTGTAAACGGAAAATCACCTTCAATTCCAGAAGATTGTTATGTTGCCGAAAATGCAACTATTGTTGGAGATGTAACTTTTGGAGCATCTTGTAGCGTTTGGTTTAATGCCGTTATTCGTGGTGATGTTCATTTTATTAAAATCGGAAATAAAGTAAACATTCAAGACGGTGCTGTTATTCATTGTACATATCAAAAACATTCAACTATAATTGGAAATAACGTTTCAATCGGGCACAATGCTATTGTACACGGATGTACCATTCACGATAATGTTTTAATAGGAATGGGCGCCATTGTAATGGATAATTGCGTGGTAGAAAGCAATGCCATTATTGCAGCAGGCGCAGTTGTCACTCAAAATACGGTTGTAGCTTCTGGAAGCATTTACGCAGGTGTTCCAGCAAAGAAAGTAAAAGATATAGATCAGTCTAATTTTGCGGGTGAAATCGAGCGTATTTCGAATAATTATGTAATGTATTCTAGTTGGTTTAAAAACGAAGAATAACGATCAACTTTATAAATTGATCTTTTCGAAAAAAGTGTTTTTATAGCTTTCGCTGATTGGCACTCTTTTATCGCTTATTAAAACTTTATTTTTCTGAATAGATTTCACATGTTTAATATTGATAATATAAGACCTGTGAATTCTTGCAAAACCTTTATTTGAAAGTAAATTTTCAAGTTTGATTAAACTGATTAAGGTCAGCGTAAATTTATTATCGGTTGTATAAATTTTGACATAATCTTTTAAACCTTCAATAAAAAGAATATCAGCAAAATTTAATTTCACATTTTCATATTCAGCTCTTACAAACATAAAATCTTGTTCAATTTCTGTGGCACTTGTGTTTTCAGAAATTGCCTGAGGTGCGGCTGGCTGTAAAACTTGCTGTGCTCTAACAACAGCTTTTAAAAAACGATGAAACGGAATTGGTTTCACCAAATAATCAACCGCGCCAAGATTAAAACCTTCTACAGCATAATCTGAATAAGCAGTTGTGAAAATAACTAAAGGTTTTTTCTCAATTGTATTTAGAAAATCAATTCCAGAAAAATGTGGCATCTGAATATCCAGAAACACTAAATCAACATTATTCTGATTGATAAATGAAACGGCGTCAATAGCATTATTAAAAGAATTAATCAATTCTAGTGAATCTACTTTCTTGACAAAATCCTGCAATAATTCTACTGCTAAAGGTTCGTCATCGATAATTACACATTTCATTTTTTTAGAATTAAGTTTATAATTTTGTTTGGTATTCAAAAGTAATTTGAAACCAGTAAATTAAGTTTTAAAATTTTCATAAAATACTGGTTTAAACTAATCAAAATTATGCGTTAACGGTGATAGTTTTCGTTAGAGTGAATCCATCAGTCAAATTACCTGACATTGTTGCAAGTTCATCAGCTAAACTATCAGAAAAAACATTATCTCTTGCATTTGCTGTATCTGCTTGTCCGTGTGCCGCATAATTGGTACTCGAATATACTTGACTTGAAATGGTTTCAGGAAAAGCAATTTGTGTTACTAATAACGACGTTCCAGAACTCGACAAAACTTCAACATGCACATGTGGCGCTCTTCCTTGATACCATCCAGGATAAATCGAAATAAAAGAAACATTTCCGCTACTGTCAGAAGTTTGTCTTCCTCTTAAAAAATGAACCGTTGTATAATCTGTTTGCTGCATTTGCGTTCCGCCATATTCAGAATAATTTCCATCTTTATCACAGTGCCAAACATCAACTAGCGCTCCAGAAAGAGGCTCACAGTTGTTCTTTTTGTTTTCAATTTTTAAATTAATCAATAAAGCAATTCCAACGCGATCAGATTTAATATTTTCTAAAACCAATTGACTTGGAGTTTTAATCGGAAAAGGACCTTTTGTTTCTGAAGGCGAAACCGTACAGCTTCCGTCTCCTGAATTACTTGAATCCGTTTCGTCATTGTCGCTTTTAGAACAAGATTCTAAAATTTTTGTAGCTGTTGCCAATGAGGCAATACCCAAAATACCATTTCGGATGAATTTTTTTCTGTCCATGATCAGTTGTGTTTAATGTATTGCGGTTATAATTTGATCTAATTTTAAATTCAAATGAACTCGGTAATATGCATTATCCTGAGTAATGGTTAGTTCGTGTGCGTTTGGATAAAGTAAATCAAGACGATTTTGGATGTTTACTAATCCAATTCCTGAATTTTCAGGATCTTTCACGTAATTTTCTATAGAATTTTCAATCCAGAAATCAAGATTATTATCTGTAATCAAAATTTTAATTTTTACGTGAGCGGCGCCTTTATAATCTGTTCCGTATTTAAAAGCATTTTCGACAAAAGAAATCAATAATAACGGCTCAATAAATTTATTCCTAGTGTCGCCATGCACATTGATTACAATGTCTTCGATGTTGTTTAATCTTAGTTTCTGTAATTCTATATAATTCTGAATATAATTGACTTCTTTTTCTAAAGCCACCGTTTTGTTATCTGTCTCATACAGCATATAGCGCATAAGTTCAGACAAGGTCACGATGGCATCAGGGACCAAATCAGATTTTTTGTGTGCCAAAGAATAAATACTGTTTAAAGAATTGAATAAAAAATGCGGGTTGGTTTGTTTGCGCAAATAAATCAATTCGGTATTTGTTCTGTGTGTTTCGGCAATCAGTTTATTTTGCTGATTATTATAAAATTCAGTTAGTGTTCTAATAATTGCAGAAATAGTGATAATCAAAATATAGAAAAATGACGGACCAATTTTAAAGAAAAGTGGTTGTTTCATTTCTATTCTATGACTCATTCTTTCTCCTCTTGGAAAAAAATGCGGATCATTCGGCATCATTCGCGCAGGCACTACATTTTCGGGTCTTAAATGTCTAAATTCTGGAATGAAATAATTCAATCGAATGATCATAAAAACAGTAATTAGAATAAAGACAAACGTAAAGTAAAACCAATATTTTTTCTGCAAAAGATAATTTGGAACCAAGTAAAAATAATTCAGATAAAACAATACAATTCCTGTTGACCATTGAGCGTAGAAGTCATTATTAATCTTAAACGGACTTTCATAGAACTGAATTAATGAAGTCAAAATAAAGAAAATCCATATTGCGCAATGAAACAAGATTTTGTTGTAGCCTGTATTTTTAATGGTATCGATCTGCATTTACAATTTTATTTTTAATAAAATTAATTCATTTTTGGTTACCGTCGGAGATAAGTTTTGTTTGAGTTTCTGCTTCACAAAATCGGCTACTTTTAAAGCATCGTTTTCTGTTGCAAAACTTTTATTATCGCTTATCACTGGAATTATGGTTTGCTTAATTACAACTTTTTCTTTGTAGGCAATTGTGTATCCCCATCCTGAATTTGTTTTAAAAGCAGCGGTTTTCAAAACTTCTTTTTTTGTACAAGAAGCCAAAAGCAAAAGAAGCGTAAAAAGTATTAAATTCTTCTGGATGTTACTCCAGAAGAATTGTTTGATATTAATTATCATCGTCGTTTTGTTCGTCTAATGGTTTAAATTCCCATGCATCGTCAAAATAAGTTGAGCCTATTCTTCCTAACATATAAAAACCGCGATTGTTTATTGCAAAACCAACAGCGTCTGTTCTTGTCGCTCCTTCCATTGGAGTTCTTTCTGTCCATAAATCAGTCGACGGATTGTATTCCCAAACTGTTTTTATGTTCTCACCACCAACAATATAACCTAAACCATTCATAGAAAAACTAGAAGCATTTGAACGTACAATCGCATAATCATCATTGTAGCTGTAATCATCGTCTGTATCTTTATCTACATCACGTTTTCTTGTCCATGCATCAGTAGAAGGGTCAAATTCCCAAAAATCTTCTTGATAAACGCCATTGTTAACCCCAGTTGCCAAATAAGCTTTATCTGCAATTACAAAAACAGTTGCATTACGTCTTTTGTTTCCGCTAAAACCATTTACAAGAGTCCAAGTATTGGCTTGATCATCGTATTGATAAAAATCTTTTAGATAATTTCCGTCATAACCAGTTCCAAAATACGCTTTTCCTCCCGCTTGAAAACCAACTGCAGCATAACGAGCCGTTCCTGCAAAATCAGCTTTTTGTGTCCAACTGTTTGAAGATGGATTGTACTGAAAAAAGTCTTTCAATTTATTTGTTCCGTCATATCCTAAACCAACATATCCTTTTTCGTTTAATGCAAAACTAGAAGCAGAACTTCTTCCTACACCTGTAAAATCGGCCTTTTGTTCCCAGTAATCTCCAGTTGAATTGTAAGCCCACAAATCTTTTAAATAAACATCGCCAGTATAACCACCAACAACATAAGCGTAGTCTCCGATAACAAAACTCGTTGCACTAGATCTTGCAGGACCATCAAAAGCTGATTTTTTTATCCAGTTTCCAATTAAATCATCGTCATCGTCATCATTACTGCAGCTTACAAAAAAGAGGCACGAAAAAAGCGCTGTGAATAAAATTCCTTTTTTTAGATTAATCATAGTGTATTTAATATTTATTGTTTGTATTTGATCCCTATTCCTAAAACATAACCATTTCCTGTATTGTAGTCATAAACTTTATGATCGCTACTGTCTAACAAGTTGTATTTTTTATTAAAATCATAACCGGCTTTAAAATTTAAAAACCAATTATTGCTCACATTTCTTTCGTATTCTAAAGCCGATGTCATTTGTGATAAAACTGCTTTTTCGGCTTTATTTTCATTATTTATTTCATCTAAATGATAAAAGTTTCCGTTAAAGCTATTCGTCAAACTAAACTTGTTTCTTTCATTATTAGAATAAGAAACTTTTGAATCTGGAAAACCAATTTTCAAATTTGCTTTTTCATTCATTTTATAATCAAAAGCAATAATTGGAGTAAATTTTGGCGAACCGAAAATAGAAGTTCGTCCAGCTCCAAGTATGATATTTATTTTTGAACTCAATTGTTGTTCAATTTCTAAATTTCCTAAAATCGTAACATCTGAAAAATCTAGGTTTTTCTGAAAATTTGCTGTTGGAATGACAGAAATAACCAGTTTTGTTTTTTCTAATATTTGATTTGAATATTCAAATTTGTCTTGAATTTGATTGAATCGTTCTTCATCGGCATAAAAATTATACGGATTAAAATCGTAACTAACTTTTAAACTTGAATATTCTAATGTGTTTGAGATTTTGTTTTTCGTGCCTAATTTTTTTTGATTGAAAATTCCAATATTAGTTTCATTGAAATTTATTTTATCTGTCGGCTCGATTTTGATATTCGCATAAGCGGCAAAATTTTCTTGAGCTTTCATACTTAAAATGGAAATCAAAAAAAGAGAACAAATTAAAAACCTTACTTTCATTATTTATTTTATTGGCTCAAAATTAGGTGTATGACTGCCTTAAAAAAAAGAAGATATATATATGACGTGTTTTGATAGACAAAATAGTCTTTTTTAAGGTCGAATTAAATTTTAGTTAGACAATTGCTCTCATAGATTGTTTTGTATAATCTATAGCCTAAAAAACCGCAATAGTATATGTTATAGTGCGTCACCAAAGCGTGCATTTTATATTTGCTCAAAAAATAGATTATGCACAAGTTTATATTGATATTGCTTTTCGTACTTACCTTATTTTCATGTGGTACAGATACAGATACGGGTGAATTTACGGTTGGCTCAGATTATTTGGCTTTGAGCAATAAAGTCATTATGATTGATACGATGACGGTAGATATGTCGACTATTAATTTTGACTCACTTGCGACTTCAAACAAAGGAAGAATTTTAATTGGAAATTATGAAGATCCTGTTTTTGGAAAAGTAAAATCAGATAGTTATTTCCAACTTTCTACAACTACTTATGCATTAAATAATACTGGTTCAGATACACAGGCGGTAAATTATGTTTTCGATTCCATCTCGATGATTCTTAAATATGATAATTATTATTATGGAGATACCACAAAAGTGCAGACTTTTAATATTCATCGATTAACACAAAAAGTTAAACCCAATACCGACGATAGCAATTTCTACAATAATTCGACTTTAGCTTACGAATCTCAAAGCTTGGGAACAATATCTTTTAAACCAAGACCTACAGAAAAAGATTCGATTAATATTAGAATGAGTGATGAATTTGGATCGGCTCTTTTTCAAAAAATCAAAAAAAGAGAAATTACAGATTTTGATAGTTTTACAGAATATTTAAAAGGGTTGGTTTTAGTTCCAGAAACTTCAAATTCTGCAAATGTCATCGGTTTTAGTGTTTCTACAAGCAAGGTTAGAATGTATTATTCAAAATATCAGGCAGAAGCAGACGAGCAGCCTCTTATAATTGATTTTAAAATTGCAGACGCAACCAAACAGTTTAATTCTATTTCTTTGGATAAAACTGGAACAATACTCCAAAATCTCCCCATTTCCAGCAGTAAATTATCAAGCACGGCTACAAATAATCAGGGATTTATTCAATCTGGAACTGGAGTTGCGTGCCGAATCGATTTTCCTAATATTAAACAGTTTAAAAATATTTCTACTAATGGAGCAATTGTCGATGCGCAATTAGTTCTAAAACCTGTAAATAATTCATACTCCGAAAAATATCCTTTGGCAGATTCTTTAAGCATTTTTGTGGCTGATAATTTAAATAGAATTAGTGCCACCTTGGTAAATTCTGCAGGTTCTACGGTGTACGGCATATTGAATAAAAAAAGTGATGAGTTTAATGAAAATATTGGCTATACGATTCCCGTCGGAAATTTTCTTCAAAAAGAAATGCTCAAACAATCTGACTCTAGATTTTCTCTCATACTAACATTGCCTAAAATTTCTCAATCAGTCAACAGAATAGTTTTGGGAGATCAAAAACATTTGAACAATAAAATTCAGCTGAAAATCTATTACATCTCATATTAAATGAAAAATAAAATTGTTTTATGGAGCTGCTTCATTTTAATGTCGTTGACTTCGTTTTCTCAAAGTATTTCCAGTTCACCTTATTCTCTATATGGTGTTGGAAGTTTGTACGATTCAGATTTTGGTTATTTGCCTTCTGTTGGTTCTGCTGGAATTGCCTTGCCTTCAGACAGTTTTATTAATAATTTAAATCCGGCGTCGTTGGGTTTTATGTACCAAAATCATTTTCTTTTTGATATTGGAGGTAAAGCCATTGCAACAACTTATCAAAGTAGTACGCGTTCAGAAAAACGAAATAACTTTCAATTTTCGCATATTGCTTTTGCTTTTCCTGTAACTAAAAATTCTGGATTTGCCTTTTCGCTTCGACCATATTCGAGCTCGGTATTTAAAATTTCAAATTTGAAATTACCAATTGCAGACAGTCAAGAATTTTATTATGTTAGTGCAGAAGGTTCGGGAGGATTGAATAATTTGGATTTTTCATACGGGTATAAATTCGGAAAAAAATTGACATTAGGAGCAACTGCAACTGTACTTTTTGGAAACACAGTCGATCAACGCGCTTTTTTAATTTCAAACTCAATTACAACAGTAAACAAAAAAACAAATTATAGCGGAGTTCGTGCAACATTTGGTGCACAGTTTAAAATAGATTCAACTTTTACTATCGGAACAACTTTTAAAGTTCCGACACAAGTAAAAGCGACAAAAGTACAATCAGTAACCAGTATTGCAGATGAGGTAGAATCCACTATACAATCTGAACAAGGTTCTGATACAGACGATTATTACATGCCTTTAGAAATAGGTTTTGGAATTAGTAAAAGGTTTAAAAATAATTTGAATGCTACTTTAGATTATGAAAAAAGCTTTTGGGGCGATACCAAACAATCTGATTTGTATGGAAATTTCGTAAATCAAGACCGTTTTGCACTTGGATTCACTTATAGTACAAAAAAGAATGTCCGAAAATATTGGGATAGAGTAGGATATGCGGCCGGTATAAGTTACGATACCGGTTACTTAGAAGTTGATAAAGAGCGTGTCAATAATGCATCTTTTTCAATCGGTTTAAATCTGCCAATTGAAAACACATTTTCTTCTTTAAATGTTTCCTATTCGTATGGACAAAAAGGAAGAATTGCTAACGATTTAATAAAAGAAAACTATCATAAAATATCACTCAATTTGTCTTTAGACGGAATTTGGTTCGTCAAGCGAAAAATTGAATAATGGCTTTAAAAATCTTTTTTGATTACCGGATATTTATATTCTAAAATCGATTCTAAAACCGCGGGATTAGAATTGACATAAAAAACGGGATCATTCTCTAAACTATCTGAAAACCCAACTTTATCTCGAAGTAAATTTTTAGTTTGTCTCGCAACAGCTTCTCCTGAATCTATTATTTTAATATGATCTGGGAGAATTTTTTTTATCTGTGGAATCAAATACGGATAATGGCTACATCCTAAAACAAGATAATCGATATTAGCATCGATCATGGGTTGTAAATAAGACTCTAATAATTGTGTCATTTCTGGAGAATACAGATTTCCATCTTCAATAAGTTGCACAAGTCCATGTCCAACTTGTTCAATAATTGTAGTATTGTGGAACATTTCCGCAGTTTTATTAAATAATTCGCTATTCAAAGTTCCTTTTGTAGCTAGGATTCCAATTACTTGTGTTTGAGAATTATTTGCAGCAGGCTTTATAGCAGGTTCAATTCCAACAAACGGAATATCATAATCTGCACGAAGTTCAAATATTGCATTTGTTGTAGCGGTATTGCAAGCTACAACAATAAGTTTGCAATTATTGTCAAGTAAAAATTCTACATTTTTTTTACTCAACGCAACAATCTCATCTTTGCTTTTTTGACCATAAGGAGCATTTTTACTGTCGGCCAGATAAATGGTTTTTTCGTTTGGAAGTAAGTCATGAATGGCACTCCAAATCGAAGTTCCGCCAATACCAGAATCAAAAACGCCTATAGGATTATTGTTTGTCATAAAGCAAAATTACTATTTTTTTAGATGAAATTTTATACTCTAAGTTAATTCAATTCTTGAAATTATTCTAAATATTAATTTTAATTTTTTGTAAAAAAAAACTGCTCAAATTGTACAATTGAGCAGTTTAATTATAAGGATTTTATTTCTTAGAATCCTAAATCTTTTTTAACATCAGCAGTAATGTTTGGTCCATCAGCTAACAATAAAGTAGAACCATCTAAAACGTATTGGAAACCTTTAGCTTTTCCAACTTTTTGGATAGAAGCTCTTACTTTTTCCATTAATGGTTTAACGATATCAGTTTCTTTTTGTTGTAGTTCTTTTTGTGCATTGTCTCTGTAATCAACAATTCTTTTTTGCATATCTTGAACTTCTTTAGAACGCTCAGTATTAACAGCATCTGTTACTGTAGTAGATTCTTGCTCATACTTTTTGATTTTTACTTGATATTCATCAACCATCTTTTTGTATTCAGCATCATATGTTCCACTTAATTTTTGCAGTTGATTTTGAGCATCTAGCATAGCAGGCATTTTCGACATGATCTCGCTTACATCAACATGAGCTACCTTCGCTTGCGCGTTCATTGTGTTACTTGCTCCTAAAATAAGAATTGCAGCAATTAGTAAAGTTTTGATTTGTTTCATCATTTTTAAAAATATTAATTAATTATTGGTCGTATTTGTTTTTTGTGTTTCGGCTTCTTTTGCTTTTTTAGCCGCTTCTCTTTCTTCTAAAATTTTCTTTCTTTTCTCTTCCAACTCTTTTTTACGCTGTTCGTAAAGCATCTGTCTTTCTTCTGCTTTAGTCATTGTTGGTTCAGCGGTTGGTGCTTGTTCAGTACCATTTGTGCTAGGTGCGGCTGATGTAGCGGCAGGTTTAGCAGTTGTGCTTGTTTTTGCAGCATCTGTTGCTGGCGTCTCTGTTGTTTTAGCTGTTCCAGAAACCGTGCCATTTTTTTTAGCTTCTCTTTCAGCTGCTATTGCATTTCTTCTGTCTTCGTATTCTTTCTTTTTAGCTTCTTGCTCTAACTTTCTATCCTGAATTAATTTCTCTCTAGCCGCTTTTTTCTCATCAAGTGCTTTTTGACGGTCTGCCATTGCTGGATTTTCATCAATTGCATTTTCAAGATTTTCTTTAGCTTCCTGATCTTTCAATTGTTTTTTAGTCAGTTGTTCACGTTTTTCTGAACGATTTAAAACGCGTAAAACCTGATCGCTAATGTCAAATCTTTTATTGCTGAAAAGCATTGTCAAATCTGATGATTTATCAAAGATAAAATCATAGTTTTTTGCTTCTGCAATATCTTGAACAGCAGTAAAAACCTGATCTTGAATTGGCTTTGCTAAAGCTGCTTTTTGTCTCATTAAATTACCATCAGCTCCAAATTGTTTCTGCTGATAATCCATCATTTCCTGTTCTTGAAACTTGATTTCAGTTTCTCTCTCTTCTATTAATTCTTTGGTAAGTAAAGCTTTTTCAGTCTTTAAACTTTCCTTTAATGTATTTATATTTAATTTTTTGGCTTCAACTTCCTGTTTCCACTTTTGAGCTTTTAACTCTAATTGTGATTTAGCTTCTTTATAATCGGAAACATTTTCTAAAATATATTCCATGTCGATGTAGCCAATTCTAGTCGTCTTACCTTGTGCCTGACTTGTATTTGCTACAATCAAGGCTAAAAATATAAATAAAAATTGTTTTCTCATAACATAACTTTATTTGATGATTTTTAACCAAACGTAATTTCTTTAAAATTGTTGTCCAATAATAAAGTGTGTTTCCCAACCATTAGCTTTTGTTTGTCCAGGAAGAGCATCAAATCCGTAACCAAAGTCAATTCCTAATAATCCAAATGCAGGCATGAATACACGTAAACCAGCACCAGCAGAACGATTTAAATCGAATGGGTTATAATCTTTAAATGTTGGATATGATGAACCTGCCTCTAAGAACGTTAAAGCATAAATAGAAGCTGAAGCTTTTAATGTTATTGGATAACGTAATTCCATAGAGAATTTGTTATAAATAGTTGCTCCAATCGCATCTCCATTTGCATTTACTGGAGTTAAAGAGTTGTTTGGATAACCTCTCAACTGAATAGTTTCTCTACCATCCATAGAGTAGTTTGCCATACCATCTCCTCCTAAATAAAAACGCTCAAAAGGAATTACACCTCTTTCTTGATTGTAAGCTCCTAAGAAACCAAATTCTGTTAGAGTTCTCAATACCAATTTACCATATACTTTAGTGTACCAATCTCCTTTAAATTTAACTTTATAGTACTCTAACCAATTATATTTCTTCTGATCGACTTTTGCAACATCTGTATCTGCACTTGCATAATCAGATCCAACACTTACTGTTCCAGAAGCTCCGTTTATAACTTCCGTTTTAACATAATCTCCTTTGTTGAGCGGTTTTCCGTCTGCACCACTAGTCGATTCTCCTGTATATTGTTGTTTGTATTCTTTTTGATTTTGTAAATCACCGTAATCAACTCCATTAAATAATGAATACGGAGGTGTCACTTTAGCAGAAATACTAAACTCTGAACCATACATCGGGAATATCGGGTTTGTTCCTTTATTACTTCTTGAAAGTCCAATTGTATAGGCTAAGTTTCTAGATGCACCATTACCAAATGTAAATAAACCTGTATTATAATTATTCAAATCATAATGCTGATAACTTACAGATTGTGATAATACAAAGTAATCATCTGGAACAGTTAACCTTTTTGCTAAACCAACTTGTAGTGTAAAAATATTAAAACTTTTGCTTTTATCAACAGTTCTGGTGATGTAATTGTTAAGAAATTGCTTACTGTATGAAATAGATGAACTAAATTGTACAGGTTTTTTTCCACCAAACCAAGGCTCTGAGAATGATACACTATAGGTTTGAAAATAAGTACTTCCTTGCAAACGAAGTGCTACTTTTTGTCCGTCTCCCATTGGTAAAGGCTTGTAAGCTTCTTTATCAAATAATTTTCTTGCAGAGAAGTTGTTGAATGAAAGTCCCAATGTTCCGATGAAACCTCCACCACCGTAACCTCCTTGAAGTTCGACTTGACTTGATCCTTTTTCTACAACATTATATTCAATGTCAACAGTTCCAGCTGCAGCATCTACGTTTTTAAATTTTGGGTCGATTGCCTCAGGATCAAAGAAACCTAATTGTCCAATCTCACGAATGGTTCTTACTAATTGTTCTTTACTGTATTTTTCACCTGGTTTTGTTCTTAACTCACGGTAAATTACGTGGTCATTTGTTTTGTCATTTCCAACAACTGTAATTTTGTTGAAATAAGCAATAGGACCTTCTGTAACTCTAATCTCAAAATCAATTGTATCATTAACCGTTTTTACCTCTACAGCATTAATATTTGAGAATAAATAACCATTGTTTTGGTATAAATTCGTAATGTCTTCTGCGTCAGGTTTTGATTTATCTGCAATTCTTTTTTCTAATAAAACTCCGTTATAAGTTTCACCTTTTTTGATACCTAAATAACGGTTTAAAAGTTGATCTGAATAAACTGTATTTCCTAAGAATTTAATATTTCCGAAGTAGTATTTGTTTCCTTCTTCAACATTAATTTTAATAGCAAGAGTATTCTTTTGTTTGTTGTATTTTACTGAATCGTAGATAATACGTGCATCACGATATCCTTTTTCTTTGTATGCAGCAATTACTTTTTCTAAGTCGGTTTTGTATTTTTCTGGAATAAATTTAGATGCTTTGAAAACACGAATAAAGTTTTTCTGCTTGGTGTCTTTCATCGCGCCACGCAATTGGCTTGATGTAAGTTGTTTATTTCCAATGAAATCAATGCTGCTGATTTTCACTTTATCTCCTTTGTCTATTCTGACAAGCATATTTACTTGATGCCCGTTGATAGTGTCGGGAGTATTAGTTATGGTAACTTTTGTGTTATAAAAACCTTCTTTTTTGTATTTATTTTCAATGTAGTTTTTTGTCGTAGTGATTAAGTTTTCGTTGACAATTTTGTTTTTTGTTAAGTTGTTATCCTTAATTAAGCCTTCAACTTTGCTTTTCTTAATTCCAACAAATTTAACTTCATTTAATTTAGGAAGTTCAACTATATCTAAGTCTAAATAGATACTGTCATTTTCTACCTTATTAACGTAAAAAGAGATTTCGTCAAAAAGTCCTAGTTTACCTAATTTTTTGATTGCGCTACTAATTTCCTCTCCCGGAACAGTGATTTCCTGACCTTTTTGAAGACCAGAAAAGGTAACAACAGTTTGCTCGTTGAAACTAATTTTTCCAACCACAGAAACTTTTGCCAAAATGTATTTTTTTCCTTGATCGAAAGGAACTCTGTCTTGTGCTTTAATTTGTGAAAAACTACCCAAAAGTAAAAGGGTAAGGACTATTTGTATTTTTTTTTGCAACACTAAAAAATTATTTAATTTGTTCACTGGTTTTTCCAAATCTACGTTCTCTTTTTTGATAACTAATAATAGCCTCATATAAATCTTGGTCTTTAAAGTCTGGCCACAAGACATTAGTAAAATACAATTCTGCGTAAGCGATCTGCCAAAGCAAAAAATTACTTATTCTATGTTCTCCACTGGTTCGTATTAATAAATCTACGTCGGGTAAATTTTGCGTGTAAAGATGCTCATTTATAATTGAATCGTCAATAGTGTCTATTGAAATTATATTATTTTTAACTTTATCACTAATTGACTTTACGGCATTTACCAATTCTTCTCTAGATCCATAGCTTAAAGCGAGAGTAAGTGTTAAACGAGTGTTATTTTTGGTTTTA
The DNA here is from genome assembly GCA_029959285.1 of Flavobacteriaceae bacterium PS02337. Lineage (GTDB taxonomy): Bacteria > Bacteroidota > Bacteroidia > Flavobacteriales > Flavobacteriaceae > Flavobacterium. The sequence continues at coordinate 60,249 of JASCOE010000004.1, forward strand.
TCCATAACATCCAAAAGCTCTTTTTGGGCTGTTTTTGGTAATTTGTCAAGATTTCCAATAGCATTAAGTCTGATATTGTTTTCTTGAAGGGTAATTAGTTCTTTTTTTAATGAATTAATCAATATTTTCATTAACGCCTGAACTTCTAATTTTGGTCGATTCCAGTTTTCGGTTGAAAATGCATATAAAGTCAAATACTCAATACCTAGTTTTGCAGAGGTTTTGATTATTTCTTTTACAGATTTTGTTCCATTTTCGTGGCCAAACGCACGCAAAAAGCCTTGCTGTTTTGCCCATCGTCCGTTCCCGTCCATAATAATGGCTAGGTGTTTAGGTAAGTTTTTGTGATCTATTGATTCTAGTAAATTCATTTTTTATTCTGCGCAATAACAAGGTTTCTTTCCAAAGGTATACGTTAAAGTAAGGCCTGAGAAAACGTACCAGTCATTATTATTTAAATTTCCAAATTTTAAAATATTTGTACTTCCCGTATTCGGGTTGCTTCCGTCTATATTGTCTGTAAAAGTGTAACGTGCTCCAACTTCAGCCGCCAAAATAAGGCGTGGCGTTATATTCGATTTTATACCTAATATAATAGGTATAGCAAAAGAATGTGCGTTTTCAGAATAAATCGTGTTTGGATTAGCTGTATATCGATACAAATTGTCGTAAAGAAAGAAATTTAATCCTGAAAAAACATAAGGAGTTATTTTTTGATGGTAATCGTGCAAGTTGAAATCGAAGAAATTAAACTCAAGTCCGGCAGAAAGTTCTTTTACATGGTTTTCAAAACGATATCCTCTTTGGTTTCTTCCTGTTTCATCAGATTTAAAATCATTTCCAAGAACGTTTGATTGCGTGTAAGAGAATCTCCAAGAATGTCTAGGGCTTCTATTCCATTTGTATAAAACTCCAAAAGCTAGTTTTTCTGGGGCAACATATGTTGTTTTTCCAACGTCGCCTACAAAGTTACTTCCGCCAAGAAAAACACCTATCTCATTAATTTGAGCGTTAAGTGTAATAAAGGGGAAAAAACATAACAATAAATTAAAAATTTTCTTCATTTAATTCAAAATTGCGTGCAAATATAATAATTATCAATACGAATCAAAGTTCCTTTAGTTAAATGTGCTTTTTTTTCAATTTGTAATATGATTTTGAGCCATTTAATGATGATTCACTACATGCAAAACGAGTAAATGTACTATTATCGTATAATGAAGAATAATAAAAGAGTTTAATTTCTTTTATCTTCTCCCCAAAGCAATTTATTTCTTAAAGTTTTCAAGAAAGTTTCACCTGGTATTTCAACCATTTTAATTTGGTAATCTGTTTTTTTGATTTTCAAAATAGATTCGTTTTTTACAGAAGAAATTCTCGAATCTAAAGAAACCAAATATTGATCTTCTCTTCCTGTAACGCGTAAAGTAATTTCTGTATCGTCAGGAATAACAAGTGGTCTGGCAGTTAAATTATGAGGGGCAATTGGTGTAATAACTAAACTTTTGACATCTGGCGTTAAAATTGGTCCACCGCAACTTAATGAATATCCTGTAGAACCTGTTGGTGTAGAGATGATTAAGCCGTCTGCCCAATAGGAGTTCAAATATTCATTGTTTAAATATGTTTCTACAGTAATCATCGAAGTGGTGTCTTTTCTGCTCACTGTAACTTCGTTCATGGCAAAATTAAGTTCTTCAAAAGCATCATTTTTAGGATCGGCAGTTAAACCTAATAAAGTTCTTTCTGAAGTCGTATAATTTTGATCGATCACAAACTGCAGTAAACTTTCAATATTTTCTTTTTGAACTTTTGCAAGAAAACCTAATCTTCCTGCATTTATACCTAATAAAGGAACGCCCGAATTACGAACAAAAGCCGCCGCTCTCAAAATCGTTCCGTCACCACCAATACTAATCAACATTTCAAAACTATTGTCCAAAGCTGTGTTTGATGGAAAAGTTTTGTATTCTTTCTTAACAAGCTGTTTTTCATAAAGCATATTAAGAAAGTTTTCTTCAATTACCATTTCAACATTATTGGAATTGAAAAACTTGAAAATGTCTTTTATAATTGGTTCAGTACTATTTTGATAATATTGTCCGTAAATGGCTATTTTCATCTGATGTTTAATCGATTTTTTGTTTAACTGTTTAATCGTTAATTTTTTTTAGTCAAAACGATTAAACAATTAACCGATTCAACCAACAATATTATATATTAAGATATTTGTCTAAATAATCTGAGCGCTCTTTTAAACTATTGATGTAATTGTCTTCTTGATGCTCAGAAATAATTTCATAACTATATCTTCTATACGTTTGGATGATTTCATTTATTGATCCTAAACCAATTTTCACAGTAATCTGTACGTTTTCTGTGTCGGCTTCAGATACAAAACAACCTAAAACTTTACCATTATTACTTTCTACAATTTGAGTTACTTCGCTCATAGAATAGTCTAAAAGTCCTTTTTGAACAATAATAATAGCGCCTGGTTCTTTTAAAAATGGAGTTTCCTGAAAAAATTTCATGATGTCTTCCATTTCGTAATAACCTACATAGGCATTATTTTCATCAAGAACTGGAATTGTATTGGTGTGATTTTTTGAAAAAACTTCTAAAACGTCAAGCCAAATCATAGATTTTCTAGCAAAAAAACGTTCTAAAGTATATTTGTAGTCAATTGCTTTTTTATCTGTGTCAAATGTTTCTACATCATCAGAAGAAATGCTTCCAATAAAAATTCCATCTTCTAAAATTGGAAAATGAGAAAAATTTACATCGATAAAAAAGTCCTGAATCGATGCAATCGTTTCCTGACTATCAATCGCTCTGAAATCGTTTGTGATATAGTTTGTAATTTCTGTCATAAATCAGTTGAAGATATTTAGATGCAAAATAATCAAAAAATACCGAAAACCGCTCTGTTTTACTTTGTATTTTTGTCGTAACAAATATAGTGTTACTAGAATTAATTATCTATTTATATGACAAAGTTAAGTGTTAATATCAATAAAATAGCAACGCTTCGTAACGCACGAGGCGGAAATGTTCCTGATTTATTAAAAGTAGCTGCAGATATTGAGCGTTTTGGAGGGCAAGGAATTACGATTCACCCGCGTCCAGATGAGCGTCATATTCGTTATCAAGATGCACGCGATTTAAAATCTATTGTTACAACAGAATATAATATTGAAGGAAATCCGCAGCATAATTTTATTGGTTTAGTTTTAGAATGCAAACCAGATCAGGTAACGTTGGTTCCAGATGCAATCGGTGCAATTACGTCTTCTGCAGGTTGGGATACGATTAAAAATCAAGAATATTTAACTGAAGTTATTCAAGAATTTCAAAGAAACGGAATCAGAACCTCGATTTTTGTTGATCCGGTTTTAGAAATTATCGAAGGAGCAAAAAAAACCGGAACTGATAGAATTGAATTATATACAGAAGCTTTTGCACACCAATATAGTTTAGGAAATGAAAAAGGAATTGAACCTTACACTAAAGCAGCAATTTTGGCAAATGAATTAGGTTTAGGAATAAATGCTGGACACGATTTGAGTTTAGATAATATTCAATTTTTCAAACAAAATATTCCAGGATTATTAGAAGTATCGATTGGGCATGCTTTAATTGCAGAAGCACTTTATCTTGGTTTAGATAATGTCGTAAATATGTATTTAAATAAATTGAAGTAATTCTTCAAAGTAAAAATAAAAATATGCTTTACTCAAAAATAGAAGGCGAAGGAAAACCATTTATTATCATGCACGGATTTCTGGGAATGTCTGATAACTGGAAAACCTTAGCAGGACAATATGTAGAAGCTGGATTTCAGGTTCATATTTTAGATTTAAGAAATCACGGACGCAGTTTTCATTCAGACGAATGGAGTTACGAAGCAATGGTTCAAGATGTTTATGAATATTGCCAAGCAAATAATCTGACAAGAATTGATATGTTGGGTCATTCGATGGGCGGAAAAGTAGCGATGCTTTTTGCAACTACGCATGCTGAAATTGTCGACAAATTAATTGTGGCAGATATTGGTCCGAGATTTTACAAACAGCATCATCAAGATATTTTAGCAGGATTAAATGCGGTTGATTTTTCGGTAAAACCAAGCCGAAATGATGTAGAAGAAATCGTTTCGCAATATGTTTCTGATTTTGGAACGCGTCAGTTTTTGTTGAAGAATTTATATTGGAAGGAGCCAGGACAATTGGCTTTTAGATTTAATCTTGAAGTTTTCAATAATAATCTTGATGCAATTGGAAAACCTTTGGCTGAAGGTTTAGTTTTTGATAAACCAACTTTATTTATAAGAGGGGGAAATTCAGGTTATATTCAAGATTCTGAAATTGATTCTATTCGCAAGCATTTTCCAAATTTAGAATTAGAAACCATTCCGAATGCGGGGCATTGGCTTCATGCAGAAAATCCTAAAATGTTTTTCGAAATGACAACAGAGTTTTTAAAAGCGTAGTTATTTTTGATGAAAATTTTATTACTTTTAAATAAATTTTAAACCTGAAAAACTATGAAATTATTACTTAGACTCCTTGTTACGGCTGCCTTAGTTTTGTTATTGTCAAACCTTTTAACGGGCGTTCATGTTGCTAGTTTTGGTACAGCTGTAATTGTTGCAGTAGTTTTAGGATTACTGAATATTTTTATAAAACCAATTTTAGTGCTGTTGACACTACCGGTAACAATTTTTACTTTAGGCTTGTTTCTATTGGTAATAAACGCAATAATTATTCTTTTATGTACCAATATCGTTGGAGGCTTTGCAGTCGATTCGTTCTGGACGGCATTGATTTTTAGTGTTATTTTGTCGATTCTGCAATCTATCACTTATAAAATACTGGGAGACGATAAATAAAACAAATTGAGCAGATTAAAACTGCTTCAAATACAATAGATTAAAAACTTGGTTGGGTTGCAAAAATTTTATAATTTTGCGACCCAATTTTATTATGTAAATTAAAGAAGAAGATGGATATTAAAAGAGTAGCAATAGACGCAGTTAACGAGACAATTGTATTGAACGTTGTTCATATGGATTATAAAGGTCAAGTAGCAAAAAGAATTAACGAAAAAATGCCTTTAGCGCAAGTAAAAGGATTTAGAAAAGGCGCTGTGCCTAAAGATCTTGTTGAAAAACAATACGGAAAAGGTATTAAACAAGAAGAGATTAAAAAAGTAGTTGATTTGGCTTTAGAGCGTTATATTCAATCTGAAAGATTAAATCTTTTAGGAACTCCTCTTGCTAAAGTAAACGAAAACTTTGATTGGGATGCAGAAGAATTAACTTTCGAATACGAAATTGGTTTAGTGCCAAACTTCGAAATTGATCTTGAAGCTAAAAATAATATCGTAAAATATATTGTAACTGCTGACGATAAATTAATCGACGGACAAGTTGAGCGTATCCAAAAACAATTTGGAAAAGCAATTCCTCAAGAAGTGTCTGATGAAAATTCTGATTTAACTGGAACTTTCTCAAACGAAGCAAACGGAATCAACAATACTACTACAATTGCAGTTGGAGCTTTCAGTAAAGAAGCAGGGAAACAATTTGTAGGTAAAAAAGTTGGTGATGTTGTTGCAGTAAGCACAAAAGGTTTATTTGATGACGATCACCAATTAATGGATTACCTAAAAGTGAGTCACGAAGGTGTTCACGGTTTAGATGTTGAAGTAAACTTTACTATTGAAGCAATCAACGGTTCTGAGCCAGCTGAATTAAATCAAGAATTATTTGACAAACTTTTTGGTGAAGGAAAAGTAGCTTCTTTAGAAGATTTAAAAGCTAAAATTAAAGAAGATGCTGAAGCACAATTCGCGCAGCAAGCTGATCAAAAATTATTATTAGATGTTCAAGATTTCTTAATCGAAAACACAAAATTTGATTTGCCAGCTGAATTCTTAAAAAAATGGTTGCAAACTGTTGGAGAGAAACAATTAACTCCAGAAGAAGCAGAAGTTGAATACGCAAGATCTGAAAAAGGTTTACGTTTCCAATTGATCGAAGGAAAAGCAATGGCTCAAAGTAATATTCAAATTACATTTGAAGACTTAAAAGAGTTTACATCTGGAGCAATCAGACAACAAATGGCTCAATTTGGACAAACTAACCCAACTGACGAAGAAGTTCAAGGAATCGTGGCTAGAGTTTTATCTAACCAAGAAGAAGTAAAAAGACTTTCTGAGCAAGTTGTAGCAGCTAAATTATTAGAGATCTTCAAAGAAAAAGCTAACCCAACAACTAAAGAGGTTACTTACGAAGAATTTATTGCAGCTTCTTACGGAGAATAATTTCTAAAGAAACAAAGTATATTGGAGCGTCAGGATTTTTTTCCTGACGCTCTTTTGTTTTAATTTATTTTTGATTACTTTTCAGAAGCTAATCCAGCTATCCGTTACAAGTTTTTTCTTCCGTTTAAGTTTTTTAAATTCTTGCAAGAGCTTCTTTCAGTCGCTTTCCAAGAATAAAAAAACTAAAAAACGGAATTCAAAAAGCTTTTCACTGCTATCTGGGCTAGAAATAAGACAAATTGGCATCCTTTATAAAAAGGTATGAACTTTGTTTTATCCGTTTAAGTCACTTGCTGACTTTAGACTTTTCAACTTTAAACTAAAAATATGAACTACGGTAAAGAATTCAAAAAATTTGCTACAAAGCACCAAGGAGTAAACGCAATGTATTACGATAAAATCGTTGCAGCGATGAACCCAACAAACATGACTCCATACATTATCGAAGAACGTCAGTTGAACGTTTCTCAATTAGATGTATTTTCTAGATTAATGATGGACAGAATTATCTTTTTAGGAACTGGTATCGACGATCAAATCGCTAATATCGTTCAGGCTCAGTTATTGTTTTTAGAAAGTGCTGATGCTTCAAAAGATATTCAAATTTACTTAAACTCTCCAGGAGGAAGCGTTTACGCAGGTCTTGGAATTTATGACACAATGCAATACATCAAACCAGACGTTGCAACAATCTGTACAGGAATGGCAGCTTCTATGGGAGCAGTTTTATTATGTGCTGGAGCAGCAGGAAAACGTTCTGCATTGCCACATTCAAGAGTAATGATTCACCAGCCATCTGGAGGAGCGCAAGGTGTTGCAACAGATATGGAAATCAACTTACGTGAAATGTTGAAATTGAAAGATGAATTATACAACATCATTTCGCAACATTCTGGACAAACTTTTGATAAAGTGCACAAAGACAGTGAGCGTGATTACTGGATGAAAGCAGAAGAAGCAAAAGAATACGGAATGATTGATGAAGTATTAAAAAGAGGATAATTTTTTTAAGGTTCAAAGTTGCTAAGGGACTAAGGTTCTAAGATTAACTTGAAACTTGAAACAAATTAAACTTGAAATAAAAAATAAATATTAAGCTGCAAAGAAGTTAAGTTTTTAAGTTTTAGATTAAAAAGCTTAGAAACTTAGTATCTTTGCAGCTTAGTAACTTAAATAAAGAATGGCAAAAGTAGTATTAGAATGTTCGTTTTGTGGAAGAAAGAAGCCAGAAACTAATTTATTAATTGCAGGTATCAATGCCCACATTTGTGATAAGTGTATTGAGCAGGCGCACGGAATTGTTTTAGAAGAATTAAAATCTAGTGGAAGCGCAAAATTAGTTGGGGATTTAATTTTAAAGAAACCAAAAGAAATTAGGGCTTTCTTAGATCAATATGTTATTGGTCAGGACCAGACTAAAAAAGTGATGTCAGTTGCAGTTTACAATCACTACAAACGTTTAATGCAACAGCAATTAGACGACGAAGTAGAGATTGAAAAAAGTAACATCATCATGGTTGGTCAAACCGGAACTGGAAAAACATTGGTAGCAAAAACGATTGCTAAAATGTTAGATGTTCCTTTGGCTATTGTTGATGCAACTGTATTAACAGAAGCTGGTTATGTTGGAGAAGATGTTGAAAGTATTCTAACTCGTTTGCTTCAAGCTGCAGATTATGACGTAGCCAAAGCAGAAAGAGGAATCGTATTTATTGACGAAATTGATAAAATTGCTCGTAAAAGCGATAATCCATCAATTACGCGTGACGTTTCTGGAGAAGGAGTTCAACAAGCTTTGCTTAAATTATTAGAAGGAACAGTTGTAAACGTACCGCCAAAAGGAGGACGTAAACATCCAGACCAGAAATTTGTTGAGGTAAATACACAAAACATCTTGTTTATTGCAGGTGGTGCTTTTGATGGAGTTGAACGTATTATTTCTAAACGTTTAAACCGTCAGGCAGTTGGTTACTCAACTTCTAAGAATGTTGATAATATCGACAAAGACAATTTGTTGCAATATATTATTCCAAAAGATATCAAAGATTTCGGATTGATTCCAGAGATTATTGGTCGTTTGCCAGTTTTAACGCACATGGATCCTTTGGATAAAGAAACACTTCGTGCCATCTTAACACAGCCTAAAAATGCATTAATAAAACAATATCAGAAATTATTTTTGATGGATGATGTTGAGTTTACTATTACAGATGAAGCTTTAGATTTTATTGTAGATAAAGCTTTAGAATACAAATTAGGTGCTCGTGGATTACGTTCTTTATGCGAAGCAATTTTAACAGATGCGATGTACGAATTGCCAACTTCAGATGATACAAGTTTGTCAATCGATAAAGAATACGCAGAACATACTTTGAGTAAAAATTTATTGAAGCGAATGGAAATTGCTTCTTAAAGATTGAAAAAATATATTTCTAAAACCTGTTCATTTTTGAGCAGGTTTTTTTATGAATTACAGAAAATAATTTTAAGCGAAATAGATTACAAAAAATTAAAAAAATATCTATATTAGTTTAAAAATATAATTATGAAAAAAATAAAATTGTTGCTGTTATTTTTAGTTATGTTTTCTACTATGTCTATTTTTAGTCAGGAAAAAACGGCTGTAATAAATGATTTTGTAAAGGCAGTTTTTGTTGAAAACAAATCGGTGCAGTTTATTGCGGAACATTATATCTATTATGAACCAATTACTGACCCTAAAGTTTCTAGTGACGAAAGAAGAAACTTTATCGAAATGCTTTTGTCGAAGTTAAGAAAGGAAAAAAGTGAAATATTCGATTCTTCTAATTTTCAAATTGTAAATTATAATGACTTCACAGGAGATAAAGTGAAGTTTTTGCACGAACCTCAAGACACATATATTGTTATAAGCAATAATATTCCTGTCGTATATCTTTATTTAAAAGAAAATAAGATATTCTCGTTTAATTATATTTTAAAAGGAGAAGATGCGCTCTTTATAACTTACTAGGGAAATTTTAGAATGTCTTTTTTAATAATAAAGTTGTTTGTCTAGATGAAAACGATAATTAAGAACTATTTAATTTTTGTATCACTGTTTTTTATTTTTGGATTTTATTGTAATAAAGAAAGTAAAATAGCTTCAACAGAAAATCCTCGTGTAAAAATCAACTACAATAATTATTATAAAGAAGCACAGCAATACTGCAAAAGAAACAATCTCAACTTGAATCAATTTATTTTAATTGATTTAGGATTACATTCTGGTTATAAAAGATTCTTTGTTTATGATTTTAAAAAGAAAGCGGTTTCTAAAACTTACATGGTAAGTCATGGCTGTGGCGATAATCAGTGGGGAAGAACTTCGAGTAAAGAAAAACCACAGATTAGTAACGAATTTGATTCGCATTGTTCGTCGCTAGGAAAATATGTGATTTTAGATCGCGGCGTAAGTCAGTGGGGAATAAAAGTCAATTATATTTTGCAGGGAAAAGACAAAACAAATTCTAATGCAAGAAGTCGTGCAATCGTTTTGCATTCTTGGGATGCAATTCCAAATAATGAAGTTTTTCCTGAAGGAACGCCAGAAGGTTGGGGTTGCCCAGCGGTTTCAAACGAAGCGATGAAAGAAATTGACGAATTACTGAAAACCAACAAAAAAATGCTGATGCGGGTTATTAAATCCTAAGTTTTTGGTGTTTTGAAAATGATCTTTCTATAATAGCCCTGATCGAAACGGTATCCTTTTGTGGTGGGGTTCACCACAAAAGATATAGTGTAGAGCAGGACAGGAGGTCTTTTGAAAACGAAATTTCTGCTTCTGAATATTATTGAACCCTAAATTTTTCACGATATTCAATTGGTTTCATTCCAACCATTTTATAGAATACTTTTCTAAAAGCTTTTGGGTCGTTATAACCTGTTTTCTCAATAATTTCTGAAATCGAAAGCTGTGTTTGTTCCAGGTATTTCTTTGAACTTTCAACTCTTATATTTTGCAGATATTCAATTGGCGGAATTCCTGTCACTTGTTTAAAACGGCGTGTCATGTTTCTCGCACTTGTCGGAATGTCTTTGGTAATTTCTTCTAGTTTTTCTATCGAATGATATTGGTTTTCAATTTTTTGCTGCAACATGGCAACTAAAGAATCGTTGTGTAAATGATTGGGTCTGAAAGTGCTGAAATAACTTTGTTTATAACGGTTTAAGTCAATAGAAAAGATTTTGGCAATATTTACTGCCATTTCGTTGCCACAGAATTTTTGAACCAAAAGAATCAATAAATGAAAAGTTGAGGTCGATCCGCCGCTGGTGTATAAACTTCCATCGGCTGTTAAGGTTTCTTCTGCTTTTAATTTTACCATCGGAAATGCTTTTGTAAAAGCGCTGCAAGCGTCTACATGTGTTGTGGCTAATTTTTCGTTCAGTAAACCTGAAGCGGCAAATAAAAATGCTCCCGTACAAAAACTGGCTAATTCGGCTCCGTTTTGATGTTGTTTTTGTAACCACGGAATAAAATTTCTATTCTTTTTAATCATTTCGCTCATATTGTCAGTCGTAAAAGCTGGAATCAAAATGAGGTCTAAAACAATATCTGAAGTTTCAATTTCGTTTGAAGTATAACCAAAAATATTTCCTTGATCCGATTGTTCATTAGATTGAAAAATCATGATTTCGAATGGTTTTTCGATTCCCGAAGTCAATTTATTGGTCGTTTCGAATACTTCTAAAATAGCCGCAATACTTAATAATTTATAGTCGTGAGGCACGATTAATCCTAATTTCTTGCTCATGATTTTGATTGTTTTTGAAATTTCACATCAAGACAAAAATAAGCAATTTGTCTTATATGCCCCTAAAAATGACTTTTATTGGCATTTTAAACTAATCTTAAAAAATTAAATTTGCTTTAAATAATTCGTAATTTTATAAAGATGAAAACAAAAATCTTCTTAAATCTTGCCGTAAAAGATTTAAACAAGGCAGTAGCTTTTTATAATGGAATAGGTTTTTCTACCAATCCAAAATTTACAAATGAAAAGGGAGCTTGCATAGTTATTGACGAAAATATATTTGTGATGCTTTTGGTTGAAGAGTTTTATAAAACCTTTACCAATAAGCAAATTTGTGATGCTACTACAACAAGCGAAGTTCTTATTTCGATTTCCCTAGATTCTCGTGAACAAGTAGATGAAATGATAGCGAAAGCTGTTAAGATTGGCGGAATAGATTATATTCCGGCAAAGGATTATGGATGGATGTATCAAAGAACTTTCCTTGACTTAGACGGGCATCATTGGGAAATTTTCTATATGGATGAAAGTCAGATTCCTGAGAATATGTAAATTAAGCTAAAGACATGATAAAAGTTCAAAACACTATAAATGCCTCAATAGAAAAAGTTTGGAAATTGTGGACATCGCCCGAACATATTATGAATTGGAATAATGCTTCTCTGGATTGGCATACTCCTTATGCCGAAAATGATTTGAAAGTAGGAAGTAAATTTAAATTTACTATGGCTCTTAAAGACGGAAGCGATAGTTTTGACTTTGAAGGTATTTATACTAAAATAGAAAAGTTTTCACTAATCGAATATAAACTTTTTGACAATAGAACCGCAAGCGTATGTTTTGAAACCGAAAATGATGCAGTAAGAATTACAGAAACATTTGAGCCAACAACATCAGAAAACGCAGATTTGGAACAACAATTTTGTTCTGCAATTATTCAAAACTTTAAAAACTACGTCGAATCATTTTAAGAAATAAATCAATTTTATAAATATAAAAACAAGAATAATGATAACAATAAAAAGCACCGTAAATGCATCGTTAGATAAAGTATGGAATTTCTGGAATGCTCCAGAACATATTACAAAATGGGCTTTTGCTTCTCCAGATTGGCATACGCCAAAAGCAGAAAATGATTTAAGAGAAGGAGGGAAATTCACGACAACTATGGCGCCAAAAGATGGTAGCATGAGTTTTGATTTTGGTGGAGAATATACTTTAGTGAAAGAAAAACAAGCGATCAATTATACAATGGGAGATGGAAGAAAAACTGAAATCACCTTTACGGAAACTCCAGAAGGAATTGAAATAATTGAAAGTTTCGATCCAGAATCGCAAAATCCAGAAGAAATGCAGCGCGCAGGCTGGCAGGCAATTTTAGATAATTTTAAAAATTACGTTGAAGCTAATTAAGGTTCAAAGGCGCAAAGTGACAAAGGTTCAAAGATTATATACTTAAAATTAACTTACATTACTTATATGGTTTAAAAAAAGAAAAAAAATAAATATCTAACCCAACAAAAAAAAACAAAAAATGACAAAACAAATATGGTTGAATCTTCCTGTAAAGGATGTGGCTAAAGCGAAAGATTTTTTCTGGAAAATAGGTTTTTCGTTTAATGAACAGCATGATACGCCAAGTTCGACGTGCATGGTTGTAGGTGAAGGACATTTTGTAGTAATGCTTTTTGAAGAAATGCTTTTTTCAAGTTTTTCACAAAATGGTCTTACAGATACGAAATCTAGCTCTGAGGTTTTGATTTCGATCGATGCAGAAAACAGAGAAGAAGTAGACGAATTAGCTAAAAAAGTGGAAGAAGCCGGCGGAACTGTTTTTGCTCCTCCAGCTGAAAGCCAAGGTTGGATGTACGGCTGTGGTTTTGCCGATTTGGACGGTCATCGTTGGAATGTTTTATTTATGGACTTTAGTAAATTACCAAGTTAAGATGGAAAAATTAGTATTTAATATAGATATAAAAGCTTCTAAAGAAAAAATCTGGAAGGTTTTATGGGATGACGTAACATACAGAAAATGGACAAGCGTTTTTGCTGAAGGAAGTTACGCCGTATCGAATTGGAACGAAGGCGATAAAATTTATTTTTTAGGGCCAGGCGGAGCAGAAGGAATGAATAGTCTTATTGAAACTAAAATTCCGAACGAATATATGGCTTTTAAGCACATTGGCGAAATTAAAGATTCTAAAGAAGTACCTCCAAATGAGGAAACTGAAAAATGGAGCGGTTCAATGGAAACCTACAAATTAACTCAAAAAGACGGCGTTGTAAATCTTCATACAGAAGTAGATGTAATCGAAAAACACATTGATTATTTTAAAGATGCTTTTCCGAAAGGACTGGAAATAATAAAAGAATTGTCTGAAGAATAGAAAAATAGAAGCAAGAAGCAAGATTTTTAGATAATTTGAAAAGACATTAACAATTTACAATTAACAACTAACAATTAAAAAAATGGCAGCAATTAATCCTTATTTAATGTTTAACGGAACTTGCGAAGAAGCATTCTTGTTTTACAAATCAGTTTTTGGTGGAGATTTTCCGTACATAGGAAAATATAAAGATGCGCCAGCAGAAGAAGGGGAAGTACTTTCAGAAGAAGCGCTGAACCGAGTTATGCACGTTTCACTTCCAATTGGAAATACTATTTTAATGGGAAGCGACAGCCATCCAAGATATGGCGATGTAGGTTTTGGAGATAATTTCTCGATTTCTATCAATACAGAAAGCACAGAAGAAGCAGACCGAATTTTTAACGGACTCTCAGCTGGAGGAAAAGTAGAAATGCCAATGAACAAAACTTTCTGGGGCGCTTACTTCGGAATGTTTAAAGATAAGTTTGGCGTAAATTGGATGGTTAATTTTGATGAGAATCCGCCATCTGGAGAGTTTTAAAGTTATGTTATTTTAATAGTAGAACATAATTGTTAAATTACTTTAAAAAGCACATGAAAATGTGCTTTTTCATTTCAAAAAAACAAGGATTATTCTTTTTTATCAACAATAGATTGTCGATTTTTGTCGCTTCAAAAATCAAGAAAGATAAAATGGCAGCAGAAGATAAAGAGATAATTTTATTAAAAGTTTCTGGACACGATAAAATTGGAGTTACAGCAGGTTTAACAGCTGTTTTGGCAGCTTACGACGCTAATATTTTAGATATTGGTCAAGCCGATATTCACGATACACTTTCTTTAGGAATTTTGTTCGAAATCGCTGCAGGATCTTCTTCTGCACCAGTTTTAAAAGACTTACTGTTTAAGGCTTACGAATTGGAAATCAAAGTAAAATTTATTCCGATTTCTATCGAAGACTACGAAACATGGGTAAAATCACAATCTAAACAACGTTACATTATCAACATTTTGGGTGAAAAATTGGCAGCGTCTCAATTGTCTGCAGTTACCCAAATTATGTCAGATCAAAACCTAAATATCGATTCTATTATCCGATTAACGGGAAGAACTTCTGTTGTCGAAAAAGAAGAATATCCGCGTTCTTGTATTCAATTGTCTGTAACGGGCGAAATTGTAAACAAGATTATCATGACGGCAAGTTTTATGGAAATTTCCAGAACGCTGAATGTCGATATTTCTTTTCAAGAAGATAATATTTACAGAAGAAATCGCCGTCTGGTTTGCTTCGATATGGATTCAACTTTAATCCAAACCGAAGTTATAGACGAATTGGCAGAATTAAATGGAGTAGGCGATCAAGTTCGCGCTATTACAGAATCTGCTATGAACGGTGAAATTGACTTCAACGAAAGTTTCAAAAAACGTATGGCTTTGTTAGAAGGTCTTAGCGAAGAAGTTTTACAAAATGTTGCCATCAATTTACCAATCACACAAGGCGCACATCGTTTAATGAAAGCCTTAAAATACTACGGTTATAAAACCGCAATTCTTTCTGGAGGATTTACTTATTTTGGAGAATATCTTCAAAAAGAATTAGGAATCGATTACGTTCACGCCAATAAATTAGAGATAAAAGACGGAAAACTAACGGGTAAATATATTGGTGATATTGTAGACGGTCAGAAAAAAGCCGAATACTTAAAAGCAATTGCCGAAAAAGAAGGCATTCACATTAACCAAACTATTGCAGTTGGAGACGGTGCAAACGATTTGCCAATGCTAAATTTAGCTGGTCTTGGAATCGCTTTTCACGCAAAGCCAAAAGTAAAAGAAAGCGCTTCAACTTCGATCTCAAGTTTAGGACTTGATGGTGTTTTATACCTTTTAGGTTACCACGATAGGTATATTGATATGATGTAATACAATTGTCACCCTGAGCGAAGTCGAAGGGCTCAAGACAATTTTGTCATTTCGACGAAGGAGAAATCTCCACAAAAAACTCGACAATCAAAATAAAAACAAAAACCTCAGTCTTATTAAAAGAGCTGAGGTTTTTTATTTGGGCATGTCCCTCCGGGTCGGGCTATCCGTTCCAATCTTTTGTGCCGAACCCCGGCACAAAAGGATTTCCACTTCTATCCCTCATGCGGGCTTAGTGGAATTAGCGGTTTTTAAGTTTGTAAGAACTACTTGCTTGTAAATTTTTGTGATCTTTCTGGAATTACGATATTATTATCAAGTCCTAAAATTTGGTTATTTTTACTATTGTCTTTATCAACTTTAAAAGTAAAAAACCAGGATTTTCCATTATTGAATGAAACTAAAGCTAAACCTGATGTAATGAAGGTTTTTTTAGAACTGTCTTCTAGTTCTAAAATAAATGGAATTGAACATTGTAGTTCTGTATTGTATTTGATTATTTCTGAGTTTTCGCCAAAGATTATATTTGAGATTTTTGCACCTTTCGATTCTAAAAAGTTATTTAATTCTGTCATTAAATATACTAAATCTTGTTTTGTGCTTAGATGTTCAATTAATTTTGGAGACCCAAAATCTGAAAGAGACTCAAAATTTTTTGCTAAAAATAACTCTCTATATAGATTTATTGTTTTAGGAATATTTGTAGAAAAATCGGTTGTGTTTTTTTGAGCATTTATTGCAAATGAAAGAAGTAAAAAGAGTAAAATTATATTATTTTTCATCTGATATTTTTATAATAAAAGCCTAATATTTATTTTCTCGATTCTAATTCTTTCTTAATCTCTTTTAAATTACTCAAATTCAAAAAAAGAATTGGAAGCAAAGCAATCGGAACAACATTCATCGCGCTAAAACCTTTCATAAAAACAATGAAAATATTAAGGGCAAACAACATAAATAATACGACAGCAAAAATAGTATTCACCGTTTTCAATGTCTTCTGATTTTTAATCAGCTCTTCAGTAGTCATATCGCTGAATTTGGTATCCTTCATTTTGTATAATTTTTATTTAAGAAAATTAAATAGTTATTTGGAATGACTGATTTTTAAAACTTTTGCATTCCTTGCATCAATTATAATTAGAAATGTTCCGCCCTGTTCTCCCCACATTAACGTTCCGTTAATAACATAATGATTGTAAATTAGATTTACTTCATAAGGTTTTTGATGAGTAATTTCATCTTCTCCATAAATATTAAAAAGAATAGGCTCTGCGATTTTGACTGCAGTTTGGTTATCCTTAATAAGTATTTTTTTGTTATCAACAAAATTGTCCCGACTTGGTTCTTCTAAAGCATGTTTTAATTCAAATTCTGCCTGATCACTTCCAAACTTTGAATGAGAGCAGCAACTGAAAATAAGTATTAAAATTAGAGCAATGAAGATTTTAATCTCAATTTCTCTTTTAGATAAAAATTTCTTGATCAAAACACTAGATATAAATTAACACATTTCCTTCAATTGCTCCAAATAATCTCTCTGATTCGAAAGCCTCGGAATCTTATGTTGTCCGCCTAATTTGTCTCTTTCTTTCAGCCAATCATAAAAAAGGTTTTCTCTGGCAACATTAATCACCAAAGGATTTAAAGTCATATTGTTATAGCGTTTCGCTTCGTAATCAGAATTTAAAGTTTGCAAAGTTTCATCGAGAACTTTTTGGAAAAGTCCAACATCAGCAGGTTTTTTCTTGAATTCGATCATCCATTCGTGTGCGCCTTTTTCTTTGTCTTGCATAAAAATAGGAGCAACCGTATAATCGATAACTTCCGTTTCTGTTACTTGACACGCTTTTGCAATTGCCTGATCGGTATTTTCAACCATTAATTCTTCACCAAAAACATTAATATGATGTTTGGTTCTTCCCGTAACTCGAATTCGATACGGATTTAAAGAAGTAAATCGAACCGTATCGCCAATTAAATAACGCCATAAACCAGAATTGGTTGTAATAACAATAGCGTAATTTTTGTTTAATTCAACATCTGCTAAACGAACTACTTTTTGGTTTGGCGTTGCAAAAGTATCCATCGGAATAAATTCGTAGAAAATTCCGTAATCCAGCATCAGCAATAAATCGCTCGAATTATTCAAATCCTGAATGGCGAAGAAACCTTCAGAAGCATTATAGATTTCGTAATATTTAAAATCTTTACTTGGTAAAATTTTCTTGTATTGTTCTTTGTACGGAGAAAAACTTACACCTCCGTGAAAATAAACTTCAAGATTCGGCCAAATTTCCAATAAACTCTGTTTGCCTGTATTTTCTAAAACTTTATTCATTAAAACCAGCATCCAAGAAGGAACTCCAGCAAAACTGGTTACGTTTTCATTTTTAGTTTCATTGATAATCGCGGCCATTTTAGTTTCCCATTCGCTCATTAACGAAGTTTTACTGCTCGGCGTACTGCTAAATTCGGCCCAAATAGGCATATTTTCAATTAAAATTGCTGATAAATCTCCGAAGAAAGTATTGTTGTTTTCATAAATCTGAGAACTTCCGCCCAAGCGAAGGCTTTTTCCTAAAAACAATTCAGAATCTTCATTATTATTCAAATAAAGACATAACAAATCTTTGCTTCCTTTATAATGACAATCTTCTAAAGCTTCGTTACTTACCGGAATAAATTTACTTTTAGCGTTTGTAGTTCCGCTCGATTTTGCAAACCATTTAATTGGTGTTTCCCAAAAAACGTTTTGCTCGCCTAAACGCGTGCGTTCTATAAGCGGTTGTAATTCTTCGTAAGTTGAAATTGGAACTCTCTCTGTAAATGTTTGATAAGAATTGATACTCGAAAATTCATATTGTTTTCCAATAACTGTATTTTCTGATGCCGTCAATAAGTTATGCAATAATTCTTCTTGAACTTCATTTGGGTATTTTAAAAAAAGTTCTATTTGATGAATTCTTTGTTTAAGAACCCAAGATGCAAACGAATTGATTATAGATAAAGGCATGAATTTGGTTTTTAGTTAACTGATTTTAGGTTTTAAATCTCACAATTCATGTAAAAACTAAAAACTTAAAATTTGAATATCGATAGACAAATAGTAACTTTGTCTTCATATCAAAAATAATGTTTTTTTGTAAAAAACCATCCGATTTGAAGTAAAGATTCTACCTAATAAGTCGAATTTTAACACAAAAAATTTTAATTCTTTTGATAAGTCTAAATCAGCAATAATAAATAAAAATACGAATGCAATATCAAGGTGTACTGACAAAAATGCAAACTGAACTAGGAGCTCCAATTCAATATTATTTGGTTTTTGAAGATAGTTTTCTCAACGTCAATCAATTATTAAATAAAGAAATTGAAATTAACTTTGTCGGTTTTCAGTGTTTGAATTGCGGTAAAAAGAAAAAAATATATCGACAAGGTTTTTGTTATGATTGTTTTTATTCTAGTCCAGCTGTTGGAGATTGGATTATGCGACCAGAATTGAGTACGGCGCACTTAGGAATTGCAGATAGAGATTTAGACTACGAATCTAAAGTACAGCTTCAGCCGCATATTGTATATTTAGCTGTTGCATCTGAAATAAAAGTTGGTGTAACACGCAAAACGCAAGTTCCAACCCGTTGGATAGATCAAGGCGCTTCTCAAGCTATTGCTATTGTTGAGGTTCCAAATCGTTATTTGGCAGGAATTACAGAGGTAGCTCTAAAAGATCATTACACAGATAAAACCAATTGGAGAAAAATGCTTCAAAATGCTGTAGAAACGTTCGATTTAATTGCCGAAAAAGCTAAAGTAGAAAGTTTAATTCCGGCAGAAGTAAAAGATTATTTTTATGCTCAAAAAGATGATTTGTACGATTTACAATATCCAGTTTTAACTTATCCGGCGAAAGTAAATAGTTTAAACTTGGATAAAACGCCTTCTTTTACAGGAAAATTAACTGGAATAAAAGGGCAATATTTATTATTCGAAAACGGAACGGTTTTTAATATTCGAGGTTCAGAAGGATATGTTGTAACAATAAACGTCTAGTGTAATCAACTCTTCGTCTATTATTTTGCGGAAACCGTCTAGTAATTGTTAATGAAATCATAATTTTTGTATTTTTAATCCGTTTTCAGGATTAAATGATGTGAATTTTGATAGATTTCTTTACAATTTTGTAATGTTCGCTTATTCAAAGAATTTAATTTTAGAAAATAATTAATGTAGTTTTGAAATAGTTCTATACCAAACTATTACAATAAAAAACACTATTTAATCCTAAAATTATTTAATGAATGAGTAACTTAAAAAAAGTTAACATTGTCAGGCGAAGCCTTATGCGTACTTTAACTAAGAATATTGGCAGCGCCAATAATAGTAAGGGCGAAAGGATAGATACGTCAAAAATTAAAAAAGTATTAATCTGCAGACCAAACGGCAGACTTGGTAATTTGCTTTTAATTACCCCGCTTATTCAAGAAGTTACTGCTACTTTTCCCAATTGTAAAATTGATGTATTTGTAAAAGGAACTCTTGCTCCAATTGTTTTTGAAAAATACGATAATGTAGACAAGATTATTCATCTTCCAAAAAAGCCTTTTAAAGAATTGGTAAAATACTTTAAGGTTTGGACATTAATTAGAAAACAAAAATATGACGTTGCGATAAATGTCGATCAAAATTCTTCATCAGGAAGACTTGGCGTAAAGTTTTCGACTGCTAAATATAAATTTTTTGGAAATCTTCCCGAAGGTGTCACTCTTGAACACAAAGATTACGATCATATTGCAAAATACCCAGTTTACAATTTTAGACATTATTTAAGCGAAGTTGGTATTGAAGATAAAAATGAACCAATTGCACTTTTAGATTTAAAATTATCAGAAGCAGAAATTGCAAACGGAAAACAAATTTTAGATAAAATTATTGACCCAAGCAAAAGATCAATTGCTATTTTTACTTACGCGACAGGAGAAAAATGTTACAAACCGACTTGGTGGGCAGAATTCTATTCTGCTTTGAAAAATGAATTTCCAGACGAAAATATTTTTGAAGTATTACCAGTAGAAAATGTATCACAAATTGATTTTCAAGCACCTTCTTTTTACAGTAAAGATGTTCGCGAAATTGGTTCTGTTTTAGCAAACGTAGCTGTTTTTGTAGGCGCAGACAGTGGAATTATGCATTTATCTAGTGCTTCAAAAGCTCCAACAGCAGGTTTATTTTCGGTTTCAAATCTAAAAAAATATGAACCTTACGGAAATGGAAGTGTAGGTTTAGATACCAATGTTTTAGGAATTCCAGATTTTATAAAAGCCATAAAAGAAATTCTAAAAAAGTAGAGTTCAAAATAAACAAAAAAGAAAATCCTGTTCAAGAGAAATCAAGAACAGGATTTTTTTATTTAGCTAATTAAAGTTAGCTAAAAAAGTTTAGTAACTTAGAACTTTAGCGTCTTAGTATCTTAGGTTACGGATTCTTTTTCTTAAAAAGACCATTCAATAAATCGTTTGCTTTTTTAGTAACTTCTTGTGTTTTTTGCTCTTTTTCTGTTTTTGCAGCTTGCGTTGTATCTTTCGCTTTTGTGTTTTTATTGATTAAATCAGTAAGCGCCGCGGTTCCTTTTTGAGTCAGTTTTTCTTTCTGCTGATTAACCAATTGAGTCGTTAAACTGCTTACAGCTGTTTTCATATCTGTACTTACTTTAGGATTTGAGAAGTTTCCAGTCAAAGTTGCATTAATCGGAATGTTATCCAATTTAGCAGCATCGGCAGGAGATAATTTAGCAATTAAATTATTCGCTTCAGTTCCTAAATATTTAGCCGGAACATCAAATTTTAAGTTGTAATTCATCGTTTGGTCAAAACCATGAGTTCCGCCAACAGTTACTTTAATGTCTGGGTATTTAATGTCAAAAGGTTTGATGTTTACTTTTCCATTATCAAAAGTCAAAGCGGCTTTAATATCATTTAAATTCACTTTATTTAAATCAACAAATTTTACATTTGAACTTAAAGCTTTAAGTAAAGTTGAATTTTGAGAGTTTACAGTTGTAGAAAGTAATTGCCCAATTAAATCTCCAGAAATTGATTTTAAATCTGGTGTTAATTCTTTAGCATCCAAATTTCCATTCAATTTAATAGTTGAGTTCAATTTCCCGTTTATGATTCCAGCAATTGGAGCGATTTTTTTCATCATATCCAATTGTGTAAAAGTTTGTGCAATATCAACTTGGTTGAAACCTAAATTCATATCAAATGTTGGCACTTTTTCTTTGGTAGAAACAGCTCCGTTAAGACCAATTGATCCTCCAAAAATATTAGTTTTAAAGTTTTCTAAAGTTGCTTTTTCGTCTTTAACAAGCAATCTTCCAGAAACATCTTTTAATTTTAAATTGTCGTATAAAACCGTTGTCGCTTTTGCATTAATTGTACAATTTAAGAAAGCTGGAATTTTCATTGCTTCTGCTGGTTTTGCCGCAGTTTTGGTTTCTGCTTTTGCAGGTTCTCCAGCAGTCATAAAATCATCAACCGCCAATTGATTTGAACTCATATTGAAGTTTCCTTTCAGTTCTTGTTTTTTAAACATAAAACCATAGAAATTCTCCAAAACTCCATTTATTGCGATATCACTTTTTCCAGTTGTAGCATTAAACTGTTTCAAGTTAATAGTGCTCGGATTGAATTCAACCAAAGCCGTACTAATGTTCATTGATTTATTGTTTTCGTCAGTATATTTAAATCCTGACAAACTCATTGTACCCGCATTTTTGATGTTTTGATATTGACTTTTTTCTACAGAAGCCATATCAAAATTGGTAGTAACATCTGCTTTTAAAATACCTGCCAAAGGTTTATCCATTTTAATTGGATATGCTTTTGAAAGATTCGCCAAGTTGATTGTTCCTTTTAAAGCCGCATCTACAATTGGATTTACAGTTATGTTTTTAATATTCGCTTTAGCGTTAAAAACATCTTGATCGATTCTAAAAGACAGCTTATCTAAATTCACGTAAGTGTCATTTAAAATTCCAGTTTCGTTGATGATTTTAGTATCAATTACAATATTCTGAACCGATTTTGGAAGGTTCGGATATTGGAAAGAAGCATTGTTTGAGGCAATTTCTACGTTAAATTTAGGAACTGTAGTTTCTGTCAATTCGCCTTTAGCAAAACCTTTTACGGTAAAATCTCCAGTAGTTTTTACACCATTTAAACTTGAAGAATAAGCAGAAGGAATTAAACCTAAGAAATTGGTAAACGATGAAGTTGGCGTTTTAAATTTCAAATCGTAAATCTGCGCTTTTTCTGCCATTTGAATAAATCCGTCAAATTCTAAAGGCAATTGGTTGATTAAAGCTTTATTTTCTTTAAAAGTATATTTGCTTTTATCCAAATCAATTCCTAAAACTGCGTCTAAAGTCAATTTTACATTTTTCATGTAATTCATTTTATCCATGTCTAATGAAACTTTCGCAGTAGTTTTTGTATTCAAATCTAGTTTTGAATTGGTAAAATCGCCAGTTCCTTCGTGGTTTAAACTGTCAATTACCATTTTAATTTTAGAACCTTGATCGATATATCTGAAAGTGAAATTCTCAATTTTATAGTTTTGAATTTTTAAAGAAAGCGGTTTGCTTGCTCCATCATCTTTCTTGCCATCTTTTTTGTCTTTTAACGCAATATCGAAGTTTCCGACACCATCTTTATTAAAAATAATGTTTACTAATCCGTTTGTAGAACTAATTCCTTGAATGTTTAGAGGTTCTTCTTTTCCTTTGAAAAGTTCTTTAACACTCATTTTCAAATTCAATTCGCCAAGCGAAACTAAAGTTTCGCCTTCAAAAGGAGCTTTGTTTATAATAACCAGTTTTTCGATCCCAACTGTTGCATTTGGGAAATTTTTAAACAAACTTAAATCAGCATCTGCAAAACTTACTTTAGCATCAACGCTTTCGTTAATAGCCTCTACAATTTTGGCTTTGATCTGATCTTTAAATAAAAAAGGTAAGGCAAATAATGCGACAACAAATACCACAATAACGATGGCACTTATTTTTAAAACTTTCTTTAGCATATAATTAGATTTGAGGGTTTCTTAAAAATCGACCTTGCAAAAATAGTTTTTTTTACAAGAGTTTGAAGATAAAGTTTTCTTAAAAATGTAAGAATAATACTTATTTTGTTAAATAAAAAAATCCGCTTGAAATAGTTTCAAACGGATTTTACAGCTTATTTATTTCATTTATTTCTGAATAAATGAAACAATCTTCTCGATAAGTTTTTCTGAGAGCGGAAGTGTTTCGTTATTATAACTTGCCATGTTTGCATTTTGATCGCCATCGATTATTTTCATCATATGGTTCATCTTGTCAATAATTACCATTTCTGCAGTTTTATTAGCTTTAGATAAATTTTCTGCATCTTTAACAGCAATTTGTAAATCATTATTTCCTTGTAAAATCAAAATCGGAATCGTGAGTTTGCTTATTTCTTTCTGCGGATTGTATTTGAACCAAGAGATTAAATAAGGTTGAATGCTTGGTCTGAAAAGCGCATTTAGCATCGGATCTACTTTTTTTACTTGAAATCCGTTTTTCAAACTGTCAATAATCGGAAAAGTCATGTCTTCTAACGGTTTCATTGATTTTGCAGCAATCTGTGTTTTTATAATTTGATCTGCTGGTTCGCCTGCGCCTGCAATCGAAATAAATTTGTCAGCTTTTGCGCTGGCCGTCATTCCGATTAATGAACCTTCGCTATGACCAATTATAATGACTTTCGAAAAACGTTTGTCTTGTTTTAAATAATTAATCCAGCTTTTTGCGTCTTGAATATAGTTTTCAAAAACCAAACTGCTTTCAGATCCTCCTGCAGGTTTACTTTCACCAATGCCTCTTTTATCATATCTCAATGATGCAATTCCGTTTTTGGCTAATTCTTCTGCCAGCATTTTTAACGAATTGTTTTTCATCATCGGGTTATTTCCGTTTCTGTCCGTTGGGCCAGAACCAGCAATAATTAATGCAACTGGAATTTTCTTGGTTAAATCTGGCGTTGTCAATGTGCCAAATATTTGGTCATTGTTGATTTTAAGTACCGCTGGAGCTTCCTTAAAAGTAATGTCTTTTTTGGTTTGAGCATTTAAAACGCTCAAACACAAAACCGTTAAAAAAAGAATTATTTTGTTCATCTCTTAATCCAATTAATAAATGTTGATTCCGTATGGCATTATAGCTTGAATACCTTTTTGTTTCTGAAGTTTTTTAACCTGTTCGATAAGTAGGTAGTTTTCTTCTCCAATTTCTTCTTTTAAGAAAGCTTCTTTAGATTTTGCAAAAGGCAAACCTGAAAGCAAATCGTTAAAAGTCTTTTCGTATTCAGGATAATTTTGCGTGTTGTATGTTTTTATTTTAGCAATTCTGGCAGCTTCAGCAATAGCATCATTCAAACCTCCAATTTTGTCTACTAATCCTAATTTTAAAGCTTCTGTTCCAGACCAAACTCTTCCTTGTGCAATAGCGTCAACTTGATCGAAAGTCATTTTCCTTCCTTCAGCAACGTGCGTGACAAAAGTGTTGTAAATTTTTTCAACTCCTTCTAAAGTAAAAGCTTTGAATTTTTCATCAATAGGTAAAAACGGACTGTAATTTGCAGCATTTTCATGAGTTTTAACCTGCTCAGAATTGATTCCTAATTTATTAGCAAGCGGACTGAAATTTGGTAATATTCCAAAAACTCCGATAGATCCTGTAATAGTATTGTTTTCTGCAAATATTTTATTCGCGTTGCAAGCAATATAATAACCGCCAGAAGCTGCGTAATTACCCATAGAAACTACTACAGGTTTTACTTTTTTAGTAATTTCAATTTCTCTCCAGATTAAATCAGAAGTTAAGGCGCTTCCGCCTGGACTATCAATTCTAAGCACAATTGCTTTAACATCGTCATTTCTTCTTGCTTCTTGCAAAGAACGACGCATCGAACCTTCTCCGATTGTATTTACATCACCTTCACCGCTTCCAATTTCGCCTTGAGCGTAAATAATAGCAATTTGATCACTCGAAGTATTGGCTAAAGCTGTAGTCACATTATTTTGTGTGTAATCTGAGATCGATATTTTATTGTATTTTTCATCTTCTTTTACTTTCAACGCTTTTCTAATGGCATTGTGGTAAACATCTTCATAAGCAACAATATCAACTAATCCTTGTTGTTTTGCCATTTCTGGAGTTCTCGCCAAAAGTCCGTTGGCAATTTCGTTTAATTTTGGTAACGGAATATTTCTGCTTTTAGAGATGTCAGATGAAACAGTTGACCAAATAGAGTTTAAAAGTGCTGTCATTTGTTCTCTATTGGCATCACTCATTTTGTTTTCTAAGAAAGGTTCAACGGCACTTTTGTATTTTCCGTGACGAATCACTTCCATGTGAATGCCCGATTTATCTTGAAAATCTTTAAAAAACATTACTTCAGACGAAAGTCCTTTAAAGTCTAAATCTCCCGCCGGATTCAAATAAATAGTATTGGCAACAGAGTTTAAATAATATTCTTTTTGTGTATAGGTATTCGCGTAAGCCCAAACAAATTTTCCTGATTTTTTGAAGCTTTCTAGAGCATTTCTCAAATCTTTATATTGTGCAAGACCAAGAGAAGATTCATCATTTAGAATAGAAATTCCTTTAATGTTGTCATCTGTTTTTGCGGCTTCAATTGCATTGATGACATCTGTTAAACCTATATCTTTTTTGTCTGAGAAGACGCTTACCCAAGGATCTTTATATTTCCCTGCGTAATCGTCTTTTATTTCTTTTAAATTCAATTCGATCACCGAATCAGATTTAACAGAAACCGTATCGTCACTGCCAAAAAGAGCGCCGATAAAAATTACTCCAAAAAAGAAGAGCATCATAAATACAAAAAGACCAATTATTGTGGCAAGTACATTTCCTAAAAACTTCATGTTTATATTTTTTTAATAAGTAGCTAAAAAGAGCAAAATGTTACAAATTAGACTTCTAAAAATTATGATTAAATCCAGACGTCGTTTCACAAATATATTGGTTAATTCTAAAATAGTTTTAGTTAATTTGCAATAATTATGAAATTACAGCATCAAGTCGTTTTATCGATAGGCAGCAACCAAGGCAGCAGACTAGAAAACATTCAAAATTGTATTGATTTAATCCATCAAAAAGTTGGGACTGTTATCAAGGTTTCAAAACTTTATGAAACTCCTGCGTGGGGTTTTGAAAGTGATGCTTTTTATAATTGTGCACTTCTTTTATACACCAATTCTTCTGCGCAAAAGATTCTGAATCAGATTTTAAAAGTTGAAAAAGAACTGGGACGAATCCGTTCGAATCAAGAAGGATATCAATCTAGAATTATAGATGTTGATTTGATTGTTTTTGATGATGAAATTATCGATTCAGAAAAACTTCAGGTGCCGCATCCTTTAATGCAGAATAGAAATTTTGTTTTACTGCCCATTCAGGATTTGAAATTAACTTGGAAACATCCAATTTTACAAAAAACAATTTCTGAGTTAATTGTCAATTCACCCGATGAAAGTGTTTGTACAATTGTTCAGGATTTGAAAAGTCCGCTTGACGAAATTCCTTTAAATCAATTTAATTATGTTGCTTTTGAAGGAAATATTGGTGCAGGAAAAACAACTTTAGTCCATAAAATTGCTGAAGATTTTAATGGAAAAACGGTTTTAGAAAGATTTGCTGATAATCCGTTTTTACCTAAATTTTACAAAGATCAAAATAGATTTGCTTTTCCTTTAGAAATGTCTTTTTTGGCCGATCGTTACCAGCAATTGTCAGATGATTTGGCGCAATTTGATTTGTTTAAAGATTTTATTGTAGCCGATTATCATATTTTTAAATCACTGATTTTTGCTAAAATTACGTTGCAGGAAGATGAATATCGTTTGTACAGAAATTTATTCGATATCATTTACAAAGAAATGCCAAAACCAGATTTGTATATTTATTTGTATCAAAATACAGAACGTCTTTTGCAGAATATCAAAAAACGCGGACGTACTTACGAACAGAATATCGAAGCTTCTTATTTAGAAAAAATCAATAATGGGTATTTAGAATATATAAAATCTCAAACCGATTTGAATGTTTTAATCATTGATGTTTCGGATCGTGATTTTGTAAAAAAACACGAAGACTATACTTTTATTTTAAGCGAAATCCAGAAGAAGCTGCAATTAATTAGATAATTAGAAAATGAGTCAATTAGACAATTATTTCTGCATTTTTTGGAATTATCTAATTATCAAATTGCCACATTTTCTAAATTAAAAATTATCTCTTCAAGGTAAAATGACCTCTTAAAATCGGCATTGTGTCATCTATTTTTAAAGCATACCAATAATCTGAAGAAGGTAGCTGAACTTGATTTGCAGTGCCATCCCAACTCATTTTTGATTTGCTTAATAGCGCAACCAGTTTTCCGTATCGATCGAAAATGGTTACTTGTGCTTGTGGATAATTTTCCATTCCTGTAACTTCCCAAACATCATTGTAAGTATCATTGTTAGGCGTGAAGAAAGGAGGGAAAACCAACACTACAAATTGTTTTGTATGTTCACCGCAACCGCTTTTTTCTCTTACGTATGCAGTTTGTAATCCTCCAGGGACATCATAAAAAATATTCGAATCCTGATAGCTAATGCCATCTACTGAATATTCAAAATAGTCTTCGGCTTTAACAGGATAAATAATAGCTCTAGTTCCTTCAACATCTACACGATCAATTTGCGGAATTTTATGTTCTTCAACGACAATAGTTTTTCTGTTGCTACAGCTTTCAGGAGCAGGAGTGGTAACATCTACAGTATAAGTTCCGCCAAAATTAGCAACAATGGTTTGCGTAGTTGCTCCATTAGACCAAAGATAATTCATTCCGGAAATTCCAGCATCTAATGTTATAGTTTCGAATTGACATAAAGTTAACGCTTCATCAGTAACAACGGGCGGTGTGTAAATTATAATATTTACTGCAACTCGATTGGCATTAATACATCCGTTATTTGAAGCCTCTGCATAATAAGTTGTGTTTGATGAAATAGTAGGAGTTGTAAAACTTGTTCCTGTAAAAATGCTTATTCCTCCAGTTGATGTTGTAAACCAATTTATTAGTCCAATATTGGATGAAGCTTCAACAGTTACAGTTCCTGCCCCACATCGAGAAACTGTTGTATTGGTTGCAGTCGGATTATTTGGAGTTTGATTTATGGTTGCAACAACAGATTTACGATTTGATTCGCAACCTGCATCAACATAATAAGTTGTCGTGGTGTTTATTGTTGGAGTCGTGTAAGTAGCTCCAGTTCCTAATAAATTTCCTCCCGTTGCGGCGTCATACCAGCTAATTGTAGCTCCAGTAGTTGCTGTCGCGCTAAGAGTAAAACTTCCAGAATCACAAACTGGATTTGGATTTGCAGCGGGCGTTGCAATTGGTATTGTAATTTTTGTACTGACTGCAATTTTTATTGGGGCTTCTCCAGGCATTCCTCCAAACTCAACAACATATCCTTTTGGCTGGTAATTACCGGAAGAATCACCTGTGTTTGAGAGGTCGTTCCACGAACCTCTAATTCCAACTCCAGGTTGTGTAATATGAGCATAATCTTCATCGCCTTGCTGATTTGGTTCTCCGGTGTTCCAAAACGCAAAATTAGGAGTTGAGCCATTTGCATTTCCATTCCAAAAAATAGTTCCTGCTTCAGGACCTGTAACCCATTTCCAAACACCTTCAGTTTCGGCATCACTTCCGCCAATCCATCCAGTTCCTGAGGCTTGTTCTCCAACTAATTTTGCTTCATCTGCTGATAAAATTGTAGCTAAGTATCCTTTAAGTCCATAATAGGTAAGGCTTTCTGCTTCTGTTTTTGCAGTTGTCCATCTAATGCCAACCGTTGGGATATACATATAGAAGTGCCCTGTAGAAGCTAAATAATTTGCTTTTCCAATTGTTATTGAAAAAGTTTTTACGCCAGATATTGTTGTAGACGGATTTGAAAACACAATGTCTTTTATAATCGATTCTAAATCAGAGTATAAAATATCGCTTCCGTCTGATTTTATAATTGTCAGTTTTCCAGCAATAGCATCCCATTGTGTTGCGATTGTTGGATATGCGGTTGGATTTGAAAGTATAAGTTGATCTCCACTAGAATAACCAGAAGAAATTTGAACATAACCAGCTGGTGTTCCTGTTTCATTTGGATCGTGACTAATTGAAAATGTTTCTACAATTTTTATTTCAGAACCTGGACAATACATTTGGTCACCTGTCGCGTTTAATTCTGGCATGCTGTAAATGACTTTGCTGCAATCGTTAGAATAAAAAGCGGTTCCATCTTTATAAGTTGACCAATTCGTCATAGAGTAAATCTCATTATCGACATCGATACAAGTAAGATTTGCATTAAATTTAAAATCACCAAAAAGAAGAGAAGTGTTTTTTCCGTTTTTTAGATTCAATTTAGTAAGCTGATTATGAGCAAAAAATAAACGTACAAGTGCAGGATTTTTAGAAAAATCTAATGCCGTTATTTGATTTTCGTTACCAT
Organism: Flavobacteriaceae bacterium PS02337; assembly: GCA_029959285.1. GTDB lineage: Bacteria > Bacteroidota > Bacteroidia > Flavobacteriales > Flavobacteriaceae > Flavobacterium. The sequence continues at coordinate 90,250 of JASCOE010000004.1, forward strand.
AAAAATTAATCAAAGCTGGATTGTTAGAAGTATCCAAGCTTGTTAATTTGTTATTGTTAAATTCTAAATTATTTAAAACGGTACTTGAACTAATATTAAGATTGGTTATTAGATTGTTAGTGCAATTTAAGTGATTTAAAACAGCACATGTAGAAGTATTAAGATTTACAATTTGATTGTCATTGCATTGTAAAAATTCAAGTAATGTATTTGCAGATAAATCTAAATTCGTTAACTGATTTTCATTGCATAAAAGCTTCGTAAGGGCAATATTCGTAGAAAGATCTAAAGCAGTTATTTTACTTTTTTGACAATCAAGTTCTTTTAAAGCTATATTTTTTGAAGTATCTAAATTGGAAATAAATGTATTACCGCAACTTAGATTTTCGAGAGCAATATTTTTAGTAATATCTAAAGTAAATAAAGGATTTTGAAGACAATACAATTGTTTTAGAGAAATAAAATCTTGAATACCAGTTAGGTTTGTGCATCCTCTATTTGAAATGTTTAAGCTGAGTACTCCTGCTACATTTGCTGTCAAAACTTGTCCGTCGATTACACCAGAATCAATTCCAAAGTCAATTAACGCTTGTTCGAAATTTGGGTCTGGAATTGCAGTATATTGTGCAAATCCAATAGAACTTGAAAGCAGTAAAATAAATAAAGCTGATATTTTTAAGAAACGGAGGTTTTTCATTTCATAAAAGTATCAATTTTATAATAATAAAAAAATATTTTTACATTTCTAACATTTTAATGTTAAAAAATATTTTATAATCACTATTTTTTGGCAGAAAAAAGCTTTAATTCTTATTTGGCCAATTCATTTTTTGAAATAAATCCCAAACTACAATTCCAGCGCTTACAGAAATATTAAGAGAATGCTTGGTTCCAAGTTGCGGAATTTCAATACATGCATCGCAAATGGCAACAGCTTCCTGAGAAACGCCATAAACTTCATTTCCAAAAACTAAAGCATATTTTTGATCTTTTTTAATTTCGAAATCTTGTAGAAAAATAGAACTTTCAACTTGTTCAATCGCCATTGTTAGAACATTTTCTTTTTTCAAGTTTTCGATAACTTCCAAAACATTTTCGTGATGTTCCCACGTTACAGTTTCGGTTGCACCAAGAGCAGTTTTATGAATTTCTTTATTGGGCGGAGTTGCAGTAATTCCGCATAAAATTATTTTTTCAATCAGAAAAGCATCAGCAGTTCTAAAAACAGAACCAATATTATGAAGACTTCTAATATCATCTAAAACTAATATTAAAGGTGTTTTTTCAGATTTCTTAAAATCTTCAATGGATTTACGGTCCAGTTCGCTGTTTTCGAGTTTTCTCATTGTGTTTAAATTCTAGTCATAAAAAAAGCTTCCAAAGATAAGGAAGCTTTTTCGATTTATTTTAAATGTTTTTCAGATTAGCTTTTTACTGGATCTGGTAAAACAGTACCTTTAATAGTAAGGATTTTTGTAGGTTGTCCTTCAGCGTTAGAAGTTACAGTTACAGTTTTTGTAAAAGCACCAACTCTGTCAGTAGCATATTTTACACCAATAACACCTTTAGCTCCTGGAGCGATTGGCTCTTTTGGAGTTGTTGGAACTGTGCATCCGCAAGATCCTTGAGTATTAGTAATGATTAATGGTTTAGTTCCGTTGTTTACAAAAACGAATTCACGTTTTCCATCAGCATTGTGAGCGATAGTTCCGTAATCAATAGTTTCAGTTTCGAAAGCCATTCCTGCTCCTTCGATTTTAGCAACTTTAGCAGCTTTTGCTTTTTTAGTTGTTTGCGCGTTTGTAGCTGTAATACCAGCAACAGCTAACATTGCGAATAAGATTATTTTTTTCATCTTTAAGGGTCTTTTTTAATGATAAACAAAGCTATATAAAAATCTTAAACCACAACCTAAAAATATCTTAAAATATTTTAATTTTTGAAGCTTTTCATATACCGCCAAAAAATCATAAATTCGCTGTCTTAATTTTTCATTTAAAACATAATAATTTGGCAACTAAAGAGAAAGTGGTGAAGGAAACACCTTTAATGAAACAGTACAATGAAATCAAGGCTAAATATCCTGATGCATGTCTACTTTTCAGAGTTGGAGATTTTTATGAAACCTTTGGAGAAGATGCCATTAGAGCTTCTAAAATTTTAGGGATAACGCTAACTAAAAGAGGGGCGGGGTCTGATACTGAAACCGCTTTGGCTGGGTTTCCGCATCATTCTGTAAATACTTATTTGCCAAAATTGGTAAAAGCGGGACTTCGTGTAGCGATCTGCGATCAGCTGGAAGATCCAAAAATGACAAAAACAATCGTAAAAAGAGGTGTAACCGAGCTTGTAACTCCTGGAGTTTCTTTAAATGATGAAGTTTTACATTCAAAATCAAATAACTTTTTAGCATCTGTTTATTTTGCTAATAAAAATATCGGAATTTCTTTTTTAGATGTTTCAACAGGAGAGTTTTTAACGGCTCAAGGAAATGCAGAATACATCGATAAATTATTGCAGAATTTTAACCCGAGTGAAGTATTAGTTCCTAAAAATAATAAAGGTGATTTTAAAAATGCTTTCGGAGAAGATTTTCACAGTTTTTATTTAGAAGATTGGATTTACAAAGAAGATTATGCTTTAGAAACCTTAACGAAACATTTTCAAACCGTTTCTTTAAAAGGATTTGGAGTTGAAGAGTTAAAAGAAGGAATTATTGCTTCTGGTGCGATTTTGTATTATTTATCAGAAACACAACATAATCGCGTGCAGCATATTACGGCAATTCAGCGTATTGCAGAAGATGCTTATGTTTGGATGGATCGTTTTACGATTAGAAACCTAGAATTATATCACAGTTATAATCCGAATGCAGTTACGCTTTTGGATGTTATCGATAAAACACTTTCTCCGATGGGAGGACGTTTATTGAAGCGTTGGCTGGCTCTCCCTTTAAAAGATGCAAATAAAATAAAAGGACGTCATGAAGTTGTGGCGTATTTAAAATCAAATCCTGAAATTCTGCATAATATTCAATATCAGATTAAGCAGATTTCAGATTTAGAGCGTTTGATTTCTAAAATTGCTGCAGGTAAAGTATCGCCGCGTGAAATTGTTTATTTGAAAGAATCTCTAGATGCCATTATTCCAATTAAAACACTTGCGCTCGAAAGTCCGCAAGAAGCTGTAAAAGTAATCGGAGACAGTTTGCATGCTTGCGATTTGCTTCGCGAAAAAATCAAAACAACTCTAAATCAAGATGCGCCTGTTGCGATTTCAAAAGGAAATGCAATTGCAAAAGGAATTAGCGAAGAATTGGACGAATTAAGAGCAATTTCGACTTCTGGAAAAGAATTTTTAGAAGGAATAGAAAAAAGAGAATCAGAAAGAACTGGAATTTCTTCATTAAAAATTTCATTTAATAATGTTTTCGGATATTATATTGAAGTTAGAAATACACATAAAGATAAAGTTCCAGAAGAGTGGATTCGTAAGCAAACTTTGGTAAATGCAGAGCGTTATATTACAGAAGAATTAAAAGAATACGAAACCAAAATTTTAGGTGCTGAAGAAAAGATTTATAAAATTGAATCGGAGCTTTTTGAGCAGTTAGTCGCTTGGATTTCAACTTATATTAAGCCAGTTCAGATGAATGCGTATTTGGTTGCGCAATTAGATTGTTTGTGTTCGTTTACTCAAATGGCTGTCGAAAATCAATACGTTCAGCCAGAAATTGATGAAACATTCGAATTAGATATTAAAAATGGAAGGCATCCCGTAATTGAAAAACAATTGCCTGTTGGGACGCCTTATATTGCCAATGATGTTTTCTTAGACAGAGAAACCCAGCAGATTATTATGATTACCGGACCAAACATGTCGGGTAAATCTGCTATTTTAAGACAAACCGCTTTAATTGTGCTTTTGGCTCAAATGGGAAGTTTTGTTCCTGCTGATAGTGTTAGAATGGGAATTGTAGATAAGATTTTTACCAGAGTTGGTGCTTCGGATAATATTTCGATGGGAGAATCTACTTTTATGGTCGAAATGAATGAAACGGCTTCTATTTTGAATAATATCTCAGACAGAAGTTTGGTATTGTTGGATGAAATTGGAAGAGGAACTAGTACATATGATGGAATTTCAATTGCTTGGGCGATTGCTGAATTTTTGCATGAACATCCTTCAAAAGCAAAAACGCTTTTTGCAACGCATTATCACGAATTAAACGAAATGACAGAATCATTACCGAGAATTCAAAATTTTAATGTTGCAGTAAAAGAATTAAAAGACACTGTTTTATTCGTTAGAAAACTGGTAAAAGGAGGAAGCGCACATAGTTTTGGAATTCATGTAGCTAAAATGGCGGGAATGCCTCAGCTTGTTATTTCGAAAGCACAAAAGCTTTTAAAGAAATTAGAAAAAAATCATTCAAGTGACGCATTAAATGGAGTAAAAGCGGCTAGTGATGAAATGCAGATGAGTTTCTTTAATTTGGATGATCCTTTATTAGAAGAAATAAAAGAAGAAATTTTAAGTCTAGATATTAATGCGATCACGCCTGTTGAAGCATTAATGAAATTGAATGAGATCAAAAGAATGCTCGTTAAGAAATAAAATCTAAAAATTTTCAATTTTAAAGTTTAGGTTATCAGAATGTTATAAAATAAGTGGATTTTTTTTTCGAAAAACGCTTGTGTAATTGAATAAATGTCCTAAATTTGCACTCGCAATACGAAACAAATCAAGTGTTGCGAGTTCTTATTAAGATTTGAAACGCGAAAATAGCTCAGTTGGTAGAGCGCGACCTTGCCAAGGTCGAGGTCGCGGGTTCGAGCCCCGTTTTTCGCTCAAAACCATATAATGCTCGGATGGTGAAATTGGTAGACACGCTGGACTTAAAATCCAGTGAACAGCAATGTTCGTGCGGGTTCAAGTCCCGCTCTGAGTACTAAAGCCTCTTCTTTTGAAGAGGCTTTTTTTATTATGTAAACTTTTAAAAGATGCTGAGATTCTAAGGTCCTGAGAATTTAAAATCGATAATCTGAAATCAACAATCTAAAATCTAAAATTTATAAATGGGTGCTTTTGTAATTAGCAAGCGGTTTAATGATGAGTATAAGTTTACATTTACTTCGCGTAGAGGGAAAGTTATTTTTACGAGTTTAAGTTATGAGTTGAGATTTGAGTGCGAGGAGGATATTGAGAAGTTTAAGAAAAATATTGAACTTGCGAGATTTTTAAAATTTAAAGGTTCTGGAGGAAAGTATTTTTTTAAATTGATGTTGGGTGAAGTTCACTTTGCTACAAGTCGAAAATATAGTACTGAATTGCTTTTGCAAAAAGGAATAAAAGAGATTGTGACTTATTCTTCTAAATCGGAGATTTTGGATTTTTCATCGAGTGAATCTATTTTTGGAGATGAAGAGGAAGAAAATGAAGATGAGGCTGCGGAATAAAAAAAAAGCGTTTACAATTTGTAAACGCTTTTTTTTATTTGAAGTTGATTAATTTTAAAATTAATCATAAAAAAAAACCATCTCTAAGATGGTTTTAAAATCGTTAGAACTTAGGTTCTAATTATTTTTTTACTTCTTCTACTTTAGCAGCAGCTGAATCAACTTTAGCAGCAGCAGAATCAACAGTTGCAGCAGCTGAATCAACAGTTGCAGCAGCTGAATCAACAGTAACAGCAGTAGAATCTACAGCAGCTTCTGAAGCAGCAGCGTCAGCTTTTTTACAAGATACAACAGTTAAAACAGCAACAACAGCTAAACTTAAAAATACTTTTTTCATCTTACTTTATTATAAAAGGTTAATTATTAATTCGTGGCAAAGATATAAATTTTTTAATATGTAAAATATTTTTTCACTTTTTTTTTAAAATATTTTCCTTACTCACGAATATGTTATTTATCAAACAATATGCCAAAATAGTAAAAATAAATTATATTACAGTATGTTTTGTCTAATTTATTTTTTGTTGAAAATTCTATCGGTGTTTTGGCTCTTTTAATTAAGTTTGTTGAGGTTTGTTTTGTTTTTTAAGAATTATTTCAATTCGTTAGAAGGGCTTAAAATATATTTTTTAGTTTAATTTTTATAAGAAAACTCCATTTAGAGAATTAAAATAATATGTTTTAAACCATTTAAGAAACGATTTTCATAATAGTTTCTGTAGCGCCTTTGTTGTTTTGAATGAATGAACTGTTGATTTTGCTCTTTTCTTCAAAGAAAATAGGGTCAGATAAAAGCTTATTGAATATGTTTTTAAGTTCTTCGCTATTAGAAATAACGTTGCATCCTTTTAATTCTACAAGCGAAACGGCTTCTGCGAAATTAGAATAATTAGGTCCAATTACAATCGGAATTCCAAAAGTGGCTGGTTCTAAAATATTGTGTATTCCAGGATTTCCAAATCCGCCGCCTACATATGCAATCGTTGCGTAGCTGTAAATTTTGGTTAGCAAGCCAACTGTATCGATTATTAAAACATTATATTCTGATAAATCTTTGTTTTCTTTTTCAGAATATAATATGGTAGATTTTGTAATTTGTGATTTAAGATTTGCAATTTGCTCTGCTTTAATATTGTGTGGAGCGATAATAAATTTTACATTTTCTGAAGCTTGATTAATATACTCTGTAAGAATTACTTCGTCTTTAGGCCAAGAACTTCCTATAACAATAACAGGCTGATTGTTTTTGAAATTTTCGATAAAATCTAATGAATTGTCGCGTTCTAAAATGGCGTTAACGCGATCAAATCTCGTATCGCCAGAAACAATGACATTATCAAAACCAAGACTTTCTACTTTTTGTTTGGATTTTTCGTTTTGAAGAAAGAAATAAGTAAACGCTTTTAGTGCTTTTCTGTAAAACCCGCCATACCATTTAAAAAACATTTGATTGTCTCTAAAGATTCCCGAAATTAAATAAGTTGGAATTTGGTTTGTTTCTAACTCTTTAAGGTAATTCAACCAAAACTCATATTTAATAAAAAAGGCAAATTCAGGATGAACAAGTTTAATGAATTTTTTTGCATTTGCTTTTGTGTCTAGCGGAAGGTAAAGCGTTAGATCTGCAACGGTATTATTTTTACGCACTTCGTATCCTGAAGGAGAAAAAAAGGTTACAATTATTTTATGTAAAGGATATTTTTCTTTGATTTTTTCTATAACGGGAAGACCTTGTTCATATTCTCCCAAAGAAGCGGCATGAAACCAAATAGTCTTGTCTTCTGCTTTGATTTTTTCTTTTAAAGTTGAAAATACATTTTTTCGGCCTTCAATAAAAAGCTTAATTTTCGGACTAAATAATGCTATGATTCTTAAGAAAAATCCTGCGATGTATATGGCTAAATTGTATAAAAAAAGCATGTAATTTTTTTTGCAGCTAAATTACATTTCTTTCGACTATTTTCATTGGTTTGAAGCTATTAATAACTATTTTTGTTCCTCCATTTAGAGATTTCTGTCCGAAAACGGTGTCTTTAATTTTAAATAAATTCAAAAATGAAAAAAATACAAATGGTTGACTTAAAAAGTCAATACGAAAAAATAAAATCTACTGTAGACGCTTCAATTCAGGAAGTTCTTGATACTAATACTTATATTAACGGACCTTTAGTGCACCAATTTCAAAAGAATTTGGAGGATTATTTAGGTGCAAAACACGTTATTCCATGTGCGAATGGAACTGACGCTCTGCAAATCGCAATGATGGGGTTAGATCTTAAACCTGGAGACGAAGTTATTACTGCCGATTTTACATTTGCAGCTACAGTTGAGGTTATTGCTTTATTGCAATTAACTCCAGTTTTGGTAGATGTAGATTTGCATAATATGAATATCGATATTGATGCTCTTAAAAAAGCAATTACGCCAAAAACAAAAGCGATTGTTCCTGTTCATTTATTTGGACGCGCTGCGAATATGGATGCTATTATGGAAATTGCTGCACAATATAATTTGTATGTAATTGAAGATAATGCGCAGGCAATTGGAGCAGATTATATTTCTAAATCTGGATCAAAATCTAAAGTTGGAACAATTGGTCATGTTGCGGCAACTTCTTTTTTCCCATCTAAAAACTTAGGCTGTTACGGAGATGGTGGAGCAATTTTTACAAATGATGATAAATTGGCACACGTTATCCGTGGAATCGTAAATCACGGAATGTACGAGCGTTACCATCACGATGTTGTGGGAGTAAATTCGCGTTTAGATAGTATTCAAGCGGGAGTTTTAAATGCAAAACTGCCTCTTTTAAATGAATATAATGCGGCTCGTCGTTTAGCGGCAACAAAATACAATGCAGCTTTTGCTGGAAACAAACATATTATTACGCCAGAATTTGATGCAAACGAAAATGATCACGTTTTTCATCAATATGTATTAAGAATTATCGATGCGGACAGAAATGCTTTAATGCAACATTTATTAGATAAAGGAATTCCTTGCGCAATTTATTACCCAATTCCGTTGCATTCGCAAAAAGCGTATTTAGATCCTCGTTATAAAGAAGAGCAATTTCCTGTAACCAATCAATTAGTACAAGAAGTAATTGCGTTGCCAATGCATACAGAACTTGATGACGAGCAGATTAAATATATTACTGACAGCGTAATTGAATTTTTGAAATAATAAAAGTTTATTAGCCGAAAAACAACCACAAACAAACCCACAAAATGAAAGTATTAGTAACAGGAGGATTAGGATTTATTGGTTCTCACACCGTAGTCGAATTGCAAAATGAAGGCTTTGAAGTTGTGATAATTGATAATCTTTCAAACTCTTCAGAAGATGTTTTAAAAGGAATTACAGCTATTACAGGAAAAACACCTTTATTCGAAAAAATTGATTTAAGAGAAAAAAGTGCCGTTCAGGATTTCTTTAAAAAGCATAATGATGTTACTGGAGTTATTCATTTTGCGGCTTCAAAAGCAGTAGGCGAAAGTGTTGAACAACCGTTGTTGTACTATGAAAACAACATTAGCAGTTTAGTTTATCTTTTACAAGAATTGCAGCAAAAACCTGAAGCAAGTTTTATTTTTAGTTCTTCTTGTACGGTTTACGGTCAAGCCGAAAAAATGCCAATTACAGAAGATGCGCCAGTTCAAACAGCGATGTCTCCTTATGGAAATACAAAGCAAATTGGAGAAGAAATTATTACAGATACTGCTAAAGTGACAAATATCAGCGCGATTTTATTGCGTTATTTTAATCCAGTTGGAGCTCACGAATCGGTAGAAATTGGAGAATTGCCTTTAGGAGTTCCTCAAAATTTAGTCCCGTTTATTACACAAACGGGAGTAGGATTGCGTCAGGAATTATCTGTTTTCGGAAATGATTATCCAACGCCAGACGGAACTGCTGTTCGCGATTACATTCACGTGGTTGATTTGGCAAAAGCACACGTAATTGCTTTACAACGTTTATTCAATAAAAAGAATTTAGCGAAAGTTGAAACATTCAATTTAGGAACAGGTACAGGAAGCTCGGTTCTTGAAGTCATTCATAGTTTTGAAAAAGTAAGCGATAAAAAATTGGCATACGTCATTAAGCCACGTCGTGAAGGTGATATTACAGAAGCTTATGCAAACACAGATAAGGCAAATAATGTCTTAGGTTGGAAGGCTGGACTAAGCTTAGATGAAGCTATGGCAAGTGCTTGGAAATGGGAACAAAAAGTGAGGAATAAGTAATTTTTTAAATAAAATTATAAATTTTTAAAGTCCCAGATTATAGCAATATAATTTGGGATTTTTTTTTAAAGGATATTTTTATGAAACAAAATCTAGATTATAAATTAATTTTTGCTCTTGCTGCAGTTGGAATTATTTGGGGAACAACTTTTTTAGGCATTCGTGTTGCGGTCGAAACTATTCCGCCTTGGTTTGTAACTTCAATTCGTCAGGGATTGGCGGGATTAATTATGATGACCATTTTATTGTTCAAAAAAGAATTAAAATGGATTGGATGGAAAAATTTTAAACAACAGCTTATTGCTTCGGTTTTAATGCTTGTAATCGCAAATGGTTTTACTACAATTGCAGAACAAGATGTAACGAGCGGATTAGCATCGGTTATAAATGCCTTGACTCCAATTCTTATTTTCTTGGGCAGTATTATGTTCGGATTGCAGAAAATGAGTTTGAGAAGATTTATAGGTGTCATTATTGGATTTTCTGGTGTAGTTTTTATTTTTAAAGATGGACTTGTATCTTTTTTAGATGCCAATTACAGAACAGGAATGATGTTTATGGGATTTGCAATTCTGGCTTGGTCGGCAGGAACAATTTATACCAAAACGCATGCTAATAAATCGAAAAATATAACCCTCAATTTGTTTTACCAGTTTACAATTGCATCTTGCATTCAGCTGGTTTTAGCTTCTATATTTTCGCCGAATCCAGATTTTAACTCTTGGAGTTCAAAAAGTATTTTTGCTGCTTTGTATTTATCGGTTTTTGGTTCTGTGACTGCTTTTTTCTGCTATAATTATGCTCTGAAACATGTTACAGCAGTTCAAGTTTCTATTTTATCTTATGTAAATACAATTATTGCTGTTTTCTTGGGCTGGTTGCTATTAGATGAAATCATTACAATCGATTTTATTATTGCCACAGCGCTTATTATTCTTGGAGTTTTTATTGTTAATTATAAGAAGAAGGAAAAGAAAGCTGTATAAGTTTTGATTCATTTTATTTTGTAAATTTGTAAGAATTAAAAATGTAAGAATAATGGATTCCGATAAAGAAAATAAAAAGAACAAAGTTGAAGAGCCAAGAGTTGAATACGAAGTTCAAAAACCGAAATTCAAAGGAATCGATCCTGAAACTTTTGATTTTGATGCTGAGTTTGAAAAAGGATTTAATCTAGAAGAAGCAAAAGTAGAATCCAAAAGAAGAATTAGAGAATGGTGGCCAGATAATTTTGATGCTGAATTTGCTAACGGATTTACGCCAGAAGAATTTAAAGCTGAAATGTCTAAAAGAATAAAAGCTTATCCTTGGAAATGATATAAAACAAAATCCTCATAAACATAAGTCTATGAGGATTTTTTATACAGCTAATAACTGAAAACTGTAACTGCGACTGACCACTAAAAATTAAGCATTTGCAGTAACCGCTTCTTTGTCAATTTTATTAATCAAACCAGCTAATACTTTTCCAGGACCAACTTCAGTAAACAAAGTAGCGCCATCAGCGATCATTTGCTGTACAGACTGCGTCCATTTTACAGGAGCTGTTAACTGAATGATTAAGTTCTTTTTAATTTCGTTTGCATCAGAAACCGCATTTGCAGTAACGTTTTGGTAAACTGGACAGCTTGGAGTAGAGAAAGTAGTTGCTTCAATTGCAGCAGCTAATTCTTCTCTTGCAGGTTCCATCATTGGTGAGTGAAATGCTCCACCAACAGGTAAAATTAAAGCACGTTTTGCTCCGGCAGCTTTCATCGCTTCACAAGCTTTTTCAACAGCAGTAGTTTCTCCAGAAATTACTAATTGTCCAGGACAGTTGTAATTTGCTGCAACTACAACACCATCAATAGAAGCACAAACTTCTTCCACAACATTATCAGCTAAACCTAAAACAGCAGCCATTGTTGATGGAGTGATTTCGCAAGCTTTTTGCATAGCTAAAGCACGCTGAGAGACCAATTTAAGTCCATCTTCAAAAGATAAAGTTCCGTTTGCAACCAAAGCAGAAAATTCTCCTAAAGAATGTCCTGCAACCATTTCTGGTTTAAAATCTTCTAAAGTTTTAGCTAAAATAACCGAATGTAAAAATACAGCTGGCTGAGTAACTTTAGTTTCTTTTAGTTCTTCGGCAGTACCTTCAAACATAATATCTGTAATTCTAAAACCTAAAATTTCATTGGCTTTTTCGAATAATTCTTTGGCTAAAGCCGAATTTTCATAAAGGTCTTTACCCATTCCTGTAAATTGTGCGCCTTGACCTGGAAATACGTATGCTTTCATTTGTCTAATTTAATTTTTACTTTTTTTAAAATTGAAAATTAGTTTCAATTGGAAGGCAAAAGTACTATTTTTTTATTTCGTATAATCCTTAAACATATAAATCCATGCTAATCTCGAAAATCTGAGATTAAAAGGAGTGAGTAAAGTAATGACGACCGCAATAATTGGAATAATTCTTAAATCGAAATTTTTTTCAAAGAAAAACTGTGCAATACAATACGTTGCAATTCCCTGAGCGACTGTTAATCCGTAGTTTACATACATGGCGCCAAAGAAATAACCCGGTTCTTTTTGAAATTTATAATGACAATGACTGCAATATTCATTCATTTTTGGAAAACTAAAATTCAGAAAAATGTTTTTGTCTGTAAAGACCTTTCCTTTATGACAAATCGGACATTCGTTGCTTAAAATATGAGTTAATGAATTTGACATGACTTTGATATTTTTTATTTATACAAAGGTAATTTAGAACGGTATAAAAGTCTTTTTTATATCTTCGCTTATTATAGCACAAAAAAGACATTTTTATGAAAAGATATCCAATTTACAGTGTTCAGAATTTTAGCTGTAATGACATTCATCGCGATTTTTATGTCAATACTTTTACAGAACATTTAAAAAACCACAGTTTTGTTGAAGAACCACATCGGCATGATTCTTATTTAATGGTTTTTTTTACAAAAGGTTCAGGTTTACACGAAGTCGATTTTGATCAATTTGAAATCAAAAGAGGAAGTCTTTTTGTGTTGCAGCCTGGACAAATGCATCATTGGAATTTATCTGAAGACATTGAGGGTTTTGTAATTATCTTTTCTCAGGAATTGTATAATTTGTATTTCGGACAGAAAAATATAAACGATTATAATTTTTATCATTCCATTCATAACCGACCAGAAATGGTTTTTGAAGAAATTGAAATTTCAAAAATTCAGCCTTATTTTGATTTATTGATTCAGGAAAATATTCAAAACAACAAATATCAATTAGATAAATTATTGAATTTATTGGATTGTATTCATATTGAAGTGTCACGAAAATATAGTGAAACCTATTCGCATCAAACGCATTCATACAATATCAAAATCAATAAGTTTGAATCGCTTTTGGAGGAATATTTCAAAACAGAAAAATTACCATCTTTCTACGCAGAAAAACTGAATATTACTTTGAAACATTTAAACAGAATCTGCAATGAAATTCTCCAAAAAACCGCTACAGAAGTTATCACAGACCGCGTAATCCTAGAAATAAAAAGAATGTTGATGGACAAACAGTTAGCCGTAAACGAAGTTGCCTATAAAGTAGGTTACGAAGATTATTCGTATTTCTCCCGATTTTTCAAAAAACAAACAGGATTATCGCCAACAGAATTTAGAAATACAGTGCGATGATTTTTGTTTGCCACGAATTCACGAATTATTTTTTCAGACTTTGCATATAGAAAATTCGTGAATTCGTGGCTAATAAAAAAAACTGCATTCCCGAGAAAAGGTGCAGGCTTTTTAACAACCAAATTAAAACCTATTTTTAAAGTATTAAGCTTGTTTTACAAATTGTAATTCAATGTTTAATTTTACTTCTTCTCCAACCAAAACTCCTCCAGTTTCAAGAGCAGAATTCCAGTTTAATCCCCAATCTTTACGATTGATTTTTCCTTCAATGCTTAAGCCTACTTTTGTATTTCCCCAAGGATCAGTCAAGATTCCACTATATTCTACAGGAAAAGTTACACTTTTAGAAACATCTTTAATGCTTAAATCACCAGTAATTTCATAGCTTCCTTCATTGATTTTTTTGAAAGAAGAAGCTTTGAAAGTTAATTTTGGATGATTCTCAGCATCAAAAAAATCTCCGCTTCTTAAATGTCCATCTCTGTCTGCGTTTGCAGTATCTACGGAAGCAATATCAGCAGAAAATTCGATTGCAGCATTTTCGAAGTTATCTCCGTCTGTAGTTATTGTAGCATCGTAAGTTCCAAATTTTCCTGAAACATTTGTAAACATCATGTGTTTAACTTTAAAACCAATTTCTGAGTGAGTTGGGTCAATTGACCATTTTGTAGTTGCCATAATTTTATTTTTTTAAATAATTAATTTATTTCATTTTGATAGGACAAAGTTACGGTGACAGTTGTCCTCGAGCACTTAACCTAGATTAAGAAATAAAAAATGTGATGTTTCATGCCACAGATTACACAGATTGAAAGGATTAAAAAAGATTGCCACGACCCGAGCCATAGCGAACAGGCGAAGCAATTACACGAATTTCCGCAAATTTTAATTCAATTTATTTCGTGGAAATTCGTGTAATTCGCGGCGAATAAAAAATCCCTTTAATCCTTTTAATCTGTGGCAAAAAAACTAATGCGTAAAGCTTAGCTTTTATTATTCATATAAAAAGTCAACGCTCCCGAAGGACACTTATTAACAGTCGTAATTATTTTCTCAGTTGTAGATTGCTCAGGAGTAATCCACGGTTTTTCTTTTGGACGAAAAACATCTGGATTATTTTTGACACAATTAGCCGAGTGAATGCATTTTCCAGATTGCCATACAATTGTTACTTCGCCGTTTGTATATTCTTTAGTGAGGTTATTTGGATTCATGGTTTAAAATTTTAAGGATTAGTTTAATTTTAAAGTCAGACCAATTTTTTTACTTATAAAGTTAATCTTTCTTTTTTGAAATGGGATAAAAAAAGAAACGATAACAATCTGATAAACAGATTTATTATCGTTTCGGCATACAGGTATTAATTGTTTTTTGTTTTCGAATTAATAATTCATCGGAACATCCATTAATAAAATTTCAGCGTCAGTATTTGCTTTAATATTTAAAATGTCTGTACCTGAAATTCCAACAGCATCACGGCTGTTTAATTCCTGACCGTTTATAGTTACATTTCCTTTTAAGACGAAAGCGTAAACTCCGTTTCCTTCTTTTTTGATTTTGTATTCAGTAGTAAATCCAGTATCGAAATTTCCCATATTAAACCAAGCGTCTTGGTGAATCCAAACCCCTTCGTCATCTGCATTTGGAGATAAAATCTGAGATAATTTATTGTGTCTGTCGGCAACATCCAAAGTAATTTGTTGGTAACGCGGCGCAACATTTCTTTTATTTGGAAACAACCAGATTTGCAACAATTTAGTCTGCTGATCTGCATTCGGGTTAAATTCACTGTGTTGAACACCAGTTCCAGCGCTCATCACCTGAATATCTCCATTTTTGATGATTTCAGTATTTCCCATGCTATCTTTATGCGCCAAATCTCCTTCAAGCGGAATCGTAATAATTTCCATGTTATCGTGCGGATGTGTTCCAAAACCCATTCCGGCAGCAATTGTATCGTCATTCAGAACTCGAAGTGCACCAAACTGAATTCTGTCTGGATTGTACCAGCTTGCAAAACTAAAGCTGTGATAAGCGTTCAACCATCCGTGATTTGCGTTTCCTCTTGTGTCTGCTTTATGTAATACTATATTTTCCATGATTTTGTCTTTTATTAATTTTGATAGTACAAAGATACGATCGAGGTAAAGGAAAAGCACTTAATCTAGGTTAAGAAAAGATTCTAAGCTGAGAAGTTAAGTTTTTTCTGGAGCAGAAATTTTAGCTTTCAAAACACCCTTAGTCCCGCTATCCGTTTCACACGAGCGATAGCGAACTGACGAAGTAATCTTTTGTGCCGAACCCCGTCACAAAAGGATTTTCACTTCTATCGGGGCTAAACGAGAAGTTTTTGTTTTCAGAAGAAGTTATTAAGCAAACGAACCATACAGTTTGTCATTCTGAGGAACGAAGAATCTTCGCAAGTAGCTCGGCAAAGATTGGTATTATGTTGAAGTCAGTTAAAGTCTGAATCATTTAATCCTAATCAATTTTCCTTTTCCAACCACTTCATCAAGATAATTAGCAGATGAACTTTGCTTATCATGCATGTAAAATGGAATAGTATCTTTTGTGATTTGGTCTTTTGAAATACTTATAATTAAATCGGCATTTATAAAATTTTCTAATACTATTTTATTACCATAAGAAACTTTTCCTTTTGGCATATACTTATTATCAAAAACAAAAATACTATCGTTAAAAGTTATTCTATCCTTTTGGATATAAAGATTGTTGTCTTCTATCAAATAATTGTAACGACCAGAAAGTTTCTCTGTTTTCTGGCTGAAGTTAATAGAAAGTAATGTGATAAATAATGCAAAATATTTCATGATATTCTAACTGTATTGATTCATAAACTGCTGCACAACAGCATCTGTATTCTCATGATGTTTTTTCTTTTCTAAAACAATCGGCGGCGCAGCTCTTTCTAAGCAATCTTTAACGGCGCAAGTTTCGCAAGTTACGCCAACAATTCTTTTTACTAAAGGTTTTCCTTCAATGAATTTGAATTTCTTTTTCATTGTCGGATTAATTAAAATTCCAACAGAAATGCTTCTAATAGTATCATGTAAAAAAGGATCTTTTGTGGCCGACGAAAAAACTAAATATTCGTTTCCGCTATTGGCGTAACTCGAAATCTGAGCATCAAAAAAATGAGATTTATTTTGTTTGATCGCTTCGTCAATCGTTTTAACCGAAACCCATCTTCTGCAATAATGTTCGTTGGTTTCGTTTGCGTGAGGTTCTTGTTGGTGCGTAATATGTAATTCTTTATTTATCTGATAAAAATCAGAACCAATTTTATGAGATAATCTTAGAAAGAAAAGGTTTTTGAGTTGAAAATCTTTTGGTAATAAATTGGTTAATCGCTGATAAAAAGATTCAGGCGAAACCTCAAAACTTTCAATTAATTGAACAAATTCTTCCGGTTTCGGATTTTCATTTTCTAAAAATAAATTGATTTTATCAACCACTAATTTTCTCGGCAATAATAAAGCGCCAGCAAAATAAGAAGCATAAAAATTATGCAAAACCTGATCGAAATTTTCAAACTTAATCCAGCTGAAAGTCAACAAACGATCAGAAATTTTTAAGTAATTATAAGCAATTTCTTTTGCTAAAATAAAAGCTTTTTGCGGAGCATCAAGTTCTGTAGAAAGCAATAAAGTTCTGCTTTTCGGAACATAAATCGAACGTAAATCTCCCAATGCTTCCTGATCTGTAAAAGCAATTTCTTTTATAGTGTATTCGTATTCTTCTTTTAGAATATCTTCTAATTCTTCAATGCTGATTTTGGAATCCAGATTAATCTGAAATGACTTCGAAAATGCAATTACTTTCTCTTCTAAATCTTCAAAGTAATTACTGTGCGCTTCTTGATACGAACGTAAAGCGGCTAAAAAGAAACTTTCACGGCTAAGGTTGTAATGCTGCGCAATTTCGATAATCGTACTAATAAATGCATTGACTTTTGCAGGAGCATTAGCAATAATATCAACTAAATCAGCTTCCTGAATCCCGAAAAGTTCCAGCGGAATCTCTTTTAAAATACCTGATTTTAAGATTTCGCCAATCGGAGCGAGATTGTTATCGAGTTTTAAAGATACCATTTGATCGTAAGTCACATCCAAATGTTCGCAGAGAAGCAAAATTTTATCTGTTTTTGGATATTTTTTTCCCTTTTCAATCTCGTTTAAATACGATTTTGAAAGATTTGTCAATTTGGCTAAGCCAAAAAGTGACAGATTTTTTTGCGTTCTGACTTGCTTCAATTTTAGTCCGAAGATCAGCTTTATATAGTCTTTTTCGATATCCATGAACCAAATATAGTTATTCTAAAAATAATCGCCAAAAAATTATTTTTAATATTTAGCGAACGTTCGCTTGTTTTGTAAAAAACTTTTTTATAATATTGTCATGTAGAAATTATTAAAAATCAAAACGTTACGATTTTAATATTCCGAAATGAATAGAAGATAGATAAACGACGAGATTTTTTTCTAATAAAAAAATAAAACCACAGCTATGAAAAACCAATTAGAAATTACCGAAACGGCAATGGAATTTTTAGCCGAAAAGAAGCTTCGTTATCCAAAAATCTGGACAGAAGAAGCCATTGTTTTTATAACCGAATTGCATAGAAAATTCGAACCACAGCGAAAACTATTGCTTTTGCAGAGAGAACAAAAACAAGTCACTTTTGATCAGGGAATCATGCCGGTTTTTATTCCTGAAACCAAAAGTGTCAGAGAAGGTAATTGGACAGCTGGTGAAATTCCGAAAGATTTATTAGATCGTAGAGTGGAGATTACCGGGCCAGTTGATCGCAAAATGATAATCAACGCTTTGAATTCGGGAGCAAAAACCTTCATGGCCGATTTTGAAGACAGTACTTCGCCAACTTGGCAAAATTTGATGGACGGGCAAGTAAATCTAATCGATGCAGTAAACAAAACAATCACGTATACGGATTTGGTGAAGCAAAAGTCCTATCATTTAAATGAAAAAATTGCAACGCTGATTGTGCGTCCGAGAGGTTTGCATTTGCCGGAAAAGCATCTTTTAATTGAAGGAAATGAAGTTTCGGGTTCTTTGGTAGATTTTGGATTGTACGTTTTTCATAATCATAAACGACTTTTAGAAAATAATTCTGGACCGTATTTCTACATTCCGAAACTGGAACATTATCTAGAAGCGCGCTGGTGGAACAATGTAATTGATTTCACAGAAGATTATCTAAAACTAAAACGCGGAACTATAAAAGTGACGGTTTTAATTGAAACCATTACGGCAAGTTTTCAGTTGGATGAAATCATTTATGAGTTGAAAGAACATATCGTTGGCTTGAACTGCGGACGCTGGGATTATATTTTCTCTTATATCAAAAAGTTTAGAAAAAATCCAAAATTCATTGTTCCAGATCGCGATCAGGTGAATATGACTTCGCCTTTTATGAATGCGTATTCGAATTTGGTAATTCAAAGATGTCATAAAAGAGGAATTCATGCAATTGGCGGAATGGCAGCACAGATTCCGATTCGAAATAATGAAGAAGCTAATGCAGTCGCTTTCGCGAAAGTAAAAACCGATAAAGAACGCGAAGTTAAAAACGGTCATGACGGAACTTGGGTGGCGCATCCAGATTTGGTTTCGCTGGCAAAAGAGATTTTTGATAAAGGAATGCCAACTCCAAATCAGATTCATATAAAAAGAGAACATCGAAAAATTACTGAAGCTGATCTAATTGAACCACCAATTGGAATCATCACTGAAAATGGTGTTCGAAAAAATATCAATGTTGGCGTTTTATATCTGGCTTCATGGTTGAACGGGCAAGGAGCAGCGGCATTGCATAATTTAATGGAAGACGCCGCAACGGCCGAAATTTCGAGATCGCAATTGTGGCAATGGCTTCAGAATAAAGTGTTTTTGGATAACGGTCGAAAATTAGATTTGGCTTATTATCACGAATTGGCTTTAGATGAATTCAGAAAAATCAAAGAGGAATTTGGCGAAGAAAATCACGAAAAACAACAATTTCCATTGGCTGAAAAAGTCTTGGAAAGATTAGTAGTTAATCCTGATTTTGTTGATTTCTTGACTATTCCGTGTTACAAATATTTATAACGTTGAATTTTTCAACACATAGAAACATAGATTTTAATGTGAGTAAAAAGAGATTAAAAAAAATCTAGATTTTCGCACATAGCTATGTTTGTTTAAACAAATGAAATGCCTTTAACCACAAAGAAAAACTATGTCTCTATGTGTTAAAAAAAATGTCCGGTTAAACTGAAAACTAGAAACTGCGACTGAAAACTTTACTTACTAACCACTTTAACTTACTATTTATGAAAACAACAGAAGACAGAATTCAGGAATTGATTAACGATTGGATAACGAACCCAAGATGGAAAGGTGTTGAACGTCCTTACACTGCGAGTGAAGTAGTAACGCTTCAAGGTTCTTATAAAATTGAGCATTCTATTGCGAAAATAGGTGCAGAGAAATTATGGAGAAAGTTAAAAAGTCAGGATTATGTAGCTGGTTTGGGAGCGTTGACTGGAAATCAGGCGATTCAAGAAGTCGATGCAGGTTTAGAAGCGATTTATTTAAGCGGATGGCAGGTTGCTGCTGATGCAAATCTGGCGGGAGAAATGTATCCAGATCAATCGCTTTATCCGGTAAACAGCGTTCCGATAGTGGTAAAAAAGATCAACAACGCTTTATTGCGTGCCGATCAAATTCAGACTGTAAATAAAATTGAAGATAAAAAAGATTATTTGGTTCCAATTGTGGCGGATGCCGAAGCGGGTTTTGGGGGAAACCTGAATGCTTTCGAATTAATGAAATCGATGATTGAAGCCGGAGCTTCTGGAGTTCATTTTGAAGATCAGTTAAGTTCTGCTAAAAAGTGTGGGCACTTGGGCGGAAAGGTTTTGGTTCCGACTCAGGAAGCAATCAATAAACTAATTGCAGCGCGTTTAGCGTCTGATGTTATGGGCGTTTCAACTTTGATTGTTGCCCGAACAGATGCTGATGCAGCTAATTTATTGACAAGCGACGCAGATTCAAGAGATAGAAAATTTTTAACCGGAGAAAAAACGGCTGAAGGTTTCTTTTATGTAAAAAATGGAATTGAGCAGGGAATTGCAAGAGGTTTGAGCTATGCGCCTTACGCCGATTTAATTTGGATGGAAACCAGTAATCCAGATTTAGAATTTGCAAGAAAATTTGCAACGGCTATGAAAAAAGAATTCCCAGATAAAATGCTGGCTTACAATTGTTCTCCATCTTTTAATTGGGCAGCGAAATTATCAGTTGCCGAAATGGAAACGTTTAGAGAAGATTTGGCAGAAATGGGATATAAATTCCAGTTCATTACTTTGGCAGGATTCCATGCTTTGAATACAAGTATGTTTGAATTATCAAGAGCTTACAAAGAACGTGGAATGGCAGGTTATTCTGAATTGCAAGAACGAGAATTTGCTTTACAGAAAAACGGATTCAGAGCAGTAAAACACCAAGCTTTTGTGGGTACTTCTTATTTTGATGCAGTTCAAAATACGGTAATGTTAGGGAAATCAGCAATAACAGCGATGGAGCATTCTACGGAGGTTGAACAATTTTAATTCTTTTCTTTTAACCATTAAGATATTAAGAAAATTAAGTTTTTGCCTTAATGAAGCTAATTAAGTTTCTGCTCTTAACTTCCTTAAAAATAAGAAAGATTAAGTCTAGCTTAATGAATCTTAATATCTTAATGGTTTAATTTATTTTTTTAAAAGTCGCGCTTTCATTTTGCTGAAGAATTCAGGCGTTACGCCAATGAAAGAAGCGATTTGTTTTTGAGGAACTTTATGAACTAATGTTCCGTATTTTTTAGTAAATTTTTCAAAGCGTTCTTCGGCAGGTAAACTCAAATTGTCCATTAATCTTTGTTGATTAGCTACTAATGAATTTTCAATTAAAATTCTGAAAAAGCGCTCCAGTTTTGGAATCTCAAGATATAATTTTTCTTGATTTTCTTTGGATAAAGAAACTACTTCTGCATCTTCCAGAACTTCAATAAAAAGCTGTCCAGGTTTTTCTGAAAAATAGCTGTACATATCACTTATCCACCAGCCTTCGCAGGCAAAAGATAAAACATGTTCAACAATATTATCGTTGATATTGAAACTTCTTAAAATTCCTGAATTTACAAAATAGGAATGTTTACAAACTTCACCAGCATTTAATAAAAGTGTTTTGGCTTTATAAGTGTTGGTTTCTAATTTAGATAAAAAAAGCGCCTGTTCCTCTGGAGTCAGAGAAACGTGTTTGGCAATATTTTCGAGAATTAATGCCATTATTTTTTATCGTCTATTAAAGTAAATGAAGTTGCTTTGAATCTGTTTCCTTTGATTTCCCCGGTAACTAAGGCTTTACTAATTGCATTGCAGAAACCTTTTTCAGCATGAGCATCTCCATGATCGTGAATTGTAGTTCCGTCAACGAAATAGCTTTTGCCATCGATGCGAACAGCTAAATCACAACTTTTACCTTTCATTCCAAATTGGCATTCTCCGCATGAAGCTTCTACGATGGTTGGTTTGTCAAATTTCTTTTTGCTTTGAGCCTGTACAGCGATTCCAATAAAAAGGAATGTTGCTAATAATATATTTTTCATGGTTAAGAATTTACGATTATTAATTTTGCCGTTTCTTTGGCGCGTTCTGTTACTTCGTTAATTGGAGTTGAAAGTGAATCGTGACTTAAAACAACTCCCATTCTTCGGTAAGGTCTTGAAGTTGGTTTTCCGAAAATTCTGAAATCGGTTTTGGGTAAAGCCGCTACTTTTTCGATTCCAGTAAATGTTGGGTTTGTAGAATCTTCTGATGCTAAAATTACAGCACTAGCTCCGGCTTTTTCTAAAGTAATTTCGAATATTGGAAGACTTAAAATTGCTCGTAAATGCAATTCAAATTCGTTGAAATTCTGTGTTCCGGCCAAAGTTACCATTCCGGTATCATGCGGACGCGGTGAAAGTTCAGAGAAATAAACGCCTTCTTTAGTCAGGAAAAACTCAACACCAAAAAGTCCGGCACCCCCAAGGGCTTCGGTAATTTTTTCTGCCATATCCTGCGCTTCGTATAAATCTTTTTCTGAAACTAAAGCTGGTTGCCAACTTTCCTGATAATCACCTCTTTCCTGTCTGTGGCCAATTGGAGCACAAAACAAAGTCGGGTTATTATTTTGAGTAATCGTTAAAAGTGTAATTTCTGAATCAAAATCAACAAATGCTTCTACAATAACTTCGATTACATCACCACGAGAACCTGCAACGGCATATTGCCATGCTTTTTCGATATCACTTTCTATTTTGATTGTCGATTGCCCTTTTCCTGAAGAAGACATTAAAGGTTTTACTACGCATGGAATTCCAACTTCCTGAACGGCTTTTTGCAGTTCTTCTGCTGAGGTTGCATATTGATATTTTGCCGTTTTTAAACCTAATTCTTTCGAAGCTAAATCACGGATTGCTTTACGATTCATGGTAAAGTTTGCCGCTTTCGCTGAAGGAACAACAGTAATTCCTTGTTTTTCGTAATCGTAAAAACGTTCGGTGCGAATGGCTTCTATTTCAGGAACTATAAAGTCTGGTTTGTGTTTGGCTACGATTCGGTCAAGTGTTTCGCCGTCGAGCATATTGATGACTTCAAAACCGTGAGCAACTTGCATGGCTGGAGCATTTTCGTAACTATCAACTGCAATTATGGTTTGTCCGATTCGTTGTGCGGCAATGACAAATTCTTTGCCTAATTCGCCTGAACCTAGGAGTAATATTTTCATTTTGGAGTATTGTATTGTTTGAGTAGTAAAAGTAGGGAAAAATGTTTTTAACCGCAAAGTTCTATTGGTTTGTGTTAATGTAGAGGCGCACTGCAGTGCGTCTTCGCTATTTATATTTTAACGCAAAATTCGCAAAGGATTTCGCAAAGAACGGGAAGTTTTATCATAGAAATCGAAATAACAAGATTGTGAAAACTGTAATTCTAAAAGTTCTTTTGAAGACGATTTGCGTGAGGGATAGAAGTGGAAAGCCCACAGCCTGACGAAGGAAGTGCGAGGACTTGTAGCGGATAGCCCGACCCGGAGTATAGGGGGTAAAACAAAAAGTATAAAACCACTCAAACCAAAAAAGGTCGAAAAAACCCAGTAAAATCAAGACTTCAACCCTAAAAAAGTCCGAATAGCAACTCAAAACGAAAAGTATTTTTACTACCATTGGGTATAATTCGACTACCATTTTTTAAACAGTTTAAATGCTTATTGATTAACGGAGTACCATCCTATCAATAAATATACTCATAAAAGCGATTAAAGCCCTGTAAAATTAAACAATTACAACAAATCAGTAGTTACTGTACAAGCTTTAAAAAGCCTTTAAAAACCATTTAAAGGAGGTTTAATTATTGTTACTAATGGAAAAGGAAGAAAACTAAAAATAACTTACTTTTTAATTTTGGGGTTAGTGTTGGGGTTAGTGTTGGGGTTAGTTTTTATTAAAAAAAACAGTCATTGAAACACGGGTTAATCTTAAAAACTTAATGTTAAAGTATAAAAAAACCGCTATACACATAGGGATAATACCAAATTTAAAGCACGTATTATTGTGTTAACTACTTGAATATAAATGTTTTATTTTGGTTATTCTTACAATAGAGCCTTATAAGCCAGATTTAGGACATTTTTTTATTGATTTTTTAATACGAACTATAAGCAGAATGCATAAGAGTTTATTAATTTAAAAATACCCCTACTTACGGTAATGATCGCTTTCAGGGTTATTTAAAACTTCTAACTTGGTTCGTATAGCGAAATGATTAATGAGATCAGTGCTATTTCACTTTCAACTGGCTAAAATATTGACCGTCATAAAAATTAGGTTTTGAAATTTAGAAAAGCATTTTTTAGAGTGCTTTTCCATATTTCAAAACTACAATGCAATTTTAATTTAACTATGAATGGCAATAAACATTTTTAATCTATAACGGCGTATTGAAAACTAGATGCTAGTATTCACCTTTTGCTATCAAATTATAGATATTTAGTTTTAAATCTGTCTTACAGTTATCATAAGTTTTTAAAGATGGTTCTGCTTCTGCCAGATAAGGTTCTGCGTTAATCCATTTTCTAAATATTTCAGGCTTACAATTATCATGAATCAATCCATCCAAGAACATTTTCCTGTATATGAAACTATAATCAGCTAATTTACTTTTGCTGTCTTTAAAAATAGCGTGTAGCTTCCTAAAAATGATATATGCATCTAAATTCATAAATATTTCAGGATGTGGATTTTCAGTTATTGTATCTGCCGGAACGTTTTTGTTCAATTCTTGACCCGGTTTTAAAAAATGTATTTTTTCATTATTTATTGAAACATCAATATTATAGCGTCCAAGATTAATTTTAAATTGTGCTAACTCTTTTTTTAAAGTGGACAATGTAATTGTTTTAGAACTTGCATCCTCTTCTAATTTTCTCTTAACATTTTTAGCTACCCACTCCTTTTCATATTCATCTGAAAAACCATTCATTTTTCTAAAGGATTCTATTCTGTCTTTTTCCTTTGTTCTTATTTGATTTTCAAATTCTTTTTCAGATAAATCTTTCTTGTTTTCTATTGCAATTAAACAATTAAAAATGCAAACAATTCCTTCTTTTAGAAATGCTACCTCATTTAAATTAAAATCTTGCTCAACTTTCTGTAAGTAAAGTTGATTATAAGTAAACTGATCAGAAATATATGGACAGGAAAGACCTAATTTATTTAATCTATTTAATGTAATTTTTCTATGAGTAAATAATCGCATTAAATTTATTTCGCTTTTTGAAGGGTAATAATCCATATTAAGATAGGTAAGTATACCCACTTTACACTAGATTTTCTAGTTTTTTGATGGGTGTTATTTGTTTAAAAAGATTAACTGATTTCTTAACTCAATTAAAGCATTACTTTGTGTTTCAATCATTTTAAGTAATGTAGCAATATTACTTTTAGTATAAGTTTGATTTTTTAACTCGTTATAAAGTTTATCTGATAAACTTTTGTCAAATTCATCTTTAGCTATATGAAGAAAATCCTGAAAAGTAATATTAGGATACATTTCTTTATTAGCACCATCTTTTTCATCAATATATTTCTGAATTAAAGACTGTACTTCTAAGGATAATGTTTGTGTAGATTTATAAACGGCTAAAAGATTGTTTTTCTCCTCACTAACATCAGGCTTAGAATTAAAAGTCTTATGATATGTTAACCAAGCTATAAGTAGACCTGCTATACCTATAAAGACTTCCATAATTTGAATTTTTAAGTTTCTAGTTTTGTTGGAGCTTTTTATTTATAAATTGCTAAATAGTATAAGAAACTCAATGTAACTAAGAATGTAGTTAAAATTGAAAAGAAGGATAGAAGATTAGTAACACTAATTTTTTTGCCGTGTTTAGTTATTAAATCGAAAGGCTGACTGCAAATAGAAGCTTCGAATCTACTTTTCTCCATTAGTCTGTAATTTATGTAAATCAAAAACCACAAATTAACAACAGGAATAAGTATTGTCCATCTTGAAACATTTTGTTGTAATTGTGCTAAAGCAAAAAATGCGCCGATTAAAAGATTATTGTAATTAGATAAGTTGTCATGGATTCGATCAAAATATTTTAAGATGCCCCTAACTACTTCTTCTTCAGTTCTTTTCCAACGCGCGTCTCTTTCTTCCGCTTCTTTCTCACTTTGTTCTAAATCTCTTTTTATTTTTTCAATATCAATATCTCCCATATCCCTTATTATTTTCTCAAATGTACTAAAATAAAAAATCTCTAATTATCTCAGTTTATACTTTTTTGTTGTAAAGTGGGTATACTTTTACCTTAAGATAATTTGAATTAGATTATTGAAATTAATTATGCATAACTCAAAAAAACAGTCTTTTATTAAGGACCGTTGATGTTTTGTTGTTTTTAAAAATGGTATTCAGTTGTTTTTTGGTTCACATAATCTATTGTGGAGCTTCTTCTTTATTTTGTAACATGTCATTATAAAACTTTTCTGCCTCCTCTCGTGTTGCTCTAATATTTTTTTCTTTTAATAATTCATGCAACATTGTGATTTTTCTTTGTCTTTCATTTTCAATAACATCATCGATAAAAAGACCATCTAAAACCCACTTTTTGAATAACTCATAAAACCCCTCATAAGCTGCTTTTCCTTGCTCCATACTAGATATAAGTAAGGCGTTTAATTTATCCAGATTTACATCTAACTTTTTAAATTTTGCTGTATCACCTTCTATCTGTCTTGTAGGCTCTATAATAGTAAGGTTTTGTAAAATAAGTCCATAAGTACCTTTGATGTCTGATTTTTTAAATTCGGTAAGCCATTTTGTAATATCATTTGCCAATGGATTACAAAGTTTTTGGCACATATCACGTAAATCTTCTATTTTTTTTATATGATATTCTACATCCGGGTAATGTTTTTGATAAGCCTCAACAATCCTAAATATAGGATGATTGTTTGAAACTTTATAATCATTCTCTTGAGTTAGATATAATTTTGAGTAGTCATTGGTGTATGATTGTTTATCTTCAAAATAGTCACTTGGCAATTTAAAAGTTTCAGTTAGTCTTTCAATCAGCTGTTTTGATGGCTCAGTTTTTCCTGATTCTAACTGTGCAACATAACTACGCCCAACGCCTATTTTTTCCGCAAATTCAGTCTGTGTTAACTTTTCAGACTGCCTAACAGCCTTAATTTTATCTTGTAAAAGCATATTTTTAATAAAATTATTTGTTTATGAACAAAGTTTATATACATTTGTACACAAGTAAGTAATGTTTTTGTACTAATAAAATACAAATATATATGAAAGATAATCAAAATGTAAAAGAAATAGAGGAAAAATTACCAAGAGGAGCAAAAAAAGTAATATCAGAAAATACAGGATTATCATATAACACTGTATGTAGCTTCTTCAAGAATAAAAAAACTTCCATTCAAACAGATAGAAAAATTAAAATTGAGATAAAAAAAATTATTATCGAATACGAAACTGCTATCTAATGTTCATAAACTAATGTACAGTATAGATTATGAAATCAACAACTTACAAAATTGAAAGTAGAATTATGAAAGAACTAATTAAAATCACTGAAAAAAACGGTAATCGTGCCGTAAGCATGAAAGAATTATACAATTTTTTAGAAGTTGGTGAAAACTGGACAGATTGGACAAATCGAATGCTTAGTTATGGATTTAATAAAAATACTGATTATCAGGCGGTTTCGGTTTTCAGAACTCATTCTAACGGTATTGGTGGTACAAATACTAAAGACTATGCCTTGACTATTGACACCGCCAAAGAAATCGCAATGATACAGCGAACGCCGATAGGCAAAGAAGCAAGACAGTATTTTATAGCAATGGAAAAAGAGGCGCTTAATAAGATGATTAACACCCATTATTTGCAACGTATTGACAAAAACAATTTATGTGTAAAGCGTTTGGAGTTAATCAATGAAATTAGAAACTACCTGCGTTGGGGAGATATACACAAAGTAGGGCTAGAATTAAAAATACATTCAAGCCATGTAAAAAAAGTTATAGCAGGGCATTTTAATACTAAAAGTACCGACAGAATTTTGAAGGCTTTGTATAATAGAGCAATAGCCAATAAAGAAACGGTTTTGTTTAGCTATCAACAAATGATTGACACCTTAAAAAAAACTAACCTTTAAATTAATACACCATGAAAAATTTATTTGTAAAGCAAACAGTTCACTATGTAAGTGATGATCATAAAAGTATGTTGACAGTATCCACGTTAAAATTGTTCGGTATTCCTGTTTTTAAAAAAAATAAAAAGCAATCAATAACGGTGAACTTGTTTTAACCCCAAAAAAAAGCTGCTTTTGACAGAAGCAGCTTTGTAAATCCTTGATTTAAACCTAATCGGTAAATAACATTGAAAAGCAAAAGTATGAAAAATAATAGAGATAATAAAAAAAATGAAAAAACAGATGTTTTAAACATTAATAAAGTGTCTGATTTTAATCTCCAAAACACTGGTAAAGAATTTAGTTTTAAGATATCGGCTATTGCAGAAGTGGAGTATGATAATGGAACGACTGGTGAGTTAATGACCTTTTTTAATAAAGATATAGGTTTTGAAGAGATTACGTCCGGTATAATTGAAGGATTAAAAAGACAGCATAATGTTTCAGCAGTTAAGATAACTATTTGCAATATCATTAATGGTGTTTTAAAACCGTGGGCTCATTATCAAAAAGAGATATTTGATTATGAGGAAAAAATGAAAGCTACAGATGGCGGGTATTTTTACTATTTAAAACATATAAGAAAGATGTCTGGTGATAACTGGATGAATGATAATGGTATTAATTACAATCATACTTCTGATTATGCAAATTAATACTAAAAGCATGTTTGAGTATCAGCAAAATACTATCTGCGTCGCAGGGGCTTGGCTTTATTCTGAAGGAATAATGACTGAGGCAAACTACAAATATTTATGTTCGAACGGAAAAATGAAAAAAGTAACCATAGGTGGCAATGGTCGTAAAGCAATGGTAGCTTATGAATCCATTCCTGACCGTTTTAAAAAGATAATTCGTGAAAAGGGTATTGATCCTTACGAATCTGTAAAAAATATTGTTTTTGGGGATTATATGGATTGGGATTATAAAGCCGAGCAATATTTTAGAGATTATCTTTTAGATAATGGTTTGCATTTACCAGAGGAAAAACAAAAAGAATATACCCATCAGTCTGTTGTGTTTAATGCTGTTAAGCACATTGCAACAAATGTGATAATTCAAAAGCGTTTTGGAGGCAAAAAACAAATGTGGGAAAGGATGCTTGAGGCAATTAGCAATTTACCTGAAACGTGGATGCATACCCGTTATAAGAACGTTGTTTCATTTAAACGTGCTATTCAAAAATATGAACAGGACGGTTATGCATCTATCGTTTCGGGTAAATGGTTAAACTCAAACCCTTCCAAAATCGTTGACGATGTAGCCGATTTTATCCTTTCACAATATTGCCTTCCGGTTAAGTACACGATAACTGAAGTTCTGAAAATTTATGAATCTGTTCGCGAAGCAAAAGGATGGAAAACTTTATCAGAGAGAGCAATTGGCGCATGGCTTGACAAAACAGAACAAAAACGAATATGGATGCTCGCAAGAGACGGCAAGGACGAATATATGAAACACTTTGGACACACAGTTACAAGAAAAAGAACAGAATGGTTTCCTAATGCATGGTGGGCGATTGACGGTACTAAACTCGATTTAGTTCACTTCGCCAATAACAAACAAAAGATGGCGGCTGAATTAAAAATAAACGTTGTTTTTGACGTGTACAGCGAAAAAATAATTGGTTGGGATATTGCTTACTCAGAAAACCATGCATCACATTTTAGAGCTATCAAAATGGCTGTTAATGAATCAGGTTGCCGTCCGTTTTTATTCACTTATGATAAACAATCCGGTCACACCTCTAATCGTATGCAAGATTTGTACGATAAACTTCCGGCAAAAGGTGGCGCACATTATAGCCATAAAGTAGGCAGAAAGTCAAGCCCGGCAGAACAAATTTTTAATAGGTTACAACAGCAGGTTATTTCTAAAATGTGGTTCTCGGACAAACAAGGTATTAAAGTAAGAACTGCGACCAATAAGCCTAACACCGACTTTATTGTTGAGTATAAAAATGCATTGCCAACAGTTGACGAATTCAATAAAATATTCTCAGCATTAGTAAACAAATGGAATGCAGGAAAACAGGAAGATTGGGAATATAGCCGAATTGAAATGTATAAGCAAGAAACTGAACACCGCGAAGAAATTAACATCATGGATCAGCTTTCAATGTTTTGGATAGACGAAACGAAAGTTAAAAAATACTACGCTCATGGAATGCCTCTTACTGTTGAAGGTAAAGATTATCTCTACGAAGTCTATGACGGAACAAATAATGTTGATTTGAATTTCAGACAAAAATATGTTGGTGAAAGTTTGATTGTTCGATATGACCCTGAGCGACTGGATGAATTTGTAGGATTGTATCAATTGACACCTTCAGGAGAAAAAAGATTTATAGCCTATGCACAATCAAAACGTATGCATGAATCAATACCGGTATTAATGAAAGATAATTCAAAAGCTTTATTACTTCAAGATGTTTCCGTTCGAGATCAGGAGTTAAAGCGAGACCAGGAAACATACGAAAGGTTAATACAGCGTACAGGTATTGACAGAGAAAGCCTAATAGAAGAACAGGAATTGATGGTTAAGTTTCAGGGACATTTACCAAAAGAAGAGCAAATGGCAACTGATTCAAACGGTTTTTATTCCAGATTTTAAAACCCTTTAAATAATGTTTAAACCCTTATTAAACCTATAAAAAATGACGCACCAAGACAAAATACAAACCGTAGAAGCATTAGAAAAGTTTATTGTTCAAAAAGGTTCGCAAAATAAAGTTGCTGCCGGAATGACTTCGGTATCCGCTGCTATATTATCACAAATGAGAAACCATAATTGGGAATCAATTAGTGATGAAATGTGGAGAAAAGTTGCAAAGTATGTAGGTGTAACATCTAATGGATGGAATTACGCTGAAACACGAAACTCTAAAGATTTGTTACAGTTTTTTAATGACAGTCAGCAATTTTCTTTAGTTCTGGCCATTACCGGAAAAGCAGGAGCAGGTAAATCTGAAAGTGCCAAAAAATACGAGGCTGAAAATAAAAACGCCTTTTTATTGTCCTGTAATGAATATTGGGACAAACGTTGGTTTCTAAGAGAGCTATTGGGTAAAATGGGCAAAGATCATGCAGGGTTAACATTACCAGAAATGATGCAAAAAGCAGTACTACTTCTTAAATCATTAGAGAATCCAATCATAATATTGGATGAGGCTGACAAATTAGCGGATAATGTTTTACTATTTTTTATAACCCTATATAATGCACTTGAAAACCATTGCGGAATTGTGTTAATGGCTACTCACTTTCTTGAAAAAAGAATTAGACGTGGTGTAGCGACTGAAAAAAGAGGTTATAGAGAAATTTACAGTCGTGTAGGGCTTCGATTTATTGAACTTGAAAATACCAGTTACAGCGATGTTGAAAAAATATGTACCGTAAACGGGATTGACGACACCGCAATAATTAGAACCATTTCAAAAGATTGTGACGGTGATGTGAGACGTGTTCGAAGATTAATTTTTTCAAATAAAAGAGCATCCTGATGGAATTTAGAAACCATCCAATAATTGAGGGACTTCGAATAAACGAAGACGGAACGGAGATTTATTACAATAAAGATTTACTAAGACCTTTTGAAAACGATAAAAAAAGAGAAAATCCAACCTTAAAAGTGAATTTCTTAAGTAAAGCACATTCGGTTACAAAATTAGTTTGTGAGGCATGGAACGGAATGAGCGAGCATTCAGCACAACGGGCAAGTAAAATAAATCTAACAGCCGGTAATCACTATTCAAATTTAGAATGGAAAGAAGGAGCTACTAATGGTGTTGGCAATTTTAAGCAGAAAATTAAAAATTCAGAAATAGATAATATTCTGGAATTAATGGAAACAAATAAAAAATCAGTCAACGCCATAGCCGGTGTGTATGGAGTAAACACTTCAACAATTTACAGAATCAAAGAGAGATATGGTAAAAAAAATTAATAGAGCCTACTCAGTATCAAACGTTCTTTCAAAAAAATTCAATCCTTTAAAATTTACAGCAGAATGGGAAAGCACATTAGGAACTCCCGACAAAGCATTTTCATCAATCATTTTTGGTGGTTCCGGTGAAGGTAAAACTGAATTTGCAATAAAATTCGCAAAGTACCTGACCAATTTTGGCAAAGTTGCTTATGATTCTTTAGGGCAAGGATTATCTGCTACAATACAAAATGCACTTGTTAGAAATCACATGGATACTTGTGGAAACTCTTTTATCCTACTTGATCGTGAGCCATTTGATGAATTAATTATCAGAATGAGCAAACCAAAATCGCCGGATTTCCTATTTATTGATTCAGTTCAATATACCAGGATAAACAAAGCACAGTATTACCAATTAAAGGAACTGATGCTAAAGAAAGGAAAGGGCATTATTTGGATTTCGCAAGCTAAAGGAAAAGAGCCGAAAGGCGCATTAGCTGATGATATAAGATATGATGTTGATTTGAAATTATGGGTTGAGGGATTTAAGTTATTCCCTGATGGAAGGTTAAACGGAGGCGGCAAAACATTTGTCATTTTTCCGGAGAGAGCAGCAAAGTATTGGAAAGAAATTATTTAGTACCATAAGACAACAACAGCAATAAAATATAAAAACACTTCAACAGATGGAAAATAAACTACAAAATATTAACGAAGAATCAGTTTCAAAAATGAAAGCATCCCATGCTTTAGTTACAAATGTTGATTTTTCAAATGGAAAAAAGAGTTCCATTGTTACGCTTTTTAATTCTTCCGATTTCTCATTTGAAGAAATTAAAATTGGTGTTGACACTGGTTTGAATCGCCAAAATTGGCTAGGTATTACGAATTATAAATCAGTACTGTACAGATTTATTGATGGAAAAATAAAAAGTATTGTTGAATTCAAAAAATAAATAAAAAAACTGTTTACTAACTATTTAAAAACTATTTAAAGCTATGAAAACACAACCTATCACAGAGTTTAATAAAGATGAATTAATGAATGTCTCAAAATTTATACAGTTTAGTGAATATAGCTCAGCGCCAGTTGTAAAGCATGCAACTTTTCAAGACTTTGCATGTATTGGTAATACAATAAATTGCATTTTAAGTGCTATCGAAATAATTGGATTTACCGGAAATAAAGAAGATTTAGCAATATGTGGCGGATTGGCAGAAATAGCAAAAAAGCTATTGCCTTCTGAAGAACTGGAATTTTTAGATAAGCTTTTAGTTGAAAAGGAATTTTTAGGTGAAAAAAGATTATTTACTCCACTTCAAAACCTAAAGCAATGAGAACAATTGACATACGATTTTTCATTGAGATAATAATTTTAAACAGTTTATTATGGGATTAAATAAAAAACACTTGCACCTTAAAAAAGTTTTGGAACTGTATCATAAAGGAGTTCCGAAAAATAAAATAGCCAAGGAAGTTGGAACAACTGAAAAGACTATTGCTAAATGGATAAAAAATTCCACAACGACAGATAAAAGTCTTGAAGAAAGGGTTTTGGAAATAGAAAACTTTATTGAAATTATTAAAAAAGCGCTATAAAAAATATAATCTTAATAAGCCCATTAGTTATAGTAAATTTTAGTATTTAATCAAATCCAAAAGTTAAAATATGTTAGTACAAGAAAGTAGAATTAATCAGTTAAACAGCATTTTGCAGTACTGCTCACAGAAAAGAAGAATTTTTACCAAAGGCGAACGCATCTGCATCAATCAAGAACGGGGTTATTTATTGAATTTAAATACTCCTAATCCTGTTATAATTAAAGTCTTTGAATACTCTGAGATTTTAGATTATAAAATAAATGCCACGTTAAGAGAAATAAAACAATCAAACTGGAAGCCATTCGAAGAAATAGATATAAACTGGCTAACCGATAACTATAAATCCAAATAAAAATTAAATTAATTAAAAATGAAAAAAAATTCAATTAAGAAGACAGAAGACATAGAAGCAATGCTGTTTAATTTTAGCGATATGATGCTTGAAACTTTTAGTATGAATCAGGAAGAGTTTAAGGCATTGACAGTTCAGAAGGTTTTGGAAATGCTTCCTCGTAAAGGTGTAGAAACAAATCTCGCAGCAACATCTGATTTTTGGGAACGTGTTCAAAGCAATATGGAACTATATAAACTTAGAGTTTCAGAAGAAATAGAAAAACACCAAGAAATGACAACACATACCTTATCGATGAATGAAAAAATCGATTATTTCTTTGAATATTTAGAAAAAAACACTGATAAATAAAATAACACTAACAATTAATAATTAAAATATGGCATTTGAAAAACAATTGATTAAGAGAAATGAGGGAAAAATCAACAGTGAAATATCTCAGTTAAACTATGTAAAAGACTATTTTCAAAAATACGTCGATAAATTGAATTCACTAGGTCTTACAGTAGTAGATGATGATTTAGAAATTTTATTTAATAGTCCAAAGGCTTATGTAACCGAAAAACTAACAGAGGGACAGTCTATACAGTTTGGATCAATTAAAATTGACAAAGAAAAAATATTTGATTTGATAGAAAAGCCCGACGGAGTTATCACTTTAATTCAGGATATCGAAAAGGATTTAGTAGATCGTTCAATTTTAGAATCTTGTATATGGAAAGCTAACCAATTTATTGTTAATAATAAATTGGTTGTCCTAAAGCCAGATGTATTGGAATTTATCCAAAATAATAACTCATGGTTTATTAACAATGAAAATCAAAAACAAGGTTTTGAAAAGTTAAAAAAGATAGCTGATCTTTTAAATGAAATTAATCAATTGGATGGTAAAAAAATAAACAATCAAACAGAAATAGATGATTTATTCCTCATATCGGATAAGGTATATGATGTTAAGCCGGAAACTGTATTTATGTTCAGTTAACTAAATCTAACCTGACAACCGCCTTAATGGCGGTTTTCTTTAAAATTATAAGTTTATGTATAGTATGTGTCATAGAGTAACACTTTCAAGAGATGGTATGCCCTTGGAGCTTTTTAAGGGTACAAACAACGGGGAGTTGTTGGCTGTTTACGGTGTAAACATCATATCCAGTACGGTTAATTTAGTAGATACAGCTGTACTTACTATGCCTGAAACAATTATGAATAAGGTTATCGATTACAGACGTATAATGCAGGTCGGAGATTACATAAAAATTGAACTTGGCTACGATGAAGATTACAGAACTGAATTTGAGGGGTATATTGATAGAATGACAGTAGAAGATTCAAATATGAAAGTTTTCTGTATTGACGCTATTTATTTATTTAAAAAAGATGTAAAAAGCATACAATTAAAGCCTACAACTATTAAGCAGATTGCGCAATATTTGGTCGATCAAATTGACTCAAGCTACAAAGTTGTTTGCGACTTTGATGTAACATACGAAAAGTTTGTAATTCATCAAGCAACTGGTTTTGATGTATTGAAGAAAATTGCTGAAGAAACAAAGGCAAATATTTATTTTAGGACTGAAAGCAAAGAACTTCATATTCATCCTGCATTTGTGGAAAAAGGCGGTGATGTGGTTTATTCTATGCAGAAAAATATAGAAAGTTCAAAACTTACTTTTAAACGAGCAATTGATAATAAAGTTCAGATTGTTGTAGAAAGTACAAATGTATCCGGAAAAGTAACAAAAGTAGAGCGCGGTTCTACTGGAGGTAACACCGTAACACTTAAAGTCGGAGCGGTAAAAGAGAGTGATTTACAGACTATTGCCGAAAATGCATATAAAGCTAGGAATACAGACCAATATGAAGGCTCATTTGATGCCTGGCTAATACCTTTTGTCCAATCTTCTTACTCAGCAAAAGTAGTTGATGAAGATTACCCAGCAATGACAAGTAAATACTACGTCGAAACAGTAGAAACAAATTATAGCGATAGCGGTGGAGTTAGAACCATTACTTTAGGCGTCAAACTAAGTACTTAAAATGCTTTGCCAAACAAAAGAGCGAAGGCGAAAACCCATTTTAAAATAAAAGATAATTTTATATATTTGCTTTATGAGAGGTGTAAATGTAAATAGAAATCTTGGCGTGAAAAGAAATAAACTTTTACGTTACAAACTAATTAAAGAACTATATAATAAAAGTGTTCAAGAGCACCCATATACACCAACAACTAAGATATTAGAAAACTACATATTTCCTGTATATCCTATATCCCGAACTACATTATATGAGATTCTTTGTACATCAATTACTACCGAATTGAAAGAGGTTGAAAGTCAACTGGAGAATATCCGTTATTTAAAGAATTTTCAAAAAAGTTTCTTCGAATAAGAAGTCTGTCAATCTTATAATCAAAAAATTGAAACATACATAATAAAGCTGTCACGAAAATAAAAGCCATTGCTACTAATATTGGCTTTCTAATTATACTTTAAAACCTCTATAAATACAGTTAAAAAAAAACTCTATTTATAGAGTTTTTTTTTTATAAATTATCGATTTAATTTATCTTTCTAACTACTCTTATTTTAATCACAAATTAAGCCGTTAAAGTTGCTGTTTCTTATTTTTACTGTCTATATATCTGTAATTAAAAACAATTCAAAAGAAACGCTTAAAAGTCAGTTGGTTTTTTTATAAAAAAGTAAATAATTTACGGTTATCAGTAAAATACCTAAATATATGCCTTGTAATTTTGATGTTAATTATATTTAAACATAATTATCTTGAAAAAGACCTTTGAGGAACAGCTGGAAGAAATTAGAAAATTAAGAAATGAGCGTAATAGAATATTCTCTGATATTGATAAAGAATCAAAAAGAGAACTAATTATAGTGATTTTATTAATGATTGCTTTTATATGCATTTCAATAGGTATATTTATATAATTACTACCATACCTAATTTTATTAATTTCTAAACTTTCTTTTCGGCTTTCAGTTTTTTAATTTTTTTAAATAGCATTTAAACTGTGTTTAAAAAGGCAATGCTCTAGGTATCGGCTTTTAGCTTTTTTTGATACTTTTGGCTATGTGAAAATTTACTTTTGGTTTTTCCGATTATAGGAGGGACACGCCCAAATTATTTTATGACGGAAATTTTTGTTAATAATTATTAGATAACTTCACGGTTAGTTGATGAGAAACTTCTTTCAATACCATTCTATATTGATATATTTGCCAGCTTACAAACAAACCCCAAAATAATGAAACTGAAATTTATTTTAATAATGAGTGCTTTACTCATTACATCGCTCATAGAAGCTCAGTCGGCAGGAATTACATTTAAATTTGGAATGGGAGAACAAAAAGCTGACGCTATTATCTTTAAAAAGGACAAACAAAAAATCAATGGAATAGTTAATTTTCCTGGGTTTACTGATAAAAAAGTGAAAATTAAAGTTGGCGAGGAAAATGAAAAATACGCTAGCAGTGATATTGATTCGATTCAGATTTTTGATGCGGACAAGAAATTGTCTTATACTTTTTTATGGACAAAAACTAAAGTGTATAAAAAGAAGGGTACAGAGTTTAAGATTATTGATGAAAAATGGATCTGTAAAATCATTACAGGAAAGGCTTCGTTGTTTTTAGGTGGCGAGGAATACGGAATAAAAGAAGTGAAGGTTGAAGATGAAAAGACAAAAGAAAAGGTAAAAGTAGCTAAAATGCAAGTTGTTTCGAAAGAAGTAAATCATTACTTGAAAAGAAGCAATGAAGATTATCCGATATTGGTTTCTTTGAGTTCAAATGCTTTTTCTGCAGGATACAATGCTTTTTTTAAGGAGTACGCTGTTTATTATTTTAACGATAATCCTGAAATTGCAAAAAAGATAGAAGAGAAAGAATACAAATATGATGATATTGAAAAAGTAGTGAGTTTGTATAATTTTAAAAAAGAGAAAAAAGCAGAACCTAAAGTTGAACCGAAGGCAGAGCCAAAAGCGGTAAAAGCGAAGGCGGCTCCAAAAACAGCACCAAAATCGACAAAAAAGAAATAAATAAAAAGCGATACTTAATTAAAGGTATCGCTTTTTTTTATATTAATGAAAATGATCTTCTTCAATTTCAAATTCAGCATCTTTTTCCCATATTTCCATTTCGCATGGTTTACAGTTGAATTTTAGTTTGTATTCCAATTCTCCCTGTTTTAAAACTAATGGTTCTTTTACCTTAACACCAACAATGTCTTTTTGGTGTATCGGGCATTTTTTTAATTCGTATTTGATGCAATATTTGGTTGTCATTACACGAGATTTTCCTGGATCCCATTGTAATTCGAATGCTTTTTCGATTTCGGTTACTCCGTGACGTTCGTAGAATTTACGCGCGGTTTTGTTCGAAACGTTGTACATAAAATCCAGTTTCGTTTCTGGATACGGATGTGACGTTTTTACTATTTGATGTTCTTCACGTTTGTAATTTGCCAGACGAATTTCTGATAATTGTTCGTAAACCGTTCTTCTCATTTCGTTGATTTTTGAAATAGGAAGGAACCAGTTTTGAGAAAACATAATGTTGATTTCGTCAGCGCTATAAGGTGTAAAACCTGTTTTTGCCAATTGAACTTTGATGTTTTCTTCGATCGATTCGCCAGTTTTAGTCTGCTCTTTTGCGTGCTCTAATTTTACGGTGCTTACGTTTCCGTCTTCGTCGGTAGCGATTAATTCAAAACCGTTTTCGTTTTCTGTAAGTAATAAAGTAGTTCCGATTTTACGGATCGCACTGTCTTCTCTTTCAACAATTTTGATAAAAGCGATGTCATTGTTACGGTAAATAAAAGTTCCGTCTTTGATTTCTTTTAAAACGTTTGGATATACTTTTCCGTTCTCGGCTTTGTTTACGTAGATTCCGTCGGCTTCATTATTTTCGTTGATGAAGCAAAGTCCGTCGCCGTTGTTTAATAATTCACCGTTTTCAATTTCGTAAGCGTTTCCAACAGTTCGGATTAATTTACCAATATATTGCCCTTTTGATTTTGGGCTTTCCCAAGAACCAATACTAGCGTGTCTTTCGTTTACGAAATAATCGGTATATCCGCGATTGAAAGTTCTATTTAAAGTAGAATCAAAAGTATATGTACATTTTCCAGAAGAAGCTTTGGTGTATTTATCGCTTCCTTCTAAATAACTGTCTAATTTTTGACGTAAATAAGATACGTTGTTTTTAACGTAAGCTACATCTTTTAATCTTCCTTCAATTTTGAAAGAAACAATTCCAGCTTCAATTAAATTTGGAATCTGATCTGAAACGTCTAAATCTTTTATAGAAAGTAAATGACTGTTTTTGATTAAAGTTTCTCCGTTTCCATCAATTAAGTTATAAGGTAAACGGCAGTTTTGAGCACAAGAACCACGGTTCGCGCTTCGTTCTCCGTTTGCCACACTCATATAGCAGTTTCCACTGAAAGAAACACATAAAGCTCCAGTTACGAAAAACTCTAGTTCAACATCAGCTTCGTCGTAGATCGTTTTTATTTGGTGCAGATTTAATTCACGTGCTAAAACCACACGTTTGATTCCCGC
The DNA here is from genome assembly GCA_029959285.1 of Flavobacteriaceae bacterium PS02337. GTDB lineage: Bacteria > Bacteroidota > Bacteroidia > Flavobacteriales > Flavobacteriaceae > Flavobacterium. Next base: position 129,922 of record JASCOE010000004.1, read on the forward strand.
ATCTTTTAGGAATTTAATTTTATCGGCATCACGATTATTGGCTTGTGTGCTGGCGTGAAGTACGATAGGAGGTAAGTCCATTTCCATAATCGCCATATCCTGAATGATTAATGCATCAACACCAATACCGTATAATTCCCAAATCATTGCACGGCACGTATCTAATTCGTTGTCGTACAAAATGGTATTCATAACCACAAAAACCTGTGCGTTAAATAAATGTGCATATTTTACCAACTCAGCAACATCTTCGATTGAGTTGTTGGCATTAGAACGTGCACCAAATTGCGGCGCACCAATATACACAGCATCGGCACCACTATTTATGGCAGCGATTCCTCCAATTAAATCTCTAGCAGGAGCTAATATTTCGATTTTCTTCTTCATTTCTAAAACTTTAGACTTTTGTGGTATTCCCGAAAAAAAGTGTGCAAAGGTCTAATAAATTATTCGAGTTTGCTAGTGATGAAGCGATTTTTTTGAAATTGTTAACTTAATTAATTGAAAAGTGTTTCACAGATAATCAGTATCATTATTTAAGTTGTTATAATTTCTTGTAAAATTTAGTTCAGCTTGCCAGTAACTTTCCTCTTTTAAATTTTGATATTGATTTAATAGTGGTATAATTGTTTTGTGAAACTGTTCTTTTAATGATTTAAATTGATTTACATTTTCAATATAAAATCGGTATTTAATTTTTTCTCCGTTTTCGATAAAATGAATCGAATTTTCAAACCCATTGTAAGAAGATCTATTACTTCCTGAATATTGTCTTCCGCTATAAGCATAGATGTTTATTTCAATTTCTTCCAAATTACGCCATTGGTATATTGTCGTTTCTTCGGTTTGGTTAATTTCAATACCTTCTTCAGAAAAACTAATTAGTATGTCTTTTTGTATAATTCCTGAAGGTAGAAATTTACTTTTTGTGATTACATTGAAAATTTTAAAGCAAATAATTCCTACAATCATACTAAGACAAAAAATAGGCTGTTTGGTGTTTATTCCATAAATAAAAGGGACAAAAATGATTAATACGAATAGAATAACAAAGAATCCTTCTATTATGGTCGGTTTTTGATAAATGGCAATTGGAAATTTTTGTGAAGTCATTTTACAAAGTCTATTTCAGAACTTAATTTAATCTAAAGGAAAAGAATATCCAGCCGTAAAACCGCCGAAAGATTGTTGAGTACTTAAATTGGAATAGAAAGAAACTCCAAGTTCAATGTTGTTTTTACGGCCAACTGCAAGCCCAAAACTAATTGGAACGTGAGCTACAACGCCACTTTTTTTCTCATTGACATAATTTGTATAAGTTTCAAAAGAACCTATAGATGCTCCAATACCACTTTCTATAAAAGGAGCAACCCAAGGAATTGGTGCGCAAAAACGAACTTTTCCACCCAGAAAAAATGCTTTGGTTTCTACTTTATAATTTTGTGGATTTTTTACTTTATCTTCACTAGTAGATGTTATGATGAATCCGGCGTAAGGTCTTACACTAAACCATTTTTTTATTCCAATTACATATTCTCCTTGTGCGTAAAACCCAGAACCGTCTATAATTTCGGGATTTTCTTCTTCATAATGCGAAGTGCTTGATCCAAATCCTATTGAAGCTTTTATGAAATTGCCTTCCGTTTGTGCTTTTGTTTGATTAGGAAGTAAAATTACAAGAACAGTAAAAATAAAAATGCTACGTAGAGTTAATGTCATAAAATTATGGTTTCTAATTGGTTGAAACGAATGTAAGATTTATTTTCATTTTAACAAAAACAAAAAAACTACCCAATCCGAAGACCGAGTAGTTTTCTCAAAAAAAAAGCATGAATCGTTTAGTTTGCTCTCATTTTTATTTGTGATAAAGTATTTTGAATACTGTTTAATTGTTTCGAAACAACTGAAACTTGATTGTATTCTAAATGGTTTTCTTCGAGTGCCATTTTGTATTTTTCAATTGCAGCTTCTTCTCCTGTAATACATGCATTAATAATTGCTTCTGTGTCTCCGCCTGTGAAAGATGATTTAATATCAATCCATGCGCGGTGCAAAGCTCCAAGTGGTCCGCCTCCTGAAGTTTCTGTTGATTTTCCTAATTTGTTGATTTCGTCTTGTAATTCAACAATAAATAAAGCTCTTTCTCTTGCATATTCAAGGAAGTCAGTTTTCATTGCAGGGTTTTCTACATGTTCTGCTGCATTTGTATATCCTAGTTTTCCATCTTCAAGAATTGAAATTAATCCTTCTAAAGTTTTAACTGCTTCTTTTGTGGTTTCATCTGTATGTATCATGACTAATAGTTTTTAAATTAATACATTACAAAGTTGGCGATTTATAAAGTGGTATGTTTTACAGGATTAAGTTCTGAGTTTTACAATATTGTAGAATGGGAATTTTGAAACTTATATTTATGCTTCTCGAAGATTTAAATCTTTTCTTTTGAAAATGAAATATCTCGATTAACGTTTTGCGTGAGGGATAGAAGTGAAAAGCCCACAGCCTGACGAAGGAAGAGCGAGGACTTGAAACGGATAGCCCGGCCCGGAGGGACACGCCCAAAATAACATCATAAAAAAAACAGCTTAAAGTATAAAAGTGATGAAACTTTTGAACCTTAAGCCGTTTTTATAAAAACTTAGAATATTGTTATGCTGTCAAAGCTTCTTTGATTCTGCGTAATGCTTCTGTTAAAATATCGTTGCTTGTTGCGTAAGAGAAACGAATACAGTTTGGATTTCCGAAAGCGTCTCCGGTTACTGTTGCAACGTTTGCCTCAGCTAAAAGATACATCGAAACATCGTTTGCATCTTTAATTTCAGTTCCTTTTAATGTTTTTCCGAAGAAAGAAGAAACGTCTGGGAATACGTAAAATGCTCCTTCTGGAACGTTGATTTTTACTCCTGGAATTTCTTTTAATAATCCAACCACTAAATCTCTACGTCCGTGGAAAGCTTGAACCATTTCGTTTAATACGCTTGGATCTGCATCTACAGCTGTAATTGTAGCACGTTGTGCCACAGAGTTTGCTCCAGATGTTACTTGTCCTTGAATTTTTGTACACGCTTTTGCGATAAATTCTGGTGCTCCGATATAACCAATTCTGTATCCTGTCATTGCGAATGCTTTTGCAACTCCGTTTACAGTGATTGTTTTTTCTAACATTCCTGGAATTGAACCGATACTGCAGAAAGTTCCTGAGAAATTGATGTGCTCATAAATTTCGTCTGCAACTACGTAAATATTTGGGTGTTTTTCTAAAACTTTAGCCAATGCTGTTAATTCTTCTCTGCTGTAAACAGATCCTGATGGATTGCATGGAGAAGAAAACCACATCATTTTTGTTTTTGGTGTAATTGCAGCTTCTAATTGTTCTGGAGTGATTTTGAAATCTGTTTCTACAGAAGTTGGAACTTCTACAGGAACTCCGCCAGAAAGTTTTACGATTTCGAAGTAAGAAACCCAGTAAGGTGCTGGTAAAATAACTTCGTCACCATCGTTTAACATTACTTGTGCAATGTTATATAAAGATTGTTTTGCTCCTGTAGAAACTACGATTTGAGATGGTTTGTAATCTAAATCATTGTCTCTTTTGAATTTTCTGCAGATTGCCTCTCTCAAATCCAAATAACCTTCTACTGGAGAATATGTACTGTAGTTGTCGTCGATTGCCTTTTTTGCTGCTTCTTTGATGAAGTCTGGTGTATAGAAATCTGGCTCGCCTAAACTTAAACTGATAATGTCTTTTCCTTGTGCCTTTAATTCGCGTGCCAAAGCAGCCATTGCTAATGTTTGTGAAGTAGCAAGATTGTTGATTCTGTCCGAAAGAATATGATTCATTATAAAAATTTTGATGTCCTTAAATTTGCTGTGTTGTTTAAGGAAGGTTAATTATTAATAGATTTTTTTTAGTTTTTAAACAGATAATTCAGGTTTCATTCCTAAGTCACGTAAATGCTTAAAGTGAGCTACAATAGCGCTTCGCATTGTTTTGTATTCATAATATGGCAAATTACATTCTTTTGCAGTTTCCTTTACGATTTTTGCAATTTTACCATAATGAATGTGACTAATATGTGGAAAAATATGATGTTCAATTTGATGGTTTAATCCGCCAGTATACCAGTTTACAATTGCATTTTTAGGAGCAAAATTTGTAGTTGTATACAATTGGTGAATCGCCCAAGTATTATCCATTTCGCCTAATTCATTTGGTGCTGGATTTGTTGTGTGTTCTACAACGTGCGCTAATTGAAAAACGATACTTAAGATTAATCCTGTTGTGTAATGCATTACAAAGAATCCAAGAAGTACTTTCCACCATGTAATTCCAATTACCATTGGTAAAACAATCCAGATTGAAACGTAAATGATTTTTGTAATAATTAAAGTTGTCCAAAGAATTTTTGGGCTTTTTGGTTCACCGTAAGATAATTTTCTTCTTAGGTAATTACGCATTTGTTTAAAATCGGTTGTAATTGCCCAATTGAAAGTCAATAATCCGTATAAGAAAACAGAATAATAATGTTGAAAACGGTGAAAACTATGCCATTCTGCGTGTTCTGTAAAACGAATAATTCTTCCTGCATCTAAATCTTCATCGTGTCCAGGAATATTAGTGTAAGTATGGTGCAATACATTATGCTGAACTTGCCAGTTATAAACATTTCCAGCTAAGACATAAATTGTACCTCCCATAAATTTATTGATCCAGTTTTTATTAGAATAAGAACCGTGATTTCCATCGTGCATTACGTTCATTCCAACACCAGCCATTCCGATACCCATTACGATAGATAATAACAGCATTACCCAAAAAGGCATGTTAAGTGTAAGAATCAAAAAGTAGGGCGTAAGGAAAACCGCAAAAAGAATAACCGCTTTTAAATGTAACTTCCAGTTTCCAGTCTTCTGAATGTTGTTCTCCTTGAAGTAATTGTTTACCCGTGAGTTAAGTGTTCTGAAAAACTTCAGATTGTCTTGCCTAGCAAAAATTGGAGCGTTGTTATTCATAATTGATTTAAATAGATTTCAAAGGTAATTATTATAAATTTTCAATTTGCAAAATTGAGTTAAATATTTCAATCGTAAAGTAGTACTTTTGTTAAAAATTTACAGCAATGGATGAGATATTGAAATATTTTCCCAATTTGACCGATCTTCAAATCGAACAATTTCAAAAATTAGACTTTTTATACCACGATTGGAATGAAAAAATTAATGTGATTTCTAGAAAAGACATTGATTCTTTATATACAAAGCACATTTTGCATTCGTTAGGAATAGCAAAAATCATGAAGTTTGAACCTGGAACAACTGTTTTGGATGTTGGAACAGGCGGAGGTTTTCCTGGAATTCCGTTAGCAATTCTTTTTCCTGAAACTCGTTTTTATTTAATCGATGTTATTGCAAAAAAAATAAAAGTGGTGCAAGGTGTTGTTGATGCTTTAGAATTGAAAAACGTAAAAGCAGAACAAAAACGTGCAGAATTAGTAAAAGGTGATTTCGATTTTATCGTAAGTCGTGCCGTAACTAATATGCCAGATTTTGTTTCTTGGATTAAAGATAAAATCAAAAAACAGCATAAGCATAAATTGAAAAATGGAATTCTTTATTTAAAAGGTGGAGATTTGGCTGATGAATTAAAAGATTTTCCAAATGCAACTTTGTATGATTTGGCAGAAATATTTGATGATGAATTTTTTGAAACTAAAAAAGTGGTTCATCTTCCTTTAAAATTTAAACCTTAAATAGATTATAAAATAAATAACCCGAAAAGAATTTCTTTCCGGGTTATTTTTTGAATTAATAGTTTGTACTACTAAGATGCTTTTCTAGAAAAATCTAGGAAAGGATTTGCTTTTATATTTAAATTATCAATAAAATTATGGATTGCATTTTCTGATGCTTCTACCGTATATTGAAATTCTGAGTCGAAGAAAAATTCACGTGAAATAACTGGTTCGTTTGAAGAGTCATAAACGGCTTCGTCTGTTTCGTCTAATTCCTCATTTTTATAAGTGCAAGGATATAAGTGAATTAACTCTGCTACAATTTGACTAAACCAATTGTCAAATTTTTTCTTTTTTGGCGTAATATGGCGTGCTAATAAAACCAATCCGATAAGTTCGTTTTGTAAAAAATAAGAACCTTTTCTGTATCGCACATCTATCATTCTTACATTCATTAAAGCAATCCACAAAGCTCCGTTTACAGAACCAGAAGCAGGAATTTCAAAATCTGTATCAAATAATAAAGGGTTTGTTTGTTCGCGATCACTAATAGAACACCAAAGTGCTTCAATACGTTTTTGAGTATCGTTTGTTGCTTGCGTATATCCTGTAAAACGCCAGTAAACCCATTCTAATAACGCAGCAGTTAGACCAATAGAACCTTTATGATTGATCTGCATTAATAAATTTTCTAAATCTTCATTTCTTTCAATAGGATCTAAAAGTTCGTCTATTTTTTTCTTTGTCCATTTAAAATCAATTGCGTGTCCAATGCTTTTTGATTCCATTATAACTTTAGGAACATTGTTTAAATTTCTCATATTTTTATTTTTTTCTGTTAACTTTTAATTTATGTGACAAATGTAAAGGGGACATTTTTTTTCAAAAGCCACAAAAAGTTTTAAAAGTATCAGAATAAGCTTTTTGGATTTTGTATTTAATTGATAATCAATAAAATAAGAAAAGTACTACAAAATAATAAAAACTTACAAAATAGAACGTAAAAAGCCGATTTCCCTAAGAAAACCGGCTTTTATTATATAATCAGATTTACTATGTAATCTGAGAATTTGAATTAACCTAAGAATGGATATCTGTAATCTTCTGGAGTTACAAAAGTTTCTTTGATAGTTCTTGGAGAAGCCCAACGTAATAAGTTCAATGCTGAACCTGCTTTATCGTTAGTTCCAGAAGCTCTTGCTCCACCAAACGGTTGCATTCCTACAACTGCTCCAGTTGGTTTGTCGTTAATGTAGAAGTTACCAGCAGCGTTTTGCAATTTCGTAGTTGCTACTTCAATAGCGTAACGATCTTGGCTGAAAACTGCTCCAGTCAAAGCGTACTCAGAAGTAGTGTCAACTAATTCTAAAGTTTCTTCCCATTTAGCATCTTCATAAACATAAATTGTGATAACTGGTCCGAACAACTCAGTTTCCATTGTAGTATATTTAGGGTTTGTAGTTACAATAACCGTTGGCTCAATAAAGTATCCAACAGATTTATCGTAATTTCCACCAATAATAATTTCTGCGTCAGCATCTTTTTTAGCTTGGTCGATATAACTTGCTAATTTATCAAAAGAACCTTCGTGAATAACTGCTGTAATAAAGTTTCCAAAATCTTCTGGAGAACCCATTTTCATAGATTTTACATCAGCAATTAATTGCTCTTTTACAGCTGGCCATAAACTTTGCGGAATATAAGCTCTAGATGCAGCAGAACATTTTTGTCCTTGAAATTCAAAAGCTCCACGAGTAATTCCTGTAACTACTTGTTTTACGTTTGCGCTTGGGTGAGCAATGATAAAATCTTTACCTCCAGTTTCTCCAACGATTCTTGGATATGTTTTGTAATTGTGAATGTTTGCTCCAATTTTAGCCCAAATATCTTTAAATACATGAGTTGATCCTGTAAAGTGAACTCCAGCAAAATCACGACTTGCTAAAACAGTATCTGTAATCATTAAAGCGTCTCCGAAAACTACGTTGATAACTCCATCAGGAACTCCAGCTTCTTTGAAAACGTCTAAAATAATTTTTGTAGAAAATACTTGACTATCACTTGGTTTCCAAACCACAACGTTACCCATCATAGCAGCACTGGCAGGAAGGTTTGCAGCGATAGCAGTAAAGTTGAAAGGAGTAATAGCGTAAACAAAACCTTCAAGAGGTCTGTATTCTAAACGATTCCAAACAGTAGAATCTGATTTTGGCTGATCGTTGTAGATTTGAGTCATAAACTCAACGTTGTAGCGTAAAAAGTCAATTAATTCGCAAGAAGCATCAATTTCTGCTTGGTGAATATTTTTAGACTGACCAATCATTGTTGCTGCGTTGATACGAGCTCTGTATGGTCCAGCGATAAGTTCAGCCGCTTTTAAGAAAATAGCAGCACGTTGTTCCCATGCCATGTTTGCCCATGCTTTTCTTGATTCAAGTGCATTTGTAATTGCTTTTTCAATATGTTGTTTTTCAGCCAAATGATATTTTCCAACTACGTGTTGGTGATCGTGTGGCGCAGTAATATTTCTTGTGTTTCCAGTTCTAATTTCTTCGCTTCCAATATGCAATGGAACGTCAATTTGAGAATTCCACATTGTGGTGTAAGCTGCCTGAACAGCTGCTTTTTCTGGCGAGTTCGGTGCGTAGCTTTTTACAGGCTCGTTTACCGCTTTTGGTACATGAAAGAATCCTTTTAACATGGGATAAATTATTTTAAAATTACGATTTGTTTAATTTTTTACAAAAGTACAAATGATAATTTGAATATATCACAATACAATATTAAAAAGTTGTATTTAAATATAGAAAGGGAATAAGGTCAAGGAATAATTAACAAAATACTTGCGTAAAATCGGAAGTATCAAGTAAAATGTAAAGTTTTGTAAAATGAAAAAGGCTAAAAACTATAAATTAGTTCAAAGCAAAAGGAGCACACATTCTAAAAGTAGGAACAATAACTTTGAATGTTTTTGTTGTAGTGAAATTAATCATATTAAAATGACCTTTCATTGCGCCATAAGGAGATGATAATAAACAACCTGAACTATAAGTATGATTTTCTCCAGGTTTTAAAACTGGTTTTTTACCAATTACACCTTCACCGTCTACCACTTCTAAATCGTTTAAAGAATCAAAAATTTCCCAGTGACGAGACGTTAACTGTACAGAATCTTTACTGTGATTTTCAATTGTAACTACATAACTAAAGGCAAAGTGAATCTTGTAGTTTTTGAAGTAAGTGCCTTCAAAACTAGTTAAAACCGATATTTTTATGCCTCGTGTAATTTGAGAAACCATACTAACCTAGTAAATCTGTGTGCGTTATAGGTACAAAGCTACGAAAAAAATCTATGAATCCTAAAACCTTAACAATGTTTTAATTAACGATGTTTATTGAGTTTGCATTTCCTTTTCCAATAACACGCTGGTAACGATCGGTTGCTTCTTTATAATAAACTAGTATTGTGTACTCGTTTTCAGTTTGATAAAAGTTTCCATCGATAGCATTTTCATAATCAATTACGCCTTTTTTGTCAGCAACCGTATATTGAAAATTAGTAAAACCTTGCTTAATCATAATGGCTTTTTCAAAAACGCCTTTGTCTGTGTTATAATCCATTTTATATTCTGGCGAAAGGCTGTAATTGTTAAACATTCCCGTAATATAAATGTCTTTGTTTAATCTAAATGCTGGTGCAGAAAGCGAAAAATAAACCCAAGCATAATCGGCTTCAATGTCGTTGTTTGAACCGTTAATATTTTTCACCACAAAATTTCCGTTTACATCTTCATAATTGGTGTAAATCTGATTTCCTCTTGCCGCATTTGTGTACAAATAAGCATTGTAAATATCATTATTAGAGCCAATTCGACCAACATTATTGTTTGCCGCGCGAATGTCTTTATTTTCAAAATATAAAAATTCGTTACCGCCCCAAAATTGAGTTTCTTTATCGTATTTATAAACAAGCTGATTTCCAAGAGTAAATTGCGGAACAATATTTTTAATTGCAGTATTGAAGTTTCCGTTTTGCAATAAAAGCACTTTTACATTTTGCAACGGTACTTGAAACGTAATGTCATTCGAAAAAATGGCAAAGTCAAGATTTTGTTTGAAATCAATGTTGCTGAGGTTTCTGCTTCTTTTTACCTGAGCCGAAACTGTTGAATGATTTTCATATAAAATAAATTTTCTTGAAAAAATCACTTCTCTGTCTTCATTAAGAATTCGAAGCATATAATTTCCAGAAAGTCTTATCTGAGTTGTAAACTGATTCGGAAAAGAAAGATTATAATGCGAATAAATTTGTAGCGTATTAAACGAATTCGAATAATCTACAATTCTCTGATTGTCTTGGCCTTGAATGTAATCTGTTTTTGGAATTTCAGTCGGAATCCAATTGTAATCGCAATGAATTACTTCAAAATAATAATTGGCTTCGTTTGCAAACAAATCATCAAATTGAAAAGTAAAGCTAGATCCTAATTCGAAAATCGGAACAACATTACTGCCATTTTGAACAAACGAAACAGTTTTAATATTGTAAGGCGGATTAATTTCTTTTTCTTGCGCTTTCGCGAAAGAGAAAATAAAAAGAAAAATAAAACTTGTATATAAAAATTTCGGCATCTTAATACATTGTAAGATTGTAAATATAACAATTTTATATAACGAAAAAGATGCCAATCTATTGGATTTAATTATTAAGAACCCAAAATGTATTCTAGATTATCTTCAATTTCGTCGTTAATAAAGCTTTCTTCTAAAAGCGAATCAGATAACAGTTTTTTGTTTTCCTGAAGTTTGATGATTTTTTCCTCAACCGTATTTTTAGAAATAAAACGAATCACATTTACTTTATTCATTTGTCCAATTCTGTGCGCACGACCAACTCCTTGTTTTTCGGCAAAAGGATTCCACCACGGATCTAAAAATAAAACGTAAGAAGCTTTTGTAATATTCAAACCAACACCTCCCGCTTTAAGCGAAATAAAAAACAATAACGGATTTTCTTTTTCCTGAAAACGTTTTACTTCTTGTTCGCGTTTGTTTGCTGGCGTTTCTCCAGTAATTTCGCAAAAATCAATTTTGTTTTCTTTACACCAATCGGTGTAGAAATTTAAATTCGTAACAAATGAACTGAAAATAATCGCTTTCTGATTTCCTTTTACTAAACTTTCCAGATAATTCGTAACAGCAATATATTTTCCTGAATCAATTTCAGATTCCTGATCAACCATTTTCGGATGGTTACTCAACTGTCTTAACTTCATCAAAGTATTGATAATACTGATTTTATCAGGACTTGAATCTGTTTTAAGCAAGAAATTACGAGCTTTAGATTTTTCTTTTTCGTATAATTTTTCCTGTTCAGGATCCATATCACAATAATAAATCTGTTCTGTTAATTCTGGTAAATCTTTCAAAACCTGTTCTTTAGTTCGTCTTAAAATATAAGGCTGAATAAGATTTTTTAATTCTGATAAAACGTCTTCATTCTGCTTTTTCTCTATCGGATTTTTGAAATTTTCCATAAAGAAAGCATAACTGCCCAAAATATCCGGATTTATAAACTGCATTTGTGACCATAAATCGTCAAGCGAATTTTCGATCGGCGTTCCGCTTAAAGCGATTTTATGTCCTGTGCTAATTTTATTTATGGCTTTAAAAATCTTAGAATTTTTGTTTTTAATGTATTGACTTTCGTCTAAAATCAAATAACGGAAATCGTATTTTTCTAAAATTGAAATATCACGATGAACGATGCTGTAACTTGTAAAAATTAAATCGGTCGAATCTAATCTGCTGGCTAATAATTTTCTATCATTTCCAACATATTGCATTTTAGAAAAATGTGGCGTAAACTTTCCAGCTTCATTATACCAGTTAAAAACCAAAGAAGAAGGTAATACAATCAAAGCTTTTAGCGGTTCTCTTTCGACAGTAGTTTCATTTGCAAACAAATCAAAATTGGTTGTTTTGGTGGTAAAACCTAATTGTTCTTGAACTGAAACCAAAACTGCCAAAGTTTGCAAGGTTTTTCCAAGTCCCATATCGTCGGCGAGACACGCGCCAAGATTAGAGTTGAAATGTCCCAAAAGCCATTTTACCCCATCAATTTGATAAGGTCGTAAAGTTGCTTTTAGTAAATCTGAACCTGTAAATTCTGCTTTATGAATTTGATCTAAATCGTTGCTGATTTCAGAAATTCCGTCTAAAGCCGTAAAATTACTTTTGCGTAAAAGTAATTCGCCATTTTCGGTTTTAGCCAATTTTGCCAAAGAACCATATTTACTAAACCATTCTAACGGAATCAAAAAATAGTTTCCGTCAGGCAGTTGAAAAAGTCTTTCTTTACTTTTTATATTCGGAATAATTTCGCTGAAATTAATCTTATAATTGCTAATCGTAATGATAATTTTAATATCAAACCAATCTGCTTTTGTTTCTTTTGCAATCGAAATCGTATTGCTTTCTGTAATGATTTCTTTGCTTTCGAGTTTTAAATTCTGAATCGTAAAACCTAAGCTTTCCAGTTTTTGTTTATTGTCAATAATCAATTGAATATTAACATAAGGATCAAGATTTTCTGCTTCAGCATTCGATCCAAATAATTCGTTTTTGATTTTTTCTAAACCAATTTCGAGTAATTTATTGGTATATAAATTTTCGTCAGCGTTTCGTTTAAACTGAATTATTTTGGGTTCATTCGCTACGCTAAAATCAACAAACGAATGTGTTTTTTTAGTTTTGCTTGCATCAAAAATATACCCGTTATAATCAAAATAAAGATTGAGATAATAACAGTTTTTAAAGAAATCAAAAACGGGTTGAATGGTGCAGGAAACAATTTGGTCGCGAAGTTCAATTTCAAAACCATTGGCTTCAATGTCAATTTTTTTGGCTATTTCTGGAATGAAATTTTTAAAATAATCATCAACTAATTTTGAAGGAATTTCAATTGATTTTTTCTTTAAAAATGGCGTTAATTTTTAGTATTTAATTCTTTTAATCGTCCTAATTTTTTATCGATAATTAACCAACCTGGTTCATCTAAAAGAATATCTACAGTAGCATTCATTGGAAGAAAAGTAGTTTCATTTTCCTTTAATGAAAGCGTATAAGTGATTCCTTCAGCATGTTTTTCAAATTGAATCTGAGGTTCAAAATCCAAAGAATCGATGTTAACTCTTGAACGATAAAAATCTTTTTCGGGACTTAAATTCAGCGAAAGCGGAAATTGTTCCTTAACAATCAAATCGTAAAACGGACTTAAATGAATCTGTAAATGCTGGCGAATGGCAAAATCAATTTTAGAATCTTTCTGTAAATCTGCAATTGTTTTGGCTGATTTTATTTTTGCACCAAATTTTTTAAAAATAAATTCAGGTTTTAAAGATTCACAAATGGTGAGTATTTTTTTTGAATTTGGATCTAAACTTTCAAAATCAATTCCGAAACTTTCAAGCACGCCTTTTGTTGCTTTTTTGTCTAGATATTTGATTTCAATAGTATTTTCAACAATATAAGCTGTTGGAATATAAGTATTCAGGTTTTTTTCAAAACTGATATCAAAACAGAACTGAAATGGTTTTGTAGGTTGCAAAATATTGGGATTTGGTTAGGCTTATAATTTAGTTTTGGGCAAAAAATAAAGGAGTTTTCAAAAAATAATAATTTGAAAACTCCTTTTAAATGAACTTGTATCACTTATATGGTGAAAAAATTAGTTTTCCTGTTTAAAGCAAAGCGGAATAATTTCGCCTTTTGCCAAACAGTATTTTTCTACCAATTCTGGTGCAATTTTATTCGTATAATCTTCTTCAATAACAATAAAACCGATGCTTCTTAATTTGTCGAAATAATCGCGTCCGTAAACACGAACGTGATCGTATTGTCCGAAAATTTTAGCACGCTCTTTTTGATCTGTAATCGAATCATCTGCAAAAGTAACTTCGCGAGATAAGTCTTGTGGAATTTGCAAAATCGCCATTCCGCCTGGTTTTAAAACACGATATAATTCCTGCATCGCTTTTGTGTCGTCTGGAATATGTTCTAAAACGTGATTGCATAAAATAACGTCGTATTCGTTGTCTTTAAAAGGTAAATTACAAATATCTGCTTTTACATCTGCCAAAGGCGAAAGCAAATCGGTTGTAGTATAATCTAAGTTTTTCTGCTTGCGGAATCTTTTGTAAAAAGCTTGTTCGGGAGCAAAATGCAGTACTTTTTTTGGTGCTGTAAAAAAATCAGTTTGATCGTTTAAATACAACCAAAGCAAACGGTGTCTCTCTAAAGAAAGTGTACTCGGCGAAAGCACATTATTACGTTGTTTTCCGTATCCGTAAGGTAAAAACGATTTAAAGCTTCTGCCATCAATAGGATCTGTAAATTTATCTCCTCTTAATGAGAAAGCTAAAATTGGACGCGCCACATAACTCAAACGAATTAATAATGGACGCGGAATTGTATTAAGTACTAATTTAAAAAGTTTCTTCACAGTTAAATAAATTTGAACACGAATTTCACAAATTTACACGGATTAATGTTGTGGTGAAATTTCACGAACTTTTGATTTGGTTTAAAGTATTATTCTTTTGTATTTAAGGCTATCTTCTCCAAAATTGACTAATAAGCCTAATTTATTTTTAGATGCCGCTAAATAATTTAATGTTTGTTTGATTTCTCCTGTTGTTAATGTTGCAATTGCTTTTAGTTCTAGTATAATTTCATCAAAAATAACAAAGTCTGCAAAATAATAACTGGGTAATATAATGTCTTTGTAAGCAATGTTATATCTTAATTCTCTATTATAAGGAATATGATTTCGTTGAAATTCATATTCTAAAGCATCGCCATAAACTTTCTCACTATGTCCTTTTCCTAATATTTTATGGACTTCCATACAAATCCCAATAATTTTATAGGACTCTTCTCTTAAATACAATTCACTCATTATTTTTATTTCGTTTTAGTGTAATTTTTACCATAACACTAATCCGTGATAATTCGTGAAATTAGTGTTATAGAATAAGTGGTATTTGTCTGAATTCGTCTTCTTCGTTGCTTTCGATTCCTAAAGCTTTGTAGATGTATTGGAAAGTCGATAATAATTCTGGTTTTCCATCGACTAAAGCTACGTCGTGCTCAAAATGTGCACTTGGTTTTCCGTCAGCAGTAAGAATTGTCCAGCCGTCTTTTAGTTGTTTGATATTTCTTGTTCCCATGTTAATCATAGGTTCGATGGCAACAACCATTCCTTCAACAAACATTTTTCCACGACCGCGTTTTCCGTAATTTGGCATTTCTGGTTCTTCGTGCATTTTTTGCCCAACACCATGTCCAACCAATTCACGCACAACTCCGTAACCGTGAGCTTCTGTATATTTTTGAATTGCATTTCCAACATCTTCAACGCGATTTCCAGCTTTAAATTCTCTAATTCCAACGTAAAGAGATTCTTTAGTGATGCGTAAAAGTTTTTTAACTTCTGGCGCAACTTCTCCAATTTCGAAACTATATGCGTGATCTCCGTGATAACCATTTTTAAAAGCACCACAGTCAACCGAGATTACATCTCCATTTTTAAGAGGCGTATTATTAGGAATACCGTGAACAACTTGAGCGTTTGGACTCATACAAAGCGAATTCGGGAAATCGTACAAACCAAGAAAACTTGGAACTGCACCGTGATCACGAATAAATTCTTCGGCTAATTTGTCAAGATATAATGTAGTTACTCCTTCTCTAATTTCAGAAGCAATCATTCCTAATGTTTTTGATACGATTAAAGCACTTTCGCGCATTAATTCGATTTCCTCTCTAGTTTTTTGGATAATCATATTTTTCCCATTTTCAGTTCGCAAAAGTACAATATTTTATCTAAATTTTTTAGCCACGAATTCTCGAATTAATGCAAATTGAAATTTTCTAAAATTGAATTTCAATGATTTTAATTTTTAGAGATAAAAAAAGGTGATAATCCTTCATTTTGGAGCTATTAAACAATCAATAGAGTTAAAGTGTTTCAGAAAAAAGCCATAAATTAGTAGTAAAAACGTTTATAATCATGGAAACTATTACAGATCAAGATATATCTAAAGTAAAAGCTCTTAAGAAAATGAAGAGAAATGCTTTGGCTCTTTTGGGTGTCGCAGTGCTGTTGTTTATCATTGCGATTTATTTTAAAATTCCAATGCTACAGGCTTTTAGCGAAGCAGCGATGGTCGGTGGAATTGCAGATTGGTTTGCTGTTGTGGCTTTGTTCCGTCATCCGATGGGAATTCCGATTTGGCATACAGCTATTATTCCAACCAAGAAAAATGAAATTGGAGAAAATCTTGGAAATTTTGTTTCTGAAGAATTCCTGAATCGAGAGAAATTAGAAATTAAATTAGACGAATTCAATTTTGCAACTAAAGCTTCAGATTGGCTTTCACAAAATGAAAATGCCAATAAAATTGCAAGTGCGGTGGCGTTGAATATTGTTCCAGGAATTTTAAGGACGATAAAAGATGAAGATGTCAGAAGATTTATTCAGGTTCAATTTAGAGAAAAAATTGAAGGAATAAATTTTGGAGATTGGGTTGCACTTGCTTTAGAGCCTTTGCAGAAAGGAAGTGTAAAAGATGAATTGCTTACGAATCTTTTGCAAGTTATGAGCGCCGAATTAGCCAATAATAAAGATTTGATTCGGAAAAAAGTAAAAGCTTCGACTCCGTTTTTAAGTTTCGGATTGGCCGATAAAAGTATTACAGAAGGAGTTTTTAACGGATTGCAAGATTTTCTAAATGAAGCCAAAAATCCTGAAAGCGCGGTAAGAGTAAAAATTGATGAATACGTTTATAATTTTCTAGATAAAATAAAAAATTCTGAAGAAATGCGAATTAAAATCAACGATATGATTTTAGGTTTCGTTGGAAAAAAAGAAGTTCAGGATTATATTAACGGAATTTGGGATGAAATAAAATTATCGATTTCAAATGATGTGAATAAAGGTGATGATTCTTCGATAAAAAATAATATCGCCAATTTGATTCAAGGATTTGGAAACGGAATTAAAGAAGATCCTGTTATGATTGACAAAATCAATAATTTTATTAAAACTGATTTGCTGTCGGTTCTTTTGAATAATAAAAAAGTAATTGGAGATTTAATTTCGTCAACCGTAAAAAGTTGGGACGGAAAAGAAGTTTCAGAAAAATTAGAATTAGAAATCGGAAAAGATCTTCAATACATCAGAATCAACGGAACTTTGGTTGGAGGTTTTATTGGACTTGTGATTTATGGTGTTGAACAATTGTATCATTATTTTATTGTTTGATAAAGAAGTTTTTATGAGTACGAATGTCAGGCTGAGCGAAGTCGAAGCCCCGCGATGATATTGCACGTGTGCCTTCGACTTCGCTCAGGCTGACACCAAACTAGCTTAAAAACAAAAAGAGGCAAATTCTAAAAATTTGCCTCTTTTTTTATAAATAAAAATGGTTTCTATAATAATGAATGACAAGTCATTGCATTTGGCTGCTGAATGCCCATCAATTCTAAAATTGTTGGAGCAATATCACCTAAAACACCATCTTGAATAGTTTTCAATTGTTTGTCAACTAAAATAATCGGCACTGGGTTTGTTGTGTGCGCAGTATTTGGGGATCCATCAGGATTAATCATCGTTTCACAGTTTCCGTGATCGGCAATTACGATTGTAGTATAATTATTTGCAAGAGCCGCTTCGATAACTTGTTTTGCACAAGCGTCAACAGCTTCACAAGCTTTAATTGCCGCTTCCATAATTCCGGTGTGACCAACCATGTCTCCGTTTGCGAAATTCAAACAAACGAAATCAACTTCACCTTTATTCAATTCAGGAACAAGAGCATCAGTAAGTTCGTAAGCGCTCATTTCAGGTTTTAAATCGTAAGTTGCTACTTTTGGAGAATTTCTTAAGATTCTTTCTTCGCCTACAAAAGGAACTTCTCTTCCTCCAGAGAAAAAGAAAGTTACGTGAGGATACTTTTCAGTTTCAGCAATTCTAATTTGTTTTTTGCCCGCTTTTTCTAAAACTTCACCAAGAGTTTCTGTAATATTATCTTTGTTGTAAACTACTTTTACGTTTTGGTACGTTTCGTCGTAGTTTGTCAATGTTACATAATATAGGTTTAATTTGTGCATGTTTTGCTCATGGAAATCCTGTTGAGAAAGCGCTTCTGTAAGTTCGCGCCCTCTATCTGTTCTAAAATTGAAGAAAATTACAACATCACCTTCAATAATTGTAGCAAGCGGTTTTGCATTTTCATCAACAATAACAACAGGTTCGATAAATTCGTCAGTAACATCTTTTGCGTAGCTATCTAAAACACTTGCAACAGCATTTGTTGATGGAGTTCCAACACCGTTAACAACAAGATCGTAAGCTAATTTTACACGTTCCCAACGTTTGTCACGATCCATTGCGTAGTAACGTCCAATTATAGAAGCAATTTTTACTGGAGTATCTTTAATATAATCTTCTAAATCGTGAATGTATTTTCCTCCCGATTTTGGGTCAACGTCACGTCCGTCTGTAAAAGCGTGAACATAAACTTGATCTAAACCATATTCTTGAGAAGCATCAATTAATCCGCGAAGGTGTGAAGTATGTGAGTGAACACCACCGTCTGAAACTAATCCTAAAAAGTGTACTTTTTTGTTATTGTCTTTAGCGTAAGTAAAAGCATCAATTAATACTTGCTCTTTTGCTAATGTTTTATGCTCTACAGCTAAATTTATTTTGGCTAAATCCTGATATACAATTCTTCCAGCACCAAGGTTCATGTGTCCAACCTCGCTGTTTCCCATTTGACCTTCAGGCAAACCAACATTTAATCCGTCGGTTCTAAGTTGCGCACTTGGGTAATTTTTGTAAAGACTGTTTATAAAAGGAACATTTGCATTGTCTATTGCAGATACTTTAGGGTCAGGAGATTTTCCCCAACCGTCTAAAATCATAAGGATAACTTTTTTGTTCATTACTTTTTGTTTTCTACAAAGATAAGTCATTTCTAAAATTGGCAAGAAACCTTTGTGACATTTATATTTTATAAAATGAAGCTCGATAAAAAATATTAATTTAATTACAGAAGTCTTTATTTTTTAAAATTAATTCACGCTAAGCTCTTTTTCTGACTTTATTTTTGACAGCATTATAGTCAATAAAATATTTTACGCTTATTGAAAAAATGTGTTTTAAGGCATCATTGTTTAAAAGTCCCGAAACATTGTGTTTGAAATCTTTATCAATAATGCGTTCAAAATTAGCGGCATTATTTCGGTACAAAGCAGAAAGCTGGCTTCCAGGCGCAAACCACCAAGAAAAAGACAAATCGGCATTCCAAGAATAAAAACTTGAATTTTTATTGGTTGTATATTGCGGATACGGACTTAAATCGCCATTTGGATCTAACATTAAAATATCTTTATTATCTGCATAAGACCAATATTGACGAACAGCCAAATTAATTGTCATTGCACTATTTACGGCATATTTCCCACTTAAAGTATTAGAATAAGTGATAACATTTCGGTTGGCAAAAATTATTTCTTCGGGCGTGTTTGTATTATTGTCGTCATCAACTTTGTCGATATACCCTTTATTATTGTTTTTTCTTAAATAACTAAAGAAATAAGCCAATAATAATTTGTCGCTAAAACGATATCTCGGACCAATATCAAAGCCATAAGTAATTCTTCCAGATTCATCAAATACATTGAAAGTTCCGTTTAAATCTATTGCAAATTTGTGATTGTAATTGGTCGAAATACTTCCCCAAGTTTCTATTCTTCTCGGAATTCCAACATATCTGTTTTCTGCGCGCGGCTCATAATAATCGTACGTTTCTAAAGGATAAAACGTAATTCCGGTTCCGTAATAATTGTTTTTTATTGTGGTTAAATTCAGATTCGCATTAATGCTATTGTCTTGTAGCTTTCCCGATTCTTTATTGAATTCTGTATACATATTATAGTTGATTCTAAAGGTATTAAATCGCTTTGTTGGATTTAGAATTCTATAATTGGCATTTCCATAAAAGTTATAATAATTGGTATAGAAATTTATGCCCAAATCATTGGGATCAAAATCTTTAGTTACAAAATCAGTTCCAAAACTGTATCTATAATTTCCGCTAGTTTCTGCTAAAGTTACTGTAGAATATAGACCCGTTTTATCTTGAACATCATTAATGAAACTGTATTTTACGTTTCCAAATAAACTGTAAGTATTTGCTTTTGTGTTTAAATCCCAAGCCAAACCTGTTACGTTTGCATCTCTAAAATGACCGTTCCGGCTAACATTTGTATTAATTAAAGTAACCGAAGAATTTTTTCGAAAACGCTGATCTAAAACCAAAACATTATAATTGGTAAGCGGTTCTACAATTTCTCTTCTGGTTTCTCCAGAAATAGTATCTTTTATAACGGCAAAAGTTTTTTCGGTAACAGCATTTAAAACGCCAATTCCCAATCCGCCTTTTGTTCTTCCAGAAAGTTTTAAAGCGTTTAAAAGATTGACGGCTGACGGAATTTCGCTAATTTCTTCATTTTCATTTAATTCTGGATCTGTAGATGGAACGCCGCCAATTCTTCTTGAATAGAACATTTTTCCTTTGCTAAATAAGTCGGTTCCTTCTGTAAAAAAGGCTCTGTTTTCATTAAACTGTTGTTCAAAAGGTCCGAGATTTAAGATTTGATCGTCATATTTTGTTTGTCCAAAATCAGGAATTAAAATTGCATCAACCGTAAAAGCATCATTTATTCCGTATTTTATATCGATGCCGCCTTTAATAGTTCCGTATGTTTTCTGACCGTCGGCAGCGTTTAAATAATACGATGCATAAGGCATTAAAAACAATCGAGTAGGAGGTTTTATATTTTCAATGCCTTGTAAAACTCCTGTTTGTTGTGTAAAACTGCCAATTTTTCCGTCCACAAAATTCCACGTGTATTTATAGCGCTCACGTTTAATCTCTCTAAAAAAATTGATTCCCCAAGTTTGTTTGTTTTCTGCTGAAAAGCGCAATGCAGAATATGGAATTTTAATTTCAACAATCCATCCGTTTTCAGTTATTGAAGCTTTGCTGATCCAAACGGCATCCCAAGAATAATCTTCGCCATTTGCGTCTGTCATAATGCAATCGCCTTGTACATCGGCAGCAGAAACATAAAACATAAAGTCTTGCTGGCCGTCGTTAAAACCGTTTATAAAAACACCAAATAAATCTGCAGTTCCAAAATCATCACGTTGCGAAATCTCCTTTAATATTTTAGAAGGTTCATTATCGTACATCATAGCGCCGATATAAATCGCATCATTATTATATAAGACTTTAACTTCTGTTCTTTTTTCGTTTGGAATAGCTTTTCCATTGTCTGGATCCAACATTACAAAATCTGTTGCAATTGGTGCATTTTCCCAAGCAGGTTCATTTAGTTTTCCATCAATAGAAATTTGTTCAGAAGTTATTTGAGCTTGAATTGTTTTTTTCTGCCCAAAACTCCAGATTGTAGATAAAATAAAACCGAAGAAAATTAGTTTATTCATTAAGATTGAGATGCAAAATGCTACTTAAAGCAAATTAATTTATAAAATATAGACTGCATTTTGTTTCACTTGTTACAGTTTAAGTTTCAAAATTCCCACTTTTTTTTTATTTTTTTAGGAAAATTCCTCAAAATGTTAAGTTTTTAACCATAAGAAAAAATCTTACAGAATCGGCAGATTTATGTTAATTATGTTAAAGTTTAAGCAAAAAAAGCCTGAAAATCAGGGTTGTATTTTGCAAGGGACGAATTTTTTCTACTTTTGCCTTACCCAAATTTTTGTTTAACCTAAAGAATTTCAATGATTTACAAAATTTATCCGTTATTTGTGTTTTTGCTATTATCTTTTGGAAAAGATTCAAAAACTACCGATCTGAAAAAGAACGCTACTGAAAAAACGATTGCAAAAGTTGAAAATGTAACCGTTGATTCAAAAATCGAAAGCGTGTACAGTGCCCTTAATTCAAACAATTACAAAATGCCTGAACTTAAAACTTTTTCGGAAGCTTTAAAGGGATTTTATTTGTTGAAAGACAGAGGAGTTATCAAGAAAAATATCTTGACTCTTATTGATTTTAGTTTGTCATCAAATACAAAACGTCTGTGGGTTATTGATTTGACAACAAATACTATTTTATACAATTCGCTTGTTGCGCACGGAAGAAATACTGGAGAAGAATTTGCTTCGGCATTTTCTAATCTTAATTCTTCTTTCAAAAGCAGTTTAGGATTTTACGCTACAGGAGAAATTTACCAAGGAAAACATGGTGCTTCTTTACGTTTAGACGGTTTAGAAGACGGCGTAAATGACAATGCTCGCGAAAGAGGCGTGGTAATGCATGGTGCCGATTATGTTTCTGAATCTTTCATCAGAGATCACAAAAGATTAGGAAGAAGCCAAGGTTGTCCAGCACTCCCAGTTGAATTAACAGATGAAATTATTCAATTAATAAAAGATAAATCGTGTTTATATATTTATCATCCATCAAGAAGTTTCGCGATGGAAGAAAGGCTAATTTCTTAATTTAGCATATAAATCCGAATCTAAATTATAAATATCAGCTCTAAAAAGGAGCTGATTTTTTTTGCTCCAAGCTGTCCAATACCACTGATACAACGCGTATTTTTTAGTGATTTTGAAACTCATTGTTTTCTTAGTTGCAATAATAGTATCAATTCTGTCTTGCGGCCAGTTTCCGTCTACATCCAAAATGTGCTGTGCCAACTCCAGTGGATTTTCAACTCGCACACAGCCAGAACTCATAGAACGATTATTTCGTCCAAAAATGTTACGGTGATTCGTGTCATGTAAATAAACACTATGATGATTTGGGAATAAAATTTTCATTAAACCCAACGAATTATAATACCCTGGACTTTGTACATAACGATAATTATTCGGTTTATTTTCATTCCAGTTAACTGGATCGACAACATTTCCTGACGAATCGTAAATTGTAATGTTCTTTTTGGCTAAATAATTTCGATTTCGTTTCATCGCCGGAACTACATCTTCTTTTAAAATTGTTGGAGGAACGGTCCACGTTGGATTAAAAACAACTGTTTTTAAAACAGAAGTAATAACTGGAGTTCTTCTTTTACTGGTTCCAACCACAACATTTCTAACTAAAGTGGTATCTTGATTTTCAACCACATTTAAGCTGTAATCTGGAATATTGATAATAAAATAATTCTCAGCAAATTCACTCGGATACCATCTCCAACGCTCTAAATTGGCTATAATTTGTTCTTTTCTTTTTTCTTTAGAATAATTTAAAGCTTTAATAGTTCCTACGCCAATAACTCCATCAGCGGCTAAACCGTGTCTTTCTTGGAATTTTTTAACGGCTTCAAAAGTTTTATTGTCGTATATCTTTGTAAGGCTATCTCTTCCGTTCAAGTCGTTCCAGTAACGCAATCTTTTTTTAATGTTTATTAAAGCGTTATTGGTGTCGTTTAAAACGATTTTTTCTACAGATTCAATATTTTGCACATCGTCTTCTGGAAATTTATTGATGATTTCCAACGCTTTTATCAGCTCTTTGTAAATTTGAGTTTTAGGCTGAATATTATCAACAATGCTGTCTAGCTTATTCTTATTGAAAGCTTTAATTAAAACACTATTTACATCAAAAGTTTTCTCTTCTAAATCCCAATTGCCGTACAGTTTTTTTGGATCTAATTTTCCTTTATATAAATCATTAAGGTATTTTTCAAAATTATAAGTCAGCAAAATGTCATAAGTAGCTAAATCTTTATCCGTTAAAGAGCCAATTTTAACTTCAAATTTTTTAAGTTGTGATGCTTTGTAATCTTCAGGATTTAAGCCTAAATCATCTGAATTTTCCAGCTGAGTTAAAACATATTTTCTTTTTTGAAGATTTCCCCAAACGGTTTGATTTTCAGATGCAATGTAAAATTGTTTCAGTGTTTCGCTCTTAAAAGTACCTATCGTTGCAGTGTCAATATCTACTTTTCTTTCATCTGTAAGTATGATTGCTGGTGCCTTTTTTGAGGCAGCAGGAATTGGTTTTGGAGTGTCTTTTTTACAACCCGCAAAAATGCATATTACTAATAAAAAGTAAAGTTTTTTCATTCTTATAATTTTTTAAACATCAAATAATGTTCGCCAACGTCTTTAATATCAAATGATTCACCTAGGGGTTGGTAATTCATTTTTTGATAAAAGCCAACAGCAGCTGTTCTGGCGTTAAACCAAATCAAATCAACTTTGTTTTCATTGCAGTAGGTTTCACAATGTTTAACCAAAGCTTCTCCAAATCCCATTTTTTGATGCGTTTCTAAAACAGCCATCCCTCGAATTTGGGCTTGATTTTGCTCGGCAAATATAGTGTTGATTTTTTGAAATAAGGAAATAATTCCTATTAAATCTTTATTAACAAATAATCCGAAATGATGCGTTGTGTCTAAATCGTCTCCTTCGAAGATACAGCTTTCTATTGGTTTTCCCGCTCTTAAAACTGGTTGACGAACGATAAAAGTTTCTTTTGAGGTAATTTCTTTAATTGTAATCATGATTTTTTTGAAAAATATTACTTTTATAACTTTTTAATTTTAAATAAGTTATAAATAATTGTTGTTTTTTATTGAATTTTTTTGCGAAAAAGCTTGTTTTGAACTGAACTTTCTTTTTATATTTGCACCACCAATGCGAAAGTAGCTCAGTTGGTAGAGCTCCAGCCTTCCAAGCTGGTTGTCGCGAGTTCGAGCCTCGTCTTTCGCTCTAAAAATAAATAATTTTTAGATTTTTATTTTTTTAAAGATTAAAATTGTTTATATTTGCACCCTGTTAATGCGAAAGTAGCTCAGTTGGTAGAGCTCCAGCCTTCCAAGCTGGTTGTCGCGAGTTCGAGCCTCGTCTTTCGCTCTTCAAAAGCCTCAAACATTGTTTGAGGCTTTTTTGTTTTTTTTATCATTTTTAAACCATATAAGTGATATAAGAAAATTTAAGTTTTTATTAAAGCATCTTTTAAATGAACTTATATTACTTATATGGTGTAATTTTTTTTAATTTAAACCACTCAAGTCGCTTTTTGGTTCTAATTCTTGTGCGTCTTGGTTTTGTTTGAATAATCTTGCTGATAAATCTCCTTTTAAAGTTATTTTTTCTCCTTTTACTTCCAGCCAGCTTCCTTCTCTTAAACCTAAAACGGGAATCGAATTGAAAGCATGAAATTCTTTAATTCTCGTTTCGCGTGTTTCGCCCATATGTTTAGATTGCAAATCGGCGTCTAAATAATGCGGATTTAAATTAAATGGAATTAATCCTAAAGTTTGAAAACTTGGCGGATAAATTATAGGCATATCGTTTGTAGTTTGCATAGATAAACCGCAAATGTTGCTTCCAGCGCTTGATCCTAAATATGGCGTACCATTTTTTACGGTTTCAGAAACCAACTGCATAATATTGTTTTTATAAAGCTGAGTAACCAATAAAAATGTATTTCCTCCGCCCGTAAAAATTCCTTCTGCACTTTTTACTGCATCTTGCGGATTTTCAAATTCGTGAATTCCTTTTACTTCAATATTAATTTTAGAAAATGCTTCAATCGCCTTTTGTGTGTATTCATCGTGCGAAATTCCACCCGGACGCGCGTACGGAATAAATAAAATGCTTTTGCAGTTTTTAAAATGCGTTTGTAATGTTGGTAAAAGATATTCTAAATATGCGCCTCCGTGTAAAGTAGAGGTACTTGCGATAATAATGCTTTTCATGATTCTTTAAACTGGTAATTTTGTTTGTTAAAGGTATTAAAAAGTCTGTTTTTATGTGAATTTTAAAGTTTTTAATTAACATTTTTTTACCAAGTCGTTAGTATTAAATTTGGAGCGTATTAGGATATTTTTACTGTTTTAAGAATATTTTTAATTTATTTCATTTTGATTCAGAAAATTACTTGTTTTTTAGTTGTTGTATTAGGGCAAACTTGCTTGGCTCAGGTGCAAGATCGTTCTATTATAAATGGAAAAGTTGAATCAAATACTTCAGATTTGAGTGGTATTTATGTAATTAATGCTCAGACAGAAGAAACTGTATCGACAGATGTTTCGGGGTCTTTTTCAATTAAGGCAAAGGCAGATGATGTGCTTGTTTTTTCTTCAATAAGTTATAAAGAAAAAAGAGTTCTACTGAAAACTGAAGATTTCTCAAATCTTAATTTTACTGTAAAATTGAATATGATTATGTATCAATTGCAGGAAGTCGTGATAAAAAAATATGATAATATAAATGCAGAAAGCTTAGGTATAATTCCTTATGGACAAAAGAAATATACTGCGGCCGAAAGAAAATTAGAGACGGCAACCGCTTTAAATGCAACGGCAAATGGCGGAGGAATGGTCGGCGGATCTATTTCTGCGGATCCTTTGCTAAATTTTTTCTCTGGAAGAACTGCAATGCTTAAAAAAGAAGTTGCGGTAGAAAAGAAAGAATTTTTTATGCGACTTCTGGAAAACATGTTTAGTTTGGAACATTTTGTTGAGCACTTAAAGATTCCCGCAGAATATGTGAAAGGTTTCGAATATTACGCCATCGAAAATGATAAATTCACAGTTATTTTAAATTCAAAAAATAAAACTTCTACAGAGTTTTTGCTGGGAGAATTAGCTGTAAAATATAAAGAAATGATTGCTGTTGGAGACAAGTAAAGCCATATCAGCTGCTTTTTTTCTGTTTTTTGTCCAAAGTGGTTTTGGACAAACGGAATCAAAACAATTGTATGGAAGAATAATGAAGCAATCTGCATCAATCGAAGGGGTGAATGTTGTTAATAATAATTCTCAGAAATCAACAATTTCAGATGTTGAAGGGAATTTTTCTATTGCAGGAAAAGAAGGCGAAGTTTTGATTTTTTCAGCAGTAAATTTAAATCCATTCAAAAGGCGAATTACAAAAGATGATTTGATGTCTTCAGGATTGATGATAATTGAAATGACAACAAAAGAACTCGAGTTAAAAGAAGTTGTAGTAAATGAAAATTCAAATATAACGGCTGAAAATTTAGGCATTATTCCGCGCGGGCAGAAAAAATATACACAAGCCGAAAGGCAATTGGCGACAGCCGGAGATTTTAAGCCCATTATGTTATTGGGACTTTTAGGTGGATCGATGCAATTAGATCCGTTAATTAATAAAATCAACGGAAGAACAAAGCGATTAAAAGCAAATGTTGAAATCGAAAAAAAAGAAAAAAATCTTCTGCAATTAGGTTATTTGTTTGATGATGTCTATTTTGTGCAAAAGTTGCAAATACCCCAAGAAAATGTAAACGAATTTAAACTTTTTGCGATCGAAAATAAGGAGTTTTGCACAGTTCTAAATTCAAAAAATAAAACTTCGACAGCATTTCTTTTAGGGGAATTGGCGGCGAAATATAAAGAAATAATTTCTAGTGAAAATAAGTAAAATCATATCCATAATAATCCTTCTGTTTTTTGTTCAAATTGGTTTTTGCCAAAAAAATGATTTAAAACAATTGGTTGGAAGAGTCGTAGAACATTCTACTCCGATTGAAGGAATTAATATTATCAATAATGCAACTCAGGTTGCAACAGTTTCTGATGTTAACGGTAATTTTTCGATTATGGTTAAAGAAGGAGATGTTTTGGTTTTTTCGGCTGTAAATTTAGAACCATTGCAGCATAGAGTGGCTTCGGGCGATGTATTTCCGACAGTTCTTATTGTTAGAATGACGGCTAAAGAAGTTGAATTGAAAGAAGTTGTTGTAAATGAAAACGCCAATATTACGGCAGAAAATTTAGGAATTATTCCGTACGGACAGAAAAAATACACGCCCGCAGAAAGAAAGGTTTATACCGCAACTTCGACTTCGGTAGATAAGTTGCTGAACAAGATTTCTGGCAGAACCGCCATGTTAAAAAAAGAAGTAAATGTTGAAAAAAAGGAAGCACTTTTTAGAAAACTGGAGTATCTTTTTGAAGAGAATTATTACACAGATAGATTGAAGATTCCGGTAGATGATATTAAAGGATTTCAATTATTTTGTGTGGATGATGCTGATTTTGCTGTATCTTTGAATAGTAAAAACAAAACAATGAGTATGTTTTTAATCACAGATCTAGCAAGAAAATATTTAATAATTCTCGAAAATGAAAAATAAATTAGGAGTACTCGTTGTCTGCTTATTTTGTCAAATTGTATTAGGGCAAAACGGTTCAAGGAAACCATTACACGGTCAGGTTTTAAATGATTTTTTAGCCATCGAAAGTGGTTATGTAATGAATATTAATGCTAATGTGAGAACTTTTATCGGTTCTGGCGGTTTGTTTGATATTATGGCGCGGCCAAAAGACACTTTGCTGTTTTCTGGTTTGGCTTTTCAATCAAAAAAAATCATTTTAACAGAGAAAGATTGTGCAGAGGTTCTTTTTGTAACCAAATTAGATTTAGTAAATAATCAGCTTAAAGAAGTTGTTGTTCATAAAGAATTGAAAGTGAAATCGCTTGGAGGAGGTTCGCAAGCTATTGTCGACATGCAGTTTGAAGATGATAAGCAATCTACAGCAAAAAATAACGCAATGCTTTCAGATCAAACCATTAAATACGGAATGGATTTTGTCCGTATTTTCAAAGATGTCAAAAAACTGCTTAAGAAAAAAGAAGACATTAAAGACGAAGAAATTACAGATATTGCTTTTGTAGAATATGCTAAAGATAATTTTACAAAAGACTTTTATACTAAAACATTAAATCTAAAAGACGATGAAATTGAGCTGTTTTTAATGTACTGCTCAAATGATCCGCACTCCAAACAAATGGTTGATCCAGATCAGAAATTTCAGTTGATAGATTTTATGATTAACAAGAATAAAGAATTTAAGAAAGCCGCTGCTGTTCAAAAATGAAAAATAAATTAGTTTACTGTTTGCTGGCAGTTTTGTTTGTATTGTCTTCTGCATTTGCTTTTCATAAATTTTATGTTGGGGTTTTTCAGGTCAATTATGCTGCCGAAAAAAAGATGCTTCAAATTACTTCGCGTATTTTTATCGATGATTTAAATAATGCTATGGAAAAGAAGTATCATAAAAAAACTTTTGTTGGTACAAGCAAAGAAACGCAAGCAGACATTGATTTATTCAAAAAATATCTTTCTGAAAACTTTTCAATTAAAGTGAACGGTCAATTAAAAACAATAACTTTTTTGTCTAAAGAAGTTGAAGCAGATGATGTATTGGTTTGTTATTCGAGAATTAAGGATATTGAGAAATTTAAGACATTAGAAATTTCAAATACAATATTAGTAGATTGGAACTCAGAACAACAAAACATTACACATATTTCAGTATTTGATACTAAAAAGAGCGTTCTTTTTACACAATCTTCAAGGAAAGAAGTGTTAAAATATTAAATGAAGTCGTGAAATTATGTATTAATTATTATTTTCACAGCCTGACAAATTACCATCTAAAAATTTATGAAAAAACTTTCATTATTATTGCTTTTTCCAGCAATGTTAGTTGCGCAGGAAAAAGCAACAACCACACCTACAAGACAGCAGGGTAAATACGACACAAACAAGTTTAGCCAAATGTATGATTTGCTAGCGACTCCAAATATGTTTCGTACGGCTTCTGGAGCTCCAGGGCCAGCATATTACCAGCAGCAAGCAGATTATAAAATTGATATTGAATTAGACGATAAAAATTCAAAATTAAGCGGATCTGAAACGATTACATATAGTAATAATTCTCCAGATTCTTTAGAATATTTATGGATTCAATTAGATCAAAATCAGGCAAAAGCAAATACGCAGACTTCATTAGCAGAAAGTGATAAAATTAGTCAGGTTTTGCCACTTGATGGTTTTTCTTCTAAATATTTAAAGAAAGATTTAGAGCGTGGTTTTAATATTGAGCAGGTAAAAGATGCGAAAGGAAATGCGATGTCATATACGATTAACGAAACGATGATGCGTATTAATTTGACTTCGCCTTTAAAACCTGGAGAGAAAATTTCGTTTTCAATAAAATGGTGGTACAACATCAATAATTATAGAAAAGAAGGCGGTCGTTCAGGATATGAATTATTCGAGAAAGAAGGAAATAAACTTTATGTAATTGCGCAATTCTATCCAAGAATGGCGGTTTATAATGATTTAGAAGGTTGGCAGAATATGCAATTTTGGGGAAGCGGAGAGTTTGCTCTTCCTTTCGGAAACTTTGATGTAAATATTACTGTTCCTGCAGATCACGTAATTGATGCGACTGGGGAATTAATGAATAGAAGCGAAGTTTTTACCGCAGAACAAGTAAAAAGATACGAACAAGCTCAAAAATCATTTGACAAACCTGTTGTTATTGTAACGCAAGCGGAAGCAGAAGCAGCGGAAAAAGGTTTTTCTGAAAAGAAAAAAACTTGGAAATTTAGCGCTAAAAATGTTCGTGATTTCGGAATTGCTTCTTCAAGAAAATTCATTTACGATGCAATGGCTGTAAAAATTGGAAACAGAACTGTTATGGCAGAATCTGTTTATCCAAAAGAATCTAACCCACTTTGGGGAGAAACGTCTACAATGGTTGTGGCTCATACTTTAAAAAGTTATTCATCACATACATTTGATTATCCTTATCCAAAAGCAGTTTCAGTTTCGGCTGAAGATCAAGGAATGGAATATCCAATGATTTGTTGGAATTACGGTCGTCCAGACGAAAATGGCGTAACAAGCAAAGAAGTTAAAAACGGAATGATTGGCGTTGTGATTCACGAAGTTGGACATACTTTCTTTCCTATGATTGTAAATTCAGACGAGCGCCAATGGACTTGGATGGATGAAGGTTTAAATTCATTTTTAGAATATTTAGCAGAACAAGAATTAGATTCTACTTTTCCATCAAGAAGAGGTCCAGCGAAAAATATAGTTCCTTACATGAGTGGCGATCAAAAGTTTTTAGAGCCAATTATGTCGAATTCAGAAACGATTCATCAATTTGGAAATAATGCTTACGGAAAACCAGCTACAGGTCTTAATATTTTGAGAGAAGTAGTTATGGGAAGAGAATTGTTTGATCACGCTTTTAAAACGTACGCAAACAGATGGAAATTTAAACACCCAACTCCAGAAGATTTCTTTAGAACTATGGAAGATGCTTCGGCAGTAGATTTGGATTGGTTTTTCAGAGGATGGTTTTATTCAACAGATTTTGTAGATATCGGAATTAAAGAAGTAAAACAATATTATGTTTCAGATACTCCTACAGCAGATATTAAAAATGTTAAAGTTAGAAAAGGCCGTTTTGGATATGAAAAAGGACCTTTTGTTTACTTAGTTGCTGGAGATAATGCAGAAGTAAATGCATCTTCGAAAAAAGCGTTGAAAGTGGAAGATTTTAAACCTTTAGCAGATTATATCGATCAAACTTTTACAGCTGAAGAAAAAGCAAGTATCAAATCGCCTAAATATTTCTATGAAGTAGAATTTGAGAAACCAGGCGGAATGATTATGCCAATTTTAGTTGAGATTACTTATGAAGATGGTTCTAAAGATAATTACAAATATCCAGCGCAAATCTGGAGAAAAGGCAATGAATCGGCTAGAAAAGTATACGCTACAACAAAAGCAATTAAGAGTATTCAAGTTGATCCAAAATTGCTAACGGCAGATATTGATGTTACCAATAATGCTTGGCCAAAAGTAGAAACGAAGTCAAAATTTGATTAAATAAATAAAAGTTTATTGAAAAAGTTCATCAGGTTTGAAAAAGCTCGATGAACTTTTTCTTTTATAAATGTATTTTAAAGGACTTTTTAAGTTAATTTTAAAACTCTAAGCTGCAAAATTTAATATCTTTGCGACAACAAAAATAAAAGTTATGTTTGGTATAGGAGGAGGAGAATTAGTTTTTATACTATTTATTGTGCTAATGCTTTTTGGTTCTGATAAAGTGCCAGAAATTGCACGTACAATGGGTAAAGCAATGGCGCAATTAAAAAATGCGACAAACGATATTAAAAGTGAAATTCAAAAAGGGGCAGAGGCTAACGGTCTTGACTCTAAATCTTTGACTGATATTACTGGAAATATCAATGCAGAAATTAATAATGCAAAATCTAATTTACTTGGAGATTCAGGAAATCTTTTAGGAGATACAACTAATGAAATCGAAAAAGTAAAAGAAGATATTGATACACTTTCCGGACCTATTAAACGCCAAAGATAATGCTTGAAACTATAAAGGAATTAGATAAAAATCTTTTAATATATCTTAACGGATTAGGTTCTGAAACATTTGATGGGTTTTGGCTTTTTATTACCAATCAGTTATATTGGACGCCATTCTTTTTATTGCTATTTTATCTTATTTATAAAAAAATAGGAGGCAAACAAACTTTATATCTACTACTTTTTATAGCGGTTCTAATTGCTTTTACAGATCAGACTTGTAATTTATTCAAACACACTTTTCAACGTTTACGCCCTTGTAACGATCCTGAAATAAATAAAATTATCAGAGTTGTTCAGGTTAGAAAATCGTTTAGTTTTTTCTCTGGACACGCTGCAAATACAATGGCAGTTGCGACTTTCTTATTTTGGGTTTTAAGACGTTATTTTAAATATATAGGCTTCTTGTTTCTATGGCCTTTAATCTTCGCTTATAGCCGAATTTATTTAGGTTTGCATTTTCCAGGTGATATTCTTGCAGGATATTTCTTTGGAGCGCTTTTCGGTTCGCTTCTTTATTTAGTGTATCGAAAACTGAAACCACAGTATTTTCCGGGATAGAGTTTTTTTTAGATTCTAAGTTACTAAGGGGCTGAGGTTCTAAGGTTTTTTCTTTAGGATTTTGAAAATTTTTAAAATCATATAATTGAATTGGCTCCAGCTTTAGCTGGAGTTTTTTATTGTAAGAATGTTAATAAAAGGCTTTAGCCAAATACTCGTTTGTGTTTTGGTTAAAGCCTTTTAGTTTTTAACTGAAATTAATTTTTTAAAATCGTTTTTTCACTCCATTCTAATCCGTTTGGAAGTTGTTGTTTGCTGAATTCAATGTGAATAACCCTTCTTCGTTCGTTATTTGTGGTTTTGTTTGATGCATGAAATAACAATGGTTTCATAATCATAATGCCGCCTTTTTCAACTTCGCAAATCGTTTCTTTTTCATTTTCGAAATCAAGATTTTCAATTCTTAAAATCCCTTTTGAATGTGAATTATTGATAACTTTTAAAGCGCCGTTGTCTTTGGTAGTTTTATCAATATGAATTCTTATCGTGAAATTATTTTCTAATATTTCTGTAGGAGGTTGAACAGCAAATTGATTTTGTTTTACAGTCCAATTTTCAAAATTTTCAATTTCAATTTTTCTGTCAACAGAAATAGTTAAATCTTGATGATAAGCCACGAACCAATTTGATTTTTCTGGTTTGTCAAAATAAATTGATTTGGTAATGAAGTTTCCTTTTCCAAAATTAGATTCGATAATTTCTTTTAAATTTTCATTAAAAATAAAATCTAAAGTTTCGGGTATTTCTTTATGAAATTGTCTTATTGCAAATAAATCTTGAGATTTTCTGAAAGTAGCATTTTCTTCATTATTTGCCGTTTTACTTTCAATCAATTCAATTATATTTTCAATTTCATTTTCTGTGAAAACATTATTTATTATTGAAAATCCTTCTTTATCAATTTGTTTAGAGTGAATCATTTAAAATATTTTAAAATCTGAAAAGAAAAACTTAGAATCTTAATATCTCAGAAACTTAGAAACTTAGAAATTAAAGAACTCTACTAACCGTCAATCCATCACGAATAGGCAGTAAAACCGTTTCAACTCTAGGATCATCTTTTAAAAGCTGATTGTATTCTAAAAGCACTTTTGTACTTATGTCATTTGGGTGAACTGGTTCCAGAATCTTCCCGCTCCATAAAACATTATCTGACAAAATAATACCGCCTTTATTCATTTTTGGAACAATCATTTCCCAATAATTTAAGTAGTTTTCTTTATCTGCGTCAATAAAAACCAAATCAAATTTTACGTCTAAATCTGGAATAATATTTACAGCTTCTCCCAAATGCTGAAAAATTTGTTTTCCCCAAGGCGATGCATCAAAATATTTTCTTTGAAAATCTACCAATTCTTCTTTAATATCAATGGTATGCAACTGTCCGTTTTCTTGCATTCCTTCACATAAACATAAAGCAGCATAACCTGTATAAGTTCCAATTTCAAGAATATTTACTGGGCGAATTAATTTTGATAACATGCTTAAAACACGACCTTGAAAATGACCGCTTAACATTCTTGGTAAAAGTATTTTTTGGTAGGTTTCTTTATTGAGTTTTGCCAACAATTCTGGTTCATTTTCCGAATGTTGTTCAATGTAATCTTCTAGTTCTTGTGATATA
Source organism: Flavobacteriaceae bacterium PS02337 (assembly GCA_029959285.1). Taxonomy (GTDB): domain Bacteria; phylum Bacteroidota; class Bacteroidia; order Flavobacteriales; family Flavobacteriaceae; genus Flavobacterium. The sequence goes on from JASCOE010000004.1 coordinate 164,118, forward strand.
AAATGCATCTTGTAGTATCTTGTAATTTGATCACAAAAATACAAAAAATATTGGCTAACTATTTGGCATAAAAAAACCATTCGTTTTAGCGAATGGTTTCTGTTTGATGTGTAGATGAAACTTATTTTTTCAAAGCTTCATTTACTTCTTTTGCTGTTTTTACAGTTCCGTCTTTTGCTGCTTTCGCTGCGTTTTCAACTTTTTCTGCTCCTTTTTTAGTAGCGTCTTTTACATCAGTAGCTGTTTTTTTAGCAGCGTTTTCTACATCGCTTGCCGCTTTTTTAGTAGCATCTTTTACATCTTCAGCTGCAGTTTTAGTAGCATCTTTTGCTTTAGCAGCAGCGCCTTCAGCTTTGCTAACAGCGCTATCTGTTACTTCTTCGATGTCTGTTGTTAGCGAATCAACTTTGTTTCCAAGTGTTAATTCGTCTTCAGCTGGCTTAGGTTCTTTTTTCTCGCATGATTGAACTCCGAATGCTAATAAAGCAATTACAGCTAAACTTAAAATTTGTTTTTTCATAATTTCAATTTTTTTTAGGTTGATAAAACTTAAAGGTTAAATGGCTGAAAAATAAAAATACAAATTTTAAAATGATTGAGCTCTTTGTAAGATTATTTTTCTTTCGAGAGCAAGACAATTCTTATGCCAAAAACTTTCAATTTTGAATTGAGGAGATATTTTTTTTAATTTTTATATAAACTGAAATTTATAATAATATCATCTTTTACTTTTATAAGTCCGGCCATTTTTGTTGGAGCTTCTAATTCAATATCAGAAAACTTTAAATTGAGCGTTCCCTGAATTTTATCATCAGAATTGTATAAGATGAAATCTTTGTACTTGAGTGTTTTATCAGTAATGTAAAAGTTGAGTCTGCATTTGTAATTTTTACCGTCTTTTTTAATATCTGTAATGCTTACTGTGCTGTTCGGAAATTTTTTCACTTTAACAGTTCCTTGTAAATCCTTTGTCATTATTTTGTTTCCGCAATCAAAATTTGACATTTTAATGTCAGTATTGAAAGTGTTCTTTTTAGCACAATTTACATAAACCGTATCCTTTATATTAAAAGTATTAGAGCAATTGTATTTGCCAACTGTAGATAGTCCTGTGATTTCTATTTTAATTTTATTTATTACCACAGCCGTATCTTCTGCAAAAAAAGTGGGTTTAGCACTTCCTAAGAAAAAGAAAATTGCTAAACCCATAATTAATATTGAAAATCTCGTTTTCATTTTTTTATATATTAGAATGCAATTACTGCTTCGAATACTAAACCATTAAATTTACCGCCATAAAAGTTATTTACATTTCCAGTAGCAGGATCTCCTGTAAATTGTGAGTAATTTTTATAGTTTTGATTAACGTAGTTTAATTTAGCTAAAATGTTTTTAGTCATAAACCAGCCAGCACTTGCTTCAAATTTATCTACGGTAACTTCTTTAGCATCAGCATTAGATAACTTTCCAGAAACTGTATTGTATTTTCCTCCTAGATAAAATTGTTCTGTTTTTCCAAATCTGTAAACAACTTCTGTAGCATATTGATTAGCAGTACGTTTGTCATCAGTTCCAGCTTTGTCTCCTCCTGAAGCTAATTCGATAGTTCCGAAGAATTCAAGACCTTTATATTTTACAAAAGGGTTAATCATGTATGTAGTAGCCCAGTTTTTGAAATTAGGATTGAACGTTGCCTCTGGAGTAGATGTTTTACTAAAACTAGTAGCAACATCAGTAGTTGTTGTAGAAATAACTGTACCATTTGCATCGGTTTTAGTAATGGTATTTTTATAAGCATTATTATTCAATATACCCCAATAACCAAATCCTGATCTATTAGCAGAATATATGTTTGCGTTACCAAGATTTGCATTATGGTAATAAGAACCCGTAAGTCTTATTCTTAAATCTGAGCTAACCTGTTTGTCATAACCGAATTTAGCTAAGATTGAAGGGCTATGTGTTGTATTTGCATTGGGACCAGAAGGGTAAAAAACTTCTTCATTACTTTGATTTAAATTACCATTTGTAACACCTAACATGCTTACCCATCCGCTTCTGTTATAGTAAACTTCCATACCCATTTCTGTAGAGAAAGAATACATAATGTTGTTTCCGACAAATGCATTTCTAATTGTATTACCATTATCAGAGCCTCTAAAGTGAGCATCACCAAAATTGTTCTCCATCTGCCCAATTTTAATTGTAGCATATTTCATTACATCAGCAAGAAAATCTTTTTTGATGAAGTCTAACTTGTCAATTTGCAAGTATCCGCCTTTTACATAAGAATCATTGTGGTGTCTTGAAGCTAAATAAATGTCTAAATTCACTCTTACTCCGTCAAACAATTGAGCACCAATATACATATCAGCTCCAGGAAGAGTAAAATTGTTTTCAGTATTCATTAAACGATATCCTGTAATTGATCTTGTAGTAGTCCCAGCAGATGTAGTCGTTGTTGTGGTAGAACTAGCAGGTTGATCGTTGAATGAATTTGTTGCTTGAAAATCCATGTTGAAAGCACCACCAAGGTCAATGCTTAAACCTTTAAATTCTCTAGTGTCTTTTTGTACGTCGAAAACGTTGATGCCATCTTTTCCTCTAGAAATTTGGTTTTGCATGTTTCCAAAACTAACTTGTGCCTCAACAGCGAATGTACTTATTAATGTAATAAATAGGATATAAATCTTCTTCATGGCGGTTATAAATTAAAGTTTAAATTAAATTTTATAGTCAAATCTTGTCCAGTTTTAATGGTTCCAAGCATTGCAGTAGGCGATTTCATTCCGAAATCTGTAAAAGTGATTTTGTTCGTTCCCTGAAGGTTTAAACCATCTTTTGTAACTGTTGTTTTTGCAGTTGTTTTATACACTTTGCTAACTCCTGCAATGGTGTAAGTTCCAGTTAATTCCCAAGTTGTTTCGTTTACTTTTTCGGCAGATTTTAGAACATATTTTATGTTTTTGTTTTTATCTGTTTTTAAAGTTTCGTAAGCTACTTTATCCATGCTTTTTTTCTCGCTTTTTACAGTTTCTGCGGGAAGAGTTATTGTTAATGCTTCGATATCGCTTAATTTTCCGTTAGCAATATTTAACGAAGCAGTTCCAGTTCCAGAAGCCGATTTCATTTCCCAATCATGAAGTGTTGAAGTTCCGGCAACAGCAAAAGTAGATTTGTCTAAAGTGTATGATTTTTGTGCGGTAGCAATTGTAGTAATTCCTAAAAATACGGTTACAACGGCTAAAAATTTTAAGGTATTTGTTTTCATTTTGTCATGTTTTTTTATTTAAAAAAAATAAGTTAATGTGTCGGCCAGTTTCTATTTAGTACTAAGAATGTTGTTTTAACTTGTATCACAGATCCTTCTATAAATCAGTTGAATACATGATAAAAATCATTGTTAAAATTTTATTAAATAGGTATTTAATAACTACAACGTTTTCATTTTTTACAAAATCGATCACTAAGGCAAAAAGAGGTATTGAATTTTATTAAGTTGTCAATTTTTAACATTTGGTTAGAGGAAATAAAAACTTAAAAAGTGTATTTATTTTAACATTAAAAATTGATTCTCTTTAGCTTAAAATAATGTTGAAGATCACAGTTAAATCTTTACCCGCTTTTACAACACCAAGTGCTGCTTTTGGAGGCGTCATTTCAAAATCTCCAAAAGTGATTTGATTTGAACCCTGCAAAACAAAAGTTCCATTATTGGCAGTCACTTTTACCTGTGTTATAAATTCTTTACTCACGCCTGCAATGGTGTAAACGCCTGTTAAGTTCCAAGTAGTTTCGTCTACTTTAACCGCAGATTTTAAAACGTATTCGATACTTTGATGGTTTTCTGTGTCCAAAGCTTCGTAGGCTACTTTGTCCATGCTTGATTTGTAGCTTTTCAGACTTTCAGCAAGTAATGAAATGTTTAAACTGTTAATTCCAGTGAGTTTAGAATCTTTTATAACCAAGTTGGCACTGCCAGTTCCTTCTGTAGATTTCATTACCCAATCGTGTACGGTAGAAGTTCCCGCAACTTCGAATGTAGAGTTTGCATTTACATTAAAAGTTCTTTGGGCATTTATTTGTACTGAAGCGGTTGTAAAGATTACGGTTAATAGGATTGATTTAATTGTTTTCATTTTGATAAAGTATAGGTTAATTTTAATCAGGAAAGTTCTTTGATGTGGTTGTGAACTAACCTTATTTCTTGGATCAAAATTATAAAGCACATTAACCAAAAGGAATGATAAAAATCATGGCTAAAGGGGTATTAAATTTTTATAGTAAAGGATGAATAGTTTGGGTTAGATATCTTAAAAGATTTTATAAAGAATGATTTTGATTGTAAATCTTTGTTTTTTATTGAGTTGTGTGTTTTTTGCGAAAGCTGTAATGATTCGCCTTTTTTCGCGTAGATTTTAAGAATGTATTTAAAAAGCAAAGAAAAATGACAAAAGTGATTAACTTTGCAGCATGCAAATGGAGAAAAAAGACATACGAGCCTTATCAAAAGAACAGCTTCGCGATTTTTTTGTTGAAAATGGAGATAAAGCTTTTCGCGGAAATCAGGTTTATGAATGGTTATGGAGCAAAGGTGCTCACAGTTTTGAAGACATGACAAACGTAGCAAAGTCTACAAGATCAATGCTTGAAAACAGTTTTGTAATCAATCATATTAAGGTTGATACGATGCAGAAGAGTAGTGACGGAACGGTAAAAAATGCCGTAAGACTTCACGACGGACTTGTGGTTGAATCTGTTTTAATTCCGACTGATACCAGAACCACAGCTTGTGTTTCTAGTCAAGTGGGTTGCAGTTTAGATTGTAATTTCTGCGCTACGGCAAGATTAAAAAGAATGCGTAACCTAGAACCAGGCGAAATTTACGATCAAGTTTTGGCTATCGATAAAGAAAGTCGTTTGTATTACAATCATCCGCTTTCGAATATTGTTTTTATGGGAATGGGAGAGCCTTTAATGAATTATAATAACGTCATTAAAGCAATCGATATGATTACTTCGGAAGAAGGTTTAGGAATGTCTCCAAAACGAATCATGGTTTCGACTTCAGGTATTCCAAAAATGATTAAAAAAATGGCAGATGACGATGTGAAGTTTAAGTTGGCCGTTTCTTTGCACTCGGCAATTGATGAAACTCGTGCACGCATTATGCCGTTCAGTAAAAACTTTCCTTTAAAAGATTTACGAGAAGCATTAGAATATTGGTATAGAAAAACCAAATGCAAAATTTCATACGAATATGTAGTTTGGAAAGGAATTAACGACGATAAAGCTTCAGTTGATGCCTTGGTGAAATTCTGTAAATATGTGCCGTGCAAAGTCAATTTAATTGAATATAACCCAATTGATGACGGAGAATTCCAGCAAGCTTCAGAAGAATCGATAATGGCTTACATAAAAGCATTAGAAAATATCGGAGTAGTAGTAAAAGTGAGAAGAAGTCGAGGAAAAGACATCGACGCAGCCTGCGGACAATTAGCCAACAAAGAAGCAGAGTAATATTCACCAAAAATATTCCGTTAGGAATATCTCGTCGGTAGAAAAAAAATATTGATAATGTTGATACATGTCCCTTCGGGACATTTGAATATTCACACAATAAAAAAAGCATTAAAAACCAGAAATATTCTCGTTTTTAATGCTTTTTTCTTGGGCAAAAAGGATGTTATTTTTTCAAATCTACTTCTTCTGTAACTCCGTCTTTTGTTACTTTCGCAAGTGTATCGCAATCTCCATTTCCATAATCTATAGTTGCCGAAGCCTCATTTTTGGTAATAGAAACAATTCCTTTTACCGCAAAAGGTTTTCTGCAAGAAGCATTAAATTCTAAAGGAGTCGTAATTTCTGCCGAAAAAGTATCTCCATTTGGGAAAGTTGTAGAACCGCTTCCGGTTACTACAAATGCATTGTCATCCCAATCAAACCAAGTATCATAACCAGAAGTCATTTCTTTTATTAAAGTTCCTTTTCTAGTATACACTTTACCGTCGTCAAAAGTAATCGTTAAATCTATCGAAGCCGTTGAAACGGGATGTGCTGTTACTAAAATATTGGTTTCTTTAATCGTTCTCACAATACTTTTGTTTCCCTGAATTTTTTTACCATTATGATAAAATCCTTCAAAAGTGTAGCTGATGGTTTGTGTAGAAGAACTAAAATCGTTTGAAAAAGAAACAACCATTTTTCCTTTTACCGTATTTCCATTATTTAAAGTACAGCCTTCAACACCAAAATCAACTGTTTTTGTCCAAGTATTGTTGGTTAAAACGGTTGTAATTGTAGCGCAGCTTGGCAAGAAATTCTTGATTGGTCCGCCTGGTTTCGCATTAAGATTAAGCTGAGAATTAAATTGATCTTCAGCAATATTTGTAACATCTTCAACAGAAGCATCGATTTTAGAATTGGTTATAATTTCTTCGTTCGTAATCGCTGTTTTTATTCCGTCATTTGTTTTTTCATCAGAACTACAGCCGATAAAAAAAGACATGGTAATAAAAGCGCCAAGTAATAAAAGTTTTGTTTTCATAAATAAATAGTTTGTGTTAATGAATTCAAATCAGTATTAGTTAGAACTATTTTTGGTGTTTTTTTCAGGTTAGAGGATAAATTATTTAAATCCTAACCTAAAATACACAACGTTTTTTTATTTAAAATAGTATATTTGGTGTTTAAATGAATATTACTTCTCAAATAAAGCAGCCTATTTTTAACGAAATGGAACTTTTCGAAAAAAAGTTCCATGAATCGATGACTTCAAAGGTTGCATTACTAAACCGAATCACTTATTATATCGTAAACCGCAAGGGAAAACAAATGCGTCCGATGTTTGTTTTTCTTACTGCAAAAATGGTTTCTGGCGGTATTGTAAACGAAAGAACCTATCGTGGAGCTTCGGTTATTGAATTGATTCACACCGCAACTTTAGTTCACGACGACGTAGTAGACGACAGTAATCGCCGCCGCGGATTTTTCTCAATCAACGCACTTTGGAAAAACAAAATTGCCGTTTTGGTTGGAGATTACTTACTTTCAAAAGGTTTGCTACTTTCTATAGATAATGGCGATTTTGATTTATTGAAAATTATTTCGGTTGCCGTTCGCGAAATGAGCGAAGGAGAATTGCTTCAAATAGAAAAAGCCCGAAGACTTGACATTACAGAAGACGTTTATTACGAAATCATAAGAAAGAAAACCGCAACGCTTATTGCTGCTTGTTGTGCGCTTGGTGCGAAAGCCGTAATAGAAGACGATATTCAGGTTGAAAACATGCGCAAATTCGGCGAATTGATCGGAATGGCTTTTCAAATTAAAGATGATTTATTCGATTACAGCGAAGAAGCCATCGGAAAACCAACAGGAATAGATATTAAGGAGCAAAAAATGACTTTGCCTTTAATTCACGTTTTAAATACTTGTACTCCGCAAGAAAAAAAGTGGCTGATAAACTCCATCAAAAACCACAACAAAGACAAAAAACGCGTAAAAGAAGTTATTGCCTTTGTAAAAAACAATAATGGTTTGGCTTACGCCGAAAATAAAATGATCGAATTCCAGCAAGAAGCTCTTTCTCTTTTAGACAATTACCCAGATTCTGAATTCAAAGATGCTTTGACTTTGATGGTAAATTATGTTATTGAGAGGAAGAAATAGTTTAATATTCAAGTATATAAATAACTTTATTTGTTGTATCTAATAAAGAAAATACTATTCCGTCTCTTACAATTGACATAAATCGAGAAATTTCTGTAGCGGCTACAAGCATATTTTGGTTAATTTGGTAATCGTTTTTTAAATTATAATTCATATTAATTAAAAATTCTTCAAGAATTGAAAGCGCCTCTTTTTTATCTAATAAAAAAGGATCAGTATTTTTCCCGTAATTTTCAGTTATTACAGATATGTGCTTATGAACGCCAAATTTTTCATAGAAATATTTCGTGAAATTATAGCTGTAAAATGCTTCAGCATAATATTCTGCATTTGAAAAATTATTTTTTTCTAATTGTGGAAGTATATTTTCTAAATAACCATCTACAGTTTTTTTTTCTTTTAAGTATATATCTCTATTTTGAGTAAAGTCTTCTTCTAAAGCATTATGGAGTTTGTAAATTTTTTCATAATCATCAAAAACATCCAATTCACCCAGAAATTCATATTTGCCATTAATGTATTTAAAGCCAAAAAAATTATTTTCAGAATATTTGTATTGATTTTTACAAAAAAGACCATCAGTTGAAACTATGTGGATATTATAATCTTCACTATCAATCAAAATTTTTACCGTTAGAAGAGGCTTGAAAAAAATACCTAATGATTTGTCAATGAATACATTCTCAATGTCAGGGTAAAGTTGTATATTCTCGCTCATTATTTAATGATTTATTTTACAAAAATATAAATAAAAACCTACAGATTTTTGCTCTTGTTTTAAAAATTTATTTTTTTTTTTTACCTTGATGCAACCATTTCAAATTGACAATCGTCTATGCTAATAGAAGTCTGTTTCTAAAACCAAAACCGAAAAGCTTATTAATGAAAATTATTCAGTTACATCAAGAAGAAACCAAAATCATAAAGCTGGCTGTCGAAAACAATCGTCAAGCGCAGCAGCAGATTTATAGTAAGTTTTCTTCAAAAATGTTGAGTGTGTGTCGTCAATATATAAAAGACATTCAATTGGCAGAAGATGTAATGATAACAGCTTTTATGAAGGTTTTTACAAATTTGAAAAACTTCGAGCACAAAGGAAGTTTTGAAGGCTGGATCCGCCGAATTATGGTTAACGAATGCATTTCTTACTTAAGAGTTCAAAAAAAAGTAAAATTTGCCGAAGATGAATTTTTTGTTGAAGAAAGCTTCAATGAAATCGACAGCCAATTTACAGTAGAACAGATTCAGTATTTAATTGATGCTTTGCCAGACGGCTACAAAATGGTTTTCAATTTATACGCAATTGAAGGTTACAAACACAATGAAATTGCCAAGATGTTAGGAATTAATGAAGGAACATCGAAATCGCAATTATCGCACGCTAGAAAAATGCTGCAAACACAAATTACTATTTTAAAAAAACAAGATAATGGAACCGAATAATTTTGAAAAGGATTTCCGTGAAAAACTAAACGAGCGCAAAATTGAACCAAGTAACAAAGCCTGGGATCGATTGGATGCAATGTTGAGTGTAACTGAAGAAACGAAGCCAAAGAAAAGTAAAAAATGGCTTTACATCGCCGCGAGTTTCATTGGATTTTTATTGGTTGGAACTATTTTTTTCAATCAAAATAAAAATACTGTAGAGCCAACAAAGACAGTTGTTGTAGAAAAAGAAACCGAAAAAGATTCGATTTCAAAACCAATTTTAAACGAAGTTGATTCAATAAAAACAGAAAGTGTTATTGCTGAGAAAACTTCAGAAGAAACTTTAGGTAAAAAAGAAAAAATCAATCCCGAAGCTTCGGGACAAATTTCAAATAAAAACATTAAAAATGAATCAAATCAAATAGCGGAGTCTTCAATCATCATCAAAAACAATCAAGAAAAACAATCAACAAACAATCAAAATGCAATTGCTGAAAATTCTAAAAAAGAAAATGTCGATCAATTATTAGAAACAGCCGAAAATAAGATTTTAGCAGAAAACACGGTTAAATCAAAACCAAAAGTAAAAATCAATTCTAATGACTTATTAGATCAAGTTGACGGCGAACTGGAACTTTCTTTTAGAGAAAAAATGATTGCTAAAATCAACAAAAGTTATCACACTGTAAAAGTAGCAGTAGAAAATCGAAACGTAAAAAATTAAATCATCAATCAAATCAATCAAACTAAAACAACAATCATGAAAAATTTTACCATTTATTTATTTCTCTTAGTTTTCTTATTCGTTACTAAAGTAGTGGGACAAGAAACTTTTGAGAACAAAGCGAAAACAATTGCTGTTGCTATCGAAAAGATAACGAATGAAGAAAAAGCAGCTTTAAAAAAGGAAGTTGACGAGGTCAATAACCAATTAGTAGAAGGAACAATTTCAAAAGAAGAAGCAGAAAAAAAGAAAAAAGAGTTTGCAGAAAAAAGAGCTCGTAATATTGAAAATAGAGTTGCCATTGAACAGGAAAAATTACAAGAATTAGTTCAAGAAAAAGTAGACGGCAAAGTCAATTATAATAAAGAAAAAGGAGGAACTGTTTTGTTAATTGGAACTAGCGGTGATTCAATCGGCGCAAATAAAACTGAAATAAAAATTCCTGCAATGAAAGTATACGATGGGAATGATGATAAAATAAAAAGAGAATCTAAAAGAACCACTTCTCAGTTTGTGTTTGCAATGGGTTTAAACAGCACAATGATTGACGGTAAGCTTCAGGATTCCAATTATAACTTTATCGGATCACATTTTTACGAATGGGGTTTGACTTTTAATTCCAGAATTTTAAACGACAATAATTTACTGCATGCTAAATACGGACTTTCGTTGATGTATAACAATCTTCGACCAACAGATAATCGCAGTTTTGTTGTAAATGGTGATCAGACAGATTTAGTAACAAATCCGATACATTTAAAAGAATCTCGTTTTAGAAATGTGTATTTAGTGGCGCCAGTGCATTTAGAATTTGATTTTTCGAAAGATGGAAATCATGACGGCAAAACATATTTTAGAACACATAGAGGATTTCGAATGGGATTTGGAGGATATGCAGGAATCAATGTAAAATCGAAACAGATTTTGAAATTTGAAGACAATGATTATAAAACAACACAAAAGACCAAAGGCGATTATAATGTAAATAATTTCGTTTACGGATTGAGTTCTTATATTGGTTATAAAGAAATAAGCTTGTATATGAAATATGATTTAAATCCAGTTTTTAAAAATAATACTGTTGATGAAAATAATATTTCGTTAGGTATTCGATTCGATTTCAATTAAGAAGAAAATTAAGTTTAGTTAGTAAAAAAAGCATCTCCGTCGAGATGCTTTTTTGTTTAAAAATGATTAAAATTACGATAGGATTTACGTATTTTTGCAAGCTCTCAACTCTTAAAATTTAGTACACTTTGATTTCACAAAATACCATAGATTCTGTTTTTGAAACTGCTCGAGTAGAGGAGGTTATCGGTGATTTTGTGAATTTGAAACGTGCAGGAAGTAATTTTAAAGGTCTGAGTCCGTTCTCAGATGAGCGTTCTCCTTCGTTCATGGTTTCGCCTGCAAAAGGAATTTGGAAAGATTTTAGTACGGGAAAAGGTGGGAATTCTGTAAAGTTTTTAATGGAACATTCGCAGTTTACTTATCCAGAAGCTATTCGATATTTAGCCAAAAAATACAATATCGAAATTGAAGAAACCGAACAGTCTGAAGCGGAAAAAGCAAATACAGATATTCGCGAAAGTATGTATTTGGTTTCTGAATTTGCTGCCAAATATTTTCAAGATGTTTTGGTTAATTCTGAAGAAGGAAAAGCAATTGGTTTGTCTTATTTTAAAGAAAGAGGATTTACAAACGAAACCATCAAAAAATTTAATTTAGGATACTCTCCAGAAACTTGGGATGCTTTGACGAAAGAAGCCTTAGGGAAAGGTTATAAATTAGAATTTTTAGAAAGTACAGGTTTAACCATTGCGAGAGAAGACCGTCCGTTTGACCGATTTAAAGGTCGTGTAATGTTCCCGATTCAAAGTATGTCTGGACGTGTTTTAGGTTTTGGTGGACGTATTTTAACGAATGATAAAAAAGCAGCAAAATACCTGAATTCGCCAGAAAGTGATATTTACCATAAAAGTAAAGTCCTTTACGGAATTTATCATGCGAAACAATCAATCGCCAAACAAAACAATTGTTATTTGGTTGAAGGTTACACCGATGTAATTCAGTTTAGTCAAGCTGGAATAGAAAATGTTGTGGCTTCGTCTGGAACAGCTTTAACGCCAGATCAGATTCGTTTGATAAATCGTTTGACAAGAAATATCACAGTTCTTTTTGACGGAGATGCCGCTGGTTTACGTGCATCCATTCGAGGAATCGATTTGATTCTGGAAGAAGGAATGAATGTGAGAGTTTGTTCTTTTCCTGACGGAGAAGATCCAGACAGTTTCGCCCGAAAAAACTCTCACGATGATTTAGTAGCTTATTTAGAAAACAACAGTAAAGATTTTATACAGTTTAAAGCTTCGATCTTAATGGGCGAAGCGAAAAACGATCCGATAAAAAAGGCCGATTTGATTCGTGATATGGTTACGAGTATTTCTAAAATACCAGATCGTATTCAGCGTGAAGTTTATATACAAGAATGTGCTCGAATTATGGAGATTTCGGAACAGGTTTTGGTGAGTACTTTAGCGCAATTGATTCAGAAAGATATTGCCGAAGCGAATAAAAAGCAAAAACAAGAACAAAAGCCTTTTGAGGTTCATAGAAATCAGCCTCCACAAGCAGGAACTTTTTCAGGAGGAGATCCCGAAGATCCAAGAAATGGACCGCCAGATGATTATCCAGGCGAACCAGGATTTTATCCGCAAGAGCAAACTCAAAAAGTTGATATTTTATATGGTTTTGAAAGAAAGATCATAGAAATTCTACTATTATATGGAAGTGTCGTTGAAAATTTTGAAGATGTTTTCTTAAAAGCAGATGAAGAAGGAAATGTAAAAGAAGTTTCTGAAAAACGCGAATATAAAGTATTTGAAAAAATTTATTTAAGCCTTCAGGAAGATGAGGTAGAGCTTTCAAATTCTTTGTTTAAGAATATTTATAACAATATTATTGATTTCTATAATCAAAATGAAACCTTTAGTTTAGATAAATATTTAATGCATTTGGAACCTGAATTTGCTCAAGAGGTAACCAATATTTTGATGGAAGATGAAAGATTAACCATTCATAATTGGGAAGGGCAAAATATTTTTCCAAAACATAAAAAAGAAACAATAGAATTGAATGTTTCTGATACTATTTTCTCCATGCGCTGGTATTTGGTTTCTGGAATTATAGCAGAATTGAAAAATTCGTTATTGAACGATCCGCAGGAAGATAATTCGGAAGTTTTAAGTATGGTTGTTGATTATTCTAAATTGCTGAATAATTTTTCTAAGAAATTAGGACGTGTAGTAGTCCCTTATCACTAAAAAGAAAAAACTCTATCTAATTTGATAAGTCAAAATAGATAGAGTTTTATAAAGATTGTCGATTTTCTTAAAGATTAAGATTTTCGAATTTTAATTAAATAATTTCTAAAGTCTTCGCTTTGTTAACCAAGTCAACTAAATTAGTAACATTCAATTTAGTCAATAATCTCAGTTTGTAAGTACTGATCGTTTTTTCGTTCAGATTTAAGATTTTAGAGATTTCGTTGTTTTTCTTACCATCACTTAAATAACGTAAAACCTCGATTTCACGGTTAGAAAGTTTTCTGTACAGACGCTCGCTTTTGCTTTGTTTCGCAATAAGTGCCATGTTTTTGCGTACTGTTTCGTTGATGATAATTTTTCCTTCGTGTACTTTAATAATAGAATGACCTAATGTTTCAAGTTTTTCTGTTTTGTGTACATACCCAGAAACTCCTGCCTTAATTGCATTTGGAGCGTACATTTGCTCAGCAAGATCACTGAAAATAACAATTTTTGTTTTTGGGAAATTTTTCAAGATTGACTTGATTTCAAAGATACTCGAGAGACCTTCTAGTTCTAAATCTAATATTAGAATGTCGATTTCCTTCGTCTGAAGGATATCTCTAACCATTGAAAAATTGCCGACATTGGCAACAATTGAAATTTGATCGTGGTCTTTGAAGTAAGACTTAACGCCAAAGTGCGTAACAGGATGATTGTCTGCTAGACATACTTTAATCATAATTTTTACCTTTTTTAGAATTGTTCATGTTTTTGGAACTGTAAAATTAATAAATAAATTCTGTAGTTTATAGCTGACAAATGTTAAAAAAATTATTTTAACGTTTTTGGTATATCACAAACAGGAATTGGATCCATTTTGTGCTTGTTATTGGTGTTTAGTCGTTTATAAATTTCGAAGACAGATTTTTCTCTCCCTTCAAAGTCAGCCACCGTCTTTCCTGACTCTGCGGCTAACATTGCCCATTCTAATTCGTCGTAACTTGCTCCTAATTGGTCTTCGTCGGTACGATTATCGCCAAATAATCCATCGGTAGGTGCCGCTGTTAAAATTGATTGTGGAATTTGCAAAAATTCTCCTAAAGCGTATACATCTGATTTCATTAAATCAGCAATTGGACTCAAATCGACACCGCCATCTCCATATTTTGTATAAAAACCTACGCCAAAATCTTCCACTTTGTTTCCAGTTCCGGCAACAAGCAAACCATGAATTCCAGCTAAATAATATAAAGAAGTCATTCTAATGCGTGCACGTGTGTTGGCTAATGCTAAATTTACTTTTGCAGTGTCATCTGTTGCAGGAACCGCACTTTTAAAAGATTCGAAAACTCCAGTTAAATCAGTTTGAACATCTGAAACATTCGGAAAACGCTTTTTCAATTGATCAATATGTTCTCTTCCTCTCGAAACTTGGCTTTCTGCCTGATGTATTGGCATTTCTACACATAAAACTTTCAGTCCTGTCTGCGCGCATAAAGTTGATGTTACTGCAGAATCTACACCTCCGGAGATTCCGATTACAAAACCGTTTACTTTTGCATTGTTAGCGTAGTTCTTTAACCACTCGACAATGTGCGTATTTACTTTTTCTGTCTGAATTGTGCTTTTTTTAGCCATAATAGTTTAAGTTTTAAAGTACAGGGATGTATATTTGCAGAATTATTTTGAGTATGCAACTACTTTAAATTCTGATAACACAAATCTAATTAAAATAAAATGAAAATTTATCGCTTTGCAGTGGTTCTATGCCTGTTTTTTTTGTCCTGCAACCAAAAAAGTAAGGTTGAAAAAGAAGTAGAAGAAATCCCTGTTGATGTTAAAGTGGAACGTTTTGATAAGATGTTTTTTGAAACTAAACCTCAAGACCTTGCGCAGGTAAAAAAACAATATCCATTCTTTTTTCCTGCAGGTAATGATGATAGTGTCTGGCTGCAAAAAATGAACGATCCGATCTGGAAAGAAGTTTATGATGAAGTACAGAAAAAATACAGCAATTTTGAACCTGTTCACAAAGAATTTGATGCACTTTTTCAACACGTAAAATATTATTTTCCTAAAACGAAAACGCCAAAAGTAATTACAGTTATTGGTGAAATGGATTATAATGCAAAAGCAATTTACGCAGATAGTCTGGTAATTGTGGCGCTGGAATTGTATTTAGGAAAAGAACATAAGTTTTATGAGTTTCCCAATTATTTGAAACAAAATTTTGAAGAAAGACAGATTATGCCAGACGTGGTTTCTAGTTTTTCTTACCGAAATATTCCAGATTCTCCAGATAGAAGTCTGGTAGCTCAAATGGTTTTTGAAGGAAAACAGCTTTATGCAAAAGATTTGCTGATTCCAGATTATACAGATGCAGAAAAAATGGGCTATACGCCTGAACAAATAAAATGGTGTGAAGAAAATGAAGCGTATATGTGGCGATATTTCATAGAAAATGAAATGCTTTACAGCGACGATCCAAAATTGAGAACACGATTTATAATGCCTGCGCCTTTTTCTAAATTCTTTTTAGAGATCGATAACGATTCTCCAGGAAGAGTAGGAGCTTGGATTGGCTGGCAAATGGTACGTTCTTACATGAAAAACAATAATAATGTTTCTTTGGCAGATTTATTTAAAACAGATGCGAAAGAAATCTTCGAAAAATCAAAATATAAACCTAAAAAATAATGGCAAATATAAACTCAGAGATAAGATTCAATGTTGAATTAGACGAAAACCGTGTTCCAGAAAAATTAACGTGGAGCGCGCAAGATGGCGGTGTGCAGGCTGAAGAAGCAAAAGCAATTATGCTGTCTATTTGGGATAGTAAAGCGAAAGAAACAATGCGTATCGATTTATGGACAAAAGACATGCCTGTAGACGAAATGAAGATTTTCTTTCATCAAACATTAGTAGCAATGGCAGATACTTTTAAACGTGCAACAGACGACGAAAAGATGTCTGATACGATGAAAGATTTTTGCGATTATTTTGCTGAGAAATTGGAATTGACAAAATAAACAGAAAAGTTTAAACAATAAAAAATCTCAAATTCCTCCCGAAGTCTCGGGATTAGATTGGAATTTGGGATTTTTTCGTATTTTAGAATAAATTAAATATTAGAACTGAAAAGTGTTTGTAAAATCGTTTAAGTAAAATAAATAGTATGTTGTTTCCTTTTATTGTAAGTCTTATTGGGCTATTTTTTTTACTTGCAAATGCAATACGGTTTTATGTAACTTGCAAGCAAAGAGATGCGTTGTATCGCATTTTAACGGCGTATTTGGTTCTTTTGTTTTGTGTCGAACTGCTTTGTAATATAATCGGATTCCTTTATCCAAATTCAAACTTTTTTCTTTCACATTATTACTTCAATTTTCAATTTATATCGTTAAGCTTATTTTTTTACACTTCTTTTACAAACAAAATATTAAAGAGAATTATACTAATTGTGCTGGTTTCGGTATTGCTTTTTTTAGGCTTGCAATATTATAATGATCCCGCGCTTTACTGGAAATTTAATTTGATTGAAGTTGCAATAACTTCCATTCCGTTGCTGTTGTATGCATTTTATTTTATTCTGTCGAATTTAAAAAATGTTAAGCATGATTACTTTTATTTCTGCAACGGACTAATTATTTACCTCACAAGTAGTGCCAGTATTTTTTTGTCTGGAAACACAGATTCGGTAATTTTTACAGAACCTTTCATATTAGATTTGTGGTTTTTTAATTCTCTATTTTATATTCTGTACCAGATTTTAATTTATAAAGAATGGAAAGCTTTAAACTTTAGAAGAACAGCTAAAAAAAGTATTGAAAATAAAAATGCAGATTGATTTAATCGAATAAAAAAAATCCCAAATTTCAATTTAAAATTGAAATTTGGGATTTTTTTATTGAATCTTTATTGTTTTTAAAAACCTGAGTTATTTTTAAATACCTCCTGATTAACAGCATCGATATAAGATAAAAGTTCTTCTTTTCCAATTGATTCTGTAGATGAGGTTACAAAATATTGAGGCATTTCGGCCCAATTGTTAGCGTACATTTGTTTTTTGTAAGCTGCAATATGAGAATCAATTTTTACTCTACTGATTTTGTCAGCTTTGGTGAAAATAATGCAAAACGGAATCTCGCTTTCTCCCATATAAGACATAAATTCAATGTCAATTTTTTGAGCTTCGTGGCGAATATCAATTAAAACAAAAGCACAAACCAGTTGTTCTCTATTTTCAAAATAATCAGTAATAAACTGCTGAAAAACAGATTTTGTTTTTTTAGAAACTTTAGCATATCCGTAACCAGGCAAATCGACTAAAAACCAATTGTTGTTGATTTTAAAGTGATTTATTAATTGTGTTTTTCCTGGTCTTCCAGATGTTTTTGCTAAGTTTTTATGATTGGTAATCATGTTAATCAAAGATGATTTACCAACATTAGATCGGCCTATAAATGTATATTCCGGCAGAAATTCCGTCGGGCATTTTGAAGCATCAGAATTACTGATAATAAATTCGGCGCTATTAATTTTCATGTATTTTATTTTTTAAAACCTCCTTAAAATTGAAAGGTAGAGGTTATAATTTCTGCTCAGTAAGCCATTTTTCCAGAATTACATTAAATTCATCCGGATGTTCCATCATCGCTGCGTGTCCGCATTTGTCAATCCAATATAGAGTTGAATTTGGTAATAATTTGTCAAATTCTTCTGCAACATTTGGTGGAGTTACATTGTCATTTTTGCCCCAAATAATACAAGTTTCAACATCCATTTTTGGTAAATCTTTAGCCATATTATGGCGAATTGCACTTTTGGCAATCGTCAAAGTTTTAATCAATTTGATTCGGTCATTAGCCGTTGCATAAACTTCATCAATCAATTCAGGAGTGGCGATTTTTGGATCGTAAAATACATCTTCAGCTTTCTTTTTGATGTATTCATAATCACCTCTTCTTGGGTAACTGTCTCCCATTGCGCTTTCGTAAAGTCCAGAACTTCCGGTAATTACAAGCCCTGCGACTTTTTCGGGATAAAGTTTTGTATGGTACAAAGCGATATGTCCTCCAAGAGAATTTCCTAAAAGAATTACTTTGTCAAAACCTTTAAAAGTGATAAAGTCTTTTACATACTTAGCAAAACTCTTAACGTTTGTTTTTAGAATGCTTTGTGTATATATTGGCAAATCGGGAATAACAACTTTATATCCTTTTGTTGGGAAATATTGTGCTACACCATCAAAGTTACTTAGACCTCCCATCAACCCATGAAGAATAACGATAGGTGTACCTTCACCAGCTTCAAAATAGCTGTATTTGCCTTCTTTTTTATAGTGTTTGTCCATCTAATCTAATGCCAATTTCAATTTCGACAAATATAGGGTTTAATAAATAAAAATGAATTTTTGCTGCCATTTTTTAACTAGATAATTTGAGTAGAATTTATAATGCATTAAAAATCAGGAATTAAAGTGGTTTTTGTTAAATTATGGGAATGTTAAGAAACATGCATTATAATCAATTTTTTAAGAAAATTAGCGCATTATTTTTTTGAATGATTAGTGTATTTATAAATCTGTTAATTAATAGTTAAGATATTGATTGATTGCTAATTATGAGAAGTGGTAGCAAAGTGGTTAAACTTATTAACAAAGTGGTATAAAGTGGTAAAATGTGGTATTTTTTTTTATATTTTTGCTGTATAACATGTTAACTAGTTTTTTTTGAACACAATTGTTGGAACATATGAATGTAAAGTCGATGCTAAAGGGAGGCTAATGATGCCTGCGCCTTTAAAAAAGCAATTGACTGCTTCTCTTCAAAGCGGATTCGTTTTGAAGCGTTCTGTTTTTCAGCCGTGTTTAGAATTATATCCTATGGAAGAATGGGATTTAATGATGAAAAAAATCAACAAGCTTAATCGCTTTGTAAAAAAGAACAACGATTTCATTAGAAGGTTTACTGCTGGTGTTAAAGTGGTTGAGGTTGATGCATTAGGAAGATTGCTGGTGCCAAAAGATTTGGTAACGTTTGCAAGTATTTCTAAAGATGTAGTTTTTTCATCTGCGGTTAATATAGTAGAAATCTGGGATAAGGATTTATACGAAAAATCAATAAGTGGCGAAGATATGGATTTTGCAGATTTAGCCGAAGAAGTAATGGGAAATATTAATGACGACGAAGATGGAATATCATAATCCGGTTTTGCTTCATCCAACAGTTGATGGTTTAGATATTAAACCAGATGGCGTGTATGTAGATGTTACGTTTGGAGGCGGTGGTCATTCAAAAGAGATTTTAAAAAGATTAGGGCCAAACGGAAGGCTGTTTGCATTTGATCAAGACGAAGATGCGCTTGCGAATGCTTTGCCAGACGAAAGGTTCACTTTGATAAATGAGAATTTCAGATTCATAAAAAGATTTTTACGTTTTCACGGAGTAAAATCTGTTGACGGAATCTTGGCAGATTTGGGAGTTTCCTCACATCAGTTCGATGTTCCGGAAAGAGGTTTTTCAACCCGATTCGATGCGGAATTAGATATGCGAATGAGTCAGAAAAATGATTTAAATGCTTATCGAGTGGTTAACGAATATGAAGAACAGGATTTACGTCGTGTTTTTTTTGATTATGGAGAGTTGAAAAACGCGCCAGTTCTAGCAAGAACGATTGTTGAGGCAAGAAAAGATTTTCCAATCAAAACCACAGATGAGTTAAAAGATGTTTTGAAGAAATTTTTGCCAGAGAAAGTCCGAAATAAAATTTTGGCTCAGATTTATCAAGCCATTAGAATCGAGGTAAATCAAGAAATGGATGTTTTAAAAGAATTTATTGAGCAATCTCTTGAAATTTTGAAACCAGGCGGAAGATTTTCAGTAATCTCATATCATTCGTTAGAAGATAGATTAGTAAAAAGGTTCATTAAAAACGGAATGTTTGAAGGAGAACCAGAAAGAGATTTTTACGGAAATTTTTCAGTTCCATTTAAAACTATTGGCAAATTGATTGTTCCGGACAACGAAGAAATCAAAATTAATAATAGAGCCAGAAGTGCAAAATTAAGAATCGCTGAAAAGGTATAATATATATTAAGGTAGGAAATAATGAAAAGTGGTGTATTTAGCATATTAAAAGCAAGATTTCTGATTCATGATGATGCAGTGAAAAATTGGCGATTTATCGTTTTTATAATTCTGCTAGCCATTTTGATGATTGCAAATACACAGCGATACGAACAAAAGGTTTTTGAAATTGCGAAATTAAGTAATGAAACAAAAGAATTGCGATCTGAATTTGTAGATCGACGTTCAGAATTGCAGAAACTAAAAATGGAGTCTACTGTAACAAGTGAAATGGAAAAAAAAGATATTCATCCGTCGACAGTTCCTCCAGTAAAAATAGAAGTTAAAAAAGAAGAAGAAAAAAGTTTCTTTAAAAGAATATGGCAGTAGAAGATAAACATATATCCTACAGAATTTACCTCGTAGCAGTTTTCATCTTTGTGATGGCAATTGCTATTGTTGTTAAGTTGACCAATATTCAATGGGTTCAGGGAGATTATTACAGAAAACTAGCAAAACAGCGTACCGTAAGAAACTTTGTAATTCCAGCCAATAAAGGAAATATTTATTCTGCTGACGGAAGTTTGTTGGCAACATCAATACCAAATTATGAGATTCGTTTTGATGCAAAAGCGCCAAAACAAGAAACTTTTGAAAAGCATGTTAAGGCTTTATCAGATTCTCTAGCAACAGTTTTGGATAAGCCAAGCAGTTATTTTCAAAAAGAATTAAGAAAAGCGCGTGAGAATAAAAATCGTTATTATTTGATCGCTCGCAAGTTGAGTTATACAGAATATGTAAAAATAAAAAGCTTTCCATTATTCAGTTTAGGCGCTTTTAAAGGCGGAATTATAATTGAACAAGAGACGGTTAGAAAACATCCGATTGGAAAAATTGCTGAAAGAACTATTGGTTACGATAAAATTGATCCAGCAACTGGAATTGAAGTTGGAAAAGGAATCGAGTGGGCTTTTAAAAGTTACCTGAACGGAAAAGATGGTAAAATTTTAAAGCAAAAGATTGCAAAAGGGCAGTGGAAACCTATTCGCGATGTAAACGAAGTAGATCCAATTGACGGCTATGATGTTATTTCAACAATAGATGTTTTTATTCAAGATATTGCGCATCATGCTTTATTGAAACAGCTTCAAGATTATGAAGCAGATCACGGTTGTGTTGTGGTTATGGAAACAGAAACAGGTCATGTAAAAGCAATTTCAAATTTAGGAAGAGCAGAAGACGGATCATATTACGAAACAACAAATTACGCAATTGCTGAATCTCACGAACCTGGATCGACTTTTAAATTAGTTGATTTGATGGCGATTTTAGAAGATAAAGTAGCTGATACAAGTACAGTTTACGATAGTCATAATGGTGTAGTAAAATATTATGGAAGATCTGTGCGTGATTCACATAACGGAGGTTATGGAAAAGTGTCACTAGCCCGAGGATTCGAACTTTCGTCAAATACTGTAATGGTTCAGGCGGTTTATGAGGCATATAAAAGCAATCCATCAAAATTTGTAAATCACATCAATAGTTACGGATTAAATAAAACGTTGGGATTGCATTTTAAAGGAGAAGGAAGACCTTATATCCCACAACCAGGAGATAAACATTGGTCTGGAACTACACTTCCTTGGATGGCTTTTGGATATAATGTTTCGGTTACGCCAATGCAGACTTTAGCCTTATATAATGCAGTTGCAAATGATGGAGTGATGGTAAAACCACAGTTTGTATCTGAAATTAAAGAATGGAATAAAACCATCAAGAAATTTGATGTTGAAGTTATAAATCCGAAAGTATGTTCGCCAGAAACATTAAAGAAAGTGAAAGCGGTTTTACAAAATGTGGTAAAAAAAGGAACAGGTTCTAAACTGTATTCGAAAGATTTTTCGATGGCAGGAAAAACTGGAACGGCTCAGATGAATTATGGAGGAAAAGAAGGAAAATCAGCATTGTATTATGCGTCTTCATTCGTAGGATATTTTCCTGCTGATCATCCAAAATATTCTTGTATTGTAGTGGTTCATAAACCGAATACATCAAAAAATAATTATTTCGGAGCTGATGTTGCGGGGCCGGTTTTTAAAAGGATTGCTCAAAAAATATTTACAGATGCGCCTTCAACAAATAAAATAAAACAACTGGATTCTAAAATTCAAAAACAAGAAATCAGTTATGATAAGTTTGATAAAGAATCAAACAAAAAATTAAATCAAATTCCGAATTTAAAAGGAATGCCAGGAATGGACGCTGTTGCTTTACTTGAAAATTTAGGGTTGAAAGTAAAAGTAAACGGATTTGGAAAAGTTAAGAATCAATCGATTCAGGCGGGACAAAGCATAATTAAAAACACAACAATAGTATTAGAATTATCGTGAAAATACTAAAAGACATATTATATAAAGTGGCGATTGAATCTGTAAAAGGTTCAACAGATGTTGCTGTTCAAAAAATTGAATTTGATTCACGTAAAGTTGAAGCAAATGATGTTTTTGTGGCAATTCGCGGTTCACTTTCAGACGGACATGATTACATCGAAAAAGCAATTCAGCTTGGAGCAAAAGCAATTATTTGTGATACGCTTCCTGAAAACACAGCGAGTGAAGTAACTTATATTCAGGTAAAAGACACGAATACGGCTTTGGCTTTTATGGCGGCTAATTATTTTGAAGATCCTTCTACAAAATTAAAATTAGTTGGTGTAACAGGTACAAACGGTAAAACAACAATTGCATCATTATTATTTCAGTTGTTTCAAAAAGCAGGTTTTAAAGTTAGTTTATTATCAACTGTAAAAATTGTTGTTGATCAAACGGAATATCCTGCAACGCATACAACGCCAGATTCTTTGACAATTAATCATTATTTAAATGAAATGATTGAAGCTGGAGTGACGCATTGTTTTATGGAAGTTAGTTCGCACGGAATTCACCAAAAACGTACAGAAGCTTTGCATTTTGTGGGCGGAATTTTCACGAATCTTTCACACGATCATTTAGATTATCATCCAACATTTGCTGAATATAGAGATGTTAAAAAGTCATTTTTTGACTCGCTTCCAAAATCAGCTTTTGTTTTATCAAATATTGATGATAAAAATGGTTCTGTAATGCTTCAGAATACTGTTGCTAAAAAACGAACTTATGCTTTAAAATCGTATGCAGATTATAGAGCTCAGATTTTAGAAAGCCAATTATCTGGTTTATTATTGAAGGTAAATGATAATGAAGTTTGGGTAAAATTAATTGGTACTTTCAACGCTTACAATGTTTTAGCGATTTACGGAACAGCAGTAGAGCTAGGAATTGATAGTCTTGAAGCGTTGCGCTTATTGTCTGATTTAGAAAGTGTTTCGGGTCGTTTTCAATATATTGTTTCAGATACTGGAATCACGGCTGTTGTAGATTATGCACATACGCCAGATGCACTTGAAAATGTTTTGAAAACAATCAATGACATTCGTACAAAAAATGAACAGTTGCTTACTGTTGTTGGATGCGGCGGAAATAGAGATAAAACAAAACGTCCGATTATGGCAAAAATCGCCTCAGATTTAAGTGATAAAGCGGTGTTGACTTCTGATAATCCGAGAAATGAAGATCCAGAAGTTATTTTGGATGAAATGGAGCAAGGAGTTGAGCCTCAGAATTATAAAAAAATGCTGCGAATTACAGATAGAAAGCAAGCTATAAAAACCGCTTGTCAATTGGCTCAGCCTAAAGATATCATTTTAATTGCAGGAAAAGGACACGAAACATATCAAGAGATCAATGGTGTTCGTCATCATTTTGATGATATGGAAACCGTAAAAGAGATTTTAGAGCAACTAAATAAATAATAATAAAATTTTAAGTTCAAATACCACAGAATTGGAGTTTGAAATTTCAAAATTGGAATTTAAAAAATAAAAAATATGCTGTACTATTTATTCGAATATTTTGATAAAACATTGGATCTTCCTGGGACGGGAGTTTTCCAGTACATCACATTTAGATCAGCTTTGGCATTTATGCTTTCATTGCTTTTGTCGACAATTTATGGAAAAAGGATCATTAACTTTTTACGTCGTCAGCAAGTAGGAGAAACCGTTAGAGAACTTGGTCTTGCAGGTCAAAATGAAAAAGCAGGTACACCAACAATGGGTGGATTGATTATCATTTTTGCAACATTGTTACCAGTTTTATTATTTGCTAGGCTACATAATATTTATATCGTTTTATTGATTGTAACTACACTGTGGATGGGTACAATTGGTTTTGTTGACGATTATATCAAAATATTCAAAAAAGATAAACAAGGACTTAAAGGTATTTTTAAAGTTATCGGACAAGTTGGTTTAGGGATTATTGTGGGAGCAGTTCTTTATTTTAATCCAGCTGTAACAGTAAGAACAGATACTGGTCGTACAGATGTTTTTAAAACAAGTACAAATACAACTGTTGTATTGCCAGCGCCTGTAGAAGAAAAATCTACAGCAACGACAATTCCTTTCGTTAAAAACAATGAATTTGATTATGCTGAAGTGCTTTCTTTTATGGGAGACGGTTATGAAAAATGGGCTTGGTTGATTTTTATTCCAGTTGTAATTTTTATCATCACAGCAGTTTCAAACGGAGCAAATTTAACAGATGGAATTGATGGTCTCGCCGCGGGAACTTCTGCAATATCGGTCCTCGCGCTCGGAATATTTACGTTTGTTTCTGGAAATATCATTTTTTCAAATTATCTGAATATTATGTATATCCCAAATTCGGGAGAAATGACGGTCTTTATTTCTGCATTTGTTGGAGCGCTTATCGGGTTTCTTTGGTATAATTCTTATCCCGCATCTGTTTTTATGGGAGATACAGGAAGTTTGACAATTGGAGGAATTATCGCGGTATTGGCAATTGCAGTTCGTAAAGAGATATTAATTGTTTTATTCTGCGGAATCTTCTTGGCAGAAAGTGCTTCAGTCGTAATACAAGTTTTTTATTTTAAATATACAAAGAAACGTTTTGGTGAAGGAAGAAGAATCTTTTTGATGGCGCCTCTTCATCATCATTACCAGAAAAAAGGATATCACGAAAGTAAAATCGTAACTCGTTTTTGGATTGTTGCCGTAATGTTAGCCATTTTATCAATCATTACCCTAAAATTAAGATAAATGAGATTAGTAGTTTTAGGAGGAGGAGAAAGTGGTGTAGGAACCGCAATCCTCGGTAAAAAACAAGGATATGAGGTTTTTGTATCTGATTTTGGAAAGATAAAAGAGAGTTACAAAGAAGTTCTTATTATTAATAAAATTGCTTGGGAAGAAGAGCAGCATACAGAAGATTTGATTCTAAATGCTGATGTGGTGATGAAAAGCCCAGGAATTCCAGAGAAATCTCCAATAGTAAAAAAGCTAATTGCTGCAGGAGTAAAAGTGATTTCAGAAATCGAATTTGCGATTCCTTTTACAGAAGCAATGACGATCGGAATCACGGGAAGTAATGGTAAAACAACCACAACTATGCTAACACATCATTTGCTGAAATACGCAGGATTGAATGTTGGACTTGGAGGAAATATCGGAAAGAGTTTCGCCTGGCAGGTAGCCGAGAATAAATATGATGTATACGTTCTTGAATTAAGCAGTTTTCAGTTAGACGGAATTATAGATTACAGGCCAGATATCGCCATCATAACGAATATTAGTCCAGATCATTTAGATCGATACGATTATAAATATGAAAATTATATCAATTCGAAATTTCGAATAACGATGAACCAAACAGAAAGCGATTATCTTATTTACGATGCAGATGATGAAGCGAGTACAGAATGGTTAAAAAAGAACAAAACAAAAGCAAAATTAATTCCTTTTTCATTGACAAAATCATTCGATGAAGGGGCTTCTATAAATAACAACAAAATGGAAATTAAGATCAACCAAGAAGAGTTTACAATGGACACGGAACACATTGCGTTAGAAGGAAAACATAACATGAAAAACGCAATGGCAGCAAGCTCTGTAGCAAAATTGATGCAAATTAGAAATGCAACAATTCGCGAAAGTTTATCTAATTTTCAAGGTGTTGAGCACCGTTTAGAAAAAGTATTAAAAATTCAAAATGTTCAATATATCAACGATTCAAAAGCAACAAACGTTAATGCGACTTTCTTTGCTTTAGATAGTATGAATGTTCCAACAGTTTGGATTGTTGGAGGTGTTGACAAAGGAAATGATTACAACGAATTAATGTCATTAGTTCGTGAAAAAGTAAAAGCCATTATCTGTTTAGGAGTTGATAATCGTAAAATTATCGATGCTTTCGGAAACGTAGTTGATATTATGGTTGAAGTGAACAATATGAATGATGCTGTAAAAACAGCCCAAAGATTAACAGAAAAAGGTGATGCCGTTTTATTATCTCCAGCTTGTGCAAGTTTCGATTTATTCGAAAACTACGAGGATCGTGGAAAACAATTCAAACAAGCTGTTCACAACTTGTAGAAAAATAAGTTTAAAGTTTCAAATTTCACATTAAGCGGACTTGAAACCTGAAACAAAATAAAACCTGAAACAAAAAATATGAAAGAACTAGTAAACAAACTTAAAGGAGATAGAGTAATATGGTCATTCGTGGCTTTATTAGCGCTATTTTCGTTTATGCCTGTTTTTAGTGCGAGTAGTAATTTGGCATACATTGGTCATGGAACAGGAAACACTTTAGGGTATTTGCTAAAACACTTGGCGCATATTTGCATCGGTTTTCTGATTATTTATTGGGTTCACAAAGTGCCGTATCATTATTTTAGAGCTATTTCTAAAATTGCGCTGCCTATCGTTTGGTTCTTATTGCTTTATACCTTGTTAAAAGGAACTGTAATTGCAGGCGCAAATGCAAGTCGTTGGATTCAGGTTCCTTTTATCGGAATCACGTTTCAGACTTCAACTCTTGCATCAATTGTTTTGTTTATTTATGTGGCACGATATTTATCAAAAACTAAAGAAGAAAATGAACCGTTTCAAACTTCATTAATTCAGCTTTGGATTCCGGTATTTGTCACATTGATATTGATTTTACCAGCGAACTTTTCAACCACAGCGTTGATTTTTGCAATGGTTTTAATGCTAACGTTCATTGGGAAATATCCTTTAAAATATATCGGATTTATTATTGGTTCGGGAATCGCGATGTTAGCGTTTTTCCTTTTGGTTGCAAAAGCATTTCCAGATTCGAGATTCTTTAGCAGGGTTTCAACTTGGGAAAGTCGTATTACAAACTTTACCACAGATAAACCAGACGAAGACGATTATCAAATCGAAAAAGCAAAAATTGCAATTGCATCAGGAAGATTAGGCGGATTAGGACCTGGAAAAAGCGTTCAGAAAAACTTTTTACCACAATCTTCTTCCGATTTTATTTATGCGATTATTGTTGAAGAATATGGTTTGGTTGGCGGAGTTTCGATTGTAATTCTTTATTTATTGCTTTTATTCCGATTTGTAGTAGCTTCTCATAAAGCGCCAACATTATTTGGAAAATTAGTAGTCGTTGGAGTTGGGTTTCCAATGATATTTCAAGCCATGATTAATATGGCGGTTGCGGTTGAATTATTGCCAGTAACCGGACAAACATTGCCATTGATAAGTAGTGGGGGAAGTTCGATTTGGATGACTTGTTTAGGACTAGGAATTATAATCAGTGTAACGAAAAAAGAAGAAGAAATCGCTGAAGAAAAACTAGAAAAAGAAAAAAGAAAAGAAGCTTTACAGCGATTGATCGATAAAGAATTGGCAGAAGACGATGTTATTCCTCAAGAAATATATGATGAAGAGCCAGCTTATTCAATAGAAGACAATTCAAGAAATCCGATGAATGCGGTTTTAAACAAATAAAGTTAAAATATAAAATTTTTTAAAAAAGTTGTAATTTTTAGAAAGATGACAAAGTATAAATTCATACTTAGTGGAGGAGGAACAGGAGGACATATATATCCTGCAATTGCTATTGCAAATGAGTTAAAATTGCAATTTCCTGATGCAGAATTTCTTTTTGTAGGCGCCAAAGATAAAATGGAAATGCAGAAAGTGCCTCAAGCAGGTTACGAAATAAAAGGTCTTTGGATTGCTGGTTTACAACGAAAATTGACTTTACAAAACTTAATGTTTCCACTAAAATTGGCAAGCAGTTTATTAGAGTCAAAAAGAATAATTAAAAAATTCAAGCCAAATGTGGTAATTGGAACTGGTGGTTTTGCTAGCGGACCATTATTGCAGGCGGCAGGTTCGGCAGGAATTCCAACTGTGGTTCAAGAACAGAATTCTTATCCAGGAATTACCAATAAATTGTTAAGCAAAAAAGCAAATGCAATTTGTGTGGCGTATCAGAATTTGGAGCGTTTTTTTCCAAAAGAAAAAATTGTTTTGACTGGGAATCCAGTTCGTCAAGATTTGATTGATATTGAAAGCAAGCGTGAAGAAGCCATTGCTTTTTACAATTTAGATTCAAATAAAAAAACATTATTGGTTTTAGGAGGAAGTTTAGGAGCAAGAAGAATCAATCAGTTAATTGAAAAAGAATTGCAAAATTTTCTTTCGCAAGACGTTCAGGTAATCTGGCAATGCGGAAAATTATATTTTGAAGATTATAAAAAATACAATCAGCCGAATGTAAAAGTGGTTGATTTTATTGAAAGAATGGATTTTGTTTATGCAGCATCAGATGTGATAATTTCACGAGCAGGAGCCTCATCAGTATCAGAATTATGTATTGTGGGAAAACCAGTGATTTTTATTCCATCTCCAAATGTGGCCGAAGATCATCAAACCAAAAATGCACAAGCAATTGTTGATGCGAAAGGCGCGATTTTGTTGAAAGAATCTGAATTGGAAAGTCAATTTAGCATTGTTTTTGAAGCGCTGCTAAAAGATTCTGGAAAACAAAAACAACTAAGTGATAATATTAAAAAACTAGCAAGACCAAAAGCAACACAAGATATTGTAGCGCAGATTGTGAAGTTAATTAATAGGCAGTAAGCTATAGGCAATAAGCTTTAAGCTTGATGCGCTGTCTAAAGGAATATAATAGAATTAGAAAATAAAGACAAAAGTTAAAGGCTTAAAGTCTAAAGCTTAAGGCATAAAGCAAGAAAAAAATGAATTTAAATCAAATACAAAACGTTTATTTTATTGGTATCGGAGGAATCGGAATGAGTGCTCTGGCTCGTTATTTCAAGTTTATTGGAAAACAAGTTTCAGGTTACGACAAAACGCCTTCTATGTTAACTAATGAATTGATTGAAAGCGGTATTGATATTCATTTTGAAGATAATATTAGTTTAATTCCAGAAGATTATTATGTAGAGAATACGTTGGTGATTTACACGCCGGCTGTTCCAAAAACACATTCAGAATGGAATTATTTTATAGAAAGACATTACGAGGTTAAAAAACGTGCTGAAGTTCTTGGAATTATAAGTAAAGATACTTTTTGTTTTGCAGTTGCAGGAACACACGGGAAAACCACAACATCTAGTATTTTGGGGCATATTTTGTTTCAGAGTGGCGCCGATGTAACAGCTTTCATTGGTGGAATTGTAGAAAATTATAATTCAAACTTAATCGGAAGCGGAAAAACCGTAACGGTTGTAGAAGCAGACGAATTTGACAGATCGTTTTTGCATTTACGTCCAGATATCGCTTGTGTGACTTCTATGGATGCAGATCATTTGGATATTTACGGAACAAGTGATGCAATTGAGGCTTCTTTTAGAGAATTTGCTTCGAAAGTTGAAGATAAGAATAATCTCTTCATTACAAAAGAATTGTCTTTAGAGGGAGTTCAATGTGCTGTAAATGAAGATGCTGTTTATAAGGCTTTTAATGTACGCATTGAGGATGGGGCTTATGTTTTTGATGTGCAGACGCCATCAGAAATAATGAAGGATTTGCGTTTCGGATTGCCTGGAAGACACAATTTAATGAATGGATTGATGGCTATTGCAATGGCTAAGACATTCGGCACCCCGACCGATTCTATTGCAAAAGCCATTGCTTCATTCAACGGAATTAGAAGACGTTTCTCTTATCAAATTAAGAGTGAAAATTTAGTATATATTGATGATTATGCACATCATCCAACAGAAATAAATGCTGTTCATCAGGCTGTTAGAGAATTATATCCAGGACGTAAAGTTTTGGCCATTTTTCAGCCGCATTTATTTAGCAGAACAAGAGATTTTGTTGACAGTTTTGCGGCAAGTTTATCGCAGTTTGATGAAGTGTTTTTGATGGATATTTACCCTGCAAGAGAGCTTCCGATGGAAGGAGTGACTTCTGAGTGGCTTTTGGGTAAAATGACAAATTCGAACAAAAAAATTGTTTCAAAAGAAGATTTATTAGGTGAAATCAAAGCCAGTGATGCGCCTATTATTGTAACAATTGGAGCTGGTGATCTTGGAGAGATGGTTCCGTCAATTAAAAAGATTTTAAATGAAAATATTTAATTGGACAAATATTCGATTAGTACTCATTTTAGGACTTGTTCTTTTTCTATATTCTTTCGCACAACATCGAAATGGAGATAGAAAATTGAAAAAATCTATGGTAGTTTTTGTAGGAGAAAATACGCTTTTTGTAAAACCAGAAACGGTTAATAAATTGTTGATAGAAAATAAAAGAGACGCTTCCAGTATTAGAAAAGATGAACTAGATTTGAATAAGATTGAGAAAACCCTCGACACACAAGACATGATTGAGAAGTCAAATGTTTTTGTAAGTATCGATGGAGTTCTAAAAGCAGAAGTAAAACAGAAGACGCCCATAGCAAGAGTTTATGACGGCGCCACTTCTTTTTATATTGACTATGAGGGAAATAAAATGCCCTTATCGGACAATTTCACTGCGAGAGTTCCTCTTGTTTCAGGGGCAATTAATGAAAAAAATAACGAAGATTTAGCAGCTTTATTTCGCACAATTTATGACGATGCGTTTTTGAAAAAAAACATCATTGCTGTAGAGATTATGCCGAATGGAAGCTTAAAAATGTTTAACCGTAACTATGATTACTTCATAGATTTTGGAAGAACAATGAATGTTGATAAGAAATTTAGAAACTATAAAGCGTTTTTTCAAAAAGCAGTTTTAGATAGTTCGTTATACAAATACAAAAAAATTGACCTTAGGTTTACGGAACAAGTAGTTTGCACTAAATAATAGAAAATGGAAAAAGATAATATTGCAGTAGGTCTAGATATTGGAACAACCAAAATCGTTGCCATGATCGGCAAGAAAAATGAGTATGGTAAGTTGGAGATTTTGGGCATTGGTAAATCCAAAAGTTTGGGTGTTGCCAGAGGAGTAGTAAACAACATTACGCAGACGATTCAATCGATTCAGCAAGCGATAATCGAAGCAGAAAATAATTCAGGTTACAAAATAAAAGATGTTGTTGTGGGTATTGCCGGACAGCACATCAGAAGTATTCAACATACAGATTACATCAGCAGAAATAATCCTGAAGAAGTAATTGGCGAAAATGATATTCAACTTCTAATCGATCAGGTTAATAAACTGGCGATGTTACCAGGAGAAGAAATTATTCACGTTTTGCCACAAGAATTTAAAATCGACGGGCAGTCTGAAATTAAAGAGCCAATCGGAATGTACGGTGGAAGATTAGAATCTAGTTTTCACGTTGTAGTTGGGCAGGCTTCTTCAATCAGAAATGTTGGAAGATGTATTCAAAGTTCAGGAATTGAATTGTCTGGATTGACATTAGAGCCATTAGCTTCGGCAGATGCTGTTTTAAGTCAAGAAGAAAAAGAAGCTGGTGTGGCGCTTATCGATATTGGAGGCGGTACAACAGATTTGGCTATTTTTAAAGATGGTATTATTCGTCATACAGCAGTAATTCCTTTCGGTGGAAATGTAATTACAGACGATATTAAAGAAGGATGTTCGATTATAGAAAAACAAGCTGAACTTCTAAAAATAAAATTTGGATCGGCTTGGCCAGGTGAAAATAAAGACAATGAAATTGTTTCTATTCCAGGTTTAAGAGGAAGAGAGCCAAAAGAGATTTCATTAAAAAATCTTTCTAAAATTATCCATGCAAGAGTTGTGGAAATTATAGAGCAGGTTTTTGCAGAAATTAAAGCTTATGGTCACGAAGATCCTCGCAAAAAATTAATTGCTGGAATTGTTTTAACAGGCGGTGGCGCTCAATTAAAACACATTAAACAATTAGTTGAATACATTACAGGAATGGATACTAGAATTGGATATCCAAACGAACATTTGGCTGGAAATTCTAGTGAAGAAATCTCTAGTCCATTGTTTGCAACAGCAGTAGGATTAGTAATGAATAGTATTGAGAACAGTTCTCAAAGCGCTGTAAGATTAGAATTAGTTAATGAACAGCCAAAAGTTGTTTATAAAAACGTTCCAACTCCAGTGCAGCGATACGAAGTTGAAGAAAACTACGTTGAGAAAGTAGAAACTATCGAAGAAGAAAGAGAAGTTGTAAGTCAAAAAGCTTCTAGAGAAGAATCTACTGAAAATAAAATAAGAAGATCATTTTTTGATCGTTATGTCGATAAAATCAAAGAATTTTTAGACAACGCAGAATAATTAGAATAACAAGAAGAAGGAAATTACTTTCTGGCCCCAAGTCAAGAAGTAAAAAATGTACTAAATAAGAATTTCAAAAACCAAAAAGATGATGAGCAACTCAGAATTTGGAAGTATATCATTTGATTTACCAAAAAATCAATCAAATGTAATCAAAGTAATAGGTGTTGGTGGAGGCGGAAGTAACGCAATCAACCACATGTTTAAACAAGGTATTAAAGGCGTAGATTTTATCGTTTGTAATACCGATTCGCAAGCGCTTCAAAATAGTTCAGTGCCAAATAAAATCCAATTAGGGGTTAATTTGACTGAAGGATTAGGAGCAGGAGCAAACCCAGATGTAGGACAACAGTCTGCTATCGAAAGTATTTCTGATATCGAAAAAATGTTAGATAGAAATACTAAGATGGTATTTATTACAGCGGGTATGGGTGGAGGTACCGGAACAGGTGCTGCACCAGTAATTGCTCAATTAGCAAAAGAAAGAGAAATATTAACTGTTGGTATCGTGACGATTCCGTTTCAATTTGAAGGGAAAGTTCGTCAGGAGCAAGCGATTATTGGAATCGAAAAATTGCGTAAGCAAGTAGATTCTTTGATCGTAATCAACAATAATAAATTAAGAGAAGTATACGGAAATCTTGGTTTTAAAGCTGGATTCTCTAAAGCGGACGAAGTTTTAGCAACTGCCTCTAGAGGTATTGCTGAAGTAATTACGCACCACTATACTCAAAATATCGATTTACGTGACGCAAAAACTGTTCTATCAAACAGCGGAACTGCGATCATGGGATCTTCTGTGGCAACAGGTGAAAGTAGAGCAAAAGAAGCCATTGTTTCGGCTTTAGATTCTCCGTTGTTAAACGATAATAAAATTACAGGTGCCAAAAACGTATTGTTGCTTATCGTTTCTGGAACTAACGAAATTACTCTTGACGAAATTGGAGAAATCAACGATCACATTCAAGCTGAAGCTGGTTACAACGCAAATATTATCATGGGAGTTGGTGAAGACGAAACTCTTGGTGAGGCAATTGCTGTAACTATTATTGCAACAGGTTTTGATGTTGAACAACAAAATGAAATTGTAAATACAGAACCTAAAAAAATCATTCATACGTTAGAAGATGAGCAAAGAAGTGTTCATAATTTGACAAACAAACCGCTTACTTCTTTTGATTTAACTGTTGATACACCAACGGCAAAAGCTGAGGATAAAGTTGTTTTTGATTTGATGGATGACGAAGAGGAGAAATTTACTCCAACTGCTCCAACTGCTGTTGCTCCAGCAATTAATCAGGAAGAATTGGTTGTAATGTCTGAGTTTATCAAAAATCTAGATGTAACTTTCGAAATTGTTTCGCCAATTACAGATATTGATTTTACAATTTCTGCACCAGAAGTACCTGTTCAGCAAATTCAACAGCCTGTGCAACAACAAAGAGTATTTGAAAAAGAAGAACAAACAACTTTTTCTTTTGATCTTCCTTTGTTCAAACAAGAGCCTGTAAGAAGAGAGCCAGTTGTTGAAGATAATAGAGTTTTATTCGAATTGACAAATGAAACTCGCGAAATCAAAGTTAATGATCCAGTACAATTTGTACCAGTAACTGAGGTTTCGGATAACGGAATTATCAAATATTCTCTAGAAGAATATATGGAAGTAGAAAACGATTTGATGGCTTCTAAACCAGTTGAAAAAGTGGTTGATGTTGTTCCAGAAGAATTAAACATCACTTTGAAACCAAGAGTTGATTTTGCTAGCCAACCTGATATTTCTACAACTTCTGAAGTTTCTCCTTTAGAATTAACTATCGAAGAAACATTGCGTTTGAGAGCAGAAGAAAGAAGAAAGAAACTAAAAGAATTTAACTATAAATTCCATAATAATGTTTCTAGAATTGACGAGTTGGAAAAAGAACCAGCTTACAAAAGATTAGGGATTGATTTGTCTAATTCTCAATCTAATAACACAAATTCTAGAATTTCTGTTGGAACAGATAGTAACAACGATTTACAATTGCGTTCAAATAATTCATTTTTGCACGATAACGTAGATTAGTTTTAAAATCAATATATTAGGATAGCCCGAAAATTGGATTTAATTTTCGGGTTATTTTTTTTATCTTCGCACAGAATTTCAAAATTTGACTTTTAAAATAGTATTTTAAAAATAATATTGTCACTCTGAGCGAAGTCGAAGGGCTTTTTATCGTAAAGGGCTTCGACTTCGCTCAGCCTGACAAACTATGATATTAGTTAAAAAAACAAATTAATATATCAATTAATAAGCATTGCTTATTCAAATAAAACATAAACATGAGTTTACAAGTACAAATCATGGACGAAATCAAAACGGCCATGAAAGCAAAAGATACTGTTGCTTTAGAATCATTAAGAGCAATTAAATCTGAATTGTTATTAGCTTCAACTGCTTCAGGTTCTAAAGAAGAATTAACAGAAGATGAAGAAATTAAATTACTTCAAAGATTGGTTAAAACTCGTAAAGAAAGCGCAAGAATCTTTACAGAACAAAACCGTCCAGACTTAGCTGAACCAGAATTGGCTCAAGTTGCGGTAATAGAGAAGTTTTTACCAGCTCAATTAAGCGAAGAAGAAGTAGAAGCTGTAATCGCAAAAATCATTGCTGAAACAGGAGCTTCTGGAATTGCTTCAATGGGAAAAGTTATGGGATTAGCATCTGCACAATTAGGTGGAACTGCTGAAGGAAAAACTATTTCTACAATTGTAAAGAAATTACTTTCGTAAATAAATAATTTTAGATTTTAGAATGTAGATTTTAGATTCCAATAAATAATCTACATTCTAAAATCTAAAATCATCAATAACTGACCTCGTAGTTCAACTGGATAGAATATCAGATTTCGGCTCTGAGGGTTGGGGGTTCGAACCCCTCCGGGGTCACTAAAAAAGCGCATTTCTTTAAATAAGATTTGCGCTTTTTTTATTTGCATCTTTCACAAAAGATACTTTTTTTATTTTATTATTCTGCAATCTATTTCATATGGCTCTTTTGGAAAACCATACAAAATTATCTTTTCCTTGTCTACGTATTTTATTGGAATTAGTTTATCGATATCATTATTTGAATAAAGCGAAAGAAACAATGTTTCATCTAGTTTTTCTAGTAAAATTATGTTTCCTTTCCTATTCATACGTTCATTCATTTCTCTTACAGCTTGTGAATCTAATATTTCATTGAACCTGAGATTTCTTTTTTCGCCATTCCAATTAAATTCAAATTTTAATTGCTGGATTTCATCTGCTGTAAGATCTGTAATGGTAGGTTTTAATTTCTCATAATCATTTTCATATATAAAATCTTCAGTAGTCGACTCTTCGTCGCTTAAAACGGTACGGATTTTTCCTTTTTCGAAAAACCGAACTCGATCTGGATTTACAAATTTATATTCGATGAATTCTCGATTGATATCTTCTTTTATTATTTCAAATGAAGAAGATTCATCATTTTTTTCAACTGTAAAATAATTAATTTTATGATCATCAAACTGAATTATCTCAGGCCTTCCATAGTGATCTGGAGTTTTTATAAATAGCCAATTTTCTATCATATTTTATTTTAATTATTTTAAGTCTAGTAAATGATTTCCTTTTTTATAACAGAACAGTTTTATTTTTTAGCTCGTTTTAGGAAGTGTTTAATTAGAACAAAAACCGAAAACACAAAAACTATTATATAAACAATTGCAAGAGCTGGTTTCTCGAATGTTAACGTGTTAAAGTCGAATTGTTTATACA
Organism: Flavobacteriaceae bacterium PS02337; assembly: GCA_029959285.1. Classification (GTDB taxonomy): domain Bacteria; phylum Bacteroidota; class Bacteroidia; order Flavobacteriales; family Flavobacteriaceae; genus Flavobacterium. The sequence continues at coordinate 200,709 of JASCOE010000004.1, forward strand.
GCACCACGCCTAAAATGATTGCTACAATACTAAAAGTAAATACTGGGACATTATTTTTATTCTCCATGTTATAAATGTTTTTATAAAATTAAAGGATTTTGAAAATCGTTATATTAAAATTACAATTTGTCTTGCGCAGCGCGTAGCATTTCTGCAATATTTTCGTTCTTGAAATTTTCCATGAAAAGATGAATCAGCGGTACAGTTGGACTCTTTGGATATTTTTTTAAGAAACGGTTAAATTCCTCAATATTTTCAGGATAAATATATTTTTCATCTGCCGGTCTTTCATAAGTTGGAGTATTATCTTCACCTATTAAATAATCCATCTGATACATTTTGTACTCGTCTTTTACAGATTTCATCAGTTTTGAATTGGGATATTTATTCATGAAATTCTCCCAAGAAACTACTCGGTCACCTAAATCTTTAAACGAAATTATTAATCCAGCGTCTACAGAATAGGGCACTTTGTTTTCTTCACTTTGCAAAAACAAATAATCTTTGTAATCGCTCGTTACATAATTTTTAAAAATAGCATAATAGAAATCAGGTTTTGTGGTGATTTCAACATAACCTTCTCCAATTTCGTCGTATTGTAGTTGATGCTTCAAAAGTTTCTCGCCCAAAAGCTTGATTTCTTTTTTATCATTTTCTTTTTCACTGTAAAAATTCTGTATTATACCGTCTTCTTTTTCTTCAATTTGATGTACTAAATAACCATTCTCTTCATGATATTTTTCATATAATGCATTGGCTTGTTCTGCAGAAATAGATTTTAATTTTAAGAGAACTTCTTCTTTTCTTTTAGTAAATAAATTTAAAAGCGATTCTGAATCTGAAGTAGCAATTGAGGTAGAATGATCAGCTTTTACAGTATCATTTTTTATTGGTTTGGAATTGGAAACTGGTATAGATTCAGATTTTTTACAGGCAGAGATTAAGATGCCAATTATTATCAATGCAAAAAGTTTTCTCATTTGATTTTTAATTCTGGTTTGTTTATTCATTTTTGGCATATAAAGATTTGGATTTATATTTTTTCAATTATAAAAATATTCAAGGTTTGGGTTAATAAAAAAGGACAAAAAAGATTGAATTCTTCCTTGTCCTTAATTTGTTGTATCATAATTTTATTTTTGATATATCAAAAATACATTTTTTATTTAATATAAGATTATACTTATTTTAATTATTATTCGATAACGGCTCCAAAATCGGATAGCTTAAAAAAAACACCAAGATTAATCTCGTTTTACTCCAACGGCAGTTCTATAAAATTCATATCCTTTCTCGGAACGAGAAGGAAGAAATTTTTTGCGATATTCATCTGCGCCTAGATCTTCTAAAAGGCGAATATTGAAATCGTTTAAATAATTTGGCAATTCTTCTGGAAAAAATCCAAAAGTCCAATGTTCTTCTAGTTTTTCTAGATCTTCTAAAAGTTTTTTACCGCCTAAAAAAGAATCAGGATTTTTGAGAATATTTTTATGTACATAAGTAAAAATAATGTGACTATTGGCAGCAAATTTGGAGATAAAAGAAAAGGTACTTTTAACGGCTTCTTCGGTTAAATAATTGGTTACGCCTTCCCATATAACTGCTGTAGGTTTAGAAAAATCTAAATTATTTTCTAATGCTAATTGATCGAGATTTTGTCTGTTGAAATCGATTTGAAGAAAAGTAACATTTTTTGGAATTTTACCAATCCGTTTTTTATAGATTTCGGCTTTAAAATTTGAAGTATTCGGATGATCAATTTCTATTATCGGAATAGTTTTTAGAAAATCTAAACGAACGGCTCGAGTGTCAAAACCTGCGCCTAAAATTACAACTTGCTTTATGCCTTCTGAAACTGCTTTTTTAAGCAATTCGTCAATATACTTTGTTCTGGCAATACCCGATGAAAGTGCGCCTGGAATCTTTTTATTGATGATATTATGAATGTATTGGGCAACAAATGGAAATTTAGATAAACCTACAGCAAATCTTAATTTTGAATCTACAAAATGTGCGGCATAAGGATCTGAAAACAATCTGTCATTTTCATTTCGCTTGGTTTCCAATGCTCTAAAGAACGCCATGTATTGAGCTGTTCTACTTGTTTTTTCGGTTTTCATTATTTCTTAGAAAATAAATTTTCTACAACCCACGCCGGACCAATTAATAAAAACTGAAGGTCTTTTAAAAAAGATGGTTTTTTGCCTTCAATATTATGGCCATAAAATTGACCGATCCAAGCTAAAGCGAAAACACCAATAGAAAACATCCACAACGGAACAAATTGACTGATGTAGTAATTTACAACAAGACAAAGAAGAGAAAAAATAGCAATTTTAATCGCCATTACAACAGATAGTCTAATGTAAAAAACAAGTACAAAAAGCAGTATGATAAAAGCCCAATTTTCAATAATTGGAGCATTTAATTTTAAAGTTTGCGAAATTATCGAACTCGGAATACTCATAAGTAAACCAACAATCGAAAAGTAAATAGCTGGCACACAAATATAATGTATTGCCTTGTTTTTAGGATTTTGATGACTTACAGCATATTCTGCAAACCATTGGTCTAATGTTCTCATTTGGGTGGTTTTATAGTTAGTTGCGTAAATCTAATGAAATTTCTGATAACTTTTACGGTGAAAAATTTTCGTTGATTCGATGGGGAAAAGTTATTTCTGAAAATAAAAAAAAACGCAATTCTTTTAAAATTGCGTTTCTCATGACTAATAATTCGAATGTTAATTTTTTATAATTTTGAAAGAAGAATCAAAAACTTTTAAGAAGTAAATACCATTTGGAATATCACTTATTTGTATAGTTGAATTTTCCGAATCTAATTTTCCATATTTAATTAATTTTGAAGATGAATCATAAAGTTGATACGAAGAATCAACTACAGCAGAATCGATTTTTAGATTGATAAAATCTTTTGTAGGATTAGGATAAAAACTAAAATTCTTATTTATTGTGTTTTTTGGTACGGTAAGATTGTTTCCTATATTTACTAACCAAATATCTTCTCTTCCGTAATTATTTGTCACATCTCCATCGTTAGATGAGGACCTTCCAATAAATAAAAAGTTTTCATTGCCAATTTCGAGTATTGTAGTAGCTGTATCGTCTTGAGATCCGCCAAAGGATTTACTCCATTCAATATTTCCATTGGTAGACAATTTAATTACCCAAGCATCTAAAAAATATTCAGAATGGTTTCCTGTAACGTCTCCATCATTTGAAGTCGTGTCACCTGCAAGAGCATAACCTCCATCAATGGTTTCAATAACAGTATATAAAAAGTCTCCTCCTGATCCCCCAAATGATTTTTTCCAAATAAGATTCCCACTAGAGTTTAGTTTAATAACCCAGGCATCTCCATTACCTTTAGAATCGGTAATATCTCCACTGTTTCCCGATCCAGCGTAACCCGTAACAATATAATCACCAGTAGAAGTTTGTATGGCGTCTGTACCTAGATCCATATCTTTTCCGCCAAAAGATTTTTGCCATTCTATTTCCCCGATGCTATTTAACTTTACAATCCAATAATCTTGCTCACCTTCATTTTTAGTAACATTTCCATTTTTTGATCGTGAACTTCCATTAAGTATAAAACCACTATCAGAAGTTAATTTTATAGAATTTAAAACTTCATCATCGCTGCCTCCATAGCATTTCTCCCAGATAATATCTCCTGTCTTATTTATTTTAAGAACCCAGTAGTCGTATGAACTAGATAGAGAATTAGTATGATTTTTAACATCTCCATTAGTAGAACTAGTAGATCCTCCAATAATGTAACCATCTGAAATTTCTATAATTCCATTAGCTTGATCGTAATTTGAACCGCCTAAACATTTTTGCCATTCTATTTTTCCATTAGAGGCAATTTTAAGAATCCACATATCACGAGAATTTGAATTATGATTGCCAATAACGTCTCCGTCTGTAGAACCAGTTTGCCCAGCAATAATATAACCGCCGTCTTTAGTTTGTATAATTGATGAAGCTCCATCATAATTACTTCCGCCATAGCATTTTTGCCATTCGACAGTTCCGTTATTTTTAAATTTTATTACTAAAATATCATAACTTCCGTGATTATCCGACATATCACCATCAGTTGAAGTAGTACTGGTTGTTGTGATGTAGCCTCCATCAGAAGTTTTAATTATTGTGTTGCCTGAATCAGTTTCTTTACCTCCAATAGATTTTTGCCACTGAATAGAAGTCTGACCATAGAAGCAGAAACTAAGAAAGAAAAGTAAATAAGGTAAAGTTTTTTTCATATATTTTTGTTTTCAACAAAAATATATGTTTGAGAAATATATTGGTTACGGAAAACCACATTTTTAGTAATTCTTTAATTTAAAAGCATGCTTTTATAGTCTATCTTTTTTCCAAATTATACTGAAACACATTATCCCACAATTCATCAATTTTTACAAGCGCATCGTGTAGCGGAATCACTTTCCATTTTCCATCGGTTTCAATTCCAATTCCGATACTTTTTAATTTTAGTAAAGCGTCGTTTACATCAAAATCAAGATCAGTATTTAGTTTTGTTTGAAACCAAGATTCGATCTCATTATCAAGTTCTTCTGCTGTTAATGGTTTTTCACTTTCGTGTAAAAATGTATAAGCCAAAATCGTTTCTTTTAAAGCTTCTTCTTCAGAAGAATTTAATAAAGAATAAAATGCACCGCTATTATTTCCAATATTCTTAAAATATAAACTGTCTGAAAGTGTTTTAGAATATCGAATTTTCTTGTTTATGAAATTATTATACTGACGAAAGCAATATGCTGCCAAAATTCCCAAAGCAATTAAACCTTGATTCAAGGAAGTTTTGCTGTTTAATAAATCGATAGTTTCGCCAGTTTGATAAGCGTCATACATATTAATTAGCGCCGGAATCACTTTTGCACTTAATAATGAAAGCCCACCAAAAACACACGGAACCCAAAGCAACATTTTATCTTTCAAAGACATTTTTGGAATCGCATTCGGAAAAATAGTTTCAATATCGTTTTTAGGAACACGCTTGAAAATCTTTAAAGCAATAGAACCTGGATCAATTGGCATTTTTCCTAGTTTGACTTTTTTAGCTTTTAGATGATCTGCTTCACTATAATTGAGGTAAATTAAAACACGATCATAGTATTCAATTTCGACTTCTTTTGTCCAGAAAAAGTATTTTTTGACTTTCTCTTTACTTTTATGATGACCACGCGCGTAGAGTTCAAAATCTTTAAAAGCATTAAAATCTATAAACAAATTTAAACCAATCAAATCAGATTCTTTGAAGGCGTGGTCTAAAGCTTCTTGGTCAATTCTATAATAATTTCCACGTTCTAAAACCTTTAAAAGAGTTTCCTTAAAAATCGGAAAATCACTTTTATTAATAAACTGTTCACGCTCTTTTTCGCTCAAATCCGGATCGTAAAGCGCATAATTTTGCTTTAGATTTCTATTAAGATTAAAAGATTCATAATGATAATAATGTTCGACAATATCGAAAAGTTTTTTAAAATTATCTGCCTTTTGAGGGTCTTCAGCGAAAGCTGCAATTTGCTGTTCTAATAAAAATTCTTTGTTGAACGGAATATAATGTTCTCGTGTCATACTGATTTTGGGCTTTAATTTCGTGGCGTTTACAGAACGCAAAAATAATGCTTTTTTGAGAGACTTAATAATTTAGAGAGAAACATGTTGAATGTGTATATTCGTACAAAAAAACAAAGAAATGTTCAATCCACAAAGAGGCTATCACACTTATTACGTATACATTATTACAAATATACACCGATCTAGTTTTTACATTGGTGTTACAAATGATTTAAAAGAAAGACTTAGGCAACATACAGAAAATATTGAAAACAATGCAAAGACGTTTGCATATAGATACAATATAAAATTTCTAGTTTATTATGAAAAGTTTATTTGGATACAAGAGGCGATTGCGAGAGAAAAGGAATTAAAAGGATGGATTAGAATGAGAAAATTGAACTAATTAAAGGTTTTAACCCAACTTTTGAAACTTTAAATCATCATTTTGAATAATACATTTAGTTTTGTCATCCTGAGGGACGAAGGATCACACAAGTAACTCCGCAAAGTAGAAAAATAAAAAGTCAATCTTTGTCGATTCTCTAGTGTGATCCTTCGTCCCTCAGGATGACAAAAATGTGTCTCAGAATGAAAAAAATATAATAGAAAACAAAAAAGGAAGCTAAATGCTTCCTTTTCTATACTATTTAAGTTTTTGCTCAAGTTTTAGCAGACGATTTTCAAATTCTGCATTTTTAGCATCTTTTTCTTGTAATTGTTTTTGTAGATCCTCTATTGTTTTTTGTTGTTCTTGAACTGCTTTTACCAATGGCACAACAAAATATGAATAACGTAAACTATAAAAATCAGCATCAGATTGTGGTTTTACAATACCGCTAAATTTGTAACCAATACTATTTGCGGCAGTTTCTACTTCCTGAGCAATAAATCCTGATTGTATTTCTGTAGTTCCTGTTTTCATATTGTAAAGAACAGGACGCAATTTATTTATAAAATCTAAACCGTAAGTACTGCTAACAATATTCTTTTTTAAACGAGAATCTGAGTAATTTGTCCAAGAAGAATAACCTCCAATACTAGTTATATCACTGTTTCCTATTGTTACTGTATTTGAACCTCTTCCTTTTGCATCATATCCAATAACAATTTCATTTTGTGAATTATTTAGTAAAGCTCGAGTTTCAGCTCCGATGAAAATGCTTTTAGCGCTATTGGTGAAAAAATTTTCGGAACTATTTCCAAAATAACTTCCACTGTCAAAGCCTAGAGAAATATTATTATCTCCTGTCAAAAGAAAGTTAAGTGCAACTTCTCCTAGGGCAACATTTCTATTTCCAGTTCTGTTTTTTGCCAATGCAGCAACTCCAACGGCTGTATTTTTTTTACCTGTAGTATTATCTGCAAGTGTTGTAGATCCTAATGCTGTATTGTTGTCGCCTGTTGTATTGGAGAGCAAAGCTCCTCTCCCAAATGCTGAATTTTGCTCTCCAGTAGTGTTAGAAGATAGAGTGCCATTCCCTAAAGCGATATTCCAATAGGCTATACGACCAAATATAGCACCATTTCTTTTAAAAACCAAATCTTGGTCATCGGTGGTGCCAATAAAATTATACGCTGCATTTGTCCCCGAATTTCCTCTGATGGTCCATAAATTGTTAATTTGTAGATTTCTTAAAACACCATTACCATCTGTAGTTACTAATTGATCTGTTATTACGCCAGCTTTCAGTCCCTCAATTCTAATAGGATCATCTGTTCCAATTGGTTTAACATGAAAAGCATTAGATGGAATTCTGGTGTTAACACCAATTTTTGCAGAACCAATTGTTGAGTTATTTATTCCTGTACCAAATATTGCATTCCCAATATTCATTTCGTTATTTGCATCAGCAGATGAGACCTGTAGACCATTACCTGAACCATATTGATTATCTATTCCAATAATGATATTTTTTGTGCCGCTTGTCAAATCACTACCAGCCAAATTTCCAATTCCAATATTCATTAATCCATTACTATTTCTACTTAAAGCGCTATGTCCTATTGCAATATTGTCTGACCCGTCAATATTAGATTGGAGATTTCCAACACCAACACCAATATTATAGCGCCCCGTTGTATTATTTGAAAAAGAAAAATTACCTAATGTAATATTTTGGCTTCCTGAAGTATTATTAAACAAACTTCGTTCACCTAAAGCTATATTGCTGCCACCATCAATATTTTGAGACAATGCGTTACGTCCAATTGCTAAATTTTGAATACCGGTTGTGTTTGCCAATAAAGCCTGATGGCCTAATGCAATATTACCTCCTCCTGTTGTATTTTTTTTTAGAGCTCCGCTTCCAAATGCTACGTTATTATTCCCTGTAGATAAAGGGTTTAAAGCTTCATACCCTACAGCTGTTGAAGTTAATGAGATTTTACCAGCATTTGTATTATTAATTTTTAATTGTAACGGCTGGTTGTCAATTGTGCCAATAAAATTATTTAAAGGATTTGTTCCTGTATTTCCCAATAAACTCCAGTTATTTGTAAAAGCAGTAGAATTAATAGTTTTTAGAATACCATTCTCATCAGTAAGCACAAGATTGTCAGTAATTAAACCAGTCTGCAAACCTTTTATGGCTAAAGTAAAAACAGAAGTTGTAGTTAGAGTAGAAGCTTTGGTTAGCGGACCTTCTAATTGTACATTTCCACTTGTAACTGTTAATCCGTTATTTGCAGTAACAATGGGATTGGTATAAACGCTTACCTTTTTACCATTTGGTGTTACTACAGTTTCAGTCTGAGCCATTATAAATCCGCTTTGGATTAATAATAACATTAGAGTAATTTTCCTCATTTTAATAGTTTTAAATTTTTCTCGTTTAGATGTTTTAGTCTGTTGTTAAAAATCCGAGTAAAAATATACTTATGTTAAATTTTGGATGATCTCTAAAAGTTTAATTAGTTGTAGAATAAGACTAATCTTTAGACCAATTTAATGTGCAAAATGTTAATTGAAATTCTAAAAAATATCCTTGATAGAATGTTGTTAAAACGAGAAGTGGAAAAAATGAGAAACCTATAGAATAAAAAAAAGTGAAATTTCCAATCGGTACCAGCGATTTGAAATCCCACTTCTGTGTTCCAAAAAAAAAGTGACAAAAAATTAAAAAGCTCTCTAGAAGAAAACCTTATTCTAAACTAAAAATTATTCACAGCAAGTTTACCACAAAATAAAATTCTGGCTATACGTATTTATACCTGTTTTTTAAAAAGGTTCAAAGTTGCAAAGATGAAGAGGTTCAGAGATTTAATTTAATGCCGATTTTTTTAATTCGATTACACCTTGAATGTATTTTATTAATTCTTCGCGTGTTACGGCAAAAGGTGCATTTTCGGCTTCGGTGCTTAAGTATAAGTTTGCAATACTTTCGGCATCCATGTTTTGAGTTAAATAATGATGCTCTGCGTATTGAATTAGAGCATCTACAAAAAGTTCGCGTTTTTTTCCTTTTTCAATTGTTTCTGGATCGCCTTCTCTTATTTTTTCGATTACAGTTTCAGGCAAATCGATGGTAAGATACATGCAATCTACGGCAACTTTAGAAAGTATTTCTTTTTCGACTCTTCCTGTTGCATCACAATACGCGCAGGGAGCAGGAACCCATTTTAGCTGTCTGTTTAAACGATGAATATCTTCCCAATCGACAAATCCTTTTCCAAGACATCTCGGACATTTAATATTTGATTTTTTGAAAAAATTAAAAAGGTTCATTGGTTTAAGAAAAGCTAGTGGTTTGGTTCCAACTGCGAATTTAAATAATTAAGTAAGAAAAGTTATTCATGAAAGTATATTTTTTAACAAAAAAATCAATAAAATTGCGAATTTGTATATTTTAGTTTCATTCAGAATAAATAAATATAACGTTTTCGGAAAATTAAAATGCCTGTAATTGTTGGGGTTCGCTGTTATTGAGATTGTATTAGATTTAGTACAAAAATAAATTGCATTAGTTATTTTTAATTGTACGAAAAATAGTTCTTTTGTTTTGATGGAATAAATACAAAAGTCATTTTGTTTAATGTTGGTTAAACAAAAAATAAACAAAAAAAAAATGAAAATAACCAAAACGTGAGTTTTAAAAAACTATGTCAAATTACCGAATAGGCAAATTGTCCAACAAAATCTGATATTTCCTTCCCACAGGAATAACTTCACCATTACGCATTGTTAAAGTTTTATTGACAACCGAAGTAATTTCGCGGGTATTTACAATATACGAACGATGTACTTGTACAAAATGCGCGCAATCAATTTCTGTGCTTATGCTGGCAAGTGAACCGTAAATAACAATTGGAGATTTTAATTTTCGGCTGTACAATTTCATGTAATTACCTAGACTTTCAATGTATAAAATATCAGTCAGTTGTGTTTCAATTATTTGACCGTTTGAACGACATGAAAGTATTTTTTCGTTGTTATGATCTTCTTTCTTAAGGTTGTTTCCAGAATGAAATGTTTTGGCTTTTTCTATCGCTTTGGCAAATTTATCTGGCGAAATTGGTTTCAAAAGATAATCAATTGCATCATTTTGGTACGCCGAAAGCGCAAAATCTGAATAAGCCGTCGTAACAATCGTAAGCGGTCGATTGGGTTGCAGTTCCATCAATTCGACACCCGAAATTACGGGCATATTGATGTCGAGAAAAATAATATCATATTGGTTTTCATTGAGCATTTTTATGGCTTCCATACCATTAAAAGCGCTTCCAGAATGTTCCAGTTCATCATATTTAGAAATATGCGAAATCAAGGCTTTGTGCGCCGGAGATTCGTCGTCAATTATAAGACAGCGGTAGGTAAGTGCCATATGCATAATTTTACGGTAAACATATTTTTCTCTTTTTTACAGCTCAAACGGTGTTTTAGTCCGTAAACTTCTAAACGTCTTTTTAGGTTTTCAATTCCAATTCCGGTGCTCGAAAGACGCGATTCAGAATCCAGACAATTGTTTTTTATTGTAAAAATAATTCCTCGGCATTTTACTTTTAAATCTAAATTGATGAAAGGTTCGGCGGTTTCGGCAGAAAATTTAACGGCATTTTCGACCAAAGGTAAAAAGAACAAAGGCGGAATTTCGATTTCGTCATCAAGACCTTCAAATTTTTGCGTTACCACAAGTCTTTCATTTCTAAAGGTATAATATTCGATGTATTTTTTAATAAATGCAATTTCTTCTTCCAATAAAACATAATCTTTTTTTGAAGCTTCGATCTGATAACGCAACATATCCGAAAGATTTAGAATACGATCTGGAACTTTGTCGGGTTCTGCCAATGCTTCTCCATAAAGATTATTCATGGCATTCAACAAAAAATGCGGATTCAATTGCTGTTTTAAAAACGAAAGTTCCGATTTGAAATTCATAATATCTTTATCGGCATCCATGATTTTTTTCGTAATCACAACATGAATAAAATAGAAAAACATTCCGTTAATAAGAAGTGATAAAATCTGCAGTGTTTTGAAATTTCCGAAACCAACCAAAGGAAAAAACCAATTGATGAAAAAATAAAATGAAGTCCAGTAAGTTAAAAACAGCAGAAAAAATACTTTTACCTTTCTTTTAAATAGTAACTTTTTAATTATAAATAGATTAAAAACAGTGATCCAGAGAATACACGGAAAATATCCTATTGCAATTTTACTAATCATATAACAAAAGTCATGACCAGCCAAACGAAGTTCATCATAAACACAGGCAAAAATCACCAATAATATAAAGGTGTGTACGATGAGATTTCTGAGAAAGAAATTTTGATAAATTTTAAGAATTTTCATGACGGCAAAAATAATATAATAGTATAGTTTTTAATCATTTGTAACTCACAATTTATACCAACGCCATTCGTATAAATCATACGCCGTTGGTATAAAAGTACTGTTGAAATAGCAGTTTGTAGATTATTTTTGAACTGAGTTTTCGATTGTAATTCAGATGTAAAAAATCATTTTTTGGTTTTAAATAAAAGAAGAATTTACTTTAATTAATAATTTAAGATTGAAAGTTTTTACTTAATTTTAAGTGCCAAATCAAAGCAGAATTTACGATCAAAAAGAAAACGCAGTAAGGTATTTTTAGACTAATAAATATCCGTATAATCTTTTTAATCAAAGTAATATGTACCAGTTTAAAGAATTAAAAGAAGCAGATATGATTGTGGAGATTTTTAAAACAAATGTTCAGAAAGAATCTGATAAAAATTATGTCATCGCCGTTATTCAAACTCAGTTTCCAGATTATAAAATTAATTTTGATTTGGAAGATTGCGATAAAATACTGCGCGTTGAAGGCATTGACTTAGAATGCGATAATATTATGGATTATGTGCATTGTTTGGGTTATACTTGCGAAAGAATAGATTAGTTTGAGGATTAAAAATCAGGTGTAAATACGCTACTTTATTTGCTTTATTTGTAAGTATTTTGTGTAAAATTTTAATCCAAAATTAAATCATAAAAATGATCCATCTTATTCTTTCAATTATCCTTTTTGTTTTAGAACAGTTAAACTAAAATCACTGTTTTATTTTTTTCTTCATTAATTTTACTTTTTCATTACGAAAAGGTTTGTCCTTTTTTTGCATATTATTTTTCTAATTTTGTGCAGTATGAAAAAAACATTCCAACTCTTCGATTTCAGCCAGAAAGTCAATTACAAAAATGAAATTTTAGCAGGTTTAACTGTTGCCATGACGATGATTCCAGAATCTTTGTCGTTTGCCATTTTAGCTGGATTTCCGCCTTTAGTAGGTTTGTATGCGGCTTTTATTGCAGGTTTAGTAACGGCTATTTTTGGAGGAAGACCCGGAATGATTTCGGGTGGAGCAGGAGCAACTGTGATCGTTTTAATTGCTTTAATGAAATCGCACGGAATTGAATATGTTTTTGCAGCCGTCGCGCTTGGCGGCGTTGTTCAGATTTGCATCGGACTTTTTAAACTCGGAAAATTTATAAGGCTCGTTCCACAGCCCGTTATGTTTGGTTTCGTAAACGGATTGGCGGTTGTGATTTTTATGTCGCAATTAGAACAATTTAAAACCGTAATAAATGGACAGGTTTCTTGGCTTCAAGGGGCACCGTTGTATATTATGTTGGCTTTGGTCGCTTTGACAATTGCAATTGTTTTGATTTTTCCTAAAATCACAAAAGCGGTTCCGGCATCTTTGGTAGCGATTATGGTCGTTTTTGCTTTGGTGATTGTTTTTAATATTGAAACCAAAACTGTTGAAGATATCGCTTCGGTTCAAGGCGGATTTCCACCATTTCATATTCCGAATATTCCATTTTCTTTTGAAACTTTAAAAGTGATTTTTCCCTATTCAGTAATTGTTGCGGCTGTTGGTTTGACTGAAGGTTTATTGACGCTCAATTTGGTTGATGAAATTACGGGAACTAGAGGAAATAGTAACCGTGAATGTATTGCGCAAGGAAGTTCGAATATCTTAAACGGTTTTTTTTACGGAATGGGCGGCTGCCCGATGATTGCACAAACGTTAGTAAATCTTGGTGCGGGATCAAGAGCAAGACTTTCTGGAATTATTGGTGCTTTGACAATCTTGATTATTATTCTTTTCGGAGCTCCTGTAATTGGTAAATTGCCAATGGCAGCACTAGTTGGAGTAATGATGATGGTGGCCATTACCACTTTTGAATGGGCGAGTTTTAAAGTCATCAATAAAATGCCAAGACACGATATTTTTGTTGGAATTCTAGTGGCGTTAATTACAATTGTATTGCACAATCTAGCTTTGGCAGTTTTAATTGGCGTAATTATTTCTGCTTTGGTTTTTGCTTGGGAAAGTGCCAAAAGAATTCGTGCAAGACATTATATAGATGAAAACGGAATTAAAAATTATGAAATTTATGGACCGTTATTCTTTGGTTCTACGGCTGCTTTTATAGAGAAATTTGATATTCAAAACGATCCAAATCATATTATAATTGATTTTAAAGAAAGCCGAGTTTCGGATATGTCAGCCATTGAAGCACTAAATAATTTGACTAAAAAATACAATCAATTGAATAAAGTGGTTGAATTAAAACATTTAAGCGAAGACTGCCGTCAGTTACTCAAAAATGCTGATGCCGTTATTAAAGTAAATGTAATTGATGACCCGACTTATAAAGTGGTTTCTTGATAATGGTTAATTATAAATTATTAATTGTGAATTAATTTCCACACTGATTTACGTTGTGTAGACCCGACAGGTTTTTAAAACCTGTCGGGTCTAATGAACAATCTTGTATCGATTATTTATCTCATTTGTTTGATTTTTGTAACTTTACAAAATGAAACTAACAGAAACCTTAGAAGATTTTTATACAATTAAAATCAACGGAATGCCCGAAAATCTAAAAAAAGAAATCGGACATTTTAATGTTTTTAAATTGGATGATTATATTGGAAGCACTTGCAATCCATTGCCTTATACTAGAAAAGATTTTTATAAGATAAGCTTAATCATTGGCAGAAATAAAGTTCATTATGCTGATAAAGTTGTAGCCATAGAAGATCAGGCTTTGTTCTTTGCAAATCCGCAAATTCCATATAGTTGGGAACATATTGATGAAAATCAAACCGGTTTTTTCTGCATTTTTACTGATGCTTTTTTTAGTCAATTTGGGAATTTAAAAGAATATCCTTTATTTCAACCAGGCGGAAATCCTGTTGTTCCAGTTTCTAGAGAATTGGCAGAATCTCTAAAAACAGTTTATCTAAAAATGCTCGATGAAATTAATTCAGATTATGCTTTTAAATATGATGTGATTCGAAATCTGGTTTTTGAAATTATTCATTTAGCATTAAAAACACAAACTGTAACTACTTCATTATACAGTAAATCAAACGCTACAATTCGAATTTCTTCTTTGTTTTTGGAATTGCTTGAAAGACAATTTCCTGTTGAATCTATTTCACAACAAATCAATTTTCGTTCACCATCTGAATATGCAAGTCAATTAAATGTGCATGTGAATCATTTGAATAAAGCTTTAAAAGAAACAACCGGAAAAACAACTTCTCAGATTATTTCAGAAAGAATTGTTCAGGAATCGATGATTCTTTTAAAACAAACCAATTGGAATATCAATGAAATTGCTTGGTGTTTAGGTTTCGAAGAATTATCTCATTTTATTAATTTCTTCAAGAAAAATGTTCAGGTTTCTCCAAAAAACTATCGTTTAGCAGAAATTGATTGATTTTTGTAACTTATTGCTTGATTGCTTTAATTCTTATGAAGCACTTCGCCAATACCTTTGCCCTGTAATTTAAACGTAAAAAATTAAAATCATGGAAAATAACAAAGTTTGGTTTATCACAGGTGCGTCAAAAGGACTTGGATTAGAATTAGCTAAAAAATTATTAGCAGAAGGTTTTAAAGTTGCCGCAACTTCAAGAAGTGAAGCATCTTTAATTGCAGTATTAGGAAATGCATCAGAAAATTTTCTTCCGCTTGAAATGGATTTAGTGAACGAAAATAGTGTAAAAACTGCCATTGAAAAAACAGTAAATCATTTTAAAACTATCGACGTTCTGGTAAATAATGCCGGTTACGGATTGTTAGGAGCATTAGAAGAATTAACGGATGCAGAGTCTAGAAAAAACTACGAGGTAAATGTTTTTGGATTATTGAATGTAATCAGAAATACAATGCCGATTCTTCGCAAAAATAAATCGGGACATGTTTTTAATATTTCTTCTGTTGGAGGATATTATGGAGAATTTCCGGGTTGGGGAATTTATTGCTCTACAAAATTTGCGGTTGCAGGTTTAACAGAATCTTTGGCGGCAGAAATTAAACCATTTGGACTTCATGCAACAATTGTTTATCCAGGTTATTTTAGAACAGATTTCTTAAAAGACAGTTCGCTTTTATTGCCTCAAAACCCGATTGCAGATTATAAAGAAGTAAGACAATCTGAAAGCGCACACAAAGATGATATTAACGAAAATCAGCCTGGAGATCCTGTAAAACTTGCAGAAGCTTTAATAAAAGTGAGTCAAGATCAAAATCCGCCTTTGCATTTGTTTTTAGGCGAAGATGCTTTTAATATGGCAAATCAGAAAATTGCAAGTGTTCAGAATGAATTGGGACAATGGAAAGAAGTTTCTGTTTCGACTGGGTTTTAATGTTGTGAATTAGAAAATGATTTGAAGTCAAGCATATCTGTAGAGACGTACTGCAGTGCGTCTAACACAACGTAACCACAATATTAAATTCTCGCATTGTATCTGATGTAACAAACCCGACAGATTTTAGAATCTGCCGGGTTTGCTTTTGTTTAGTTACATCTAGTTTGTCAGGCTGAGCGAAATCGAAGCCTGTGTACCAATTGGAACGCCTTCGACTTCGCTCAGGGTGACACTCAATTCATTATCTAATTAGCGAAGCATCGATTTTACATCACTTAATTTTCCATCAATTTCACCAATTTGCAACCCTAGAATATTTGCTATTAAAGGATAAACCGAAACATTTTGAAATGTTTTTACTCTTTTATTTACTTTAAAAGCTGGACCTTTTGCATAAAAAATAGCATGCATATCTTTTTCGTTATTGTCATAACCGTGAGTTCCGCCTTTTATGTGTGTACTCTCTTTGCTTACCAAACTCCAGCCTTTTTCAGCTTCAATAACAAAATCATGTACACGCGGATTTGTTCCATAATGCAGTCTTTTAGGAACTTCGGTTGCTTTCCAGAATTTAATATGCGGTACTTTTTTCAAGGCATTGGCAATCGAATCTTGAAATCCAGTTTTGGCTTGCAGACTCATAATTGGATTTACAACGTCTTTATAACCCAGCCATTCGGGTTTTAAATAATCTAAAACAGCGATTTTTTTATCATTAGAAATATCCGCCATTCCGTGATCTGAAACAATAATCAAATTGATTTGTTTTCCGATTGGTAATTGCTCTAATTTTCGAGATATTTCTCCAATAATAGAATCCATTTTGATGACTGTTTTTTCGGTTTTTGGCGAAAGTGGTCCAAAATTATGTCCTGTATGATCTGGCTCGTCAAAATATAAAGTAACTAAATGTGGGCGTTGTTTTTCTGGAAGCTGAAGCCATTTCATAACCGTATCAATTCGAGCTCCGTATGGAATTTTCCCATTATAATTTTTGAAATAACTTGGGTTTCTTTTATCAATATCTGAACCTGGCCAAAAGAAAGAAGCTGTTTTGACGCCTTGTTCTTCAGCTAAATTCCAAATTGGATTTCCGCCATAAAATCTTGAATCATTTTTTGCATCGCTTGATAAGGAAAACGATTGGTTTAGTGAAGCATCATAAAAAACATTATTGATAATTCCGTGATGATCTGGATAAAGTCCCTTTACAATAGAATAATGATTCGGGAAAGTTTTACTAGGATAAGAAGGTTTCATTGACTTTGCGTGAACGCCTTCTTTTTCAATTTGTTTTAAGTTTGGAAGATTGAAATGTTTGCCATAATCCCAGCGAAATCCATCCATCGAAACTAAAACAACATAATTGTCTTTAGAATTTTGTGCATTTAAAGTGACTGAAAGTGCGAAAAAAGATAATGAAAGGAGTAGAGCGAAATGTTTTTTCATTTTTGAAATTTATTATAAATGCAAAAATAGAGATAACAGATTTTTTAAAGAAAAAGAGAATGTTAAATAAAAAAGATAGCCACGAATTCACGAATTATTTATTCCATTCTTTACGCATATTTATTAGCCACAGATTACACAGATTAAAAGGATTATAATCTGTGGAAATCATTTTAATCTGTGGCAAGAAAAAATAAAATATTAAGAATGGAATAAATAATTCGTGAATTCGTGGCTATAAAAAAAACGCCAGACATTCATCTGGCGTTTTAAATTTTAAGAAGATGATGAATTACATCATTCCTGGCATTCCGCCACCCATTGGCATTCCGCCAGCGTTTTCTTCTTTAATATCAATTAATGCACATTCTGTAGTTAAGATCATTCCAGAAACAGATGCAGCATTTTCTAATGCAACACGAGTTACTTTTTTAGGGTCAATAATTCCTGCAGAAAGCATATCCACATATTCGTCAGTTTTTGCATTGTATCCAAAATCACCTGAACCTTCAGAAACTTTAGCCACAACAACAGAACCTTCAAGACCAGCATTTTCAACGATAGTTCTTAATGGAGATTCAACAGCACGAGAAACAATTTGAATTCCTGTAGCTTCGTCTGCATTATCTGCTTTTAAGTCAGCTAAAGCAAGTTTAGCTCTTAATAAAGCCACTCCACCACCAGCAACAATTCCTTCTTCAACTGCTGCACGAGTTGCGTGTAAAGCATCGTCAACTCTGTCTTTTTTCTCTTTCATTTCAACTTCAGAAGCAGCACCAACATAAAGAACAGCGACACCACCAGCTAATTTAGCCAAACGCTCTTGCAATTTTTCTTTATCGTAATCAGATGTAGTAGTTTCCATCTGACCTTTAATTTGGTTAACTCTGTTTTTGATAATATCAGCTTCACCAGCACCGCTTACAATAGTTGTGTTGTCTTTATCGATAGAAACTCTTTTTGCGTTTCCTAACATTTCGATAGTTGTATTTTCAAGAGTATATCCTCTCTCTTCAGAAATTACAGTTCCGCCAGTCAAGATTGCGATATCTTCTAACATTGCTTTTCTTCTGTCTCCAAAACCTGGAGCTTTTACAGCAGCAATTTTAAGAGCACCTCTTAATTTGTTTACTACTAATGTAGAAAGAGCTTCTCCGTCAACATCTTCAGCGATAATCAATAATGGTTTTCCTGATTGAGCAACTGGCTCTAAAACTGGAAGTAATTCTTTTAAAGAAGATACTTTTTTGTCGTATAATAAGATGTATGGAGAGTCTAATTCAACTTCCATTTTCTCTGGGTTTGTTACGAAGTAAGGAGAAAGATATCCTCTGTCAAACTGCATTCCTTCAACAACGTCAACGAAAGTATCAGTTCCTTTAGCTTCTTCAACAGTGATAACACCTTCTTTTCCAACTTTAGCGAAAGCTGTAGCGATTAATTCACCAATAACTTCGTCATTGTTAGCAGAGATAGAAGCAATTTGTTTGATTTTGTCAGAATCGCTTCCAACCACTTTAGCTTGTTTTGCAAGGTCAGCAACAATAGTTTCAACAGCTTTGTCAATACCACGTTTCAAATCCATTGGATTTGCACCTGCAGCAACGTTTTTCAAGCCTTCTTTTACGATAGCTTGAGCTAAAACTGTAGCAGTTGTAGTTCCGTCACCCGCTAAATCATTGGTTTTAGAAGCAACTTCTTTAACCATTTGAGCACCCATATTTTCTAATGGGTCTTTTAATTCGATTTCTTTTGCAACAGAAACACCATCTTTAGTAACAGTTGGTCCACCAAATGATTTTCCGATAATTACGTTACGACCTTTTGGTCCAAGAGTTACTTTTACAGCATTTGCTAATGCATCAACACCGCGTTTTAATCCGTCGCGTGCTTCAATATCAAATTTTATATCTTTTGCCATTTTTTTAATTTTTGTTTAAAGTTTGATTTGTTTCAAGTTAATGAAGTTCTTAATTCTTAATACTTCGTACTTAATACAATATTTTTTTAGATAATCGCTAAAATGTCGTCTTCACGCATAATCAAATAATCAGTACCTTCTAATTTTAATTCAGTACCTGCATATTTTCCGTAAAGAACAGTATCTCCAACTTTTACAGTCATAGTATGATCTTTAGATCCGTTTCCTACTGCAACTACAGTTCCTTTTTGTGGTTTTTCTTTGGCAGTATCAGGAATGAAAATACCCGAAGCAGTTTTAGTTTCAGCTGCAACAGGCTCAATTAGTACGCGGTCTGAAAGCGGTTTTATGTTTAAAGCCATGATTTTATATTATTATAAGTTATACGTTTTTTTATGTTCTATAAACTTTCAGAAATTATGCCATGCTATAAAAACTGACATTATTTCTTAAAAAAAATGCCAGCTTTGACAGGCTGGCATTAGATTTTATATCGAGCTGAAATTATTTAGCTGCAGGTGCTACTGGAGCAGGAGTGTTTCCTTGTGATGGAACAGCTGGTGTATTTGCAGGAGCTTCAGTTTTGTCAATGATTTTAGAATCAGTATCGCTTAAAGATCCAGAGAAGCTTAAGCTAGAAAGTAAAATTAACACAATTAAAGCAGTAGCTAAAGTCCAAGTACTTTTATCTAAAAAGTCAGTTGTTTTTTGTACTCCGCCTAACATTTGCGTTCCGCTGATAGTAGAAGACAATCCGCCTCCTTTAGGGTTTTGTACCATAATAACTACGATCAATAGAAAACAAACTATTGTGATTAAAACTAAAAAAATTGAAAATGTGCTCATTACTTAATTATTGTTATTGTTATTTTGTTGTAAAATCTTTATATCCGATATGCGGTCTGCAAAGAAAGTAATTTTTTCTGGATATTTCAAAATTAATATTTCATAAGCTTGAATTGCTTTTGTATATTTCTTTTGTTCCAGATAAACTCTGGCCAAAGTCTCTGTCATCAGATAAGAATTGTCCTCAGAATTGCTTTCAATTTGAACAACTGGAGCGCTTGTTCCGGGTTTAATTGGAGAGATTTTCGGATTAGTTTCTATAAATTTATCTATAATTTCAGCCTTTTTTTGTCTCTCTTCGTTTAATTGTTCTTCTTTTTCAGCTTCAATTTTAGCTTTTTCTTCTGGTGAAATTTCATTAGAACGATCAATTGGTTCTGTTCTAGATAATTGCAGCCACTCTTGAAAAGAATGTTTTTCGCTAAGAGAAAAATCTAAAGGTTTTCCAATTTCTAAATGTTCTGCAGCTATTTTTGCAGATTCATTTATTTCTTCTTCGAATTGCTCATTGGTTTCTTCTTGAATTTCTTCTTCCGTTTTCTCTTCAACTTCCTCTTGAATTTCTTCTAAAGGTGCTGTTTCAATTACTTCTTGAACTTCTTCTTTTGGTTGTTCTTGAATAACAGTTTCTGCTACTTTAATTGAAGATAGAATAGATTGTTCAACGGGATTCATTTTAAATTCCGGAATAATCATTTCTTCAATAACACTATCGTCTTCGTCTTCTTCGATTGAATTTAAAATTGGTTGCTCATCAATTTCGATTTTCGATTCTTCAATTTTTGCTGATTCTTCAGAATTTGCAATTTCAGATTCTTTAATTGAATTTAAAATTGAACGTTCAATAGCTGCATCAATCTTAGGTTCTTCAGTTTTTACTTTCTCTTGTATTGAAGGAGTTTCTGCGACTTTTATAGAACTTAAAATAGAATTTTCAATACGATCAATTTTAGGTTCTTCCGTTTTTACTGTTTCTGTAAGAGATGAAATTTCAGGTTTTATTATGGTTTCAGAAACGCTTTGTTCAATTTTATTTTCTTCTTCAGCAACCGGTTTTTCATAAGTTACTGACTGTGCTTCTTTAATCGCTGTGAAAATTGATTCATCAATTATTGGAAGCGTTTTAGGTTCTTCAATTGTTACTGGTTTTTCGTAAGTTACAGATTGTGCATCTTTAATAGCAGTAAAAATTGCTGGATCTATTTCTAGAATATTTTTAAGTTCCTCTGTTTTAACTGGTTCTTCAGCAACAGGAATTGGAGTTGCTTTAGGAGTTTCTAAAACGGGTTGTTCTTCAGTTTCAGTTTTTACTTCAATCGCTTTTCTAATTTGTTCGGGTGAAATTATTTCGCTGTCAAAAACAGTAATTTCAAGCAGATCTCTTAGTTTTTGTTCGTAGAAATCGTTCTGAATAGAAGTAAAATCTTCTGAAGTTATAAAATCAAATAAAATGGAACGATCTGAAGTATACGCTGCCGTAACTTTTAAAGCATAATTATACTTAAAGCTATTTTGATTATAAAGTCCTTTTAATCGCAACGCACGCGCACTTTGAAAATACGGAAACTCATTCAAAACACTTCCTAATGCGTCCGCCTGCTTTTCTGTAATAGCACTTGGTTTATTCATTAAGTAGGTATAATCGGTAACGTTCATTCTTTTTTTTGTTTAAGCGTTTAATTGTTTATTTGTTTAACTGTTTTTGAAAATCGATTAAACAGTTAACCGATTCAACAAATAAACATTTTACCATTTTGCTAATGATTCATTAAATATATCTTGCGTAATTCTTTCATAAATTACTCTAATTGCTTCATTCAAAGTTGATCCTGTAGGTAAATCTTGTCCAGGAAAATCATAATAAAATTCGAATGATTTTTCAAAATCATCAGCTTCTTTCTTCTTATTGGTAAATCTTACCTGTACACGAATTGATAAACGGTTTTGTGCAGCTCCGACTTCACCATTAGCTCCAACAGCTGTTGCTGACATTGGAGTTATTCGGTAATCTGTAATTTCTCCTTCATAAATTAATTCTCCTCCATTTGGAACCAAGTTTAAGTTGGTCTGATTCATAATCAAATCCTGTAAAGTCAAAGTGAAAGTTCTATCAATTCCAGGTTCAACTAAATCGGCATTATTATTAAAGAAGTTGACTTGAAATGTTTTAGCATCAACTGGTTTTGCTCCTGTAAAGTTGTAAACTCCACAACCGCTAAAAGTTGTTGCAATTAAAAGAATAAGAAGATATTTTATGTGTTTCATTTTATTTGATAAAAGATTGCTTTGCCAATTTGTTGACGTTTGGTCAAAGATATTCATTTCGTTTAAAACATTTTTGTGTTTTTAACTTCTATGCAAGAATTACAAATCGAATTGCTTTATTTTACGATATAACGTTCTTTCAGAAATTCCTAATTCGTCTGCAGCAGCTTTACGTTTTCCTTTATTTTTTTCTAATGATTTTTTGATCATTTCGATTTCTTTTTGTTCTAAACGTAAAATTTCTTCTTCTTCAATTGTTTCGGCAAACAAATAATTATCTTCGGGAATTTGATAGTTTTCTTCACGAACTGTTGGTGTCATAACAGCAGTTCTTGGTTCTTCTTCAAAATCAATTTCGCTGTCATTTTGTTGATTGCCGTATATTTTCTGAATTAGGTTCGGATTAATATCTTGAACTTTAGAAGTTCCATTTTTCATCAATTCTAAAGTCAGTTTTTTCAAGTCATTTAAGTCACTTTTCATATCAAAAAGCACCTTATATAATATGTCTCTTTCTGTACTGAAATCACTTTCTTTTTTACTGTCGCTAATTACAGAAGGCAAGTTGCTTCCTTCAGCAGGTAAATAAGATTGTAAAGTTGCCAATGTAATATCGCGATTGGTTTCTAAAACAGAAATCTGTTCGGCAACATTTCGAAGCTGACGAATATTTCCGCTCCATCTAAATTTCTGTAAAAGCTGAACAGCGTCGTCGTCTAGTTTTAAAGGCGGCATTTTGTATTTATGAGCAAAATCGGCTACAAATTTTCTAAACAATAAATGAATATCGTCGTTTCTTTCGCGTAAAGGTGGTAAAGTAATTTCGACTGTGCTTAAACGATAGTACAAATCTTCACGGAATTTTCCTTTTTCAATTGCATTAAATAAGTTTACGTTGGTTGCCGCAACAATTCTCACATTTGTTTTTTGAACCTGAGACGAACCTACTTTTATAAACTCACCGTTTTCTAAAACACGAAGCAAACGTACTTGAGTTGTTAATGGCAATTCACCAACTTCATCAAGAAAAATGGTTCCGCCGTCAGCCACTTCAAAATAACCTTCACGTGTACTTGTTGCACCTGTAAAAGCACCTTTTTCGTGACCAAAAAGTTCACTATCAATAGTTCCCTCTGGAATCGCCCCACAGTTTACTGCAATATATTTTCCGTGCTTTCTGTGCGAAAGCGAATGTATAATTCTAGGAATATTTTCTTTACCAACACCACTTTCCCCAGTTACCATAACCGAAATATCAGTTGGAGCAACCTGAATGGCTTTTTCGATAGCACGATTTAATTTCGGATCATTTCCAATAATCTCAAATCGTTGTTTTATTGCTTGAACTGTTTCCATAAAATAGTTATTTCTTGGATTGATTATTTAACAGAATAATTAAAAGTCAGACTTCCGTATTCTTTATTGTCTTCGGTTGAAATTCTGGACATTTTTAGAGGCAAGTTATTCAACTGATAACTGTAAGTGTTTTTGTATATATTGTCGATTGGAATGCCTCCAAACTCAGGGACTGGATAAGTGGTTTTTATTAAATTATTTTTTCCTGTGCCTGCAACAAAATCCTGAATACTTCCTCTTTCCAAAACAAAAGGATAATCATTGCTTAAAATGTAGTTCATATAATGATTCATATAAACCTGATGTACTGGGTTTATTTTATTATCATATTCGTAGGTAACAGATCCGGCGTACAGATTTGCAGGACTGTCTGGTAAATCGTGCGTACCACCTGTCGATATTTTTAATGAAATCAAATTTTTGTTTTGGTCATATTTCAAAGATGCATAAGAGGTTGTTCTTATAGGTCTGTTTTCTTTAACAGGATAATCAACATAATTGTGTTTAGAAATAAGTAACCCTTCATCGTTAAATGTGTACTGAACTTTTACGTGATTAAAACTTGGATTATCCGCAGAAATCAATTCGCCTGTCACAACATTTTTATTGTGAGTAAATAACCAAACAAAAAGTTTTCCTGCAGTCCCGGCTTTTCTGGAATCCTTCTCCATTTTAATAATTTGGCCATTACTATTATAAGTAAAAGTAGTTGTCACAGGAGCACTATCAGGACTTATAACTATTTCAGACATTCTGTTATTAGAGTCGTACGAAAAATCTATAAATATTTCTCCTTTTGAACGCGTTATTTTATCGTATCGGGTGCCCTCATTATCAAATAGATGTATATTTCCATATTCACCATGTTCTTTATAGTTTTTTAAAATAGTACCTTCTGCTGTATCACCAGTAGGAGAGTCATTGCTTGAACATGATACCACAAGTAAAGAAAAGAATATAGTAATGAAATTTTTCATAAAAGAAAACAGATAAAAAAAGTTATACATTTTTTCAATTTTCAAGCTACGGAAATAACTTGGAAATTGAGCACTTAAGCATTAATTCATTTCAGAATATCCAACAGCTTCACCTTTAAGAGTTCCACTTGTACAGCTTGTGATTTTTACATTTACGAAATCTCCAATTTTGTAATTTTCTTTTGGAAAAACGACCGTAATACTTTGAGAATTTCTTCCAGAAAATTCGTCTTTAGATTTTTTAGAAACTTTCTCAACTAAAACTTCAACTGTTTTTCCAACAAACTCTTTGCTTCTAAACCAAGCATGTTTTTGCTGTAAATCGACAATTTCTTGTAATCTTCTGGCTTTGGTTTCTTCTTCAACATCATCTTTCATTTTTCTTCCAGCCAAAGTTCCAGGACGTTCAGAATACGAATACATATAACCGAAATTATATTTCACGTATTCCATTAAACTCATTGTATCTTGGTGATCTTGTTCAGTTTCTGTTGGAAAACCAGCAATCATATCTTGCGAAATCGAAGCATCTGGAACAATTGCTCTAATTTTATCAATCAAAGCCATGTATTCTTCGCGAGAATGCAAACGATTCATTTCTTTTAAAATTCTATTGCTTCCAGATTGAACTGGCAAGTGAATGTGTTTGCAGATATTTGGATATTTCGCAATAACATGCAAAATACTTTCGTGCATATCCTGAGGGTTCGAAGTTGAAAAACGAATTCTCATTTTAGGAAAACCAACAGCAACCATTTCAAGCAATTGATCAAAATCTACAGCAGTTGCTTTTTGCATTTCAGAAGCATTTACGAAATCTTTTTTCAATCCGCCGCCGTACCAAAGGTAACTGTCAACGTTTTGTCCAAGAAGTGTAATTTCTTTAAAACCTTTATTCCATAAATCCTGAATCTCAGCCATAATACTTTGTGGCTCACGGCTACGTTCACGTCCGCGTGTGAAAGGCACAACGCAAAACGTACACATATTATCACATCCACGAGTGATGGAAACCAAAGCGGTAATTCCGTTGCTCATTAAACGAACAGGCGAAATATCTCCGTATGTTTCTTCTTTCGATAAAATTACATTGATAGCGTCACGTCCTTCTTCAACTTCCGCCAATAAATTCGGAAGATCTTTATAAGCATCAGGACCAACAACAAGGTCAACTATTTTTTCTTCTTCCAAAAACTGACTTTTCAAACGTTCGGCCATGCAGCCCAAAACGCCGACTTTCATTTTCGGATTCGTACGTTTTACAGCGTTGTATTTTTCAAGACGTTTACGAATTGTTTGTTCCGCTTTATCGCGAATCGAACAAGTATTCACCAAAACCAAATCGGCTTCTTCTAAAATCGAAGTTGTGTTATATCCTCCGTCAGATAAAATGGAAGCTACGACTTCACTGTCCGAAAAATTCATTGCACAGCCGTAACTTTCTATAAATAGTTTTTTAGTATTCTCAGGTTTATTTTCTAAAACAAGACTTTCGCCCTGTTTGCTTTCTTCAATAATCTTTTCCATTGTAAAATTTCAAAGTGCAAAGATAGGTTAATTGATGTGAATATGACAAGATGTCAGATAAAGAATTAACAATGTTTTAAAAAAAATAAATTTTAGATTTATGCCTTATGAAAAACCTAAAACTTTTTTTCTTCGTAAGTAGTTAGTCTAAATAGATACCGAAGTTTCGATATTAAAACCTAAAATAAAGTGATATCTCTGTTATAAATCATCTAAAAGTTATACCTATATATATAATAGATAATAATACAGATAAATATGCAATTTTAAGTTTCATAATATCAAAATACTTCAAAAATGCATTCGTAAGGTTAATATTTAAAAAAAATAGATACTTTTGTTGCAGAAAAATAGAGCAATGGCAAAGAATTTAGTAATAGTGGAGTCACCTGCAAAGGCGAAAACGATCGAGAAATTTCTTGGGAGTGATTTTCAGGTGGAGTCAAGTTATGGTCACATAGCAGACTTACCATCAAAGGAAATAGGAGTAGATGTTGAGAATGGTTTTAAACCTAAATATGAAGTATCTCCGGATAAAAAAGCCTTGGTAACAAAACTAAAATCACTTTCTAAGAATGCCGAAATGGTTTGGTTAGCATCCGATGAGGACCGCGAGGGAGAGGCTATTTCTTGGCACTTGGCGGAAGAATTAAAACTGGATACAAAAAAAACCAAAAGAATTGTTTTTCACGAGATTACAAAAACTGCGATTCTTAAAGCAATTGATAATCCAAGAGAAATTGATTATAATTTAGTAAATGCACAACAGGCTAGACGTGTTTTAGATCGTTTAGTAGGTTACGAATTATCTCCAGTTTTATGGAGAAAAATCAAAGGCGGACTTTCTGCAGGTCGTGTACAATCTGTTTCTGTACGTTTAATTGTTGAAAGAGAACGCGAAATCCAAAGTTTTAATGCAGTTGCAACGTATTCAATTGTTGCAGAATTTGTGAATGAAGCTGGAAAAGCTTTCAAAGCAAAACTGCCAAAAAATTTCAATACTAAAAAAGAAGCCGAAGATTTCTTAAATCAAAATATCGGTTCTAAATATAAGGTAGCTGATTTAGAAACTAAACCTACCAAAAAATCTCCAACAGCACCTTTTACAACTTCTACATTGCAACAAGAAGCAGCAAGAAAATTGTATTTGCCAGTTGGAATCACGATGCAGTTAGCGCAGCGTTTATACGAAGCTGGACTTATTACTTATATGAGAACAGATTCTGTGAATCTTTCTAAAGAAGCAATGGACGCGGCTGAAGCGGAAATTATTAAATCTTACGGTAAAGAATTCTCAAAACCGAGAGTTTTTGCTAATAAAAATAAAGGAGCACAAGAAGCGCACGAAGCAATTCGTCCGACAGATATGTCGCGTCACACAGTAAATATTGACCGTGACCAAGCTCGTTTATACGATTTGATCTGGAAAAGAACTTTGGCTTCGCAAATGAGCGACGCGCAGTTAGAAAGAACAAACGTAAAAATTGAAGCAGATAATCACAGCGAGCTTTTTACAGCTTCTGGTGAAGTTTTACTTTTTGAAGGTTTCTTGAAAGTTTACTTAGAAGGACATGATGATGATGAAGAAGAACAAGAAGGAATGCTTCCAGC
This sequence comes from Flavobacteriaceae bacterium PS02337, assembly GCA_029959285.1. GTDB lineage: Bacteria > Bacteroidota > Bacteroidia > Flavobacteriales > Flavobacteriaceae > Flavobacterium. The sequence goes on from JASCOE010000004.1 coordinate 228,418, forward strand.
ATTAAAAGTTAATGAAAAACTAGCGAATAACTATATTACAGCTACAGAACGATATTCTAGACCGCCGGCACGTTACACAGAGGCATCTCTAGTTAAAAAATTAGAGGAACTTGGAATTGGACGTCCGTCAACTTATGCGCCAACTATTTCAACTATTATCAATAGAAATTATGTTGAAAAAGGAACTTTAGAAGGTCAAGAACGTAATTACACTCAATTGACTTTACAAAACAGTAAAGTAGGAGAGAAGCTATTAAAAGAAAATACAGGTTCTGATAAAGGGAAATTAGTTCCAACAGACATCGGAACAATTGTTACTGATTTCTTAGTGAAGAATTTCGGGAACATTCTAGATTATAATTTCACAGCAAAAGTAGAGCAGGATTTTGACGAAATTGCCGAAGGAAATATTGACTGGGCAAAAATGATGCAGGATTTCTACAATCAATTTCACCCAAATGTAAAAGAAGTTGAAGCAAATGCTGAACGCGAAAGTGGTGAAAGAATTTTAGGAAAAGATGCAGACGGAAGACAAGTTTCTGTTCGTTTAGGAAAATTTGGTCCAATGGCTCAAATTGGAGAAGCAGACGACGAAGACAAAAAATTTGCCAGCTTAATGGCAGATCAAAATATTGGAAACATTACGCTTGAAGAGGCTTTGAATTTATTTTTACTTCCGAAAAGTTTAGGTGAATATAAAGGAGAAGAAGTTGAAGTAAATAATGGTCGTTACGGTCCTTATGTACGTCACGGAAGTGTGTTTATTTCTTTGCCAAGAGGAGAAGATCCTTTAGGAGTTTCTAAAGAAAGAGCTCAAGAGTTAATTGACGAAAAAGCACTTGCTGATGCGCCAATTGCTGTTTATAAAGGAGAAGGAGTTCAAAAAGGAGTGGGTCGTTTTGGTCCATTCATTAAATGGAACGGACTTTTTGTGAATGTAAGTAAGAAATATAACTTCGATAATTTGTCACAAGCAGATGTTGAAGAACTTATAGAAGATAAACTTCAGAAAAACATTGATAAAGTTCTTCACAATTGGGAAGAAGAGGGAATTGTAGTAGAAAAAGCCCGTTGGGGACGTTCTGTGATTCTGAAAGGAAAAATTAAAATTGAATTGAGCAAAGATGTCGATGCAACGCAGTTGACTCTGGCTCAGGTTCAAGAAATGATTGCGGCAAAAACACCTGCAAAGAAAACTGCAGCTAAAAAAACAACAACGGCTAAAAAAGCTCCAGCTAAAAAAACAGCTGCTAAAAAGAAATAAGATAGATGGAATTTGATTTTCTAGAACCAGTTAACGATGCGATTGTAAAATTCGTCGGAGGACTGTCTTCACAAGAGTTTGGAAGCAAAATTGTTTTTCATACGCAAGATCAGTTTCCTGATATTGAGCAAATTAATATTGCTATTATTGGTGTTTTAGAAGATCGTACAAACATCAATATGATTAATGAAGTTAATCTTACTGCTGTTCGTAAAAAGCTATATGGTATGTTTCCTGGTAATTGGGATGCTTCGATTGCAGACCTTGGAGATATTCTTGCTGGCGACTCAGTAGAAGATACTTATTTTGCTTTAAAGAAAGTTACAGCCGCATTAATCAAGAATAAAGTTATTCCTATAGTCCTGGGAGGTTCTCAGGATTTGACCTATGCTTTGTATCGTGCTTACGATGACTTAGAGCAAATGGTAAATTTGGTTGCTGTTGATAATAAATTTGATTTTGGAAAAGAAAATGAATCGGTTTCGGCAAATTCATATTTAACAAAAATCATTATTGATGAACCTAATAACCTGTTCAATTACTGTAATATAGGTTATCAAACATATTATAATTCGCAAGAAGAAATTGATCTAATTGAAAAATTATTTTTTGATGCTTATCGATTGGGCGAAATATCAAATAAAATTACTTTGGCTGAGCCAGTTTTCAGAGATGCAGATTTAGTAAGTATAGATTTGAACTCTGTAAAATCTTCTGCATCAGGAAATACGGTAACTTTTGAGCCAAATGGATTTAATGGAAAAGAAATTTGTGCTTTAGCAAGATATGCTGGAATTAGTGATAAAGTGACTTCATTCGGAGTTTTTAATCACAATAGTACAATGGCAGAATCTGTTATAATTGCTCAGATCGTGTGGTATTTTATTGAAGGATTTCATTATCGTTCGAAAGAATATCCATTTGGAAGCCGTGCTAACTATTTGAAGTATATTGTACCACTTGAAGATGAAGAACTTATTTTTTATAAAAGTGATAAAACCGATCGTTGGTGGATTGAAATTCCATTTGAATCAAATGGCAGCAATAAATTAAAAAGAAATACGTTATTACCCTGTTCTTATGACGAATATTTGTCTGCTTGCAATCAAGAATTGCCAGAAAGATGGTGGAAAGCACAACGTAAAAACGCTCTGTAATAAGAAAAGTTAAGGTAAATCTTAATTTTTTGTAAAAAGAAAAAAAGAGTTAAAATAAATTAGTAAGAAAATAACCATATATTATAAAAATTAACGTTTTACATCGATTTTTTGACACAGTTTATCGATAAAATATTTTTTTTTTATTTTATTTAACATTATTTTTGAACGGTAAAATAAATTTCGCAAGTAGTATTGTTTTTTAGATAAATAATAAATACGTTTACGGACTTTTAATAATGAATAGATAATCCAAATTTATATGAAGAAGTTTATTGCATTTGCAGCAATGTTAACACTGGTAATTGGCTGTGGTAAGTCAGGTGACAAAGGTGAATTAGTTGGTGTTACAGGAGGGAAATGGCATCCTGAAAAGCCTTATGGAATGACTTTGGTTCCAGGTGGATCTTTTATTATGGGTAAATCTGATGCGGATTTAGCTAACGTGGAAGACGCTCCTACTAAAACTGTAACTGTTCGTTCATTTTACATGGATGAAACTGAAATTACAAATAGTGAGTATCGTCAATTCGTAGAATGGGTAAAAGATTCTACAATGAGAGTACGTTTGGCAATCTTAGCTGATGAAACTGGACAAAAAAGTACTGGTGACAAAGGAAAAAAAGGTGGAAGTATTGCTGACTACGCTTTTAATGATTCTGATCCAGAGAAAATGACAGCTTATGATAAATATATGTACGATAACTATTATAGTGTTGGTACAAAAGATGATCCGTATGCTGGAAGAAAATTAAACAAAAAAGTAAAATTAATTAAAGATACAAAAGCTTATCCAGATGAGTATTACGCTGAAGTAATGGATTCTATGTATTTGCCAATTGAAGAATCATACAATGGTTTAAGAACAATTGATGTAAATAAATTGAAATTCCGTTATTCTTGGATGGACATTCAGGCTGCTGCAAAAGCTAAAGTTGGAAAAAGAAGTGATTTCGTAAAAACAGAACAGGTAAATGTTTATCCTGATACTGCAGTTTGGATTAAAGATTTCGCTTATTCATATAATGAACCAATGCATAATGATTATTTCTGGCACAAAGCTTATGGAGAATATCCTGTAGTTGGTGTAACTTGGAAACAAGCAAAAGCATTCTGTGCTTGGAGAACATTAAACAAAAACAGTTATATTAAATCTAAGAAAAAAGGTCGTGACCTAGTAAATGCTTTCAGATTACCAACTGAGGCAGAATGGGAATATGCGGCTAGAGGTGGTCTAGAATCTGCAACTTACCCTTGGGGAGGTCCTTATACTAAAAGTGATAGAGGTTGTTTCTTAGCAAACTTTAAACCAAGTAGAGGAGATTATGCTGCTGACGAAGCTTTATATACTGTTGAAGCAAAATCATACGAAGTAAACGGTTACGGATTATACAACATGGCAGGAAACGTTTCAGAGTGGACAGATTCAGCTTACAATCCAAATGCTTACGAATATGTTTCAACAATGAATCCAAACGTAATTGATGGTAAAAACCAAAGAAAAGTTGTTCGTGGAGGTTCTTGGAAAGACGTTGCTTATTTCCTACAGGTAAGTACTCGTGACCACGAATATGCTGATTCAGCTAGAAGTTATATCGGATTCAGAACGGTACAAGATTACATGGGAACTCAAGTAACTGGTAACGGTAACGGAAGCAAAAGAAAGTAATTTATAATTTTATCAATATCCAACAAATCTATTTTAAAACCTAAAAAAAAAGTATTATGGCATTATTAAGTAAAAAAGCAATGAATTTCGCTTATGGTATGGGAGCGGCAGTGGTAATCGTTGGAGCTTTATTCAAAATTACTCACTTTGAAATTGGACCATTAACAGGGACAGTTATGCTATCTGTAGGGTTGTTAACTGAGGCGTTAATTTTTGCGCTTTCTGCTTTCGAACCAGTTGAAGACGAGTTAGATTGGACTCTTGTTTATCCAGAATTAGCTAACGGACAAGCTAGAACAAAAACAACTAAAGCTGAAAACCCAACTGAGGCTCAGGGATTATTGTCTCAAAAATTAGATACATTATTGAAAGAAGCTAAAATTGACGGTGAATTAATGTCAAGTTTAGGGAACAGTATCAAAAACTTCGAATCTGCTGCTAAAGGAATTGCTCCAACTGTAGATTCAATTGCAGGACAAAAGAAATATTCTGAAGAATTATCTGTTGCTGCTGCTCAAATGGAATCATTAAACAGTTTATATAAAGTACAGTTAGAGAGCGCTTCTAGAAACGCTGAAGCTAACAAAGAAATCGCTGAAAACGCTTCTAAATTAAAAGAGCAAATGCAATCTATGACTGCAAATATTGCTTCTTTAAACAGTGTTTATGGTGGTATGCTTTCTGCAATGAGTAACAAAGGATAATTAGTTTTTAACTAATATTAAATTTATTAATAAAAAAACTAATTAGAAAAAAATGGCAGGAGGAAAATTAACCCCTAGACAGAAGATGATTAACCTGATGTATCTGGTTTTCATCGCAATGTTAGCAATGAACGTATCAAAAGAAGTTATTTCTGCTTTTGGTTTGATGAACGAAAAATTTGAAGGTGCAAATACTAGTTCTACAGAAACAAATGCTAGTTTGTTAACGTCTTTAGATCAAAAAGCAGCTGAGGCAAAAGGAGAATTTGCTACTGCAGCTGTAACAGCTCACAAAGTTGAAGCAATAACAAAAGATTTCTATGATTATATAGCTACTCTAAAAGCTCAGTCTATTAAAGGCTTTGAGGTTGAAAAAGAAACTGGGAAATTACCTTACGAGGCGATGGACAGAGGTGATAATATCGACGACTGGTTTACAGGAGACGGTTACACTAAAAAAGGTAACGAAATTATCGCTAAAATTGAAAAATACAAAGCTGATATTAAAGCTGCTTTAGGTACAGATAAAAAATACGCTGTAATTATTTCTGAAGTAGAAAGAAAATTTGATGTTTCTGATGTTAAAAACAAAGAAGGTATCAAAGAAAAATATTTAGCTTACCACTTTAAAGGTTTCCCTGCAATTGCATCTGCTGCTAAACTTTCAGCTTGGCAAAATGACGTTAAGAAAACTGAAGCTGACGTTTACAACAGTGCTTTAGGAAAAGCTGCGGTTGCTGCTGCTTCTTACAGCAATTATCAAGCGATCGTTGTTTTAGATAAAAATGCATATTTCCAAGGAGAAAAAGTTACAGGTAAAGTTGTTTTAGGTCGTTACGATGAAAACACGAAACCTACTTCATTCCAAGGTCCTGGGCAAATCGTTAACGGACAAGCTGTTATCTCATTAACTGCTGGTGGAGTTGGAGAACAAAATATCAACGGACAGTTTACATTCTTAGAGGATGGAAAGACTATTCCTTTGAAATTTGCTGGAAAATATGTTGTAGTTCCAAGACCAAACTCTGCTACAATTTCTGCTGATAAAATGAATGTAGTGTATAGAGGTGTTGTTAACCCAATCTCTGTATCATTCGCTGGTGTTGCTGACAACAAAGTTGTTGCAAGTGCTCCAGGATTATCTTCGGCTGGAAAACCAGGAAAATATAACATGAGCCCAGGTTCAGGTAACGAGGCTACAATCTCTGTAACTGGTACATTGCCAAACGGTGATAAAGTAACAGATAAGAGAACATTCAGAATTAAAGGTATTCCAGGACCAGCAGGTACAATTAGAGGAGAACAAGGGATTGTTAAAGGTCCTAAATCTAACTTAGAAATTGCTACTATCGGTGCTAAATTAAATGATTTTGATTTTGAAGTTGGTTTAGATGTTGTTGGATTTAATTTAAAAATCGCTGGACAACCTACAGTTGTTGTTACAGGAAACAAATTGAATGCACAATGCAAACAAGTACTTTCAAGAGCAGGTAAAGGAGACCAAGTTACTATTTCTGAAATTAAAACTAAACTTGTTGGAGCTGGTAGTTATTTATTACCAAGAACTGCTCCGGTAATTTACGAAATCCTATAATAAAGTAGTGCAAACTACGTTCAATATCTTATAATGATACCACGATGAAAGTAAAAATTTTTTTAATAGCTATTGTTTCTATTGCTGGAGGTTTTGCTTCTAATGCACAATCTAATTTGCTTAACGCAAAAACACCAGATCAGATTGGACTTAAAACTCCTGCTCAATTGATATCTGATAATGATAAGCCTTTGGCTTACGGTTATGTAGATGATAGAGATATTTTGATGGGTAAAACAACATGGGAAATTATTGATTTAAATGAAAAAATCAACTTTCCATTATACTTTCCGGTAGATACAGCTAATATTGGTGCTAACAGACGTTCTTTATACGACGTTTTGACTAAAGCTATTAAAGGTGGAAAAATAACTGAAGTGTATACTGATAGTTATTTTAATACTAAAAAATCTATGAAAGACATCGAAGGATCATTATCTCGTGTTGATACAACAGATGCAGGTAGAGAGTTGATTAACCAATATCCAGATGACTATAAATCACGTGTTGTGAAGAAAAAAGTTGTTACTGGTACTGGTAAAAACAAAAAAGTAAATTATGTTGAAGAAACAGTTGGGCCATCAAGAACGGTTCCTGCTGAATATATTTTGAAACAAGATTTAACTGCTGCAGATGTTACTCAGTATAAAGTAAAAGGATACTGGTATTTTGATAAACGTCAAAGTGAATTGAAATATCGTTTACTAGGAATTTGTCCTGTAACTCCAGACGTTTATACTATGAATAGTGATGAAAAGGATTATATCGAGTTATTTTGGGTATTCTTCCCAAATGCCAGAGAAGCATTGCATGAAGCAAAAGCTTTCAATGACAACAACTCGGCTCTTCCAATTTCATTTGATCAGATCTTAAATTCAAGACGTTTTAATGCTGTTGTTTACAAAGAGGAAAATCTTTATGGAGATAGAGCAATTAGCGATTACATGAAAGACAACGCACAAAATCAGTTGTTAGAATCTGAAAGAGTGAAAGAAAAAATTCGCAACTTCGAACAAGATATGTGGAACTACTAAGTAAAACATAATCAAATAATTAAAAAACTCTTACTACATTTGTAGTAAGAGTTTTTTTTATATAAATAAAATATCTTTTCCCAATCAAAGATCTTTTCTATACTGTTTCAGAGTTATTTTAATTCTTTTTATTTATGTAAGAAAAAATGCACAATATAATTTAAAAAGTGACGTTTAATTTCTTGTAATATTTATGATGATGAAAGTAAGAGATTTTTTATTAGTTATTCTTGCTGTCGCAGGAAGTTTTGCTTCGTATGCACAGTCTAATTTATTGAATGCCAAAACTGCTGACCAGATAGGAATTAAGACTGCGGCACAGATGATATCAGACAACGATAAGCCGTTAGCTTATGGTTATGTAAATGATAGGGATATTTTGATGGGAAAAACGGTTTGGGAAATTATTGATTTGAATGAAAAAATCAACTTTCCTTTATATTTTCCAGTTGATACTGCCAACATTGGTTCAGATAGACGTTCGATTTACAATGTTTTAACTAAGGCAATTAAAAATGGTAAAATAACTGAGGTTTATACGGATAGTTATTTCAATACTAAAAAGTCGATGAAAGATATCGAAGGATCTTTATCTCGAGTAGATACTACAGATGCGGGTAGAGAATTGATTAATCAATATCCAGATGACTATAGATCACGTGTCGTGAAGAAAAAAGTAGTTACTGGAAAAGGTAAAAATAAAAGCGTTTCTTATGTTGAAGAAACAGTTGGCCCAACAAGAACTGTTCCTGCGGAATATATTTTAAAACAAGATTTAACAGCAGCAGATGTTAGTCAGTATAAAATTAAGGGGTTTTGGTATTTTGATAAACGCGAAAGCGAATTGAAATATCGTTTACTAGGAATCTGTCCTGTTACTCCAGACGTTTACACCATGAACAGTGATGAAAAAGATTATATCGAATTGTTTTGGGTTTTCTTTCCTAACGCTCGTGATGTTTTACATGAAGCAAAAGCTTTCAACGACCAAAATTCGGCACTTCCAATTTCATTTGATCAGATATTGAACTCAAGGAGATTTAATTCGATTATTTATAAAGAAGAAAACGTATATGGTGATCGTGAGATTAAAGATTATATTAGAGACAATGCACAAAGTCAATTGTTAGAATCGGAAAGAGTAAAAGAAAAGATTCGCAACTTTGAAGAAGATATGTGGAATTACTAAGATTGTAATTGAATTATAAACAAAACTCTTGCTACCTTTGTAGTAAGAGTTTTTCTATTTTATTTATATACTTCAAAATGCTTGATTATTTAATCGTCGGATCTGGATTGGCTGGGATTTCTTTTGCCGAATTTGCCTTAAAAAACAATAAAACTATTTTAGTTTTAGACAACAAATCTCAAAATTCTTCGAGAGTTGCTGGAGGGTTGTATAATCCAGTTATTTTAAAGCGTTTTAGCGAAGTTTGGAATGCACAAGATCAATTGGTTTTGATGAATGATTTTTATAATCAAATAGAAGATAAGCTAAAAGAGAAGTTTAATTTTAAAATGCCTGTTTTAAGAAAGTTCTTTTCTATTGAAGAGCAGAATAATTGGTTTGCTGCTTCTGATAAAAAAAACTTAGCTCCTTTTTTATCGACAAAATTAATTTCTAAAAAATACGATAGTATTGATTCTCCTTATGATTATGGAGAAGTTTTGCATACAGGATATGTTGACACAGCTTTGTTGTTAGATACTTACAAAGCATATTTAATAGAAAATAACTTGTTATTAGAAGAATCTTTTCATAGCAGTTATATCGAGTTTTTAGATTCGGGAATTCAATATAAAAATATTCAACCGCGTCATATTATTTTTGCAGAAGGATTCGGAATGCATAATAATCCTTTTTTTAATTATCTTCCGCTTGACGGCACAAAAGGAGAGTTGTTTATTATAAAAGCTCCAGGTTTAAATTTGGATGTAATTGTAAATACGAGTGTTTTTATTTTGCCTCTTGGAGATGATTTATTTAAAGTGGGCGCAACTTACAATTGGCAGGATAAATCGGCTGAACCGACTGAAGAAGGAAAAACAGAACTTCTAGAACGCATAAAAGAAATTATTACTTGCGATTTTGAAATTGTGAAACACTTTGCTGGAATTCGCCCAACAGTTTCAGATAGAAGACCTTTGCTTGGAACGCATGAAGTCTACAAATCCATTCATATTTTAAACGGATTAGGCACGCGTGGCGTTATGCTTGGGCCCGCAATGGCTAAAGCTTTATACGATCATATCGAAAATAATATTCCGTTAGATCGAGAAGCAGATATTAAGCGATTTCATAAACGATATTTAAAAAGCCTTATTTCTGACCGGCTTTAGGATCGTAAGAGATAAACATATTAATGTATAAATTTCTCGAAAGTCTTAAAACAAAAGGAAATAAAATAATTAATGCAATTACTATCGCTATAAAGGATTGCTCGATTGTAGTTTGAAAAAATACAAAAGAAACAATAAAAGCTGCAATTCCTACCGCTACATTTAGTCCGTAGCTAACATACATGGCGCCATAAAAAAACGAAGGTTCAATAAGATATTTTAAACCGCAATGGCTGCAATGATCATTCATTTTTAAAACCTTAGTCAAATGAAGCGGATTTTTGTCTTCGTACATGCTTTCCTTTTGGCATTTTGGACAAGTTCCCGTTACAATACTATATAATTTTGATCCTTTTGTAAACATTTTTTATTGCTGTATATTTAAAATTATAGACTAATTCAATTGCTTTAATAGCTATTTTTCTAGAAAATTTTATGAAGAATAATAAAATGTAAATATAGCGATAATGTTTGTCTTTTTATTTTAATCATCAATTTGCATCAGTCAAAATGTAAGTGCTTCATTCTATTTATATTGGTAAATAATTTATTACATAAAAATTAAATTATTGCAATTTACCGATATTTTTTACTCATTTTATTGATATTTTTTTCCCTTTTACGGCTTTCCTCATTCTATTGTGGTTTTCTTTTTTGTATTATTGTACAGGTTAATTTTAAATTTTAAATGTTATAATGGCAATAAATTTACAAAAAGGGCAAAAGATTGATATTGGATTATCAAATATTACAGTTGGTTTAGGATGGGATCCAAATGAAGGAACTGGTCATGATTTTGATTTAGACGCATCAGCAATCATGATTAATGCTAGCCGAAAACTTTTGGGCGAGAGTTATTTTGTTTTTTATAATAATTTATCATCTCCTGACGGAGCTTTATTGCATACAGGCGACGATCCTACGGGAGGAAATAGTGACGGCGATGATGATGAAGCGATAAAAGTAGATTTAAGTAAAATTGATCCTGCAGTAGAAGAAATTCTTTTTGTGGTTACGATTGAAGATTTTGAGCGTAGAAAACAAAATTTTGGGCAAGTAAGAAATTCTTATATCAGAATTGTGGATGACGCAAATGGACAGGAAATTGCGAAGTACGAATTAGGAGAAGATTTTTCGATAGAAACTGGTGTAGAGTTCGGAAGACTTTACAAACGTAATGGAAATTGGAAATTTGAAGCTTCAGGTATTGGTTACAGAGCAGATTTAGGTTTCTTCTTGGAAAAATATTATTCAGGAGAAATAATTAAATAATAGCTTAAGAATATTAAAAACTAGCCATTGAATATAAATTATGAGAATTACAGCCATCTTTCGTTTGATTTATGGCTGACATTGATAAAATCAAATCCAGAATTTAAACAAAAGAGAAATTTATTATTTAAAGACTTTTTTGAAATTGAACACGGAATTGAAAAGGTAAATCAAGTTGTACGGCATTATGATGTTTTGTGTAATAATATTAACGAAAAAACAGGATTAAATATAGATACATACGAAATTTATTACTTAATTTTAGGCGCTTTAGATGTCAATTTTGATAAGAATGGAACCGATCGTCTAAAAGAGTTTTACGGTCATACAGAAGAGCTGTTTTTAAAATTTAAACCAGTTTTGATTTATCCTGATATCGAAAAAATGTTTAAAGAAGTTACGAATCAAGGTAAGTCGATAAACATTTTGAGTAATACAGCATTTATAAAAGGAAAGGTTTTAAGAAAAATATTAGAACATTACGATCTGGCTGAATATTTAAAATTTCAGATTTATTCTGATGAAGTCGGATTTTCGAAACCAAATACTGAAATTTTTAAATTGGTATTTGACGAAGTAAACAAGTATAAAAAAATAGAAAAAAAAGATGTTTTGCACATCGGTGATAATAGTGTTGCTGATTACAATGGCGCATTAAAATTTGGTTTTGATGCACATCTATTAAAAATATAAAAGTGAATATAAGTTACAGTTTACACAAAATTGCTGACCAAGAGATTTGTCCTTTTAAAGAGGCAGAATACAGCAGATTTAAGTTTGGAGACAAGTTCTATGCAGAGAAATTTGCAGAAGAACTCTTCGATGGATTTGTCGATCAGCATAAAGATCTGATTTTATCAGATAGAGAGATTGTTATCTTACCAAGTCCTTATTTGTCTATTCCGACAGCATCAAACTTTTTGTGTTACTATTTTAAAAAGGAGCTGAACAGCTATTTATTTAAAAACGGAAAAAAGGCCTGTATAGAATCTAAAATTTACAGAAACCAAACTTACGTAACAGATTACGGAAATTTAGATTTTGAACAAAGAGTAAAATTAATTTCGAATGATACGTATTATATCGATCGTAATTTTATCGAAGGCAAACTATGCATTTTTGTTGATGACATCAAAATAACGGGAAGTCACGAACATACCGTAAATAAAATTCTCGATCAATACGATGTTAAAGGAGATTTTCTGTTTGTGTACTATGCAGAATTGGCAAACAAAGAAATTCATCCGAAAATAGAAAATCACTACAATTATTTTGCGGTAAAAAATGTAGAAGATATCGTTTCGATTGTAAATAGTGAAGATTTTCAATACAATACAAGAATAGTAAAATTTATATTAAGTCTTGATGATAAGCAGTTTGCTTACTTGATGTCGCATATTTCGATTAAAAAAAGCAACGAATTATTTCACTTGGCTATCAGTAATAATTATCATCAGATTTTAGAATACAAAAACAATATTAACGTAATAAAAATAGATTAGATTATGGCTATTAATTTGCAGAAAGGACAAAGAGAAAATATAAATGCGCCAAAATTTACAATTGGTTTAGGATGGGACACCAACAACAGCAGCACTGGAACTAGTTTTGATCTTGATGCTTCAGCTTTTATTGTGGGTGAAAACGGAAAAATATTATCTGATGCTCATTTTATCTTTTATAATAATCTAAAATCTCCAGACGAGTCTGTTATTCACACAGGAGATAACTTGACAGGAGACGGAGACGGCGACGATGAGCAAATAAAAATAGACTTAACTAAGATTAATTCGGCTGTAAAAGAAATCTGTATTGTGGTTACCATTCACGATGCTGAAGGAAGAAGACAAAATTTCGGACAAGTGCGTAATTCATTTATTCGTATTGTAGACGATTCTAATAATACAGAAATGGTTAAATACGAATTGGAAGAAGATTTCTCTATTGAAACTGCAGTTGAATTTGGAAGAATTTACAACAAAGACGGGCAATGGAAATTTGAAGCAATGGGTGTGGGAATGAAAGGCGGTTTAGAAGATTATTTAAATAAATATAACTAAGATATGGCAATTAATTTAGAAAAAGGACAACGTATTAATCTTGAAAAAAGTAACGGCTCAAAACTTGTAAACATCTGTGTTGGTGTAAACTGGGGAGCAATCGAGAAAAAAGGATTTTTTGGCACTAAAAAAGAGCCAGTAGATTTAGATGCAAGCTGTGCTGTTTATGATGACAAGAAAAACCATATTGATTCGGTAAACTTTAGAAAATTAATTTCTAGCGATCGCGCTATTAAACATAGTGGAGATGATTTAACAGGAGATTTAAACGGTGATGACGGATTGGATAATGAAGTTATTACTTTAGATTTTTCTCAATTAACGCCTTCTGCAAGTTATGTTGCATTTTTTATAAACAGTTTTAGAGGTCAGGATTTTAAAGACATTCCTTTCGCATCTATCAGAATATACGAAGGAACTCCAACAAGAGTAACGCAAGAGTTTGCACGTTATGACATTGCAAACGACGCTTCTTTTGCAGGAAATGTATCTATGGTTTTGGGTGTTTTTTATAAAAGAAACGACGAATGGAAATTTAACGCAGTTGGAGTACCAACGAGCGATAAAAAATTAGAACAAACTATTCTAACAATTCAACAGAATCATCTATAATAATCATGGAAAATCAATTAGTTACACAAGAGAATTCTGCTTTGATTGATAAAGATGGAAATGTAAACTTAGCTTCGATTACAGAAGCAGAAGTAAATAATTATAAAAACATCTCCAATCAATTGAATGAAAATGACGCCAATTCGATTCTGAATTATGGTGCTGAGATTCAAAATTCTATAGCGAAGCAAAGTGATAATTTCTTAACAAATGTAAGAACTTATAATTCTGGTGAAGTTGGAGGATTGATTACTGATTTATTGACTGAATTGAATTATATAGATGTTGATGAGTTAAATCAAGGTCCATTCAAGAGATTCTTATCAAAAATTCCATTATTGAATAAGCTTATCACTGACGTGAAAAAATTATTCCAAGAATACGACAGAATTACTGTAAATATTGATAAAATCAGTAATAAAGTAAAAGCTGGAATGATTAATTCTGTGAAAGATAACAGCGCACTTCAAACCATGTTTGACGGAAATGTGAATCTGATCAAAGAAATGGAAAAACACATTATTGCAGGACAAATTCGTTTTAAAGAATTAAACGAAGAACTTGCTGTGATGGAAGCCAATAGCGTACAATATCAAGATTATCAAATTTCAGATAAAAGAACTTTTATCAATCGTCTAGACAAACGTTTGGCCGATATGAAAATTGTACGTTTTATTATGCTTCAATCTTTGGCGCAAATTAGAGTGGTGCAAAACAACAACACTTCTATTGCAGAAAAAGCACAGTCAATTTTGACTACGACAATGCCAGTTTGGAAAAACCAGCTGACTCTTGCTGTGGCGCTTCAAAGACAAAAACAAAATATAGAAGTACAAAGAAAAGTATCAGAAACTACCAATACTATTTTACAGAAAAATGCAGAAATGCTGAAACAAAATAGTATTGAAGTAGCAAGAGAAAACGAAAACACAGTAGTTTCTTTGGAGACACTAAAAATGACAACAAAATCTCTGATCGATACTTTGACAGAAGTGAAACAAATTCATGAACAAGGTACAGAAACCAGAAGACAGCTTGATGCTGGTTTACAAAGTCTAGAACAAGAATTGAAAAAAGGCGTTGTGAGCTAAGAGGAATAAAAATTGATTGTTTGAAATTAGATAAATGCAGGAGGAAGAGGAGAGATATCTTGAAATAATAAAAGAGAGTAATAGAAAATTAGTGATTTTAGAATTGTTGTCCAATTTCTTTAATCACAAGGATCTTGTTGGGGTTTTGGTACGAACAAAAATCATTCATAAACTCTTTGAAAAGAATAGAATTTTAGATATTAATAAATTAGAACTATTTCATATTCAATATACTAACAGTTTGATTGATTTGTTTCAAAAACTAAAAAAATCGAAAGAACAGCAGTATGTTTTAATCTCAGACGAAAATTATATTAACGACGATATTTTGGCAAAATTAAAGTCAGAAATCGGAGAAACTAAGCTTTCAAAACAGTTGCAGCTGCATGCACAAAATATGTCAAGAAAGATAGAAGAACTCTATCAATTGTTTGTGACAGAAAAAGATGTTTTTTTTAATTGGAATGATTTGCTGACATACTCGCAAAGTATACAAGCAGAATATTACAGAGAAATTACAATTGAACAATACGAAAAGCTTTCGCAGTTTAATAAAAGTGTTTATGAAAATACACACGCCAGATTTGAAAGAAAGCTTTTAGGAAGATTAAATATTTTAAATTTTAAAATCAAATTTTCTTGCGGACTCGTTTGCAATAATGAGATTATTGAGATTTATGAGTTTAGAGATTCTAATGACAGATTTGTTTTTGTTGCCAACGAAAAAGCATTCTATTTCCTGAATGAAGAAGCGGTAAAAGGAATTGATCTTTCTAAAAATGATTCTTCAAAACAAATTATTATAAAAGGGCTGAAGAATAAAAATGCAGAATTGCAAAAAGAACTCAGTACTATTAAAACAACACTTCCAGAAAGTGTTTTGGAAGTTCTTAACGAATATCTTGAGAAAATTTCATCAGTAGATTTTCTGGATGAATTACAGAATGTTGATGAGCAGACCAATATTTTAAAAACAATGTTGAATATTAATATTAATTAAAAATAAAATGGCAATTAACTTAGAAAAAGGACAAAGACAAAGTATCGATGCTCCAAAATTTACTGTTGGATTAGGATGGGATAGTAATTCAAGCAACACAGGATCAAGTTTTGATTTGGATGCTTCAGTTTTTTTAGTTGGTGCAAATGGAAAAATTCCAAATGACAATCATTTTATTTATTACAATAATTTAAAATCTCCAGATCAGGCAGTTACGCACGCTGGTGATAACTTAACAGGAGACGGCGATGGCGACGATGAAAAAGTATACATCGATTTGTCTAAAATTTCTCCAGAAGTTCACGAAATCTGTTTTGTGGTTACTATTCACCATGCTGATACAAAAAGACAAAATTTTGGACAAGTTAGAAATTCATTCATTAGAATTCTAGATCAGGCTAATGTTGAGTTAGTTAAATACGAACTTGATGAAGATTTTTCTATAGAAACTGCTGTTGAATTTGGCAGAATTTACAAAAGAAACGAAGAGTGGAAATTTGAAGCTGTTGGTATTGGAATGAAAGGTGGTTTACAAGATTACTTAAATAAATACAATTAATTAATTTAAAAACATTAACTCAAATGGCAATTAACTTAACCAAAGGTCAAAAAATTGATTTAAGAAAAACAAGTGGTGAAACATTAACTAACTTCTGTGTTGGAGTAAACTGGGGAGCTATTGAAACAAAAGGCTTTTTAGGATTATCAAAAAATGTAGTAGATATCGATTTAGATTTAAGCTGTATTTTAATTGATGATCAAAACAGACTTTGCGATCATTTATATTCTCCATTATACCGAGTAGAAGTATTACAGCAATTTGGTTTGCCAAAAGGTAAATTATTAAGTGTTGATGGTGCTTTAAAACATACTGGAGATGATCTTGCCGGAGATACAGGCGGAGATGATGGTTTAGATAATGAAATTATTACAGTTGACCTTTCTAAAGTTGATGCTAAAGTAACTCAGATATTTTTCTTTTTGAACAATGCTGGAAAAGAAGATTTCTCTCAAATTCCGTATGCAAAAATTAGAATGTACGAAGGAACTCCAACAAGAGTAGTTTCTGAATTCGCTTCTTATAATGTAGCCGCAGACCGTCAATACGTAAACAAGCGTTCTATTATTATGGGTAAATTATACAAACGTAACGGAGAATGGAAATTCAGTGCAATTGGAGATCCAACAGACGATACTTTTTTAGGACAAACTATTCATAAAATCGTTAAGTCTTACCTATAATGCAAATCAAAAATATCGATGGACTAAGAGTTTCTCAAGTGAGAGATTTAGTCGGACAAGGTGGAAAATTTGTTGTTTTTCCATACACAGTTTCATTTGTCATAATGACCTTAAAAAGAAGTTCAGATATCTATTTTATTAGACCTGACGAAAATACTTTTAAATATTCATACGGATATGTTCTGCTAAACTTTTTCATTGGATGGTGGGGATTTCCGTGGGGACCAATCTATACAATCGGTTCTCTATATCATCATATTTGCGGTGGTAAAGATTTAACTTTTGAAGTAATGAATCATTTAGGACAGCACGATCCAGAAGCAAATACAAATACTTATAATATCGATGGAGTAGAAAGTTCTAACCAAGGAAATAGCGCTTCAGAAACTCCAACGTATAATATTCCTGTATAAATAGTATATCATGAGAAGACTGCCTGTATATTTACTTTTAGACACATCTGGTTCAATGACTGGCGAACCTATTGAAGCTGTTAAAAACGGCGTACAAATGATGATCAGTTCATTGCGACAAAATCCGCAAGCCATAGAAACTGCTTTTTTAAGTGTCATTACTTTTGACAGTACGGCGCAGCAGATTATTCCTTTGACCGATTTGGCTTCTTTTCAAATGGTTGATTTAAAGGCAACTGGAGTTACCGCTCTTGGCGATGCTCTAAGATTGACCGCACAGAAAATAGAAACTGAAGTTGCCAAAACAACAACAGAACAAAAAGGCGATTGGAAACCATTAGTTTTCATTATGACTGACGGAATTCCGACAGATAATTGGGAAAGCGGTCTTGCAGAATTTAAAAAAGTAAAAACAGCTTTTACAGTTGCTTGCGCAGCTGGAGGAGGAGCAGATACCAATGTTCTAAAACAAATTACAGATACAGTAGTGAGTTTAGAAAATGCAGATAGTGCTAGTATTGGCAAGTTTTTTCAATGGGTAACAGCTTCAATTGGAGTAACTTCTACAAAAATTGAAGATTTAGGCAGAGAATTTACCAATGTAAAAGAATTACCTCCGCCGCCATCTGAATTAAATATTGTGGTTTAAATTCAGTAAAAGGCGGAGTTATACCGTCTAATTAATAGTTCGAAATTCATTGTTTTACTAGTTTTTAAAAATTATTATGAGAAGACTACCAGTATATTTTTTGCTAGATACTTCGGGTTCAATGTACGGAGAACCAATTCAGGCTTTGAATAATGCATTGAGCGGTATGATTAATACATTGCGTTCAGACGCGCAGGCATTAGATTCTCTTTGGATTAGTATTATAACGTACGACAGAGAAGTAAAAGAAATTGTGCCGTTAACAGAATTGGTTCATTTTCAGCTTCCTGAAATAACTTGTCCGCAAAGTGGTCCAACCAATACGGGCGCAGGTTTAGATTTTGTAATTCAGAAAGTAAAAACAGAAGTTATAAAAGGATCTGCAACTTTAAAAGGCGATTGGAAACCATTATTGTTTGTTTTTACAGACGGAAAACCATCGGATATTCAATTCTACAGAGAAAAAATTCAAGAAATAAAAGCCTTGAATTTTGGTGCAGTTGTAGGTTGCGCGGCAGGACATATGGCAAACGACAGTATTTTAAAAGAACTTACAGATAATGTGGTGCATTTAGATTCTGCTGATAGTTCTACTTTGAAACAATTCTTTAAATGGGTTTCTGAAACCATCGAACAAGGAAATAAAAGCCAGGGTACTGGAGAAAGTGTAACACTGCCGCCACCGCCAAGCGAAATAACAGTAGTAGTTTAATTATGGAAGTAATTTTAACAATAATATCTGTTGTATCCTTATTATATAAAGTAATTTCTTCAATAAGTGAAGCTTCAGATAGTGGCAGTTCGCATCGTCATGTGGACACAAGCAATCATTATTTAGATAATTATGAATTTAGCGAAGAGGAAAAATTAGACAATATGAATATTGATAATTTAGTTGTTTGCTATAATTCAATTACCGCTGCTAATCATTCAATAAAAAGCGCTGTGCAATCATTGACTTATAATATCCACCAAAGTGATCTGGTAATAAAAGATATCATTGTGCGAAGAAATTGTATTTATGTAAAAGTAATGCATGCAATACCATTCTCAGAATGGAATAAATGTTATGGAGCGGCATTCTCCATCAATTATATGGAGCCTAATAATAGTTTTTCTGTCTACGGAATGGATAAAATAAATAAAGAAGAAGTCGCAACTTTTAAAGCTATTTCAAGCGAATTATTAGCCGCACTTTCAAGATGATTTTATTTAAAGTATTTATCAACGTTTTAATTGTCGGTCTGTTTTTATATTCAAAATTATTGCCTTATAAAGACAAATTGAACCCTCAATACAAAACAGTTTTTGATTTTTTCAATAGTATATTTTCTCCAATATTCAATTTCTTAAAAACCACAATTAAACCTTTTCAAGTAGGTGTAGGTCTTGCAGTTGATATGACACAAATTATACTTTTAATTATTTTTTTAATGCTATTAAAATTCCTTTAAAATGAGAAGATTACCAATATATTTTTTAATTGATATTTCAGAATCAATGGTTGGAGAACCGATTCAGCAAGTTGAAGAAGGTTTGGCAACTATTATTCAAGCATTAAAAACAGATCCGCATGCTTTAGAAACGGTTTATGTTTCTATCATCGTTTTTGCTGGACAGCCAAAAACCTTAGTGCCGTTGCAGGAAATAGTGAGTTTTTATCCGCCTAAATTTCCAATTGGAAGCGGTACATCATTAAGTAAAGGTTTAGGTCATTTGATGTACGAATTAAGAAATAATATTGTTAAAACGACTTATGAAGTAAAAGGAGACTGGAAACCAATTGTTTTCTTATTTACCGACGGAGTTCCGACAGACGATACGCAGGCAGCAATAAACGAATGGAAAAATAATTGGCAACGTACAGCAAATTTGATTGCGGTTTCATTTGGAAACGAAACTGATACAAAATTATTAGGTCAGCTGACAGAAAATGTACTTCACTTTAAAAATACAAATGTACAATCGTACAAAGAGTTTTTTAAATGGGTTACAGATTCTATTAAAACCAGCAGTATCAGTGTAGAAAATAATTCATCTGGATTTGAATTGGCAAAATTAGACGGAGAAACGCTGTCTAAAATTGACTTGACAAAAGAAGAACCAAACAAGCAATATGTAGATGATAACTATGTGGTTTTGAGCGGTAAATGTCAAAATACGAAAAGACCATATTTGATGAAATACCGCAAAAATATTGCGCCATCTATTTATGCGGGAATCGAATTGGCTTCAAAAAATTACAAATTAGTTGGCGCTTATCAAGTTGATAACAATTATTTTGAATTGGCTGATACTAGTAATTTCAATACAAAAGTAAATACAGAAGAATTGTTTGGTGCTCCAACTTGTCCATGTTGTGGAAACCAGATTGCGTTTGCAGTTTGCGTTTGCGAAAAAATACATTGCATTGGCGACGAGCAAATTAGTACGTGTCCGTGGTGTAATAATCAAGGTTCTTATGGTTATGGAGAAGGCGGTTTTGATGTAAACAGAACGCAAGGATAATACGTATGGAAGAGACCAAAAGATATCTTCAGTCTTTTTTATTCCAGAATAAAATCGATATTCCAAAAGGCAAACAATCGCTTTTTGAAGATTTTATTTCTAGTGAAAATAATATTACAGCAGTAAAAATAATAAAAGAAAAACAGCAGATCATTATGCAAAATTGGAACTTAATAAATCGAATAGATGATATTACGAATCAATCTGTTTTTCTGCCAAACGGTACAGTAAATAAAGCATACCAAGCAAAAATTGATTTTATGCAATTGGGTTGGGATGATATTATTTCGTACGAAATTGAAAATTTAGAAGAAACCGGACTTTCATTTGATCGCGAAGAAGAAGTACTTTCTGGAAATCCGAAAATAAGTGGTGATTTAAAAATAAAAATGCTTTTTAAAATTGATGGCGAATCAGAAGAAACGCCTTTAAATGAAAAAGTTTTTACCATCATTGTAAATCCTGACCCAAAATCACTTTGGAAAAATATAGAAAGCGATAAAAATGCGCCTTTCGCTAAAGAAGATAATGTTGCGGTTGCGAGTACTTTTTTAGATAAAAAAATTGTTGTCGCCTCAAAAAGAGGAAGAAGTCACGCAAATGTGGGCTCTTTTAGAGAAGACGATTTTGCATTCAAAAATTTTGGAAAAAATGGCTGGAGTGTTTTGGCTGTTTCAGACGGCGCAGGTTCTGCGGCTTTGTCTAGAAAAGGTTCAAAATTAGCTTGCGATACTTTAATTGAATATTTCGAAGAAAATCTCGATAAAGAAAATTTAAAAGAATTTGACGAAATTTTACTTCATCATTATAATAAAACAGATTCAGATTCATCAAAAAAAATAAGCTACTTTGGTTACAACACATTATCAAAAGCGGCTCATTTTGTCAATCAAAAAATTGAAGAATTTGCGACTGCAAATAACGAAGAGCTGAAAAAATTTCACGCGACTTTAATTTTCGCTTTAGTTAAAAAATATGATTTCGGATACGCGATTCTAACTTTTGGAGTTGGAGATTGTCCGATTGGTTTGCTAAATAAAGATGTAACCGAAATTACATTAATGAATGTTATCGATGTCGGCGAATTTGGAGGCGGAACTCGTTTTATTACCATGCCTGAAATTTTTCAAAGTGATAAACTTTCATCACGTTTTGGATTTAAATTAGTAGACGATTTCTCTTATTTAATGCTGAT
Organism: Flavobacteriaceae bacterium PS02337; assembly: GCA_029959285.1. Classification (GTDB taxonomy): domain Bacteria; phylum Bacteroidota; class Bacteroidia; order Flavobacteriales; family Flavobacteriaceae; genus Flavobacterium. The sequence continues at coordinate 250,222 of JASCOE010000004.1, forward strand.
GACAGACGGAATTTACGATCCTAAATTTGTGGTCGAAGTCAATTTGGAAAAAATAGAAAAATGGAATGAGTTTCTGTCTGATTTAAATGGCAAGAATGAAGACGGATCTAAAGTTGATTTTGAAGATGAAAATGCAGATATTGCAGCACAGCTTTCAACTTGGATGGACTTTTGGAGTCCAGGAAATCATGATGACAGAACGCTTGCTATAATTTACTAAATATGAGTACAGTTACAGTAAAATCAATAAACGACTCTACCAAAACGTATCAATTTGTTGATAACGGAGAGCCCATGCGCGGTGGTGTAAAAGACGTTTATTTTAGTCCCGATAGAAAATATGTAGTCGCCATTTTTAGAGAAAAACTAGATTTTAATCAAAAAGAAAGACTGCAAAAAATCACCAATAAATATTATACTCAGATCCAAAACGGAGAAGCTGGAGATTATTATTTGAATGAAGTTTTCAGATGGCCGACAGATGTTATTGAATATAATAATTTGACAGGAATTATTGTTCCGGTCTATAAACCAAAATTTTTCTTCAAAAAAGGATATCAAACCAGTGAACTAATAAAAGGAAAAGAAAAAAATGGAAAATGGTTTGCGGGACCCAAATTTAGGAATCCGCATTTTCCGTTGCGTGTTGCCAGTTCAGAATTGGGCGATTGGCTAAGCTATTTTCAGGTCTGTGTAAATCTTTCTAGAGGCGTTAAAAAAATGCACGCCATGGGATTAGCTCATTCTGATTTATCATATAATAATGTTTTGATAGACCCGATAGAAAGATCAGCTTGCATGATAGATTTGGACGGATTAGTTGTGCCGGGATTGTTTCCTGCAGAAGTAATTGGTACAGCCGAATTTATTGCACCAGAAGTGCTTTCGAGTAAACACTTAGATAAAAATGATCCGAACAGAAAATTGCCAAACAGATTAACTGATTTGCATGCGCTTCCAGTTTTGATTTATATGTTTCTATTGCATAGACATCCTCTAAAAGGAGGAAAAGTCCATGATTTAGATACCGAAAAAGACGATTTATTGTCAATGGGTGAGAAAGCAATGTTTATCGAACATCCAACGGATGCTACAAATAGACCAAAATTAAACCAAGTTTCGAAGTGGGATTTGCCTTGGGCAGATATTACAAAATTACCTTATACCATTACTGGACCTTATTTAAAGACTTTGTTTGATAAAGTTTTTATAGATGGATTACACAATCCGATGCAAAGACCAAATGCAGAAGAATGGGAAATAGCATTGCTAAAAACAACCGATTTAATGCAGAAATGTCATAATCCGACCTGCGACCAAAAATGGTATGTTTTTGATAACACGAATACTCCAAAATGTCCTTTCTGCGGTACTCCACATCAAGGTACTCTTCCTGTTTTAGATTTGTATTATCAGTTTCAGGAAACAACTTGGAAGCCCGAGAATCATAGATTAATGGTTTATAATGATCAATATTTGTTTCAATGGCATGTTAATCGTAATATTGCCAGAAATGAGAAATTAACACCGCAGCAAAAAGTGCCTGTAGGTTACTTTACTTTTTTTAATGGGAAGTGGGTTTTGGTCAATCAAAAACTGACTTCGCTCAAAGATTTAACCGAAGACAAAGAAGTTCCAATTGGTACAATGGTAGAACTTACACACGGAAAAAAAATATTGCTTTCTAATGAAGAAGGCGGAAGAGTCATTATGGTCACAATGGCCAATACATAATTTAAAAATTAACCTAATTAATATCTAAAAATGAATCAACACCCAATCTTTACGGAACATCCCGGTTTAATTATCGTTTTTGCGGTTGCAGTAGTTATCATGCTGTTGCTAGATTTAGGAATCTTCAACAAAAAAAGCCACGTCGTAACAAACAAAGAAGCAATAACTTGGTCATTAGTTTGGATCAGTTTAGCGATGATTTTTAGTGGTTTAGTATACCACTTTGCTGGAGCAGCAAAATTCTACGAGTTTCAATCGGCTTATTGGATTGAAAAAGCACTTTCTGTTGATAACCTTTTTGTATTCATATTAGTATTTAAATTTTTTGATGTTGCCAATCAGAACAAACATAAAGTATTGTTTTGGGGAATCATCGGAGCATTGGTTTTAAGAGCAATCTTTATTTTCTCAGGTGCTTTCTTAATCGAATTGACGTATTTAAACAAACTTTTAAGTCTTGCAGGATTAGAAGGATTTAAGTATGATATTAACTTGATTATGACTGCTTTCGGATTGTTTCTTGTGTACGCAGGTATCAAATCTTGGTCTTCTGGAGACGACGACGAAGATGAAGATTTCAACAATACAAGAGGAGCAAGATTGATTAGAAAGTTCTTTAAAGTTAGCGATAAATACGACGGAGATAAATTCTTTACATTCGAAAACGGAAAAAAATTAGCAACACCGCTTTTAGTTGTTGTAGCCGTAATCGAGTTTACAGATTTATTGTTTGCGGTAGATTCTATTCCAGCAATTTTCGCCATTTCAAACGATCCGTTTATTCTATATACGTCTAACATTTTTGCTATTTTAGGACTTAGAGCATTGTTTTTCTTATTAGACAACTTTATTCACTTGTTCAGCAAATTACAATACGGATTGGCGATTATCTTGTCATTTATCGGAGTAAAAATGATCATTTCTCCATTCTATCATATAGATTCTATTTATTCTTTATTGGTAATTGGAGGCGTACTTTTAATTTCTGTTTTGGCTTCGATCTTAATGCCAGAACCTAAAGAAGAAGCTTAATTGAAAAAAGATTTTTTAGCATCTAAAAAATAAAACAAGATTAAAAAACGGATTGAGAATTAGATTTAATTTTCAATCCGTTTTTTTGTTTCAAAATATTACAAAAGCTATTGTTTTTCAGCACTAAACTTCAATTAAAAGTTATACTTTTGCACTTTCAAAATTGCAGGCAAAATAGATTCGTTTGCAATTTGTTTTAATTAATAAAAATAGTTTTTTCTAAGTCTTTAGAATTTACAGTAATACATTATGCTGAATATACACAATCTTTCGGTTTCTTTTGGAGGAACATATTTATTTGAAGAAGTTACTTTTCGTTTAGGTGCTGGCGACCGCGTTGGTTTAGTTGGTAAAAATGGAGCAGGTAAATCTACAATGTTAAAAATGCTGGCTGGAGATTTCAAACCAGATTCTGGAGTTATTTCTCAGGAGAAAGATATTAAAATGGGGTTTCTGCGTCAAGATATTGATTTTGAACAAGGAAGAACAGTTTTAGAAGAGGCATATGAAGCTTTTACTGAAATTAAAATTGTAGAGAAAAAGTTAGAAGAAATCAATCATCAATTGGTTACCAGAACCGATTATGAAAGTGAAGAATACGGGCAAATCATTGAAGATTTATCGGATTACACACATCGTTTTGAACTTCTTGGAGGTTATAATTATGTTGGAGATACAGAGAAAATTCTTTTAGGATTAGGTTTCAAAAGAGAAGTTTTCAATAATCAAACCGAAACTTTTTCTGGAGGTTGGAGAATGCGTATCGAGCTTGCAAAACTTTTATTGCAATCGAATGATGTATTGCTTCTGGATGAGCCTACCAACCACTTAGATATTGAAAGTATTATTTGGTTAGAAAGTTTTCTTCGTAATTATCCTGGAGTTGTAGTGATTGTTTCTCACGATAAAATGTTCTTGGATAATGTTACCAACAGAACAATCGAAATTTCTTTAGGAAAAGCTTACGATTTCAATAAACCATATTCTCAATATTTAGAATTGCGTCATGAAATTCGCGAGAAGCAATTAGCGACTCAAAAAAATCAGCAGAAAAAAATTGAAGAAACAGAAAAATTAATCGAGAAATTCCGTGCAAAAGCTTCAAAAGCTTCGATGGCGCAATCGTTGATTAAAAAATTAGATAAAGTAGAAAGAATCGAAGTTGACGAAGATGATAATTCGGTTATGAATATCTCATTTCCAGTTTCAAAAGAACCAGGAAAAGTAGTAATCGAAGCAGAAAATGTTACAAAAGCTTACGGAGATAAAACGATTCTAAAAGATATTAGTTTACTGGTAGAAAGAGGAAGTAAAATTGCTTTTGTTGGACAAAACGGACAAGGTAAATCGACTTTTATTAAAGCTCTTGTAAACGAATTTGAGTACAAAGGAAATATCAAATTGGGACATAATGTACAATTGGGTTATTTCGCTCAAAATCAAGCCGAATATTTAGATGGAGAAATTACTTTGCTTCAAACTATGGAAGACGCGGCGACAGACACAAACCGTATGAAAGTGCGTGATATGTTAGGTTCGTTTTTGTTTCGCGGAGACGATGTTGAGAAAAAAGTAAAAGTGCTTTCTGGAGGTGAGCGTAACCGTTTGGCACTTTGTAAATTGTTGTTACAGCCAATAAACGTATTGCTGATGGATGAGCCGACGAACCACTTAGATATTAAATCTAAAAATGTTTTAAAAGCAGCGCTTCAGAAATTTGGTGGAACTTTATTATTAGTTTCTCACGACAGGGATTTTCTTCAGGGAATGTCAAATATTGTTTACGAATTTAAAGATCAAAAAATCAAAGAATATTTAGGTGATATTAACTTTTTCTTAGAACAGCGCAATTTGGAAAACATGCGTGAAGTGGAGAAAAAAGACGTTGTAAAAGTTGCAGCGGCAAAAGAAAACACTAAAACTTCTTACGAAGATCAGAAAAAAGGAAAAGCGCTTCAGAACAGATTAAGTAAAATCGAAAGTCAAATTCAACAATTAGAAAAAGACATTCAGCATAACGATAAAATGCTAGAAACGAATTACGATAAACATATCGAAGACGCTTCGTTTTTTACAGCTTACAATAAAAAGAAAGCAGATTTAGAACAATTATTATTGGACTGGGAAGTGGTTCAAGAGGAGATTGATAATTTTAATGCTTAAGATTTTTTTGTTTCAAGTTTAAAGTTTCAGGTTGTAATCTTTACGAGTAATTTTTTAACGCAAAGCACGCTAAGTTTTTTATAGTTTGTATTTACAATACGCAAAGTTCGCAAAGCTTTTATTGATAAAGCTTTGCGAACTTTGCGTTTTTTTATAAAACATCGCTAATAAAAAAAAACTTAGCGTGCTTTGCGTTAAAATATTCATTCACTTCAAAACCTGAAACCTGAAACAAAATCTACTTAATAATCCCAATAGATCTAGAATGTTCAATTGCTTTGCTGCTTTCTTTAAAATAGCAAACCGAGACATTTAGACTTTCTAAATTCTTTAAAATTTTGGAAACTTCTTTTTTCTGAGATTTGCCAGTTTGTCTAATGTAAACTGCGATTACAGTAACGGGAAATATTTTGCAGATTCGCTCATACAAAACGGGATCATGCTGCGAATCATCTCCCATTAAAACATATTTTAAAGTAGGATAAAATTCGACAACATGTTTGATTTTTTCAAATTTATGATCGTGATTTCCTCTTCCGCTCATAAAAAAATCGGTAATGCCTCTTTTAATATCTTTCAATAAAAAAACCGCTTTCGGAAGTTTGTTTATTTTGGTGAATTTTGCAATAAAGCGATATAAATTCCATTCGCTGCTAGAGATGTAAAAAAAAGCATTTACTTCTTCGATACTTTCTCTTCCGGCAGAACTTAAAGCTTGATAATGAGAAACAACGTCTTTAAAAACTTTTCGATCGTTTACATTTCTAAACAATAAAATATATAGTTTTCGAAAGAAATTATTGGTATGCGAAATCAAAAAAGTATCATCAATATCCGATATAATTCCGAGTTTTCCTTTGTGAGGTCTTATAAAACTGCCTTTGCAAATTACGGTTTCGTTTCCATATTTTAAGCTCACTTCATACGGCATCCATCCAAAATGAGTTTCTTTTTCTAGCGGAATACAAAATTTAAAATAACCGTCGTCTAAAGTTTTGGTATGAATAATTTTATCATTGTAATGAAGGTAAACATCAGAATTTGGAATGGTTTTTATTCGAAATAATCTAAGAATAGAAGTAGCATTTTTAAGTTTCCTTTTCTCAAAATTATAATTCTGTTCCCTTTTTAAAACATGTCCCATTACAATTAATTCTTGCTCATTTGCATAACCGCGATATAATTGTAGAATTGGTTTCATTTACGTATATTTATGTAACTGTAATTTACTTAATATAATTGATTTTAAAAATAAAATTTTGAAAAAGAATATCCTTTTTGTTGTAAATCCGATTTCTGGAGACCTTGATAAATCTGATCTAATTGAGTCTGTTGAAGAATTTGCAACAACAAATCATTTTGATTTAGAAGTCTATGAAACGACTGGAAAAAATGATTCACGAGAAATACAATCACTATATGATCAATATAAACCAGACCGAATTGTTGTGGCTGGAGGCGACGGAACTATAAAAATGGTTGCCGAAGCGATGGAAGAACATGATGTCATAATTGGAATTTTGCCAGCAGGTTCTGCAAACGGACTTTCGGTTGACTTGAATCTTCCTGCTGGAATAGAGGAAAACCTCAAAATAGCCTTTTTAAATCATTATATCGAAATGGATATGATTTGCATTAACGGCAAAAAAAGCATTCATTTAAGCGATCTTGGTTTGAATGCTAATTTGGTTAAAAACTACGAACAGAGTGATGTAAGAGGTTTTTGGGGCTATGCTTTACAAGCTTTTACTACGCTTACAGAATCTGAAGAACCATTTGTGGCCACTATTTCGGCAAATAATGAGGTTGTAGAACATACCGCAAGAATGATTGTAATTGCCAATTCTCAAAAATATGGGACAGGCGTAATTATAAATCCAAACGGTTCTATGAACGATGGAAAGTTTGAATTGGTAATTTTAAAAAGTCTTGATTTATTGCTTATAGGAAAAATTATTACTGGAAATATGCCAATTGATTCAGACGATATTGTGATTATTTCAACAGAGAAAGCAGAAATAAAAACAGATTATGCCGTTAATTTTCAAATTGATGGAGAATATTGTGGCGCGCAAAAATCTTTAGAAATTCATATTCTGCACAAACAAATGAAATTGGCGGTTCCTTAAATTTTAAAAATTCAACAAAGTTTTTACTTGAACGGATTCCGTTCCTGCCATTCTGTTTTCGGTTCCAAATAATTGAAAAATCTAGAAATGTTATGGTTTATTAATGCATTACTGTGTGTTATTAAACCATACATTTTTACAGGTTTTGCACCGACAGAACTTTTAATTTCAAGAGCAGTTCTCGCAAAAACAATTTCTCTAAATCCTTTTTTAATGGAGTACGCAATCATATCGTAAAGCATGTTGAGGTACAGCATTTTTTCGCGTTGGACACTTTCATCATAACCTAAAAAATAGGTATCCATTACTTCGCCATTTTTTATTAAAGTGTTGAAACCAATTAGTTTTTCGTCTAAAAAATAACCGTAAAGCAGAAAATCTTCGCCCATAATTTCCTTGAAAAAACTAAAATGATTTCGAGCTAGAAAAAAAGTATTGAAAGGCGCATTTTTAGCCACATGAAAATACAAATCGTAAATAACATCTTCATATTGTTTAATGTCCGATAAAGACATTTTTTGTTTTACAATTCCTTCCGATTTTTTGCGTGCGCGTTTGAATTGATCTCGGTATTTTTTGGACAAAGCATCAATGTAATCTTGTTCAGTTTTCCAATTTTCATTGATTTGGAAAATCATATTCGGCTGAGTCGAAAAAGTATAATTGTTTTTGAATTCTGTTTGTAAAGGCTCAATTTCTTTTGCAGTAAAATCTTTAATGCTAGTAATGTGAACTTTTTTTCCGCTTTCTTTTAAATCTTTTTTTAGCTGATTTATTGCTTTGTGAAGTGTTTTTATTGCTTTTGATTCTTTAATATTAGCATCAAAAATAAAAGCATTTTGTCCAGTAAGCATATTGTTTCCAACAAATAAAACGTGCGAAGCGAAATTCTTTAAAGCAAAATTACGAACAGATGTTTTTAAACATTTATCTCGTTCTCCAAAAGATTCTAGTTTTTCTGCAAATAAAAATTGCGTTAAAACAATTCCAACCAATTTTGTTTCTTCAAAGATTCCGATAAAATGGCAAGTCATGTTTACTGGAGAAGAATTTTCCAGCACTTCGAGATATTCTCTCGTCAAAAAAATATTGTTTTTCGCAAGCGCATTCCATTCTGAAGGCAATAAAGAAGCGCTTTTGTAAATTTGGAAAGAAAAAGTTGTATTCAAAGGTGTTAGCTAATTTCTTCAAAATTAGATAATAATTATAATAACCAATTTTCTTTAAGTTATTATTAAGAAAAACCCGTTTGGTTTTACACTCAAACGGGTTTCGATATCATTTGTATTATGCAAAAGCACAGATAATTCCGCCCATTAAAGTCAGCGAAACCAGCCAATATCCTGCATGAATAAAGATGTATTTCCAAGATTTTCTTTCGAATAAACCATTAATTCCGATCAATGGAAAAGCAAAAAATAATCCAGACATAAAACCATGCAATGCACCATGTTTGAATGTTCTGTAAGCTGTTCCGTAATCTGCCATAAAAGCTGAAAAAGAAGGTTTTGCATTTGCAATTAACGGCGGTCCGCCAACCATTCCGATTGCGCCAGATTGATGTATTGTTAACGACATCAATGTCATCGAAATCATTAAAGAAAAAATGTAAGTCAAACCGAAGATTTTAAACATATTTCCTTTGCTCAATTCTTCTTGCGTTAGGTTATTTTCTCTCATCCAGATTGTTCCGAATACTTTTGGGTTGTACCAGATAAAACCGACAACGAGAGTTACGACAGCAGAAATCAGAAATGCGTAAAAGTTAATTTCCATAATATGAGGTTTTTAGAATTAGTTATTCAAATGTAATCAAAAATAGATTATCGTAATTAATTTTTAAAAGAAGCGATAATCTTGTTAAATATTTTTTTATCAACAGTTTGTCGACATTATATGTATTATATCTACTAATTCTATAATTTTGTCGACGAATCAAATGCAGAAATAGATTCGTAAAAAAACATAACGGTTTTTGACTATAGAAAATGGAATGCATTTGAAACATAACCAAGAAAATAAATTACAATGTTGCCCAAAAATTAATCGTGCTTATGAATGAATTTTACACTCGTTAAACAAGTTGATTAAATATATTTAGTTAATTGCAAAAACCGTAATTCGTTTACGGTTTTTTTGTTTTTTGGAGTTTAAGATCTTTAAAAAAATAACATTTAATTTAGAAAGGATTTTTTATGTTTGTCTAAAAATTTTATAACTTTAATATAAGTATTCAAAGACAAAGAAAGCGGAGCAATCGGCGGTATTACTAACCAATTAAAAATAGAAAATTATGACACTTCAATATCAAGGAGAACAATACGGAAAATCAGCAATTTTTACGATTAGAATTATTGGTAACAACTTGTCAAAAAGCAGTTCAAACTACCAAATTGATCTTTTGGTAAACGACAAAAAAGTACCAACTTTTACAACAGAAATTCATCAAAGTCTTTCTAATTGTTTAAAAGAAATTTATTTGTTCAGAAAACACAACGGAATCAAATTTGACGAATCATCAGAAAAAATCGTTTCGCTTTATGTTCCTTACGATAAGGTTTTGTTCAATCACAATAAATATGCTTTATTCAGAGCATAATTTTTCTCAAAATAAGAATAAAAAAGACCATTTAATAAATGGTCTTTTTTGTTGATATAAAAATAAAAATGCTTCAGAGAAATCTGAAGCATTTTTTATAAAATTGAAAAAGATTATACTTAAAAATTAGTATTTACTTTTTTAGAACGATCTGCAATGTAAGAAATCAACCAAGTAACTTGACCGTCTTTTACAAAGTATACTTTCTTTGCATTCAAATTTGGAATACCTTCAAGACAAGTCGTTAAGATATTGTTTGCCGAAATAAGATACGCTTGGTCGTATGTTTTTAAAACTCTTTCTGCTTCTTTATTCGTTTTAGCAAGGTTTGTAAACTTGTTGAAGTTATTTTTTAAGATAGCGTCATAGTTAATAATGTCTTCCATTGTTAAAGCAATATAGTGCTCTTTTACGTTTTCATTATAATATAAGGTAGAAAAAGCCCAAACGGCTCCACCAGATAAATACACTTTATCTTTTTTAGCCAAAGGCGGATTTGCATCCATTAGTTCTTTTACTTTTTTACGAAGAATCGGATTGAAGTCAAAAGATTTTTCTTGATACGTTGACATATCATTTGCCTGATTTGGATTTGCTACCGTTTTCTTTACAGCATCTGTAAGAGTCATAGTTCCGAAATCAAGTTCTAAAGGAATAAACTCTAATTTATTATCTTCAAGTTCATCAATGTAACCACCTTTAGTAGTTTGAGCACCAATATCTAAAAGGAAAGCATTAGCGTAATCAACAGGAGGCATAGCACCTTTTACAAGTGTTTTAGCTTCTTCATTAACATTCAAAACGTCAAGATTTTTGTCTGTTAACATTTTGATTTTGTTTTTTAAAACATCAACATTACTTGCAGAAGCAAAAACTGGCGCTGCTACAACGAAGATATTTTCGTCAAGAATTTTATAGTCGGCTCTGATTTTCTTTAATTGTTCGACAACTATAACGCTTGTTTTGTTAATGTCTTCTGGTGTCAATTGACCGTTAGCACCAATATGGTCAGCAAACGGAATTCTCTCTGTCCAGAACGAAAGAATTTTATAATCTGCTTTTCTAATGTTGTTTACATCTAGAACTGAAACTTTTATTGCTCGTCGGCCGATTTCAATTCCTGCGTAGATACTTTTTTGAGAAAATGAATTAATGGAAAAAAATAAACTTACTAGAATAAAAAGTAGTACTTGGGGTTTGTTTTTTTTAAGCATTGTATGTAATAAAATTTAAAATAAAGAATGTTCAATTATTGGTTTTCTCCCATTCAAATTAGTGGGTATTTGCGAGCGCAAAGATACTCATCCAAAATCATTTTTTTAATGCTGATTTTTTAAAATAATGCAAAAAGTACTAGATTTCTCGTAAACTTAACATTGAAGTAAGATTAGTTTTTGAATTTTTACTAATTAAATGGGTTTTGGAGTCGATTCAAAAAAATAAATTTCGAGTATAGTTAAATTATTTACACTTGTTTTTTTCAAAAATAGATTGCAATTCATCAATTACCGATTTTACTTTAAAATCTGTTTTTTCTACTGCATCAATAATTTTCGGACAGTCTGCAAAAGCCTCTTTTGCCATTTTACGAATCAACGAATCGGTTCCTATTGCCAAATTGCTTCCAGCAGATTTTGCGTATCCAAAAACCAATTCTTCACTATTCTTTTTTCCAAAAAAATAAGAAGTGCTGCCATAAGTAATTACTCGGCTTGTTCCTCCCGCATTGGGTCTATTGCTTCCTTGTTCGGTGATATAGCCAATTTTTGCATTTTTATCATAAATAATATAAAACCATTTCTTTTTGCTTGATCTGGAGAATTTTCCAGTGAGTAAATTGGCGGTCGTTGCATACAGTTTTTCAGCAGTATATTTGATGTTATCTGAATCTGTATATTCGATTTTTTTGATTTCTTTAGCCGAAATTTTTTCTTTTTCAGCCTCTTCGTTGATTTTAAATTTTACTTTAGAATCTGTGCTTTCTACTCTTTCTGCTAGACCTTTTTTTATCGTTCCGTCCTCCATATACAATACTGCATTGATGTATTTTGCATGAATTGCAGTTGTAAATAATAAAAGTGCCAATAACAGTAAAGTTGTTTTTTTCATGATGATTTAAAAGTCTGTAGTAAATGTAGTATAGTTTTTTTATAAAAAGCAAAGCAAATGTATAAGTAATCCTTAAAATAAGCATTACCTGAAATCAGGTATATCGTCGGATTTTTTTGTCTTTTTGTCGATATTTTTTAGTTGGAAGCTAAAATTAATACATATATTCGCAAAAAATTTTGCGAATGAAAGTAATATTACCCTTAATAATTTTTTCTTTTTTTTTAAACGCCCCAATTTACAGCCAAAACGAAACTAATATTACCTACGGATTAAAATTAGGAGCTCTACATTCTAGCTTTAGCAATCTTCCTGAGAGTATTAAAGGACGAGATAATACTTTTGATAATAGTGTTATGGAAAGCAAAGGAAAATTTGGTTTAGAAGCCGGTTTTTTCTTAAACTGTAAACTGCATGACACACGTGTTGCGATTCAGCCAGAAATTCTATTTAGACAATCGGGAGAAAAAGTTACTTACAGCGATGCAGTTGGAAAAGAGTTTGAGTTTGGGCTAAATTATGCTTTTCTGCAAATCGGCGCTTTATATAAAGTATATCCTTATGAAGGCTTAAATTTTGGTGCAGGTGCATTTTACGGAATCAATTTGTCGCCAAACGATATAACTTATACTTCTAACGAAGCTGGCGGAATGTATGACGTTGCGACTAGACAATTCTATAAAGATGGTCTTGACGGAGCCGACGATTTTTCGTTATGTTTTGCATTGGGTTATGAACTTCATAAAAGCATTCACTTTGATTTTCGCTATTATTTAGGTGTAAAAGACATGATTAAAAGTAATGCATCTTCTTTTCAATTTATAGAAAATCAAAACAAAAGTAGCGTGTTTTGTTTCTCGTTGGGTTATAGTTTTCATCAATGGTAATTTATTAAAAAATGAAAAAAATTATTTTGCTTATTGTAATAGTAAGCGCAAATTCTCTTTTTGCACAAGGTGACAGAGAAATTACGTATGGTCTTTTCGGAGGCGGTATTTATTCAAAGATGTCTAATCTTCCAGATGTGATAGTGCCAAAAGGTATTTATGAAGGTTATACTTTAAAAGAAGAGGGAAAATTTGGCGGAATGGGCGGTTTTTTCATCAACTGGAAATATCCGTATGCCAAAGTAGCGATTCAGACAGAGGTTTCATATTCTGGACAAGGAACAGATTTGAATTATGAAGATGAAAAAGGACTTAAATATAAGATGACTTTTGGTTATAGTTATATCAATGTCGGAGCGCAGTTTAAATTTTATCCAACAGAAGGTTTTTATCTAGGAATTGGCCCTTATGTAGGATTTAATATTGCAAGCGATAATATCAAATATACATCAAATGCACAGCAAATATTTGGAGATTCTGGAGTTTATTTTGAACCAGATGCAAATGTTCAGAAAGTTTTAAAGGAATCTTTAACGGGTAAAAATTATTTCTACGGCGTTTTATCAGCCGGATATGAATTTAATTCTAATCTTTCTATCGGCGCGAGATATGCTTTAGGTCTTACAGATGCTTTACTGACAGAAGAAAACGGGCATCGCTACAGCGAAAACAAAAATAAAATCAATAGCATTTCACTAATTATTGGTTATTCTTTCGACTTTGATGATTTAGGCAATTTCTAGCAAACCTCATCATAAAAATCACTTTAAACTATGAATAAAAGGATTTTTTTACTGGTAAATTTAGTAGTGCTTTTATTGGCAGATTTTGCTTTTTCTCAAAGTAAAATAGTTCCAGGAGCGGTTTCAGATCCCTTTTTTTGGATTAAGTCCAGAAATACGGGAGAAAGTTATTATTGGGAAAGTCTGATCGATAATAAAGAAGCAAAGTTGTCACTTAAGAAACAAAATGGCGTTTCATTTAACTTTAATCCAAGTATTGTTTTTGATACTGCTGTGGATTCTTTAATTGTGCCATTAGGCGTAAATAGTAAAAGACGTCAGACACTTTTTATGGTTTATAAAGTCAAAGACAGTTTGAAAGAACAGTTTTTATGGACGATTAATGATCCTCAAAAAATAATCTCTGCCGCTACAAATAAACGTTTAGTTGACCTAAAAAAATATTCGTATCAGTCTTATCAGGAAAAAATAAAACCTCATAAAGCTAATATTCATTTTTTTCAGCAGAATGTTACAGATAGTGTTGCAAAGTTATCTTCGCTGACTATTGGTCAAAAATCAAAAATGGAGAAACTTCCTCCAGAAGATTTTAAAGGGAACATAAGCGAAATCTTGATTTACAACCGCGTTTTGTCAGGTTTGGAAACGCAGAAAGCGGCAAGTTATTTAGCGATAAAGTACGGAATTTCACTTTCGCAATTTGATAACAAAAATTATTTAAACAGTCAAGGAGAAACCATTTGGGATGTTGAAAAACACAAAGGATTTACCTCATCAATTACTGCAGTCGGACGCGACGACGCCAGCGGATTATTTCAGCCTAAAAGTAATAATATGATTGACGAAGGTTTGATGACTTTTGAAGTTAAAAGTAAATCGAATACAGTTCCCAACAATTATTTTGCTTTTTGGAGCGACAACGGAAAAAATCTTTTAGTTAAAAAACAAGAACAGGGAGAACCAATTGGTGTTTCTAGAGAATGGCAGCTGGATTATTCAAACCCAACAGATTTGAGTTTAGATTGGACTTTTAATCCTGCTTTTATAAAAGGAACATTGCCTAAAGATACATTTTATTGGCTGTTAGTGGATTATTCTGGAAAAGGAAAGTACGATGAAAACGATTCAGAATATATTCGTTTAGGAAGTACTTCGAGCACAGAAAAATTGGTTTTAAAAGATTTTGACTGGAATAAACATAAATCAGGAACTGCAAAATTTACTTTAAAAGTAGCGCCGCAAATGTTTAGCAGAGTTTGGATAACCGAAGCAGTTTGTGGTGTTTCTGGATCTGGCGAATTAAATTATACAATTGAAGGCGGAGAAGCTCCGTTTACGGTTACCGTAAAAAAAGAAGGAAGCGAAACAGTTGTAAAACAATGGAATCAAGCTGCAAAAAATCAGAGTGGCGTTCAGCTTTCTTCAGGAACTTATGATTATATCGTAAAAGACAAAAAAGGAAATTTGTATTCAGAAACTGTATTTGTGGCCGATAAAGAAGGAACTTTTCCGAATCTAAAATCAGATTATCTGCTTACTGACGGAAATGCTTTGCTTTTGGATGCGAGTAAAGATTTGCAAGCTGGAAATTATCAGTATCAATGGTTTTATGAAGGTAATTTTTTAGATGATAATCCGAAAATATTAATTGATCAGCCAGGTAATTATGAGCTTCGATTGATAAACGGACAAGAATGTAAAACGTCTAAAATGATTGCTGTTGCAACAGACGGAAAAGAATTTACAGATTCTAGTATATTGATTTTATATCCAAATCCAACTACCGACGGGAAGTTTGCAATTGCAATGCAGTTTCCGAAAAAAACAGATGCATCCATTCGCATTTATTCGCTTACAGGATCACTTTTAAAAGAAAAGAAATACAGTCAGATCGAAACCTATCTGCATGAAGATAGTATAAAAGAACCATCTGGAATGTATCTGGTAAATGTGAGTTCAGATTTTGGAAATAAAACCTTTAAAGTAATTGTGAAATAATTTGACACAGAGAAAATTATTTCAAATTAATTAATAACATAAACCGATTACCCAAATCGATTTAACCTGATTATGAAAAATAAAATTATAATATTGGTGTTTTTGATAGGTGCATTTTTGTTTGCAGCTAATATTGGCGAATATAAAATGGCATCGTTATTTTCTGAAAACAAAGCAGAAGAAAACACGGTTTCAGTTTCTGATGCGGCAGTTGTTTTAAAAAAGGAAAATAAAACCACAAAATTATTTACTGCAGATATTAAAGAAGGAATTATCGGTGTAAATAATACCGATGATATTGATGATGCATACGATAATGTTTTTCATTTAAAGGTAAACGAACTTCCGACAAAAGAGGAAAATGCTTATTTAGAATATGAATTATTTGGCTACGATCGTGCGGCATCTATTTCAAGAAGTTTAAATAATCAGCCAAGTATTGGAGGTCAGTTTTTGTCTTCTAATAAAGCATGGACGGCTCAATCTGAATTACTTTCTGAAAAATCATTGCGAAAAGGAGACAACGTACTTTTATTTACTGCTCCTGAAGGAATTGCAAATGGATATAAAATTAAAAATGTACGAATAGTATATAAAAATGGAAACCATAATTCCAATTTTACACTTTTAAAAACAGATAACAAATTATATGTTAAAGGAACTAATTTTCCTTCGCAGATCAAAAAAATGACTATTGCAGGAATTGCTGTAGATGTAAATCAGCCGGAGTTTGAATTGGTTTTGGATGCTGAAAATATTGGAGAATCTGTTTCAGTTTTAAAAGAAACCGTTTCAGGAATTATTGTAAACGAAAAATTAGAAGTAGCCCATTTTTCCAAAGTAGAAAGTTTTAGACCAATCGAAAATGCAAAAGAACGCATTTCAAAAAACATCAATTTTGAAACAGCCAATTCTCTAGAATATAAAGATTTCTTGGCAGTTTTTCCTGCTGGAGCTTTAAAAAATAATGTAAAAGTTTCGGTAAGCGGTTTACGTAAAATTGATATTGCGCCATTAAACGCCGCGATGGTCAATGTGACTGCTGTAAATGCAGGTTTTCGATTGCTTCCGCACGGAACTATTTTTGAAAAAGCCGTTACACTTTCACTTCCATACGATAAAAAAACAATTCCAGAAGGTTATACAGAAAAAGACATTAATGTATTTTATTTTGACGAAAACAAACGCCTTTGGCAAGAAGTAACCAAAGATTCTCTTGATATTAAACAAGGAATTATTAAGGCGAAAACCACTCATTTTACCGATTTTATTGCAGGAATTATCAAAATGCCTGAATCTCCTGAGACTTCGGGTTACACGCCAACAAGCATTAAAGATTTAAAAGCGGCAAGTCCGTTAGTTGGAATTCAGTCTATTGCGCCGCCTTCTGCAAACGGAAGAGGAACTATGAGTACCGGTTTTTCTATCGTAATTCCGAATGGGCGAGGAGGTATGCAACCTTCTTTAAATCTTCAATATGACAGTGACGGCGGGCACAGTTGGGCAGGAATGGGTTGGGACATTTCGGCTCCGTCAGTAAGTATAGAAACCCGTTGGGGAGCGCCAAGATATGACGCAGTAAATGAAACAGAAAGTTATGCTATTGCAGGCGAAGCTTTGATTCCGAATTCGCACAGAGCCGAATGGATTGCCAGAACTTCAGATAAACAATTTTATCCAAGAAGAGAAGGAGCTTTTCAGCAGATTGTTCGTAAAGGATCATCGCCTAAAAATTATTACTGGGTTGTAAAAGATAAAAGCGGAGTAGCAAGTTATTACGGTGGAACACAATCTGGATTATCTGCAAATGGTGTTTTGCAAGATGCAAATGGAAATGTTGGTCATTGGGCACTTTGTCTTCAAGTCGATTTAAAAGGGAATACAGTAGAATACGAATACGACAAACGAGATGGAGAACTCTATCTTAAAAAAGTGTATTATACTGGTTTTGGATCTCAAAAAGGAAATTACAATGTTACTTTCGTAAAAAACTCAGATTTAGGCGAAGCAAATCGCTCAGATGTTCAGGTTTCGGCAAGATTAGGATTTAAGCAGCTGAACAATCAATTGTTGCGAAAAATTGAAGTTCGTTACAAAAATGATCTGGTTCGCAGTTATGAGTTGAATTATAAAGAAGGCGCTTTTAAGAAAACGCTTTTAAAATCAATTTCAGAATATGACTCAGAGTCAAAATCATTCTATACCAATACCTTAGATTATTTTGATGACATTCGTGATGCATCTGGAAAATACAATCCGTTTGGACCAGAGCAAACTTGGAGTGTTCCTAATGATAATTTAAGAAATACTTCGATTCCATCTTTTAGTGATGTATTATTTTCAGGGAAACACTCTTTGGTAAGCAGTACAGAAGGAACTACAGAAGGTATAAGTTATAGACTTGGAATTGGTTTAGCGACAAATACCGGAAGTTTAAAAGGATTTACAGTCGGGGGTCATGGAGGAAACAGTTGGGGGAAATCTGAAACAGCGGCTGTTCTAGAAGATTTAGATGGAGATGGATTGCCAGATAAGGTGTTTAGAAATAAAGATGGTGTTTATTACCGAAAAAATTTAGCAGGTTCAGGTCAGCTGGGTTTTGGCGAATTACAAGAAATTAATATTAATGACGTTGGTTTTTCTAAATCTACTTCATTTAACTGGGGTGTTGATTTAAATTTGAAATACGGTAATATTGGATACGATCAGCAGCGTTCTACCAATAAAACCAAAGCCTATTTCATGGATTTTAACGGAGACGGTCTGGTTGATTTTGTTCGAAACGGACAAGTATATTACAACCGTTTAGAAAATGGAGTTCCAACATTCAAGACGAATAGTACAGGAACACCTTCGCCAGTTTTTGGAGGAGGAAATATTGCAATTCCAGGATATACCACAATCTCAGCAGAAGAAATTGAAAAACAAAACCCGCTGCACGATGTAGTACGCATGTGGGAAGCTCCTGTAAAAGGAATCGTTTCTGTTTCGCATCAATATCAATTAATTCAAGAATCAACACCAGAACGCATTAAAGCTCGTGCAGAATATGTAAATAACGCAGGAGATGACAAAGCAGATGGTGTACATTTATATTTTCAAAAAGGAAATCAGTTAGTTTGGAATGAAGCTATTGGAGCAACAGACTATGCTATTAAAACCAAACAAAATACTTCAATTTCTGTAGAAAAAGGAGAGCGATTGTATTTTAGAGTTAGTGCTGTAAAAGATGGAAATTTTGACACTGTTCTTTGGAATCCGATTGTTACTTATACGCAGATCAAACATTTTGACAGGGATATAAACGGAAATTTAGCAGAAAGCGATTTTACAGTTCCGTCTTCTTTAAAAGATGCAAATTTATATTCTTTAGCTACTTATCAGCCAAGTAGGGATTTTTTTAGTAGTTCTGTTGCAGGAAAAGCGGTTCCAACTGCTGGAAATGTTGTATTGAAAGGAATTTTAAATAAACCAGTAACTTCAGATCACATTAAATTAGTGATTACTAAAAGTTATTTGGATCAGAGTAGTCCTTCGGTAGTTGTTTTCGAAAAGACGTTTTTAGCAAATGAAGTTGCTTCCTTTAATTTGGCTTCTGTTTCTCTGCCAGCATTTCAGGCAGAAACACAGATTAGTTTAGCTTTAGAAACCGCAACTAACATTAATTGGCAGACGATTTCTTTTGCACCAACGGTTACTGTGCCAGCTTATCCAGGTGGCGTAACAGAAGAAGTTCCAATGGAAGTTTCTCATTTATTATACAATAAAAGAGAAGGAAATTATAATACATCTGGTGTAACATCTACAGTAAATGGCAAAGTAAAATTAAGCATATTGCCACAGGATTTAATATTGGCAACTCCGTTTCAGTATCCAGGAAATATTAATAATTATAATGGTGAAGTAATTATTTCGGCTAAACAAAATAACGTTTTATTGGCCCGTAATCGTTATCAAATTACCACAGGAACTTTGGTATTAATTAATAATGCATTTGATAATGCCGTTAATTATCCCGAAGCAATTGCGGGCATTCCGATTCAATTAGAAATGACAATTTCTAATCAGCAATCTATTACAATTATCAAAAATTATCCAAAAACGAATGCCTTAAATATTCAGGTTCAGGTAACTGATTTAAAAGATCTTGCCGACTTAACGGATGATGTAATTTACAATAAGGCTTCTGATGATTTTTCAATATATAGTCTTCTGACTGCCGATGAAAGAACTTTTGGATTGTATCATCGTCAATGGGGCGGATTTGTCATTAACGGAACTTTAGCTTCTAACACAATAGATCAAACTCAGTTAAAGCAATCAGATGCTTATAATAATGAACCCGATTTAAATAATACGGATCCCGAAAATTATGACGGAAAAGGATATGAAATGGCAAATAATTATTTTGTATCGTTAAATCCATCTTATACAAAAACAAAATGGGAAGGTCTTGAAGATGGAATTTATATCAAAGGACAAACAATTGGAGTTGTTAGATTAGGAGAAGATGATATTGCAGACTACACCGATTTTTCGCTTCCAAATCTGCAAGGCGGAAGCACTTCTGCGCTTGATATGATTAGCGAAAGTAAAAGTAAAAGTATTTCTGCTGGAGCTTCTGCGGGATTTGCAAATGTAGGTTATAGTAAATCTATTGATGGAGATTCGTATGTAACCCAAACGATGAGTGATTTTAACGGAGATAGATTTCCAGATTATATTCGAGGAGGAAATGTACAGTTAACAGCGCCGGTTGGAAAAATTTCAGATGAGGTAATCAATTTAGGAGATAATTTTAGCCATGCTGTAACAACATCTGAAGGTCCTAATTTTGGTGGAAGTTACAGTCACGGTAGTGCTAAAAGTGGTTTGGGAATTACAGTTGGAAAAGTGGCGGCACAGCGTGAAGCTTCGAGAACTTGTGCTGAAGAAGAAGCTGAAAAAGCAAAAGATCAAATTTCTGTAAGTGCTTCACAAGGAAAAGGAACAGACCGTGCAAAAATGATTCATAGCGATATCAACGGAGATGGACTTCCAGATAAAATAACAGATTCGGGTGATGTTTTATTAAACACAGGTTACGGATTTGTGCCAGGAGGAAACTGGAATTTAGGAAGTTTAAACAAAGGATTTTCAACAGATTGGAGTGCTGGATTAGGTTTCAGTATCAAACAAGGATCTATTTCCGGAGGTGCCAACTATGCAAGATCAGAATCAGATGTTGATGAATCGTTTATGGATATCAATGGAGACGGATTGGCTGATAAAATAAGTTATCAAGGCAATACAATGCGTGTTGCATTTAACTTAGGAGATTCTTTTGATACTCCAATTGTATATCCAAAGTTTTCAGAAATGAATCTGAACAAAGGGGTGAGTTACGGAATGAATGCTAATTTTTCATTCGATATTACGGTTTGGTTATTGCGTATTACTCCAACTGTCGGAGGAAGTAAAGGATGGAGTACAAGCCGTTCTGAGGGAACTTATATGGATATCAACGGCGATGGTAATTTAGATTATATCGTTTCTAAAGACGATAACCATTTAACCGTACAGCTTTCGAACATTAAAAGAACCAACAAATTAAAAAGTGTAACAAACGGTGCAGGAAATAGCTATACAGTAGATTATGAACTTTTAAAACCAAGTTACGAAAACCCGTCAGCAAAATGGGTTTTACAATCTGTAGATGTTTTTGACGGACATGCGGGCGACGGAATTGATCATTCTATTGCAAAATTCAGATACGAAGACGGTTTTCAGGATCGTCGTGAAAGAGAGTTTTACGGATTCGGAAAAGTAATTCAGGAACAAATTGATGCGGCTGATAATTCGGTTTTTATGACCAGCGTTCAGGAATTTTACAATCAGGATTATTTCAGAAAAAATCTTTTAAAACACAGTTATGCTTTAGACAAAAACGACAAAATGCGTCAAGAGTCTGAAAACGAATATAGTTTTGTTGATGTGGCAACGCAAGCAATGATTCCAGTTTCAGAGTTGAATTTACCTTCTTGCGATGCCAAAAGAATTTTCGTTGGATTAATTCACGCCAATCAAAAAGTATACGAAGGAGGAAGTGAGTATTTAGAAACTAATACTTTTAATACTTATGACGCTAACGGAAATATTATTCAGTACGAAGATTTAGGAAACGGTTCTGCCGATGATAAAGTAACAGCAAAAATCAGTTATTACGAAAGTACTACGCCTTATTACGGCGGAATTCCAAAACAATTGGAAGTATTTACAACAGAAGGTTTAAAACGAAAAAGAGCGACCACAATCAATACGACTACGGCAGAAGTAACTCAGATTAAAAACTACGCTGCCGCAGATAAAATTGCGATTACCGATATTGCTTATGATACTTACGGAAACCTGCAAAAAATTACAGGTCCAGCAAATCACAAAGCACAACGCATGACATTAGAATATGTGTTTGATACAGAAAATTATCAATACATGACCGAAATAAAAGATGCTTTTGGGTATCAGAATAAAATGGAATACGATTATCGTTTCGGAATACCTTTAAAAACAACCGACCGTAACGACCAAAGTACGATTTATACCATAGACGCAAAAGGACGTATGGCAACGATTAAAGCACCTTACGAAATTGCTTCTGGTAAACCGTACACTATTGCGTATGAATATTTTCCTGAAGCCAAAGTACCGTATGCGAAAACTAAAAATTACGATCCAGAGTTTGATAAAGACATTGAGACTTTTACCTATACAGACGGATTAGGAAGAGCATTGCAGGTAAAGAAAACTGCAAGTTTGTTTACTCAAGCAGGAAGTCCAGATCAGGAAGCTCAAATCATATCAGGGAAAATAATTTATGACGGATTGGGTAGAGCAACAACAAGTTACTATCCAACAACGACCACAACAGTCGACAACAATTTTAGTACGGCAGTATCAAACGTAACGCCAACAAAAACAGAATACGATGAAATAAGTCGAGCAGTAAAAGTAACATTGCCAGACGGAAGTACCAATACAACAGTTTTTGCTATAGAAGATTATGATGGAATTCCTGTTTTGCGTACAACACAAACAGATGCATTAAACAAAACAAGCCAAACATATACAGATGTAACTGGGCAGAATTTGGCGAGCATGCAAAACGATTTGTTGACAAAATTTGATACAAATGCATTGGGAGAAATGATCAAAGTAACCGATGCGATGGATCATATTACCAAAAGCAGTTACGACTGGTTAGGACGACGTGTAGAATTTACGCATCCAGATGCAGGAACAACAATCATGCAGTATGATTTGGCAGGAAACTTAACCACTCGTATTACACAAGATATTAAAAATACAGTCCCGAACGGCGGAGCGATACAATACGAATACAATTACAATCGCTTAGAAAGTATAAAATATCCTAAAAATCCGCAGAATAATGTGCAGTACAATTACGGTAAAGCAGACGGAACAGCATCTCGTCGAGGAAGATTATGGTTTGTGCAAGATGCCAGTGGCGGACAGGAATTTTTCTATGGAAAATTAGGAGAAGTTGAAAAAGAAATTCGCACCCTTCGCATTACACCTACAGATATACAAACCTATATCTCTCAATATGAATATGATACTTGGAACCGTATTCAGAAAATGACCTATCCCGACGGCGAAGTGGTAGAATATACTTATAATCGTGCAGGAAATTTGCAAAGCATGCAGGGTAAAAAAGAAAGTCATACGTATGACTACATAAAACAATTAAGTTATGACGAATTTGAACAGCGTAAATATTTAAAATACGGAAACGACACCGAAACCAATTATACCTACGATCCTGTTATGCGTAGATTACAGCAATTGCAGGTAAAAAGTGGAGCAAGGCAAGTTATGAATAATGCATATGGTTATGATTTGGTAGGAAATGTATTGAGTATAAAAAATACCGCGCCAATTGTTAATAATACTTTAGGCGGAACTTCTGCGCACGAATATCAATACGATGATTTTTATAGATTAAAATCGGCAAAAGCAACATATCAGGGTGAATTTACCAAAGCGAGTTATGAGCTTAATATGAGCTATAACAAAATGCACAACATTACAAAGAAAGATTTAATTCATACCGTAAATAATGAGCAGAAAGGTTATGTGTTAGATTATAATTACGATAACGAACTGCATCCAAACGCACCAAATAAAATTGCTGAAGCAGGTAAAACCGAGCCTAGGCAATATGTTTATGACGGAAACGGAAACCCAACAAGTTATACCGAAGAAAAAAGTTTCAGAAAAATGACTTGGGATGAAGAAAACCGCTTAATGGGAATTAACGATAACGGAAGAATTCACCAATACACTTATGATGCCGGAGGAGAAAGAGTAATAAAAAGCTCGGGCGATTCTCAAAATGTAGCCATAAACGGTGAAACGGCAGCAACAATTGTACATACCGATGATTACACGGGTTATGTTTCTCCATATTTTGTGATTAGTAAAGGGAAGTTTACCAAGCATTATTTTGAAGGAGCAGGACGCATTGTAAGCAAACTGGGTAACGGAACTTTTGCACAGCCTTTAAAAATAACAGCTGGAGGTGTAAATTATGGCAAACTAACAGCAGAACAACAGAAAGCATTAGATACTTATGTAAAAAGTTTAGGAGTACCACCAGGTCCGCCAACACAGCAGGGAATTTATGCAACGCCAGAATTTACAGGCGATCCATATCCAAGCGAAGTCATAAAACCTGTAGAAGAAAATCAAGAACCACCAGAAGGCTGGCCAAGAAACCCAATTTTTAATGCACCTGGCGATGTGCCGGGACCGCCAGTACAATTTGGGCCTCCTGTTGAACCTACAACCGTAAAAGGAGGAGAAGGTTTCACAGGAACTGGAATGCCAGAAAATGATATTTTTTATTTTCATCCTGATCATTTGGGAAGTACTTCGTATATTACAACTCGAAACGGAAGCATAAGCCAGCATGTGGAGTATATTGCCTTTGGAGAGGTTTTGTTTGAGGAGCATTCGTCTAGTTTTTCTTCACCTTACTTGTTTAATGGTAAGGAATTGGATAGAGAGACGAATTTGAGTTATTATGGGGCGAGGTATTTAGATATGAAGACTAGCTTGTGGTTGAATGTTGATCCAATGAAGGAAGAGATGCCTAACGTAGGAAGCTATGTTTATGCGTTTAATAATCCTGTCAGATTTATTGATCCTGATGGTATGCTTCCAGGTGATCCACCTTACGTAAAAAATAATGTTCATTTTATTCATTTTTTACGCCCTGTTGCAAATGTTGTTAGAAGATCTTCAGGAGGAACTTTTACAGATGCTGCTTTAAAATCTGATACCAAGCGAGCAAATGAATATGTTGTAAATATGCAACAATATGAGATGTTAACTTATTCAGCAAAGGCAAGTTATTATACAGGTTCAAATGTTGATATGGATGATATGCAAACTCAAGGTTTGACAGTGGCGAATGGAAGAACTCAACCCGGAGGTAGGAGTTCAAATAGTTATTTTGTATCTCAAAGCAAAAGTGGTAATTGGTCAGCAGGACTTGGAGATCCTTCTTCCGATTCAAAAATTGGTTTTGGCGGCGGTATTCCATTAATAATAAATGGGATGCCTTATGGCGAAACAAAGAAATTTGATAAGAAGGGTAAAATGATTCAGAATAGTAGCGCCGGATTTCCTTTGCAAAACAATTCTACAGTAGGTAAAACAATTCTTGCATTTGATAACAAAGGAAACTTTATGATCGTTTCGCAAGAAAATGGAGTTGAAGGTTTAACATTAGATGCGATTAGAAATGAGTTAATAAAAAATGGATATAACAATGCAGTTTCTTTTGATGGTTCAACCTCGGCTACTTTAGTAAAAGATAAGAAAATTATAACCAAGCCAGATTCACGAAAAAATAATTCAATTCCAGTCGGTATACAAATTCACTAAAATAATTGTAATGAAAAAAGTAATATTTATAGTTTTGATTTTAATTTGTCTTATAATGACAATAATGTCTTATTTATTTTTTGATTCAGAAAATAGTACACTGCTATTCTCTGGAGGAAGTGTTGGTTCTACTATGCAATATTTTGTAACTAATAAATGGATAGTTTTGTTTTTATATATTATTACCGTTTTTAGCATATACTTTTATAGAAATAAAATAAAAAAAATGTTGTTTTATTTTGTAATATGTTTCTCTTTATGGTTTTTAAGTGGAAGGATGATAGGAGTGCAATATACAGGAGAAATAATAGCTGGATGGTTTTATTTAGAAACAAATAAAGTTATTTTATGGGAAGGAAATAAATGTGCGGACGATGTAATAAAGAATACCAAAACGAAGAATTCATATCTTTTTAATTTAAAATTTACAAATGCTTGTACAACTAAGGAAATTTACATTGGTCCATTTATTATGTTAGCTGTAGAAAGTCACTTTGGACAAACTCACGCCTCTAATTGATATAAATTGACACGTACCGCCAACACAGCAGGGAATTTATGCCAAGCCTGAGTTTACAGGTGATCCATATCCAAGTGAAGTAATAAAACCTGTAGAAGAGAACCATGAACCACCAGAAGGCTGGCCGAGAAATCATTTTAGCTTTTGGAGAGATTTTGTTTGAAGATCATTCTTTTTCATTTAGTTCTCCTTACTTGTTTAATGGTAAGGAAATTGGATATCGAGACGAATTTGAGTTATTATGGGGCGAGGTATTTATATATGAAGACTAATGATGTATCTTCAGATTGGACAGTAAAAACAGGGGGGAATGTCTCGAGTTAACTGGAATATGGATCCTACTAATTAGTAAATTATGAAAAAACAAATATTTTTAACTAGTTTTTTATTGTTGATCTCATTTTGTCTGCAAACTATTCTTATAGGAACTTCTCCCAAGATAGATTGTAGTCAGATAAAAACACAGTTTTATATTATAGCAGAAACATTATTAATTCAGTATATAGTTCTGATTATCATTGAAATTTTAATTCTAAAATTTTGGATCAAATCTGATTTTAAAAAAAACATTAAAATAGTTTTGATTTTTACAATTCTTTTCTTGAGTATTTTTGGTTATTTATTTTATGGATATTATAATGACATTTGTAATTAACATAAATTTAGTCATTTTGTTTTAGTAGAAAACTGGGTAGTGTTTCAGATTAGGAATTTTTATAAAATATAGTTGTAACTATTTGAAAATAATACGATTGATGTGAAATTAAAAAAAATGATATGACCTGCTGGTTGTTTTTTTGTCTTTTTGCTTTTAAAGAGTTTAAAATTCTCCGTACCCAAGCGAACTAACTTGTTGAATAATGGTAGATAGTAAATTAGAAAATTTTAACATAAAAGTATTAAATGCATTAAGTAAGAAAGAGGAACTCAAGTATTTAGATTATGAAGCTGATTTTTCAAAAAATCAATGTAGATTCAATTTTAGTAATGGTATCTATTTAGGATTTAATCAGAAGATATATGTTTACTATGCAGATGAAGTCTTAAATAACGCTGCTTATAGTAATAAACAATATTTAAATTATGAAACTACTTCAAAGCAGTTTGATAATGTGCAAGATGCTTTTGATTATATTGAATATTTGCAAAATCTTATTAAATACAAACAACTTGAGCAGTTTTTTTATTTTGGATCTAAATCAAAAAAGTCGAATAAGACTTTTTGTTAAAAAATTTTCACTAAGAATTGTAAACAACAAAAGCATTGATGAATATATTGTCCGAATAGATAGTTCTGGATTAGATTTTTATATTACCATTTGTTTTTTTTCCAAATATCAATTTGAAGTTGACTTTATACCAGCTAATGAAAATTGGTCACGTCATAAAGTCAAAAAATACAATCATATAGATGATTTGTTTTTTGATTTAGAAGATTTCGCATCTTATGATTTAATTTCAATCGAAGAATCTGAAAGAGATATGTTTTAAAGATTATATGAAAAAAAATTTGTTTTTTTACTTTGTTTTTATGTCTGCTTATTCACAGACTCCTTTACACGATATTGTGAAATTTAGTAACGAAGTTTCAGAAGTTAATATATCGAAATCAAACAGAGTCAAATTTTTACTTGGCAATAATGACTTTAGTCTTTTTAAATCAAACAAACTTGTTGAACTTTATAAAGATTTAAATATAAAACCTGAGATTTGTCTAGTACCAATTAATATTTCAGATGATATGAATGTGTATGTTAAAATTCCAATACTCCTTTTTGAAGAAGAAAAGAATGCGGTTATTCTTAATGTGATTAATTCTTATGTGATTTTTGATAAAAAAAGAATTTTTATCATTGGATATTAAAATTACAACCTATGATTGAGATCATTAAAATTAATTGGCTTTCACAAGAAGGAAAAGAAGCTGAAGTATATCTTTTTGACGATAATTTTAATATAATCTGTTTTTCACATCCTTTAAATAAAAAAATTGGAGATGAAATAACTTTGCCATTGTATGCTTTAAACGCTAAAAAAATATATCGTGTAAATGGAGAAAAAAGATTTTTGGTTGAAAAAGGAGCATCAGATTTTGGATATAAATTATCTGGAGAAGTTATTGATAAAAGTAAGAATCAAGTAAAGATTGGTAAATTTATAATAGAACTTGATATTCCTTTACCGAGTGATATAGAAGTCAATAATTATGTTTCATTTATTTGTGATAGAATTGATTTGTATTAGGAAATCAATAACTCAAAATCTAAATAATAATAAAATTAAATACACACAACTAAAACATTAATAATCTGGAGCAAATCAATTAGTCTACAAATAGAAATTTTAACAATGAAAGAATTAGTTAATAAATGTTCGATTTTGATCTCTATGGTGATTTCTGTGATTTTTATAGTAATAGCAGCGTCACTTTATCCAGGCGGCTCATTGCTCGACAATAAATCCATAGGATTTGGGTGGTCAAAGAATTTCGTAAGCAACTTGTTTGCAGCAACAGCGATAAACGGTTCAGAAAATCCTGGTAGAATTTGGGCAATTATCGGAATGGCATTTCAATCGATTGGTTATGGCGTTTTTTTTATTCATATGTCAAAAAAAATAGATTCAAAATGGGCGATTATTTTAAAATATATAGGTTTTGCCAACCTGTTACTTATTTTTTTGATTGCTACGCCGTTGCATGACGTCGGAACAATATCGATCATTTTAACATTATTTGGGTTATTCACAATTACGATATTCGTCTTAAAGTCAAAACTTCATTTTCTTAAATTTTGCTGTATTATTTGTTTATTGACTTTTTACGTTTTCTTTTTCCTATTTGGATTTGGTTATCTGTCCTCGGCAATCATAATGCAGAAAGTGTATAATGCAAGTGCAATACTTTTAGTTTTAGGATTAGAATATTTTACCAAAAATGAAGATTTTGTAGAAATTAAAACGGAAGACAAAAAGCAGAAATAACAAATCGCTAAAAGTTACAACTACATTCATCGCTAGCGCGAGCGTCCTACTTGTGAATGCAAAGTTTTAAATTCATTAGGATTGATTTTATGTGCACACGAGCGGGACGCTCGCATCAGCATAGGAATTAATTTTTTCTAAGAGCCCATTCTGTAAAGCTTTTAATATAGACTGAATATTTTTTCGACAAGATTAAACCAACGTAGTTTTCTTTTTGTTTGTCATGTGCCTTATTCAATATAAATTCAGTTTCGTCTTCAGTAAATTTGTATAGTTTATTCTCATATTCAAATTTATACTTGTAGAGAATATGTTCTATTTCATTGGGATACATCATGTTTTTATTAATAATAATTTCATCTACGTTTAAGAGTTTGTCAAACAATGATAGACTCCCTAAATAAGATATATTAACCTTAATTATTTTTGGACAATTTGCGATTAAATTAAGATTGACTAAATTATAACAGTATATTAATTTTATTTGTTCAAGATTTTCAAATTTTTCTATTCCCACTATGTCATTAAGTTTTGCACATGAGAGAGATAATATCTTGATGTTAGTGTTTTCTAAAGTTTTTAAATTTTCAACTGTATCATTTTTGAAATATAAACTTTCAAGGTTTTTGAATACTCTCGTAATAGAAAAATCTATAAAGGAGTCATGGTTAATTACTAAACTCTTTATGTTAATCAATTCTCTTAAATTTTTTTCATTTACGTCAAAATTATTAAGTCTTTCTCGTATGCCGATACCAAATACAGTTTTATATTGGTTATATAAATCATTATATGGCTTTATGTCAATTTTTTTTGTATAAAAATCAAAATTGGCAATCAAATTTTTTCTCTGATTAGAAGGCAGCTCTTCCCACCATGAAATAAGATTTATATCGTCAAACATTGTTGTTAATATTAAGATAAAGGATTGTTTAAAGAATTAACTATTTTCACATGAAGTTTTTTCATTGAATACTTTACACGAATTTAAAATTTATTTTAGAAGAATTTATTTGTACAACCGAAAAAATAGTTTGTATCAAGTAAATGTGCACCGCTAGCGCGAACGTCCCGCTCGTGAATGAAAAGTGTTTAAAATGGGCATCAAACAAAAAAGCTCCAGATTTCTCTGAAGCTTTTTCTCTTAGTAGCGGGAAGCATTCAAATATCTAACCGCTTTTTTTATGATTTTAATGAAATTTTATCTGCATAAATTATATTAGAAACATTCCTTTATATTCGTTTATAAAAAAGTTAAACTATGATATTAAAATGATGTCATTTTATCTTTTAGTTTAGTTGTTAAAACCAACCATTGCATATATACTAGATTACCGATCTTATTTCGGATTTTAATCTGGGTCTGTTGGTACTTTAAAACGATTTTTTGAACAATTGTAGAAAATCCATTCTGAACTTTTTGGATAAGTATCGACCTCTTGTAATTCGCAATTCCAGTTAGGGATATTTTTAACTTGCTTTGCTGATAAAAACAAGGTCATTAAAATAGTATCTTCAGCTCTATCTGTAGTAAAAACGTAAGTCCTATAATCTTTATTGAACTTATGTTTATATTTCATGTTTAACTTCCTTTCAAATTTTGTTATTTCCTGCGCTCTATCAACCTTTACCACGAAGGGTTTAACAATATAACCAATTGTAGTTTCCTTGTCCTTAACCTCATAACTTCCACATTGAGTTGAAGCAACAATAATTTGATTTTCGACTATACTTTGATTTGGAACTTTAGTTGTATTGCACGATAGAATCAATAAAAACACAAATAAAACTAATAAATTTCTTTTTTTATTTTCCATCCGTTAAAAACCTGTTTGTTAGTTTATTGATAATCCTTAGCTAGCGCGAGCGTCCCGCTCGTGAACGCTTAAAGATAAACAAAAAAAGCTCCAGATTTCTCTGAAGCTTTTTCTCTTAGTAGCGGGAACAGGACTCGAACCTGTGACCTTCGGGTTATGAGCCCGACGAGCTGCCTACTGCTCTATCCCGCGATGTTTCGGGTGCAAAGATACACACTAAATGTGGTTTTGCAAGTTATTTTGGAAATTTATTTTTTAGAATAGACGAAAAGGACGCTTTTTCTTAGACCTTAAACTCTAATAATTCTTCGTAAACATTTCCTGTTAAGCCTAATAGCAAACCAAAAGCAGGTTCGGTTTTTATGCCGTTTTCTTTCAATTTAATGACTTCTAATCGGAAGTTTTCGTCTTTTGAATCCAGAATTTGGTGTTCAATCAGCATATGTTTGTAGCCATTTTGTTCTTGAGTGGGAATATTTTGTCCGAAAATTTCAATTTCAAAATCATCAATAAAGAAATTTACAACAATAGATTCTTGATTATTGATTCGGTTTTCTTGAATCGTATAATGATTTTCATTTCCGAATAACTCTTGCACTTTTTCAATAAAAACGGACTTGTTTTTCCAACAACAAATAATATCCAAATCGCTGTTTGCAATATCAATGTTTATCGGAATGGTACCAACCAAAATCGGATCAAAATCTGCCAATTTTTCAAAAATCATATTTTTCGTCAAAACCTCAAAAGCCAATTGTTGTTTTTGATTTCCTGTTTTTAAATAAGTAATGTTCGTGAAATCAATCATTTGTCATTATAGTTTTTTGCTTCTCTGATTTCTAGTTCTAATCGTGTGTTAATATCGATTTTAGCATTCGTGAAAACAAAAATTGTAGTTCTAAATTCTCTAGCATATTGATTTGTAATCTGGCCGCCAATTGTTGCCGTTTCAAAATAAGGCGAAGTTTCTTTTAGCTCTTCGTTGTTTTCATCAAACTCTTTTACACGAATTAAGTTTTTGTACGGAATAGAAAGATCAAACCAATTTACATAATCGGCATTAAAAGAAACGGCTTTAATTCCTTTTTTTGTATAATAATTAATCGCGCCCGCTTGTCCGTAATTATTACAAATTACAATAGTTTCTTTTTGGTTCGGAATCAAAGCGTACAAAGAATCTGTTTTTCTAGCTAATTCTTTCCAGCCCACCATATCGGCGAAATCCTGTGGCAATTGATGGTCTTTTCCGTCTTCCCAGCGAAGCATTCCCAGTTTTTTATATTTCTCCGGATTTGCCACCATATATTCTGGGCTTTTATTTGGAAAAGCAATATTATACATCGGAATAAAGAATAAAATTGGAAGTAAAATAAAAACGGGTTTTAAGTAACGTTTCCAGCCTTCGTTTAAAACTTCAGATAAAAATACAGCGCCAAAAGCAATGTAAATCGGATACAAACCAATTGCATAATAAGCTTTTGCTTTAAAGTAAATAAAAATGAAAAGTGTAAATAAAAACGAAGCAAAAAAGACTTGGTATTTTTTGAGTGGTTTATAAAATAAAACGGCATAAAGTCCGGCTAAAATGACAAATAATCCGCCTATAAAAAAGAGAATTTGTTCTTTTATAAAATCTCCCAAATTAACATTTACCAGTTGCGTTGCGGCCAATTCTTTCATATGATGCACAATCGGAAAATGATTTCGGTACTGCCAAACCAAATTAGGAAGAATCAGCATTATTCCGAAAATTAAAGCAAAATAAAACTGCTTTTTCAGCAACATTTTTCGTTGATTCGAAATTATAATTGCAGGAAATAATCCGAGTAATAAAAATAGAATGTTGTATTTGTTTAAAAATCCAAAAGCGAAAACAATTGCTCCAAAATAAATCCATTTGGTGTTTTCAGAATTTATGTATTGAATTAAAACATAATAAACCGCTGTCCAACACAAAACATCTAATGAATTCGGCTGAAATAACGTATTAAGTCGCAATAGAGATGAAAATAAAACACATAAAGCGCCCAGAATTAGAGCGTATAAATTTCCTTTTAAAAGCTCGATCGTTTTCCAGACAATCAAAAGCGTTAAAGCGCCAAAAAGGGCAGGGAAGAACTTGACCCAGAAAACAGAATTTCCAAGCAATAAAATAATACAAGAAAACCAAGAAGTTACAGGCGGAACCGATAAAAATCCCCAGGCAGTGTGATGTGCTTGGTCGAGATGTAAATATTCATCGCGTTGCAAATCGTATTCGGGACTAATTAAAACATATTGCAGAATAAACTTTAATAGAATAAACCCAATTAAAATTAGTGTTTTTTTGGTCATGGAGTTTTTGGTTTTGCAGTAAGTGGTTTGATTTCAGTATAATGGTATAGCGAATATAAGATTTATTTTGATTTGAAAAACGAGAACAACGGCAATGTCTGAAAATAAAAAAGCTCCAGATTTCTCTGAAGCTTTTGTGAATTTTTATTCTTCTGTAGCCGTTTCAAATTCCATATGATCGACAACTTCTTCGTCTGGTCTTTCTGGTTTAGAAGCTTTCAAAGCATTAAATCTTTCTAGCATTTCTGTTTCGCCTTCTTCACCGCTGAAATAAGGAAAAACATCCATAATTGGTGATTCTGCAATTGCCGGAATAGAATATTCGCCCATTGTATTTTTCATTACATGAATCGTGTTGTCAAAAGCCTCGCGAACATCATTTGCCTGAATAAGCATATACATACTCGTTTTGCGTTCTTTACCGCTTTCTTCGTCGTAAGCAATTAAAGAAACTTTAGATTTAAACCATCTATCTGCATTCTCAAACGGATGAATTTCAGCATAATTAGCCACTTTTATATTCGTGATTTTAAATTCTTCACTAATATAAGCCGCCATTTCTTCGTTGATTCTTTTTTCAGCTTCTGTATAAGACAAAGCATCAACCAAATACGGTTCTGTTAATACTTTTTGTCCGCCAGTTTCGTCTGTTTTTCTATATTTTACTTTGCATTCGTACCAAACTACACTCATCTTCTTATAAATTTTAAGGATGTCAAAGATAAATTTTACAGGAAAATAAATAGTTAAATCTTCAAATAGATATTCACAATTTTGATAGATTTTGGGTAATGTTTTGAGATTGTGAAAGTTGTGTTTTATTTACCAAAAATGTTTTGTAATCGCATTCATTCCTTTTAATTATAAAAAATTTTAAACTTTTTTTGTTTGTAAATATTTGTATTTCAATGTTTTATTTTTTGTGAATTTAAATCATTAAAAAAAATGAATTTTCTTCAAAACCAAATATTCAAAACCAACGTAAGTGTGGGAATACAATGGTTGGGAATGAGGTAAATTCGAAAAATGTAGTTTTTGGAAGAACTGAATCTTACTGCATTCCTGACTATTGTTTTTTATTCAATTTTAAGTAGCATATGACAGGAAAATTAAACGTTCAAAGGTTAAAAGAAACTTTAAATTATCTGGAAAGTAAACAGCGCGAATTAGAAAGACAATCTCATACAGACACGCGTAGTTTGGAATCGATGATAAAATATTTGAAAAAAGACATGATCGATCAATACAATTTAACAGATCATCATTTGACAATAAAACAAGAAATTAAAGATACTGAGGTTTTTATAGAGAACGTTAACAGTATTATTGAAATCAATTTTTAATTGTTTTTACCGTCTAATTTTACTTTTATTCCAGCTTAAATTTTTCGTTTTTGCAATCTAGAATTAGTTTATGATTTAGGAAAAGTTTATTTCCTATCATTCCCTGCATTCCAGAACGTTTCATTAGAAATTTTTGCAGTTCAGACGTGCCTTCAATATACGTCACTTCAGAAAGCTTTAAGTTTAAATTTCCGAATTGAATTTGCTTTTTCGCGGAAGCGGTAAAAACCGACAACGTATTTCCCCACGAATTTCCTTTTTCTGTTTTTAGTTTACTATTCTCGATTTTGTATTTTTTCCAAACTTCTTTTGTTGTAATCAATTCGTAACCGCTTGTTCCAGAATCATAAAGCAATTTTAAATTCTCCTTTTCTACTTTTGCCGAAATTAAAATTTTTCGTTTTTTGAATTCAAAATCTGTAAAATTGTTTTCTTTAATTTGATTTATAAATGAAAATTGATTTTGCTTAAAATCTAAAATTGTAATTCGTTTTTCTAATAAATCGGTTCCAACTGTTCCGATTATATTTTGAGCATTCAAATCTTCAAAATCTACTTTATTTCCATAATTTAAAACTTCAAAACTGCTGGAAATTACATTCAATTTTCCAATTTTAAAATGCATCGCAATTTGATTTTTTTCAGAATTTAATTTCAATTGATTTCGATATTTTTCGGAAATCGATTCTAACGAATTTTTATAGAAAACCGTAATTGGAGAACCCGAATCAAATTGCATATAAAAGGTTTGATTGATTCCATTAATTTTTATTGGAAAAAGCAAAGCAGAATTTGCGTTTTCATTTGAAGAAATCCATTTCATCGGAATATTTTCTGCTGTTCCAGAAACGGTTAAATAATTTTCTGATGGCGTAAATTTCTTTTGAAAATAAAAATAACCTCCCAGCAAAAATAAAAGGATAATAACTAAACTAACGATTGCAACTTTCTTGAATATTTTCATGTCTAAATTTTTCTGCAAGATTCGGAGTTCAATTCCGATTTTCGTGCAAAAACAATACGACAGTTTTGCGTCAGTTTTATGACTGTAGTTATAAGAAGTTGTTTTTCAGTTTTATAGCTAATTCTTGTTTTTGGTTTAAACTAATTCCATTTATACCAACGACAATCAATTTTAAACAAAGAGAACCAATTAAAGGTATTAGAAAAAGTGGGAATTCTAGATAAAAAACCTTTTGGAGAAACGGACTTAAAATAAGTAAAACGGCAAGCGCAAAACTCAGAATAATTTGAACACCTACAATTTGTTTGCCTATTTCTTTGGTTTTAGAATCTTTAGTTTTATTAGTTAAAATTAACGGAACGAAAATGCTTCCAAATGGAATTATAAGTCCGAACATAACAGAAATATTAATGATTTTAGCTCTTTCAACATTGAAAATTTCCGCTTTATCAAAAAGACTTTCTGGTTCAGTTTGTAAAGTTTGCGCAATGGTTTTTAAAGTAAATCCTTTGAGCATACTTCCCGCTTCAATACGCTGAATTGTTCTTAACGAAAGCCCGGATTTTTCTGCAAGTTCATTTTGAGTCATATTTTTTTCTTCCCTCAAAATTTTGACTTTATTTTTCATTGCTTTTTGAATGTGGTTTTAAAACGAAATTATAAAAGTTTTAATCAAATTAATGCATTAAAAATGGTTTGTTTTTGGGAGTGAATTTAAAGTTTTAATAAAAAATTAAGTTTTTTTCTTTAACAAAAATTAGTAACTTGTTGTAGAATAAATCATTCACTTAATATAATTTCCTTAAAAAATGCCACTATGCGAGTATCAGTAGTTCGAAAAAGTATAAAATTTACACCAGATTCAAGAAGAGTTGTTGCCAGATATTTTATGAATGGCGTAGAACGAACCCAACAAATGGTGCTTCGGATTATGACACTCGAAGAAAAAGAGGTTTTGCAGACTTTAGAGCAAACGCTTCGTGAGTTTGCGAGACGTCACAGAAATATTTCGGCAGTTTTTTTCAGGCATTGCGAGCGAATCAGACCTATTATAGAAGAAATGCAAATTGATTTTGATTCGCTTTCTTTAGATCGAAAAATGCTGATTGGTTCGTATTGCACAATGGAATATGCGATAGAATCGGCAGCCATTTTTAATCCGTCGATTGTAGAAGATTTTGATCAAACTGGTTTGGAAGTAGGCGAAAAACGCGTCGTAATTTCTTTTCGTGCAACGGGAGAAGGACATATTTCATCTATTGTATTTAGAAGAGGAATTCTGGATCGAGATAACAATCTTCAGATCATGAAAATTGGAAATCATATTGATAAAGCCGAAATTGAACATAAAACCTTATTTAATAAAGAGCGATTTCTAACGAAATTATCAGAAATGCATACAACGGATAAATATATTGTCCAGATTATGCAAGATCTTCCTGAAGAATTTGAATTTGCAGTTTTGAAAAATATGTTGGCATCCGCTTTGAGTGATCCAGCAATTCGAGAAGAAAGAAAAACGGCTTTGCAAGAAATATTATGGCTTGCCAATTCATTTTATGACTTACAATTTAAACACGATTCGGATATTACTGAACGTGTTATTTTTCCAATTTCAGATTCAGAAAGCCGCGGAATCGAAGATGCGCGTTTTGTTCGTTTTGTAGATGATGACGATTCTGTTCGCGTTATGGCGACGTATACGGCTTATAATGGACATACCATTTTGCCTAAATTAATTTCTACTGAAGATTTCTACAGTTTTAGAGTTATGCCACTTCATGGCGAAGGCGCTCAAAATAAAAATTTAGCTTTATTTCCTCGAAAAATAAAAGGAAAATACGCTATGTTGGCGAGAATTGACGGCGTTAACAATTACATTATGTATTCGGACCGAGCGACACAATGGAATACACCAATTCTTTTGCAACAGCCTCGTTTTACTTGGGAATTGACTCAAATTGGAAATTGCGGTTCGCCACTTTGGACAGAAGAAGGCTGGCTTGTTATTACACACGGCGTCGGAACAATGCGACGTTATTGTATTGGCGCTTCATTATTTGATTTGGATGATCCGTCAAAAGAAATTGGACGACTTTCTGAGCCTTTACTTTCTCCTTTAGAAGACGAACGCGAAGGTTATGTGCCAAACGTAGTATATTCTTGCGGAGCGATTATTCACAACAATAGTTTGATTTTGCCTTACGCTGTTTCCGATTATTCTTCGACTTATGGCGTTGTTGATATGAAAGAATTATTAAATGCATTGAAAAGAAGTAACAACAAATAGAATTTTATTTTTTTAAGTCGGGTATTTTTTCGGTCAAATTCTTCCAATAGCGTTTTGGCATGTGCTGAACGTGCAATTTGGTGTTTTTTCTAGATTCAATATTGACATTTTTAAAATAATTTCGCCATAAATTCTGGAAAAATTCTTCTCCTTCGTCTGAGATTTCGGCTAGAAATTTAGAAGATGAAGGATTTGAATCGAATGTTAATTCGACTGTAGCAACATTTTCAAGATCGTAATAAATGCCATATTTGCGTTTGGTGTCATAAATCAGCCAACGCTGATCGGCATAACGATTTTTGAAATGTTTTTGAATAAGCGGTAAAACATTGCAATCGGGTTCTACAATCGCGTAATACAAATTGTCTTTTGAGAGTTTAAAACGAACAAAAGCTTTCATTCTGTGGCTTTCTTTTCCCGTTAATTGCGCCGCTTTTCTAACATTTAGAACATGTTTGTTACTCAAATCTCCTTCAATATTTATGGAACTCGAAAGAACATATTTTGCAAAATTGAATAAACTCTCTTCAATCTGAGGCAATTCAGAAAAAAAAGCATTGTACATGTTAGAAAAACCACTTGGAGAAAGACGTTGTTTTAATCCTTTTAAAACTCGATTGGCTTTTAAATTATCGGTTTCTACAAGGTGATTTTTAGAAAAAAATAACGCGTTTGAAGTTTCATCTTTAGCAAAAACAACATCTTCGAATTTGTATTCGTAGATTTCAAAAACAGCTGTAAGCCAGCCTTCAAAAGTTCCGTCGTAATTTACTACTGTCATTATTGAAATAAAGAAAGTTGGTTCGAAAAATTGTTTTGGTATTTACTGTTTTGAATGTTCAGAATCTGCTCTTTTATTTGCATTGAAGTTAAATCTTTCTGCAAATAAAATGGAGAAGAAAAGGCTAAGAAAAATTTCGAACGATTGTATGCGATTCCTAGCTTTTTCAAATCTTCAGGTTGTAATCTTTTGAATTTTCGTGCTGAGACAATTTTTTTGGCGCTCGTAACTCCAATTCCTGGAATGCGCAGAATTAATTCTAAATCAGCCGTATTAATGTCAACCGGAAACTGATTCAGATTTCGCAAAGCCCAACCTAATTTTGGATCAATATCCAAATCTAAATTCGGCTGATCAAAACCGACAATTTCATTTACATTAAATCCGTAAAAACGAATTAACCAATCGGCTTGATACAAACGATTTTCACGAATCATCGGCACTGGAGTTCCAATTGCGGGAAGTCTGTTGTCGTAACTAATTGGCACATAGCCAGAATAATACACACGACGCATATTCATCTGTTCATAAAAATAATTTGCCATTCCGAGAATTTCCAAATCATTTTCTTGCGTTGCGCCGATAACCATTTGTGTACTTTGTCCGGCAGGAGCGAAAAGAGGTGTTTTGTTATTTGATTTTTTTTCTTCTTTATAACCAACAATTTCATTTTTCAGGTATTCCATTGGTTTAATCACATCAATATGATTTTTTTCTGGAGCCAGTAATTTTAAGCTTTTTTCTGTCGGCATTTCTACGTTTACACTCAAACGATCAGCATATAATCCTGCTTGTTTTATCAGTTCATCGCTTGCGCCTGGAATTGCTTTTAGATGAATATAACCATTGAAGTTTTCTTCTAATCGTAACTTCTTTGCAATTCGAACCAAACGTTCCATTGTGTAATCTGGATTGTCAAAAATTCCTGAACTCAAAAATAATCCTTCAATATAATTTCTTCTATAAAAGCCAATCGTAAGATCTACAACTTCTTGCACAGTAAATGCAGCACGTTTGATATCATTGCTTTTTCGGCTGATACAATACGCGCAATCAAAAATGCAGTGGTTTGTCAATAGAATTTTTAGTAACGAAACACAACGTCCGTCTTCGGTGTAGGCGTGACAAATTCCGTTTCCTGTATCGCCCAAACCTTTGTCTTTATTTTTTCGTTTATTCTGGCCTGCCGACGAAGAACAAGAAACGTCGTATTTGGCGGCGTCTGCTAAAATTGCCAGTTTTTCCATCACTCTTTCATGTACCATTTTACCTGTATTTTAGTTGTTTATGAAATGAAATTCATTTCTTCAAAACTACTCATTTACATAAAAAATGTCTTGAGAATGACTGTTCTAAATTGTATCAAATTTCATTAGCAAGAAAAATGAAGCCTTAAAAATTTAACTTTTCAAATAGTAAAAACAGGTATAAATACGGGGTACTAAATTTTTCAATATTTATATATTGCGCCTCTATAAGAAAAATTAATTAATCCCCCTTAGGTTGATTTTTCATTATTAGTATTAGCGAGCATTATTAAACACAAAAGCTAAAACGATGAAATTTTTAAAAGGACAAGATGTAACCTACATTGCATTGAGTGGGAGATCTTACACTGCCACGGTGATCGAGAGAAAGATGGATTTTAAAAAGGGGCTGATAATTAAATCTACAACGAAAGAAAGAGATTTTCATTATCTGATTGAAATTCAAAAAAATGGTATAAAAGAAAATATTCTTTGTGCCGAAAATCAGCTTAAAATTTTAGAGTGTAAAAAAAGAATGGCGAAAAAAGCAGCTTAAAAGTTGCCTGTAAATGCTTTGACTTTTTCTATTGCAAATTCTGGCGCTTCTTTGTGAGGCTTGGCTTTGCATTGAAATCTATTGTTTTTTGGAGATTATCATTATTTTATAAAAAGGAAAAAGCTTCTGAGAACAGAAGCTTTTTTGTATAATTGAGCAGTATTATTTATCGAATAATCTTTAAATAAGCGCTATACGGATTGTCTGCAAGAGAAGTTCGCATGTAGTACATGTTTTCATCTTTTTCATTCAAATCAAACTGAATTAATCCTGCATCGCAATAGTAGTACAATAAATTGTCTTCTTTAGGAAATTCAAAATTAGAAATAGGAAGCGTTGTTAATTTGGCATCAAATGCAATTTCGCCATTGGTTAAATCCAATTCAAAAAGTCTTTTTTTACGAGTGTAGCCCCATATGTTATCGTTTTCTTTAACTATGTATTCGATGTTATCGTCTTTAAAATCGGTTTTCCAGAGTTGAGTTCCAGTTTTTGAGTCAATTGCATAAACAGAAGAAACTTGAGAACCTTGTGCGCCAGCATATATTTTGTTGTCTTTGCAAATTATGCGCTCTTTAATGTTGTATTGATTTTCATCTAATTTAAACTGCCAAACAATATCCAGATTATTCGGATTTAAAGCAAAAAGATTATTTTTTTCACTTGCCATAAATACATTTTGTCCGTCAGTTACAGCATTTCCAGTCATTGGTTCCTCAAAAGTTTTTTGGCTGATTATTTTTCCTGTGTTGGCTTCAAAAACATAAACATTTGATCCGCCTTGGGTAAAAATTTTATTGTCAAACAAAAGCGGAGTAGTGTCATTAACTGCAGTGTCAAATTTATAGTTCCATGCTAAACTGCCGTCTTTTAAATCTAGAGCATATAGATTACTGCTCTGACTTTGATTTTGTGCAATGATGAACAATTTTCCATTGCTTACAATTGGAGTTTGATCTTTTAAAACAATTTGATCTGTAATAGCGCCTAATCTTGATTTCCAAAAAATCGCTCCAGTTTGGTTATCTATAGCGAAAATTTCTCCATTAATAAACGGAACATAAACTACTCCATCGTGCAATGTTATTTTATTGGCACACATTTCAGAACTAGCATCAGCAGCTTTTACAGTCCAAACAATAGTTTCTGATTCTAAATCCCATGAAAAAATAGATCCATCGTAATCATAAATCAAAATTGAAGCTTCGTCTAATGGAACTTTTTTAAGCGGTTTTAAGGCTTTATTAGTTACCATATCTGTTGTAGTCAAAGATTTGTTTGAATAATTAGTTTTACTGGCAGGTGTTTGGGCGAATATATTTATAACAGTAAATACAAATAAAAGGGCTGTAAGTTTTTGTTTCATTACTAGATTTGGTTTTAGTATTGTTTTATACTATGATTTTTCTCAAACATTTTAGGCGGAGTAAATATAAACAAAAAAAGCTCCAGATTTCTCTGAAGCTTTTGTCTTTGAAAGTAGTCCGTGGGGGAATCGAACCCCCCTTACCAGGATGAAAACCTGGCGTCCTAACCGATAGACGAACGGACCTGCTTTTGTAATTCGGGTGCAAAACAATGGAATTAATTTCATAATTACAAGAAAAATAAAAAATTTTTGACTTCGTTATTTTGAAAATTTATGACATTTAATAATTATCATTCGTAAAAGTATTGGCTAAGTAAATTGTATTTATTTGATTCGTAATTGGTTGTTTTGTATTTAGGAAATTAGATTAAGGTTTTTTTCTTTGTTATTAAAAAGATAAATTTTGAATAAAAAATGAATTTATTTTTATTTTTAAAGAATATTCTTTCGTGTTTTATTAAGAGCTGTAAACAAAAAAGCTCCAGATTTCTCTGAAGCTTTTAATTTTTTTTATAATTAACTTAAATATTTAAGTCCGATAGTATTTAAAATAATGTTTGTTGCTTGTTTTGTCGCTAAATACAATATTGCAATTATGATAACTCGAATAATTAATGAGCTCTTTTTGTAGTCGAAAGCAGAAAAATATTGATAATAGAAAATTATAACATACAAAAAAGTTAGTGCAGATAGAAAGCTGTTTACCAAAAGAAGAAAATCTTTATTGTCGGTAAAAATCATAAAGATTGGTAAAACAAAACTGATTACTAAAAGTCCGCATAACAAATACAAATTGAGTACAAGATTTTCGGTATAGTTTTGTTTGCTCTTTTTGAATAATAAATAGCTGACTAGAGCATTAATTGGAATATTTAGAAAAACTGTAATTTTTGAGTATTCTTTTAAAACCTTAAAAACGCCAGAAAGCGATTCTTTGTCGTATAAAGATGAAACTTCAATTTTTGTCCATTTTTTTAGAAAATAACCTATCGTTAATAAAAGGATTATTGTAGAAAAATAATTAAAATGCTTAGTTCTTTTTCCTTGTACATATTCTCTAATACTATTTCCAGGTCTTGAGAATAGTTCTTTTATCGTATAGAAAAAACCTTTGTCAAAATGAAATATTCCGTGAATAAAATCATGTTTAATAACATGAGATAAAGAAAATCGATGTGTTGATGTTGCTTGACTACAATTGCTACAGTATTTTCCTGAAATTTCATCGTTGCAATTTAAACAGTTATTTGTCATTGGTTAATTATATTGGTTCTTGGGTCTTTTTTGTGCTAATGTCTTCTGACTTCGCGCCCGCAAGATAAATCAAATTCTTAATACAATACAAGCAAAAAACGCCCGATTTTGCTGATACTTTGTTATTTAATCGTTATGTAGAAGACGTGGCTGGAAAATATGTAATTAGAAGATTTAAAGTTGTTTCGTAGATTGTTTTTCGCCTGACTTTTGCAAGTAACCAAGATAGAAAACTCATAATTAAAATATCTTTCGGACCGTTTTGAGCAGTAATTATAAAATCTTCTATAGCTGTTTGAAATTTTTGGGTTTGCACAATTTCGGGTTTCATTACATATTGCTCTACAAACAAAAGATAGTGTACAACACGTTCTTCGTTTACCGTTAAAAGATATTTTTTGTAACGTCTTTTAAAGCTTTTTATTCGCGATAAAGCTAATTCTGTATTTTCCTGTTGCGCGTGTAGAAGAATTTCAACAAGACATTTTTTAATTGTCCAGTCCATACCCATTTTTTTCTCGTACCAACTATCGGTATGGTTTAATTTTGCCATTTCTTTTACGGCATTACGTCCTGCATTTTGCTGAATATAAAAAACAATCAACATAAGACGAATGTCGTTACTGTCGTTAGGATCTGTCTTTTTATTTGAAGAAAGTGATTTTTCGGCAATTTCTATTGCTTTTTGAGAATTACCAAGATAATTTTCATTGAAAGCCAATAATAAAAAATATCTAAGACAGAAACGCTGATAATATTTGCCAGATTGTTTCTGAAGTTCTGTAAACATCAAATCGAGATACTTTAAAGATTCAGAAAACTGACCATTTCGAAAATAGAAGTTAGCTATAAAATACAAAATGTAAATATGATAATATAAGTGCCTGTCTGTGAGATCGGTTTTTTTACTAATAAAACGATAACTTTTAACAACAAAAGGCTGAATAAGCGAAAAATTGTTGTTTATAGAAGCATATTCGTTGGCGATAAATAATATTTGATATAAAGATTTAAAAGTTAATCCTTGTTTTAATGAAATTCCATGAGTTTCAATCGTGTTTTTTATAATAGATTGAAAATCTACAATTCTACCTTCGTGATAAATTGCAGCAAGTTCACGGCGCAAAACGGCATAACCCAAATTAAGCTGTTCTTCATATTCTAGCTTTTTTTTATTTGCTTTAAACTTCTCAATGATTTTTTCGATTGGTTCCGAAATATTGAAATGAGCAAATTGTATCTGAGTCAGATAAATTTCATTTAGAAGACTGAAATGTTCAATATTTAATGCTATTTCTTCGGCTTTAGCCAGACATTTAAAAGCAGTTTTTATCAACTTATGTTCAAAAAATAAGCGGCTTACAACAATAAGACGAAGTATTGCATTTTCTTGTGAAGTATCATTTTCAAAACTTCGATTCGCCATGAAATCGATCATGTTGTCGTAAAGTCTTTTTCTAAGCGCATGATAGGCGTCGGCACTTTTTTTGTCTTCTAAACTGTTTTTTTTATACTTTATATCGTCAGTTTTTAAAGAATTGAATAATTCTATATTGCTAGTGTCTTTACGCTTATTTTTTCTGGATAGATATTGTATGAATGCTTTATTTTCTGTTTAATTCATCATATTTGCAATTTCTTGAAGTGCATTCATAAGAGTAATTTTATTAGAGTAAAAATAATAAAATGTATTTTTATATCGTCAGTTTTTTAGATAAATTGATTTTCATAACTTCCGATTCATGCTGACATTTGCCTCATAATTATAAAACATAAAAATTATGGAACCGCTAAAATCAAATGAATTAAACAACAATTCAGAAACAAAAAATGCAAGATTAAATAACGGATCAAATCCGTTAAAACCAAGTGCCGCTTTTGTGGGCGCGTCGTGGATGACA
This sequence comes from Flavobacteriaceae bacterium PS02337, assembly GCA_029959285.1. Classification (GTDB taxonomy): domain Bacteria; phylum Bacteroidota; class Bacteroidia; order Flavobacteriales; family Flavobacteriaceae; genus Flavobacterium. Next base: position 294,922 of record JASCOE010000004.1, read on the forward strand.
TTACTTATAGGTATGACTTCGTATTGTATCGGACTTTACAATTCGGCTATGGCTTACAATGAAAAAGGGTATTATTTTACTATTCTTCTTTTTGGACTTTTTTCTGTTATTTCAGTACAAAAAAGTGTAAGAGATAGGCTAGAAGGTATACCAGTAACCGATTTGTATTACAGCATAAGCTGGTTTAGTACCATTGCTTCAATAGTATTGCTGATAATTGGTCTTTGGAACGCTAATTTATTACTAAGCGAAAAAGGATTTTTCGGAATGTCGTTCGTTTTAGGGTTATTTTCTGCACTTGCCGTACAAAAAAACACCAGAGATTTGAAGCAATTTGAATCGACTAACATATAGTTTTTAGCGGGCCTCATTACTGTCACAAAATTGTGCAGTTTTGGGGTTTTCTAAACTTGATAAAAAAAATGCGCAAATGTCTACTTTGACTTTGCGCTTTTTTGGGTCTACCAATAACTTTATTTAAAACGGATTATAAAAAAAATCCTTATTCTTTTTTAGAACAAGGATTTTTATAATTTAAAAATATTGAAATTATTAAGGTTTAAAAAAAGAAGTAACCAACAGATGCTTGAAATACTCCATTTCTATTGTCAGTGTCAACCCTAGTTATTCCCAAATTATATCTTGCACTAAAATTAAGTCCGTTTTCCAGTTTATAGCCTAAGCCAAAATTAGCGCCAAAATCAAAAGTGGTGAAAGAGTTTGTAACTTTTACTCCTTCATTTTTAGCTGAAAGTAAAAAGCCTATTTGTGGACCAACTTCAAGACTTAATCCTTTTGTTACATAGTATTTTCCCATTAAAGGAATGTTCAGATAATTCATAGCAATAACATCAGTATTGAAACTATATCCTTGACGAGAATACATTATTTCGGGTTGAAAAGAAAATTTTTCAGAAATTGGAATTTCCGATACAACACCAACATGATAAGATGTTACATAATCAATGCTATTGGTGTTACTTCCGTTAACAGTTGAAAAGTTGAAACCCGATTTGGCTCCAAATTTAATTTCTTGGGCATTTACATTCACAAAACCTAAAACTGTAAAAACAGCTAATAATAAAATTTTTTTCATAAAGATTGATTTGAATTATTTGAAGCCAAAATTGGCATATGAAAAATTAGAAAAGGTTTCAAAACCTTGAAATTGTACAAATCGGCACTTATTTTTTTGAATTTCTATACTCATTTGGAGTTTGTCCTGTGGCTTTTTTAAAAGCTTTGTAAAAAGTGGTTTTTGAAGTAAACCCAGATTCCAATCCCATGGTGAGTAAATTATAATTTTCATATTCAGAATTCGAAATCATTTCTTTTACTGCTTCAATACGGTATTGATTAATATAATTAGCAAAATTATCTCCGGTAATCGTATTTACAATCTGAGAAACATAACCAGCACTTATGCCTAATTCTTCAGCAATTTTTTCTCTGCTTAATGTACTGTCTGTATAAATATGCTGATCCTTACATAGAAATTCAAGTTTTTGAAAATAAAGATTATCTGGAGTTATAGATTCTTTGTTTTCTTCTTTTATATGAATAGCATCAATCTCCACGTTGCTGTAAGAAACTGCTAAATCTTTATTTAAAAAATTATGAATGCCATCTTTGTCTACTGCCAATTTGTATTTGAAAATTCCAACATAAGTGGTCCAGTGGATCAAGAATGTTCCAAACAAGGCGAGAAGCTTCATTGTAAACGAAACATCGTATTGGAAAAATATCGCAATAAATAGAACTGCAACCCATAAAAATAATAGTGTAGAAACAATCGACCATAAAATTAATAACCATCTTTTTTCGTGTATGTCTTCAGAATATTTAATGAAACTGAAGGAATAAAGTAATAAAGAAGGGATAAAAGTAAATGCCAGAAAAAGTTCTATTTGACTCAGTGTGTCAATTATTGCAATGCCAGAATCGGGGATTTTATAAAAACCAGCAACTACATCCAGATCGTAAATAATATTGAGTATAGCGGAATATAAAAATGGAAAAAATAAAAGCAGCAGGATTTTCTTTTCTTTAATGCTGTGGTCTACTTTGTTTACGATAAAGAAAAAGATAAAAGCAGGCAGAAGAAATGCCCATTCAACATCATCTATAAAGCGTAGAAATGGAAAAGAATTATAAGCTTCTCCGATTTCAAAAACCAGATTTAACAAAAGTATAGAAAGAGTAAATATAGCGCTTGCTAAATATTTATTTGAAGTGCTATTAAACAGAGGTGATTTTAAAATAATGAAGCCTAAAACGATTCCTTGGAAAATAGCGATATTTAGAAATGTGATATAAATCAATTTTTTAAGATAAAAGTTGGTTTAAAATTTGTTTTTGGGATATTATGGTATTTTGTAAAACGTAGCTTATTTCATATGAAATGGCTTGGCGAATTTATAGTAATGCGAATGAATTTTTTTACAGATTAAGAAATGATTAACTAAAACGATCAAGAATTATTTAGTTTTCTATGTTGTGAAGTTTGTTTACAAAGCAAAAAAATAGCTCCAGAGAAATCTGGAGCTATTTTATTTAAAAAAACTCTTTAAGCAATTAATTGGTTAACGAATTCGAAGTTTATTCATTTAGCCATTCCCATCTTTTGCTCCAGTCTAGTAGAATTTCATCTCTCCATTTTGAAATTGTTTTGCCTCCTTGAATTTTGCCAAAGTAAAGATTTGAATCGTGTTTATCAGTAAACCAATTATTGCCTAATTGATAGTCTTTTTGACTCTTTTTTCCGGGCCATAAATTTGTTGCGATTAATCCGCCGGTTTTTCCGTTAATTTCTGGAATATCAGAAGACAATTTATAATTTAAGACTTCTGCTTTTTTGGGAATATATCTTATGGCGTAAACATCATTTCCGATATAATATCCTGGCCATCTTTGAGTTGTTTTTCCATAAGGAACTTCCATCCAAAAGCCTATAGATTCTTTTTTTGCCTTTGATTTTGGTACCGTAAAACGTAATTCCATTATAGAACAGAAAGCTATAGTGTCTTTAATAGTTGTTGTATTATCAAATACCGTTCGAGGACTGTAATTGAATTTTTCAAAACTACATCCCCAGCTTTCGCGTGTTGGATCGTTGGGATCGCCATCCATCATGTAGAGCAGGGAAGGTGTATCTCCCATTTTGACTTCTCCTTTATAATAATTGATGAAATCTTTTCCTAAAAAACTTTTGTCTTTAATGTGTTTGGAATAATAATCTGAAATAACCACATTATCAGGTTCATCACTAGGAGAAAATAATCCATAATAAGAAGAATTGTTTTCGATAAACCATAAATTAGGAAAATTGGCAACAATATAAGCATAACTATTAGCACTCCATTTTTTATTTGGACCACCTATCCAATACACTTTAATATTATTTTGAATATCAGGCGCATCGTGTAGCGCTTGTGCTAAATCTTCTAAACCTCCCCAGCATAATATCCATAGAGGTTGCGAACTTTTTTTCTGAGCACTTTTTACTATCCAATTGGATCCTTCTGTGGCTTTTGAATAACCAATAAAAGAAACATTTCCGTGATAGCCTTGTTTTGTTATAGAACGCAGATAATCAGGAGATGCAAATCCAGAATGGTGTTTTTGAAGTTTAGGAAGATCTTTTTCATACAAATCAATCATTCGAATTATTTCCTGTTTGCTTCCGTTTCCATAAGATGGAGACGAAATTAAACCTTCAATTTCAAATTTGTCACTATACATTAGTAAATGTGTCATAGATTGATTGTCATCTGGATCTGTTCCGCCAATATCTGTGCTAATAAGTATTCTAGGTTTTACAGGAACTGGCTTTTGACCATAAACAGAAGTAATGAAAAGGCTGAATAGAAAAATTGTATAATATTTGATTTTCATGATTTGATTAATTTTTAAATTAATGTAATCGATTACAATTACTAATGTAGAACTTTTGAAGTTAATTTGAAAATATTTAAAGGGCGAACGCTTTTTTTTGATTTTAAAGAATAAAAAGTTTGCTAGCTTGAGTATCATGCTTATAAGCATAAGTATAAATAAAAAAACTTCAGATTTCTCATAAACTCTTACCTTAGTTATCAAATGGTTTTTAAGTGGACTTTAAAAAAAGCTTCAAAAAAAAGAGGTATATAGTTAATTTTCATCTTTTTACAACAATTCATCATTAAAAAGAAAATATAGTATTACAGATTTTTTTTATAAATTAACCCTACTTTTAAATATCATTCTAAAAACCACAAAATGAGAAAAACTTTCTATCTACTTTTGCTTGTATTTTTTTCATCTTTTACTGTTTCAGCAGAGACCATCACTTTTTCAGGAAAAATAACAGATACTGAGAACCTTAAAATCCGAATTAAAGGAGATTTATTAGACACCGAAATAAAACTTAAGCCAGATGGAAGTTTTTCGGAAAAATTACAGATTGAAAATGACGTTATTTATATTCTTGAAACTGGAAAAAACAGTGTACCAGTTTATTTAACCAAAACTTCAGTATTGGCAATAAATTTCAATGACAACAGTCTTGCAACTTCTTTAAAATATTCAGGAAAAGGAAGTGTCGAAAATCAATATCTCGCAAAAAAACAACTTATCCTTTCTGGAATTCCACAAACCGATCTTTATGCACTTGATGAAAATCAATTTCTAAAAAAACTCGGCGAAATAAAAAGTTCCATTTTAGCTCTCTATAACAAAACAAAATTTACTGATAAAAATTTCAAAGAAAAAGAAGCCAGAAACATTCATTTTCTAGAACAAAGGCGTTTGTTTTCTTATAAAAATGATCATTGGTATTATGGAAAAGTATCTGGATTCCAAGTTTCTGAAACTTATCCTAAATTTGATGAAACTATGGATTTAGACAACAATTCTGATTTCTTGTTTTCAAGTGATTATCAAGAATTGGTAATAATTAAATTCTATCAAAATATTAAAGTTGATAGTACCGAGTTTTCAGTTAGTGCAAAGAATGCTATACCGGAAATCAAGGCTCTTAAAAGCCCAAGTATTAAAAATCAATTAATTAAATATTCACTTACAGATGTTAATATTAGAAACTCAAACTATGAGATAATATAACACGAATTTTTATCCATTGTAACCGACCCAAAAATAAAAGAAACACTCACTACACAATTTTTGGTAGCCGATGCCTTAAAACCTGGAAGTCCTTCTCCTAAATTTGATTATGAAAACCAAAAAGGAGGAAAAACAACCTTAGAGAGTCTAAATGGAAAATATGTGTATATCGATCTCTGGGCAACATGGTGCGGGCCTTGTCGTGAGCAAATTCCGTTTCTTCAAAAAATAGAAGAACAGTACAAAGGAAAGAACATCGAATTTGTAAGCATTTCAATAGATGCACAGAAAGATCAAGAAAAATGGAGCAAATTTGTAACCGAAAAACAATTAGGAGGAATTCAATTATTAGCAGAAAATGAATGGGAATCACAATTTCTTAAAGCGTATGGCGTATTTTCTGTCCCAACTTTTATTCTCCTAGATCCTGCCGGTAATATTGTCAATGCCTATGCGCCTAAACCATCTGACGATAAACTTATTGACTTATTTAACAGTCTGAAAATTTAATTTAAGAAATGAATAAATCAGTTAAAATAGTTTTATTCTTAATTTAGAACAAAACACTTGATGTTAACAAAGAGAATTATAAAGAAATAGTTAAAAACAAAAAAGCTTCAGAGAAATCTGAAGCTTTTTTGTTTAATACTCAGCTCAAGTTTTACTTGAATTAATATCTTTTTTAGAAAATTTATGTAATACTTATCATATATATTTACCTTAATTAGGGTAGCTTTGTTTTGTTACACATATAAATAATTTAGCAACAGTATATGACAAAATTCACGATCATAGTAATCTTTTTATTTTCAAATTTAGTTTTTGCAAATAAAATAGACAATCTTAAAACGACAAACGATGTTATTGAGTTTGTAAAAACTGTTTATCCGGAATATGGAATAATAAGAGATAAAGATTTTAAGCATGGAATATTTGATATTGAATCTGTAGATTCGATTTATAAACATTTAAAATGTAAAAAAATATTCAAAATAGATGAAATCAAAAATTGGCAAAAAATCGATATTAATAATGACGGATTAACTGATTTGATATTCATTTCGCACTATTATGGTTACACGCAAAATGTAATACTCGATAAAGGAAAAGATGAATTTAAATTAATTAGACACATTATTAATTTTGATGAATGCGAGTATATTAAACCAATAAAAGTTCATCATAAAAATGAATTACAAATTAGAAAAGTAAACTTACCTTTTGACTTTGATGATAACATTGAAAAATATACAAAAATAGACACCTTAACATATAAGTATGATTTTTTTATTGAACTTAACAACAAAGAAATCATTGATAATAAAATTAAATCAATAGAGATTGAAACAAGTTTTTGCTTTGGAACTTGTCCTGTTTTTAAACTTACAATTAACAAAAATGGTTTAGCTGAGTTTGATGGTATTGAATATATTAAGTTTAAAGGGAAATCAAAAAAGCAGTTAGATCAAACAAACATTGACGAAATATTTGATTTAATAAATTGTATAGAAATTAAGAAATTAAACGATAACTACGGAGTTAATTATACCGATGCTTCTACAGTAACTCTTGATGTGTTTTTTGAAGATGGTTCAATTAAGAAAATTAAAGATTACGGATTAAGCGGTACTTACGGTTTAAGTGCTCTGTATTCAAAATTAACCAAATTGGGAACAGAAACTAAGTGGGAATAAACTACGGCTAACGGGCGAGTCCCACTCTTGAACGCAACGAGATGTTGACAAAAGGGTTGAACAAAAAAAGCTCCAGATTTCTCTGAAGCTTTTTGTCTTAGTAGCGGGAACAGGACTCGAACCTGTGACCTTCGGGTTATGAGCCCGACGAGCTGCCTACTGCTCTATCCCGCGATGTTTCGGGTGCAAAGATACGTCGTTTTTTGAGAAATCCAACGAAAACTTTAAAAAATGTTTTATTTTCTGTATTGACTTGATATGACTACCTTTGCAAAATAAATAAAACAAAAAATGTCACATAAAGCAGGTTTCGTAAACATTATCGGAAATCCAAATGTTGGAAAATCAACATTGATGAACGCTTTCGTTGGAGAGCGATTGTCTATCATTACATCAAAAGCACAAACTACGCGTCATAGAATTTTAGGAATCGTAAACGGAGAAGACTTTCAATTGGTTTTATCTGATACTCCTGGAATCATCAAACCAGCGTACGAAATGCAGGAATCGATGATGAACTTCGTAAAATCGGCTTTTGAAGATGCTGATATTTTAATTTACATGGTCGAAATAGGAGAGCAGGATCTTAAAGATGAAGCTTTCTTTAATAAAATCATTCATGCTAAAATTCCTGTTTTATTACTTTTAAATAAAATCGACAATTCAAATCAGGAACAATTAGAAGCGCAAGTTGCTTTTTGGAAAGAAAAAGTGCCAAATGCAGAAATTTTCCCAATCTCAGCTTTGCAGAATTTTAATGTTCCAGAAGTTTTCGGTAGAATTATCGAATTATTGCCAGAATCTCCAGCTTATTATCCAAAAGATCAATTAACTGATAAACCAGAACGTTTTTTCGTAAACGAAACTATTCGCGAGAAAATCTTATTGAATTACAGTAAAGAGATTCCATACGCAGTTGAAATCGTAACAGAAGAGTTTTTTGAAGACGAAAAAATCATCAGAATCCGTTCGATTATTATGGTAGAACGCGAAACTCAAAAAGGAATTATTATCGGACATAAAGGTGCCGCTTTAAAGAAAGTGGGAACCGATGCCCGCGTCGATTTAGAGAAATTCTTCGGAAAACAAATTCACATTGAACTAGTTGTAAAAGTGAATAAAAACTGGAGAAGCAACGCCAATATGTTGAAACGATTCGGTTATAATCAATAATTTTTGTTGAATCGGTTAATCGTTTATTGGTTTAATCGTGAAACGAAAAGTTCTTTTGAAAACGAATGTCCTAGCCCTGATAGAAGTGGAAATCCTTTTGTGACGCTTCTTTAGCGGAACAAAAGATTGTAACGGATAGCAGGAATAGCTCCTGAAAAATATAAAAAACTTAGGTACTTAGTCCCGATAGCTATCGGGATAGCAAATTGGCAACTTTTTTTAACTACCTTTGCAAAAAATTTAAATAAAGCATTTTAGATTATAAGTGATTAGGTTATTAGGAAGCTAAAAATCTGAAATCTAAAGTCTAAAGTCAAAAAAACAAAAAAATGAGTAATAACATTGTTGCGATAGTAGGAAGACCTAATGTGGGGAAATCAACCCTTTTCAATAGGCTGATACAAAGAAGAGAAGCTATTGTAGATTCAGTATCTGGGGTTACCCGTGATAGAAACTATGGTAAAAGCGAGTGGAACGGAAAAGAGTTTTCTGTCATTGATACAGGTGGATACGTACGCGGAAGCGATGACGTATTTGAAGGTGAAATCCGTAAACAAGTTGAACTTGCTATCGACGAAGCCGATGTTATTATCTTTGTGGTTGATGTGGAAGAAGGAATTACGCCAATGGATGAAACTGTTGCTAAATTGCTTCGTAAAGTAACAAAACCAGTTTTATTGGCTGTTAATAAGGTTGATAATGCAATGCGTGAAAAAGATGCTGTAGAATTTTATAATCTTGGTTTAGGAGATTATTACACTTTTGCAAGTATCTCAGGAAGTGGAACGGGAGATTTATTAGATGCTTTAATTGATGCTTTCCCTGAGAAACCAGAAGTTGAGGTAAAAGAAGATTTACCTCGTTTTGCGGTTGTTGGACGTCCGAATGCTGGAAAGTCTAGTTTTATCAATGCTTTAATTGGTAAAGATCGTTATATCGTTACAGATATTGCAGGAACAACGCGTGATGCAATTGATACAAAATTTGACCGTTTTGGTTTCGAATTTAATTTAGTTGATACAGCGGGAATTCGTCGTAAAGCAAAAGTAAAAGAAGATTTAGAGTTTTATTCTGTAATGCGTTCTGTAAGAGCAATTGAGCATGCAGATATTTGTATATTGGTTATTGATGCAACTCGCGGATTTGAAGGTCAGGATCAGAGTATTTTCTGGTTGGCAGAGAAAAACCGTAAAGGTGTTGTAATCTTGGTAAACAAATGGGATTTGGTTGAAAAAGATACTATGTCTACACGTGATTACGAAGAGAAAATCAAAAAAGAATTAATGCCTTTTACAGATGTGCCAATTTTATTCGTTTCGGCGTTAACAAAGCAACGTTTGTTAAAAGCATTGGAAGCTACTGTTCAAGTTTTTGAAAATAGAAAACAAAGAATCGCTACTTCAAAATTCAACGAATATATGTTGAAAGTTATTGAAGCTTATCCGCCGCCAGCGACAAAAGGAAAATACGTAAAGATTAAATATTGTATGCAATTACCAACTCAAACGCCTCAGTTTGTGTTTTTTGCTAACATGCCTCAATACGTTAAAGAACCATACAAAAGATATCTTGAAAATAAAATTAGAGAAAATTGGGATTTCGCAGGAGTTCCGATTGATATTTATATCAGAGAAAAATAAAATTAAAATAAGATATAATTAAATAAAGAAGTCCCCGTAATAGGGGACTTTTTTATGTTTTATGTCTGCATAATTACGAGATCAATTTTTTATTGGCATTATATTTGAATAAATGTGAAAAACACAATTAAACCTTTTGCATTTTTTGAAGTCTTACTGATCTAACTAACCTAATTTTATGACCAAAATTTATTCATTTCTATTGTTTTTAGCTTTTGTTTACTCGGCAAATGCCCAGAACAATATTGTTATTAAAGGAACTGTTGTTGATATCAACTCACAACTTCCGCTCGAACTTGCTACCGTTTATTTTACAACCGTAAAAGATTCTACTATTATTGAATATGCTACAACGGATAAAAACGGAAATTTTCTTATCAATACAAAAAAGTATGATAAACCTGTATTTTTAAAGGTAAATTATACGGGATATCAGGCTTATTTTGAAGAACAAAAAGGACTTACGGAAAGTAAAGACTTCGGTAAATTGTATATGATTGAAAATGCAAATGTTCTAAACGAAGTAATCGTAAAATCTGAAGCACCGCCAATTACCATTAAAAAAGATACTCTAGAATTTAATGCGCCTTCGTATAAAGTTCGTCCAGATGCAAATGTTGAAACTTTATTAAAGCAATTACCAGGATTTGATGTTGATAATTCTGGAAAAATCACGGTGAATGGACGAGAAGTCAATCAGGTTTTAGTTAACGGAAAAGCATTTTTTGATAAAGACGGAGCAATAGCGATTAAAAATCTTCCAGCCGATATTATAAAAAAAGTTCAGGTTTCTGATTTTAAAACGAAAAAAGAAGAACTGGCTAAACAAGAATCTACATCAGATTATTCGAGTATCAATATCACGATCGACGAAAAGAAAAACAAAGGATATTTTGGAAAAATCCTCGGCGGATATGGCTCAGACGAACATTACGAGAGCAGTTTAATGATGAACTTCTTTAAAAATAAACAAAAAATAAGCGTTTTGGCTTCTTCAAACAATATTAACTCAACCGGATTTTCTATGGATGAGGTTTTTGATAATATGGGAGGAGGAAGAAATGCAAAAGGAGGTAATCAGGGAGCGAGCAGCGGTGGAAAAGGAATTACGCAATCTACTTTAGCTGGAATCAGTTATTCTGACGATTGGAACAAAGATTTGGAGTTTGTGAGCAGTTATAATTTTACAAATGCTGTAACAAAAAATGATAGTAAATCGAATCAAGTTAGCTTTTTGCCAACTGGAAATATTGTGACAGAATCTGATTCTAAAACCAAAAATGAAAATACAGGACATAACGCCAATTTTCAATTAGAATACAAAATAGACCCTACAATGCGTCTTGTTGTAGCTCCAAATTTAAGTCAATCGAATTCGAATAATAATAATTCTTCGTTTACTTCTTCGGTAGATGAAAATGGTGAAGCGCTAAACGAAAGTACTTCAACTTCTCATACTGAAGGTTCAAATACAAACTTTGCAAACAGTATTAATTTTAATAAAGTATTCGAAAAGAAATCGCGAAATCTAAGCATTGTTTTTAATAACAATAATTCTAAAAATGATTCGAACGGAATTAATGTTTCTGAAACTATTTTCCACCAAGACGGGAAACCGAATGATGAAAGAAATCAGAATGCAAAAAACACTTCAAAAAGTGATACATATGCACTTGATTTAGAATATACAGAACCAATTACAGATTCGCTTCGTGTTCGTTTTGGAACAGATTTCAATTGGTCAAATTCGATTAACGATCAAAAAACTTTTGATTTTGATGAAACAACAGATCAATATTCTGATTTAAATTCATCATTGACAAATTATACAACATCAAAACAAAATTCGATTTCTCCAAAGGTTGGAGTTACATTGCAGAAAAGTAAATTTACACTGAATTTAAATTCAAGAACTTCAATTGTTGAGTTTGATAATCACTCTTTTTATTTGAATCAAGCAACTGATTTGAATAAAAGATACATGCTTCCATATGGAAATGCGCAGCTTAGATATAAATTCGATCGTTCAAAGAATTTGACTTTTAAGTATGATTATTCTAATTCACTTCCATCAGCAACTCAATTAATGCCTGTTGCTAATTTAAATAACCCATTAAATAGTGTAATTGGAAATCCAGATTTAAATCCGATTGAGAAAAATAGTGCTGGAATTGATTTTAAGAATTTTGATTTTAGATCACGTTCTGGTTACAGCGTTTATCTTAGAGGAGATTATTATAATAATGATGTGGTTTCAACTTCAATTTATGACGATAGCGGAAAAAGAAATACAACTTACGTGAATATTTCTGGAACTTATTCGGCTTCGATTGGGGGAAACTGGAATCAGCAAATTAAAAAAGATGCGCACACTATTAGATACGGTTTGCGTTTGAGCGGAAATTATAATTTTGATAAAGGATTTACGAATGCTGTTTTATACAATGCAAAATCTGTTGTTGTAACGCCAAGTGTTTATGCTTCTTACGATTATGGAGAAGTGCTTTCGATTGCGCCGTCTTATAGTTTATCTTACAATGAAACGAAATATGAGAATTATTCGCGAGATGCGACTTCAAATGTAATTCATAGAATAAATCTTCAGACAACTTCTTACTGGCCGGCTAATTTAATTTTCGGAAATGATTTTGGATATACGTATAACTCAAATATTTCAGGCGATTTCAAAAAAGATTTTTTCCTTTGGAATACGAGTTTGTCTTATGGTTTTATGGATAAAAAATTATATGCTAAAGTCAAAGTTTATGATCTTTTAAATCAAAACCAAAGTGCAACAAGAACTATTTCATCCACTTCGATTCGTGATGAAGAAAATACAGTTTTAAAACGTTACGTAATGTTTTCTTTAGCTTATAAAATCGGAAACTTCGCTGAAAATAAAAAAGGAGGAAGAAGACAGAGAGGATCTTAGTTTTTTAAGGTTCAAAGGGGCTGAGGTTTAAAGGGACAAAGGTTAAAATGCCTGATCAAATTGAAATTGATCAGGCATTTTTTTTAATGTATTTTATTGAAATCAAATTCATTCCGTAGGAATGTTTCGTTGGTAGAATTTAATTCGTGTTATGGTTTTTCGTTCCGTAGGAACGTTTGATAATGAGGGAGATATTTTATTTCCGTAAAACAATTGTCCCTACAGGACAATGTGCAATAACGCCATTTTTTTCTACCGACGAAATATTCCTACGGAATATTCATTACAGCTTGATATGGATTTTATTTTTTATCCATTTTAAAAGTTTTTATGATTTGAATAAAAACAAAAAACGAGATACATTTTAAAATGTATCTCGTTTTTAATACTAAAACTAATTAACTCTAACCGCTTACAATGAATACTTTAATGTAACACCGTAAGTTCTCTGATCACCTAATACTCCAGCATATTGTCCTGCATTTCCTCCTGCAGGCAATAATTGCTCGTAGTAATCTTTATTTAAAAGGTTACGTCCCCAGAAGTGAACCGATAAACCTTGTGATGCACGGAAACCTAAACGAGCATTAAAAATAGCGTACCCTTGTACCACTAAATATTTAGATGCTGAAGGGCTTGAAGAAAATTCAGAACGAGCGTAAGAATCAACAGCTACGAAAATTTTCCCTGTATTTCCAAAGAATCTTGCACTATCAGAAAGTTCACCACCTAAAGATCCTGCCCATCTTGAAGCGCCTGGTAATGCAGACCCAGATACATCTTTAAAAGATACTGAAGCTCCAGTTTCTTCTAAAGGAAGTGGTGCATTAGTAAATTTCACATATTTCCCATCTGTATAAGTTGCAGCTCCATTAATCGTTAAATGCTGGCTTAAAACAAAACTTGCATCTAATTCTACACCTTGAACTTGTACTTTATCTGCATTTGCAAGATAACCACGGTTTACACCCAATTCAGCTGCCTGAACGTTTGTTTGGAAATCTTTAATGTCTGTTTTAAAGAATGCTAAGTTGAAAATTGAATTTTTGAAAGGAGAAGTTTTTACTCCAAATTCATAATGATATACTTTTTCAGGTTTAATAACCGCAAGTTCAAGTAAAGGCTGTCCAGCAGAATTTGTTGGAAGACCAGCAACGTTTACACCAACAGGTTTGTAGCTTTTTGCAAAAGTTCCGTATGCATTGATTTTATCAGAAGCTTTAAAAGTAACTGTAATATTTCCAGAGAAATCAGTGTTGTCAATAGCTGAGTCAAATGCCTGATCAGAGTATACTTGTTTCTTTAAAGCTAGTAATGCAGGATCTGTTGTTTGTAAACCTCCATATGTTGTACGGGCATAATGCGCATCTTTTTTGTCAAAATTATAACGTAACCCTGGTAAAACGTGTAAACGATCTGTAATAGCCCAGTCAATTTGACCAAAAACTGCCGCACTAGATGCTCTAATATTTGCATCAGTTTTGATTCCGTATCCTTCAAAAAGGCCTGGTGTTTTCCATAAAGAACTAGTTGAACTTTGTGCAAATCTCCATTGTGCGTTTCCAGATTCTTCAGTACCGTCAGTTTGTGAAGTTTGATCAATAAAGAACACTCCAGCAACACCGCTAATTCTAGAAGTCAATTGACCTGCGTAACGTACTTCTTGCGTAATTTGAGTTTGTCTTGTTGGGTTTTGAGATTTAGCTAAAACTTGTAATCCTGTAAAATCTCTATCATTTGATGGATCCCAGTTCCAAAAACGCCATGCTGTTGTAGAAGTAAGAGTTCCTCCACCAATTTTTGTATCAATATTCAATGAAAAACCTCCCATATCTTGGTTTGAACGCCAAGGAGTATCTTGATCAATTTTACGGTCAAAAGCATTTAAGCTTGGTAATTGATAATTTAAATCTTTAATGATAGCATCAAATTGACGATATGCGGCTCTTTGTGTTGGAGCAACACCTGCAACTACTTGTGCGTATCCGTCTGGACGCTGTGTTGTAATATCTGCAGCAAATATAACATTTGTATTTACTGACGGAGTCCAAAGTAATTGTCCTCTAATTCCTTGATTGTTTAAAGTATTTGTAGATCTTCCTGTTGCAACGTTATCAACCAAACCGTCACGTTGTGTACCAGAAAAAGAGATTCTTCCCGCTACTTTTTTACCTAATGCACCAGTAAGAGATGCTTTTGCTTGTAAGAAAGAATAATTTCCGTAGCTTACTTCAAAATCAGCGCCAGAAGTAAAACTTGGTTTACGAGTTGTAATATTGAATGCTCCAGAAGTTGTGTTTTTTCCAAATAAAGAACCTTGCGGACCACGTAAAACCTCAATTTGTTCAACATCAATAAAATCAAGCGTTGTTGCAGCTGGACGCGCGTAGTAAACACCGTCAACATAGAATCCAACACCTGGATCAATACCGTCATTTGTCAATCCGAAAGGAGAACCTAAACTACGAATGTTGATACCTGTATTTCTTGGGTTTGAAGAATATAATTGTACAGAAGGAACTAATTCTTTAATACGATTTACGTTAAAAGCTCCAGTTTGTTCAGCTTGTTTTCCTGTAATAACAGAAATCGCGATAGGTACATCTTGTACTTTTTCGATACGACGTCTAGAAGAAACTACAACTTCAACAAGTTCATTCTCTTCTTTAAGAGCTACCTGAATCGCATTTGCAGGAATTGATGTCAAATCAAGCTCAACTGTTTTATATCCAACATACTGAATTAAAAGAGTTAAAGGCAATCTTCCTTTTGAATCGATAACAAATTTACCGCTGTTATCTGTAATTGTGCTATTTGTTGTTCCTTTAATTACAACGTTTACTGCTTCTAAAGGTGTGTTTTCACTTGTTGTTACTACACCTTGAATATTTTGTGCAAATGAAATAGAAAAGGTTAAAAAGAATAATATTGTAAGTATATTTTGTATTGATGTCTTCATTTTTATATTAAGTATATGTGATTAGTAGAATTTAAAAGAAAAAAAATGCTTTTTTTAAATCAACACATACACATAGTAGATGAATTACGTATTACAGAAGTGGAGAGTCTTCTTTGTTTGTTTTGCAAAATTTTTGATACACTCGATCGACTAAAATGTACTTTCATGTTAAAACTTTTGTAAATGGTTAGTTAATTATTTTTCTGCAAATATATATAATTAATTCTATCGATTTACTAGGGATTAGAAAATATTTTTTTATTTATTCACAAGTGAAGCTATTGTGATGCCTTCCATAGCCTTTAGAGTTTTGTCTCTAATAAGCATCAAACCGTGACGCAGACTGCATTCAGACTCGGTTTTACAATCAGCGCAAGGCTCATAAAAATTTAAAGAAGCGCAAGGCAAAAGTGCAATTGCACCGTCAAACAATCGGTGAATTTCTGCCAAAGTGATGTCATTTTTGGATTTTATCAAGTAATAACCGCCAAATTTCCCTTGTTTGCTGCTCACAAAACGACCGCGTTTTAGGTCTAATAATATCTGTTCTAGAAACTTTTTAGGAATATTAGCTCCTTCAGCAATTTCCACAGTTCTGGAAATGTGATTTTCGTCTTGTTCTGCTAAATAAAGTAAGGCCTTAAGGGCGTATTTTGCTTTATGTGATAACATTTATTCCTTGTTAAATTTTACAATATTCTATTATTAATTCTTGTGCCGGTAAATACCCAAAATTAAACGCTTTTTTTAAATCTGAGCAATAATTTCCTTTTATTTTGAAATTAATGTAATAAAGAGCTCTATTAAAATAAGTTTCAGCATTTTCTGGCGCTAAATTTACTGCTGTGTCAAAATCTACTAGTGCATCTTTTGCGTGAATCATAGCTTTAGAAACAGCTCTATTTTGAAACGCATCAACAGATTTTGGATCCATTTTAATTACCTCAGTAAAGTCTACAATTGCCTCTTTATGCAAATTTAGTTCTTTTCTCAATAATCCGCGATTTTGATATGCGGCTAAATTATCTGCTTTTAAGGTAATACTTTTTGAATAATCTTCAATCGCGCCTGTACGATTATATATTTTTCTTTTAGCAAAAGCTCTATTAAAATATGCTTTTTGTGAATTTTCGTCTAATGCAATGCATTTCGAAAAGTCATTAATTGCATTTTCATAATCTTTTAGTTTGAGAAATAAATTTCCTCTGCTAAAGTAAATATTAAAGTCATTTGGGTTTAATGAAACTGCTTTGTCATAATCAGAAATTGCATCAACAAAATCATCATTCAAATAATTATCATATCCTCTATAATAATAATTTTCTGCACTTGGATCAGTAGCAATCGAAGCATTTAAATCTTCAATTACTTTATCATTTTGTATTTTTTCTGACTCAATATATTCCTGAGAATAAGAGGAGAAATAAGAGAAAAATAGAAACAAATAAAAACTGATTTTCATAAGCGATTTAAATCTGAAAAGTGAAACAGAATAATTTTACCAGCTTCCGCTAGAACCACCTCCAGAGAAACCACCGCCGCCAAATCCACCGCCAAATCCACCGCCTCCGCCAGACGATCCACCGCCGAAACCTCCAAATCCGCCGCCTCCGCCACTTCTTCCAAGATTACTCAGAATAATAACGTCAAGTAGGCTAGGACCTCCACCGCTATTGCCAGAATTTCCTCCGCCACCTCTTTTATTTCGAGAAAGTAAGATTAATACAATTACAACAATAATGATAAAAGGCAGTATAGGAAAATCTTGTCCTTTGCCAGATGATTTACGTTCACCTTTAAATTTTCCTTTAAAAACATCAATAATAGCATCGGTTCCTTTGTCTAAGCCATTGTAAAAACTTCCGGCTTTAAATTCTGGAATAATAATATTTCTGATAATTGTTCCGCCAATTCCTGCCGTCAAACGATCTTCAACTCCATATCCAGGATTTATAGCAATCTTTTTTTCATTTTTAGCCAAAAGAATTACAACACCATTATCATCTTCTTTTGTTCCTCCAATTCCCCAAGTTTGTCCCCATTTTGTTGCAAGTTGGCTTACATCTTCGCCTTTAAGGCTTTCAATAGTAATAACAACAATTTGAGTTGTAGTCGAATCCGAATAACGAATTAGTTTTTGTTCTAATTGTGTTTTTTCAGAAGGACTTAAAATATTTGCATAATCGTAAACAGAAGTTTGAAAACTTGGTTTTTCTGGGATTTCAAATTGTGCAAAAATGAAATTGTTGGTAAAAAGGGCAATCAGCAGAAAAGCAGATAGAAAAAATCCTTTTGAATTTGAGGTGCTGTTTTTGGAAAATTTCATTCTTTATCCTTTTGAGATTTCGTTTGACAATTCGTTTGTGTCGTCTTCTGTCGATGGGAAGTATTTTTTTAATTGTTGACCTGCATTTAAAATGCCATCAACAATTCCTTGTTTGAAATTTCCTGATTTAAAATGGTTCGCCATAATATCTTTGGTACAATCCCAAAAATCATTGGCTACCAAATCATTAATTCCTTTATCTCCACAAATAACAAAGTTTTTATCTTCAACTGCAAAATAAAAAAGTACGCCATTTTGCAATTTAGTTTCATCCATTCTTAAATCGTGAAAAACCTCTAAAGCCCTATCATAATGGACTTTAGAAGTTGATTTTTCTATATGAACTCTAATTTCGCCAGAAGTATTAGTTTCAGCAACACGAATAGCCTCAACAATTTGCTCTTCTTCTTCTTTGGTTAAAAAATCTTCTACTTTTGACATGGAAATTATTTTAGAGTTTAGATTGTAGATTTTAGATTGCAGATTAAATCTGAAATCTAAAATCGTTAATCAAAAATATTAAATCTTTAGAATTTTACTTCAACAGGTTTATCTGCTCCAGTAGATGCTTCAAAGTATGGTTTTTCTTTGTATTCGCTCAAGAACCAGTTGTTTGGAATCTTCAATACATATCCGTTGTAAGTTTGTACCGATTCATTAAAACGAGTTCTAGCAGTTAAAATCTGGTTTTCAGTACTTGCTAATTCATCTTGTAATTTCAAGAAATTCTCGTTTGCTTTCAATGTTGGATATTGCTCAACAGAAACCAATAATCTTGATAATGATGAACTTACACCGCTTTGAGCTTGATTAAATTCTTTCAGTTGTTCTGGAGTAACGTTACTTGGATCAATTGTTACCGAAGTAGCTTTTGCACGAGCTTCGATTACAGCAGTTAAAGTTCCTTTTTCAAAGTCAGCAGCACCTTTTACAGTGTTTACTAAATTCCCGATAAGATCATTACGTCTTTGGTAAGCCGTTTGAACATTTCCCCATTCTTTATTTACAGCTTGACTGTGTTGTAAAGCAGTATTTTTAATTCCAATCGACCAAAATGCGATAATAGCAATAAGTGCCACAATAATTCCTACAGGGATTAACCACTTTTTCATATTTGTTTTGATTTAAGTTTATTTCTATTTTTAATTACAATTCGTTTTTAATGTCGTTCAATTGCGTTTTTATCGACTCTAATTTACGTATTATTTCGAATTTATCTAACGTTTTCTTCTGACCTTCTTTTAGATGTATTTTTGCACCTTCGAGCGTAAAACCTCTTTCTTTAACCAAATGGTAGATTAATTGCAGGTTTGTAACATCTTCGGGTGTGAACATTCTGTTTCCTTTTGCATTTTTTTTGGGTTTTAAAATATCAAATTCGCTGTCCCAAAATCGTATCAAAGACGCATTGACATTAAAAGCTTTGGCAACTTCGCCAATACTGTAATATCTTTTGTCTTTAGAAAGTTCAATATGCATGATTTGTTTTTTTCTTTATTTATTTCAAAAATACTATTTTTTGGAATATTAATCTAATGATTGATTTTCTTGGTTTGCCATTTGTGAAATCGCCACATATTCTACAGCCGAAATATTTCCGTAATAAAAATTCAACGGATTTACGACTTTTCCATCTTTATGAACTTCATAATGACAATGCGGACCTTCAGATCTTCCTGTGCTTCCCACATAGCCAATTACATCACCGCGTTTTACATGTTGCCCAGGTTTACAGTTGTATTTACTTAAATGCGCATATAAACTTTGATAGCCAAAACCATGCCTGATCACAATATGATTTCCGTACCCAGAAGCCGTATTGTCAGCTCTTTCTACAACTCCATCTCCAGTTGCATAAATGGGAGCGCCTGTGTTTGCGGTAAAATCCATTCCGTTGTGCATTTTTCGCACTTTCGTGAAAGGATCGATTCTATATCCAAAACCTGACGCGACACGTTTTAAATTTTCATTTCGAACTGGCTGAATGGCAGGAATTGCCAATAATAAACTTTCTTTAGCTCCGGCTAATTTCAAAATCTCATCTAAAGATTTAGATTGAATTGCCAATTGTTTAGAAAGACGATCAACTCTTTTTGTGGTATTTAAAACCAATTGCGAGTTATTATAACCTTCTAAAAGCTTATATTTTTCAGAATTTCTAAACCCAGCTTTTCTTATGGAATCTGGAATTTCAGCTTTGTTAAAATAGACTCTATAGATATTATTGTCACGTTCTTCTAATGCATCTGCGGCTTCGTCAATTTCGTCTAATTTTTTATTTAGAATGGCATATTGAATTTTTAAATTTTCAATCTCACGTGCTTGCAAACGATCTTTGGGCGTTTCAAAATAAGGCGTGTTAATCAAAAGGACAAAAACTAAAAAACCAAACAACGCAGAAGCCACTAAAAAAAGTAATGCGTAACCAATTTTAATTCTTTTTCTGGTTTTTATTTTTGTATAAGCCAGATTTTCTGAGTCGTAATAATATTTTACTTTCGCCATATTTTAAAATACGCTATTTTTGCAGCTTGTAAAATGAGTTAGACGAGCAAAGCTGTAAAATGTTTCAGCAGATCGGCGCTTTTTTTACAAGAGTTAATGATTAGATATTGGGGCTATTTTATCATTAGATAATGCGCAAATTAGACAATTTATTGTTTATAATGTAAGTTTTTTGAGTTCATTTTAAAAACTTAACGTATTATCAGATGGCACAAATTATCTAATCAGCTAATTTTCAAATTGACACATTAAATTGACACATTTTCTAATTAAAATATGAAATCACAAGACGTACGTAAACAATTTTTAGATTTTTTTGAGAGTAAAGGACATGCAATTGTTCCTTCAGCTCCTATTGTTCTTAAAGACGACCCAACCTTAATGTTCAACAACTCGGGAATGGCCCAGTTTAAAGAATTTTTCTTAGGAAACGGAACTCCAAAAAGTCCAAGAATAGCCGATACGCAAAAATGTCTTCGTGTTTCGGGAAAACATAACGATCTTGAAGAAGTGGGTATCGATACGTATCACCACACGATGTTTGAAATGTTAGGAAACTGGTCTTTTGGAGATTATTTCAAAAAAGAAGCCATCAACTGGGCTTGGGAATTATTGACAGAAGTATACAAAATTCCAAAAGAAAATCTTTATGTTTCTGTCTTTGAAGGAAGCAAAGAAGACAATGTTCCGTTTGACCAAGAAGCTTGGGATATCTGGAAAACATTAATCGACGAAGACAGAATTATACTTGGAAACAAAAAAGATAATTTCTGGGAAATGGGAGATCAAGGACCGTGCGGACCTTGTTCTGAAATTCACGTTGATTTACGTACTCCAGAAGAGAAAGCTTTAGTTTCTGGAAAAAGTTTGGTAAATAATGATCATCCGCAAGTTGTTGAAATCTGGAATAATGTATTCATGGAATTCAACCGTAAAGCTGACGGTTCTCTAGAAAAACTTCCTGCACAACACGTAGATACCGGAATGGGATTTGAGCGTTTGTGTATGGCTTTACAAGGAAAAACATCAAATTATGATACTGATGTTTTTATGCCTTTAATTAGAGAAATCGAAACCATTACAGGTGCAAAATACACGGTTAAAGCTTCAAACGAAGAAGAAGAAAAAATAAATATTGCAATTCGTGTTATTGCAGATCACGTTCGTGCCGTAGCTTTTGCTATTGCAGACGGACAATTGCCATCTAACACTGGAGCTGGATATGTAATTCGTAGAATTTTGCGTCGTGCAATTCGTTACGGCTTTACTTTCTTAGGCACAAAAGAAGCTTTTATCTATAAATTGGTAGAAACTTTAAGCGAGCAAATGGGAGATTCTTTTCCTGAAATCAGAACACAAAAAGCGCTTTGTTCAAATGTTATTCGCGAAGAAGAGAATTCTTTCTTAAGAACATTAGATCAAGGTTTAGTACTTTTAGATGCTGTAATTTTAAACAATAACGGAGATACAATAGACGGTAAAAAAGCTTTCGAATTGTATGATACATACGGATTTCCAATCGATTTAACGGCTTTGATTCTTTCAGAAAAAGGATTAAAATTAGACGAAAAAGGATTCCAAGAACAATTGCAATTGCAAAAAGAAAGATCTCGTGCGGCATCAAAAGTTACTGCTGGAGATTGGAATGTAATTGTTGAAGATGATATTCAGGAATTTGTTGGATATGATAGATTATCTCACCAAGTAAAAATTACTAAATACAGAAGAGTAGAAAGTGTAAAAGACGGAGAGATTTTTCAATTGGTTTTCAATGCAACTCCTTTTTATGGAGAGAGCGGAGGACAAACTGGAGATAAAGGGTATTTAGAAGCTCAAAATGGTGATATCGTTTATATTATCGATACTAAGAAAGAAAATAACCAAACGATACATTTAACACAATCGTTACCAGATAATATTACTGGAACTTTTAATGCTGTTGTAGATAAAATCCAAAGAGCTAAAACTTCTTCAAACCACTCGGCTACGCACTTATTACATCAAGGTTTGCGTAAGATTTTAGGAACTCATATTGAGCAAAAAGGTTCGATGGTTCGTAATGCATCTTTGCGTTTTGACTTTTCTCATTTTTCTAAAGTTTCTGATGAAGAATTACTAGAAGTTGAAAACTTTGTAAATGCAAGAATTCGTGAGAGTTTGCCATTAGTAGAAAAAAGAGCAATTCCAAAAGAACAAGCTCTTGAAGATGGCGCTATTGCTTTGTTTGGAGAAAAATATGGTGATTTAGTCCGTACAATTAAATTTGGAGATTCTGTCGAATTATGTGGAGGAACTCACGTTGCAAATACATCAGATATCTGGCATTTCAAAATTGTTTCAGAAGGTGCAGTTGCAGCTGGAATTAGAAGAATTGAAGCTATTACAAGTGAAGCAGCAAAAGAATATTTTGAGTCTCAAGCAGTTTCTTTAACTGAAATTAAAGAAGCGCTTAAAAATGCGCAAGATCCAGTAAAATCGATTCTAGCTTTACAAGATGAAAATGCACAGTTGAAAAAGCAATTGGAAGTTTTATTGAAAGATAAAGCTAAAAATATGAAAGCTGATTTAGCTAAAGAATTACAAGAAATCAATGGAGTTCAATTTTTAGCAAAACAAGTAGATTTGAATCCAGAAGGAGCAAAAGATTTGGCTTATGAATTGGGTAATTCTTATAATAATCTATTTGTAGTTTTCGCTACAGCTAATGAAGGGAAGCCAATGTTGACTTGCTATATCTCTAAAGAAATTGTAGCAGAGAAAAACTTAAACGCAGGACAAGTTGTTCGCGAATTAGGAAAAGACATCCAAGGTGGAGGAGGAGGACAACCTTTCTTCGCAACTGCAGGAGGTAAAAATGTTGACGGAATTGCTGAGGCTTTGGCTAAAGCGATTGATTTTGTTAAATAAGATACTAAGGAACTAAGTTTCTAAGTTTTTTTTATAGAATTCAAAAAAGAAAACCCGACAGGTTTTAAAATCTGTCGGGTTTACTATTGATTAGAATTTCATATCTCAAACCGGACTGAAGTCCGGCCCTACAAAATAAATCGAGCCGAAGGCTCTTTAACAGTTCCGAAGGAACAAACTATATTGTAGAGCTTGACTTCAGTCCAGTTTAAATAAGATAATAAACCCGACAGATTTTTTAAATCTGTCGGGTTTTATAATTTATAGCATTTTTTCATTTTATGTCATTCAGACGAAGGAGAAACCTCCGTGAGAAGCTCGACAAAGGTTTTATTCTCGTTGCGGAGTTACTTGTGGAGATTTCTCCTTCGTCGAAATGACAAATAATACGCTTTATTGATTGTTGAGAAAAGCCTTAGAACCTTAGCAACTTAGTACCTTAGAACCTTTGCAAAATCTATTTACGCTCCCCAATTTGCTGACGCCACATTGCATAGTAAAGCCCTTTCTCTACAATCAAATCTTCATGTTTACCTTGCTCGATTATTTTACCTTGTTCTAAAACAAAAATTCTATCGGCATGCATTACAGTTGATAAACGGTGCGCAATTAAAACGGTGATTCTGTTTTTATCTGAAATATTTCTAATTGTAGCATTAATTTCTTCTTCAGTAATAGAATCTAAAGCAGAAGTTGCTTCATCAAAAATCAATAAATTCGGATTTCTAAGAATTGCTCTTGCAATAGATAAACGTTGTTTTTCTCCACCGGAAACTTTTATTCCGCCTTCACCGATTGTCGTATTTAAACCATCTTCGGCACGTCTTAAAAGTTTATCACAACTTGCACGTTTTAAAGCATCGTATAAATCCTCGTCGGTTGCATTTGGTTTTACGAATAATAAGTTTTCGCGAATCGTTCCAGAGAACAATTGAGCGTCTTGTGTTACAAAACCTAATTGTTTTCTTAAATCAAGTAAATCAATTTCTGTAGAATCAATATCATTATACAAAACCTGACCTTCAGCCGGCGTGTATAATCCAACCAGTAATTTTACTAAAGTCGTTTTTCCAGAACCAGACGGTCCAACAAATGCCACGGTTTGCCCTTGCTTAATTTCGAAATTAATATTTTCTACCGCTTTAAATTTTGCTGTTTTATGCTGAAAACTTACATTCGAAAACAACAAAGACTGAATAGCTCCAACATGTTTTGGACTTTTCGGACGGAATTCTTTTGGAGCGCTTAATAAAACTTTGAAATTCTCCATTGACACTTTTGTTTCATTCAAAGCAATAATGAAATTTCCAAGTTCCTGAAGCGGACCAAAAATAAAGAAAGTAAAGAAAACCATTGTCAGTAAATCGCCCACAATAATTTTTCCTCCAAATAAGAAATAGTACAAAGTAAAAACAACACATGTTCTTAAAAAGTGAACTGTTGTTCCCTGAATAAAACTTAAGCTTCGAATAAATCGGATTTTTTCTAATTCTAATTGAAGAATTTTAAATGTGTTTAAGTTCAAACGCTTTTCTTCTTGATACGTTAAACCAAGACTTTTTACCAATTCTATATTTCGTAAACTTTCTGTTGTTGAACCTGCCAAAGCATTTGTTTGATTTACGATTTTCTTCGAAACAATTTTAATCTTTTTACCCAGATAAGAACTTACCAAAGCAATAATTGGCGCTGTAATTAAAAAAATAAGCGAGATTCTAAAATCAATTCGAGCAACATAAAGAATTACAAATATGAACCCAATAACGGTTTGAAAAATCAAAGAAATCGAAAGTGTAATCAATTTTTCTGAATCAGAACGCACTTTTGTCAATTTGCTTAAAGTTTCACCGCTTCGCTGATCTTCAAATTCGGCATAAGGTAAATCGAGCGATTTTTTAATTCCGTCGGTATACATTTGTGCGCCTGTTCTCTGAATCACAACATTAGTGAAATAATCCTGAAAGTTTTTGGTAATTCTGGAAATCATCGCAGCACCAAGCGAAAGGCCAAGCCAAAAAGAAAGGGATTTGATGAAACCAGTTGGATTTCCTTCGTATTTGTGCAATCCAACACCGCAATCCTGCATTAATTTACCTGTAATAATAGAGTCTGATAAACTGAAACAAATGTTTATGGAAGCCATAATCAAAGCAAAAAACAATAACATTTTATGTTTGATGATGTAAGTATATAATAATTTCATAAGTGATTTAAAAAAATGGAAGATGCAAAAGTAAGCAATTGTTTTAGTTTGTAGAGATGCTTTTTGTTATTAAAAATGTAAATCTTTTTTGTAAATGAATTTATTGGAGTTTTTTAAAGTTCTGTATGTTTTAATTTTTTGAGTTGAAGTATTTTTCTAGAATAAAAAAAACAAAAAATATAAGAAAAAAGCTAGGTGTTTATACGGTGTTTTATTTTTGATCGAATTTTTTTTCTAAAATAATTATTTAACTATGTTGCTTGTCATTAGTTTGTTAAGAAGTATTTAAATTAGATATTTTTTTTTTGATGCGGAATCACGTAAGGTTTTGATTTAGGCTTGCAATACGTTTGCAGCAGTAACAAATTTAACCAAATCAAAATGAAAAAAATTTTATGCCTTTTTAGTGCTTTATCAATGGTGCTAATTTCTTCTTGTTCAAGTGATGATTCATCAGAATCTGCAGATGCAGTTTTATTGCCAAAAAAAATTACTGAAACACTTGTAGAAAACGGACAATCAGGGAGTCTTACTTACACATTATCGTATGACGGAAACAAATTGAAAGATATCGCTGTTTCTGATGCATCTAGATCTGTTTACACGTACACGGGAGATCTTATAACTAAAGTAGAATTGTTTAGATCAGGAATTTTATTTTCTACAGATGTTTACGCTTACGAAGGAACAAAGTTAGTTTCTAAAATTACGACAAGAGAAACTAATAAAAATATTCAGGACAAATTAACTTTCGTTTATAATGCAAACGGAACGGTTAATGCTAACCAATCTCAAATTAACAATAAGCAAGAAATTAAATACGATACAACTACACTTTATACTTTCTCAAACGGAAATATGATTTCTTCTGAACTAATTGATGGGACATTGTTAGAAAAAATAACAAGTACTTATGATACTAACAAAAGCCCTTTTATTAACATTACTGGGTTAAAGTTATTATTAGATTTAGATAATGAATTTGATTTCTATTCAACTAATAATAATGTAAAAAGTGTTACTTTAACTTATAATGAGAAAGGGACGGTTATTCAAACTGCGACTGTAGAAACTACTTATAAATACAATAGCAGTAATTACGCTACTGAAGTATTTGCAGGAAACGCAAAAGATTCTTTCAAATTAGAAATTACTTATTAATTAGTATCTAATTATTAAAAAATAATCCCCAATTGACAATACTAGTTAATTGGGGATTTTTTATTTTATCTAAATTTTTCCTGCTTGCGAAGACCATTTTACAACAGCATTTTGAATAAGTTCAAGATCTCCATTATCCTGTAAATGAAGCTGTGCGTCTTTAATTTTAGAAACTCTACTTCTCCAAATGATTTCCTGTAGAAAAGTGCCGTTAGGTCTGGATCCTACAATTATAATCTCTCCGCTACTACTCTGAAAAAAACACATTACATCATTATAAATAGGAGCTCCTACCGACCATGTTTTTTGATTATTTGTATTGTCGAGTATAAATAAACAACCTGAATCAAATTCTAATGAATATCTTCCGTTTGGTGATTTTATACATTTTCGATAACATGCGATATCAATTCTTTCGCCTGTTTCGATAACAGATCTTACAGGAAATGGATACCATTCAGTAATCGATTTTTTATCAATATCAGAAAGAACTGTCATTTCATATACGCCTTTTCCGTCTGTTGTGAGTGAAGGATGTATGTAATAATGCATAATAGAAAGCGGATCATATTCGCTGTAATTTGTCGAATTACTTTTTTTAATCACAAATTCATCGATTTCTTCTTTTGACCAACCTTGCAAACCGCCATAATATTCATATACTTTTGGCAGATTCCAATTGATTGTAGCTGCAGGATTAGTTGTTTCATGAACCAATCCAAGTGCGTGACCAAATTCGTGTAAAATTGTTCTTCGTACAGAAGATTCATCATTAGCAGTTAAAGGACCTAAACGCATAGATTGATGATCGGGAACACCGTAAAAAGATTTCATTCCTAATTCTGACCAAGCTCCTGGTTGACCAATTTGAAAACCTATTCTGATATCGGCGTATTCTTTTTGAGAAACATATTCAAAATTAACATTAGCGTATATTTCCCATTCAGCAGCATACTTTTTAACTTTTTCCTGCGCTATGCTATCGCCATCTAAAAACTTAATTTTTATGGTTTGCCCAGTTTCCCATCTCGGCCAGTTGATAATGGCAGCATCAGGTTTTGTAGTAGAATTGTTTTTTTTATCTATTAAATTAAAAGAACACATTTCTATTTGATCAGACGAAATTTGATTTTCCTCACTACTACATGAAAATAGTACTATAAGTAAAGTAATAACCAAAAAATTAAATCTCCTCATTTTATTAAATTTTGCCAGCTTGCGATGACCATTTTACGACACCATTATAAATTAATTGTAGATTTCCATCATCTTGTAAATGTAATGTTGCCCCGGGAAATTCTGAAGTGTCACTATTCCAAGTTGTGCGTTTAATTCCTCCAGTTGAAGAACGTTGACCTTTTATTGTAATATTTCCATTTAATTCTAAATTGCATGAACTTAAATGACTATATATACTATCTCCTACTTCCCATATAAATGTTTTATCTATAAAATCAATAATATAAAGATATCCTCTTGAGAATCCTAGTGAGTATCTTCCATTGGGCGATTTTATAGATTTCGTCCAAGGAATAAGGTCAATTCTTTCTCCAGAGTTAACTATTGATCTTATTGGAAAAGGATACCATTTATTTATTGATATTTGGTCATTCTGAGATAAATCTCCCATTTCATTTACTCCTTTACCGTTTATGGTAATAGATGCAGGAATATAATAATGCATTATAGAAAGAGGATCATACTCGCTGTAATCAGAGGCGTTTTCTTTATTGATTATTAATCGATCAACTTCATCTTTAGTGAATTGAGAACTGTAATATTTATAAGTTTTTGGTAAATCCCATTGAATATTTGCTGAAGGATTTGTTGTTTCATGAAATAGACCTAGAGCATGTCCAAATTCGTGTAAGATAGTTCTTCTTGTTGATGCTTCATCTGCAGAATTAATTGGCCCTAAACGCATCGATTGGCGTTCTAGATTCTCATTGTAGGCAGATTTCATTCCTAGTTCTGACCATGCTC
Source organism: Flavobacteriaceae bacterium PS02337 (assembly GCA_029959285.1). GTDB lineage: Bacteria > Bacteroidota > Bacteroidia > Flavobacteriales > Flavobacteriaceae > Flavobacterium. Next base: position 323,505 of record JASCOE010000004.1, read on the forward strand.
CATATTGTTTTCCTGTTTCTCCTGCGCGTTCAAAACCAATTCTGATATCTGCATATCCTTCAGAAACATATTCAAACTTTAAGTTAGCATAGTTTAACCATTCACTTGCTACTTCTTTTACTTTTTCATGTTGAATTTGAGTACCATCTAAAAATTTAATTTTGATAGTTTGGCCAGTCTGCCATCGAGGCCAATTAATAATTGCAGCAGTTGGTTTAGAAGTTGTATTATCTCTTTTATTAATTTGATCGAAAGTGCAAATTAGAGCATTGTTATCAATTGATTGAATAGGCTTTTCGGTTTCGTTAGAAGAGCAAGAATGTAATATCCAGATTAGATTAATTAAAAAAATAAGATTTTTCACAAGATTTTGTTTTTAAGTTAAATGCAATTTTAATGAAAAAAGAATGTTTAGTGATGTCTTGATTTAATTTCTGTCTTATTCTGTTACAATTATGTCTTTTAGTGGAGTTTAAGGGTTTTTAAAATGATTCATTTTGCCTAACCTTAATAAATTTAAATGCTATGAAAAAAATATATTTCATTCTATTAAGCTTCTTAATTATTTTAATTTCATGCAATAGCGATGTTGAAAAAGACTTTGAAAATAAGTCTATTCTACCAAAAACATTGATTTACAAAAAAAACGAAAGTTCTTACACCAGTGTAATAAATTTGGTTTATGACGGTAATAAGATTTTAAGTGTAGGAAATAAAAATATGAGGAATGAATATTTATACGATGGAGATAAAATTGTAAAAGAAACAAAATATAATTACGAGTCAGGAAAAGAATTGAAAATTTCCGAATCAATATTTAGCTATGAAAATGATAAATTATTCGCAGTTGATAAAATTGAATATGGTCAAGAATTTAAATATTTTTACATTTATAATGAAGATGGAACCATTACTAAAGGAGAGTATGATTTAGTTAATAAGGCTGGAAAGGAATTCAAAAAAGCTTCAAATAGTATTTTGACAATTGAAAATGGGAACTTAAAAAAAACAGTTTCTAATTGGGGATATGATGATATTATTACCAGTTCTCGATATGAGTACGATACAAATACAAATCCTTTTAAAAATATTTTAGGTTTTAATTTATTGTTAGATGAAATATATTTTGGTTCAGAATTAAATCTTTCTTCATCTAATAATTTAACAAGACATGTTTTTGTTCCAATTAATTCAGGAGGTATTATATTCGAGTTTTATACTAATAATATGGTATATGAGTACAATAAAAATGGCTATCCGACAAAGAAAACAACTTATGACTATACGGGAAAAGCAATAGATATTATCGAATATCAATATTGATCTAAACTTTAATAAAAATCAAATGCTTTCAAAATTGATTTTTTTGTTGAATAAAATAACCGAAATTCGTGTTCAAAATAAACGTCATGCAATTCAGAACACAAATTCCAATTTTAAGAAGTAACAATCCAATCGATTATAATTCGAAAGTGCTTTCTATTGGTTCTTGTTTTGCAGAAAATATGGCAGAGAAATTCGATTATTTTAAATTTCAAAACGAAACCAATCCGTTTGGAATTATTTTTAATTCGGTTTCAATAGAAAAATTATTTAGAAGAGTTTGCGAACAGGATTTCTTTCAAGAAAAAGATCTTTTTTTTCATAACGAACGCTGGCACTCTTTTGATGTACATTCGGATTTAAGCAATTCAGATCGACAAGAATTGTTAGAAACACTTAATAAAGCTGTTACTGAAACTTACAAACAGATAAAAGAAGCGACACATATTATTATCACTTTCGGAACTTCTTGGATTTACAGAAATACAGAAAGTGAAGAAATTGTAGCCAATTGCCATAAAGTGCCTCAAAAACAGTTTGCAAAAGAATTATTATCGGTAGAAACGATTCAAAAAAGCATTCAAAACACAGTTGATTTAATTCAAACTTTAAATCCAAATATCAATTTTATTTTCACGATTTCCCCAGTTCGTCATACCAAAGATGGTTTCGTAGAAAATCAATTAAGTAAATCTCACTTATTTACGGCGCTGCATCAAGTTTTAAAAATTAATAATTCACAATTTACAATTCACAATTATTTCCCTTCTTACGAAATCATGATGGATGAACTTCGTGATTATCGATTTTATAATGAAGATATGCTGCATCCAAACCAAATTGCGATAGATTATATATGGAAACTTTTCAGTGAAAATTATATTTTTCAAGATAGTTTTTCAATCATGCAGGAAGTAGACGAAATCCAGAAAAGTCTGCGTCACAGAAGTTTTAATCCAGAATCAGATCAACACAAAAAATTCCTTGCCAAGCTGCAGCAGAAAATCAGCATTTTAGAAAAAAAGATTTCTCATATAAAATTCTAAGAAATAAAAATTTTGTCTGAGCGCCTTTGTGGCACAAAAATCAATCTTTAGCAGTAAAATTTTAGAATAATTCCTCATAATTATGTAAATTGTTAAGGTTTAAATTTTACATTTTTGTAAAATGTCTAATTCTGCTTTTTTCACAAGCAGCCCAATCTTAAACGATTTTACTGAGGTATGAATAAGAAATCCATTCATTATTTAAAAAAAACACTTCGTATACTGCTTTGGTGTGTGGGTTCAGTGATTACACTTTTGTTACTTCTGATCATTTTAATTCAGGTTCCTTCGGTCCAAAATTTCGTTAAAGATAAAGCGATTAATTATCTTCAAGGCAAGATAAAAACCAAAGTTTCCTTAGATCATATTTCTATAAAATTCCCAAAAGATGTAGTTTTGGAAGGTTTCTATTTTGAAGATCAAAAGAAAGATACTCTTCTGGCAGGTAATCGTTTAGAAGTTGATGTTGATCTTTTTAAGTTGGTTAGCAGCGAACTAGAAATCAATTCGGTTTCGTTGGAAAATGTAAAAGCGAATATTTCTAGAAACAAAGATGGCGTTTTCAATTTTGATTACATCATAAAAGCATTCGAATCGAAAGAACCAAAAGTGGAAGATCCAAATGCAAAACCTTTCAAAATATCAGTTGTAAAAGTCAATTTAGACAATGTAAAATTCAACTTTAAAGATGATTTTTCTAAAAATGATATTCGTGTAAATCTTACGCATTTCGATACTAAATTCAAAGAATTCGATTTGGATAAAATGAATTTTAATATTCCAAACATCAATTTAAATGGGTTGAAAGTAGTTTTAGATCAAGATGTTGTAGAAAAAATTGCTGAGGTTTCTGTAAAAACGGTCGATACGATTTCGAAACGACCAGATTTCAGTTTAAATCTTGGAAAAGTTGCGCTTTCTAAAATTGATATTTTATACGATAATAAAGATTCAAAACTTAATTCGGGGATTCGTTTAGGAAATCTGAATTTAGCTGTCAATAAAATTGATCTAAATAATCAGCTTTTAGATTTTGATACTTTCGAAGTGAAAAATCTAAGAGGAAATTTAAGACTTGGAGCAAAAGACAAACAAATTCAAACTCCAACGTTAGATTCAACTTCTATAAAACAAGCGGGTTGGAAAGTAAAATTAAACGAAACCAATCTAGAAAATATAGCATTCAAATTTGATGACATGCAATCAAAACCTAAAACAAAAGGAATTGATTACGCGCATTTAGATTTGAGCAAATTCAACTTTAAAGCCGAAAAATTATATTATGGAAATGATACGATTTCAGGAAATATTAAAACATTAACCGTAAACGAAAAAAGCGGTTTACAAATTCAGGCTTTAAAAACAGATTTCTTTTACGGACCTAAAAATGCTTCGCTGGATAATTTGTATTTGAAAACTCCGCAAACGCTTGTACAAGATAAAGTTAAAGCGGAATATAAATCTCTTGAATCACTTCAAAAAGATTTAGGAAATCTGGCGATTGATGCGAACCTGAAACAATCTAAAATCGGTTTCAAAGACATTTTATTGTTTGTTCCTGATTTACAAAATACAAATCCGTTTAAAAGTAATCCAAACGCGATTCTTTACGTAGACAGCCGTGTAAGCGGAAAAGTGAAAGATTTAAATATTTCGAAATTTGAAATGAGTGGAATCGGTTCTACAAAAGTTTCCCTTTCGGGGAAAATCGCTGGGTTGCCCGATGCACAAAAAGCCTATTACGATTTAAATATCAAAAAGATTTCGAGCACTTCAAAAGACATTAATATGTTTGTGCCTGCGGGAACAATTCCGAAGAATATTCAAATTCCGTCGCAATTAAGTTTACAAGGAAAATTTAAAGGTTCTGTTCAGAATTTCAAAACTAATTTAGATTTAACCAGCAGTTTCGGAAATGCAAAAGTCGATGCTTTATTTGATCAGCGCATTAAAAAAAGAGAAAAATACGATGCAGAAGTTTATCTTTTAGATTTCGATTTGGGTCGATTAATTAAAAACGATTCAATTGGAAAAATTACGCTTAAAGCGAAAGTAAAAGGAACTGGTTTAGACCCGAAAACGGCAAATGCAGCAATTGACGGTTTGGTACAAAAAGCGGTTTTTAATCGATATACTTACAAAGATTTAGCTTTGAAAGGAAATATCGAAAACGGTTCTTTTGCAGTAAAATCTGGAATGAAAGATCCGAATTTGAATTTCGATTTAACAGCTTCGGGAGATACAAAACAAAAATATCCGACCGTAAAATTGAAACTAAACTTGGATATTGCCGATTTAGAAAAACTGAATCTGCACGCTGGTCCGATGAAATTGCGCGGAAATGTCGATGCTGATATTACCAATAGTAATCCTGATTATTTGAACGGAAAAGTATTTCTTTCGAATGTTCAAATTTTACAAGATAAAGAACCAATTGTTTTGGATTCGGTTCGCGTAATTGCTTTTTCAGATAATTCTCGAAATAATATTAAAGTTTCTTCTCAATTCTTAAAAGCCGAAGTAGACGGAAAATACAAATTGACCACACTTGTCGCGGCGATGAAAAAATCGTTGTCGAAATATATCGATTTGAAAAATCCGAAAGCAAATGGTGAATCAGACGAACAAAGATTGGCTTTCACACTTTCTATAGACAACGATCCGATTTTGTTTAAATTGATTCCGAAACTAACAGGTTTAGAGCCAATTAAAATTACAGGGAAATACAATAATGTAACAGATTCTTTGGAAGTTAGAGGAACAATTCCGAGAATTACTTACGGCGATAACACGATTTCTGACGGAAAAATAAATATCGAAGCTAAAGAAAATGCTTTAGAATATTCTATTTCTATCGCGACAATTGAAAGCGGTTCTTTAAAAATTCCGTTTACGAGTTTAAAAGGCGAAGTTCAAAATAATATACTGACTTATGCGCTTGAAGTTCAAGATGCAAAGCAAAAACAACAATATTTTATTGCCGGAGAATTTAAAGCTGAAGATTCAAAAAACATCTTAAAATTAGATGCTGAAAATTTTGTTTTAAATTATGATAAATGGAATGTTGATCCAGAAAATGCCATCGAATTTGGAAACAAACGACTTTATATCAACAAATTTAATTTAAGTAATAACGGAAACGAATTAAGAGTTCAATCGCAAGGAAATCAGGATAATGCGCCATTGCAAGTCGATTTTGTAAACTTCAAAATTGAAACCATTATGAATATGGTTAAAAAAGATGAATTGTTAATGCAAGGTTTAATTAACGGAAATGCGTTAGTTGAAAATGTGATGACGAATCCGACTTTCACATCCGATTTAAAAATTGATGATTTTACTTTTAAAGGAGATAAAGTTGGCGATTTAGAAATTAAAATTGATAATAAAACTACTAATACGCTTGCTGCAAATGTAAGTTTGAGCGATGAAGGAAACGATTTGAAATTAACTGGAGATTATAAATTGGACGCTGGAACTTTTGATTTTGATGTCGATATTAATAAGCTGAACATCAAAAGTATTCAAGGTTTTAGCATGGATAATATTACTGAAGGATCGGGCTATTTATCTGGAAATTTTAATATTACAGGTAATACAGAAACGCCAAGAATTAACGGAGAATTGAATTTTAATGACGCTGCTTTTAGAGTAACACAACTGAATTCTTATTTTAAAATCGGGAAAGAAAAAATCACATTTAATAACGAAACCATTTCATTTGATAAATTTTCTCTTTTTGATGAAAATGACAATGAATTGTATGTAAACGGAAATATAAAATCGGCTGATTTTAGAAAATACAATTTTGATTTATTGGTTGAAGCCGATAATTTTAGAGCCATTAATTCTAAAGCAAAAGACAACGATTTATTCTACGGGGATTTATTTTTAGACACAAAACTAAACATCAAAGGAGATTTGGACAGTCCAACAATTGATGGAACGCTTAAAATCAATAAAGAAACCAAATTTACAGTTGTAATGCCACAATCAGATCCTTCTATCGCAGATCGCGAAGGAATTGTAGAATTTGTGGATGAAGATAATGCGTATCTCAAACAAACTGTAGATATGCAAAACAAATTGAATCAGTCTGAAATAAAAGGAATGAACGTAAATGTTGCCATTTCTATTGATAAAGAAGCGGAATTAACTTTGCTTATTGATAAATCAAACGGCGATTATTTGAATTTGAAAGGTGAAGCAGAATTAGTCGGCGGAATTGATCAATCTGGAAAAACAACTTTGACTGGAAAATATGAGTTTTCAGACGGTTCTTATCAAATGAATTTTAATGGAATAAAAAGAAAATTCGATATTCAGAAAGGAAGTTTTATTACCTGGAATGGTGAGCCAACAATGGCAACTTTAAATATTACAGCAATTTACAAAGTAGATACAGCTCCGATTGATTTGTTAGGAAATCAGTTGAAAGATAAAACAACGGCGGTTCAAAATACATATAAACAAAAGCTTCCTTTTCAGACTTTACTGAAAATGAATGGTGAATTATTGAAACCAGAAATTTCATTTGGAATCGTGCTTCCCGAAGGAAATTATAATGTTTCTTCGGATGTTGTGGAACTTACTCAAGCCAAATTAAAACAATTGGAACAAGATCCAGCAGAATTAAATAAACAGGTTTTTGCACTTTTATTGTTGAATAGATTTGTTGGTGAAAATCCGTTTTCGAGCGAAAGTGGCGGTACAAACGCAGAATCTTTTGCTAGACAAAGTGTGAGTAAGATTCTTTCGCAACAATTGAATAATCTTGCAGGAGATTTGATTACAGGATTTGAAGTTAATTTCGACTTAGAATCAAGCGAAGACTATACCACTGGAACCATGCAAAACAGAACCGACTTGAATGTCGAGGTTTCTAAAAAATTGTTAGACGATAGATTAAAGGTTACTGTAGGAAGTAGTTTTGGAGTAGAAGGGGAACGAGCCAATGAAGAAAGTACCAATATTGCAGGCGATGTAGCACTTGATTATCAATTAACAAAAGATGGCCGTTATATGGTTCGTGCGTATCGTAAAAATCAATATCAAGTTGCGGTAGAAGGTCAGGTTGTAGAAACTGGAGTTGCTTTTGTAATTACAATGAGTTACAATAAATTCAGAGAACTTTTTCATCGTACAGAACAAGAAAAACAATTGATTAAAGATGAAAAAATCCGCAAAGAGAAAGAAAAGCAAAAAAAGAAAGCGGATAAGGAAAAAGAAAAACTTCAGGAAAACGAAGATGAAAATCAAATTAAAGGAAATGAGCAAAAAACATAATCATATAAACGCATCTTATATAAAGTGTATCGCACTGTTTTCCTTGTTTTTTGTGGTAGGATGCAGTAATACTAAATACCTTCCAGAAGGCGATTTGCTTTATACAGGCGGTTCTGTTACAGTTAAAGATTCGATTATGAAGAAGAAAGATCGAAAAGCTTTAGAAACAGAATTGGAAGGTTTATTACGCCCGAAACCGAACAAACAAATTTTAGGTTTACGTCCTAAATTATTGATTTACAATCTTGCTGGAGAACCTAAAAAAGATAAAGGAACGAGATATTGGCTGCGCAATAAAGTGGGTGAAGCGCCCGTACTTTTCAGTCAAGTAGATTTAGATTATAATGCTTCGGTTTTACGAAATTTTGCTGAAAACAGAGGTTATTTCAAAGTCAGAGTTAGTGCAGATTCGACTGTTCGAAACAAAAGAGTTACTGCAGAATATACGGTTACGCCTAGAAAACAATACATTATAAAAAGTGTTATTTTTCCAGACGATTCTTTGAAAATGTCTAAAATCATTGCAAAAAGTCACAGAAGAAGTTTATTGAAAGTTGGAAATCCATACGATTTGGATGTTATTAAAGCAGAAAGAGAAAGAATTGATGCAAGATTAAAAGAGAAAGGCTATTTCTACTTTAATCCCGATTATATTTTAGCAAAAGTCGACAGCAGTAAAGGCGATCACGAAGTAAAAATCAGATTGGTAATAAAAGACGATACGCCTGCAAAAGCGATGACAGCTTATACAATTGATAAAATTTTTGTTTATCCAAATTATTCTCTTGGTAATGATAGCGCAGTTTATCGAAAAAAGAATATTACACAGTACAAAGATTTTACAATAATTGATACGGCAGATACTTTCAAACCAAGAATTTACGATCGAACAATTTACTTTAAAAAAGGTGATGTTTACAACAGAAAAGATCATAATTTGACTTTAAATCGATTTGTAAATCTGGGAACTTTCAGTTTTGTTAAAAACGAATTTAAACCGTCGGATTCTATTCCAAATGCTTTAGATTCTTATTATTATCTTACGCTTTTGCCTAAAAAGTTTATTCGTGTTGAAGTGATCGGAAAAACGAACTCTGCAAGTTATACAGGAACAGAATTGAATGTAAACTGGAACAATCGAAACTTTTTTAAAGGAGCTGAATTGTTTACGGCTTCGGTTTTTGGTGGAGCAGATTTTCAATTGGGCGGAGCAAACAAAGGCAAGAATATTTATAAACTCGGAGGTGAAGTTAGTTTGACTTGGCCGCGATTTATTTCTCCTTTTAATATTGAAGGAAATAGCGAATTTGTGCCGAGAACAAAAGCAACATTACGCTATGAATATCAGAAAAGAACACAATTGTATGCGTTAAATTCTTTTAATGCTTCGTTTGGTTATTTGTGGAAAGAAAACATTCGTAAAGAACATCAATTAAATGTAATTGATATTACATATGTGAGTCCAAACCATGTTACAGAAGAATATTTGGCTGATATACAAGCTGATCCAGCATTGGAAAAAGTAATTGAAAAACAGCTTATTTTCGGGCCAACTTATAGCTATACTTATACGAATACGATGCAGAAACGCCGAAAAAATACCATCTATTTTAATGGCGAATTGGATTTGGCAGGAAATATTACGGGCTTGGTTACAGGAGCAGATTATCCAGATAAAGTAAAAACGATATTTGATGTTCCGTTTAGTCAATATGTAAAAATCAAAACCGATTTTAGGCATTATTTAAAACTTGGTAAAGAAAGCGAATTGGCGAGCAGATTAATTCTTGGAGCTGGATTTGCTTATGGAAATTCGAATACTCTTCCTACTTCGAAGCAATTTGTTGTTGGAGGAACTAATAGTATTCGAGCTTTTAGAGCACGAACTTTAGGGCCAGGAAGTTATGTTATTCCGCCGCCGACAAATAATAATTTTACTCCAGATCAATCTGCTGATTTGAAATTAGAATTCAATACAGAATATAGAGCAAAACTTTTTAGTATTGTGCGCGGTGCTGTGTTCGTAGATGCAGGAAATATTTGGCTTTTGCATGCCGATCCGAATAAACCAGGAGCTGAAATTTCAAAAGATTTTATGAAAGAACTTGCCGTTGGAGCAGGAGCCGGTTTACGTTTCGATTTGTCATTTTTGGTTTTAAGAACAGATTTAGCAATTCCGCTTAGAAATCCCTCATTGCCAGACGGACAAAGATGGGTAATTGATGATATTAATTTTGGAAGCATTTCTTGGCGAAAAGACAATCTTATTTTGAATATTGCGATTGGATATCCTTTCTAAAATTTTTTGCCACGAATTATACTAATTTTCACGAATTCACTATGCTGTATTTATTGATTAATTTCAATTTGAAATTCTATGAATTCAAAATTAAGTATTCAAAAAATTAGTGTAATTAGTGAAATTCGTGGCAGAAAAAACTAAAAAAAGAAGTAAATTGCTCTTAAATATTTTATTAGAATGCAAAACTTGATCAAAAGAATTATAGGCGTTGGTGTCATCGTTTTATTAATTGTTCTCGCTTTTAAATATTGCGATTTCAAGAAAGATGACGATTCTTCAATGGATTATAATACCAATTTAATTCAGCAGCAAATACTTAATGTTGGGAAGTTGGTTGTCACCGAAGGACATTTTTCGGAAGTTGTAACGTACAAAAATCAGCAGAAATATTTAATGGATATGGTTTCTTTTGAAAAGAAAGCCTTAATTGTCGTAAATGCAGATGTTACCGTTGCTTACGATTTGCATCAAATGAAATATGATATTGATGAAAAAAATAAAACGATTACGATTTTAAGTATTCCAAAAGAAGAAATTAAAATAAATCCCGATATCAAGTTTTATGATGTTGAACAAAGTAAATTAAATCCGTTTACGGGAGACGATTATAATAAAATCAACAAATCGGTTAAAGCCAACTTGGCAAAGAAAATCGAAAAATCTTCACTTAAAACAAACGCTCAAAACAGATTAATAAGCGAATTGTCTAAGATTTTAATTCTAACCAATTCAATGGGTTGGAAATTGCAATATAATGGAAAAACTATTGAGTCAGAAACTGAATTAAATGAAGATTTGAAATTGTAGTTTTTTAGGTTCAAAGATGTAGAGGTACAAAGGTTCTAAGGTTTTTTTATAGATAACAGTATACATTTTTGTCATCCTGAGTGACGAAGGATCACACAAGAAGTTCCACTCAGCAATTCGCCAATCTTTGTAGAATTCCGAGTGTGATCCTTCGTCCCTCAGGATGACAAGTTTGAGTGTAAATTTGGTATTTTCGAGATTAAAAAAAATCTGTCGAATCAGCTTAAATCTGCAAAATCTGCGTGAAGCATATTATAAATATACTTCGCGTCTTAGTGTCTTAGCGGCAAATTATCAAAAATCAAATCCAAACCGCCAGAAATTAAATGCGCAATTTCAGGACGTTTTTCTTTCAATTGATCTAAATAAACCAATACTTCTTGAAGCAATTGTTTTTCGTCAGAATCTTTTAAAAGTTCAACAATTTCAATATTTAAAAGCCAATCATTAGAATGGTTACTTTTTAAGCTTTCAAAAATAGATTTCAATTCAGTTTTTGATTCTTTATTATTTCGAATGTTTCGAACTTTTGCGTATAAATTTTCTAATTCATCACGTTTTTCGGTATGTTTTGCTTTAATGGTTTTAGTCGTCGGGACGATATTAATTAAATCGAAACTATTTACATCGGCTGGACCAGAAAAAGCAGAAACCACTTTTTTACCAATTGCCATGTCATAATTACCCCATTCAGGCTCAAATAAAACAGTTTCTCCGTGAGTTACAGTACAGTTTTTAAAACTGATTAAAATTATTTCGCCGTGTAAATTTCTAGAACCCGTAATAATTTCACCTTCAACTATAATATTCCCTTCAAACTCCAATTTTACAGTTTCATTTTCTACAATACTGTACGCTTGTAAATCTTTCGGACTCATATCTTCAATGGCAAGATTGAAACCTTTTAATTTCCCAATTGGACTTCCAAATCCGTGCGGATGCGTTAATGTTCCATGGCCAACTAATTCTTTTTCACGATTAGAAAGTGCTGTTTTTCCAGTAGTTTGAATGTAAACTGGTTTTCCTTCTTCTTCAATTACATTGGTAAAAACACCAGAAATTTGTAAACCTGTACTTAATTCAATTGTGCCTAAAGCATTAGATTGTATTAATTTTTTAATTCCAGAAAGACCTCCAGTTCTTAAAGCCATTTTATTGGCAAATTCTTCTAAAATTAAACTTAAATGAGAAAAAGTTGGCGTTACATAAAGTTGAGGTTGCAACTGCGTAATATCAAAATTCTGATTTGCAGCCGAAATATCATAAGGGATTTTCTTCACATTATCGGTCATACAGTGTGCACTTTCTCCAATAGAAGAAAGTAATCCAGCACCATAAATTTTGGGATTTTCGACCGTTCCAATCAAACCATATTCAACCGTCCACCAATGTAGGTTTCTAATTTGAGCCATTTCAGATAATTCGCCCATATCATTTTGTAAATCGGCTACCGCTTTTTCAGCTTCATCAATTTTTTCTTGTGGCGTATCTTCAGCTTCTTTCAAAATAGAAAGCAAACGAATCGCTTCATACATTTGATAATCTTTATGAGAAGAAATCGCTTTACAGCCAATTTCACCAAAACGTCTTAAATATTCTGCATATTCAGGATTGGCAATAATAGGAGCATGGCCAGCGCCTTCGTGAATGATGTCTGGAGCGGGAGTATATTCAATATGTTCTAATTGACGAATATCTGAAGCTATAACCAAAACATTGTAAGCTTGAAATTCCATAAAAGCATTTGGCGGAATAAATCCGTCAACGGCAACTGCTGCCCAACCAATTTCGCTTAGAATTCGGTTCATGCCATACATACTCGGAATAGAATCAACTTCAATTCCTGTTTTGCGTAAACCTTCCAAATAAGAATGATGTGCAACTTTAGAAAGATAATCTACATTTTTACGCATTACATATCGCCAAACTGCTTGATTGATAGGAGTATAATCGCTATAATCTTGAGGTTTAATAAATTGCTGTAAATGTTTAGGCAATCGCTCTAATAACGGATTGGTTTCAATGTTTGGATTCATTTCGAAAACGATGTAGATTAGATTGTAAAATTACGAATTTACGGCTCGATTTTTTACCATTCATCACAAAATTTTTATTCGAAAGTGATTTTTATTGCGTTTTTGTAGATTTTAAAACGACTAAGATTTGTTTCCTGAATTTCTTAATTCGTTTTCAGCATTCCTAAAATATTCAATTTTGTGACTAAACATAAATGCCATATTTGTTGCACGCATTTTTGCTTCTTCTGTAATTGGTCCTTCAAATTGTGAATCTATCGTTGAATTAAAAATAGCAATCCAGCGGTCAAAATGGGTTTTGTCTACTGGTAATTGTTTGTGTGGAGGAAAAGGTGTTCCAGAGTAAGCGCGAACATCAAATAAAATGGTTTGCCAGAAATTATACATTTTTTGCAAATGCGGCTCCCAGCGATCTTGAAGTTTATCATTAAAAATGGGACCAATAAGATCATCTTTTCTAACATTGCCGTAAAAGCTATCAACCATTTGTTTTATGTCTTCTATTGTAGAAATATCTTTAAGAGTTGCCATTTTTCTGTATTTAAAGTAGCTGCAAAAATACAATTTATCTTTCTTTTACTTTCCTGATATTTATCATTAACCCCTTTAATTCCTCATAAAAACGTGTTTTGTAAGGATTTGTATAGATTGATAGTTTTTTGATGAGTTATTTCAATTTTATTAGGTAAGTTTTTTATGATTTTTTAATTTTTAAAATATTGATTTATAGTATTTTGAAAAACGTTTGGATGAGTTTTTGTTATATCAAAATTTTTAATTTGATGTGTATTTGTAAAGTATTAAAAATGAGAATATTGTAAAAATACTCATAATATTGTGATGTTTTAGTAAAATAAAACTGAATAAATGAGAAAAAACTAATTACCAAACCACAAAACCACAAAGAAATGCACAAAACTACTCAAACACCTACCAATCGGGTAAGTAAAGCGTTGCAACTATTAGTTTGCAGTTCGCTTTTATTTTTAAACAGCTTAAATGCTCAGACCGTAACTCCGTGGATGACCACTGGAGATCAAACTAAATTATTGCAACAGCAAGCTACAGTAAGTTTCGGAACTAACTCTGGATCAAATCCTTCTACAGTAACAGTAAATGCTGGTACAACCTATCAAACTATGGACGGATTTGGTTACACATTAACCGAAGGAAGTTGCGAAGTAATCAGCGGTATGGCCGCGACACAACAAAATCAGTTATTAAATGATTTGTATAATCCGACAACGGGATTAAATGCGAGCGTTGTCCGTATCAGTATTGCAGCTTCAGATTTAAGCAGTTCTTCTTACAGTTACAACGAAACTTCGGGCGATACTAATATGAACAATTTTAGTTTGAATGGACCGGATTTGACGTATCTAATTCCGATTATCAAAAAGATTCAGCAAATTAATCCTAACATCAAAATTTTAGCAACGCCTTGGTCTGCACCAAGATGGATGAAAACCAACGGTTCTTGGGTTGGAGGATCGTTGCAAACGCAATATTATGCCGCTTATGCAAAATATTTCGTTAAGTATTTTGATGCTATGAAAGCACAAGGTATCAATATTTGGGCAATTACACCGCAAAATGAACCAGAAAATCCGAACAATGAACCAAGTATGTTGATGAATTCTACCGAACAAAAGAATTTTATTAACCAACAACTTGGACCTCAAATGGCGGCAGCTGGTTATGGAAATATAAAAATCATTGCTTTTGATCACAATTGTGATAACCCAAATTATCCAATAGATGTATTAAATAACAGCAGTTATGTTGATGGAGCAGCATTTCACCTGTACTTAGGAAATATTGCGAATATGTCAACTGTAAAAACTCAAACGGGAAAAAACGTTTATTTTACCGAGCAATATACTGGCGCGGGCGGAAGTTTTAGCGGAGATTTTGGCTGGCATATGCAAAATGTTGTTATTGGAAGTACCACAAATTGGTCAAAAACAGTTTTGGAGTGGAATGCTGCCAATAATCCAAGTTTTGGCCCGAGAACTCCGGGAGGATGTACAAGTTGTTTGGGCGCAATTACCGTTAATAATAGTACAAGTTATACTAGAAATGTTGCATATTGTATCATTGGGCAGATTTCGAAATTTGTAAAGCCTGGAGCAGTAAGAATTGCTTCTTCTAGTACAAGCGGAAGCATTACTTCCGTTGCATTTAAAAACCCTGATGGATCAACTGCACTTGTTGTCTATAATTCTGGCGGATCGTCAAATACAATAAAAGTTGTTTCAGGCTCATCAGCATTTAATTATGCGGTTCCAGCTTCATCGGCGGTAACATTTAATTGGGGAGCTGCAAATCCAATTGCGGTTACAGGAGTAAGTGTAAGTCCAACATCTGCAACAATTACGGCTGGACAAACACAGCAATTATCAGCTACGGTTTCTCCAAATAATGCAACAAATACGGCTGTAAATTGGAGTTCAAGTAACACATCAGTTGCAACTGTAAATTCAAGTGGATTAGTTTCTGCTGTTTCAGCTGGAAATGCTACAATTACTGTAACAACTGTTGATGGAGCAAAAACAGCAACAAGTGCAATAACGGTAACAGCTGCAACAACTGGTTTTCCAGGGTATTACAATGTTATTTCAAGAAATAGTAATAAAGGTTTAGATGTTGCCGATAATTCTACCACAAGCGGAGGACGTATTCAGCAATATGATATAACAAACGGAGGAGGGAACAACCAGCGCTGGAAATTTGTTTCGGCTGGAAGTGGTAATTATTACATTATTGTAAAATCAACAGGAATGTATTTGGCTGTTGAAAATAATGGAACGGCAAATGGACTCAAAGTACAGCAAAAATCGTTTTCTAATTCTAATGAATTTAAATGGACTGTCGCTAGTCTTGGCGGAGGATATTATAAAATTACGAATGTAAATACAGGCAAATCTCTAGATGTTGAAAATGTTTCTACAGCAAACGGAGCAAACATTCAGGTATGGGATTATTCTGGAGGTTTGAATCAGCAATGGCAACTTGTTCAGGTTGAAACTTCGGCGGCAAAAAAGTCTTTAGCGGCTCAGGAAGTTCCAGCCGAAGAAGTCAATTCAAATGATATGACGATTTTTGTCGATAAAAATAATAATCATTTAAAAATCGATACTAATCATGAAGGAGTTGCTGACGTTGAAATATTCAATGTAACAGGACAACCAGTTTTGAAAAAGACTATAAATTTTATAAAAGGAAATCAATCTGAGATTGAGATTTCAAGACTTCCAAAAGGAGTTTACATTGTAAAAGTAAACGATGGTCAAGGATCTTATTCTAAAAAAGTATTAAAGCAATAAGTAGAGTCCAAGATTCAATTAGTAATTTTTTGTTGGATTTAAAAGGCTGTCATCCCATCTGACAGCCTTTTTTTATTTTAATGATTATCCAATAAGCTGTGTAAATAAATCCTGATTATCATTCAAATATTGAAATTCAAAACCGTTTTCCGTCATTTTTAATTTAATTGGCATAATGTCGTTCTTGTTTTTTAATTCTAAACCAACCACTACAGAACCTACTTCACGGCTGTTTTTCTTCGCAAACTGAAAATAAGTAATATCATCATCTGGACCTAAAATATTATTTACAAATTCTTTTAAAGCGCCAGGACGCTGCGGAAACTGAATCATAAAATAATGCATTAAACCTTCGTAAAGTAAAGAACGTTCTTTTATTTCAGCAGTTCTTTCAATATCATTATTACTTCCACTGACAATACAAACTACATTTTTGCCTTTAATTTTTTCCTTATAAAAATCTAAAGCTGCAATTGTCAAAGCTCCCGCAGGTTCAACAACCATTGCTTCTTCATTATACAAACGCAAAATTGTCGTACAGACTTTTCCTTCGGGAACTAGAATAATATCTTCTAAATTGTAACGGCAGATTTCGAAAGTTTTATCGCCGACTTGTTTTACGGCGGCTCCGTCTACAAATTTATCAATAGTTTTTAAAGCTGTATTTTGATTTTCTTCAATAGAAGTTTTCATCGAAGGAGCGCCTTTTGGCTCAACTCCAATGATTTTAGTATTTGGACTTAAATGTCTGAAAACTTCAGATAATCCAGAAGCCAGTCCGCCGCCGCCAATTGGTACAAAAACATAATCGATTGGTTCTTTAAAACTTTCCAAGATTTCTAAACCAACTGTTCCTTGTCCAGCGATTACTTTTTCGTCATCAAAAGGATGAATAAATGTTTTATGATTTTTGATGGCGTCAGCAGTTGCAGAAGCGTAAGCATCATCAAAAGTATCTCCAATTAAAACAATTTCCACAAACGATTTTCCAAACAATTGAACTTGTTTTACTTTTTGTTTAGGAGTTGTTTTCGGCATATAAATTTTTCCTTGAATCTTTAAAAGATTACAAGAATAAGCAACACCTTGCGCGTGATTTCCAGCGCTAGCACAAACAATTCCGTTTGCTTTTTCTTTTTCATTTAATGAAGAAATCTTATTGTAAGCGCCTCTAATTTTATACGAACGAACAATTTGCAAATCTTCTCTTTTCAATAAAATAGTCGATTCAAATTCGTCTGAAAGGTTTAGATTTTGGGTTAAAGGCGTCGCCGTAACTACATCTTCAAGTTGCTTTTTGGCATTAAGTACTTCGTTAAATAAACTCATGATATTTTGTTTTTTGCCACGAATTACACGAATTTACACGAATTTTTATTTAGAAGTTGCTCAAAAGTAATTCGTGATAATTTGTGAAATTCTTGGCTATTTAAAATCTTTTTTAAAATAAAAAACCTCCCGATGTGGGAGGTTCTTATAAATTATATTTTTACAAACTTATATAACACCTCGCCATTACTGCTGAATTGCAATAATGCTAATAATAGCGATAATAATGTTGTTAAAGTTTTTCATTTTTTGTTATCTGAATAACAAAGGTATTAATTATTTTTTGAAGAAGTCAACAACTATTTTAAGTTTTTATTGAATAAAACTGAAAACAGAGACTGAAAACTATTTTTTAACTGGCGGATATTGAGCTAAAATTTTGTTTACAAACTCACCAATTTTTTGATCTTTTTTGTCAATATTTCTAGTTAAAGTCCCTTGACCTTCACCTTGCCAAATCATTTCTTTCTTTTTAGCATCAATCAAATCAATGTATAAAGTACCTTCTGTAGAAGTTGAAACAGTAGTTTGATTTCCTCCGTACATCATCCACGGATTCCATCCCCAACCCCAACCGTAACCCCAGCCGGCACTAAATTGGTTTACATTTACCTGTTCTCTAGATTTAGTAAAAATGTTTACCAATAAATCAGGATTTTCACTTTTTGTAAGTCCTTTAGCTTGCATCTCAGCATCGATTGCTTTCAGGATACGTCTTTTATCCAAATCAGAAATCTCTACCTTATCAATTCCGGACTTGAAAAAAGCGTAAGTCTTATAGGGCGCAAAATCGACAGTTTTGTCGTAATCAGAATATACAGTAACACTGCTGCATGAACTTAAAATCAACAGCAGTAAAATCGGAACGAATTTGAATGTTTTCATATTATTGGAAATTTAATGTTCTCGTTATCTCTGTCAGGCTGAGCGAAGTCGAAGCCCTTCTATTTCTATAAGCCTTCGACTTCGCTCAGGATGACATTTTTTTAATTATAATCTCTTTAGCTAAAGCAAACTTTCATCTACAAAATTAGGTAAAGTTACTTTAAGTAATGGCTCAACTTCCATTGCTCTTTTTATAGCAAAAACAGCACCTTCATTTCTAGCCCAGCTTCTTCTTGAAATTCCGTTGTTAACATCCCAGAAAAGCATTGATGCTAAACGTTTTGAAGCTTCCTTAGAACCATCAAGAACCATACCAAAGCCACCATTTATAACCTCTCCCCAGCCAACTCCTCCGCCGTTATGGATTGATACCCAAGTTGCTCCTCTAAAACTATCTCCAATTACGTTATGAATTGCCATATCTGCGGTAAAACGGGAGCCGTCGTAGATGTTTGAAGTTTCTCTGTAAGGCGAATCGGTTCCAGAAACGTCATGATGATCGCGTCCTAAAACAACAGCACCAATTTCGCCTTTAGCAATCGCTTGGTTAAAAGCTTCTGCAATTTTAATTCTTCCTTCGGCATCGGCGTATAAAATTCTAGCTTGAGAGCCTACAACCAGTTTATTTTCCTGCGCACCTTTAATCCATTTTATGTTATCCTGCATTTGCTGCTGAATTTCATTTGGAGCAGTTTCAGCCATTTTTTCTAAAACTTCACACGCAATTGCATCTGTTTTCAATAAATCTTCTGGTTTTCCCGAAGTACAAACCCAACGGAAAGGTCCAAATCCGTAATCGAAACACATTGGTCCCATAATATCTTGAACGTAACTTGGATATTTAAAATCAATATTATTTGCTGCCATTACATTGGCGCCAGCGCGTGAAGCTTCTAGTAAAAAGGCATTTCCGTAATCAAAAAAGTATGTTCCTTTTGCGGTGTGTTTGTTAATTGCATCTGCATGACGGCGTAACGTTTCTTGAACTTTTTCTTTGAATAATTCAGGATTATTTGCCATTAAATTATTTGCTTCTTCAAACGAAATTCCAACCGGATAATAACCTCCAGCCCACGGATTGTGAAGTGAAGTCTGATCGGAACCTAAATCAATTTTGATGTTTTCCTGATCAAAACGTTCCCAAACATCAACCACATTTCCTAAATAAGCAATAGAAACGGTTTCTTTTTTGGCTTTCGCCGAATTTACTCTGGCAACCAACTCGTCAGTCGTGGTTACAACTTCATTAATCCATCCTTGTTCGTGGCGAATTTTAGTAATTTTCGGATTCACTTCGGCACAGACCGTAATACAACCTGCAATATTTCCAGCTTTTGGCTGAGCGCCCGACATTCCGCCAAGACCAGAAGTTACAAATAAATTGCCTTCGGGATTTAGTTTTATTTTTCTAAAACCATTTAAAACTGTGATTGTAGTTCCATGTACAATTCCTTGCGGACCAATATACATATAACTTCCCGCCGTCATTTGTCCATATTGTGAAACCCCTAAAGCATTCATTTTCTCCCAATCGTCTGGTTTTGAGTAATTCGGGATAACCATTCCGTTAGTAACCACAACTCTTGGCGCTTCTTTGTGCGAAGGAAATAATCCCATCGGATGTCCAGAATACATCGTCAAAGTCTGTTCATCTGTCATTTCGGACAAATATTGCATCGTCAATAAATATTGTGCCCAGTTTTGGAAAACGGCTCCGTTTCCGCCATAGGTAATCAATTCATGCGGATGTTGCGCAACAGCATAATCCAAATTGTTCTGAATCATGTGCATAATTGCTTTTGCCTGCAATGATTTTCCAGGATATTCATCAATTGGTCTTGCGTACATTTTATAATCTGGACGAAGACGATACATATAAATGCGTCCGTATTTTTCTAATTCTTCTGAAAATTCAGGAATTAATTCGGCGTGATTTTTTGAATCGAAATAACGCAATGCATTTTTAAGAGCCAGTTTTTTTTCTTCTGCCGAAAGAATTTCTTTTCGTTTCGGAGCATGATTGATTGCTGAATCATATACCTGCTTTGATGGTAATATAGAGGGGATTCCTTGTTGTATTTGTTCTTTAAAAGTCATTTTTTTAAAGGTGCTAAGTTGCTAAGGTATTTTAGTTAGATTAACAACAGATTAATTTTTTGTTTTTTTAGTTATGTCGCCCCGCTGGGGCTTTAATGTGACAAACGGTTTCTATAAATATGTCGCTCCTCGCGGAGCTTTATTAAATATAAAATCCCAAATGTAAAGCCTTGGAAAGGCGTAATATTTATAGAAAATAATGATCAACCAATACAAAAGCTCCAGCGGAGCGAAATTGCTATTAGTGAAATAATTGATTTATAAATTATCTAATTTTCAAATCGCCACATTGTCACATTTTCTAATTAAAAAGAAACTAGGGATAACGGATATCCGACCTGTGATAGGATTTGTGGATCGTAATCCTAAATTTTCTCGAACGAACATCCATCTTTAATTTTAGATTTTAGATTGTTGATTTTAGATTTTTAGAAATTATCTAATTGACTAATTATCTCATTTTCTATTTAAGAATAAACTTCTTCATTAACACAAAACGGCATTTTTTTGTTTTCAAAAAGCGCTATTATGTTTTGTGCGGCGCAAACTGCCATTCCGTTTCGGGCTTCGTATGTTGCTGAACCAATGTGCGGTAAAACACAGCAATTTGGAAGTAACAATAACGGGTTATCAAACTTCATTGGTTCTGGATTGGTAACATCAAGTCCCGCGCCCCAGACTACGTTATTTGTTAGAGCCTCAAACAAATCATCTTCATTATGAAATTTCCCTCTTGCAGTATTAATGAAAATCGAATTCGGTTTCATTCTAGCAAAAGTATTTTTATTGAAAAGCTCATTGTTTTCTGCGCTATAATTAGAATGAATACTCAAAACATCACTTTCTGCAAGTAAAGTTTCAAAATCAACTAATTTGGCGTCTAATTCTTTTTCGGCAGCTGCATTATGAGAACGATTATGATAAATAATATTCATTCCAAATGCGACTTTGCACTTTTGCGCCATTTCAAAACCAATTCTTCCTAAGCCGAAAATCCCAAGTGTTTTACCATAAAGCTCTTGCCCTAAATTCGCTAACGGATTAAAACTTCCCCAATCGTTGTTTATAATTCTTTTATGATTAAAAAATGATTTTCTCGCAACGCTTTGCATCAATAAAAAAGCAACATCTGAAGTTGCTCTGCTCAAAACATCAGGCGTATTTCCAACAGGAATTTTTCTGCTATTTGCTGATGGAATATTCACAGAATCAAATCCAACAGAAAACAACGCGATTCCTTTTAAATTGGGACATTGCTGAAAAAAATCTTCATCTAAATTATTGGTTCCAACATTAAGAAGAACGTCATTTTTTTGACATATTTTTATAAATTCTTCTCTTGACAATACATTCTCAGTTGGATTTATTGTTAGATTAATGCCTTTTTCCTGAAGCAATAAAATACCTGCTTCTGGTATATTTTTATTTATAAAAACGTTCATTTTTTTGAGGTCTAATTTTTATTTATTCGTCCTGTTTTTTTATCATATCCGTACGGACAGTGGCGACAGCCGCTTTTGCAACAATAACCTCTTTTTAAATGATGTTTTTCAGTAAAGCATTTATAACCTTCGGGCGTATAGTAAAAATCTTCGCCTTCGATTAATTTATTTTCATTACTTTGCTCTTTCATAAATCTGCTTCGCGTTCTATTTTAATAAACTTTAAAATCAAAAATAACAATATTTGATTGTGATTTTATTTAAATCGAACAATTTTATAGCTACAAATTTATAAATTTTACAGCCAATGTTTCTGATTGTTGCTAAATATTTAATTCCGAAAGGATACCGCGGAATGACTTTATTTCCTTTCGTTTTGGTTAAATATGAATTTGATAAAGCAAATGAAACTTTCTTAAATCATGAAAAAATACATTTAAGACAACAAATTGAAATGCTGATTCTTCCGTTTTATATCTGGTATTTTTTTGAATTTTTAATTCGCTTAATTCAATATAAAAACAAAGACTTAGCCTATAGAAATATTAGTTTTGAAAGAGAAGCTTACACCAAAGAAACCGATTTGAATTATCTGAGAAACCGATGTTTCTTTCAGTTTCTACATTATATTAAAATAAAATGAACCCAGTTTTCAATCAACATATTGCTATTGATTTTCCGAATGATATTTCTTTGACAATAAAGCGTGAAGACCTCATTCATCCTTTTGTTTCGGGCAATAAATTCAGAAAGCTCAAATACAATTTACTTCAGGCGAAAGCCGAAAACAAAGAAACTTTATTGACTTTTGGAGGCGCATTTTCCAATCATATTGCGGCTGTGGCGTATGCAGGAAAAGAGCAAGGTTTTAAAACAATAGGAATCATTCGCGGAGATGAACTTCAAGATAAAATTGAAGAAAACCCAACTCTTAAATTTGCCCAAGAAAACGGAATGCGATTCGAGTTTATTTCTCGCGAAGAGTATCGTTTAAAGAATGAAAATTCCTTTATAGAAAATCTCAAAAATAAGTACGGCGATTTTTATTTAGTTCCTGAAGGAGGAACAAACGAACTTGCCGTAAAAGGTTGTGAAGAGATTTTAACCGATGAAGATTCGGTTTTTAATTACGTTTGTTGTGCAGTTGGAACGGGCGGAACTATTTCGGGATTGATAAATAATTCTAAGGAAAATCAGAAGATTTTGGGATTTCCGGCGTTAAAAGATGACTTTTTAAACGATGAAATTCGTATTTTTGCAAAAAAAGATAACTGGAATTTAATTTCTGACTATCATTTTGGAGGTTATGGCAAGATAAATTTAGAATTAATTGAATTTATTAATGCTTTTTTTGAAGAAAATAAAGTGCCTTTAGATCCAATTTATACAGGAAAGATGGTTTTTGGCGTTATAGATTTAATCAGCAAAAATTATTTTCCTGCACATTCAAAAATATTACTCATTCACACCGGCGGATTACAAGGAATTGAAGGAATGAATATAAAGTTGAAGCAGAAAAAATTACCAATACTCAAAACAAATGATTAAAAAAATTGTATTACTTCTCGTAATATTAGCTTTAGCAAGTTGCTCTTCTAGTAAGCCTGCGATCTCGACGACTAAAAAGGCGGCAGCAATTCAAACCAGAACGGCTTCGACAAAAAGAGGTGCTCCCGTAAAACCAATCGGTAAAAATTATCCTTCTACAAATAATACAACTGAGGTTATTCAATCTACATCAAAAACAGTTGTTACCAGCGATTTAATTAACAATTATGTTTTGCAATACAAAGATATTGCGATGGGAAACATGAAAACCTACGGAATTCCTGCGAGTATTATTTTGGCTCAAGGAATTTTAGAATCGGGTGCAGGAAGAGGAGATTTAGCGCTTGAAGCGAATAATCATTTCGGAATCAAATGTCACAAAGATTGGTTGGGAGAAAGTGTTCGACACGATGACGATTCGGCTCAAGAATGTTTTAGAAAATATCCTCAAGCTTCAGAATCGTACAGAGATCATGCTTTATTTTTAGTTGGTAAAAAGCGTTATGAAACTCTATTTACTTATGAAAAAGACGATTATAAATCTTGGGCAAAAGGTTTAAGAGCTGCAGGTTATGCAACAGATCCTAATTATCCAGATAAATTAATTAGTTATATCGAGCGTTACAATTTGCATCAATATGATTGTCAGGTTACTGGAAGAAATTATACGCCTATAAATAAAACAGCTCCGACAAGAAGTTCTACTTCAGTTGCAAATTCAGATCCAAAAATTAATAGAAACGAATACGATCCGAATGCATATGAAGTTCAAAAAGGAGATACGCTTTATTCGATTTCAAAAAAATTCAATTTATTAGTTGAAGATTTAAAGAAGAAAAATAATCTAACTGATAATGCCATTTCGATTGGACAGAGGCTTAAGGTTAAATAAGTGTTGAGTCTCAGTCGCAGTTTTCGGTAAATAATGAAGAAGAAAATTTCAATTGTAATTTTTATTTCTGTCGTAGTTTTAACTATCAGACTTTTTTGCGGTGTTTATCGCCACGATGAGTTTCCAGAAAAACACTTTTTCATAAAACATAGACCAACTTGGAAATGGAGTTTTTTTTCGCCAATAGGACAATCGGATTTGACAATTCAGGAGCTTTCAAAAGAACAACAAACAGAACAAAAATATTTCAATGAGTTTATTAAAGATCAAGGTTTAAGTCTATAAAATTAAATCTACAATCTGAACTCAAAAATCTAAAATAAAAAAATGTTATATAAAAGAAGTAGTCAGCTTTTTGCTGAAGCAGAAAAAGTAATTCCGGGAGGAGTAAATTCACCAGTAAGAGCGTTTAAAGCAGTTGGCGGAACTCCGATTTTTGTAAAAAGTGCTAAAGGTGCTTATTTGTACGATGAAGACGGAAACAAATTAATAGATTATATCAACTCTTGGGGACCAATGGTTTTGGGTCACGCATATCAGCCAGTTGTTGATGCTGTAATCGAAAAAGCAAAACTGGGAACTTCATTCGGAATGCCAACAGAATTGGAAACAGAAATCGCTGCTTTAGCAGTTTCTATGGTTCCAAATATTGATAAAATTCGTTTTGTAAATTCTGGTACAGAAGCTTGTATGAGTGCAATTCGTCTGGCCCGCGGATTTACAAAAAGAGATAAAATTGTAAAATTTGCAGGTTGCTATCACGGACATTCTGATTCATTTTTGATTCAGGCTGGAAGTGGAGCTGTAACTTTTGGTTCGCCAAATAGTCCAGGTGTTACACAAGGAACGGCAAAAGATACTTTGTTGGCGAAATACAATGATTTAGAAAATGTAAAAACATTAGTTGAAGCTAACAAAGGAGAAATTGCAGCGATTATTATCGAAGCAGTTGCAGGAAATATGGGATGTATTCCGCCTGCAAAAGGTTTTCTTGAAGGGTTAAGAGAATTGTGTACTGCAAACGGAATTTTACTGATTTTTGATGAGGTAATGACAGGTTTCCGTTTAGCTCGCGGTGGAGTTCAGGAATTATACGGAATTGATGCAGATATAGTAACTTTCGGAAAAGTAATTGGTGGCGGACTTCCAGTTGGAGCTTTTGCAGCACGCGAAGAAATCATGAATTATTTAGCGCCTCTTGGACCAGTTTATCAAGCAGGAACATTATCTGGAAATCCGTTAGCAATGGCTGCTGGATTGGCAATGTTAAAAGCTCTTGATAATGACAGAGAAATTTTTACTCGTTTAGAAGAAAAAACAGCTTATTTAGAAGCAGGAATTGATAAAGTTTTAAAAGCTAATAATGTTGTGTTTACAATCAACAGAGTTGGTTCTATGATTTCGGTTCACTTTGATGCAAATCCAGTTACCGATTTTCAAACTGCTGCAAAAGGAGATAATGAAACGTTTAAGAAATTCTTTCACGGATTATTGCAAGAAGGTGTTTATATCGCGCCATCTGCGTATGAAACTTGGTTTATTACAGATGCCTTAACGTATGAAGATCTAGATTTTACAATCAATGCCATTGATAAAGTTTCGAAGACATTCTAAATAATAGAAAAGATAAATACTAAGGCTCAATTTTATTAAAGTTGAGCCTTTTTTAATACAAAAAGCTAATAGTTAATAAAAAGTTAATACTAATGGGTTTAGTTGTGTTATTGTAAGTAAAATTTATTTTTGTTTATCAAATAACTAACTTAACCTACATTAAATGAAGAAATTTTTCATTTTATCTGCAATAGCAACATTCGCGCTATTTCCTACCAAACAATTTGCTCAGAGTAAAAAGAAAGACCAAAAAGAAGTTCCAACAACTCAGCCAGAAAAGAAATCAGAATCTTCGATAAAAGATTACAGCAAAGTAATTACAAAAGATGCCGTTTCAGACGAAGGGCTTTTTACAGTTCATAAAGTCGATAAAAAATACTATTTCGAAATTCCGAATAAGTATTTAAACAAAGACATGCTTTTGGTAAGCAGATTGTCAAAATTGCCTTCTAATTTGGGAGGCGGTTATGTAAACGCAGGTTCAGAAACTAACGAACAATTAATTGTTTGGCAACGTTTTCAGGATAAGATTCTCATTAAATCAAAATCGTATAATTCGGTTGCTAATGATTCTTTACCGATTAGTATTTCGGTGAAAGCCAATAATTATGAACCAACTTTATATGCTTTTGATATTGTTGCTTTTAGTAAAGATTCTGCAAACACGGTTATTGATGTTACTAAATTTTACAGTACAGATGTA
This sequence comes from Flavobacteriaceae bacterium PS02337, assembly GCA_029959285.1. Classification (GTDB taxonomy): domain Bacteria; phylum Bacteroidota; class Bacteroidia; order Flavobacteriales; family Flavobacteriaceae; genus Flavobacterium. Next base: position 350,141 of record JASCOE010000004.1, read on the forward strand.
AAAGCAATCAGCGGAATTTCCGCAGAAATGCGTGACACTTACAAAGTAAAAGGATTAGACGATTCGAGAAGTTTTATTAATGCAATGAAAAGTTTTCCGATGAATATCGAAGTGATTCAGGATTTTACATACAATGCATCAAAACCATCAATGTTAGAAGAATCTGAATCGATAAGCATTCAAATGAATCAATCTATGGTTTTATTGCCAGAAGTGCCAATGAAACCAAGATTAGCTGATCCGCGTGTTGGTTGGTTTACGGTTAGTCAATATGATTATGGGAGTAACGAATTGAAATCAGATTTGAAAACGTACATCAGACGCTGGAGATTAGAACCAAAAGATCCAGAAGCATATAACAGAGGAGAATTGGTAGAACCAATAAAACCTATTGTTTATTATTTAGATCCAGCAACTCCTGAAAAATTAAAAAAATATATTAAACAAGGAATTGAAGAATGGCAGAAACCTTTTGAAACAGCTGGATTTAAGAATGCCATAATTGCAAAAGATGCGCCAACGAAAGAAGAAGATCCAGATTTTAGTCCAGAAGATGTGCGTTATTCAGTTATTCGATATGTAGCGAGTACAACTCGAAATGCAGTTGGACCAAGTGTTTCAGATCCGAGAACGGGAGAAATTATAGAAAGCGATGTTATTTGGTATCACAATCATTTGCGTTCTTATAGAAATAGATATTTATTAGAAACTGGAGCAGCAAATCCGTCAGCAAGAACTTTACAAACAAGTGACGAAGAAATGGGCGAAATGATGCGAATGGTAATTGCTCATGAAGTAGGGCACGCATTAGGTTTTCCGCATAATATGGGAGCGAGTTGTGCATTTGATGTAGAAAATTACCGAAACGGAGCTTTTACACAAGAAAACGGAATTTCAGCCAGTATTATGGATTATGCTCGTTTCAATTATATTGCACAGCCTGGAGATCAAAATATCCGTTTTATTCGTAAAATGGGCGCTTACGATCATTATGCATTAAATTGGGGATATAGAGTGATTCCGAACGCAAAATCACCAGAAGCAGAAATATCAACTTTAGATAAATGGATTCTGGACAAAGCAGGAAATCCGATTTATAAATTTGGAAAACAAAGTAGTGCTTTTGACCCAAGTTCTCAAACAGAAGATGTTGGAAACAATTCGATGAAAGCAAGTTCTTACGGACTTAAAAATCTAGAATATGTTGCAGGTCATTTGAGTGAATGGACAAGTACAGCGACTAATAATTATGAAGATTTAGACGAATTATATAAAGAATTGTTGGATTGCTGGAGTCGTTATGTTGGTCATGTTGTAACCAATGTTGGCGGAATTTATGAAAATACCAAAAAGCCCAATCAAAAAGGAAGTGTTTACGAAGTTGTTCCGAAAGCAAAACAAATAGAAGCGATGAACTGGCTTCAGAAAAATGCTTTTGAATCTCCAACTTGGATTGTCAATACCAAAACATTACAAAATACAGAGTTTGCTGGTTACACAGAAAAGTTTAGAAGTCTGCAAGTTAGACAGCTTTACAGTTTGATGACTTTAGGAAGAGTTGGAAGATTAATGGATAATGAAATTTTAAGCGGTGATAACTACAAAGCACTAGATTTCTTTAAAGACATTCGAAAAGGAATTTGGAAAGAAACAAGTGCAGCTGCGAATGTAACAGTTTATAGAAGAAATCTTCAAAGAGCTTATATTGACAGAATGGGCTTTTTAATGACAGAAGAAATTAAGCCGACTGATAGATCTACAATTTACTATAATGTATCGCAATCTGATTTGAGGGCTTTGGTAAGAGGAGAATTAAGTGCCTTAAGAAAATCACTTGTTGCAGGAAAAGCTGGAGCAGTAAATACCGAAACAAAATACCATTATGAAGATTGCATCAAAAGAATTGATTTGATTTTAAATCCGATTAAGTAATACATAAAAAAAAGAGGCTTTTAAGGCCTCTTTTTTTATGCATCAAATTAGATTTTATCTTCTCTGCGTTCTTTCATTTTGTCACGCATTTTGTCTTTTTTCTCTTCTTGCAAAGTTTTCCATTTAGTGTATTGGTCTGCTTTTAAGATCGATTTCATTTTAGCATCGTTTGCAGCAACTTCATCTTCCATTTGTTTTTTGAAAGCAGCTTTTTCTTCAGCAGTTGGTTTTGTGTTACTGTCTTTTTTGTCTTTTCTAGCTTCTCTAAATTTTTCAGCTTTAGCACTTCTGTCAGCTAAAAGTTGTTTTACTTGCGCTTGTTGATTAGCATCTAAACTTAATTCAGTTGTTAACTTTTTAAGTTGTTTTTCATTACGTTGTTCAGGAGTCATTCTTTCTTTTGGCTCGCGTGATGGTTTTTGATCTGCGTCTTGTGCAAAACTTGCTACTCCAACGAATAACAAAGCTGCGATAAATAATTTTTTCATGTTAAGTTTTTTTAATTGTTATATCAATTAGACTTTTTGAAATTAAATAGGTTTAATTCGATTGTGAGAATTATAGTTTATTTAACAAAACGAAAATCAGTTGATTAAAATTGTTTAACTTAGTGAAACCCTATGAAAATGCACTTAATAAGATGAATTATGAGTTTAAATACTAGCAAAAATAAAATCGCCTTTTTTTCTACACAGCCTTACGATAAAGCGTTTTTCAATAAATACAATGCCGATTTTGGGTTTGAATTAGATTTTTTCGAAACACAATTAAATCCGCAAACAGTTATTTTAATTGAAAAAGCTGAAATTGTCTGTGTTTTTGTCAATGATATTGTCAATGAAAATGTAATCAAACAATTGGCAGAAAAAAAAGTAAAAATTATTGCCTTGCGCTGTGCCGGTTTTAATAACGTCGATTTAGAAGCTGCGAAAAGGTATAATATAAAAGTCTGCCGTGTTCCAGCATATTCTCCGCAAGCAGTTGCAGAACATGCCATGGCGATGATTTTAACTTTAAATAGAAAAACACATAAAGCTTACAACAGAGTTCGCGAACAAAATTTCTCTCTAAACGGATTATTAGGTTTTGATTTATTCGAAAAAACTATCGGAATTATTGGAACTGGAAATATCGGAAAAGCCTTTTCTAAAATTGCATTAGGTTTTGGCTGTAAAGTTTTGGCGTATGATATTGTTGAAAGCGAAGAAATGATAAAAGATGGCGTTTCTTTTGTTGGTTTAGAAGAGATATTTAAATCGAGTGACATTATTTCATTGCATTGTCCGCTCAACGATCAGACGAAACATATAATCAATAAAACTTCACTTTCTTTTATGAAAGAAAACGTTATGATTATCAACACCAGTCGTGGCGGATTAATTGAAACTTCATCGGTTATTGAAGGTTTAAAAGAAGGTAAAATTGGTTATTTAGGAATTGACGTTTACGAACAGGAAGAAAAACTCTTCTTTAGAGATTTATCGGCAGATATTATTCAAGACGATGCTATCCAGCGTTTAATGAGTTTTCCAAATGTTTTGGTAACGGCGCATCAAGCGTTTTTTACGAATGAAGCATTAACACAAATTGCTTTAGTAACTTTTACCAATATAAAATCATTGTTGGCAAAAAATGATATTGAAAATAAAGCCGCTTTGTTAGTATAATTTAAATATCAGATTATGAAAAATAAAATTTTAATTCTAATCGGAATTCTGACATTAAGTTCTTGTCAAAATAAAGACAATTCAAAAAATATTGTAAAAACGATTGTTCAAGATACCTTATCAAAAACAATAGGAGGAACGGCAGATCTGAGCGATGCAACGCCAAGAGATGACAAAGCGGTTGAACTAATCAGGAAACAATTGAATGTCTTATTAAAAAGTGATTTGCCTGCATTGACAAAAGACGATCGCTATTTTTATTATGAAGAATTTGATTTAAACAACGATAAGAAAAACGAATATTTTGTTGGCTTTTCCAACTCTTATTTTTGTGGAAGCGGAGGCTGTTCGGGTTATATTTTAAATAATGATGGAAGTGTAATCAATAAATTCACTGTAACCGATTTTCCGATTTCTGTAACAACTTCATCAACTGAAAAGTTTTATGATTTGATATTTGAAAGCGGAGGAAAATTTCATCTTTTAAAAATGAAAAGTGGAAAATATCCTTCAAATCCTTCTGTTCAAGAAATTGTAAAAGTTCAAAAAGAAAGTACAAAGGTTTTGGATATTAATTCTAAGAAATTGGAGAAATATTCGTTTTAAATTCCAAATTTAATGTAAACACAATTTTATTTAAACTGGACTGAAGTCCAGCTCTACAATATGATTTGTTCCTTCGGAACTAGAAAAGAGCTTTAGCTCGATTTATATTGTAGGGCTGGACTTCAGTCCAGTTGACATATAAATTGTAAATAAAAACCCGACAGGTTTTTAAACCTGTCGGGTTTGAAATATTATAAAATCCAGCTTGAAATTTGGAATTTCAATTTAAAAATTTACCCCACCAATTCCACAAATTTAAACTCGCCGTCAACGACAACTTTAGTTAAACCATGTTTAGATAAGTTTTTCATAGATGCATCCCATTTTTTACCGCTTAGGTTAGCCGTAACTTTTAGTTGCCCTAATTCCATTTTATTTTCATTTCCTTTTAATAAAGTAATGATTATTTTTTCTTCGTCAGACAATTCAATCTGAGCTAGTTTTTTCTCAGGACGCATTTGCGGGAACAATAAAACTTCCTGAATAGAAGCATTGTTTGTTAAATACATAATCAAACGATCCATTCCAATTCCCATTCCAGAAGTTGGAGGCATACCGTATTCAAGCGCTCTTAAGAAATCTTCGTCGATAATTCCGTTTGCTTCATCATCACCTTTTGCTGCCAAACGCATTTGATCTTCAAAACGCTCTCTTTGATCAATTGGATCATTTAATTCAGAATATGCATTTGCGATTTCTTTTCCACAAACCATCAATTCAAAACGCTCTGTCAATTCTGGATTGTCACGGTGCTCTTTACAAAGCGGAGACATTTCTTTTGGATAATCTGTAATGAAAGTTGGCTGAATATAATTTCCTTCGCATTTCGCTCCAAAAATCTCATCAATTAATTTTCCTTTACCCATTGTTTTGTCCACTTCAATTCCCATTCCTCTTGCAGCTTCAAACAATTCTTCTTCTGTTTTTCCAGAAATATCAAAACCAGTAAAATGTTTAATAGAATCTGTCATTGTAACACGTGCATAAGGCGCTTTAAAGTCGATTTGATGTTCACCAAAAGTCACTTCACTAGTTCCATTTACAGCAATTGCACAATGCTCAAGTAAACCTTCAGCAAATTCCATCATCCAGTTGTAGTCTTTGTAGGCTACATATATTTCCATTGCAGTAAATTCAGGATTATGCGTTCTGTCCATACCTTCGTTACGGAAGTTTCTAGAAAACTCATAAACACCTTCAAATCCACCAACAATTAATCTTTTTAAGTATAACTCATTCGCAATACGCATATAAAGCGGAATATCAAGCGAATTATGATGTGTAATAAAAGGTCTTGCCGAAGCTCCACCAGGAATTGATTGTAAAACTGGAGTGTCAACTTCCAAATATCCAGCATCGTTAAAATAACCACGCATCGCAGTAAATAACTTTGTTCGTTTGATGAAAGTTTCTTTAACGTGTTGATTCACCGTTAAATCTACATAACGCATTCTATAACGTAATTCAGCATCGTTAAATGCATCGTGAACATTTCCTTCTTCGTCAACTTTTGGTAACGGAAGCGGACGTAACGTTTTACTCAAGAAAGTAAATCCACTTACGCGAATACATTTTGCACCAACTTGAGTCGTAAACAATTCACCTTCAATACCAATAAAATCTCCTAAATCGGTTAATTTTTTAAATACTTGGTTGTATAACGTTTTATCGTCACCTTCACACAAAACATCGCGATTTACGTACAATTGAATACGTCCTTCGCTGTCTTGTAGTTCAGCAAAACAAGCTTTACCTTGATCACGAACACTCATCAAACGTCCTGCAACGATAACCTTCTTACCTTCCTCAAAAGTTTCCTTTATCTGCTTCGAAGTATGATTTACAGGAAAAAGATTTGCTGGATAAGGATTGATTCCCAGATTGCGTAAGTTTTGAAGTTTTTCTCTTCTGATGATTTCTTGTTCTGATAATGCCATTTTGTGCTCTTTTTTTAAGTGTGCAAAGATAAAGAAAAGAATGCAAATTTTAGAATGCAGATTTTAGATTTTTTGAAGCATTAATTTATTGGATTTCAATCACCTTTTGTCCCGCTATCCGTTTCAATCTTTTATGCCGAACACCGGCATAAAAGGATTTCCACTTCTATCGGGGCTAGATTAGACCATTTTGTTTTTATTACACCTTTATATTGTAAGAAATTAAATAAAAAAACTGATTATCTTAGCAACTCAGAACCTCAGAACATTTCCATAAAAATGAAATACCTATCAAGTTTATTAATTCTAATTTTATTTGCAAGCTGTCAAATTACCGAAACTATTACCATCAATTCAGATGGAAGCGGCGATATAAAAGTCGAACAAATTAGAGACGAAAACAGTTATATGCAATTGGCTGGCGAAGAGTATTCTAAAGAAAACATTTTTGAAGATACGACTTATGTTTTCAAAGAATATATCAACAAATACCAAGAAAATTTCTCAAAATATACACCACAAGAACAACAGTTATTTAGAAAATATGAAAATGTAAAAGTGCATCTTAAAAAAAGTTCTTTTGAGAAAGAATACAAAAATGAGTTTTCGCTTCACTTTAATAAAGTTTCTGAAATTCCAGATTTGTTTAAAACAGAAAATTATGCTTCAGATATTCAGCATAATTATGCTTTGACCGCTGAAAATCATTATTATAAAATAGAATATGATTTTGATGGAAAAACTTTCAAGCGTTCCGTTTCCATTACCAATTCAACTGAATTAGAAAAAGCAAAAGGAGAGTCGGAGAAATTCTTAACTAAATACGGTTCTTCAAAATTGACGCAATCCTATGTTTTAAAATATAATTTTCCAAAAAAGATAAAATCAGTTTCCAATTCAAAAGCAGTTATTGGTTCAGATAAAATGTCTTTAACCTTAGAATTTCTACTTTCCGATTTTTCAAAAAATCCTGAAAGTACTAATCTAGAAGTAGTTTTAGAATAGTAAAAAAGTTACTTGTATTTAAAAACTTAGCAACTTAGAATCTCGAAATCTTAGAACCTAAAAAACTTCGTATCTTTGATAAAAAATTGTACCACGATGAAATTATACAAATTACTTAGTTTTTGTTTTTTATTGGCAACGCTAACAAGTTGCACGTTCACCGAAAATATTTATATCAACGATAACGGAACTGGAAAATTTTCTGTAGACATGGACGGTTCTTCTCTAATGGAAATGGCTGGAGATCAAATTGCTGGTCAAATGGGAGAAGATGCAAAAAAAGATATTGATTCGACTTTTACATTCAAACAATTATTTGAACAGAAAAAAGATAGTATCGCAAAATTGTCTCCAGAAACGCAAAAAGAACTTAAAAAACTAGAAAATTTTGTCGTTACAACAAAAATGAGTTCGGCTAAAAAACAGTTTTTAATGACTTTAGGAACCGATTTTAAAAATGTAAACGAACTTCAAGATATTCTTCAAACCTTAAGCACATTTCAAAAATTGGAAGGCGGCCCTAGCGCAAGTCCGCTTGGAAGTGGTTTTGGAGATAACAACAGTAAATTAAGTTATACTTACGACGGAAAGAAATTTACAAGAAAAGCCGTAATCGATCAGCAAAAACTGGCAGCAAAACCAAAAGATTCTGCTGGAGATATGTCTAAAATGATGTTTGCGTCTTCTAATTATATTGTAAAATATCACTTTCCAAAAAAGATAAAGAAAGTCTCTAATCCAAATGCTTTGTTTAGCGACGATCGAAAATCACTTACAATTCAATACTCTTTTACGGATTATATGGAGAATCCCGACAAACTTAACTTTGATGTTGAGTTTGAAAAATAATTAAAATGAATAAAGAAATCCAACTTCAGGATCTGGGCAAAAAAGATTATAAATCGACTTGGGAATATCAAGAAGAAATTTTTAAAGATATAGTCGATTTAAAAATCAAGAACAGAAGAGAAGAACTTGACTTGCCAACTCCAAATTATTTATTGTTTGTTGAGCATCCGCACGTTTATACTTTGGGTAAAAGCGGCGATTTAGAAAACTTATTATTAAACGAAAAACAGCTAGAAGCCAAAGGAGCAACTTTCTACAAAATCAATCGCGGAGGTGATATTACGTATCATGGACCCGGACAAATTGTAGGATATCCAATTCTAGATTTAGAAAACTTCTTTACAGATATTCATAAATATTTGCGTTTTTTAGAAGAATCAATTATTCTGACATTGGCAGAATACGGTTTAGAATCGGGTAGAAGCGATGGAGAAACTGGAGTTTGGCTCGGTGTAGGAACTCCGTTTGCGCGTAAAATTTGTGCAATGGGCGTTCGCGCGTCACGCTGGGTAACCATGCACGGATTTGCCTTAAATGTAAATGTAGATTTAGGCTATTTTGATAATATTATTCCGTGTGGAATTCGCGGAAAAGGTGTTACTTCTCTTAATGTTGAACTTGGAGTAGAAAAGGTTGACGAAGAAGAAGTAAAATCAAAAATTATAAAACATTTAAAAGACTTGTTTGAAGCAGAATTTGTTTAAACAATCTTATAAAATAGGAAACCGTTTCAAAACTTTTTGAAACGGTTTTTTTATTTTCTTCCCATAAAATACTGCTATTTCAAGAAGAATTAAATATTCTTCAATCTAAAAATAAGCTTTCAAATTTTAAACAGAAAGCTGTTTTTTTATAAAAATTGATTCAAAAAATTGAAAAAGCATTTCTCAAAAGTTAAGATTTTGCAAGTATGGTAAATTATAGAACCTTTGTAATTGGCTCTTATATTTATGCTAAATTTGAAAACATCGCTATTAAAGTTGAATTAAATCTAACCAAATTCAGTATGAGAAAAATCTACTTATTATGTTTCCTTTTTATTCTTAATGGTCTTTTTGCTCAAAAGAAAGATAAATTATATCCAATTACTGCTTACGAAAAAGTTTGGCAAGAGAAAAATAGCGATGCTCGATTGAAAATGATTAAATCGATTTGGCTTGAAGACAGTACTTTTGAAGATCCTTCGGCATCGATAAAAGGAACTGCGGCATTTAATAATGTAATAAATGAGTTTTATAAAAAATATCCAGATGCCATTTTAACGTCTGGGGCAAAAATTGTAAAAGACAATTATGTTACTTGGGAATGGAAAATTGTAGATTCTAAAAATAAACTAATAATGGGCGGACGAGATTTCGCTCGATTAAATGGAAAAGGTCAAGTTAGTAAAATTATCGGTTTTTGGGATAAAGATGCAACTTTGTCTGAAGCAGATGTTTTGAAAAATCTTGAAGCTGATAATTTAAAAGTGGTTGCAAAATATTATGAAAGTCTTTTTAAAACAAGAGATTTTGATACATTGGCAACTCTAATTGAAGATGGAGCAGTTTATACTCAAGCAACTGGTTTGCCATACGGAGGAACTTTTATTGGTTTTAGCGAATGGACTAAAATGTTTACCAAATCAACAGAATTCTTTGATTTACAAATAGAAAAAGAACCAACTTATTTTAGTGATGCTTCAAAAAATGAAGTAATCATTTATTTTACGATAAATTGTAAATCGAAAAAATCAGGCAAGTCAATGTCAATGCCTATTTCAGAACATTTTGATTTAAAGAATGGAAAAATCACTGCAGTCAGACCTTTTTATTACGATACAAAACTATTTGCTGAATTTTTGAAAAGTAAGAAGTGATTTAGTGAAGAGTGATTAGTAAAAAGTGAGAGTGAAAAATAAAAAAACGACCTAACATTTAGGTCGTTTTTTTATTCGAAGAAATTGAGTTCTAATTGTTCAGGTAAGAGTCTAAAACTCATTCGGTGGTATTTTGTTGGTCCAAATTCTTTTATGGCAGCGCGATGTTCTTTGGTTGGATAACCTTTATTCTGTTTCCAATTGTACATAGGAAACTCTTCGTGAATTTGATCCATATATTCGTCACGATATGTTTTTGCTAAAACGGAAGCAGCTGCAATACTCAAATATTTTCCGTCACCTTTTATAATACTTTGATTTGGAATTGATTTTAGCAATGCAATTTCATCAGCAGTAAATTGTTTTCCAAAAGTATTTTTAAGTCCGAGTTTGGCATTCAAAGCGCGATTTCCATCGACAATGATGTATTCGGGAACATGTTTTAATTTCAAAATACATTCTTGCATTCCTTTCATAGAAGCATTTAGAATATTTATTTCGTCAATTTCATCTGGAAATAAATGTGTAACGGCAAAGCAAACGGCCTGTTCTTCAATAATTGGTCTTAAAAGCGCTCTCGTTTTTTCTGATAATTGTTTACTATCATTTAAAATTTGATTTTCAAAATTTTCAGGCAAAATTATGGCTGCAGCAGTTACTGGACCTGCCAGACACCCTCTTCCGGCTTCGTCAGTTCCGGTTTCTAAAACAAATCCTGAATAATTAAGTTGCAACATATTTATTTTTTTACTGACACAAATATTGTGCTTTTTTTTAGAAAATTATCAAAAAAAGAAATTCAAAATCGGAAAAAATCGTTTTTAAAATTCTAAAAAGTGATTGAACATTTGATTATTTATGTTTTAAAAATGCTTTTTTGGATCTGTTTTTTTTGATTAGAAAAAAGAAATGAGTTAAGTGAAAAAATGTAAAATATGATAAAATATACTTTTTTACACTTTAATTTATTAAGAAAAATCTTTTTTAAGTGAGTTTTAAAGCTTATAAAAACAATGATTTATCTTACTTTTTATGTTAATATTTTGTTAAAATTAATCCTGTCTTTTTCTTCTAAAATTAAGATTTTTGTTACATAAAATGCATTTAGAGGCGTTAAATGTTGTTTTAAAGCGCTTTTTGTTAATTTAAAATTAATTATATGCAAATTAAGTGTTAAAATCACCTTGTAATTTTAAGAAATAATTAAGATGTTTGTCGCCTACTAATTCAAAACAAATTAAAATGAAATTAAAATTACTATGGATTTATTCGCTATTGGTAGCGTTGTCTATTCAGTTTTCTTACGCTCAAGAGAGGACTGTAACTGGTGTTGTTTCAGGTAATGCTGGAGTTATTCCCGGTGTTAATGTTGTTGTAAAAGGCACCAAAGTAAGTACACAAACCGATTTTGATGGAAGCTACTCTATCAAAGCAAAAGCTGGAGATGTACTTCTTTTTTCTTATGTTGAAATGGATGATATTTCAGCAGTTGTTGGGCAATCTTCAACAGTTAATGTTAAAATGAAGGATTCTGGAAAAGCCTTAGATGAAGTGGTTGTTGTAGCTTACGGTAAAACAAAGAAAAGCTCTTATACAGGTTCAGCTGTTTCAATTAAAGGAGAAGATTTTGCCAATAGAGCAGCTACAAACGTTTTGTCTACAATTGAAGGTGCTTCTTCGGGAGTTCAAATTCAAAGTGCTTCTGGACAGCCAGGTGCTGCTCCAGCGATCAGAATACGTGGTTTTAGTTCTATTAACGGATCAAATACACCACTTTATGTTGTAGATGGTGTTCCTTTTTCAGGAGATATTAGCAATTTGAATGCTGCTGATATTGAAAGTTTAACGGTTTTAAAAGATGCTTCTTCAACATCTTTATACGGATCTAAAGCTGCAAATGGTGTTATTATCATTACTACAAAAACTGGTAAAACTTCAAAAGATAAATTCTCTTTAAATGTTAGTCAAGGTATGAGTTCAAGGCTAATAAAAGAGTATGAAAGAGTAAATGCTTTTGATTATTATCCTTTAGAATGGGAAGCAATTAGAAATAGCCGTCCGATGGGCACACCAGCTCAAGTTGACGCAGCAAATGCATTTGCTTCTACTAGGGTTCCTGTTGTTTTAGTTACAAATCCGTTTAATGTGGCAGCCGATAAAATAGTTGGTACAGATGGAAAAATAAATCCTGCAGCTAGTTTGCTATATCCTCAAGATTTAGATTGGGCAGCTCCATTAGAAAGAGCGGGTGTTCGCCAAAATGTTGATTTTTCTTATCAAGGTAAAACGGAGAAATCAAATTATTTTGCTTCTCTTGGTTATGTAAATGAAGAAGGATATTTACGTAAATCTGATTATGAAAGAATAGCGGCAAGATTAAACCTTACTACATCTTTAAAAGAATGGTTTAAAACTGGACTTAACCTTTCAGGAACAACTACAGATTCTAATTTGGCTGTTAATGGTGTTGATAATACAAGTTCTTTTAATAACCCATTTAGAACTATTAGATATATGGGTCCAATTTACCCAGTTTATGATCATACTTCTACAGGAGATTATGTTTATGATGCTTTGGGTAATAAAGTATACTCAACAGTTAGAGGTACTGGAGCTTCTAATGGTAGAAATATCGTTTATGAAACTTTAAATAATACAGATAATACAAAAGGTACAGCATTATCTGCACGTGCATTTGCAGAGGTTAAATTTTTGAGAGATTTTAAATTTACATTTAATGCATCTTTGGATAAATCGTACAACAATAGAACGTATACTTATAATATTAAAATTGGAGACGGTGCGCCAACAGGATTAATTGCAAAAGAAGATAGAATTATTACCGGAGTTACATATAACCAATTGTTAAACTACGATAAAAAAATTGGTAATCATACCATTTCTGTTTTAGCTGGTCACGAAAGTTTTGATTACGAAAGAAACTGGCTTAATGGTACAAAAACGGGTCAGGTTTCTCCTGATAATCCAGAGTTTATTAACTATGCAACTACTACAGAATTAAGTTCTTATACTAGAAATTACGGAACAGAATCTTATTTCTCAAGATTAGGATATGACTACAAAGATAAGTATATCGTTTCAGGTTCATTTAGAAGAGATGGTTCTTCAAAATTTGCTAAAGATAACCGTTGGGGTAACTTCTGGTCATTTGGAGGTGCTTGGGTTCTTTCTAGAGAAAGTTTCTTAGAAAATGTTACTTGGCTTAATGAATTGAAATTAAGAGCTTCGATAGGTGAAGTTGGTAACGACTCTCATACTAGTAACGACGACTTAAGTTTTTATGTTAGTCAGCCTACATTTAGTTTAGGATATGATAACGGAAGCGAAGGTGGAGTTGTAACAAACGCGGCTGGAGCGGCAAATTTACAGTGGGAAAAAAATACTCAAAAAGATATTGCAGTCGAATTTGGATTGTTTAAAAATAGACTTAGAGGTAGTGTTGAATATTATAACAGAAATACAGATGGATTAATTTTTTCTGTACCAAATCCTTTATCTTCAGGTTTAGATAATAGAATTGAGAATATCGGTTCTATGGTAAACAAAGGTTTTGAAATTTCATTGGATGGTGTTGTTGTAAAAACAAATGATTTCTCTTGGGGATTAAATGTAAATGCTTCAACAATTAAAAATGAGATTACAAGTTTGCCTCAAAAAGAAATTATCAATGGAACTAAAAAATTAATGGTTGGACAATCTATGTATGACTATTGGTTAAGAGATTGGTATGGTGTAGATCCTAATGATGGATATGCTTTATATGTTTCAGACCCAGCTCTAATTGTTGCTGGAGATGCTACGCAAAGAGTTGTTAATGGGGTTAATGTTACAACTGATCAGAATAAAGCATTGTACCATTATGCAGATTCTGCAATTCCAGATTTATATGGAAGTTTTGGTACTAATGTAGAATATAAAGGTTTAAGATTAGAAGTTTTATTTTCTTACCAAATTGGTGGTATGATGTACGATTCTAACTATGCTGCACTTATGCATACAGGTAATAATTACGGATCTGCTTTAAGTGTAGATGCTCTAAACAGATGGCAAAAACCAGGAGATATTACTGATGTTCCAAGAATGGATATTAACAGAAATACACAATCAACTGCAGCTTCTGACAGATGGTTAATTGGTTCAGATTACTTATCTCTAAGACAAGTTAATTTATCATATAAAATGCCTTCTGAGTTAATTACAAAATTAGGAGTAGATAATGCTACTTTGTATGTAAATGGTGAGAATTTAATGTTATTCACTAAACGTCAGGGATTAGATCCAAGTCAAACTTTTAATGGAACAACTCAAAATAGATACACTCCTTCTAGAGTTATTACTTTAGGTTTGAACTTAAACTTTTAAAAAAATATAGTATGAAATCAAATTATATAAAACAGATATTTTTAGCATTATCATTATTAATGCTAGCCTCTTGTTCAGAAGATTTTTTAGATAAAACACCCACGGAATTTATTGATTACGAGGGGTCTACTAAAACGACTGAGAATTTAATGACACTTCTGAATGGAATTCATAGATCACTATATGTAAGATATGAATCTAATCAAAATGAAAATGGATTAGGAAGTTTGATGCAGCAGGTTGATATTGCTGGAGATGATGTTGTTTTTCCTGTTACAAACGGATGGTTTTTACAAGTTTACAACTGGAATGGTGTAGCAAATGAGAATGCTCAGGATATCAGATTCCCTTACAGAACTTATTACAGAATTATTAGAAATGCTAATACAATTATTAATGCTACTGATGCTGCTGTAGGTTCAGATGCAGATAAAAAAATTGTAAAAGGTCAGGCATTACTATATAGAGCTTTTTCTCACTATCAATTAGTTCAGCTATTTGGAAAGAGATATGTAAACGGAACTACAAATTCTCAACTTGGAGTGCCAATTATTTTAACAGTTGGAAATGAAACTTTTCCTCGTTCGACAGTTGAAGAAGTGTATGCTCAGATTAATAAAGATTTAGATGAAGCAAATGTTTTATTAGTTGGTTATACAAAGCCAAACAATTCTCATTTAGGTTTAAAAGTTGCTCAAGGTTTAAAAGCGAGAGTTGCTTTAACTCAAGGGAATTGGGCTATTGCAGCAGATTATGCAGCTAAAGCTAAAACAGGTATAAATTTAATGAGTACTTCTGAATATGTAAAAGGGTTTAACGACTTTAATAACGTAGAATGGATGTGGGGAAGCCATATTAATGAAGTTCAAACAGATTATTTTGGAAATTTTGGTGCTTATATGTCAAGAAATTACAATTCGACAGTTATTCGTTCTTGTCCAAAAGCAATCAATAGTAAACTTTATAATTTGATTCCAACTACCGACGTGCGTTCAACTTTGTTTGATAGAACTGGAAGACACACAGCATTAAATTTACCAACTACATATGCAAAATTTCCGTTTACAAGTCAGAAATTTTTATCTATAAGCACAGGAGATAGTAGATGTGATATTCCTTACATGCGTGTTGCAGAAATGTATCTTATTGAAGCAGAAGCAAAAGCTAGATTAGGACAAGCAGATGCTAATACTGTATTGTTTACATTAGTAAAGAGTAGAAACCCTTCTTATGTATTATCTACAAATACTGGTCAAGCTTTAGTTGATGAAATTTGGTTCCAAAGAAGAATCGAATTATGGGGAGAAGGTTTTAGATTTTATGACTTAAAGAGAACAAATTCTGCTCTTGATAGAACTGGAGCAAATCATGATTCAGCAGTAACTGGTGGTGTGCTTACTGTTCCTGCAACAGACAAAAGATGGCAGTGGCTAATTCCTAGAGCAGAGATCAATGCTAACCCATTAATTGTTCAAAACGAACTATAATTGTAATTTAATTTTAGGAAGGATTTTATTTTTAAAAAGATTTATAAAGCATAAAAGCGTTAAATTTTCTCCTTCTTAATTGATTATTACAGGAAACAATAATTATTTTGATTTTTTTTGAAAGCCCCGTATACTTTGTGTACGGGGTTTTCGTTTCAAAATATTGAAGCGATTTTCGTTTTATATTATATATTATGTTTTTTCGTTTATACGTTTTTATCTTTTACCTTTGCTTAGCAAATTTTGTCAAAATAAATTTATATAAAGCCATCAAATGAGAATATTCATTTTTCTATATCTATTAGTTGTACCAACTTTATTGTTTTCTCAAGAAAAAAAAACCGCTCCTAAAAAGGATTTAGATATGAATACGGAATATTCTAGTATTACAGATACCGTAAAAAAGAAAAAGCAAAAAATAGCAACTATAGATCAATATAAAATTGTCACACTTGAACACGATACCATTTATGCGGATACTTCGCTAACAATAAAAAGCGCTTACAGACAAAATCATCTTAGAAAAGATCTTTTTGGACATTTGGAAATGTCAAATATCGGTCAGCCAATAAGTACTGTACAATATAGCTTAACGAGTTTTTCTCCGTATCCAGAAATTGGTTTTACAGGAAAACATTCTAATTACATTCAGGCAGATCAAATCAGATATTATTCTGTAGCGACGCCTTTAACAGAGCTATTTTTTAATACAACAATTAACAAAGGACAAAACGTAGATTCTTTTATTACCTTAAATACATCTAAAAATTTAAACTTTTCAATTGCTTACAGAGGTTTAAGGTCTGAAGGAGATTATATCAATCAATTGGTTAGTGCTGGAAATTTCAGATTTACGACAAGTTATGCTACAACCAGCAGACGTTATGCCATAAATGCACATTTCGCAAATCAAGATATTCTAAATGAGGAAAATGGAGGTATTACAAATGTTTCCAATTTTGAAAGTAATGATCCTGATTTTAAAAACAGACAAAGATTGCAAGTTTATTTGACGGATGCTGAATCTTTTATGAAAGGAAGACGATTGTTTTTTGATCATGCATTTAGAGTAAATCCAACCGACGGAAGCAATAATTTGTATGTAACGCATCAATTTAATTACGAGTATAAAGCGTATGAATATAAACAGCCAACAGTGATTTCTTCAGTTACAGATGAGAATAATGTAACAACGAGAGTACAACGTTTTGGCGATTCTTATGCTGCAAGCAATATTAACGATCAAACGCGATACGAAAGACTTTACAATAAATTTGGAGCTGCTTACGAGAATTCGCTGTTAGGAAAATTTAATTTTTTTATAGATGATTACAGATCGAATTATCAATATGATAAAGTTATTATTGATGCTTCAAATAACGCTATTCCTTCTCATTTATATATGCAATTCAACAGTGTTGGAGGACAATACGAATATCAAAAAAACAAATGGAATGGTAGATTTTTGTATTCTAGATCAATAGGAAATCAATCTCTTTCGGATTTAGATGCGAAATTAAAATACGATCTAAATGAGAAAATTAAGTTCGATTTTAGATATCGTAATATTAATAAACTGCCGAACAATAATTATAATTTATTTCAAAGTAGCTGGATAGATTATAATTGGTCGAAGAATTTTAAAAATGAAAAAATTAATTCGCTAAGTGCCGAAATTACTACGCCTTGGTTGACAGGACAAGTTCAGTATACAGTATTGAATGATCATTTATATTTTAGAGATAAATCAACAGTAGAAAATGTTCAGATTATTGAACCTGTACAATACGGAAATGCAATTAATTATTTAGAAATAAGAGCAAGCCGAGAATTCAAATTTGGTCGTTTTGCGTTAGATAATACACTTTTGTACCAAAAAGTAGATCAATCAGATTTGATTTTAAATCTTCCGGAATTTGTAACCAGAAATACATTTTATTATTCGGATAATTTGTTTAAAAAGGCATTATTTCTGCAAACGGGAATTGTATTTAATTATTTGACAGAATATTACGGAGATGATTATAATCCTGTCATTTCTGAATTTTTTGTGCAGCAAAATAAAAAAATTGGTGGTTTTGCAACATTCGATTTTTTCGTAAATGCAAGAATTCGTCAAACTCGTTTTTATTTAAAAGCAGAACATTTAAATGCGTTATTTTCGCAGAGCAATTACTACTCAACGCCTAATATTCCTTATCGTGATTTTGTAATACGCTTTGGTTTAGTTTGGAATTTCTTCCAATAAAAGGCTTGATTTAATTAGAACCACATATTAAACTTAAATAAAAATGGACTTTTCAAATAATATTTTAGAAACAATTGGTAATACACCATTGGTAAAGCTCAACAAAATTGTTGCTGAAATTGATGCATTAGTATTGGCAAAAGTCGAAACCTTTAATCCTGGTAATTCTGTAAAAGACAGAATGGCTGTAAAAATGATTGAAGATGCTGAGGCTGACGGCCGATTAAAACCAGGAGGAACCATTATTGAAGGGACTTCTGGAAATACAGGAATGGGACTTGCACTTGTTGCAATCGTAAAAGGGTACAAATTAATTTGTGTGATCTCAGACAAACAGTCTAAAGAAAAAATGGATATTCTTCGCGCCGTTGGTGCAAAAGTTGTTGTTTGCCCGACAGATGTTGAGCCTACAGATCCTCGTTCGTATTATTCTGTTTCTAGGCGTTTAGCAGAAGAAACACCAAATTCTTGGTATGTAAACCAGTACGATAATATGTCAAATTCATTGGCGCATTACGAACAGACTGGACCAGAAATCTGGAAACAAACAGAGGGAAAAATTACGCATTTTGTTGTTGGAGTAGGTACGGGCGGAACAATTTCTGGAGTTGGAAAATATTTAAAAGAAAAAAATCCGAACATTAAAATTTGGGGAATTGATACTTATGGTTCAGTTTTTAAAAAATACCACGAAACAGGAATTTTTGATGAAAATGAAATTTACTCGTATATAACTGAAGGTATTGGAGAAGATATTTTACCTAAAAATGTTGATTTTTCTTTAATTGATGGATTCACAAAAGTAACCGATAAAGATGCCGCAGTTTATACTAGAAAAATTGCTCTAGAAGAAGCTATTTTTGTTGGAAATTCTGCAGGAGCTTGTATCAAAGGTTTGCTTCAATTGAAAGAACATTTTAAGCCAGAAGATGTTGTTGTAGTTCTGTTTCACGATTCTGGAAGCCGTTATGTTGGAAAAATGTTTAATGACGATTGGATGCGCGAACGTGGATTCTTAGAAGAAAATATTACAAAAGCGGAAGATGTTATAAAAGATCATATTGATAAAGAATTAATCGTTGTTCGTACAGAAGAGTTAGTTTCTCACGCTATTGAGCGTATGCGTAAATACAAGATTTCGCAAATTCCAGTTGTAGATATCAATGGTTTTGTTGGTTCTGTAGACGAAACAGATTTGTTTAGAAGTTATGTTGCTGATAAAAATGTAGCAGAAAAACCAATTAAAGAGGTAATGGGAAAACCTTTTCCTATTGTAAAATTAGGGACTCCGATTGAAGAAGTATCAAAATTATTCTCAAAAGAAAATGATGCTGTTTTGGTTGATTTAGGAAATGGACACCATCATATTATCACCAAATATGATATTATTGGTGCCATAAAATAATTTTTTACAAATAAAATTAATCCATAAATCTAATTGTTTTACGATTAGATTTGTGGATTTATCTTTTAAAAATATAAAATGAATTTTACCGCTATAGATTTTGAAACGGCAACAGGACATCATCCATGTTCGGTCGGAATTGTTACAGTACAAAACGGAATAATTGTTGACGAATTTGTTTCATTAATTAAACCGCCAAATAATGAATACAATCCGTTTACAATTCGTGTTCACGGTATTTATCCAAAAGATACTGTCAATGCAAAATCTTTCTTTCAAATATATCCAGAAATAGAAAAAAGATTGAAAAATAGAGTTGTAGTTGCTCACAACGAAAGTTTTGATCGTAATGTTTTAATGAAAACAATGTTGCTTCATGGCTTAAATTATGAAGATTTAAACATTGCACCAAAATGGGAATGTACCGTTAAAATTTACAAAGCAAAAGGCTTTAAACCTACAAAACTAAGCGATTGCTGTCGCGAAATGAATATTAAGCTCAATCACCACGAAGCTTTGTCAGATGCGCGAGCTTGTGCCAAACTTTATATGCTTCGATAAATAATTTTATTTTGTAAGAATAATATTAAAATTTTATTATTTTTAGATTTTGTAAATATTATCTAAAAATGAAAGAAGACTTTCTTCATTATCTCTGGAAATTCAAGAAATTTGATACCTTGAATTTAAAAACTGCACAAAATGAATTAATCACCATTATTAAAACTGGTGATTATTTAGAACTTTCGGGTCCTGATTTTTTTAATGCGCATATTAAAATTGAAAATCAAAAATGGGCTGGAAACGTCGAAATTCATTTAAAATCTTCTGATTGGTATTTGCATAATCATGAAAAAGATTCGGCTTATGAAAATGTAATTCTGCATGTTGTTTGGGAAAACGATACGCCAATTTATAGAAAGAATAATACTGAGATTCCAGTTTTGGTTCTTAAAGATTACGTTTCAAAAAAAGTTATAGAAAATTACAATGCATTAATTTCTCCTAAAACATGGATTTCATGTGAAAAACAAATAAAAGAGATTGATGATTTTGTTTTTAAAAATTGGCAAGAAAGGTTGTTTTTTGAAAGATTAGAACGTAAATCAACTTTTATTTATCAATTATTAGAAGAAACAAATCAAGATTGGGAAGCAGTTTTATTTTCTCTTTTGTTAAAGAATTTTGGCTTAAACACCAACGGAACTTCATTTTTGCAAATTGCAAAAGCTATCCCATTTTCAATTATCAGAAAAGAAAGTTTTGAATACGAAAATTTAGAAGCTTTACTTTATGGAACTGCGGGTTTATTAGATCAAGAAAAAGAAGATGTTTATTTTAAAGATTTAAAATTCAGGTATTTTTATTTGCTTCATAAATATCAATTGGAGCGAGTTTATGTAGATCCAGTTCAGTTTTTCAAGCTTCGACCAGATAATTTTCCAACAATTCGACTTTCTCAATTAGCAAGTTTATATCATAAATATCAAAATTTATTTTCTAAAATAATCGATTTAAAATCCGTTAAGAAGGTTTATGAATTACTAAATATATCTTCAAGTTTATATTGGCAAAATCATTATCAGTTTGATAAAGAAAGTCCTGAGAAGTCAAAAAAGTTATCAAAATCATTTTTAGATTTAGTAATTATAAATACTATAATTCCGCTTCAATTTGCCTATTCAAATATCATGGGAGAATCAATTGCAGAAAATTTGATTGATTTTATGAAAGAGGTCACGACAGAGAAAAATGCAATTATAGATAAGTTTAATTCCTTTGGAATAGATTCAAAAAATGCATTTGAGAGCCAGACTTTGTTAGAACTTAAAAATGAATATTGCAATCGCAAAGCTTGTCTAAAATGCGCTTTAGGTTTAGAATTGCTTAAAAATAATTAGAAAATAGGGCAATTAGAAAATTAGATAATTGTAAAATCAGTATTTTTGTAATCTAAAATCTTAATTCTAAAATCAACATGTCAGCAATTTTAAGACTCAAATTCTTTTTTGAAAAATACGGTTTTCATGTTTCATCAAGATTGGCAGACAAACTTGGAATGAGAGTAACGAGTGTTAGATTGTTTTTTATCTACATATCTTTCGTTACAGCCGGTTTGGGTTTTGGTGTGTATCTAACTCTTGCCTTTTGGATTAGATTGAAAGATTTAATTCGTTCAAAAAGAACATCCGTATTTGATTTGTAATAAAAAAAGCCTGTTCAATTGAACAGGCTTTTTTGTTTTATTATAAGAAGAAATATTAGATTTCTTCAACTTCGTTTTGTGGATTGTTTAGTTTTGCTCTTTTTTTACTGTAAGCGAAATAAACAATAATTCCTAAAGTTCCCCAACATAAGAATGCAATCCAAGTTTCATGTCTTACTTGAGTCATTAAGAATAAATTAAAACATACACCTAAAGTTCCAACAAGATATACAGCTGGAGTTTTGTAATGTCTTTCTAATTCTGGTTTTTTATATCTAAGGATCATTACGGCAACACAAACCATTCCGAAAGCCAATAATGTTCCCATACTACACATTTCACTTACTTTTTCAATTGGAGTAAGTGCAGCAACAATCGAAATAATTGTTCCTACTAAAAATGTACTTTTATAAGGAGTTTTAAAATTTGTATGTAGTTTGCTGAAAAATGGAGGAAGTAATCCGTCTCTAGACATTCCTAAGAAAATACGAGTTTGTCCAAGCATCATTACAAGCATTACAGATGTTAAACCAGCAGTTGCAGCAATTGTAATAATAAATACAGCCCATGTTAATCCGTTTTCACTAAATGCAGAAGCTACAGGAGCGGCTTTGTCCAATTGATCGTAATGAACCATTCCAGTTAAAACTAATGAAACAAGAATGTAAAGAATTGTACAGATTACTAATGAAGCGATAATAGCAAAAGGAACATCTTTTTTAGGATTAATTGCTTCTCCAGCTTGAGTAGAAACCGCGTCAAAACCAATATAAGCGAAGAATACAATAGTCGCTGCGGTTAACACACCACCAAATCCGAAATTCATTTTTCCAGTTGCATTTCCTAAAGCATCTAAAGCAGGAACTTCAGCAGGAATAAATGGATGCCAGTTATCAGAATTAATATAAAAAGCACCACAAATAATTACAAAAAGCACAACAGCAATTTTAACAATTACAATGATATTATTTGTACTTGCTGCTTCTTTAATTCCTTTTATAAGAATTGCAGTAACAACCCAAGTTATAATAAAAGCAGGTAAATTAAACGCAAATGTTGGAAGATCGATTAAATCAGCAGGAAAAGCTTTATTATGTTCTATGATTTTTTCTGTAGCAGTATGCAAGTCATTGCAGAGATAAATAGGAATGTTGATTCCGAAGAGATGCAGCAGTTTGACAAAATAACCGCTCCAGGCGACTGCAACAGTTGTGGCTCCCATCATGTATTCTAGGATTAAATTCCAGCCAATGAACCACGCAAAAATCTCACCAATTGTTCCGTAAGCATACGCGTAAGCAGATCCTTCTACAGGTAATACTGAAGCGAATTCAGCATAACAAAGAGAAGCAAACAAACAGCCTATACCTGCAATAACAAAAGATAAGGCCAAAGCTGGACCCGCATAATCATGAGCTGCGATTCCGGTTAAAGTGAAAATTCCTCCACCTATAATTGCTCCAATTCCTAATGAGGTCAATCCCCATCTAGTAAGGACTCTCTTTAAATCACTTTTTTTCATATCGGCCTCAAAAGCAGATATTGGTTTAACTCTCCAAATTGACATACTATTTTATTGGTTTATTTGTTATTAAGTGCCAAATGTATTGTTTTTTGTAAAAAATAAAAACATTTATCATGTTTTAAGTTATAAAATCTTTATTTTTTTTACAAGACTCTCAACAAACTTTCTTTAAGTATTGACATTCATCAAATTATTAGCTGTTTTATAATAGAATAAATAATTTTTTAAAAACAATTTTTCTTACTAATTTTATTTTAAAAATTTGAAAGATTTTTCTTTCTTTTGTCTTTTTTTAAATTTAAAGGTAATTTTTTAAATATGAGCATTATGCATTTTATAAAACTTTTACATTTTACTAAGTATCAGCGAACTTCAATTTTTGTTCTATTTGTGCTTATTATCGCATTGCAAGTATTTTATTTAACAGCAGACTTTAATATTTCCGAAAAAGAAGATTCTAAAAAAGTCGAATGGTTGGCTTTGCAATCTGAAATTGATGAAAGAAAATTAGAGAAACAAAATGCAGTACCGATTAATTATCTTTTCAATCCTAATTTTATTTCTGACTATAAAGGGTATAAACTCGGAATGTCTGTAGAAGAAATTGATCGTTTGATGAAATTTCGAAAAGAAAACAAATATGTAAATTCAGCAGAAGAGTTTCAAAATGTAACTGGTATTTCAGATTCATTATTAAATAAGATTTCTCCATTATTTAAGTTCCCAAACTGGGTACAGCGCAAAACTGAATATAAATCGCACCAAACAGATTTCGTGAAAAAAGATTTTTCGAAAAAAGAAAAGTTAGAAATATTAGATATAAATCAAGCGAGCCAAGAAGATTTAATGAAATTATATGGAATAGGCGAAGGTTTGTCTTCGAGAATATTAAAACAGAAAGAAATTTTAGGCTGTTTTGTTTCGATGGAACAGATGAAAGATATTTGGGGACTTTCGCCAGAAGTGATAAATGAACTAAATAGTCATTTTAAAGTTGTAATTCCTGCGACATTAAGGAAAATCAACGTTAATGATGCGTCCTTAAAAGAATTATCTCAATTTTCATATTTCAAATATACCTTGGCAAAACAAATTGTAACGTATAGAAGTATGAACGGAAATTTTAATAATATTGAGGATTTGTCAAAAATTAAAGATTTTCCTGTAGAAAAAGCAAAAATAATTAGTTTATATTTGGAGTTCTAAAAAGAACATAACAAATGAACTTTGATTACAACGAAACGCAAATAATGATTGCACAGTCTATAAAGGACTTTGCTGAAAAAAATATTAAACCTTTTATAATGGAGTGGGATGAAGCTCAGACTTTTCCTGTTCCTTTATTCAAACAGCTTGGAGAAATGGGTTTCATGGGAGTTTTAGTGCCCGAAGAATACGGAGGTTCGGGTTTAGGATATCATGAATATGTTACAATTATTGAAGAAATTTCAAAAGTAGACCCTTCAATAGGTTTGTCAGTAGCAGCGCACAATTCTTTATGTACCAATCATATTTTAACTTTTGGAAATGAAGAACAAAAGAAAAAATGGCTTCCTAAATTAGCAACAGCCGATTATATTGGTGCTTGGGGGTTAACAGAGCACAACACAGGTTCTGATGCTGGGGGAATGAATACTACTGCAGTAAAAGATGGAGATCATTGGATTGTAAATGGCGCAAAGAATTTTATAACACATGCGATTTCTGGTGATATTGCAGTTGTTGTGGTGAGAACTGGCGAAAAAGGAGATTCAAAAGGAATGACTGCTTTTGTATTTGAAAAAGGAATGCCAGGTTTTTCTTCAGGTAGAAAAGAAAATAAATTAGGTATGCGTGCAAGTGAAACTGCAGAATTGGTTTTTGACAATTGTCGTGTTCCAGATGAAAATAGATTGGGTGAAGTTGGACAAGGATTTGTTCAAGCAATGAAAATATTAGACGGAGGAAGAATTTCTATCGGAGCATTGTCATTAGGAATTTCAAAAGGTGCCTACGAAGCAGCATTAAAATATTCTAAAGAAAGACATCAGTTTGGTCAGCCTATTAGTAATTTTCAAGGTATATCCTTTAAATTAGCAGATATGGCAACAGAAATTGAAGCTTCTGAGTTGTTGTTGCACAAAGCGGCTTTCTTAAAACAGAAACATAAACCAGTAACCACTTCTGGTGCAATGGCAAAAATGTATGCTTCTGAAGCTTGCGTTAAAATTGCAAATGAAGCTGTTCAGATTCATGGAGGATATGGTTATACTAAAGATTTTCCTGTGGAGAAATTCTATAGAGATTCTAAATTGTGTACTATAGGAGAGGGTACAACAGAAATTCAAAAATTAGTAATTTCTAGAAATTTGCTAAAGGAATAAAAATAAGTTAGCAGTTTTCTTTGTTTTAGAGTGTTTTTTCTTTTTCTAAAAAATAATTCGCAATTTATAATTCATAATCCATAATTAATATTTACCTTTGCAGCCTTAACGAGAGGAGGTGTCTATATTATGTTAATTATACCAATTAAAGACGGAGAAAATATCGATAGAGCATTAAAGCGCTATAAAAGAAAATTTGATAAAACAGGAACTGTTCGTCAATTAAGAGCACGTACTGCTTTTATTAAGCCTTCTGTTATCAAAAGAGCTCAAATTCAAAAAGCTGCTTACATCCAAGGCTTGAAAGATAGTTTAGAGAGTTAGTATTAGCTTTTCAAAAATAATTACCGTTAGTGGTCAAAATGTTTTAATTTTGATACTAACGGTTTTTTTTATGCTTAAATTTGAGATATTTTATTTTTATGAAAACAAATACTGACGCATTTAGAGATTATCTTTTGTTGGAGAAAAAATATTCTTCTCATACTGTAAATGCTTATTTGAATGATGTTTTTTCTTTTGAATCTTTTGTGAAAGAAAATTTTGAGCAAGATAGTATTGATCATGTGAATTATAGTTTGATTAGAAGTTGGATTGTTTTTCTGGTTGATCATAATATTTCAAATGTTTCGGTTAATAGAAAAATGGCTTCTTTGAAGGCTTTTTATAAGTTTCTTTTAAAGTCAAAACAAATTGAAGTCAGTCCGATGCAGAAGCATAAATCTTTAAAAACTCCTAAAGTGGTTCAGGTGCCATTTTCGGAAAAGGAATTGAAAGATTTGTTAGGGCAAATTGAATCTCCTGTCGGATTTGAAGAAGTGCGAGATAAATTAATTGTGGAAATGTTTTATGTTACGGGAATGCGTCGTGCGGAGCTGATTCATTTAATGATGAAAAATGTAGATCGTTCGGCGAGTTTGATAAAGGTTTTGGGAAAAAGAAATAAAGAGCGTTTAATTCCGATATTGCCAATTATAGCAGATCAAATAGATTCTTATATTAACGAGCGGGATGGTTTAGGAAATATTGTTGATTCGGAGTATTTTTTTGTTTCGAAAAAAGGGTTAAAATTGAGTGAATCTTTTGTTTATCGTTTAATAAATTCATACTTTAGTAGGGTCTCAGAAAAGGTGAAAAAAAGTCCGCATGTGCTTCGTCATACTTTTGCAACTCACTTATTAAATAATGGGGCAGATTTGAATTCAGTTAAGGAATTATTAGGGCATTCTAGTTTAGCGTCTACGCAAGTTTATACTCATAATAGTTTGGCGGAACTTAAAAAAGTATATATAGGTGCGCATCCTCGGAATAAATAATAATTCTAAAATGTTAATCCTAAAATTTTTATTATGAAGGTAGATGTTCATGCAGTTAACTTTACTGTTGACAGAAAATTGGTCGATTTTATTCAGGAAAGAATGGATAAGTTAGAGAAATACTACGATCGCGTAGTTTCGTCGGATGTTTTTTTGAAAGTTGAAAGAACAAGTGATAAAGAAAATAAGGCGGTGGAGATTAAGATTAATGTTCCTGGCGATGAATTTTTGGTAAAAAAACAGTGTAAAACATTTGAGGAGGCGGTTGAGCTTTCTGCAGAATCTTTAGAGCGTTTACTTGTAAAAAGGAAAGAAAAAATAAGAGCACACATTTAATTGAAATTTTTTTCAAAAAATGTTTTGATTAAAAGATAAAATACCTACATTTGCAGTCCGTTAGAAATAGCGGACTTTTTTAATGCATTCGCCGATGTAGCTCAGCTGGCTAGAGCAGCTGATTTGTAATCAGCAGGTCGTGGGTTCGAGTCCCTCTATCGGCTCAAAATATTTCAAGTACGACTTGAAATTGTTCTTTAAAATTAATGAATTGAAAACTAGGGGAGATACTCAAGCGGCCAACGAGGGCAGACTGTAAATCTGCTGTGTGAACTTCGCAGGTTCGAATCCTGCTCTCCCCACAAAAAAAAGAATTTTTAGATTTTGTGTTGTGTGTTTTAGATTTTTTAAATCTGAAATTTCAAATCAAAAACCTGAAAATCAGAACTCTCTGCCGGTGTAGCTCAGGGGTAGAGTGCTTCCTTGGTAAGGAAGAGGTCTCGGGTTCAAATCCCGACATTGGCTCAAGTAAGTAGGAAATTGAAAATTAATATATAACTAAGATTAAAAATTAAGTAAAATGGCAAAGGAGAATTTTAATCGTTCCAAACCGCACTTAAACATAGGTACAATTGGACACGTAGATCACGGAAAAACTACATTAACTGCTGCAATTACAAAAGTATTGTCAGATGCTGGTTACTGTCAAGCAAAATCGTTTGATCAAATCGATAACGCTCCAGAGGAGAAAGAAAGAGGTATTACTATTAATACATCTCACGTAGAGTATGAAACAGCTAACCGTCACTACGCTCACGTTGACTGTCCAGGTCACGCGGATTACGTAAAGAACATGGTTACTGGAGCAGCTCAAATGGACGGAGCTATCTTAGTAGTTGCTGCTACAGATGGTCCAATGCCACAAACTCGTGAGCACATCCTTTTAGGACGTCAGGTTGGTATTCCAAGAATCGTTGTTTTCATGAACAAAGTGGATATGGTTGATGATGCTGAGTTATTAGAGCTTGTTGAAATGGAAATTAGAGATTTATTATCTTTCTACGAATATGATGGAGATAATGGTCCTGTTGTTCAAGGTTCAGCTTTAGGAGGATTGAATAATGATCCTGCTTGGGTACCAAAAATCATCGAATTAATGGAAGCTGTTGATGCTTGGATCGAAGAGCCAGTGCGTGACGTTGCTAAACCATTCTTGATGCCAGTTGAGGACGTATTTACAATTACTGGTCGTGGAACTGTTGCTACAGGTCGTATCGAAACTGGTATTGCTAATACAGGTGATGCTGTTGAAATCATTGGTATGGGAGCTGATAAATTAACTTCTACTATTACAGGAGTTGAGATGTTCCGTAAAATCCTTGATAGAGGTGAGGCTGGAGATAACGTAGGTTTATTGTTAAGAGGTATTGATAAAGAATCTATCAAAAGAGGAATGGTTATCATTAAGCCAGGATCAGTAAAACCACACGCTACTTTCAAAGCTGAGGTTTATATCTTGAAAAAAGAAGAAGGTGGACGTCATACTCCATTCCACAATAACTACCGTCCACAGTTCTACGTACGTACAACTGACGTAACAGGAGTTATTACTTTACCAGAAGGAGTAGAGATGGTAATGCCAGGAGATAACTTGACTATCAATGTTGCTTTATTAAGCCCAATCGCAATGAGCGTAGGTTTACGTTTTGCTATCCGTGAAGGTGGTAGAACTGTAGGTGCAGGTCAGGTAACTGAAATCGTAGGATAATCCTATAAAAATAATTTATAAAAAGCCAGTTGATTTTCTTAACGAAATCACTGGCTTTTAATTACGGGCGTAGTTCAAGGGTAGAATAGCGGTCTCCAAAACCGTTGATGGGGGTTCGAATCCCTCCGCCCGTGCAATAAAAAATATATCAAATGACAAAAGTTACTAATTATTTATCAGAGGCTTTCGAAGAGTTAAAGTCAAATGTTACTTGGCCTGCATGGGCTGAAGTTCAGAAATTGACAATTGTTGTGGCTGTATTTTCGATTCTATTTGCTTTGGCAACATGGGGAGTAGACGAGTTTTTTGCAAAAGCTTTGGCTGGATTTTTTAGTTGGTTAAAAAAAGGATAATTTTTTTGTAATGGCAGATAATAATGTGAAAAAATGGTATGTGGTTAGAGCTGTAAGCGGACAAGAAAATAAAGTCAAAGCTTATATCGAAACTGAGATTGCCAGACTAGGGATGGAAGATTACGTTTCTCAGGTTTTAGTGCCTACTGAAAAAGTAGTTACTGTAAAAGAAGGGAAAAAAATGTCTAAGGATAAGGTTTATTTTCCTGGATATGTTATGATTGAAGCTAACTTAGTTGGTGAGATACCTCATATTATTAAATCAATTACTAGTGTTATTGGATTTTTAGGTGAGATTAAAGGCGGAGAACCTGTTCCTTTAAGACTTTCTGAGGTTAATCGTATGCTAGGTAAAGTAGATGAGCTTGCTGTGAATACAGATACTCGTTCTATACCATTTAGTGTAGGGGAAACTGTTAAGGTTATTGATGGACCTTTCAACGGATTTAATGGTTCAGTTGAAAAAATCAATGAAGAAAAGCGTAAACTTGAAGTTATGGTTAAGATTTTCGGAAGAAAAACTCCATTAGAATTGAGTTTTATGCAAGTAGAAAAAGTATAATTTTTTGTTACACTATAATAAACCATTGTAATCGCTTCCATTGATTGCAGTGTTAAATTTTTTAAAAATGGCTAAAGAAATTAGTAAGGTAGTTAAACTACAAGTTAAGGGAGGTGCTGCGAACCCGTCGCCACCGGTTGGACCTGCTTTAGGAGCTGCTGGGGTTAACATCATGGAGTTCTGTAAGCAATTTAATGCTAGAACTCAAGATAAACCTGGCAAAATTTGTCCAGTGCAAATCACTGTGTACAAAGACAAATCATTTGATTTTGTTGTTAAGACTCCTCCGGCGGCTGTCCAGTTATTGGAAGCTGCAAAGCTAAAGTCTGGATCAGGTGAACCAAATCGTAAAAAAGTAGCTAGCGTTACTTGGGATGTTATCAAAGCAATTGCTGAAGATAAAATGGTAGATTTAAATGCATTCACAATCGAATCTGCAATGAGTATGATTGCTGGAACTGCTAGATCTATGGGTATAACTGTATCAGGAGATGCTCCTTTTTAATTAAGAAAAAGAAATGGCAAAATTAACAAAAAAGCAAAAAGAGGCTGCTTCAAAAATTGAAAAGAACAAATTATACTCTCTAAAAGATGCTGCTGCATTATTGAAAGTTGTTGCTTCTGCAAAATTTGATGAGTCTGTTGATATCGCAGTTCGTTTGGGTGTAGATCCAAGAAAAGCGAATCAAATGGTTAGAGGTGTAGTTACATTACCTCATGGAACTGGTAAAGATGTTAAAGTATTAGCATTAGTTACTCCAGATAAAGAAGCGGAAGCTAAAGAAGCTGGTGCTGACTATGTAGGTCTTGATGACTATTTACAAAAAATTAAAGATGGTTGGACTGATGTTGATGTAATCATCACTATGCCAGCTGTTATGGGTAAATTAGGTCCATTAGGTCGTATTTTAGGACCTAGAGGTTTAATGCCAAACCCTAAAACAGGTACTGTAACTATGGATGTTGCAAAAGCTGTTCAAGAGGTTAAAGCTGGTAAAATTGACTTTAAAGTTGATAAAACTGGTATCGTTCACGCAGGAATTGGTAAAGTTTCTTTTGGAGCTGAGCAAATTGTTGACAACGCACACGAAATTATTCAAACATTAATAAAACTTAAACCAACTGCTGCTAAAGGTACATACATTAAAGGTATTCACCTTACAAGCACTATGAGTCCTGCTATTGCATTAGACCCAAAAGCAGTATAATTGGTAGTTAAAAATTTTTAGTATGACTAGAGAAGAAAAATCAATCGCGATTGAAAATTTAACTGCGCAGTTAGCTGGTACAAATATCATTTATGTATCTGATATTTCTGGTTTAAACGCAGAAACAACTTCAAACTTACGTAGAGCTTGTTTTAAAGCAGGTATCAAATTAGAGGTTGTAAAGAACACTTTGCTTGCAAAAGCAATGGAAGCTTCTGCTAATGATTATGGTGACTTACCTACAGTTTTAACTGGTAACAGTGCTATATTCATTTCTGATGTTGCTAACGCGCCTGGAAAAATTATCAAAGATTTCCGTAAGAAATCTGATAAACCAGTTTTAAAAGGAGCTTACATCAATTCTGAGGTATATATTGGAGATAATCAATTAGATGCATTAGCAACTATTAAATCTAAAGAAGAACTTCTTGGAGAACTTATTGGATTGTTACAGTCGCCAGCTCAAAGAATTATTTCTGCTCTTCAGAACAAATTTTCTGGAGAAGAATCAGAAGAAGCTTAAAAATAACTTTAGACTTTCGAGTCTATAAGTGCTTAAAAATTGCACACACAAATAAATTATAATTTTACAAATCATTTTAAACGATAGAAAAAATGGCAGATTTGAAACAATTCGCAGAACAATTAGTTAACTTAACAGTTAAAGAAGTTAACGAATTAGCAACAATATTAAAAGACGAGTATGGTATCGAGCCTGCTGCTGCAGCTGTAGTAGTTGCTGCTGGTGGTGGAGAAGGTGCTGCTGAAGAAGCACAAACTGAATTTACAGTTGTATTAAAAGAAGCTGGTGCTTCTAAATTAGCAGTTGTGAAATTAGTAAAAGAACTTACAGGTTTAGGTTTGAAAGAAGCTAAAGATGTAGTTGACGGAGCTCCAAGCAATGTTGAAGAAGGTGTTTCTAAAGAAGAGGCTGAAGGTCTTAAAAAATCATTAGAAGAAGCTGGAGCTGTAGTTGAATTAAAATAATTCAACTCGGTTTTAAGAACTAGGTTTAGGTCCTGAGTTAACACTCAAAGGCCTAAACCATTTTTCGTATAATAAAATACATTAAATTTTATTATCAAATTAGTTTAAAATACGAAAAAGTTTTTGATCAATACGAAGAAAAAAAATGAAACTGAATTCTTAGTTTATTTTTAAAGATGTATTGGTTTTAAAAAGAAAGTATAAACTACGCAGTGTGTTTTTACACAAAAAAAAATTACTTTTTTTTAATCAAAATTTTGTCCATTGATGATAACAAATCAGACTGAAAGATTGAATTTTGCCTCTACAAAAAATATTCCTGATTATCCAGATTTCTTGGATGTTCAGGTTAAATCTTTTAAAGATTTCTTTCAATTAGAAACGAAATCTGACGAAAGAGGCAACGAAGGGTTATACAACACCTTCATGGAAAACTTCCCTATTACAGATACGAGAAATAACTTCGTATTGGAATTCCTAGATTATTTTGTTGATCCACCACGTTATACAATTCAAGAATGTATAGAGAGAGGTCTTACTTATAGTGTACCTTTAAAAGCTAGGTTAAAACTATACTGTACAGATCCAGAACACGAAGATTTTGAAACAATTGTACAAGATGTATATCTTGGAACAATTCCTTACATGACTCCAAGTGGTACTTTTGTAATCAATGGTGCCGAGCGTGTTGTAGTATCTCAATTACACCGTTCTCCAGGGGTTTTCTTTGGACAATCATTCCACGCAAATGGAACTAAACTTTATTCTGCCAGAGTAATTCCTTTTAAAGGTTCTTGGATAGAATTTTCTACTGATATTAACAGCGTTATGTACGCATATATCGATAGAAAGAAAAAATTACCTGTTACAACTTTATTCCGTGCTATCGGTTTCGAAAGAGATAAGGATATCCTTGAAATTTTCGACTTAGCTGAAGAAATTAAAGTTTCTAAAACTGGTATTAAGAAATATATTGGAAGAAGACTTGCTGCACGTGTATTGAATACATGGCACGAGGATTTCGTTGATGAAGATACTGGTGAGGTAGTTTCTATCGAACGTAACGAAATCATCCTTGATCGTGATACAATTATCGACAAAGATAATGTTGAAGAGATCATCGATTCTAACGTTAAATCTATTTTGTTACACAAAGAAGATAATAACCAAGCAGATTATGCTATTATCCACAACACGTTACAAAAAGATCCAACAAACTCTGAAAAAGAAGCTGTAGAGCACATTTACCGTCAGTTGCGTAACGCTGAACCGCCTGATGAGGAAACTGCTCGTGGTATTATAGATAAATTATTCTTTTCTGATCAACGTTACAACTTAGGTGAAGTTGGTCGTTATAGAATGAATAAAAAATTGAATTTAGATATCCCTATGGATAAGCAAGTGCTTACCAAAGAAGATATCATTACAATTGTAAAATATTTGATCGAATTGATCAACTCTAAAGCAGAGATTGATGATATTGATCACTTATCAAACCGTCGTGTTAGAACAGTTGGTGAACAATTGTCTCAACAATTCGGTGTTGGTTTAGCACGTATGGCTAGAACTATTCGTGAGAGAATGAACGTTAGAGATAACGAGGTGTTTACACCAATTGATTTGATTAATGCTAAAACATTATCATCAGTTATCAACTCTTTCTTTGGTACTAACCAGTTATCTCAATTTATGGATCAAACGAATCCATTAGCTGAGATTACACACAAAAGAAGACTTTCTGCACTTGGGCCAGGTGGACTTTCGAGAGAAAGAGCTGGTTTCGAGGTTCGTGACGTTCACTATACTCACTATGGTCGTTTATGTCCGATTGAAACTCCTGAGGGACCAAACATTGGTTTGATTTCATCTCTTGGTGTTTATGCAAAAGTTAACGGAATGGGATTCATCGAAACTCCATACCGTAAAGTAACTAATGGTGTAGTTGATTTAGAAAGTGCTCCAATTTACTTAAGTGCTGAAGAAGAAGAAGGAAAAATGATTGCTCAGGCAAACATTGAAATGGATGCTTCTGGTAAAATTACAGCTAGTAATGTTATTGCTCGTGAGGAAGGTGACTTTCCAGTTGTTGAACCATCTGTTGTTCATTATACAGACGTTGCTCCTAACCAGATTGCTTCGATTTCTGCGTCATTGATTCCTTTCTTGGAGCATGATGATGCGAACCGTGCGTTGATGGGATCGAACATGATGCGTCAGGCAGTTCCTTTGATCCGTCCTGAAGCACCAATTGTAGGTACAGGTTTAGAGCGTCAAGTAGCTTCAGATTCAAGAGTATTAATCAATGCTGAAGGGCATGGAACTGTTGAATATGTTGATGCTAATATCATTACTATTAAATACGATCGTACAGAAGACGAGAGAATGGTTAGTTTTGATGCTGATGAGAAAACATACAACCTTATTAAATTTAGAAAAACCAATCAAGGTACAAGTATTAACTTGAAACCAATCGTAAGAAAAGGTGATAGAGTTATTCCTGGACAAGTATTGTCAGAAGGTTATGCTACTCAAAATGGAGAATTAGCTTTAGGTAGAAACTTAAAAGTTGCGTTCATGCCATGGAAAGGGTACAACTTCGAGGATGCGATTGTAATTTCTGAAAAAGTAGTTCGTGATGATATTTTTACTTCTATCCACGTTGATGATTATTCATTAGAGGTTAGGGATACTAAGTTAGGAAATGAAGAGTTAACAAACGATATTCCTAACGTTTCTGAAGAAGCTACTAAAGATTTAGATGAAAACGGTATGATTAGAATTGGAGCAGAGGTTAAACCTGGCGACATTTTGATCGGAAAAATTACACCAAAAGGAGAATCAGATCCTACTCCAGAAGAGAAATTGCTTCGCGCAATCTTCGGGGATAAAGCAGGTGATGTAAAAGATGCTTCATTAAAAGCGTCTCCATCTTTACATGGTGTAGTTCTTGACAAAAAATTATTTGCAAGAGCCGTAAAAGATAAACGTAAACGTACTCAGGATAAAGATGCTTTAGGCGCTTTAGAAATGGAATTTGAAACTAAATTTGTTGAATTAAAAGACAGATTGGTTGAGAAATTATTCTTGATCGTTAACGGAAAAACGTCTCAAGGTGTAATGAATGATTTGGGTGAAGAAGTTTTACCAAAAGGTAAAAAATATACTCAAAAAATGCTTTACGCAGTAGAAGATTTTGCTCACTTAAGCAAAGGTCAATGGGTTGCTGATGATGCTACAAATAAAATGGTTAATGATTTAATTCATAACTATAAAATTAAGCTGAATGACTTACAAGGATCTTTAAGAAGAGAGAAATTCACTATTACAGTTGGAGATGAATTGCCATCTGGAATCTTGAAATTGGCTAAAATCTATATCGCTAAAAAACGTAAGTTAAAAGTTGGTGATAAAATGGCAGGACGTCACGGTAACAAAGGTATTGTTGCCAGAATCGTTCGTCATGAAGATATGCCTTTCTTAGAAGATGGAACACCAGTAGATATCGTATTGAATCCACTTGGGGTACCTTCACGTATGAACATTGGTCAGATTTATGAGACTGTTCTTGGATGGGCTGGTATGAACTTGGGTAGAAAATTTGCTACTCCAATTTTTGACGGTGCTTCTCTAGACGAAATCAATGCCTTGACTGATGAGGCTAGCGTACCACGTTTCGGACATACATATCTTTATGATGGTGGAACTGGAGAGCGTTTTGCACAAAAAGCAACTGTGGGTGTAATTTACATGCTTAAATTAGGACACATGGTTGATGATAAGATGCACGCACGTTCTATCGGACCATACTCATTGATTACGCAACAACCACTTGGAGGTAAAGCTCAATTTGGAGGTCAGCGTTTTGGAGAGATGGAGGTTTGGGCACTTGAGGCTTATGGAGCTTCTAGTACACTACGTGAAATCTTAACTGTTAAGTCTGATGACGTTATTGGTAGAGCTAAAACTTACGAAGCTATCGTTAAGGGTGAAACTATGCCAGAACCAGGTTTACCAGAATCATTCAATGTATTAATGCACGAATTGAAAGGTCTTGGATTAGATCTTCGTTTGGAAGAATAAATAAAAGTTTCCAGTTACAGTCTCAGTATTCAGTTTAGCACTGAAAACTGGGACTGAAACTGTTTACTAAATGTTACAAGTTTTTAAAGATTTATACCCGTAACCCGTTCCGATTTTTTATAACAATGTCATGCATTTTATAACTAGCGCTTCAAATTTAATTTTGAGGTTTAGAGAAGTAACCCGAGGTAGTAGCTGAATGATTAACTCTTATTTTTTTAAGAGTAGATTATAAATCTAAATTCAATTTTTTAATTGCAAATAAATCAATAGTAAAAACTATGATGAATAACAGAAACAATAAAGATAAGAATCCAGTAAAAAGATTTAACAAAATTTCTATTGGATTGGCTTCACCAGAATCTATCTTGAAAGAATCAAGAGGAGAGGTTTTAAAGCCAGAAACTATTAACTATAGAACGCACAAACCAGAGCGTGACGGACTTTTCTGCGAAAGAATCTTCGGACCGGTAAAAGATTTCGAATGTGCTTGTGGTAAGTATAAAAGAATTCGTTACAAAGGTATCATCTGTGACCGTTGTGGTGTTGAAGTTACTGAGAAAAAAGTACGTCGTGATAGAGTAGGACACATCAACCTTGTTGTGCCAATTGCTCATATCTGGTATTTCCGTTCTCTTCCAAACAAAATTGGTTATATCCTTGGTCTTCCATCTAAGAAATTAGATATGATCATTTACTACGAAAGATATGTAGTAATTCAAGCAGGTATTGCTAAAAATGCAGATGGAGAATCTTTACAAAGATTAGATTTCTTAACTGAAGAAGAATACTTAAATATTTTAGATACTCTTCCACAAGAAAACCAATATTTAGATGATTTAGATCCTAATAAATTTGTTGCCAAAATGGGAGCAGAGTGTATTATGGATTTATTAGCTCGTATCGACTTAGATGCTTTATCTTATGAATTAAGACACAGCGCTAACAACGAAACATCTAAACAAAGAAAAACTGAAGCTTTAAAAAGATTACAAGTTGTTGAGTCTTTCCGTGAGTCTAACGAAAACCGCGAAAACCGTCCAGAATGGATGATTATGAAAGTGGTTCCAGTTATCCCGCCTGAATTACGTCCGCTTGTGCCACTTGATGGAGGTCGTTTTGCAACTTCAGATTTGAACGACTTATACCGTCGTGTAATCATCCGTAACAACCGTTTGAAAAGATTAATGGAGATTAAAGCTCCAGAAGTTATCTTAAGAAATGAGAAACGTATGTTACAAGAATCTGTAGATTCATTATTCGATAACACTCGTAAAGCTTCTGCTGTTAAAACAGAATCTAACAGACCATTAAAATCATTATCTGACTCATTAAAAGGTAAGCAAGGACGTTTCCGTCAAAACTTACTTGGTAAACGTGTGGATTATTCTGCTCGTTCGGTAATTGTCGTTGGTCCAGAGTTGAAATTATTCGAATGCGGATTGCCAAAAGATATGGCTTCTGAATTATATAAACCTTTCGTTATCCGTAAATTGATTGAAAGAGGTATTGTTAAAACAGTAAAATCTGCGAAGAAAATCATTGACAAAAAAGAGCCTGTAGTTTGGGATATCCTTGAAAATGTAATTAAAGGACACCCAGTATTACTTAACCGTGCTCCTACTTTACACAGACTTGGTATCCAAGCTTTCCAACCAAAATTAATTGAAGGAAAAGCGATCCAGTTACACCCATTAGTATGTACGGCTTTCAACGCCGATTTCGATGGTGACCAGATGGCGGTTCACTTACCATTAGGACCAGAGGCTATTTTAGAGGCACAATTATTAATGTTGGCTTCTCACAATATCTTGAACCCTGCAAATGGTGCTCCAATTACTGTACCTTCTCAGGACATGGTCTTGGGTCTATATTATATGACCAAAGAGCGTATTTCTACAGAAGATCACATTATTTTAGGTCAGGATTTGACTTTCTATTCTGCTGAAGAAGTAAACATTGCATTAAACGAAGGAAGATTAGAATTGAATGCTCGTGTGAAAATTAGAGCAAAAGATTTTAATGACGCTGGAGAATTAGTGTACAAAATCATTCAAACAACTGCAGGACGTGTATTATTTAACGAAGTAGTACCTGAAGCAGCTGGATATATCAACGACGTATTGACTAAGAAAAACCTTAGAGATATTATCGGACACATTTTAAGTGTG
Organism: Flavobacteriaceae bacterium PS02337; assembly: GCA_029959285.1. Taxonomy (GTDB): domain Bacteria; phylum Bacteroidota; class Bacteroidia; order Flavobacteriales; family Flavobacteriaceae; genus Flavobacterium. The sequence continues at coordinate 388,333 of JASCOE010000004.1, forward strand.
ACTGATGTACCTACAACGGCAGCTTTCTTGGATAATATGAAAGATATGGGTTATAAATTCGCATTTAGAGGAGGTTTATCATTCTCTTTGGGTGATATTAGAATCCCAGAACAAAAAACTAAGTTAATTGCAGATGCCAGAGAACAAGTTGAAGGTATCTCAACTAACTATAACATGGGTCTTATCACAAATAACGAGCGTTACAACCAAGTTATTGACGTATGGACTTCAGCAAATGCTCAGTTAACAGAATTAGCAATGAAAAATATTAGAGAAGACCAACAAGGTTTCAACTCTGTATATATGATGCTTGACTCTGGGGCGAGGGGTTCTAAGGAACAGATTCGTCAGTTAACTGGTATGCGTGGTTTGATGGCTAAGCCAAAAAAATCTACTGCTGGTGGTGGTGAGATTATTGAAAACCCGATTCTTTCTAACTTTAAAGAAGGTCTTTCGATCCTTGAGTACTTCATTTCTACTCACGGTGCTCGTAAAGGTCTTGCGGATACGGCTCTTAAAACGGCCGATGCTGGTTACTTAACAAGAAGGCTTCATGACGTTTCTCAAGATGTTATTGTTAACATCGAAGATTGTGGAACTTTAAGAGGTGTTGAAGTTTCTGCATTGAAGAAAAATGAGGAAATTGTTGAATCATTAGGAGAAAGAATTTTAGGACGTGTTGCATTGCAAGATGTTATAAATCCACTTACTAATGAAGTAATGGTTCAATCTGGTCAACAAATTACTGAAGCAATTATGAGAACTATCGAAGCTTCTCCAATTGAAAAAGTAGAAGTTAGATCTCCATTAACTTGTGAAGCTCTAAAAGGTATTTGTGCTAAATGTTACGGTAGAAACTTAGCTACAGGTAAGATGACACAAAGAGGTGAAGCTGTCGGAGTTATTGCAGCTCAGTCTATTGGAGAGCCAGGTACACAGTTGACACTTCGTACGTTCCACGTTGGAGGGGTTGCTGGAGGTATCTCTGAAGAGTCTAGTATTGTTACAAGATTCGCAGGTAGACTTGAAATTGAAGATTTAAAAACAGTTAAAGGAGAAGACGGAGAAGGAAATTCTGTTGATATCGTAGTTTCACGTTCAACTGAGTTGAAATTAGTTGACGAGAAAACTGGAATTGTTTTAAATACACATAACATTCCTTACGGATCTAGTATTTTTGTTAATGATGGAGATACTGTTGCTAAAGGAACTGTAATCTGTAAATGGGATCCATATAACGGTGTAATTGTTTCTGAGTTTACTGGTAAGATTGCTTACGAGGATTTAGAGCAAGGACAATCGTTCATGGTTGAGATCGATGAGCAGACTGGTTTCCAAGAAAAAGTAATTTCTGAGGCTAGAAACAAAAAATTAATCCCAACTTTATTAGTTTACGGTAAAGAAGGTGAATTGATTCGTTCTTACAACTTACCAGTAGGTGCGCACTTAATGGTTGAAAACGGTGAGAAAATTAAAGCAGGTAAAGTATTAGTGAAAATCCCACGTCGTTCTTCTAAAGCAGGCGATATCACGGGAGGTTTACCAAGAATTACTGAGTTGCTTGAGGCTCGTAACCCTTCAAACCCAGCAGTTGTATCTGAAATTGATGGAGTTGTATCTTTCGGAAAAATTAAAAGAGGTAACCGTGAGATCGTTATCGAGTCTAAATTTGGTGAGATTAAAAAGTATTTAGTTAAACTTTCAAGCCAAATCTTAGTACAAGAAAATGACTTCGTAAGAGCGGGAGTTCCATTGTCTGACGGTGCAATTACACCAGATGATATCTTAAGAATTCAAGGACCAGCTGCTGTTCAACAGTACTTGGTAAATGAAATTCAAGAGGTTTACCGTTTACAAGGGGTAAAAATTAATGACAAGCACTTTGAGGTGGTTATTCGTCAAATGATGCGTAAAGTAAGAGTTCAGGATCCAGGTGATACTTTATTCTTAGAAGACCAATTAATTCACACTAAAGATTTCATCGTTCAAAACGATAAATTATACGGTATGAAAGTGGTTGAAGATGCTGGAGATTCTTCAGTATTGAAACCAGGTCAGATCATTACACCTCGTGAATTACGTGATGAAAACTCATTATTGAAACGTACAGATAAAAATCTTGTTGTAGCAAGAGATGTAATTACTGCGACTGCAACGCCAGTTCTTCAAGGTATTACAAGAGCTTCGTTACAAACTAAATCATTCATTTCTGCGGCTTCATTCCAGGAGACAACGAAAGTACTTAACGAAGCTGCAGTAGCTGGTAAAGTAGATGATTTAGAAGGATTAAAAGAAAATGTAATTGTTGGACACAGAATTCCTGCGGGAACTGGTATGAGAGAATACGATCACACTATCGTAGGATCTAAAGACGATTACAACGAAATGATGGCTAATAAAGAAGAATACATTTATTAATTAGGAAACTATGAGTAATCCGAAACAACAACAAGAGCAAATTAATATTGAGTTAGACGAAACTATTGCAGAAGGAATTTATTCTAATCTTGCAATTATTAATCACTCATCATCAGAGTTTGTTTTAGATTTTGTAAGCATTATGCCAGGTATTCCTAAAGCCAAGGTAAAGTCAAGAATTGTCTTGACACCGCAACATGCTAAAAGATTATTGAAGGCAATAGGTGAAAACATCCACAGATTTGAAGCAGCTCATGGCGAAATCAAAGAAACGGAACAAGCGCCAATTCCGCTTAATTTTGGTCCAACAGGACAAGCATAAATTTTGAAAGCCCCATTTAATGGGGCTTTTTTTATGACTCTATTTTTTAAAAAGTGTAGTTAAACGGATTTTGGTTTACTTTCATCGGCTATTTTTTCCTTTCTAAGGATATTGATATACCTTAGTAGCTGTTCCTAATAATAGAAGTTTCCAGAATAAATATATGACTTAGTAAGGTTGAAATTAATTCGAATAAAAAAAAGCGCTAATTTAATATTAGCGCTTTTTTTTATATTTAAGTTTTTACTTTAGTCGAACTCAGATGTAAAGTATAATTTCACGGTTGGATATTTACTTTGCGTCATTTGAATTGTAAAATCAGAATCGGCTAAAAACACCAATTGACCATATTTATCATGAGCCAAGAATTTTTGTTTGATTCTTTTGAATTCTTTAAATTCTTCATTTTTAGCGTCATCAGGTTTTACCCAACACGCTTTATGAACTGGGAAGTTTTCGTAAGTACATTTTGCACCATATTCGTGCTCCAAACGATATTGAATTACCTCGTATTGAAGCGCTCCAACAGTTCCAATAACTTTACGGTTATTCATTTCTAAGGTAAACAACTGTGCAACACCTTCATCCATTAACTGATCAACACCTTTTTCTAATTGCTTAGCTTTCATCGGGTCAGCATTATTGATGTATCTAAAATGCTCTGGAGAGAAACTTGGAATTCCTTTAAAACTCATTATTTCACCTTCTGTCAAAGTATCTCCAATTTTAAAGTTTCCAGTATCGTGTAAACCTACAATATCTCCAGGATATGAAATATCAACGATTTCTTTTTTCTCAGCAAAAAAGGCATTCGGACTAGAGAATTTCAAATTTTTCTTTTGGCGAACGTGGTAATAAGGTTTGTTTCTTTCGAAAGTTCCAGAAACAATTTTGATGAATGCTAAACGGTCACGGTGTTTCGGATCCATATTAGCATGAATTTTAAAAACAAAACCAGACATTTTTTGTTCAGCTGGATCAACCAAACGTGTTTCAGAATCTTTTGGTCTTGGAGACGGAGCGATAGTAACGAAACAATCTAATAATTCACGAACTCCAAAGTTATTTAAAGCTGAGCCAAAAAATACAGGCTGAATTTTTCCATCTAAATAATCTTGACGCTCAAATTTCGGATAAACTTCATCAATTAATTCTAATTCTTCACGAAGTTTTTCTGCCGCTTTTTGACCCACAATTTTATCTAATTCTGGATTATTTTGAACATCAGAAAAAGCAATTGTTTCTTCAATATTTTTACGGCTGTCTCCGCTAAAAAGATTGATGTTTTCTTCCCATAAATTATAAATTCCTTGGAAATCATAACCCATTCCGATTGGGAAACTTAATGGAGTAACTTTCAAACCTAATTTTTGTTCTACTTCATCCATTAGATCGAAAGCATCTTTACCTTCACGGTCTAATTTGTTGATGAAAACAATCATCGGAATGTTACGCATTCTACAAACTGAAACCAATTTTTCAGTTTGTTCCTCAACTCCTTTTGCGACGTCAATAACAACAATTACACTATCAACAGCGGTTAAAGTTCTAAATGTATCTTCAGCAAAATCCTTGTGTCCAGGTGTATCAAGGATATTGATTTTTTTATCTTTATAATTAAAAGCAAGTACAGAAGTCGAAACCGAAATACCTCTTTGGCGTTCGATTTCCATAAAGTCACTCGTTGCTCCTTTTTTAATTTTGTTATTCTTTACAGCGCCAGCTTCTTGAATGGCACCTCCAAATAATAATAATTTCTCTGTTAATGTAGTTTTACCTGCATCGGGATGCGATATAATTCCGAATGTTCTTCTGCGTTGTATTTCTTTTAAAAAGCTCATATTTCGTATAAATAGGTTGCAAAAATACTATTAATTACGGCTTAATAAAAATATTCACTTCTTAATTTGGAAGTCTTTCACCTTAAAATAATCTTTTACAAAAAAAATAAGGCTGTCATACAACAGCCTTACAATAGTCATTTTAAAATTACTGATTAATTGACCAAATTGAATATCCTTTTGGAGGACATTGTATTTTTACCCATTTATCCGCTTGAGTTGTTGGAAACCAAGAAGAATTTCCTGTAAAATCTTTAATTTGAGTATTGGCCCAATTGGTCTGAACCCATCTTTCTTGCCAAACATCAGAGTTGTTTATGTAAACTACTAATCCCGGATTTCCGTTATATCCATTTCTTCTTGCAACATATTCATCATTATCAGAATATAAAATAGAAGTTGTTCCAGTCGCTTTATTATTGTGAATCCATATTAAATTGTTCAATTTATTTTTGTCTAACCATTCTTCGTAATCTCTGTAGAAAATAGTCGGATAACCTTCATGCGTTAATATATAGGAGTAAGCCAACATTTTGCTCCAAATTTCATCAGTATCGTGATTGGTTACAAAAGTTACCGCTTTGTAAGGATTTCGTTTCCACATCATGTCATCATTTAAAAGCGCAAGATTGTTTCCGTCAAAAGCATCATTCATTTTATAATAACAAGCGAAATCAAAAACAGAACTATTTGCAGCGTTTGCCCAGTCGTTTAATATGTTTACGTTCGAATCCCATAATTCTCCAACCGAAAACCCGCCAACATTGGCATTCCATGCATTTACAACCCACGCACCAAATCCTTTTACGTAATCAAATCTCCAGCCGTCAAATTTCATGGTGTTTTTATAATATTTACCAACTCCATCTGCTCTTAGCCAAAGCCAGTCTTTTACATGAGGATTTGCATGACACAAATCTGGAAATCCGCCAAAAGCGCCTTCATCATTATTTCCGTAACTATTTTTATAGAAATCATTATAATTACGAGTAAATTTTCCAGAAGCAACTCCGCTAAAATTGGTCCATGTATTTGTTCCTGTAAACGGATTCGCTTCAGATTGTCCGCCACTATTATGATTGATTACAATATCTGCATAAACTTTTATGTTTTGAGCGTGTGCATTTGTAATCAGACTTACTAATTCGCTTTTAGATCCAAATCTAGTTTCAACACTTCCATTTTGGTTAAAATCTCCAAAATCGAAATAATCCGTAGGATCATAACCCATAGAAAATGCTCCGTTTTGTGCTTTTGAAGCAGGTGGAAGCCAAATAGAACCAATTCCAGCATTTCCCCAAGCGGTTACTTTACTGCTAACAGTATTCCACCAATTACCTCCAGCAGGAACATCCCAATAAAATGCCTGCATCATGACGCCGCCTCCTGGATTATCAACATATTTTCCAGTTGAAGAAGAATTAGAAATCCCAGTGCTAAAAGGTTTTCCGTCGTGATGTGTAACATCAATAATTTTAAATTGCTGGCTTTCAGCTTTTGAATCTGATTCGGTAATTTCATTTGTTGAACACGAATACAATAATCCCGTAAACGCCGTAATTAGGCACAACTTTACAATAGGTTTTTTCATGATAGATTGTGGTTTAGTTAAATAGTTTGTTTTGTAATTGTCAATTTTAATGCTTTAAAAATTATATATTATTAATTTCAGAAGCAATAATTGATAATTACGCATCTAAAGTAGACTTTTTTTGATTTAATTACATTTTGTAAGAAAATATTATATTACGAAAACGTTGTAGTGTTGAGAACTTTTTTGTAGAATTCTTATAACGAGGTTTTTATTCGGTTTTTAAAACAATTCTGATTCATGATTTACGGATTGTTTCTAATCGTGTTTAAAGACAGAAAAACAATTGATGAAAATAGAATTTAAATGTTATCCTATAATTTTTTGTTAATAGTATATCGGATTGTTGTATTATGTAATTGAATTGTTATTTTTGTTCGTTATAAGTTAAGACAGAACTATACTAATTATTTATGTTTCAGGAAGTATTTCAGAAAATATAAATAACTTTGGCGAGTTATCTAAAGCAGGCTTTACATTCAAATAAAATTTAAAATAATGTTATTAAAAAAATTACAGCTAAAAACAATTGATTACAAGTTTGTTCTAACAGTTTGTTTTTTTCTTTTTTTTGCTCCAATTGTTGCAGCACAAGAAATAATTCCTGATGTTGTTGCTGAGAAACCTGCTGAAAAACCTTCGGGAGGAAAATTGAAAATAGATGGAATTATCGCTACGGTAGGAGATTATATCGTATTAGATTCTGATATTGATAAAGGATTTTTAGAAATTACTGCTCAAGGAGGATCTGTTAAAGATATTACGAGATGCCAAATGCTTGGTAAACTTTTAGAAGATAAATTGTATGCTCACCAAGCTATTCAAGATAGTATTATTGTTAGTGATGCTGAAATTAGAGGTATGATGGAAGAGCGTCTAAATTATATGACGCAGCAAGTTGGAGGAGATATCAATAAAGTTGTAGAATACTACAAAAAAAGTTCTGTAGAAGAATTTAAAACTTATTTTGCTGACATTTTGAAAGAGCAAAAATTAGCATCAGAAATGAGAGATAAAATCATTAAAGATGTTGAAATTACTCCAGAAGAAGTTCGTAATTTCTTTAAGAAAATTCCAAAAGATGAATTGCCAACATTTGGTGCTGAAATGGAAGTAGCACAAATTGTTGTTGAACCTAAAGTTTCTAAAGAAGACAAACAAAAAGTAATTGATAGATTGAATGCAATTCGACAAGATGTTCTTGAAGGATCTAGTTTTGCTACAAAAGCTGTTTTATATTCTCAAGATCCAGGTTCTTCGCCAAATGGAGGTTATTATAAAATGACTAGAAAAACTCCTTTTGTAAAAGAATTTAAAGATGTTGCTTTTAGTTTACAGGCCGGTGAAATTTCGCAGCCATTTGAAACTAATTTTGGATATCATATTATTATGGTTGATAAAATTAAAGGACAAGAAGTTGAACTTCGTCATATTTTAATTTCTCCAACAGTTTCTGAAGCTGCTTTAAAAGAAGCAAAAGAAAGAATTACGAACATCAGAAATAAAATTGTTGGTAACGAAATTAGCTTCGCAGACGCAGCGAGAACAGAATCTGATGAAAAAGAGACAAGAGCAAACGGTGGAACTTTAATGAATCCGACAACTCAAGATACTCGTTTTGAATTGACTAAAATGGATCCTACATTATATAGCCAAGTTTCTAATTTAAAAGGAAATGAAGTTTCTCAACCAATTTTGAATACGGATGATAAAGGTAAAAAAACGTATAAATTAATTACGGTTACAAACAGAATTGAAGATCATACTGCTGATTACGCTAAAGATTATACTAAAATTAAAGAATTAGCATTAAAAGAAAAACAGATTAATGCGATTGCAAAATGGTTTGATAATAAAATTAAAGATACTTACATCAAAATTATTGGAGAATACAGAGATTGCGCATTTGCAAACAACTGGTTAAAAAAATAATTTTTATTAAATAAAGAAAAAGAGTTAGTTTTATGATTTCGTAGAACTAACTCTTTTTAATTTAAAATACACTTATAAATGTCTGACGTAACAGCAATTCACAATTTAGTTCAAAAAAGAAACGAATTAAAAAACGAAATAGCGAAAATAATTGTAGGGCAAGACGCCGTTGTAGATCAAATTTTACTTTGTATATTTTCTGGAGGTCACGCACTTTTAATTGGTGTTCCAGGTTTGGCAAAGACTTTAATGATCAATACTTTGTCTCAGGCTTTAGGTTTAGATTTTAAAAGAATTCAGTTTACGCCAGATTTAATGCCTTCAGATATTTTAGGAAGTGAAATTTTAGATGAAAATAGAAATTTCAAATTTATTAAAGGGCCAATTTTTTCGAACATTATTCTTGCCGATGAGATTAATAGAACGCCACCTAAAACGCAGGCAGCTCTTCTTGAAGCCATGCAAGAAAGATCGGTGACTATTGCAGGACAACATCATAAATTAGATTTACCGTATTTTGTTTTAGCAACACAAAACCCAATTGAGCAAGAAGGGACTTATCCTTTGCCGGAAGCGCAATTAGACCGTTTTATGTTTGCAATTAAATTGGAATACCCAACTTTTGAAGAAGAAGTTCAAGTGGTAAAAAGAACAACTTCGGATGTAAAAACGGTTATTAATCCATTGTTTACTTCACAGGAAATTATCGATTTTCAACATTTAATTCGTAGAATTCCTGTTGCAGATAATGTTATAGAATATGCGGTTACTTTAGTAAGTAAAACTAGACCAGATAATGCATTGTCAAATGAATTTGTAAAGAATTATTTAGATTGGGGAGCGGGACCAAGAGCTTCTCAGAATTTGATTTTAGCAGCAAAAGCTCATGCCGCTTTCAATGGTAAATTTTCACCAGATATTGAAGATGTTCAAGCCGTTGCAACTGGAATTTTAAGACATAGAATTATTAAAAATTATAAAGCAGATGCAGAAGGAATAACGGAAGAAGTTATTATTAAGAAACTTTTGTAAATAGTTTTATAATATAAAAAGGCCTGACAAAATTTAAATTGTCAGGCTTTTTTTGTTGTTAGCTTTTGCTGGTTTCGTTAATTAAACGAACGGTTTTATTTGAGAATAATTTAATCAAAAGTACTTCTGGTAAAGAAGTGTATTTTTTAGAATTGCATTCATACCACCAATACGAATTGTATTGAATATTATCTTTTTCCATTCTAACCAGCCAGATTTTTTCGTTTCCTCTTTTGACTTCTTTTTTCTCTATAATTTTATAACCTGCTCCTGTCCAACAAACTAGAGGGTTATGACTTGGAGTTTTTATGTAAGTTAGTTTATTTGGAGTTGCAATTTTAAAAACTTCATCATTAACCCAAGTTCCATTTTGTATGGCATATTTTGGATTTATGTTTTCAAGCAAATTATGCGGAATTTCTTTTTTGATTTCAAAACTGGTCGCAAAAAGGATCATACTTCCAGCAACTATAAAAAATACTGAATGTTGTTTTTGTATTGAAACTTCTTCGGTTTTAGGTTTAAAAAATCGAATGAGAAAGAGCATTGGAACAATTTGATAAAATACAAAACAAAGAATTCCGATTGAATGATGAAGCACGTTTTCTTCTGTGCATTGAAACAAAATAAGCGTAATGATTCTGAAATAATTTGAAACAATATTAAGAATTACAATCAATCCACAAAAAAGAAAAATCTGTAGTATGTTGAAATATTTTTGTTGTTTCTTTTCTTCAAATGTCAATAGAAAAGCACCAGATAATAAACCGGTTTTAAACATTGACAATCCCATGCATGCGGTATCAATGGTAATTTTTGAATTTTGAATGTAAAAATTGACGCCTTCTATTTTGTCAATTGAAATGAAATTGTTCAAAACAATAAAAACATAATAACAAAGAGCTTGTTTAATTTCTGTTGACAGATAATCGAAAAAAGTATTGAATAATGAAGAAAATAATAAAATACAAATAAACGCAATAAATGAGAATTTTTGAGTCAAACTGTAATGCAAAAAACAGATAAACAATACTACGGCTAAAAGATGTACCGATTTGGTATGCAGTCGATAGCTTACAAATTCGAGCAAGAAAATCATTGGAAAAAGCAGATAACTTACATTGAAAGTAGTTTTGCGGCCGCCAATAATAAAAAGTACGATTGAAGCTAAAATTCCCAATAAATTATTATCTAATCCTGTTACTATAATGCTGTAATTTAAAATTAAAAGACAGCTTATAATTAGCAGAATAGTTGCGTTTTTGTATTTCAGCAGTAAATTCATTTATGCAGTTTGTTTTTTTGTTTTTCTGTAATAAAAATAAAGCGTAGAAATTCCGATAATCATTAAAAGCCATTCGTGTGGTTCAGGAACAGAACCGTCATTGTTTATAGACGCATTTCCTAATGTATTTACGTTTTGCTCAATTCCGTTTTTCTTGTAATCTTCATCGGTTTCTAAAACAATTAAAGACGAAATTGGTGTTACAATATTGGCATCTTTTGCTAATTCAACATATTGATTTGTAGCTAAAGTATCATTTTGAATTTTTACTTGTTCTTCAAGAACTTTTCCAAAAGCATACATTCTGTAAATATGATTTGAGCCGTAGCTTTTTGAAATATTATTTGTTGCATTTTCATGTATAGAAATTTGAGCGGGTTCAATATTTATGCTGTTTTCATCGGTTTTGTACAAAGGAAATTGATGTTGTTTGATCATTTTCAAACAATTGGTTAAATTACTCTGAGCGTATTCAACATATTTTTGCTCTTTCGCAGTTTGCCAAAACGGATTAATGTCTGCGCTAATATTAATGACTTTAATATTTCTTTGTTTGGTTTGAGATTTGATTTTTTTCAAATAATCTGAATCTTCTAAATCTTCAAAATTGGCAGAAAAATTTCCAGATTTTGTAATAACTAAACTGTTTTCAGCCAATTTGAAGAGTGGCAATAAAGAATATTGATAATCTTTAAAATTCAACTGAATGGCTTTAAAATTCTCTTTATTGATTGCCGTTTTTTGTCCATTCACAAAAACAAAAATACTTGCCTGATCTAGATTTATAAAAGATTCGATTTGTTTGGTTGTCCAATTTTCATTCAAATCCAAAATAATTTCAGAAGGAGTAAAGCGAATTAATGTTTTTTGAATTTCACTTACTTCATAAGTCTTATTTTTCCACACAAAAGAATCGTGATTGATTTTATTTAACGGCAAACTTGCTTCCCAGTCATCGAGACCTTTAGATTGATTCATGTAAAAACCTTTTTGAAGCTCAAAATCTTTACTGGTTTCTATAGAAGTGTTTCCAACAGTTTGTATTCTCGAAATTGTTTCAGCATTCGAAATATTTGGACCTTTTATAGACAGACTTTGATATTTCATTTTGTTATCTTCCACTTTCAATGGAGTGGTAAAACCACATTTAAATGTTCTAGGCATTTGCTTGCTTACTGGAAAAACTCTCACAACGACTTTATTTCCTTCTTTCCATTGCATTAAAGATGGGTCGCGATTTTGCACACCAACAATTTCGTTGTACGCTTTTTTAGCCTTTTCTTTAGTAGTTAAAACGCCTTTACGTTCAACGCCATTTACCCAAAGTGAAAGTGAAGTTGCAACAGAACCTTCAGGAAGCTGAAAAGAATAAATAGCTTCTTGGTTCTCCCACGTTTTTCCTGCGCATTCGGCTTTCATTGTAATTTCTGTGTAAGCCAATCGAGAATCTGGATAAATTTTCACATCTTCTTTAATGGATTTGGTAAATATATCGTCGCCATCCCAAAGCTGTTCTTCAGTCTCTAATCTTTTGTTGAAATTCGATTTCAGAATATTTATTCTATCATCTTTACTCAGATTTAAGTCTTCACATAATAGATATCCAATACTTATAAAAGGATTGTGAATTTTAGTTTCATTGAATTGCTGTTTGTTGAACGAATCAAAACCGTCAAAAGAAAAGAAGTTGTCGACATTCATGTATACAATATCTTTTTTGAGCAGAATTTCATTAAAAAAATTAGGTTTTAAATTCTGTGAAACGGCAATATACGCGGGTAAATCATTATTGTTATTGAAAGAATTGATCTGAGTCATTTGATTAATTTTTCTGCTTTCTAAAACTAAACCTGTTGAGAAAATTAAAAAGGCAACAAATACAAATGAAAATCCGGTGCTGAAAGAAATGAAATAATATCTATTTTGAGGTAATCGCAAAAGAACAGTCAGTGTATGAATAATTAATATTATTCCTGGAACCAAACCATAAAAGCCCATTCCTAAAGCTAAAATTCCAATTAACGAATACGGAAATGCCGGTATAAGAAATAAAGCGAAATAAAAAATCGTCCAAAAGGTAACTCCATTTATAAAATAAATGAGAATTGTGCCGAGACTTGCAGCGGTTTTTTGATACAGAAAGAAATTAGAAATGCAAAATGTAAAAGTTGCGATGTAGATCCAAACAGGTAGATCTTGAAAAATCGGAATAAAAACATTCAGACTAAAACAGCCAATAATCCAATTCAACATCAAAAATGGTGTTAAGTGTATGTATTTGGTTCTATTTCTTAAAATAAGAAATGATAAAGTTGTTCCGTACCCAAACTCAAAAACTAAACTAAGTAATCCGATGGAGTCGAATTTGAAAAGAGATAATTGTTTGAGTGATAATGTACAAATCATAAATATTGTACTAACTAAGGTGACAAATAAGCTAATTTGTACTCCAGTTTTTTGAGAATAGTTGCTTAAAAATTCAAATTTGTGTTTCATAGTTGTATTTATTTAAAAGTACTTTGAAATGCAAAGTTATAAGAATATTTCAAATTTGATGATTTTTTTCATTTTATTTTTTTTGATGAATTTTTGATGAAATGGATGTTTTGAAAATCTATCTCGAAGCGAAAAAAAGAGGTAACTATATCGTTATAATTAACTATTTAGAATGGTTCTTAGTGAAAATAGAGGTAAAATCTCACTTACTTTATAACATTGAATTTCGACTTTGTTAAAGAAAAGATTTTTAAATGTTAATAATTCATTATTTTAATATAAAATTGAGTTTTTGACAAAAACAAACAGTGAAAATCGTTTTTTAGCAATAATAATTTTTGAAAAGGCGAGTTCTATTATATTTTTTTTAATTATCGGGTTTAATGCGTAAATTTGCCTCAAAAAAATAAATCCGCTTTTATTATGAATATTTATCAGGATTACATTCAAGAAATTGAAGAAAGAAAAAATCAAGGGTTACACCCTAAACCAATTGATGGAGCTGAATTATTAAGCGAAATCATTACTCAAATTAAAGATGTTGATAACGCATACCGCGAAGATTCTCTTAAGTTTTTTATTTACAATACTTTACCAGGTACAACAAGTGCTGCAGGTGAAAAAGCTAAGTTTTTAAAAGAAATTATTCTGGGTCAATCTTTAGTAAAAGAAATTACTCCAGATTTTGCTTTCGAATTATTGTCTCACATGAAAGGTGGACCTTCAATCGAAGTATTATTAGATTTAGCTTTAGGAAATGATGCTGCCATCGCAAAACAAGCAGGAGACGTTCTTAAAACGCAAGTTTTTCTTTATGATGCTGATACTGATCGTTTGAGAGAAGCATTCAAAAATGAGAACCCAATTGCAAAAGAAATTATTGAAAGTTATGCTCAAGCTGAGTTCTTTACGAAACTTCCAGAAATAGCAGAAGAAATTAAAGTTATTACATATATTGCTGGTGAAGGAGATATTTCTACAGATTTACTTTCTCCAGGAAACCAAGCGCACTCTCGTTCTGACCGTGAACTTCACGGAAAATGTATGATTACTCCAGAAGCTCAAAAAGAAATTCAAGCGCTTCAAGCAAAACATCCAGACGCAAGTGTAATGTTAATTGCTGAAAAAGGAACAATGGGAGTTGGTTCTTCTAGAATGTCAGGTGTAAATAACGTGGCACTTTGGACAGGAAAACAAGCAAGTCCATATGTTCCATTCGTAAATATTGCTCCAATTGTTGGAGGTACAAATGGTATTTCTCCAATTTTCTTAACTACAGTAGATGTTACTGGAGGTATTGGAATTGACCTTAAAAACTGGGTTAAAAAATTAGACGCAGACGGAAATATTATTCGTAACGAAAACAACGAACCAATTCTTGAAGAAGCATATTCTGTTGCTACAGGAACTGTTCTTACGATCAATACGCAGACTAAAAAATTATATAATGGTGATCAAGAATTAATTGATATTTCTAGATCATTTACTCCTCAAAAGAAAGAATTTATCAGAGCTGGAGGATCGTATGCAATTGTGTTCGGTAAAAAACTACAAACTTTCGCTGCGAAATTATTAGATATTCAAGCGCCTGCTGTATTTGCTCCATCTAAAGAAATTTCTAATGAAGGACAAGGTCTTACGGCTGTTGAAAAAATCTTCAACAAAAATGCTGTAGGTATCGCGCCAGGTAAAGTTTTACACGCTGGTTCTGACGTTCGTGTAGAAGTAAACATTGTAGGTTCTCAAGATACTACAGGTCTTATGACTGCTCAAGAATTAGAGTCTATGGCTGCTACGGTTATTTCTCCAATTGTTGATGGTGCTTACCAATCGGGTTGTCACACAGCTTCTGTTTGGGATAAAAAAGCTCAGGCTAATATTCCTAAATTAATGAAATTCATGAACAACTTCGGATTGATCACAGCTCGTGACCCTAAAGGAGTTTATCATTCAATGACAGACGTTATTCATAAAGTATTGAACGATATTACGATTGACGAATGGGCAATTATTATCGGTGGTGACTCTCATACAAGAATGTCTAAAGGTGTTGCTTTTGGTGCTGACTCAGGAACTGTTGCTCTTGCATTGGCAACTGGTGAAGCTTCTATGCCAATTCCAGAATCTGTAAAAGTTACTTTCGTAGGAGATATGAAAGGTTATATGGATTTCCGTGATGTGGTTCATGCAACTCAAGCGCAAATGCTTCAAAAATTTGGTGGTGAAAACGTATTCCAAGGAAGAATCATTGAGGTTCACATCGGAACACTTACTGCCGACCAAGCATTTACATTTACAGACTGGACTGCTGAGATGAAAGCTAAAGCTTCTATCTGTATTTCTGAAGACGAAACATTAATCGAATCTTTAGAAATTGCAAAAGGAAGAATCCAAATTATGATCGATAAAGGAATGGACAATGAAAAACAAGTTCTTCAAGGATTGATCAATAAAGCAGATAAGAGAATTGCAGAGATTAAATCTGCTGAAAAACCAGCTCTTACTCCAGATGCAAATGCTAAATATTATGCTGAGGTTGTTGTTGATTTAGATTTAATTGCTGAACCAATGATTGCCGATCCAGATGTAAATAATAAAGACGTTTCTAAACGTTATACTCACGATACAATTAGACCATTATCTTTCTATGGTGGAGAGAAAAAAGTAGATCTTGGATTTATTGGTTCTTGTATGGTTCACAAAGGAGATATGAAAATCCTTGCTCAAATGTTGAAAAATGTTGAAGCACAAAAAGGAAAAGTGGAATTTAATGCTCCTCTTGTAGTTGCACCTCCAACATACAACATCGTAGATGAATTGAAAGCTGAAGGTGACTGGGAAGTTTTACAAAAATACTCTGGTTTCGAATTTGACGATAATGCGCCTAAAGGTGCAGCTCGTACAGAATACGAAAATATGTTGTATTTAGAGCGTCCAGGTTGTAACCTTTGTATGGGTAACCAAGAAAAAGCAGCTAAAGGAGATACTGTAATGGCGACTTCAACACGTCTTTTCCAAGGAAGAGTTGTAGAAGATACAGAAGGTAAAAAAGGAGAATCGTTACTTTCTTCAACACCAGTTGTGGTTCTTTCTACAATTTTAGGAAGAACTCCTACTATGGATGAATATACAGCAGCTGTAGAAGGTATCAACTTAACTAAATTTGCACCTTCTAACAAACAGTTAGTAATGTAATCAAGATTTATTATAAATCATAAGCCCGAGTCGTAAAACTCGGGCTTTTTTTGTAATAATTGCTCTATTTTTTGTAACTTGTCATGTTCAAAAAACAATAATAAAAACAGAAAATCTATGGCTTTTGATATCGAAATGATTAAAAAAGTGTACGAAAACATGCCAAGCCGTGTTGATAAAGCACGAGAAATTGTTGGTCGTCCGCTTACTTTAACAGAGAAAATTTTATACAATCACCTTTGGGATGGAAATCCAACTAAGGCTTTTGGAAGAGGAGTTGATTATGTTGACTTTGCGCCAGATCGTGTTGCTTGTCAAGATGCAACTGCGCAGATGGCATTATTGCAATTTATGCATGCCGGAAAATCTAAAGTGGCAGTTCCGACAACAGTTCACTGCGACCACTTAATTCAAGCAAAAGTAGATGCTGTAACCGATTTGGCGAGAGCAAAAACACAAAGTAATGAAGTTTTCGACTTTTTGTCGTCAGTTTCTAATAAATATGGAATTGGTTTCTGGAAACCAGGAGCTGGAATTATTCATCAAGTAGTATTGGAGAATTATGCTTTTCCAGGCGGAATGATGATTGGTACCGATTCTCACACTGTAAATGCAGGTGGTTTAGGAATGGTTGCCATTGGTGTTGGTGGAGCAGATGCGGTAGATGTTATGTCTGGTATGGCTTGGGAATTGAAATTTCCTAAACTAATTGGAGTGAAACTAACTGGTAAATTATCAGGATGGACAGCTCCTAAAGATGTTATTTTAAAAGTTGCAGGTATTCTTACTGTAAAAGGTGGTACAGGTGCAATTGTTGAATATTTTGGTGAAGGTGCAACGGCTATGTCTTGTACTGGTAAAGGAACTATTTGTAACATGGGTGCTGAAATTGGAGCAACAACTTCAACTTTTGGTTACGATGATTCTATGAGTCGTTATTTGCGTTCTACAAACAGAGCTGATGTGGCAGATGCTGCAGATAAAGTGGCTTCTTATTTAACTGGAGATCCAGAAGTATATGCAAATCCAGAACAATATTTTGATCAGGTAATCGAAATCAATCTTTCTACATTAGAACCACATTTAAACGGTCCGTTTACGCCAGATTTAGCTACTCCAATTTCTAAAATGAAAGAAGAGGCAATTAAAAATAACTGGCCATTACAAATTCAAGTTGGTTTAATTGGTTCTTGTACAAACTCTTCTTACGAAGATATTTCTCGTGCAGCATCATTGGCGAGACAAGTTGCTGATAAAAATCTAAAAACGAAATCACAGTTTACTATCACTCCAGGTTCTGAAGTTGTTCGTTCTACAATTGAAAGAGATGGTTTTATTGATACTTTCCATAAAATTGGAGCAACGGTTTTTGCTAACGCTTGCGGACCATGTATTGGTATGTGGGATAGAGAAGGAGCTGAAAAAGAAGAAAGAAATACTATTGTGCACTCTTTCAACCGTAACTTCTCAAAACGTGCAGACGGTAATCCAAATACATTAGCATTTGTTGGTTCTCCAGAATTGGTAACAGCTTTGGCTATCGCGGGTGATTTAAGTTTTAATCCTTTAACAGATACATTAATTAATGAAGATGGAGAAGAAGTAAAACTAGATGCGCCAACTGGGGACGAACTTCCAGCTAAAGGTTTCTACGCCGAAGATCCAGGATTTCAAGCTCCAGCGGCAGACGGTTCAGGGGTTCAGGTTGTAGTTAGTCCTACATCTGAGCGTTTACAATTACTGGCTCCGTTTATTGCTTGGGATGGTAAAAATATCACTGGTGCTAAATTATTAATTAAAGCATTCGGAAAATGTACTACCGATCATATTTCTATGGCAGGACCTTGGTTGCGTTTCCGTGGACATTTAGATAATATTTCGAACAATATGTTGATTGGTGCTGTAAACGCTTACAACCAAAAAACAAACTCTGTTAAAAATCAATTAACTGGCGAATATGACGCTGTGCCAGCTGTTGCTCGTGCATACAAAGCTGCTGGTGTTCCGTCAATCGTAGTTGGAGATCATAATTATGGAGAAGGTTCTTCTCGTGAGCACGCTGCAATGGAGCCTCGTTTCTTAGGTGTAAAAGCGGTATTAGTAAAATCTTTTGCCCGTATCCACGAAACAAACCTTAAAAAACAAGGACTTTTAGGATTGACGTTTGCTAATGAAGCGGATTATGATAAGATTCAAGAAGATGATACTATTAACTTCTTAGATTTAACTGAATTTGCTCCAGGTAAACCATTAACGTTAGAATTTGTTCATGCAGATGGAACAAAAGATATAATTTTGGCAAACCATACTTACAACGCAGGTCAAATTGGCTGGTTTGTTGCAGGTTCTGCATTAAACTTAATTGCTGCAGGAAAAGCTTAATAATAAGATTTTATACATTCAAATAAAAATGCCCTGAATAAACAGGGCATTTTTTTTATTTTTTAGTTATTGAATTTAATTTAATTTAAGTTAAGTATAAGCTTTTTGACTTGTTAATTGTGGTTTTATGTAAAATCAACGGTTTCAAAAAGTTGGCACAATTTTTATGCCGACATCGTTAATTTGAAGTAAAATAATTGTTAAAATTTATGGTTTTTATAGTTTTAAGAGTTAAATTCGCCTTTGAGGTAATATATTTGTAACTTTTAAGTTTAATTCTGTAAGGAAACTTAAAAATAAAGAGTACTAACTTAAATAGTAGATATGGTTTTTAGATTAATAATAGTTTTGATTTTTTTCAGTGGAGGAGCATTTGCACAAGATAATTTTGTTAAACACAAAATTTCACAAGGAGAAAATCTTTCTGTTATTGCTAAAAAATATGGAGTAAAAGTAAAAGATATTGCAGATGCAAATCCAGACGCTACTAAAA
Organism: Flavobacteriaceae bacterium PS02337; assembly: GCA_029959285.1. GTDB lineage: Bacteria > Bacteroidota > Bacteroidia > Flavobacteriales > Flavobacteriaceae > Flavobacterium. The sequence continues at coordinate 407,320 of JASCOE010000004.1, forward strand.
TTCTAAAACTAAATTCGGTACTTTTAATTCCTAATAAAAATAAGAATATTGCCAAATCTAAACCGAAATTAGAAGCTAAATCGGAACCAAAATCCGAAGCAATTGTAAATAATGCTTCAGGTTCACACGAGGTTTTATCTAAAGAAACACTTTGGGGAATTTCAAAAAAATATAATGTAACGGTTGATGAATTAAAAAAAGCCAATCCACTTTTAGAAACGGAGGGTTTAAAAATCGGACAAAAAATCGTTATTCCTTCTGATAATCCAACAATAAACGAAAAACCAGTTATTCAAGAAATTGTTTCTACGGATGTTGAACTTTATAGAGAGGTAAAATCTAAGGAAACAAAATATGGTATTTCAAAAGAATACGGAATTACAGTTGCAGAATTAGAACGACAAAATCCATCAATAAAAGGAAAAGTTCCTGTTGGTTTTCTTTTGAAAATTCGTCTTCCTAAAGAAAAAGCCGATGCAATTCAGGCAACAAAAGCAGTTCAAGAATCACAAAATGCAGCAATAACTTCGCCTGTACAAATCGCTGAAACTGCAGAAATTAAAAGAGATTCTACATTTGTCAGAATCGCGACTGGAAGCCATTCAGAGTTAATAGACCAGATTATAGCAAATGCAACCGAGAATATCGGAATTAGATACAGATCAGGCGGAACAACAAAAGCAGGTTTTGACTGTTCAGGTTTAATGATTTGCACATTTAATAATTTTGATATTAAACTGCCAAGAAGTTCGATCGAGCAATCTCGTATCGGCATGAAAGTTACAACAGAAGAAGCTCAAAAAGGCGATTTAATTTTCTTTAGAACCAACGGAAGACGTCATATCAACCATGTTGGAATGATCGTGGAAGTTGCCGATGGCGAAATCAAATTTGTGCACTCTTCTACTCACGGAGGCGTAATGATTTCTTCAACAAAAGAACCTTATTACACAAGAGCATTTTCTCAAGTAAATCGTGTTTTGGAATAAAAAATATTTAAAGAAACGCATTCTGCAATGTTTCTAATCGAAACGGTTTATTCCAAAAATCAGAAACATATTTATTTTCTTTTGCTTTCTTAATTTCATCTGTGTCTAGTGTTGACGAAAGAACAAAAATTTCTATTTTGTCTTTTATATCTTCCGCAAGTCTGGCAAATTCTTCCAAAAATTCAAACCCATTCATCACAGGCATTTGAATGTCTAAAAGAATAACTAAAGAGTTGTGAATTGGATTTTTTATCAGCCAGTCAATGGCTTCTTTTCCATTATTTGCAATAAATAAAGGATTTGTATTTAGTCCTTTTTTAAGTAGTTTTTTAGTAACAAATTGGTCAATTAAATTATCTTCAATAAGTAAAAAATCAGGTTTATATGGCATGTGAATGTGGTATTGTTACTATAAATTTACTTCCGACAGTACTTTCCGAAATAACAGAAATATTTCCTTTAATGTTTTCAACGGCTTCTTTTACAATATAAAGGCCTAATCCAGAACCTTTATTTTTATTGGTTCCGAAATACATTTCAAAAATGTTTTCTTTGTCTTTATCGTTAATTCCGATTCCGTTATCTGAAACTTCAATCTTATTTAAGCCATCGCAAAAATAAGTTTTAATAGAAATAAACATTTCTTGTTTACTTGAGTCAGAATATTTTATTGCATTTGAAATTAAATTATTAATAATGATTTTTAAACGAAGTCCATCGCTTTCAATTTCATCGACTAAATGTTCTTGTGTGAATTTTATTCTATTGGCATTTTCAATGTGCATCAATTGGAGAATAGCTTCGTTGAAAAGTTCTTTCAAACTCACAGGCTCCATAATTATTTCTTTTCTTTTATTTTTGGAATAATCTATAATGTCGCTAATAAATTGGTCTTGACGCGCCAGACTGTGATGCATCATTTTGAGATAACTCCGAATTTGAGTTACGTCATCTTCTAATGATGTAATTTCGATAAGACCTTTTAAAGAAGTTATGGGAGATCTCAAATCGTGAGAAGCGCTATAAACAAATCGATCTAATTCCTTATTTACTATAATCAAGTTTTCGTTTTTTACTTCAGTTTCTTTTTTTGAAACAAGAAGCCTTTTTACCATTATAGAATAATAAAGACATACGCTGCAAATGATAATTAAAATAAAAAAGACATTTGTAAAAATTAAAAGATCCTTTATTTTACGGGTTCCTTCTCCTAAAGTATTAGAGAAATTTTGCTCATTAATAGTTAATCCATCGCTAATTGAACTGATTTCCTTAAGAAATTGCTTTTGCTCATTTTCAGTTAAAAGATTCCGATTGATTTTTGCATTTATTTGTTCGCCAATTATAAATAATTTGAAAATTAATTTGTCGCCTTTTCCCCATTCATCAATGGCTTTTTTCAAAAAAGATACTTCTTTGAAATTGTCAAACAGCCAAATAATATCATCTAAATCATCTTCGTGATTTCTCCCAATAAGAAGACCTTTTCTGGCTATATTATTGTCTCCGGCTTTTAAAAGTGTAATTCGAGCGATTCCATCTCCTTGCGGAACTTTTAATTCCTCGCGATACAATTTCCATTGATTGGGATTTTTGGTATACAGATAGCTTATAAGATGCCTAGAAGCGTCTTTTTGACTTTTGGAATAATTAGATTCTCCATTAATATAAGCTCTATTCGCAGATAAAATTTTAATCGTAAAAAAATTGATACAAATCAGTAAAGCGCACGAAGTAAAAATGATTAAAATAAGAATAAAAACATTCGGAAAACGAAAGTTTTTTAAAGCTTGCAACTTAGACATAAATTTAAAATTAGTAGGTTAATGATAAAGTGCCTTTTGCGTATTCGATTAATTTGTAAACCAACTTTGGGGAAAGATTGTTTTATGTTTTTAATTAAACACTTGTTAAAGATTTTATGATTAAAAAATTGTTATTTGAATGATTTTTTTCAAATGTAGTAAAAATTACCTTATATATTTTTCAAAAAAAAGAAGTTATTTTTTTAAAATATATTTTTTGTTTAATCTCCTGTAAAATAGATGTTGAATGTCTTTTTTTGAATAAAATGACTGGGTTTAGCTAGAATCGCGCATAAAGAATTAATCTTCTAAAAGCATAAATAGAAGGAATGTTAGGAAAATATTTGTCTATTCGGTTTTTAAATTCATTTGATAATTTTTCAAATTCATCTTTTTTCAAACGTTCCTGATAAACAGTAAGCGCCGAACCAGAAATAAAATCAAAAAAGTCATTTTTTGAAATCGAAATTAGCGGATAAACTTTTTCATAGATAACCAGATCTGTTCCTCCATTTTCAAAAAATATTTTAGCATATTCATCTAAAGTTAGAACTGGAGAAGGGCGTGTCCAATTTTTTAAATAAGATGCAAAAGGTTCTTCTTGAACCAAATTTAAAAGTATTCGATTTAGAATATTTTCATTTTGCTGAGGCATTTGAACAGCCAGCTGACCTCCTGGATTTATACAAGAAATAATTTTAGGAAAAAGTTCACCATGATTATCAATCCATTGCAAAGCGGCATTCGAAAAAATTAAATCCCATTTGGTTTCTTCTTTTAGCTGCTCTAAAATTGCAATTTCTTTAAACGTAAGATTTTCAGCGGTGGGAGCTTTTGCAAGCATTTCGGCAGAATTATCGATTCCCAAAACAGTTGAATTTGTTAGTTTATCAGAAAGTTTTTTCGTCAGTTCGCCAGTTCCGCAGCCTAAATCGATAACTTTTTGATTGGGATAATCAACAATATGACTTACAAGATCTTCAAAAGGTTTAGAACGTTCTTCTTTAAATTCGTTGTATTTTTTTGGATCCCAAGTCATAGCTACAATTTTAATTATTCTTAGACTTAAAGATACAAAATTAGGATTCGACTAGTGTAGCGATATTCTCTTTAATTCAAGATTTTCCATGTAAGCCTTTAGAGCCTTACCAAAATAGGCAGTTTCATAACCTGACATGTAATTTTTACCAGTCAATCTATCGTTAATGTAAAATTGTTTAAATGTTACACTATTTTGCATTCCGTTAGAATATTGAACAATACTTGTTGAACCTTCAACATAATCAAAAAGATATCTGTAAACAGTTTTATCTTTATATTGATCTTGCATTACATCTGCACTTCTAATAAACTTCACTTTTCCTAAATATCTTTTAGATGCACTTTTTAGATATCTATCATAACTGGAGCGATTTCTTAAAACAATTAATAAAACCTCATTTTCAGATGTTCCAAAAGTAGAAGGAATGGCACCTCTTGTTTCGGTAAAATGTTTTTTCGCTTTTGCTTTCGCTATTTGACCGCACGAATTAAATGAAATTATAATAATAATTAAAGATAGGAATGCTGCTATTTTGTTCATTTCTAAGAACTTAAATTTATCAATCCTCTAAAAAACTGAATTCCACCAAATAAGATTGCTCCCCAAAAAATAAAACCAATGTTAGAAAGCGTTAAAATCGTACCTCCAATGCACCACAAAGCACCATAAAGCATGTCTTTTTTTGCTTGAGAGTGAGCGTGTTCTTGTTGTGCTTCATGAATTTGCATTTCAATTTTTTCTACGATTAATGTGGCTAAATCGGCACTTAATCCTTCTTCAATCAAAATGTTTTTAGTTTGATAACCAGATTTTCCCTGATTAAAATGATTTACAGCCAAATTGTAATATTGGTTAATTAATTCCTGAGTTTCAATTGCAGTGTTTTCCATATTGCAGTTTTAGATTTGGTAATTATTAGCAGCCAAATATAAATACTTGAAACAGAATAAATTTACGGGAAAACGTAAAAGCAGAATTTTTATTATTCAAGTTGATGCCAAAAATGACCACAGCCATTTTTGCATTCTGTATTTCTTCTTTCAGTATCGGTTATTTTAAAAATCCAAAGTAAAGCAGTTATCACTTTTTTATTTTCATTTTCTGGAAGTAAAGCTAATTTCTGAAAAGCAATTTTTGTTGGAAAACTTTTTAGAATAATAATTGGTGTAAAAGTCGGTTTTAAAGGAATTGTATTTATTGCAGTTTGATAAGTTTCGGAATTGTAATCTGTTTTATTTGCAATAGAATTGAAAATGTAAAGATGAAGGGTTTTAAAAAGTTCTTCAAAATTAAAGTTCTTTTCTAACAAAAGTTGTAAACCAAGAGTAAAGTCTATTTTGTCTTGTGCAATTTTATTAATTATTTCTTCCATTTTCAAATTATTTTTTAAAACTTTTTGAAGATATATTGATCTGCAAGAAAAGGCAAAATTGCTACACCGATTGTCATTATTAGCGTATAAATATAATCAATTTTATGTTTCGGATATTTTCCTAATTCTGGTTCTCTTTTAAAAATTTTGAAGTAAATATTTCGGGTTATTTTATGAAGAATGAGAAAGAAAAAAAGCATTTGTGATCCAAAATAACTAAGACTTCTCAATTCATTATTAGAGTTATCTTCGATTAATATTCCGATAATAATTAATAAAAAAGATATTAAAATCCAGATTATAAATGTCTTTTTTTGATTTAGTTTCTCTTTTTGAATTCCAGCAATAACTACTGGAATAATGAAAATTAGATAAAGTAAAATATCGCTATTCATTTTTATTATTTGAAAATTTATTTCTACTAAAGTATAAAATATCTTTTTTGTACTTAGGATAATTGTATTTTCTATTGAAAACAGTTTTGCGTAAGGGATAGAAACGACATCCTTTTATGGTGGGGTTCACCATAAAAGATAAAGTGGATAGCCCGACCCGAAGGGATACGCCATTATGATTTAAATTTAATTTTTTAAATAAGCATAGTCTTAGTTCGATTTTACATATCTATACTAGGAATTAAAAGATTAGAATTTCCAAAAAAAGTATATCTTTAACCAACCCAAAACCAATAAAAATGCAAGAAAACGACCAAGAACATTTTAAAAGAGAACTCGGACTTTTAGACGGAACCATGCTAGTTGTAGGTTCTATGATCGGATCCGGGATATTTATTGTAAGTGCTGACATAGCGCGTCAAGTTGGATCTGCCGGATGGCTGACACTAATTTGGCTTGTTTCAGGATTAATTACAATTATAGCCGCTGTAAGTTATGGCGAATTAAGCGCAATGTTTCCAAAAGCTGGCGGACAATATGTGTATTTGAAAGAAGCTTACAACAAATTGATTGCCTTTTTGTACGGCTGGAGTTTTTTTGCAGTAATCCAAACCGGAACAATTGCGGCGGTTGGAGTAGCATTTTCTAAATTTGCAGCTTATTTATATGAGCCTTTAAGCGACGAAAATATTCTTTACGAATTAGGTTCGTTTAAATTGAATGCGGCTCAGCTAGTTTCTATTTTTACAATTGTGGTATTAACTTTTATTAATAGCCGCGGAGTTAAAAACGGAAAAATTTTGCAAACGGTTTTAACAATTATCAAAATTTTATCATTGCTTGGATTGATCGTTTTTGGATTGACATTAGCAGCAAAAGCTTCAATTTGGGATGCAAACTGGGCTGATACGTGGAGCACGCGCTCATTTGATAAAGAAAGCGGTTCTTGGCTGCCAATTAGCGGAACAGCATTAATTTCTGGAATTTCAGCCGCAATGGTTGGTTCTTTATTTTCGAGCGATGCTTGGAATGGTGTAACTTTTATAGCAGGAGAAATTAAAAATCCAAAGCGAAATGTTGGTTTGAGTTTATTTCTGGGAACTTTTATCGTTACGATTATTTATGTTTTGACCAATATTATGTATTTGGCTGTAATTCCGTTGGACGAAATTGCAACAGCAAAATCTGATCGTGTTGCCGTTGTAGCATCTCAATATATCTTTGGAAACATTGGAACTTTGATTATTGCAATTATGATTATGATTTCGACTTTTGCCTGCAATAACGGATTAATTATGGCGGGAGCAAGAGTATATTATACAATGGCAAAAGATGGTCTGTTCTTTAAAAAAGCAGCTGTTTTAAACGAATCTAGCGTTCCTGCTTGGGCGCTTTGGGCGCAATGTATTTGGGCTTCGGCTTTGTGTTTGACAGGAAAATATGGGGATTTGTTAGATTTTGTAATTATTATTGTTTTGATATTCTACATTTTAACCATTTTAGGTATTTTTATTTTGAGAAAAAAAATGCCAGATGCAGAAAGACCTTATAAAGCTTTTGGATATCCATTTTTACCAATGTTGTACATCATTATTGCAACTGCAATCTGTATTTCATTATTGATAACAAAATTCTCAACTTGTGGTTGGGGAGTATTAATTATGGTAACTGGAATTCCGGTTTATTATTTGACAAAACCGAAAGAAGAATAAGATTTTATTTTCTGTTTAAGTTGAAAAAATTATCTATAAAAAAAGCGTCTTGTAACTATCAAGACGCTTTTTTTATTTATGCCAAAAATTAAAAACTATTATCAGATAAATCATTTTTAATTCTTTCTTCAGTTGGTCTTAAGAAAATCAGATAAACTATAATCAAGATTCCGAATATAATATAATCTGGAGTTAAAAATAATAATATAAAAGCGGCGCCTTCTAAAATTGCCCATCGCATAATAGAAGCGGCTTGGTAAAAAGGAAGTTTTTCTTCGAGTTTTAATTTAGGATCGATTTGTTTAATCTGCGATTTGAATATAAAAGTACTTATGACGTAAGCTAAAATCGGTATTAAGGTATATATAATGCCAATTGTGCTAAGTTCAGGAATTTTTAATTTTTCAATAGAAATTTCACCAACAAAAAAATAAGCGAGAATAGTTCCCGCACAAATGGCAAAATGAATGACTTGCAATGCTTTGATTTTTTCAGTCATGATTTGGTTGAGGTTTGAGGTTGAATTTGTGCAAGTTAGGACTAATTCTTTAATTCATAAAAAAAAGACACTACAATTAAGCAGTGTCTTTTTGATGCAAATAATCACGAAGAGTTTGTCAATTATGCTACGACAGGCTCAGTTGGTGATTTTATAGTTGAATTAATAATAGACAAAGTCAAAGGGTCAGTTTCTCCAGAGAAAAAAGCTTCTAGAATTTCCTGAAATACCGGATTTGCATTTTCTACCAAAGAAAATAAAGTCATGCAAGAACGTAATTTTCTGGCATCTAAATCTCCCAAAATTCCATCAGCCGATTTTCTTTTGAAAGTCAATAAAAGCTCTGAAATTTCGATTAAATGTTTTCCAAGAATTGGATGCTCTAAATAATCAGTAGCTTCTTTTAAATCGTTAATGGCATACAGATTAGCTGTATCACTTTTTCCTAAGCCTTTTATTTGCGGAAAAATGAACCACATCCAATGTGTTTCTTTTTTCCCTTTGCTGATTTCAGAAAAAGCGGTAAGATAAAGTTTGTTCTGCGCATCTAAGAAACGCGATAGATCATTGTTCGAATAAGCCATTACGGTGTGTATTTTAAAAAAGGTTGCAAAAATAGTAAAAAAGATAGGTTTAGCCTAATAAAAGGTTCATACCGTGCATGTTTTAACTTTTTAAAGAAGTAATATCTTACGTCTTTTTAAGCAGAAAATGTATTTTTTTAGGATTCAATTCTATAAAAATCAAATATTTCGATCGGTTCTTCTAAAGGTAAGATTGATCCTTGGCAAAACATCTCGTGCCGTTTTCGGAACTTGATGCTGCCAAAAACTATTGGTTGTTCCTGCCATCAATAAAAAAGAACCATGATGCAACGGAATCTCAATTGTCGGAATTTCTTTCCTGAATTTATGGCGAAGTTTAAACATTCTGGTTTCTCCAAACGTAACCGAAGCAATAATAGGATTTGGACCTGTATTGTGTTCTTTATCGCTGTGCCAGCCCACGCCATCGTTTCCATCTCTGTATAAATTTAAAAGAAGGCTGTTAAAATCAAGTTGTGTTTCTTTTTCTACACGTCCTCTTATTTTTAATAATTCATAAGTCCAATCAGGTCCTTTTGGGTCAGCGCCAACATTATCTTTGTCTTCATACCAAGCAATCATTCTCGGAACGGTATATGTTTTATCGTAAATTTCCATTTCATATTCTCTCCATTTAGTCTTGCGAAGTATTCTTTCATAAAAACGATCTGATTCTTCTTTTGTAAAGAAATTATCGATCAATATTAATTCGGAGTCAGGAATGTCAAATATTTTTTTTCCTCCCAAACCTGCAGTAAATAATTCGGTGTCGTTAAATAGTGTCATAACTTAATTTTTACAGCTCTATTTTTAATTTTATTGTAAGAAGTGTTTGTTAAAGAACACTTTGCCTGGATGTTTTTCGGCGTAAGCAAAAATCAACTGTTCAATATACTGATTGCTTTTGTAAGACGTAACATAACTTTTGACTTCTTCAGAATCATTAATTGCAACATCTCTCGGAATATATCCCATTCCATGAAAATGGCCGTTTTCGATCCAAATACAGCTTCGTTCGTCTGAAGATCTTCCTTTGTCTATAATGGCAAAACTCGGTCTGTTATTCAATAAAAAATCAATCGCATTGTCAACTTGTTCATTGTGAATTAAAGGATCAGGCAGTTCTTTTATTTCATTATTGTAGAAAAACTCACCTTCTTCGGGTCTTGAATATTTGCAGAATCTATGATCTATTTGAAATTGTTCTGCGAGACTTCTCAATAAATGAATACCCGTATGTTGATTATTAAATTCGTGAATGCAGATTTGAAATTTACTCAGTTTTCCGATTGCCAAATATTTATAGCCATTTCGAGCTTCATACTGATAAATACCAAATTTAGCTTCAAAACGTTTTAAAGCTCTGTTGTAAGTTGGCCAAAGTTTCTTGATTTCGGTACATTCTAAAAGAAGCGCCATTAATTCGGTTGCACAGATTTCAAAAGAAATTCCATGAATATCTCTTAAAAAATGCTGTCTTTGCGAATTGATATTATTTCCTGTAAAATGCGATGTGACACGTTTTTTTAAATTGATGGCTTTTCCAACATAAATCACTTTTTTCTGCTGATTATAGAAATAATATACTCCAGGTTTATCGGGTAAATTATTAAAATCATCTGGAGGAAGATTTGGAGGCAAACGCTGATCTTGTGCCGTTTTTTTGATCATTTTATCGATTTCTCCAGCATCGTCCCATTCTAATAAAAGAGAAAATAATAGAGCAGTGGCGTCTGCATCTCCGCCTGCGCGGTGTCTGTTTTCTAAAGATATGTTTAGCGAATTACAAAGATTTCCTAAACTATAAGAACCTAATCCGGGTTTAATTTTTCTCGCAGCTCGAACGGTACATACTTTTCTGGCAGTCCACTTAAAACCAGCTTGTTCCAGCTGATGATGTACAAAAGAATAATCGAAGTTAACGTTGTGCGCAACAAAAATACGGTCGGTCAGCATTTCTAAAACCTTCTCTGAAATATCATCGAAAATAGGCGCGTTAGCAACCATTTCATTATTAATTCCAGTTAATCCAAAAATTGAAGGTGGTATATCTTGCTCAGGATTTACAAGCGTTTCGTAGCGATCCAAAACATTTGTACCGTCATGAATAATAATGGCAATTTCTGTAATACGGCTTCCACTAGCATTACCGTCTGTGGTTTCGATATCGACTATGGCATATTCTTGCTTCTTCATTTTTATATAACGTAAAACCGATTGTTTTTCTGTTGTTTATATTTAAACTTTAACCGTAATAACATCTTTGAGCAGAGTAGAAAACTTGGGAGATAATCTGTTCTGCTTCATTTTCCATTGACGTCCTAAAGACTGCACGCCGAACTTAATTTTATTATTGCCATAACTCTGATTCATTTTATCTATTACACTCATTAAAGGCTGATGTTTAGGATTTGATGTTTCGAATAAATTAAGCTGTGTTTCGCTATTTGGCGTTAATCCCATTACAATTACACCTGCTTTTTTATAACGATATCCTTTTTTAAAAATGGCTTTAAATCCTTTTTGAGCTGCCGCATTAAGTTCGATTGTCGAATTGGTCGGAAAATCTGTAGTAATGGTAATACTTCGTGAATAATGCGATTCTTCATTTTTTATAAAACTAGTTTGGATAAAAACCGTTACCATATTGCAATGGCAATTTTGGCGTCTTAATTTTTCGGCACAAGAAGCTGTAAATGTGCTAATTCGTTCTGAAATTTCTTCGTAAGTAGTATATCTTTTTTCGAAAGATCTCGTCGTAGCAATCATTTTTCGGTCTGCGGCTTCTTCTAAATCTAAAGTTGGTTTGCCTTCTAATTCATGTTTTAAGCGAAGCCCAACTACAGACATTTCTTTTCTTACCCAAGCATCTGGAAGCTGCGTAAAATCATACGCCGTGTTGATTTTTTTCAATTTAAGGCGTTTGGCGTGTTTTTTTCCTATTCCCCAAACGTCTTCAATTTTAGTCCATTTTAATGCTTTAATTCTTTTTTCTTCAGAGTCAATACAATAAGCGCCTTGTGTGCGATCTGCAAATTTTCGGGCAATTTTATTTGCCATTTTTGCCAAAGCTTTGGTAGGCGCAAAACCGACACTAACAGGAATTCCAGTTCCTTGTGTTACTTCTTTTCGCATTCTTAAACCCAGCGCATTCAAGTCAAATAAATCGTAACCTGAAAATTTCAGAAAAGCTTCGTCAATACTGTAAATTTCAATTTCAGGAGTATAAGTTTGAAGTAAATTCATAACCCGATTACTCATATCGCCGTACAGCGGATAATTAGAAGAATAAACAAAAATATTTTTTTCTTTAAAAGTAGATTCATACTTAAACGCAGGAATAGCCATTGGTATGCCCAAAGCTTTAGCTTCATCTGAACGCGAAATAACACAGCCGTCATTATTAGAAAGAATAACGATAGGTTTTCCTCTTAAATGCGGTTCAAATACTCTTTGGCAAGAAGCATAAAAATTGTTACAATCGACTAAAGCAAACATTTTTAATTGGTTTTTTTATTTCTATTTCTGTTTTGTCACCCTGAGCGAAGTCGAAGGGTTTACATCGTATAAAAGGTCTTTGACTTCGCTCAGACTGACAATAACTTAAAAGGTTTTAATACAATGAACTACAATTCCCCAAATCAGAAAATTATTTTCTGGCGTTACTTTTATAGGTTGATAATCTTCATTTTCGGCAATAAGCCAGATTACGTCTTTTTCTATTTTGATACGTTTTACGGTAAATTCACCATCAATTTGGCAAACAGCAATTTTATTATTTTGAGGTTCAAGACTTTTATCAATAATCAATAAATCGCCATCATTGATACCGACATTTTTCATAGAATGGCCTTTTACTCTGGCAAAATAAGTAGTGTACTTGTGTTTGATGAATTCTTTATTGAGATCAATCGACAATTCGATAAAATCATCTGCAGGCGAAGGAAAACCAGCGCTGATACCAACGTCAAAAAAAGGCAGTCTTATTTCAGACCTCGTATCTGGAAGATACAATTCTATTGATTTTGTGGTATTTATGTTTCTCAATTTCATAATCACTTTCTAAAAATGTTTTTTTGAACATTACAAAATTAGTACAGGCAGTAACAATTTTTTGTATATTTGCTGTTCCAAATTATAACAAATTTATTATGTCCTTATTTTCAGACAACATCAGAGCGTTAAGGGTTAAGCATAAAATATCACAAGAGAAATTAGCTGAAAACCTTAGCATTACCAGAGGAAGATACGTGAAATACGAAGATGGAACTTCGGAAGCTCCGTATGATATTTTGAAGAAGATTGCGCTGTATTTTCACATGAGTATCGATTTGATTTTATCTGTCGATATCCGTAAAATTGATGTGCAAAATTTGATAAAACTGGAAGGCAACCGACTTATTTTACCAATTCAAGTAGATAGTTTTGGAGAAAATTTTATTGAAATTGTATCTCAAAAAGCAAAAGCAGGTTATCTAAATGGGTATGCTGATCCGGAATATATCGAAAGTTTACAGCAAATTACGCTTCCATTTTTAGGTCCTGGAAAACACCGCGGATTTCCTGTTGAAGGCGATTCAATGCCTCCACACGAAGATGGTTCTATTATTATTGGTCGTTATGTAGAAAAGTTGGGAGAAGTGATGGATGGCAAAACCTATATCCTTATTACCAAAAATGAAGGAATGGTTTATAAACGTCTCAATAAAAATAAAAAGAACGCTTTGGTTTTAGAATCTGATAATAGTTTTTATCCGAATTATGAAGTGAAAGCGTCTGACATTTTAGAGATTTGGGAATACGAATGCAATATCGGCCGTTCGGATAAAAAACAAGAAATGACAGAAACTGGAGCAATGAAAGATTTGCTTTTAGAATTGAAAAGGGAAGTTCGAGAGATTAAGAATAATACTTCGAATACATAAAAACATTTATATTAGCCTTAAAATGGTTTTTTATGAATTCTCAGAAGTATAAATGGACAATAAGATTTTTAATCTTAACACCTTTATTGTTGTTAGTTACAATGATTATCGCAGGTGGCGGACATGGATTTAATCAGCCAATATTTACTTTATTCCCATTTGCAACTTTTCAATGTATTTGGTCAAAAGATCTTTCTTTTATAAATTTTATAATTGCTGCCATTCAATTTCCTATTTATGGTTTATGTATTGATAAATCAAAAAATAAAAAGAAAACTTGGATTGTAATTTTGATACTACACATTTTGCTTGCAGGATTAATTTTATTGTTTGCTAATGAAAATTGGAAGTAAAAATATAACGATGAAAGTAGACCGATTTATATTTTGCATTTTAATCTCTATTTTTCTCATCAGTTGTAAAAAAGAGGATAAAAAACAAGAATCTATTTTTGTAAGAACTTGGTATGATACAGAAATGGTAATTCCGTATATGGCAAGTTTAGAAATAAATAAAGATCACACTTTTAAATTTACTGGCGGAGCTTGTACGGCGAGTTTTCATTCTTACGGAAATTGGATAGAAAAAAACGACACCTTAATTTTAAATAGCATACTTCCTAAAGAATGTTTTCAGATTAATGAATTTGGTAAAATGTGTTATTCTAAAGAAGAAATTGAAAAAATAAGATTTACAAAGACAATTGCAGATTGTGAACCTAAAAATGATAATAGTTTTGAAAATTTTAAAGACGAAAAATTTTATTTAAGAAATGATTCTCTAGTTCTGAAAAAAGATAAAAAAGAGAAATGTACCGAGAAAGAAATAGTGTTTTTTAAATATAAAAAGCAAAGATGAACATACAAAAAGCCAAAACCGAAGATCATATCCGTTTAACGGAAATCACCAAAAAATCAAAAGCCTATTGGGGATATTCGGATGAGCAAATTGAAAAATGGAATTCTCACTTAACAATTACGGAAGAGTATATCGAAAAAAATCTTGTTTTTAATTTAGTTAAAGAAACTCAAATCATTGGTTATTATTCTTATTTAAAACTAGAAAACAATCAGGTAAAATTGGATAATCTTTTTATTTTACCTGAATATATTGGAAATGGATTTGGTTTATTTTTAATGAATGACTTTCTAGAAAGAATGCGAATTGAAAAATGCACAAAAATCATTTTGGATTCTGAACCAAATGCAGAACAATTTTATAAAAAAATCGGATTTACAAAAATCGGAGAATTTGAAACTTCAATAAAAAATAGATTCATGCCCATTATGGAAATGAATCTATAGTTTTGATTTTTATTTTAAATCAATTTTCAGCTTCATTTCATTTTTCATGTGCAATAATGCTTCTGCATTTCCCATGGCATCATCAACAGGATTATGTGTGTGTGCTGTTTTTCGAAGATGTTTCCACGGTGCAAAAGTATCACTAACTAAACCGCAGTATAAATCGCCTATTCTTCTTGATGAATATCCAAAAGGATTTCTGTTTAAAAAATGATGAAAATACCAGCAGATAAACATCCAATCAAAACCATTATTATCACTAATAAATATTGGTCTTCCTTTTGAATTTTCTTTTATCCATTCTTCAAAATTTAGCATTACCGCTTTAGGATCATCAAACCCTAAAGTTGTTTCTCTGTCGAAACCTGAAATTGTTAAAGCTTGCGGATCAAACTTGTCGGAAATAGGTTTCAGTTTGCCATAAAATGTTTTATCTAATTTGTCATTTACAATTACGGCGCCAAAAGATATCATGGAATAATCTCCAGGAATTGGTCCGTCTGATTCGATATCTACAACTATATAACTCATTTAATTTCTGTTTTGTTTTTCTAACAAACTTAAAATTAAATAAAGATTTATTATGACTTTTAATTTAAAAAATCTTCGCAAATCCTAACCCATATTGCTGGCCATTATAAAAAGGCATTATCATAGAAGTCGATTTATTTTCGGCAGAAGATTTGAATAATTTTTTAGTAATATATGGATTAATCCAATATGCGATTTTTGTGCTTAAAATTCCGATTCCCGCTCCAGCCGCGACATCTGTCAGCCAATGGCGATTATTGTAAATTCTAAATAATCCAGTTCCTGTTGCAACGGCATAACCCGCAATTCCGTACCAAATTGATTTATCCTTGTATTCTTGGTATAAAAATTCAGCACCCATAAATGCAGTTGCCGTATGTCCAGAAGGAAAAGAATTATTCGAACTTCCGTCTGGCCTTTCTACATGTGAAATCGATTTTAAACCCAAAACCGTTGAAGCCATAATCGCATAAGAAGTCACAAATATCACAGAACGGTCACGCATATTATTTTTGCCTTTTACGCCAAAAGCATTCAGCGCATAAACAGATGCTGCAGGTGCATATTGCGAGAAGTCGTCAATTGTAATTTTCTGATCAATATCTTCAGTCACTTCAGCCTTAATTTGATGATTAAAACTTAATAACTGATCACTTTCAAGACCAATCACGCCATAACCAATTAAAACACTCGGAATAATTAATTGCTTGTAATTGAATTTTAAATGATTTGAAGTGCTGTCAATTTTTGCAATGGAATCATTTTGCTGTGCATTTGCAGAAAATAACCCAAATAAGAATACCAGAGAAATCGTTTTGTGGAACATTTTTTTGCCGTTTTATTTTGCAATACTAACGAATGTTCGACGCAGGTATTTTGGACTTAATTGAACCTTAAGCGAATATTAATTTGCTGGTTTTAAATAGGGTAGTTGAATTAAGATTGGCTAAATTTTTTAATATTTTTTTTAAAACAATTAACAATTAACAATTAACAATTAACAATTAACAATTATTCTTATACCTTCAACGAAAACCAAAATGTACTTCCCAATCCTAAATTGCTTTCTACGCCAACGTTTCCATTTTGAGCTTCTATAAATTCTTTGCTAATTGCTAAACCTAATCCCGTTCCAGATTTTTGACTTCCAGGAACTTGAAAATATTTATCAAAAACCTTGTCTCTATATCTTGTATCAATTCCTTTTCCAGTATCAATAACCTGAAAAACCATTTGATTATTTTCTTCTTTTAATTTAATGAGAATTGTACTTTTTTCTGAAGAATAGCGAATCGCATTTGATAAATAATTAATCAAAACCCAACCCGTTTTTTCGGCATCGGCTTTTACGTTTTTGAGGTTTTCATCGGCATCAACAACTAATTGGATTTGTTTCTGATCTGCCTGAACTTTTACAGCTTCTACAGCATATTTCACAATTTCATGCGGATTGCTTTTTCCAATATTCAGCTGAATATTTCCAGTTTCCAATTGTGACAAATTCAGTAATTCGCCTGTAATTTTCAACAAACGCTGACTGTCATCTTTAATACTTTCTACCAATTGTTTTTGATCATCATTCATATCGCCTGTTTTGTTGTTTTCAAGCAATTGAAGACTTAATTTTATAGAAGCGATTGGTGTTTTTAATTCATGTGAAACCGTGGCGATAAAATTAGTTTTAGCAAAATCCAGTTCTTTAAAAAGGGTAATATTTCGGAGAATAATCACATCGCCAATATTGATTTCTTTTTCTTCTCCCGTTGGCGTTATAGTAATATTGTGAATTTCTTTTTCGAAATAACTTTCTTTTCCGTGAGCAAAAATTTTGAGAGGTTGTTTTTTCGGACTTTCACTTTCTTTTAAAATTAAAGAACGAATTAAGTCATTCGAAACGGCTAATTCTGATGCCGATTTCCCAATAATATCTTCTGATTTTAAACCGATAATTTTCAGTGCTTCATCATTTACAAACAAAACAATTTCTTCATTATCCAAACCAATAATAGGATCGTTCATATTATTGATAAGCGTTTCAAGTCGTTTTTTCTCAAAAAGCAATTTATAAACATTGCTGTCATGATATTCTTCAAGCTTTTGCGCCATCGTATTAAACGATTTGGCAAGATCACCAAATTCGCTATGACTTGTAAAATGAACACGTTCTGAATAGTTTTTATTGGCAATTTCTTTAATACTCAGCGTTAATTCTTTAATTGGATTTGCAATATTATTAGGAAGATTAACCAATAAATTAAAAGCAATTAAAAAGCATAAAGTTCCCACAATGGCAATTGACAAATTAGCCGTTTCAGCCGATTGTTTGGCAATATCACTTTTCTGTTTTATGGCGTCGAGATTCAGTTTCATAATAGCAAAAATATCCTGACGAATTTGCGCTTTTACAGTTTCATCAGTATTGTTTTTGGCTAAAAGAGCAAAACTCCTTTTCAGTTTTTCGGTTGCTTGTTTTTCTCCAGGTTCTGTAATATTTCGGGTTTGCTTTTCGAGATTTTCCTCAAAATTCTGAATCGTTTTTTTCGAATTTGATTTCATTCCGTCTAAAGCAAAAATCATATTTCGCGAATATTCCAGCGTATTGTAATTAGATTTCAAAATATTCTCGGTGTCCTGTTTAATCAGAAAAACAGAATATGCACTCACTAAAGAGAGAATGATGATCATCAAAAATAACAATCCAACACCCAGATTCAATTTGGTTTTAATTCTCATTTTATAAAACATTTAAAATTTTTGAACCATATAAGTGATATAAGAAAATATTAGCTTTATAACCGCAAAGACGCAAAGGTTTCGCAAAGCACGCAAAGATTTTTTCCATATTACAAAGAAAAAACTTTAGCGAACTTTGCGTATAAACCTTGCGTTCTTTGCGGTTAAACTTCACATTCTTAATTTAAATGAACTTATATAACTTATATGGTTTAATTTTTTTACGACAAAATAACAAGATCGACATTTGATAAAGACAGTTTGTTTAGCAAACGCCTGAAAATTGTTGTAGACAAAATTACTTTAAATAAATTCAAATGCGGTTTTCCGATGCAGACAGTTGTAATTTGTTTTTCTTCTACGGCTGTTAAAATAGCATTTGCAATATTTGAATTTTCTAATTTAATAACTTCCGCGCCAAGCTGAACCGCGAGCTTAAAGTTATTAATTAAATGCCGTTGTTTATCTAGCGCAATTCTCGTAGTGCTTTCCTTCGGAGTTTCTACATACAAAACATACCAGATTCCGTTGTAATAACTAGCCAAACGTGCTGCTTTTCTAATTACGATTTTGGCCGTTTTATCATTACTGCTTATACATGCCAAAAGTTTCTCATGTCGTAAAGCATGAAGATTCGGAACTTCATTTTCAACTTTTCGAACGACCTGACTCGCTACTTCTTTCAAAGCCAATTCTCGAAGTTGTAAAATCTGTTCCGATTTAAAAAAGTTCATTAAAGCGGTCTGAATTTTATCAGAAGTATAAATTTTTCCTTCTTTCAAACGTGCAATCAAATCTTCAGATGTTAAGTCGATATTCACAACTTCATCCGCCAATCGCAAAACATTATCCGGAATTCGTTCCTGAACATCAATTCCTGTAATACGTTTTACATCTTCATTTAAACTCTCAATATGCTGAATATTAACTGCCGAAATTACATTAATTCCAGCTTCCAGAATTTCTAAAACATCTTGCCAGCGTTTTTCGTTTTTGCTTCCTTCAACGTTCGTGTGCGCCAATTCATCAACAATAACCACTTCTGGACGAAGATTAATAATCGCCTGAACATCCAATTCTTCCAACTCTTTTCCTTTATAAAAAATCGTCCGTCTCGGAATTATAGGCAAACCTGCTAATAACTCATGGGTTTCCTTTCGCATGTGCGTTTCGATGTAGCCAATTTTCACATCGATTCCGTTTTTCAATAACGAATGCGCTTCCTGAAGCATACGAAAAGTTTTGCCCACACCGGCACTCATTCCAATGTAGATTTTAAATTTTCCCTTTCGTGATTTCTGAATTAAATCAAGAAAGTGCTGTGCGTTATTATTTTCGTTTTCCATAAAAATATGCTTTAAGCAATAAGCTTTAGGCTTTAAGCAATAGAACTTTCGAAAAAGCTTACTGCTTAAAGCCTATAGCCTAAAGCTAAAATGAAATCGCCAGCGAAGTCGTTACAAACGTATTTGTATCCGTTGGAAGATTATCTTTATTCGTAAAAATTTCGTCTTTACTTGAAAGATTTCTGGCTTCAATTCTAAATATAACATTATCAGTAACTAAGTAATCAAAGTTAGCTGAAAATCCATAAGTTTTAAAACCATTTGGCGTTTCAGTTGCGATGATTACACCTTTTTCATCACTATAATATTCACCACGCGCTGCAAGCTGAATTTTATCTGTTGGTTTATATTGCAGAATCAAAACTGGCGAAAACCAAGTATCATATTTGTTACTATTTTTAGCCGATTGTTGTGATCCAATGTCAAAACCAGCCGTTACATTTGTTTTTTCTGTTACTTTAAACTGTCCGTAAAAGTTATTAAAATAACGCCACTTTTTGTCAATATCTGGCTGTTCATTTCCAACATAAGTACTCCAGTTTAAAACCACTTTATCAGACGGTTTGTACGTAACCTGAGTTCCAAAAGCAGGCGTTTGATTGCCTTCGACTTTCTCAATTCGCTGCCAGCCGTTTAAGTACATTCCCGCTAAATACCATTTTCCAGATTCAGACGTATAACCAATTTTTACTCCCGTTTCATAATAAGGAGAATTCTCAGCCAGAATGCTTCTCGTTAAAGTCTGACAATCTTTTCCAATCGCACTTTCAAAACCAATATGCGAAGGCATGATTCCAGCATCAATCCATAAATTTTGGGTTTTCGAAATCTTTACACCAACATTCGCCTCATAAACATTTTTCAATAAACCTTGTTCGGCAGACATATTATATTCGGCATAAGTTCCCGCCATCAAGGCAAAATTCCCTCGAATATTTTCTTTCGAATAATTCACTTTTGCCATTCCCAAGTTCAGATTTACCTCGTTGCTTTTATTGTAACTGTAAAAAAAGTTTGGCCGAGTATGATTTTCCGGTTTCGCGAAATCATAACTATAATAAGCGTCTACATATCCTGAAAACGTAAACGGACTTTTTGATTCTTCTTGTGCATGTAAATTGCTAAAACCAAAAGCGATTAAAGCAGTAAGTATTATTTTTTTCATTTTGTCATTGCGAGGAACGAAGCAATCTCATCCTCTTAATTAAATTATTTATTAGTAGATTTTTTAGGAGCTAATCCCGCTATCCGTTTCAATCTTTTGTGCCGAACCCCGGCACAAAAGGATTTCCACTACTATCGGGGCTAGGGCATTTGGGGTAAAAAAGGCGTTTTCGTATTCTGCAAGGTTTCCAAAACCTTGTAGGTATTAATTATAAGTTTCAGTTCACGCTCTGTTTGTCATTCCGAGGAACGAGGAATCTCCGCAAGAAACTCCACATAGAAATTCGTCAATCTTTGTCGAGCTACTCGTGGAGATTCCTCGTTCCTCGGAATGACAAACGTTGTGGTTACTGTATTATAATTTCTAACTAGTCTATCATACCTACAAGGTTTTAAAAACCTTGCAGGAGAAAAACTTAGTATCTCAGTATCTTAGAACCTTAGCATCTTAGCGAAGCGCATCCAGCGCCAAATTCAATTCCAAAACATTAACCGTTTCAGGTCCAACAACAGCAGTATTAATTTTAGATTCAACCAAAGCTTTTACTTTAGCTTCAGCTAAATTTCTTTCTTTAGCAATTCGTTTTACCTGAATCAAAGCACCTTGAGGAGAAACATTCGGATCTAAACCACTTCCTGAAGCCGTAACCATATCTGATGGAATATCAGATTTTTTCAAGTAAGGATGAACCAATAAAAGTGTATCAATTCTTTTTTGAACCAAAGCCAAATAATCCGCGTTGCTTGGGCCTTTGTTGCTTCCGGCACTTCCTGCCGCATTATAATCAACAGCCGAAGGTCTTCCCCAGAAATAATTCGACTTATCGAATTTTTGACCA
The DNA here is from genome assembly GCA_029959285.1 of Flavobacteriaceae bacterium PS02337. Lineage (GTDB taxonomy): Bacteria > Bacteroidota > Bacteroidia > Flavobacteriales > Flavobacteriaceae > Flavobacterium. The sequence goes on from JASCOE010000004.1 coordinate 428,560, forward strand.
ATTTTTTGATAACCAACGACTTTTTCGTTAACCGAGATTGTTTCTCCTTTTCCTTGATTTGGAGCAATTTGTGCGATTCCGTAAATCGCAAGAGGATAAATAACTGCGAATATGATTAAAGTAACCGCAGTAAGTTTTAATATAGAAAATAGATTTTTCATTTTTTTTGAGATTCTAAGGGACTAAGTTGCTAAGGTTCTAAGTTTTTTTTCAGAAACTTAGCAATCTAAAGTCTGTGTTTTTTATTTGAGTTTTTGAAGATTCCTGAATTTTACGATTCTAAGAGAAAAACCTTAGTCCCTTAGAATCTTAGCATCTTAGAACCTTACATAAATAAAGCAACTAGTAAATCAATTACTTTAATTCCGATAAAAGGAACAATTAGACCGCCAAGACCATAAATTAAAAGGTTTCTTTTAAGGATTGCACTAGCTCCAATTGGACGGTAATCAACACCTTTCAGCGCAAGCGGAATTAAAATCGGAATAATAATCGCGTTGAAAATTACAGCCGATAAAATAGCACTTTCAGGGCTGTGCAAATGCATGATATTTAAACCTTGCAGCGCAGGAATCGCAGTAATAAAAAGAGCAGGAACAATAGCAAAATATTTCGCAACGTCATTTGCAATAGAAAAAGTAGTTAAAGTTCCACGAGTCATTAAAAGCTGTTTTCCAATTTCGACAATCTCGATAAGTTTTGTTGGGTCATTGTCAAGATCGACCATGTTTCCAGCTTCTTTTGCCGCTTGTGTTCCACTGTTCATGGCAACTCCAACATTCGCTTGGGCAAGGGCAGGAGCATCATTTGTTCCGTCGCCCATCATGGCAACCAATCTTCCTTCAGCTTGTTCTTTTCTGATGTAATTCATTTTATCCTCAGGTTTAGCTTCGGCAATAAAATCATCAACACCGGCTGCTTCCGCAATAAATTTAGCCGTAAGTGGATTATCACCTGTAACCATAACAGTTTTGATTCCCATTCTGCGTAAGCGCTCAAAACGTTCTTTCATTCCGGTTTTTATAATATCCTGCAATTCGATAACGCCTTGAATTTCATTATTTTTAATAACAACTAAAGGCGTTCCTCCGTTAGATGAAATCGTGATTACTTGTTGTGCAGTATCTTCAGGAAAAGCATTTCCAGCTTGTTGTGCAATATTCCTTGCTGCATCTTGTGCACCTTTACGAATGTTTGTTCCATCTTTTAATACTACTCCAGAAGTTCTGGTTTCGGCAGTAAATTTGATGGTGTGCGCGATGTCAGAAGTAGTTTGTAAAAACGAAGCTTTTGTCTCATTTTTTACATCGATCATTTCACTTAACTCGAGAATACTTTTCCCTTCAGGAGTATCATCTGCAAGTGAACTCAAAACAGCCGATTTCACAAAATCATCAAAAGAAATTCCTTTTGTTGGATAAAAATTGGTTGCTTTTCTGTTTCCAATTGTGATTGTTCCAGTTTTATCCAAAAGCAACACATCAATATCTCCCGCAGTTTCAACCGCTTTACCCGATTTTGTAATTACGTTGGCACGTAAAGCTCTGTCCATTCCCGCAATACCAATTGCAGAAAGTAATCCTCCAATTGTAGTTGGAATCAAACACACAAATAATGCAATGAAAGCTGCAATCGTGATGGGTGCGTTGGCATAGTCGGCAAACGGTTTTAGCGTAACGCACACAATCACGAAAATTAAAGTAAATGCAGCTAATAAAATGGTTAAGGCAATTTCGTTTGGTGTTTTCTGACGGCTCGCACCTTCAACCAAAGCAATCATTTTATCTAAAAAGCTTTCGCCTGGTTCAGATGTTACTTTTACTTTAATTTTATCAGATAAGACTTTTGTTCCTCCGGTAACAGAAGATTTATCTCCGCCAGCTTCGCGAATTACAGGCGCACTTTCTCCAGTAATGGCACTCTCGTCGATTGTAGCCAGACCTTCGATAATTTCACCATCGGCAGCAATTAAATCGCCAGCTTCACAAACGAAAATATCGTCTTTTTTTAATTGTGAAGAACTGATGTTTTTAATTTCTCCGTTAGGCATAATTTGTCTTGCAGGAGTTTCTTCTCTTGTTTTTCTTAAACTGTCGGCTTGTGCTTTTCCTCTGGCTTCGGCAATTGCTTCTGCGAAATTGGCAAACAAAAGTGTTACCAATAAGATTAGAAAAACAATTAAATTATAAATAAAACTACCTTGATCGGTTGCACCCATCAAGATCGAAACGCAAACGGCAAACATAATTGCAGTTCCTATTTCTACGGTAAACATTACCGGATTTTTGATCATCATTTTTGGATTCAGCTTGACAAAAGATTGCACTAAGGCTTCTTTTACCTGTTTACTTTCAAACAATGATGTGGATTTATTAGTTGTCATTTTTTATATTATTTTGTTTAACTGATTTTTTTTAAACACATAGAAACATAGATTTTGCTTTGAGGAAAAGGCGTTTCACTTGCATTAACACACATAGCTATGTGTTAGAAACTAGTTTCTTTCAATTTTCTTTTTAGGTAAAGAAAAAACCTATGTTTCTATGTGTTTAAAATATTTTCAGCATTGAAAAATGAGTTATTATTTTAAAGTAAAGAATTCCGCCAATGGACCTAAAGCCAGCGCTGGGAAGAATGATAAAGCAGCAATAATAGCAATCACAGCAAAAATCATTATTCCAAAAATTGAGGTATCTGTTTTTAAAGTTCCTGCACTTTCTGGAATGTATTTTTTACCTGCCAATAAACCAGCGATTGCCAACGGTCCAATAATTGGAATAAAACGGCTTAACAATAAAACAATTCCTGTAGTGATATTCCAAAACGGATTATTATCTCCCAAACCTTCAAAGCCAGAACCATTATTGGCTGCGCTCGAAGTGTATTCGTATAACATTTCTGAGAATCCGTGATTTCCTGGATTGTTTAACCAGCCTGTTGCATTTCCGCTGAACCAATATCCCATTGCAGTATCATGTGCGGCAAAATAAGAAGCTAAAGCAGTTCCGGCTAAAATCAATAATGGGTGAAGAATAGCAATAAAAGCCGCGATTTTTACTTCTCGAGCTTCAATTTTCTTTCCTAAAAATTCAGGAGTTCGACCAACCATTAAACCAGAAATGAATACAGCCAGAATAATGAAAATGTAAAAGTTCAGAATACCAACACCGCATCCGCCATAAAAGGCATTTACCATCATTGCTAATAGTTGCATCGCGCCAGAAATTGGCATAGAACTATCGTGCATACTATTTACAGAACCTGTAGAAATTACAGTTGTAGCAATGCTCCAAAAACCTGAAATAGCGGGACCAAAACGAACTTCTTTTCCTTCCATTGCACCATTTAGCTGAGAAATCCCCATTTTTTCTATAGCAGGATTTCCGTTGATTTCGCTAGAGATTGTCGGAATTACAAGAAGTAAAAATCCAACTGTCATAACTCCAAAAATGATATAAGCGAATTTTCTTTTATTAAGAAAAAATCCAAGCGCAAAAATCATGGCAAACGGAACAATCATTTGTGCCCAAAGCTCAACGGCATTTGTAAAATATGTTGGGTTTTCTAAAGGATGCGCTGAATTCGCTCCAAAAAATCCACCACCGTTTGTACCAATATGTTTAATCGCAATAAAAGCTGCTGCTGGCCCGCGAGAAACTTCTACATGATCACCTTGAAGAGTTGTAATCGCATCTTTTCCTTCAAAGGTCATAGGTGTTCCGCTGAAAACTAATGCGATAGCAACAATCGCTGAAAGCGGTAATAATATACGAGTGCAGCTTTTGATGAAATAATTATAAAAATTCCCCAGTTTATCTGTTGTTCTTTCACGCATAGCGGTAAAAACCATTGCAGCAGCAGCGATTCCGACACCTGCCGAAACAAATTGTAAAAACATTAAAACCATTTGCGATAAGTACGAAACTCCGCTTTCGCCAGAATAATGCTGTAAATCGCAATTGACTAAGAATGAAATAGCTGTGTTAAAAGCTAAATCTGGTGTCATTGATGGATTATTATCAGGATTTAGAGGTAAAGAACCTTGAAATAGTAGAACAAAAAAGCATAAAAAGAACCAAACCATATTAATGCTTAAAAGTGCTTTTAAGTGCTGCTTCCAGTTCATTTCCTCAGACGGATTGATACCGCTGATTTTAAAAATAAATTTTTCAATTGGATTGAAAATAGGATCAAGAAGTGTTTTATTTCTTAAAAAAACTTTAGCAATATATTTTCCTAATGGAATGGCTAAAATAATGGTTAGGATAAAAATACCAATGACACCTAGTAATTCTGTGTTCATATATTTAATTTTAGATTGTTGATTTTAGATTTTAGATTTCTCAGAGATAATCTTAAATTCTAAAAATTTATTTTTTAAAATTTTTCGGGTTTGATTAATACATAAATCAAATACACGAAAACGGCGATTGAAACAATAAAGAGTGCTGTCATGATTTAGATTTTTTCAAAGAATTCAACAGATAAAAAACAAATTGCAAACAGGACAACGGCTAGTCCGAGTAAAAGAAAAGTGACCATAATATTATTTTAGATTTAAGATTGTAGATTTTAGATTGGTATGGCGATTAAACAATTAAACAGTTAACCGATTAAACTTTTTAAACTCCCGAAGTATTAACTTGTTTAATGTATTCTGCTTTAAGAGATTGTGGAAAAAGATGTGAGATATTACAGTGGCGCATTTCCATAAAAGACGAAACTGAAAAAACATAAACATTTGAAATGGCATTTTTAGTTTCGATGCTTCCTGTTATAAATAACCGTTCGGCAAGTGCTAAACACTTTTTAGCTCGAACGATATTTCCAGATATAATTGATTTTTTAGTAATCTCAGCAAACCGTTCGGCTTGTTTGTAGATTGAGGTAACTTGATTTTTCATTTTGGATGAAATTTTAATGTTCTTCCTCCTTATGCCAAAAGATGTTCCGAAAAAATGAAGTTACTTGTAAAGTATTGTAGAATAAGTGATTATCGTTTTATGCCAAAAAAGGAGCATAAAAAAAGCCTATCATTTTGATAAGCTTTTCTCGTTTTGATATGTTATTTTTAAGCTTCGGAGAAGCGAAATATTTATAGAAAACACATAATCGTAGTAATTATAACCCCAGCGGAGTGACATAATTTTTTTAGATTGCGTAGGGTGTCGCTCCGCTGGAGCTTTTTTTCATTGGCAATAAATAATCTATAAATATTACGCTTCTCCGAAGCTTTGAAAATTGAATTTGAAACTTGATATTGATATTGATATTGGGATTTTTGAATTTTGCAATTGTTATTGAATTCCGTACTCTTCAATCTTTCTGTACAAAGTCGCAATTCCAATTTCTAATAATCTTGCAGTTTCGGCTTTATTGCCTTTAGTATAATTTAAAACCTTTTGAATGTGAAGTTTCTCAATGCTTTGCATCGAAAATGCAGACATCGATTTATTGTTTTTTTCTGTTTGATGTTGCATTTCATAAGGAAGAACATCAGCGGTTAAAGTATCGCCATTACTTAAAATAACCGATCTTTCGATCACGTTTTTAAGTTCACGAATATTTCCTGGCCAAGAATAATTTTCTAATTTTTCTAGAAAATCGGCTGAGGTTTGTAAAGTCTTTTTATTCGTTTTCTCTGAAAATTGTTTCACATAATAATTTGCCAGTAACGGAATATCTTTTGCTCTTTCGCGAAGGGAAGGCAATTTGATTTCAAAAATATTCAAACGGAAATACAAATCAGAACGGAAACGATGTTCGTCGCTTTCTACTTTTAAATCACGATTTGTAGCCGCAATTAATCTGAAATTTGATTTTTTCGGAGTTGTATCGCCAATCGGAATATATTCGGAAGTTTCTAAAACACGTAACAATTTTGCTTGAAGATCAATCGGCATTTCACCAATTTCATCCAAAAACAAAGTTCCGCCGTTTGCTTCTTCAATAAAACCTTTTTTATCTTTTACAGCTCCCGTAAAAGCACCTTGTTTATGACCGAAAAGTTCACTTTCTAAAATTTCTTTAGTGAAAGTACTGCAGTTTAAAGCCACAAAAGATTTCCCGACACGATTACTGTTTTCATGAATCGCCTGTGCAAAAACTTCTTTTCCCGTTCCAGTTTCTCCAGTCAGTAAAACGGTTGAATCGGTTTTGGCAACTTTTTGAGCAAGATCGATGACTTGTTCGATTCCTTTCGATTTTCCTATAATAGTATTGAAGGAATATTTGTCGTTGATTCGTTTTTCAAGCTGTTGGACTTTTTTCTGTAAATGCACTTTTTCTACAGCTTTATAAAGTAGCGGAATAATTTTATCATTATCATCGCCTTTTACAATATAATCGAAAGCACCGTTTTTCATCGCCTGAACGCCATCTGGAATATTTCCAAAAGCAGTCAATAAAATAACTTCTGTTAAAGGAAAACTAGATTTTATGTTTTGAAGAAAATCAACGCCGTTTCCGTCAGGCAATTTTACATCACACAAAACAACATCAATATCGGTTTGTTCTAATTTTTTAAAACCAGATTTTAAATCTTTGGCTTCAAAAACTTCAAATCCTTCCGATTTTATAATACGAGCCAACAGACTTCTAAGTTTTTCTTCGTCGTCTATAATTAAAATTTTGTGTGTCATTTGCAGATATGCTAAAATCAAATTTGATATTCGATGTACAAATTTAGGTTTAAAATCAGTTCACTTTTTTGATTCCAGAAAATTATTTTTACGAGAATATTCCCTTTTCAAATATTTGTTTTTGAAAAGAAATGTACTTTTAGATCGAAAATGAACCACTAAAATTTATGTCAAAACAAATTCTACTTATAATTACTGTTTTATTTTTGGGTAGTTTCAATGGTTTTTCAAACGGAATTATTGAAAAAGATTCTTCAAAAGCCAAAACTATTTCATTTAAAATAAAATTAAAATCGGCAGATAAAATAAAAATTGCCGTTTCTCCTTTAAAATATGATAAACATTTCGCCTATAGTTTTACGCTCGATGACGGTTATAGATCGGCTTATTTAACTGCATTTCCTTTATTGAACGGTGGAAAAATCAGTGATTCTTCTATTAATGAATGGAAAATCGATCAAGGCGGAGACGGAACAAAATCTGAAGGACTTTTTTATTCGGATGGAATGGGAAATAAAATTCCGTTTAAATTGGCATTGGCAATTAATGGAGGTTCAATTCGTGATTTACCAGAAAGTCGTGGACATCTTTCGTGGAAAGAAGTAAAAGAAATGTATAATGCTGGCTGGGATATTCTGAATCATAGTTTTCATCACGCCACAAAACACGGCACGAATTATTCGACAGAAGTGACTGAAAATACAACTTCAATAAAGCAGAATCTAGATTTTACAATGTCTCATTTTGTGGTTCCGGGCGGAGAAGGTGATGAGAAATATTATTTGAAATATGAAAAAGAAGCGCTTCATAACGGACATTTTTCGGTAGCGTCTTATTATGGTGTTGGACCAGTTTTTAATGTTGATTCGAAAGTAGATTTAGATAAAATGATTACTGCCAGAACTTTTGTTCAGAGTTCAAAAGACACCTTAACTTTTAAAACGATGGACGCTTATTTGAAAAAACTGGATTCAATTGTAAAACAACCTAATGCAGTTTGGTTTAACGAATTTACACACGGAACAGGAAATACTAATTTGTGGAACTTAAGCATGCGTTTTCCAGATTTTAAATACTACATGACAACTCTTGCCAATAAATATGGTGTAAAAGGAAATGATTCTATTTGGATGGCGCCGTGGCAAGAAGTTTACGAATATATTTGGCTAAGAGACAGAATAAAAGTCGATTATAAACAAAAGAATAAAGAAATTGAAGTTACAATTCAAGTTCCAGAAATTCCAGAAACGTTTAGAAATCATGATATTTCATTAAACATAAAAACGTCATCAAAATTTGAAATTGAATCTAGTAAAGATTTGAAAATCAGAGATGACGGAAAAACAACTCACAAACAGATTTTCATTCAATTAAAATAAAAAATTATTGCCACAGATTAAAAAGATTATTTGCATTTTACTTTAAGGCAAGCAAAAAATCATTTTAATCCTTTTAATCTGTGGCAAAAAAATTAATGGAAATTCGTTGAATTAGTGGCAAAAATACTAATCAATCTCCTTTTCGTTATCCTTTACAAAAGTGTCAATATTCATTAAATATGGATCAATTACAATGCGTTGAGGTTTATTTTTGATTTTGATTTTTCCTTCAATTGTATTGTTTTTGATTGGAAAATTATAACGGAATAACTTTCCGTTTTCATCATAAATTCCAATATCTATTGTTGCATCATTTGCGATTTGTTTTCGAATTCCTGTCGCATTTTCAAGATATTTTTTAGAATCTGCTTTAAAATAAATTTCATAAAAACCATTCTTTTGCCGACTTTTAACTTCTGAAATTTTAGAAGAATAAGTAACAATCTTTTTAAACATTTCATCCAGTTTTGAATGAAGTTTAGAATCTGCCACCAAATAAATTTCCTTCAATAAATCTTCAGAATCTGGAATTGAATTGGGATATTTATGATGATCTAGAAAATTATGCAAAGCCAGATTTACTTTTTCTTCACCAATTAAAAATCTTAACTGATGCATAACCAGCATTCCTTTGTCATAAGGCAAATGTGGTGTTTCATAATTTGTTTTATATAAAGGAGTTTCAGGTTCGTAACTTCGGCTGCTCAAATACAAATCGAGATGAATTTTTAAAGATTCTAATGCTTTTTCTAAACCATGTTCTTTTTCGTAAAGCATCAATTCGGTGTATTGAGCCAGCGTTTCGGTCAAAATCCAGCTTCCTTCTTTTTGTTTAGGACTTATTTGCGCGTTGCCCCACCATTCGTGCGATAATTCATGAGCCGTTAATTGATTGATAATGTCTTCTTTATCTCGATTATTCAAGTTGCTGTAAAAACCAAAATTCTCTTTCATAAAAACTGTCGATGGATACGAAGTTGCCGCAAATCCATCCGCGAAAGCAGAAACTTCGGCATAACGAATGGTTTTGTATGGATATTTTCCAAAGTTGTTTTGGCAATAATCTAAAGTGTTTTTTACATCTTGAATTAATTTTGCAACGTTTCTCGAATGTCTTTTATCATAAAAAACTTCAATAGAAATTCCTTTATAATTCGTTTTTTGCATTTGATATTCTGCAGAAGAAAAAGCAAATCGAAACGGAATTTTCCCATTAGATTTATAATGATAATAATTGCGATTGTCTTTTTTCCAATTTTCAACTAAATCACCAATTCCAATTGCGGTTTGGTTTTTCGAAGTAGAAACTACAACATCATAATCAATAAAATCATTTATAATTTTAGATTTATCTTCCAATTTTCTAAGAGGCGTCTGCGGTTTTAGATGTCTCTTTGTGCGTTCTTTTTCACTGCTAATTTCATTAGAATCCTGATAACCAAAAGTTGGAAAATAACGGCTTATACGCATAAACGAACCGTTTTCAATTATAGAATTAAATGCAGTATGTCCTTTAAATGGTGACCAAGTTGACTCAAAAGAAAAATTCATTTTCATTTTTTGCTGAGGTTGCAAAGGTTTTTCTAATCGATACCAATAATGCTGAAATTTAGAAACATCATCCAAAATTTTAGCATTCGAAATTTCAACAGAAGTGAGTTTGGAATTTCGATCTATATAAAGGAGTAAACTATCAATTGGTTTTTCAGCATTATTAATCAATTCATAACTGCCGCTTACTTTGTATCTATTTTCTTCAGGAAATAAATCGACTTTACTTTTTACGGCAATAATTGTTGGTTGAGCAAGATTGGTGTATTTTTTAAATTGATTTTCGTATTGTTCGCTCCAATTGTTTAAATCATCTTTGGTTAAATACGGATATTCAATATTAGTCTTATAAAAAAGATAACTTCCAAAACCAATAAAAAGAAGGATTCCGAAAATGAACGTCGTTTTTTGAATCGCATTAAAAGAATTTCTTTTGAAGGTTTTTACAATTGATGCATTTCGTTTCCATAAAATTCCGGCAAATGTCAATAAAATCAAAGCCAAACCAAGATTGTAAAACATCGAAATATGAAATGGAAAAGTATAACTTCCGAAACCATTCAAATCAAAATATTCTCTTTTAAAAGAATCTCCAAATCGCAATAATGGATGCGAAATTCCTAATTGATCTCCAATACTGGTGCAAAACAAAAGCACAAAAAAAGCAGAAATTGCGAGTCCTAAATATTTTTTTTTAATGAAAGTCTGAATTGCTATTATCAAAATTGAAATTAGAAACAATGGAAATCCGATGTAATAAAACATTGAAAGGTAAAGTCCAGTTTCAATCGGAGCATTTGCATTGATGATTTGAAAAACAATTCCGATCAAAATACTAATTGCAATTAAGAGTAACGGAATTATAAAAAGAGCTGTTAATTTAGAAAGTAAAACTACAAATTGAGAATATGGCGCTGTATTTTCGAGCATTTCAAATTTCGAATTTTCACTTCGATTTACTAATTCGCTACTGTAAAAAAGAGTAATCAAAATTAAAATAAATGGCAAACGATCCATAATTGTAGAAATCATCAAAGCGGTATTTGTAATATTTTCTGCTAATCTGATTCCGCCATCAATTTCATCTGAAATCTCAATCGTTAATAATCCGGAAAATAAAAGAACAATCAATACAAACGGAATTCCTTTTAAAACCAAATAAATATCCATTTTAAAATTGCTTTTAAAAACTACCCAATTGTGTTTGAGAGTTTTAAATTCAACTTGTTTTGGAATTTCAGCAGAAAATAATTTTGTTTCTTTTGTATTGAATTTTATCGTTTTTACCTTTTTAGTTTTAGTTTTTCGAAATGTAAACACTTTATACGAAACAAAAATGAGAAGTAAAGAAATGCAAATCCACAAAATTCGATTGAATAAAAAGTTGCCCGAAAGTGAAATTAGTTCTGTGTTTTTTTCAATTGCGGTCCAATATCTGGTTTGTTCTAAAAAAGCAGCCAAACCAAACGGATCTACTTTTGCAGCAAAAGACATCGCTTTCGCGGAAGACGGAGATGCATTTGCAAATATGGGTGCTTTAGAAAAAATGGAACCAGCTATATATAATAGGTATATAAATAATCCTCCAACATAAATAAAAAGTTTACTGCGCGTAAGCCAAGCCAATGTTGCCAGAATAGAAAGACATAAAAAAATATTCGGAATTACGATGACAAGATACGGCCAGATGTAATTTAGAAATTCAAAAGGACCAATCTCGTTTTTCGGAATCCACGACATTTGATGCCCGATAATCATTCCGAGAATAAACATTCCAAAAGAAGAAACAGCGATTAAAAAAGCTATACAAAATTTGCTTCCTAAATAATAAAATTTAGAAATAGGAGTGGAGAAGAGTATAGCGTCAAATTTTGTTTCATATTCTTTTAAAAAATTCTGAGCAACTTGAAGTGTGATTGAAAAAATCGTCATCAACGATATCAAACCAATGGCATAAGTCAGCACAAACGGACTATTTTTATAAGCGCCCGAAAAAGAAAAATTCGCAAAAGCGCTGACAAAAAAACCGAGAATCAGATAAATAATAAATGTGGCATAAAATGTCCAGTTTCTGGTATTGTTATGCCATTCAAATTGAATTAATTTTGAAAACATAACATTATTTTTTAAGTTGATTTTGAGATAAAATGCTAAAATAAACATCGCTTAAATCTGGAGAAGTCAATTCGAAACCAGAATCTGGCTGTTGTTCAGCGAAGACATGAATGTTGATTCTGCCTGAATTCAAATGCGATGAAATAATATTAAAATGTTCTTGATGCGTTTTCAATTCGGTTTTATGAATCGCTTTTGTCCAGATTTTATCTTTTAAAGAATTAATCGCTTCGTTTGGATTTCCTTCCAAAATCAAATTTCCATTAGAAATAATCGCCATTTTGGTACACAGATCGCGAACGTCTTCTACAATATGTGTTGACAAAACGACAATAATGCTTTCGCCAATTTCACTTAAAAGATTATTGAAACGATTTCTTTCTTCAGGATCAAGTCCCGCGGTTGGCTCATCTACAATAATAATCTTTGGATTTCCCAACAAAGCTTGAGCAATTCCAAAACGTTGGCGCATTCCGCCAGAAAAAGAATGAACGGCTTTGTCTTTGTGCTGCAATAAATTGGTCTGTTGTAACAAAAATAAAATCTGATCGTGTCGTTCTTTCTTATTGATAATTCCTTTCAGAATCGCCAGATGATCTAATAATCGATACGCAGAAATCTTTGGATAAACACCAAATTCCTGTGGCAGATAACCTAGATTTTGCCTAATAAACATTGGATTTTCTAAAATATTAATTCCGTTAAACTCTATAATTCCCGAAGTAGGTTCTTGCAAAGCTGCAATTGTTCGCATTAAAGTCGATTTTCCGGCTCCGTTCGGACCCAATAAGCCAAACATCCCGTTTGTAATTTCAAGCGATAAATTATTGATCGCCTTAGTACCGTTCTCGTACGTTTTGCTGAGATTTTTAATTGATAAACTGTTCATTTTTTGATTGATTTTGATGATTATATAATTGTGACTCTGAAAAATTCAGGCAATAGAATACCTCTCGGCATTAAAAAGTCGATTTTTAATTTTTAAAAATTTGATTAAAAGAAAACTACTCGCTTACATATTCTAAAATATCACCTGGCTGGCAATCTAAGATTTTACAAATAGCTTCGAGAGTATCAAATCGAATGCCTTTTGCTTTTCCAGTTTTTAGAATCGATAAATTAGCAGGCGTAATATCTAATTTCTCTGCCAATTCTTTACTCTGCATCTTGCGTCTGGCAAGCATTACATCAATATTTACAATTATTGGCATAGTTATATAAATAAGTCTTGTTCGTTCTGAAGGTTTAAACCTTGTTTAAAAATGGCCGCTAAAAAATAAGCAAAAGCGCCAAGCATTCCGTGCAATATGATGAAGAGCACCACTTCATTATCTAAAGGAACAAAGAAGAAAGCGAAAAAAATCACAATACTCGGAATGAATAAATTAGATAAATAAAAGCGTTTTAAGTGTACAACTCCGTTATGCGTAAACAATTTTGGCTGAAAGAAAACCTTAAAAACATTACTGCTCAACAAAAAGAAAAGTCCATAAAGACTCAACGGAGCCAAAAAGTCAAAAAGAATATACGGCAAATTATAGTCGCCCAACATCATTGTATGAGACGTAAAAGGATAACAAACCTGAAAATACTTCCCATTTTCTTTAAAGGTTAAAAATAATCCTGTTACTAATGTAAAAATTGAATAAGCAGCCAGAAAAAAGTAAACTACAGATAAAAAGCGCGTGAAATAAAACAATATTCTCGAAACAATATGAGTTGTCTTCATACAATGAAAAATTAAATTGATATTGCAAATGTATAATTAATTATCGTAAAACAATAATTAATTATTAAAAATTACACTTTTGAATAGCTTTAGAAATATTATAAATCTATTAACATTAGAAAACAAAAGGCATCCGTATAAATGAGTTAATTTTGTAGACTAGCATTTTTTTATATGAAAAACCCAATTTCAGTCTCATTATTAGACCTCGCTATCATTACTCAAGATAGCAACGCTTCAGAAACATTTCAAAAAACAAAAGACATAGCGCAATTAGCAGACAATTTAGGATACAAGCGATTTTGGCTTGCAGAACATCATAACATGGCACACGTTGCAAGTACGGCGACTGTTGTTTTAATTGGTTATGTTGCAAGTCAGACAAAAGATATCCGCGTTGGTTCTGGCGGAATCATGCTTCCGAATCATTCGCCTTTAGTAGTTGCCGAACAATTTGGAACTCTGGAAACGCTTTACCCCAACCGAATCGATTTAGGTTTAGGAAGAGCGCCAGGAACAGATCAGCCAACCGCCGAAGCCATTCGAAAAGACTTTTTTGAGCAAGCACAGCGTTTTCCGCAAAACGTAAGCAAACTTCAAGAATACTTTTCAAGCGAAAACGAAACAGGAAAAGTTCGCGCATTCCCAGCCGAAGGCTTAAAAGTTCCAATCTGGATTTTAGGTTCAAGTATGGATAGCGCAGCTTTAGCGGCAGCTTACGGATTACCTTATGCATTTGCCGGACATTTTGCACCAAAACTTATGATTCAGGCATTTGAATTTTATCGCGAAAACTTCCAGCCATCAGAGTTTTTAGACAAACCAAAAACAATGGCTTGCGTCAATATTATTGCGGCAGACACAAATGAAGAAGCAGAATTATTGTCTACAAGCTTGTATCAAATGTTTCTGAACCTAATTAGAAACGATCGTAAAGGATTGCAACCTCCGGTTCCGTCATTAGATGATATTATGAATGAGCAAGAACGCTTTCATGTCAACCAAATGACAGCTGGAACTTTCACAGGAAACAAAGAACAATTAGTAGCCGATTTAAAAAAGTTTATAGACTATTCAAGAATCGACGAACTAATGGTGACAAGTCCAATCTTCGATCATCAGGCAAAACTAAAAAGCATTCATATCACAAAAGAAGCAATCGATAGCCTAAACGAAAGTATACATATATAAGTATATATAAGTATACTTTAAATATAAGAGTAATTTCAACCCGACAGGTTTCTAAAACCTGTCGGGTTTATTTTTTATACATATATATAAGGAGCTGTTTCCCGCTATCCGCTTCAATCTTTTTGTGCCGAACCCCGGCACAAAAAGGATTTCCGCTACTATCGGGGCTAGGGCGTCAGTTTTCAGAATAAAAAATTAGGAAAAATGAACACATCCAGAAGAAAAAACAAAGTAAAAAGAGAAAACTTAACACTTCCGCAGTTCTGTGAGATTAAAAAAACACAGAAAAAACCAGACTTTGGGACTTAGTGCCTTCGCGGCAGAACCAGAAAAAGCAGAGCAAAAAGCCTAAAAACGGTAATAATGGCAAAACCATGAAAAAAACTTTGTATTGTAAAAAACGCAAAACCAGCTACTTATAAAAAATATTAAAAATACTTTAAAAAAAGGCTTGCGTAACTGGAATTGTTGTGTACTTTTGCACACGCAACAACGAAAGACGTTCACTGAAATGCTGACAAGAAAAGAAAATCGAGACTGAAAATTTTTCAGAAAAAAGATTAGAAAAAGCTTGTGAGATTTGAAAAATGCATTTACATTTGCACCCCGCAAAACAGGGAAAGTTCATTGGGATATTGGAAGAAAGATTGAGAAAAAGAAACGAAAAAAAAAGTTTCAAAATTTTTTAGATTTTTCTTGCGA
>JASCOE010000050.1 GCA_029959285.1 Flavobacteriaceae bacterium PS02337
ATATATATTTATAAAAAATAAACCCGACAGGTTTTAAAAACCTGTCGGGTTGTATACTATAATATATAGAATTATTTCTTATTTAATTCATGTGCTGTTTGCTGCCACTTAAGTGATAAGTCATCATAATCTATTGGAGTTGCTGGTTTCTGATTGACCAACCTGCCTGATTCGAATGCGCTGAGTAAGATTGTTTCAATTAAATAATCTTCGTTTACATCATAAGGTTTGTATTCTGTCTTTAAACTAATATCAAACAATTTTGCGGTTGTGTTAGAC
>JASCOE010000051.1 GCA_029959285.1 Flavobacteriaceae bacterium PS02337
CCCCCCCCCCCCCCCCCCCCCCCCCCCCCCCCCCCCCCCCCCCCCCCCCCCCCCCCCCCCCCCCCCCCCCCCCCCCCCCCCCCCCCCCCCCCCCCCCCCCCCCCCCCCCCCCCCCCCCCCCCCCCCCACCCCCCCCCCCCCCCCCCCCCCCCCCCCCCCCCCCCCCCCCCCCCCCCCCCCCCCCCCCCCCCCCCCCCCCCCCCCCCCCCCCCCCCCCCCCCCCCCCCCCCCCCCCCCCCCCCCCCCCCCCCCCCC
>JASCOE010000052.1 GCA_029959285.1 Flavobacteriaceae bacterium PS02337
CTGGTGTTAAATCCAGTGCCGTACTAGCCACACCGTTTACTGTTGTAGTCAGACTCGCTCCTGACAAAGAAGTTTCGTTAGTATTGATAATTGGAGCGCCTGTGCTTGTTACCCCATTTACAGTCACCGTTGAGGTATTTACCGTTGAGGCATTCGAAACTCCGCTTACCGCATTTGATGTTGCTGTTACGCCATTAACATTAGAACTTAAAGTATTACCTGACAAGCCTAAAGTATTGGTAGTACCCGCTGCAA
>JASCOE010000053.1 GCA_029959285.1 Flavobacteriaceae bacterium PS02337
TCGACTGCTGTTGCTGCAACTCCATTTACAGTAGTGGTTAAACTATTAGCTGATGAAGCATTAGACACTGTTGTAGCTGATTCAATAGCTGGTGTTAAATCCAGTGCCGTACTAGCCACACCGTTTATTGTTGTAGTCAGACTCGCTCCTGACAAAGAAGTTTCGTTAGTATTGATAATTGGAGCGCCTGTGCTTGTTACCCCATTTACAGTCACTGTTGAGGTATTTACCGTTGAGGCATTCGAAACTCCGCTT
>JASCOE010000054.1 GCA_029959285.1 Flavobacteriaceae bacterium PS02337
GCTTTAGGCCATAGGCTTTAAGCTGCAAGCTTTCGCTTTTTGTGGAGAATAACGGAGTCGAACCGTTGACCTCCTGCGTGCAAGGCAGGCGCTCTAGCCAGCTGAGCTAATCCCCCATTTCTTCTAGCGATGAGTTATTAGTTATGAGTTATGAATTATTGCTCATAAGGTCTCAACCTCTAAAATTTCCTTTTTTTTTAAGCTTTTCAGTCTTTTTCTTTGCTTTTAAACTCATAATTTATAATTATAAATTCA
>JASCOE010000055.1 GCA_029959285.1 Flavobacteriaceae bacterium PS02337
CCTGCCGCTAGCGTTCATCCTGAGCCAGGATCAAACTCTTCATCGTATATTTTAATATTATATAGTCGATGCTTTCCTATCGGTTCTTTTCGAATCTTTCAATTCCATTACTCTTATTTCTTTTGTTCTAACATCTCTGTTAAAACGGCTGTCAATTCAATATGTCTACGAACGTGTCTTCTTTTGTTTTTTGCCTGTATCTCAAAGCGGGTGCAAAACTAAAACTTCTTTTT
>JASCOE010000056.1 GCA_029959285.1 Flavobacteriaceae bacterium PS02337
CATTATTTAATTTATCTCCTAAAATAAGAGATTCTGCCGTGTCTCCGCCCGGAAGTCCGTTTACTGGTGTTGTGAAAGTTTCCGCTGCAGCTAAAATAACCGGCGCGCTTACTTTAACAACAGATGTCGCTGTTGAACAGTTGCCAGTATTGTTGATTTCACAGATTCTGTATTCAACATTGTAATTTCCTTCTTTTGTGT
>JASCOE010000005.1 GCA_029959285.1 Flavobacteriaceae bacterium PS02337
TCGTAACTTAATCGTACTGCTGATGATTTAAACTCAGCACTGTAAACTCGTTTTTTCATAATTCTAAGATATTTATTTTTATTTAAACAGTCTTAAAATTTATGTCCCAGTAAATGTAGCAACTCCAAATTGTGGCTTGCGCAATTCTGAGCGGAATATTTGCATAATCTCCTTTAAAATTCTTTAAAACAATCGCAGAATTTGGATCGTTGAATCCGTTTTGGGGTTTGAAATTATTCGTAAAAATTCCTTTAAAAGAACAATTCGTAAACAAACCATCAGGAATCGTCAATTCGTTATTTCGAATATCGGCCTGAACCACAATTTTCGGATCGCCTTCTGCATTCAAATCACCTCTAATGTCACAATTTACCTTAATCGGTTTTTTTAAATCAAATTGATTCAATTTCGAACTAATATTTCCAGATAATAAATTAGACGCATTTCGCCATAAAATATCCGTTCCGATATTGATTCCGAACAACGAATTGTTTTTTCCGATATTAAAGAAAGCTGCAATATCAAAATCATCAGAACCAATTTTAAGTTTCTGTGTTTTAATATCTATTTTTTGAGAAGCTTCGGCATACGAAATATCAAAATTGCCTTCGAGCATTTTTTCTTTGGCAAAACTTCCGTGAACGGTATTAAATGCCAAACTATTTATTTTGGTTTTCAAATATAAATTCGTCTGCCAATTTTCATCGTCATAATCGACTTTCGAATCTAAATTGGAAACATCAAAATCAAACAACTTGTGACCCAAATGATTGTCAATAATCACGTGAACATTGTTGAGGTTTACTTCATCAATTGTCGTTTCAGGTTTTTCTGTATTGGTTTCGGGTTTTTTCTTTTTAGGTTTGAAAATATTGACGTTCGAATAACCGTTTTCGGCTTTATAAATATAAATTTCGGCGTCGTTTATTAAGATTTTATGAATGTTGATTTCCTTCTGCAATAAACTCCAAATGTTTAAACGCGCTTCGATTTCTTTGGCTTTCAATAAAGTATGTTTATGAACTTGCCATTGATTGTCTTTTATTTCTACTTCTTTTAAAGCTAAAGTAAAATTCGGAAAACCAGTTAGAAACTTATAATGAAAATCGGTAATATGAAATTTCCCATTAATATTTTCATTGATTTTATGATTGACTTTCGCAATAATTTCCGCTTTATTTTGATTGAAATAAATCGACAACGCTCCGCAGGCAATCAAAAGTATTCCGATTAATCCCAAAACAAAAAAGCCAAAACGTTTGGCGTACTTTTTAAAAGAATCCGACTGAAGAAAGGTTTTTATTTGAAGTAAAGTTTGCTGCATTTTAAATTAAATCTTTGGAATACTAAAGATACTACAAAAAAGATTAACATTTTATTGGGTTGGTTTTCAGTGGAATAAGTTGTAATTTCAGCTAAAAGAAAACTCTTATACCGTTGATAATTAATGACAATACATTTATAATGAAAACTAATTTAGTAATGGTGTTTGATTTATTTTAAATTTTTAAATTTGTACTGTAGTTTGAAAGTTAATATTTCAGACCTAATTTTAATCTTAATATATTATGGCATTAGCAATAACAGATGCTACTTTTGATGAAGTAGTTTTAAAATCAGATAAACCAGTAATGGTAGATTTTTGGGCAGCATGGTGTGGTCCTTGTAGAATGGTTGGTCCAATCATTGACCAATTGAGCGACGAGTACGCTGGTAAAGTAGTTGTTGGTAAAGTAGATGTAGATGCTAACCAAGAATTTGCTGCAAAATATGGTGTGCGTAACATACCAACCGTTTTGGTGTTTCAAAATGGTGAAGTAGTAGGAAAACAAGTAGGAGTAGCTCCGAAACAAGCCTACGCAGATAGCTTAGACGCTTTATTGTAATCTTAGATTACGATTTATATAAAAAAGGTTTGGCGAAAGTCAAGCCTTTTTTATTTGTTTTTTGCCACGAATTTCACAAATTGGCACTAATTTTTATCAATAAGAAAGGAGAAACGAATCTATTAATTTCGCAAATTTAATTCGTGAAAATTCGTGAAATTCGTGAAATTCGTGGCAAACTTTTTTAATTATATATTAAAAATAATAGTAAATGTAGTTCCGACTTCTGGTGTTGAGCAAACTTCAATTTTACAATTAATTGCCGTTGCCAAATCACGAATTAAATGCAATCCTAAGCCAGATTTGATTCCGATTACTTCTGAGTCATTGTACAAAGCTTTAAATTTTTCTTGTGTTCCGCCTGGGCCGTTATCTGTAATCGAAAGATAATTTTTCTGATTTTCCTGCCAAGCCTTCCAAACAATTTTGGCATTGGGAGTTTTGTCTAAAGCTTTTATCGCGTTTCCGGTAAGATTTCTAATAATGGTTTTGAGATAATTTTCGTCTGTTTCTAAAGTGATACTTTCTAGATTTTCAAAAACAATTTCGACATTTTCTATGTTTGAAAAATGTTTTTCTATTTCTTCGAATAAAACTTCAATTTCTATTTTTCTAAACTGAGGTTTAAAGTTTTCCATCTGACCTTTGCTCCAAAGCAGAATATCTTCCATCGAAGACAATAAATTTTCGGCTCCAGTTGTCACTTTATGCTGCATTCTGATTGCCGTTTCTTCGTCAATCAATTCTGGATTTTCTTTTTGAAGATGCAGAAAATGAATCAGATTTGAAACTGGACTTCGTAAATCATGATTCAAAATACTGAAAAATCTCGCTTTAATTTTATTCGCTTCATCCAATTCTTGGTTTAAAGCCTGAAGTTTTAAATTGGTTTTTTTTCTGCTCTGACTTTGTTTCATCAATAATAATCCGATAATACAAACCAAGGCAATTCCACAAATTAAGAAAATGCGCTGAATTTTGGCATCTTCAATTTGAATGTTCTTGATGGTGTTTTCAGTCGAAAGATATTTGATTTTTTGTTGTTTGGTTTTGTTCTGATAACGAGCTTCAGCATTTGCAATACTTTGTTTGGCAGATTGCGTCATCATTTCATCATTATTTTTGCTGTAGATTTCGTTATAATAATAGGCTTCTTTCCATTGTTCGAGCGCAGCATAACTTTGAGAAAGTTTTTTATTGATAATTACAAAAGATTCTTTGTCATATTTTAAAGCCTTTTCAGATGCTTTTTTTAATACTTCGATTGCCTTTTTGTGTTCTCCTTTTTCATTTAAAACCTTTCCGTAAATGGTGTTGGCTTCCATTAAAATATCTGGATCATTCGATTTTTGGGCATACAAAACGGCTTTTTTTGCAAAAACATACGCTTGGTTTATCTTGCCTTCGTCTGCAAAATGCTCAGACATACTTCTATTCGCAAAACTCAGATTGATAAAAAGAGAATCTTTTTTGGTCGGATATGTATAGACTAAATTGTAATATTTACGAATACTGTCTTTTACCTTCAATACAACATAACTGTGCAGGTAATAATTGCATAAAAAAGCATTGACGTACGGAGACTTTTTTACGTACGGTTTGGCCTCGTTAAAATATTCAATCGCCTTTTTAAACTGCTTCATTTTGGTGTAAGCGCTTCCAATTTGAAGATAAGATATTCCGATATTTTCTAAGTTGGCCTTGTCTTTTTTGAGTAATTTTTTATATGAAATTGCTTTTAATTGATAACCAATAAAAGTCTCATATTCAGCATTATTTTGATGGTATTCGGCCAAACTTCCGTTTAAAACGGCTTTGGTGTAATTGCTTTTTGTGGTGTCAACGACTTGCTTAATATATTTTGCCAATGATTTGCCTTTTGCCGTATCCTGAACGGAATAATAAACATAATTAAGGCGCATCAAAATAGTAGTTTCATTCTTTAGATGTTTGGCTTTTCGAGCAAATTTCCAAGCTTTTTCATAATTTTCTAAAGCCTTTTGATATTGATTATTGCTGAATTCATAAGCCAATCCTTTTTGAATATAAAACCGGCTTAAGTACGCATTATGATTTTTAGAAATAGAAATTCCTTTTTCTGATGCCTTTATAAGTTTAGCATAATCTTCGGCATCTAAAAGCGTATTGGTATATTTCAGCCAGACTTTAAGTTTTTCGTCTACTGTTTTATAGCGTGCCAAATTAGGTTCTTGCTGTGCAAAAGCATTAAAACTTAAAAGCAATAACAACAAGAACTTTAGATTTCTCATGCAATTAGATTTAAGTTCTCTTTGTAACTTCTTCCAATCGGAATTACGGCGTTATTATTCAAAATAATTTCAGTCGAATTGATTTTTTGAACATATTGTTTCTGCACGGCAAAACTTCTATGAATACGAATAAAAGACTGAAAATGATCCTCTTTCAATAAATTTCCAATACTCGAAAGCACGCAATGCCTTTTTTTATCTGTAACAACCAAAGTGTAATCTTTTAAGGCTTCTAGATATAAAATTTCGTGCAGTTTTACTTTTGTCTGTTCGTGTCCTTCTTTAATATAAATCGTGTCGCCGCCAATACTTGCTTCAAACAAAGAGGCTTTAAGTTTAATTTCCATAAATTCTTCGATGCGATTTATGGTTTGTGTAAAACGATCTAATTTTAAAGGCTTCACAATAAAATCTAAAGTTTCGATTTGAAAACTTTCTACCGCATGTTCAGGATGTGCGGTTATAAAAACGCAAACAGGAATATCTAAAGCTTGTTTTCTAAATTCGATTCCGTTTAAACCTGGCATATCAATATCCAAAAACAAAATGTCGATTTTTTCTTTTTCTAAAAAAGGAACAGCATCTTCAGCCGATTCAAAAACGCCCAGAATATCTAAAACAGGAAATTTCTTGGCATAAGAAACCGCCGTAAGTCTATCTATTTCGTCATCATCAATTATAATACAAGTGTATTTTTTCATCCAAAATTGATTTTTTCAAATATTAAAAAGCGTAAAATCTGTTGTCTGTCTATTTAAAATGCTGTTTGTCTATTAGCGATTTTTTGCCAGAATTTATTCCCACAACTTTGGCATGTAATTAAATCACAAGGAAAGAAACTGCCTTACTGATAGTTGCAAAAATAATGTTATTGAATTAAATAAGAACCATTTGACCAATTTTTTAAAGACTAGAATTATTATGAAAACTTTTAAAGCCCTTTTTTCAATTTTTTTACTTGCAATTAGTACAATTTCATGCAGCGGAGATGACGGTGCTAATGGTGCAGACGGAACAAACGGAGTCGACGGTGCTGCGGGAGCGGCAGGAACTGCAAATGTTATTTACAGTGCTTGGATAACTGCGCCAGCAGCAGTTGCAGAAACTATCGACGGAACTTCGGGAGTGTCTACTACTATTAATGCGCCACAATTATCAACAGATATTCTAAGCAAAGGAACTATATTGGTGTATGTATCTTTTGGATCAGGAACTTACACGGTGCCTTATACTTCTACAGCTGGAGGATTTGCAAATACAATTACTGCGATTTCAACCGCACAAAAAATCAAATTATTTAGATTTAGACATGATGGAGCGGGAACAGTTGGTCTTCCAACATCACTTAGCTGGAGATATATTTTGATTCCAGGTGGCGTGGCTGCGGCAACTTCAAAAACAGCAAAACTGGATTATTCTAAAATGAGTTACGAAGAAGTTTGTGCACGTTTTAATATTCAGCCATAATTTTTAACATAACCAATTTCAACCAAACACGAACTATCAAAATTTTATATCATGAAAAAGTTTAAAACCATTTTCGCCATTTTAGTAACTGCCATTTTAGCGATTTCGTGCAGCAGTGATAAAGAGGATAAAAAATCATATGCAACAGAAAATCCGTTAGCGGCTTATTATACAGCGACAGGTTTCAGTACAGTAACCAATTTTATTAACGCTGGAGATTACGAATTCGGTTTGGTTTTTACGCCAACTGTAAAAGGTAGCATTAAAGCCATCACTTTAAAATTGCCAGCAACAAATCCTACTGTGCGCGTAACGATCTGGGACTACACAGCAAAATCTGTATTGCGTTCTGAATCTATAAATATTGCAACAGCTGATGTTGAAGTGAAAAAAGAAATCAGTGAATTAGTTTTAGATAAAGATAAAAAATACATGATTACCATGAATTCTAATGATTGGTACAAAAAAAACAAAGCAGATTTAAGTAATGTGACTTACCCAATTATTGCAGGAAACATCACATTTAATGAATACAGATGGGTTTCTGGAACTGCACAAATTTTCCCGACAAACGTTTCGGCAAATTACAATGCAGGAGATCTAAGCTTTGATTTTCAACAAACAGAATAATTCTTTTTTTGGATAGCTTTGAATTAGTAAAGGAAAAGGTTTGACAATCGTCAAGCCTTTTTCGTTTTCTGTCGAATGGAAAGTTTTAATGTCGTTGCTTTTTTTTATTTTTAACGAATCTTAACTTTCCTAATAATGAAAATTTTCTACTGCTTTCTTCTTTCTTTTTTATTGATGAATACCAATTTTGCACAATTAAAAAAAGGAGAAAAATTATTTTTAGAAGAAGGTGTTTCAGAGCAATTGGCTCAATTTAGAAAACATCAAATTTCAAATGTGACTTACGGACTTTCATTTGAAATTCCGAATCAGAAAAGCGAAAATATCAATTCTCAACTGACTTTAGAGTTGACTTTGTCTGATTTGAGTTCGCCTTTATATTTAGATTTTAAAGAGAAATCTCAAAATATAAAATCAATTTCAGCAAACGGAAAAAACATTACAATTGTCCGCGAAAAAGGACATATTGTAATTCCTGTTGAAAATTTAATTTCTGGAAAAAATACCATTTCAATTTCATTCATCGCAGGAAATTTATCTTTAAACAGAAATGATGATTTTCTCTACACTTTATTAGTTCCAGATCGCGCAAGTACTTTGTTTCCGTGTTTTGATCAGCCAGATATAAAAGCGACTTATAAACTGAGTCTTTCAGTTCCAAAAGATTGGTCGGTTTTGGCTGCAGCCGATGTAAAAGAGAAAGTTGAAAAAGGCGATTTTACATCGTATACTTTTGGAGAATCGGATAAAATGAGTACGTATTTGTTTTCGTTTGTAGCTGGAAAATTCAAAAGCGTAACAAAAAAACCAGGTTTAGAAATGACGTTTCTTTATCGTGAAAATGATAAAAAGAAAATAGAAAGCAGTACCGATACTATTTTCAATTTACATCAGCAATCTTTAGACTTTTTAGAAAAATATACCAATTATAAATTCCCGTTTCAGAAATTAGATTTTGCTTCAATTCCTGTTTTTCAATATGGCGGAATGGAACATGTTGGTGCAATACAATACAGAGAATCGACTTTATTTTTGGACAACAGCGCAACCGACAGCGAGAAATTGAACCGAGCAAAACTCATCGCGCACGAAACCTCACATATGTGGTTTGGCGATTTGGTTACGATGAAATGGTTTGATGATGTTTGGATGAAAGAGGTTTTTGCGAATTTTATGGCAGACAAAATCATGAATCCGATTTTTCCGAAAGTCAATCATAATTTACAGTTTTTTACGGCGCATTATGGTAGCGCTTACGCGGAAGATCGATCTTTAGGAACGCATCCAATAAGGCAACATTTGGCTAATTTAAAAGATGCAGGTTCGCTTTACGGAGCTATGATTTATAATAAAGCGCCCATTATGATGCGTCAGTTAGAAGCTTCGATGGGAAAGGAAGCTTTTCAGAAAGGAATCCAAAAATACATTCAAAAATATGCCAACGACAATGCCGATTGGAATAATCTCGTAGAAATTTTGGATGCCGAAACGCCTCTAGATATGAAGAAATGGAGTGAAGTTTGGGTAAACAAATCGGGAAGAGCGATTTTTTCAGATAAAATCGAATATGATTCTAAAAACCGAATCAAAAAGTTTGAAATTGAGCAAAAAGCAGAAGATAAATCTAGCAATATTTGGCCTCAGATTTTTCAGATTGGTTTCGTTTATAAAGACAATGTAAAGGTTTTAAATGCAAATATTAAAGACAAAAATCTGATTTTAAGAGAAGCAGTCGGACTTGAAAAACCGCTTACGGTTATTTACAATTATAACGGTTTTGGATACGGAGTTTTTCCGCTTGACGGGAATAATTTAAATTATATTGCTACATTAAAAGATGAGGTTGCACGAGCTTCGGCGTACAGCAATCTTTACGAAAATACTTTGATTGGAAATATTTCGCCAGACAAAGCTTTTGATTGTTTTTTAAAGGGAATTCAGAGTGAAGAAAATGAATTGGTTTTGAGAATTGTTTCTAATAATTTGAATACGATTTATTGGAGATTCTTCACGGAAAAACAACAGAATAAAGTGCAGAAACAGCTTGTGGATATTCTGTACGAACGTTTGCAAGTTAATTTATCTTCAAATATTAAAAAGACATTATTCGGTTTATTTAGTTCGGTTGCGTATTCAGATTTGGGAAAAGTGAGTTTATATAAAGTTTGGAATAAAGAAATCTCGATTCCGAATTTGAAATTAAACGAAGACGATTACACCAATATGGCAATGAATCTGGCTATTTTTAAACATGAAAAAGCTGATGAAATTTTGGAGAAAACTAGAAATTCAATTTCAAATCCAGATAAAAAGAAACGATTTGAATTTCTGCTCCCATCTTTATCAAAAGACGAATCGGTTCGAAATGCTTTTATAGAATCACTAAAAGACGACGCGAATCGCGAAAAAGAATCGTGGGTTTCTGTTGGTTTGGCAAACGTAAATCATCCGCTTCGTCAGGAAAGTGCACAAAAATATATTAGATTTTCATTAGATTTGGTAGACGAAATTCAGCGTACGGGAGATATTTTCTTTCCGAAAGACTGGCTTGATAATACTGTTGGGAACTATTCGTCGAAATATGCTTTTGATGAAGTGCAGCGATTCTTAAAAGAAAATCCTAATTTTAGTCCGATCTTGAAACGCAAATTATTTCAGTCGACAGATTTGCTTTATAAAGCACAAAATATTAAAAAATAAACCGAATGAAAATTGAATCGGAAATAGAGAAAGTCTCCAGTTTTCAGCACCTCGAAATGCTGGCGAATCAGGTTGTGGAAGGTTTTATATCGGGAATGCACAAGAGTCCGTTTCATGGATTTTCGGCTGAATTTGCTGAGCATAAAGTGTATAACGCAGGCGAAAGCACCAAACATATCGATTGGAAATTATTTGCCAAAACAGATCGTTTATATACGAAGCGTTTTGAGGAAGAAACCAATCTACGTTGCCATTTGATTGTCGATAATTCGTCGTCAATGCATTATCCAGAACTCAAATCGAATCAGCCTTTTTATGAAAAGAAGATTGGTTTTGCTGTTTTGGCTTCGGCGGTTTTAATGAATATTTTGAAGAAACAGCGCGATGCGGTTGGTTTGAGCGTTTTCTCGGATAAATACGAATATTATGCTCCAGAAAAAGGAAGTGATCGTCATCATAGAATGCTTTTGAATAAATTAGAAGAATTATTGGTTCAGCCAAAAATCAAAAAAACAACGGATACAATTACGTATTTGCACCAAATTGCTGAGAAAATGCATCGCCGTTCGATGATTATTTTGTTTACCGATATGTTTCAAACCGAAGACGACGAGAAATTATTCAACGCATTGCAACATTTAAAACACAACAAACATAAAGTAGTTTTGTTTCATGTAGTTGACAATCAAACCGAAATGAAGTTTGATTTTGATAACACGCCAAGAAAATTCATCGATTTAGAATCGGGAGAAGAGGTCTCTATTTTTGCTGATAATGTAAAAGCAGAATATGAAAAAAGGGTAGAAGCTTACTTTGAAAACCTAGCTTTAACGTGCGCAAAGAACCAAATTAAGTACGTTTCGGTAAATGTTGGTGATAATTTTGAAAAAATATTGACTACATATTTGGTTGAAAAACAAAACTTTGGATAATATTTTAAAGAATTTTTTAATTTTTTTTATAAAAACACTTGCAGAAATGAAATTCTGTTATATCTTTGCAACCGCAATAACGCAGAGGTTTGGTAGTTCAGTTGGTTAGAATACATGCCTGTCACGCATGGGGTCGCGGGTTCGAGTCCCGTCCAGACCGCAATATTGGGGAAAGCCTTTCGTAACAGAAAGGCTTTTTTGCCCAAATACGGTATCTAAGATTAGTTGTGTTGTTTTGCTACGACTTTGTAACTCGTAGCTGGTTTAGTAGTTAGACCAATGAAAAGCTTTCCACTTTTGTGGATGGCTTTTTTGATTTATACCCTTTTACAAATTCCATTTTTTTTAACGCAAAGGGCACAAAGATTTTACGCAAAGCTCGCCAAGATATTTTTTTTAAGATTTTTAAAAGTTCTCAAAATTTATAATCATTAAGTCTTGAGAATTTTATGTTTAATACAATGATCTATATTCTTTTTCAAATTCAAAATTCCATACAGTTTGTCATTCTGAGGAACGAAGAATCTTCACAAGAAACTCTACAAAGATTAGTATTGTGATTTGTCTTTACAGTTAAAAAGAAAGAAACTTCTTCTTTTTTGATTTTGTTGCCAATTTTTAAAATATTGGAATTTAACCAATTAAAAATTTCTCAAATTTTATTCGTAAAAACGCTTGCAGAAACGAAATTCTGTTGTATTTTTGCACTCGCAATAACGCAGGGTTTGGTAGTTCAGTTGGTTAGAATACATGCCTGTCACGCATGGGGTCGCGGGTTCGAGTCCCGTCCAGACCGCCTAAGTTGTTAAAAGCCTTTCTTAACGGAAAGGCTTTTTTTGTTTTTATATGGTATAAAGTTTAACCGCAAAGAACGCTAAGATTTACGCAAAGTTCGCAAAGTTTTATATCCATATAGCTTTGCGAACTTTGCGTTTATGGGTGTAACATTAGAAAAAATCCTTGCGTGCTTTGCGGTTAAATTTCTCCTATCTTTATATTATGGAACCAGGAACTTTTAAAGTAGACAAATATTACATCAAGAAAGTAGACGCTGATAAAAAAAGCATTTACTGTCATCATGATATAATGGGTGAATTACTTGTTCCAACGCACAAACACGACAAGGCGCAAATGCTATACGCAGAAGGCGATGTGGTTTTTGTGACTACTGAAACGAAATCCTACTTTCTCCCTGCAAGACATTTTATTTGGATTCCCGCTGGATTAGAACACAGCATCGAACCAAAGTCGGAACACGTGATGATGCGAAATTTATATTTTCCGGTTGAAAAGGATGAAAATGAGTTTTATAAAAACGAAGGCATTTATCCCGTCAATAATTTATTGCTTCAAATGATGCTTTTTACGAATCAATGGAATGGAGATTTGAAAAAAGGTTCTCCAAACTTTACCATTGCAAAAGCGATAAAAGCGATTCTGCCTCAAATATGTGCAAATAATCTTCCTTTAGAACTTCCGCAGCCAAAAGATAAAAGATTAGGTAAAATTCTTCGTTATATCGAAAACAGTCTTGGAGAAACGATTCTCTTTGCCGATGTGGCGCATGAATTTGGTTATAGCGAACGCTCTTTGTATCGTTTGTTTCAAAAAGATCTCAAAATGTCGTTCATTCAATATTATACTATTCGAAGAATTTTAAAAGCAATCGAACTTTTATTAGAAAGAAAACTTTCTGTAAAAGAGGTAGCTCAAGAAGTTGGTTATAATAGTGTTCCGACTTTTAGCAATACATTCTTCAAGATTTTAGGACAAAGACCTTCCGATTACTTAAATGGAAAAGAAATCTTGGAAAGAAAATGATTGTTTTTTTTTCCCGTAGATTTGGCAGATTGTGCAGATTTTATTTAATACATTAATTATCTGCTTGATCCGCTAAATCTGCGAGAGAAATAAAAAAACAATCACAATTCAAATTATTTATAATAAATTGTTTTTCAGTGTTTTAATATAACGTTTTCGGAAAATCCAATTTTAACATTTGTCCGAAATGAATATGTTATTGACTTTTTAGAATTATCAGTCACGGAAAAAATGCAGGAACTTTGCAGCATAAAATATTTATGTATTCATGTTCCTTAAAACAACAAACTCTAAAGAAGATTGTTTTCTCAAAAGCATATTGATTTTTCTAATCCTTTTAGTATTCAATGGCTTACAAGCTCAAGAAGTTCATACGGTTTCTTTACAAGAAGCAATGAAACTGGCGAAGGAAAACAACAAAAAAGTACTAAAATCTCAACTAGAGATTACGCTCGCAGAGCAAAACATTAAAGAAAGAAAAGAACTTAGATTGCCGGATGTAGAATTAAACGGCATGTATTCGAGAATTACCAACATTACCGAATTTAAAGGAAATGGTTTCTTAAGCGGAAAAGAAGTTACAAAAGCAATTCCTGAAATCTACGAGGTAAATTCGACTTTTAAAATGCCAATTTACGTTGGAAACAAGATTAACAATGCGATTAAAATTGCAAATCAGGAAAACGAAATTGCCAAAATAAAATCGGAAAAAACAGAAAATGATATTGAACTGGAAGTTGTTGCTAACTATCTGGCGATTTATAAAATGATGGAACTTCAAAAAATATTTGAAGAAAACATCAAAGAAGAAAAAAGCCGATTGAAAGAAGTGCAATCGCTTCAAAAACACGGAACGGTAACCAAAAATGAGGTTATACGTGCCGAATTACAGCTCTCAGATCGCGAATTGAATGCGCTTACAAACTCCAAAAACATTAAAATCGCACTTCACGATCTGAAGACTTTAATTCAGTTTCCTGAAAACGAAGAAATTGCAATTGACACTACTTCAAATCTAGACGAAACAAACGGTTTAGATCCGTATGATTTTTATTTGAATAAAGCTTTTCAAAATGAAGAAATGCGAATGGCAAGTCAGGAATTAAACATTAGCAAAACAGAACTGAAATTGGTTAAAGGAAATTATTTGCCAAGCGTAAACTTCTTCGGCAATTATGGTTTTTATTATCCGAACTATAAATTTTTTCCGCCAAATCCGTATTTGTATACTTTAGGTCGGGTCGGAATCGAGGCGCGTTTTGATCTTTCGTCTTTATATAAAAACAAAACAAAAGTTGCGCAGGCGAATACCAAAATCGAAATGCAGCAAATGCAATCTGAAATTATTAAAGATGAGATTAAGGATAAGCTGTATAAAGAGCATACACAATACCAAGAAATATTGGAAAAGTTTGTGGTTGTTGACAAAGCTTTGGATTTAGCCAATGAAAACTACCGAATCGTAAAGCTGAAATACTTAAATCAATTGGTTTTGATTACCGAAATGGTCGATGCTGATAATGCTTTGCTTCAAGCGAAATACAATAAGATTTCTACACGATTGGATGCGATTTTAAAACATTATGAGCTGCTTCATACGGCGGGCATTCTTCCGCAAAGTTAGAAGTTTTGGAAGCAAGAGAATAGAGTAAGGAGTATAGATTTTCAGTTCCGGAGAAATGATTTATATTGTAGCGCAGGATTTTAATCCTGGGGATAATAGAAAAAAAATAGATTTTAAGTTCCGAAGGAACGATTCATATTGTAGCGCAGGATTTTAATCCTGGGGAAAATTAGACAAAAAAAGATATAAAGTTTATGGTTAAGATAAAAAATGAAACTAGACGAAACAGAACGTTTCATATATTAATAACAGTTATTGCGTGCGCGCTTGTGATAAGCGGAGTTATTTTGGGAATTTGGTTTTATGTATTTAACAGAAATCACGAAGAAACCAATGATGCGCAGGTCGAACAATATGTAACGCCAATTATGTCGCGTATTACGGGTTATGTGCAAGAAGTTCGATTTAACGAAAATCAGTTTGTGCATAAAGGCGATACTTTGGTTGTAATTGACAATCGAGAATATAAATCAAAATTGAATGTGGCGCTTGCCGATGTTCAAAATGCGCAGCAAAACAATGTTGTGGCGCAAAAAAATGCGGTTACAACAGCAAGTGCAACGGCAATTAACGAATCACAGTTAGAAGGTGCAAAATCGAATCTTTGGAAAACAAAATTAGAATACGAAAGGTATAAGGCTTTGGTAAAAGACGAAGCGGCTACTTCTCAGCAATTAGAAAGAGTAAAGGCAGATTACGAATCGGCACAGGCGCATTTTCAGGAAATGAAAAATAGAATTCATTCTGCGACTTTAAGCACTTCTGTTGCAGAAGCAAATGTTCCGACAACGCAAACCAATATTGCTTCAAAACAAGCTGTGGCTGACAATGCTGCATTGTTTCTTTCGTACACGATAATCACAGCGCCGTATGATGGTTGGGTTGGAAAACGAACTTTACAGCCTGGACAATTGGTAAAAGAAGGTCAATCTTTGCTTTCTATTGTAAGTAAAGAAAAATGGATTACAGCCAATTTTAAAGAAACGCAATTACAATATTTAACCGTTGGACAAGAAGTTGAAATAAAAGCAGATGCCGTAAGCGACAAAGTTTTTGAAGGAACAATTGCTTCATTATCGCCTGCGAGTGGCGCGAGATTTTCATTGCTTCCTCCAGATAATGCAACAGGAAACTTCGTAAAAATCGAACAAAGAATTCCAGTTCGAATTCAGTTGAAAGACAACGATAAACAAACCGATTTTTTAAGAGCAGGAATGAACATTACGGTTGTTGCTGCGCACAAATAAAATGGAAGATAAAAGTATATTTAAATCATGGGTTCCAAAATGGGCGATCATTATTATTTTGTTCGTCTGTTTGTTGCATTCCATGATTTTATTGGGAGTTTATACGTCAAACGTAACATATGCGGCAAGTTTTCTGGACATTGAGCCCGAAGATTTGCAGTTTGCGATGTGCGTTACGTATGGAACTTTGCTGGCAACGATTTTAATAGAAAGCCGATTTTCGAGTTTTTTTCCTGCCAAAAATTACCTGATGGCATTATATTCCTTGATCGGAATTACGATTGTTACATCGGCTTATATTACCAATTTTTCGGTTTTTTTATTGATGAGAGTTGCAGAGGGAATCTTGATGGCGCTTCCGGTAATTACAATCAGGCAATTGCTTATTGAGCAGTTTAATTCTAAAAATGCTATTATCATCGGGTTTTCATTTTATTATGGCTCGCTGTTGTTGTCCACGCCCTTTATTATGAATATTGCCGTTTGGTTTCTAGATCATTACGACTGGAAATACATGCTGTATGTTTCAGGCGGATTGCAGGTTCTCAATGTATTTTTAATCTTAGTTACTTTCAGAGGGCACCGAATTACAAAGAAAATTCCGTTGTATCAAATCGACTGGATGAGTTATTTTTTGGTTTTAATTTCTATTCTTTGCGGTGCCTATTTTTTCGTTTATGCCGAAAAGAAATACTGGTTTCAATCTTCAGAAATGGTTTTAATGCTAATGATATCGCTGATTACGGGCGGATTATTTATCTTTAAAGAACGTTTGGTAAAAAGACCAAGTTTTAATTTTGAAGTGATAAAATACGCTAATCTGCGAATAGGGTTTTTATTGTTTTTCCTTTTTTATATTAGCAGAGCAACGCTGAGTTTATGCCATTCGGCAATGTTTTCTATCTGGAATTGGGATCCATCGCGCGTTGCGGGCGTGCAATATATAAACGGTTTAGGAAATGTAATCGGACTTATTTTAGCCGCATTTTTTCTGATGAAATCTATTTCGACCAAAATCATTTTTATGATTGGTTTTACGTTAATTGCCATTTTTCATTTTTGGTTTACGTTTCTTTTTGTGCCCGATGTTGCGTTGAGTGATATTATAATTCCATACATTTTACAAGGAATTGGCGTTGGATTTTTATTCGTTCCTTTAATATTATTTACTACATCTTCGGTTCCGGCAAATATGGCCGTTTCTTCTGGAATTGTTGGAGTTTCTGGTCGTTTTTGGGGAAGTACAATCGGTTTTTGTGTGATGCAGAATGCAATGGTTTTTCTAAATAAAAAACATTTTTTAAAACTAAGTCAGTTTGTAACGGGAGAAAATCCCGAAGCGCAACAAACGATAACTGCAACAGCGCAGAGTTTTATGGCAAAAGGATATTCTGCAGATAATGCCAATACTTTGGCCTTGAAAAAAGTCTTCGGAACAGTTGCCAAACAAGCCACTTTATTGGCCGATATGGAAATTTATACTGTCGTTGGTTATGGTTTGGTGGTTTTGATTATTCTGATTGCTTGTAATCAGCATTTGAGACAAACTATGACTTTGGTGAAAAGCAAGATTTGGATTGGGTAAAGATTTTGTTTCAGGTTTAAAGTTTCAAGTTCTTTGCGCACAGTTTGTCATCCTGAGGAACGAAGGATCACACACGGGATTCTGCAAAGATTGGCAACTTGCCTTATGAAATTACTTTGTGGAGCTTCTAGTATGATCCTTCGTTCCTCAGGATGACAAATAGTAATTTAAAAAATGCTGGGAATCTCCGCGAAAAACCTCTGCGGAACTCTGCGGAAAAACTTATCTTGCAATCATTAAAAAACAAATAAAAATATGAGCCAGCAATGTGTAATTTTTGATATGGATGGCGTGATATCGCACACTAATCCGCATCATGTTAAAGCTTTTGAGGCGTTTTTCGATAAATATAATGTTCCTTATACCAATGAAGAATTTGAAGAACATATGTACGGAAAACATAACAGTTATATTATGACGCATTTCTTCAAGCGCCCGATTGCGGGAGAAGAACTCTTAAAACTCGAAGACGAAAAAGAAGGAATGTTTCGTGAAATATATAAAGACAAAGTCGATACGATTCCGCATTATTTGGATTTTTTAAGCGAATTAAAATCTCGCGGATTTAAAACGGCTGTTGCAACTTCAGCGCCGCGTGCGAATCTAGATTTGATTGCAAATGCACTGAAAATCTCAGACAAAATGGATTCGATGATGTCAAGCGAAGATGTAACGTTTCATAAACCAAATCCCGAAGTATATTTAAAATCTGCAGAACGTGTTGGTGTTTCTCCGTCTGATTGTGTGGTTTTCGAAGATTCTTTTTCAGGCGTTACAGCGGGATTAAATGCCGGAATGAAAGTCGTAGGCGTTTTGAGTACGCATACAAAAGAACAACTTCCTGTATGTGATTTTTATATTAATGATTACAGTGAAATTAATGTCGATAAGATAATTGAGTTATTGGGAAAATAAATTCCAATAATTTTAATTCCAAACTATATGAAAAACCTTTGTCAAAGTTTTAAACTTTGACAAAGGTTTTTTTTCGCAATTAATTAACCATAAAGTATTGTCATTTCGAGGTGAGGAGAAATCTTTGCAAGTAACTCCGCTAAGCTTTTTCCACATTTTAACCACAAAGTATTTCATTCTGAGGAACGAAGAATCTCCACAAGTAACTCCGCAAAGTAAATTCCCAATCTTTGTTGAGCTTCTTACGAAGATTCTTCGTTCCTCAGAATGACAAACTAGACGGATTTACTTCATTAAATAATAAATTTATATGAATTGCCTCCTGCTTTAGCTGGAGGTTTTTTATTTTTCTTCCCAGAATATTTTTTCATTATGCCCTACTAGATAAAAGCAAGTCGTATCTATAAGTCGTGCATCTTTTTTCAAGTCAAAAGAATAAGTTCCTTTAGATCTTGTTTCTCTTCCTTCTCCGCAATCACTCCAATAGTCTTGGTGTATTTTTTTGTTTTTCATAAATCCGCTAATTTGTTCGTATGGAAAATTATCAGCAAATTCAAATTCTTTAAAACTAATATATTCTGTCGATTCACCTTTTTTTAAAGATCCAATGAAAGTTCCCGCAATTACTAAAGAATCAATATCTTCTCCAGTTTTATTGTAAAACTTAACCTGAAAACCTTTGAAATTGAAATAGCCAATTAAAACAAATACACTTAAGATTATAATTATAAAAAATCCAATTTTTCTTCTCTTCGATATTTTCATTTGGTTAAAATCATTTATAAACAAATCTAATAATAAATGAATTGCCTCCAGTTTTAACTGGAGGTTTTTTATGTTTGATAGGGAAAGGCTTTAGCCGAATTATTATTTCAAAGGAAAATCAAGCAACTCTTTAGGTTCAATATCTAACCCTTTTGCAATTTTTACGAGAGTTTTTATTGAAGTATTAATTTTAGCGGTTTCTATTCTTGCTATTTGAGATTTAGTCATGCCAGAATCATCAGCTAAATCTTGCTGCGATAAGTCTTTTTTTTCACGTAATTGTCTAATGTGAATGCCAAGATTTATAATATAATTTTCTTCTGAAATGTTCATATTTCAAAAGTGGAAAGATTTATTTCGCTTTCGATAGCATACATGCCTACAAATTATTATATTTGCTTCAAATAAAAAAATAAGACAATGGCTACAAATGATCTTTCGAAAGAAACAGAAAAAAGACTCTTAGATTTTTTTAATAATGTAATTGATGCCAAAGATTTGGCAAAAGCGATAAGACAATTAACTTATGTAATTGCTTTAAGTTTGGTTATGGAAGAAGAAACGGCATACTCACAAAAAGAAAACCTCAAAAAAGGATTTTATTGGCTGACTGAATTAGCCGAAATTTTACATCCGTATTTGGAAGTGGAATAAGAAAGAGCATTATGTTTTAAGATATTCATTTCGACGAAAGGAGAAACTAAAAAGCAAAACCGACAAAAAATTCCAGAGTGATTTCCGCAATTTTTTTCATGTGTACAAACTGTTGGTTTGCTGAAAGGCTCCTTTCGTCAAGGTGATATCTTTGTGGTTACTTTGTGTTTCAAGGGATTGAAATCCCTTGCTACAAAATAAATCATTTCTTCGGAATTTTATATAGCGTTCCAAAGGAACAAATTATATTGTAGGGATGGATTTTAATCCATTTTCGCAATCATAATCGTCATTTTTTGTCATTCAGAGGAACGAAGGAATCTCACTATAAATCCACACAGAAAAGCGTCAATCTTTGTCGATTTGCGCGTGAGATTCCTTCGTTCCTCGGAATGACAAGAATGTGAAATTGGTTTAACTTCCTAAGAAGTTTGAAATAGTATTAACTAATCTAGGTAATGTTTCTACGCCTTTTAATAAAAGATATTTTATGACTTCTTTTTTTGCGACGTCATATACGTCTTTAAAAGTTATAGGATTGAATTTTTTTATTTTTGCAAGAACTTGAGAGAATCTCTTGCTTGCAATTCGCTTTGTTAGTGTAGGGATTTCATTTTTAAGGGAATTTGCTTCGTCTATAATTTCGTCTACAATTTCATTATTTGTATATTCTTTTTCTAAATAATTTATTGTTGCTTGTAGAAAAGTATATAAAATTATTTGCTGATTAGAGTCGAAAGGCTTCGCTTCTGCATCATCATCAATAATCTCAAAATCTGAAAAAATTTCTTCTTCATAGTTTCTTAAGAAATCTTCTTCTTGGTTGAAGTTGACAGAGTTATAATCTTTGATTATGTTGATCCAATCAATAAGGTGTTTAAGAATTTGATCTTTATCTAATTCTCCTGTAATTACTGCTTTGGTTTCATGACTTCCAGGTGTATATTGAATAGGGAAACGTGTGGGCGTTCCTTTGGATTTTTTATCTGGAATGCCAATTAAAAAAACAAAATCTCTGTGATTTTTATCTTGAAAATAAAAGAGCTGATCTGCTAAATCTATGGCTTTAATTATATCCGAATAATTAGCCTCGAAATTCCTTAAAGAATAGAGTATACTTCGAATATCTTTTGCAACATTATATATGTAGTCTTTTGGATTAAGTGTTGCCATTTTGGTAAGATTTAATTTATTCGAATAATAAAAACTTTATTTAGGTCTTTCTCAAAAATAAAAAAGACTAAGAATAAATGTAGTATCGTATTAAAATCTTTATCAACAACTTTAACAACAAAAAATCAAAATATCTCCAAAACAAAAAAGCTTCTGAAAAAATATTCAGAAGCTTTTTTAGTGCGGATAATAGGACTCGAACCTACACGCCTTGCGGCACCAGATCCTAAGTCTGGCATGTCTACCAATTTCACCATATCCGCGGAATTGTGGGTGCAAAGATAAGCATACTTTCGAATATTCAAAGAAAAATTTCAAAAAAATTATTAATTCTCTTTTTTGTACATTTGGTTTTCTATAAAAATAATTTAAATGGAAAATATTAAGTCCTACGTTCAACAACATAAAGATCGGTTTATCAACGAATTGATCGAATTATTAAAGATTCCGTCGGTAAGTGCCGACACTGCATATTCTCAAGATGTTATTGACACAGCAGAGGCTGTAAAAGAAAGTTTATCTAAAGCAGGCTGCGATTTAGTCGAAGTTTGCGACACTCCAGGTTACCCAATTATCTACGGAGAGAAAATTATAGATCCAAATCTTCCAACGGTTTTAGTTTACGGTCACTACGACGTACAACCGCCAGATCCATTAGAATTATGGACTTCACCACCTTTTGAACCTGTTATCAAAACTACAGATATTCACCCAGAAGGCGCGATATTTGCGCGTGGAGCGTGTGACGACAAAGGTCAGATGTACATGCACGTAAAAGCGCTAGAATATATGGTGCAAACAAATAATTTGCCTTGTAACGTAAAATTCATGATCGAAGGTGAAGAAGAAGTAGGTTCGGCAAGTTTGGCTTGGTTTGTAGAACGCAATCAGGAAAAACTGAAAAACGACGTTATTTTAATTTCAGATACAGGAATGATTTCTAACCAACAACCATCTATTACGACAGGTTTAAGAGGTTTGAGTTATGTTGAGGTAGAAGTTACAGGTCCAAACCGCGATTTGCATTCTGGTTTATACGGTGGCGCTGTGGCGAATCCGATTAATATTTTGGCGAAAATGATTGCTTCGCTTCACGATGAAAACAATCATATTACGATTCCAGGTTTCTACGATAAAGTTCAGGAATTATCTGCAGAAGAAAGAGCTGAAATGGCAAAAGCGCCTTTTAGTTTAGAAAAATATAAAAATGCTTTAAACATTGCTGATGTTTATGGTGAAAAAGGTTATGTAACCAACGAGCGCAACTCAATTCGTCCGACATTAGACGTAAACGGAATCTGGGGCGGTTATACTGGCGAAGGTGCAAAAACGGTTATTGCGAGTAAAGCTTTTGCTAAAATCTCGATGCGTTTGGTTCCAAATCAGGAATGGGAAGAAATTACAGAGCTTTTCACTAAGCATTTTACAAGTATTGCGCCAGCTGGAGTTACGGTAAAAGTAACGCCGCATCACGGTGGTCAGGGTTATGTAACGCCAATTGACAGTATCGGATATCAAGCCGCTAATAAAGCGTATACAGAAACGTTTGGAGTTCCTGCAATTCCGGTTCGTTCTGGCGGAAGTATTCCAATTGTGGCTTTGTTTGAAAAGGAATTAAAAAGCAAAACAATCTTAATGGGATTTGGTTTAGATTCTGATGCTATTCACTCACCAAACGAGCATTTCGGAATCTTTAATTACTTGAAAGGAATTGAAACGATTCCGTTGTTTTACAAGTATTTTGTAGAACTTTCTAGGTGATTTTTTAACGCAAAGAGCGCTAAGAATTTACGCAAAGTTCGCTGTGTTTTTTGCTCGCAAAGGCGCAAGGTCGCAAAGTTTTTAGATGTAGAACTTTGTCAAAGTTTTAAACTTTGACAAAGTTAACTTCATTATAAATCCGTTCAGAAATGAGCGGATTTTTTTGTTTTTAAAGGTTTGAAATCTGACTTTTTTAATATTAAAATTTTAATGTTGACTTTGTGTTTTGTTAGATAAATTAACTTAAATTTGGTTTTTTTACTAGCAAGTCCCATTTTCTATTAAAAATAATAATGTTTTGTAAAAACTTTTTAATGTTATTTTAATGTTGACTTTAATATTGAAAAATGGATTCAGTTGAAAAAAAGATTAGCTTTTCGCCTATAGCATACACAAGATATCTTAAAGGGCTGAAGAAGTGCCATTCGATGTTTCGAGAAGGAAAAGTTCTAGAAAGTCTAGCTGTAAAATCGTGGCAAATTGCGGAAGGAAATACCACTATATCTTCAAAAGCTTTTTTTTTAGAAGGTCAATTAGAGCGTATAACAGGTACGGCTTATACAGATGATCCGTTTAAAGAAATGCATGGCGGTTTTGAGATTGAACATGCGCCAACACGTGCTTATAAACTCAAAGAAACTTGGATGATTAATGGTTTTCTTTATAAAGGACTTCACAGTTTTAGACTTCATCCAGCTTTTCAAATTTCAAAAAAAATGAATTATTTTCCGAAGGTTCTAATGAATACGGAAATTGATCATGCGGCGCTTTACAGCACTTCTGAAGGAAATCAATATTTTGGACTTTGGCTTACAGATGATTGCGCTAATTATGCTTTGGCTTCAGCCGAAGGAACTCCAGTAACTTCCAATATTATTCCGTATTCGCACATGGAAGAATACGAATCATTTTTAGAAATGAACCCGATTCGAACTAACGCTGCTTATCTTAAAAATGCAGTTTTGTTTGATGATAATTGGGGAAATAACGAAAACAAACATCTCAGATTTGCGGCAAATAGAGCAAAATTATTAGCTCGATTTCCAGCAAATTCTCATCCCGGAGTTTTTATTTTAAGACGCAATTCGGGAATTTCACGCGTTATGTTAAACGAACTAGAAATTGCAGAACAACTTCGAGAAAAATACGGATTTAAAATTGTAGACGTAACCCAAAATACGGCTTCAGAAATATTGGCGGCTTGTTCAGGCGCCAAAGTTCTTATTGGAATAGAAGGAAGTCATTTATTTCACGGTTTAATGATGCTCGAACCAGGTTCTTCGGTTTTAGTTCTTCAGCCTCCAACTCGTTTTAGCGCAGTTATTAAAAATACAACCGACATGGAAAACATCAACTACAGTTTTGTTGTCGGAATTCAAAAAGAAGAAAACTTTTATATTGATCTAGAAGAAGTGGAGCGAACGCTTTCTTTATTGAGGCTCTAAGTTGCTAAGATTCTGTGTGACTAAGTTTTTTTCGTTTGTCAAAATTTTAAGCTTTGACAGAGATTCTTAATATAAACAATTACGAAAATTTGGCTAAAGCCAATATATTTTCTCTTCATAATCTCCCGCTAAAGCTGGAGACAATTCATTTTACGTTATATTTTTTCGCAAAGCAAACAACCTCTGTTTGTTAGGATCTTTGGCACTTTGTATCTAAAAATTAGCAACTTAGTACTTCAGAGTCTGAAAAAAAATTAAACTTTTTCTTGCATATTAAAATTTTAACTCTACATTTGTAGAGCAATGTCTATGATTGTAGAATTTGATAATTTGAAAAACCACTAACTTTTTAGCTCTATGAAAAAATTATTTGCTTTCTTTTTTATCGTTATCAACTGTTTTTTTGCTCAGGCTCAAACTTACAAAGAGTGGGTTCAAAAAGCAGATTCTTGTTACACAGCAGAAAATTATAAATTGTCTGTAAGTTATTACGAAAAAGCCTTTAAGATAGAACAGAAAGATTCGGGTGATTTATACAATGCAGGATGTTCTGCGTCTTTGGCTTTAGAAAATAAAAAAGCATTTAAATGGCTGAATCTTGCTATTGATAACGGATACGAAGGTATTGCGCATATGCAGGTAGACGGCGATTTGAAACGTCTTCATACAGAGAAAGAATGGAAAAAAACAATTGATAAATTGCAAAAGAAATTAGATGTTCTTGGAGCAAATTATGATAAGGTGCTGGAAAAAGAACTTTTGGAGATTTATGCTGAAGATCAGGAAATTCGTGGAGAATTTATGAATGTCTATAAAGCTCCAAAACCAGATAAGCGAAAAATTGACAGCATTGGTAAAATTATGGAAAAGAAAGACAGTATTAATCTCATTAAGGTTATAAAAATACTGGACGAAAAAGGATGGGTAGGAAAAAATCTTGTTGGAACACAGGCCAATCAAACCTTGTTTTTGGTGATTCAGCATTCTGATTTAAAATACCAGCAAAAGTATTTGCCAATGATGAGAGAAGCGGTCAAAAAAGGCAACGCAAATCCTGCTAA
The DNA here is from genome assembly GCA_029959285.1 of Flavobacteriaceae bacterium PS02337. Taxonomy (GTDB): domain Bacteria; phylum Bacteroidota; class Bacteroidia; order Flavobacteriales; family Flavobacteriaceae; genus Flavobacterium. Next base: position 23,937 of record JASCOE010000005.1, read on the forward strand.
TTTAGCTTATCTAGAAGACAGAATTGCTTTGAGAGAAGGTAGAAAACAAATTTATGGAAGTCAGGCTGCCAAAAATAAAAAGACTAATAAAATGTATATATCGCCTATGATAGATCCGGATAATGTAGATAAAAGGCGCGCAGAGGTCGGACTTGGAACTATGGCAGAATATGCTGCAAAAATGAATATAGAATGGAATTTAGAGACTTATAAGAAAGAATTGTCGGAAACAGAAAAACTTGAAAATATTAAAAAATGACACAATTATCAAACGCAGAAGAACAATTAATGGAACATTTATGGAAGCTTGAAAAAGCATTCATGAAAGATTTGCTGGAGGCATATGCAGATCCAAAACCAGCAACGACAACTGTAGCAACGCTTCTAAAACGAATGATCGACAAGAAATTTGTGGCGTACAACGAATTCGGAAATTCGAGAGAATATTATCCTTTGGTGAAAAAAACAGATTATTTCTCGAAACACGTAAAAGGATTAATTAGTAGTTTCTTTAATAATTCGGCTTCGCAATTTGCTTCGTTTTTTACAACCGAAACCAATTTGTCGGCTTCAGAATTGGAAGATCTTAAAAAAATAATCGATTCAGAAATTCAAAAAAAGAAAAAATGATAACATATCTTTTAAAATCAGGTTTGCTGCTTATGGTGTTTTTTGCAGTTTATAAAATACTGTTGGAGAACGAAAAAATGTTTCGTTTTAATCGTGCTTATTTGCTCGCAAGCATTGTTTTTAGTTTAACGATTCCGCTTCAGTTGTTTTCGATTGATTCTCCTTTTTCAACGAAAATCACGACTATCCAATTGGATGGAATCATGATTGTGGCAGATAGATCGGTTTTAAACAAAATAAATTACAGCGAGATTCTAACGTACTTTTTGAGTGTTGTTTATGTTGTAATTGCAGCAATTTTAATTGTTCGTTTTGTGCGAAATGTGTTTTCTTTTTATCTCAGAATGAAAAAGAATAAAGTTGAAATTGTTAAAGGACAAAAAGTTGTTTTGACAAAAGAACCTGTTTTGCCACATTCGTTTTGGAATGCCATTTTTATCAATCAAGAAGATTTTAAAAATGGTAAAATTCCATCAGAATTAATAGCGCACGAAAAAGCACATTTAGAACAAAAACATACTTTGGATATTCTATTTGTTGAGGTTATGCAAATCGTGTTTTGGTTTAATCCGATGTTTCTGCTCTATGAAAAAGCAATTAAACTCAATCACGAATTTTTAGCAGATGAAGCTGTAAACAAGCAATTTGGTGAAGTTCAAAATTATCAAAATCTTCTGTTGGATTTTGCTTCTCATAAAAATACAGTTTCTCTTGCCAGTAATATTAATTATTTAATCACAAAAAAACGTTTACTTATGATGACTAAAGAAGTTTCTCCAATTAAAATGATTTTGAAAGTTGTATCTACAACTGCTGTTTTTGTTATGTTGCTGTTTGTTTTTAGTACAGAAGCAATTTCACAATCAAGTATAAATTCAAAAAAACAAAAGGATTATAAAGTCAGTTACGATTCAACAAGCGTAAAAGAACCACAATTTCCTGGTGGAATAGAAAAGTTCTATATGTTTGTTGGTCAGAATTATAAAATGCCAGCTGAAGTGTCAAAACAAAAGTTAAACGGAAAAGTTTATCTTCAATTTATGGTTGAAACCGATGGTTCTCTAACTGATATCAAAATTTTAAGAGATAAGTTGGGCAATGGAGCAGGAGAAGAAGCCGTTCGTGTTTTGAAACTTTCTCCAAAATGGATTCCTGCTTCTGAAGGAGGAAAACCTGTGCGAGTAATGTATAATCTGCCTATTACAGTTCAAGGAGCTAAATAAATTCTTTTAAAGGTTCAGAGGTTCAGAGGTTTTTTCTCTTTGTCAAAGTTTTGAACTTTGACAAACATTGAGACTTGAGAAACCTTTGAACCTTTGTCCCTCTAAACCTTTGCTCCTCCAAAAAAAAAAATCCGCTTTCAGAATTTTGGAAGCGGATAAAATTACAAACTAAAAAAAAATCTAAAAAAACATGCAGAATCCAGACTAAAATAGATCTGGATTATATCCAAAATACGGTACTTTTTGTTCATTAAAAATAACGCCGTATTCTTCTAATTCTTTCAAAATCGGTTCGTAAACTTCTTTTTTTATCGGAAGCTGAACGCCAGGAGTTGTTATTTTTCCGTTTAAAATCAATAAAGTGGCAATTGCAACTGGAAGTCCGACTGTTTTTGCCATCGCGGTATAGGTTTGGTCGTCGCCAATGCAAACCATTTTAGAGTCGATTTGTTTTTTTTCTCCGTTCAATTCATAACCAAATTTATGATACATCACAATCATGTCTTTGTCGTCTGGTTCTAAAGCCCAGCTGTCGGTCAAGATTTTTTCTAGAATTTGTGCCGGAGTTGCGTGCGGAAGATTTACTTTTTTGTTTGGATTGAATAAATCTAGTTCTAAAAGTTTATCCCACATAATATCGTCTTGATCGATTTTTAAAATCAATCTAGTTTTAATTTCCACAGAATCTGTCGGATGATAAGGCAAAAAAGAATTGATAAACTGACGATAACTCATATCTTCAGAACCTTCAATAACATAACTGTCATCCGTCATTCCGAGTTGTACAAACATATTCCATGCTCTCGAATATCCAACTCTTCTGATCGTTCCTCTGTACAAAGTCAAAATATCATCCAAACCATAAATGGATCTGTATTTGAGAGAATCTCGATTTGAATATGCTTCGAATTTTCCGTAACCTTCCACTTCCAGAAATTCAGTTCTGCGAAATAAAGCGCTGTACGGAATATATTTATAAGTTCCTTCTTGAATAAATTTTGCTGCGCCGCCTTGTCCTGCTAACACAACATTTCGAGGCGCCCAAGTAAATTTGTAATTCCATAAATTATTGTCAGATTCTGGAGCTACAAGTCCGCCGCAAAAAGATTCAAACAAAAGCATTTTTCCACCTTTTGCCCGAATTTCATCAATAACCTTCATGGCGCTCATATGATCGATTCCAGGATCAAGACCAATTTCATTCATAAAAATCAAATTGTTCTTTATTGCTTCTTCGTTTAAAGCCTGCATCGGATCACTTATGTAGGAAGCCGTAACCAAATGTTTTTTGAATTCTAGGCAATCTTTTGCAATTTCGATATGCAAATGCGCCGGAAGCATCGAAATTACTATAGAAGCATTTTCAATCGCTTTTTTTCTTTCTACAGAATTGAAAATATCCAAGGCAAGAGGAGTGGCATTCGGATGTCCTTGCGTTTTAGCTTTTGCTAAAGACAATGAAAGATCAGCTACCGTTATATGCAGTTGTTCTTCATTAGATTTTGATAATAAATAGCGAATCAAAGACGATGCAGATCTTCCTGCTCCAATTATTAAAACGTTTCTCATGTCTTAAATATTTAACACAAATATATTTAAATGTTATAAATGTAACAATTTTAATTAAATAAAAGATAATTTTGGTATAAAATTGAAATAAAAAATAATTTGATTTTGTTCTAAATAATATTCAAACGGAAGCGGTTTTTTGAATGCTTTGAATTATTTTTGTTTGAAATTTCAAAAGATATAAATCATGAAAAGAAAACTTGTTCTTACTGGAGCTTTTATAGGTATGTTAGCTATTATTTTGGGTGCTTTTGGAGCTCATTTATTAAAAAAATACCTTTCAGTTGATCAATTAAATACTTTTGAAGTTGGTGTTCGTTATCAAATGTATCATGCACTTTTTCTTTTCTTTTTGTCTACCCAAAAAGACCTTGCCGAAAAAACACTAAAAACAATCTACAATTTTATAGTTGCTGGTGTTGTTCTTTTTAGCGGTTCAATCTATTTGGTAGCTACAAAAGACTACACATTGTTTTATTCTAAAATTATCGTATTCGCAACGCCAATAGGTGGTTTTCTATTAATTATTGGTTGGGCGCTATTATTCTTTACGATTTTGAAGCGAAAATCATAAAATCCCGAAAAAAAAATTCTGTCTAAGAATTAATCTTTAATTTTGTCACATAAATAACATATGGCTTTATTTATGTGATTTTTTGTTGTTTTCTGTTTTTAAACAAAAATAATATAACAAATGTTGCGTATTGAGCTGACAATAAACAAATTAAAGGCGCTTATTTTTTTGTTTTTATTTTTTTTAAAGTGAAATTTTACTTTTATGATATAAATCAGAGTGAAATTTGAGTATTTTGAGTCAAATAAAAATTAATCTGTAATTTTGCTTTAAACAAAAACCACAACATAACTTAAATTTATGGACACTAACACAGTTTTCGCGCAATCGATTTCGTTAAAAGACTTAGGAATTGAAAATGCAAAAGTTCGTTATCAACTATCAGCAGACGAATTACATGCTATTACGTTGCAATCAGGACAAGGTGTTGAGAATTCTACCGGAGCGTTAGCAATTAATACAGGTGAATTTACAGGTCGTTCTCCACAGGATCGTTTTATTGTAAAAGACGAAGTAACAAACGATCAAGTTTGGTGGGGAAATGTAAATATCCCGTTTGAACCTCAAGCTTTTGATAAGCTTTATAATAAGGTAACAGCATTTTTATCAGACAAAGAAGTTTTTGTTCGTGATTCTTATGTGTGTTCTGATGCAAATTATAGATTGAATGTACGTGTTGTAACAGAAACAGCTTGGTCAAATTTGTTTTGCTACAATATGTTCTTACGTCCAGAAGAATCTGAATTAGCTAATTTTTCTCCAGAATGGACCGTAGTTTGTGCTCCGAGTTTTATGGCAGATCCTGCAGTAGACGGAACGCGTCAGTCTAATTTTGCTATTTTAAATTTTACTAGAAAAATCGCTTTAATTGGTGGAACTGGTTACACAGGAGAAATGAAAAAAGGAATTTTTTCTGCCTTGAACTTTATTCTTCCAGTTTTCAAAAATACACTTCCAATGCACTGTAGTGCGAATGTTGGAGAAGACGGAGACACAGCTATTTTCTTCGGTTTATCTGGAACAGGAAAAACAACTTTATCTGCAGATCCAGAACGTAAATTAATCGGAGACGATGAACACGGATGGACAAACGAAAATACAGTTTTCAATTTCGAAGGCGGATGTTACGCTAAAGTAATTAACTTGACTGAAGAAAATGAACCAGACATTTTTAGAGCAATCAAAAAAGGAGCGCTTTTAGAAAATGTAGTTTTCAAAGCTGGAACAAACGAAGTTGATTACGATGATGTTTCAATCACGCAAAATACTCGTGTAAGTTACCCAATAACACATATTGATAATGTACAGCCAGGTTTGGTTGGCCAAAATCCTAAAAATATATTTTTCTTAACGGCTGATTCTTTCGGAATTTTGCCTCCAATTTCAAAATTGACTCCAGGTCAGGCTGCTTACCACTTTATTTCTGGATATACGGCAAAAGTTGCTGGAACAGAAGCAGGAGTTACAGAACCACAACCTAATTTCTCTGCTTGTTTTGGAGCGCCATTTATGCCTTTACATCCAACGCGTTATGCTGAAATGTTGAGCAAAAAAATGAAAGATGCTGGCGTAAAAGTTTGGTTAATCAACACAGGATGGACTGGTGGACCTTACGGAACAGGAAGCCGTATGAAATTGAAATATACTCGTGCAATGATTACTGCAGCTTTAAAAGGTGAATTGGATAATGTTGAATACGTTAACCATACCGTTTTTGGAATTGCAAAACCACAATCTTGTCCGAATGTTCCTGAGGAAATTTTAAATCCTAGAAATACTTGGGAAGACAAAGATTTATACGATAAAAAAGCGTTAGAATTGGCTCAGAAATTCAAAGCTAATTTTGCCAAATTTGAAGAGTTTGCAAATGCTGAAATCTTAGCAGGAGCGCCAATTACAGAATAAAAGGAATTTCATTAATTCAAATAAAAAAAAGCTGTTCAGAGATGAACAGCTTTTTTGTTTGGTTTCCAATCGCAGTAAAAAAAAATAAAAAAAATAAATAGAACACTGAAAACTGCGACTGAAAAACCTCAAAAAAAAATAAATTATTTTTTCGCTTCGTCGATTCTTTTTTGAATCAAATCCCAAGCATAATAGTGGAAAGTCATTCCGTTGCTCATCGCTACAAAAAGTCCATTTTTGTAAGCTCCGCCTAAGTTAATGCTAGTTACATCTGCACCGTCACATTCTACAGTAGAAGTTGGAATTTCTGCCAATAACGGATAACTGTTTGGATTTCCTTTTGCACCTTCTCTTGGGTAAACCATAAAAGTATTTGCTTGCTGATTTGACACTAAAATATATCCTGTAGAATCTGTTTTCTTGTAGATTGCGATTCCTTCATTATCCGCTTTAAAATCTGTTTGCCCGAAAAGAGCCAGTTCTTTATTGTCGTTTAAAGCTGGATCTGCTTTGTATTTTCTAATTCCAAATTGTTCGTCACAATATAAAACCGTTCCTAATTCGTTATCAACTGCAATGGCTTCGATTTCTTTTTTACCGCTGTAATTTCCGAATTTACGAACGACTTTTGCAGCAGCAAATTTTCCGTTTCCAGAAAGTTCATATTGCCATAAATAACTTCCAGAAGGTCCAGTTTTTCTTCCCACAATAGCAAAAATCTTTCCGTCAGTTTTACGAGTGTACAAAGCAATTCCCATTGGGTCGCGTTGTGCTTCTCCTTCAAAAACAGGAATTCCGCCGTTATCAATTGGTTCTAAATCAGGTAAACTAAAGATTCTGATTTTATTTTCTTCACGTTCTGTAGTTACAGCAACGTCTACTTTTTTTCCATCAATGATTAATCCGTAAGCGATATCAACATTGTTTGGACGTTTTAAAGTAATTGATTTTTTAAGGATTTTTCCATTCAAATCAAAAGCGTACAAACCGCCATCAGTATCTTTATCTGTTCCAACAATGATACTTTTTGTAGCATCTGCTGGATTAATCCAAATTGAAGGATCGTCTGTATCGTGAGGCAAAGCTTCTGTAACAGCTGTTGGTTTAACTGCATTTGGCTGAATTGGCGCTAATTTGTCGTCTTTACAAGCTGTAAAAGAAATGCTTAACAATAAAAGAGCAACTAAAGATTTATTTTTCATTTGTGTAATATATTTTAATGCAATTAGACAGAGCGATTAAACTCTGTCTAATGTAAGAATTTTTAAAAGTTGTAGATTACAAGTCTAATTTCAATCCGAAATTGTAACGAGCTTGGTAATATTCAGCTTGTTTTGTGTGAGCTTCGATACCTTGGTAATAACGTAACGGCTGATTCGTTAAGTTGTTAGCTTCAGCAAAAAAGCGCAATTTTGGAGTAATTTTATAAGAAGCATTTGCATCTAAGAAAAATTGCTTGTCATAGTAACTGTCTTTGTAAGACTCAGAACCTAATTCATCTAAATAATCAGATGTAAAGTTTGTTGAGATTCTAGCAGAAAAACGTTTGTTTTCCCAAGATAAAGATCCGTTAAACATATGCGGAGTTGTTCCAGGAAGACTGATATTGTTTCTTTCGTTTCCATCTTCATCGGCAATACCTCTTGCTTTAGATTTTGTGTACGTATAGTTCAAATAAATACCGAAACCTTTTAAGAATTTACCTGGCAAGAAATCTAACTGACGTTGAAAAGCAACTTCAAATCCGTAAACGTCAACTTTATCTCCGTTTCTTGATTGTAAAAATGACCAGTTTTCTCCAACTGGAATTGGGTTTGTCTGATTAGGGAAATCATTAGCAAATTTTACGCTGTCATATTGATTGTCGCTGTAGTTGTAAATGAAATCATTTAATCTTTTGTAAAAAACACCTCCAGAAATCAAACCAACAGATTTGAAATAGTTTTCTGCCATGAAATCATAATTGTATGAATATGTAGCATCAAGACCTGGATTTCCAGCTGTAATTTCTTTATCTGCAGCAATATTGTTTACATAAGGAGCCAAAGCGTAATAGTTTGGTCTTGCAAGCGCAGTTGTTGCAGCAGCTCTTAAAATTAAATCTTTTGTAGCATTATATTGAAATGAAACACTTGGTAAAAGATTTGTGTATGAGTTTGTATTGTTGATTTGGCTTTCTAATTCTTCCTCATCTAATACACGGTTTCCTGTATAATCAATATGCGTATTTTCAACACGGAAACCTAAAACCATAGAAAGTTTATCGTTAAAATCCTGATCCCATCTTACGTAAGCAGCAGTAATTCTTTCTTTTGCGTTGTAGTTTACAGCTAAATATTCTGCTGGATCTGTTTCTTTGTCAAATAAAGAAGTATTGTTTAAATCTAAACTTCCTAAGTATGAAGCCGAAGCAAAAGTTCCTGGTACATATTTACTTCCTGGATTAAAATCTTTTCCGTCGTAAAAACTTGTCGGAACTTGTGATAATAATTCCATATCACTGTTGATTGGCGAGTAAGAATAGAAATTATTATTTCTTTCTTTTTCTTTCAAACGAAGTCTAAGACCTGTTCTCAATCTTCCTTTTTCTCCTGCAATAACTGAGAATGGAAAACGGATATTTACTTTTGCACCAAATTCGCTTTCGCTAGTTTCATCTGTGTTTTCTGTAACTGAATCAAATTCAAATTGATCAAGCGCTTCTCCAGCTGTAGTAACTAATGGAAATCTTTGATCTGTTAAGTTTTCAAAAACATCAAGACCTTTCTGACGGTATTCGATATAACGCTCACCTGGACGGTATTCTCTAGCTTTTGCATAGTTTGCCGACCAGTCTAAATCTAAAGTTGAGTTAATTAAATGCTCTCCACGAAGTGAATAATTCTGAACTCTTTGATCTTCTAATCTTCTGTTTTTGTTACGGCTGTTGTCTAAACCACCTTTTGTCTGACGTTTTACACGACCTTCAAAACCAGTGATTTCTTCACCATTGTAAATTGGCTCAATATCATCAATTGTAGTTCTGAAACGATTTTCTCTATCATCTCTCCAGTTGTAGATTGCGTTAGCAAAAATGGTATTGTTTTCGTTAAATTTATAATCTAAAGCAACAGAACCACTGCGACGAATACGTTGTACATCATATTTTCTAATTTCTGAAGCTTGTAAATATTCATTTCCGAAATCATCTTTAACCCATTCGTTTTCGATGTTATCAGATCCGTAATCTACATTATTATAAGATCCGCTAAAAACTACTCCTAATTTATCATTAGCAAAACGGTTACCATAAACTAAACCAGCAGTGTAAGAAGCGTGGTCGCGAATTGGCAAATATCCTCCTGCAAGAGTTGCAGAAATTCTTTCTCCATTTGGAGTTGCTCTTGTAATTAAGTTTACAGAACCTCCAATTGCATCAGCGTCCATATCAGAAGTAAGTGTTTTGTTTACTTCAATTGTAGAAATCATATCAGACGGAATTAAGTCCATTTGTACGTTTCTGTTATCTCCTTCAGCAGATGGAATTCTGTCACCATTTAAAGTTACAGAGTTCAAAGACGGAGCCAAACCTCTAATAATAATGTTACGAGCTTCACCTTGGTCATTCTGCATTGTGATACCTGGAACACGTTTTAATGCATCTCCAACGTTCGCATCTGGGAAACGTCCCATTTGATCAGAAGAAATTACGTTTCCGATATTTTTATTATTTTTTTGCTGATTCAGCGCTTTTGCCTGACCTTTTAAGATATCTCCAACTACAACTTCATTCAATTCTGTTCCAGAAGTTTTTAGAGAAAAGTCAATTACGTTGTTTTTTCCTTGCTCAACTTTTATTTCTTGAGTCAAAGCGGTATATCCGATATATTTTACTTCAACTTTGTAAGTTCCTTCGGTAATATTTAATAATTCGAAACGACCGTTATAATCAGAAACGGTGTATTTTTTTTCTCCAACAATTTGAACCATAGCTCCAGGAAGAGGAAGTTTGTCATCGGCGTCTAATATCTTTCCAGATATGATCGCTTTCTGGGCAAAACCTGTAAAGGCGAATAAAAAGAATGCGGTTAATAGATAAAATTTTTTCATTGTGTGTGTTTAGTTTGATTTTCGTTAGCGAAGCTAGAACCCTATTATTACTAAACCCTTGAAAAAAAATTAAGATAGTGTTACGATTGGCGTGCCGTTGTTAGGATTTATTAATCTTTAAATAACATAAATAAGATCAAATAATTGATTCACAATTAAAAAGAAAAAAATAATTTAATTGTAATTGAAAATTTGGCGTTAAATTTGCCGTATCAATCACAATCAAAAATCATCAATCATGTTAAAACAATTTTTTATCCTATGTTCAGGAGTCGACAGAGATCTCTTGAAAGACTGTTCAGAAGGCGAACAAACCAAATATGTTGGAATTGGTGCCACAGTATTCTTTACAGCTGTTATGGCTTTCTTAGCCAGTGCTTATGCGCTTTTTACCGTTTTCGATTCTATTTATCCCGCTTTAATTTTTGGATTTGTTTGGAGTTTACTAATTTTTAATCTAGACCGTTTTATCGTTTCTACGATTAAAAAAAGAGATCGTTTTATGGATGAATTCCTGCAAGCGACTCCTCGTATTCTATTGGCAGTTATTATTGCAATTGTAATTTCGAAACCTTTGGAGATTAAAATTTTCGAAAAAGAAATCAATACCGTTTTATTGAAAGAAAAAAATGAAATGGAATTAGCCAATAAAAAACAAATCGGAACGTATTTTAAAACAGATTTAGATAAAAATAAAGCCGAAATCGCAGCTCTTAAAGCAGATATTGTAAAGAAAGAAAAAGAAGTAAACGATTTGTATTCTGTTTATATTACAGAAGCCGAAGGAACTACTGGAACGAAAAAACTAGGAAAAGGCCCAGTTTATAAAGAAAAGCGTGAAAAACACGACGCTGCTTTAAAAGAATTCGAAACGCTAAAAAAAGCAAACGAAGCTAAAATCGCCGAAAAAGAAAAAGCAGGCGTACAGCTTCAAGCCGATTTAGACAAAAAAGTTTCGCAAACACAACCAATCATCGAAGGTTTCGACGGATTAATGGCGCGTATCAATGCATTAAACAAACTGCCTTGGCTTCCATCATTTTTCATTATGTTGTTGTTTTTGGCAATTGAAACTTCACCAATTATTGCCAAATTATTAGCACCAAAAGGAGAATTCGACTTCAAACAAGAAGAAGCTGAAACCGCAATGAAAGCGACTTTATCTCAAAATAAATACCAACGCGATTTATTGGTTAAAACAAGTGCCGAAATGCACGATAAAGTTTACGCTGATATTGCCGAAGACAAAGGATTATTCGATCTGCAGAGAAAAAACGCAAAAGAATTATTGGAACTCCAATCTCATAAATTTGTAGAAAAACAGAAAGCGACACTTTAGTTTGTTTAACCGCAAAGAACGCAAAGGCATTCGCAAAGTTCGCAAAGTTTTTATAAAAGAAAACCATCAGTTTATAGCTGATGGTTTTTTCTTTGTGAACTTTGCGTAAAATCCTTGCGTTCTTTGCGGTTAGATTATTACATATAACTTAAAATCTCTTTTTTATAAGTATCATATTCTCCTTGCATAATCAAACCATTATCAAGAAGTTTTTTGTAATTCTGCAATTTGTCAAAAAGCTCTTCTTTAGATAAATCACTTAATTTACGTTCTCCAGTTGGTTGAGTCGGAAGCGGTTCAAAAGTTTCAGTATAAACAGGAGCCGCAGGTAAAATCTCAGCAAAACTTGTAACTTCTTCTGTTTCTACCTCTTCGATTTCGTCTTCAAATTCTGGTTCTGCTTCTTCAACAATTTCTTGAATTGGAGTTGCAGTCTGAACAGGATTTTTTAATAAATCTAATTGTTCTTTAGCGTAAGTATAAATTTTTCTAGCCTGAATTTTCGGAATATAATCAATAGAAACAGCTAAATCTGTTTTAGTGCCAAATGAGAATTCAGAACCTAAAATGTTTTCTTTTACAAAAGTGCTCGCAATATCATCCCAAGTATAATCTGTAAAATCCATAGAAAGACCTAAATTTTTAGGTTTACAGATAATGATACGCTTGTTTGTTAATACAATACTGTCTGGAAAAACAGTAATTGCAGGCTTTTTTTGAACTGCGATATACCCAACTTCTTCGCCTTTCATCAATAAATCGTTAAGTTTCGAAGTGATTTTTTCAATCGCTTTTGGATCTTGTTCTTCGTTCAGAAATTTTTTAAATTGTTCTTTCATGATGCTATAAATTGCTAATTTGCAAACTGATTCGGGTTTTTTAGTTTTGAACTTACCCTGCAAATGTAATGCCTAATTTTCTAAATAGATAATTTCATTTTGAATTTTCTTTGTCAAACTTTTGAAAACCAATTCATACGAATGATCAATTAATTCTTTGACAAATTTCGCGGTTAAATTCCCGTTTAATGCAATCGTATTCCAATGCACTTTGCTCATATGAAATCCAGGTTGAATTTCGTCATATTCGGCTCTGAGTTCTTGTGCGCGCTCTGGATCGCATTTTAAGTTGACCGATTGTTCGTTTTTTTCCCATTGAGAAAGTGAAGACAAGGCAAACATTTTGCCTCCGACTTTAAAAACCAAAGTATCTTCATCAAAAGGAAAATGTTCGCTCGCGCCTTTTTTTGAAAGACAATATTCGTAAAACGTTTCTAAATTCATATGTATTTATTTTCCAATTTCACCTAAATGCGTGTATTTAAAACCTTTTTCGTATTTCAATCCGTAACCAAAAATTCGATCCATTGCGGAGTGTGAAAATAAAATAATTCCAGCTAATTGAATATTTTCAATGCCTAAATAACATCCAATTCCATAAATTAAAAGAGCAATTCCTTTATGATGAAAAATATTGTACAGAAAAGCACCCACTTTATTTCCAAAAGCATAACCAATCATAGATAAATCGGGAGCCAAAATTAAAGCTAAAAACCACCACCATTCAAAATTTAAGCGGTTAAAAAGAAATATTCCGAGAATAAATAAAGCCGTTTCTTCGAGTTTAATAATTGTGTTCATCATACTATTTTTTCCATCATTTTTTCAGGATGATTCAGTTTTGTAAATCCGAATTTCTCATATAAAAAGTGAGCGTCAGTTGTAGCCAGACGCCAGATTTTGACATTTTGAAGTTGAGGTTCATTCATCATCGTTTCAATTAAAATCGACGAATACCCTTTTCCGCGATATTTTTCATCAATAAAAACATCCATCAAATAAGCAAAAACGACATAATCGGTAATGACGCGCGCAAAACCAATTTGTTTGTTGTCTAAATAAATTCCAAAACAAACCGATGCATCAATCGTGCGTTGAACTTCTTCAATAGTTCTTCCCGCCGCCCAATAAATGTCTTTTAAAAAGTTTTGTATAAACGGAACGTCGAGTTTGGTTTTATCTGTTGATACACTAATCATTTTAATTTTAGATTTTAGAGTTCAGATTTTAGATTTTTTGCCACGAATTTCACGAATTTACACGAATTAATTTTTTGCCACAGATTAAAGGATTAAAATGATTAAATCTGTGTAAATCTTTTTAATCTGTGGCAAAGAAAAAAATAAATTCGTGGCAAACCTTTAAATCTTATATAAAATTGGTTTTGATGGACTTGCATCATTTTCAAACGAAGCGATTTGAAGGTTTAGTATATAATTTCCATCTTCAATTTCGTCTGAAACATAAATCATTTCAGTAATTGTAGCATTAAATCTTGCATCAGAATTTAAATTGTGTGTGTCTTTTACATTCCAAAATGCTTTATGCGCCAATAATTTTCCTTCGTCGTGTTCTTTGTCAACACTTGGTAAATCGATTAATAAATGCTGAATTTCGCTTTCGCGGATAAAAATCGCAGCTTCTTCAGACAAATATGGTGGATTTGTATTGGAATATTTTCTTGATTTCTTTTCCTTTTGATTAGGAAGTGTTCTAATGATTAAAGCCTCTGTTTTCTCATTTCCTAAACCTGAAACTTGTTCTTTCGTAATCACAAAATCATCTCCAATCTTTTCAGGTTCAACGGTAATCAATTTAGCAAAAAAGAAAAACTGTTTAAGCGATTGATTAATGCTATAAAAATCATTTGTTATATGTCCCAAACATTCCGTGTGCGTTCCATGCCCATGCGGATTGAAGAAAATATTATTAAAATTCGTAGATGATTTTCCTTCCGAAACTTTCCCAATCCAATCGCCAAAAACTACGGGTTCAATAACTGGTTTTTCGATATACCAAGCAATTGGATTTTCGTCTGTGTTTGTTAATGGAATAGAAATGTCAATTGGTTTTGATAAGTCGATTTCGAAATTGTTGATTTTTGCTATCATGTTGATTTAACCGCAAGGTTCGCTAAGGTTTACGCAAAGGGCGCTAGGATTTTTTACAGATTGTTTGCTATTCTTTTTACTCCATGTTTTAGTAAAGCGACATTAAAATTTATCAATAAACCGAGTTTGCAATTTGTTAGTTTTAAGTAAGTCAGTAGTTGGGCAAAATGAACTTCATTTAAACAATCGACTGCTTTGATTTCCAAAATTAGTTTATTTTCTAATAAAATATCTAATCGATAACCAACATCTAATTTTACTTCTTCATAAATTAAAGGTAAAGGTTTTTGTTTTTCAACCGATAAGCCAAGTTTTCTTAATTCATAAAATAGGCATTCTTCATAAGCACTTTCTAAAAGGCCTGGACCTAAAGTTTGATGAACTTTTAGAGCAGAATTAAATACAATTCGAGATAAATCATTCTCAGACATAAAATCAATATTAAATTTCAAATATAACATTTGAAATTTTAAAATATAAATTTATTCCTACAAAAAATAAATAGTGCCCTTTGCGTAAACCTTAGCGAACCTTGCGGTTAAGTCTAAGCATCCAAATAAAATAAATCTGAAGCAATTCCATCCGTTAAAAATTTTCCTTTTGGAGTTGGTTTTAAGATGTTATTTTCAATTGAAAGTAAATCGTCATTTAAGAATTTTTGAGCTTGTTCTAATAAATAATTCAAATAGTCCAAACCAAATTCATTTTCAATTCTTTCTAAAGAAACGCCCCAAATTGTTCGTAAACCCGTCATAATATATTCATTATAACGATCTGAAATAGTTAAGGTTTCTGTTTCAATAGGAAGTCCATTATTTTGAATTGCTTTTAAATACAGAGAATTATTCGCAATATTCCAGCCTCTTTTTTCGCCGTCATAACTATGTGCAGAAGGTCCGATTCCAATATATTTTTTGCCCAGCCAATAAGCCGAATTGTTTTTAGAGAAATAATTTTCTTTCCCGAAATTGGATAATTCATAATGAATAAAACCATTCTTTTGAAGCGTTTCGACCAAAATCATAAAATGGTTTGAAGCTACTTCATCTTTAGGCTCAGCAATTTTTCCGGTTTGAATTAATTTGCTTAAAGCCGTTTTCGGTTCAACCGTCAAAGCATAACTTGAAATATGCGGAACTCCAAAATCTAAAGCCGTTTGAATATTCTGTTTCCACATTTCATCGCTCATTCCCGGAATTCCATAAATCAAATCAAGCGAAATGTTATCAAAATACTTTGTTGCTTCTTCTAAACATTTTTTGGCTTCCGCCGAATTATGAGCGCGATTCATCATTTTCAAATCTTCTTCATAAAAAGATTGAATTCCGATGCTTAAACGATTTATCGGACTTTTAGATAATTCCAAAATTCGTTCAGCAGACAAATCATCTGGATTAGCTTCGAGCGTAATTTCTGGATTTTCTGAAACCTTATAATTTTTATAAACTTCAGAAATTATGAAATTGATTTCGTCATTTGACAAAACAGAAGGCGTTCCACCGCCAAAATAGATAGTTTCGATTTCGCTGTCACTTTCGTTTTTGCGCATGGCAATTTCTTTGGCTAAAGCCAAAACCATTTCGTCTTTCTTTTTCATCGAAGTCGAAAAATGAAAGTCGCAATAATGGCAAGCCTGTTTGCAAAATGGAATATGAATGTAAATACCGGACATAATAAAAAAAGAGCAAGGTAAATCTTGCTCTTCAATTATCAATATTAATTCATAATAAATTATGTTTTTTTATTAGAATCCTGCGCTTTCTTTAAAAGTACCATTCGAAATCACAACTTTTGCTTTAGTTGTAGGATGAGTAGCCGTTAAACTAAATGTTCCTGCTGCTAAAACAGCATTTAGAGTTGTAAAAGTAACAGTTCCGTTAACATCATAATTAATGTTTTCGTGAGTTGCTACATCGTATTTTTGAAAAGAAATTCTATAAGCGCTGCTATTGCTTGTGAAATTGTAGGCTCCTGCTTTTGCATCAGAATTAGGATAAGCGATACCAATTGTATACTCACTATCGTTTTCTGTATAAATTATTTTGGTTTGATTTTCAATTGAACCAACAAATGATAATCCGTGCCAGTCTTTTCCATCAATTTTAGCGAAAGTACCAACACCTTCAATTTGTGGCGTAATTTCTTTGTAAGAAACTTTAAACGAGCCGCTTATATTAACAAAATCCGATTCGTGATCGTAGCCATCTTCATATACTTTTCCAGAAAATTTTACCTGAACCGTTTTGTCTGTGGTATTTATGTTTTCTAAAGTAAAGGTAAAAGTATTAGAAGTAAAATTTTCTGAAGCCTCCATCCAAGGAATATTACTATTTGTTGTTGGATTTGTCAGCGCTTGAAAAAGATTTCCGTAAGTATTAAATTTAAAATCAATTGCTATTCCTTCTTGAGATGTTCCCATAACTTCTATGAAATCACCTTGTTTTTGGGCTTCCCATGTTTTTACGGTTTGTACTTTACCGTCGTAAGTAAAGTTAAAATAGGCTTCTGCAGAAGAATCATCATTACTGTCATTAGAAGAACATGAGGCAATAAGCGCCGTAAATAGAACGGACGCAATAACTTTAAATTTTGTCATTGGAAGATTTGTTTTTGGGGTTAATTATAACAAATATAATTATTTTCTGACTTTATCTTCATTTTGTTTTACAAAAGCATCCCAACCCGAATAACTTTTTCCTGCAACGACTTTTCCCGAATTAAAATGATGGCAAACAGCAGCCGCTAAACCATCTGTAGAATCTAGGTTTTTTGGTAATTCCTTTAAACCTAAAAGTTGCTGTAGCATTTTCGCAACTTGTTCTTTACTAGCATTTCCGTTTCCGGTAATCGCCATTTTTATCTTTTTTGGTTCGTATTCTGTAATCGGAATATCTCTTGAAAGTCCTGCTGCCATTGCAACGCCTTGTGCGCGTCCCAATTTTAGCATCGATTGCACGTTTTTTCCAAAGAAAGGTGCTTCAATCGCAATCTCGTCCGGATGATGCGTTTCGATTAATTCGATTGTGCGTTCAAAAATGATTTTTAATTTTTGGTAATGATTGTCATATTTGGACAATTGCAGTTCGTTTAACTGCAAAAATTCCATTTTCTTGTTGGTGACTTTAATCAATCCAAAACCCATAATTGTGGTTCCAGGGTCAATACCTAATATGATGCGTTCTTTTGTCAAAGTTTTTGTTTCAAGTTTGAGGTTTCAAGTTTCAAGTTTTTGAAAAATTAAACCTATTCATTTTCTCATTTTCAAATTGCCACATTTTCAAATTGATTACTTTTGCGGCATGATTTCAATTCCACACAAAGCTAAACAATTCCTAGTTCTTCTGGCTAAACTTTTGATCGTTGGCGGCGCATTTTATTTTATTTACAATCAGTTGGCAAACAATGACAAATTAGATTGGAACAAATTCATTGTTTTATTTCAAAAAAATCAATCTGTTTTAGGAATTGGATTTATATTGCTTTTAAGTGTTTTAAACCGTTATTTTGAGATTTTGAAATGGCAGAATCTGGCGCAGGTTATTCACAAAATTTCTGGTTATGAAGCTACAAAACAAGTTTTAGCAGCTTTAACCGCTGGAATTTTTACGCCAAATGGAGTAGGAGAGTACGCAGGAAAAGCATTATATTATCCAAAATCGGAAGCTAAAAGAGTCGTTTTTCTAAACTTAATTTGCAACGGAATTCAAATGGTTCTTACTGTGATTTTTGGAATTTTCGGATTGCTTTATTTCAATGCACAATTTAACGTTATTACAACCAAAACGGTTCTAATTTTATTTGGCGGATTTTTACTAATTCTGATTGTTTTATTTTCAATAAAAAAAATAAAAGTCAAAGGATATTCAATCGAAAAACTGATTCATAAAATAAATGAAATCCCAAAATCAGTTCATCAAAAAAATATCTTTCTAGGCATTTGCCGTTATTTGGTTTTTTCGCATCAATATTACTTTTTGTTTTTAGGTTTTGATGTCGATTTGCCTTATTTAACTTTAATGGCGGCGATAACTTTGGTTTATTTTTTAGCTTCATCTTTACCGACTTTTCAGTTTTTAGATTTTGCCGTAAAAGGAAGTGTTGCTATTTATTTCTTCGGAATTCTGGGTGTAAACGAATGGATTGTAATTTTTATAAGCACTTTAATGTGGTTTCTAAATGTCGTTTTACCAGTTGTTTTAGGAAGTTATTTTGTATTGAATTTTAAAACCAAAACCACAGAATGACTTTCGGTTTTTTTGAAATATTGACTATTTATGCCATAACTATTAGTTCGCTTATTTATGGTTTTTTCAAAGTAAAAAAGTATCAAAATAAAGGTTTAAGTCCAAAGACGAGTTTTACAATTATAGTTCCGTTTCGAAATGAAGCTGAAAATCTTCCGATACTTTTAGAAAGTTTTTCAAAGCTAAATTATCCAACATATTTATTTGAAGTAATTTTGGTTGATGATGCTTCAAATGAAAAATTTCGACTGTCAATTATTGATTATAAATTATCAATTATAGACAATATTCGTCTGTCAAAATCTCCCAAAAAAGACGCGATTGTAACTGCAATGCAACACGTAAAAACCGATTGGGTAATTACAACCGATGCCGATTGTATTGTTCCAGAAAACTGGCTTTTGACTTTTGATAATTACATTCAAGAAAATAGCGTTTCGATGCTTGCGGGTGCCGTAACATATCAATGTGAAAATTCATTTCTAGATCATTTTCAGCAACTAGATTTAACAAGTTTACAAGGCGCAACAATTGGAAGTTTCGGAATAAATAAAGGTTTTATGTGCAACGGAGCTAATTTTGCCTATAAAAAATCATTGTTTGAAACGTTAAATGGTTTTGAAGGAAATGATAAAATAGCAAGTGGAGATGACGTTTTTTTACTTCAAAAAGCAATTGAAAAATTCCCAAAAGAAGTTCTTTATTTAAAAGCGGCCGAAGCAATTGTAATTACAAAACCAACCGAAAACTGGCGCGATTTATTTTATCAAAGAGTTCGTTGGGCAGCTAAAACAAGTTCGTACAAAAGCGCTTTTGGAAAGTTTTTAGGATTAATTGTTTTCTTTGGAAATTTGAGTTTCGTAATTGGATTTTTCTTTCTGCTTTTCGGAATCTGGTCTTATCCGATTTTTGTAATTTTTGCTTTTACTAAGTTTTTAGTAGATTATATGCTGCTTTATTTTACCAATAAATTTTTAACCAAAACTAGAATCAAAAGCCTTTTGCTGAGTAGTTTACTGTATCCGTTTTTTAGTTCTACAGTAGCTTTATACAGTTTATTTGGATCTTATAAATGGAAAGATCGTCAGTTTAAAAAATAAACTATTTTTCGTCTTTAGCTTTTAGAATAACAGGAAGAATAAATTGCGTTTTTACTGGAATTCCGCGTTTTATAGCTGGATTAATTTTTGGGAAATCAACTAGACGCGCGTGCAAAATACTGTCAATTTTTATAGTATCGTAAGCCACAGAATCTTTTGGAAACTGAGGTTCAAACTTCATTGTAGCATTCGGAAAAACAGTTACTTTAACTTCAATGGTATCCAATTCAGGATATAAAATCGATAGAGTGTCAACGTTTAGTTTTTCTTCAATAAGCGTAGACATTACTTCAAAAAAGCATTGTTGGCGCAATTTTCTATCTGCGATTTTTTCACAATTTGGCAAAGAAGGATATTCGTCAACTTCTTTCCAATTGATTGATTTTAATTCTTTTTGAAGTAATTCTTTTTCAGACGGAACCTGCTTCTCAAAATATTGACAAGAATTAAACAAAATACAAATAAAAAAAGGGAAAAACTGCCTCAAAGTTTTAATGTTGAATGAATAAACAAAAATACAATTATTTTTTTTGAAACTTTCTATTGCTTAGAATCTTCTCATTTTCAAGGTCAGATTTATGAAAATTTGCGCAATAGAGATTAAAATGGTAATTTGTATGAACAAATTTATCAAAATTTATATGGATTTACTATTAGTTTTGTTAGGATTTATCTGTATGATTGTCGGTGTTTTCGGCAGTTTCCTTCCTGTTTTACCTGGTTTGTCAAGCTGCTGGGTTGGTTTACTTTTGCTTTATTTGACGAAAGCCGTAGAAAACAATTATTGGGTTTTAGGAATCACTTTTGTTCTCATGGTTATTATTACAATTCTAGATTATGTGATTCCGTCTCAAGGAACTAAAAAATTTGGAGGAAGTTCTTATGGAGTCTGGGGAACCAACATCGGATTAATTATCGGAATCCTTTCGCCACTTCCATTCGGAATGATTATCGGACCATTTGTTGGAGCTTTTTTCGGCGAATTGTTATACGATTCTAAAAATCATAAACGTGCCTTAAAAGCAGCTACAGGATCTGTACTTGGATTTCTGGCTTCAAGTTTCATCAATTTTCTGTTTTCAATTGCTTATTTAGGTCTTTTTTTAAATCTTGTATGGGAATATCGAAACATTTTATTTTAATTGTGTAACAATTTTTCACTTCATTTATTGTGTTCGAATAAAAAAAAATAAAAAATTTTTCATTTTAATTTGATAATGAAAAGGTTGTGTTTACAGGCGTTCACAGATTTTCTATGTTAACAGTTGTTTATTAAGAGGCTAATTCTTTAACTTAATTTTTGGAAATGTTAAATTTTTTTATATTTTTATCACGATAAACGATAAAAAGCCTCACTTTGTCGATTATTTTAAACGAGTATAAATAATCATTTTTTTTAAGTTATGAGTATGACCCCCAACCTACAAATTGAACTTAGACGCTTTATTTCTTCTAATGTTGTCTCCAAGTTAAACAAATTTTATTTCGAGAACGACGCACTTTTGATAAAAGGAATTGACGTCTCTATCGGAACAATTTTAATGGGACTTTATAACAAAGCCGACGAATCTGATTTTTACTCTAAAATAGTTTCTATGGTCGAAGAAGATTCGACTTTTTATCAAGAAGTCGATTTTAATGCGGGCAGAATTTTATCAGTAGACGATTGTTATCGCTTAGAAGGAAATGATTTACTGAAAGAATTATTTTCAAACAAAAAAGGCAGAATTTCAGAGATGGTTTCTAACGAAGTCGGAATCAAAAGCGAAACTGCCAGAGAAATACTTAACTTCTCAGCTCTTCTTGTTGTTTCTTATTTAAGATGTAATCTTCAGTTAATTGAAAGTTTAAAACTTCTTTTAGAAGATCAAAAAAGAGATATTTTAAACAGCATTCCTCCTGGAATCAAAATTATTCTTGGTTTCTCATCTTACGAAACAGTAGAAGAAAAAAACCAATCTATCGGAAGATCAATTTTTACACTTTTCGGACATAATTTTTTCAGTTTCTAAAATAAAAAAATCCCATTTTCAGAGAAAACAGGATTTAGTATAATTTTAAATTTGAAAAACGAATTAGATGTTTTTCAAATTGATAACTTCTTGATCAGTCAAAAAGCGCCAGTTTCCTCTCGGAAGATTCTTTTTGGTTAATCCAGCAAAAGCAACACGGTCAATACGCAATACATTGTATTCCAGCGATTCAAATATAGAACGAACCACTTTTACGTTTGCCGTACGCAATTTAAGACCAACTTCGCTTTTCGGCTCATTGTCAATATAACTTACTTCTTCAACAGAAACACGGTGTCCGTCAAGAACTAAACCTTTGCTGATTTTTTCTAAATCTTCAAATTTCAAGTTTTTGTCTAAAGAAACCTGATAAATTTTAGACGATTTCTGATTCGGTAAAGTAAACTTACGAATCATATCAGTATCGTTTGTAAACAATAATAAACCAGTAGTATTCTTGTCCATTCTTCCGATAGCTCCAATTTTTGCATTTGTAGCACCGCGAACAAGTTCTAGAACGTTACGAAATTCTTGACCTTCGTCAAAAGCAGTCGTAAAGTTTTTGGGTTTATTCAATAAAATATATTCTTTCTTTTCTGGGTTCAAAGTAACACCATCAAAGTTTACAACATCATTAATTTTTACCAAATAACCCATTTCGGTAATCACATTTCCGTTAACTTTTACGTTTCCAGATTGGATATAAATGTCAGCATCGCGACGAGAACAAACTCCAGAATTAGAGATGTATTTGTTCAAACGCATTTCATCAGCAGCTTTTTGTCTCTTCGGAGCCTGATTTTGTTTCTTTATTTTTTCTTCAGCAGCTTCCTTCGCCGCTTTAACCTCTGGCTTTTCTTTTTTCGGCCCTTGCGCGCGTTTTGCCATTGGTGGTTTTGGCTTGCTAGAGTTTGATCTTGAGCTATTTGGTCTCGATCCGCCTCTTTTATTATTGCCTTCCTTGTTGTTCATAAAATCATTAATTTGTGCAAAGATAGTTTTTTCCTGCTAATAAAAGGTAAGTTCAATGTTGTTAGATTGATAGCCATAACTTTTTGATGAATTTGAAGCATCACAACAGGCTTTTTTTAGGCATCAATTCCCGCTTTCCGTTCCCAATTTTTTATTTTTTTAAAGAAAAAAATAAAAAGATTTCCACTTCAATCGGGGCTACATTTCAAACAATTGGCTTCTTTTAAATATTTAAAAACAGGATTAATCAAAGAAGTTTTTCTGCATCTCTGTTTTTACAGAATAGATTTTAATTTTACTATCAGCTATTCCTCTTTTGAATTCTTCAAATGTTTTGCAAAATAAATCAGCTCCGCCAATTCCAGAAGGAGACATTCTGTTTTCTTCAAGAATATAACCATTTTCAAGAACTATATATGCAGTCTGCGAATCATCAAAAGTAAATTTTTCTTCATCAAGAATATAATAAATGTCTTCAATTTTAGTATTATAAATAATGTTTTTCCATTTATTCATAATTGATTTAGAGCCTTTTTCAACAATAGAATTATCAAAATACTGGTCGCCTGAAAAAGGAAAACAAATTATTCCGTTTTTTTCAAGTCTTATAAACGATATGCTAGTGTCAAGCCAATTATTAATTCCATCTTGCCCATAATGCGTTTTAATCTCCAAAATCGTGTCTCCAAGTAATATATTAATATCTTTTTTTGTTTCAATCGATTGACTCTGAATATCTACACATTTATAAAGTCTTGAGGATTTAAACAATGTGGCTATTCTTTTAATCATTGTAGAATACAATTTAGTAGTTAGAAATCAATTCTCTACCGTGCCACAAAACACTTGGATTAATCAAAACAATACAGAAAACTCCCGAAACAATCAGAAATTTCAAAAGATTATGAAGTTTTAAAAACTGTTCTTTCGAGTTCGATTTCCATAAAAAAATCAAGAAGAAAAGTAAAACTCCGAAACAAACATAAAAGTAAATATCCATATAGCCAACATCATAAATATTGACTAAAATGTAAACTGGAAATATGGTAGAAAATGTCAAAGCCGTAATAATTTGCTTCGATATTTTTTCTCCATAAATAACCGGAATTGTTCTGTAATTGGTAACTAAATCGCCTTTTAAATTTTCTAAATCTTTTATCATTTCGCGAATCAGCAAAAGCAAAAACAAGAAAACGGCATGCGCAGAAATCACCACAAAATGACTCATGTGATTTTCAATATCTTCAAACGAAATCTTATTATAAAAATACAGTAAAATAGCAAAAAACGGAGTTACAGCAAGCAATGCCGACATTAGATTTCCAATAATCGGATACTTTTTAATTTTATGAGAATAAAACCAAATCAAGAAAATATATGCCGAAAAGAATAAAAAAGCACGCCAAGAAACGATTGAAGCCATTAAAACTGCCAAAAAGTTTAAGCTAAAATAAACCGTCAATTTTGTTTTCTGACTAATTAAACGATCCAACATCGATTTGTTGGGTCTGTTTATTAAATCTTTCTGACTGTCGTAAAAATTATTGATAATATAACCCGAAGCAATAGTAATCGCAGAAGCAAAAACAATTAAAAACAAGTAAAAATCGAGCAGAATATCCAGCGCTCTAATTTCTGGAGCCAGAATAAAAATCGCCGATAAATACTGCGCCAGAACAATAATAGGAATGTTGTAACCTCTAACCACAGAAAACAGACTAACAATTTTCATTATCAAAAGTTTGTGCTGTCTGCTTAACATAAATAAAGTTTGTAAAGGTTTAGATAAGGGAAGTTAAAGGATATTTTTGGTTTTAAAAATTTAGAGTTTGTTTTTTAACAATTCTTTAGACCCAAATCCTAATTTTCTAATGCATGCCAAAGCTTGTTTTTGAGTCATGTCGATTTCTTTGATGTCTTTTTTTTCTACAAAAACCACCGATCCACTCCACGGATTTGGTGCATCTGGAACAAAAACGGTAAAGTTGTTGTCGTCAATTTGTTCTATTAAAAAAGCAAATTGCCAACCGGCATCAGTAGGAACTAAAATTACTTTTAAATCCTCTTTAGATTCTAGTCCCATAATGTTTTCATTCATGTTTTTCATAAATGAATATCCTGGAACAAAACTTAAAATACCGTCTTCTAGTTTCTGAATGAGTTCTTTAGCTTTACTTGTTTTTGCCAGCAAACCCGCAGCAAAACAAATAATAATAATGATTATAATGCCAATTAGTTCTTGAAGTGCAATTCCTAAAACATGAACTCTCGGAAGATTTTCTACAAGCGGGAGCGTAATTTTTTGAATAATGCCATATCCTTTTTCAAGAATAAGAAGTAAGACAATTAAGGGCGCTAAAAAAAGAATTCCTCCTAAAAAAGTTGCTTTGATTATTTTTAAAATACTTTTCATAATAAAATGCTTTAGGATTAAAAACTTATGAAAATCTACTCAAATAACGGCAACTTTTAAAGAGTTAAAACTGATAAACGACCTCTAGTTTATAATCTTTTAAAGATGCTTTTGCGCGTTCTAAATCTTCAGTAAAACCAAGAATATAACCGCCACCGCCAGAACCACAAAGTTTTAGGTAATAATCGTTTGTGTCAATTCCGTGCTGCCAGATTCCGTGAAATTGTTCTGGAATCATTGGTTTAAAGTGATTTAAAACAACTTTAGAAAGTTTTTTAGTGTTGGTAAACAAAGATTTCATGTCGCCATGCAAGAAGTTTTCTACGCAGGCATCGGTATATTTTACAAACTGGTTTTTAAGCATCGCACGGAAACCTTTGTCTTTTAGGTTTTCCATAAAAATGTTGACCATTGGAGCCGTTTCTCCGACAATTCCAGAGTCTAACAAAAATACTGCGCCTTTTCCGTCAAAGCTTTGAGTCGGAATTCCAGTAGCTTCAATGTTATCTTTAGAATTAATTAAAATCGGAATGCTTAAATAGCTATTCAACGGATCTAAACCAGAACTTTTTCCATGGAAAAAGCTTTCCATTTGAGAAAAAACATTTTTTAGATGTAATAATTTTTCACGAGTTAGATTTTCTAAAACTGTAATTTTGTTGATAGCATATTTATCATAAATTGCGGCAACAAGTGCACCGCTGCTTCCAACGCCATAACCTTGCGGAATACTAGAATCAAAATACATTCCAGTTTCGACATCATTTTTTAAAGTTTCCAAATCAAAAGAAACTAATTCAGGTTGCTGTGTATGAAGAACTTCAAGATAAGAAGCAAAACTTCTTAAGCTTTTGTTTGATGCAATAGCTTCATCCGAAGGTTCTTCAGATTTCTTCAACGCACCGTTGTAAAAATTATAAGGGATAGAAAGTCCTTTAGAGTCGCGGATAATTCCGTATTCTCCAAAGAGTAATATTTTTGAGTAAAATAATGGTCCTTTCATGATTTATTTTATGTCTTTTTTCAAAATTTTAATTAAAGGTACGGAAAATTATAATGCAATTGAACCGCTTCCAATTTTGTCGCAAATGTACTGACCATTCTGACAAAATACAACTAATTCGTCCTGAATAAATTGTAATACTTTTTCTGTAACGTTTTCGGGATAAAGCACATGCACATTTGCACCTGCATCAAGCGTAAAACATACCGGAATTTGCGTTTCATTTCTAAATTTCCAAATTGCATTTATAATTTGCAATGTATTTGGTTTCATTAAAATGAAATACGGCATTGAAGTCATCATCATGGCATGTAAAGTCAAAGCTTCACTTTCTACAACTTTGATAAATTCTTCTATATTTCCATTTTCGAAAATAGCGATTAATTTATCTAAGTTTTCGTGTGCTTGTGCAAAACGTCTTTCGGCATACAGATGATTGTGCATTAAATCGTGTCCAACTGTACTCGAAACTTGTTTTTCGCCTTTATCAACTAACAAAATTGTGTCTTGATAATTATTAAAATTTTCATGAATTGCATACGGAAATTCAACTCCAAACAAATCTGTGCTTCCTTCAATATTAGCTTGATTTCCCCAAACAACAACATTTCCTTTTACACTTCTGCAAGCACTTCCAGATCCTAAACGTGCTAAAAAAGAAGCCTTTTGATAGAAATATTCATCCGTCATTTCTGGATTTAGTTTTCTTTCTAAACTCATAAAATTCATTGCCAAAGCTGCCATTCCAGAAGCCGAAGAAGCAATTCCAGAACTGTGAGGAAATGTATTTTGTGTATCAATAGTAAAATGATAATCTTTCAAAAACGGCAGATAAACTTCAACTCTTTCTAAAAACTTCTGAATTTTCGGTTTGAAGTCTTCTTTTGGTTTTCCTTCAAAAAGTAAATCAAAAGAAAAACCACTTGTCCCGTTGAGCGGAGTCGAAGCGTCTCTTTTTTCAAAACCTAATTTAGTAATCGTTTTACAATTATTTAAAGTAAAACTTACCGAAGGATTTGCTGGAATTTGATTGTCCTTTTTTCCCCAATATTTAACTAATGCAATATTGCTTGGAGCGCTCCATTCAAAATTTCCGTTTTCGATTGTTGAAGTATATTTATTTGGAATAAAATCAGCTGCTGTAAACATGAATTATAAAATTTTGGCAAAGATAACTTTTAAATTTTTTCACCAATAAGTTATATAAGAAATATAACCAGCTTTTCTTAAAATGAACTTATCGCTTATATGGTTTAAATTTTCTTTTGACTATTTTTGAATTCAAAATTGAATATAATGAATCAGTTCGTAAAAATCGCTATAGCTATAATTATTTGTTTAACAGTTGGATATTCTGCAAGTTTGGTGACAAGACCGAGTATTGAGACTTGGTACGTAACGTTGGAAAAGCCGGTTTTCAATCCGCCAAATTGGATTTTTATGCCAGTTTGGACGATTCTTTATATTTTTATGGCAATTGCTGCCGCTTTAGTTTGGGATAAAATAAAAGAACAAACTGAAGAAGTAAAAAAAGCATTACTTTTCTTTATTATTCAATTGATTTTAAATGCAATTTGGTCTTATTTATTCTTTGGATTAAAAAACCCGATGTTAGCTTTAGTAGAAATTGCGCTTTTATGGTTAATGATTTACGAAACGTATTTAAAATTCATCAAAATAAATAAAATTTCAGGCTATTTATTGATTCCTTATTTAGCTTGGGTTGGATTTGCTACGGTTTTAAACGCTAGTATTTGGTGGTTGAATAAGTAAACATTTTAGTTTCAGGTTTCACGCTTTCTTTGTTTCAAGTTAGACTATTGTAGTTTTTTAAATTCTTCATTTTTAGCATATAAAAAATCCATTATAGACAACACATTCGGATGATCTATAAGTGTTTTAGATTTTGGATCGGCATCGCAGAATTCTAGAAAAAGTTGCTTTTGCTCTTCATTCAATTTCAAATTATTACGAAAGAAATCTGGCGGACAATATGCAGTCGCCATTTTTTTGAAACGCTCGTCAATCTCATATTTCTCTTTTGAATGTGCCCTTCCTAAAGGTATATTCATGTTTGCAGAATATCTTATTCTGCCATCATTTACGCCAGTGTATCGTGTAAGGTCGTTTGCAGTTTTTCCATTGTTTATCTCATTTACTTTTTCGGCATCAAACTTTACTTTTTGAAATTTCATTTTTGTAATAACAACATCATCTAGTTCTTCTGGTTTAATGACCATATTAACTATAATGTTATTTGTCTCAATATCTTTGGCTTTCAATTTTAATCTTGTGAAATAATAATCTTTAGAAAAGAAAAGCAAACTGTCTTGCACTTTTACTAAAATAGAGAATTCTCCAGAATCGTTGGTTCTTGTGCTTGTCTTGGCCGTTTTATTAATGACTTCGACGTTCTTAAGAACAGAATTTTGAGAAACGACTTTTCCGTGAAGCAATTTTTCTGTTTGAGAAATACTAAGTTGATAAGTAAGAAAAGAAATTGTAGTAAGTAATTTTACTTTCATTTAAAGAACTTTTAGTTTTTAATTCCTGAATTTAACTGCTGAAACTCTTTGTTTTTGGTATATAAAAAATCCATTGTGTAAAGTAAATTTTTCTGCTTTACTAAAATTTCTGCTTTCGGGTCGGCGTCGCAAAATTGTAGAAACAAATCTTTTTCTTCTGGTTTAATTTTTAAGTCATTAGTAAAGAAATCAAGCGGAACAGTCGCTTCAGCTAATTTTTTGAAATCTAATTCTTTGAATTTAATCTTCTTAATTTTTTTGTCTTTTTTCATAAACAAACTAAAAATTGCCATCAAATCTGCTCCATTTGCAATGCCACCAGTATAAACGCCAGGATTAGATATTGCTGGTTTTGGTACTATTAAAGAATTTTCATCTGCTGCGCCAATATGAGGGAGTTTAATAGTGGTAATAAGAATTTCGTCTAGTTCTTCAGGTTTCAGAACCATATTTACGATAATATTATTTTGATTAATATTTTCCTGAGAAACTTTTAATCGCTTGAAAAAGTAATCTTTAGAGAAGAAAATCAAACTGTCTTTGGGACGAACTACAATTGAAAATTCGCCCAATTCATTTGTTCTTGTACTGGTTTTGGCAGTTTTGTTAATTACTTCCACTTTATTAATCGGGATATTCTGCGACAGCACTTTTCCGTTTAATATTTTTTCGTTTTGAGAAACGCTAAGTTGATACGTGAAAATAGAAATTGTGGTAAGTAATTTTACTCTCATACAGGATTAATTAGTTGAGAGTAAAATTATTAGAATAGTCTTAATGAAAACTTACGGAATCTGTAAATTCTTGTTAATTAAACTAAATTGAGTTTTTGAATTTCTCCAATTCACCATTATCAAATAAAACCGGACCGTGACCAAAACACATTATTTTAGGTTTTAGCGAAGCCAATTTTAGAATCGATTTTCTATTGGTTTCTTTATCTGCTGTGAATAAATTGGGAGGTTCATGAAGCCCAACTTTTGTTGTCAATAAATTCATGTTGGTTAGAACATCGCCAACAATTAATACGCCATCTTTTTCTCTAAAAAAAGACAAATGACCTCGCGAATGACCTGGAGTTTCAAGAACTGTAAATCCGCCAATTTCATCGCCTTCTTTTAAAGTTTTAGAAACTGGATGCCCTTTTCCTGCCCAAAATTGTTTTTGAAATTTCGAAATAATATGATTCGGGTTTGGATATTCTGTAATTACGCTTCCGTTTTCAGCAAATTCTTTTTCAGATTCACTGCATAAAAGTGGAATATTCAAGCTTTCACAGATTATTTTACTGCTTCCCTGATGATCGGCATGAGCGTGTGTGAGTGCATGTTTTGCTATCGATTTGTCTTTTAAGGCTTTTAGAATTATTCCGCTTGAACTGCGAATTCCTGCATCAATTAAAACATCTTCAATTATATAACAATTAATTGCATTTCGTGGAAATAGCGGAATTTGATAAACGTCTTTGGCAATATTTTTCATTGTATTGAATTTTATATTGGCAAAGATTTGAATTCAGAATCTCAATTCACTTGATAAATGTTAAGAAATATCCTGACGAATTCTGCTCAAAGATTCTGGAGTAATTCCGAGAAATGAAGCAATATAAATTAATGGCGTTCGCTGAATTATTTTGGCTGGAGCCGATTCTAGAAAAGTGAGGTATTTTTCTTTTGCCGGAATCATTTGCAATTTTAAAACACGATCTGCCATGCAAAGGTAATTCTGTTCAGCAAGAATTCTCCCGACACGTTCCCAATTTGGGATTTCATGATAAAGAAACTGCATTTTTTCAAAAGTGATAGAAAGCACTTCACAATCTTCAATGCACTGAATATTTTCAAAAGAAACAGATTGATTTATAAAACTAGAATACGATGCAATAAAACCGTCATCACAGCTTAAGTAAGTGGTAATTTCTTTTCCGTCTTTTAAGTAATAAACACGCGCCAAACCTTCAACAATAAAAAAGATTTTACTGCTAGTTTTCCCCATTTCAGAAAGAAATTCTTTAGCAGTAAAATTTTCATATTGAAAACAATTATCAATCATTTCAATTTCTTTTTCAGAAAACGGAGCGATTGATAATATTTGTTTTTGTAATGAAGAATTCATGATTTATAATATCTCGATTAATTCCGAAGCATTATTAATCACCACTTTTGCTCCACTAGATTTCAATTCGTTTTCAGTTCTATAACCCCAAGTTACACCAACAGGAAACATATTCGCATTTACTGCTGTTTTCATGTCAATATCAGAATCGCCTATAAAAAGGATTTCTTCTGGTTTTAAATTCCATTTCTTACCTATTTCTAAAGCCTCAAACGGATTCGGTTTTTTAAGTTCTTCTGTACTCAAACCAATCGCCGTATCAAAATGATTTGGAAAAATTTCTGATGCTATTTTCTTCGTCAATTCATCGGCTTTGTTCGAGAAAACTGCCATTTTGATGTTTTGCGAAGTCAGGTTTTCTAACAATTCTAAGATTCCTTTATAAGGTTTTGTTTTCACGGTGCACATTTCACGATATTCGTTAATCATGCATTCAAAACAAATTTCAATCTGTTCGTCTGAATTGTTTTCTGCGGGAAGTGCTTTGCTGACTAAATTTCGCAAACCGCTTCCAATAAAATATTGATACGTTTCGTAAGTGTGAGTTGGAAAACTTAGACCTTGAAGTACTTTGTTCATTGCATCCGAGATATCGTGTAATGAATCTACTAATGTTCCGTCTAAATCAAAAATAATTCCTTTAAATTTCATTTTACATTATATATTTTGAGCCAAAATAAACCCGCTTGTCCAAGCATTTTGGAAATTAAAACCGCCTGTAATCGCATCTATATTTACAATTTCGCCAGCAAAATATAGGTTTTCATGAATTTTGCTTTCCATTGTTTTGAAATTGATTTCCTTTAAATCGATCCCGCCAGCCGTTACAAATTCTTCTTTAAAAGTACTTTTTCCGTTGACTTTAAATTCGGCTTTTGTTAATTGTGAAGTCAAATTCTGCAATTGAATTTTAGATAAATCGGCCCATTTCGTTTCAACTTCAATTCCCGAAGCCAAAACCAAACTTTCCCACAAACGATTTGGAAAGTCAAAAGGAGATTTTTTAGAAACTGCTTTTTTAGCGTGTTCTTGTTTTAAATCTTTCAGAATTTTTTCGGCATCTTCAAAATCAACATCATTTAACCAATTTACAAAAATGGTAAACTGATAGTTTTTATCATGAAGAATTCTCGCGCCCCAAGCCGAAAGTTTTAAAATCGCTGGACCGCTCATTCCCCAATGCGTAATTAACAAAGGTCCTGTCGATTCTAGTTTGGTGTCTTTTACGTTTACAGTAACTTGTGCGGCAACTCCGGGTAATTCTTTAATTCGAGAATCTTTAATGTTGAAAGTAAATAGGGAAGGGACGGGACTTACAACAGCGTGTCCGTGTTCTTGAAGCATTTCCCAAATTTTAGGGTTACTTCCTGTTGCCATTACTAATTTTTCAGTAGCGAAATTGTCGTTTTGAGTATCAATTTTCCAATGATTTTCGGCTTTAAAAATTGATTGTACACTTTGACCCGTCAGTACTTTTATGCCTAATTTTTCGGTTGCTTTTAAAAAACAATCAATTATGGTTTGAGATGAATTGGAAACTGGAAACATTCTTCCGTCTTCTTCAATTTTTAATTCAACGCCGTGTTTTTCAAACCATTCTATTGTATCGCCAGAACAAAATTGATGGAAAGGTCCGCGAAGTTCTTTTTCTCCGCGAGGATAAAATTTTACTAATTCGTTGGGTTCAAAACAAGCGTGCGTTACGTTGCATCGTCCGCCTCCGGAAACACGTACTTTAGAAAGAACTTCTTTACCTCTTTCTAAAATGGCAATTTTTAGTTTCGGATTTTTCTCTGCAATATTAATTGCCGTAAAAAAACCTGCAGCGCCTCCGCCAACGATGATTATGTCGAAATTTTTGATCATATTTTTTTGTTAGCCACGAATTCACGAATTATTTTTTGACAATCTTTTGGAATAAAAATTCGTGAATTCGTGGCTATTTTAAACTTTATATTTTATCTGGATTATCAGAGATAATTCCGTTTACATTGTAACCTTTTACTTTTTGAATGTCTTCTTCGGAGTTTACCGTCCAGGGTAAAACTAAGAATCCTTTTTTTTGAATTTGTTGCACATTTTCAGCATTCAATAAATTAAAATCAGAATGAATTGCTTTTGCATTTATTTTTTCGGCGAAAGCCAGAGCTGTATCTATATTTTCTTCTGTTAAAACACCAATCGGGATATTTGAATTTAAAGCTGAAGTTTCTTTTAACATATTCCAATCGAAACTTGAAATGATAAAATGCTCGTAATTCCAATTTTTCTCGGAAATATATTTCTCAATTAACGCAACAACTTTAGGAGCAGTTCCTAAACCTTTCAATTCAATATTGATAAGACATTTTTTATTTACTAAATCAAAAACCTCATTTAAAGTTGGGATTTGATATTTCCCATCAATTAAAAATGATTTTAGTTCTGCTAAAGTAAAATCATTTACTAAACCTTTTCCATTAGTAGTTCTGTCTATGGTTTCATCATGAATTACGATGATATGCCCGTCAGAGCTTAAATGAACATCAAGTTCAATTCCGTCTGAATTTAGATCTAAGGCTTTTTGGAAAGCTTGTAAAGTATTTTCAGGTTCATAGGCTTTGGCGCCTCGATGTGCAATTTTTAGCATTTTGCAGTGTTTTTTCTAACCGCAAAGGTCGCAAAGTTTTACGCAAAGGGCACAAGTTTTTTTATTTATATTAAAAAGGTTCGCAAAGATTTTATAAACCTTTGCGAACCTTGCGATTTTCCCTTGCGACCTTTGCGGTTAAGTTTTAAATCTCTTCTAATAAAGCAATATCAAAATCATTGTCGATAATCACTTTTCCATCAATAACTTCAACTTCCTCATTTGAGTAAGTATCTTTTAGTTTTGTTCCGTTTGGGAAGACATCGCCAACAGGAAGTTCTTTTCTTCCTTTCGGTAAATCTACTCCCATAACAACTTTGTCAGTAAAAGTGCCTTTAGTAAAAGTTCTGGAAAAAGTATAAGGATACGGATTAATAAGTTGGTGAACACCCGCTCCAACGGCAGGATGATTTCTTCTGAATTGCCCTAATTTCTGCCAATGTAAAAGTATTTTCTGCGTTTCGGGATTATTCTGAATATCCTCCCAATTCATGTTTGAACGCAAAGTTGCATCGCCATTTGTTCCTTCAATTACCAAAGAACGATTCGATTCATCACCATAATAAACTTGAGACATTCCTGGGGAAAGTAAAAGTTTAGTTCCTGCTTCGATACCTTTTACTCGGTTGGCATCAAAAGGCTGTCCGTCGTCGTGCGAAGACATATAATTAAGGACAGAATATCCTTTTAATTCATTGTTTAATGCATTTGAATATTTAGAAAATAAACCTTCGTGATCGTTTTGAGCTGCATTCCACTTAAATTCAAAATTGATCATGCTGTTGAAGCCATTTTGGAAATAATTGACTTTTCGATCTCCAAAATCGTAATCCTGTCCGCCGCTGATTCCGTAACCGTAAACTTCTGCAATAGTGTAAAACGGATTTTGATCTAAAACCTGCATCGGATGATGTTTTTTCCAAGTTTCGAATGCGTAATCACATTCTTTTTTAAAGTCTGCCCAAACGCCTTCTTCGGTATGTTTTACGGTATCGGCGCGGTAACCGTCAATTCCGAATTCTACAATATAATCGGTAAGCCATTTTATAATGTAATATTTTGGACTTCTTGGATATCCAGTTCTTTTGAAGAATTCATCTAATGACGTAATTTCTTTTTCGTAACGACCTTCTTTTTTCCATTTTTCGATTAAAAAAGGAGGCAGTTCTACATTTTGAGTACTTTCGGTTTTTACGTCTGGAAGATTTTCTACCAAAGTACACATTGTAGTATTTTCAAAAGATTTGTAATCGCAGACAACGCCTGTTCTAACCCAATCAGAAGGCCAAACAGGATCTTCTGGAGTTACTGGTCCTGTATGATTGATTACGCCATCTAGAACTATTCTAATGCCTTTTTCGTGTGCTTTTTTTACTAAATTGGCTAAATCTTCTTTGGTTCCAAAGTTTGGGTCTAAAGCCGTCCAATCTTTTGCCCAATAACCGTGAAAGCCATAACTCAATCCGGTTCCTTCGTCAACACCATCGTGAATTTGTTCTACAATCGGCGTAAGCCAAATGGCATTTATTCCTAGTTTTTCAAAATATCCTGATTCTATTTTTTTTGTGATTCCGATGATGTCACCGCCTTCAAATCCGCGAAGTTTGCCGGGAGTTTTGGTTCGGTTAAAATTGACGTCGTTTGAAGTGTCTCCGTTGTAAAAACGATCTGTAAGTAAAAAATAAACATTTGCTCCTTCCCAAACGAAAGGTGTTTTCGAAGTATTTTCGTTATTCATTGTAACTGATTTTGAGCCAGAACAGCTCAATGTTAAGTATACTAAAGATAAAAAAAGGAAAGTGTATTTTTTCATTTATTTCAAATTTAACGAATGTTTATAAAAAAGGTTCCGCCACGAATTCACGAATTTCACAAATTTAAATATGGATAATTAATTCGTGGAAATTTGTGAAATTCGTGGCGGATAAACTTTGCGGAGACGCACCGTTGTGCGCCTCTACGATATATATTGTGGCAAAAGCATTGCGAACTTTGCGCTTGTCTTTGCGAACTTTGCGGTTAGACCTATTCCAATTCTAAAACCAAAGCCGATTTTGGTTCTAAAGTAATTTCAGAAGCTAAATCAAATGTTTTTCCTGTAATAACATCTTTTCCTGATTTAAAGCTTTTGATACTTTCTTTGAAACGATTTGTTTTTACAGCTTGCTCTTTTGCATTGTTATTGAAAACAACCATAACCGTTTTAGCATCTGTATATCTGAAATATACATATGTATTATTCTCAGGAATGTAATGCGTCATTTTTCCAAAATGAACTGCTTCGTTTGTTTTTCTCCAGTTGAATAATTTTGAAGAGAAATCAAAAAAAGCTGCTTGTTCTTTAGTTCTTCCTGCTGCCGTAAAAGCGTTGTTTTTATCTCCAGCCCATCCGCCTGGGAAATCCTGACGAATATCGGCATCGCCACCTTTTCCTTTATCTCCGCCCATTCCGATTTCTGAACCATAATAGATTTGCGGAATTCCACGAACGGTGGCCAGTAAAGTCATAGCCAATTTGTATTTCGGTAAATCATATTTGAACTTTTCGTTCATACGATCGGTGTCATGATTTTCTGAAAAAACTAAAATATTATTAGTGTTTGGATATAAAAAATCCATCGCAAAATTGTTGTAGAATTTAATCAATCCGTTATCCCAGCTTGGTTCATTTTCGTTGAAAGCAGAAGTAATCTGACTTTGAAGCGTAAAATCCATTACACTTGGAAGATTTGAATTGTAGTTTTCAATGGCACCAACTTTACTGTCTTTTTGCCAAAAAGCTAAATTCGCCTGATTGTGCATCCAGATTTCACCAACAATATTAAAATTAGGATATTCATCTGTAATAGATTTTGCCCAATTCGCCATTGCTGTTTTATCCGAATAATTATAAGTGTCAACTCTAAATCCGTCAAGATTGGCAAATTCAATCCACCAAATAGCATTTTGAGTTAAGTATTTTGAAACAAGAGGATTTCTTAAATTCAAATCTGGCATTGAAGGTACAAACCAGCCATCAACACAAACTTCCTGATCTATTTTTGAAGCATGAATATCAGTAATTACTTCACGTCTGTGGTGTGTTTGAGTAAAAGTTTCAAATTGATTAAACCACGTTTTGGTTGGAATATCTTTCATCATCCAATGCGTAATTCCCCAGTGATTCGTCACATAATCCATAACCAGTTTCATGTTCTTTTTGTGCATTTCTGCAGAAAGACGAGCGTAATCGTCATTCGTTCCGTAACGCGGATCAATTTTATAAACATCCGATTGTCCGTAAGTATGATACGAATGCTGTTTGTCGTTGTCTTCGCATAAAGGCGTACTCCAAATTGTAGTTGCACCAAGAGACGAAATATAATCTAAGTTTTTGATGATTCCTTCGATATCGCCACCGTGACGTCCGCTTGGATCTTGACGATTTCCTTTTTCTGTTAAAGAAGCGTCGCTGTCATTTTTAGTATTTCCGTTAGCAAAACGATCCGGCATGATTAAGTAAATCAAATCCGATGCATCGTAACTTTTTCTTTCTGCCGAATTCGCTCTTCTTTCTTTAAGAACATATTTTTGTTTAAAGGCAACTTTATTATTGTTTTTGAATGAGAAAACTAGTTCAGAAGCTTTAACATCTTTCGTATCGATAGTTACGAAAAGATAGTTTGGATTTTCTGTTTTTTCTACATTTTTAATCACAACATTATTAGAAACTGAAGCTTCGTATTGTGCAATATTTTTTCCGTAGAACATGATTTGCAGTTCCGAATTTTTCATTCCTGCATACCAAAAAGGAGGTTCTACTTTTTGGATTTGCGCTTTCGCGGAAGCGGAAAACAACAAAACCAATAGAACTAATTTATAAATAAGTGATGTTTTTTGGTTTTTCATAGTTTGTATTTTTTATTTCTTCTGTTCAAGCATCCATTTATATATTTCTGGATTTTTCTCGTATAGATATTGAATTTCGTGACCTTCATTTTCTAAACGGGTAAACTTGAAATTGTTTTTAGTTTCACAAGATTCAAGACCTTTTGCAATTCTTTCCGTTTCACTAAACGGGATTTTATCATCAGCTGTGCCATGAAAAGCCCAAATAGGAATTTTACTGAGATTGCAAACTCTTTTTAGATCGCTGTCGTTAATTCCACCACAAAGCGCAACAACTGCAGCAAATTGATCGGGAAAATCTAAAGCTGTAATATAAGCTCCGTAACCGCCCATGCTAATTCCAGTTAGGTAAATTCTGCTTTTGTCTATTCTATATTTTGCTTCTAAATCGGCATATAATGTTTCGAACCAATTTTCTGTCGACCAGTATTTATTGTCGGGACATTGAGGCGAAGCAATTATAAAATCAAAATCCTGACCTTTTTCTACTAAATAGGGAAGGCCGTAGATTTTCAGTTTATTCAGATCATTTCCTTTTTGCGAACCGCCGTGTAAATAAATGACAAGTGGATATTTTTTGATTCCTTTTGTATAGTCTTTCGGCAAATACAAAAGATAATCATAAGATGTTTTTGTTTTGGTTTGCGAATACGTATTACATCCAAAAATCACAGAAAGAAAAATCAAGAAATTAAGTTTGAAGCGCATATTCAATTTATCTAGAGATGAAGAAAATAATTCTCTCAAATTTAACTTCTTAATTCGGAATTATATTAAAAAGACAAGTAATTATGGGGGAAATTACTTGTCTTCAAAAAATTATTTGTTTTCAATAATGCTTATTGCATAACCTCCTCCTGGAGCAGAAAACTGAGATAATTTTGATTTATTCGTTACAGCAATTTTCTTGATGATATAAGCTTGCGGATTCGTTTTGTAATGCGCATCTTTTGCATCAGCATAAATTGTTGCAGTGTATTTTTTACCTTTTTCAAGGAAACTGAAATCGATGTTTGATGTACGAGGAGTTTCACCGTTTACGTTTCCAACGAACCAGTTGTTTGTTCCTTTTGCTTTACGGGCAACTGTGATAAAATCTCCAGGTTCAGCTTCAATATATTTACTTTCTGACCAATCTACAGCCACATCTTTAATAAATTGAAATGCATCTGGAAAACGGTTATAATTCTCCGGAGTATCAGCAGCCATTTGTAACGGACTGTACATAGTAACGTATAATGCCAATTGGTTTGCAATTGTACTGTTTACATGAGATTTGTTCTCAGGATTCATTTTACTGATATCCATTTCGAAGATTCCCGGAGTGTAATCCATTGGACCACCGATTAATCTTGTAAAAGGTAAAACCGTAACGTGATTTGGTTTAGAACCTCCAAAAGCTTGGTATTCTGTTCCTCTTGCTGCTTCGTTTCCAATTAAGTTAGGATACGTTCTTGCAATTCCTGTTGGACGAACTGCTTCGTGAGCGTTCACCATAATTTTGTAATTAGCTGCTTTTTCAATAGCGTATTGATAATGGTTTACAATCCATTGGCTGTAATGGTTTTCGCCTCTTGGTAAAATATCACCTACGTAACCGCTTTTTACAGCATCGTATCCGTTATCGTTCATGAATTTGTAAGCTGCATCCATGTGGCGCTCGTAGTTACGAACAGATCCAGAAGTTTCGTGGTGCATAATGATTTTTACACCTTTAGATTTTGCGTATTCGTGCAAACCTTTTACATCAAAATCTGGGTAAGGAGTCAAGAAATCAAAAACATAATCTTTTGAATGTCCAAACCAGTCTTCCCAACCTTCGTTCCAACCTTCAACTAAAACAGCGTCGAAACCATTTGCAGCAGCAAAATCAATGTATTTTTTTACATTAGCATTGTTTGCTCCGTGCGTTCCGTTTGGTTTTGCTTTTGAGAAATCAGAAACGCCCAATTGAACCGTTGGAAAATCGTTTGTGTATGACCAAGAACTTTTTCCTGTAATCATTTCCCACCAAACACCAACATATTTTACTGGTTTAATCCAAGAAGTATTTTCAATTTTTGATGGATCGTTTAAGTTATAAGTCATTTTTGAAGCCAAGATTTCTCTAGCGTCATCACTTACCATAATTGTTCTCCAAGGCGAATGACTTGGCGCTTGCATATAACCTTTATCTCCTTTTGCATCTGGCGTTAACCAAGAGTTGAAAACGAAGTTTTTATCATCAAGATTCAAGTGCATACAAGAATAGTTGATCAAAGCCGCTTCGTGTAAATTGATGTAAATTCCGTCAGCCGTTTTTAACATCAAAGAAGTCTGAACTCCTGTTGGAGAAAAGTTCTTTTGAGAAACGTTTGCCGTATATGCTTTTTCAGATAAACCTCTAATTTCAGATAATTTCGATTTTGTATAATCGTATTCTTGAGTATCATAATCTCCTGGAATCCAGAAAGCAGTATGGTCTCCAGTCATTGCAAATTGAGATCTTTCTTCTTTAATTACGAAATAAGTAAGATTCTTTTGCGCTGGGAATTCATATCTAAATCCAAGTCCGTCTTCAAACAAACGGAAACGAATTACGATTTGTCTGTCTGTTCCTTTTTGGTTTAAAGTGACAGCCAATTCATTATAATGATTTCTTATGTGATCTACTTCTCCCCAAACTGGTTTCCAAGTTTCATCAAAAGTCGAAGTTTTAGTATCAACAACCGTAAAGTCATTCAATAAAGATTTTTTATCATCTTTAAGTTCAAGACCTAATTTACTTGTTTTTACAACTTCTTTGTTTTTGTATTTTAAATTGTACGTTGGAGTTCCGTCGTTTTGAAGAGAAAATTCCATTACGAACTTTCCTTCGGGTGATTTTAATTGTTGTGCTTCTGCAATCGAGCTAAAAGCAAACAAGATTAAACTTGCGAAAAATAAGTTTTTCATGTTTTTTAGATTTTTAGTGTATTGTAATTTAATTTATTTGTACAAATTTACTTGCAATTTCAGGTTTTCCGTTAACGATAATTGTTAAATCTTGATCGCCGTCTATAGTAAATGTGGTTTCGTTGTGATTTACAGCTACTTTTAAAATTTGGTTTCTGAAATTAATTTTAAAAGAATACCCTTTCCATTCTTTTGGAATTTTTGGTGAGAAATAAAGCTGATCGTTTTTAACACGCATTCCTCCAAAGCCTTCCACGATACTCATCCATGTACCGGCCATTGACGTGATGTGACAACCTTCTTCTACTTCTTTATTATAATCATCCAAATCCAGACGAGAAGTTCTTAAATAAAATGTATATGCCATGTCCATTTTATCTAAAGCCGCAGCTTGAATTGAGTGAACGCAAGGCGAAAGTGAACTTTCATGAACCGTAAATGACTCATAGAATTCGAAATTACGCTTCAATTCTTCTTTCGAAAAATGATCTTCGAAGAAATAAAAACCTTGTAAAACGTCAGCTTGTTTGATGTATGGCGAACGTAAAACGAGATCCCAAGACCATTTTTGGTTAATTGGACGCTGTGATTTATCTAAATCTTTAACAGGAACTAAATCTTTGTCTAAAAACCCGTCTTGCTGTAAATAGATTCCAAGTTCTTTTGAAATTGGGAAATACATATCATCAGCCACTTTTTTCCATTCCTGAATTTCATTCGCCGAAAGGCTTACTTTTTCAAGTATTCTTTTGTGATCAGAAGGATATTCTAAGGCAACTTTTTCGATTTGTTCCGCCGCAAAATCAATACACCATTTTGCAATATAATTGGTGTAGAAATTATTATTGATGTTGTTTTCGTATTCGTTTGGACCAGTAACTCCTAAAATCACATATTGATTTTTATCTTTTGAGAAAGAAGCTCTTTGGTGCCAGAAACGCGCAATTCCGATTAAAACTTCTAAACCTTTTTCAGGAATATAAGAGTAATCGCCCGTGTAACGGTTATAATTGTAAATCGCAAAAGCAATCGCACCATTTCTGTGAATTTCTTCGTGCGTGATTTCCCATTCGTTATGGCATTCTTCACCATTCATGGTAACCATTGGATATAAAGCAGCACCGTTTTTGAAACCTAAATTATCTTTCGCGTTTTCAATCGCTTTATCCAATTGATTGTAACGATACGTCAATAAGTTTCTCGCAACTTGCTGATCTTTAGTTGCCATGTAAAACGGAATACAATAAGCCTCAGTGTCCCAATAAGTCGATCCGCCGTATTTTTCTCCGGTAAAACCTTTTGGTCCAATGTTTAAACGAGAATCTTTTCCTGAATAGGTTTGGTTTAATTGGAAAATATTGAAACGAATTCCCTGTTGTGCTCTTACATCGCCTTCAATTGTAATATCTGACATTTCCCAGATTTTTGCCCAAGCTTCAATTTGATTTTGAAGTAAAGCGTCATATCCTAAAGCAACTGCCGATTTAATTACTTTTTCGGCTCCAGCCAAAGTATTTTCGTGGTTTAAAGAAACGGTATAACCACCAATTTTTTGAATCGATGAGGTTTGTCCTTTTGCAATAATAGTTCCGTAAGTGTACTGAACTTTATCTGTTGTTGAATCGATTGTAGATGGCGAAACATTGATGTTTTCTCCGTTTGCCAAAATCGTATTGTGCATGAAAGTCGTAACTTTAAAATGCGTTTTAAACGTTTGAGCCGTAACAAAAGCTTCGTTTGTGCCTTTTTTTACTTCAAGTGGTTCCCAGAATTTTTCTTCCCAGTTCGCATCTTCATTCGTTACACCAGCATCAACGTAAGGTTTGTACACGATTTTTGCATCTTTATTTAAAGGTGTAATATCGTATTTAATGATTCCTGCTTCGTCTAAATCTAACGAAAGAAAACGACGAACATTTACAGCGATTTCAGTTCCGTTTTTTAGAACTGCTTCAAAAGAACGATTGTAC
This sequence comes from Flavobacteriaceae bacterium PS02337, assembly GCA_029959285.1. Classification (GTDB taxonomy): domain Bacteria; phylum Bacteroidota; class Bacteroidia; order Flavobacteriales; family Flavobacteriaceae; genus Flavobacterium. Next base: position 66,021 of record JASCOE010000005.1, read on the forward strand.
CATCCTTCTTTCATATTCAATTCTCTGCGGAAATTTCTAACTTCGGTACAAGTATTTAAATCAAGATTTTCTTCGTTGATTTCAATGTCAATTCCAATCCAGTTTGGAGCGTTAAGTACTTTTGCAAAATATTTCGGATAGCCGTTTTTCCACCAGCCCACTTTTGTTTTGTCCGGATAATAAATTCCGGCGATATAACTTCCCTGAAAAGTTTCTGCTGAATATGTTTCTTCAAAATTGGCGCGTTGTCCCATAGCACCGTTTCCGATACTAAAAAGACTTTCAGACGATTTTACTCTTTCGACATCAAATCCTTCTTCAATTATGGACCAATTGTCTGGTTTTATATAATCTTGGTTCATTTGTTTTTACAGTGTTTTTCGTGATTGATTGATTTATGATTGATTTTATTTTGTGATTAATGATTCGATAAAGTTTTCATCCATTACAGTGAAATCTTTAAAAATGAAATCAGCCTCATGCAAAATTGTTTCCTCGCCAATTCCCACACTTACCATTTCTGCAATATTTGCTGCCTGAATTCCGGCAACAGAATCTTCAAATACAATTGAATTTTTTTGGTCAATGTTTAATAATTGAGCCGCTTTTAAGAAAACTTCAGGATCTGGTTTTGCATTTGTAACGTCGTTTCCGTCAACAATAACATCGAAGTAAGAGATGATCCCTGTTTTTTCTAGAATTGGTCTTGCATTTTTACTGGCAGAGCCTAATGCAATTCCTTGGTTTTTATCTTTCAAAAGTTGCAGAATTTTAAAAACTCCTGGAAGAATCTCACTTTCATCCATGTCCACTAAATAAGATAAATAATCTTCGTTTTTTTGAATCAGCCATTTGTCTTTGTCTTCTTGAGAAGCCTGAACATTTCCTAATCCAAGTATAATATCTAGAGAACGAACGCGGCTAACGCCTTTTAAAAGTTCGTTGTCTTCATGCGTAAAATTTATATTTAGAGATTGTGCAATTTTTTGCCAAGCTAAAAAATGGTATTTAGCGGTATCGACAATTACGCCGTCAAGATCGAATATGAAAGCTTTTTTATTCATTATAATTGAAATTCTTCTTTATGATTTTTGAATAGTGTCGTCTACATCTTTTACTTTATAGACTAAGAGAGCGGCAATTAAAAAGCTTATTCCGCTTGTAATTAAAGCATAAATTGCATCGCCATTGTAAAGGTATTTTACAATTGGTCCGCCAATTAATGCGTTTACAATTTGTGGAATAACAACAAAGAAGTTGAAGATTCCCATGTAAACTCCCATCTTTTTTGGAGCTATAGATCCTGCAAGAATTGCATACGGCATTGCCAGAATACTTGCCCAAGCAACTCCAATTAAAATCATTGGTAAAACAACCCAGTCTTCATTTGGCATGAAATAAATAGAAATTAAACCTATTCCTCCAATAATTAATGAAACAGCGTGAGTAGATTTTCGGCCAATTTTTTTCGCGATATACGGTAAGAAAAATAAAGCTACGATAGAAGAAACTAAGTTGTAAACTCCAAATAAAATTCCAACCCAGTCACCAGCGTCTTGATATTGCTGGCTTGAAGTGTCTTCTAATGGTAAACCGTAAATGTGATGTGCAATTGCCGGAGTTGTAAAAACCCACATTCCGAATAATCCGAACCAAGAAAAAAACTGCACCCAGCTAAGCTGACGCATTGTAGTTGGCATTTTTGCAAAATCGGTAAAAATGTCTGTGATTTTTGATTTTTCCTCAGAATCAGAAATCGCATCATTTTGCGGATCTTCAAATTTTGCCAATTCTTCTGGCGAATATTCTTTTGTTGTTAATAAGGTTACTAAAATAGAACCAATTAAAACCGCTGCGCCGATTATGAATGACAACGTTAGATTTAATGGAACACTTCCAGGAACCGTGCTGTTTGAAATGTGAAAGTACTTCGTTAAAACATAAGGCAATGCTGAACCAATTACGGCTCCAAAACCAATTAATGAAGTTTGAATACTAAATCCTGCAGTACGCTGATCTGTTCTTAAATTATCACCAACAAGCGCGCGAAACGGCTCCATGGCAATGTTAAAAGAAGCATCCATAATCATTAACATTCCTGCTCCAACCCATAAAGCTGGGAGAATTGAAATGAAAATATTAGCCTGAGGCATTAAAATTAATCCAACTGAAGCTAAAATAGCGCCCACTAAAAAGAAAGGTTTTCGTCTGCCGAATTTTCCCCAAGTTTTATCGCTGTAATGACCAATAATTGGCTGCACTATTAATCCCATAAGGGGAGCAATAATCCAGAACCAAGAAAGTTCATGTACGTCGGCACCAAAAATTTGAAGAATTCTGCTGGCATTTGCATTTTGTAGAGCAAACCCCATTTGGATTCCTAAGAAACCGAAACTCATATTCCAGATTTCCCAGAAACTTAATCTACGCTTTTCCATTATCGTAATTTGAAAAAATTATACGATAAGCGCTTTGCTTATCAAAACTTACTGTTTTTTTCGAAGTAAAAGTAAAAGCTTTGACGGCCGTAAAAGTATAAATTAATTTTAGATATATGCTAACAAAAAAGCCATAAATATTAATTATGGCTTTAGAATATGTTGATTTTAAGAAAATTAGTCAGTAGATTCTCTTTTTATTAAATGAGTTTCTATTACTTCTGTCGTATAGTTTTCGTTTTCTTCTTCATCATCGTCGTGTTCGGCTTCGAGTCTTTCAATAAGCATTTTAGCTGCTTTATTTCCCATTTTTTCGCCGCTTTGACTTACAGTTGTAATGCTTGGAGTGGAGTATTTTGAGATAATTCCGTCTGTAAAAGCAATTACGGCTAAATCTTCAGGAACTTTCAATCCCATTTTTGATGCAGTTTTAATAATTGTTACCGCAAAAAGCTCATTTACTGCGAAAACGGCATCAAAAGCTCTGGCGTGTAAAAGTTCAGAAATGGTTATTTCGCAAGTGTCAACGTCTTCAATTTTTATGATTAAATCCTCATTAAAAGGAATTCCGTTGTCTAAAAGTGCTTTTTCGTAACCATCGGTTCTGAGTTTTCCAACACTTACATAATCTACTGTTGTTACGAGTGCGATTTTTTTACGTCCATTATCAATCAAACTTTGAACGGCTTCATAAGCAGCAGCTTTATCATCAATAATCACTTTATCGCATAAAATATCATTAGTAACGCGGTCGAACATTACAACAGGCATTCCTTGATTGATAACTTCTGTAATGTGGTGAAAATCACCTTTGTATTGCGTTTCCTTAGAAAGAGACATGATAAATCCGTCGATACTTCCGTTGGCTAACATTTCCATATTTAAAACCTCTTTATCAAAAGAATCATCGGATAAACAGATCACAACACTGTAGCCATTTTCATTCGCCACTTGTTCAATTCCGTTAATTACTGTCGAGAAAAAATAATGTACAATTTCCGGAATAATAATACCAATACTTTTGGTTTTTCGGTTTTTTAAACTAAGGGCAATATTGTTGGGTTTATAGTTGTAAAATTTGGCAAATGCTTGAACTTTTTCTCTAGTTTCTTCACCAATTTCAAGACTGTTTCGTAATGATTTTGAGACAGTTGAGATTGACACATCAAGTTCCTTTGCAATCTGTTTTAGGGTTATTTTGCGTTTCATCTATTTAATTGAAAAAAATCTAATTAATAATAAAGGTATCTTAAATTTTTAGAATTGACAATTTTCATGCTAAAAGACTACAAAAAATAGAAAGTTTTCAACACTACCACGTTTTCGTAACTCAATAAAAATTGTCGTTGGTCGAGCATGTTAATAAATTCATAATTTTGAAATTCGAAGTAAAATTAAAAACTTAACTAACGTTCACAAACTCAAACTAATTTAAACAAAAAGTATGAAAACAATTTACAAAAAGTTGTTATTTTTATTCCTATTGTTGCCATTTACTGTGTTAGCTCAAAACACGTTAAAAGGGACTGTTGTCGATAAAGCAACAGGTCAGCCAATACCAGGAGTAAATGTAAATGTACAAGGTGCTCCAAACGGTGCATCAACTGGATTTGACGGAAATTACCAGCTGCCAAATGTAAAAAACGGTAATAAAATCGTTGTTTCTTTTATTGGATACAAAACACTAACACTTGATTACACAGGTCAAAAAACACTTGACGTTTCTTTAGAAGAAGATACAAATCAATTGAAAGAAGTTGTGGTACAAGTAGGTTACGGTACTGTTAAGAAAAAAGACGCAACAGGTTCTGTATCTCAAATTGCTGCAAAAGATTTTAATAAAGGTATCAACGTAACTCCAGAGAGTTTAATTAGCGGCCGTATTTCGGGTGTTAATGTAACAGGAGGCGGAGCGCCAGGTGCAAAAGCAGATATTAGAATTCGTGGAGGATCTTCTTTAAATGCTTCAAACGAACCTTTAATCGTTTTAGACGGACTTCCGTTAAGTAACGCAGTTCCAAGTGGAGCAACAAGTATTTTATCTACAATTGATCCAAATGATATTGAGTCTTTTACAGTTCTTAAAGATGCTTCTGCTGCAGCAATTTACGGTTCTCGTGCTGCAAATGGTGTAATTGTTATTACGACTAAAAAAGGTACAAAAGGAGCTGTTAAAGTAAATTTCAGTTCTCAAGTTGGTATCAATACTGTAGCTAATACTGTTGATGTAATGAGTGCAGATCAATTCCGTGAATTGGTAAATACAAAAGGAACTCCTGCTCAACAAGCTTTATTAGGAAATGCGAATACAAATTGGCAAGATGAAATCTTTCATACTGCACTTACAACAAACAACAATATCTCTGTAAGCGGTTCTTTATTTAATAAATTACCTGTACGTTTATCTGTTGGAAATGTTGATAATCCTGGAATCTTAAGAAATACTTCTTTTGAAAGAACTACGACATCGATATCGTTAAATCCTGTTTTATTTGATAATCATTTAAAAATTGATATTAACGGAAACTTATCTTTCGGAAAAAATCAATTTCAAGACGAAGGAGCTGTTATTGGAAGCGCAATCGGATTTGATCCAACGCAACCAGTATACCAAGCAGGATCTCGTTATGGAGGATATTTCGAATGGTTAGAGCCAACTGGAAACTTGCCATTATTGCCAGCAAGAAACCCTGTTGCAAGATTAAATCAAGATAACAGAAGAGCAACTTCTACAAGAAAATGGGGAAATGTTAGATTAGACTACAAATTCCATTTCTTTGAAGATTTGAGAGTTGTTGTTGAAGCTGGTATTGATAGATTTGATAGTAGCGGATTTACAGAAGTAAGTACTCAAAGTGCTTTAGGATATCAGCCAAAACCTTTCAATGGACCTGATTATATAAATTATGGTAACTATTCTAGTTATACAGACGCGCTTCAAAACAAAAACTTAAATGCTTATTTTAATTATACTAAAGATTTAGGAAAATTTAAAATTGATGCAACTGCAGGTTATAACTACCAATTATTTCAAAAAGAGAAATACCAATCTGGAGAAGTTAGACAGCCAAATCCTAATGAAGATGTAATTACAGATCCAGATATCAATCTTCAGTCTTATTTCGGTCGTTTGAATTTAGGTTATGACAGTAGATATTTGCTTACACTTAACTACAGAAGAGACGGAACATCTCGTTTTTCTGAAGATAATAGATGGGGTAATTTTGGAGGAGCTGCTTTTGCTTGGAATTTATCTGAGGAAGCTTTCTTAAAAGATAATGCTACTATTTCTACTTTAAAATTAAGAGTTGGTTACGGTACAACTGGTCAACAAGATATTTCTGCACAGTATGATTATTTAAGAAGAGTAACTCTTGGAACAATCAACTCTCAGTATATTTTTGGAAACACAATTTATTCAACTGCAAGACCAGAAGGATATAATGAAAATATTAAATGGGAAGAATTAGCTGAAACTAACGTTGGTATTGATTACGGATTCTTCCACGACAGAATTACAGGATCGATCAATTATTTCAATAAAAAATCAACAGATTTATTAGCTGATATTGCTGTTCCTGATGGTGCAAATATTAGAAATCAAGGTTTCTTTAATATTGGTAGCGTTGATACAAAAGGAGTTGAGTTTAGTATTGCTTCTGATATTGTTAAAACAGATAATTTGACTTGGAATGTAGCTTTCAATACTACTTATATTCATCAAGAAATTGCTGATTTAGGAATTACAGTTCCAGGTTTTCAAGGTTATTTAACTGGCGATAACATTGCTGGAGGAAACGGAAATAAAATTCAAATAAATTCAGTTGGATACGCTCCAAACTCATTCTTTGTTTACGAACAATTATATGATGCAAACAAAAGACCAATTGCTGGTGCTTATGTGGATAGAAATGGAGATGGAAAAATTGATGCTGGAGATCGTTACAGATTCCATAAAACAGCGCCAGATTATACTTTCGGATTGTTTTCTACTTTAAACTACAAAAAATTCGACTTTACAATGAACTGGAGAGCTAGTTTAGGAAATCGCATTTTTGATAACGTAAGTTCTAACTTAGGATATTCTGATGCAGGTTTAAGAAGACAAACAGACTTATCTAATGTAAGTTCAGATTACTACAATACTGGTTTTACATTTGAAGATAATGGTACACAACGTTATTTATCAGACTATTTTATTAAAGACGCTTCTTTTATAAAACTTGATAATATTACGCTTGGATATACTTTTGATAAATCTTTGATCAAAGCAGCTTCGTTAAGATTTACTGCTGGTGTTCAAAATGTATTTATCCTTACAAAGTATAATGGTTTAGATCCTGAGAAATTCAATGGAATTGATAATAATGTGTATCCAAGAGCAAGAACATTCTTGTTTGGTGTGAATGCAAACTTCTAATAAGGAATAGAAATCAAAAATTTAAAAAATAACAAAATGAAAATATCATTTAAATATATATCTTATTTTTTCCTATTCATATTAGGAATGAGTATGACGCTTACGTCGTGTACTGACGATTTAAACGTGACGCCAAAGGATGATGATGAGTTTTTATCTGAAACATTTTTTCAGGATCCTGCATCATACAAACAAGTATTGGCAAAATTATATGCTGGACTTTATGTAGGAGGTAATGATGGAGATGGAAGTGCAGATATCGCTGGACTTGGAGGAGATTTTAGTAGTTACTTAAGATTGCTTTTTGTAACTCAAGAATTTACTACAGACGAAGCAATTATTGCTTGGGCAGATGGTACGTTACCAACTTTGAATACTCAAACTTGGTCTCCGGCTAACGAATTTTTAGAAGGAACTTTTTCTAGAGCTTTCTATCATATTAGTGTTGCTAATGAGTTTTTAAGACAAACTACAGATGAAAAGTTAACAGCAAGAGGAGTTGATGCAAGTTTAAAAGCTGAAATCGCTACTTTTAGAGCAGAAGCTCGTTTTTTAAGAGCGTTCTCTTATTATAACTTAATGGATTTGTTCGGAAATGTGCCAATCACAACAGAAAATGATCCTGTTGGATTCTTTTATCCAGAACAAAAAACAAGAGCAGAAGTTTTTGCATTTGTTGAGTCAGAATTGAAAGATTTAGATAACAGTCTTGCGGCTTCAAAAACAAATGAATATGGAAGAGTTGATAAAACTGCCGCTAAATTTTTATTGGCTCAGCTTTATTTAAATGCTAAAGTGTATACAGGAACTGCTAGAAATGATGAAGCTGCAACATTATGCAGTCAAATTATTACAGGTTCAGGTTACACATTTGCAACTGGTCCTTACGGAAATTTGTTTTCTGCGGATAATAATACAAATGGTTCTCAAAACGAAATTATTTTCCCAATTGTTGGAGACGGTAATGCCATTAGAGCTACTGGAGGTGGAATGAGTTTTATTATGCACGCTTCTATCGGAGGAAGCATGGATGCTGCTTCTAGAGGTATGGACGGAGGATGGCAAGGTATCAGAACTCGTAGAGAGTTTGTAAACCTTTTCCCAGACGAAACTGCAACTGGAGATAAAAGAGGAACATTCTATACTAATGGTCAATCAAAAGACATTAAAAATGTTGGAACTTTTACAGATGGTTATGCTGTAACGAAGTATATCAATAAAAAAGCAGATGGATCTGCAGCGCAAAGAAACGATATTCCAGATATTGATTTCCCAATGTTCAGATTAACAGATGCATATTTAATGTATGCTGAAGCAACTTTGAGAGGAGCTACAACAGGAAATGTTGCTACTGCTTTAGGATATATCAACCAAATTAGAACTAGAGCTGGAGCAACAACTATAACAACACCTCAGTTAACTCTTGATTTTATTTTAGATGAAAGAGGAAGAGAATTGTTTTGGGAATGTCACAGAAGAACTGACTTGATTCGTTTTGGGAAATTTACTGGAGGAACTAAAATCTGGCAATGGAAAGGTGGTTCTGTTAATGGAAGTGCAACTGAATCATACAGAGATTTAATGCCTATTCCTGCAAGAAACATTCAGGCAAATCCAACATTAAAACAAAATCCAGGATACTAACTAACCTTATAACTAAAAATAAACAAAATGAAAAATATATATAAAGTATTAATCGCATTCGTTGGTGTATTAGCTGTGTCTTGTAACGCAGACGACGTAGAAAACAGACCCGTAATTGAAGCTTCAACAGCTCCTGTATTATTAACGCCAAAATCTGACTTCAGTATTGTTCTTTCTAAAGAAACAGAAAATCAAGTTGCTACAACAGTAGTTTGGAATGATGCACAATATAACGGATCTCAAACAGTTGTAAATTATACAATTGAAGTTGCAAAAGCAGGAACTAGTTTTGCTACTCCTGTTGTAGTTTCTAATACTACTGAAAGATTTAAAAGCCTTACAGTTGCTGAGTTAAATTCAGCATTAGTAAATGGAGGTTTTGTTGAGAAAGCGGAGAACAAAGTTGATATTCGTATTAAATCTGTTGTAGGTGCTTCTGGTCTTCCACAATATTCAAATGTTTACACTATTACAGCTACTCCATACCACGTGCCGTTAGCAAGTTCACACTGGTTAGTTGGTGCTGCCACTCCAGGAGGATGGACATGGGCAGGTGATGCTGAAACAGAATTCCCATTAGTAGTTGGTACAACAAATGTTTACAAAGTAACTATCGTTCTTAAAAGCGGAGAAGCTTTTAGAGAATTCTTAGGAAACAACTTTACAAGCGATGGAAACTGGGATGCAAGCCATAACTATTCTTACTATTCAGGTTTAGGTTATACTATTGATGATGAATTAGTAAATGCAGGAGATGGTGACAGTAACTTTAAATATACTGGACCAACTGGATCAAGAGTTTTAACTATTGACAATGGTGCGAAAAAAATAACATTAGACTAGTTTTTAATGTGGTTTACAAAAAGGGCTATCTCGAGATAGCCCTTTTTTAATCAAACTATCTAACCAGAAAACCAATACAATTATGAAGAGAATTTTACTATTATTTTTTTTATTGCTGACTGCATTTTCATTTGCACAAATACAGACGGCAACTTATTCTATAAGTCCTTCAATATTTGAAGATACTACACCTATTACAATTACAATTAACGGAAGTAGTATTAACGAATCAACTTGGGGAGTTACAGGAAATGCGCTTTACCTTTGGTCATGGTCTTATGATGTAAACGACACCAACCAAATGGATTCTCCGTCAAACGGATCTTGGACTGCATCAAACGAGGCAGCGAAATTTACGTATAATGCAGGAACAGACACCTATACTAAATCATTTACACCATCGGTATATTTTAATAGAAACGGAATCGGAAGAATTGGTTTTCTTATTAAGGCAAAAGACGGAACTGGATCAAAACAATCGCAAGATATTGTAGTTGAAGTGGGTTCTTTTCAGGTAAATCTAACGGCACCAGTAGAAAACAGTACATCAATTATTGCTTCTGGAGCTAGTTTAAATATTACAGCAACAAATACAAACGGAGCAGCAAGTTATACTTTAAAAGCAAACGGAACAACAATCAATACCAATACAAGTACTTCGAGTTATTCTTATTCGCATACCAATATTACAGGAAATCAAGCCTATGAATTGACAGTGACTCAAGGAGCAACTTCAATAACAAAGAAATTTTCAGTTGTAGTAAATCCGAATACGGTTTCTCAGGCTTTGCCAGCAGGTTTAGTAGATGGAATTAATTATAATGCAACTGACGCTACAAAGGCAACTTTGGTTTTAGACTCGCCATTAAAAGACTTTGTTTACGTTGCTGGAAGTTTTAATAATTGGCAGCCAACATCGGCTTATGCCATGAAAAAAGATCCGACTTCTGGAAAATTTTGGCTAGAACTTACAGGATTAGTTTCAGGTGTAAATAACACGTATCAATATTGGGTTGTAGATGCAACGCCGCTTGCTAATTCGCCATCAATGGTAAAAACGGCAGATCCTTATTCTACATTGGTTCTTTCGCCTTATGATGATTCTGGAATTCCAGCGGCAAAATATCCAAATATGCCAGTTTATCCGACAGGACAAAATTTTGAAGTTACAGTTCTTAAAACTGGACAGACGCCTTACAATTGGCAAGTAACTAATTTTGCAAAACCAGAAAAAGAGAAATTAGTAGTTTATGAAGTTTTAGTTCGCGATTTTGATGCGAGTAAAAGTTATCAAAGTTTGATTGATAGAATTGACTATTTTAAAAATCTTAAAATTAATGCAATCGAATTAATGCCGGTAATGGAATTTGAAGGCAATGAAAGCTGGGGTTATAACACTTCTTTTCATATGGCTCTAGATAAATTCTACGGAACTTCAGATAAATTAAAAGAGTTTATCGATTTATGTCATCAAAACGGAATTGCAGTTATTTTAGACGTTGCTTTAAATCACGCTTTCGGAAGAAATCCGATGGTAAGAATGTGGATGAATGATCCTGATGGTGATGGTTTCGGATCGCCAACAGCTGAGAATCCGTATTTTAATATGGTGGCAAAACATACTTATAGCGTAGGAGAAGATTTTAATCATCAATCACTTAGAACTCAGAACTATGTAAACCGCGTAATTAAACAATGGATCGAAGAATATAAAATAGATGGTTTCCGTTGGGATTTAACGAAAGGATTTACCCAAGCTTGTACGGCTTCAGATGAAAGTTGTACGAATGCATATCAGCAAGATAGAGTTGATATTCTAAAAAAATATGCTGATTATTCATGGAGTTTAGATCCGACGCATTATACCATTTTTGAACACTTAGGAACTGACGCCGAAGAAAAAGAATGGGCAAATTATAAAATTGCAGAAACGCCAAGCAAAGGAATTATGATGTGGGGAAAAATGACAGATCCTTACAATGAGCTGTCTATTGGCTACAACAGTAATATTACTAGAATGTCTAGCGCAAGTAGAGGATTTACAGCCAACCGATTAATGGGTTATGCTGAAAGTCATGATGAAGAACGTTTGATGTATAAAAATGTACAATACGGAGCCGTAAACGGCACTTATAATGTAAAAGATCTAAATACAGCTTTGTCAAGAATGTCGGCAATTGGTGCGGTTTCTTTATTAGTTCCTGGGCCAAAAATGATTTGGCATTTTGGAGAATTAGGAATGGATGATTCTATTTTTACTTGTAATAACGGAACGGTAAATGATGCATCTGCAACAACGCCAGGAGATTGTAAATTAGACACAAAACCACAACCGCAATGGGTAGAAAATTGGCTTGGCGATTCTAATCGAAATAAAATTTACAACGATTGGGCAAAAATGATAACGCTAAAAACAAAAGAGCCTGTTTTTTTAGGAACTTCTACTATTACAAATGCAAATTCAAAAATAGTAAACATTAAAATTACAAATAGCAATTTAGCATCGACACAACTAAAAGACGTTGTTATTTTGGCAAATTTTGATACTTCAGCACAAAATTTAACTCCTGGATTTCAATATACAGGAATGTGGTACAATTTGATGGACAATACAACTGTAAATGTTACAGATGTAAATGCTCCAATAAATTTATCTCCTGGAGAATATAGAATTTATGGTAATAAACAAGCGAATTTGGCTATTGAAAATTTTGAAAAAGGAAATGCTGTAAGCTTGTATCCAAATCCGGTTGCAGACTATTTTACATTAAATTTTGCAGCATCAAAAGTGCAAATTTATTCCGTTACAGGACAATTAGTAAAAACATATAATACAAACGGAAATGCAGATTTTCAATTTTTGGTAAGTGATTTAACTTCTGGATTGTATCTAGTAAAATCGTTAGATGAAAATAATAAAGTTCGAGTTGTGAAGTTTATTAAAAATTAGGTTAGGTTAGTAATGAAAAAGGGCTGTCTGGAAATGGACAGCCTTTTTTTTGTTTTTTTTGTTTGGGGCTATTTTTATTTATTTTTTTTTATTGCTGTATTCGCCAATTAAAGAATAATAACCAAAAGTTCCTAATCCTGTAGCGATCAATGGAGTTAGTATAAAAAGAATAATGGCTCCAAATACTAAATCATCTTGCTGATCTGAAAGTAGTTTTGGTAAACCAAATTCAAATACACAGAAATAAGCAGCTGCCACTGCTAAAGCAATCCATAACGCCCCTAAAACTTGTTTGATCCCATTCATTTTTTTAAATTTTAAAGGTGAGTAATTTTGTTTTTGTTGTCAATATAAATCATTCCGATTATAAAGCAGATTCCTGCAATAATAATAGGATACCATAATCCGTCTAAATAAAAATCAGTTTTTCCAGTTGCTTTCGCGTGTGTCACAAAATAGGTCGAAATTGCTGGAAGCAATCCGCCAAAAATTCCGTTTCCAACATGATAAGGAAGCGACATCGAAGTATATCTAATTTTAGTTGGAAACATTTCGACTAAAAACGCTGCAATTGGACCATAAACCATTGTTACAAAAAGTACTTGAATAAAAACTAAGAAAATTAAAGTCCATTTATCGTTTGAATTAATTGTAACCGAAATGCTGCTTTGCATTTCCTTTTTATTCATGTACGATTTTTTTATTAATGCGGATGTACCATCTGTATATTTTTTTTCAATTATTACAATTGAGCTTCCATTTTCTTTATTTTCAGTAGTTTCTTTAGGATTTTCTACAACCTCAGTTTTTTTAGTAATGTCTGTTGTCTCATACATTGCCTTATATATAGGTCTATAAGATAATATGGCAATTAACATTCCGAACATCATAATATATTTACGGCCAATTTTATCGCTCAGCCATCCAAAAACAATAAAAAAAGGCGTTCCAATTAAAAGAGCAATACCTAATAATTCATCAACTTGAGAAGAATCGATATTCATAACCGTTTTCATGAAACTCATGGCATAAAATTGTCCCGTATACCACACAACGCCTTGTCCCATTGTAGCTCCAAATAAAGCCAGTAAAACAAACTTTAAATTGTATCTATTTCCAAAACTTTCTTTTAACGGGTTCGTACTTGTTGTTCCTTCTTTCTTAGCTTTCTCAAATATTGGAGATTCATCCATGTTTTTACGAATAAGATAAGAAACACCAACCATTACAACAGAAACCCAAAATGGAACACGCCATCCCCACAAATCAAAATCTTCTGCAGAAAGTACACTTTTGGTTGCCAGAATTACCATTAAAGAAATGAACAAGCCAACAGTTGCTGTAGTTTGAATCCAAGAAGTCCAATATCCTTTTTCGCCAGCAGGAGCGTGTTCGGCTACGTAAGTGGCTGCACCGCCATATTCGCCTCCCAAAGCAAGACCTTGTAATAAACGTAAAATCAAAACTAATAAAGGTGCGAGAAAACCAATGGTTTCATAACTCGGAATACAGCCAATTAAAAAAGTAGAACCACCCATTAATAATAAGGTAGCCATAAAAGTATATTTACGACCAATAATATCTCCGAGTCTTCCAAAAAATAAGGCTCCAAAAGGACGTACAACAAATCCGGCTGCAAAAGTCGCCAAAGTAGATAAGAAAGCTGCGGTTGGATTGTCGCTTGGAAAAAATTTAGTGGAAATAACGACGGCAAGGCTGCCAAAAATATAAAAGTCGTACCATTCGATCATGGTGCCCATAGAAGAGGCGGAAATTACTTTCCAAATGCCCTTAGTAGAAGTTTTGCTCATAAAACTGCTTTGATATCTTATTAGTAAATGAAAGATAAAATTATAGTTTTACGAATATAGAAGATATTTTTTTATTCAGTTAATACTTTTTTAACAAAAACTATTTATTTGTTGACATTTTGTTTTTAAAATTATGTAAGAGAATTAGAATTGTTTTTTAACCGCAAAGACACAAAGGAAAAACGCAAGGTTCGCAAAGTATTTAAATTAAACTTTGCGAACCTTGTGTAAATCTTAGCGTACTTTGCTGTCAAAAAACAGAAAAGTATAAAAACAAAAAACCCGAATATTGCTATTCGGGTTTTGTGGTACCTCCAGGGATCGAACCAGGGACACATGGATTTTCAGTCCATTGCTCTACCATCTGAGCTAAGGTACCGTGCTTGTTTGTTGCGGGTGCAAATATATAATCATTTTTGGTTTGAGCAAAACATTTTTTAGAAAAAATCAATTCGTATCTTCGCAAAAGCAAAAAAGAAGATATGATTTTAACAGTTGATGTTGGGAATACTCGAATTAAAGCAGCTGTATTTGAGGGGAATACTACGCTTGAAAATTTTGTTTTTGATAAAAACGAGCTTGAAAAAAAAATTGAAAAAATTTTAGAAAAATTTCCAAATTGCACAAATTTGGTCGTCGCTTCAGTAGGAAGTATCGAAAAACAATCTTTTTTAGCTTTCGAAAATCGGCTAAAAGTTCATTTTTTTACACACGAAGATGTATTTCCTTTCCATAATAAATATGCAACTCCAAAAACTTTAGGGATTGACCGAATGATTTTAGCGGGAGGAGCGACATTGCAATTTCCAAAACAAAATCGTTTGGTAATAGATGCGGGAACATGCATAACCTACGATTTTATCGACGAAAATGATAATTATTTGGGAGGAGCGATTTCTCCAGGTCTTCGTTTGAGATACGAATCGCTTCATAATTTCACAGCCAGATTGCCTTTACTGACTTTAGAAGCGCCTGATAATTATATAGGAAACTCAACTCCACAGGCGATACATTCTGGCGTTGTCAACGGTTTCGTCTATGAGATTGACGGTTTTATCGATGAATATCGCAAGGAGTTTTTAAATTTTATCATAATTTTAACGGGAGGCGATGCAGATTTTTTGGCTAAACGATTAAAAAATACCATATTTGCCAATTCAAATTTCCTTCTAGAGAGTTTGAACCAAACATATCAATATAAAATCGACAATGATTAAAAAAGTAATAATAAGCGCTTGTTTGCTTATATCGTTCGTTTCATTCGCTCAACAAGGTACTGCTTCACCATATTCTTTTTTCGGAATTGGTGATGTAAGATTCAAGGGAACTCTTGAAAATAGATCTATGGCAGGCGTAGCGGTCGAACAAGATACGATTCACTTAAATATAGATAACCCGGCAAGTTATGCTAGTTTAATACAGACTACTTTTACAGTCGGTGGAACTTTTGCAACTTCTAATCTAAAAACAAGTTCTCAATCTGAAAAAGCACAGCGTTCTACTTTTGATTATTTAGCAATAGGAATTCCTATGGGGAAATTTGGTGCTTCTTTTGGTTTAATACCTGTATCTTCAGTAGGATATAAAATTCTTAATAATAACCCAACAACAGAAGGCGCTTTAAACTCGCAGCTTGATGGAAAAGGTGGTGTAAATAAAGTATACTTCGGATTAGCTTACAAAATAACACGTAACTGGAACATCGGATTAGATGCTCAATATAATTTTGGAAAAATTACAACAACAACTGTAGAAGGTATTACAGGTGTTCAAAACAGTTCTGCAGAAGTTAATACAGCTGAATTATCAGGTACAGCTTTCAGTTTTGGAACAATGTATCAGAAAAAAATGTTTAAAAAAGTAAGCATGTTTTCTAGTTTAAGCTACACTTTTGCAAGTAATTTAAATTCAGATAATACTAGAGTAATTTCTGTTCAAGGAGATCCAGATCCTTATGCATATCCTGCAAATTCAACAAAATTAAAACTTCCGAATAAATTAAGTATTGGTTTAGGAATTGGTGAAGCAAGAAAATGGCTTGTTGGAGCAAATATGACTTTTCAAGGAGACGGACAGTTAGCAAATTACTATAACTCTGCAGATAATGTGAGTTATGAAAGCTATTCTAAATATGCTGTTGGAGGTTACTATCTTCCTAATTATAATTCTTTTACTAGTTACATGAGTAGAATTACTTATAGAGCTGGTTTGAAATATGAAAAAATTGGTTTAATAGTTAACAACGAATCTATTAAAGATATCGGAATGACTTTAGGAGCAGGAATTCCTATTCCAGGATCTTTTTCAAATGTGAATTTTGGAATTGAATTTGGTAAACGCGGTACAGTTTCTTCTAATTTAGTACAAGAAAACTACGTGAATTTTAGTTTGAGCTTCTCTTTCAACGACAGATGGTTCGTGAAAAGTAAATTCCAATAAAGAACATCGTTTGCTTTTTTAAGCTCATTACAATTTACTACATTTGGCAAATGAATTTACCAAAGAGATATAGTCTAATAGTTGTCACAGTTTTTGCTGTGACACTCTTTTTTGGGTGCGAAAGTAATTTTAAAGAAGTTCAGAAAATTAACTTCTCAGAATTTGTTCCAGCAACCGATGCAGATACGGCTAATATTAAATATACAGATTCCGGGCGTATTACTGGTGTTTTAAAAGCCCGTAAAATGCTGGATTATTCTAATCTTGATTTTCCATTTACAGAATTTCCAAAAGGAATCGATGTTACTTTGTATGATAAAAAGCAAAAACGTACTTTTATAATAGCAAACTATGCAATTTCATACAAAAGCACGCAGATAATTGACTTAATTGGAAAAGTAAAAATTACGTCAGAAGCAGGTCAGGTTTTGGAAACCGAACAATTGTATTTTGACCAAAAAAATGAATGGTTTTATACCGAAAGAAAATTTAAACTGACTGATACCAAAGGAGTTTCTTATGGTCAGGGAATAGATTTTAGTAAAGATTTTAAAGTGATCAATTCGCAGCGTGTAAACGGTGAGTTTGAATCATCAGATGAAAAATTATAAATTATGGGTTATTTAAAATATACACAATACGTTTACATTCTTTTTGCAGTTTTTTTTATTTACGATGGTGTAATAAAATTAAATGCAGGTGACGAAGGTTATCCGTTAAGTTTCATAATTGCAGGAATGGCTGTTTTTATGTTTTTCTTTAGAAGAAGGTTTTTGAATCGTAATAAAAAACAATAAAAATGGAAATTAGTATTATAATAATATGTTTAATACTAGCTGCCTTTTTTTCTGGAATGGAAATCGCTTTTATTTCCTCCAACAAAATTTACCTCGAAATAGAAAAGAAACAAGATGATTTCTTGTCTCGAATCTTAACAAAACTCACCAAAAATCCGTCCAAGTTTATTGCCGCAATGCTAATTGGCAACAATGTAGCTTTGGTTATTTATGGCTTTTTTATGGGTGATCTGATTTTAAATTGGATGACTCGTTTTGGCTTAGTTTTTTCTGATTGGTGGAATATCCTTATTCAAACTTTACTGGCTGCATTTGTAGTTTTGTTGACATCAGAGTTTTTTCCGAAAGTTTTTTTTCAGATTTATGCCAATTCCTTAATAAAGATTCTGGCGCTTCCGGCTTATTTCTTTTATCGATTATTCTATTATATATCTACTTTCTTTATTTGGATTGCAGATTTTGTGCTGAGTAAATTTTTTAGAATAGAGGGAAATCAGATTCAACTATTCAGCAGAATTGAGCTAGGAAATTATATCACCGAGCAAATGAGTACTGTTGAAGAAGATGAAGAAGTGGATTCTGAAATTCAGATTTTTCAAAATGCTTTAGAGTTTTCAGGTGTAAAAGCACGCGACATTATGACGCCGCGAACAGAAATTGTAGATGTTGATCTTTTTGATAGCGTGGATGATTTGAAAGAATTGTTTATTGAAACTGGATATTCTAAAATTATTATAAGTCAGAATTCCTTAGACGATATTGTAGGTTATGTGCATTCGTTCGATTTGTTTAAAAAACCGTCGACAATCAAAACCGTTTTAATGACTGTTGAGTTTGTTCCTGAAACCATTTTGATCAAAGACGTTCTGAATCTGTTGATTAAAAAACGAAAAAATGTTGCGGTAGTTTTAGATGAATACGGAGGCACTTCTGGAATTATTACAATTGAAGATATTGTGGAAGAGCTTTTTGGCGAAATCGAAGACGAGCACGATTTAGACGAAGAATTAATTGAAGAAGAAATAGGAGAAGGCGAATATTTGTTTTCAACTAGATTAGATGTCGAGTATTTAAATGAAACGTATAAGTTAATGATTCCAGAAGAAGATTCATATGGAACTTTAGGCGGTTTTATTGTCAATCACACCAAAGAAATCCCGCAAAAAGGTGATAAAATTGTAATAGATCAGTATCATTTTTTTATAAAAGAAGCTTCGAATAAGAAAATAGAACTCGTCAAATTAACAATTAAAGAGTGATTTTTTAAATTAATGAAAAAAAATGTGTAAAATAAAACGCTAGTTGTATTGTTATTAACTAGATAATTGTATTTTCGCAAACTGAATATAAAATTAACGATAATAAAATGGCAGTTTTAGCAAAAATTAGACAGCGTTCCGCTTTATTGATAGGAGTTATTGCACTTGCATTATTTGCATTTATAATACAAGATCTATTTACAAGAGGAACATTTGGTCAAAGTTCAAAAGATGTAGGAAGCATCGACGGAAAAGATATTTCATTTGAAGACTTTAGAGTTAAAGTTAGTAATGTTGAAAAAAGTGGACAAGGAATAACTTCCACTGAAGCTGCAAACAGAGTTTGGGATCAAGAAGTTTCAATCGCTTTATTGTCATCACAATTTGAAAAATTAGGATTGAGAGTTGGTGAAAAACACTTAATTGAAGTTTTAAAATCTGATCCAAATATTGGTAAAAACCCAATGTTTTTAAATGCAGCTGGAATTTTTGATGTAGTTAAATTTAAAGATTACTTCAAAGCAAATCCAGAAGCAGCGCAATATATTGCTGAAAAAGAAAAAGATGCAGAATTGAATGCTAAATTTCAAATCTATAGTACTTTAGTTAAATCAGGACTTTACACAACTGCTAGTGAAGGAAAATTAAAGTATGAAATGGAAGCAAATAAAGTTTCTTTTGCATTTGCTGCAGCTCCTTATTCTTCTATTAAAGATAGTGAAGTGAAAATTTCTGATTCAGAAATTGTAGATTATATGAAGAAAAACGAGAAAAAATTCAAAGCAGATGCAACTCGTGAAATTCAATATGTTTTAGTTGAAGACAAACCTTCTAAAGAAGATGAAGCTGAAATTAAAGGTAAATTAACTGCATTATTATCTGGAAGCGTTGTTTATAATGCAAAAACAGGTAAAAATGATACATTGCCAGGATTCAGAAATGCTACAAACATTGCTGAATTTGTAAACGCAAACTCTGACGTTCCTTACGATTCAACTTATGTTCCTAAAAATGCTTTACCTGCAGTTGATGCAGATAAATTATTCAGCTTACCAGCTGGAGCAATTTACGGACCATATGTATTTGGAAAATACTATGCTATTTCTAAATCTCAAGGATTTAAATCTGGAGTTAATGCAAAAGCAAGTCATATTTTAATTGCTTATAAAGGATCTCAAACACCATCTCCAAAAGAAGAAAGAACGAAAGAAGAAGCTAAAGCTAAAGCTGAAGAAATCTTGGCTCAAGTTCAAGCTAATCCAGATAGTTTTATGATGTTGGCTTTCACAAGCTCTGATGATTCATCTGCACAACAAGGTGGAGATTTAGGATATTTTGGTCAAAACCAAATGGTGAAACCTTTCAATGATTTTGTATTCAACAACGGAATTGGTAAAGTTGGTTTAGTTGAAACTCCTTTCGGATTTCATGTAATTAAAATTACAGACAAACAAGACGGAATTCGTTTAGCAACAATTGCTCAAAAAATCGAGCCTTCTGAAGCTACTTCTGATAAAGTATTTACATTAGCAACTAAATTCGAAATGGATGCTGCAAACAAAGATTTTAATGCTGCTGCAAAAGAATTAGGTTTGAAAGTTGCTCCTGCGATCAATGCTAAAGCTATGGACGAAGCGTTTGGACCATTAGGAAACCAACGTAACATCGTAAGATGGGCATTTGATAAAGAAACAAGCACTGGAGACGTTAAACGTTTTGAAATTGCAAATATCGGACACGTTATCGCACAATATAAAGGTGAGAACAAATCAGGTTTAGTTTCTGTTTCTATGGCAAGACCTTATGTTGAGCCAATCTTGAAAAACAAGAAAAAAGCTGAAATCTTAAAAGCAAAAATGACAGGTTCTAATCTTGATGCTATCGCTAAAGCTGCTGGAGTTGCTGTTCAACAAGCTGCAGATGTAACTTTAGACAATCCAGTTTTACCAGGTGGAGTTGGACAAGAGCCAAGAGTTGTTGGAAATGCATTTGCTTTAACAGCAAATAAAGTTTCTGCTCCAATTGAAGGAAATACTGGTGTATATGTTGTAAAAAACATCAAAACAGTTAAAGCTCCTGCAATTGCTAATCACGCTGCTTATGTTGAGAAAGTAAAAGCTCAAAGCGCAAATGATGCAACTAGAGTATTGCCAGCGTTGAAAAACAATGCTAAAATTGAAGATAACAGATTGCAATTCAACTACTAAGAATTAGTAATTCATCTTATAAAACCCGAAACTTTCAACGAAAGTTTCGGGTTTCTTTTTTTTATTACAATTCAGTAATTTCATTTTGTAATATTTTTTAGGTAAGTTTTTGATATTCTGTAGATAAAGTAGAGATTTAATCTGAAAAATTTGTGATATTCAAATTATTACAGTTAATTTGTTCGTTTTTCTCGTTTAACGGGATTTTTCCGTGTAAAAAATCCGACGAAATGCATCAATAACGAATTGCTTTAATAATCAGATATTTGAATGTTTACTACTTTTAAAATTTTTAGAAAAAAGCCAAGAGTTTATACCAAAATAGAAAGTCATATTTTTGGTATTATTACAGAGCTTTTAAAAGTGAGCAGCACCGACATCAATGTTGATGAATTGGGTGGGAAATATTATTTGAGTAACGAAGAACAGCATTTTAAAGTTACAATTTTAAGTAACGATTATGTGATTAGATTAACGAATACACATGATTCTGTCGCAGAAAAATACGACAAGGTTTTTGTTGAAGATGTTTTAAAAGCGGTAAAAGAAGAAAAACATCGCAGAATGGAATTGGTTTACGATTCTATTACAAACAGCATTGAAAAAATGGCTGAACGTTTGCACAACAGACTCATAGAGTCGAATGAGCAAGATCAGACAGTCCGTCGTTTAGATGTGAAGCCAGTGAAAAAAAAGAGAGTAAATAATTTTTAATTCTCTTTATTCTAAAATCATTTCGCTGTAAGTTAAAATCGTTTCGTAACCTTTTTTAGCGAAATATTCTTGGGGATTTTCATTAGAAACTACCATAACAAAATCGCCTCCCCACGCACCAAGACTTTTTAGAACTCCATTAAAATCTGGAAAAACGGCCTCCTTAATAGTTTGCATTTCTAAGATGTTACTTAAATGAATTTCATGTTTTTGAACAGCAGAAGCAAACTCTTTTAATGTTTTTGCATTCAGAATGGCATGTGTAATTTTATCATTTTCGGCAACGCTTTGCGCTAAATAATTATTCTTGTGGTTGTTATAAGCGTATATTGCTGATTTGCTATTTTGTTTTTTATTTAAATAAACAAAATAAATATGATCTTTAAAATCAGGATTAAATTCAACTTGTTCTACAAAATTATCTTTTACACGATACAAAACAGGCGTATTGTTTTGTGCGCAAGCAATATCGTAACCGCTTCCTCCAAAACTATTATTTAATAAGGTAAAAGCATTTACATCTGTCCATTGCGCAATATTATTGATCAATGTTGAAGAAGTTCCCAATCCCCAATTTCTTGGAAAAGTCAAATGCGTGCTTACTTTATAACCATTCGAATTGTCAATGAATTTGGGATTTAAAATATAAGCCTCGTGTAAAATATTTATTAGTGTCGATTTTACTGTATCAATTAATGAATCTGAACCTTTGATAATTTCATCAAATGAAAAAGTTTCTTCGAACCACAAGCGATCGTCAGAATCATAACTTTTCCATTCAATTTCTCTGTTTTCAAGATTTTCAATTACTAAATCCTGACCAAATTTTGTTGGTAATGCGAAAGCTTCTGCGCCGTCTAATACTAGGTATTCTCCTGCAATAAAAAGTTTTCCGTTACTATAAAAGGTATTTTTCATGCTTTATTTATTAGCCCCGATAGTAGTGGAAATCCTTTTGCTTTTTTTCTTTAGAAAAGCAAAAGATTGCAACGGATAGCGGGATTAGCTCCAAATTATTTTCTTAAATTCTCAATAAATTCTACCACAGCACTATGAGAAACGGCTGTTTTTTTGAAGTGCATTTTAATTAAATGACGCTCTTCTTCGGTAGCTTCAAATTGATTGATGATATTATTAAGGTGCATTTTCATGTGTCCTTCCTGAATTCCGGTTGTAGTTAGAGAACGTAAAGCAGCAAAATTTTGTGCTAAACCGGCAACAGCAACAATTTCCATTAATTCTTGAGCCGAAGGTTTTTCTAAAATTTCTAAACATAATTTTACCAACGGATGCAAAGAAGTTAATCCGCCAACGGTTCCTAATGCAAGTGGAATTTCAAGCCAGAAAGTGAAAATTCCGTCTTCGATTTTAGCGTGAGATAAACTGGCATATTGTCCATTTTTGGCCGCATACGCGTGAACTCCGGCTTCTACAGCTCTGAAATCGTTTCCTGTTGCCAGAATTACGGCATCTACACCGTTCATAATTCCTTTGTTGTGCGTAACGGCTCTAAAAGGTTCAACTTCTGCAATTTGCACTGCTTGTAAAAATCGCTCGGCAAATGCTGTTGGATTTGGAATATGTTTTTCAGCTAATTCTTCAATTGGACAAGAAACTTCTGCTCTCACCAAACAATTTGGAACGTAATTCGATAAAATACTCATTACTACTTCCAAAGTTTCTCCGTTTAGGCACAAATCAGAATTTTGAGCTTCTTCTTTTAAAGTTGAAGCAAACTGCTCTAAACAAGAATTGATGAAATTTGCGCCCATGCTATCTTTTGTTTCAAAAGTGGCATGAAGCTGATAATAGTTTTCCAATAAACTTCTTTTATCTTTTAGTTTTATGTCTAAAATACCGCCGCCACGCTGCTGCATGTTTTTGGTAATATTTTGAGTTTCAGAAAAGAATTTAGGTTTAATTTGATCGAAAAAAGTTTTTAGTTTTTCTGCATCACCATTATAAGTAAAATGAACCTGACCAATTTTTTCGGTATTAATAATTGTTGTTTTAAAACCGCCTCTTGTTGCCCAATATTTAGCTGCTTTTGAAGCTGCTGCAACCACTGAACTCTCTTCAATTGCCATTGGAATGGTTTTGTATTTTCCGTTGATTAAAAAGTTCGGAGCGACTCCAAGTGGGATATAGAGGTTTGTAATGGTGTTTTCGATAAATTCGTCGTGAAGTTGCTGAAGCTTTTCATCTGAATTCCAGTAATTTCTTATAATATTTTGCGCCTCTTCAGGGTTTGAAAAATATTCATTTGCGATCCAGTTGATTTTTTCTTTTTTGGATAATTTAGAAAATCCGGCAACAGCGTTGTTCATTCTCAGTATTTTAAATAATAATGTTGCCGCAAATATACCATTTTAAGAGATTTGTTTAAAATCTATTTTAAAAAGAGTAAGTACGCAATCGTTATTTTTTTTAACATTTAACACTTAAAATGTGTATTATGTTTATTTTTTTCACTAAAATTGGGCTCTTTTTTATATTTAAATTAATTGTAATGAATACAAGTAAAATTACTGTAATACTTCTATTTCTAGTTGCAACCGTTTTTGGTCAACAAAAAATCACTATCGAAAATATTTACGGCGGCGCTTTCCGAGCAAAAGGAATGGATGAACTGCAATCTCTAAAAAATACAGATCAATATACGGTATTGAATGTTGATAGAGCGAGCAGAAGTATGCAGATTGATTTATATGATTTTGCAACTTTAAAAAAAGTATCAAATTTAATTGACACAAAAAATCATAAGGAGTTAGCAGAAGGTATTGATAGTTATACTTTTGATGCTTCAGAAAAGAAGATTTTAATCGCTTGTAACACCAGTCAAATTTTCCGTCACTCTTTTACAGCAGATTATTATTTATATGATATCGCTTCAAAATCTTTAACGAAGCTTTTTGATTTTCAGGTTCAAGAGCCAACTTTTTCTCCAGACGGATCTAAAATTGCTTACGCAAAAGAAAATAACTTATATGTATATGATGTAGCTTCAAAAAAATCAACTCCAATTACAACAGACGGAAAAAAGAATGCTGTAATTAATGGTATTACTGACTGGGTTTACGAAGAAGAATTTGCTTTTGTTAGAGCATTTGACTGGAGTAAAGACAGTAAAAAAGTAGCTTATATTCGTTTTGACGAAAGCCAGGTTCCTGAATTTTCAATGTCAATGTTTCACAAAGATTTGTATCCAACAATTGAAACTTTTAAATATCCAAAAGCAGGAGAAAAAAATTCAGAAGTTTCATTACATATATATGATGTAGCGGCTGGAGCAACTAAAAAAGTTGATTTAGGAAAATATAACGATTTTTACATTGCAAGATTACAATGGACTAACGATGCAAATGTACTTTCTGCACAAGTTTTAAATCGTCACCAAGATAATTTAGATTTATTGTTTGTTGATGGAAATACAGCAACTGCAAAAGTAGTTTTGAATGAAAAAGATAAAGCTTACGTAGATGTAACAGATAATTTAACTTTCTTAAAAGACAACAGTTTTATTTGGACAAGCGAAAAAGATGGTTTCAATCATATTTATTTATATGACAAAACGGGAAAACTTAAAAATCAGGTTACAAAAGGAAACTGGGAAGTAACTTCTTACTACGGTTTTGACGAAAAAACAAAAACTATTTTCTACCAATCTACAGAAAATGGTTCAATCAATAGAGATCTTTACAGAATCTCATTAGACGGAAAAAATAAAGTACGTTTATCGAATAAAGTAGGAACAAGCGCGGCGACTTTTAGCCCGAATTTCCAATATTTTATTACTACTTTTTCAAGTAATTTAGTGCCTACGACTTATACTTTAAATGAGGCTAAAACTGGAAAAGAAATTCAAGTTATCGAAAATAATCAAGCTCTTGCTGATAAATTAAAAGCGTATAACTTACCTTCAAAAGAATTTATTGTTTTAAAAACAGCTAAAGGAAACGAATTAAACGCATGGATTTTAAAACCAAAAGATTTTGATCCTTCAAAAAAATATCCAGTTTTCATGTACCAATATTCTGGTCCAGGATCTCAACAAGTAAACAACGACTGGAATAATTCTGATGATTATTGGTTTTTATCGCTTACGCAACAAGGTTATATCGTAGCTTGTGTTGATGGAAGAGGAACTGGTTTTAAAGGGGCAGATTTCAAAAAAGTTACTCAGAAAGAATTAGGAAAATATGAGGTAGAAGATCAAATCGATGCGGCAAAAGTAATCGGTTCTTATTCTTATGTTGATCCTGCAAGAATTGGAATTTTCGGATGGAGTTATGGAGGATTTATGGCTTCAAATTGTATTTTTCAAGGAAATGATGTTTTCAAAATGGCAATCGCTGTGGCTCCGGTAACAAACTGGAGATTTTATGACAGTGTTTATACAGAAAGATACATGCAGACTCCGCAAGAAAATGCAAGCGGATACGATCAAAACTCTCCAATTAATCACGTTTCTAAATTAAAAGGTAAATTTTTATTAATTCACGGTTCTGGAGATGATAACGTTCATGTTCAGAATTCAATGCAAATGATGGAAGCTTTAATTCAGGCAAACAAACAATTTGATTCTCAAATCTATCCTGATAAAAATCACGGTATTTATGGCGGAGCTACTAGAATTCAGCTATACAATAAAATGACTAATTTTATCAAAGAAAATTTATAATCTAAATCTTTTAAACTTAATTAAATAAGCTAATAATATGGGAGAAACTCAAGTAAAAACTGCGCATCCAAAAGGACTTTGGGTATTGTTTGGAACGGAGATGTGGGAGAGGTTCAATTTTTATGGAATGCGTGCTTTATTGACGTTATTTCTTGTGAATTCATTATTAATGAAAGAAGAAGAAGCGTCATTAATTTATGGAGGTTTCTTGGGACTTTGTTATTTAACGCCAATGTTAGGTGGTTTTGTTGCCGATCGTTTTTTAGGGAATAGAAACTGTATTTTATTAGGCGGTTTATTAATGGCAATTGGACAAATGCTTTTGTTTACAAGTGGAAGTATTTTTGAATCTAATTTAGGTTTGGCAAAAACTATTATGTATTCTGCATTGGGAGTTATTGTTTTTGGTAACGGATTCTTCAAGCCAAACATTTCTAGTATGGTAGGAAGTTTGTATCCTAAACAAGAAAAAACAAAATTAGATAGTGCTTTTACTATTTTCTACATGGGAATTAATATCGGAGCTTTTTTAGGACAATCAATTTGTCCTTTATTAGGAGATGTTAAAGATGCTGGAGGAATTAGAGATATTCACGCTTTTAGATGGGGTTTCATGGCAGCTTCTGTTGCAATGTTATTGGGAACTATTCTTTTTTACTTCTTAAAAAATAAATATGTAGTTTCTCCAGAAGGAAAAGCATTAGGAGGACTTCCTTCTAAAAATGATGCTTCTGATTTTGAAGAAGGAGAAGCGCAAAAAGCAAACTTTTCTAATAAAGCTTTAACAATGGCTGCATTGGCATTTGTAGCTTTAGGATTCTTTTTTCATTATGTTGTAGGTCAGAATTTAATTTATACTTTGATTTATTCTAGTGGTTTGGCATTGGCTGGATTAATTATTTCAGATTCGTCATTAACAAAAATCGAAAGAGATAGAATTATTGTAATCTATATTGTTTCGTTCTTTATTATCTTCTTTTGGGCTGCGTTTGAACAAGCGGGTTCTTCTTTGACTTTTATTGCAGATAACCAAACAGATAGAAACTTCTTCGGGTTTTTGATGCCAGCTTCTATGGTTCAAATTTTTAATGGAATGTTCGTTGTGTTATTAGCAGTTCCTTTTAGTGTTCTTTGGGATACTTTAAGAGCAAAAGGAAAAGAGCCGATTTCGCCTGTAAAACTTGCTGTAGGATTGGTTGTTATTACAATAAGCTTTTTCATGATCGCAAACCAAGTTGCTGATTTAGGAACTTCTGGTTTACTATTAGTAAAATGGTTAATCTTATTATATTTCTTAAATACTTGTGCTGAGTTATGTTTATCGCCAATCGGATTGTCTTTGGTAGGTAAATTATCTCCAAAACGTTTTGCTTCTTTGCTTTACGGAGTATTCTTTTTGTCTAATGCTTCTGGTTATGCATTAGGAGGAACTTTAGGTTCTATTCTTCCTGCAACTGGAGATAAATTTGCAAAAGCAAAAGAATTAGGAATAGATCTTCAAGCAGTTTTAGATAAAACTATAACACCTACTGCAGAGCAATTAGCACTTTTAGAGAAGCACCAAATTAGTGCTTCAAATCACTTTTTTGCTGGATTTGAAATTCACAATCTTTATGAGTTCTTTATGGTTTTTGTTGTGCTTACTGGTATTGCGGCAATCGTATTATTTGCTTTGACTCCATTCTTGAAAAAAATGATGCACGGTGTTAGATAATAAAATGGAAAACAAAATTACTTTAGACGAAATTCAAAATTTTAAAGGCAAATACCCTAAACAATTATGGTATTTGTTTTTAGTTGAAATGTGGGAACGTTTCTGTTTCTACGGAATGAGAGGGGTTTTAGCTTTTTTTATGGTAGACCAATTGGGTTTATTAGAGGGAAAAGCAAATTTACAATATGGTGCAATTCAGGCATTTGTTTATGCATTTACTTTTATTGGTGGAATTTTTGCCGATAAAATTTTAGGATTCAAAAAATCGCTTCTTTTTGGAGGAATTGTGATGATTTTGGGGAATTTGCTGATTGCAGCTTCTCCACATGATTTCTTTTACTACGGAATAACACTTTCTATTATCGGAACAGGATTCTTTAAACCAAACGTTTCTTCGATGGTTGGAGAATTATATCATGAAAACGATGGTCGTCGTGACGCTGGTTACGGATTGTTTTATGCGGGAATTAATATTGGAGGAATGCTTGGTGGTGCAATTCCTATTTACTTAGGAAAGAACTACTCTTGGAGTCTTTGTTTTCTTTCGGCTGCGATTGTTATGGTAATTGGTGTTGTGACTTTTCTTTTAACGAAGAAACATTTAGCGCCAATTGGAAATTCACCTTTAGAAAATCACCCGCCTAAAAAGCGTAATCTATACGAAATTGCAGTTTACGTAGGTTCTTTTGTGGTAATTCCACTAGTTTACATAATGGTTATCAATTCTGATTTTACAGAATATTTTATGTATAGTATAGGAACAGCGGCAGTTGGATACTTTTTGTATGAATTAATACAAATAAAAGACAGAAAACAACAACGCAAACTTTTGGCAGCATTTATATTCATTTTTGGATACTTTATGTTTATGGCAATTTCTGAGCAATCAGGAGGTTCATTGTCGTTATTTGCGAAAGATAATTTAACGAACAAATTATTGTTTTTTAATATCGATCCGAATGTGGTTAATAATAGTATAAACTCACTTTATGTTATTATTTTTAGTCCGTTAGTAGGATTGTTGTGGATTTTCATGTTCAAACGAAAAATCGAACCGAATACAGTTATTAAATTCGGTTTATCGTTTATTTTACTGGCAGCAGGTTTCTTTATCTTTTATAGCGCAAGATTTTTTGTAAATCAAGACGGATTAAGTTCCTTAGATGTATTCGCTTTAGGGTATTTATTATATACACTTGGGGAATTATGTATCGGACCAATTGGAATGTCAGTAATTACAAAATTATCTCCTAAACGTTTGTTTGGAATGATGATGGGATTGTGGTTTCTTTCTAGTGCATTCGGACAGTTTGCTGCCGGAAAATTAGGAGCTGAAATGTCTGATGCCAATACAGGAACTACATTAATGTCTAAGCTTATTGCCTATACAGACGGATATTATCAGTTGGCTTTATATTCGCTTATTGCGGGTGTTGCTTTAATTGTTTTAACTCCGTTAATTAGAAAATTAATGCAAGAAGTTAAATAATTATATTGTAATTGGTTTTTGCATAAATTTGTGGAAAATTTCTCATTATGAAAAAAATAGTACTTATTGCTTTCTTTTTAATTGGTGCGATGAACGTACAGGCGCAGGAATTAAAATGGTATACAGATGTTACAGAGGCAATTACGATAAGCAACAAAGAACAAAAACCGATGTTGATGTTTTTTACTGGAAGTGATTGGTGTGGCTGGTGCATCCGTTTGCAAAATGAAGTTTTAAAAACGGAAGAATTCAAAAAATGGGCATCTACAAATGTAGTTTTAGTAGAGTTAGATTACCCAAGAGCTGTTGCCCAAACTCCTGAGCTTAAAAATCAGAACAATCAATTGCAGCAAGCTTTTGGAATTCAGGGATTTCCGACCGTTTTCTTTACAAGTGCAGAAACTAAAGATGGAAGAGTTAATTTTAAAGGTCTAGGTAAAACTGGATATGTTGCTGGTGGGCCATCTGCTTGGTTAACAGTTGCTGAAGGAATTGTACATCCTAAAAAATCGTAAAAAAATAATCAATTATATTAAAAGTCTCTTACTTATGTAAGAGACTTTTTTTTGTTTAGTAAGAAAATAATTTCATTTAAAGCTAGTAATTGTGGTTTTTGTATTTTATTGTTATTAAAAAAACATATAATGTATTTTTTGTGCTAATAAAAATTGGAAAATTAAAATATTATGTTAATTTCGTTTCGCTAATCTAACCAAAACCAATTAATATGACCAAAAAACTACTTGTCCTACTGTTTTTTTTGGGTTCATTTTTTATGCAAGCACAAACTCTAGCGTGGCGAACTAGTATGAGTGATGCAATTGCAATAAGTAATGATCAAAGAAAACCAATGTTAATTTTATTCACTGCCTCAGGTGTACCAGAAAATCTTCAAAATGAAATCTTTAAAACGCCAGATTTTGCAGTATGGTCGCGTGACAACGTGATCTTAGTAAAATTAGATTTGTCTGATATGAATGCTTCTGATAGTGATCGTGAGCAAAATGTAAAATTAAAAAATGCTTTTGGTGTTGAAGATCTTCCAGAAGTATGTTTTGCAATGGCATCAATTAGAAAAAACAAAACAACATTCAGTGCTCTCGGAAAAATTGCCTATAAACCGGGAGGAGCTAAAGCTTGGATAGCAGAATCAAACACGATTTTACATCCGCCTGAATAAAGAAGATTTTAATTTCAACTTTTATTTTAATTTTTTTTGGCACCTTTCTGTAATAATAGAAAGGTGTCTTTTTTGTTTTAAAAAAAATTCGACCGAGAATTTCATTTTTTATGATATGGTTTTTTAAAAAATCGTTAAAAAAATATTAGTTTATTGTCAATGTGATTTTAATTGTAAAAAGACCATTTTTAATTTGTTAAATAATTAGTTTGATTCAGTTTTTGTATTATTTTAGTCGCATTAACCTAATCAAACCCCAAAAATATGCTCCGAAAACTACTTATTTTAACACTCTTTTTGAGTTCATTTCTTATGCGTTCTCAAAGCTTAATTTGGAGAACAGATATCAATGAAGCCGTTGCGGTTAGTGCGGAAAAAAGAAAACCATTGTTGATTTTTTTTACAGGTCAAGGCGCTGGACAGAAATTACAAAATGAAGTTTTTTCTACGCCCGATTTTGAAGAATGGTCACGCAAAAATGTCATTTTGGTAAAACTTGATCTTTCAGATCCTAGCATTTCTGAAGATGTAAAAGAACAGAATTTGAGATTGAAAAATGCTTTTGGCGTTGAACAAATTCCACAAGTTTGCTTTACCGAAGTTTATGTGCGCAAAGGAAAAACTAGCTTTAATAAATTAGGCTTAATTGCAGACGCTCAATCTGGAGTCAAATCTTGGATTTCGGAATCTACACAGATTTTAAACCGCGAATAAAACTTATAGTTTGTAATATCCCTTTTCCTTTGTAGAATGAAAAGGGATATTTTGTTTCAAACAACTTTCCTTCCAATATCTCTGAATTGAATTGGCATTCGATCCATCTGAAATTATGGTTTTAGGCCGGATTTCTTTCAGCAATCTATCTAAATTTATTTTTGGTGTTTGTGTAAGAATCAAAATATCTGGATTTGTTACTAATGGATAAATCGCAGAACTGTCAATTATCAATATTTTTGTTTTTTGATAATACATCAGATTTTTAATCTTTTCTACTTTGCTTAAAGAAAGTGAATTTCCCACCAGATAATAATTTATGTTTTTATTGTTTTCATTTTTATGAGTTGTATCATTGGTAAAAACGATAATATTTTTTCCGATTCTATCAGAAATCAAAGTGTTATTTTTTTCATTGTAAATAATTAATTCTCTTTCTGTTTCAGTTTGAATTTTAGTTAGAATAAATGAAAACTGAACTAAAATTATGGAACAGAACGCAAATATTGTTTTATTATAGTTTGGTTTTTTGAACCAGATAATACAGCAGATTATCAAAACATAGAAAGTAAAAAGAAAATAAGAATTGAAACTAATATTTCGGATAACAAAAGAATCTATTGAAGCTACGGCATGAATCATTAAATTCAAAAGATAAATACTTTTTTCAAAAATCATTGTTATAAAAAATGGCGGGCTTGTAAAAATGGCTATAATCATTACAATAATTCCCGCAATCATGATAAAGGACAAAACAGGAAGAATGATAATATTGGTTACAAAAAACAAACCTGGAAATTGGTGGAAATAATACAAACACAAAGGTAATGTGCCAATTTGTGCCGCAAATGAAACAGTTAGTGCTTCCCAAATGTAATTTGTTATTTTGTTTTTTGGTTTGTAAATGTTTTTTAAAAGTGGCTGTAGCCAAAGGATAAAAAATAATGCTAAATAACTCAATTGAAATCCAACATCGAATAAGAAATAAGGTTCAAACAGTAATATTAAAAGAATAGAAACTAGCAAAGTGTGATAGATATTGCCATTTCTTCTTAAATGATTTCCAATTGCTAAAAATGAAAACATTACAACAGATCTTAAAACAGATGGTGATAAACCTGATATAATGGCAAACCCAACCAAAGAGATTAAAATTGAAATAAGTTTGAAAAAAGAACCCTTTTTTGTGTTGGGAATTGGTTTTAAAATAAAAGTAATAAACAACATTATAAATCCTACGTGCAAACCAGAAACCGATAAAATGTGTGTTGCGCCAGAATATTGGTAATCTTGTATAGTGTCTTGTGAAATTTCTTGCTGTTGACCTAAAATTAAGGCAAGAGCAACATTCATTTCTTCTTTATTGAATTTTGATTTTTCAAGATTTAAAATGATTCTCGAATGCAATTTGGCACAATAATACCAAATGTCTTTTTCAATGGTTTTGCGAACTAAAATTTCTCTTTTTTGACAATAGATTTGCGCGTAAATTTGTTTGTTAGCCAAGTATTTACTGTAGTCAAATTGATTCGGATTTTTACTTGATTGATTGCGTTGTAAAACGGTTTCAATTTTAATGCTATTTCCAATTATTAAAGGGTTTTTAGTGCTGTCTTTTTGAACGTTGATAATTATTTTTCCTGAAAAATTTTCATCTGAAATGGATTTAATTAGTCCGATATAACGATCAGCGTAATCGTTGCTTTTAAGTTTTTCTCTAAGAATTAAAGTTATAATTTGCTTTTTTTCGAATGCACGATCGCAATGTGTATAATTTGTTTTTTGAAGATTTTCGGTATGGCTTAATAAGGTTAAAGCGCCAATAAAAAACGAAAGAAAATAAGTTGTAAGTCCAAAAGGAATATATTTCTTATGGTATTTTAAATTCCAGAAATAGGAGAAACAAAATAATACAAATGAGACACACAGCATTAGTATTATTGCTAAAATTGAAAAACTTAAATAATAAGAAGTGATAACGCCAAAAATAAAGGCCAATGTAATTTTTACTAACGGAAAATCTAATACTTTCATTTTTTAAAAGTATTAAATATATGTAAGAAAAATAATAAGAATATTTATTTTTTAAGGAAGAATTCTATTTACCTGTTCAAAAGCATTTTTGTAATACGCTTCTTTCGTTGAAGAAATAATTACACCTTTGGAAGTTGATGAATGAACAAATTTTATTTCGTCTGCATTAACTTCTGTAATAAGTCCAACGTGATTAATTTGTCTGCTTTTGTTAGTTTTAAAAAAGATTAAATCGCCTTTTTTAGCATCATTTAACGGAATAACTTTTCCGATTTTTGCTTGTTCATAAGAAGCTCTTGGTAATGTTATATTTTCACTTTGAAAAGTAGTATACACTAATCCAGAACAATCAAAACCACTTTTTGTCGTTCCGCCAGCTTTATAGCGAACACCAATATTATCAGTTGCTTTTTCGATTAAATTATTAACCAAAGCTCTGTTTTCTTTTTTAGATTCACTTTTGCTTACAGCAGTCGAAGTTGCCTTACAGGAAGTTATAAGTACAGCTAAAAGCAGGAAAATTAGAATTCTTTTCAAAACGTTTTATATTTATTTTTTTAAATCTGCGACAATCAATTCCGCAGTTTTTTTGCTTGCGCCAACTCCACCTAATTTTTGTTCTAAAATATCATAATTATGCAGCACATTTTTGCGATATTCAGGATTTAATAATTTTTGAAGTTCTTCTTTAATTCGTTTTGTATTGCATTCTCCTTGAATCAATTCTGTCACAACTTCTTGATCCATAATTAAATTGACCAAAGAAATATATTTTAAAGTAATAATGCGTTTTGCAATTTGATACGAAACTTCGCTTCCTTTATAACAAACGACTTCAGGAACTTTAAAAAGAGCAGTTTCAAGAGTTGCAGTTCCAGAAGTTACCAGCGCAGCTGTTGAAGAACGAAGCAAATCGTAAGTTTTATTAGAAACAAACGCTATGTTTTTATTTTTTAGAAATTGCTGATAAAATTCGTATTCCTGACTTGGAGCTCCGGCAATTACGAATTCATAATCTTGAAAATCATCAACAACGCTCAGCATTACGCTCAACATTTTGGTGATTTCTTGTTTACGACTTCCTGGTAAAACAGCAATAATTGGTTTTTCACCTAAATTATAAGTTTTTCTAAATAACGCTTCATCAAATTCAGGTTGATTTTGAATTGCGTCAATAAGCGGATGTCCGACAAAATCAACTGGAAAATTATGTTTGTCTTCGTAAAAACTTTTTTCGAAAGGCAAAATCACAAACATCTTGTCGACATCTTGTTTAATGGCATTAATTCGATTTTCTTTCCAAGCCCAAATTTGCGGTGAAATATAATAATGCGTTTTATAATTTAATTCTTTTGCCCATTTTGCAATTCGCATATTAAAACCTGGATAATCAATAAAAATGATAACATCGGGCTGAAATTCAGAAATGTCTTTTTTGCAGATTTTGATGTTGTTTAAAATCGTTTTCAAGTTAAAAATAACTTCAATGAAGCCCATAAATGCTAATTCACGATAGTGTTTTATCAAAGTTCCGCCTACTTTTTGCATTAAATCACCGCCCCAAAATCTTATTTCTGCTTGAGGATCTTCAACGTATAATGCTTTCATTAAGTTTGAACCGTGTAAATCTCCAGAAGCTTCTCCTGCAATTATGTAATATTTCATGTTGGTTTTTTTGAATGTGCTAAAGTTGTAATTCCATATTAATGGATACTTCGCAAAGATAAGATTTTAAACAATTAATGTCGAAATTGCCAGTACAATCACCGCTAAAATTACGCCGCGAGCCATTAATTCTTTATTTCTTTTTAATAAAATAGCAAAAACGGCAAGATCTAAAAGTGTTCCTAAAGTGATAATTTTACCCAAATATCCTTGCTCTTTTATAATTTGAAGTCCAGATGAAATATCAAAATTGGTAAAAAAAGTAATGAATAAATAACTTCCTAAAAGTGCTGTAAAAATTCCGATGGTAAAACCAATTGCTATTTCTTTAATCATTTAATTTCCAGGTATTAAGTTGTTGAATTGAGTGGTGAGCGGTTAAGTCAAATTGAACAGGAACTACAGAAACGTAGCCGTTTTCCAAAGCCCATTCGTCGGTGTCTTCACCTTTATCTTCATTTACAAATTTTCCGGCAAGCCAATAATAATCTTTTCCGAAGGGAGTTTGTCTTTTGTCAAATTTTTGTGCGTAGTATGCTTTCGCTTGACGACAAACTTTAATTCCTTTTATTTCAGATTCTTTTAATTTTGGAAAATTGACATTTAAAACGACTCCAGGCGGTAATTTATTAGCTAAAGTTTCTAAAGTAATTTTCTTTACAAAAGATTTAATTTGCTCAAAATCTGCGTTCCAATCAAAATCTAATAAAGAAAAACCAATAGACTGAATACCTTCGATTCCAGCTTCTACCGCGGCGCTCATTGTTCCAGAATAAATGACATTAATAGAAGAATTAGAACCATGATTTATGCCAGAAACACATAAATCTGGTTTGCGTTTTAAGATTTCGTTTACAGCTAATTTTACACAATCTACAGGAGTTCCAGAACAGCTGTACTCAGCAATTGGATCATTTTCTTTTGAAATTTTATCTAAAAATAAAGTGTTATTGATCGTAATTGCATGACCCATTGCGCTTTGAGGTTTGTCTGGAGCAACAACAATTACGTCGCCGATCGTTTCCATGACAGTAATAAGTGCTCTAATTCCAGGGGCTAAAATACCGTCATCATTTGTGACAAGTATTAGAGGTTTTTCGGGTTTCATTTTATGAATATTATGTGTAATTTTAACAATTGTAAGATTTTAAAAACAAATTTAATGGCTATTTCCTTGAGATAAGTCACAAATAATGTAAAATTTGTCAACTAAGGTAAAGAACTTTTTCACGAATTAAACATTTTTATATCTTTAACAAAAAATTATCGTGACGTTAGCTATCGTGGCATAGTTTTTAACGTAACTTAGATTAAAAAATTGATGAATGCTATTATAAAGTTTATGAAAAGAAATTATAAGATACTCATAGCCGTATTGTGCTTATCGCTTACATTATTTGCATTTAAAATGAATGCTGATAGGACAATCGACCCAGATCCGAACAGAGATAAAACACTTTTAGAATTACTAGCATTTGTTATTGAAAAAGGGCATTACAGTCCAGCAGAAATAAATGATGAATTTTCGAAAGGTATTTTTAAAGATTATATTGATGCGTTAGATCCTTCAAAAAGATTTTTCCTTCAGTCTGATATTGATGAATTTAAGCAGTATGAATTAATGCTTGATGATCAATTTTTGAATAAGGATATTACTTTTTTCAACCTTACTTATACAAGGTTGATGAAACGTATGGAAGAAAGTAAAAAACGTTACAAAACGATTTTAGCTCAACCATTCAATTATAATGTTGATGAGACTTTTAATGCTGATTATGAGACGCTTCCTTATGCAAAAAATTTGACTGAAATTAATGAAAGATGGAGAAAACAAATTAAATTGTCGACTCTTTCTTCATTAGTAACGAAACAAAAAATTGAAGAAGAAAAGAAGAAAAAAGATCCTGCATACAAAGAAAAATCTTTTGAAACTTTAGAAAAAGAAACACGCGAAAGTTCATTAAA
The DNA here is from genome assembly GCA_029959285.1 of Flavobacteriaceae bacterium PS02337. GTDB lineage: Bacteria > Bacteroidota > Bacteroidia > Flavobacteriales > Flavobacteriaceae > Flavobacterium. Next base: position 102,985 of record JASCOE010000005.1, read on the forward strand.
ATCTTTAGATGATAACTTTAGTGTTATTAAAGATTTAAACAGAGAATATTGGTTTTCAGTTTATTTGAATTCAATTATGGCTCGTTTTGATCCGCATACAAGCTATTTTGCGCCAGAAGAGAAAGACCGTTTTGATGTAAATATCAGTGGTAAATTGGAAGGTATTGGAGCACGTTTGACTAAGAAAAATGACTTTACTCAAATTGACGAATTGATTTCTGGAGGTCCAGCTTGGAAAGGAAAACAACTAGAAGCGGGAGATTTAATCTTGAAAGTGGCTCAAGGAAACGAAGAGCCAGTGGATGTTGTCGGAATGCGTTTGGATGATGTTGTAAAGAAAATTAAAGGTCATAAAGGAACTGAAGTTAAACTGACAGTTAAAAAAGTAGACGGTTCTATCAAAGTAATTTCTATCATTCGTGATGTTGTAGAAATTGAAGAAACGTATGCTAAATCTAGTATTGTAGAGAAAAACGGTTTGAAATATGGAGTAATTTATCTTCCTAAATTTTATATCGATTTTGAAAACAAAGACGGACGCGACGCAGGAAAAGATATCGCTCTTGAAGTAGAAAGATTGAAAAAAGAAAACATCAACGGAATTGTTTTAGACGTACGTGATGATGGTGGTGGATCTCTTTCTACAGTAGTTGATATTGCTGGTTTATTTATCGAAGAAGGACCAATTGTTCAGGTTAAATCTGCAGGTAAAAAGAAAGAAGTTTTATACGATAAAGACAAAAAAATCGAATGGGATGGTCCATTAGTAATTATGGTGAACAGTTTCTCTGCTTCGGCATCTGAAATTTTAGCTGCTGCAATTCAGGATTACAAGCGTGGAGTTATTATCGGAAGTAAACAAACTTACGGAAAAGGAACTGTGCAAAATGTATTAGATTTAAACCAATTTGTTCGTAATGCAAATTATGGAGATCTTGGAGCATTAAAAATTACAGGACAAAAATTCTATAGAATTAACGGAGGTTCTACTCAATTAGAAGGTGTTCATAGTGATGTGGTTATGCCAGATCGTTATGCTTACTTAAAAATGGGAGAAAGAGATATTGATAATGCAATGCCATGGGATAAAATTGACCCAGCAGATTACAATACTTGGACTTCTGGTGAGAACTTCAATAAAGCGATTTTAAACAGTAAAAATAGAATTGCTCAAAATGCTCAATTCAAATTGATTGAAGACAATGCAAAATGGATTGATGTTAAAAATAAAGAAAACACATACAGCTTGAATATTAAGAGTTTTAAAGAAACGCAAGAGCAAGTTGAAAACGAAGGAAAGAAATACAAACCAATTTCTGATTACAAAAACAATTTGCTTTTTAAATCTCTTCCTTATGAAGAAGCAGAAACTGCAAGCGATGCAGCTTTAAAGGAAAAAAGAGATGCATGGCACCAAGCTTTGTCTAAAGATGTTTATGTAGAAGAAGCTTTGAATGTTTTGGATGATTTACAGACAAAAGGTTTGGTGAAAAATAATGTTTCTCCTAAAATGAAAAAGGATAATAAACTGGTAAAATCTTAAATTCGATAAGAATTTAATTTGTTTGAAAACGCTCTATAAATTTTAATTTATGGAGCGTTTTTTTGTAAGTTTAACTCTTAAAAAAAATAATATTATGAAAAGTTGCCTAGCTTTTGTTTTGCTAAGTTTTGCACTAATGTCTTGCAAAAAAGATAATGTAGAAATCAATGAAAGTGTAAGTAATAATGAGGTTGTTTCTTTTAAAGAAAATAATACTGGTAAAGATTCCTTATACACGGTTGCTTATTTGCCAACTTCTACAACAAAACAAATAGTAAAACATCAATATTATACACTTTCATACAATGAAAAATTCGAACAAGCCGAATGGGTGGCGTACGAATTGAAAAAGGAATATTTAAAAAATAATGATTTTAAAAGACCTTATTTTATTGAAGATCCAAAAGTAAATACAGGTTCTGCCGATTGGAGAAATTATAAAAAATCGGGTTACGATAAAGGTCATCTTTGTCCAGCTGGTGACATGGAATTTAGTAAAGGCGCTTATAATGACACTTTTTATACTTCGAATATTTCTCCTCAGAAAAAAGAATTTAATGCTGGAATTTGGAATAGAATAGAGCAGAAGACGCGTTATTGGGCAGGAAAATACAATGATATTTATGTGGTTACGGGAGGAATTGCCAAAGATTCAGACAAAAAAATAGGAACAGAGAAAGTCGCTGTTCCTAAATATTTTTATAAAATTGTTTTAGCTAAATCGGGTAAAGAACACAAAGCGATTGCTTTTTTAGTTCCAAACGAAAAAAGTGACCAATCCATTTATGATTTCGTCGTTCCGATTGAAACTTTAGAAAAAATGACAGGAATTGATTTCTTTCCGAATTTAAAAAACTTAAAAAGCAGTAAGGACTTTTAATTCTTCAATTGTTGCTGTAGGGTTTTCGGCTTTAAAAACAAAGCTTCCTGCAACTAAAACATCTGCGCCAGCTTCTACAAGTTGTTTGGCATTTTTACTGGTTACGCCGCCATCAATTTCAATTAACGTTGAAGCATTTTTACGCGTAATTAAAGCTTTTAGTTTTTTGACTTTATCGTAAGTGTTTTCAATAAAAGATTGTCCGCCAAATCCTGGGTTTACACTCATAATACAAACAACATCAATATCATTAATGACATCTTCTAATAAATCAACATTTGTGTGTGGATTCATGGCTACTCCAGTTTTCATTCCTTCCGCTTTTATGGCTTGAAGTGTTCGGTGTAAATGTGTGCAAGCTTCGTAATGTACAGTCAATCCATTTGCTCCTAAATCGGCAAAAGTTTTAATGTAGCGATCAGGATCGATAATCATTAAATGCACGTCGATATATTTTTTAGCATGTTTTGAAATAGCTTCTAAAACAGGCATTCCAAAAGAAATATTAGGTACAAAAACTCCGTCCATAATATCGATATGAAACCAATCAGCTTGACTGTTATTAATCATTTCGACATCACGTTGTAAATTAGCAAAATCTGCTGCAAGAACTGAAGGAGCGATAAATGTATTTTTCATTTTGTAGTAGAGTAGTATGTTGTTTTTTTTACAAAGATAATTTTTTTATGCTGTGCGTGGTAATTTAACCGCAAAGTGCGCAAAGGTTTTTCGCAAAGTTCGCAAAGATTTTATTTAAGTATTTGTTGGAAGGTAAAGTTCTCAAAGCTTTGTGAACTTTGGTTTCTCAAATAATTTCAAACGGAAACTTTGCGAACTTTGCGAAAAACCTTTGCGCACTTTGCGTTAAAAAAAAAGATAAAAATAAAAAACTCCGGTAATCAGCCGGAGTTTCAATCATCAATCAAAAAACGAACAGTCAATCAAACTGTTGTTTGCGTTACAAAGGTTTCATGTTTTATATTTCAAGTTACAAAAACAACCTGAGACTTTAAAACTGAAACAAATATTATTTATCCTAAGTAAGTTTTAAGGATTTTACTTCTAGAAGTGTGTTTCAATCTGCGGATTGCTTTTTCTTTAATCTGACGAACACGCTCACGAGTTAAGTCGAAAGTTTCTCCAATTTCTTCTAAAGTCATTGGGTGTTGATCGCCAAGACCGAAATATAAACGAACAACATCTGCCTCTCTTGGAGTTAATGTTTCTAAAGAACGCTCGATTTCAGTACGAAGAGATTCGTGAATTAATTCTCTATCTGGATTTGGTGATTCACCTGAACGTAATACGTCATAAAGGTTAGAATCTTCTCCTTCAACAAGAGGTGCATCCATAGATAAGTGACGACCAGAGTTTTTCATAGACTCTTTTACGTCATTTACAGTCATATCAAGTTCTTTTGCAATTTCCTCAGCAGAAGGCGGACGCTCGTTAGATTGCTCTAATAAAGCATACATTTTGTTGATTTTATTGATAGAACCAATTTTGTTTAATGGTAAGCGTACAATACGAGATTGTTCAGCTAAAGCTTGAAGAATCGATTGACGAATCCACCATACAGCGTAAGAAATGAATTTGAAACCACGAGTTTCATCAAAACGTTGAGCCGCTTTAATAAGACCTAAGTTTCCTTCATTAATTAAATCCGGAAGAGTTAATCCTTGATTTTGATATTGTTTAGCCACAGATACTACGAAACGTAGGTTGGCTTTTGTTAATTTTTCTAAAGCTCTTTGATCACCGGCCTTTATTCTTTGTGCTAATTCTACCTCTTCATCAGCGGTAATTAGGTCAACTTTTCCAATTTCTTGTAGATATTTATCTAACGATGCAGTTTCACGATTTGTTACCTGCTTGGTGATTTTAAGTTGTCTCATGTTGTTGTCTCCCTATTTTTAAAGTGTACAAATAGTTATACGTAAGAAGTATCAAAAAAGTTACAAAGACTTGTATTTTTTTTAAAAATAATATGATATTTTTTTTTAATCAATATAATTTTGAGTTTAAAATACTGATTTCTATGTTTTTAAATTGTATTCAATTGAAAAACCCCAATTCAAATAAATGAATTGGGGTTTTCTATGAATAAACCTTTAGTAAACTAAGATCTGATTACTCTTTTTTCTCCTCACGTGGAGGTCTTTGTAAAAGTGCTTTTCTTGACACTTTTTCTTTTTTAGTTTTAGGATCAACACCTAGGTATTTCACTTCAAATACGTCACCCATGTTTACAACATCAGTAACATTTTCTGTGCGTTCCCAAGCTAATTCAGAAACGTGTAATAAAACTTCATTTCCTGGTGCAGCAGTATATTCAACTACGGCTCCAAAATCTAACATTTTAATTACTTTTACTTCGTAAGCTTCTCCCATTTGTGGTTTGAAAGTGATTGACTTAATTTTTGCCAATACAGCTTCAATTCCAGCAGGATCTGTACCTAAAATTTCGATAACACCTTGCTCATCAACTTCGTTGATTACGATAGTTGTTCCAGTAGCTTTTTGTAATTCTTGAATTACTTTTCCGCCAGGTCCAATTAAAGCTCCAATAAAGTTTCCAGGAATAGTTCTGGTAATGATTTTTGGTGCGTGAGCTTTAACGTCAGATCTTGGAGAAGCGATTGTCTCAGTTAATTTTCCTAAAATGTGTAAACGTCCATCACGAGCTTGAGCTAAAGCTTGCTCCATAATGTCATAACGTAAACCATCAATTTTGATGTCCATTTGACAAGCTGTAATACCGTCAGCAGTTCCAGTTACTTTAAAGTCCATATCTCCTAAGTGATCTTCATCTCCTAAAATATCAGACAATACGGCAAATTTCTCTCCGTCAGTAATCAATCCCATAGCAATACCAGAAACTGGTTTTACCATTTGAACTCCAGCATCCATCAAAGCCATTGTTCCAGCACAAACTGTTGCCATAGAAGAAGAACCGTTAGATTCTAAAACCTCAGAAACAACACGAATTGTATAAGGACAATCTGCAGGAATCATATTTTTTAACGCTCTTTGAGCCAAGTTACCGTGACCAACTTCTCTTCTTGAAGTTCCTCTTAATGGTTTTGCTTCACCAGTTGAGAAAGGAGGGAAGTTATAGTGTAAGTAGAATTTTTCTTCACCTTGTTCAGATGGAGAATCGATTTGGTTTGCTTCTCTAGAAGTTCCTAAAGTTACTGTAGCCAAAGCTTGAGTTTCTCCACGTGTAAATAAAGATGAACCGTGAACTCTTGGTAAATAATCAGTTTCACACCAAATTGGTCTGATGTCTGTGGTTTTTCTACCATCTAAACGAACACCTAATTCTAATACTACATTACGAACAGCTTCTTTGTTTGTTTTGTAGAAATATTTAGAAACTAAATCACCATCAGCAGCTAATTCTTCTTCAGTAAATAAAGCTTTAACTTCTTCTTTTACTTCAGCAAATGCAGCGCCTCTTTCGTGTTTAGCTGAACCAACTTTTGCAATAGCATAGATTTTGTCATATGCTGCAGCTTTTACTTTTTTGTAAATATCTTCGTTTTCTTTCTCACCTTCGTAAGTACGAATTTCTTTTTTACCAAAAGCAGCTTGTAAACGGTATTGAGCCTGAATTTGAACTTTGATAGCTTCGTGAGCAAATTTAATAGCTTCGATCATTTCAGCTTCTGAAATTTCTTTCATCTCACCTTCAACCATTGCAACAGAATCCATAGAAGCTCCAATCATCATATCGATATCAGATTTTTCTAATTCTTCTCTGCTTGGGTTAATCACTAATTTTCCATCGATACGTGCAACACGAACTTCAGAAATTAAGTTATAAAATGGAATATCTGAAACAGCTAATGCCGCAGAAGCAGCTAAACCAGCTAATGCATCTGGCATAACAGTTTCGTCATGAGACATTAATTGAATCATAACTTGTGTTTCAGCATGGTAATCGTCTGGGAAAAGCGGACGCAATACACGGTCAACTAATCTCATTGTTAATACTTCGCTGTCGCTTGGACGTGCTTCTCTCTTAAAGAAACCTCCTGGGAAACGACCTGCTGCTGCAAATTTTTCGCGGTAATCTACCGTTAATGGTAAAAAGTCAACGCCTGGGTTTGATGTGCGAGCTGAAACTGCTGTTGCAAGAATCATCGTGTCGCCCATTCTAACTACTACAGAACCGTCAGCTTGTTTAGCTAAACGTCCTGTCTCGATTGTGATGCTTCTGCCATCACCTAAATCGATTTTTTCTACAAATAATTGTGGAATCATAAAATTTTTCCTTATTGATTATACAATGGGTTTTAGTTGTGTTGTAGTTGTTGTTGTGTGTAGTTGTTGTTATCTAAAACCCAATGAAAAACCAAACTTTTTTTCTTGTATTATTATGCGTGTAATGTAAAAACAAAAAGAGGCACTTTCGCACCTCTTTTCTATATTGATTATTTTCTGATATTCAATACTTTGATAATCTCACGATATCTGTTGATCTCTTTCTTTTTCAAGTAATCAAGTAACGCTCTTCTTTTACCTACTAATAGTACAAGAGAACGCTCAGTGTTGTAATCGTGACGATTTTTTTTCAAGTGTTCAGTTAAGTGAGAAATTCTATAAGTGAACAATGCAATTTGACCTTCTGCGCTTCCAGTGTTTGTTGCACCACCGTGTTGTGCGAAAATCTCTTCTTTCTTTTCTTTGCTTAAATACATTCCAATATTATTTTAATGATTTTTATGTATGTCAATACAACTTTTGTAAGACGGGTGCAAAATTAGATTAAAAAAACAAAAAAATCAAACAAAAATAAAAGAATCTTAAAAGAGAGTGCCGATTTTTATTTTTTGAGTAATTTACCGTCTTCTGGGTTTACTAATTTATATTGTCAACGGTATAGAATACTGTACGCGAACAGGAACACCTCTTTGTTTTCCAGGAATCCAGTTTTCATAGCTGGTAATAACTCTTATGGCTTCTTCATCCAGACCATATCCTAGTGATTTGAGTATTTTAGGTTCTGTTATTTTGCCATCTTTTTCAATTATAAATTGAATTATCAGTTTTCCTGATATTTTATTTGTTATTGCTTCTTTTGGCATCATAAAGTTTTTTCCGATAAATTGGTAGAAATCGTTTACTCCTTTTTTGGGTAGTGGTCTTGATTCTAGTTGAGTATATTCTCTTACTACACCTTCAGCGTTTTTGCTTTTTCCGGAGATGAACTTTCCTTCCTTATAATTATCTATATATTGATATTTTGAATCTTTAAAAAGGCCTTTCCATTCTCCATCTTTAAATCCATTCTTTATATTTCCCTGAGCTAAAAAATTTTCTCCTTCATCTTCATACCATCCATTCCCTTTTTCAACGGTATGTTCGTTTTTAGAATTCCAAAACTCATAAATTTTTACATTTGAGTCAATTCCTGATTCAGAATCAACGTATTCTCCTTTTAATTTAGGATCACCATTTTCATACCATTCTGAGAAATCGCCATTTAATCGTGCTTTGATATAATTTTCAGTTTTTTTCTTTTTGCCATTTTCATAATAGTAAACATATTGACCATCTTTAGATAAACCATCTTTTGTTTTGGAATTTCCTTCCATTTTTAAAGTGCCCGATTTATAATAATCTTTAACTTGATAATAGTCTTTCTCTTTGCTAAAATCTTTTATAATTCTGTAAAAGACATGATTTTCTTTTGAAGCATCTTTTCCAATAGAGTCAAAATAGATAATTTTGTCCGATGCATTTTGTGAAAAAAGAAATGCGGGAAATAATATTAGCAGTAAATAAAGCATTTTTCTCATTGGTTTTTTTGTAGTAAAAATAGTATTTTTTAAATTACGATTTCAATAAATTTATTTTGATCTAAAAACTTTTTTCAGATTTTGTTTTTCGCTTAACGAAGAATAAGAAGTTTTGATATTATTCTCGTCGATACTAAATCCCGAGATTAAAATTCCTTTATCATAATTATCTGTAAACGAAATATTTTTAGATGAATCATTTCCCTGCCAGACTCCTTGTTTTAAGCCATTTTTTATTTCGCCTTTTTGAGTTACAAATCCAAAGGTTTCTTCAAATTCTCCATTTCCATCTGTTACGGTTTGAGTTTTATCTTCATCCCAGCAGTTAAGAATTAAGGTTTGCTGTTTTTTTGTTTTAGGATCCCAAGAATTTTGTTTCTCGGACTTCTTGTTTTGATTTTCGTACCAATTGATTTCTTTGCCGTTTTTATGGTCTTCAGAATAATTTACAACAGATTCTTTGGCTCCATTTTTAAAGTAACAGATAAATTCTCCATCTTTTTTTAAAACATCACGATCTAAAGTAGAACCAGTCATTTTCTTTCGTCCGTTTTTATAATAATCGGTCACAACGTAGCGAACACTTTTCTGAGAATAGTTCGTGATTATTCTTGTATAAGTGTGATTTTCAGGAGTACATTCGCGGTTTAATGAGTCTAAAAAGATTTTTTTTGAGACCATATTAATTTGCGCAGAAAGAGTAACTGAAAGTGTCAGAAGCAAAAAAAGGAAGATGTTTCTTTTCATTCAGTTCTATTTTTTATTCTAAAAATAACTTTTCTAGAATAATTTAGCAACTTCTTGATTTACAAATTCTAAAAATCTTTCATCCGCTTCCGTAAATGGATCAATAACGTGGCTGTCAATATCAATTTGACCAATGTTTACTCCATTAACAAAAAGAGGAACCACAATTTCTGATTTTACTGTAAAACTACAAGCGATATAATTGTCTTGTGCATTTACGTCTGGTACTACAAAATTAGCATTGCTTTCTGCAACTTGTCCGCAAATTCCTTTTCCAAAAGGAATAACTGTATGATCGGTTTCTGCACCAACATACGGACCTAAATGTAACGTTTTGGTATCGTGATTAGCGAAATAAAATCCAACCCAGTTGTAATATTCTACATTTTCATTTAAAAGTTGGCAGATTGCTAATAATTTTTCGTTTCTATTGTTTTGATTGTCAGCGACAATGTTGCTTATTTTTGGTTGTAATTCTTGAAATGTCATGATCTAAAATTTTATACAAAAGTATTTAAAGCTGAACTCAAAAAATACATAAATTTGAAAAAAAAATATCTTGAAAAAATATTTAGCCCAGTTTAAGCCTTTTCTGATTTTTGTAAGCATCTTTTTTCTGACTTATATTGTCTTAACATTGGTTTATAAATTCTATTTAAATCACTACGGAGCAATTGATCTTGACGGTATATCATTGTTTGTGGGTAAAAATGTCGAATTTTTATTAAGGCTTTTTGATTATAATATCATAATTCAAAAAAGTTCGCAAAATCCTTGGCTCGAAATTATTCTAAACAATATGTTTCTCGCACGATTAATAGAAGGTTGCAACGCAGTAAGTATAATGATTCTTTTTGTGTCTTTTGTTGCTGCTTTTTCAGGAAAACTTTCAAAAACGCTACTTTTTATACTCTTTGGAATTGTAACAATTTATATTTTGAATGTACTTAGAATTGCATTGCTGATAGTGCTTTTGTTTTATTTTCCAGAAAAAACCAGTTTGCTTCATGAAATTGTTTTTCCATTAATTATTTATGGATATGTTTTTCTTTTGTGGATTTTCTGGATTAATAGATTTTCAAAATATGCTAAATAAATTACTCGAAAATAAATTTAAAATTTTTGGTGCAATACTTATTGTGCTTGGTTTAGCGTTGGTCAGATCGTTTGAACTGCAATTGTTTTATGATCCATTTTTGAATTATTTTCAAAACGACTTCAACAATTTGCCTTATCCTCAAGTGGAAACATCAAAGCTGTTTTTTGGACTTTTTTTTCGTTATTTTTTGAATTCAGCTTTATCATTAATCTTAATCTATTTTCTGTTTAAAGATATTGATATGCTTAAGTTTAGTGCAATTTTGTATGTCTTATTTTTAATCGTACTTTTAGGGTTGTTTTTTACAATTTTAGAATTTTTTCCAAAAGCCAGCTGGCTTCTTTTTTACGTACGACGATTTATAATTCAGCCTATTTTAGTGTTGTTGTTTATTCCCGGATTTTATTATCAGCTGCAAAATTCTAAAAAATAACATCTCTTTAAGTTTTTTTATAAATGCTTTTTGAATAATTTTGCGCTATGAATTTGAAAAAGTGTACAGGACTATTTTTGGCGTTCCTTTTATTGGTTTCCAATATTGGGTTTGCTTTTGATGTACACTATTGCGGAGGACATATTGCTTCTGTTTCTTTAAAAACAACAGCAGAACCTGTTGTAGAAAAGAAATGTTGCGGTTCTAAAGAGAAAAAGAATTCTTGCTGTAAAGACAAAGTAGTTCATTTCGAAAAAAAATCTGATGATGCTACAATCAAATTCTTCTTTTTTCAATTTGCTTTCCCTGCTGTAATACAAGATTATAAACCTTTAGTTTTTTTAGAACTTCCAAGTTTTAAAAAGAAAGAAGTGCTTTCGTATTATGCAGATGCGAATGCGCCCCCCTTATTCAAATTATACCATCAGTATATTTTCTATTCCTGATTTTAATGTTTAGATGCCATACAAATCTTAATTAAGGTTTTGTATTTACATTTTGATTGTTTTTCATTTTGAAGAACATCAAAAATGTAGTTCTATTTCAACATTAAAATCATTTTTTATGCAAAAAAATATAATGCTTTTTGCAGCGTTTTTACTTTCTGTTTCTATGTTTTCTCAAGAAGATTTAGAAGAAGTAAAAATCAATAAAAAGCAAAAAGGAATTAAAAAATCCTATACGTTAACTACCAATACTTCTTTAATTACAAGCAAAGAATTGCTAAAAGCGGCTTGCTGTAATTTGGCCGAAAGTTTCGAAACCAATCCATCAATCGATGTTAATTTTTCTGATGCATTAACAGGAACGAAACAAATCAAAATGCTTGGTTTGACAAGTCCTTATTTAATGATAACGGAAGAAAATATCCCTTCTGTTCGTGGTGCATCTCAAGCTTACGGGCTTTCTTTTACGCCTGGGACTTGGATCGAAAGTGTTCAAATTACAAAAGGAGCGGGAAGTGTTATTAATGGCTACGAAAGTATTTCGGGTCAGATTAATACAGAACTTTTAAAACCTTTGAACGATATTCCGTTCTTTTTGAATGCTTATGGTTCTACCGATTCTCGCTTCGAATTAAATACGCATTTCAATAAAAAATTGTCTGATAAATGGGCAACAAGTTTATTTGTTCACGGAAATACGCGTGTAGCAAAAAACGACATGAATAATGACGGATTTCTAGATAATCCGTTAGGAAAACAAATCAATGTTTTGAATCGTTACCAATATTACAATCCAGAAAGTGGTTTAGTAAGTTTTATCAATTTCAGATATATGAATGATAAAAAGCAAACAGGAGAAGTGGATTTTGATAAAGATCGTGATCGCGGAACAACCAATTATTGGGGTTCAGAAATCAATACAGAACGTTTTGAAGTTTCGACTAAAATAGGATATGTGTTTAAAGATATGCCGTACCAAAGTATTGGTTTTCAGAATTCTTTCAACAGTCATAAACAAGATTCTTATTTTGGTTTAAATCAATACGATATCAAACAAAACAGTTTTTACTCTAATTTGATTTTCAATTCAATCATTAATAATACAATGCACAAGTTTACAACTGGATTGAATTTTGCATACGATCAATATCAGGAATTTGTAAATCTAACAGACGTAAGTAGAATTGATAATTCTGTTGGAGCTTTCTTTGAATATACTTATGATAATACGGATAATTTTAGTTTAATTTTAGGTGGAAGAGTTGATAATCACAACCGATTAGGTTTTTTTGTGACGCCAAGATTGCACATGAGATACAATCCGTGGAAAAATGGAGTAATTCGTTTTTCGGCGGGAAGAGGAAAACGTTCTGCGAATATTTTTGCTGAGAATCAGCAGCTTTTTGCTAGTTCTCGAACTTTTTCAGTTTTAGATACTAATGGAAAAGTATACGGATTGAATCCAGAAATTGCGTGGAATTATGGTGTGAGTTTTTCTCAGAAATTTAAAATTTTTGGTAAAAATGCCGACGCAGGGTTTGATTTGTATCGAACAGATTTTCAAAATCAAGCGATTGTTGATGTAATGCAAAGTCCGCAACAAGTTTTATTTTATGATTTAAAAGGAAGTTCGTTTGCCAATAGTCTTCAAGTTGAGTTCAATTATGAGTTGATTCATAATCTAAATTTAAGAACAGCTTACAAATATTATGACATTCAAACTGATTATTTAAGAGGAACTTTCCAACGTCCGTTACAGGCAAAACATCGTTTTTTAGGAAATTTAGAATACGAAACAACGCTTAATAATGACAAACAATGGAGGTTTGATTTTACCTGTAATTGGTCAGGAAAACAACAATTGCCGTACACAGCTTCAAATCCTGAAGCAGATCAATTTCCTGATTTTTCACCTTCATACGCGGTAATGAATGCACAAGTGACTCGTGTTTTTTCTTCTGTATTTGAAGTATATGTAGGAGGAGAAAATATTGGGAATTATAAGCAAGAAAAAGCAATTTTAGGTGCAGATAATCCTTTTGGACCTAATTTTGATGCGTCTGTTGCATATGCGCCAATTTTTGGTCAAATGTATTATGCAGGATTGCGATTTAAAATTAAATAACAATTTCAAAATTCAATTTCAATAACAATAAAATAAATAATATGAAAAAATTAGTTTTAATAATCATGATAACTCTTTTTGGATTTTCAGCGCAAGCTCAAACTAAAAAGAATAAAAATTTAAAATATACTACAGAAGTAAATGGTAATTGTGAGCAGTGTAAAAAACGAATTGAAAAAGCGGCTTATGGTGTTCCGGGAGTAAAAACAGCAAGTTGGGATATTAGTTCACATCAGCTTTCTGTTATTTTGAATGAAGAGAAAACTTCTCCTTCAGATTTAAACAAGGCGATTGCAAAAGCAGGTCATGATAATAAAGAGTTTAAAGCTACAACTGCAGATTACGATAATCTACACAGCTGTTGTAAGTATGTAAGAGAATAGTTATTACTTAAAGCCCAAGCATTAGTTTGGGCTTTTTTTAATAGTTAATTTATGTTTAAAATACCGTATTTTATTGCGGTTACAGTAAATAATTGTTACTTTCACAAACTTATAAAAATAACCAACTTCGTTTTATGAATAAATTTGATTGGACCCAGTTAATAAACCCTGAATTTTATATTACTTTAAGTGTCGGAGGTTTTCAGATTGGGTTATTTATTGTGCTGTTTATAGTTTTTGCTGAAACAGGACTTTTTGCAGGTTTTTTTCTGCCTGGAGACAGTTTGCTTTTTCTAGCAGGAATTTACAGTCGTGATTTAATTGAGAATGTTTTATTTATTCCAAATGATTTTTTTAATGTTCTTTTGCTTGCAACTGCTGTAGCAATAATGGGAGTTTTAGGAAATATGACAGGTTATTGGTTTGGAGCTAAAAGCGGTTATTATTTATTCAAAAAAGAAGATTCATTTTGGTTTAAGAAAAAATACCTTCTTCAGTCTAAAGATTTCTTCGAAAAATACGGAGGAAAAGCTATCATTTACGCTAGATTTCTTCCTATTTTTAGAACATTTGCTCCAATCGTTGCAGGAATTGTTTCTATGGATAAAAAGAAATTTATGTTTTACAATATATTGAGTTCTTTCCTTTGGTCATTTATATTAATTTTTGCTGGACATTATTTATATGGCATTTTCTTAAAACAAGGAATAGATTTGAAAAAACATATTGAATACATTATTGTAATTATAGTGATCATCTCAACTTTTCCAGTATTAGTTAAGCTGTTAAAAAAGAGACCAAACGAACAGATATAATCTCAGCAGAAAATAGAATAAAAAAAGTCCGAAGTTTTTAGAAACTTCGGACTTTTTTTATTCTATTCATTTTCAATTCTGTTTATAAATGAATTGTGGTAATAATATATTGTGTTCCTGCGGTTGAAACTGCAGACTACATTTTTTACAATGAAATTGTATGAATTATTTTTGTATGCTAGTTTTGATAAAGTAATTTTTAAAGTTGTAGTTAACAATTAACAATTAACAATTAACAATTAACAATTAACAATTAACAATTAACAATTAACAATTAACAATTAACAATTAACAATTATCCAAATTACCACTCGTTCACTTTATTAGCGTCCATTTTAAGGAAGATAAATAGCAAAATTGTAAATCCCCAAAGTCCAGAACCTCCATAAGAAAAGAAGGGCAGAGGAACTCCAATAGTTGGGAAAATTCCAATTACCATTGCAATGTTTACAAAGAAGTGAATAAAGAGAATTCCGGCGACACAATAGCCATAGACTCGGCTGAACTTTGTTTTCTGTCTTTCGGCTAAATAAATTACTCTAAGTAATAATCCGACGAAAAGAGCAATAACGGTCAAAGAGCCTGCAAATCCCCATTCTTCACCAACAGTTGTAAAGATATAATCGGTATGTTGTTCTGGTACAAATCCCCCTTTGGTTTGTGTTCCTTCAAGAAAACCTTTTCCAATCCATCCGCCAGATCCAATTGCAATTTCAGATTGGTTTGTATTGTAGCCAATACCTTTCATGTCGACCGTTTTACCTAATAAAATATTGAAACGATCTCTATGGTGTTGTTTAAAAACGTTATCAAAAACGTAATCAACAGAAAAAACAAATCCAGACATTAGAACCAAAAGAATACCACTCAAGATTATATTTCGGTCAACAACCCTACCTTTGAAGTGGATAATAGTTAATACAACAAAAGCAATTCCAATAACAACGTAAGGTTCTAAAACTAACGTAAGGACGAATAATACAATTGTGATAAAAGCAGTCCATACATACCAAGAAGGCAAACCTTCTCTGTAAAGTACAAGTATAAAAACACTGTAAATTAAAGCACTTCCAGGGTCTGGTTGTGGTAGAATTAACATTACAGGTAAAAGCATAATTGCTAGCGCCTGAATTTGTCTATTGGTTTCTTTTAAATTAATTTGGGTATCACTTAAATATTTGGCTAGAGCCAATGATGTTGCGGCTTTAGCAAACTCGGAAGGCTGTAAAGTAAAGCTTCCTATGGCGTACCAACAGCGCTGACCGGCAATAGTTTTTCCAAAGAGAAATAATCCTGCAAGAGAAAGTAAAGAAACTCCAAATATGATACTGGCGTATTTTTCATAGAATTTACCGTCAACAAAAAGTACGACAAATATCAAAGGAATTGTACAGCAAATAAAAATTAATTGCTTTTGATAAGTTCCGTCGGTAGACAATAAAGAAGACGAATAAATATTCAGCCAACCTAAAGTTACCAATGCAACGTAGGTAAAGACACTTATCCAATCAATATTATTTTTTACACTTTGATTTTTCATTTGAAATAATCTTTCTTAGTTTTTCTTAGTAGTGTCTACCGCTGTTTTTTTTACTTCTGTTGTTGCTGCAGGCGTTTTTGGTTTTACAATTTTGGCTTGTAAAACAGAATCTTTTGGTATAGATTCGATTTTAAGAGCAGCACCAATTCCGCCCAATTTAGCATATTCAGAAAGTAAACTTTTGTTTAATACTCTTACCTCTAAATCAGTTCTTGTAATTTTCTTTCTCAAATATTTTTCAATCATCAAACTCGCAATCGGACCGGCAACGGTTGCTCCAAAACCTCCATTTTCAATCATAACTGCAATGGCAATTTTAGGATTGTCTTTTGGTGCGAACGCTACGAAAATAGAGTGATCTTTAAGCTTTTCTCTTTTTCCGTTTATTTTGGCATAATTTTCTGCTGTACCTGTTTTTCCACAAATATCAATACCTTCCACACGAAGAGCATAAGCTGTACCTTTGTTGTAAACATCAAATAAACCGCTGATAACTGGAGGGAAATATTTTTGATTAATTGTGGTAACGTGTTTCGTGGTGAACTTTTCATCAATCTTTTCTCCTTCAATCTTTTTGATGATATGAGGAGTGTAATAATAACCCTGATTGGCTACGGTTGCCATCATATTTGCTAATTGAATAGGAGTCATCAAAACCTCTCCCTGGCCAATTGCATTCGACACAATGGTTGAACTTCTCCATCCTCCGTTAGGGTAAATTCTTTTGTAGGTTTTTGAAGTCGGAATATTACCTCTTTTTCCAGTCGGTAAATCATAACCCATAAATTGACCTAATCCAAAACTTTTAACGTGATCACTCCAAACGTCTACAGCTTTACCTGGATCTTTGTACTTATTGATGGTAAGCATATAAGCTTGTCCAAAATAAGTATTACAAGAGTTATAAATTCCGTTATGCAGTTGATGTGGTCCAAAACCGTGACATTTCATAAAACGTCCACCTCCATAACTGAAACCATGATGACACATAAAAGTCGTCTGTTCGTTTATAACACCTTCTTGAAGCGCAACCAAACCAGTTAGAATTTTAAATGGTGAACCTGGAGGATATTGTGCTAAAAGTCCTCTGTCAAATAATGGATTTGCAATAGAATCGTGATATAAAAGTGTGTAATTCTTAGATCTTTGTCTTCCAACTAAAATTCCAGGATCATAAGAAGGAGCTGTAACAAGTGCTAAAATTTCACCAGATTTTGGTTCTATAGCAACAATTCCACCTCTTTTGTTGATCATTAATTCTTGACCATATTTTTGAAGTTCAGCATCAATCGATAAATTAATGTCTTCTCCAGCAACGGCAATAGTGTCGTATTTTCCTTCTTTATAAGGACCAATTTCTCGATTATATTTGTCTTTTTGAATATATTTTACACCTTTTATTCCGCGTAAAATTTCCTCGTAACTTTGTTCTACACCTTGTTGCCCAATTAAATCACCGCTATTATAATAAGGATTTTTTTCAATTAGTTTTTCATTCACCTGAGTGATGAAACCAAAAATGTTTGCGCCATAATCGACCTCGTAATCACGAAGTGACCTTTTCTGGAAATAGAAACCATCATACTTTCTGATTTTCTCTTGAAAAGCCGCAAATTCATTTTTATTCAACTGAGATAAAAATACAGAAGGAAGTCTAGGACTGTAAACTTTTGCTTTTGCAATACGTTTATTGTATTCTTCTGGAATAATATTTAAAAGTGAACAAAACTCAGCAACATTAAGGTTTTCCTTTATTTCTCTCGGAATAACCATAATGTCATAAGAAGCCTGATTAGCAACAAGAAGTTTGCCGTTACGATCATAGATATATCCTCTTTCAGGATAATCGTAAACTTTTTTTATCGCGTTATTTTCAGATTTTAATTTGAAAGAATCATCGATAACTTGAAGGTAAAAGATCCTGATCACTAGCAAAGATGCTGCAATAATAATTATAGTGGGCAGCAGAACTTTTCTCATCGTTTATTGGGCTTAATAAGATAAATTATTATTATAGAGGTAATTATCGTGAAAATAGAACTGAATAACGTTCGGAGTAAAATGTCCCAAATAAATTTGAATTGAAATGCTTCTAAAACAAATAAAACAATATGATGCATTACAACCGAAACAAGTATAAATGAAAATCGCTCTGGCGTTAAAGATTCGTTTAGTTTTATGGTTTGATATTCATAACTCAGTCCAAACGAAAACTTAAAAATATAAGGTCTATAATAAGCTAAAATAACACACGCAGTAGCATGTATTCCGCCCGAATTACAAAACATATCCATTGTTAGTCCAAGTAAGAAACTAGAAAGAATTAGACCTGCTTTATTGCTATTTACTGGGTAAAGAATAATATATAAGATATATGGAAAAGGACTAATGTATCCTAAGAAATTCATATTGTTGAAAATAACAATCTGAATCGCCAGCAGTATAATAAATCGAAAAATATTGCCTAACACCGCGCTATTCATCTTTTTCCTTTTTTTCTAAATTAATAAGTTCTTCTCTGTCTTTACTTTTAATAATATAGACGTGCCCTAAGTTTGTCATGTCATTAAAAAGTTTCACTTTAATAACATAAAAACTGGTTTGTTTTTCTTGATAGATGGTTTCGACAGTTCCAATATTTATTCCTTCTGGAAAAATTACAGATTGTCCACCAGTTACAATAGTGTCACCTTTTCTAACAGAAGCTAATCTCGGAACATCTTTCAACTGCACAAATCCTGTGCTTACTCCATCCCACGTTAAAGAACCAAAATGGTTTGATTTTTTTAACTTAGCGTTAATCTGAGATTTCATGTTCAGAATACTTATAACCGTAGAGTATCTTGGCGATGTGTTATCCACAATACCAACAATTCCCAAACTGTTAATTACTCCCATATCTGGTTTTACGCCTTCGTTAGCTCCAGAATTTAAAGTAATAAAGTTTTCGTGTGTACTATATGTGTTGTGAATTACTTTTGAGACAATAATATCAGCAGGTTTTACGCCTTTTATAGTATCTGGTAAAGGTAATTTTGTAGTGTCTTCTTTATTGAATAAAAGACTTTTTAATCTTGCGTTCTCAAGTACAAGTTCGTCGTTTTCAGCTCTTAAATTCAAATATTCGTTAACATGATTGATTTTTTCGTAAACACCGCCGCTTAAAAAATTAGCCGAATTTATTACTCTGCTTCTATGAAAGGAATGAGATTGAATAGTGAGTCCTAACGAAATACCTAAAAGCAGCAAAAACAGCAATCGATTACTGTTTCTTATAATGAAATTAAATATTTGCTGCATTTCTTGTCTGGTTATTTTGTTTCAGGATATGCTTTAAGGTTTCAAGTTTTACAAGGGTCAAATATTAAAAATTCAACCCTTATAAAAGTAAATTGATTGTTATTTTGAATCTTATTTGATTAAGATACTTTTAAATTTTGCAATGTTTTTAAGTGCCATTCCTGTACCACGAACAACAGCTCTTAACGGATCTTCAGCAATATAAACAGGTAAATCTGTTTTTTGAGAGATACGTTTGTCAAGGCCTCTCAACATAGATCCACCACCTGCTAAATAAATACCTGTGTTGTAGATATCTGCTGCTAATTCTGGAGGAGTTTGAGATAATGTTTCCATTACTGCATCCTCGATACGCTGAATAGATTTATCTAATGCTTTTGCAATTTCACGGTAAGAAACATCAACTTGTTTAGGTTTCCCAGTAAGTAAATCTCTACCTTGAACTGACATATCTTCTGGCGGTCCGTCTAAATCTTCGATAGCCGCTCCGATTTGAATTTTAATTTTTTCAGCAGTACTTTCTCCTACGAAAAGATTGTGCTGAGTTCTCATATAATAAACGATATCATTCGTGAAAACGTCACCTGCAATTTTTACAGATTTATCACAAACAATTCCGCCTAAAGCGATTACAGCGATTTCAGTTGTACCACCTCCGATATCTACAATCATGTTTCCTTTTGGCTGCATGATGTCGATTCCAATACCGATTGCAGCGGCCATTGGTTCGTGAATTAGGTAAACTTCTTTTCCGTTTACACGCTCGCAAGATTCTTTTACTGCACGCATTTCAACCTCAGTAATTCCAGAAGGAATACAAACTACCATTCTTAAAGCTGGAGTAAACATTCTCTTTTTTAATGCAGGAATACTTTTAATGAACATATTGATCATTTTTTCCGAAGCATCAAAATCGGCAATTACACCATCTTTCAAAGGCCTTATGGTCTTGATGTTTTCATGCGTTTTACCTTGCATCATGTTGGCTTCTTTACCAACGGCGATGATTTTGCCTGATACTCTGTCGCGTGCTACGATAGAGGGGCTGTCAATAACAACTTTATCATTATGAATGATTAAAGTGTTTGCGGTACCAAGGTCTATTGCAATATCCTCAGTCATGAAATCAAAAAATCCCATAAGTTTTTTAGGGGTTTAAAATGTTATAAATTATTTTGAACAAAGTTAAACAAATTAATGTTTAAAATGACGTGTTCCTGTAAATACCATTGCAAGATTATTTTCATTGCAATAATTGATACTCAATTCGTCTTTTATCGAACCTCCTGGCTGAATTACCGCTGTAATTCCTGCTTTTTTAGCCAATTCTACACAATCCGGAAAAGGGAAAAATGCATCACTTGCCATCGAAGCGCCATTCAAATCAAATCCAAAAGCTTTTGCTTTGTCAACAGCTTGAATTAAAGCGTCAACTCTTGAAGTCTGACCTGTACCAGAAGAAATCAATGTTCCGTTTTTAGCAAATACAATAGTGTTTGATTTTGTATTCTTGCAGATTTTAGAAGCAAAGATCAAATCTTCGATCTCTTGAGCAGTAGGTTCTGTTATTGTAACGGTTTTTAAATGCTCTTTATTATCCGTAATATTATTTCTGTCCTGAATTAACAAACCATTAAGACAAGTTCTTACTTGACGAGATGGTAATTCTACCTCATTTTGAACCAAAATAATTCTGTTTTTCTTCTCTTGTAAAACTGTAACTGCCTCATCATCATATGATGGAGCGATTACAACTTCGCAGAATAATTTGTTGATTTCTTGAGCTGTTGCTAAATCAATTTTTGTGTTAGAAATTAACACTCCACCAAAAGCAGAAGTTGGATCACAAGCCAAAGCTGCTAAATAAGCTTCGCTAATTGTTTTTCTCGAAGCCAATCCACACGCATTGTTGTGTTTTAGAATCGCAAATGTTGGTCCGTCAGTTTTAAATTCAGCAATTAAATTTACTGCAGCATCAACATCTAATAAGTTGTTGTATGATAATTCTTTTCCGTGAACTTTTTTAAACATCGCGTCAAAATCGCCAAAGAAAAATCCTTTTTGGTGAGGGTTTTCACCATATCTTAAAACTTGACCGTTTGCAATACTTTCTTTGTAAATAGTCTCGTCTGTGTTGAAATAATTAAAAATTGCTCCGTCGTAGTGAGATGAAACATGAAATGCTTTAGTAGCCAACAATCTTCTGTTTTCTAGAGTTGTTGCTCCGTCTTGCTCCGTAATCAAATCTAAAAGCAAGCTGTATTCGTTTACAGAAGCTACAATTACAGTGTCTTTGAAATTTTTTGCACCTGCACGAATTAATGAAATTCCGCCAATGTCAATTTTTTCAATAATATCTTGTTCGCTTGCACCAGAAGCAACCGTTTTTTCAAAAGGATACAAATCAACAATTACTAAATCAATTTGAGGAATATCAAATTCTTTCATTTGTTGAACATCGCTTTCGTTGTCCTGACGATTTAAAATTCCACCAAAAATCTTTGGGTGTAAAGTTTTTACTCTTCCTCCAAGAATTTCAGGAAACGAAGTAATATCTTCAACAGGAACTACTGGAATTCCAAGGTTTTTAATGAAATCTTCTGTTCCTCCAGTTGAGTAAAGTGTTACATTTTGTTCATGTAATTTTCTAACAATTGGTTCTAATCCATCTTTAGAAAAAACAGAAATTAATGCTGATTGTATTTTTTTAGTTGTGCTCATTGTGTAGTTATGATTTTTGAGACTGCAAAAGTAGTTTTTTTATATATTATTTTAAAGAAATAAGTGTAACAATATGCTAAAAAAATCTACTGATGAGTAAGTTAACTTTTATTAGGTTTTTGATTTTAAATTATTGAATTTTACTTTATTGAAAAATACGAAAATATGCTTGTTTATCTTAGATTGTTAAAAGAAAGTTTGAGTTTTGCTATTAACGCTCTGCGAAATAATAAATTGAGAACTTTATTGTCTTTATTAGGCGTAACTATTGGTATTTTTTCAATTATAGCTGTTCTTGCAGCTGTTGATTCTTTAGATAGAAAAATTTCAAAAGATCTTAGCAGTTTAGATAAAAATACGATTTATTTAATGAAATATTGCTTTGGTCCGTCTGATATTCCGCAATGGAAACGTGAACAATTTCCAAATGTGAAATATGATGAATATGGAGGCTTAAAAAGTTCGATGAATAATACCGATCAAGTTGCGTATCAACTTTTTGTGAATCATGAAAGTTTAAAATATGATTCAAAAACCGTTAGCGATGTAAATATTATTCCTTCGTCAAGCGAAATTGTCGATATTGACGGATTAAGTTTTGATAAAGGAAGGTTTTACAACGAATCTGAATCAAACTCAGGAACGCCCGTTATTGTTTTAGGATATGATATCGCAGAAGGTCTTTTTGAAACGAGTGATCCGCTCGGAAAAACAATTAGATTATATGGGCAGCGATTTACAGTTATTGGAGTAATTGAAAAACAAGGAGCAGGTTTTTTTGGAAATAGTAATGATACTTCTGTTTATCTTCCAGCCAACTTTTTAAGAAGAATGTATGGCGACAACGATGCTATGACGCCAGTAATTGTTTTGAAACCCCAAAAAGGTGTCGATATGGAAGCTTACAAAGCAGAAGTTGCACAAAAACTCAGAGCAATCCGCGGAATGAAAGCAGGAGAAATGGATAATTTCTTTATCAATGTTCTTTCAGGATTTACCGATTTTATCGATGGAATTTTAGGAAGTTTAAGAGTTGCAGGAATCTTTATAAGTTTCTTTTCATTCTTAGTTGGAGGTTTTGGAGTGGCAAATATTATGTTTGTTTCGGTTAAAGAACGAACAAATTTAATTGGTGTTCAAAAATCGTTAGGAGCTAAAAACAGATTTATTTTGTTTCAGTTTTTATTTGAAGCCGTTATTCTTTGCTTAATTGGAGGTTTGATAGGTTTAATTATTGTTTGGCTATTATCTCTATTATTGACCAATTTATTAGATTTCGAATTCGTTTTAAGTTTCTGGAATATATTCATCGGAGCCAGTCTTTCTATTTTAGTGGGAATAATTTCAGGAATTCTTCCTGCGATTTCAGCTTCAAAACTGGATCCAGTAGAAGCTATTAGAACTGGAATGTAGGTTTTTTAAGTTGCTAAGGTTCTGAGATACTATCCCGATAGCTATCGGGACTAAGTTTTTTTATTTTTATATGAATTGCCTCTGGCTTTAGCTGGAGGGTTGTATTTAGAAGCAGAAAGAGACTTTAGTCGAATTTTTAAAAGATTATTTTTTCTGAAGTTCTGGTTTTACGAAAGGAAGTATGATTCTGTCTTCATTCCATTTTATATCTTCATAATTATAGTATTCATTGTTTTTCTTGTACTTTAAAACAGTATCTTCTTCTTGGGTTGTTCTTCTAATTTTATAAGCTTTTAGTTTATTTGTAAAGCTAAAAATTGATATGTTTTTTATTGTGTCATTTTGAGACGCAATAATTAATCTTTGTTCGTTTTCTCTTTTGCTAAGGATGTTTAGAACGAGAAAATCATTTACACTTGAAGGCGGTAGTTTAATTAAATCGATAGGTTTTAAGTTTGATAAATATGGTATAGTGTCTGTTTCAATTGTAGATCCACATATTTTCGGAATGTATTCTATTTGATAAAAAAAGAGATTTCCTTTTTTGTCTATTAAAAGCTGATTTTGGCAATAAAAACCTTTTATAGAAGGGAATATAATTTTTCTGCTGTTTTTCTTTAATGAATCAGCATATTTTTTAAGTTTTCTATCTTCAAAAGAAATAATATAATCTTTATGTTTTACAGTTGCATTTTCCTTTTTCTTATCACAATTTAAAAGAAAAAAACAAATAACAAAGCCAATAAAAATTCTCGTCATAGCAATAACATTTAAAATAAAGATATAAAAAAATCCCAAGAAGCAATTTCTTGGGATTTTCTATTTTTAAATAGTTTTAAAACTATCTAATGTCATTATTTTGAATCAAATCGATATATAAGTTAATCTTATCTTTCAATTCTTTTCTAGGCGTGATAAAGTCTAAGAAACCGTGCTCTAATAAAAACTCAGCAGTTTGGAAACCTTCTGGCAAATCTTTTCCTGTAGTGTCACGTACAACACGTGGACCAGCAAAACCAATCAAAGCGCCTGGCTCAGAGATATTGATGTCTCCTAACATAGCATAAGATGCAGTTGTTCCTCCAGTTGTTGGATCTGTACAAAGAGAGATATAAGGTAATTTAGCTTCAGCTAATTGAGCTAGTTTTACAGAAGTTTTTGCTAATTGCATCAAAGAATAAGCAGCTTCCATCATACGAGCTCCACCAGATTTAGAAATCATTACAAAAGGCAATCTATTTTTGATCGCGTGATCGATACCTCTTGCAATTTTTTCACCTACAACCGCTCCCATAGATCCACCGATAAAAGCAAAATCCATACAGCAAATTACAAGTTCTCTTCCTTTAGATTTTCCTACTCCCGTACGTACAGCATCTTTAAGATGAGTTTTTTCCATTACATCTTTCAATCTTTCTGCATATTTTTTTGTATCCACAAAATGCAGAGGATCTTTAGAAGTCATGTTTTTATCTAACTCAACAAATTCGTTGTTGTCGAATAAAATTTCAAAATAGGTTGCGCTTCCAATTCGAACGTGAAAATCATCTTCAGGGCTTACGAATAAATTTCTCGCTAATTCGTCTGCATCAATAATTTTTCCAGTAGGAGATTTGTACCACAATCCTTTCGGAACGTCCATCTTGTCTTCTGTCGCGGTCGTAATCCCTTTTTCTTGTCTTTTAAACCAAGCCATATTGAATGTTTTTTTTGTTTAAGGTTTCAGGTTTAAAGTTGCGAAACTTGAAACTTGAAACCTGAAACTTGAAACTTTTTTATTATAGTGTATTCACATTGTTTAAATCAGCAAAAGCTTGTTCAAGTCTTGCGTTGAATGTTACTTCGCTTTCACGAACCCATCTTCTTGGATCGTAATATTTTTTGTTTGGAGCATCAGCACCTTCTGGGTTTCCAATTTGAGATTTTAAATAGTCAATGTTTTTAACCATATAATCACGGATTCCTTCAGTGTATGCGAATTGTAAATCTGTATCGATGTTCATTTTGATAACTCCGTAGCTAATTCCTTCTCTGATTTCTTCAAGTGTAGAACCTGAACCTCCGTGGAAAACAAAATCAACTGGATTGTGTCCTGTGTTGAATTTGTTTTGTACGAAATCTTGAGAATTTTTTAAGATTTTTGGAGTTAATTTTACGTTTCCTGGTTTGTAAACACCGTGAACGTTTCCGAAAGCAGCAGCAATTGTAAATTTAGGACTTACTTTAGATAATTCTTCGTAAGCATAAGCTACTTCTTCTGGTTGAGTATATAATTTTGAGCTATCAACATCAGAGTTATCAACACCATCTTCTTCACCACCTGTAATACCAAGTTCGATTTCCAATGTCATGCCCATTTTGCTCATTCTAGCTAAATATTCTTTACAGATCTCGATGTTTTCTTCGATTGGCTCCTCAGACAAATCGATCATGTGAGAACTGAATAATGGTTTTCCTGTTTCTGCGAAGTGTTTCTCAGAAGCATCTAATAAACCGTCAATCCAAGGTAAAAGTTTTTTTGCACAGTGGTCAGTATGAAGAATTACTGTTGCACCGTAAGCCTCTGCCAAAGTGTGAATATGTTTTGCTCCTGCGATTCCTCCCGCGATTGCTGCTTTTTCACCTGCATTAGATAATCCTTTTCCAGCGTTGAATTGAGCTCCACCGTTAGAAAATTGAATGATAACTGGCGCGTTTAGTTTTGCTGCAGTTTCAAGAACTCCGTTAATTGTGCTTGATCCAGTAACGTTTACTGCTGGAAGGGCAAAACCTTTCTCTTTAGCATAATTAAAGATCTCTTGAACTTGATCTCCTGTAGCTACTCCTGGTTTAATGTTGTGTGCCATTGTAATTTTTTTTATAGTTGTTTTTAGTTTTTAGGTTGCAAAAATAAGAATTAATTAGCATTAGAACGGATAATTTATCCCAAAATTTAAAACCGAATGACCAAAATTGTATTCTTTAAACCATCTGTCGCCCTTCTCATGCGCCGGATTATAGGTCTTAAAGCCTAAATCTAAACGAATAACAAAAAAGCTTAAATCGTATCGTAAACCAAATCCTGTACCCAAAGCAATTTCTTCTAAATCGTTTAAGTTGTCAAATTTTGCTTTCGGATCTATGACATTATCGAGCACATTCCAGATATTTCCGGCGTCTGCAAACAAAGCTCCTTTAACATCTCCAAAAAGTTTGAAACGAAATTCTGCACTTGCTGCAATTTTCATATTGGCCTCATTAAAGTCATTTACCGCGTTTGTGCTTCCTGGTCCTAATGCGTACGGTTGCCATGCGCGGTTATCGTTTGAACCTCCACCATAATAACTTCGTGAAAACGGAATATAGTTTGAGTTTCCAAACGGAATTGCAATCCCAAAGAAACTTCTAACCGCTAGAACTTTTTCTTTTCCAAAATCCCAGTGTTTAATATAATCAAATTCAGTTTTAATGTATTCTGAATATTCTAAGTTGAAAATCTCGTAATTTCCTTTTGAGTTTTTTTGAAGATTTCCAATTTCAGAAACTAGTGTCAATAAAGTTCCCGCTGATTCGATTTTTGTTCTAAATTGATAGAAATTATTATCAGCTAAATCTTTTTTGGTTGTTTTTGTGAAAGTGTAACTTGTTGCTAAAATAAAGTCATTTTCTGTCAAACGAACTCTTCTTTCTTCAATACTTTCAACTTCTTTGTATTGTGGATCTCCAGGTTGTAAGGCAGTGGTATTTGTTAAAACATCATTTGTAAAACCTGTTGTACCTTTAGGTATAGTTAGGTTTTGATTGGCTTGTTCTTCTGGCGTATCTCCCCAATTGGTTGCGGTAGTATTATAATCTTTACCAATATTATTTAGATCATTATAAGACGAAGTATAAACTCTGAAATAATTGCCTGGATTTAAATTACGTACAAATTGCGCGTTTAATAATTCCAGTTTCGCTGTATTATGTCGTTTTGGTGTCCAGTTGTATGCTATACCTCCGGTAAAGTTTTCCTTATCTAAACCAATATTTCGCTGTTTCGAAAAACCTGACGTTATAGAAGTGTAAGGAATCATACTTTTCGGAATAACTTTTTCTGTTCCAAAGGGCAGTAAAATTCTCGGAAAATTCAGTTTTAAATCCAAACCATATTCCGAAACATTAAAGAAATTATCATTCGGGTTTGCCATATCTCTTGATGAACCGATATTTAAACGAGCAGAAATTTCTAAGGTTTCGGCACGGTTAAATACATTTCGAATCGTTTCAGAAATACTGGCTCCAATTCCGAAATCCTGAATATTAGAGTGAGTTAAATCTAAAGTGGCTCCAAAACTATATTTTTTTCGAGGTGTTAAATAGACGTTTGCAATAAGAGATTGCGCTGTAGAATCTCTTTTATCCACTTCGTATTGAATAGAAGGATAATTGAAAATTCTTAAATTATTTAAATATCTTGAAGAAAGTGTAGTTCTGAAATCGGCAAAAGTACTTCCTTTCGTAATAAAAATCGCATCGGTTATGGCGCGCGGTTTGTATTTTAGTTTGTTGTAACTGTAAAGGTTGAAATTTTTGTATGTTGTACTGTCTGTTGGTTTCTTTTTTGAATTGGCTGCAGAATAATCGGTGTAGATATTTACATCGCTAATTGTGTACAACTTAAAAGGTTCTGTACGGCTAGAATCTCTTCCTTGAATAGTGTTATCGCTAATTTTTAAAGTAACATCTGCTTTTGCTTTTTTACCAATGGTATCAATATCAAAAGTCACATATGTTGGCTGGAAATAATATGCGCCGTGATTTCTGAAATAAGTTGTAATACGATTTTTTTCTTCTTCGAAATCTGTCGTTTTATATTGATTTCCAGATTTTAATACAGAAGGTTCGCTATTTGTTTTGTATAATGAATCTAAAGCTGGAGTTTTTATATCTGTACGAATGGTGTCTAATTTATAAGCTGGGCCAGTTGTAATATTATAGTTAATTGCGGCTCTTTTGCGTCCAATTGTATCAATTGTATAATCGGTTAAAACATTAAAAAAACCATTGTTGAAATAATAATATTTTAAACGCAATAATGATTTTTTGGCTTTTGCAGTGTCAACAATTACAGGCGGTTCTCCTGTGTTTTTTAAAAATTCGTGAATTCCTTTATAGTAAAATGATTGTCCAAGACGATCTACTTGTTTTGCAGATAATATTTTAGACATACGCTCATATTTACCGGGATTGTTTTTAAATTTTGCCTGATAACTAGAATCTGGATTTAAATTGGCTAAATTGTATAAATTTAATCGAAGTTTGTACCCTAAAAGTTTCCCATTAGGTTTTTGGTACATTTGATTGGAAGCCGTTTCATCATTTGTTGACTTTCCATTTACCAAAATATTATTTTTTACAAGAAGATTTTTTCCATCGGGAACTCTTTTTACGGCATTACAAGCGCAAATTAATATTGCAATTAGAAGAAATGCTATTATTTTTGTGGAATTATTTTTCAAGTGTTTTTAAATATTTAATTCAAAAGTACATTATTTTATGGTTAGTAAAAACCAAATAAAACTTATCTCAAGTTTACATCAAAAAAAGCAGCGTTTTGCCAATCAATTATTTTTTGCCGAAGGAGTAAAAGTAATTCAAGAATTGCTGCAATCCAATTTTGAATTAGAACATTTATACACGACTTTAAATGATTTTGAAGCAGTTCAATCTTCAAAACGAACAATTATTAATGAACAAGAACTTAAGAAAATAAGTGCTTTAGCGACTCCAAATACCTGTTTGGCAGTTTTTAAAATTCCAGCCGAAAAGAAAATAATCGATTCGGGTTTAATTTTAGCTTTAGACGATATTAGAGATCCAGGAAATTTGGGTACTATTTTACGTCTATGTGACTGGTTTGGTATTAAACAAGTAATTTGTTCTAAAGAAACAGTAGATATTTACAACCCAAAAGTGGTTCAAGCAACAATGGGATCTATTTCTAGAGTAAATGTTAGCTACATTGATTTGAATCTATTTCTTTCTCAAACTAAACTTCCTGTTTTTGGAACTTTTATGGACGGAGATAATATTTATCAATCTACCTTACCTCAAAACGGAATCATTATTATGGGTAATGAAGCCAATGGTATTTCGGCAGAAATTGAAAAAATAGTAACTTCTCGTCTGTCAATTCCTAGATTTGGAGAGCTGCAAAAAACGGAAAGTTTAAATGTAGCTACAGCAACAGCAATTATTCTTAGTGAATTTAAACGAAATAGTTAAGACTTTGTTTTAATGAAAAGTGAAATTTATCAAAATTGCTCTAGATTTCATCGAATCGATATTGTCTGTGTAAGCACTAGGCGAAGTATTGTCTCGAATTAATTCGTCTGTTATGCCGAACATTCCTCTTATCGAAGGAGAAAAAATAAAATATTCTGTAAAAATATCAATTCCCACACCTAATTCGTAAGCAGTTGTCCATTGTTTTACTCTAAATTTCTGTTGATAATTATCGTCTTGAGATTTAGCGTTACTTGATAAATTTAAAGTTGTTGACACACCGCCAACTAAATAAGGACGAATGTTTCCTGTACGCAAAGCAGAGAACTTTAATAATAAAGGAAAATGGATATAAGTACTATTTACCTCTCTTAAATAATCATTCTCTGAAGTTCCTACGCCAGAAAAATACAAATCACGTTTCGTATAATATAATCCTGGTTCAAATCGAAGATTAATATATTCCTGCAATCTTAAATCGGCTACAACACCAACATTAAAACCAGTAGTTTTTTTTACCTGAATATCTTGCGGTACAGGAGTTTTGTAATCAAACTTAAAGTCGAAACTGTTAAAACCTAAATAATAACCAAAGTAGACGCGCTGCTTCTGAAAGTTTTCAAGATTAATAATAGGGTCTTTGCTAAACATATTTTTAGCAAATTGCGAATACCCTTTTGTCGTTAAGACTAATAAAAATAAGATTACAACTTTTTTCATACTATTTTTTAGATGCAGAATAAATTGTTGCGACACCAAAAGTTTGAGGCATTGCCACAACATCTATAAACCCAGTTTTTCTCAAAATATTGTTCAAGGCCTCACCGTAAGGAAAAGCTGCGGCAGATTCAGACAAATATCCGTAAGCGTCGTTATCTTTAGAAAATAATTTTCCGATAAGGGGAAGAATGTTTTTACTGTAAAAATTATAACCTTGTTTGTAAGGAAATTTATCTGGAACAGAAGTTTCTAAGATTACAAAAACACCATTTGGCTTTAAAACTCTCAAGATTTCTGCAAAACCTTTTTCAAGATTTTCAAAATTTCTAACACCAAAACCTACTGTAATAGCGTCAAAATAATTATCTTCAAAAGGCATGTTTTCAGAATCGCCTAAAACCAATTCAATAATATTAGAAAGATTTTTTTCTTCTACTTTCTTTTTTCCAACTTCAAGCATTCCTGCAGAAATATCCAAACCAATAATTTTTTCAGCTTTTGTCTGCGTCAATAAAATGGCTAGATCGCCAGTTCCAGTTGCAATGTCAAGAATAACTTTTGGTTTTTTGTCTGAGACTATTTTTAATACTTTTTTACGCCATTTAATGTCAATTCCAAATGAAATGACACGATTTAAATTATCGTAATTCCCAGAAATGGTGTCAAACATTTGGGTTACTTGCTCTTTTTTTCCTAGTGAAGAGTCTTTATACGGAGTTATTTTTTCAGACATTTTTTTTATTTAGGCAAATATAAACAATCTAGTTTAACTGTAATTGAGTTTTTTAATTTGTAAAATAAATGTTTTGGTCTATTTGTTTTAAAGTCAATTTTAGAAAAATTTTAGCATCCCTAAATCTAGGTATTTTGACAAAATCACTAAATCACGGTATTGTCTAATCTCTGTAATATGGGCAACTTTGTACAAGTAAAAATGATTAAGTTTTAATGATTGGTAAAGCCAAATGACTTAAAGCAGATGATTACTTTTTTGCGCTTGTAATTTCATTTGTTCATGAAAAAGTTTTGTAAGTATTGTTCTTGGGGGGATATACTATTTTACAGTGCAAAATACGTTCTTAGGATTAAATTTGTTTTTGGAAATTTTAATTTTCTGCCTTTAATATCTTAGTGGTATTTGTTATTAGAGGCGTTTTTGAGATTTAGGTCTCAAATAACATTAAATGTTATTCAGTTATCAAGTGTTCTAAACATTTGTGATTTTTAAACAAAACTATTCTTGAGTAAAGTCCTGGTCTAAAAAATCAATCGTTTTAAAAACATCCTCTGCAAAGAGGATGTTTTTTATTTATTTTCTAATGTAAGTTTCATAAGTATAATCATAAAGATGTTTTTCGTCTTTATAATTTTCTTCAGATTCAACCAAAACCCATTCGCTTTTATTAAGTTTTGGAAAAAAAGTATCAGCTTCAAAACTATGATGAACTTTAGTTAGTTCTATAATATCAGTAAAAGGAAGGGCTAGATTGTAAATTTCGCCTCCGCCAATAATATAATTATCTTCATTTTCGGGACAAATTGCAATTGCTTTTTCAATGCTATCTACAACAATACATCCTTCTGGTTTGAAATTTTCTTGACGTGTAATTACAATATGCACTCGATCTGGTAATGGTTTCGGAAAACTCTCAAAAGTTTTTCTCCCCATAATAATATGATGACCAGTAGTAAGTGATTTAAATCTTTTGAAATCATTTGGCAAATGCCATACTAATTCATTGTTTTTTCCAAGCGCATTATTTTCGGCTGCAGCCGCTATCATTATAATCATGGTATGCTTAAGCTAATTTTTATTTTGATTGTCTTCGTTAATAGAAGATTCAAGTTGAGTAATTCTCTTTTGCTGTAGAGCAACTAATCTGTCAATTTGTTCTCTTTCCCATTTTTTATTCATAAAACGATCAGTGATATACACTTTTATAAAATGTAAAATAAAAATGAAAAGCCAAATTGTGATACCCCAAATGCACCAATTTTGAGTTGTTCCTTCTCCAAATCCAAAAAATCTATTGGCAATAAATAAAAATAAACTTCCTACAAGGAAAAGGACAAAATGAAAATATAAAATCTTTTTTTGCCTTAATCTTCGTCTGGCGTATTCGTATTGTTCGTGCGATTCTTTTTCCATAAAATAAAAATGAGATTATAAAGTTAAAATTTATTTTTGAAAGTCAATATTATGCATGTGGAATATTTGCTTGAAAATCGTCTACGAATTTGAAATACAGAATTTTACTGCTAATAAATTGCAGATATAATTAAAAAAATATACTGTTTTTAGTATTATGATAAATCGACTAGTAGGGTAGTGGGTGTCTCGTCGAATTTAATTAATTTTAGATTGTATAAATCTAAAAACGAAATAGTTATGTCTTTGAAGAAACAATTTATCAAAACGAAGCCGGTTGTTAAAGTTACATTTTCTATAGATGCCAAAGATGCTGATTCGGCAGCAGTCGTTGGAGATTTTAATAACTGGAATCCTTCTGAAGGAACTTTAAGCAAGTTGAAAAACGGAACTTTTAAAGCTACTTATGATTTGGTTAAAGATGCGATTTACGAATTTAAGTACGTAATCGACGGTATTTATGTAAATGATCCAGAAGCAGATTCTTATAAATGGAATGATTATGCTGGAAGTGAAAATAGTGTTTTAGTTGTATAAAAAAATCCGCTTATTAGCGGATTTTTTGTTTTTTTATACTGCAACACTTCCTTTTATTGCTGGATGCGGATCGTAATCTAAAAGTGTAAAATCATTGAAATCAAAATCAAAAATGTTTTTAATCTCTGGATTTAAAATCATTTTTGGTAGTGGTTTTGGTTCGCGTGTTAATTGCAATTCCAATTGTTCAAAATGATTATTGTAAATATGTGCATCACCAAAAGTGTGAATAAAATCTCCTGCTTCTAAATCGCAAACTTGAGCAATCATCATGGTTAATAATGCATAAGAGGCAATATTAAAAGGAACTCCTAAAAAGATATCGGCACTTCTTTGGTACAATTGACAAGATAATTTTCCTTTTGTTTCTCCTTTTTCTAAATCTGGCGCAGCTACATAAAACTGAAAAAAGGCGTGACATGGAGGCAAAGCTGCTTTATTATTGGCAACATTTTCTTCAAAAGACTTTTTAGTATCTGGCAAAACAGAAGGATTCCAAGCAGAAACCAACATTCTGCGGCTGTTTGGATTTGTCTTTAATTCGGTAATTAATTCCGAAATCTGATCGATTTCTTCACTGTTCCAATTTCTCCATTGATGGCCATACACTGGACCTAAATCACCGTTAGAATCGGCCCATTCATCCCAAATTTTAACTCCGTTTTCTTGAAGATATTTGATATTTGTATCGCCTTTTAAAAACCAAAGCAATTCGTAAATAATCGATTTTAAATGTAATTTTTTGGTCGTAACCATTGGGAAACCTTCACTTAAATCAAAACGCATTTGATATCCGAAAACGCTTTTTGTTCCAGTTCCTGTACGATCTCCTTTTTGATTACCGTTTTCTAAAACGTGTTTTACTAAATCTAAGTATTGTTTCATTGTTGCTTTAGGCTTTATGCTGTAGGCTTTAAGCTTTTATGAGCCGCTTACAGTTTGGTCTTTAATTTTTTTTTGCTCAATATTCTAGGCTTATTGCTTAAAGCTTATAGCCTAATGCCTAACGTTTCGAGATTTCGTCTCTAATTTTTGCTGCTTTCTCATAATCTTCTTGAGAAACTGCTTGATCTAGAAGGTCGTTTAATTCTTGTAAACTATGTTTAGAATAAACATCTCCAGATTGGTTGCTTTCTTCTTCGCGCCCAAAAGTTTCAGGATTTGAAAGTACATCATCAATTTCTTGAGACCCAGAATCAGATTCCGCTGTATTCGATTTTAAATAAATACCAGCTTTATCTAAGATGTTTTTATAAGTAAAAATCGGAGCGCTAAATCGTAATGCTAATGCAATTGCATCAGAAGTTCTGGCATCAATAATTTCTTCGATTTTATCTCTTTCGCAGATTAGGCTTGAATAAAAAACGCCGTCAACAAGTTTATGAATGATTACCTGTTTTACAACGATATCAAATCTTTCTGCAAAGTTTTTGAATAAATCGTGTGTTAAAGGGCGAGGTGGTTTTATTTCTTTTTCTAAGGCAATAGCTATTGATTGAGCTTCAAAAGCGCCAATAACAATAGGTAATTTTCGTTCACCATCAACTTCATTCAAAATTAGGGCATAAGCGCCATTTTGAGTTTGACTGTATGAAATTCCTTTTATAGATAATTTTACTAGACTCATATATGTTTGTAAAAAAGGCACTTAGAGCCTTATTTTATTGCTTTTTTTGATTGGAAAATAAAGCTGCAATTTTAATCAAAAAATATGGAACAAAAAAGCTGCCTATAAACAAAGATACAATATCTTGTTTTTAGGCAGCAAATATTTTGAAGAGAATTCTTGAATTAAGAATGTTGCGCTTTGAAAGCTTTTAGTTTCTCAGTTAATTGAGGTACAATTTCAAAAGCATCTCCAACAATTCCGTAATCAGCCACCTTAAAGAAAGGTGCTTCTGGATCATTATTGATTACAACTTTTACTTTAGATGAGTTAATACCCGCAATGT
The DNA here is from genome assembly GCA_029959285.1 of Flavobacteriaceae bacterium PS02337. Lineage (GTDB taxonomy): Bacteria > Bacteroidota > Bacteroidia > Flavobacteriales > Flavobacteriaceae > Flavobacterium. The sequence goes on from JASCOE010000005.1 coordinate 137,838, forward strand.
GCTGAATAGCTCCAGAAATACCTACGGCAATATATAAATTTGTTGCAACTGGTTTTCCTGTTTGTCCAACGTGCTCACTATGAGGTCTCCATCCTAAATCTGAAACTGGTTTAGAACATGCAGTTGCAGCACCTAAAACAGCAGCAAGATCTTCGATTAATCCCCAGTTTTCTGGACCTTTTAATCCACGCCCGCCAGAAACTACGATGTCAGCATCGGCGATAGAAACTTTTCCAGAAACTTTTTCTACAGATTCTACTTTTACACCAAAATCATTGTCTCCAATTGTTGGATTAAAATCTTCTTCAGAAGCAGATCCTGCACTTTCGAAAATTCCGTAAGAGTTTTTAGCAAGTCCAAGAACTTTTACATCTGTGTCAATTTGTGTAATGTTGAAAGCTTTGTTTGAGAAAGCATTTCTTTTTACTTGAAATGGTGAAGTGCTAACTGGTAATCCAACAACATTTGAAGCAAAACCAGCATTTAAAGCCACGGCAACTAATGATGAAAGATAAATACTGTCTGTTGTAGAAGAAAGTAAAACTACTTTTGTACCTTCTTTTTCAGCAGCTTGTTTAATTACATCGGCGTAAGCCTTGGCAGTAAAACCAGATAATTTATCGTTGTTTACTTTTAGAACTTTGTCAACTCCGTATTTTGCTAATTCGCTAACGTCGCTGATATTTACAGTCAAAGCTGTAACAGTTGTTCCTAATGATTCTGCTACTTTTTTAGCGTAAGAAGCTAATTCGAAAGCAACTTTTTTAAATTTTCCTTCTGCAGATTCTGCATATATTAATATTGACATGATGTTTTTGTTTAAAAGTTTAAAGTTTCAGGTTTCAAGTTCGTAAACTGAAAACTGCGACTGAATACTGATTACTAGATTACTTTCGCTTCGTTGTGTAATAAATTGATTAACTCATCTAAATTATCTGCAGAAACTAATTTTACTGCCGATTTTGGAGATGGTTTTTCAAATTTCACTGCTTTTGTGTTTACAGCTGCATCAACTGGCTCAAGAATAGTTAACGCTTTAGTTCTTGCTGTCATAATTCCTCTCATGTTCGGAATACGTAAATCTTTTTCTTCAACAAGACCTTTTTGACCTCCAATAATTAATGGAAGAGTAGTGCTTACAGTTTCTTTTCCACCGTCGATTTCGCGAACCGCTTTTACATTGTTTCCATCAACAGTTAAAGATGTACAAGAGTTTAAGAAGTTAGAACCTGTAATTCCTGCAATCATTCCAGGAACCATTCCACCATTATAATCTAAAGATTCTTTTCCAGCGATTACCAAGTCGTAACCACCATTTTTAATAACTTCTGCTAATTGTTTTGCAACAAAAAATCCATCAGTTGGATTTGCATTTATACGAATAGCTTCGTTAGCACCAATTGCCAAAGCTTTACGCAATGTTGGTTCAGTATCAGGGCCTCCAACGTTTACAACCGTTACATTTGCGCCTTGTTGCTCTTGGAACCAGATTGCACGTGTAAGACCGAATTCGTCATTAGGATTAATTACATATTGTACGCCGGCTGTATCAAATTCTGAATCACCGTTTGTAAAGTTAATTTTTGAAGTAGTATCAGGCACATGGCTGATGCAAACTAGTATTTTCATAAGTATATATTTTGAATTTATAATATGCTTTTACAAATTTAGAATTTAATTTGGAATAATTATACTATGCATGCATAATATTTTTTAAAACTATTACGATTTCGCAGATTGCATGGTTTTGAGTGACTTTTATCGGAATCTAAAATTAAAAAATCACTCATTTTGCCTGATTGTTAGGAATTTTGCAATAATTGAAGGCGTCTGAAGGATTTATTTTTTGTCTGATAAATACTAAATTTTGGTTTTTTACGTTTTAGTGAATGAATTTCGAAGAAACAAGAATTAAACAAATAGATTAAAGTTTGTATAAAAAATGATTTTGATAAAATAAGTACAATTATATCGTTTTCGTAAATATCACAATAAACTTTAAAAAGTTAAAACCTAAATTGAGATTGAAGTTAGTGCGATTTTAAATCTAATTTATGCTTTTAAGTTATTTAAAATATTTATTTTTGCTCTTCAGAAAATTCAACATACAATATAAAATATGAGAACAATACAATTTAGAGAGGCCATTTGTGAAGCGATGAGCGAAGAAATGCGTCACGATGAATCCATATATTTAATGGGCGAAGAGGTTGCAGAATACAACGGAGCATACAAAGCTTCAAAAGGAATGCTTGCTGAGTTTGGAGAAAAAAGAGTAATCGATACTCCAATTGCTGAGCTTGGTTTTACAGGAATTGCAGTAGGTTCTGCAATGAACGGAAACCGACCGATTGTAGAATATATGACTTTCAACTTCTGTTTAGTTGGTATTGATCAAATTATTAATAACGCTGCTAAAATGCGTCAAATGACTGGTGGACAATTTAATGTGCCAATCGTTTTCCGTGGACCAACTGCTTCTGCAGGTCAATTAGGAGCAACTCACTCACAAGCTTTAGAAAACTGGTTTGCAAATACTCCAGGTCTTAAAGTGGTTGTGCCTTCAACTCCTTACGATGCAAAAGGGCTTTTAAAATCTGCAATTCGCGATAATGATCCAGTAATTTTCATGGAATCTGAGCAAATGTATGGTGACAAAGGTGAAGTGCCAGACGGAGAATACACAATTCCATTAGGGGTTGCTGATATTAAACGTGAAGGAAAAGACGTTACTATTGTTTCTTTCGGAAAAATCATCAAAGAAGCTTTTATCGCTGCTGATGAATTAGCAAAAGAAGGAATTTCTTGTGAGATTATCGATTTAAGAACTGTACGTCCGATGGATAAAGATGCAATTCTTACTTCTGTTAAAAAAACAAACCGTTTAGTAATTCTTGAAGAAGCTTGGCCATTTGCAAGTATCTCTTCTGAAATTACATATATCGTTCAAGAACAAGCTTTTGACTTCCTTGATGCACCAATTCAACGTATTACAACTGCAGATACTCCAGCGCCTTATTCGCCAGTATTATTAAAAGACTGGTTGCCAAATGCAGGTGATGTAGTAAAAGCAGTTAAAAAAGTATTATACAAATAATACATATTTAAAATACTCACAAAACTTCATCATTCATAGTTAATTGATGAAGTTTTTTTTTGCCCAGACAATGAAAAGAATAATTTTACTCAACCTATTTTTTGTACTTGCATTTGCGAGTATTGCTACTGCACAAACGAAAGTGAGTGGAATTGTTTTGGACAAGTCTAATCAGCCGATACCTTTTGCAAATGTTGTTTTTAAAGGCTCAAATACTGGAATTGTTTCTAATGAAGACGGACGTTTTTATTTAGAATCACCAAATACTTATACAGCATTAATAGTTACTTCGGCAGGATTTTCAGATAAAGAAGTTCCTTTAGAAAAAGCTGTTAATTATAATTTCAAAATTGTTTTAGGCGAAGCCGAAGCACTGAATGAAGTCGTAATTTACACAGGAAAAACGTCAAAAAAAAATAATCCGGCATTGGATATTTTGAGAAAAATATGGGAAAGAAAACGTAAAAACGGACTTTACCAATTCAATCAATATCAAATGCAGAAGTACGAAAAAGTCGAGTTTGATATGAACACGATTGATAGTGCTTTTATGAAAAACAAACTTTTCAAAGGAATGGAGTTTGTCTTCAATCATGTTGATACTTCTGATGTTACGGGAAAAACATATCTTCCAATATTCATCAACGAATCTGTTTATGATGTTTACGGAGATAATAAATTAAAGAAAGTAAAAGAGAATCTTAAAGGAAATAAAATGTCTGGTTTTAACGGAAATCAGCAGATTTTAGCCTTTGTAAAAGATCTTTATTCAGATTATAATATTTACGACAATCACCTTAAATTTTTCGATAAAAGTTTTACAAGTCCGCTTTCAAAAACAGGAATCGACGTGTATAACTATGTCTTAAAAGACAGTGCTTTTATTGATAAAAAATGGTGTTTTAATATTGTTTTTTATCCAAGACGTAAAAACGAATTGACTTTTAAAGGTGATTTTTGGGTTAATGATACCACGTTTGCCATCAAGAAAATTAATATGGGCGTTACTAAAAGTGCCAATATTAACTGGGTAAAAGATATTTATATCGAACAGGAATTTGAAGTAGAAAACGATTCTGTTTTCCTTTTGACTCGCGATTATATGATGTCTGATTTTGCTTTAAATAAAAAAGAAAAATCAAAAGGAGTTTATGGAAAACGAACGACTTTGTATAGAAATCATACATTCAATATTCAAAAACCAGAGAAATTTTATAAAGAAGAAGTCAATTTTATAGACAATGCGGTCTATGAACGACCGCCTGAATTCTGGGAAGAAAATCGTTTTGAAAAATTAAATAAAGACGAAGCGGGTATTTATAAAATGCTCGATACATTGCAGACAGTCAAGCGATTTAAGCAATTGTATAGTCTCGTCTCCATTTTAGGAAGTGGTTATGTCGAATTTAAGAACTTCGATTACGGTCCTATTTATTCGACTTTTGGTTATAATGAAGTGGAAGGTTTGAGGCTAAGAGTTGGAGGAAGAACGTATTTTGGTCCAAATGATCCTTGGCGTATTCAAGCTTACACGGCTTACGGATTTGATGATAATAAATTCAAATACGGACTTTCTGGAAAATGGATGGTTGATAAGAAAAACCGTGTCATTATTTCTGGAGGAAACAGGCGGGACATTGAACAAATTGGAGCCAGTTTAACCACAACAAATGACGTTTTGGGGCGAAGTTTTGCATCTTCTGCCTTGTTTACAACGGGAAGTAACGGAAAATTGACCAACATTAATTTGAGTAATGTTTCTGTTGAAATGGAAGCTAAAAAGAATTTTATTGTTTCTGCAGGATTCTCTTATAGAACATTAGAATCGGCTTCAAAGACCTTTAGTTTAGATTATTATACAACATTACCAACTGCCGCAAATCCGATGGGAGTTATAAAAAGTGATGTAAAACAAACAGAAGCAAATATTCAATTTGAATATATGCCAAACCGAAAAACTATTGGTTATGGTGTTGAAAGAGATTTAGTTGATAGTCCTTTTAGTCATTTCTTTGTTAACTTTAGTTACGGTCTAAAAGGTGTTATGGATAGTGATTTTGCTTACGAAAAAATCCAAATCTTTTACAAACAGCCAATCATTATTGGACCATTAGGAAGATCAAATATTATTTTAGAAACAGGAAAAACATTCGGAACAATTCCGTTAGGTCTAATGAGTGTGATTCCTGGAAACCAAACTTATTTTACAATCGAAAATACGTTTAGTAACCTTAATTTCTACGAATTTGTAACCGATCAATATACTACTTTGCAATGGAATCATGATTTCGGAGGAAGATTGTTTGCAAGAATTCCATTTATGAGAAAATTAAATTGGAGAGAATTCATTGGAGTTAGAGCCGTTCACGGAACTATTTCTGATGCCAATCGTGCTATCAATGCTTCAGGATTGCCATATAATGCTCCAGAAAAAGTATATTGGGAATATAATGCTGGAATTGGAAATATCTTCAAAGTTTTCCGTCTTGATTTTTCTTGGAGAGGGAATTATTTAGATATGCCAGATGCACATAAATTTGCTATAAAAGGATCTTTCGGATTCTATTTCTAGATGATATAAGGCACAAAGGTTCAAAGTTACAAAGTCGCAGAGGTTTATTTCTTTGCGACTTTTTTTATTCTTAAATCTGTATGGAAAAAACGCTGTAACTTTCTGACTTTACGAGAACTAATTTCATTTTTCTTATTTTTGATTTACTTTCGAAATCCAAAACTATGCAAGAAGCTATTGATTTTCTTTCATCCAAAAATTCAATATTTCTAGAAATTATTGAAAAATATGGATTACCTCCCATTCCAAAACGTCCACAAGGTTTTGAAACTTTGGTATTGCTGATATTGGAGCAACAAGTTTCTATAGATTCGGCGAAAGCCACTTTTCTAAAGATCAAAGCATATATAAGTTGTAATCCAGAAAACATGCTGATTCTGACCGATGAAGAATTTAGAAATCTAGGAGTAAGTCGTCAAAAAACAAAATACATTAAAATTTTGGCGGAAGCGATTCTAAACAAAGAATTAGATATTGAAAGTTTGCCATCAAAATCAGCAGAACAAGTTCGAGAAGAACTAATCAAATTAAAAGGAATAGGAAATTGGACAATCGATATTTACTTAATGTTCTGTCTTCAAGAGCCTGATTTAATTCCGCTTGGCGATATTGCAGTCATTAATACCATAAAAGAATTATTGAATATTCATGATAAAGAAGAAATGAAAAACCATACAGACCAATGGAGTCCATACCGTTCTTATGCGACATATTTGCTCTGGCATTATTATCTAAAGAAAAGAAATCGAAAGATTACGTATTAAATGCTTGTTTTTTAAACCCTAATGCGGATAATTTAACCTTGTTTTTTATTGTAAAACTAGATTCTTTAGTTATTTTTGCAACCGAAATTATAGAAACAATAAAAAACGAAAATGACCGCAGACAAATTAACGACTTTCGATGTGTTAATCGAAATACCAAGAGGAAGCAGAAATAAATACGAATACGATTTTGAAATTAAAAGAATGCGTTTTGACAGAATGTTATTCTCTTCAATGATGTACCCAGCTGATTACGGATTCATTCCAGAAACTTTGGCTTTAGATGGTGATCCTCTTGACGTATTAGTTTTAATAAACGAACCAACTTTTCCTGGATGTGTTATTGAAGTAAAACCAATTGGTGTTTTCCATATGGCAGATGACAAAGGACCAGACGAAAAAATCATTTGTGTACCGGTTTCAGATCCAATCTGGAATTCATTAAATGACCTTTCAGATATTAACGGACACTTATTGAAAGAAATTGAGCATTTCTTCCAAGTTTACAAAGATCTTGAAAACAAACAAGTAGATGTTGAAGGTTGGGGAGACGTTAAAGAAGCGTTTGCAATTATTGCTGAATGTACTAAGCGTTTTAACGATATTGAAAACAAACCAGAAGGATTATTTAGTATTAAATAATTTAAGCATACATATTTTACAAAAAAAGCAATACTCCGTCAGGAGTATTGCTTTTTTGTTTAAATTCGTTTTAGTTAGTTTGTTGACTATTAACCAAAACCATTAATATATTATGAATGCATTTATGATTTACCTGCCAATTGTAATGGCAGTTTTAGGATTACTTTTCATGGGAATAAAAAGGAGTTGGGTTTTAAAACAAGATGCTGGAGACGGTAAGATGAAAGAGATTTCAGATTACATTTACGAAGGAGCCTTAGCTTTCTTAAAAGCCGAATATAAATTACTAACCATTTTCGTAATTATTGCCAGTTTAGCTTTGGCAGGAATTACATTTATTCCAGGAGTTAAAACACATTTATTAATCGTAATTGCATTTATTTTTGGTGCTTTATTTTCGGCTTATGCTGGAAATATTGGAATGAAGATCGCAACCAAAACTAACGTTAGAACAACACAAGCTGCACGTACAAGTTTGCCGCAAGCTTTAAAAGTTTCTTTTGGCGGAGGAACTGTAATGGGACTTGGTGTTGCAGGTTTAGCCGTTTTAGGATTGACATCTTTCTTTATAATATTCTTTAATTTATTCTCTGGCGGAGTTTGGAAAGATACCGATACTATGACGGTTGTTTTAGAAACTCTAGCAGGATTTTCACTTGGTGCAGAATCAATTGCTTTATTTGCACGTGTTGGAGGCGGGATCTATACAAAAGCCGCTGACGTTGGTGCCGATTTAGTTGGTAAAGTTGAAGCTGGAATTCCAGAAGATGATCCTCGTAATCCGGCAACAATTGCAGACAACGTAGGAGATAATGTTGGAGACGTTGCAGGAATGGGAGCCGATTTATTCGGATCTTATGTAGCAACCGTTTTAGCGGCAATGGTATTAGGAAATTATGTGATAAAAGATATGGGAGGAAGTATCAATGACGCTTTTGGCGGTATTGGTCCAATTTTACTTCCAATGGCAATTGCTGGTTTCGGAATTATATTTTCGATTATAGGAACACTTTTAGTAAAAATTTCAGACGATAATGCAAAAGAAGCACAAGTGCAAAAAGCATTAAATATAGGAAACTGGGTTTCTATTGTTTTAACTGCTGTTGCTTGTTACTTTTTAGTACAATATATGCTTCCAGAAACTATGCAGATGAGTTTCTTTGGAGAAGGATCAAAAGCTATTTCTTCATTGCGTGTTTTTTACGCAACTTTAGTCGGATTAATTGTTGGTGGAGCTATTTCATCGGTAACAGAATATTACACGGGATTAGGGACAAAACCAGTTTTAGCGATTGTACAAAAATCTTCAACTGGTGCAGGAACAAACGTTATTGCAGGTTTAGCAACAGGAATGATTTCTACATTTCCAACTGTTATTTTGTTCGCTGTAGCCATTTGGATTTCTTATGCTCTAGCAGGATTTTATGGCGTTGCCTTGGCAGCTTCTGCAATGATGGCAACAACAGCAATGCAATTGGCAATCGATGCTTTCGGACCAATTTCTGATAACGCTGGAGGAATCGCAGAAATGAGCGAATTACCAAAAGAAGTTCGTACAAGAACCGATATTTTAGATTCAGTAGGAAATACAACTGCAGCGACTGGAAAAGGATTTGCTATTGCTTCTGCAGCTTTGACTTCATTGGCTTTATTTGCTGCTTATGTAACTTTTACAGGAATTGACGGAATCAATATTTTTAAAGCGCCAGTTTTAGCAATGTTATTTGTCGGAGGAATGATTCCGGTTGTTTTCTCAGCTTTGGCAATGAATTCTGTTGGGAAAGCTGCAATGGATATGGTGTACGAAGTTCGTCGCCAGTTCAAAGAAATTCCAGGAATTATGGAAGGAACTGGAAAACCAGAATACGGAAAATGCGTTGAAATTTCTACAAAAGCTGCTTTACGCGAAATGATGCTTCCTGGGATTTTGACAATCGGATTTCCTATTTTAATTGTTCTTTTAGGAAAATTAGTTTACTCAGATAATAATCAGTTGATTGCTGAAATGTTAGGAGGATATATGGCTGGAGTTACGGTTTCTGGAGTTCTTTGGGCAGTTTTCCAAAATAATGCTGGAGGTGCTTGGGATAACGCTAAAAAATCTTTTGAAGCTGGAGTAATGATCAACGGAGAAATGACTTATAAAGGTTCTGATGCGCACAAAGCTGCTGTAACCGGAGACACAGTTGGAGATCCGTTTAAAGATACTTCTGGACCTTCAATGAATATTTTAATTAAATTAACATGTTTGATCGGATTGGTAATTGCGCCAATTTTAGGTGAAGGAAGCACACATTCTGACATCGCAGGAAAAGCTTCTTGCTGTGCTAAAACAGAATTGCACGCAGGCGGAGTTTCTAAATGTGGTGATATGTCTGGAATGACAAAAGAGGAATGTATTAAAATGTGCAAAGAAAAAGGCTGTTCTCCAGAAGAAACAGCTAAATGTTTAGCTCATTTTGATGAAAATGGAAATCCTTACCAAAAAACGGATTGTTTTGATACTAGTAAATACGAGAAAAAATCTGTTCGTGTTGAGGTTAAAAATATAAATGGTAAAACGACAGGAACAGTTACTAAAACTGAAAATGGCAAAACAACAACAGAAGTTTTTGAAGGAACAGAAGAAGAAGTACAGGCAAAAGTAAATGCTGCGAAATAATATCTTTGTCAAAGTTTTAAACTTTGACAAAGCTTCTTAAAAATGCCTCTAAAATTATTAGAGGCATTTTTTATTGGTTTAAAGAATATTCTTTTATAAGTGTTGAAGCGGGAATATGGAGTTTTTCATTTAGAACTCTAATTTGTTTAATCGTCAAAGCCCTTTTTCTATTAAACAATTCAGAGACTCGAGAACGACTGTTTAAAATAATTCCTAAATCAGCATCAGTTAATCCATTCTGTTCCATCATGAACCTAATAGCTTCAATAGGATCGGGTTCTGGAATTGGATAATGTATCTCTTCATATTTCTCTATCAATGTAACTAGAATATCTAACTCGTCACCTTCAATAGTATCAGGTTTTGCATCAAAAAGAGAATTAGCTTTTTCTAAAGCCAAATTATAATCTTCCTCTGTTTTTATCGGTTTTATATTCATTTTACAAATTTTTAATATCTTTTAAATCATCATATTCACTATGTGTTCCAACAAAAAGTATATACACAATTTGAGTTTCGTAATTGATTTTTACAATTAAACGATAATGATTTCCGCAAATATTGAAAACTACTTTATTATTACCTACAAAATCTGCCGTACCGAAAAATGATTTTATAGTATTTGAATTATCAAAATTGTTTTTGTCAAATACTTGGTACCAAGCTAATAATTGTTGTTTTGAATTTGGAAAACGTTCCCAAAAATTTTGCAACGTTCTCTTTGCTATTATCCTCATGATTTACTTTTGCAAATATATTTAATTTTTCCCAAATAGGGAAATTGCGTTTTAAAAAAAAACAAATGTAAGAAAATGTTTAAAAATAAAATGCCTCTAAAATTATTAGAGGCATTTTTTATTTCGTGTAAATTTGTGCAATTCGTGTTCTAAAACAACCCATTCAATTCAGCATCAATTCTATTAATGATATCTCCTAAATCTTCAGGATTGTCAACAAAATTGATATTATCAACGTCAATAATTAAAAGTTTTCCTTTAGTATAAGTCTGAATCCAAGCTTCGTATCTTTCGTTCAAACGGCTTAAATAATCGATAGAAATAGAGTTTTCATATTCGCGCCCGCGTTTGTGAATTTGACCTACTAAATTCGGAATCGAACTTCTCAAATAAATCAATAAATCTGGTGGTTTAACCAAAGATTCCATTAATTCGAATAAAGAAGTATAATTTTCAAAATCACGACTCGTCATTAATCCCATCGAATATAAGTTGGGAGCAAAAATATAAGCATCTTCATATATCGTTCTGTCCTGAATGATTTTTTTTCCGCTTTCGCGAATTTGCTGCACTTGACGAAAACGACTGTTCAGGAAATAAATCTGAAGATTAAAAGACCAGCGCTCCATTTGATGATAGAAATCATCTAAATACGGATTATCAACTACATCTTCATAATGAGGTTCCCATTTGAAATGTTTGGCTAATAATTTGGTCAGAGTAGTTTTTCCTGCGCCTATGTTTCCTGCTATTGCTATGTGCATTACGGTGTTACGATTTTATAATTTGATATATCTGTAGCTGTAAAAATAGATAAAATTTGGTCTTTGTAATAAAAATTGTCAAAGGTTTTTTCTAAAATTTTTATCTCAGAAACAGCTTCAGGATTTGATTTCTCGATTCCTTTAAAAAACAATAAATTATCCTTGCTGAATATATATTGTGCTGCATTAATTATAGTGATTTTATCAAAATCTGAGGTTTTGTTTAAAGAAGTTATCTTTCCGAAAATATCGCAAGAAAAGAAGTTGTTTTTTTTATCAATCCAATAAAACGTATTGAAATCGGTTTGATAATATTTAATCGGTTCTGTCAGCGGAATAGAAACGGTTTTATATTCATTTTTTAAATAATCAAAAAGACCAATTTGCTGATTTAAAGCGTTATAAATCCACAATTGATTTTGAGTTGACATTCCGATTGCGGTTACTACAATTGGCGTTGGATTTTGAGAAAAATTAATCTCCGTCATTTTATTCAATTGATTATCCAATAAAACAACGCTATTAAAATCTTCATAAAACAATACCATTTTCAGAGGATTTTGTAAATCAACTTTCGTGATTTTTCCTAGAGAAACGTTTTTATATTCAAAAACTTCATCTCCTTTTATTTTACTAAAAACATTGTTTTTAATTTGATAAGAATATCCGAACGCATCAAATCCTAAAAAATCATCTGAATTGTTTTTATACTGAGAAATTAAACTCGGAATTATGTTCAAATTCTGTGCAGAAAGTGCATTTATAGTGCAGAAAAGAAATATAGAGAATAAAATTTTTTGCACCTTTTTATACATTAGAAATTGATTTTCAAAAGTACCAAATTACGAAAAACCTTCGTTAGAAATCTACTTTTGGCCGTTAAACCTTTTTTTATTCTAATAGTCTAAAAAATAAGCGGTTCTATCTATATTCTATAACCGTTAATATATTTAATTTTTTGTATCTTAAAATTAATAATACATTTGAATGTAAGTTTTCTCGGATTTACTCACTTTTAAAGAAAATAAAATGAAGAAACTGTTTTTTTATATGACATTGATGCTTGTTGCTACACAAATTCAAGCTCAAAAAGATTTTCAAGGAATGGCTGTTTACGAGTCAAAAACGCAAGCGCCAAAGTTTGAAGGAATGCGCGGGAACAGAGACATTACGCCAGAAATGCAAAAAAGCATGGAAGAGCGTATGAAAAAAATGCTTGAAAAAACATTCATTTTAAACTTCGATAAATCGGCATCAATTTATAAAGAAGAAGAAAAATTAGAAGCACCGGGACAACAAAATGGTTTCCGTGTAATGTTTGGTTCTCTTACGGGCGGTGGCGGAACTTTCTACAAAGATGTAAAAGCAAAATCGTATACGGTCGATAAAGAATTTATGGGAAAAGAATTTCTTGTAATAGATTCTCTTCCAAAATTGAATTGGAAATTGGAACAAGAAACCAAACAAATTGGCGGTTACAATTGCTTTAAAGCGACAGCTGTAAAAGAGGCTAGTAAAACCGATTTTAGAAACTTCAGACCTAAAAATAACGACGATTCTAAAAAAGAGGAAACTAAAAAAACTTCTGGAGAAACAAAAAACAATTTTGCTGATAACTTCGAAATTCCAAAAGAAATTGTGGTTACGGCTTGGTATACGCCAGAAATTCCGGTGAATCAAGGTCCAGAAAATTATTGGGGACTTCCAGGTTTAATTTTAGAAATTAATGATGGAACGACTACGATTTTATGTTCAAAAATTGTTCTAAATGCTAAAGATAAAGTTGAAATAAAACCGTCTAAAAAAGGAAAAGTAATTTCTCAGAAAGAATACGACGAAACGGTTATTAAGAAAATGGAAGAATTTAGAGAAATGAATCGCGGACGTGCAGGCGGACCACCTCCAATGGGAAGATAAAAATACTCCAGTTTTTTATAATTCAAACCTTTTCTTTTGATGAACAAATTATTTCTGTTTTTTGCATTTTTAATTACTTCTTTTTCTTTTTCGCAAAGTGTTCGTTTTGATGGTTTAATTCAAGATGAACAAAAAAATCCGTTAGAAATGGCCAATATTATGGCGATTAACAACGGAACAAAAGCAATGGATTCGTACGGAATTACCAATGATAAAGGAAAATTTCAACTGACTTTAAAACCTAATACGGCTTATACAGTCAAAGTAAGTTATTTAGGTATGAAGTCTAAAGAAATTGCGGTTGCGACCAAAGCTGAAAACATGACTCAAAATATTGTTTTAGATGGCACTGGAATCGAATTGGAAGGTGTCGAAATTGTTCGCGAAATGCCCGTTTCTATCAAAGGAGACACAATTGTTTATAATGCAGATTCTTTCAAATCTGGTACAGAAAAAAAATTGGAAGACGTGTTGAAAAAACTTCCAGGAGTTGAGGTAAATGCAGACGGAGAAATTGAAGTTGAAGGAAAAAAAGTCAGTAAATTAATGGTAGAAGGAAAAGATTTTTTTGACGGGGATACTAAATTAGGCGTTAAAAATATTCCGGCCGACGCTATTGATAAAGTTCAGGTTTTAAGAAATTACAATGAAGTTGGTCAATTGAAAGGTTTAGAAAACGATCAGGATAATGTGGCGATGAACATTAAACTGAAAGAAGGAAAAAAGAACTTTTGGTTTGGAGATGTTACGGCAGGAATTGGCGTTGGTGAACTTGACAGTCGTTATATTATCAATCCGAAATTATTTTATTACAGTCCGAAATACAGCATTAATTTAATTACCAATTTTAATAATATTGGTGAATTGCCTTTAACAGCGCAAGATTATTTTAAGTTTACGGGTGGATTTAAAAATATGATGAAAAAAGGCGGAAGCAGTTTTAATGTTTCTTCGAATGATTTAGGAATTTCATTGCTTCGAAACAATCGTGCTAAAGAAATTGAAACTAAATTTGGAGCTACAAACTTTGCTTATTCTGTCAATAAAGCTTGGAATATTAGTGGTTTCGGAATTCTTTCGACTTCAAAAACAGAATTAGAAACCAAATCGCAAACTACGATTTTAGATTCTGGAGATCAGCAAAAACGTCACGAAAATACAAGTCAAAAAAATAATTTAGGACTTTTTAAATTAAGTTCGACATATAAACCAAGCGACAAATTTCAGTTTGATTATGATATTTTAACCAAATTGACAAAACAACAAGAATATTCAGATTTGTTTAGAGAGCAAATTGTGCAGAATGTGGCGACTTCTGAAAATATTTTTACAACCAAAAAACAAGATCCGACTTCGATTAATCAGAATTTGAGTTTGTATTACACCAAAAACACAAAAAATATTTTTGCTTTTGAAATGCAGCATTTGTACCAAGACGAAAATCCGTTTTACAATGCAAATCTGCAAACGGTTCCTTTTGCACTGTCAGGATATATTACAGATCCAACGCAATCTAGAAACGATTACAATCAGAATCGTTTTGTAAAAACTAATAAATTGGATGCGAAACTGGATTACTATTATATGGTAACGCCAAAAAGTAATTTCAATGTTACATTAGGAAATACATATTCGTATCAAAATTTCAACTCTCATATTTTTCAAATGTTGGATAATGGAGACAGAAATGATTTAACGAATGAAGAGAATAATAATGATGTTGATTATCGTTTTAATGATGCATTTTTAGGTTTCCATTATAAAATTCTAACAGGAAAATTTACTTTGACTCCGGGTGTTAGTTTGCATTCTTATCAAATGACAAACGGACAATTGGGTTCAGATTATTCTCAAAGTTTTACTAAAATATTACCCGATTTCTTTGCTTTATATCAAATCAAAAAATCAGAAACATTGACGTATAATTTCTCTTTGACGAATGATTTTACCGATATTAATCAGTTAGCTGCTGGTTATGTTTTGTCAGATTACAGCAGTTTATTTCACGGAAATCGTTTCTTAGAAAACGCAACTTCACAAGTGCATTCGCTTCGTTATTTCAAATATAATATGTTCAATTTTGAGAATATTTTCGCGAATGCGACATACACAAGAAAAGTAGATGCAATAAAAACAAAAGCAGATTTTGACGGAATTAATCAGTCTTCAGTTCCATACAATTCCAATTTAGCCGATGAAACTTTTTCTGGAATGGGAGCTTACGGACGTTCATTTTTGAAGAATTACAAAGCTTCTGTAAATGCAAGTTTGAACTGGTCAAAATTCAATAACATTCAAAATAATGATTTAAGAACAACAGAAAGCTTTGTTCAGAGTTATACAGCAAGAGCTTCAACAAATTATAAAAACCTTCCAAATATCGAATTCGGATACAATCTTTTGATTAATAAATACAGCGGTTCAACATTTTATACCGATAAACCTTTTGCCAAATTAGATTATTATTTCTTAGATAGTTTTTCTTTCGTTTCTGAATATGAATTCTATCATTATTATAACGGAGATAAATCTGTTGATAATGAATATGATTTTTTAAGCGCAAGTTTAATCTATCAAAAGAAAAACAGCAAATGGGAATATAAAGTATCGGCAACCAATTTATTGAATACGAGATATTTGAATGACGATAATTTTACGCAATTTTCTACAAGAGTTTCGCAATATACCGTGCAGCCGCGATATATTATATTTTCTATGAAATATAATTTGTAATCAGAATTGACTGAATTTTAATGATTAAGCTGTTATTTTAATTAAGAAAGAAATATCTTTACTTAGATATTAACAGCCAAATTTTTATAATATGCGCAATTTCATTTGGAGTTTATTACTATTTACTTCGGGAATTTTTATGTCTTTTTCTCAAACAAAAGGCATCGAAAAAGGAACTTATTTGTCTAATAATAAAGGGCAAAAAATTAAACTAAATCTATTAGAAGATAATAAATACGAATTGGTATTTTATTCTGGAGAATATGCAATAAAAGGCGATTCGTTATTATTTGCAAAAAACACATCGGCAGCGACCAACTTTGATCTTTCATTTAAAGTAGATAAAAAAGCTAAAAATGTAAAAATAAAGTTTTTAGATCCGTCTTATTATTCATTTTATATTGGAACACAAAAAGGAAAAGAAGAGGTTCAATATCAAAGACTTTCAGATATTCGTTCGAAACAAGATCCTAATTGGACTGCAAACAATATAGAATTTGACATTGAAAAAACAGACTTTTTATATTTAGTTTATGAAGATTATGACGGCAAAAGTGATGTATACAAATATGAACTTCCTAAAGATGTTTCAGAAGTTACGATTACTTACGAATTGGCCGTTTTAGGAGATTTGAAAATTTCTGGTTTTTATGATAAAAGCACAAATGAACTGAGAATCTCAGAGAAATCGGGATTAAATCCGCTTGTTTTTACCAATGAAAAAGATCCGCAACCAGTTAAGAAAACTTCAAAAGTACTTCCGCTAGAAACTAAATCTATTGAAAAATGGACTTATCCAGGTAAAGAAAATACTTTATTAAACGATAATTTTGGTTCAGAAGTGGTTGTAGATACTGCCGTTGCGGTTGTTGATTATACTGTTGCTCCGCCATCAATCAACCAATATAATTTTAAATTAAAGATTGAGAATAACTTAAATAAAGCAATTTCGGCAACTAAAGATTCAAAAAATAATAAGTTTTTAGGAGTTTATGTTGACAATAAAAAAACAGCAAAAGAGAGTTTTGACTTTTTTATAAAAGACCAAGAAACGCAAACGGGATATAGTATGTACGATGGCTATAATCCTGTTTACGATGTTTTCAACTATTATTTGGCTGGCGCCGATGATAAAAAATGGCTGAAGAATAATAAAATTACAAATGATCCGAGTATTGTACTTTTAAATGGGCAAGGAGATATTTTGGCTGTTGCAAAATCTGATTTGGAAACGCAGAAATATCAATTTAACTATTATGGTGATTTTTACCGTAAGCTTTTAAGAGCAGATGCATTTGTTTCTGTAAATGCGGTTTTAAAAAGCAAAAAACCATCAGATTCAGATGTAATTAAAGCGTTTAGTAAAGCCGCTGCATTAGAAGCTTCTTACGATTACGACTCAGAATATACTTTGGACAATACGAATTCGACGGAATTTGTAATTACAAAAACCGCTTTAGACAAAAAAGAAGTGGCCCAAGCTTGGAAGAAGTTAATTGAAGCGCATCAAAAAGACAAACAAGTAAATATGTACTTGACTGAAACTATTATAAAAGAAATCAAGAATTTAGGATTTACAAAACAGCTTTTTAATGAAGACCGAATTCTAAACGATACAGATTTTTTAGCAATCGATTATTTGTTGAAACATTCTGAAGAAATTGAAAGTAAACGAACTGAATTCAACGAAAATAAAACAGAAATCCATAATGTCGGAAATGCTGTTTCTGAAGTTTCAAATGCATTACAACAAAATCTTTATGCTTCTCAAGACGGAATTAGTGGAGAATTAAATAAAGATAAAATCAATTCAGTTTATAAAAAAATCATTGCATCTGGAAAAGGAAATTTTGATGCTTATAAAAATTATTTTTATTATCTAAGTCAAATTAAAGATGCCGATGGTTCAAATTCAACTTACTTAAAGGAGTTCAATACTTATTTTGACTCTACGCTTGCAGGTGGAAGTCCGATTGAGAAATTAGATGCTATTTTTGCAACATTAGATTCAAGTTCAAGTTATTCGTACGATGGATGGAGCTCGTTTAAAGATTATCATTCGAGTACGGCAAATTCAGCAGCTTGGACTGTAGTCGAAAATCCAGCTAATGCCAACTTTTTAAAAGATGCAATCAAATGGTCGGAGTACAGTTTGGTTGTAACGAAGAATAATCCGTATTATTTAGATACGCTTGCTCAATTGTATTACAAAGACGGACAAAAGCCAAAAGCGATTGAAACACAAACTCTAGCAGTTAAATATTTAGATGCAACTATCGATGAAGTAACAGCAACTGAAATAAAAGAAGTTTTGACTAAAATGCAAAACGGAACCTATTAATAATTAAATCGGAATAGAATTACTTTTGTTCCGATTTATTATTTTAAGATGTTATTCATTCCGTAGGAATGTCTGGTCGGTAGACTTTTTAATTGGACCTAAAGAATACGTTTCGTAGAAACGTTTGAAAACGTTTGGAATATTGATCAAACATCTGTCCCTACAGGACACGATGTTAGTGCATTATTATTTTTCTACCAACCAGATATTCCTCACGGAATAATTTTATGTGAAGAAAAAAAGGCTGTCTATTAATTTAGACAGCCTTTTTTGTATGTAAATATTTCCGATTAAATTATAATCCGAAAGCAGTTTTTACTTGGTCAACAAAATCAAGTTTTTCCCATGTAAACAATTCTACAGTAACTGTTTTTTCTTGTCCGCCTGGAGCAGAGAAAGTTTTAGTAACCGTTTCTGGTTTACGTCCCATATGTCCGTAAGCAGCTGTTTCGCTATAGATTGGGTTTCTTAATTTTAAACGTTGTTCGATAAAATAAGGACGCATATCAAAGATAGCTTCTACTTTTTTAGCGATTTCACCGTTAGTTAAGTTTACTTTAGAAGTTCCGTAAGTTTCAATGAAAATTCCCATTGGCTCAGCAACTCCAATTGCGTAAGAAACCTGAACTAAGATTTCGTCAGCAACACCAGCAGCAACTAAGTTTTTAGCAATATGACGAGTTGCATAAGCAGCGCTTCTATCTACTTTACTTGGATCTTTTCCAGAGAATGCACCACCACCGTGAGCGCCTTTCCCACCGTAAGTATCAACAATGATTTTTCTTCCTGTTAAACCAGTATCTCCGTGAGGTCCTCCAATAACGAATTTTCCTGTTGGGTTAATATGGTAGTTGATTTTATCGTTGAATAAATGAGCGTGCGTTGGGTTTTTAGCGATAATTCTTGGAATCAAGATTTCAATAATATCTTTTTTGATTTTAGCTAACATTGCAGCTTCTTCATCAAAATCATCGTGTTGAGTTGAAATAACAATCGCATCAATACGAGTTGGTTTGTTATCGTCGCTGTATTCTAATGTTACTTGAGATTTAGCATCTGGACGTAAATACGTAATTTCTTTGTTTTCGCGTCTTAAAATTGCTAACTCTTGTAATAATTTATGAGATAAATCTAGAGCCAAAGGCATGTAGTTTTCAGTTTCGTTTGTAGCGTAACCAAACATCATTCCTTGATCTCCAGCACCTTGTTCTTCTGGCTTAGCTCTGTAAACTCCCTGATTAATATCAGCAGATTGTTCGTGAATAGCAGAAAGAATTCCACAAGAATTTGCTTCAAACATATACTCACTTTTAGTATATCCGATTTTACGGATAACTTCACGCGCGATATGCTGCACATCAAGATAAGTATTTGATTTTACTTCACCAGCCAAAATTACCTGACCAGTTGTAACTAAAGTTTCACATGCTACTTTTGAATCAGCATCAAATGCCAAAAAGTTGTCAATTAATGCATCCGAAATTTGATCTGCAACTTTGTCTGGATGCCCTTCACTAACAGATTCTGACGTAAATAAATAAGCCATAATAATGATTAAATTAAAATTAAGCGAGGAAAATAATTGCTAAAAAGGGCTAAAGTAGAGTTTCTGCTTTAGCATTTTTTACTACTGAAATGAATTTTTCAGCATTCATAACGAATCATTTCATTATGAAGAGGTTGCAATCAGTTCAAATTTTTCCTCTGTTTCGGGTGCAAAGGTATAAAACCATTTTGATTTGCAAATCAAAGTTCAACTTTTTTTCTTTTTTATAATAGAAATTTAACAGAAGTATATTAGTTTGATAGGGTAATAGAAAATATTTTGGTTTTTCTTTGGTCGATTAAAAAATAGTTCGCACATTTGCCTCGTTAAAATAACAGAACCAAATGAAATTTACAGTTTGCAATATGATGTCTTGTAAGATGCCGGAATTCTCCGCAGAGACTCTATTGTAAATTTTTTTCAACAATATATAGAAACCTCTGCACATCGCAGAGGTTTTTTTTTGTTTAAAAAATTAAACTGTAAGATTTTTTTTAAATCAAAAAAACACTAATTAATCAGTAAAGAAATGAAGAAAAATGTACTCATCGTTTTAGGTCTTTTGACATTTTCGGGCATTAAAGCTCAGGAAAATAAAAAAGAACAGGATAGTTTAAAAAACAATGAATTATCAGAAGTTACTATTATTGGATCAAGAAGTAAAAATAGAGTTAAGACAGATGTACCAGTTCCGGTTGATGTTTTTAATGTAACTGAAATAACAAAAGGAGCGCCGCAAACCAGCGTAACTCAGATTTTAAATTATGTTGCGCCATCGTTTACGAGTAATGCAACATCAACCGCAGATGCAACAGATCACGTTGATCCAGCGCAATTAAGAGGATTAGGACCAGATCAGGTTTTGATTTTAGTGAATGGTAAAAGAAGACATACAAGTGCTTTGGTAAATATTAACGGATCGCCAGGAAGAGGTTCTGTAGGGACAGATTTAAATGCAATTCCATCTTTTGCCATTGAAAGAATTGAAGTTTTAAGAGATGGCGCGGCGGCACAATATGGTTCTGATGCAATTGCAGGAGTTATCAATATTGTACTGAAAAAAAATGCCAATTATTTAACGGGAGGAATTCAATACGGAACGAATTTATCTTCTGGATCTAATAATTTTAAAGGCGGAGCCGACGGACAAACCGTTCAAGTTGATTTAAACTACGGAACTTCTTTAGGAAAACCAGGAAGTTTTTTCAACATAACAGGTAGCGCAGTGACAAGACAGGCGACAAGCCGAGCTGGAATTAGAAATAATGCTATTTTTAATGCTTATAATGCGGTAGAAAATAGAGCAGCGCAAAACGGTGTCGAAATCAATTCGTTGTTTAGTAATATTAATTCGACTTCAAACTCAGCGCAAATTTTATCATCATTAAAACAATATGCGCCGCAAGTAAGTTATTTTACAACAGCACAGCAAAATGCGATTTCGTCTGCAACAACAATTGCACAAATGCAGACGGCTTTGAATTTTGATGTCACAAATAATGAGTTAGCTTACAGAGGTCAGCAAAGAGCAGATTATAATATGAGTGTCGGCCAATCAGAATTGGCTTCTGGGCAAGCGTATTATAATGCTAAATATCCTTTAACAGAAACCACTTCTTTGTATTCTTTTGGTGGAATATCGTATAGAAATGGTCAATCGTATGCTTTTAACAGATTGCCAAATGGTTCTGGAACTTTCACGCAAGTGTATGAAAACGGATTTTTACCAGAAATTGAATCTAAAATTTTAGATGCTTCCGCAGCTGTTGGTGTCACAACAGAATTGTTCGGATTTGATACCGATTTAAGTTCAACTTTAGGTTCAAACTCATTTAATTATGATGTCAATAATACAATCAATGCAACTTTAGGAACCAATTCGCCCTTTAGTTTTGATGCAGGAAAAGTTTCCTTTTTACAAAGCACAACCAATTTAGATTTTAGTAAAAAACTAGACGTTCTTTCAGGATTGAATGTGGCTTTTGGAGGTGAATTCAGATATGAAAATTACCAAATTAAAGCTGGAGAACAAGCTTCTTACGGATTATATGATGTAAACGGAAATTTGGTAACAGGAGTTTTACCAACGACTTCGCCTTTAATCGTTACAGATTTCTTTGGAAACAAACGTGGAGCAGGAGCGCAAGGATTTTCAGGTTTCCAACCTTCAGATGCTAAAGAAAAAGATAGAAAAAGTGGTGCAGCTTATATTGATTTAGAGTTGAATGCCACAGAAAAATGGCTAATCAATGGAGCGGCTCGTTATGAAAATTATTCTGATTTTGGAAATACGGTTACTTTCAAATTAGCTTCTCTTTTAAAAATAACAGACAATATCAATTGGAGAATTTCTGGACAAACAGGTTTTAGAGCGCCTTCATTACAACAAAGATATTTTGAAGCAAGTTCAACTCAGTTTATAAATGGTGCGCCATATCAAGTAGGTTATTTTACAAATGATTCGCAAGCTGCAAAAAGTATCGGAATTGAAAGTTTAAAACCAGAAAAATCTAAAAGCATCAGTATAGGATTTACATTCAAAATTCCTGAAGCTAACATAACCATTGCTACTGATGCTTATTTTACAAGAATCAACGATCGAATTGTGCTTTCTGGACAATATTCGAGACCAACAGATGCGCAAATTGGAGCGGCAACTTCGCCACAGCAAGCACAAGCATTGACTTTGTTTCAAGAAGCATTTGATTTGAAAGGTGTTGAAAGAGCTTCTTTCTGGACCAACGGAATCGATTCTGAAACAAAAGGAATTGATTTGGTAATTTCTCAAAAATATGATGTAATTCAGGATTTTGTAATCAGAAATGATTTTGCTTTAAGTTTTAACGAAACAAAAAGAGTGGGAGATTTAAATGTACCGCAATCTATAATTGATGCTGGTGGAGATCCATACATTTATTCATTTTTTCCAGAATCAAGCCGAGTTTATTTAGAAGAAGCGATTCCAAAATTGAAAGCCAATTTAATGACGACTTTCAGCATTAAGAAACTGGATATTTATTTAAGAAACAGTTATTTCGGAAAAGTTACAGATCCAGGAGCAACAGATGTTAATTTAGATGGATTTTCTTCTGTGTACGAACATCCAGAATACAGCGCAAAATTGGTTACCGATTTATCTTTCGGATATCAAATCAATGAACATTTTAGAGCAACAATTGGGTTTAACAATATAGGAGATGTTTATCCAGATAGAAATAATCCTTCGACTCCGGCATTTACAAACACAACTCCAACATTATCTCCAGCGCCAAGTACAGATTTGACAAATGCGAATCAGTTTGCTTATTCTAGAGCAGTTTCTCAATTCGGATTAAACGGAAGATTTGGTTTTGCACGTTTGAGCTTTAAATTCTAATTAAAATAAATTTCTTTCAAGTCTTTGTTTATAAGGCTTGAAAGAAAATCTATAAAAAATAATACAAATTTTCAATTTTTAATTTGGTGGTTTAAAAATATTTACTACTTTTACTCTATAGAAATAGTAGAGTTTAAAAAAATAAGATTAATTATAAAATAAAATGAAAGCAATAGCAAAAAGAAATATGATGTGCTGTAAGATGATGCAAAACTGCATCCCACATTGCTGTTGCCAAAAGTGAAAGATACAATCTTTGTTATAGTTAAACTATAAGTCCTTTTGGTCGCCATCCGAAAGGGCTTTTTTTTTACTCATTTAAAATTAAAAATCATGAAAACGCTAAACTCAATTGCATTTGAATATTTACTAAGAAACGATTCTCAAAAAAATAATAAATCAGAAGAACTGTCAAGAGAAGTTACAAGAATAAATGTGACACAGAATTCTGAAGGTCAAAAATCATTATTGTTTAAGATGTATGATCTTGAAGAAGAAGAACTTTATGTTTAAAACTATTCAGATTTTCAATTTAAAAATCAATTACAATATATACTGTATTAACAATATTAAAAAAACTAAGAAATCATGAGCACACAAAAATTTGCAACAAACGCACTACACGCAGGACATGATGTTACTAAAAACGGATCAACTAGAGCAGTGCCAATTTATCAAACTTCATCATATGTATTTAATAACGCCGATCACGCAGCCAATTTATTTGGTCTTGCCGAAGCTGGATTTATTTATACCAGATTAAATAACCCGACAAACGACGTTTTAGAACAGCGTTTAGCGGCGCTTGAAGGCGGAATCGGAGCTGTTGTAACGGCTTCTGGAGCGTCTGCAATTTCTACAACATTATTGACTTTACTGCGAGCTGGCGATCATATCGTGGCTTCAAACAGTTTATACGGAGGAACTTATAATTTATTAAAAGTGACTTTGCCACGATTAGGAATTACAACAACTTTTGTAGATCCTTCAAAACCAGAAAATTTTACCAAAGCAGCAAAAGAAAACACAAGAGCATTTTTTGTTGAATCTCTTGGAAATCCAAAATTAGATGTTTTAGATTTAAAAGGAATTTCGGCAGAAGCCAAAGCATTCAAAGTGCCATTTATAGTAGACAATACAGTTGCGACACCTTATTTATTAAACCCAATTAAATATGGTGCCGATATTGTAATTCATTCCTTAACTAAATATATCGCAGGAAACGGAACTTCGTTAGGAGGCGTTATCATTGATGCTGGAAACTTTGACTGGGCAAACGGAAAATTTCCAGAATTTACCGAGCCATCTGCAGGATACCACGGATTAGTATATCATGAAGCTTTAGGAAATGCTGCTTTTATTGCAAAAGCAAGAATTGAAGGATTGCGTGATTTTGGTGCTGCTTTGAGTCCGTTTAATGCTTTTCAGATCATTCAAGGATTAGAAACGCTTCCAATCCGAATTAAGAAACATAGTGAAAATGCTTTGGCTCTGGCCGAATGGTTAGAAAAACAAGATGAGGTTGTTTGGGTAAATTATCCAGGATTAAAATCAAGTAAATATAATGATTTAGCTAAAGAATATTTACCAGAAGGACAAAGCGGTATTATTACTTTCGGATTAAAAGGAGGTTTTGATGCAGCTAAAAAAGTGGTAGACGAAACTAAATTATTCTCATTGCTGGCTAATATTGGTGACACAAAATCATTAATTATTCACCCTGCAAGTACTACACATCAGCAATTGACAGAAGCAGAACAAGAAGAAACAGGAGTTTCTAAAGACTTGGTTCGTCTTTCTGTCGGAATTGAAGATATAGAAGATTTGATTGCAGATCTTCAGGCTGTTTTTGAAAGTGTTAAGCTTTCACAATACAGCATCAATAAGAATTAGGTTTTTTTGTTTTTTGTTTGAAAAATTGCCTTTAGTGATTGGCTTTGCTAAAGGTAATTTTTTATGAAAAGCATCATTATAAAAATTAAACCATATAGAGGCGCACCGCAGTGCGTCTCAATCTGGTTAAAAATAAAATGTTAGAAATTATGTCAAAGCTTAAAATAAACATTATCCTTTTCGGAATTGGAAATATCGGAAGCACTTTGATTAATCAAATTATTGAAAGTCAGGAATTTTTTCTTGAAAGTAAGAATATTGATTTTCATTTTCCAATCATAACCAATTCGACGGTTGCTTTTTTTGAAAAAGAAGGTGTCGGTTATTCCTGGGAAACCAATTTTCTACAATTGGCAGTTCCATTTAAAGTGGAAGATATTATTGAATTTGCCAAAGAAAATGAATTCGAGAATCTCATCGCCGTAGATGCAACAGCTAGTGACGAGTTGGTGAAACATTATAATACGCTGATCGAAAACGGATTTAATATCGTAGCGGTAAACAAAAAAGCCAATACACTTCCAATCGATTTGTATAAAGAACTGCGATTAAATCTTAAAAAGCATGACAAAGAGTTTTTGTATGAAACTTCGGTTGATACCGGAATTCCAGTGCTGCAGACTTTAAGAGATTTGTATTATTCGGGAGAAAAAATCACAAAAATTCGAGGCGTATTCTCAGATAATCTGAGTTATGTTTTTAACCGCTTTTCAGCAGAAGAGGTTACATTTTCTTCTGTTTTAAAAGATGCCAGCCTTTTGGGTTTGATGAAATCTACTTTCAAAGAAGATTTATCAGGAAATGATACCGCAAGAAAACTTTTGATATTAGCCAGAGAAATAGGAAAAGATTTTGAGCTGTCAGACATTAAAATTAGGCCCTTTATAACAGAACAACATTTAGAAAAAAACGGTGTGTTGAATAAAGATGCAGTCGATAAAGCATTTAAAATTGCCAAAATCACACAAGCCGAAAATCATGTTTTAAGATATGTAGGAGAATTTGATGTAGAAAAAGGCAGTTTAGAAGTCAAATTGATTTCGGAGCCAATACATTCTGCTATTGGACAATTGAAAGGTTCGGATACTATTTTTGAAATTTTCACAAAATCATATGCCAATGTACCAATCGTAATTCAGAGTGCGCCGCCATGCAAACAAGCAATTTCGAGAGGAATTATAACCGATATTTTGAAAATTGCCGAAAGAATAAGAAATAAAGAAGCAGTTTGGTTGTAAATTTTTTGAGAAAAACAGAAAATAAAGTTTAAAGTTCTTTGATAAACTGATTTGTCAAGTGGAGTTAGAAATTAATAAAAGCTCATTTTTGTAAGTTTTTTACTTATTTTATATCGTTTTTATCTTTGTAAGACATTTTTTAACGTTAAAAAGATGTTTTTTTAACGATTTTTGTAATTAAATTCTTGATTTTCATTTGTGTAATAAGAAAAATAGTTGCATATTTGTGATACCCAAAAACTACTAGAAATCAAATGAACTTAAAAGTCAACAAAATGTTTTATGCCATTTCGGTTATTACCGAGGCTGGGTTGTCTATTGCTTAAATTGTAACAAACACAATATATAGTAAAGCCTCCCAAAAAAATATTGGGAGGCTTTTTAATTTTACACAAATGCAGAATTTAAAATTACAATATAAATCACAGATGAATAAATCCTTACAGATGAACAAGATGTTTGCTGTCGCGCTTATTTGCGTACTGGTCTGTTGATACTAAAAAGTATAAATGAGTTTAAAAACTTAAACCCTTTTGGTATCTAAAAATCCAAAAGGGTTTTTTTATTCTTTCAAGTGATTTAACAAAAAAATAAAAGAGAAATAAAGATTATAAAACGCAAACTGAACTAAAACTTAAATATCATGAGCACATTGAACTACTTAGCAGAAAAAATTTCAAAATTGAAAAACAGAAGGACAAGAAAAAATAATCCGCCGCCACCTACGAATGAATTGGCTCACCCAAGATTCGGAATGACTGAGGGAGATAAAGGCGCTGCTAAAAAAGCACCGAACTCTTTATTGTTTTTAATGTATTCAAAAGAGAATGAAACGCTTTTCATCTAAACTGAAAAGTGACATAAATTAGGGTAAAACCTGCTTAATTTTACTGGGCATTCCTGTTCGGTAAATTTTTGCGTATAATAGTTTTTGCTGAGAGTTGTTCAAGAAATTTAACAAACAGTTTTAGAATAAATTTGTTTGTTAAAGAAATTAGTAGTTAATTTGCACCGTTAAGTTCAAAAAAGTATTGAAATGTTATAAAGAAAGGACGAGGGATTAGACCCGATGAATCCTTAGCAACCCTTCGTTAATTCGAAGAAGGTGCTGCATTCTACCACGCCCAACGTGGAAAGATAACAACGAGAATTTTTCTAGTTTAAACTAGTTTTTTCTTTCTAATATTTCCACATACAAATCAGATAATACAACAGATTTGAAATTGGAAAATATACCAAACCCTATTAGCATTCAAAATTTCACCACAGAAAATGGTGCGCTTTATCATTCGTTACCTTTAAGTTTTATTATCGCTGGTCAGCCATTGCATAGTGCGCCTATTGTTTTGGTAAATCACGCCTTAACAGGAAACTCTCAAGTTACGGGAGAAAACGGTTGGTGGAATGATTTAATTGGTGAAGGTAAAACCATTGATACTTCTGTTTACACCATTTTAGCTTTTGATATTCCAGGAAATGGAAGCAATTCTTTTTTAGTTGAAAATTATCTTGATTTTACAGCTAGAGATGTTGCCCGAATTTTTATTGAAGGAATAAAAGCGTTACAAATCGAAAAACTTTTTGCCATTATCGGAGGTTCTGTTGGCGGCGGAATTGCTTGGGAAATCTTAGCTTTAGAACCAAACATTACAGAAAATCTTATTCCGATTGCGAGCGACTGGAAATCTACAGACTGGCTTATTGCCAATTGTTTCCTGCAAGAACAAATCTTAAACAATTCTTCAAAACCAATTGAAGATGCGAGAATACACGCTATGTTGTGTTACCGTTCGCCAGAATCTTTCAAAGAGAAATTTCAACGAACGATAAATCAGGATCTTTTGATTTTTAATATTGAAAGTTGGCTGGCGCATCACGGAAAAAAATTGCAGCAAAGATTCCAATTGTCTTCTTATAAATTAATGAATCAGTTGCTTAAAACAATTGATATTACTAGAAATAGTGAAAGTTTCGAGAATTTATTGTCTAAAACTAACGCTTCAATTCATATCGTCGGAATCAATTCAGATTTGTTTTTTACAGCAAAAGAAAACGTAGAAACCTACGAAGAATTAAAGAGGTTTAAAGACAATGTTTTCTACAGCGAAATTGTTTCGGTTCACGGACATGACGCTTTTTTAATCGAGTACAAACAATTAGATCATTTACTTGCCGACATTTTTAAGGCAGAAACAATAAAGAAATAAAATGAAAGTATTAAAATTTGGAGGTAAATCATTAGCAAACGGAGAAGGACTTAACAAAGTTGTTTCAATCATTTCTGATAAAGTAAATCAAGGTGAAAAAATTGCCGTTGTAGTTTCTGCGCGCGGAAACGCAACAGACGAATTGGAATTTATCTTAAGCATTGCTGCAAAAAATGGCAGTTATAAAGAATTATTAGAAAATTTTAAAAAATATCAAATATCAGATTATCCGCAAGTCGATTTGTCTGAAGAATTTAATGTTTTAGATAAACTTTTTGAAGGTGTAAGTTTGATTGGCGATTACAGTAAAAAAATCAAAGATCAGATTTTATCAAAAGGAGAGTTGCTTTCTGCTAGATTGTTAACAGCAATTTTGTTAGAAAAAGGAATTCCAGCCAATTTTGTTGATACAAGAGAATTGTTAAAAACTGATTCTAAATTTGGCGATGCACAGCCTTTAGAACAGCTTTCAAAGAAAAACGTAGTCAATTATTTCAAAACACATAATGGCGAAACGGTTAATATAGTTACAGGTTTCATTGGTTCAAACAACAACAACGACACAACTACTTTAGGTAGAAATGGCAGTAACTATACCGCTTCGTTAATCGCAAATTATTTAAATGCTGAAGAATTACAAAACTTCACGCACGTTGACGGAATTTACACGGCAAACCCAGATTTAGTGGCAGATGCAAAGAAAATTGAATATTTATCATTTAATGAAGCAAACGAGCTGGCTAATTTTGGCGCAACAATTTTGCACGCTAAAACGATAATTCCTTTATTAGAAAAAAATATTCCGCTTCGTATTTTAAATACTTTCAATCATGAAAATCGTGGTACTTTAATTACTTCAGATTCTGCGAAAGAAGGAATTAAAACGCTTTCTGTTTTAGAAAATGTATCGTTAGTAAATCTTGAAGGACGTGGTTTGCTTGGAAAAGCTGGAGTTGACGCCAGAATTTTTAAAGTAATGGGCGATCATAATATCAGTGTAAGTATCATTTCTCAAGGTTCTTCAGAAAGAGGAATCGGACTTGTGGTTGCAACTGATAAAGCAACAACTGCGGTTGTAGAATTAGAAAAAGAATTCGAAAATGACTTTTATTCTAAAGATGTAAATCAGATTACGGTTACAGATAATGTATCGGTAATTTCGATTATTGGTCAGGATTTGAGTACGTTCCACAAACCTTACACGGCTTTAATTAGAAATAAAATTGTTCCGATTTTATTCAACAATACTGTTACGGGTAAAAATGTGAGTTTGGTTGTGAAGAAATCAGAACTGAATAAAGCTTTAAATGTAATTCACGGTGAAATTTTTGGAGTTTCAAAAAAGATCAACATTGCCATTATCGGTCACGGATTAGTGGGCGGAACTTTGATTAATCAAATCTTAGAATCTGCTTCAGCTATCGAAAAACGTAAAGGTATTAAGCTAAATGTTTTCGCTATTGCGAATTCCAAAAAAGTGCTTTTAAACAAATATGGCGTTGCCAATAACTGGAAAAGTGAAATTGATACAAAAGGTGAAGCTTACACCATTAATGATATTATTGCTTACGCGAATGACAATCATTTAGAAAACTTAATTGCAGTAGATAATACGGCAAGTGCAAGTTTCGTAGAAAATTATATTCCTCTTGTAGAAAATAGTTTTGATTTAATTTCTTCGAATAAAGTGGCCAATACATTAAGTTATGGTTTTTATAAAGAATTGAGAAGTGCTTTAGAAGAAAATCAGAAAAATTATTTGTACGAAACCAATGTTGGTGCAGGTTTGCCATTAATTGATACCATTAAATTATTGCATCTTTCTGGTGAAAATATCACTAAAATTAAAGGAGTTTTCTCTGGAACATTAAGTTATTTATTCAATAATTTCTCTGCGAAAGATGTGCCGTTTAGTGAAATTCTTCAAGAAGCAATCGATAACGGATATACAGAACCAAATCCACGTGAAGATTTAGGTGGAAATGACGTGGGAAGAAAATTATTAATTTTAGCTAGAGAGTTAGATTTACAAAATGAGTTTGAAGAAATCTCGATTCAGAATTTAATTCCAGAGCATTTACGTGAAGGAAGCGCTGCCGATTTCTTAACGAAATTAAAAGAATTCGATCCAATTTATGCTAAAATAAAAGCAGATCAAAAGCCAAATCACGTTTTGAGATATATTGGTGAATTGTCTGGAGATTTGCAAAATGATAAAGGTAATCTAGAAGTGAAATTAGTTTCTGTTCCTTCAGACACCGCTTTGGGCGGATTAAAAGGTTCTGATTCTTTCTTCGAAATTTATACAGAATCTTACGGAGATCGTCCAATCGTTATTCAGGGAGCTGGTGCAGGTTCTGCAGTAACGGCAAGAGGAGTTTTTGGAGATATTTTGAGATTATCTGACAAAGGGTAAAAAGTCTAGTTCGTCATTGCGAGGAACGAAGCAATCACATTTGCTAAATCAAGCTTTGTGTAATTGTTAGTGAGGTTGCTTCGTTCCTCGCAATGACAAGTATAAAAAACAAAAAAACAACAACACAATGAAAGTAACTTTAAACAGAGTAAATGACGCATTTCATTTTAAAGTAAAAAATGAACGCGGACACGTAGTTGACGTTGATAGCAGAGCCGAATTTGGCGGAAGCGATTTAGGTGCAAGTCCAATGGAATTAGTATTGATGGGAGTTGCAGGATGCAGCGCTATCGATATGATTTCAATTTTGAAAAAACAACGTCAGGAAATCACTTCTTTTAACGCTGAGGTTGAAGGAACGCGAGTTCAAATCGAAGAAGCAAAACCTTTTAAAGAAATCGATGTGGTTTTCTATTTAGAAGGAGAAATCAATCCAGAAAAAGCAAAAAAAGCGGCACAGCTTTCTTTCGAGAAATATTGTTCAGTTGCCAAAACAGTTGAGCCAACAGCAACCATTAATTACAAAGTTGTCTTGAACAACGAAGCTTTATAAATTAGATAATTAGTCAATTAGATAATTAGAAAATGCTCAGATTGAGCATAAATAATTGACTTGTTTTAGTTTGGATTTTAGTTTGTAAAACTTGAAACCTGAAACCTGAAACAAAAAAACAAAAACAACACACAATGAATACAGAAGAATTTGGTTTTGAAACACAAGCCATTAGAACACAATTAGAAAAAACACAATTTCAAGAACATTCATCACCTTTGTACTTATCTTCAAGTTTTATATTTGAAGACGCAGAGGATATGAGAGCTTCTTTTACAGAAGAAAAAGTTCGTAATATTTATTCTCGTTTCAGCAATCCAAATACAACTGAATTTGTTGACAAAGTTTGTGCAATGGAAGGCGCAGAAGCTGGTTATGCTTTCGCAACGGGAATGGCTGCAATCTATTCTACGTTTGCTGCATTATTAGAATCGGGCGATCACATTGTTTCGGCAGGAAGTGTTTTTGGATCAACTCATGCGTTATTCATGACTTATTTTCCAAAATGGAAAATCGAAACTTCTTATTTTGATATCAATAAGCCAGAAACAATTGAAAGTTTTATTCAACCAAATACTAAAATTCTATATGCAGAAACGCCAACAAATCCTGGTGTAGATGTAATTGATTTAGAATTATTAGGAGCGATCGCAAAAAAGCACAATTTGATTTTAATAATTGATAACTGTTTTGCAACGCCATATATTCAGCAGCCAATTAAATACGGAGCACACATTGTAGTACATTCAGCAACAAAATTAATGGATGGACAAGGTCGTGTTTTAGGAGGAGTTGCAGTTGGAGAAGCTGAGTTAATTCGTAAAATTTATTTGTTTTCAAGAAATACAGGACCAGCATTGTCACCATTTAACGCTTGGGTTTTATCAAAAAGTTTAGAGACTTTGGCTGTTCGTGTAGATAAGCATTGTGAAAATGCCTTAAAAGTAGCAGAATTTTTAGAAAGTCATCCGAATGTTCAAAGTGTGAAATACCCATTCTTGAAATCACATCCAAAATATGAAATTGCCAAAAAACAAATGCGTTTAGGCGGTAACATTATTGCAATCGAAATTAAAGGCGGTCTTGAGGCTGGACGAAAATTTTTGGACAAAATTAAATTATGTTCTCTTTCTGCAAATATTGGCGATGTAAAAACTATTGTAACGCATCCAGCTTCTACAACGCACAGCAAATTATCTGAAGAAGATCAATTGGCGGTTGGAATTACGCAAGGTTTGGTTCGTGTTTCTGTTGGTTTAGAAACGGTAGAAGATGTAATTGCAGATTTAAAACAAGCTTTAGCTTAATTATATATTTCAATTTTCAAATATTTAAAAGACGATTTTTAGCAGTAATTTTTGGCTGTTGAAAATCGTTTTTTTATGAATCAAAAACACCTCGTTTTTTAAATAAGATAGATTAAGTAGAATATAGATGTTATTCTCATTTAAAAAGTCTATTTTTGTTGCAGAATAATATGAAGCTTGTTTATTTTAGGAATAATTTAAAATCTACAATCTGAAATCTAAAATATAAAAATGCTTTCAAAGAAAACAAAATACGGAATTAAAGCTTTAACCTATTTAGCCAGAAGAGAAAATAACGAACCTGTACAGATAGCAGAAATTG
The DNA here is from genome assembly GCA_029959285.1 of Flavobacteriaceae bacterium PS02337. Lineage (GTDB taxonomy): Bacteria > Bacteroidota > Bacteroidia > Flavobacteriales > Flavobacteriaceae > Flavobacterium. Next base: position 170,925 of record JASCOE010000005.1, read on the forward strand.
CAAAAAGTGAACATATTTCGATTAAATTTTTAGAAAGTATTTTGTTGCTTTTAAGAAATTCTGGTTTTCTTGGAGCAAAAAAAGGAAAAGGCGGCGGTTATTATTTAATTAAAGATCCGAAAGATATTAGTATGGCTAAAGTCTATCGTATTTTAGAAGGTCCAATCGCGTTATTGCCTTGTGCAAGTCATAATTTCTACGAAAGATGCGACGATTGTGATGATGAATCTACTTGTGCAGCACGACGCTTAATGACCGAAGTTCGTGATAATACACTTAAAATATTAGAAAGTAATTCTTTGGCAGATATTGCGTTTTAGTAATTGCTTTTAAACATAAATAAAAAAGACCATTTCAAATTTTCGAAATGGTCTTTTTTTTAATGTTTTTGAATTTAAAAAATCAATTTATATCCTGCCATAAAAAGCATTACTGCAATGGCATTTCTAAGAAAAGAATCGGGAACTTTTCCGCTTAAACTGCTTCCAATATAGATTCCAGGAAGCGATCCTAATAATAATTGTCCCAATAAAGCTAAATCTAAATTCCCCATAGAAGCATGTCCAATTCCAGCGACAAGTGTTAAAGGTACGGCGTGAGCAATTTCAGTTCCAACCAAACGAGGTGTTGGTAAAAGAGGATAAAGGAAAAATAAAGTTACAGTTCCAAGTGCTCCAGCTCCAATCGATGTCAAAGTTACAGTTGCTCCTAATAAAACTCCAATTCCGATTGTCAATATGTTTTGAGTGGTACTTTCGTTGTGAAATTTATCTCCTGCATGTTTTTGAGAAAAATTTAAAAGTTTCTTTTTGAATATAATAGCAATCGAAGTAAACAATAAAGCCCATCCTAAACTGTATTTAATTACGCGATTTATAGTTTCAATATCAGTCTTGATACTATTTAAAATCCACAAGGTTACCAATGCTGCGGGAACACTGCCTAAAGTAAGCCAGCCGGTAATCTTCCAATTGATATTTCCTTTTTTATTGTGTACAAATACACCTCCCGCTTTTGTAAAAGCGGCATATAGTAAATCTGTGCCTACTGCTTTTGTTGGAGGAATTCCAAAATATAATAAAATTGGAGTCATAAGAGAACCTCCACCAACACCAGTTAATCCAACAATAAATCCAACAACTAAACCCGCAATGACAAGACCAATCTGAAAATCCATAAAAAATATTTGGTGCTAAAATAATAACAATTTTATAATTATCCTATAGATTTGGTAGAGATTAAATTTGTATTTTTACAAATCACAAAATTAAAGTATGCTGTTACAATCTGATGAAGCAGTGTATAATTTGTTAAATAAATTATTAATCCTTTATTAAAAATTCTTTTATCATGTTTTTAGGGTAGTAGCTTTTGTAAAAAAGTAAATATATTGTTTTGATATTTCAAAATATATAGTACTTTTGCAAAGTAATCTACTAAGCCGATAGGGTAATGGATTTTTTAAGAAAAATACACATTCTTAAATTATGGAAAATGAACTTAAATTAAACAACACTGAGATAAAGTCAAATGCTTTATCAAAGGAAAATTTATGGGTTGTGATACCTGTTGTTTTATTGTTAGGTTTAGTAGCTACATTAATATACAATCATCACGCTGAATTTTCGTGGAGTGCATTGGTAGAAGGATTTAATGCGGAATTTTTAGTGTTTTTCGCTATCGGAGTTTTTGCCCAGTTGGTTGATGGAACTTTAGGGATGGGTTACGGAGCGACTTCAACGTCATTTTTATTGGCTTATGGAGTTCCGCCAGTTGTGAGTAGTACGGCAGTTCACGTTTCGGAAATGTTTACAACAGGAGCATCGGCGCTTTCGCATCACCGATTTGGAAATATCAATAAAAAATTGGTAAAGCATTTATTGATTCCAGGAGTTTTAGGTTCTATCACAGGAGCTTATTTATTGTCGGATGTTATTAATGGAGATGTTATTAAGCCGTTTATTGCAGTTTATATGATTGTTTTGGCTATTGTCATCATTAGAAAAGCATTGAGAAAAAGTATCGTAAAAAAGAAAACAAAAAAATTAGGCGCTTTAGCCGTTTTCGGAGGTTTTATGGATTCTGTTGGAGGCGGAGGTTGGGGGCCAATTGTAACTTCAACTTTATTAGGAAGAGGAAGAAATCCGAGATATACTATTGGTTCTGTAAATGCAGCTGAGTTTGCTATTTCTTTTGCAAGTGGTATTACGTTCATGCTTTTTGGAGGAATTATTGGATGGCAAGTTATCATCGGATTAATTTTAGGAGGAGTTATTTCTGCGCCATTAGCAGCATTTTTAGTAAATAAAATCAAAAGAAAACCAATGATGATTGCTGTTGGAATTCTAATTATATTATTGAGTTTAAAAACATTATCTAAATTATTATAAAAATAATTTTAGGAAGGAAGAGAGATTATGAGTGCGATTATTGTACAAGAATTATTAGAGAAAACTGCAGCTCTTTCGCTTGACGAAACCTTAGTTTTTTTAGCAAAAGAGTTTCCGGGAAAAGTAATTTTTTCGACTTCTTTCGGACAGGAAGATCAGGTAATTACAGATTTTATTGCCAAAAGTAATACTGATATTACCGTTTTTACTTTAGACACCGGAAGATTATTTCAGGAAACTTACGATGTTTTTCATAAAACATTAAAAAAATACAAAAGACCAATCGAAGTTTTTTTTCCAGAAGCAGCTTCAGTAGAAAATCTTCTGAAAACAAAAGGGCCAAACAGCTTTTATGATTCAGTTGAAAACAGAAAAGAATGTTGTTTTATTCGAAAAGTAGTTCCGTTAAGAAAAGCTTTGGCAGGAAATTCAGTTTGGATTACGGGTTTAAGAGCCGAACAATCAGAAAACAGACAAGATTTACATTTGTTTGAATATGACGGAAACTTCGAAATCATAAAATTCAATCCGTTACTAAAATGGACTTTAAAAGAAGTTGAAACGTATTTGTCAGAAAACAATGTTCCTCAAAATACTTTGCATAAACAAGGTTTCGTAAGTATTGGATGTGCGCCTTGTACCAGAGCAATTTTCCCTGGAGAAGATATAAGAGCTGGAAGATGGTGGTGGGAATCAAGCCATAAAGAGTGTGGTTTGCATAGCGCTAAAAAAGAGTAAAGAATCAAGAGGCAAGAAAATAGAATAAAGAATATAGATTTAAAGTTCCGAAGGAACGATCCATATTGTAGCGCCGGATTTTAATCCGGGGTAAAATAAAGAGAATAGAATAAAGAGTGGAGATTTTAGATCAGGTGAAAACTTGAAACTTTAAACCTGAAACAAATTTTTTCACAACAAAAATATCAAACAAAAAAACAATGAGTTCAGTATTAAAAACAAACGCTTTAGAGAGTGAAGCGATATACATTTTCAGAGAAGTAATTTCACAGTTTGACAAACCGGTTTTACTTTTCTCAGGAGGAAAAGATTCTATTACATTAGTGCGTTTGGCGCAAAAAGCATTTTTCCCTGCTAAGATTCCGTTTCCTCTGTTGCATGTTGATACGGGACACAATTTCCCTGAAACAATTGCTTTCAGAGACAAATTGGTAGAAGAATTAGGTTTAGAATTAATCGTTCGTAATGTTCAGGATGCTATTGATGAAGGCAAAGTAGTTGAAGAAACTGGAAAATATTCTAGTAGAAACAGCTTGCAGACTACAACACTTTTAGATGCAATTGAAGAATTTAAGTTTGATGCTTGTATTGGTGGAGCGCGTCGTGATGAAGAAAAAGCAAGAGCGAAAGAACGTATTTTCTCTGTTCGTGATGATTTCGGACAATGGGACGAAAAAAATCAAAGACCTGAGTTGTTTGATATTTTGAATGGAAAAATTGAAAATGGACAAAACGTTCGTGTTTTCCCAATTTCAAACTGGACAGAATTAGATGTTTGGAGTTATATCGAAAAAGAACACATCGAAATTCCTTCAATCTATTTTTCACATAAAAGAAAAGTTTTTTTGAGAGACGGTTTAATCTGGTCGCATTCTCCTTTTGTGTACCAAGAAGAAGACGAACAAATCGAAGAAAGAATTGTTCGCTTCAGAACCGTTGGAGATATGAGTTGTACAGCAGCAGTTGAATCTTACGCAGCAACAATCGAAGAAGTTGTAGGCGAAATCAGAGAATCAACCATTTCCGAAAGAGGAGCCAGAATCGATGATAAACGTTCTGAAGCCGCAATGGAAAAGAGAAAACAACAGGGATACTTTTAATAATTGTTAATTATGAATTGTTAATTGTAAATGCAATTCGGAACGAAATTTAAAAGTAGAATCAAGAAAACAAAAACATACAGATTTATAAGTTTTGAGAGAACATGAAACTTTAAACCTGAAACAAAAATATTAGAATGGACGTTTTAAAAATAGCAACAGCAGGAAGTGTAGATGACGGAAAAAGTACTTTGATCGGGAGATTATTGTACGATACAAAATCATTGACTACTGATAAAATAGAAGCAATCGAAAAAAGCAGTAAACAAAAAGGATACGATTACCTTGATTTTTCTTTGGCTACAGATGGTTTAGTGGCAGAAAGAGAACAAGGAATCACGATTGATGTTGCGCATATATATTTTTCGACTGCAAAGAAAAGTTACATTATTGCCGATACTCCGGGTCACGTAGAATATACAAGAAACATGGTTACAGGAGCTTCGACTTCTCAGGTTTCGATCATTTTAATTGATGCCAGAAAAGGTGTTATCGAGCAAACATACCGTCACTTTTTTATCAATAATTTATTGAGAGTAAAAGAAGTAATCGTTGCGATTAACAAAATGGATTTGGTTGATTATTCAGAAGAAGTTTTCAATAAAATCAAAGCCGATTTTCAGGCATTAAATGCAAAAAGTACTTTCAAGGAACAAAACGTAAGTTACATTCCGTTAAGTGCAATCAACGGCGGAAACGTTGTTGATCAGTCAAAAGATATGCCTTGGTATGATGGACAAACCGTTTTAGAACATTTAGAAGGATTACATGCTTCGGATGTTTTTGAAGCAGGAAAAGCACGTTTCCCAGTTCAGACAGTTATTCGTCCAAAAACAGAAGAATACCACGATTTTAGAGGTTACGCAGGAAAATTATACGGAAACTCGATTAAAGTTGGAGATGCAGTAACGGTTCTTCCTTCTTTAACAGAATCAAAAGTGTCAAAAATTCACTTTTTCGATAAAACATTTGACGAAGCCGTTGCAGGTTCTTCGATTACAATCGAATTAGAAAATGATATCAATGTTACAAGAGGGGATATGATTGTAAAATCAGATGAGCTTCCAAAAATTGAAAAAGACATTACAACGACAGTTTGCTGGATGGACAGTAAAAAACTGGTTCCTGGAACTAAATATTTGGTACAACACAATACAAATAGAGTTTTAGCAAAAGTAGAAAGCATCAAAAATACAATTGCAACAGATTACTCTGGAACAACAGAAGCTTCTCAATTAGCAATCAACGAAATTGGAGAAGTAACGATCAAATTAAGCAAACCGTTATACTTTGATTCATACAACGAAAACAAATCAAACGGAGCTTTCATCTTAATTGATACAGCAACAAACACAACAGCAGGAGTAGGTTTCATCAGATAGTTGATGGTTTTTGGTTGATAGTTGATGGTTTTTACAGCCAACAACCAACAACCATCAACCGACAACCAAAAACTCAAAAGAGAAATGGAAAGTTTTAGAACAGAAATAGAAAATCCGGTAGTTCAGAAGGAGATTATCGAATTAGAAAAAAAGATTCACTTATTCCGTGGAGGAAAAATTGATGATGAGCGTTTTCGTAGTCTTCGTTTAGCGCGTGGAATCTACGGGCAACGTCAGGAAGGCGTTCAGATGATTCGTATCAAATTGCCTTATGGAAAAGTAACCAGCGAGCAATTGGTGCGTATTACTCAGGTTTCTGATGAATATTCTACAGGGCGTTTGCACATTACAACACGTCAGGATATCCAGATTCACTATGTGAGTTTAGACAGAACGCCGGAGCTTTGGGCAGATTTGGCTAAAGACGATATCACGCTTCGTGAAGCTTGTGGAAACACCGTTAGAAATATCACAGGAAGCGAATTGGCTGGAGTTGACGTAAACGAACCATTTGATGTTTCGCCTTATGCACACGGACTTTTTCAATATCTGTTAAGAAACCCAATCTGTCAGGAAATGGGGCGTAAATTCAAAATTTCGTTCTCATCTTCAGACGAAGATACGGCTTTGAGTTATTTACACGATTTAGGATTTATTCCGAAAATTAAAGACGGACAAAAAGGTTTCAAAATCATGTTCGGGGGAGGTTTAGGATCTCAGCCAGCACATGCCGAATTGCTTTCAGAATTCGTTCCGGTAAACGAAATCATTCCAACAGCAGAAGGAATTATCCGTATTTTCGACAGATACGGAGAACGTGCCAAAAGAATGAAAGCGCGTATGAAATTCTTAATCAAAGAAATGGGAAGAGATGTTTTCCTTGATTTGGTTGAAAAAGAGAAAAAAGCCATTGCTTTTGAAACATACGAAATTGATACAACTGCTTTCGACGGACCAATTCCAGAACCGTTATTAGAAGTTCCGCAAGTTACAATCGAAGATACTGAAGCATATGAAGCGTGGAAAAAATCGAATGTAATCAAGCAGAAACAAGACGGTTATTATGCTATCGGAATCAAAGTTTTATTAGGAGATTTTTACACTGATAAAGCGAGATTATTAGCCGATTTAATTAAGAATTACGGAGCAAATGAATTACGTTTTTCATTGCGTCAAAATATTGTAATACGTCACATAAAAGAAGAGAATCTTCCTTTCTTTTATCAAGAATTAGCGAAGTTGGATTTTGTTCAGCTAGGATATAATTCAATTGGAGATATTACGGCATGTCCGGGTACTGATACTTGTAATTTGGGGATTGCAAGTAGTACCGGTATTGCAGAAGAATTAGAAAGAGTTTTAGGTGCCGAATATCCTCAGTATTTAAACAATCGCGAAATCGAAATTAAAATTTCAGGTTGTATGAATGCCTGCGGACAGCATAATATGTCGGCAATTGGATTCCAGGGAATGTCAATCAACTCAGGAAAACTAGTTGCTCCGGCTTTACAAGTTTTATTGGGCGGAGGAAGATTAGGAAATGGAGCAGGACGATTTGCAGATAAAGTAATCAAAGTGCCTAGCCGTAGAGGACCAGATGCATTACGTACCATCTTAAATGATTTTGATGCTAACGGAAGTGGACAAAAATTCCTTGATTATTATGATACAAAAGGAGAAAAATATTTCTACGAAATCTTAAAACCTTTTGCAGATGTAACCAATTTAACAGAAGCTGATTTTGTGGATTGGGGTAACGCAGACAATTACGTAAAAGCAGTTGGAGTTGGGGAATGTGCTGGAGTTGTGATCGATTTAGTGGCGACATTATTGTTTGAAGCTAAAGAGAAATTAATCCTAGCTCAGGAATCTTTCGACAACCAAAAATGGTCAGATGCAATTTATCATGCTTACGCAGGATTTGTAAACGGTGCAAAAGCTTTGTTATTGTCAGAAAACCAAAAAACAAATCACCACGCAGGAATTGTAGACTTGTTTGATACTGTTTTTGTTGAAAACAATAAAATCGAATTAAACTCAACTTTTAAAGATTTGGTTTACCAAATCAATAAAAATGAACCATCAGAAGCTTTCGCTAAAGATTACATTGCTCAGGCAGTAGTTTTCTTTGATAAAATCGAAACTTTCAGAGCTCAGGAATTAGAAAATGCTTAATATAAAACCCAAAATAACTTTAGTCGGTGCAGGTCCGGGCGATCCCGATTTACTTACGCTGAAAGCTGTAAAAGCATTGGCTGAAGCAAATGTGGTTTTATACGACGCTTTGGCGAATGAAGAAATTCTGGATTATGCACCAAAAAATGCGATCCGAATTTTTGTTGGAAAAAGAATCGGAAATCATGCTTATACGCAAGATCAAATCAATCAGTTGATTGTAGATAACGCTTTGACTTACGGAAATGTAGTTCGATTAAAAGGCGGAGATCCATTCATTTTCGGAAGAGGAAGCGAAGAAATAGAATTTGCAGAAAGTTTCGGAATTGAAACGATCGTAGTTCCCGGAATTTCATCAGTAGTTGCCGTTCCTGCAAGTCAGGGAATTTCGATTACAAAACGCGGCGTTTCAGAAAGTTTTTGGGCAATTACCGGAACAACTTCTGATAGAAAATTATCGTCAGACGTAGCTTTAGCTGCACAATCTTCTGCAACAGTTGTAATCTTGATGGGAATGCACAAATTGCTTCAAATTATTGATTTGTTTCAAAAAGAAGATAAAGGAAATTTACCCGTAGCGATAATTCAAAACGGAACAACTTCGGAAGAAAAAGTAGGCGTTGGAACCGTAGATTCAATATTAGAAGTTGTAAAAGAAAAAGAATTAGGTTCACCAGCGATCATTGTTTTAGGTGAAGTTGTTAGAGAAAGCCATAAATTAAAAGGATTTTACGAAGAATTTTGTCAAAAGAAAGAACTTGATAAAATGTTCCGTAAGGAACATTTGGTCGGTAGAAAAAAATAATGTTCCCAATAAAAATGCACCGTTAGGAGCATCTGATTGGTAAATCATCTAATTTTGTTTAGATGAAATTAAATTAAAATGGAACAGAACGAATTATATCCTATATTCTTAAAACTTCATAATCTGAACGTTTTAATTGTGGGCGGAGGAAATGTAGGTTTAGAGAAACTTTCTTTTTTGCTAAAGTCAAGTCCAAATGCAAATGTTGAGGTCGTAGCACCTGACTTTCATTTAGAAATTAAAGTTTTAGCAGAAAATCATCCTTCAATTAAATTGACGGAAGCGAAGTTCAAAAAGAAAATGCTTAAAAAACGTCACATGGTAATTGCCTGTACAGACGATTTGAAAGTAAATAAAAGAGTTTACGATTTAGCGAGAGAACGTTATTTGATTTGCAATATAGCAGATACACCAGACTTATGTGATTATTATTTGGGCGGAATCGTAACAAAAGGAAACGTAAAAATCGCTATTTCGACAAACGGAAAATCGCCAACAACAGCCAAAAGGCTTCGTGAGTTTTTTGAGGAAGTAATTCCAGAAGATATCAATCAAATGGTTGAAAATCTTAATGAGTATAGAAAAACGCTTAAAGGCAATTTCGAAGAGAAAGTTAAAAGAATGAACGAGATAACCTCTTCATTAAAAAATAAAGAGTAAAAAAGTTTCGTAAAGAAATAAATGACAAAAATCATTGAAAGTACAAGGATTTATTCGTTTCTTTGCGTTATTAAGAATGATTATAAACAACAACATAATGATTAAAACAGATATACTTATAATTGGAGCAGGACCAACAGGTTTATTTGCCGTATTCGAGGCAGGATTGTTAAAATTAAAATGCCACATTTTAGATGCACTTCCACAACCAGGAGGACAACTATCAGAGTTATATCCTAAAAAACCAATTTATGATATTCCTGGATTCCCAGAAGTATTAGCCGGAGATTTAGTAGACGGTTTAATGGAACAAATCAAACAATTTGAGCCAGGTTTTACTTTAGGAGAACGTGCTGAAACAATCGATAAACAAGAAGACGGAAGTTTCATTGTAACTTCAAATAAAGGAACTAAATTTCATGCACCAGTTATTGCTATCGCTGGAGGTTTAGGAAGTTTTGAACCTCGTAAACCACTTATCGAAGATATCGAGTTTTATGAAGATAAAGGAGTAAAATACTTCATCAAAAATCCTGAGAAATTCAGAGATAAAAGGGTTGTTATTGCAGGAGGAGGAGATTCAGCATTAGACTGGTCAATTTTCTTAGCAAATGTAGCTTCAGAAGTAACTTTAATTCACAGAAGAAACGAATTCAGAGGCGCTTTAGATTCTGTAGAAAAAGTACAGGAATTAAAAACAGCTGGAAAAATTAAATTAATTACACCAGCAGAAGTTATCGGAATCAACGGTGCTGAACACGTTGAGTCATTAGATATCGAAGAAAACGGCGCACACCGTAAAATCGAATGCGACTATTTCATCCCACTTTTCGGATTAACGCCAAAATTAGGACCAATCGGAGACTGGGGATTAGAAATCGAGAAAAATGCGATCAAAGTAAACAACGCATTAGATTACCAAACTAACATTCCGGGAATCTTTGCCATTGGAGACATCAATACATATCCAGGAAAATTAAAATTAATTCTTTGTGGTTTCCACGAAGCAACTTTAATGTGCCAGGCCGCATACGGAATCATCAATCCAGGTAAAAAATATGTATTGAAATATACAACAGTTTCTGGTGTAGACGGTTTCGACGGAACACGTAAAGAAGCGCCAAAAGCGGTTGTGAAAGCGATAGTTTAATCTGAGGTGCTGAGGTTCTGAGGGACTGAGGCGCTAAGTTTTTTAAATATTGTAAAGCCCAAATTTTTTAAAGTTTGGGCTTTTTTAATTACCATGAAGAATCCCAGAGGGATGAAATATTTATAGAAAAGAAATTATTCGTTTGCAAAAGAGCTCCAGCGGAGCGACATATATTTCGCTCCGCTGGAGCTTTTGTGTTGTGCTCGTCGTTTTTCTATAAATATTATGCTCCTCTGGAGCTAAATTGTGTAAAAAGAAAAAAAACTTAGAACCTTAGCCTCTCAGCCCCTCAGAACCTTAAAAAAAACATTTGCAAATCGAAAGCCTATTTCATACCTTTGCACTGTTCTTAAAATTATTGTCAGTTATCACGAAAGGCGGAGGGATAGACCCGATGAAACCTTAGCAACCCTTTATCATAAAGAAGGTGCTAAATTCTACTTTATACGACATTTTCCAGTATTAAAGATAGATAACACAAATACATACTCGTATTTCTCAAAACTTTTCTCGATAACATATAATATTTACTGAAACAGATTCTGTATCAGGAGCGAATCATTGGCGCATTTTTGCAGTTAATAGTTCCCGCTTTACGTTGCAATCATTTTGCTTTTTAAAGAAAAAAGCAAAATGATTTCCACTTCAATCGGGGCTAATGAGCCGGCAATAGTGCACTTTTGGAATTAATGTGAAAAAAAAATATCGAAGGTCAAACCCGACAGGTTTTTAAAACCTGTCGGGTTTAAAAGAACCTTCACAATCATAATAAAAAAACTTAGCATCTTAGAACCTCAGTATCTTAGAAGCTAAAAAAAGAAGCCATGGCAATAACAATTCAAGAAGCAATAAAAAAAAATATCCTAATCCTTGACGGAGCAATGGGAACAATGTTGCAACGCTATAATTTCTCCGAAGAAGATTTCAGAGGAGAGCGTTTCAAAGATTTCCCGCATCCATTAAAAGGAAACAACGATTTACTATCCCTAACACAACCGCAAGCGATTCGCGACGTTCATGCCGCTTATTACGAAGCTGGCGCAGACATTGTAGAAACCAATACCTTCTCAGGAACGACAATCGGTATGGCCGATTATCATATGGAAGATTTGGTTTACGAGCTAAATTACGAATCGGCAAAAATCGCAAGACAAGTGGCCGATGAGTTTACCGCAAAAAATCCAGAAAAACCACGTTTTGTGGCTGGTTCAATCGGGCCAACAAACCGTACAGCAAGTATGTCTCCAGATGTAAACGATCCGGGTTACAGAGCCGTAACGTTTGACGATTTAAGAATTGCGTACAAACAACAAGCAGAAGCTTTAATGGATGGTGGCTGTGATTTACTTTTGGTAGAAACGATTTTTGATACCTTAAATGCAAAAGCAGCACTTTTTGCAATCGAAGAAGTAAAAGAAGAACGTAATCTTGATATTCCAATTATGGTTTCAGGAACGATTACAGATGCTTCAGGAAGAACACTTTCTGGGCAGACAGTTGAAGCGTTTTTGATTTCGGTTTCGCATATTCCGTTATTAAGCGTTGGTTTCAATTGCGCTCTTGGAGCCGATTTGCTGAAACCGTATTTAAAAACATTAGCACACAATACAAGTTTTAATGTTTCAGCGCATCCAAATGCAGGATTGCCAAACGCTTTCGGACAATACGATGAAACGCCAGAACAAACTCAGGCTTTTATCAAAGAATATTTAGAAGATAATTTAATTAATATCATTGGAGGTTGTTGCGGAACAACTCCAGATCATATTCGATTAATGGCTGAGGTTGCAAAGAATTATAAACCGAGAGTTGCGCCGGTTATTGCGTAACGATTTCCACTTCCTGCAAGGTTTTAGCAGTATTTGAATGAAATATTTAGCTACGAATTATGAAAAAGTTGATTTTATTCAGTGTTTTAATTTCTATTTTATCTTGTAAAAAAACAGATGATAAATCTGTAGAAAGTAAAATTTTAAAAGAATTACCGAAAGAAGCTGAAGTTAAAACATTTAACAAGGAAGTGGAAGTTGAATTACCTGAATATTCTTTAATCAAAAAAGAAAATATAAGTGTAAAAACATCAATGGATGCAGATGCTCCACTAAATAAAAAGTTTGCATTTAAATATTTAGTTTCTAATAAAATTACTAGAGAACAAATAGAACCTTTGCTAACTAAATTAATTGAAAACATTATATCTGAAGATTATGATATTGATGATTTAACAATATGGCTGTACAGTGATAAGAATTTAATTAATGGTTCATATGATGTGGCTATGGCAACTTATAGTCCTTCAAAAGGTGAAGTGACAAAAGAAATAGCAGTAAGTAATAATAAAACATCATATGTAGCAAATTTTTTAATTGCTGATAATTTTGAAGAGCATTTGAAAAATGAATCTGAAAAAAAGTCTAGTTTGGGATTGAGCTATGATTTGAGGAAAAAAATATATCAAGAATTAGCAAATACAGAAACTAGAGCAAGAGAAAAATTAGATAAGATTTATCCATACACGACTAATTTTGATACTGATAATTATGCGAAAAAATTAGATGAATTGTCAAAAAAATATGAAAAGGAAATTTCTAAGAAATATAAAATTGATGATGAAGCGGTAAAAAGTATTTATCAAGAAGGAGATCAAAAAGGATGGTTTAATTACTAATATTATCTCGGAAAAAGATAAATCGTCTTATGAAACCGAGTTTGCGTGAGGGATAGAAGTGAAAAGCCCACAGCCTGACGAAGGAAGAGCGAGGACTTGTAACGGATAGCCCGACCCGGAGGGACACGCCCAAATTAAAATATTGAAAACGAATATACCTACAAGGTTTTAAAAACCTTGCAGGAAAGAAAATAGAATAAAAAACTTAGAATCTAAGCATCTTAGAATCTCAGTAACTTTAAAAAGAAATGACAGAAAAAAGAAGAGACCTTGTATTATCAGGATTAGAACCGTTGATTATCACGCCGGAAAGTGTTTTCGTGAATGTTGGCGAGCGTACGAATGTAACCGGTTCAAGAAAATTCTTGAGATTAATCAAGGAAGAGAAATATGACGAGGCGCTTGATATTGCAAGACAACAGGTAGAAGGTGGAGCACAAATCATCGATATTAATATGGATGAAGGAATGCTTGATGGTGTTCAGGCAATGACTAAATTTTTGAATTTAATCGCGGCAGAACCAGATATTTCGAGAGTGCCAATTATGATCGACAGTTCGAAATGGGAAATCATCGAAGCCGGTCTAAAAGTAGTACAAGGAAAAAGCGTTGTCAACTCGATTTCGTTAAAAGAAGGAGAAGAAGCTTTTATTCATCACGCACGACTAATAAAACGTTACGGAGCGGCGGCTATTATCATGGCTTTTGACGAAGTTGGTCAGGCGGATAATTACGATCGTAGAGTGGAGATTTGTCAGCGTTCGTATGATATTTTGGTGAACAAAGTTGGTTTTCCTCCACAGGATATTATTTTCGATTTGAATATTTTCCCGGTTGCGACGGGAATGGAAGAACATCGCTTAAATGCTTTGGACTTTTTTAGAGGAACAAAATGGGTTCGTGAAAACCTGCCTCATGCTCATATCAGCGGTGGAGTGAGTAACGTTTCGTTCTCTTTTAGAGGAAATGATACGGTTCGTGAAGCCATGCACTCGGTGTTTTTATACCACGCGATTAAAAACGGAATGACGATGGGAATCGTAAATCCGGAGATGTTAACGATTTACGATGATATTCCGAAAGACTTATTAGAACACGTTGAAGACGTAATTTTAGATAGAAGAGACGATGCGACAGAACGACTTTTGGATTTTGCAGAAAATGTAAAAGGCGAAGCAAAGAGCGATGAAAAAGTAGTTCAGGAATGGCGTTTTGGAACGGTTCAGGAACGTATCACACATTCATTGGTAAAAGGAATTGATGCTTTTATTGAAGAAGATGTTGAAGAAGCACGTTTAGCAGCAACAAAACCAATTGAAGTTATCGAAATCAATTTGATGACGGGAATGAATGTCGTTGGAGATTTATTTGGAAGCGGAAAAATGTTCCTGCCTCAGGTTGTAAAATCGGCTCGTGTAATGAAAAAAGCGGTTGCTTATTTATTGCCGTTTATTGAAGCGAGTAAACAAGCCGGAGACAAACAAGGAAACGGAAAAATCTTGATGGCAACTGTAAAAGGTGACGTTCACGATATTGGTAAAAATATCGTTTCGGTGGTTTTGGCTTGTAACAATTATGAGATTGTAGATCTTGGTGTTATGGTTGCCCCAGAAAAAATTATTGCCGCTGCGATTGAGCATAATGTAGATATTATCGGTTTAAGCGGACTGATCACGCCTTCACTTGACGAAATGGTATATCTGGCTAAAGAATTAGACAAACAAGGAATTAAAATCCCGATTATGATTGGCGGTGCAACGACTTCGCGCGCGCATACAGCCGTGAAAATTGCTCCTCAATACAGAGAAACGGTAATTCACGTAAACGATGCTTCGAGAGCTGTTACTGTTGCAGGAAATCTTTTAGATCATAACCGAAAAATATATGCGGCAGATATTCGTGCAGAATATGATTCGTTTAGAGAAACATTCTTAAATCGTTCGAGAGATAAAAACTTCCTGACGATTGAAGACGCCCGTAAAAATAAATTACCATTGGATTGGTCTGAATATACTCCGACTAAACCAAAAGTAATTGGCAAACAAACTGTCGAAGTTGACTTAGATGTTTTGGTTCCATATATCGACTGGACACCATTTTTTCAAACTTGGGAATTGTACGGAAAATATCCGGCGATTTTAACGGATGAGGTTGTGGGCGAACAAGCAACTTCTGTTTTTGCCGATGCTCAGGCAATGTTGAAAGTAATTTTAGAAGAGAAAAAACTAAAAGCTAAAGGTATTTACGGCATTTTCCCTGCGAATCAAGTTGATGATGACGATATCGAATTGCGTGATGAAAACGGAAAAGTTCTGGAGAAATTCTTAACGCTTCGTCAGCAGTCACAAAAAACAAAAGGCGCTCCAAACATTGCTTTAGCCGATTTTATTCTGCCAAAAGAAAGTGGAATAGATGATTATATGGGAGCTTTCTGCGTAACAACTGGTTTTGGTGTTGACGAATGGGCAGCGGAATACGAAAAGAATTTAGACGATTATAATTCGATTATGGTGAAAGCGCTTGCCGATCGTTTTGCTGAGGCTTTCGCCGAATATCTTCACGAAAAAGTTCGTAAAGATTTCTGGGGTTATGATAGTGAAGAATCTTTAACCAACGAAGAATTGATTAAAGAAAATTATAAAGGAATTCGTCCGGCTCCGGGTTATCCAGCTTGTCCAGATCACTTGGAAAAACCAACAATCTGGAAGCTTTTAAATGTGGCCGAAGAAATAGGAGTAACGCTGACAGAAAGCATGGCGATGTGGCCAGCTTCATCAGTTTCAGGATATTATTTCGGAAACCCAAAAAGCCGATATTTCGGACTCGGAAAAATAAAAGAAGATCAGGTTGTAGATTACGCCAAACGACGCAATGTTCCAACGGATTACGCCATGAAATGGTTGAATCCTAATATTGCGGACTAGAATAGTTGATGGTTGATGGTTTTTGGTTGTCGGACTTATTCGAAATCTAAAAACTATCAACTTTCAACTAACAACCAACAACTAATAAAAAATGGAATACAATAAATTAGAAGTTTGGATGGAAGCTCGGAAATTGGTGAATTTATTGTATGATTCTTCTAAATTGTTTCCAAAAGAAGAATTGTTTGGATTGACTAATCAAATGAGAAGAGCTGCGGTTTCAATACCATCAAATATTGCTGAGGGTTGTGGACGACAGACATCAAAAGAAACAATACATTTTCTTCACATTTCAAGAGGATCGTTGTATGAATTAGAAACTCAATATTATTTGGCATTAGATCAAAAATATATTGATGAGAGTACATTTAGTATCGTGTTAGCACAGATTCAAACTTGTAAAAAGTTATTAAACGGGTTTATTAACTACTATAAAAAATTAATATAGTTAATGGTTGTCAGTTGTTGGTTGATGGTTTGGCATCAATAAACCCTGAAATTAACTAACAACAATCAACCAAAAACTATCAACTAAAAAAGAATGAAAGTAACAGAACATATAGA
This sequence comes from Flavobacteriaceae bacterium PS02337, assembly GCA_029959285.1. Taxonomy (GTDB): domain Bacteria; phylum Bacteroidota; class Bacteroidia; order Flavobacteriales; family Flavobacteriaceae; genus Flavobacterium. Next base: position 187,481 of record JASCOE010000005.1, read on the forward strand.
AAACGCCAAAGGAAAAACATTATTCTCATTTGAAATTATTCCGCCTCAAAAGGGGAAAAGCATTCAGGAATTGTACGATAATATCGATCCGTTAATGGAGTTTAAACCGCCGTTTATTGATGTAACGACTTCTCGCGAAGAGTATATTTACATTGATAAAGGCAACGGACTTTTGGATAAAAAACTGACTCGTATGCGTCCGGGAACGCTTGGAATTTGCGCTTCTATAAAACATAAATACAATGTCGATACCGTTCCGCATTTGCTTTGCGGTGGTTTTACTCAGGAAGAAACTGAATACATGCTTGTTGATTGTCAATATTTGGGAATCAACAATGTAATGGCGCTTCGTGGCGATGCCATGAAAGACGAACAATCTTTTGTACCAAAAGCTGGTGGTAATCATTACGCAGTTGATTTGGTTCGTCAAATCAAAGATTTGAATTGCGGAAAATATCTTCATGAAGTAATGGATGCTGATAACAAAGCTGATTTTTGTATTGGTGTTGCGGGTTATCCTGAAAAGCACCTGGAATCACCTTCGTTACAATCAGATTTAAAAAGATTAAAAGAAAAAGTGGATGCAGGAGCAGATTATGTGGTAACACAAATGTTTTTTGATAATTCGAAATATTTTGCTTTCGTAGAGAAAGCAAGAGAAATGGGTATTACAATTCCAATTATTCCTGGAATTAAGCCAATTGCTGTTCAAAGACATTTACAAGTTTTACCGCAGATTTTCAGAATTGATTTGCCAGAAGATTTAATCGATGCTGTAGATAAATGCAAAAACAATGCTGAAATCAAACAAGTTGGAATCGAATGGGCAATTCAGCAATCATTAGAATTAAAAGCTGCCGGAGTTCCGTTTTTACATTATTATTCAATGGGTAAATCTGAGAATATTCGTCAGATTGCAAGTCAGGTTTTTTAATGTCATTGCGAGGAACGAAGCAATCTCACGTTGCATATCTTTTGTGCCTTTCTTAGTGCGGTTGCTTCGTTCCTCGCAATGACAAACAAGGCTTGAAATTTAGATTTTAAATATTGGAATTTAACTTTAACGATCATGAAACAAGAAGAATTACAAGCCATAGCCTCACAACTAAAACATCCAACGGGAGAAAAAGGAATCGAAATGGGGAATATGATGAACGAAACGAACATCAATATGACTAAACATTCGATTCAGAATCTTAATATTTCAAGCGAAAACAGAATTCTAGAACTAGGACACGGAAATGCTGGTCACGTAGAATTTTTATTCGAACAAGCTGAAAAACTAAAATATTACGGACTGGAAATGTCGGAATTGATGTTTCAGGAAGGGCGCCAGATTAATCGAAATTTTGTTTCTCAAAAACAAGCTTTCTTTTCACTTTATGATGGAAATACAATTCCGTTTGAAGATGAGTTATTCGATAAAATATTTACTGTAAACACGATTTATTTTTGGCAAAAACCTGAAGAATTACTTTCGGAAATCTACAGAGTTTTAAAGCCAAATGGAAACTTCTGTTTGACATTTGCAGAAGAAGATTTTATGAAAAAATTGCCTTTTACACAATTCGAATTTGAATTATATAGCACTGAAAAAGCACAGGAATTAATCAAAAAAACGTCTTTTAAAATTGTATACACAGAAACTCAGACCGAAAAAGTAAAAAGTAAAACAGGAGAATTGGTTGATAGAGCTTTTACAACTATCGTTCTGGAGAAATAATTTTTTTTGCCACAGATTAAAAAGATTAGAGAGGATTTTTAATCTGTGTAAATCCTTTAATCTGTGGCAAAAAAATCTCAGCAGTTTTTTGAGTACTTTCATTATTTATTATTAATCTTTCTGATCTACAACTATGGAAGTTAAGAAAATCAATTTTTTGCAGAGTTATAGCAGTATTTTATGGCTTCTTGGGGGAATTATAATCGGAAGTATTTTCGGATTGGTTTTCGGAGAAGATGTTTTAATCATAAAACCGCTTGGTGATATATTTCTGAATTTACTTTTTACAGCCATTATTCCACTTATATTTTTTACAATTGGTTCTTCGATTGCTAATTTGGAACGAACAGAAAAACTAGGAAAACTATTTGTGATTATGATATTGGTTTTTTTAGCGACGATTCTTATTTCAGGAATTGTAATGATTTGTGCTGTATATCTTTTTCCAATTCATCAAGATATAGCGATTACTAAAATTCCGTTTGAAAAAATTGAATCAGGATCGGCTGGAGATCAAATTGCGAAACTGCTTACTGCAAATGATTTCTTCGAATTATTATCGAGGAAAAGTATGTTGGCACTTATAATTTTCTCTTTTTTAATTGGTTTCGCAACATTACAATCAGGCGAAAAAGGAAATGCTTTCAAAAGTTTTCTAGATTCTGGAAATGAAGTAATGAAACAGCTTTTGAACATTATAATGAAATCTGCACCAATTGGTTTAGGAGCCTATTTTGCTTATCAAGTTGGTGTTTTTGGACCGCAGCTGCTTGGCGTTTATGCAAAACCTATGGCTGTTTATTATGCGGCCTGTATCTTTTATTTCTTTATCTTTTTTAGCTTGTATGCACTCGTCGCTGGCGGAAAAAGAGCTTTCAATGTTTTTTGGAGTAATAATATAACGCCTTCCTTAACCGCAGTAGGAACTTGCAGTAGTATCGCCACGATTCCAGCAAATTTAGACGCGGCAGAAAAAATGGGAATTCCAGCACATGTCCGAAATTTAGTAATCCCGCTTGGTGCGCCTCTGCATAAAGACGGTTCGAGTATGTCATCCATCTTAAAAATAACCTTTTTATTTGCCATGTTTGGGAAGGATTTTACAGAACCTTCAACCATTCTTTTAGCACTTGGAATTACAGTAATTGTTTCGATTGTCGAAGGTGGAATTCCAAACGGTGGTTATATTGGAGAAATTTTAGCCATAACAGTTTACGGTTTTCCAATGGAACAAGCACTTCCTGTCGCCATGATTTTAGGAACTCTCGTTGATCCAATTGCTACTTTATTAAATGCAAACGGCGATGTAATTTGCTCGATGATGGTTTCCAGATTCTCAGAGAAAACCAAGTGGTAGCTTTATCAGCATAATATTTTCTATTTACTTTAAAAACAATTAGTTTAATCTGCTTTCATCTGAATAAATCAGCGTGAAACTAAACAACGATGAATAAAATGAATTCAATATTACAACATGATCTAAACGATTTCCAAAATATTTTGGATAAAACAAAACAAACAGGAGTTGATTTTCTGAAGAATATAGAAGATATTCCAACTTCAAATAAATATTCCATAGATCCTCAAAAAGAATTAAACGAGCTTGGATTAGGTTCGTTGGGAGCTTTAGAAGAATTCAATCAAAGACTAGCGCCTTTGATGGTTTCTTCGCCAGGACCAAGATATTGGGGATTTGTAACAGGAGGTTCGACACCTGCATCAATTGTTGGAGATTGGTTGGCTGCAGTTTACGATCAGAATCCGCAAGCTTTTAGCAGTCAAGGGGGAGTTTCGGCTTTAATTGAGGCAGAAACAATCAATCTTCTATTAGAACTTTTAGAGTTGCCAGATCATTTTTCAGGCGGATTTGTTACGGGCGCAACAATGTCCAATTTTACTAATTTGGGAGTGGCAAGACAATGGTTTGGAGCACAGTTTGGAAAAGATTTTGCTAAAAACGGAATTTCAGAAACCATCAATATTTTGACTGCAACGCCGCATTCATCTTCTATAAAATCACTTTCGATGTTAGGAGTTGGAAGCCAGAATTATACTTTAATAAAAACTGTTGAAGGCAATAGAGAAGCAATAGATATTGCGGATTTAGAAAAAAATATTCAGCATTTAAATGGAAAACCTTTCATTTTGATTTCGAGCGCAGGAACTGTAAACACAGCCGATTTTGATGATTTTGAAGCTATTTCAGAATTGAGAAAAAAATATAAATTCTGGTGGCATATTGATGCTGCATTTGGTGGATTTGCTGCAGTTTCAGAAAAACACAAACATTTGGTGCAAGGTTGGGAAGATGCAGACAGCATTACAATCGATTGTCATAAATGGCTGAATGTGCCTTACGAAAGTGCTTTTTATTTAATTAAAAAAGAACATCTTAATCTTCAGATTGAGACATTCCAGAATTCGAATGCGCCATATTTAGGAAATCCGTTAGAGAATTTTAATTATTTGAATGTTCTTCCAGAAAACTCAAGACGTTTGCGCGCATTGCCGGCTTGGTTTTCGCTTAAAGCGTATGGAAAAGAAGGTTACAAAGATATAATTGAAAACAGTACTGCACTTGCTTTACATTTTGCAAATGCTTTAATCGAACAAGAATATTTCGAATTATTGGCTCCAATTCGTTTGAATAATGTTTGCTTTACTTTAAAAGGAAATGAAAATCAAGATAAAGTATCTCAATTTTTGATTAAATTAAATGATAGCGGAAAAGTATTTATGACGCCGACTTTTTATCAAAACAAAAAAGGAATCAGAGCTTCTTTTGTAAATTGGAGAACTTCAGAAAATGATATTAGAATTGTGATTCAGGAAATGATTGAAGTTTTTCAGCAACTATAATCGTCTAAAAACAGAAGAGCCTGTTTGAAGGAACAGGCTCTTAACTAACACAAAAAAAAACAAAAAACAAGGTATTTAAAGAACGAATTTTAAATGCGGTATGTAAATGCAATTGTCGCAATACGATTGTCTAGATCATATCTTTTATCGATTCCCGTTTGCGCAACTACAGACTTAATGTAGAAATTATTGGTATTGAAAACGTCAGTAAAATTTAATTTGACATTTCCTTTTTTTGCTAAAACTTGCTTTGAAATTCCGATGCTGAAATCGAAGAAACCGTCTCTTTGGTAAACTCCAAGATTAGATTTTGATTGATATTGCGCATTTCCTTCGGCTTTCCAAGTATCACTAATTGTAAACGAATTTTGTACACTTACATTCAAAGTCATAATCGGATCAATGGTGTTACTGTTTAAAACTTGTCCCATGAATTTATTTTCAAAAACATTCAATAATGTATTCACAGACCACCATTTGTAAAATTCTGCTGTATTGGTAATGTTGATTCCGTAATTGTATGATTTGTCAACATTTATTTGAGTTGTAACCGTCGTATTGGTGTCTGGATTATAATTGTACACTTCCGTGAAAACATCTTTGGTGCTATTAAAATAAAGAGAAGCCATAAAGTTACTTTTCCACGCATAACCAATTTCCATTGCATGTGTAATCTCTGGAATCAAGTTCGGGTTTCCCTGCGAATAATTGAATGAATCATCGTAAAATCGAAACGGATTCAAATCAAATTGGCTAGGTCTGTTGATTCTTTTGCTGTAAGAAGCGTGAGTAGAATGGTTATTTGTGAATTCATATTTTAAAGAAAGACTAGGAAACCATTTTAAATAATCATCCTTATGTTCTTCATTTAAGGTTTTCTGATCAATATTGATAGCAGTATATTCCGTTCTTAAACCAACCTGAATATTCAATTTTTCTAACTGATATTTATAATTCGCGTAAGCAGCATAAATTTGTTCATTATATTCAAAATGATTGGTCGAATTAAAATCGATTAACCATTGATTGTTATCGTAATATTCGTAAACAGAAGGATTGTCGTTGTTTTTGATGCTGGCTTTTAAACCATATTCTAGAGATTGTTTTTCCTTGAAAGGATTTACAAAATCAACTTTCCCAGTAAAAACTTTTAATTGAGACGGAATAAAACCTCTGCGGTCATTTACAACAGTTGCATTTGCAGTATTATCTGCACTTTGAAATTGATTGGATCTAAATTTTGAAGTTTCATATTCAAAATCAAAAGAAACATTTTTTCCTTCTGTATTAAATTTATGAGTTCCAGAAAAAGCGTACGTGTAATCGTTCCATTTTTCTTTACTATCATTATAAGTAATGGCATCAAAAATAGGCTGATTTGCTGTATTTACAACGGTATTTGTTCCGTCGGCAATATTTTCATATCGACCAATTTTGGCATCAACATAGAATTCTAAATTTGTTTTTGGTGAAACTTCATATTGTGTTCCAATTTTGAAATTATTAGAAGTTAAAGGTTCGTCGGTTATAGAAGTCTGATGGTTTTTACTTGCAATTTCCTGGCGCGTCTGATCCGTGTATTGAATCTGATTAAACTCTTTGCGCTCTTCTTCTCCACGGAAAGTGTAACTGTAATTACCAAAAACGCCCCATTTTTCTTTATTATAATTTAAATTGAAACCAGAATTAGTTCTGTTTTTTCGACCTCTTCCATAACTTGTAAATGCTGTTCCTTTTAGGCCAGAAGCATTTGGTTTTTTTAGAATAATATTGATAATTCCGGCTTTTCCTGCCGCATCATATTTAGAAGAAGGATTTGTGATTACTTCAATTTGTTTGATATTTGATGAGGTTGTTGCTTTTAAATAATTAGCCAATTCTTTCTGAGAAAGCTGTGTCAATTTTCCGTTTATCATAACCGCAACGCCTTGCTGTCCGCGAATTGACAAATCACCATCTTGAGAAACTACAACGCCTGGTGCGCGAGATAAAACGTCAAGTGCGGTTCCGCCTTCAGAAACGATGCTGTTTTCCACATTAAAAACCAAACGATCTGATTTTTGAGTATAAAGTACTTTCTTTTTGCTAATCACAATTTCATCTAAAGCTGTTATCGTTGTCTCTACAATACTGTCGGTTTCTTTTTCTGTTTGAGAATATCCATATACTGAAAAAGCAAGCATAATGGAGGTTATAAAATTTTTCATGTTGTTTGTAATTTGGCAGATTCTAAATTTTGTTTAGAATCTAATCTTGTAATTTTTTGATTCAGAATTATTGCAGAACGATTTGTTCTAATTTGTCTGAAAATCTTTTTTGAAGATTTATGGCTTGATTTGAAACAACAGAAATAGTTTTTTTGAAAGTCTGGAGTATAAGTAACATACCGTGGCATTTAAAATTTGATTTGTCAAATATAATACTATTTATAACAAGTCTAAATAAAAATAGTAATTATTTTTATTGAAAACACCTTAGTTTGCTGATTTTTAGTAAAAAGGAAAAAGAAATAAAATAAAAAAGCGGTTTGTTTTAAATAAAACAAACCGCTTTTCGTCTGAAAAACCGTGACTGAGACTGAAAACTTACTTCGTAATTTCTCTAAAAACAGCTTCCAAGTTTTTATTTTTCTGATTTAGTTGTAACGTTTTTAAACCATTTTCATTGGCAAAGTCGAAAATGGCAGGACGCATATCTTTGTCAGTAACAAAAGTTAGTTCCCAAGTCATGTCATGCGTGTTTTTGTATGAAGAGATGTTTGGCAATTTCGCTAAAAGCTGTTCTTCAACTTTGTAATCAAACTCAACTTCAATAACTTGCTCTTTATTTGCAGTTACTAAATGATCTAATTTATTGTCGGCAACAATTTGTCCTTTGTCAATAATTATGACACGATCGCAAATGGCTTCAACTTCTTGCATAATATGTGTAGATAAAAAAACAGTTTTATCTTTTCCTGCATTTTTGATCACATTACGAATTTCCATTAACTGATTCGGATCCAGACCTGTAGTTGGTTCATCCAAAATTAATACATCTGGATTATGCAATAAAGCATTTGCCAACCCAACGCGCTGGCGGTAACCTTTAGAAAGTTGCCCAATCTTTTTATGGCTTTCGGGTGTCAGTCCTGTCAGTTGAATTACTTCTTCAATTCTAGATTTTGGCACGTTGTAAACATCTGCATTAAATGCCAAATATTCACGAACATACAAATCCAAATACAACGGATTATGCTCTGGTAAATATCCAATAGAACGTTGCACTGCTTTTGCATCAGTCATGACATCGTGACTGTTTACAAGGGCTGAGCCTTCATCTGCCAATAAATAGGTAGTCAAAATTTTCATTAAAGTAGATTTACCAGCTCCGTTTGGACCTAAAAATCCAACAATTTCTCCTTTCTGAATTGAGAACGAAATTGAGTTTAATGCTTTTTGCGTTCCGTAACTTTTTGATATGTTGTTTACTTCTATCGACATGGACTTTTTATTTGCTACAAAAGTAACGAGAAATAGTTTCGATTGTTACATTTTTATCTTTTAAAGTAAGCATAAAAAATAGAAGAGCCCTTTATTCACGGCATTGTTATTGTTAAAGGAATGCTAAATTAAAATAATCCCAAATCATGAAAAAAATTCTAGTGATGGCTGCCCTAGCTATCTGCAGTTTTGCAAACGCACAAAAAGGAACAATCTTAGTTGGTGGAAACATCGGTTACACTTCTGAGAAATCAGAATTCAGATTTAGCGAAGACAAAGTAAGTACTTTTACTTTTTCTCCTAAAGTAGGTTACCAATTTCACGAAAACTGGACAGTTGGAGGAGAACTTTCGTTAAGCACAACTGATGTTGATAATGCAACAGAAAAATACAAAGACAATAAATTTAGAACAGGAGGTTTTGTGCGTTATACAAAATCATTAAGCCAAACTTTTTCTGTTTTTGCAGATATGGGTGCAGGTTTTCAAACAGTAAAAAATAAAATCTACAGTAACAACAATAGTTATGTAAGATACAAAGGAGACGGTGCTTATGTAGATGTAACTCCAGCTCTTTTTATCAACATGAAAAAAGGTTTTGGTCTTAACTTCAGTATCGGTGGGTTAGGATACGAAACATTAAGTTTTGATGACAACGGAGAAGATTACAGTAATTTTTACTTCAACTTCGGTAAAACATTCAATATCGGGATTTCTAAAAACTTCTAATCTTAAGTTTTATAAATTCAATTTCAGAAAAGCATTCGCCGCGGCGGGTGCTTTTTTTGTTTAATGTAAAGTTTAATGAATCAGAATTTGTAATAAAAGTCGTATTTGTTATCGATTTGTTCAGGCTTTATTAAGTAACTGTAAATGTTTGTTTTTGAGATTTATTTTGAAAAGTGATGGCATCGTTGTTGGTATTTTGACTACAAAATTTAAACAAATAATCAATTATGAAAAAAATGCTACTTATTCTTGCATTAGCTGTAGTTAGCTTTGCAAATGCCCAAAAGGGAACAATTTTAGTTGGAGGAAACGTTGGATACACTTCAGAAAATATTGATCAACAAACAGAAGAAAGAAAATCAAATTCATTTTCTTTTTCTCCAAAAGTGGGTTATCAATTTCACGAAAATTGGACAGTTGGAGCTGAATTTGCAATAGCTACATCAAAAAGTAAAAGTGATGCTATGGATTCAGAATCTAAGTATAAAAATTTGAGAGTAGGCGCATTTGTACGTTATACAATGCCATTAAATGAAACCTTTTCTGTTTTTGCCGATTTGGGAGCAGGTTTTCAAAACCGAACAAATAAGGATTATATGACCGATATACTTATGTCGGATAGCAAAGCGGATGGATTTTACACCAATCTAACTCCTGCACTTTTTATCAACATGAAAAAAGGTTTTGGCTTAAACTTTAGTATTGGAGGTATACAATATGAAACTTTAAAGTTTGATGAAAATGATACAAAATATAATAGTTTTTCATTCAATTTTGGAAAAACGGTAAACATCGGAATTTCTAAAAACTTCTAATTTTAGATTTATAAATTTTGAGAAAACACTCCAATTGGAGTGTTTTTTTATGCTTTGTTTCAAACAAATGTTAAATAAATATTTTCTTACTTTTTTAAATTACTGATAATCAGTTGTTTTTGATTTTTTATTTGGAATACTTAAATATCGTGGCATTATACTTGTTAAAGATATAGAAATTTAAATACCACAATAATTATGAAAAAAATGTTACTTATTCTTGCGTTAACAATCTGTAGTTATGCAAATGCTCAAAAAGGATCTATTTTAGTTATGGGAAGCGTTACTTTCAATTCTCAAAAAACCACAAATTCGAATTTAGAAAACAAACAAAATTATTTTGGTATTCAGCCAAAAATTGGATACCAGTTTCACGAAAATTGGACAGCTGGTGTCGAAGCGAATGTTTCAAACAATAAACAAGATTTTTATGAAGGAACTCAATACAAAGACAGAGTTTATGGATTTGGAGGTTTTTTGCGTTATTCTAAACCTTTAAATTCTACTTTTTCAGCATATGCGGATCTTGGTGTTGGTTACCAAAATAGAAAAGAAACAAATAAAAATGCAACAGGTCAATATTATGATGATAGCGACGGAATTTATGCAAGTATAACTCCAGCGATTTTTATCGATATTACAAAAGGTTTTGGATTGAATTTTAATATTGGAGGTCTAAATTACAGAGCCTTAAATTATGATACTTCTTCTGGAAACAGTTATAAATCAAAAAACTTTGGATTTAATTTCGGACAATCATTTTCTGTAGGTCTTTCTAAAAACTTCTAATTTTAAGTTTATATACAATTCATAAAGCACTCCAGTTTGGGGTGCTTTTTTTATAAAATAGTCAATCCAACTCTTTTGTTGAAAATATTCGGTTATTAATCTTTTTGCTCTATCTAGTTCCTCTTTTAGAGTTTTGATTTTTTTTGTCACAGATTGCACAAATTAAAATGATTTTTAGATGCTTGGTATTTTAATTTTTTCACCACGAATTTCCACCAATTAATTTAAGCACTATAATTTGTGTTAATTCGTGAAATTCGTGACAAACAAAAAAATCTAATCTTTTAAATCAAATTAATCTGTGACATATTTTATCCTAAAATAAAGCGTATTTTTGAAATCTAAAATCATCAATTTAGATCTAAAATCTAAAATCGTTAATCTACAATCTAAAATTAAAAATGAACTGGGAACAACTTTTATCATTAAAACGTCAAGGCGATACAAGCAAAAGATTACGTGTAGAACAAGATGATACTCGTTTAGGATTTGAAGTCGATTACGACAGAATTATCTTTTCTTCAGCCTTTAGAAGTTTACAAGATAAAACACAAGTTATTCCGCTTTCTAAAACCGATTTCGTGCACACGCGTTTAACGCACAGTTTGGAAGTTTCGGTTGTCGGACGTTCGCTTGGACGTTTGGTTGGAAAAAAAATCATTGAAAAATATCCTTATTTAAAAGAAGTTCACGGTTATCATATGAACGATTTCGGTGCGATTGTGGCTGCGGCTTCATTGGCGCATGATATTGGAAATCCACCTTTTGGACATTCTGGTGAAAAAGCAATTGGAGAATATTTTGCTATTGGAAACGGGCAAAAATATAGAAATCAGCTGACCGATAAACAATGGCAAGATTTAATTGATTTTGAAGGAAATGCAAATGGTTTTTCAGTTTTAACAGGCAGTCGCCCAGGAATTGAAGGCGGACTTCGTATTTCGTTTGCCACTTTGGGCGCTTTTATGAAATATCCGAAAGAAAGTCTTCCGAAAAAACCAACGAATAATATTGCCGATAAAAAATACGGTTTCTTTCAAACTGATAAATTATTTTTTGAAGAAGTAGCCAAAGATATGGGAATGATTGCCAATAAATCGGGTGAAGATATTGGTTTTGAAAGACATCCTTTAGCCTATTTGGTTGAAGCGGCAGATGATATTTGCTATACGATTATTGACTTCGAAGACGGAATTAATCTTGGTTTGGTTTCTGAAGATTATGCTTTAGAATATTTAATCAAATTGGTAAAAGATAATATAGGTGTTGCAAAATATAAAACTTTAGAAACCAAAGAAGACAGAATTAGTTATTTAAGAGCTTTGGCAATTGGAACGCTAATAAATGATGCTGTCGATGTTTTTATTGAAAATGAAGAAGCAATTCTTTCTGGAAATTTCCCGTATGCATTGACAGATAAAAGCAAATACAAAGCGCAGATGAATGATATTATCAAACTAAGCGTTGATAAAATCTATCAAAGTCGTGAAGTTATTGAAAAAGAAATTGTTGGTTATCAAATTATTCAAACGCTTTTGGATAAATTTATTACAGCATTCAATAATAAATATGAAGGAACTGCTTCAAATTACGATAAACTGATTTTGAAAATGCTGCCAGAAAAACACCATTTAGATAAAGGTAATTTGTACGAACGTTTGCTGCACATCTGTCATTATGTTTCTTTGTTGACCGACGGAAATGCATTAGAATTATACGAAACAATTCAAGGACAAAAAAAGCGTTAATTAACTTTTGTCTGAAATAAAAAAAGCTTCTTTTAGAATTCTAAAAGAAGCTTTTTTTATTTCAAAAACAATTCATTCAGTAGGAATGTTTCGTCGGTAGAATTAAATATGTGAGTTATTGTTGTACGTTCTGTAGGAACGTATGATTATTATTTAAATGCATAAACCAAACCAACACCAAGAACTTGTCTCAATTGCATTCTCGGACCATCATTTACTTGTGATGTAGTTCCCGTTACTGGATCAACAACATCTTTTTTGGTTTTAATATCATCATCATAAATTAAATGAAGGCCGATATTTGCTTTTACATATGCATTTACGACAAGATCTAAACGAGTATCATAATCGATATCTACATTTCCGAATTTATTTAAATAATCGGTATATAAACTCAAACGGTTTTCATAAAAAACATTTTTGTAGATTTCGTTTTTCATGTACGCTGTAAAAAGTATACCAAATTCGGCTTTTACCTTTTGACCTTCTTCAATTAATATTTGTTGAGTAGGATCTAGCGGATCTGGTGCGTATACCGCTTTCTTAACCCCGAAAGAACCTTGATTAGCAAGATATTGATCTAGTACTAAAGTCGTTTTTAACGTAATTGGAGAGAAGTAAAAAACTCTATTTTTTTTCTTGTTTGCATTCTCGGCTCCAGCTCCTAAAAAGATGTATGCTGGTGCGAAAGGTTTAGAAATCGCGACGTCTCTGTTCGGATAATTATAACCGTTTGTAAATTGTGTATTGAAGTTTAATTTTGAAGAATAATACCAATTTGAAGCCGTATCTTTTCTAAAACCGTAAGTAGAGTTAAATTGAAGGGCGTCGTCTGTTTTTCTTAATTCAGTTCCGTCTTGTTTGTTTAAACCGTATTTTACAATAAGTTCGTTTACCCATTTATGATTTTTCTTAGCGTAAGTTCTTCCAAATTCACCTTTAAATAAACCTGAAACAGAACTTGTTCCCCCGGCACTCCAATTGACAAAAGCAATTTCAGAAATATCGAACCCTAATTGATTCTTTTTTGCCCAGTTGGAAGGCGGTTTAGGCGCTTGATTCGGACTTAAAGTGGTTTGTATAATTTGGGCAAAGTTATTAGAAGTACTCAAAAGCAATAAAAGCAGAAGGGTAGAACGCAATAATTTCATTAGGTTATTTTTTTGGTGTTGCAAAATACTTATTTTGGACCGTTAGAAAAAAGTTTTACTAGATTTTTAACGTCAATATTACATAATTGTTGTAGCTGAAGCACTGTTCCATGTTCAATGAATTCGTCTGGAACGCCTAAAATTTCAATATTATTTTTGAAATTATTTAACGCTGCGAATTCTAAAATAGCACTTCCAAAACCACCATTTTTAACTCCATCTTCGATTGTTATAATACTTTCAAAAGTAGAAAAAATATGATTTAATGTGTTGATGTCTAATGGTTTAATAAAACTAAAGTTGTAATGTGCAATGGCTTCAGAACTAGTTGATTCTTTCAGTGCTTCTATAACATTATTTCCAATTGTTCCGGCCGACAGAACAGCAATTTTCGTACCATCTTTCAAACATTTTGCCTGTCCAAAATTTATTTTTTCATAATGTCCGAAATTTTCTACTTCCCAATTTGGAAGAACGCCGCGACCTCTCGGATATCGAATCGCAATCGGATGTTCTAATCCTAATTGAGCGGTATATAAAATGTTTTGAAGTTCAATTTCGTTGAGCGGCGCATAAATAATCATATTCGGAATAGAACGCAGATACGCAATATCAAAAACGCCATGATGCGTTGCACCATCTTCGCCAACTAATCCAGCTCGGTCTAAACAAAAAATTACAGGCAAATTTTGCAAAGCCACATCGTGAATCACTTGGTCGTAAGCACGTTGTAAAAAAGTCGAATAAATGTTGCAATACACAATCATGCCTTGCGTTGCCATTCCGGCTGCAAGTGTTACGGCATGTTGTTCGGCAATTCCAACATCAAAAGCGCGTTCTGGCAGTTCTTCCATCATAAATTTTAATGAACTTCCCGAAGGCATTGCAGGCGTAATTCCGATTATTTTTTCATTCTTTTTGGCTAAATCTAAAATGGTTAAACCAAAAACATCCTGATATTTTGGAGGAAGATTTTCTTCTGATTTCAAATGAATTTCTCCAGTCGAAGCATCAAATTTTCCAGGCGCATGATATTTTACCTGATTTTCTTCAGCTTGCTGCAAACCTTTTCCTTTTGTAGTTACAATATGAAGGAATTTTGGTCCTTTTATCTTTTTTAAACGATTTAATTCTTTGATTAATTTAGGAAGATCATGACCGTCAATTGGACCAGAATAATCAAAATTCAACGATTTTATGATGTTGTTCTGTCTCGGATTTTTTCCGTTTTTAACAGAAGTAAGGTATTTTTTTAATGCGCCAACACTCGGATCTATTCCGATTGCATTGTCATTCAAAATAACTAAAATATTGGCATCTGTAACTCCGGCATGATTTAAACCTTCAAAAGCCATTCCGCTCGCGATAGAAGCATCGCCGATTACTGCAATATGTTCTTTTTCGAAATCGCCTTTTAATTTAGAAGCAATTGCCATTCCTAAAGCAGCAGAAATAGAAGTAGAAGAATGCCCAACGCCAAAAGTATCATAAACGCTTTCACTTCTTTTTGGGAAACCAGAAATACCGTTTATTTGTCGGTTTGTATCGAAACTTTCTCTTCTTTCGGTCAAGATTTTATGACCGTAAGCTTGGTGACCAACATCCCAAACTAATAAATCTTCAGGAGTATTAAAAACATAATGCAAAGCAATCGTGAGTTCTACAACGCCTAAGCTCGCGCCCAAATGTCCTTCTTTAACAGAAACAACATCAATAATAAACTGACGCAATTCTTGAGCAACTTGAGGAAGTTGTTCATCTTTTAAAAGACGTAAATCGGCAGGATTGTATATGTTTGAAAGTAAATCGCTTTTCATTGTAAGGTAAAAAGCAAATTTACGGTTTTAAATTTAAATTTAATTATTGAAAACTATTGTAATATGATTGGCAAAGAATATTGTCTTTTTGCTTTTTTGCCTTCAGATTGCCCGGGTTGCCATTTCGGACATAATTTTAAAATTCTGATAATTTCATTTTCGACTGCCTCATCAACAGCAGGCGAACATTCAAGATAAGAAACAGAGCCATTTTTTTCTACTGCAAATGCAAGTCTGGTCTTTATAGGATCCGAATCTTCGGGTCTTTTAAATTCCTTTGCAAAAAAGGTATAGAATTGGTCAATTCCGCCTGGGAATTCTGCATTTGTTTCAGATACGATCTCTCCAGTAACGTAAACTGGTTCTTTTAAAGAGCTGTTTTTAGTGCTATTTACTTTCTCTAATTTTGAAGAGGATATTTTTTCTGATTTTAAATTCTCGTTTTCTTTTTGTTTGGCAAATTTATTAGAATCAGCTTTTGGTGGAGGTGGAATTGAATCTTTATTGTTGATTTTAGCTTTGCCAATAGCATTTTGGTCTTGATCAATATTGGTAACAACTTCAACTTTATCAATTTTTTGTTTTTGACCTTCTTTATTTTGACAGCTGAATAATGTTGTTCCCATAGCTATAAATAAAGCCAGCAGAAACATTTTGTAATAATTCGTCTGCGCATATAAAACCCTACTCGGAATTTGAATTATAACAGAATCCAATTGTGATTTTCGAAACCTTCCGCAAATTTTATTGTTTTGATTTTGAATGAAAAAATGCTGAATTTCTTCTGGAAACATTGACGTAAAATCGACCACTGTTTTAGAACAGCTCATGCAGAAACGACCATTTTTATTTGGAGTCATTTTGTTCCAGTCTTCTTGGCATGGTTTAGGGATTGTAATATTAGATTTTCTATCCATTATTTAATTGTAAGATATAAGACGAACGGACAATACGATTTTTAAATTTCCCAGGAATCCATTCAGGAGCTTTTGACAGCACTTTAATAATGTCTTCTTCATTTCCTGTGGAATTGTTTTTAATTATATTAAAATTACTCAAACTACCGTCTTTTTCAACAATAAACAAAATTGATATTTTTTCCTTTTTTGAGGAAGTATAATTTTTTTTAAAAAAGGAATAGAATTTTTTCATTCCGTCTTTTGGAGTTGGCAAAACATCCAAATCATCTGAATTGTAAATAATGTCATATTTAAAAGATCCTGTTTCCATAGCAGGAACCAGTACTCCTGTTACGAAAAAATCTTGATTAGGTTGTTTTTTTGGTTTAACTTTTTTTGGTTCGATCTGGTGTCCATAACATACAGGAGCAGGCTCACTCTCATCTTGATCTTGTAAGGTTTTATCAACAATCTCGATTTTATCAATTCTATTTCTGTTTCCGTCTTTATCTGTGCAACTAAACAAAGTAGTTCCCATTGCAACAAATAATGCTAATAAAAAGATTTTGTAGTAATTCGTTTGTGCGTACAAAACCCGACTCGGAATTTGAATTGTAATAGTATCTAATTGTGATTTTCTAAATCTCCCGCAGATTTTATTATTTTGATTTTGAATGAAAAAATGCTGAATTTCTTCAGGCATCATAGAAGTAAAATCAACAACAGTTTTAGAACAGCTCATACAGAAACGGCCATTTTCATTTGGCTTCATTTTTCCCCAGTTTTCATGGCAAGGTTCAGGAATTGTTATTTTGTGCTTTCTTTCCATATTCAAATATCAAAATTTAAATGTACTAAAAATAAATATCAAGAATTGTTTTGCGAAAAATTCGCTAATTTGATTTCAAAAAAAGCTGTAGCATTATTATTTACGGTATTAAATTTAATTCTGTTTGTTCATTACTTTCTCCAGTTTTAAAAATTTGGATAGAAGTAATTTTGGAAAATTTTCGTTTTCTTTTTTTTGGATTCAAAGTATCGAGTCCAAATGTGATCGGTAAATTATAATAGGTTCTCACTTTTTTTCCGAAGGTTTCACCAGGAGTCCATTTTATAGATTTTTCTAAAATTCGAGAGGCTTCTTCACCAGATTGAAAACCAAGATCTTCAATAATTTTTATTTCATTTAATTTTCCGTCTTTTTCAATAACGAAAGACATTTTTATTACTCCAGTAGATCTCTTTAATTTTTTAGGTATTTTATATTCTGATTTAAAAATTTCATAAAACAAATTTATTCCTCCCGGATAATCAGGCATAACATTAATTCCCATGCCGCCATAAACCGTATTGTCTTCATAAATTTCATTGATAGGTATTGCTGCTCCACATTTTGTTTTTGTGAAAGAAAACATTTTTTCTTTTTTGATACCGGAACTTTTTTTCTTTTTTATAGATTTTGTTTCGGTGACCGCAGATGATTTAGTATTAAGTGCTTTCGGGTTTTCGGTAGAAGTCTTTTTTATAATAGGAGAATCTTCAATTACCTCAATTCTATCTATTTTCTGTTTCTTTCCGTCTTTATCCTGGCAGCTAAATAAAGTAGTTCCCATGGCAATAAACAATGCCAGCAAAAACATTTTATGGTAATAAGTTTGAGTATAAATAATACTCGTCGGAATTTGAATAGTTATCGAATCTAATTGAGATTTTCGTATTCTTCCGCAAATATTTTTGTTTTGATTTTGAGAAAAAAAATGCTGAATTTCTTCTGGTAACATTTCTGTAAAATCGATAACTGTTTTTGAACAATTCAAACAAAACCGACCATTTTTATTTGGAATCATTTTTTCCCAGTTTTCTGTACAGGGTTCCGGAATCGATAGTTTGTATTTTTTATACATTGTTTGAATATCAAAATTTAAATGTACTAAAAAATAAATAGTAAAATATTATTTTTGCAATTATGATAAATCCTTTCACAGACGAGTATTTTATGAAAAAAGCTTTGCAGGAAGCTGAAATTGCTTTTGAAAGAGGCGAAATTCCTGTTGGAGCTGTTATTGTTGTTGCAGATAAAGTAATTGCAAGCAGTCATAATTTAACCGAATTATTAAATGATGTTACGGCACATGCCGAAATGCAGTCGATAACCGCCGCCGCAAACTTTCTTGGCGGAAAATATTTAAAAGATTGTACGCTTTACGTAACGCTCGAACCTTGCCAAATGTGTGCGGGTGCTTTGTATTGGAGCCAGATTTCCAAAATTGTTTTTGGCGCACGCGACCTACAACGCGGTTTTTTAAATATGGGAACAAAATTGCATCCCAAAACTACAGTTGTTTCTGGCGTAATGGAAAATGAAGCTGCGGATTTGATGAAACGATTTTTTTTGGAAAGACGTAAATAGCTTAAAATAGATAATTCATATATAGACAAATAAAAACCATAAATGAATTAAAGCAAATTATGTTGTAAAATGTGTTTTCAGAAAATCCTTTTTTAGATAAAAGTATTTTCAGACTTATTGATATCGAAAAGAGAAGCAAAATACATGAATAAAACAGAATACCATCAATGCTTAAACCGCTAGAAATAATATAATAGTAATTTTTTGTTTCGGATTTTACTTTTGTTACAGATTTAAACAATAAAGAAGTTTCAATTATAATATTACTTTCTTCAATGAATTCTTTCGCTGTTGAAAAAGTGTGCCCTTTTTTTGTAAAATAGTGATAAGAAATTTTTTGTTTGCTTTTTCCAGAAGTTTGAACAAAATATTCAGTAATTATATCACTAGTGTTCGAAGAAGGCAACACATAATGATCTGCAAAAGCAACTAAAATGAAAAAGATTATTGCTCCAAGCAGATAAACAATTGTATTTTTGTTTTTTATAATAAACTCATTTTCAGATGAGTATTTATTTGAATTCATCGGCATAAAAATGTAGAAAAAAGTACGAAATATAATACATTTAATTTTGTTTTTTATATAAAACTTCAACAAAAGTTAAATAATTATTATTAGAGAATTTTCTTCTTAAAGTATTCTAAAAATACTTTACATTTATCACAATTTAATTTGTAATTTGCTGTTATGGCTTTAACAGTAATTCAATTAAAGTTTTAGATTATTAACTCATTAACTCTAAATTAAAGGTGAAAGTAAAAGGACTAATTCTCGTATCTTTTGTGTTTTTTATTTTTCAATCTTGCGGGCGTAAATCAGCTGCAGATTTCAACTCCGATTTTTCATTATTCAAAGATTACATTACCAGTTTTACGGGCGGAATCGTTTCTTCAGATTCTGATATTCGTGTGGTTTTGGCTTTTGATAAAAATGACTGGAAACCCAATCAGGAACTTGACGATGATTTGTTTGATATTTCGCCAAGCGTAAGTGGAAAAGTGGTGGCGCTTTCTACAAATACTTTAGCTTTTATTCCGGAGAAAAAACTAAAAGCAGGAACAGAATATCAGGTTACTTTAAATTTAGATAAACTGACCGCAATTCCAAAAGAGAAAGAAAAGGAATTGTCTAAATTCAACTTTACTGTAAAAACAGTTAAGCAAGATTTTACCATTAATACGGGCGATATTCAGTCGTATAGTAAAGAATATCAATATCTAAATTGCGTTTTAAAAACCGCGGATAATATTGATATCGAAACAGCTAAAAAGCTAGTTGAAGCTAAACATAAAGGAAATAATCTAAAAATAAAGTTTGAGAAAGGTTCTGGAACAGGAAAAGAATTCCGTTTTATAATTGATAGTATTCAACGCCAATCAGAAGCTTCAAATTTGGAAATTATTTATGACGGAAACGATTTTGATATCGATCAGAAAGGACAAATCGATTTTCCGATTACAAGCATCAACGAATTTAAAATTGTAAAAGTTGAAGTTCCAGACGGGAATAATCAGCAGGTTTTAATTAATTTCTCTGAGCCTTTAGAAAAAGGACAAGATTTTGCAGGATTGGTTTCTATTCAAAATACTAATAATTTGAAGTTCTCTACTCAAGGAAATTTATTAAAAGTATATTTTACGAATCAAAATGCACCTAAAAAAGAAGAGCCTGTAACTGTAGTTGCAGAAGAACAAGTTGCTGTTGCTGTAGATTCGGCAGCTGCCGTAGTTGATTCAGCTGCCGTTGCCGTTGATTCAGCCGCCGCAGTTGTAGAAGATGCCGTTGAATATGTGCCAGACGAAGAACCTGAACAAGTTGTAACGGACGAATTATTGCTGGAAGTTTTTCAAGGAATTGAAAGTCAATACGGCAAAAAATTAGAATCTAATTATTCTGAGAAAATCTCTTTCGATCAGATAAAACCAAGTGTGCGTTTTATTAAAAACGGAACAATTCTGCCAAGTTCAAATAATTTAAAATTAAATTTTGAAGCGGTAAATTTGAGTGCTGTTGATGTAAAAGTCTATAAAATTTACAAAAACAATATTCTGCAATTTCTTCAATATAATGAATTAAATGGGGGACAAAACCTCAAAAAAGTCGCGCAGCCGATTGCAAAAACGACTTTAAATTTAAGAGAAAGTACACTTGTAAATCTCACAAAATGGAATACGTATGCTTTAGATTTATCTAAAATTATCAAACCAGAACCTGGAGCAATTTATAGAGTAGAATTTGAATATAAAAAGAAATATTCGCTTTATAAATGTGAAACTTCAGATGGAAATGATGACGAAACGGAGGAAGAAGAAGTTGATGAAAATGATGTAAACTACAGCGGAAATTCATACGACGATTATTATTACGATGATTATGAGTGGAGAGAAAGTCAAGATCCGTGCTCAGGTTCGTATTATTATAATGCCAAAATTGCGACTAATATTTTAGCTTCAGATTTGGGAGTTATTGCGAAAAGAGGAGAAAATAAATCGTACTTATTTGCCGTAAACAATATTGTTACAACAGAACCAGTTTCGAATGCGAGAGTAGATTTGTATAATTTTCAACAGCAAAAAATAGCATCAGAAGCGACAAGCAGCGAAGGAATTGCTTCTTTTCAACTAGATAAATTCGCTTATTTCGCGATTGTTACTTTAGGAGATCAATCGACTTACGTGAAATTGGACGACGGACTTTCCCTGTCTGTAAGTAATTTTGATGTTGCGGGAGAGACTTTGCAAAAAGGCTTAAAAGGATTTATTTATGGAGAAAGAGGCGTTTGGCGCCCTGGAGATAATTTATATTTATCTTTTATTTTGAATGATGCAGCGAATAAATTGCCAAAATCGCATCCAATTAAATTCAGATTAAATGATCCGAATGGAAAAACGGTTTATCAAACGGTTCAAAAAACAAACGATTTAAATCATTATGCGTTTATAGTTCCAACCAATCAAGATGCGCCAACAGGAAACTGGGAAGCAATGGTAAGCGTGGGTGGTGCAAAATTCTACAAAAGCATTAAGATTGAAACGATTAAGCCTAATCGTTTAAAAATCAAGAATACTTTTTCTAGAAAAACGCTTTCATCTTCTTATCCAAATACAGATAATCTGGAAGTGACTTGGCTTCATGGCGCAATTGCGAAGAATTTGAATGTAGAAATGCAGGCTAAATTTTCGCAGCAAACGACAACTTTCAAAGGCTATGAAAAATATACTTTTGATGATGTTGTGCGTCAATTTAGTACAGAAGAAATTAATGTTTTCTCTGGAAAATTAAACGAAAGTGGAAAAGCTTCAGTAAATATTCAGCCAAGATTACAAGGTCAGGCGCCGGGAATGCTTCGCGCTTCATTCATTACAAAAGTGTATGAAGAAGGAGGTGATTTTAGTACCGATGTTATGTCAACGACGTATTCTCCATATAAAACTTATGTTGGAGTTAAAACGCCAGAACTGAACAAATATAATATGCTTGAAACTAGAGCAAACAATCGTTTTGAAGTAGTTACTGTTGATGAAAACGGAAGACCAAAATCGGTTCGAAATCTGGAAGTAAGAATTTACAAAGTAGATTGGAGATGGTGGTGGGATTCTTCTAGTGATAATTTATCGAATTATAATTCGTCGAATGCGACAACTTCTTATAAATCAGTAATAATTAATACAGATGCAAGCGGAAAAGGAAGTTTTCAATTTGCTTTGACAGATGAAGAATGGGGACGCTATTTAATTCGTGTTGAAGATCCGCAAGACGGTCATGCAACTTCTTTAACGGTAAATATTGATTGGCCAATTTGGTCTGGAAAAACACGTAATAGAGATGCTTCTACAGCAAATATGTTAGTTTTTTCTACCGATAAGAAAAATTATGCAGTTGGAGAAAAAGCACAAATTTCTTTCCCATCAAGTGAAGGTGGGCGCGCGCTAATTTCAATTGAAAACGGATCGAGAGTGGTGCAAACAATTTGGGCAGAAACTAAAAATGGAGAAACAAAAGTTGAAGTTCCAATAACGGGAGCAATGGCACCAAACGTATATTTCAATATTACTTTGTTGCAACCACACGCTTCAACTAAAAATGATTCGCCAATTCGCATGTACGGAATTGTACCTATTGAAGTTGTCGATAAAAATACGATTCTTGCTCCAACGCTTTCAATGCCAGATGTGCTAAAACCTGAGCAAACTTTTACAGTAAAAGTGGGCGAGAAATTAGGAAAAGAAATGACGTATACCATTGCGGTTGTAGACGAAGGACTTTTGGATTTAACACGTTTTAAAACACCAAATGCTTGGGACAGTTTCTATGTTCGTGAAGCTTTGGGCGTAAAAACGTGGGACGTTTATGATGATGTAATTGGTGCTTACGGCGGAAAAATAAATCAGATTTTCAGTATTGGTGGAGATCAGGATTTAGGTGGCGGAAAAGCTAAAAAAGCAAATCGTTTCAAACCAGTCGTATTGTATTATGGACCTTTTAAATTAGGAAAAGGAGAAACGAAATCACATCAATTAAAACTGCCAAAATATATTGGTTCTGTTCGAACGATGGTTGTTGCGGGAGATGCGAATACAAGTGCGTACGGAAGTGTAGAAAAAGCAACGCCAGTTAAGAGTCCTTTGATGGTTTTGGCTTCTTTACCAAGAAAAATTTCGCCTTCTGAAAAAGTAACGCTTCCAGTTACTGTTTTTGCAACGGAGAATAAAATCAAAAATGTTTCAATTCAGATCAAAACAAGCAACGGATTGAAAATTATGGGAAGCGCAGTTCAAAGGTTAAATTTTGCGCAGCCAGATGAAAAAATGGCTTATTTTAATTTAGTTGTAGGATCTGCGACAGGAATTGCAAAAGTTCAGGTAATTGCCACATCGGGAAGTGAAAAATCAGTTTATGATGTTGAAATTGATATGACAAATCCAAATCCGGTTACAAGTACTTTTACAGATGTTGTTTTAACGCCAAACAGCACAAAAACTATTTCTTGGAAAACATTTGGAATTGCAGGAAGTAATAAAGCAAGATTGGAAGTTTCATCAATGCCTTCAATGAATTTGAATGGAAGATTGCAATTTTTAATTCAATATCCGCACGGTTGTGTGGAGCAAACAACTTCGTCTGTTTTCCCGCAATTATATTTAGGTGATGTTGCTGATATTGATGCGAAACGTAAAGATCTGATTCAGAAAAATATTGCAGCCGGAATTGCAAGATTAGGAAATTTCCAATTGTCAAATGGTGGAATGCCTTATTGGCAAGGAAATGCAATTGCCGATGATTGGGGAACTTCTTATGCTGGACATTTCTTAATTGAAGCAGAGAAAAAAGGGTATGTTTTACCAATAAATTTCAAATCGAAATGGTTGGGTTATCAGCAAAAAGAAGCCAAACAATGGCGTTTTGAACCAAAATACGGAAATGATTTAGCGCAAGCTTATCGTTTATACACATTAGCTTTAGCTGGAAATGCCGATTTATCAGCAATGAATAGATTGCGTGAGACTAAAGGTATTTCGAATGAAAGTATGCTTCGTTTGGCAGCAGCTTACGTTTTAGCGGGGCAAAAATCAGCTGGACAAAGTTTGTTCTTAAGAACTAGTATTGATGGAAGTTCAGACGGTTACAGTTATTACTATTACGGTTCTAGCGAAAGAAACAGGGCAATGGCTTTAGAAACGATGATTCTTTTAGACCAGAAACAAAAAGCTTTTGCAACAGCGGCAAAATTAGCTAAAGAAATGTCAGCAAATCAATGGATGAGCACGCAGACAACTGCTTATTGCTTGTATGCGATGTCAAAATTTGCAGTAAGTAATGGCCCGAAAGGAATCAATATTCAGTTTAGTAAAAACGGAAAAGGAGAGAGCATCAACACAAATAAATCTGTTGCAGATCGCAGTATCTCTGTTGCTTCGGGTACAAATAGCATTACACTGAAAAACAATAAAGCGAATACAGTTTATGTTCGTGTGTTGAACACAGGAATATTACCAATCGGACAAGAAAATGCTGTTCAAAGTGATGTTACAGCTTCTATAGTTTTCAAAAATAGAAAAGGAAGTGTAATCAACGTTTCAAGAATTAATCAAGGAACGGAATTTGTTGCTGAGGTTACGATTAAAAACCAAAGAGGAGAAAGTGTTCAAAATGTAGCATTATCTCAAATTCTGCCTTCAGGTTTTGAAATTGTAAATACGCGTTTCACCGATTACGGAGATGCTGTAAATAATATTGCAGATTATATTGATATTCGTGACGACAGAACTAATTTCTATTTCGAAATGAAAGCCAGAGAAACCAAAGTTTTCAGAATCTTGCTGAATGCATCGTACTTAGGAAATTATTATCTGCCAGGTTTACAATGCGAAGCAATGTATGATAATACTTTCTTAGCCAGAACAAAAGGATTTTGGGTTGAGGTTGTGAAATAAAATTTATTAGCCACAGATTATAAGGATTAAAAGGATTTTTTTTAGAATCTGTGTTAATCTTTAGAATCTGTGGCAAAAAACTTTGCGAACTTAGCGAATAACTTAGCGTCTTTGCGGTTAAATAAAATCAGTCTTGAAAAATAAATTAAAAGCGTTTTTCCAACGCATCATAAACTGGATAAAAAGAAACAAAATAAAATCAGCAATTGCATTTATGCTCTTGCTGATTTACTATTTTTCGATACCTCGAACTTTATTCAAAGAACCATATTCTACAGTTATAGAAAGCAAAGAAGGAGAACTTCTTGGAGCTAAAATTGCTGCTGACGGACAATGGCGTTTTCCGGCGCAAGACAGCGTTCCAGATAAATTCAAAAAATGTATCGTTTATTTTGAAGATGAATATTTCTATAAACATCCAGGTTTTAATCCGGGGGCGATGGTAAATGCTTTTAAACAAAATAAAAAAGCAGGAAAAGTTGTTAGAGGTGGAAGTACGCTAACACAACAAGTCATCCGTTTATCTAGAAAAGGAAAAAACAGAACTTATTTCGAAAAAATAATTGAAATTATTCTCGCGACAAGATTAGAATTAGGATATTCTAAAAATGAAATTCTCGAAATGTATGCAGCACATGCGCCATTTGGAGGAAATGTTGTGGGATTAGAAATGGCTTCGTGGCGTTATTTTGGCGTGCAATCAAATCAATTATCTTGGGCAGAAAATGCTGTTTTAGCGGTTTTGCCAAATGCGCCAAGTTTGATTTATCCTGGGAAAAATCAAATTAAGTTATTAAATAAAAGAAATCGACTTTTATTGAAATTACATCAAGAAGGAATAATTGATAAGCAAACATACGAACTTTCTATTGAAGAACCATTGCCTCAAAAACCATATGATTTGCCTCAAATTGCTCCGCATTTATTGCAGAGAGTTGCTAAAAATGAAGAAGGAACGAGAGTAAAAACTACAATTGATTACGCTTTACAGAACAGAGTAAATCAAATTGCGAGATATTATTACAATCAGTACAAACAAAATGAAGTTCATAATTTGGCGATTTTGGTTATTGATGTTCAAAATAGAAACGTAATAAGTTATGTTGGAAATTCTCCAGCAGATGCAGATCATCAAAAAGATGTAGATATTATTGATGCTCCAAGAAGTACAGGAAGTATTTTGAAACCACTTTTGTATAGTGCAATGCTTGATGATGGCGAATTGTTGCCAAATACTTTAATTGCCGATATTCCAACGCAAATTTCTGGTTACACACCGCAAAATTTTAATCTTACTTTTGATGGAGCAGTTCCAGCGCATCGTGCATTATCACGTTCTTTAAATATTCCTGCGGTATTGATGTTGCAAGATTTTGGAGTAAATAAATTCTATGAAGAACTGCAAAAATTCAAATTAAAGAATATCAATAAAACACCAGATCATTATGGTTTGTCGCTTATTTTGGGAGGTGCAGAAAGTAATTTGTGGGATTTGTGCCGAACATATGCAAATCTTTCTTCTACGGTTAATTATTTCAATAAAAACAGTGGAAAATATCGAACCAACGAATTTATCGAACTAAATTATAAAAACGATTTTAAACCCGATTTTGGATCAGAAACCAATCAAAAAAATATTTTGGGAGCAGGCTCAATTTGGTTAACGTATAATGCAATGGAAGAAGTGAACAGGCCGGAAGGAGATGAAGCCTGGAAATTCTATGACAGTTCATTGAAAATTGCCTGGAAAACTGGAACAAGTTTTGGAAATCGCGATGCGTGGGCAATTGGAACAAATTCCAGATATGTAGTTGGGGTTTGGGTTGGAAATGCAACAGGCGAGGGACGCCCAACTTTAACAGGAGTTACCAGTGCAGCGCCAATTTTATTTGATGTATTTAATTTATTGCCGCGACAAAGATGGTTCGATACTCCTTATAAAGATTTAGCCGAAGTTGAGGTTTGCCGTTTAAGCGGTTATTTGGCAAAAGATAATTGTCCGAAAATAAAGCAATGGGTTTCGAAAAAAGGAAAATCGACTAAAGTTTGCCCGTATCATAAAACAATTCATTTAGATAAAACAGAACAGTTTCAGGTCAACAGCAGTTGCGAAAATGTCGATAATATTGTGACAAAAAATTGGTTTGTTTTACCCCCTGTAATGGCATGGTATTACAAAAGTCAACATATTGAATATTTGCCGTTACCGCCGTTTAAAGAGGGTTGCGAAGGAATACAAACCACTACAATGGATTTTATTTATCCGAAAGCAAATAGCAAAATTTATCTAACGAAGGATTTTAATAGTAATGTACAGCCAGTAATTTTAAAAGTTGCCTATTCTGAAAGAGATAAAGAATTGTTTTGGTATGTTGATAATGTGTATAAAGCAACGACAAAAACCTTTCATGAATTGCCGATTACGCCAACAACAGGAACGCATTATATTACAGTTGTAGATGCTTCTGGAAATGAAATTAGAAGAAAAATTGAGATTGTGAGAGAATAGTTTTAGCCACGAATTACACCAATTGACACAAATTAATTCGTGGAAATTCGTGCAATTCGTGGCAAAAAAAAAGACATAAAAAAAACCGCCCCGATGCATCGGGGCGGTTTTTGTTTTTATTCTGTAATAACATTTCCTTTTTTATCATAGAAATGGTATTCTAAATACGTGTAAGCGTCACGAGGTATGATTTTCACCCATTTCTTATGCTCAAAAAACCATTTTGAACGTAATGATGGAAAACCTTTGCTGAGGTATGCAGCCACAAACGGATGTGTATTAAGCACAACATTTTTGTGGTTTTTTAAAATTCTATCTAAATCAGATGCAATTTTGTCAATAATTAAAATTGGCGCTTCAATTTCGCCATTTTCATTGTTCGGATCTTCTTCTCTAGTTTTTATATTAACTTCTGGTCTTACGCGCTGTCTTGTAATCTGGACTAAACCAAATTTACTTGGCGGTAATATTTTATGCTTTGCTTTATCGTCGCTCATTTCTTCTCGCAAGAAGTCGAACAAAACTTTCCTGTTTTCGGGATTAGACATATCGATAAAATCAACTACGATAATTCCACCCATATCACGCAGACGAAGTTGTCTTGCGATTTCTGCAGCGGCAATCATATTTACTTCCATGGCGGTATCTTCCTGGTTGGTTGCTTTGTTAGAACGGTTTCCGCTGTTGACGTCTATAACGTGCAAGGCTTCAGTGTGTTCTATGATAAGATAAGCACCTTTACTCATGGAAACAGTTCGTCCAAAAGAAGTTTTGATTTGTCTCTCTATATTGTATTTCTCGAAAATGGGGGTGTCATTTGATTGATAAAACTTAACAATCGATTGTTTCGAAGGTGCAATTTCTTGCAGATATTCCTTCGTTTGGTGGAACAACTCTTCATCATCTATTTGAATACCGCTGAAGGTATCGTTGAATACATCTCTTAATATTGAAGAAGCTCTGTTAAGCTCTCCTAATACTTTTGATGGATGATGAGCAGTTGGTAATTTTTTACACATTGCAGACCATCTGCCAAGCAGGTTCTGCAAATCTTTTTCTAATTCGGCTACGTTTTTGCCTTCGGCTACTGTGCGAACAATAACACCAAATCCTTTAGGTTTGATCGATAGAACAAGTTTTTTTAGACGATCCTTTTCTTTTTTGTCTTCTATTTTTTGAGAAATAGAAACACGATCAGAAAAAGGTACTAGAACGATAAATCTTCCGGCAAGAGAAAGCTCAGCACTTATTCTTGGACCTTTGGTCGATATAGGTTCTTTAACTACTTGAACTAAAACAGATTGATTGGCACTTAAAATATCAGTAATGATGCCATCTTTGTCAATCTCTTTTTCAAACTGAAAGGTTTTTAGGGAGAAATCTTTTATTTTACCTGCGCTTACAAGTTTTATGAATTTCAGCTGAGAAGCTAAGTTTGGACCTAAATCGTGATAATGTAAAAAGGCATCTTTTTCGAAGCCAACATTTACAAAAGCAGCATTAAGTCCAGCAACTGGTTTTCTGATTTTGGCAATAAAAATATCACCAACCTGAAAGTTGCTTTTCTCTTCTTCTTTGTGTAATTCAATTAGTTTTCCATCTTTTAATAAGGCAAAATCTACGGCTTCAGAACTAGATCTAATGATTAATTCTTTATTCACACTGTAAATTTTTATCCGTGAATTGGTTGTCGGTTGTTTGTTGATAGTTGTTGGAAAAAACCAAAAACCAAAAACCAAAAACCATCAACTTCTACAAGGATGGATTAAACAATATTTTTAACAGGTATTAACCCGGCGGAGTTAGTTGTCAGTTTTCAGTGGGAGTAAGCAGTTTTACGCTGCAAACTCTAATCTGTGACTGAGATTGTCAAACTCCAATTTCAATGAACTTTTAAAAAGAAAAAAGTAGTTTAAAACTACTTTTTCTTTTTGTGACGGTTAGCTCTCGCTCTTTTTTTACGTTTGTGAGTCGCTACCTTATGTCTCTTTCTTTTTTTACCACTTGGCATATCGTGTCAGATTTATGTTAATTAATATTATTTTGCTTCGTTGTTTGTTTTAACTCCTTCTACAAAAACTTTTGCAGGTTTAAATGCAGGAATGTTGTGTGCTGGAATTTTAATTGTAGTGTTTTTAGAAATGTTTCTTCCAGTCTTTTCAGCTCTAGTTTTTACGATAAAACTACCAAAGCCTCTAAGGTATACGTTATCTCCAGTTTCTAAAGAAGTTTTAACTTCTTCCATAAAAGTTTCAACTGTTGCTTGAACGTCTCCTTTTTCAAGACCTAATTTCTCTGAAATTTTCGCTACGATGTCTGCTTTCGTCATTTTCTTTCCTATTTTATTTTATAAATGGTGTACTATTTTTTTGAGTTTGCAAATATAGGAATTAAAAAAATAATTAATCAAGCTAATTCGTTAAATTTTAATTACATAAACATTTACTTTTGTATTCTAAGTATTTTGCAATGGATTTTCATAACATATTGATAAAATGGTATTTACGAAACAAGCGTGATTTACCGTGGCGAAAAACGGTCGATCCGTACCAAATTTGGCTCTCAGAAATTATGCTTCAACAGACAAGAGTTGCGCAAGGAATGCCTTATTTTTTCTCTTTTACGAAGGAATTTCCTACTGTAAAACATTTAGCAGATGCTTCAGAAGAGAAGGTTTTGAAACTTTGGCAAGGTTTGGGATATTATTCTCGTGCAAGAAACCTTCATAAAACGGCTCAATATATAAGTAACGATTTAAATGGAATTTTTCCTGACTCCTATAAAGAACTATTAAAACTTAAAGGTGTAGGCGAATATACTGCCGCGGCAATTGCTTCTTTTTCTTATAATGAAGTGGTTCCTGTTGTAGATGGAAATGTGTTTCGTGTATTATCGCGCTATTTTGATATCGAATCTGATATTGCACTTCCAGCAACTAAAAAAGAGTTTGCTGCTTTAGCGCAAGAATTAATGCCAAAAGATAATCCGGCAATTTTTAATCAAGCTATAATGGAATTTGGTGCGTTGCAATGCGTGCCTAAAAGTCCAGATTGTTCTGTTTGCGATTTTAATGAAAGTTGTGCCGCACTTCAAAAAGGAAAAGTGAATATACTTCCTGTAAAGTCCAAAAAGTTAAAAGTTACAAATAGATACTTTAATTATTTGATTTTGGAAGATGCTTTAGGAAATACTTTAATTCAAAAAAGAACAGCAAAAGGAATCTGGCATAATTTATACGAGTTTCCGCTTTTAGAAACAGAATCTATTGTTGATTTTGATGTGGTTTCAAAAATAGCAAAAGAAGAAATTTTTCCTTCTTATTCTATTATAAGTATAGAAGAATGCAATCAATCGACCGTTGTGCATAAGCTTTCACATCAACATCTTCATATTCAGTTCTGGAAAATTAAAGTAAAAGAGGAAATTGAAAACGGAATTGATAATGAAAAATTAAAAACTTTTCCTTTCCCAATTGTGATTTATAATTTTATAGAAAAGCAGGAAATAAATTGCTAAAAAAATGTATCTTTGGTAGAAATACCATCAAAAACTATGAACGGAACATTAAATAAAGTGATGCTTATTGGCCATTTGGGCGATGATGTAAAGATGCATTATTTTGACGGAGGAAACTGTATCGGACGGTTTCAGCTGGCTACTAATGAAGTTTATATCAATAAAACAACTAACGAAAAAATAACTTCGACCGAATGGCATAATTTGGTTGTTCGAAATAAAGCAGCAGAAATCTGCGAAAAATATCTTTCTAAAGGAGATAAAATTTATGTAGAAGGAAGAATAAAATCTCGCCAATGGCAGGCAGAAGATGGTACGACGAAATATACTACAGAAATTCAAGTTACGGAGTTTACTTTCCTAACAACCAAAAAAGAAACTGCACATACAAGACAAAATCAAGATACAGAGTCAGCAAAAAACACTAACTTTGACGCTGCAAATGAAGGGCTTCCGATTAACGATCTGCCTTTCTAAGATGTTTAACTAATTTTATGCAATTTGGACCCAGAGCCCAGTTTACTTTTTACTACAAATCTTGACGCTAATTTAATTATTGGTTTCGTCGCAATATTCATTTTGTTATTTCTTTCAGCCATAGTTTCTGGCGCCGAAGTTGCACTTTTCTCTTTGTCTCAAAAAGATATCGATGATACTTTAAATGACAACCTTGCAAAAGGTAAAATAATTTCAAATTTATTAGAAAAACCTAAAAAACTCTTGGCAACTTTATTAGTTGCGAATAATTTTTTTAATATTGGAGTTGTTATTTTGTTCGCTTATATAGGCGGAAATGTTTTTGCTAATATTAGTTCTCCGGCATTTAAATTTACGCTTGAGGTTGTTTTAGTTACTTTTTTAATTCTCTTATTTGGTGAAGTTCTTCCTAAAGTTTATGCTAGCCGAAACAGTGTTCGATTTGCCAAAAGAGTTGCTTATCCGATTGCATTTTTAGATAAATTGCTTTCGCCTTTAAGTTTGCCTATGCGTGCGTTGACTATATATTTGCAGAATAAATTAGGGAAACAAAAACATAATTTTTCTATCAATCAGCTTTCTCAAGCTTTGGAATTGACTGATTCTGAAGGAACTTCAACTGAAGAACAGAAAATTTTAGAAGGAATTGTTTCTTTTGGAAATACAGATACAAAGCAAGTTATGAGTCCGAGAATTGATATTTTTGCATTGGAAATATCAGAGACTTTTGCTGAGATTTATCCTAAAATTATTGAAACAGGGTTTTCGAGAATTCCGGTTTATCGTGATAATATTGATCAAATTGAAGGCGTGCTTTTTGTGAAAGATTTACTGCCTCATATTGATAAAGAAGAATTTGATTGGTCTTCTTTACTTAGAGAGCCTTTCTTTGTTCCTGAAAATAAAAAATTAGATAACTTATTAAAGGATTTTCAGAGTTTAAAAAGTCATTTGGCAATTGTTGTCGATGAATATGGAGGTACGTCTGGATTGGTTTCTTTAGAAGATGTTATTGAAGAAATAGTTGGAGACATTAGTGATGAATTTGATGATGAAAATCTGAATTTTTCGCAAATTGATGAAAATAATTTTCTTTTTGAAGGAAAAATAAACCTGAAAGATTTCTACAGAATTGTAAATGTTGATGAAGATCTTTTTGAATCAAATAAAGGAGAAGCAGAAACTTTGGCTGGATTTATTCTGGAGATTTTAGGTAATTTTCCTAAAAAAGACCAAAAAGTGCCTTTTGAAAACTGTATTTTTACCATAGAAACAGTTGATAAAAAGCGTGTTAAACAAATAAAAGTAACAATAAATTAAAATGTTGAATAGAATACTTTCAATAACAGCAATTTTGCTTTCGCTAACAGTTATAAGCTGTAAAAATGATGTTTTGCCCAAACCGGCAAGTTATCTAAGATTAGATTATCCAGAAGCAAAATATGTAAATTTTGAAAACAATTGTCCGTTTACTTTCGAAATGAATGAAGCTTCGGTTATTAAAGGAGAAAAAGAATGCGGTTTTGCAATTAATTATCCTAAAATGAAAGCGACGATTTATTTAACGTATAAGCCAGTAAATGGAAATATAGATAAGTTATTACGAGATGCTCAAAAACTGACTTACGAACACGTTATTAAAGCCGATGACATTTTGGAACAGCCGTATTTAAACCCACAAAAAAAGGTTTACGGAATGTTTTACCAAGTTGATGGAAATGCAGCTACAAACTCTCAATTTTACGTTACAGATAGCACAAAACACTTTTTAATAGGTTCGGTATATTTTTATGCTAAACCCAATTTTGATTCGATTATGCCTGCAGCGAGTTATGTTAAAAATGATATGCAGCGTTTGATGGAAACATTAAAATGGAAATAAATCATAAAAAAAGGAATCCAATTGGATTCCTTTTTTTATGATTAAATTTTAAGTCTTAACTTAAAATTCGAAACTTTATATGTTTTTCCGTCTCCAGTTTCTTGAACCACTTTCGTTAAAGATTCAGGATTTTGGATGGTTTTGTCAAAACTTACAGTTGCTGTTTTTTTGTCAAAATCAACAGTTGCTTTGTTAACTCCATCAAGATTTGCTAATTCTTCTTCGATTGTTTTTGCACAACCAACAGCACAAGTCATTCCTTCGATTGTAAAACTTGCTGTTTGTAAATTTTCAGCAGCAATTGGTTTGTGTTCTTTTGAAGCACTTTTTTCTGCATTTACAACTTGTAAACTTTTATCTTCTTCTTTTTTACAGCCAACTAATACTAAACCTGCTATTGTTGCGGCGATTAAGATTTTTGAAATTTTCATTATATATAAATTTAAATTGCGATTTCTTTCTTGCAAAATTAATAAAAAGACAGCGGTCAGTTCGTAAAATAATTACAAATTTGCATTAAAGGACAATTTATGGAAACAAAACAGTTAAAATGGATTTATTTAACGATTCTTTCTCTTATTTGGGGAAGTTCTTTCATCTTAATTAAAAAAGGACTTATAGGTCTGACAGCGATTCAAGTTGGATCGTTTAGAATTATTTTTGCCGCTTTGTTTTTGCTGATTGTTGGATTTAGAAGTCTTAGAAAAATTTCTCGCCGCCAATGGAAGTTTGTTGCTATAACATCGTTTTTTGGGACTTTTATGCCAGCTTACCTTTTTGCAATTGCCGAAACGCAGGTTGATAGTTCGATTGTGGCAATTTTAAATTCGCTGACGCCATTAAACACTCTAGTTTTAGGAATTATAGCTTTCGGAATTCAATTTCAAAAGCGACAAGTTTTTGGCGTCTTTGTTGGTCTTCTTGGTTGTTTGCTTTTGGTTTTAAGCGGAGATTCTGCTTCTGGAAGTCAAAATTATATCTATGTTCTTTTTGTTGTAATTGCAACGCTTAGTTATGCAATCAATGTCAATTTAATTAAAAAATATTTACACGATTTAAACTCACTCAGTATAACAACAGGAAATTTTGCTGTTTTGCTTCTGCCTGCTTTAATTATTTTAAGTACAACAGATATTAGTCAAACTATTCATTTTCAGGAAACGCAGCATTCGATTTTATTTGTAATGATTTTGGGAGTTTTAGGAACTGGAATTGCAAATGTGGTTTTCTTCAAATTAATTCAAATGTCATCGCCAGTGTTTGCAACTTCTGTAACGTATTTAATTCCGATTGTAGCTTTCTTTTGGGGATTATTAGACAATGAAATGCTGACGCCAATTCAATCCGTAGGCGCTTTTATTATTTTGATTGGAGTTTATTTGTCTGCGAAAAAGTGATTTTTTAAAGTTATGAATTTTGAGTTATGAGTTATGAGTGGAGTGGGCTTCTACTTCGCTCAGCCTGACAAAACGAGAAATAAAAAAGCTTTGTCAAAGTTTTAAACTTTGACAAAGCCTTCAAGAGTCTTATTTTTAAAGACTCAGACAAAACCTTTGTCCCTTTGAGCCTTTGTAACTTTGAACCTTTTTATAAAAAATCTGCCTCAGAAACTCCTTCGTTGATTTTAATGTCAGACATTTTAATATCCAATTCAAAACCAACATTCTGGATCAAGTTAAAAGGAACTTTAACGCCTTTTACTTCTTTATAATCATTGAAATTAGTGATTTGTGTAGCCGATTTTCCGCCTTGTTCGCGAACTTTAGATTCTGCTGTTTTTAAACCTGATTTTACGTCGTAATAATAAGTGGTTTTACCATCTTTAATTACGTAAGCATCGCTTCCATTTATTGGTTCAACGCCTTCCACTTTCAAATCAGTTCTTTTAACAAGCTGTAATTCTTCAAAAGGAGCTGCATTTGCTTTCATTTCAGCTAAGTCTGCGCCTTCAAGGTTTTTTCTTTGTCCTTGTTGTTCTACGTAAGCGCCTTTTTCGTTAACAACTTGCTTCATTATATTCATCGTTCCCATAGAAAGAGAAACCATCATTTTTCCTTTCGAATCTAATTTAGAAGTAAAAGTCAATGGAGTAGGAGCTTGCGGAATAGTTGTAGAACCATTCATGTATAAAGTTTTTACTGCGCTAACTGCTTTTTCTCCGCCAATCGCTTTAATATAGTTTTCAAAAACTGTTTTTGCGCTGATATCTTTTGGTGCTTCTTTTTTTGTTGAAGGTTTTTCAACAGGATTTCCGAATTTATCGAAATAAGAAATCGGAATATTTAGTTTTTCTAAACTAGAAATTACATCAGAGCCTTTTCCAACAATTACAATTCGCATATTATCCAACAAGAAATATTTGTTAGCAACACGATAAATGTCGTCAGCAGTAACATTATTTATAGTTTGAATGTATTTTTCGTAGAAATCTGCTGGAAGTTTTTCTGTTTCGATATTTAAAGCATAACGTGCAACGGCTTGTGGTTTTTCAACCTGCATTACAAATCTTCCGATATAACCCGCTTTTACATTTCTTAAAACTTCAGGATCAACTCTTTCTGTGCGGATTCTTTTGATTTCTTTTACAAATTGAACAACAGCGCTATCTGTAACCGTGTTTCTAACGGCAGATGAAGCTTTGAATTTTGTTACATATTTTCCGCTTCCAATGCTTGAGTTTGCGCCATAAGTCCAAGCGTGTTGTTCGCGCAAGTTCATATTTAAATAACTGTTGAAATCGCCGCCTAAAATCTGATTCGCAATTACAGCAGGGAAAAAATCAGGATCGCTCATTTTTAAATTAACAGTATTTACTAATGAAATTTCAGATTGAACTGCGTTTGGAACATCTACAAAATCAATTTGCAAATTAGAAACATTTGTTGGGTTTGGATACGTGTTTTTTGGAGCAGCTTGTTTTTTCCAACCGCTGAATAATTTCTCTACAGCAGTTTTAACTTCTTTAAATTTAACATCTCCAATAACTACTAAATAAGCATTTTCTGGAACGAAATACGTTTTATAATTGTTTTGAACATCTTCTAGTGTAACATTTTTCACTGTTTCTTCAGATAGATATTCTCCTGTCGGATGATTTTTTCCAAAAGCCAAAACATCAACAACTCTGTTTGAAATTGCAGGAACGCTTTTTTCATCTGCTTTAAGACCTTCTAAAAGTTTGGCTTTTTCTTTATCAAATTCTGTTTGAGTAAAATTTGGCTGTAAAGCACCTTCTGCTAAAAGTTCTAAGACACGTCCAGAATATTTAGACAATGCACTTGCATAAGCACCTTGTGAAGTAAAGTTGATATTGGCTCCGTAAAAGTCAATTTCTTCATTAAACGCTTCTTTGGTTGTTTTTTTAGTTCCGTTTCCGATTAAACTGCTTGTTAATTCGTCAACACCTTTTTTGTTTCCTTCGGTAAACGGCGCATTATCCAAAGTAAGTGTAACACTTACTCTAGGTAATTTGTGGTTTTCAACAACTAAAACCTTCATTCCGTTTGATAAAACAAAAGTCTGCGGTTTTTTGATGTTGACTACTGGCGCATTGCCTGGTTTGGGTTGTGGACGGTCTTGTGCTTGCATAATTCCAGTTAGGAATAAAAAGATTAAAAAAGGATATATTTTTTTCATGATTCGATATTCTTAGTTTTGAGATTTAGGGGCAGGAATGTAATCTAAAATTAAGCGCTGATTTGGATTCAGATATTTCTTGGCAACTTCTCTGATTTCTTCTCTAGTAATAGAATGGTAAATGTCGATTTCAGTATTAATTAAATTGACATCGCCATAAAGTAAATAATAAGAAGCAAGGTTTTCAGCAATTCCTTCAACGCTTGAATTTGCATTCACATAATTATTATCGAATTTGTTTTGTAGTTTTTCATAATCTTTTTCAGAAATAAGATCGGTTTGAATTTTTACAATTTCTTCGTCCATTTCTTTTAAGATATCGGCTGTTGTATTTGGCGCCATTGGTAAACCATATAATATATAGGTTCCATAATCTTCTTGACTAAAACCTACTGCGCCGATTTGCAGTGCCATTTTTTTATCATCAACAATTTTTTTATAAAGTTTAGAACTTTTTCCGTCACTTAAATAAGAAGAAATCAAATCTAAAACTCTAGCGTTTCTAGTTTTCATAGAAGGCGTTCTGTACGAAGCTACAACCATCGGAATCTGAATGTTTGGATCTTCATAAGTAGCTTTAATCGTCTGTGTGATTGGTTCTTCGATGAAAGTTTGTTTTTTAACTTCTTCACCTCTTGGAATTGGCCCAAAATATTTCTGAATCCATTCTTTGGTTTTTGTTTTATCGAAATCTCCAGCAACAACTAAAACAGCGTTATTTGGGGTATAGAATTTTTTATTGAAAGCTTGAAATTCTTCTAAAGTTGCAGCATCTAAATCTTTCATAGAGCCAATAGTAGTCCATCTGTAAGGATGATTTTTGAACATGTTTTTCTTAACCTCTGGAAGAATATTTCCGTATGGCTGATTGTCATAACGCATTCTTTTTTCTTCTTTAACAACTTCGTTTTGAGTATCAACACCAATTTTATTAATTACAGGATGCATTAATCTTTCAGATTCCATCCATAAGCCAAGTTCTAGGCTATTAGAAGGGAAAACTTCATAATAATAAGTTCTGTCGTCAGAAGTATTAGCGTTGTTGACACCTCCATTAGCGGTAACGATTTTCATCCATTCTCCGCGTTTGATATTTTGAGTTCCTTCAAATAATAAATGCTCAAAAAAGTGTGCAAATCCAGTTCTGTCTGGGCGTTCGTCTTTTGATCCGACATGGTACATTACAGATGTAATAACAACAGGAGCAGAAGGATCATTGTGTAAAATAACGTGAAGACCATTGTCTAAATTGTATTCTTCAAAAGCTACTTTTTGAGCATGAGCTACTCCGCCAAGCATTAATGCAGCACTTAACATCATTATTGATTTTTTCATAAAGATTAATAATTTTATATATCAAACAAGAGTAGGTAGACCAGAGTTGATTTTAGTTACATCAAAAATAGTTTTTTTTAATTATGTATCGCAGAATTGTTTCTAATTTCCTTTTATTTTAACAATCTTTTACTTTAAATAAAATGAAATTCGCATTATAAAGTACTTGAAACACAGTGTTTTTTGTGAATGAAATATTTTTACTTCTATAGATTGCACAGTAAATTTTTAGTTGTATATTTGCAACCTTAAAAATCAATAAATCAATTTGGTATGTATGCAATCGTAGAGATAGCAGGGCAACAATTTAAAGTAAGCAAAGACTTAAAGGTTTATGTTCACCGTTTGTCTAACGAAGAAGGTTCAAGTATTTCATTTGACAAAGTTCTTTTATTAGACGATAACGGAAGCATAACTTTAGGCGCCCCAGCTATAGAAGGTGCTTCAGTAGAAGCTAAAGTGTTACAACACTTAAAAGGTGATAAGGTTATCGTTTTCAAAAAGAAAAGAAGAAAAGGATACAAAAAGAGAAATGGTCACAGACAATATCTTACACAAATTGTAATTGA
Source organism: Flavobacteriaceae bacterium PS02337 (assembly GCA_029959285.1). Taxonomy (GTDB): domain Bacteria; phylum Bacteroidota; class Bacteroidia; order Flavobacteriales; family Flavobacteriaceae; genus Flavobacterium. Next base: position 226,261 of record JASCOE010000005.1, read on the forward strand.
AGGTATTACTGCAGCAGGTGGAACTAAAAAAGCAGCAGCTAAAAAAGCAGTTGTAGCAGAAGATGCTCCAGCTACTGAAGTAGAAGCAGCTCCAAAAGCAAAAAAAGCAGCAGCTCCAAAAGCAAAAAAAGAAGCTACTAAAGAATAATAACAATATTTAAACTCATATGTCATGGCTCACAAGAAAGGTGTCGGTAGTTCGAAGAATGGTAGAGAATCAGAATCAAAACGTTTAGGCGTTAAGATTTATGGTGGACAAGCTGCTATTGCTGGGAACATCATCGTTAGACAAAGAGGTTCAAAACATAATCCAGGTGAAAACGTTTACATCAGTAAAGATCACACACTACACGCAAGAGTAGCTGGAGTTGTTAAGTTCCAAAAGAAAAGAGATAACAAATCTTATGTATCTATTATTCCTTTCGAGGCTTAATAATTTAAGATTACTTTTTATAAAAAACCCGTTCAGAAATGAATGGGTTTTTTGTTTTTAGATAAAGTACCACAATCTTGTCATCCCGAGGAACGAGGGATCTTCGCAAGTAACTCGACAAAGATGGTCTTTGCGAGGGACGAAGCAATCTCATTTGCTAAATCAATTGTTGCGATTAGTAGTGCGGTTGCTTCGTTCCTCGCAATGACAAGATTGTGTTCCGAATTTGCTAATAAAAAAACCTTTGTCAAAGTTTTAAACTTTGACAAAGGTTGCTGAGTGTTTTTTAATTTGGAATCTTATTCGTCAGTATCTTCAGTTTCTTTCAAATCCTCAGTCTTGCGTCCAACTTTTACTTTAGGATTATCTTGTGTTCCTGTAACAGTTAAGGGAATTCCGAAAAGACCAAAAGGAGGAAGTCCTAAACGCATTTTTAAGTTTAGTTTTCCGTCTAAACTTGTTGTGCCTTCAATTCTTGGTCTAAAGCCAGCGAATTTAAATTTAAATCGCTCTACAGTTATAATATTGTTTTTAACAGTAGTTTTAATGTCAACTTTAGAAAGATCTGGATTTTTTATTTTTTCAGAACTCGTTTGTTTGCTTACGGCATTAAACATCTTCAGTCCGCGAACTTTTACATCTTTAATAGAAAGTATTCCGCCTCCTGCAAGCGAAGGATAAACAGGCTCCATATTTCCGTTTAAACGACCTTTTAATTGATAATCAAGAGAAACAATTCCTTGCGCTTTTTCTGCGGCGCTAGCCATTTTTCTAAAAACTTCAATTTCGTTATAAGCTCTTTTAATATCAAAATCGGTTGCTTTTATAGCGTAATCGAAGTTCGCTTTTTGAGGAGTTATAGCTTGATAATTCGCATTCATGGCAACATTACATCCAATTAAATTGAAACCAGTATTCTGCATTGTCAATTTACCATTTTTCATGCTTAAATTTCCAGTTGCATTTTGCAGATTCAATTTGTCAAAATTTACTTTTTGAGTGTTTGCTATTAATTGTAAATTTAAATTTGTTGGAATAATAATAACTCCTGTCTGTTTGCTTTCGGGTGCTTTTGTTTCGGTTTTAGGTGCTGAACTTTGTGTTACAGATGTATTTGGATTTGTCTGTGACATAAATTCATCAACATTAATATATCGAGCAGAAACTTTAAAAGAACCTCTTAAAACTCCTGTATTTGTTGTTACGTAATTGATGACATTCTGCAAATAACCATTCATTTTAAAATCTGATTGTCCGTAAGCGGCCAGGAAATTATTGAATGACATTTTATCTTGATTGATTTTAAAAACACCTTCTTTAATGATAAATTTCTTTGGAAGAAATTCAGATGCGATTCCGATGTTTCTCAATTCAAGCGTTCCTTTATTGTGTAATTTGCTGTAATTTCCTTTTTCAGCATCGCTTTGTTTTCCTTTCAAAACCAAATCGGCTTTTACAAATCCATCTAAATCAAGTCCTTTTTGAGAGAAAACTTTATAGATTTTGTTGACGTCTAATTCTCCTTTAGCTTTTACATCATAACTTAAATCGTCAAAATTGCTCAAATCAGCTTCAACAAAAACAGGCTTTCCTTCAAAAGTAAATTGCGTTGGTTTTAAACTTACTTTCAAATCTTGAAAAGTTCCTTTTTGGTTTTCAATTTTCGATTTAATTGTAATGTTTGTAATTGGATTTGGATAATACGGTGTTTTCAAATATCCGTTTTGTAAATCGATAGTTCCGTTTGTAACAGGAAAACGTTTGTTTTTTTGATCAAATACTCCGTTAGTTTTTATATCACTTACTAAATTTCCTTTTAATTGAACATTAGAAATTCCAAGCGCTTTAGTCAGTTTTTCAAGATCAATTTTTGCTTTAAAATCTCCATTAATATCTGGTGTATTTATGCCTTTAACATTAAATTTCGATTTTAAATAATCTTGATTAATGTTTAAAGATAGGTTGTTTGCGTCAACAATTACTAAATCAGGATTTAAAGATGGAACAGTAGTTTTAACCTCTAAATTTAAATTAGAAACCGGAAATGCGCTTTTATTATAATTCACAAATCCGTCCTTTATTTTTACGTCCAAATTCAAATCTGGTGCAATGTTTTGCGAGGTGATATATTTCCCTTTCAAAGTAAAAAGAAGATCTGTTTTTCCCTTTAATTCAGTTTGAGAAAGCCAAGTAATATATTTTGGAGGGAAAGCAGTAAATACATCGTACAAATCGCTATTATCAGATTTAATAACAAAATCCATATTATAACCATCTTTCAAGATGTCAAATTTTCCTTTAAAATCGACCAAAAGCTGATTGATTTTTAAGTTATTCTGCTGGAAAAAGAACGAAAGCGAGTTGATGTTTACTTTCGTAATCAAATCGGCATCGATCTTTTTGTTCATCAAATATGGTTCATCTTCATAAGCAATATTTAATTTTTCAATTTTTGCTTTTGAGTATAAATCAAAAACCGCTTTGTTTAAATCTCCTTTTCCTAAATAATTAAAACCAAAAGCATCAAAATGTACTTTTGTTGATTTATCGTCGTAAATTATTTTACTGTTTAAAATCTCAATTCTCTCTAGTTTTAAAGCTGTATCGCTGCTGTCTTGCGACTTAGAAGCTTGTTCTTGCGATTTGTAAATGTTATAATTTGCCTCTCCATTCGGATTCACTTTTACATTTATAAAAGAATCTGATAAATAAATCTGATCAATTTTTACCGATTTGCTAAAAATTAAACTCGCAACATTTATTCCGAAAGAAACCTCTTTAGCGGTAATAAATTTTTCGTTTTTGTATGGAGCAGAACCATTTAAACTTAGATTGTCTAAAGTTAAAGTAAGCGATGGAAAATGGCGAAAAAACGAAACAGAAACATCAGAATAATTCAATTCTGCGCTCAATCTTTCGTTAGCCGTTTTCTTGATTTGTTCTTTAATTTGATCTTCAAAAACGATCGGCGTTAAGAATAACAGTCCTATAATAACCGCGAAAGTTATTCCGAAATATTTCGCAATTTTAAATACGATTGATCTGGACTTACTTTTCTGCATGGCGAGTTTTGTGGTGTTTAAATATAAAAATAGACTAAAAAAAGAGAGTAACTTATCCGTGAACGGTTTCGTTTTTACCATAATTGGTAATGATAGAACCTTCGTATTCAATCCATTCTTTCCAACGTTTGTCAATATCAATGTTGTCTTGATATTTTCTGGCAAATCCTAAAAAAGTGGTGTAATGTCCGGCTTCAGAAATCATTAAATCTCGATAAAATTTTGCTAATTCTTCGTCTTTTATGTTTTCAGAAAGTACTTTAAAACGCTCACAGCTTCTAGCTTCGATCATAGCAGAAAATAATAAGCGGTCGCAAAGTGCATCGCGTCGGCTTCCATCTTTTTTCATGAATTTAAAAAGTTCATTTACATAATGATCTTTTCTTTCGCGACCTAAAGTTAGTCCACGTTTTTTAATAACATCATGAACCATTTGCAAATGTTCCAGTTCTTCTCTGGCAATTATTAACATTTCGGTTACTAATTCTTCTAATTCAGAATTATAAGTCACAATGCTAATCGCATTTGAAGCTGCTTTTTGCTCGCACCAAGCGTGATCCGTTAAAATTTCTTCGATATTAGATTCAACGATATTTACCCATCTAGGGTCTGTAGCTAATTTTAATCCCAACATAATTTCCCAGCATTTAGTTCATGCAAAATTAGTGTTTTTTATTACTAAAAATCAGGAAATATCGAGGGATTACGCTTAAAAAAGCATTATTTTGTAAGTTGAAAATTTTTACAATGAATCAGCAAAAAAAACTTTTAATTATTGGGTTTGTCTGGCCTGAACCAAATTCTTCTGCAGCTGGCGGAAGAATGATGCAATTGATTTCGATTTTTAAACAAAACGGATTCGAAATAACATTTGCCAGCGCCGCACAAGACAGTGATTTTATGGTGAATTTGTCTGAATTTGGAATTGAAAAAAAGAGCATCGAACTTAATTCTTCTAGTTTTGATGATTTTGTCTCAGAATTAAATCCCAACGTTGTTTTGTTTGATCGATTTATGATTGAAGAACAATTTGGATGGCGAGTTGTCGAAAAATGTCCAAATGCAATCAGAATTTTAGATACAGAAGATTTACATTCTTTGAGAACGGCAAGACAAAAAGCATTCAAAGAAAACCGAACTTTCGAAATGTATGATTTATTGTCTGAGGAAGTTGCAAAACGCGAAATAGCCAGCATTTTAAGATGCGATTTATCTTTGATTATTTCAAAATTTGAAATAAATGTTTTAAAAGATGTTTTCAAAATTAATGAAGATTTACTTTTCTATCTTCCATTTTTGGTTAAAAAAATGAATGAAGAAGAGCTTTCGAAATTGCCTTCTTTTGAGAATCGTAAAAATTTTGTTTTCATCGGAAATTTTCTTCATGAACCCAATTGGAATACCGTTCAATATTTAAAAGAAGCAATTTGGCCTTTAATAAAAAAGAATTTTCCAGAAGCAGTTTTAGAAGTTTATGGCGCTTATCCTTCTCAAAAAGTCCTGCAATTGCATCAGCCTAAAAACGGTTTTTTTATTATGGGAAGGGCAGAAGATGCCAACGAAATTGTAAAGAAATCAAGAATTGTTTTAGCGCCAATTCGTTTTGGGGCTGGTTTAAAAGGGAAATTGTTAGAAGCAATGCAATGTGGAACGCCAAGTGTAACAACTTCAATTGGTTCCGAAGCCATGCACGCTGATTTACCTTGGAATGGTTTTGTTGAAGATAATCCAGAGGAATTTTCAAAAAAAGCAATTACACTTTATCAAGACGAAAATCTTTGGAAAGAATCTCAAAAAAATGGAATTCAAATCATTAATAAATGTTATCAAAAAAGCGATTATTCAGATAAATTAATTTCATTGGTAAATTCACTTTTAATAAATTCTGAAAGCCATCGACTACATAATTTCATGGGGAATTTATTGCAGCATCATGCGTATAAAAGCACAATGTATATGTCAAAATGGATTGAAGCGAAGAATAAATAGTCACAGTTTTCAGACCTATAATTACTGAAAACTGTGACTGAAAACTGAAAACTCTAAACTAAGCTTCCATTTTTCCAAATCCCACAGTTTCGCGATAAATTTGAGGTGAAACATCGGCATTAGTTTTAAAGAAACGACTGAAATAATGTTCGTCGTCATAACCTAATTCATAAGCGATTTCTTTGACCGTTTTGTTGGTCATGTATAATTCTCTTTTAGCCTCAATAATAATTCTTTCCGAAATTAAATCGGTTAAAGTTTTGTTGAAATAATTTTTAGATAATTTGGCTAAAGCTTTTGGAGAAATATTCAATAAATCGGCATAATTTCCTGCCGAATGTTTGGTTTTAAAATTGAGTTCAATCGCATCTTTTAAGTTTTGAAGAATAATAGGTTCTTTCGAATTTGGAATGGATCGCATTTCTTCTAATTGCTCGGTTTTTAATCTTGAAGCCGTAATCAAAAAAATCTTCAAATACGAAATAAGCAATTCATATTGCGCCAATTCTGCATTTTGAATTTCGGCTTTCATTTGATCAATAACCATTTTGAAAGTCTGCGCAGCCTGTTCTGTAACTTTAACATAAGGAGGCTGATAAATATTATTGAACAAAACACCATTACAAGAAACTTCTTTTTGGTGCATATGAATGCAGTAAAAATCAGGATGAAAATGAATTGCGATTCCCTCAATTGGCTCATTTACACAAAGCATAAAAGGCTGATATGGAGAAAAAGCAAGAAGTGAGTTTTCTTCAAAATAATGTTCCGAAAAATCGGCTTTAACTTTGCCTTTTCCTTTCGTTACCCAAATCAAAGAGTAATAATTATTGCGCTGTAAATGATCAAAATGAATATTGTCTTCAAACGAAAGAATTTTGAAAGCCAAATTACCAGTTTGCGGATTTATCAAAGTGGAAATATTTTGAGAACTCATAAAGTGCTGTTTTTGAAAATATAAAGATAGCCATGAAATAAATCCGTAGCTATCTTTATAAATTGTTTTTTGTTATAGTGAATGCGTATTTGCTGATTAAACCGCTGGAAAATCAATTTCAGTGTTGGCAACGTTGTTGAAGTAATTTGTCAAAACATTCAAGGCAACGTGAGCAATAGTTTCTGCAATTTCGGCATCTGCAACTCCTGCATTTTTAGCTTTATTTACATCTTCATCATTTACTAATCCATTTTTGCTGATTAAAACTTTAGCAAATTGTAATATTGCCTCTGTTTTTCCATCAGTAGAATTTCCTGTTCTTGCTGCTTTTAAAATCGCTGGATCTGCTTTAACTAATTTTTCTCCAATAAAAGTGTGAGCTGCTAAACAGTAATCACAAGAATTGGTTTCTGAAACTGCTAAAGCGATTAATTCGCCAGTTTTTGCACTTAGTTTTCCGTGGCTTAAAGCGCCGCTTAAATTCAAATATCCTTCCAGAACTGCTGGAGAATTCCCCATTGTTCTCATCATGTTTGGTACAACGCCTAATTTTGCCTGAACTGCGTTGAATAAATCTTTAGTTTTTCCTGTTACTTCTTCTGGGTTTAATGCTGTTAATCGTGTCATTTTATTTCAATTTTAATGTTATAATTTGTTGTTGTCTTTTGACATTACAAAGTTGCGACGATTACAGATTTTACAACATGGAGAATGTACGCTATGTGATGGATAATTTTTCCTAGCTTTTTTTTCAGGAGCCGATCCAGCTTTCCGCTTCAAGTCCTCACTAAAAACCCTGATTTTTCTAAGCCATAAAACGAGCTTCCGTTGGTCGCTGTTTTCTAGCAAGAAAAATCAGGGTTTTTAGTTCCGGGCTTTCCACTACAATCTGGGCTAGGGCACTCGTTTTCATAAGAGTGTTTTCGGGTAGTTTGTCATTTCGAGGAACGAGAAATCACACGAGAAACTCTACAAGGATTGAAAATATACTAAGTGTTTTTTCATCTAGTTTGTCATTCCGAGGAACGAGGAATCTCCGCAAGTAGCTCTACAAAGATTGTCGATTCTGATTGTGGAGTTTCTCGCGGAGATTCCTCGTTCCTCGGAATGACAAACAAACGTAAAAAAAAATAGGCTGTTCATTAGGAACAGCCTATTTTTTAGAATTATATTATTGAAAGTTATTTCAAAATCCCTTCAACAGCCTGAATAGTTGTAGCATGATAACCAGATTTTGCTTTTTCAAAAATCTGTTTTGCCCAAACTTTTCCTTCTGGAGTTTTTACCATTTCTTTATAAAGCATCATAACAGAACCTGTTCTGCTAATTCCAATTAAAAATTGTTCAATATCAGGATTTGCAGCTTTATATTGGTGAATAATTGCTTGAACAAACCATTGACGTTTGATAATGAAATTTCCACCTTTTGTAAAATTAAATTCTTTATCAATCGATTCCATTTCTTTTACAGTAATATCAGCAGGAAGATGATCTATAAAGTGCTGTTTTTCTGCGGTAGTTGTGATTTTTTTACTTAAACCTGCAACGCCAGTTTCTCTCCAACTTTTTTGAATTTTATCAATAGCATCAAAATCAGCAGAACTTACAGGAAGAATATTTGATGGAATTCCTGGTTTGTAAATCCATTCTTCTAATTGGATTTTATCAGCTAAAGCTTTATCTCCTTTGATTAAATTCTCATTCAAATATTTAACGAAATCTTCAGTTGTGATAGATTGGAAAGCATGAGAATCAAAATAGTTTTTAATAAAAGGATCGAATTTCTCACGTCCAACTGCGTTTTCAATAACTCTCAAAAAAGCATAGCCTTTTACATAAGGAATCATACTAATTCCGTCGTCAGGATTTCTTCCAGTCAAGCTAACTTTTAATCTTGTGTCTGGACTTGTGTTTCCATATTCTGCAACATTATCAACTAATTCTTTGTTGGTGATAACGTTTTGCATTTCAAATTCTTTCTTTCCGAAAATAGCTTCACCAATTCTGTGTTCAACATAAGTTGTAAAACCTTCATTTAACCAAATATCATCCCAAGTTGCATTGGTAACTAAATTTCCGCTCCAACTGTGACCTAATTCGTGTGCCAATAAACTGGTTAAAGAACGATCTCCAGCAATTACGCCCGGAGTTAAGAAAGTCAAGTTCGGATTCTCCATTCCGCCATAAGGAAAACTTGGAGGTAAAACCAAAACATCATAACGTCCCCAACGATAAGGACCATAAAGTTTTTCGGCAGCAACAACCATTTTTCCAAGTTCAGCAAATTCCCAAGCCGATTTTTTTAGCATAGATGGTTCTGCATAAACTCCTGTTCTGTTATCAATTGCTTGAAATTCAATATCTCCAACTGCAATTGCCATTAAATAAGAAGGAATGGCTTTGTCTTGTTTGAAAGTATAGACTCCAGTATCATTTTTCTTCTGCGGATTTACGGCGCTCATAACAGCTAACAAATCTTTTGGAACCGTAACTTTTGCATTATAAGTAAAACGAATTCCAGGTGAGTCCTGACACGGAATCCATGTTCTTGACCAAACACTTTCTCCTTGAGAGAATAAAAACGGTTTCTTTTTGTCAGCTGTTTGTTCTGGTTTCAGCCATTGTAAAGCCACAGCGTCTTTAGTTGTATTGTAGTAAATGTTTACTTTGGTTGTATTTGGCTCAATTGTAATATGAAGTGGTTTTCCGTGAAATTCAACATCTTTTCCAAGCTCGAATTTAGTTTCTTTTTCTTCGTCACCTAAAGTTACTTTTGTGATATTTAAAGTGTTTTCGTCGAAAATAATTTCATTTCCTTTGCTGATATTGTCAATTGTCCAAGAAGCTTTTCCTGAAATTGTTTGTGTGTCAAAATCAACTTTAATATCGAGATCCAAATGTTTTACAACTGCAAGTTCTGGTTTTGAGTAACTGTGTTCGTCTTTAGCAATCGCTGATTTTTCCGTTTGCTCTTTTTTCTGGCATGCAATTGCTGTGAGAAATAAAGCTAAAAGAATTAGTTTCTTCATTTTATGAGGTTTTGAATTTGAGGATGAAAATTAAACAAAAAATCCCGTTTTGAATAAACAAAACGGGATTTAATTATAAAATTAACAACAATTACGCCAACATTGTAACTGGGCTTTCGATGTATTGTTTTAATGTTTGTAAGAACTGAGCTCCAGTTGCCCCGTCAATTGTTCTGTGGTCGCAAGCTAATGATAACATCATTGTGTTTCCAACTACGATTTGACCGTTTTTAACTACTGGTTTCTCAACAATTGCACCTACAGAAAGGATCGCAGAGTTTGGTTGGTTGATAATTGAATTGAATTCAGTGATACCAAACATTCCAAGGTTAGATACTGTAAAAGTACTTCCTTCCATTTCTTGTGGTCCAAGTTTTTTGTTTTTAGCTCTTCCAGCAAGATCTCTTACTGAACCGCCAATTTGAGATAAACTCATAGCGTCAGTAAATTTCAATACAGGAACAACTAATCCATCTTCAACAGCTACAGCAACACCAATGTTTACGTGGTGGTTGATGATGATAGCGTCTTCTTTCCACTGAGAGTTGATTTTTGGATGTTTTTTCAATGCTAAAGCACAAGCTTTGATCACCATATCGTTGAAAGATACTTTTGTATCTGGAACGCTATTGATAGCAGCTCTTGCTTGCATCGCTTCGTCCATACTCACTTCGATCACTAAGTTATAGTGAGGCGCAGTAAATAAAGATTCTGCCAAACGTTTAGCAATGATTTTACGCATTTGAGAATTTTTGATCTCTTCTGTGTAAACTTCTCCGGCAGGAACAAATACTTTTGGCGCAGCAGGAGCAGACGCTTCTTGTTTTGCAGCAGGTGCAGAAGCAGCTGATTGTCCTTGTGCTGCAGGAGTAAAGTTTTCGATATCGCTTTTTACGATACGTCCGTTTTCTCCAGATCCTTTCACTTGAGATAATTGGATTCCTTTGTCAGAAGCAATTTTCTTAGCTAATGGTGAAGCTAAAACTCTTCCATTTGAATTGTCAGCTACAGTTTCTGTTGCTTTTTCAGCAGCAGGAGCAGCTTTTGTTTCTTCAGCAGCAGGAGCGCTTGCTGGTGCAGCACCTCCGGCAGTATAATTTTCGGCAATTCCAGAAATATCAGTTCCTGCAGGTCCAATAATAGCTAATAAGCTGTCAACTGGGGCAGTGCTTCCTTCTTGAATTCCGATATATAATAATGTTCCAGCATTGAAAGACTCAAACTCCATAGTAGCTTTGTCTGTTTCAATTTCTGCTAAAATATCGCCTTCAGCTACAGTATCACCCACTTTTTTCAACCAAGTTGCTACTGTACCTTCAGTCATTGTATCACTCAAACGTGGCATAGTTACAACTACAACACCTTTAGGTAATTCAGTTGCTGCTTTTGCAGGAGCAGCAGTTTCAGTTTTTGCTTCAGCAGCTGGAGCGTCCGCTTTTGGTTCCGAAGCTTCGGAACTAGCAGCAGGAGCATCACCACCAGCTAAAAGAGCAGAAATATCTTCTCCTTCTTTACCAATAATTGCTAATAATGAATCAACAGGAGCAGTTTCTCCAGCTTGAATTCCGATATGTAAAAGAGTTCCTTCGTTAAAAGATTCGAACTCCATTGTTGCTTTATCTGTTTCAATTTCAGCTAAGATATCTCCTTCGCTAATTTTGTCGCCTACTTTTTTTAACCAAGTCGCTACCGTTCCTTCCGTCATAGTATCGCTCAAACGAGGCATTGTTACTTTAATCGCCATGATGTTATAGTTTATGAGGTGTAAATGGATAGTCTTCTTGTGCGTATACTACATCGTATAATTGTTGTAAGTCTGGGTATGGAGATTCTTCAGCGAATTTCTGACACTCTTCAACCAAGTCTTTAACTCTTTGGTCAATTACTTCAATTTCTTCTTCAGTAGCATATTTTTGATCCATAATTACATCAAGAACTTGCGTAATTGGGTCAATTTTTTTGTACTCTTCAACCTCTTCTTTAGAACGGTATAATTGTGCATCAGACATAGAGTGTCCTCTGTAACGGTACGTTTTCATTTCAAGGAAAGTTGGTCCGTCTCCCCGACGCGCTCTTTCGATAGCTTCGTGCATTGCTTCAGCAACTTTTACAGGGTTCATTCCGTCAACAGGTCCGCAAGGCATTTCGTAACCTAAACCTAATTTCCAGATGTCAGTGTGGTTTGCAGTTCTTTCTACAGAAGTTCCCATTGCGTAACCGTTGTTTTCAACGATAAATACAACTGGAAGTTTCCATAACATAGCCATGTTGAAAGCTTCGTGAAGAGAACCTTGTCTAGCAGCACCATCACCAAAGTAAGTCATAGTAACACCGCCAGTATTGAAATATTTATCAGCGAAAGCTAAACCAGCTCCCACAGGAATTTGTCCACCTACGATTCCGTGTCCTCCGTAAAAACGGTGTTCTTTAGAGAAAATGTGCATAGAACCTCCCATACCTTTAGAAGTTCCTGTTGCTTTTCCTAAAAGTTCTGCCATTACGTTTCTAGGATCAACTCCCATACCAATTGGCTGAACGTGGTTTCTGTAAGCAGTAATCATTTTGTCTTTGGTCAAATCCATAGCGTGCAGTGCGCCAGCTAATACAGCTTCTTGACCATTATATAGGTGTAGAAAACCTCTAACTTTTTGTTGAATGTATAATGCTGCAAGTTTGTCTTCAAACTTTCTCCAAAGTAGCATGTCTTCATACCACTTTAAATATACCTCTTTTGTAACTTCTTTCATCTGAATTCTTTCTTTTGCTAAAGTTGTTTGTGTTATCGATTATTGTGCCTGTAACGCAAAATAGTTTCCTCCCACAAATTTGCGCCCGAAAGGTCGGGATGCAAAAATAAGACATTACATTTAAGAACTAAAATTTAATGACTACTTTTTGGCTTTTTTTTACAAGAACTTTTTATCGAACATCAATGGAAGTAAATTTTTCAATGATGAAGATTTATAAACTTCTCCAATTTCACCCATAAAATAGATTTCAATTGGCGTGTCTTGTTTTATTTCATACTCTGCAATCGATTGTCGGCAAGAGCCACAAGGCGGAATTGGTGCTGTTGTTTGATTGTTATCTGAAGCGGCTGTAATGGCCATTTTAAGAATTTTAGCCTCTGGATATGCACTTCCAGCATAAAAAATGGCTGTTCGTTCTGCGCAAAGTCCAGATGGATAAGCTGCATTTTCTTGATTAGAACCTAAAATGACTTTTCCGTTATCTAAAAGTAAAGCAGCGCCAACTCTAAATTTTGAATATGGTGCGTAAGCTTTTTTTCTAATTTCAATGGCTTGATTCATTAAGTCTTGAATTTCGGTAGAAAGTTCACTCAAATTATCATAGATCGTAAATGAAGTTGTGATATTTATTTCTTTCATTTGTTTTTAAGGGAAAAAAAATCCAAATTCCTGAAATGCCGGAATTTGGATTGAGTTGTTTTTATTTTATATTGTTTTTTAATACGTTTCGTATTTGTCTCCAAAATTAAACGTTAAAGAGAAACGAAGTGTATTTTCTAACGGATTTTTTATTTTTGAAGCCGAGAATAGGTAAGATACATCAATTTTCATAATGTTATATTTAAAACCTGCTCCTAAAGAGAAAAACTGTTTTGCTCCTTTTTCTGGGCTTTCATGGTAATACCCTAAACGCATTGCAAATGAATCTTGATACATATATTCAGCAGCAAGGCTGTATGTTACTTCTTTCATTTCTTCTTTAAATCCGCCTGGAGCATCGCCAAAAGATTTAAAAATTCCTTGAAACCATCCAATGTCGCTATAATTTCTATATGCGGCGTCAGTTGCTTGTTGTTGCGTTATGTCTTCAGGATCATTAAAATCTCCGTCTCCATTTCCGTCAACAGCAGCTTGAACACCTGGAGGAGTTGGAACTAAAAGTTTTGTAAGTTCTGCACTTAAAGTAAGTTTGTTGTAATCATCAAAAATAAAATCAAATCCTCCACCAACTCTTAAGTTTGCAGGTAGGAAATTTGAGCTAACATCATCATTGTCATAGCTTATTTTTGGCCCTAAATTCTGAAAGTTAACTCCGGCTCTCCATCTACCATTAAAATCTTGATAAGCAATTTCTTCAGATTGATAAAAAGCGGCAACATCAACAGCAAATGATTTAGCGGCTTTTGCATCAACTTCTTCTGAAGCAACTTTTAAATTAGAATTTATAAAACGAGCGCCAACTGCCATTGAGAATTTTTCACTTAATTTTAGTGAATAAGATCCGTCTAAAGCAAATTCGTTAGGACTAACTTCGCGTACGGCTTCGTTTGGATCTCCTGTGTATCTAAGTTCAATTCCTCCAAAACCAAAATAACGGAAACTAGTTGCAAAAGCACTTTTCTCATTGATTTTGTTGTAATACGTTAATTGACCTAAAGAAATGTCATTTGCAAGATCAGTTAAATAAGGAGTATAACTAATAGAAAGACCTTGAGCATCTTCAGAAAATGCATATTTTGCGGGATTCCATTGTTGAGAGAAAACATCGGCAGAAGTTGCGACACCTTGGTCGGCTAAACCTGCTGCTCTAGCGTCTGCGGCAACCATTAAAAATGGAACTCCAGTAACGATAGGTCTTGATTCCTGAGCTTTTGAGCTACAAAAAATAAAAAAACAGATTAATAAAAGTGATATTTTTTTCATTGTTGGGACTAATTGTTTTTGGTGGTGCAAATATATAGATTATTATAGGATGACAAGCTTTTCGTATTTTTCTGCCTTTTTATTTGTTAGATTTGATTTTACTGTAAGTTTATAAATATAAACTCCTTTTCCGATTCTGTCTCCAAAATCATCTTTTCCATCCCATGTTATCTCTCTCGATAAAAAACCTTCTGTCGTGATGGTCTGGTTTTTTGTCCAAACTACTTTTCCGGTAATGGTCATTACTTGAACTTGAACGTCTAAGGGTTCGTAAGGTCTGTTGTGTGAAAACCAAAACTGCGTATATGTCGAAAATGGATTTGGGTAATTAAGAACGTGTGACAATGTAAGTGAATCATCTCCTACAACCGTAAACTGAATTTCGCTTGTGACTGGATTATTATAAACGTCCCAAGCGGTAAAACTAATTGTATGTAAGCCTGGAGCTAAATTTCGGAGTGGGAAACGTAAATTTCCATTAGTGTAATCGTCTAGTTTCGTCTGATAATAATCATTCAAAATATAAGGATTGCTTACATCTCCATCTAAAATAGCTACAATATCATGCCCGATTCCACTTGCTGTATTAATTCCATTTTCATCTTCAAGGAAGGCTAAAAGGAACGGAGATTCGTTTGTGATGCCTCCAGACACAAAAGTTTCATCGTTCATATATAACTTAACTTTTGGACTTATATTGTCCTGAGGTGCATTTTCGTTAATTCCCCCGATTTTAATGGTGCTATTGTATCCAGTTTGGTTTTCTAAAGACTCATTTTTCTTCGAATAAAAGCTAATTCTTCCATTATCAACAGGAATTCTAATATCTCTTGGCACAACAAAACTAAATTCAAATTGTCCGTTAGTTACAGATGCGTTTCCTCTAAAAATGGTTTCGCCTAAAGTTTTAAATTGCATTGCAGGGCTATTACCATCATTATTTAAGGTAGAAGTTGTAATCATTTTATCGAAAATTGCTGTGGCCAATTCTCCGTTATAATTGCTTAGAAGTGTATTGTTTTCGTCTGTGATTTCTCCTGATATTTTAATTTTTGAAAGCGATTTTAAATCTGGAATAGGTTGTGAAATTACTATATCATTCACTTTAGTTAAATTAATTCGCGGTTTCGGAATCGCAAGCATTAAAGCAGGATCGCCCAGATAAAAAATAACATTACTTGAAGAACTTGGGTTTTCGTTTTTTGAAATTCGTAGCGTTTCTGCAATTGTATTGTATTGATTTGAGCCGTAAGACAATAAGTTTTTGCTTAAGTTGTCGTTGAAATTTTCAGCATTGAATTGCCCGATTGATCGAATTGTTGTCAGCATAGAAATGGCTCCGCCTTTTGGATTCCAAAAAGTATATTCTCCTGCCGTAGGTCTTGTTGGATCATCAAAACGAGAAAATTCGCAAGTAATAGTTATGAATAAAGGATATTTGTATTGGTTGTTAAGATTTTGTCCATCTGATTTTTCCCAAATTCTTTCGCTTGCCAAACCGTCTTCGCCTCCATGTCCTAAATAATTAAACACCAAAGCGCCTTTTTCAAAAGCATTAAAAATATCCGTTCTGGCTTTTGGATAACGAGATCCGCCTGCAGAAGCTTCTTGAGTATAAGCGTCTAAAAATATTTTGTCAATATTAAAAAAAGGTTTTTCTGTGGCAATAACATCTGCTAAAGCATTTTGACGTGATTGCAAAGTCGCATCAGAACTTTGATCGGCATCATCGCTTATTAAAACAAAATTGTTACGCCAGTTTCCTTGCGATTTAGCGTCGTGATATTCTAAAACTTTATTAACCATTTCACTTGCTTGCGCATTATCAGAAACTAACATTCTTCCAACAGCGATATCAATTCCTCCAAAAAATGAAATAATATTTCCTTCGTCAGCATCCATTAAACCAAAAAAGTCATCAGATGCAAAAGAAGATTCGCCAACTGTATTACTATTTAAGGAGTGATAAATAGGAACAATATTAGTATTATTCGTAATTCGGTCTTTATAATCGTAAGAAGCATCTCCAAAAAGATTAACATATTTAATTCTTTTGTCTGGCGAAGATGCGTTGTCGTAAATGTATTTAACACAATTTCGAATGGCGCTAATATCTTGCTTTCCTGAAGAAAATTCTTCGTAGATATTTTCGAGCGAAATTACTTTAACATTCAAATTAGAATTAGTTCGATGAAAAGAAGCTAATCTTTCTGCTTGAGAACTTAATGATTTTGGTGTTATAATGACATAATCGAGGTCTTGAAAACCGTTTTGATTGTTTTTAAGCAATGTTCCTTTAAGATTTTGATTGGCAATTTTTGATTGACTTTCTTTTAAAGGTATGTAATAATCGGCGGCATCAATTGCTACATATTTTCGAATCTCGCCAAGAGTTGCTTTGAAGCTAAAAGAGGCTTGATTTGAGTTTTCTATTTTTGATACATTATATAGGTCTGTAATATCCCAAATTTGTGAAATGGCAGTTGCATTTCCAATAGTGTAATTTACAACACCAATTGTTGCGGCAGCTAAATCATATTGAAATTTGAATTGTTTTCCGGTTCCTAAAAGTTTTCTTTTTGCAATTAAATTGATGTAGTCAAGATAACCTTTTGATCCAGGAACGCCATTATTATTGTAGTTAAGCTTGATTTTTATATTATCAGTTCCTGTAAAAGTGGTGTTTGCAGGAAGTTTGCCATTGTAATATTTAGTGTCTGAATTTGTAATTAAAGCGCTAAAAGCAATGTTGCCAATATTTTGACCGTTTGAAGAAATGCTAAAAGAAGTAGGAGTGTAAGCCGCAGAAGCCGCATTTATTTCGATTTTTACAGGAACAGAAGTTTCTAGATTTGGAAAACTAAAGGTAAATTCCTGTTCTTGATTGATATCAAACGATTCTCCTAGCCATTGTCTTCCAAGATGAGCAATGTTTGTTAAGTCAGTTTCGTGCGATTGATAGTCATCAAACGTGTTAAGTTCGAGAGTAGTAGTTCCAGTTGGTTGCGCTAGATTGGCAATTCGCTTTCCTTCGTTTCCGTTGCTTGTAATGTAATAGTATGATTTTGTGCTGTAAACATTAATATTGGTCTGGCTTTCGGTATTCCAGTTATCGACTCCTTCGGCATAAAAAAGTATGAAATCGTCATTGTTAAAAACACCATCGCTTTCACCAGAAATTTGAATCGCATTTTCGACTAAATCTTCTGGATAATAAGTGTTGTTGGCTAGAGGAAGCATTCTGCCACCGTTTCCATAAATTTTAATTCTTCGCGGATCAACTTTAGAAGGGTCGAAACCAAGGCTTTGTAAAAAAGATCTAGAGATTTTATAAACGCCCGATTTTTCAACATAAAAACGATACCAATCGCCAGAAGCTAAAACAGAATTCGAAATTATAGCGTTTTTTTGAGTGTATGTAGAATTGTTTGTTCTTGATGTTGAGTTAGTTGGAGAATAAGAGAATGATTTTATTCTTTTGTAACCATTTCCTTCCTTAATTATAGGAGAGAGAATTAAGAAAATTTGTTGAATACCTCTCGAGCTGACGATTTTTATCGATTCATTTGGTCTTTCAGGGATGTTATTTAAGGTTAAATCGCCTAAATCAGAAGCTGAAATTTGTTCGTAAACTACGTTTGATATTTGTATTGAATTAGAGTTTGAAAACGTAGACTGATTCAAATTTAGCATCAAAGTTATGCTTTTCTTGGTAGTGTCGAAGCGAAAACTATTTCCGGAAAAATACGGAATGATCAGTTTTTGCTCTCCGTAGCTCATCTCTTTTTTGTCTTGCCAATCTATTGTGAAGTCCCCATTTATCTGAGAAAAGCAGATAATTGGAAGCAAAAAAAGATATATTTGTAGAGCTCGTTTCATACTTCAAAAATACGGGTTTAATTTAAAAATATTTTAGTAAGTAAAAATATAGTATTTCATGTTATAGTAATAATAAAAAGTATATTTTTGCGTTCGTAACTATAGGTTATTTTCTGGTAAAAAACAGTGAAATAAAATTATTAGAACAGATGTTGCTAATTAAATGTTAATTATTATATTGCAGCACCTAAATTTATCACCTAAGAATGAGTATGAAAGTAAACAAAATTGTAGCCTTGCAATTAATGATGTCAATGGTATTGATGTTGGGCACGGCTAGTTGTAGCAAAAAATCGAGTTCGAGTCACGCTTCTAGAGCAACTGGCTGGGATGTAGATAGTCAGAATGGAACTGCTGCTAGAAATGCAGGTAAAAAACAACAGGCTGGTCCTGGTTTAGTTTTTGTTGAAGGAGGTACGTTTACAATGGGTAAAGTACAGGATGATGTTATGCACGATTGGAATAACACACCAACTCAACAACACGTTCAGTCATTCTATATGGATGAAACCGAAGTTACAAACGGTATGTACTTAGAATACCTAGAGTGGTTGAAGAAAGTTTTTCCACCAACAGAAGAAAATTACAAGAATATTTACGAAGGAGCATCGCCAGATACTCTAGTTTGGAGAAATCGTTTAGGATATAACGAAACGATGACTAATAACTATTTAAGACACCCATCTTATGCTAACTATCCTGTAGTTGGTGTTAACTGGATTCAAGCAGTTGAATTTAGTAAATGGAGAACAGACCGTGTAAACGAAGCTGTTTTAGAGAAAAATGGATATCTTAAAAAAGGATCTAAAACTAATGAAGTAGCTGCAGATAATGCATTTAATACTGAAGGTTACTTAATGTCTCCTAGTACATCTCGTGGCGGTAGCGAAGAGATTGTATTAAAGAAAAATCCTGGAGGAAAAAGACCAAAAGCAGGTAAAGACGGTGTAGTGCCAGAAGAGAAAAATGTGTACGCACAACGTTCTTCAGGTATCATCTTGCCAGAATATAGACTTCCTACTGAAGCAGAATGGGAATATGCAGCTGCTGCAGATGTTGGACAAAGAGAATATAATATCTACAAAGGACAAAAGAAATATCCTTGGTCTGGAGATTATACTCGTTCAGCAAAACGTAAAAATAGAGGAGATCAATTGGCTAACTTTAAACAAGGAAACGGTGATTACGGTGGAATTGCTGGTTGGTCAGATGACGGAGCAGATATTACAAACTCTGTAAAAAGCTACGCGCCAAACAACTTCGGATTATACGATATGGCTGGTAACGTTGCAGAATGGGTTGCCGATGTTTACAGACCTATTATTGATAATGAAGCGAATGATTTTAACTACTACAGAGGAAATCAATATGCTAAAAACAAAATTGGTAAAGACGGTAAAGTGGAAATTGTTACAACTACCACTATTAAATATGACACTTTAAGTAACGGTAAAGTTGTAGCAAGAAACCTTCCAGGAGAAATTGCTCAAGTACCAGTTGATGATCAAGAAACATATTTGAGAACAAACTTCAGCACAAGCAACAATATCAACTACAGAGATGGTGATAAGCAATCTTCTAGATATTTTGATTTTGGAGATTCAGAATTTGGAGCTAAAGCTGATCAAGCAATGTACAACTCTCCTAAGCATAATGTTACGACAGACAGTTTAGGTAAGATGATTAGAAAATATGACAACTCTAGTAAACGTACTACTTTAATCGATGATAAAGTAAGAGTTTATAAAGGAGGTTCTTGGAGAGATAGAGCTTACTGGTTAGATCCAGCTCAAAGAAGATATTTCCCTCAAGATATGGCAACAGATTACATCGGATTTAGATGTGCAATGTCTAGAGTAGGTTCTAAAGCTGAAAAAAGAAAATCACCTAGAAACTAAAATTTAGGAATTCAAAATACTAAAAATTCCAAATTCCAAAAGCTGAATATTCAGTATGGAATTTGGAATTTTTTTATTGTTTTTTTTCTAATTTTATGGTTTATTAAAATAAATATAAATGAGTATTCAAGACATTCATAACTTGTTTTTACAATGTAGTTCTCTTTCTATTGATACAAGAAAGATTGAAAAGAATTCAATGTTTTTTGCAATTAAAGGAGAGAATTTTGATGCTAACACATTTGCTAAAGAAGCTTTAGATTTAGGAGCTTTATTTGTTGTTATCGACAATGAATCTTACTTTATTGATGATAGAACTATTTTGGTTAAAAATAGTTTGGAAACACTTCAGGAACTGGCGAAATTTCATCGTTCTTATTTAAAACTTCCTATAGTTGCATTAACGGGGAGCAACGGAAAAACTACAACAAAAGAATTGATTAATGTTGTACTTTCTAAAAAGTTTAAAACAAAAGCAACAATTGGAAATCTAAATAACCACATTGGTGTGCCTTTGACTTTGCTTTCTTTTACAAAAGAAACCGAAGTAGGAATTGTCGAAATGGGCGCTAATCACCAAAAAGAAATCGAATTTCTTTGTCAAATTGCACAGCCAGATTTTGGATATATTACAAACTTTGGTAAAGCACATTTAGAAGGTTTTGGAGGAGTGGAAGGCGTGATTGCAGGAAAGAGTGAAATGTATCAATATCTTTCTGCAAATCAAAAGACAGTTTTTGTAAACCTTGAAGATCCTATTCAAATAGAAAAATCAAAAGGAATTAAAGCGTTTACGTTTGGTGTCAAAAATGAAAATGCAGATTTAAATATTCAAGAAATTACAGCAAATCCGTTTGTGGTTATAAATTATAATAATTTTCAAATAGATTCACATTTAATAGGACTTTACAATTCAAACAATATAAATGCAGCAGTTTCGATAGGAAAATATTTTGAAGTTTCAGAAAGCGATATAAAAAGCGCTATTGAGAATTATATTCCTGCGAATAATAGATCTCAAATGATGCAAAAAGGTTCAAATGAGATCATTTTAGATGCTTATAATGCAAATCCAAGCAGTATGGCTGTTGCGATTACTAATTTTTTTCAATTAGATAAAAAGAATAAGATTATGATTTTGGGAGATATGTTCGAATTGGGAGATGAAAGTCTATATGAACATAAAGTTATTGTCGATTCTTTAGCAGATCAGAAACAAGCATTGTGTTTTCTTATTGGGAAAGCATTTTTTGCTAATCAAGTTTCAAGCGAAAATATTCAATTTTTTGAAACTTTTGATTCGTTTTCAGAATATCTAAAAACACATAAATTTGATTCAAATACAATATTGATCAAAGGATCTCGAGGAATGGCTTTAGAGCGAACCTTAGAATATATTTCATAAAAAGAAAAGCCATTCATTGCGAATGGCTTTTCTTTTATATTGTCATCAAGAAACCAATTAAATTCTCTTTTTTATTTAATCCAAGTTTTTTTCTTAGACGATAACGTGCTAATTCTACACCGCCAGTTGAGATGTTCATGATTTCAGCAATTTCTTTGGTAGACATATTCATCAATAAATAAGTAGATAAATCTAATTCTCTTGGAGAAATAGTTGGATATTGCCCTTTTAGTCGTTTTAAGAACTCGAAATGCACGTTTTTGATGTGCTTTTCAAGGTCTTTCCAACTCTTGTCTGTATTTACTTCTTTTACAATGCTTTTATGCAGTTTACTAAATTCTGCTTTAGTACTGTCGTCTAATATATTAGTATCAATATCTTTTAATTTATGGATGATACCATTTAGGACTTTATTTTTCTTTACAACTTGTAATGAATTGTTTACTAGTTCCTTGTCTTTTGCTAAGATTTTGATCTGAAGCTTGTCATTTTTTAGTTTTTCAATTTCTTTCTCCAAATCATGTTGTTCATGTCTGATTTTAGATTCTCTTTCTAGATACAATCTGCGCTGTTCAATTGTTTCGTAATACCTGTTTTTTCTAATTTTCAGCTTAATTCTAATAGAAATTAAATACGCGCCTAACAAGACAAGAATTAGATAAAATAGATAAGCTAGAAAATGTCTGTACCAAGGCGGAGAGACAGTAAATTCAACTTCTGTAATATTAGATTCTATGCCATAACTATTTCTGGCTTTTAATTTCATTACATAATTACCTTCTCTCAAATTGGTGTATTCCTTAATAGCTGTTTGAGACCAACCGCGCCAGTTTTCTTCAAATGGTTCAAGTTTATAAGAATACATTACGTTTTCTTGATTTTCATAAGTTGGAGAAGCAAAGGTAAATTTTACTCGATTGTACTTATAAGGAATAGAATACGATTCTTCTTTATTGTTTAAATTCCCCGTCAAAATAGTGTCTCCAGGAAACGTAAAGCTTTCAATAAAAGCCCTTGGTTTTGTCATGAATGTATTTGGAACGGTTGAATTGTAATGCGTTAAACGATCTGTTAATCCGATGAAAATGTTTTGAGGATCAATTGCATTTACAGATATATAATTGTTTACAAGATTTCCAGATAAGTTCGAGAAAATGGCTTGTTTTTTTGTGTACGTTCCGTTTTTGTTTTTTGCTAAAACACCTAGAGATTCATTAAATGCGTACCATAAACTTCCAGATGGATCTTCGATTAAGGTATTGATAGTCGGAATGCCTTCAAATAGCTTTGTAATCTTTTTATCTTCAAAAAATGTTTCTTGTTCAACAGAATATCTGAAAAAGTGATTTTTTACTTGAATATATACTTTATTATTAATGGTTTGTAAGCTATTAATTCCTTTGTATTTATCAGATATATTGACGTGTTTTTTTATAAAATCAAATCTCAATAAATCTTCTGATAACTTTACTTGATATAAAAACGGATTTTTCTTTAGCCATAAATAATTTTCGTCTATTTCGACAGAGAAATTATTGGTTGTTTCGTCAAAACCTTTTACTTGATGAAGGTAATCGTATCCTGATGCAGATTTCTTAAAAACAGAAAATCCATTATAACTTTCACCTATAATATAGTTTTCATGATCGGGAATTTTTTTGAAACCAAAATATCCTTTTGTGTCTAATATTTTGGAAACTCTATTGTTTTCGATCACTAATGCACCGCTGTTACTAGCACAAATTAAAACATTGTTTAAAACCTGAATGTTCCAAACCTGAGAAATTGTTCCTTCAACTCTTGTAAAAGGGCTGTCTTTGAAAGATTCTCCCCATGCATGATAAAATAAACCTTGGTTGGTTGCTACATATAAATTACCATTGTGAGTTATTGAGGCATAAACAGTTCCAATGTTATAGCTGTAATCAAAATAAGAAAAAGGAGAATTTTCGTTTATAAAAGCAATTCCGTTGTCAAGTCCAAGCCAAATATTGCTTTTATTGTCAACAAACGATGCTAGAATAGTATTGTTTTGAATGCCTTTTTGTCTGTTTAAATGTTGAATTATTTTTCCGTTTAGATCACAAATAATAGCGCCATCTAATACTGAATTTAGTAATATGAATTTGTTTTTAATGATTGAACCGCCAAGCGAAGTGTTTTTCTTGATAAAATCATTTGCTTCTGTTGCCCAAGGTTTAATAACGCCATTTTCTGAAACAAAAAGCCCTTTCTCCAGAGTGGCGTATAATAACCTGTTTTTTGACAAAGGAAAAAGAGACCAAATTTCTTTGTCATTAAAAATCGTAGTTCCTTTTATTGCAGTTAGTCTTCGATTTTTGTATTCAAGAACACCTAAAATTTTGTCTTGAAAATAAAGTCGATTATTTACTAAAAAAGAGAATTGAAACTTATGAGGAGCAGTTAATGTAGTAACTTTTTGATTTTTAAGAAAAAATACCTTGCTGAATGATTGAAATATTATTTCACCATTAAAAATATGTATTCTCCAGATAAGGTTAATGTTTTCTTTATCAATTGGACTTAATAGATTGTAAAGAGAATGATATTTTAAAATTCCCTTTTCATCTGTTTTAAAATAACCAAATTCGTTATTTCCGCCTACAAATATTCTTCCTAGGCGATCAATTTTTAAACTTCTTATTTCAGATTTATTTGGTAATGAATATTTGTGCCAATTTGAACCGTCAAATTGTATTAGACCGCTATTGTTTGCAAAATAAATATTGCCATTTTTATCCTGATCTATGCTCCAGTTTTGGGTTCCTCCTTTGTATTCTGATCTTTTATAATTTTTTATATCTGGAATTCCAATGTTCTTTACTTGACCATATCCTCTATTTTGTGCGAAAAATAAGAATACTAATGAAAAAGTTGTAACTATGAATTTCATAAAATTTTAAATATATTTTTAGTAAAAATGCTTAATTATAGGTTTAAAATGTTGATTTTTCAATCGGAATAAATCTCTTTCTTTAAATTATTTTTAATTTACAACGATTTAGTTGATGTTAATCTTATGTAATATACGTTTTTTTTAATTAACATTTTTATAACAAAATTTTCTTAAATCTAAAGTACAGTAAATTAATGAATTAAAAAAAAAATGTTGTGTTTTTGTAGGGTTGTAAAATTTAACTTGAAGTGTTTTTGTAAAGAATTTTAATTCTTGATAGTTAAAATTTAACATTATAATTGCATTAAATTACTAATTAATTAACCAAAATTTTTAGAAAAATGAAATTGACAAAATTACTTATTTTTTGTGTTTCGTCTTTACTGTTTTCAGTTATCGCATTTGCTCAGGATGTGACGGTAAGTGGAACCATTAGTGACGAAAGTGGGTTACCCGTCCCAGGGGCAACAATTTTAGTTAAAGGAACCAATAAAGCCACTGCTTCTGATTTTGATGGGAAATTTCAGATCAGTGTTCCTTCCAATGGCGCTTTAACAATTAGTTTCGTAGGTTTTTACACTGCTACAGAAGCTGTAAATGGTAGGACAAAATTAAATGTTGTACTGAGAGCAGAATCTCAAAACTTAAATGAAGTAGTGGTTGTAGGGTATGGTACGCAAAAGAAAGGTTTGATTACTGGAGCTGCTACAAACTTAAAAGGAGAAACTTTGCAAGAATTGAATACAGGTTCTGCAATGGAAGCTCTTCAAGGTATTGCGCCAGGTATCAGTATTACAAGAAATAGTGGAGCTCCTGGAGCTGGTACTAGAGTTACAATTCGTGGACTTGGTACTATTGGTAACTCAAATCCTCTATACATTGTAGATGGTATTTCTGTAGGTAATATAGATTATTTGAGTCCATCAGACATTGAGTCTATTGACGTATTGAAAGATGCTGCATCTGCAGCAATTTACGGTTCTAGAGCAGCAAATGGAGTTGTTTTGGTAACTACTGTAAAAGGTAAAAAAGGAAGACCTGCAAGAATTAGTTATGATTCTTACTTCGGTATTCAAAATATCTACAAAAACTTAGATCCTTTAAATGCTCAAGAGTACATGTATATCATGGATGAAGGTCAATTAAATGATGGTCTTGCTCCAATCGACTGGAAAGCTGTACTTACAAACAATAGCTGGCTTGACGGAAAATCACCTGGATTAGGAACTCAATTGGGTAATGAAATCTGGGATAAACTTCAAAATGGATGGACTGGTACAAACTGGATTAATGAAATGACCAAAAAAGATGCGCCAGTAGTTAATCATTCATTAAATATTACTGGTGGAAGTGAAGATATTACTTATTCATTAGGGGTGTCTTATTTTGATCAAGATGGTATTATCGGAGGAAATATTGTAGACGCTGGATTCAAAAGGTTAACTACAAGAATTAATACTCAAATGGTAATCAAAAAGAATGAAAGCCATAGCATAATTACAGTTGGTGAAAATATCACTTACACAAATTCTCAAAATAGAGGAGTTTCTACAGGAAATATCTACGGAAATGATTTGCATAATGCGCTTGTGCAAAATCCGTTGCAACCTGCTTACTGGCAGACTGCTATCGATAAAAACATCAATGAATTTGGATTTACGCCAACTTTAGATGGTTTAGCGACTGGTCAGACAAATCCTTTAGCGGTAATGTTTTACAGAAGTAATTATAACTATCCAAAAGACAGTAAAATTATCGGAAATGCTTATGTTGAAATCGAGCCGATTAAAGATTTGAAGTTTAGATCTACTTACGGAATCGACTCATGGTTTGGGTATAGCAGATCAATGAATCCAAAGTATGGTTTAGGAAGACTTTATGATGACAATGTTGAAGGAGCTTCTCAAAGCCAATATATTGGTGCAAATTCAACTTGGACTAATACACTTTCTTATTCTAAACAAATTGGAAATCATAACTTTAATGTTTTAGCAGGTACAGAATTAATTAAGAATATTGTTAATAATAACGTTGCAGCATCTCGTAATGGCTTGAAATTTCCAGGAGATCCTAAATATGCTTATTTAGATAATACACTTCCTGTAACCTCTATTAATGATATTAATGCTAGTGGTTTTGATTGGGCTGCTGGTGGTGGTGCTATTATGTCTTATATTGCTAGAGGTCAGTATGATTATAAAGAAAAATACTTATTGTCTGCTACAATGCGTGCGGATGGATCTTCAAACTTTGCAAAAGATAACAGATGGGGTTATTTTCCTTCAGTATCTGCAGGTTGGGTAATTACAAAAGAAGATTTTATGGCTGGTACTTCTAAAGTGCTTAATTCATTAAAAATTAGAGGTAGCTGGGGACAAAACGGTAATCAAGCAGTAGATAACTTCCAATATTCTGCTACTATTTCTAACGTATTTCCTGGATATTTCTTTGGTGACACTAAACCA
The DNA here is from genome assembly GCA_029959285.1 of Flavobacteriaceae bacterium PS02337. Classification (GTDB taxonomy): domain Bacteria; phylum Bacteroidota; class Bacteroidia; order Flavobacteriales; family Flavobacteriaceae; genus Flavobacterium. The sequence goes on from JASCOE010000005.1 coordinate 252,948, forward strand.
GTTTCTGGTTCAACAGCTTATCCATCGAGAGTTACAAACCCTGACATTTCTTGGGAAACATCAGAACAGTTAGATTTTGGATTGGATGCAACTTTAATTGATTCAAAATTAGGAGTAACTTTTGACTGGTACAAAAAAACAACAAAAGACTGGTTGGTATTGGCTTCTATCGGACAAGCAGCTGGAGCTCCGCCACCTTACATAAATGGAGGAGATATTGAAAATAGTGGTATTGAATTCTCTGTAAACTGGAAAGATAAAATTGGAGATTTTAAATACGGTGTAACTGTAAGTGGATCTGCAAACAAAAATAAAGTTACAAAAGTAGATAACGCTGACGGAATCATTCACGGACCTAGCCATGTTTTATCTCAAGGAACTTCTGAAATTTCTAGAGCGCAAGTTGGATATCCAATCGGTTATTTCTACGGATTTAAAGCAAACGGAATTTTACAAAATCAACAAGAAGTAAATGAGTATGTTGGTCCTTCTGGACAACCTTATTTTAAAGATCAACGTCCTGGTGATGTTCGTTTTGTCGATCAAAACAATGATGGAGTGATTGATGATAAAGATAAAGTATACTTAGGAAATCCAAATCCAGATTTTGAACTAGGTATTCAATTGAATTTTGAATACAAAAATGTTTATTTGAACACTACAATGGCTGGTAAATTTGGTATGCAGGTTATGCAATCTTACAGATCTTTTGCTGATAACCCTAAACAAAACTATACAAGTGATGTTTTTGATCGTTGGCATGGTGAAGGTACTTCAAATAAAATGCCTAGATTAGGTTCAGTATCAAACAGAAATACGCAATTTATATCAGATGTTTTCATGCAAAATGCTGATTATTTGAGAATAAATAACTTAACGTTAGGATACAATTTTAATGAAGTTTTAAAAGATTTTAAATTTATTTCTAATCTGAAATTTTATGTAGCAGTAAATAATTTATACACATTTACGAAATATGATGGTATGGACCCAGAAGTTCGTTTTGGGCATGATGCAGGTTGGGCTTCTGGTATAGATTTAGGTTTGTACCCTCAAGCAAGAACAGTAATGTTTGGATTAAGTGCTGATTTTTAATATAAATACATTCAAAATGAAAAATATAAAATATTTAATAGCAATTTCAGCAATTTTTACTGCTACAAGTTGCTCTGATGTTCTAGATACCGAAAACCTAAGGGATAAAAGTTTGGAGACTTTTTATAAATCTCCTACTGATATCGATGAGGCGATTGCGGGTGTTTATAATGCCATTTACACCGTTAACGTTCATAGCGAAGAACAAATTGCTGCCAACTTAATGGATAATATGATGTTAGGTGGTGGTGGTGCTGATGATAAATCGGCTAAATGGGTTGATAATTTTGAGGATCCAGCTGAAGATACATATTACGATCTTTGGGGACAATCTTACAAAGGTATCGCGAGAGCCAACGCTATTATCGAAAAAACTGCAGCAGCAGATTTTTCTAAATACTTTAACACGCCTGCTGAAGCACTTGAGTTTAAAAACCAAGCAATTGGAGAGGCATTGTTTATGAGAGCTTTCTTCTATTTCAGATTGGCTAAATTCTTTGGAGGTGTACCTTTGATTACGACAATTGATGGAGTTAAAAACGGACCTAGAAATACATATACGGAAACATTTGCTCAAATTGCTGCCGATTTAAAACTAGCAATTGAAACAATGCCTGCGAAACCATTTCCAAGTATACCAACATCTAGATATGGTCACGCTAACAAATGGGTTGCAGAAGCTTACATGGGACGTGTATTCTTGTTTTACACAGGATATATGACAAATATTGAAAAACAAGCAACTACAGATTTACCTGTTGCTGGTGGTGGTTCTATTAGTGCTACACAAGCTGCACAATATCTAGATGATTGTATTGCAAATAGTGGTCACCAATTAGTGCCTGATTTTAGAAACCTTTGGCCTTATTCTTATGTAAATAAAGCTTCTGGTAAAAATGTATTGCCTTGGGCAACAACCGAAAATTTATCTTGGGTTGGGCAAGATGGAATTAGTCCAACTTTTGGAACAGGAAATTTTGAGACTATGTTTGTTCAAAGATTCTCTTTTGGAGATTGGGGATGGTCAAATGGAAATATCTATACAAACAGACTTTGTTTATTTAATGCACTTCGTGACAATTCATTAGTTCCATTTGGAGCAGGTTGGGGATGGTGCCCGGTAAACCCTGCAATATTTGGTGGTTGGTCAGATTTAGATCCAAGAAAAAGAGGATCTGTACTTGAAGTTGGTAAAGCAGATCAAGGAACAGATGCTTATTCTGGAGACAAAGGTGATCACGAAACTGGATTATTCAATAAAAAATATACTTCATTGCAATATCCAAATACTGCTGGAACAACTGTAGGTATGTTTGTGCAATTATATAATTGGGCTAATACAGATATGCAATTAATGCACGCACAAGATTTTATCTTCATGCGTTATGCAGATGTATTGTTGATGCATTCTGAAATTACTAAAACTCCTGGAGGTTTAAATGCAGTTAGAAATAGAGCAAAATTACTGCCAGTAGGTTATTCATTAGAAGCTATTAAAGATGAGCGTTTACATGAATTTGCATTTGAAGGATTGCATTGGTTCGACTTAGTTCGTTGGGGAGATGTTGATAATGCATACAATGGAACTGTGCCAGTTAGAAATTCTGGTGTACCAGCAAATTACAGTGTAAAATACAGACCGGAAACTAAAGGTTTAGTTCCAATTCCTGAAACGGAAATGAGATTGTCTAATGGAGTTTATGTACAAAATCCAGGTTGGTAATATTTAATAACTATTAATAATTATAAAGATGAAAATTCATAATATAAAATATTTACTAATTGCTGTATTCATGCTTATTTTTTCGGCATGTGATCCAATTGTAGATGAACAGCATTTAAGTAATGCTACCGATGTTGCAGGAGTACAATTAGTGGCAACACAATCTCCTCCGGGTGGAAATAAAATTACTTTGAAGATGAGTACGCCTGGAATTACAGGATATTGGAATTATAACTTAGGAAAAGCCCTAACTGATGAAGTAACTGTTGTTTATCCTATTCCAGGAAAATCTACTTTTACTTATGTAGGTTCTTTAGGGGGCGAGTTTTTTACTAAAACTATTGATGTTCAAGTTGACAGACTTGATACGCCTTTAGATCAAGATTATTATGATCTAGTTAGTACAAATACAGCGGCAGGTAAAACATGGGTTTTTGACGGCGCGCAAGGTTCTGGAAGATTTTGGTGGTTTATGTCTCCTGGAGGAAGTCCAGATAGTTATATGACAGCATGGTGGAATGCAGGTGATTGTTGTGCTCCAAGTGATGCAAGCGGTAAAATGCATTTTGACTTAGATAAAGGTGCAAACTTTAATCATTACGAAACACAGACAGCAACTCCAGAAAAAGGTTCGTTTGTATTAGATCCTGCTAACAAAACGCTTACAATTGTAGGTTCAAAAATGTTAGGATCTGCTGCAGGTAATAAAGATGGAGTTTATACTATAGTAACGCTTACACAAGATAAGTTGGTTCTTTATTTAAATAATAGTGAAACATACGGAACAGGTTGGACATTTATTTTCAAACCTCAATAATAATTTCATGTTAGTTATTTTCGAAAAAGGAAGATTAAAACATTCCTTTTTCGAATTTTCAAACATTTTTTACTTCATTCAAAATGCAGTGAAGTATTAATAAGATTTAAACTATGGTTAGTTTAAGTTAAGTTTATTGCCTGGGTAGCCCATAATTTCGATTATGGGCTATTTTTTTTATAATTATTACTACCAAATACTGCTTTGAGTTTATTGTAAAATTTTACTTCCAATTATAATCTTATAATTGAGCTTCTGTTTTAGTCTTCAAAGCTCCATTTTACAAGAATTTTAAGCGATTAAAATCGTTTTCCTTTGAATATATCTCAATTACTACACTTTTTCGTCATATAATGCATTCTCATGTGGCTGTATATCCGCATGAATCCTTTTTTAAAGCTATTTAAGCGCTCTTTACGTTTAAATATGCAGTGATCTTATTAGTTTTCTTGCTTGTTATGAACTAAATCGATTAAAGCAATTTAAATACTGAATTTCTAAACGAATATTACTTCAACTTCTTCAAGTTTAATTCAACTTAAACGGGCAGTCGAAATCCAATTGTTCCAAAACAATTGCGAAGCTCAACTCTAAATCCAGTCATTGTTAAGGAAATTTTATAAAAATGTAAAGTTTTGCCTTTTCTCAACGTTATAAAAGCTCAGTTTTTTAGTATCTCCGAACCTTAATTGTAGGTTATTTCTTTTGAAATTTAACAAAGTAAGTATTTTCTTCTAATAAATTATTTTATCAATAATGTAAAAAAAATAGGGTAAAAATATCATATTCATTGTTTTTGTTATTTTATGAAATTTAGACCTTAAATAGCTGTAAATATTTATATAATAAGGGTTTATGAATGACTTACATCTACTATCACGTTGTAGTTTTATCAGTTTTTAATAAATTACAATAGTAAATATTTAGTGTAGTGTTTATTTTTAAAATTAACTTTTCTTTAGTACTATTATTTATTTATTTAAATATTTTAAAATCAATTATTTATGTAAATTTTGATGTGTTTTTATAATATAAAAAATTTTATTTTGATGTGTTTTTGTAATGATTTTTAAATGCGAAAAGTAAAAATTTAGTTTTAGTATTGCATCAAATTACTAATTAATTAACCAAAATTTTTAGAAAAATGAAATTAACAAAATTACTTGTTTTTTGTATTTCATCTTTGTTATTCTCGGTTATAGCTGTGGCACAGGATGTCACAGTAAGTGGAATGATAAACGATGAAAGTGGGATGCCTGTTCCAGGTGCAACTGTTTTATTAAAAGGTACTACTAAATCAACAGCATCCGACTTTGACGGTAAGTTTCAGATTCAAGTGCCATCAAACGGAACTTTAACTGTTACATTTATAGGTTACACTACAGTAAATGAAGCTGTAAATGGAAGATCAAAAATTACAATTCAATTAAAACCAGAATCACAATCTTTAAATGAAGTTGTAGTTGTTGGATACGGTACTCAAAAGAAATCTGTTGTAACAGGTGCAATTTCTAGTGTAAAAGCTTCAGATTTAGAAGATTTACCAATAACTAGAGTTGAGCAATCTCTTCAAGGTAGAGTTTCTGGGGTTACAATTGCAGCTAATGCAGGACAACCAGGATCTTCTTCTACAATTAGAGTGAGAGGTATTACTTCTTTTGGTAACAACGAACCTCTATGGGTTGTAGATGGTGTAATTGTTGATTCAGGAGGAATTGGTTATTTGAATCAATCAGATATTGCTTCTATGGAGGTTTTAAAAGATGCCGCATCTCAAGCAATCTACGGAGCTAGAGCAGCAGCTGGGGTTATCTTGATTACAACTAAAAAAGGAAAGTCTGGAAAAATGAGTGTAAACTATAATGGTTACACAGGTTTCTCTAAAGCAGCTAGAAAATTAGATTTATTGAATGCTACTGAGTACGCGACAATAATGAATGAAAGATATGCAAATGGATACACAATAGATCCTCAAAAACCATATCAACTTCCATATCAGAATCCATCATCTTACGGAGTTGGAACAGATTGGCAAAGTGTTATTTTTAATGACAATGCTCAAAAAACTGGTCATGAGCTAAGTTTGTCAGGAGGAAATGATGTTTCAACTTTCTATGTTTCTTTCGGATTATTAGATCAAGAAGGAATTGTAGCTACTCCAATTTCAAATTACAACAGAAAAAACATTCGTTTAAACTCTACACATAAAATTGTTAAGGGATTAACTTTTGGACAAACATTAGGTTATTCTCACGAAAAAAATGTTGGAATTGGAAATACAAATAATGAATATGGAGGACCATTAAGTTCTGCTATCAATTTAGATCCACTTACACCGGCGGTAGTTACCGATCCAGCTGTTGCAAATTCAGCTCCATATAGCACGCAGGCTGGTATTTTGAGAGATGCAAACGGAAATCCTTATGGAATTTCTAATGCTGTAACTCAGGAAATGAGCAATCCTTTGGCGTATATTCAAACGAGATTAGGAAATTATGGCTGGTCTGACAATTTTGTTGGAAATGCTTATTTAGAACTTGAAGCAATTAAAGGTTTAAAATTTAGAAGTACACTAGGAGGTAAATTAGCGTATTGGGGTGCAGAAAGTTTTACTCCAGTATCTTATTTAAACTCTTCAACTATAAATGCGCTTAACAATTTAACTAAAAATAGTAACAGAGGTTTTGGATGGAATATTGAAAACACAATTTCTTATGCAAAACAAATAGCTGATCATAATTTTTCAGTTTTAGTTGGACAAGGTACATATGTAGATAATATCACTTCTGGATCTACAGTAACTTACACTGACATACCTTTTACAAATTTTAATGATGCAACATTCCCGAATGGTCATCCAAAGGATAAAATTAATGCTTCTGCATATAATGGTTATGAGCATAAAGTAACATCACTATTTGCGAGATTAAATTATGATTACAAAGAAAAATATTTATTAACAGGTATTGTTCGTCGTGATGGTTCTTCTCGTTTTGGTCAAAATTATAAATACGGAACTTTTCCATCATTCTCTTTAGGATGGGTTCCAAGTAAAGAAAATTTCTGGCCACAAAATAATGTAGTAACACAATTGAAGTTTAGAGGAGGTTATGGTATTACAGGTAGTGATGCGATTGGTGATTTCAAATTCTTACCAACTATTGGTTCAGGAAGAAATTACACTATAGGAAACCAAGGATCAGTTGTTGTTGGTAGTAGTCCAAATGCACCAGCAAATCCAGATTTGAAATGGGAAGAAACAAGCCAAGCGAATGTCGCTTTTGATATTACATTCTTTAATGACTTTACCTTAACTTCAGATTTTTATGTTAAAAAATCGACAGGTATTTTACGAGATATTGATTTGCCTGGTCATATCGGTAGTGCAGGTAGACCTTCTGCAAATATTGCAGACATGCAGAACAAAGGTATTGACGTAGAACTTTCTTACCGTAAAAAAATTGGACAGTTTAATTTAGGTTTAAGCGGAAATGTTTCTTACCTAGAAAATGAAGTAACCAATTTAGGACAAGGTATCCAATTTATTTCTGGAGATGCTAGTTTTCAAAACATGGGTGCAGTAACAAGAACACAAGTTGGACAACCATATAATTCTTTTTATGGATTTAGAACTCAGGGAATTTTTCAAAATCAAGCAGAAATTGCAGCTTATACAAATGCTTCAGGTGGTTTAATTCAGCCAAATGCAAAACCAGGAGATTTTAGATGGAAAGACGTAAATGGCGATGGAACAATTACAGATGATGATAAGACGTTTATTGGAAATCCACTTCCAAAATATACATTCGGATTTACTGTTAATTTAGATTACAAAAATTTTGATTTATTAATATTTACACAAGGTGCAGTAGGAAATCAAATTTTTCAAGGATTACGCCGTCTAGATATCAATACAGCTAACTTCCAAACTTCTGCTTTAGGTCGTTGGACTGGAGAAGGATCTACAAATTCATATCCAATTATATCTAGTGTTGATGATAATAAAAACTTTTCAAACGCTTCAGATTTTTATTTAGAAGATGGTGATTATGTGAGAATCAAAACAATTCAATTAGGATATAATTTACCAAGTGATGTTATTTCAAAAGGAGGACTTTCAAAAGTGAGACTTTATTTAACAGGAGAGAATTTATTAACATTCACAAAATACAGCGGTTACGATCCAGAAATTGGTGGAGGAGTTTTTGGTATTGATAAAGGATATTATCCACAAGCTAGAACTTTGATGTTAGGGGTTAATTTACAATTTTAAAATTAGAGATTATGAAAATTAAAAATATAAAATATTCATTTGCTGCAGTAGGATTGTTGCTTCTTAGCTCTTCTTGCGGCGAAGATTTTTTAACTGTTGATCCAAAAGGACTTCCGTTGGTAGATAATTATTACAAAGATGAAAACGAAGCATATTCTGGATTGGTTGCTGCTTATGATATTATGGGAAAACAATCCAAAGGTTTTGAAAACATGATTTGTATGCTTAATGCAGGTTCTGATGATTTTTATGCTGGAGGAGGAGGACCTGGAGACGGGGCTGGTATTCACGGTTTTGATAATTATAAGCTTGACAAAATAATTATGCCAAGAAGTTTTTGGGGTGATTTTTTCCAAGGAATTGCAAGAGCAAACATCTTGTTGCAGAAATTACCTAATGTAAATATGTCTGATGCTAAGAAAGCACGTTTTGCAGCAGAAGCAAAAGCATTACGCGGATATTACTATTTTGAACTAGTAAGAACATTTAGAAATTTACCATTAATTCTAACTCCAATTTCACCATCAGAAGGATACAGCATTACTCAGGTTGCTCCAGAAGAAATATATGCACAAATAGAGAAAGATTTAATTGAAGCTAAAGCAGTTTTACCAAATACAGTAGATGTCGCAACAGAAGCTGGACGTTTTTCTAAAGGTTCTGTACAGGCTTTATTAGGAAAAGTATATTTGTATGAAGGAAAAAATTCATTGGCAGCAGCAGAATTGGCTGTTGTAAATGGAACTCCAGGAGGTACAAGTACTTATGGTTATAAATTGTTAACCAAATTTTCTGACCTATGGGTAATCAGCAATAAATTTAACTCAGAAGCTATTATTGAAATTATGCATACTGATAAAAGTAATGCAAATTGGGATTTCTGGGGTGGAGGAGCTGACGAAGGTAATTCTGTAAATATTATGGTAGGACCTAGAGATTTTTCAAGAACAATACCTGCACTAGTACCAGATTATGTTTCTGGATGGAGTTTTAATACTGTTACACCTAGTTTATACAATGCACTAAAAGGAGATCCTCGTTTTGATGCTACAATTTTGGATATGGCAGCTCTAAAAGCGGCTGGTATTGCCAATTGGGGACCAAAAGATCAAGATACGGGATATTTCTTAAAGAAATTTATGCCATTAAACTCAGATACTTCTTCAGGAGGTGGAGCTACTGCTTTAAATTATAAACAAGATACTTATGCAATTCGTTTAGCCGATACTTATTTAATGGAGGCAGAAGCTTTAGGCGGAACTGGAGCAAGAGCACAAGCTTTACTAGATGCTGTACGCGCTAGAGTTGGTTTAGGTTCAGTAGCAGTTTCTTTAGATGTTATTGCTAACGAAAGAAGATTAGAATTGGCAGGTGAAGGACACCGTTGGTTTGATTTAGTGAGAACCGGAAAAGCAGCAACTGTACTTGCAGGAGACGGATTTGTTGCTGGTAAAAATGAAATTTGGCCAATTCCACAAAAAGATTTAGAGAATACTAAACTTGTACAAAATCCAAACTATTAATATAACATCATATGAAAATAAATTTAATGAAAAAACAAGGATTTTTATTATTGTTTTTTATGACAGCTGTATTAAGTTTTACTAGTTGTCAGCCGGAAGATTCTTTTGTAAATAATGGATTAACGAATAAAAATGTTGATGCATCTTTTGATATTGTTCCTGTTGAAGGAAAAGTAAATACATACAATCTGGTAGCAAAAACCAATGTAGTTTTAAAATCAATCTGGAATACAGGAAATGGTGATTTTGTTGGAAAAGGGGTACAGGAAGTATCTTTTCCTGATGCAGGAACCTACACGATTAAACAAACGGCTATTGGAACTGGAGGAGGTACAGCTACTGCTTCTAAAGATTTAGTTGTAGCGACAACAGATCCTTTAAAAGGAAATTTAGTTCAAGGGGGTACTTTTGCAACTACTGCAGATCAATCAAAATGGACTGTATTAAAACTTAGTGCTACTGGTGCCGCTTTTTGGTCTTATGAAAATAACAGCGCAACAATTCATTCTCCAGGAGGATGGGCACAAGAAGGAATCTATCAAGCAATTGATGTTGTAAAAGACAAAGAATATACAATCGATATGAAAGTTTCTTCTCTAAGTGGTTCAGATGAAACTTGGTTAGAAGTTTACGCTGGTAAATCGGTTCCACAACCTGGTGTTGAATATAAAGACAACAAAGTTATGGGATTAAGTACTTGGGATGGTTGTGCAAAATCAGGTTTTTCTGGATTGCTGTCTGTTGTTGGATGTGTTAAAAACGATAAAACAGCAACGGTTTCAAACGTAGTTAAATTTACAGAATCAGGAAAAATCTATTTACTAATCCGTTCTGGGGGTAATAAATTTACAAAAGATGGAATTACAATTTCAAAAGTTGAATTCCGAGGAAAATAAAGAGTTAAGTTAAGTTTAAGTTTAAGTTTGGTTGTAAATAGCCCATAATCAGTATGAGTATGGGCTATTTTTTAAATTCTTTAAAAGGTGAAAAGCCAATTTTTTAGATTTCTCCAAAACTTCAATTAAAACAATAATAATTGGAAGCGAATGAAAAAAAATAGTCTAAAAATTTTATGCCTTTTGTTTTCCGTTGCAGCTATTGCACAACAGCCAAAAGCAAAAAAAGAATTTACAACCAGTGGTAAAAAAATAACCGTTTATACCACAGCAGAAAACTCAAAGCTGAGATTAACATCAACAGATAATTTGACTTTTTCTGCATCAAAACAACCTCTGGAAACTGAATTTTCGGTTTTTGTAGAACCAGCAAAAAAGTTTCAGACTTTTATGGGAATTGGCGGTGCCATTACAGATGCAAGCGCCGAGATATTTGCTAAACTTTCTAAAGAAAAACAAGCAGAATTTTTAAATGCTTACTACGATCAACAAAAAGGTATTGGCTATTCTTTGCTAAGAACAACGATTCAGAGTTCTGATTTTAGCAGTGGAAGCTATTCTTATATCGAAGAAGGCGATAAAGATCTGAAAACTTTTTCTATCGATCATGACAGACAATATCGTATTCCTTTAATAAAGCAAGCCATTCAGAAAGCGGGCGGAAAACTAACAACTTACGTTGCGCCTTGGTCGCCAAATGCCTTTATGAAAAGCAACAAAAATGTATTAAAGGGAGGAACTTTACTTCCTGAATACTATCAAACTTGGGCAAATTTCTACGCGAAATTCATCAAAGCTTACGAAAAAGAAGGAATTCCGATTTGGGGAACTTCTACACAAAACGAACCAATGGCAACTCAAACATGGGAATCTTGTGTTTATACAGCCGAAGCTGAAAGAGATTTTATCAAAAATTATCTTGGTCCAACTTTGAAAAAAGAAAACTTAGGCGACAAAAAAATCGTGGTTTGGGACCATAATCGTGATTTAATGAATTATCGTGCAAACGTTATTTATTCTGATCCTGAAGCAGCAAAATATGTTTGGGGAATGGGATTTCATTGGTATGAAACTTGGTCAGGCGGAGCGCCGATGTTTGATAACGTAGCAAAAGTTAATGAAGCATATCCAAACAAAAAATTAATGTTTACAGAAGGATGTATCGAAAAATTTGATGCAGCAAAATATCAATTTTGGGGAAATGCAGAACGTTACGGAATCAACATGATTCATGATTTTAATAACGGAACAGTAGCTTGGACAGATTGGAATATTCTTTTAGATCAAAATGGAGGTCCAAATCATGTTGGTAATTTCTGTTTTGCGCCAATTCATGCCGATACAACAACTGGTGAGCTAATCTATACACCGTCTTTTTATTACATCGGACATTTTTCTAAGTTCATTCATTTAAATGCTGTTCGCGTTAGTACTGCAGTTAGTAGAAGCGCTTTGTTAAGTACTTCTTTTTTAAATACTGACGGAACAATGGCAACAATTGTGATGAACCAATCAGCAAATGAACTTACTTATAATTTAATTATTGGAGCTGAAAAATCGGTAGTTAAAATACCACCACACGCAATACAAACGCTTGTTTATTAATATTTTGTAGTAAAGTAATGAAGAAGATTAATTTGAGTCATCCATTTTAGTCTTCTCTTACTTTTAAATTAAAAACTGTTTTCTTAAGCAATATGAAAATAAAAACTCAAATATTTCTATCAGCCTTTATCTTAATGCAATTAAGCTGTTTTACTTCAAAAATAACAGCTCAAAAAACTACTGCTTCTTCGCAAAAAAACAATAAAATAAAGGTTTTTACTACTGCCGAAAATACTAATTTGAAATTGTCATTATCGAATGATTTTATTTTAAATAACAACAACACTCAACAAAAAGCTACAGTATCGATTATTGTAAATACTGAAAAAACAGACCAAACTTTTATCGGAATTGGAGGTGCAATTACAGACGCAAGTGCAGAAGTTTTTGCCAAATTATCTCCAAAAAAGCAACAAGAATTTCTTGATGCTTATTATGATAAAAATAAAGGAATAGGTTATTCTTTAGCAAGAACAAACATTCACAGTTGTGATTTTAGTAGCGACAGTTATACTTATATTACTGAAGGAGATAAAGATTTAAAGACTTTTAATATAGATCACGATCGGAAATATAGAATTCCGTTAATCAAAAAAGCAATTAAAACTGCCGGCGGAAAACTAACATTATTTGCCAGTCCATGGAGTCCCCCAGCTTTCATGAAAGACAATAATGATATTTTGCACGGTGGCGTTTTGTTGCAAGAGTTTGCTCCAGCTTGGGCTTTGTATTATGCTAAATTTATTAAGGCATACGAAAAAGAAGGAATTCCGATTTGGGGATTGACTGTTCAAAATGAACCAATGGCGAAACAAAGCTGGGAATCTTGTATTTATACTCCAGAAGCAGAAAGAGATTTTCTTAAAAATCATTTAGGGCCAACTTTAGAAAAAGAAGGATTGGCTTCTAAAAATGTCATTATTTGGGATCATAATAGAGGAGATATGTTAGAAACTAGAGCGAATCTTGTTTTTTCAGATCCTGAAGTTTCAAAATATGCTTGGGGAATTGGTTTTCATTGGTATGAAACTTGGAACGGCGGACCGCCTCAATTTGAATCTGTTGGAAAAGTTCATGAAAAGTTTCCAAACAAAAATTTAATTTTTACTGAAGGCTGCATCGAAAGATTTAATCCTGCAAAATATCAATTTTGGGGAAATGCAGAGCGTTACGGAATCAATATTATAAACGATTTTAATAACGGAACGGTGGCTTGGACAGATTGGAATATTCTTTTAGATCAAAACGGAGGTCCAAATCATGTTGGTAATTTCTGTTTTGCACCAATTCATGCCGACACAACTAAAGATGAATTAATTTATACACCGATGTATTATTATATTGGACATTTTTCAAAATTCATCAGACCAAATGCAAAAAGAATTATTGAAACAACAACTGATAATTCTTTGTTGAGCACTTCATTTAAAAACTCAGACGGACAATTGATTACTATTGTTATGAATAAATCTGAAAAAGAGATTGTTTATTCTTTAGAAAATCAAAACTCAAAAAATACAATTACTATTCCTGCACACGCCATACAAACGATAGTGTATTAATTGTGCAACTAACTAAAAACCACAAAAAATGAAATTGACTTTAAAAAACACCATAAAAGCATTTTTCTTTATGACAGCTGTTTTAGCTCAAGTAAAATGCTCTACTTCAAACGATGCAGTAGAAAACCCTCCGGTTGTAAATCCGCCAGTTGTAAACCCTCCTGTAACCGTAACAAACGATGTCGATTTTTGGCTTACAAAAGGCAATCAAACCGTTTTGTTGACAAAGCAAGACGGAACATTAGGATTTGGAACAACTGTAAATTCGAATACAAATATCGAAGTTAATGCAGCTCAGAAATATCAAACAATTGATGGTTTTGGATATACATTAACTGGAGGAAGTGTAGAAGTAATTAATCAATTAAACGCGACAAGAAGAACCGCTCTTTTACAAGAATTATTTGGTTCTGGCGATAATTCTATTGGAGTAAGTTACATCAGAATTAGTGTTGGAGCATCAGATCTTGATGCGGCACCTTTTACTTATAACGATCTTGCAACGGGAGAAACAGATTTAAACTTAGCTAAATTTAGTTTAGAAAAAAATAAAGATCTAATTGCGATGCTAAAAGAAATTGTAGCCATAAATCCTAAAATTTTAATCTTGGCAACTCCTTGGACAGCACCAGTTTGGATGAAAGATGTAGCTAGTTTTAAAGGCGGAAAATTGAAAACAGAATATTATAATGTGTACGCTAAATATCTTGTAAAATATATTCAAGAAATGAAAGCTGTTGGAATTACAATTGATGCTTTAACACCGCAAAACGAACCTTTGCACGACGGAAACAATCCGAGTATGTATATGTCTGCAGCAGATCAGGCAAATTTTATTCAAAGCAGTTTAGGCCCAGCATTTAAAGCTGCAAATCTGAACGTTAAAATCATTGCTTACGATCACAATTGTGATAATCCGAATTATCCGAAAGCCATTTTAGCAGATGCAGATGCATATCCTTTTGTTGACGGATCTGCATTTCACTTATACGCAGGAGATATTAGTGCTTTATCAAATGTTTACAATGCCTATCCTTCTAAAAACGTTTATTTTACAGAACAATGGACTTCATCTGAAGGGCAATTTGCTGGAGATTTAAAATGGCATGTTAGAAATATAATTATCGGTTCAACAAGAAATTACAGCAAAAATGCTTTAGAATGGAACGTAGCCAATAATGCCAATTTCGGACCTCATACAGATGGCGGTTGTACAATGTGTAAAGGCGCAATTACAATAACATCAACAGACAGTTATATGCGTAATGTGGCGTATTACATTATTGCTCACGCTTCAAAATTCGTTCCAATGGGTTCTGTTAGAATTCAAAGTAATTCTGGTGGAGATTTACAAAATGTTGCTTTCATCACGCCTTCTGGTTCAAAAGTTTTAATTGTAGAAAATGACGGAACAACAACTCAGACTTTCAACATTAAATACGATGGAAAATGGGTTGCAACTTCATTAGAAGCTGGATCAGTTGGAACGTATACTTGGAAATAATTTTACAATAAATCGAGAACAAATATATTTAAAGTCGTATTCAAAAAATGCGGCTTTATTTTACTTTTTGATTTTGTTGTAAATAAAAAGAGAAAGTAAAATAAAAAATATCTATCTTGATAATCAGTTTACTAACAAACCACTTAAACTAATAAACGATGAAAATGATTAATCTTGTAAATAGGGCGGGTATCTTTACACTTATCCTATTGTTTGTTTTTCAATCTTGCAGCAGCAGTAATGAAACTGGTGATGATACTCCGGTAAATCCTGCACCAACAAATCTTACTGTTAACGTTGAAATTATTGGGAAAACAGCTGAAAATCCAAATGGAGACGGAAGCGGAAAAGTAAAATTAATCCTAAATGCTACCAATGCGCAATCGTACAAAGTACTGATTAATAACGAACTTAAAGAAGTTACTTCTGGAGAATTAATATACGAATTTAAAACATCTGGAATCAACTCTTATGCAATTTCTGTTTCTGCTTACAACGGATTAAAATACACAAGCACTTCTACAACTGTAAATGTTTTTGTAGCAAGAAAAGTAATTTGGTCTGATGAATTTAATGTTGATGGCGCTCCAGATACTTCAAAATGGGGTTACAACACAGGAACTGGCGACGGCTGGGGAAATAACGAATTACAATATTACACAACTCGTACAGAAAATGTAAAAATTGAAGGCGGTCTTTTGAAAATTACAGCCATCAAAGAAGATTATATGGGAAGTAAATATACTTCGACAAGAATGCTGACAAAAGGTAAATTTTCATTTAAATATGGAAGAGCAGAAGTTAGAGCAAAATTACCAGTTGGCGGCGGAACATGGCCAGCTTTTTGGCTTCTTGGCGATAATATAGATACAGTTCCGTGGCCGGGTTGCGGAGAAATCGACATTTTAGAATCGGTTGGAAATAATCCGAATGTAATTCATTCTTCATTGCATTCTCCAGGACGTTCTGGAAATACACCTGACACAAAAACTACAATAGCTCCAAATTCAACTACAGAATTTCATATTTATGCAGCCGAATGGAGTGCAGAAAATATCAAATTTTATGTAGACGATAATTTATTTTATACGTACAAAAACTCAAGTACAACTCCATTTAATGCAAATTTCTTTGTTATTCTGAATTTTGCAATGGGAGGAAATTTTGGAGGAACAGTTGATCCAAATTTCAAAAGTGCAACTTACGAAGTAGATTACGTAAGAGTGTATAATTAACATAAGTTTTAAATACTTTTTAATCTGTAAAGCCACGGAAACAGTAGCTTTACAGATTAAAATTTTTTAACATGAAAAAGATACAAAAACTTGTTTTAGCATTAGCGTTACTTTTGGCTGCGAACTCATTTTATGGTCAGAATTTAAAAATTATGACCTATAATATCCGTTTAGATGTTGCATCAGATGGAGAAAACGCGTGGCCAAATAGAAAGGATTATTTTAATTCTCAAATTAAATTTTACAGTCCAGATATTTTCGGAGTTCAGGAAGCAACGCCAAATCAAGTTTTAGATATTGCAGCGGCTCAAACAAATTACAATAGATTCGGAATCGGAAGAGAAGAAAACGGAACTGGTGAAGCGTGTACGATTTACTATAAAAAAGATCGTTTTAAAGTAGAACAATCCAATACTTTTTGGCTTTCAGAAACGCCAAATGTAGTTTCAAGAGGCTGGGATGCAGCTTGCAACAGAGTTTGTACGTATGGACTTTTTAAAGATTTAAAAACTAAAAAAATGTTTTGGATTTTCAATCTTCATTTAGATCATATGGGAGAAGTTGCCAGAGTAAAAGGCGTACAGCTTGCTCTTTCTAAAATAAAAGAACTCAACACTAAAAATTATCCAGCATTTTTAATGGGTGATTTTAATTCAGAACCAAACACAGCTCAAATTGCAGAAATCAAAAAAGTAATGGATGATACCAAAGATGTTTCTAAAGAAAAACCTTTTGGACCTTCTGGCACTTTCAATGATTTCAAACATAACGAACCCGTAACATTATTATTAGACTACATTTTCATTTCGAAAAACAGTGGTCTAAACATACAAAAACATGCAGTGTTAAGTGATTCGAAAGATTTAAAATATCCTTCGGATCATTTGCCTGTTTTAATAGAAATAGATTAAAATGAAAAACATCAACAAAAAACTTCAAATCCTAGTTTTACTGCCATTAATCGTAATGCAGCTAAATTGTGGATCTTCTAAAAATGCAACAAAAAATACAGGAAAAGTAGCATCTTGGATTACAACGACAGATGAAACTTCAAAACTTAAAAAACAACCCGAATTAGTTTTTACTTCAGAAACAAATTCAAATCAAACCATTGAAGTAAATCCTTCAGAAAAATTTCAAACTATCGAAGGTTTCGGATTTTCACTAACAGGAGGAAGTGCACAAGCCATTAAAAAACTAGACAAATCAAAAAGAGAAGCATTGCTTCAGGAATTATTTTCTAGAAAAGATAATGCAATTGGTTTAAGTTATTTAAGAATAAGTATTGGAGCATCAGATTTGAATGAAAAAGTTTTTTCGTATGATGATTTACCAGAAGGACAAACAGATTTAAAGTTAGAAAAATTTAATTTAGGACCTGATTTAGAAGATGTAATTCCGGTTTTAAAAGAAATTTTAGCCATAAATCCGAAGATTAAAATAATGGGTTCTCCGTGGTCGCCTCCAGTTTGGATGAAAGACAATGGAAGCTCGAAAGGCGGAAGTTTACAGCCGAAATACTATCAGGTTTATGCAGAATATTTTGTGAAATACATTCAAGCAATGAAATCTCACGGAATTGTAATTGACGCCATTACGCCTCAAAACGAACCTTTACATCCAGGAAATAATCCAAGTTTATTGATGTTGGCAGAACAGCAAGCAGATTTTATTGGAAATAATTTAGGTCCCGCTTTCGCGAAAGCAGGAATCAAAACCAAAATTATTGTTTACGATCATAATTGCAATAAACCAGAATATCCTTTGACAATTTTAAAAGATCCGAAAGCAAATCCATTTGTTACAGGTTCGGCTTTTCACTTATACGAAGGAGATATTAGCGCTTTGTCAACAGTTCATAATGCTTTTCCGAATAAAGATTTGTATTTTACCGAACAATATACAGGAACAGGAGCAAATTTTGAGACTGACTTGAAATGGAGTGTAAAAAATGTAGTTATCGGATCAATGCGTAACTGGAGTAAAAATGCACTTTCGTGGGGATTAGCAAATGACGAGTTTTATAAACCTTTTACACCAGGAGGATGTTCAACTTGCAAAGGCGCTTTGATGGTTGACCAAAATCAGAACATCAAAAGAGAAGTAGGATATTATATTATCGGACATGCTTCTAAATTTGTTCCAGAAGGTTCAGTAAGAATTGGAAGTAATATTTCAGGAAATTTGTATAATGTTGCTTTTAAAACTCCATCAGGACAAACGGTTCTTATTGTAGAAAATGACGGATCTTCAGCAGAAACTTTTAATATTAAATACAACCAAAAACAAACCTCAACCACACTAAACGCAGGAGCTGTAGCCACTTACGTTTGGTAAACAACTTAAAACTTATGAAAAAAGTAACCACGATTACGCTGTTTATGCTTTCGCTTTTTGCGTCGGCACAACAGCAATCAGTAGATCAGAAAGTCAATGATCTGTTGAAGAAAATGACAATTGAAGAAAAAATCGGTCAGTTAAATCAATACACTGGCGACAATCAAGCAACTGGGCCAATTACAATTAATCCGAACAAACAAAACGAAATCAAACAAGGTTTAATTGGTTCGATGCTAAATGTAATCGGAACAAAATATACGAGAGGATATCAGGAATTGGCAATGCAGTCAAGACTTAAAATTCCGTTGTTGTTTGGTCAAGACGTTATTCACGGATACAAAACAACGTTTCCTCTTCCTTTAGCAGAAGCGGCAAGCTGGGATTTAGCAGCGATTGAATTAGGAGCAAGAGTTGCAGCTACAGAAGCGGCTGCAAGTGGAATTCACTGGACATTTGCTCCAATGGTCGATATAGGTCGTGATCCTCGTTGGGGACGTGTAATGGAAGGTGCAGGAGAAGATACTTATTTAGGTTCTAAAATTGCTTACGCAAGAGTAAAAGGTTTTCAAGGAAATAAATTAGGCGAGTTAAACTCTGTTATGGCATGTGTAAAACACTTTGCAGCTTATGGAGCTGGAGTTGGAGGTAGAGATTACAACTCTGTAGACATGAGCGAAAGAATGCTTTTAGAAACCTATTTGCCTCCATTTAAAGCCGCTTTAGATGCTGGAGCAGCAACCTTTATGAATTCATTTAATGATATCAACGGAATTCCAGCAACTGGAAACGCTCATTTACAAAGAGATATCTTAAAAGGAAAATGGAACTTTCAAGGTTTCGTAGTTTCAGATTGGGGTTCAATTGGAGAAATGGTCGCTCACGGTTATTCTAAAGATCTTAAAGAAGCTGCTTATGCTGCCATTACTGCAGGAAGTGATATGGATATGGAAAGTAATGCATACCGTAAAAACTTAGCAGAGTTAGTAAAAGAAGGTAGAGTTTCTATTGACTTGGTTGATGATGCTGTAAGACGTATTCTTCGCAAGAAATTCGAATTAGGATTGTTTGATGATCCATACAAATATTCAGATCCAAAGAGAGAAGAAAAAGCGCTTAACAATCCTGAACATAGAAAAGCAGCTCGTGAAATGGCAGAGAAAAGTATCGTTTTATTAAAGAACGAAAACCAGACTTTACCAATTTCAAAAAGCACAAAAACAATTGCTTTTATTGGTCCAATGGTAAAAGAATACAAAGCCAATATGGGATTTTGGGCTGTAGAATTACCAGAAGTAAATTATGATAAATGGGTCGTTTCGCAATGGGATGGACTTCAAAATAAAGTAGGAAAAAACACGAAACTGTTGTACGCAAAAGGCTGCGAAATTACGGGTGACAACAAAGATGGTTTTGCTGAAGCAGTTGAAACTGCAAAACAAGCCGACGTTGTTATTTTAAGTATTGGCGAAAGACATGATATGAGCGGTGAGGCAAAAAGCCGTAGCGACATTCATTTGCCTGGAGTTCAAGAAGATTTAGTAAAAGCAATTCAAGCAACAGGAAAACCAGTTATTGTTTTAATTAATGCAGGAAGGCCTCTTGTATTTAATTGGACTGCAGATAATGTTCCTGCAATTTTATACACTTGGTGGTTAGGCTCTGAAGCTGGAAATGCAATTGCAAATGTTTTATTTGGAGATTACAATCCGTCTGGAAAATTGCCAATGACTTTCCCTAGAGAAGTTGGACAAGTGCCGATTTATTACAATCATTTCAGCACGGGAAGACCAGCAAAAGATGAAAATTCAACCAACTACGTTTCAGCTTATATCGATTTAAAAAACTCTCCAAAATATCCTTTTGGTTACGGATTAAGCTACACAACATTTGATTATTCTGGTTTGAAATTATCTTCAACAAAAATAAAAAGCAATGAATCTATCAAAGTTTCTTTCCAATTGAAAAATACTGGAAAAGTTGCCGGAGAAGAAGTAGTTCAATTATATTTAAAAGATAAATTCGGATCTGTTGTAAGACCAGTTTTAGAATTAAGAGATTTCCAAAAATTGAAATTAAATGCCGGAGAATCTAAAACAATCGAATTTACAATTGACAAAGAAAAATTGTCTTTCTACAATAATAAATTAGAATGGGGAACTGAGCCAGGAGATTTTGAAGTAATGATCGGAACTTCATCAGCAGATATTAAATTAAGATCTGATTTTGAATTACTAGCAAATTAAGAAAAAAAGGGACTTTAAAAGTCCCTTTTTTTATATAATCATTTTGAAAAAAGCCTCATAAATATGAGGCGGCATTATAAATTATTAACAGGGTACAAGGTTATTTTAAAACAGTATTTACAAAATCCATAGCGCCAATTCCTTTATAAGAAGCATACAAAGCTTTATCAAAAGCTTCTTGTTTTGCTTTCTTATTTTTTGCGTCAGTTTCAACAATCATTTCGTTGAAAATTCTCTCTTGTTCAGCACTATATTTTAATGATGCTTCCAAAAGATACGTTTTAGATACAAATCCGAAAGAAGTCCAGATTTTGGTTCTAATTTTTTTATTGATGTTTTTTAATGAATAGGTAATCATAACTTCTGCATTTTTACTTTCTACACTCACTATGAAGAAAAATGGAACAGTTTGTATTATTTTTCTTTATTAATCATTGAAATCTAACAATTTAAATCATTAATGTGTTATTATGACGCAATGTAATTATTTTTTTTAAATTTGGGTTTAATTTTTAGTTAAATTGTGATTCATACACTTCTATAATTTTTTGAAAAATATTTCGAATTGGTTAAAATGAAGTAAATTGCAAGGTTATTGAAAGATTTATACTCAACTCGAATGTTAAAAGACATTATAGATAACAATGAAAATTACCAGCCAGGACTTTCAATTGACTGTGTAATTTTCGGATTTCATGACAATCAGCTTAAAGTTTTACTGATAAAAGTAGAGCGCGCCAATAAATGGTCTTTACCCGGCGGTTTCATACCAGTAGATCAAGATATTGATACTGCTGCCATTACTGTTTTGAATAGCAGAACTGGCGTTGATGGTGTCTTTTTAAGACAATTTGCAACCTTCGGAAAAGTAAAGCGAAATCACCAGCATTTTGACAAAAAAATACTAGAATATCTTCAAATAGAAGAAGAAAAAGGAAAATGGCTAACTCGTCGTTTTGTAACAATTGGATATTATGCTTTAGTCGATTTTTCTAAAATTCTTCCAAATCTGGAGGGAAAAAATGAAATTGTAGAATGGATTGATCATAAAGAAGTTCCAGAACTTATTTTAGATCACCGTGAAATTTTAGACAAAGCCTTAGATACATTAAGAATCGAATTGAATTTAATGCCAGTTGGTTACAACTTATTGCCAGAAAAATTTACAATTCCAGAGTTGCAGAAATTATACGAAACGATTTTGGACAAAAAACTCGATCGCAGAAATTTTCTTAGAAAAATAACCAATATCGGAATTCTGAATAAACTTGATGAAAAGAAAAGTAACGTAGCACATAAAGCGCCAAACTTATATTCTTTTGATAAAGATAAATACGATGAGGTTTTAAAAAACGGATTAAATCAAGGTTGGTAAGAGAAATTATAATTAAAAAAAATGATTATGGTCTCAATTGAAACATTTAGAAAATTAGCATTATCATTTCCTGATGCAACAGAAGAACCACATTTCGAAAAAACTTCTTTTCATATTAAGAAGAAAATTTTTGCCACTTTTGACGCAAAAAATAGTCATGCCGTTTTAAAATTAAACGAAATAGATCAATCTGTTTTTTGTTCGTCAAGCGAAAAGATTTTCTATCCGATTCCCAATAAATGGGGAAAACAAGGATGGACAATTGTAGAACTTTCTAGAGTAAGACCAGAAATGTTTGAAGATGCTTTAATTCGTTCGTATGAAAATGTTGCTTCAAAAAAGAAGTAATATTTCTATCTTACAATTGTTCTAAAAGTTAAATTTACTCTCGGTTTTTGAGTTGTTTTTGTTGGAGGCAAACGATGAAGCCAATGCGTTTGAGTTTCATCTTTCATGACCAATAAACTTCCGTGTTCCAGAATTAAAGAGACCGTTTCTTTTGATTCTTTATGCTTAAAAGCAAATTTACGTTCTGCACCAAAACTTAACGATCCGATTGCGCCATTCTTTTTCAAATCTTTTTCGGCGTCGCTGTGCCAAGCCATTCCTTCTTCGCCAGAATGATATAAATTCAACAGACAAGAATTGAAATTTTCGCCTGTTTTTTCTTCAATAATTTTCTTTAATTCTAAAAGTTCTTTTGTCCACGGAAGCGCTTTTTTTGTTGTATTCGAATACGTATATTCAAATTCTTTGTCGCCATACCAAGCTACTTTTCGTTTGGTTAAAATCAATTTTCCAAAAATAATCGCTTCATCATTTTTCCATTCAATTGTATTCAATAAAATATCGCGATAGAAATCTGATTCTTCTCTAGAAAATAATTTTCCATAATAATTCACCGTTCCATCTTTTGGAAGAAAATTGGTTTTTTCGTCTGTTTGCGGATTAAATAAGTCCATTTTTCCAGTTTTGATATTCGGTTTTCATGCAATGTCCGCAAGGTCTAAAGCCGTTTTCTTTCGCTTCAATTTCAGAAGAAAAGAAAACCCGATTTTCACGTTTCATCCTTTTACCTGAAGAACATTTTAAAGTTCCGTAGATTTTTAATTTTTGGTTGCCACCGAAACAAATTTCCGCATTTTTAATTTTATTTCGAAGTTCTGAATCGGTTATTTCAAAATGTTGAATCATTATTTTATAGATATTTTATTCTGTAGAGACGCACCGCAGTGCATCTAACGTTATGTTTTTCTACAATCTTTGCGTAGACGCACTGCGGTGCGTCTCTACAGATACACTATCTGTAGAAACCTCTGACCCTTTGCACCTCTGCCCCTTAACTTAAAGCATCATGAAAAATAATTCCCAACGTATATCTTTCTCCCGAATGAACTTCACTAACACCATGTTTCATATTCACGCGATAATATCCTTTTGTGCCTTTTACAGGTCTGAAATTTGTTGTAAAAACCAAAATATCTCCTTTTTTAGGTTTTAAAACAATAGCCTTAGATTGTGCTCTCGGAGTTTGCTGTGTTAAAACAAATTCTCCTCTCGTAAAATCTTCATCAGGTTCTGAAAGAAAAAGCACAATTTGAATTGGAAAATAAACATCTCCATACAAATCTTGATGCAGAGTATTGAAACCACTTTTACCATATTTTAAAATTAAAACTGTAGCTTTCAATTGATTATTATCTTGACATTGTTTTAATAATTCTTCATGTTGATTTGGAAAACTAGTATTTATATTCAACGCTTTCATCCAAGAGTTTGCGATTGGAGCCAATTTAGGATAAATTGATGTTCGAATATTTTGAATCAAATCAGGCAGCGGGTAATTGAAATATTTGTATTCGCCTAAACCAAATCGATAACGTTCCATAACAACGGTTTTTCGATATAAATTCGGATTGTCATAATCGAATTTTAAATCTTCACATTGTTCGTCATTCAAGACATTCGGAATAATAGCGAATCCATTTTCATGCATAGATTCGGTGATGCTTTCCCAATTTCCAGAAGCAATTTTAGATTGTATATTTTGCATAAAAGAGATATTAAGTTTTTTAATGTAGAGACGCACTGCAGTGCGTCTACGCAAAGATTGTCGACAACAATGATTACGAAACGTTAGACGCACTGCGGTGCGTCTCTACGGATATACTGTGTGTTATTTTTAGATTGTTGAATTTACCTGCGCGCCTTCCCAGCCAATAATTGCCGTTTTTCGGGTATTTCCCCACATGTAACCGCCGAAAATTCCTGAAGATTGAATGACGCGATGACAAGGAATAAGAAATGCAACGGGATTATTTCCAATCGCGGTTCCGACTGCGCGTGAAGCATTTGGTTTTTGAATTTGATGCGCAATTGTTCCGTAAGTCGAAAGCTGTCCCATTGGGATTTTAAGTAAAGTTTCCCAAACTTTCAATTGAAAATCGGTTCCTTTTAAATGGAGTTTTATTTCAGATAATTTGCTCCAATCATTTTGGAAAATAAATAGTGCATTTTGTTGTGCTAAATCTAATTTTCTTGTAAAAGTTGCATTCGGAAATTTGTTTTTTAAATCATGAAATCCGATAATTTCATCTTCGGCGAAAG
This sequence comes from Flavobacteriaceae bacterium PS02337, assembly GCA_029959285.1. Classification (GTDB taxonomy): domain Bacteria; phylum Bacteroidota; class Bacteroidia; order Flavobacteriales; family Flavobacteriaceae; genus Flavobacterium. The sequence continues at coordinate 277,746 of JASCOE010000005.1, forward strand.
CCATAAAGCAAACGCCTTTTTGTGTTGATGCCACAATAATATTCCCAAACGGACTTTCGGCAAAACTGTAATTTATTTCTAGATTTTTACCTCCGTTTTTATATTCTGCGGGCGTCATTCCTTCAATATTTACAAATAAATCGTGAAGTCGACTTGTGCCTGAAAGTCCTGTTTCATATGCTGTTTCAGAAATGGTGGCTTGATTTTCTTTGAGTAATTTTTTAGCGTGTTCCAGACTTGTATATTGCAAAAACTTCTTCGGACTTGTTCCTGCCCATTCGCTAAAAAGACGCTGAAAGTGAAACGGACTCAAATGCACTTTCTCTGCAACTTCATCCAAATTAGGTTGCTCTTTAAAATTAGCTTTGATATAATCTATCGCATCTGCAATTCGATTATAATTGATGGTTTCCTGTGTGTTCATTTTCTTTCCATTTTATAAGGCAAAGATCGATTGGTTTGTGCAGGTATAAAATCTGAAACTTGCTGAGTTTTTTTGTTTTGTTTCAGGTTTCAAGTTTTGTTGGAACGTGAAACGTGAAACTTGAAACAAAACTTCTAATGTGCCGTAGTTTTAGAAAAAACATTAATAACAACAACACCAATTATAATTAAACTCAATCCGATTATAGCTGGTAAATCTGGAATTTCTTTGAAGAAAATAGCGCCGATGATTGTAATTAAAACAATCCCAACTCCTGACCAAATTGCATAAGCAAAACCAACAGGAATGGTTCTAATCGCGAAACTTAAACAATAAAATGCTCCACAATAACCAATAATGGTAATGATACTTGGAATTAATTTGGTGAATTCTTCCGATTTTTTTAAAGCTGTTGTGGCGATGATTTCAAAAATTATGGCAACAAATAAAAATAGAAAATTCTTCATGATTTACTTTTTTTTGCAAAGTTAAGCTTTGTTCGAAATAGAGATAAATTATTTAAGATTATCTTTTCTTGCAGAAACGCTTATCAGTTTATATCCGTTTTCTGTTCGTAGAAATTCAAAATGATCTTGTCCGTGATCAAGTTTGTTTTTCGGATTGATAATAATGCTTTTTACGGGATAAATCCAATCTTTTGATTCTTTGCAATTGTTAAAATACATTTCGTATTCACTTGATTCAAAAATAAACGGATTTAGTTTATCAGAAGCTACAAAATAATCCGTTTTTGGATTTTTGAGTTCTTGAAGTTTTGATTTTAAATAAGTATAATTTTGATTGATAAATTTAGTTTTAGATGAATTTATCCATCCGTCAGGTTCTTGCCAATATGTGATTTTCTCAAAAGAATGTTTTTCTAAATTGGCTTTAGACAAATCTTTAAGGAAAGTGTTTTCGAGCCAGAATTTAAACTCTTTATCAAAATTTACAAACGAGTAATATTGTCCGTCAACTCCGAGAAAATTTTCTCTTATAGAATCTTTACTTGGATTTTTAGATTTTTCTAGAGAATAAAAATTAAGTTCATCATTGTAAACGAAATTTTCAATAAGAACATTATTATTAATATTGATTAAGAATTCTTTTCCGCCAGTCCAGAAAAAATGTTCACCATCGGTTTCTTTTTTGGCGTCTTTTAATCCGATAAACATTCCGTTTTTGACTTTAGTAAGATTGCTGTATTCTGCTGGAATTACGATTTTACCATCTCCATTAAACATTCCCATTTTGTCTGTTTTGCGATCTGTAAATCGTATAAAACCTTCGTTTTCACAATCTGGCCCGTTGTCAAAAATATATAAGCTATCGAGTCCAATTATTTTTCCAGTTTTGGTTAAATAATAGCTTTTCCATTTGCCATTTTCTTCTTCAGAGACAGCAATGATGTTTTCAAATTTACTTGCAATGGTATATCCCGTAAATTTTGGTTCGATTTTAACAACGCCGTTTTTATCCTTATAACCAATTTTTGTGGTGTCTTTATTCCAGAAAGATTTCCAAATATCATTGTTTTGAGCAAATGCAGAAGAGCTTAGAATTACAAATATATGTAGGATAATAATTTTTTTCATCAAATTTATTTATCGTAAATGAATTTTTAATTCCTTGTTTTTTGCTTCATCAAAGCAATCCATACACAACATTTTAAAATCGGCTTTAGCTTGAAAAACTTCTGTCCATTCTTCACCATTATCTAAAAGATATTGTTCGCATTCTCCGCACCACGCAATTTGCGGAAGATCTTCTTCGGCTTCTGAATAGAAAAATCCAACTTTTTCTTCCGAATCTATTGCCATTGCAATGTGAATACAGCTGAAAGTCATTTCTTTTGAACCGTGTACTTCACATAAAACTTTTTCAATCATAATTATATTTTGGCGGATTCTTTAATTCAAATTTTTAATTCAAATATTAGAAATAATGGAGAAATATTATTGTTTGTTATTTATTAAATTCTTCTTTATTGGTTAAAGAAAATTGTCCGACTGATTTTAAGCTTTCAATTTTTTTAATGCTCTTTTCTAAGTCATTTTTGGTTTTGATTAGCTTTTCTTCAGTTTTTGAAATTTGTTCTTTTGTTTTTTCGGTATTATTTGCAGAATTTTCAAGTTCCTTTGTTAATTGATTCTTTTGCTTTTCTAAGCCAGCATTTAACTCCGTGATTTTTGCCTCTAATTTCTGTTTGTTTTTTTCTTCTTTTTCAATTTTTTTTTCTGCTATTTCAGTTTGGGATTTTGAATTGCCCAAACCAGCGCGCCATTGTTCTGTTTTTTGAGCGCGCCATTGTTGATTTTGTTGCGCCATTGACATTTGAGCAGTGGCTAGAATAGGAAACATTGCAAAAAGGATTAAGATTAAATATTTTCTCATAATTTGGTTAGGTTGTTTCAATCAAATTTAAAAGTTAATTGTTGAAATTATGAAAAAATATCTTAATAATTTATTTTCTTTTTGCTAAAATTATCAGAGATAAAAAAAACAAAACCCGACAAATTTTAAAAATCTGTCGGGTTTGAATATGTATTAAGATAATCTAAAATCTAAACTCAGAAATCTTAAATTTTTATTTAGTATCTGTAGTATTCTGGTTTAAATGGACCTTGAACTTCAACACCAATATAAGCAGCTTGATCGTCACGTAAAACTTCAAGTTCAACGCCTAATTTAGCTAAGTGTAAAGCAGCAACTTTTTCATCTAAATGTTTTGGTAACATATAAACTTCATTTTTGTAAGCCGCACTGTTGTTCCATAATTCGATTTGCGCTAAAGTTTGGTTTGTAAATGAGTTACTCATTACAAAACTTGGGTGACCTGTAGCACAACCAAGGTTTACTAAACGACCTTCAGCCAAGATAATGATATCTTTTCCGTTGATGTTGTATTTGTCAACCTGAGGTTTGATTTCGATTTTAGAAGCACCGTGGTTTTTGTTTAACCAAGCCATATCAATTTCGTTATCGAAGTGACCAATGTTACAAACAACAGTTTTGTCTTTCATTTGCTCGAAGTGCTCTCCAAGAACGATATCTTTGTTTCCTGTAGTTGTAATGATGATATCAGCATTAGCAATTACAGTGTTTAATTTTTTAACTTCATAACCGTCCATTGCAGCTTGTAAAGCACAAATTGGATCGATTTCAGTAACTGTTACAATAGAACCAGCACCTCTAAAAGAAGCTGCAGTTCCTTTTCCAACATCACCGTATCCACAAACGATAACTCTTTTTCCAGCTAACATTAAGTCAGTTGCACGACGTACAGCATCTACAGCAGATTCTTTACATCCGTATTTATTATCAAATTTAGATTTAGTAACAGAGTCGTTAATGTTGATTGCAGGCATTGGTAAAGTTCCAGCTTTTACTCTTTCGTAAAGTCTGTGAACACCAGTTGTAGTTTCTTCAGAAAGACCTTTAATTCCAGCAACTAATTCTGGGTAACGATCAATAACCATGTTAGTTAAATCTCCACCATCATCTAAAATCATATTCAATGGTTTTCTGTCTTCACCAAAGAATAAAGTTTGCTCAATACACCAGTCAAATGATTCTTCGTCAAGACCTTTCCAAGCATAAACTGAGATTCCAGCAGCAGCAATAGCAGCAGCAGCCTGATCTTGAGTAGAGAAAATGTTGCAAGAAGACCAAGTAACTTCAGCACCAAGAGCAATTAAAGTTTCGATCAAAACAGCAGTTTGAATCGTCATGTGTAAACATCCAGCAATACGCGCACCTTTAAGAGGTTGCTCGTCTTTGTATTCAGCGCGAAGTGCCATTAAACCTGGCATTTCAGCTTCAGCTAGTTCAATTTCTTTTCTTCCCCAAGCCGCTAGAGAAATGTCTTTTACTTTGAAAGCCACATAAGGCGTAGTCGTTGTACTCATTTATGTTATATTTGTAGAATTGTAATTTTTTTGCAAATTTAAGGAATAGCTTTTGAATTTTACTAATTTCTGCGAGATTTGTGAAATCTTTAATTTCTTAATCTTTAGAATGTTAGTTTGCAAAACAATTTTAACCATATAAGTTATGTAAGTTCATTTAAAAAAGATTCTGAAACTAGTACCTTTGCCGTCAATTGCTTATATTTACTAATACATTTTTTGAACCAACAGTTATATTTCCTTATATTAATTATATGGTTTAAAAATTTACAATTAACCATTCATCATTTACAATTAAAAAGTAATGCCTCTATTTCAAACCATACAATTCAACGAAACCACAAAAATTTTAATTTGGGAAATAACCGAATCTCTTGAGGAGTTATTGAGCAAAGTAGTTTTAAAGGAAAAAACACAAAAAAGATTGGATGGAATGAAATCTCAAATGCATCAGCGTGCTTTTTTGAGCGTTCGAATGCTAATTCAGGAAATGGGTTTTACAGATAAAGATTTACATTATGATGAATTTGGAAAACCTTATTTCGATTGTCATAATTACATTTCAATAACACATTCTTATCATTTTGCGGCAATTATTATAAGTCATGAAACGGTTGGAATTGACATGGAATTGCAACGAGATAAAATTCAGAGAATTGCAGATAAATTTACGGATTATGAATGCAATTATTTAAAACCAGAATTTACAGCAGAATACATAAAAAAACTTACCGTAATTTGGGGAGCCAAAGAAGCAATCTTTAAAATTAGAAATGAAAAAGGTATTAGTTTTAAAGATCACATTTTGGTTGAAGATTTTTCTTTAAATGAAACCCAAACGCAGGCAAGTCTTCATTTTGATGATTTGATTAAAGATTTTGATGTGCATTATCAAGAAATCAAATCGGATAATTTTGAGGGAATTTTTACGTTGGTTTATGCTTTTGAGAAATAGTATTTAGTTTACAGTCTCAGTTACAGTTTTCAGCTTTAAATCTCGCTTTCTTTTTGTCGATGCTGAAACATACTCATATACAGAAAAGTACTCATTTTTCTTGCACGTCTTTTTAAGGTTTCTACATTTTCGCCTTCAAAATGTTCGTCTAAAGTCTGAGCCCAATGATTAAGCCAAATTCCGAATTCGTTTGCTGTGATTTTTTCGTCAAAATGTGCGTCAACTTCATTGTGTACAGCATGCGGATTTCCTTTGTATTTGCGAACACCAAATAGGTTGGTTTCCCAAAAATCAGTTAGTTTTTCGAGATGCGCGTCCCAATCAGAAATCATTTGATTAAAATAAAAGCCGATTTCTTCATCGGCTCTTATCTTATCATAAAACTGATGCACTAAAAATGATACGTCAGCTCTAGTTTCTATTTGTTTTTTCACAGAAAAATAGTGTTTACAAGAATAAATAATACGCTTAATATTGAGCTTAAAATCAAAAGGTTAAAAACCACTTTGTGTTTCATTTGTGCCAAAATTGAAGTGTTTACAAAGATACAAGCTAAAACGATAATAGCCAGTTGAATCATTTGCGGAATTGAAGTTCCGTTTGATAAAACATACATTGCAGCAGCGCCTCCTAAACAGCTTTGCCCAATAACTGCCATTGCAGCAGAACCCATATAATTTCTATTGAAAATGTCGAATGTTGTTTGGTATAGTGTCATGATATTCAGATTTTTATATGACAAAGATACGCCCGCAATACAGCTGCATTTTATGATTAAAATCATAAAACGAGAACTTTTTTATCTGTATACTTTTCGATTAATAATCTTCAATTCGCCTTTTTTTTCCAATGCTTTTATGGCTCTAATTACTGTTTCTACACGTAAACCAGTTAAATCTCCAATTTGTTGTCTTGTAAAATTTATTAAATAACCATTTTTGTCTTTTTGAAAATTGAAATACGCAATTCCGTGATCAATTAATTTTAAGACGCGATGTTCTGGTTCGTGTGTTGAAATTTCGGCCGCCATAACCGATTTATAGTATAATCGTTGTGCAAGATTTTCGATAATTTTAATGCTGACTTTGGGATTTTCTTCCAATAATTTCATGAAGTTTTCTTTTGGAAGAATAAAAATCGAAGCATTTTCGACAGCAATTGCGTTTGCAGGATATTTTTGGTTTAGAAATAATGGAGGTTCGCCAAAAGATTGTCCTTTATAAAATATTCCTTGAATAAATTCGCGTCCGTCATCATTGTAATTACACATTTTGATTTCGCCCGAAACAATTTGATAATAGTGTAAAGGCAGATTTCCTTCTTCAAAAATAATATCATTTTTGTCGAACGATTTTTTAACTACGCCATATTTTTCTAATAAATCAACTGTAATCATAATGTATTATTTACGTTATCAAAAGACGCAAGACAAATATAATTTATTCAAAATAGTTTTAAGAGATTAAAAAACTTTTACTTTTACACCCAAGATGCAAGAACAAATACTCACTATTCGACAACAGATTTTAGAGGCTAAAAGTAACGGTCAAAAATTACTGGCAATACTTTTGGATCCAGACAAAATCGAACTGAAAAATTTGAATCAATTAATTGAAAAAATCAATCAGTCGCCTGCAACTCATATTTTTGTAGGAGGAAGTATTGTTCAGAACAATATTTTAGAAGAATTAGTTTTGACATTAAAACAAAAAACAAACCTTCCGGTTATTTTGTTTCCTGGGGATCCGTCGCAAATTTCCCCAAAAGCAGACGGTATTTTGTTTTTATCGTTATTATCTGGTCGAAATCCAGATTATCTTATAGAATATCAAGTTCAAGCTGCCCCAATTCTTAAAAAGACAAATTTAGAGGTTATTTCTACAGGTTATATTTTAATTGAAAGTGGAAATGAAACGGCTGTAGCACGCGTTAGCAAAACAAAACCTTTGAGTCGAGAAAATCTTGATTTGGTTTTGGCAACCGCTTTGGCTGGAGAAATGTTAGGAAATCAATTGATTTATTTAGAGGCTGGAAGTGGTGCAAAACAGCCAGTTCCGACAGAAATGATCGAATTAGTTACTCAAAACGTTAGAATTCCTGTAATTGTTGGTGGAGGAATTGTAGATTTGCACGGAATTCAAAAAGCGTATAATGCTGGTGCAGATTTAGTTGTTATTGGAACAGCCTTCGAAAACAACAGTCATTTTTTTGAATTATAATTGCCTAATACCACATTTTCATGATAGATTTTTTTTTAGAAAGTTATAAAAATGCACCGCTATGGCATATTGCTTTAGAGTTTTTAGTTTTTGTCTGCGGTATTTTGAGTGTTTGGTTTGCTAAAAAAGAAAATATTTGGGTATATCCGACTGGCTTAATCGCGACCGCAATATCGGTGTATTTGCTTTATGTTGCGGGTTATATGGGCGATATGATTATTAACGCTTATTTTTCGATAATGAGTATTTATGGTTGGTATGTTTGGGCAAAAGGAGGAACTGCAGAAGATAACATGCCGATTACTCGTACAACTTTTAGTGAAAAAATAATCGGAATCGCACTATTTATTGTAACTGTTTTTGTAGTTTTCGGAATTTATAAATATTTTGGATATGAAATTCATAAAGACAACTATGTTGATATGATTTCGTCAGGAATATTTTTCGCAGGAATGTGGTATATGGCCAGAAAAAAAATAGAAAACTGGACACTTTGGATTATTGGTGATATTATTGTTGTACCTCTTTATGCTTATCGCGGCCTAGGGATGTTGTCACTTCAATATATAATTTTTACAATTTTGGCTATTTCAGCTTATTTAGAATGGAGAAAGATCTTAGACAGCAAAAAACAACTATCATAAAAATTGCTTTATTTGGACCTGAAAGTACAGGAAAAACAACTTTAGCAAAACAACTTGCAGATTACTACGAAACCGAATGGGTTCCTGAATTTGCACGCGATTACTTGCAAGAAAAATGGGAAGAAAATCAGCATATTTGCGTTGCTGATGATATGATGCCAATTGCGTATGGACAAACTGCATTAGAAAATGAAAAATTAGCGAAAGCGAATAAATACTTGTTTTGCGATACCAATTTAATGGTAACCAAAGTTTTTTCTGAAATGTATTACGGTTTTTGTGATCCGCTTTTAAATGAAGCAGCGCTTAAACATGAATACGATTTATTCTTCTTAACCGATATCGACGTTCCTTGGGAAAAAGATGATATTCGTGACACTCCAGAAGGAAGAGAAACCGTATTTTCGGTATTTAAACAAACCTTAATTGATACAAAAAAGCCATTTATTACACTTTCTGGCGACAAAGAAACTCGTTTAGCAAAAGCAACAGCAATTATAGATAGTTTGACAATTGCAAAAGAAAACGATTTTTCTTCTAATGATTTTGTGCAGATATATAGTAGAGGAATTTCTTTTGAAACTATTTTACAGCAGTTAAAAAATTTTAAAAAAGGAATTGCTAAAAGTAATTTGATTAGACCAGCGACTATAAATGATGGAATTTTAAGTTTGTCAGAAAATGAATTTCAACAAAAAGCTTTGTTTTTTGATGAGCATAAAGATAAATTTAAAATTAAAAAATTTGTTCCCGCTTCTGGTGCCGCTTCGAGAATGTTCAAGTTTTTGAATAGTTTCATTAATGATTTTGATATTCAAAAAGAGAGTATAAACGCATACATCAATAGAAAAAAAGAAAAAGAACTAGCCATTTTTATTGTTGGAATGGAAAAGTTTCCTTTTTTCAAAGAGATTGATCAAAAACTAAAAGAGGTTTATCCAGATTTTGAAACTCTCGAAAGAGATTACAAGAATTATTATTTTATAAAATTATTGTTGTCTTCTGATTATTTTGATTTTGCAAACAAACCAAAAGCGGTATTGCCTTTTCATTTGTATGAAACACATATTGCAAATCCAATAGAAGAACATTTAAATGAATGTGTTAATTATGCATCATCAAAAAATGTGTCTAATTTGCATTTTACGGTTTCAGAAAATCATCAGAATTTATTTTATGAGGGGGTTGGTGAGGTTTTGGAAAAAATTGAAAAACTATCTGGAGTAAAAATCAATATTGGATATTCTTACCAAAATAAAAATACCGATTCTATTACCATTGATGAAAAAAACAAATTGGTAAAAGATAAAAACGATAATTTAATTTTCAGACCAGGCGGACATGGCGCTTTAATTGAAAATTTGAATGATCTAGATTCGGATATTATTTTCATTAAAAATATAGATAATGTGATTCAGAATCATATAGATAAAATTACGCTGTATAAAAAAGCTTTGGCAGGTGTTTTAGTTGAAGTTCAGCAAAAAGTTTTTTCTTATTTAAATGCAATTGATCAGAATACGGTTAAAGAAAATGAATTGGAAGAAATTGTTTTATTTTTAAATGAAAAATTAAATGTTGAAACCAGTAATGATTTCAATATGTTTACTTTTGAAAATAAGATATTGAAAGTTAAAGAGCTTTTAAACAAACCAATTCGTGTTTGCGGAATGGTAAAAAATGAAGGAGAACCTGGAGGCGGTCCGTTTTGGGTAATGAATGAAAAAGGAACTACATCTCTTCAAATTGTAGAAAGTTCACAAATTGATTTAAGTAATAAGAAACAGCAGGCGATTTTAGGCGAAGCAACGCATTTTAATCCAGTTGATTTGGTTTGCGGAATTAAAAATTACAAAAACGAAAAATTTGATTTAATACAATTTGTAGATCAAAACTCAGGTTTTATTGTGGAGAAAAGCGTTGAGGGAAAAACAGTTAGAAGTTATGAACTTCCAGGTTTATGGAACGGTTCAATGGCAGATTGGTTGACCATTTTTGTGGCTGTTCCTTTAATTACTTTCAATCCAGTAAAAACGGTAAACGATTTATTAAAGACGGCGCATCAACCACAATAATATGGACTCAGATAAAATCATATCAGAATTAAACTTTAAAGCCGTTCGCAGTAGCGGAGCGGGTGGACAAAACGTAAATAAAGTTTCGTCTAAAATTGTTTTGAATTTTGATTTGGAAGCTTCTCAAGCTTTATCTGATGAAGAAAAATTACTATTAAAAGAAAACATTTCGGCAAGATTAACTTCCGAAAATATGCTGATTTTAAATTGCGACGAAGATCGAAGTCAGCTTAAAAATAAAGAAATTGTTATCAAACGATTTTTAGAAATTATTAAAAAAGGATTATTTGTTCCGAAAATTAGAAAAGCTACAAAAGTTCCGAAGTCTGTAATTAAAAAGAGAATTAAGGATAAAAAGAATGTTTCGGATTTGAAACAATCTAGAAAGAAACCGAATTTAGATTGATTTTAAAGGTTAGTTTTAAAAAACTATGAAAAGAAAACAAAGAGAGATAATTTTTAAAACATCACCCAGTTTTGTTCCGGTATTTTTTGGGATTTTTGGAATAGCTTTTTTTGGATGGATGGTTTTCTTAATGTATAATGGGCGTTCAAATATGTTACACGAAACAGAAACTGTAAATTTAAAAACGGCCGAAGTTTTATATTATATTTTTTTAGGCATATTTGTTTTTTTTGGACTCTGTTCTTCGACATTATTTTTAAAAATGAAAATAATAATTTTAACATCATCCAAACTCATTATTAAGTATCCTTTTTTCTTCCTAGAAAAAACAATTTTTTTAGGGGATATTGATAAGATTTTAGAGAAAGATTATATAGTTAAACCAGAAGTAAAAGGATCGGTTTATAATATTCACGAAGGTAAAGAAGCTATAATTTACTTGTTTTCTGAAAGAAAAATAAAATTTAATTCTTTTGAGATTGTTGGATATAAAGATTTAATGAGAAAGCTGTATTTAGCAAAAAGCAGATATAAATTCCTGGATTTGTAAACTAAGGATAATCTATTTTGATTTTTGAAATTTTTAACACTAAATTTGCACTGTCTCAAAGGGGTGCTCTAAATAACGAGCTGAGATCATACCCAAAGAACCTGGGCAAGTAATGTTGCTAAGGGAAAAAACGACAATTTTAGCGTATACACTATATCTTGTCGTGAAACAATTTATTAATTTAACAAAAGAATAATTCCCCCTTTTATTCGTAAATCTTTACGAATGAAAACATTTTTTAAAGGTACTGTGCTGAGGTACAAAGGTACAGAGTTTCAATTTTTGCGAACCAAAATTATTTTCTTTACTCTATTTTCTTTATTCTATTCTCTAATTTCTTTTGCGCAGCAGCAAGATTCAACCAAAGTAAATTCTCTCGATGAGGTTTTGGTTTCTGCAGTTCGTGTTACATCAAAAACTCCCGTGAGTTTTAGTAATATGGATAAAAAAGAAATTAAATACAGAAATCTAGGTCAAGATATTCCCGTTTTAATGAATTATCTTCCGTCGGTTGTAACCACTTCTGATGCTGGAAATGGTGTTGGTTACACAGGAATTCGTGTGCGTGGAAGTGATGCTACGCGTGTAAACGTTACTATAAACGGAATTCCGTACAACGATGCAGAAAGTCAAGGAACTTTTTGGGTAAATATGCCCGATTTTGCTTCTTCTGTGGAAAGCTTGCAATTGCAACGCGGAGTTGGAACTTCAACTAACGGAGCTGGAGCTTTTGGAGCAAGTTTGAATATGCTGACAGATAGTTACGCAAACAAAGCTACAGGCGAAATTTCGAGTTCTGCTGGATCATTCAATACCATAAAAAATACGGTAAAGTTTAGTACAGGTTTACTAAACGATCATTTTGAAATTGCGGGACGCTTATCTTCAATTAAATCTCACGGTTATATTGATAGAGGAAGTTCAGATCTAAAATCGTATTTCTTGCAAGGAACTTACGTTGGTAAAACTACTTTGATAAAAGCGTTGGTTTTTGGAGGAACTCAAAAAACGTATCAATCTTGGAACGGAATTGACGGTGAAACTTTAAATGCAGATCGTACTTTTAATTCTGCGGGAATGTATACCGACGAATCTGGAAATATTCGTTTTTATGATAACGAAACCGACAATTACAATCAAGATCATTATCAATTGCATTGGAGTGAATCTATTTCGGATAAGTGGAGCACCAATCTTGCTTTTCATTATACAAAAGGAAAAGGTTTTTATGAGAATTATAAAGAAGATGCAACAATGTCGGAATATGGATTAAATCCAGTTGGAGCAGTTGTTGAGACCGATTTAGTGCGTCAGAAATGGTTGGATAATGATTTTTACGGAACCACTTTTTCTGCAAAATACGTAACAGAAAAATTAAATGTTATTTTGGGCGGAGGCTGGAATAAATATGAAGGCGATCATTTTGGTAAAGTAATTTGGGCGAGATACGCTTCGCAGTCAGAATTAGGAGATCACTATTACGATGATTATTCTGCAAAAACAGACGGAAATATTTTCGCGAAAGCCAATTATCAATTTACAGAAAAATTGAGCTTCTATGGAGATTTGCAATATAGAAATGTAACATATAAAGCCAATAGTGCAGAAACTGGGTTAGTAGATGATAGTTTTAATTTCTTTAATCCAAAAGCTGGTTTAAATTATGCTTTAAATGAAAAAAGCACTTTGTATTTTTCTTATGCAAGAGGAAATCGTGAGCCAAACAGAACCGATTACGAAGGCGGAAATGTAAAACCAGAAAAACTAAATGATTATGAGTTAGGTTGGAGATTCAATTCGGAAAAATTTCAATTGAATTCTAATGTGTATTACATGGCGTACAAAGATCAATTAATTTTGACGGGAAGATTAGATGATGTTGGAAATCCGATTCGAGCCAATACGGAAAAAAGTTATCGTTTAGGTTTTGAATTTGATGCAACAATTGCACTTTCTGAGAAATTTACTTTGCGACCAAACTTTACTTTGAGTAGCAATAAAAATGTAGATTTAGCTGTTGATGGCGAATATTATGGAACAACAAAAATTGCCTATTCTCCAGAAGTTATTGCTGGAAACGTAATTGTTTACAAGCCGATTGAAGGGTTATATCTTTCATTATTGCAAAAATACGTTGGAGAACAATTCATGAACAATATCGAATTGCCAGCAGCTAAATTAGCAGATTACTTTGTAAACGATTTTAATGCTTCTTACGAAATAAAGCCAAGATCTATCTTTAAATCAATTACGATTACAGGAATGGTTAATAATATTTTTGATAAAAAGTATGTTTCAAATGGAGCGATGTATGATATTTATCCATACTATTATCCGCAAGCGGGAACTAATTTCTTAATTGGTTTGAATTTGAAATTCTAAATTAAATACTACTTTAAATGTAAAAACCTGATAATTAACGCGTCAGGTTTTTTTAGGTTTTATTTTGTTAATTTTATGCCAAAACAAAGAGAATAAACTTACTTTTTTGATTTTTTTTACAAAATTTACAACGGTTAACCAAAAAATAAATAAATAATTTAAACCTTAAAAAAAATTATGAAAAGAATTGTATTTACTGTGTTTACAGTACTAGTATTTAATGGGGTTGCATTAGCAGTTAATTTACCTGAAAACAAAATAAATAAAAAGATATTTATTGATAAAGATAAAGAGTGTGCAGCTGAACAAGAAGCAGCTCGAAGAGAATGTTTAGCAAATGGTTGCTCTGAATGGGAAGCTTTTTATTTTGGAGCTGCAGCATGGGGTAATTGTATGGGAATTTAGAATTACATTATAATAAAATTAAGAGGCTCTGAAAAGGGCCTCTTTAAATAATATAACAATGAGAATATTAAATATTTTTTGTTTTTTTGTTTTTTTTATAAGTCAAGCACAAATTAAAAATGGTGAAATCGAGTATGGTTTAGGTATTTCTGCATTTGACGGGTTAGAAAAGACTACTCGTTTAAAAGATTCTTATGGAAAAGCAATGGAGAGTGCTAAATATCTGAAATTTAGTTTGTTGTTCGATAAGGAGCTTTCTTTTTTTAAACTTAATGAATCGATGGGATTAGATGATAATGGATACTTTTACGCAAAATTATTTTCAGGTTTCAAAGGAGAGGTTTATCAAAATAAGTCAGGCTCTCTTTCGGTGGTGGGTGGATCGTTTGGTACTTTTATTGTTCAAAAAGAAGCTAATCAGTGGGTTTTAAGCAATGAAACTAAGGAAATAGAAGGTTTTTTATGCTATAAGGCTACTTCTGAAAACGTTGTTAAAAATAGTGAAGGTGTTTTTCGTTATCCCGTAATTGCATGGTATTGCCCTAAAATACCGCTATCTTATGGTCCTAACGGATATGGAGGATTACCTGGATTAATTTTAGAACTTCAAGTTAGAAATATACTATATGGAGTAGAAAAAATAAATTTAAATCTTACTCCGCCAAAAACAATTCCTAAAATGAAAAAGCATAAAATTATAACAGAAAAAGAGTTGAATGATTTGGTAGTAAAAGAAAAAAATAACTTTAAAACACCTCAAAAAGCATTTTAAAACTTTTATGACGATAAAAATGCAAAAATCAATATAGCCAAGTTACTTCATAATGATTAGATTATTAATCGTATTTGTTTTTTTTACCATTTCCTCTTTCTCTCAGACTAAATTTTTTGAAGGAACAATTTCTGATGATACAAACAAACCATTAGAAGCTGCAAATATCATTGCTAAACCCTTAAATGACAAAGCATCGCTAAAATTTTCTATTTCTGATAATAAAGGGAGGTATAAATTGGAGCTGGATAAAAATGTAAAATATGAAATAGTAGCTTCTTACATTGGATATGTAGACCAAACAATTATAATTGAGCAAGATTCGCAAAAAACTTCACAAGATTTCAAATTAGAATCCACTGGCGAAAATCTAAAAGAGATAGTAATTAAACATGAGCTTAAACCTGTTGTAGTTAAAAAAGATACCCTGGTTTTTGACGTCAAAAGTTTTGCAAATGGAAATGAACGAAAGATGAAAGAAATTCTTGAAAAATTGCCAGGGGTTGAAGTCGATAAAAAAGGAATAGTTACTGTACAAGGAAAAAAGGTTACAAAAATGCTTGTAGAGGGGAAATCTTTTTTTGGTGGAGGTTCTAAATTGGCAGTAGAAAATATTCCTGCCGATGCACTTGATAAAATAGAAGTTATTGATCATTTTAATGAAGTTGGTTTTATGAAGCAAGTTTCAGATAGTGATGATCTTGCGATGAATGTAAAACTAAAAGAAAATAAAAAAAAGTTTGTTTTTGGAGATTTACAAGCAGGTGTAGAAGCAGGAGCAGGTGATAACGGTTTTTATTTAGCTCATGCGGCTTTGTTTTATTATACCCCAAAAACCAATGTAAGTTTTATTGGGGATGCAAATAATATTGGTAAAAGCACTTTTACGTTTGATGATTTAATGCGTTTTGGAGGAGGAACGAGTAGTTTTTTATCGGGTAGAAAACCGCTTACAAATTTGTATTCTTTTGCAAATGATAATATGGATGTGATTCAAAATAAATCTCAATTTAGTGCTTTTAATTTTAGTCATGATTTTTCGTCTAAATTTTCAATAACTGGATATGGAATACTTTCAAAAGCCTTTACCGTTTCTAGAATAGATAATAACGTGGAATACCTCAATAATAGCTCTGTTGATTATGAAGCTAAAACTAGAAATGGAGATAATAAAGCTATATTGGGAATTGGAAATATCAAAATAGATTATTCGCCTTCGAATAAAGAAAAATGGTATTATAATGGACAATATCAAGCCAATAATAATGATTTAAATAGTGTTCTAAATTCTGTAACAAATTTAGGCTCCACTATTTTTGGAACAATTAATAAAGCTGATAATTCGTCTGTAAAACAATATTTAGAATGGCATAAAAGTTATAATGAACATCATACAACAACTTTTGTAATTAATCAGGCTTATAGTAAAATAACACCCAAAAACAATTGGTTTACAAACGAGCCTTTCTTGTCAGGTTTGATACCGTTAATCGAAGATAAAAGTTATCAAGTTAATCAAATCAAGAAATCAGAAATTAATACTATTGATGCTCTCTTTAAACATTATTGGGTAATAAATAACTCAAACCATCTGTATACTAATATTGGTAATAATTTTGAGAAATCGTCTTTTAAAACTTCTGAGAAACAGATTTTGACAGATGGTTCAATCAATGATTTTGAAACCGCTGGTTTTGGAAATGATATTCAATACCAATTGAATGATGCTTATTTTGGCTTAGAATATAAATTTAGGATTGGAAAATGGATAAATAAGCCTGGAATTTATATGCATTGGTATCAATTAAAAACAATGCAGTCAAATACTAATACTGCTGTAACTAAAATTTTATTTCAACCGCAATGGAACAGTGATTATGAATTCAACAAATCTGAAACTTTAAGTTTTACTTATAAATTAGAAAATCAGTTTCCGAAGATAAATCAATTAGCTGATAAATACACAATGGAATTTTATAACGCAGTTTATAAAGGAAATGCTTTATTGGAAAATGAAAAATACCATGCAGCAACTCTTCGTTATTCTAAAATGAATTCGTACACCGGAATTATCTGGAATGGGTTTTTAAATTATTCTAAGAAAGTAAGAGTAATTCGGGATGAAATAAAATTAGATGGAATCAATCAATTTAGTACGCCAATTTTAACAGATAATCCAGAAACAAATGTTGGCTTTATGGGCTATGTTTCTAAAAGAATTTATCGATTTAATTTAAAAATAAATGCAAATTTATCATGGTTTGATTACTCGCAGACTTTAAATGATGTAACTACTAATAATCAGAGAAATAATCAAAGTGTAGGTTTCGTTTTTAAAACTGCATATAAAAAATGGCCTGATTTAAGTATTGGTTACAATAAAGGATTCAGCGAATTTTCTGGACTCACAAAATCAAAATATCAAACAGATGCTATATCGGCAGCATTTGAATTTACGTTCTTTAAAAATTGGACCTATAAAATGGATTATGAAAGTTTAAAAAACAGAGACAATAATAAACAATCAAACTTTTATGACATTGCCAATACATCTCTTTTTTATCAAAAGAAAAATAAGCCTTTAGGTTTTGAATTGTCAGTCAATAATTTGTTTGATGTTAAAAAGAAAAACACCTATTCATTTTCTGATTATATGATCAGCCAGCAGGCTACTTATATTTTACCTAGAGCAATTTTGTTTACGCTTTCGTATAAAATTTAGTTATAAACATGAACCACAGTTCCAGAAACTTCTACACGATATTGTTTCATCGGGTATTCTTTTCCTCCAAGTCCTGTAAATAAATTATATTGAGCTTTATCGCAAGGGCAAACTGCATAAATACCATCAATTGTCATGGCTGTGCAAGAAGTAAGTTCTTGATTCGGGCATGCGGCATCAAAAGCAGTATAAGTTCCTTCACCGGTTTTCATTACTATAATTCCTTTTGCGCCATAATTGGCAACATACACAGGATTACTTACAAATTTCAGATTATTATAAGTTGGAAGATTATTATCCAAATAGGCGTTAATAGAATAATTCGGAATATACGGATTGTTGTTGCTTCTGTTATTGTCGCTACAAGAGAAGAAAACAGTGGTAAGTGCGATAAAGAACCAGATTTTTTTCATTATTTGAATAAGAATTAGTTAAAACAAAAATAATTTATTTAGATTTGAAATCTATATGATTAACATATAATTATGTACTATTAAAAATAATAGTATATTTGTGGTAAGAAAATCCCGTCGCGATGGGATTTTTTGTATTTATATAAACGATGAAGTTATGAGTAAAGTATCTTATTATACAGCAGAAGGATTAAAAAAATTAAAAGATGAATTGGAGCATTTAAAAAGTGTAATGCGTCCAAAGGCATCTCAAGATATAGCAGACGCAAGAGATAAAGGAGATTTGTCTGAAAATGCGGAATATGATGCAGCAAAAGAAGCACAGGGTTTATTAGAAATGAGAATTGCTAAACTAGAAGAAGTTTATTCAAATGCACGATTAATTGACGAATCTCAATTGGACGTTTCTAAAGTTTTGGTTTTATCTAATGTAAAAATCAAAAACCAAAGCAACGGAATGGAAATGAAATATACGCTTGTAGCTGAAAGTGAAGCAGATTTAAAAACAGGAAAAATCTCTGTAACTTCTCCAATCGGAAAAGGTTTACTAGGAAAATCTGTTGGAGAAGTGGCTGAAATCACAGTTCCAAACGGAGTTTTGAAATTTGAAATCCTTGAAATTTCAAGAGACTAAATTTTAGTTTAACCGTTTAACCGTTAAATCGGTTAAACGAATCAACGATTAAACAAATAAACAAAAATGGCATCAATTTTCACTAAAATAGTAAACGGAGAA
The DNA here is from genome assembly GCA_029959285.1 of Flavobacteriaceae bacterium PS02337. Classification (GTDB taxonomy): domain Bacteria; phylum Bacteroidota; class Bacteroidia; order Flavobacteriales; family Flavobacteriaceae; genus Flavobacterium. The sequence continues at coordinate 296,357 of JASCOE010000005.1, forward strand.
ATTCCTGCTTATAAAATTGCTGAAGACGATAAATATTTAGCCTTTTTAGATGTAAATCCAAACGCTAAAGGGCACACGCTTTGTATTCCAAAACAAGAAATCGATAAGATTTTTGATATGGAAGAAGAAGATTATTTAGGTTTAATGAAATTCTCTAAAAAAGTTGCAGCAGCTTTAGAAAAAACAGTTCCATGCAAAAGAGTCGGAATCGCAGTTGTTGGACTCGAAGTGCCTCATGCACACGTACATTTGATTCCATTAAATGAAATGGATGAAATGCGTTTTCAGAATAAAGTTTCGCTTTCTAAAGAAGAATTTGAAGCTTTAGCAAAATCAATTCAAGCGAATTTATAACGGTTTTACGAGTGTCAGGCTGAGCGAAGTCGAAGCCTTTCTTATTTATATAAAGTGCAGTAAAATTATTTACTGCACTTTTTTATTTAATGAAATCTGGAAAGTAGTTCCTTTTCCAATTTCAGAACTTAAAACTTTAATTTTTCCGTTGTGATATTCTTCTACAATTCTTTTCGTTAAAGAAAGGCCAAGTCCCCAACCGCGTTTTTTGGTTGTAAAACCAGGTTCAAAAATCGTTTTAAATTGTTTTTTAGAAATTCCAGTTCCAGAATCTTTAATATTGATTTTTACATGATGCGCATCTTGCTCAATTTGAAGATCTAAAGTTCCTTTTCCTTTCATGGCATCAATGGCATTTTTTACCAAATTTTCAATAGTCCAACTATGCAATGTCGGATTGATCATTCCTAAAATTGCTGTTTCTGGAGCTTTAAACGAAAAAGCAACTTGTTTAGAAAAACGTGATTGTAGATATTCGTATGCATTTTTTGTTTCTTCCACAATATCATGAAGTCCTAAAACTGGAATTGAACCAATTTTAGAAAAACGATCTGTAATAGTTTGTAAACGTTCAATATCTTTTTCGATTTCTACAGAAATAGACGGATCAATTTCTTCTGTTTTCAAAATTTCAACCCAGCCAATTAATGAAGACAAAGGCGTTCCGATTTGATGCGCCGTTTCTTTTGCCATTCCCGCCCAAAGTTTGTTTTGGGTCGCCATTTTTGTGCTTTGATAAAAGTTATAAATTAAAGCAATACACAAGAAAATAATCAGCGCTAAAGCAATCGGATAATATTTAAGTTTATTTAGTAATTCTGAATTTCCATAATATAATGTCTGATATTTTCCCGGTGCATATTCAAAAGTAATCGGTTCATTTTCGCTTTTTAGTTTATTTAAAAAAGCATTTCTTTTTTTCTGGTCGTTAAGAATTTCATCCGGAACATTTTTGGCACTTACGACTTTATCGTACAACATTATTATTCCCGGAATAGAAGTATTATTGTTGAAAATCTGAAGCGGAAGTTCAACATCGGTGTTTTCATCTGCATTTACAATTGTAATTTGAGCGTTTACAAAAAGTTTCATTTTTAAGCGCTCTTCATTTTTAAAAATCTGGAAGAAAGTATAAGTGTTCCAGAGAATTAGAGAGATGATAATAAAGCAAACCGAAATAATAATCCAGCGGGTTGTATTTGTTCTTTCAGAAAAAGACATATCAATTATTTTGAAGTATAAATATAACGAAATATACACATTTTATATTTTGCGAATGTCGAAAGATTTTTAGTTTTATCTGCAAAAGTATTTCTTCTAATTAAACGATTTCAATACTTTTGCATTTACCAAAATGAGGTTTGGTTAAAAAGAAAAAATTATGATTAGCATCGATCCAAAAGAGATTCCGACAGCCAAATTGCATGGATATTTGCAAAGTGCAGTAGGGCCGAGACCAATTGCTTTTGCAAGCACAATGAGTGCAAAAGGAATTCCGAATTTGTCGCCTTTTAGTTTCTTTAATGTTTTTAGTGCCAATCCGCCAATTTTGGTTTTTTCGCCTGCCCGACGTGTAAGAGATAATACGGTCAAACATACCTTAATAAATGCCGAAGCCACGCGTGAAGTAGTTATTAATGTGGTGAATTTTGATTTGGTACAACAAACATCGTTAGCGAGTACAGAATATGCGGAAGGTGTAAACGAGTTTATAAAAGCTGGTTTAACGCAAATTCCTTCAGATATTGTAAAACCATATCGAGTAAAAGAATCTCCAGTTCAGTTTGAATGCAAGATAACGCAGATTATTCCGTTAGGAACAGAAGGAGGAGCAGGAAATTTGATTTTGTGTGAAGTGGTGAAAATGCACATTCACGAATCTATTTTAGATGAAAATGGAGCAATAGACCAACATAAAATTGATTTGGTTTCAAGGTTAGGAAAAGATTGGTATTCAAGATCTAATCAAGGACTTTTTGAAGTAGCAAAACCCTTGACAACGCTGGGAATAGGCGTAGATGCGATTCCAGATGTTGTAAAAGAAAGCGCTGTTTTTGATGGAAATGATTTAGGAAAATTAGGCAACATCGAAGTATTGCCTACAACGGAAGAAGTTAGTATATTTGTGAAGGAAAATTTTTCTGTGAAAGGAGTTTTAAGTTCCGATGACCAGCAAAAAGTGCACTTAGAAGCAAAAAAATACTTGGATAAAGGTGATGTAGAATCGGCTTGGAAAGTACTTTTAGCGAAAAAATAAAAAGAATAGAAACAATAATTAATATAAACGAAGATGGAAGTTATAGGAAAAGTAAAAGTGGTTAACCCAGAGCAGCAAGTTAGTGCATCATTCAAAAAAAGAGAATTGGTTGTAACTACAGATGAGCAGTATCCACAACACATTTTAATCGAATTTACACAAGATAAATGCGATTTATTGAGTAGCTATAAGCAAGGAGAGCCGGTGAAAGTTTCTATCAATTTAAGAGGAAGAGAATGGGTTAATCCACAAGGAGAAACTAGATATTTCAACAGTATTCAAGGTTGGAGAATCGAAAGAGTAGGTAACGAAGCGCCAACACAAGCGCCACCAATGCCAACTGCACAAACTTTTGCTCCAGCAACAAATGTAAACGAAGACGAACCAGACGATTTACCGTTCTAAAAAAGTTCAAATTCTAAAATTATAAATTCCAAATTCCAATTCATTTACGTGATTTTGGGATTTGGAATTTTTTATATACGACATAGTTTTGTCATTCTGAGGAACGAAGAATCACACTCGTATATCTACAAAGATTATAAAAACATATTCTTTACGGAATTTCTAGTGTGATTCTTCGTTCCTCAGAATGACAAGATTGTGAAAGTTTGAGAATTTGAAATTTAATTATTGAAATTTAGATGTATTATTTATTCAACGATTTATTTTTTCCTCCAGTAACCGAAGCCGATGAAGAAGGCGTTTTGGCAATTGGTGGCGATTTAAGTTCAGAACGTTTACAGTTGGCTTACAAAAGCGGTATTTTTCCTTGGTTTAATGAAGGAGAACCGATTCTTTGGTGGGCGCCAGATCCGAGAATGGTTTTGTTTTTGGATGAATTAGTGGTATCAAAAAGCATGAGAAATATTCTCAATAGAAAAATGTTTAAGGTAACTTATAATAAAAATTTCAAAGAAGTTATTTCGAATTGCCAACAAATAAAACGCGATGGACAAAACGGAACTTGGATTTCTAACGAAATGATCGATGCCTATTGTAAATTAAATGAAGAAGGAATTGCAAAATCTGTTGAGGTTTGGCAAGATGAAAAATTAGTTGGCGGTTTGTACGGAATCGATCTAGGAAAAGGAAATATTTTTTGCGGAGAAAGTATGTTCTCTAAAGTTTCAAATGCTTCAAAGGTTGCTTTTATTGCTTTAGCTTTATATTTGCAGAAAGAAAATTACAAATTACTAGACTGTCAAGTTTATAATCCACATTTAGAGAGTCTTGGCTGTCGCGAAATTGACCGCGAAGAGTTTATGTCCATTTTAAAAAGTAAATAGAAATGAGTGCAGTTTACAGTGTAAAAGAAATTTATATTTATCCGATAAAAAGTTTGGCAGGCATTAGTTTAAAAAGCGCCAATGCAGAAGAAATGGGTTTTGAAAATGATCGCCGATGGATGTTAATTAATGCTGAAAATGTTCACGTTACGCAAAGAGAATATCCAAAAATGAGCCAGTTTTATCCTGAAATTGCTGGAGATAAAATTAAAATTGTTTTTGAAGGCGAAACTCACGAATTTTTAATAAATGAACATCTTGAAAATGCAATAGATTCGCAAGTCTGGGATGATAAAAGTGAAGTTTTTGAAGTCAATAAAAATTCATCAAAATGGTTTAGCAATAAATTAGGTTTTGAGTGTAAACTGGTGAAAATTATTAAAAATGGCGACAGAAAACATGAAAGTTCTAAATTAAAAGAAACCTTCAATGTTAGTCTCGCCGATGGATATCCGTATTTATTAATCGGAACAGAAAGCCTAGATTTTTTGAATGAAAAATTAGAAGAAAAAATCACCATTAAAAGATTTCGTCCTAACATTGTTGTCAGCACAAAAAATGCTCACGAAGAAGATGATTTTGAGGCTTTTAAAATAGGCGAAGTTCAATTTAAAAATATAAAACCTTGCGGAAGATGTATCATGGTAAACAATGATCCGCAAAAAGGAATTGTAAAAAAAGAACCTCTAAAAACGTTGAGCAAATACAGAAATGTAAATAATTCTGTTTTATTCGGAACCAATATTGTGAGCCTAAATTCTGGTATTATTAGCGTTGGTGATGAGGTTGTTTTTTAGAAATTCAATTTTGTGAAGTTCCAATTTAGCGTATTAAAAAGTATTAATTCATTTTTTAAAGAAGGCAATTCGATAATCAATTTTAATGTTTCGTGCGCCATCATATTCCCAATAATTCCGGGCAGAGTTCCTAAAACTCCATTCAAATCACAATTCGGAACATCTTTTGGATCTGGCATTTCTGGAAATAAATCACGAAGATTTTTACTTCCTTTATGATTGAAAACTGCAATTTGTCCTTCAAACTTCAAAATACTTCCATAAACTAAAGTCTTTTTTAGTTTAACACAAATATCATTTACCAAATAACGTGTCGAGAAATTATCAGATCCATCGACAATAATATCAAATTGTTCTATAATTTTTGATGCATTTTCTGCTGTTAATTTTTCATTAATTGCGACAGCTTCAATCAATGGATTTAGTTTTGAAACTACTTTTTGTGCCACAATTGCTTTTTGCTGACCAATTTCATTTTCAGTGTATAAAATCTGTCGGTGAAGATTGTGAATCTCAATCGTATCAAAATCCATAATTCCGATAAAACCAACTCCAGCCGTTGCAATATATTGTAAAATAGGACACCCTAAACCACCAGCGCCAATTACTAAAACCTTTGCTTTTTTTAATTTTTCCTGACCTTCATCGCCAATTTCAGGAAGAATGGTTTGTCTGTTGTAACGCAGGAATTCTTGTATAATACTCATTTTTTTAATTGTGAATTGTGAATTGTGAATTGTGAATTTTACATGTTAAGTTTCCAAACCTAAAAACTAAAACTAAAACTTGAAACCTTTCAATTATAAACTTTACTCCAATCTTTCCAAACTGGTTCGTAGCCTGCATTTTTTATAATTTTTGAAATTTCCTCGGCAGAACGTTCATCACTAATTTCAAATTGTTCCAAAGATTGCGGATCGACAACATAACCGCCCGGATTTGTCTTCGAACCTGCGCTCATACTCGTAACGCCAATCGGAATAATATTGTTTCTGAATTTTTCGTTTTCTCTAGTTGAAATTGAAATTTCGAGATCCTCATTCCATAAACGATAAGCGCAAATAAGTTGTGTCAAATCTTTATCATCCATAATAAAATTGGGTTCAATAATACCTTCAGCAGGACGAAGACGAGGAAAAGAAACCGAATATTTGGTTTGCCAATATTTTTTCTGAAGATAATCTAAATGCAATGCATTAAAAAAACTATCGGTTCGCCAGTCTTCTAAACCTAATAACACACCTAATCCTATTTTATGAATTCCAGCCGTTCCAATTCTGTCGGGAGTTTCTAATCTATATTCAAAATTTGATTTTTTGCCTTTTGTATGATATTTTTTGTAAACTTCTTGATGATACGTTTCCTGATAAACCAAAACCGAATACACTCCAGCTTCATGTAAACGTTCATAATCTTCTGTAGAAAGTGGTTGTACTTCAACAGAAATAATCGAAAAATCTTCTTTAATTTGATGAATTGCGTTTAAAAAATAATTGATGTTTACCGTATAATTTGCTTCTCCAGTAACCAACAAAACATGATCGAAACCTGTTTTTTTCAAAGCTTCGACTTCGAGTTTTATCTCAGCATCAGAAAGTGTTTTTCTTTTGATTTTATTGTCTAAACTAAATCCGCAATACGTACAAATGTTTTGACATTCGTTGCTTAAATACAGCGGCGCATACATTTGAATAGTTTTTCCGAAACGCTTTTTGGTGATTTCATGGCATTTTTGAGCCATTTGTTCTAAATAATTTTGAGCGATAGGAGAAATCAAAATTAGAAAATCATCAAGATTGTATTTGGTTTTAGACAAAGTTCGTTCGACATCTGTTGATGTGGTTTTATATATTCTGGTTTGAATTTCATCCCAATTATATTGTTCGAAAATAAATTTAAATGTGTTCATGTTAATGTTTTTTACCGCAAAGCACGCCAAGTTTTTTCGCAAAGTTCGCTAAGTATTGTGTTGTTGTTTTTAATTGTAAAGAACGCAAAGCTTTGAGCTCTTATTTGTAAAACAAAGTCCGATAAGCTTTGTGAACTTTGCGAAAAAACTTGGCGTGCTTTGCGTTAAAAAAATCTTTCAGTTAAAATTATTCATAAAGAAATGAAGTCAAAGGACTAGAAGCCGAAGCATAACTTTGCTGATTGGCAATTTTTGCTTCAAAAGCTTTTCTTCCTGCAACAACAGCTTCTTTAAAAGCCTCAGCCATTAATTTAGCATTTCCAGCCACAGCAATTGCGGTATTGACCAAAACAGCATCGGCGCCAATTTCCATTGCTTTTGCAGCGTCAGAAGGAGATCCGATTCCTGCGTCTACAATAACAGGCACAGTACTTTGTTCAATTATAATTTCAAGAAAATCAATTGTTTTTAAACCTTTATTGCTTCCAATTGGCGATCCTAAAGGCATAACGGCAGCAGTTCCGGCGCTTTCTAAATGTTTGCACAAAACAGGATCGGCATGAATGTAGGGAAGAACAACAAAACCGAGTTTAGCCAATTCTTCTGTCGCTTTTAAAGTTTCGATTGGATCAGGCATTAAATATTTCGGATCTGGGTGAATTTCCAGTTTTACCCAGTTTGTTTCTAAAGCTTCACGAGCCAATTGCGCCGCAAAAATGGCTTCTTTAGCATTTCTTGCTCCAGATGTATTGGGCAATAAATTGATTTTTGGATGTTGTAAATGAGATAAAATTGCATCTGTATCGGTTTCTAAATCAATGCGTTTTAATGCAACTGTAACCAATTCGCTTTCAGAAGCTAAAATCGCTTGTTCCATTTCTTCATTCGAACCAAACTTTCCTGTTCCTAAAAACAAGCGAGATGTAAAGGTTTTATTTCCTATGTTAAGCAATGATGTTTGCATATAATTTTTCGTTTAATTGTTGAATCAATTTCTCTTTTTCTTCACTCTCTGTGATGATTCCAGAAACGGCAATTCCGTAAATTCCAGTTTCCATTAACGGACTTACATCGCGTAATGTGATGCCTCCAATTGCATAAACTGGAATCTCTATTTTGTTTCTCTTTAATTTTTCAAGGATATCAAAATAACCTGCCAAGCCCAAAAACGGACTTAGTTTTTCCTTTGTGTTCGTAAATCGAAAAGGTCCCAAACCAATATAATCGCAGCCGTTTTTGACATGGTTTTCAATATCTTCAAAAGTATTTGCCGTTCCTCCAATTATTTTAGTTGAACCTAAAATCGCTCTTGCTTCGTCGATTTTAGTATCGGTTAAACCTAAATGAACACCATCTGCAGCAATTTGTTTAGCAAGATTTAAGTCGTCGTTTACAATAAAATTCGCAAGATATTCTTCGCACAAAGATTTTACCGCTTCTGCTAAAGTGAAAGTATCTTTGGAAGTTTGATTTTTAAATCGCATTTGCACCCAATTGCATCCTGAATCGAGTGCCTGATGAATATTACGCAATTGTTGTTCGATAGTTTCGCCTTGCGAGATGTATTGCAGTTTGTTATACATAATGATATCCGATTAAGGTTGAGGTTGAACTTAGATAGTTTTCAATGTAATTTTTGCCATTTTTGCAAGCCTCTTCTAAACTTTGATTTAAAGCTAAATTTGAAGCGATTGCAGAAGAAAGTACACAGCCAGAACCATGTTTTTCAAAGCATTTTTTATTTGATGGAAGCAATTCTAAAATTTCATTTTTTAGAAATAAAAGATCCGTTCCAAGAGCAGTTTCGTTATGCCCGCCTTTTAAAAGAATATTCGTTAAGAGTTGATTTTCTTTCCAATAATTTTTTGAAATAAAACCAGGAAACAGGATTTCGATTTCATGATAATTCGGTGTTATCAAATCGATTTTTGATATGATTTTATTCAAATCTAAGTAATCTTTTATATTCAAAAATTCAAACTTAGTTGTCGATTTTAAAACAGGATCCCAAACAATTTTTGTTGAAGGAGAAAGTAATTTTATTGTTGAAATAATTTTGCTTAAATCATATAAAGAAGAAAGAATTCCGATTTTTACCACGCTTATTTTATAAGTTAAAAACAATGTTTCGATAGAACGAATGACAAAACTCAAATCTGTCCATTGAATTTCATAAAATTGATTTTCGGTTTGAATAGTATTCGCTGTCGAAATAGCAAAACCATTTACTTTATGCTGTTCAACTGTTTTGATATCAGCCAAAATTCCAGCGCCTCCCGAAGGATCTAAACCAGCTATTGTAAGTACGAAAGGACGATCTTCTGACATAATTTAAATTGTTTTAAAGGATTTTCATTTTTCCAAATTGTTCCTAAAAGTGCCACATCATCAAAACCATTTTCAAGTGTTTTTTGAATGTTTTCTGAATTAATTCCGCCTAAAGCGACGACTTTTGTTTTATAATTTTTTCTTGATTTTAATGCTTCAAAAAGGTCAGTTTTTGGATGATAATCTTCTTTGGAAATACTTTTAAAAACCGGACTTAAAAAAGCGTAATCGAAATTTTCAAGAGAATTAAAGTCATCAATTGAATGTGTTGACGTTGATTTATACCTACAAGGTTTTGAAAACCTTGCAGGAAATTCAATAAGATGTTTTCTTTCTTTTTCTGAAAAATGAATTCTGCTAATTCCAAAATCTTCGCTTAAAAAATGATGACTATGTAAAACAATTCGATCTCTAAATTCTAATTTTATTTGATTAATAAATTGCGCCATTTCTAACTCAGAAAAATCAGGTTTCCGAATATGAAGCAAAGACAATCCTTCTTCCAACAAAGAATGAAGAATTTGAATTTCATCTTCAATAAAAAAAGGATTTGTAATTACTATCATAATTTTTACTTAAATATAAATCTCTTTTCCTTGTTCAATAAACTCTTCTGATTTCTCTTGCATTCCTTTTTCTGCAGCAGCAACATCTCTAATTTCTTGAGATATTTTCATAGAACAGAATTTAGGTCCGCACATAGAACAGAAATGCGCCACTTTTGCTCCGTCTGCTGGAAGCGTTTCGTCATGAAATTCTCTTGCAGTATCTGGATCTAAAGCAAGGTTAAATTGATCTTCCCAACGAAATTCAAAACGCGCTTTACTTAAAGCATTGTCACGATATTGTGCCCCCGGATGACCTTTTGCCAAATCGGCAGCATGAGCAGAAATTTTATAAGTGATTACACCGTCTTTTACGTCTTTTTTATTCGGTAAACCTAAATGTTCTTTTGGTGTAACATAACACAACATCGCACAGCCGTACCAGCCAATCATCGCGGCACCAATTGCAGAAGTAATATGATCGTAACCTGGCGCAATATCAGTAGTTAATGGACCCAAAGTGTAAAATGGCGCTTCATGACAATGTTCTAATTGTTTGTCCATGTTTTCTTTAATCATGTGCATTGGCACGTGTCCTGGACCTTCAATAAAAACTTGAACATCATGTTTCCAAGCAATTTTTGTTAATTCGCCTAAAGTTTCTAACTCGGCAAATTGTGCAGCGTCATTCGCATCAGCAATTGAACCCGGACGCAAACCATCTCCCAAGGAAAAAGCAACATCATATTGTTTCATGATTTCGCAGATTTCCTCAAAATGAGTGTATAGAAAGTTTTCTTTATGATGAAATAAACACCATTTCGCCATAATTGAACCACCTCGAGAAACAATTCCTGTAACGCGATTGGCAGTTAAATGAATGTAACGGAGTAAAACTCCCGCATGAATTGTGAAATAAGAAACGCCTTGTTCTGCTTGTTCGATCAAAGTATCGCGGAAAATTTCCCAAGTTAAATCTTCGGCAATTCCTTTTACTTTTTCAAGCGCTTGATAAATTGGAACAGTACCAATTGGAACTGGAGAATTTCGAATTATCCATTCTCTACTTTCATGAATATTTTTTCCTGTTGATAAATCCATAATCGTATCAGCGCCCCAGCGGCAAGCCCAAACGGCTTTTTCTACTTCTTCTTCAATGCTAGAAGTCACAGCGCTATTTCCAATATTGGCATTAATTTTCACCAAAAAATTGCGTCCAACAATCATTGGTTCACTTTCTGGGTGATTGATATTGTTTGGAATAATAGCTCTTCCGCAAGCCACTTCTGAGCGTACAAATTCTGGTGTAATTTTACTTTTTGGGGTATTTGCGCCAAAACTATTTCCGCCGTGTTGGCATTGCATAGCTTTAGTTTGTTCATTTAAAAGTTCGATGCGTTGGTTTTCACGAATAGCTATGTATTCCATTTCTGGAGTAATAATGCCTTGTTTTGCGTAGTATAATTGCGTTACGTTTGCGCCTTTTTTGGCACGTTTTGGCTGATGCAAATATTCAAAGCGAAGATGATTTAAAGTTTCATCCTTCAATCGGCTTTGACCGTAATCTGAAGTTATTTCGTCTAAAATTTCGACATCATTTCGGTCAAGAATCCAACTTTCGCGTAAGCGTGGTAAACCTTTTCGAATATCAATTTCAACATTCGGATCTGTATATGGTCCAGAAGTATCATAAACTGTTACGGGAGGATTTTTCTCAATTCCACCATTTGAAAGTTTCGTGTCGCTCAATACGATTTCACGCATAGCCACTTTTATCGGATGAATTTCTCCGTCTATATAAACTTTTTTAGAATTAGGAAATGGAGTTCTGGAAATTTGTTCTTCTGTAGTCATAGGAAAAGAAGTTATAAGTTATGATTTATGAGTTATTGTAGAGGCGCACTGCTGTGCGTCTACATCGAGTGTGTAATTGGAATTTAGAATCTATTTCTAACCTCCTTGAGTGGCAGAAATAATCAGAATTTCGTCAGTTTCTTGTACGAAGAATTCGTTCCATTTAGTTTTTGGAACAACGGTATTGTTGATAGCAACAGCGATTCCGTTTTGTTTGTGCGGAATTTCGAGATCGAGCAATGATTGAACGCTTAGCGATTCAGCATTGAATTTTTTTGTTTGTTGATTGATTTTTAGTTCCATTCCTTGTAAGTTTAGTGTATAGTTACACGTTAGGAATGGCTACAATTACGCATAAAAATGCGCGCAGAAGTCATCTTACTTTTCCCTACGCTAGTATGAACTAGATCAGGTTCAGAGGGTAAAATCTCAGCCTACAAGTTTGTAGACACCCCTAAAGTGTGAAGCAAATGTAATGATTTTTTTTAAGTTTTCAGTCTCGGTCTCAGTTTTCAGTCTTTAACTTAAAAATATCGCGTTCAAAAAATCTGAAAACTGTCACTGAAAACTGCGACTATTTACCTTTTCTAGTAAAGCAATCTTCGATATGATCATTGACCATTCCGGTTGCTTGCATGTGTGCGTAAATAACGGTTGAACCTACAAATTTAAATCCGCGTTTCTTTAAATCTTTGCTGATTGCATCAGAAATTGGCGTTGTTGCAGGAACATCTTTTAAAGTTTTTGGGTTATTGTTAATGGGTTTTCCGTCAACGAATTTCCAGATATATTTAGAGAAAGTTCCGAATTCGTCCTGAATTTTCATAAAAGCCTGAGCGTTTGAAACAGCAGATTTGACTTTAAGTTTATTGCGGATAATTCCAGTATTTTGAAGTAATTCTTCAATTTTATCTTCAGAATAATTGGCAATCTTTTTATAATCAAAATTGTCAAAAGCAGTTTTGAAGTTTTCCCGTTTATTCAAAATCGTAATCCAACTTAAACCAGCTTGAAAAGTTTCTAAAATTAAAAATTCAAAAATAGTTGGATCGTCATAAACAGGAACGCCCCATTCTTCATCGTGGTATTTTTTATATAAATCACTTGCTGAACACCAACCACATCTTATTTGTTCCATTTCTGTAAAAATTAAATTAAGAAGTTTTATTTGAAGGATCGTTATCTAAATACTTTTTAATTAAATGATGCCCTAAGTAAATCGCTGGAGTTAAAACAATAGCTATAGCTAATTTAAAAGTATATCCAACTAATCCTGAAGATATAAAAGTATCAAAATCAATTTTTCCTGGAAGCCAAAAAGCAATTCCTAATACAATAAACGAATCAAAAAGTTGTGATATTACAGTTGATCCTGTAGTTCTAAGCCATATTTTTTTATGTCCTGTTCGGTTTCTAAAGAACCAAAAAACGCTCACATCTATTAATTGTGAAACCATAAAAGCAATTATACTTCCCACGATAATCCACATACTTTGTCCGAAAACAGCTTGAAATTGCTCGTCATTTACTGGACTGATTCCTTTTGCGGCGGGAATTACAATTGCCATAAATAAAATCAGAAAAGCGTAAGCGATTAGACAGGCAGTTATGAAAGAAAGTTTTTTTACACCTTTTTCTCCAAAATACTCATTAATTAAATCAGTTGTTAAAAATACAATTGGCCAAGGTAAAATTCCGATACTCATTACAAATGGACCAATCTGAATTAATTTTCCTCCAATAAGTTCAGCAACAACGGCGTTGGTTATAAATATTCCTGCAAGAATTACAAAAACAATTTCTTTTCTGGTTTTAAACATAATATTTTGGATATTGATCTTTCAAAAATAAACTATTTATTCAAATCTTAGAAATGATTGATTTTATAATCCTGCCGAATTTGAAGTTTGCCTTTGATTGGTTAATTTTGGAATTCTGCCATTATTTTGAAAAATGACAGAACAATTCAATTAATGTCTTTAATTATGAAAACACCGATAAATTTAAATAATCCATTATTAAGAGATTGGACTGGCCCATATGGAGGAGTTCCGGATTTCTCAACTTATACCATTTCAGATTTTAAACCAGCGATAGAATTTGCGATTCAGGAAAAATTAGAAGAAATAGATAAAATCGCCAATAATCCTGAAAGACCTTCATTCGATAATACAATCAAAGCTTTAGAGATTTCTGGCGAAAAATTAGACAGAATTCATTCGGTTTATGGAATTTATCGTTCTAATTTAAGTAGTCCAGAATTTAATATTGTTGATACCGAAATGTCTCCAAAACTGGCTGAAATAAGCGATAAATTGTATCAAAATGAAAAACTTTTTTCAAGAATTGAATCTTTATACAAATCAGAAAACAAGGAAAATTTAAGCAACGAACAAAAACGTCTACTTTGGGTTTATTACTCTGATTTTGTGAGAGAAGGTGCGGAGTTGAATAAAAACGAAAAGGAAAAAGTCGCCAAAATAAATCAAGAGCTTGCGGGACTTTTTACATTATTCAGTCAGAAGTTATTAGCAGAAGAAAACGATCAATATTTGGAGTTAAAAACAGAAGCCGATTTTAATGGACTTCCTGAGGAATTTAAAAATGCTGCGATTGCTGAGGCCAAAGAGAGAAATTTAAATGTTTTAGGCTGTATCGGAAATACAAGATCTTCTATAGAACCCTTTTTGACTTTTTCAAATCAGAGAAATTTAAGAGAAAAAGCGTTCGATATTTTTGTAAAACGAGGAGATAACGGAAATGAAAATGATACAAATGAAACATTAATTTCTATTTTACGTTTAAGATCTGAAAAAGCTAAAATTCTTGGATTTAATAATTTTGCAGAATGGAGTTTGTCTAATAAAATGGCAAAAGACCCACAGAAAACGCTCGATTTGATGCATTCTGTTTGGAAACCTGCTGTTGAAAAAGTGAAAAACGATGTTGCATCTATGCAAGGAATGGTTGATGGAGAAAATGAAAATTTTAAAATTCAGCCTTGGGATTATCGTTTTTACGCAGAGAAAGTTCGAAAAGCAAAATACGATTTAGATCAAAATGAGATTAAGCAATATCTACAATTAGAAAATTTGCGTGAAGGAATGTTTTGGACAGCAGGCGAATTGTTCGATTTGGGTTTTAAACAATTATTTGATGTTCCAGTTTATCATTCAGATGTTCGTGTTTGGGAAGTGAATAATAAAAATACAGGAGAACCAATCGGATTATGGTATTTTGATCCTTACGCACGTCTAGGAAAACGTTCAGGCGCTTGGATGAATTCTCATCGAGATCAGCAGAAAATAAACGTAAATGTGCTTCCAATTGTATCCAATAATTGCAATTTTATAAAAGGAAATAGCGACGAACCAGTTCTGATTTCTTGGGATGATGCGACAACTTTATTTCACGAATTTGGGCATGCACTTCACGGATTATGCTCGAATGTGACTTATCCAAGTCTTTCGGGAACTTCTGTTGCGAGAGATTATGTTGAGTTTCCTTCGCAGTTATTAGAACATTGGTTAGCAACTCCAGAAGTATTAAACAAATTTGCACTTCATTATAAAACAAATGAACCGTTATCTGGATCTTTAGTAGAAAGAATAGGGCAGGCAGCTAATTTTAATGAAGGTTTTGCAACTGTAGAAACCATTTCGAGTTCATTTGTTGATATGAAATTGCATTTAAGAACAGAAACGATAAATCCACATGATTTTGAAAAAGAGGTTTTAAAAGAAATTAATATGCCTTCTGAGATTGTAATGCGACATAGAATTCCACAATTTGCACACATTTTCTCCAGTGATGGGTATGCCGCTGGATATTACAGTTATTTATGGGCAGATGTAATTAATGCAGATGCTTACGAGGCCTTTTTAGAAGGAAACGGACCTTTTGATAAAGTTATTTCAAAACGCCTTTATGATACTGTTTTAAGCGTTGGAAATACGATTGATAACGAAGAGATGTATGAAAATTTTAGAGGACATGCTCCGCAATCTGATGCTTTGATGCGCGCAAGGAATTTTCCTGTTGAAAGTTAACAAAATAAAAAAGCCCGAATAAATAAATATTCGGGCTTTTTAAATATTGAAATAATATATTAACCTAAAGTAACTCTTTTGAAACCAGTGATTTCAACATTGTATCCTTTAACATAGTCACCAACTTTTTTACTGTCATCTTTGATGAAGTTTTGATCAAGTAAAGCTTTTTCTTGATCTAAAGTAGTATTGTCAGAAATGAAACGTTGAACTTTTCCAGGAATAATTTTATCCCAAATTTGCTCTGGTTTACCTTCAGCTTTTAATTCAGCTTTAGCATCTTCTTCAGCTTGTTTTAAAACTTCTTCAGTTAATTGAGAGAAAGAAATATATTTAGGAACATTTTTTAAAGTTTTTCCTAAACGTTTTGCTTCTTCATTATCTTTTTCGATAACAGCAATACGAGCAGCAAGTTCTGATTCAACGAAAGCTGGATCAAAATCTTTGTAAGATAATGTATCAGCTCCCATAGAAGCTACTTGCATAGAAACATCTTTAGTTAAAACGTCAGCGTTAGGAATTGCAGTAGAAATTGCAGTTAATGCAGCAATTTTGTTAACGTGAACATAAGATCCAACGAAAGCACCTTCTAAAATTTCAAAACCACCGATTTCGATTTTTTCACCGATAACACCTGTTTGCTCGATTAATTTTTCAGCAACAGTAATTCCGTTGAAATCTGAAGCTAAAAATTCTTCTTTAGAAGAGAAGTTAATAGCTTTTTCAACTAAATCTTTAGCTAAAGTAACGAAAGCTTCATTTTTACCTACGAAGTCAGTTTCACAGTTTAAAGTGATAATAGCTCCTTTAGTGTTATCTGCATTGATAAAAGAAACAGCAGCACCTTCAGAAGACTCACGGTCAGAACGGTTAGCAGCAACTTTTTGTCCTTTTTCTCTAAGGACTTGTATAGCTTTATCGAAATCTCCATCAGCTTCAACTAAAGCTTTTTTACAGTCCATCATTCCGGCACCTGTAGATTGTCTTAATTTATTTACGTCTGCAGCAGTAATTGTTGCCATAATATTTTAAGTTTTAATTTGTTTAAAAGTAAAAAATTCCAGCTTTTAAATCCCAAACTCCAATTTTAATAAATTATCAACATAACGTTTTTAATTCTAGTTGGACTTTGGAATTTAAAATTTGGAATTTAAATTTTGATTTATTCTTCAGTTGCAGGAGCAGCTTCAGCTTCAACAGCAGGAGCTTCTTCAGCAGTTTCAACTTCTTTTTCAGCACCTCTGTCAGAAAGACCTTCGATTACTGCAGTAGTTACTAAAGATAAAATTTTGTCAATTGATTTAGAAGCATCATCATTTGCAGGAATAACGTAATCAACCTCTCTTGGGTCAGAATTCGTATCAACCATTGCGAAAACTGGAATGTTTAATTTTTGTGCTTCTTTTATTGCGATGTGTTCAGCTTTGATATCTACTACGAACAATGCTGCAGGTAGTCTAGACATATCAGCAATTGAACCTAAGTTTTTCTCTAATTTAGCACGTAGACGATCAACTTGTAAACGCTCTTTTTTAGAAAGAGTCATGAAAGTACCATCTTTCTTCATTTTATCAATAGAAGACATTTTTTTAACTGCCTTTCTGATAGTTACGAAGTTAGTTAGCATTCCACCTGGCCATCTTTCAGTGATGTAAGGCATGTTTGCAGCTTTTGCTTTATCAGCAACGATGTCTTTAGCTTGTTTTTTGGTAGCTACGAATAAGATTTTTCTACCTGATGCAGCGATTTTTTTCAAAGCTTCGTTAGCTTCTTCAATTTTAGCTGCAGTTTTATATAGATTGATAATGTGAATACCATTACGCTCCATATAAATGTAAGGAGCCATGTTTGGATCCCATTTTCTAGTCATGTGTCCGAAGTGAACACCTGCTTCTAGTAATTCTTTTACTTCTATTTTGTTTGCCATTTTTGTACTAGTTTACGTTCTGTTGATTAGCAATGTATAAATGGCGATTTCTCTGGCTTTATACATTTAGATGCTAAACTATATCCTACCTCGATAGGAGAGCAACAATAACTGTGTTTTTTAATTTCAATAAATAATTGATAATGTCTTGTCCCATCTGAACAAGACAGGTAATATTAACGTTTAGAGAATTGGAATCTCTTACGAGCTTTCTTCTGACCGAATTTCTTACGTTCAACCATTCTTGGGTCTCTTGTTAATAAACCTTCTGGTTTAAGGATTGCTCTGTTTTCAGCGTTAACTTCACACATTACGCGTGCTAATGCCATTCTTACAGCTTCTGCCTGACCAGTTGTACCACCTCCGTAAACGTTTACTTTTACATCAAAGTTACTAGCGTTTTCTGTCATAGAAAGCGGTTGTAAAACTTTATATTGTAAAGTTGCAGTTGGAAAGTAAGTTGCGAATTCTTTTTTGTTTACAGTGATGTTTCCAGTTCCTTCAGAAACATAAACACGTGCAACAGCGGTTTTTCTTCTACCGATTTTGTGAATAACTCCCATTACTTAAGATCATTTAGGTTAACAGTTCTAGGTTTTTGAGCTCCGTGAGTATGCTCAGCACCTACAACAACATTTAGATTTCTAAAAAGTTCAGCTCCTAATTTGTTTTTAGGTAACATTCCTTTTACAGCTTTTTCTACTAATAATGCAGGGTTTTTAGCTTGCAATACTTTAGCAGTTAAAGTTCTTTGTCCTCCTGGGTAACCTGTATGACGCATGTAAATTTTGTCATTCAATTTTGTACCTGTAAGGTTAATTTTTTCTGAGTTGATAACAATTACGTTATCTCCACAGTCAACGTGCGGTGTGTAACTTGGCTTGTACTTACCTCTTAAGATCATTGCAACTTTAGAAGCAAGACGTCCTAAGTTATGACCTTCAGCGTCAACAACAATCCACTCTTTAGTTACAGTGGCTTTGCTAGCTGAAACTGTTTTGTAGCTTAATGCGTCCATAATATTATTTTAATTAAACATTCCATCCCCAATAAAGGGGATGCAAAAGTACAATTAATTATTTTAAAACCAAATACCTGAAAGAATATTTTATCTGCTGAAAATCAGGGCTTCAGTTTTTTAATTAATTAAGGAATAAAAAAACCGCCTTCACAATAAAGTGAAGACGGTTAAATATTTAGAAAAAAAGTGACTATACAATAAATATATTAGCGATATCGACTACTTGTTGTGTCGTAAGTGGCTCATCATAAGCTTCTGAGCCTGCTGCTGCACCAAAAGCGGTTGCAGTATTAAATCCTGCCTGCATTGTTACACCTTCGCCATCGTAAACAGCTTGTGTAGCTGCGGGCATACCTGCACCTCTTTCTGAATTAGAAATCCATCCTTTTAAACCTCGTAATCTTCTAACTTCAGAAGCGTGACGAGCTTCAACAGAATGTATCTGTAATGCTGCTGTCAATAAATCGGGTGTAGTAATTAGGTTTGCCGCTTGTCCTTTATATGCTCTAACTCCTGTGTCTTCAAAAGCTTGTGCTAAAGCTAAAAACGTTGGGTAATCTCCAAACGGATTAAAAGCGCCTCCAACAGTAAAGTCAAAAGTTGGTTTTGGAACAAAATTGGCACTTGCAGAACCTCCTAAACCTGCAATTAAAAATTTTACGTGATCAGATTCGTGTGCAGCAATTTGTTGAAACACTTTTAAATCGCGGCCGCCATTTTCAGAAGCTGGAATTACGCCAGAATCTAATGCCATTGCATAAAACTCGTTTTCAAGATATTCTAAGGTTAAAGCAAATTGCAAAGCTCCAATTGGAGTTGCTGGAGTTGCTGTAATGTCTTTAGCGAAAGCTTTATTGGTAAGAGCAGACAATCCGAATGGAATTGATGCTAAGGCTAAATTTTTTCCGATGTTCCCAAACTGCGAAAAACTGTCTCTTCGAGAACCAGTACTATTCATTAAATTGTCGTCAGTAAAGGATTCTATAAATTTTAAAATATTCATAATTTCTAAGTTTTAACGGTTAAGATTAAGGTAAGTAGTTAGCTGTGAATTTTGTAGTAATAAAACCAGCAGCAATCGGCAGGATTTTAGAAGGATCTTTTGCATCATCTAAACCTGTTGACATATTTACAATATCATCTCCAGCAAAATCTTTAGAATTCGGATTAATCAAACTTCGTATTGCAGCGGCATGTCTTGCTTCTACAGAAACAATTTTTCCTGCTAATAATAAGTAGTCAGCTGTTTTAATTAATTTTCCAGCACCGTTATAGGCTGCTACTCCTGTATCTTCTAATGCTTTTGCAGTAGCTAGAACTTCGGTACGGCTGTTAAAATTTAAAGAGCCATAATTAAAAGCTAGAGTTGGAAGTAATTGAGTGCTCGGATTTGGAAGTAATGCATTTAGAGTAGCTTTAAAAAAATCTCTGTGAACTACTTCGTGGTGGTACAAATCTGTTAGTACTTCACGCTCGACACTACTGAACACAGAATTAAAACCACTTCCATTAACTACTTTAGTATAAAAGTCGGCTTCTAATTGTTCTAGAGCATACGCATAGGTTAATACTCCAAAATCTCCAGAGCCTAAATCGAAAACACCATTTCTTATTCCTGGCAAAGAAGTGTCTGGCATATCATTATCATCATTATTGTCGCTGCAGCCAGCTAGAATCAAACCTGTTGTTGCAAGGGTTAATCCACTGAGCTTAAGAAAGCTCCTTCTACTATTCAATGAAGGGTCTACTTCATGAATTTTAACTTCGTTTTTCATAATCAAGTTTTTTAATAGTTAACAACAGTTGGTCTCTAGTTATCTGGTATTTAATTATTAACGAAATTTTTGTAAGTGCGGTTTTAAAATATTGGGTTATTTCATTATTATTTCGAAAAGACTGACATTTTTAAATACTAATAGCTTCTTTTTGTTTTATTTTCGGTAATTCTACTATATTTGTATTAATTACATAAAATTCAATTGGATGAAAGCTAAAGCAACTCTAAAACAAATTGCCAAGGAACTAGGTGTTTCGGTTTCGACTGTGTCTAAAGCATTGAATGACAGTCCAGAAATTAGTGAACAAACGAAGGTTAAGATTAAGGAGTATGCCAAACTCAAAAATTATAAGCCGAATGTTATTGGTCTGAATTTAAAGAATCGTAAGACAAAAACTATAGGAGTAATTATTCCTAATATTTTAAATTCTTTCTTCGCGAAAGTTTTTAGCGGTATTGAGAAAGTTGCCGATAAAAAAGGATACAATGTAATTACGTGTATTTCTAATGAATCTCTAGAGAAAGAAGTTCATACTTTAGAAATGTTAAGTAACGGAACAATCGACGGATTCATTTTGTCGGTTTCGCAAGAAGCGCAAAAACTTCAAGATTACAATCATTTTTCTGAAATCATTAATGATGGAACTCCAATTGTAATGTTCGATCGTATTGCAGACGAAGTAGATTGTGATAAAGTTGTGGTTGATGATTTTGATTCTGCAATAAATTCTACTCAACATTTAATTGATTTAGGATGTAAAAATATTGCTTTGATTTCTTCTGTAGATAATATAAGTGTTGGAAGATTGAGAACAGAAGGATATTTGAAAGCTTTAAAGGATAATAATATTCCGGTTAACGAAAAAATTATTCTTCGTACCGATTCTGAAGAAGACATGAAAGCTAAAATTGAAGGCATTTTTGATCATAAAATTGACGGAATTTTTGCTTTGGATGAAAATGATTCAGTTGCAGCGTTAAGAGTAAGTTTGAAAAAAGGTTTCAGAGTTCCAGAAGATATCTCAATTATTGGTTTCGCAGACGGAATTTTAGCTTCAAGACGTTTATCGCCAAGTTTGACAACAGTAAGTCAGCACGGAGTTGAAATTGGAGAAGTTGCCGCTAAAAGATTAATCGAAAGATTAGAAGAACCAGAAGGAACGGTTTCAGAATATGAAACGATTGTCATCAAAACAAAATTGAAAGAAAGAGAATCTACTCGAAAAAAATAGAATAAAAAAACCATCAGCTGATGGTTTTTTTATGAAAATAGATTTGCAGTTTTTAATTCGTTCCGTCAAATACGAGATTGTCTCCATAAGCATTTTTGCATGCAACGTAAATTTCTTTCGGCAATCCATTTTTGAAACTAATTTTTGAAATAATCTTTTTGTCGCATTCGTGATCTTTATTAGCAAAGATTAAAATGCCATCTTTAATTTCCGTAGGTAAATTACTTTCTCTTGGAGCGTAATAATTTCCTAAATATTGATTTTTGCCATTAAATACTAATATTCTACTTGTGCTTCTACATGACATGCCCCACGTCCAGATATAATTCATGATTTTGTAGGTTCTTCCTTTGTCGGTTTTTAAAATACCTAAATAGGTTAAAGAAGTTTCTGTTCCGCCTTTCTCATTCCATTTTCCAAAAACAAATTCTTTTCCCACAACATTTTTACGAAGAACTTCCAATCTAATGTTTTCATCGTTTACTTGGGCATATCCTAATTCAGAAACTCCCATTGTAATTAAAACAAAAAATAGCTTATTTATGATTGTTCTCTTTATCATTAAAAGGTACAGTTTAGTTTATTTAGAAATCTAAAATCAACAATCTGAAATCTAAAATAAAATTAATGCGCTTCTAACCAATCTTTTCCTAAACCTAATTCAACTTCCAACGGAACAGACATTATAAAGGCATTTTCCATTTCTTGTTTAATCATTGGCTGAATTTTTTCAAGTTCATCATTGTGAACATCAAACACAAGCTCATCATGCACTTGAAGCAACATTTTAGATTTCCAGTTTTCTTCACGAAGTTTTTTATGAATGTTGATCATTGCAATTTTAATCACATCGGCTGCACTTCCTTGAATTGGTGCATTTACAGCATTTCTTTCGGCAGCGCTTCTTACGACAGCATTTGCAGAATTAATATCTTTTAAATAACGACGACGACCTAAAATTGTCTGAACATAACCTTTTTCGCGTGCAAATTCTACTTGCTCAGAAATGTATGATTTTAATCTCGGATACGTTTTGTAATAAGCATCGATCAAAGCGGCACTTTCACTTCTTGAAAGAGAAGTTTGGTTGCTCAAACCAAAAGCGGAAACACCGTAAATAATTCCGAAGTTTACGGTTTTGGCGTTACTTCTTTGTTCGCGCGAAACTTCTTCTAAAGCCACATCAAAAACTTTTGCAGCAGTTGCTCTGTGAATATCTTCTCCGTTTTGGAAGGCGGCAATCATATTTTCTTCTCCACTCAAAGCAGCAATAATACGTAGTTCAATTTGCGAATAATCGGCAGAAATTAAAGTATGGTTTTCATCGCGTGCGATAAAAGCTTTACGAATCTGGCGTCCTCTTTCGGTACGAATTGGAATATTTTGTAAGTTCGGATTATTAGAACTTAAACGACCTGTAGCCGCAACAGTTTGCATATAATCGGTATGAACACGTAAAGTCTTTTTATCAACTTGTTCTGGTAAAGCCAAAATATAAGTACTTTGTAATTTTACCATTTGACGCCAATCTAGAATTTGTTTTACAATCGGATTGTCATTCGCCAAATAAGTCAAAACTTCTTCGCCAGTCGCATATTGACCCGTTTTGGTTTTCTTTTGTTTTGCGCCGCCAATCTTCATTTTATCAAATAAAATATCTCCTAATTGTTTTGGAGAAGCCAAGTTGAATTTCTCGCCCGCAGTTTCGTATATTTTTTCTTCTAAAGATTTGATCTCAACTTCCATTTCTGAAGACATTGCTTTTAAGAAGTTTACATCCAAACGAATACCTTCTGTTTCCATATCGGCTAAAACGCTAACTAACGGAATTTCGATTTCGTCAAATAATTTTTTAGTTTCAGTTTTGTCTAATTCACTAGTAAAGATTTCTTTTAACTGTAAAGTTATATCAGCATCTTCGGCAGCGTATTCTTTAATATCTTCTAAAGCAACATCACGCATCGAAAGCTGATTTTTCCCTTTTTTACCAATTAAAGTTTCAATAGATTTTGGAGAATATTTCAAATACGTTTCTGCCAAAATATCCATATTATGACGCATATCTGGATTAATCAAATAATGCGCAATCATCGTATCAAAAAGTTTTCCTTTTACCGTAACGCCGTAATTAGCAAGAATTTTTAAATCGTATTTTAAGTTTTGTCCAATTTTCTCAATGTTTTCATTTTCAAAAAAAGGAACAAATTTATTAATCAAAATTTGAGCTTCTTCTTGGCTTTCTGGAAACGGAACGTAAAATGCTTTTCCTTTTTCATAAGAAAAAGACATTCCGACTAATTCTGCATGAAGCGCGTCAATTCCTGTTGTTTCTGTATCGAAACAAACTGAAGTCTGTTTTTCTAAATTTTGTAAAAGCAATTTAATTCCTAAATCACCTTGAATAGTTTGGTATGAATGTTCAGTGTTTTCTAAAGTGCTGTAAAATGAAGTTCTTTCGATTTCAGCATTTTCTCCATTCGTATTTCCGCCTCCAAAAAGATCGAATTGATCTTCATTTTTTGGCTGTGGTTTCTTATATAATTTTGCGTCCGAAACTTCTGGTGCAGTAGTTTGTGTTCCATCTGTTTTAAACAAATTATCAAACTGTTCTGCCATTCTTCTAAATTCCAATTCCTGAAAAATGGCATCTGTTTTTTCAATATCTGGACGAGAAAGTTCATAATCATCTTCATTAAAAGCAACATCACAATCGCAAATAATTGTAGCTAGTTTTTTAGATAAAATACCTTTCTCTTTATTGGCTTCAATATTTTCTTTCATTTTGCCTTTTAGTAGATGCGTGTTATCTAAAAGGTTTTCCATTGTACCGAATTCTTTCAGGAATTTTTTAGCTGTAACTTCGCCAACTCCTGGTAATCCGGGGATATTATCGACAGCGTCGCCCATCATTCCAAGAAAATCAATTACTTGTTCGGGTCTTTCAATTTCAAATTTTGCCAAAACCTCAGGAACTCCCCAGATTTCTATTCCGTTACCCATACGGGCAGGTTTGTACATGAAAATATTCTCAGAAACCAATTGTGCAAAATCTTTATCTGGCGTTACCATGTAGACCTTATAATTTTGTTTTTCTGCTTGTTTTGCAATTGTTCCAATCAAATCGTCGGCTTCGCAACCTGCAATTTCAATAATAGGAATATGCATTGCTTTTAATAATTCTTGTATATAAGGTATAGCAATTTTAATAGCTTCTGGCGTTGCATCACGATTGGCTTTATATTCTGCAAACATTTCGGTTCTAACCTGACTGCCTTCTTTATCAAAAGCAACAGCCAAATGATCTGGTTTTTCTCTTTTAATAACATCCAAAAGTGAGTTCATAAAACCCATAATTGCAGATGTGTCCATTCCTTTTGAATTGATTCTCGGGTTTTTTATAAAGGCATAATAACCACGAAAAATTAATGCGTAAGCATCTAGAAGAAAAAGGCGTTTTTGAGTCGACATATAAAAAATATTAGTCCGTAAAAATAAACAATTGAGGTTTGAAAAATTAGACTAATAAGATTTTTTTTCCACCATATAAGTTATATCAGTTCATTTTAACACTGTGCACGAAATAGAGATGTATCTGTAAAGACGCATCGCAGTGCGTCTAATTATTAAGACAATATATTTTATGGACTTATATAACTTATATGGTAGAAAAAACAAGAAGAGTTAATGTGAAGTTAAAATTTTGTATTAGGCGGTTTCTTCATTTTTTCTTCATGTTGTGAAGGTAATTTTGATCTGTAAAATAAAAGGTTATTAATTCTTAAATCTTAGAAATCATGAGAAATTTATTAATGTTACTAGTAGCAGTTTTAGGAACAAGCGCAATGGTTCAAGCATTTCCAGCAAAAGCAGGAAAAGAAGTTGCAGCAAAAGAAGTAAAAGCAACAAAACATCCTAAACACAAATCTTCTAAAAAAGCTAAAGCAGAAAAAACTGAAGCTAAAACAGAAGCCCCAAAAACAGAAACTGCAAAAATGAAAAAATAGTATGTTTTTTGTTTTGTTTTCAATGCATTGTTTGAAAGCAAAACAGGAAGGATAATTATGAAGAATGCAGGTGTTAAAAGCTGATAAAGAAATTTGTCAGCTTTTTTCGTTAATATTTTAAAAACGCATAATTTGGTTTTTTATAAATGATTACTTTTAATTGTGCTTAACACTTTTGGTTATGAATGTTTTGATTGTAGAAGATAATCGAGAACTTGCGGTAGAAGTTTATGATTTTTTATGTAATGCGGGTTATATCTGCAAAATCACGCACACTTGTGCTGATGCTTTGGAAGAATTTAACAGCAACGATTACGATGCTATGCTTCTAGATTTAGGACTTCCGGACGGCGATGGTTTTGAAGTTTTGCAAACCGTTAGAAAAACAAAATCTAAAATGGCAGTAATTGTTTTAACAGCTAGAGGAGAACTAGATGACAGAATAAATGGTCTGCATCTCGGAGCCGACGATTATCTAACGAAACCTTTTGCTCTTACCGAACTTAGTGCTAGATTATTTGCCGTTATTAGAAGAATTCATGGTTTTACTTTAAATAATCTTTCTATTAATGGCTTTGTTTTGCAGCTTCAGGATTATAAAGTGAGTTTTAATGAACAGCCGATTAATTTAACTAAAAAAGAATTTGATATTTTTCAATATTTGGTTTTGAATAAAAATCGAGTAATAACGCGTCTTCAGCTTACAGAACATATTTGGGGAGATATTTTAGAAGTCAATTCAGATTCGAATTTTATTGATGTTCACGTTCGAAACCTTAGAAAAAAACTAGACAAACACGCACCTATAGATTGGTTTGAAACCGTTCGAAATGTAGGTTATCGTATAAACGAATAATATATTCTTGTGAAAATAAAACATCAATTAGCCATTTTTAATGCACTGACAAGATTGTTGGTAATTGTAATTTTATGGCTAATGCTTCCTATTTTAGTTCAAAATGTAGTTTATCATCATATAAATAATAGTCTTCTCGAAAAAAAGAAGAAATTTATTGAACATCTGAATCAGGAAGAAATCAATGATTTTATAGAAAATCCAGATGATTCTACTGAAACTTTTTCCGAGTTTTCGACACTTCATAGCGAGTTTTTAGTTTTATCTCGCGTTCCAATCAAACCACATCAAAAGAAAACCACTTTTACAAATGAGTATCGCAAAATTGAAAATGAAGAAAGCGAATATCGAATTCTGCAACATCATTTTACTTACGAAGCCGAAGATTATCAGCTAGAAATTGGAAGCAGTTTAGCAGAAGTCAACGATTTGACTTTTGTGATTCGTTTCTTTATACTGATTGTTTTTGTTGTCATCTTATTTATTACTTTCTTGGCTGATACTTTTTATATAGAATATCTTCTCAAACCATTTTATAAAATTATTGATACAAAAATTAGGCGTGTAAACGAACCTGAAACTTTCGATCATACTCCGATAAAAGCGGCTTCTCGAGATTTTAGAGAATTAGATTTTGTTTTAAATCAAATGATGGATCGTATTTCGGAAGTTTTTAAAAAAGAGAAACAATTTATTTCGAATGTTTCTCATGAATTGCTAACGCCAATTGCGCTTCTTAAAAACAAACTCGAAAATTTATTGCAAAATGAATCTTTAGATGATAACGCAGTTGATAAAATTGCAGGTTCGTTGAAGACTTTAGATATGCTGAAAAAAATCATTAATAATTTATTGCTGATTTCCAGAATAGACAATAATCAATATGAAGCAAATGAAGAAATCAATCTTCGAGAAATAGTTACAGATTTGCAAGAAGATCTTCAAGATCGTATTGATGATAGAGAAATTCAGTTTGTAAATAAAATGCAAAACAGTTTTATCTTTTTAGGAAACAAAACTTTAATTCATATTTTGATTTATAATTTGGTTACCAATGCCGTAAAATACAATAAGCCTAACGGAAATATTACGATAGAAGATGGTTTTGCTGAGGAACTATATTTTATTAAAGTAAAAGATTCTGGAATTGGAATGGACGAATCGCAATTAGAAAAAATCTTCAGCAGATTTGCCAGAATTAGTTCAGATCAAGAAGGGCAGGGGCTTGGGCTTGCTATTGCGCAAAGTATTGCGGCTTTTCACCACATAGAAATTAAAGTAGAATCTAAATTAGGCAAAGGAACTTCTTTTGTTTTATGGTTTCAAAAGCCAATTAAAAGTTAAAATTTCCTGTAAGACTTTTTCTTCATTTTGTCTTCATTTTACGATTATATCTTTGACTTATAAATAATGAAATAATAATAATCATAAAATTTAAAGTCATGAAAAAATTAGCAATTTTAGCAGTAGCAGTATTAGGAACATTCTCAATGGTAAACGCTCAAACAACTCCAGCAGCAGCGCCAGCAAAAGAAGTAAAAGCACCTAAACACGAGAAAAAAGCACACAAAAAAGCAAAAGCTGAGAAAACAGAAGCTGCAAAAGCTGAAACTCCAAAAGCAAAATAAGACAACATTAAATGTTGAAGATTAAATAGTTTTAAAAAGGTTGGTAGGAGAAAAAGCTGAAAGAGCCATCTTTCAGCTTTTTCTATTTAAGAGCGTTAAATTTTTTATAATAATAAGCGATAGCATTTTCAATCTTTGTTACTTTTGTTTAAAACTATAACAAATGATCTTTCGTTTTGTAATTCTATGCGCTCTTTTTATATTTATTGAGTTCTATTCTTATCAAGCCTTTCGCACTTTAATTAAACTTAGATGGGTTTTGGTTAGTTATCAGGTTATAAGCCTGCTAATTCTATTATTTATTATCTATTCATTTTCTCAGGTCGATCGCTCAGTAGGGCAGACTCGCCAATTTATGTTTACTACGGGTTTAATGCTTTTGGTTTATGTGCCAAAAATTGTTCTTACTTTGGTAATGTTTGGAGAAGATATTATTAGAATTGGAGCAAGTATTTTAAACTATTTTATTTACAATACGCCGCGTAAAGAAATGATGCCAGACAGGCGAAAGTTTGTAAGTCAGATCGCTTTAGGTTTAGCTGCAATTCCGTTTTTATCTTTGATTTATGGAATTTTTGAAGGGAAATATAATTTTAAAGTTTTTAAACAAACTATATTTTTTCCAGATCTTCCAGATGCATTTGATGGTTTTAAAATCACTCAGATTTCAGATGTTCACAGCGGAAGTTTTGATAATCCTGAAAAAATAAATTATGCGATTGATTTAATAAATCAGCAAGAATCTGATATGATTCTTTTTACTGGAGATATTGTAAATACGCATGCAAAAGAAATGCATCCTTGGTTGGAGACTTTCAATCGAATAAAAGATTATAAATACGGAAAATTTTCTGTTTTAGGAAATCATGATTACGGGGAATATGTGACGTGGCCTTCTGAAAAAGAAAAAGATGAAAACTTCCAGCAAATTAAAAAGCTTTACGGGCAAATTGGTTTCAAACTTATGCTGAATGAACATACTTATATTCAAAAAGGCGATGACAAAATTGCCTTAATTGGAGTAGAGAATTGGGGAGTGAATTTTAAAAAAGCGGGAGATTTAAATAAAGCTTCGCAAAATGTGCATCAAGATGATTTTAAAATTTTGATGAGCCACGATCCAAGCCATTGGGATGCTGAAATTAAAGAACATCCAAAGAACTTTCATTTGACATTGGCAGGTCATACACATGGTATGCAATTCGGAATTGAAATTCCAGGATATTTCAAATGGAGTTTAGCACAATATATTTATAAACAATGGGCGGGCTTGTACGAAAACCTCGGAAGATACGTTTATGTTAACCGCGGGTTTGGTTTTCACGCTTATCCAGGACGAGTTGGAATTATGCCAGAAATAACAGTCATTGAACTAAAAAAAGGCCGTAATGTCGCTTAATTCGTTAAAAATGCTAAATTTGTATTATATTTAATTCTATTAATAGATTTAAAAACTTAAAATTTTTGGTTTTATGTCAAAATTTGGAGAACTAATAAATGCTCAAGTTCCAGTGTTAATTGATTTTTACACCGATTGGAATGAATCTTCAGTTTCTATGCATCCTGTAATTAAGGATGTTGCTGCGGCGCTTGGTGATAAAGCCAAAGTGATTAAAATTGATGTAGATAAAAATCAGGAACTAGCTGAAGCACTTCGTATAAAAGGACTTCCGACTCTAATGATTTATAAAGAAGGACAAATGATCTGGAGACAATCTGGAGAACTTGACGCGAATACTATAATCGGAATTGTTCAAGATCAATTCACTGTTTAAATAACTTCTTTTATTGATGTTATTTAGTGAATAATATCAAACTTATATCCGTTTTCTTTTAAAAAATGCAGTGTTCTAGGTAAAGCGAATCTCAAATTAGGAGAAGCTTTAATACTGTCGTGAAATACAATTACGCTTCCCGATTTTACATTTTTTGTCACGTTTTCTAAACATTTTTCAGGCGTAATACTTTGATCGAAGTCCGCGCTTAAAACGTCCCACATTACTATTTTATAACCTAATTTTCTAAGAACCTTAGATTGTGCTTTTTTGATTTTTCCGTAAGGCGGACGAAATAATAAACGGTGTGGTGCTTTTTCTTGTTCGTCTAAAACTTCAGCGCAGTTTTTTACATTTTCGATATAATCATTAGTATGAATTTTCCATCCATTTACATGATTCATGGTATGGTTGCCAATTGAATGGCCTTCTGTAATTAATTTTTCAAATAAAGCCAAATTAGCTTTAATGTTTTTACCGATGCAGAAAAAAGTAGCTTTTGCATCAAATTTCTTCAATTCAGATAAAACCCAGTCTGTAATTTCTGGAGTCGGGCCGTCATCAAACGTTAGGTATATCTTCTTTTCATTGTTAGGAATATCCCAACAATATTTAGAAAACACCGTTTTGATAAATGAGTTCGTTTTTACCCAATAAAAGCCCATCTTAAATTGAATTTGATTATAGGTATAAAATTAAAAAATGCAGCGCTATTTATCAAACAGCGCTGCATTTTTTTAATTGTTAAAATTTTCGTATATTATTCTTTTTCACGTCCAAAACGCTCAAAAACATTTACGTAAGTGTTAAACGTTGTTTTGTGTTTATTGTAAAATGCAGTGTCTTTATTTTCTTGCATCACGTGTAACAAACTTCTATAACGCTCAATATCTGTAATAATATCTATTGCTAAATCAGTTTGATCAGAAGGAGTTAATGTACTGTAATAGTTTAAGTTTTCCTTGTATTTCTCAACCAATTTGTTCAAAAGATCTTGCGCTTTAGCAGTTTCTCCGACTTTATAATAACCGCCCGCAAAAGGCTCAACTAGAGAATAATATCCATATTTGTCTAAAGGTAGTTTTGTCATCGCTAAATTGATTACATTTTTAGCTTTGTCAATTTTACCTTCTGCAATAAGCTGATCCATTAATCTAGAAAGATTTGTACGGTATGTAATACTGTTTCTTCTTGTTTCAGGGTCGTGATAGATGTTTCCATTGCTATTTCCCCAATCCCATTTCATTACAATATTATACATTTTTTCTGCATCAATTTGTCCCATGTCTAATGGTCCACCTTCTTTAGAAGAAGTCGTTTTTACAGGAACTAATTTGTAAACCATTCCGTCTAATTGCAGATAATCTTTTAACCATAAATAATCTTCATCATCAAAAGCACCTCCGCTGAAATAAATTGGTCTTTTCCAATTATTGTTTGCTAAGATGTCAAGCATCATCAAACGGTTTTTGTATAATGCACTTCCTTTAATATCAATGTCTAAATAAGGAACAATAGAATCATTGTATTTAGGATTAACCACTTTGTTTTGGATAATGACATTTTTGTCAACATTTACCCTAATTTTATTTGTTGGATAAAAGTGAATAGTCTGTCCGTTTTGTAATCCAACAGTTGATTTAGGGTTTTTAATGAAATCAATAAAATCCTTAATATTCCAACGCGTATCAATTTTTTGGATAAAAGCGGTATAATCTAAGTTGTCTCCAACATATTCTTTATGTGTAAAAGAAATTGGAAGCGGGTTAGATTCGTACGATTTGGCTTTCATTTGGTCAATATACCAATCCGTCATAAATAAACTCGTATTTACAATCTTAACGTCTGTTCTAAAATGCTCAATTTCCTGCGCATACCAAAGTGGGAACGTATCGTTATCTCCAATAGTAAATAAAATTGCGTCTTTGTCGCAAGAACTTAAATAAGCTTTTGCCATTGCAACAGCCGTATATCTGCCAGATCTATCGTGATCATCCCAGTTTTGAGAAGCCATTAAAATAGGAGCGGCCAATAAACTTCCGGCAATAATAACTGGACCTGCAATTTTTGGTGCCACATATTTTTGGAGGCTTTCATAGAGAGAATACACTCCAAATCCGATCCAAATGGCAAAAACATAGAAAGAACCTACAAGGGCATAATCTCTTTCACGAGGCTCAAAAGGTCTTTCATTTAAGTATATTTTTAATGCAATTCCGGTAAATAAAAATAAAGCCAAAAGAACATAAAAACTCTTTAAATCTTTATTAGCATGGTACATTAAACCAATTAAACCTAATATAAACGGTAGGAAATAATAAGCATTACGCCCTTTATTATTCAATACATCTTGAGGAAGATTGTCTTGCGATCCTAAATGAACTGAGTCTAAAGCTTTAATACCGCTGATCCAGTTTCCGTCTAAATTGTCATATTTACCTTGAACGTCATTTTGGCGTCCAACAAAATTCCACATTAAATATCTCCAGTACATATATCCGAATTGGTATTCAAACATAAAACCAAAATTATCTCCAGCAGAAGGTTTTTCAATAACTAAATAATCTTTATAACTGCTTAAAAACTTAACATAACCTTCGTTGTCAATTTGTTTTTGAGCGTAAGCTTTTCTAAATTCAGAAATCGTTTTTTCAACTTCGTTGCGTAATTGAGCAGTTGCTTTGTTGTATTCTTCTTCGCTCAATTGGCTTGCGTCAATTCCGTATTTTGCCAAATCTTCATCAAAATCGTGATTTGGATCGATTTTGAATTTAGGAGGATTTGTAAAATTGATATAGTTTTGAATATGACCAGTTTCGGTACTCCATAATCTAGGCAGAAAAGTTTTTTGATTGTCATCAGAATTCTGCTCTGCATTTTTATAATTGTTGGTAATAACGTATTTACCTGTTTTGTAATCTCTTTCGTAGTTTGGTTTTTTGTCCGAATATGGATGTTTAGCATCAAGTCCTGCATAAACCTCAGTATATTGAGGGCCATAAAATAAAGGATTTACACCATATTGTTCACGATTGTAATAAGCTAAAACCTCTGTAGCATCTGAAGGTTTGTTTTCGTTGATTACTGTATTGGCGTTTGCTCTCACTGGAAGCATCATCCAAGTTGAGAAACCAATCAGAATAAACAGAATGCATAAAATAATAGTGTTGTAAAATATTAAGCCTTTTTGTTTCGTGTATTTTAATCCAAAATAAAAGAAAGCAATAAATACTAGCGCCACAAATATAGTTCCTGAATTAAAAGGAAGTCCCATGTTGTTTACCATGAATATTTCGGTTTTTCCGAAAAATGCCATGGTTAATGGAAGGAGTAAAATGAAAATAAACAATAAAATTCCAACCACTACAAGGTTAGCAATTATGAAGTTTTTGATCGTAACTTTTTCGTAATGTTTAAAATAGTATAAAAATCCGATAGAAGGAATTGTCAAAAGTGCCATAAAGTGAACTCCAAATGAAAGTCCGACAACTAATGAAATAATTAAAAGCCATTTGTTTCCTTTCGGTTTATCCATGTCTTGTTCCCAACGTAAACCAAGCCAAAAAAGTAATGCAATTAATAAAGAGGCCATTGCATAAACTTCAGCTTCTACAGCATTAAACCAGAAACTATCAGAAAAGGTATAAGCTAAAGCACCAACAAAAGAACTTCCTAAAATAACAACTGAATTGTTTTGGTCAATTTCGGCAAAGCGAGCTACAATTTTTTTCAAAACCATAGAAGATGACCAAAACATAAATAATATGGTAAATGCGCTAGAAAAAACAGACATCATGTTAACCATTAGAGCGACATGTTGAGCATCTATAGCAAACATGGCAAAAAATGCGCCCATCATTTGGAAAAGTGGAGCTCCTGGTGGGTGACCTACTTCAAGTTTGGCTGCGGTAGCGATATATTCTCCGCAATCCCAAAAGCTCATTGTAGGTTCAACTGTTAAAGTGTAAGTGATTAAAGCGATTGCAAATGCAAACCAACCAATAACGGTATTCCATTTATTGAAATTGAATTGTGCCATATTTAGGTGTTAAAAATTTGAATGTTTTTCTATCCTACAAAGAAAATGTTTTTTTATGTAAAGAAAAGGTCATTAACAAAAAATTCTACAAAACTATCATTTAAAAGTAATGTGTTGTTTATGAGGTGTTTTTGATTCTGATGCAGGTTTTTAAAGAAAAAAAATAAAAAAAAGTGATTTTTTTTGCCCAAAAAGTTTGCGTAAACTAAATAAAGCCTTAAATTTGCACTCGCTTAACAGCACTGCTGGTCTATGGTGTAATGGTAACACAACTGTTTTTGGTGCAGTCTTTCAAGGTTCGAGTCCTTGTAGACCAACATAAAAAGCCTCTCAGAAATGAGAGGCTTTTTTTATGCAAAAAAGTTTCATAAAAAATTTGCATAAATTAAATAAAGTTCTAATTTTGCACCCGCTTAACAGCATTGCTGGTCTATGGTGTAATGGTAACACAACTGTTTTTGGTGCAGTCTTTCAAGGTTCGAGTCCTTGTAGACCAACATAAAAAGCCTCTCAATCGAGAGGCTTTTTTTTATGGAATAAATTTAAGTTGTGAGTTGTCAATGTTTTAAAGAAGAAGGAACAACTCCGAATTTCTTTTTAAATGAAAATGAAAAGTGTGAAAGATCTTCAAAACCCACTCCGATATATACTTCAGATGGCGAACTTCCTTGTTTAATTAAGTAATAAGCTTCCTGAAGTCTTTTGTTTAATAGCCATTTTCCAGGCGTTTCTTGAAAAACTTTTTGAAAATCTCTTTTAAATGTTGCTAAGCTTCTTCCCGTTAGATACGCAAAACGCTGCGTTTGAACATTAAAATGGAAATTTTTATTCATAAATGCTTCCAGATCAATTTTACCAGGTTCGTTAAAATCAAATAGAATGTCTTTTAGCTCTGGATTTACTTTCAATAAAAGATGAACAGCTTCTTTAATTTTTAAATTGAATAAAGCTTCGTTAGTTTCTTGTTCAACTTCAAGATAAGAAATTAGAGATTCCATAAAAGATTGGTAAAGCGGATTTGGAGCTAATGAAAACATGGCTTCAGAATCGACTTTTTTTTCTGCTTTCAAATCGTATTCTTTGCTAATCTCTCGTAAAATTTCTTGATCTAAAAAAAGTGATATGGTTTTGAATTCTCCATCTTCTGGCGGAATTTTGGTAAACTTTGCCAAATGATTTCTTCTGCTAAAACGAAAATCTCCCGGTTTTGAATGAAATGTGTTTTTATTATCTGAAGCGATCATTTCTCCAGAAATCTGATAACTAAAAACGTGTTCGGGAATAAAATGCTCGCCTTCGCGACTGCGCGCGTAATAACACGAGTAGAGTATTTTTGGTTTTGTATTTGAATTCAAGTTCATAATTGTAAAATTACTAAAAGATCTGAAAATCTTTTGTGAAGAATTTCAGATCTTGAAATGTTATTTTTGTTGAATCAGGGCTTTTGGTTCTAAATAGGCTTCAAGTCCTAAAATTCCAAATTCGCGCCCAATTCCAGATTGTTTAAATCCACCGAATGGCGCCATTGGATCGTGACCAATTCCATTTATTTGAACACGTCCCGCATTAATTTGAGAGGCAACGCGATGTGCTCTTTTTTCGTCAGATGAACTTACATAAGCTTGCAATCCGTAAGTAGTATCGTTGGCGATTTCTATTGCTTCTTCTTCAGTTTTATAAGTAATAATAGATAAAACCGGTCCAAATATTTCTTCTTTGGCAATTTGCATTTGATTTTTCACATTGAAGAAAACAGTTGGTTTTATAAAATTTCCGTTTTCTAATCCTTTGGGTTTTCCTAATCCGCCAATTAAAATTTCTGCGCCTGCATCCATTCCGATTTGAATATAATCTTGAACACGACTAAATTGTTTTGCGCTTACCATTGGTCCGACCGCTGTTGTTGGATTTTTAGGATCGCCAACAATTAAATTAGAAACTACTTCTTTTATAATGTTTTTTGTTTCTTCTAATTTGTTTTCAGGAATCAATAATCTTGTTCCGGCTATACAAGCTTGTCCGTTGTTCATAAATGCGGCGCTAACAGCGAGTGGAATTGCTTTTGAAAAATCGGCATCATCTAAAATGATATTTGGCGATTTTCCTCCAAGTTCCAGAGTAACTCTTTTCATGGTATTGACTGCTTCTTTTGCAATGATTTTTCCAACTGTTGTTGAGCCTGTAAAAGAGATTTTTGCAACATCTGGATTACGGCTGATTTCTGCCCCAACAATTTCTCCTAATCCGTTAACGATATTGACGATTCCTTTTGGAAGTTTCGCGTCATGCAAACATTCAATCATTAATTGTGTTTGTTGCGCGCTCATTTCACTTGGTTTAATAACCGTGGTGCAGCCTGCGACAATTGCAGTTGAAAGTTTGCTACTGATAAAACCATTGCTTGAATTCCACGGAATGATAATTCCGACAACGCCAATTGGTGTCATTTGAACTTCAGATTCTCCCATTGTTTTGGTAAAATCATAAGTGTTTAATAAATTGATTGCTGAATCAAAACCTTTTAGCATATATTCAAAACTTATACTTGAAAATTGAAAAGTTCCTCCGTATTCTTCGGTCATGATATTTATAAAATCGGTTTTTCTTTTTTCGACCGAAGTTTTGATGTTTTTAAGAAGTTGAATTCTTTCTGAAACTGTAGTTTTTGAAAAGGTTTTAAAAGCATTTTTAGCGGCTTCAATTGCTTTTTGGGTATCTTCTGTATTTCCTAAAAGCACTTCGCCAAGTTTTTCATTTGTTGTTGGGCTGATAAGGTTAAAATATTCTGTTCCTTTTGGTGTTACAAATTCGCCGTTAATGTAAATTTTGTCTATTGTTTTCATGTTGCAATGATTTAATGAATTTTTATTTGACAAATTTCTATATTAATAACGCTTTCGACTTTGTTGAAAAGCTCAAATTAACTTTGTTGCAAAGCTCATTTTTTAAGTTGAATTTTATATATAAAAAAAGCCTCTCAATTGAGAAGCTTTGGTTTATTTGTAGATGTTTTTGTTATATTTTTAAAGTTATTACGGGTCTAACAGCGTGATTAACTAAGCCTTCGCTGATGCTTCCGTTAAAGAAATGAGCAAAACCTGTTCTTCCGTGGGTGCACATTCCGATAATATCAGCGTCTATTTTGTTGGAGAAATTTATAATTCCTTTTTCAATATTTGTATCATTATAAATTTGAGTAGTATAATTGCTGATATTGAATTGAGATGCAAAATCATTCATGGCTTTTTCGCTAACATGAGTTGGTTTGAAGCTGTTTGGTGTGCAGATTGTGACTAAATGTAATTTTGAATCAAATAGATTGGTGAAATTTAAAAGTTTTTCGAATGGTTTTTTTGCTTCTTCTGAAAAATCAGAGGCAAAAACAATATTGGCAGCATTAAAATTTGAAATGCTTTTTTTGATGACTAAAACAGGTATTTCAGAATTCCGAACTACTTTTTCGGTGTTAGAACCAATTAATAATTCCTCAACTCCAGACGATCCGTGCGAACCCATTATAATTAAATCAACATCATAATCTTTACTTATCTGAGTGATGCCGTGTATGGGCTTGTCCATTTTTACGATTTCTGTTATAGAAATGTCGTCCAGATAGGATCTTCCAGCTACTTCATCAAGCATTTCGTTTGCTTTTTTCATAAAAAGCATGCTTTCAGGAATACTGATTCCACCCATTATCGCATCATTTGATTGATGCGGTAATTCGAGCATGTGAAGAATGATAATCTCAGAATTGTTTTTTTTTGCGATTTGGGCGGCAACTTTTAAAGCATCTTCTGCGTGTTCTGAGAAGTCGGTAGGTACTAAAATTCGTTTCATAATTTTAAAGTTAATAATATGAATAATTCTCTATTTTAATGCTCTTATAAAGGTAAGAAATATTTTTAGAGCAATCAATTTATTTGATTTATAAAAAAAACACTATATTTGCACAGTTATTTATTAAAATCTAAATAATGAGGGGACTAAGTGTCCCCTCTTTTTATAAAATTATGACATTCAAAGAAAAAGTAAACGGATTAATTACGGAAGCTCTTCTGGAAAAACCATCGATCTTTTTGATTGATTTGGCAATCTCAGATTCTTTTAAAATTAGTGTTGGTTTAGACGGAGATAATGGAGTGGCGCTGCAAGATTGTATTGATATTAGTCGTGCAATCGAGAATAATCTAGATCGTGAAGAACAAGATTTTTCGTTAGAAGTGGCATCAGTTGGAGTAGGATCGCCTTTGAAATTTACGAGACAATACATCAAAAATATTGGTAGAACGCTGATTGTTACTACAAATACTGAAAAAATCGAAGCAGAATTGATAGAAGCTAACGATGTTTTTATAATTTTGTCTTGGGAAGCAAGGGAACCGAAAAAAGTAGGAAAAGGAAAAGAAACAGTTCAAAAAGAGCAACAAATACCTTATACAGAAATTAAAGAGGCAGTTGTTACAGTAACATTTTAATTTTAATTAAAGAATTCGCATGGAAAATTTAGCATTAATCGATTCATTCTCAGAGTTTAAAGATAATAAACTTATTGATCGTGTAACGCTTATGGCAATTTTAGAGGATGTGTTTAGAAATGCATTGAAGAAAAAATACGGATCTGATGATAACTTCGATATTATTATAAATCCTGATAAAGGAGATATGGAGATATGGAGAAGAAGAGTAATCGTTGCTGATGAAGATCTTGATTTTGAAAACGAAGAAATTACCTTGACGGAAGCAAGAATGATCGAAGCGGATTTTGAAATTGGCGAAGAAGTTTCTGAAGAAGTTAAATTGATTGATTTAGGAAGAAGAGCGATTTTAGCACTTCGTCAGAACTTAATATCTAAAATTCACGAACACGATAATACTAATCTTTACAAGCAATTTAAAGATATTATCGGTGATATTTATACAGCAGAAGTGCATCACGTACGTCCAAGAGTAGTAATCTTGGTTGATGATGAAGGAAACGAAATCGTACTTCCAAAAGAAAAACAAATTCCATCTGATTTCTTCCGTAAAGGAGATAATGTTCGTGGAATTATTGAAAGTGTAGAATTAAAAGGAAATAAACCTCAAATTATTATGTCTAGAACTTCTGAGAAGTTTTTAGAAAAATTATTTGAGCAAGAAATTCCAGAAGTTTTCGACGGATTAATTACAGTTAAAAATGTAGTTCGTATTCCAGGTGAAAAAGCAAAAGTGGCAGTTGATTCTTATGATGATAGAATTGATCCAGTTGGAGCTTGTGTGGGAATGAAAGGTTCTCGTATTCACGGAATTGTTCGCGAATTAGGAAATGAAAATATTGACGTAATAAATTATACAAACAATATTCAATTGTTTATTACAAGAGCATTAAGCCCTGCTAAAGTTTCTTCTATTAAAATTGATGAAGAAACAAAAAGAGCAGAAGTGTTCTTGAAATTAGAAGAGGTTTCTAAAGCGATTGGTAGAGGTGGACACAACATTAAATTAGCAGGTCAATTGACAGGTTATGAGTTAGATGTTATCCGTGAAGGAGATGTTGCCGGTACAGTTGCAGATGAAGATGATGTTGAATTAACAGAGTTTTCAGATGAAATCGAAGAATGGGTAATTGAAGAGTTTGCTAAAATAGGTTTGGATACTGCAAAAAGTATCTTAAAACACGACGTAGAAGATTTAGTAAGAAGAACAGACTTGGAAGAGGAAACTATTCTAGATGTTATGAAGATACTAAAAGAAGAGTTTGATAGTTAGGCTATAGCTGAATATCTGCTCTAACAACACAACGAAAAAGGTAATAATAAAAAGGTTATATGTCTGAAGAGAGAGTAATTAGAATAAACAAGGTTTTAAGGGAATTAAATATTTCGTTAGAAAGAGCTGTAGATTATCTAAAAGATAAGGGAATTGCTATTGATGCAAATCCAAATGCAAAAATTTCTGATAGTGAATTTAATATCCTTCAAAGCCAATTTGCGGGCGATAAGGGGAATAAAGAGGCTTCTAAAGAGGTTGGAGAAGAGAAAAGAAAAGAAAAAGAGGCATTACGTGTAGAGCGTGAGAAAGAAATTGAAGACAAACGCAGACAAGAAGAAGAACGTCAAAAACAGCAAGAAATAATCAAAGCAAGAGCGGTTGTTTCGGGACCTGTGCAAGTTGGAAAAATTGACTTAAATCCAAAAAAACCTGCGATTACTCCTTCTGAAGAAACTGCTAAGGTTGAAGAGCCAAAAGCTGTTGTTGCACCTGTGCAACCAGAAAAACCAGTTCAGAATGAAACTGTAAAACAGGATCCAGTTGTGGCTCCGCCAGTTTCAGAAACGAAAAAAGAAGAAAAACCGGTTATTACTGAGAAAAAAGAAGTTAAAACAGAATCTCCTAAAGTTGCTCAAGAGCCAATTGTCTCTACTGATCCAGCAACTTCAGAAGAAACTATTACTACTCAATATCAAAAACTTTCAGGAACAACTCTTACTGGTCAGACAATTGATTTATCTCAATTCAACAAGCCTAAGAAAAAGAAAGAGGATCCTAAAGCGGCTCAAAACAATAAACCTGGAGTTCCTGGAGCAGGTAATAATAACGCTAATAAAAATAAGCGTAAAAGAATTGCTCCTAAACCAGGTGCGCCTGGTGCGCCAAAACCTATTCAAGGAAATAATAATGCGCCTGGAACACCAAATCCAAATAAGATTACGCCTAATAATAATGGTGGAGGTTTTAATGCTAACAGAAGTTCTAGACCTGGTTTTGTAAAAGGAAATCGTCCAGCAATTGTGGCTAAAGTTGAGCCAACGGAAGAAGAAGTAAAAAACCAAATTAGAGAAACTCTTGAAAAACTTCAAGGTAAAGGAGGGAAATCTAAAGCGGCTAAATATAGAAGAGATAAAAGAGAAACGCACCGTCAGAAATCTGATGATGAGCAAAGGGCTCTTGACGAAGGAAGTAAAACAATTAAGGTTACAGAATTCGTTACAGTAGGTGAAATTGCTATTATGATGGATGTGCCGATTACTAAAGTAATTGGAACTTGTATGTCTCTTGGGATCATGGTTACCATGAACCAACGTCTAGATGCTGAAACATTAACAATTGTAGCAGATGAATTCGGTTATGAAGTTGAATTTATCACAGTTGATATCGAAGAAGCTATTGAGGTAGTTGAAGATAGAGAAGAAGATTTAGTTACTAGAGCACCTATTGTTACTGTAATGGGTCACGTCGATCACGGTAAAACATCATTACTAGATTATATTCGTAAAGAAAATGTTATCGCTGGTGAGTCTGGAGGTATTACACAGCACATTGGAGCATATGGAGTAACATTAGATAACGGACAAAAAATCGCATTCTTAGATACACCGGGTCACGAGGCGTTTACCGCGATGCGTGCACGTGGAGCTCAAGTTACAGATATAGCTATTATCGTTGTAGCGGCGGATGATGACATCATGCCACAAACAAAAGAGGCAATTTCTCACGCACAAGCTGCGGGAGTGCCAATTATATTTGCAATCAATAAAATTGATAAACCAAATGCTAATGTTGATAAAATTAAAGAGCGTTTGGCTGGTATGAATTTACTTGTTGAAGATTGGGGTGGAAAAATTCAGTCACATGATATTTCTGCTAAAGTTGGAACAGGGGTTAAAGAATTGCTAGAAAAAGTTTTATTAGAAGCTGAAATTTTAGATTTAAAAGCAAATCCTAATAAAGCAGCTCAAGGAACAGTTGTTGAGGCTTTCCTTGATAAAGGAAAAGGATACGTTTCTACAATTTTAGTTCAACAAGGGACATTGAAAATTGGTGATTATATGTTGGCTGGAAAGCATCATGGAAAAGTTAAAGCAATGCATGACGAAAGAGGCCATACGGTTTTATCTGCTGGTCCTTCAACTCCGGTATCAGTTTTAGGTTTAGATGGAGCTGCAACAGCTGGTGATAAATTCAATGTTTTTGAAGACGAAAAAGAAGCAAAACAAATCGCTTCTAAGCGTTCTCAATTAATGCGCGAACAATCAGTTCGTACACAAAGACATATTACGCTTGATGAGATTGGTCGTCGTATCGCTCTTGGTCAGTTTAAAGAATTGAACGTAATACTTAAAGGAGACGTTGATGGATCTGTTGAAGCATTATCAGATTCGTTCTCTAAACTTTCTACTGAAGAAGTTCAAATTAATATCATCCATAAAGGAGTTGGTGCAATTACAGAAACTGACGTTAACTTGGCTTCTGCATCAGATGCAATCATTATTGGATTTAATGTTCGTCCTGCAGGAAATGCTAGACAACTTGCTGATAAAGAAGAAATCGATATTCGTTACTACTCTATTATCTACGCGGC
This sequence comes from Flavobacteriaceae bacterium PS02337, assembly GCA_029959285.1. GTDB lineage: Bacteria > Bacteroidota > Bacteroidia > Flavobacteriales > Flavobacteriaceae > Flavobacterium. Next base: position 338,342 of record JASCOE010000005.1, read on the forward strand.
TATTGATGACTTGAAAGATGCGATGGAAGGAATGTTAGCTCCAGAGATGAAAGAGGAAATTTTAGGAAACGCTGAAATTCGTGAGATTTTCAAAATTTCTAAAGTAGGTTCAATCGCTGGTTGTATGGTAACAGATGGTAAAATCCTAAGAACTTCTAAGATCAGAGTTATTAGAGACGGAGTTGTAGTTCATACAGGTGAACTTGTGGCATTAAAACGTTTCAAAGACGATGTTAAAGAAGTTACAAAAGGTTATGATTGCGGTATTCAAATCAAAGGATTTAATGACATTGAAATTAGTGATGTTATTGAAGCTTACCACGAAGTAGCAATTAAAAAGAAATTGAAATAATATTCAATACTATATTTAAAGTCCCAATGAGAATTGGGACTTTTTTTATGGAAAAAATTAAAGAATTTCCTTTTGTTTTAATTCGTTTAAAGTTTTAATATTATTTTTGAAAAAATTAAATTAAAAGTAAGATGAAATTAGGTATATATTCAGTTGTTTTGTTTTTAAGTTTTTCGACTTTGTGTTTTGCGCAAGAAGACGTAGAAAAACCTGCGCCACCGTCAGGTAATGCGCTAGTAGGAGATTATTATGGAGCTGATGTTTCTAATGTTGCTGTGAAAAACGCTATTTCAGTTGAAAAACTAGATGATAAATTGCAGGTTTCAAGTAAAATTGAAAATATAGCAGTGAAAGGTGAAGTGACAGGTGTTTGTCCAAAAAGAGGATGCTGGGTGAGTGTAAAGACTGAAGATGGTTCTTCGTTCTTTGTTAAAATGAAAGATTATGGTTTTTTTGTTCCAACTGCCTTAAAAGGTAAAAATGTGGTTTTAGAAGGTAATGCTGAGAGAAAAGTAACTTCTGTTGAAGAATTAAAGCATTATGCAAAAGATGCTAAAAAATCAAAGGCAGAAATAGATGCTATTAAAGCGCCAAAAGTAGAAATACGATTTTTGGCTAGCGGCATTAAAGTTGTAAATTGATGGCAGAAAACTCAGTTTAAAAACAAAAAAAGCGGAATATAATCCCGCTTTTTTTGTTTTTAAAACTTCTTATTTCCCTGGTTTAAGCAAGAAAACAGTTTTGTATCTTTTTTTAATCTCGGCTAGATTTCTTTCAGCTTCGATTCTCGTTTTAAAATTACCAACTATTACCTTGTAGTTTGGAGTGCTGAAAATTATCGTCCCGTCGATGTTGGAATTTTCTCTCTTAAAATCAGATAGTGTTTTTTTTGCTTCATCGCTTTTGCCACTAAAGATTTGAATTCTATAGGTGTCGTTTGTATTTATTGACGTGTTAATTTTACGCTTCTCGTTTAACAATTGCTCAAATTTAGGGTCTTGGTTCAATGTTAAATTTTGGTCTTGTGCGTTAATATTGTGTGTAAAAGCAATCGATGTAATTGTTAATAACAGATTTTTTGAAGGACTTAAAATTCTCATAATGTGATGGTTTTTGTGCAAAAATACTATTTAAAGTTTGAGTGTAAAATTTTAATATTATTTAGAATTGATATAAATTGATATTTAAGGGTATTTTAAGGTTTTGAGAATAGTTCATAAGTCGTATTTTTGTGCAAGTTTTAAAAGAGGGTGTGTGTTTTTCCTGCTTTAGTACAGAAAAAATCATACCAAAAATTAGTAGACAATTATTTATACTATATGAAAAAGGTGGGTAACCATAATTCGATCTCAAGAAAATTGCTGTTTGGCTTATCGCTGACGTTAATTTTCTCCCTAACTTCATTTGCTCAAGATGCTGCTGCTCCGGCGGCGCCTGAAGCTGCGGCTGCTGCTCCTGCTGCAGGTGGCGGTGATTCAGTAAAAGGGAAGGAACTTTTTAATGCAAATTGCGCTGCATGTCACAAATTAGATGCTAAATCAACTGGTCCTGCTTTAAGAGGAGTAGCTGCTAAGCATGATATGGCTTGGATTTACAAGTGGGTGCATAACAGTTCTGACATGATTAAGTCAGGTGATGCTGTTGCTGTTAAGCTTTTTGAAGAAAATAACAAATCTGTTATGACTTCTTTTCCTCAGTTATCTGAAGGTGATATTGATAACATTATAGCATATACTTCTGAAGTAAAAGCTGAGCCTGCTAAGGTTCCTGGAGCTTTGCCAACTGGTGATGTTCAACAAGGTGGTGGAATTTCAAACAACATTATTTTAGGAGCTCTTGCTCTTGTAATGGCTATTTTGGTTGTGATGTTGTTCATGGTGAACAAAGTATTAACTAAAGTTGCGAATAAAAACGGTATTGAAGTTGCTCCAAAAGAAGCTAGAACGCCAATTTGGAAAGCTTTCGTTAAAAATCAATTTTTGGTTTTAGTGACTTCTATATTTTTGCTTTTGGCAAGTGGTTATTTCGTTTACGGATACTTAATGCAAGTAGGTGTAGATCAAAATTATGAGCCAATTCAGCCAATTCACTATTCTCACAAAATTCACGCTGGTGATAATGAAATCAATTGTAAATATTGTCACTCTGCTGCTCGTGTAAGTAAAACTGCTGGTATTCCTTCTTTAAATGTTTGTATGAATTGTCATAAAAATATTTCTGAGGTTGCTGAAACAACTGCTACTCCTGAGTACAGTAAAGCTTTCTATGATGCACAGATTCAAAAATTATATGATGCTGTTGGATGGGATAAAGCGAAACAAGCTTATACTGGGAAAACACAGCCTGTAAAATGGGTTCGTATTCATAACTTACCTGACTTTGTTTACTTTAATCACTCACAACACGTTTCTGTTGCAGGTATTGAATGTCAAACTTGTCACGGACCAGTGCAAGAATTTGAAATCATGAAGCAATACTCTAAATTAACAATGGGATGGTGTGTTGATTGCCATAGAAAAACTGATGTTAAGATGGAAGGTAATGCTTACTATGACAAAATTCATGCTGAACTTTCTAAAAAATACGGTGTAGAGAAATTAACTGCAGCGCAAATGGGAGGTTTAGAATGCGGTAAATGCCACTATTAATCGATTTATTAAGATTTTAATATATATATACAATGTCATCAAACAAAAAATACTGGAAAAGTGTTGAAGAGCTAGAAAATAGCTCTATTGTTGAGGCGCTTAGAAATAACGAATTTGTTGAAGAAATTCCTACTGATGAGTTTTTAGGTAATGCTGATGCTTTATCTACATCTGGGACTTCACGTCGTGACTTTTTAAAGTACGTAGGGTTTAGTACTGCAGCTGTTACATTAGCTGCTTGCGAAGGTCCGGTTCACAAGTCTATCCCTTATGTTTTACAACCAGAACAAATCATTCCTGGTGTTGCAGATTATTATGCAACTACTGTTTTTGATGGTTTTGATTTTGCTAACCTTTTGGTAAAAACTCGTGAGGGTCGTCCAATTAAAATTGAAAACAATACAATTGCTGGAGCTAAATTTGCAGCGAATGCAAGAATTCATGCTTCTATCTTAGGATTGTATGATAGCGCTCGTTTGAAAGAGCCAAAAGTTGATGGTAAAAATGCTACATGGTCAGCAGTTGATTTAAGAATTAAATCAAGTTTAGCTGATGCAAAAGCTAAAGGTGGACAAGTAGTATTATTGACTAATACTTTAGCGAGTCCATCTACAGAAAAATTAATCGGAGAGTTTATTGCTAAAAATCCAAATGCTAAGCATGTGGTATATGATGCAGTTTCTTCATCTGAAGCTTTAGATGCTTTTGAATCTGTCTATGGTCAAAGAGCTTTAGTTGATTACGATTTTTCTAAATCTTCTTTAATTGTTTCTGTTGGTGCTGATTTCTTAGGAGACTGGCAAGGTGGTGGATATGATTCTGGATATGCAAAAGGACGTATTCCTCAAAATGGTAAAATGTCTCGTCATTTCCAGTTTGAATCAAATATGACATTATCTGGAGCAGCGGCTGATAAGCGTGTTCCAATGACTACTGCTGTTCAGAAACAAGCTTTAGTTCAAATTTATAATATTATTGCAGGTGCATCTGTATCTGTAGCTTTAGATGAAAAAGTTAAAGCTGAAGTAGTAAAAGCTGCTCAGCAACTTAAAGCTGCTGGTTCAAAAGGAGTTTTAGTATCTGGAATTGAAGATAAAAATGCTCAATTATTAGTTTTAGCTATCAACCAAATATTAGCAAGTGAAGCTTTTACTACTGCTGGGGCTAGACAAATTAGAAAAGGTTCTAATGCTGTTGTTTCTCAGTTGATTAAAGATTTGAATGCGGGAAGTGTTCATACTTTAATTATGAGTGGTGTTAATCCTGTTTATACATTAGCTGATTCTAATGCTTTTGTATCTGGATTGAAAAAAGTTAAAACATCGGTTTCTTTTTCATTAAAAGAAGATGAAACTGCATCTGTTGTTACAGTTGCTGCTCCGGCTCCTCACTATTTAGAGTCTTGGGGTGATGTTGAAATAACAAGCGGAACTTATAGTTTAACTCAGCCTACAATTCGTCCAATCTTTAATACGAAACAATTTCAAGATGTTTTATTGTCATTAAATGGTGCTGCAGGTACTTTTTATGATTACTTAAAAGCTAACTCTGGAGTATTTACTGCAGGTTCTTCTTGGAATAAAGTATTACATGATGGTGTAGCTGTTGTTGGAACTACGGCTTTATCTGGTGGTGCTATAGATGCTGCTTCTGCTGCTAATGCTATTGCAAAATCTAAATCAGCTGGAGATTTCGAATTAGTATTATATACTAAAACAGGATTAGGTGACGGGCAACATGCTAATAACCCATGGTTACAAGAGTTTCCAGATCCAATTACTAGAGTTTCTTGGGATAACTATGTTACAGTTTCAAATGCTGATGCTAAAAAACTTGGTTTATCTAATGAAATTGTTGCAAACGGTGGTTTAAATGGTAGCTATGCTACAATTACGACAGCTGATGGTGTTAAATTGGAAAATGTTCCAGTTATCGTTCAGCCAGGTCAAGCAGTTGGAACTTTAGGTTTAGCTCTTGGATACGGTCGTAAAGCTGCTTTGAAAGAAGAAATGCAAGTAGGTTTAAATGCTTACGCCTTATATAAAGGATTTAATGGAGTTCAATCTGTTTCTATCGTTAAAGCTGTTGGAGAACATGAGTTTGCTTGTGTTCAAGGTCAGAAAACATTAATGGGTAGAGGGGATATTATTAAAGAAACTACATTAGAAGTATTTAATAGTAAAGATGCAGAACATTGGAATGAAAAACCAATGGTATCTTTAGATCACCAAGAAGTAGAGGCTACAACTGTTGACTTATGGGAATCTTTCGATCGTTCGACAGGTCATCACTTTAACCTTTCAATCGACTTAAATGCTTGTACTGGATGTGGGGCTTGTGTTATTGCTTGTCACGCTGAAAACAACGTTCCTGTTGTAGGTAAAGCAGAAGTTAGAAGAAGTCGTGATATGCACTGGTTGCGTATCGATAGATACTATTCTTCTGAAAGTACTTTTGAAGGTGATAACGAAAGAAAAGAAGGAATTGCTGGTTTATCTAGTTCATTGTCTACATTCAATGAAATGGAAAAACCTGGAGATAATCCACAGGTTGCATTCCAACCAGTAATGTGTCAGCACTGTAATCACGCTCCTTGTGAAACTGTATGTCCAGTAGCTGCAACATCTCATGGTCGTCAAGGTCAAAATCACATGGCTTATAACAGATGTGTTGGTACTCGTTATTGTGCAAACAACTGTCCTTATAAAGTTCGTCGTTTCAACTGGTTCTTGTACAACAAGAATAGTGAATTCGATTATCATATGAATGACGATTTAGGTCGTATGGTGTTAAACCCAGACGTAAACGTTCGTTCTCGTGGAGTTATGGAAAAATGTTCTTTCTGTATCCAAAGTACCCAAGCTGTGATTCTTCAGGCAAAACGTGAAGGTAGAGTAGTGGCGAAAGATGAGTTCAACAATGCTTGTGCTTGTTCTGCAGCTTGTTCTTCTGGAGCTATGGTCTTTGGAGACGTAAATGATAAAGAAAGTGAAGTTGCTAAACTTGCTGAAAGCGAAAGAGCATACCACTTATTAGAGCATGTTGGTACAAAACCAAATGTTTTCTATCATGTAAAAGTTAGAAACACTTAGTAAAATTATTAATTAAGAAACAATATAAAGGATTATGTCGTCTCACTACGAAGCACCCATTAGAAAACCTTTAGTTATAGGTGATAAATCTTATCACGATGTAACTGTAGATGTGGCAGCACCTGTTGAAGGTCCTGCAAATAAACAATGGTGGATTGTATTTTCAATCGCATTAATAGCCTTCCTTTGGGGGTTAGGTTGTATAATTTACACCGTATCTACCGGTATCGGAACATGGGGATTAAATAAAACAGTTGGTTGGGCTTGGGATATTACTAACTTCGTTTGGTGGGTTGGTATTGGTCACGCTGGAACTTTGATTTCTGCAGTACTATTACTTTTCCGTCAACGTTGGAGAATGGCAATTAACCGTTCTGCAGAAGCTATGACTATCTTCTCAGTAGTTCAAGCAGGTTTATTCCCAATCATTCACATGGGACGTCCATGGTTAGCATACTGGGTATTACCTATTCCAAATCAATTTGGATCTTTATGGGTAAACTTTAACTCACCATTGCTTTGGGACGTATTTGCAATTTCTACTTATCTTTCAGTATCATTAGTTTTCTGGTGGACTGGGTTATTGCCTGACTTTGCAATGCTACGTGATAGAGCTATAACTCCATTTAATAAAAGAGTTTATTCTATCTTAAGTTTTGGATGGAGCGGTAGAGCAAAAGACTGGCAACGTTTTGAAGAAGTATCTTTAGTATTAGCTGGTTTAGCTACTCCTCTTGTACTTTCTGTACACACTATTGTATCTATGGACTTTGCTACTTCTGTAATTCCTGGATGGCATACAACAATTTTCCCTCCTTACTTCGTTGCAGGAGCGGTTTTCTCAGGATTCGCAATGGTAAATACCTTGTTGATTGTTATGAGAAAAGTTTCTAATCTTGAAGCATATATTACATTGCAACATATCGAATTAATGAATATCATTATTATGATTACAGGTTCGATTGTAGGGGTGGCATATATCACAGAGCTATTTGTAGCTTGGTATTCAGGAGTAGAGTATGAGCAATATGCATTCTTAAACAGAGCTACTGGGCCTTACTGGTGGGCATATTGGTCGATGATGACTTGTAACGTTTTCTCTCCACAATTTATGTGGTTTAAGAAATTAAGAACAAGTATCATGTTCTCATTCATCATCTCGATTGTAGTAAACATCGGTATGTGGTTTGAAAGATTCGTAATTATTGTTACTTCTTTACATAGAGATTACCTTCCATCTTCTTGGACAATGTTCTCACCAACATTTGTTGATATTGGAATTTTCATTGGAACAATTGGTTTCTTCTTTGTATTGTTTTTATTATACTCTAGAACATTCCCTGTAATTGCTCAGGCAGAGGTAAAAACAATTTTGAAAGGAACAGGAGATAATTACATTAGAGAAAGAGCAAATAGTAAAGATTCACATCATGAGTAATAAAGTAATATACGCCATTTATAATGACGATGATATTTTGATGAATGCAGTTAAGAAAACTAGAGCTGCACATCATCATATTGAAGAAGTTTTTACTCCATTCCCAGTTCACGGATTGGATAAAGCTATGGGCTTAGCGCCAACAAGATTAGCAATTTGTGCGTTCCTTTATGGATGTGTTGGTATTTCTGTTGCAACAACAATGATGAGTTATATTATGATTCATGATTGGCCACAGGATATTGGAGGTAAACCAAGTTTTAGTTTCATTCAAAACATGCCTTCTTTCGTGCCAATTATGTTCGAGATGACTGTATTTTTTGCAGCTCACTTAATGGTAATTACTTTTTACATGAGAAGTAGATTATGGCCATTTAAAGAAGCTGAAAATCCAGACGTAAGAACAACTGATGATCACTTCTTAATGGAAGTAGCAGTAAATGACAACGAAGCTGAATTAGTTTCTTTCTTTGAAGGGACAGGAGCTGTTGAAGTTAAAGTAATAGAAAAGAATTAATTGTAGCTATGAAAAGGATATATAAAATAACACTTTTAGTTGGTATAACTATTTTAGTTTCATCTTGCCACAATAATTCGGCACCAAACTATCAGTATTTCCCAAATATGTATGAATCTGTTGCTTACGAGCCATATACAGAAGCAAAAATATTTAAAGGAGGAAAAGAAGGACAGCTTCCTGTTGCAGGAACTATCAATAGAGGTTTTGAGCCTTATGAGTATGAAAATTCAACTGCTGGTTATGAGTTGGCTAAAGCTAATTTGAAATCACCTTTGGATTCTATTGAAAGAAATTCTGGAAAAGGAAAAGAACTTTTCGAAATTTACTGTATCAGCTGCCATGGTGCAACTGGAAATGGTAAAGGTAAATTGGTTGAAAGAGAAAAATTTCTTGGAGTACCTAGCTATAAAGACAGAGTTATCACTGAAGGAAGTATCTTTCACGTTGAGACTTATGGTTTAAATGCAATGGGTTCACATGCAAATCAATTAAGTGCTCACGAACGTTGGTTAGTTGCTGACTATGTTCTGAAACTAAAAAGCCAATTATAATTGTTGAACAAACTGATCGTAATAGATATGTATACATTTTCAAGTAAATTAAAAACTTTTTCTATCATCTTAATGGCCGTTGGTTTATTAGGAATTGGGTATGGTTTTTTAAGTGCACCAAAAGATATTCAAGAAGTTGAAAAAATACTAGCTGCAGATGAACATGGTTCTCATGGTACTGCACATGAAGAAAAAGCGGAGGCATCTCACAAAGAAGCGGGTCATCATGAGGCTGCTGCTGAGGCATCACATGATTCTCACAAAGGAGCTGAACATGCTGAAGTTTCTGGTGCAAATGAGCACGAAAAACATTTAGAGCATGTATTGCACCAATTGCAAAACAAACCTTGGTCTGCATTATACGTAGCTTGTATTTTCTTTTTACTACTTTCAATGGGAGTTTTAGCTTTTTATGCTATTCAACAAGTTGCACAAGCAGGTTGGTCTCCAGTTTTATTTAGAGTTATGCAAGGTATTACAGCTTACTTGCCAGCTGGTTCTGTAATCTTTTTTATAATTTTAGTATTATGTGGACTACATTTCAATCATATTTTTGTATGGTTAGGTGAAGGGGTAACAGATCCTAAAAGTCCAAACTATGATGCAATTATTGCAGGTAAGTCAGGATATTTAAACTTTCCTTTCTGGATTGCTAGAGCTTTTATCTTTTTATTAGGATGGAACATTTACCGTCATATTTCTAGAAAAAACTGTTTAGCACAAGATGAGGCAAATGATGATCTTTACTACAAAAAGAATTTCAAAGCTTCTGCTGGATTCTTAGTTTTCTTTATCGTTTCTGAGTCTATTATGTCTTGGGACTGGATTATGTCTTTTGATCCACACTGGTTTAGTACTTTATTCGGATGGTATGTATTTGCTTCTTTCTTTGTAAGTGGTATTACTACTATTGCTTTAGTAACAATATATTTAAAATCAAAAGGGTATTTAGAGTATGTAAATACAAGCCATATTCACGATTTAGCTAAATTTATGTTTGGTATTAGTGTTTTCTGGACTTATTTATGGTTTTCTCAATTTATGCTAATCTGGTATGCTAACATTCCAGAAGAGGTTACTTATTTTGTAACAAGAATTCAATTATATAACTTGCCTTTCTTTGGAGCGGTTCTTATGAATTTTGTTTTCCCATTATTAATATTAATCAACACAGACTTCAAACGTCTTAGCTGGGTTATTGTTATGGCGGGTGTTGTAATATTATTAGGTCATTATGTTGATTTCTTTAATATGATTATGCCTGGTACTGTTGGAGACAAATGGTTTATCGGAGTTCCTGAAATTGCGTCGATTCTTTTCTTCTTAGGTTTATTTATATTTGTTGTATTTACTGCATTAACTAAATCTCCTTTGCTTGCAAAAAGAAATCCTTTCATTGAAGAAAGTAAACATTTCCATTATTAATATTTAAAGAAATAAACAGATGACAAGTTTGTTGGTAATTATAGTTGTAGTTTTATTAGCAGTTGCATTATGGCAATTGACCAAGATATTTGATCTTACTCAAGTAGGAGCATCTTCGGACGATTCTCAAGTTGCATCGGATAATGATAATAATATTCAAGGATATGTTATGTTTGGCTTCTTGGCATTCATATATATATTTACTATTTATGGTTTACTAAAATGGGGTGGTTTAGCACTTCATACTCCTGCTTCTGAGCACGGACTTTTAGTAGATAATTTAATGAATATTACTTGGGTTTTAATTTTTGTAGTTCAATTTATCACTCAAGGTTTGCTATATTGGTTTTCTTTTAAAAATAGAGGACATAAAGATAAAAAAGCATTATTTTTTGCAGATAGTAATAAATTAGAAGCAATTTGGAGTATTATTCCATCTGTAGTATTAGCTTGTTTAATTCTTTACGGATTGTATGCTTGGAACAATATTATGTTTGTAGACAAGGATGAAGATGTTATTGAGATTGAATTATATGCACAACAATTTAAATGGACTGCAAGATATGCAGGTGCTGATAATACTTTAGGAAAAGCAAACGTAAGATTGATTGAAGGGGTAAACACTTTAGGTGTTGATATGTCAGATAAGAATTCTGAAGATGATATTGTCGTAACTGAATTGCATATACCGAAAGGAAAGAAAGTTCATTTCAAAATGCGTTCTCAAGACGTTTTACACTCAGCTTATTTTCCTCACTTTAGAGCACAAATGAACTGTGTACCAGGTATGGTAACTGAGTTTGCTTTTGTTCCAACTTATACAACTGCAGAATATAGAGAGTTACCTTTTATGGTAGAAAAAGTTGCACATATCAACAAACTTAGAGCTGAAAAAAGCGTTGAGTTAGTTGCTAAAGGTGGTACAGCTTTAGATCCTTATACTTTTGATTATTTATTATTATGTAATAAAATTTGTGGAGCTTCTCATTACAATATGCAAATGAAAGTTGTGGTTGATACTCCAGAAGATTACAAAAAATGGTTAAGTGAAAAAACTACTCTAGCACAGGATATTGCAGCAGCAAAAGCAGCTGAGAAACCTGCTGAAGGAGCTGCACCAGCTGGAGATAGCGCTTCTAAAGTTATTGATACTGTTAAAGCAGTAGTTGATACTGTTAAAGCAGCTGTAGCTAAAGTTGCAATGAAATAATATTATTAAGAAAATTTAAAGTACACATATATGTCAGCAGAAGCGCACGATCACGATCACGGACACGATCACGAGCACGAACATCATCATAAAGATACGTTCATTACTAAATATATTTTTAGTATTGATCATAAAATGATTGCTAAACAATACTTGATTACTGGTATTATTATGGGAATCATTGGTATCGTAATGTCTTTGCTTTTCAGAATGCAATTAGCGTGGCCAGAAGAGTCTTTCAAGATATTTAATGTTTTATTAGGAGATAAATTTGCACCAGATGGTGTAATGGCAAATGATATTTATTTAGCTTTAGTTACAATTCACGGTACCATAATGGTATTCTTTGTACTGACGGCTGGTTTAAGTGGAACATTTAGTAACTTACTTATTCCACTTCAAATTGGAGCAAGAGATATGGCTTCTGGATTCATGAATATGATTTCATACTGGTTGTTTTTCTTGTCAGCTGTTATTATGTTATGTTCTTTATTTGTTGAAGCTGGACCAGCTTCTGCAGGTTGGACAATCTATCCACCTTTAAGTGCATTGCCACAAGCTATTCCTGGTTCAGGAACTGGTATGACTTTATGGTTGGTATCTATGGCTATTTTCATCGCATCTTCATTGATGGGATCTTTAAATTACATTGTTACAGTAATTAATTTAAGAACAAAAGGAATGTCTATGACTAGACTTCCTCTTACAATCTGGACTTTCTTTGTAACAGCTATTATTGGTGTTATTTCATTCCCAGTATTATTATCTGCAGCTTTATTATTGATTTTTGATAGAAGTTTTGGAACTTCATTCTTCTTATCTGATATTTATATTGCTGGTGAAGTTTTACATTATCAAGGTGGATCTCCAGTATTATTCGAACACTTATTTTGGTTCTTAGGACACCCTGAGGTTTATATTGTAATTTTACCTGCAATGGGTCTTGTTTCTGAAATTATGTCTACGAATGCTCGTAAACCAATTTTCGGATATAGAGCGATGATTATGTCAGTTCTTGCAATTGCATTTTTATCAACTATTGTATGGGGTCACCATATGTTTATTTCAGGTATGAATCCATTCTTGGGATCTGTATTTACTTTTACAACTTTATTGATTGCGATTCCTTCTGCTGTAAAAGCTTTTAACTGGATTACAACTTTATGGAAAGGTAACTTACAATTTAATCCTGCAATGTTATTTTCTATCGGAATGGTTTCTACTTTCATCACTGGAGGTTTAACTGGAATTATTTTAGGAGATAGTACATTAGATATTAACGTTCATGATACTTATTTCGTAATTGCTCACTTTCACTTAGTAATGGGTATTTCTGCACTTTACGGAATGTTTGCTGGTATTTACCACTGGTTCCCTAAAATGTACGGAAGAATGTTGAATAAAAACTTAGGATATATTCACTTTTGGGTAACAGCAGTTTGTGCTTATGGGGTTTTCTTCCCAATGCACTTTATTGGATTAGCTGGTTTACCAAGACGTTACTATACAAACACAAACTTCCCATTATTTGATGATTTACAAAATGTGAATGTTTTAATTACAACATTTGCTCTTGTAGGAGGTGCGTTCCAATTAGTATTCTTATACAACTTCTTTAGTAGTATTTTCTACGGTAAGAAAGCGGTTCAGAATCCATGGAGATCAACAACTTTAGAGTGGACAACTCCTGTTGAACATATTCACGGTAACTGGCCAGGTGAAATTCCTCACGTATATCGTTGGCCGTATGACTACAGTAACCCAAATCATGATGTAGATTTTGTTCCTCAAAATGTACCAATGAAAGAAGGTGAAGAAGTTTTACACCACTAGAAATATAATTAAAAGGCTATCAGAAATGATAGCCTTTTTTGTTTAGTTAAAGTTTTAAACGTTCTGCTTTACTGTTTTACAAACTAATTACTTTACATATCTTTGTAGTATGAATGAAAATCTAGATCCTACTACAAAAGGCTATAATTCTGAAGAATTAGATCTTGAGAAAAAACTTCGTCCGCTGTCATTTGATGATTTTGCTGGACAAGATCAAGTTTTGGAAAACTTAAAAGTATTTGTTGCTGCCGCCAATCAAAGAGGTGAGGCGCTTGATCATGCTTTGTTTCATGGACCTCCAGGATTGGGTAAAACTACGTTGGCAAATATTCTTGCAAATGAATTAGAAGTAGGTATTAAAATTACTTCTGGACCAGTTTTAGACAAACCTGGTGATTTAGCAGGTTTACTGACTAATCTGGATGAAAGAGATGTATTATTCATTGACGAGATTCATCGTTTAAGCCCTGTAGTTGAAGAATATTTGTATTCAGCTATGGAAGATTTTAAAATTGATATTATGATCGAATCTGGTCCAAATGCTAGAAGTGTTCAAATCAATTTAAATCCTTTTACTTTAATAGGAGCTACAACACGATCAGGACTTCTGACTGCTCCAATGCGTGCTCGTTTTGGAATTTCTTCAAGATTACAATATTATACTACAGAACTTTTAACAACGATTGTTGAAAGAAGTGCTTCTATATTAAAAATGCCAATTTCGCTCGATGCTGCAATTGAAATCGCAGGCAGAAGTAGAGGTACACCTCGTATTGCAAATGCTTTGCTTCGTAGAGTTCGTGATTTTGCGCAAATTAAAGGTAATGGTACTATTGATTTAGAGATTTCTCGTTATGCATTAAAAGCCTTAAATGTTGATGCGCATGGACTAGATGAGATGGATAATAAAATATTGTTGACCATCATAAATAAGTTTAAAGGCGGCCCGGTCGGGCTTTCGACTTTGGCAACAGCTGTTAGTGAAAGCAGTGAAACAATTGAAGAAGTTTATGAGCCATTTTTGATTCAAGAAGGGTTTATTATGAGAACTCCACGCGGTAGAGAAGTTACCGATAAAGCTTATAAACATTTAGGAAAAATAAACACAAACATTCAGGGTGGCTTGTTTTAATTTCAGTAGAAATGTCTGTTAGTAAAAAATATAACTATCCTCAAAAATTATCCATACTAAGATTTTTTTTGGATGCTGAAGGAGTTCGTAGAAATCCGATACCATATCACAAACTATACTTTGAACGTTTTGGTGATTCTTTTTCAATAAGAATTGGTAGAACGCAGCACATTATCTTATCAAGAGATAATGAAGTGGCTCAATATATATTGCAGAAAAATCAAAAGAACTATCATAAATCTAAATTTCAATCTGTCTACTTATCAAAATATTTAGGAAAAGGACTTTTAACAGTTGATGGAGATTTTTGGTTAAAGCAAAGAAGACTTATTCAACCGGCTTTTCATAAACAAAAAATGAATCAGCTGGTTGATAATATGAAATCGACTATTTTGTCAGAATTAAAAAATATTAAATCTGATACAAAGGTTGATCTTTTTCCAATAATGAGTGAATTAGCATTTAATGTCGTGGCTAAATCATTATTTCAATTTTCTATTGAAGAAGAAAAACTAGAGCGTATTAAATACATTATTGAAGCAGTTCAGAATTTTTTAATTAAAGAAATTAGACTTCCTCATAAAGCATGGTGGTTTTCGATTAGCGGTCAAGTAAAAAAACATCTTGAATTGGCTGAAGAGAATAATAAAATCATTAAAGGAATTATCGAAGAAAGGACTAATTCAAAGATTGAAATTAATGACTTGCTTAATATGCTTCTTGAAACTCGATATGAAGACACGGGAGAAGGAATGTCTGTTGAGCAATTAATTGATGAAATAAAAATTCTTTTTATAGCAGGACACGAAACTACAGCCAATGCTTTGACTTTTACTTTGCATTTGCTAGGTAACCATCAAGATGTGCAGCAGAAAATATTTGATGAAATTGTTCAGATAGAATCAGAAACTGATGATATTGTAGAACAACTTCAAAAAATGACTTACACTAATGCTGTTTTAAATGAATCTATGCGATTGTATCCGCCTGCTTGGATTACAGATCGTCAAAATGTCGAGGATGATAGTTTAGGAGAGTTTAGAATCAAAAAAGGTACTTTAATAGGTGTTTCTTTTTATGAATTACATCGTAATGAGAAATACTGGAAAAACCCAAATGATTTTATTCCAGAGCGATTTTTAGGAGATCAAAAAAAGCAATCTATGCAGTATTTTTATCCATTTGGCGCTGGACCTAGAATGTGTATTGGAGCAGGTTTTGCTATTTATGAAATGTGTTTAGCAATTTCTCACATTGTTAAAAAGTACAAAATAAATTCAGTTGATACAGATGTGAATTTTAATCCTTTAATCACATTAAAACCTCTTGGACTCGAAGTTATATTTTCTGAAAGATAAATGATTAATTCTAAAGAAAAATATTCGAAATTTATTAAAGCTGAAGCCAAAAGACTCGGCTTTCTTTCTTGTGGTATATCTAAAGCTGGATTTCTAGAAAAGGAAGCTCCTCGACTTGAAAATTGGTTGAAAAACAATCGCAATGGTCAAATGGCATATATGGAAAACCATTTTGATAAACGATTGGATCCTACTTTATTGGTAGATGATGGAAAAAGTGTAGTCTCGCTTTTGCTTAATTATTATCCAGAAGTTTCGCAGAATGATGAAAGTTTTAAGATTTCAAAATATGCTTATGGACAGGATTATCATTTTGTGATTAAAGATAAATTAAAAGAGTTTTTACATTCTATTCAAGAAAATATTGGAGAAGTTTCAGGCCGTGCTTTCGTTGATTCAGCACCAGTTTTGGATAAAGCTTGGGCTGCGAAAAGCGGCTTAGGCTGGATTGGAAAAAATAGTAACTTAATTACTCAGAGAGTTGGCTCTTTTTACTTTATTGCTGAACTTATAATAGATCTAGATTTAGAATATGATAGTGCTGTAACAGATCATTGCGGAACATGTACAGCTTGTATAGACGCATGCCCGACACAGGCGATTGTCGCTCCTTATATAGTTGATGGTAGTAAATGTATTTCTTACTACACAATCGAATTAAAAGAAAATCTTCCTAATGAAATGAAAGGAAAATTTGATGAATGGATGTTTGGCTGTGACACTTGTCAAGACGTTTGTCCGTGGAATCGATTTTCAAAACCTCACTCCGAACCTTTGTTTAATCCTAATCCAGAACTTCTCTCTTTTACTAAAAAAGATTGGACTGAAATTACAGAGGAAACTTTTAAACTTGTATTTAAAAACTCACCAATAAAAAGAACAAAATTTGATGGTTTAAAGCGAAATATTAAGTTTTTAGAATAGAAATTTAAGAAAAACTGCTTTTTTGTAAGTATTTGTTTTTTAGTTATTTATATTGTTTTATGTGAGTAAATGCTTATTTTTAATTCTTACATAATTTTGATTATTTGTCAATAAATTCTGTAAGAATATTGTTTATTCGCAATTCTTTAAGAATTTTTGACCCATTCATTATCAATTCGTTACAGTTTTCTGTCGTAATTTACGCTTAACAGTTGTTAAATATTGCTGTTTGACGATTTTCTATGCAGTTTATCGAGTAATGTCGTTGGAATTTCAAGGTTTATCTACTTTCGTCCTTCCAAAACTACTTTTATAAACTAAATAACACAATTTTGTGTATTGAACCTATCATGACTATGGTCCAAACGCTACAATGCTCATTTAGAAATCATTCCAAGATTTTTAATGTTTTTGCGAAATCCAATTTTTTATTTTTTTCGTATTTCACTTATATGCTAAAAACAACTATCATCAGTTTTTTAGCATTTCAATTTTCTGTTCCACAAACTCAAGTTGTCTATGCGTAACTCTACTTTTAACCAGTCTGGATTTTTCAGACTAATTTTACTTATTGTTTTTTTATTACTAAGCGCACATAATGTGTCAGCTCAGTTTTATACAAAACATTACATTGCACCTGCTCCTTGGCAGTATTTTAATAATGCTAATGAAATTGTTATAGCAACAAATTCTACAAGTTCTGTAAACATTACTGTATCAAAAAGTGATGGAACATTAGTAACGAACTTAACCGCAATTAAAGGAACCCCAGCTGTATACAGATTTACTGGTACTCCTAGCACGACAAAAGCATATGCTTTTAATACTATTTTAAATGGTGCAGGATTAATTGTAGAAGGTAATGCTCCAATTTCAATCAATTTAAGAAACGTCGCTTCAGATGCTTTAAGTGGTACTGATGTAGATAAGGATATTAAGGGAAATGCTGCATTGACAAGTTTTGGAGATGCTGGAATTGGAATAAGATTTAGAGTAGGATATTATAGAGATGGTTCTTTAGGGAATTTTAATAATTACGGTGATCAGCGTCCTATTTATAGTATTATGGCTACTGTTAATAATACAACAGTAAAAATTAATAGTACTGTCACAACTACTTTAAATGCTGGGCAGAGTTATTTATTTAAAGCGCCAATAGGAACGTTGGTTGAATCTTCAAATCCTGTTGTGATGAACACCTCTGCTGCGATTGATACTCCTGGTGGTTGTGGAGATAGTGCATATAATCAAGTTCCACCAGAAGCTGTTTTAGGGACAGAATATTTTTTGGAAAGAGGAACAGGTAATAGTACAGCAGAGCAAACTACTGTTGTAGCAACAAAAGACGATACAACTATAACTATTGAGAGCTATTCTACTACGGGAGCATTGGTAGCTACAAATACTGTTAAATTAGCGTTAGCAGGTCAATTTCATACTTTTGTGAATGGTTCAACTAATACCAATTTTACAGCGTCGCATATTATTGCTGATAAAAGAGTGGCTGTATATTCGGGAACAGCACAAGGTTGTGAGGTTGATATTTCAACGATTGCACCAGTTTCTGAATGTGGGGGATCTAATTTTATAGAGACAGCAAAATTTAGAAGTTATAATTCAGGAACATTAGATTATTTTGGATATATTCTTTTAAGAAGTGCCACAGAGATTGTAACTGTAAATGGTGTGAATATTGCCACGATATCTGGTGTTCCGGCACGTTATCAGATAGGAACAACTGGTTGGTATATTATTAACTTTAATAGTGTTCAGATAGGAAGCCCAAATTTTCTTTCTATCGCCAGTAATTCCAAATTAACAGTTTCGATTGTACAGCAGTCAGGAGGATTCTCTATGGCAGGATTCTTTTCAAACTTTGCTGTACAGCCAGAAGATCCAACATTTACCTATGTTTCAGGCGGAGGATGTACTAATAGTACAGCTTTATTATCTACGCCTTCTGGACTTTCTCCTTATCAATGGTATTTAAATGGGGTTGCTATTAGTGGTGCAACATCCGATACTTACACAGCTACTAAAACAGGAGCATATTCAGTTGCTTCAACATTAACTTGTGGTGCTCAAACTCAATCTAAACCCGTTTCAGTTACATTGTGTACAGATTTAGAGGTTAAAAAAACGGTTAACATTGCAACACCTTGTGTAGGATCAAATGTTGAATTTACTGTTATGCTAAATAATTTAGGGGTTAATAATTCTACGGGAGTTTCGGTTAATGATTTACTTCCGACTGGATATACTTTTGTTAGTTCAACAGCATCAGTTGGGGCATATAATTCTACAACAGGTGTATGGAGTATTGGCGATGTTAACGGAGGAGCTGCTGAAACATTAAAAATTACAGCAAGAGTTAACGCTTCTGGAGTTTATAATAATACAGCATCATTGCCATCTACAATAACTGATAGTAATTCTGCAAATAATTCAGCAAGTGTTTCAACGACCCCAAATCCGTTGCCAACACTTACGATAAATAATCCGGCATCTGTTTGTTCTCCATCAACAGTAAATTTAACTGCACCAGCTGTTACAGCGGGCAGTTCGTCTAATCTGACTTTTACTTATTGGACTAACTCAACTGCAACAACAGCCTATGCAACACCAACTGCAGCTACAGCAGGGACATATTATATTAAAGCAACAACGACTTCTGGATGTTCAGATGTTAAACCAGTTGTTGTGACGGTTGCGACACCTCCGAATGCTGGAACATTATCAGGAACACAGTCAATTTGTGCTGGAAGCAGTACAACTTTTTCATCAAATGGAAATACAGGCGGAGCATGGACAAGTGATGATAATGCTATTGCTACAGTTACATCTGCAGGAGTTGTTAACGGACTTTCTGCTGGTACAGCGACAATCACATATAGAGTAACAGGAACCGGAGGTTGCTCAGACGCTATATCTACAAGAACAGTTACTGTAAAGGCATTACCAGCAGCACCAGCAGCGTCAGCACAATCATTCTGTTCGGTAGATGCTAAAAAGGTAAGTGATTTGCTTCCTTTTGGAACTGCTTACAAGTGGTACGATGTTGCTACATTGGGTACTGCTTTGCAAGGAACAGATGTACTTACTACAAAAACATATTACGTAAGTGAAACATCAAATGGATGTGAAGGACCGAGAAGATCAGTTGCTGTAACCGTGACAACGACCCCTTCAGCTCCAACAGTTGGCACTATTACTCAGCCAACTTGTTCTTCAGCTACAGGAAGTTTTACAATTACAAATTATAGTTCATCTTACAGCTACATTATAACTCCGTCAACAGGAGTTACAAGAACAAATGATGTAGTTACGGCGCCTACAGGAAGTTATACAATTAAGGCTTCTCTTAATAGTTGTGAATCATTAGCAACAAATTTTACTGTTGATTCTCAGATTTGTGCTGTTGCTGAAACTTTTACAACACCAGTAAATGGGCTTCCGGGCGGAAACACGACACAATCTCTCATTTTAGGAGATAAATTGAATAACGCTCAGGCAGTAATCGGAACAAATCCAGGACAGGTGAGCATTCACCCGGTAACTCTTCCGACAGGATTTACAATCAACGCAGACGGAACAGTAAAAGTTCCTGCGAACACAAAAGAAGGAAATTACAATGTTGAATACAGAATCTGTGAAATCAACAATACTGGCAACTGTTCAACAGCAACATCTGTTGTTAAAGTAAGCGCGCCGGTTATTTTAGCGGCAGCGGAAACTTTCACAACACCAGTAAACGGACTTCCGGGCGGAGACACTGCAGAATCCCTGATTTTAGGAGATAAATTAAATAATGTTCAAGCAGTAATCGGAACGGCAGCAGGACAGGTGAGCATTCACCCGGTAACTCTTCCGACAGGATTTACAATCAACGCAGACGGAACGGTAAAAGTTCCAGCGAACACAAAAGAAGGAAATTACAATGTTGAATACAGAATCTGTGAAATCAACAATACTGGCAACTGTTCAACAGCGACATCTGTTGTTAAAGTAAGCGCACCGGTTATTTTAGCGGCAGCGGAAACTTTCACAACACCAGTAAACGGACTTCCGGGCGGAGACACAACAGAATCTCTTATTTTAGGAGATAAATTAAATAATCTTCAGGCAGTAATCGGAACGGCAGCAGGACAGGTGAGCATTCACCCGGTAACTCTTCCGACAGGATTTACAATCAACGCAGACGGAACGGTAAAAGTTCCAGCGAACACAAAAGAAGGAAATTACAATGTTGAATACAGAATCTGTGAAATCAACAATACTAGCAACTGTTCAACAGCAACATCTGTTGTTAAAGTAAGCGCGCCGGTTATTTTAGCTGCAGCGGAAACTTTCACAACACCAGTAAACGGACTTCCGGGCGGAGACACGGCAGAATCTCTTATTTTAGGAGATAAATTAAATAATGTTCAGGCAGTAATCGGAACGGCAGCAGGACAGGTGAGCATTCACCCGGTAACTCTTCCGACAGGATTTACAATCAACGCAGACGGAACGGTAAAAGTTCCTGCGAACACAAAAGAAGGAAATTACAATGTTGAATACAGAATCTGTGAAATCAACAATACTGGCAACTGTTCAACAGCGACATCTGTTGTTAAAGTAAGCGCACCGGTTATTTTAGCGGCAGCGGAAACTTTCACAACACCAGTAAACGGGCTTCCGGGCGGAGACACGGCAGAATCTCTTATTTTAGGAGATAAATTAAATAATGTTCAGGCAGTAATCGGAACGGCAGCAGGACAGGTGAGCATTCACCCGGTAACTCTTCCGACAGGATTTACAA
>JASCOE010000006.1 GCA_029959285.1 Flavobacteriaceae bacterium PS02337
TCGTAACTTAATCGTACTGCTGATGATTTAAACTCAGCACTGTAAACTCGTTTTTTCATAATTCTAAGATATTTATTTTTATTTAAACAGTCTTAAAATTTATGTCCCAGTAAATGTAGCAACTCCAGATAGGGTTAGTCGGATTTATGAGGTAGTTATCCGTAAAATGTATTTTTGTTTTCTCAGTAATCATCACAATAGATTTTTAAGGGTTTTGTTATTTTTTTTCAGTACCTCTTTAGGAAATGACTTATCGGAATTGATTAGGTCTTTCCACAGGTTTACACAATTGCCTTTTATTGGGCTGTTTCTTCCCAATAAATGGCTGAAATAGGAATTAAAAAAGTAGTCTTCCCAACCGTTGGTAAATTCCTCAACCGAAGTCGAGTTTTTAATATTGATATTGACCGAACCCATACATACTTTCCCATCTTCATAGATGTTGAAAAATGGTGCGCAATACAAAGGCGTTTTTTCTGTCGGTCGTCGGTCGCTTGCCAATGCAAATACCGTAAGACTATTTTTGTTGGCATACCAAATCATTGGTGGTGCATAAGCCATTCCGTTGGGTATTTCCAAACTGTTCACAAAATACATTTGTCGTCTTTGTGCTTTGGTGTACCACAATACCGAACCTTTATCTGTATTATGATTAATATGCAGTATGTTTGTCGGCAGTATTCCATTGGATTTTAAAAAGGCTTTATCCTTGTCCTTTTCTGTTACTAATGCCCTCGCCAATATTTTTGCTTCCCGTTCTGTGAGTGGGTGGGCATTAATAGGATTACCGTTCTTGTCCATATCGAAATGCTCCACATATACATCGCTGTTCGCTCCTTTGGTTTCATAGAAAACAAGTGCGGATTTAGGATGGTACAGCGTACCAAAGCTTTCTGTTATATCGGTTGTATTTTTCATTTTCTTGTGGTTTTGTAGTTATAAAGCAGACTGCACATATCGTCTAAAAGGGCAAATAATCTGTTCTCAAAATCAAGGGTGTTTTTCGTGACCACTTTTTTGTCAAAACTTTTGCAGATGGTCGGTTCCTGCATTGCTGCGTATTCGTTAAACTCGTTGTTGATGCTCTCGGCAAGGTTCTCGTATAGCCATCCTTTTGTATGCGATATAAAAGAGATATACTTTTCCATACCAATGGTTTCATTGTCGTCGTCGTCATTATCAGTTTCTTGTTCAGGCATTGGAGCATTTCGGAAAATGCTTGCCTTTGGATATTCCGTAAATAGTACAAAGGCATTAGAAGCTGTCAGCCAACACTCGTGGTCGAATGCATCACTTCTTTTAAAAGATTCTAAACGTTTTTGAAATACTTGTAAACTCATACGGTTAAAAATCTTTTGCTCGATACAATCTCCAATGAATTCCGCTTTTTCAAACTCAAGTTTATACACTTCGTTTTCTTCCGTTTCGTCGTCCTGTTCCACCCATTCTTTGTGCATTTCATACATCCAATACAGATAACTGTTTTCCTGTCTGAAATAAGGAATGTCCGCAATGTTATATAGGTAAGAGCAAACAGAAATAAGCAGTTGGGCATTTCTTTTGCGCTTGGGGTCGTGTAACATCTGATACAGCGGTTCAATTGGTATATAATACAGGGTTGTACCCGTGTTGTATTTTTCCTCAGTGATGAAATAGATTTTCTTACTTTCCTGTACCAAACGAATTTCCTGCCAATTCAGAACACTTTGCCTTAACTTTTCTTCCATATCCCATATAGCCAATGCCAAATTGTATGGGTATTCAAACTGACTAGTCTGCATTGGTTCTATCTTGTAATGTCCTGCAAGTTTGGAAAGGGACTGATAAAAATCACTTTCTTTTTTTACTGTTTCCTTACAAGCCTGTACAGTCTGCGTTTCTTTCAGTCTGGTCAGGAATGTAGTCTTTAGAAAACCATTGGCAACATTTCCACAGGGACTGCCCTGCGTTTGTCTTTTTGAACCTCGCTCGCATCTTTGGTTTTTTGCATCCATTGAGTGAACTCGCAGAGCTGTTTGTACAACTGCCTTTGTCGTTTTTGTTCGGGCTGTCTGATTGTTCCCGATATGATATGTTTGTGCATAGTTCATCGCTTTAAATTTTGATTTAACCCTTAGTGCCCATTACGCTCTCAAATCGGTATTCTACTGCATCATCCTTAATAGAGGGTGCAGATATTTTGGCGGTTGTCAAAATGGGATACCTGTTAGCATAAAAATTTAGTACTGCTTCCACGCTCCAACGTGGTTCGGGATCGGTCAATATAATATCTTGTCCTTTATCTTTGAGTATAAACACTCTTTCCAATTGCGTTGCTAATAACATGACTATGAATTTTAAGTTATTACATTTATTTTTCCTGTGCAGTTTCTGCTGAGTAATCAACAGTTACTTCTTCCGCTTTTGCGGGTTCGGGTTTTTCTTCCTCTATAGCTCCAAAAAGACTTGGCGCAGAAAACTTGTCGGATAGTTCTCTTTTGCGTCTGCGTATCTCGTCAGCCTTTTCAGGGAACTCTGTTATTTCGGGTACTTTTACCCACGCCTCGCGGAATTTGCCTTCTTTTTCCAGTTCATCAGCCTTTGCCATTGCGTCTTTGAACTTCTTATCTTTGGCTTCCTGTTCTTTCTTCTGCCTGTCAGCTTTATCTTTCTCCATTGCAGACTGTTTTTTGGTTTCTTCCAACTGCTTCATAAAGGCTTCCATATCGACCATTATGCCCGAAGCAGTTTGTATGGGTGTGGTTATCTTCTCGAAAAAACCGTTGTCGAGTTCCTCGGCTGTTCCCCGAAGATTAAGGGGCGGTATGATGTTTTTTGCGTTATCTCCGCATTGTTCGTTTTGGAGCATAACCGATACGATTAGGTTGTTTTCTGCTCCTTTTGCTATGGTAAGTTGTAAATCACCTGTAATCTGCAACTGTGCTATCTGATGGAAAAAATTTGCATTCATCGTTCTAAGATTTTAAAATGTTGTTTAATCGTTCTTTTTCAGGCTACCTGCGGTCAACGAACCCCTCAATTTGCAAGCCTGCTCTTCTGTTTTGCCAATAGACATATTCAAGGGCTCTTTTCTTTATTCTGAATTTTGTACCGTTTACGTCCCAACGAACCTTTATCCTTTGGATAGTTGAAGGTGTTCTGAATGCGTCATACGTAATTCCTGTAACTTCTTTCTCTTTTTCAATCTTGACAACCTGTATAAATACACCCTTTTGCTCTACGTCAGGGTAGTGTGTTGAGAGTAACAGGTTACTGTTTCTGTTAAAGATTTCAAAGCGGACAAAATCCTTATCAGTCAATATAATGTTGAGCAGTTCTAATAAGTTGAAATTCCAATTGAGCAGTATCCTTTCATCGTATCTCTTGTATGTTATAACTCCAATATTCATAGCGGTTGTTTTTTAAGGCTACCACCAATTAAGGCGGTAGCCTTTGGTTATTTAGTTAAGTTTTAGGATTTCTGTACCGTCTAAGGCAAAGCCTGTACACAATTCAAATGCTTTTTGAGATTTGAGCTGGGCAGTACCACCCAAAACAATGCTCTGCAATTTGGCTTCATCGTCTTTGTAATTGCGTACATTCTGATAATAGCCTGTAACAGCGTTATATGCTCCGAACAATGTACCTTTGGTCGTATCCATCTGCTGTGTCTCACTTATCATAGCGTATGAAAAAGCATCCTCAACGGTATTTTTGAACACGGTGGAAATTTCATCTTCCGCACCTTTTTTAAGCAAATCATAGGTTTCCTTATTAGGACAAAGTGCCAATTGGATTAGCTTTCTCACTTCTTTGTCTGTTACCTTTACTTTTGCCCATTCATTGAAAATACCCTCTAACTGAATGCTCAAGGTATTTGCCAACCCCATAATCTTGTGGGCATTCTCGATACGCTGTTTAGCTCCCGATGTGTGTTTGATACGCACTACATTGGTCATACTGCGTAACGAAGCGTTCAAAGTGTTTTGGCAAACGATACGGATAGGCGTAAATGCGGCTGTGATACTTCCGCTACCATCGTGCGAAGTGGTGAGGAAAATGTATTTTTCCGTTACATCATCGCCATTTCCTACTCGGATATAATCAGGTAGTTTGGCTGTGATAAATATACGTTCCCCGTTGCCCAACACTCCTGCGGTTTCATAGAGTATTCCCTCGTCACCGCCTACAATGGCATCAAAGAAATTAAAAGCTTCACGGTTTTGTACAATGTGGTAATCCTTGCCGACAACTCCCAACACTGTATTGTTATCCGTGCGTATATTGGCGAAATAGTTAGGCACTTCCAATTCGTTACTGCCCATCTCAATATTGTTCGAGGTTTCAATAATACCTGAACCTTTTGTAAATAATGGGGATTTTACGACTTCGTAATCTAACCCTGCGAATTTGATAGCTTCCTCACTTGTCGGGTACTCTGAAACGATTTGTCCTAAATTGTGCCACGCCTTTTGCTGAACACTGAAAAATGAATACTTACCTGTTCTTTCGTTATAGTTGATATTATGTGCCATGATAAAATGATTTAAAAATTTGATAATTGTTTGAATACTCTTGATTAAAATGGGAGGTCGTCCTTTTCCTTGCCGTTGCTGTTTCCCGCAGGAGCCTGTCCAGTTTCCGATTTTTTACCGCCCCCGTGCAGTTTGATTTGCGAGGTGTTAAAGTTCAGTCCTGCGTGCGGTTGTCCGTCACTTCCTGTCCACGCTCTTGCGCTCACTTTACCTGTCAGTTCTACGACCGTACCCTTAGTGAGTATAGTGGCAACTTTAGGACTTAGCCAATAGGCACAATCGAAGTAGGTTGTCTGCTCTATGCGTTCGCCCGCTTTGTTTTTGTAGCTGTCGTTGATGGCTACTGAAAAGTTTACTACTGTTTTGCTGTTTGACACGTTGCGTACCTGCGCATCCGCTGTCACTCTTCCTGTGATGTTCATAATTTCTGCGATTTTTAGTGATTATTTTTTTTTTTAAATTTTATTCGGCAATGAGAGGAGGTGCTGTTTTGTTTCATCAAATCCATTTTTAATATTTTATTTCTCATTGCTGACATTTTTTTTATTCGTCTAAAGAGCCGGAGTATGCTATGTTTCGTTTCATGAGCATAAAAAGGTGAGTGTTTAGCAATAGCAAGGCTTTGAAAAAAAATACGACCCGGATGGGTGGAGATTTTTTCTCAAATCTGGAGGGCCTGGCCTTGCTAGTGCGTTAAGAACACGGAGTTACCTTTGCTCTTGAAATGGGACAAAAGCATACTGGTTTCTTGGATAAAAAATGAAAGGGAAGCAATGATGACAGAGTTAGGAAATGTCATTAAAGCTTAGACGAATTCATAAATACTGCAAAATTTCTTAAGCCTGCTAAATGATTATTAATTGGTGTGTTTGTATAAAGAAGTCTATTAGAACTGCTAATAATTTATTAGAGAAAATTATTGGATCACCTTGGAGGTAAATATTTAGTAAAACTCGTCGCCAATGTTAATAGAAATTGAAAAAAGTTGATTTTACATTTTCGCAAACCTTAGACGAATATTGTTTTTAACATTATTTTTGTTAAAATTAAAAATAATATAAGTACTTTTGCTTTTACTATTACTCATCACATGAACCGATCTCGCATCATATTAATTGTTATACTTGGCTTTTTCTTAATGCCAACGATGACTTTTGCTTGCGAAAAAATCGTGATTAATCATTCTTGCACAAAAGAAACTTCTAAATCCACGAAAGAAGATGATTGTTGCTCTAAAACAAATCATTCGGGCGACAAAGATCATGATGGTTGTGGTGGGAAATGCGGACATTCAAGATGCGGCTGTGCCTCAGTTTGCAGCGGAGGAATCACTTTTTTACACGATCTTGAATTCAAAAACATCACAATAGGTGTTTTTTCTTTAAAACAAAAATTCCACAATGCAGAAACCTCAATTTTATCTGGTTTCTATTCTATTTGGCTTATACCTAAAATAAGCTAAAAACCTTTTTTGACAGCCATACGTGTGTCAAAAAAGGAAGCCTATCTGCTTCATTTTTTTATTTTTCGCTTTTTGTAGAATAATGTTCTATACATCTTGTATATACAATTATTTCTCAAAAGCAACATTCACTTCAAATACATTTTAAAATGAAATCAATTAAACAAGGATTGATGGCAATTACCCTATTGCTGTCAGTCATAGTGTATGGCGCACCTATAAAAAATGCTAAAACCTTAAATACAAAAATTTATGGTAATTGTCTAATGTGCAAAACTGCTATTGAAAAAGCAGGAAACCTCAAAAATATCGCTTCGGTAAACTGGGATGAAAACACCAAGATAGCGGCTATTACCTATGATGAGAAGAAAACAAATCTGGATGAAGTCCTGAAAAGAATTGCCTTAGCAGGATATGACAGCGACCAATTCTTAGCTCCTGGTGACGCTTATGCAAAACTTCCACAATGCTGCCAATATGAAAGAACAAATATGGCGGCCCCAATAAAAAAATCCGAAATGGATATGGGTAAAATTGATCATTCACAGCATACAGCCGCAGTTCCTGCCGATGCACAAGAGAACAGTCCTTTTAAAGCAATTTTCGACAGCTACTTTGATGTAAAAGATGCTTTGGTGAAAACAGATGCTAAAACTGCCGCATTGAAATCTAAAGAGCTCCTTTCTGCAATCAATGCCGTTAAAATGGAGAACCTAAAGCCAAAAGAACATACTGCATGGATGAATGCATTGAAAAGTTTAGCTTCAGATGCCACAAATATTTCTGAAAACCAAGATGTAAAAAAGCAAAGGGAATCCTTTAAAAGCTTGTCTAAAAACACTTACAATCTTATAAAAACTACCGATCAGCCACAACCGGTTTATTATAATCATTGTCCAATGGTTGATGCAAATTGGCTGAGCAAGGAAAGCGGTATCAAGAATCCGTATTACGGTTCGCAGATGTTAAGCTGTGGATCAACTATAGAAACAATCAAATAATCCCAAATCAGAAAAATGAAAAATATAATTACAGGTACTTCAATCCTTGGGGTATTAATCTCAGGAGCTCTATCGCTGTCTTCTTGCAGTAAAACAGACGATATGAATATGTCCGATCCCAATCTGAATATAAACTATCCTGCAGCTTATGTGGTCAATGGTCAGGACGGCACAATTTCAGTAATCAAATTGGCAACTAATGAAGTTACAGAAACCATCAGCCTTATGGGAACCGGTACTGATATGATCATGTGGCCCCACCACATTTCTTTACATTCCAATCACCTGGCCATTGGTGTACCCGGAATGGACTTCTCTGCAGGCCATAGTGCTGGTATGGAAGGAATGACTGGTAAACTTCTTGTAGTTGATGCCGCTAATGGAACAACTGTAAAAAACATGAGCCTGCCAAAGATGAACCACAATACGATATACAGTCCAAATGGTTCAGAAATCTGGGTGCCGCAAATGGACATGAATGGAAAAGTTCTGGTTTATGATGCCTTAACATATGCATTGAAAAACACTATAGCGGTAGGTATGATGCCTGCTGAACTTACCTTTTCTTCTGACGGCAGTAAGGCCTATGTCGCTAACGGGGATGACAATACTGTGTCAGTTATAAATACAACAACCAAACAAGTTACAGCAACTGTTGCTGTTGGGGACAACCCTGTGGGCGCCTGGACAGGAAGTGATGCCAGAATGTATGTTGATAATGAAGACGGGCAATCTATCTCTGTGATCAATGTAGCAACCGATGCTGTAGACCAAACAATTGATTTAGGATTTATGCCTGGAATAGCGTCTCACAATGGAAATAAGAAAGAACTTTGGGTTAGCGATCCTGCCAATGCAAAAGTTCATTACTGGACCTGGGACCAGACAATGATGATGTGGATGCATGGAGGTGTATTTACTACTGGTGCCGGTGCACATGCAATAACATTTACAGCAGATGGAAATACAGCCTATGTGACCAATCAGACAGCCAATACGGTTTCTGTCATTAATGTATCAAACCATACTGTCTCTAAAACGATTAATGTCGGTAGAAAACCCAACGGATTGGTGCTGAAAATATAAATCTGATATAAAGGCATTTAAAAGGCGAAATAGAGCTTGAATTTGCAATCAAAAAAAGAATAATTCTTATAATACTCAAACAAAGGAATGTTGGACAAAACAACATCCATTAGAGATAAAAACTAAAAAAAATGAAAAAATTAATTTTCTCAACCCTTGTAATGGCAATTGTACTTACAGCTTGTAATTCAAAAAACAAAGAAACTGCAGCTCCTGACGCTGCTTCTGGGACAGCTCAGAATGATTCACAATTGTATGCCTGTTCCATGCATCCTGAGGTTACAGGAAAAAAAGGGGACAAATGTTCCAAATGTGGAATGGAATTAACCGAGCCGGTAAAGGAAACGACTGAAAAAAGTGCAGAAGAAAATACAACCCAAACTGCTCAAGGAACATTTTCTATAAACGAAATCGTGAGTAATTATCTGACTCTGAAAAATGCATTAACGAAAGATGATACAAAAGGAGCTGCAGATGCCGGAAAAGCATTGTATGCAATTTTTAATAGTGTAAATCCCAATTCGATAGATACGAAATTAAAAGCAGAATATCTTGATATTGCTGATGATGCCAAAGAACACGCAGAACATATTGGAGCTAACGGTGGAAATATTGAACACCAGAGAGAGCATTTTGCCATGTTAAGTAAAGACATGAATGATTTGATAAAATCTTTCAAATCTGAACAAAAATTGTATCAGGACTTTTGTCCTATGTATGATGGCGGGAAAGGAGCAATTTGGATAAGCGAAACCAAGGAGATCAAAAACCCATATCAAGGAAAAAAAATGTTAACCTGTGGTTCTATGAAAAAAGAACTATAGTACAGCTAACTACTAATAAATTTATCGGGCTGTTTACATAATGACCACTCAATATTCTCGTGACTAATGATGTTCATAATTTATTGAAATGTGAGATGTATCTATTTTTTTAGACTACGCCGTGAGATACTCTTTGCAGAATATTCACTTATTTCCCATGTGTTTATTGTGTAAACAGGTCAATAGATATTTTTAAAAAAAATCAAAAGCAACCTGTTTTTTAAACAATTTAAAATATAATTAAAATGAAAAATACAATTCTTTCAGCCATATTAATGGTATGCGTAATGGTTTCTGGTAATGCGCAAAGCAAAAAAACAGAAGCAAAATTTTCAACTGAGCAAATTGTTGCAAATTATTTAGCGTTAAAAAACACCCTTGCAAAAGATGACAGCAACGGAGCTGCTAAAGCTGGAAAGGCACTGTATGCGACTTTCAAAAGCGTAAATGTAAAATCGATAAATCCAAAATCTAAAGCTGCATATCTTGATATAGCTGATGATGCCAAAGAGCATGCAGAACATATTGGTTCTAACGGTGGAAATATTGAACACCAAAGAGAGCACTTTGCCCTACTGAGTAAAGACATAAATGATTTGATTAAAACTTTTGGAGCTTCAAAAACACTATATCAGGATTCTTGCCCTATGTATGATGGTGGAAAAGGAGCTATCTGGATTAGTGAAACAAAAGAGATAAAAAACCCTTACTATGGTTCTAAAATGCTTACCTGCGGTTCAATGAAAAAACAATTGTAAAATGAAACGGTTCATCAGAAAGATTCTTTTTATTGGGTTAATTATTTTTCTACTGATGCAATTGTATCAGCCTGCCCGCAATTCCGATTACGGGCAGGTTTTACCAATTCACATTTCAAAAGTCTATCCCATTCCCAAAAATATACAAACGATTCTTCAGACTTCCTGTTACGATTGTCACAGCAATAACACACAATATCCATGGTACTCCTACATCCAGCCGGCACGCACCTTTATGGAAGGACACATCAAGGAAGGAAAAGAAAATTTGAATTTTAGCCAGTGGGGAAACTATTCCAAAAGAAAGCAGGAGAATAAATTAGACCGAATTTTAAAGCAGATAAAAGCGAACGAAATGCCATTGCCTTCTTACACCTTGATCCATAAAAACGCGGTATTGACAGCTGTTCAAAAAGAACAGCTTATAACCTGGATTGAAAAAGTAAGCGATAGTCTTTCAAAAATAAATTAAACCTATGGTACACAAATTAATAGAATGGTCCCTGCGTAACCGATTCATCGTATTACTATTATCAGCAGGAATATTTGTTTGGGGTATCATCTCTATTCAAAAAAATCCTATTGATGCTATTCCCGATTTATCTGAAAATCAGGTAATCGTTTTTACAGAATGGATGGGACGTGCTCCACAGCTCGTTGAAGACCAGATCACCTATCCCTTGGTTACCAACCTTCAGGGATTACCTAAAATTAAATATGTAAGGGCTGCTTCCATGTTTGGTATGAGTTTTATCTATGTCATTTTTGAAGATGATGTTGATGTATACTGGGCAAGATCAAGAGTGCTGGAAAGGCTCAGTACTATTAGCAGCACCTTGCCCAAAGGAGTTGCCCCGCAATTAGGACCCGATGGAACTGGGGTTGGTCATATACTCTGGTATACTCTGGAGGCACCCGGTGTTGACCTTGGTGAACAAAGGGCACTACAGGACTGGTACGTCAAGTTTGCTTTGCAAAATGTTCCCGGAGTGAGTGAAATTGCTTCTTTTGGAGGATTTCAAAAAGAATACCAGGTAACCATTGATCCAAACAAACTGCTATATTATAAGCTGTCTGTCCCAGAGGTTATAAGTGCTGTACGTGCCAATAATAATGAAAGTGGCGGAAGAAAATTCGACATGAGTGATATTGGCTATATCATTAAGACATCCGGTTATCTGAAATCCATCAAAGAGATTGAGGATATTCCACTGAAAAATCAAAATGGTATCCCTATAAAAGTCAGCGATATAGGAACTGTCCAGATGAGCGGAGAAACCCGATTAGGGATCTTTGACCATAATGGTACAGGCGAAGTCGTTGGAGGCATCGTCGTGATGCGTTATGGTGAAAACGCAGATGCTGTAATTGATAATGTGAAAGAAAAGATGAAAGAAGTTGCAAAAGGGCTTCCTAAAGGCGTAAAATTTAATATCGTTTATGACCGGGGGCACCTGATTAAAGAATCTATTGATTCGGTTAAGCGCACCTTAATTGAAGAGATGCTTGTGGTGTCGCTTATCGTTATTATTTTTCTTTTTCACTGGCGCAGTGCACTAAGTATTATCATCCAGATACCAATTACAATTGCAGCAAGTTTCATACTGCTCAATGCCTTTGACATATCCTCCAATATCATGTCCCTTACCGGTATAGCACTTGCCATTGGAGTAATAGTTGACAACGGTATAATTATGAGTGAAAATGCCTACCAGCATCTTTCACAACGGTATGCACAATGGGAATCTGAACCAAAAAATGAAACAAACTCCGATGAAAAGAATTAAAAATATATTTCGCAAAAAACCACAGTGGATATCCGAAGAGGAAAGACTCAAAATAATTGAGAAAAGCAGCAAGCAGGTTTCTCGCGGCGTATTCTTTGCCACTGTTATTATAATTACTTCTTTCCTGCCTGTGTTTATGCTTACCGGACAGGAAGGGAAGCTATTCCATCCCTTAGCCTATACAAAAACATTCATTCTGATTGTAGATGCTCTATTGGTTCTGACATTAGCTCCGGTACTGATCTCTTTTTTCATGAAAGGGAAATTCCGTCCAACCGATGCACACCCGGTAAATCGTTTTTTGGAGAGAGGCTATGAGCCAATCATACGCTGGGTTCTGAAATGGCGAAAAACAACCCTGACCGTTAACATATTGGCATTGTTGATTTCTATCCCATTATTGATGCGCCTCGGAACGGAGTTCATGCCTCCATTGGACGAGCAGAGTATTTTATTTATGCCTGTTACCCTCCCTGATGTATCTAATGGAGAAATCAAACGTATTTTACAGGTACAGGATAAAATAATCAAATCGGTTCCCGAAGTCGAAAGTGTTTTAGGCAAAGCCGGTCGGGCTAACACCGCTACGGATAATTCGCCAATGAGCATGATTGAGACCATTATCATGCTAAAACCAAAATCAGAGTGGCGTGAAGGAATAGATAAAAAAGATATTATTAAGGAACTCGATACCAAACTGCAGATACCTGGTGTAGTAAATGGATGGACACAGCCTATCATCAACCGTATCAATATGCTCGCTACAGGAATTCGTACCGACGTGGGTATTAAAGTCTACGGTCAAAATCTCGATACCATTGCGCGAGTATCAGAAAGAGTAAAAATGGCTTTAGAGGGAACCCCTGGTGTCTCCGACTTATTTGTGGATCCTATTACTGGCGGAAAATACCTTGATGTTGATGTCAATCGTTCGGAACTGGCCCGTTATGGATTAACTGTAGATGATGTAAACCAAACAGTGGAATTTGCTTTAGGAGGAGCGTCGATCGGCAATACGGTTGAAGGACGAAGACGATTTTCAATAAGCGTTCGTATGGCACAGGATTATAGAAATAGCGTGGAACGCATTAAACGCATTCCCTTGCAGTCTCCAACCTTTGGAGAAGTGCCCCTGTCTTCTGTTGCCGATATTAAATTCGTGGATGGCCCTCCAATGATTAGTTCAGAAAATGCGCTCCTTCGCGGGGCAGTCATGTTCAACATACGTGATCGTGATATGGGGGGAACCGTACAGGAAGCTATGAAAAAATTAGAAAGTGCCAAAAATATACTTCCCGAAGGGTACTTTATAGAATGGAGCGGACAATATGAGAACCTGATCAGCGGAGAAAAGACCCTTAAGATCATTGCACCGATAGTATTGCTTATTATTTTCTTCTCCCTCTATTTTGCCTTTAATTCCCTTAGAGAAGCCTTCTTAAGTCTTATAACAGTGCCTTTTGCTTTGATTGGAGGTGCCTATATAATTTTTTTCTGGGATGTCAATCTATCAGTGGCAGTAGCTGTAGGTTTTATAGCCTTGTTTGGTATTGCCGTGGAAACCGGAATTGTTATGGTTATCTATCTCAATGATGCCATGGAGCAACTTATCAAGGCCAAAGGAAACTCAAGAGAAACCATTACTAAAGAGGATCTCAGGGAGTATGTGGTACACGGTGCCGCAAAGAGATTACGTCCAAAACTAATGACCGTATGTGTCTCATTATTTGGATTAGTGCCTGTCCTCTGGTCCAATGGTGTTGGAATGGATGTAATGAAACCAATTGTATTGCCTATGATTGGTGGCGTATTTACTTCTGCCGTACATATCTTATTAGTAACCCCGCTTATTTTCCTAATGTCTAAAGAATATGAATTACGAAAATATGGCAAACTCGAAGTACATGATGTCAAACATTAAAATACTGGCAGTACTATTGCTTTTACTGCCATTACAGCTATTGAGCCAGACCAAACAGGTCTTGTCTCTTGATACAATCCTTCAAAGGATTGATAAAAAAAACGTGCTCCTGCAAAGTTATAGCCTAAAGGCAGAAGGATATAAATATAGTGCCGATGCCGCAACGGCATGGATGGCACCAATGGTGGGTGTGGGAACCTTTATGACCCCCTATCCTTTTCAGGAAGTTATGGATGACCGCGACAAGGGATCTTTAATGTTCAGAGTTGAACAAGACATCCCCAATATAGGAAAGCTAAACAAGAAGAAAAAATTTATCCAGTCCCAAGGAAACATTGAGAACGCTACGCGGACCGTTACTCTTAACGACTATAAAGCTCAGGCCAAGCAGCTCTACTACAGCTGGATGGTAGCCGAACACCGAATGAAAGTTTTGGATCAGAACGAAAAGATAATGCTGACCATGAAAAAGATTGAGGAAGTACGCTATCCTTACAACCAGTCGCAGTTGGGTAATGTATACAAGATTGATGCAAGGATTGAAGAAAACAAAAATATGATCCGCATGCAGGAAGGTGAAATCGCAAAAGCAAGAGCATGGCTCAACAGCCTTATGAACCAGCCCGGCAATGCTGATTTTTCAATCGACACAAGTATTATCCCTGTCTTCAACCCGGCTTTGCACGACACCACAAGTCTTGCAGCTGTGCGAGGAGATATTAAAAAGATGGATGCGGGAATTGAATCGATGCAGCTCAGTATTCAGGCGATGAAAGCAGAGAAAAATCCTTCTTTTAAAATCCAGTTTGACCATATGAATTCTTTTGATAAAATGATGCCCAAAGCCTATTCGGTAATGGCAATGATGTCTATTCCTATTGCTCCCTGGTCATCAAAAATGTATAAATCAGATGTTAAAGCAATGCAATATAATGTACAGGCAATGGAGAAAGAGAAATCCGCCATGCTGCAGGAAACCCAGGGTATGCTATATGGAATGCAATATGAGATACTGACCATGCAAAAAAGGATCCAGGGACTCGAAACAAAAATAATCCCTTCTATGCAAAAATCGCTGGATGTAAACTTTCTGAACTATCAGGAAAACAAACTGCAGATTCCTGTAGTAATTGACTCCTGGGAAGGTTTAAATATGCTGCAGAATAACTTATTAGATGAAAAATTAAAACTATATCAAATGATTGTCGATTATGAAAAAGAACTCTATCGCTAAGTTAGTCGGATTGTTATTCGTTTCGATATTATTATTGACAGCCTGTAACAAGAAAACCGAGCATAACAGTAAGCCAGCACACCAGCATAGTACAAATCAGGAATATACCTGTCCAATGCATCCCGAAGTTATCCAGGATAAGCCCGGCAGCTGTCCAATATGCGGGATGGAATTGGTCCCAAGGCATACCGCTGGAACGGAAACAGCCATAGACAGCAGCTTAAAACACCTGCTGAAACCAGTTAACGAACAAGTCGTTTCAAATATATCTGTCATAAAAGCTGACCAGAGTACTAAAATATTCTCCATGCATGTACAGGGAATTATTACCTACGATACCCGTGACCAGACCAGCATTTCCAGCAGGGTAAGCGGAAGGATTGAGCGTCTGCTGATTAAGTACAATTACCAGCCCGTAAAAAAAGGACAGTTGATCATGGAAATCTATTCTCCTGATCTGGCTGCAGCGCAAAGAGAATTGTTGTTTATTTATCAATCTGATACAAACAGTCCGATGCTTCAAAAAGCAAAAGACAGACTGTCTCTGCTGGGTATGCAGCAGGGGCAAATTCAACAGGTATTAAAAACAGGTAAAATCGCCTATCGCATTCCTGTCTACAGTAATGCCACCGGGTACATCTTAGACAACACTGCGGCAGCAAATGCTTCTACAGCAGCTCCTGCGGCTTCGCCTCAAAGCGCACCGTCAGATGACGGTATGGGCGCAATGGGTTCAAGTAGCAGTGCAGCATCAAATAGTAGCGCATCTGCCCCTGCTTCCTCTGCTATTATGCTAAGAGAAGGACAGTATATTGGTGCAGGACAATCGCTTTTTACAATCTATACCAACAAAAACCTTATCGCAGAATTTGCTTTTGATCCATCAGTATCATCGCAGATTAAAAAAGGGCAAAAATTGGTATTTTATGAACCCTCAGATAAGCAAACTGTGTATACGGGGACTATCGGACTCATTCAACCCGTCTTTAAAGAGGGAAGCAACTTTACCATAGCACGGATTTATTTGCAGGATAATAAATTTCAGACCGGGAAATTAGTAACTGCAGCCATTCCTATTGTCAGTAAAGGCTGGTGGCTTCCGCAAAGTGCCGTTCTTAATTTAGGAAATAAATCCATCGTTTTCAAAAAAGAGCAGGACGTGTTTGTTCCCAGAGAAGTTAAAACGAAAAATAATGCTGATGGAATGGTGCTAATAGATCAAGACATCAATGATTGGAATATCGCCAGTAATGCGGCTTATATGATAGACAGTGAGAGTTTTATCAAGACAGCTTCAGAAAATAAATTAAAAAATTAAACCATGAACAATAAAATATTTATTCGTACTATTTTGCTCATTGCAATGGTTTTTCCACTTCTATTTACAGCATGTGCCCAAAAAGAAGAAAAAAAAACCAGTCAGGAAAAAGCTCAAACCTATACCTGTCCCATGCATCCGCAAATTGTAAAAGATGGCCCCGGCTCATGCCCGATCTGTGGAATGGATCTAGTGCCCTTCGAAAAAAACAACGCACAGGACTTTCTAACCTTGGGACCTAGCCAACAAGCACTAGCCAATCTGACTACAATAACTGCTGGGGAAAATGAATTTTCAAATTCTTCCCCTCTCAACGGTCGTTTGGTTACTGATCCTGAGCAAACTATTTACATCTCAAGTCGCGTGGCAGGAAGGATTGAAGAGTTGTATGTAAAAGAAACGGGGGTTCCGATTAGAAAAGGCCAGCCTTTATACAGAATATATTCAGAGCAGCTTTCAGCCCTTCAGCAGGAGTACCTCCTTGCCACAGCACAGGCTGCAAGCTTTACTGAGGATAGACGTTTTGCCCAAATAAAGGATGCTGCAAAACAAAAACTGCTATTGTATGGACAGTCTGAAGCCCAGCTTAATGAATTATTCAAAAAACAAAAAGCATCGCCTTATGTTGTTTATTACGCGCCAAATTCAGGAATAGTTGCAGAACTTTCCATAACAGAAGGCCAATATATTGCAGAAGGAGGTTCTATTATGAAACTGGAAGATTACAATCGTTTATGGGTCGAAGCTGATGTCTATCCGGCAGATGCTGGTAAAATTAAAACAGGCCAAAAAGTAAAAGTCATAGTCTCAGGTTATGAAGATCAGCCCCAAACAATGACGGTAGATTTTATAAATCCTGCCCTGCAGACAAGTAAGCAGATAATACAGCTGCGTGGTACTATTGCCAATTCAAACAATCAATGGCAGGCAGGTCAGCAGGCGATTGTTTTACTGCCTTCATCAGAGCAAAAAATGAAGTTGACCCTACCTGTTGACGCCGTTATCAGAGACGGCAACGGTACACATGTGTGGATTGAAATTGAAAAAGGCAAATATCAGCCTAGAATGGTGGCTATTGGTTCTGAAACCTTCAATGAAGTCGAAATTACCAGTGGCTTAAAAAAAGGAGAAATCGTCGTTGCATCTGGCGCCTATCTTTTGTACAGTGAATTTATATTAAAGAAAGGCAAAAACCCTATGTCAGGAATGAAAATGTAATAATCAATCACACAGACAATGAAAAAATTAATCAAAATCGGAATTCCAGTAGCGTCACTCTTCCTGCTTATTGCGTGCGGTAACGGTGAAAACAATAAGAAAGAGACTCAGCAGAATAATAAAGCCTCTCTCCCAATTTTAAAGGATCCCGTAATCAGGATAAATGATGATATCTTAAACGCGATATACAGCCACTATGCCCATTTAACAGTAGCCCTTGCCCAAGATAATGTCGCTGAAGCAAAACTGGCGGCCAATGCGATTGAAGCGGGAGCACGGGAAATCAACAGCAACAGCAATCTTGCAGCAAGTGCTGCAGCAATCGTTTCAGCTCCCGATATCGATAAGCAGCGAGCTGCTTATTCTAATCTAAGTAATGAAATGATCAGCCTGGTAAAAAAAGTAGGAATGGCTGAGGCTGAGCTCTACTTAGAATATTGTCCAATGGCTTTCGACAATAAAGGGGCCGTGTGGATTAGTTCTACCAAAGAAGTACGCAATCCGTACTTTGGAGAAAAAATGCTCAAGTGCGGCGAGGTGAAAGAAATAATTAAATAATTAGAATCTAAGATAGAAGGTTTTTTATAATTATTTTTTAGTGTTAAACAATTGGTTAAAAATAGCTGATGAAAAAACAAGCCTTTTGAAACAAGCTTAAAATGCATATTAGCTTCAAAAAAATCACTAACTTTCTATATATTAAAGAAATAACGCATTGAAACTGTAAAAAATAACCTCATGACACACACCTATACAATATCGGGAATGACTTGCGATGGATGTCGTACAAAAGTAGAAAAAACGTTAAATGCTGTAGAGGGAATAAAGGCAAAAGTCTCCTTAGATCCTCCATTGGCAACTATTACAATGGAAAATCATATTGCGACCGAAGAGCTCCAAGAAGCATTGAATGTGGCTGGAAAGTACACCATTGAAATGACTCAAACCACTCATTCGCACGAAAAAAAAACGGAGAAATCATGCTGTAGCACTGCAAAGGATGATGACCACAAACATGATCATAAAACGACAGCCGTACCTCATAATGAAGCGGGTGGAAAATACTATTGCCCGATGCATTGTGAAGGTGATAAAATGTATGATAAAGCAGGAGATTGTCCTCTATGCGGAATGCATTTGGTACAAGAACCAGCTGCTGCCCAGGTTCAGCAGTATACCTGTCCAATGCATCCGGAAGTTATAACCGATTCGCCCGGTTCATGTCCTATTTGTGGAATGGATCTGGTGCCACTGGAGCCAAGTGAAAGTGAAGATCAAAGAATTTACAAGGATTTGGTTAAGAAAATGAAAATAGCGGTAGTATTTACTGTTCCCATTTTCGCTATAGCTATGATAGAAATGGCTCACAACAATCCTCTACTACAATTAATGGATGCCTCTAAATGGAACTGGGTACAACTTATTTTATCTCTTCCTGTTGTCTTTTATGCCTGTCGGATATTTTTTGTACGGGCTTGGAAGTCAATAATTACATGGAACTTAAATATGTTTACCCTTATTGGAATTGGTACAGGAGTAGCATTTTTATTCAGTTTGGCAGGAATGTTTTTTCCAGACATTTTCCCAGATGAATTTAAGACCGAACACGGAACAGTGCTGTTATACTTCGAGGCCACAACGGTAATTCTAACTTTGGTTTTGCTAGGACAATTACTCGAGGCACGAGCACATAGCCAAACCAGTGGTGCTATAAAAGAATTATTAAGACTGGCTCCAACCCAAGCTACTTTGGTAATTGATGGCGGTGATAAAATAATCTCAATTCATGATATCAAAAAAGGTGATTTTTTACGGGTAAAACCCGGAGACAAAATTCCTGTAGACGGGAAGATAACGGATGGTGAAAGCACAGTAGACGAATCGATGATTACCGGCGAACCAATTCCTGTAGATAAAAAAATAGGTGATATGGTGTCTTCGGGAACTATAAACGGAAACAAATCCTTTATTATGATTGCCGAAAAAGTTGGTTCTGAAACCTTGCTTTCGCAAATTATACAAATGGTTAATAATGCAAGTCGTTCCAGAGCACCAATTCAGAAACTAGCTGATAGCATCGCTAAATATTTTGTACCAATAGTTGTTGTTATCTCGGTTATTACCTTTTTTATTTGGGCAAAATTTGGTCCGGAACCAGCAATGGTTTACGGATTTATTAATGCTATTGCAGTATTAATAATTGCTTGCCCTTGTGCATTAGGTTTAGCAACACCTATGTCTGTAATGGTAGGAGTTGGAAAAGGCGCTCAATCGGGAATTCTGATAAAAAATGCCGAAGCTTTGGAAAAAATGGACAAAGTAAATGTTCTCATTACGGATAAAACAGGAACAATTACGGAGGGCAAACCTTCGGTAGAAAAAATCGTAGCGCTGCAATATTCAGAAGATGAACTGCTGCGATACATAGGATCTTTAAATCAGTACAGTGAGCATCCTCTTGCGGAAGCTGTAGTGAAATTTGCAAAAGCTAAAAATGTTTCTTTGACCAAAGTAGATGATTTTGAAAACATCGCCGGAAAAGGAGTTATCGGAACTGCTATTGATAAAAAGGTGGCATTAGGAAATAAAAAATTAATGGAGCAAGCAGGAGCAACTATTTCTGCCACACTTGAAGAAAAAATTATTGCGGAACAAAAATTAGGAAAAACAGTTTCTTATATCGCTGTAGATAAAAATGTAGTGGGATTTGTAACGATAACCGATGCTATAAAACAAACAAGTGCTGCAGCTATAAAAGAATTAATGCGCCAGGGAGTTGAAGTAATCATGCTTACGGGAGATAATGTAAATACAGCCAAAGCGGTTGCAGACGAATTGCATTTAACCTCTTTTCAGGCAGGTTGTTTACCAGAGGATAAATTAAAAGTAATCGAGAAACTTCAAGCCGAAGGAAAAATTGTAGCTATGGCGGGAGATGGAATAAATGATGCGCCAGCTTTGGCCCAATCGGACATTGGAATTGCGATGGGAACAGGAACAGATGTTGCGATCGAAAGTGCCAAGATTACTTTGGTAAAAGGAGATTTGCAAGGAATTGTAAAAGCAAAAAATCTGAGCCACGCTGTAATGAGCAACATCAAGCAAAACCTATTCTTTGCTTTTGTATATAATGTCTTGGGCGTACCAGTTGCTGCGGGTGTTTTATATCCGTTTTTCGGAATATTACTTTCTCCTATGATTGCTGCCTTGGCAATGAGTTTTAGTTCGGTATCTGTTATTGTGAATGCATTGCGATTGAGAAGTTTAAAACTCTAAAGAATAAATAATTTACGATACAAACAAATGACCAATCTAGGACAAATTATTCAGCAGTATAAAAACGATAACGAAAGTGTCTATAATACCTGGTTTATAGATAACAACCAACGGTTAAAAGCATTTCGGACTATAAGACGCGGTGTTTTACAAGTCATTGACGATATTAAAAACAAGACCTTCCCTAATGATTTTAAAGAAAGTAGCTTAGAATTTGTTTTGAGCTGCATTGCCGAGCAAAAACAAGTCTTTGCAGGGGTTTCCCATCCGTTTTACTGGAAACCCAAATTACGTATTCCTGATATCTATGAGAATCAAAACAATAAATTGGCTTTCGGCCAGTTCCTTGAAAATTGCATCAATGCTAAATCTGAAGAACAGGTTGTAAAAGAAATTATAAAACTAGATGAATTAAAAATTAAAGGATTAGGACCTGCTGTTGCCAGTATTTTATATTTCATACATCCAACCTGGTTCCCACCTTTTAATACCGCTATTCTCAATGGTTTTAATTTTCTTTTTAAAGACAAAAAAAAATTAGGAAGCTGGACAGAATATCTTAAAATTCGAGAAATTTTATTGGAAACTAATAGTTTGCATAAATCTCAGCTCTCAAATGATTTGGGTGCCATTGCAGGATTATGTTTTGAAATAGGAACTCAGAAAATGCTAATCGGCAATGATGAATATTTAAGCGAGGCAGAACGTTCAAGATTCGAAAAAAACGTACACAAACGTCAAAAAGAAATACTCGAAGAAAAATTGGAGGAAAATCTTCATAGTGAGATGCAGTACCATTTATTAAAAATTGGAGTTTCATTGGGTTTTGATGTCACCCCAGCGAGTAACGACAAAAGCAAATCGTTTGGAGAGCAAAATTTTTCATTTATATCGATAAATAAATTTCCAGAACTCCCTACAGAGAAGGACACTCAAAATACTATCAAGCTTATTGATGTACTCTGGTTCGAAAAAGGCACAAACAAGATTATAGGTGCCTTTGAAGTCGAAAAAAGCACTAGTATTTATTCGGGCATACTTCGCTTGTCTGATCTGTATTTTAGTATCTCCAGCGGACAGGAAGTTTTTTACATTATTATTCCGGATAACCGGGAAAAAGATGTGGTTCTTCAGCTTAATAGACCCGTTATAAAAAACTCAAAAATGAATATCAAATATATCCTGTTTTCTGAATTAAGAACTAATTGTGATGCTATCTGCAAATTTGGAACCGACCATTCAATAATGGAAAAAATATCAAAATCAATTTAAAATTAAAAAACTATGAAAAAAATAATTCTACTAAGTTTCATTATTATAAAATCATTATCAATTTCTGCACAAGAAAAAGTTCAAATTAAACTTACTTCTGCAAGCCCTTCGGCATCATTTCAACAAGAAATTGGAAGTTCAACAATAAAAATGTCCTATAGCAGACCCTTAGTAAGAGGGCGAAAAATATTTGGCGAATTAGTCCCTTTTGGTAAACTCTGGCGAACAGGTGCCAGCGATTGTACGACCATAAGTACTAA
The DNA here is from genome assembly GCA_029959285.1 of Flavobacteriaceae bacterium PS02337. Lineage (GTDB taxonomy): Bacteria > Bacteroidota > Bacteroidia > Flavobacteriales > Flavobacteriaceae > Flavobacterium. The sequence goes on from JASCOE010000006.1 coordinate 21,932, forward strand.
TGAAGATATCACCTTTGGAAATAACATTTTAAAAGCAGGGACTTATTCTGTATTCTCAATTCCTTTAGAAAATGAGTGGACAATCATCATCAATAGTGATATTACTTTACATGGCGAAACTGGTTATGATGAGAAAAAAGATGTTATGCGTTTTACCGTTCCCACAGAAAAAACAATTAATTTCTACGAAACTTTTACCATTGAGTTAAATGACATCAACAGTAGAGGAGAGGGCTTCCTTAAAATAGAATGGGAAAACACGATGGTTAAAATACCTATGAAAAGCAAAGCTGACAAAGAAATTTTAGCCCTAATTGACAAATATATTATCAGAGAAAAAAGTCAAAATGCTACTTTAATGTTTCAGGCAGCAAATTATTATTCAGCCACCGGCAGAGCAAACAATCAAGCAGTATCGTGGTTAGCTGAAGCAGAAAAATTAGATCCTGAAAATTTTTATTATCCGACTTTAAGACAGAAAATCTCTGTAGAACTGAAGGATTATTCCAATGCTATTGAGGCTGCAAAAAAAGCCCTTGCAATTGCAGAACAGAAAAAAATGAAAGGCACCGAAAAATTAAAAAACCAGATTGAAGAGTTACAATTATTACTTAAAAGCAAATAAATAATAAGCTATTACAATATCACATCGAAAAATACAAGCGCAGAAAAAATCCCTGCCATATAAGCTAATGGTGTATTATAGTACCATTAGGTTGGTTTTGGAAGGAAATTGATTAATCTAAATAACTTTTAAAGAAAAAAATCATGAAAATGGAACACACAACACAGCAGCATTCAAAAGAGGTAAACTCCAAAATGTACAAAAAATTAGCCGTTATGATCGTACTGTCATTTATTTCTATGTACGCACTAATGTATTCAATGGTCGATGTTTTTGCTAATGTCATTCCCAATGTAAATCAATTTTACATGGCAGGATTAATGACTATGCCGATGCTTATAATTGAGATTGTTGTAATGGGTAGTATGTATATGAATAAAAAGTGGAATATCATATTACTTGCCACAGGCAGTCTTGCCGCAATCATTTTTTTTTCCTGCATCAGGCAGCAAGCGGCTGTTGATGATAAAGAGTTCTTAAAATCAATGATTCCACACCATGCAGCAGCAATCCTGATGGCCAAAGAGGCTTCTCTTCACGATCCAGAAATAAGTCAGCTTGCCCAAGACATTATTAAAGCACAAGAAGCTGAAATTGCGCAGATGAAAGCCAAGTTGAATGAAATGAAAAAAAAATAACAGAACAATATTCTATAAAAATAGTAATATGAAAAATATACTTACAATACTAGTATTTATCATGCTTCCTGTGCTAATTCAGGCTCAGGATATGAAAACAATGGAAATGGATAAAAAGCCTGCGAAAGAAGAGTCAAATCTCACTACGTATACTTGTTCAATGCATCCCGAAATTCATGAATCCAAACAGGGAAACTGCCCCAAGTGCGGTATGAAACTAGTTCCGGAAAAAGCAGACAAGCAGACAAAAACAGCACAAAATAAAGACATATCCTCCAAGCAAACTGAAAAAGGAAATAAGGTAGTTCAGAACAGTAATAGTAGTACAATTTCACAGAAAAAAGCTGGAGAAAACAATTCGACGCCACGTGTAGTCCGATATGACCTGTATATAAGAGACACAATTGTAAATTTTACGGGAAAAACAAAAAGGGCCATTGCCGTTAACGGACAAATACCCATGCCTACTTTGACCTTTACAGAAGGGGATATTGCTGAAATCTATGTTCACAATGAGCTGGATGAAGATACATCTCTGCATTGGCATGGCTTATTCTTACCCAATCAATATGATGGTGTGCCAAATCTAACTCAAATGCCAATTAAACCTCATACCACGCATCTATATACTTTCCCTATTATTCAGCATGGCACACACTGGTATCATAGCCATACGGAACTGCAGGAACAGATCGGCATGTACGGTTCTTTTATTATGAATAAAAGGACAGATGATCCAACTTTTCGCAAAGGAATTGATGATCTGCCATCTGTTCCCATTGTACTGAGTGAATGGACAGATATGAAACCTGACAATGTACACCGATTGCTGCACAATGCATCGGACTGGTTTGCTATTAAAAAGGGGACTACACAAAGTTATGCAGAAGCCATAAAGCAAGGGTATTTTAAGGATAAAATAAAAAATGAATGGAAGCGAATGAATGCCATGGATGTCAGTGATGTCTATTACGATAAATTTTTAATCAATGGAAAAAATGAAAATCAGCTTTCCCAATTTAAAGCAGGTGATAAAGTCCGATTACGGGTTTCCAATGGAGGTGCATCAACCTACTTCTGGTTAACCTATGCCGGTGGAAAAATTACGGTTGTGGCTAATGATGGAAATGATGTAGAACCCGTTGAGGTCGATCGATTAATTATTGCAGTTTCTGAAACTTATGATATAATTGTAACGGTTCCAGCTGATAAAACAGCTTATGAGTTTTTGGCAACACCGGAAGACCGAACAAAATCAACCTCCCTTTATATTGGCAGCGGGATTAAGCAATTAGCTGCACCCCTGCCAAAGCTTAAATATTTTGAAGGAATGAAGATGATGAACGGTATGATGAAGATGAATGGGGATCTTGATGATATGGGCATGAGCATGAGCCTTAATAAAATGGATATGAATGTAGTAATGTACCCAGAAATTACAGGTGAAACAAAACCTAAAACCACTGCAAAAATGGAGGGTATGAAAATGGATGCTGAGCAATACAATGCAAATGCGCTTTCAGATATTACAACTCTAAATTATGCAATGCTTAAATCGCCAACTAAAACGACTCTACCTGAAAATGCCCCTGTTAAAGAACTAAAATTTGAACTTACCGGAAACATGAATCGATACGTCTGGAGTTTGGATAATAAGGTGGTTTCTGAATCTGATAAAATATTAATTAAAAAAGGTGAAAATGTACGCATCGTTTTGCATAATAATTCTATGATGCGCCATCCAATGCACTTACATGGACATGATTTCAGAGTCCTTAATGGTCAGGGAGAATACGCACCGTTAAAAAATGTCATTGATATAATGCCTATGGAAACAGATACGCTGGAATTTAATGCTAATGTAGATGGGGACTGGTTTTTTCACTGCCATATTTTATACCATATGATGAGCGGAATGGGAAGGGTTTTTACTTATGAAAATCAACCTGCTAACCCTGAAATACCAAACCCTAAATTAGCACAAAGAAAACTTTTTGCTGACGACAGAAAATTTCATTTTATGGCAGAAAATGATTTTGCAACCAATGGAAACGATGGTGAAGCAATGTATCAAAGTACGCGCTGGAGTATTGGAACCGAATGGAGATTAGGATACAATGACATGCACGGTTATGAAACCGAAACACATATTGGCCGTTATATTGGAAAAATGCAATGGTTAATGCCTTTCATAGGATTTGACTGGAGGTATCGAAGAATGGGAGAAGATGTACAGGAAAGCAATCTCTTTGGACAAACCAATACTAAAGATAAACGTGCAGTGGTAAGTCTTGGAGTCAATTATACGCTTCCTATGCTAATTGTAGCACAGGCTGAAGTTTTCACAGATGGTAAAGTCCGATTACAGTTTGAACGTAAGGATATCCCTGTTTCTAAAAGACTTAGAATGAATTTAATGTGGAATACAGACAAGGAATATATGGCAGGGTTACGCTATATAGTTACCAGATGGGGTTCTTTATCCTCTCACTATGACAGCGATATGGGCTTTGGCGCAGGGTTTATTTTAAATTACTAATTCACAATATAAAATAGCACTATAACTCATTTAAAACCAAAGAAAAAAAAACAATTCTTTAGAACTAGAAATACAATAGTGATTTGATAGTTCAACATTTCTAGATACCACATTTAACCCAACCAGCCTTTATCGGCTGGTTTTTGCATTTGGGCATTTGGAAAATAAAAGCAACTATATTTACAAGAATCAAGAATATTTAGTTTTTAATCTAACAGCTAAAACAGGCCAGTGGAATGAAGCCATATTATTTACCTGAAGGAGAAATGGACATGAATGAAGCACTGTGCTACAATAATATCTTATTGAAAGAATAAATAAATATGTTGCTTTTATACACACTTATAACCCATATTATCGTGCTATATATTAATCACATGTTTGCCGCAATTGAATAACTTATAAATAATTATTTAAGATTATTATGTTGCAATTTAATATCGTTTTTAATACATTTACAGATATAAAAGTACATTGACTGACTGAGATTAAATTGATCGAGAATACAAAGGGCTACAAGGTAACTCATTATAAATGAGACCTATTCGGCTACCCCTTTTGGGTAGAGTATTTGGAAACACCAATAAAATCAACGAATTAAGGAATAGGCAGGTCGTCCTGCCACCCCGACAAAAGTCTTTTCATTTATTTGAAAAGACTTTTTTTTTATTTTAAATTGAAATATAAAAATCAATCAACACAATAGATTTACAAAATTTATCTCATTTAAAACATAGCCCGTGGTTTCAACCACGGGAAACGTGTCGTAAATAATATAATACGTTCCAACGGTTGAAACCCTGCGCTATGTCAAAAAACAAAACCTTTGAAGATTAATATCATCTTTCAGAGGTTTTGTTTTATACTATGTATGTTTATTTATTTTCCCATTTCTATATAAGCAGGAAAAGATTCACTATTTGGCAAAACAAACTGTTCATCGAAAGGCTGCGTTCCTTTATCATTATTATATAATTTTACACGCTTTGCGCCTGTCGCCGTACTTCCGCCTGTATTATTAATAACATTTTGAATATTTCCTGGTCCAGCAAAACGTGTAATACACATTTTTTCGAGTTGCACATTTGGACTATTCGGTATTTCGAAACCATTTTTCTTGTTTACATTTCCGTCAGTTCCAGTAAAAACAGCATAAGAACCCATTCCGATACTATGATGTTCTTTTACAGTATTAGCAACTTTAAAAGCAGCATAACCGTCAACTTTACCATTTTGACTGCTCCAGCTTGCTTGATTTGGAGCATCATACGGCGGTTCATTTTGAAAGAAATAAGTTCTACCGCGTTCTCCCAACCAGATTACTTCATATTCTTGAAAATGTTCTACAAAAAGACCATAAAGAGTAACATCATTACCAGTAACAATAAGTCCGTTTTTACATCTGTCTCTTACCCAACGGGCATCTCCGCCTTTTTGTGAACCATGATCGGCACGCCACAACCAAAAATGATCGCCAACAACATTATTACTATTGATCTGCATTGAAGCTTGAATCTGAATATTTTTTGACTGAACTCCGCCTACCCTACAAGTAATATCTGTTAACAAAATTGGATCAACAGAATGATCAGCTTTTGCGCCTTCATTTCCAATTCTAATTTGATAGATTGTACTATTAAATGAATCCATCAATAATCCAGCAATGATAATTCCATCTTTATCATCAGCATAAATGCATCCCCAAGTATTTTTTTCGGTGGGTTCTAATGTTACAGAAGCGATTCCAGCTCCAAGAAGAATTGCATCTTTTCTATTTACTTGAATCGGAGCATTTAATGAATAATGCCCAGGAGTAAAAAATATATTTTTACCTGCTTTTAATGCAGTATTTATTTCTACATCAGTATCCCCTTCTTTTGTAACATACCAATTAGCAAGCAAATCTTGAATTTTCCCGTCACCCATATTTTTTGATGTCCAAGAAACTCCAACCCTATCTTTTTGCCAAGACGGAATAAAAACTTTGTACTCGCCATCGTTATCAATAAAAAGAAAAGGCTTTTCTCTGACAATAGGTGTCGCTGCAATTGGAGAATTGGCATCATCTGCTTGGGGAGGATTTACGCAACCTTGCCATACCATATTATATGATCCGCCCATAGCTCCTGAACCCGAAGGAAATACAGCATTTCTTGTATACCATTGTTGCTGCCCTTTCCAATTAGGTCTGTCAGAGGTGTAATGAGTATCTGCAATAAAACCTCCACTTCCCCAAAAATTTGTGTCACCTATATCTGAAATGTATTTTGAAGTGCCATCAATTAACAACCTTCGAGCGCTGGTTGACTGAGAAACTGTCCAAGCAAAATCGCGCAATACTTCTACATTTTCTACAGAACGCCAGAAAGTACAAGTAGCATTTGCTCCGCCTGAAAGGTGAGGTCTTGTAAATATTGACCCTAATTTAACATCCGAAGGCACTTTTCCTAAGCCTCCGATATGAGAATAAAACCCTAATTCAATTGAATTCGCTTCTTTTGATGACGCAGAACCTGATCCGCCGGCATCATAAGTTTGACTCTTTACATTTGGCTTAAAATAATATGCTTGACGTTTTGTGGTCCATTCGCCATTTGCTCCACCTAAACCAATAGCTCCAAATTGCGAATTAATATCATTTCTTGCTGTTTCTGCTTTTTCATATTTTCTATCATAGAAATACATATTATCACCAAAAATTTGATTTTCAATCGAAATTATGATGACGATATCGTTTCGAGTAACTTTATAATAATTCTCATATTTATCTGCATTTGGCTTATTATCCGTAAATGTTAATTTGTAAGTTGAACCTACCGAAATAAAATCTGACGCCAATCGACTTCCTCCTCTTGTAATTACATAGTTTCCTGAAGAACCAAATTCTGACCAAGACAAAATTATGTTACGCTTTTTCTTGTCATAAACAATTTTACGTTCGATCTTATTTTCTTGTTTATTTTCGACAGAAGAATAAGGAGAAGCAAAACTACATAGAATCATCAGAAATGAAAACACAGTAAATACCGAGATTACTTTTTTAATCATAAGAATGTTTTTTTTGTGGTTTGATAGTTTGTATTAATAGAAATTTTAAGGAAGCCTAAAATACCAATAATCTTTAACCTATGTCTTCACTTATTTCTTATCAAAAACTATACAAAGCCTTGATTTTGTCTTTTCATAACAGAAATAAAGCTTATTGAAGACGTTTATCATTCTCATACAACCTTCTTTTGCGAGTTAATAGAAAGGAAAAGTGAAATGAAAAAGAGTATATTATTTATGGTATTAGTTTTTTGTCTAAAAGCTAACGCACAACAAAAAAACATCACCGTTATTGATTCTTGTACATCAACAAAAGAAAGCGTGCTATACAAGAAAAACGCTCATGCATCATATTATCATGATAAATTTAATGGAAGAAAAACAGCAAGCGGAAAACGATTCGATAATAGCCAATTGACTGCAGCTCATAAAAAACTTCCTTTTGGAACTAAATTAAGAATCACCAACGAAAAGAATAACAAATGTGTTGTAGTTGAAGTAACAGATAGAGGCCCTTTTGTTAACGGAAGAGAAATAGATCTATCTAAAAAGGCATTTATGGACATTACTTCCAATATAAAATCAGGTGTAGAATATGTAAAAATCGAAATTATAGAAAATTAATCCTGCCAAACCCCATCAAATAAACGAATAAACAAACTTTCACAAATGTTAACAAAATAGATTTTCAAAAACCATAAATAATTGTATTTTTACGGTTCAAAATTCAGAAAATAAATGGGCAAAATCATTGCTATTGCTAATCAAAAAGGAGGAGTTGGAAAGACCACTACATCAGTAAATCTTGCTGCCTCATTAGGTGTTTTAGAAAAAAAAGTATTGTTAATCGATGCTGATCCTCAAGCCAATGCAACATCTGGTCTTGGAATTGATGTAGAAACAGTTGAAATTGGAACTTATCAAATTCTTGAGCATACTGCAACACCAAAGGATGCCATTTTAAAATGTACAGCTCCAAATGTTGACGTGATACCTGCTCACATTGACCTTGTTGCTATCGAAATTGAATTGGTTGACAAAGAAAACCGAGAATATATGCTTAAAAAAGCATTAGAATCTGCAAAAGAAGAATATGATTTTATCATTATCGACTGCGCACCTTCTTTAGGTTTGTTAACCTTGAATGCTTTAACAGCTGCTGATTCTGTAGTTATTCCTATTCAATGCGAATATTTTGCACTTGAAGGATTAGGAAAATTATTGAACACTATTAAGAGTATTCAAAAAATACACAACCCAGATCTTGACATTGAAGGTTTATTATTAACTATGTACGATTCAAGATTACGTTTGTCAAATCAGGTTGTAGAAGAGGTTCAAAAACACTTTAATGATATGGTTTTTGATACTGTAATTCAGCGAAATGTAAAATTAAGTGAAGCGCCAAGTTTTGGTGAAAGTATCATTAATTATGATGCAACTAGCAAAGGTGCAGTAAACTACATACATTTAGCTCAAGAAATTATAAAGAAAAACAGCAAATAGTTTTTATGACAAAAGCAATTAAAAAACAAGCCTTAGGAAGAGGATTATCAGCATTATTAAAAGATCCGGAAAACGACATTAAATCAGTAGACGATAAAAATGCTGACAAAGTTGTTGGAAACATCATTGAGCTTGAAATAAGTGCTATAGAAATAAATCCGTTTCAGCCTAGAAGCAATTTTAATGAAGAATCGTTACGTGAATTAGCCACTTCTATCAAAGAACTTGGTGTAATTCAACCTATTACTGTTCGTAAATTAGATTTTAACAAATACCAGCTAATCTCTGGAGAACGTCGTCTTCGCGCTTCAAAATTAGTAGGACTTACTCACGTTCCTGCTTATATCCGTATTGCGAATGACAACGAATCTTTGGTTATGGCTTTGGTTGAAAATATTCAACGCCATGACTTAGATCCAATTGAGATTGCATTATCATACCAACGTTTAATTGACGAAATTCAACTAACTCAAGAACAAATGAGCGAAAGAGTTGGAAAAAAACGTTCTACAATTGCCAACTATTTACGTCTTTTAAAACTAGATCCAATTATCCAAACAGGTATTCGCGACGGTTTTATTAGCATGGGACACGGTAGAGCGATTATCAACATTGAAGATCTAGACGTTCAAACCGATATTTACCAAAAAATCGTAAGTCAGAATTTATCTGTTCGTGAAACTGAGGCATTAGTTAAAAATTATCACGAAGGTCAGCAACCGAAAGAAGACGGAAAACCAAAACCTGAATCTGCATTTGTTGTTAGAGAAACTCAAAAAAACACTTTCAACGATTATTTTGGTTCGAAAGTTGATATAAAAGTCGCTGGTAACGGAAAAGGAAAAATTACAATTCCATTTAATTCTGAAGCCGACTTTAACAGAATTATAAAATTAATAAACGGATAGTGAATAAAATTGTCCCCATCGGTCTATTGTTCTTTCTAACAGGAACCGTTTCTCTTTTTGCCCAGGTAAAAAAAGACACGGTTTTGGTCGTAAAAGACACTACTGCATATCAAGAAATAGACCCGCTTACACCAGCAAAAGCAGCTTTTTATTCTGCTATTTTACCAGGTTTAGGTCAAGCATACAACAAAAAATATTGGAAAATTCCATTGGTTTACGGAGCAATCGGAACCAGTTTGTATTTTTATATAGACAATAATAAAAAATACCACGATTATCGTGATGCCTACAAACGTAGATTAGAAGGTTATAACGATGATAACTATCAATTTTTGGATGAAAGCAGACTTGTTGCCGGACAAAAATTTTACCAAAGAAACAGAGACTTATCTGCTTTATTTGTCGTTGGTTTTTATGTCTTAAATATTATTGACGCCAATGTAGACGCGGCTTTAATTCAATTTAATATGAATGAAAGATTATCAATGCGTCCAGAAATTTATCCCGCCGATGTAACATTTAAACCAAATGTCGGACTAACTTTTAATTACACTTTTTAATAGATTAAATTCTATTTAAAAAATCAAAAAATAATCAGAATGAAAATTGCGCTTTTAGGATACGGAAAAATGGGTAAAGTAATCGAAAGAATTGCTTTAGAAAGAGGTCATGAAATAGTTTTAAAGAAAGATGAATTCAATACTTATGACGGACTTTCAACCGCCGATGTTGCCATTGATTTCAGCGTTCCTTCTGCAGCTGTAAGCAATATTTCTGCTGCATTCAATGCTAATGTACCGGTAGTTTCTGGAACAACTGGATGGCTAGAACATTATGATGAAATGATTGCGCTTTGTAACGAAAAAAAGGGTGGTTTTATCTCTAGTTCTAATTTCAGTTTAGGCGTTAATATTTTCTTTGGATTAAATGAATATTTAGCTAAAATCATGAATCAATTTGATTCTTATAAAGTTTCTATGGAAGAAATTCATCATATCCATAAACTTGACGCTCCAAGCGGAACTGCAATTTCTTTAGCGCAAGGCGTTATTGAAAATAGCGATTACGCAAATTGGACGATGGAAGAAGCAAAAAAGAATGAAATTCGTATTGAAGCAAAAAGAATCGGAGAAGTTCCTGGAACTCACACCGTAAATTATGATTCTCCAATTGACAGTCTCGAAATTAAACATACTGCCCACAATCGCGAAGGCTTTGCACTTGGAGCTGTTGTTGCTGCAGAGTGGCTAGCTGGAAAGCAAGGAATTTTTACAATGAAAGACGTACTAAACTTACAATAATTGCCTCAAATTCAGAACTTATTTAATCTGATTTTGAAACTTAAAAATACAATATTATGACATTTTACTCTTGGTTCGTATTTTTCTTAGCTGTTCAAATAATTCATTTCCTTGGAACTTGGAAATTATATCAAGCAGCTGGAAGAAAAAGCTGGGAAGCAGCAATTCCAGTATACAACTCGATCGTTTTAATGAAAATGATTGGACGCCCAACTTGGTGGACATTATTACTTTTTATTCCAATTATCAACTTGATAATGTTTCCTGTTGTATGGGTGGAAACGTTGAGAACATTCAATAAAAGATCAACTTTAGATACCATTTTAGGTCTTTTCACTTTAGGCTTTTACATCTATTACGTAAACTATACGCAGAAATTAGAATACCGTGCTGAACGTAAATTGACACCTGAAAACAAAACAGCCGATACAGTTAGTTCATTACTTTTTGCTATAATCGTTGCCACTTTAGTGCACACGTATGTTGTACAACCTTATACAATTCCGACATCATCTTTAGAGAAATCATTACTTATTGGAGATTTCTTATTTGTGAGTAAAATAAACTATGGCCCAAGAGTTCCAATGACAACCGTTGCTTTACCTATGGTTCACGACTCAATTCCTTTAACAAAGAGAAAATCATACTTAAGCTGGCCACAATTACCTTATTTAAGACTTCCTGCTATCCAAAAAATAAAACGATGCGATATCGTGGTTTTCAACTGGCCGGTAGATACCGTTCATTATTTCTTTGAACCAAAAGGAAGACCAGGTGTTATTAAACCTATTGATAAAAAATCAAATTATGTTAAAAGATGTGTTGGTATTCCTGGAGACAGTTTATCTATAAAAGATGGTTATGTTTTCATCAATGGTAAAAAATTAATTTTACCAGAAAGAGCTAAACCACAATATTCTTATTCTGTAGCTTTAGATCAAAAAACACCAATTGATTTTGAAACAATTTTCAAAGAATTAGACATTACAGATCCAGCAGGTTTCAGAACTGAAATTGACGCTGCAGGCAACAGAGTTGAAAAAAGAGACACACTATATTTAGGTTCATTAACAGAAGCAGGAGCAGAAAGATTTAAAAACACTCCTGGTGTTACTGCTGTAATTAGAAAAGTTGACAAAGGAAATGACAATGCGATTTTTCCTCACATCAACAAATGGAGTCAGGATAACATGGGGCCTATCTATATTCCAGAAGCCGGAAAAACGGTTGCCTTGGATAATGTATCACTTCCTTTCTACAAAGAAATTATTACGAATTATGAAGGAAACAAATTAACGATAGAAGGTTCAAAATTCTTAATTAACGGAAAACCTGCAACTACATACACCTTCAAACAAAATTATTACTGGATGATGGGAGATAACCGTCATAACTCAGAAGATAGCCGTTACTGGGGTTACGTTCCAGAAAATCATATCGTTGGAAAACCAGTTTTTATTTGGTTAAGCTGGGACACTCACGGAAAAGGCATCAATAAAATTCGTTGGAGTAGAGTTTTCACAACTGTAGACGGTGAAGGCCAACCACAATCTTACTTCAAATATTTCTTAATCATTCTTGCATTGTATTTTGTGGGAGATTTTATTTGGAAAAAAAGAAGACAAAATAAAGCATAAAAAACGTTAATTCGTTAAACTGACAAATCGTTTAATCGTTCCTTAAAAAGTACGATTAAACGATTTACCGATTAAACTAAAATAACAATGAATTCCTTACTACTTCCAACTTACTTTCCATCTATTAGTCATTTTGCTGTGATTGTGCAATCTGATATTATTACTTTTGAAATGGAAGATAATTTTCAGAAACAAACTAATAGAAACAGAACGTATATCTATAGCCCAAACGGAATTCAATTATTAAATATCCCTGTAAAGCACTCAAAAGAAGCACATCAAAAAACAAAAGACGTTTTGATTGAAAATGAATTTGATTGGCAGAAACAGCACTTAAAATCGCTAGAAGCAGCCTATAGAAGCTCTCCTTTCTTCGAATATTTTGAAGACGATATTACTCCTGTTTTCGAAAAAAAACATACTTTTTTAATGGACTTGAATTTTGAAATTCTAGAAATCGTTTCAAAATGTCTTCGAATGAAATTTGAATTCCAAAAAACAACTGAATACTTTCGTGAACCAACCGATTTGGCAGATTTCAGGTATTTAGCAAACGGAAAAAAAGACACTAATTCATTCGAAAAATATACTCAGGTTTTCGATGATAAACACGGATTTATAAGCAATCTAAGTGTTTTAGATTTACTTTTTAATGAAGGTAAATTTGCAGTTGACTATTTGAAAACACAAAAACTTATACAGCTTTAGATTATCGCTTTTAAAAATTTAAGTTTTTAAAGTGTAATTACTTTTTGATTTTTATTCAATAGAAAGTTTTGCCATAATTGGGTAATGATCTGAATTTTCAAAATCTGAAAAACTTTCGAATTGCTTGACTTTCATTTTACTATCTGTAAAAATATAATCAATTCTTGCAGGATAATATTTGAATTTATAAGTAGCGCCAAAACCTCCTCCAGCTTCTTCAAAGGCATCTTTTAGCTTTCCTTTGATATTTCTGTACACATAAGAAAATGGACTATTATTCATATCTCCACAAATAATCATCGGAGTTTTGCATTTTTTTATGTGTTCCTTAAAAATTTCAGCTTGTTCTTGCTGCTGTCTAAATCCTTTGCTAATTCGGTTGTAAATAAGTTGCGATTTTTTTTGATTGACATTATCAATATCGTTAGAAATTTCATTTACATCTGGCGATATTCTAATAGATTGCAAGTGCATATTATAAACACGAATAACATCTTTACCTCTTTTAATATCAGCATACACTACATTATTATCCGATTTAGGAAAAACGATATTTCCTTCTTCAATAATTGGGAATTTAGAAAAAATAGCCTGTCCGGTTTTAATTTTATTTCCATCAATAAAAATATATCGATGCGGATACACTTTTAAATCTAAATGTGCCGAATTTGAATATTCCTGAATACACAAAATGTCTGGATCTTTTTCATCAATAAATGCTTTAATATTTGATGGAATGTCATCGCGGTCCAGCCATTTGAAAACATTAAACAGACGAACATTGTAACTCATTACAGAAAAATCTTTTTCGTCTTGAACGTATTCTTTTGCTGAAAATTTATAAAATTTAGTTATAAATGTAATTCCTGTCAGTAAAACCAATCCAGACAAAATAAGGCGTTTTTTAAACTGAATTGCCCAATAAACAAAAAACAATCCGTTTGCGACAAAAAAAGCAGGCATAAACAGCGTAAGCACCGATAAAAGCGGAAAACTCTTAGGTGCTAAAAACGGTAGAATATAAATACTAAATGTGAGAACAGTTAGCACTATATTCAAAAAGAACATTATTTTATTAAACCAAGAAAGGTTTTTCATATTTTTCTCCTACAAGTTATTTTCCAGCTTTAAATAAAAACTCTTTTTCTTCTTTTGTCAGACAATCATAACCTGACTGGCTGATCTTATCCAGAATCTCATCAATTTGCTGTTGCGTTTTGTCCTTCGTAACAATTCTTGATGTCGTTTTTTCTGTAGGTTTTTTGTAATTTTTATGAACTTTTGTAAATGGGGTCGTTGGAGATTTTCTAAAGAGATTGACAAAGAAATCTAATGTTTTTGAAACAATGATACTTAGATCTGTTCCATTCTGAAGTAATTTTATATAGACAAAACCAAAAAATGCTCCAGCTAAATGAGAAATGTGTCCACCCATATTTCCAGATCGCAACTGCACCAAATCTAAAATTAAAATTACTGCGGTTATATGCCAAAGTTTTACGTTTCCGAATAAAAACAAACGAACATTCATTAATGGAGAATAAGTCGTTGCAGCAACTAAAATTGCCATGATAGCCGCAGATGCCCCTACTATTGAACCATAAATATTAGAAAAGTAAAAACTCAAAGCAAAAACAACTCCAGCAAAAAGAGCGCTTAAAACATACAATCCCAAATACTGTTTTTGAGTAAAAAATGTCAAAAACAAATTGCTTGCAAAATTTAAAACCAACATATTAAATACCAGATGCCAAATGTCAAAATGAAAAAAAGCATAGGTTAAAAACGTCCAAGGCTTAAATAAGAAAACTTGAGGATCTGAAGACAAAGCCAGCCAATTTGGATAATCAAATGCTCCAACAAAATTTGGCCAGAAAAAAAGTAAAGAAATTATAAAACAAGCTACATTCCAATAAATCATGCGCATTGCTATACCGCCCAATCTATATTGTAGTTTTAAATCATCAAGAATATTCATAAAGTCTTCTTTTGCGTTTTTAAATTAATTATTAAAGTTAAAAATTAATTCCAACGATTATTGTTAAACTGATTTTTTTTCCAGTACAACATCATTAAAAAACCAGCAATTGCGCCACCAATATGCGCAAAATGCGCTATACCAGTTCCTCCACTCCCAAATAAAGAACTCCCTTTAAACCCTAAGAATAAGTCGATTGCCAAAATTCCAGGTACAAAATATTTAGCTTTAATAGGAACCGGAATAAACATTAATGCTAATTGAGCATTTGGAAACATAAATGCAAAAGCAGTTAATAAACCATAAATTGCTCCAGAAGCCCCTAAAACAGGTGTTTGTGTTATTGCAGCTGCCTGCCCTAAAACATTAAATTGTTCTTGAGTACAATGTGCATTTTTTAGAATAGTCGCAACTTCACCTTCTATATTTTCGCCAACGGCATATCTTGTATTCAAAATTAGATGAAGATCAGCTTTAGACAAATTCAAACTAGACACAGAATCTAAAAGAGAATGTATTTGCAAATAATTTACTCCTGTATGCAATAAAGCAGCTCCAAGTCCGCAGGAAATGTAGAAAAACAAGAATTTCTTTCCTCCCCAAAAATGTTCCAAAGCAGAACCAAAGGAAACTAGCGCAAACATATTAAATAAAATATGCATAAAATTTGGCAATTGCGCATGCATAAACATATGCGTTATTATCTGCCATATTCTAAAATTATCACTTTCTGGATAATACAACATTAAATATTCATACGAAACTGGAACTATTTGAGATCCAATAAAAAATATAATGTTAATTATAAGCAGTTGTTTAACAACCGGAGTCATATTCATCATAACGCAAATTTTTTATCTATATCTTCAACACGCATCGTGATGAAGGTTGGTTTTTGAAAAGGTGAAATATTCGGATCTTTACAAGCAAACAAACCGTTTACTAAATTATCTTGTTCTTTTTCGGTTAAATAAGATCCTGTTTTAACCGCTAAACTTTTTGCCATTGATTTCGCAATCGTATCATTTTGACTGTAACTGCTTGCTGGAATTCCGTCTTGCAAATCACTCAATAATTGCTCGATTACAAGTGAAACTTCACTTTCTGTAATATTAACCGGAATTCCTGAAATCACAATATGATCGGTTTTACTTTCATCAAAAACAAAGCCTGTTGTTTCTAATGAAGGTTTTAATTCTTCGATCAATTTCATTTCGGTTGCCGAATAAAACAAATCTAAAGGAAAAAGCAATTGCTGACTCGAAGCTTGATTTACCGTCATATTCAACAAAAATTGTTCGTATAAAATTCGTTGATGAGCGCGTTGTTGGTCGACAATAACCATTCCCGATTTAATTGGCGAAACAATATATTTTTTGTGAATTTGATATGTTTTTTGCGGAGATTGTTCCACTTCATCATCATTAAATAAAGAGGAAGTTACTTCTTCATTTTCGAATGTAAAAGGTGAACTTTCTATCGTTTCAGGATTTTCTGTATCCAAACCAACATATAAACTTTCCCAACTTGCAGTCGGCTCTACACGTTTGGAATATCCAGAATACGAAGACCCCGAATAAGAGGATCCAGAAGATGAAGAAGAACCAGAAGTATAACTAGATCCTGAACTCGCTTTACTGTAATGCTGATTGGTTTTATCGTCTGTAAACGGATTAAAAGTTCCATCTACTTGAATTGTTGGAGTTTCTGCCTCCATATCTTTATAATGATATGGTGTATCTAAATTAGAATCTCGATCAAAATCTAAAACTGGAGCGACGTTAAACTGCCCTAAACTATGTTTTATTGACGCTCTTAAAATGGCGTATAAAGCCTGTTCGTCATCAAATTTAATTTCTGTTTTTGTCGGATGAATATTGATATCGATTGTATTTGGCGGAACTTGCAGATACAAGAAATAACTTGGCTGAGAACCGTCTTTCAATAACCCATCGTAAGCCGCCATTACTGCATGATGCAAATAACCACTTTTTATAAAACGATCGTTTACAAAAAAGAACTGCTCTCCTCTATTTTTCTTTGCGAATTCTGGCTTACAAACGAAACCTTGAACATTTATAATTTCTGTTTCTTCGCTTACCGGAACTAATTTTTCATTGGTTTTACCAGACATGATTCCCACAATTCTCTGGCGATATCCCGCTGCTGGAAGATTGTATAATTCACTTCCGTTATGATAAAAACTAAAATGAATGTTAGGGTGCGCTAAAGCCACGCGCTGAAACTCATCCATAACATGACGAAATTCAACTGTATCTGACTTTAAGAAGTTACGGCGAGCAGGAATATTAAAAAATAAATTTTTAACCGCAAATGACGTTCCTTTTGGCAAAACCGCTACTTCTTGCGAAACAAACTTACTTCCTTCAATTACAATGTGCGTTCCGAGTTCGTCTTGATCTTGTTTGGTTTTCATTTCCATGTGCGCAATAGCGGCAATAGAAGCTAAAGCTTCTCCACGAAAACCTTTAGTTCCAAGAGAAAATAAATCTTCTGCTTGGCGAATTTTTGAAGTCGCATGACGTGCAAAACACAAACGTGCATCTGTAACAGTCATTCCGACACCATTATCGATAACTTGAACTAATGATTTTCCAGCATCTTTGATAATCAATTTAATGTCCGTTGCTTTCGCATCAACAGCGTTTTCTAACAATTCTTTTACAACTGAAGCGGGTCTTTGAACCACTTCTCCAGCAGCAATTTGGTTAGCAACGTGATCAGGAAGCAATTGAATAATACTTGACATTAAGCAAAAAAAGTTTTAAAGATTAGTTTCGGTTTTTATAAACCAAGAAGTACAAATTTAGTAAATTTTGATTGGCTTTTAGAATAAGAATAATCATAAAAAAAACAAAAAACCTATACTATTGTGACACAGTATAGGTTTTAATATTTTTAAAACAAATGTGTTTTATTCGTTTTCGATTTTTCGTGGAGAATCTTCAATTTGAAGTGCTCCCGAAGCCAATAATGGTTGATTGTAAGCATGAGCGATTGAAGCTTGCTGACGAATGTATGCCATTTTAATTGCTGCAATTGCCGCTTCGGTTCCTTTGTTTCCGTGAACACCGCCGCTTCTGTCAATTGACTGCTGTATATTATTATCTGTTAAAACACAGAAAATAACAGGAATATCAGTTTGAACATTCAAATCTTTAATTCCTTGTGTTACGCCTTCACAAACAAAATCAAAATGTTTTGTTTGTCCTTGAATCACACATCCGATTACAATAACTGCATCGACATTTTGCGTTTGAAGCATTTTTTTTGCTCCATAGATTAACTCAAAACTTCCTGGAACATTCCAGCGAATAATTTGTTGCGCAGGAACATCGCAATCAATTAATGCATCAAAGGCGCCATTGTAAAGCCCTTCTGTTATAGTATCATTCCATTCAGAAACAACAATCCCAAATCGAAAGTCTTTCGCATTTGGGATTGTGTTTTTATCGTATTCTGATAGATTTTTATTTTCAGTAGCCATCTTTTATATTTAAGATTTTAGAATTTTGATTTCAGATTGTAAAAATACAAATCTAAAATCTAAAATCTGACCTCTATAATAATAATTATTGCGCTAATCCAATCAAAGCATCAACTGAAGCTGCTTCTGGAGAACTATCGTAATTATCTTTGATGTCATTTAAATATTTCAATGCATCTTCTTTCTGACCTAAAGCTAAAGCAGTTTTTCCAGCTTTTAATAAGAAACGAGGCGTTGTAAAATCATTTTTGTTAGATTCAGCAGCTTTTACATAAAAATCTAAAGCTTCTTTTTGTTGATTTTTTTGAGAATAAGCATCACCTGTTGCTCCTTTAGCTAAAGCACTTAAGATTACGTCTTCAGATTTAAATTCACCTAAATATTTAATTGCCTCATCGTATTTACCTGTATTTAAGTAAGCGATACCAGCGTAATAGTTTGCTAAATTTCCAGCATCTGTTCCAGAATATTCGTCAGCTATTTTGATAAATCCGAATTTACCTTCTGAACCATTTAATGATAATTTGAACAATGAATCGCTAGAAACACCATTTACAGCTTTTTCAAAGTTTTGTTGTGCAACAAACATTTCACTTGCAGCCTCATCTTGTTTTGGAGTTGCGATGAATTTTTGGTAAGCCAAATATCCAATTGTAGCAACTGCAATACCAGCAACTAAACCAATAATGATTTTTTGATTTTTAGCCACCCAATCCTCAGTTTTTGAAGCCGTTTCATCTAGTTTTGAGAAAACACCAGCTGTTGTGCTGTCTTTTTCGTCAATAACCACTTGTTGTTCTTCAGTAACCTCTTTTACTTCCTTCTCTTTTGGTGTCTTATATCCTCTTTTATTGTAAGTTGCCATTTAAAATTTATTTAGTGAACGGCAAAAATAAAATTTTTATTGAAAATGACGTAAAAAATTTCAATTTTATCACTTATTTAGGGGAATTATTTTTGTTATTCGTTTTTCCTTTCGCGGAAGCGTCAAAATAAATCTGTCGAGAATCGCTCTAAAGCCAATTATATCGATAATTTTCGGTAATTTGCACCCTCAAATTTTTACTGGCTTAAAACAGTAAATTTTATCTATTGAGTTCCTACAAATGCATTTAAACAAAATATCTTTATTCAATTATAAAAACTTTTCTGAAGCAAATTTTGATTTCGACATCAAAATAAACTGCTTTGTTGGAAAAAACGGTATTGGAAAAACCAATGTGCTCGATGCTATTTATCATTTAGCGTACGGAAAAAGCTATTTTAATCCACTTGCAGTTCAGAACATTAAACATGGTGAAGAGTTTTTTGTGATTGATGCCGAACTCGAAAAAAATGAAAGAACGGAGCAAATTGTTTGCAGTTTAAAAAAAGGACAAAAAAAGGTTTTAAAACGAAACGGAAAAGCATACGATAAATTCTCCGATCATATTGGTTTTATTCCGTTGGTTATTATTTCTCCAGCCGACAGAGATTTAATTGTGGAAGGCAGCGAAACGCGTCGTAAATTTATGGACAGCGTGATTTCGCAACTAGATTCTACTTATTTACAAGAATTAATAGTATACCAAAAAGTGATTACACAGCGAAATGCTCTTTTGAAATATTTTGCCTTGAATCATGTTTTTGACAATGATACCTTATCTATATATAACGAGCAATTAAATGAATACGGAAAATCGATTTTTGAAAAACGAAAAGATTTTCTAGAACAATTTATACCTATATTTAATAGACATCATCAAGCCATAACTGGATCTGAAGAAAGTGTGCAGTTGGTTTATGAAAGTCATTTGTTCCAAAAAGATCTTTTGACTCTTTTACAAGAAAACATTAATAAAGATCGCGCATTGCATTACACAACTGTCGGAATCCATAAAGATGATTTGTCTTTTGAAATTGATTCGCATCCGATAAAAAAATTCGGATCGCAAGGCCAGCAGAAATCATTTTTAATTGCGTTGAAATTGGCTCAGTTTGAATTTCTAAAAAAACAAAGCGGCGTAAAACCAATTCTTTTGTTCGATGATATTTTTGATAAATTGGACGAAACTCGTGTTGCCAAAATTGTAGAAATGGTAAATAGCGAAACATTCGGACAGCTTTTTATTTCAGACACACATCCAGAAAGAACCGAAGCTATTGTAAAATCGACACATCAGAGTTATAAAATATTTAATTTGTAGATTTTTTTTAATGAATGAAAATTGATATAATTTGTATCAGTTTTCAGTATTAATTCAAAAATAGAAATCACTAAATTAGCCTGAATTAAATTAAAAAATAACGGCAATAAATATAAAAAGGATATGCTAACGAAAGAATCATTGCAATTTTTAGACGATTTAAAAAAGAACAATAACAGAGAATGGTTTCAGGAAAATAAAAAACGATATGAAGTTTTCAAAAAAGATTATCATCAATTGGTAAGTGATTTTTTGGATGTTATGAAACCGCTCGATTCTTCATTAGAATTATTGGAAGTTAAAAATTGTACCTTTAGAATCAATCGCGATATTCGTTTTTCTAAAGATAAATCTCCATACAAGGCGCATTTAGGCGTTTGGCTTTCTGCTGGCGCGAAAGGTGCAAATCGTTCTGGATATTATGTTCATATCGAAAAAGGCGCAAGTTTTATTGCAGGCGGATTTTATTCTCCTGAAGCAGAAGATTTAAAAAAAGTTCGAAAAGAAATTGCCTTTTTCTATGATGATTTACAAGAAATTTTGAATGATAAAAACTTCAAAAAAGAATTCGGAAGTTTAGATACCAACGAAAATAATTCACTTAAAAATCCGCCGCGTGGTTACGAAAAAGACCATCCGGCAATTGAGTTTTTAAAATTGAAGAGCTTCACTGCAACTCAAAAATATGATATCTCTGAAGTCACCCAAAAAGATTTCGTAAAAAAAATGAGTCAGAAACTTATCGCTCTGAAACCTCTAAATCATTTTATCAATCGCGCTTTAGAAACTGAGGAATAAAGGATAAATTCGCTACGAATTAATTTTATTTGCCACAGATTAAAAAGATTAAACGGATTTGTTGTTAAAGTTGCCACGAATTTCACGAATTGACACGAATTAATTAGTGAAAATTTGTGTAATTAGTGACTAAAAAATCATTTTAATCTTTTTAATCTTTTTAATCTGTGACAAAAAAACAAAAACCGAATGAAAAGAAAAATACTTTTTCTTGGAGAATATTACCGCGCCGACGCCATAACTTGGATGAAAGGGTTGAAAGAATTTGGCAATTTTGAAATTATCACTTGGGAACTTCAAACGGCAAATAATCAAAGATTCAAACGAATTTTAGAGTATTTCTTCGCTCCTATTGCTATTCGAAAAATCATTAAAAAAGAAAAACCAGATATGGTTATTGCAGAGAGAACTACGAGTTATGGTTTTCTTGCTGCAATTTCGGGTTCAAAAACTATCGCCATTGCACAACAAGGTCGAACCGATTTGTGGCCCGAAGGTTCAGTTTTATACCCGTTTAAAAAATTCATTCAAAAATATGCTTTTAAGAAAGCACATTTAATTCACGCTTGGGGACCCGTTATGGCGATTCACATGAAAGCATCTGGCGTTGACATGAATAAAGTTTTAATTCTCCCAAAAGGAATTGATTTGTCGCTTTTCACTCCTTCAACAAACAATTCAAACAAAATTGAAGCGATTGTAACTCGGTCGTTAATGCCAGAATATCGACATGATTCTATTTTAAAAGCTTTCGGAATTTTAAACCAAAAAGGAATTGATTTTTCGCTAACGATTGTTGGCGACGGAACTAGATTGCAATATCTGAAAGATTTAGCAAAAGATCTACAAATCGAAAATAAGGTGATTTTTACAGGAAGAATTTCGAATACTGAACTTCCTAAATTGTTACAGCAATCAAACATTTATATTAGCATGCCAATTACAGAAGGCGTTTCGGCATCTTTATTTGAAGCAATGGCCTGCAATTGCTATCCTGTAGTTTCAGATATTCCTGGAAATCAAAGCTGGATTACACATCGAGAAAATGGTCAATTAATTGAAATTGACAATATCGAAATGCTTGCTAATGAATTAATTTGGTCTTTTGAAAATCCTGAATTACGAAATGAAGCGATTATTCGAAACAGAAAATTTGTGGAAGAAAATGCAAATTATGAGATCAATATGAAGCTTATTGCGGAGAAATATCACCAATTATTAAACAATCGTTCTTAATCATCATAATTTAATTAAAACTTGTCTATTTATCAAAAATGGAAGACTTTTTAAAAAAAATCAGATTAATATTTTTACCGTTTTTAGCAATTGCAATAAGCTTTATTATTTGCTATACTTTTCTGCACTGGTTATTATTTATAAAATTTGAACTCTTTTCTATTAAAGAAATGCTTTTAAATTTCTGGCTTCCTGCCGGATTGCCCTTAATCTTTATCTACTTTTTTTTACGCCCAAGATTAAAACTTTTAAAATTTAAAGACGATAATAAATCTTTTGGTTTTCAGTTTTTAGCAGTTTTAATTATAGCAATCCCAACAATAATTGCTCAAGAATATTTAATTACTGCAACTGGAAAACTAACTTCTATTAAAACTATTTCGGAAATTCAAAAACATGAAAAAACGAAATACTACACTTTACAAAAATTTTATATTGATAAAGAAAACATTGGTGTCCTAAATACTAGCGATGTTTCTGGAAAACACAACGAGAGTTTCAATATGCAAATTTATGTTGCGATGCCTATTTTAGAAACAGCTAAAGACACATCTAAATCTGAATGTAATTTTTGGTTAGGAAAAGAATATTCTTCTCAAATAAGCAACCGTCTTTCTAGTGATGAAAAACAGATTCGATTTAAGCAATTTGCTAAAGAATCAGAAGAAGAATTTAAAAGAACAGATTTTACACAATTTACCTATTTAGAATTAGTTGGAAACACAGAAGATCACGATAACTTTAATGAAGCTATTGAACAAAACACAAAATATGATTTTATCAATCCTATTTTGCTAAAAGCACACACCGAGCAATTCAGAAACAGAAATGGCAAAAAAATACAATGGTTTTTAGGCACCTCAATAGGAGGTCCTTTAATTTGGTTAATCATATTATCATTTATTAAATTTCAACCAAAAAGACGCAAAAACCTTAAAGCTGAGAAAAAAACGGCTTTTGAATCCTTAAAAGAGACTTTCATTTTTTTTATTCCTAAAGAAGGATTTTACATTACTCCTATTTTAATTAACATCAATATTCTTGTATTTATTATTATGGTGTTTTCTGGCTTTGGATTTTTTTCATTTAAAGGAAAAGATTTGCTAGAATGGGGAGCAAATTTCAGACCTTTAGTAACAAATGGCCAAGGATGGAGATTACTAACATCGGTCTTTTTACATGGAGGAATAATCCATTTATTTAATAATATGATTGGACTTTGGTTTATTGGAATTCTTCTAGAAAAATATCTTGGAACAAAAAAATACCTATTATCTTATTTAGCAACGGGTATTATTGCAAGTCTTGCCAGCATTTGGTGGAATGAAGCAACTGTAAGCGTTGGAGCTTCAGGTGCAATTTTTGGCCTTTCAGGGTTATTTTTAGCTTTAATAATTTTCAAAGCTTTCGAAAATGATATCAATAAAATATTTTTAAATCTGATTTTAGGATATATTGGAATCAACTTAATAATGGGACTTTTAATTCCAGGTATTGACAATGCGGCACATATAGGCGGTCTTGTAAGTGGCTTTATAATAGGCTTTTTACTTTCAGATTCAATTAGAGCTAAAGAATAATTATATGATATAAACACAAACCTTCACAAGCTTTATACAAACTTTGCTCTTTTTACGATCAAACCAAAAATTATAATTCATACTTTTGAACTATATTAAAAAGCCTTTTATTTATGGAAATCCAATCCAATTTTTCTTTAAAAAAACACAATACTTTTGGCATTGAAGCCGCCGCAAAACAATTTGTTGCCGTTCATTCTATAGATGAATTGAAAACAGTTTTAGCAGAAAATAAAAACGAGAAAAAATTCATTTTAGGAGGCGGAAGCAATATGCTTTTAACAAAAGATATTGACGCTTTGGTGATTCACATCGACTTAAAAGGCAAAAAAACAACAAAAGAAGATGACGATTTTGTCTGGGTCGAAAGTCAAGCGGGAGAAACTTGGCACGATTTCGTACTTTATACAATCGACAATAATTTTGGCGGATTAGAAAATATGTCTCTGATTCCAGGAAATGTCGGCACAACTCCAGTTCAGAATATTGGCGCGTACGGAACAGAAATTAAAGATACATTTGTTTCTTGCAAAGGCATGAATATCGAAACTCAGGAAATGAGAACTTTTACAAATGCCGAATGTAATTTTGGCTACCGCGAAAGTATTTTCAAACACGAAGCAAAAGACCAATATATTATTACTTCGGTTGTTTTCAAATTGACTAAACGCAATCATAAAATCAATACATCTTACGGAGATATTTTAGCAGAATTGGCAAAAAACAACATTTCTGAACCGACATTAAAAGACGTGAGCAACGCCGTGATTGCTATTAGACAAAGTAAATTGCCCGATCCGAAAGAATTAGGAAACAGCGGAAGCTTTTTTAAAAATCCAATTTTATTAAAATCTGATTTCGAAAAAATCCATCAAAAATTTCCAGAAATGAAGTTTTATGAAGTTTCAGAAACCGAAGTAAAAGTTCCCGCTGGCTGGCTTATTGAACAAGCAGGTTTTAAAGGAAAACGTTTTGGTGACGCTGGAGTTCATAAAAATCAAGCTTTGGTTTTAGTGAATTATGGAAACGCAACTGGACAAGAAATTTTAGCCGTTTCAAAAGAAGTTCAAAAAACTGTTTTTGAAACTTTCGGCATACATATAGAAGCAGAAGTAAATGTGATTTAAACAAACCAAACTTCATTAATTCAATTTTTAATGAAAAAACTAAACTTAGGAGTTCTTCTTATTCAATTCTTAGGAATGATTTTCCTAATTAATGGCATTTACCAATTGCGATTATATACAGCTGCAGATAAAGTTATTTGTATAAAGAATCAATTTCAATTTCAAAAATCAGAAAACTGGGATTCATTATTCCCAACAAATGAAGACGTTACAAATTTCTGGCCTAGTGTTTATATTTGGATATTTTTCGGTTTATTAATTGGAATTTTCTATGTTGCCTTTCTAAATTGGAAAAGCAAACTTTCTTCTATAAACACTATTTTGCTCGCAATAGCTTTATATATTCTTTTAAGATTAAAGTTTTTTAGAAAAGAAATATTTTCACATTTTTTCCGACCAATTAGAGTTTTGCTTTCAGATGATTTTGCAACACAATGTTTAATTGAAGGAATTATTTTTACACTTATCGGTTTTTCTATTATTTACTTTAGTGTCAATTCAAAATTTTTTAACTTTAAAAAAGAAGAAATTGAGCATTAAAACACTACTGTAAATTCTCCAATTTAAAACAACAAACAATGTATACACCAGATTTATACAAAAACGAAAATCCTGAAGAAATCAGAACTTTTTTGAAAGAAAACAGCTTCGGAATTCTTATCAATCAAACTAACGGAAAATTATGCGCCACGCATATTCCGATAGAACTAGAAATTAATGCTGAAGGAAAAGAAATTTTACAAGGACATATTTCAAAATTAAATCCGCAAGCCGAAGGTTTTAGAGAAAATGATCAGGTTTTAGCTGTTTTTACAGGTCCGCACAGTTATATTTCTTCTTCTTGGTACGATCACGAAAATGTTCCAACATGGAATTACATAGCCGTGCATGTTTACGGAAAAATTAAAATTGTTGATTACGAAACTTCGGTTGAACAATTAAAAAAATTAGTCGACAAATACGAGGCAAATTCTGAAAACCCTGTACGTGTTGAAGATTTATCTGAAAAAACAATGCGCGAAGCGAGAGGAATATTTGGTTTTGAAATAGAAATTGACGAAATTCAAGCTACAAAAAAACTCTCTCAAAATCGTGACGATCACAATTATAAAAACATTATTTCTGAATTAGAAAAGACCGAAAATCCTCAGTCTATTGCTGTTGCAAAAGAAATGTCAAAATGCCGAAAGTAAAATCGGTTTTAGCTATTGAAATTCGCGAATTGATAAGTACATTTGCAGTCGCAGAACGTAAAAATTAATAGAACCAAATAAATCAGATGCTTATATACATATTTTACTTTTTTATTGCTATTGTCGTAGTTCAATTATTTTATTATTTAGGTGTTTTTGGAAAATTTGCTTTTGCCAAACCGCAGCATGTTACGCCAAAAAAATTGCCTGTTTCTGTAATTGTTTGCGCTAAAAACGAAGAGGAAAACGTAAAAAAATACATTCCGCTTTTGGCACAACAAGATTATCCAGATTTTGAAATCGTTTTAATTGACGACGCATCGAGCGATGAAACTCTTGAAGTTTTTGAAGAATTTGAAAAAGAATTTTCGAATATCCGTTTGGTGAAAGTTGAAAACAATGAAGCTTTTTGGGGAAATAAAAAATACGCTTTAACGCTAGGAATAAAAGCAGCAAAAAAAGATTATTTATTATTTACAGATGCCGATTGTTTTCCAAATTCTAAAGATTGGATTACTTCTATGACTTCGCAATTTACCATGAATAAAACCATTGTTTTAGGATACGGCGGTTACGAAAAAGTAGAGCGTTCTTTTTTAAATAAAATTATCCGTTTTGAAACCGTTTTAACTGCAATTCAATATTTTTCTTGGGCAAAATTAGGTTCTCCGTATATGGGAGTAGGAAGAAATTTAGCTTATAAAAAAGAAGAATTCTTTAACGTAAACGGATTTATCGATCATATTCAGATTCGTTCTGGCGATGATGATTTATTTATCAATCAAGCTGCAAATAAAGCAAATACAACCATTTCTTATACTCCAGAAAGTTTTACTTATTCTAAACCAAAAAGAAGCTACAAAGAATGGTTTACTCAGAAAAGAAGACACATTTCTACGGCAGAACATTATAAGTTTTTTGACAAAATGCAGTTGGGATTATTTTTCCTATCACAATTATTTTTCTTTTTATTAGTTATAATCTTGTTGGCTTTTCAATTTGAATGGATTGCCGTATTAGCGATTTTAGCAACACGTTATACCGTTGTTTGGACAGTAATTGGATGTTCAGCGGGAAAACTAAAAGAAAATGACCTTAAAATTTGGTTTCCAGTTGTTGAGATAGCACTTATATTAACGCAAATTAATATCTTTATAACTAATATCTTTTCAAAACCAGTATATTGGAAATAAATTCTAAAATAGAAAAAGCAAAAAAAGGCGATCAAATCGCCTTTACTTTTTTATTAGATCATTATTGGAATGAAGTATACGGTTTTATGCTAAAACGAACCGAAAACGAAACCACCGCAGAAGATATAACTATAGAAACTTTTTCTAAAGCTTTTGACAAAATTGCTTCTTATAATTCTGAATTTAAATTTAATACCTGGTTAATTGCTATCGCGAAAAACGTTTATATTGACGTATTGCGAAAAAAGAAAACCAATCTTTTTATCGAAATTATAGATAATGAAGATCAGCAGGCTTACAACATAGCCGACCCTACTCCATCAGCAGAAGACGCATTAATTAAAGAACAAAATCTTTCTCGTCTACTTTTGTGCATCAAAGAACTCAAACCACACTACCAAGAAGTTATCCAGCTTCGTTATTTTCAAGAAATGTCTTATCAGGAAATTGCCGTTAAGATTAATGAACCTTTAAGCAGTGTAAAAGTTAAACTTTTACGTGCAAAAAAATTATTAGCAGAAATTATCGAACGTAATAGATAATTTCTTATCTTTAAAACAAGAAAAATATACTATTCGTATTTTTATTCTTAAATAATCCTATTCATCACATACTAAAACTACAATTTTCTCGTTGTAGCTCCAAACCTAACCCTTTCTGCGTATGATTTAAAGTTACTTAACCTTAAAACCCAAAAATTATGTCTAAATTGAACATTTATGAAAACAAGTGGAACGATCTTGTTTTCGAAAACAGAAACAAAGAGTATGGAGCGTATCAATTACGCCAAGAGAATCCTAGAACTACGGTTAATGCTCTCTTCATGGGTTTATTTTTGATAACTGCTTTGGGAAGCATACCTGTACTAATTAACAAGCTTACGCCACCTAGTGATATTACAAGCGAAATTCCCGTTTTAGACGATCCGATTGTTGTGACACCTTATAATCCTAGTGAAGTAATGCCACCGCCAGCGCCGCCAGCTACAGTAATGGAACAAAGCACAGCAAAAGCGACAGAAGCAATTCAACTAACTAATCCTGTGGTTGCTACCACAGAAAATGCAGTTGAAAACATTGCGACTAACACTGAAAATGTTCCACATGTAGAAAATACTAGCGGAACAGGAACCTCAGTAAATGTTTTACCAACAGAAGGAGGCGGAGGAAATGGCAATGTTGCTTCAGTAGCACCACCATCAAATGATCCAGTGTCTTCTGCAATTTTGGACAAAGTTCCTGAGTTTCCAGGTGGAATTGCACAATTCTACAAATATGTTGGAAACAATTTCCGCAGACCTGATTTAGATATGGAAAAAACATTAAAAGTATATGTTTTCTTTATTGTTGAAAAAGATGGTTCACTTACGGATATTACAGTAAAAAATGATCCAGGTTACGGAATGGGAAAAGAAGCAATTAGAGTTTTAAAGTCATTAAAAACAAAATGGAATCCAGGAATTCTAGACGGAAAAGCCGTTAGAACAGCATATAGTCTTCCAATTACAGTAAAAACAGAATTGGAATAATTAAAACATATTACAGATAAAAAAGCAGGACTTCGGTTCTGCTTTTTTGTTTACTTTTATTTTATGAATCAAAAAATACATTCATAAAATAAAATTAATTCTAATGCCTTTTACTTTTTCGCATCCAGCAATCATTCTTCCTTTACGATATTTACCAAAATCTTGGTTTTCTTTAACTGCTTTAATAATTGGCAGTTTGACGCCCGATTTTGAATATTTTCTACGAATGAAAGTCAAAAGTAATTACAGCCATACTTTAGGCGGTATTTTTTGGTTTGATTTACCTCTTGCAATTTTACTGACTTTTATATTTAATAATATCATTCGGAACCTTTTATTTCAAAATCTCCCTGAAGTTATCAAAAATAGAGTTTTGATTTTCACTGAATTTGACTGGAATATTTATTTTAAAAGAAATTGGTTCATCATATTGATTTCTTTACTTATTGGAATAATATCGCATATTTTTTGGGATGCTTTCACACATAAACACGGTTATTTTGTAAATGAAATTACTGCATTGAAAAATACCATTCGAATCTTTGGAACAGAAATTCCATTTTGGAAAATAGCACAGCATGGAAGTACATTTTTAGGAAGCTTCATTATTATTACTGCTTTCTTAAGTCTTCCAAAAGATTATAGTTTTAAAGCTATTCCCAACAATATATATTGGACTACGATAATTTTATTTGCTTCCGCGGTTTTGTTCATCAGATTTATATCAAATCCAAAAGCGTTGAATATTGGAAATTTTGCAGTCTCTTGGATCGCTTCATTTTTACTTTCTATAACTATTATTCCACTAATTATTAAATTCAAATCAGATATAAAAAAATAGTAAAATCAATTACTTTTACTGCTTCAAAACGAAATCATTTTAACTAATTAAAAACAAAATAATGGGAATATTTTCTGCTATTCTTGGCAATGCAGGTTCTGTAAGTCAAGAAGATTTAATTAAAAAATACGGACAACTTTTAACAACAAACGAAGAAATCGAAATGGGTTTTAAACTTATTCGTGATACTTTCATCTTTACCAACAAAAGATTAATCTTAGTTGATGTACAAGGAATTACTGGAAGCAAAACAGAATACAAATCTATTGCTTACAAAAACATCACAAGATTTAGCGTAGAAACTGCTGGAACATTTGATCTTGATGCAGAATTAAAAATCTGGATTTCAAGCGAACAACAGCCAAGTATTGTAAAACAGTTCAACAAATCGGTTAACGTTTACGAAGTGCAAAAGATTCTTGCTTTTCATGTATTAGGATAAAAAACAAACCCGGTAAATTTAAAATTTACCGGGTTTTTATTATTAAAGAGAAATTGTATTATTTCTTTTTTGTTGTAGTTTTCTTAGTAGTAGTCGCTTTTTTTGTTGTAGTTGCCGCAGGAACTGTATTCACAATTTTTTGCTGCACGTAAGCTTTGTACACACCATCTTTTTCAGCTCTCTTTTTAGCATCATCGGCTCTTTTTTGAGAATCAGGATGCGAACTCATCATTTGATCAATAAATGAAGCTTGAGATCCTTCGCTCATTTTTGCTAAAATTCTAAAAGCAGATTCTTCAGCATTTACATCGTAACCATTTTTTTTCATGAAATTGTAAGCAAATAAATCTGCTTCCGATTCTTGTTTACGGCTGTATTTACTATCAATAATGGCGCTTCCAATTTTCCCAAGCTGACTATCAGTCACTGTTGCTATAGTTGCAGATTGTGAAGCTACTCCATCCATCAAAGCTTCTTTTTGGTATGCTGCACGAATTGCATCTCTTGAATCATTATTTGCAACGTGTCCGATTTCATGTCCGATTACAGCAATTAATTCATTGTCATCCATAATATCCATTAAACCAGAATATACACGAACACTTCCATCTGCAGTTGCAAAAGCATTTACTTCTTTTAATTTGTAGACTTTATAATTTAAAGTAAATCCGTCTCCAGCAGCATGTTTTCCAAAAACTCGATTTAATCTCAAAGTATAACCATCAGTTGGTCCAGCAATTTCATGTTCTGCATCTAACTTAACGACAGCTTCTTTTGATAATTTTGCTGCATCGGCATTACTAAAAGTAAAACCTGTCACACCTTTCTGAACCGCTCCAATCGCTTTGTCACCAAAATTAATCTGCGCATTCATTTTAGTTAAACCAAATGCTGCAAATAAAAGTCCTACTATTATAAATTTCTTTTTCATGTTTTTTATAATTACAATTTAACAACAAATGTAGCACAACAAAATGCTATATCATTTTACACAAAGTATATTTTTTCAACAAATAAAGGTATAAATTTTAAATGAGTAATATAAGAACCGTGCCAATTATTCAGAAAACAACACATAAAAAAAACTGGTAAATTCTTTCGATTTTACCAGTTTTATATTTTTCAAGAAGATTACTTCTTTTTTGCCTTAGTTTTTTTAACAGGCGCTTTTGTTGCAGGTTTAGCAGGTGCTGTGTTTACAATTTTCTGCTGCACATAAGCATTGTATAAACCATCTTTTGTTGCTCTTTTTTTAGCATCATCAGCTCTTTTACCAGAATCAGGATGCGAACTCATCATTTTAGTAATAAAAGAAGAATCTGCTCCTTCACTTAATTTTTGTAAAATTCTAAAAGATGATTCCACAGCGTTAACGTCGTAACCATTTTTTTTCATAAAATTATACGAAAACAAATCTGCTTCAGACTCTTGTTTTCTACTATGTTTGCTATCAATCATGGCGCTTCCTAAAGCTCCTAATTGAGATTTTGTAATAGTTTCAATTTTTCCTGATTGTGATGAAGCTGCGTCTAGCAAAGCTTCTTTCTTGTAAGCTGCCTTTATAGCATCTCGAGTATCATGATTTGCAACGTGCCCAATCTCATGCCCGATAACAGCCAGTAATTCGTTATCATCCATAATATCCATTAAACCAGCAAATACACGAACACTTCCGTCTGCACAAGCAAAAGCATTAATATCTCTCACTAAGTAAACCTTGTAATTTAAATTAACTCCTTCGCTAGAAGTATGTTTACCAAACAAACGATTTAATCGAATAGCATAACCATCTGTAGCCGCAGCAACAGGATTATTGGCATCCATTTCATCAATAGATTGTTTTGCTAATGCTGCTGCATCTGCATCACTAAAAGTAAATCCTGCAACTCCTTTTCCTAAAGCGCCCATCGCTTTGTCTGAAAGGATTTGAGCATTCGTTTTAGTAAAACCTAAAGCCACTAACAAAACTCCTAATACAATTTTCTTTTTCATTTTTTCTATTTTTTATTTAACGACAAAATTAGAATTGCATGAATTGTACTTTACCCTTAAAAGTCAAATTTGTAACACTTTAAGCCCAAGTTTTAAATCTTAAAAAGTGAGTTGTAAATCTTAAATTTTAAGAACTTTTAAAAAATATGAAAATTAAAATATATCTAAAAGCAAATTATTAACATAAACCAGCACAAAAACTAAACGAAAAGCAAATAAACGCCTCCAAATAAACTACATTCCGTATCTTTGTGCTTTGATTATTGATATATGGAAACAATTTCTGAAAACATACCAACCGCAAAACCAAAGTGGTTAAAAGTAAAATTACCCATCGGACAAAAATATACTGAACTTAGAGGTTTAGTCGACAAATACAGCTTAAATACTATCTGCACTTCTGGAAGCTGCCCAAATATGGGAGAATGCTGGGGTGAAGGAACTGCAACTTTTATGATTTTAGGAAATGTTTGCACGCGTTCTTGCGGATTCTGCGGCGTTAAAACTGGAAGACCTGAAACGGTAGATTGGGATGAACCTGAAAAAGTTGCCCGTTCTATTAAAATAATGAACATCAAACATGCTGTTGTTACAAGTGTTGACAGAGACGATCTTAAAGACGGAGGTTCTATTATTTGGATGGAAACTGTTAGAGCTATTCGCAGAATGAATCCTAACACTACTCTTGAAACTTTAATTCCAGATTTTCAAGGAATTGAAAGAAACATAGATCGTATTGTTGAAGCAAATCCTGAAGTGGTTTCTCATAACATGGAAACGGTTCGCCGTCTGACTCGTGAAGTTCGTATTCAGGCAAAATATGATAGAAGTTTAGAAGTTTTGCGTTATTTAAAAGAAAAAGGAATCAACAGAACTAAATCTGGAATTATGTTAGGTCTTGGAGAAACAGAAGAAGAAGTTTTTCAGACTATGACAGATTTAAGAAATGCAAATGTAGACGTGGTAACTATTGGACAATATTTACAGCCAAGTAAAAAACATCTTCCTGTAAAAGAATTCATTACGCCTGAACAATTTGCTCGATACGAAAAATTTGGTCTTGAATTAGGTTTCAGACATGTTGAAAGCGGACCTCTTGTTCGTTCTTCATACAAAGCACAAAAACACATTTTATAAAAAAGTTTAACCGTTTAATCGTTTAATTGTTAAACCGATTAAACGATTAAACAGTTAATCGAATAAACAAAAAATTGAAAACAAGAATTGCCATTAATGGATTTGGAAGAATTGGAAGAAATCTTTTCCGTCTTCTTTTAAATCATCCTGAAATTGAAGTTGTTGCTATTAATGATATTGCCGACAATAAAACCATGTCACATTTAATCAAATATGACAGTATTCATGGTGTTTTACCTTTTGAAGTGAGTCATGATGAGAATAATATAATTGTAGATGGAAGGCATTTTTTCTTTTTTCATGAAAAAAACATTTCAAATTTAGACTGGAAATCACATTCAATTGATATTGTTATCGAGTCGACTGGAAAGTACAAAACACACGAAGAATTAAATAGACATTTAGAAGCTGGAGCAAAAAAAGTAATTCTTTCTGCACCTTCTGAAGTAGATACAATAAAAACTGTAGTTCTTGGAGTAAATGAAAATATTTTGGACGGAACCGAAAATATTGTTTCTAATGCAAGTTGCACAACAAACAACGCTGCTCCGATGATAAAAATTATCGAAGAATTGTGCGGAATTGAGCAAGCTTACATTACAACCATTCATTCTTACACAACCGACCAAAGCCTTCACGACCAGCCACATAAGGATTTACGTCGCGCAAGAGGTGCTAGTCAATCAATTGTTCCAACAACTACTGGTGCAGCTAAGGCATTAACAAAAATTTTTCCTAAATTGCACAATAAAATCGGTGGATGCGGGATTCGTGTTCCGGTTCCAGATGGTTCATTAACAGATATTACCTTCAATGTAAATCGCGCAGTTACTATTGAAGAAATAAATAAAGCATTTGAAGAAGCTTCCAAAACAAGTTTAAAAGGAATACTAGATTACACTGAAGACCCTATTGTTTCAGTTGATGTAATTGGCAACAAACATTCATGTTTATTTGATGCACAGCTAACTTCGGTTATCGATAAAATGGTAAAAGTTGTAGGTTGGTACGATAACGAAATTGGCTATTCATCTAGATTGATTGATTTAATTTTACTAATAAGAAAAAAATAAGGTTCATTGTAAAAGCATTGCCATACATGAAATACTATCTTTTTATTGTTGTTTGTTTTTTAAACTCGTTTTTGTATTCTCAAACTAAAAAGAATACGGACAGCGTTGTCTATTATAATAAGCTGGCCAATTACAATCTTAACAACAAAAAGTTTAGTCAGGCAGTTTTTTACACTCAAAAATCAATTAGTTTTTGTGAGATAAATGGCAAGAAAGAAAATTTAGCCATTCAAACATTCAAACTTGGCAAAATTTATTACAACCAAAAAAAGTTTGAAGATGCTTTAAAGAATTTCCACAAAACCGTTTCTTTATTTGACACTTTAAAACCTAGCTGTACCAAAGTTTTGGCATTGCATTACATTGGTTTGAGCAATACTGCAAAAGGCGATTACAAAACTGCTGGTGTATATTATACAAAATCGCAACAATTATTAAAAGAGCTTCATATTGAAGATCATGCCGACGTTTTGGATTACCAAATAGCAATGGCATTAAAAAATAATCAAGATCTGCCTTTAGCTGCAAAAACATTTCAAAAAATAACTAAAAAACCAGATAATAGTGCTATTATCAAAACTAAAGCAGATTCTTATTATCAGTTGGGTTTAATCGAAACACAGCTCAAAAGAAATGATTCTGCCATAATTTACTTTGATAACGCGTTAGAATACAACGCCAAAAACAATGATTTTACAAAAAAATCTAAAATTGTTTTAGCAATAAGCCAATATTACAAACAAAGCAAAAACTTTGATTTGGCTTACTCTTATTTAGATGAACATTATCAGCTTGAAAATTATCTTTTAAAATTAAAAAATGCCAAAGTAGATTTAAATGAATTCGAAAAATTCAAGAAAAACCAATCTCTAAATAATACTATCAAAAAAGAAAGCGAAGAAAAATTTCAGCTAAAAACATATCGTTATTCAAAATTAGTCAACATTTTAGCAATTGCATTAATTTCTATTTTATCGCTTTTGAGTTTGGCTTTATACAAAAATAATATCATTAGAAATCAAAACAATTTACTGCTAAGAGAAAAAAACAAAGAATTAATTTTAGCTAAAAATAAAGCCGAAAAAGCTTCAAAAGCAAGATCAGAATTTTTATCAACCGTAAGTCACGAATTGCGAACTCCTTTGAACGCTATTAACGGAATTACACACATTTTACTGGAAGACAATCCGAAGAAAAAACAATTAAAATATCTAGAATCTTTAAAATTTTCAGGCAATTATTTAACCACTTTTATTAATGAAATTCTGGAAGTTAATAAAATTGATTCCACCAAAGTTGAAGTAGAAAATATCAGCTTTAATTTGAAAGAATTACTTTTTAATATTCAAAGTTCTTTAAAAGAATTGGCAACAGCTAATAGAAATTACTTCAATTTAGAAATAGACAATTCAATTCCAGATAATTTAATGGGAGACCCAACCAAATTATCTCAAATCATACTCAACCTGATTAACAACGCGTTAAAGTTTACACAAAACGGACACGTAAATGTAATTGCAAAATTATATTCGCAAGAAGATGAGCATGCTACGGTTTACTTTGAAATAGTCGATACCGGAATCGGAATTCCTGAAGATAAACTTCAAACTGTTTTTGAAAGTTTTTCGCAAGGATCTATCGAAGTAAACAGAAAATATGGCGGAACTGGCCTTGGTCTTACTATTGTAAAAAAATTAATTGAACTATTAGGAGGCGAAATAAAATTAAAAAGTGAAGTTGGTAAAGGTTCTACTTTTACCTTCAAATTAAATTTCAAAATTAATAACGAACCATTGGAAATAGTTGAAGAAGTAAAACCATACAATGACAAACAATTGATGAATAAGTCTATTTTATTGATTGAAGACAACAAAATCAATCAAATGATAACTAGAAAAATGCTTGAAAACAAAAACATTACCTGCGAAATTGTAGATAATGGAGAAGATGCTGTCGAGCTTTTAAAAATCAAACGTTTTGATATGATTTTAATGGATGTTCATCTTCCTGGAATTAACGGAACTACAGCCACAAAATTGATTCGTGAGTTTGACAAAACAACTCCAGTTATTGCTTTAACTGCTATTTCGCTTGACGAAAACCGTGACATGCTTCTTTCTTTCGGAATGAATGATGTTATTACAAAACCTTTTGTTCCAGACGAATTTTACTGCACGATTGCTAAGTTTTTTGATTAATTTTTTTTAGCTTCTGAGGTTCTAAGCTACTAAGATTCTAAGTTTTTCTTAACATACTCAAAAATTGTAGCATCAAAATTTTGTTGGTGATTTATGAAAGAACTTTTTATTGGAAGATAATACAATTGAGAAACCAATTTAGAATCTTTTAAACGCACATAATCTTTTTCGGTTGTAATTATTTTTCTTCCATTTGCTTTATTTTGAATGGCTTCTAAATCTGCATCAGAAAAATGATGATGATCTGGAAAAGTTAAACATTCATCATTTTCATTTTTTAAATAATCAAAAAATGGTTTTGGTTTCGCAATTCCAGCTAAAAGTAATTTTGACTCTGATTTAATTTCTTCAACAGCAATTTTTTCTTCTTTACCGTAAATCACTTCGTCATAATCTATAAAAGTAAAAAAGATCTGTTGCGAACAGCTTAACTTTAATTTCAATCTAATTTCGGCTTGTTTTTCATCAGATACATTTTTTGGACATTTTGTAACCACCACAATATTTGCTCTGTTTGCTCCACTTCTACTTTCTCTTAAATTTCCTGTTGGCAGCATAAAATCGTCTGCATACAAATCATCATAAGAAGTCAATAAAATATAAAAACCAGCTTTTACTTTTCGGTGTTGATATGCATCATCAAGCAGAATAATTTCTGGAGTAATTTGCTGCGAAAGCAATTGTTTAATTCCGTTTGTTCTATTGGCATCAACAGCAACCATTACAAATGGAAACTTTTGATAAAATTGAAAAGGTTCGTCTCCTAAAATTTCGGCATTAGAATTTTCATCAGCCAAGACAAAACCTTCAGACTTTCTTTTATAACCGCGGCTCAAAGTTGCAATTTGATATTTATCAGATAATAATCGAATCAAATATTCTGTCTGAGGTGTTTTTCCAGTTCCGCCAACGCTCAAGTTTCCAACAGCAATTACAGGAACATCAAATGAAGTTGATTTTAAAATTCCTTTATCAAAAAGAATATTACGAATTGAAGTGATGAATCCGTATAAAATGGCAAATGGGAAAAGTATTTTTCGAAGTAAATTCATAGAAGTTATTTATCTGAATAATGACCCATTGCAGAAATTACAAAAACGGTTACAATATCTTCTTGTACTTTATAGATAATTCTGTCTTTAGAATTTATTTCTCTAGACCAAAAACCACTCAATCCATATTTTAATGCTTCTGGCTTCCCAACACCTTCATAAGGCGTTTCGCCAAGCTCTTCTAAAATCTGATTAATTTTTTTGATACTGGCCTGATTACCTGCTTTGAAATATTTTTTTAAATGTGACTCTGCTAATTTTTCTATTT
This sequence comes from Flavobacteriaceae bacterium PS02337, assembly GCA_029959285.1. Classification (GTDB taxonomy): domain Bacteria; phylum Bacteroidota; class Bacteroidia; order Flavobacteriales; family Flavobacteriaceae; genus Flavobacterium. The sequence continues at coordinate 60,172 of JASCOE010000006.1, forward strand.
TAACCCTAAACTTCCCCATACATCTTTTGGATCAACCTCTTTATATTCACCTCTTTTATCTGCATCTAATACCATTTTTACAAATTCAGGATTATAAATACTTTCTTCCTCATTAACCTGCCCGTAATTATCTGTTTCAATGATTTCAATTTCTTCAAAACCTTTAAAACTATTAAACATGGCGATAAAAGCTTTCCCTATCTTCGTGCGTTCGTTTATTTTTACTGTAAGCGTTTTCATAGTTCTTCATTTAAACACAAAGATACAAAATTGATACTATTAGTAATATAATGTATTACTGGCAATAACTTCAGAAAACAATATTATCCAAATATTTTAAAGTTGACACGTTTCTTTGTTAATTTGTTTAAAGTTTCAATCTGTACAACGCAAGAAAACCTGAAACTTGAAATCTGAAACAATAATGTACATGAAAATCAAAAATATAATATCAGTTCTCGAAGAAATGGCTCCGTTGGCTTATGCAGAAGATTTTGACAATGTCGGACTTTTAGTTGGAGATTCTGAAACCGAAAGTACTGGAGTTTTAGTTTGTCATGACGCTTTAGAAAGTGTAATTGACGAAGCTATTGCTAAAAATTGTAATCTCGTAGTTTGTTTCCATCCGATATTATTTTCTGGAATTAAGAAAATTACAGGCAAAAATTATGTCGAGCGTGCTATTTTAAAAGCTATTAAAAACGACATTGCCATTTATGCGGTTCATACAGCGCTTGACAATCATTCGCAAGGTGTAAATAAAATTTTCTGCGATGCTCTGGGATTGATAAATACCAAAGTTTTGATTCCAAAACAAAATTTTATTCAAAAATTAGTCACTTTTACCGTTCCAGATAATGCCGATAAAGTTCGAAATGCTTTATTTGAAGCTGGCGCTGGTCGAATAGGCAATTATGATAATTGCAGTTTCAACACAAATGGATTTTTTACTTTTCAAGGAAATGAAGATAGCAATCCAGTAATTGGAGAAAAAGGGAAATTGCATACCGGAGAAGAAATCAAAATTGAGGTTGTTTTTGAAAAACACCTACAATCTCGAATTTTAAAAGCTCTTTTTGCCAATCATATTTATGAAGAAGTCGCTTATGAAATTTATGATTTAAAAAATTCGCATCAAAATATTGGTTTGGGAATGATTGGAGAATTAGAAATTGAAATTGATGAAAAAGATTTTCTCCTTTCTGTAAAAGAAAAAATGATTGCAGACGGAATTCGTCATTCTTCGTTTTTAGGAAAGAAAATAAAAAAAGTTGCTGTTCTGGGCGGTTCAGGAAGTTTTGCTATTAAAAATGCAATTCAGGCTGGAGCAGATGCATTTCTAACTGCAGATTTAAAATATCATCAGTTTTATGAAGCAGAAAACAAGCTACTTTTAGCCGATATTGGTCATTTTGAGAGCGAACGCTATACAAAAAACTATATTGTTGATTTTCTTCGAAAAAAAATTCTTAATTTTGCCATCATTTTATCGGAAGAAAATACAAATCCAGTTAAGTACTTATAGAATATGACGAATACGAAAGAATTAAGTGTTGAGGACAAGTTAAGAGCAATATATGATTTACAGCTTATTGACTCTAGAATTGACGAAATCAGAAACGTTAGAGGAGAACTTCCTTTAGAGGTTGAAGATTTAGAAGATGAAGTTGCAGGTTTAAGCACTCGTTCAGAAAAACTGAAAGGTGAACTTGAAGTGATTGAGGAGCAAATCAAAGCGAAGAAAAACGCTATTGATGAGCATAAAGAAGTGATCAAAAAGTACACAAAACAACAAGAATCAGTACGTAACAACAGAGAATTTAATTCTTTGACAAAAGAGGTTGAGTTTCAAGAATTAGAAATTCAATTGGCTGAAAAGCAAATCAAAGAAATGAAAGCTTCTATCGAGCACAAAAAAGAAGTTATTTCTAATTTAAAAGAAAAACTTGACGCTAAAAGCTCTCATTTAAAACATAAAAAATCTGAATTAGATGCTATTATGGCTGAAACTCAGAAAGAAGAAACTTTCTTAACTGAAAAGTCTGCTGAATTTTCTGCTCAAATCGAAGACAGATTATTGGCTGCTTACAACAGAATCAGAAGCAGTGTTCGTAACGGATTAGCTGTAGTTTCTATTGAAAGAGGAGCTTCTGCTGGATCTTTCTTTACAATTCCACCTCAAACTCAGGTTGAAATTGCTTCAAGAAAGAAAATCATCACTGATGAGCATTCAGGAAGAATTTTAGTTGACACTCAATTAGCTGAAGAAGAAAAAGAAAAAATGGAACAATTGTTCTCAAAATTCTAATAAGAATCCCGATTTAATCGGGATTTTTTTTTGCATTTATTTTTTGCCACGAATAGCACAAATTTTCACTAATTATTTTTAGCCTATAATAATGTGAATAAAAAATTCGTGCTAATTTGTGTAATTCGTGGCAGACCTTTTTTACCTTTACTAAAATAAAATTTAAGTTTTGAAAATTAAAAAAGGAATTCGTTTCATCACATTAAAATCTGTTGGATCATATATCAACTTTTTAAGTTATGTTCGTCCGCAGAAAGCGATGGAACTTTCATATGCACTTTTTAGTCAGCCCAGAATTGGGAGATTACAAAAAGAAACACTTCCAAAGGTTTTAAAAAATACAGAAACAGAAACATTTCATCATAACGATCATCATTTTCAAACGTATATCTGGAAAGGAAATGAAACTAAAATTCTATTAGTTCACGGTTGGGAAAGCAATGCTTCTCGTTGGAAAAAAACTTTACCACATCTTCAGAAATCTGGAAGTACGATAATTGCCATAGATGCGCCTGCACACGGACAAAGCAGCGGAAAAGAATTTAATGTTCCGCTTTATGCAGAATTCATTAATAAAGCAGTCGAGAAATATCAACCAACCATTATTATCGGACATTCTATTGGAGGCGCTGCTTGTGTGTATCATCAATATTTATTTCCGAATACGAGCATTAATAAAATGGTTATTCTTGGTGCGCCTTCAGATTTGAAGACTTTGATCGATAATTATATTTCGATGTTGAGTTTGAATAGAAAAATGCTTCCGCTTTTAGAAAACAAATTCATCAATCGTTTCAACTTTAAACTCGAGGATTTTTCAGGTCAAAAATTTGCATCACAATTTAATATTCCAGGATTGATCGCTCACGATACTTCAGATAAAATTGTGGCTTTCGCCGAAGGGCAAAAAATAGCGAGCAATTGGAAAAATAGCCAATTTATAGAAACAAGCGGTTTAGGCCACGGAATGCACGATGACGAATTGTATAATAAAGTGATTGAGTTTTTGTTTGAAGGCACAAAGTAACAAAGGACAAAGGTTCAAAGGTTTTCTGCTTCAACTCATAACTTATAATTCATAACTCATAATTCTCAAAAAAATGATAGCTGTAATTTTTGAAGTCATTCCAAACCAAGGAAAAAAAGAAGAATATTTAGATATTGCGGCGAATCTAAAACCGGAATTAAGTCATATAGATGGATTTATTTCTATAGAAAGATTTCAAAGTTTGGCAGATCCTGGAAAAATTCTGTCTTTATCTTTTTGGAGAGATGAAGAAAGCATTCAACAATGGCGAAATCTAGAAATGCATCGCTCTGCACAGTCAAAAGGCAGAAATGAAGTTTTTAAAGATTATCATTTAAGAATCGCAACGGTTGTTCGCGATTACGGAATGTTTGAAAGAAATGAAACTCCAGAGGATAGTACTGAATTTCATAAGTAAGTTACAGATATTCAAATGTTTTCTTTTGGTAGTATATGCCCAGTTTTGTCATTCCGAGAAACGAGGAATCTCCACAAGTAGCTCCGCATAGAAAAGCGGATAAACTTTGTCGAGTTACTTGCGGAGATTCCTCGTTTCTCGGAATGACAAGATTGCGGGAAGTCTAAAATCTAAAATTCTAAGAAGTCTAAACTTTTGCCTATTTTTGCAGTATGGAAGAAAATTTAAAACGTCTTAATAAATTTATTGGAGAAACAGGATATTGTTCTCGTCGTGAAGCCGATAAACTTATTGAAGAAGGACGCGTAACAATTAATGGCGCTGTACCAGAAATGGGAACTAAAGTTTCGCCAAATGATGAAGTGCGAATTGACGGAAAATTAATTGTTGAAAAAAACGAAAAACCAATTTATCTAGCATTCAATAAACCCGTTGGAATTGAGTGTACGACGAATTTAGAAGTTCAAAATAACATTGTAGATTATATTAATTATCCAAAACGTATTTTCCCAATCGGAAGATTAGATAAAGCCAGTGAAGGATTAATTTTCATGACAAATGATGGTGATATCGTAAATAAGATTTTACGCGCTAGAAACAACCACGAAAAAGAATATACGGTTACAGTTGACAGACCAATTACTGATCGATTTATTCAGAGAATGGGAAATGGAGTTCCGATTTTGGATACCGTTACTAAAAAATGTAAAGTCGAACAAATCAGCAAATACACTTTCAAAATCATTTTGACGCAAGGTTTAAACCGTCAGATTAGAAGAATGTCCGAATATTTGGGTTACGAAGTTACTGCACTAAAACGTATCCGAATTATTAATATTTCTTTGGATGTTCCTGTTGGAAGATATCGTGATTTAACCGATGATGAAATTAAAGAATTGAATCAGTTAATTGAGCCTTCGAGTAAAACTGAAGAAGCAAGTTTTCCAAAAGTCGAAAGCTCAAATTCAAATCAAAACCAAAATTCGAATCAAAATCAAAGTTCGAGTCGAAGAACGCCGTTTATTTCTAAACACGATCCTCGATTTAAAAAAAGAGGAGATAATAAATAAAAAAATCCCATTCAATAAATGAATGGGATTTCTTTTTTGAGTTATTTATATTCTTTATTTAAAAATTCATAGTAAAGCGCTTTAGACAAAAAACTTGAATTCTGATAAAATGAAATCAATTCTTCTCTTCTAATTTCTGTATTTTTCCCATCCAAATTATGCTGCAAGAAATATTCTCGTCGCGTATCATCATTAAAATTTAAACTGCTTAAGAAAACTGGTTCCACTCCTTTGTTTACAGAAATATTATAATTGGTAATTAAACTTCCCCAGTTTATATAACTGCATAAAAGTATTGTTGCATAAAAATACCAAATCATTTGATTGAATAAAAATGCGTTGGTTTTCTGTTTAGTAATTTTCTGAAATGAAACTATCAATCCAATAATGGCTAAAATCAAAAAGGCATAAACTCCTAGTCTTTTATAAGTTAATCCATAAAAAGAAACGTATTCTGTGTTTTTAATTATGGCACTAACAATTAAAACTACATTTAACACAAGCCAAACTTTAGCCAGTTTTTTTAGAGAAGAAGCTTTTTCATCAAAATTGAAACCTCCTTTAAAATAAAACATAATCACACCGACTGCCATCAAGATAGAAAAGATAACAGCATTTACTCTTTCGTGTGTATCTGAACTTAGATTTGTTTTTTCTACAACTTCAAAGAATTGCTCATAGTTGTAAGTTCCAATAAAAACTAAGAGCATAATATTCAATAAAAACAAGGTAATCTGACCACTTTTTCTTTCGAAATCAAGATCTAGAAACGAAAAGGTGCTTTGGTTTTTTATTTCAGAAACATTTGTAAAATCATTATTCAATTTTGAATTGTATTCATAACAAACATCTGGGATCCAATAATTCCAGAAACTAAACGAGATGTAAAATCCTAAAATACACATCGCTATTAATTGAGGCAGATTGATATCTAATGTATAATCTGTGAATAATGATGAGAAATGATCGCTTCCGAAAGAGTAAACAATGAAAAATAATCCTAAAAATATCACTGGAATAACAACAAAAGCCACAAGTTTTTTAGCAAAATCATTATGTATTTTTCGTTCTGGAAGCCATTGTTTGAAAATAAATATTCGTCCTATAGACGTAATTCCGTTTAAGAATATTAAAGGAAAAACTTGTATTGTTTTGAGTTCTCCATCTTGTGTTTTGAATTGAAGAAAAAGAATTGATAAAGCTAATGCAAAGAAAGATGCTGCGTCTCCGTACCAAGCAAAAGCAAAACAAGACAAAATAGACGTCATTACCAAAACTAAATGTGATCGGTCTACAAATTTCTCCTGAAAGAAGTAACTAATTAATAGCGTTAAGATTACGCCAAAAATAGAAATATTGATTCCAACAGATTCGTTGTAAAAAAGCAGTATAAAAACTGCTGTACAAGCTAAAATAATTTGATGTTTTTTCATGATTGATAAATTTAAAAGTACTTTGTAATTCAAAGTTTTTGGGTAAAAAAATAGTGTTATTTAAGATTTCATTAATTTTTCAAGGTACGATAAGTGTTCTTTAAAAGCCGCACGTCCTAAATCGGTTACCTGATAAGAGGTTTTTGGCTTTTTGCCTACGAATTCTTTTTTTACTTCAATGTATGCAGCTTTTTCGAGCGCAGAAGAATGACTTGCTAAATTACCATCGGTGATATTTAAAAGCGTTTTCATCTCGGTAAAATCTACCCAGTCGTTAACCATCAGAATAGACATAATACCTAATCTGACACGGCTTTCAAAATCTTTATTTAATTTATCAATAATTCCCATTGGGTTATTTGTATTTTTTGAACATCACTAATCCGTATACGATATGTAGGATTCCGAATCCTAAGATCCAAAACAATAAGCCATATCCAATATAAAAAAGCGAAATACATCCTAAAATTAGTTCAGAAAAGCCTAAATATTTAATATCTGAAAAAGTATATTTTTCTGCATTTATAACAGCTAATCCGTAAAATATTAATGTTGATGGCGCTACTAAACCAAAATATCCATGATAAATTAACGCTAAGCAAAATACACCGCCAGCTAAAAGTGGAACTGCTAGATTAAACAGCATTTTCTTTGTTGCAGAAGTCCAGATTGGTAAATTGTATTTTTTACTTTTTCTTATTGTAAAAAAGATTCCGAATGCAAATGCAAAAACTAAAATTGCAATACCAATCCAAAATAATTCTGAAACCAGATTTGTAGTATACAATCTATGTTCATCATTTAGATAATCCATTCCGTTAGCTTTAAATAATTGGTAGACGTATATTCCTCCAATTAAAGCTGAAAGTCCAGCGAAGACTCCCGAAAGTCCGCTTAATGATATAAATCTTGAAGAACGCTCCATCATGGAACGAATGTGTGCTAAATCTTCTTGGTGCTTTTGATTCATAATTAAAGTACTTTGCGTTACAAAGTTATTATTTATTTTGAATTGACAAATAAAAAAGTGTAATTTTTTTTATAGAGACCTAACAGGTTTTGAAAACCTGTTAGGTCTCTACGTACAGTTGCGTGAGGGATAGAAGCTGGCTACCGAAGTAGCGCGGATAGCCCGACCATTTTTGCGAAAAGGCGCGCATATTTACAAAGATTGGAGCGCCTTTTCGCAAAAATGGTCACGCCCAAAATATAAAACAAAAAAAGCCCATTCTTAACGAACAGGCTTTTATTTTTTTGACTTTTATTTTAGAACCATCTTCTACGTTTGAATAAAAATACACCGAAAACGGACAGAATTACAGAAACGAGCAATAGAATCCAGATTCCGTATTTGCTTTCTTCTAAGCCGTTTGGCACGTTCATTCCGTACAAACTGGCGATTAAGGTTGGAATCATTAATATGATGGAAATTGAAGTCATTTGCTTCATGATGTTGTTCATATTATTTGAAATTACCGAAGCGTAAGCATCCATCATTCCCGTTAAGATGTTGTTGTAAATATTGGCTGTATCCTGCGCCTGATTTAATTCGATTTCGACATCTTCTAGTAATTCTGGATCGTAATTGGCTTTGTGCGCTTTTAGATTTTTAATTCTTTGAAATAAGACATCATTTGCTTTTAGAGATGTGATGAAGAATACGAAACATTTTTCGATTTGAAGCAAGGCTTGCAATTCTTCATTTTTGATCGATTTCTCTAAATTATCTTCCGCCTGTTTTATTTTGTGATTAATTTGTTTCAGATATTTTAAATACCAAACGCTTGATGACAAAAGTAATCTGAGCACTAAATTGAAATTATCTTCGATTTCGATGTTTTTGCGTTGCGAATATGACACAAAATCGGCTATGATTTCTGTTTTATAAAAACTGATTGTAACACAGATATCATCTTTAAAAATGATTCCGAGCGGAACGGTATGAAAAGGAATTTTGATATCGCCACTTTTAATGGGAATGCGCATAATAATCAAAGTCCAACCGTCTTCGATTTCGATACGAGGTCTTTCATCGATATCTTCGATATCATTGTAAAAAGCTTCGGGAATCTGAAGTTCTTCTAATAAATAATTTTTATCTGTTTCTGATGGAGATTCGATGTGAATCCAGCAATTTGAAGTCCATTTTGAGATTTCAACTAATCCGTTGTTGTTTGTGTAAAAGGCTTTCATTTCAAAATAACGTGTTTTATCGCAGCATTTTGAAATTCAGAATGCTACTTTTAATTTAATACTAACGAATAATAATCGTCCATTTGGAGAAGTGTTTTTTAAGTGGTGCAAAAGTATCCTTTATTTTTAAGAACCAAAAGTTTAAAGTATTAATAATATATTAAAATGGTTTTTAAACACATAGAGACATAGATATTGTAACTGTAGAAAAGGCGTTTCACTTTATTTAAATAAACATAGCCAGAATCAACTATATTGGAGAAATTTGTTTAGTCTTGTATACAACAAAGCCTGCTCGATTAAGCAGGCTTGGTTTATATATTTTCGCAGATTTATTGATTTCTTGCGCTTCTCATTTTTCTTGCTAAAAGTGTATTTTTTAATAACATCGCAATTGTCATTGGTCCTACTCCACCTGGAACTGGCGTAATGAAAGATGCTTTTTTACTTACACCGTCAAAATCAACGTCTCCTTTAATTACGTATCCTTTTGGGTTTGAAGCATCGTCTACACGAGTAATTCCAACGTCGATAATAACAACTCCGTCTTTTACCATATCTCCTTTTAGAAATTCTGGAACTCCTAAAGCTGTAATAATAATATCGGCATTTTTAGTAAATTCTTCTAAATTTTTAGTACGGCTGTGCGTCAAGGTTACTGTCGAATCTCCAGGATTTCCTTTACGGCTCATTAAAATACTCATTGGGCGCCCTACAATATGGCTTCTTCCAATTACTACGGTATGTTTCCCTGCAGTTTCTACTTTATAACGCTCTAACAATTGCATGATTCCGAATGGTGTCGCTGGAATAAATGTTTCCATTTCTAATGCCATTCTTCCAAAGTTTGTTGGGTGAAATCCGTCAACATCTTTTTCTGGATCAATAGCTAAAAGAATTTTTTCTTCGTCGATATGTTTTGGCAAAGGCAACTGAACGATATATCCATCTAGGTTATCATCTTCGTTTAGCTCTTTAATTTTTGCAAGAAGTTCTTCTTCAGTAATTGTATCTGGTAAAGCAACTAAAGTAGAATCGAAGCCAATTTCTTGACATGATTTTACTTTACTTCCTACGTAAGTTAAACTTGCTCCATTATTTCCAACTAAAACTGCTGCTAAATGAGGCACTTTTCCTCCAGCATCTTTTATAGCTTGAACTTCGGCTGCGATTTCGTTTTTAATGTCGTTAGATGTTTTTTTACCGTCTAGTAGTTGCATTGTTTTTGTTTCAGGTTTAAAGTTTTTTTGTTTCAAGTTTCAGGTTTGACGTTGAAACTAAATTCATATTTATTTTATCGAAAAAAGTTTCAAGTTTAGTTTCATAACTTGAAACTTTAAACTTGAAACTTTTAATTTTATTATTTTGGCATTCCGCCTGGCATACCACCCGGCATTCCTTTCATACCTCCCATCATTTTCATCAGGTTTTTTCCGCCCGGACCTTGCATCATCTTCATCATTTTGCTCATTTGGTCGAATTGCTTCATTAACTGATTTACTTGCTCGACTTTAGTTCCTGAACCTTTTGCGATTCTGGCTTTTCTTTTTACGTCGATAATGGCCGGTTTGCTTCTTTCTCCTGGAGTCATCGAGTGAATGATTGCTTCGATATGTTTAAAAGCATCATCTTCGATTTCTACATCTTTCATGGCTTTTGATGCACCTGGTATCATTCCAACCAAGTCCTTCATATTACCCATTTTTTTCACTTGTTGAATTTGCGTTAAGAAGTCATCAAAACCAAATTCGTTTTTAGCGATTTTCTTTTGAAGTTTTCTTGCTTCTTCTTCATCAAATTGCTCTTGAGCTCTTTCAACAAGAGACACAACGTCTCCCATTCCTAAGATACGCTCTGCCATACGTTCTGGATAGAAAACATCAATTGCTTCCATTTTTTCTCCAGTACCAACAAATTTGATTGGTTTGTTTACAATCGATTTGATTGAAAGCGCCGCTCCACCACGAGTATCACCATCTAATTTCGTTAAGATAACTCCATCAAAATTCAAGATATCGTTGAAAGCTTTTGCTGTATTTACAGCATCTTGTCCTGTCATAGAGTCTACAACGAACAATGTTTCTTGTGGTTGAATTGCTTTATGAACACGTGCAATTTCATCCATCATTTCCTGATCTACTGCTAAACGTCCTGCTGTATCGACGATAACAACATTAAATCCGTTTGCTTTTGCATGTTTAATTGCGTTTTGAGCAATTTCTACAGGATTTTTATTTTCTGGTTCTGAATAAACCTCAACACCTATTTGATCTCCCACAACATGCAACTGATTGATCGCCGCTGGACGGTAGATATCACAGGCTACAAGAAGTGGTTTTTTATTTTTCTTAGTTTTTAGAAAATTAGCTAATTTTCCTGAGAAAGTCGTTTTACCAGAACCTTGAAGTCCTGACATCAAAATAACAGTTGGATTTCCTGATAAGTTAATACCAGCAACATCTCCACCCATTAATTCTGTCAACTCATCTTTTACCAGTTTTACTAATAATTGTCCTGGCTGTAAGGTTGTCAATACGTCCTGACCAATTGCTTTGTCTTTTACTCTTGCGGTAAAATCTTTCGCAATTTTAAAGTTAACATCGGCATCAAGTAAGGCACGACGAACTTCTTTTAAGGTATCGGCAACGTTTACTTCTGTAATTTTACCGTGTCCTTTTAATATATGGAACGCTTTATCTAACTTATCACTTAAATTATCAAACATATTATTTTCTTTATTTGAAGTGCAAAGATAATCTAATTAGATATTTCAGGCAATTTTTATTTGTGTGGTTTTAACCGCAAAGTTCGCAATCCCGATAGCCATCGGGATACGCAAAGAACGCTATGTTTTTTTTCTCGTAAGATCGCAAAGTTTTTTCACGCAGATTTAAAAAGATTTTAGCAGATTCATACAGATTATTATTTAAAAATAAAATCTGCTAAAATCTGCTAAAATCTGCAAAATCTGCGTGAAAAAAATCATTTTAATCTTTTAATCTGTGGCAAAAAGAAAAAAGACGCAAGAAGAAAAACCTCTGCGCCTTTGTAACTTTGTCTCTTTGAACCTTTATTTTAGAATTGAAAGTAAATGAAAGGTTGCGAACCCGCCACAGCTGTTGCATAAACAATCCAGTAAACAAATCCCAAAATTATTGCTTTTACTAAAATTGGTGTTTTATCAAAAATAGATTTCATTCCTATTGTGAAACTTTCTGGTAAGAAATGCCAAATGTAACCGAATAACATTAATCCAAATACATTTTTGTAACCTAGAATAATTGTTTTCCAAAGTTCTGGTTCGAAAGTTAATTGTCCGATATTATTAATTACTTGCAAAGCTGTTTCAAAATCTCTTGCGCGGAAGAAAATCCAACAGAAAACTACAAAATGGAAAGTAATTACGATAGAGAAAAATCTCCACAAGAAATTCGGACTTTTATCTTTTTTAGAAGGAAAGAATTCCATAAAAATTTTATGAACCGCTAAAGCTAATCCGTGTAAAGCTCCCCAAACAATAAACTGCGCTCCCGCTCCGTGCCATAAACCGCCTAAAAGCATTGTAGTAAACAAATTGAAGTTGGTTACTAAGGTTTGTTTTATTTTGCTTGAAAGTAAAAATGACAAACAGAAAACAAAAATACTGCTTCCAGCAATAATAAGCGGAATTATACTTTCGTTAAAACTAGAAATTCCCCAAAGCAATAATCCGAAGAAAAATAAACTCGGAAATAAATATCCTGCAAAAGATCCACTACGGTTTCCTCCAATAGAAATATATAAAAAGTCTTTTAACCAAGTTGAAAGTGAAATATGCCATCTTCTCCAGAAATCGGTAATCGAAGTTGATTTGTATGGCGTTCTAAAGTTTTCTGGCAATTTAAATCCGAGTAATAATGCAATACCAATTGCCATATCTGAATACCCAGAGAAATCGCAATAAATCTGAATGGCATATCCGTACGATGCCATTAAATTTTCGAATGAAGTATAACTCAACGGCGTATCAAAAACTCGGTCTACAAAGTTTACCGAAATATAATTTGAGATTACTGTTTTCTTTATTAAACCTCCAATAATTAAAAACAAAGCATTGTTTACATCTTGTCTCGTAAGGTTTAATTTTTGATAAATCTGAGGCAGAAAATCTTTCGCACGCACAATTGGCCCAGCAACTAACTGCGGGAAAAACGAAACGAAAAATAAATATTCGATATAATTTTTGGTTGGTTTGATTTCTTTTCGATAAATCTCAATAATATAACTCATTGACTGGAAAGTGTAGAACGAAATTCCAACCGGAAGAAAAACATTATGAAGTGCAAAATTACCATGAAACATATCATTGTAAGTGAAAATCAAAAAGTTCATGTATTTGAAATAACCCAAAAGCGCTAAATTCAAAATAACACTAATTACCAAATACAATTTCTTGACATTATCACGGCTTTCTCTGTAAATAATCTGGCTTAAACCATAATCTACAACTGACGAAAGCAGTAATAACAGAAAATAAATTCCGCTCGATTTATAGTAAAAGAATAGTGAGAAGAGAATAACATACGTCAATCTCAAATAAAATGTTTTGCGTAAAAAACCATACACAAAATAGAAAACCAAAAATAGGCCTAAGAATAAACCGGTATTAAATAAAAGTTTTTCGTCTTCATTATAAACGAACCAACTTTTAACTTGTTCTATTGTAATTGCACCAAAATTTTGAATGAACCAATTATTAATGCTATCTATTGTTGTCAACTTAATTCTTTAATTTAAAATTATCGTATGCTTTTAAAAACGCCTGTGTAAACAAATTTCCTTGTTTCTCGTATCCCTTTTTTGAATAATGAACCCAATCTGGTCCAATTAATCCTTGTACTTTTAGTTGTTTGATTCCGCTCATTCCACCAAATTCATCGTACAAATCCCAAACGGAAAAACCGTCTTTTTGAGCTATATCGATAATTTGTCGTGTGTAATCATCAATATAAGTGTTTGGTTTTCTTCTCAATAATGATGGCGGCGGTGTCATTACAATTATCGGTGCATCTATTTTTTGTGCTTTTATATTTGCAATAAACTCGCGTAATTCTTTAATATAATTACTAGAATCCAGATGATCGTAACTTTCATTTGTTCCTAATGAAAAAACTAATAAGTCAGGATGCAAGGCTTTCAATTGTTCAAAAAATAACGGATATTTATTATAATCTGAAAATTTAGCTCCATTTACGCCAATTCCGCTGTAAAGAATTCCGGGAGTATCTTTTTCTAAAACAATTCCATTTAACTCGTAATCTTTTGCTTCTTTATTTGGAACTAGAAAAATTCGGCTTAAAGCATTATCTGAATTATAATAATGAGAATAAGAGTCAGATTCTATCGATAAAGGCACAAATTCAGACATTGAAACTGTTTTTGCTCTCGTTTCATTTGTTGCAATTTTTAAAGTTCTTCCCGCGCGAATATTATTTCCTTTTAAGCGATTGTCTCTTTTAATTTCTGCAACCGAAACATTGTATTTGTCTGCAATGCTTCCTAAAACTTCACCTTTTTTAATTTTATGTGTAATGATTTTTCGCTCTGTTGTTTGAATCGAATTTATTTTGGATGAAACAGCCAAGTCAAACATATTCTGATTCTGTGGCGTAATAATTTTTATGGTATTGAATTTATACGCTGGGTCTTTAACATTCATTTCTACTACAAATCCGCCAGAATCTCTCCAAAGTCCAATTCCACATAAACCAACAGGACAGCTTTTTACTGGGTGAATATTTCTATAACTTTCCCAAGTACGATTAGATTTAAAACGCTCGTTGTACGATCCGTTTGTTTTTGCCAATTGATACGGAAAAACTAAACCGCGTCCAGCATTTCCAAACTTTTGCTGCAGATTTTTTCTGATTTCATTGGTCATCAAATCTCCTTGAATATGAGAATCTCCAATATGCACGATATTGATTTTTTGATTCTTCTGATTTTCATTTTTTTCTAATTTCTTAAAAAAGTCATGCAACACTTTCGTATTATAAATTTGACCATCAGAAGGCGCTTCAATCGCTGCGGTATCCACTTTTTGAATCATACTTTTAGGTATTGGATATATATCTGTTTTTGGAGGTTTTTCATTTGTTGCAAAAAAAAGACAACAAAAGAATACTATTAGTTTATTCATCATAAGCTGTCTTGTGTTATTGAGACGGAATCGGATTTGGCTCTTTTTACTGGTTTTGGCTTAGTCCCTTCGGCATCTCTTTTTTCTCGTAGCACTTTATATTCTTCGTACCCTTTATTTAATTGCCCGTACAATAAATTTCCAATAGCTTTTGCTCCACGCTGATTAAAGTGCGTGTAATCTTTATTGGCTTTTGCTGGAGCTTCATCAACCCATTTTATCATCGAGCCGTCGCCGCCCATTAAGGTATATAAATTTACAAATCCTGCCTGAGTTTCTAACGCATAATGTTTTTGTGCTTTCATTAAAGGAACAACTGCAGAATCGGTTTTCATTTCCATATCATATTTAGTCGATTTATCTGCTGTAGAAACAATTAAAATCGAAACTCCTGGAAAAGATTCTTTAATTTTATTTACCGTTTTTGTCATTCCTTTTTCATACCAAGAATAATTTTTGGTTCCATAATTTAAAACATTTGTTCCGTAATGAAGAATAATCAAATCGTATTTTAGATTGTTATTAAACGCTCTCATTACGTCGGCATTAAACATTGAAATAGGAAGTCCTGAATTTCCTCTTTGAGAGAAATTATCAACGTGAACTCCGATTCCGTTATCAAAATTAAATCCGTAAATCGGAATAGAATCTGCTTGAACGAAATTAGCTTTGAATGCTTTTAAATTTCCAGAAGAAACTCTCAGTGTATTCACTAAGTTATTTGGCGAAAGGCTTTTTCTAATAGTATCTTTTCCTATAATAAAATTCACTTTTCCTGTTTTAGAGGCGCGACCGTAAAATAAAGTGGCATTATCTAAAGAAGTAGAATATTTGCTAAGTCCAGCTTCGTACTGAACCCAAGTCGAATTTGATTTATCATTCGCAAAAAACACGTGTCCGTTAACTCCAAACGGACTTGTTGGTCTTTTTACATTTAAATACGATTGTGTTTTCCAGTTTTTAGAATAAGTAGATTTTACAGAACCTCTTGATGCTGCAGATTCTGAAGTAATAGAAACAAATCCAACTCCATTTCCTCCAAAACGTTCTTGATAATTATTACGAACGTCTTGAACGATTAAATCTCCATCGGTCATAGAATCTCCGTAATAGGCAATTCTAACTTTGTTTTGCGGATTTCTTTCTAACTGATACAATTTTTCATAGAAAGAAATCAGGTATTGATATCCTTTATAATTTTCGAATGTTTCTGCTGGAAATTCGATTCCTTCTGTTTGATCAAAAACAATTTTCTGATTGTTTAATTCTCTTTCACTTTCGGCAATACTATCGTCGTCTAAAGAAAGAGAATCTTTAGCCACAGACTCTAAAAGCAAACTATCAATTAATATGTTTTTAGAATCTAATTTACTGTCTGAAAATATCTTGTCTGGAAGGATTTGTTTGAACCCAATAAAAGCAACCAGCGCTAACGCAACGATTGAAAAAGACTGAAAAAAATAAGATTTTGTATTCACTTAATTATTATAAAAGTATATAAGGTCTGCATTCAAAAATTAAACCAATTAAATAATTGTTAACTTATTGCAGAAAAATTTGTGCAAAGATAGAATAACATTTTGTTTCTAATTCAATTTAGTAAGAAAGTAGAACAAAAAAAAGAGGTTAGATAAATCTAACCTCTAAATCAAAAAAAATAAAAAAAACAAAGCTAATGATTAACTAAATTTTAATGCATTGCATTATATATTAGAATGAATAATCTTTATATTTTTTAGATTTTCATTTTAAAATTATTTTAAGATAGCAGATTCTAGAGTAACATGCCCTCTAATTCCTGCTTCATTTGACATTGCTAAGAATTTAACTTTATAATAGTTTCCAGCAGCATCTTTAACTACATAAAAACGATCTGTTCTGATACTTGGCAATGTGCTTGGTCCTCCACCATTTCTCCAGTTTGCACCAATTATTCTTTGGTCTGTTGCAGAAGGTGTAAAGTTTGCTTCAACAACTTTTGCTTTTGTGAAACCAGCATAAGTTACAT
Organism: Flavobacteriaceae bacterium PS02337; assembly: GCA_029959285.1. Lineage (GTDB taxonomy): Bacteria > Bacteroidota > Bacteroidia > Flavobacteriales > Flavobacteriaceae > Flavobacterium. The sequence goes on from JASCOE010000006.1 coordinate 76,807, forward strand.
CTGCAGTAACCAAAACTTGGTACACTTGAGTGCCACCTTTCATATTAGAAACAATGAAATCAGAATATCCGTAAGTTACTTCGCTACCTGTATTTAAGTAGTTTGTGAAAACTGTGAAATTTAAATCCCATTTCGCTTTTTGTGGTTCAACTGAAACTGTATTACCAGAAGTCAAGCTAAAGAATGTAAAGTTGTAAGCTGCTTCTTTTGTAATTGTTTTTTCTGTAAAAGTTGTAGAAGCTAAATCAGCATATTGAATTTTATATCCTGTTCCGTTTCTTAAAATTCTAACTTTTTTCCATCCTCTTGAATCACCATCAACAATAACAGATCCTGCAGTTGGTACTGCAGTACCAACTGCAAATCCCATATTTACTAAATATACTTTATTATCTGCATCTGTTGCAGAAACTTCTGCGATTGCAGTTCCTATTCCTGCTCCAGCACCAGCTAAGATACCAGTTGGATTATCTACATATCCATTAGAAGATGCAGTTGTACCTGCTCCAACAGATACATCAGCATTAATAGTTTGAGTTAAAGTAATGTCTGATGTTTCTAATTTCTTAACAGCCATTTTTAGAGATCCATTAATTACCACTCTAAAATCTGTACCAGTTGAAAATCCGAAATCCCAAGCTCCTCTATTTACAGCTACAGATGTTCCTGAACTTAAATCTAAGTAAACTTGATTTGGTTGATTTGGTCCACCAACATCAGCACTCAAAATACCACCAGTATAAGCTGTTTCATTAAAGTTAACTTGTACCGTTTTGTTTTCACCTAAAATAGCATTGATCGTGTTGCTTGAAATTGTAAAAACAACATTTTTCACTTGTCCTTCAACAGCTTCTTTTAGTTTCTTAAAAGTAAAACTTACAGAAGAAACATTTTTTTCAAAAGGAACAACAATAGTTTTTGCAGCAGCAGCAGGTACTGTAGCATAATCAGTTCCTTCTGCCACAGCATTTTCTGTGTAAGTAACTGTTAAAGATCCTGCCGATGAAGTTGGTGCTGCGAAATTAATCACAACAGGAGTTTCAGTCGCAGTTAAGTTTAATGAAGTTGTCGCAAAAGCAACTCCATTTACTTCAGCCGCATTGTTATCATCGCTTGAGCAAGAGGCTAATGATAAAACGAAAAGTGATAAAAATAATAGTTTTTTCATTTGTATTCTAGTTTATATTTAAAGATTAAGATTATATGAAAGTTTAATAAAATAAGAGCGCCCATAAGCAAGCAAAACATTAGAATCTCCCGCGTGTCCCGCAGATTGATTCGTGTTGGTTTGCCTAACATTTGTTACATTACAAATGTTTCTTGCTCCTACCGTAACATCTAGATGATTTTTGAAGAAAGATTTTCTAATACTTGCATCAAGCCAATGACTTGGATCAATGTCAGAAATAACATATTCTGAAGCTCCTTCAATAAATTGCTGTGATTTTCCGTTGTATTTATAGTATGCAGATAATACAGTTCCCCATTTCTGAATTAAGTAAGAAACACTGCTGTTGATGTTAAATGAATAAAGAAATTTATCATCTGATGCAAATACTTGATTTTCTATCTTTCTAGAAACCCCAACTACCGCCGCACCAACATTAAATGTCAAATCTCTATATCTAAATTGATTCATTGTAGAAAAATTCCACATTTTATATTTACTGATATTGATATATTGATATTCTGGATTTCCTGTATCTGGATTATATCGCACTAAGGCCATATCAATTCTGTCATTAACATCTAAGTAGCTTCCAGAAAATGTATTAGCAACTTGTAAACGTGAACCAATAGTAGTTGACTTTTTTAAACTAGCCTCAAAAGATGTACTAGTTTCTGGAATTAGATTTTCATTTCCGGTAAAAAAATGTCCGTCAAAAATCAATTTTGAGTATAATTCTTCAAAAGTTGGTGTTCTAAATGATGAACCATAAGAACCTCTAAGTTCGATTCCGCCATCAAATAAATATCTTAAATTAAGCGAAGAAGCGTATTGATCTTTAAATTTAGATTGAGCAGAAAATCGCAATCCTGGTCGTATTGAAAATCTATCGGTTGCCATAATTTCTGCTGAAGCGAAGAAATCATAGTTTTCAAGTGTTTTACGAATTGGAACAAAAATATTATTTGCTTCCTGAACTAAAGAATATCCTTGATTGTTTACAAACTCATATCCTATTTGAAGATCGTATTTTTTGTTTGTAAAAAAGTTACTTAAAGTTCCTGTAGAATAAAGAACTTCCATTGACTGATCTTTTACAGTAACATTATCTCCTTCACTTTTTCTCTGAAAATAATATTTAAAATCTTCAACATTTCGCTCTTGTTTTTGATGCGAAAGAGAAACATTATAATTTAATCTGGTAAAAAGTTTTCCAGTTGCATTTAAATTATGAAAATATCTGTTACTCAAATATCTTTTGTCATTCGAATAGGTATAAGATCCTAAGACTGGGTTAAATGCAGATTGAACCGTTGCATTGTAATAATCAATATCTTCATCTAAATATTCAAATTTGTAGAAAATTTTAAAAGAACCTTTATTATATGCAATTAAAGCGTTTCCATTTAGTTGCTCTTTTGGAAGCCATCTATAACCTCTGGTTTGATCATTAACATCATAATCTTTCCCATTTTTATCATCTAAAAATCCTTGAAAATCATTTCGATTTGCACCTATACTAACAAACCAATTGTCATTGATGGTATGAGCCGCTCTTAACGATTGTATATGACGTCCTTCATCAAAAAGTGCATATTCGTCTTTTACTGTTTCTTCTTGTACAGTAGCCGTAATATTCCATTTATGAGTCGAAGATTTTTTTGTAATGATATTAAGAACTCCACTTACAGCGTTAGCTCCGTATACTACACCCATAGAACCTTCAACAATTTCGATTCGCTCTACATCGTCTAGATTAATTTGTGATAAATCTGTATTGTTACCTAAACCAGCTTCGTTTACCAAAGGAATATTATCAACTAATATTTTAAAATATTGAGCATCTAATCCAAATAAAGATACAGTAGAACGTCCGCTTGTACCACTTGGTCTCACAGTTATATTTAAATACTGATTTAACACATCTGATAAATTATTTGCCGCTAGATTTTTAATATCCTTGCTTGAAATTACTCTAACATTAAAAACCGATTTCTTTATGGACTGCGGTTCAAATTGTCCAGTAACTACAACCTCAGATAATTTTTCTTGCGAATTAATAGTGTCTTTTTGCTGTGCAAAAGCATTAACACAAAAAAGAAATCCAGCAAAAAGGGTAAATTTTATTTTCATTATTTTAATTCAGTCTTAATAATCGTTACAAATATATAACTATTTTTAATTGTTCTAAATAAAATTTATATATTTGCGAAAAATTTAAAAACAAAACAATAAGTTATGATTTCAAAAAGCCTTTTTTTGTCAGCCGCTTTGGCTTTAACATGCAGTCTTGGTTTTAGTCAGGACAAGAAACAACAAGACATTAAGTCAATCAAATCTATGTGTGGTTGTTACGAAGTGAAATTTAATTTCACAGAAACTTTTTCATATCCAAAAGATTCACTTACATACAAACCATCTGAAACAAAACATGAGTCTGCTTTAGAATGGGTAGAATTATTAGAAGACACTCCAAACAAAATCGTAATGCAGCACTTATTAATCGTAAGTGACGATATGATTATCAAACACTGGAGACAAGATTGGTTGTACGAAAACACAGACTTATATTCGTTTGACAAAGGAAATTCTTGGAAATACAAAAAATTAGACAAAAAAGCGGTTAAAGGTCAATGGACTCAAAAAGTATATCAAGTAGATGATAGTCCGAGATATGAAGGATCTTCGACTTGGGTTCACGTTGACGGAAAAGATTACTGGGCAAACGTTGCTGATGCGCCACTTCCAAGAAGAGAGCAAACAAAACGTAACGATTATAATGTTTTAAAAAGAAGAAATATTCACGAAATCACTCCTACAGGATGGAATCATGAGCAAGACAACGACAAATTAGTTCGTGACGATGCTGGAAAAGATGTTTTGTTAGCACAAGAAAAAGGATTTGACGTTTACACTAAAGTTCCAGATGTAAAATGTATTGCAGCTCAAAAATGGTGGGTAGCAAACAATGCTCTTTGGAAAAATGTTCGTGACAAATGGCAAACTCTTTTTGACAGACATAAAGATTTAAACCTAGAAGCTAAAGTTGATAGAAAAGCGCTTTACTCTCTATTATTTGATTTGAAACCAGATACTGCAAAAGCAGAAACAGATAAAATCATTGACAAATTTGTCAAGTAATTAGAATTAATTGTTAATTAAAAAGCCGGAAGTTTTTTGAGACTTCCGGCTTTTTTTGTGGTTTCAATTTTATTATAATGGGTTTTGAATAATCAATGGGTTTGCATCAATTTCTGCCTGTGGAATTTGAAAAATAAATTTATTATCTCCTATTGGAATATTAAATTTACCAAACGCAGGATGGTTAGATCCCGCATAATCTCTTGTAAGAGCTACACCTAAACGCTTCATATCAAACCAAGCATAACCTTCACCCCATAATTCAATTCGTTTTTGAAGGATGATTTCATTTATTAATGCACTTCCTGTATTTGTTGACAGTACATATGAAGGATCTTTGGTGATTGTTATATCATACAAAGCTTTTTTAGCTAACGCTTCATTTCCTGATCTTGCATAAGCTTCCGCTTCAATATAATACATTGATGCCGCTCTTAAATAAATATAATCTCCTGCATCAATTGTTGGATCTATAAATTTTAAATTAGCATAAGCTGGTAATGATGGATATGTAGAATTTCCTGTTGGAGATACAAATGCATTCTTTCTATAATCTGTATCAGAAATTAAATTATATAAGTTTTTGTCGATGTTTTTGTAAATCCCTAAACCTCCAGCATATCCTGATTCATTAGTATTGTCAAAATGAGCGAAGAAACTTGCCACAAATGTGCTTTGCGCAGATGTTATTGAAGCGCCCCACATTGTATCTTTATTACTAACGTCATAAAAACCTTGCATCCATTCGTTCTCAGTTAACAATGGATATTTTTGTCTTGCAGCATTAGCTAAAACAGCCGCCTCAGAATATTTCCCCATTTCTAGATAAACATCTGCTAAAAATGCTTGAGCGACGGATTGATCAACTGCATTATTATTTTTTCGCTTACATCCTTGAAGTAATTCAACCGATTCATTCAAATCAGCTTGAATTTGTGTATAAACTTCAGTTACTGTAGACCTTGCTTTACCTTCAAAAGTAACTTCTGTATAAAGAGGAACACATAATTTATTTTCATTTCCAATATAAGTTGGTCCATACATACGTGCCAACATAAAATAAAAGTAGCCTCTTAAAGCTAATGCTTGCCCTCTAATTGCTTTTAACTTATCATCTGTAACTCCTTCTGGTATTCCCGCCAATACAATATTTGTAGTTTTAATTTGCGGATAATATGTACTCCATGCCAGCCGTGACCTAGTATTAGTTTGCTGTCTTGCTTGATAATTGTAAAAATTACTATACCAGCTTGATTTTGTCATAAGCATGTCATTACTCATTAAATCTGTGGCAGCCAAAATAGATTTGTGTCCATAATCTTCATGATTATTTATAGACAATCCATAAGATCTTAAAGCAGAATAAATTCCATTTATAATTGCTTCATTTGCTTCTGCTGAAGAAGCTAATTGTTCATCATTAATAGTCGATTCTGGTGTTGTATCAAGAAATTCACTTTCGCAACTTGTAAAAATCAATAACGACAATGATAATATTATTATTTTTTTCATGTTTTTAAAAATTTACAGTTAATCCAAACGACATAGATTTCATTACACCATATACATTCAGAGATTGTCCATTATTGGTTCTCGCGCCTAAATTGTTCAATCTAGGATCCATACCTTTTCTTTCTGACCACAAAGCTAAATTTGAACCCATCAAACTAAATTTTGCAGATTGAATTCCAAGATCTAAAAGCTGTTTATTTTTAAAATCATATGATAATGCAACATCTTGCAAACTGATATAATTAGATTTTATTAAAAAATAATCTGATGCTGACATTTGAAGTGTAGAAACATGATCAATTCTCGGAATATCAGAATTTGGATTATCAACCGACCACGCTTTATTTACATCTTTATGATAGTTTTGTCCAATATTATCTGAGCCTGAATACATCGATGTTTGATATAGTCCATCATACATATATCCTCCAAACTGGTATGCAAAACTACCTTGTAATGTGACATTTTTATATCTTACCATAGTTCCAAATCCTCCATAAACATCAGGATTTGCGTCTTTTTTACTTAAGTATTGTGTGGCATTTCCATAAACATTTGTAGTGACTTTACCGATTACATTTCCAGAAGCATCTTTTTGATTCATGTACCATAAAGCATCTCCATTTGTTTTATCGACACCAGCAAATTCTCTTAAATAATACGAATATGCAGGAGCTCCAACTTCGAATCTGAAAACACCATTTGTAAATGGACTTGGTAATGCAGTGACTTTGTTTTTATAATGTGTTGCATTCGCCCAAATATTGAAATCTATTTTATCAGATTTTAATATATCAAGACCTAAGTTAATTTCTATTCCTTTATTGGACATATCTCCAATATTCTCTGTAATAAATGAAACTCCAGTGGAAGGTGAGTTAGGTCGGTTATAAATCAAATCGCTTACATTTCTTTCAAAATATTCAGCTTCAATATTTAATCTATTAAATAATTGAATATCAAATCCAATATTTAAGTTTTTAGATTTTTCCCATTTAATATCTTTGTTACCTTGATAAACCGTTAAAATACTTGCATTTCCATCTGCATCTGGTACAATTTCGTATTGAGTCTGATATGCATAATAATTTCTTGAAGACCCAAAATAAGAGCGATGACTTATTTGTGAAGTTGAAGGATAATAGATATTATCGTTTCCTTGTTCTCCATAACTTCCTTTTATTCTCAAATCTGTAATCCATTTCGATTTAGGAAAGAATGATTCCTTCGTGACAGACCATGCGCCTCCAAATCCATAGAAATTACCCCATCTATTCTCAGGAGAAAATACAGAAGAACCATCTCTTCTGAAACTACCATTTACGAAGTACTTATTTTTGTAGTTGTAATTAAATTTCGAAAAATATCCTTCAACTTTATACAAATCATTATATCCATCTAAATAACTGTATACTGTTGCATTACTTAGAACTTCTAAATCAGGGATCACAATATTATTTTTTTGTCCAGCTAACATTTTTGATGTAAAATCTGAAGACTCATGACCAATTAAAATATCTAAACTATGATTTCCAAATGTTTTTTTCCAAGACAATAATTGCTGATTTGTTATTGTATAATCAGTCTTTGTAGCAGTTCCTATTCTACCATTAACTCCCATTGCATCTCCACCAAGTCCTGTCGCAGTATTTAGATAATAACCTGATAATAAATCATAACCTAAGTTATATCTAAAATTAAAATCTTTTAGGAAGTCTACAGAAACATAACCTCGAGCTCCAAATTTATTTTCTTCATTTAAATTTGTATTCAATAAAGTAGTCGCATAAGGATTAAGATTAGAGCCATAAGGTCTATCACCAGACTTATTAAATTCATAAGCTTTTGTTCCATCAGCATTCATAATAATATTTCCATTATTATCTCTTTGCCAGATTGTATAAATAGGCGCTATATTTCTCGACCAATAAAATAAATTACTATAAGTATTAGATGAAACTTGTGATATTGGTGCATTTTGATTTGAATTTGCATAATTTAAATTTGCTCCAACTTTAACTTTACTATTTATTGTATAATCTAAATTTGCTCTAACAGTTGCACGTTTAAAATTAGAACTAATAGTATATCCATTATCAGAAAGATACCCAACAGATAAATAAGTATTAAGTTTCTCAGTACTTCCTGAAAGACTTAAATAATGCTCGCTTCTTAACGCATCTCTAAACAAATTTTTAGCCCAGTTATCATGGTATAATAATCTAGCATTTGAATTAAGTTCACCAGTAATAGAATTTATTACTTGATTGTCTGGAACATTATAATTATTGTAACCTAAAGAATAAGTATCTCCATTTATCAAATTTTGAGCTGCTGTTGCTGATGCATTAGCAGGTGTCTGACCTTGATAAATTAATCCATTTCTAACTCTATTATAAATGGCTTTATAATATTCTCCTGGATCAGTAATCATATCGTATTCAGGAACTGCTCTTGAATTAACTCCTATTTTAGTTTCATAAGTTACATTCAACTGTCCTTTTTTTCCTTTTTTAGTTGTAATAATAATTACCCCATTAGCACCTCTACTTCCGTAAAGTGCATTCGATGATGCATCTTTTAAGAAACTTATGGATTCAATATCCTGAGAAGCTATTGCGTTTATATCTCCATTATATGGTATTCCATCAACTACATATAAAGGCTCGTTAGATGATGAAATAGACCCAATACCTCTAAATCGTACTTGAGGCTTATCTCCAGGTTGTCCAGAGTTGGCAGCAATTTGAACACCAGCAACTTTTCCACTTAGAGATTGAACAGCATTAGAAGCTTGAGCATTCTCTAATTGTTTTGAATCAATTTTTGTAACTGCACCTGTGATTTCTCCTTTCTTTTGTGTTCCATAAGCCACCTGAATTACAACTTCCTGTAATTCTTCACCACCTTCTTGCATTTTTACATTCACAGTAGACGCATTCCCAACTGTAATGGCTTGGTCTTTCATTCCCATGTAAGAAAACACTAAAACATCTCCCGTTTTTGCTTTAATCTTATACTTTCCATCAAAATCGGTTTGAACTCCATTACTTGTTCCTTTGACTACAACATTTGCACCTGGAATTGGTCCGTTTCCATCTGATACAATTCCAGAAATTGTTTTTTCCTGTGCAAAAAATAGTTGAACAGTAAACAAGAATACAAGAATTGCAAACCCTTTAATTTTCTTTTTCATTTATAGCTTTTTTAATTAAGGGGCGCAACTTAGAAAATTAATTTAATTTTAACAAGATTTTAAATACATTTAACATTAATAAATATAATACAAAACTTATAAATAGTTATTAAAATAAAAAAACCGCCTACAAAATAGACGGTCAATTTATCCTCATCATTTTCACTAAAAGCTTACTAATTCAAAATAGTTAAAAATGAATATTTGGAGATATGTTTAAAAGTATTTAGTAGTATTTAAAAGGTTCATTAATTTGAAGCAAAATTACGAGTGAATTCAATAGTTAAAAGGTCATTCAGGTCAAAAAAACAATAAAAAAAGCCAATAGTTCGAAAACTATTGGCTTTTAATTTCTTTTTATTTTAATTCTTACATTCTCTCTGGAACTTCAATTCCTAATAATTGAAATGCTGAATTTATTACCTCAGCAACTTTTTGAGAAAGCTGTACTCTGAAAATCTTTTTTGTTAAATCTACTTCTCCTAAAATATGAACAGACTGATAAAATGAATTATATTCTTTCACCAAATCGTAAGTATAATTTGCAATCAAAGCTGGACTATGATTCTGAGCTGCATTTTGAATTATCTCTGGGAAAAGTTCGATTTGTTTTACCAATTCTTTTTCTTTCTCGTGCAATTCCTCTATTTGAATTTCAGCAGTAAAATCAAAATCGGCTTTACGGATTATTGATTGAATTCTCGCGTATGTGTATTGAATAAAAGGTCCTGTATTTCCTGCAAAATCTACAGATTCTGCTGGATTAAACAAAATACGTTTTTTAGGATCTACTTTTAAAATGTAATATTTTAAAGCTCCAAGACCAATTGTTTTATACAGTTTTGCTTTTTCTTCATCTGAATAATAATCAAGCTTACCTAAATCTTCTGAGATTTGTTTTGCTGTATCGGTCATATCTTGCATCAAATCATCTGCATCTACAACAGTTCCTTCACGGCTTTTCATTTTTCCAGAAGGTAAATCAACCATTCCGTATGATAAATGATATAAACTTGAAGCCCAATCAAAACCTAATTTTTTTAAGATTAAGAATAAAACTTTAAAGTGATAATCTTGTTCATTTCCAACTGTATAAACCATTCCTCCAACATCTGGCATATCTTTTACACGCTGAATTGCTGTTCCAATATCTTGTGTCATGTAAACTGCGGTTCCATCAGAACGTAATACAATTTTACGGTCTAAACCTTCGTCCGTCAAATCAATCCAAACCGAACCGTCTGGATCTTTTTCAAAAACACCTTTATCTAAACCTACTTGAACAACATCTTTTCCTAATAAATAAGTATTGCTTTCGTAGTAATATTTATCAAAATTAACTCCAAGATTGGTGTAAGTTGTTGCAAAACCTTCATAAACCCATTCGTTCATTTTTTTCCAAAGCTCAATTACTTTTTCATCGCCAGCTTCCCATTTCTTAAGCATATCTTGCGCTTCAATAATAATTGGAGCTTGTTTTTTGGCTTCTTCTTCAGTTTTTCCAGTTTCGATTAAACCGTTAATTTCAGTTTTATACGCTTTATCAAACTCTACATAATACTTTCCAACCAATTTATCGCCTTTTAAACCAGAGGTTTCAGGAGTTTCTCCGTTTCCGAATTTTTCCCAAGCCAACATCGATTTACAGATATGAATTCCACGATCATTGATAATTTGCGTTTTATACACTTTTTTACCCGAAGCTTTTAGAATTTCAGCAACAGAATATCCTAACAAATTGTTACGAACGTGACCTAAATGCAACGGTTTATTTGTATTTGGCGAAGAATATTCTACCATTACAGCTTTTTCATCTGGATTTGGAGTTACATATCCAAACTTCTTATTTTCTCTAATTCCGTTAAAGAAATTCACATAATAACTATCTGAAATTACAATATTCAAGAAACCTGAAACCACATTAAAGCGAGCAACTTCAGAAACATTTTCTACTAAATAATTTCCAATTTTATTTCCTAATTCAGCCGGATTACTTTTAATTACTTTCAACAGCGGAAAAATTACCATCGTAATATCTCCTTCAAACTCCTTTCTGGTAGTCTGAAACTCGATTTTATCAACAGTAACATCAAATAATGCTTGTATTGCTTTTTGTATAGAAGGTGTAAGAATTTGTGGTAATGACATGTAAACTTATTTTAAAGTGAGCAAAGATACTGCTTATTCATCAATTAGAGAAAATCAAAAACATATAAAATTCAAGAAAAGAATTTGAATTTGGTAAAAATGGTTCTTTTTCAATTGTTAAAATTATCAAAAAACTAAAACCTTAATCTCTTACAGAACAAGGCATCCGAAAATTTCGAAACATTTTTTCACAATTTGTTGTAACATATTAAACACAAAAGAGTCTTAATAGAGACTTCAAATTCATTTATGGAGTTAAAAAAGAAAAAACAAAACAGTAACTAACACAATCATCATCAATCAAATCAAAATAATCAGTAAAAAATCATGAAATTAAAAATCTTTCTGTTTGCATTATTGGGGGTAATCGCAACAGCACAAGCCCAGAATACAGGAAATGTTTCTGGGAAAATTACAGAGAAGTCAAATGGTGCGCCAATTTCGTATGCAACTATTTCTCTTAAAGAAAATGGAAAAGTAGTATCTGGCGTTAACACAGATGACAACGGAGAATTTTCATTTAAAAACATTGCTTTAAAAAGTTACACAATCGAAATTCAATACATTGGGTTTAGAAAATTTATCGGTTCTGTTCTTTTGAGCGAAAACAAAAAATCTGCCACTGTAAATGTTTCTCTTGAAGAAGAAGCAACTCAGCTTAAAGGTGTAAATATTGTTGCAGAACGTTCTACAATTGAACAAAAGATTGACAGAAAAGTGGTTAACGTTGGAAAAGATTTGACAACAGCGGGAGCTTCGGCATCTGATATTATGAATAATATTCCTTCTGTCAATGTGGATCAGGACGGAAAACTTTCGCTTCGCGGAAACGATAATGTTCGTGTATTAATTGACGGGCGTCCGTCTAACATTGATCCAGCGCAGTTGCTGAAACAAATTCCTTCAACTTCAATCAAAAAAATTGAATTGATTACAAATCCAAGTGCAAAATACAATCCGGAAGGAATGTCTGGAATTATCAATATTATTATGCATAAAAATGCTAATACTGGTTTTAACGGAAGTTACAGCGGTGGAATTACTTTTGGAAAAACGGCAAAATACAATCAGTCTTTAGATTTAAATTATAAAACAGGTAAAGTAAATTTCTTCGGAAACGTTGGGCAAAACTTCGGAAAGTATCAAAACGATGGTTTAATCAGAAGATTTGACGAAGATATTACGCAAAAAATCTTTGTTTTGAATGACAATGATTCTTATTTGTACAAAATTGGAATGGATTATTTAATTGATGATCACAATACTTTATCTATCTATACCAATCAAAATAAGTCGACAGGAAAAGGATTGGTAAACACAAACATTGATTATAATAATGGTGATCCTGACTTTTTGAATGTATTTCAGACATCGAGATATTGGGGACCAGAAACAACGGGAACTTACAATTTAGCTTATAAACACATTTTCAAAAAAGAAGGTCACACTCTAGATTTTGAAGGAAACTATAGTGATACTAAAGAAGATCAAAATGCAAGTTTTGATACGAAATCTACTGCTCCAGATAATACTTCTAATAATGTAATTTATAACGATCTTATTAAAGCTGACCGAAAATTAAGTACGTTTAATATCGATTACGTAAATCCGTTAAACGAAAAAACAACTCTTGAAGCAGGAGCCGAAGCAAGAATTACGAGAACCGGAAATGATTATTTAACTGGAAATCCTTTAGCTACAAATCCATCATCAAATTATACTTATGATACAGATATTTATTCTGCCTATGTAACATTTGGACAGAAATACAAAAAATTCAGTTATCAAGTTGGTGCACGTTTTGAAAGTTATAAAGTTCAAGCAAATTTAAATTATGGTCAAACTAAATTTGATGATGATTACATTACGCTATATCCATCTGCTTATTTCACTTACAATTTGAGCGAGAAAAATACGCTTCAATTTAGCTACAGCCGTCGTGTTGACCGACCAAGTTTAGAACAAACGAAACCAATTCGTGAGTTTTCTACTCCATTATTAACTTCACTTGGAAATCCTGAATTAAGACCTCAGTTTACTAATTCTGTAGAAGTGAATTATACAAAAACGTTAGAAAAAGGAAGTTTTACAGCAGGAGTTTTTGTTAGAAGTATTAATGACCAAATTAGTAGAATGTTGTTTCCAGATGATACCGATCCAAGTGGAAACAGACAAATTCTAACTTATACCAATTATGACCACAATACTTCATACGGTTTTGAAGCTTCATTCAATTATAAAATTACTAAATGGTGGGACATTTCTCCATCTATAGATTTCTCAAGTATTAATCAGCAAGGAGTTGTGTTTTTATATGATGCTGCAACCGATAAAAGTAATCCTTTAGAAAGAAAAGTTACTGTTGCTGCATTTAATGGTCGTATGAATTCAAACTTTAAAGCAAACAAACGTTTAAGCTTTTTATTATTCGGATTTTACAGAGGCGGTGTTGACGGACTTCAAAATAATAGTCACGAAATGTACAAAATGGACATTGGTTCACGCTATACTTTGTTAGACAACAAAATGAACATCAGTGTACGTTTTAATGACGTTTTCAATACTATGAAATATGCTTTTGACAGCATGTATCCTTATCCTGTTACAGGACAATTTAAATGGGAAAGCCAAACGGTTTATGTAGGTTTAACATACAACTTTGGAGGTGCTAAAATTAAAAACCTACAACGTAAGCAAAGAGAAGACAATACTAATAAAGGTGGAGGCGGAATGTTTTAATTCTCTTCCTTGAAAGAATTTTTAATATTTTAGAATAATTTTTTGTAGAGAAAAGTCTGGAGGATGCCACCTCCAGACTTTTTTTATTTTTATAGCAGTTTATAAAAAATTACGCAATTCTTTTATTTCTTCTGGATTTGCAGTTTCTGAATTATCTGTAATTGCTGATGAATGATAAAATGTAAGATCTAATTTTTCATGAAGCAATTTTATATTCGAAGATCTTAAACCGCCGCCTGGCATAATTTCTATTCGATCGCCAGCTAGTTCTTGAAGTCTTTCTAAAGCAAGAATTCCTTCTTCAACATTTACACCTTGTCCAGAAGTTAAAATAGTTTTGAAACCACATTCAATTACAGTTTCCAATGATTTTTCTGGATTTTTAACTACATCAAAAGCACGGTGAAAAGTACAAGAAAGCGGATGCGCTAAATGCACTAATTCTTTATTTTGTTTTTTATTTACTTTTCCATTTTCCTTCAAGATTCCAAAAACAAAACCATCAACTCCTAGTTTTTTAAACTGTTTAATATCTTGCTTCATTTCTGTAAGCTCTTCATCAGAATAAACAAAATCGCCGCCGCGAGGTCTTATGATAACATGCATTTTAATGTTTAAACTTTCGCGGACTTTTAGCACCAAAATAGAATTTGGCGTAGTTCCTCCCAATTTCATGTTCTCGCATAATTCAATTCTGTCTGCACCATTTACTTGTGCAATTAAGGCCGATTCATAATTGAAGCAAGCTATTTCTAGTTGATTTTTTTTCATTAGTATTTTATTAAAACGACTTCGACTCTCCTTAGCCTTACAAACTTCTAAACAATTATGTTCAATCTTTGTCTCCCTGAGCGGAGTCGAAGGGCGCTCCTATTGGAACGTGGGCTTCGACTCCGCTAAGCCTGACAAGTAATAGGTGTTCTCCTGAACAAAATCGAAGGCTAATTTACTACTAAACGTTCTTTTTATAAAAATTTTTATGAGTTGTTTTATTTAAACATTCTGATAATTTTAGTAAATCTTCCCATTTGTCCTTTATTATAGCTTCTTTCTTTTTTCTACTCCACCCTTTCACTTGTTTTTCAAAAGCAATAGCTTGATTTACATCGTTAAACTCTGTACAAAACACCAACTCTAAAGGCCTTTTATTATAAGTATAACTCTCTTTATTCAAACCATAATTATGTTCATTCATTCTTCTATCTATATTATTTGTCATTCCTGTGTAATAACTTCCATCTGAACATTTCAAAATATATACATAATATCGCTTCATTAATCTTTAATTTATTTAAATTATTTTTTTTATAAATGTAAGAAAAAACTGCATGTTTGTTTATTCTCATTTTATGTCTTCCTGAGCGAAGTCGAAGGGCGTCACAATTGGAACGTGGGCTTCGACTTCGCTCAGCCTGACAAAACGCTGAAAACAGCTTTCAACTCCTCAGCTTAACAAACAGATATAAAAAAACCTGCTCCAAAATGAAGCAGGTTTTAAAAAAATATAATGTAAGATGATTATTTTACCATTTGATAATAGCACTTGCCCAAGTAAATCCACTTCCGAAAGCTGCTAAAACTACAGTATCTCCAGATTTGATTTTTCCTTGTTCCCAAGCTTCTGTCAAAGCAATCGGAATAGATGCTGCCGTTGTGTTTCCGTATTTCTGAATATTGTTATGAACTTGATCGTCTGTCAGTTTGAATTTATTTTGAATGAATTGTGAAATTCTCAAATTCGCCTGATGCGGAATCAACATATCAATATCTGAAACTTGAAGACCGTTTGCTTCTAATCCTTCATTGATAACTTCTGCAAAACGAACAACAGCATTTTTAAATACAAATTGTCCATTCATGTAAGGATAATAACTTTCGTCATTTGGGTCATTATCTGCAATAATATCTGTTACCCAACGAGCTCCCATTCCTGGTGCTTGCAAAGCTAACTCTTCAGCATGTTCTCCTTCAGAATGTAAATGCGTAGAAAGAATTCCTTTTGTTATATCTTCTTCACGGCTCAAAACTGCTGCACCTGCTCCATCTCCAAAAATTACCGAAACTCCACGTCCACGTGTTGTCATGTCTAATCCTGTAGAATGAACTTCTGAACCAATTACTAAAATGTTTTTATACATTCCAGTCTTAATATATTGATCTGCCACAGAAATTGCGTACACAAATCCTGAACATTGATTTCTAACATCTAAAGCACCAACAGTTCTTAGACCTAAATCTCTCTGAACCAAAACTCCTGGTCCTGGAAAATAATAATCTGGACTTAATGTAGCAAAAACTACAAAATCAATATCTTCTTTGGCAACGCCAGAACGCTCAATTGCAATTTTAGCTGCTTTTACTCCCATTGAAGTCGTAGTGTCTTCTCCACGAATAATGTGTCTTCGCTCCTGAATTCCAGTTCTTTCCTGAATCCATTCGTCATTGGTATCCATTATCTTAGACAAATCATCGTTAGTCACCACATTAGAAGGAACATAATATCCTAAACCAGCTATTTTTGAATGATACATATGTATTGTTATTTGTTTGAAAATTTAGAATGCAAATTTACGTATACTTTAAAATATAAGAGTACAAATTACTCTTTTTTTCGTTATTAGCAATTTCATATACCTTAATTATAAGACTATTTAAAAACAATTCCTTCTCAAAAGAACAGCTTTATGTTACAAAAACTGAAAAAAATTAAAAATCAGATATAAAATGTAACAAGATGAAAGTATCTTAGTCAAACATTTTGAATCCCATTTATAAACCACTAAAATTCAAATTATGAAATTAAAGGTTACGCTGTTCTTATTTTTAAACATAAGTTTTGCCTCTTTTGCACAAGAGAATCTGACTTATCAAAAACCTTCAAAATCTATTTTAGATTTAGCCGATTATCAGAGAGCTCCTTCAGTATCAATGGATACTAAAAAGGAAAATATGCTTTTGACTTATAGAAATACATATAAAACACTTGACGATTTAAATCAGGATGAAGTTCGTTTGGCTGGTTTAAGAATTAATCCAGTTACTAATATTTCGAGTACTGTAACTTATGTGACGAATCTTAAGTTAAGAAAAATTAGCGGTAAAGATGAAATTCAGGTAAAAGGTCTGCCTGATAATCCGAAAATAGCCAATATTCTTTGGTCTCCAAATGATAAAAAAATCCTTTTTTCACACACAACAAATTCTGGTGTAGAACTTTGGGTTTTAGATGTAGCATCGGCACAAGCTATAAAACTTACCAATGCAACCGTAAATGCCAATCTTGGAAATCCGTTTAGTTGGTTTTCAGATAATGAAACCATTTTAGTCAAAATGTTGCCAAAAAATAGGCCAGCACTTTTAGATTCTAAAAAAGATTTGCCGACAGGTCCAATTATTTCGAATACTTCTGGAGAAAAATCGCAAAACAGAACGTATCCAGATATGTTGAAAAACAAAAATGATGAAGCCAATTTTGAAAACAGCATTACATCTGAATTGTATAAAGTAAAATTAAACGGAGAAACTGTTTTATTTAAAGAAGCTGCCATGTTTGCTGGAGAAAGAATTTCTCCAGACGGCAACTATATTATGCTTACCACCATTCAGAAACCATTTTCATATGTTGTTCCTTTAAATAGATTTCCGTCTACAACTATTGTTTACGATATCAGAGGAAAAGAAATTAAAACCGTTAACGAAGTTCCGTTAAACGAAATTATGCCAAAAGGATTTATGGCGGTTCGAAAAGGAAAAAGAGAAATGTCTTGGAGAAATGACAAACCTGCAACATTAGCTTATGTTGTAGCTTTAGACGAAGGAGATCCTGCAAAAAAAGTTGATTTTAGAGATGAAGTTTTTCTTTGGGATGCGCCTTTTGACAAAAATCCTTCTTCATTGGCAAAAACACCACAACGTTTCAACGATATAACTTGGGGAGATGACAATACAGCAGTTCTTGCTGACGAATGGTACGACACTAGAAATACCAAAACCTATTTGATAAACCCTTCAAATCCAAGTCAGCAACCAAAATTAATTACAGACAGAAATTCTCAAGATGTTTATTCTGATCCCGGAGTTTTTGAAACTAGAAAAAACACATTCAACAAATATGTTTTGGCTATCGAAAAAAATAATCTTTACAGAATTGGAGACGGTTACACTAAAGAAGGACAATTTCCTTTTGTTGATGAATTTAATTTGGAAACTTTAAAATCGAAACGAATTTATACTTCTCCTTATAAAGACAAAAAAGAATCGATAATAGAAATTGAAGATTTCAAATCTGGTAAAGTTTTAGTTCAGATTCAATCAAAAACAGAGTATCCGAATTATTATTTTAGAAATATAAAGAAACAGAATAGCTTAACTGCGATAACTGATTTTAAAAATCCGTTTGAAAGCATTAAAAATGTAAGTAAAGAAGTTATCAAATACAAACGTAAAGACGGATTGGAACTTTCTGGAACATTATATCTTCCTGCTGGTTATGATAAAGTAAAAAAAGAGAAACTTCCGTTATTAATTTGGGCATATCCAGCAGAATATAAAGACAGAAATAGCGCTTCGCAATCGACTCAAAATTCAAACGAATTTACATTTCCTTATTACGGATCGTTTGTTTACTGGGTTACAAAAGGATATGTAGTTTTAGATGATGCTGCTTTTCCAATTATTGGTGAAGGAACTACAGAACCAAACGACAACTTTATTTCGCAGTTAGTTGATAATGCGGCAGCGGCTATTGATGCAGTTGATGCTTTAGGATATATTAATCGCAAAAAAGTGGCTGTCGGCGGACACTCATACGGAGCATTTATGACAGCAAATTTATTAACGCATTCTAATCTTTTTGCGTGCGGAATTGCAAGAAGCGGCGCTTACAACAGAACTTTAACTCCATTCGGATTCCAATCTGAACAAAGAAATTATTGGGAAGCTCCAGAAGTTTACAATGCAATGTCGCCTTTTATGAATGCAGAAAAAATGAAAACTCCAATTTTATTAGTTCACGGAGAAGCAGATAACAATCCTGGAACTTTTACTTTGCAGACAGAAAGATATTTTCAAGCTTTAAAAGGTTTAGGTGCACCAGCGAGAATGGTTATTCTGCCAAAAGAATCACACAGTTATGTGGCGAAAGAAAACATTCTTCACCTACTTTGGGAGCAAGATCAATTTTTAGAAAAATATTTGAAAAATTAATTTTCATCCATTCTTAAAAAAGAAACCCGAGAGATTTTGGAAATCAATCGGGTTTCTTTTTTTTTAAATATATTTTCTATTGAATAGAATCATTCCGTAGGAATGTTTCGTTGGTAGAATTAAATTTGGATTAGAGTTATTACACGTTCCGTAGGAACGTTTGATTATATCAAAGATTTTGTTTCTACCAAATCAGGTGTCCCAACAGGACACAAAATGCGGAATAATACTTTTTTTTTCTACCGACGAGATATTCCTACGGAATATTTTTATACCCGATAGGCTTTGTCTTTATAAATAATTTAATGCTAGAAATACTTCTTGCTCAAGCGGTAAATCGATTTCACTTTCAAAGAAAATTAATTGTCTTTTATGAACAGTTTCAATTAAAAAATGACTTCCTCTAAAATACGTTCTTCTAATTTTCACCATCAATCTTGATTCTGAAACCATTTTAAATTGATGCGGATAAACTAATGTTTTATGTGTTTCATCTTCATAAGATAATAATAAATGCGTCGCCACTTCATTAACCTCACCAAAAAGAGAAGCCACATATTTGATTTGCGGATCTTCATAAATCTTAGTCGGATTGTCTTTTTTAAGCACTTCGCCGTGACGCATTACAATTGCTTCGTCTGCAAAAGACAAAGCATCTGTACTATCGTGTGTTGCAATAATACAAGTAATTCCTTTTTGTTTTAGGTAACGAAATAAATTTCGGCGTAAAGCATTTTTTCTAAAAGCATCAATCTGACTGAAAGGTTCGTCTAGCAAAATAACTTCTGGTTCTAAAGCTAATACTCTAACCAATGCTACACGCTGTTGCTGTCCTCCACTTAAAAATTTTGTTTTTACATTAGAAAATTGTTCCATTTCGACCATTTCTAATAATTCCTGAACACGAAGTTTTTTCATGTTCGCGAAACCATTCGAAAGAAATTTTCCAACATTTTCTGCAACCGTTTCATATGGAGATAAATCAA
This sequence comes from Flavobacteriaceae bacterium PS02337, assembly GCA_029959285.1. Classification (GTDB taxonomy): domain Bacteria; phylum Bacteroidota; class Bacteroidia; order Flavobacteriales; family Flavobacteriaceae; genus Flavobacterium. The sequence continues at coordinate 96,902 of JASCOE010000006.1, forward strand.
AATCTTGTGCCAGATATTTCATATACGGCATTCCCGGAATCAAATTAAATTTTGGTCCGAGAATTGGTTTATCACCATAAAAAATTTTTCCTTCATCTAAATCGTATAAACCATAAATGAGTTTGAGCAGCGTACTTTTTCCGCAGCCACTTTCTCCAATAATGGCAATATTTTCACCTTTATTAATGGTAAAAGAAACGTTTTTTATAACTGGTGTATCAGTGTATGAAAAAGATATATTTTGAATGTCAAGCATGAGTTGTAATATGAGAGGTCAAATTTACAATGTTTAATTTCTAAAGTCAAAAAAAAGCTGCTTCAATTATGAAACAGCTTTTTTTATATTTTATTTTGTTTTGAAATTATTTTCCAGCTTCCGCTTTAGCGTCATTTACCATTTTGTCATTTGCTGTAATTGAGAATTCAACACGACGGTTTTGCGCTCTACCTTCTGGCGTATCATTTGTTGCAATTGGATCTGCAATTCCTAAACCTGAAGTTTTGAAACGGCTAGATTTTAATCCTTTAGCAACTAAATAAGCTTGCACAGAAGCAGCTCTTTGTCCAGAAAGCGTTAAATTATATTCTGGTTTTCCTGTGCTGTCAGTATATCCAAAAATCTGAATATCTGTATCTCCGTATTCATTAAATACAGGAACCAATTTATCTAAATTTGCTTTTGCTTGAGCAGTTAAAGTAGATTTATTAGTATCAAAACGAACTGAATTTTCATTTAAAGTCAAGTGAATTCCTTCTCCAACTCTTTCTACAGAAGCGCCTGGTAAAGCCTGATCGATTTCACGAGCTTGCTTATCCATTTTGTTTCCGATTAAAGCTCCAGTTCCACCACCTACAGCAGCTCCGATTGCAGCTCCTAAAGCAGCGTTTCCGCCTTTTCCTAAATTATTTCCTAAAACAGCTCCAATAACACCACCAGCAACTGCACCAATTCCGGCACCTTTTTGTGTATTATTTGCATTTTTAACTGAATCACAACTAGTAAAAAAACTAGCTATAACCATTAAACTACTTAAACCTAAAACAGTTATCTTTTTCATATTCTTATCTCTTTAAAATTAATTGGCTCTTTGAAATTGGTAAGTCACGTCTTTAATCTGACCTCCAACATTAATGTTATCGACTAACTGAAATGAAGTCTCAGTAACACCTGCAACTTTAAGTAAATAACCATCTCTTACCTTTTTAGCTTTTTCTCCAGCATCAAGAATTTTAAGAACAAACATACCTTGATTGTTAATGCTCCATACAATTGGTGAAGAAAAACCAGTACAACTTGGCGCTGTTAAAGCCATTGTTCCTTTATTATTGTTTGAAATAAAACTCCAAGTACTTCCGATAAAACATTTTGAATCTGCAAGATCAAATGAATTTACTTTGATATACTCCGAACCCGGGTAAGATACATTGGTAAGAACCCAATTTCCTTTTAAAGCTACTTGAGTTTTTTTGTCAAGTTTTGTAGAAAGTGTAGTTGCTTCTGACGAAGCTGCTGTTGACGAAGCTGATTTACACGCAAAAAACATCGTGGCAATCAGACAAATAAAAAATATTTTCTTCATTTTGCTTATTTTTTTTAAGTTAATACTTACGCATTTAACAATTATTATACCACAAATATACGATTCGAAAAGATAAGTTTCGTTTTAGAATCTGATTATTTTCTTTCAAAATTAACATTTCCGCCATTTTGTCACCCAAAAAACAATTGGTATTCTATTTGAACAAATGAAAGTCATCACATTAAATAAATAAAAAAAATAAAAAATATGGCAACAGGTAAAATTAATGTTTCAGTAGAAAACATTTTTCCCTTAATTAAAAAGTTCTTATACAGCGACCACGAAATTTTCTTGCGCGAGCTTGTTTCTAATGGTACTGATGCTACTTTAAAATTAAAACATCTTATTAGTATCGGCGAAGCTAAAGTAGAATATGGAAATCCGATTATCGAAATTAAAGTAGATAAAGAGGCTAAAAAAATCCATATTATCGACCAAGGTTTAGGAATGACTGCTGATGAAGTTGAAAAATACATCAATCAGGTTGCTTTTTCTGGAGCTGAGGAATTTTTGGACAAATACAAAGATTCTGCTAAAGATTCTGGTATTATCGGACACTTTGGTCTAGGTTTCTATTCTGCTTTTATGGTAGCTGAGAAAGTTGAAATCATTACAAAATCATACAAAGACGAACCAGCTGCGCATTGGACATGCGATGGAAGTCCTGAATTTACTTTAGAACCAGCTGACAAAACTTCACGCGGAACTGAAATCATTCTTCACGTTGCAGAAGATTCTTTAGAATTTTTAGACGATTCTAAAATTAGCGGTTTATTGAATAAGTATAATAAATTTATGCCTATTCCAATTAAATTCGGAACTAGAACAGAAACACTTCCTACACCAGAAGATGCTCCAGAAGATTTCGTTAATGAAACTTTTGAAGTTGATAATATCATCAACAATCCAAATCCAGCTTGGACAAAACAGCCTTCTGAATTATCTGATGAAGATTATAAAAACTTCTACAGAGAATTGTATCCAATGCAATTTGAAGAGCCTTTGTTCAACATTCACTTAAATGTAGATTATCCGTTTAACTTAACTGGTATTTTGTATTTCCCAAAATTGGGTAATGATATGCAAATCCAGAAAGACAAAATTCAATTGTACCAAAACCAAGTTTACGTTACAGATAACGTTGAAGGAATTGTACCTGAATTCTTGACAATGTTAAAAGGTGTTATCGATTCTCCAGATATTCCGCTAAACGTTTCACGTTCTGGTTTACAAGCCGATGGTGCAGTTAAGAAAATTTCAAACTACATTACTCGTAAAGTAGCAGATAAATTAAAAGCATTATTCAACGAAAACCGTGCTGATTTTGAAGCAAAATGGAACGACATTAAAATCGTTTTAGAATACGGAATGCTTTCTGAAGATAAATTTTACGAAAAAGCTGGTGCTTTTGTTTTATACCCAACTGTAGACGATACATATTTCACTTTAGAAGAATTAAAAGAAAAACTAAAAGAAAACCAAACTGATAAAGATGGAAAATTAGTAGTTCTTTATGCTGGAAACAAAGATGCACAGCACTCTTATATTGAAGCAGCAAAAGGTAAAGGTTACGAAGTTTTACTTTTAGATTCTCCAATTATTTCGCATTTAATTCAGAAAATTGAAAATGATAATGCAGGAGTAACTTTTGTACGTGTTGATTCTGATCATATTGATAACTTAATCAAAAAAGACGAAAACACGATTTCTAAATTATCTGATGAAGAGAAAGAAACTTTAAAAACTTCTTTAGAAGCTTATATTCCAAAAGCATACAGTGTTCAGTTAGAAGCTATGGATTCGCAAGCAGCTCCATTTATTATTACGCAGCCAGAATTTATGCGTAGAATGAAAGAAATGAGCCAAACTGGCGGCGGCGGAATGTTCGGAATGGGTAATATGCCAGAAATGTACAATTTGGTTGTAAATACTAATTCTGATTTGGCTTCAAGTATTTTAAATACTGAAGACAAAACGCATCAAGAACATTTGGTAAAACAAGCTTTAGATTTAGCTAAATTATCGCAAAACCTTTTAAAAGGTGAAGCATTAACAGCTTTCGTAAAAAGAAGTTTTGAAATGATTAAATAATCATTCTAAAATAAAAATTCTGAAAATCCTGCAAATTAAGTTTTGCGGGATTTTTTTGTTCTTAAAAGTACCCTTAAAAAAAGGGTTATCCTCCCCTTTCATTCAAAAAACCATTTCTATAATTTTGACAATCAACAAATTAAGCAAATCTAAATTCTAGAAATCATGGATAAAAGAAAATTCACAGAAAACGGTACTGTTCTAGCAATTATTAAAGATTTAAAAGATCAGATTAAAGACAAAAAATTCTCCGATATCACAGATAAATATAATTACCAATATGTTGATCTCGTTCAGGAAGGCGGCGGCGTACTCGGAATTGCTTTAATCGGATATGTTTATGTTTTAGAAAAAATGGGAATTCGTTTTTTAAGTTTGGCAGGAACATCTGCAGGAAGCATTAATACGATGCTAATGGCAGCTGCAGGAACTTGCGATGTAGAAAAGTCCGAATGGATTCTCGATTGTTTATGCAATAAAAATTTATACGATTTTGTTGACGGCGATCACGATGCGCGAGAATTTATTGATGCTTTATTGAGCGATGCTGGAAATTTAAAATTGATTATTAAAGGAACTCAGGTTATTGATAATTTTAAAGATGATTTAGGATTAAATCCTGGAACCAATTTCCATCAATGGATGAGCAATTTACTTTCTCAAAAAGGAATAAAAAATTATGCTGATTTAAAAGCTTTAAGAGAAAAAGGAGTTTCTGATGACAATAAATTATTCCGAATAAACAGAGTAAATCTCGGTGACAAAGAAGAATACAAAAGAATGGATCATTGGAGTGAAATGGCGATAATTGCCGCCGACATAACAACCGAAAGCAAAATTATTTTCCCAAAAATGATGGATTTATTTTACTCGAATCCGAATGTGCAAAACCCGGCCGATTTTGTTCGAGCATCAATGTCGATTCCGTTGTTTTTTTCTCCTTTTAAAATTAAAAATATACCTGGAGGAGTAGACGCTTGGAACAAATGGAACGAAGCAACTTGCTTACGAACTTCTGTTCCGTCTGAAGTAATGTTTATGGATGGAGGAATTATTTCTAATTTTCCAATTGATATTTTTCATGAGAATTTAAATGTTCCCGCTTCTCCAACTTTCGGAATTAAATTAGGTTATGACAAAAATGAAATCAATAAAAATGAAAAATTTCCTAGTTTATTAAGTTCTATGTTTGATACAGCAAGATATGGTTACGATTCTGAATTTCTTAGAAAGAATCCAGATTTCAAAAACCTAATCGGATATATCGATACAGGAACTCATAATTGGCTCAATTTTAATCTTACCGAAGACGCCAAAATCGATCTTTTTATTCGCGGAGCTCAAAATGCATCCGACTTTTTAAATCGCTTTAATTGGGAAGAATATAAAAAGATTAGAAAGGCAAAAAGTGATTATTACAAATCCGTTTAGTTGATTTGTCAAAAGACTATTTCAAAATTTTCGAATATACTTTTTCGATCAAAAATTCGTTATAATATCCTGTAATTAACCATTACAGGATATTTTTATTGTAATAGATTTTTTTATTACTTTTGATTGCCTTATTAATCTAACTCAAAACAAATACCACATGAAAAAAACTGCCATTCTACTTACAACTATTTGCGCTTCAGCACTTCTTTGGGTTTCTTGCTCAAGTAATGACGATAGTGGCAATACACCAACAATTGACTTTACTAATCTTGCAGTTTCACAAGCTATTGATGCTTCAACTGCAATGGATGTCAACACAGGCCTTTTGGTTACTGCAAACTCTTCCACTGCAAAAACTGCTGAAACACAGCCAGGAATTTGCGCTGCAATTACGGTTACAACACCAGAAGGAGCATCTTATCCTAAAGTTTTTTTATTAGATTTTGGAACAGCAGGTTGCAAAGACGATAATTTAACTAGAAAAGGAAAACTTAAAATCACGCTTACAGGACCAATATACACAACTGGAAGCATAATGAGTATCGAAAGAATCGATTATTACATCAATAACCTTAAACTAGAAGGAACAATTGAATACAAAAACACTACAACTGTAGCGACAGTGCCACAATGGACTAGAAAAGTAACTAACGGAAAATTAACCGATTTACAAGGTGGTGTTTACACAAATTCTGGATCTTACACTACAAGACAAACTGCTGGCGTAGATACTCCATCTGTATTAGCTGACAATGTTTACGATATTATAGACGGCTCACATACCGTTACTGCTCCAGGTGGAACCACTATTACTTTGACAGTACTTGAAGCGTTAACAAAGAAATATTCTTGCACGTTTATTTCTAAAGGACGATTAAAAATTCAAGGTGGAATTATAAATGGTATTATAGATTATGGAAACAATGAATGTGATGCTATTTACATCTACACTCATGAAGACGGTAAATCTTATAGCTTCTCAATGTAAAAGCTTTTCTTGCATTACTTTAAATCCCAATTTAGAAATAGATTGGGATTTATTTTTTTTATAAAAATAAAACTTCTGGCTCATTACATTTAAACTATTTTCTTTATTTTGCACCAAAATCTCAAAAACCAATGAAAAAAACATTAATTGCTTTTGTTACTCTTGCACTAGTTGCATCATGCAGCAAAAAAGAATCTACTGACGGCTTACACCTTACAGGAAACATAAAAGGATTAAAAAACGGAACTTTATATATCCAAAGAATTGTTGATACATCGCTTGTTGCTATCGATAGTATTAAAATTGACGGAAACGCTTCTTTTGAAAGAGATATTAAACTAGAATCTCCTGAAATGCTGTATTTATTTTTAGATCGCGGTGTAACGAATTCTTTAGATAACAATATTTTATTTTTTGCAGAACCTGGAAATATTAACATTGACACTAATTTAGACAACTTTATTGCTGGTGCCAAAATTACAGGATCAAAAAACCAAGAATTATACGAAGAATACCAAAAAATAAACTCTCGTTTTACAGATGAAAATCTATCAATGGTTGAACCTCGTTTTAAAGCAATCAAAAGACAAGATCAAAAAGCGTTAGATAGTTTAACTAAAAGAGCAGAATCTAATATCAAAAGAAAATATTTGTATGCTACAAACTTTGCTTTAAACAACAAAGATCACGAAGTAGCGCCTTATATTGCTTTAGCTGAAATTTACGATATCAACATCAAATTTCTTGATACAATTCAGAAATCAATGACACCAAAAGTGGCTAAATCTCTTTATGGAAAGAAGCTGACAAAATACGTTATTGATTTAAAAAAACAACAACAAACTCCAGTATCGGAATAGTTGACAAATTAATACCAACAAAAAAGCCCTGAAAATTCAGGGCTTTTTTTATTTATATATCTTGAATGTCTTATCTTCCCATTAAACCTGCTAGTATAGCAAAAACAAAGAAAAGAGCATAGAATCCTAATAATATAACCATCAAAATTCCAATGAATTTATAGTGCGATTTTAGATATCCTAATGAGTTTGTTAATGATTCTGAATCATTATCTCTAAATGCTTTTTTTGCATTAGAACTAAACTTGAATAAATAGTATACTGGAAAGAAATAAAGCGCTGCCATTAATAAATAAACAAAAGTCATTGCTGCTCCAAACGAAGCGCCATAAGCTCCCATTCCCGGCATTGTGCTTCCGATAGTAGAAAAAATTGCCCCTGCAAAAATGGCAATTAAAACTAAAAATCCAAGTCCAATAAATCCTAATATAGACAAGAAATAAGCCCATTTAGCTGTTTCTTTTAAAAAGTCTTTTGCAGCACTGTCTAAGTGCAATTCAAATTTTTCAAATTCTGATTTTTCTTCCATCAGTTTTAAGGTTTTAGGTTATCTAACAAACATAGGAAAAATATTTCTAAAAAAACATTAATTTATTTTTAATAAAATGTGCTAAACGCCAAGGTGAAATCTGAACATTAAAATCTAAAATTTAAATTTTAGGCATAAAAAAACCACCACATTTCTGTGATGGTTTTTGAGCCGATAGAGGGACTCGAACCCACGACCTGCTGATTACAAATCAGCTGCTCTAGCCAGCTGAGCTACATCGGCGTTATTTCGGGTGCAAATATAAAATTGTTTTTTGATATTACAAAATAAATCTGCCTCTCATTTTAAGCAAAAAAACCATCACATTTCTGTGATGGTTTCCGTTGAGCCGATAGAGGGACTCGAACCCACGACCTGCTGATTACAAATCAGCTGCTCTAGCCAGCTGAGCTACATCGGCGTCATTACGGGTGCAAATATAAAGCGGTTTTTCGTTTTCCCAAAATAAATTTGCACTTTTTTACACTTTTTTTTGCTTATAAAGCGTTGATTTTTTCAATCAATTGATTAGCAGTTTGTTCTAATTCAACATTGATTTGTTTGAAGTGCGCTTTTTTATTTTCAACGTTCTTTGCGTTAACTTTTGTGATCAAAGTATCGAATGCAGCAATAGCTTCATCGATCAAAGCATTCGTTTCTGGAGTTGGATTTCCTGTTGTTGACATCTCAAACAAGTAAACTGCTTCAATGATATCTCCTAATACGAAGTTGATGTCTTTCTTTAAATTCTTAACGTTTGCCATTTTTATTATAATTTTAATTTGCGTCTGCAAAAGTACATATATTCTTTATATTTAATGCTATGAAATGTAAATTTCTAAAATTGAAGCTTTTCCACTCAAATTAAATGCATTTATCGCAGCTGGAACTAAAACCGTATCGCCTTTTTTATACGACTGTTTAAATCCATCATATTCGATTTCAAAGTCACCTTCAATACACATATATACTGTAAATGTTTCTCCGTTTTTAGCAACTTCTAATTTATTTTCTAAAGGAAGAAAATTAGTTGTGAAATAAGGACAATCTACAACTGTGTTTGAAGTATTTACTTTTGATTCGTATTTCTTTTGCGTATCTACTTTATTATAGTTAATTGCATCTAAAGCAAGATCTACGTGCAATTCTCTTTTATTTCCTTGTGCATCTACACGATCAAAATCGTATAATCTATAGGTAATATCAGATGTTTGCTGAATTTCAGCAACAACCAATCCAGCGCCAATTGCGTGAACTGTTCCTGTTTCTAAAAAGAAAACATCGCCCGGCTTCGCTTTTACATCATCTAAGATTGAAACTAAAGTATTGTCATGCAAATGCTTTAAATATTCTTCTTTATTAGAATCTTCTTTAAAACCAACAATAATTCTTGCGTCTGCATCTGCTTGAGTTACGTACCACATTTCTGTTTTTCCGAATGAATTGTGACGCTCTTTTGCTAATTTGTCGTTTGGATGAACTTGAATTGAAAGATCTTCTCTTGCATCAAGATATTTAAAAAGTAATGGAAATTGTTTTCCGAAACGCTCGTAAACTTTAGTTCCTAAAATTGCATCTGGTGTTTCGTTAATCAAATTCGTTAAAGATTTTCCTTTAAGATCTCCATTCGCAACCACACTTACATCTCCTTCTACGGTAGATAATTCCCAGCTTTCACCAGTAATTTTTGAAACGATTGGTTTGTTTAGAATTGTTTTTAGTTTTTCTCCGCCCCAGATTCTTTCTTTCAAAATCGGTTCAAATTGCAAAGGGTATAAATTTTGGCTCATGTTTTTAGGCTAATATTTGGTTTAATTAATTGTGTTTAAATTTATAATACTAATTCTTTAACGGTTTCTAGCGCTTTCGGAATATGTTTTGCAGCATTTACGCTATCAAAAATCGAAATTACCAAACCATTTTTATCTATAATATAAGTTACGCGTCCCGGAAGTAATCCGAATAAATTATTTCGAACTCCAAAAAGCTTTCTTAATCTTTTATCTTGATCTGAAAGCAAAATAAAAGGCAATTGATGTTTAGCTGCAAATTTATGATGCGATTTTACACTATCACTGCTAATTCCGATTACCTCAGCTCCTAAATCTTTAAAATCTTCGTATTGATCCCGAAAACTGCAAGCTTCGGTTGTACAGCCAGGCGTATTATCTTTTGGATAAAAATAAATCACCAATGGTTTTCTTCCTAAAACACTTTGACTTTCAAAAAGTTCTCCATGATTGTCTTTCGCAGTAAAATTCGGAACTATATCTCCTATTTTTAATGACATTTTTTATTCTCCTTTATAAGTTACAAAATTGCGTTCCGTTTCGTTCAGCACAACTTCCAAATCAAAGTCGGCATGAATTCGTTGTCTAATTTTATTCCATATCACAACAGCAATATTTTCTGCCGTTGGATTTAAATCTGCAAATTCTGGAACATCCAGATTCAGATTTTTGTGATCAAACGGAATCTCTACTTCTTCTCGTATAATATCCGCTAATACTTTCACATCTAAAACAAAACCAGTTTCGGGGTCAATTTTTCCTGTAACACTCACTGTTAAACCATAATTATGACCGTGAAAGTTAGGATTATTGCATTTTCCAAAAACAGCATCGTTTTTTTCAAATGACCAATCCTTTCGATGTAGTCGATGTGCAGCATTAAAATGTGCTTTTCTTGATATGGTTACTCTCATTCTAGGTTTTTGGTTGGTCTGGATTAAAGCTTATGATCTTCTAAATAATGATAAAATTCATCAAAAATAATTTTAAACCAAACGGTATAAATTTCGGGCTGTTTCTGAATATCTGTTTTTACATCTTCAATTTTCATCCATTTCCAAGCTTCAACTTCTTCTGTGTTGATGTTTGGGTTTTCATTATAATATCCAATCATAACATGATCTAACTCATGTTCCGTTAATCCGTTATCAAAAGGCGCTTTATATATAAAATGAAACAACTCTTTCAATTCGGTTTTAAATCCCATTTCTTCAAACAATCTTCTGCTTCCCGCTTCAATGTTCGTTTCACCTTCGCGTTGGTGGCTGCAGCAAGTATTCGTCCAAAGTAAAGGCGAATGATATTTTTGATGCGCTCGCTGTTGCAACATGATCTCATTTTGCTGATTCAAAACAAAAACAGAAAATGCACGGTGCAAAAGCGCTTTTTCATGTGCTTCTAATTTTGGCATTAAACCAATCTGCTCATCATTTTCGTTTACTAATATTACGTTTTCTTCTGTCATAAGTATTCTTAAGCAAACAAAAATACGAAAAAAGAAATGGCTTAAAAATCCTATTTGCAATTGCAAAAAATTCAAGCTTTAACTCATTTTCTATTTTTCTGATTTACAACACAATAATTTCATTTAAAAATTAAAAGCTGTTAAAATTAAGACATAAAAACTAGATTGTGTTCTTTTACGTAACTAATAAAAAGTTAAAACACACTTAAAAAAATCTCAATTATTTTAAAGTCCGTATTTCGAGGGTTAATCTCGTTGTATCTTTGATACACAAATTAAAAAAGCCCTTAAATAACACTGATTTAATACCTTAAACTTTACTATTTGTTTATGAAATCGAAAACTCAAATTATTAGCCTTTGCTTTTTGTTACCGCTTTTTATTTTACAGGCTTGCGGGCAAAACAACAAAAAAGATGCAAAACCAACTTCTATGGAAAAAAATGTAATTAATAAATCTGGAAATCCTTATTATTCTAATACCGACACTACAAAATTGAATGTAAGTAATGCCGAATGGAAAAAAGTTTTACCAGCAGATGTTTACGCAGTTATGCGTGAGGCTGATACCGAAAGACCTTTTACAGGAAAATACTGGAACACAGACGAAAAAGGAACTTATTATTGTGCTTCTTGCGGAAACAAGCTTTTTAGATCTACTGCCAAATTCTCAAGCACTTGCGGATGGCCAAGTTTCTTTGAACAAGACAACAAAAAAAGCATTGTTTTTAAAGAAGATAATTCAATTGGAATGGAAAGAACTGAAACGCTTTGCGGACGTTGCGGCGGACATTTAGGACATATTTTTGACGATGGTCCTGAACCAACCGGAAAACGTTACTGCATGAATTCGATTGCGCTTGATTTTATTCCTGACTCTAAATAATTCAAAACAAATGAAAAATATATTTTTAATGTGCATTTTAGCGGTTTCGCTGAATGGTTTTTCACAAAATAAAAAAGCTTCAAATCTAGAAACGATTACGCTGGGCGGAGGCTGTTACTGGTGCGTTGAAGCAGTTTACGAAAATCTAGATGGCGTAAAATCTGTAGTTTCTGGATTTTCTGGCGGAAATGTTGCCAACCCAACTTATGAAGAAGTTTGCACTGGAGAAACGGGTCACGCCGAAGTTGTTCAAATTACGTATGACAAAACTGTGACAGACATTAACGAAATCTTCAAAGTATTTTTCACCGTTCACGATCCGACAACTTTAAACCGTCAAGGCGCTGATGTTGGAACGCAATATCGTTCTGTAATTTTTTATAAAAATGCCGAACAAAAGAAAGCTGCAGAAAGCATTATAGCTGAATTGAACAAAGCAAAAGTCTACAAAAGCCCGATTGTAACTAAAGTTGAACCTTTAAAAGCTTTTTACAAAGCCGAAGACTATCATCAAAATTACTACGCGAATAATAAAAGTCAGCCGTATTGTAAAATGGTGATTCAGCCTAAATTAGAGAAATTCGAAAAGGTTTTTAAAGATAAATTGAAGAAGAGATAAATTTCAAAAGCATCCAAATAAACTTTGTCAAAGTTTGAAACTTTGACAAAGTTGAAAACTTAAAATTATTGTTTCGCTACTTTCTTAAATCGCATCATCGGAACATCGCCTTGAATTAAATTTAGTTTTCCATCTTTATCAATAGTATAACTTGTAATTAATTTAATTTGTTTTAAAAACTGCTGTTCTCCGCCGCCTTCACAAAACATCATTGTTGTCGGTCCCGCTTCTCCAAAAGTTAACGATTTTCCATTTAATGTATACGGCGCACTATAACCGTTACATCCGTTATTTCCGTAAACTCTTGTTTCTTTTTTATCGAAAGTTAACTGAGGTTTTTTATTCGGATATAATCCTTCAAAAGCAATTCTCGGTCCCGAAATATATTCTAGTTCCCAAGTTGTATCGTACAAATTACCTGCACTATTGGTGTCTTTTGATGCCATACAAGAAGTTAATAATAGAGTTAAAAATGAAACGATTGCAAATGTGTATTTTTTCATAAAAATGTACTTTAAGATTACTTATAATTTGTTTTTTGAAGATTAAAATTATTCTTAAACATTCACTTCTCAATATCCGTGCCCAGTTGAAGATCAATTAAAATTTAAATTACGCAATAAATCTTAATTTTCTGATCTCTAAGTTACATCATTTTATTTAAATCATTACCAATCAAATATTTAAATTCCAAAATATCTTTCTATTTTTTTGTAATTTGCATCGATTAAAAAACCCAAAATCATCAACAAAAAACCCAAAAAATGAAGCAATTTCTCTTATTGTTTGTCTTTGCATTTAGTTTTTCAACCATTCAATCGCAAGAAAATCTCCCTACAGATTATCTTTCAAAAGAATTTCATCAAGAAAGACGCGAAGCTTTTAGAAATCTAATGCCCGCCAATTCTGTTGCAGTTGTTTTTTCGTATCCCGAAAGAGTGTTTTCAAAAGACATCAATTACAATTATCATCAAAATCCTGATATGTATTATTTGACGGGTTATAAAGAACCTGATGCTGTTTTATTGCTTTTTAAAGAAAATCAAACAACAGGAAATGATACTTATAATGAAATCCTTTTTGTGAGAGAAAGAAACGCCGCGCAAGAAACTTGGACAGGAAGACGTTTGGGTGTTGAAGGCGCAAAATCTAAATTGGGTTTTAAAACGGCATACAACGGAAAAGATTTTAATGCTTTTGCAATCGACTTTAAAAAATTCAGTCAGATTATTTACGATAAAATTCCAACCGATGTTCGCAACAATAAAAGTGGTTTTGATTTGGCTGGTTTAATCGAAACATTCAAATCTAAAGCTTCAATTACAACTGAAAACGAAACTGTTTATCAACTTTTTGACAAAATCACGAGTTCATTAAGAGAAATTAAAACCGCGGAAGAGTTAGAATTAATGCGTAAAACAGTAAAACTTTCCTGCGTTGCACACAATGAAGTTATGAAAGCGGTTGGTCCAGATATGAGTGAAAATGAAGCTGACGGAATTCACAGATATATTCACAAACATTACGGTGCAGAAGACGAAGGTTATCCTCTAATTGTTGGCGCGGGTGCAAACGGCTGTATTTTACATTATGGAGATAACAATGCCACCAAAATGGACAATCAATTGCTATTGATGGATGTTGGTTCTGAATACCACGGTTATTCTGCCGATGTAACAAGAACAATTCCAGCAAACGGAAAATTCAGTCCAGAACAGAAAGCTATTTATGAATTGGTTTACGAAGCTCAAGAGGAAGTTTTTAAAATCTGCAAAGAAGGAACTCCGTTTCAGGATTTGAACAAAAAAGCTAGAGAAGTAATTACAGCAGGTTTAATCAAACTTGGAATTATTACCGATCCAAAAGATGTGAGAATCTATTATCCGCACAGTTGTTCGCACTTTCTAGGTTTAGATGTTCATGATAAAGGAAATTACATGAGCACTCTAAAAGAAAACATGATTTTTACTGTTGAACCTGGAATTTATATTCCGGCAAATAGCAAATGTGATAAAAAATGGTGGAATATTGGCGTTCGTATCGAAGATGATATTTTAATTACAAAAGGTTCTTATGAAAATCTTTCAGCAGAATCTCCAAGAAAATGGCAAGAAATTGAAGCTTTGGCAAAACAGAAAAGTACTTTTAACGAAATGAAGTTTCCTAAGATTTAATTTTATTTTTTTTGCCACAGATTAAAAGGATTAAAAGGATTTTTCTAAAAAATAATCTGTGAAAATCCATTTAATCTGTGGCTAAAAAATCATTTCAAAAACTAATTTTCACGTACTTTGTATTCTTAAATTAGTTTAAAATGAAAGCACTTACCTTCTCTACTTTTGGAGATTCAGATGTTTTAGAATATATCGAAATTCCGAATTCGCAATTAAAAAACGATGAAATTTTAGTCGAAATGAAAGCAATCGGATTAAACTTTGCCGATGTTTACAGACGAAAAGGAAATTATCATTTAAAAGGAAATCCGCCTTTTATTGTAGGTTACGAAGGCGCCGGAATTGTTGTCGATGCCAATAATCACCCCGAATATAAAGTTGGCGATCGCGTGGCTTTTGCCGATGTTCCTTTTGCTAATGCAGAATTGGTTGCCGTAAATACAAACCACGTTTTACCTTTACCTGATGCCATTTCTTTTGAAACTGCCGCTTCTGTTCTCTTGCAAGGCTTAACAGCACATTATTTAGCAACCGATAGCCATAAAACTCAAAAAAACGAAACGGTTTTAATTCACGCTGTTGCTGGCGGAGTCGGACAAATTCTTACTCAAATTAGTAAACTTTTGAGCGCAACTGTTATTGGTTTAACCTCATCTTCAGACAAGGCCAAAGTCGCAATTGAACAAGGTGTCGATCATGTTTTTTTATATAATGAAGATTGGAAATCTGAAATTTTTAAAGTAATTCCAAAAGGTGTTGATGTTGTTTACGATAGTATCGGAAGCACTTTGACAGATAGTTTTGAAGTTACCAAAGAATGCGGTCAAGTGGTTTTCTTCGGAATGGCGGGTGGCGATCCAGAACCTGTAAATCCGAGAATGTTAATGGATACTTCAAAAACCTTAACTGGCGGAGATTTGTGGAGTTATTTAAATTCTAAAGAAGAAAGAATTAAAAGAGCCGATCAATTGTTTCATTGGATTATTGATGGAAAAATCAAACTTTCTAAACCAACTTCTTTCAAATTATCTGAAGGAAAATTGGCGCACGATTTTCTAGAAAGCCGAAAAAGTACTGGGAAAATTATTTTGATTCCGTAAATATTTAGTATTCAGTCTCAGTCTCAGTTTTCACCATAATATTGTCATCCTGAGGAACGAAGGATCTTCACTAGTAGCTCTGCAAAGATTGTCAATTTTTGTAACGGAGTTTCTTGTGGAGATCCTTCGTTCCTCAGGATGACAACAATGCTAAAAAAACTACAACACAACCGTAATGCTATACTTTACAGCTGATTAACTTCAATCTTCGTCAATTCAGACAATTCTAAAATTCTTTCAACTTCATCTTTATTGGCAACAAAAAATAAATAGCTGTCACCAAAAGTTTCATATGTTAATAATTCTAAATTTGATTTTTCTAATTCAGATTGAATGTATGGAAACAACTCATGACTATAGGTTTCTTCGGGATAATCGAAAGTAAAATCTTCGCCAATTAAATTAGAAATAAAGTATTCTGCATCTTCGGGATCAAATTTCCAATCGCTGTTCCAAGCATCAATACTTTCAAAAAAAGCAAAATGATCTTCGAAAATGTCATCGTATTCTTTTGCTTCTTTTTTATAGTTTTTAAAAAGTTTTTTGGATTCTTTTTTGAGTTCTTTTTCTTCAATATTACCTCTGGAAACTAGTTTTATAAACTCTTCAAAATCGGCTTCTGTTGCTTCTTCATTTGCCAATAAATTTTTAGCAGAAGGAAGTTCAACACTTTCTGGAATTTCAATATTTAAATACTGACAAATTCCCTGCAACACCAACTTAAAATCTCTAATTCCGATTTCTTCACTTTCATTCTTTGGATTATTTACATCTAGAACTTCACTTTCCAATAATCCTTTTGTATAATCAAAGAAATGTTTTCCTGAATATAATATTCTAAAATCGTTTGTTTCTAAACTATTTGTAGAGCAAAAAAAGATTACGAAATTTTTAATGGAACGTTTAAAGAACTTTTTTTCTTCTGAAGTCGGCTCCGAATAAAATTGAATATGTATAAAATCATATTCTAAACCTTCTTGAATCATTTCTTCAGTAAGAGTTCCGATATTCATTTTTTTATAAAGCTCATTTAAAACTTCATAAGAATCATTAAAACCAGCTTTTTTTATTTCGGCATTTCCTTCTTCATGATCCAATGAACCGGGAAAATAAAATAAATTTACAATAACATTTTCCTGAATTCCTTTTACTTTAAATCCAAGACTCGATTGTTCATTATACAAATACGAGTAAATTGGATTTATAATATCAAATGAAATTATAGATTTCGGGTCGTTATTTCTATTAAATAAATTAGAGAAAAAGTTCATAGAAAATATTTTGTATTAAAAATTAATCGTTAGAATATTTAAAACTTTGATTCATTTTAACGAAAGGAATTACCTCATTCACAATCGATTCTAATTCAAAATCGGTTAATAATCCTCTCGCCGATTCAACTATTTTTGGAGAAACATGAATTTCATAATCGATAATATCACGTTTTAAAATTTCTTCAAGAATAGCATTTTGTTTTTCGGTTAGATATTTTTTGTGCGATTTAAAAACTGCTTCAAGATCATTTCTAAATTCTTCATCGCTTAAGTCATTGTAAATGTCTTGTTTTGACATATCAATTAATAAAACTTTGAAAATAAAATCCTGTAGATTTTTTGCCAGATAATTCACTTCATTCATGTCGTGCCAAACAAAGACAATTGGCACATCGCCATTATTTTTTTCGTTTAAGAAAAAACAATAATGATCGCCGCCGCCGCTTTTGGCAAACGGAATAAATTTAAATTCCGGATTTATATTGCGATAATCTTCTGGATCTTGAAGTTCTTCGATTTCTTCGGCAACAGATTTTAAATTCAGCGATTCAAAATCGTAAGAATGTAAAAGTAAAGGCGGATTGTCTTTTAAAGTAGGATAAACTTCTGTATACCAATTCGGACCGTATTCTCCGACATCAAGCATGCCGTCGGCGTCTAATTGTTTGTATAAAAGTGGAAATTCAAATCCGTATTTTGTTTCGATTTTTTGTATGGTCATCTTTGGGGGAATATTCTATTAAAATCAGAATACTAAGATAACAATCTTTTTACTACATGAAAAATCTCGAGGTCAATTATTTCAATGCTTCCGCAATCATCAAGGCGCATTTTTCACCATCAATCGCCGCAGAAATGATTCCGCCTGCGTAACCAGCACCTTCTCCACACGGATACAATCCTTTTATTTGCAAATGCTCGTAAGTTATAGGATCTCTTGGAATTCTTACTGGCGATGAAGTTCTGCTTTCTGGCGCATGCAAAATCGCTTCATTCGTTAAATAACCGCGCATTGATTTTCCGAAGTCCTGAAAACCTTGACGCATAATCTGAGTTAGAAAACCCGGAAAAACTTGTCCTAATTCAACTGAAGTTGTTCCTGGAACATAAGATGTTTTCGGAATATCTGATGAAACTTTACTTTGCGTAAAATCGATCATTCTTTGTGCCGGAGCTTTTTGAGTTTGTCCAGCTAAATACCACGCTTTTTGCTCAATACTTTTTTGAAATTCCATTCCAGCCAAAGCACCAAATTTTGCAAAAGGTTTAAAATCTTCTAATTTTAATTCTACAACAATTCCAGAATTCGCAGTCGATTGATCTCGTTTTGATGGCGACCAACCGTTTGTAACCACTTCGCCTGGACTTGTTGCACAAGGCGCAATTACACCGCCCGGACACATACAGAACGAATACATTCCGCGCCCGTTTACTTGTTTTACAATTGAATATGGAGCTGGCGGCAAATGCTCTCCGCGATAATCACAACTGTATTGAATGCTATCTATAAGTTCTTGAGAATGCTCTGCACGAACTCCTAAAGCAAAAGGTTTTGCTTCTATTAAAATTTTCTTTTTGTCTAATAATTCAAAAATATCACGCGCAGAATGTCCTGTTGCCAAGATCAATTTATTGGCATGAATTTTATCTCCGTTTTGCGTTATGACTCCTTCTACTTCATTATTCTTTACCAAAATATCGCTTACACGAGTTTCAAACAAGACCTGACCGCCAAATTCTATGATTTTTTCGCGAATGTCTTCGATAATTTTAGGCAATTTATTCGTCCCAATATGCGGATGTGCTTCTACCAAAATGTCTTCTGAAGCTCCAAAAGCCACTAAAAGTTCTAAAATTCTGGTAACGTCGCCACGTTTTTTAGAACGCGTGTAGAGTTTTCCATCAGAATACGTTCCTGCTCCTCCTTCACCAAAACAATAATTTGAATCTTCGTTTACAATGTGTTCACGATTTATAGCTTTTAAATCACGTCTACGACCGCGAACGTCTTTTCCTCTTTCAAGTACAATTGGTTTTAAACCTAATTCTATTAACTGCAAAGCTGCAAAAAGTCCGGCCGGACCAGCGCCAACTACAATAACTTCTTGTGCTTTTGAAACGTCTTTATATATAGGAAGTTCAATTTTCGTTTCCTGAAACGGTTCACCTTTTAAATAAATAAGAACTTTCAAGTTTATTTTAATCGCTTTTTGACGTGCATCAATAGAGCGTTTTAAAATCGAAACATGCTGAATTTCTTGAGCAGAAACTTTAATTTGCTTAGATAAATGATCTTTTAGCAAGGATTCATTTGCAGCAATTTCTGGTGTTACTTGAAGTAAAAGTTCTTTAGGCATTTTTTTTGTGTTTATTCTATTAGCTTTTCTTTCTATGAAAAGAAGATGCAAAAGTACTATTTTGAAATGAGATTTTATATTTACTATTTGTTTTAGCCACAGATTATTTGGATTAAAAAGATTTCTTTTCATAGTTTTAGACGCACTGCAGTGCGCCTCTACAGAAAAAACCTTAGAACCTCAGTATCTCAGAACCTTTTATTAAATAGACTTTGTACCTTTGCAACTCTGAACCTTTGCACCTTAAAAAAAATGTCTAGAAAAATAAAACTGATTTGGGATTTCCGTGGCCCAGCTTCTGCAAAAACTGCAGAACATCACGAAATTCATTTGAAAGAATATATTGCTATTGAAAAATTACCTTTAAATATTACAGGTTTTTCAATTGTAAACGATATGCATGCAACCGCTTTTATGGTAGTTACCGATGAAAATATGATTCAGGTAAGAGATGCTTTGAAACCGCATCGCGGGGAACTCTACGAGTAGTTTTCAATTTGCAGTCACAGTTTGCAGTTTTTTACTGAGACTAAATTTAAGTCGCAGTCTCAGTTTTCAGTTTCAGTAAAAAACTGCAAACTGTAAACTGAGACTGTAAACTTTTTTAATTCGCTACTTCACTAATAAACTTAATACGCATTAAACGCAATTCATCAATATCGTAGTCGCCGTCAAATTCTTTTAAGGCATCTTCTATTTTGTCTGATTCTGATTCCATGAAATAATCGTGAATTTCTTCTTGCTGATCGTCATCAAGCATATCATCAATCCAATATTTGATGTTTAATTTGGTTCCAGAATATACAATTTGCTCCATTTCTTTAATTAAAGCATCCATCGTTAAACCTTTCGCAGAAGCGATATCGTTCAATGAAAGTTTTCTATCAATATTTTGAATGATGTATAACTTATTAGCAGAATTTACTCCTGTAGATTTTACCACCAAATCATCTGGACGAATAATATCGTTATCTTCAACATAACGGCTGATTAGAGCCACAAAATCGGTTCCGTATTTTTTAGCTTTTCCTTCTCCTACCCCGTGTATATTATACAATTCGGTAATAGAAATTGGATATTTAAGCGCCATATCTTCAAGCGAAGGATCTTGAAAAACTACGAACGGAGGAACGCCAAGTTTTTTAGCCACTTTTTTACGAAGTTCACGAAGCATTCCAGTTAAGACTTCATCTGCTGTTCCAGAAGATTTTGATGCAGTAACAATTGCTTCATCGTCAGCTTCACTATATTCGTGATCTTCAGACATCATAAACGAAACTGGATTCTTAATATAATCTAAACCTTCTTGTGTAATTTTTATTACACCATAAGTTTCAATGTCTTTAGATAAATATCCAGTTACTAGAACTTGTCTTAATAATGCCATCCAATATTTTTCGTCGTGGTCTGAACCAGTTCCAAAAAAAGATTGCGTATCTGTTTTATGCGCCTTTATAACCGCATTGATACGACCAATTAAAGTAAAGACAATTTCTTTTGATTTATAAATATGTTTTGTATCACGAACAATCTCAAGCAATTTAACGACTTGATCTTGGGCTTCAATTTTATTTTTCGGATTACGAACATTGTCATCCATATCGGCACCTTCTCCCGTTTCGCTGTCAAATTCTTCACCAAAATAATGCAGCAAGAATTTTCTACGCGACATTGAGGTTTCGGCGTAAGCCACAACTTCTTGCAAAAGTGCAAAACCAATTTCTTGTTCGGCAACTGGTTTTCCAGACATAAATTTCTCCAGCTTTTCTACATCTTTATAAGAGTAATAAGCCAAACAATGTCCTTCTCCACCGTCACGTCCTGCACGACCGGTTTCCTGATAATAACTTTCTAATGATTTTGGAATATCGTGGTGAATCACAAAACGAACGTCTGGCTTATCAATTCCCATTCCGAAAGCAATTGTTGCCACAACGACATCTACGTCTTCCATCAAAAACATATCTTGATGTTTGGCGCGTGTTTTTGCGTCTAAACCTGCGTGATAAGGAACGGCGCTGATTCCGTTTACTTGTAAAACTTCGGCAATAGATTCTACTTTTTTACGGCTTAAGCAGTAAATAATTCCAGATTTGCCTTTATGTTGTTTGATAAACCGAATAATATCCGATTCAATATTTTTAGTTTTTGTACGAACTTCATAATACAAGTTCGGTCTGTTGAATGATGCTTTAAAAGTATTAGCATCAGACATATCCAAGTTTTTCAGAATATCTTCCTGAACTTTTGGAGTTGCAGTTGCGGTAAGTCCGATAATTGGAACTTTTCCTAGTTGCTTGATAATATTCCTCAAATTTCTGTATTCGGGTCTAAAATCATGTCCCCATTCCGATATACAGTGCGCTTCATCAATAGCAACAAAAGAAATAGGCACACTTTGCAGAAAAGCGACATATTCTTCTTTAGTTAAAGATTCCGGAGCGACATACAAAAGCTTAGTTAATCCAGAAGTAATATCTTTTTTAACCTGAGCAATTTCTGTTTTGGTAAGAGAGGAATTTAATACATGTGCAATTCCATTTTCAGACGAAAGACTTCGAATGGCATCAACTTGATTTTTCATCAAAGCAATCAGAGGAGAAACTACAATTGCAGTTCCTTCCTGAATTAAAGCGGGTAATTGGTAACAAAGAGACTTTCCACCGCCCGTAGGCATAATTACGAAAGTATTTGTTTTACCTAAAATACTCGTAATGACTTGCTCCTGCAAGCCTTTAAATTGGCTAAAGCCGAAATACTTCTTTAATTCTTTATGTATTTCAATTTCGTTTGAATTCATTCTCTATATTAACTGTATTTTGTATAAATTTGCAACACATAAAGATACAACTTTCTTTTATACATACAAATTTTAAATATTCTGATTTGATCTCAAAAGAAAATATATTGGCAATAGCCAAAAAAACAATACTCTCTGAAAGTGAAGCAATTACAAAACTAATTGATTTTCTAGACGAAAATTTCTACGAAGCAGTTCAGCGTATCTATGAATCTAAAGGCCGTTTAATCGTTACCGGAATCGGAAAAAGCGCCATTATTGCACAAAAAATGGTCGCTACTTTTAACTCCACAGGAACTCCTTCTATGTTTCTACACGCTGCAGAAGCGATTCATGGAGACTTAGGAATGATTCAAAATGATGATGTTATTATATGCATTTCTAAAAGCGGTAACAGTCCAGAAATTAAAGTTCTGGTTCCGCTATTAAAGCGATTCGGAAATACCTTGATTGCCATAACAGGAAATGTAACTTCATTTTTGGCAAAAGGCTCAGATTATATTTTAAATACTACGGTTAACGTCGAAGCCTGTCCTATTAACTTAGCGCCAACAAACAGCACAACAGCACAACTTGTAATGGGTGATGCTTTGGCAGTTTGTTTAATGGAAATGCGTGATTTTAAACCAGAAGATTTTGCGGTTTATCATCCAGGCGGCGCATTAGGAAAAAAACTTTTGCTTCGCGTAAAAGACATGATCGAGCATTCATTAAAACCAGCCGTTACTCCAGAAACTTCAATCAAAAAAGCAATTTTTGAAATTTCTGAAAAAAGATTGGGCGTAACTGCGGTAATTGAAGACAATAAAATTATCGGAATTATTACAGATGGAGACATCCGACGAATGCTAAACGACGTAGATACTATAGCGGACTTAACAGCAAGGGATATTATGTCTAAAAATCCTAAAGTAGTTTCTTCAGAAACTATGGCAGTTGACGCATTAAATATTTTGGAAGATTTTTCAATCACACAATTGATTGTTGCTGATAATGGAGAATATAAAGGAGTTTTACACTTACATGACATTTTAAAAGAAGGAATCGTATAATGGCAAAGAAAAACCTTGGCGAGATGTCATTTTTGGATCATCTTGAAGAACTTAGATGGTTATTAGTTAGAAGTACAATTGCAATATGCATTATGGCATTTGTTACTTATTTTGTTAGTGATTATTTATTTGATCAAATTATTTTAGGCCCTATTAGACCAACATTCTTTACGTATGTTTGGTTTTGCGATTTATCGCACCAATTGGGTTTTGCAGAAAGTATTTGCATCACAGAACTGAATTTTATTATTCAGAATACCGAAATGGAAGGTCAGGTAAATATTTTTGTATGGATGTGTCTTTTGGCAGGTTTCATACTAAGTTTCCCATATATTTTATTTGAAATTTGGAAATTTATTAGCCCAGCTCTTTATGAGAAAGAAAGAAAAAATGCGAAATTATTCATCTTCGTTTCTTCTTTACTTTTCTTTTTAGGAGTATTGTTCGGGTATTTTGTAGTAATTCCGATGTCGGTAAATTTCGTTGCCACTTTCTCTGTGAGTGATGTTGTAAAAAACCAATTTACACTAGAATCTTATATGGGAATGGTAAAAACAAGTATTCTAGGAAGCGCCATCTTTTTTGAACTGCCAATCGCTATTTATTTCTTAACTAAATTAGGATTAGTAACACCTGTTTTTTTAAGAAAGTACTGGAAATATGCCGTAGTGCTAATTTTAATTATTGCCGCAATTGTAACGCCGCCAGATGTTGTGAGTCAAACCATTGTAGCAATTCCGATGTTAATTATCTACGAAGTTAGTATTCTGATTTCGAAGGTTGTTTATAGAAATAAATTAAAAGAAAATGTCTGATATCATTCAAGAATTTAACGACTATCGTTCTAAAATGAACGAAAAACTATTAGCTGACAATAACAAAATTGTAAAGCGAATTTTCAATCTTGACACCAACGCTTACGCGCCTGGAGCTCTAGATGTAAAAACAAAAGAACTTTTAGGTTTAGTTGCATCAGCTGTTTTACGTTGCGATGACTGCGTAAAATACCATTTAGAAACAAGTCATAAAGAAGGTGTTTCTAAAGAAGAAATGATGGAAGCAATGGGAATTGCAACTCTTGTTGGAGGAACAATCGTAATTCCGCATTTAAGAAGAGCTTACGAATTCTGGGAAGCTCTTGAAGAAGAAGCTGGAAAATAAATAATTGTTAATACGTTTAACTGTTGAATCGTTTATTTGTTAATTTGCAACGAATAAACGATTTATCGATTAAACGATTAAACTTAGAAAATGAAATTAAGAGCCGATAATTTAATCAAAACCTATAAAGGACGTAGTGTTGTAAAAGGAATTTCTGTTGAAGTAAATCAAGGAGAAATTGTGGGACTTTTGGGTCCAAATGGTGCCGGAAAAACAACTTCTTTTTACATGATTGTGGGATTAGTAAAACCAAATCAAGGGAATATTTATCTGGATGATTTGAATATTACTGATTATCCGATGTACAAACGTGCACAGCAAGGAATTGGTTATTTGGCACAGGAAGCTTCTGTTTTTAGAAAATTAAGTATTGAAGATAACATTCTTAGCGTTTTACAATTGACAAAACTTTCTAAAGAAGAGCAGATTGCTAAAATGGAAAGTTTGATTGAAGAATTCAGTTTAGAACATATTCGCACCAACCGAGGCGATTTACTTTCGGGAGGAGAACGTCGTCGTACAGAAATTGCACGCGCATTGGCAACCGATCCAAAATTTATTTTATTGGATGAGCCATTCGCCGGAGTTGACCCTGTTGCCGTTGAAGATATTCAGAGAATTGTAGCGCAATTAAAAAATAAAAATATCGGAATCTTAATTACCGATCACAACGTTCAGGAAACTTTGGCCATCACAGATAAAACATATTTAATGTTTGAAGGAGGAATTCTAAAAGCAGGAATTCCAGAAGAGTTAGTTGAAGACGAAATGGTTCGCCGTGTTTATCTTGGACAGAATTTCGAGCTTCGTAAGAAGAAATTAGAATTTTAAAAAAAGTATACAGTCTCAGTTTTCAGTCTCAGTGAAATACTGAAAACTGCGACTGAAAACTAAAAAATATGAATTCAGAAAAACCAACACAGGAAGATTACGACAATTGGCACAAAGATCCAAATAATTGGCATTTCTTTGGACTTTGTTATTATAATCCGAAAGATAAAAGGTTACTTCTTCCAAAAAGAATTCAATGGATGGGATATACAATAAATTTTGCTAATCCTTATTCTGTTTTACTTTTACTGCCATTTGTAGTGATTGTTATTTTGGTTTTATCCAAATAACTTAAAAGTATTAAAGTCTCGCTAAATACTGAAAACCGAGACTGCGACTGAAAACTAATTTAAAATATGAATTCTCAAAAACCTACACAGGAAGATTACAACAATTGGCACAGCGATCCTAATAATTGGCATTTAGGAATGTTTTATTATAACAAAGAAGACAAAAGAATGTTTGTTCCTAAAAGACTAAAATGGGCTGGATTTACAATTAATTTCGCAAATTCAAAAGCAGTTTTAATTACAATTGCTTTTCTTTTCTTCATGTACACTTTAACACAACTTAAATAAAAAGTGTTTAGTCGCAGTCTCAGTTTACAGTGTTTGTAGATACCGAAAACTGAGACTGCGACTGTAAACTATTCTACGGTAATAAACTGCAACTGCTCAATATCGCCGTTATAAATATTTACATCGACACGATGTTTGATTCCTGGCAATGACGCTTTTTCTGTAAACTGCCAAAAAAGCCAATCGTCTTCAATTTTTTCTCTGTAGAAATTATAATTGGCAATCCAGAATAAATAATCTCCAAATTCTTCTTTTAAGAAATCAGCATAATATCTTTCTCCAGAATAAATTATCGGACGAACTTGGTAATGTTTTTCGACTTTAGTCAACCAACGCTTCAAACCTTTTTTCAAACTATCTAAAGACTGATTTTTAGGCAATTTTTCGATATCTAAAACTGGCGGAAGATCTCCTTTTTGCAATTTTACGGTTTTAATAAAAAGATCCGCTTGTTCTATAGAATTTTCGTTTGGACGATAATAGTGATACGCGCCACGCATGATTTTGTTTTCTTTTGCGCCTTCCCAATTTTTCTTGAACTGTCTGTCAACACGATCGTTTCCTGCAGTTGCACGAATAAAAACAAATTGAACTGGATATTTTTCGTCTAGAATCTCGACTTCTTCCCAATCAACTTTTCCTTGAAATTCAGAAACGTCAATTCCAACCACTTTCCCTTTGTGATTTTCAAGTACGCGAATATTTCTAACATCAGAAAGATGTTTATCTACCTCATCTTCATCCAAAACCTTTTCTGATTTAAATCCTAAATAATAGGCTAAACCTTTACGGTAATGATAAACGATTCCGATAAATAAAAGCGAAAAAAGTATTATTGCAAGCCCTCGAAAAAGCCTGTTTAGAAAAGATCTTCCAGCAGGTTTCCTTGAATATGTTTTTCGATAAGTTGTTTTTCTTGCCATTAAACAGAATTACTTTTTCAAAAACAAATTATTGATAACAGACAACAATACGTAAAAAACAATAATCAACGGAATTGCAATATATTGAAGTAGAACAACTAGTAATATTGAAACAATTAAAAATACAATTTGAAGTGCATTTTCTTTGAAACTTAACTTTTTAACTTTTAAAGAAAACAATGGAATTTCAGCGTTTAATAGATAAGCACTGCATAAGGTTATAAATAACAAAATCCATTTATTGGTTAAAATTTCAAGTATTATCAAAGATTCCTGAGAGTAATTTTGCAAAACCAAAGGGAGACTCAATATGAATAGAGCATTGGCAGGTGTAGGTAAACCAATAAACGAATCGGTCTGGCGGGTATCGATGTTGAATTTTGCCAATCTATAACATGATCCTAAAGTAATTATAAAACCTAGATAAGGAAAAAGCTGCATATGCCCTTCATACATAAAAATAGAGCTTTCTTGCATCATTCTATACATAACAAATCCAGGAACTACACCGCATGTTACCATATCTGCCAAAGAATCCAATTGCAAGCCCAATGGGCCAGATACTTTGAATAAACGAGCGAAAAAGCCATCAAAAAAATCAAAAAATATTCCAAGACATACAAAAATGAATGCCATTTCAAAACTATTTCTGCTTAAAAAAACTATAGCAACGCAGCCACAGAAAAGATTGATTAATGTAATTAGATTTGGAATGTGCTTTTTGATATTCATAGCTTGAAATTTTGATTATGGTTGAGAGCAAATTTAGTACAATAACTGGTTGCAAAACGAGTTTTTTGAAGAGTTTTTTATTTCTGGGCTTTACTTTTAGAATATTTAAGCAAAGGAACTTATTAGATGAGTAAAATATTATATTTTTGATAAAAATTAAAACAGGTCTAGATCTGAAAAAACATATACGTTGAAGAAATTTTTAGTGTTTATATTATTTTGGAATTGTACGCTGCAGTATGCTCAAACTGTTCGAAAATATTCGAATGAATTTATGAATATTGGAGTTGACGCTGCGGCACTCGGAATGTCAAGCGCTGTCACGGCTTCTACAAATGATGTAAATGCAGGTTATTGGAATCCAGCAGGTTTAACACATCTTGAAGATCATCAAATCAGTTTAATGCATGCCAGTTATTTTGCCAATATTGCGCAATACGATTATATTGGTTACGCGAGTCCGATTGATGACAGAAGCGCTTGGGGAATTTCGATGATTCGTTTTGGTGTTGATGATATTATGGATACCACACAATTAATCGATAGTCAGGGAAATATTGATTACAATAGAATTCGTCTTTTCTCAACTGCAGATTATGGCTTTACTTTTTCTTATGCGAGAAAACTTCCCGTTGACGGATTTCAATATGGTGTGAATGCAAAAGTAATTCGAAGAGTTATTGGGAAATTTGCCAATTCTTGGGGATTTGGATTTGACATCGGACTTCAATTCGAAAGAAATAATTGGAAATTTGGGTTAATGCTCCGCGATATTACAACAACTTACAATGTTTGGAATATTGACGAAGAAGAATACGCTAAAATTGCCAACGCAATCCCAGGAGAAAATAATACTTTACCAGAAAGCACCGAAATTACGTTACCAAAAGCACAATTAGGAGTTTCAAGAAGATTTGATTTTCATAACGATTATAGTCTTGTAACATCTGCAAATCTAAATATGCGCTTTGAACAAACAAACGATATTATTTCATCTAAAGTAGTAAGTATAGACCCAGCTCTAGGGTTTGAATTTGGTTATACCGATTTAGTTTTTGTGAGAGCTGGAGCAGGAAATTTCCAAAATGTTACGCAATTAGACAATTCTGAAAAAGTAAATTTCCAACCCAACATCGGGCTTGGTTTTAGATATAAAGGAATTCAAATAGATTATGCTTTGACCGATTTAGGAAACCAAAGTACAGCATTGTATTCTAATATTTTTTCGCTGAAAGTAGATTTAGGCATCTTTAGGTAATTTATAAAACCAAAAAAAATCTTTAAAAAAATTAAATCATGAAAACTGTCATGTTCAAAAAAACACTTTTTATTTTATTCTTCTTATTTAGTTTTATTGGTTTTAGTCAAAGTTTACCTTTAACAAAAGATGCCAAAATAAGCGTTCTTACTTGCGGACTTGGCAACGAAACTTATTCTTATTTTGGACACACAGGAATTAGAGTTTCTGATCCCGGAAATAATTTTGATGTTGTTTACAATTATGGAACTTTTGATTTTAGAACGCCAAATTTTGTACTAAAATTTGCAAAAGGAGATTTACAATATTTTGCAACTGTACATTCGTATTCCGATTTTTACAATGAATATACTTATGAGAAAAGAAGCATTTTCGAACAAGAATTATTGATTTCGCAAGATTTAAAACAAAAACTTTTCGATGAATTAAATGCTGTTTTAGCTTCTGAAAATCGTTATTATACGTATAAATTTATTGATAAAAACTGTACTTCTATGGTTGTCGATGTTATCAATAAATCATTAGGACAAAATATAATTGTAAAAAAAGAAGATACAGACAAAACGTATCGATCTATACTCTTTCCTTATTTTGATGGACATTTTTATGATCAATTAGGAACAAGTATTATTTTCGGAACTAAAGTGGATCAAATGGGAACGAAGGTTTTCCTTCCGTTTGAATTAAAAAATAGTTTAGACAAAGTTACTTTTCAAAATAAGCCATTAGCAAGCAAAAGCAAAACCTTATTAGAATTTACCAAAGAAACTCCAAAATCTTGGTGGAATAACATTTATACGTATTTATTTATTTTGGTTTTTGTCATTTTTGCAAGAGACAAAACGGTTGACAAAATCTATTTTTTAATTCTGTCTTTAATTGGAATTTTCTTTGTGATTATGGGATTCTATTCTTTTCACCAAGAATTGGCGATGAATTATAATGTATTGCTTTTCAGTCCGCTATTATTGGTTTTAATTCTATTTTCTATTTTCAAAAATAAATTATGGACGTATAGATTATCACTAATTAATTTTGTTCTTTTAGTGATTTACTTTTTGTTTTTAATCAATAAAGCACATTTCTTCATTACACTTCCACTTATTGTAACAAGTGGAGTTGTTTTAGTAAGAACAGGAATTCGCAATAAAAGACCAATTCCAATTATAATCTAATTATTGTCCTCGATAAAATAAAACCGTAGTGATGGTTTTGAAAGTGATGCTTAAATCTAAAAATACACTTCTGTGTTTAATATAATACAGATCGTATTGCAGTTTTATTAAGCTTTCCTCAATTGATTCTCCGTAAGAATAATTTACCTGTGCCCAACCCGTTAATCCAGGTTTAACAACGTGACGCGTTTCATAAAAAGGCATTACGCTTGCTATTTCTTCAACAAAAAACGGACGCTCAGGTCTTGGTCCAATTACGGCCATATCACCTTTTAAAACATTAATAAACTGAGGAAGTTCATCAATTCTAGATTTTCGCATAAATTTTCCAAAAGGTGTAACTCTTTTATCGTTATGCTTTGCAAAAACAGCACCATCAGTTTCTGAGTTTGCAGTCATCGTTCTAAACTTATAAATCTTGAAAACGATTCCATTTTTACCCACTCTTTCCTGCGTGTAAAAAAGGCTTCCTTTATTGGCAAAAAGATTTGCAATTGAAATTATCGGAATAAAAATCAAACAAATTGCTAATCCAAATAATGAAAATAAAAGTTCCATAATTCGAATTAATATCAGATACAATTTATTATTATTACTTCTGCTGAATGGGAAGAATCTATAGAAATCTCTTGCGATGTA
This sequence comes from Flavobacteriaceae bacterium PS02337, assembly GCA_029959285.1. Taxonomy (GTDB): domain Bacteria; phylum Bacteroidota; class Bacteroidia; order Flavobacteriales; family Flavobacteriaceae; genus Flavobacterium. The sequence goes on from JASCOE010000006.1 coordinate 127,197, forward strand.
ATGTACTGGAATGCGTTGTGTTTTACTTTCGTAAACTTGCGTATACTCTCTAATTACATTTCCATTTTCTAATAAATGAAGTAACTGTTGGTATAAATCTGCTGTAATACCGTCGGTTTTTTGAGAAGCAATAACAATTTCGGAAACACTGTTTGAAGTTACAAAAAACTCTAAATCTTCTTTTTTTATTTCTTTCACATAATGAAAATCTAAGTTTGGATCTGTAACAGAATCTGAATTTACAAAACCAATGATTTTATAATGCGGATCGACATTTTCTAAACCTAAAACTAATTCTTCGACTTCACTTTGGTCACAAATTAAAACTACATTTTGCACAAAACGATTAGACGCTAAAAAATAAACGTAGAAAAAGCGCCAAAGCAATAAAGAACTCAGAATAGCAAAATAAAAAATTGCAATAACCAAACGTTGTTTTGGAAGCTCGGGCGATAAAATTGGAGTAAGTAAATATACCGTAATGGCCGTAACCGAAGTTAAAACCACAGCGCGAAGTATTTGAAATTGACTACTCGCTATTTGCAGGTTATAAATCTCGAAGATGTTTCCAAAAACAAATACATAAATAACCAGCAAAAAAGATTTTAAGTATTTACCATTTTCTAAAACAAAGTAATGATAATCAAATAGCAAGCTTAGGAAAAACAATGCTGAGAAAATAAATATCGCGTCAAAAAGATAAAGAAGCACCTTTCTTTCCGAAATCTCGAAATGCATTTTGTTTTTTGTAGGCATCTATTAAACTGTTTTTTAGAATTGTTGGGGACAAATCTATTATTTAGACAAATGTATTGTAAAAATTTTAACTAGTACATTAAACTTCAGCTTGATCTGGAATTTTAATTTTTACCGAAAGTAAAGATAATGCATAAACAAATGCCGGTGCGGCTGTTCGCATGGCAGCATGATTTATTGTTAGCAACCAAAAAACAAAAAATGATAAGAAATATAAATGCTGTCTATTGTTTATGTATAAAATAAAAGGAGTTATAAGCATCAATAAAAGTCCAAGAATACCAAATATTCCATGTTCACTAAGCAAACGGGTAATTTCATTATGAGAAGCAACATCACCTTCAAAAGTTTTTTTCCTAACCTCTTTTCCCATTCCTGCTCCAATACCTAAAATTGGGTTTTCCAAAAAGACTTTTATTTCTTCATTCATAATAACTTCACGGCCACCTAAACGATCCGCTTTATCTCTTCCGAGTGCATCTTTGTTGGCATATCTTTTTTCGATCATTCCATACGTTTGAATAGAAGAATATGTCCAAACTCCAGCCGCCATCAAACTTGTTACAGCAAAAACCAAAATAAATTTTCTTCTTCCAGCTGCATTAGAATTTTTATACAATAAAAACATCAAACAAATAATCATGGCCGCAGCTGTAAAAATTCCTCCTCTTGAAAAGGTTACAATTCCTCTGTAGGTTATAAAAAGTAATAATGCTCCGTTGATCATTATTAATTTCTTTGTTTTAGAAAATAATACTAATTGACAAAAAAACACAAATACTCCCAATCCTAAAATCGTTGAAACTTGATTTGGACCAAAACCGCCCGAAGTTTCAAAATTTGACTGTGTTCCAGTTATTACATCTTTTACACTTGGGTTATATAAAAACAAATAGACTGTAGTTGTTATAATGGGAAGTCCCATTGCAATTAAAACATTCTGAAGATCACCAAACAAGATTCTCCTATTAAACATATACATTGCTGATATTGCCAAACAAAAAGAACCTGATAAGTTAAAAATTAAAAGTTTTTTAATGTCTGCATCTACACCTGCATCACTAACTGTAGTAAGAATACCTGGAATTAATAATACTAAAAAAAACAAATAAGTTAAACCTCCTTTTGAAAAATTGCTGTAAAACATTCCGCAAAACATAAAAAACATGACCAAAAACTTAACATATTCGTTGTTTAAATTTCCGCCCGTCATTCTCAGAAAAACCTCAACACCAATTAAATAGGCACTTACATAAAGCACCTCGTTATTTCTATTTTTATTCTTATTGACAATAGCAAAACCAACAATAAAAATTAATAACGCGTAAATCTTTGAAAAAAATGGAACAGCAAAAACAGCCAATGCTATTAAAGCATGAAATATGATAATGGCTAAGTAGCTAAATTTTGTGTTTTTCATTAATACATTTTTACTCTGCAAAAGTAGTCAAAGATTTTAACCACAGTAAATAGTCGTTTAAAATTGCCTTTTCACTAAAGTGCTGTTCTACATACAATTTCAAAAAATTTCCTTTTTCTTTTCTTGAATTTTCATCTTCAATCAATTTTTCTATTGAATTTATAAATTGATTGACATTATTTGATTCAATTAAAAACCCTTCTTTTTCAGAAATAATAATTTTTGAAATCTCGCCAACGTTTGGTGCAACAACAGCTAAACCAGACAAACCGTATTCTAGAATCGCTAACGGAAGTCCTTCAGAAAGTGATGTTAAAACACCGATTTCACAATCTTGAAGCAGATTTTGTGTATTATCTAAAGCTCCATAAAAAAAAACGGTATTAGAAAGATTTAGTTCTTCGACTTTACGAATTAATTTCTCGCTGTAAGAATCATTAAAATTTTTTCCGACTAAATGAAAAGTCCAATCTGGAAATTTTTTCTGAATTTTAAAAGCGCCTTCAATTAATAATTCGTGATTTTTTTGCGGACGTAAATTAGCAACACAAATGATTCTTTTTCCATCAAAACCTTTCAGTTTTACTGATTTTAAAGATGCATTTGATTGCTGGATAAAATTAGGAAGATAAATTACATGTGCACATTTCAAATAATTTTTTGCCCATTTTTGAAGCGATAAATTGACCGAGATAATACCTGAAAACAAAAATGAAGCCCATTTGAGAACTAAATTTTTTCTTTCTTCTAAATTTTGTGAAATTCCATAATGATCATGCCAAACAATTTTAATTTTAGGCATTAGAAATTTCACCAAAACAGCTATAAGAAATGAGGAACTATGCGCATGAATTATGTCAATCTTATTTTTTTTTAGATATTTTTTTAATCTAAAAACAGATTTTAAATCGAAACTAGATTTTTTTTCTAAAAATAAATAAGATACCTTTTCATTAATATCATTTCGCAGTAAACCTTCTTTTCGAGTTGCAATTAAACCTGAAAATTCAATTTGATCTGAAAGTGAATTAGCATAATTGACAGCCATTCGTTCAGCACCACCAGTTTCTAAAGAATCTATAATCTGAACAATTCTCATTTTTGCAATAAGGTTTTAATTTCTGCTTCAAAAAGATCTGTTGTATAATGTTGAGACCATTCAACAGCTAACTTATTTTTTCTAGAAAAGATATTTTCATTTTCTAAAATCGAAAAAATCTCATTTACATCTTTTTCTAAATCCATTTCTAATAAAATTCCTCTTTTTCCGTAATCTAACATATCTGGAACGCATGAAACTTTTGTTGCTATCGGCACACATCCCCAAAACATTCCTTCTGCAATTGCTTTTGGCCAACCTTCACTTTTTGATGGCAATACTACAAAATGGCTTTTCTGATAGGCTTTCTTAATAGTTTCCTTGTTTTTATTTCCATGAAAAACAACAAAATCTTTCAAGTTTTTTTCTTGAACATATTTTTGTAATTTTTCGTTTTCTATACCTTCTCCATATAAATTTAAAATTACGTTGCTTTTCTTTTCTGCCAATTTTTCGATTAATTGTATTGCGTACAAAGGATTTTTGCCTAAAACCAAACTTCCAATATACATAAAATCAATTTTCTCATTTATATCTTTTTCAGCAACAATTTCTTTTTCAGATTCTGAATACGTTGCAGTAAAAAAAGACTTTATATTTTTAGATTGATTTTTCCAATCACCATACACTAATACCTGCATATTTCGGGTCAAAAATGTATTTTTTAAAATCCATTTTTGAATGTTATAAGTAAAGGGTTGTTTGCTTTCAGAATCCCAATTACCAGCATATTTTGCCGTTTTAGGTTTATTTGGAAATAAAATTTGAACAAAACATCCAATCAATCCCATATTTCCTGGGCATCGCAGATGAATATGATCTGCATCTTTCATAGCTAAAAATATCCTCCAAAAAATAGTGGGCAACTTAAAAACAGAACCAAAAGCATTTTTTAAATTAGTAAAACTAAAATCGGATACTTTTCTAAAATCAATATTTTGATGCTCGTAAGAAATCTCGATTGCTGTTGGCGTTCCTTTTTCTATTGGAGCAACAATAATTACTTCATCCACATATTTAAGCCAAATATTCATTTCGAGAATATAGGGCGCATATCCAAAAAAACTTTCTGAATGCTCTATATGATTGACATGTGTGATTATTGCAAATTTCATTTATCTTAAAAAATCTATTTTTCGATTACAGATAAAACTCTTTTAATGTAGTTTTTCGGATGCAAATAATTCTCGCTCCAGAGTAAATTATTTTGTCCCATTTCTAGATATTTTTTTCCAGAAAGCAAATATTCTACTTTTTCTGGCAATTCTTGATAAGCGTTTCGGTTGCTGAGTTTTTCGTAATTGACGTGTTCTTTAAAATCATCAACAGCGATGTTTAGAGGAGTTGAAATTACAGCTTTTCCAAACAATAAATATTCTCCAATTTTCCAGCCTGGAGTATCTTTAAGTCCGTCATCGGCCACGCAAATATTAATTTTACTCAACATATTAAAATAATTGTTTTTATTTGAATGTTTCGCATCTAATAGTAAATCGGGCGCCAATTCTGCTGCAAATTGATCAGCAAAAAGCCCAACCGAAGCATTTTTATATTCTTTCTTAAGCAGACGACATGCGTTAATTCTAAATTCATTTTGAAATTTCCTGCGCTCTTTTTCATCTGCATCTGCATGATTATTTGGGTTCCATAATCTGGTATGAAAAATTATATTTCCTCCAAAATCTTCTACTTTCTTCGGATATCTTTTAACATCTAAAACGGCATGTGACGAATTGGTAAATAACGAAAATCGATCTATTGCCCTAATGACTTCTGTTCTGCTATGTTTATGAAATAATATATCTGATTTTAAATTTGGTACCAACAAATGACTTTTATAAGCCAAAGGAATATTAAAGTTTAACGGATAAACATTTCCTTTACGGTTTTCTTCTCGAAGCGATCTCTTAAAATAGTAATCATACAAATCTGCCGAATCTGTAAATTCTGGCGAATCAGAATAATCAAAAAAGATGCGTTTGTTTTCAATAGTCAATATCGCGCCACTATGACCTAGACGTTCATTTCTAACAATATTTACTTTTATTTTTTCGCTTTTACAAAAATAAAAATAAGCATATATCAGCTGATTTAAATGATGTGTCCAAATTGATATTTCTAATTTCATGTATTTTTTTCTTTATATAAAGAGCTTAAAATCTTCTTTACTTTGTTTTATCAATTGGCTTATTAAAAAACAAACTAAACCATCCGATTGTTCTGCCGATGGCTTCAGTAAAAGGAGCTTTTTTATTTTTTTCTGTCAATACATTTGTAAATCGAATCAAAGTCAATAAAATTGTAATTGCATTCCATTTCAATCGATCTTTAATTTTTGGATTCGGGTTTTTTATTCTCCACACATACCAGCCATTTCGAACAACCATTTTACCATATTTATATTGATTTGGTCTTCCGGCTGCGTCATGAAAATGACTTAATTTTGCATTTGTATTAATTACATTTTTACCAAATTGCTGCGCTCTCAAACTAAAATCAGCATCTTCGTATAAACCATATCCTTCAAAAAATTTAGAGAATTTGATTTCATTAAAAACCTTTTTTCTAAAAGACATTGACATTCCGATCAACAAATCAACTTCATAAATTTTACCCGTTATTGGAAATCCACAGGTTTTTCCGTGCGAATACAAAGGCATTTTTCCTGGTCCTAAATTAGACGCAAGTCCAAAATAATTTCTAACAATATTTCTCAGTCCTTCCGGATAAAAATATCCTTCAAATAAATAATACTTATTAGTATTATAAACGTTGCCTTCTTTTTGAAGCTGCCATTTATTTTCATTAATAGCTATTCCGCCAACACCAACAATTTCATTATTATCTTGAAATGTTTTTACAATTTCGGCAAAATAATCTTTCTCTAAAACTGTGTCATCATCTAGAAAACATATTATTTCAGATTCTGGATTTACTTTAGAAATTCCAAAATTACGTTGTTTGGTTAAACCTCTATCTTCATCTGTGACTCTAAAATATTTTAATTTTTCAAAAGTATTTTTTTGCAGAAAAATATCTGTTTCATCATTTGTTGAACCATCGACAATTAAGATTTCATCTGGAAATAAAGTCTGTTTCTTTACCGATTCAAGTAATTTGCAGAGTGCCTCTGCGCGCATATATGTGCATATTATTAATGAGAAACGCATCTTCGTATTATACTTTTAAGACAACCAGAATATTTCCTGCAGTCAGTTCTTCATCAGAATATTTACTAAAATCTTCATGAAGTTTTACCTTTTTAAACAAATCATATTTTTCAGTTCCTTTCTGCAAACTTTCGTAATCTAAGTGCAGAATTTCATAATCGTATTTCTTAAATATCTCTATAAATTGAGGCAATCTTAATCTGTTATGATAATCAAATTTAGTTCTAATTTTATCCCATTCTTCTTCACTATATTGCAAAAAATCTTGCAGAGCTAATGAACTATCTCCATGCTGTCTTAAATCGCTTGGAGAAATAAAATGAATTATCAACGAATCTTTTTTAAGTTGCGTTTTCATTTTTTTGTGCAAAATATCGACATCATTTTCGTTCATATGTGACAATACATATCTTGAAAAAACAAAATCAACTTCTGGAAAATCTTCTTTTACAATATTATAATTCGGAAAATATTCTACATCAACTGGAAGCCCGTATTTATTGTATAATTCTGGAATTATAGCAACATCATAATTTTTCGAAAAAAGACCATTTAATTCCAAAACAGTTTCTTTTTTAAAATGTTTATTAATGTCGATTGTTACTACTTTTTCGGCTTCAAATTTATATTTAAAGAAATATGGCATTGTTGGAAACCATCCTGAACCTATTTCGAAAACTGTTTTATTTTTTAAATCAATATTTAAATCTTTTAAAACTTTAGAAAGTCTTAAATAAGTTGGCTCGACGCTTTTAAGACGATTCTCTAAAGTAGATTTATCAAAATAACTTTGCATTTTATGATAGCAATAATCGCCTATTTTGTTAGGCAATAAAGCTAAAGTCTTAAACAAAATTGTTTTTATTTTATGATTCATTTATTGTTATTTTAATTTTCGAATGTCCAAAATTGAGTTCATTTCTGTAAACAAATCACCGTTTTGATCCATATTTAAAACCACAGTTTCAAAGTTTTTCCAATATTCAATTAGTTCTGTTAATGTTGGATTCCAGATTTCTTTGTTTTTGATTTTTTCTCCTAAAAATTTAAAATTATCAGATACTACAGAATCTATTGTTTTAGAATTAGAGAATAATCTTCCGCTGTGATATTCCATTGGCACAGAAAAATAAGTATGTGCTATAAAAACACCTTTTTCATTAATAAGCGTTTCCAAATTATTTTTAGATAATGATTTTTGAAAATCAAGCATTTCTAAAGTTTGAAAAATATAAAACTCTTTTTCTTCAATTTGATGTTTAAATATCAATGGAGAATATTTTGCTAATTTATAAGGTTTATTCTTTGCTGTTTTCCAAAATAAAACAACTTTAAAAATCGAAATTATAAGACTGGAAAAATCTTTTATAAGAGGAAAAACTGCTTTTATCTTCTTTTGAAAGATGACTTTTTTAAAATTTCCAGAAGTGCTTTTATATTTTAAAATCATTTTTTCATCATTATAATAATGAAAAATAATGTTCTTAATCATTAGCTGAGTTTTTTTCACAAAACCCAAATTTTTATTTCCCTTTAGAAAACTTCCTAATGTAAACTGTTGAGAATTTAACTGATTGATAACGCCATTTGCTGAAGTTCCAGAATCTATATAATTCCAAAGAGTATTGATATTTTTGCTACTTAACGTTTTTTCAAACTCTTTATCAGTCAACTTATTTTGATTTAAAAGAGAAAAATTATAAGGCTGATATCCATGATCTATCCAGACTTTTGTATCATCAAAAGGCGGAACAAATGTTGCAAAATCTTCAAAACTTTCTGCTTCACTTTTTATGGATTGCGAAAGAGAATGATAACACAATTCATGTCCATCGTTTTTCCATTTCAAAAGTTCTTCTTTATCATTTTCAAAAGAAGCATTATCAGCACGTTTAGAAAAATGATTTAAGAAAAAACCTTTTGTAATTTTTATTTCATTTTCTTTAAAAAACATTCTTTGCAACGAAAGATTTTCTGTAGTATCGAAATCGCAATGATCTGTAAAGCAAGTTATCGCAGTAAATGGATATTTTGATCTGCTAAACTCTAAAGCATAATTTTTAGGAAATAAAAGCGCTGGATTTTCAGAAAAATGAAAACTTTTTTTAGACGATTCAATAATCTTTCTATTAGAATTGCCTGTATAAACAGTTATTGGTTCTGCAAAATCAGGATTGAAACGCCAAAGTAAAACATTATTCTTTTTTTTATTTATTTCCAAAATGAATATTAGCCTGCACCAATTGTCCATTTTGAAGTTTTATTATTTTAGGACAAAATTGATTTGCAATTCTGTCTTCATCACATTTTACCCAAGTGTAATCGTGATTTCTAAATTCGAGAATAGGCAGTTGAAATACAATTTCAATATCAAAAGAATTTTGTTGAGAAAGATTTATTTTAGCAACATCAATGTTCAATTTATACTTTTGATCTGCATCAAAAACATAATTTTGTTTTATTGAATTACTAAGTATTGAAATCGATTTTATCAATTTATTTGAATAAAATTATTGTTTTAATTTTTCTGCCCAAGACACACTTGAATTCCATTGCTTCCGAAAGATTAAAAAATATTTTATTGGATTTTTAATCTTTTGAACTTTATAAAATTTAAAAAAAAGAATTGTTTTATATCCCAAAACTTGCTCTAAAGTATTGTTATTGCGCTTTACAAACATTATAGTCGGCGACGGTTTTGGCTGAATAATTTCATCTGTCCATGCTAAAACTGGTTTAGTACGAAAGCCTCCCATTGGAGCCTTTAAATGGTTAATTACAAGATTTGGAAAATAAATAATGTCAAAACCTATTTTTCTTAATTGAAGTCCAAATTCAGTGTCTTCTCCATAACCAAATTCTAAACTTTTATTGAACTTAACTCTATTTAAAGCTGTTGCTTTTATAATGCTATTTCCTGTACCAAAAATGAAAGCTTGACAAATTTTATCTTCAACTAATTTTTGTCCAGCAACAGGATAAAATGTTAAAGCCCCCAAACAACCATAATTTTTTATATTTTCAAAAGTCTGTTCAATTAAATCTTTTTCAAATCTATTGTCATCATCATTTAGAAAAACCCATTCACTTTCTACTTCAGCTAAAGCAATATTTCTCGCATTGCACGCGCCTGCTTGATGCGTAAAAGTGTGTTTTATACGAAATGGCCAGCTTTCATTTGTTAAATAATCGAGTTCTGACACACTATCTTTGATGGGATTTTGCTCAACAATAATAACATTGACCGGTAAATGTGTTTGTTTTGATAAATCTTTTAAAACATCATACAAATATTTCTTTCTGCCAATTGTTGCTATAATAACATCTATTGTCTTTTTATCAATTACTTTTCTAGTTGATTGAACTAGAATATTATCTAGCTGATCTTCTTTAATACTTCTTCTCTTAAAAAAAAGACTGGCTAATAACGGAAAGATAGAAAGTTTTCTTTCATAAATTAACAGGTTCAAAAACAATAAAAAAACCCAACGTGTTCTGTAATGCTGTTTTACAAAACGAAATGCTCTAAAATTATTATGATGAAATCTATCAATTTTTACAGAAGTATCTTTAAGTAACAATGGCTCTGAAGAACATATAACCCCTTTATCCATAGCCAATTTTGCCATCGAATGCAGAAAATATTCAAAATCGGAGTCTGCTTTTATTTCATTTTTTAAAGCCTTTAGAACTGAAGCATGAATTCCGCCAATATTGCTGCTCATCATCCAGGTCGGATAGCTTACCTCTTTTTTTACATTTAAAAAAAGAGATTCGTCAACGTAACCAATTGCATCAGATAAAAAAGAATTTGATGACAAACTATAGGAAGCCATTATTTTATTATGATGAAAAATTTCCTGAAGTTTTGCATGATTTAGATTTGATTTTAAATCGTAATGACACCAAATTATAAGTTGATCCGCATATTTTTCAGCTATCTCAAAAATAGAAGATGCGATGTCTGTGTGAAAAGACGCAATGTTTTTTCCTTCAAAGTCAACGGCAACAACTTTATTCTTTTGATGATAAACTATAATTGGCATTAAACTGATTTTGAGTTTATTACTTTCAAATAAAAATCTATATTTTCTTTTACAAGTTTATTAATGTCAAATTTTTCTTCAACACGTTTTCTCGCCATCTTACCGATTTTCAGGCTTAAAGAATCTTCGTTTAGAATTTGTTTAATTCGGTCTGCATATACATCATGATTTGATGGATAAACCAAAAAGCCACTTTCTTCATCTACAATAAGTTCTTGTGACCAGCCAATATTACTATTTACAACTGCTTTTTGCATCGCCATTGATTCTATTGTAACCATTCCTAAAGTTTCTGCAAAAGTCGGAAAAACACAAACATTTGCTCTCTTAATATAATTTTCAACTTCGTTGTAAGGAATTTTACCTAAATATTCCACATGTTTTAAATCATCCTCAGAAAATAAATTTTTCATTAATTCCCAAGTTGATTTTGAATTTGTTTTTATATCGTATGAATCTGCACCAATCAAGATTAATTTAGCTTCAGGGATATCAGAACGCACTTTATTAAAAATTTCTGGAAGTTCTAAAACGCCTTTTTTCTTAATTATAGTTCCAATATACAGAATTAATTTTTTTTCAAAGTTTTCGGGTGTTTGATTTTCAAAGTTTTCAAGATTTAGCCCGTAATGAATAGTCCTAATTTCTTTTCTTTTTATTTTAAAAAGTTCTTTTGACACTTTTCCAGCAAAAGATGTTGGAGCAATAAACGCCTTTGCTTTGTCAACTGCTAGTTTTTCGAACCAGAAATTTTTACGTTTTTGTTTTCTATTTTCTAAATGACAAAAATAAGTATCACTTCCGTGAAAACGAATTACTAATGGAATTTTGAAATTCATAAACGCCGTAATTCCAGTCCAATCGGGAGCTTCTAAAATGCTTATTTTTTCTTTTGAAATAATAGTATTGCAATATTTCTCAATATGTTTTCTATGAAAATACCAGCCTAAAAATTTATATTTTCTATTTTTTATTAAATGAAGCGTAATACCGTTTTCTACAATTATTTCATTCGTTTTTTGTCCGTAAACAAAAACTGTAACCACCAAGCCTTCTTTTGCCAAAGCGACTGCAAGATTTTTTATGCTGGTACCAATTCCTGCTGCATGATTAACTTTTACATGCGGAAACTCTGGTGTTAGAAAAGCGATATGCATCTTTTATTTTTTAAAAAAATCATTCAAAATCTTTGCTGTAAATATTCTCGCTCCTTCATTTGTCATATGTCCGCATGAAGAAAAATATTTATTTTCTACAACTGTACTTTCGTAGTTATGAATTTCTGGATAAGCTTTTTTAACTTTATCAAAATAATTCATTCCAACAACATTTTCGCACATTGGCGTCATTACAGCAATAAAATTAATATTGTTTTTTTTGCAGATATTTTTAATCTCTTCGTAATACTTATTACGAGGCAATGGATTTAAATTGACAATATTATTTTTCATATTACCATTTTTATGCTTCTCTAAAGGGTAATATCCTAGATTATCTAATGCATTGGTTTTTTCGTTTGCAGCAATTTTATAAATCTCGCGAAAACCAATTTTTGAATCAAATTTTATATACCTGTAAAAAGGAATATAATATAATTCGTTGAAATTTGATTCTGGCAAAAAATGATTTTTAATGGCTGTTGAACAATGTATATAAGGTAGAAATTTTGCCGCGACCCCTTCAGATTCCTGATCGTTTGAAAGATTCAAGTCGGCTTCTAAAATTACATTTTTGATTTCGTATTTTCTTTCTATCATTAATTTTAACATTAATGAAGCTTCAAATAAATGTCCGCCGCTCATTCCGTAATTAAAGGCTTTCAAACCTTTGTCTTCAAACATTTGAGAAACAAAATGATTATTAGCTCTCGATGAGCCAAGAATTACAACGTCATATTTTTTTGCTTTAGAATTTACAACTGCTTCAATTTTACCGCGATTTTTAGACTGCATAAAAACGTAAGTATAAAGTCCGTCTAAAAGAACTGCAACTAAAATTGTTACCAGAAAAATTCTAAATATGTAGATTAAAAACTTCTTCATTAAAATTGGAAATAAATAAATTCTTTATAATCTGAATAAGTTCCAAAAGCAATTATGGCTAAAATAGCCAATGCCATTTTTAGCATACTTTTTTTTCCTGAAATCGGTTCTACTTTAGTTCTGTTATTCCATTCAACTAAAACAAACAAACCAATCATTAATAATAATTCATAATTATAGCGTTCGTTTTCTAAATATTGCGAACTAAATTCTGCGTTGGTAATTATTCTCTTTAAGTATAAAACAGCGTCTGTAATTGTTCTGGCTCTAAAGAAAACCCAAGCCACACAAGTCAATAAAAAAGTTGTTAAAATGCTAAATAAGGTTCTTATAGAGTCCAAATTCCATTTTAGAACTATAGAATCCATATTATTTCTATTACTGTTTGAAAGTAATAAAGGCAAGAAATAAACAGCGTTTATAAATCCCCAAACGATGTACGTCCAATTGGCTCCATGCCAAAAACCGCTAACAATAAAAATAATAAATGTATTTCTGATTTTCATCCAAAGTCCGCCTTTGCTTCCTCCTAACGGAATATATAAATAATCTCGAAACCAAGAGGAAAGCGAAATGTGCCAACGGCGCCAAAACTCTGCAATATCTCTAGAAAAATACGGGTAATTGAAGTTTCGCAATAAATCTAAACCAAATAATTTAGAAACACCAAGCGCAATATCTGAATATCCTGAAAAGTCTCCATAAATCTGAAAAGCAAAATAAATTGCTCCCAATATTAACGAAAAAGAATTCATTGAAGGATAATGATCAAAAATGGCATTGGCATAAACGGCACAAGTATCTGCAATAACTACTTTTTTGACTAATCCCCAAACAATTTGATAAACGCCTTCTTTGGCTGTTTCAAAATTAAACTCACGTTTTACTTTTACCTGTGGCAGTAAATGCGTTGCTCTTTCTATTGGTCCGGCAACCAATAGCGGAAAATAGCTCACAAATAAAGAATAATCCACAAAATTATATTCGGCTTTTATTCTTTTGTAATAAATATCAATTACATACGATAAACCGTGAAAAGTGTAGAATGAAATTCCAACTGGCAGAATTACATTCAATAAAATCGGACTCACTTTAAATCCGAAAGAAGTGAACATTTCTGCAAATGAACTGGCAAAGAAATTATAGTATTTGAAAATTCCTAGAAACCCTAAATTGACTAAAATACTAAGCCAAAACCAAAATTTTCGCTTTTTATCTGAATCGCTTTTTTCAATTTGTATTCCCGTGAAATAATCTAAAAATGTAGAAAAAACCAATAAAAACAAAAATCTCCAATCCCAACAAGAATAGAAATAATAGCTAGCAATAATCAATAAGGCATTTTGAGTGCTTTTATTTTTATTGAAAACGAACCAATACAGTACAAAAACGATTGGCAAAAAGATGGCAAATGCCAACGAGTTAAAGAACATAAAATATTATCTTTTTATAATGCTATTTAGATTTTCCCAGATTTTTTCAGATGCCTGAGTCGGATTTGGTCCAACAATAGTTTCAAACCATTTTTTACTTTCTTTGACACTAGAAATTTTTCCATCAATAATATCTTTCACAATTGCAGTCAAATCTTTTTTGTTTCTTACCCACAAAGCAGCTTCTTCTGAAGGTTTAGATCTAAAATGGATATACTTATAATTTTGTCCGATATCGCGAATACCTTTTTTCAACTGCGGCTGTTCGTAATCAAAAAACAGACATGATTTATCGTGCGCAGAAAAATCGAAAACCATTGAAGAAGCAATATTTCCAACAAATTCCGTGTATTCGCAGATATTGGCTTGCAATGCAAAATCTTCTTTTGTTGGCATAATTTCATCCCAGCTTTGACCAACTGGAGTCCACAACGGGTCTATACTTACAATTACATCTTGATATTTTTTCAAAACCTCATCATAACGGTCTGTAAAATCAACTGGACATTTGCGGTAAATTATGCCTAAAGAATATCCTTCTTTATTTAATTCTCTAACCGATAATGCTAAATCTTCTACATAATATTGATCTAATGGAGAAGTCGTAAAATCATCGCCAGAGTAACAAATATATTTTTTGTTTAGATCTAAATTATGAGATTTATAAAATTCTTCTTTTGACTGCAGAAGAGTTTTATCAAAATGACTTTCGAACTGAGGAGTTCCCGTTACGAAAATCTGATTCTCTTTTACGTAAGGGCAATACATTAAAAGTTCTTTTTTCATGTGTTCGCTCCACACAAAATAGAAATCAGTTTCTACTAAGGTTGTAGCTTTTGGAAGATTATCCCAAGAAAAAATAAAAGTTCCTGTTGGAATTCCTAAATCTTGAGCTGCCAAAACAGAAGCAATTGCCTGCGTTGGACGCTGATTGGTACAAAAAACAAAATCAGGTTTATGTTCTTCTAATTGTCTTTTACTTTCTTTGTATTTACTTGTAGTACGTTCTCCCTTTTTAATTTGTTCTCTAACGAAGTTTATTCCGCTTTCATTAGAGCCAAAAGTGGTTAATGCGTCTACCATTAAACTTTTAGAAAGATTTACAAAACCTTTATAAGACTGAGGAAAATTGTATGTATTGTAAACTACTTCTTTAAACTTTTTATCAAAAAAATTCAATTCCATTCTTTTACGCGCACGACTATAAACCGTTGTTAAAGGATGCAATGATTTTTCTTTAATTTTTAATTCTTTGAAACCTAATTTTTCTGTGATAGAAAACGGCGTATTATTCCAATAAGTAATATCAAAATTATTTTTTTCTCCAATTTCTTTGAAAGAAGTTAGAGCAAAATTTCGAAGTCCGACACCGTCTGGTAAAAAGATAAATATGTTTTTTTTCATTGAAAGTAAAAAGCAAAAGCTATGTTTTATATAATCTTAATTTTTAAACGGACAGACCTCTAAAAGTCCATCACACAATGCATCTAAAATTTCTCTTTTCGGAAGATTTGGCAATTTTTCAAAAAGATGTTTCAATTCTGCATTAGAATATTTTTCGGTTTGAATTTCTGCCTGAATAAACGGCAACTCAACAGATTCAAAATAATCTTGATATTTTATATCATCGCCAAAAACTTTGTCCGAAAACTTTTGCCACACTGCCGGAATATTATAAGCATGAGCAACAATAACGCCATGAAGTGAGGAAGAAACTATCTTTTCGCACTGTAAAATTTCTTTCGTTTTAGATTCAATATCATCGGTCATCAAATCAATCAAATGCACTTCCGGATTATTTATATACCAGTCTTTTACAAACTTATAGTCATTATAATGAGGAATAAAACCATATTTATATTTTTTCTCCACATTTGGATTAAAATATCTTGGCAATAATAAAGCTGGATCTCCATAAACTTCTGGCACTTCATAAGAAAGATTCAAAAGAAATTTTCTTGTCTGTGGTCCTCGAACGGCCAAAAATACTGCATTTTTTATTTCAGTATTTTGGTCAATAATACCGCTTCCCCAAACAATACATTTACGATTAACATTTGCCAATATACTACCTACAGTAACATAAATCGGTGCAAACCAATCGAAAATTGAAAACTTTTTCGGCCAAGCAAAAACAACCTTTTTCGAAGATATTTTTTCTACAAGGTATTTCCCTAATAGATCTCCGTAATTTTCTCTGTTTTTTCTTTGAATGATTTTTTCATTCCACCAAAAAAGTCTAATTGTGTTTGAGAAAAACATAATTTTAAACCTTTTTATTTTTCAGTTTGTCTCTTTGAATTTGTTCAATCGGTAAAATATCCGAAGATTTAAAAGTCAAAGCTTGATAAACTGCCTGAAGATCGCGAGTAAGTTTTCTAAGTCCCATTGGCTCTAATGAAGCCGCATGATCTGTACCTTTCCAAGTTCTGTCTAAAGTATAATGTCTTTCGATAATATTAGCTCCCAAAGTATAGGCTGAAACATCAACCGCGATTCCTAAATGGTGACCAGAAAAACCAATGTTTTTTACTTTATGCTCGTATTTCTGTTTTAAAAGATTAATGTCTAAAAGGCAAACATCTTCAAAAGGAACAGGATAACCAGATGTACAATTGTATAAAACCAAATCCTGATTTCTACCTTTTTCAGTAAAGAAATCGACTAAAATATCTGTTTCATCTTTAGTTGTCATTCCTGTAGAAATATGAATTTCACCAGAATAATTTTCGCTCAGCCAGCCTAACATTTCGAAATTGTTGTTGCAAGCAGAAGGAATTTTAATGAATTCTGGATTTAAAGAAGCTATTTCTTTTGCAGAAGTAGTGTCCCAAACTGATGTTGAATACGTAATCCCGATTTCGTCGCAATATGCTTTTAGTTCTTTATGCTGGTCAACATCAAACTCCAAAAATTCTCTATGTTCTCCATAAGTTTCTCCATAAGAATTAGAACTATTTGGATGTGGAGCATGATATTGTTCTTCTGTTAGAAGTTCTTTATTATTACGTTTTTGGAATTTTACTGCATCTGCATTTCCAAAGATTTTCGCAATTTTGATTAATTCTTTGGCAATTTCCATTTCACCCTTATGGTTGCATCCAATTTCGGCAATAACATAAGGTTTTTTAAATTCCTTCATAACGTTTATTATACTTTAATAAAATTTCACATGTTTCTCTAATTGCTCCAGCTCCAGAATTATGAGTTAAAACATAATCTGCATTTGCTTTTACAATATCTGTCGCATCTGCCGGTGCAAAAGACCATCCGACACTACAAATATTTGCCAAATCGTTTACATCATCGCCTACGTACGAAACGGCGCCAAAACTACTATTTCTCTCCGAAAGAAAATGTGTTAAAAACGAAAATTTATCTTTTACGCCCAAGAATGTATATTTAATCTGCAATTTCTTCATTCTCTGTGCCACTAACTCAGAATTTTCTGAAGTCATTACCACAACCTCAACGTTATTTTGTCTTAGAATTTCTAATCCCATTCCGTCGCGCATATCAAATTTTTTGGCCATTTCGCCATTGGCATCGTAATAAACGCATCCGTCTGTAAAAACGCCATCAACATCTAAAACTAAATAATCAATACGCTGGTGTACTTTCTTTTTTTTCTGACGATCTGCCAAAAGTTTTTCTACAATATCCCAATCTGATAAACTGTCGATTTCTACAAGAGATTCTTCTGGCATTTTTACCAAACCAATTGAACCGCTTACTCTATTTTTTGAATTTAAAAAAGCTTCTTTCGTTGTAACGTAAACAGCTCCATTTTCTATCAATAAACCTTCAAAATCCTGACGTCTGGGTCTTTTAAAAACATCATAATTACTTGGCGTTCCATCAGAATTCCAAATAAAACGATGTGTATTAACAACAGTCAAAGCCGAATCTTTTTTATTGTTAAGAATTTCATTTAAAGCTGCATTAATATCTTCAGCCTTTGTCATTGGAGAAGTTGCTTGCAATAGACACAATAAATCAAAATCATTTTTTAATGTTGCCACAAATTCAATCATGGCACTTTCTGTAGATGCCGTGTCAGAAGCATTTTCGTCATTTCTTAAAAGTACTTTTACTTTTGGAGTCCAAAAATATTCTTTTTTTATGTATTCTATAATTTCCTGATCGTCTGTAAAAACATAAACTTCATCTAATTCTGAGAAAACAGCTTCGGTTAAAACCCACGAAAAAAGCGGACGCCCAAGCATCTTTTTTTTATTTTTTCCTGGAATTCCTTTTGAGTTTTTACGTAAAGGAATAATTGCAATTTTTTTCATATTACTCACGAATTAAATTATACAGCGATTGATTTCTCCACTCTGAATAGTTTTCAATTTTAAATCCTTGGTTGATAAAAATTTCTTCTAAATCGCTTTTTGTGTAATCGCTTAACCAGCCATTTTTATCTCTGGATAATGTTACAATATCACTACAACAATATGATAAAACAACTTGCTTTATCGTTGGGCCTAATTCTGTAAAAACGCGATCAATGTCATAAACATATTCTAAAACTCCACTAAAAACGGCAGTGTCGCAATTTTTAACTTCTTCGATTATCCCTTCATTTAAATCACAAACTATTGTTTCTTCAAATCGTGCAACAATATCAGTCGGAATATAACTTTTATAATTATCAATATTCGTCTTAATTACCATGTTTCCAGCCCCAAATTCTATTATACTAGCATTTGGTCGAATGTAAGAAGCTAAGATAAGGGTTCTTTCGTCCCAATCTCTAAAAAGCTGATTATCATTTTGCCATCTATCTAAATCTGTTTTTTTTTCTGCTCTAAGTTTTACATTCTCAATCTGGCGTTCGATTATTGCTTGATCAACATTTTTTGCCGGTCTTAAAAATTTAATTAGACTCTTTATAAATGTTTTCATACAGTGCAATTATTTGTTTTTTAAGATGGTTTCTATTAAAATTCTGATCGACAAAATTAACATTATACTCCTTCGCAATTTCTTTTAGTTCTTTATTTTTTAAAGCATTTTGTATATGTAGTGCAATTTCTTCAATATCAAAAGGATCAGTTATTAAATAGCCGTTTTTTGCATGTGTGATTACCTCTTCGGAAACGTTGCCTGGATTAGATTGAATTGGAAAAGCTCCCATCCCCATTGCTTCTACTCCACTTGTAGGTAAGCCGTCTGAAATACTATTCGCAATATGCAGAATACTTCTGCCCATAGTTTGCAGCAAAAGATCATTAGAAATAAATTGCCCTCTTAAATAAATTTTCACATTCAAATCTTTAAAATATTCAGATGATTCTATTTTCTCTTTTATTCTAAAATCTGCGCTGTAAATAATGATTTCAAGATTGTAAAACAATTCTAACGGCAACAATTCTATTGCTTCAATTATTTGTAAAGCTTTGCCAATTCCGTCTTCATAACCTTTTATTAGAAAAACATTTCTTTGATCTGATTTTAAAATAAAATCTTTATTAATTTCTAGTCCGCCATTACCCATAAATACTCCCAAAAACTGATTTATAAAACCATTTTGCTCAACAATTTGATGGTCTCGTTCACAATCTGTTATAAGGTAATTTATTCTTTGTAAAACGTCTTTAAATTGAAGTTTTGTAATTCCGAGTTGCTCATGTAAAAAAATATCACTTCCCCAAGATGAATACATCCATTTTATTTGAGGATATTTTTTCATTACTTCTAAAATTGGAACACAAGAAAGTTGCATAGCAAAACTATGTACTACATCTGGCTTAATTTGATCTAAGAGTTGTATAAAATAATCGCCTGATTTTCTATCGTTTACTTTTTGAACAAGCGTGTAAATTTTAGGAAATTTGCTTTTTAACATTTTTCTCCCAGGAAAATCCCATCTCAATTTCCAATCTTGAATCTGAATCAACCATTTTGTTCTTTCAGACTTAGTGCTACTATCTGAAATATCGAACCAATAAACTTCATGACCAGCGCCATTAAGTTGATTTACCCATTGAAAAAAATGGTGATTTGGTATGGAAACCATTAAAATTTTCACTTCTAAAATTTAATTTTAAGTTGAATTATACCTTTCTCCCTTTGAAAAGAATATTGATACGAATTATTTCTATATGAAAAAACAATTTCTTCTAATATTCTATCATTTATAACTTGTAAATCTAGGTAGTTTTTACTCTTTTTCCCTAGAAGTCTTTTTACTTTTTGTTTTAGTCTTTCTTTTAAAAATATTTCATTAATGGATATTTCTATAATCTCATTTTCAAAATTTCTCAATTGCATCAATACCGCAGAAAGTTTAATTTCTTCTGTGTCTAAAACAAATTTATAATCTGATGTATTTTGTAATAATTCCTCATAATCTGTTTCTAAAGGTAATTTCCCCCATTCGTTTTCAATATTAACTTTTGATCGTTTAGATTGATCTGTTAAATTCATATACGAGTGATTAATTCTTTCGAGTGCAGAATGAAACGGATTACTGCTATTTTTACTTCGATAGGCTTTTGGATGCCATTGATGTTTTACCAAAATTTCTGAATCTTGAAAAATTACTGATAAACCAACATTTTTAATCCTTATATGAATATCTGTATCTTCAGCTCCCCATCCGTGATAAAATTCATCATACCCATTTACAGACATTAATGCTTCTGTTGGGAAAAGTGTTGTACCAGTAACTTCATCGCTTCCTTTAAAATCAACTTTATAAGCGTCAAAATCTTGTTCTTTTAAAGATTCTTCTGGAGATAAAAAGCCATATTGAAAATAGTGAACTTCTCTAGGGTTTGCCAATTCTTTTCCATTTTTTATAAAATCTGGATGAAAAATCAAATCAATATCGCCTACTAAAAAATAAGGTGTCAGACATTTTTTCAAGGCAATATTTATGGCTCTAGATTTATTCCATAATTGTCCGTAAACAGGACAGATTATTAATTCTACAAAAATAAATTCTTTAATAACCTCTTTTAAATCCTGAATATAATCTGGTTTACTTCCATAGTCAACCAAAAAAACTTTGAATTCTTTATCTGACTGTAAACTCAGAGATTTTAAGCTTGTTTTTACAATTCGTAAATCGCGATCTCTATTTGTGAGTACTATACTAATCATTTGAAACTTTTATAAATAGAATAAAGATACATTTTTGAATCGTTAAAATTTACTCCCGTTTTTTTGCTGTTTTTTATAAATTGGACTAATCCTTTATAATATTTGAACTCTCGATTGTAGCTTAACATTAAACTTTTATTCAAATTAAGTATCGCTTTTTTAGCAACTTTTTTCTTAGAGGCAAACTGATCGTCAGCTAAAATATCTTGTAAAATATTGAGATTTATTTTTATAATATTGCTATTTGATCTTCTCATTTCTGTCGAAATTCCGGCATCAATTCTGTAAACCGCTGTTACCTCATCTATAAAATGAATCAGTCCGCCATTTTTGATTGTCCACAAATAAGTCGGCCAATCTCCAAAAGGATATTTTGAAATCCATGAAGGAATTTCATTTTTTTCATCTCGAATGTTTTTGAACATTGAAGAAACCGACGGAATATGATTCTCAAATATTAAATCTTCAAACTCTGTATTGGTTTTCTCTACAATTGGGAACCATTTTTTTCTACTCCCATCTTTAAAAAGTAATTCTACTCCGGTATACACAATTGAAAATTCGGAATTATTCTCTAAAAAATCAACTTGTTTTTGAAGCTTATATTCGTCAATCCAATAATCATCTCCATCACAAATTGCGATATATTTACCATCACACTCTTTAATTGTTCGAATATAATTCTTAATTAAACCGATATTGTGTCCTAAAGATGGAAGCAATTTTATTTTCAAAGGATTTTCAGCAGCAAATTTTTCGCAAATAATTCTTGTTGAATCTGTACTTTGATCTTCTCCAATTACCAATTGATAGTTAAAATTAGTTTTTTGATTTAAGATACTTTCAAGTGTTTGACTTATAAATCTTTCTTGATTATAAGTGAGTATAAAAATACTAACAGTAAATTTGTTCATTATCCATTTAGTATTTTAGTGTTTTTTTTGCACCTATCTTAGTCCTAAAAAAAGCTTTAATTCTTTTCAAAAATTTATAGAATTTGAATACGCATGAATTTTCAAAACTATTCACTTTTTTCTCGAATAGTATTGCATTTCGCGCAGCAAATATTGGATTGCCAAAATAGTTGTCATAAATATCTCTATTCAAATCAAATATTTTATTTAAAACAATATTATGTTTTTCCCTATCCTTGTAAGTATTACTCAAAGAAGTTTCTTCGTGTTTGCGATAGAAAAAAAGTATTTCAGGAATTTGATAGACTTTTCCATTTGGACTCAACAGTCTAATCCAAAAATCCCAGTCTTCTAAACCTGATTTTAATGTTTCATTATATTTTCCTGCATCTATAAAATCTTGCTTTTTAAAAAAAGCAGAAATAAATATCATATTATCAATTAAAATTTCTGGAAAAGAATAAGGCGAAAGCATCCATTCTCCTTCCATTTTTCCAAAATAAGAAGCTTGGCAATAAACTAAGTTTATGTTCTTATCGAGATTAAAAACGTTCATTGCTTTTTCTAAATAAGTCATTTCAATGAGATCATCAGAATCTAGTGGTAAAATATAAATTCCAGAAGATTTTGAAATTCCAAGATTTCTAGCGCTTGATACTCCACCATTTTCTTTGTAAAAATATTTAAAACGATTATCTTTCTTACTCCACTTTAAAGCAATTTCTTCAGTTTCATCATAACCTCCATCGTTAACAATTATGCATTCCCAATCCGAATAAGTCTGATCTAAAACAGACTGTAAAGTTTCAGCCAGATATTGAGCTCGATTATAGCACGGAATTACAATAGAGATTAAAGCCATTTCATCGATTTATTTTGAGCAAACTTAACTTTTTTATATCGCAATGCTTTTTTCTCAACACAATGCCAAGATAAATATCCAAATAGAATCGAAATACTAACTGAAGCGAGCATCAATGCATAAGTATTTAAATTAAAAAAATATATGAGAGCCTGTTGTATTGGAAAACTGTAAATGTAAATTCCATATGATGCATCTCCTGCTTTACCGAAATCTTTTATAAAATCAATCGGGATAAAGCCAATTAGCAATACTACTACTGGAAAGACAAAATGTTTGACCGCATCGTAGCAATTCATATACAAGGATAAAAACAAAAGGAAAATTGCGACTGTTAAAACAAGTTTTTTATATGGTAAATTTTGAAATTTCATAGATGCTAATAAACTTCCCATAATAAAAAATGTTCCTAAATTTAAGACATGAATTCCTTGAAATCCAAGAATAGAAGCATCTGCTAATCTACCTAAACAAAAGTTGTACAAGAAAATAAAAATTAAAAACACTATAGAAAGTAGTATTGCGCTAATTTTTCTTCTATTTCTAAAAAAGAAAAGTAATGACAAAATTACATATAACGTAAATTCATATTTAATTGTCCAAAGAGAACCATTTATAGCATGATATGGATTTGTATCAAATATTCCTTTAATGCTCGATTGAAATCCGTATAAAGTAAGATTATAAGGCAGATAGGTAAAAACTTCTTTATTTTTAAAAAAAGGAATATTGCTCGTATACACAAAAGGCGCTAACAGTACCGAAAAAAGTAAAACAAAGAATAACGCTGGAAAAAGTCTCAGAAATCTTTTTTTGAAATAATCTTTTAAACTCGCACTTCTTTCTAGACTTTGAAATATAAAGAAACCACTAATTATAAAAAAACCAGTAAGTCCGATTTGAGCCAAAACGATTTGACCATTTGTAACCTGATAAATCCACTGTTTTGTTTCGTCACTTCCAGATAATGGAAACGAATGAGAAATAACCACTAACAGCGCGAATAAAAATCGCAAGAAATCAAAATTATTGCTTTTAGTCATTTAAGATTTGGGGTTAAATGAAAATTATTTTTAAAACTTCTTTGGCTTATTTGTTATAAACTTAATCAAATATAAAAATCGACAAATGATATAATAAAAGTCTACAAAGAAGTTCTTTATTAAATTGTAAGTTCCACCAATTAGTCCTCTAAAAGCGTTTCCAATTGTAACGTTTTTATGCCATAATTGATAATTTCCTATAATGTCATTTTTGAATCGAAAAAATAATTGTTTTTTTGTTCTTTTAATATCATAACAAAATATAGAAGGTACAAAATCAATTTCGTAGCCTTCTTTTATAACTCTTGTAGTCCATTCTTTATCTTCAAAAGTTGCAACATCTTCTTTAAACGGATGACTTTTCCAGACTTCTCTGCTAAATGCCGAACCTGAAAATATTAAACCTGATTTATCTGAATCTTCTAAAGCTGATATTTGATTGATATAATTTTTATAATCATTTGGGCTATGCAGACAACGCAAACCTGCAAGATTGGTATTTTGTTCAAATTTTTGCTGAATCAGTTCAAAAAAATCGTGACTTACAGGATAAGAATGCGCACTAAAAAGCACTACAATTGGATATTTTGCCTCTCGCGCACACAAGTTCGCACTTCCTCCAAAACTAAAATCTTTAATGGCAACAAAACGTGCACCATAACGCGATGCAACTTCTTTAGAATCATCTACAGATTCGTTATCAATTACAATAATTTCTGAAATGCTTTTTATATATCTTTCGGTTAAATTTTTTAACGCAAAAGCAAGAGCACTAGATTGATTTTTTGTTCTAATAACAACTGATATCATTTCGTTTTTATTTTTTGCTCCACATTTTTTGAAACATTCTGTAGGGTTTAACTATTGCTTTTGCTATTTTATATTCTAAAGAATTCTTGATGTTTTTATTATTTTTTAAAAGCACACTTTGATCGTAAAAAAGAACACTAATACAGTTTTCAAAATCATCTATATAACATTCCTGATGTTTTTTAAATATATATTCTTTAATGCTTATCGCGTGATTAGAAACTGTATCAACAAGCATTGATTTTTTTGCCTTTCTATAAAAAAATAAAAACTCTGGTATTATTTTATATTTCCAACCATTTTTTGTTATTGAAATCCAAAACTCCCAATCTTCAAATCCTTTTTTCAAATTTTCGTCGTATCCTCCAACTTCTTCCCAGCATTCCTTTCGATATAAAGAAGTTGCAATTAATTGATTTACATATAATAAATCTCCACATGTCTCTCCTTGTGGTTTCAATTCATAAACAACATTCACTTTTTCTTTTACAAAAAACCTGCTATAACAGGAAACAATTGCTAAAGACGGATTTTTTTCTAATTGAAAAACAGTTTTTTCTAAATAATCTGGATTTAAAATATCATCTGCATCTAGTGGCAATATAAAAGAACCTTTTGAATGTTTGATTCCAAAGTTTCTCGCACTGCTTAAACCTCCATTTTCTTTTTCAACATAAATAAATCGTGAGTCTTTAGCTGTCCATTCTTTAGCTGATTCAAATACTTTATCGGGGCTGCCATCGTTTACAATTATACATTCCCAATTTGCATATTTCTGATCAAGAACAGATCGCAATGAATCTTTCAAAAAATGAGCTTGCTTAAAGCAAGGGACAATTATAGAAACTAATGTGCTCATTTTTTAATTATTTTTTTTAGAAATCGAATTGGGGCGAGAATCGTATTGCCAATTTTAAATTCAACTGAGTTTTTTAATTTATTTTCATTTTGTCTAAAAATAGCATTTTGCCTCAATAATTCCGTCGAATAAAATTCGAAATGTTCCAAATAGAATTCTTTGTGTTTTTGAAAAATGTATTTTCTTAAACTGAAATCATGATTTATTAAAGCTTTTTGATCTCTCGATTGAGGTTTGATACGATAAATGAATAAAGGTTCTTGTATAATATTCATTTTCCAATTATGCTTCAACATTGCGATCCAAAATTCCCAATCTTCATAACCGTTTATCATTTTTTCATCATAACCAGAAACCAATTGCCAACACTTTTTTCGAAACATTGAACTCGCAAGACCACTATTTTTTATGATAAAATCTCTTGCATCTCCGCCTAACGGTCTTTTTATTTCTTTCTCAAAGGTATTATTTTTAAGTGTTTTTACTAAACAGCCAACAGCCGCAACTTCTGGTTCATTATTTAATATTTTAACTGCTTTTTCAATAAATGTTGGTTCAAAATAATCATCGGCATCGAGATTTAGAATATAATCCGTTTGAGCTTGCGCGATAGCATTGTTTCGCGCTTTGCAAACTCCTTGGTTTTCCTGATAAATAATAGTTACATTTTCATCCTTAATAGTTTCAAGAACTTTTTTTGTTTCTTGTCCTGAGCCATCGTCAACAATTATAATCTGGTCAGCTTTTAAGGTCTGATTTAAAATAGAATGAAGTGCCTCTAAAATATATAAACCATCATTATAACACGGAATCACAACTGTTACATTACTTACAACATTCATTTTTTCAGCTACTATTTAATTTTATATAAAAATGGAAAAAATTCTTTTCTTCGTCTAACAATTGGAAAATATTTAATTGTTAAAATTGAAAAAAGAAATTTCGGATGCGGAAAAATCAGTTTTGCCCAATACCAAGTATCTTCTATTAGCGTTTTATTTTGTTTGAATTTTATAAGCCAAATCCATTTAAATAGCTCATCAATAATATAAAAATCAACTTGATTATGACTGCACCAAACAGCCAATTTTTCGAACATCTTAATCGTATATTCTTTGTACAAATCGGTCTGATCAAAAACATTAGTGTCGTGAACTCCTCTATTTGCCAAAGGTTTATCAATAATACCGGTTTCTAAACGGCATTTTATTGCCATTTTCCAGAAAATATCGGTGTCTTCAGCAACTATTAATTCTTTATTGAATAATCCTGTAAGATCAAAAACGCTTTTTTTAACCGTTAAACCATTTATATGGAAATGTCCGCACTTACCGTGAAGTAAAGACATAAAAAGAAACTCTGGTTCTACTTTTTGGGTAACGGTATAAATCTGATGTTTCTCTAATTCGTAAGCTGTGGCTTCTCTGTAAAAATGAAATCCTACAGCATTGTAAACACCATCACAATTACTGTCAAGTTCAAACATTTTTTTATCGTTTAGGAAACGATTTTCTAAATAATAATCATCTGCATCTAAAAAAGCGATAAAATTTCCTGTTGTTTTTTGAATCCCTAGATTTCTGCTTGCAGAACGTCCTTGATTAGATTGATTAGGATGATGAAATATTTTTATTTTTGGATATTCTAAAGCTAATTTTTCTAAAATTTGTAGAGACGTATCTGTACTTCCGTCATTTACAACTACAATTTCAGAAACTTCTTTCTGCGACAAAACAGATAATATTGCTTTTTCTATAAATTGCTCGCAATTGTATACAGGAATAATTACAGATAAAAGAAAACTCATTATTTAAGATTTAATTTAGCTCGATAAACTCGACGAATAAATTTTGCGCAAGAATAAAACAAACCATTTTTTAATAATTTTGAAATGATTAAAAAACAGGTTTTAAAATCGAGCTGTTTTGTATTTTTTGCTATTATACCAAACTCAAGCAAAAATATTTTTTTTTGATTCAAATCGCATTTTGACAAATGCTTTTTTACCAATCTTTCGTAGAATAAATATTCGGATTGTTCTTTTTCTTGTAAGTTATCTTCTCTTCCTGAAATATTACTTGCAGACATTCTAAAATAAACAATCGAGTCATTTATAGAATATATGGGCTTATTATTTGAAAAATCCAACCAAGCCATATCATCAGAATACCAAGCTAGTGGGTAATCTTTAAATTTGAAAGTTTCGTAACTTTTCCTTGTAAAAATATATTCAGATAAGGAACTTCTTCCAAGCCATTGGTATTTTCTAAAAAAAGAATCTGTAGCTTTTTCCCAAACAGGATTAGTATATAACTTTGATAATTTCCCTGTTTCTTGTTCTAAAATTTTTGAGGCACATCTAACTACCGTTGATTTTTCATTAAAATGATCCAAATGTTCGTAAAAAGATTTCACAATATTATCTTCAAAAAAATCATCGTCACCTAAAATCATCAGCCAATCTTCATTTTTTGTAAGCGCTATACTTCTATCCCAATGTTTCACTAATGATTTTCCACCAAAATTATTTTCAAAACGATGATATTCGAGATCAAATTTATCTTGATATTTATCTAATAATAACTTTGGAGATTCTGGACTTGCATCATCGCTAATGTAAACTTTAAAACGCTGATCTGTTTGAGAAGCCAAAGATTGAAGTGTTTCCTCAAAAAAAATAAGTTTATAATATGGAATTATTATCGCAAGCATTTATTTGAAAAGATCTCCAACCAATTTAAAATGAAACTTACTCTTAGGTTTCAAACCAATTAATTTCAACCAAACATAAAATGCCTCTTTTTTCATTTTAACTTTAATGAGACCTTCTATAAACTTAACTCCATTTTTAAATTCCAAAATTTTCAAATCAATTTTAGATAAATTTAAAGGAAGCGTTTTGTTGTATAATTTATGGATTTTTACAGTTGAGGCAAACCAAGATTTATTTAAAACTCCTAACGAAAAATGCTCTAACAGAATTTCATTTGTAGCGACTATTTTATAGTTTTTTTTCAAATATTCAAATGCAAGATTTAAATCGTAATTATGAAATCCTTGCAATTCTTTATTAAAAAGTATTCCATCAATTTTTCTTCCAACCATGAAAACACCGTCAATAATAACTACATCAACTAAATTAGAGTTTATAAAACCTTTTTTCCAATGTTCCTTATCCTTATTTGGAAAATGTTGAATGATATTGATTTGAAGTTCTTCATCACTACAATCCCACCAAGCAGAAGGCATTTTTGTTTTTACTTTTGTACCAGCAACTCCAATCAAACCAATTTTTGCATCATTTTGAAAAATAGATTCCAAAATCTTACCCCAGTTTTGAGTATGAATTTGAATATCGTCATGAAGAAAACAAAGATATTCTCCTTTACTTTTTTCAATACCAAGATTATAAGCTTCAAAAATAGAATAGTTATTTTGTGAGTTGTCTATTACAATTAATTCAAATTGAACACCTACAGTTTTTTCAATATTATCAATTAATTGCTGACTTATAGCTTTTTCTCTGCTGCAAATAACTATTGAAATCATAAAAGCATCTTTTTAAACTTTAAAATAAGATTTTTTCTCAATTTATATTTTTTCTGAAAAAAAGAAAAATTGCTAATTAAGATAAATAGTCCTTTTATTTTTTGTTTGTTTTGGATATAAATAAATGCCTTTTCATATTTTAAATTTTGAATAACTTTCCGATTATTTTCAAGAATTAAAGAAGCATTATATGGTTTTTGGATTTTAATCTCCCTAACCATCCCTTTTCTCATTTGAAAATCTACATCAATAATATGAATACGTTTCAAACTTTTTGTTGCACTAGCAATTACACTATCATCATGGTATCTGAAATTATTATACGATTCTGATATAAATGCTATTTTATTATTCATTATAAGCTGAAAATATAATTGCCAATCGCCACAATGTCTTAATATAGTTTCATTTTCCAAAAATCGGCTTCTAATGATTTCACTTTTTTTCATTAAAACAGCACTTGCATTAGGAATTACATTTTTAAAGATTAGATATTTTTCATTAAATAGGTTCCCATCTAAAATGAAATCAGCAAGAAATTGTTTTTCGTCTAAATCATTAGTATGTGTTATCCAGTTTCCAGTGATTTTTTCCGTCTTATCCACCCTATTTGATTGGCAATAAGACAATACTACGTTCCTATCTAATAATAAAGGTTGAATTACAGTTTCAAGAAAATTCGAACTACAATAATCGTCAGATTCTGCAATCCATATATATTCACCTTTAGCTAAATCAATTCCTGCCTTCCATTGTACAAATGTACTTCCAGAATTCTGTGAGTTAAAAATATAGTTACTTACTTTTGGATTTACAGCATATTCAGATAGAATTTCTCTACTATTGTCTAAACTATTATCATCTAGCAAAATCACTTCAAAATTTTGATATGTCTGATTGAAAATAGAATCTAAACGTTTCCTTAGATATCTTTCGTGGTTATAATTTGGAACGATAACAGAAATAAAGGGAGTATTTGACATCTCAAGAAAAAAATTTTTTTAGATTTTTTTTTCCAATAAAAAAAGGATAGACAATTATAGAACCAATTCTAAAAGTATTCGATTTTTTTAGTTTTTTAATTAAATCGACTTCAAGTTCTTTTACATTTCTTTCAACAACATTATCATTAATTCTTTTAGCAATTTGGCTACCATCAAAAAATGAATTTTCAACATTGTACTTTTTCACTTCAGAAGCTATTACAATATTGTAAACAGGCCAAATAAAATTATCATTAAAACTATTTTCATCTCCTGTATAAATAATGTGCTTACAAAAATTATCTGATTTACCTATAAAAGAATTTAAATTGAAAGAATTTTGAAATAGGAAATTTGTAAAAGAAAAATGACGGTCTATTAGATTTTTAAATTCATCAAAATATAATTCTTTTACATGAAAAACATTGACTTGACCTGTCATATCTGAATAATATTTTTTATCAGGAGATGACATTATTAAAATACCGTCTTTTTTCAAAACCCTTTTTATCTCCAACAACATTTCTTCATGTTTGTCATGATGCTCAATAGTTTCAAAACTTATTACTACATCTATAGAATTAGATTCAACAGGAATATTATCAGCGCTACCTTGAATAAATTTTAAATTCTCTTTAATATACTTTTTATTTGCCTCATTAACAGATTCTAAATCTATATCGACACCAATAACCTTGCTTGCACTCTTAGATAAAACATTAGAACCATAACCTTCTCCTGAGGCAATATCCAAAACAATTTTATTATCGACGAAATCTTTAGCAATTGCATATCTATGTAAATGTTCTATTGTAACATTCGAAAAATCATAAAATTCTAATCTTTCACCACTGGCTTTACTTGTACTCATCTTATTAAATTTTCCATATTAATTCAGGTCTTACTAATCCAGGGTAATGTCCTGAATAATTTCCTCTAACAGTTTTGTCGCCAAACTGATCAATAACATTAAAACCAACAATATTCATTTCATGAAATTCCACATGAAATGGATTATACCTCATAAGTGCAAAACTACACGAGTAACTACCTTCTGCCAATAAATTCCCAGGAATAACAACCGATTTCTTATGTATTCCTACAGGGATTATCTCATTTAACGTCGAAGAGTTCTTATCGTGAGAGCTTAAAATATGAATATTTTCAACATTAAATAAATTAAATCCATGTGTAAAAAATTCTCCACTTTTTAGGATCTCATATGTGAATTCTATAGTTATATTATCATGTATACTGTGATTTAGTGAAACTAGATTATTAGTATTAATTACTTTCACTTCAATTAATTCAAAGAAAGACGTTTTAGGTCTTGCAAAACTTGATAAATCCCAAACTCTATGAGCTGTTGAATGTTGATCTTGAAGATATTTTTCGATTGCATCATCAATCCTACCATCAAAAACAACTTTACCATTTTCCAAGACTATTCCTTTTGTACACAAACTCTTAACAGCAGTCATATTATGACTAACAAATAGAACTGTTCTTCCACCTTGCCTAGAAATATCCTGCATTTTCCCAATCGCTTTTTTCTGGAATTCTGAATCGCCTACTGCTAAAACCTCATCTATAATCAGAATTTCCGGTTCCAGAAAAGCAGCGACAGCAAAAGCTAAACGAACAGTCATTCCGCTACTATATCTTTTTACGGGAGTATCTATATATCTTTCACAGCCAGAAAACTCAATAATTTCATCCAATTTTGAAGTAATCTCTTTTTTTGTCATTCCCAAAATAGCACCATTCAAATATATATTTTCACGTCCAGTCATTTCACCATGAAAACCTGTTCCAACTTCTAAGAGAGAAGCAATACGTCCGCGTGATTTAATACTGCCTGTTGTCGGAGTTGTAACTTTTGAAAGTATTTTTAATAATGTTGATTTTCCGGCACCATTTTTACCAATAATACCCAGTACTTCACCACGCTCAACTTCAAAATTAATATCTTCTAACGCCCAAACATAATCAGAATTTCCTCTCGTTGTTCTGTCATTGCTGTCACCAATCTTTAAATAAGGATTTTCTTTACCTCTTATCTTATACCAGAATCTATTAAGATCATGAATTAAAGTTCCAGTGCCTACTTCTCCTAAACGATATTGTTTGGAGATATTTTCAGCTTTTAATATTATATCCTTCAATGTACAACTTGTTATAAATAATCTTGAAACATTTATTTTTTTATTAATATAGACATATTATACAGTGTCAATAAAAGTTTTTTCCGTTTTATTAAACACTAATATACCTCCAAAAAATACCATTATCGTTACAATTAAAGTGTAGCTTAATCCTAAAAATGAAATTTGACCGATACCTAATAGCATATAACGTGTAGTTTCAATAATATAAGCCAGAGGATTATACTCAACTATCCAACCGTATTTAGGTAATTTTGTTTTAATTAATTCCATAGGATACATTACTGCAGATAAATACATCAGTAATTGAATTGCAAAACCCACCAAATAAATAAGATCTCTATATTTTGTGACTGCAGCTGATATTAACATTCCTAATCCTAATCCTAAAACTCCCATCACAACTATAAGAAATGGAAAAAAAAGTAACGAAAGATTTAAACTTAAATTCGCTCCTTGGTAATAATAATAAATGTAAAACAAGACAAAAATAAAAAACTGAATTCCGAATTTAATTAAGTTTGAAATTACTACAGAAATTGGTGTTATAAGTCTTGGAAAATAAACTTTACCAAATATTCCAGCGTTAGATTTAAATGTATCTGAAGTTCCGTTTAAACACGATGTAAAGTAATTCCAAACTGTAATTCCAGCCAAGTTAAATAAAAATGGAGGAACGGCTCCCGTATCTATACCAGCAACATTATTAAAAATAATTGTAAATGTTATGGAAGTAAACAAAGGTTGTATTAAATACCAAAGCGGACCTAAAACAGTTTGTTTATAAACAGTAATTACATCTCGCTTTACAAATAGAAACAATAAATCTCTATATTGCCAAATCTCCTTAAAATTAAGCGAGAAGAATCTATTCTTTGGTGTTATTTCAAACAACCAATCGTCTGTATTATTAGTTTGATTCATTAGATAGAATGCGAAAATGTTATTTTTTTTAAAATTCAAAAATTAACAGGATTTTTAACATTTTAGAATTTGTTTAAAAATGCCAAAAGGCGTTTTTATAAAAAAACACCTTTTGATTATATTTTGAATTATATTATTAAATGAAATTATTTATCTAAAACTTCAAAAGTCGAATTCATACTTTTAAACTCTGGAACGATTTTTTTCATCTTGGCTACGATATCATCATTTTCATAAAAATCAGCAATTCCTATAAGTTCATCTACATCGATATGTAAATTTTCATACTCATCTTGAATTTCCTGTGCAATCATGATTTTGTTATGATATGTTGGAAGCGTTTTAGAAGTATCATTTAGTAATTCTTCATATAACTTTTCTCCAGGTCTTAGTCCAACAATTTTGATTTTAATTTCTTTATCTGGAATAAAACCTGCCAGTTTAATCATTTTCTTCGCCAAATCTATAATTCTAACCGGTTTACCCATATCAAAAATATAGATTTCACCTCCGTTACCCATTGCGCCAGCTTCTAATACAAGTTGACAAGCTTCTGGAATTGTCATAAAATAACGAATAATATCTTGATGCGTAATGGTTACAGGTCCACCTTCTGCAATTTGTTTTGTAAATAATGGCACAACAGAACCATTTGAACCTAAAACATTTCCAAAACGGGTTGTGATGAATTTTGTACCGCCTTCTACATTTTCTTTTTGATTTTTCAAAAATAAAGACTGCACATATTTCTCGGCAATACGTTTGCTGGCTCCCATTACATTACTAGGATTTACAGCTTTATCTGTAGAAACCATTACAAACTTCTTCACTTTGTATTTGCATGCTAAATCGGCTAAATTTTTGGTTCCTTTTATGTTTGTTTGAATTGCTTGCGCCGGATTCTCTTCCATTAAGGGAACATGTTTGTATGCTGCAGCATGAAAAACAACATGAGGTGTATAATTTTTAAATACTTTCTCTAAAGCTTTTTTACTTCTAACATCAGCAATTACAGCTACAATTTTTGTGTCTACATTCATGCCTTGTGTTTCTAAGCATAAATTATGCAAAGGAGTTTCAGCATGGTCTACAACAATTACTCTTTTTGGACCGAAATTCAATACCTGTCTTACAATTTCGCTTCCAATAGAACCTGCAGCACCAGTGATTAATATAGTTTTGTCTTTTAATTGTTTTGAAATTGATTTACTGTCTAAAACAATAGGTTTTCTTTCCAATAAATCTTCAATCTGGATATTTTTTACTTTTTGAGAAATTTCTTTTTGGTTTTCCCAATCTGAAATCAATGGTACTGTATAAACTCTATAGTTAAACTCTAAACACTGATCAACAATAATTAGTTGCTCATCTTTAGTTAAGCTTTTATCGGCGATAATTACACCTTCAGCGGCAACAGATCGCATTAAAGCAGGAAGTTTTTTCCTTAAGATTAAAATTGGTAGATCAAGCATACGTTTAGACGCATTCTGATTATTTTTATCTACAAAACCGACAATTTTAAATCGAGAAGGTGTTTCGAATTTTAATGCATTTGCTACAGATATTGCATTTGCATCTGTACCATAAATTACCGTTCTAACCAATTTTGTTGTAGCTTTTTCTGAAAAATACATTTCAAATGTCTGCTTTACAATCACGCGGTACAAAAATAGTCCGCAAAAAGACAGCACTAAATTGATAAAAAGTGCCGTATTTAAAAAAGCTTTATGACCAGTATATAATTCAAATACTAAATTTATAAACAAGAAAAAAACTAAAACTGACATTTGTGAAAACAACAGTTTTATGGCATCTATATAAGAAGAGTGTCTAATAATTCCCGAATAAGTTCTAAATAACCAAAAGAAAAATATATTGACCAGAATTAAACTCCCGACAAAATAAAAGTCGTGTGACGTAATTATATAACCTATTGCAGTACCTTCAAATAGCAAATAAGTAAATGAGAAAGAGAAAAACAAAACCATTACATCAATAGCAATGATGATCCACCTAGGCAGATAACTCAAATTATTGATGTTTGCCCTTAGATTTCGTGGCGAAAAAAATTTGTATAACAAAGAAGTTATACTATTTGTTTTGTCTGTATTCAATTGAGCTATATTTAAATCAGTAAATTTTGAACTTTATACAAAAATACAAATTAAAGGTTTTAAACAATTACTTATAGGTGCAAATTAAATTTTAACACCTTTTTTCTTTTGTTTTAAGAATTCTATTAAATATGTACCATAGCCAGATTTAAGTAATGGTTGTGCCAATTCTTCAAGACGAGCATCATCAATAAATCCTTGTCTCCAAGCAATTTCTTCAATGCAACCCACTTTTAAACCTTGTCTTTCTTCTAAAACCTGAACAAATTGTCCTGCTTGCATTAAGCTATTAAAAGTTCCCGTATCTAACCAGGCAGTTCCTCGACTTAGTATACCAACTTTTAATTGTCCTTTTTCAAGATACACTTTATTCACATCCGTGATTTCATATTCTCCTCTAGCACTTGGCTTAATATTTTTAGCTATTTCTACTACAGAATTATCATAAAAATACAATCCAGGAACAGCATAATTTGATTTTGGTTCTAATGGCTTTTCTTCAATTGAAATAGCATTTTTATTTTCATCAAATTCAACGACACCATATCTTTCTGGATCTGCTACATGGTAAGCAAAAACAACTCCCCCATCTGGATCTGAATTATCTTTCAATAATTGTTGCATATTTGTTCCAAAGAAAATATTATCTCCTAAAACTAAAGCTACCTTGTCCTTTCCAATAAAATCTTCTCCAATTACAAAAGCTTGAGCTAATCCATTAGGATTTGCTTGCTCTGCGTAATTAAACTTACAACCTATTGATTTTCCATCTCCCAAAAGTTTTTTAAAATGTGGTAAATCATGAGGAGTTGAAATGATTAAAATTTCATTTATTCCTGCCATCATTAAAGTTGACAATGGATAATAAATCATTGGTTTATCGTAAACAGGCATTAGTTGTTTACTTACCGCTAATGTTAATGGATGCAATCTCGTACCAGAACCTCCTGCTAATATAATTCCTTTCATAAAATTTGCTCTTTAAATTTCGATTCAAATTTGAAGACGAAACAAAATTTTTTCAAATAAATATTTTCTTTAAACTCTCTTTGTAATTTGGAATCTCTAAATTGTAAACTGACTTTATTTTTGTTTTATTTAATAATGAAAATTTTGGACGTTTTGCTGGAGTAGGATAAGATGAAGAAGAAATTCCGCCTACTTTACAATTGTAACCTCCAAACTCTTTAATACTCAATGCAAATTTGTACCAGCTAATTTCTCCTTCGTTTGAATAATTATAAATTCCTGGAATCCATTTTGAAGATTCTACTATATTGATCATCGCTTGAGCTAAATCAGTTGCATGTGTAGGCGATCCTATTTGATCATTTACAACATTTATTTCATCTCTTTCCTGCATTAATCGTTGCATTGTTTTTACAAAATTATTTCCAAACTTACTGTAAACCCAAGAAGTTCTAATAATTATCGATTCAGGATTTTCTTTCAAACATACAATTTCTCCAGCCAATTTGCTTTCTCCATAAACATTTATAGGATTTGTTTCAGCTTCTTCAGTTAAAGCTATTGAAGAAGAGCCGTCGAAAACGTAATCTGTTGAAATATGAATTAATCTGGCATTGTTATCTGCTGTAAATTTTGCAATTAATGCTACTGCTGATTTGTTTATTGTAAAGGCTAAATCCTTTTCTGATTCAGCTTTATCAACAGCTGTATATGCTCCACAATTAAATATAATATCAGCATTAATTGCTTCTAATTGTGATTGAAGGAATTCTAAATTGTCTAAAGTTGCTTTTGTGCGATCTGCAAATATCCATTCGTATTGAGGATACTTAGGTGCTAAAACCGATAGTTCACTCCCTAATTGTCCTGTTGCTCCAGTTACTAGAATTTTTTTCATTAAAATAAACTATTACAATTTTCAATAAAAGGAAGAATCCGATCTTTCTCTGAAACTATTGCTTCATTTAAATTCATTCCCCAGTCGATATTTAAAGATGGATCATCAAATTTAATTCCACCTTCAGAAGCTTTATTATAAAATTGGTCACATTTATACATCACTGAAGCTGTTTCGCTGATAACAGAGAAACCGTGAGCAAATCCTTGAGGAACTAATAATTGTTTTTTATTCTCTGCTGACAACAAGATGCTAAATGCTTTTCCATACGTAGGAGAATCTTTTCTTAAATCCACTGCGACATCAACAATCTCTCCTTCTAAAACACGAACTAATTTAGTTTGTGCAAAAGGAGGATTTTGATAGTGCAACCCCCTTAAAGTTCCTTTTTTTGAAAAGGACTGATTATCCTGAACAAAATCGATATTAATTCCTAAATCTTCAAATTTTGTTTTACTGTAAGATTCAAAAAAATAACCTCTTTCGTCTCCAAAAATTGTTGGTTCTACAATTACTAAATCTTCAATAAATGTTTTTTCGATTTTCATGTTTAAATTATAATTCTATTAAAAAAATCAGAAATTACCTCCTTAATTCTAATTTTATCTGTATGTGATAAATTTGATCCTGAAGGTAAACACAATCCATTTTCAAACAACTTTTCAGCTACATCATTCCCGTAGTAAGGATATTTTTCAAAGATTGGCTGTAAATGCATTGGTTTCCATAATGGACGACTTTCTATATTTGCCTTTTCGAAAGCAATTCTTAAATTTTCTCTTTCTACTTCTGTTTTTAGTAATATTGTATTGAGCCAATAATTTGAAAAAAAATCTTCATTTAAGTTATCAAAAAGTTCTACCTCATTTATTCCTTTAAAAATTTCTTTGTAAAACAAATGATTATTTCTTCTCGACAGAATATTGTCTTTCAATATTTTTAATTGTCCAAGACCTATTCCTGCACAGATATTACTCATTCTATAATTATACCCCAATTTACTGTGCTGATAATGTATTGCCCTATCTTTAGATTGAGTTGCATAAAAAATTGTTTTTTCTTTTATCTCTTTTGAATTAACAATTAGTGCACCTCCGCTTGAAGTTGTTATGATTTTATTTCCATTGAAAGAAAGTATTCCGAAAGTACCAAATTGACCACATTTCTTTCCCTTGTAAGTACTTCCAAGTGCTTCAGCACTATCTTCAATAATCGGAATTTCATATTTTTCAGCAATTGCATGAACTTCATCTACTTTATATGGCATTCCATATAAATGAACTGCAACTATAGCTTTTGGTTTTTTACCTTTTTTTATTCGATCTTTTATCGCAATTTCAAGATTCTCTGGACAAATATTCCATGTTTGAGATTCACTGTCAACAAATACTGGAATTGCATTCTGATATAAAATTGGATTCGCTGAAGCTGAAAAAGTCATACTCTGACATATTACTTCGTCTCCATTCTCAACTCCTAATAATACTAATGCTAAATGTATAGCAGATGTTCCAGAATTCAGTGCTGCAACATATGATCCTTTTCTAAAATAATTTTGAAGTCCATTTTCAAATTCATCAACATTTGGACCTCCTGATGTAATCCAATTTGATTTCAAAGCCTTTTGAATATATTCTTGTTCAAAACCGCTTTCTTGAGATAATGATAAATAAATCCTCTTATTACTCATTATGAATTGACCAATAATCTAACGGATAGCGTACATCATCTTGACTAATATTAATTAGTGGCAATGTAGAAAATGACATTAATTTAGAGTTTTCTTCTAAAGATTCTATTGCATTCGCATAACCTGCAGGAATGTGAACAATTTTACTATCTGACTCAGAAACAAAAATAGTTTCTATAATTAAATCCTTAGAAGGATTTTCCCAATTGTCAATTTTTATAAAATGAATTTTGAAAGACCCAGAAAGACAATAAAAATTTTTAGCATCTAATTTATGTCCTTGCCATGCACGCAGAGGATATTCTTGAGAATTGCTGATTATATAAAATCTTTCTATATCAGAAAAATTAAAATCGTTTACAAAAGAAATACTGCCTCTATGATCTTCAAACCTCCCGCCTTTGATTACTTTCGGTCTCATATTTTTAATCTTAAATTGCTTTTATTTAACAAATAAAACTTTAGCGAATAAGTAATAAGCAAAGGTAGAATTACGAGTAAAAAAATAATCGCATCATTAATTTTCTCGTAAAGACTTATAACTAAAAATGAAATACCAAGTTGTATCAATCCATAAAGTAATGCTACCAGTCTGTGTTGTATCTTATATTCATTACTCAATATTTGATAAAAATGTAATCGATGAGCTTTAAATATATCTTCTTTTAAATATAATCGGTGTATAATCGTACAAATAGTATCAACGCCATAAACAGCTAAAAACAGGAGCCATGTAAGTGATTGTGTTACCAGAATTAATTTTAAAACCAGGTAAATAACCCAAAAAGCTATGGCAATACTCCCAACGTCCCCAGCAAAACATTTTGCTTTTTTTCT
Organism: Flavobacteriaceae bacterium PS02337; assembly: GCA_029959285.1. Classification (GTDB taxonomy): domain Bacteria; phylum Bacteroidota; class Bacteroidia; order Flavobacteriales; family Flavobacteriaceae; genus Flavobacterium. The sequence goes on from JASCOE010000006.1 coordinate 166,890, forward strand.
ATAATTAAAAAACAAAAAAACCAAACTTGCAATCATTCCATATTTTATAAAACTTCCGTCTATAAAAAGCTGAATATTTGAATTTACATACAATAAAGACCCCATCACAGTTAAAGTATAAATACCAGTAATTCCATTAATTCCATCCATGAAATTATAAGCATTTATTAAACCGATAGCTAAAACATATGCAATAAATATCCCCCAAATTGGAAAAAAATCAAACACACCTAAATCAATAAAAATCAAAGTGATAGAAAGAAAATGAATCGAAATTCTAATCTTATTTGATAAGCTTTGAATATCATCCCAAAAACTAACTAAACTTACAAGTGTTATTCCTGTAAAGAAGAAATAATTAGTTTGAATATGCTGAACAAAATAGAGTAACGCCGAAAACCAAAAAATAATCCCTCCTCCTCTTAAAGTTATTTCTGTATGAGAACTTCTTTGATTAGGTTTATCTATTATATTAAAACGATCTGCCACCTTAAAATAAAGTAACATTATAATCATCAAAATAATTCCTAAAATTGTGTATTCCATTTTTGAAATTATTCCCAGTTAGTATCTTTTATTTCGTCATAGACTTTTTGAATACCTTCTTCTAAACTTATTTTTGCTTTCCATCCAAAACCATTTAATTTAGAAACATCCATTAATTTGCGAGGCGTACCATCTGGTTTAGAAATATCTGTTAAAATTTCACCTTTAAAACCAACTACTTTTTTAACCAAAATAGCCAGATCTAAAATTGATATATCTTCTCCTACTCCTATATTTACTAATCCTTCTTCATTGTAATTTTCCATTAAAAACAAACAAGCTTCAGCAAGATCATCGGCATGTAAAAATTCTCTTTTTGGACTACCTGTTCCCCAAATTGTAACTGCGGCATCGTTATTTCGTTTTGCAGTAATAAACTTTCTTAGCATTGCCGGAAGTACATGAGAATTTTTTAGATCATAATTATCGTTAGGTCCATACAGATTTGTTGGCATAACAGAAATAAAATTACATCCAAATTGGTCTCTGTAAGCATCACACATCTTAATTCCAGCAATTTTTGCAATTGCATAAGGTTCATTTGTAGGCTCCAACTCTCCTGTAAGCATATATTCCTCCTTTAATGGCTGAGGAGCCATTTTAGGATAAATGCAAGAGGACCCTAGGAACATTAATTTCTGTACATTATTCAAATATGACTGATGAATTATATTATTCTGTATCATTAAATTCTCATAGATAAAATCTCCTCTATAAGTATTATTTGCTATAATTCCTCCAACTTTAGCAGCAGCTAAAAAAACATAATCTGGTTTTTCTTCTGCAAAAAAATCTGCAACAGCTTGCTGATTTCGTAAATCTAATTCTGACGAAGTCTTTAGTACAAAATTTGTATATCCTTTTGCTTTTAATTGACGTAAAATAGCAGAGCCTACCATTCCACGGTGTCCCGCTATGTATATTTTATCTTGTAAATTCATAATTTTTTATTTCCCCTAAATGTAGAACACAAAGTATTCGAATAGGCCTAAATTAATATCTAATAGCTGATCTAACTTCTTTTAACATTTTTTCCCTCTTCACATATTGAAGATCTGATGCCATCATTTCTCCTACCAATCCAGCTAAATCATATTTAGGTACCCAGCCCAATTTTGTTTTAGACTTTGTTGGATCTCCAATAAGCAAGTCTACTTCTGTTGGACGGAAATATTGCGGATCAACGGCAATAACTTGTTTACCAATTTCGATTTCATAACTAGGATTGGTACAAGAAGCTACATATCCTTTTTCATTTACACCCTCTCCTCTAAATTCGATATCTATCCCCACTTCTGCAAATGACATTTTAACAAAATCACGAACATAAGTCGTTTCTCCCATTGCAATAACATAATCTTCTGCAACATCTTGCTGAAGAATTCTCCACATAGCCTCCACATAATCTTTTGCATGACCCCAATCACGTTGTGCATCTAGATTACCTAAATACAGGCAATCTTGCTCTCCTAGAGCAATTGCAGCAGTAGCCATTGTAATTTTTCTTGTTACGAAAGTTTCTCCACGACGAGGCGACTCATGATTAAATAAAATTCCGTTGCAAGCAAACATATTGTAAGCTTCACGATAATTTTTAGTGATCCAAAAACCATAAATTTTTGCTGCTCCGTAAGGCGAACGTGGATAAAAGGGCGAATGCTCATCATATAACCCTTTTTCGTTTTTATTTTCAGCCAAACCACCATATAATTCTGATGTCGAAGCCTGGTAAATTCGTGTTTTCTTTTCCAAACCTAAAATTCTAACTGCTTCTAAAATTCTAAGTGTACCAATACCATCAACATTCGCAACATATTCAGGTGAATCAAAAGAAACTTTGACATGACTCATAGCTCCCAAATTATAGATTTCATCAGGCTGTACTTCTTGAATAATTCGGATAATATTAGTAGAATCTGTTAAATCTCCATAATGCAACTTAAAATTCACATGAGCTTCGTGTTGATCTTGGTAGATATGGTCAATACGTTGTGTGTTAAAAGAGGAAGCCCTTCTTTTTACACCATGAACCATATATCCTTTTTCTAATAATAATTCTGCCAAATACGAACCATCTTGTCCTGTAATTCCAGTAATAAGTGCAACTTTCATTTTTTTGTTTTTTTATTTTCTAAATGACTCAAAAGTCTTCAACAACCCATCTTTTGCTTTTATTGGAAAAGGTTTTCCTAAAGCTTTTATAATCTTCTGATTACTTACTACATAATTCTCTGTTAGCTTTTGTAAACGTTCTGTATTTAAAGGCAAATGTAAAACATCTCCTAATTTAGCTAACGAGTTTATACCTTTTTTAGACAAATTTAATACTATATTTTTTTTTCCTAAACTTGTTCCTAACAATTGTATCAATTCATTGGTAGACAAAGAATCATCATCTGCCAAATTATAAACTCCAGAGGGTACGTTTTCATTATTTAGCAGTTCATTAATTGCAAAATGAAGATTTTCAATACTCAAAAATGATCTTTTATTTTCATACGCTCCCAGTGGCCACGGTAAACCTCTAGCAACTAATTGATATAATAAATTCATATTGCCTTTGTTTCCTGGACCATGAATCATACAAGGTCTAAGGATGTAAACCCTTTTACCTTCTGGCAATTTTTTACTTAATATATATTCCTCTGCCTGATACTTAGCTTTACCATAATGTGTTTTGGGATTTGGGATTTCATCTTCACTCAAAATGCCTTTTACTTCATCTGCAACAGCTTTTACTGTACTCATAAAAATAAAAACGCTAGAATTTGAAATTAAAAAAGCATCAAACAATTGCTTGGTTAATTCAAAATTGCTATCATAGTAGTCTTGAGGAATTGAAACTTTTTTTAAATCATGCGCTTTACCACCTAAATGAATAACTGCATCTGTCTTAATATCAAATTGCTGATTGGGTATATATCGTGTACTTAATGCTTGCAATACAAAAGTCTCTTTCAAATAAGTTACAAGATTGCTCCCCACAAATCCAGTAGTTCCACTAATAGTAATTGATTTCTGCATTATGATTTATAAATTTCTTTATATGATTCAGACATTTTTTCTCTTGAAAATGCTTTTACTCGTTCTAATGCATTGGATGAATACAATTCATATAGTTCTTTGTTGCTAATTATTTTTTCAATAGCTTCACTTAATTTATCACTGTTTTTTGGTTCAACTGTAATTCCAGAATAATTGTTCAAAGAAACATAAGGAACACCTGATTTTAAATTTGTGTTTATTACTGGTAATCCATTTGCTAATGCCTCTAATTGCACAACCCCAAAAGCTTCTGCTTCATTAATTGATGGCAGAACAAATAAATCCGCCTTCTTATAACATTCCATTAACTCGTCATCATTAGCATTTGAAATAAAAACTACTTTATTTTCTATATTTAATAGTTTCACCAAATCTTTTAAAATTTGAAATTCTTCGCCATTCCCAACTATTTTTAGTTTAACGTCTAAATTAACTATAGCTTTTATTAAATATTCTACACCCTTGTATTTTCTTAGTTTCCCCACAAATAACAATTCAAAACATCTCTCAGAAGGGAATTTTTTTGAAACAATTGACGAAAATTTAGGGTCAAAACTAAGAGGTATTAGCTGAATTTTTTCTTTATATTTTTGAAGTATTGTTGATGCTTCAAAAAGTTGAGGAGAAGTGACAATTATTGTATCTGCTCTATCAAGAAGTTTTTCAATTAAAGGATTATATATACGTTCAATCCAACTCCATCTAGAATTTTTAATATTTGCATGCCAAGTAATAACAAATTTTTTATTAGTCATTTGTTTTAAATACCGCAATAAAGTTACCTCCATCGTTGGAAATGGATAGTGATGATGAATAACATCATTATCTTCGATTAACTTTTTTAATGACGGATATCTTAAATTTAAGGGTTGACTTTTTAAATAAGCAGGAGTAATTTCTTTTATAATTGTTTCTCTATTTTTTAAATCAACAGATTTTACAAAATTTTGCTCGTGATTATTAGAATATACCGTAAAATTTATATTAGTGGAACAATCAATAACACCTTCAACAATATTTTTTACAACTGTTTCCATTCCCCCTTGACAAGGATCATAATATTTCACTAACTGCACCACTTGCATAATCAACTTATTTTTTTATTAAATTATATACCTTTAAGGCCGATTTTTCCCAATCAAAAAAATTCAAACGAGACTTTCCTTTTTCTCTTAATACTTCCTTTAAGGTAGAGTCTCCAATCATTTTCAACATACCGTTTTTAATGCTTTCCATATCATAAGGATCTACATACAGTGCTGCATCTGAACAAACTTCTTTCAAACTAGGAATTTCAGAAACAATAACTGCACAATCATTATTCATCGCTTCTAAAGGAGGAATCCCAAACCCCTCATATAAAGAGGGATATACGAAAAAATCGCATTTTTTATACAAAATAGATAAATCTGTATCAGACACAAATCCTGTAAAAATAACATCCTGTGAATTTGATTGCAAAGTAACATTAAAATGTTTTGACGTTTTCCCTACTAAAACAAGTTTATAGTCAACACGATTTAATTGTAAAAATGAATCTATTAAACGTTGCAGATTTTTTCTCGGATCGATTGAACATACCGCCAAAATAAATTTGTAATTTAGAATTGGACTTACAATTGGCCCAACTAGAATATTATTCAAACTTAAATCAAGATCATTGCTAACTGCGTTATAAATAACTTCAATCTTTCTTTCATCAATTTTAAGATACTTTACGATTTCATCTTTAGAAAAATTACTCACAGTAAGTATTTTAAATGCACTATTTGCTAAAATTGGTGTTGCGATTCTATAGAAAGAAGTATAAGCAAAAGAAAACCATTTTTTATTAGCATAAAAAGATAAATCGTGAATTGTTATAATTTGATGTTTATAAAATAAAGGGCCTAATCCTGATAAATTTAAAAGAACTGGACTTCCATTAGTAACAAGAAACCTTAATAAATCAATCTGTTCCCAAAAATGTGACTTTAAATTTCCAAATCTAACAATTTCAAATCCTTCTTCATTTTTATATTCAAGCCATTTAGGAATTATTATTTTAAAATCTAAATCAGTTTTTTTTAACTGCTTACAGATTTCAAATGAAAACCTTCCGATACCATCCATCTTGTGAGAGAGGAATCTACCATTTATATAAATCATTTTAATTTTTATTTCACAACTTAATTAATAGATGGATTTTTACTTATTCAAATAGACTTGGAGGTCACTAACAATTTTCTTCCAATTATATTGCAAAACTTTATATGCTAACTTTTCTATCAGTTTGTCCCTGTTTGAAATCGCATCAATTATACTGTTAACCCATTCGTCCTTTTCCCAACCAACAACACTGGTACCAACCTCAGAAACAATTTCAATCATAGCTGAATTATGTGGAGCTACAACTGGGCATCCGCAAGCCATTGCTTCTAATAAAGGAAGACCAAAACCTTCATTTAAAGAAGTAGAAACAAGTATATCTGCAACATTATAAATTTCAACTAACGATTCAATAGAAACATATCCTAAAAATTGAATATTAGAACTATCTAACTCTTCAGAATCAGTTTGAAGCATCTCTTTAACGCTACCCCAACCTTTACCTCCTATTATGGAAAGCGAAATTCCTTTTTTAGATAAAACAGGCATCAAGCTTAATAAAAACGCTAAATTTTTTCTAGGTTCAAGTGTTCCAACAAAAATCATGGTAGAACCATTAAAATTATATTTTTCCCTTATCTTCTTTTTATTAAAGTCATCGAGGTTTAACTTTTTAAAAATCGTATTATCAATACCTGAACCCACAAAAATTTCTTTAGCTTTCCGATGTGGAAAAAAAGATACAAGTTCGGCCGAAGTGTAATCTGATACACACCAAATAAAATCAGCATTTTTAATCGTTCTTGAAGTCGATAAAAAATTCTCTATTCTAATAAAAATAGACATTGTCTTGACATACGATTTAAAAACTAAATCATGTATAGTAACCATACGCTTAATTTTTCCTGTCAAAAAAGAAGGTGGCAATACTTGACCTGGCCCCCAAAGTAAATCAAAATTTCCAGATCTTATTAAAAAAGGAAAATTAAAAAAAAACCACAAAATCCCAATATTTTTTAGAAAAATTAAAGGTTTTACAATAATAAAAACATTTTCGTTTTTAAAAGACAAACGATTTAATATTGCACCATTAATTTCTTTATGAGAAAAAATAAAAATTTTATTATTTTTTTCTTCTGAAAGTGCATTTATTGCATTTAATGTGAAATTTGAAATTCCTGCTGGTTCTGAAGACAAACTTCGACCATCCAATGCTATTCTCATTATCCTTTTAGTCTATTTTGATCAATAATATTAGTCATTCTTTTTCCTATTAGAAACCTAATCATACTTTTTAACGAGAAAGAGAGGAAATTGATAGAATAAAACTTGTAATATTTAAATTTGCTAATAAATGAGTAATTTAATAATATCTCTAACTGCTCTTTAGATGCAATTAAGTAATTCTTTCTAAATGAAGAAACTCCATTTCTTGTAAAGCATGCAACAATTTCTTCAATTAGTTCAAATTTAATTTCAAATCTTAAAGCCCTAATCCAAAAATCATAATCCATATGAATTTTATAAGGTTTAAAATTCCCAATTTTATTGAAAACTTCTAGCTTAACAAAAGTGGCCTGATGTGCAATTACATTTCTATTCATCAAATCATCAATAGATACTTTTCCATTTGGATGATTATATCCTAAAGGAACTTGGTCAACATCAACAATCTTTACTCTACCTGAAACTATACTATATTCTGACGAACTTAGAAAGGAGTTATAAATTTTGGTAAGTATACCATTTTCAGCAAAATAATCGCCTGCATTTAAAAAATAAACCCACTCTCCATCGCATAACTTTAATCCCTTATTAAAGGCATCTGCTATACCATGATCTTTTTCTCTAACATATTTTGTAATGTGCTCGATATATTGGTTTGCTACATCTGAAGAACCGTCTGTTGACAAACCATCAATCACTATAAATTCAAAATCATTAAAATCTTGATTTAAAACACTATTGATCGTCTTTTCTAATCCAACTTTATCATTATAAACAATTGTGATTATAGAAATTTTGGGATTATTCATTTTCATACTGAGCTGTAGAGTTTCTACGCATATTCATTAGTTCAACAATTACTACTAAAATTAATAAAGCCAAGGGAACATTGATTAATGGCCGTTGAATAAACAATAATAATTCAATAAACACCAATTTTAAAACAAAAACATCAATTTTTAAATCTCCATCAAATCTAAATATATACATAAATTGGCATAGATATATCAGAAAAATTATACTGGTTCCTATTGCGCCATAAAAAACCAAATAACCAACAAATGAGGAAGGATCGTATCCAAAAAATTTACTTCCTGTTAGTACATTTTGTTGCCCATGTCCCAATAATGGTTTTTCCTTAAAAAACTCAATCCCTTGTTCAAAATAAATTGTTCTGTTATCACCTTGAATCATACCGTCATCAGATCCTTCAAGTCTATTTAATGTCATTAAACTAATACCTCCTGATATAGGATTGGTGTCTTTTGTTAATGTAATTGTAAAAAATAAAACTGCCAAAATAACACCTAATCTTAAGTATGTTTTTTTCCAATTCGGATAAAAAGAAAAATATATGATTAACGTAAAAAAGAAGGCTAATGAAAATGTAAAAATACCTGAAAAGATTAATAATTTATCGTATAATCTATTCTTAAAAGTCATTTGATTTAATAAAAGTGCAAAAGTTAAATAAAATGCCATAGTTCCTGGCTCATCAAAATAGCCTGCAACCCTAAGCAACTTAAAATCGCCATCTTTATTAAAAACAGAATTAGAAAAAGTAAAAAAATAGTTCATTGATTCCTTTACAGGATCGCCAACATATCCCAAATTTGGTAATTTATCTACAACTCCTAGTAAGAAAGCAATGAAACCAAGCAAACCCATTGAGATCATAAGATATAAATATGATTTTGCAAAGGTTTTAACACCAACTATATTCTTAATAACGAGATATATAATCAAAACATAAACAACAGGAAAAGCTTGCGAAATATAACTTACATCATATTGATATATAAATGAAAACAGGTAGAAACCAATATTTAAAAATAAAATAAAAATAATTATACGGATCTCTGAGGATACTTCATATTTCTTCTTCGATATTAATATCAATGTTAAAACTGTAAAAGAAAATAATTTTATCAATAAGTGCGGAAATCCGGCAACTAGATAAAAACTAAACGGTGGATTACAAAATAATAATATCCACACAAAAATTAGTGATACATTTTTAACGTTAATCTTATACCTCAATTTAATATTTTTTTTTTTGATTATTTATTTTCAACCATAATCTTTAATACCTTCTTTACTATCCTGTATCAATAATTTTCTTCAAATTTTATCTTTCAGCTAATAAACTTAGCAAAATTAAAAACGAATATTTTTTATCTTCCGCCTGTTATAAAATAATAAAATTGTGGTAAGCTCTTTTTTAATAAAAAACCTATTAGTATAACAAGAAATATTGTAAAAGAGGGAGCTAGAATATAAGTGATAAAGGAAAAAAAAGCTGTCTCACCAAGAAAATGGAATAAAAAAACTTTAAAGAAACTTAATACCGGCTCATGTAGAGCATATAGAAAAAATGAAAACTGAAAAAATGAATAAACTTTAAAACTTGATATTTCTCTATTTTTAAATAATCTATCATATAACACCCAAATAGATAAAATTCCAAACAATAAACCCGTCTTATGTATTGCCGTTAAAATATTATTATTTTGAGAATCTTCATAAATTAAAATTGTCTCAAATAAAACTAACAATATCCAAGAAACAATAAAAAAAAGATATTTATTTTCTAATTTAAATTTCTCATGTTTTATTTTTTTTAAACTAAAAAATGATCCAATGGTAAAGAAAAATAATGCTTCACTATTAAATATGACAAAATTAACATTAAACAGCCAGGTCAATAATAAAACCAATACTGTAAAATATTTTAAATATTTTACAGCCCAAAAAATGAGAGGAGATATAAAAATCAAAACAATTAAATCTCTTATAAACCAAAATTGATAAGGAATTGGGTCGCAAAAAATCACATATAACAAATCAAACAAACTATAATCTCTGATTTGTACCTTTGTAAAAAATGGCTTTGATATTATAGTTTGTATTATTAGAGCATATAAAACTCCAAAAATTGACCAGAGCAAATAAGGTATAACTAATGTATGTATCCTTTTTTTATATTTATTTATAAAATCACTTATAATTCCATTCTCAATATTTTGAAAAAACAAATATCCTGATATTATAAAAAATAAAGGAACAGCAATTGTCGCTAATCCTTGAGAAAAAAAATATTGAAAAAATGAATTACATTCCTTATTTATTCTTAAAACCTCACCATTCCTTATAATTCTAAGATTATATGAATGAATACAAACTACAAGAATTGTTAAAAAAAATGAAATTGCTTTTAACTTAACACTCAAATATTTATTCATAACTTATTTCAAACTGTATAAAATTTTTCACTCCAAACATTTGTTTCAAAACTAAACAACTTCATCCTTTTATTAAACCATGAAGCTTTCAAATTGATGATTGATATTAGTGGAGAATCAAATTTTTTTATAAAAGTCAATCAAATTATTAATTACAACATTTTCAGAAAACTTGAGTGATACAGTTTTAGTAACATTTCCAAACAAATCGTTTGACAAAACAAATTGAATCCCTTTGGCTAAATCTTGTGCATTAAAAGCCTCTGCTAGGTAACCGTTTACTTTGTGCTCTACAATATCTTTTAAACCAGATGTATTAAATGCTACTACAGGTGATCCACAAGCCATTGCTTCAACAGCAACTTGCCCAAAACTTTCTTGCTTAGAAGGTACTACAACTACATCTGATGCAGAAAAAAGAGTTACAAGCAAATCCTGGGTACTAACATAACCTAGGTAGTTCAATGTAAATCCTTTAAAAATCTCTTTACCTTTTTTTTTAGTTCCAAAAATAAAAATCTCAATATTACTTTTATTATCTAAGTACTGTAGAGAATCTAAAAAAAAATTCATTCCTTTATTAGGATCAAACTCAAAATTTGACCCCCCCGTTGTTATTATTTTGATACTTGAGTCAATACCAAAAAAAGATTTTGACTCTACTTTTGATTTTGGATTATATAAATCGGTATCAATTAAATTTGGAATGCATTCAACACTTTTATTTTTAAAAATAGATGAGGCTTCTGCACAGTTTTTCATCCAGTTACTGGGAGAAGTCAAATTAATATTTTGAAAATCACTAAGATATTTAGACTTATAATTCCAGAACTGTTTACTTATATCATTTTTTTTCGATGATCCCAAATAATCACAAGATCCGCAAGCAACTTCATATTTCAAACAGTTACCAGGTGTGTGGCAACCTCCTGTAAAAATAAAAGAATCATGTAAAGTCCAAACTATTTTCTGCTTAATTAAAGATAATCCCTTGATAGAAATAATGCCAGGTCCCAAATAATGAAAATGAACAATATCCGGATTCAGTTTATTGATTTTTCTGACAAAAATATTATCTGGAAAACACATTATAGAAAAGTCATTCCCTTTTCTTTTTTTAAAAGTGCTAATTAAAAATCTTTGGATATAAAATCCAAAATAAGCGTATAGTTTTTCTTTTATCCCCTTCATTTGAATAATTGAAGGATTTTCAGATAGTTTTTTGTGGTAGACAAGCATCTTTGTATCAATACCCTTTTTTTGTAACGCGGAATGATATCTAAAAGCTGCTTTTGCTGCTCCTCCAACACTATCTGTATAGCAAATATGAAGGACTTTCATATCTATTTTAATTTGAATATAAAGTTAGCCCTTTGACGCCACTCATTATCTCTATGTTTAATCCAAAGAAAAACATATCTAAAAATAAAAATTGCCTTTGAGAATAATATAAATAATTGAGAATAGTATTTCTTTAAAAAAGTATACCTGCTTTCTTCAAACCATTTAAATTTTTGAAATGAAATTTTCATTGTTTGCCCCATCAAATGAATGATTTTGGCTTCAGCAATAATTTTCAAATCATATCCTGCTATTTTCATTCTGCGACATAAATCGACTTCTTCAAAGAATAAAAAAAACTTTTCATCGAAATAACCAATCTGATCTAAAACACTTTTTTTAGCAAATAAATCTGCTCCAGAAATAAAATCTACATCAACAACAACATCATCGTCAGATATAAAGCCTTCACTAGATTTGTTTATTTTAATATTTTTTGGAATTATTTTCAATGGAAAAACTTCAAGTAAATACTGCGTTATCGATGGAAATCTTCCAAAAGAAATTTGATTGTTATGTCTTTCATCAAAAACTCTTGCACCAACTGCTGCAACATTAGTATTATTCTCCAAAAAATCATATAGTATTTTGCAAGTGTCATTGAGCAATAAAGTATCCGGATTTAAAAAGAAAACATATTTACCTTTTGCCCTAGATAATCCTATGTTATTAGCATATCCAAAACCTCCGTTGTATTCACTTTTTAAGAATAATATATTTTGAAAAGTATTTAATAAGTCCTCTTCAATATTGTCAACAGAATTATTATCGACAACAATTATTTCATACTGAACACCTTTTGTGTAATCTAAAATTGATTTTATACATTCAATTACATATTTTTTACAATTATATGAAACTATAATGATTGATACCTGCATACTATTTTTTTTCGTAAATAATCATAAGACAATTTTATCAATATCGGGATTAATAGACCAATAACTAAATATAATAATCGCCAATAATTATTAACTACCAACAAATTAAAGTTTGATAATAATTCAGTTGGCATTTTGTAAATCTTAATTTGAATAAAAGTAATTACCTTAAATGCAAGGAAATGAAGTGCTAAAATAATTAAAGTATTTTTTCCTATATAATCCAAATAACCTTTAGCAATTCTAAACTTGGAAATTAAACCTGAAAGATAATAGATAATAATTAATCCCATAAATGATGAGAGTACTAATAAAAATATATTAGGATATAAATTAATTCTCAAATCAATTTCTGGTCTAAATATTTTATTAATTAAGAATAAAGAAACCAGCGAGCCTATTGCTAATTTTAAATTTACTATTCTTAAAAGATTAAATTTATTTATAATAATTCCTGAAAGAAAAAATAAGCTGGAAGTAAATGCAACATTATAATTTCCGTAGTTAAAATTCAAATTGACAATATCATAACGTATATTAATGCCTGAAAGGCAGTAAAATAAAACTACTGCAGTGCTTATTATTAATAAATTTTTATTAAATAACTTAAAGAGTAATATAAAAAAAATATTAATCCAAAAAAGTATTGTTATGAACCAAAAAGTACTGAGCAATACTTCTGTTTGATCTAAAAACAATATTGATTTTATCCCTATATACAAATCGTTAATAAAAGAAACTCCTTCTAATTTTGAATCTAGTGGATTCAAAATACCTATTGAAATAAAATAGTAATGAAATAAGAGAAAAAACAGGCTGTACAAATAATAAGGAAGCACAAGATTTTTGAATAATTTTTTTAATAATAATAAAATAGGCAAATCAATATTATTTATAAAAAAGTAACCTGAAATTATAAAAAACAAAGGAACATGAAATAAATAAACATAATTAGTAAATAGCAACCCACTATGACCATATACTATTAGCATAATTCCTAATGCTTTTGAAACATCAATTTTAGTATCTCTTACTTTATTCATTAATCTTCATTTTGATTTTATTATTCAATACTCCAATAATATTGCTCCATAAAAAAGATTCTGAAAAATTTAATCTGGAATCAAATCTCTTATTTATGATTTGTGAATCCTTAAGTACGCGGCTAATTTCATTACTTACAAAAGCAGGAGTTTCTTCAATCAATATCCTGCCATTTTCATCATTATTACAAATATCACCTATTACCCCAGTTTTTGTACTTAAAATATAATTTCCAAAACTCAAAGCTTCTATCATAGAAATTCCAAAAGATTCATATCTAGAAGTACTGATAAATATTTTTGACCTATTATAAATACTAAACAGCTCTTTTCGATCATTGATATTCCCCTTAAAAATTATCTTCTCTTTTAGTAGAGGATAATTTGTAAAGAAATCTTCTAAATATTTATGAAAATCAGCTTCAATATGTCCAATTAAAAAAATTTTCCAATCTTGTAAATCTACATTAACTAATGATTCTAGCAATAATTCTGTGTTCTTTTGAAAAGTTCCTAATCTACCAACGGCAACAATTATATTTTCTTTTTCTTCATAATCCAACTGTTTAATCTTATTTTCCTTTAAAAATAAGTCATCTATACCATTTGGGAGATAAATACATTTTTTAACCAAGCTTTCGTCAACAGTAGCAATTGATTTCACAGAATCTTTTGTTTCATTCGATAAAACATCTATTTTTTTTATACAAACATATCTTAATAGCCTTAAAACTGCATTTTTAAATGCATTAGAAACATAATTTGTATCTCTCAAGCTTTCGAAATCTGATAAAGAAGCATCCATTTTCAAAAACAAGGTACCTTTTGGATTTCTTAATTTATATATAACTCCAAAAAGAAAAGACTCAGGAGTAAAGTGATATAAGTTAAGAACATCAATATCCTTTGAATTTTTAAATAAATATTTAAGTACTGATTTCTGAAATGAAAAAAACTTTCCTTCATAGTCAATGAATTCAATTTTTAACCCCTTAACTACAGTGTCTAAATTATTATAACTATCATCTAAAACAGAAATATAGTCTTGATGACCAATTTCTCTGTAGATTTCTTCTGTGTTTTTATAACATACCAATGTTGAATCATAACCATATAACTTATGCATGTAATATGGTATCATTCCAACATCCTTTACCAAATGAATGTTTGTTGCAGGATAAAATAAAGTAACAAACTTCTTACCCATTTTTTGATATAAAAGTAAGTTGTTGCTTTAGGAGACTTTTATAATATGTAATTGACGAGTATTTCTTATTTTTCTCTACTAACAATTTAATTTTATCTAGTGTAGAAATATTTCCAAACAAATTGGAACATCTATTTTTATAATCTTCTACTAATTTATCTGAAAAATCAGCTACTAGAGAGAGATCATCTTTAATTTTTTTCTCAGGAAACAAATGATTTAAAATCATTTGTTCGAAACTTAGCACTATATTTTTTGCTGCATAACTATCTAATACTTTAGTTCTTGCTTTCTTTGCAAACCCTTTCCTTAAATCAGTATTAGTATATAAAGAATCTAAGGCCTTTGAAATTTCTGACTTTAATCTTGGCACAACATAACCATTAACCCCGCTGTCTACCAATTCAATTTGAGCATTATCTTTATCCGGAGTACTAATTGTAACAATTGGCACTTCAGACAGCATAGCTTCTGCTAGAACCATTCCAAAACTTTCACCAATATTGCTGCCTGCCAAAAAAACATCAAGACTCTTATAATATTTTATCAATAATTTTAGATCACTTGAAGTTTCAAAAATTATTAATTTTTCTAATATATTTAATCGTTTAGCATGTTCTTTCATTTTAGATGTAGCACCAACCAATAAAAATCTTGCATTATCTTTTGTCTTTGCAAATTCAGCGAAACCATCTAAAGTAATCAAATCGAATTTATGATCATCTGCACGACCAATTCTTCCAACAATAAAATTATTTAGTAAATTATTTTCTTTTTTGAATAAAAATATATCATTTTCAGTAGGAGCAAGAGATTGTAAATGCTCAACATCGACTGGATAAGGCAAGACTTTTCTTTTGTCATCATACTTATCTAGCATTTTTTTATCGAGATCCATTCTTCTAACAAGAATCATTTTCGATATATATAAATCATAGTCTATTAATTTATAAAACTCAGAATTATCAAAATACCCAAAGACATTCGTTTGTACAACCACCTTTGGTTTATTTTTTTCTACTAAACTAAATATTTTTTTATCCAAAGTACCATCACCATGCCAGTGAAGGACATCTGTATTTCTTAAAAGATCCTCAAATTTTGCTAAATCACCATTTAAAACAATTACTTCAATCCCTAAATCTTGAATTAATTTTACACGTTCACCTCCATTATACATGGCAACGACTGTTACTTCAAACAATTCTTTGTTAAGATACTTACTATATAACTGCAAAGCATATTCGGTACCTCCGAGACTAAGCTGATTTACAGCTTCTATAATTTTAATTTTTTTTTCCATTTGGTAAAAACAATTTTGATACAAACTTCCTTTCTTCAATTTTGAAGAGAAAAATTAATATAATTTCAGAAATGAGTATGGATAGACAAATAAGAAACACAAGAATAATTATTCCAAAGGTTCCGCTAAAATAATCATGAATTGAGAGGTACAATGAATAATTTACACCTAAGATCAATAATAAAATTATGTATATGCTAATTAATTCTTTAATCAAACGTTTTCTTTGCTCAGCTACTCCAAAGTAAACCATTAAACTGCTAATTACAAATTGTGTAGTCACCCAAGAAACAGGAAAAGTTAGCAAATTAAGCACTCTAAATAATGAAACATTAAAAATAATTTTAATAGTATAAGCTCCTATAATTATATAAGTAAGTAAATGAATTTTTTTTTGAGCAATAAGAATTTGTGAGTAAACAATATAAATACCCGTTATAAAAATTCCTAAACCATACCATCTCAAGATCCTGCTAATTGGCTCAACATTCTCGGCTTTAAAAGCTCCGCGAAGTAAAACTAACGTGACAATCTCATTAGGTAAAATCATAAAAACCGCCGTCAAAGGTATTATTACTAATGAAATCATTCTAAAATATCGTTGCGTTTCATCGACCATATTGCCAATTTCTTTTTTAACATATGCCAAAGCAAGAACTGGTGTCAATACAGTGGTAATTACACCAATTAACATATTAATTGGCAAGTCGGAAAATTTCTTAGCATAGTCTAAAATTGAAATACTTCCTTGCACCATTTTAGATGTAAGCGCTTTTTCAATAACAATATCTGCTTGTGAGAAAATATAATTTATATAAAAAGGCACCGAAAATAAAATAAATGGTTTAACCAAACTCCATTTAGGCCATAAAACCTTAAACCTGTATGCAAATTTTAAATGTAATTGCCTATATACAATTACAAGCAATAATATCGAACTGATATAGGAAGAAATAACTAACGAGTAAATCCCAATAATTGGAGCTAAAAATATTAGAATTACAACGTTTAAAGTGATTGAAAAAAATGAAAATATGTCTGGTAGGTAAAAGGAATTATAGGCATTCAACATAGAACTCCATATATCTGTGACTTCTATAATAAGGAGCGAAGGCACCAGAAATTTTATCATTAGTAGCAAAACAACTTGTTGCTCTTTAGAAAAACCCGGTGCAAATGCCTGTGCGAATATATTTGGAGTAAAAAAAAGTAAAAAAGAAAAAATAACGGCAACAAGCAACACTAAAGTAATTAGTGCATCTGTATATTTAACTAAATCTTCTTTTGAATATTCTTCTCTAAGATGCACATACTTTGCTCTGAAGGTTTCATTTATAGGGCCAAAAAGCACTTGTATTATTACAGATATTATTACGCCTCCTAATATCCATGCATCTCTTTCTTCGGATGTTCCAAAAAATTTAGCAGAAAGCATTACAACAAAAAGAGATAATATTGCTTTTAGAAACTTAATTATTCCAAGACCTAAGGAAATTCTTCTATTAGAAGAAGAAAAAAAATTCAATAATTTCATTATTGCTTATTGCAAAATTTATAATTCATAAAACTTGAAAATTATATTATTCCCTTAAAATATTGTATGGTTTTAACTAACCCCTCTTCTAATTCAATATTAGGTTTCCACCCTTTTAATTTTTCTTGTGCTAATGAAATATCTGGCTGGCGTTGTTTTGGGTCATCTTGAGGCAAGGACATATAAACGATTTTAGATTTAGACCCTGTTAATTGCAATATTTTTTCAGCCAATTCGATCATCGTAAATTCATTAGGATTTCCCAAATTTACAGGCCCCAAAAACTCCTTTTCAGAATTCATCATTCTAATCATCCCTTCCACTAAATCATCTACATATTGAAAAGATCTTGTTTGACTACCATCCCCAAATATAGTTATATCCTCATCTTTTAAAGCTTGAACAATAAAATTTGAAACCACTCGACCGTCATTTGGATTCATATTAGGCCCATAGGTATTGAAAATCCTAATAATCTTAATATCTACATTATTTTGCAAATGATAATCTACAAACAATGTTTCTGCACAACGCTTTCCTTCATCATAACAAGAACGTAATCCAATAGGGTTTACATTTCCCCAGTAGGTTTCAGATTGCGGGTGTACGTGCGGATCTCCATAAACTTCACTAGTACTAGCTTGTAACACCTTAGCCTTCACACGTTTAGCCAAACCCAAAACATTAATCGCTCCTAATACAGAAGTCTTAATCGTTTTTATTGGATTATATTGATAGTGTACAGGAGATGCAGGACATGCTAAATTATAAATTTCGTCAACTTCTGCAAAGTATGGTTCCGTTATATCATGTCGCACGATTTCAAAAAAAGGATTATTTAACAAATCCAAAATATTACTTTTGCTTCCCGTAAAATAATTGTCTAGACAAATAACTTCATTTCCTTCGTCAAGCAATCTTTTACATAAATGTGAACCAACAAATCCTGCACCACCAGTTACTAATATTCTTTTCATTTTTTTAATTATATTAATCCTATTCCATAATATTTAAAACCTATCTTTTCTAATTCTATTTTATTCAAGATATTTCTTCCATCAAAAACAAAAGCTGGTTTTTGCATACTATTATATATTTTTTGCCAGTCATATTGAATAAATTCATCCCATTCTGTAAGAACTGCAATTGCATGAGCATTTTCACAGGATAAATAAGGATCATTTAAAGAAATAATACTGTCAGCATTTGCTTTTACGGATCTCGTTTCAAGAAAATCCAAATCTGAAAGGACTTTTTTTCGAGATACTTTGGGATCGAATACTGCAATTTTCGCTTGTTCATTAATCAAATCATCTGCTACATATATTGCAGCGGATTCTCTTGTATCATTGGTATCTTTCTTAAAAGACCAACCCAAAAAAGCAATTTTTTTATCTGCAACAGTATTGTATAACGTTTGAACTATATTATTTGAAAAACGTCTTTTTTGGTGATTATTCATTATGATTACTTGTTCCCAGTAATTAGCAACTGAATCTAATCCATATGCCTTCGCGATATAAACAAGATTCAATATATCTTTTTGAAAACAAGAACCTCCAAAACCAACAGAGGCTTTTAGAAATTTAGGCCCAATTCTGCTGTCCATCCCAATTGCCTTCGCAACCTCATTTACATTAGCTCCAGTTTTTTCACAAATTTCTGACATCGCATTCACAGATGATATTCTCTGTGCCAAGAATGCATTAGCTGTCAATTTTGACAACTCTGATGACCAAACATTGGTTGTCAGTATTTTTTCTGGACTTACCCAATTTGCATAAATATCAAATAACGACTGAATTGCTTTTCGTCCTTCAACAGAGTTATCGCCACCAATTAAAATACGATCTGGGTTCAATAAATCTTGAACGGCCGTACCCTCAGCCAAAAATTCAGGATTGGAAAGTATTTGAAACTGAACTCCATTTCCAGTTGAATCAAGAATATTTTTAATAGCTTCAGCTGTACGAACAGGCAAAGTCGATTTCTCTACTACAATCTTATCATCTTTTGCTACTCTAGCAATTTGCCTGGCACACAATTCGATGTACTTCAAATCAGCTGCCATTCCTTTTCCATTCCCGTACGTTTTGGTAGGAGTATTTACTGAGATAAAAATGATTTGTGCCTCATCAATTGCTTTATCTACTTCGGTTGAAAAAAACAAGTTTCTATCTCTGGCTTCAGCAACTATACTTGATAATCCAGGCTCATAAATTGGAATATTATCAGTATTTTCATCATTCCATGCCAAAATTCTTTCCGCATTCAAATCGACAACTGTAACTTTGATGTCTGGGCATTTTTGTGCTATTACAGTCATGGTTGGTCCTCCCACATATCCTGCTCCAATACAACAAATTTTTGTAATCATTCCTTTCCCCATTACGAGTTTTATTTTTTTAATAACAGTAAATTAATTATTTGTTTTTTTGATGTCCTTGCCAATATTGAGAATCAAATTATGCATACATCAATTTTAAAAGAACATAAAAACATTCTTTTATATACTATTTGGTCCTATAATATAGTATCTAATCTAGTTTATTTATATAATAGTGCTACTTGAGGAGCTGACTTTTTTCTAAATGCTATAATCTTTTTTTTGAGGACCAGCTTATCTTTTTTAGAAGAAAAATTAAAATACTTATTTTGAACTGAATAAGTGGTAACCCAAAGCAGAGAACTGATAATTACGACATTACTTGCTTCAACAATCTTCTAACTATTAATCCTAATACTGTTAAAAAGCCAGCTAAAAATCCTCCTATTAATAATCCTTTAGCTTTCCCAAAACGCTCTTTAGGCAATGGCAAAATTGGCCTGTCAATTACTTGAATCAATGGTGTCTCTTTACGCAAAGTCACTTTCGCTAATTCACTTTGCTTAACCAATTCAGTAAGTATAGCTGTATTAGCCTGAACATCTACCTGTTTCCTTGCGGAAGGTGCTCTACGCACGTTCAGGGCTGGATTCAAATTAAAAGTATTGTCATTTGCCACAGCCACACCGGTGATAGCTCCATTCAATTCAGCGCGTACAGAATCAACCTGATGCTGTAAAATATCCATATTCATGCGTGCTTTTTTACTTTTAGTCTCAACATAAAATTTACTTACCTGCCTAGCAAGAGCTTCACAAAAGCTAAGAGAGAATAGTTCATCTTCAGAAGCTACTTCCATAGATATTATAGAAACCTTTTTATCTTTTTGAGCTATAGACAAGGAAGTCTTAGATAAATTTTCATAAATTACACCCAATATACTGTCATGAACTCTTGTAAAATATTTACGTTTTCTATCAGGTAAAAATTGTATATTCTTGAACTTAGGATTATCACCCCATACTTTTCTCCATTTATTATTTTGAATATACATTTCTGCCAAAGAAATCACTTTTCCATTTACTGTAATCGAACTCAGTAAGGTTTGTTCAATCATTATACGAGATTTAAACAATTCCGTTAAATTGGAGCCAGAAAACATTCCTCCGCCTCCGCCTCCGATATCAAAACCAAATGAACTTGCCAATCCCAGAGCACCACCTAATCCACCGCCAGATTTTTCATCCTCTAATGCAAATGTCAATGCTGCAGTATAAGTTGGTTTTTTTATAAGTGAGTAAGTTAATCCCAAAGCTGCACCAATTATGCCAGCAAAAAGAATAATCTTCCATTTAGACAATATATATTCTTTCCACTCTCCAATTTTTTGGATTATCTCTCTTAATGAAATTTCATCGTTAACATTAGATTGTTTTTCCATTATGTATTTATTTAAAAGCAGTAATAATTAATAATGCTAAACTTGAAATCACACTACCGATTCCTACCCACTCTCCTGTCGTCATTTTCTTTTTTTCTGGCTTTTCAGGAACTACAATTTGAGAATCTGGTTCAACTTTTGGATAAGATCTAAAAAATAAAAATGAAGTAGTAACATCAGCTTTTCCATTTGGATAAATTATGTAAGATTTTCTCTTCCACCCTTTATTGTCAACACCTCCTACAGCATTAATATAGTATTTAAATCCTTTACCGCTTCTGTACGGGATTTCTGATGTTAATAAAACATTTCCTGTAACTTTAACTCCTTCATTATAAACTGACACCTCAATTTCATCGCCTGGAAATAGTGTAACATTAGAAAAATGATTTTTATCCTTTACTATTTTCTCCCAATTTACTGGAATTGTTGCAAATTTTAAATCTTCTTTTAATTTTTTAGCCAACTTACCTTTTAAAGTATCATTTTTAGAAATATTTAAATCAATACGTTCTAACGTCTCAATCTGTTCTTCTCTTATAGGTCTCTTAATCTTCATTCCATCTAAATTTGCAATTGAGGTTAAACCACCAGCTCTCATTACGACGTTATAAACAGTTTCTTTTTTATTTGCTAAAACATATTTTCCGGGATAGCCAACTGCTCCACTAACAGTTACCATTTGCGGTTTTTCATAAACTGCCATTCTTCGAATGTTAATTACATCGAAAGGTTTTAAAACAAAGTTTTTAATCTGCTCGTTATTATCTGCTGTAATTTCCAATTCAACTAATTCAATA
The DNA here is from genome assembly GCA_029959285.1 of Flavobacteriaceae bacterium PS02337. GTDB lineage: Bacteria > Bacteroidota > Bacteroidia > Flavobacteriales > Flavobacteriaceae > Flavobacterium. The sequence goes on from JASCOE010000006.1 coordinate 188,914, forward strand.
CGTTTAGGATCGGCATCATCTATAGCATCGGCTTTTACCATTCTAGCAATTTCAACTCTTTTTGATGCAGAACCAGTTAAACCTCCAACTTGAACTACCAAATCATTTAAAGTTAAATTGTCAAAATATTCGTATTCTCCAGGATTTTTTACTTCACCATCAATTGTAACTTTATATTCTTCTCTAAAATCTAAAATAGAATATACGGTAACGATATCTTCACGTTTTAAAACTACATCTGCATTTAAGTCACCTGCTAAAGCTAATCCTAAATCTACATTTACAATTTCTGTTGTTAAATCTTTTTTTAAACGGATAATTCTTGCTCTTTTACTGTATGCATCTTCTTTCAAGCCTTCAGCTCTAGTAATAAGATCTGAAATTCTCATACCTTCTGTAAAAGAATAATAGTCTGGTCTAAAAACTGCTCCTTCAATTTTAATACGATTTTCAAAACGGTTTAATATTTTAGTTACACGAAAAACATCTCCTGATTGAGGTTGATATGTAACATATTCACTTTCGTTTATATCATGAACCTTAAATTCTTTTCCCGTTTTTTGTAATACGTTTACAGAAGCAGTGTAAGCAAATTCATTGAATCCTGATGCAAAATTTAATAAATCGGAGAATTTTTCTCCTTTTTTCATTTCAAAAATCCCTGGTCTTTTAACTTCTCCTTCAACAGTAACTCTCTGGCTATACGCTGGAATTCTGATTACATCATTTTCTTTTAAGCTAACATTGTCAGATTGATCTCCTTTTACTAAGAATCGATAAATATCAATATTTTTGTAAACCTTATTGTTTCGTATCAATTCAATATTCCTATAACTACCATTTTTCCCTGGTCCACCCGCTAAGTGCAAAGCATTATAAACTGTTGCTAGAGAAGATATTGAATAATTACCTGGCTGTTTTCCACCAACTACTGTAATCTTTATTGTTCTGATTTTACCTAAACTCACACTTACCTGTGACTGTCCTGATCTAACTGTACTATATACTTTTGCTATTGCTGCTTTTATTTTTTGTGTGGCAGCCTCTATTGTCATTCCTGAAACAGTGATTTGACCAACATATTCAATAGAAATTTTTCCTTCAACACTAACTGGTAGATTTCCATTATACTCTTGTACGCCATACACCGTAACTTGAATTTCATCCCCAGGTCCCAAAACATAATTAATTGGAGTAGCCATTTTTAAGTCTGGTTCGAAATTAAGAGTTGGATTATCAAAAAGTTCAGATCCAAAAATAAGCGCATTTGCTGAGTCTTTTAGTTTGACATTTTCGATTTTTTCCTGTTTTCTTCCAGAATCAAAATCCTTTTCAATAGCTTTTTCATCATTTTTCTTTATTCCTGAATTTTTCTTCTGATATTCATTCAGTTTAATTTTCAATTTGTTAAAATTAGCTTGAGTCATCCCTTTTGATAATGCCATTTGCTCAACTTGGTCAATAGTTGCATTATTGCTTTTTAGTTGAGCACTAATTTTTGCTAAATCATCATCAGATAAATAATCAACATTAACTGTACTTAAGTCTTTAGACTTCATTATATCTTGTGCTTTAACACTTAAAGACATTGTAAGTGTAAAAAGCAAAAAGAGAACGTATGTTATTTTTTTCATCTATTTATGAATATTGTTTTTTATAATAATCTTTATAAGAACCAGAAGTCACATTTTGTAACCATTCTGAATTGTTTAAATACCAATTTATAGTCTTTTCCAAGCCTTCTTCAAAAGTTACTGAAGGTTTCCATCCCAATTCTTTATTAATTTTCGAAGCATCAATTGCATAACGCAAATCATGTCCTGGTCTGTCTTTTACATATGTAATCAACTTCTCAGAATCTCCAACCACACGACATAACTTTTGATCCATTATTTCACAAAGGAGCTTTACCAAATCAATGTTTTTCCATTCATTGAATCCGCCAATATTGTAGGTTTCGTGATTTTTTCCTTGATGAAAAACAAGATCTATTGCAATTGCGTGATCTTCAACAAATAACCAATCACGAGTATAATTACCATCACCATAAACAGGTAAAGGTTTATTATTAATAATATTATTGATGAAAAGCGGAATCAATTTTTCAGGAAAATGATATGAGCCATAATTATTTGAACAATTTGTCAAAACATAAGGCAATCCATAAGTCTCTCCGTAAGCTCTAACAAAATGATCAGAACTTGCTTTCGAAGCTGAATAAGGTGAATTTGGATCATATGGTGTCGTTTCTGTAAATAGTCCTTCACTACCTAGAGAGCCGTAAACTTCATCAGTACTAATATGATAAAACCTCTTTCCCTCAAAATTATTTTTCCATTGATTTTTTGCCGCATTCAATAAATTCATTGTTCCAATAACATTTGTTTTTACAAATGCTAATGGATCTTCTATAGAACGATCAACATGTGATTCTGCTGCTAAATGTAAAACTCCGTCAAAATTATGAAGATTAAAAAAATCATTAATAAAACTTTCATTTACAATATCTCCTTTAACGAAAGTATAGTTAGATTTATCTTCAATATCTTTTATATTCTCAAGATTTCCCGCATAAGTCAAAGCATCCAAATTAAAAATTTGGTATTCCGGATACTTATTTACAAAACGTCTTACTACATGAGATCCAATAAAACCTGCACCACCCGTTATAAGTATTTTTTTCATTTTATTACTTCTAATTTAGTAATTCTGAGTTTTGTTTTTCTAGTTTGCTATATATATCTTTTACATCTTGAGAACTTTCTTTTTGTAAAATTAGATTCGCTGTCTCTGTATAAACAAAAATAGTGTTTTTTAACCCCAAGAAAGTTGTATGCTTATCAGATCCGATAACCATGTTTCCGTTTGCATCAATTGAATGACCTTTTAAATATAAATAATCATAAACTGATTCAAATGAACCTAAATCTGACCACGAGAAAGAAGCAGGCACCACTTTAATTTTTTTACTTCTTTCCATTACAGCATAATCAATACTAATTGAGGGAATTTCGATTGATAAATCTAAATCTAAAAATCCCTCTTTATTTGTAAGCCATACTTCTTTTGATTTTTCATAAACATCAGGTTGATACTCTTTTAATTCCTCTAAAAGAATGCTCGCTTTGAAACAAAACATTCCACTATTCCATAAAAAATTACCTTTAGCAATAAATTCTTTTGCTGTTGTTTCGTTAGGTTTTTCACGAAATGATATCACATTATCTCCTTCTGCCTCTATGTAACCATAACCTGTTTCTGGTTTTGTCGGTATAACCCCAAAGGTTACAATAAAACCTTCATTTGCTTTTGAAACAGCTTCTGAAATAGCTTGGTTGTAATTATCCATTTGATCTATGATATGATCTGAGGGAGTGATAATTAAAATATCATCAGGTTCTGAAGCAAATGCCGCAAAAGCAATTGCTGCTGCAGTATTTCTAGGCGTCGCCTCAATAATATTTATATAAGAAGTATTGGTTTTATCCATTACTTTTCCGCTTAATTGATGATTATCAACATTTCCAACCACCATTACTTTATTTGCTAAATGACTATTTCTTTCGACTGTCATTTCAAATAAAGACTTTCCTTCAAATATTTCAAGATATTGCTTTGGTCGACTTTTACGAGAAAGAGGCCATAATCGGCTTCCTACTCCTCCTGTAAGGATTACATGTGTAATAGATTTATCTGAACTCATATATTTTAAATAAAAAAAGAAATTTTAAAAACTAAAGCCTATTATCAGCTAAAGAACCTAAAACTCCTTTTACATCATAAATTAAACTTTTTTCTTTTTGTAAATTTGAGAAATTAATATCAAGAAATTCAGAATGTGCAACTCCTAATACTAAAGCATCGAATTTTTGTGTAGGTAACGTATTTACTGTTTGCAATTTGTATCCACTTTTCACTTCATCAGCATTTGCAAGAGGATCGAAAATAGTAACTGCGATTCCGTAATCTTTTAATGCTTTTATTACATCAACAATTTTAGTATTTCTTACATCTGGACAATTCTCTTTAAAAGTAATTCCGAGCATTAACAATTCCGCACCATTAACAGAAATTCCTTTTTTGATCATTAGTTTCACTATTTGTGAAGCTACATATTCTCCCATGCTGTCATTTAAACGCCTTCCTGCTAAGATTATTTCAGGATGATATCCAAATTCTTGTGCTCTTTGCGCCAAATAATAAGGATCTACACCTATACAATGACCTCCGACAAGGCCTGGTTTAAATGGTAAAAAATTCCATTTTGTAGCCGCTGCAGTTAATACTTCTTGAGTATCAATATTCATTAAATTGAATATTTTTGCCAATTCATTTACGAAAGCAATATTGATATCACGTTGCGAATTCTCAATAACTTTTGCCGCTTCTGCGACTTTTATTGTCGGTGCTAAATGCGTTCCTGCAGTAATAACTGATTTATAAAGTCCATCCACTTTTAAACCAATTTCAGGAGTTGAACCAGAAGTAACTTTTAATATCTTTTCAACTGTATGTTCTTTATCTCCTGGATTTATTCTTTCTGGAGAATATCCAGCAAAAAAATCTTCGTTGAATATCAATCCTGAAACTCGCTCTAAAACTGGCACACATTGTTCTTCTGTAACACCAGGATATACTGTCGATTCGTAGACTACAATATCTCCTTTTTTCAAAACCTTCCCAACCGTCTCACTTGACTTGTATAAAGGTGTCAAATCTGGCCTATTATTCCTATCAACCGGAGTAGGAACAGTAACTATGTAATAATTACAATCTTGGATATCATTTATAGAAGTGGTACAGTATAGCCCCTTTTCTTCATCAACATTAGTAATTAAAACCTTTTGTAAAACTTCATCTTCAACTTCTAAAGTTGTATCTGTTCCAGATTTTAAAGAGTTAACTCTTGATTCATTTATATCAAAGCCAACAACTGAATATTTCGTTGCAAATAATCGCGCTAAAGGCAACCCAACATAGCCTAAACCAATAACTGCAATTTTTACATTATTTTCTAATTTCATTTTTTTAATTTATTTAGGTCATTAAAATTCACGGCTTCGCCGTTCCGAGTCCCATCATTGGTCTCAGCTACCTAAATTAATCATTTTCGGCAAATATAGTACAATAAGTCAACTTTTTCAATACGGTTTCCCGTAATCCTTGAAAACAAATTGTTAATAAAAAAGTACTTAAGCACAACACCTTATTAATCAGGATGTAAATAATTACTTTATAAAAAAAACAGAAGAAAAAAATCTAAAAAGACTTTCTCTTCTGCTGTTTTTTATTGAATAACGCTGTTATTTATATTTTATTTTCAAAACACACCCTAAAGTTTCTAAAACTAGAATATAATAATTATTAGAAACTTCTTGCACAATTGCGCTTTGATTACTAAATGCACCTGACTCTAATTTAATTTTATCTCCAACTTGCATCGCCGAAACTGAAACTTCACTAATATTGGTTGCTTTAAGACTTGTTTTTATATTTTCGATTTCGTGTTCTTTAACAATGGCCGGTTTTCCTAACCAAAACAAATATCTCACAACTCCAGAAACTTGAAAAACTGAATTTCTTTCCGAATCGGGCAATTGAACAAAAACATAGGAATTAAAAAGAGGGACTTCAATCTTTTTCTTCCTATCCGACCATTGTTTAACTTGAGTAATCAACGGACAATAACATTCAATCCCTAATTGTTTTAGCTTATCAGCAACTTTCTTTTCCCACTTCGGTTTTGTATAAACTACGTACCAATTCATTTTTCTATTTATAACGAAGTAAAACTAATCACTACTTCACATTTCGACATCATTTTACTTCACTTTAAAACAAACCTTAAGAACCTATTCCGTGATAAACAAAACCTATAGATTCCAATTCTTTGGCATTTAAAATATTTCTTCCATCAAAAATAAAAGCTGGTTTATGCATTGCATCATAAATATTTTGCCAATCATAAGTAGTAAATTCATCCCACTCGGTTAAAACGGCAACTGCATGAGCATCCTTACATGCTTCATATGCATTTTCAAATGCACTCAAATATTTAGCATTATCTGCGTTAGATCTTGTTTCCAAATAATCTAAATCATTCAACATTTTATTTTTAGAAACTTTAGGATCAAAAACCGAAATCTGTGCCTGTTCATTAATCAAATCATCGGCAACATAAATCGCTGCTGATTCTCTTGTATCATTTGTATCTTTTTTGAAAGCCCAACCCAAGAATGCAATTTTTTTATCTGCTACAGTATTATATAATGTTTGAACAATTTTGTTCGAAAATCTTCTTTTTTGATGATCATTCATAATAATGACCTGTTCCCAATAATCTGCAACCTCATTTAATCCATATGATTTTGCGATGTAAACCAAATTTAAGATATCTTTCTGAAAACAAGAACCTCCAAAACCTACTGATGCTTTTAGAAATTTTGGCCCAATTCTGCTATCCATTCCAATTGCTTTAGCAACTTCACTCACATTAGCGCCGGTTTTTTCACACAATTCAGACATTGCATTTATTGATGAAATACGTTGTGCCAAAAATGCATTTGCCGTAAGCTTAGACAATTCTGAAGACCATACATTAGTTGTTAAAATTCTATCACGACTTACCCAGTTTGAATAAACATCAACCAACGCATTAATTGCTTCTTCGCCTTCTGGAGTCGTATCTCCACCAATTAAAATTCTATCTGGATTTAACAAATCGGTTACAGCAGTACCTTCTGCTAAAAATTCTGGATTAGATAAAATCTGAAATTGAACTCCATTTCCTGTATTATCCAATATGCTTTTAATCGCTTCTGCAGTGCGAACAGGTAAAGTTGATTTTTCGACTACAATTTTATTTTGCTTTGCAACTCTTGCAATTTGTCTTGCACATAACTCGATATATTTCAAATCGGCAGCCATTCCCTTTCCTTTTCCATAGGTTTTTGTTGGCGTATTTACCGAAATAAATATCATTTGTGCTTCATCTATTGCTTTATCAACATCTGTTGAGAAAAATAAATTGCGACCTCTTGCTTCAGAAACAACTTCAGAAAGACCGGGCTCATAAATTGGAATGTTTTCTGGATTTGGATCATTCCAATCTGCAATCCTTTGTTCATTTAAATCAACAACTGTAACTTGAATATGTGGACATTTTTGAGCAATGACTGCCATTGTAGGCCCTCCAACATATCCTGCGCCAATGCAGCAAATTTTTGTAATTTTCATTTGATCTATTATTATCTTGATCTTTTATTTATTTTAAATTATTCCAATACCATCCAACTGCTTCTTTCAATCCTTCTTGTAAAGAATATTTTGGACTGTAACCTAGCATTTTCTTTGCTTTATCAATACTTGCCAATGAATGAGGAATGTCACCTGCTCTATTCTCTCCATAAACAACTTCAACGTCATTTATTTTTTCATCCAATTCAGCTAAATATTGTTTTAAATATTTCACCAAATCATTTAACGTATTTCTATCGCCAAAGGCAGTATTGTAAACTGTATTAATTGCTTCTGGATTCTGACAACTGATTGCTAATTCATTCATCTGAATCACATTATCTATATATGTAAAATCACGAGAATAGTTTCCATCTCCATTAATTACAGGACTTTCGTAATTCATAAATTGTTTTACAAATTTTGGAATTACTGCGGCATAAGCTCCATTTGGATCTTGTTTTCTTCCAAAAACATTAAAGTAACGAAGCCCAATTGTTTCTAATCCGTATGTTTTGCTAAAAATATCAGCATATAATTCGTTTACATATTTTGTGATTGCATAAGGCGATAATGGCTTACCAATAACATCCTCTACTTTTGGTAATCCTTGCGAATCTCCATAAGTTGACGAACTTGCCGCATAAATAAAACGCTTTACCTTAGCATCACGAGCTGCAGTGAGCATATTTAAAAAACCCGAAACATTAACATCGTTTGTTGTAATAGGATCTTTTATTGATCTTGGAACTGACCCCAAAGCTGCTTGATGCAATAAATAATCTACACCTTCTACAGCAGAAACACAATCTTCTAAATTTCGAATATCACCTTCAATTAATTTGAAATTAGGATTATCGAGAAAATCTTTCAAATTATGACGATGTCCAGTAGAAAAATTATCCAAACAAATAATTTTATGACCTAATCTTAAAAAATACTCAGTCAAATTTGAACCGATAAACCCAGCTCCTCCTGTAATCAAAATTGTATTTTTTATCGTATTTTCCATTTATCAACGTTTAGTTTTTTCTAAATCTATTTACTAATGTTTTCCAAAAACCCAGTTTGCTTTCTTCTTCATGATATCCATTAGCATAAGCTCCGTATCCATAACCATAACCGTAACCAGTACCATACTTAGCTTTATTTTCATAACCGTTTAATACAATACTAACATTACTCAATTCACCACGTTTAATCCTGTTATTCAACATGGTAATCATTTCTTTTTTGGTATAATTTTGCCTAACGATATACAATATAACATCTGAGAATTGTACTAATTCTAAAGAGTCTGCTACTAAACCAACCGGTGGAGTATCTAAAATTATATAATCATATTTCTGTTTTAACTCCTGAATTAATTCATTCATTGCATCGCTTAAAATAAGCTCCGAAGGATTTGGAGGAATTGGACCTGAAAGTATTACATCTAAATTCGGTACTGCAGTAGAATTTGTTATTTCTTCTAAACTATTTTGTCTAATAAGATAATTTACCACACCTAAAGGAGTTGTCAACTGAAATTCATCGGCTAATCTTGGTTTTCTTAAATCCAAGCCAATAATTACTGTTTTCTTTTCACTTAAAGCAAAAACGGTTGCAATATTTATTGAACAAAATGTTTTTCCTTCACCACTTATAGAAGATGTTATCATCAAAGTTTTAGACCCACTTAATTGTTGTTTTTTGTACAAAAATTGCAACGAAGAACGAATTCCTCTAAAAGCCTCAGAAAGAGCAGATTTAGGCTTGTCAAAAACAGCAAGGCTAAGAGAACTTTTATTTAATCCGATAATTCCAATCATTGGAATTTGAGTCAGCTTACTAATATCATCAGCATTTTGAATCGAATTATTTATGAAGAAAATCCCTAAAACAAACATTAAAGGAATTAATGTTCCTAAAAATAAAGCTAGAATATAATTTGCCGAAGTTTTCGGGCCAATTAATCCTCCTCCAATATCTTTGGCTGGATCGATAAAATGAATATCAGACAAGTTAGATGCTTTTACTATTTCCGCTTCATTCCTTTTTTGAAGAAACTCAGTGTAAATATTATCATTCAAATCATATTTCCGCTTGATCTTTAATAATTCTTGCTGTTCTTGTGGCAGTCGTTTAACAGTACTTTCAGCTTGGCCTAATTTTGCATTAATTAGAGATAAATCATAAACCAGAGATGATTTTGCCGAAACTATATTTTCCTGAAGCACGTTTTTAACAGCCTGCATTTGATTGTCAAAATCTTTGAAGATTTTTTCACTTTTTACCGCATAAGCCATTTCGGATCTTTGAGTAGAAAGTGCTATTAATTTTGAAATATTTGAAACAATATTTGGGTCTTCAATTCCTGCTACAGATGGCGCTGGTAATCTAGAGTAATCAACACTGTTATTTAAATAAGATTTCAATGAATTATAATAGGCTATTTTTCTTGTTATTTGATCTTTTTCAACATCAAAACTCATTATTTTATCTGAAACTTTAAGCCCTCCATCTTGTACTTCAAAAATATTTTTATCTTTTTGAAAAGATTTTAATTCGTTCCCTGTTTGCTTCAATTGAGACTCCATTGCAACCAAAGTACTATCAATAAACCTAATTGTATTTGTAGCAAATTGATTCTTTCCGTCAAGTTGTATTTTAATAAGCATTTTTACAGTAGAATTAAGATAATCGACCATTCTTGCCTTATTACCTCCCTGCATCGACAAGGTTAATATTGAACCTGCATTTTTATCTGCCTCAACCGATATACCTCTGTATGCTGCAACTGTTCCGTTAAAATCGTTAAATCTAACAAAATACTCTTTGCCTTTATAAAAACCAGGATTATCTGTAATTTGCAATTTCCAATTTAAAAATGGCAAATTAACCTGTTCTCCAACTTTATATTTTTTTGAAAAGTTCCCAAGCTGTACAGCAGTACTGCTGTAAGAATTTGTATTGTAACTAATTAATGAAACTGAATTATTCTCAAAAGGAACACTAATTAAATATTCATTTTCGCTAATAAATTTAACACTTATTAATGTACCAGCAATTTGCCCTTTTGATTTGTCAATATCCACAAAAAATGGCACGGCTCCATAAGAATCTATAAAATTATATTTTCCTTGTTCTAAATAATCAATGTAGAATTGAAGCTTGTCTACAACTAATTCGTTGTGAGATCTTGATTTTAAAATTGTAGAGATTCCGTTGACTTGGTCTGACACACCGCCCCAATTAAAAACCAAACTTGTATTGGAAGTAAAAAATGGATTGCTTTCTTCTTTAATAGAAACCATCGTTTGCATTCCGTAAACTTTCTCTTTACGAACATTTACTTGGTAAGCAATTGTGAATGCAATTATCAAACTTATCAGAAACCATTTCCAATAGCTGATAATTTTCAACAAAAGACCTTTAAAATCAAAATTGGACTGATTTTCAAAAATGGAAAAATCTTTAATATCTAACATTTTTTAAATCTTTTTAATTTTTTAAAATAAAGAAAACTGTTGTTCCTAAAGACAATAGCGTTATTATGGTTCCTATCGATTGTATTCCAGTCTCTCCAGTTCCCCATGTTTTCTGTCTTAACGGCTTTACATACACGTAATCATTTGGCTGTAAATAATAATATGGCGATTTCATTACATTTACATCTGTAAGATCTATGTTGTGCATCTCTGTTCCAGTGGGGCTTTGTCGAATTATAGTTACTTCTTTTCTATTACCTGTTAATTTAATATCGCCTGAATTAGCAATAGCATCCATAATAGTAACTTTCTCTTTAAATAACGTTTTTGTACCAGTAGATCCAATTTCACCATTTATTGTATAACTAAATCCTGCCAATTTTACTGTTACAAAAATATTGGCCTCACTTTTAAAATATTCTTCTAGTAATTTTTTTTCAACTTTTAATCTAACTTCTTCAAGTGTGTAACCAATTACATTTATTTCACCTAAAATTGGAACTCTAATATTTCCATGATCATCAACTGTAAATCCGTTAAAATAAAGACCAGATTCAGAAGTACCAGGTTCACCAGAATTTGTTGTATTAAAAATAGCAACCAACTTAGGATCTATGGCTTTAATGGTAATACTTAAAACATCATTAACCTGTAATCGATATGGTTTCGATTGTATAGTTTCAATTGTCTTTTGCTCACTTGAAGTACTTTTATCTTGTAGATAAACCAAGTCTTTCATGGGAATACATGACGTAAATAATACTGAAATCAATAAGAATAGATAAAAACTGTTTTTTGTCATTAGTCTAATTTTATCACAAATATAGTTTTTCCTTTAATCGTTAGAAAAAGCTAAATAGTATTTGGGGTTTAGTTAATTATTTTTAAATGTCTTTTCAAAAGGAACTCTATGGAGAATACTTCTGCCTAAAGTAATTTCATCTGCATATTCCAATTCATCACCAACAGAAATTCCTCTCGCTATGGTGGAAATTACAATTTCTGACTCTGCAATTTGTTTATAGATATAAAAATTTGTTGTATCTCCTTCCATTGTAGAACTCAATGCAAATATAATCTCAGTTACTTTTCCAGATTTTACCTTTTCAACTAAAGTTGAAATATTTAGCTGACTTGGTCCAACTCCTTCAATTGGTGAAATTTTTCCACCAAGAACGTGATAAATCCCTTTAAACTGACCTGTATTTTCTATTGCCATTACATCTCGAATATCTTCAACAACACATATTGTTTCATGATTTCTAAGCGCATTAGCACATATATCACATATTTTAGTATCAGAAATATTATGACAGCTTTCACAAAACTTAATATCCTCTCGCATGTTTATTAATGCTTGAGAAAGGAAAGAAGTTTGTTCTTTTGGTTGCTTTAACAAATGAAGAACTAAACGAAGCGCCGTACGTTTACCAATACCAGGTAATTGAGACATTTCGTTAACTGCTTTTTCAATTAATTTTGATGAAAATTCCATGACGACAAAAGTAATACTTTTAATGGTTTAGCTGGCATCAGAGCAATTAAATTCACTCTTTATTGACGTCTCCAGTTGATTATTAAAATCTGTATAAAAATTGCCAGTCATAACAAGTCTAAAAAACAGTCTTTCAATTATTAATATTGACTAGTCGACAGCAAAACCAAAGTACAAGCCACTTCAACTTGAATATTATTCAGTTCTAATAATTGATATAATTCAGGATTTTCTGTTCCTGGATTAAAAATTACTCTTTTAGGCTGAGCTTCAATAATATAATTATAATAATCACGCTGACGAGCAGGATTTAGATATAAGGTAATTGTATCTATGTTTTTAACAGGTATTGACTTAGTTTGAATTTTTACTCCTGCAACTTCTCCGGTTTTTTGTCCAATCGCCAAAACAGAATGTCCTTTTCCAACCAACATATTTACCGCTCTATAAGAATAACGTTCTGGATTTATAGACGCTCCTATAACTAATGTTTTTTTACTTTTCATTATTTTCATTTAGATTGCAAAAGTAATCAAAAAGAACCATTTAATTCTATGTGTCTGATTTTAGAATAACAAAAGTAATTAAACAATATCCTAACATTATTTCATTTAAAAACTTCAAAAAATAACTACTTTTACTTTACTAACCCAAACTTTATGGAATTATTTATTTATTTGTTTGCAGCATTATTTTCAGTATTAAACCCAATCGGAACTGTACCAATTTTTGTTGGACTTACTCAACATGATTCACAAAAAGAAAGATCTAGAATCTCACTTTGGACCGCTATTAATGTCTTTATCATTTTATTGGTTTCGTATTTTATTGGTCAGTACGTCTTAACTTTTTTCGGAATTAGCATTGATGCTTTAAGAATAGCTGGAGGAATTGTGATTGTAAACTCTGGTTTTTCTTTGCTTTCTGGAAAATTCAACAAAAAAAGAGGAATTAATAAAAAGATTGAAAACGAAGCGCAACAAAGAAACGACATTGCATTAACACCATTAGCAATTCCGATGCTTGCAGGACCAGGTTCTATGTCGCTTTTAATTGCTTTTTATCAAGAACATCACGAATTAAATGAAATTATAATTTCTTCATTAGCAATTCTTGCAATTGCTGTTGCGATTTTTGCAATTCTAAAAAGCGCTCATTATTTAGCTAGAATTTTAGGAGCATCCGGAATTGTTGCCATTTCCAGAATTGTTGGCTTTATAGTTATTTCTATCGGAATTCAATATATAGTAAGTGCTCTTGTAAATATTATTAAAGGAAATTTTTAACCTTACTAGTATCTTTATAAAAAGAAAGGGATAAAATCTTAATTTGATTTTATCCCTTTCTTTTTATTTGATTTTTATTTTAACTTCTTGGCAAAAAAACTTCAGCCATCATACATCTCGCACTTCCACCTCCGCAAGCTTCAATAGTATCAAGGCTTGAACTTAGAATTTCAGCATGATTTTCTAATTGAGCTATTTGTTTTGGAGTTAAACTTTGATGCGCAGAAGCACTCATAACAATATATCTTTTATCATCTTTTCCTCTAACTTCTAACATATTTCCAGCAAAATTATTCACTTGTGCTTCTGTTATTAGGATAACTTCTTTCTGATCTTGTTTAAGATTATCCAGAACCATTTTTCGTTCTTTTTTATCATCGATAGAATCTGCGCAAATTACTGCAAAAGTTTCACCCAAGCACATCATTACATTGGTATGATAAATTAGTTTACGTTCACCATCAACCGTTTGAAAAGCTTCGAAAATAACTGGTGCATAATCAAAATCTTCACAAAATTCTATGAATAATTCTTCATCTGCTCTTGGAGATAATGCACAATATGCTTTTCCATTTGTTCTGTCTAACAATAAACTTCCAGTTCCTTCTAAGAAAATACCATCTTCTTCTGCAGAAGTGTAATCCATGATATTAGCAATTTCAAATCCTTTTTCTTCCAAAGTATCCAAAATATCTTCACGACGTTCCTGACGACGATTTTCTGCAAACATTGGATAAAGTGCTACATCACCATTTTCATGAAATGAAACCCAATTATTTGGAAAAATACTATCTGGAGTATCTGTTTCTAGGTTATCATCGACTACAGTAACATCAACGCCTACTGCTCGTAATTTTTCTACGAAAGTGTCAAATTCCTGCTGTGCTTTAGCATTAACCGTACTTGGCAAAAGTCCGTCTAATACTTTTTGATAATAATTATTTACCGCCGTCTGTTCATTCATTCTGAATGCAACTGGACGAATCATTACGATAGCATTAGTTGTTTGTTTCATTTTTTATATTTTTTTGTTTCAGGTTTCAAGTTTCAGGTTTCACGTCTTATAAAAACTTGAAACCTGAAACTTGAAACTTAAACTTTTTTAGTCTCTAATTAATGGCAAAGTTGAACATCTCAACAAACCTTCTTGTTTTGCAATTTCGGCATATGGAATTTCCTCAACAGTAAAACCATTTTCACGAAGCCAGTTATTTAAACGTGTAAAATTCTTCTCAGAAACCACTACATTTTCATCAATTGAAAATACGTTTGAGAACATATTATACATTTCATTTCTTTCGATATGGAAAAGATTTTCTTTTCCAAAAAGATTTACTAAATACAAATAATCTGCTTCTTCACGGAAACCTCTTTTGTAGATAATTCCTTTATTTTTTCCAACTGGCTGAAAACAACAATCTAAATGCAGTGCATTGTCGCGAGCTTCCAATTTCGATTTAACCAAATCAAATTCTTTGACAATCTTATTTGGAAATAATTCTTTAATATAATTTACACCCTGCATGTTGGTTCTTGCAGTAATATAATCTTTGTAATCACTTCCTTTATAAGTTCCAATAAAAATATGATCATTCCAAAGCATAACATCTCCACCTTCGATATGAACTTCTTCTGGTGGACGAACTATACTTTTTGGATTAATCTGGTCAAGTACATATTGAATCGCATCTAACTCACGTTCTCTATCTGGCAGAATGTTCGATTTTACAAAAATATCATCAATTACAAAACCTATATCTCTAGCAAAAATCTGATTGTAGTTTTCGATCATTTCAGGACGATAAACCGTTACATCATATTTTTGAAAAACAGCATTAAAAGCATCCATTTCAGCAACCATATCTTTTTCTACAGGATAAGTTCCCGCTTTAATATGTTCCAATGATTTAGGATCATAAGCTTCCTCTATAGTTGGAGTAGGCCCATTATGAACAGCAGAACCCAAAACAACCGCGCGAAGTCTCGATGTTTCGTTCTTTACATTTAATTGCAACATAACTCTATTATATTTTGAGCAAATATAAAAAAAGCTTCACAGTTAAGTGAAGCTTTCTTTTTTTTATTTATTAGACTTGAACTCTCTTAAAGGGTGTCCAGTGTAAATTTGTCTTGGTCTTCCAATTGGTTCTTTGTTTTCACGCATTTCTTTCCATTGTGCAATCCAACCTGGTAATCTTCCGATAGCAAACATTACAGTAAACATATCAGTAGGAATTCCTAAAGCTCTGTAAATAATTCCAGAGTAGAAATCTACGTTTGGATATAAGTTTCTTGATTTGAAATAATCATCTTCTAAAGCTGCTGCTTCCAATTTTTTAGCAATTTCTAAAATAGGATCTTCAACTCCTAAAGTTTCTAGAACTTCTTTAGCTGCTTTTTTAATAATTCTTGCTCTTGGGTCGAAGTTTTTGTAAACTCTGTGTCCGAATCCCATTAAACGGAAAGGATCATTTTTATCTTTCGCTTTCGCTAAAAACTTATCTGTATCTCCACCATCTTTATTGATTTCTTCAAGCATTTCAAGTACCGCTTGATTTGCTCCTCCGTGAAGAGGTCCCCAAAGAGCAGAAACTCCTGCAGAAACTGAAGCAAATAAACCTGCATGAGACGAACCAACCATTCTTACTGTAGAAGTAGAACAGTTTTGCTCGTGATCTGCATGAAGAATAAATAATTTATCTAATGCATTTACAATTACAGGATTTGCAGCGTAAGGACCTGTAGGCAATTTAAACATTAATTGCATAAAGCTTTCTACATATCCTTTTGTGTTATCATAATAATTTAATGGATAACCCATAGATTTTCTGTAAGTCCATGTAGCGATTACAAGAAATTTAGCCATTGTTTTGCAAATAGCTTCATACATTTCTTTTTCGTTATCAACATTTACTGCTTTTGGATTAAATGCTGTTAAAGCACTTGTTAAAGCAGATAAAACTCCCATAGGGTGTGCTGTTTTTGGAAAACCATCAATGATATTTTTCATTTCTTCGTTTACCAAAGAATGTTTTTTAATACCATTTTCGAAATCTTCTAATTGTGCAGCAGTTGGTAATTCTCCAAAAATCAAAAGATAAGAAACCTCTAAGAAACTAGCTTTTTCAGCTAAATCTTCGATTGAATATCCTCTGTAACGTAAAATTCCTTCTTCTCCATCTAGGAAAGTGATTTCACTTGTACAAGATCCTGAATTTTTATAACCCGGATCAATTGTAATAACGCCTGTTAAATCACGTAGTTTGTTAATATCGATAGCTGATTCGTTTTCGCTTCCTGTAATTACCGGAAGTTCAATCTTTTTACCATCTATTTCTAATGTAGCTATTTTTGACATAATATCTTGGAAATAATTCTTTAAATAATAATTTACCAAATCTAATGAATTTAAGACTAATTAAAAAAAGAATACTACTATGAATTTGTTAAAACTCCAAAAAAAAACCATTCATTAAAAAATGAATGGTTTGTCTTAATATAACTCTTATGATTATTTAATCTTGAAAGCTTTTAAACCAGGGAAATAAGCAGTACTTCCCAATTCTTCTTCAATTCTCAACAATTGATTGTATTTAGCCATACGATCTGAACGAGAAGCAGAACCAGTTTTAATTTGACCACAGTTTAAAGCAACAGCTAAATCTGCAATTGTATTATCTTCAGTTTCTCCAGAACGGTGAGACATTACAGATGTATACCCAGCATTTTTAGCCATGTTTACAGCAGCAATAGTTTCAGTCAAAGTACCAATTTGGTTTACTTTTACTAAGATTGAGTTAGCAATTCCTTTTTCGATACCAGTTGACAAACGAGCAACATTAGTAACAAATAAATCATCACCTACTAATTGTACTTTATCACCAATTTTTTCAGTTAAATATTTCCATCCATCCCAGTCATCTTCGTACATACCGTCTTCGATAGAAATAATTGGGTATTTAGCAGCAAGTTCAGCTAAATAATCAGCTTGCTCTTCAGAAGTTCTGATTTTTCCAGTTTCACCTTCAAATTTAGTGTAATCGTATTTTCCGTTTACATAAAACTCAGAAGCTGCACAGTCAAGAGCAATCATGATTTCATCTCCGAAAGTATATCCAGCTTTTTCAACTGCCAATTTAATTGTATCTAAAGCATCTTCAGTACCACCAGCTAAATTTGGAGCAAAACCTCCTTCATCACCAACAGCAGTACTTAAACCTCTATCATGTAAAACTTTTTTCAAACTGTGGAAGATCTCAGTTCCCATTTGCATAGAATGTGTAAAAGATGTTGCTTTTACTGGGAAAATCATAAATTCTTGAAACGCGATAGGCGCATCAGAGTGAGAACCTCCATTGATGATATTCATCATCGGAACTGGCAATGTGTTAGCAGAAACTCCACCAACATATCTGTACAATGGCAAACCAAGTTCGTTAGCAGCAGCTTTTGCAGCAGCCAAAGAAACACCTAAAATAGCATTAGCTCCTAATTTAGATTTGTTTGGAGTTCCATCTAAATCAATCATTAATTGGTCAATTGTGTTTTGTTCGAAAACAGAAGTTCCAACTAATTCTTCAGCAATAACAGTATTTACATTGTTCACTGCATTCAAAACACCTTTACCTAGATAAGCTTTACCTCCATCACGTAATTCAACAGCTTCGTGCTCTCCAGTTGATGCTCCAGATGGAACCGCAGCTCTACCTAAAACTCCATTTTCAGTTACTACATCTACCTCAATAGTAGGATTACCTCTAGAATCAAGAATTTGTCTTGCGTGAACTTTAATTATAATACTCATTATTTTTGTTTTTTATTAATAAATTATATTTTTTTTTCGAAATTATAAAAATATTTAATACTATAAACGCATTTTAAATATTAAACACCTTTATTTATTAACTACATCGTTTTAGGCTTTCGCTGTTTTGATGTTCTCCACAAACTGATCAAATAAATATGACGAATCATGCGGTCCTGGACTTGCTTCTGGATGATATTGAACTGAGAAACAATTCTTGTTTTTCATTCTCATACCTGCAACAGTATTATCATTCAAATGTATATGAGTAAGTTCTAATTCTGAATGCCCCTCTAAAGCCTCTCTTTTTACTGCGAAACCGTGATTTTGAGAAGTAATCTCTCCTTTACCAGTAAGAAGATTTTTTACAGGGTGATTAATACCTCTGTGACCTCCAAACATTTTATAAGTTTTAACGCCATTTGCAAGTGCAATAACTTGATGCCCTAAACAGATACCAAATAAAGGCTTATCATTAGCAATAATTTTTTTCGCCACTTCAATTGCACCAAAAAGCGGATCAGGATCTCCAGGTCCATTAGACAAGAAATAACCATCAGGGTTAAATGCTGTCAAATCTTCATAAGTAGAATCGTATGGAAAAACTTTAATATAACAATCTCTTTTAGCAAGATTTCTTAGTATATTCTTTTTTATTCCTAAGTCTAAAGCCGAAATTTTATAAGTAGCATTTTCATCACCAACAAAATAAGGCTCTTTTGTAGACACTTTAGAAGCCAACTCCAAACCTTCCATATCAGGAACATTAGCTAATTCTTTCTTTAAATCTTCAATAGAAGTTCCATCTGTACAAATAACAGCATTCATTGCGCCGTTATCACGTATATAACTAACTAGAGCTCTTGTGTCAACGTCTGAGATACAGATTAGATTTTGTTTAGCAAAATAATCTTCTAAACTTCCAGAAGCACCAGTTCTTGAATAGTTAAAGCTAAAATTTTTACAAACTAAACCAGCAATTTTCACGCTTTCTGATTCAACTTCTAAATCATTTATACCATAATTCCCAATATGCGGATTAGTAGTAACCATAATTTGACCAAAATACGATGGATCTGTAAAAATCTCTTGATATCCGGTCATTCCAGTATTAAAACAAACTTCACCAAAAGTTTTACCGCTAATACCGATAGACTTTCCATGAAAAATAGTTCCATCACTTAGTAATAAAATGGCGCTTTGTCGTGTTGTGTATTTCATTCTTTAATTTGTATTGTTTTTTTTAATTGTGTATGAAACTTAAAAGCTCCATTTGTAATTAGATATTTTGCAAATTTACTTCTTTAAAAGAGCGCTTCCAAGATTTTTTAAAACTTTCATCTTTAAAAATGAAACCTAACATTTTAAATTAGTTACATTTTTTTAGTTTTGAAAAAATCAAAAAAAAAGGATAAACTAAAAATTAGTTTATCCTTTAATATTATAGAATGATTACTCTCATAATTATTCAGAAGCTTCAGTAGTCGTTTCTGTTTCAGCAACAGGAGCTTCTGGAGCAGCAGTTTCAGCTTTTTTAGCTTTTCCACCACGACGGCTTTTCGCTTTTTTAACTTCTTTTTTACCTCCGTTGTAAAGTTCATTGAAATCAACAAGTTCGATCATTGCCATATCAGCATTATCTCCCAAACGATTTCCAACTTTAATGATACGAGTGTATCCACCTGGACGGTCTCCAACTTTAGCAGCTACATCTCTGAACAAATCTGTTACAGCATATTTACTACGTAAGTAAGCAAAAACAATACGACGGTTGTGAGTCGTATCTTCTTTTGATTTTGTAATTAAAGGCTCAACAAATTGTTTAAGCGCTTTAGCTTTAGCAACAGTAGTATTAATACGTTTGTGCTCGATAAGAGAACAAGCCATATTAGCTAACATAGCTTTTCTATGTCCAGTCTGTCTACTTAAGTGGTTGAATTTTTTTCCGTGTCTCATGACGTGTTTTTTTTATCTTCATCTTGCTACAATCCACTATGGAGAGCAAAATATGAAGTAAATTATTCTTTATCTAATTTGTATTTAGCTAAATCCATTCCGAAAGTTAAATTCTTCACTGCAACAAGTTCATCAAGTTCAGTTAAAGATTTTTTACCGAAATTACGGAATTTCATTAGGTCATTTTTATTGAACGATACTAAATCACCAAGTGTATCAACTTCAGCCGCTTTCAAGCAATTTAATGCTCTCACAGATAAATCCATATCAACAAGCTTAGTTTTAAGCAATTGTCTCATATGCAATGACTCTTCATCATACGATTCTGTTTGTGCAATTTCGTCAGCCTCAAGTGTAATTCTTTCATCAGAAAACAACATGAAATGGTGAATTAAAACTTTAGCAGCTTCAGTAAGAGCATCTTTTGGATTAATAGATCCATCAGTTTTTATTTCAAAAACTAATTTTTCGTAATCTGTTTTTTGCTCTACACGGAAATTTTCGATTGCATATTTTACATTTTTTACCGGAGTAAAAATAGAATCTGTAAAAATCGTTCCAATTGCAGCATTCTGTTTTTTGTTCTCTTCAGCAGGAACGTATCCTCTACCTTTTTCGATTGTTAAATCGAAGTTCAATTTGATTTTAGAATCTAAATTACAGATAACAAGGTCTGGATTCAAAACTTGGAAACCTGAAATAAATTTTTGAAAATCACCTGCTGTTAATTGATCTTTACCAGAAACAGAAATAGTAACTGATTCATTATCGATATCTTCAATCTGACGTTTGAAACGTACTTGTTTTAGATTAAGGATAATTTCGGTAACATCCTCAACAACACCTGAAATAGTAGAAAACTCATGATCTACACCTTCGATACGAACAGATGTAATTGCATAACCTTCTAACGCTGAAAGCAAAACTCTTCTAAGTGCATTACCAACTGTCAATCCGTAACCAGGTTCTAAAGGTCTAAATTCAAATTTACCTTCAAAATCGGTTGAATCGATCATGATAACTTTATCGGGCTTTTGAAAATTAAATATTGCCATAAATTTCGACTAAGTCAATTATTATTTGTTGTACAACTCTACGATTAATTGTTCTTTAATGTTTTCTGGAATTTGAAGTCTTGCAGGTACAGAAACGAAAGTTCCTTCTTTAAGATCATTGTTCCAAGTAATCCATTCATAAACATGACTTGAATTTGATAAAGAACGTTCGATAGCTTCTAAAGATTTAGATTTTTCACGAACTGCAACTTTATCACCAGGCTTAAGGTGGTAAGAAGGAATATTAACAACCTCTCCATTTACAGTAATGTGTCTGTGAGAAACGATTTGACGTGCTCCTCTTCTAGATGGAGCAATCCCCATTCTAAAAACAACATTATCCAATCTTGCTTCGCATAATTGTAATAAAACTTCACCAGTTACTCCTTTAGTAGCTGATGCTTTTTCGAATAAATTTCTGAATTGTTTTTCTAAAATTCCATAAGAATATTTAGCTTTTTGCTTTTCCATTAACTGAACAGCGTACTCAGATTTTTTTCCTCTTTTTTTAGCCATCCCGTGTTGTCCAGGTGGGTAATTTCTTTTTTCGAAAGATTTATCATCTCCGAAGATTGCCTCGCCAAATTTACGAGCGATTTTGGTTTTTGGACCAGTATATCTTGCCATTTTAAAAAAAATTTAAGGTAGAAATTATGAATTCAGGTCTAATCCTTCGATAATCTATGTTCTACCTTGTTTATACTATAAAAATAAAAAATTAAACTCTACGTCTTTTTGGAGGACGACATCCGTTGTGTGGCATTGGAGTAACATCGATAATCTCTGTAACTTCAATTCCACCGTTATGAATAGAACGGATAGCAGACTCACGTCCATTACCTGGTCCTTTTACATAAACTTTCACTTTTTTAAGTCCTGCCTCAAGTGCTACTTTAGCGCAATCTTCTGCTGCCATTTGAGCTGCATAAGGAGTGTTCTTTTTAGAACCTCTGAAACCCATTTTACCAGCTGAAGACCAAGAGATAACTTCACCTTTCTTATTAGTCAAAGAAATAATAATGTTATTAAAAGTGGCAGAAATATGAGCCTCACCCGTTGATTCAACGATAACTTTACGTTTTTTTGCAGTTGCTTTAGCCATATTACTTATTATTTAGTTGCTTTTTTCTTGTTAGCAACAGTTTTTCTTTTACCTTTTCTTGTTCTTGAGTTGTTTTTAGTTCTTTGCCCTCTTAATGGAAGACCAGATCTATGACGAATACCTCTGTAACATCCAATATCCATTAAACGTTTAATGTTTAAAGAAACTTCAGAACGTAATTCACCTTCAATTTTGTAAAATGAAACAGCTTCACGAATTGCTCCGATTTCATCGTCATTCCAATCTTGAACTTTTTTATCTTGGCTTACTTGAGCTTTTTCTAAAATCTCAATAGCTCTACTTTTTCCTAATCCGAAGATATAGGTAAGTGCAATAACACCTCTTTTGTTTTTTGGGATATCTACCCCTGCTATTCTTGCCATAATTATCCTTGTCTTTGTTTAAATCTAGGATTCTTTTTGTTTATTACGTACAGTCTCCCTTTTCTACGCACGATAATGCACTCGGCACTTCTCTTTTTTACTGATGCTCTAACTTTCATAGTGAATATCCTTTAATATCGATAAGTAATTCTTGCTTTTGACAAATCATAAGGACTCATTTCTAGTTTCACTTTATCACCAGGTAATAATTTGATGTAATGCATACGCATTTTTCCAGAAATATGAGCAATTACAATATGTCCATTTTCTAACTCTACACGGAACATCGCATTTGACAATGCTTCAATGATTGATCCGTCTTGTTCTATTGCTGATTGTTTTGCCATAAATATATTAAGCTACCGCTTTTCTATTTTTACCAGTCTTCATTAAACCATCATAATGTTTGTTTAACAAGTATGAATTGATCTGTTGAATAGTATCTATTGCAACTCCAACCATAATTATTAAAGAGGTACCTCCAAAAAACATCGCCCAAGATTGTTGTACATCCATAATACTTACAACAATAGCTGGGAACACAGCAATCAAAGCAAGGAATAAAGATCCTGGGAAAGTTATTAAAGACATCACTTTATCAAGGAAATCAGAAGTTTCAGCTCCTGGGCGAACACCTGGAATAAAACCACCGCTTCTCTTTAAATCATCAGCCATTTTGTTAGTAGGTACAGTGATCGCAGTATAAAAGAATGTAAATACAATAATTAAAGTTGCAAAAACAAAATTATACCAGAAACCAAACATATTACTAAATGCACCAACAATCGATTGTGATGTATCTGATTTAGATAGCCCAGCCACAGCCGCAGGGATAAACATAATTGCCTGAGCAAAAATGATTGGCATAACTCCAGAAGCATTAAGCTTAAGAGGAATCCATTGTCTATTACCACCTGCTAAATCTTGCTCGTAATCACCAGTTGTTGTACGACGAGCGTACTGAACCGGGATTCTACGTACTGCCATTGTAAGCAATACACAAGAAATAATAACTAATAGCCACACAATAATTTCAATAACTAATAACATTGGACCTCCATTATTATTGGTAACACGAGTTGTAAACTCTTGGATAAAAGCTTGCGGTAAACGAGCTAAAATACCAACCATAATTAACAATGAAATACCATTTCCAATACCTTTATCTGTAATTTTTTCTCCAAGCCACATAGCAAAAATTGTACCTGTAACCAAGATAATAACAGAAGAGAACAAAAATTCAGGAGAATTAAAGCCTAGCAAAAATGCATTACTAGGCAATGTTCTGTATAAATTATAGATATAAGTTGGACCTTGAACCAATGTGATAGCGATTGTCAACCAACGAGTGATTTGATTAATCTTTTTTCTACCACTTTCTCCATCATTTTGAAGTTTTTGTAAATATGGAATCGCAATTCCCATCAACTGAACAACAATAGACGCAGAAATATAAGGCATGATACCTAAGGCAAAAACTGAAGCCTTAGAGAAAGCACCCCCGGTGAACATGTCTAGAATAGATCCTAGACCATTTTTAGTTTGTCCCGCTAAACCAGTCAATTGCGTTGCGTCAATTCCAGGAAGCGTAACGTGTGCTCCAAAACGATATACTAAAAGTAATCCTAATGTAATTAAGATTCTGTTTTTTAGTTCTTCGATTTTCCAAACATTACTTATTGATTCAATAAATTTCTTCATCTTAATAGATAAGTTATATAGTTACAGCTTCTCCACCAGCAGCTTCAATAGCAGCTTTTGCAGTAGCAGTAAATTTGTGGGCAGTTACTTTTAATTTTGCTTTCAATTCTCCTCTACCTAAAATCTTAACGATTTCATTTTTAGTAGCTAGACGATTTGCTACGAATTCTGCCATAGAAACAGAATCTGTAATTGCACCGTTATCAACTAATAATTGAAGAGTATCTAAATTAACACCTTCGTATTCTTTACGATTGATGTTTTTGAAACCAAACTTAGGTACACGTCTTTGAAGTGGCATCTGCCCTCCTTCAAAACCAATCTTTTTAGAATAACCAGAACGAGATTTTGCTCCTTTGTGTCCACGTGCAGCGGTACCACCTTTACCAGAACCTTCTCCTCTACCTAATCTTTTATTTTGATTGTGTGTAGATCCCTCAGCAGGTTGTAAGTTACTTAAATTCATAACAGTATTTGTTATTTAGCTTCTTCAACAGAAACTAAGTGTTTAACTTTGTTTATCATCCCAAGGATAGCAGGATTTGACTCATGCTCCACAACTTGTCCAATTTTACGTAGACCTAAAGCTTCCAATCCTCTTTTTTGAGAAAGAGGGCAGTTGATTTTGCTTCTTACTTGTTTTACTAATAATTTAGCCATAATTTCCTAATTAACCTTTAAAAACTTTCTCTAAAGAAACACCTCTTTGTTTTGCAACAGTATGAGCGCTTCTCATTTGCAATAAAGCATCAAAAGTTGCTTTTACTACGTTATGTGGATTTGATGATCCTTGAGACTTAGACAATACATCGTGAATACCAACTGATTCAAGAACTGAACGAACAGCTCCACCAGCAATAACTCCAGTACCATGAGATGCTGGAATTAAGAATACACGTGCACCACCAAATTTACCTTTTTGTTCGTGAGGAACAGATTGTCCGTTCAAAGGAATTCTAACTAAGTTTTTCTTAGCATCTTCTACTGCTTTCGCAATTGCTTCAGAAACGTCTTTAGATTTTCCTAATCCGTGACCAACTACTCCATTTTCATCACCTACAACTACAATAGCAGAAAAACCAAAAGCTCTACCTCCTTTTGTAACTTTAGTAACACGATTAACACTAACTAGACGATCTTTAAGTTCAAGACCACTAGGTTTTACCAATTCTACATTTTTGTATTTAGACATAATATATTAGAATTTAAGTCCAGCGGCTCTTGCGCCTTCTGCTAATGATTTAATACGACCGTGATACAAATATCCACCTCTATCAAAAGTGATGGTATCAATCCCAGCTTTTAACGCTTTCTCTGCAACTAGTTTTCCAACAGCAGCAGCTACTTCAACGTTAGTACCGTTTCCTATTTCTTTTTCTCTTGAAGATGCAGCTAATATAGTAACTCCATTTACATCATCAATAATTTGAGCGTAAATTTCTTTATTACTTCTAAATACAGAAAGTCTAGGTCTAGCAGCAGAACCACTAACCGATTTTCTAATTCTGAATTTAATTCTCTGTCTTCTTTCAGATTTTGTTAATGACATAATCTTATTTTTTAAGCTGATTTACCTGCTTTTCTTCTTAATACTTCACCCACAAATTTAACACCTTTTCCTTTGTACGGCTCAGGCTTACGGAAACCTCTGATTTTCGCAGCAACTTGACCTAAAAGTTGTTTATCAAATGATGTTAATTTTACGATAGGGTTCTTACCTTTTTCAGATATTGTTTCTAAAGATACTTCTGGAGCAATTTCTAAAACAATATTGTGAGAATATCCAAGAGCTAAATCTAATTTTTGACCTTGGTTTGAAGCTCTATAACCAACTCCAACTAATTCTAGTTCTTTTGTGAAACCTTCAGAAACACCAACAACCATATTACTGATCAAAGATCTGAATAATCCGTGTTTTGCTCTATGGTCTTTATGATCAGACGATCTTTCTACTGAAACTTGATCACCTTCAACAGTTACAGTTACGTCCGAAAACTCCTGAACCAGTTGACCTCTTTTTCCTTTTACTGTAATAATACCGTCTTTAACTTCAACAGTTACACCAGCAGGGATTACAATTGGGCTTTTACCTATTCTTGACATCTTATCTAGTGTTTAAAATTAGTATACGTAACAAATTACTTCACCACCTACATTTAATTGCTTAGCTTGTTTTCCTGTCATCAAACCTTTTGATGTAGAAACAATAGCAATTCCTAATCCGTTAAGGATTCTAGGTAATTTGGCAGCACCTGCGTACTTACGTAAACCAGGTTTACTAATTCTTTGGATATCTTTAATTACAGGCTCTTTAGTATCTTTATCATACTTCAAAGCAATTTTGATAGAACCTTGTACTGTGTTCTGTTCAAATTTGTAACTCAAGATATAACCTTGATCAAATAAGATCTTAGTTATTTCTTTTTTTAGATTAGATGCTGGAATTTCAACAACTTTGTGGTTTGCAGCCACAGCGTTACGAACTCTAGTCAAATAATCTGCAATAGGATCTGTATACATATGTATTTGATTACGATTATGGTTTTCGGGAAACACTCGTTTCCCGAACCTTTAATCAATTAAAAATTATTTTTTGGTTTGCAAAAGTAATAACTTATTGCGAGATTACCAAGATGCTTTTTTAACTCCTGGAATTAATCCATTATTAGCCATCTCACGGAAAGTTACACGTGAAATACCAAACTGACGGATGTAACCTCTAGGCCTACCTGTTAATTTACAACGATTATGTAAACGAACTGGTGAAGCATTTTTAGGTAATCTTTGTAAGCCTTCATAATCTCCAGCTTCTAACAAAGCTTTTCTTTTTTCAGCATACTTAGCTACCGTTTTCTCTCTTTTCACCTCACGGGCTTTCATTGATTCTTTAGCCATGTCTTAATTCTTTTTAAAAGGTAATCCTAATTCAGCCAATAATGACTTTGCTTCCTTGTCTGTTTTTGCAGTAGTAACAAATGTAATATCCATTCCTGAAATTTTGTTTACTTTGTCAATATCAATTTCTGGGAAAATGATTTGCTCTAAAACTCCAAGATTATAGTTACCTCTTCCGTCGAAACCAGTAGCTTTAATACCACTAAAATCTCTCACACGTGGCAAAGAAGAAGTAATAAGTCTATCTAAAAACTCATACATTCTTTCTCCACGTAAAGTTACTTTTGCTCCAATAGGCATCCCTTTTCTTAATTTGAAAGACGCAACGTCTTTCTTAGAAATTGTAGATACTGCTTTTTGTCCAGTGATCTTTGTTAACTCATCAACAGCATAGTCAATAAGTTTTTTATCAGATACAGCTGCACCAACTCCACGGCTCAAAACGATTTTCTCAAGTTTTGGAACTTGCATTACGTTTGTATATCCGAACTCTTCTTTAAGAGCAGAGATTACTCTACTCTTATATTCTTCTTTTAGTCTAGGTGTATATGCCATTACTATAGTACTTGATTAGATTTTTTTGAAAATCTTACTTTCTTATCTCCTTCTACTCTAACCCCAACTCTAGTTGTTTCCTTAGTTTTAGGATCAATTAGAGAAATGTTAGAAATTTGAATAGAAGCCTCTTTCTTAACGATACCACCTTGAGGGTTTTTAGCACTTGGTTTTGTATGTTTTGAAACCATGTTCACACCTTCAACTATCGCTTTGTTTTTCTCACGGTAAACACGTAAAACTTTACCTTCAGCACCTTTATGGTCTCCAGCAATAACTCTTACGATATCTCCTGATTTTATTTTTAGCTTTATCATCTTAAAACGAATTAAAGCACTTCTGGTGCTAATGATACAATTTTCATGAATTGTTTTTCACGAAGTTCTCTTGCTACCGGACCAAAAACACGAGTTCCTCTCATTTCCCCTGCGGCATTCAAAAGAACACATGCATTGTCATCGAAACGGATATAAGAACCATCAGCTCTTCTCACTTCTTTTTTGGTACGCACAACAACTGCAGTTGAAACAGCTCCTTTTTTTACGTTTCCGTTTGGAGTTGCATCTTTGATAGAAACTACAATTTTGTCTCCAACAGAGGCATATCTTCTTTTAGTACCTCCTAAAACACGAATAGTTAAAACTTCTTTAGCTCCCGTGTTATCTGCTACTTTTAGTCTTGATTCTTGTTGTACCATAATTATTTAGCTCTTTCTAAGATTTCAACTAATCTCCAACATTTTGTTTTACTTAAAGGACGCGTTTCGCTAATTCTTACAGTATCTCCAATGTTACAGTCGTTTGTTTCGTCGTGTGCAACATATTTCTTAGTTTTCAACACGAACTTACCGTATAATGGGTGTTTTACTTTTCTTACTTCAGCAATAACAATAGATTTATCCATTTTATTTGAAGTAACAACACCTATTCTTTCTTTTCTTAAATTTCTTTTTTCTTCCATCTTTCAGCAGAATACAATTATTGTAACTCTCTTTTAGTTAACTCGGTAGCCAATCTTGCAACTGTTCTTCTAACGCTTCTAATTTGAAGTGGGTTAGCAATTGGAGAAATAGCGTGAGCCATTTTTAGGTCAGCATATACTTTCTTAGTTTGACTAAGTTTTTCTTGCAACTCCGCTGCAGAAAGATCTTTTATTTCTGATTGTTTCATAATAAATATAAATTATGCTTCGAAATCTCTAGCAACGACGAACTTAGTTTTTACTGGAAGCTTTTGAGCTGCAAGACGTAAAGCCTCTTTTGCAACTGACAATGGAACTCCTCCAACTTCAAACATAATTCTTCCTGGTTTAACAACAGCAGCCCAATACTCAACTGCTCCTTTACCTTTACCCATACGTACTTCAAGAGGTTTCTTAGTAATAGGTTTGTCTGGAAATATTTTAATCCATAATTGTCCCTCTCTCTTCATGTAACGAGTTGCAGCAATACGCGCAGCTTCGATTTGACGAGAAGTTAAGAACATTCCATCTTCATGTACAGATTTAATACCAAACATTCCATTAGAAAGTTCATGCCCTCTTTGAGAGTTACCTTTCATTTTACCTTTTTGTACCTTACGGTATTTTGTTCTTTTAGGCTGTAACATTTTTCTTTAGTTTAAAAATTTACTTTCTTTTACGAGCGTCTGGTTTTCCACCTTTGTTAAAGTTAGATTTGCCTCTAGGAGCATCTCCACCTTTACCACCACCTGTACCAGATTGTTTTTTGTCCATTCCAGCAAGTGGAGAAAGTTCTCTCTTACCGTAAACTTCACCTTTCATGATCCATACTTTGATTCCCATTCTACCATAAGTAGTATGAGCTTCAGCCAAAGCATAATCAATGTCAGCTCTGAAAGTTGATAGAGGAATTCTACCTTCTTTGAAACCTTCTGAACGCGCCATCTCAGCTCCATTCAAACGACCAGAAATCAAAACTTTGATACCTTCAGCGTTCATACGCATAGAGGCAGCAATAGCCATTTTGATTGCACGTCTGTAAGAAATACGACTTTCGATTTGACGAGCGATGCTTGTCGCCACAAGATAAGCATCTAACTCAGGTCTTTTAATTTCAAAGATGTTGATTTGAACCTCTTTGTCAGTAACTTTCTTAAGTTCCTCTTTTAACTTGTCTACCTCTTGTCCACCTTTTCCGATAATGATACCAGGTCTAGCAGTAGTGATAGTAACGGTTACAAGTTTCAAAGTTCTCTCGATGATTACTTTTGATACACTAGCTTTTGATAAACGAGCATGGATATACTTTCTGATTTTGTGATCTTCGGCTAATTTATCACCGTAATCATTTCCACCATACCAGTTTGAGTCCCATCCTCTGATGATACCAAGTCTATTTCCAATTGGATTTGTCTTTTGTCCCATGCTGCTTAAGAATTGCTTTGTGTGTTATTGATAGCTCCAAGCACGATTGTAACGTGATTAGAACGTTTTCTTATTCTGTGTGCACGACCTTGTGGAGCTGGACGAAGTCTTTTCAACATCATTCCACCATCTACTCTGATCTCTTTAACAAATAATCCAGCTTCTTCTAAATTACCTTCACTATTTTTTTGCTCCCAGTTATTGATTGCAGATAATAATAGTTTTTCTAATTTTCTTGAAGCTTCTTTAGAACTGAATCTTAAGATGTTAAGTGCTCTTTCTACCTTCTGACCTCTTACCAAGTCCGCTACTAAGCGCATTTTTCTAGGTGAAGTAGGGCAGTTATTCAATTTTGCGAAAGCGATAGACTTATTAGCCTCTTTTCTCGCATCTGCTGTTTCTCTTTTACGAACTCCCATTGCTTCTTTTATTTTTTACCTTTATTTTTTGCTCCAGCATGACCTCTAAAAGATCTAGTTGGTGAAAACTCTCCTAATTTGTGACCTACCATGTTTTCTGTTACGTAAACTGGTACAAATTGACGTCCGTTATGAACTGCGATAGTTTGTCCAACGAAATCTGGAGTAATCATTGAAGCTCTAGACCAAGTCTTAACAACTGCATTTTTACCACTTTCTACGTTTTCTTGAACTTTCTTGTCTAATTTATAATGAACGAAAGGTCCTTTTTTTAATGAACGTGCCATATCTTATTATTTCTTTCTACGTTCTACGATATACTTGTTACTCGGGTTTTTCTTAGAACGAGTTCTGTAACCTTTAGCTGGCAATCCGTTTCTTGAACGTGGGTGCCCTCCAGAAGAACGTCCTTCACCACCTCCCATAGGGTGATCAACTGGGTTCATCGCTACTGGTCTAGTTCTAGGTCTTCTTCCTAACCATCTTGTTCTACCTGCTTTTCCAGATACAACTAATTGGTGGTCAGAGTTTGAAACAGCTCCAATTGTAGCCGAACAAGTTAACAAGATCAATCTTGTTTCTCCAGACGGCATTTTAATTGTTGCATATTTCCCGTCTCTTGCCATTAACTGAGCAAAAGTTCCAGCCGAACGAGCAATAACAGCTCCTTGTCCTGGACGTAACTCAATACAAGATATAACAGTTCCAAGAGGAATTCTGCTTAAAGGTAAAGTATTACCAATCTCCGGTTGAGATTCTGGACCAGAAACTAATTTCTGACCAACTTTCAATCCGTTTTGAGCGATAATATAAGTTTTCTCTCCATCAGCATAAGCTAACAAAGCGATAAACGCAGTACGATTTGGATCGTATTCGATTGATTTCACTGTAGCTGGAATCCCATCTTTAGTTCTTTTGAAATCAATAATACGATATCTCTGCTTGTGACCACCACCCGTATAACGCATGGTCATCTTTCCTTGACTATTTCTACCTCCAGAGTTTTTTATCGGCGCTATCAAAGAGCGTTCCGGCTTATCAGTTGTAATAGCGTCATAACCATTCACAACTCTAAATCGCTGACCCGGGGTAATAGGTTTTAATTTTCTTACTGACATTTTTCTATCTTAGATATTGTTGTAAAAATCAATTGTTTCTCCTTCTTGTACTTGAACAATTGCTTTTTTATAAGCATTTGTCTTTCCACTGATTAAACCACTTTTAGTGTATTTAGTAGATCTATCTGGTCTCACATTCATTGTGTTAACAGAAACGATAGTCACTCCATAAGTAGCTTCAATAGCTTTCTTAATCTCAACTTTGTTCGCTTTTTTGTCAACAACGAATCCGAAGCGGTTTAGAACTTCACTTTCTTTGGTTACTTTTTCCGTTACTATAGGTCTAATAATGATGCTCATATTCCTATTATTTACTTAAATTTTCTTCAATTAACTCTAAAGAACCTTCCAAAAGCACTAAATTATTAGCGTTTAATATTGCGTAAGTGCTTAATTCTGAGCTAGTTACGACATTAGAAGCCTTCAAATTGCGTGACGACAAATATACATTTTTATTTGACTCACCCAACACGAATAGAGATTTTTTATTTTCTAACCCTAAAGCTTTCAAAACGTTAATGAAATTTTTAGTGTTTGGCACTTCAAAATTAAAGTCTTCAAGAACCACAATGTTCGCTTCTTTTGCTTTAATTGAGAAAGCTGATTTTCTAGCCAATCTTTTCAAGTTTTTATTCAATTTGAATGAATAACTTCTTGGTCTTGGTCCGAAAACTGTTCCTCCACCTTTAAACAAAGGATTCTTAACACTTCCTGCACGAGCAGTACCAGTTCCTTTTTGTTTTTTAATCTTACGTGTACTTCCAGTTACTTCAGCTCTTTCTTTAGCCTTGTGAGTACCTTGTCTTTGATTAGCAAGATATTGCTTAACATCAAGATATACAGCGTGATTGTTTGGTTCAATTGCGAATACTGAATCAGAAAGTTGAACTTTTCTACCAGTATCTTTTCCGTTGAAATCTAATACTTTTACTTCCATTACTTCTGAATGATTACATAAGAGTTTTTGTGCCCAGGAATACACCCTTTAACAACAAGTAGATTCTTTTCAGCAACTACTTTTAAAACTCTAAGGTTTTGAATTTTCACATTTTCTCCTCCCATTCTTCCAGCCATACGCATTCCTTTGAATACTCTAGATGGATAAGAAGAAGCTCCTACAGAACCTGGCGCTCTTAAACGGTTGTGCTGACCATGAGTAGCTTGTCCAACCCCACCAAAACCGTGACGTTTAACAACACCTTGGAAACCTTTACCTTTAGACACACCTTGTACATCTACAAATTCTCCTTCTTCAAAAATAGTAACATCAATAAGATCTCCTAATTTTTGTTCAGTTGCGAAATCTTGGAATTCAACGACTTTTTTCTTAGCAACAGTTCCAGCTTTTTTAAAGTGACCTAAAGCCGCTTTAGTAGAATGTTTCTCGTTTTTGTCATCGAAACCAAGTTGCAACGCTTCATACCCGTCAACCTCGTTGGTTCTGACTTGGGTAACAACGCATGGACCAGCTTCGATTACTGTACAAGGAATGTTTTTCCCGTTTTCGTCAAAAATACTAGTCATGCCGATTTTCTTACCAATTAACCCAGACATAAATATTAATTATTAATTACTAAAATTCCCTTCAATTTGAAAATAACAGAAATTTCCAAACAGGGAGTGCAAAAGTAGACATTAAAATTGAATATACCAAACAGTTATAAAAATTAAATCGCTCATAATCAAAATCCAAGCTCCAAAATAACACCAAAAACAACTTAGTTTATCTCAAAATTTAAAACATTTTTTTTAATCTTTAGACCATTCAGACTTAACAATTACATAACAAAATTGAAATAAAAAACTTTCGCAGCTCCTTAAAACAAAGGGCTTTATGCAAATTCAAAAGATTATAAAACCCGCAAAACATTTAAAAAATAAGCGAATCAAAATCATCTTTCAAAAACAAAAAAAGCGAGACATTTCCGTCTCGCTTTTTATATAAAAAAATATAAAAAATTATACTTTTATCTCCACTTCTACTCCACTTGGCAATTCAAGTTTCATTAAAGCATCAATAGTTTTAGATGAAGATGAATAAATATCAATCAATCTCTTGTATGACATTACTTCAAATTGCTCTCTCGCTTTTTTGTTAACGTGCGGAGAACGTAATACAGTGAAAAGTTTTTTGTGAGTTGGCAACGGAATTGGACCTGTTACAACTGCTCCAGTAGTTTTTACTGTTTTTACGATCTTTTCAGCAGATTTATCTACCAACATGTGATCGTAAGATTTTAGTTTTATTCTGATTTTTTGACTCATTTTCTTAAGAATTAAGCGTTACCTTTTGCTTTTTTAATTACCGCTTCTGAAATATTAGAAGGCGTTTCTGCATAGTGAGAAAACTCCATTGTTGAAGTTGCTCTACCAGAAGACAATGTTCTTAATGTTGTAACATAACCAAACATTTCTGATAAAGGTACATCAGCCTTGATAGTTTTAGCTCCATTTCTGTCACCCATATCATTAACTTGACCTCTACGACGGTTCAAGTCACCTACGATATCACCCATATTTTCTTCTGGAGTAATAACTTCGATTTTCATAATTGGCTCAAGAATAACAGCTCCAGCAGCACGTCCAGATTCCTTATAACCCATTCTTGCAGCTAACTCAAAAGATAATGCATCAGAATCCACAGGGTGGAAAGATCCATCAGTTAAAGTTACTTTCAAACTATCCACAGCATATCCTGCCAACGGACCAGTTTTCATAGCTTCTCTAAATCCTTTTTCAACAGCAGGGATATATTCTTTAGGAACGTTACCACCTTTTACAGCATTGATAAATTGTAATCCAACCGGAACTTTACCATCAACTTCATCAGCAGGCTCAATTGTAAATACGATATCACCGAATTTACCACGACCTCCAGATTGTTTTTTGTAAGTTTCTCTATGTTGAGCAGATTTTGTAAATGCTTCTTTATATTCAACCTGAGGCTCACCTTGATTCACCTCCACTTTGAACTCACGCTTCATACGATCTACTAAGATATCTAAGTGAAGCTCACCCATACCTGAAATAATAGTTTGACCAGAAGCCTCATCAGTTCTAACTGTAAATGTTGGATCTTCTTCAGCTAATTTAGCTAAAGCCATACCCATTTTATCAACGTCAGCTTTTGTTTTTGGCTCAATAGCAATACCAATTACTGGATCAGGGAACTTCATAGACTCCAAAATAATTGGATTCTTTTCATCACATAATGTATCTCC
Organism: Flavobacteriaceae bacterium PS02337; assembly: GCA_029959285.1. Classification (GTDB taxonomy): domain Bacteria; phylum Bacteroidota; class Bacteroidia; order Flavobacteriales; family Flavobacteriaceae; genus Flavobacterium. The sequence goes on from JASCOE010000006.1 coordinate 223,995, forward strand.
AGTTTTGATATCTTTAAATCCTACAGCAGCCCCAATATCTCCAGCCTCAATAAATTCGATTGGATTTTGTTTATTTGCGTGCATTTGGTAAATACGAGAAATTCTCTCTTTGTTACCAGAACGAGTATTTAAAACATAAGAACCAGCATCTAAACGTCCAGAGTAAGCACGGAAGAAAGCTAAACGACCTACGAATGGGTCAGTTGCAATTTTAAATGCCAAAGCCGCGAATGGCTCTTTAACATCTGGCTTACGCAAGATTTTAGTTTGATCTTCCTCTAATAAATCAGCATCATCAGGATGAATTCCTTCAATACCTTCTTTATCCAAAGGAGATGGCAAATACTTACAAACTGCATCCAACATAAATTGAACACCTTTGTTTTTGAAAGATGAACCAGCAAGCATTGGAATAATTGCCATATCAATAGTAGCAGCTCTTAATGCATTGTTGATTTCTTCCTCTGTAATAGAGTTTTCATCTTCCATGTATTTATCCAAAAGATTCTCATCATAAGTAGCAATCTCTTCGATAAGGATAGAACGATATTGTCTAACCTCGTCTACCATATCAGCAGGAATATCAACGATATCAAAAGTAGCTCCTTGAGTTTCATCATGCCATACAATAGCTTGATTTTTAACTAAGTCAACAATACCTTTAAAATCAGCTTCATCACCAATAGGCAAAGTAATTGCAACCGCATTCGATTTCAACATATCTTTAACCTGTCCGCATACTCCTAAAAAGTTAGCACCTTGACGGTCCATTTTGTTTACGAATCCCATACGTGGAACTCTATATTGATCTGCAAGTCTCCAGTTAGTTTCTGATTGAGGCTCAACACCATCAACAGCACTAAACAAGAATACCAAACCATCAAGCACACGTAAAGAACGGTTTACCTCTACAGTAAAGTCAACGTGTCCAGGAGTATCAATAATATTAAAGTGATAAGGCAATGATTCTGGAAGAACTTTACCTTGCTCAGTTGGAAAATTCCAAGTACAAGTTGTAGCAGCAGAAGTAATTGTAATACCTCTTTCTTGCTCTTGCGCCATCCAGTCCATTGTTGCAGCACCATCGTGTACCTCACCAATTTTGTGTGACTTTCCAGTATAAAAAAGAATACGCTCAGTTGTTGTTGTTTTACCAGCATCAATGTGAGCAGCAATCCCGATATTTCTTGTATATTTTAAATCTCTAGCCATTTCTTACGAATTAAAATCTAAAGTGAGAGAATGCTTTGTTAGCTTCTGCCATTTTGTGAGTATCCATTCTTTTCTTAACCGCAGCACCTTCTTCTTTAGCCGCAGCTAAACATTCTGAAGCTAAACGCTGTGCCATAGATTTTTCATTTCTTCTTCTTGAATAAAGTATTAACCACTTCATTGCCATAGAAATTTTTCTGTCTGGACGAATCTGCATTGGAATTTGGAATGTAGCTCCACCAACTCTACGGCTACGTACTTCTACGTGAGGCATAACGTTTGTTAAAGCATCTTTCCAGATTTCTAATGAAGTTTTCTCATCATTTTGCTTTTTAGTTTCAATGATATCAATCGCATCATAAAATACTTTAAAAGCTGTAGATTTCTTACCATCCCACATTAAGTTATTCACGAAACGCGTTACTAATTGGTCGTTAAACCTTGGATCCGGTAAAAGTGGTCTTTTCTTTGCCGCTCTTTTTCTCATGTCTTTTTCTTAAAAGTTTAAATTACTTTTTTGCTTCTTTTGGGCGTTTAGCACCGTACTTAGATCTTCTTTGCGTTCTTCCTGCAACACCTGACGTATCAAGCGCTCCACGAACGATATGATATCTAACACCTGGTAAATCTTTTACCCTTCCACCTCTAACTAATACTATCGAGTGCTCTTGTAAATTGTGTCCTTCTCCAGGGATGTAAGCATTCACTTCATTACCATTTGTCAAACGTACACGCGCAACTTTACGCATTGCAGAGTTTGGTTTTTTTGGTGTAGTAGTGTAAACACGCGTACAAACCCCTCTTCTTTGAGGACAAGAATCTAAAGCAACCGATTTACTCTTCTTAGTTATCTGAGTTCTTCCTGTTCTTACTAATTGTTGAATTGTTGGCATAATTAATACTAAAAATTATTATGTTTATTAAATTCCCGCTTTTTACGGGGTTGCAAATGTATAAAATATTTTTCAGTATACAAACGTTAATTCATTAATTTTCAACAACATTATTTATATCTATGATTTAACAAAGAAACATATGATATTTGCTTAACATTTAATAAACCAATCAATTGCAACTAAAACATTTTATATACACACTTATTTTTCTTTTAGGATCGAAATCTTTCGGCCAATCTTTTTACTTGTCTATTAAAGGAATCAATGAAAAACAAAACAATACTATTGACTCTATTCAATACAATAAGACGCATCAAAATTTAAAATCCCTTATTAATGAAATTTCTTCTGTCTCTAACAACCTTACAAAACAAGGCTACATAGACGTTACTACATTAGAAAACAACAAGATAAATGACAGCTCTTATACCGCTATTTTCGACCTAAAAAACAAAATAAAAACTATACATATATATATAGGTACAAATAATATATTTTTTGAAACTCAAAAAAGGTCAAAAGACAGCATAATTATACCTTATTCTGAGTTAGAGAATTTCTTAAATCAAGAAATTCAAAACAAAGAAAAAACTGGTTTTGCATTTTCTAAAATAAAACTAACAAACATCAAAAGAAGAAACTCGATAATTTATGCAGATTTAATTTTGGATTCCGAAAAAAAACGTAACCTAAATTCAATAATCCTAAATTACAGTAATCCCAATTTAAGAGATTTTTTTCCAAAAGGAGCTCTTAAACAATTAAACAAAAAATACGTCAATAAGACTTTTAATCAAGAAATGATTAAAAACTTATTTAATGACATAAATAGTTTTGAATTTATTTCACAGACAAAATATCCAGAAATATTATTTACAACAGATTCGACTAAAGTATACACTTACATTGAAAAGAGAAAAGCAAATACTTTTGACGGATACATTGGATTTTCTAATGACGAAGACAAAAAACTAAATCTAAACGGTTATTTGGATATTTCACTTGTAAACACATTACGCGCTGGCGAAAAATTTTCACTTTATTGGAAAAGCGATGGCAATCAACAAAAAACCTTCAACACTAAAATCGAAATTCCATATTTATTTCAATCTCCAATTGGAATTAAAGCACAATTAAATATTTTCAAACAAGACAGCACTTTTCAGAACACAAAGACTGATATCAATTTAGGTTATTACTTAAATTATAATTCCAAACTTTATGTTGGATATCAATCGACCGAATCTAGCGATATTCAAAATGCGAACAATTCAACGATTAGCGATTTCAATAATTCTTATATCACAACCACTTATGATTATCAGAAAAGTGACTTTCAAAATACAATATTTGGAAACAAAGCTTATATAGCCGCTTCATTTGGATATGGAAATCGAACTACAAATAATTCTTCTGAAACAGCCGGAAAAAGCAATCAGTTTTTTACAAATATAAATCTGAAGTACAATTTTGAATTAAATCCCAAAAATTTCATTAACATAAATTCACAAAATTTTATCTTAAAGAGTCAAAACTACATTTCTAATGAATTATTTCGTTTTGGCGGAATAAATTCGATTAGAGGGTTTTTAGAAAATAGTTTACAAGCAAATTTTACCACAATGCTTCTTACAGAATATCGCTATCTTCTTTCCAAAAATCTTTACATTAATTCGATTGTTGATTACGCGTTATACCAAGATTCAACAAGCACTTCAAGCCCTAACCAAATAAAAAAATTATTAGGAATCGGAATAGGCACTACAATATACACTGCAAACGGAATCTTAAAGATTAATCTCACAAATGGAGCAGAGAACGCATCGGGTTTACAATTATATAACACTATAGTGAACATATGTTATAATGTTAAATTTTAATATAAACTGAAAAAAGTTTAAGCGAACATTAGGATAGTTAACAAATTATTAAGAGTTTTACCGAACTAATTCAAAATATTTAAAAATGAAACTAAAGTTCAATGGATTTCTAGTACTTCTTTTGGTACTAGTCGCGCAATTGTCGTTTGCGCAAGAAAGAGCTGTCTCGGGAACAGTTTCTGATAATGCAGGAATGCCTCTTCCAGGTGTAAGTGTATTGATCAAAGGAACAAAAACGGGGACACAAACAGATTTTGATGGAAAGTTTTCTATCAAAGCAACTACAAGCCAAGTTTTGGTATTTAGCTACATTGGGATGAAAACTCAAGAGGTAGCAGCAAGCTCATCTGTTATTAATATAAAATTAGCAGGAGACGCTCAGGAGCTAGAAGGAGTTGTAGTAACAACCGCCTTAGGGGTTAAAAGAGAGAAAAAATCTTTAGGTTATTCTTCTCAATTAGTGACAGCTGATCAAGTAAACAGCAGTCCAACAAACAATTTCCTTAACAACTTATCTGGAAAAGTTGCTGGTTTGGAAATTAAAGCGAACTCAAACTTTGGCGGTTCTACCAACATCGTATTAAGAGGTGTGAAAAGTATCACAGGAAACAATCAAGCTTTGATTGTAATTGATGGTGTTGCTGTAAGTAATGCAAACTTGAACGATAGCGATTCGCAAAACGGAAGACAAGGATTTGACTTTGGTAACGCGGCGTCTGATATTGACCCAAATAACATTGAATCAATCAACGTACTTAAAGGTGCTGCTGCAACAGCATTATACGGTAGCCAGGCTTCAAACGGAGCTATCATGATTACTACTAAAAAAGGAAAAAAGAATACTGCTTTAGGAGTTAGCGTTAGCTCAACTGTTTCTGTTGGCGCAATTGACAAATCTACTATGCCAACTTACCAAAACAAATATGGTGAAGGATATGGTGGAGAAGACAGTAGCTATACTGCAGATGTTTTCGGAAACCCTAACGGATTAGTTGCATCAACTGGAGACGATGCTTCTTATGGAAACGCTTTTGATCCTAGCATTATGGTTTACAACTGGAATGCATTTGTATTAGGAAATCCTAACTACGGAAAAGCAACTCCTTGGGTAGCTGCTAAAAACACTCCTGTGGATTTCTTCCAAAAGTCAACTACATTCACAAACAACATCAATTTAAGTGGTGGAGACGAAAAAGGAGCTTACAACTTAGGTTTTACAAACAGCAACAATACTGGAGTATTACCAAACAGTTTACTAAACAAAAACAGTTTAAATGGTAATTTCTCAAGAGATTTATCAGACAAATTAACTTCAACTGCTTTCTTTACATTTACAAACCAAAACACTACTGGTAGAAACAATACTGGATATGGAGACAACTTCATTGGAGGTTTCAGACAATGGTGGGCTACAAACGTAGATATTAAAGAACTTGAAAGAGAATATAACAGAACGCACCAAAACATTACTTGGAACATGACTGATCCAACTAATGGTAACCTTGCCCCAGCATTCTGGAATAACCCATACTTTGATAGATACCAAAACTTCGAGCAAGATTCAAGAACAAGATTCTTAGCTGGTACTAGTTTATCTTATGACATTACTAAAGACTTTACAGTATTAGGTCGTGCAACAATTGACTACTCTAACGATCAACAAGAATTAAGAAAAGCTGTTGGTAGTCACGCTGAAACTTTCGGTATTAGTGGTGCTAATGACGGATCAGGTTACTCTTTATACAAAAGAGATTTCATGCAACAAACTTATGATTTCATTGCTACTTACAACTTCAATATCTCTGAAAACATTGGAGCAAAAGCTTTAGCAGGATACACTTTCTTAAGATCTGATGCTTATTCTATTCAAGCTTCTACAACTGGAGGTTTAGCAAAAGAAGGATTATACAGCTTAGACAACTCTAACGTATTTTTACCTGCAAAAGAATCTCAAGTTACTTATGAGAAATCAGGTTTATACGGACAATTATCTTTAGACTTCAAAAAGACTTTATTTGTTGAAGGTTCTTACAGATTAGACAAAAGTACAGCTTTACCAAACGAGGAGAACAACTACAGCTACTACTCTATTGGTTCAAGTTTAATTTTCTCTGAATTAGCAAAAGCTGAATGGTTAAACTTAGGAAAAGTAAGAATCAACTATGCACAAGTAGGTAACGACCCTGCAGCTGGAAGATTAGGAGCAAAAGTTAACAACTACGGTTTAGATGGAAATCCATTATTCGGAAACAGCAACACTTACTTAGATTTCGCAAACTTAAAACCAGAGGTCCAAAAAGCTTGGGAAGCAGGTTTGGAGATAGCAATGTTTAGAAATAGATTAAACTTTGATTTATCTTTATACAAAACAAATACTGAAAACCAAATTTTCAACGTACCACAATCAACTTCAACTGGTGTAAACTACGCAACAGTTAATGCTGGAGAAATTGAAAACAAAGGTATCGAGCTTGCTTTATCTGGAAAAGTAATCAAAACTGAAAACTTTTCTTGGGACCTTGGTGTAAACTGGTCTACAAACAAAAACACTGTTGTTTCATTAAACCAAGGTAGAGATAACTTATTATTAGCTACTTTCCAAGGAGGTGCTTCTCTTAACGCAACTGTTGGAGAATCTTACGGAACATTAAGAGGTAAAGATTATACTTATGACACTAATGGAAACAGAGTAATTGACGAAGACGGTTATTATGTTTTAGCTTCAAATAAAGTTATTGGTAATACACAAGCAAAATGGATTGGTGGTGTATCTAACAGAGTAGCTTACAAAAATCTTGCATTCAACTTTTTAATTGATGTTAAAAAAGGTGGAGATATTTTCTCTCTTGACCAAGCTTATGGTAGAGAAACAGGTATTTACGATTTAGGAGTTAACGATCTTGGAAATTCTGTGAGAGACCCATTGACAACTGGTGCAGACAGCGGTGGAGTTATTCTTCCTGGAGTACACGAAGATGGAACACCAAACACAACTAGAATTGACGCATCTACATCTGGAGGAACTGCATTTAGTTCTGACACAAACCCAACAAAAGCTTCTGTTTATGATGGATCTTTTGTAAAACTAAGAGAAGTTGGATTAACTTACAGTGTACCATCTAAAATCTTAGATAAAATGAACATTAAAGGTATGACATTTAGCATTATTGGAAACAACCTTTGGATCATCAGTAAAAATCTTCCTTATGCAGATCCTGAAGCAGGATCATCAGCAGGAAACATTCAAGGATTCCAATCAGGAGTTATGCCAGCTACAAAAGTATACTCGTTTAATGTTAAACTTAACTTCTAAACAAAATGAAAAAGATATTTCTATCAATAGTAACACTAACATTTTTAACTCTATCGAGTTGTGTTAGTGACAATGAAAATTTTAACGACGATATTAAGAAGTCGTATGATGTTTCTGCAGAATCATTATTATCAAATGCACAAAAGGAATTAACAGATCAGTTGACTACCCCAAGTGTAAACAACAACCCTTTACGTTATTATGTTCAATATTGGGCGGCGACTTTATACACTGCTGAATCTAGATATAATTTAACAACAAGAACAATTCCTGATACACATTGGACAAAATTATACCAAGATGTTTTGGGTAATTTAAAAACTTCTCAAGAAGTTCTTGAAGCTCAAGTTAAGCCTGGCGATGTTGCTGATGCTGATTGGCAAAAACAACAAAAAAACAAAGTTGCAATTCTTGAAATCTTAAGAGTTTATACATATCAAATTTTAGTGGATACTTTTGGAGATGTTCCTTACTCAGAATCATTACAAAATCCAAAAATCATTTTACCTAAGTATGATGATGACGAAGCGATTTATCCTTTATTAATTGCTCGTATAGATGCAGCTATTGCCCAACTTGATGTAACAGGTAAAAGTTTTGAGACCGGAGACCTAATCTACAAAGGTGATGTTGCTAACTGGAAATTGTTTGCAAACTCTGTGAAATTGAAATTAGGAACAAATATCGCTGACAAGAATGCAGCATTAGCAAAAACAACAATTGAATCAGCTTATGCTGGTGGAGTTCTTTTAAACAATGCAAATAACGCATTATTGAAATATGCTTCTTTTGCTCCAAACTACAATCCCGTTTTTGACAATCTTGTAGCTAGCCAAAGAAATGATAACGTTCCTGCAACTACATTGGTTAACCAAATGAATGATTTGTCTGACCCAAGAAGACCAATTTTCTTTACACCAATGGGAGATGGTACTTACAAAGGAGGAGTTCCTGGAGGTCGTAACTCACTTCCATACGAAACAACTTATTCTCACGTAGGTGATGTTATTAAAAAACCAGATGCTGCTGGAGTATTATTAGAAGCTTTCGAGGTAAACTTCTATTTAGCAGAAGCTGCAGCTAGAAATTTCAACGTAGGCAATACAGCACAACATTATTACAATAACGCAATTACATTATCATGTGAGTTTTGGGGAGTTTCAGCAGCAGACACTCAAGCATACTTAGTTAATCCTAAGGTTGCTTATGCTACCGCAGCTTCTACTCCAATAGCAGGCGTAGCTGGAACAGGAACTGGTAAATGGCAAGAAAAAATTGGATACCAAGAATGGATTGCTTTGTATAACAGAAGTTTCCAATCTTGGACTGCATATAGAAGATTAGATTTTCCTAAATTAACTTCTCACCCAAGTTCTGTTCAAGCTTCAGAAGGAAAAGTTCCTGTAAGATGGACTTACCCAACTGCAGAGCAAACTGTTAACGGAGCTAATTGGACAGCTGCTTCAAGCGCTATAAAAGGAGACAAACTAACAACTGCTATTTTCTGGGATGTAGCACCCCAATAATTTTAGAATACCTAAATAATTAAATACTAAACCGCTGGCAAAACCAGCGGTTTTTTCATTTTTTTAACATTCATTTATATTAACAATAAAATAACCAATATTAGAATGCAAAATTGTGATTTATATAGCAAAATAGTGGGTAAATGTTAAATTAACATATGTAGAAGGTAAAAAAAATACTTTTCTGTTAGGAATATTAACAATTAATTAAGATTTTTGCGATACTAATTCAAAATAATTAAAAATGAAACTAAAGTTCAGTGGACTGTTAGTACTGCTTTTGGTACTAGTAGCGCAATTATCTTTTGCGCAAGAAAGATCTGTTTCGGGAACTGTTTCTGATAATTCAGGCATGCCTTTACCAGGTGTAAGTGTCTTGATTAAAGGAACAAGAACTGGAACTCAAACAGATTTTGATGGTAAATTTACTATCAAAGCCTCAACAAGTCAAGTTTTAGTATTTAGCTACATTGGTATGAAAAGCCAAGAAGTTCCAGCTAGTGCTTCAACAATTAGTGTTAAATTAAAAGATGATTCAGTAGAATTAGAAGGTGTAGTAGTAACTACGGCTTTAGGTATCAAACGTGAGAAAAAATCTCTTGGATACTCATCAACAACTATTAATTCAGAAGAATTAAACAAAGCTTCTCAAGGAAACGTTGCTGACGCATTGAAAGGAAAAGTTGCAGGGGTAACTATCTCTAGTGCTTCAACTGACCCAGGTGCTTCTTCAGGAGTTATCATTAGAGGTTTCAGCAGTTTATCTGGAAACAACCAACCACTTTATGTTGTAGATGGTATTCCAGTTAATAACGGATCAACATATTCTGACAGTTTAAACGGTGGATATGACTTTGGTCGTGGTTCAAATGACATAAACCCAGAAGACATCGAAACAATGTCTATCTTAAAAGGTGCAGCTGCAACAGCTCTTTACGGATCTAGAGCTGCAAGTGGTGTAATTCTTATTACTACTAAAAAAGGAAAAGCTGGTAAAATGGACATCAGTTTCTCTAACGCAACTTCATTCACAGAAATTTTAAGAACTCCAAAATACCAATCAGAATTTGGTCAAGGATGGAACGGACAACATTTCTTAGGAGAAAATGGTTCTTGGGGACCTAAATTTGATGGTGTAATGAGACCATGGGGTAACGTAGTTGATGATTCTCAACTAATCAAACCTTTCTCTTTCCAAAAAGATCAATTAGAGCATTTCTTTGATACAGGAACAAATGTATTAAACAGTCTTTCTCTTTCTGGAGGAAATGGTGACTCATCAGTTAGACTTTCTTACTCAAACTCTCAACAAGATGGTATTATGCCAACTGACGCAGATAAATTTGAAAGAAACACTTTAGGTTTATCAGGAACTTCTAAAGTTGGTAAAATCACACTTACAGGTAGTTTAAACTACGTAAATACTGGTGGTAGTGGTGTAGCAACTGGACAAGGATTAACTGTTATGAACAACTTAATGCAAATTCCAACAGATATTCCTATCACAGAATTTAAAGATTACAATAATAAATTCCATAACGTATCTAACTATTATACTCCTTACGGTGTAACAAACCCATATTTCACATTAAGCCAAAATGGTTCGAAATATGCAAAAGATAGAATTTACGGATCTGTAGAGGTTAAATATGACATTAACAAATGGTCTAACTTTATATACCGTTTTGGATTAGATCAATCTAGCGAAAGTTTAGCAGTTTGGACATCAAAAGTAGATGCTGATCCAGGTAGCCCTAACGATGGTTCGTCAACAGAAGCTCCAGGTTCATATGCTGAATCTAAAACTATAACAAAACAAATTAACCACGAGATTTTATATAATTTAGATTTCAAACTTAATACAAGTTTTGATTTACAATCATCTTTCGGTTTCAACATGAACCAAAGAACAGGAAGTGTTATTTCTGGATCTGTAGCAAGTCAAGACCTTGCAGGTTTTCACTCATTTGACAACTCTTCTGAAATTGCTAGAGCTAGTTCAAGCAGAACAGAAAGAAAACTTTATGGTGTTTACAACAGTACAACTTTAAGTTTCAAAAATCAACTTTTCTTAACTACTACATTACGTAATGACTGGTATTCAACATTACCAGAAGGAGCTCGTTCTGTATTATACGGAGGAGTAAACGCGAGTTGGGCATTTACAGATACTTTCCCAGGAATCAAAAATGTTATCAATTTTGGTAAATTAAGAGCTAACTACGGTGAAACTGGGGTTGATACAAATCCTTACCAAGTTTTATCAGTATATACTAAAGGTGATGTTGGTTTAGGTTTTGGTAACATTACTTACCCATTCAACGGTATCAATGGATACGAAGTTGGAAATAGAGTTGCAAACCCAGGTTTAAAACCAGAAAGAAGAAAAGAATTTGAGGTTGGTTTAGAGGCTTCATTCTTCAAAAACTTCATCAACATTGACGTATCTGCTTATGACTCAAAAGTTGTAGATCAGATTATTGCTTTACCATTAGCTTCATCTACTGGATATACTTCACAGACTGCTAACGTTGGTACAATTAGAAACAAAGGTTTTGAAGGTTTAATTACTTTTAACTGGGTTAAAGCTAAAGGCGGAAGTTTCGGATGGTCTTCAACTGTAAACTACTCAACTAACAACTCAATTTTAGAAAAATTAGATCCACGTTTAGGACAACTTAACTTAGGAGGTACTTCTGCAACTGGTTTAGTTGCTAGAGAAGGTTATCCTTTAGCATTAATTGAAGGTAGTGTTCCAGAAAGAGATCCTGACGGAAACATTGTTGTTGATGCAAACGGAGTTCCTGTAGCTTCAACTCAAAAACAAATCTACGGAGATACTCAATACGATTACACAATGGGAGTTGGAAACACATTAAGCTACAAAAACTTTACATTAGATTTCTCTTTTGATATTCGTCAAGGTGGTTTAATGTATTCTAGAACAGCAGATATTACTCGTTTCACAGGAAACTCTATTACTACAACTTACAATGACAGACAACCATGGGTTGTTCCAGGTTCAGTAGTAAAAACTACAGCAGCAAACGGAACTGTTACATACACTCCTAACACAACTGCAATTGATACAGAACACCAAGATGATTACTACAGTGCTGTAGCAAATGATAGAGAAACTGTAATTGACAAATCTTTTATCAAATTAAGAGAGGTTGTAATTGGATATGATTTCCCTAAAAAACTTTTAGGAAACGCTCCAATCCAATCATTATCTTTATCTGTAATAGGAAGAAACTTATTTTTATGGACTCCTAGAAGCAATCAATACATCGACCCAGAAACTTCTACTTTTGGAACAGATTTATCAGGACAATTTGGTGAATTTAGTGCAAACCCATCTACAAGAAGCGTAGGTTTCAGCGTAAAAGCTAACTTTTAATAAAAAATAACATGAAAAATATATCTACATTATTAACATTAATCTTTTCAATAGGAGTATTTACTTCTTGCGACGGAGATTTAGATGTAAATACAGATCCGAATTCTCCGGCAAATATTACACCTGCTTTAGCACTTGCATCGTCAGAAGCATCAATTATTGCAATGACAGGTGGAGAATTTGCTAACCTTGGAGGATTTTATGCTCAGTATCATACACAGTCACCAAGTGCTGGACAATATGATGCTATCGATCAGTATAACTTAAGCACATCTTTTGGAGACAGAGCGTGGGTTGAACTTTATTCTGGAGCTTTAAATGATTTGAACTATGTTCTTACTGAAGCAAACAAACCAGAAAACAACAATACTGGACAAAATCTTATTGCGACATTACTTCAAGTATACACTTACCAAGTTTTAGTGGATGTTTTTGGAGATGTTCCTTACACAGAAGCTTTAGGTGGAGTATCTAACTTCAATCCTAAACCAACTCCTGGTGACGAAATTTATAAAGATTTGTTAGTTAAAATCGATGCGGCTGTAGCTAAATACAATGCTAACCCAGTAGCTTCAGGTTTTGGAACTCAAGACGTAATTTATAATGGTGATGCTGCAAGCTGGATTAAGTTTGCAAACACATTAAAATTAAAAATTTATTTACGTATGGCTTATACTTCGCTTGCTAATCCAGCAGCAGTTCAAGCTCTTTTAGCGCAAAATAATTTTATCACTGCAGATGCTGCTTTCGCAAAATTCGGAACTGCAGTTGCTCAACAAAATCCATTTTACGCAGTTAACTTAAGACCAAGTCCAGGTCTTGGAGATATCAACCATATTGCTAGTAACACTTTACTACAATTTTACGCTTCTCACAATGATCCAAGACGTACTGCTGTATACAGAGCAAGTAATACAGGTGCTTATGTAGGGCTTGACCAAGGTAATGGTGAAAATTTCACTAATACTGCTGTTAGTTATGCAAGACCAAATGTAGGAACTCAAACTCCAGTATATTTATTGACTGTAGCTGAAAGTAACTTTTTACAAGCTGAAGCACTTATCAGATATTCTGGTCAAGCTGGTGCAAAAGCAAAATATGACTTAGGAGTTGCAAGTTCATTCGCTACTTACGGTGTAGGAGCTGCTAATGCGGCACCATTTACTGCTGCAGGTGGAGCTTACGAATTTGTTGCTGGTCTTCCAACTGAGCAAGCTATTAGACAAGTAATCGTTCAAAAATGGGCATCTTTAGCAAACGTAAATAATATCGAAGCTTATATTGAAACTACAAGAACTAAATTCCCTGAAGTAGTAACTTTTGGATCTCAAGATTACGCAAAAGGAAACAGAATACCTTCTCGTACTTCAATCTTGACAGGTAATGCTGTACCAAGCATCTTATTCTATCCTCAAAATGAAGTTGATAGAAACATAAACATAACACAAAGAACATCAATTACTCAAAAAGTTTGGTGGGACCAAAAAAATTAATATAATACTTTAGGTATATGAAAAATTTACAAATAATAAAAATGCTTGGAGTTTCAGCATTAATTCTTGCAATATCTTCTTGCAGTCTTGATCCTGTAATACATTCTCAAGTTACAAATTACCCTATTATGTCATTAAAGGGTGATGCAACTATATTTGTTCCACTAGGAGGCACTTATAACGATCCTGGAATCGTTGCTACAGAAAATGGAGCTCCAATTCCTTTTACTTCGACTGGAGCAGGAAAATATCGTAATGGTAAAACATTAGATTTAAATGTTGCTGATGAATACGTACAAACTTATAAAGCTGTTAACAAAGATGGTTTCGCAAGAACTATTGACAGAAAAGTTATTGTGTACAAAAATGGAGATTTAGTAAACAGCATTGAAGGTGTTTATCTTTCAACTACTAGAAGAAATGGTTCATTATTACCAGCTTCACAAGGTAGTTCAGTTGACCAAAAATATGTTTATGTTTGGAAAAACAGTAACGGAACTTATGGTGTATCTGACGCTTTTGGTGGATGGTATGACATAGGAAGAAAAATTGGTGTAACTTCTGCAACAAGAGGCGGAACAATTGCTGGAAACATTCCTACAAACACATTCACTTTCCCTGGAAATCCGTTAACTAACGTATATTTCGGAGGTGTTGCAGCTATTACAGGATTAACTGTTGCTCCTGCCAGCAAACAACTTACTCTTTCTTGTAGCTGGGATGCAGGTCCGTATACATTCGTATCTACATTAACTCAATTCCAACCTTAATTGTAAAAAAAATGAAAATAATACAAAATAATTTAAGCAAAGTTCTTTTCGGAATTTTTACGATGACAGTTTTAGCTTCTTGCGAAAACGATGGTTACGATGATTACGATTTAGGAACAACTCCATCTGTAGAAATGAATGGAGAATGGTACATCAACGGAAGCGATGCTAGCGGTTTACTTTTTGAACATGCTAAGCACGTAACTTACGATTCAAACGAAGGTAACAATACTATGTACATCAATGACAATAAAACAGGATGGTACTTAAAAGGTAAGGTTGTAGTAGATACTAAAGCTTTAACATTTAGCGCTACTGCTGAACCTAACTTGTTAGATTCTGGAACATTTACTATCACTGAAGGTAAAATATTAAAAGGCGCTGCTCATTCTAGAGCTGGAAACGTTACTGACAGTATTTACTTTAAAGGTGTATTTAGTTATCAGCCAACAAGAGTAATAACTTTTGCTGGTCATAAAAGAACTGGATTCTTAGAAGATAACTACTAGTATACAGTAAAATCAATTATTACAAAACCGCTCTGTTAATTCAGAGCGGTTTTTTTATAGAAACATATTACCTATATTTGCCCTATGGAAAAAGAACATCAAATATTTGGCATTAGAGCCATTATAGAAGCAATTCAAGCAGGAAAAGAAGTAGATAAAGTTTTCATTCAGAAAGAGATTTCTAGTGAATTGATGAAGGATTTAATGAAGGTAATGAAACGTGCCAATATTAACTTCTCTTATGTACCTGTAGAAAAACTAAATCGTCTTACTCCAAACAATCATCAAGGTGCTGTAGCAACTATTTCTCCTATTGGTTTTATTGATTTAGAACATCTTGTTGAATCTACTATCGAATCTGGAAAGAAACCATTGTTTTTAATATTAGATCAAATTTCTGATGCAAGAAATTTTGGCGCCATCATCAGAACTGCAGAATGTACTGGAGTAAATGGAATTATTGTTCAAAAAGCAGGTTCGGCTCCTGTTAATGGCGATACCGTTAAAACTTCTGCTGGTGCAGTTTTTAATGTTCCCATTTGTAAAGTCGAGCATATAAAAGATGCTATTTTCTATTTGCAAGGATCTGGAATTAAAACAGTAGCTGCAACTGAGAAAACAGATCAAAACATTTATGATGTAACACTTACAGATCCAGTAGCTATTATTATGGGATCTGAAGATCGCGGAATAAATCCTTCTGTTTTGAAAATAGTAGATGAAAAAGCAAAATTACCAATGTTTGGATCTATAGGATCTTTAAATGTGTCTGTTGCCTGCGGCGCATTTTTATATGAGACTGTTCGTCAAAGAAGTTAAATTGACTTAGAATAAGATTAGAATGAATAATTAAAAAACTTTAATTAATGCTTTCAAAATCTAATCCAAAACAAATATTTACTATACTCCGATGCTTGTTTGTAATCTTCGCGATTGCAAACAGCTACGGACAAAATACTACATACAACCAATTTTGGAATGAGATACAGTTCAATCAAACTCTCAACAAAAAATGGTCGACCGAAATAGATTTAGGAGCAGCTTACAGCAGTACAGCAGCATCTTCAAATCTTTTCGAAAATACTATTCAAAGATCTTTAAGAGGTTGGGGACACTACTATTTTTCTCCTCGATGGAAATTCTCTACTTTTCTAGCTTATTACAACAATAGAGACGTTCCAGAAATTGGTCAATTTGAATCTCCCGAATGGCGTTTTGCTCTTCAAGGCATCTATTATTTTCATAAAACAGGCTACACTTTAAGCACTAGAATGCGAACAGAGTTTCGGCACATGAAAAACCAAGATGATGATTTTGAAAACGTTTTTAGATATCGTCATCAAATTAAATACATACAACCTCTAAATAGCAAAGTTTTACGGAAAGGCGTTATCTATGCAACTGCATCAGATGAAATTTATCTAAAATCTGGAACAAAAGTTACTGGTGAAAGTTTTTTCGATCGTAATAGATTGAATATTGGCGCTGGATATCTTTTTTCAGATGATGTTCAAATTGAACTGGCTTATGCAAATGAATATCTTCCTAGAAATAATGGAAATCAAATGACAAATGCCGCATCTTTAACAATGAGTTTCAATAACCTATTTAAGAATATTAAAAAGAGAATTGAAAGTAAACTACACGACAAAGAAAAAAAAGATGACGAAGAGTAAAGAAATTAATCATCCTCTTTCTTTAAAAAACAATTGAGCTGATTACGAATCGCATTTTTATGAAGCTTAAAATTATAACTTCTAATAAATTCGGTTCCAGCCATATTTATTTCGGCAGTAACAGCTTCATTTTTTGAAAACGCATCAATATCTTTCTCATCAATTAAATACAAAACTTGCATGATCGAATCATTACGTTGATATTGTGTGTCGTAATGTGCTAATTTATACGTTTTATTATCAGAAAGAATAATGAGTAAATCGTCTTTAATCTTCTTCCCTATTTTCTTATCTGGAAATGGCGTTGGCTGTAATGCCACAAAATAATGTTCTTTGTCAGTAACAATATTAATTTTCAGAGACTTTGATTTTGTTGTATAAAACACAGCTGGATCAAAATAATACAACATACTTCCGTCAGCTTGTACCCTATTTTTAATTTCACATTGAGCGGTGCTATCTACAAAAAAAGCAAAACACAAAAACAAAATCAAAAAATCCACCTTCTTCATGACACTGTAAATTAATCTGTTACACAACAAATTTACTCTTTTTATCAAAGGAAATTACTAAAACTAGTTATCATCTTCCAATTCAGATTTTCTTATAATATAATTAACAGCATGACTGGAAGAAAAATACTCAATTGTTTCCTCCTCTTCTTCGGGAGAAATATTTACAAAATTACCGTCTTCATCAAAATGTTTCATAAAAGGATCAGCGCTAGGATCAAAATCCGGTCGCTGCCATTCATAAACAATTGGTTTTGCATATTCTGGCGCTTTATAAAACAAAGTCAACCCAAAACCAGTAATAAGTCCGCCTAAATGCCCTTCCCAAGAAATTGACTGATCTACGTCTGGAAAAACGTACCAGATCATTCCGCCATAAACTAAAATTACTGTGAGAGACAAAGCTACCAATCTATAATATCGCGTTTGAATTCCTTTAAAAAAAATAAAACTTACCAAAACATAAATTAATCCGCTAGCGCCGATATGAAAATTTTCTCGACCAACAATCCAAGTAATTAATCCCGAAAATAGTATGCCGTATGTAATAACTCCAAATGTTTGTTTTGGATAAAAAAATTGCATCGCTGCCAGCAATATTAAAAGCGGAATACTATTATTATATAAATGATCTAGATTTTCGTGAATGAATGGACTAAAAAGAACACCTCGCAATCCAAGAAAATCTCGCGGATAAATCCCGTATCGATAGAAATCAAAATCAAAGCGAATCTGAAGCCAGTAAATAATCCATAAGAAAAGGACAAAAAACAATGGCAGTCCGATTACGGCATTCGAAAACTTAAAATTATTATCGCTCATAGTGGTATAAATAACATTTTAATGAACTCAAAAAACTATCCAAAAAAAAATTACTGATAATTTGTCATAGAAAATAAAAATTGTCTCAGATTGGAACAATCCTACTTTCAATGGAGTGTTTTAACTTTTGAATGAATGAAATTTAAATCTTAAAACATTAATTTTGTAGAATGGAAGCACCTTTAGCAGAGCGTATTCGTCCGCAAAAATTAGAAGATTATATTAGTCAGCATCATTTGGTTGGTCCAACTGGCTCTTTAACACAACAAATTTCGAAGGGAATAATTCCGTCTCTAATTTTTTGGGGACCGCCTGGAACAGGAAAAACAACACTTGCCCAAATTATTGCACAAGAATCTAAAAGACCTTTTTATATTTTAAGCGCAATCAACTCTGGAGTAAAAGATATTCGCGATGTAATTGATAAAGCAAAACAAAGTGGTGGATTGTTTACTGCCAAAAACCCTATTCTTTTTATTGATGAGATTCACAGATTTAGTAAATCGCAGCAAGATTCGCTTTTAGCTGCTGTAGAAAAAGGATGGATTACCTTGGTTGGCGCTACGACAGAAAATCCGAGTTTTGAAGTGATTCCTGCATTATTGTCACGTTGTCAAGTTTATATTTTAAATGCATTTACAAAAGCCGATTTAGAAGCGCTTTTAGAACGTGCAATGAAAACCGACGCTTATTTATTGACAAAAAAGATAAATCTAAAAGAAACAGAAGCTTTATTACGCATTTCTGGCGGTGATGGAAGAAAACTATTAAATGTATTTGAACTTGTTGTGAATGCTTCTACAGTTGATGAAATAACAATTACCAACGATCGCGTTTTAGCATTAGTCCAGCAAAATACTGTTTTGTATGATAAAACCGGAGAACAGCATTATGATATTGTTTCTGCATTTATAAAATCGATTCGTGGTAGCGACCCGAATGGTGCAGTTTATTGGCTTGCCCGAATGATTGAAGGCGGTGAAGATGTAAAATTTATTGCCCGAAGAATGCTGATTCTTTCGAGCGAAGATATCGGAAATGCCAATCCGACAGCTTTTATTATGGCTAATAATACTTTTCAAGCTGTTACTACGATTGGATATCCTGAAAGCCGTATCATTTTAAGTCAATGTGCAATTTATTTGGCTACATCGCCAAAAAGTAATGCATCTTATATGGCAATCGGAAACGCACAGCAATTGGTAAAACAAACTGGAGATTTGCCAGTTCCGATTCATTTAAGAAATGCTCCGACAAAATTAATGAAAGAATTAGGATATGGCGATGAATATAAATATTCGCACGATTATGCAAATAATTTTGCCGAACAAGAGTTTTTACCCGATGCTATAAAAGAAACGGTTCTTTATAATCCTGGAAGCAATTCTAGAGAGAACAGCAACCGCGAATTTTTAAAGAACCGTTGGAAAGATAAATACGGCTATTAAACCGTATTTTATATTTTAGAATTTCACTACAATTTTTTCTGAAACTAATTTGTCATTTTGATACGATTCAAAATACCAATTTCCGTCTTCTTTTAAAATTAAAGAACCTTGAACATTGTCTTTAATAGCAATAAAAACATTTGTTTGCGAAGTTTTAAGAAGCTTCATAACCACTTTTGGCGTTTTATCGATCAATTGATATCCTGATTCTGTTGGCTGAGCGTATAATAAATTAGGATCTTTTAAATCTGGTACAGGCGCAACAACAACCATTTTGTTTTGTGGTGTTGCTACAGCAGCAGTTGTAACTACAGCCGCAGCCGCAGGAGAAATTTTTGCTTGTGTATTAGTTTGAGCAGCTGCAACTACCGGTGCATTGCCACTGTATTTATAATGCAAAGCAATAATTGATTTAAAAGCATTATCAAGAGATTCTCTGTAAGCCAAATCAAAATCTTTCTCTTTACTTTTTCCAACTTCTGATGTATAAACTACTTGACCAAAACAATCTTTAAATTGTACAAAAAGTTTCGTTACTAAAAAAGCACTGTCTTTTATCACATCGATATACAAAACTTGGCAACGATCTGTGTAACCTTCAGGAAGTTGTTCGTTAGCATAAAAAGCTTGAAAACCTGCTTTTACCAAATTTGACTTCGTTAATGTCGCCAAACGATATTGATTATCTGTTTTTGTAAAATCATATCTTAAAGGAATAATTACGGCTTTGTAGTCATTAAGCGACTGCGCAAATCCAGCAACTGAAAATAAAATTGCAGTAATTAAAAGTTTAATTTTCATCATTATAAATATTTTTTTAGTTCTAATAAATGGTTAATTTGTTTATAATTTTCGGAAACATCCAGTTTCTTTTCATTGAAGAAAATAGCATCTAAACCAGCATTCAACGCTCCGTTTACATCTGCTTCAAAATCGTCGCCAATCATGATACTGTTTTCTTTAGATGTTTTGGCTAAATTTAATGCATAATCAAATATAATACTATTTGGCTTTTTTACGCCTGCTAATTCAGAATTTGTAATCGTGCTGAAATAACTTCCTAAAGATGCATTGGTAATTTTCTTTTCCTGAACAGTTGCAAATCCGTTTGTAATAATGTGCAGTTTATATTTTGGTTTTAAATATTCTAAAACCTCAATTGCACCATCAAAAAGATAATTATTATCCGTAAGAAACTCGATGTAATCATTGGCAATTTCAAAAATATTTTCTTCTGAAATAACATAATTCAAAGCATCAAACGAAAACTTCAAACGATTATAACGCAATTCTTGATGCGTAATTTTATCATTTTGATACAATCTCCAACATTCCTGATTGATCGGAATATAAGCTTTGATAAAATCTTGCGTAATAATTTCGTTGTACTTGCTTTTAAAAATTCGATCAAAAGCCATTTCTGAGTTTTTGTCAAAATCCCAAAGTGTGTGATCTAAATCGAAAAAAATGTCGGTAATATTGGTGTTCATGTATTAAAAAATTCCTTCATCTACAAAACTATAATATTTTGATTCAGTAATAATCAAATGATCTAAAACTTTAACATCTAAGATTTCTCCTGCCGTTTTAATTTTATGTGTAATTTGTTTGTCGGCATTACTTGGGTTTAATTCTCCAGAAGGATGATTATGACACAAAATCAAACCAGTAGCGCCATTTTCTAACCCTAATTTAAAAACCAATCGCATATCTACAACTGTTCCTGCAATACCACCTTTACTCAATTGCGATTTAGAAATTACCTTATTTGAATTATTAAGAAAAAGCACCCAAAATTCTTCATGCGGAAGTTCACCAATAATGGGTTGCATGATATCAAATACAGCTTTGCTAGAAGTTATTTTTTTAAGCTTCACCACTTCTTCAGATCGTTGTCTCCTTCCTAATTCTAATGCAGCAACAATCGAAACCGCTTTTGCTTCACCAATTCCTTTAAACTGCATTAGTTGAGAAAGAGACATTTTTCCTAAAGCATTTAGATTTTTTGCTGCAGCTAAAATCCGTTGACTTAATGCAACCGCAGATTCATTGCGACTTCCAGAACCAATTAAAATTGCCAATAATTCAGCATCACTCAAAGAATCTTTTCCTTTAAGCATTAATTTTTCGCGAGGTTTATCATCTTCCGACCAATTCTTTATTGCAAAATGACTTCCTTCCATAATCATAAAAATTTAAGAAGCGAATATAAATTAAATACAAGAAAAATCTTTCAAATATTGTTATGCTTTTAAAAAAATTACTATCTTTAAAAACAAATCTTCTGAAAATGAAAACATTAAAAACCATTCTCCTACTTTTTATTTTCATATCGTGCCAGCAAAAAGAATCAAAAGCTTTGGCAATTTCAAATTCTGTTGAACCAAAAACTTTTTCAGAAAAATTGTCCCAAGCCGCAATTTCTATAATTGATCCGTCAATTGATTATGATCCCGCATATTTTAAAATTGATTATCCAAATGGAGATGTACCAAAAGGAAAAGGCGTTTGTACAGATGTCATAATTCGTTCGTATCGCATTTTAAATATCGATTTGCAAAAAGAAGTTCATGAAGATATGGCTGAAAATTTTTCACTTTATCCCAATCTCAAAAAATGGGGAATGACAAAAACAGATACTAATATTGATCATCGAAGAGTTCCCAATCTTGAAGTTTTTTTTGAAAGAAAAGGAACAAAATTACCCGTAACACAAAATGCAAGTGATTATAAAACGGGAGAATTAGTCACTTGGATGATTAATGATAAATTACCACATATCGGAATTGTAACGAGTAAAAAATCTTCTGACGGAAAACGAAATCTTATCGTTCATAATGTCGGCGGCGGACAAGTTTTAGAAGATTGTTTATTTGAATATAAAATCGTTGGACATTTTAAATATGAGAAATCTAATTAGATAATGTGCCAATTATATAATTATATAAATTGATAATTAAAACTCAAAAAAAAATGTGCCAACTACAAAAGCATTGGCACATTTTCTAATTCTCTAATTATCAAATTCTCTAATTAATCAAACCTTTTACTTCGTCAAAATTTAAACCTCCGTAATTTCCTGAACTCATTAATAAAAGTGCAGAATTTTCTAAATTTAAGTTGAATAAATATTCTTTAAATTCAGCAGGATTGGTATAAATAATTAAATCTTTTCTGTTGAATGAAGTTGCAATTTGCTCATAAGTTACTTCTTCCAATTGCTTGATTTTTACCGCATCTGGCGAATAAAAAACAACAGCAACATCTGCATATTCTAAAGCGCCTTCGTATTCTTTTAAAAATTCAGCATTCAAACTGCTATAAGTATGTAGTTCTAAACAAGCCACTAAAGTTCTGTTCGGATATTGTTCTTTTACCGCTTTTGTCGTTGCAGCCACTTTACTTGGCGAATGCGCAAAATCTTTGTACGCTACTTTTCCTTTTCCTTCAGCAATTTTTTCTAAACGTTTAGAAGCGCCTTTAAAACTTGCAATTGCTTCGTAGAAATCTGCTTCATCAACGCCCATATTTTGGCAAATCCATTTTGCACCAGCAAGATTATTTAAATTGTGAGCTCCAAAAACCTCAATTGGCATATCGCCTTCTGGAGTTTTTAAAAGTGTTACACCGTCACTTACAGAATATTCTGGAGTCGAGTAAGCAATTTTTCTAATCGGATTTGTTGCCGCTTCAGAAACGCGTTTTACTTCTGGATCATTTTCGTTGTAAACTAAAATTCCGCCGTTTGTAATTTTTTGAATGAAAATCTCAAATTGCTCTACATAATTTTCATACGTTGGAAAAACATTAATATGATCCCACGCAATTCCAGAAATTAAGGCAATATTTGGTTGATATAAGTGAAATTTGGGACGTCTGTCAATTGGAGAAGATAAATATTCATCGCCTTCTAAAACCATAAAATCGTTTTCTTCAGTCAAATGCACCATCGTGTCAAAACCTTCTAATTGTGCACCAACCATATAATCAACCGCAATATTATGATAATGCATTACATGAAGAATCATCGAAGTAATGGTTGTTTTTCCGTGCGAACCGCCAATTACGACACGCGTTTTATTTTTAGATTGTTCGTATAAAAATTCAGGATACGAATAGATTTTCAAACCTAATTCCTGCGCTTTTAACAATTCAGGATTATCCGCTTTTGCGTGCATTCCTAAAATGATTGCATCAATATCTGAAGTAATTTTTTCTGGAAACCAACCCATTTCTGCAGGAAGAATTCCTTTTTTTTCTAATCTTGATTTTGAAGGTTCAAAAATAGCATCGTCACTTCCTGTAACTTGATATCCTTTATTATGTAATGCTAATGCCAGATTGTGCATAGCGCTTCCGCCAATTGCGATGAAATGTGTCTTCATTGAATACGTTGAATCATTTAGATGTTGAATCGTTTATTCGATTAAACGAATACACAATTCAACGATTAAACCGGTTAATTATTTTTCAAAAATAAGGAAATATAACATGCTCTATTTGGTTTTGAAAATAAATTATTAATTTGTACGAAAATTATTTTTAAAAATATTTTTAAATCTTTCCAACCTTTTTCAAAATTTGATTCTCTATAGATTAAAACTCTCTTATGAAAAATATAGTATTTGTATTCTTATTGATTTCTTCTGTAATTTTTGGTCAAAAAAATGACAAAAAGTGGGACGCTGTTATTGCTTTTGAAAATGAAGCCCGCGTAAAGTCTGCAAATGAAATAGTCGATAAAATTTACAAAAAAGCAGTAAGTCAAAAAGACGAAGTTCAAATGATAAAATGCTTTTTTTATCAATCTAAATATCTACAGGTTGTTGATGAAAATGCACGAATTAAAATTCTAAATAATCTTAATAGAGATCGTAGCCGCATTTCTGTACCTTCAAAAACAATTTTGGACTTGGTTTATGCAAAATGTTTGGTTGATTTTTTTGAAAAAGAACCTAATTTCTCTTATTTCAGAGATAATGATAATAATATATTTCAGGATAATAATTTTTTGACATGGAGTGATGATTATTTAAAGAAACAAATTGATAGCTCCTACACCAATTCATTAAAAAATGAAGCCATTTTAAAACAGACTCCTTTAAACAATTATGAAAAAATATTTGATTATGCAATCCTTAATGAATTTAAGAATAAATCGCTCTATGATTATATTTTAACTGAAAACATCGATTATCGATCTTCAAAAATTAATGAGTGGGAAATCTCAAAAAGTGATTATTCATCGTATCGAAAAGATCTTTTATCAAGTTCAACCGATTTTATAAAATTAAACCTTGACTTTGTAAAAAATGAAAAGTTAAAAGACGTTTTATTTTTATATCAAAAACAAGAAACAAATAATCCGACCGAAAATAATCAATTCAAAAGAATACTGTTTTGTAAAAAACATATGATTTACGCCGACGAAGATTATATTTCTTTTTTAAATAATTTTCAAAAAACAATCAGCAATACAGAGTTAATTGAAAAAATTCAGCTAGAGAAAGCATCGATTTATTATCAGCTTTCATCCAAAAAACTTCATCCAGATTATAGAGTTAAAGCTGCTGAAATTCTTGATAGCATATTAAATTCTAAAATTCATTCTAACTCCTATAAACTTGCTTTGCAACAAAAATCGCTACTAGAATCTAAATACCTTTCCATTAAACTTCAGGAAAACAATTATGAAGGCGAGAACAAAAGAGCTGCCATCTTTTACAATAACATTACCAAATTAAAAATTTCCTTTTTTAAGATTAATCAAAAAGAATTTTCAGATTTAAAAGCTGTACATTATAATGCTGATATTCGCTCACATCACATTCTTGAAAATCGAAAACCAATTGTCACACAAGATTATTCCCTTCCAATAAAAAAAGATTATTTTGAACATACTACAGAAATACTATTTCCTCAACTTAAAAAAGGAACTTATGTTGTTTATTTTGAAAGTGATCCTAACATCAAAAAAGCAAAAACGTTTTCTTTTGATTTCATTACTATAACCGACATTGCCGTATCTAGCAGAAAAGATGGTTTACAAAACCTTTTTCAGGTAGTAAATAGAAAGTCTGGAATGCCTTTGGAGAATGTGACGATCAAACTGCAAAATCAAACTGTCACTACAGATAAAAATGGTAAAGCCTATTTAGAAGGTATAGCAACTGACTATTATAGCCAAGAGCCAATTGAATTTTATACCTTAAACGACACGCTTTCAATTAGCAAAAGAGTTTTAAATAATGTTCATGGCTACTACAATCAAGAAGAAAAAAAAAGAGGAGCAGTACAATTTTATTTAGACAGAGCTATTTATAGACCAGGCCAAACGGTTTATTTTAAAGGAATTGCCATTCAAAAAGATAAGGATATAACTTCTATTGTTGCAAATACTATTTTTAAAATCGTTATCCAAGATTCCAATTACAAAAAAATTAAAGAATTTGACGTAATTACAAACGAATTTGGCTCTTTTTCTGGCGATTACGTTTTGCCTAAAAATGGACAAACGGGAAGTTATATCATAAGAGTTGTTCCGCCAAACGATCATGAATATGGCTTTAATTACAATATAAAAAAGCCCGAAAATGCTTTTTGGGATAATGTAGATTTTCGATATGCGCGAACTAATTTTCAAGTTGAAGAATACAAACGTCCAAAATTTGATGTTACTTTTAATAAAATCCAAAAAACATATCAAATTGATGATGAAGTTAATCTGATTGGTAGTGCAAATGCATTTGCCGGAAGTTCAATTTCTAATGCAAAAGTAAAATACAAAATTGATCGCAAACCTTTTATTTTTGAACATGGAAACTATTATTACAAAAATGTAAAAATTGAAACTATTGCAGAAAGCGAAACGCAAACTGATGCAAACGGAAGATTTCAAATAGATTTCATCGCAAAGGCTCATCCAGATTTTTCAAAAAAAAACCTCCCTATTTTTGAATATCAAGTTACCGCTACCGTAACAGACATAAACGGAGAAACTCGCACTGCAACTCATTCAATAAAAATAGGCTATCAAAACTTGGTTCTAAATGCTGTCTTGCCTCAGAAAATAGAAACTAAGAATAAAAACGAAATTACTATCTCTAGCACAGATTTAAACAGTCAATTTACTGCTGTCAATGCAGATCTTAAAATATATTTTGACAGTCCACTTTCGGATAAAATTAAAAACAGAATATTTGACCAGCCCGAAGTAGAGATGATTTCAAAACAAGAATTTGAAAAATTATTTCCTTACGAAAAAAATGAAGACCTAAAAAAAGATGAGCTTGGAACACTTGTTTACAGTAAAAAAATCAATACTGAAAAAGACAAAATAATAGCTTTAGATTTTATTTCAAACTTTACATCTGGAAATTATAGTGTTGTTTTGACAGCAAAAGACGATCTTCAAAATACTATTGAAAGCAAAGCTAATTTTTTGCTTTTGCAGAGTAAAGACAAGTTTAATCCTTCGCAACTTTTTACATTAAAACAAATAAATGAAAACCCTAGAAAAGATGGATTTGTTTTAATAAAACTGACTTCTGTTGTATCGAATGTTTTTGTAAGTGTTTATGGCAGCTACAAAAGTAAAGCCTATTATGAAGATAATTTTCAAATTCAAAACAATGAAAGTTTTATTAAAGTTCCAGTAAAAGAAGATTTTGAAAACATCATGAATGTCAGCTTCGAAAGTGTTTTTGAAAACTCTAGATACAGTTTCGCAACAGATGTCACTTTAGAAACACACGAAAAAAAGCTAGAAATAGATGTTGAAACCTTTAGAAATAAGATTGATCCTGGAAAAAATGAAAAATGGTCTTTCAAATTAAAAGGGCTCAACACAAAAAAAGATGCCGAAGTTTTAGCTTCAATGTATGATAGTTCGCTAGACATTTTTTACAAAGGTAAATGGTCTTTATTAAATTTTTATAAAACAGAATTCAACAACGGAACTTATAAAACCGATATTGGATCCAATTTCACATCTAATACTTTACAAAATCTGAATCCTACTTATATTCCTCTTGAATTAAGTAATGAAGATGAAATTAAACTAATGTGGTTCGGTTTTAATTTTTTCGATTCATTTACCGAATATCAGCAACGAGAATATCAAAAACAATTAAATAAAAAACAAAGAAAACCTTCTAATACTAAACTGATATTTGGCATCATTACAAACGAAGCCAATTTACCAATTGAAAAGGCATCAGTTCAAATCAAAGGAACACAAAGAGCAATAATTTCAGAAACAGATGGTTATTATGAGATAGAAACTGGGGCAAATGAAGAGCTTATTTTTAGCGCAATCGGATATCTAAACCAGACAATTATTCCATCAAACAAAAACATAAACATCAAATTAATTGCAGATTCGCAAGAATTCAACAAAGTTGGTTTGGTAAATTATACAACTTTAAAATCTAAAAAAGTTATCTATTATGGAAGAGAAGTGATACAAGAAGACAATACGGTTTACAATACTGCAGGAACTGAAGCAGCATTGTCGCTTGAAGAAGTAAAAACATACAAAATTAAAGGCTATACTTCAGAAAAAGGGTTAGAGCCGCTATATATTCTTGATGGAAAAATCATCAGTGATAGTATTTATAAAAATTTAAACCCAAATGATCTCATTGATATTTCAGTTTTAAAAGATAGAAATATGATGGCTCAATATGGAGAAAAAGCTGTCAATGGAGTAATTTTTTTAACAACAAAAAAATCTCTTGAAGCTTTGAATGAGATAAAAACCCGAAAAAATCTTTCAGAAACTGCTTTCTTTTTACCTACTTTAAGAACCGATTCTAAAGGAAAAGTAAGTTTTAATTTTACTTCGCCCGAAGCTTTAACCGCTTGGAAATTTCGTTTGCTGGCACATAATAAAGATGCTCTTTCTACTTATTTAGAAAAAACTGTCGTGACTCAAAAAGAATTAATGGTGATGCCAAATTTTCCAAGATTCTTTAGAGAAAAAGACACGATTGTAATTAGCGCTAAAATCTCAAATGTTACCGCTGAAGCGAAAACTGGAATCGCAAGTTTGCAGTTCTTTGATGCCGTAACCATGCAGCCAATTGATGCAAAAATGCTAAATACGAAAAACATTAAAAACTTTACAATCTCAGCTTACGGAAATACAACAGCAAATTGGACGATTACAATTCCTGAAGGTTTACAAGGTGTACAATATCGAATTGTCGCAAAAGCTGGGAATTTTTCAGATGGAGAAGAAAATATTCTTCCCGTTTTAACGAATAATATGTTGGTTACAGAAAGTATTCCGATTTGGGTTAGTGAAAATTCTACAAAAGAATATACTTTCGAAAACTTAAAAAATAATAATTCAACAACATTAAAAAATCATCAGTTTACTTTAGAATATACTTCAAACCCAACTTGGCTTGCGATTCAATCTCTTCCATATTTAATGGAATACGAACACGAATGCGCGGAACAGACTTTTGCACGTTATTATGCAAATACTTTAGCGACAGAAATCATTTCGAGTAATCCGAAGATTGCGGCTGTTTTTGAAGATTGGAGAAAAAACGAAAAATCAACTTCTAAACTAGAAGAAAACGAAGAATTAAAATCGCTCATTTTAGCTGAAACTCCTTGGCTAAATGATGCACAAAATGATGATGAAAAGAAAAAAAATCTAGCTCTTTTGTTTGATTTAGAAAAAATGAAAACTTCTCAAGAAGCGACTTTCGAAAAATTAAAACAAAAACAAAAATCATCTGGCGGATTTTCTTGGTTTGACGGCGGTTTTGAAAGTGAATATATTACAAGACATATTTTGGCTGGTTTAGGACATTTAGAAAAATTAAGTAAAAAAAATACAGCCAATATAAATGAAATTACAAAAACTGGAATTCCGTTTTTAGACAATAAATTTTTAGATTATTACCGAACAACAACTAAAAACCTAAAAGCAAACGAAAAACTAATCTGGATCAATCCTTATTCAGATCTTCATTATTTGTATACAAGAAGTTTTTATTTAGAAAAATATCCGCTTTCTGATACACTTAAAAAAGCAACAAAATTATATCTTGAAACGGCTAAAAAAGATTGGCTGAATTATTCTCTTTATGAAAAAGGATTAGCCGCTTTGACTTTAAATCGTTTTGGAGAAAAGGAAAGCGCTAAAAAAATTATCGAAAGTTTAAAAGAAACAGCATCAAACAATGAAGATTGGGGAATGTATTGGATTTCGAACAAAGCGGGCTGGTATTGGTATCAGGCACCTATAGAAACTCAGGCGTTGTTGATCGAGGCTTTCGCCGAAATAAATAATGATAAAAAATCTGTTGACGAGATGAAAGTCTGGTTATTGAAAAACAAACAAACCAAAAATTGGCCAACAACCAAATCTACAACCGAAGCAATTTACGCCTTATTAATGCAAGGAAGCGATTGGCTTTCTGTAAAAGATAACACGATTATAAAATTGGAAGATGAAAAAATCTTAACCAAAAAAATAGCCGAAAATGAAAAAGAAGCTGGAACGGGTTACATCAAACTCAACTGGAAAGCCGAAGAAGTAAAGAAAGAAATGGCAACTATCAAAATTCAAAATAAATCTAATGTTCCTGCTTTTGGCGGTGTTTATTGGCAATATTTTGAAGACTTAGATAAAATCAAAAATAATTCTGGTGCTGTTTTATCGGTTTCGAAAGAATTGTATTTAAAGAAAAATACTTTAAAAGGCGATGAACTAGAAAAGATAACAGCTTCAAATTCTTTAAAAACTGGTGATTTAGTGACTGTTCGATTAATTATTACTGCGAAAGAAGATACAGAATATGTTCATTTAAAAGATATGAGAGCTTCTTGTTTTGAACCTATAAATGTGCTTTCAGAATATCAATACAAAGATCGTTTGGGTTATTATATGAGTACAAAAGATGCCGCGACACATTTTTTCTTTGATCAAATTAATAAAGGAACTTATGTTCTGGAATATGATATTCGAGTAAACAACAGTGGCGAATTCTCAAACGGAATTACAACCATTCAAAGTATGTATGCGCCAGAATTTACAAGTCATACAAAAGGAATTCGAGTAAAAGTTGAATAAGTTTATCCGTTAAGTGAAGTTTGTCAGTCTGAGCGAAGTCGAAGACCCGTTCCAATTGGCAAGCCTTCGACTTCGCTCAGGATGACATTCGATTTCAAAATTAAAAAAAACAAAAAACCCGATAGATCTAAAATCTATCGGGTTTAATTTTATAAAGAAATTGAGATTACTTAGCAATCGTCAATTCATCGATAATATTTTTAGCTCCAGCGTATTTGTCAATAATCCAAAGTACATAACGAATATCTACGTTAATCGTTCTTTGCAATTTAGGATCAAAAATGACGTCTCCAGCCATTGCTTCGATGTTTCCATCAAAAGCAATTCCGATTAATTCTCCTTTTCCGTTAAGAACTGGTGAACCAGAATTTCCTCCTGTAATATCGTTGTCCGTTAAGAAGTTTACTGGCATATATCCTGCTTTGTCAGCATATTGTCCGAAATCTTTTTTCTTGTTTAATTCTAATAAACGAGCTGGCAAGTCAAATTCTTGATCTCCTGCTTTGTATTTTTTAACCATACTTTCCATTGTAGTATAGTTATTGATTTTAGCATCGTTACGAGGATCTGCAGGTAAAGCACGAACTTTTCCGTAAGTCAATCTCAAAGTTGAGTTAGCATCTGGATATTGAATCGCATTTAATTTTGATTCTCTTAAACCTTCAACCAATTTGCGGTAAGCAGTTGCAAAACCGTCATCAGCTTTTGCTTGATCTTCAGTTTTAGAACGGTATTTTGTCAACAAATCATTAGAAATAATATACAACGGATCGTGTACAATTGCCAATGGTTTTGGATCTGCCAAAAATGCTAACACTTTTTCTTTAGTTGTAAAATAACTTACTTCTGTTGCTTTTGCTACATCAGCAGTAAAATCACCGTTGTTAGCCGTTTTCATTTTTGCAACTTCTGGAGCAAGTCCGTATTCAGCAGCTTTAGAAGCGTATAAGTTTAATTGCGCTGTTAAAACATCTTTTTCTAATGGAGCGTAAAATTCACCATAAATGCTTTCAACCATTGCATTGATTTTAGGAAGCATTTCTGCTTTCTTTGCATCATTTTCTTTGTAGTATGCAATTAATGCATTTCCTAAGTTAGCTGGTCCAGTTGCGTAGCTAGAAGTACGTAAAAGTTGAGTCAAGTAATTATCGTGACGCGCTTTTAAGTTTGTTTCTCTGTAGTAATCGTTGATTGTCGGAATTACATTCTCGTACTTTTCTTTGTTTGCAGGTTTAGAAGCCCACTCGTAAAATTTGTCTTCTTGCGCCGCTTTTGTATCAACAGTTCCTGCTTTTGTTAAAGCATCGATCATACCTTGACGATTTTTCCAATAGTTTGCTGTAGAAGCATATTTAGAAGCATATTGTAAACGAACGGTATCATCTTTATCCATATACTTTTTCATTTGGTCCATTCCAGTTTTTGCACCTTCAACCCAAGCAGGATAAGCATATTTAATATTTTGTTCGATTCCGCCAGCAGGCATCCAACGGTTTGTTCTTCCTGGATATCCTAAAATCATTGCAAAATCATTTTCTTTTACCCCTTTAATACTAACAGGCAAATAATGTTTTGGTTGCAATGGCACATTGTCTTTAGAATAAGCTGCTGGATTTCCGTCTTTATCAGCATAAACTCTAAACATAGAGAAATCTCCCGTTTGGCGAGGCCATTCCCAGTTGTCTGTGTCTCCACCAAATTTACCAACACTTTCAGGAGGAGTTCCAACTAAACGAACGTCTGTGTAATCTTGGTAAACGAAATAGTAATATTCATTTCCTTGAAAGAAAGGACGAACAGAAACGGTATATTTTCCATTTTCACTGTTTTCTTTTTCGATCAAAGCGATTTCTTGCTGAATGACTTTGTTTCTTTCAGTTTCTGTCATTGTATCATTTACTTTAGACAAAATTCTTTTAGAAACATCATCCATACGAACGAAGAAACGAACGTATAAAGACTTAGGTTTCATTTCGGCACTTTTCTCTTTAGCCCAAAAACCGTTTTTTAAATAGTTTTGTTCTGCTGTAGAAAGTTCTGCAATTGCATTGTAACCACAATGGTGATTTGTTAAAACCAATCCGTTTTTAGAAACGATTTCTGCAGTACAACCTCCATTAAACTGCACAATTGCATCTTTTAAACTATGGTGGTTAATACTGTAAATTTCTTCGGCTGTCAATTGCAAGCCCATTTTTTCCATATCTCTATGGTTCAATCTTTCGATAAACATCAAAAACCACATTCCCTCGTCGGCTCTCATAGGAAGAGCGATGAAGCACATGGTCAAGAATAAAATTACTTTTTTCATGTTATTTTGTTTAAGTGATGCGAATATAAGCCATTTTAACAATTATTTCATCTTAAACCATCTTAAAATTAAATTTGACATTACGTTTTTAGCCGTTTATTACGAATTTAACATTCCAATAACAAAAAAGGCATTCTGAAACAGAATGCCTTTTTATTATGTAAAGAAGTTATTTTTTATTCATTAAGCATTTTCCAAAGCTTATCTTTTAAGTCTGTCAAACCTTGCTGTGCAACAGATGAGATAAACATATATGGAACATCTTTGAAAGAAACATCTAACTCTGCTTTCAATTCTGCTTTCAATTCGTCATCCAACATATCGCATTTAGAAATCACAACAAGACGTTCTTTGTCTAACATTTCTGGATTGTATTTCGTTAACTCATTAACTAAAATATCATATTCTCCTTTAATGTCTGGCGTATCAACAGGAACTAAAAATAGTAAAGTTGAATTACGTTCGATGTGGCGTAAGAAATAATGCCCCAAACCTTTTCCTTCTGCAGCACCTTCAATAATTCCAGGAATATCGGCAATTACAAAAGACTGGAAATCTCTGTAAGCAACAATTCCTAAATTTGGTTTTAATGTTGTAAACGGATAATCTGCAATTTTTGGTTTTGCAGAAGTTAAAACAGACAATAAAGTAGATTTTCCAGCATTTGGAAAACCAACTAAACCAACATCTGCCAGAACTTTAAGTTCTAGAATAACATCCATTTCTATTCCAAGCAAACCTGGCTGTGCGTAACGAGGCGTTTGGTTTGTTGAACTTCTAAAATGCCAGTTCCCTAAACCTCCTTTTCCACCTCTTGCCAGAATCTGTTTTTCTCCGTGTTCTGTAATCTCAAAAAGTGTTTCGCCTGTTTCTTTGTCTTTTACAACAGTTCCTAGCGGCACTTCAATGATTTTATCTTCTCCGTCTGCACCTGTACTACGATCTCCACCACCGTCTCCACCGTGTCCAGCTTTTATGTGACGCGCAAACTTTAAATGAAATAATGTCCAAAGTCCTTTATTCCCAACTAAATATACATGTCCTCCGCGACCACCGTCTCCTCCGTCTGGACCACCTTTTTCAATAAATTTCTCTCTATGTAAATGCGTAGATCCTTTTCCTCCTTTTCCTGAAGAAACATATATCTTAACGTAATCTACAAAATTCCCTTCTGTCATTTTTTTTAGTATTCAGTCGCAGTCGCAGTTTTCAGTGCAAACTGCAACTAAAAACTGTGACTAAAAACTATTTTATTTAGTATTGAGTCTCAGCCTTAATTTTCAGCACAAACTGCGACTGAAAACTGTAACTGAAAACTATTTTTATTTACTCTTTAAGCGCTTTTACAAGCACTTTATCAATCTTAACGCCGTCCATATCGACAACTTCAAGTGTGAATTTCTGCCAGATTAATTTTTCACCTTCTTTTGGAATATGTGAAAGTTCCGTCATAATCATTCCGCTTACGGTGTTTACTTCGTAATCGTTTGTCAATTCATCTAACTCAAAATAAGTTAAGAAATCGTGCAACGAATAATGTCCGTCAACCAACCATGAACCGTCTTCTCTTTCGATAAGCTGAAATTCATCTTTATAGAATTCAGCAGCATCTCCAACTAAAGCTTCTAAAATATCATTCAAAGTAATCATACCTTGAAAAACTCCATATTCATCTGAAACTAAGGCGTAATGAACACCAGTTTTCTTGAAATTCTCTAAAGCTTTGTAAGCTGTAGTTTGTTCCATTAGATAAGGCGCGTCAGACATTATTGCAGATAAATCGAAATTATCTTTTTCGATATTTGCGAAGATATTTTTAAGTGTTACCACTCCAACAATATCATCGTAATTATCATTGTAAACTGGATAAACTGCATGTAAATCTTGAACGACTAATTCTTTGATTTTTTCTTTATTTTCTTTTAATGGCAACATGTCAACAGACTTACGGTGTGTCATTAAAGAATTTACTTTTCTATCTCCAATATGAAAAACACGTTCTACGATATCTTGTTCAATTTCTTGAACTTCACCAACTTCGGTTCCTTCTTTAATGATGGCTTTAATTTCTTCTTCAGTAACTTTTCCGTCAGCAGTTGGTTTTATCTGAAAAACATTCAGTAAAAAATCTGTCGACGAAGTTAATAACCAAATAAATGGCGCCGTAATAATTGAAATTACTTTCATTGGCATTGCCACCATTTTTGCAATTGCTTCTGGATAATTTAATCCGATTCGTTTTGGAAGTAATTCTCCCAAAACCAAAGAGAAAAAAGTTAAAACTACAACTACAATTCCAACAGCTACAGAATGTGCGTAAGGTTTTAGAACTGCAAAACCTGAAACAAATAGTTCAACATCCTGTGTGATTTTATCGCCAGAATAAATACCAGTTAAAATTCCGATTAAGGTAATTCCGATTTGTACTGTCGATAGAAATTTGTTTGGCGAATTGGCTAAATCGAGTGCCGTTTTAGCGCTTTTATTTCCTTTTTTCGCAGCAGTTTCCAACCTGTTTTTACGGGCCGAAATCAATGCGATTTCAGACATGGAGAAAACTCCGTTTAAGAGAATTAGAAAAAATATAATTAGTATTTCCAATTGATAGGGGATTCGTTATAAAATAGTCTTGTTAAATGCAATTTGTACTCGTAATCTAAATAGCCCAGATGGAAGAGAAGAGCCCGGAGCTAAAAAAACTAATTTTTCTTGCCAGAAAACAGCGACCAACGGAAGCTCGTTTTATGGTTAGAAAAATAGTTTTTTTAGCGAGGACTCGTAACGTACAGCTGGAAAAAGCTTCTACAAATTATCTATAACTGACGTTAAGCGCTCTGTAATTTCTTCAATTGTTCCGATACCGTTTACGGCGTGAAACTTGTTTTGTTCTTTATAATATCCAATAAGAGGAGCTGTTTTCTCATTGTATTCTTGATATCTTACACGAATTTTTTCTTCGTCTTGATCGTCAGCTCTTCCGCTTGTTTTTCCTCTTTCTAATAAACGTGCTACCAAAATCTCATCGTCAGCTTCTAAAGCGATTGTTGCTGTTACGCTAGACCCGATTGTTGGTAAAAATTTATCTAAAGCCTCAGCTTGGTTGATTGTTCTTGGGTAACCGTCGAACAAAAATCCTGCTGTATCTGGGTGTTTTTTTACCTCATCAATTAACATTGCAGTTGTTACTTCGCATGGAACTAATTCTCCATTGTCCATAAAAACTCTTGCTTTTTTTCCTAGTTCAGTATCATTTTTTAAATTAAAACGAAAAATATCTCCAGTTGAAAGGTGTGTTAAATTGTATTTTTCTTTTAAAAATTCTGCCTGAGTTCCTTTTCCTGCACCAGGCTTTCCAAATAAAACGATGTTAATCATAATTGAAATGAGTGTTGTTACTTCTGTCTTTCAGAAGTTTTAAAATGAATATATAGTTGTGTTTGTTATTCTGCTAATTTGTAAATCTCGGTTAAGTTTCGTCCTAATCCATCATAGTCTAAACCGTAACCTACAATAAATTTATTTGGAATTCGAACTCCAACATAATCTATTTTTATGTCTTTTTTATACGCTTCTGGTTTAAAAAACAAAGTGGCAATTTTAAAATGCTTTACATTTTGTGCTTTAAACAAATGCTTCAATTCTTCGATCGTGTTTCCTGTATCGATAATATCTTCAATAATTATAACCGTTCTTCCAGTCAAATCCTGATTGATTCCGATTAATTCTTTAACGATATTTGTCGTTTCAGTTCCTTCATACGATGCCATTTTGATAAATGAAACCTCGCATGGTTTTTTGTATTTTTTTAGAAAATCTGACACGACCATAAAAGCGCCATTCAAAACTCCAATAAAAATTGGTGTATCATCTCCAAAATCATCCTCTACCTGAGCCACCATTTTAGTTAAAGCAAAATCAATTTCTTTAGCCGAAATAAACGGAACAAATTGTTTATCGTGAAGTTGTATCATTATTTTTAAATTTAAAATAATGGACAAAGATACAGAATTACAACTTAACTGCTTCTATCAAAATGGACTGTATCGCGATATTTTTTAAGAATGTTAAATATCAGTTAATAATTACAAATTACTTTTTGATGCTGTTTTTAATTTCAGTAAATTGTTGTTAAATAATTATTTAACTCCAAAAACCCGATGAAAAAATCCTTACCGCTATTTTCAGTAGCATTATTAGCATTGATGACTTCCTGTAATGGGCAAGTAAAAAAAGAAGAAAAAGAAGCGCTGGCTAAACAACCTAATAATGTTGTAAAAACTGCCATTGGAGATCTTACGCTTCCGCCGCCTTACGCCACAGAATCTAAAACCAAAAATAGTAAAGTTATCGGATGGCCAGCCGGCAAAACACCAAAAGCGCCAGAAGGTTTTACAGTTACAAAATTTGCAGACGGATTTGAGAATCCGCGTTGGAGTTATATTGGTCCAAACAATGATATTTTTGTTGTGGAAAGCGGAACCAGAACAAGTAAAAACCAAATTATAGTTTTGCGCGACAATGATAAAGACGGAAAATATGAAACTCGCGAAGTTTTTATATCTGGTTTAAACAGACCTTTGGGAATGTTAATTCTTAAAGACTTTTTTTATATTGCCAATACTGACGGACTTTACCGTTATCCTTATAAAAACGCACCATTAAAATTAGAAACTCAAGGAACTAAAATTGTTGAACTTCCTGCGGGCGGATACAACAATCACTGGACAAGAAGTTTGCTTGCTAATCCTGAAGGAACAAAAATTTATATTGGTGTTGGTTCTGGAAGCAATGTTGGAGAAAATGGAATGGATAAAGAAATTCGCCGTGCTGCAATTTTAGAAATTAATCCTGATGGAACTGGCGAAAAGATTTATGCTGAAGGTCTTAGAAATCCAATGGGAATGGATTGGAATCCTGCCAACAAAAAAGAACTTTGGACAGCGGTAAATGAAAGAGATGAACTTGGCGACGACTTAGTTCCAGATTATATTACGAGTGTAAAAAGAGGCGGTTTTTATGGATGGCCTTATTCGTATTTCGGAAGTATTCCTGATCCAAGATGGAAAGGAAAAGGCGAACGAAAAGATTTGATAGAAAAAGCAATTGTTCCCGATGTTCCAGTTGGTGCTCACACGGCTTCTCTAGGATTGGCTTTTTACACAAAAGATGCTTTTCCAGCAAAATATAAAAATGGAGCATTTGTTGGTCAGCACGGTTCTTGGAATCGATCTGTAATTTCAGGTTATAAAGTTTTGTTCGTTCCTTTTAAAGACGGAAAACCTTCAGGAAAACCAGAAGATTTTTTAACTGGTTTTATTTCTGACAATGATAAAGCGGAAGTTTACGGACGTCCGGTCGCTGTTACTGTTATGAACGACGGATCGCTTTTGGTAAATGATGATAGCGGAAATACAATTTGGAAAGTTACAGCGAATAAATAATTTTAAACATAAAGATTTTAAACACATAGAGACATAGATTTTGTTTTAAAAAGAAGTTATTTGAAAATTCGAAACGCCTTTTTTGCCTCAACCAATGCTATGTTTCTATGTGTTAAAATAAAAACTGCATTTTAATCAGCTCATTTTATGATTTTAAAAAAATATTTTCTTCTTCTTTTTGCACTTTTCATTTTTCAAAATACAATTTCACAAGAAAAAGAAGTCCAAAATATTGATACTACAAAAACTCAAAAACTAAACGAAGTTTTAATAAGTCCGCTTCACATCAATCGTGATTTGCAAAACAGTCCTGCTTCTATTGGTGTTTTATCTGAAAAAGAATTACTTCGAAATAACACCACAGATATTAGCAATGTCATTAATACGATTCCGGGTGTTTTTATGCAATCTTCGAATATTACGACAACCCGAATTTCGATTCGCGGAATTGGCGCGAGAACTCCATACGGTACTAATAAAATTCGTGCTTTTTATGGAAGTATCCCTTTGACTTCTGGAAACAGTGAAACCGTAATTGACGATATTGATCTTCAAAACATCAATCAAATTGAAATTATAAAAGGTCCGCTTTCGAGTATTTACGGCGCGGGTTTGGGCGGTGCAATTTTAATTTCGCCTCAAACTTTAAAAAAAGGAAATTATCAAACTGAAGTTAGTTCTACTTTTGGTTCTTTTGGATTATTAAAAAACAGAGTGAGTTTTGATTTGAATGAAAAAAGTTCTTCTCTAAATCTGAGTTACCACAATTTAAAGACAGACGGATGGCGCCAAAACAGCGCTTACAATCGGGAAGGAATTACGCTTGGCGGAGAATTATTTCGAAAGAAAAACAGCAAACTGACTTACTTTTCGAATTATACTTATTTGAAAGCTTATATTCCAAGTTCGATTAATAAAACCACTTTTGGTAATAATCCTCAAGCGGGCGCGCCGACTTGGGTTGCTTCAAAAGGTTTTAAAGAATACAAATCGACTTTGGGCGGATTGTCTTATGATTTTTCCATTAATGAAAATTTAAAAAATTCAACTTCAGTTTTCATCAATTACAAAGACAGCAACGAACCGCGTCCGTTTGATATTTTACGTCAATATACTTTTGCTTCGGGCGTGCGAACTCAGTTTTCGGGAGATTTTAATATCGGAAAAATCAAAAATCAATTTATTGCTGGTTTAGAATATTTCAGAGATAATTATAACGGAAATACTTTTCAAAATCTTTATCAGCAAAATAATGGAAACGGAAGTTTACAAGGCGATCAACTTACAGCAACCGATCAAAAAAGACATTTTTATAATATCTTCTCCCAAATTAGAACTTTACTTTCTGATCAATTCGAAATTCAGGCAGGATTAAATTACAACAAAACCAAATTCGAACTTCAGAATGATTTTCCCGCTTCCGCGAATAGTCCAAAAGAAAAATATAGTTATGATGGGATTTTTTCACCTCAACTTTCTTTTTTATTTAAACCAAATGAAGTACAAACTTTTTACTTTTCTGCAAGCCGAGGATTTTCGCTTCCCGCAACCGAAGAAACTTTAACTTCAACAGGAAATATCAATCAAAACATTAAACCTGAAACGGGTTACAATTTTGAATTGGGCGGAAAATTGCATTTTTTCAATAAAAAATTATATACTCAAATTGCCATTTATAGAATGGAAATTAAAGATTTATTGGTTGCAAAAAGAATCGGCGATGATCAATATGAAGGCGTGAATGCAGGGAAAACTTTTCATGAAGGAATTGAAATTTCATTAAATCATAATTGGCCAATAAATCGAATTTTCAATTTAAATTCCTATATCGGAGCTTCAATCGGAAATTATGAATTTAAAGATTTTGTAGACAACGGAAATGATTTTTCTGGAAACAAACTAACTGGAGTTCCTGCAAATACTGCAAGTGCTGGTTTTACTTTAAATACAACTTCTGGATTTTACTTTAGTGCCGATTTTCAGTTCACAGATAAAATTCCAATGAACGATTCTAATGCTAATTTTTCAGATTCATATTCTTTATTAAATTTAAAAACAGGTTATCAATTTGAAATTTTATCGAATTTAACAACACATTTTGATGCGGGAATTAATAATGTTATGAACGAAAAATACGCTTCTATGATTTTAACCAATGCAACTGGCGTTGGAAATGCGCAACCAAGATTTTATTATCCTGGATTACCGATAAACTTTTACGGAAATATCTCATTAAATTACGTATTTTAGCTTAAGTTTTTAAATACCGCTAGAAGATGCTGTCTGAATTACAAAAAAAACTGGATTATGTAAATGCTTATAGAGAAAATCGGCTAAAA
The DNA here is from genome assembly GCA_029959285.1 of Flavobacteriaceae bacterium PS02337. Taxonomy (GTDB): domain Bacteria; phylum Bacteroidota; class Bacteroidia; order Flavobacteriales; family Flavobacteriaceae; genus Flavobacterium. The sequence goes on from JASCOE010000006.1 coordinate 264,635, forward strand.
GCAGCACAAGATGTTTTGGAAAATCCTGACCTTTTTGGCGAATTAGTTTCAATCTGTTTTACGCCTTCAGACAAAAACAATCATAAAGCTTGCTGGATTTTAGAATTTGTTTCTTACGAAGAATTACTTTGGTTGCAACCTCATCTTGATTTTTTCTGTTCGAATTTAAAAATTTTAAAAGATGAAAGTTCACTTCGGCCAATTGCAAAAGTTACTCAACTTTTGGTAAAATCACATTATAAGAAAAACGAAAACGGAATTCAACTCTCAGAAGAAAACCTTCAAGATTGCATTGAAGCTTCTTTTGATTGGCTAATAAATGATACTAAAGTTGCTACAAAAGCGTATTCTATAAGAACTTTATACATTCTAGGAAATTATTACGATTGGATTCACCCTGAATTAAAAGTAATTATAGATAAAGATTTCGGAGATCATTCAGCGGCATACAAAGCTGTAGCCAAAGAAGTTTTGAAGAAAATAAAATAGTTTTTTTTTGTTAGCCACAGATTAAAAGGATTAAAAAGATTTCTCTCTTTGTGGAGTTTTAGTTGCCACGAATTACACAAATTTCCACTAATTTTTTTAGACCGAATTTTTAAAAAAAATAATTCGTGAAAATTTGTGTAATTCGTGGCAAACAAAAAAATCCTTTCTAATTCTTTTAATCTGTGGCAAAAAAAACTAAATTTTGGCTAAAAAAAGATTAAAAAGTATCTTTGCAAAAACACAACACAAAATGAATTATTTTTCTTCTGATTTTAAATTAGGAATATTAGGCGGCGGACAATTAGGTAAAATGCTTTTGTTCGACACTAGAAAATTTGATATACAAACTTACGTTCTGGATCCAAGCGACGAAGCGCCAAGTAAAATTGCCTGTAATAAATTCTTCCAAGGCGATTTAATGGATTATGAAACGGTTTACAACTTCGGAAAACAAGTCGATGTTTTGACTTTCGAAATCGAATTGGTAAACCTTGAAGCTTTAACACAATTAGAAAACGAAGGCGTAAAAGTATATCCATCTCCTAAAACTTTAAAAGGAATTCAGAATAAAGGAACTCAAAAAGATTTTTATACTGAAAGTAATATTCCAACCGCAGCATATTTGCGATTTGAAAGTCCGTTGCATTTGCAAAAATCAGTTGGAAACAACGAAATCACAATTCCATTTGTTTGGAAATGCACCGAGTTTGGTTACGACGGAAATGGCGTAAAAGTAATTCGTCAGATTTCAGACATGGACGATTTACCAAACGTAGAATGTATTGCAGAAACGATGGTTCCGTTCAAAAATGAATTGGCGGTAATTGTGGTAAGAAATCCATCAGGAGAAATTAAAACATATCCAGTTGTAGAAATGGAATTTCATCCAGAAGCCAACCAAGTGGAATACGTAATTTGCCCAGCAAGAATCGATGAAAAAGTAGCTGAAAAAGCCAGAGCAATTGCTTTGAATGTTTCAGAAAAATTCAATCACGTTGGACTTTTGGCTGTTGAAATGTTCCAAACCAACGAAGATGAAATTTTGGTAAACGAAGTTGCTCCTCGCCCACACAATTCCGGACATTATTCAATTGAAGCAAGTTATACTTCACAATTCGAAAATCATTTACGCGCTATTTTAGATCTTCCATTAGGAAACACAGACAGTAAAGTTGCCGGAATTATGGTAAATTTAGTGGGCGCTGAAGGTCATTCTGGAAATGTCGTGTATGAAAACATCGAAACCATATTAGGATGGGACGGAGTTACTCCACATATTTACGGTAAAAAACAAACGCGTCCGTTTAGAAAAATGGGACACGTTACAATCGTAAACGAAAATATGCAGGAAGCAAGACGAATCGCTGAGGAAGTTAAGAATACTATTAAAGTGATTTCTCAGTAATCAGTTTTCAGTCGCAGTTGGCAAACTCGAAGCAAACTAAACGAATTTATTAGCTTATGGATTTTGTAGAAGTAGTAATGAATCTTTTGAATTTAGACGACAAATCAAATTTGTTTAAAATTCATTTTGAAAAATTTACAGATAAATATGAATATAAGGGAGAAAGAATAAAAAGTTTTATCCTATTTATAATTCTTGTTCTATCTTTCTTAGTATTAATAATTTTCGTTTTATTTCTGATTTATACGATTCTGCTTAAATTAAGATCATAACCAAAAAAATAAAACAGTTTTCAGTTACAACAAAACTTGAAACTTTAAACCTGAAACAAAAAAATCAAATGAGCAAAGTAGCTATTATAATGGGAAGCATCTCAGACATGCCAGTTATGCAAGATGCAATCGACATATTAAAACAATTTAATGTAGAAGTTGAAGTAGATATCGTTTCGGCACACAGAACGCCGGAGAAATTATTCGATTTCAGTAAAAATGCACATACTCGCGGAATTTCGGTAATTATTGCCGGTGCGGGCGGTGCGGCACATTTACCTGGAATGGTAGCTTCAATGTCTCCGCTCCCTGTAATTGGAGTTCCCGTAAAATCAAGCAATTCAATTGATGGCTGGGATTCGGTCTTATCGATTCTGCAAATGCCAGGCGGAGTTCCTGTTGCAACTGTAGCTTTAAATGGTGCAAAAAATGCTGGAATTTTAGCAGCACAAATCATCGGAAGTCACGATAAAAAAGTTTTAGATACTATTATTTCTTATAAAGAAGAATTGAAAGCAGCGGTAAATAAAGCTGCTGAAGGTTTGAAGAAGTAAGACGCTTCACAATTCCTACAAGGTTTTCAAAACCTTGTAGGTCTGATTATCACAATCAAAATCAAATACTTCTAAAACACCTACAAGGTTTTGAAAACCTTGCAGGATAAAAAAATGCAATATGAGTATCTTAACCCAATATTTCAACACCAAACATAACACAGCACCTTTTTCGCAAATTAAAATCGAAGATTATGTCACTGCTTTCAACGAAGGAATTGCTTTGGCTAAAGCCGAAATTGATGCAATCGTTAATAATCCGGATACACCGACTTTTGAAAATACAATTGTAGCGATGGATTTTTCGGGTGATATTTTAGATCGTCTTTCTAGTATTTTCTTCAATTTAAATTCGGCTGAAACGAATGATGAAATGCAGAAAATTGCTCAGGAAGTTTCGCCTTGGCTTTCTGAATTCGGAAATGACGTTCGCTTAAACGCTGATTTATTTGCAAAAGTAAAAACGGTTTATGATCAGAAAGACAGTTTAGGTTTAAATCCTGAACAAACCACTTTATTAGATAAAAAATACAAAAGTTTTTCAAGAAACGGAGCGAATTTGCCAGAAGACAAGAAAAATCAATTAAGAGAAATCGACAAAGAATTATCAAAATTGAGTTTACAATTTGGTGAAAATGTTTTGGCAGAAACCAATAACTTCGAATTGCATTTAACCGATGAAAAAGATTTATCTGGTTTACCGGAAGGCACAATCGAAGCGGCAAGATTATTAGCAAAAAACCAGGAAAATCAAGGCTGGATTTTCACTTTAGATCATCCAAGTTATGTTCCGTTTTTGACTTATGCCGATAATCGTGAATTACGTAAAAAAATGGCAATTGCATTCGGAGCAAAAGCATTTCAGAATAACGAATTCGACAATCAGGAAAATGTTTTAAAAATTGCTAAACTGCGTTTTGAAAGAGCCAATTTATTAGGCTACAAAACGCACGCACATTTTGTTCTGGAAGAAAGAATGGCCGAAAGCCCGGAGAAAGTTTTTTCTTTTTTGAATGATTTGTTGGCAAAAGCAAAACCTGCAGCTCAAAAAGAATTTTCTGAATTAACTGCTTTCGCGAAAGAACTGGACGGAATCGATCAATTGGAAAAATGGGACGGAGCTTATTATTCTGAAAAATTAAAACAACAGCTTTTTAATTTAGATGATGAAAAACTGAAACCTTATTTTCAATTAGAAAAAGTTTTAGATGGCGCATTTACCGTTGCCAAAAAACTATACGGTTTAACTTTTACGGAAGTTTTTGATATCGATAAATACCACGAAGAAGTTACAACTTATGAAGTGAGAGATGCCGAAAACAATTTGGTTTCGATTTTCTATGCGGATTTCTTCCCAAGAAAAGGAAAAAGAAACGGTGCCTGGATGACTTCTTTCAAATCACAATATGTAAAAGACGGCGTAAATGAAAGACCGCATATTTCGAACGTTTGTAATTTCACGAAACCAACCGAAACAAAACCTTCGTTATTGACTTTTAATGAAGTAACGACTTTATTCCACGAATTTGGGCACGGCTTACACGGAATGTTGGCAAACACAGTTTATCCAAGTTTATCAGGAACTTCTGTTTACTGGGATTTCGTAGAATTACCAAGTCAGATTATGGAAAACTGGTGTTACGAACCGGAAGCTTTGGCTTTGTTTGCGAATCATTATGAAACGGGAGAAATTATTCCGATTGAATATGTGCAAAAAATTAAAGAAAGTGCAAGTTTCCAAGAAGGTTTAGCAACTTTGCGTCAATTAAGCTTTGGATTATTAGACATGGCTTGGCACGGACAAGATCCAACCAACATTAGCGATTTAAAAGCTTTTGAAACAGAACAATTCGCCAACACACAATTATATCCTGATGTAAAAGAAAATGCAATGAGTACAGCTTTTTCTCATATTTTTCAAGGTGGATATTCTTCTGGATATTACAGCTACAAATGGGCGGAAGTTTTGGATGCTGATGCTTTTGAATATTTCCATGAAAATGGAATCTTCAACGAAGAAATTGCGAAAAAATTCAAAGATAACGTTCTTTCTAAAGGAGGAACTGAACATCCTATGACTTTGTATAAACGTTTTAGAGGTCAAGAACCTAAACCGGAAGCTTTGTTGAAAAGAGCAGGATTACTTTAGACTTTCTTAGATTTTTAGACTTCTTAGAATATTAGAAACCGAAGTAGAAATACTTCGGTTTTTTATTTGATTTTACTTTAGCTATCTTCGTATTTTTAAATCTTAATCTTACAAATACAAGCCGTGAAAAAACATTTTAAAATAGCCCTTTATCTTATACTTATTGGATTGATTGCTGTCGTTTCGGTAAATTACTATGTCAAATCTTCCACTAAAAAGAACATTTATTATTCGATAAAAAAGTTTCCTAAAAATGATGTCGGAATTATTTTTGGTGCAGGAATTAATGGAGATCAGCCGAGCAAATATTTAAAAGATCGTTTGGATGCTGGAATTATGCTTTGGAAAGCAAAACGCATCAATAAAATTTTACTTTCTGGAGATAACGGACGTGAAGAATATGATGAATTAACAGTTATGAAAAACTACTGTTTCAATCACGGCGTTGACACTACCAAAATCTTTATCGATTATGCAGGTTTTGATACGTATTCAACAATGTATCGTGCAAAACATATTTTCAAAATTAAAAGAGCAACTTTAATTTCTCAGGAATACCATTTAAATCGGGCGATTTACATCGGAAATAAATTGGGCATAAAATCGGCTGGATATTCTGCAAATCGAGGAGAATATTTAGGATATAATTATGTTCGCTTTAGAGAATATGGCTCGGTTTTCAAATCTTTTTTAGATGTTTTGAGAAATCGTCAACCTCATTTTTTAGGAACTGAAATTAATATTAACGGAGAATCTAATTATTCTAAAGAAGATAAACGATAAAGAAAAACCCTGTAAAAGAACTTACAGGGTTTTTCTTTATTATAATGTTTAGACAAAGAAAAAAATCTTGTTTCTTTACTCTTATTTCTATTAAATCTTTACTCTTTTTCCAAAACTCTTTTAGCTAATTTCCCAACAGTAAGTCCTTGTACAACAATTGAAAACAATACCACAATATAAGTTACTTCCAAAAGCAGGTTTTTATATTCTCCTTCAGGCATAGAAAGAACTAATGCGATAGAAACTCCGCCACGAATTCCTCCCCAAACCAAAACCATCAAAGAGCCTTTGTTGTATGCAGATTTGATTCCGAAAAACTTAAATATATCGAAAAATTTCCACGGTAAAACTATTGAAAAAATTCTGGCAAACAACACAATGAAAATGGCGACAAAACCTGTCAGTAATTGTTTGTTCAAATCTGGAAGTAACAGTAATTCAAAACCAATAAAAAGGAATAAAACCGCATTCAGGATTTCATCTACAAGTTCCCAAAACTTACCAAGATAATCTTTAGTGACTTCACTCATGGCAACTTTTTTACCATAATTGCCAATAATTAATCCAGCAACAACCATTGCCAGCGGACTAGAAACATGTAATGCTTGGGCAACTAAAAATCCTCCTGTAACAATAGAAAGTGTGATTAAAACCGAAACTTTATAATCGTCAATTTTTTTCATGACATTTGATGCTGTAAATCCGAAAACAGCTCCTAATAAAAGTCCGCCAATTCCTTCTTTAGCAAAAAGCCAAGCGATTGAGCCAAAACTCATATCAAATGTTGGATCAGTTGCCAATTTTAAAACAACAGCAAACATTACTACCGCTACTCCATCATTAAATAACGATTCTCCAACAATTTTGGTTTCGATTCTTTTAGGAACTTTAGCTTCTTTTAGAACTCCTAAAACTACTATTGGATCGGTTGGTGAAATTAAGGTTCCAAAAACCAAACAAAATACATAAGGGATTTTTATTCCTAAAAGTGGCGCGATATAATAAAGTAACATCGAAATGATTAAAGCCGATAGCACAACGCTTACCGTTGAATAAATCATAATAGGAACTTTTTGTTCCTTAAGATCGGAAATGTTTACGTGTAAAGCCCCAGCGAATAAAAGAAAATTCAACATCGCTCCCATCAGAATTTCGTTGAAATCGAATTGTTTTATTAAATCAAAAAAATGTTTCGTAGTTGAAGGAAAATAAGAATCTCCTAAAAGACGAATTCCGACTGAAACTAACATCGCAATAATCATAATTCCTATGGTTCCGGGAAGTTTTAAAAATCTTAAGTTTAAATAGGCGAAGAAAGATGCCAATACAATTAGCACCGAAAAAGTGTAGTATAATTCCATAAATGTGATTTTTACAAAAATAACGGTATCATAAGCTAATCGAAAATTCAGACCTTCAATTAACATAACTTTATAATTCGTTAAATAAGTTTCAATTATTTTTGAAAGTTTAAAAACTTTTACTTACATTTGAACTATGGAATTCAAAGAAGCAAAAAATAAGTTTGTACAAACCTGGGGAGCATTAGGATCTCAATGGGGAATTAATAAAACGATGGCACAGATCCACGCTTTATTAATGGTTTCGAACGAACCTGTTTCGATGGAAGATATTATGGAAGAATTGCAAATTTCTCGTGGAAATGCAAGTATGAATCTTAGAGGTTTGATGGATTGGGGAATTGTCTATAAAGAATACAAAGCGGGAGAAAGAAAAGAATTTTTTACCGCAGAAAAAGATTTAGACGAATTAGCAGTTAAAATTTCCAGAGAAAGAAGTAAAAGAGAAATCAAACCAACGCTGAAAATCTTAAAAGAGGTTTCAACTATTGAAGCGAAAGATTCGGCAGAAGAAAAACATTTCGTAGATCAAACTACTAAATTGTATGATTTCGTTTTAAAAGCAGATAACATGCTGGACAAAATGACTGAATTTAATGACAATTGGCTAGGTAAATTGGTTATCAAAATGATGAAATAATCTTCAACTTAAAAAATTTAATTCAAACTTTCAATTATTTCTGAAAGTTTAAAATAATCAATAACTATGAAAAACATTAATTACTTAAATTATTTCTTTGTTGGAATTCCTTCAATAACTTTTTTATTGGCATTCTTTAAAATATTAGATTTTATTGTCTTTGGTTTATTGTTTAGCATCCTTACGGGATTATTTCAAGTCACTATTGGAGGTTCTATGTTATCTGATGAACCCAAAAACAAATTTCTTCAATTATACATCATCGGAGTAGTTTTTTATTTTGTTCTAATCTTTATAAATCCTTTTCCTTCTCATGATTTCAATATTTATTTTGTAACAGGAATACCAACAATACTAGCATTTTATCTATCAATATTAATCTATAAAAAAGCACACAAATGAACTTCTTAAAAGCAGAATGGAAAAATTTAGCACTTTTCAATTATGAAGTTGATGCTGAAATTTTAGAAAAATATCTTCCCGCAGGAACGGAGATTGATATTTGGAACAACAAATGCTATGTTAGTTTGGTTGGGTTTATGTTTAAAAACACCAAAGTTTTAGGATTGAAAGTTCCGTTTCATATCAATTTTGAAGAAGTGAATTTGAGATTTTATGTAAAACGTTTTGAAAATGGAGAATGGAAACGCGGCGTAGTTTTCATTAAAGAAATTGTTCCTAAAAAAGCCATCACATTTATTGCAAATACTTTGTATCAGGAACATTATGAAACTCAAAAAATGAGACATGAAATTATTGCAAACAAAAACAGCAATACTTTTATTTATCAATGGAAGAATGACAAAGAATGGAGTACAATTGAAATTGAAACCAAAAAAGATTTAAGCAAAATCGAAATCGATTCTGAAGCCGAATTTATTACCGAACATTATTTCGGATATACTAAAATTAACGAAGAAACTACTTTTGAATATGAAGTAACGCATCCGAGATGGGAACAATTTGAAGTTTTAAATCATCAAATTGATATTGATTTCGAAAAAAATTATGGACGCGATTTTGGATTTCTTCAAACTCAAAAACCAATCTCAATTTTCTTGGCTGAAGGATCAAAAATTACAGTTAAAAATAAAAGAAAAATTGAGTTGATTCCTTTCGAAGAAGAACTTTACGCATAAAAACTATTCATCTTTAAAACCAAAAATCATGAAAACGTTAGAAAACCAAACCTTACTTTATGATGAAGATTGTCCGCTTTGCAGTTTATACACAACTGGATTTGTCAAAAGCGGAATGCTTGATGAAAATGGAAGAAAATCTTATTGCCAATTATCTGCCGAAGAACAAAATTTTGTGGACTTGAAACGCGCGCCAAACGAAATTGCTTTGGTCGACAATAAAACGCAAACTGTTATTTACGGAATTGATAGTTTGATAAAAGTGGTTGGATTTTCTTTTCCGTTAATTGAAAAAATTGCAACGATAAAACCAATTCATTTCATTTTAAAAAAAATGTATTCTTTTGTTTCTTACAATAGAAAAGTAATTATTCCGGGAAATGTAAAAGACGAAAACAAATTACAATGTACGCCAGATTTCAATTATAAATACAGATTTCTATTTATTGGTTTTGCTTTAACGATAACAAGTTTTATTCTTTTTGGATATTCTAATTTGATTCTGAATCTACCAAAATATAATATTACAAGAGAAATTGTTTTAGCTTTAGGACAAATTGTTTTTCAAAGTTTATTCCTTTTGAAATTCAACAAACAAACGATTCTCAATTACGCAGGAAATTTAATGACTGTTTCATTGATGGGAAGTTTAATTTTAACGCCGATTTTAATTTTGAGTCAGTTCGTCCAACTTCCGCAAACTATTATTTTAGGTTGGTTTGGAGTTACGGTTTTGATTATGTTTTTAGAACATTTTAGAAGAGTTAAAGTTTTAAAACTTCCTTTTTATCTATCTTTCACTTGGATTCTATACAGAATTCTTGCTTTGCTTTTGATTCTTAATTAAAAAGATTCGCCACGAATTTCACGAATTTTCACGAATTAATATTTTAAAAAAATTAATGTGAATTCGTGAAATTAGTGGCAAAAAAAAACTATACACAATGAAAAAACTCATAATTGCAGCCGGAACAGGTTTTCTTGGACAAGTTTTAGTCAATCATTTCAAAAATAAATTTGACGAAATTGTAATTCTAACAAGAGGAAAATCGCAGACAATTGACGGAATTAAATACGTAAACTGGAATGCCAGAACATTTTCGGGTTGGGAAAAAGAATTAGAAAATGCAACAGTTTTAATTAATCTCGCAGGAAAATCTGTTGATTGCCGTTACACGAAAAAGAACAAAAAAGAAATTCTTTGGTCAAGAATCGAAAGCACAAAAATTCTAAATAAAGCAGTTTTAAATTGTCAAAATCCGCCGAAACATTGGCTGAATTCATCGACCTCAACTATTTACCGATTTTCTTTAGACAAACAAATGGACGAAGTTGACGGCGAAATCGGAAATGACTTTTCTATAAATGTGGCGCTTTCTTGGGAAAAAGCATTCTTAAAAACTGAAACTCCCAATACTTTAAAAACAGCTTTGCGAACTTCGATTGTTTTAGGGAAAAACGGTGGCGCTTTTATTCCGTTGAAGACTTTGGCGAAATTTGGTTTTGGAGGAAAACAAGGAAAAGGAAATCAGTTTATAAGTTGGATTCATGAAGAAGATTTTGTAAATGCGATTGATCTTATTATTGAAAAAGAAATTACTGGCGTTATCAATATTGTTTCTCCAGAACCAATTCGAAATGCTGATTTTATGCAGAAACTAAGAAAAGCAGTTGGTTTTCCATTCGGAATTCCGATGAATAAATTCTTTTTGGAAATTGGTTCTTTTTTTATTCGAACTGAAACCGAATTGGTTTTGAAAAGCAGAAATGTAGTTCCGAAACGACTTTTAGAAAATGGGGTTCAGTTTAAATTTGGAAATATTGATGAGGCTTTAAAAAATTTATTAAAAAATGAATAGAACATTTATTTTTGGCCATTGGATTTTAACATTATTATGCAGTCCAATAATCTTAACATTAAAAAGTTATGTGCCTAATTCTACCACTAAAAATGTATTGGGCTTTATAGAAATATATCCCCTTATGGTAATTATAGGGCTAGTATTCTCTATACCAACCTATCTTTTTTTCATTCTTTTTTTTGAACTTATTAAATACAAAAACATAAAACCAATCTATATAAAATCATTTTTCATTTTTACTGTAGTAATTGGAATTTGGGTAACAACAAATATACTTAGTGGCACACTTTGGTCCGATATTGCAATTTCATATTCATTAGTTGCAATTACACTAGGATTATTTTTAAAATCAAATTATAATTTTCCTTGCCATTCATGACAACAATACACCTAACAACCAAAATAAACGCCTCAAAACAAATCGTTTTTGATGCTTCAAGAAATATCGACATTCACCAACAATCTGCAAGTCCGTCTAAAGAAAAAGCAATTGACGGCGTAACATCTGGTTTAATTAATTTAAACGAAACGGTAACTTGGCGTGGCAAACATTTCGGATTTTATCTCACACACAAAAGCCGAATTACCGAAATGAATCTCTACGATTATTTTGTGGATGAAATGGAAAAAGGAAAATTCAAATCGTTTAAACATGAACATTTTTTTGAAGAAGAAAGTGGTTTTACAATTATGAAAGACAAATTGCAATATGAAACTCCGTTTAGAATATTCGGGGAACTTTTTGATATTTTGTTTTTAGAAAAGCATCTTACTAATTTTCTTTTAGAAAGGAATAAAGTTTTGAAAGAGGTTTCTGAAAAAATAGGTCTAATTTAAATTTAGTACTTTTAATAAAGTATATAATTTAAAATCAGAATTATGACAATCAAAACCAAAATAATATCGTTAGCTTTTTTTGCCATTTCTTTTATTGGATTTTCTCAAACTAACTGCACCACTTTAAAAGGCTGCGAAAGAAAATTATGTGAATTGAACACAAAATTAGCTGCTGCAAAAAAAGCTGGAAATCAAAGTCAGATAAAAGGTATTGAAGAAGCTATTACGGAAACCAAGAAAAATTGCAGCACCAAAACAGTCAACAAAGATCTTGACAAAAAAGTAAAAGAAAAACAGCAAAAAGTAAATGAAAGAACTGCCGATTTGAACGAAGCGATTAAAGACAAAGAGAGCAAAGAAAAAATCGATAAAAAGAGAAAAAAACTTAATGAAGCAAAAGCTGAATTGAATAAAGCTTTGGCTGAACAGAAAACGAAATAATATTGTTTGCCGATTTCGTTTGTTTACTAATCAAAATTAATAATCTCAAATTCTAGAGTTTCTTTTGGCGAATTCATCCAATAAATATTAAATAAATCATTAGGGTAAAGTTTATGTCCCATTGGTTTACCATTTCTTAACAATTTTAGCTTAATAAAATCTTTGCCTATATCTAGAATTTGAATAGTTTGAATAGATTTAATTTCAAAATAACAATGCACCCACCATGGCTTCAAAGCAAAACAGAAACTTTCTTTATTCCTAATGATACTGGGATATAATAAACCATCTGTTTGAAAAATATCTTTTCTAATATTAGTTCCATCGGTCATAAAAATACGAGATACAGCAACACTTAACTTATATTTATATAGTTCGTCTGAATCCACATTTTGATGAAATAATTTATCTAAAAAGGAATCCATTTCAAGTTGATCTTCCATTACAATGTAACCTTCAAATAATTTTTTAAGATGGGGAATCTTTAATAAATATGCTTTCCCAATTGCATTTATTCTAAATTGAGGAACATTATTAGTGTAAAAATTCTGAAAGTTAGAAACTGTAATATAATCTCCAATTTTAGGTTTAACTTCAAGAACTGCAGTTATAAAATCACTTGCGCAATAAAAAATACTCTCCCATTTATCATTACACCTACCCATACTTGCATACTCAATAGGAGGGTTCCAAAATTCCTTTTCATTAATAAATTTGTTTAAAATACCTTTTTTATAATAGCCTTCTATATTATCGTGAACCCTTGCTCTATAAAATCCATTAAACGTGTAATTTGTAAAAATATCTGTACTATATTTTTTATCAAGCATTATTTGACTAACTTCTTCCTGTATTGATTTTAAATCTTTTTGTTTAGATTCTTCAATTAACTTATCAAGATTCATATTGAAACTATTTTAGAATTACAAAAAAACAATCATTAACCACCAAAAAATAGGTACGGCTTCGACCCAAAAAGAAGTGTAATATTTCGATCGATTGGTATTGGCGAAGAAAATAAAAAGCATTAATGTTACAACCATTATCAGGTTGATAATTAAATCGTGAAGTGTAAAAGACAAAATTCCTAAAACCCAAAACGGAACTAAAAGAGAAAATCCTAAAATCTTGGTTCGTTTTACGCCGATTGTCTGTGGAACGGTTTGCAAATGCGGATCATCATTTGCTAAATCTAAAATTTCAAAAACTAAAATCAGCACAAAAACTAGAACAAAACGCTGAATGCATTTTATAAAAAAATTGGCTGTAAACGGAATTTCGGCATTTATATAAGGCAAAACCAAAGTTGCTCCAACCCAACAAAGCGCGACAATGTAGATTTTTACTCCTGCCCAGTTTCGGGCATTTTTTCTGTTTGGGAAAAACGGTAAAGTATAAAGTGCTGTTATTAGAAAAATTACAACGGAAACAATTTGTGTAATTCTTTTTAAATGGAAAAAATAATAGCCGACTAAAATCAGCGAAATGAAACTTAAAACAGCGATAATTTTGAGTTGAATTCCGACTGGTTTTCTTTTCACTCGAACAAGCGCATCGTACTTTACGAAATTATATCCTACAATTGTTCCGAAAAAAACGAACAGTGCCATTGGTTCATCATACTGAATATGAAAGAAGTGAAACGTAATTCGCACCAAAGCATAACACGATAAAGCCACGTGAATGCTGCTGTTTAAATAAAAATCGAAAATGTGTTTCAGAAGTTTCATGCCTCAAATCTAATCAATTGGTAACAAATCAACTCTTTAGTTAGAAATTTGATAAAAATTGAAGTTAAAAATACCCATTAAATTATTAATAATACTTAATTTTGCGCCACAAAAAAACAACACATTTACTTTTAAATGTTATTCACGCCCTATAATCGAGCAGAATCACATTATTTAAAACATTAGATAGCTACATGAAAACAGATGCTTTTGCTTTAAGACACATTGGTCCAAGAGAAACTGATCTTCAGCACATGCTGAAAACTATTGGAGTTGATTCGATTGAACAACTTGTTTATGAAACCCTTCCGGACGATATTCGTTTAAAAGCGCCTTTGAATTTAGATCCTGCAATGACGGAATTCGAATTTGCAAATCATATTCGCGACTTAGGAAAGAAAAACAAAACATTTAAATCATACATTGGTTTGGGTTATCACCCAACTATCGTTCCGGCTCCAATTCAAAGAAACATCTTCGAAAACCCAGGATGGTATACAGCTTACACGCCTTACCAAGCAGAAATTGCGCAAGGTCGTTTGGAAGCAATTTTAAATTTCCAAACTACTGTTATCGAATTGACAGGAATGGAAATTGCAAACGCTTCTTTACTTGATGAAGGAACTGCTGCTGCTGAAGCTATGGCATTATTATTTGATGTTCGTACAAGAGACCAAAAGAAAAACAATACACACAAATTCTTCGTTTCTGAAGAAATTTTACCACAAACTTTATCTGTACTTCAAACACGTTCAACTCCAATCGGAATTGAATTAGTTGTTGGAAACCACGAAACATTTGATTTTTCAAATGAGTACTTCGGAGCTATTTTACAATATCCAGGAAAATATGGTCAGGTAAACGATTACAGCGCTTTTGTTGCTAAAGCAAAAGAAAATGAAATTAAAGTAGCTTTTGCTGCAGATATTTTATCACTTGCTGCTTTAACTTCTCCAGGAGAAATGGGAGCTGCGGTTGTGGTTGGAACTTCACAACGTTTTGGTGTGCCAATGGGTTACGGTGGTCCTCACGCTGCATTTTTTGCAACTAAAGATGAATACAAACGTTCTATGCCAGGTCGTATCATCGGAGTTTCGATTGATGTAAACGGAAACCGAGCTTTACGTATGGCTTTAGGAACTCGTGAACAACACATTAAACGTGAAAAAGCAACTTCAAACATTTGTACTGCTCAGGTTTTACTAGCAGTTATGGCTGGAATGTATGCGGTTTACCACGGACCAGAAGGATTAAAATACATTGCAAACAAAGTTCACGCAACGGCAGTTACTACTGCTGAAGCTTTAAATAAAATTGGAGTTTACCAAACTAACTCAGCTTACTTTGATACTATTTTAGTAAAAGCTGATGCTCAAAAAGTGAAAGCAGTTGCAGAGAAAAACAAAGTAAACTTCTTCTACCCTGATGCTGATTCAGTTTCAATTTCATTAAACGAAACAACTTCTATTGCAGACATCAACCAAATCGTTGCGATTTTTGCTGAAGCTTTAGGAAAAGAAACTGTTACGGTTTCTGAACTATCAGAAGCTAGTCAATTGCCAGCTTCATTAGAAAGAACTTCATCTTTCTTGACTCATGATGTTTTTAACAATCATCATTCAGAAAGTCAGTTAATGCGTTACATCAAAAAATTAGAGCGTAAAGATTTATCGTTGAATCATTCGATGATTTCATTAGGTTCTTGTACGATGAAATTAAACGCAGCTTCTGAAATGTTGCCTCTTTCAATGCCAAACTGGAACAGCATTCACCCGTTTGCACCAGTTGAACAAGCTGAAGGTTATATCACGATGCTTAAAAAATTAGAGCAACAATTAAATGTAATTACTGGTTTTGCTGGAACAACTTTACAGCCAAACTCAGGTGCTCAAGGAGAATATGCAGGTTTAATGGCGATTCGTGCTTACCATATGTCAAGAAACGAAGGTCACCGTAATGTATGTTTAATTCCATCATCAGCTCACGGAACAAATCCTGCTTCTGCAGCGATGGCGGGAATGAAAATCATTGTTACGAAAACTACTCCAGAAGGAAATATTGACGTAGAAGATTTAAGAGAAAAAGCGATTGAACACAAAGATGATTTATCATGTTTAATGGTAACGTATCCTTCTACTCACGGAGTTTTCGAATCTTCAATTATCGAAATCACAAAATTAATCCACGATAATGGCGGATTAGTATATATGGACGGTGCAAACATGAACGCGCAAGTTGGATTAACAAACCCGGCTACAATTGGTGCTGACGTTTGTCACTTAAACTTACACAAAACTTTCGCTATTCCTCACGGTGGCGGTGGACCAGGAGTTGGGCCAATTTGTGTGAACGAAAAACTGGTTCCATTCTTGCCAACAAACCCAATCTTAAAAGTTGGTGGTGAACAAGCAATTACTGCTATTTCATCTGCACCTTACGGATCTGCTTTAGTTTGTTTAATTTCTTACGGTTACATCACAATGATGGGAGCTGAAGGATTAAAAAGTGCTACAGAACACGCAATCTTGAATGCAAACTACATGAAAGCACGTTTCGAAGAACACTACCCAATTCTTTACACGGGAGAATGCGGAAGAGCAGCTCACGAAATGATTTTAGATTGTCGTTCATTTAAAGAAAACGGAATTGAAGTTGGTGATATCGCAAAACGTTTAATGGATTACGGTTTCCACGCTCCTACGGTTTCTTTCCCAGTTGCTGGAACTTTAATGATCGAACCAACTGAATCTGAAGATTTAGCTGAATTAGATCGTTTCTGTGATGCACTTATCTCAATCAGAAAAGAAATTGAAGCAGCAACAGCTGATGATAAAAACAATGTATTGAAAAATGCACCGCACACATTGGCAATGTTAACTACAGATTCTTGGGATTTCCCTTATTCTAGAGAAACTGCAGCTTACCCATTAGATTACATCGCTGACAATAAATTCTGGCCATCTGTTCGTCGTGTAGATGATGCTTACGGTGACAGAAACTTAGTTTGCAGCTGTGCTCCTATCGAAGCTTACATGGAAAACTAAAAATTAGTTTTCTTATTAATACTCAAACCCGACAAGTTTTTAAAACCTGTCGGGTTTATTTTTTGTTTTAGGTTTAAAGTTTCAGGTTTGACGTTATGCAGGAACTTGAAACTTTAAACCTGAAACTTTTAAACAGAAATAATCATCTGGGCGTGCCACCATCTCGATAAAAGGGCCAACTCACTTTACGCTTATTCGCCCTTTTATCGGGATGCTGTCGGGCTATCCACGCTACTTCGGTAGCCAGCTCCTATCCCTCACGCGGTCAAAATAATCAAGAACGTTTAGTTTTTAGAAACGTAACTTTATATTTCTATTTTGTGAAATTATTTTTAGTAAATAAAAAATAATTCTAAAATTTTCCGTTAAAAAACTTTCTTCAATCGTTTGAAATCTAGGAAATATTAAAAAATCATTAGAAGAAACACAATATATCTTCTAAAAAATTGTTATTTCATAATTATATGCATGCATACTATTTTTTATGATAGTTATCATAATATTATTTATACATTAGCGCTAAATTTATCGGATAATTAAAGGGAAATGAAAATAAAAATAATTGGTATTGGGAGTTATATTCCTAATTTAGAAGTAAAAAACACAGACTTTGACAAACATATTTTTTTGAATGAAGATGGAACTCCATTTGGCTATCCGAACGAAGTCGTTATAAAAAAATTCAAAGGCATTACCGGAATCGAAAATCGACGTTATGCAGAACCACAATACACAGCATCAGATTTAGCCTTTTTTGCAGCTCAAAAAGCAATTGCTAATGCAAATATCGATGCAGAAACTTTAGACTATATTATTTTTGCACACAACTTTGGCGATGTAAAAACGGGCACACATCAAACGGATATTTTACCAAGTTTAGCAACGCGTGTTAAAAACAAATTAGGAATTAAAAATCCTAAATGTGTGGCTTACGATATTCTTTTTGGGTGTCCAGGATGGATTGAAGGTGTTCTTCAAGCAAATGCTTTCATCAAATCGGGAATGGCAAAAAGAGTTATGGTAATTGGAGCTGAAACCCTTTCAAGAGTTGTTGACGATCACGATCGTGATTCGATGATTTATTCTGATGGAGCGGGAGTTTCTATTTTAGAAGCCTCACCAGATGAAGCAGGATTATTGGCTTACGAAAGTGCTACTTACGCTAATGATGAAGCAAATTATCTTTTCTTCGGAAAATCATACAATCCAGAGTTAGATCCAGACATCAAATACATTAAAATGTATGGGCGTAAAATCTACGAATTTGCTTTAAGCAACGTTCCTCTAGCTATGAAAAGCTGTTTGGATAAAAGTGGAATTGCAATTGATGAAGTAAAAAAAATCCTAATTCATCAAGCAAACGAAAAAATGGACGAAGCGATTATCGAACGTTTTTACAAACTTTACGATAAAACTGCTCCAAAAGACATTATGCCAATGAGTATTCATGATTTAGGAAACAGCAGTGTGGCAACAGTTCCAACTTTATACGATTTAATCCTTCAAGGAAAAATTGAAAACCACGAAATCAACAAAGGTGATGTTGTTATTTTTGCTTCAGTTGGAGCGGGAATGAACATTAATGCTTTTGTCTACAGATATTAATATTCAGTTGCAGTAATCAGTTGAACAAACTGTAAACTGCGACTTTAAACTGAAAACTAAAAAAAGTCCGCATCCTTAAATGCGGACTTTTTAGTATATTTGCGCCTTTGTTGTTAAAAACTATAAAATGTACGAAAAAACATTTCCGAATAAAAGATTCAAACTTACCTTAGAATTTTTACAAAAACACGTTAGCACATCTGAAACCATTTTTGATTTTGGCGTACCAAATCCGTTTTCTAAAATAATGGAAGAAAATGGTTATACTGTAAAAAATACAAAAGGCGAAGATTTAGACAACGATCAAACGGCGCTACAAACAGAAGATTACACTGTTTTTACTGCATTTGAAATTTTCGAACATTTACTAAATCCATATACAATTTTAGAAAACGTAAAATGCGATAAATTGCTAATTTCAATTCCTTTACGTTTATGGTTTTCTCCAGCATATCGTTCTAAAACAGATATGTGGGACAGACATTATCATGAATTCGAAGATTGGCAATTAGACTGGCTTTTAGAAAAAACGGGATGGAAAATTACAGACCGTTTGCAATTTACACATCCGGTAAAAAAGTTGGGCTTGAGACCTTTACTAAGATATTTTACTCCGAGATATTATATTGTTGTAGCTGAGAAAATTCATAATTAATAATTTACAATTCATAATTATTTTATGAAATATTACATCGTCATTCCCGCGCACAACGAACAAGATTTAATTGGCTTAACTTTACAATCATTAGTATCTCAGACAGTTTTGCCATCAAAAGTTGTGGTTGTCAATGACAATTCTACAGATAAAACCGAAGAAGTTGTATTAAGTTTTGCAAAAGAGAATCCATATATTTCTGTTGTAAACAAAACTTCAGATGCGATTCACTTGCCAGGGAGCAAAGTAATTCAGGCTTTTCAAAAAGGATTTGAAACGCTGGATTCAGATTATGATATAATTGTAAAAATAGACGGCGATTTAATTTTTCCTTCAAACTATTTCGAAACTATAATCAAACATTTCGAATCTGATCCAAAAATCGGAATGGTTGGCGGATTTTGCTATATTGATAAAAACGGAGAATGGGTTTTAGAAAATCTCACCGATAAAGATCATATTCGCGGCGCTCTAAAAGCATACAGAAAAGAAACTTATCAGCAAATTGGAGGTTTAAAACCTGCAATGGGCTGGGATACAGTTGATGAATTATTATGTAAATATTACGATTGGAAAATTGTTACAGACCAATCTTTACATGTAAAACATCTTAAACCAACTGGCGCAAACTACAACAAAACAGCTCGCTACAAACAAGGCGAAGCTTTTTATACTTTAGGTTATGGTTTCTGGATCACGGCAATTGCTTCGGCAAAATTGGCCATTATGAAGAAAAAACCATTTCTATTTTTAGACTATATCAAAGGATTTTTGAAAG
Source organism: Flavobacteriaceae bacterium PS02337 (assembly GCA_029959285.1). Lineage (GTDB taxonomy): Bacteria > Bacteroidota > Bacteroidia > Flavobacteriales > Flavobacteriaceae > Flavobacterium. Next base: position 284,379 of record JASCOE010000006.1, read on the forward strand.
CTAAAAAAGCTAAAACGCCTTTATTAGTCACTCCTGAACAAGCTAAATTTATTAGAAATTATCGTTTACAGAAAATGAAACAAAAGTTAATTTGATTGGTAAAACAATCGAAAAAGCTGAACTCATAACTCAAAACTCATAACTTCTTTTTACCTTAGCCAATATTTAAAAATTATGATGCTAATTCGTTATTTATCCCAAATCGGGAGATATTTTTTAATGCTGAAAGAAATTTTCAATAAACAGACCAAATGGCCTGTGATGAAAAGTCTAATTCTAAAAGAAATCGATGACCTTATTATTGACTCTCTTGGAATTGTTTGCTTTATCTCTTTTTTCATCGGAGGAGTTGTTGCAATTCAGACAGCACTTAACTTAACTAATCCATTAATTCCAAAATATTTAATTGGTTTTGCTACACGTCAATCTGTAATTTTGGAGTTTGCTCCTACTTTTATTTCGGTTATTATGGCCGGAAAAATGGGATCTTACATTACTTCAAGTATCGGAACAATGCGTGTTACAGAGCAAATTGATGCCTTAGAAGTTATGGGAGTTAACTCTTTAAACTATCTTGTTTTTCCTAAAATTGTAGCTTTACTAATGTATCCTTTCGTAATTTGCATTAGTATGTTTTTGGGAATTTTTGGAGGATGGCTTGCTTCTGCTTATGGCGGATTTTCAACTAGCGAGGATTTTATTGCTGGAGCTCAAATGGAATTTATCCCTTTTCATATTACATACGCTTTCATTAAAACTTTAATTTTTGCGATGTTGTTAGCGACAATTCCTTCTTTTCATGGATATTACATGAAAGGTGGCGCATTAGAAGTTGGTAAAGCAAGTACAGTTTCGTTTGTATGGACATCAGTTTGTATCATTCTTTTTAATTATATATTAACTCAATTATTATTAGGATAATGATAGAAGTAAAAAACATTGAAAAATCGTTTGGTGACAGCAAAGTTTTAAAAGGCGTTTCGACCGTTTTTGAAACTGGAAAAACCAACTTGATTATAGGACAAAGTGGATCTGGAAAAACAGTTTTATTAAAAACACTTTTAGGAATTCACACGCCAGATTCAGGGACAATTGAATTTGACGGAAGAATTTATTCTGACTTAGACAAAGATGAAAAACGTGAATTAAGAACTGAAATCGGAATGGTATTTCAAGGTTCAGCATTATTTGATTCAATGACAGTTGCAGAAAACGTAGCTTTCCCGTTGAGAATGTTCACCAATAACACCAAAGCACAAATCAAAGAAAGAGTAGATTTTGTTTTAGAAAGAGTAAATCTTGTTGAAGCTCACAAAAAATTACCTTCTGAGATTTCTGGAGGAATGCAAAAACGTGTGGCAATTGCCCGTGCGATTGTAAACAATCCGAAGTATTTATTTTGTGATGAACCAAACTCTGGTCTTGATCCAAATACTTCTACTTTGATTGATAATTTGATTCAGGAAATTACAAAAGAGTATAATATTACAACTGTGATTAACACACACGATATGAACTCTGTAATGGAAATTGGTGAAAATATTGTTTTCTTAAAGAAAGGAATAAAAGCTTGGCAAGGAACAAAAGAAGAAATTTTCGTAACCGATAATAAAGATATCGTCAAATTCGTTTACTCATCAAATCTATTTAAGAAAGTTAGAGAAGCTTATTTAAAAGATATGAAATAATTAAAAAACTCCAATTCTTTGGAAATCTCAAATAAAAAAATCCCAAATTCCAACATCATCAAATTGGAATTTGGGATTTTTTATTGAACGTTTATCAATTCGACTTCAGCATTTGGATTAAAAAGATAAGTCTTTCCAGAACTGATTTCTAAACATTCAAAACGTTTTGTTCTAACAGCTATTTTTTTAAAAACTTTACCATTTTTGATTCTAAAAACACTTCCGTAGGGAATTTCGAAAACATAGTTTTTATCATTCTCTTTATCATATTGTTTTAACGCCAAAGATAAAGTTGTATCGGTATCGCTACTTGCAGACGGATTCTTGAAATGTCTTGCCAACAATGGTAATATTTGTCCCGGAAATATTTCTGGTCGAATAAACGGAACCATTAAACGCTGAAAAGTATATTTCCATTCATTTCCGTGCGGTTTTATATTTCTACCAAACTTTTCAAAAGCTACCAAATGTGCAATTTCATGAATCAATGTGATTAAAAATCTATATTTATTCAAACTTGCATTAACAGTAATTTCATGTTTTCCACTTGGCCCGCGTCGATAATCACCGTGACGCGTCTGACGCTCGTTTACGATTTTCAAATGAACCTGATTGGCCACTATCAAATCAAAAACGGGTTTTACCGCATGTTCTGGAATGTATTTAGCTAAAGTTTCGCTCAATTTAGTTATGAATTATGAGTTTTGAGTTATGAGTTTTTTCTTTGACGTTATAATTATGCTTTTTATGATTTTCAGAACTTCTTCACATTGCTTGTGCATGGATTCAAATTCAGCAATAGTAATATAATTTGTTGCAATTAATATTTCTAACCAATACATTGATTCATTACATTCTTTCTGAGAAATAGACAATTTATGTATAAAATCAGGCTTACTTTGCGCATTGACAGCTTCACGAACATTCGCGCCAACAGAGGTAATTGAACGTAAAAATTGTTTACTCATTACAAATTCCTTCCTTTCTGCAACTAGCCATTTATAAAAATTAACCCCTCTTACAGCCAACTCAAAACTTTTAGTTTTCACAATACTCTCACTCATAATTCAAAACTCATAATTCATAATTGTTTACGGATTCGTTGAAGAGACTTCTAAAACTTTTCCGTTAAAATATTTATTTCCGTTAAGAGTAAAATCATAAATATAAGTTGCCATTCCTTCTGCAGAAATTGGAGCTTGATAACCTGGGAAAGCTTCGTTAAGCATTTCAGTCTGAACTGAACCTAAAGCTAGAACATTAAACGAAATTCCTTTTTCTTTATATTCTTCTGCAAGCAATTCAGTTAAAGTAATTACAGCTCCTTTACTTGAACTATAAGCGGCTAATCCCGCAAATTTCAAGCTTCCGCGAACACCGCCAATTGAACTGATCGTTACAACATGACTTCCTTTTTCTAAATACGGAATACAGATTCTAGTAAGATTAGCAACTGCAAAAACATTCACTTTGTAAATACTTTCAAAATCTGCTTGAGTTGTTTCTGCAAAAGGTTTCAAAAGTAAAGCACCTGCATTATGAACAACAGCATCAACTTTTTTCCAAGTTGAAGAAAGAAAACTTTCTACTTCTGTCAAAGCTGTTTCATCTGCCAAATCAATAGATAAGCAAGTTATATTTTGATGTTCTAAAAGTGTTTTAGGTATTTTTCTAGAAATGGCTAAAACCTTATTTCCTGCATTTGCAAATTGCAAAGCCAATTCATAACCAATTCCTCTGCTTGTTCCGGTAACAATAATATTTTTCATGCAACAAAAATAATCAAATGCTGTAAAATGACCTCTTATTTATTCATGGTAATTTCCTGTGTCGGCGAAACTGCAATTTTGGTTACAGCAGGCAATAATTCTTGTGTGAATGCCGTAATATGCGGAATGTCCATCACTTTAAATTCGTCTGAAACATGGTGATAAAAATCGAAGTTTTCAAAATCAAAAGTACTTATTGATTGACAAGGTTTTTTGAAAACATCATAAAATGAATAATTATCAGATCTGTAAAACAATTCATATTCGGCTTCTTTTGGTAAAAATCCGATGGTATTTTTTCCTGTATATTCGTTTATTTTAGACGCCATATTCGATTTATCAAAACCTGTAATGTATGCCAAATAATCTCTTTTCATCGGAACACCAATCATTTCGATATTTAATTGTGTGTAAAGATTAAAATCTTGCTTTTTCAATTTCTGAACTAAACTTTTTGAACCTAACAATCCCTTTTCTTCTCCAGCAAAAAACACAACCAATATACTGCGTTTGTTTGTTTTTGTTTTAGCAAAATATTTCGCCATTGCGGCAACAGATGTTACGCCAGAAGCATCATCATTAGCACCATTATTAATTTTATCAGCTTGTTCCTTTTTCTCAATTCCGATATGATCATAGTGCGCGCTTAGAACCACAAATTCTTTTTTTAATTCAGGGTCTGTTCCTTCTATTACTCCAACGATATTAAAAGCTGGAGATTTAAAATTAGTCAACGTATCGCGATAAGTTTTAAAATAAGGTTTAATGTTGTTTTTCTTTAAAAAATCTTCTAAAAAAACTGCCGCTTTTTCGATTCCTTTTGTTCCTGTTTCGCGTCCTTCTAATTCATCTGAAGAAAGATATTTTAAGAAATCTGAAATTTCAGTTTCACTTACTTTGTAATTAACTTCAATTTGTTTTGAATCTGATTTTGAATCTTTTTCGACATTAACTGTTGTACTGGATTTACACGCGAATAAAATGAACGGAAGTAAAAAGTATAGTTTTTTCATGGTTTTATATTGAATTGGTTTTGTTTTTTAATGAAAAGCAACTTGAAAGCATAAACTTATGAAAAGTAAAAGAATATTCATAAAAAAACCCTTTCAAACTAAAATCTGAAAGGGTTTAATCTATATTTATAAAATGAATTATCCAGCGATAACCGATCTTGAAATTACAATTTTCTGAATTTCTGAAGTTCCTTCGTAAATCTGAGTAATTTTTGCATCGCGCATGAAACGCTCCACGTGATATTCTTTTACATATCCATTTCCTCCGTGAATTTGAACCGCTTCAACAGCAGTGTCCATAGCAACTTGCGAAGCAAATAATTTCGCCATTGCGCCACTTACGTCGTAATTTTTATGTTGGTCTTTATCCCAAGCTGCTTTCATACATAAATGACGAGCCGCTTCGATATTTACAGCCATATCCGCCAATTTGAAAGCAATCGCTTGATGATTACAGATTTCTGTTCCAAAAGCTTTACGTTCTTTAGAATATTTCAAAGCCAATTCGTAAGCTCCAGATGCAATTCCTAATGCTTGAGAAGCAATTCCGATTCTACCGCCGGCAAGCGTTTTCATTGCAAATTTAAATCCGAAACCATCTTCTCCAATTCTATTTTCTTTTGGAACTTTCACATCAGAAAACATTAAAGAATGTGTATCAGAACCACGAATTCCCATTTTTTGCTCTTTAGGACCAACTGAAAAACCTGGCATATCTTTCGTCATAATTAAAGCATTAATTCCTTTATGCTTTAACTCTGGATGCGTTTGTGCAATTACTAAATATACAGAAGCTGTGTTTCCGTTTGTAATCCAGTTTTTGGTTCCATTTACCAAGTAATGATCTCCCATGTCAATCGCGGTAGTTTTTTGCGAAGTTGCATCACTTCCCGCTTCCGGCTCACTTAAACAAAATGCTCCATGAATTTCTCCAGATGCTAAACCTGGTAAATATTTTTGTTTTTGCTCTTCCGTTCCGAATTCTTGTAATCCCCAACAAACCAGAGAATTATTTACAGACATTACTACAGAAGCTGAAGCATCGACTTTAGAAATTTCTTCCATTGCAATAATATAAGAAATGGCATCTAGACCGCTTCCTCCGTATTTTGGGTCCACCATCATTCCCATAAATCCAAGCTCACCCATTTTTTTGACTTGCTCCGTAGGGAAAATTTGTTTTTCGTCACGTTCAATAACTCCCGGTAATAATTCATTTTGAGCAAAATCTCTCGCTGCCTGCTGAATCATTAAATGTTCTTCGGTAAGATTAAAATCCATAATTATATACTTTAATTGTTTTTCAACCAAATTTCAAGATGATCCGTTTAGTTGATGGTTCTGTTTTTTTGTGTTTTTTTGGTGCCCGATTTTCTAATGCAAAGGCTTCCAAAGATACTTTTTAAAAGTGTAATTTACAATGCGCGCATATAAAATTAATAGATCAGCAAAGATTACGATAACGTTTTCGTAATTATTTAGCTTTTGATGAAAATGAAAGTAAATTTCGCAACAAAAACTCTAATTTTTAAGAATCATATTAGTACTCTGAAAACATCGCAAAATCTTCACAATTGACAAGCTTTTAAAGTCAAAAAGTTAAACAATTCTTAAAACGCGTAAAAGTACGTAAAACAACTCTTACTAATTTGATTTTTAATGTAATACAAAAATTAACCTTAAAATCGCCTAGAAAAAAACATTCTAAAAATGATCGAAATATTGATAAATTAACATTATTTTTGCCTTAAAAATAAATAATTGATAGAATATGAAAAAGATTTTACTTTTACTAACATTGCTTTTAAGCTTACAATTTTCGACCGTTTCGGCACAAACTCAAATCGAAGTTAACGGTGTAAATGTTCCTAGAAAAATAGATTTTCAAGGGAAATCTTTACAACTTAATGGCGCGGGTGGAAGATCAAAAATGTGGTTAGAAGTTTATGTGCAAGCATTGTATTTATCACAGTTAAGCCAAGATCCGCAATTTATAATCGATAGTGATACAGAAATGGCTGTTAGAATTGAAATCACTTCTTCGATTGTTTCTTCTAACAAATTGACAAAAGCAATGAATACAGGTTTTGAAAAATCTGCTGGAGCAAATCTGGAACAATTACGTCCAAGAATTGAGCAGTTAAAAAGTTTTCTTAGCGATGTTATTACAGAAAAAGATGTTTTTGTTATAGCTTACAATCCTTTAGATCAAAATGTTTACGTTAGTAAAAATGAAGTCTTAAAAGGAAAAATTCCAGGATTTGATTTCAAAAAAGCATTATTTGGAATCTGGCTTTCTGACAAACCAGTTGATGAAACTTTGAAAAAACATTTATTAGGACAATAATCTTAATTTTTTGAATATTACAAAAGCCGAAAACGGAATAGTTTTCGGCTTTTCTTTTTTGTTTATTATATTTGATGCGAAATACATTATTCGCATTATTCTATTTTATACATTTACGCAAAATAAACATATCACAACAAAATGAAAGATTTATTACAACAATTTGAAAACAAGGCACCTGAAATTGTTTTCAATTGGAAAGATTCTGAAACAGAAGCCGAAGGGTGGACTGTAATTAATTCACTTCGCGGAGGAGCTGCTGGTGGAGGAACAAGAATGAGAAAAGGCTTAGACATGAACGAAGTTTTGTCGTTGGCTAAAACTATGGAAGTTAAATTCTCTGTTTCTGGTCCTGCAATTGGTGGCGCTAAATCTGGAATAAATTTTGATCCGAACGATCCTCGCAAAAAAGGTGTATTACAACGCTGGTACAAAGCGGTTTCTCCATTATTGAAAAGCTATTACGGAACTGGAGGAGATTTAAATGTTGATGAAATTCATGAAGTTATCCCGATGACAGAAGAATGTGGTGTTTGGCATCCGCAGGAAGGTGTTTTCAACGGACATTTTAAACCAACTGAAGCAGATAAAATTAATAGAATTGGGCAATTACGTCAAGGTGTAATTAAAGTGATTGAAAATCCTAAATTCTCTCCAGACGTTACAAGAAAATATACTGTTGCCGATATGATTACGGGTTATGGCGTTGCCGAAGCGGTTCGTCATTTTTACGCAACTTACGGCGGAGACATAAAAGGTAAAAAAGCAATTGTTCAAGGATTCGGAAATGTTGGTTCTGCTGCTGCTTTTTATTTAGCTGAAATGGGCGCAAAAGTAATTGGAATTATTGATCGCGATGGCGGATTAATTAAAGAAGAAGGTTTTTCTTTTGAAGAAATTAAAACGTTGTTTTTAAATAAAGACGGAAATAAATTAGTGGCTGAAAATATGATTCCGTTTGAAGAAATCAATTCTAAAATCTGGACAATTGGTGCTGAAATTTTCACGCCTTGCGCAGCTTCAAGATTGGTAACTCAAGCTCAAATTGATAGCTTAATTGCAAACGGATTAGAAGTGATTTCTTGTGGAGCGAATGTTCCTTTTGCTGATAAAGAAATTTTCTTCGGTTCTATTATGGAAGAAGTAGACAGTAAAGTAAGTTTGATTCCAGATTTTATTTCAAACTGCGGAATGGCTAGAGTTTTTGCTTATTTCATGGAGAAAAAGGTTCAAATGACAGACGAAGCTATTTTTAACGATACTTCAGAAATTATTAAAAATGCAATTGTAAAAGCTCACGCTTTAAATTCATCAAAAACAAATATTAGTGCAACTGCTTTTGAAATTGCATTGAAACAATTAGTGTAAATTTTTTATACTTAATTTTCTAAGCGAGCCAGATTATTGTTTGGCTCGTTTTTTTGTGCCGTAGATTTTTTAACGGAAAGCACTCAAAGTTATTTTAATTTGGAGCGTAAGCAATATCTACATATTAAGTTAGCAAAGCTATGTGAAGATAGACTTTGTGAATTTTTAATCTAAAGATTTACTCAAATTTATGATAAATAAAACTTTGCGTTTCTTTGCGTAAATCTTAGCGAACTTTGCGGTTAAATAACCAGCAGTTTTTTTACGCAAAGCACGCCAAGTTATTTTAATTCAGAGCGTAAGAAATATCTAAATATTAAGTTCGCAAAGCTTTGTCTAGATCAAGTTTTGTAAATTTTAATCTAAAGATTTACTCAAATTAAATAGATAAAAACTTTGCGTTTCTTTGCGTAAAACTTAGCGTGCTTTGCGTTATAATTAATTTTAAAAAACTCTTAGCGAACTTTGCGGTTAAATTCCGCCCAACACTTCCATTCTAAACAATTTTTACTACTTTTAAACGTTTTTATTTAATACAATTGCAAAATTCAGAATCGAAATTAGTTCAATGAAAGTGAACCCATATAAAAATAATCCAGACAGAGTTAATGGTAATCGAGCTGATGCTGAGAGTTCTTCAGACAAAAAGAAATCATTGGCACTTACTACTATGCTATATGCAGCACTAATTTTATTGCTGTTCTTTATACGTTTTTGGCCTCCTTACAATCCAGAAAATAATGCAGCTCTTGCTGATGGCGGAGGTGGCGGTGGCGGCGTAACTGTAAATTTTGGAGATAGCGATTTAGGTTCTGGAGCTAATTATAAAAGCGAAGTTTTGGATGTAAAAAACAATGTAAAACAAGCGCCTGCAAAATCAACTCCTGAAGAAGAAGCTATTATTAGCCAAGAAAATACAACGACCGATAATGACGTCGTTATTCCAACAAAAGAAAAACCGAAGAAACCTGTTCCCGTTGAAAAACCGGTGCAAAAACCTGTACCAGAGAAACCGAAAGTTTCAAATTCAACAAATGATGCTTTAGCTAGCATTATGAAAGGTTCCAACAAAGGTGGTGACGGCGATGATAAAGTTGCAGGAAATAAAGGAAAAGCTAACGGGAGTTTAAACTCAAACGGTTATTACGGTTCTGGTGGTTCTGGCGGAGGAACTGGAGGCGGAAACGGTACTGGAAACGGAATTGGTACAGGAAGTGGATACGGAGCTGGAACTGGCGGAGGTTCTGGCGGTGGATCAGGATATTCTCTAAACGGAAGAAAAGCATTATCTAAACCAGCACCAAAATATACGTGTAACGAAGAAGGAAAAGTTGTTGTTGAAGTTACAGTCGACCAAAACGGAAAAACGATAAGCGCAACTGCTGGAGTGAAAGGAACAACAAATACAGCAAGTTGTTTATTAGAACAAGCTAAAATTGCAGCATTAAACACCAAATGGTCTGCTGATGATAAAGCTGCAGCAAAACAAGTTGGAAAAATTATTTATAATTTCAGCTTGGATTAAAACACAAATTACACGGATTTTCACTAAATCTGTTCTCATAAAAAAGGCTTTCAGAGTTTCTGAAAGCCTTTTTTATTTTTTTCCTTTTGATTAAGAACGTTTGTCATTCTGAGGAACGAAGAATCACACTCGAAACTCGACAAAGATTGGCTATTACTTTGAGGAATTACTCGTGTGATTCTTCGTTCCTCAGAATGACAAAATTGTGTTGTTTTCTTTTTGTTTGCGTGAGGGATAGAAGCTAGCTACCGAAGTAGCGCGGATAGCCCGACCGCAATAAAAAAATGGGCGAATCAACGTTATGCTGATTGGCCCATTTTTTTATTGTGGTCACGCCCTAATAATTATTCTTATTTCGGACTTGTCGCAATTACAAACTTTAAGTTGTTCTTCACTCCGATCTGCAAAACATCAACTAAATCTTGTACTTGCAAATTAAACGGAATTCGAACGACTACGGTTTGTTCTTTATCTGTTCCTATTTTTGACATTAAACTTGTTTCCAGGTTTTCAAAATCAACCTCTTGCTTGTCAATGTAAAACTTTTTGTCTTCTGTAACCGATAAACTAATGAGTTGTTTATTGGTTTTTTCATTTGCTTTAGCTTTTGGCAACGTCATTTTAATAACATTCGGATTTGCCAGTGTTGAAATAATTAAAAAAAACAACAGCAGGAAAAACATAATGTCGCTCAAAGACGATGTCGCTACTTCGGCGTGAAATCTTCTTTTTCTTTTAATAGACATACCTTATGCTCTTTGAATTATATTGACAAATTCTAAAATCTGTTTCTGAATTTTTAAGGCAAAATCATCAATTTTTCCGTTTAATAAATGGTAAGCAGAATAAGCAATAATACCCACAATTAATCCAGAACCTGAACTGATCATTTTTTCGTATAAACCTCCAGAAATGTTTCCGATACTGATATTTTCTGTAACCGAAATACTGTAGAAAATTTTAATTACCCCAGAAATGGTTCCAATGAAACCTAAAGTTGGTGCAATACCAGCAATAAGTCCAAGATGACCTAAACGTCTTTCCATTTCACCAATTTCGATGTCAGCGGCGCGATCCATGTTAGATTCAATTTCTGCAATTGGTCTTCCGATTACTAAAACACCTTCTTTTAAGATATTAGCCGCTGCTGTATCACTTCTTTCTACAATGGTTCTTGCTAATTCAATATTTCCAGAATTTAATTTATCGCCAACATCTTGCATTAATCTTCCGTCGATTTTTGAAGCACGGCTGATATACATATAACGCTCAAAAATCACATAAATAGTATAAAACAATAAAATTGCAATCGGAATTAAGAAAACTCCTCCCTTCATTATAAACCCAAACATTGAAATTTCCTGTTCTGGCGCAATCTTTTCGATCACTACATTTGAAGCATTTGCGATTGTATCTGTTTGTAATTGAATAAAACTAAACATATATTAATTCTGGTTTTTAATAATTAATTCTAAAAAATATTTGAAATTTGCAATAAAGATAATTTTCGCTGTAATATTAAACTACAAAAATCGAAATTTATTTCAATCAACAACTATTTTATCCAAATAAATGAACTATCAAGAGACTACCGAATGGATGTTTAATCAACTTCCAATGTACCAATTGCAAGGTGCTTCTGCGTATAAAGAAGATTTAACGAATATCAAATTATTGGCAGCTCATCTTGACGATCCGCAAAAGAAGCTGAAATGCATACACGTTGCTGGAACAAACGGAAAAGGCTCTACTTCGCATATGCTTTCTTCTGTTCTGCAAGAAGCGGGCTATAAAGTTGGCTTATATACTTCTCCGCATTTAAAAGATTTTAGAGAAAGAATTAAAATAAACGGTAAAGAAATTTCAGAAGAATTTGTGATTGAATTTATCGCAAAACACAAATCTTTTTTTGAAGCCAATGACATGAGTTTCTTCGAAATGTCTGTTGGTTTGGCGTTTGATTATTTTGCTTTTGAAAAAGTTGACATTGCCATTATTGAAGTTGGTCTTGGCGGAAGATTGGACGCGACGAATATTATTACGCCTTTGGTTTCGGTAATTACGAATATTGGTTTAGACCACACTCAGTTTTTAGGAAATACTCTAGAAGCGATTGCGGGAGAAAAAGCGGGAATTATTAAACCAAATATTCCAGTTGTTATTGGTGAATATACAGATGAAACTAAACCAGTTTTTTTGGCTAAAGCCGAAGAAAACAATGCGGAAATTTATTTCGCTTCAGATTTAATTGATCAAATTTATTTATCTGATTTAATTGGAGATTATCAATTTCACAATAAAAAAACGGTTCAGCAGACGATTTCGATTTTGAATAACGAAACCAATTTTAAAATTTCGAATGAACAATTGAAAGAAGGATTATTGCATGTTGTAAAAAATACGGGATTGCAAGGAAGATGGCAGCAATTGGGTGAAAACCCGAAAATTATTTGCGACACGGCACATAACAAACACGGATTAACGGTTGTTATGAATCAAATTAAAAACGAAAAATACGAGAAATTGCATATTGTTTTGGGCGTTGTAAATGACAAAGATTTAGATTCAATTTTACCGCTTTTTCCAAAAGACGCTCAATATTATTTCTGCAATCCAAATTCGTCACGAGCTTTGCCAGCAGAAACGTTACAAAATGCAGCTCAAAAATTTGATTTGATTGGAGAAAAATATGATTCTGTTTTAATCGCTTTCGCGGAAGCAAAGAAAAATGCATCAGAAAATGATTTTATTTACGTTGGCGGAAGTACTTTTGTCGTTGCAGAACTGCCTTTGAACTAAAATATACTTTTGATTTAGAAAAAACTTCAAAAAAATTATTTTAATAACAAATTCATAAACAAGCAGATATAAATTATTTTAAAAAAAGTTTTATTTTTTATTCTAATTTCTTTGCAGAACTCGAAAACTAGCGTATATTTGCACTCGCAATCACAAACGATAGCAACCTAGTAAAATAGGGCGATTAGCTCAGCTGGTTCAGAGCACCTCGTTTACACCGAGGGGGTCGGGGGTTCGAACCCCTCATCGCCCACCAAGAAACTCCTTAAGAAATTAGGGAGTTTTTTTTATACCATTTTTTTTAAAACACAAAGTTTTATTATTTCGAGTAACAAGAAATCACACTCGCGAATCGAGAAAGATTAGCAATAGCCTTTTCAGAATTTCTTGTGTGATTTCTCCTTTCAGTCGAAATAACAAACAAATCTTAACTCAATTATTTCCAAGCAAGTTTTTCATTATATATACTTTCAGAATTAACGGATCGACAATTCAATATCAATCATTAGTTTTCAATTTCTCACATACTTTTTCAAGAAGAGCCTTAGTCTGTTTAAAATATCTCATCTTATCATCAATCTCTTTTATTTTAGCTTGAAAAAGCTCAAGTGTTTCTGGTTTCGAGTCAGTGCTTTCGAACCAAGTTGTCAATATTTTTTTTATTTCCGCTAAAGTAAATCCAACTTCTCTTGCTTCTATAATAATTTCTAAACGCTCAACAGTATTACCATCGTAATGTTTATAATTATTAGATTTCACCTCTTCATTTGCAAATCCCTTGATCATTCCTAAATTTTCATAATATCTGATGGTATGAATTGACAATCCCGTTTTTTTTGATAATTCGTTTACAAGCATGGTTCATTTATTTTTTAAAACATAAAAGTATAGAGTATAGTATATACTTTTATATTGCAAATATACTATTATTTTTTGCTTTTTAAGTTTTTTAAAATGAGAATGAAATTTTTATTTCACAAATTTGTCAAAATCTCAACACTTAACTATTTACTAATAATCTCAGTTATTTTTTCTCCTAAATCTTCTGAGTAACCAGTATATTTTTCAATTAATTTCCCTTCTGGACTAAAAAGATAGAATGTTGGTGTTGCTAAAACTTTATATTTAGCATAAGTTTCACTAAAACGACCTTCTTTATCCCAAATTACATTAGAATCTTTTTGATGTTTTTCAATCAATCCTTCAAAACCTTTTTGATTTTTATCTACATAAAAAGTCACAACATCCAACTTACTTAAATTGGAATTTTTAAATTCATCAAGTTTTGGAATTGCTTTCAAACACCAACCACAATAAATTGTTGAAAAATCTAGCAGAATATATTTTCCTTTAAAATAATCTGAAAATTTTATAGCCTTTTCATTTTGGTTTGCTCCTGCAAAATCATAAAATTTGTCTTCTATTTTTAAATCTGGATATTTAATATGATTTTGAATTGATTTAAAATAAACAGATTTAGCAAACTCCGGTTTTAATGTTTTCAGCAAATCATTTAATTGATTGGTTTCAAATTCTGTTTTGTAAACATCAAGCAAACTCAATGCATAATAAGAATTGATGTTGTTTTTTATAAATTCATTTTGAATTTGAGTTGTTTTCTGGTCAATCTTTACAATTATACCGTAAGGCTCTTTTCTGGACCAATAGGCTTTTTGCAAACTGTCGTTCCAAAGTTTCTGATCTCTTAGCAAGAACATTTTATCTACAAGTTCTTTTCTTTCTATATTTAACGCCTTTGTTTTCTGAATAAATTCATAACGCTCATCATCATATTTCGAGCCTTTTAGTTTTACATCATACGGAAAATCTTGCTTTTTCGCATTAATTGTAACCGCTTCATTACCTATAAAAAGTGATACATATTTTGCATTTTCTCCATCTCCAATCCATAAAAAAAGATCGGTCGGCGCCTCTTCTATTGTTCCTTTTAATTCAAATTTTTTATGTTTCAAATAACAACTATCAATTGTTAAATTTTCTTTTTGAATTTTTACAATGGTATTTTCTTCAAAACCTTCTAAACTTCCCGAAATTTTAAAACCCTTTTGAGCATTAATCGAAACAGACAATAACAACAGTAGAAAAGTAATTATTTTATTCATAGATTTTTAATGTTTGAAGTGCTTATAGACAGAATTGTTATTTATTCTTCTACATATAAATTCAGATTGGTGGAAACGAATTTATAAAAAAAACAGTTCAAATTAAGTTGCTTTGAAGATATTTTTGAAGGAAATTTACGCCTCTAAAAACTCATTTATCCAATCTATTCTATGAAAATAAAATTTTTATCTGCCTTTGCTTTATTGCTTTCCATTACAACATTTGCACAAAAAGTTAATTTTTCCAATGAATTCAAAAAAGAGAATCAAGGAAAAGCCACTATTGAAATTAATGAAGTCAAAGAACTTCTCATAATTATGTTGTCTATCACCGATTTTGGCTTACAAAATGACGACATGTTTGAACAAAAAGGAGATTATTATCAGCGTGTTCTTAAACAATACAAACCTTACAAAGACGAATCAATCATTAAAAAATTGGATTCTCTTTTGACAAAAAATCCTCTTAATTATATTTTCTTTACAGGAAATGCTCAAACTTATACTTTAAAAAATGATATTTTAATTGCCAACAATAATTATATATTACCAGCAAATAAAGTCGCAAATGTAAAAATCGAAGTAAATCCGATTACGACTTATAAAACAGAAATAGAAGCCTTCGCTAAGAAATCTCATTTCGATGATTTTTATAAATCTGAAAAACCATTTTACAATAAGATTATTGCCGATTACGAACAATATTCAAATCTTAGAAATCAATGGAATTGGCTCGAAAAGAATTTTGAACAGAAAATAAACAGCTACATTGTTTACACGTCCGCATTAATAAATGGTCTTAATTATACGGGCGGTTACGAAAACAATAATTTCCATCTAATTGAAATGGTACTGCCACCAATAAGCAAAGAAAAAGGTCGATCAGAAAAAAACAACGAAGCTTTTAACACAAGAGGAATGTTTACAGAAATTAACCACAATTATATAGAAAAACCAAGTGTAAAATATAAGTCAGAAATAAATACAGCTTTAAAAGATAGAGAAAAATGGGTCAATACTAAAACTTATGGCACAGAATATTATCCAGATGGCTTCAAAGTATTTAATGAATATATGACTTATTGTGTTTTCATTTTATATGCAGAAGAAATTTATAAAGGAGACGAAAAACTGCTCCAAGAAATCAATAACGAAGTAAATGCTGTAATGATTGAAAGAGGTTTTATAAAAATGAAAGAATTTAACCAAGAACTAAAAAACCTTAGAAAGAAAAATAAGAAAAAGAAAATTGATCTATTGTATCCAGAATTAATTAAGTGGTGCAGTTTACAATAAAAAAACAACCAAAAAAAAACTCCATTAGAAATAAAGGAGTTTTTACTTTTTAAGATTTTATCTCTAGCTTTTTCTTTCTTTTAATATTCAAATAATTCCTTAAAGGAATATCATAAACAATCATTACTAAATAAGCAAAGAGGACTAATAGAATAATTGAAGTTATTACAATTATTATCAATTGTGATGAGTCTGGCTTATAATTGGTGTAATAATTTCCGAACATCCATAAAAATGCATAATGCGTCATGTATAATGGATAAGAAATGTTTCCTGAGAATACACAAGCTTTTTTCAAACTAGGTTTTAGCACAGCACCAGCTCCTAGCGAAATTAATAAAGGAAAATAAAATAATACGACAAAAGGTTCAGCAATCCAATTCCATTCAGAAAATGGCATAAAAAACACCAATAACAATAAAATTGTAAGTTCTGCAAAACCAAACCTATTTTTAATAATCCAATTAGATCTATAAATAAGTAAGCCTGCTAGAAAAGAATATGATATTCTAGCAAAGCCATCCCAAAAAGTTGGACCGCTCCAGCCCCCTAACAAATTTCCAGAATTATATCCAACATAACAAATTGCAATTGCAGAAAGAATAGTTAAAAGTAATAAGTAGCTTCGCCCAATTCTGTAAAGTACAAATGCATAAACAATATTAGCAATATACTCCCAAAACAAAGACCAAGCCGGCGCATTAAAACTAAACAAATTAAACCCACGATCGGCAATCACTGGAAATGGGATAAGAAATATTGAACAAATAAATGTCAAAATAATTTTTCCAGCGCTATATAATTCCAAATGACCTCCAAACGGATCTAATAAAAATGCCATCAATCCGAGTATTGACCCCGCAATAACCAATGGATGCAATCTAATAATTCTAGATATAAAAAAACTCTTAAGCCCCATTTTTGCAATACGATCATCATACGCGTATCCAATCACAAATCCAGAAAGACAGAAGAAAAAATCAACAGCTAAAAATCCATGCCCGATAAAATTCTGGCTTGGATCAGCATAAATCCATTCCATAAAATGAAATACAACAACAGCAAAAGCGGCTATTCCTCGCAAACCGTCTAAAATTTCAAAATGTTGTTTATGATTTAAAGTTATTTCGGACGTTTCTGCTGTATTCATTAGTAAAATTTCTCTCTAAATTATTTGATTTGATAACATCGCAAGTTCAACAAATTAATACATAAATCAAAATTTGAAGATTTTATAATTTAAACAAATACAATTGAAAAGTTTTTTTCATTTAATCATTTAAGCCTTTTCCATCTAAAATTCGTTGAATATTTTTTTCTATTCTAGAATCTCTCGTTTTAGATTGTTTAGGCTGAGAAAAATGAAGTAAGTAGGCTCTTTGTCTTCCTGGAGTTAAAGCGTAAAAAGCTTTTTTAAAATCTATATTAAAATCAAATTTATGCTGAAGTTCTTCTGCAATTTCAAATTCAGAATTTTTTTTCAATTCTACTTTCAAACCAGCTTTTTCAATTTCAGCAGCTTCAAAAATATATTTTTGAAGAATTTCTTTCTTATCCAAAATATCTCGAACATTTGTAAATCGAATTTGACGCGCTGCCTGTACATTTTCTGATTGTTGAATCAAGATGTCATCAGGGTCTTTCATTAAAGCTCCTTTAAAAAACAAAAATGCACAATAGTTTTTAAAAGCATGAATCAAAACAATATTTGATTTTTCAAAAGTATAACATGGCGCCCCCCATTTTAATTCTTCTACAAGATGACAATCCAAAGCAACATTCCGCAATAGCTCAAGCTCTTCTTTCCATTTTTCAGCTTTTTCAAAGTAAAAATCAACTTTAGAATCAAATCTTTTTCTCATATTATATTAATTAAAAGAATTTCTCTAAATATATAAATTTACTAATTTCTTTAATGGTAAACAGTAAAACAAATTTCAGATAAGAAAATAATAGATTTAAATTATTCCGTCAAAATTAGCTTTATCAAAGTTATATTTTCAAAAATCTACTCAAAGAGATAACTTTTTCTAGCGTAAAATAAAAATTGACAATATAAATACAATAAAACGAATAAAGTCTTTAAAGCTTTTAAGCGTAAATATCTTCTAAAAAATTAATTTATAATATAAAAAAAGCGATTAGGGAGGATTCCAAAAATCAGCAAAAACAAAAAAAACCCTATCCTGATTGGATAGGGTTTTTGAAAAGAAAGGCGACGACATACTCTCCCACATAACTGCAGTACCATCTGCGCA
>JASCOE010000007.1 GCA_029959285.1 Flavobacteriaceae bacterium PS02337
TAATAGAAAACGTCTGCATTCTTCTTTGGGATATAAAACACCTAAAGAAATGGAACTAGAATTTTATAAAATTAAAAGTGTAGCATAGGTCTTAAAAAAATTGTCCGACTTTTTGTTGCAAGTCCAGACAACGCAAGCTTTATTACTGGAACAGAACTTCTTGTAGATGGCGGATATATAAATTACGCTTTAAAATAAAAAAACAGACTTTATAAAAGGAAAATGCTAAATCAAATGATTTAGCATTTTTTGTATTTACAAGCCAAAAATCACACTGTTTTATTGATTAATTTTTGCTTTCTAAATTGATATACAGAACCAACAATAAACAGTACAAACAAAACTAGAAGTGTATTTGCAATTACAGGATCTTTTATGTCTTTTGCCAGCGGATGTCCAAGCGGAATTCTTGTAAATGTCTCATTAACCGTTGGAACAAGAGATAAAAAGAAACTAAAAGAGAGCCAAAAGTTCTCAAAATAACGTGCTCTTTTACTATTTTTCTTTTTTGCATTTAAAAAATAAGCTGCTAAAACAAGAAAGATTATAAAAATCGAGAAAACATGTCCCGGATTAAATCCGCCATGTTTAGAAATTCCTAATGACGTTAATGAAGTAACTATTGTTCCGTAAAAATATATTTTGCCAGATACCTTGTTCAAATTGATTTTACCGTATTTGATAAAATCCGATAATGCTGCGCCGATTGCGGCAACACCTATAATAGTGTGAAAAATTCCTAAGCTTGATAATCCCATTTTTTTATGATTTAGTTTGTTTGATATTACAAAGCAAACTTCCGATAGATCTGCAAAAATGGTTTTGTCAATTAGTCCAATTATTTGGCAATTTAGTTCACAAAAAAAGCATTCCTTAAAATTATAAAGATATTTTTCTATTAATGAAAAAATGCTTTTCTGATTATTTTTTGTCTTCTAACTTTTGACGGTAATTTGTTGGACTAACATTATATTTACTTGTAAAACTTTTAGTAAAATTTGCCAAATCATTAAAACCGCAATCAAATGCGATTTCAGTAATACGCTGATTTGAAACTTGGAGTAACTCGGCAGCTTTTTCCAATTTCTTAGTTTTGATATAATTGGCTGGTGTATCGTTGTACATTTTTGAAAATTCA
Source organism: Flavobacteriaceae bacterium PS02337 (assembly GCA_029959285.1). Classification (GTDB taxonomy): domain Bacteria; phylum Bacteroidota; class Bacteroidia; order Flavobacteriales; family Flavobacteriaceae; genus Flavobacterium. Next base: position 1,139 of record JASCOE010000007.1, read on the forward strand.
CGTTTAAATGATGATACGCTCAAATTGTTCTGTTGCGCTAATTCTTCAATTGTTAGCTGCGAAAATAAATTTGCCTCTATGATTTGTCTAAAAGTGTAAGCTGCAGGCGAAAAAAGTTGTGACAATACCAATTGTATCGATTCTGAATTTTGGGTCTGAGATAATAGAAGTATTATTTCTTTTACTTTTAAAACCAAAATATCTTCGTTAATTAAAGACGGATTTTCAAAATAAAACAATAATCCTTCTATGTATTTCTGAATTAAAAAATCGTTGTTAATTTTTTCTATCGATTTATTTGATATTAGATTTTCTGGTTTTTTAAGCAATAATGGAAGTCCTCTGTCGTAAATTTTCTTTAATATCTCTGGATAGAATGTAACAATGACAATTTCACAATTGCTGTCTGGTTTTGAATTTTCTATTTGCTTTCCAGAATTCATGCAATTTACTAACAATGAATAATTTGTAGCAACGTTCAACTTTTCGTCATCTATTAGATAATTAACATCTCCTTCTTTTACATATAAAAAACAAGCTTGTTCCGTAACCGGAAAATCAAACTTAAATGGCGGAGTTAATTTAATTTTTTGAATTAATGTCCTTCCGTACAAATCATGTTTTTTATAATCGTTTACCATATTTTTTAATTAATCTTCTTTCTATAAATATTAAAATACTGATTCTAAAATTTCTTATAAAGGTAGCTGTTTTATTTTTTCACAAAAAAAAAGTAACAGCCTCAATGCCATTACTTTTTTTTGATTTAGATTAATAGATATTTTACACTTTTAATTAATTTCAAGAGATTGAATATGATTTCCTTCAAATTCTAAATGGTAAGTAAGAACGATTGGACTTCCTGGAAAATTCCCCGAAACTTCGGCTTTTAAACCCGCTTTTCCAGCATTTCCCTCAAAATCAATTGGTTTCATAACGGCATTGTATTCCTTTGAAGCTTTTTCTATCCAAGCTTTTATTTCATTTTTTCCTGTATAATTTTTTCCTTCATCAAATACTGTTGCAGAACCCGAAAAACAATTGGAAAAAGCTGTACTGTCAAAATTGTTATGAGCGTTTACTAAATCTTTTATTACTTCTGGTAAGTTCATAATGTATATATTTATAGTTAATATTTTTTTTTAAAATTGAATTGATTAAATGGTTGGAACTGTTCCGCCATCGATTACAAATTCTGTTCCCGTCAAATAACCCGCTCTAGGAGAAACCAAAAAACCGACAAGTTCAGCAACTTCTTCTGGTTCAGCAGGTCTGCCGTAAGGAATTCCGCCTAGTGCATCCATAACACCTTGTTGCGCTTGTTCTACAGAAATATTTGAATTTCTCGCAATCTCACCCAACCAAGCTGTCGATGCAGATGTATTGATCCAGCCTGGCGAAACAGTCAATACGCGGACACCTTTTGGTGTAACTTCATTTGATAAACTTTTACTGTAATTTCTAAGTCCAGCTTTTGCAGCGGCATAAGGCAAAGTCGAATCATACAATGGTAATTTACCTTGAATTGATGCAATATGAATAATAACACCACTTTTACGATCTATCATTTGAGGTAAAAATCCTCTGTCTAATCGTATCGGAGCTAACAAATTTGCCTGTAGGGTTGATTCCCAGTCTTCATCAGATAATACGCTATAACCTCCAGCGGGTGTCGAAGAAGATCCAAGGTTATTTACAAGAATATCCAATCTACCGTAAACCGATAATACTTCACTTATTACTTTTTGTGTTCCTTCTGCCTTACTTAAATCTGAAGCAATAAAATGCAGATTGCTGTTTTCTTTTTCGGGTGTGTTTCTTGCAGTTATAATAACCGTTGCGCCAGCTTGAAGAAGTCTTTCTGCAATAGCTCTCCCCGCTCCTTTTGTTCCTCCTGTTACTAAAGCGATTTTGCCTGATAATTCATTTTGATAATCCATCTTATTTTCGTTTTAAAGTTCTTTTGTACAAATTTCAGAACTATGCAACTATCTCACAAGTACGGAATTACGATTCAGATAGGGATAAATTTTTCCCCTATTGCAGAAATCAGAGCATAGTTTTACTTTTACAATATGTATGAAAGAAAAACAATACCGAATTTAAACTGCGGACTTGACCTTATTGGTGAAGTTTTATATGGAAAATGGAAAATACGATTGCTTTGGTTTATTAATGAAGGACATAAAAGACCTAGCGAATTACAGCGTAAAATACCAGATGCTTCGCGTAGAGTTCTAAATATTCAGTTGAATGAATTGGAAGAACATGAATTAATTACAAGAAAAATATATCCAGTAGTTCCTCCAAAAGTAGAATATAGTCTAACAGAATTTGGAGAAAGTCTGATTCCTGTAATTGGCGCTTTAGGCAATTGGGGAGATAAAAATCAAGAAAAACTGAGGATGTTAATTATTAAAAAATTTCCAACAGCAGATACAGAATAAAAATTAAGAAATGATAAGTAAATACTTTACGTACACATTTGTATGCCTCTTTTTAGCAACAATAAGTATTCAAGCACAAAAGACTGTTTCAGAAATTAATGAATTGACAGCCCGAACTCAGCCTTCTCCAGAAACTATTTTTGAAAAATTTCGCCAAGCAGGTATGAATCCAGTAACGCATCAATTAACAGAAATTGAAAAACAAAAACTAAATAATGCATTTTCTACGCTTCCGCCATTGCATCAAAAAATTCTGAAAAAACATCTGCACAGTATTAGTTTTATGGATAATATGCCTAATACTGCACTTACATCGCCAATTGACACTAAAGATTCTACAAAATTATTTAATATAACTTTTCGGGCGGAAATTCTTAACCAAACAATTTCTGAATGGACAACCTGGAAAGAAAATACCTGTTATGTAAAATCTCCAAACGATGAATATCTGATTAAGATTGATGCCGGAAATTTAGATGCCATTATATATGTTTTACTTCATGAAAGTACACATGTAGTTGATGCCGTTTTAAATATTAATCCTCATTTAAATGATCAAGATATTTGGGTTGGCTCGAAAGTCTTTACCAAAAATGTTTGGGATGAATTTAATAAACCTTCAGCAAACGTGCTTAATCCGTTATTAGAAACTGTGCTTTTTAGAAGCGGAAAACCGATAGCTTCCTCTTATGCACCAGATGTTTATAAAGCAATTCAAAAAACACCTTTTGTTTCCCTTTACAGCACAGCATCTTGGTTTGAAGATTTGGCAGAAACATTGACTATTTATCATTTAACAGAAAAAATGAATCAACCCTACAAAGTAGTCGTTTTTAAAAACGGAATTCAAATTGCAACTTATGAACCTTCTAAGAATAAAAGTGCCCAAAAAAGGCAAAATCAATTAGAAATGTTTTATAAAAACTAAATTTCCAAACAATAAAAATGAAAATCCTAATATTTGGCGCATCAGGCAGCGGCGTTACAACAACTGGAAAAACTTTAGCCGAAAAGCTGAACTTTGATTATTTTGACAGTGACGATTATTTTTGGAAAAAAACAGTTATACCTTTTCAGGAAAGATTTGATGCAGACGAAAGAAATAGCAACATAAAAAAAGATCTTCTAAATTCTGAAAATTGGGTTTTAGGCGGTTCTATTTTTGAGTGGGGAGAAAACGTTTTTCCAGATTTTGACCTTGTTATTTTTTTATGGATTCCTTCAGATGTGCGAATTAAAAGACTCAAAGACAGAGAATATGAAAGATATGGAAACATTATCTACACGGATCCTGACAGAATTAAAAAGTTTGAAAATTTTATTGAATGGGCAGCTGATTATGATAAAAACTCAGGTCTTGCCAATCGAAATATTTATGCGCACCAAAATTGGATGAAATCATTAAAATATCCCATTTTGAAAATTGAAGGTGATTTAAAAATCCATGAACGGATTGAGCTTATTTTATTAAAAATTAAATCATTAAAAAAGGCGCCTTTCTAAAAGCGCCTTAAATTTATTGATAAAAGTTGATTTATATCAAATAATCAAATTCTTATTTCAATTCAGAATCTATGCTCCAACTGTCTAAAATACAGTCGTGTTCATATCCTAATTCAGACATTTCTGTAACCCATTTACTTAAGAATTCATGCATCATTTTAATTTTTCCAGTTTTTCCTGAAACTATAAAAAGATTTTTATCATTTAGTGCGGTTTCAAAGTTCGAGGTAAATCCCTTCTCTATAATTTCTGTTTGTAATGCTTCGGCTTTTTGGCGAGTATCAGCGTAAAAAAAGAAATCTATTCTTAATTCATCTTCTTCCTCAATTCCGTTATCTCGAAGACCAACAAGAGATTCGGTCGCAAGTCTGTAATGCTTGACTAAATTTGCATTAAAATCATTTTCAGAAACTAATCTTTTCTGTTTTTTTGGCTTTAGAAAACTTAACATATTTATTGTATCAGCTTATTATTAATATTACTTTTTAAAGCAAACATAGATAAATATCATATCACAAAATTGTTGGTAATAAAAACTTAACAATGAAACAAATAGCGCTTAAACTAGCTTGATCTTATTCTAACGCTTCTTGCCTATCTTATTTAAAAATTAAAACTAAATTTTAAGCTCAAAAATCTACAAATCAACACTTTAAAAATACAGCATACTTTTTTATGATTTGTTTTTACACTTTATAATTCAAATCAAATATATGATTGAATTGATTTACACTTTAAAAATCAATATTTATTTAAATCCTTTTCAAGTAAATACTCGTAAGTAGAAGCATATTAAACATTTACAATTTTAATATTTAACAGCTATTCAAAATAAAATAATATGCAGTGTTAAATTTGCATCATTACGCGTTAAATATGAGTAAAATCAATAACAGGTCAAACAAGTTTTTCTATTTTTGAAAAGGCTCAACAAGAAACTGGTTTTTGATTTTTTATTTTAAAATTGATGTAAAAAGTTTAAGAATTGGCTAGCTAAATCAAAAAAAATAGCTACTTTTATATCGATTCGTTTTCAAGATGCCTAAAGAAAACATATTACCTAATAGCCCCAAACTATGAAAAAAATTACTTTAATGATTTGCTTACTTCTGACAGTTGCTGGAGTAAGTGCACAGCAGGAAAAAGGAATTATCGGATACAGCAATTGGCTGGATAATTGGACCGAATTTAAACCTCAAAAATCGGAGTCGAAAGATGCAAATCAAATTTTAGCAGGAAACATTACCGAAAACACAAAACTGCTGAAAAGAAATGTATACATTCTTCAGGGAAATGTTTATGTAACAAATAATGCCGTATTGACTATTGAAGCCGGTACAGTAATTATTGGTGATGCCGTTTCAAAAGGAACGCTTGTTATTACAAAAGGTGCTCAGATTATGGCACTTGGACAAGAAACAGATCCTATTGTTTTTACTTCAAACCAAAGCACAAAAAAAGCTGGGGACTGGGGAGGTTTGGTAATTCTTGGTGATGCTCCAATAAACAAATTTGGTAACGCTGGTTCTTACAGCATGGATCTTGATGCTGCTCTTACTGTTTATGGAGGAAATAATCCTGCAGCCAATTCGGGAGTTTTAAAATATGTAAGAATTGAATTTGCTGGTAAAAAAGTAAAAGGATTAGATACTTTTAATGGATTAACAATCGCTGGAGTTGGAAATAAAACTGTTATAGAAAATATTATGGTAAGTTATTCTGGCGGCGATTCGTTTGCTTTTTATGGCGGAGATGTAAATGCTTCTCAATTAGTTTCATATAAATCAATCAATGACGATTTTAAGTTTACACAAGGTATTCAATGTCGTTTATTTAATTCACTTGCTGTAAGATCTTCTTATTTATCAAGTAATAAAGATGGTTCTAGATGTTTGGAAGTTAAAACATACGAAAAGAAAAACGAAACAGACTTTACCAAAAAAGCAACATTTGTGAGTGCTTCAAACTTGACAATGTTAAATGATAGCGAAAACATCACGGCAGATATTCAGGCAGGTTTGGTTAAAGAAGCTATTTATGTTGCAGAAAATTCGTCTTTAGAATTAAAAAGAAGTGTAGTTTCTGGTTTTAATCCTGCGGTTCTTATAGATAGCAAAACTGAAATCAATGATGCTAATTTAAAGAAAATCAAATTGGAAGAGATGTTTTTTAATCAATGCAGCGGGAATATCTTCTCAGAAAGCAAAACTGATAATACCGATTTAGAAAACTGGTACGGAAACAGCATTTTCTTTAATGTTTATTCAAAAACAGATAACAAAGAAACTTTTGTTGACATATCTAATGCAAAAAGACCTGACTACAGACTTCAAATAGGAAAAATAACAGCTTCAAGCGGAAGATAATTTTTTTCTGATCAAAACATAAAAAAGGAAACAGTATTTACTGTTTCCTTTTTTTTTGGATTAAACTTTTAAAAAATAATTCGCTTCAAAAAACCATTACCTCATCTTCATTCCACCAATTTTCCCATCTGTAATATTTGAAAGTTTTTGATAAGCTCAACAGCGTTAATTCTTAAACTTAAAAATACTAAAAATACTCACACAAGACTTTTGAACCCCAAAAATCGTATTATATTACTCCTTAGAAGACTCATTATTAATCATTTTTGCAACGAATAATCACTTATCCACTTTTACTAAAATCGAAGTGATTTTTCATAACTAACTATTAATAACCAAAAATGAAAACCAAAAATGACAAATTTTACTAGGATTAAAAAACGTCCTAATTGCAAATCTGGATTTATTTTGCAAAAGAAAATGATGATGCTCTGTGTATTATTTTCTTTATCTCAGGTTCATGGCTACGCAATTAGTTTAAAGAACACAAAAGACCCAAAAAATGTACTAGTACAAAAAACTATCACCGGACAAGTTAATGACGAAAATGGTTTACCGCTGCCGGGTGTTACAATTTCTGAAAAAGGAAGCAAAAATGCTACTTTAACAGATTTCGACGGAAAATTTACTTTAAAAGTAGAAAACGAAAATGCAACATTAGTATTCTCTTTTATAGGTTATACCAATACAGAAGTTGCTGTAAAAGGAAAAGCCAACGTTAATGTAAAAATGCAAAGAACTACTGCATCTTTAGATGAAGTTGTGGTAGTTGGATACGGTAAAATGAAGAAAAAGGATTTAACTGGTGCAATTGTTCAGGTTACCCCTGATAAATTAGCGAACCAAAATCCACAGACGGTTCAAGATGTATTAAGAGGTACTCCTGGCGTAAGAGTTGGTTATGATCCTTCGGCAAAAGGTGGCGGAAGTATACAGGTTCGAGGGCAAACTTCTGTTTATACTGGAGGAAGTCACAATTCGCCGCTTATTATTTTAGATGGAATGCAGTTTTATGGTGAACTTTCAGAAATAAATCCTGATGATATTCAACAACTTGATATTCTAAAAGATGCATCTGCCGCATCTGTATACGGTTCGAGAGCGGCGGCTGGAGTTATTCTTATTTCTACCAAAAAAGGTAAAACGGGAAAACCTATGATTAGTTTTACGACCAACACAACGATTAGCAATAAAAGTGCTTATCGCGGTGTGTATTCGCCAGAAGGATATTTAAAATATCGTGAAGATTGGGAAACTGCTCAAACGTATGGTATTAACAAAACAAGCGGACAATATGAAGCATGGATATCTGGAACAGTTGCACCTAATAAACCAGGATATTTTTCAAATCCTAACGATTTATCTAAATGGGGAATTACTGAAGCGCAATGGTTAGCGTATCAGCCAGCCTCTCAAACAAATGGAAAAAGTTCTAAAGAAGTTTGGGGAGCTCGTTTAGGATTGAATTTTGATCCTTCGCTAATGGCTAATTTCTTAGCAGATAAAACACACGATTGGAGCGACAGTTCTTTTAGAACAGGAATTAATCATGATAATAATTTGAGTATTTCTGGAGCAAGCGAAAAAGTTAATTATTATATGTCTTTTGGTTATTTGACTTCAGAAGGTGCTATTGTTGGAAATGATTATAAATCGGCTCGTTCTAATATGAAAGTTGATGCTAAAATTACAGATTGGCTTGACTTTGGGGCAAACGTTAATTTTCAAGATCGTTCAGATGGAGATGTTACGCCATCTTTAGGTACAAACGCTGGAGATAATAATATGATGAGAACCAGTCCGTTTGGAACTTTTATAGATGCTAATGGCAATTATGAAAGACAGCCAATGGGTAAAAATGTCTCGGGACAAAATTATAACTATTACTACGAACGTCAATTTATTGAAAAAGAAACAGGATATACAACATTGAACACCATTTTCAATACAAAAGTTACATTGCCTTTAGGTATCACGTATACATTTAACATTGCTCCTCGTTATCAATTTTTTCACGATCGTTATTTCAGATCAACACAAAATCCAAACTGGCCTGCAGCTACCACTGGAGTTAATAGAAATAATGCGACAAGATTCGATTATAACTTGAATAATACCATAACTTGGGATTATACAATTGCTCAAAAACATCACATTGTAGTCACTTTTGTTCAAGAAGCTGAAGAACGTCGTTATTGGTCTGACGGAATGGATGCCTATAATATTCAACCTTCTGATGCATTAGGATTTCACCTTGTAAATACTGCAACAATGGCAAATAGTGCCATTAGATCTTACGATTCTCATGAAACGGCAGATGCATTGATGGCTAGACTTTTCTATTCATTTGACAATCGTTACATGTTGACAGCGACTGTACGTCGTGATGGATATTCGGCATTTGGAGCTTCAAATCCTTACGCAGTTTTCCCTTCTTTTGGAGTTGCGTGGAATTTTAAAAATGAAAACTGGTTTAATTGGGATGCAATGAGCACAGGAAAATTACGTTTGTCTTGGGGTAGAAATGGAAACAGATCGCTTGCAGATCCGTACATTTCTTTGGCAAACTTGGTAAATACTGGAACAATGGGATATTTAGATGCTTCAGGAAAAGCACTTGAAATAAAATATTTATCTCTTGACCGTATGGCAAATCCAAATTTGCAATGGGAAAAAACAACATCAACAAATATTGGTCTTGACTTAGGTTTTTTACATGATAGAATCACCGCTACTTTAGACTTTTACAAGACATCTACTCGCGATATGATTATGAGTCAGTCTTTACCTGGTTTCACTGGATTTTCATCTATTGCAACCAATCTTGGAGAAGTTCAAAATCAAGGTTTTGAGTTGAGTTTAAGTACACTTAATATGAAAAAACCAAACTTGGAGTGGCGCACTACATTTGGAATTTCGTATAACGAAAATAAAATTGTGTCATTGTATGGCAACATGGTAGATGTTAAAGATGCCAATGGAAATGTTATCGGAAAACAAGAAGGAAATGATTCGGCTAATGGCTGGTTTATTGGAAAACCAATTTCTCAAATTTGGGATTATAGAGTAACTGGAATTTGGCAAAAAGACGAATGGAAAGAAGCTCAAAGATACGGACAACGTCCTGGAGATCCAAAAGTGGCAAACAGCTTTACAGCAGACGATGTTGATGCAGTAGACGCAGATGGCGTTGCGTACAAAAAAGCAGTTTACAATGAAAAAGACAAACAATTTTTAGGAAATTATAATTCTCCTGTACAATGGTCGATACGTAACGATTTTAAGATTTATAAAAATTGGGATTTGGCGATTAGCATGTATTCAAATGTTGGAGGAAAATCGCTTAATTCAAATTATATGAATACTTTCAACGATGCTAGTTTATACAAATTCAACTTCAATCCATATGTAAATCCATATTGGACACTTGATAATCCAACAAATGACTGGGCACGTCTTGATGCCAAAGGTCCTGCAGGAACTCCAGTAGCGCCAGGAAGATTGTATGATCGTAGTTTTATTCGTCTAGATAATATCTCGTTAGCCTATACCCTTCCTAGAGATCTTTTAGATCGAGTGCACGTTAAAAATATAAAAATTTATGCTTCAGTTCAAAATGTAGCGACTTGGTCTGCTTCTAAAGAATGGAAATATTTTGGAGATCCAGAAACAGGTGGCTTGGCTACTAGACAGTTTAATTTAGGTTTTAATTTCCAACTTTAAAATTATTCAACAATGAAAAAATATATACAAAATAAAATTTCAAGACTAGTACCTTTTGCACTCTTGGCAGTGCTGTCTAGTTCTTGTTCTAAAGATTTTCTTGAATCAGATCCGCTTTCGTTTTATGAACCAGAAACTACATTTTCTACAGAAGCAGGACTGCAAGCAACTTTAGCATTGTGCGACAAACAGTTGCGTAATAATTATATTCACTACGGTTATTCTGGTGTTAGTGTGCCTATTGGTTCAGAGTATCTTTTCTCAGATATGGCACAATATGGAAAAACAGACACAGGAAGTAATATTGCGGATTATGCCAATACTATTGTTCCAACAGGAGATTTTAGGAGAGATCCAAGTGGAGAATCGCTATATCTTGGGTTTATGTGGACTGAAGCTTACACAGGAATTAAAAACGCTAATACCGTACTTACGTATATTAGTAATGTGACAACTTTGACAGAAGAAGTTAAAAATAAATATATCGGGCAGGCTTATTTTCACAGAGCGTACCGTTATCTAAATTTAGTATATCAATTTGGAGATATACCATTGATTACTAAAATCTTGGCAGTTCCGAAGCAGAGTTACTATTCTACTAAAAAAGAAGCCATCATCGAAATGATTACAGCAGATATGGAGAAAGCTGTACAATGGGTTCCAGAACAATCCAAAATTGGATATGTTGGAATGGTTAGTAAAGGTGCTTGCCGTCAGTTATTAATTAAATGTTATTTAGCATCTGGAAGATTTGCCGATGCAGAAGCACAAGCTAATCTTTTGATTAATGGTTCAGGATATTCTTTAGTTCAAAATACTTTAGGAATTTTTGATCCGGGCGGAAATCCAACTGCGTGGCCAATTACCAGAAATGTAATTTGGGATTTGCACAGACCAGAAAACAAAGTAATTGCTGCTAATACTGAAGCTATTTTGGTAGCGCCAAATGGTGGAGCACAATCATTTTTAGCATTTTCATCAATGAGAATTTTTGGACCTAACTGGAACGATGCCAACTTGATTACACCCGATGGTAAAACAGCAGCGCCGCGTTTTCCATTGACTGATAAAACAAATTACAATGCAAAATACGATTATCAAAGAGCAATTGGGCGTGGTATTGGGACTATTAGTGGTTCTTACTATTCACAGCATCCAATGTGGGTTGTAAACAAAATTGAAGACAAACAGGATCTTAGACATAACAGCACAGTTGGAAACTGGGTAAATATGGAAGACCTTAAATATGCTCCCGGAGCTGGTGGAAGCGCTGCATGGGCTGGGCAAAATTTTAGAATGAAAGATGCCGCAGGTAAATTGTTAGCACAAGATTCTATTCGTGATTGGTTTGATTTTCCTCATTATAAAATCTTTTATCATGATGTTGTAGCCGAAGCGAATCCAGCAGCAAATGATTTTCAGGGAGCAACTGCGGGATCAAGTGCGCATATGTATATTTATCGTTTAGCCGAAACTTATTTATTACGCGCAGAAGCACGTTTTTATCAAGGTAATACTTCTGGAGCAGCTCAAGATGTAAATGTCGTAAGAACAAGAGCAAAAGCTTCGCAAATGTACACAACAGTAACTATTGGTGATATTTGCGCAGAAAGAGGAAGAGAATTGTATTTGGAAGAATGGAGAAATGTAGAATTAAAACGTATTTCGCACTGCCTTGCCCTTAGCGGAAAACCAGATGAATGGGGTAATACGTACAGTAAAGATACTTGGGATAAACAATCTGGAACAGATGCAACAGGCGGAAGTTACTGGTACCAACGTATTGTACATTATACACTTTATAATAAATATCCAGCGGGAATTTCTATTAAACCGGGTGTAAAATTTTATACTATGGATAAACGCAACAATTACTGGCCAATACCATTTAGACTTGCTATTGAACCGAATATCAAAGGACAGCTAAGTCAAAACTTTGGTTATGATGGATATGATCCAGGTGTTAAAGTTTGGGATAAATGGCAAGATGCTGTTGATGATGAAAGTAAAATTTAATATCTGTTTTTAAATTGAATTTAAATATCTAAAGCTTCATAAAAGGCTAATTAAAAACGAGTTAATCTATTTAACTCGTTTTTTTTGTTCCATATTTTCATAACCTTAAAAATATACTAAAAATACATCAACTGGATTATTATGTACGTAAAAACGGACTTTAGAAGACCTTGTGAATAGTATTATTACCCAACTTTACAATATTATTTTACTAATTATTAACCGTAAATTTCAAAAAATGAAAAAACTATTAAAAGTAACTAGTTTGCTGTTTATTACAGTATTAGTGTTCAATTCTTGTGAAAAAGAACAAGATGTAATTGTGCCAGAAGCGGCTAAAAAAGAGACTTCAGAAATCTCTAATAACGCTCTTACAGCAAAAGCTGCTGCAGAAAACGTTGCTGCATTAGCAGCAGGAAGTGCCGGCGCTAGAACAATTTCATTGGCAACCAATACACTTTCGTGTCCAGGTGGTTTATGTACATCTTATGGCGTTTGGTCAACAGGCGTTTATACTGTTTGGTTTCAAATGAGATTCAATTCTGGGTTCTATTGGAGCAGAGGCGGAAAATGCGGATATGGAATCCTAATCGGAGACCAAAATACGGGCGGCGATCCAGGATGGGATGGTAATGGCGGAAGTGCCAGATTTATGTGGTATTGTCCAAACGGATCAAATTCAGCTAAAGGAAGCGGCGCTTATCTTCAGCCTTATGTTTATTACAAAGATCAGCCAGGACAATTTGGTAATGATTTTGGAAAAAAATATTACATACAAGAAAACGTGACTTACAATTGCCAGATTTCTGTTAAGTTAAACACAGGTTCCAATACAAATGGATATGTGAAATATTATGTAAATGGCACAGAGATTTTAAATCAAACCATTCGCTGGGTAACTAACGATTCTAAACGAAATGTAAATGCAGTAAGTCTTCATACATTCCGCGGAGGAAGCCAAGAATATTGGAAAGCGCCTGTAACAAGTTCTATTTATTATCCTAGTGCAACTTGGGATGCATTGTAGTTCTTTATTAGCTTTTACAATTTAAAGCATAAAAAAGCCCTCTAATTTTATTTAGAGGGCTTTTCAATTCATAAAATAAATTTATCGCCAACCTAAAGCTGGAGCAATATGTTCTAATATAGAAGATAAAATATGTACATTATAATTTACTCCTAAAGTGTTAGGAATAGTTAAAAGTATTGTATCTGCTTCTTGAATGGCTTCGTCTTGCGCTAATTCTGCAATAAGTTTATCAGGTTCAGCAGCATAACTTTTGCCAAAAACCGCTCTTTTATCACGTTCGATATAACCAAAACTATCAGCACCTTTGCCTTGTCCTCCAAAATAATACTTATCTTGATCGTTGACCAACGCAAAAATGGAACGGCTTACCGAAACTCTTGCTTCACGTTGATGACCGGCATTTTTCCAAGCTTCTTTGTATAACCTGATTTGCTCTGCTTGCTGTACGTGAAATGGTTTACCGTTTTCATCATACTTAAGCGTAGAACTTTGCAAATGCATACCATTTTCAGCAGCCCAAACTGCGGTTGCATTAGAGGCTGCTCCCCACCAAATTCTTTCTCTCAATCCTTCAGAATGCGGTTCGATACGCAATAATCCAGGCGGATTTGGAAACATCGGATACGGATTTGGTTCTGCAAACCCCTCACCTTTTAATCCTTCTAAAAAATCCAACGCTTTTTTGCGTCCCATATCGGCATCTGTTTCTCCTGCTGAAGGTTCGTAACCAAAGTAACGCCAGCCATCTATAACCTGTTCTGGTGATCCTCTGCTTATTCCTAATTGCAATCGTCCTCCTGATATCAGATCGGCAGCACTGGCATCTTCTAACATGTATAAGGGATTTTCATACCTCATATCAATTACACCAGTTCCTATCTCAATCTTACTCGTTTTAGCACCAATTGCCGAAAGCAAAGGAAAAGGCGACGCAAGCTGCTGCGCAAAATGATGCACACGAAAATAGGCGCCGTCTACACCTAATTCTTCTGCAGCTACAGCTAAATCAATAGATTGAAGAAGTGTACTTGCTGCCGTGCGAGATTGGTAGGATGGATTATCTGACCAATGTCCAAATGATAAAAATCCTATTTTCTTCATAAATAACTCCTTTTTTTAATATATCAAATATACGGATCATCTAGCAGTGATTGCAATTTTGTATTATAATTCTATGCTAAAAAATAATTTTAACCGGACTACCCATATTCTAAAAACTGGTACATTTTGCATATTCCGTAAGACTGTACATTTGATTTCATCAAAAAAAAAAAATGCCTCAAAATGAATAACAATAATTATATAAAAATGAACAAACAAATAAGAAACGACTGGAGCAAAGATGAAATTCAAAACATTTACGATCTGCGATTATTAGAATTGGTTTATCAGGCCGCAACGATACACCGCGAATGGCATAAATCTTCTGAAATACAAGTATGCACATTGCTTTCTGTAAAAACAGGCGGATGTCCAGAAGATTGTTCGTATTGCGGACAAGCAGCTCGTTATCATACTGATATTAAAGTGCAAGCACTTTTACCAACAGAAACTGTAATTGAACACGCACAAAAAGCAAAAGATGCTGGTTCGTCACGTTTTTGTATGGCAGCAGCTTGGCGAGAAGTTCGAAACAATAAAGATTTTGATCGTGTTATTGACATGGTAAAAGGCGTTAACAATCTTGGTTTAGAAGTTTGCTGTACATTAGGAATGCTAACCGAAGAACAAGCTATTCGTTTGCAAGAAGCTGGTTTACATGCTTATAATCACAATTTGGATACTTCAGAAAGTTATTACGATGAAATAATCAGTACACGCAAGTTTGATCAACGTCTGGACACTATTCATAATGTGAGAAAAGCTGGAATTACAGTTTGTTCAGGCGGAATCATCGGTTTAGGTGAAACTCCTGCTGATCGTGTTTCTATGCTTGCCACTTTAGCCACTTTGCCTGTTCATCCTGAATCTGTTCCTGTAAATGCATTAGCAAGAGTAAAAGGAACGCCTTTAGAAAATAATCCAAAAGTACCGATTTGGGATATGGTTCGAATGATTGCCACAGCACGAATTATTATGCCTGCTTCAATTGTTCGTCTGAGCGCTGGACGCATCGAAATGACCGAAGAAGAACAAGCATGGTGTTTTATGGCGGGCGCAAATTCTATTTTTACAGGAGAACGCGAAACTTTATTGGTAACACCAAATCCTGGAATATCTGAAGACATGCAAATGTTTCAAAATCTTGGACTTCGACCTTTAACGAAAGAAAATAAAAATGCCTGTTCAGCAATTTAATTTATTTAGCTGTACTCTTATTGTTGGTATGCAATAGAAATTTTATTAAACCTTTCATATATGTATTTTGATCATCATACATACTCATATGACTTCCGTTTTCGCAATAAAGATAAGTGCCATTTTTTACTTGAGTTGAAATCCATTTCATATGTTTTGGATCCATAGTATCGTATTTTGCACCGATTGATAAGGTTGGAACAGTAAGTTTTGGAAGTTCTTTTGTAATGTCCCATTTTTCTAGTTTTCCAGACAAGCCAAATTCACTTGGACCTTGCATGGTAACATACAATGACTGATTAATTTTACTAAATGAACGATTCACCGGTTCTGGCCAAAGTTTAGGATCTAAACGTAAAATATGTTTTGAATAAAAATTAGGGATGAGTAAATCCATATATTCAGCACTTTCAAAATCTTTATTTTTTTCGATTTCTCTAATTCTTGCCAGAACCTTTGGATCCATTTGTTTTGCTAATACTTCATCTGCATATTTATCATAATCGATTGCACTCATCATCATATTTGAAATAATCAATCCTTTAATATTTTGCTGATATTTAAGTGCATATTGTGCAGCTAATATTCCGCCCCAAGAATGTCCCAATAAATAAAAATTGTCTTTATCTAAATGAAGTGCTTGACGCACCTGCTCTACTTCTTCTACAAAACGAGGTAAATCCCAAAGAGCGGGATCATTCGGGTTATCAGAATTTCCAGTTCCTAATTGATCGTAATAAATAAATTCGATGCCTTCTTGCGGTAAAAAACTTTCCATACACTCAAAATATTCATGAGTTGCTCCAGGTCCACCATTTAAAAGCAATAATTTTATTTTCGGATTATTACCAATTCTTTTCGTCCAAACATTAAACTTTCCTTTTGGTGTGTTAATTTGTATCACTTTTACACCGCCAGTTTTTATGCCCGAAGTGGTATCTTTTAAATAAGCTGTCAGATTTACATTTTCCTTTTCTACATTGTTTTTATCATTACACGCTGTTAAAAACAAGGTGCTTAAAGCTACTAAAAAGATTTTTTTACAAATAAACATGAGCATTTTATTTAGATTAATACTATTTTTTTCCTAGTTCGAATATACTTAAATTTTACTTCAAAATAAATTCTTTAATGAGCTGAGCAACTTTTATAAAATGCTCTTCTAGCAGAAAATGTCCGCCATCTAATTGATGAATTTCAGCATTGCGCAAGTCTTTTTTATAAGCCCATCCGCCAGCTTCTACAAACATTTTATCATTTTTTCCCCATACAACTAATGCTTTAGGCTGATTTGTTTTCAAATAATTTTGCCATTCTGGATACAACGCAATATTACTTCCGTAATCGCGAAATAAAGCAAGCTGAATAGCATCATTTCCAGTCCTATCTAAATAAAACTGATCTAAAGCATAACTGTCGGGAGAAATTTTTTCAGGTTCTGAAGCACCGTCAAGATAAGTCCATTTTGTGGCTTCATATTTTAAAAATAATCTCGCTCCTTTTTCTGCTTCAGGACTGTCACTTTCAATATAAGCCGCCAAAGGCGCAAGTGCTTCTCCAAGTCCGTCTAAATAAGAATTTGCATTTTGTATGATGAAAGATTCTATCAATTCTGATCTTCGTGAAGCGATTCTAAATCCGATTGGACCTCCGTAATCTTGAACATAAAAATTGATATTTTTAAGCTGTAATTTATCTATAAAAGATTCTATAACTATCGATAAATTATGAAAAGTATATTGAAACTCCTCAACATTTGGCGCGCTGCTTTGCCCAAAACCGGGATAATCGGGAGCGATAAGATAAAAAGAATCTGAAAGTTCATCAATAAGATTTCTATACATATGAGAAGAAGACGGAAAACCGTGCAATAACAAAATTAAAGGATTCTCTGCCCTGCCCGCCTCACGGTAAAAAATTTTCTGCCCGTTAATTTCTACATTCTTGTAATAAACTTGATTTTTCATGCTACAATATTTTATAAGCTTATAATTATTTTATGTTCAATTTTTCAAATTTCTTCATAATTGAAACATACTTGTTAGTCATCTTTTCCCGAATAAGTAGCAATTTTTCCTTTATTCTTTTTGAATAAAAATTCATTTAGAAAACTATAAATCAAACATTTACAAAACCATATAATTTGTTTTACGTTATATCGGCGATTTGTTTATGAAACTCTTTCTATTTCGTCAAATTAAAATCCACTTTAAAATATAAAGCACTGATTTTTAATTAATTAAAACAAAAGGCTTGATAATTGGCTTTTCTAGTTCAGCATTACAAAAAATGCTTTTAACGTAACTGAAAAATATAATTCAAAAATTAAAACCATGAAAAATGTATTACAATTTGAAAGGAAGACAGGAATAGTATTAAAAAAAATGATACTGATTCTGTTCATTACAATGTCAGCGAATATTTCGTCAGCTCAAACACAGGTAAAAAATATTGTCTTGGTGCACGGAGCATTTGCCGACGGTTCTGGCTGGGAAGAAGTCTATAAAATTCTAAAAAAGAAAGGATTTAATGTAAGTGTCGTAGCTAATCCAAATACTTCATTTCCAGAAGATGTTGCAGCAGCAAAACGATCTATAGATCGCATAGACGGACAAATTATTCTCGTTGGCCATTCTTATGGAGGCGCGATTATTACAGAAGCTGGAAACTCAGACAAAGTTGTCGGTTTAGTTTACATCGCTGCTTTTGTTCCTGATGCGGGAGAAACACTTTTACAATTGGTACAATCAGGACCTCCGACACCAAATTCTGGTATTGAACCGCCATCTGCCGACGGTTTTATCTGGTACGGAAAAGCAAAATTTCATTCTGGATTTTGTGCTGATTTAAGTAAAGAAAAAGCCGATTTTCTGTATGATTCGCAAGTGCCAATTGCAGCATCAGCTTTTGGAGCAACTGTAAGTAAAGCCGCTTGGAAAACAAAACCATCTTGGTATATCGTTGCCACTAACGATCAAACAGTACCAATTGAAGGAGCACGATTTATGGCAAAAAGAGCCAATTCTAAAGTAACCGAAATAAATGCAAGTCATGCTGTTTATGTTTCGCAAGCCAAAGCTGTAGCCGATGTTATTGTTCGTGCCGCAAATGAAAGTGTAAAATAATAATCAAATAAAAACCATCATGAAAAAAGTTCTATTAACAGCAGTTTTAGCATTAACATCAATTGGAATGTTTGCTCAAAAACCAAGTCCAAGTTTATTGAATCCGACAAATCATACTTTAGTTATGATTGATTATCAAAGTCAAATGGCATTTGCAACAAAAAATATCGATCCTGAATTATTGCGAAATAATGCTGGTTTAATTGCAGGAACAACTAAAATATTTAATGTTCCAACTGTTGTCACTACGGTTGCAGAAACCACTTTTAGCGGTCCCGTTTTTCCAGAAGTACAAGAATTTTATCCAAAAGCCTCTTCCAATTATATTGATCGTACCACGATGAATTGTTGGGAAGATGTAAATGCTCAAAAAGCAATTGCAGGAAAAGGCAAAAAAACATTGGTAATGGGCGGTTTATGGACAAGCGTTTGTATTGTCGGACCTGTTTTATCTGCTATTAATGAAGGTTATACGGTTTATGTTATTACCGATGCAAGTGGCGATGTTTCGAAAGAAGCGCATGAAATGGCAGTAACACGTATGGTACAAGCAGGCGCACGTCCGATTACGTCTTTACAATATATTTTAGAATTACAGCGTGATTGGGCGAGAAGCGAAACGTATAAAGCCGTAACCGATTTAATCGTTAAATATGGCGGTGCTTACGGAATTGGAATTCAGTACGCGCGTGCGGTTATCAAACATTAAGTAAAGTTTTAATAACCAGAGGCTATTTGTCTCTGGTTTTAATTGTAATCAATATGACAACATTTACTAAGATTCTTATTCTGCTTTCTTTTGTTTTATCACATTCCTTTGCAAATGCTCAGAAAAAAGCTTCTCTAATTATCATCAATGCTAAAGTAATTACTTTGAATGATGCCAGCCCGCAAGCTCAGGCGATAGCTGTAAATGGCGATAAAATAACTGCTGTTGGAACTAATAGTGAAATATTACGTTTTAAAACAAGCCAATCGATTGTTGTTGATGCAAAAGGAAAAACTGTTATTCCTGGTTTATACGATTCGCATCTTCATGTAATTCGTGGCGGACGATTTTATAATACTGAACTACGCTGGGACGGGGTTAAAACTTTAAAAAGAGCGCTTCAATTAGTAAAAGAACAAGCGCAACGAACGCCAAAAGATCAATGGGTACGCGTTGTTGGCGGTTGGACGGAATATCAATTGGAAGAAAAAAGAAAACCGACTTTAGAGGAAATCAATGAAGCCGCAGGAAATACACCAACATTTATTCTCAATCTTTATGGAGAAGCATATGTAAACAAAGCTGGATTACAAAAACTCGGAATTAACGAAGACACTCCAAATCCGTATGGCGGATTAATTCAAAAAGACCGTTTTGGACAGCCAACAGGATTATTGGTTGCAGAACCTAATGCTTTTATTTTGTATTCTACTTTGGCTAAACTTCCAGAATTAAGTGCTTTAGAGAAAGTAAATTCGACCAAACTTTTTATGACGGAATTAAATTCTCTTGGCGTTACAAGTGTTATGGATGCTGGCGGAGGTTTTCAAAATTTTCCTGATGATTATAAAATTACAGACTCGCTTTCAAAACGTAAAGAACTTACGCTGCGCCTGCCCTATTATTTATTTGCACAAAGACCTGGAAAAGAACTTGAAGATTATCAAAAATGGATTAACATGGTTGATATTGATACACATATGCACGATGATCAGCCAACAGAATATTATGTACAAGGCGGTGGCGAAAATTTGGTGGCTTCGGGAGGTGATTTTGAAAACTTTACAAAACCGCGACCAGAATTAGCTCCAATAATGGAAAGCCAATTGAAATTGGTAATTGGAACATTGGTAAAAAATCGTTGGCCGTTTCGCTTACATGCCACTTATAATGAAAGCATTGTTCGGTTTTTGAATGTTATTGAAGAAGTGAATAAAGAAACTCCGTTAAACGGTTTGGTCTGGTTTTTCGATCATGCTGAAACAGTTTCAGATGAAAGCCTTTTAAGAATTAAAAAACTTGGTGGCGGAATTGCGATTCAACATCGTATGGCCTATCAGGCGGAAACTTTTATTTCTCGTTATGGAAAAAAAGCAGCTTTAAACACGCCTCCAATTCGCAAAATGATTGATTTAGAAATTCCTGTCGGCGGCGGAACTGATGGCACGCGTGTTGCGAGTTATAATCCGTGGGTTGGCTTGTATTGGTTAGTAACAGGAAAATCAATTGGCGGAACTGAATTTGCTTCACCAGAAAATCAATTAGATCGAATCAAAGCATTAAAAATTTATACACAAGGAAGCGCTTCATTAATTCATCAAGACCAAGATAGAGGAACAATTAAAGAAGATTATTTAGCTGATTTAGCCATACTTTCAGAAGATTATTTAACTATTGATGCAGAAAAAATCAAAGACATTTCTTCTGATTTAACCATTCTAGATGGAAAAATAATTTATGGAAAAGGGGAATTCTTAAAACTAGCTCCAGCAATTCCAAAAGCTTTACCAAATTGGAGTCCAGTCAATTATTATGGCGGATATCAAAAAAACTAACTATGAAAAAAAGACTTTTCTTCTTGATGTGTAAAAATGGCATCTTAAGCCATTTTGGTTTATTATTTTTTAGAGTGGCCGTAGCTTTTGAATTATTATTTGTACACGGCTTAAAAAAAATCGGAATTGGAGTTGCCATTGCAGAAACCGTTCCCAATCCGTTGGGATTGCCAGAGTTTTTTAATCAGGCATTTGCCATTGTAGCCAATATCATTATGCCTTTGTTTATTGCGGCGGGATTATTTACCAAATTAGCGACGCTGCCTATTTTAGCCGTTACATTAAGCGGTTTTTTTATTGTTCATTTTCATGATCCGATTGCTGTAAGAGATATTCCGTTTATGTATAGTGTTTGTTTTCTCTTTCTAACTATCGTCGGACCTGGAAAATATTCGCTAGATTATTATTTTTTAAACAAATAAAACTCTTTTTTGAAAGTTTAAATTCCGGTTATGGTTAAAACATTTATTGGTTTAAACCGTTTACTCCAAGTTTTTTCATTTTTGAATATAAAGTAGAAGCCGGAATATTTAAAATCTCTGCGGCGCCGCCTTTTCCTGAGATTTTTCCTTTACAACGTTTTAAAATATAAGTAATATAATCACGTTCATTTTCATGAATAGTCTGCACTAAAAATTCTTGACTTTTTCCTTCGTCAGAAGTTTTAATGCTGGTTGGTAACGGAACTTCTTTTATAGTCGAATCTGAATTTAGCAAAATCATTCTTTGTACAATATGTTCCAATTCTCTAATATTTCCTGGCCAATTGTAATTTATCATTTGCTGAATAGCATAATCTGAAATCTGTGGCGTTTTTATTCCAGACGACTTGCTAAAAGTATCCATAAAATGAGAAACTAAAGCAGGAATATCTTCTCTGCGTTCTCTTAGCGTTGGAACAATTATCGGGAAAACATGTAATCTGTAATATAAATCAAGTCTAAAACGTCCTGCCGCTATCTCTTCTTCTAGATTACGATTTGTCGCTGCAATTATTCTAACATTGACTTTGATAGACGAACTTCCTCCTACTCTTTCAAATTCTTTTTCCTGAAGAACACGAAGCAATTTTATCTGCATTTGCATCGGCATTTCGCCAATTTCGTCTAGAAAAACAGTGCCGCCGTCAGCAGCTTCAAATTTACCAATTCTTCTTTCTAAAGCTCCCGTAAAAGCGCCTTTTTCATGTCCGAAAAACAAGGATTCTGCTAAGTTATCTGGAACAGCGCCGCAGTTTATAATAACTAAAGGTTTATTTTTTCTTGGTGATAATTGATGAATACTCTGAGCGACTTTTTCTTTACCCGTTCCGCTTTCACCTAAAATTAAAACCGAAGTTTCAGAATGTGCAACCTTTTGGATGTGATCAAAAACAGTGAGCATTTTTTCGCTATTTCCAATCATAGAAAAAAATTCAGGAGATTTTTCTTCTAGTTTAATTGGCGTTTTCTTTTTTGCGATGACATTCGATATTTCTTTTTTTGAAGTGTACATTGTGGTAACAAACTTCGCTAAAGTCAATTCCAATTTTGATAAAATAGAAAGATGTTCTGCATTATAACATTCTGAATTTCTGCTAAAAAAGAAGAAATTAAAAACACCTTCATTTTCGATTCTGACTGGAAAAGAGGCAAATGATTTCAAACCAAAAGTTTGAGCATGAATTCTTTTAATTGGCGAGTTTTGAAAAATTTCATTGAATGCACTTCCTTCATAAATTTTCGGAAATTCGAGTTTTGGCGAATTCTCTTTTAAATCTGATAATTCTTGTTTGCTTTTTCCAGAGATTTTAGAAAACTTATCGAAATCAATAACTTCATAACTATCAAAATTTTTCCTCAATAAACCAATCGGATTAAAATCGTTTTTAATAAAACCAGTTTGCATATAATCAAAAGGCACATAAGTCTGAAGTATTTTGGAAATTTCTACTAAAGCTTCATCCCATTTTAAATTGGAAGAAGTAATTTCTTCAATACTTTCTTTTAATAAATTTTCTTGCTGTGAAAGCGATTCTATAGAATGTTTATGACGATAACTCGCAATTTCCAACGTAATCAAAACATCTTTAGGTCTAAAAGGTTTTACAATAAAACCGTAAGGATGCGTTTTCTTGGCCTCTTCTAAAATCGATTTATTAGAATTGGCAGATAAATAAATAAAACCAATATGATTTTTATTGAGTTCTTTTGCCAAATCAATTCCTGTTTCTTTTCCGCGTAAACGAATGTCTAAAAAAACCAAATCAGGTCTTTCTATCTCTATACTTTCTAAAGCCTGAGCTACCGATTTTGCAACTCCTATAACTTGATAATCTGCTTTTTGAAGAATAAATCGTAAATCATTTGCTTCAATAAATTGATCTTCAACAATGAGTATTTTCATCTTGTTATTTTCGGCATTTTTTTGAAATTCCATACTAAAATTTTTAGAGAGAACAGAGGCGTATTCCGTTATTAAAACTAAGAGCTAAAGTTACTGAGCATTTTGTTAATAATGAAGAAAATTGATAAGAAAATAAAGCTTAAATCGATAATATTTTTAAATCTCGATTTGAAATATTTACGTCAAATTAAACTGAAAATCAACACGTTAAATAATTTCCTACTTAAAAATTAAATTATGTTCGATTTTGAAATGATAATTTTGAAAATGCGCAATTATATCCTATTTTAACAGTTTTATTCTCAAATTCAAATCATCATTTTTTCTATATGAAACAACTCTATTTTTTAAGCTTTTTTATACTTATTTCGTTCTCCATTTTTAGCCAGACTAAAGTGCAGAATGACAATTATAATATCAAAAAAAATAGGTTATTAATTAAATCGACTGCAATGTATTTATCTTCCGTAAGTCAAGGAAGCATTGATATTGACAGTGCAATGGTTTTGGCATGCGCAGCAAATAAATTTCCCATTTCTTTTTCTTTTGACGAAGGTTTTTATGACGGAAAATCTGTTAGCGGAAGCGAAATGGTTGATCAGAGTGATATAAGTGCAGCTTTGAAAATACTTCCTTCACTAAAAAATTCAGATCATATCAAATTATTATTGCAATTAGGAAGTCATTATCTTTTTAAACCTGGAGAAAAAAAAGAAGATCTTCAAAAATCTTTATATTACATCAAGCAAGCTATTGCGCAAAGTAAATTATCGGGGAGTTTAAAATGGAAACATCAAAGCAATATATTATTAGGAAAATATTATACACAAGCCAATAATTTTGGCGAAAGTAAAAAGCTATTTTCGACTGTAGTCAACGAAAGCAGAAAATTAAACAACCCAAAATATTTGGCCGATGCATTAAATAATGAAGGTTCTTATCTTGCTGTAGATGATCCGGATAAAGAAAAAGCATTGACTGAAGCAATGTCAATTTATAAATCTTTAAACGAAAAAGAATTAGAAATTGAAATGCGCATGAAAATTCTAACCATTCATTTTTGGGCAGGAAATATTGATCTTGCAGAGAAAGAATTATTAGAAATTGATGAAATTCAAAAGAAAATTGGTTTTAAGCATACACACTACACTACGGCACCTCTTACATTTATTTATACTTTAAAAAATAACTTGAGAAAGGCACTTTTTTATGCAATTGAAAATGTAAAAACTATGGAAAACACGAATGATTTTCTTTGTGCAGATAATTTTTATTTGCATTTAGGAAGTGTCTATTTTTCTATGGGACACATTGATGAATCGATCAATTTGTACAAGAAAAGTTTTGACATGCGTACCAAAAGCATTACAAGCGGCGCTTGGTCAAAAAGTTTATACTTGATTATTGAATGTCTTGCTCAGGAAAAAAGATATAAAGAAGCACTTACTTATATAAAACTGACAGATCTTTATCCTCCGAAAAATGACGTAGATGTTTTTTTTCTAGCGTATTGTAAAGCAGGAACATATGACGTAATGGGAAATCCAGCAGCCGAAAAATCTTATATTGAAATGGATAAAAGTGCCCAAAAAATTATGTCGCCAAAAACTGCTATTATGATATTAACGGGTTATTCGAAAATGTCATTGTTTTATGCCAAAAAAGGAAACGCAGCTAAAGCGCAATTTTATGCTGACAAGGTTTTAGATTTAGGAAAAAAAACAAATCAGAGTATCAAATTTCAGGATCTCGAACTTTCTTTGTTTAAAATAGATTCACTCAACGGAAAGTTTTATTCTTCGATAAATCATTATCAAAATTTTACAAAAATAAATGATTCACTTTATGATATTTCCAACAATAAAAAAATTGAAGAGCTTAAAATTGAATATGAAACTTTGCAAAAAGAAGAAAACATAAAAAAATTAGAAGTTCAAAGTAAATTGCAACAGACAAAATTAGATAAGTCTAAACTCTTGATTAATTCTTCTATCGGCATAATTTTACTGCTTTTTATCCTAATCGGACTTTTTTATAATCATTATCAGTTAAAACAAAAAAGCAGTAGAAAACTAGAACAGAAAGAAAAAGAAATTAGCCTGAAAAATATAAGTCTACAGAATTTAGTTCTTGAAAAAGAATGGCTTATAAAAGAAATTCACCATCGCGTAAAAAACAATCTGCAAACAGTAATGAGTTTATTAAACTCGCAAACAGAATTTATAGAAGATCATCTTGCGCTTTCAACCATTAAAAGCAGTCAGCATAGAATTCATGCCATGTCGTTAATTCATCAGAAGCTTTATATGTCTGAAAATATTGCGTCTATCAATATGCCCGTTTATACCAATGAATTGTTAGAATATTTAAAAGATGCTTTTAACTTAAACCAAAATCCGCGTTTTTTATTAGAAATTGAAGAATTAGAATTGGAAGTTACGCAAGCCATTCCGTTGGGTTTAATTATAAATGAAGCCGTGACAAATGCGATAAAATATGCATTCCCAAACAATCAAAACGGATTAATTACGGTATCGCTTACTTCAACAAATGACACACACTATTTACTCACAATTCAAGACAACGGAATCGGAATTGCGATGGATGCTGACAAAGTCAATACTTCTTTTGGAATGAGTTTGATAAAAGGTTTAAGTGAAGATTTGGATGGCATTTTTTCTATTGAAAACCAAAACGGAACTTTACTAAAATTGTCTTTTGAAAAAAATATTTTAGACGTAGAAGAAATGAATTACACAGCGTAGTAACAAAAGAAAAAGTGCTTAAATAAACCTATTTAAACACTTTTTCTTTTCAATTTATAATTAACAATTCACAATTAAAATCCCTGTTTTTTCGCAAGAAGCGCTTCCAAATCTTTAATCTGCTGTTCGAGATCTGATATCCGATTTTTTTGAAGTTCAAAAACTTCTTTAATTTCTGGCAAAGTATATCGAGGTGTAATATGTTGCGGACAATTCCAATCGTATGCTTTAATTTTAAAAACCATCATTTGTTCGGGTCTGAATTTATAATCTTCGGGTTTTAGTTTTTCGAATAATTCGCTGTCCGATTCTATCGCTACAATTTTGGCTTCAGCATACAATTTCAAACGTGCGCGTTGCGGATACGAAACCATAATAATCGAAACATTTGGATTTTTAGCAATATTTCCCGAAGAAATATATTGTCGGTTTCCGGTAAAATCTACAATACCAATGGTTTCCTTATCGATCACTTTTATAAAACCCGCTGGTCCGCCTCTGTGTTGTATGTACGGAAATTCATTTTCTCCATAAGAAGCCATGTAAAAACTGTCCTGACTTTCTATAAAACCTATTTCTGATTCTGTCAATCCATCTGTATAAGACATTTTTTCCATTCGGGAATAGTTGCTTCTGCTTCCTTTTTTTTCCTGAATTTCTTTTATTGCGTCGCTGAAAGCTAATTCTTGATAATTCATAATAGCTTATTTAATATTTTAAAGTAGTTTTCATTCAAATTATTAACTACAATTCTACTCGTTTACACTAAAAAATAAAGTGTGACAGTTGCTCCAATAACAACTGCATTTTTTTTCAGTTTAATAATATTGACTTTTTCTTTTAAAGCATTTCCAACGAAACCTCCCAAAATAGAACCTGCCATCATAACGAGAGCAAAAGGCCAAAAAATCAAACCCGAAAAAATAAAAATCAGTATGGCAATTCCATTATTTGCACCAACTAAAATCAAGGCTAATCTTTCTAAAGTTTCCGTGTTTTTTATTCCGTAAAAACGGTACAAAGCGAAAATAATCATTCCCATCCCCGCGCCAAAATATCCTCCATAAACACCTAATATAAAAAGAGTTATTAATTTAGCATGCGAATAATTGAATTCCTTTTGTACCGTAAAGTTAGCATTAATGTAATTCATAATTCTACTGTAGAAAGTAAAAAGAATCCAAGAACACAACAATAAATACGGCGCAATGGTTTCAAATACTTTGTGAGAAAACGAGATAAGCAAAACTGCTCCTGCAACACCTCCCAAAGTACAAGCTGTGAACATATAAATGAAATTCCATTTCGAAATTTCTTGCGTTTTCTCTTTTACTTTTGAAGAAGATAAAAATCCAGACCAAAGAATTATGGTTGTGGTCGCAGTTCCTGTTACGGGCTGAATTCCTCTAAAAATCAAACTTGGAAAAACGATAAACCAGCCTCCGCCAATTGCCACATTAACAGCTCCTCCTAAAACAGCCATTACAAACAAAAATAAAAGTTCAGAATACGTATTCATAACTGCTTAAAATTTTATGACGTCTTTTGTTGACTGATTAGTATCGTTCTCGAAATTATCTCAATTCCCTATCTTTCTCTTCGATTTCTAAATCGTTTATGCTGGCAAATCTTCTTGCCATTAAACCATTTTCGTCAAATTCCCAGTTTTCGTTTCCGTAAGCTCTAAACCATTTTCCTTCTTGATTTTGATATTCGTACACAAAACGAACCGCAATTCTATTGTCTGTATGCGCCCAATATTCTTTTTTAAGTTTATAGTGGAGCTCTCTTTGCCATTTTCCTGTCAAAAAAGCGACAATTTCATCTCGTCCGTTAATGAATTCTGATCTGTTACGCCACTCGCTGTCTACGGTGTACGCTTTAGAAACACGTTCAGGATCTTGACTATTCCAAGCATCTTCTGCTAATTGTATTTTTTCTAACGCCGTTTCGAAAGTAAACGGCGGTAATGGATGTTTTTGTTCCATTTTTCTATTTTAATTTTAAAGTTTTTATTTGGAAACTTTTCGATCTAAGAAATCCTCAATCAGTTTACCGATTTCGACTCCGTAACTTTCAAGAGCAAAATGTCCTGTTTCAAAAAGGTGAAATTCTAAGTTTTTTAAATCTTTCTTAAATGCTTCTGCACCAACGCCCGGAAAAATATAATCGTCTTTTCCGTAAACAATCAGTGTTTCTGGCTGGTATTTTCTAAAATATTCTTGAAATTTCGGATACAATACGACATTCGTTTGATAATCATAAAACATGGCTAATTGAATCTCATTGTTTTCTGGTCGCTCCAAATGTCTTAAATCAATTTCCCAATTGTCTGGAGAAATCAAACTCTGATCGGGTACATTGTGCGTGTATTGCCATTTTAAACCGTCCGGACTATGAAAACCGGCTAAAGTATTCTCTGCTTCTTTATTGTTTATGTCTTTCCAATATACCTTAAACGGATCCCAAAAAGTTTCTAAACCTTCTTCGTAAGCGCATCCATTTTGAATAATTAAACTGTCTATTTTTTCTGGATTGGCAGTAGCGATTCTAAAACCAATTGGCGCACCGTAATCCATTAAATACAAACTATATTTTTGAATGTCTAATTCTTTTAATAACGAAGTCATTATTGAC
The DNA here is from genome assembly GCA_029959285.1 of Flavobacteriaceae bacterium PS02337. Lineage (GTDB taxonomy): Bacteria > Bacteroidota > Bacteroidia > Flavobacteriales > Flavobacteriaceae > Flavobacterium. The sequence goes on from JASCOE010000007.1 coordinate 29,978, forward strand.
GCGATATTTTCAAATGTATATTTAAATTCAGCAATTGGCGGTTGTTCGCTTCGTCCGTAACCTGGATAATCAGGTGCAATTAGATGATATTTATCTGATAAATCTGTTATCAAATTTCTAAACATGTGAGAAGATGTCGGATAACCGTGTAATAACAATAAAGTTGGATTTTTCTTGTCTCCTGATTCTCTGTAAAAAATTTCAACTCCGTCGATTTTTTTTGTGTGATACGTTGTTTTCATAAGTTTAAATTTGGTGATTAGTGTAAAAGGTTAATACTACATTACAAATATGATTCAACTGAAATACAATACGTTAAACACCTTTTCCCGATGAGTTAACTATTTTTCCTTATTCTTTTTTAATGGTTTATTTCTTCAGAAAAATCAACAATAACTTTATACAAATCTGCTTTTCTCGCGGTATTGATTGGGAGATAATCCTTCTTTATTTTTAAAAAATCGGCTGAAAGTTTGAATATCTTCATAACCTAAATCGTAAGCAATTTCTTTTATAGATTTTGTTGTGTGATAAATCTGCCTTCTGGCGTGCACCATAATTCTTTCGTGAATAATATCCATCGGCGTTCTATCGCATAAAGATGAAAATAGGTTCGATAAAGTTTTGGGTGATTTATTCAATTTTGAAGCATAAAAAGCCACATCGTGATGTTTTGAAAAGTAGTTTTCGACCAAAAATTTAAATTCACGCAAAATGTCTGATTCTCTTTTAACCGACGTAATCGCAACTTCTTTAGTTAATTTTCTGGCGCAAAGTATAATGATTCGTTTTAAAATAGATTGCAGCATTTCATATTGCAGATTATCCCTAGACTTCATTTCCATGCAAAAAATATCCCAAGAATATTCAAAAGCATCCAATTCGTTTTCTTCAATTGACAATATCGGCGCATTTGTAACATTAAAAAATAAGGCACCTTTTAAACTTTTTCCCACTTCGTTATCGATATGATTTATGAAAGGCAGATTGAATTTTATCAACCTAATCGATTCGAAAACAACATCTTCAATTGTGTGATGATTCGTCAAAATAATAATATCGTTTTCTAATAATTTATAAGATATTTCGTTGACAGCAATTTTCATTGAAGTTCCTCTATTCCAAACAAAAGTTATATCTGTTGAGGTTGTATCAAAAGATTTTGTATTGGACGTCTTGGTTATCTCTCTAACTTTTAATAATTCTGAAGTATTGTTTTCATAAATCATGACAAATCTTTTTAAAGTGCTTTATTTCTGAAATGTTTTATAAGAGAAAGCCAAAACACATACCAAAAGAAAAATCCTTTGATTATCAACAATCTGAAGAATTTAAAAAAAATTGAACTCTCGAAATAAGAGAAACTCCAACAAAGCTGTTGATATATCGAGAGTTTTAAAAAATGCCCTGACTCGGAGGGCATTTTCTATTTACTCCGAAATTTTCATCAAAAACAAATCATTATTTTGGCAACGTTGCAAGAAACTTCAAAATATCATTTCCTATTTCCTGAACATGAGTTTCTAGTGCAAAATGTCCTGTATCATAAAATTTTACGGTTGCATCTGGAATATCTTTTTTATAAGCCTCTGCTCCTGGCGGTAAAAAAAACGGGTCTTTATTGCCCCAAACAGCTAAAAGTTTTGGCTTATAGGTTCTAAAATATTCATGAAACTTTGGATATAATTTTACATTTGTTTTATAATCTTTAATCAAATCAAGCTGAATTTCAAGAGATTCCGGACGGTCTAGAAAATGCTGATCTAGCGTATAAGATTCAGGCGCAATTAATGAAGTGTCTGAAACTCCAGTAAAATATTGAAATTTTGTGCCTTCAATTGTATAAGTGTCTTTAAGCGCATTTCTATTTTCTGGCGTATCATTTTGCCAATATTTTTGAATTGGATCCCAAATAGAACTTAATCCTTCTTCGTAAGCATTTCCGTTTTGCGAAATAATTCCAGTAATCTTTTCTGGATTTGCAACAGCCAAACGAAATCCTACTGGCGCGCCATAATCAAAAACATAAACAGCAAATCTTTTTAGTCCGATTTGATCGATAAACGTTTGCATCGTTTTAGCCAAATTGTCAAAAGTGTAAGCGTATTTACTTCTATCTGGAGCATCGCTGTAACCAAATCCAGGCAAATCTGGCGCGATAACATTATATTTACTGCTTAACATTGGAATAAGGTTACGAAACATATGTGACGATGTTGGATAACCGTGTAATAATAAAATTGTTGGCGCATTTTTCTCACCTGCTTCTCTATAAAAAATAGTCTGACCATCGATTTTGACTTGTCGATAGTGAATGTTTGCGACAGATATATTTTCTGTGTTTTTTGAATTTGAATTTGATTGTCCCATAATTGTAGTATTTACTAGTAAAACAGACACTATGATAATGACTGCTAATTTTGTTTGTTTAATTTGATTCATTTTCTATTTTTTTATCAAAAGTAAATCCTATATTTGATTATTAAAAACGATTTATAATGATGTTATATATCACAAATTATGATTTATGAATACCAATGATTTGAAATTGTTTGAAGCTGTAGCACATCACGGCAGTTTTACCAAAGCCGCAGAAGTCATGTTTACCGTTCAATCTAATGTAACCGCACGTATAAAAAATCTGGAAGAAGAATTTGGAGCTGTATTATTTACGCGTTCCAATCGAAAAGTAGAATTGACGCCGGCTGGAGAAACTTTAATGCTTTATAGTAAGAAACTCAATCATTTAATTGAAGAAGCAAAACGTTCTATTGGTAAAAATGATGAAGTGAGAGGACAAATAAAAATTGGCTCACTAGAAACAATGATGACTATAAAAGGACCAGAACTGATTAATTATCTGGCACTCAAATTTCCGTACGTCGATTTAGAATTGAAATCGGACATTCGCACAGGTCTTATAAACGATGTAATGAATTATAAACTAGATGCAGCCTTTGTTCCCGCACCTTTAGATGTTCCCGAATTAAGTCAAATTAAAATAAAAGATGAGCAAATCGTAATTGTTGCGCCTTCGAGTTTTGAAACCTTGGATGATCTTCTGAAAAAAACACCTCAGAAAGCTATCGTATTTGATCAAGGCTGCGTTTTTAGAGCAAGATTAGATTCATGGCTCGTAAGCGAAGGCATATCGCAATACCATAAAACGGTAATGAACTCGATTGAAGGAGTGGTAAATTTCATCGAATCTGGTATCGGATTTAGCGTTTTACCTCAAGATATTATTTCTAAGTTTTACAGTAACAGAGATATTAAAACATTCCCGCTTCCGCCAGAATTGGCTTTAATGACGACAATTTTAATTTTTAGAAAAGACGTTCCGCCATCTCCAGCGTTAGAAGCTTTTATAAACTTGTGCGAAAACCAAGTAGATCAGTTTTAATATTTCATTATACAAAATCTAAATGTTATTGTGTAACGAAAGATCTTCATAAGAAAGTAAATTTGAAATACTTTACTAAAAATATATCCTTATGAGAAACTTTCTAATGCTTTCGATATCCATTTTCTTTTTTTCATGTCAACAAAAAGAAATTAAAAATAAATCTGTTCAAACGACAGAACCTATTCCTGCAAAGGAAATTAAGGAAGAAAACAAGCAAATAAACGACACAATCTTTATGAATTTTAAAGATGAAAAAGGTTTATTTATGGCCGAAGGTGCAATAGATTCTATTCATCCTCGAGTATATGTCAAATTTAAAAATGATGCTGCTGGAGAACTAAATGGAAAAATTATTACCGCAACAAATAATGGAAACATTCGTTTCAACCAAATTATTTTCCCAGACCAAACATCAGACGGACCTTTTGGAAAAGATTTAAAAACCGAAATCAAACAAAAAGGCGATTACGTTTTAGTAATTGGACATTCGCAAATGGCTGATAATCCGTATTGGGGAAAATTTAAAGTTGAAATTGAGAATAAATAAAGATGATAATTTAAAACTAAAAAGCCTGAGAATTTATATTTCAGGCTTTTTAGTTTTTTATATTAAAGCATTTATTTTCTTCTGTTTTTACAAAGAACCAGCCTTTACAAAAGTTTGCCAACCACGCATCGTTTCTATAAAACGTTCGCTCAATCCTCCTTGTCGCAAATAATCAGCCATTACAGGTAGCTGTGGACTATCATAAAATGGATTTGTTTTTACTTGAAGCGGAAAATCTCGCTGTAAAATAGCGGCACGTGCAATCAATACAAAATCGCAACCTTCATCGAGAAGTTCTCCCGCACGTTGCGCACTCATAATTTTTCCCGCCGCACCCAAACGAACTCCTTTTCGCGGCAATTCTGTAAAAACACTCAACATGGTTTTTCCTTTAAAAGTTCCTTCACGAACAATTTGCGCAGAATCCCACAACGCTAAATCTAAATAATCGATTAATTCACGATCAAAAATATCGGCGGTTACTTCTCGTAATTCTTCCAAAAGCAATCCGTAACGTTCAATTGACAATCGCCAGCCAATTTGGAAATCAGGACCGCAAGCTTTTCGAATTCCTTCGATAACTTCAATCGTAAAACGCGCACGGTTTTCTAGACTTCCTCCGTATTTATCTGTTCTGTCGTTCAAATTTGGAGACATGAATTCTGAAAGAATCCATCCGAAAGCACCATGAACAGAGATTCCATCAAAACCTGCCAATTGCGCTCTTTTTGCGGCTGAGATAAAACTGTCACGAATTCTTTCGACTTCTTCGGTTGTAATCGCTTTTATTCCTTCTAAAGTTTTGCTTGAAGCTGGAGCTGGAATTCCTCCTATTGAAGGTTTAGCGCGATGCCCAGCGTGATGCAGCTGCACGGCAGACAAAGCACCGCCATCTCGAATTGCCGATGCCATTTTAGTCAATCCACCTAAATGATTATCGCTGTGAATGCCTAGTTGTCTTTCAAAAGCGATTCCGCCCGCTTCTACCGTAGAAGCGCTCGTTTGAATAAGTCCATAACCACTTTGAGCCAATTGTTCCATCCAATATTGATCAAATTCAGATGCTGTACCATCAAATTCGCTTTGCTGACTGGTTAATGGTGCGAGCATAAAACGATTTCTCATTTCTGGCCCATGCAGGAACGTAAGCGGTTTAAATAAATCGGAAACTGCCATATGTTTATTTTTTTAAAGTTCTACTTATGTGAATATTGAATGCAAAGTTGCCGAGATAATCAATGGATGAAAATGGATGATTTTTACTTTATAATGGATGTTTTAAACCTAACCTTTTAAAGAATTTATATCCGAAAAAATTCTCCATCATAAAGTAAATTTTCTCCATTCTTTAGCAGGCATTGTCGTTAGATCTTTGCCCTGTTAATAAAATTTATTCAAAATGAAAAAAACAGCAATTATTATTCTTTCTGATCCAAAATCAGGTTCAGATGAAGCTTTAGGACGTGTATTCAATGCTTTAGCATCTGCATATGAATTCAAACACGAAGGTGAAGATGTAAAAATTATTTTTCAAGGTACAGGTATAAGATGGCCTCAAGAACTTGAAAAACCTGAAAATCCAGTTCATGGACTTTACAACGAAGTAAAAGATCACGTTCACGGTCTTTCTAAAGGTTGTGTGGCGGTATTTGGAACTGAAATATCTGGTTACGATTTATTAAATGACAATGAAGTACCAGGAACTCCAGGTTTACCAAGTTTTGTTAACCTTAGAAAAGAAGGTTATGAAATTTTGATTTTCTAAAATATTTAATAAACTGCTCTCTGATTAGAGGGCAGTTTTCACATTTCACATTTCACAAATAAATAAAATGGTTGTTTTTTAAGTAATTTAGCGTAAGCCAAAATACATTTCTAAATCAAAAATTAAGTTATAAATTATGCAAGAGGATTTTCAAAAATATATGCATCAATGTTTACATCTTGCTAAAACTGCTTTGGCAAATGGAAATCCGCCAGTTGGCGCTGTTATTGTATTAAATGGAGAAATAATTGGTACTGGAATTGAATCTGGAAAATCAACTGGAGATATTACCAATCATGCCGAAATTATGGCAATTAGATCGGCTATAAAAAACGGTTATTCAGATAAATTGCAAATTGCATCCATGTATACGACGCACGAACCTTGTATTATGTGTTCGTATATGATTCGCCATCATAAAATTGCTGAAATTGTTTACGGTACTTCAGTTCCTTACATTGGCGGACAAACCTCTCAATTTAGCATACTTTCTACAGAAGATGTTCCGAAATGGGGAAATAAACCAAAAGTAATCGGAGATGTTTGTGTTGAAGAATGCGATGCACTTAATGCTCAATTTTTAGAATTATTAAGCAAAAAATAAAACAACATGCTTTCACAGTCGGTACATACGCTTGTTAACCAGCAAAATGGAAATTTATCATTCAAAGTATTTGAGTTCGATAACAGCAGTTATTTTGATCATATTCAGCGAAATAATTATTTTACAATCATAATTATTACTTCTGGAGAAGGATTAGCAAAAGTTGATCTTTGCGAATACGCTTTTCAAGAAAACACATTATTTGCTTTTTATCCTTATCAGCCTTTTATGTTGGCTTCTGAAGGAACTTTAACGGGAATTTCTATTCAGTTTCATCATGATTTTTTCTGTATTTACAGGCATCATAAAGAGATTGCAGCAAACGGAATTTTATTCAACAATATTTATCAGCAGCCTTTTATTCTTCTGGATCAAAATAACAAACAAACTTTGATGAATATCGTGAGAGAAATTGTCAATGAATTGAAAGTAGATGCTTTAAGAAAAGACGAGGTTTTGGTTTCTTATTTAAAAATATTTTTAGTGCTGGCAACTAGAATAAAACTCGAACAGCAATCTATTGAGCATATAAATGGCAATGAAAAACAAACGCTCATTATTCAGAATTTGAGAAATGCGATTGAAGATAATTTTAGAACCAAACATTCTGCAAGCGATTACGCTGATATGCTTCATGTAACACCAATTGTTTTGGCACGAACTGCAAAAAATCATTTCAACATGACACTTTCCGATTTGATTACAGAACGAATTATAGTTGAGGCAAAAAGAGAATTATATCTCACCAACAAAACCGTCAAAGAGATTGCTTACGAATTGGGTTACGACGATGAATATTATTTCAGCCGAGTTTTTAAAGGCAAAACCGATATCTCTCCGCAAATTTATAGAGATACAATTGGCTTTAACAGAGGTTCTTCCTAAAAAAAAATCATTAAAAACTAGTTCGTTTAGTCTTTATTATTATTTATCATTTCCCAAACAAGGTCAAGAGTCATAAGCGTTTTTAAACGAGTTCCGCAACTTAAATAGATCCACGTTCCCGAAGATTCTTCGGCGGTAAACATACAGGTAATTTGAGAAATATTTACGGTATATTGCGTTAGATCGTCGGTTCTAAATTGAATAGTTTTCATATAAATAAGATATTTGGGGCTGAAATATAAAAGAAACATAACGTTTCTTCCTATTCTATCAAATTTATACAATGAATCTCGTTTGTCTTTTAAATTCTATTTAAAATAATATTATTATAAAAACAGAATATTCTAGAACTATAAGAAAAAACCACGCTTTTCAGACTAGTACTATCTCATCATTAAGAAGATGTAAAATCAATTCCATTTTCAGAATTATTTACCGCTTCAATCCAATCATAAATCTCAGTCTGCGCGCATCTTGGAATAGTAATATTTTGCGTATCCAATTCGTTTTTTCCTTCGCTATTTATGGTTCTTCTTTTTGTATTGTCTTCTAATTGAAGCTGAATGATTTTATTAATTTCAGCCACATTTTTTTCGTCAGAAATTGGAAAAGCAACTTCTATTCTTCTGTTTAAATTTCTGCTCAACATATCTGCAGACGATAAATAGATTTTTTCTTTACCGTCGTTTGCAAATTTGTAAATCCTAGAATGTTCTAAAAACATCCCGACGATGCGATAAATTTTTATGTTTTCTGATACATTTTTTATTCCTGGTAATAATGTGCAGATTCCGCGTACAATCATCGTTACTTCTACTCCTGCTTTGCTTGCTTCAACAAGTTTATCAATAATATCTTTTTCATCCACTCCATTTACTTTCAAAAATATAGAAGCTTCTTTTCCCGCTTTTTTATTCTTAATTTCTTTATCAATATACTCGATTAATTTGTCTTTCATATTAAAACCTGCCGCCAGAATTTCTTTTGGCATTCCGGTTTTTTTCTTGGTTTTCAAAAATGTAAAAACTTTTTTCAGATCCTCTGTATATTTTTTTTCTGATGTGAAGAAACCAAAATCAGAATATACATTTGCTGTAGTTTCATTAAAATTTCCTGTAGACAAATAACTGTAATTCTTCTTATTTCCGTATTTATCTTTCATCGTAACCATTGCAATTTTAGCATGAACTTTTAAATTCGGCATGCTTTGAATGATTTTTATTCCTGCATTTTTCATTTCGCGCGACCAGAATAAATTGTTGTATTCGTCGAATCTTGCTTTTACTTCGACAAAAACGGTTACTTTTTTTCCGTTTTTGGCGGCGCTAATTAAGGCATTTGCAATTAAAGATTGCGATGAAATTCGATATAAAGTAATTTTAATTTCGAGAACATTTCGATTTATTGCCGCCTGATTAAAGAACTGAAGCACATAATAATACGACTGATACGGAAAATGCAGCAATTGGTTTTGTTTGTCTATAATCTCAAAAATAGATTTGCTGCTTTCAAAAGGTAAATGCTTGAGATTCGGATAATTTGAGCCTTGAAGTTTTGGTTTAATCGGATTCGGAAAACTAAATAAATCATACAAATTGTGATGACTTCCGCCTTTTATCATTTCATTGTTTTTGAGGCGAAAAGCATTTTTACAAACTAAAATTGTGTCAGAATCCATATTAAAATCATACAAAAATCTTGTCGATGAACCTCGTTTTCGCTGTGCTACTTTTTCTTCAATTTTTGCTATTAAATCTCCCGAATTTTCATCTTCAATAAGATAATTTTCATCGCGATTTAATTTAATCGCATAACAAGAAACCACTTTTCCAGAAGTAAATATAAACGGCAGACATTTCTTTATTATGGTATCAATTGAAATAATATAATGCGTATCTCCTTGACTTTGCAACTTTTTGTATCGTTCTAATTTATCCGAAGGAATATTCAGATACGCGTAATTATAATTTCCAGAATTGTCTTTTAATTTTACTAATAAATAAAGGCTTCTATTATTTAAAAAGTAGGTTTTGGGCTGATTTACAGAAATATAAATTACTTGAATGTAAGACAAAATAATACTTTTAAAATAGTATTCAATTTCATTTAAATGTTCTTGTAAAAGTTCCTGATTTTCATAATAAACAATATTATTTTCTCTTAATTCGGTCAATATTGAAGTATTCCAAATCGTTCCGAATCTATTTTGCTGGAGATTTACTTCGTTTAAAATCTTGGCTAATAAATCTTTATTTTTTTTAGAATGTTTTACCATCAGTTTTTTGACTTTCACCCTAAAAAATTCGTCCAAATTGGAAGAATGAATGGCTAAAAATTTAATTCTTTCGTATAATGAATTATTTAAGTCTTCCGCTTCATCCAAAATAGTACTATTGAAAGAAAGCCACGAGATTTCTGAAGGAATAAGATAGTTTTGCACGTTTAGTTAGCTAGTTTTTGAGAGAACAAATGGTTTATTGTCTATTTACATATTTGTAAATTAAGCAATAAATTATTGTAAAATGTAAACGCAAAGAACCAGTTAACCATAATTTAATTTATAGATAACATTATTGTTTCGTTTTAAATTCTGTAGAATCTATTTTTATAAGTTTAGAAAATAACTATGCCGACTTACAAGATTCAAAAAAGTCAAAAGCTCTTTTTTCTGCATAAGAATACGTCGAATCTTTAAGCGGAAAAGCGCAATGTCCGCCATATTTTGGAGTTTCCAGATAGACATAATTGCTTTCTTGAGCAATCGCTCTCGGATAACATCTTTCGCCTAAAAAAGGATCGTCAAGCGAATTAATAATTAAAACTGGAGTCGTAATATTTTTAAGTGAAAATTCTGGAGAAACACGTTCGTAATAATCATCTCGACTCGCAAAACCGTGCAATGGTGCTGTAAAATACTGATCAACTTCATCAAAAGAAGTGATTTTATCGATTTGATCACTATTTATAAAATCGGGAAATTGAGCCGCTTTGTATTTTAGTTTTCTTTTAATGTCAATTGTGAAATTCTTTAAATAAACTCGATTAAATCCTTGTTTTAGTACAGCAGCGCTTGTCGCAATATGAGTTGGAACCGAAATCGAAACGGCGGCTTTTATACGGTTATCAATTGCTGTCCATCCTAAATAATTCAACAGCTGAACGCCGCCCATTGAATAACCAATTAAATAAACATCTGTAAAGCCTTTTCGTAAAACAAATTGCACCACTTCGTCTAAATCATCTACTGCGCCGTGGTGATAAAGTCTTGGCAAACGATTCATTTCTCCTCCACAAGTACGATTATTCCATGCGAAAACCGAAAAACCTTTCTGCTGAAAATAAGCCGCACAACTATTATTATAAGTTCTTCTAGAATCGCCTTCTAAACCATGACATAAAATAACTGCTTTTTTAGGATCATTTAGAATGAAATCAATATTGATAAAATCTCCATCGTTTAATTCCTGTTTTTCTCTGGTATAGCCAGGAACTTCAAACTTTTTAAACAAAGCCGCATAAATAGTAGAAACGTGCCTATTACGATGAATAATAGGAGGAAAATTATATTCTGATCGTTCAATTATTGGCATCTTGAAAAAAAGGTTTTTGTGTGAATTTACACAAATTTAATAAATATTATAAAGCGATGTATGAAATAAATAAAGCCAGAAAAATGTTTTTCTGGCTTTAAAATTAGTTGACAAAAAATTAGCTTTTATTATTTTTCAACAAAAACATATAGTTTCTGTACTTTTCCATTTTCAATTACAAACAAATCCATTCCGCTTACAACAGCTGGTTTTGCTTTTGAACCAAACTGCCAGTACAATCGCACGATATTATGATTGGTTTCTACTGATTTGGAAGTAAATTTAAAATCAGGATTTTTGGTTTGAAGTTTTACAATAAATTTACTGATATCGTCGATTCCGTTTGCAATAAAATGACGATCAACCATTTCTATATCAGATGCGTAAATTTGATTTAAAAGTGATTTACGTTTTGATTCTTCTTTTTCATTCCAAATTTTAAGATGCGTTTCTACTATTGCAGTATTCTTTTTAGCATCAAAATCATCTGCAGCAACTTTTTTTACTTCGGCATTTTTTGGCGACCATAACACGGTTTTTGGATGTGATTTTTCATATCCTTTTCCATTTGGATAAGAAACCAATTCCATTTTAGAACCCCACGGAGTTTCAAAATAAACCCAAGATTCTCCAGCTGTATCTCCAGAAGGCGTTGTAAAAGATTCTCCAATTATTTTGACACCTTTACTTTTTAAATATTGTACAGCGGCACTAATATCTTTTACATAAAATGCAATATGCGAAGCTCCGATATCATCTGTATTAGGATGCGTTAAACTTCCTTTATTGTCTGCATATTCGAAAACTTCAATACTGGCTCCGCTTCCTGCATTTATCATTTTTATGGTAACGGCGCCTGTTTTAGGATTGATATGATTTAATTCTTTCCAAGCTGCATCGAGCGGAATTGGACCTAATTGTGTTACGGGCGTAAAACCAAGAACATCGTGAAAAAATAGTACTGCTTTATTAAGATCCGGAACATTAATTCCAACGTGATCGATTCCGACAATTCCGGCATTATTTTGAGCAGTTGTTTTTTCTGAAGCAGAAAAAAGTATTAGTAAGTTAAGCATTGCTGCTGCTGAGTTTTGTATTTTTTTATTTGTTTTCATGATTATCAAATGTTGTATTAGTATTGATTTTTTTTAAAATTAATTAGTGTAAGCTGCTAGCCATTTTGCTTTAATATTGGCGCGAGCTTCAATAAATTCTTTGTCAGTTCCCTGCGCAATGGCATCAAGCGGAAAACGAAGCGGTCTCTCTCCTTTTTTCATACTTACCAATTCTAAAATACCATCGGCAATAGTTTGCGGATTCATATCGAATTGTGCCATTTTACCAAATAAAGCGCTTCCTATTGCATTGAATTTTTCTGTCGCGGCTTCTCCGTATTCTTCTATAATTTCAGTTTTATCTGCGTGAATACCAGCTTTAGAACCGTTATTCATTTCTGTTGGATAAACTCCTGGCTGAATGCTTACATTTTCAATTCCGTACGCTTCAAGTTCGTCTTGTAATCCTTCTGTAAAACTTTCTACCACAAGTTTTGATGCGATATACGGAATCATAAAAGGAAGTGTATGTCCGCTTGCTCCAGTTGTAATGTTGATGACAAGTCCGTTTTTTTCTTTTCTCATAGAAGGAAGTACTGCTTGATACATACGCAAAACACTGTAAACGTTTACATCGAACATTCTGCGAACCTGATCGATAGAATATCCTTCAAGCAAACCAAAACCACTTACTGCTGCATTGTTAATCAAGACATCAATTTTACCGTATTTGATAATTACTTTTTCGATAGCTTGTGTAACAGATACATCGTCTGTAACATCGATATCCACAACTTCAATGTTTTCTATTGCTCCCAATTCTTGTGCTGCAGCAGCATTTTTATCTTTTGTGTTGCGCATTCCTGCAATTACCGAATGACCTGCATTAGCCAATGTTACTGCTGTAAGTTTTCCAAAACCTGTACTTGTTCCTGTAATAAAAATTGTTTTTGACATGATTTCTAATATTAAATTGTTTTATAATGTTTGTTTCTTTTGAACATTACAAAGTTGCGTCTAATGCAAAACCTGCACATTGATTAGAAATAAGTAAAAACTTGATTTAGATCAAGAGTTTGGAAAAGACATAAAAAAAGGAGCTCTAAAGCTCCTGATGTTATCTATTTTTTTGCCGTTTGTTTTCGAATACGACTTAATGTTTCTGGTGTCATTCCTAAATAGGAAGCAATCATAGTCTGCGGAATTCGAGAAGCAAAGCCTGGATATTTGTTTATAAAGTTTAAATACTTTTCTTCGGCTGTTAAAGTCAGTGAAGCTTGAATTCGATTTTGTGCGGCAATAAAGCTTCTTTGTAAAATAGCATTAACCATATTGTTAAACGCTGGTATTTCTTTGCAAAGCAATTCGAAATTTTCGTGGGTAAAAAGTACGAGCTCTGTATCTTCAATTGCATCAATATTAAACCGAGACGGCTGTTGCATTATTAAACTCTCGCGGTCGCCTGTCCACCAATTTTCAATACTAAAACTATTTACGTGTTCACTTCCTTTTTCATCGACTGTATATGTTCTTACGCAGCCTTGCGTAATAAAAGCATCGTATTTCCAGACATCTCCTTCTTGCAATAAATATTGTCTTTTTCGGAGTTTTTTTACAATAGCAAACGATTGAATCCGTTCCGATTCTGCAGGAGACAGTTCAGATTTTTCTTCAAGGTATTTTTGGAATATTTCGTACATAGCACGTAAAATTATGTAAAAAGCAGCTGACGTACAAAAATTAAATCTCAAAAAAAAACTTCAGGATACAACAGGACAGGTACAGCACATTATTTCTTTACTTTTGAAAGTAATCAAAAAGAAAAAAATGCATTCCAATAAATTGAGTTTCCCTTTTTTAATTGTTTTTCTTGTATTTAGCTTAAACCTATTTAGCCAAATTACACTTCCAAAAATTTTGGGACATAATATGGTTTTACAGCAAAAGAAAGAAGTAGCCATTTGGGGAACTGCAAGTCCAGATGAAAAAATTTCTGTTGAATTTGCTGGTCAAAACAAAAAAACGATTGCTGATAAATCTGGAAAATGGTCTGTAAAGCTCAAACCGATGAAAGCGTCGTTTACCCCGCGTGAAATGACCATAAAAGGTAGCAATACAATAGTTCTTAAAAATATATTGGTTGGTGAAGTTTGGCTTTGTTCTGGACAATCAAATATGGAATACGCAATGAGAAAATACAGTAAATTTGAAACAGCGACAAAAGGATACAAACCACCAGAAGATGATTTAAACAAAGCAAGCAACACGAATATTCGCATTTTTCTAGATCGCAGAAAATATATGGATCCAAGTCCAGAACATTTGGGTTGGGACGCTGCAATGGGAAAACCTTTGGTTGATTTTTCTGCTGTGGGATATTATTTTGCGAAAGATTTGTATGCTAAATTACACGTTCCAATCGGAATGATTTCGGCAGCAGTTCCAGGCAGCAGAATAGAACCGTGGATTCAATCTTCAAAAATGGAAATCGCTCCGAAAATGAAAAACGGAAAAACGTTGGAAAAATTGAGCGCAGACGGCGGCGAATCGGGTAAGTTTTACGATACTATGATTCAACCCTTAATTCCGTACACTTTAAAAGGATTTCTTTGGTATCAAGGAGAATCGAATTGTTTTCTTAATGAAAATATTCGTTATGCTTATAAATTTAAAACATTAATAGAAAGCTGGAGAAACGATTGGAACGATCCAAAAATGCCTTTTTACTTTGTCCAGCTTGCTCCTTACGCCTATTCAACTACCAAAGACGAACGTTCGCACACTGCTGAACAGCTTCCTGAATTTTGGGAAGCACAAAAACTTGCGCTTCATTTAAAAAATACCAATACCATTGCGATTACCGATTTGGTTGATAGTATCGCAGATTTGCATCCGGGATATAAATGGGAAATTGGGCGTCGTTTGAGCCTTTTAGCTTCCAATAAAACCTACGGACAAAAAAATATTGTTTGGTCTGGACCCGTTTATAAAAAAATGAAAACCGTTGGCAATACCATCGAAATCACGTACTCTTATACTGGAAGCGGTTTAAAAAGCCGTGACGGAAAACCGCTAACTTGGTTTACGATTGCGGGAGAAGACGGAAAATTTGTAAAAGCAAATGCCGAAATAAAAGGCGATAAAATCATTCTTTCTTCACCTGAAATTATGCATCCCGTTTTTGCTCGTTTTGGTTGGAATGAAGGCGCGCAATCTAATTTTATTAATAATGAAGGATTACCAGCCGTTCCTTTCCGAACCGATAATCCTTGGGATAACCTATTTTAATAAAGTAAATAAAATTTTATCTCAAAAAAGGATAATCGGTATAATCTCTCGCCGTTCCTCCTCCAAACAAAGTATGATTATCTGAAATTTCGTTTAAAGAAGCGTTTTGTTTTACCCTTTCTGGATAATCTGGATTGGTTAAAAAGTTTCTTCCGTAGCCAATTAAATCTACCATATTATTTTCTATCAATTCTTCGCCTTCATTTGGCGTTTTATTTCCTGTTGCAATAATGGTATTTTTAAAAGCAGATCGAAGCGCAACTCTAAAATCGTTTGGAATTTGCGGTGCATCGTCCCAATCTGCTTCACAAAGATGAATGTAGGCAATATCAAGTTTATCTAGCTCTTTTGCGGCTAACATTATGGTTTCTAATATTTCAGGATCATTCATATCTTTAAAACTAATAAAAGGAGAAAGTCTTACTCCCGTTTTTTCTTTTCTAACAGCATCGGCAACTGCTTTGGTAATTTCAATCAAAAATCGAATTCTATTTTCTTTTGTACCACCATATTCGTCTGTTCTTTTGTTGCTGTTGCTTCGCAAAAACTGATCGATTAAATAACCGTTTGCACCGTGAATTTCAACTCCATCAAAACCTGCTTCAAGCGCATTTTTAGCTCCCTGAACAAATTCTTCAATCACATTTTGAATATCGGATTGACTCATTTCTCTGGGTTCATCAACGGCTACAAAAGTCGCGTCTCCATTTATTGCGCCATCAAAAATATAAACACTCGTATTTTGTGCTATTAATGCCGAAGGTGCAATGGGTTGTAATCCGTTTACTTTGGCACTGCTTACTCTGCCCACATGCCACAATTGCAGAAATATTTTGCTGTCTTTTTTATGTACTGCATCTGTAATTAATTTCCAGCCTTCAATTTGTTCTTTATTGTAAATTCCGGGAGTTTTTGCATAACCCATTCCTTGCAAAGAAACTTGAGTTGCTTCTGTAATGATAATTCCAGCCGTACTTCGCTGTTCATAATATTCTGCCATTAAAGCATTTGGAATATCTCCGGGCTGTGAAGCTCTAGAACGAGTCATCGGCGCCATTAAAAATCGGTTTTTCAATTGATTACCGCTTAAATTATAGTTTTGAAATAGTTTCTGATAATTCATTTTAATTGGTTTTTAGTTCATACAATTTTGATTGTTTATTTCTGGAAAGCTTTTTCAATAATCAGCGTTTCTTCATAAATAGTAAATTTACTGACCAAATTATTTTCGACTTTAAGATGTATTGCCAAAGGCATTTTAAAGTGTTTGCCCGTTTTTTTAACTGTTCTTTCTATAGTTCCAAAAACCGCTACTTCATTTCCTTGCAATAAAAAAGATTTCACTTCCAGCTTTTCACTTCCATCAATAAAATAACTGAATAAGGTTTTAAATAATGTTGCCACTTCTTCTCTTTTACTTCTGTGTCCCGTCCAAGGCATGTATTTAGATTCGAAAATATACCAGTCCACATTTTCTGAAACCATGGAAGCTATTTTCTCTGGATCTTTGGCCGTGATATATCCAAAAAATTGATCTGCAGTTTGTTTGGTATTTATTTCTTCTTTAGAATATTCTTGCGATTGCATTGAAAAGGTAATCAGCACCATAAATCCAAGTAACAGTATACTTTTCATTTTTGATTGTTTTGTACTTTGTTTCATAATGATTCTTTTTAATTTATTTTGTTTGAAATTGCGAAGACTTTCTCAACTTAAATCTTCGAAAAAGCTGCTTGTCTTTCAAAATAATCAAAAACCGAACATTAAATTCAAATAATTAAAAATCAATACATTACAATAAAATTAAATAATTTAAGCGACTTTATTTCGTTGCAAGACGAAAAATTAGAACGAAATTTCGTTTTAGAAAACTAAGCCGTAAAAACTCTGATTTGAAAACGGTGTTGGTATTTTTTATAAATATTCGCTTATTTTTGTTCAACTTCAATTCATTAAAAAACATCAACTTGATCACTTTTAAAAAATGCGAGGAAATCGATCTCGATTTACTGCACGAAATTGCGATACAATCTTATAATGATACGTATAAGTATCTTTGGAAAGACGAAGGAAAATCATATCTCGAAAGATTCTATAAGAAAGAAACTTTTAAAGAAGAACTTTCTGCTTCGGATATTTTTTATTTTCTAGTTTATAATGATGAAGAACCTATTGGTTTTGTGAAACTTAAAGAAAGCGCCATTGATTCGTATTCTAAATCAGAATCGATAGAATTGGATAAACTTTACCTTTTAGGAAAATATACAGGAAAAGGAATCGGGAAAATGATAATGAACTTTGTAATTTCTTTTTCAAAGGAGAAAAAGTGTTCTGTAATTTGGTTAAAAGTTATGGAAACCAGTCCAGCAAAATTTGTTTACGAAAAATCTGGTTTTGTAGAAATTGATAAATACAATTTAGATTATCCGCAAATTGTTGAAGAACACGCTTCTATTTTAACTATGGTTTGCAAAATTTAAACCCGTATAATTTTAATGTTATACGATTAAAAACTAAACCTTTATAAAAACAAAAAAGAGCCGTAAAGCTCTTTTTTTTATCTTTTTTTCGAAATTTTAATAATAAACCGAAAGCATTATTTTTGAATTTGAGCCTTCAATAATTTTATCCAATCTTTTGAAAAACTCTTCGCTTACCATTGGGCAACCGTGACTGTTAATGATGTAATATCCTTGCTCATCTGTTGGAACTTCTTTGTATTTGTGTAATACAATTGATCTTTTCATTGCATTACTATTTGTTTCGTCCATTCCTGCAAGTCTGAAAGCTTTTCCGAATACTCCGTTATATGATTTTTCAACAGAATATCTTCCTAAAGAAGTGCAATTAGAATTTGGAGTATTGCTAAATTGAAGAATATCTCCTTTTATTCCTGTTTCAGAACCAGATCCATGTGCTACTAATCCTTGATCAATAATTTGATTGGTTTCTAGATCGTAAACAAAAAAGCGATTTTTTCCTGATTTGATTTTCATATCAACAAGAAAAGCAATTTTATTACTAAACTTGTGATTAGACTTTGTAAACTCTTTTATTTCGTTTACGTGCTCGTTAAGTCTTGCGAACTCAATTTCATTTAATATTTCTTTTTTATTCGTTACGTTGTAGGTAGTAAACGAAGTCAAAGAAAAAAGCAGTGCCATAAAAAATATTCTCATATAAAGGCGATAATTTGAAGTTAAAAAAAGATTTGGGTGTCTATTCATACTTTATTGCTGCAAAATTATACGGAAAGTTTATACAATTCCCATATTCGAATGTTAAAGATATGATAAATATCTGAAAATACGCCGTTTAACTGTTAAATTTTTCTTTAACAAAATAAAATTTTCACTTTTTGAGCATGTTATACAAAAAAAATCCTGCACCAAATTAATGGTGCAGGACTATATCAATTACGTTTTTTGTTGAAATTAAATCAACCTATTTAACATCAAACCAAAGTTTAGTAGTCAACAAATCTTTTCCTTGTACAGCAATTGCAGCTTGGTAACTTGTTCCGTTTAATGACTGTTCAGTTCCTGGGTAGAAGAAACGAGAAGGTAATTTTCCGTCTAAAACTGTAGCTGGACCGGCTGTCAATACAGGATAATCAAGTCTTCTCCATTCTGTAAAAGCGTCTAAACCTTGTCCGTAAAATGCAATCCACTTTTGTGTACCAATAGATTTAGCATAATTTGCAGCATCATATTTTACATCTGTTCTATTTAGATAAGTAGCAATAACTGCTGCATCTGTTATACCAAATTGGTTAAAAGATGCTGTAATTGCATTTTTATAAAGCTGTTCTGCATCTCCAGCAATAAAACCACGAGCAGCTGCTTCTGCAAGATTGAATAATACTTCAGAATACGAATAAATTACAGCTGGCGAAGTCGATGTCAAGAAATATGTTCCCGGTTTTGATGTTTTAGCAAAACCTTGGCTGTTCGCATCACTGTTAGATAATCCATTTCCTCCTCCAACATATTTACCAACAGTTGCATCAGACGGCAATTGCGCATAAACTGGCAAACGCGGATCAGACAATGCTGTTAATTTATCTACTAATGTTTTTGAAATACGGAAATCATCACGAGTTTCAAACCAAGCAGAAGCTGGATTTTGCTGAGGTGAACTGATATATGTAAATTTGAAAGTATCTGCATTACTGCTTAAAACTCCTGCAGCATCACTTGTTGCATCAATGGCAGCTTGTTTTGCTAAAGCAGGTTCTCTATCTGAGATTCTCAACGCAATTCTTAGACGAAGGGAGTTTACATATTTTTTCCATTTTGCAATATCTCCTTTGTAAACTAAATCACCTGTTACAGCACCATTTGTAGTATTTAATAAAGATTGAGCTTGTTTTAAATCTTCTAATAATCCTGTGTAAACGTCTTTTTGTGTATCGTAAGCTGGCGTTAAACTTTTCCCTGCTTCTTTATACGGAATACTTCCGTAAGCATCTGTCAACAATAAAAATGTCCATGAACGAAGCGTTAAAGCAATTCCTTTATAATTTGAATTTGCCTGCGCATCTGGAAAATTAATAATCGTATTCAAATCTGTAATCAAAGTTGCATAACCCGTATTCCACAAAGAAGTGAAAGAAGTATTAGAAACATCGTATCTATCTGGTTCTGTGTACTGAATTTTAGCCCAGTGCTGTACAAATAACAAAGACGAGTTAAAGTTATTAGCATCTCCCCAATATAAATCAGCTCCTTGTTTTAATGTTCCTGTTAACAAGTAAGGTGCCAATGGAGTTTCAGTCGCATTTGGATTTTTATTAATATCATCCAAAGTATCACTGCACGAGGTCAGTGTCAATCCAAATAAGATTATATATGATAGCTTTTTTAGCATGATTTCGTGTTTTTAAAATTTAAGATTAACATTAAGACTGAAATTTCTTGTAGTTGGCAAAGCTAAACTCTCCAAGCCTTGTGCGTTTCCAGTATTGAAAGCCGTTTCTGGATCGATATTCGGTGCATCTTTGTAAATAAAGAAAAGGTTACGACCAACAGCAGTAATACTTGCGCCTTCTAATCCAAGTCTTCTAGCAAATGCTTTAGTGAAATTGTAAGACAGTTTTATTTCTCTCATTTTTACAAAAGTTGAGCTATAAATATAAGCTTCACTAATGTTGTATGATGCTTTGTAATATTCTTGTGCACTAAGAACTGTAGTGTTTGGACTTCCATTTTCGTATACTCCGTTAAAAATCATACCGTCATCGTATACAGTTGCTCCAGTTGGTGCAGTTCCGTTTACTAACGTTTTTGTTGTACCGTTTAAGTAGTAATTTAAACCACCATTTGCAGCATCACGTCCTGGAAGTGTATTTGCTAATACTCCTGTGTATGTACCCGTTCTGTTTGTTCCTGAGAAAATTTCTCCACCTACGCTTGCATCAACAAGGAATGATAATTCAAGATTTTTGTAAGTCAATGTATTCGTTACACCAGCTAAATAATCTGGAGTATAATGTCCTAAAACTCTTTTCGTCGGATCTGCTTTTGGCAATCCGTTTGCTCCTACTACGATATTTCCGCTAGCATCACGTAAATAAGCAGTTCCATAAAGTGCTCCGTAAGCTTGTCCAACAGATGCTAATACATCAACACCTCCAGAAGTACCAATTGTATAGTTTTGAATTTGTTTTGCATAATCCAAAATCTCTACTTTACTTTTATTTCTAGAATAATTTGCTCCAATATTCCATTTGAAGTTTTCTGTTTGAATAGGGCTTCCATCCAATTGAACTTCAATACCATTGTTGTTTATTTTTCCAGCATTGATTAACTGTGAATTATAACCACTAGAAGCCGTTGTTTTAATTTCCAAAATCTGATCGAAACTATTTGTGTTGTAATAAGCAACATCAAAATGCAATCTGTTTTTCCAGAAAGAAGCTTCTAAACCAACTTCTGTTGAACGTGTAGTTTCTGGTTTCAAATTCTCATTCAATTTCTTTTGTGAAGAAGTTTGAATTGGATTTCCATCAAATGCAGTTTGGAAATTATAAACTGTAGACAATTGATATGGATCTGCATCATTTCCAACTTCAGACCAACCTCCTCTTAATTTTAAGAAATCAAGTGTATTGCTTTTTAGTTTTAAAGCTTCAGATAAAATTAAACTTCCGTTGATAGAAGGATAAAAATAAGAACGATTGCTGCTTGGTAAAGTTGATGACCAGTCATTACGAGCTGTAAGATTCAAATATGCATAGTTTTTATATCCGAATTGTGCCGAAGCATAAGCACTATAAACTCTCAATCTAGACAATGAATTTGATGATGTTAACGGATCTCTAGAGTTTGTTAGTGTATACAAATCTGGAACCGCCAAACGTGGTGCTTTTTGATAATTGTTTGCATCGCTATGGTTACGAATATTAAAACCAGCAAGAGCGTCTACAGTAAAATCATCGTTTAATTTTTTAGTATAAGTAAAAATACCTTCTGTATTTTGTTCGTTTACAGTGTAAGCGTCTTCAGCATACGATCCGAATGGAGTTCCGTTTGTACCATATTTAATCGTGTACTTTCTTCTATCATTATAATAATCAACTCCTGTACGGAATTTAAAATTAAGTCCTTCAGCTAATTTTGCATCCAAATGCACATCACCAATTATACGGTTACGTTGCTGACTTGTTGTATTGTAATACGCATTCCAGTATGGATTACTATAGTAACTGTTGTTCCAGTTAACATTTCTGTTGTTTTCAAGTTCGTTGATATCAACTTGACGTCCGAACCATAAAAACTGAAGCATTACACCCGCAGCACGGTTTCCTGACGGACCACCTGGTAAAGCTGGAGCATTAGTTGTAATATAATTAGCCGTTACTCCTACTTTAATACTTTTAGAAATCTGGTAATTTGTATTAATAGTAAAGTTTGTTTTATTTACTTCACTATTAGGAACTGTTCCTAATTGTTTCTGATTGTTTACTCCTAAACGGAAATCTGATTTATCGTCAGATCTGGCAACAGAAATACTATTATCATAAGTGATTCCAGTATTAAAGAAGTCTTTTACGTTATTCGGATGTGCAACGAAAGGAACTGCTTGTCCGTTTGAGAAGAATTGCGGAATAAGACGACCGTCCATTTTTGGTCCCCAGCTTTCGTCAACACCATCATTAACTCCGCCTCCTTTTCCGTCTACGAAACTAAATCTTCCGTTTGAACCTTGTCCAAATGTATTTTGAAAACTTGGCAAAGTTGCCACTTGAGAAATCGTGATACCAGAATTTAAAGTAATTCCCAATCCTTTTTGACTTTTTCCAGATTTTGTTGTAATCAACACAACTCCATGCGCCGCACGCGATCCGTAAAGTGCCGCAGCATTTGGTCCTTTTAAAACTGTCAATGTTTCAATATCATTCGGATTCAAATCTGCAATTGCATTTTTAAAGTCACGAGTAGCTCCTCCAACACTTCCTAATTGTGAGTTATCTACAGGAACACCATCTACCACAAATAACGGTTGGTTGTTACCTGCAATAGAAGTTTCTCCACGAATAATAATACGAGAAGAACCCATGTCACCTTGAGAATTCGTGATACGAACACCCGCTAATTTACCGCTAAGACTGTTTAAGAAGTTCGTTTCTTTTGTTTCAGCAATTTCTTTGTTTTTAAGCGCTTGAGTAGTATATCCTAAAGATTTTTTTTCTTTAGAAATACCCAAAGCAGTTACAACAACTTCAGATAATTGATTTTGTTCTTCCGTAAGTTCAATAACTACAGCATTTTTATCGACTACTACTTCTGCTTTTTTATATCCAAGAAAACTTACTAATAAAGTGTAAGGAAATTTTTGTCCGGTTTGGAAATAAAATTTTCCGTCGAAATCTGTTTGAACTCCGTGTGTAGTTCCTTTTATATTAATTGAAGCTCCAATAACTGGTTCCTTTGTAACGGCATCAATTACTGTTCCTTCCAATTTTGACTGAATTAGCGGTTTTGTTTCTTGCGCATTAACTCCTATGGAAATCAACAAAATACATAACCACGTATATCTTTCTAATTTTTTTTTCATTACTTTGTTTTAGTTTAAAATAAGGCAAGCAAAAAACAGATTTAATCGATTTTTACTTTCCTCTAGAGATGTACAATTTCTTTAAGCTCTGCCATTTCTGTTCCCGCAGAAATGGTTCTCTTTTTTATCTACACATTCGTTTTTTCATTTTTATTTTTTTTTTTGATTACTATTAGTTTTACTGGCATTTATGCATGGTTTTCCCTTTGAGGGTTATTCTTAATTGGAAAATTTGAGGAATTTTTAGTGAAGAATTTTAATAGCGAATACACATTCGGCAAGGCACGCCAAAAGTTATTGCTTGAAAAGTGAAGTCGGTAATTGATAATCTTAAAGTGCTCATTTTTTAAATTCTACTAATTCGATAGAACAAAGGTAAATTAAAAATTTAAAATCAAAAATTTTAACGGAACTTTTTGAAAAAAAAATGTTAATTGATTTCAATAAAAAAATTATTCACCTAATAAATAAGCACTTAGCAGAAAATTTATTTTTGAAACGATGTAAGATTTTTTTTAAAACAGATAAGGATAAAACTTAAAAAATCATCAATTATGAAGATTATTTAATTAAAAAAGCAATCAAAAAAGAGGAAAAAAAAGGATTTTGCAGAGAATTATTGAAGGATTTAGAAGTTTAAAATATCCTTCACAAAACAACTTTCAAGTAGAAATATAATGTTAAGTTGAAATAATATTGCATAAAAAAACCTCCAAAATCAAATGACTTTGGAGGTTTATATTTTAAATAAAATCAGATTACAATTCGTTAAACTCGTGTAAAGATTTTAATGTTGTTTCGTAAAACAAGATTGCAGCGATAAGATTTCCTTTATCAGAATAAGGCATCATTTTTCTTTGAAACTCAACTGTAGTATCTAAGAAAGTAGTTGTTCCAGCTGCCTGACCATCTAAGATCTTTTTGTTTTCGTTATCGTCTGGAATTCCTAAATCTGCCATTGTAACACCTGGTTTAGTAACCAAAGCGATGTAAGGAAGTGTTTTTACTAAAACTTTAATACGTTCGATATATAATTCTAATAATTCTCCTTTTTGCATACCACTTAATTCTTTTTGATCGTGATATTTGCGGATTAAGGCTGTTGTACTAATAATACTTCTTGGAGCATTTTTTGCCTGAGCCGAAACAGCTGCAGTTGTCAAGAAGAAAAAGAAACTTAATAAAATAATTTTGCTCTTCATTTTCTAAGTAGATTTGGTTAAATTGGATGACGGCAAAAATATATAAATTTAGTTAAAATGCAACTTTATTAATTTATTTTTTTTGCTATATTATAGCATTTAATCAGCTATATAGGTAAAATAGTACAACTGTTTTTGCTATGATTTAATAATTCTGAAACGACCTGGGTATTTGATATAAATGCTTTTTCTGTTACCGTAGTAATCCATAAAATCTTCACAAACAAAAACCGCGTGCGCTGTTGACCAAGCTACAACTCCGCAATATTCGCTTCCAGATTCTCGTTTTAACTTTTCTACCTGTTTACCAATTTTAAAACCTAAATATTTATAGATTGTTGGTGTATAAACAGAACCATCTTCTAGATCTTCTAATGCGCTATCAAAAGTATCTTCTTTGTCTATAATTTGTTTGTATTTTGCCATAACTGCGTACGTCAAAACAGCATATTCAACAATTTTTTCGCTATCTAAATTGTCTTTTATGTACACAAAATCGGCAGATCTTTTCGCTTTATTCAATTCCTCATTATTCAAATTAAACGAAGCATTATTTTTTAGGGTTATCTTTTGTAAATTGTCATTTAATTTTTCGTATTCAAAAAGATTATCTAATCCGTAAACATTCAAAGCGGCTTTAATGAAAGCAATTGATGAACAATTGGTACGTTCTCCTTGTTTGAAACTTTCAAAAATTTTATCTGAACTCAATTGAGAATAAGAATTTGAGCAAACAAGCAGTAAAAATAAAAATAGTGACGTAACAGATTTCATGCCTTCAAATTTATAATTGTATCCCAAGTATACTTTTGGGAGATTTTACAAATCTATAAAAATCAAGTTATAATTTTTTTCTCTTTTCAATTTTTATGAAAAAATCTAAATTTTAAAACAAAGCAAAAAAAAAGCCCCAAATAAAAATTTGAGACTTTTTAGAGATATTATTTTTTTTCTTCATTATTTAATTTGTCATCGAAATCAGGTTCTTTACCTTTAAACTTCTTGCTGTCAACATCGTAGTTTTCGTCGTTTGTCAAAACTTCATCGTGATCTTTGTATTGGTGTTTTTGTGTATCACTTCGATTGTTAGAATCACTTTTATTATTGCTGTTCGGAGTTTGATTATTCGTCTTCATAACTTTACGTTTTAAAATGTTTATTAAAATTACTCCAAATCCACTGCTTATGACTTATACAATCATTTCAAAAAATTATAAAATAACACTCTAATTCAAGTTCTTTCGGCTCGCAAAACTTCTTCTAAAAAATAATTCTAATTTTGCATCATTAAAAAAACACCAATATGTGGACAATTTGCTCTGAATGTCAAGGACTCGGTAAAAAAAGCCAAAGACTTAGTAAAAAAGTAAGGCTTCAATACCAAATGGCATTAGACCAATTTGAAAAAAATAATAGCCAAGGTACAGTTCCAGTTCGTCCGAAAGCACATAAAATTATTTGTTTAAAATGCTCTGGATCAGGTTTAATTGAATCTGAAAATCAACTTATTCCAAGTCAAGAAACGTATCCTCACGTTGCCATTATTGGTGCCGGAATTGGCGGCGTTGCATTAGCTGTAGCTTGTCTGCATCGCGAAATTCCGTTTACAATTTACGAACGCGATGAAAACTTCGAATCTCGTTCTCAAGGTTACGGACTTACTTTACAACAAGCCAGCAAAGCAATTGAAGGTTTAGGAATTTTTTCATTAGACGGTGTAGTTTCCACAAGACATTTGGTTCACACTGTTGAAGGCAAAGTAATTGGAGAATGGGGAATTCGAAAATGGCTTGAAACAGAAGATAAAAAAGCCACAAAACGAACCAATATGCATATTGCACGTCAAGCGTTGCGATTGGCTTTATTGGAGCAATTGGGCGGTCATGATAAAATTCAATGGAAACATCAATTAATCAATTTTACAGCATCTGAAAATGAAGCTGTCGATTTGATTTTTCAGGTAAACGGAGAAATAAAAACAGCAAAAGCAGACCTTGTAGTCGGCGCAGATGGTATTCGAAGTTCAGTTCGAAGATTGCTAATTGGTGACGAAAATACTCCTTTACGCTATTTAGACTGCATCGTAATCTTAGGAATTTGTCCGCTAAATATTTTAGAAAATTTAAATAGTCCTCTACTCGATTCTGCAACGGTTTTTCAGACTGCAAATGGACATGAACGAATCTACATTATGCCTTACGACGCAGATTCTGTAATGTGGCAGCTTAGTTTTCCGATGTTAGAAGAAGAGGCAAAAGAATTAAGTTCGAAAGGTCCAAAAGCTTTAAAACAAGAAGCTATTCGAAGAACGCAATGGCACAATCCGATTCCACAGATTATAATGGCAACCGAAGAAAATAAAATCTCTGGTTATCCTGTTTATGATCGAGAATTATTGAGTTCAGAACTACTTTCAAAAGGAAAACAAATTACTTTAATTGGTGATGCCGCGCACCCGATGAGTCCGTTTAAAGGGCAAGGCGCAAATCAAGCTTTATTGGATGCACTTTCTTTGGCGCGCAAAATTTTTAAAGGCTGTAAA
The DNA here is from genome assembly GCA_029959285.1 of Flavobacteriaceae bacterium PS02337. Lineage (GTDB taxonomy): Bacteria > Bacteroidota > Bacteroidia > Flavobacteriales > Flavobacteriaceae > Flavobacterium. Next base: position 56,920 of record JASCOE010000007.1, read on the forward strand.
TCGGCAGAGCATTGGAAAAAAGCTGGAATTAGAGAAAGTGTTTTAAACGAATTTGAAACTGAAATGCTCAAACGAAGCGCTGTAAAAGTGAAAGATTCGGCAGCAGCAGCAGAATTTCTTCATTCTGAAATTGTGCTTTATGAAGGAAATGAACCTCGAGGACGTTGCCTCAATAAAAAAAAATAAAAGTAATTTATATTCTCACGTTTTAGAATATAAATCTAGTGGCATATTTCTTGAAAAATAATACTAATTATGAACTAATTAAAACTTATAATCATGAAAGTTACTTACTACGGACATTCTTGTTTTTCTGTTTTTACCAATGGAAAACACATTCTTTTTGATCCTTTTATTACGCCAAATGAATTAGCAAAAGAAGTTGATGTTGATGCTATAAAAGCAGATTATATTTTTATTTCTCATGCACATTACGATCACATTTTGGATGTAGAAAGAATTGCAAAAAACACGGGCGCAAAAGTGCTCGGAAATTTTGAAATCTACAATTGGTTACTAAAACAAGGCATTGAAAATGCGCATCCAATCAACCCAGGCGGAAAATTTGATTTTGATTTCGGAACTGTAAAATGTGTGATTGCACAACACTCAAGCAGTTTTATGGATGGCTCATACGGCGGAATTGCCTGCGGTTTTGTATTAACGACTCCAGAAGGGAATTTTTATTACAGCGGAGATACAGCACTAACTTTAGACATGCAGATTATCCTAAAATTTACCAAATTAGATTTTGCAGTTTTCCCAATTGGCGACGGACTTACGATGGGAATTGAAGAAGCAATCGAAGCTTCAAAATTAGTTGGCGTTCATAAAATTTTAGGCGTTCATTACGATACTTTTGGCTTCATTGTAATGGATCATCAAAAAGCTTTAGATGAATTTAAAAAGGCAAATCTGGAACTTTTTTTACCCGAAATAAACACCACAATCGACTTATAGTTTAGAATATTTTCATTGTTATATTTCGCTAAAAAAACTCTTTTAGCGAAATATCAACAGGCGCAAAATGGAAATGAAAATTCATAAAATAAAAATCATAAAAAAAGGAATAGCTGCTGACACTATCCCTTTTAACACATAATATTTCTTTTAGAAAATTACTATGCGCGATGAAATTCCATATTCTATTATGTGTACTTTACAAAATTGATAATATGTTTTGCCGTCAATTCTGGAAATTGATGTTGTGGTGCATGTCCAGTTCCTGTATAAACCACCATTTGTGCATTAGTCATTTGATTGAAAAAAGAATACCAATTTTCGACAGCAAAACTAATATCGTGATCTCCAGAAATAATTAAAATTGGTGTTTTGGTCTTTTTAATCTGTTCTCTAAAATTTAATACGTCTTCTCTAAAACCATCTCCTCCACCAAAATACAATTGAAAAACATCCATTGTTGAAGGAATTTTTTCAACTTCAATTCTTTTATGAATTCTATCGTGCGAAGCTTTTGCAGCCAATTTGCTAGATTCTGATTTTGGTTCGAAAAACAAAACAATTTCATCTTCAAAATCGTTTAATGGTTTCAAAGCGGCATCAAAAAATGCTTGCTCAATCGGAATCTCATTTTTTCCCGGCGGATTTGTTCCAACCAAAACGGCATGTGTCACAAGATTCGGATATAATAAAGTCGCCGCCTGTGCCACCAATCCACCATAAGACCAGCCTAAAACCGCAATCGAATCTATTTTTAAAACATCGGCAAGATCTTTAATATCTTTAGCAACAACAGTTAAATCTGGCGTTAAACTTCCTGTAGAAGAGCCAATTCCAGAATAATCAAATACGATAACATTGAACTTTTTTGCCATCAATGCTATAAATAAAGGGTCCCAAGTATCGAGAGTTCCTCTAAAACGGTTCACAAAAAATACCGCTTTTCCTTTCCCGTAAGAACGATAAGCAATTTTACGATCGCCTGCATCGGCAAAACGTGTCTCTGCATCATAAATTTTTTTCATAATTATAATTTAAAGGTTGGAGTCAAAATTATTCTTGCAATGAAATTGGCAAAGATTAAACCAAAACCCAAAATAGCTAGAAACAAGGCATTTATCATCCATTATACCATTTCTAATTATGATATTTCAATAATTAAAACCTCTTTTTAACGATATATAATAATTGTAAAATCGTAAACTATAAGAATGCTTTTATAATCAATACGTTACAAAAAAGGCATTCAATTTGTTTTTATTTTTTAGACCACTTCCGCTTTTCTGAAAAATAATCTTAAAGATGAAATAGTATGTATTTATCTAATAGAAAAACGATTATGTTTATTACAGGGGCATTTATGAGTCATTCTTGCTGGGAAGAATGGATTGTTTTTTTTGAAAATAAAGGTTATAAAACCGTCGCTCCTCCTTGGCCTCACAAAAACGAAACCGCAGAAAAATTAAGAAAAACTAATTCTTCTAAAATTGCTACTATTCGTCTCAACGATTTACTAGATTATTACACAGAAATCATCGAAAAACTTCCCGAAAAACCTATTCTTATTGGACATTCTTACGGAGGTCTTTTGACACAATTATTACTTCAAAAAGATTTGGGTGCAGCTGGAATTTGTTTACATTCTATTCCGCCGAGTAATTTAATTCGTTTCAATTTTTCTTTTTATAGAAAGATCTGGAGTGTTTTTAATTTCTTTCATTCTAGAAAAAAAAAAACTATTTGTTGTCTTTTAATAAATGGCAATATTTTTTCACCAATGAAATGTGTTTTGACGAACAAAAAACAACTTATGAAAAACTGGTAATTCCAGAATCAAAAAACATTTTATGCGATATTTTTTCTAATGCTGCTAAAATCGACTTTAAGAAAAAACACGCTCCAATTTTATTTTTATCGGGTTCAGAAGATCATTTTGTTGCGGCTTCCATTCAATATGCTAACTTCAAAAAATATAAAAACATTCATTCAATTACATGTTATAAAGAGTTTAAAGACAATCAGCATTTGGTTTTAAAACAGCAAAATTGGGATTGCATTGCCGAATTTATTGCAAACTGTTTAGAGAAACTTTCTTAACTGATTTCTCTTTTTATTTCTAGTTTTTTAATATTAGAATTTAATGTCGACGGATGAATATCTAAAATTTCGGCTGCACCGCCCGCGCCTGAAATTTTGCCGTTACATTTTTTTAGAATGTACAAGATATAATCTCTTTCGTTTTCTAAAATTGTTTTGATTGAAAAAGGTTCAGCAGTTTGTTCTGGATGCATTTTGGAAGACATCGAAAGTTCAATTTCTTTAATCGTATTTCCATCTGTCAGCAAAATAGCACGCTGCATAACGTGTTCGAGTTCTCGTATATTTCCTGGCCAATTGTAATTCATAATTTGCTGTAGTGCAAAATCTGAAAGAATTGGTACTTTTCTGCCCATTTTTTCACTGTACACTTTAATAAAATGATTCGCTAAATCTGGAATATCTTCTTTTCGTTTTTTTAATGAAGGAACCAAAATTGGAAAAACGTGCAAACGATAATATAGGTCCATTCTAAATCTTCCTGCGGCAACTTCTTCTTCGAGATTTTTGTTGGTCGCGGCAATAATTCTAACATCAATTTTTAAAGACGACATTCCGCCAACGCGTTCAATTTCTCTTTCTTGCAAAACACGCAACAGTTTTACTTGCAGTTCTAAAGACATCTCTCCTATTTCATCTAAAAAAATAGTTCCGCCATCTGCCAATTCAAATTTGCCGATTCTTCTTTCCATTGCGCCCGTAAAAGCGCCTTTTTCGTGACCAAAAAGCAACGATTCTGCCAGATTTTCTGGAATTGCGCCACAGTTAATTATAACCAAAGGCTTGTCTTTTCTTGGAGATAACGCATGAATGCTTTGGGCGATTTTTTCTTTTCCAGTTCCGCTTTCGCCTAAAACCAAAACAGAAGTATCTGAAGGCGCAACTTTTCGTATATAATTAAAAACCGAAATCATTTGCGAACTATTGCCAATAATTCCTTCAAAACCTTCTGAAACATTTACAGCTTTTTGGTTTTTAGTTTCTGTTTTTTCTGAAGTTAAATCAACGTCTGTTTTCGAATAAATTTTATTGATAAATTGAGAAAAAACAGTTTCGATAGAACTTAGCAATTTTAGATTTTCTTGACTATAAATATTCAGATTTCGACTGTAAAAAGTCAAATGATAGCTCTGAATCGTTGCCATTTGAATAGGAAAAACCAAATATGACTTTATTCCAAAATTATGAACAATTAAAGCTTTTATGGGTGAATCTTGAAAATTATTGATTAAAGATTCTTCGCTATAAATAATCGGTTCTTTATCAACCTTAGATTTTTTGTAGGTTTCATTAAGCTCTTTTTCAGAAACTTCCGAAATCTGAGAAAGCTTTTTCGAATCAATAATTTGATATAAATCTAAGTTTTTGCGAATAATTCCGATTTGATCGTAATGTGTAGAATTCACAAAACCCGTTTCTAGATAATCAAACGGAATATAAGTTTGAATAACTTTTGCAAAAGCCAACAGCGGGTCTTCTTTTTTTAGGTTAAAATTTACGATTTCTGTAATTTCTTTCTGCAACTGAAATTGTTGCATTAACTGCGATTCTAAACTATATTGCTGACGGTAAAATGCTATTTCTAAAGTAGTTAAAACATCTTGTTCGCGAAAAGGTTTCACAATAAATCCGTACGGTTGCGTAGTTTTTGCCTGATCTAAAATACTTTTGCTCGAATTGGCAGAAATAAATATAAAACCAATATATTTTTCTTTAAGATAATGAGCCAATTCGATTCCATTTCTACTTCCTCTTAGCATAATATCTAAGAAAACAAGATCGGGTTTTTCAATTTCAATTTGTTCTAAAGCCTGCTCAACCGAACGTGCAATTCCTGTCACTTCATAGTTTGCTTTTTCGAGAATTAACTGTAAATCGTGCGCTTCAATAAATTGATCTTCTACAATTAAAATTCGTTTTTTCAAAACTGAAGAAACCGCTTCATATCCGTTATCGTCAGACTTTTTCATAAGTGAATATTTTTTATATTATCTTGCACTTAATTTATTGATACAAAAATAGTTAATTATCATAATTAAAATAAATCATTTTCAAAAATAGATAAATTATAATCACATTTAATATTAATTTTCATATTAATTTCTCAACTAATTAAAGTTGATTGTGTATATATTTGTGAATTAAAAACTTACTAAAAATATAATTTAAATATACTATGAAGTTATTTTATTCTTTTTGTTTTATTTTTTTTATTGCAGGAAGTCAAGCGCAAAATCATCCTGCTACAGTAAATTATGATCTAAAAAAGAAGCGTTTGTTAATACAAACTTGTTCCGCTTATTTATATAATTCTAATCAAGGATCAATTGATGCCGACAGTTCGGTAGTTTTAACTTGCAAGGCGTATAAACTTCCCGTTTTATTAGCTTATGATGAAGGTTATAATGATGGAACTTTTCTTATTGGAAGTGATTTAATTGAAAAAGGAAATCTCGAAGCGGCAAAACAACTTTTTGCTAAATCGAAAGGCGAAAACAAATTAAAATTAGCTTTTCAATTAGGAAACTTCTACTTATTTAAATCTTTTGCAAAACCTGACGATTTAAAAAATGCAAATTTTTATATCTCTGAAGCTATGAAAATAAGCAAGGAATTGAAAATTAAAAAGTGGCAAGACGAAAGCACAATGCTTTTAGGCAAGTTTTATTTCCAAATTAATAATTATCCCGAAAGTAAAAAGTGTTTTCAACAAATTGTCGCACAATGCAGAAAACAAGGTGACAAAGCTGCTTTAGCTTATGCTTTGCTCAATCAGGCAAGTTACCAATACGATTTAGATCCTGAAAAAGAAAAAATTCTAAAAGAAGCCCAAAGTTTATACGAAGCTTTAGGCATTCCAGAAAAAGTGATTGAAGCTAAAATGAAGATTTGCACCATCTATTTCTGGCATGGAAAAATTAACGATGCTAAAAAAATTCTGTACCAAAATATTGCTGCGATGCGAAAAATCGGTTTTAGACAGCAGCAATTTGGAGAAACTACTATTTCGTACATCGAAGGTGTTCAGTTTAATATGAAAAGTGCTTTTTATTATGCTTTAAAAAGTGTAGAAACTATGGAAAATACCAAAGACTACACCTTTGCCGATATTTTCTACATGAGATTAGGATTGATTTATTTAAATATGGGGCATTATGATGAAGCTTCAAAAATGGCTGAAAAAAGTATTCAATATGGGCAAAATGTCTACAACAGCGGTAGTTGGTATAAAAGCTTTGTAACAGCGGCGGCTTCTCTTTCTATGAAAGGAAAAAATAAAGAGGCAATTGAATACATGAATACGGTAACCAACAAATTTTCGCCTCCAAATAACTTTGACAAAATGCTGGTAAATTTTGCATACGCGAATTGTTACGCAAGAATTAAAAATTACGGTATAGCCGAAAATTATTTTGAAAAAACTGCTGCGGCTGCAGATGCTTTAGAATCTCCTCAAACTCACCGCGATGTTTGTAACAGTTATTCTTCTATTGCAATATTTTATGCTAATCGAGCTGATTATAAAAAGACAAAACTTTATGTCGATAAAATAGAAGCTTTATCCAAAAAATACAATAAAAAATATGCTTCCGAAGCTCTTTATATGTCAATCTATAAACTCGATTCTGTAAATGGCGATTTTAAATCTGCTTTAGTGAGTCATAAAATTTATAAGAAATTTAGCGATTCGCTTTTAGATTATGCTAAAAATAAACAGATTGAAGAGCTGAGAATTCAATATGAAACCGAAAATAAAGAACAAAAAATCAAACTCTTAAATCAAGAATCTAATCTTAAAGAAACGGCATTAAAAAAATCAAAATTATTAAACACGCTTTCTATTTGGAGTTTGGTTTTATTGGTTTTAATAATTGGATTATTATATAATAGATATCGTTTAAAACAGAAAAACAATGCCGAATTAGAACTTAAAGAAAAAGAAATCAATCAGAAAAACATAAATCTAAGACATTTGCTAGATGAAAAAGAATGGCTTTTGAAGGAAATTCATCATCGTGTAAAAAACAACCTTCAAACCGTAATAAGTCTTCTTAATTCGCAATCGGCTTATTTGGAGAATGATATGGCGTTGTCTGCGATTAAAAACAGTCAGCATCGTATACATTCCATGTCGTTGATTCATCAGAAATTATACAATTCTGAAAATATTTCGACCATCAATATGCCAAATTATATTAAGGAATTGGTAGAATATTTACGTGAATCTTTCTCGCTTGGGCAAAGAATTCGATTTGAATTAAAAATTGATCCACTAGAATTGGATGTTGCGCAAGCAGTTCCGCTTGGACTTATTTTAAATGAATCGATCACAAATTCAATTAAATACGCTTTTCCAGATGACAGAACGGGAATGATTTACGTGACTTTAGAAGCAACTTCAGAAAATAAATATCTTTTGACCATTGCAGATAACGGAGTTGGTTTTGATGCCGATATCAGCGCTAAGAAAATTAATTCATTTGGTTTGAGCTTAATAAAAGGTTTAAGCGATGATTTAGAAGCGGTTTTTTCAATGGAAAATAAAGACGGAACAATCTTGAAAATCGAATTTTCGAAAGAATTTCCAATTAACGAAAAAAGAAAATAACCAATTGGCGAAATCTCACTAATCCAAATCTCTTTAGCGAAATATAACGCTTTTTCACTCATAAAAAAGCGCTAATCACCTATTAATAGGTACTTTATTGGCATGGCATATAAATTGGTTTCTTAAGGAAATTAACCCTTAAAACCATTTATTATGAAAAAATCAATATTGCTATTAATCATTTTATTTTTAAATTATAGCGCCACAAAAGCTTGCGATAAATGCGTCGCTTATAATAATGCCGATTTCAAAATAAAATCGGCTACTATTACCCACAAAGCAGATTTAGGTATTACAGTTTGGGACATTAAAGTCGAAGGAACTGCTGGAAAAACAATGCCTAAACCAGTTGGACAATTAAATGGCGCGCCCGTTTTGGCGTATGTTTTTCCGACTACTTTAAAATCTTCTGATATTGGTTTCGGTCAAGCCGAAGGGATTGTGGCACTTGCCCTAACCTCTCATCCTGATTTTGAAGACACTCCGCTTTGGGATGAAAATCTAGACGGAAATTATCTAAACGATGGACTAATCTGGCACTCGCATTGGGTTTTATTGGTTGAAGACAAACGTGTTGCAGGCGGACTTTCGGTTAGAGAATTTACCAAAGGCGATCCCAATGTCATATTGCCGCCAACAAATCCTGGAATGGCAATGTATATGGACAGTCCAGGTTTTAATATCGTGGCTAAAGGAAATTCTATAAAAGTTATTGTACCCGATTTTAGAATCAACAATAAAACCAGTTTCAAGTTTGATGCTGTAAGTTGTTATATGGAAGTTAGCACAGGCGCTGGCGGCTCTCATGATGCTGCGGGAGTAAAACCTATGTTGGGCGTTTACAAAGTGTATACAGTTGCAAGTGGTAATCTTTCATTGCCTTATGCTGTAAAATAAAAATTAATCTAAAGTTGAAACATCATGAAAAAATCTAGCATCTTAAAAATGATCTTAATTCCTTATATAATTCTAACCAATATGACAACAAAAAGCTACGGACAGGCTGATTATGCCACAGATCCACATTTGACACCAGCGGTTAAAGCATTTTTGAAACCTCTAAATGCTGGAGGTGCACCTTTAGAATCTCTTCCTGTTACAGATGCACGTAATGTATTGGTTGGCGCGCAAAATGCTTTTAAAGTAGATTTATCTGGAATTGAAGAATCGGAGAAAGAAATTACGGCCGACGGTTATAAAATCAAACTGAATATTGTACGTCCCGTTGGAGCAAAAGGAAAATTACCTGTTTTTATGTTCATTCACGGCGGCGGCTGGGTTTTAGGAGATTATCCAACGCATAAAAGAATGGTTCGCGATTTAACTGTTCTTACAGGTTATGTTGGCGTTTTTGTGAATTATTCTTTGGCGCCAGAAACCAAATATCCGCAACCTGTAAATGAAGTTTACGCAGCTGCAAAATGGATTGCAGCACACGGAAACGAAATTAATGTTGATGGATCTAAATTAGGAATTATCGGCAACAGCGCGGGCGGAAATCTAGCCACAGCAAGTGCTTTAATGGCGAAAGAAAAAGGAACTCCTTTATATAAAGTTCAAATTCTTTTCTGGCCCGTAACCGATGCCAATTTTGAAACAGAATCGTATAAAAAATACGGAAAACAACGCTTTTTAACTGATACTTTAATGCAATGGATGTGGAATCAGTATGTAGATCCTTCTAAAAGAAAAGAAATTTATGCGTCACCGCTACAAGCAAGTTTAGCACAATTAAAAGGTTTGCCTCCAACTTTAATTCAAGTTGCTGAAAATGACATTTTGAGAGACGAAGGAGAAGCATACGGACGTAAATTGAGCGATGCAGGAGTTGTAGTTACTACAGTTCGTTACAATGATGTCATTCACGATTTTGGATTATTAAATGGTTTAGCAGAAATTCCGCAAACTAAGGCTTTGTTTTTGCAAGCGGCGGCTGAACTTAAAAAGTATTTGAAATAAAAAATAACATAATTCATTAAACTTAAACAACTTACAATTAAATCAGTGAATTTAATTTCAAATTTTTGAAGTTATGCTGCAACAAGAAAATACAGGATTAATCCTAATTGATGTTCAAGGAAAACTAGCACGAATTGTTGATGAAAGCCAACAATTAATATTGAATTTAGAAAGACTAATTCGAGGCTGTCAGATACTTTCTGTTCCGATAATTTGGGTAGAGCAAAATCCAAAAGGTCTTGGCGCTACAATTTCTGAATTGGAAAAGTTGTTAGTAAATCAAAAACCAATTGAAAAATATGCTTTTGATAACGAAACTTTCAATCAAGTGATTTTAGATTCGGGTAAAAAACAATGGTTAATCTGCGGAATTGAAGCTCATATTTGTGTATATCAAACCGCAATCGGTCTTTTAGCAAATCATTTTGAAGTTGAAATTGTTGCTGATTGTGTTTCTTCTCGAACAAAAGAAAGTATTGATATCGGCTTGAAAAAGTTACAAAATAAAGGAGCTTCATTAACCAATATAGAAATGTGTCTTTATGAACTTGTAAAAGACTCAAGGCGAGAAATTTTCAAAGAAATTCTAACATTAATCAAATAAAATAATCATGTCAAAATCAAAAAATATTGTACTCATTCACGGAAATTTTGTAAACGACAATACGTGGACGGAATGGAAACAGTACTATGAAAAAAAAGGTTACACGGTTTACACGCCTGCAAATCCTGGACACGACGGAAATCCTTCCGAATTGAGAACAAAAGCACATCCAGATTTGATTAAAACTGGTTTTATAGATATCGTCAATAATATTAGCAGATTAATCGATTCATTACCCGAAAAACCTTTGGTTATTGGGCATTCGATGGCTGGAATGGCGGCTTTAAAATTGGTCGAATTAGGAAAAGCCTCTGCTGGTGTTAGCATTGACGGTGCACCGCCAAAAAATGTTTTTCCGCCGTTTCAAACTTTAAAAACCGTTTTGCCTGCTTTTGGATTTTTTTCTTCTAAAAAATATTTTATGGGAAGCCGAGAATGGTACGATTATGCCTTTTTTAATACCATTCCAGAAGCAGATAAAAAAATCGCATTTGAGAAATTTGCCGTTCCAGAAAGTTATAAAGTCAGTCGAGAATTGGTTTTAAATTCATTTTCTAATATCAATTTCAAAAAACCTCATGTGCCTATTCTTTTTGTCGGCGGTGGCAACGATCATATATTCCCTCCCAATTTGACAACAACAATTGCGCGTAAATATCGAGACAATTCTGGGCGCGTAGATCTCAAAATATTTAATGGAAAAAGTCATTTTATCTGCGGAGAATCCGGTTGGGAAAGTGTTGCCGACTTTATATTGAGTTGGTATGAAGCTTTATAATTCTTAAAAATCAATCATAACGATGCTAATCTGAATAGGTTAGCATTTTTTGTATCTTTTAAAAACTAAAATATACCAACGATATATCGTTGGCTATCAATTTTGGTAAATTTTAAACTTAGATACATAATTATCAATACCTTCGTATAGCCAGTTTAATTTCACGAAAGATGTTCTCTAACCCACTCAAAATATATTTGTTTCTTATTGTCATGCTTACAATTGGGAATATCTATGCCGTGGCTCCTTTTAAAACTGAAATTCAGGTCGAAAAAACTGAAAAAAACCTTTACTATCAAAAAGATGATAGCGAAAAAGTCAAAACCATTCTCAACTTAAGTAAATGGTATTTAAGTCATTATACCGATTCAAAAGTTACAGCTAGAAAATCTCTTTCTTACGCGTTTAAAGCACTTTCAATAAGTGAAAATATTAAATATCAAGAAGGAGTTTCTGAAAGTTGTCTTCAGCTTGCCGTTGTATTACAGCAAGCAAAAGAATATTTAAAAGCAAAAATATATGCCAAAAAAGCCATTGAAGGTTTTACAAAAATCAATGAGCAGGATCAATTGGGAGAATCTTGGGTGATGTATTGGTCGGCTAGTTTTTTATCTGGCACACCTTATAAAGAGCGAATTCCGTTATTGCAAAATGCCGCAAATGCATTTCATAAATCAGGCAACAAACTTAGAGAAGGTGATTGCTACAGACAGTTAGGCGATATTTATCAAATATTAGGAAATGGTCCTGATGCCATTTACTGCTTAAAAAAGGCGTTGTCTTTTTGTCCAAAAAATGATTTGGGACGTTTGTACGAATTGTATAACCTTATGGGGTCTGCTTATTTATATTCTGGAGATCATAAAACTGCAATTACTTACGGTTTAAAATCGGCAAGACTCGCAGAAAAATTAAAAATTAAAAGCATTTTTTTATGTACAGTTTACAACCGAATCGGACTTATTTATTTTGAATTTCAAGATTTTAAAAGTGCTCAAAAATACTTTTCAGAAGCTTTAAATATTGCTATTAAAGAAAATGACATTTATGCCATTACAAAATTGACCCATAATTATAGCGACGTTCTTTTAAAACAAAATCAACCTAAAGAAGCATTTGAGTTTCTAAAAGATATGGAATCCAAATTTCCTGGCATATATAACAATGAATCTGTTTATATGGAATCTCAATATATGGAGATTTATATGCGTTTCAAACAATACAATAAAGCACAAACCTTTGTAAAGCCAATAAAAGATAAAATTAAGAACGTAGCAGATTATGAAGAAAAGCTAACCGCTTATTTGACTCTTTTGAAACTTTCATTTAAACAAAAAAATTACGATCAAGCCTCTAAATATTGTAATTCTTATGATAGTACTGCAAAAAACATTCAAAATTACAGATTCAATGCAAATGTTAGTTTTTGGAAATACGCCATAGATTCTGCACAAGGAAACTGTTTGTCGGCAATGAATAATTATCGCAAATATGTTGGTTACACACAAAATATTTATGATGACCATAAAGCAAAAGAAATCAACAAAATGACGATTCTGTATGAAACAGAAAAGAAAAACAAAAACATTTTGCAGCTTCAAAATAAATCCATTCTTCAAAACAACAAACTTCATCAGGCCGATATTTTAAAGAAATTAATGATTTTCAGTATATTATTACTTCTTATAATCGTTGGATTATTATTTCGAGCTTACAAAGTAAAACAACGCAACAATAAAATATTAAACGATCAGCAAAATGAGATTTATCAAAAAAATAAAACGCTTCAGCATTTAGTTGTCGAAAAAGAATGGCTTTTAAGAGAAATTCATCATCGAATAAAAAATAATCTGCATATGGTTGTTGGACTTTTGGCAAGTCAAACCGAATTCTTAAAAAATGAAGAAGCTGTACAAGCCATAAATAATAGTCAGAACAGAATTCAAGCGATGTCATTGATTCATCAAAAATTATATCAGTCGGAAAATTTATCGATTATTGATATGCCTTCTTATATTTTTGAATTGACGGAATATTTAAAAGATTCATTCGAAATCAGAAATACGATTCGGTTTATTTTGAATATTGACAGTTTCAATCTTCCGTTATCACATTCTATTCCGATTGGTTTGATTTTTAACGAAGCCGTTACAAATGCCATAAAATATGCTTTTCCGAATCAGGAAAATGGCATAATCGATATTTCACTAAAAACAGATGGAAACAGCAATTACACCTTGATTATTCATGACAATGGTATCGGACTTCCACCCGATTTTGATCCTTACAACAATCCTTCGCTTGGCGTAAAATTAATGCACGGTTTATCTGCAGATATCGAAGGAAAGTTTTTAATTACTAGTGTGAATGGCACCAAAATAAGTTTGGAATTCACTTTCGTAGAAAATAATCTTCATTGATTTAATAATATAAAATGGCAAAACCACTAAAAATTCTCATTGTTGAAGATCAATTTGTAGAAGCAAATCATTTGCGTTTAATGCTCAAAAAAGCAGGACATTCCGTAATCGGAATGGCGCGTTCTGTACCAGATGCTAAATACTATATTGCTCAAGAAAGACCAGAATTGGTTCTTTTGGATATTTTCCTTTCGGGGAAGGAAACCGGAATTGATCTTGCCGAAATACTGAAAGAAGACAATATTCCTTTTATTTATCTTTCTGCAAATTCTAATGAAGAAGTGCTCAATAAAGCAAAACTGACACATCCGTACGGATTTTTAGTGAAACCTTTTAGAGAAAAAGATTTGTTGGTTACCATTGAAATCGCCGAATATCATCAGGAACACGGCATTGAATCTTCGATTAGAAAAGAACTTTTATTTCAGAAACAACTCAAAACAATTGTCAAAAAAAGCGGTACTTGGGATGATCGGGTTTTAAATATTGTGACTTCCTTACAATCTCTTATTTCTTTTGATCTCGTAATGGCTATTTTTTATATCGATGGAAAATTATCCAATCAAGTTTTAGGATATGCGAGAACTGGTTTATGCGAATATCAAAAAATTGGAATCGAGGAATTGCAAAACATAACCGCTTTAAAGGAATCTGAAATTAATGATTTACGAAATAAAAGCAAAGTAGAAACAGAAGCTACTTTCTATAACGATAAGGATTTTATAAAAATTTGCGATAAAACGCCAATCAAAAAAATGATTGCAAATTCGATGAATATGAAATCGAATTTAATGCTGCCAGTTCCGTTATCGCTTCACGAAAATGGCGGACTTTATTTGTCTTTTTTTAGCAGACAGCCCAATAATTACAACAAAAATCATCTGACATTGTGCGAAAGATTGCAGCAACCCTTAATTTATGCGATTGAAAACTTAGTAAGCGCTGATAAAAAATTAGATCAAAAAAATACAGTTCCTAGCAATACTTCCAAAAATGTAAAAATAGAAGGTTTTGAATCTATTGTTGGTAAAAGTCCGATTTTGCTCAAATTATTCGATCATATTATACAAGTTGCTCCCGCTGATACAACCGTTTTAATTACAGGCGAAAGCGGTACCGGAAAAGAAAGTATAGCAAACAGTATTCAGCAATTATCTAATAGAAAATCGCAACCCTTTGTAAAAATCAACTGTTCGGCTTTGCCACCAAGTCTTATCGAATCTGAATTATTTGGACACGAAAAAGGCTCATTTACAGGTGCAACCGAAAGACGAATTGGTAAATTTGAACAAGCAAACAACGGAACTTTATTTCTAGACGAAATTGGAGATATGCCTTTAGAAATGCAAGCAAAATTGCTTCGAGCAATTCAAGAAAAAGAAATTGAACGTGTTGGCGGAAATCTTCCCATAAAAGTAAACGTCCGCATTATTGCAGCGACAAATTGTAAACTAGAAAAAGAAGTTGCCGACGGTCGTTTCAGACTTGATTTGTATTATCGTTTAAATGTTTTTCCAATTCAACTCCCGCCTTTAAGAGAACGCAAAGAAGATATCGGACTTCTAGCGCGTCATTTTATTGCTGTCTATAGTGCTAAAACGGGAAAAAATGTAACCGAGATTGCCGAAGATGCTTTAAAAAGTCTTTTATCATATCAATGGCCTGGAAATATTCGTGAACTGGAAAATCTTATCGAAAGAAGTATTCTTTTGGCGAAAACCGATACGATTGAACATATTCCGCTTCCCGCTTTTGATGAAACCAAAATCAATAATACGTCTAACGAATGGTTTTTTAAAACCATTCAAGAAAACGAAAGAGAACATATTATCAATGTGTTAGAAAAATGCAACGGAAGAATCAGAGGCGCCGGCGGAGCGTCAGAAATATTAGGTCTTCCTCCTACTACATTGGCTTCTAGAATGCAGAAATTGGGGATTAAGAGAAGTCATTTTTAGTTATGAGTTATGAATTATGAGTTATTAATTATGAATGTGAATGCTAAAAAAACTCATAACTCATAATTCATAACTCAAAACTTTTTCAAACGATATTCAGTCGCTTTTTTTTCGTTTTACGACGAAATATAGTTTGGCATAATTATCCTTAAAAACATAAATACCTAAAAATCAACATCTTAATAAAAAGGTTCGATTTTAGTCTGTAGTTTGGCATAACATTAAAACAATGTATTATGCTAACTGAAAACCCTACTACGATTCTTTTCATTACGGGCGCTTTTGTCAGTAATAAATGTTGGGATGAGTGGAAAGTCTTTTTTGAGAGTAAAGGCTTTAAAACTCTAGCTCCAGCATGGCCTTTTAAAGACGCTCCGGCGAGTGTTTTACGCGATCGTCATCCAGATCCACAAATTGCGGGACTGCGATTAACGCATCTTATAGAACACTTTGAAAATATCGCTAAAAATCTGCCTCAAAAACCCATTATAATTGGGCATTCTATTGGCGGATTAACAGCTCAGATTCTCTTGCAGCGAAATTTAGCATCGGCTGCTATTGCGATACATTCTGTTCCGCCTCAAGGAATTATGACTTTTAAATTTTCGTTTTTAAAAGCTGGCTGGGGACCGCTTGGCTTTTTTACTTCTACAAAAGCCACTTTCTTGATGAGTTTTCCGCAATGGCAATATGCTTTTACAAACGGAATGCCCGAAGAATGGCAAGATAAAGCGTATTGCGATTCTGTAATTCCAGAATCGAAATTAATTGTTCGTGACACCATAACTTCTGTTGCAAAAGTAGATTTTCACGCTCCGCATAATCCATTATTATTAATTGCAGGATCTACAGATCACACTATTCCCGAATCGCTCAATTATACGAATTACAAAAAATATACAGACAAAAACTCCATTACCGATTTCAAGGTTTTTCCAAATCGAAATCACTTTGTATTGAATCAGCCTGGATGGCAGGAAATTGCAGTTTACATACAAGATTGGATTGCAAAATTGCCCGCTTAAAAATTTATAATAACCAATTATTTTATTAACTATTTCAAATTTTAAATTATGAAAACGTATTCATTAAACACCGCTTTTTTAAACTTTAAAAGTAAAACAACCCAGCTTTTTGTTTTGGGACTTTTAATATTGACATTCATTTCTTGTAATAAAAAAACAGAAGAAACTCCTGCCGCAGAAGCAAAACCTGCAACTACAGAAACAGCAGAAACGGCGGCGGCAGTTCCGGCAAATCCGCCAGCAAATTTCAAACATGCAACGGCAACTGTAAACGGAATCAAAATTCACTACGTTATTGGCGGACAAGGCGATCCGTTGGTTTTAGTTCATGGCTTCGGTCAAAACTGGTACATGTGGAATCGTTTATTACCAGAACTTTCTAAACATTTTACCGTAATCGCTCCCGATTTAAGAGGCGTTGGCGAATCTGACAAACCAGAAAGTGGTTACGACAAAAAAACGATGGCATCAGATATTCACGAATTGGTGAATCAGCTTGGGTATAAAAAAATCAATTTAGCTGGACACGACATCGGATTGATGGTGGCATATGCTTACGCGGCACAATATGGAGACAGCGTAAACAAAGTTGCGCTTATGGACGCGCTTTTACCTGGAGTTGAGCCAGTTTGGTCTAATGTAAAAGCATCTGCTTGGTGGTTTGGTTTCTTCGGATGGCCTGCTTCTGGAGACATTGTAAAAGGAAAAGAAAAAGAATTCTTGACTAATTTCTGGCCTGTTGTCGGACACGTTAAAGATCCGTTTACACCAGAAGAAACGACAGAATTTATTAGAGCTTATGCTGTAGAAGGCGGAACAACTGCTGCTTTTAAATGGTTTGGTGCTTTCGACCAAGACGGAAAAGACAACGTAATTTTTATGAAGAAAAAACTAAAAATGCCATTATTAGCAATGGGCGGAGAGTATTTCGCAGCCGCTTTCTTAAAAGATCATTCCAAATTGGTTGCAGAAAACGTTTCTGAATCTAAAATTGCTGGTTCTGGACATTGGTTGGTACAAGAAAATACAGCACAAGTACAAAAAGATTTACTAGCCTTTTTTCTGGCTAAATAATAAATGTCATGAAAAAATTATTATTAATTCTATTGCTTTCTGCGGGCTTGTTTTCTCAAGCCCAGCAAAAAGCTGATCTGATTATTTACAACGGAAAAATTGCAACGATGCAGAAACAAAACGAATTTGTGCAAGCAATTGCAATGAAAGATGGAATTATTATGGACATTGGAACAGAGAAAAACATTCTTTCTTCTTATAAATCTTCAGAAACAAAATTGATTGATGCTAAAGGAAAAACGGTAATTCCAGGTCTAAATGACAGTCATATGCATGTGATTCGTGAAGGTTTAAATTACAATTCAGAATTGCGTTGGGACGGTGTAAAAACCTTAAAACGTGCGATGGAAATGCTGAAAGAACAAGCGGCAAGAACTCCAGACGGTGTTTGGATTAAAGTAATTGGAGGTTGGAACGAATTTCAGTTTGAAGAAAAAAGACAGCCTACAATTGATGAAATCAACGCTGCAGTTCCTGATAAACCTGTTTTCATCACTTATTTATATGGAAAAGCTTTTCTAAACAAAAAAGGCATTGAAGTTTTGAAATATACAAAAGACACAAAATACGAAGGAAGTCTTTTAGAACAAGATGCAAACGGAAATTTAACGGGGTTGATGTATGCAAAAGAAACGCCAAAAGCGATTTATACCACTTTAGGATTAACAACAAAATTGAGTCCAGAAGAGCGAATCAACAGTTCGATACAGTTTAATCGTGAACTCAATCGTTTCGGATTGACAAGTGTAATTGATGCCGCCGGAGGAAGCCAAAATTTTCCTGCTGATTATGTGACTTCGCTTGAATTGGCAAAACAGAATAAACTGAGCCTTAGAATTTCTTATTATCTATTTGCACAACAAAAAGGCAAAGAATTACAAGATTATGAAAAATGGGTTTCGACAACGCAAATCAATAAAAATGACAATTTAATCGTTCCAAACGGTTATGTTGAAGAAGGCGCTGGCGAAAATATTGTCGCTTCTGCAGCAGATTTTGAGAATTTCCTGGAACCGAGAATTGTTTTATCTGATGAAATGGAAAAAGATTTGGAACCGATTATCAGATTATTGGCTAAAAATAAATGGCCTTTTAGACTTCACGCCACTTACGGCGAATCGATTGATAGAATGCTGAATGTTTTTGAGAAAGTAAACAAGGAAATTCCGTTTAACGGATTGCGTTGGTTTTTTGACCATGCCGAAACGATTACGCCATCAGAATTGGAACGTGTTAAAAAATTGGGCGGTGGAATTGCGGTTCAATTCAGAATGTATTATCAAGGGGAATTGTATAACAAACTTTACGGTGCGCCAAAAACACAATTGCCTCCGATTAAGAAAATGTTAGAATTAGGAATCCCTGTCGGAATGGGAACTGATGCTACACGAATTTCTACTTATAATCCGTGGATGTCATTGCATTGGCTTTTGACTGGAAAAACTATTGGAGGTTTGCAGTTCTGGCCAAAAGATCAGGTTTTAGACAAATTTACAGCTTTGCAATTGTATACTTCTGGAAGTGCTTGGTTTTCTGGCGAAGAGAAAGAGAAAGGAAAATTAGTTAAAGGAATGTATGCGGATATGGCGATTTTATCTGATGATTATTTTGCTTTGAAAGCAGATGATATTAAAAAAATCGAATCGGTTTTGACGATTGTAAATGGTAAAATTGTTTACGCTTCCGCGGAATATAAAGCTTTGAATCCAGAAATTCCTGCTGTAATTCCGGATTGGTCTCCTGTAAAATATTTTGGAGGTTATCAGAGATAAAATTTCAATGGCAAAATTCAATATCAATGGCAATTGTAATGGCAAAATTCAATTTCAATGGAAATGTAAATAATATTCAAATTGATATTGATATTGAATAAATCACAACAAAAAAGCGATTTGTCTCCCTTTAGCCCTGATCGAAGCGGTATCCTTTGCTTTTTTTCTTTAAAAAAGCAAAGATATAGCGGAGAGCAGGAACCATGAATCCAAAAATGCCAAATGCCTTTGCTTCTAAAAAAAAAATTAAACATTGACAAAAAATATTCAAAAATGAAAAATTATAAATCCATATTAATTACAGTGCTTTTTGCTGTCGTTTTTCTTTCGGCGCAAAATACGTATGCACAATTTCCGATGCCGCCAGAAGTTCCAATTTGGGATGCGAATAAAGTGACTTTGCAGTTGCATAAAATCTCTGAGAATGTGTACGCGGTTTCGCCATCGACTACGGAAACAGAAACTACAAAAGGGATTCCGCAGGCGACTTCGGCGGGATTTATTGTTGGAGATAAAGGTGTTTTGCTTATCGAAACGATGTTGAGCAAAAGATTATACGATCAATTGTATAAATTGATTCGATCTGTTACGCCAAAACCTATTGTTTATGCAGTAAATACGAGCGATCACGGAGATCATTGTTTTGGAAATTATTTGCTTCCAAAGGAAACTATTTTGATACAAAACGAATTCTGCAAAGAAAATCTCGCTAAGAATTATGAAGGAATCAAACAATTTATGATCATGCTTTTTGGAAAAGATCGCGGGATTGAACAAAGTGTGTATCGTCCCGCAGATCTTACAATTGCCTTAAATCAAAGTTTGAAAATTGATATGGGCGGCGGAAAAATTGTAGAAATTATCAATACGGGAACGGCGCAATCTCCAGCTGATTTGTTTGTTTTTTTGAAAGATTCAGACAAAAATGTGCTTTGGGCAGGAAATCCATTTATTGCTGAAAGTCCGACGATTCCTTGGTTATTTGACGGTTATTTTTTAGAACCGGTTCGCAATCTTCAAAAAATTTATGACATGATTGGCGAAAATGACGTTGTTGTTCCTGGACATGGTAGAATTACCAATAAAAAGGGAATAAAATATACGATTGATTATGTAAATGCTTTGAAAAAAAATGTGGAAGATGCGGTTAAAAAAGGCGAAACTTTAGAACAAGTGAAAGCTTCGGTAACGATGAAAGAATTTGATAAAGGTTATGTTCTTTTTAACTGGTTGCATTACAATTTCAACATTCCAAACGCTTACAACGATATTAAGAAAAACAGTTTAGGCAAATAGCCATGAAAAAAATAATCCTACTATTTCTGATTTGTATACAGCTTCAAGCGCAATCTTATCCTGATTTTAAGGCAACGCGTTTTGATGAAAATTACAGCGTTTTAAAAAATGATACTGCAAAAAACTGGTACAAATCTCTTAAGTACCTGCCTCTCTCCTCCTCGGGGGAAACTTATCTAAGTTTTGGAGGAGAGATTCGGTATCAATATTTCTACGCTAAAAATGAAAAATGGGGCGATGATCCAGTCGATAACGACGGTTACATTTTAAACCGACTTTTGCTTCACGCCGATTTTCATTCGAGCAAATATTTTAGAGCTTTCATTCAGCTTCAAAGCAGTAATGCGAATGGCAGAATTGATCCGAGTCCGGTTGATAGTAATCCGCTTGAAGTACATCAGGGATTTATTGACATTAATGTGCTTTCAGAAAAAAACAAGCAATTGATTTTTAGAGCAGGAAGACAGGAATTAAGTTACGGTTCGCAGCGTTTGGTTGCGCTTCGCGACGGTCCAAATAATCGTCAGTCTTTTGATGGTGCGAAAGCTATTTTGGGTATTGATAATTTTCGTGCTGATTTATTTTACACGCATTATGTAATTGCGCAAGACGGCATTTTCGATGATTATACGAACCAAAAAAGAGAATTCTGGGGAAGCTATTTTGTCATTAATAAAATTCCAGCAATCAAAAATATTGATGTTTATTATTTAGGTTATAAAAGAGCGAACGCCAATTTTGACGACGCCAGCGGAAAAGAATTACGCCATTCTGTTGGAACACGAATTTGGGGAAAATACGACGATTGGCGTTATGATGCTGAAGCTGTTTACCAATTTGGAAATGTTGCTTCTAAAGACATTAAAGCTTGGACTGTTTCATTGAATACTGGTTATCAATTTTCGTCTGTAATCTTAAAACCCGAATTTGGATTTAAAGTCGAATTAATCAGTGGTGATAAAACCAATGGCGATAATGAGTTAAATACTTTTAATCCGCTGTTTCCTAGAGGCGCTTATTTCGGATTGGCTTCTGTTATTGGGCCTTCCAATTTAGTTGATTTTCATCCTTCACTTAGTTTTGAACTAGCAAAAAATATCGATTGGGTTATTGATTATGATATGTTTTGGAGATACAGCAATCAAGATGGAATTTATGGTCCAAACACGATTATGATTTATCCAGGGAATGCTACAATCGCAAAAGAAATTGGCAAACAATTGGAAAGCGAAATTATCTACACGCCGAACCAATATTTGTATTTCCGTGTAGAAGCTACTTGGTTTAAAGCAGGAGATTTTCTAAAAGCGGCAGGAACTGGTAAGAATATGTTTTTTACTGGAATTACGATGCAGATTAAATTTTAATTCAAATTTAAAACAATGACAACAAGAAGAAATTTCATAAAAATGACTGGTCTGACAGGCGCTGCGGTGATGGCAAATCCTGTTGAAATATTTTCAAATCCGATCGAAAAAGAAAAAGTAACTCCAGAAACACCAAATAAATGGTTAGATGGTTCACGTTTAGTGGTTTCGGTTTCGATGCAGTTTGAAGCTGGCGGACAACCCGAAAATGCAGAAAGTCCATTTCCGCAAAACATGCAGAAAGGTTATGTCGATCTTCCTGCCGAAACATGGTATCAATACGGATATAAAGAAGGAATTCCGAGAATGCTCGACAATTGGGACAAACACGGAATCAAAGTTACCTCACATATGGTTGGATCGGCAGTTTTGCAAAATCCGCAATTGGCAAAAGAAATTGTCCAACGCGGGCACGAAGCAGCGGCACACGGTATGAACTGGAGTTCGCAATACGCCATGTCTTACGAAGAAGAAAAAACATTTATTAAAGCTGGCGCCGATGCTGTAAAAAGCGTTACCGGATTTACTCCCGTTGGTTACAACGCCAATTGGCTAAGACGCGGACAAAATACGATTAAGATTCTTCAAGAATTGGGTTTTACGTATCATATCGACGATTTAAGTCGAGATGAACCTTTTATCATTCAAGCCAATAAAAAAGATTTTGTGGTTGTGCCTTACACGATTCGCTGCAATGATATTGTTTTGATTGAAGGAAAAAACTTTTCATCTGACCAATTTTTAAATCAAGTAAAAGCAGAATTCGATCAACTTTATGCCGAAAGCGAATTCAAACGCAGACAAATGTCTATCAGTTTTCATGACAGAATTGGCGGAACTCCGCAAATGGTTAAAACTACTTCTGATTTATTAGATTATATGAAAAAACATGCTGGTGTCACTTTCAAAAGAAAAGATGAAATTGCAAAAATGACACTTCAAGATAAAACGTCTATTCGCGAATAAATTAAAGTTGAAAATATACAAGATATTATGCCTTAGAAAAATATATTTCTAAGGCATTTTTTTTGAACTTATTCAATTGAAATTGATAAATTTGAGCGAAGAAATACCTTTATAAGGTTAAAAACATTGTTGAAGTTTAAATTAAAATATTGAAGAATGCTTGAAAATTTTCCTTTCTATTTAGGTATCATAATTGTTATTTTATTGCTGATAATGTTAGCCAATAAAATTAAAGTGGCATATCCCGTATTATTAGTTTTAGCTGGATTAGCGATTAGTTTTATTCCGAAAGTTCCAACAATAGAAATCGAACCCGATTTAATCTTTTTTATATTTCTTCCTCCATTATTATATGAAGCTGCGTGGACAGTTTCGTGGAAAGAACTTTGGCGCTGGCGACGTATTATTACCAGTTTTGCTTTTATAGTCGTTTTTCTTTCTGCGCTTTCAGTTGCTTTGGTTGCCAATTATTTTATTCCTGGATTTTCTTTGGCATTAGGATTTTTATTGGGCGGAATTGTTTCTCCTCCAGATGCTGTAAGTGCGGGCGCTATTTTAAAATTTGTGAAAGTTCCGAAAACCATGTCGTCTATTTTAGAAGGCGAAAGTTTATTGAATGATGCTTCTTCTTTAATCATTTTTAGATTTGCTATGATTGCCGTGGCAACAGAACAATTTATATTTTACAAAGCCGCAATAAGTTTTAGCTGGATGATATTTGGTGGCGTTGCCATTGGTTTATTAATCGGATGGCTTTTTATGAAAGCCCATAAATATCTGCCAACAAACGCGAATGTTGATATTGTTTTATCTCTTCTAACACCTTATATCATTTATCTTGCTGCGGAAGAAGTTCACAGTTCAGGTGTTTTAGCTGTAGTAAGTGGCGGATTGCTTTTGTCTAATAATAGACATCGTTTTTTGAGCAGTAAATCGAGAATACAAGGCGTAAATGTTTGGGAAAGTCTTTCGTTTATCTTAAACGGATTAGTTTTCATATTAATTGGTTTAGATCTTCCTCAAATTACGTCTGGACTTGCAGAAACCAGTCTTGCCACGGCAATTGGTTATGGCGTTTTAATCACTTTTGTTTTAATTGTAAGCAGAATTTTATCTGCTTATGGTGCGGTAATCGTAACACTTATTGCTCGTAATTTTATAACGGTTGCCGATACAAGACATCCTGGTTATAAAACTCCTTTTATTTTGGGATGGACAGGAATGCGAGGCGTTGTCTCGTTGGCTGCGGCATTATCTATTCCCGTTTATTTGGATAATGGAAATGGTTTTCCGCAACGAAATCTTATTTTATTTATCACCTTTATCGTCATTCTTTTAACTTTATTGATTCAAGGATTGACGCTTCCTTATTTCATTAAAAAAATCAAATTAGATAATATTTACGATCCAGTTTCTCCAGAAGAAGCCGCTTTAAATTTGAAAAGAGATTTGGCAGAACATGCTTTATCTTATTTAAAAACAACTTATAATGATCAGTTAGAAAGTAATGCTTCTTTGCAACAGCTCATTCTAAAATGGGAACAACACAGCAAAGGAATTGACGATGAATCGATTGGAAATGAACTCAAAACCATTTATCTCGATTTAATCAATCATCAAAGGCAATGGTTAATTAGTAAAAACAAAGAAGATCAGCATATTGATGAATCTATCATTAGAAAACAAATGTATTATCTGGATCTTGAAGAAGAAAAACTGATTCATTTTTAAGGCATTCATCAAAAATTCATTTAAAAAGAAATATCTTTATACGTGCGTAAACGGAACATGAAGAGGATAAAATTGTATCGAATTTATAGTTGAGAACTAACCTAATTTTCTCTTTATGAAAAATTTATTTTCTAAAAAAATAGCAGCAATTCTACTTGTAGCTATTATTGCATTTGTTGTGGTTTTTAAAATGTATTCTGAAGAAAAAACTGCCGCTATGAAACCAGTAAAAAAAGCATACGCGCCAGGAGTTGTTTTTACTTTTGATGACGATTATATTGATGATTGGTACAATGCCGAAAAATTATTGCGTCCGCTTGGTTGGAAAGCTACATTTTTTGTCTGCTGGTACGGCAGTTTAACTAGAGATCAAAAAGATAAATTGCATTATTTGCAAGATATGGGACACGATATTGCCGGACACGGTTTTAATCATTTAAATGCCTTAAAATATTCAAAAGAATTTGGTGTGCAGAAATATATTGAAGATGATATAATTCCTTTGAAAGCAGCAATGAAAAAAGACGGTTTCAATATTCATTCGTTTGCTTATCCTGATGGTGCGCGCAATACAGAATTAGACAAAGAATTACTGAAACATTTTGATATTATAAGAGGCACAACTTATGATGAAATTCCCGCTGCACAGCAATATTGTTATTACGAAGGCAACCGATTAGTTTATGGATTAGGAATTGATGACGATTACAAACAATTCAATATTCCGTATTACAAAACCTTAATAGATTACGCCAAAGCGCATGATAAAATCGTGATTTTTTACGGTCATAAAACAGTTGAAAATGCAGACGAAAAGATAGAAACACCTCTTTCTGCATTAGAAGAACTTTGTAAATATACCAAAGAAAAAGGGCTGAAATTTTACACCATTGATGATCTTGCCAAATTATAATTTCAGTTTTTGCAATTAATTTTATGAATAAAGTATTATTAGTCGAAGACGATCCTAGAGTGGCTTCTTTTATTATTAGAGGACTCGAAGAACAGCTTTACCAAGTTAAAAATGTCAACAAAGGTTTTGACGCCATTACTGAAGTGATGGAAAATACGTATGATATTATTATACTCGATATTATGCTGCCCGATTTAACTGGTTTTGAAGTCTGCGAAATTTTAAGAAGCCGAAAAATAATTGTTCCGATACTTATACTTAGCGCTTTAGACACGCCACACGAAAAAGTAAAAGGACTTCAGGCGGGAGCCGACGATTATTTGGCAAAGCCTTTCATGTTTGAAGAACTTTTGGCTCGAATAAATGCGCAGCTTCGTCGTTCTGAATTTAGCAGCGGAATTTTAGATTTTCAATCGTATGCTGGAATTGAAATTAATATGAAAGAACAAAGTGCAACCAGAGACGGAAAAGAACTTAATCTTTCTTCTAGAGAATTAAAACTGTTGATTTTTTTTATGAAAAATCGCGAAAAAGCGCTTTCTAGAATTGCAATTGCAGAAGCCGTTTGGAATCTTGATTTGGATATGAACACCAATACGGTCGATGTTTACATTAATTATTTACGAAATAAAATAGACAAGAACTTCTCTACTCCGCTTATTCATACTATAAAAGGAACTGGATATATGCTCAAAAGCAAGATTAATGAATCTTAAAACCAAATTATCAGTCAATTCGACATTGCTTTTTGCTTTTATTGTTGGACTCGTACTGGCGGGATCTTTTGTGCTTTTTAAAAATCATAGACAAGATCTTTATTATGAAAGACTGGAAGACAGCGCAATAATAACCGCTTTCTTTTATTTTGAAAAAGATGAAATTACCAAAATTGACAGTTCCCGTTACCAAAAGATAGAAATTCAATACAAAAAAATTACCAACCAAACCATCCGAATATACAATGCAAAAACGAAGGAATTGTATTTGCGTGACGGTATAAATATAAAATTAAGCGATCAGGAATTAAAAGCCATTTCTAAAAGCAGAATTCTACATTTCACAAAAGAAAACAGACAATTTACAGGTTTATTTTATAAAGACAATCAAGGTGATTTTATTATTGTAGTTTCAGGAATTGATACCGTTGGAGACCGACAATTAGATGTGCTTGGTTTAATTTTTATTCTTTCCTATTTGATTGTAATTCCGCTTAACTTCTTTATTGGAAGATATTTAGCAAAACAAACTTTCAGACCTTTTGAAGATGTTATTGCAAAAGTAAATACGATTACGACAGAAAATCTTCATTCTAGACTCGAAATGCCAACAAGTGGAAAAGATGAAGTCCGAGAACTTATTACGACTTTTAATTATCTTTTAGAAAGATTAGAAAGCGGTATTACTGTTCAAAATAATTTTCTAAAGAATGCTTCACACGAACTCAAAACACCACTTACGATTATTATTGGTGATATTGATGTTTCGCTGCAGCATCCAAGAACGAATGAACAATATGAAGAGGTTTTAAAATCGCTTAGAAAAGATACTTTTCACCTAAAATCTATTTTAGATGGACTTCTAGTTTTATCTGGTTTACAAGTTGGCGAGCCTGACCAAATGGAAAGTGTTAGAATTGATGAAATTTTATGGAATGTTCTTGAAAAAAAGGCAATCGAATATCCCGAATCTAAAGTTTCTCTTAATTTAGAATCTATTCAAAATGAGGAATTGCTTTCTGTTCATGCCAATAAACATATGCTTTTTACGGCGCTGTATAATATTGTAGATAATGCTATAAAGTTTTCTTTTCCTGCTCCGGTTACTATTTTGGCTTTAGAAAAAGAAGAAAAACTTTTAATAAAAATTATCGATCAAGGTTCTGGAATTGCAGAAAAAGACAAAGAATCTATTTTTG
Organism: Flavobacteriaceae bacterium PS02337; assembly: GCA_029959285.1. GTDB lineage: Bacteria > Bacteroidota > Bacteroidia > Flavobacteriales > Flavobacteriaceae > Flavobacterium. The sequence continues at coordinate 84,364 of JASCOE010000007.1, forward strand.
ATCTCTTTTTTAGAAGTGATCGCACGCGACATATAAAAGGACAAGGTTTAGGACTTTTTATAACTATGGAAATTTTAAAACGCCATCATATTACTTTAACCGTAGATTCTGAACTGGAAAAAGGAACAAGTTTTTCTCTTTTATTTCCTTAAAAAAGTACAACAAAATAGAGTTGGTTTGAATTTCAAAAACATCAATTTCTTTAGTTGATAACATTTCCATAACACTCTAATCTATCTCTAATCTTGCTTAAATCTACCTCTAATCCCTTTATTTTAGGCATTTTTCGCAAAGTATTGATTTTAAAGAGCTGCAGACTTATTTGTTAAATAACCTATCCATCATCATAAATTAACGTTGCCTATTTTTTTGATTTTACGTTAACAAAAGCCTTAAATCGAATCGGAAGAAAGAGAGTTTATTTGTCAAAAATAAAAACTAATAACATGACAAAACTAAAACTCATTTTTTCGGCTTTAATGCTTCTTACTGCGGGAAGTATTTTTGCTCAGATTACCACTTCTTCTTTGTCTGCTAAAGTCAACGATGGAACAACTGCAGTTATCGACGCCGAAGTTACCTTAACTCATTTGCCTACAAATGCTGTTTACAGAGCAACTACAGACAAACAAGGCCGATTCAGTTTCGAAAATTTAAATGCCGGTGGTCCTTACGAATTAGAAATTAAAAGTAAAGACACTAAAGATTATTCTAATGCACAAATTCATTTAGCGCTTGGCGACAATGATTTACCAACAATTGTAGTTGGAAAAGCAGATAATAATGTTTTGGAAGAAGTTGTAATTACAAGTTCTAAACCTTCTTCTAAAAATAACGGAACAAACATCAACGAAAAACAAGTAAACGGACTTCCATTAATAAATCGTGGAATTCAAGATGTTACGAAATTGGTTCCGCAAAGTTCAAACAACTCTTTTGCTGGAACAAACTTTAGATACAATAACGTAACTATTGACGGTTCTATTAATAATGATGCGATTGGTTTTAGTCCATCTTTAGGAGGACAATCTGGAACTTCTGGAATGCCAGGAAGCAGCACGCGTTCGAACTCAATCAGTTTAGATGCCATTCAAGATATTCAGGTTTACATTGCTCCTTACGATATTAAATTAGGAAACTTTTTAGGAGGTAGCGTTAATGCCGTAACAAGAAGCGGAACCAATAAAGTAAGCGGATCTATTTATTCTTACGGAAGAAGCGCCGCAATTACTGGTCCGAACAATGCTGGAGATGGCTCTAAAATGCCAAAAGCGTTTGGAGATTACCAAATCGGATTTAGATTAGGTTTGCCAATTGTAAAAGATAAATTGTTCTTCTTCACTAACATGGAATATGCTGAAAGAACAGATCCAATTTTCTATAATGCGGGACAAACAGATGCAAGCGGAAAATTGACTTCTTTGGTTGATAATGCGACTGCTGAACAAATTTCGAACTTCGTAAAAACTAACTACGGATTTGATCCAGGAACTTATGGTTCATACAACAACTTTGCAAAAAGCCAGAAATTCTTCAATAAATTAGATTGGAAAATTAACGACAAACATTCGATCTCTTTACGAAACAATACTGTAGTTTCTCAAGCAACAAACTTAGAGCGCGATGCAGCAAACTTCCGATTCTCAGGAATGGATTTTACACAGAAAAACCAATCTATCAGTACGGTTTTAGAGCTTAAAAGTCATTTTAACAGCCAGTGGTCTAACTCTTTTATTGCTAGTTATTCTGCTATTAAAGATTACCGTGATCCTAAGTCAAATAACGTGATGTTTCCTCAAGCTGAAATTGGTTATAACGGAGGAACAATTTTCTTAGGAAATGATCGTGAAGCTACTGTTTTCAATATGAAACAAAATACAGCTGAACTTACAGATAACCTTACGTACAAAACAGGAAATCATACTTTATTATTTGGTACGCACAACGAATTTTACGACATTAATTACGGTTTTGTGAACGCCTTAAACGGAAGAGTTTCATACAAATCTCTTGCAGATTTCTACAACAAACTTCCTACTCGTGTTCGTGGTACTTATCCGTTTGATGGTTCAACAAGAGATGAAATCTTCAATAATCCTTACGCACAATTCAAAATAAATCTTTACAGCGTTTATGCGCAAGACGAAATCAGAGTTGGAAGCAGATTAAAAGTTACGCCTGGAGTTCGTGTAGATTATACCGATTTGCCAAACAAACCAAAATTGAGCCAACAAGTTCAAAATTCTCCAGCAGATCCAAATTACGGAACTACATATTCTTACACACCTTTAAGTCAAATTAAGAATAATTTCTTCAGCACGGCTTTAGTTTCTCCAAGAATTGGTTTTACTTATAATGTTGATGAAGATAAAACATTTGTAATACGCGGAGGTTCTGGAGTATTTACAGGAAGAATTCCTTTCGCTTGGCTAGGTTATGCATATTATAATGATGGTGTTGGTTACGGAAGTTACGATAAAAACAACCTTACTGCTGCTCAAGTTGCAGCTGCGGGAGATCCTTTGGCAACTGGTGGACTTAACGGATACCACGATGCAACTCCAAAAGTGCAAGCCGATTTAATTGATAATAAATTTAAAATGCCAGCTGTTTTAAGAAATTCATTGGCTTTTGATAAAACTATCGACGGTTACAAATTTACAATTGAAGGTATTTACACAAAAGTAATTCGCGATTTAGAATTTCAACAAGTAAACAAAACAGATAATCCAACTTATTTCTCTTATGATACCAAGCACGAAATGCCAATTTATGCAGCAAACATAAATTCAGCTTTCTCAAATGCTTATTTGTTATCAAACACAGATAAAGGATACCGTTACAGCATTACAGAAATGATTTCTAAAACATACGATTTTGGATTCAACTTTATGGTTGCGTATACTTATGGTGATTCTCGTGATATTACAAACGGAATTCGTAATTCTATGGAAAGTAACTTCCAAATGAATCAATCGTTGACACCAAATAATCCACAATTGGCAACTTCTAACTTTAATATCAAACACAGAATTGTTTCTAATGTTGGTTATGGTGTAAAATTAGCATCAAATAATACTTTATCTGCAAATGTTTATTTTAATGCACAATCAGGAAATCCATTTTCTTGGGGATTTGTAAACTCAACAATTGCAGGAACTGGACAAGCAGCAGGTTTGGCTTACATCTTTAAAGATGCTACAGAAGCTGCAAAATATATTGGAGTAAATTCAGCAGGAGTTCCATCTGCAACAGCAGCACAGCAAGTAGCAGATTACGAAGCTTTTATTAATGGTAATGATTATTTAAAAAGCAGAAGAGGAACTTTTACGCAAAGAAATGGTGATACAACACCTTGGAACATTCAAGCTGATTTGAAATTGATGGATGAAATTCAAGTAACCAAAGTGGGGACTTTTCAAATTTCATTTAGCGTGGCAAACATTGGAAACTTAATCAACAAAGATTGGGGAAGAAGTTATTTCGTTCCAAACACCTACAATTCAACAGCAAATATTGGTTTAACAAAATCAGGAAACCTTGGTGGAGTTGCTACAGGAGACCCAACTTATACATTCAAAGCCCCAACTACGTCGCCTTATACTGTAGATCAGTTAGCGTCTAGATTTCAGGGACAGCTTGGAGTTAGATATTCATTCTAAAAAGATTTGTGTTTATTTTTTTTCACTATCTCCCAGTTTCAATGCTTAGAAACTGGGAGATTTTTATTTTAAAGATGTGAATTTGATAACAAAACAGATTTCAGATATAACAATTTAAATTTCAGCTATTTGTAAATTTGAAAATCTTTAAAAACAAACGCCATGAAAAATCTACAAATAAATAAAAGCGAAAATAAAGCAGTGTGCAACAATCGTTTAAGCGTTTGTGCAGGAGATAATAACGAATTAATATTTCGTAAAACTTACGTAGGAGATTGGGGAGATTGGGATGAAAAACCTAATACGACATTCAAAGATCAGAATCTTTTTATTGATCAAAATACAACTCTTTCTACAGCTGTATAATTCATAATTTTTTAAAAGCGTTTTTGTGTAATCTTCTTTTAAAATAGATATTACACAAGAACGCTTATAGTATTACTCAAATTTTCTTTGACGATAAAGTCAAGTATAAATTCTCTTACTTCATTTTTTGCTTCGGTTTCGAACGAGTTGATATGAAATTCTTCATCTTTATCACTTATATGAATGATTTCAGTATAACCTTTGGTAATTAAACTTCCTTTCAACTTAATTAAATTAAATTGCTGTTTGCCATCTAATTCTTTTCGAACCTGTAATTTTATAGCTCTTCCCATATGCAAATTCTTTTAATTAATTAACTATCATTTAATTATTAAATTTAAAACAATTAATCAATCAAAACTTTTTTTTAACACAGGTCACAACCTATTATTTATCAACACATTATAAACATTTTCTTTTCATATAAAAGAACAAAAAAGTCTATAAAATAAGGACTTCGCAAATTACTTTCCAACAAACTGTTTGTCACTCAACGTTTTCATAAAGGCAATAAGATTGTTTTTTTCCAACTCAGACAAAGGAATTCTCTTACCATTATTCTTAAAAATCGGATCTAAATTATCTGAATCTAAAACTCCTTTATCAAAATAATCCAAAACAGATTTTAAGTCAGAAAACTGTCCGAAACTACCATACGGAGCCGTATATTCAATATTTCGTAAAGTTGGAACACGAAAACTCATAAAATCAGAAGCAATTCCTGTAACACGTCCGCGTCCTGCTTCGTTTGTATCTTTATTTAAAGGAAAACCAATATTTCTAAAGCTTTGATCGGTAAATAATTCACCCGAATGACAACTAGCACATTTCTGCTGAAACGTTTTGTAACCTTCTAATTCACTTTCTGTAAAAGTTTCGCCTTCGTTTCGTTTTACTTTATCATATTTACTGTTCGAAGAAATCAACGTGTATTCAAATTGCGCAATACTTTTATAAATTCTGTCTGGATTAATTTCTGAATCGCCAAAAGCTTTTCTAAACAAAACTTTATAATCAGCATCTTCTTTTATTTTACCAATAACTTCCAAGATAGAAGAATCCATTTCTTCATGCGTTATAATCGGAACTAGTGGCTGTGTTTCTAATTGCAGTTTGCTTCCGTCCCAATTATAAAATTTCAAAAAAAGTAAATTCTGAAGCGACGGCGCATTACGAAGTCCAACTCTACCTTCAATTCCAATTGCTTGCGGTTTATCATCAGAAAAAGCATTTGCCTGAATATGACAAGTCGCGCACGAAATCGTATTGTCTGCGCTGAATCTTTTATCAGAAAAAAGCTTTTCGCCCAATTCTACTCCATATTTTGTTGGTTTATTCAAACTTGCAAAACTATTTACTTCTGGAAAACCCGTAGGAATATTTAAAGCGATTTCAGGATTATCAATAGCAATCATATCCGCATCATCATTATTACAAGATGTTAATAATGATAAGATTGCTATCAAAACAATTATTTTTTTCATTTTAAATGAATTTTAAAAAGCCGTCTGATTTTTGTTTTCAGACGGCTCTGAAATATTTTTAGTTTTCTACGCTGCTAACAGAAAACATTCCGCTAATATCGCTTGAACCATTTCCTCCTAAATTATCTACAAATTTCATCATCTGGGTCGCAGTGTGAATGTTTGGAGTTGCATTATCATCATTTCCTGTTCCAGTTGACAATGTAATCGTATTTGATTTTCCGCTTAATAGTTTATCAAAATCAGCCTTAATTTTGATTTTTGGTGCCTTACTTCCAACAATTGCGTTTGTAGTTAAGTTTAAAGTAATATCTCTGTAAGCATTTACGCCTTGAGCATCAGCTCCATCTTTTTTTGTAATAGTACTTCCAGTATGAATAGACATAGTTTTATTATCAGTACCATAAAAACCTTCCACTTTTGTAAAACGGTAACCACTTCCCCATTCCCACATCATTTGTGTGTCGTTTGCGCCCGCAGCCGCATAAAAAACTGGAAATCTTACTTGGTCTAAAGTATTTTGTTCTGGTTTAATTCCCAAACCAAATTTAATCTGCTTGTAAGTTGCAGACGGAATATTGCTTAAAACATAACTCAAAGAAGCTGTTTTAGACTGATCGATTACAGCCGCGCCTTTATCTAAATCATTTACATTATAAGGAACTTCAGTTCCGTTGTCTTTAACCAAACGAATATTACTAATAACATACTTCAATTCTGAAAAATGATGAACTTGCCCAGCCGCTGAAGTGTTTGCAGTTGCTGAAGCTGCAGTTGCATTTCCAAGAACAATCGTATTACTTTTAAATGTATTCGTAAATTCAAGCGTTACATTGTTCGCAACTGGATTATCATCATCGCTTGAACATGATACGAAAGCCAATGCGGCAACTGATAATAAAAGGTATTTTTTTAAATTTTGCATTTTGTGATATTTAAATTTTTGTATTCTATTTTATTAATTTAGGGAAATTAATCAGCAAATAGGAGGCGGTACAAAAATTTCTAAACAAGGTTCAAAATGATTAAATTCTTTATAAATCAATACTTTATTATTTATCATTTTTAGAATGTGAATGGGAAACTCAAAATTCTGATTCTGAAGGATGTCTATCTTTTTAAAGATACTGTTCAACTCCAAATCGTTCTTTTCAGACTTTTCTAATTCTTTCTTTAAATGGCATTTCCCGTGGCATTGCAATTCTGGTTTGGCTTTATTTTCGCAGAATTCTTTTTCTATATCTTGCTGATTCAGTTTGAAGTGCACAACAATAAGTGCCTGTTGGAAAGAAACCAACAAGAACAAAATCGTCATTGTGAAACTAAAAACTTTTTTCATTTTATAAAGTGAATTTTAAAGAAGTAAAAATATTACGTCCCATTCTCGGAATATTTCCCCAATCGGCATAAGTGCTGTAATATTCATTTAATAAATTCTCTGCACCAACTTGAATTGTTGTATTTATTTTGTTGATTTTGAACGAATAATTGGCAGAAAGATTCCAAATCATGTACGCCGAAGTCAGATCTTCTCCGTATTCTGGACTGTAATTGATTTGTTCAAAATCGCCATTTACAGAAGTTTGGATTCCGAAATTCTTGTGCATAAAATGAAGCGAAGTCTGATAACTCAACGGGCGAATAAAAGGAAGATTTCCACCAAGATTATCCATTCCGCGAGCATACATTAATGTTCCTTTCCAATGCAAATGCTCCAAAATATCGTAACCTGCATTCACAGAAAAATTCAACAGTGTAGCATAATCTAATGACGTATATCCTTTTACACCAACCGATTGATAATTCATTGGACTTCCCATGCTTAAAATTCTACCTATAATATAATTCTGGATGTAGAAATAATTTACTTTTCCCTGAAGACTGAATCTTTCGTTTTTAAAACCCGCGCTTGCATTTCCTTCATACGAAATTTCATTTTTTAAATTCGGATCTCCAATATAATCGTAGCGATCAAAACTATTATAGATATAATACCCGTAACCTTCAGAAACAGAAGGTGCTCTGTGACCGTAACCCGCTCCAACAGAAAAATCAAATTGATCAATATTCAACTGATAACCCGCATGAAGATTTGGTAAAAATCTCGTTTTTTCCTGAGGCGCGCCCGGATGAAAAATCCAGTTGAATTCTACATATTTAGAATAATTGTAATTCACGCCCAAAGAACCACCCAAATTCACCTGACTTTTCTCTGAAATATCCCAAGAATTATTCATCGAAAGTCCCGCGTAACGTGTTGTTACCCAAGGCCAGCTATACGCAAACATCGTTCTTTTGCTACGATCTTGCGGATACATTCGCATTTCTGCAATAGATAAATTATCGTACGCATTTAATTGAATTTCAGCAGCATAATTATCCTTTTTCAAATTGGCTTTAGAAACTAAACCGTAAGTCGTGCTCCAACCCGGCATATCCATATGAACTAGATTTTCGGGACGCGTTGTATCATCCATATAATGTTCGATGGCATTAAAATAGATTTTTGTATCAATCACTTTTACCAAGCCATTTTCAAATAATTGCTTGTAAGCAGCCGAAGTTATTAGCGCTCTAGAAAGCGATAAATCCATTGGAAGCGCTGGAAAACCAACATCTTTTGCCATATCAAAAATGGCATCGACTCTTACGGCAGATAATTCGCTTGTTTTATAAGCCAAACCAATTGAAGTATTGAATTTTTTATATTGTGAATGTTTTACTTCATCATCATTTCCGTCGTAATAATTATCGGCTTTTCGGTAAGAAACGCTCCCATCAAAAACAAATTTATTGCTTGAATACGAGACATTTCCAAGATTAAAAAACTGTTTGTTATTGAATTCAAATCCGCTTTGGTAAGCGCCATTCCATTTTCTTTGAGCGCTAAACGGCGTACTTTTTCGTTTTAAATCAATACTTCCGGCAACAGTTGCGCCGTGAAGACTTCCCTCCTGACCCGATTTGATATCAATTGCAGCAAGATTATTGCTTTCTACATAAGAAGTTATCGGATCCATTTTATCGGTACAAGCGCCAAAAACGTGCATTCCGTCAATTGTAACTGTCGAACGTTCTGTACTCATATTGTTTAATAAAGGTTCCCAAGCGTAAGCACCTCGTTTTATAAAACTAATATTATCTGAAGAAGATAAAAATTCATCAACAGAAACTGCCATTTTCATTTCGGTTTCAATTTTCTTTTTAGTGGCATTTTTTACGGTTACTTCTTCTAAATTTTTGATGCTGTCGTGATGCGCGTGCGGATTTTGAGCGTTTACAGACATTCCCAAAAAAAGCAACATTATAATATATTTCATGTTTTTAGAATAAAGTATCAATATAAAGTTCACTTTTAACTCCCTCAACTCCAGGCGTAAAATCGGTTGGAACAACAGTTCCTTTTAAGATCAATCCGTTTTGATTCATCATAATTAAATTCAGCGTCCAATTTCCCGTCATCGTATAATTGACAACGCCGTGATACAAACCGTCGTTTTCTTGTACCAAATCTTTATTGTTTGGCGAAGAGTGATTTCCCATAGAAGGTTCGGGCATTCTCGGATCTAATTTTAAAGTAAAACCCGTTACTTCAGAATACGAAAATTGAGTCGGATCAGGAAAAGTTCCCGCTGTAGCAGTCGGTTTATTGTATTTATAAATGCCCGCAACTAATTTGTTTTCTGAAACAGTTGGTTTTTGTGGAGAAACCAAAGCGATAAAATACTGCTCGCCATCATTTCCTGTAAATGCAGTCATATTCAGGTTTTTATTGCTTTGTTTTTGAACAGTAATATCTTTATTGATTTCATATTTCTGATTATCAGCAGTAAAACTCATATACAATTTCCAACTTGCAGTAGTCGTGCTTTCACCAGTAAAAACAGAATATCCAGCGTAATATTTATTTGTAGCATCGTAAGTTGTTTTATATTCATGCGGGCAAGAACTTTTGCTCCCGTCTGCATTAGTAATTATTGGCAAAAAAGTTACATCAGAAGTATTTACACTTTGATTGGTTTGCGTATTTAAAACTTTGATATGAAGCTCATTATAACCTTTATAAAATGTTCCGTTTAAAGCGTCAATAGTGATTTTATAATTACCGCTAGTAAACGAAACCGCTTCTTTAAATTCGTAAGATTCTGGAACTTGAGAGCCTGTTTCTGCTTCGTAATCTGTTTTGTCAATGGTACAAGAAGTGATTGCAAGAAATAATGCAATTACTAGAAAATTAAAAGATTTCATTTGTAATGAATGTTAGAAAACTGTTTAAATTTTAGCAAAAAGCCATATGATTTTTAAAATCAAAACAAGCAAAATGCCGTGAAATTAGAATATAGTAAGATCAACAGTTTCGGAAATAAAGAAAAAAGTGTTTAAGATTGCGTAAACTCCAATTATGAGTTTATAAATAAGCGCATCTCACCTTTTAGTGTATGATTTAGCATCATCGAATTATTACGATAAAGCAATTTTATACAAAATTAAAATAGAAACTCTGATCTAGACCAAACAGAGCGGTGGATGAAAAGTAAGATTAGAAGCCTTAACAGGTTTCTTTTCGAATAAGATAGAAGAATTTTCTTTTGATTCTAAGACAGTAATAATTGAAAATTTAACTTCAGGAGAATTTTGAACATAAACCAACTCTAATTTTTCTTTTAGAGTGTCTTGTTTTTTCTCATTATCAGCATATTTTTTAATGCTTTTTTGAAGTTCACATCGACCGTTACAAGAATTAAAAACAGATTTACGCTGCACACAAATTGTCTGTGCAATTTCTTTCTGGTTTATTTTGAAAGAAGCATAAATGAACAAGCTGCCAAAAGATGGCGACAAGATTAAAATGGAAAGTACTATGATAAATAATCTTTTCAATTGCTTGAATTATGTTTCGGCAACAAAAGTACACACTATTTTGTATTTATTTTAACGAAACGTAAATTTTTTATTCAATAAAAGATGTTTTTATCTTATTTCGTGATGCTGAAATAATTCCCTAAATTATTATCATAAAATTAATTCTAATGTCTTTAGATAGGATTATTATTTAACAATACTATTGCATAATTTCAATCTTTCTCCTATAATTTTCGCCAAATTATATAAACAGTATTCCATATTTTATAACTAAATTGGTGGTATGGAAAAAAATCCAGATGTACTTATTATTGGCGGTGGTCTTGCTGGTTTGGCAAGCGCTATTCATTTGTCTAGAACTGGGTTAAAAGTCACCCTTTTAGAAAAAAATGATTACCCCAAACACAAAGTTTGTGGCGAGTACATTTCCAACGAAATTTTACCTTATCTAAAATGGCTTGGCGCAGATGTATCGGTTCTTGCTCCTTCTCAAATTACCCATTTTGAATTTACAGCACAAAACGGTAAAAGCGCCGAAACTAAACTTCCATTAGGCGGATTTGGAATCAGCCGATATACTTTAGATCATTTTTTATTTGAAAATGCCATCAAAAATGGATGCATTATTATTAATGAAAATGCCACAGAGATTTCTTTTGAAATTGATGCTTTCACAGTAAAAACTTCAGAACAAAGTTTTTCAGCAAAAATAGTTTTGGGTGCATACGGCAAACGTGCCAATATCGATCAGCAATTAGGTAGAAATTTTTTCGCTAAAAAATCACCTTGGCTGGCTGTAAAAGGACATTATTATGGCGATTTAGATCCTAATTTGGTCGCGATTCATAATTTCGATGGCGGTTATTGTGGTGTTTCGAAAGTAGAAAACAGCATCATAAACATCTGTTATTTGGCGGATTATGAGACTTTCAAAAATTATAAAAATATAGAAGAATATCAGAAAGAAGTTCTTTATAAGAATAAAAATCTGAAAACTATTTTTGAAAACAGCACTCCAATTTTTGATAAACCTTTGACTATTAGCCAAATTTCATTCGATAAAAAACTGCCTGTTGAAAACCACATTTTAATGATTGGAGATACTGCGGGACTTATTCATCCAATGTGTGGCAACGGAATGGCAATGGCGATTCACAGCGCAAAAATTGCATCAGAATTGATCACTGATTTTTACAACGGAAACATTGTTTCACGCGATGCATTAGAAAAAAAATATGCTGCCGAATGGAAAAAGCAATTTAGCAAACGTCTTTTTTTCGGAAGAATTTTAGCTAAAGCTCTTACTCACAAAAAACTGACTTCTTTTATAACTATTATCGCGGCATCTTTTCCATCTCTGCTTTCAACCATAATCAAACAAACGCACGGAAATCCGGTAACCATAAATTAAATGGCAATAAACACGCAATATAGAACCGAAGAACCTGAAATAATGGATGATTTTTCGCTTGAAGGCGAAGAATTAATTCATGCGCTCGATAAAATTGCGGCAATTAACCGATTATTGGGCGGAAACAAACTCACTTTACACGGCATTAAAAAGCTATTAGAAAAAGTTGATATTTCTAAAACTATTACAATTGCTGATATCGGTTGTGGCAACGGCGATATGTTGAGAATGCTCGCAGAATATGGCAAAAAACAAGGAATTAATTTCCAATTAATTGGTATTGACGCAAACGCTTTTACGATAAATTACGCCAAAGAACTTTCTAAAAATTTCAAAAATATTGATTATTTGTGTTTGGATATTTTTAGTAAAGAATTTCGTGATTTAAAATACGACATTGCATTGTGTACATTGACATTGCACCATTTTTCTAACGAAGAAATAGAAAATATGCTCGATTTGCTCAATCAAAATGCTTCGATCGGAATTGTGGTCAATGATCTTCATCGCAGTAAATTGGCGTATCGCCTTTTTGAAGGAGTTTGCTATGTTTTCAATCTCAATAAAATGTCAAAAAATGACGGTTTGGTTTCTATTTTAAGAGGATTTAAAAAGAGCGAATTGGTACATTTTTCTAAAAAATTAAATTTAAATAACTATTCCATCAACTGGAAATGGGCTTTTCGCTACCAGTGGATAATTTCTAAAATATGAGTGTAAAGATTATAACAGCTACAAAACAGCTTCCGCAATATTCCCGTTCAACCGAAGACATTCTGCCGCTTTTAGATGTTTGGCTGGAAGGACAAGAAGAACGTTTTATCAAAAAAGTAAAGAAGATTTTTGAAGGCGCATCGGTAGACAAACGTTATTCGATTATGGAACCTTCGGAGGTTTTTACCGCTACTTCTTTTGAAGAAAAAAATGATATTTACAGCAGAGAAATGATCGTTCTAGGACATCAGGTTTTAGAAAAAGCGCTTCAAAAAGCCAATTGGGATCCGCAGAGTTTGGATTATATTATCACGGTAAGTTGCACCGGAATTATGATTCCGTCTTTAGACGCGTATCTCATCAATAAAATGAAATTACGTCAAGATATTGTGCGTCTGCCCGTTACCGAAATGGGTTGTGCGGCAGGTATTTCTGGAATTATTTATGCGAAAAACTTTCTGAAATCAAATCCTGGGAAGCGTGCGGCCGTAATTGCAGTAGAATCACCAACAGCTACTTTTCAGCTCGATGATTTTTCGATGCCGAATATTGTCAGCGCGGCCATTTTTGGAGATGGAGCCGCTTGTTGCTTATTATCTTCGGATGAAAAAGACGAAGGTCCAGAAATTATAGACGAACAAATGTACCATTTTTACGATGCCGAACATATGATGGGTTTTAAACTCACGAACGGCGGACTTCAAATGGTTCTGGATATTGAAGTTCCCGATACGATTGCATCTCATTTTGGCGATATTATTCATCCCTTTTTAAAACAGAATAATCTTGAAATTAAAGATGTTGATCACATGATTTTTCATCCAGGAGGAAAAAAAATTGTAAATACGGTCGAAGAACTTTTCTCAGGATTGAATAAAAATATAGACGACACAAAAGAAATTCTAAAACAATACGGAAATATGTCTAGCGCGACAGTTTTGTATGTTTTAGAAAGCATTATGGACCGAAAACCTAAAAAAGGAGAAAAAGGTTTAATGTTAAGTTTTGGTCCTGGATTTTCAGCCCAACGCGTTTTATTACAATGGTAATTTTAGAATTATGGAATTAAACGATATTATAAAACAGCTTCCGTACAGCGAACCTTTTTTGTTTGTAGATGAATTACTTTATGCGGATGAAAATGGTATAACGGGAACGTATACTTTTAAAGAAAATCTAGATTTTTATAAAGGTCATTTTAAAAATAATCCAGTTACGCCCGGCGTTATCTTAACAGAAACAATGGCACAAATCGGAATGGTTTGTTTGGGTATTTTTTTGTTGAATAATGACTTGCAAAGCGATACAGTAATTGCTTTTACATCAGCCGATATGGAGTTTTTAAAACCTGTTTATCCGAATGAAAAAGTAACCGTAACTTCAGAAAAAATGTTTTTCCGTTTTGGAAAATTAAAATGTAGTGCGGTAATGAAAAATGAAGCGGGACAAGAAGTTTGCAGAGGTATTTTAGCTGGAATGATAACCAAAAGATTATGAAGAAACGAGTCGTAATAACTGGTCTTGGAATCGCTGCACCAAACGGCGTCGGAATTCCTGAATTTACAGATGCCATTAAAAACGGTATTTCTGGAATTCGTCATGATGCACAGTTAGCAGAACTACAGTTTTCTTGCCAGATTGCGGGTCAGCCACAGATTTATGATGAACTTAAATCGCAATATTTTACCGAACTCGAACTCCGCGGATTCAATAGCACAGGAATTCTATACGGCGTAATTGCAGGATTAGAAGCTTGGAAAAATGCAGGATTGTCCATAAATGAAACTCCCGATTGGGACAGCGGAACCATTTTCGGAGCTGGAACTTCTGGAATTGAAAAATTTCGCGAAAGCATTTATAAAATTGATGATTTGCAAACTCGAAGATTAGGAAGCACGGTTGTCGCACAAACCATGAACAGCGGAGTGAGCGCTTATTTAGGTGGTAAAATCGGACTTGGAAATCAGGTTACTACAAATTCATCTGCTTGCACAACGGGAACTGAAGCTATTTTAATGGCGTACGATCGCATACAATCTGGACAAGCAAAACGAATTTTGGCAGGAAGCACTTCAGACAGCGGTCCGTATATTTGGGCGGGGTTTGATGCACTTCGCGTTTGTTCTTCCAAATACAATGAAAATCCAGAAGAAGGTTCAAGACCTATGAGCGCTTCAGCTTGCGGTTTTGTTCCAGGAAGTGGTGCTGGTGCTTTAGTAATTGAAGATTTGGAAAGTGCTTTAGAACGAAATGCTGTAATCTATGCCGAAATATTGGGCGGAAATGTCAATTCTGGCGGACAACGCGACGGCGGAAGTATGACAGCTCCAAATAGTATTGCCGTTCAAAAATGTATTAAAGATGCCATTTTGAATGCCAATATAAACCCAAATGAAATTGATGCCATCAACGGTCATCTTACGGCAACTACAAAAGATAGTCTAGAAATTGAAAATTGGACGAAAGCTTTAGAAAGAAATGGCGCTGATTTTCCGTACATTAATTCTTTAAAAAGCTTAACTGGACATTGTTTAAGCGCTTCGGGAAGTATTGAAAGTGTGGCTTCTGTTTTACAGCTTCACGAAGGCTTTTTATTCGGAAATCTAAATTCTTCCGACCTTCATCCTGAAATTGCAGCGCTTATTGATTCATCAAAAGTGCTTCCGAAAACAATAAATACCAATCCTAAAATAATCGCAAAAGCCAGTTTTGGTTTTGGCGATGTAAATGCCTGTATACTATTTAAAAAATTCGAAAAATAACATGAACAGAACAGAAATTACAGAAAAACTAAAAGAGATCATTAAACCGTACGCAGCTAATACAGAAGCACACGAAAATCTAACCGAAGAAACCGATTTCATCAAAGATTTAAATATCAATTCGGCGAATCTTGTGGATATTGTATTGGATATTGAAGAAAAATTTGATGTCGTAATCGACAACGCCGACATGGAAAGAATGCTCGATGTAAAGACCGCAATTGAAATTATCGAAACCAAACTTGCAGCAAAATGATAGGCAACGATATTGTAGATCTTGCGCAATCTCGGCTAGAAAGCAGATGGTCGCGCAAAGGTTTAATTGAGAAGCTTTTTACTCCACAAGAACAACAGCTTATAAGAAATTACCATGATCCAGAAATTATGGTATGGCTGCTTTGGAGCATGAAAGAAGCCGCCTATAAAATCTACAATAGACAAACTAAAATAAGAGAATTCAGTCCTCAAAAATTAAAATGCAATTTGATTTCTATAAATGCTATCGAAGCATTTGGCGAAGTTTCATGCCTTCAAAATAAATATTACACCCAAACTATCATTTCTACAGAAAACATTCATTCTATCGCGACAAATACTTTAGAAAACCTCAACAATGTCATAGAAATCGAAAAAAAGGGAATTATCAAAGACAAATTCGGTATTCCTTATTTAACAACTTCTACAATAACTTTTAAAAACGTTTCGATTAGTAATCATGGCCGTTTTGAAAAGGTTGTGACTTATAAATAATTCTACAAAAACACCATTAGCAATTATTCAAATTAAACCTTGTCTATTTCACCTTTTAATCTGTACAATTTAAGAAGATTATAAAAGTGAAATAGACAGTTATTGAAGTGTGAAGAAATGAAATGGCTTTAATTAGGAGCTTTTTCCTGCTATCCGCTTTATCTTTTCCTTGCTAAAGGAGCAAGAAAAAGGATGCCGCTACTATCAGGGCTAGGACGTTAGTTTTCAAAAGTAAGTTTTCTTGGTTTAAAAATATATCAAAAGTTAAATTTTGTAAGTAAATTATTTTATTTTAAGAAATTACTTATATTCGTAATTATATAAGATTTTATTTACAATTAAAACAAATAAGTAATGAGTGGAAAAGTTGTAGTCGTTCAAGGAGCAAAACTAAAATGCAAATTCAACGTTGAGCAAAATACGGATGTTTTAAAGGTTAAAACACATGATAAACATTTTGCAAATGATAAAAATTCAGAAAGCAAGCTTATAGGAACCACAAAAGAGACAGGTCAAACACTGGAGAAAAATACTTTTGGAAAATGCAAATTGAAACCAGACGGAAAAGGCGATTATCTTCCTTGCCAAACTGTAATTACAGAATGGACTGAATATTATGAAAACATCACTTTAAGCAATCAAGGAAAAATACTTATTGAAACAAGCAAAGCAGGTTGTTCAACTGGAGGAGCCGAATGTATCTCTGTAGCTCATCATGGACAAATTATCGAAATCAGCAAAAAGAGTGTTATGAATGCCTCAGTGCTTTTACACAACCAGATAAATCCTTTGATTGATATGAGAGAATTACAAAATGCCATCGTTGACGATGATATACTTTAAAAATATAACAACATGCCAGATTTTAAAATTATTGGAAATCCAAGCCCTACAGTTGGAGAACAGCAGACTTATTCAATACAAGAAAATCTTACTTTAAATATTCCCGTAAGAGATTTATCTTCTGAAAAAACAAATCCTTTTTCGCAAGATATTCATTGGTCAATTTATCAGTTAATAAATAATAAATGGATACTTAAGCCAAAAAATAATAAAACAGGTTCTGTAGTAAATTTCAACTTCTTTCAAGCAACTTTAAAATACGAAGGAATAAAATTAATTGCCAAACGTGGTAATGACGAAGCAATTCTTTACATCAAAACACAAAAAAGTATTGAGCGAAAAATTGTTCATGTTGATTTTTTAGATGAAAACTGGAATAAGCCCACTAGACCGTTTACATATGGAGAGAAACTGATAGCACGAGTACACTGTGTTAATCTAAACAAATGTGCTGGATCTGTCACTTTGTGGGAAGATGATGCGCCTGGTTCTGGGCATAGTATTATCAACAAAAATAACAAAGTCATTACTCTCCCTATTTTTATTGAAGAAGGAAAAGCAGAAGCTAAGTTCTTTCTAGCTCCAGATTTTGCTAAAATCGCAAACAGTCAAGTAGCTAACGGCGATAAAGATGAAGGAGAGTTTCACGAATACTATGTTACTGTTGAAATATTCAACCAAAAAACTTTTGAAAGCCAGAACGTAAATGTCAAAAATCCTGAGTACGAAAAACAACAAAGTCCTGCCGAAAAGAAAGGAACATCACAAAAAGAAACTAAAGGAATAAAATCTGAAGAAAAAATCTATGATTATCTCGAACAAAAAATTGTCGTAAAACCAGATCCTTCATTCAATCCTATAATGGAAAAGTACGATAGTATATTTAAAGTTGATGTTGGAGATTCTATTTGGAATAGGAAGAATGGCACATGCGCCTGTAAAGAAAATAATTTCTACTGGAGCAGCAAATTAACTTGCGACGAACGAAAAAAAGTGCTTGAAGTATGCTCGAAACTTTGGGGAGAAGATAAAAAGAAAGATAAAGCAAGCGAATTAATGGCAATCATGCATCTAGAAACGGGTGAAAAAAACATTTTTAAACCTTATGCAGATAATGGGGCTGACTATTCTGGTTTAATACAATTTAGTGATGATTCAGCCAAAAAATTAGGCACTACAAGAGCTGAGCTAAAGAAGATGACTTTTATAAAACAAATGAATTATGTTCATGATTATTTTGCTTCAAAGAAAGAAATCTCAAACATAGTAGACTTGTATTTACATGTTTTAAAACCTAATGCGGTAGGAAATGGAAACAATCCTGATTATGTTCTCTTTGATGAAAGCATTTCGGTCCCAGATGGTGACGGAAGCCAAACAAGTCTTGAACAGCGAAAAATAAATATTGGCAGAGAACCTTGGGTAACGAAATACGGTTATTCTTCAAATCCTTCCTTTATGAA
Source organism: Flavobacteriaceae bacterium PS02337 (assembly GCA_029959285.1). Lineage (GTDB taxonomy): Bacteria > Bacteroidota > Bacteroidia > Flavobacteriales > Flavobacteriaceae > Flavobacterium. Next base: position 102,682 of record JASCOE010000007.1, read on the forward strand.
AGGGGAAGAGCACACACAAAGAAAGAAATGGGTCTACACCAAACAACGTTTTGAAGACCGTTGGGGATTTATAAACGGAAAAACCACTGTTGCTGATGTGATGTTAGAATTAAAGGAAATGCATTTTAATCCTGGAGCAAAATATTTATTTACTGGTGTTTGTGAGAATATTGAAGAAGAAAATGATAACACAAGTGATAGAGCACCTTGGATGGAAGTAGTTGTTAATGAAGCTAAAATTTATGGTGGTAAAAAACAAAATTTAATACAAGATAGAATAACAATGTATCATAAAGAAGGTGCTAGCTATCTAGGTAAAAAAGATGCCTGGTGTTCATCATTTGCATGCTGGTGTCTTGAAAATAGCAATCCTAATTATCCTTCACCCCATTCACCAGGATCTAGATCATTTATTAATAATAAAAACGTTGAAAAATGTGAAGTATTTTACGGTGCAATAGCTACATTTTCTGATTGTAATAAAAACGGTATTGTTGAAAGTTCAGGACATGTAACTTTTGTTTATGGAAAAATAAATGGCACAGATAATTATGCTGTGCTAGGAGGAAACCAAAATAATATGATTAAAGTTTCATCGTATGATTGCAGTGGAAACGTTTTCCACAGTCATTATAGTGCAAAGAAAAAAAGGGACGTATATAAAAAATTTATGGGGTTTTTCAAGCCTAAGGGATATGAAATAAAAACAACTGAAAAATTAACGGCATCAGATATGTATTCAAATCCTGACGAAGCAAATAAAGCAATAGGATTAAGTTCAATTAAAACTGTTAAAGGGGAGAAAGATGATTAAAAATGAAAAAATTAAATTAACAAAAATAGGAATATTAATTTTTGCTTTGATTTATAGCTGTGCTAAAAAAAAAGAAGAAAATATTCAAAGTGATAATAAAACAAATAACGAGACTATGTTTTATAATGATAATAACGATAAAATAAAATCAATTTTAATAAAGCAGGTTAGTTCTGGAAGTGATGCAGTTTATGGCAGTTTTCAAGATTATAACAAAGATGATCTAGATGCCCTAGTTATAGTTGTGCAATCCATTTTGAAATCAAGTGGATACAAAATAGTAGATAACAAGAATTTTAATGATATTATAAAAAAAGTATTTGGAAGAATAATTGATGATCATTCCATAAATGAATATTTAAAGATTGAAACATTTGCTGAGAATAAATGCGATAAAAGTTTGCAGTACTACCCTTATACTGCTGATGCACAATACTTATATGTCGTAAAAGGTAAATTCATTACTAACTTTTACCCTCTTCCAACAATAATTGATTATTTAAAACTGTTTCCTGATGTTTCAAAATTTGAAAAAGAGGATATCATTATTGAAGATAAGATAGAGAATGTAAAAACAAAAGCTTCTCAATGGAAAGATGATTTACAATATTTAGCTCAAACAAGAGAAAAAAATATTCAAATATTGATAAACCGAAACAAATATCTTTTCAACGACAACAAAGCAAGTTTGGTATGGCTAAAATTTAACGACGAATATTTTTTAGAATCACTTGTAAAAGTTTTCGGATACGTTCAAGATAAAGATTTATTAAAGTGGGTTTTAGACAGAAATCTTGATGATGAAGAATTTGATAAATTGCTGTTTACCAAAACTTGCGATAACAAATACATTTTTCATAAAGAGATTTTTGAAGTCATGACGAAAGCAGACGAAAGAACCAAAGAAAAATATATAATGTATTTGAGAGCAAAAACAGAACTACCAAAAGTTGATGATGCTAATTTTAATGAGACAGCAAAAATCTATGCACTCTATTGTTATTATGCAACAAAATTTACACAAAGTATTGAACAAGGTGATGTTTATACCTTTTTTCCAAAATTAAACGAAAAAAAGTACGAAGAAGAATTTAAAAAAAACAACTACTACAACATTCCTGATTTTAAAAAATTATTTGAAGATACTAAAAATGGCGGTATTGGTTTGCCTATGTAAATAAAAAAAAATGAAATATTTCGCCCTCGGTTTTAAATAAAATCGAGGGTTTTGTTTTAATGCTATTACTTTAAAAGCAATAATTATAAAAAAATTTAATAAACATAAAAAATTATTAATTTGATTTATAAAAACCTTCCCTATACCTTTGCTTCATCAAAATCAAAGAAACGATTTGATCATCTAAAAAATAACTTTAAAAAATAGAAATCATGAAATTTACAAGAAGAGCAAACGCAAACTGGAAAGGTACAGGAATGGAAGGAAAAGGTACTATTAGCACACAAAGCACAACTTTAGATAATGCACAATTATCTTTTAAAACTCGTTTTGAGCAAGGTGTCGGAACAAATCCTGAAGAATTAATCGCAGCGGCACATTCTGGCTGTTTTACAATGCAATTAAGCTTTTTATTATCTGAAGCTGGATTTGTACCAGAAGATTTAGACACGACTGCAAAAGTAACTTTTGAAGACGGAACTATTACTTTAATAGCTTTAGAATTGACTGGAAAAGTACCTGGAATTTCTGAAGAAGATTTTCAACAAACAGCTCAAAAAGCAAAAGAAATTTGTCCAATTTCTAAATTGCTAAATACTGAAATTACTTTGGCTGTTACTTTAAACTAATTTCTAAATACTAGAATTTCAAAGTAATCTTGTCATTCCGAGGAACGAGAAATGAAATCCATAACATCTTATTTATCGTACATAAACAAAACGGATTAAAGGAGTGTCGTGAATGCAAATGGAGTAGTTTTTGGAGCATGTTGCGTTTATCATTCCCGAATGATGTTTTTTTCAAAGTAAACTAATTTGAAATAAAAAAAGCGATCCCTAACCGATCGCTTTTTGCTTTTTTAAGACTCTAAATTTAAGCCAAAACCATTCCTCCATCCATAATGAAGTCAGCACCAGTAATAAAAACTGCGGCTTCACTGCTTAAATACGAAACCATTTTAGCTACATCTTCTGGTTTTCCCATTTGTTTTAATGGAATTTTATCAACCACAACATCCATAATTCCTTTTACGGTTGATACGTCTAAACCTACTTTTTTCATGACTTCCGTTTCTGTTGGACCCGGACTAACCGAATTGACTCTTATTTTTCTTGGCGCTAACTCTACTGCAGCCGATTTCATAACCGAATTTAAAGCTGTTTTACTCGAAGAATAAACCGAAGATCCAGGACCAGGCATACTTGCAGTATTAGACGAAAGAAACACAACCGAAGCTTCATCGTTCAGAATTGGAATAAATTTGCTCAATGTAAAATAAGCGCCTTTTAAATTGACATTCATAATAGAATCATATAACTCTTCTGAAGTTTGTTCAATTGTTCCTAAGCCTGCGATTCCTGCATTAACAAACAAAATATCTACCGAACCAAAATCTGTTTTTACTTGATTTGCCAGTTTTTCAATATCCGAAACATTCGATTGATCGGCTACAATTGCAGTAACTCCCAATTCTAAAGCCGCTTTTTCTATCGCTTCTTTTCTTCTTCCGGTGATAATAACATTTGCGCCTTGTTCTTTCAATTGTTTGGCTGTAGCATATCCTATTCCGCTATTTCCTCCAGTTATAACTGCTGTTTTATTTTTTAAATTGTCCATTTTATATGTGTTTTAAATTAACAGGACAAAGGTAAATTCAAAATGGTATCACTTTGTAACCAGTATCATAGAGTATACCAGAATTGAGTTTTAACATTTAAATGGCATCAAATAATCAGTTTTTTCGAAAAATCGATTTTTAATGTTAAATATTGAGTTGATATTTTTTAGTTTTTCAGTTAAAATTCTTCGATATATTTATATTTTTAAGTCATTTTTCTTAATTTATTTTTAAAACTTCATTAAACAGCTGTTAAAACTTAACAAGAATTAATTGAAAATCTTGCAAGAAAACGTATATTTGAGTCAATACAGAAATTTATTATCGTGCAAGAAAAAACAACATCACATAGTTTTATATTTCCAAAAACTCCTACTGGAGTTGACGGGCTAGACGAGATTACGGAAGGAGGATTTCCGCAAGGACGACCAATTTTGATCTGCGGTGGCGCTGGATGCGGAAAAACATTATTATCAATGCAGTTCCTAATAAAAGGAATTACAGAATATAACGAACCCGGAGTTTTCATGTCTTTTGAAGAACCTTCGGACGATCTTACGCTAAATGTAAAATCATTAGGCTTTGATTTGGAACAACTTAAAAAAGATAAAAAACTCGTAGTAGATCATGTTCGTGTAGAAAGATCGGAAATTGAAGAAGCTGGAGAATACGATCTTGACGGCTTATTTATTCGTTTAGGTCACGCCATAGATTCTATAAAAGCAACTCGCGTTGTTTTGGACACCATTGAATCGCTATTTGCTGGTCTTGACAATCAAGCAATTTTGAGAGCTGAATTACGAAGATTATTTCATTGGCTAAAAACCAAAGGCGTAACGGCGATTATTACAGGAGAACGAGGCGAAGCAACTTTAACCCGTCAAGGTTTAGAAGAATATGTTTCGGACTGTGTTATTGTTCTGGATCATCGCGTAATTGAGCAGGTTTCTACCAGAAGACTTCGTATTGTAAAACACAGAGGTTCAACACATGGCACAAACGAATATCCTTTTTTAATTGATGAAGATGGAATTTCGGTACTTCCTATTACTTCTTTAAAATTAGATAATGAAGTTTCTTCAGATGTAATTTCAACAGGAGTTCCGGGTTTAAATGACATGTTTAACGGTGGTGGATTTTACCGCGGTAGCAATATTCTGGTTTCTGGAACGGCTGGAACAGCAAAAACTACGATTGCAAGTTACTTTGCCAATCAGCAATGTGAAAATAAAGAAAGAACTATTTATTTCGCTTTTGAAGAATCTCCGCAACAATTGGTTCGTAACATGAAATCAATCGGAATTGATCTCGAAAAACATATTAATGATGGTTTACTGCAGATTCATTCTTCACGCCCGTCTTTAAATGGTCTTGAACTCCATTTGCTTACACTTAGAAAATTAATCAAAGAATTTAAACCAACTACAATAGTTATAGATCCAATTAGTAATCTTATTTCTGTTGGAAGCGAACATGAAGTACGTTCGATGCTGGTTCGTTTAATTGATATGTTGAAAGCCCATAACATTACGGCATTATTTACTTCATTAAATAAACAAACTGAAAATTTCAGACCAGATCTTGCAGAAGAATCTGTATCTTCACTAGTAGATACTTGGATTACGGTTCGTGATATGGAAGGAATTGGCGAAAGAAATCGTGGTATTTTTATTGTAAAAGCACGAGGAATGGGACATTCTAACCAAGTTAGAGAGTTTGTTATTACGAATAAAGGAATCGAATTGTTGGATGTAGAATTAGGTCCGCAAGGAATTTTAACGGGTACGGCAAGACAATCGCATCAGTTTAAGAAAACCATTTCAAATATCAAGCTTCAAAACGAAATTAGTAGAAAAGACAGGGAAATTGAACGTAAACGTAAAGTTTTAGAAGCCAATATTGAAGCCCTTAAAAACGAATTTGAGTCGGCTGAAGAAGAATTAAGTATCCTTAAAGCAACAGAAGAATTGCAGGAAAAACTGTCTTCTAAGAAAAAATAAAAGAAATGAAAAAAGAAGTAGCAGAGTGGCAATTATTGCTTTATATAGCAGGACAAACGCCAAAATCAATAAAAGCACTCGAAAACATAAAAAAATATGCCGAAGAACATTTGAAAGGAAAATACAGCATCGAGATTATCGATTTGCTGAAAAGTCCACAATTAGCAGAAGGCGATCAGATTTTGGCTGTACCGACTTTGGTGCGCAAATTTCCTGAACCTATTCGTAAAATTATCGGTGACCTTTCTAATGAAGAAAGAGTGCTTGTAGGTCTTAACATTAAACCTATAAAATCTTAAATCATGGAAGATTCATCTGATGGCACAAGTACAACCAAACATAAGTTTACACTTTTTGTTTCAGGTATGTCTGTTAAATCAGGACATGCAATCGAAAATTTACGCAAAATCTGCGACACTTACCTTAAAGACAATTATGAATTAGAAATTATCGATATCAGCCGTGATAAAGAACAAGCCGTAATTCATCAAATTGTAGCTATTCCGACATTGATAAAAACATATCCAGAACCTAAAAGAATTATTCTGGGCGATTTATCAGATAAAGAAAAAGTGTTATACCTGCTTAATTTAACCCAATAATTTGAAGGAAAATAAACAAGATATAGCCGCATTATTAGCTGAAATTGAATCATTAAAGGAAGAACTTTATGAATCAACTAGCATTGTTAATGCGATAAAACAAGGAGATGTAGATGCGCTTGTAGTAAGCAGCAATGGAGTTCCAGAGATTTATTCTATGGAAACTGCCGATTATACCTATCGCCTTCTTATTGAAAAATTTGGTCAGGGTGCTCTAAGCATTACCCGAAAAGGGCTTATACTGTATTGCAATGAATACTTTTCGAAATTAGTTGGAATTCCGTCAGAAAAAATTATTGGAAATTATCTCAGTGAATATTTTGTTAGTCCTTCTCAATTTGTTTCTATAATTGAAGCGCTTCGCTACGGCATTACAACTCATGAAATTCTTTTTAAATCGGAGAATGAAAAAAAGATTTTCCCTGCATATATTGCTTTAACAGATCTTGAACCATCTGTAGAAGCAATCGGAATTGTAATTACCGATTTAACCGAAAAGAAAAAACACGAAGAAGCTTTAATTCGCCATCAGGCAGAATTAGAAGAAAAAATAGATGAACTGAATAAAACAAATCGTAATCTGGAAGAATTTATTCATGTAATATCTCACGATTTAAAAGAACCACTTCGAAAAATCGTAATGAATACGAGCAGAATTGATGAGAGTTATTTTAAAGAAGCAGAGGTTAAAGCCATAAATGTGATGAAATTATCTGCGTTGAGATTAAATTCACTTGTAGACGATTTAGTGCAATATTCATCGCATACCGCTCAGGAAGAACGAACAGAAATCGATTTGAAAACTGTAATTTCGGAAGTTGTTGAGGATTTTGAAATCTTAATTTCGGATAAAAATGCGAGTATCAAAACAGGAAAACTGCCTACGGTTAAAGCTTCTAAAGTACAAATGCGACAGCTTTTCTCTAATCTAATTTCAAATGCTATAAAATACAGTAAAACAGGAATTCCTCCGATAATTGAAATCCATCAAGAAGAGAATTTAGATGACGAAAAATCAAATCAAAACACTAAATTTGTCAAAGTTCAGATAAAAGATAACGGTATTGGAATGGAAGAAAACCATTTACTTAAAATTTTTATCATTTTTCAGCGACTTCATGCACGAAACGAATATTCAGGAAACGGTATTGGTCTTGCAATCTGTAAAAAAATCATGGAAAATCATTCCGGAAATATTACAGTTGAAAGTACGCTGAACGAAGGAACAACATTTAATCTTTACTTCCCCATTATATAAAATGCCAGAAAAATATAATCTACATATCGTAATTGCCGAAGATGACATGGATGACGCTGATGTTATCACAGAAACTTTTACAAATAATCCGAATTTTAGCAAAGTAAGTCTTGTAGCAAATGGCGAAGAACTGCTTAACTTTCTAAAAAACGATTCAAATCCAAATCCCGACGTTATTCTAACCGATATCAATATGCCTCTTGTTGATGGCATTGAGGCTTTGCAGGAAATTCTTAATACTAAAGAATTAAAAGATATTCCGTGTTTTGTTTATTCTACGAGCATTAATCCGTCGTACAAAGAAAAATGCGATGATCTTGGCGTAAAGGCATATCTTATTAAACCATATTCTTTTGAAGCTTTCGCTGAAATTCCGAAAACTATTTTAAGTATTATACAAGAGTAAATTTCGTTTCAAGTTTTTTTTATCATTCTTTTAGGTTTTTTGGTATAACTTTGTAACCATCAATTTCTAAACTAATGCTGTTTTGTTATGGAAAGAAATCAGAAAGAAGAAGTACAAGCGCTTCAAGATACTTTACACGTTTTAGGCGGAAAATGGCGATTGCCAATTATCAATTCTATTTGCAACGGAAACATTCGTTTTAGAGAAATCGAACGCAGTATTCCTGGAATTACAACACGTATGCTTTCGAGAGAACTCAAAGAAATGGAAATTAATATGCTGATTAAAAGAACCGAAGATCGCGATGCCGAAATTCAGGTAAAATATGAGTCGACACCTTATTGTAAATCATTTGCACCAGTTATTGAAGAAATGATAAAATGGGGAAAATCGCATCGACAAGAAATCATCAAAAAATCATAAAACACATCTTATTTTCTTTCATAAAATCATCCGTTTTTAGATCAAAAAACAACTAAATGAGCTTAAAAAGTGCTTAAAAATGTTGTTTTTATATGATTTTCAGCCATAAAAGCCTTATCTTACAGAAATATTAAAAGTCGATTCTGTTGGCCCTGTCGGCGGTTTATTATCAATTTCTAAAAACAATAAAATGAAACAACTTCTACAGTGGACCATCATTATTCCGATTCTATCTTGGGTTCTTTTCTTTAGCGGACTAGTCGATAACAGCAGTATTTTTCAAATTGTTGCTAGTATTTTACTTATTCTCAGCGTAATGTCGGCAGTTCATCATTCTGAAATTATAGCAGAACGCGTTGGAGAACCTTACGGAACGATAATTTTGGCCATTTCGATAACTGTAATTGAAGTTTCTATCATTATATCTTTAATGCTTTCTGAAGGTTCAGAAGCTGCATCATTAGCCAGAGATACGGTTTACGCAGCCACAATGCTAATTTTAAACGGAATTATCGGTTTGTGTCTTCTTATTGGAAGCATCAAACATTACGAACAGAATTTTTCGACTTCTTCTGTAACAATTGGTTTAGTTTCACTGATTTCTATTATTGTGTTTACGTTGGTCTTCCCTACTTTTACAGAAAGCGTTCACGGTTCTTATTATTCTACTCCACAATTAATATTTGCTTCAATTGCTTGTATTGTCATTTATGGTTCGTTTCTTTTTGCACAAACCAAAGGATATCGACAATATTTTCTAACGAATGGAACTGATGAAGATGCAAAAACTCATCCGATAGAAATCAATAATAAAACATTTTATACTAGTCTAATTTTTCTTTTAATCAGTTTAGGAATTGTGGTTTTGTTAGCTAAAACTCTTTCGCCAACAATTGAAACTATTATTATAGGTTACAATCTTCCGAAATCTCTCGTTGGAGTAATTATCGCAATCATTATTTTATTGCCAGAAGCTGTTGCAGCAATTATCGCCGCGAGAAAAAACAGATTACAAACCAGTCTTAATTTGGCTTTAGGTTCTGCCCTAGCCAGTATCGGATTAACGATTCCGAGTGTTGCTGCGGTTTGTATTGTAATGAATATGCCAATTGCATTGGGACTTGATATTAAATCAATCGTTTTATTGGCTTTATCTGTTTTTACTGTAATGCTTTCTTTAAGCAAAGGCAAATCTAATATTGTTTATGGTGTTGTACTTTTGGTTAATTTATTTGCTTTTATGTTTTTGATGATTTATCCTTGATATTTTTAAACACATAGTTTTCGCATACGATGTTAACTTTGTCAAAGTTCGAAACTTTGACAAAGTTTAATACGATTTCAATAATTACAACGATATAGTTCACAAACAGCATTATAAGTGTATTTTCAACACCTGTAAAAGTATCACAATAAAGACCAAAAGTGAACTATTTTACTCCTCATTTTTCATCATTTTTCTCTAACTTAGCGCTCTACATTTTGAAATGTAAGATTAAAATAAACTTTGTTTTTCTGCAAAACATTGATTGAAAAAGAATTACCAAACTTTCTCTTACTTTTTGCTAGAAAAAACATTCTTCTAATAATTTAGTTAATTGAAAACTATGAACAAATTTGATTTTGGAATTGTAGGACTCGGTGTAATGGGCCGTAACTTACTTTTAAATATTGCAAGCCATAACTTCGCGGCGGCAGGTTTAGATTTAGATACAGAAAAAGTCAATTCTCTTCAGCAAGAAGCTGATGCAGACCATACTATTGAAGCGACTACAGATGTCAAGCGCTTTGTTGAGCTTATTCAACAGCCAAGAGCAATTATGTTGTTGGTTCCAGCGGGAAAACCTGTTGACAGCGCAATTGCAAGTTTACTTCCTCATTTAGATAAAGGAGATATTATTATTGACGGTGGAAATACTTATTTTACCGATACTGACAGACGATTTTTAGAATTATCTGAAAAAGGAATTCATTTCTTCGGAATGGGAATTTCAGGTGGAGAAAAAGGAGCTCGTTTCGGTCCTGCTATGATGCCAGGTGGAGATCAAAAAGCTTACGAAAGATTACGTCCTATTTTTGAAGCAATTGCTGCAAAAGTTGATGGAGAACCTTGTGTAGAATATTTAGGAAATGGTTCTGCTGGAAACTACGTAAAAATGGTTCACAACGGAATAGAGTACGGAATTATGCAGTTGATTTCTGAGATTTATGACTTAATGAAAAGAGGTTATAATTTGGATGATGAAACGATTCAGAAAACTTTTGCTGAATGGAATCAAACGGATGACTTAAGATCGTATTTGATTGAAATTACCGGGAACATTTTAAAACAAAAAGACGAAGACGGAACTCAGTTAATTAATAAAATTTCTGATTGGGCAAGATCTAAAGGTACAGGAAAATGGACTTCGCAAAACGCGATGGATTTACAAGTTCCAGTTCCGACTATTGACGCTGCAGTTAACATGCGCGATATGTCTAAAACAAAACCAGAAAGAATTGAAGCGGCTAAGAAATTAGTTTGGAATGCAGCTGATTCTAATATTTCTAAAAGTGAAGCAATTGCAGCTTTAAAATCGTCTTTGTTTTTCTCTATCGTTGTAACTTATGCTCAAGGATTAGCGCAACTTCACACCGCTTCTAAAGAATACAATTACGGATTAAATTTAGAAACAGTTGCTAAAATCTGGCGTGGCGGATGTATCATTCGTGCTACGATTTTAGAAGATTTCAGAAAAGCATACGTTGCAAAAGCAGATTTGCCAAACTTACTTTTAGATGGCGGAATTGCTTCAAAATTAACAGAAAACCAAGCAGGAATGAGAGCTGTAATTCAGTTTGCAGTTCAACAAGGATTACCAGTTTCTGGATTAATGAATTCTTTAGCTTATTTTGACGCTTACCGTTCTGCAAATCTGCCTACAAACCTAATTCAAGCGCAGCGTGATTATTTTGGAGCGCATACTTACGAACGTATCGACAAAGAAGGCGTTTTCCATACACAATGGGCTGAATAACAATTAAAGCAACACAACTACAACCACAATGACTAAAAATAAACTTAAGAATCCAACAATCATTGTTATTTTTGGAGGAACAGGAGATTTGGCAAAGAGAAAGCTCTTTCCCGCATTTCAGAATCTGTACCTTGACGGACGTTTGTCTGAAAAGTTTCAGATAATTGCTCTTGGAAGAGCAGAAAAAACCAATGAAGATTTTCGCAGTTATGTCGCAGAAAACCTAAATCTTTTTTCAAGAAGAAAAGGAATTGATGATCCAGAAACTGAAAAATTTCTTTCGCACATAACTTATCATAGTCTTGATATCGATAAAGAAGAATCGTATATCGGTTTGAATGAAAAGATTAATGCTTTTGACCAAGCTTTTGGCGAACGCGCTAATCGTCTTTTCTATCTTTCGATTACACCTTCTTTTATTTCAACAATTTCTAGCAATATCAAAAAAATCGGACTTGCGGCAAACCCGAAACAAGACCGTATTATTATTGAAAAACCATTTGGTTACGATAAAACTTCTGCTATTGAATTGAATGAAATGCTTTCGCAGACTTTTAAAGAAGAGCAGATTTATAGAATTGACCATTATTTAGGTAAAGAAACTGTTCAGAATATTTTGGCTTTCCGTTTTGGAAATTCGATGTTCGAACCTTTATGGAGCCGTAATTTTATTGATTTTGTGCAAATTACCGTTGCAGAAGAAGTTGGCGTTGAAGAACGAGGCGGATTCTACGAAGGTGTCGGAGCATTAAAAGATATGATTCAGAACCATTTGCTTCAAATCTTATGTATGACGGCTATGGAAGCGCCTGCGTCTTTAAATGCAGATGATATTCGTAACCGAAAAGCAGATGTTTTAAAATCTATTCGCCGTATTAAACCAGACGAAGTTGATCATTATATTGTTAGAGGTCAATACGATGCTGGTGAAATAAAAGGCGTTCCGGTTCCAGGATATCGTCAAGACAAAGGCATTGCACCAGATTCTAATACAGAAACCTATGTAGCAATGAAGATTTATTTGGACAACTGGAGATGGCAAGGAATTCCGTTTTATTTGCGTTCTGGAAAAAGAATGGAAGAAAAACAATCTTCAATCATAATTCAGTTTAAACCAGTTCCACATTCTTCATTTTCATATGGAAAAGAAGGTATGACACCAAATAGATTGATTATCAATATTCAACCTTCAATGGACATTAAACTGCAATTTATGACCAAAAAACCAGGTTTGTCAATGTCTTTAAGACCCGCAGAAATGGTATTTGATTATTTTTCTTGTTCTACAATGTCGCCAGAAGCTTATGAAACATTGCTTGCAGATGCATTATTAGGCGATCCTACTCTATTTATGCGTTGGGATCAGGTCGAAGAAGCTTGGGACGCAATTGATACCATTCAACAAGTTTGGAAAACAACTGCTCCAAAGAATTTCCCAAATTACAAAGCAGGAAGTTGGGGACCAGAAGAAGCTGACGAATTGTTGGCTCGCCAAGGACACAAATGGATTCCGAATACACAAACAAAAAAAGAAGAAGAAGTTTTAAATGATACAGATTTACAATAATACAGAAGAAATCAATACAGTTGCTGCAGATTTATTCGTAGAATCGGCTCAGAAAGCAATAGCTGCAAATGGCAAATTTACAGCTGTACTTACTGGAGGTTCTTCTCCAGCAGGAATTTATAAATTATTAGCTTCTGAGGCGTATAAAAATAAAATAGACTGGAGTAAAGTTTACATTTTTTGGGGAGATGAACGTTGGGTTCCGCTTAACGATGATTTGAGTAATGCTAAAATGTCTTATTCTACTTTATTAAGCCACGTTTCTATTCCGCAGGAAAACATTTTTGAAATGTACAAAGACGGCGTTACACCTGAAGAATATGCAGTTACTTACGAAGGCATCATTAAAAAGATTTTAGGTGAAGAAGGTAAATTTGACCTGATTTTATTAGGTATGGGAGACGACGGACACACGGCTTCTCTTTTTCCTGGTGAAGCTGTTTTAGAAGAACAAACCAAATGGGTTGACGCATATTACTTAGCTCCACAGAAAATGTACCGTATTACACTTACTGCGCCGTTAATCAATAAAGCCGAAAAAATTGTTGTTGTGGCATTTGGCGAAAAGAAAGTTAATGCTTTAAAAGAAGTTACAACGGGAGAATTTAATCCCAAGTTATACCCAATGCAATTGATTAAACCAATTTCTGGTGAATTATTATTTTTAGTAGATAAAGTTGCTGCTGGACAGAATTAAGAAATTGTTTTTATAAATAAAGATTAAGGTTTATACTTTTCAGCATAAACCTTTTTTAATTTTAAATTTATTTCAAGTAACAGTTCATTCCGTAGGAATGTTTCGTGGGTAGAATTAAATTTGAATTACATTTATGCGTTCCGTAGGAACGCTTGATTAATTATAATTTGTGTAAAAAACAAGTGTCCCTACAGGACACTAATGCTAAACAATACTATTTTTTTTTTCTACCGACCAGATATTCCTATGGAATATTAAATTTTGGGTTGAATTTAGAAAATACGATTTTCTTATTAATTCTCCATCAACTCAATATCCATAGTTTTAATCAAACCGTTTTCAAAAGTATAAACGTGTTTTACAAATCCATCAAACATCAAATTGCCTTGAAGATCTTTTACATTTTGGTGCACTTTTACTTCTAGACTTCCATTTTCTCTTTCATCAAAACCAACAGGCTCCACTTTCGGATTAATTTCTGCCCATTGTCTCGTCCAATATTGACGGATTTCTTCGTGACCGCTTATATATCCGCCTTCCCAAGCTTTTGACCATTGTACATCTTCTTGCATGGTTGATAAACAATTGTCGATATTTCTTTCGTTAAAAGCATTGTACGCTTTTTCTATTACGTGTTCGAATTGATTTGACATAGTGTGTTTGTTTTAATTAGTTTCATAAAAGTAAGATAGAAATTATAACTTTTTAATAAAAATCTCTATAAAAATGAAAACTCTAAAAACCAACTTCGATTATTATTAAATCTTAAAATCTCATTCGTTTTAGAAAAATTTTAAGAAACCTTCCTTTTCAATTTGCTATATTTGGCGCACTATAAACAATTATAAGCCTATTTTTAAGGAACAAAATTAATCTGCTGTGCTGTAAATGAAACCTACAAAGTTCATATATATCGTTTTACTCTCGCTGCTTTCTTTTTTTAGAGGAACAGAGACGTATCAGCCGATTCATCATGCTAACAGCTGCATTACTCTCGACAGCGTTGCAACAGACGATTTACTTAGTTTCTCTTCAGACTTTTCTACTTCCAAAACAATTGATCTTCATAGTGTCGTAAAAAAGAAGATAAAAGGACGAGCAACGACTTTAGAACAAAGTACAATCAGAGCTCCTTATTTCAGCAATTTAATCAACTTCAAGCTTTACAAAAAAAGCTTAATATATGGTATAGCAAAAATATACCAGGTTCAAAGGCACACTTATCTGCATTTGTACCAACTTTTCTAGATTTCAGTTTCTTGATGTTTTTATATATTTAAAATTCAGAAGTTTTTTAAATCAATTCCTCATATACATTCACCTAGTATTTTGAGAAAATAAATTATATAAAAATACTCCCAAAAGCAGAGCTTCAAACGAAGTATCTGAACACCATTTTATATCTAAAATCCAAATTCCTACTTCCTTTTACATTGTATTAGGAAGAAGATCTATTTATTCAAAAATTAAAAACCTAATGATGAGCATTTATAAAAATCCATTCCTTTTATTCACTTTGGCTTTATTTGTTTTAGTCTCGTGCGGAGATAAAGCAAAAAAGAATTCCGACAACATAAAAACAGTTCCTGTTTATAAAGTTACCTTAAAAGACACCATTGTTTCGAGCAAATTTGTTGCCGACGTACATGCGAAAAACAATGTAGAAATTCACGTTCGTATTCCTGGTTTACTGGATAAAGTTTACGTAAGTGAAGGACAAAAAGTAAAAAAAGGACAAATCCTTTTCAAAATAAGTGATGTTGAACTTCAGATTCAACTCTTAAAAGCCGAAGCCGTTTACAAAAGTGCCAAAGCCGATTTGAGAATTGCAACTGTAGAATTGGAACAAGCACAAACACTATTCAATAAAAAAGTAATTGCAGACAAAGAATTAGAATTATCTAAAGCAAAACATGAAGCCGCTTCCGCGAAAGTAGCACACGCTGTTGCAGAGAAAAAAGCAATTAATCAGCAAATTAGTTTTACCACAATCCGCGCACCATTTGACGGAACCGTTGATAGAATTCCGTTTAAAGAAGGAAGTTTAATCGAAAACGGTTCATTACTAACTACTGTTTCTCAATTAGATGACGTTTACGCATATTTCTCCATTCCTGAGAATACCTATTTCCAAATGATGGAAGACAAAACTCTAAATACCCAAGGTGATATCAAATTAATATTACCAAACGGACTAGTTTATGACCAAAAAGGAGAATTAAGAACCGCCGACGGAGAAATCGACAGAGAAACTGGTTCTATCCAATACAAAGCAAAATTTCACAATCCGCAAGGTTTTATCAAACACGGAACTTCTGGAAAACTGATTATTTCAGAGCCAAAAACCAATGCAATTTTAATTCCGCAAAAAGCTGTTTTTTCTATTCAGGACAAACAATATGTATTTGTGGTAAAAAAAGATGGAGTAGTTAAAATGACGAATGTTACAATCGAAAGCACTCTCGATGATGTTTATATTCTGAATGAAGGTCTAAAAAGAGACGACCTAATTGTAGAAGAAGGCACGCAATCGTTGAGAGACGGCGATAAAATCAACATGAAGCAAATGTAGTTTATCGACCTGTAAAACAGTTATTTAATTATTGATCTAAAAAAATTAAAATGATAGAGTTATTTATCAGAAGGAAAATATTGTCGTTAATTATCTCGGTAATGATAGTCCTTTTGGGATTGCTGGCATTGTTTCAGCTTCCCATAACCCAATTCCCAGATATTGTACCACCGTCTGTAACCGTTACAGCAAAATATACAGGAGCAAATGCAGAGGTTTCTGCCAATGCCGTTGCCCTTCCGCTCGAAAGAGCTATAAATGGAGTTCCCGGAATGACGTATATGTCGACCGTAACTTCTAATGATGGTTTAACTTTAATTCAGGTTTTCTTTGAAGTAGGAACCGATCCCGATTTGGCTGCGGTAAACGTTCAAAACCGTGTAACAACAATTTTGGATGAACTTCCCGAAGAAGTAATTCGCGCCGGAGTTACAACCGAAAAAGAGGTAAATAGTATGTTGATGTATTTGAACATTACAAGTACCGACAAAACTCAAGACGAGCAGTTTATCTTCAACTTTACGGATATTAACATTTTACAGGAATTAAAACGTATTGACGGTGTCGGACGTGCCGAAATTATGGGGCAGAAAGAATATTCGATGCGTGTTTGGTTAGACCCAGAAAAAATGCTTTCGTATAATATTTCGGCAAATGAAGTCATTAATTCACTTCAAAAACAAAATATTTCTGCCGCTCCAGGTAAAGTTGGTGAAGGTTCAGGACAAATGAACAATCAGTTACAATATGTAATTAAATACGGCGGGAAATTCTTCGAACCTAAACAATATGAAGAAATTCCTTTAAGAGCCAACGCTGACGGAACGATATTAAGATTGAAAGACATTTCTAAAATCGAATTTGGCGCCATGAGTTACGGAATGGTTTCTAAAACCGACGGAAAACCTTCGGCATCAATCATGCTGAAACAACGTCCAGGTTCGAATGCATCTGAAGTAATTGCCAGCGTAAAAGAAAAAATGGCAGAGTTGAAAGGTTCTTCTTTTCCTCCTGGAATGGAATTTAATATTGCTTATGACGTTTCCCGTTTCCTTGACGCTTCGATTCATGAAGTATTGAGAACTTTGGTCGAAGCCTTTATTTTAGTGGCTTTCGTGGTTTTCCTTTTCCTTCAAGATTGGAGATCGACTTTAATTCCGGTTTTAGCAGTTCCTGTTGCGCTTATAGGTTCGTTTACTTTTATGTCGATGATGGGATTCTCGATCAACTTATTAACGCTTTTCGCTTTGGTACTTTCCATCGGAATTGTAGTCGATAACGCTATTGTCGTCGTCGAAGCCGTTCACGTAAAAATCTCCGAAGAACATATGTCGCCAATGGATGCGACGATTAGTGCGATGAAAGAAATTACGGGAGCCGTTATTGCGATTACAATTGTAATGGCTGCGGTGTTTATTCCAGTTGCATTTTTGAGCGGTCCAGTTGGAGTTTTCTACAGGCAGTTCTCTTTAACAATGGCGATTAGTATTGTGATTTCAGGAATCAATGCGCTTACACTTACTCCTGCCCTTTGCGCTATTATGCTGAAACCGCACGATCCTAATAAAGAGAAAAAATCATTATTAGACAGATTCTTCCATAGATTCAACAATTGGTTCGATAATATTACTTCAAAATATATTAAAGTTTTAGTAAAATTTGCCGATCGTAATACCGTTACAGTTGGTTTATTAGTTCTGTTTTGTGTTTTAACTTGGGGAACAACTAAATTCTTAGCATCTGGATTTATTCCGACAGAAGATCAAGGAATGGTTTACGTAAGCGTTACAACGCCACAAGGCGCAACGGTAGAACGTACTGAAAAAGCTTTAGACGAAGTAACCAAAATTGCAAAAGAAATTAAAGGAGTTGATAACGTTACCACTCTTGCAGGATACAGTATCGTTACTGAAATCGCTGGAGCTTCGTACGGAATGGGAATGATCAACTTAAAAGATTGGAGCGAACGTGATATTTCTGTTACCGAATTTATGGCTGAACTTACCGAAAAAACAAAAGGAATATCTGATGCTCAAATCGAGATTTTTGCTCCGCCAACAGTTCCAGGTTTTGGTAACACCAGTGGTTTTGAACTTCGTTTATTAGATAAATCTGGAGGAAGTATTACCAACACTGATAAAGTTACCAAAGAGTTTCTTAAAGAACTAAATGCTTCGCCAGAAATTCAGAATTCATTTTCGAGTTTTGACGCTACTTTTCCTCAGTATTTAATTCATATTGATTATGATTTGGCTGCCAAAAAAGGAATTTCTGTAGACAATGCCATGAGCACTTTACAGACGATGTTAGGTTCTTTTTATGCGACCAATTTTATCCGTTTTTCTCAGATGTATAAAGTAATGGTGCAGGCAAGTCCGCAATTTCGACAAAATCCAGAAAGTATTTTAGATATGTATTTGAAGAATGATAAAGGCGAAATGGTACCTTTTTCAACCTTTATCAAATTAGAAAGAGTTTACGGTCCAGAAGTTTTAACGCGTTACAATATGTACATGTCGGCCATGATTAATGGTGAACCAGCCGAAGGTTACAGTTCTGGAGATGCCATTGCCGCTGTAGAAAGAATCGCTGCCGAAAAACTCCCAAGCCGTTTTGAATTAGAATGGTCTGGTATGACGCGTGAGGAAATTTTATCAGGAAATCAGACAATCTACATTTTTGCGCTTTGTATACTATTTGTATACTTATTATTAGCGGCACAATATGAAAGTTTGCTGCTTCCGTTCCCAGTATTATTGAGTCTTCCTGTTGGAGTTTTCGGTTCTTACATTGCACTTGTAATGGTCGGATTAGACAATAATATTTACGCTCAAGTAGCACTCGTCATGCTGATTGGTCTGCTCGCCAAAAATGCCATTTTGATTGTAGAATTCGCAATGGCGCAAAACAAACTCGGACGTGATATTGTCGAAGCCGCGATTGAAGGTGCTAGACTTCGTTTCAGACCTATTTTGATGACTTCTTTTGCTTTTATTTCAGGATTAATTCCGCTATGTATCGCTTCTGGCGCGGGTGCAATAGGTAATCGCTCGATTGGAACAGCGGCGGCTGGAGGAATGTTAATCGGAACTGTGTTTGGTCTTTTGATTATTCCTGGACTTTATATACTGTTTGCAAAATTGGAAAAACGAGTGAATAAGTCTAACAATTAATTCGTTGAGTAAAATAGAATAAAATAGTTTCAGCCAACAAATAAAATCTTATTTGATCTGCTAAAATCTTTTAAAATCTGCTTGAAAAAATCTATATGCAAAAGTATTTCACGCAGATTTATACAGATTAAAGCAAATTTATGCAGATTAAAACTAAGCTAGTTAGTAGAATTAAAAACCAATTTTTCGAGTGTTTTAAAAAAAATGCTTAGCAGATTCAATAAATAAATTTAAATAATGAAAGAGATATTAAATCAATATAAAGATGCAAATATGCATTTTCTAAGGACAACTAAAAGTGCCATTCTAATAACTGGAATTTTACTTCTAACAGCTTGTTCTGCACCAAAAGTCAGTACAAAATTAGACGCCGCAAAACTTCCAGAAAATTTTGATGCAAAAAGAAAAGAAGCTACAAATGAGACTTTTATTCCATTAAAAACAGAAACTTTCTTTAAAGATCCGAAATTAGAAGAATTACTTAAGAAAGCTATCGCCAAAAATCCTGATTATTTAATTATGCAGGAAAGAATTTTAATTGCCAATTCGCATTTAAAAGTCGCAAAATTGGCACTTCTGCCCTCTTTAGACCTTGTGGCAGATGCTTCTGGAACACATTATGGAAAATATACAATGGATGGAGTTGGTAATTATGACACCAATTTTTCACAGAATATTACCGAAAAACAAAGAATTAACGAAGATGTTACTCCTAACCTATTTTTAGGCGGAAGAGTTTCTTGGGAAGCTGATATTTGGGGAAAATTGAGCAATCGTAAAAAAGCAGCGCAACAGCGATTTTTTGCCTCACAACAAGGAATGCGTTTATTGCAAACTCGTCTTTTAGGCGATGTTGCTGATTTGTATTTTAAGCTTATCGCTTTAGACAAACAAGCTACAATCTATGATAATAACTTAAAAACGCAAGAACGAGCGCTTGATATTGTTTCTGCACAAAGATCTGTCGGAAAAGCAACTGAATTGGCTGTACAACAGTTTAATGCACAAAATAATAATATTCATGCTGAATCTTCAGAATTGAAATTAAGCATCGATCAAACTGAAAAAGCTTTATTGACGCTTTTAGGAGAATACGGAGGAAAAATAGACCGAAGCAGCGACTTTTTAGCTGGACATTTAGAGGTTTTAAACCAAAAAATCAGCGTGGATTCTATCATTCACAAAAGACCAGACGTTTCTGAAGCTTACTTTGATTTATTGGCAAGTAACGCAGATGCAAAATCGGCTCGCGCGGCCTTTTTTCCAACTGTAAATTTGGGAGGTTACGCAGGTTTTAATTCGTTTTCTTTCAACACTTTATTTGACGCAGGTTCTTTTGCGTGGCAGATTTTAGGTGGATTAACGGCTCCTGTTTTCAACAAAGGTCAGATTAAACAGGAATTTTATGTTTCAAATAGAAAACAAGAAATTTCCTTTCTTCAATATCAAAATAGTGTAACAACAGCTTTTAACGAATTGAGCGCATTATTGCACAGAAATGAAGCTTACGAAGATGTCTTGAAATATAAATTGAAAGAAATCGATCATCTTGAAATTGCTGTAAATGTTTCAAACGATTTGTATTTAAGTGGTTATGCCAATTATTTGGAAATCATTAGCGCGCAACAAAACAAACTTCAGGCAGAACTTGATTTTGTAGATATTCAGTTGCGAAATGCCAACTCACAAGTGTTGCTGTACAAAGCATTAGGCGGAGGAGTTAATTAGTTTTTATATATTGGTCAAAATCGCCTCTGTTTTATAGCTCATCGCAGAGGTAATTTTAAATCCCATTTCAATAGAAATGGGATTTTTTTTGAATGAAATTTTCTGTTCGTCCTAACAAAAACTATCTTTATTGAAAAAATAAAAATGGATATTTCGAATATTCTAGACCAAATACACTTACTTCCTGAGCAATCCAAATTGGATTTACAAAATAACGTTTTGGAAATTGCTTTCCCCAAAGGGCATATTTTATTAAAAGCCAACAAAATAGAATCGAATATTTATTTTATAAAAAAAGGATTGGTAAGAGCTTTTGTAGAAAGAGATAATGAAGTGACTTTTTGGTTTGGAAAAGAAGGCGAAACCGTAATTTCTATGAAAAGTTACGTAGAAGACCAACCTGGTTATGAAAATATAGAGCTTCTTGAAGATTGTGAATTGTACGAACTCAAAACAGAAAACCTTAGAAAGCTTTTCAGTAAAGATGTTCATATTGCGAATTGGGGACGAAAATTTGCCGAAAAAGAATTGATTAAAACTGAAGAACGTTTGATTTCCAGACAGTTCAAAAACGCTTCAGAACGTTATCTGGAATTGATGAAAGATCATCCAGAAATCATAAAAAGAGTACAATTAGGACATATTGCTTCCTATTTGGGAATTACACAAGTGAGTTTAAGCAGAATTCGTGCAGAATTAAAATAATCTGATTTTTTATCATTTGTTAATTTTTTTCCGAATTCGATAAAAGAACTTTGCACCACAAAATTTTAACTATATGAACTGGATTATTTTAATCATCGCTGGCTTATTTGAAGTAGCCTTTGCATCATGTCTTGGAAAAGCAAAAGCAACAACTGGAACTGAAATGTATTATTGGTATATTGGATTCTTTATTTCTCTAACCGTAAGTATGCTTTTATTAATGAAAGCAACAGAAACACTTCCGCTAGGAACAGCTTACGCAGTTTGGACAGGAATTGGTGCTGTTGGAACAGTTTTAGTCGGTATTTTTGTTTTTAAAGAACCAGCAGCTTTTTGGAGATTGTTTTTCTTAGCAACATTGGTTGGTTCTATTGTTGGTTTAAAAGCGGTTTCTCATTAAAAAATTTATTACACGAATTGAATACAACTTTGTCAAAGTTTGAAACTTTGACAAAGTTTTTTTGTTTTTATTTAAATTCGTAATCCAATCTTTCCCTTACTATTTACCACAATCTTGTCATTCTGAGGAACGAAGACACGAGCGATAGCGAACTGGCGAAGCAATCTCCGCAAGTAGCTCGACACAGATTTACACTCCACTTTGCGGAGTTTTTTGTGAAGATTCTTCGTTCCTCAGAATGACAAACTGAACGCTGAACTTTGACAAAGCTTTTTAAAAACATTAATGCATTTTCAGCATCACATGATAAAAAAATAGCATTTTATATCATTATTCTCTCTTTTATCTTTGTTAAAAATTAAAGCAAAAATAAAAATGACATTTAGCCATTCCATTAAATCTTTTGATGAATTAACCAATCACGAATTGTATAATTTACTTCGGTTAAGAAGTGACGTTTTTGTAGTCGAACAAAACTGTCCGTATCTTGATTTGGATAATAAAGACCAGAAAAGTTTTCATCTTTTATATTATGTTGATAACGAATTGGCAGGCGTAACACGTTTATTGCCAGCTGGATTATCTTACAACGAAATTGCTATCGGAAGAGTCGTAATTGCAAGATCGCATCGCGGATTAGGTTTGGGAGTAAAACTAATGGAAGCCTCAATTGCGGGTTGTGAAGAAAAATTTGGAAAAGCTCCAATTCGAATTAGTGCGCAATATCATTTATCCAAATTCTACCAATCTTTAGGATTTGTAGAACAAGGCGAAGTTTATGATGAAGATGGAATTCCGCATATTGAAATGTTCCGCGAATAAAAATTTAAGGTGTAATCAATTTTAAAACATTGGCCAAAACCGGATTGTGATCTTCTATTCGCCAATTGATATACAAATCGGTTTCTAGTGGAAGTTTGATAAATCGGATTCCAGGAATTTCATGAAAAAGATACGAATCAGGTAAAATCGCAATTCCAAGTCCTTTTCGAACCAAAGCAATGATAGCAGAACCAAATTCAGAATGAAGGTATACTTCTGGAGCGTTTTCTAAAGAATTGAATAATTGTCTGATCAAATCGCTGTAACTGCTTCCTTCGTCATTAGTTGGCAGGATAAACTTTTGAGAAGCAAGCGTTTCTTTGGTTAAATCTTCGGGAGTTTTATATGGGTGATCTTCCGGAACAACAATCGCTAAATGATCGGTATGGATTTTTTGAGATTCAATATCTTTAGCAGTATTAATATCTCTTGTAATTGCCAGATCAATTTTATAATTGCGAAGAAAATCCTGTTGATTTTCATAAAGAACTTGAACCAATTTGATTTTTAGTTGCGGATAAGCATCAGAAATACGAGATAAAATCTCAGGCATAATAGAAGCTGAAATAGAATCGGGATGAGAAATGGTAATCGTACCACTTTCCCCCAACTGAATTTGGCGGGCAGATTGATGAATAAATTCGATTTTATTCAATT
The DNA here is from genome assembly GCA_029959285.1 of Flavobacteriaceae bacterium PS02337. Taxonomy (GTDB): domain Bacteria; phylum Bacteroidota; class Bacteroidia; order Flavobacteriales; family Flavobacteriaceae; genus Flavobacterium. Next base: position 126,318 of record JASCOE010000007.1, read on the forward strand.
CAACTTCCCATTTTTCTTTTAGAAATTGGCCCGCAGCGGTAAGTTTGACATTACGTTTGTTTCGTTCAAACAACTGAATTCCAAGCTGATTCTCTAAAGACTGAATTTGACGACTCAATGCAGATTGGGTAATATTCATTTTTCCGGCAGTATTCCAGAAATGAAGTTCGCGTGATAACGCTAAAAAATATTTAATTTGCTGTAAATCCATTGATGCAATTTACGCATTTATTGAGAACAGAAACAGCTTTTAATGCATTAAAGAATAAAAAATGAATTCATTAGAAATAAAAAAAGCAACAATAAGAGATTTAAATGCGCTCCAATTAATTGGAAGACAAACTTTTTCTGAAACATTTGCAGAAGTGAATAGTGAAGAAAATATGAATAAATATTTAAACGAAAGTTTTGCAACTGGTAAATTAACTTCAGAGCTAAACAATCCGAATTCTTATTTTTATTTGGCTGTTTTAGAAGAAAAAGTAGTCGGTTATCTTAAATTAAATACCAGCGATGCGCAAACTGAAAAAGAAGATTTGAATGCTTTGGAAATAGAACGTATTTATGTTGCCAAAGAATTTCACGGAAAAAAAGTCGCGCAAGCACTTTATGCACAAGCGGAACAAACTGCAAAAGAATTAAAAGCCTCTTATATGTGGCTTGGCGTTTGGGAAAAGAATTTCAGAGCCGTTAGTTTCTACACTAAAAATGGTTTTACGCAATTTGACACACACATTTTTAGATTAGGTGATGATGAACAAACGGATTTAATGATGAAAAAAGTACTTATTTAAAAACATGAAAAAAAGACAACTTTTACTGCTTTTACTAATCCTCGGAACTGCTTTTTGGGGAATTTCCTATTCGATTACCAAAATGGCAATTGGCGATTATTCGCCCAACACTTTTTTATTCTACCGCTTTTTTCTAGCCGTAATTGTTTTGAGTATTGTCTTTTGGAAATACGTTAAAAATATAAATCTAGAAGCTATCAAAACTGGTTTTATTCTTGCTGTTCCGATGTTTTTAGGCATTCAATTACAGACATTTGCACTTAAATATACCAGTGCTTCACAATGTTCTTTTATTGCAGGATTGACAGTAATTATTATTCCGTTAATAAAATTAGCATTTTATAAAACCACAACACCTCTAAAAATCTGGATTGCGGCTTTAACAGCTTTAACTGGTTTATTTATAATTGCCGTACAAGAAAAATTCACGATAAATTTTGGTGATTTACTAACTATTGCTGGCGCATTTGCTTTTGCCGTTTATTTAATTTCGGTTGAAAAACATTCTATAACAAAGAATCTTTTGTATTCCATCGTTCCGATGTTTTCATTTTGTGCTTTGTTTACTTTTTGTCTGGCATTTACAGATCAACATGCAGAATGGTTTCCAAAAAGTGATACTTTCTGGCTAGGTGTTGTATATTGTGCGTTGTTTTCTACAGCTTTTATGTATACTGTTTCCAATATTTCACAACGATATTTATCTGCCGAACGCGTTGCTGTAATTTATTTGTTCGAGCCTGTTTTTGGAGCAATCGGTGCTTTTTTTATTTTAGGAGAAAATCTTACGTGGCGTTTGCTTTTGGGTGGAACTTTAATTTTCTCGGCAACAATTATTTCTGAAATCAATTTTAAAAAGTCTAAACTAAAAGTTGTCGCCGATAAAAATTAGATATTAGTGTTTCACCCAGATTTAAAAAGATTTTAGCAGATTTATTTGGATTTTATATTCTAAACGAGAATAATATTTAACACATAGAAACATAGCTTATTGTTGTGAATAAAGACGTTTCACTTGTTTAAACAAACATAGTTGACTATGTTTTAGAAACTAGTTTCTTTCAATTACCTCTTTAAAAAAAAAATCTATGTTTCTATGTGTTGAAAAAAAATATTTACAAAGGCAAAAGCGTATCCTCAGGATCACAAGGGAAATAAATTATAATATCAGTTCCTTCACCTGGTTTTCCTTCGGCATGAATATCACCGCCGACGGCTTGCATTATTTTTTTGCATAAAGCTAGACCAATGCCCGATCCTGTGTAGTGTTCTTGTGTATGAAGTCTAGTGAAAATCTTAAAAATAGATTCGGCATAATGCGGTTCAAAACCAATTCCGTTATCTGAGAAACGAACCCAATGACAATATACTTTAAACAAATCATGTATAATTACAGGTTCTTGAGAAGCAGTAATTGTAATTTTTGGTGTTCTTTCTTCCGAAGCGTATTTTAGTGAATTCTGAATAACATTTACAAATAACTGCCTCATTAAAAAACCAATAGCATGAACTTCTGGCAGTTTTTCAGATTCAATTAATGCATTACTCTCCGAAATAACTTCGCTCATTTCTTTAATTGTCGATTCTAAAATTTCATTCAGATTTACTTCTTGCAAAGTATCTCTTGTATTTTTAATTCGAGTATATTTTAGAATATCTTCTAATAATCCGCTCATTCTATTGGCAGATTTCGAAACTCTTTCCAATGAATTTGAAATAGATTCTGTAGAAATAACATCAATTTCTGATAACATTTTAGAAGTAATTAGCTGAATTTTACGTAAAGGTTCTTGCAAATCGTGCGTACTAATCCAGTTAATATTTTCAAGCTCAGAATTGGTTTCCTTTAAGATTTCGCTTTGGTTACGATATTTCTCTTCTTCCTCACTCAACATAATCAAAATAAGCTGATTGTGTAAAGTGTGGGTATATTGAGTTGTAGCATTAATTTCATACTGTTTCCAGTTGCTACTTTGGTTTTTTACAATTTGTTTGTAAATATTAAATGAGTTTCCAGGATGAAGTCCCGCGCTGTCTTTTAGAATTCTCTTTTCTGGATCACCGCCCCACTTAATTTCCGAAATAGTTTCTGGTCTAAACCATACTACATGTCCATTGTTACCCAACGGATGGTAAATAATTCCCGCAAAATTGGAGTTTTCATCAAATTCTGGAAAATGATCACTAATCTTATTCGTTGAGAAAAAATCGACGATCTCTTTACTTTTAAGTTGTCTGATTAAACTAATAATTTGCTCATCAGAAGGCGTTAAACCATTTTTATAGATTTTATCTCTCGTGATAATAGATACGCCAGAAGCATTTGCAATTTCTAACAATTGTCGAGCCTGAACAATTTTTTCTATAGATTCCTTTAAAACAGGAAGTTCAAGACTTGTCAATTGTTCTAACGCCAAATTCGTTTTCTGAGCGCTAATATATTCATCATTAGATTGTCTAATGTCGATTTGAGAAGTAATAAACTGTCCCTGAAGTTTTGCCGCCAATCTAATTTCAGGAGATATATTTTTCTCAGAATAATGATGACAAGCAATTAATCCCCATAATTTTCCGTGATGAATAAGAGAAATTGTCAATGTTGCCCCAACTCCAATATTTTTTAGGTATTCTACGTGAATTGGTGATGTGCTTCTTAAAATAGATAAACTTAAATCAAGATTTTTTCCTTCTCTATCATCAACTGTATAAATGGGAACAGGCACATAATCAATATCAACAATCAATCTCAATAGATTTTTAATATATAATTCTCTGGCTTGAGCAGGAATATCAGTATGTGGATAATGTAATCCTTAAAAAAGGTTCTAAATCCTCACGGCAATCTTCGGCAAAAACTTCTCCGTTGTATTGTTCATCAAAACGATAAATCATTACACGATCATAACCTGTTATTTCGCGTGTTCCCTGTGCTACAAGTGCGCACAAATCTTTAAGCGAAGTAGTTTTATTCATCTGACTTACAAACTGAATCGTTTGTTTGTAAGCATCGGCAAGTTTTTCTCTATCAACAAAAAGCAATTCGGCTTCGAGAACGTAAATGCCATCACTTTTATGAATGTTGATTTGAAAAAATTTCCCCAATAATTCAATTTCTAAAGGAAAAGCATCTCTAAATTCATCTCCGTTAGTGTATGCTAAAATTTCTTCTTCGGCGGTAACACCAAAAACTGCCGAAAAATCTTTGCCTAGCATTTCAGTGTGAGAAATACCAAAATAAGAGGCAACATTTTCTGAACAGAAATCTATCTTCCATTGTAGCGTAATGCCAAGTAAAAAGCCATGTGGCTGTATTTTGCCTGGAATATGTATGGGTTCATGTTCGCAATTGCTTAAGTTAACAAGATCGCGATTAACTATATCCTTAATCTTCATTTGCCTATCTTCGATCAAAATGCTTATAAATGTTATCAAAAGCAAATATTGCTCCTTCTATAATCTCCTCTCCGCAATTATGCTCTTGTTCGTATTCTGCTAGAAAATTCAAGAAAGATTTCCAGAAACTTCCTGTTTTATCGCCATAACCATTAAAATACGAAACACCTTTTTCTCCTGAAAGTTCAGGCAGTTTAGAAACATTTTTCAAAATAAATCTTCCGCCAAGTGTAGAACCTTCAACAACATATAAAATTCCCAACGCAAAAGGAACTGAAATTCCTTTAGTTTGAAAAACTTTTTCTGAATTGGTTTTATTCGAATTTAAAAATAAAAGATCATTCTCTATCAGATGTTTCTTTCTTCTTTGTTCTAAATCATCCATTAAATCAGAGAAAAAAGGAAAAACTAAGCCTTCTGTATCGTTATGAACATCGTGCATTAAACTTAAATAATAGGTATAATCTTCGATTTTCATGTTGGGAGACATTATTGACATTGAAACCGGAAGTTCTTCTAATTTCTTATGAGAATCAGAAGTTTGCGTTTTTAAATCAGTAAGAAAATTAGAAGCTATTGTAGAAGTTGAATTTGTATTCATTATTGATTTTTTCTTTGTTTATAAGAGTCAATTTTCAACTCCTTATTCACAAATTTAAAAAAAAATCTGAGCATTTAAAATCCCTTTTTAAACATTTTTAATACTCGTCTATCAAACAAATTTCAAAAGTTGTTTTTTCGTTTTTAGTATTGTGAAGAATATAACCGCCGTGTGCTTCAATAATATTTTTAGATAAAGTCAAACCTATGCCCGTGCCTTCGTTTCTCGTAGTAAAAAACGGAAGAAAAATTTTGTCTTCAATTTCTTTTTCGATTCCTTTTCCGTTGTCTGAAATTTTTATAAAAACGCGATTATCTTTGGCTTCCGCCGAAATTGTAATTTGTTTAGAAGTTATATTTTCTAATGCGTTTATAGAATTTGTCATTAAGTTAATCAACACTTGTTCAATCTGTTGCTGATCTACATTTATAGCATAATTAAGGCTTATCAAATTCTCGATTTCAATATTTTCTTTTCGAAACATCGGATTCATGATTTGAAGGCAGTTTTGAATTAAATCCTTCAAATCAATTTTTTCTTTTTTTGGAGAAGGCAACATCGCTAATTTTCGATAACCTTCAATAAATTTTTGCAAATGATCGCTTCGTCTGAGCATCGTTTGCACACTGTGTTTTATGTCTTCTAAATCTTCTGTAGAAAGCGAATCTTGTTCTACCAAATCTTCTAAATTTTGACAAATAGAGCGAATTGGCGTAATCGAATTTAAAAGTTCATGCGAAATGACTTTCATCAAATTGATCCAAGCGTCTTTCTCTTTTTTCTCGACCACATTCTGAATTGAATCTAGCAAAACAATAAAATAATCTTGTTCAAAAATCTCAGTTCGAGAAGCTTGCAAAACAAATGTCTGCTTATTTTGTTCGTTGATGCTAATTTCTATTGAAGTTTTAATTTCATGAAAATCATCTTTTTCAATAATTTCACACAAAGACGGCAACTGATTTTTAAGATATTTCCATTTCGAAACTTTTGGAACATTAAAATGGCGCGAAAAATAATCATTCATCAAAAAAATATTCCAATCTGTTTCTTGTTTTTGAAGAATCACCACTCCAGTTTCGATATTATTTAAAATAGAACGATAAATTATATCTTTAGAAATCTGTTCGTTATGTTTATTTTTCAACGTTTCATACAATTGAAATAAATCATCGTAACTTTTATTGAATTTATGTTTAGAAAAATCCGAAGTAAAATCATTCTGTAATATCGAAGAAATCGTTTTGTTGTAAATTAAAACCAGATTTCGAACATAAAAATACATTTCTCTGCCTAGTAGAAAAACCATGCAAAGCCCAAATATTCCTGTAAAAAGCAAACCAATTTTAAAGAAATAAATCGACAATTCAATTCCGATTACGATAAAAATTAATCGCAAAAAAATGAGTTTATAAGTTTGTAACGTTTTAAACATATTAACTGATATTGATATTGTATTTTTCTAAACGTCTATACAAAGCGCCTCTCGATAAGCCGAGTTCTGTCGCGGTTTTACTGATATTATTATTATTTTTTAGAAGTGCTTTTTCGACCGTAATTTTTTCTACAGAAGAAAGCTGAATATCATCAATATTTTCTTCGTAAGGCGTAATAATTTCAAGATCTAAATCGGAAACTGTGATGATATTATTTTCGCAAAGAATAACAGCGCGTTCAATCTTGTTTTCCATTTCGCGAATATTTCCGTTCCAAGCGTGTTTTTCGATTTGTTCGAGTACTTTTTTGTCAAATGTAATTTCGTCTCGACCGTATTTTTCAATCATTTTATCTAAAAGATATTCGGCAAGCGGAATCTTATCTTCGTTTCTTTCTCTTAAAGGCGGCAAAACAATTTCCATCGTATTGATGCGATAATATAAATCTTCACGGAAGTTTTTGTCCGCTACTTCCAATTTCAAATTTAAATTGGTTGCTGTAACAATTCTAACATTTAAAGGTCTTGCTTTTGTTTCTCCCAATCTCGTTATGGTTTTGGTTTGAATGACCTGCAATAATTTCGATTGCAAATGAAGTGGCACATTTCCGATTTCATCTAAAAAAATGGTTCCGTTTTGCGCCATTTCAAAACGTCCTGGCGTATCTAGTTTTGCATCTGTAAAAGCGCCTTTTGCATAACCGAACAATTCACTTTCGAAAATATTCGAATTTAAAGAACCTAAATCCACAGCAATAAACGGCTGATTTTTTCTCTCCGATTGCAAATGAATATGATGTGCCAAAACAAATTTTCCTGTTCCATTTTCGCCTAAAATCAAAACATTGGCATCGGTTTTGGCTACTTTATCGGCTAATGAATAGGCTTTTTTTATAATTTCTGAATTTCCTGTAAAGAAGTCATTTCTAATTGCGACTTCTTTTATATTTTTTTGATCTTTTCTCGATTTATCTACGGCTTGTTTTACCGATTCTAATAGTTTTATATTTTCCCAAGGTTTCAAAATATAATCAAAAGCGCCTGATTTTAAGCCTTCAACAGCGGTTTCTACTTTTCCGAAAGCCGTCATTAAAATCACTACAGTTTTTGGCGAAAGCGTTTTTATTTCTTTCAATAAATACAAACCTTCTCTCCCATCTTCAAAACCAATTCTGTAATTCATGTCCAACAAAACGACATCGATTGTGTTTTTCGACAATAATTCGACAATATTTTTTGGATTATTGAGCGTATAAATATTTTCAAAATACTTTTTCAGATAGACTTTTGATGCAAAAAGGATGTCTTCCTGATCGTCGATGATTAAAATTGAAGCGTTGGTCTTTTTCATTGTTGTTCAGTTTTGGACGAAAGGTGTCCATTTGTGGACAGTTTAGATTTTTATTTAAAAATAAAACCTTAAAAATAAAGCAGTTACAATGTTTAATTTCTTGGCATGAAAATCACTTTATAACTGGTAAATCATTAATAATTAAAGCCTTTCGGGAGTACAAATAACAAAATAAATAGTGATAATTTGAAAATAATTTATCTTATTTTTCAGACTTGTTTCTGTCATTTCCGAAGGCATAAAAATTTTAAAAGAAAATCAATCAAAAACTAAAACAATCAATTATGATTAGCATTACAAAACTTTCGAAAGTATTTAGAACTGAGGAATTAGAGACAAAGGCATTAAGCGAAATTTCACTAACTATTAATCAAGGCGATTTTGTCTCTATTATGGGACCGTCTGGAAGCGGAAAATCGACTTTATTAAACATTATCGGACTTTTAGACAGCGCTTCAGACGGAAGTTATGAACTTCTTGGTCAGGAAATGATTGGTTTAAAAGAAAAAGCAAAATCGCAAGCAAGAAAAGAAAACATCGGATTCATCTTTCAGAACTTCAATTTAATTGATGAATTGTCGGTTTTTGATAATATCGAATTGCCTTTAATCTACAGTAATGTTCCTTCTGCCGAAAGAAAATCACGAGTAAATGAGATTGCAAGAATACTGGGAATTGCGCACAGATTGAAACATTTTCCGCAGCAACTTTCGGGCGGACAACAACAGCGTGTTGCCGTTGCAAGAGCTTTAATTAATAATCCGAAAATTATTCTGGCCGATGAGCCAACAGGAAATCTGGATAGTAAAAGCGGAAATGAAGTCATGGAACTTTTAACCGATCTTCATGCCAGCGGTTCGACAATTCTAATGGTAACGCACTCAGATTATGACGCTTCTTTTTCGCAAAAAACGATTTTGATGAAAGACGGAATGATTCTTTCGGAAAAGTTGAATCATAGAAATGTTGATGTTTTGGTAAACGCTAAAAACTAGTTTATGCTAAAGAATTGGATCAATATATTTATATATCATATCAAAAATAACAAATTCTTTACGGCTCTAAATATTTTGAGTTTGAGTATTGGAATTGCAGGATTGATTTTTGCCATTTTGTACTTGAATGACGAAAAAAGCTATAACGCATGGAATCCTAACAAGGACGTTGTTTTTCAATCTATAAGCCAAGTTAGCGCAGATAATTTTTGGTCATCAAACGTTTCTTCATTTGAAGATTATTTTAAAACCGATTTTAAGGAAATTGAAAGTTATTGTTATCTAGACCTTTGGTATGCAGACAAAATTCTCTCATCTGCAAATAAAAAAGGAATTTTTAAAGTTATTGATGCTCAAAAAACTTTTTTTGAAATGTTTCCTTTTGAGTTTATAAAAGGAAATCTAAAAACAGCATTACGAAACAATACTTGTATTGTGATTTCAAAAAAGACTGCCTTAAATCTGTTCGGAACTGTTGATGTACTTGACAAAACAATTACTTTTTACGATAAAAAATTAATTATTACAGGAGTTTACACCGTTCCTGGAAAATCATCATTGGCACCAGAAGCTATTGTAAATCTTATAGATGAACGTACGCCAACAGAAAAAGATAACTGGGGAAATTTTAATTATGGATTACTGATTAAATTGAAAAATCCAGCCGACGCTGATAAAGTGAAGGCTAAAATGGAAAATCTCCTTTTTCAAAATCGAACTGTAAAATGGGCAAAACAAGAAGGATTGACAATTAAAGAATGGCAGAAGCAAAATGGAGTTGAGAAAATGAAAATATTTCTCGAACCATTAAAAGATGCTAGATTACATTCGATTGTTGATGGTTATGCAGAAGGCAAAGGAAATTATCAGTTTTTAATGATTATGATGTCTTTATCTGTTTTAATTCTCATCTTGTCGTTATTCAACTACATTAATTCGGCCACCGCAAATGCTATAAAAAGAGCTAAAGAAGTTGGAGTTAGAAAAATTGCTGGTGCAACCAAAAAAGATATCGTTTTACAATTTCTATTTGAAACTGCTATTATTACCTCTTTTGCTATTCTTTTATCTTTGGTAATAGTAGAATTATCTTTGCCTTTTTACAATAATTTTCTAGAAAAAAACCTGAGTCTTTCTGGTCAATATTTTTTCTATGAATTAATTATCATTTTCATTATTACGGTTGTAATTGCGGGAATCTTTCCAGCGATTTACATTTCAAATTTTGAAACTTTAAAGGTATTAAAAGGAAATTTCAGCAGAAGCAAAAGCGGTATTTGGCTGCGAAATGGAATATTAGTTTTACAATTTGCCATCGCATTTTTCTTTATTATAGGATCTTATATTGTTTATGAGCAAGTTCAATTTTTGAATAAAAGAGATTTAGGTTTTAAAGGTGATCAGGTTTTAGAAATAAGATATAAAAAACCTTTTTTTGATAATAAAGATCCAAAAGCTAATGAATTTTTATATAAAAGATATGAAACATTAAGGCAAGAAATTTTAAAAATCAAAGGCGTTTCTCAAGTAAGTACTGGTACATTTTCATTTGCTGAAGGAAGCAGTACTTCATCTACTTTTAGTTATAAAGACAATCAAATTCAAGGTCAAAATATGGCTGTTGATTTTGGTATGTTAGAAATGCTTAAAATTAAATTAACTGATGGACGCTATCTTACAAGTCAAATTGCTTCGGACAGTATTGATGCTGCATTGGTAAACGAAACGGCATTAAAACTAATGAAGGAAAAAAATCCGATTGGTAAAATTCTGCAGTGGAACGAGCATAAACTAAAAATTGTTGGAATTGTAAAAGATTTTAATATCTGGGGACCAAAAGCAAACATCCCGCCAATGATATTTTTTCATCTCAAAACCGTCGATTGGATGAATTATAATGTCAATCAGCTTTTTGTAAAAGTAAAACCAGACGACATACAAAATACGATTTCTGAACTTGAAAAGTTTTGGCAAAAAAATATCGATTCAGAATATCCTTTTCATTATGATTTTGTAGATAAAGCTTACGCGAGAAATTACAAAGAATATGTGAATCAGAAAAACCTCTTTTCATTACTAAATGTAGTTGTTATTCTAATTGCTCTTTTCGGACTTTTCGCTTTGGCATCCTACTCCATTCAAAGCAGAATGAAAGAAATTGCTATTCGCAAAACACTTGGTGCTGAAACTCATGTTTTATTAAAAGAACTCACTAAACAATATATTCTTTTTTGCGTGGCAGGTTTTCTAATTTCTATATTTCCAGCATATTATCTGCTAAATAAATGGCTTGAAGATTTTGTCTTCAGAATTACTATTTCTGCTTATCCATTTGCAATCGGATTCATAGCATTATTGTCTTTAACCTTAATTGTAGTCTTGTCAAGAACTTATCAAGCTACAAAAGTCGATGTTTTACAATACCTTAAATGCGAATAATATGTTTAAAAACTATATAAATACTTTCATCTATCAAATCAAAAACAACAAACTGTTTTCGATTCTGAATATACTAGGTTTATCCATAGGTATGGCAACCTTAATTTTTGCCATTCTCTATTGGAACGACGAGCATTCTTACGACCAATGGAATCCCGAAAAAGGCAAAATTTATTCTGTTCTAAATGATATTGGACAAAAAAATGTCTGGACATCAAATCCTGCAACAACTGGACCTTTGCTGCAATCTGTTTCTTCAGATTTAGAAAGTTATTGTTATTTCTATCCTGATTATGCCAAAGATGTGATTATATATAACGGCAAAAAGGAAATGACCAGCAAAATCTTTACCGCGCAAAGTAATTTTTTCTCTTTTTTTCCTTTTCACTTTATTCATGGAAATGGAAAAACAGCGCTTCAAGATCGAAATAGTATTGCTTTATCAGACGAAACTGCTGTTCGTTTATTTGGAAATGAAAATCCGTTAGAAAAATTGGTAAAGTATGACGGTCAGATTTTTACCGTTCGCGGAGTTTATAAAATTACCGAAAAATCATCGGTAATGCCAAATGCCGTTACAACTATTATTGAAGATGATTTAAAAAGAACAAAAGACCAATGGACTTATCATTACGGACTTATTTTAAAATTTAAGAACCCGAATGCTTCTTCAAGAATAATACAAACTTTGGATAAACTTTTTTTTGAAAATTGTACTAAACTATACGCCAAACAAGAAGGTTTGACCGTTTCTGAATTTATAAAAAAATATGGAGAACCTGTAAAATCAAGTTTACTTCCTTTACCTGAAGCGCGATTGTATAAAGGAAATTTTCCTTTTCCAGAAGAAGGCGGAAAACTTCAATATATCCTAATTTTAATGGGATTATCCATTTTGATTTTGCTGCTTTCTATTGTAAATTATGTAAATCTAGCAACCGCAAATGCAATAAAAAGAGCGAAAGAAATTGGTGTTAGAAAAATTACTGGTGCAACAAAAAGACAAATTGTAACGCAATTTATTTTTGAAACCGCTTTGACCACAATTTTTTCAGTTTTAATCGCTTTGGTAATTGTCGAAATTTCACTGCCTGTTTACAATTCTTTTCTTGATAAAGATTTAATTCTAATAGGTTCTCAATTTTATATTCAACTGATTTTAATTACTTTAATTGTTATAATTGTTTCTGGAGTTTTGCCTGCTGTTTACGTTTCTAATTTTGAAGCTTTAAAAGTTTTAAAAGGCAATTTCTCAAGAAGTAAAAAAGGAATTTGGCTTAGAAACGGAATGCTGGTTTTACAATTTGGCATCGCTGCTTTTTTCATCATCGGATCTTTTATCGTCTATAAACAAGTCAACTTTATGGCAGAGAAAGATTTAGGTTTTAAAGGCGCACAAGTTTTAGATATTACTTTTAAAGCCAAAAAAGATAAAAAACAATATGAGCGATACAAATTAATTAAACAAGAAGCAGGCAAAATAAAAGGTGTCGAAGGAGTTTCAACTGCATTGTTTGCAATGGGCTCGATGGAAAATTCTTGGTCAAGTGCGAGTTATAAAGACAATAAACCTTTTTTGATACAAGAAATGGAAATGGATTTTGAAATGCTTGATATGCTTGATATTAAAGTTTTGAAAGGAAGGAAATTGAATTCGGCTTATGCTTCTGATACCATTTCATCTGTATTGTTAAATGAAGAAGCGGTAAAATTAATCCCAGAAAAAGACCCGCTAAACAAAACGATTTACTGGAGAGATCAAAAAGTAAAAGTGGTCGGGGTTGTAAAAGATTTTAATTACTTCGGATTAGAAAGCCGAATTTCTCCGATGATCTTTTTTTATGTTACAAAAATTGATGGTGTACGAGACGATATTCGTCACATTTTCATTAAAGTATCGCCAGATAATTTGCAAGAAACTATAAAAGGAATCAATAAATTCTGGATAGAAAAAGTAGATTCAGAATATCCTTTCGAATATAATTTTGTAGATAAAAACTACGCAAGAACTTTCAAGAAATATGAAAATCAGAGAGATTTATTTGCTTTGCTAAATATAATCGTAATCTTAATTGCTGTTTTCGGATTATTCTCTTTGGCTTCTTTTTCTATGGAAAGAAGACTTCGTGAAATTGCAATTAGAAAAACACTTGGCGCAGATACAAACATTCTATTAAAAGAATTATCAAAACAATATGTGGTTTTCTGCATCATCGGTTTCTTAATCGGAATTATTCCAGCTTATTTGTTATTAGAAAAATGGCTTGAAAACTTTGCTTTTCGCATTTCAATTCCGCCTTTACCCTTTTTTCTCGCTTTTATTTCGCTGTTATTTTTAACGCTGGCGATTGTTTTGGCAAAAGCTTATCAGGTAACAAAAGTCGACGTTTTAAAATATTTAAAATACGAATAAGATGCTAAGAAACTGGATCAATATATTTATATATCAAATAAAGAGCAGTAAACTTTTTACTGCTCTCAATGTTCTCGGATTATCAATAGGAATTTCAGGTTTGATTTTCGCGCTTTTGTATTGGAATGACGAACAAAGTTACAACGCCTGGAATCCTGAAAAAGAAAATGTATACCAGGTTTTAGTTCAACTAAGCGATATGGACGCCATGTCAGATTGTGCCTTATTTCTGAAACCTGCTTTAGACCAAGATCCAAATGTTAAATCTATACTATATGCTGATAGCTGGTATCAAAAGGATAAAATTATTTACAAAGGAAAAAAGGAGTTTGTAGATAAAATTATCAATGTCGAACAAAATTTCTTTTCTTTTTTTCCTTTCGAAATTATTAAGGGTGATGCAATTTCAGCTATAAAATATGATTCCAGCATTGCTATTTCAGACATTACGGCTAAAAGGATTTTTGGAAATGAAAACCCCATCGGAAAACAAATAAAATGCTTTGACCAGCTGTTTTCTGTAAGGGCCGTGTACCATATTCCCGGAAATTCTTCGATTGCGCCAAATGTCATCATCAATAAAATGAAACAATATACAACTTCTGGATTGACGGGTCCGTTTGTTTTAAAGTTGTTATTAAAACTAAAAGATCCGTCAAAAGTTGAACTTACAAGACAGAAACTCGAAAGAATTTACAACCACGATTTTATTGCGATAATTGCCAAAGAAGCAGGTTTTACAGTCGAAGTTATGACTAAAAAAGTGGGGCATTTTACAGTTATTCTTGAACCTTTATCAAAAGCTAGATTACATTCGATAATAGATGGTTATCCTGAAACACGAGGAAATTATCAGTTTTTAATAATCATGATGGGGCTGTCTCTTTTGATTCTCGTTTTGTCGATTGTTAATTACATCAATCTTGCAACTGCAAATGCTGTAAAGCGTGCGAAAGAAGTTGGAGTACGTAAAATTTCAGGTGCATCAAAAGGCGATATTGTTAGTCAGTTTCTCTTTGAAACAGTTTTAATCACGACTTTTTCTATTTTACTAGCGTTAGTAATTGTAGAGTTGACTTTGCCCTATTACAACAACTTTTTAAACAAAAACATTGTACTTCTTGCCAGTCAGTTTTACATACAATTGATATTTATTTTTATCATTACAATTTTGGCAGCAGGATTATTTCCAGCCATTTATATATCCAATTTTGAAACTTTTAAAGTTTTGAAAGGAAATTTAGAAAGAAGCAAAAATGGTATCTGGTTGCGCAACGGAATGCTTATTTTTCAGTTTGCTATTGCTGCATTTTTTATTATTGGCTCAAATATCGTGTACCAGCAAATTAAATTTTTACAGAATAAAGATCTGGGTTTTAAGGGGGATCAGGTAATTTCGGTTTCTTTAAATTTCCCATCGGTTGATTATCAGGGTAAAAATGCAGACCAAAACATTTACAACAAATATGACGTCATAAAACAGCAACTCAGCAAAATTAAAGGCATCGAAGAAATCTCCACGGGTCTTATTGCTTTTGACGGTTCAGACAATTCTTTAGCAGGAGTTTTATACAATGATGAACTTTTTAAACAACGCGTTATTCCTTTAGATTTTGGCATGTTCGAAATGTTGAACATCAAAATAATTAAGGGAAGAAATTTTGACAAAAAACTGGCTTCAGATACTATAAATTCTGTGATCATAAATGAAAGCGCCTTAAAATTAATGAAGCTTAAAGATCCACTTGGAAAGGAACTTGTAATTCGGGAACACAAATTAAAAATAATTGGTATTAGTCAAGATTTCAACTTATTAAGCCCTGAATTAAAGGTTCCGCCAATTGCTTTTTACAATATTAAAATGTTTGGAATGTCACAAAACATTAACAAAGTTTATGCAAAACTAAAACGGGATGATATGGAAAATACGATTGCCAATATCGAAAAATTATGGTCTAAAGTCAATCCCGAATATCCATTTCAATACGACTTTGTAGACAAGCAATATGCAAGAACCTACGAAGCTTACGTAAAACAAAAGAGTCTTTTTTCGCTGCTAAATGTAATCGTGATTATTATCGCTTTGTTTGGATTGTTTGCATTGGCATCTTATTCGATTCAGAGAAGAATGAAAGAAATTGCTATTCGAAAAACTTTGGGAGCAGAAACCAATATTTTATTGAAAGAATTATCAAAACAATATGTTTTCTATTGTGCAATTGGATTTATAATTGCCATTTTTCCGGCTTATTTTTTATTGCAAAAATGGCTTAACAATTTCGCTTTTAGAATCGAAATTCCAGTATTGCCTTTTGTACTTTCTTTTTTCTTTCTTTTGTTTTTAACTTTAATTATTGTTTTAACAAAAGCCTATCAAGCTACAAAAGTCGACGTTTTAAAATATTTAAAATACGAATAAAACACATCATACTTTCACTAAAAAATAGATAATCAAATACTTAAAAAAAAGCTAAATCAAAATTGATTTGGCTTTTTTTATTTTTTTTTAATATATTTATAAAATAAAGCTCAAAACTATCCACCTTAAATTATTAAAAATGGAAAAAATAACATCCAAAAAATCGCTGATGCTGCTATCCGTTGGAATTTTCATTATCGCAGCTTCATTAATTATTCCACACTTTGTAAATATTTCTGATTTATCTAGAGGATTAATTGTTGGAATGGGACTTGGTATGTTATTATTGGCTCTTACTCCTAAAAGAGTTTAAAGAATTTAAATTGAATTAGAATTTTACTTCTTTGTAAATCCTTTTCTAGTCATTTCGCCCCAGCCTTTAGTTCCCATAATTTTTTCTTTATAACCAATTAAAGCCGAATACACTGTAAGTGGATGAAAATAAATTGGTTCTATAAACGCGGCCATTAAAAGCTTAAAGAAATCGATTTGTTTTGGATATTTATGATAGGTTCTTTCTTCACTATATAGAGCAATAACCGAAAAGAAAACGGCGAAAGAATAGACAAACAAAA
The DNA here is from genome assembly GCA_029959285.1 of Flavobacteriaceae bacterium PS02337. GTDB lineage: Bacteria > Bacteroidota > Bacteroidia > Flavobacteriales > Flavobacteriaceae > Flavobacterium. The sequence goes on from JASCOE010000007.1 coordinate 142,733, forward strand.
GCAATAAGAAAAAGAAGTGCCAGTTTAATAATCCGAAAATTATAAAAATGACGGTTATTACAAGTCCAACAAATTCTATTCCCGGAGCTAGAAATTCAAACAATGTCCAATACGGAACACTCAGCATTCCTAAAAGTTTATATTTTGGATTTAGGAACATTTTTTTGTGAAAACTAAGTGTTTCAATTGTTCCTCGCATCCAGCGGCTTCTTTGTTTTTTAAATATCGTAAAATCTTCTGGAGCTTCTGTCCAACAAAGCGGATCTGGAATGTAACTTACCGCGTAAGGTAATTTGTTTTCGAGCATATAACGACGCATTCTTACAATCAATTCCATGTCTTCTCCGACTGTTTTCGTGCTGTAACCGCCAGACAAAATCGCAATTTCTTTATCGAAAGCACCAAAAGCACCGCTGATTAATAAAAGTCCGTCTAGCCTTCCCCACGCCATTCTTCCTAAAAGAAAAGCTCTCAAATATTCTAAAACTTGAATTCTTGGCAGCATTACATCAGGAATATTTACCTCAACCAAACGACCATTTTTAATCACACATTGGTTGGCAATTCTAACTACTCCGCCCGTTGCAATAATTCTTTTTCCTTGAGATTCTAAAAATGGTTTTGCCAATTTTAAAAGCGAATCTTTATCAAGAATACAATCGACATCAATGCAAACCACATACGGATTTTGTGCAATATTTAATCCAACATTTAAAGCATCAGCTTTACCTCCATTTTCTTTGTCTACCACTATTAATTTTTTAAAAGCGGCGTTTCTAGAAGTGTAAATTCCTTTTATTTTTTTGGTTTCAATTTTAGAATGAATATCAAAATCTGTCAAAACAAGATCGTAGGTTTTGGTTAAGATTTCCATCGAATTGTCTTTACTTCCGTCATTTACAACAATAACCTGATAATTATTATAATTTAATGAAAGTAAAGATTTTACATTTTCTTCAATCGTTAAACCTTCATTATATGCGGGCGCAATCAAAGAAAGTTTTGGAGCAAATTCGCTTGTCAGAAGTACTTCATAATCTACAAAGCTGTTTTTCTTTAGATAACTTCTTAATTCTTTTTGCGAAAGGTAAGCCAATATCAAATAAGACGACATGATAAGTATTGCATACCCTAATATAAGAAGTATGTACACATCTAAAAGCCAAGTTATTTCAGTATTAAAAAAAGTCATTCTATTCTTAATTATGCCGTTAATGCCTGTAAGACACTTTGCGCTTCATATTTGATAATTGTGTTCGGAGCATTTGCAGTCAATTCTGCTACAAAAGGAACTTTTTGTGTCAATTTCAGCTCTTTTATAAGTTTCAACCCCAGAGAAACTACTGTTGTATTTTGTGATTCTAATAAAAGTTCAACACCTTTTGTATCTCCAATATCGTGCTTTTTGAAAGCGCTGATAATATTTACCTGCGTCCATTCGTCAATAATATCAGCATGTTCCGTTAAATGCACAATTCCTTTAGTTCCTTCCAATTTTATTCCGGCATTTATCGCTGTAATTTTCAAAGTTTTGTTTCGTGCTTTCGCGCAAGCGATAATTTGGTCGAAAGCTTCCTTGATATTAAATTCGGATAATTCAGTGATTCCTTTGCATTTAATTTCCCATTTAAAGTTTTTAAGCTTTTTAAATGAATCTTTTATTAAACCTGAATCTTTATAAAATTGTTCCAGTTTCTGTGCATAAACGCCTTCATAATTTTTATGAAGATTGATAATCGTTTCTATTAAAACTGCTCTGAAAAAACTGGTATCAAAAAGTACCATGAAGTTTTTATCATTTTTAATTTCAGCATAAAGTAAATCTTCAAAAATTATGGAAGACATTACTTTTTCAATCAAAACATTGTATTCAACTCTGAGTTTTTCTCTTTTAATGTTTCTGTTTCTACTTGCAACAATTATTAAATAAAAAATAAATGAAGCAGATACAAACAAATAAATTGAAAACGTCAGAAAAGGAATTTCCCATTGCCCGTTTTTATATAGTTCCCAAAGGTTTTCCATATTAAAAACGTTTCGTTACAATTAGCTGTACATTAAATCTATTTCTATATTGTCCGGGAATATATTCTTCGTCTTCATAAAGAAAAATGGGACGAACAAAAAAAGATTCACCAATTCGATGTTGGTATTGAATTCCGATTCTATACGCTTTTAAAGGCTGTGTAAAATTGTTATATAGATATAAATAAGGCACATTTCCATATTGAAGTTCTAATCTGATAATTCGTTCTTTTTCTTCATTTGTTCTTTGAATACTTAAAACATGAGAAAATAATTCGTTTGAAGTATCGTAATACGGTCTGTATGCAAAAGAATAAATTCCTGGATTATACGACAATTGTCCTGTTACCAAAGTAATATCGTCGGTATCAAAATGCATAAATCGTCCTCCTATAGAATATTCAAATTTTTTATAAGGTTTAAAATAATATTCTAATCCAGCTTTTGCGACAGGAAAAATTGTTTCTCCTGTTGAAATTCCTGCATTTGCGTACAAGTAACTTTTATTTGAAAAGGTTTGATAAAAATCGGTTTCGAATAGCATTTGCGTTTCATTGCTTACGTTTCCGATGTTTGCTCTTCCAACAATAGCAGATTTGCTGAATTTATGTGAATATTCTGCATATCCATAATGAAATGGAGATTGCCCCGGATCTGAAGTTGAGATATTCAAATAAGAAACAGAAACGGCATTTTTTGCCTTACGCCCAATTAATGTTCGAATTCCTTTAAATGCTTGTGTGCTATTATCTGCAAAAGAGGCTTTTTCTATTAATTCTAAAGCTTCAGAATCACGATTTAGTTTTTCTAGACAAGTTGCTTTTATCTTTATAATTTCTACCGATTTTGGATCAATAACTAAATATTTGTCGCAGTAGAAATTACATTTTTCATAATTCTCAGACCAGAAATAAACATTGATAATAGCTTGCAACGCTTCTTGATTTGGATTAACTCGGTCTGTTAATGGAGACAAAACTTTTATTGCTGTTTTATAATCTTTTTTCCAACTATAAATTCGTCCTGTATACGTTTGAATATCTTCGTCTTGCGGATATTTGGCACGCAAAGGATCCATCAACGTCAAAGCTTTTTCGTAGTTTCCTTTTTCTACTTCACGTTTTGCATTGGCTAAAGTTTCTTCAACATTAATTTCCTGACCAATTGCGATAGAGGAAATAAATAAAAGGCAGATAAAATAATATATGGATTTCATTATGCTCTTGTTTTTAGCAGTTTATTGATTCTCACTAAGAGCACAGCCGGACTGACTGGTTTTGCAATAAACTCATTGGCGCCAATATCAAACGAATCCAATTCTGTTTGTTCTACACCAGAAGAAGTCAATATAATAACTGGAATATCAGATTGAAGCGTTTCGCGAACATATTGCGTAATTTCCATTCCGCTTATGCCGGGCATATTAATATCAGTAAGAATCAGGCTGTAACTATTATTTTTTATAGCATCGAGTGCGTCTTTACCATCAGAAAATTGGTCAACACTAAATCCTTTAGATTCTAAGAAAAAAGATAATGATTTGCGTAGGATGTCATTATCTTCAGCTAAAATTATTCTCATTTTTTAAAATTTTAAACTTGGGGCAAAATTTAATTATAACGTCAGAATTGTAAAGCTATTGCTTATTTCTCTTTTATCATAGTTCTTTTAAAACTTTAACTACCTCAGTAATTCCGCAGTGTAAAATATTTATTTTATCTAAAATTTCTGTAGAAAATTGATTCTTTGAAGCTTCTTCTTCAATAATAGATGCACAATTGCTCAAATCTTCCAACATAAAAATATCTAAACTAGATTTCATATTATGTGCCAATCGTTTTACCGCGTCGTGATCATCATTTTTAAAAGCGGCTTCTAATTCTGCAACTTGATTTGGAATTTTATCTAAGAAAAGGTGAATCATTTCTTTTTTAAATTCTTCGTCTCCGCAAGCCATTTCATCCAAAAAAGAAAAATCTATTCTTCTTTTTCTTTCCGCTCCAACTTCTTCTCTCATTGCGGTTTTTATAACTTTTAAAAGAACAGATTGCTTAAATGGTTTTGGCACATAACCATTCATTCCCACTTTATAGCAGCGCTCTTGTTCTCCAACTAAAGAATGCGCTGTCATGGCAATAATTGGTATCGAAGAATTCATTTCATTACGAATATATTCTGTGGTTTGGTAGCCATCTTTAATTGGCATTTGAAGATCCATTAAAACCAAATCATATTTATTTTGAGATAGAAGTTCAATTCCTTCATCTCCATTCGAAGCAACATCCAATTCAAAACCAAAATTATGAATGACACTTTTTACTAATTTCTGATTTAAAACATTATCCTCGCAAAGTAATATCTTCAAACTTCCCAAATCATTTTTAGATGCAGATGATACTACCGTTTTTGAAGCATTAGCTTTTTTATATTTAAGGAAAAAGAAAAATTCAGAACCACGATTTAGTTCACTTTTTACGTGAATTTCTCCTTTATGCAATTCAACCAATTGTTTTACAATATTTAGCCCAAGACCAGTTCCGCCAAATGTTCTTGTGGTACTTTCTTCACCTTGCGTAAAACGTTCAAAAATAGTTTTAAGTTTATTTTTAGGAATTCCTATTCCGGTGTCTTTAACAGAAAATCGAAGCGTATAATTATCATTATTTTCCTCAATTTTCTTTACAGAAACCGTTACTTCTCCTTCTTGCGTAAATTTCAGAGAATTTCCAACAAGATTAACTAATATCTGATTTAATCTTCCTTGATCGCCAATAACATTATCTGGCATATCGGCATCTAAATAAAGATTAAATTCTACATCTTTCTGAACCTTAACTTTCAATAAGCTATAAACATGTTTAAGAGTTCTCTTTAAATTAAAAGGTTCTGATTCGATAGTTAAATTTCCAGATTCAATTTTAGAAAGATCTAGAATATCATTAATAATAATAAGCAGATTCTCACCAGCAATCTGCACGCTATCAATATATTCCTGCTGAACCTCATCTAATTCTGTCTGATCTAAAAGATCTGTAAAACCAATAATAGCATTTAATGGTGTTCTAATTTCATGACTCATATTAGCCAAGAAATTATCTTTTGCTAAAACGGCACGTTCGGCAATTTTTTTCTGATAATCTAATTCTATATTTTTTGTTCCGATTTCCAATTGCGCCATAACGTGTTTGGCAACTATCGAAAGTGCATTTCGCTGGTTATCATTAAGTTCTTTCACCACATGATCAACAGCACACAAGGTTCCGATATTAAATCCGTCTGGAGTTGTAATCGGAACTCCAGCATAAAATCTTACGTTAAATCCGCCCGTTACATTTGGATCGTCTTTAAATCGTTCGCTTAAATGCGTATCGTTGATTTCTACAATTTTTGTATCTAAAATCGTGTAGTTACAAAATGAAATTTCACGCGGAACCTCAGATACTCCTACTCCAATTTCAGACTTAAACCATTGTCTGTTTTCATCAATAAAAGAAATATGTGCAATGGGAACACCACAGATATAAGAAACCAATTTGGTTGCATCATCAAAAGCATGATCTGGAAGTGTATCTAGTATATTATAACGTTTTAAAGCTGCTAAACGTTGTAGTTCATTTTCTGGAATGGGGTAATCTCTCATTTTATTCAGTAGGTAAAGTGCGCAAAGATAAGTTAAATTGAACAAAAAAGTCTTATCTAGGACATAAACCTATTTGATTTTCAGAATCGTATTACCAATTTTTCATTTCATTACAAATTTTTTCGAGGTCATTACAAATTTGAATAGTGGCTATTGGGCGCCAACTGATTTTGTTATAAAATTGCGCAGATTTTGTAAACTAATCTTTCACTAAAAGCATTTTTTCTACCAAAATTATGTGCTTAAAAAGATAAAAAAATAAAGTAAATGAAAAACTTAAGAAACAGTATTTTTTACGTCGGAGTCATTGGAGGATTTTCTCTTTTGATGTATTGGATTATTCTAATCGGAGTAAAACTGGAAGCAGGAAGAAACCTTAAAATACCAACTTCAGATAAAACCCAATGGAGCGAATTTCTGGATTCTCTTATAAAAAACTTACATCATCCTTTGGCATTGTTATTGGCACAAATTGTTACCATTATTTTTGTTGCCCGTATTTTTGGATGGATTTGCATTAAAATAAAACAACCTGCCGTTATTGGAGAAATGATCGCCGGTATTGTAATGGGACCTTCTCTAATCGGAATGTATCTTCCTGAATTTTCTGCTGCTTTATTTCCAGCTGAATCACTTGGAAATCTTCAATTCTTAAGTCAGATTGGCTTAATTCTGTTTATGTATATCGTGGGAATGGAAATCGATATGAAGATTTTAAGAAATAAAGCCCACGACGCTGTAGTAATTAGTCACGCCAGTATTATTATTCCGTTTGTTTTAGGAATGGGATTGGCATACTATATATATAATGAATTTGCCCCCGCAGATGTTCAATTTACATCTTTTGGTCTGTTTGCCGGAATTGCAATGAGTATCACTGCTTTTCCGGTGCTTGCCAGAATTGTGCAGGAACGCGGTATTCATAAAACAAAATTAGGAACTATCGTAATTACTTGTGCCGCAGCCGATGATATTACGGCTTGGTGTATTTTAGCTGTTGTAATTGCAATTGTAAAAGCGGGTTCTTTTGGAAGTGCATTATTTACTGTGCTTTTGGCTTTGGGTTATGTTTTTTTAATGATAAAAGTAGTTCGTCCTTTTCTTAAAAGAATTGGAGATTTATACGCCACAAGCGAAAAATTAAGCAAACCAATTGTTGCTATCTTTTTCCTGACACTTGTAGTTTCTTCTTATTTAACAGAAGTTATCGGAATTCACGCTTTGTTCGGTGCTTTTATTGCGGGTGCAATTATGCCTGAAAACATCAGATTTAGAAATCTTTTTATCGAAAAAGTTGAAGATGTTGCTCTTGTCCTTTTATTGCCATTATTCTTCGTTTTTACAGGTTTGAGAACTCAAATTGGTTTATTGAATGAACCTTATTTATGGAAAATTGCGGGATTAATTTTTGCAGTTGCCGTTATTGGAAAATTTGTAAGCAGTACGCTTGCCGCGAAATTCGTCGGACAAAACTGGAAAGACAGTTTATCGATCGGAGCGCTTATGAATACTAGAGGTTTAACCGAATTAGTGGCTCTGAATATTGGTTACGATTTAGGTGTTTTAAGTCCGGAATTGTTCTCTATGTTTGTAATTATGGCACTTGCAACCACTTTTATGACTGGACCAACTTTAGATTTTATCAATTGGTTGTTTAGATCGAGTAAGCAAGAAAGTGAAGAAGATATAGCGCTGAAAAATAAATATAGAATTTTATTGTCTTTTGACCGACCAGAATCTGGAAGAGCTTTGCTTAAAGTTGCCGACGGATTAACCAATAAAAGAGCCGAAAGTTCTGAAATTACTGCGATGCATTTTCTTCCTACTGAAGAATTACAACATTACAATACAGACATTTATGAAACCGAAAAATTTAAAGACGTTGTAGAAGAATCTGTGGCATTAAACAGAAATATCACGACAATGTTTAAAGCGTCTGCAGATATTGATAATGAAATTGTTTCAGTTGCGAATAAAAGCAAACACGATTTATTATTGGTCGGAATCGGACAATCTATTTATCAAGGAAGTTTATTAGGGCGCGTTCTCGGATTTACAACTCGAATTATTAATCCTGAAAAGATTTTAAATACCGTAACAGGAAAAGAAAACATTTTAGAATCTGCTCCTTTTGATGACGGAACGAGACAAATTATCTCTAAATCTCAAATTCCTGTTGGAGTTTTAATTGATAAAGATTTGACTGATATCAATTCTATTTTTATTCCGCTTTTTAGTTTAAAAGATTGGGATTTGATTCAGAATTATGTGCAGAAATTTATTCAGAATATTGAAGCTTCCATTGTGATTTTGGATGTAGAAGGAAAAATAATGTCGGATTTAGATACGAAAGAAAAAATCAGATTAATAGAACAAGCGGCTCCAAGTCTGCTTTCGTTAAGAAAAGAACAAAATATTGAAAGAGAATTTCTAGAACAGCAAGATTTAATGCTGATTTCTATTGATGGCTGGAAACATTTAATGGACAGTAAAAGTCCGTGGTTAACCAATATTCCTTCAACATTAATTATTTCTGAAGATAAAAAATAAAGTTTGTTTTCGAATTTTATTTAAAGGAACGCCTTCAAAAGAGGCGTTTCTTTTGTTTTTATGAAATTTAAATTTTCAAAATATTATTTAGCTCCAAAGTAAATTTTCCAGTTGAAAATTCTTTTGGTGCTTTTAATAATTTAGTTGCTAAAAATGCAGTTGAAATGGGTTTTAATTTTTTAAAAAGACCGATTACATTTAGAGCTTTAATTAGTTTTATAGAAACTTTTTCGCCCCAACGATCTGAACCTACACGAATAAGCGGTCCAGGTCTGAAAATAATATATTGCGGAAAATGAAGACTTTCTATATATTCTTCCAACTTTCCTTTCATCATAGAATAAAAAACACTGCTTTTTGATGAAGCGCCGTACGAAGAAACCAAAACCAAAGAATTAACGTGATTTTCTTTCGCGGCAGCGGCAAATTGAGCAGGAATATCAAAATCAATTTTCCATTGATTGTCTTTTGAACCCGCATCTTTTAGAGTTGTTCCTAAACAAGAAAAAAGTACATCGCCAGTAATTAGATTTTTAAACGAATCTATTTCTGAAAAGTTCACCACATTTTCAGTCAATTTTGAATGAGATTTTCCTGTGGCACGTCTCACAAAAATGGAAATCTCAGCATAATCATTACTTTCTAAAAGCAAATTGACTAATTCTTTTCCTGTTGCGCCTGTTGCTCCAATTACCAATGCTTTCATAATAAACAATTTTGAAAGTAAATATAATAATCTTTTTAATTGAAAAACCCCTTTTACTGAATTAGCAAAAGGGGATTTATTCTATTGTTTAAAATTTATTTTTTAAAGGTTTATTATAATGAAAAAAAGAAGATTAGAGCGCTACAAATATTTCTCAATCAAAGTCTGAATCTCAGGCGTAGAAGGTCTTGGCGCATCTTTATGAATAATCTTTCCGTCTTTTCCCAACAAAACATAACGCGGAATTGTAGTCACATTTATTTGTTTTAATAATTCATCTTTTTCCGATTTTGCTATTAGAACACTATTTTCTTTATTTAAAATATCCTTGTAACCATCCATTGCTTTTTTCCACGATGTAGCACTTTTATCGATTGAAACAAATACAAAAGCAACATCTTTATATTTATCCATCAATTTCTTCTCGCTCGGAAGTTCTTCTCTGCATGGCATGCACCAAGAAGCCCAAAAATCAATCAAAACCAATTTTCCTTCATGTTTTTTTACTATTTCTTTTAAAACTAAAGGCGTTGGCACTGGTTTTAATTCTTCTTCAACATTAAAAACAAAAGTTTCATTTTTGCAGTTTTTTCTAAATATTTCTAAGGCTTTAGGATCAAAAGTAGCTTTTTGATCTCGTGCACTTAAAGGATCGTAAATGGTTACATATAATAGATAGTCTTTAATATTCTGATTCTTGAAATTCTTCGAAATAAAATCCATTTCATTTGAAAGGCTTTTTTTCAAACCAAAAACCATCATTCGTTTTTGAACGTAGTTTTGAAGAAGTTCGCGGTATTTATCTACATCGAGCAATGTATCAGCTTGATCAAAACTTTCTTCAATCGCAGTAAATGTATTTGCATTTATATTTTTTTCTTCTAATTGATTATATAAAGTCAAACTCCAATAAGTAGCATAAAAATAATCGTAGAATTCTTTTGAGAGCTTATTCTCTTTATAATACATCTCTAATAATTCCTTTTGTTTTATGTAATCTTTATCAAAATAAGTATTCATCTTTTGAGATGCCATAATAACTTTTAAATGATTATAGTTTGGAAGATTCTTAATTGAACCATATTTTTCAAAAGAGGCGTTTAAAAATTCAGATTCAGATTTACGAATTGGATTTGAAGCGCAATAATAATGTATCAGCCCTTTTGCATCAATATCAAACTCTAAAATTTCGTTATTTGTTGCGTAAATAGAAGTACATCTATAAATATCATTGCAAAATATTGAAGAATTATTATCGACTATTAATTCTCTATTCTTTGGACTTAGAACCGCTCGATCATAAATATTTTCTCTTGATTCAGACGTTAGATTAATTACAGTTTCATTATTACCGACATATTTAATGGTAATATGTTGCGAAAATAAATTGGCTGAAATCAGAAAAAATAAAACAATACTTTTGAGTTTAGACATAGCGATTTTGGTTGGTTTAGTTAGTAATTTAAAACTTCAAAGTATTTATTTTGAACACTTTAAAAAGTAATCAAAAATAATTACTTTATTTTTATTTACAAGAATATTCTTAGTTATTTTTCAAACTAAATATTACATAATAAATTATTAATTATTTTGTTCTCTTAATTTTATATCGTAATATTGCAATATTAAATTATAATAAAAATGGGAGCTACTAAAACAGAACATTTTACAGATGCGCAGAATCAAATTGCAACAATAGCGAAAGCTTTAGGTCATCCCGCGAGAATTGCCATTCTAGAATATTTATTAAAAGTGAATGAATGTATTTGTGGCGATATTGTAAATGAACTTCCGCTTGCACAGCCAACAGTTTCTCAGCATTTAAAAGAATTGAAAAATGCAGGAATTATTAAAGGAAACATTTCAGGAAATTCTATTTGCTATTGCATTGATGAAAAAGCTATCGCAATCTTAAACAATTATTTCCTAAACATTGCTCAAAATCTTTCAAAATCAAAATGTTGCTAAAACATTTTTTTGATTAATTATATCGCAATATTGCAATAAACAAATTAAAATAGAAGAGATGAAATTATCAGAAATAAAACAGATTTTACCAACATTAGAAAATGTTGAATTTCAATTAGAAAACGGAACTTTTGTTCCCGAACATTTCCACGTAACAGAAGTTGGAATGATCAAAAAGAACTTTATAGATTGCGGCGGAGTTATTAGAAATGAAGAAGTTGTAAACTTTCAGCTTTGGAATGCGGATGATTTTGAACATCGTTTAAAACCAAATAAACTATTAAATATTATTACACTTTCTGAAGAAAAACTAGGAATTGAAGACTTAGAAATTGAAGTAGAATATCAAAGCGAAACCATCGGAAAATATGATTTAGGTTTTAATGGTAAAAACTTTGTCCTTAAAAACAAAACGACAGCTTGTCTAGCACAAGATGCATGCGGAATTCCTGTAGAAAAACAAAAAATAATTTTAAGAGAATCTACAGATAAAGCATCTTCTTGTTCGCCAAATTCGGGATGTTGTTAAGAGATGAAAAGTAAAATCATAAAACATAAAAAACCAATCATTATTACCACATCTGTAATTCTGCTACAGCTTATTTTTGGGTTTGAACCTAAATTTTGCATTATAAATCTGATTTGGTTACTCGTTTAAATTATGGAAAAGAAAATACTAATACTTTGTACAGGAAATAGCTGCAGAAGTCAAATTGCTGAAGGTTATTTAAGACATTTTGCAGGAAACAAAGCCGAAGTTTATAGTGCTGGCGTAGAAACGCATGGCGTAAATCCGAAAGCAATTTTGATTATGAAAGAAGACGGAATAGATATTTCGAATCATACTTCCAATCATATCGATGAATATGCTAACATCAATTTTGATTTTGTGATTACCGTTTGCGATAATGCAAAAGAAAGATGCCCTTTCTTCCCGACAAAAGCTCAAAAATTTCATTGTAATTTTCCCGATCCTGCAAAAGCAACTGGAACCGATTCTGAAATTGAAACACAATTTAGAATTGTTAGAGATTTAATAAAAGAATATTGCGAGGCTTTTGCCAACAATAATTTAAACTGAAAAGAGCTATAATAAGTATTTTTTGTAAGCTTCGGAGAAGCGAAATATTTATAGAATAAATATCTACAGTCTAAAGCTCCAGAGGAGCGACATATATTAAATTGAAAAAAAATATACCGCTCCTCCGGAGCTTTTTTTCTATTTATCTGCTTGTAATTCTATAAATATTTTGCCCCGCTGGGGCTTTTTGTTTGTAAAATATTTAATTAATCATGGTTTGTCATTTTATACTTTTTAACTTCTTTAATTAAATTTTGAATAACAATTTCAGTCGAAACAGCTGGATAACCGTTAATCGATTGTCCTACCCAAATGCTTACAAAATCAGAGTTTTTCTGTGATTTAGAGCTTTTTCTCAAATCTGCTGTTAATTTATTTTGATATGGATAAGGGAGAATATATTCTGAATTTTCAATTTCTTCTATAAAACCATTTCTAATTCCGCGCGCGTATCTGCCTGAAAAACTTTTTGTTAAAACGATTTCATTTTCTTTTAATTTTCGAAGACGCTGTTTTTCAAAATCCATCAAAGCACTTTCAGGAGTTCCTAAAAACAAACTTCCTATCTGAAAACCATTTGCTCCCAATGTTTTAGATGCCAGCAAAGTTTTAGCATTATAAATTCCTCCCGCATAAATAATCGGTACATTTATATTATCTGCTACTTGCGAAAGCAGCGATAATCCTCCTATTTGCGGAATCGTTTCTTCTAAAAAACTTCCACGATGCCCTCCAGCTTCAATTCCTTGCACGCAAATAACATCAATGCCGCTCTTCTCCAAAACAATAGCTTCTTGAACAGACGTACAGGTTCCAATAAGAATTACATTGTTTTCTTTTAAAAATGCAATACTTTTTTCATCTAAATTTCCAAAAGTAAAGCTTACAATTTTGCAATTTTCGAGTATAATCGCTTCAATCTGATCGTGATAATCTGTAAGTTGAATTTCGTTTATATCTGGAAAATCAGCTATAATTTCGTTCTTCTCTGCAATTTCTATTAAATGCTTTTTCGTTTGATTATATATTTCTTCTAGTTCTGGTGTAATTGAATCAATTTTATTCACAAAAATATTTACTGCAAAAGGTTTGTCAGTAAGTTTTTTAGTTTGCTTAATTAATTCGATACATTTTTCTCCTGGAAGATCTCCAAGCGCTAGTGATCCTAAAGCGCCAGCGTTAGAAGCTGCCGCAGTCATTTCTGGAGTTGTAACGCCTAACATTGGCGCTTGTATTATCGGATAATCAACTTTAAATAAATCTGTTAGAACATTTTTCCATTCCATAATTGGTTAATTTTTATTCGAATAAAAAATTAAGTAAAAATCATATTCGCATAATTTCAATAATCCATAAAGATAAGCCACATTCATAATAAAACTTTCAATTTTAATAAAAACAGACGTTAATTTTTCGGCAATTAATTCATAACAATGCAATAATTCGTTTTATAAAATGTTTATATATAAAAGATTGTGATGCATCTAATCTTTTAAAAATCAATACCCTCAAGATTAATATTATAAAAACATGAAAAAAATATTTTTGATAATCGCCGTTGCTACTTTTTCATTGCAGGGATTTTCACAAGAATTGAATAATAAATTCAAATCAATTCCAACAAAAGACGCTAATAAAAAAGAAGTTATTCCGCCGAAAGAAGAAGCTCCAAAAGAAAATCCGCCTGCGCCAGTAGAAAAACCTGCGCCATTGCAAGTAAATCCAGATGAACTTTTTAAAGACACCAATCTTTACAAACAAGAATCAAACGTAGAAGGAATTTTCTATAGAAGAAACCAATTTTTAGGAAACGTTAATACCAATGCAGTTACTTCTACAGTTATGTATCGCGATGCTGCTTTTGTAGACGGCGATAAAGTAAAAGTATATTTAAACGACAAAGTTATTGAACCTGAAGTTTCTTTAGATGGCGAATTTAAAAGCGTAAAAATCAACTTGGTAAAAGGAATCAATAAAATTGATATTGAAGCCTTAAACGAAGGATTTGCATCTCCAAATACAGCCGAATTTAAAGTTATCGACGACAAAGGTGCTGTTATTTCTGCCAGCGAATGGAATGTTGGTACAGGTTATAAAGCTGTGATTGTATTAGTTAAAGAATAATTTTTGAACAGAGAAATCGTTTGAAATCATAAAAAACACTTAAAACTGCTGACTTCGGCAGTTTTTTTCTTGTATATATGTAGTTAACTACGTAGTTTTGTACCTATATTAAATTTTGAACCAAAATGAACATTCAGCCAATACAAAACGAATACGAAAATGAGATCGTAGATTTGATTTTAAACATTCAACAAAAAGAATTTAACGTTCCAGTTACTTTAGAAGATCAACCGGATTTATTAGATATTCATAATTTTTACTTCAAACCTGGCGGAACTTTTCTCGGAGCTTTTATAGACGGAAAATTAGTGGGAACAATTGCTTTGGTAAAATTTAATGTTGAAGCCGCAGCCATCAGAAAAATGTTTGTTAAGAAAGAATACAGAGGAAAAGAATTCCAAATTGCACAACAATTATTAGAGCAGTTAATTGCTTACAGCCAAGAAAACGGAATTAAAGACTTATATTTAGGAACAGTTTCTATTCTGCAAGCAGCTTTGCGTTTTTACGAAAAGAACAATTTTGTTACTATTGCAAAAGAAGCGCTTCCAGAAGATTTTCCTTTAATGAAACCCGATAATGTGTTTTGCCACTTAAAGCTAAACTAAAAGATATGAATATAATTGATGAAATAGGCATTTTAGCCATATCAACACGATTACAACGTCTTAGCGAACAATTACGCAAAGACGGAGCCATGATTTACAAATCTTTTGGTATCGATTTTGAACCAAAATGGTTTCCTGTAATTTACACTTTACATATTAAAGAAATGCTTAGTGTTGTTGAAATTGCTAATGAAATTGGTTATAGCCATCCTTCAACGATAAGTTTGTTGAAGGAATTGGAAAAGCAAAAACTCATCAGTTCTAAAAAAGACAAACAAGACGAGCGAAAAAGACTGATTATTCTAACTTTAAAAGGAAAAGAATTAATCGAAAAAATGCAACCCGTTTGGCATGTTATGAAAAAGGCTTTAAACGAAATTACCGACAATCAAAATAATCTTTTAAGAGCGATTGAAGAAGCCGAACAAAAACTGACTTCACAAGGATTTTTTCAAAGAATTTCAGAAAATAAAAGCTAATTTATTCTTTCCCTGTAATCTTTTTTCGGTGGTTATAGCCCCATTTTGCAAGAGAATCTATTACTTCTTTTAAGGTGTGTCCGTATTCTGTTAGTTGATATTCGACAGTTATGGGTTGTGTTTTGAGAACGGTTCTCGTGACAAGCTGATTTTCTTCTAGGTTTTTTAATTCACGGCTTAACATTTTTCCAGAAATTCCTTCTACTTCACGAAGCAAATCGGTAAAACGCAACGTATTAAAACATAAAGAAGCAATTATAGAAATTTTCCATCTTCCGTTCAAAATATACATAGCATCATGTACCGCCAAAATATGTTGCGTACATTTTTTAGGATCGTGTTTTGGCTCTTTTATCATATCTTGTTGATGAGTTACCTCGATGTTACAGTTACTTTTGGTAATCAGATGACAAAAATACACTTAAAGTAATTACATTTGAATACAATTTTAATCAATTAAATAAAAATGGCCTTAATAGATGCACTAAAGTGGCGTTATGCTACAAAAAAAATGAACGGACAAGCTGTTCCGCAAGAAAAAGTAGATTATATTCTTGAAGCTGCGAAATTGGCTCCTTCTTCTTCTGGATTACAACCTTACAAAGTTTTTGTTGTTACCAATCAAGATTTAAAAGAAAAAATTAGAGCCGTAAGTTTTGATCAAAGTCAAGTGACAGATGCTTCTCACGTTTTAATTTGGGCAGCTTGGGACGGATACAGTATTGAACAAATCTCTTCGGTATTTGAAAGAACTACCAACGAAAGAGGAATTCCTTCTAGCGCAATGGACGAATACAAACAAAGACTTTGGGGAATGTACGAACCTCTTGGACAAGAATGGCACGCAAACCACGCGGCAAAACAAGCTTATATTTCTTTCGGTTTAGCAATTGCAGCCGCTGCAGAACAACAAGTTGACACAACGCCAATGGAAGGTTTCATTCCTGCAGAAGTTGATAAATTATTAGGTTTAAACGAACTTGGCCTTAAAAGTGTTTTAGTTTTACCTCTTGGCTACAGAGATGAAGCAAACGACTGGTTAGTAAACTTGAAAAAAGTAAGAACTCCTCAAGAAGAATTCATCACAGAAATCAAATAAGAAAGAATATTTTTTCTTTGTTTAAAAGCTTTTGAAATCGTAATTATCACGGTTTCAGAAGCTTTTTTCTTTTTGATATTTCATTATTAAAACCTAATATTTTTCAATTCCATAAAAGCATAAAAACGTTGTCAAATACAAGTTTAAATTTTTAACAGTTTCAATAAAAATAGGTACAAATAACGGATAATTATATAATATGTTATAACTAATTTTGTCCAATCCAAAACAATTCAATCTTAATTACAACACTTAAAATCCTACATTATGTCAGATTTTTTAACTCAATTTGGTGAAGACCTAAAGAAAAACGTCCCAGGTTTTATCGCAGTTTCTGTAGCTGAAATCGCAAGCGGAATGTCATATTACTCACAATCAGTTGTTGCAGATTTTGATCCTGAATTAGCTTCGGCTTATAATCTTGAAGTGGTTAAAGCAAAAATGAACGCTATAAAGGCTCTAAACCTACAAGGACAAGTTGTAGACAATATTATGATTACGCTAAGTTCTCAAATGCACATTATCGATGTATCTGAAAATCAGCAGTATTTTATTTATTTAGCGGTAGACTCAACTAAAGCAAATTTAGGAATGACAAAATCTATCTTGAATAAATACAAGAAAGAAATCGCAACAAAATTGTAATACCTGTAATTTTTTGCCCCTTGAAGAGGAATGTTCTATTTTGAATGTTTCTCTTTATTTTTTTTATAACGGTTTTAAACTTCACTAAAATTTATATATTTAGAAGTTGAAAAGAAACTGTTTAAATGGAACTACGCGCCTATTTTGAAAAATATCACGATGAAGCCACTTGTATTGAAGAACTCAAAAACAAGCGGTTAGAAAATGGCATTATTTGCAAAAAATGTGGACACGACCAACATTCTTTTAGACGAAACGATTTAAAATTTCAATGCAGAAAATGCGCAAGCAGAATTAGCCTAAGATCAGGAACCGTAATGGAAAATTCCAATTTACCGATTCGCTATTGGATGATTTGCATCGAATTAATGACATTATCGCACCGAAAAATGTCAATTCTCAAAATACAATATCTTTTAGGGCATAAACGCTACGAACCGATTTGGTTGATGGTGCAAAAAATACGTTTGGTAATGAAAATAAGAGACGATAAATATAGACTAAGAGCCTATTCTGAATTTGATCCCGAATTTCTTCAAAAAATAGACAAACTTGCTTTGCAGAAGAAAAAAGAGGTTGATGATTAATTGTTAATTGTTAATTATAAATGGTTAATGGTTGATGGTGAAATACCTTAAAAACTTATGCATAAAAAAATAGCCGTATATAAAAGATTAAAATGATTTTAAATCAATATTATTCTTTTATATACGGCTTTAAATTTTGGTGAAAAACTTGACGAGCTTCGACTTCGCTCAGCCTGACAATCAATTGCAATTTATAATTAATAATCAACCGTCAACAATGACAATCAACCATTAACCAGCAACCATCAACTATTTTTTCTTATTCTTCTTAGCTTTAGATCTTTTCGCTTTCTTTTTAGCGATTTTTTTCGCTTTTGCTTTATCTTTTGCTTTTTTAGCTTTGTCTTTCTTTTTCGCTTTTGCTTTTAGTTTTGCCTTTTTAGCTTTTTCTTTCTTAGCATCTTTAGCTTTCTCTTTTCTTTTAGCTACAGCTTTTTTCTTTTTCAATTTATCTTTTTTCTCAGCTAGCTGTTTTTTCTCTTTTTCTTTCATCTTTTTCTTCTTATCGTTTTTAGATTTATCTTCTTTTTCTGTTGCAGTATTTTCTTCTGATGAAACTGCTTCTTCAGAAACTACTTCTTCTGCCTTTTCCTCTTCCTTAACTTCTTCTGCAACAACAGCTTCTTTTTGAACTGTTTTTTTAGGAGCCCGTTTCGGTTTTGGTTTAGATTCTGGAGTTTCAGTTGCAGCTGATTCCGTTTCTTGATTTTGAGCTGTGTTTTGCTCATTTTCATCAGTAGAGATAACTGGATTTGTATTTACCTCCTGATCGATTTCATTAGTAAGCACTTCTTCTGCCATTATTGTGTTAATTTTAAGAATATGATTAAATTAATTTTGGTTTTTAATAATTTTCAATGTTATTAAATCATTAAATTAACATCAAAAAATAATAAACAAAGATAGATTGAAAAACCTATTCGCCAATGTTAAGTTTTTCATTTCGAAGGAAAACACAACATAAAACACTAAAATACAACATATTACCCAATGTTAAGTTTTTACTTCGTAAATTTTCATAAATTAAAATACCATTTGAAGCCATTAGAAGGCATTTTAATTTCATAGAAATATTCTTCGAATTTTAAAATTTCGACTTAAATTCGTTGAAAAACGCTTCAAAAATCTACTTTTATTAACATGTACGAAAACTTAGAATACAAATCAATCCAGCCAAATCAAGGTCTTTCAGCTTTTATGGATAGTTTTTGGTGCATGCTAAATAAATCCGATCAAGCTTTAGAAACCATTGGTTTACCTGACGGAAGAATTGATTTATCTTTAATTCAAACCAAAGAAAATCCTTTTGAAATTAGACTTTTAGGTTTAGGAACGAAACAATACGAAAAAGGAATAATTCCCGCCAACAGCCTGACTTTTGTAATTAGTTTTAAACTTCCTGCCGTTGAATATGTTTTTCACGAAAGTATTACAGCGCTTTTAAATTCAGGAAAAATACTTGAAAATGATTTCTGGAATTTCAATAAAAATGATTTAGAAAATTTTGAATTGTTCTGCGAAAAAGCTTCATTAAAAATTCAATCTTTATTGGTAAAAGAAATTGATACTCGAAAACAAAAGCTCTTCAAACTCATTTACGAAACAAATGGAGGGCTGACTGTAAAAGAATTTTCAGAACAATCAAATTGGAGCAGCCGACAAATAAACCGTTATTTTCAGCAGTATTTCGGCATTTCATTAAAAGAATATTGTTCTATTCTTCGTTTTCGCGCTTCACTAGAACATATTGCAAAAGGTAAATTGTTTCCAGAAGAAAATTTTTCAGATCAAACGCATTTCATTAAAGAAATCAAGAAAATTTCAGGTTCACTTCCGAAAGAATTATTTCAAAACAAAAATGACCGATTTATACTATTATCGGCGCTTTCATCACAATAATTTTGTCGCATAGATTTTAAAAACAAAAACTATGCTTTTAGAAAATAAACAAGTTGCCATAATTGGCGGCGGAATGGGCGGTTTGCTTTTAGCTCGCCTTTTGCAAATGCAAAACGTAAATATAAAAGTTTACGAAAGAGATCAAAACGAAGAAGTTAGAGTTCAAGGTTCTCCTTTAGATTTACACGAAGATTCTGGTTTAAAAGCCATGAAACAAGCCGATTTATTAAAAGAATTTTACGCTAACGTTCGTCCAAATGCGAGTAAAGCCCGAATTGTAAATAAAGATTTTGAATTGAAATTTGACGAACATTCTATTCAAAAAAATGATTTAGAATTAAATTCAAATTCAAACAAAAATTCACTTCAAGACATTTCAAAACCTCGTCCAGAAATTGATCGTTCAGAACTTCGCAACATTCTAATTCAGTCTCTTTTACCAGAAACTATAATTTGGGACAGTCATTTTCTTTCTATGGAAAAAGAAAATAATGGCTGGCGAGTGCATTTTAAAGACAGAACTAGTTTTTATGCCGATTTAGCAATTGCGGCCGACGGAGCAAATTCTAAAGTTCGTTCTTATTTAAATGCCGAAAAGCCAATTTATTCAGGAATTACAATGCTGGAAGGAACAATTTATAATGCAAAAGAAAATGTTCCTAATCTTTTTGAATTTTCGAAAGGCGGAAAAGTAATGGCTTTTGGAAACGAACAAACTATTATGTACGGCACAAAAGGAGACGGCTCGCTGATGTTTCTTTTGAGCAGTAAAATTCCCGAAAACTGGATTTCAGAAAGCAATTTAGATTTTAAAAACAACTCAGAAGTTTTCGATTGGTTTAAAGATGTTTACAAAGAATGGAGTCCAAAATGGGAAGAACTTTTATTGAGTAAGGAATTGTATTTTATTCCGCGTCCTCAATATTATTTTCCATTCAATCAAACTTGGAAAACACAAGAAAATCTCACCATGATTGGCGACGCCGCACACAGAATGCCTCCGTTTGCTGGAAAAGGCGCTAATCTTGCGATGTGGGATGCTTTGGAACTTTCAGAATCTTTAACCGGAAATCAATTTGAAGATTTAAAAACTGCTATTTCTTATTTTGAAAAACGAATGTTAGAAAGAGCTGCAGAAGCAACAAAAGATACTTTGAGAAATGGAGAACAATTGCATTCTAAAGATGCTTTAGAAAGATTGCTTGCTATTTTCAATTCAAAAGACAAATAAAATGCTAACCTTTTCTATTCTTAAGCCAATTATCAATAGGTTCAATAGCTGTATTTATTCCAATAACTAAAAATGTGCAAATCAGGGCTTCAATAAAATAGCCTGAAGCAGCGATACTTCCAATCGCTGCGCTGCACCAAATTGTGGCGGCAGAATTTAAACCGTGCACATTATCTCCTTCCCTAAAAATAACGCCAGCGCCTAGAAAACCAACTCCCATAACAACTTGAGCTGTAATACGCGTCACATCTATATTAGGTTCAGTTTCTCCAACTTTTATAGAAAGTAAAACAAAAGCCGCCGCGCCAATCGCAACCAGTGTATTCGTTTTTAGTCCCGTTTCTTTATGATGCCATTGTCTTTCAAAACCAATTATTAGTCCAGCAATTGCCGCTACTACAAGACGTGTTAAGAATTCTGTTGTACTCAAGTTATAATGTTTTAAATTATTGAAGTTTAACACACAACCATTCGCCTTTTACAATCAATTTATCATCAGAAAAAGCTTCTCCAGATTGTTTGATTAATTTTTCGCTTACGCGGATATTTTTCACTACAAATTTGATCATTTTTCCAAATTCAACACCGGCAAAAAATTCAATATTATCAAGACTAACCAAACCAAAAACACCGTCGGCAAGTCCCAACAATTTTACTCCAGCGCCGCCGCATTGCGCCATTGCTTCTATTAAAATTGTTCCAGGTACAAAATTAAAATCAGGAAAACTTCCTTGAAGCCAAGCATCTTCTTGTGTAAAAGTTTTCAATCCGATAATGGTTTCTGTAGTGTAAGATATAATTTCGTCAACAAATAAAAATGGGGCTCTGTGCGGAATTAAATCTTCTATTTTTTGATTCATTGCATTTAATTTGCAACAATTTACGAATCTGATTTTACATATACAAAGTTTTAAATTATGTCTCTGTTAAATAGCACTTTCTTAAACCGCAAAAAAAAAGAGATGTCCAAACATCTCTTTTCCCGTTATTAACTCTAAAATCATTTTTTACTCCTGCAATAGGCTGAAACTTTTTGCATTTGCTTTGATTTTATTGCCTTCAAAATCGATATCGATTATACCTGCTTTTCGTGGTGAAACTGCACCATTGTTGAAATGTGTATGAAGTATATATTTCATTTTTCCGTTTTTATCATAAAAAACATCTCCATGTCCAACTCCATTTATTCCAACATCTGCACGACTGATTATTGGACTATCAGTTGCTTTTTCCCAAGGACCAAGCGGACTTTTAGCCGTTGCATAACCAACTGCATAATCTGGATTTCTAAAATCGTTTGCAGAATAAATCATGTAATACAAACCATTATGCTTTAAAACCGTTGGTCCTTCTGTAACTGGCCAGCTCACATTTTCTGTGTTTTCCCAAGGTAAAGTTCCCGAAATACATTCTGTTAAAGTTTCTGATTTTATACTTTTAAGATCATCATTTATTTCTGCAACAAAAATTCGGTTTCCATTCGTTAAACGAACATGATATAGATATTTTTTCCCATCTTCATCAATAAAAATAAACGGATCAATCTGATTTCCGGTTTTTATAATTGGTTCTTTAGATTCGCTTTTAAATGGTCCTAACGGACTATCACTAACCGCAACTGCAATATTTTCATTTGCCGTATAAATCATGTAAAATTTATTGTTGTATGAAAGAACCTGAGGCGCCCAGAAACCTTTATCTCCGAAAGTATCTCCCTTTTTCAGAGCTAGGCCATTTTGAGCACCGGCAGGACCTTTCCATGCTTTTAAATCAGATGAAGTATACACTTGAAAACCTTCTCCAATTGGAGCATCACCAGTTGTTGTTCCGTACAAATAATACAATCCGTTGTTGTAAAAAACCGTCGGATCAGCCAATAAAATAGGTTTAGATTTTGATTCTGTGGGCTTATCTGTATTTTTTTCTTGTGAACATGCCACAAAGACGCACAACAAAGTTGCGATACTTACTATTTTTTTCATTTTACAATGGGTTTTGAAATTTTTATTGTGGAAGGCGAACCATCATTTATAATTGGCCAACCGTTTTTGTATGTTATTTTATCTATCAGAATGATTCTTCCGCTTTTTGGGTTATCTGAATCAATGGCATGATAAACTATCCATTCTTGACCTTTATCATCAGTTACAACAGAATTATGTCCCGGTGCAATCCATTTTTTGTTTTTACTTAAAATGACACCGTTTTCTTTTTTGTCTGCTTCCGCTAAAGTCTCAAAAGGACCTTCTGCGTTTTTAGATCTAGCAATCATTACAGCATAATGCGCTTTGTCTCCGCAGCAATTATCTCCAGAATAATACAGATAATAAAACCCATCGTAATACGTAACCCAGCTTCCTTCAACTAAATTTTGGTAATTGGCTGGATCATTATTCGTGATTGGATTAACTAATGTTTTCATTGAAGTTCCTGCTTTAAAATTTAAACGATCTTCTGAAAGTTCTTGCACTTTTAAACCTTCAAAACCAGAACCCCAATACAGCAATTTCTTTCCCGTTTTTGGATCATCAAATGCCATTGGGTCGATATTAATAAAACCATTTCCGCAAAGCAAAGGTTCGCCTTTATCGACAAAAGGTCCTGTTGGAGATTTAGAAACTGCCACACCCAAACATTTTCCTTCTTTCGAATCTGATTCTCCTGAATAATATAAAAAGTACATTTTCAATTTTGCATCATACAAAACATGCGGCGCCCAAAAATCTTTATCTGCCCATTTTGGTTTTGTCGGAAACGCATCTCCAGCAAAAGTCCAATCGACAAGATTCTTAGATTTTAGAATTTGAATATGAATTTCTTTTCCAGACACATTCGTATTTGTCCCGTACGCATAAAAATATCCATCGGCAGCTTTAATGACAGTTGGGTCTGCAAAATCACTTTTGTAAACTGGATTCTGAAAAGTCGTTTCTTTTCCATTTTGAGCTTTTGAATCACACAAATTAAGAAGAAAAACAAGTAAAAAAAGACTGAAATAGTTTTTCATTTTTATATTAATCTTTTAATTTAACTAATGATTCATTTAAATCTAAAAATCAATTACTTAAAAACAAAGTATAGATAAAACTTATAGAAGAAAAACACCAAAAAAAGGTATTAAATCAGTGCTTTTCTTCTTTTAGAAATTGAATTATAATTTTCCTTTTTGTTTAAAATTTTAGACTGAAATACTTTAAAATTTAATTACTTCTGAACTGAAAATTTATACAAAGAAACCGTGTGATACTTCTCACCTTTCTTCAAAGTAATCGGAGCAAATTTTGGCTGATTTGGAGCATCTGGAAAGTGCTGTGTTTCTAAAGCAAAAGCAGTTCTAAAATCATCCTTTGAACCTGATTTAAAGGTATTTTTACTCCGCATAAAATT
This sequence comes from Flavobacteriaceae bacterium PS02337, assembly GCA_029959285.1. Lineage (GTDB taxonomy): Bacteria > Bacteroidota > Bacteroidia > Flavobacteriales > Flavobacteriaceae > Flavobacterium. The sequence goes on from JASCOE010000007.1 coordinate 166,762, forward strand.
TCCACTATAAAACTGTAGTCCAGGTTCTTCTGTGTAAATATCTAAAGTAATTCCTGAAGCATCACCTTTTATAGTTGCTGCATGAATAAAACCATCTTTTTTAGCGCCATTTAAGACATAATTGTGGTCGTAACCTTTACCAAATTTCAATTGTTCGTCTTTTGTTTCAATTCTTTCTCCAATAGTATGTTTTGATGTAAAATCAAACGGGGTGTTTTTTACAGCTTTTAATTCTCCATTCGGAATCAAACCTTCATCAACAGGAGTAAATTCGTTGGCATAAATCTGTAATTCATGATTTAAAATAGTCCCGCTTCCTTCTCCATTCAAATTAAAAAACGCATGATTGGTTAAGTTTACCAAAGTAGTTTTATCTGTTGTTGCCTCATACTCCATTTTTACAGCATTATCATCTGTAAGTGTATAAGTTACTTTTACAGATAAATTTCCAGGAAAACCTTGTTCACCATCTGGTGAAACACAAGTTAAAACCAACGTTTTTCCGTCTATCTTTTCAGCATTCCAAACTACATCCTGAAAACCTTTTACACCTCCATGCAAAGCATTTTTACCATTGTTTAATGGAACTTGATATTGTTTCCCTTCTAAAGTAAATTTCCCTTTTCCTATTCTGTTTCCAACTCTTCCGATTGTGGCTCCAAAATAAGGTTCTGTCGAAGTTTTAAAACCTTTTGCGCTATTCATTCCGACCACAACATCAGTTTGTTTTCCGTTTTTATCGGCAACCCAAAGTCCAACTAGTCGTCCTCCGTAATTGGTAAAAGCGGCTTTTATTCCTTTATTTTCAATCCAATATAAAGCGACTTTTTTACCGTCGATTATCGTATCAAAATTCTTAGCTTCTAAAATGGTATTTACTGAATCTGTTTTGAATTCTGTATTTTCTTTTGAAACCACTTCTTCTTTTTTGCTGTCTTTACAGCTGAATTGAAAAAGCGCTAATAAAACCACTGCTGCGATTTGAATATTTTTCATTTTGATGTCATTGCGAGGAACGAAGCAATCTCATCCTCTGGTTAGTATTTTATTTTGATGGAATTGCCAAGATTGTACCTTCACTAACCGGTTCTCCTAAAACTGGAAATCCGTTGGCATCCCAATTAATTTTCTGCATTCTTGGTGATCTTTTATTTCCGCAACCTTCTCCAGGATTTGAATTGGCATGGTATAAAATCCAATCTTCTTTTCCGTCTGGCGATTTAAAAAATGAATTATGGCCCGGCGCGTACACTTTGTTTTTGTCTGATTGTTTAAAGATTGGCTCTAGTGACTTTTTCCAAGCTTTTGCATCTAATAAATTAGTATCGCCATTAAACGATAATAAACCTAAAGAATAGAAATCGGTCCAACAGCCACTTGCTGAAAATACTATGAAAATTTTACCGTTTCTTTCTAAAAACTGTGGCCCTTCGTTTACATTTACTTGCGGCGGATTTACATCATCATGCAATGCTCCGTGCGTTTCCCAATCGTTGGTTGGTGAAGAAAGCAAAACACGTTCACCATCAATTGCTAATGGATTTTTCATTTTAGCGATGTAAATATTTTGTTGTCCGTTGGTATCGCCTGCCCAACCTGCCCAAATCATGTAAAGCTGTTTTTTGTGTTCAAAAACATTTCCGTCGATTGCCCATTTATCGGTTTTGGCAGCTATTTTTCCTTTAAATTCAAAATTTCCTTTAAACGGATCTGATGATTTGTTTTCTAAAACATACATTCTGTGATTTGGATTTTCTCCATTATCTGCTGCAAAATAGCAATACCATTTTCCGTTTATGATATGAAATTCTGGTGCCCAGATTCCAGAAGAGTAATTGGTGTTTTTTGGAGGTGTCCAAATGACTTTGCTTTCGGCATTTTTTATATCAGATAAGTCTTTTGTTTTCCATAAAACCAATTTGTTTCCGAGCGTGTTCGTGTAATAATAATACCCTTTGTAATACGTGCTATATGGATCTGCACCCGATGGCAAAATTGGATTTGTGAATGTTTTTTGCTGGGCAAAACTTATGGTTGTGAACAGCAAAAGAATTAGGAATTTTTTCATTTTTATTTTTTTATTGTTGGGCGTGGTTTTTTAACGCAAAGACGCAAAGGTTTTTCGCAAAGTTCACAAAGATTTTTCTCAGCTTTGTCAATTCAAGAAGCTGAAGAGCGCAAAGTAAATCGCCTTTTTTTGTCATTCCGAGGAACGAGGAATCTCCGCAAGAAACTCTACAAAGATTGGCGATTCACTATACGGAGTTACTCGTGAAGATTCCTCGTTCCTCGGAATGACAAGATTATGTGAACTTTGTTTTGAAACTAGTTTCTTTTGTAATCTTTTTCATAATTAAAAAATCTGTGTTTCTATGTGTTTAAAATTATTTATTTAAAGTATTAATAACTTCTGTATTGATCTTATTCACTGCTTTAAAATCCATTTTGTCAACTTTTCTGTCGTAAGTCATAAAACCGTTTACTTCGCCTTCAACATCGGTTGTTTGTGTGTAAACTGCTGCTGAAAATCCTGTTTTCACTAAGTTTTTAAGGATTTCTGCGTATTTTACATACTCAGCAGTAACTTCTGCTTCGTTTTTAAATTTTACATAACCCCAATTGTCGTTTGCTCTCCATAAATGACCTTCAAGAGGAAGACCGATTCCGCCGTATTCACCTAAAACAGTAACTCTTCTCGCATCATACAAATACAATTCTGGCGCTGGATATTTGTGTAAATCTAAAATATCACCCGTTTGAAAATGATTTCCTCCACTTGATGAATTGATTAAACGGCTTGGATCATAATTTTTGGTCCATTCTGTAATTTCTACGGTTTTGAATTGTCCCCAAGCTTCGTTAAAAGGAACCCAAACTACGATACTTGGATAAGAATACAGATGATCCATAATTTCTTTCCACTCTTTCTTGTAGATTTCTTGTGATTTTGGAGTACGCTGTAATTCAGTTCCTTCAAAATACTTTTTATCTTGCCAAATCGGTTGTTCGTCACCGCTTGGCATATCCTGCCAAACGAGAATTCCTAATTGGTCGCAATGTGTATACCAACGCTCTGGCTCTACTTTTACGTGTTTACGAATCATATTAAAACCTAATTCTTTCGTTTTAATAATATCATATTTTAAAGCTTCATCTGTTGGCGCTGTGTAAAGTCCTTCTGGCCACCAACCTTGATCTAAAGGTCCGAATTGGAAATAATCTTTGTTATTCAATTGCATTCTCATAACACCATTTTCATCTCTTTTTGATGAAATTTTACGCATTGCAAAATAACTTTTCACTTCGTCAACCACTTTATTTTTGCTGATTAAACGAACTTTTGTCTGATATAAAAACGGACTTTCTGGCGACCATAATTTTGGTGCATTCAAAACAATATCATTGCTTTCGCCTACAACTGCTTTTTCTTTCGCAATTTCTTTTCCGTTTTCTAAAACTGAAACTTCAACTAAATCTCCTGCTTCTGCTCCTTTTACATCGGCTTTTATACTAATTGTATTTTGATCGATGTTTGGTGTTGTTTTTAATTCTGAAATATTTTTAGCATTTACAGGCTCAATCCAAACTGTTTGCCAAATTCCAGTAACTGGAGTATACCAAATTCCTTCTGGATTTTTAACTTGTTTTCCTCTCGGCTGAGTTCCATCGTTTGAAGGATCCCAAACTTTTACAACCAATTTTTGACTTTTTCCCTTTTGAATAAATGGTGTAATATCAAACGAAAATGGCGTATATCCTCCTGTGTGCGAACCTACTTTTACATCATTAATAAAAACTTCTGTTTTCCAGTCAACAGCACCAAAATGCAATAAAATATTTTTTCCATTCCAGTTTGATTCAATAGAAAAATTGGTTTCGTACCAAAGTTCATTTTTTGAACCCACGTCTTTCATAACGCCAGACAAACTAGATTCTGCCGCAAAAGGAACCAAAATCTGTCCGTCGTATTTTGAAGGTGCTGTTTTTCCAAATTCTTGGATTTTATAATTCCATAAACCATTCAAGTTTTTCCATTGGCCACGTTCCATAATTGGACGAGGATATTCTGGTAAAGGCTTTTTAGGATCAACCTGTTCTGCCCATTTTGTTTTGATTTTATCTCCTTGTGGTTTCCACTGCGCATTAACAGCTAACATAGAGAACAAGGCTAAAAAAAGGATACTTTTTCTTTTCATACTTTATATTTATTAGGCATTTATTCTTTAAAATCAATGCCATGATGTTTTTCTAAATCAAAATTGAATTACCAGGCTCATATCCACATAAGCCTGGTAATTACTTAAACTAAACTAACTTAACTAACCATTTTTTTTGAGTTATGAATTAGGAGTTATAAATTATGAGTTGAATGCCGATTGCTATTTTATTCCTCAATAAATAACCATTTAACCAGTACGGCAAAAACACTCATAATTCATAAGTTATAATTCATAACTTATAACTTCTTCGTAAGGCCAAATTTCTTCACCAAACTGTCGTATTCTTTTTTAGAGATTGTAATCATGCAGCCGTGGCGTACTTTTTCTGGAAGACTGTATTTGTCCCAATCAGAGAAAAAAGTGTAGCCTGAGGCTTGAAACCAAGGTCCGTTTAGATTATCTGCAATTGACAATCCGTATGAAACGCCTGGATATTGTTCGTAATACATATACCATATTTTATCATCTGGAGAAGGAATCAGCATTGGAGCTTCTCTAAAGTTTGGACTGATAGATTGCTGGGGCAAAGAATAAGGTCCTAAAAGTGATTTTGATTTGGCAATTCGAATTGTTTTTCCTGTTGTCCAATACAAAGTTGGATACGTTTCGTCTTTAATAACAGCGTAATAAGAATCGCCAACTTTACGAATAAAAACATCAATTGTTCCCATATCCCAATCGAATAAACGATTTGGCGGTCCTTCGAAAGTTTTTAAATCTTTAGACAAAACATAAAGCGTTCTCTGACTTCTCCAATAACGTTCTCCATCTCCTTTAATTCCTTCTAAATGTGGCGTGTGCCAAGTCATAATGAACTTTTGAGAATCCTTATCGTAATATAATTTTGGAGCGCCAATTCGCTGTAAAGCGTTTGAATAATCTGGCGTACTTTTTAAATCTGGCGTGTAATCGGAATGTTTTTTCCAAGTAATTAAATCATCAGAAACCCAAATATTGATTGCTTTTGCATCGTCTCCAGTATTTCCAGCGATGTAATATTTTCCATCTGGACCTTTGCAGATATCGGGATGTCCTTTATAATCTTCAAAAACTCGTTTTCCGCTGTTAAGATTTTCCCAGTGAAGTCCATCTAAACTTACAGAATAATACAATCTTCCGTAATCGTTGTGCGTCATATGCGCAAAAAGATAGGCTTCGTTTTTCGGTTTTTCATTTCCTGTAACTTGCCCCGGTGGATCTGGTTGTTGCGCTTTCGCGGAAAATCCAATCAGAATTACTGCTAGAAAAAAGAGCTGTTTTATTGTATTTTTTTTCATGCTGCTAAAAGTTTTAAAAGTTTTTTCGCCACAAATTCCACTAATTTTCGCTAATTTTTTTTGCCACTGATTTCACAGATTAAAACGATTTTTTTTCAAACATAGCCCAAGGTTTCAACCTTGGGAACACGGAGTGCGGAAATTCATTGCGTACCCAAGGTTGAAACCTTGGGCTATGTTTTAATGTTACAACTAGAAAAAAATCCTTTTCAATCCTTTTAATCTGTGGCCAAAAGCAATTATCTAATTATCAAATGACACATTATCTAATTGTCTAATTTTTCTTATTCGCCTCAGAAGTCATCTTCTTGATTAAATCTGTTTCGGCTTTTATGTATGGAGTTCCGTCAGTGTGCAATACATCGTGAAACCATAATTTTGGTTCTGCAGTGTATTTTTTAGTCCAACTATCCCAAGCGTATTTTGTTTGTGTTTTTCCGTCTACAAATCCCCAGTTAATCATACCCACATTATATTTTCTTGCAAGAGGCAAAAATCCTTCAAAAGTGCTTCCGTTTGGTCTTGCCATATATTCTGTACAGATTAATGGTTTTCCGTAACGTTGTAATTCTTTAATTACTTTTTCAAAAACTTGTGGTTTTTCGTAATTATGGAAAGTCACAATATCAGACTGCGCAATCTGTAACTTATGCATTGGCAACATTTTCTTTGCATCGCTCCAATCGCCAAACCAAACTCCAGAAGTTAATGGTTGTGAAGGATGACTTTCTCTTGCCCATTCAAAAACATTTTTTAATAATGGTAAAATCAGTGCTACTTTATTTTTAATTTCTACTTTTTCGTAAGATGGTCCCGTCATGTTATCTGGTTCGTTCCAAACGTCCCAACCTAAAATACGTTTATCATCTTTAAATTTTGCCACCGTTTCTTTTACATATTTCTCTAAACGAGGATATTGTGTTTTATCCTGAAGTACTTTTTGCCCTGGACTTTGAACCCATCCAGAATTATGCGTATGCGGTTTTGGATCACGTTGTTTGCCTAAAGCAGGAAACGGATCCCAGCAAGAATCGAACAAAACAAAAAGTGTTTTAATGTGGTGTTTATCTGCAATTCCTAAGAAAGTATTCATGCGTTTGTAAAGTCCTTCTGGATCTTGCTCATGAAGTAAATCGTGCAAATACACACGCATTACATTCATACCTAAACCTTCAGCCCAACCCAATTCCTGATCAATTCTTTTTGGATCAAAAGTATCTTCCTGCCACATCTCTAACTGGTTAATAGCTGTGCTAGGAGAATAATTTGCTCCAACTAACCAAGGTTGTTCAGCGTACCATTCGTTGGCTTGCTCTTTAGTCCAGATTTCTCTTTTTTCAACTATAGCTTCTTCAGAATTATTCTTTTTGTTGTTGCAGCTAAGCAATACCAGTCCTGCTAACATAAATGTCAGACACAATTTTACTTTCTTCATTTTCAATTTTATTTTTTTGAACAATCGTTCTTTATGATAAGGGAATCAGATTAGTACATCTGATTCCCTCAAAAAATTCAGTTTTTAATATCCAGTGTTTTGTTCTAGATTTGGATTATTATCTACATCTACTTGTGGAATTGGCATTCTATGATTTTTACCCACTTTGAAGTTTTTAAAATCTGGATCACGAAGTGCAATTTTATCAACAGCAGCTTGAGAATCTAAATCTCCCCAACGTTTTAAATCTTCCCAACGAACACTTTCGCCAGCCAATTCTAAAACTCTTTCTGTTTTTAAACGCTCTAAGAATAAATCATGATTGTTTCCAATTTCAGGATGCGCAACAGCTAAAGTGTTCATATTTACACGAGCTCTCACCATATCAACATATTGGTAAGCTGCAGCTGTACTTCCTAATTCGTTTAAAACTTCAGCGTAACGCAATAAAATATCACCATAACGAACCAATCTGTAGTTTACTTGGCTGTAGTAGTCTTCATTATCTCTGTAATAATCACGACTTCCTTTTCTAAACCAAGCTTCGTCATTGTTCCATTCCCAGTTTCTATTATAGGTTTTATCGCCAAAATCAGCTAATAATTGAGGATAATATAAAGTCCATCTTAAACGAACATCCAGATTACCGTCTTTGTTTTTTTCTTGTTTGAAAGCATTTACTAACCAAATACGTGCTTGTCCATCTGACCAGCCGATTCCTCTTGGTGCAAAAAACTGACCGCGATTACTAGAAACAGCAGCATTTTGATCTTCTCCAGTCCCACCTTTTCTTTGATCTCCAAATTGGATTTCAAAAACAGATTCGCTGTTGTTTTCATTAACATCTGTAAAATTGTCTCTGTAATTAGAAGTCAAACTGTACTTCGCTCCTGCTCCAGTAATTAAATATTCTAAAGCCGTTTTTGCTTCAGCCCATTTACGTTGTTGCATGTATAATTTTGCAAGAAAAGCTTTTGCTGCTCCTTTATCTGGTCTTCCAAGTTGATCTTGTGTCCAGCTAGCTGGTAAATCTTGGAAAGCTTCATTTAAATCTTTTTCAATTTGAGCGAATATTTCAGTTACCTTTTTTTGCTGTGGTAAATCTGTTGGAGTTGAAGGCTCTAAAACCAACGGAATATCTTCCCAAATTACAGCTGCATAATAGTAATGTAATGCTCTAAAAAATTTAGCTTGAGCAATAATTTTCTTTTTATCGTCTTCATTTTGGAATGTGATATTCGGAACATTTGCTAAAACTTGATTACATCTAAAAATAGCTTTATAAGTATCTCTCCATGTTACGGCATTTCCTTCCCAAAAATTATAATTGATATAGTTGAATCTTGTCCAATCGGCCAATTCTGTCCACGGACTTACACTATATCCTTCATCAGAAGTCAAATCTAAACGGAAATACATCCATCTTGCCCACAGACCATCTTTGTAAAACATAGCATAAATAGAGTTTACTCCTGCTTGTGCATCTGTTTCCGTTTTCCAGTACTGGTCTGTTGTTATATCATTTGGGCTATTCAAGTCTAACTCATTGTCACAAGCTGTGAAAACAAGACCTAGAAAAGCTGCGGTTATTATTATTATTTTTTTCATTACGCTATTTTTTTAAAATTAAAAGCCAAATTCTACACCAAAAGAATACGTTTTAAGATTCGGGAAAGCACCGTTGTCAACACCTCTCTCAAAAATATTACCGTTTGTAAATTCAGGATCTAACCCTTTATATTTAGTAATTGTAATAATGTTTTGTGCAGATAATGTTAATCTAGCTCTAGAAATACCTGAGTTTTTCAAGATTGCTGGTGATAAATTGTATCCAAATCCGATGTATTTAAGTCTGATAAAATCTCCATTTTCTAAGAAACGGTCACTATCTCCTCTTGAATTTAAAGTTGAACCTTTTGTAATTCTAGGAAAATCAGTATTTGGATTTTCTGGAGTCCAAGGCTGAACACCAGCTCTGTAGTTACTATTGTCATCAAAACGATCCACAACACTTCTAAATCCGTTGTACACAGTTGCCCCGTGAGAACCAATCCAGTTCATAGAAAAATCAAAACCTTTGTATTCAGCTCCAGCGTTTAAACCCATTTCAAATTCTGGCCATGGACTTCCAACAATCGATTTGTCTGTACTTGAAATTTGTCCGTCTCCATTTGTATCTTTAAAACGAATATCTCCTGGAACAGCGCCTGGCATAATAACTTTTCCGTCAGCACTTTTGTAGTTGTCAATTTCTTGTTGATTTTGAAACAATCCGTCAGTTTGTAAAACATACCACATACCTACTGGCAAACCAGCTCTTGTAATTGTATTTCCAGAAATGTTTTCATTTTGACCATTTCCTAACGAAACTAATTTGTTGTTAACTTTTGTAAAATTGATCGAAGCATTAAATGAGAATTCATTGATTTTTTTGCTGTAAGCCAATTCCAATTCAAAACCTTTATTTTCTACAGTTGCAGCGTTAGAAATTGGATTTCCACCATCATTTCCAGTAGTCAATAAAATTGGGAAACCAAATAATACATCTTCTGTACGAGCAATAAAATAATCAGCTGTAAGACGTAAATCATTATTTAAAACACCTAAATCTAATCCTAAATTGGTTTGTTTTAATTTTTCCCAACGCAATTGCGCGTTTGATAATTTAACTTGAGTTGCAGATGGATACAAAGTTTGGTCTTTACCTAAAACGATTTGTCCAAAATTATTCACGAAGCTTTTGTATTCGTAGTTTCCAATGTTACCAGAACCTAGTTCACCATAACTTGCTCTTAATTTTAAATCTTTTATAAATTCAGATTTAAAGAAAGATTCGTTGCTTACTCTCCAACCTGCAGAAACAGAAGGGAAATTACCCCATTTGTTTTCGTCACTAAATCTTGAAGATCCGTCACGTCTCAAAACAGCGTTTAATAAATAACGGTTGTCATAATTGTATTCTATTCTTCCTAAGTAAGATGCCAAAGCAGCTTCATTAATAAAACCTCCAACTACAGGCGAATTTCCTTGGTTTAAAACATCATAATATTGACCTGTTCCAGAATTTATCGGAAGATTTCTCTTTTGTCCGTAAATTTGGTCGTATTTGTCTTTTTGAAAAGTCTGACCAACTAAAACTGTAATATCGTGTTTTCCGAATTCTTTCTTGAAAGTCAAAGTGTTTTCAAACAATGTTGTCTGAGATCTTCCTTTGTTTTGATCTGTAAAAGATGGATCTACTGGCTGATTTAAAGTCCAGTTTCCAACTTTTCTTAAGAATTTATAAGAATCAAAACTAGTTTCATATCCAAAATTGAAACGGTATTTCAACCATGGCGTAAATTTTAATTCTGACCAGATGTTTCCTCTAATTCTAAAATTCTCATTTGTAGTATTTGCGAAATCAGAAATTGCTAATGGATTTGTACCAAAAGTATCCGCAACACCTTGTTTTCCGTAACCGTATCCTCCTAAATTGTTAGGATCGTAAACCGGAATAGTTGGCGTCATTCTGTATACATCAATAATTGGGTTTCCAGCCATTTCATCTGTTTTCGAATTACTGATCGCTAAGTTTTCTCCAATACTGAAAATTCCTTTTGTTCCGCTTGAGTTTACACGGAATGAAATTCTGTCAAAATCAGTTCCAACTACAGTTCCTTCATTTCCGAAATAATTTCCAGACATAAAAAATGTTGAGTTTTCACTTCCTCCAGAAAAACTAGCGTTGTAGTCTTGCATCATACCTGTTTTAAAAACGGCATCTTGCCAATCTGTATCAACAGCCATGTTTAGATTTTGTCTTGTAAAACCAGCATTGTCGTACGCCATATTATTCAATCTAGCAAAATCTTCAGTTCCCATTAAGTCGTAACGTGGCATAACTGTAAAACTGCTTTTTGCTGAAACTTCAACCTGAAGCGGTCCTTTTTTACCTTTTTTAGTAGTGATGATAATTACACCATTTGCAGCTCTTGAACCGTAGATTGCTGCTGCAGAAGCATCTTTTAAAACCTGAATCGATTCGATATCATTCGGGTTAAAATCTCTGTTTGCAGAAGTCACCAAACCGTCAATTACATACAATGGATTGGTGTTTTGAAGATTTTTAAGACCACGAATTTCAACATTTGCTTCTTGTCCCGGACGCCCGCCACCGCGAACTTTAACCCCAGTAACTAAACCTTGCAATCCGTCGGCAACTGTAGTAATCTGACGTTTTTGAATTTCTTCAGCTTTTACTAAAGAAACTGCTCCTGTAAGATCTTTTTTCTGTTGTGTTCCATAACCTACAACAACTATCTCGTCTAGTTTCATTGCATCTTCCTGCAAAGTAACATTAATAGAAGTTTGATTGTTGATGGCCATTTCTACCGTTTTGTAGCCTTGCGAGCTAAAAACTAATGTTTGGTTTCCTGCTGCTGAGATTTTGAAACTTCCGTCAAAATCGGTAGCAGTTCCATTTTGTGTTCCTTTTATTAAAACATTTGCAAAAGGAACCGATTCTCCTGTTGCGGCTGTAACTTTTCCCGTAATGGTTATTTGTTGGGCAAAAGCCGGCTGCAGTAATAAACTAAAGAAAACTAAGAGGTAATATCTCTTCGTTAAAAAGTGAGTGAGCTTTGTTTTCATTGAATTTTGCATTTTAGATAGTTTTATTTCTTTTGTGGTTGGTTTACGAAATATTCATTTTTTAATCGTCCGGAATGCGAACAAAAAAAGAATCAATATTCTCTTCTAGTAATAAATTGTTCATTTTGTTTCAAAATTATTAATGGTTTGGTTTTTCAAACTTAATTTTATTGATAGTATATTTTTAACCTTAAAATTTTATCAATATCATTTATTTGAAAATTCAAAGTAGACGCTTTTTATTCAAAATAAAATGCTTCATTTGTGTCAATATCTCTTTCAAATGATTCAAATTGCATAAATACGACCAATAAATTCGTGCCTTGCAACATTTTGTAGAAAATTGACACGATTTGAAGAAATCATAATTTTATCATAAAAAATACAACTATGCGTAAATTCTTTCTTTTTATATCTCTTAGCATTTTTTCGATAAATTTTTCGAATGCTCAAGATTATTATTTCAAACATTTTCAGGTTGAAGAAGGACTTTCTAACAATACAGTTTTAACGTCAATACAAGATAATGACGGCTTTATGTGGTTTGGAACCAAAGATGGTTTGAACCGTTTTGATGGTTATCGTTTTAAAACTTATCGAAGCAATGGCGACCCAATACATAGTTTAGGAAGCAATTATATTCAGTCAATGCATGAATATGATGATACAATTTGGGTCGGAACAGATAAAGGTTTATACCATTATGATAAAAAACAAGATCGTTTTACGGTTTTAAATGAAGCTATCAATGATCGTATCAATGACATCAATCATGACCAAAAAGGCAACATTTGGTTTCTTTCTGGCAACATTTTGTATAAGTATGCACCAAAAAAGAAAGAAACTACGACCTTTAATACCAATAAATACTTTCCGACAACTTCTATAGCGCGTGATCCGAAAGGCGAAATTTGGGCTTCTTCATACAATAAAATCTATCATTATTCTGAAGAAAACCTTTCTTTCGAGAATTTTCCATTAAATCCGCCAGCCAATAAAGCTAATTTTAGAATTACAATCATTTTTGTTATTGATAATGTAAATATTGCAATCGGAACGCAAGATCACGGAATTCTGATTTATAATCGAAAAACTAAAGTCACAAGCGAATTAAAATTTGATGTTAGAGAACCTGTTTTTGTACGTCAGTTTAAGAAAAGAGGAAATGATGAACTTTGGATTGCCAGTGAATCTGGTGTTTATGTGTATAATCTAAAAACCAAAACGGCTGTCAATCTCATTAAAAATTACAATGATCCGTACGCCATTTCAGATAATGCATCTTATTCTATTACAATTGATAAAGAAGACGGAATTTGGATTGGAACTTATTTTGGTGGAATAAATTATCATCAAAAACAATACACACAGTTTAAGAAATATTTTCCGCAGAAAGGTCAAAACTCCATTAGCGGAAGTGCTGTCAGAGAAATTCATAAAGACGAAAAAGGCGATTTGTGGATTGGAACTGAAGATGCGGGCATAAATCGTTTTAATCCGAAAACGAAAAAATTTACTTCTTATTTGCCAAACGGAACCAAAAATGGCGTTTCATACTATAATATTCATGCATTATTGCCAAGAAAAGATAAAATTTGGGTTGGAACTTTCGAACATGGTTTAGATGTTTTAGACCGAAATTCTGGCGCAGTTGTCAAACATTACAGCGCAAATGACCAAAGAAGCGGGCTTCAGAGTAATTTTATTTTTTCCTTTTATGAAAAGAAAAACGGCGATCTTATTGTGGTTACGACTAGAGGATTATATCAATATAATGAACAAGCTGACAACTTCGATATATTGAAATTTTTTCCTGAAACGTATCATTATACCAATTTTAAAGAAGATAGCGACGGTAATCTTTGGGCTGGGAGTTATCGCGACGGGCTTTTATTTTACAATCCGAAAACGAAGAAAAAAGAGGTTTTTATTTATGATTATAAAAATCCGAAAAGCATTAGCAACAATACCATCAACACGATTTTTGAAGACAGTTCTAATAATTTATGGATCGCGACAGAAAATGGTTTAAATCTGGTAGATCGAAAAACACACGCTTTTAAAAAATTTACCACCAAAAACGGAATGCCGAGTAATGTTTTCTATTCGATTTTAGAAGATGAAGCTAAAAATCTTTGGATGACTACTTCTAAAGGTTTGGTAAAATTTGGTCCGGATCATAAAACGATTAAGATTTTTACAACGGCAAATGGTTTATTGAGCGATCAATTTAATTATAATTCTGCTTTTGAAGACACCAACGGCGATATGTATTTCGGAAATTTGAACGGAATGATCAGTTTTAATCCGAAACATTTCAGTAAAAACAAATACACACCTTTTATTTATATCACTAATCTTCAGATTAATAATAAGGATATTGAAGTTAACAGCCCCGACTCGCCTATTGAACAATCTATTTCTTTTATTGATGAATTAGAATTAAATAACAGCCAGTCGTCTTTTAATCTCGAATTTGCCTCTTTAAACTACACCGCACCCGAATTGACCGAATATTGGTATCAACTTGAAAACGTTAATAATGACTGGGTTTATTTGGGAAGAAACAACAAAGTTTTCTTTACCGAACTTGCGCCTGGAGATTATGTTTTTAAAGTAAAATCGCTAAACAGTTTTGGCGTTTGGAGTAAAGAAGTGAAACTGAAAATTAGAATTCTTCCGCCATTTTATGCCAGTACTTATGCATATTTGCTGTATTTCTTATTAATCTGCGCTGGTTTTTATTACATCATTCGTTATTCTCAAAATCTAACTCAGATTAAAAATAACCGTAAAATAAAGCATTTAAATGACGAAAAAGAGAAGGAAATCTATCAGGCGAAAATTGACTTTTTTACGAATGTAGCGCACGAAATTAGAACGCCTTTAACATTAATTAAAGGTCCGCTAGAAAAACTTTTAGGTTTGAATCATGAATTGGAAGAAGTGCCACAGCATCTTTCTATTATGAAGAAAAACACTTCTCGATTATTAAAATTGGTGAATGAATTGCTAGATTTTAGAAAATCGGAAATCGGCGGATTGAAATTGACTTTCGTCGAAGCGAATATTTCTTCTATGGTTCGAAATTTTCATTTGAGATTCAGTCAGTTAATTGAAGAACGCGAATTGGATTTTCAATTGGAATTGGGAGAAAAAGACATTCATGCTTTTGTAGACAAAGAAGCTTTTAAGAAGATTTTGAGCAATTTGATTAACAATGCCATTAAATATTCAAATAAAAAAGTTTCGATTTCTTTATTTAGAGATGAAAAGAAACTGACTTTGGTCGTAAAAAATGATGGCAAAGTGATTCCTATTCACTTAAAAAATAAAATTTTCGAACCATTTTTTAGAGTTGATGACAATAGCATTGCTTCAGGAACAGGAATCGGACTTTCGCTCGCACATTCTTTGGCGCAATTGCACAACGGAAGTTTAGAATTGGTTGCCGATTCAAATTATAATATTTTCGAATTGGTGGTTCCTTTACATCAAGAAGAAGAATTTATGTTTTATGCCGATTCTGAAAAAGAGCAAACGGAAAACGAAACGCCAAAAGAACCTGTTGAAATTAAAAATGAAAAACCTCAGATTTTAGTTGTTGAAGACAATGAAGATCTTTTAAGCTTCATTACAACTGAATTGGCTTCAACTTATGCCATTCTAAAAGCAGAAAACGGCGAAGAAGCACTAAAAATTATTCATAACGAAAACATCCAACTCGTTATTTCAGATGTTACAATGCCTGTTATGGACGGAATTACGATGTGTAAAAAGATTAAAACAAATCTCGAAACCAGTCATATTCCTGTAATTTTATTGACAGCTAAAAACTCTTTAAAATCACAAATTGATGGACTTGAAGTCGGCGCAGACGCATACGTTGCAAAACCTTTTTCGATGGATTATTTAAAAGTGCAAGCCAATAATTTGATTGAAAACCGAAGACAAATCATGAATTATTATGCGAGTTCTCCGCTTTCTCATATAAAAAGTATCGCACACAATAAAACAGACGAAAAATTCTTGAAAAAATTAGATGATGAAATTCTTAAAAACATAACCGATCAGGATTTAAGCGTAGAATCGTTGGCAGAAATCATGAATATGAGCCGTTCGACTTTATACAGAAAAATTAAAGATATTACGAATCTGAGTCCGAACGAATTGATTAACATTGTTCGACTTAAAAGAGCCGCAGAATTGTTATTAAATGAAAACTATAAAATGTACGAAATTGCAGAAATGGTCGGTTATAAATCGCAAACCAGCTTCGGGCGAAATTTCCAAAAACATTTCAATATGTCGCCGTCGGAGTATATTCAGGCAAACAGGTAAACTCAAAAAAAGGGTTCAAATTAAAAACTTGAACCTTTTTTTATCTTAGTAACTTAGTATCTCAGAACCTTAGCAACTTAATTAATCCCACTGATTTTTATTAGAAACTGCATATTTACCAGCTCCAGTAAAGAACAAAGCAAGAGCACCAAAAAAGTAAAGTCCTAATAATTCTAAAGCATAACCTCCATGTTCACTAATGGTAAAAATTTCTTGAGCGTGAGCTGTAGCAACTGCAACAACACAAGTTATAGCAAGAAGAACTGCGGCAATTCTAGTTCTAAATCCGATTAGAATGGCGATTGGTGCTAAAACTTCACCAATGTAAACGGCGTATCCAAATGCGCCCATGTTGTCTACTAAAAATGAAATTCCGTGAATCAATTTAGAAACACCGTGAAAAAGCATTAATCCGCCAACGCTGATACGCAATAGCAATAATCCGAGGTCTGTGTTTTTTGAAATCATAAATAAATGTTTGTTTAGGTTAAAAATTTAAATACAAATTTGGCTTGTAAGACAACTAAAATACAAAAAATTGTTTTCCTAAAACAATATTATTAAAAATCATTCTAAATAAAACCTTTCTACACTATCCTTTTGATTGCTTCATTAAAACTTTATAGCAATCTTTCCAATTGTTCTTCCAGATTCTAAGAATTCGTGTGATTTTTTAAGATTTTCTGCTGTTAATCCGTTTAGAGTTGTGTTCAAAGTCGTTTTCAGGATTCCGTCATCTAACAAATCTGCCACGATATTCAAAATATTATGCTGTTCTACCATATCTTCTGTTTGATACATAGAACGTGTGTACATCAATTCCCATGAAAATGAAACACTTTTACTTTTCAATTTGTTTAAAACAACTGGTTCACTACTTCCTGTAATCGATGCAATGTGACCTTGCGGTTTAATCAATTCTACCATTATATCCCAATACGCATTGGTATCTACAAAATCTAAGATAAAATCGACATTTTCGAAACCAGCTTCTCTAACTGAGGCAATCAAATCTTTATGATCTACCACAAAATCAGCTCCTTGCTGTTTACACCAATCAATTGTTTCAGGACGCGACGCAGTTGCAATAACATTCAAACCAGCAATTTTCTTAGCCAATTGAATTGCAATCGAACCCACTCCACCTGCGCCGCCAATAATTAAAATCGATTTTCCTTTGTCTTTTTCAGCGCTAATTCTAATTCTGTCAAACAAAATTTCCCAAGCCGTTAAAGCCGTCAACGGAATTACGGCAGCTTCTTCAACGCTTAATGATTTTGGTTTTCTACCGACAATTCTTTCATCAATAATCTGATATTCAGCATTGCTTCCTTGTTTTGTGATATCTCCAGCGTAATAAACTGAATCTCCAACTTCAAACAAAGTAACATTTTCTCCAACCGATTGTACAATTCCAACGGCATCCCAACCAATAATTTTTGGAGTTTCTAAAACGGTATCTTTTGCACCGCTTTGGCGAATTTTAAAATCGACTGGATTTACAGAAATCGCATCAATTTTCACTAATAAATCGTGTGGTCCAGGTATTGGTTTTACGGCTTCAAATTCGATAAAACTTTCTGGGTTTTCTATAGGTAATGAGGTTTTAAATCCTATTGCTTTCATGTTTTTAAATTTTGGTTTAAAATATAGTAACAAAGATACAAGCTGTTTAAATGTTAGAATTGGTATATTTTGAGTCTATATTTGTATATTTTTTTCAAAGATGCTATCCCAATAAATATCGAACTAAGTTCCTAAGAGACTAAGATTTTTTTGTTTTGCGCACAATTAGTCCGAACAGTTTGTCATCCTGACGAAGGAAGGATCTCCACAAGAAACTCAACAAAGATTAGCAATTCACTATGCGGAGCTACTTGCGGAGATCCTTCCTTCGTCAGGATGACAAAACTATCGTGCAAGAAAGAGCATAAACTATCCCGAAGCTTCGGGATTATGTGTTTAAATAAAACTTTAAATTTGCTAAAAACACTTCAAAATGAATATTAGAAAAGCTAAAATATCCGACTCAAAATATATTGCTCCTATATTATTATTAGCAATGGAAGACATCATTTACAAATTTATAGCGAAAGAAGATTACGCTTCCGCGAAAGATTTCCTGCTCTATTTCATCGAAAGAGAAAACAACCAATATTCGTATCAAAATTGCTTTGTCGCGGAAGAAAATGACGAAATTATCGGAGCAGTAAACATTTATAAAAGTGCAGATATTGAAGCATTACGAAATCCGATAATTGAATATGTTAGAAAAAACCATAATCCTGAATTCGATCCAGAGTTTGAAACAAAAGAAGGAGAATTTTATATCGATTCTTTGGGTGTAAATCCGAAATATCAAGGAAAAGGAATTGGTTCAAAATTACTTTTATTTCTAATTAATGAATATGTAACTCAAAAAAATGAAACTTTAGGTTTATTGGTTGAAGAAGATAATCCGTTGGCGAAAAATCTTTATTTAAAACTCGGATTTAATGTTGTAGGAGGAAAAACTTTGGTAGGAAAAAAACTGGATCATCTTCAAATAAGTCCGAATAACGAATCATAAAAATATAATTTGAAAGCATTCAAAAAACAGATTAAATAGTTTTTGTCGACTTTTTAAGCATTTTATCGATAATTCTAAACAATTTGAAGTTCATTCTGTCGTTATTACAAAATGACCAGACGATTTTCTTTTGCTTTTCAAAAAAAGAAATTTGTTTAATGAAATCGAAATAAAAATTAATATTTAGAATGAAAAACATAACCATACTAGAAGCAGGTTTAATTTTAAGAATAGTTTTAGCAATCACAATGCTTTCGGCGGTAGCAGATCGTTTTGGAATTTGGGGCGCTCCAGGCTCAAACGGAGTTGCTTGGGGAAATTGGGAAAACTTCGTTATTTATACCAATACTTTAAATACTTACGCAAATAAAGCAACGGCAGAAATTCTAGGCGGAATCGCTACTTTTTTAGAAGTTTTGTTAAGTTTATTACTCTTATTCGGATTTAAAACAAGACTTGCTGCTTTAGGAACTGCTTTTTTATTGTTCTTTTTTGGCTTTGCAATGGCAGTTTCTGTTTCAGTAAAAGCACCTTTCGATTATTCGGTTTGGACAAGTGCAGCAGCGGCTTTATTGCTTGCTAATATTGGTAAATCGTCTTTTGCTGTAGATAATAGAATTTAATTTTTAATGGTGAATTGTAAATTGTTAATGGTTGATTGCTTTAGTTTTGAGTAATTCATTTAGTCGATCAACTTTGTCAAAGTTTAAAACTTTGACAAAGTTCCAGCTGCTAAAAAAAATTAACAATTTACAATTCACCATTAACAATTAATAACCAAATCCATTTTTAAGGTATATTTAAGTTCATGAACAAATTTGTATTCGTAAATTAGCAGATACAAAAACATATCTTAAATGACAATACTTACCTTTACGCTGATTATGATTCTGGGTGCTTTTTTAGCAGGCTTTATCGGTTCATTATCAGGCTTAGGAGGTGGAATTATTATCATTCCGCTTCTTACTATTATTCTCGGTGTCGACATTCATTATGCCATTGGAGCCGCTTTAGTCTCCGTTATCGCAACCTCTTCAGGCTCTGCGGCAGCTTATGTAAAAGAAGGAATTACCAACATGCGAATGGGAATTTTTCTTGAAATCGCCACCACTATCGGAGCCGTTTGCGGTGCGTTACTTTCTACCGTTGCTCCTACTTCATTTATCGCCGTTTTATTCGGTTTAACGTTGATTTTTTCGGCTATTAATTCACTTCGAAAAAAAGAAGAACATATTGTTTTAGAATCTAGTCCGCTGGCAAAAAAATTAAAATTAGAAGGAACTTATCCAACGCACGATGGCGAAGTAGTAAAATACGGAACTAAAAATGTAATTGGTGGTTTCAGTATGATGGGAATTGCTGGAATGATGTCTGGTTTATTAGGAATTGGTTCTGGTGCTTTTAAAGTTATTGCAATGGACAACATTATGAGAGTTCCTTTTAAAGTTTCTACTACTACAAGTAATTTTATGATGGGTGTTACAGCAATGGCAAGTTCTGTGATTTACATTCAAAAAGGATATATTGAACCTGGAATCTGTATGCCAGTTGTAATCGGCGTTTTGTTTGGAGCAATGGCCGGCGCTAAAATCTTAGTGCGAACAAATCCGAAGAAATTGAGAATCTTTTTTGCTTGTTTGATTTTTGTTTTAGCAGTAAATATGATTTATAACGGACTAAATGGAAAAATCTAATATGATACAAGAAGAAAAATTTGGAGAAAAAGATTTTCAAACCATCATCGGAAATTTACTTCGTTATGGTGTTTGGATTTCGTTATCAGTTGCATTTATTGGCGGAATCGTTTATTTAATGAACCACGGAAGCCAAATTGAAGATTATTCTGTTTTTAAAGAAAACGATCGTAATATATTTGAAGTAATTGCAAATATTTATGAAGGCGCAATTAAGGGAGATGGAGCATCGTTAATATTCACGGGAATTATTTTATTGTTTTTAACGCCAGTTTTACGTGTTTTGCTTTCGTTATTTTCTTTTTTATTGGAGAAAGATTATTTGTATGTCGGCATTACTTTAATTGTAATTCTGATTATCATTATTAGTATTTCATTCGGATTCTCACATTAAATATTGCTTTAGGCAATAAGCTTTAGGCTTTAGGCTTCCTAAAATGCTTATAGCCTAAAGCTTAATACTTAAAGCAAAAAATAAAAAAATATGGAAATAGGAATAGACAGTTTTGCTTCGGCAATGTATGGCGATAACAACACTTTGAGCAGTGTTGATGCTATGGAACAATTATTGCAAAGAATTGAATTTGCAGATCAAGTTGGTCTTGATGTTTTCGGAATTGGAGAACATCATAAAAAAGAATTTTTAGATTCTGCAACCGCTGTTATTTTGAGTGCAGCAGCGGCAAGAACCAAAAATATACGATTGGCAAGTGCGGTTTCTGTTTTGAGTGCAGCAGATCCGGTACGAGTTTATCAAAGTTTTGCGACTTTAGATTTGATTTCGAAAGGAAGAGCAGAAATTGTAGTGGGTCGCGGATCTTCTATTGAAGCTTATCCCCTTTTTGGTTATAATTTGAATGATTATGATGCGCTTTTCAGCGAAAAATTAGAATTGCTTTTACAGATTCGCGACAATGAATTTGTGACTTGGCAAGGAAAATTTCGTCCAGCGATTAACGATTTGCCAGTTTATCCGAGAGCTTTACAGGAAAAAATGCCGATTTGGCTTGGAGTTGGCGGAACACCTGAATCTTTTATCAGAGCAGGCTCGCTTGGACTTCCTTTAATGGTTGCTGTTATTGGCGGACAAACACATCGTTTTAAACCTTTAGTCGATTTATACCGTCAAGCGGGAAAAGCAGCGGGCTACAAACCAGAAGAATTAAAAGTCGGATTGCATTCGCCAGGTTATATTGGTGCAACTACAGAAAGTGCGATTGAAGATTATTATCCAGGTTATGCCGAATTATGGACAAAATTAGGTTATGAAAGAGGCTGGCCGCCTGTAACAAAAGGCAAATTTGATGGATTAATTGATGATTTGGGTGTTTTAATTGTTGGAAGTCCAGAACGTACCGCAGAAAAAATCCTTCGTCACAGCGAAGCACTTGGAGGCGTTGACCGTTTTACTTTCCAAATGGATAATGCTGGATTAAATCATAAACAATTAATGAATGCAATAGAATTAATTGGAACAAAATTGATTCCGTTGATTAGAAAGGGATAATTTTTTTTATGCCACAGATTAAGAGGATTAAAAAGGATTTTTTTTTCTTTTATTCTTGATTTTTGAATAGCGTCCAGCTTTAGCTGGATGTAAATAGAGAAGAAAATAAAAAGGGCTTTAGCCAAACTTATGAGTTTGGCTAAAGCCCTTTTTTTATATTTTTATGTTACCTCCAGTTAAAACTGGAGGCAATTCATAAGAAAATAATTTTTCTCAAAACCTCAGAACCTCAGAACCTCAGAACCTCAGTATCTCTGTAACTTTGAACCTTCAAAAAAAAACTAGAATTTGTAAGTAACACCAACTCTAAAGTTTCTTGGTTGTTCAGTCTGCCAGTAATAAGCATTTAACCAGCTGTAATAAGAACCGCTATATAAATATTTATCTAAGATATTGAATACGTTTGCTGTAACTTTAATTTTACCTGTTTCATAAGATAAACCTCCGTCTAATTTAAAGTAAGAAGGTAATTTTTGCAATCCTACACTCCAAGTATCTGTTTGACGACCGTCAAGGAAAGTTCCTCCAATAGAAGCTCCAAATCCTTTTAATTTACCGTTTTGAAGCGTATAATTTAACCATGCATTGGCTGTATGTTTAGCGTAACCTGGTACAATATCTCCTTTCTTAATTCCAGTTGCTGCAGAAACCGCAGGATCAACTTCATTTACAATAGATTCTGTGAAAGCATAATTTGCAATTAAATTAAGCCCCTCAAATATTTTTCCTCTAACGTCAAATTCAACACCTTGCGCTCTTTTTTCTCCCAAAACAACACTAAACTGCTGCCCTGGAGTATTTGCAGGGTCGCCTGTAAGTTCGTTTTTCTTTAAAATACTGTAAGCTGACAAAGTAGTACTCCAAGAACCATCAAACCAATCTCTCTTAATACCAACTTCTGTATTGTTACCTGTAAGAGGTTTTACTTTATCGCCGTTTTTAATAATACCAGATTGCGGAATAAAAGCTTGATCGTATAATCCGTAAACAGAAGTATTTTCGTCTATTGAAATACTTAAACCAGCACGAGGCGTAATATGGCTGTCAGAAATCGGAGCTCCACCCCAACTTGCTTGACTGATCCAAGTATATCTTCCCGCAAGGGTTAATCTTACTTTATTTTCAAAGAAACCAATTTCATCCTGAACATATCCCGCAGCATATTCTGTACTCATTAAACCACCAATTGCTTTTGCTCTAACAGAAAGTGGTGTCGTATGATCAAATTGTGGAAAACCATTAGATGGCGCACCATAATTCGGATTGTAAACATTAAATGGATTGGCTGGCGTATCTAAATCATGAGATTGTCCCCAATCTGCCATATAATCTTTGCTTCCTAAATCAACTCCACCTAATATTTTATGTGTAACATTTCCTGTATTGAATTTTCCGTTTACAAATACTTGTCCCAAATACATGTTGCTTTCGGCATCCCAAATACCAACATTTCTAATAATGTCTCCATAAGCAAGATTTCCTTCATTGACACCATCGAAATCTCTGTCAACAGGTCCAGGTCCAACCGCTCCAGGCCAAGAACTGTATCCTTGTTGAATGTATTTAAAGTAAGAAGTCTGTGCACTAAGTTTCCAGTTTTCGTCAAATTTATGTTCAAACATTAAATATCCACTGTGATCTTGAATATTCGTATCTGGAAGTCCTGGCTGCGTCATTGTAAAACCAACTGGTAAAGTCGCATAACCACCCGCTGCTGGTCCGAAAACGTAGTAAGAACCAACTTCTGTCATATTAGCGAACTGAAAATTGTATTCGGCAGTAATTTTTGTTTTATCATCAATCTGATATGAAAGTACCGGAGCAATTACATAACGATTGTTGCGTTCAAAAGGACGGTGCGAACCTTTATTTTGTGCAGATCCGTTGAATCTGTATAATAATTTTCCTTTTTTATCTAATTTTCCGTCAAGGTCAAGACTTACTCTGTAGAAATCATAACTTCCTGCAGTTGCTGTAACTTCGCCTTTGGTAACTCCCGTTGGTTTTTTAGTTACCACATTGTATAATCCGCTTGGATCACCGCTAGAAAGCATAAATCCTGCTGGTCCTTTTACAAATTCAATATGATCTACAAAACTCATATCTTCTGTTAATGGTCCCCAGAAAGAAGAAACTACGTTAAATCCGTTTCTAAAAGCTTGAATTTGAGAACCTCTCATTGTAATATTGGTATACAAATCTCCCCAGTGTTCTAAGCCAACAGCACCACTCACATTACGAATTACTCCGTCGCTCATACTTGTAATTTGCTGATCTTTTAACGTTTGACCGCTTACAATTTGAACGTTTTGTGGAATTTCTAAAACTGGTGTTTGAAGACGTAATGACAACGAAGGCTTGTCTTGCTTGTATTTATTCTTTTTAATTACCACTTCTTCAAGATCTTCTTGGCTTTCTGAAAGTGAAAAATTCTTCGTAGTTGCTTGTTTCGCACTTACTACAATATTATCCTGAATTGGCTGAATTCCAACACCTCTCAACAGGATTGTATAGGTTCCAGGTTTAACATTTTTAATTTCGTAATGACCTGAAACACTAGTAACATCTGAATATTTTGTTCCTTTTAGAGTTACAGAAATATCTCCTGCGGGTTTATTTCCGCTTAAAGAAACTTTTCCATTTATTGTTCCTAGCTCTTGTCCAATCATATTTAATGAACTGAATAAAAACACAAGGAAAATAAATTTCATATTAAAAACTAATTTCATTTTGGTTTGGTTTTAAATTTTATGCGACAAAAGTAAATTCAAATCTTAACTTTTCCAAATTATTTTTATTCATTCTAAATAAATGTAACAATTTATAAGCAATTAGTAAGGATTCACAGTCTGAAAATTTACTTATGAAGTATTTCCTTAGAAATTAATCTACATTAAGTACAAATCCCGAATTGTATTTTTATCTTTATAATGCTAAAAATCACAAAATTTTCACTTAATAATATCCCGATATGAAATCAAATACAATAAGAAAAGTAGCCATTGTGGGTTACAACAGAATTCCTTTTGCAAGAGCAAATACGGCCTATTCGAATGTTGGAAATAAAGAAATGATGATTGCTGCGCTTGATGGATTGATTGATAAATGTAATTTGAAAGGAAAATTATTAGGTGAAGTTGCTGGAGGTGCTGTCATTAAACATACTTACGACAATAATTTGATTCGCGAATGTGTGATACAAACCAGCCTCGACCCTGCAACTCCTGCTTGCGATTTACAGCAAGCCTGTGATACTGGAATCGAAAGTGCTATTTATATTGCTAATAAAATTGCTTTGGGTCAAATTGATTCTGGAATTGCAGGCGGCGTAGATTCTATTAGTGACATGCCTATTGCAGTGAGCGAAAAACTTAGAAAAATATTATTAGAAGCACGATATGCAAAATCATTAGGAGGAAAAATTAAAACCTTTTTAAAACTTCGTCCAAAAGATTTAAGTCCGTTGGTTCCTCGTAATGAAGAATCTCAAACCGGACTTTCAATGGGCGGACATACTGAAATTACTGCAAAATATTATAAAATACCTAGAGAAGAACAAGATGAATTTGCTTTAAAAAGTCATTTGAATATGGCAAAAGCATACGATGAAGGTTTTTTTGATGATATGATTACGCCTTTCAACGGATTAGAAAAAGACAATAATCTGAGAAAAGACAGCACAATTGAAAAATTAGCAAAATTAAATCCTGCTTTCGACAAAGTAAATGGAACTTTAACAGCAGGAAATTCTACTCCACTTACAGACGGAGCATCGTGTATTCTTTTGGCTAGTGAAGAATGGGCAAACGAACAAGGACTTCCGATTTTGGCTTATATTACTTTCGCTGAAATTGCCGCAATAGAATATGTTAAAAATCAGCAGAATCTTTTATTAGCACCTGTATTTGCTGCTTCTAGAATGTTAGAAAAAGCAGAATTAAACTTGCAAGATTTTGATTATTACGAAATTCACGAAGCTTTTGCAGCACAAACCTTAGCAACTTTAAAATTTGGGAAAGCCCAGAATTAAGTGCTGAAATAGGTTTAAAGAAACCACTTGGCGCAATTGATCGAAATAAATTAAATGTAAAAGGAAGCAGTTTGGCAGCTGCTCACCCATTTGCCGCTACAGGCGGAAGAATTATTGGTGTAATGGCAAAATTATTAAATGAAAAAGGTTCTGGAAGAGGATTAATTTCTATTTGTGCCGCTGGCGGACAAGGTGTTACCATGATTATTGAGAAATAATATAAAAGAACCCGACAGATTTTAAAAATTTGTCGGGTTTCTTATTGCAATAGAAATACAGAATTTATCTTAAAATTTAAAAAGCAAATTCCTCGACAGCAGACAAAGCTTTTGGCAAAGCGTTTTCTGCAAAATCAGGAATTGCAGTTCCTTCTACTCGAAATGTTGTTACATCAGTCATTCCTAAAAAACCAAACACAGCTCGTAAATACGATTCCGAAAAATCGTAGCTTTTGTATGGACCTTCAGAAAATATCGCTCCAGATGCAATTGAAAGATATACTTTTTTATCGGTAACCAATCCTTTTGGTCCTTCGGCACTGTAGCTAAAAGTTTTTCCAGCTCTGGCAACTTGATCAATCCAACCTTTTAAAACTGCAGGAATTCCGAAATTGTATAAAGGAACTCCAATTACAATAACATCCGAATCTAATAAACGTTCAATCGCTTCATCAGAATGTCTTAATGCTGCTGTTTGTTCTGCTGAATGTGATTCTGTAGGTGCATATACAGCACTAATATGCGAATCTGTTAAATATGGTAAAGGTGTTTTAGAAAGATCCAGTGTTTGTACATTACTGTCTGGATTTGCTGCTTTTAGTTTTTCAATAACAGCGTCAGACAATTGATTACTAAAAGAAGTTTCTCCCTTAGTACTTGTAATTATTTTTAGAATTTTTTGGCTCATGATTTATAAATTTGTTTTACAATACAAACTTATCTACATTTACTATCTCTTTTATAGTACTATCCTGAAGGATAGCGCTATCTTTGGGGATAGTAAGTAACAAATTATGGAAATCGAAACAAAAACACAGGAAATAAACGAAAAGAATTGCAAACCGCAAGAATGTATGGGCGCATTGCTCCCCGTGAGAGATGCATTAGAAGTTTTGAGCGGAAGATGGAAACTTCCTATTTTAATTGCGCTTTCTGATCGTCCAAAAAGATTTAAAGAAATCTCAAAAGACATTAACGGAATTACAGACAAAATGCTTTCTAAAGAATTGAAAGATTTAGAAATCAATAAATTGGTAATTAGAACGGTTTATGATACTTTTCCGCAATGGTAGAATATTCAAGAACCGAACACAGCAAATCGCTTACTAATGTCATCATGGCTCTCAAAGATTGGGGAACTTTACATCGAAAACAAATTATTGGCAAATAGTTTAAAAAGCGTTTCGTTTCATCTTATAAATAATAAATTCAAACACTACAAAAACTTTACAGCACAGTTCTAATTGTAGAGCCTTACTGCTCTTTACAATTTCTTAATCTTTGTTAGAAAAAGATCGATATTTCAATTTCCATAAATTATACAGAAAAGCTTTAAATTTGATTACCCAAATCTTTTAAAATTCTGAATAATTATGAAAAAACAATTACTTAATACTCTCAGGAAACCGCAATTTTTATACGTATTATTGATTCTCGGTTTATTTATTTCCTCAAAAACTTACGGTCAATACATCACTCAAAATCTAGCTCCAACTTCTGTAATTAAAGAAGGTTTAGCTTTAGAACAATCTTCAGACGGAAGGATTTTTATAGCAGAAAGAGGCGGTATTGTAAAGGTATTTCAAAACAATGTCGTTTCGACTGTTTTTACTGTTACAACCGTTACAGACAACGAACAGGGATTATTAGGAATCACTTTGCATCCTGATTTTGCTACCAACGGCTACATTTATGTTTTTTATTCGATTAATGACGGAACTGTAATTCGTCACCGCATTGAACGAGTTAAAATTAACAATACCAATCAAGTTGTAAGCAGACAAGAGATTTTACTTTTAGAACCCATTGGTGGCGGATTTCATAATGGTGGCGATTTAAAATTCTTTAATGGTTATTTGTATGTAACCGTTGGAGACAGTCAATTGAATACCAATTCACAAGATTTAGATACTTACAAAGGAAAAATTCTTCGAATAACAGAAGACGGACAGCCAGCGCCTGGAAATCCATTTTACGGAAGCGGCTCTGTGCAAAGACAAAGCATCTGGGTTTATGGTTTTAGAAATCCCTGGAGACTTGTCGCGAATCCTGTTGCCAATAAATTATTTGTTTTGGATGTTGGAACTTCATGGGAAGAGATAAACGAAATCAGCAATCCTACAATTCGCAATTACGCGTGGGGACATCCACAAGGTGGCGACGGTAAACAAACGGAAACCAATTTATTTACCAATCCGATTTTTACGTACGCAACTGGAAGTATTGGAAACGCATTGACAAATGGTGTTTTGTATAATCCTGCCATTTCTAGATATCCAAATCTTCAGGGAAAATTTATTATTAAAGATTTTGTTAGAACAGAAATCAGATCGTTTGACCCAAATGTTGCAGATACTGTTTCAACGGTCTTTTTTACAGCTCCACAACAACAAGCATTAGAAATGATGTTAGGAAACGACGGTTATATTTATTATTGCGCTTACGGAAATAACGGTTCTTTAATCAAACTAGATTACATCGAAACTGCAGCGCCGACAATTGTAAACCATCCTGTTTCTCAAAGTATCATGGAAACCAATCCGGTAACTTTTACCGTTTCTGCAAGTGGAACTGGATTAACGTATCAATGGCAATTTAACAATCAAAATATAAATGGAGCAACTGGCGCAAGTTATACGATTCCAAACGTTACAAATTCTAATGCAGGAAATTACAGAGTTGTAGTTACCAATACTGCAGGAAATGTAACCAGTAATCAAGCAGCATTAACAGTAACACCATTTAGCAATGCACCAACAGTTTCGATAGTTTCGCCATTACCAAGTTTAAAATGGAATGCCGACGATATCGTTCATTTTGAAGCTAATGGAACTGATGTTGAAGATGGCGCACTTCCTGCAAGCGCTTATTCTTGGAGTATGGATCTTTTTCATGAAGACATTCCTGGAGCTGGACATTCGCATCCTGGAGCAAGTCCGCAGGGCGTGAAATCAGGTAATTTTACAACTTCTAATCAAGGTGAAAAAACGCCAAATGTTTGGTATCGTTTTACCGTAAAAGTTACGGATAGCAATGGTTTAACTGGAACTGCTTTTGTAGATATCAAACCTAACTTGGTTGATGTTACAGCAACAAGTTCACCTGTTCCGCTTAATTTAGAATTCAACCAAAAACCTGTTACAGCGCCTTCTACAAAACAAGTTGTGGCAAATGCAGCATTACAGACTTTAAACGCACCAACTCCACAATATGTTGGCAATATTCGTTACGATTTTGATCATTGGAGCCAAGGCGGAACTCCAAATCAAACGTTTAAAGCGCCTGCAAATGGTACAATTACTTACACAGCATTTTATAATGCAACAACATTGCAAAACGCACCTTATCAAGGAATAGTAGCTCAAATTCCAGGAATTATTGAAGCAGAAAATTACGATATTGGTCCAGGTGCATTTCTAGATAAAAATGGCGGTGGAGATACTGCTTACAGAGCTGGCGACGGTGTTGGAACTGAAGCATGCAACGAAGGCGGATTCAATTTAGCGTATGTGGCTAAAGACGAATGGCTAAAATATACCGCAAAAGTAAATACAACTGGTAATTACACGATAAATTTGAGAATTTCTACACCATATGCTACGCGAAAATTACATCTTGAAGTTGACGGCGTAAATGTAACAGGAGTTGTAAATATTCCAAATACTGGAGGTTTTCAAGCATGGCAGACGGTCGCAGTTCCTAATATTCCTTTGACACAGGGAAATCATATAATCACTTTATATTTTGATGAAAACGACATCAATGTCAACAAAATGGAGTTTGTATTATCAGCAAACAACACAACTCCTATTGCCGATTTCGAATTTAGTCCGCAAACAGGTTGCCTTAATGCTGCTGTAAATTTCACTTCGGTTTCTGTTGGAACTGTTGATAGTTATGCATGGAATTTCGGAACTGGCGCACAGCCAGCAACTGCAACAGGAGTTGGTCCGCATTCGGTTATTTTTTCTACTGAAGGAACAAGAGAAGTTTCTTTGACTGTAACCAATTCAAACGGAAATAATACGAAGAAAGTTCAATATACCGTAAATAATTGCAATTTAGGAGTTGAAAATCCGAATGGAGAATCGAATAAAATCATCGTTTACCCTAATCCTTCAAAAGGAATTTTTCATCTTTCAAAAGACTTAGAATGGACAATTTATTCTGTTTCTGGAAGTAAACTTAAAGAAGGTTCAGGAAATGTAATTTCAATTTCAGAATATGCTAGCGGAATTTATTTCTTAAAAACTAATGCAAGCAGTAAAGCAATGACAATCAGTAAACAATAATTTTATTTTATAAGATTTTTATATTAAATTAGGGTCCATAAAGTTACTTTTTAAATTTTGTTTGAATTCATTTTAAAAACTTAAAAATGATGGAATCAAAAATACCCGAAGGCCCACTTGCTGATAAATGGAATCTTTACAAGTCAAAAGCTAAACTTGTAAATCCTGCAAACAGAAAAAAATTAAATGTCATAGTTGTCGGCACAGGACTCGCAGGAGCTTCCTGTGCCGCTTCATTAGCAGAACAAGGTTACAATGTAAAATCATTTTGTTTTCAGGATTCTCCCAGACGTGCGCATTCTGTTGCTGCACAAGGCGGTGTAAACGCTGCTAAAAACTACAAAAATGATGGCGACAGTACTTTTAGAATGTTTTATGATACTATAAAAGGCGGCGATTTTAGATCTCGTGAAGCCAATGTTTATCGTTTAGCTGAATGTTCTGCCGCACTCATCGATCATGCTGTTGCACAAGGTGTCCCGTTTGCCAGAGAATATGCAGGATATTTAAACAACCGATCATTTGGAGGCGTTCAAGTTTCAAGAACTTTCTATGCTAGAGGTCAAACAGGACAACAGCTTTTATTAGGAGCTTATCAAGCTTTAGAACGTCAAGCGGCTTTAAAAAAAGTCATTTTATACACACGCCACGAAATGCTAGAATTAGTAGTTATTGAAGGCAAAGCCAAAGGAATAATTGCGCGTAATCTCGAAACTGGAATTTTAGAACGCCATGCCGCCGATGTAGTTGTTTTGGCTTCTGGAGGTTACGGCAAAGTATATTATTTGTCTACTTTGGCAATGGGTTGCAACAGTTCTGCCATTTGGCGGGCACACAAAAAAGGAGCATTTATGGCAGGTGTCAGCTGGATTCAGTTTCACCCTACTTCACTTCCGCAACACGGCGAAAACCAGTCAAAACTGACTTTAATGTCTGAATCTCTTCGAAATGACGGACGCATTTGGGTCCCAAAAACTGCAAATGACGACAGAAATGCTAATTCAATTCCAGAAGAAGAACGAGATTATTATCTGGAACGCCGTTATCCTTCATTTGGAAATCTTGCGCCAAGAGATATTTCGTCAAGAGCAGCAAAAGAAAGAATTGATGCTGGACATGGCGTTGGACCAATGAAAAATGCTATTTATCTCGATTTCTCGGATGCTATAAAAGCGCAGGGAAAAGATACAATTGAAGCCAAATACAGCAATCTTTTTGCGATGTATGAAAAAATTACAGGAATAAACGCATACAAAGAACCAATGCTGATTTCACCATCGGCACACTTTACAATGGGCGGACTTTGGGTTGATTACGAATTAATGACAACAATTCCAGGGTTATTTGCTTTGGGAGAAGCCAATTTTGCCGATCACGGTGCGAATCGTCTTGGTGCAAATTCATTACTCCAAGCTTGTGTAGACGGTTATTTTATTGCCCCATATACGATTCCGAATTATTTGGCTGGCGAACTAAATGCACCAAAATTCGATACTTCGCATCCTGCTTTTGATGAAGCCGAAAAAGCCGTAAGAAGACAACTAGACCGTTTTTTACATACTAACGGAACTCTTTCTGCCGATTACTTTCATAAAAAAATTGGAAGATTATTATATGAAAAATGTGGTCTTTCTAGAAATAGAAAAAATTTAGAAGAGGCTTTAATCGGAATTAAAGAATTGAAAGCTTCATTTGAAAAAGATTTACGAATTACGGGAGACAACACTCTAAACAGTGAACTAGAAAAAGCCGGCAGAATTTCCGATTATATCGAATTGGCTGAATTAATGTGTTATGATGCCTTACAGCGCGAAGAATCTTGCGGTGCGCATTTTAGAGAAGAATATCAAACTCCTGATGGCGAAGCCGTTCGAAATGACGAAGATTTCTGCTACGTTTCGGCTTGGGAATGGAAAGAAAATAATGAAGAACCCAAACTGCACAAAGAACCTCTTGTTTTTGAATCTGTTGAACTCGCTGTTAGAAGCTATAAATAAAATGGTTAATTGTTAATTGTGAATTGTTAATTGTAAATTATTAACTAATACTAAATTACTATCATTCATAATTCATAATTCATAACTCATAATTCATAACTCATAATTCATAACTCACAATTCATAATTAACAATTCACCATTAATAATTAATAATTATCTATGAAACTTTATCTTAAAATTTGGAGGCAATTTAATTCTTCAACAAAAGGAGAAATGACAGATTATGAAATTGATGGAGTTTCAGAACATATGTCTTTTCTTGAAATGTTGGATCTTTTAAACGAAAATCTAATTTAGCAAGGCGAACGCGTTATCGAATTTGATCATGATTGCCGTGAAGGAATTTGTGGCCAATGCGGCGTAATGATTAACGGAAGAGCGCATGGACCTTTAAAAAACACTACAACTTGTCAGCTTCATATGAGAAGTTTTAAAGATGGTGATACAATTTATATAGAACCTTTTCGAGCTAAAGCTTTTCCTGTTTTACGAGATTTAAAAATTGACCGAAAAGCTTTTGATTCGATTATTGCTTCTGGAGGATTTATTGGCGCTTCAACTGGTCAGGCGCCAGAAGCTAACAGTATTCCGATTTCGTATGAAATTGCAGAAGAAGCATTTGATGCAGCCGCTTGTATTGGCTGCGGAGCTTGTGTCGCTTCTTGCAAAAATGCGAGCGCAGCTTTATTCGTTGGAGCTAAAATAACGCATTTGGCTTTACTGCCTCAAGGAAAAGTCGAAGCTTCTAAACGCGCACTTACAATGGTAAAAAAAATGGATGAAGAAGGTTTTGGAGCTTGTTCGGATACTCGCGCCTGCGAAATCGAGTGTCCGCAAGGAATTTCGGTACTTTCAATTGCTAAAATGAATTTAGAATATATGAAAGCTTTGGCATTTAGGAAGTAAAGTAATTTAAAATACTAAAGAAAATTTCTCGCAAAGACGCGAAGTTGCTAAATTTTAAAGGCTTAAAAAAAACTTTGCGACTTCGCGTCTTTGCGAGATTAAATTATGCTATACAGTAAAATACGGTGTCAATATATCTTCAAAATTATAAAGACCTTCTTCTTTTTCTTTTATATTTTCGGCCACAAAAATAACGCCGTTTCCAAAAGCTTCTCTCGAAATAGATTCATGAATAATTCGTACAGTTTGAAAAGGAAATCCGAAAATAACTTCATGTTTTCCAACAATTCCGCCCGCGCGAACCGAATTGATGTTTTCTTTATCAACATCAAGCGCTTCAGCAATTTTTATCGCCGTTCCGGAAGTTCCTTCTTTGGCTTTAAAATGTTCTTCATTGACTTCAATATCAACCCACGGCGCAATTTTCTTTAGAAATTTTGCTGCAAATAATAAATAATTTACGCCTAAAGTTATATTTGGCGACCAGAATACAGTAGTTTTCTGCCCTAATTTCTTTAAAAAAGATTAATAAAAAGCAAAAGTAAGAAAAACGGTTAAAACCGTTACTATACAATGCTTTATAAAAAAGGAGTCTTAGTTTGGAACTCGGTGTCTGATAGATTTTGGGCTTGGAAATACAATGTTAGGTTACTAACTCGTTACCGATTAATGAAGTTATAGTCTTGATTTAACTGTTTATATTTCAGTTGTTTGCACTCTTTTTTATATTCTCTTGTAACTCAATGTAATTTAATTTTAAACATTAAACATTTGAGTTATGGAACAGACAAAAAAGTCCACGTTCAAACTACTTTTCTACTTGAAAAAGAACGAACTGAAAAAGAATGGTAACGCACCAATTATGGCGCGTATCACCATTGATGGGACACCTAAAACTTTAGGAACAAAGTTAGAAATTAATCCGAAAAATTGGGATTTGAAATACGGACGGGTTGAGGGTAAAAGTGCCACAGCTTTGAATATTAACCAAAAACTGGATAACATTCGAGGGAGAATCGACAAAATTTATGACGATATGCTGAAGCACGAAGGTTTTGCTACAGCCCAAAAAGTAAAGCTGGTATTTTTAGGTGTAGGTGTAATGGATGATGCTATACTGAAAGTCTTCAACGACCAAAATGAGAATTTTAAAAAACTGGTCGAAAAGGAAGAAAGATCACAAAGCACTTACAATAAGTATATCACAGTCTACAATCATCTTACAACGTTTATAAAAGAACGCTACCACCGTGATGATATGGCTTTCCGTGAATTAACGGGTGATTTTATCCGTGAATTTGACTTCTATCTTCGTTACGACCTAAAGTCTTCACATAATACAGTGTGGGTTTATACAATGCCTGTATTAAGTTTAGTAGAGCTGGCTATTAAGAAAGGCTTAATACGTGATAATCCTTTTCAGGATTATGAAATCAATATGGAAGAAACCGACCGGGGTTATATCCTTAAAGAAGATGTAGAAAAGCTGATGATGTGCATACCGCCACATCCGAGATACGAACTTGTAAAAGACCTTTTTATTTTTAGTTGTTTTACCGGCCTTGCTTATGCGGATATTAAAAAATTGACAAGGAATAATATTCAGTCTTTCTTTGACGGTCATCAATGGATTATCAGCAGGAGAAAAAAATCAGATATTGCTTCCAACGTTCGGTTAATGGAAATTCCAAAACGTATTATAGAAAAGTATATTGGTACTACACGTAATGAATTTATCTTTCCGGTTCCTACTAATGTAACCTGCAATAACCACGTTACTAAACTGATTGAAACAGCTGAGATTATCACAGAACAAAAAGTAACTTTTCACACGGCAAGACACACCTTTGGAACAATGTTTTTGACCGAAGGCGTACCGCTCGAAAGTTTAAGTAAAATGATGGGACATAAAAATATTTCTACTACACAGATTTATGCTAAGATCACAAGCCAAAAAATCAGCAAGGATATGGATTTAGTTGCACCAAAGTTTCAGGCGATGGAAGAAGCATTTCTTACAGCCCTCTGATCAGCTTTTATCACTTCAAAACAGAGCAGGACCATAATGGTTCTGCTTTTTTTATGTCCTTACTTTTTGTAGCCTAAGCACATTTACCTCTTTCGCACTCTCCTCGCAGTAAAAGAGCTTTTGACTACTTATTGATATAGGAAATTGAAAAACACTTCGCCAATTCATTTCCCTCTTCAATGTTTTTCAAATCTCTATCACAGGCTTTCATTGCCTGGTCAATTATCCCATGAAATTTAAGACGGAATATTTCCATAATCAACCGGTAAAAAGGCAGCCAAAGTACGGCGGTCACCCACGCTCAATCCCACCCAAAAGACTACGGCATAAACGGTTTCCTCCCTAAAGGTACCCTCCAATTATTCCGTTTCCTTTTGGCTTTTCCTCTTGACCGCCTTGATAGTCTGCTTTCTTTTTTCCGGTTTTTCTTTTGGAAAAATTTATGCGAAGCGAAGCGGAGCAAACACCAACAGGAAGCAGGAAACGAGAAAAGCGAACGTAACAAAATGTAAAACTTTTAAAACAGGAACGATTATGAACATCATCGGACGATTGACGAGAGATGCGGAAGTACGCACAACGTCACAAGACAAACAAGTAGTAAACTTTTCAGTAGCAACCAACGACAGCTACAAAAACAAGCAGGGCGAACGCATTGAGCAAACCACCTATTTCGACTGCTCTTATTGGATTTCTGCAAAGGTAGCCACCCTACTCACAAAAGGCACTTTGGTAGAACTCACAGGACGAGTAAGCACAAGAGCGTGGACAGGCAATGACGGACAGCCGAGAGCAGGACTGAATTTCCATACCTCAAACATCAAACTGTATGGAGGTAGTAAGAGAACCGAAACCGTACAAGCTACTGTACAAACAGGAAGCAACAGTACAGCAGGGAAAGGCACAGAAGACGACCTACCATTCTAACAACAATCATTTAATCATTTTTCAAACTTCAAAATTTTATCAAAATGGCACATAACATTCATTTCAACGAGAGAACAGGAAAGCACAGTTTCTTTTCAGTACAGCAAAAAGCGTGGCACGGTTTGGGGCAGATTGTCGAACAATACCCAACGAGCGAAGAAGCTATCCGACACGCAGGATTAGATTATGAGGTGGTTAAATCCCCACTGTTTACCAAAGGTTCGGGTATTATCGAAACCGCCAACGGTATAGAGATAGGCAGTAGCGAATTGGAAGTACCTAACTATTTCGCCAACATACGCACCGATAACAATACAGTATTGGGCGTGGTCGGTAAGGATTACCACATTGTACAAAACCGTGAAGCCTTTAATTTCTTTGATGCTATTGTAGGAGGTGGCGAGGGTATTCTATACGAAACCGCAGGAGCATTGGGCAACGGAGAACGGATTTTTATTACAGCCAAACTCCCCGACTATATCCGAGTAGGAAATGGCGATGATGTAACCGAGAAGTATATTTTCCTAACCACTTCGCACGATGGTTCGGGCAGTATTACAGCCGCTTTTACTCCCATTAGGATTGTATGCCAAAATACGCTGAATGCCTCATTACGCAGTATGACCAATGTAGTCCGTATCAAACACACTTCGGGAGCAAAACAACGTATCGAGAACGCTCACAAGATTATGGGATTGGCTAACACATTGAGCAACCAATTAGAGGGCATATTCAATGAGTGGACAAAGGTAAAAGTTACAGACCGAGAAGTAAGAAAGTTAATCCAATTGGCACTTTGCCCAAACAAGGAAACGCTTGACCTACTCAAAAAAGGTGCTGAAGATGAAGTTTCCACCGTATTCAAAAATGTAGTTGATGATGCTTTCAGCTATGCGATGATGAGCGATACCCAACAAATGGACACAACTAAAGGCACATTGTTCGGAGCGTATAACGCTGTGACAGGCTACTATCAGAATGTAAGGAATTACAAGAATGATGAAGCCAAGCTACAAAGTATTGTACTCGGTGGTACTGCCCAACTGAAATCGCAGAAAGCATTTGAATTGTGTACCTCATTTGCTTTGGACGGTGTGGAAATCCTAAACCTTAATTAAATAATCACAGGCTACCGCCTTAAACGGTGGTAGCCTACTATAAACAACAGCCATGACAATAGAGATATATGAAGCAACGCTGAAGCACGACACAGGTACGACAATGCTAAGGGTATTTTCATTAAGTGGAAAGCAGGGAGCTATACAGCAGATAACAACCACAGAGGGTTGTCCCGAATGTGCCATTGTGGATATAGTGAAGATTGATAACGATACAAAACAGCAGGATATGAAAGCAAAAAACATAGAGGAAGCAAAAGAATTGGCTAAAGGCAAGAGCCTTGAAAAGAAGCACAAGGACGAAACAGTACATATTATCTACTGCAATCGTACGGAGTATTTCTACATAGACACGGACGGTTTAATACGCCTTTGGGAGCAGTCATTCGGCTACTATGTAAATGGCATTTACACCGCTGAAAAATCACATTCATAACCCTTAAACAATATACAATTATGGCAAATTGGTGTAGCAATACGGTTGTTTTCGAGGGAGAACCCGAAGCAATCGAACAGATACAACAGCTATTCAAATCAATGGCTGAAAAACAACAGGAAGAAAATTGCGGACAACTGCCCGACTTTGTAGAGGACAGTAACGGTGGCTATTTCTTCGACATCTATCAAGACGATGATGTTACAGGCATATTTCAGTACGAAACAAAATGGTCGCCCAATATTGAGGTAGTACAAGCGATAGCAGAACACTATAACGTGAGTTTCACACAGGACTATGAGGAAATGGGTAACTGTATATGTGGCAGGGCAATCTTTTCTGACAAGCTACTCACAGATATTTATTTGGACGAAGAAGAATTTGAGCAATACGAGTTCGATGAAGAAACGGACACCTACCATTTTGAGGGCGAAGAATACGAAAGCGATTACGAGATATTGGAAACCCTATTGGAACGGAAAATCGCCATTTATCAATCTTAAAAGCAAACACAATGGAAACAAAAGTAATAGCCACAAAGTTTGTCCGCCACGATGTACCCGAACTGAAAACCCTGCAAAATGCAAAGGTCTATCTGTTAAGGGAAAAACTCAACAAAGGCGAAAAGATGAACCGAGCCGAAAAGAACTGGCTTGCAGAAGCCGTAAACCGAAATGCTTTCTTCAAACGAGCCGTTCCCTTGCAGGGTTATCGCTTCGGGTTTGAAGATGTATTAAAAACCTATGTGGTAAAGCAGTACGGCAGTTGGGCAGAATACAACGCCCCCGACAAAACAAGCCTTAGAACTATTGTTTATGGCAGGATTGACCAGATAGCAGAAATCAGTAAGTAACAATTTAAAGCA
This sequence comes from Flavobacteriaceae bacterium PS02337, assembly GCA_029959285.1. Taxonomy (GTDB): domain Bacteria; phylum Bacteroidota; class Bacteroidia; order Flavobacteriales; family Flavobacteriaceae; genus Flavobacterium. Next base: position 205,257 of record JASCOE010000007.1, read on the forward strand.
ATCAAAAATGAAACTATCAGATAAACCAACAGAATACGTACTACTCAAAGCAGGTACTAACAGCGAATGGGACAATTGCAATTTTGCCATTGTCCACATTACCGAAGATTGGAAAAAGGAACAGGCAAAACGGCTTGAAATGGTTAAGCCATTTGCAGAAGATTATTTCTTACAATCACTGAACTATTACGATACGGCAGTAGATTTTTATACGGCTGACGAAGACGACAATCCCGATTTATACAAATGGCTTGAAAATAAGCCTATGGTATTCGTGGAAGTGGATAAAGAAGAATTGGAAACCCTTTCCGTACCCGAAAATCGCTTGGACTGTTACAGGCTTGTAATGTACAAAACAGGAACAGCGATGTACAAGGCTTACGGAAAGCACACGAGCGAAGAATTTTGGACAGAGGAATTTCCATTAACCCCAATACTTGAGCAGTTATGAAAATAACGGATTTGAACGGTTGCGAAATTGAAGTAACCAACCTAAAGGAAGCTATCAAAATAGCAAAACGCAATACAGGATACAGCCACGAGGATAAAAGTTTTTCCGAGTTCGACAAAAGGCAAAAAGCCTATTGGACAGATATACACGAGAAACTCACAGCAATCAAAAAACGAACAGATAACAATTAAAATTTCAGAACGATGAATACCAATTTTTTCAATCAGATACAAGCTTTGGACTTTACAGGAGTATTGCAACTGAACATTTCCAAAGGAGCAGAAAATAACTTAATCGTATCGGTTTTACTCAACAACGAACAATGCGGAGATAACGCCAAAAACCTCATTCCCCCATTGACATTTAATGCCACTCCCCAAGAGTTTGACGAGGAATTTTTCAATCAGATACAAGCACCTATCAAAACCGTTTCGGGCGTAATGGTGGATATGGAAAAATTCCTAAAACAAATGGAAGAAGTCAAAAAGCAATCGGCAATGGAGAAAGAAAAAACCGAGAAAGCCAAAAAGGAAAAAGAAGCCAAAGACAAGAAGTTTAAAGATGGAATGGCAAAGGCTGACGAACTCGAAAAAGAGGGCAAATTCCGTGAAGCGTGGATAAAAGTTCCCGACATAACCGAGTTTCCCGAAAAAGCGGACGAGATACGCAAACGCAAAACGGCATTGTCTGCAAAATTCGCTACACCAAGCCTTTTCGGAGAAGCGGAAGAACCGCAACCCGAACCGAGCCAAGAGGAAGAAACCACACCCGAACCGCCAAAAACGGAAAAAGTTACAGCCGATTATCCCATAGATGAAACAGGCGAAGAAGAAACAGCGTATTAACAATAAAAATGAGCATTATGTTATTAGCAACGCAATTAGAACGAGTGTTTATACTCAAAGATAAAGGACAGGACATCAGACTGACCGACCCCGAACCACGTTGGAGCGTGGAAGCCGTAATGAATTTTTACGCCAATATGTACCCGATACTCACAACGGCAAAAGCATCTGCACCGCAGATAAAAGATGATGCAGTAGAATACAAATTTGAGAGCGTAATGGGAACGAAAGGTTAAACCAAATATTTAAAGTAATGAACTATGCACAAACATATCATATCGGGAACTATCACAATACCCGAACAGCAAAGACAACGGCAATTGCACCGCCAATTAAACGAGTTCGCCAATTGGATGCAAAAGCCAAAGGATACAAACGAAGTGCGGAAAGACAAACGCAAATCAGTACCGACAGCCATGTTGCCAATGGTTTTCTAAAGAGTACGTTTCTGCCTAAACTGAAAGAAACGAAAACCATACAGGCTTGTAGGAAATCAGATAAAACGGAAAGGGATTTTTTTCAGTCCCTTTCCAAACTTGCCGAGCATTACCAAATTGAACCGATGCAGAGTAAACAATTTCCATATCCTTACAATATGGCTTTGGCAATGTCGGATATGGAAGAAAAATTGAAACAAAAGGTCTTGGATTGGGAAGAAATTCGTTTGGTACAGGATAGCAAGAAAACCTACTTTGTAAGTGAAGAACGTTACAATACAGGCTCAACACTTTTTTACATTCCCGTTGCTTCCTTATACCGAATGTTGCACAATCGCAAACGAAAAGGTAACGCTCATTTATTGTTATCCGTTTGTGCCTATCTCTACCATATAGCCGATATTCCGTATTACAGGCAAGAAGCAAGCTATCTGTATTGGATGTACGAAATGATGAACGATTGGGTTGAACAGGACGATTATACGGATGAAACGGAAGTATATCTTTCCGAAATCAAACAAGCAGAATACATCGGGAATTATATAGAACAGCGGATTTATAACCGCATTAATCTGACTGTATTTGAACAGCGTATCAACAGTTTTAAAGTCAAAGATGATTTTGATACCGACTGTTTAAACGTAGCAAAAGAAACCTTTGCCCTTTATCAGACCTATCCGAATGAAAATGTATTCCGTAATGCGAAACCCAACGGAGAAGCATCGGAAGAAGATATGGAGAACATTATCGGAATGGAAAAGTATATTTCATTCTATGCTGACCACAAAGGTTGGCTTAATGAAACCCTTATAGAATCGGTCAATACCGAAATGCAGGAGTACGGACAAATGGAAGAACCCATTATCCAAAAGCAGTTTGACGGCAGGGATATAACCGCCAACAACCTTTGTTTTGAAAACCGATTGTTTGAACTACTGCACAAATTAAGCGACATTTTACACACCTTATAAATTGGATATTATGGAAACGATTAACGACATAACACAGGACTTCGGCACATTGTACCACCCAAAATCGGCTTTGGTATTCTATGAAACCAAAGGAAGCAATACCGATGTATATGTAGAGCATTTTGATATGGACAAAAACGGTAATCCTATCAATGCCCACCCTTTGACGGTAAAAGAAGCAAATGTATTGGCAAAGGCACTCAATACCGAACAGGAAAATAACAAAGCCTTTTTGAAATCGAACGGAATTTTGCCAACCAACATTTTGCACATCAACCCCAATGCGGATAAAGGTGCAGTCATTTGGTACACCAAAGCACAGCAAAGGCAACTGTATTTTGTAGAAAGTTTGGGCATACCCAACGGAAAAGCACCAATACCACCCATGCTTTGGAAAGCTAGTAAAAACGGTTTGAGCGTGTTTGCCCTTTCAAGTGATAGAAGACCCAACGAGAAAACGAAATTGTATCATACGCCTTATTTCAACATCTATGAAGACGGCAAAGTCTGTATGGGAACGGTAAGCGTAGATATTAAAAAATCCGCTTCGGTGGAAGAGTTTATACAGGCTTGGGAATATTATTTTTTCAATTCCTATTTCAGCCATTTGTTAGGCAAACATAATCCGATAAAGGGCAATTGTGTAAGCCTTTGGAAAGACCTAGTAAACACAGATAAACCTTTTCCAAAAGAAGTATTGAAACCAAATAACAAAACCCTTAAAAATCTATTGTAATGGAAACAGTAAAAACAGCCGTTCATTTTACGGACAACTATTTGATAAGCCCGACTAACCCGATTGAGGTTAATTTGATTGGTGCAGGTGGCACAGGTTCAAAGGTGCTGACCGCTTTAATGGAAATGAGCCACAGTTTAACAGAATTGGAACACGCAGGATTGCAGGTGCGTTTGTGGGATGATGATATTATCACGGAAGCCAATTTGGGCAGACAGCGATTTGCACCAAGTGAAACAGGCTTGTACAAATCGGTAGCATTGATAAACCGTGTCAATCGGTTTATGGGTACGAATTGGAAAGCGGAAACCCAAAAGTTTGAAAGGAATAATTTCGGTGGATTGCCCGAAAATGCAAAGGCAACGATTTTCATTACCTGTGTGGACAATGTACAGGCACGGTTTGACATTGCAGAAATGCTAAAAGCAATGAGCAAACGCAGAGCCAATCGTGACGAACCAAAGTATTGGTTAGACTTTGGTAACAGCCAACAGACAGGACAAGTCATACTATCTACTATCGGAGAAATTAAACAACCCAACTCCGAGAAGTACGAAACGGTAGCAAGCCTGCCAATGGTTACAGATGAATTTGGCGAACTGCTGAAACAGTCCGAACAAATAGACGATACCCCAAGTTGCAGTTTAGCCGAAGCATTGGAAAAACAGGATTTGTATATCAATGCAACATTGGCTCAAATGGGTTGTTCGTTATTATGGTCTATGTTTCGTTATGGAATGACCGAAAACAGAGGTTTCTTTCTTAATCTGAAGAACTTCCTAACCCAACCCTTAAAAGTCGCCTGACAGCAAAGTCGGGCGGCGAAAAGACGCATCCTTCCGTTGGTCGGAACCGCCTTTTCGCATTTTAAAATCGGTACAACCACTTTGTCAAAATGTACCGTTCCAAAAATTCCACTTCTAACATTTCGCCAAACAGGTTGCGACATCATTTCACGGGATATTCAGTATCCCTTTTGTTGTTGTTAGCGAACTTCTTTTCTTTCCAAATTGCGACCAAAGAAAAGAAGCAAAAGAACGTCGCTTGATTTGTTATCGATTTAATTTACTCGTGTCAATGGCGAATGTTATTTTCTTAAATTCGTATTCCTAAAAATTACTAAAATGAAGATTGTTAAGCAAACTGAATTAAGCAAAAAAGATAAAAAACAAGTTTTTGAATTATGGAATAACGAGTATCCTGAAAAACTTGTTTACCAATCGGTAGATGATTTTGAAAACTATTTGGATAACCTGACTCAAAAAGCACATTACTTACTACTTAACGATGAAAATAATATTGAGGGATGGGCAGTTACATTTATTCGTGAAAATGAGAAATGGTTTGCCATTATCATTTCTGGAAAATTACATGGTAAAGGTATAGGGACAATGATGCTAAATAAACTAAAAGATGATGAAGATACTCTAAATGGCTGGGTAATTGACCATGATCTTGATAAAAAATCCAACGGCTATTATTATAAATCACCTATAGGATTCTATCAAAAAAATGGTTTTAAGGTAATATCTGAAACCAGGCTTGAGCTAGAAATCATGTCAGCAGTAAAAATAATATGGAATTAACTCTATTGAAAAGTGTGTTACTCATTTCGTTTGTATTCCTCTCTCAAATAACCACAACAGGCGTTTCTTTTCTAATCTGTAGAACTCAATGTACTCTACTCATTTCACGTGATATACATTATCCCAATGAGCGGTTATGGTACGGACTTCTTTTCTTTCTAGGTTGCGACCAGGAAAAGATGCAAAAGAACGTCGCTTTAGTTAAAAAAAGACTTTTTTGTATATTTACTAAGGGAAGATTTATCAAACAAAACACTTAGAAATAATGAAACAATTTTTATTTATCTTTTTGACCTTAACAACCTTGACCATTTATGGACAAGACAAATACAACCATACTCAATTCAATAAATTGACAGAAGTTGAAGGAACGTCATTTGTAATTGCGACAATTGAAAATTGGGGGAAAATAGACGGACTTAAAAACCGCTATCTTTTGTTTATAGATACAAAAAATGGAAGTACAACCCAAGTTGATTTCCCGAATGAAGGATATTTAAAAAAAATAGAACAAGTTAAAATTGACGATTTAGGAATTAACCAAATAATTGTATCTGCTCAAACTATTGACTTAGACGAAAAGAAGGGAATTGACTGGAATGATCCAACTCAAATAATTATTTTATCAGTTGACGGAAAAGAACGAACTCAATTAACTGGCAGTAAATTATTCGTTCGTAATTGGGTGGTTAATAAGGATAGTGGAACTATTGTAATTACTGGGCATTACGACACAAACAACAATGGTAAGTTGGACAAGACTGACAAAAACGAAATAGGAATTTACGACTTGAAAACATTGAAACTGATAAGCAAAATTTGATAAAATACCGCATGCACAACAAGCTGTTTTGCAAAATAGCTGATAAACAAGTAATTTCTTTTCACACAGTGACCCAAGAAGAAGGAAAAGAACGTCGCTTGATTGACGTTGGATTTTAACTGGATTATATCCAAAGCGAGTTTTTAAATCTTTAAATTTGTTCATAGAAGAGACGCAATGAAGTTTATGTATGAAATACTACAAAATGGTAAAAAAATCAACACATTTAATTTTTGAAAAACCAAACAGAGATGATTTTCGAAGATTTTATGAAATCAACTCTGACCCTGACACTAATCTGTATAATCCCGACGGAGCCATGAATTATGAAAAAGCAAACAAGGCTTTTGAAAACATCTTAAAACATTGGATTGAAAATAATTTTGGTTCGTGGAAAATTTGCGAAATAAATAATCCAAATTTTGTGATTGGATTTGGAGGTGTTTCCTATATGAAATATGGGGAAGAAACAAGGCTAAATCTAGGTTATAGGTTTGATAAAAATTACTGGGGAAAAGGTTATGCAACAGAACTTGCAGAAAACGCTATTGATTATGCTTTTTTTGAATTACGATTTAATGAAATCTATGCTCTAGTCAGACCAAAACATTCGGCTTCGATAAGAGTATTAGAAAAAAGCAAAATGAATTTATTTGACAGATTAGCTGATGTGCCGAATGATGAAAAAAGTTTAGTTTACAAAATTGAAAAAGTATAAGAACAACTTCGTTTCTGTCCATTCATTCCAGACCATTTTTTCGTAAATTAGCACAATGCCATTTCACAAAAAAGTGGCACACATTTATTAATCTATGTAGAAATAACATTATGGAAGAATTGATAATGGCCGAATTTGAAAAGACGAATTCTAAGCCAACCCATATCCTGATGATGAGAAGTCTGAACTTCGGTCTGTTCAAAAACCTTAATCCTAAACAAAGACAGGAGGCAGATATTGCGATTCAATCGCTAATTGACAAACAATATGTAACGTATGAAAATGGCGGAGGATCTGAGTGTCTTCGACTTACCGATCTTGGTTACGGTCAATTGTATAAAAACAGCAAGACCACCGAGCAGATTGGAAAATTGGTGATGGATGCTTTCGAAAAGCAACACTCAAAATCGGGTCATATCGTAATGATGAGGAACATTAATCATAACATCCTACAGAAGTTGAATCCGGTGGAGAAAAATTTATTTGCAGATGCGGTAAACAGCCTGATTGATCAGGGGCTTATCACCTATGAGCAGGAACCTATGGAATGTTTGCAGTTGACTGACAAAGGATACGAGGAATTATATTAATGTCACAAACCAGTGCGTGTTGAACTGTTTTCTAAACTATGGAAGACAGTTCAACCTGTGCGATACTTTAAACTTATAGATGACCGATCAGGCGATAAATCTAAATAATCTCTCAGGCATTCCTGATGCTTACCTACAAAGGCTAAAAAAAGTCAGAAATAATTTTTTAGAAACAGACTTCCTAGATGACCTAATGGAAGATAGAGAGGTTGCTTTATTGGTGCAAGAAGTAAATGAATTTTGCCTTAATGGCAGGATCAAAGGATTTCATTATACAAGAGCCGTTCCTGAGCAGATTCTTAAATCGGGACTTACATGCAGGATAGGAGAAGAAATAAGACGCAGTTTCATTAAAGACCATGGACATCTGTTTTCAGATACCGAATTGCAGATCGTACAGGACAAATGGGACAATCATTTTGACCACAGGCAACAGCAGTCTAGGGATAATTATCTATTTTTCAATTTTACCACATCAGCTCTGTACAATGGTGGAGCTGAACCTTTATTGGTAAATTTCGGAGGGGAGCAGATTTACATGCCTTTTTATGAATGCGATAATATTTCAAACATAATAAAGAGTCTGGGAAGCCCCATGATACTCAAATGTAACCTGGATCCCGGTTATCTAAATACCTTTTATGAATATCCATGGGGAAAGATCGCCGTATCTTCTTATCATTCAATGTGTAATCCGGAAGCTTGTAGAGTTGATCAGGATGGTTACCAATCGGTTGATGTACATCCTTCTCAGATAGAGATTCTTCATTATGATAGCCATACGGATTTTAGCAGAATTTAGGTTTTCAGAAGCCAGTGATTTTGATTAACCTTGTTCATAACCATTAATTTTTAAAGCAGCCAAGAAAATGGCACTGATGTATAGCATATAAATTAACACAAATCATTAAATATGAAAAAAAGAGCTACGGTATTCATGCTGTTGACACTATCGCTTTTTGTTCCGGAAATTCAAGCCCAAACGCCAACTGTAACATCGATACAAAATAATCTGGATGAACTTTTTATAAACAAAGACAACCCTTACGGTGAAATCCCGGAAAAGACGGTCGATAATTATCTGAATGAAACTTCAAAAATCTACTTTTTTGAAATCGTCTATAACAATAATGTGATTTACAGGGAGGGCATCAAAAAAACAATCCCTCAATCCAGAGATTCCGAAACGATGGCTAATCAGTTCAGGTTTAAATACAATAAAATATATCTGGACGCTTCTCTGATCAGCGATTCGGATAAACTAAGACTGCTTGAATCCTATACCAATAAGATCATTGATATTTCGGGAAAGAAAATGCTTGCGTTAAACGATTTTGAAATTATTATAATGGACTATAAAAAAAGTAAATATGTTGTAAACAACCCATTAGATAATATGATCATTAATATTTACAAAGCTGAGTTCAAGTAAACAGGAAGATGATCCTATTTAAATATAGCTTTCCAAATGGAGGGCTATATTTGTAGCTATTTACCTTCAGGATATATGATATGGTTTCTGTCAAACCAGACCAGGTAAAATATACCTTTGTAGTGAAAACCGGAAGCCCTTGCTTTCGAGAGAAATGTACGAATGTTAAACTCATAAAGTTACAATCTTGTCTATAACTCTCCTAAAATCATCAACATCACAGCCAACCAACAAACAACTAGAAAAACCAATATCTAAAAGAGTTTTACCTATTTTCTCATTGTCAATATCGCTATGAGAAATCAGTTTGACTGTAGGATATTTAGCTCTTAATTTTTGAAGTTTTGAAATTATCTGGTTATCATAAAAATCAAGGTCAATGATGCAGACTTCCGGAAGTTCTTTCAAGGAAGCTAACTGAAATAATCCATCTTCGATTGTTTCGGATTGGAATGTGACTTCAAATCCTGAAGCGGTTAGACCATCAGAGATTAAATCCAATATCGGACTTTTTTCATTGATAAAAGCGAGCGTAATTTTTTGTTGTGCTATACCAGTTTCCATATTTATATCAGTATTTAATTAATGGATTGCCTGCACAAAAAAAGAAGCGTAGGCAACTACAACTTACCGATACTGAGGCACTGGTATACCCGACAACGAATAAGCGAGCGCCCACGCCTATAGCGTGAGCGTTCTTCCTTATCGTCTTGTTGTCTTAAAAATTACCAGTTTTCAGTACCAAGACTTAAAGCAAAAACACTTTAAGATTTTTATATTTTACTAAGCAAAGATAAGCATGTTGTCTATTATATACAATATTCGACTGTTAAAGAAAGTCAGTTTTGTAAATTTGTACTAAACAAATCAATAGATGTTTAGGCATAGAGGTAAAGGTCGGACATATACACACAATTTGAAATTAGCTTCAATATTATCAGGTGTAGCAGGCATAGTAAATATTACGGGCGTTCTGGAATTACATACGTTAACAACGAATGTGACAGGACATTTTGCGTTTTTTTCTGAAGAACTTGTTTTAAGAAATTACAAAATGGCTGTTGCTTATTTATTCTACATTTTGTTTTTTTTGTTTGGTGCATTCGTATCAAGTCTTATCATGGAATGGGTTTCAAAATACAAACCGCAAATTTCTTATGTTATACCCATATTCATCGAAATATCTATATTCTTGGCAATTAGCATTTCAGCATTTTTATCACCTAACAAATGTCCTGGATTTTCAATTCTTCTATCTTCCTCTCTGCTTTTCGCCATGGGATTACAGAATGCATTGGTGACTAGGGTATCTCAATCTGTGGTGAGAACAACACACTTGACGGGATTATTTACAGATTTAGGTATAGAACTGTCTCAACTGTTCTTTTATAGAGATCGTCCAGCAAGGATACAATTAAATAAAAATATATTTTTAAAGCTGGCTATCATATCCTGTTTCTTTTTGGGATGTATAATAGGAGGATTCTCTTATCCGTATTTTGGTCTGAGAATGCTTGTTCTTCCAGTAGGATTGTTACTTTTTACTCTATGGTACGACCGTTTACTATTTCGTTATTATTATCTGAAAAGAAAATTCAGGAGTTATCATTGATAGAAGTTTTTCCGGTGTAATGCTTTTCTAATTCCAAAAAAAGATCTGATTCCTTATAAAGGATCTTGCCTCCAATCTGTATGTACGGCAAAATATGATCATCCCTGTATTGTTGTAGCGTTCTTTTGCTGATATGGAGCAGTCTGCATATATCTTCGCCTGAAAGATAAATCTCTCCGTTCATTACCGGACGATAGTTTTTCAGAATGTCTTCGATTCGACTTCGCAATTGTGCTACCATTTCCTGTTGTTGGATGATTTCCAGGGTTTCATTCGTCAGTAAATCCATCATTATAGGTATTGTACGGCTGACCGGCTTGTAGTAAAGCCTGAACATCCGAAAGTTTAAAATAATTTTTTCTATTCAGCCTGGAATAAGGTAACAATCCTTTGTCCTTATAAGTCTGTAAACTACGTTTCGTAATACCCAGCATCAGGCATACCTCCTGGTTATCCAGCCATTTCTCTTCCCTGAAAATAGGGGTGTATTTTCGGGTTGTGTTTTCAGTCAGTTCTAAAAGATCCTTCAACTCATTATTCAAACTGTCCAATGCGGATTTTTGTATTGCAATTACTTCCATATGATGCTCAATTTTTCTGTCGAAATCGAATTTACAAAGCCTGATTTTGGAATAGATATAAGTGGAAGTCATTGGCTTTGAAAGGTAGTGTTTGTCTTTATCGCATTCAGTATTGACATAAAAAAAGCCCCGTATATATACGGAGCCATAAAATGGATTTGGGTTTGGTTAAAAACCTTCTTTGACCTGAAAGCCTATACAAAACAATGTTTCTCCTTTATTTACCGGAGGTGTACCAACTTTGTAAAGTACAGTACCACTTTCGGGAGCCACTATTTTTTGGATTTCTTTCCCGAAAATATCGGTAATATATCCAATTTCTGCATCTTTTTTAACCTTATCACCTGCTTTTACATTGCTGTAAAAAATACCTTGAACCGGAACCGACACGTATGCCTGTCTGTTGTAATGGATCTTTGCTGACTGAACAGGTTTCACCTGCTTATTTTCGTACATTTTCAACTCAGTCATCATCCTGTAGATACCATCTTTGGTCATCGAGATTTCTGACTTACTCCAGTTTCCCAATTTCCCGATTTCTATACTCAGTGCGGTGATACCCTGTCTTACCGCCTGTTTAAAAGCATACATTGCGGGTTTGTCTGCAGGTAGTATGTAGGGATAGGAAACAACCGTATCAAACCCACTTATTTCGCTTAATCTTGATGCCAGTTCCGTTTGCTGCTTGAATTCTTTGTTCTCGTAATAGCACATAAAGGGAATTAGGTCTTCGCCTACGTCCCCTCCATGCATATCCAATAAAACATCGGTGACTGCAAACACTTCTTTTGTCATCCAGTCAGCCATAACTTCAGTAATGGTTCCGTCGGCACTTCCGGGGAAAACCCGGTTAAGGTTGAGATTATCCAATGGATTTATAAAAGGTGTACGCTTATAAAAAGACTGTACATTAACAATCGGTATAATGATCAGGTTCCCTTTTAACTTGCGTGGATCGATTTCCTTTCGAAGTTCTAAGAGAGACATTATCGTAGGATACTCCATTCCATGTATGCCTGCAATAATTGTAAATGTAGGCCCTTTTTCAGCTCCGTTGATAATTGTTACAGGTATATCTACTGAAACGTTGTCGGTTGTACTTACTTTAAAAACGGTGTCTTTAACCACCGATTTTTCACCTTTTATTATTTTTTCCAATGTTTGTTTTTGAGCCTGGGCTGCCTGAAATAAAAATAATACGAATATTAAAAATGATAATCTTTTCATGTACACTTTAACTAATGCAATTATGTTGCAAATATAGCGAAGTCAGCAAAGACAGGCAAACTATGTTCCCGCTATTTCTTCATCATCTCTTCCTTCAGATTATCTCCCTCGTTTCCACGGAAGAAACGTTTCCTGAAATACAGGCTCAGATGCACCAGGCTGATCAGGACAGGAACCTCCACAAGGGGGCCGATTGCCGTGGCAAAGGCTACAGGCGAAGCAATGCCGAATACAGAAATACCCACGGCAATAGCCAGCTCAAAATTATTGCCCGAAGCTGTAAATGCTAATGTTGCACTTCTGCGGTAATCAACTCCCATACGGTGTGTTATAAAAAAACTGACCAAAAACATGATTACAAAATAAGCCGACATAGGCAGTGCAATCCAAAGTACATCGAGAGGCTGCGTGAGCATTCTTTCTCCCTGAAGGCTGAACATGACAAAAATTGTAAAAATCAATGCAATTACAGCAAGTGGGGCTATTTTAGGTAAATACGTATTTTCATACCATTCGTTCCCTTTTGCTTTTACGAGAAATATCCGTCCGAAAATGCCCAATGCGAAAGGTATGCCCAAATAGATCAGCACACTGTTGAAGAGTTCTTTGAACTCTACATCTACGATAGTACCTTCCATTCCAAAATATGGGGGCAGTACTGAAATGAAAATCCATGCATAGAAGCCAAATGTGATGATCTGGAAAATACTGTTCAATGCTACAAAAGCAGCACCATATTCGCTGCTGCCACCTGCCAGACGGTTCCAGATTAGAACCATAGCCACGCAACGGGCTATCCCAACAAGTAAAAGACCTGCCATATAAAGTGCCCAACGGTCATCGGGGCCGATAAATGTAGGAGCTATATAGGCGAAGAAACCAATGGCAAGGGCAAACATAATCAGGGGACCGACAATCCAATTCAGTAGAAGAGAAAGCCAAAGGGCTTTTGTATCCTTAAATACTTTCGGAAGCAACTCAAATCGTACCTCGGCCAAAGGCGGGTACATCATAAGAATAAGCCCGAATGCAAGCAGAAGATTGGTATGTCCTGCAACTGTAAAAGTTTCGTTTATGGCTTCCGCGGAAGACTGGAAGAAGTGGCTGACACCTGCACCGAGCAGCATTGCCAGAAAAATCCATACGGTCAGGTATCTATCTAATATCGAAATATCATTTGACACAGTTTCGGGTTCACAGCCCGCTGTGGAGCATCCTTGTTTCGTCATTTTCTTTGTATTTTTTTAATGTGTTATAGTGGACTAATTCCTGCTAGTTATATTTAATTATCTTTGCAAAGATAAACGTTGGAGTGTAGTCCACTGTCAAGTAAAAAGAGAGATTAATTTTATCAGATATGTTAATAGGCGAATTATCAGAGCGTACAGGGCTTTCCAAAGACACCATCCGGTTTTATGAAAAACAGGGTTTGATTACCGTTGACAGAAAAGAGCGGAGGCAGAACAACTATAAAGAATATTCGGAAGAAACTTTTCAACGGCTCATGTCTATCAAGTGGATCAAAAACATGGGGTTCACATTAAACGAAGTATCAGAAGTGCTCGATATGATAGATGCCAACGAAGCAACCTGCCAGAACATCGCAGATAAGATTGCAGAAAAGGTGAACCGCATTGATAACAAAATCAAAGAGTTACTGCAAGTCCGTACGATGTTGCTAAATGGTCTTAAAACCTGTTGCAGTACTTCTAATACAAACGTTTCCAATGAAAATTGCTGTCCAATAATTGTCCCCAAAGACTAAATAATCCCTGGGGACATTACATCAATCTTTGCTTCCCCTACGGTTTTTCCAATTGAAAAATATAATAATAGCAAGTATTAAAATCTGTGCCGAGAGGGTTTGTACATTTGGATAAATCCCCAGCAGGTCTATTTGTGGTATAAAGCCAACAGGCGTAATAGGGACGTAACCTGCTTCTTGAAACGCCATAATTCCCTTACCTGCCAATACCACTGCCAATACAGCCACCATATAGGATGCCAGTTTGAAGAATTTTCCAATCGGGAGCTTTTTAGTAAACTTCAGGAAGACAAATGTGATAGCGGCTACGATAACCACTGAAGTAAGCACTGCCCAGTTAATAGCAGAACCTGCAACTTCGGGATTGTTCAGCTTCAATGAAGAAAGGAACAGAACCACCTCAAAGGCTTCCCTGAAAACAACTATAAAAGCGAAAATAAATAAGCCCATCCAGTTACCTGTTTCTGAAATACGGTTTATACGGGTTTTAACAAAGTGCGTCCACTTCGATATCTCGGAATGGGAATGAAGCCATATACCGGCAAAGAGCAATACCAGAACAGCTACAATAGCTCCAATACCTTCCATTAGCTCACGCGAAGCTCCACTTAGATTGATCAGGCTGTCTACAAAAAACCAGCCTGCTATACCAATAAGCACAGCAAGCAACCAACCAGAATGCACTGCCACAACTGCTTTTTTAACTTTCATTGGTCTCAAAACGCTTAAAATGATGAGGATGATCAACAGTGCTTCCAATGCTTCCCTTATTAATATGGACAAGGCAGAACCGTAAATAAAAGCGAAGGAATAGTCTTTTTCAGACAATATTTTTTTTGCTGAAATGATTTCTTCTTTAAGCGTGTTGTAATACTTTTCTGCATTTTCTTTATCCTTATTCTGAAGAGCCTTTCGGTAAGCGATCATGTCCCGTTCGATATCTCTTACCAAAGAAGGCGACGAGGCACTCAGCAGGTTTTCTACAAGCTCTATACCTTCGAGATAGGAAGTTAAAGCCAGTTTCTCAGCCTGTTTATTGTCTCCGTTCTGGAAAACGGCATAAGAAAGATTCAGATTTTCCATGGCCACGTCCAAGGGATCAGGTCTTTCGGGTTCATAGTGGCGAAGCTGCCCTACTGTAACTTTTTCCTGTGATTTATCCAGAAATCTTTGGAGCTCATCATCATTCCATTTGCTGATACTGTCCAGATGTAACCGGTTGGGAAATTTGATTTTTGCATTATCCTTATCGTGTTTAAGCGATAAGATATAAAAAGAAAGATCCCAGATTTCACTTTCGGACAAGTGGTCATAAGAAACCATTCCTGTCCCCTCAATACCCAGTTTGATAACATTATATGCCTGGAGCGGAGATATTTCGGCTTCGTGAAAATTAGTGGGAGACGGATCTAGTGCTTTACCGGCCGGTCCGTCACCAAAACCTTTGTTCCCATGACAGGAAACACAGTTGGCCTGAAATAAAACAGCTCCATTTTTTAAAGACGGATAGCGATCAGGTGTAATCTTCAGTAATCCCAGATCAAGAATTCTGTTCTTGGTGTTTAAGGCAATTTCTGAAATTTTTTCCTTTTCCTTTTTATGGGCTATGGATTGTTGCAATTCCAATAAAGAGGTTTGCAGTTCATTGAACTTATTGTTATTGATTGCGGGTGATAACTCTTTTTGCAGTACAATGCTTTTTTCGGCAAATTCGGTCATTTCGGCGAATTCAAATTCATTGACCACTTTACCAGCCTCCACAGCTGCCGGATAATCTTTTGATATGTAATCTAATAAGGTTACTAAAGTGCGTAAGTCTTTATCTCTTTCGGCGGTCTGCGAAAATGCCTGGGATGTCCCAAGAAAGAAGAAAAGAAAATAAATATAAATTTTGTTCATTCAAATTTTAGATAGTGACATATATAGTCAATTAATAGCTTTTCGTGTATTATAGAACGTATTTTTAAAAATCCAGTTCAGCAGTTATAAATTCTTTCACACCATCTGCCCCTGTTAGCTCCAGCCAGGCTTCGCTTTTATCTCCGCTTACAGACATTGCAAATGTGAAAAAGTCACAGCAGTTTCTTTCTGTTTTGATAAACTCTGTCAGTTCATCCAATACCTTATCATCTCCCGAAAATTTATAAGCAAAACCATTTTTAAGTTCCTTTTTTTCAATTACCTGACCCTTTAAGCTTGCAATAGCGGTTTCTTTTCTTCTTTGCAGCTCAGGACTCGTCAGTTTGCAGGACATCTGTTCTGACTTATTTTTGGCATTGCAGTCGTTGCTGCACACCGTTTTCTCCGCTTGTTTCATAGTAGTTTTTTTTAAGTGATTCTGTGCATAACCACATGTTGCCAGCAATGAAAACACCAAGGTTATTGCTGCCGTTTTATATGTTTTGTTCAACATTTTCTATTATTTTTTAAAGATTTGCATACGCAAATATAAACCGTGGAGTATAGTCAACGGTCAAGAAAAAAGTGATAAAAATTTACATAAATTTAAAAGGTGTCACTATTTATCATGTAATACCTAAAGGATAATACGCAAGATTTATGCAGTTTGGGTACTTATTCGTAAATTCTTCCGTCATTAAATGCTCGCCAAATTGACGAGCAGCCGCAAAAAAAGAATTATAAGGATATAAAGATTAAGATGCCAACTGTTAAATAAAAAAAGGCTCACCAAATCCGGTAAGCCGTTTTTTTATAAACTAAAATGCCGCTTTAATCACTACTATTAAACTGAAAGCTCAGTTGCTTTTCGTTACCAAAGCTGTCCGAAATCCAGACTTCAAAGGATTGTGATACAGCAGATGTTGATGTGTAATACAACCTGAATTGTTCCGTTGCTAACGGGTATAAATCGTTTGGCTGATAAGGCGGTTCATCATGATACTGTAAGGTTCCCGTTCCGTCAAACTGGAAATAACGGAGATAGTATTGTGTGTTGCTGTAATTTCCGGTACGTTGTATCGAGATACGAATTTCTACCGTCTGCCCATTAGATACATCTTTAGGTACAGGCATCACATTGACCTCAAAAGGAAAATCGTTCTGTATTTCGAGTTCATCATCTTTACTGCAAGACACCAACGTAACCGAAACTGTAAGGATTGCCAAAAGAACATATATTGGCAATAGTACCATTCTGAATTTATTAAATATTGCTATCATTGTTCTACGTTTTAAAAGTTAAACCTTAAACCCACACCTGCTGACGGGCGGAATTGTTCCAGATCCGTACCCCACAAAACTTTTGTACGTCCTTGCAGAACTAATACAAATCGGTCTGAGAGATAGGTTTCAAAAGTGAGACGACCACCAGCTCCGTAGATGAAGTTGTCTTCATTCAAAATCTTTGCTCCGTCATACAACATCACTTCGCCACGGTTAATGGTTTCGTACCCGACCACACCTGTTAAGCCTAAGTTCAGCGTGATGTTTTTTCTACTATCGCCTAAAAGGAAGAAACTATAGCCTCCTTCGGCAGTGTAGGTTTCCTGCGGAATGCGGATAGTTTTATAATCGTGGTATTGGTGCGTATATTCCAACGCCCAAAGCTGGTAGTTCCCATTCTTACCATTTATGGTCATACCGATATTGATGTAATAATCATTTCCGATTTTATCATCGGACAATACACCAACATTTACTTCCAATCTTTTTTGTTTAGGTATCATTCGCTGAGCCTGACTGGTTGTGATACTCAAGATTATGAGCATCACGGTATAGATATACTTTTTCATTTTATTGCTATTGTTTTAAAGTGTTATTAAAATTTTAAGTGCATATCGTTAATCAAACGAGCTTTGATTAAATCCAAATTTTCCACCTGAAGCGTTTGATGCCTGCCTCCGTTTTTCTCGAAAATTTCAATCAGCAACACTTTGTCATCGCTAATTGTAAACTGATCTAACAGGAACACATTTTGCTCTGTCAATTTTCCACCAATCTCATCCAGTGGCTTGTAAGTACGAAGCGGTATCATTGGTCGTTCCTGCACTACGGTACGTTTGGCAACCTTTTTATCGACCACCTTGAAATTGATAAAATCAATCTGAAACGGTACATTGGTTTTGTTTCTCAATTCCGTGTGGAAATAATATTTACCGTTGTGGATGTAAATTCCTTTAAGGATAAACTGGATGCCAAAACTCTTTGCCCCGATATGCTTTACTATGCGTTTGTCTTTCTTGTAAATGGTTTCCAACAGTAAGCCTGCCAATGAGGGCGAATTGTTGCCCAGTTCTTCAAAAAGCACATCGTTTCCGTTGGCTTTATCAACTGCTTTTTGCATCGTCAAAAGGTCATAGCTCAACGCTTCGGGATAAGAACTGTAATACACATCAAAAGAGTAATAACGACCGTCATTGGTAATGACGGAAAAATTTGTTTCAGCTTCAAAATCCCTAACTGATGCTTTCACACGCAATACGTTTTCCGCATCTTCCGCCTTTCCGGCAATCAGGTATTCACTTCCCAAATCCACATAACGTATAGCAGTCGGGAAAATCAAATGCGAAGTTTTATCGTAGGTTACTTCCATTTTGTAAGGAGCTATCTTTCCTAAAGCGAGCGGAGTTCTTACACTATCCTGTGCATAAGATTGTACGGCAAAGCCGAGTATCAGGGCAATAGCCCAAAAAGTTTTTAAATGATTTTTCATTTTTCTATTTATTTGAGTTTAACATTATTTTTTGGATACAAGGAATACCTGATGTCCGGCTTTCAGCGTAACTTTTGGTGTTCTTACTTTTTTGGCGAAATAGCCCGAAATACCCTGAACCACCCCACGGCTTAAATCAGCCGCTACCTGTTGTCCGGCATTCTGCGTAAGCATTACGCTGGTTCCACCTGTTTGGCTCATATTACCCGCCATTTCGGTAAGAGCATTCATTTCGGGTGAATACGGAACGTACAAACCTTGCTGTCCGTCCAGATCATAAATGGTTATATCCACCGGAATGATATTGCCCTCCAATTCTATGGAAGTAATTTTTAGCTGTAAACGTCCGCCCTGAAATTTGCCGTTGGCAGTTACAATGGTTCCTTTGGGAATAGTTCGTTGAGGCGTTTGGGCTGTTTCCAGCAATCGCAGTCTTACACCCGTTTCACCAACAACGGTTTGTGTTTCGTGTACGCTGGCTTTGATACTGTTTTTAGGTTGTACCACCTGCTCTGTAGAACCTGCGGTATAAAACCCACGGTTTTTAGTTTGGCTCCAATCAGCTAAAAACTCTGCATCCGAAGGTTCACGGTACAACGCCGAAACAGTATTTTTCCTTGCTGGTGTGAATGCGACAAAATGCTCTTTTTGATTTACAGCAGAAGCATTGGTAACTGTATTGTTATTACCAGAAGGTGCAGCTTCTCCTGTATTTGTAGTGCCTTGTGGTAAATACTTAGCTGCCATCTGATAAGATTTCTCCATCAATGCCAATTGGTCATCCACCGTTGTAGCCCGAGGTACATCTTTTTCCGCCAATTGCTCTTTGAGTTCATCCAATTGCCTGCGGAGTTCCATTGTTTCCGAATTATTATCCTGATAGAATGAACCTAATGTACTTTGTGCATTACGGTAACTGTTCAATGCCGAATTGCCGGATCTTCCCGAATTTCGTCCCGGGCTATAATCATAACCGTCCTCTTCTTCGGGAATTTCTTCTTCCGTATTTAGTGAGCTGTCTGTATTCCAGTAATCTGAAAGCGTTGTCAGGGCATTTCGCTTTTCACGATCTTTTTGCTCCAACATTTCCAGCTCATACGCCTTTTGCTTATCCGATTGCATCCCTGCCTCGGTAGCCTGTGGAACAGCATCGTTCAACCCAATATTTTCCATCTCATTTTTATCTTCCGATGGCTTAAATATGAGGTACATACATCCCACGAAGACGATGCCCATCAAACCGAATATGAGTGGCTTTTTAAGCTTTTCGGTTTTTGTCTGTGTACTGTCTTGCAGCACATCAGCCGTTTCTTTCGGATTACCTTCCGTTACCCGAACAACTGTCTTTTTATTCTCATTTTCTTTCATAAATCTTATTTTTTAAAATGGTTGATATACTGTCCTGCAAGCTTGCAGGACTTTCCCTTTTTTTGAGGATAGGGTTTTCGATATGCTCAATTCTCATATCGTTTTCAGACTTTCCCGTATCGTACCATACTTTGGCAATGACCCCTGCGGTAAGCAGCAAATAACCCAGAAAAAAGTAAAGGGTATATTGGTGTTGTTTGCGTACAGGTAGTTCCCGCCAGCGATCGTCCAATTGGTCAAAGTACCTGTCCATATTTACTCGTAATTTTTTCATACCTTAATGATTATCGATTATCGCATCCTGAACCGTCTGTTTGGGTTAGATAACTGTTCTTTGGGCTTTTCGGACACTTGTGCTATGGCTTCTTTTCTTGTCGGAACCGAATTTGTAGATAGATCTGTCAATTTCGATTGCTTCAATATTTGCCCGTACTGATCTATTCTTTCAATGTTCATTTTCTGAACATCGAATAGACCGTTTTCATATTTTACCCACATATTGCATTCAACCTTTGGCTTATCATCGCCATTCCATTCCAGATAGGTTTTCAGCATCATAATGTTAGGCAACATCGGTTTGTCAGTTCCGTTATTACAAGCCTCTAAAAATCTGCTAATGCTATCTTTGAGCTTGTCGGCATAAGCCGCCTCCGTCTGGAAATAACCATTATATCCTTTATCTGTAAGAGTTTTTGCGAATGTGTCTAAATCAAGTAACTGTTTCATAACTTTTTCTTTTAGCGTTCAATCACTTCGATGTCCCTGTTTTCAGTTACAGCAAATTTTTCAATATTAAACCCTTGCGGATTGTTATCTGAACGGACAGAATTCACCAGATAACAAGAAGTAATAAGGTTACGTCGGGTTACGTTGCTTGAACGGATAATGAACTGTTTGGCATAGGTTCGTACTGCATAAGGATAGGTATCGAAATTGCAGACCACACTGTCCACTTCGATACGTTGCTGTACATTTCCCGAAATGATACGGTTGTAATAGCCCTTTTCCGAAAGGTCTTTGTAATAGTCAAAAGCACTTTTATCGGCAAGGTTAAACGCCCGTTTCATATTACTTTCGATGGCATTCTTATCGGGAGCCAGTGTGAAAAACAGTTCATGAAAGCGACGAACGTGTTCCCTTGCTTCTACAGGGCGGTTGATACTGGCATCCTGTGAAAGAGCTAACATTAATGATTTTCCATTGTCCAGCACATAAACTTTCTGGCGTTGTTCTTCTGCAAAACGGTAGGACTGCCATACGGCATATCCTACCACACTAATGCAGAGAACGGCAAACACAATGGCGTAAAGCCTAATCTGTCTGAAGCTGTTTTCAATATTTCTTAGTGTTTTAAATTCCATTTTTTTTAATGATTAATTATTTTACATTATTTCATTAGCTGACCACCAATATTTCCTGCTGCTGAACCAGCACCGGCACTTGCTACATTTCCAGCTTTCATTGCGGTCTGATTTACATTACGGGTGAAGTTTCCTGCACCTCCTGCCTGGATAATCCAGCCTGTTACCGTCGGTATTGTAAAATATCCGATAATGCCAATGATCATAAATATGATGTACACCGTATTACTCGTATCAGGTATGTAGGTCGGATCTGCAAGCATTTCAATATCACGTTCCAATATGAGTGATTGTATCCTTGCCAGCATCGAGCTGAACAAATCAGAAACAGGTAGCCAGAGATAGACACTGACGTACCTCGTGAGCCATTGGGTGAGCGTAGATTGAAATCCATCCCACACAGAAATGGCAAAGGCTATCGGTCCGAGTATGGAGAGGACTATCAGGAAAAACGTTCGTATAGTATCTATGACAAGTGCTGCTGCCTGAAACAGTATTTCCAATAAATTACGGAACCAGTCCTTTATTACTTTTTCCAACTGATAAGCGGTTCTGTCCATATTCATACCTGCCATTGTTCCAATATCGGAGGGCGACCATCCCAGTTCTTCCAGCTTTTTATCAAACTCTTCGTCTGATACCATATAGGCTGTTTCAGGATTTCTGACCATTGCTTCATACTCCAACTGGTCTTTTTGTTGCTGCAACAGGTTCAGGTCAAGTACCTGGTTTTCTAATATGGAATGTGTTCCTGTAACTACCGGGCTTAGTACCGCATTAATGGTTCCCAAAACAATGGTTGGGAAGAACATAATACACAGTCCCAAAGCAAATGGTCTTAATAGCGGAAACACATCAATAGGTTCGGCACGGCTTAAAGCCTGCCAAACCTTTAATGCCACATAGAATAATGCACCTAATCCTGCCAAACCTTTTGCCACCGCTGCCATATCGCCTGCAAGCGGCATCATATCATCGTAGAGCGACCGCAGAACTTCATGAAGATTATTCCATTCCATTTTTACCAGTATTTTTGATTTGAAGTTCCGTAGAGATCCAATACTCTTTTGGCATCGTCTTTCTTTTTCGCTCTCAGGTAGCTTACAGAGATATTTTTATTGGTGTAATAGCGTACAAGGCTGTGGTATTCCTTTACTTCTTTATACACACGGTCGATGATGTCCATACGTTCTTTGTCATTCAGCGAAAGGCTTGACGAGGTTACAATCTGTTTTAATTCCTTCAGTAGCTCAGTACTTTCGTTAAGGAGTGCCGAATAGCCGTTACCGATAGCAACTAATTCCTGTGGTGTGAAATTGGGATCGTTCATCATCTTGCCAAAATTTTGAACATACATTTCAGATACATCACCTACCAGCAAAACAGTCTGCTGCACTTTGCGGGCATCTTTTACCAGATTGTTGATCGCTTTCAGCTTATCGTAGTATTCCTTGCCTTGCTTATAGACTTTTTCAACTTCTTTGAAATTCTTC
The DNA here is from genome assembly GCA_029959285.1 of Flavobacteriaceae bacterium PS02337. Lineage (GTDB taxonomy): Bacteria > Bacteroidota > Bacteroidia > Flavobacteriales > Flavobacteriaceae > Flavobacterium. Next base: position 227,925 of record JASCOE010000007.1, read on the forward strand.
ACTACATTACTTACGGTAGATGAAGTCTGTACAATCTCATTGGCGGAGTTAAGAATTCCTGATGCCAGATTAGCCGGATCGGTTACTACCCATTGGGCTTTAGCGGTGGGTGCTATGGCAAGCATTAGTGCCGTACACACCAGTAACATTATTTTTTTCATTGCTTCTAAATTTTAAATGATTAATAATTATTGATTTGATTGATCACGCCTTTGCATAGCGATATGCTTGATGGCGAGTTCGACGTTTCCGTCGAGTTCCGATGCGAACTGCATCACTTCCATTTTTTCGGTTTCTTCCGTGGTGTATGCGAGGTATTCCTCCAAACTAACTTCTGTGGCATAGACTGCCGAGTGTGTACCACCTAAGCCAATCCAGACTTCCTTGTAAAGCCGTGACGGATCGTTGTTCATATTGATGGAAAGTACCTGACCTTTCTCTTTGTCCGTCAATCCCAACATTGCCTGTATATCATCAAACTTGTTCATATACTTGCGTTGGTCTAAAAGGATTTTACAGTCAGAATTATTGATGATACTTTCCTTGACAATAGGCGATTGAATGATGTCGTCCACTTCCTGTGTTACCACGATGGCTTCCCCAAAAAACTTACGCACGGTTTTGAATAAATACTTGATATATTCCGCCATTCCTTCCTTCGCTATCGCTTTCCAGGCTTCTTCAATCAGTATCAGCTTGCGGATACCTTTGAGCCTACGCATCTTGTTGATGAAGACCTCCATAATGATGATCGTGACTATGGGAAAAAGAATTTTATGGTCCTTAATAGCATCGATTTCAAAAACAATAAAGCGTTTGGAAAGCAGGTCTAATTGCTTGTCGGAGTTTAGCAGGTAATCGTATTCACCACCTTTGTAATAAGGTTCGAGTACATTCAGAAAATTGGCAATATCAAAGTCTTTCTCCCTTACCTGTTTTTCTTCGAGTACCTTGCGGTAATCGCCCTGTACGTATTCATAAAATCCGTTGAAGGATGGAAAAATCCCTTCGTTTTTAATGCGTTCAATGTAACCGGAAACGGCATTGGAAAGAGCCACTTCTTCCGAACGTGTTGGCGGTTCGTCATCACGTTTCCAAAGTGTCAATATCAAAGTCTTGATACTTTCACGCTTCTCAATATCGAATACGCCATCATCGGTATAGAATGGATTAAAGGCAATGGGATTATCTTCTGTGTACGTGAAATACACACCGTCTTCGCCTTTGGTCTTTCCTTTGATGAGTTCGCATAATCCCTGATAAGAGTTACCTGTATCTACGAGCAGTACGTGAGCACCTTGCTCGTAGTACTGCCTAACCATGTGGTTGGTAAAAAAAGATTTCCCGCTTCCTGACGGACCCAATATGAATTTGTTCCGATTTGTGATGATACCACGCTTCATCGGCAAATCCGAAATATCCAAATGGATAGGCTTTCCTGTCAATCTATCCGCCATCTTGATACCAAACGGCGAAGGCGAATTGTGGTAATTCGTTTCTTCCGTAAAGAAACACAAGGCTGGTTCGATGAAGGTGTAAAAACTTTCTTCGCTTGGAAAATCGCCCGCATTGCCCGGCATTCCTGCCCAATACAAAGTGGCTACATCGGTCGTGTTGTGACGTGGTTTACATTCCATCAGTGCCAAGGCACTACCACAATCGTTCTTTAACTGTTTCAGTTCCGCTGGATCTTCTGACCAGGCTATGATGTTGAAGTGTGCCCGTATAGATGAAAGACCGAAACTGTGGGCTTCATTCAGATACCTTTCTATCCATTCTTTGTTAATCTGGTTGGCACGGCTGTAGCGAGCTAAAGAGTGCATATTCCTTGCAGACTTCTCAAACTTTTGCAGATTAGCTTCGCTGTTATCCAAAAACAGGTATTGATTGTAAATGTGATTACAACTCAATAACAATCCCACTGGTGCGGCAAACGACAAACGGCAATCACTACGGTCGGTAGATAATTTTTCAAAACGGGTATCCGCCGATACTGTTCCGGGCAAATCATCCGTATCTGAAAGTGTATGCAGACTTAATCTTTTATTGCCGATACGTACTTCTTCTGAACCTAAACCAATGTCCTGCATCGGTGTCCCAGCTTCTCTTGATAGCGTTAGGTATTGTTCCAGCAAACCCTGCTTTTCGTCCGTACCAATGATTTCATCTTCGGTCAAACGTTGCAGTGTTATGAAACCACTATCGTTTACGATACGTTCAAACTGTGCTACGGCTTCCATAAAGCGGTGTATGGCTTCTTTATCCCTTATTTCCTTCGGGATAAGCGTACCTTTACAAAGCGAACTGAAGTTGCTTTGCATACGCATTCTTTCCTTTGTTGTTTTGGTCAGAAACAGGTAGCAGTAGTGATTTAAGAACGGTCGCTCATTGAAATGGCGTTGGTAAGACTTTGCCAAAAAACTTTGGTTATCCGCCGCCAAATCGGGAGCATAGTTTTCCTTGATATACCAATCCTGTTTGTGGATGACCGTGAAGTCCGGCAGGGTTTTAATCGCCTTATGCCAGGCGGAATGAATGGCTTCATATTCCGCAGAAGCTACTGTGAACAGTTCTGGCAAGCGCACTTCAAAGCAAGCGGTAATATCTGCATCTTTGGAAAGAATACAGTTGTTTTCTACTGCCAATAGTGGAAACTTGCTTTCCAGTGTGGTGGTCTTTGCTACATTTCTCATACGGCTTTCTGTTTAGGAGTGAATTTTAAATAGCGATGTACCGGCTTTCGGCAGATGATGTAGCGGGGATGCCTTTTGTTGGCAGCGATTTTCATCAAACCGTGCTCACCGTATTTGCCATTCAGTGAAAAGGTCTGCCATACAATGAGCGAAGCACCACCGACCCCGAGGAACAGGCAGACGTAAGAATTTACGCCGGCCATGTACAGTATCATCACGAGAATAAGCGTGCCGAGTAGCCCCCCTGCAAAAATGAACAGGTACTGTGCTTTCAGTCCTTTAAATTCCACCGTTCTTCCGATGCCTTTGTTGATATTGTAATTCATAAGGCAAAGGATTAAAGGAAGAATGAACGCAGGATGGTAGCTGCTACGATTAAGAAGATACATGCTCCGAACCACGAAGCTGCCGTTTTACTCGTGTCGGGATCACCACTGCTGAATTTGTTATACACCTTAACTCCTCCGATGAGTCCTACGACGGCACCGATGGCGTAAATAAGCTGGGTTGCGGGATCGAAATAGGAAGTTACCATTTGGGTAGCCTCGTTGATACCTGCCGAACCATTTCCCTGTGCGAATACGCCAATTGCTGACAGCATAGCCACGGCCGTCAGCAAAACTTTTTTTCTTTGTTTTTCCATAATTAAAACACATTAATTTGTTACAGTTTGCCCACACCTTGCGGGCTTTCGGAACAAAGGTGTTTCGGAAATCAAAGCACTCTAACAAACTGGCTGTCAAAGGCATTATTTGGCTGTCATTGGCGTTACAGTGTGTGTTATGTAATAAAAAAACGCCAAACTTTTACGGTTTGACGTTGTCATGTATCATTAATTAGTTTACATTTTTCTCCCTCTTTTTTTTAGAGTTTTGTCGGTTTCAGGAATTTGTTTTTTTGATTGTAAAGTGTCCGGCTTTAATCGTTTTATATTTTCCTTGATGGTTTCGTCTATTCCTGTCTTCTGCCAAGGGATTAACTTTGCCTCGAAATGCAGTTTCAAACCTATTTCCTTTAAGTTTTGGGTTTCATTAAATCCGTGGTATCTGTTCCAGCCAATGGGATCTAATATCTGTTGATGTGGAAATTGTACAGCTATAAGATCTTTTGGATATTCCGTAATCTTATCATAATCCAGTTCCTGAAATTGATGTGTTTTTGGATTGTATGGAATTATATAACTGTGTTCTTCTTCATTGAAATAATGGTCGATATCAGAAAAACAAATACCCAGAGTGGTAAAATCATCTTTTGGCCTCAGCAGGTCTATCCGAGCATCGGCAAAAAAAGTATGTCCTGCAATATCTAACGTCGGAAGATTTCCCAGACGGATACGTTTATGCAATGCATCCTGATCAACCATTAAATCAAAATCATCCTTTCCGGAAACATCTGCAACATTATATTTTAATGCCATGCCCTCCGGGTCAAGTTTGACCAGGTCAGGAATTTTTACCGTTATTTTTTCATTACTGGAGAACAAATGCGGAATATTTTTTTCACTCAAACCATATTGAAAAGTATAGCCGTCTCCAACATCCCGCATATCAAAGATTGAGATAGTATTTTTGGAGTTTAACTTTTCCCGGAGTTCTAATTTGTTTACATCGATAAGAAACTCTGTTCCCTCAATGTTAATTGTTGGTAATTCTCTTTTGTAGTCAGGTTCTTTCATCATTAAAACACTTTAATTTGTTATTGTACTCACTCTTTGTGGGCTTTGTCAACAAAGATGTTTCAGAAATTAAAGCACTCTAGTAAAGTGGCTGTCAAAGGAATTATTTGGCTGTTATTGGCTTTGCATGACTTTTGAAACATCAAAAAAGCCAAACTTTTTATGGTTTGGCGTATAATTTTTAGTTGTACAAATAGGTGTTTTTAAATTTACAATCGAATATTATAATAATCTTCTAAGAACGCATCGATTATATCCTGATTAGATTCATTAATTAAAAAATCAATATCATTATTAGTAAATTCAGGAATACCAAAATTCTTGATATATGTACCATTCAATGAATAATAATCTGATGAATATGGTTTACTTGTTGTTTTTATATAGTACCAAAACAAACGGGATTCCAAAATCTTCTTTACCAATAACATTTCCTCTTCTGAATGACCGACAATTGCCTGTCCATTGTAGAACAGCAAATCATCATCGTTGCTGATTAAATAACTTGGAATTCTGTCTGAAAATTTAGGAAAAAATAATTTATTAGCAACTTTTTCCAAAGACTGCGTTCTTCCGAAGGCAAACCATTTTTCATATTTTCCTTTCCCTTTATCTCTTTCGGATAAAATGGCTCTTTTCCTTTGTAGATATTCAAATGCCATAGGAAATTGGTTACTCAAAAACTCTTCATCAAGGGCTTTTGGTTTTATGTCATCATTATATGGAAACAAGACCTTTTCTCTCACTGCATCAAAATCAATATTTCTACTCAATTTATTTGAGTTCAAAATATCTTTGCAAATTCCTTTCTCTATTGGGTAAAGATTCCCATTTTGCAAGTAAAAAAAATCTTCATCTTCTGCTACTGGCTTAAAAATATAAATGTCATTTTTTAATGTAGCAATGCCATGTCGAGTTTTATATCTTTCCCCAAAAGGTCTACCTATAGCTTCTAGCCTGGATATAATTTCATTGTTATTTAAATTCCAACCCTTTTTTGCATCAAGATTTTTGTAATTAATTCTACTATATTGATTTCTATTAGTTGGAAATTCTTTATCAGTAGATTTATAATATTCGATATAATTCTGTTCCACTTTTTCCAAGAAACAAATGCAGGTGTAAGTGCTTTTTGATTTAAAAATCTGAAGAGTTCCAAAGTCAACAATTCTTATTGTAGCTCTATTTTCTTCAAAATAACTCCTTAAAGCTCTTCCATTTAAACTTTTGAAAAAAGTATTCATTGTAATATAACCTAGAATACCATTTTCTGCAAGATTTTCATACCCAATTTGAAAAAAAGGAATATACAAATCAGGATTACCCGATGTACTAACTGACCAATTCTTAATATTTTCTTTGGCTTCTACTTCTAGATTCCTTGCAGAAACATATGGTGGATTTCCTACAATAATTTCAAAACCTTGGAAATTATCATAGATATTATTCCAATTAAATATTAAAGCATCACCTGTGTGGATATTAAAATGAAATTCTTCTACATCTTCACCTTCTGACAGTGCCAATAAACTTAATAGTAGCTTACTTCTGTTAACAGAATATTCTTGAATATCTAATCCAAAAATTTGGTGTTGAAAAATATGTGAATAGCTGCTGCCCGTTCTTCTTTTTAATTCTTTTGCGGCAGTATATAAAAAGCCTGAACAACCACATGCAATATCAGCGATCTTACAATGGTCTATTCTATAATTTTCTTTTTGGAAAGCCTGAGCAACAATATATTCTCTAATTTCGGAAGGTGTATATATCGCACCATTAACAATTCTATCTGAGGGAGATATAACAAATTCAAAAAGTTCAATCAGTTTTTCAATATTAAAGTTTTGAACGACGTTTTTTATAATGTCTATAAACTTTAATAAATTATCTCTTTTTTGTGATCTTCGCTTTGATATTGAATATTCTTTGAGGAGTTTGTTATTAATAAGATTCAGATTATTAATTTCAATAAAAGCAGACACAATAAGTTTGTCCACTTCTTTTGGAAGTGGTGAATAAAACTTTAAATATTGATGTATTTCTCTATTCAATTACTGTTCTGTTTTTAGATATTTTAAATCACTTGCGTCCTAAACGTTTAAAAAGTGGCGGTGTTTGGATATAGCAAAGTTGCTATATTTAAATTGCAAAATTATAACACACCGCCATGATAAATTTAAATGTTTTTAGTCAGATTTTATCTCTTATCGACCGCGAATTATTCAAAGATTTGGTTTCAAAGCACAAAAGTGACAAACATCAGAAAGGGATCAACAGCTGGACGCATCTAGTCAGTATGCTTTTCTGTCATTTTTCCTCGGCAGATTCGGTTCGTGATATTAGTAACGGTCTACGCAGTACCACTGGTAATCTGAACCACTTAGGTGTAGTAAGAGCTCCAAGTAAGTCTAATATATCCTATATCAACACACACCGTACCCATGAACTTTTCAAAGATCTTTACTATTCTGTTTTGGATAGGCTTTGGCAAAAGGACACCCATTTTCGCAAAGATCTTGGTCAGCTAAAGCGTAAAGTATATCTGATGGATGCAAGCATCATCCCCTTATGTCTATCTGTATTTGACTGGGCAAAGTTTCGTAGCACCAAAGGTGCCGTAAAGCTGCACACTGTCTTGGATTATGATGGCTGCCTACCTGTTTTTATGCAGATTACCGATGGAAAAGTACATGAGAGCCAGCGAGCCGGTAGTTACAGTTTTTCCAAGGGAAGCGTGGTGGTAGTGGACCGTGGCTACGTGGATTACAGCTGGCTTGGGGATTTGGACAGCAGGGGGTGTTACTTCGTTACCAGGAGTAAAGTTAATATGAAGTACAAGGTTATCAAGTCCTATCAGAGTGAAGCACTCATGGAAAAGGGGATCCTTAAGGATGAGCTCATTGAGCTATCCGGTGCTGCCTGCAATAAATACAACGGCAAGCCGCTACGCCTAGTCCACTTTTGGGACAGCACCACTGGCAATGAGTACCACTTTTTGACCAATAATACGAAGTGGAAGGCTTCTTTGGTGGCAAACATCTATAAACAACGCTGGCATATCGAAGTCTTCTTCAAGCATCTAAAGCAGCGCTTAAAAGTATCGACATTCATAGGGACTTCTGAAAATGCAGTGATGATCCAGATCTGGACTTCACTCATTGGCATATTACTGTTAAAATACTTACAAAAAAAGGCCAAATATGACTGGAACCTGTCCAATCTGGTCGCATTCATCAGAATGAATATCTTCGTGAAAATAAACATCTGGCAATGGATAGATGATCCCTTTCTCAGGCCGCCTATAAAAGGAAAAAAGGGACAGCTAAAGATCTTCGCAGATTGAAAAATAGGGGTCAATATCGAAATGATGAAAAAAGCTATGCTTGTACCACAGAAATCCAATCCTAAAATTTATTTAGGACACATATGATTTTAAATATGTAATAAACTCTTCCGATAAATCACTGTTCAAAATTTTTAAATCATTTTTAATTTTTTCATTTTTAGGATCATTAATTTGATCTCTAAGTTTAAGCATCTTTTCATACATTTCATCCAACTTCCATATTAAACTATACCTTCTCAAACCAAGTTGCAGTTTATTGAACATATAATTTGCTTCTTTTGATCCTGCCTTTGGAACTATTGAACCATCACTATCTCTCTCAAAATGATCATTAAAATCAACATCACAAGGGTCTATGTAATCCCCCTCATCATTAGATTTTAAAATATTAACATAAGAACAACAATAAACTAAATTAGAATATTCTGTTTCAAGATTTGGATTTTTAGAAAATGGCTTAAAGTGATCTATATGAAAAGTATTTTTTCCGCCAAACCAAAAATCGGGACAATCTGTGTATCCACATCTGCAATTAAAATCTTTAGCTAAGTAAACCTTATAGCTTCTATAATTTTTATATGCTTTTGTGAATGTCCTTGCGGGGATTTGGTATCTGAAATTACTTGCCATCGTTATCTAATTTTTTAAGTAATTCATCTACCTTGTTCAATATATTGTCAAGACGTTGTGTATTTGAAAACGTCTTAAATTCAGTTGGAACAGAATGACTCGCATCAATAGATTTTTCTAGAAAATCATCTAATTCAATAATGCGATTTTCAATCTTATAATCAGCCTTACCACTCTTTCTAACCTCTAATAATTCTTGCAATTCCTTTTGAGCTTCGGTAATTCTGGATTGATAATGCTCTATTTGTTTTATTAATCTATCAGTAAATTTCACTTTAGCTTTTGTATCCTCGATTTCAGTAGTCATTAAACTTTTGGTGTAAACCAAATTAACATCCTCACTATCACTGACAGCATCTTGATCTTTAGCCGTTAAAACAAAACAAGGAAACTTGTGTCTAATTGCCAGAAATTCTTCTACTAATTCAACACCATTATAGGGAACATTATATCCCAATGCTCCAATGTTCTCATTTAGTAAAAAATCACTGACTATCACATCTGGATTAGCTTTTAGTATTTTTTCAATCATTTCTTCCATATCTCCCAATGGAAGTTGTGGAACCACCTCAAAAATATTATTGGTGTTTGTATCATCAATATAATTTTGGAAGTTTTCTATTTGTTCTTGATCCTCATCAATATAAAGCAACTTGTACATAACTTTATTTATTTTTTGTATTTAACAGGAAATGTAATCCTAAGTCCAAATCCAACTTCAGGATATAATAACTGTACCTTTCCATCATTTTCATTTACTATTGATTTTATTAACCACATACCCAATCCTGTTCCTTCTTCTTCACCTGTATATTGATTCCTTCTCGTAGTAAACAATGGTTCAAAAATCTTTTCAGGTTCAGTAATGTCCTTTGAAAGTCCTGGTCCATTATCGTGATAATCTATAATTATCCCTTTGTTGTTTTGTGTGATTTTAAGATTAATTTGTCTTGGTCTATTAACTTTTGAGATTATAAATGCATCAATAGTATTAACTAGTAAATTGTTAAAAATACTATCCAAATCAATTTCAAATATCCTCATATGGACATCTTCAACCTCTGATAAGTCATAGTTAATTCCTTTTTCATTTAATACAGTAAGCCAATCATTTTTATAATTTGTAAAATATGACTTAAATGATAATTGTCTTCTAGTTCTTTTGTCTTTTCGAGTTGCTCCAAGAGAAAAATTTAGCCAATTTTGTATTTTGACATCCTGAACTTTTATGCGTTCAATAAGTTTAAATGGATTTTTCCTGTCTTCTATTTGATCATATTCATTTTCTTGGATTTTTGAAATTAAAAGGTTTTTTAAGCGATCAGTTCTAACAGCTAACATATCATTTAGCTTACTTAAATCGTGACTAAATGAAGCTAAAACGATACCGCTACTAGCCAATGCCCTTAACATTTTCTGTTCTTCCTTTAACTTTTCTATTTCTTCTTCTTTTCGATCTAATTCTCCTGCAAGAATTTCTTTTTCTTTCTCGGCTTCGGACTCTTTTGAGTTTTCGTTATCATCTTTAACCGCATTAGGGTTATTTGCTGAAGCTTCTTTCTTAGCTCTACTTTTTGCTAATATTTCATTTTTGAGTTTCTCTGCCTTTTCTCTATCTCTTTCTGGACCATACTTGATGTCATCATAGTCAGCCATTTCTCGGGCAATGTATGATCTGTCTTTTTCAAATTCTGCAATTATTTGAGTAATAAGTAGAACAAATATTCTAAATGTCTTATTTTCCTGTAAACCTTCACGACTTGACTTATCTTCGAAATCTACATTTGTTAATCTTGAAATATTAACCGCACCTGCGACATTATCAGGCTCTACTTTGTACCCACCTTCCTTTTTAGCAACACTAGCAGGACTTTGAGCTTTTCTGCTACCTAATCCTAACCAATCAAATGCTACATTATTAACCTCCCCATAAGGTCTTACCCTAAAATTATCTCTTACCAGTTTAATCCCGCCAAATTTATTCAACCAATCTCTTCTATCATTAGACATAAAACTTTTATTAAAGAATTTTTTTGTGTCTAATGAATTTGACTGTCTTTTTAGAAAATAAAAGGAGAAGCTAAAAATCCCAATATTTTTGAAAGTATTATCCTCATCAATATCTTTGAAACCTTTTAATAGTTCAGAAAAAGTACTGGTCTTTTCCCAATATCCCTTAACAAAATCATTTTTCTTGTAATTATCTTTTTGCATCCCTTCTCTTTCAAAGAAATCACTAGGTATAAGCTCAATATCATACTCATTTCTATATATTTTTATTGTAACATTTTGATCATCATCAGCAGTAGCAACTAATTTGTAATCAAAATCATCACAAACAGATCCTAATACTTCTCCATACTTATTAGTAAATAGCGAACTGAATAGAAAAATTTCGAATCCACCTGCTTCCTTCGGTGGTACTAAAACTTCTAAATCATTGAAAACTTGCTCAACAAAAAAATCTTCCCACTCATCCCTTAAATCAGTTATTTTTAAAATAGTACCAAATTTAAAATCCTTCTCAGATTCTATTTTTGTTAAATCTATCTGTGGTAATCTATTTAAAAGCTCATCTTTAATGGATTTAGAAGTTAACCCTGTTAATTTTGCTCCTACTTTCTCCGCTGATAAAAATCCTAAAAGGTATCAAAACCCCCGAAATCCTATGATTTTCGGGGGTTTTTGCTTTTGCTGACATACCAAATTATTCATAAAATCTTATCGCTAAAGGGACTAAATCGAGACCCTAGAAAAAATCAGAAATCTAGGGTCTCGCTAAATCTCTTTAACCCTTGTAAACATTGAGGTTAACGATGTGAAAAAGTAGCTCGTTCACTTATTAAACATCTTGTTTGGCTTGGGAATGGATTTTAATTTGAAGAATAATTAACCAGTCAGTAAAATGAAAGCGAAAGTAAACCTGCATATCTATGCAAAATCCACCAAGGCGAATGCCAAAGGGCAATTTCCAATTTATGTTCGTCTAACCGTAGATGGAAACAGAACCGAATTCAGCACTAAAAAATTTATTGAACCTTCCCGATGGTCGTCAGAAGCATCTAAGGTTAAAGGTACAACTGAAGAAGCCCGTTCAATAAATAGTTACCTTGATGTAATAAAATCTAAAGTATTGGATATACAAATGGAGCTAATTCATAAAAATCAAAATCTAAGTATTGAGAATTTTAAAGAATTGCTTTTCGGCTCTGATGAAAAACAGCGAATGCTTGTACCCATCTTTCAAGATCACAATAACAAGATAAAGGAATTGGTCGGAAAAGAATATGCTCCCGGAACATTAGAACGTTACGCAACTTCTTTAAAGCATACTATAGAGTTTTTAGAGTGGAAATACAATGTAACTGATATTGAGATTTCCAAAATAAACCACGCATTCATTACTGACTATGAATTTTATTTGAGAAGCGTTAGAAACTGTTCAAATAATACGGCAGTAAAGTATATTAAGAATTTTAGTAAGATTATCAAGATTTGTCTTGCTAATGATTGGTTGGAGAAAAACCCATTTGCAAATTATAAAGCAAAAGTGAAAGAAGTTGAACGTGTCTATTTAACCGAAGAAGAAATTCAAGAAATAATAAAAAAGGATTTAAAAAACGACAGGCTTTCACTTGTTCGGGATATTTTCCTTTTTAGCTGTTTTACAGGCTTGGCTTACATAGATGTGAAGAACTTGACCAAATCCCACATAAGTATTGGGATTGATGGGGAAAAATGGATTTTTACACATCGTCAGAAAACCGAGAGTGCTTCAAAAATTCCAATTTTGCCAGTTACTCAAATGGTAATTGACAAATATGAAAATCATCCGCAATGTGTTGGGGAAGATAAATTGCTCCCTATCCTATCCAATCAAAAAATGAATGCCTACCTAAAAGAAATTGCAGGAGTTTGTGAGATAGAAAAAGAATTGACCTTTCACATTGCCCGACACACTTTCGCCACGACTGTAACGCTAACTAATGGAGTTCCGATAGAAAGCGTGAGTAAAATGTTAGGTCATAAAAATCTAAGAACTACTCAACATTATGCAAAGGTTTTGGATAGAAAAGTGAGTGAGGATATGGAAGTTCTCAAAGAGAAATTTAAAATAAGTCCAAATTATATTGAAGCAGTTAATAGATAATTAAATATCTTTTAAAATGACCGTTGAATTAGATTGTCTTTGAATTTTTAAGATAAATCGCCTATATCCACAATTTCATATCCCTGCTGAAGTCAAGTCTTAAAGTCGTATTTTGATGTATGTTTTCATTTGCAGGGTGTTGTTCTAGAATTAAGCGGTTATTGTCGTTTAATCGCTTTTTTGCTCCCTAAAGTACGGAGGTATTCTAAAATCAAATGCACGCCCTCATCATGCGACATAGAAGTTCCTATCTTTGGCATGTGAAGTTCGCCTTTCGCTGTTATTCTCATTGCTATTTTGCCTTGCTTTTGCCATATCCCCGTATTATTAAATGGTGTTTCAGCCCTCAAATCCATTTGAGCCATATAGGCAATTCCCTGTGGGTTATGGCAGTGTGCGCAGTTAATATTAAGATAAGCCCTTGCCTTTGCTTCAATTGTTGCAGATGGATCATTATAATCCGTCATAGACAATAGTTTTTCGTTAGGTAAAATCTGGAGTTTGTTATGTTGCTTTAAATATTCTAATTGGTTTACCAGTTCATGATTTCGATTTATATCCATATTCATATTTTTGATTTTTAGTCCAATGGGTAAGAGCTCATTATCCTGGCGATGACATACAATACAATCAGTTCTAGAGGGAATTACGTAGTTTGTTGCGCGTTTTTTACCATTTTTGTCGATAAACGTGATAGGTGTAGTTTTGCCGTTCTGTGATAAATATGCTTCATTTTGCAATTCGTTCCATATATAAACAGCGGCATTCCATTTAGCTTTATATTTTATTAATACACGTGTTTCCAGCACAGATTTGATAATCTTATTGTTCTTTAGGCGACTGCCATAATAAAATGTTTTAGCAATAATGGTTCCGTCCGGAAATTGTGGCAGTCCGTTTGTCTTGGCTATCATTTTTTGTCCGTGAGGTAAAATAACGATTCTCTTTTTTTCAGCATAATCCGTAAATAATGTGGATGCTATTTCTACTGTAATTGCTTCAGTATTGGGTTTCAAATTTAACATTGGACCCTCAAAAAAATGATATTCAGATAGCTTTTCCTTAAAAATGATATTATATTCAATTACCGAATTTGTCCGTCGGTTATTGAGCATTATTATCAAAAATGGAACTAATAGCATTATAAATACAACGATATAAGATTTTTTCATACTTGTGAAAATATTAGAATAATTTAATGATACTTGAAAGCCAAAGTTTCACAAAAAGGTATCGGTAATATCCCGTCATTTGTGCGAAACGCTTCGCCATGAAATAATCTCGTTAGGATGAAGAAAAAGTATGCTGGAATTTCAATATCATAGCTTTTCGTTCCGATAGAAAAATAACCTTCCCCTTAATCGATGAACAAGATTTTATAAAAGTCTCTCGTGTTGGGTTACATATAACTATCGCAGACTATTTCGTCACTATCTGCCACAAAAATGAAATAATCTCTGTTAACTGGAATATTGGATGGAAAGTCTTAAAGTTGTTGAATATCTGCCAATTGCTTTATATTATCTTAAAACAATGCTTCGGATAATTTGCTGCATTTTAATAGTTTTACTTATAGTAAGGTGAAATTAATAAATATACAATCACGCCAGTTAAGCTAACATAAAGCCAAATTGGCATTGACCAGCGGGTAATTTTTCTATGAAGTGCAACTTCCATATTTAAACCTCTGCCTATAGATATAAGTGCCAGAGGAACCACTATTATGGCAAGTATGACATGTGTAATTAATATTACGTAGTATGCATATTTTACAAAACCCACACCTCCAAATTTTGTTGATGGCGTAGTAAAATGATACAATAAGTATGATAACAAAAAGACTGATGTAGACAAAAATGCGGCAAAGATAAAATTACGATGCCTTATGATTTTCTTTTGCTTGATAGCATAGAGTGCAAGTAAAAGAAATAAAAAGGTTGCCCCATTCATTATAGCATTCAATAGTGGCAAAAATGAGAAGTCATATTCTTGAAGACTCTCTCTTTTGGGAAGAAAAAAGGATAATGTAATAAGCCCATTGATTCCCAAACCCAAAGCCCAAACCCATGGTTTGTAATTCCTGATAATTATTCTGTTGTATTCCAAAATGAAGTTTTAAAAGTTATTAATTGTTTTTCTGTTAATTGAATTAAAAAGGTCTAAAATTTGGTCTGCTCGCCAATGGAGAGAATGACCAAGGGATTGATGTTAGTATGATTATAAGCCCAACTGTAAACCATAGAGCCTCAGTCTTAAATTTTTCGACATCCATTTCCTTTCGTTTTGCCTTAGCAGAACCAATAGAGATAACAATGATTGCTATAAACATCATAAAACTGTGTTCCATCCCAAAAAAGCGGATTTCCCTTTGATGAACAGCCTCGTTATAATTATGAATGAAAAAGTTAGTGATTGGACTTATAAAATAAAGCCATAAACCTAAAATAAGTTGTATATGAGATATTGTTGCTGTCCAATGCCGTAACAAATTATCAAATTTTGAAAAGTCACGTTTGAGAAACCAACCCCGATAAGCACAAAAAATTGACAGGAGCAGGCTTATAAGCACAAACCATCTATTTAGAGAATGTAATGCTAAAACGGTTGAATACATAATAAACTGTAATTTGTGTGACAAAAATACATAAAAAACATACCAATCGGTATCTTTACAATAATTTTCTAAAAACTCAATTAATAAGCTTAACATTACCCACAACCATAGAATTTTTATAACCTACATAGAGCTTGTATGAGCGGGTTCAATTTTGTTCCTTTGCAAACTAAATATTGATCTAAATGAAAAAAGCAGCGGCTACACGCTTAACTATTCTACAAAAAGCATTTGATTTAATTTATGCTAGAGGATATCAAACTACAAGTATCGATGATATCATAGCCACAACACAAGTAACAAAAGGAGCATTTTATTACCATTTTAAAAATAAAGATGAAATGGGAATTGCCATAATTAACGAAATCGTAAAACCGATACTTACGAATAGCTTAATCATACCTCTGCAAAATGAAAAAGATCCATTAAATGGTATTTATGCTTTAATAAATAATCTTTTATTAGATAATGATTTGCTAAAGGTAGAATATGGATGTCCTATTTCAAATTTTACACAAGAAATGAGTCCTTGGAATTCAGAGTTCAATAATGTATTAAGTAAATTGTCACAGGAATGGATAGAAAAAATGACCGCAACTATTGAAAATGGGAAAAACGAAGGATACATACGCAAAGAAGTAAATGCAAAACAAGTAACAATATTTATTATTTCCGGCTATTGGGGAGTTAGGAATTTCGGTAAAATAGAAAATAGTAATAGAGTATATTTTCACTATTTAAGGGAACTCAAACACTATCTTGAATCATTGAAATAATTTTTTTATTCAAAAACATACAATTTAGTATGTTTTTAAGTAACTTTGTCAATTAATTTTAAAAAATTTAAAAATGACAAAATTTAGCGAATTCGAATTCAGAAATATTCCTGGATTTGACCAAAACAATTTTCAAGGATTAGACCAAGCAATTCCAATGAAAACAATTGTTATCTATTGTTTCGATCCCCGAGCTTCGGAAATTCCGATGGCTGTAGCCAACTATTTAGGCGATGAAGTTTACCCCGGAGAAAATATTGTTGATGAAAACGGTGTTCGAATGGGTCACACCCGAACACTATTTACTATGTCAAATGGAGGCGGTCGTGCACTTCAGTCGCTTCAAACAATAGCAACAATGGATTATCTATTCAATTATAAGAATATTGTTATAGTACATCATTCATTTTGTGGTATGACTTCTTATACTCCTGAATTACTTATTGAAAAATTTCACGATCGTCATCATGTTGATATTTCAGGCATGTGGTCTCATGAAGATATGGCAATAGTTGATTACGAAAAGACCATTAAACATGATGTCGAACTACTTCGCAACAGTCCTATCGTACCAAAACATCTTAATCTCTATGGGTTTTTCTACGAAATAAATTCAGGTCAATTGACTGAAGTCGTTCGTGATATTGCTTAAGAGGAAAACGTATAATATTTTTATGGAGCGATCTTGGAAATATTGGTCGCTCCATTTGTATTAATTATGGATTTGTCTCAATCACCATTTTGAACAATCCAAAAAATAATTCAAATATGATTTTAGATATAAAAGTGCCTGATAGCAGTATTGCGCTTCAGGCTGAGGAGTTTGCCCGCTCTGTATCCGATGATATGTTATTTAATCATGTCATGAGATGTTATTATTTTGGGGAACTACTTGCAAAGCAAGCGAACATAAAGGTTGATAGAGAATTGATGTTTGTATCATCAGTTCTACATGATCTTGGTTTTACTGAAGCTGGGAAAGGAACAAATCGTTTTGAAATAGAGGGTGCTAATGCAGCCCGAAAATTTCTTTTGGAACGAGGTGTAGAAGAAAATCGGACATGGAAAGTATGGCATAATATTGCACTTCATGTGGGAGACCTCTTTATCTATAGTTTTAAAATCACCTTCGAAGTCCTCCCAATTAACTACCCAATTGTATCCTGTGAAATTTGTTAATTTACCCTCTATATCTGTGTCAGGTTTGTGAATTTCAGGATCAGGATTGAAAATTGTGGTCATTTCACATTTACTCCCTAATTTATCTAATGCAAACCTACCGATGCCTTTAGCTCCTGATTTTACTCTTCCTTGTCTAGTGAAAATGTTATTTGCTTTATTATCAGTACCTATAGTCATCCAGTGATCCCTAATAATATTCTGAGTCATACCTTCTCCAAAATCAATAACATAGAGAGCTGCAAATTTTGATATCAGATTTTTAAATAGCTGTATTTTTTTTTCTTCAATTTCAATTTTTAAAGAATTTTGATCTTCATCACTTTCACACTTTGTCGAAAGAGTTTCTTTTGATATACCCAGTTCTATAAGACCTGTAAAATTAGTTATATCAATTTCTTGGTTTAGAGTATAGTAACCTTCATCGCTATTAAAAATATAAATTGCTTCAAGAATTTCTTTAGAGACACCAAAGTTCATTAATCCCTGAAAGTGTTCTTCCTCTATTTCATTCAAAAAGGTAGAATACTTGTTATCAAAATAGACAATACAAACTTTACTATCTGCATCATAACTATTTTTGACAAGTTCAATAATCGCTCCTTTTGAACTCGCAACATTTTCACGTCCAATTAGCCTTGCAGTTCTAGCTGAAACTTTAAATGGAATTATATCAGTATTGTTGTCTTCCATTCTCAATCATTAAAAAGGTTAGTAAGCTTAACATCTAACAATTCAGCAACTTTTACAAAGGTTTTAATAGGAGGTTGGACCTCATTTGTACACCATCTTGATATAGTGGCTTCATTTTTACCTAACTGTTCAGCTAGCCACTTGCTACTCATATTCTTCTCTGCCAATACTACCTTAAGTCTATTAATTGCCTTTTTACTCATAAAAATTGCATATGGTGTAAAGATATTGATTTTTTTAATTACAATTGAAAAGGTTCAAAATATGTTTTTATATCACAAAAAAGGAGCTTGCTTCACACAAACTCCCCAATATCAAAATCATTCAAATCACTTTTCCGCAAAGTGGAAGAGCTGGTTTCCGTTTCAGATGAAAGAGTACTGTCCAAAAGCTCGGCAATTCTTCGGGAAGCACCCTCCATTGAACTTTCCAACAAGCTGAATAATTCGGTTCCCTGTAATCTTTGAACTATGTCTACCGCTGTTTCCTTTTGGGCTGGTTCCAAATTCTCTTTTTGCAGCAACACCCCCACGGAGCTTAGTTCTTCAAAGGTAACCCCTTGGGCATAACCGTTATCACTGCTGGATATTCCGTACCTATTCCATTCTTCTTCCTCTTCCTCCAAATCAGGCATATTACTGAAAACATCGTCCAGCTCTTCCTGCGGAATTTGAATATTGACTTCTTCGTTCTCGTCGTATTCAATGTCTAAATTATCAGGATTTATCTCAGCGTCCTGTATTTGGCTTTCATTGGCGGTGTTTGACTGCGAAAGGCTTTTTACAGGCTTTGGTTTACCCATGATTTCGGGCAAATCGGGTGCAGAAGAGACTTTATCTTCTTTTTTATAGCTAATCTTATTAATGACGACTTTCTCACTCACTAAAAGAATGATGACTATAAAGAGGCATATAACTATTACAATTTCCATAATTATTATGATTAAATGGGTTTATATTTATCGTTATAGCTTTTGGTAATCTGCTCAGCAAATTCCTGAAAATGGTAATCCAGCAGATTGTCTAGATAGGCGTAGATACTGATTTTGTCTTCACCGATTACTTGTATAATACGTGTCAGCTTTTCGTGAAACTCCGGTCGGATATAAACCGTTTTTCCGTCACGGGCATTCGTTTCCGACTTTTTGAAAAATGTGTATTCATAATCAGTTTCATTAGTCCGTTTAGTTTTGCTCTTCTCCCTAACTACAGGCTTCTCCTTTGTCGGTTCTTCAATTTTATCCTCTTCTTTTTCGACTGCTTTGGCAGGCGGTTCGGGCGGAAGCTTCAGGCCCTCTTTTTTTACGCCATCAACCATTAGGTTCATCATCAATTCCTCATCGATGTCGGGTGTCGCTTTTCTTTTATTATCTTTTTCCATAGGTTATAATTTGATGATTTTTAAAAATTCGTTGATGAACAGATCCAGCTGGCTGGCTTTCATCAGGCGTTCGTCAGGAGGCATTAAAGTCGAGCGAAAAATAGTTTTACTGTTCACTTCACTTTCTTTACGAAAACGGGTGCTGTTCTTAATCCGGCTCCGCATCAGGCTCAATCCTAATTCGTCGATAAGGTTGTTATATACATTGTATAAAGGCGTGCTTTCCCTGCCATCCACCTGATTCCAGAACAGGTTAATGCTTTCTATGGAAGTTTCTCCTTGTTTCATAATTATATTCTGCAATAGCTGTGAGAAAACAAGTGTACTTTCCATGACCACACGGTCAGCCGTAATGGGTGTAAAAATGTGGTGCATTCCTGCCAGTGCTTTTAGTATGCCGGGTGTGTTTACGGTACCGGGCAGATCGAAGAATATTACATCCACCGGAACGGAAGAATCATTTATAAATTCACGAGCTGCATCCAGGACACTATCTGCCTTGTGCTGCATAATGGAATAGGCTTTCTTGTTGATAGTAGTAAATTGTTTGTAAGCCAGCTTTTTCAAAGCCTCATTATCCATTACCATTTTCAGATCACGGTCTTTCATTTTCATCAGGCTGTGCTGTGGAAAGTCCGCATCGAATACAGCTACATTATATCCCAAACGATAATGCATCGTACTGGCAACAAGCGTTGTGAAAGTGCTTTTGCCTACACCGCCTTTTTGGGAAGAAAAGGCGACAAATACTGTTTTGTGTTTTGCGTTCATATTTTAACTGTTTTTAATTACTTATATACTCATCTACTTATTTCTATGCATCTAAAGGTAGCTACCTGTGTATTCTTGTACCTGTGTATGTTTATCTGCAATTAGCTAAGCAGGTACTTGATTACCTCTGTACCAAACTGTTTATGTATCTGAACACTCATCTATATAGCTATTTAGATAAGTAGGTTCTCACAGGTTCACCTACTGACATATCTACTTGCCTTTGTCAATAGCTCACTACATAATCAGGTATCTGAATAGGTACTTTTTTTCATCTATACACCGGTACTTTTCTGCATAGCAGATTACGTACTTATGTTGTTACCTGCATAGCTAACTATGTCGTTATGCCTGTTTGTAGGTACAAAGAAAAGCTAGTATTTATCTGCCTTTCTCAATGTGGCACTGTTTGGCTTTCAAAGGCAGTGTTTGTCCAAATACGTTATAGCAATACTCTGTTAAATAGGCTTTTACTTTGTAAAATGAATTTTACTAACAGATTTATGCGAGCATCTTTTGACAAATTGGAAGAAATCGGGAACGGCATCAAGCCGTTTTTCCCCGCTACTTTTAATCCGTCCCGCAGGGCGGATTATTGTGTTCAACAGAACACGGCAAGTTGTGTTCTCAGCATCTCAAAAGTATTTTCCGATGCAGAACAACTTGCCCTGCCGGGGGCTGAAAAACACTCTCCGAAGTCGAGGTTTTGTATAGATTAAAAATGGATTAATTATGAACGAAAACAACAGAAGACAAGTGAAGAAGACCATAGGTCGTCCACTTAAAACAGATCCGGCAATATTCCGGTATTCCCTTTCCTTAAACGAGGAAGAAAACGCCCGTTTCCTAGCCCTTTTTGACAAATCAGATATGCAGGTTAA
The DNA here is from genome assembly GCA_029959285.1 of Flavobacteriaceae bacterium PS02337. GTDB lineage: Bacteria > Bacteroidota > Bacteroidia > Flavobacteriales > Flavobacteriaceae > Flavobacterium. The sequence continues at coordinate 248,713 of JASCOE010000007.1, forward strand.
GGCACATTTTATCAAGTCCTGCCTCTTTGATAAGACGGTAAAAACTATTCAGATTGACAAAGGAACGGTTGATTTTTATATGCGGCTGACATCGTTTCACACCCAGTTCCGAAATGTAGGGGTTAATTATAACCAGATTGTAAAGCTATTGTACAAGAACTTTTCGGAGAAAAAGGCATCTGCCTACCTCTTTAAACTGGAAAAACAGACGACTGAAATGGCGATGTTATGCCGACAGATCATTGAACTGATTGATGAATTTGAAGTGAAAAACCTGAAAAAATAGAGGTAATAATGATAGCAAAGATTGGAAGAAGTGCAAATTTATACGGTGCATTGGCATACAATAATCTTAAAGTTGAGCATGAAAACGGACAGATTTTGCTTGCCAATAAGATCATTGAAACCGCAAACGGGCAATATTCCGTTGCACAATTGGCCCAATCTTTTGCTACTTACCTCATTGCTAACCGCCAGACAGAAAAGCATACTATACACATTTCCTTAAATCCTGACCCGAAAGATACAGTCAGTGATGATAAATTTCGGCAAATAGCAGAACAATACATGAGGGAAATGGGTTATGGTGAACAGCCTTTTGTCGTATTCAAGCATACGGATATTGACCGTACACATATTCATATCGTATCGGTCTGTGTGGATGAAGAAGGTAAAAAGATTTCGGACAAATTCGAAAAAATGCGGTCAATGAAGCTGTGTCGTGAACTTGAAAAGCAACACGGATTGATACCCGCAACGGAGAAAGAGCGTAATCAGAATGATAAGATTTTTCGTCCGGTAGATTATAAAGCAGGCGACGTAAAAAGCCAGATCGCTTCAGTAGTACGACACTTACCTAACTACTATAAATTTCAAACTTTGGGAGAGTACAACGCTTTGCTTTCACTATTTAATATCACTACGGAAAAAATAGAAGGGGAATTAAGGGGAAAACCTCAACAGGGCTTGTTATACATTCCCTTGAATGAAAAAGGCGACCGAGCCGGACATCCGTTTAAGGCTTCGTTATTTGGTAAAGATGCAGGACTTCCTGCGTTAGAATTGCATTTTGCGAAATGCAAAACAGATTTGAAAGACCATCCAACCCAAAAGACTTTACAATCTGCCGTTACTATTGCCCTGCAATCCACAAGAGATGAGTTGGGTTTTAAAAGACAATTAGGGGAACAGGGTATTAATGTAGTGGTTCGTAGAAATGATGCAGGTCGTATTTATGGAATGACCTTTATTGACCATAATTCCAAAACGGTTTGGAATGGCTCACGTCTAAGTAAAGAACTTTCTGCTAACACATTTAATGATTACTGGAACAATAACATCAAACCGGAGATAAAAAGTGCTGAAGAGTTTCAGTCGAATGTTTCTCTATCAAAAAATGAGGTTCTCTCAAATGAAGAACCTCATCATTTATTTGATTTTATGAATACAATCAAACACGAAGACGGTTTGATTGAGAGCTTAGGAGGATTATTTATTCCGGAAACACAAGGAGAAGATTACGAAGAGCAGGATTTTGCCAATAAGATGAAGAAGAAAAAGAAACGGAAAAGAAATCAATAATGTCAAGATAGTTAAAACTCTTCTTCTGTCATCATGTTATTTATCATTGCTCCAGCAATGTTCCCAGATGCTACAGCATTAGCTACCGAACGCATGGGGCTTGCATTATCACCACAGGCAAAAATATTTTCTACGGTTGTTTTCTGAAACATATCCACTTGAAGCAATCCTTGTTCTGTTAATTCGCAACCCAATGCCTCAGGTATTTTACAATGTTGCTCAAATGCTGGTCGTGAATAGATTGCTGTAATATCAAAGGTTGAATGATCTTTAAAAACAATTTGTTGCAACTTTCCATTTTGATGTTTCAGCAAAGAAATCTCTTTTTCTATTACTGCTATATTTCGTTGTTTGAACTTGGCTGATTGTTCTCCGGTAAAATCAGCTTTTCCATTTGTGAAAATAGTGAGATCCTTTGTAAGATTATGCACCAATTGTGCATAATGATAAGCAAAATTTCCATTAGCTAAAATACCCGTCTTTTCATTTTTCACCTCATACCCGTGGCAATAAGGGCAATGAATTACTGAAATCCCCCAACAAGCTGCAAAGCCGTTAATTTCAGGCTTCAAATCTTTAACTCCTGTTGCGAAAACAATTTTCTTTGTTAGGAACTCTTCAGCTTTTTGAGTAGTTATTATAAACCCGTTCGTCGTTTTTTTAGCATTAACCGCAATATCATTATGGAATTTTACGGTTTCATATTTTAACACCTGTTTTTTCGCCTTTTCTGCAATTTCAAATGGCTTTTCTCCGTCTTGTGTAATGAAATTTTGTGAATGGGGTGTTTGCCGATTGCAAGGCAAGCCGCTATCAATGATCAAAACATTTCTTAGGGAACGTCCTAATGCCATTGCAGCAGAAAGCCCTGCATAGCTTCCGCCTATGATGATTACGTCAAAGTTTTTTATATCTGTCATACGATTAAATTTTGTAAATGCGATTAAGGGAAACGGCAAAGCTAATGCGGTCAACGCAAGCCCGCCTTGTTTAATGATTTTTCTACGTGTTATTTTATTACTCATATATCTTTTGGAAAAGGGTCTTCAAACAGGATTTTTTTATCAAACATATACTGCTCACTATCCTGTAGCAGACATTTCTCTAAATCATCAATCATCTTTTCCTTATCAATATCCTGTCCGATGAAAACAAGCTCATTCATGCGGTCGCCCCATTGTTTACTCCAGCGATCTTCTATCACATCCTGATTATGGACAAAGGAAGAATATCTCATTCTTTCGTTGAAAGGCATGCTGCACCACCAAGCACCGGCTCTTTCCAACCTGGAAGAACCGCCAGCCTGTGAGAAATTAATCGCATCATTAGGTCTTGAAGCCAACCAAAACAGGCCTTTTGCCCGAATAATCCCAATTGGATAATCTGTATTCAGATATTTCCAGAAACGATGTGGATGAAAAGGTTTATGATTGCGAAATACAAATGAACCAATACCGTATTCTTCCGTTTCGGGGGTATGCGTTTCAGCTTGTAGTTCTTTCTGCCAACCTGCTGAGTTTTCCGCCTCTTCAAAATCGAAAAGTTTAGTATTTAAAATCTCCTTTGGCGAAACCTTCCCAAATTCAGAAGTAAGAATTTTTGCTTCCGGATTCAGCTTGTGAATAGCAGCTTTTAGAAGTCCTACTGTATCTGTGTCTACTAAATCTGTTTTATTGAGTATGATAACATTTGCAAATTCGATCTGATCGGTCAGCAGATTTACAATTGTACGGTAATCCCCCTCCATATCCGTTAGTTCACGATCTTGTAATAACTCGTTAGTTCCAAAATCTTTAAAGAAATTAAAACAATCTACCACGGTTACCATAGTATCAATATAGCTGAAACGGGAAAGATCTATGCCGTTTTCTTCGTCGACAAAAGAAAATGTTTGAGCTACGGGAACAGGTTCGCTGATACCGGTACTCTCAATCAGCAGATAATCAAAACGTCCTTCTTTTGCCAGCTTTTCTACTTCAACCATTAAGTCTTCCCGAAGTGTGCAACAGATACAACCATTACTCATTTCCACTAATTTCTCTTCAGTTCTGGAAAGTGTATTCTCATTTTCCACTAAGCGGGCATCTACGTTAACCTCGCTCATATCGTTAACAATTACTGCTACCTTCAGTCCGTCTTTATTGTGCAAAACGTGATTGAGAAGCGTTGTTTTTCCTGCTCCCAAAAAACCACTTAAAACGGTAACGGGTAGCTTATTTTCTAAGACCATATTAATTAAATCTATTATTTTATTCGATGTTGCTCTAAACGCGGAGATTAATCTATCTCTGCTTTCAGGCATTTAAAGAATTCTTCTCTTGTTTCTGCGTTATTAAATTCGCCCCCATATTCCATAGTGGTCGTAAAGCTAGATTTGTCTTTTATCCCTCTGGATGAAACACATAAGTGTTTTGCGGAAATCATTACTATTACACTTTCCGTATCCAGAGCTTGTTGTAAATCTTTCATTATCTGTAGGCAAAGTCTTTCCTGAACTTGCGGTCTATGGGCATAATAGTTAACCAACCTGTTGATTTTTGATAAACCAACCACCCTGTCTGAAGGGATGTAAGCTACATGAGCATAACCGGTAATTGGTAGAAAATGATGTTCACAGGCAGAGTCTATCAAAATATTTTGTTCTACCAACATTTTTGCATAACCATATTTATTCTCAAATGTGGACAGTTTAGGTTTGTTCTTCGGGTTCAATCCGTAGAAAAGCTCTTTTACGTACATTTTTGCTACCCGGTATGGGGTTCCCGATAAACTGTCATCAGTTAAATCCAGTCCCATTTCTTCCATAATTTTATGGAAAAGAGCTTGAATGTTTTCAATCTTTTCTTCATCGGATTTGTCGAAAGCATCTTTTCGTAAAGGCGTTTCTACGCTCGCTGAGAAATGGCTGTCGCCTACAATCTCTATTTGTTCTTTAATGTCGTTTTGCATATTCTATCGTATTAGGATGCACAGCATTTATCTTTGGCACATTTGCAGTACCTGCGGTTATAAAAATGGAGTCCTACAATAGCCGATGCAGGAAAGTAGATAAACATTTCAGGTAATAGTCCGGTTTCAAACGTTTCATTCAGTATAGTAAATAGTAATACCGCCCAACTAGACCACAATGCAATTTGCATCCATTTTTTATTGGTGTTTTTTGAGGCATAGTAAATGGCCGCAAAGGATATGACAATAAATAAATAGTCAACAAGCTGCCACCATACAGGCGTACTGGAACAACAGGTATCAGTACACGCTCTTGCTATAAATAAAAACGGTGTAGCTACACAATGCACCAGACATAGACTTCCGGAAATAATGCCGAATGTATCAGCGTTAATTTTTAATATCATACCTTCTTAAACCAATAAATAATATTCTCTAAATGTGTTTTGCCATAAAGTTTGACAAACCTTACTGTTTCCTTATCTGTTGGATTTTCGTAAACTGCCAAACGCTTTTTTGCGAAATCTTTGGTAAGGTTGATTTCACAATCGTTTATAATGCAGTTTTTCCATTCTTCAAATGTTTGTGGGATCATTTTATTTTTTCAAGATTAATTAATGTAGTTTGCTTTCCAGCTCCGTTAGGCACCAACTGACCATATATTTGGCCTTCAGCTACGGAAAGAGTAAGACCATTTATATCTTGCTTTCCCTTGAGTGACTTGCTTGTGTTTTCGATTGCTATCATCGCTTAAAAATTTTTTATATTTGGTAGTTTAAATCAGAATTCGTTATTGCAACATTGTTACAAAAATAAGGATTATATTTGTTATTGCAACATTGTTGCATTTTATTTTATGATAGGATGAAACAGACTAGAAATACAACAGCAAAAACAGAGATACTAAAACTGATTAGTCAATCAACAGTAGCATTATCTCATTCAGAAATACAAAATAACTTAGATGGCCTGTGTGATCGGGTTACAATTTATCGGGTGTTAGATAGATTAGTAGAAGAAGACTTGGTACACAAGGTTGTGAATATTGATGGCGGAGTTAAATATGCAAGCTGCAATCATAAAGAAGCAGTTCATCACAGCCACAATCATATTCATTTTAGCTGTGAGGAATGCCATACTGTTACCTGTTTGGAAGATGTAAAACCATCTTTTGAATTACCTAAAAGATATCAAGTCAAGGAAGTAAATTTTACGGTGTCCGGAATTTGCCCAGAGTGTTCTTCCTGATATAATTTTATATCTTTTTGAAATAATAATTAAAAACTAAATAGCATGGACTGGAACGACCCTAACGAAACGGAAGAAGAATACAGAATTCGAAAAGATGGAGAATCACTGGCTGCCACGGGTGTAATGTCTATGCTTGTGGGCTTTCTCACTTTCTTTTTAAAGATTGCAGCCGTATTTGGCATATTTATTTATGCCGGCTATTTATTAGCTCAAAAGATATTATCAGAAGATACAGGTCAACTGAATACTTGGATTCTGTCTTTTTTGTTTGCTTATTTTTTATTTTGTATTGTCTATTTTCTCAAAGGTATCATTATCGGATTGCGAGCGGAGGATAATAAGCTATGGATTTTACCTTGGATTATCTGCATATTACTGTGCTGTGCTTTTCCTGCATTTATTATTAAATCCATAGTTGCGGGTATGTTTCCAATCACAAAACGTCAGGATATCTTGTGTATTATAGTTAGTTGGAGTGCATTTCTTTTTTCTTCATTTTATATTTATAGTATTTACCAATTTAAAACGCCTTCCGCTCCCAAAATTTTACGTTGGAGTTATGCTTTGGGACTGAAAGTTTCCCGATAAAATCAGAAATACACTCTATTTTAATTTCTCCTAATTAATTCTCCGATATTAAAATATGTGCAAAGACGAATTTATAGTATTGGTACGGCGGTAGAATTTTTTACTTCATCCAAAACAAATGAACTTTGTATTTTACCTACATTTTTAATCTTTGCAAGTTTATGAGAGGCAAAATTATTATAAGCTTCAAGATCTTTCACCATTACCTTTAGTATAAAATCAAAGACACCACCAGTTAAATAGCATTCTACAATTTCTTCTATTTTGCGAATTTCCTGCTTAAATACTGAGATATGTTCAGCGTTTTGAATATTAAGTGATACAGCACAGAATACCACCAAAGACACGTCCATTTTTTTGTTATCCAGCAAAGCCACATACTTTTTTACATACCCTTCTGATTCAAATTGTTTAATACGATTGTAAATCGGTGTCTTCGATAAATTGAGCTCATCTGCAAGTTTTTTGATATTCGGATTTGCATCATTTTGAAGTTCCGACAAGATTCTTTTGTCTACATCAGTAAGTTTATTCAGAGGATTTTTTCCTGTATTTTGCATGATATACGTCTTTATTAAAAATTATTCCTATAAATGTAAGAATATTTAAAACTGTTTACCTATTTATTGTTTGAAAATAATAATAATTACTCATTTTTATAAATTTGCAAGGAAATAATTGCTTGTGTTTATACAAAATAATCGAAGAAAATAGAATACTATGGAAAAATGCGTATTAATAATAGATGAACAGTTGTCTGTGGGTGAAATTGCTAATGTATCAGCAGTATTGTCTGTATCAGTCGGTTCAAAGATTAAAGGTTTAGTAGGTGTTGATATTCAAGATAAGAATGGTTTTTTGCATCAAGGACTTACTCAACTACCCATACCGGTACTTGGAACTAGTAATAATCGAATTACAGAGATTATAGACACAATAAAAACAGATCCCCTAGCAGGGATTTTAGTTTTTGATTTTAATAATTATTCAAAACAAGCCAGAACATACGACGAATACATTTCGTTGATAGAATCCGCATCTGATGAAGATATTAAGTATTTAGGTATTGCACTTTATGGCACTAAAAAACAAATTAATAGACTTACCAGCGGTTTGAAATTGATAAATAAATTGTGATTTTAAAAAGTATTAAATAATGTCAAGTATAGAAACAAAGCAATCTCTCGAAAAGAAAATAGCAGAATGCGGTTTTTGGAACCATCTGGGGATTAAGCTAATAAAAATTGAAGAGGGATATGTTGAAGCTTCACTTGAATTAAAAGAAGAATATACTCAACATCATGGAGTTGCACATGGAGGTCTACTGACCACTTTAGCAGATTCTGTTGCCGGCTATGCAGGTGTATCAGTCACAGATTCAGAAAAGAATGTCTTGACAGTCGAACTTAAAATGTCTTTTCTAAGAACTGCGAGAGGGAAAATATTATATGGAAAAGGACGGGTAATTAAATCTGGCAAATTATTACATTTTTGTGAGGCTGAAGTTTTTTGTGAAAGAGAACTTGTAGCAAAAGCTTCGGCAACTTTAGCAATTTTGTAATTCATGAAAATCAGCTTTTATAATAACTCCATTATTTCCGTTAACGCCAAACACTGCCTCCTACGGCCATTGACAGCCACTTTTCTATAGCCACTCTTCAAAGCTCTTAAATTCACGCCCGAACATAAATTTTTATAAAATGCAGGGAGAAGACGATTTAAGAGGTTTAGCCAAGATTATGGCTTTTATGCGTGCGGTAAGTATTTTAATTGTACTGGTGCACCTCTATTGGTATTGTTACGGTTTCTTTTTAGAACGTGGATGGACACTGGAAATCATTAATAAGATATTAGGCAATTTCGACAGAACAGCAGGACTGTTTTCGCACACACTTTACACCAAAGTTTTTGCAATAGTACTGCTTGCTTTAAGCTGCTTGGGAACCAAAGGCGTAAAGAATGAAAAGATAACCTGGTCTAAAATATATGTGGCTTTAGGAGTTGGTTTTTTACTATTTTTTCTGAATACACCACTATTAAAACTTTCGCCAATTGTTGGCACATTCTTTTACATTCTTACACTTGGTCTGGGCTACATTGCTTTGCTGATGGCAGGTGTCTGGATGCATCGTTTACTGAACAACAACCTGATGGATGACGTTTTCAATAACGAAAACGAAAGCTTTCAGCAGGAAACCAAGCTGATGGAAAACGAGTATTCCGTCAACCTGCCCACCAAATTTTACTACAAAGGCAAATGGAACAACGGTTGGATAAACATTGTAAATCCTTTCAGGGCATCAATCGTGTTGGGTACTCCTGGTTCCGGTAAATCTTATGCCATTGTGAACAACTACATCAAGCAGCAGATAGAAAAAGGCTTTAGTATGTACATCTACGATTTCAAGTTTGACGACCTTTCGACTATCGCCTACAATCATTTACTGAAGCACAGGGATAAGTACAAAGTTCAGCCGAAATTTTACGTGATAAATTTCGACGACCCACGTAAGAGCCACCGTTGCAACCCACTCAATCCCGATTTTATGACGGACATATCAGATGCTTACGAAGCGGCATATACCATAATGCTGAACCTCAACAGGTCGTGGATACAGAAGCAAGGCGATTTCTTTGTGGAAAGCCCAATTATCCTTTTGGCTGCTATTATTTGGTATCTGAAAATTTACGAGGATGGAAAGTATTGCACGTTCCCACACGCTATCGAATTGCTGAATAAAAAGTATTCGGACGTATTTACGATTTTAACCTCATACCCCGATTTGGAAAATTATTTATCGCCCTTTATGGATGCGTGGCAGGGCGGCGCACAAGACCAGTTACAAGGTCAGATAGCATCGGCAAAAATTCCATTGTCAAGAATGATTAGCCCGCAGCTTTACTGGGTTATGACAGGCGATGATTTTACGCTTGACATCAACAACCCGAAAGAGCCGAAAATTTTGTGTGTGGGTAATAATCCCGACCGTCAAAATATTTATTCCGCAGCTTTGGGTTTGTACAATTCGAGGATTGTAAAACTGATTAATAAAAAGGGACAGTTAAAGAGTTCCGTTATCATAGATGAGTTGCCCACGATTTATTTCAGGGGACTGGATAACCTTATCGCAACGGCGAGAAGTAATAAAGTAGCGGTATGTTTGGGCTTTCAGGACTTTTCGCAATTAACAAGGGATTACGGCGACAAAGAGAGTAAGGTAATACAGAACACCGTCGGCAATATATTCAGTGGTCAGGTGGTTGGAGAAACAGCAAAGAGCCTATCAGAACGCTTTGGTAAAGTGTTGCAGAAACGCCAAAGTATGACCATTAACCGCAACGATAAATCTACCTCTATCTCCACACAGTTAGACAGCCTTATTCCGGCTTCTAAAATTTCAACGCTTACACAGGGTATGTTTGTCGGTTCTGTATCGGATAACTTTGATGAACGTATCGAGCAAAAGATATTTCACGCCGAAATTGTAGTGGACAATGAAAAGGTAGCCGCCGAAACAAAAGCCTATCAAAAGATACCGCAAATCTTATCTTTTGTAAATGAGCAGGGCGAGGACAAAATGAAGCAGGAAATTGAAAGCAATTACAAACAGATAAAATCAGACATCCTGAATATTGTTGTAAGTGAAATGGAGCGTATCAAGAATGACCCCGATTTACAGCATTTAGTGCAGCAGGGATAATTGGAAATGCTAAAAACAGCTTTAAACTCAATCTTCAATTTAGTCCTATGCCAATATATTTAGTATTTTTGTATAGAGAAAGGAATTGTAAAAAACACCATTAGAGTAGAAGGTTAATAATTTGTTCTACGCCGGGCAGATTCATCTCTCCAAAAATTCTACAAAATTGAACATCTAAATTGCGGCATGAACATATTAATCATAGAAGACGAAAAAGAGCTATCCCAAAATATAGCGACCTATCTTAAAAGCGAAAATTATGTCTGTGAGATTGCCTCGAATTATCATGAAGCAATCTCCAAAATAGACATTTATGATTATGACTGCATTCTCCTTGATTTGATGTTGCCTGACGGTGATGGTCTGAAACTATTGGAGATATTACGAAAAGAAAATAAACAGGCAGGGGTTATCATTATTTCTGCAAAGGATTCTATTGATGATAAGATAACAGGTTTAAAACTTGGAGCCGATGATTACTTGCCGAAGCCTTTCCATTTATCCGAATTGGGGGCAAGAGTATATTCAATCATAAGAAGAAAACATTTCGGAAGTTCAAATAGTGTCGATATAAATGAACTGCATATAGATTTGCTTGCAAAAACTGCCAGCGTACATAATCAACCCATACTATTGACCAAAAAGGAATTTGACCTTTTACTTTTTCTGGTTGGTAATAAAAACAGGGTCATATCCAAAGCTGCTTTGGCAGAGCATCTTTCCGGCGATATGGCTGATATGATGGACAATTATGATTTTGTCTATTCGCACATAAAAAATTTAAAAAAGAAACTTGCTGAAGCTGGCTGCGATGATTACATAAAAACCAGCTATGGTATGGGATATAAATGGGAAGCATGAACCGATTATTAAACAAAACACTATTATACTATTCTTTCTTTGCAACCATTATCCTGTTGTTGAGCGCACCGTTTATATACTGGACAATGGAAAGCCTGTATAAAGATGATGTGGACGAGGCTATTTTGCTGCGCAGGGATGAATTTGAAATAAACAATCGGAAAACGCTCCATATTAGTGATATTCCGGTATGGAATAAGTTCAACCGTGATATCCGCATTTTACCCGATACCGTAATTCAAAGCCCTAAAGACAGTATTATCCAACAGATATTTTATGATGAATTAGTTCCCGAATGGGAGCCTTATCGTGTCTTATATAAAGACGTTTCCATTGAAGGGAAACCGTTTGTTTTAATGATACGGTTAAATCTTGTTGAATCGGAAGATTTGATAAGAACGATTGTAAGGATATATCTCGGAATCCTTTTTGCCTTGCTTTTGGTTATCTTTTTCATTACGTTATTTGTTTCTAACAGGCTTTGGAAGCCCTTTTATGCGACCCTACGCCAAATTGAGCAGTTCAATATAGAGTTAAATAAGCTACCCCAATTTCCTGATACAAAAATCAAGGAATTTAATCAACTTAATAACAGGCTTACAACGCTGATACAGCAAAGTGTTCAATCTTATATCACTCAAAAAAAATTTACACAAAATGCCTCCCATGAACTGCAAACGCCTTTAGCCGTATTGCAATCTAAACTTGATTTATTGCTTCAGGACAATTCATTGCAAAAAGGACAGTTACAAATCTTGCATTCGTTGTACGAATCAGTTTCCCGGCTTACACGGATTAATAAAAATCTTTTGCTGCTGGCAAAAATTGAGAACAACCAATTTGCGGAGTTTTCTTCGTTTACGGTTAACGATATTGTGAGTGAAGTAATTCCCTATTTTACCGAGCAGGCAGATAGCAAAAAGCTAACAATAGAAACAACGTTTAAAAATATAATCAGCCTGAAAGCAAATAAAATATTAACGGAGCTATTAATCAATAATCTTTTCCTGAACGCTATCCGGCATAATATAGAAAAAGGAAAAATTACCCTCACATTGGACACAGGTCGTTTTATTATTGCTAACACCGGAATAGACCAGGCTTTGGATGCTGAAACGATATTTGAACGTTTCAAAAAAAATTCAACAGATACCCGCAGTAGCGGACTTGGACTGTCCATTGTAAAAGAAATATGCGACCTTAATAACTGGACTATCAGTTATACTTTTAAGGATTCTACCCATATTTTCACTGTCCGTTTTTAAATCCAGAAATTCTACAAAATGTGTAGGATAATTTTGTACTAAAAGTTTTACCACTAAAACAATATTAGAAATGAGAACTTTTAATACACCCAAAATCCTTTATATAGCATTATTGTCAATCGGCATGTCTTCGGCATGTAAAAATCATAAGTCAGGCAAAGAGGATAATAAACCCAAAAACGATGTTTTAACCATACAGGGGCATTCACTTTCACTCCAATCAACAATCAAACTGAATACCGTTAAGGGAGGGTTTGACCTGATGGCGTTGGATAATAAGGGACAGAGGTTATTTTTGTCAGCCCAAGACAATCATTCAGTTGAAATATTGGATATAAAGAATAATAAGCCGATAAGAAGCCTACCCGGTTTTGATGAACCAAAATGGATTGTTTATCGCCCCGAATCAAACAGGTTATATGTCGCAACAGGCAACGATGGGAAAGTTACAGTGTTGGATGCCACAACATACAGTACAGTTAAACCTAGAATCAGCGATAGACTAGTTAACGAAAGTGAATTATACAAAACAGCTCTCAATTTATGAAGGGCTAAGTATAAAATAGCCCCGTGGACTGTTTTAAAACGAAGAGCCAGCAATAGCAAGGCATGTAGTATGGTTTTAGAATAAATGAAAGAAGTATAAAGTAGAATTGCTTTGTAGTATTGGGCGAATGCTGATTCTGGGTTTAAAAGATTATTATTCTTACGAAGCGATAAGTGAAGTGAGTTACCACAATTACCTCTCTCCAAATACAACTAAAAAAAAGACCTATTACCACTAAAAAAGTGCTAACAGGTCTATCCCTAATTTTATTACTCTATTCTACAGATTATCTAACAAATCCTCCACTAAAGTATATCCTTCTATATACAAGTTTCTCTCCTCTTTATCAACAGCGATTACTTGCATTCGTATATTCTTTCCTTGGCGGATAAGAGCATCCACTTTCTTGGTTAGCAAATGGTCTTCCTCTATAGATAACCCTTTAAACAACTGCATAGTCTTGCTATCCTCGTCTATTAATAACTCATTATACTTTATCATACTTATAATTTAAATAGTGGTACCATCCATCTTACTCCAAGTGCTATCTGATGTTCATTCCTATCTGATTTTGCTACAGTGTAATTCTTATAGTCATAGTTCAGATAATTATACGCTGCGAACAAGCGTAGATTCTTAAAAGCTGCCTCGTTAAATGGATTGTATTCCACCGCAGTAGAAATTCCCTTTAAACCATAAGATACCGCATTATCAAGGTCATTTCTATAGTTATACATCACTTTTACATAAGGAGTTATCTTATTAAACTTATACTTAATAGAAGCAGTAGTCACATTATCCTTGACATAAGCCACTCCTTTAGTTACGGTATTCAAATCTGTAAACGCTGCATCAGCTACATTTCTAAAACCATACATCCAATCAAACTCAGCCATAAAGTTATTAATTGTCAACCTATTTCCTATCGTTATCCAACTATAATATTTCTTCGCATCATGTTGGAACAAGGCATATCCATATCTCGTTTTCAAATGTTTCTTAAACAACTCCCTTCCCATAAGAACAAGCCTCCATAAGCCTTATTCTTATACGCTTCAGCACTAAACTGCTCCCCTTGAGAGACCATTTGCAATTTAAATGATTGTCCTTTTACTTTATAGGCAACACTAGCTCCAGGGCTGAATAATTCTATAGAACTAATAATGTTGGTGAACATATATAGATCAGCACCGTTATAAGACAACTCCGTAGAACCCCAAGCTGTAAACTGTTTTCCCATTCCCACAGTCCAGTGCTCATCGATATTATACTCTAAGAAAGCAAACTCTAAGGCATTAGAGGCTGTTGACTCATTTAACCGATAACGCAATGAGTACGTCAACTTATTATTGTAATTTCCTTTTAAGTAAACCCTTGATTGTACTAGTCTAAACTTGCTATCACTTGTACCTGCACCACTTGTCTTCGTCAAATTCTCGTACTTGGTATCAAGGAATACCTCTACATTATTTATTTTTTCTTGTGGAGTTACTGTCGGCGTAGGCACCAATACTCCTAATAAGGTAGTTTCTTCTTTTTTATCATCTTGTGCCATTGTATTTAGAGTTCCTAAAACAAGGGCACATAACACATACTTAATCTTCATAGCTTGGTAGGTTTTAAAAATTAAATATAGCATTTTTTAAAACATAATCTGTAAATCGTCAGCAAAAAGTGGACAGTTAATATACTTAAATTAAGATAGTGTTTCTAAAAAAAATGTAATTTTAATTATGGGAACACCAAAGAAAAAATCCGCAGAATCTTTTGTAAAAGACATTCGCAACAATACGCGTCGAATCTTCACTGCCGAACAAAAGATTTTAATCGTTATGGAAGCACTACGAGCAGAAATATCTATTGCTGAACTATGTAGAAAGTACAGTATTAATCAATCTCAATTTTACAAATGGAATAAGGAGTTTCTTGAGGCAGGTAAAAAGCGATTATCTGGTGATGTAACTCGTGAAGCTACTAGTAATGAAGTATCAGAATTAAAGAAGGAAAATGCTCGATTAAAAGAGATAGTTGCTGATTTAGTTTTACGCTACGATATTGTAAAAAAAAGTTTAGATATGTTAGATTAACTCAGCAGTTTAAACGATATATGAGATTAACTGCTAGTGAAAAACACGAGATAATTCGGCAGGTAACGCGAAGTGAACTCGGTGTAAAACGTACCTTGAAAGAATACGGAATTGCTCGCAGTACTTTTTATAAATGGTACCAAAGTTATCTTGAAAATGGATTTGATGGTTTAAAGCCAAAGCAACGATTAACAAATCGTCAATGGAATAGTATTCCCGGTACGCAAAAAGATCTTGTTGTTGAATTAGCTTTAGAATATCCTGAGTTATCATCTAGAGAATTGGCTTTTAAAATTACTGATGAACAAGGTATTTATTTATCTGAATCCAGCGTATATCGCATCTTAAAGCAACGCGGATTAATTGCAGCCCCAAATCATATTTTGATAGCTGCTTCCAATGAATTTAAAGATAAAACACAATTTGTTCATCAAATGTGGCAGACCGATTTTACTTATTTCAAAATTATTGGATGGGGTTGGTATTATTTAAGCACCGTTTTAGATGATTACAGCAGGTATATCATTCATTGGGAGTTATGTAGTTCAATGAAGGCTGAAGATGTAAAAAGAACCGTGAATACAGCTATTAAGAAGGCTCGGTTAAAAACAAAACAAAAGCCAAAGTTATTATCTGATAATGGGCCTTGTTATGTTTCGAACGAATTAAAAACGTATTTAAAAGATCACGTAAAAATGAAGCAAGTTCACGGAAAACCAATGCATCCGCAAACACAAGGTAAAATTGAACGCTATCACAGAACAATGAAAAACGTGGTTAAACTAAATCATTTTTATCATCCAGAAGAATTAATTCAGTCTTTAAACGAATTTGTAGAAAATTACAATAACAACAGATATCACGAGTCTATAAATAACTTGACACCTGCAGATGTATATTTTGGTAGATCGGATAAAATACTAGAGCAAAGAGCTATTATTAAACAAAAAACAATTGCCAAAAGAAGGCAATTATATAATCAAGAAAAAATCATAAATTTATAGAATAAACACTATCTTAATTTTTACAAGAAAGTGTCCAAATTAGTTTGAAGACGTACAGTTTTCTTTTAATAGATGAAAACGGAAAAGAAACAGGATTATTTACTGGCGATACCTTATTTATTGGTGATGTGGGTCGTCCGGATTTGGCACAGAAAGTAATTGCCGACTTAACTCAAGAGAAATTAGCCGCTCATTTGTACGATTCACTGCACAACAAAATTATTCCGTTGGCTGACGACATAATAGTATATCCCGCACACGGAGCCGGTTCGGCTTGTGGTAAAAACATGAGTAAAGAAACTACCGATACCTTGGGTAACCAAAAGAAAACCAACTATGCCCTACAGCCGATGACAAAAGAAAAATTCATTGATGAAGTATTGGATGGATTGATGCCGCCTCCGGGATATTTTCCTGAAAATGTTTTGTTGAACATCAAAGGGTATGAAAGCATTGATGAGGTGTTGCACAAGGGAACACAAGCTCTAAATCCAGAAGCATTTGAAGTGGCTGCTAATGAAACCGATGCTTTGTTACTGGATACCCGTGATGCACAAACATTTGCCAAAGGATTTATTCCGAATTCCATTAACATTGGTATCGATGGAAATTTTGCTCCCTGGGTTGGAACACTTATTCCAGATATTAAGCAAACCATTTTATTGATTGCAGACGAAGGTCGTGAAGAAGAAATCGTTACCCGTTTGGCTCGTGTGGGTTATGACAATACTATAGGCTATTTAAAAGGCGGATTTGACGCTTGGAAAAATGCGGGAAAAGAAACCGATACCATCGAATCAATTTCGGTAGATGAATTAGCAAAACGAATGGAAGAAAATCCAAACCTGAACATTTTAGATGTACGTAAAAAGAGTGAGCATTTTTCAGAACACATGATCGACTCAGAAAACATAGCTTTAGACTATATCAACGAACACATTGCCGAAGTAAGCAAAGACAAAACTTACTATGTGCATTGCGCCGGTGGTTATCGTTCTATGATATTCAATTCGATATTAAGAGCAAGAGGCTATGACAATTTGATTGATGTTCAAGGTGGTTTTACGGCGATCAAAGAATCTGGAAAATTCAAAGTAAGCGATTACGTTTGCCCAACCACAATGCTTTAATTAATAACATTTAAAAATTTAAAAAATATGTTTTTTCAACACGTATACGACAAAAGTCTTGCACAGGCGAGCTACTTTATCGGCTGTCAGGCAAAAGGTGAAGCCATTGTTATTGATGCTCAACGTGATATAGATGTATATCTGGAAATTGCGAAGCAAAACAATATGAAAATTACCCATATTACGGAAACGCATATCCATGCCGATTTTCTCTGCGGTTCACGCGAATTAGCAGCAGCGACCGGAGCACAAATGTATCTTTCAGACGAAGGTGGGTCAGATTGGGAATACCAGTTTCCGCATCATGCCAAGCTGAAACACGGTGACAAAATCAGTGTAGGAAACTTGACATTAGAAGTATTGCACACACCGGGTCACACACCGGAAAGCATCAGCTTTCTGTTGACAGACCATCCGGCTACAGATAAACCGGTAATGGTATTCACGGGAGATTTTGTTTTTGTTGGTGATATAGGCCGCCCTGATTTATTGGAAAAAGCGGCAGGTTTGGTTGGCACACAAGAAAAAGGAGCCAAACAGATGTATGAATCTATACAACGGTTTGCTGAATTGCCGGAATACGTGCAGGTATGGCCGGCACATGGAGCAGGTTCGGCTTGTGGTAAGGCTTTGGGAGCAGTACCAAGCTCTACTGTCGGCTATGAAAAAATCCGCAACTGGGCATTTCAATACGAAGATGATGAAGCGGGCTTTGTGAAATATCTTTTGGAAGGACAACCAGAACCACCGAAATATTTTGCGATGATGAAACACTTGAACAAAGTGAATCGTCCTTTATTGGTGGAGGTCCCGAAACATCCGAAATTATCGAAAGAACAATTTTTAACAGCCTACAACAACGGATTGAAAGTTATCGATGCTCGCAATAAAGTAGATTTTGCGAAAGGATTTATTCCGGAAAGTATCAATATCCAAGGTAATAATTCTTTCTCTACATGGGCGGGCTGGTTACTGAATTATCAGGAACAATTCGTTTTGGTTGCCGATGATAATCAAATCGAAGATTTGACCAGAAAACTGATGCGAATAGGCTTGGATAACATCTACGGATACATTACCAACGTAGAAGACTTAGGATTGGAATTGGAAACTGAAGCCATCATAGATGTAGAAGAATTCAAATCGTATATCGGAAATCCAAATGCACAAATCGTAGATGTAAGAGGATTGACAGAATATGAGACCTACCATGTAAAGGGTGCAGACCATGTTTTTGTGGGAACATTACTGGACAATCTGGACAAGTTCAACAAAGAAAAACAAATCATTATCCATTGCCAAAGTGGAGATAGAGCAACAATTGCACAATCATTGTTGGCTAAAAACGGTTTCAAAAATGTGAAGAACTATAGTGCCGGAATGAAAGAATGGATAGCATTGAACAGTTAAAAGTTATCAACTCATAAAAAATTAAATAAAATGGAACAAGTAATCAATACAATGCCAAGAATTGGCGATATGGCACCCGATTTTGAAGCGGTGACTACTACAGGAGCAATCAAATTTTCAGAATATAATAAAGGAAGCTGGGTTATCTTATTCTCACACCCTGCGGATTTCACACCAGTTTGTACAACAGAAATGACAGGATTTGCTAACGAGAGCGATTTCTTTGAAAAACACAATACCAAACTAATGGGCTTGAGCATCGACAGTATTCACAGTCATATTGCCTGGGTAAATGCGGTTGATGAAAAAACAGGTGTATTGTTCAACTTCCCGATTATTGCAGATTTGGATATGAAAGTAGCCAAATTGTACGGAATGTTGCAACCAGGAGAAAGCGAAACTGCGGCTGTCCGTGCCGTATTCATCATGGATCCGGCAGGAAAAATCCGTTTGATTATGTATTACCCTTTAAACGTAGGGCGTAATATGGACGAGATCAAACGATCATTGTTAGCACTTCAGACATCTGATGAATACAAAGTTGCTATGCCTTTGAACTGGCAGCCTGGCGATAAAGTGATTGTAGGAGCACCAAAAACATTGGAAGGATTGAAAGAGCGTAAAGCCGATACGACTTTAGAACAGGTGGATTGGTACCTTGCTAAAAAATCAATTTAATCATTAAGAATAAGGAGATTGGCTTTACGCAAATTTAGGGTCAGTCTTCTTATCATAAATATTTACATCATATGTTAGAGTTATTAGACAAACTTTCGAAAGATAAGTTTTTAGATAAAGATTTTCTTTTTTTGGTTGATGTACGCACTCCTGAAGAATTTAATTCGGGAAGTGTTGACGGTGCCATAAACATACCATTAAGTGTATTGGAACAGGAGCTTTCACAATTTAAAAACAAAGAAAACATTATCGTTTTCTGCCGAAGCGGAGCAAGAAGCGGAAATGCACAAATAATCCTTCAGCAACACGGATTTGAAAATGTAGTGAACGGTGGTCCGTGGCAAAATGTACAGCAAGCCTTGGATGAAATATTACAGAAAAAGTAAATGACACATCACTTTTTCACTCAACGGTATAAATCAAAAAAAGATGCAAAAACAAAGTTTCAAATTCATTCTCATTATTATAATCGGAGTAGTTATGTTAGGAATTTTTAAAAATCTTTTCGGTCAGAAAGACAATACACAGCTAAAAGAAGTTATCAAAGAAGGTGCTTTCCTGGTTGATGTTCGCACGCCTTCTGAATTTGCATCCGGAAGCGTAAAAGAAGCAGTAAACATTCCATTGGATAAAGTTTCGGGGCAATTATCTAAATTCAAGGGTAAAAAACACATCGTTGTATTTTGCAGAAGTGGCAACCGTAGCGGACAGGCAAAGAGTATTTTAGAAAAAAACGGTTTTAATAACGTTGTCAATGGCGGAACTTGGAACAATGTACAGAAAGTAATTACAGAGAATTAAGAACAGACAAATGAAAAACTATTTAAGCAACTGGAATTTTATGCGGATTATCCGTCTGGTTCTGGGAATTGTGATCATCGTTCAAGGCATTCAGGCACAGCAATGGATGCTTGTTGTCTTAGGTGGATTATTTACACTAATGCCGCTGTTTAATATTGGTTGTTGTAGTACGACCGGCTGTGATACCACTTATAGAGCAAGGAAAACTATCGAAAAAGAAGATATTACCTATGAAGAAGTAAAATCGAAATAGTGAGGAATACATTTACAAGAAAAAAACTGTTGATTTTAATTGATATACCATTGGGTGCCATAGCTGGATTTCTGTATTGGAAGTTCATTGGCTGTAATACAGCTACCTGTGCCATCACATCAAGCTCTATTAACAGTGCTTTATATGAGACGGTTATTGGTGGCTTGGCATTTTCAATGTTCAAAAAAGATAAAAAAGAAAAGAATGAAATTTCAGGAAATTATTAAACAAGACAAACCCGTGTTGGTCGATTTTTTTGCTACATGGTGCGGACCTTGCAAAATGCAGGCTCCCATATTGGAAGAACTAAAACAACGTATTGGTGATACAGCTACTATTATTAAAATAGATGTAGATCAAAACCAACAGATTGCTGCACAATATCAAATACGTAGTGTTCCGACATTGGCTATCTTTAAAAATGGAGAAGTCAAATGGAGGCAGTCAGGAGTTTTTCCTGCGAGCGAATTGGAAAGATTAATAAAAGAAAATCTATAAAAAAAAGAAGCCGCCTCAGTTGTGAAACGGCTTCTTTATCTGTCTGTTATTTACATCTTTTAAGGGTCGAGGTTATTTCCCCCAAAAAACATTTTCCGCTTCCTGGTCTTCTGAGAACAACCATACTTCGGTAATTTTTTCGTTTTCTACCTTGAACAGGTCAATGCCCGCCATATCCATTTTACGGTCTTCAATCGTACCGCTGAAACGCAACGGCATGGCAACAAGATCACCGTTTACCATCAGGTCTCCGTTGGGAGCCAGTGCAAAGGTTCCTTTTGAGGTTTCCATCATACCGCCGATCATCTTACCGATTTCGTCAGCCCCCTATTTTACGCCCGAAAACTGGTTGCTTCCCGGTTGGTGCCATTTTACATCTTCACTGAAAAACGAAAATGCGGCAGGTACATCCCCTTTTCCCAAGGCTTGTGCATAAGCCAGAACAATTTCTTTTGCTGTCATCTTTTTTCTATTTTTAAATTTATAAATATGATTGATTCTTTTCTGTTTAGAACATGCCATTATTGTTTGCCGGCTGCTCGGGCATCGGCATCATCGCGTCCCAGTGTTCTGCCAGCTTGCCGTTACTGATACGGTATATATCGATGAACCTCCATTCTTTTCCTGCCATTTCATACTTTGAATGTAGGACTACGGTGTCATTCTCTACCATAACATGCTTAAAATCGATTTTTTGTTTTGGAATTCCCTGAGAAATCAGCATTTCGACAAGTTTTTTCACCCCTTCTCGTCCATCTGCAATGGTAGGGTTATGCTGTAAAAAATCGTCCGCCATATATTCATCAACCCCTGTAATATCAAGGTCACCGAAAATTCGTTGGTAGGCTCTTGTGGCTATATTTTTAAGTTCTTCATGATTCGACATAATACGCTCTTTTTTAATTGTTTATTGTGTAAAATTAAAACATTGCTTACTTTTGTACAAGTACAAACCAATTGGTATTGTACTTACTTTTAGGTTAGAATTATTGATAATCAGATGGAAAAAAGTCAAAAAAATATTGGGCAGTCCGACGAGAACTGCCCTGTGCGTAAATCATTGAAACTATTGGGAGGCAAATGGACACTGCTTATCCTGTTCCAGATCAATGAAAGGGTACTTCGGTACGGTGAACTCAAACGCTGCATCCCGGGTATCAGTGAAAAGATGCTCATTCAGGAACTGAACTTTCTGGTAGAGCATAAACTGGTGTCCAAAAAATCCTATCCCGAAATCCCTCCGAAGGTAGAATACCGATTGACAACATTGGGTCTCAATACTTTACCGATCGTTGACAGGCTGGCTGCGTTCGGACTGGAGAACCTGAACGAACAACCAAACCTGTAAATTTTATATGGAACTTTTAAGATCATTTGGAAACAGGAAAATAGGTTACGTTCCGTTCGGGACGACCAATGGAGCCGACCGGCTGCCGTTTCCCTGCCACAAGCCGGCGGACTGTTATGTTGTACTTTTTGCCCGTAACGGCAGTACGGTCATTTCTGACTTTGTGGAATATAAAGCCGACCGCGATACACTGTTCTTCTTCAATATCGGGCAGCAGTTTCAGATAGGCAATGAAAGCAACGGGGAACTTGTGTATTTCAATCCCGAATTTTACTGCATCGCCTTTCACGACAAAGAGTTGACCTGTGATGGCGTACTGTTCAACAATGTTTTTGAAACACCGTTTATCGTACTCACAGAGAGCGAGCATGTTTCATTCAGTCGACTTATGGGTGAGATAAGGCAGGAACTGGACAGGGAAGATTACTGGACGGAGGAAATGGCAAGGACAAAACTGAAGGAGCTCATTATCACGGCAAGCAGGTCATGGCTTGAAAGGACACCGGACCAAAAAGGAATGGCAACGACAGAAGACGAGCTCAGCCGTAGATTCAGCCATTTGGTAGAATCACATTATCAGAACATGCACAGCGTTGCGGAATATGCCGGGCTGCTCCATATCAGCCCAAAGACCCTGAACAGGAAAATTGTACGTGAAAAAGGAATATCGCCCAACACCATCATCAAGAACAGGATCATCCTGCAGGCAAAACGGTTGCTGGTCAATACCGACCTTTCGGTGAAGGAAATATCGGGACAGCTCGGATATGACGACCAATCCTACTTTGCCCGTTTTTTCAAGGTACAGACGGGAAAATCACCTATTGAATTCAGAAAAGAGGCGACAAAAGATTAAGCCGGGGAAAAATGTCCTATACATTGTACCTTATATCCATTGTCTGGGCTTTCGGCCTTCGGTAACTTTGTACTATAATAATTTATAAGAAATAAGTTTATGGAAACAAATGTTAAAGCCGTTTGGCAGGGAAGTTTTAAAAAAGGAAACGGACAGTTAAATATTGAAAATTCGGGAATAGATAAGGTCGCTTTCAAATCTGTCTTTGCAAAAAGTGATGGTAACTTCACCAATCCCGAAGAATTGTTGGCATCTGCACATGCAACCTGTTATACTATGGCATTGAGTTATATCCTCTCTGAAAACGGATTTACGGCAGACGATCTTGAAACCCAGGTTTCGCTTGTGATAGACAACAATGTTATCACAAACTCCAACCTAGAGCTGAAAGCTAAAATCACAGGTATTGATGAGGATAGCTTTCAGAAGTTTGCAGACAAAGCAAAAGAGATGTGTGTGGTAGGAAACGCATTAAAAGTACAGATCAGCTTAGAGGCTTCATTGATCTGATAACGGAGAAAGCCGCTCTAAGAAAGCGGCACTCTTTTTTAAAGAATAATAAACTAAAAATATTCAGTATATGACTTTTCAGGAAATAATTGATCAGGATAAACCCGTATTGGTAGATTTTTTTGCAACCTGGTGCGGTCCCTGCAAAATGCAGAGCCCTATCATTGACGAGGTAAAGCAGCATGTCGGTGAGAGTGCTACCGTTATCAAAATCGATATCGATCAGAACCAGCAGCTTGCGTCACAGCTTCAGGTCCGCAGTGTACCTACCTTAATGATTTTTAAGAAGGGCGAATTGAAGTGGAGACAATCTGGCGTTTTTCCCGCATCGGAATTGGTGTCACTGGTAAATAAAGAATTGTAATTTAATTAACGAGATCCAAAGGTTTGATTGTCCAAAGGTCTCAACTAAAGAATAATCTGAAATGAAAATAGAAATCTGGAGCGATGTTATCTGTCCGTTCTGTTACATCGGAAAACGGAATTTTGAAAAAGCCCTCGAAGAGTTTGCAGATAAAGATCATGTAGAAGTAGTCTGGAAGAGTTTCCAGTTAGACCCATCCTTGCCCGAAACAGCATCTGAAAGCTATGAGGAATACCTGACAAAGCGAAAAGGTATGCCTTCTGAACAGGTCAAGGGAATGCTCACCAACGTAACGGAAATGGCTAAACAGGCCGGTCTGGAATATCATCTGGATAGATCCGTTATCGTCAATTCGCAAAAAGCCCATCTTCTGCTACAATTTGCAAAGTCCAAAGGGCTGGGTAACGAAGCCGAGGAACGTCTGTTCCGTGGCTTTTTTACAGAGGGTGCAGACATAGCGGATTTAGACACCTTGGTTCGTCTTGGCAAAGAAATCGGATTGGACGAAAACGAAACAAAACTCATATTTGACGACGAAAAATATAGATATGAGATGACGCAGGATATTCAGGAAGCGCAGAGTTTAGGTGTCAGCGGAGTACCTTTCTTCGTATTTGACAGGAAATACGCTGTTTCGGGGGCACAGCCATCAGAAGCATTTGCGGATACCCTGTCGAAATCCTATGCGGAATGGAGAAAGTCCAATCCCGAAATAAAATTGGAAGTTACACAGGGCAGCAGCTGTACAATCGACGGGAAGTGTGAATAAGTGTATTTCAACGACCCGGCGTTAATACAAAATGGCTCTTCCTAAAAAAATAAAATATGTGGGATATGTACCGAATGTTCGTAATACCCGAAGGTAAGTGGGGCGAAAAAGGGGCTGCAACGATGGTCGGCTCTGGAGATGCTATGGCCCGTCAGGCTGTGGAGCTCTTGGAGCTAGGGCAGAATGACCGCGTTCTTGAAATTGGGTTTGGTCCGGGAATAGGCCTGGAAACTCTGGCAAAAAAAGTAACGCATGGATCAGTTGTCGGTATCGACCCTTCGGAACTCATGCACCGCCTTGCCGGTGAGCGTAATGAAATAAGTATAGAAACGGGTCTGGTAAAGCTCTTAAAAGGGACGGTTGATCATCTGCCCTTTGAGGACAGTTATTTCAACGGTGCCCTCGCAATGGACAACATGCATTTTTGGAATGACCCTCTCAAAGCACTAAAAGATCTGCACAGGGTACTTATGCCGGGTGCAAAGCTGGTGTCTTCCTTCACACCTTTTTCCGGAGGAAGCAGGCGTGGCTGGAAAGAACTGTTTACAGCAGCAGGATTTACGGACTTTGCTATATTTGAAAATGAGTCAGGCATCCGTTTAGTAGGCACAGCAGCCAAATAAGATCAAAGCCTTCAAAAATTAATCAAACTGTAGAATAATGAAAAACTATTTAAGAAATTGGAATTTTATGCGGGTATTTAGGCTGGCATTAGGTGTTATTGTCATGGTACAGGGTATTATGGCAAATGAATGGCTGATGGCAGGACTGGGCGCTCTGTTTGCCCTGATGCCCCTGATGAACGTAGGATGCTGCGGAGTAAACGGATGCAATACGCCCATTGCGAAAAGTGGAACAAAATCAGAAGAAATAACGTATGAAGAAGTTCGCTAAAAAACATCTGCTCACCATGGCAGGTGTATTTATCGGGGCCATTGCCGGTTATTTATATTGGAAATTCATCGGGTGTACTTCCGGTACTTGTGCCATTACATCCAACCCACTAAACAGTACTATATATGGTGCGGTTATGGGGGGACTTTTATTTTCAATATTTAAAAAAGATAAAAAACAATTTGATATTTCAGGGAATAACAAACAGTGACAAACCTGTACCTATACTGTTAAATTTCTCTGCGGTACAGTTGTATTCCTAAAAAAATTAAGTAATGCATAGGTAATTATGCCAGCTTCATTAAGATGTAAATAGATAAAAATTTACAAAAAGCAGCCCCAATAAAATTCTTAAATTATATACGTATGAGCTTTTTTAAACG
Organism: Flavobacteriaceae bacterium PS02337; assembly: GCA_029959285.1. Lineage (GTDB taxonomy): Bacteria > Bacteroidota > Bacteroidia > Flavobacteriales > Flavobacteriaceae > Flavobacterium. The sequence continues at coordinate 274,441 of JASCOE010000007.1, forward strand.
ACTCTTTGGCAGTGATGAACCATCGAACAGAAAAGATTTTGATTGGGTTCCCTTAAACGATCTGCAACAACTACAAGAAATCATTACGGATTCTTATCAAAAGACAATAATAATTTTTAAACATAGTACCCGTTGCAGTATCAGCCGTTTTGTGTTAAATTCCTTTGAAAACGAATTTGATTATCCGAAAGAAAAAATAGAAGCATATTATCTGGATCTGATTCATTTCAGAGAGATTTCCAATGAAATAGCCAGAAGATTTAACGTTCAACATCAATCTCCCCAAATCATGGTCATCAAAAACGGGAAAGTGGTTTTTTCAACTTCCCACGAGAATATCGATGCCGGTTCTCTAGTTAGATTTCTTTAATCGGCATTTCAACAAACGCTTTTCGCTAATCAGCTGTTATATTGTCTTTTGTACGAACTAAAAACAACACACTTTTCATGTATTACAGTTTGATACCCTAGAAAACAGGTGTGTCTCCGGTAAATGAATTGAGAAGATTGATAAAGGAAAATATAAACTAAATGCGGAACTATTACCCGCATTTAATGTTATACATACCCACTGCCTGAAGAGTAAAAAATTATTTGATAAATGTCTCCAGTACCTCTTTAAATAGGTCTGTACCTGCTTTTTCCAGCCATTCGAATACCAGCATATCCCTTGTTATGACCACAGCACCGTTCTGCTGCATCCGTTCCAGTCCACGCGTTCTGTCATTTTCAGTTCTGGAACCAACACCCATATCTACAATAAATACTTCATAACCCGCATCCAGCAGATCCAATACGGTCTGCAGAACGCAGATATGCGTTTCCGTACCGACAACGATTACCTGCTTACGCTCTTCGGCGAAATGTTTTGTCAAGTTACCTTCCCGGACGGCCGAAAAATAGGTCTTGGAAACAATATCCTTTTCACTGACCTTCGATCGTAAAATTTCGGGTGTTGCCCCAATTTTTTCAGGGAAGTGTTCTGTGAGTAAAACCGGAATACCTATTTTTTTAGCAAGGTCAACTGACCAGATTGCGGTTTCCAGCACTTCTTTCCCGTTGATGATCTTTGGAAACAGCCGTTCCTGAATATCGATAACAAGTAATGTTGAATTTTCCTTTATGATTTTCATATTTAAAGAATTAGGGTTAAAGATACTATAACTATGTAAACTTAATAACGGAACCTTTAGGCGGCCTACAGCTCCGGCATCTGATAGGCATCGGCAATCAATTTTGCTGAATGTACCATTTTCTCGGGCGAATGTCCGAGGTTTACCAGCATCAGCTCATCGGCACCCGATACCTGTTGCCCCCTGTTCAACCCGTCAGCAACCATCTGTCCTGTGCCATAGATCATTTTAGACCGCCAGCTTTCCATCAGGTACCTGTCCTGTTGCGTATATGGAAATGAGGCCAGTTCTGAAGGAGAAGGCATTACGTAAGATTGTCCTTTCATCATCCGCATCATGCTGTGTGCATAACTTTCGGTTTCCAACAAGGCTTCTTCTTGGGTGTCGGCAGCAAATACGGCAAAGCAAGCTAAAGTGTGTGGCTTATCAAGGATTTCCGATGGTTGGAAATTATCCCTATAGACCGCAAATGCCCCTTCCAGATTTTCGGGAGAAAGCTGTGCGGCAAAAGCAAAGGGCAGTCCAAGTTTCCCGGCTATTTTTGCAGAATGGCCAGAAGATCCCAACAGCCATACAGCAGGCCTTTCCATGGAACGTTCAATACCGTTCTGGGCATCCTGTCCGGGTCCGGGCACCGCCCAGACCTTATTCTTATATGGGTGTCCTTCAGGGAAATCGTTATCGAGAAAATGGAACAGCTCTTCAAGCTGCTGCATGTAGTTCTCCGCTCCGGGGCTTCCCATACCATGGATAGCCGTTGCAGTAAAACCATCCGTTCCGGGTGCACGGCCTATACCAAGGTCGATCCGTCCGGGAGCCATTGCCTCCAACATACCAAACTGTTCTGCAATTACCAGGGGCGGAAAGTTTGGGAGCATCATACCCCCGGCTCCCAAACGGAGGTGCTTTGTCTCGCCGACCAGACGGGCGAGCATAACTGCCGGTGATGAGGTAGAAACGGCAGGCATCGAGTGATGTTCCGCAACCCAGTAACGGGCAAATCCCCTGCGGTCGGCAAGTTTTGCCATTTCGATACTTTTTTCAATTCCCTCTATCGCGGAAAACCCTTTTCCGGTCGTTGCCCAATCCAGTATGGATAGCGGAACGGGGGCATTTCCCTGTTTTTTTATTGTACTGATATTGTTCATCTCTATACGCCTTTTTTATTGTCTTTAATCATTGTTTATTCCGGTTACTCACCGGTGTATCTTTGTAAAATAATAATACAAAGGTAGAAAGCATATCCTGTTCAGTGGATACCAAAGAAGGTTCTAATACTACCATTTTGATAAATATATCCCCTATAAATACCTTTATTTATTTCCTGTTTTTGTAAATTGCAGTTCATTTTTATAATTCGGAAAAAGACTATGGAAACTTTAAAATTTCATAAAACGGATTGCGGGGTCGACTTCCTTCTGAACGTTATCCATCTGGAAAGTGCAAACGGAACATACCTTAAAAACGTGCCTTTCAATACCGATTTTTTCGAGATTGTATTCTTTAAAAAAGCACATGGCCGCCTTATACTGAACCATCAACAGATCGAGCTTACGGATAACAGCCTTATTTTTATTTCTCCGCATCAGAAGCGTCAATGGCATTTTGAGGAAGAAAAGGAACAGCTCTTTACGATACTTCTTTTTCAGGAAGATTTTCTCAATGAATTTTTCTCCGATAAACTTTTTGCCTACAGGCTGTTATATTTCTACCAGCTTCATTATCCATTGAAAATGGCGGTGGATACCGAGCTTATCCAGGGCTACTGTAACCTCCTGACGGAAATAAAGTCGGAACTGGTACATACCAAGCCGGACAGCATACACATCGTACGTTCGCTGCTCTATTATATCCTTCAGAAACTCAACAGGGAGTATGCAACAAGGAACCATCTGGATTTGGAAAGGGACAACAGCAACCACTATGCTTTTCAGTTCAAGCACCTGATCGAAATACACATCAAAAAAAAGCAGCGTGTTGAGGACTATGCGGAAATGCTCGGCATCAGCAGGGTTTCCCTCAATACAGCTGTCAAAGAACAGTTTAATGTGACTGCTACGCATCTGCTCAAACAACGGCTGCTGCTGGAGATCAAGAACTATCTCATCCATTCAAAGCTCACCGTCAGTGAGATTGCCTATGAACTAAGCTTTTCAGAACCTAATCACCTGATGCGTTTTTTCAAAACACAGACAGGTATGACCACGGGTGAGTTTCTCCATGACAACCAGTCCGGAAGTACTTTGCACGCGCTGGTGTAAGTCCTGGAAGCCACTTCCTGACCAGTATCATTAATTTTTATCAAAATGGTAGTTATGTCATCGGTTTTGGTAGCCTTTCCATAATCTTCTGAAACTAATTTTGTAACCGTTTTTAATTATCAGAATCTTATGGTTACAGAGGAACAGATAGATTTCCTTAATAAAAAAATTAAGGATGCCGATGCGATTGTTGTCGGCGGAGCTTCGGGAATGTCCGCGGCTTCAGGTTTCAAGTTCTATTATCAATGTGATGATGTATTTCGCATGATTGCGGGTTCACTGGAGGAAAAATATGGTTTTCACAATTTCTTTGACGGACTGTACGACCGTCAGCATACTTTGGGAGAACATTGGGCAATGCTCATCAGGGTATCCAAATATATTTTTGACTGTGAAACAGGCGAAACCTACAGGGAACTGGCCGAGCTGCTCGATGGCAGGAACTATTATATAGCCACGACCAATCAAGATGCACAGTTTTTTCGCGTATTCGATGAAGACAGGATTACCCGCATACAGGGCGACTGGCGTTATTGGCAGTGCAAAAGAAAGTGCCACGACGAAATCTACTATAACAAAGAGCAGGTTTATGAGCTGCATGAAAAAATAGAAAATGATGCCCTTCCCGATGACCTGATTCCACGCTGTCCCAAATGCGGCAGGGAAATGGATCCCTGGATACGTTCGCGTACTTTTCTGCAAGGCAGTTATTATCAAAAGGAAATGGATCGTTATCATGATTTTCTACGCACATTTTCCAGACGCAATACCCTCTTTCTGGAACTTGGAGTGGGCATGATGACCCCGATGTTCATCAAGGAACCCTTTATGAACATGGTCTACCAGTGGCCGCGGTCATTTTATGCGACGCTGAATCCGCAGCATGCCATTGTGCCGAAGGAAATAGCTGATAAGAGCATTGCCATCAGTGACGATATTGCCATTACTTTGAAACAGTTATTGGGCAGATCCACTGAAGGAATGATAAAGCATGCCCCTAATGAAGTATTTACACCATCAAGAATTTACTAATGGAGAGCATAGAAAGAACTTACAGGGAGATATGCGAAGCAGATAAGGTGCTTATAGGGGCAAGCAACGGGCTCTCCATATCCGGCGGTATCCATATTTTTGCGGACAACGCAGATTTTAGGGAGCATTTTTCGTACTATCGCAATCGGCTTGGGATCCCCAACATTATAAACGGCTGCTTTTTTCCTTACCGTACAGCAGAAGAAAGATGGGGTTTTTACAGCAGTATGTACAATTATTTTACCGTGGTCAGACCAGTGAGTGAGGTTATGCAGAACCTGACATCCCTGATCCGAAAAAAGGATTATTTTGTTGTTACATCCAATATAGACGCCCATTTTATCCACGCAGGGTTTGACAGGGACAGACTCTTTGAAATTGAGGGCAACTGCTGCGACATGCAGTGCGGCAAAGGTTGCCATGAAACTGTTTATCCAGCTGAAGAACTGCTCATAAAGATGTTCGCACAGAAGGAAAATGGAAAGGTGCCAAAAGACCTTGTACCCAATTGTCCCCAATGCGGCGGACCGATGGTATTGCATATTGAGACCGACCGGAATTTTGTAAAAGACCACAGATGGAACGACAGTGCATCAGCTTACAGGGATTTTTGTCAAGTTCCTTCGGACAAAAAAATTGTCCTGCTGGAACTGGGTGTGGGGATGCGTAACAGGCTCATCAAACAGCCGTTCATGGACTTTACCTATAAACACCCGAATGCAACCTATGTAACGTTCAACAAGGGCGATATTTATATCCCAAGTGAGATCGCTGGACAGTCCGTTGCAATGGACGGGAATATTGCGAAATTTCTGAATGTCCTTGCAGGGAAGAATAATGACAGGAACAAAGAAGATGGGAATAACGCTAAAACAAATTCCTGAATGAACACATCGACAACTATTCTTGATCTGCCGGAAAATATTTCTATAGCGGATAAATACAGGTACTGGTATGATTTTATGGAGAATGAAGTGAGCTTTAACCGTGAAGACAGCCCGCTCCATGCCAGACCGCACTGCCGCAGGGTTCTTTTCCTTGCACTGAAACTGAGCGAAAAAATGGGATTAACGGAAAGAGAGAAAGATATACTGTGTCTCGCTGCCGTTTTTCACGATTCCAGACGGGAGGATGAAGGACTTGATAAGGGCCACGGGCTAAGGGCGGCCGAGTATTACGGGCATTATTGTACGGTCAACAATTTACCTTTTGTTCCGGAAGTACACCTCATCTGTGCCTACCATGACCATGATGACAGTGAAGGTATTGCAGACATAACGCATTTAATAGAAAATGCCGAAGGGTGTATAAGGTTATACCGTGTTTTTAAAGATGCTGATGCACTGGACCGTTTCCGGCTTGGCCCAAACGGACTTGACGTTCGGTTCTTACGTAACGCTCAAGCCCTGGAGCTGGTAGAAACGGCAAAGGAAATGCTGCCAAGATCAGAGTTCAGATAACGGAAAAGTACGTGATCATCCCAATAATTCATTTAATATTTATCAAAATGGTAGTTATTGGGCAAGTTTTGGTAGCCGGTTCGGTTATTTAATTGGCGAACTTTGCATCATACGTTTAACAAGTTAAATAAATTGTAAAAAGATGAGTAAAAAAGCATTACTGGTTATAGATATCCAGAACGACTATTTCAAAAACGGAGCATGGGAACTTGTAGGATCTGAGGAGGCAAGTCTTCAGGCCCGTAAAATGATCGATCATTTTAGAGCAAACGATCTTCCTATCGCACATATCCAGCATTTTGCAACAGACGGGAATATTCCATTTTTCCATCCTGGAACAGCAGGGGCAGATATTCACGAAAATGTAAGACCTGCCGAAGGAGAGAAAGTGGTAAAAAAATATTACCCAAACAGCTTCAGGGAAACCGATCTATTGGAATACCTGAAATCCAACGGCGTTACTGAAGTGGTCATAACAGGAATGATGTCGCATATGTGCGTTGATGCAACCACAAGAGCGGCAAAAGACCTTGGGTTTGAATGTACGGTTATCAGTGATGCCTGTGCTTCAAGAGATCAAGAGCTTCAGGGAAAAGTGGTTAAAGCAGAGGATGTACATACTGCGTTCATTGCAGCCTTGACATTCTTCTATGCAAATGTAACAACGGCAGATGAATACATCAATGCCTAAAAATGTATGTGGGAACAAATTAAAATTGTTCCCACTTTCTATTTTGGAATAAAATTCAACTTCAATATAAGCAAGTTAATAGAAAATTTAATGTTAAAATAGCGGAAATCAGACATTCATCCTTGCACCCTTGATCAAATAAAACTATTTTTGTAGATTGATGAACAGGACTATACCAAATATTTCAATGAACTGTAAGCGATATTTTTTTGTAATCGCTGCAATCTTATTGGTATTACTTACATCTTGTCCTGTAAAGATTGCCATAAAAAATATGGCCGGCATTCCGGTTAAAACGGAACAGGCTCCAACAAAGGGAGGCACTAATTTTTCAGCAACTACTTTCGAAAAATGCTCCCCGACTGAAATTACCCATTCGCAGTCAAACCAAAACAATCTTAGTAGTCCCGATTTACTACCGGTAGCTATTTTTACTGCTGCTTTTCTTTTCCTTTTCGGTATTCGTTACATCACCAAAGGAAACAAGCATCCACTTTACAGCAGTAGCGGTAAAATCCGCAATGCCATCCCTCTGTTTCTGGAATACAGGAAACTCATCATTCACTACTCCCATTAATCTCTTATCCATCTATCAACCCTACAGGTTTTTAGATTGATTTTCTATTGTTTCCATTTTAAAATAATCTTCGGTCGCCTTTTGTACGGCCTATCCAAAATTATATCGTAATATGATAAAACATATTATGGCAACCACATTTTCGTGGCTTGCCATTGTTGCTGCGTTACCGTTGTACGCACAACAGCAACAAGAAAATACCTTAGGCAGTCTTTGGCCTAAAGTAGAAGAGAACTATCCCGGGGTTGGAGCAAAAATGTCGGCGATTGACGCGGCAAAATTTAATCAACGGGCAGTTAAGGGCAATACGCTGCCACAGGTAAAAGCACAGGCACAGAATACATATGGTACTTACCAGGGCAGTGCCGGAGCCTTCTTTCCGCAGGCCGGATTTTTCAATGTAAGCGGTTCGGCCGCACCATTGGAAGGCAGTTCTACAGCAGCCAATACCTTTGGTTCTGCTATCGTGGAATGGGAAGTATTTTCCTTTGGAAAGCTCCGAAAACAGAACGAAGCGGCGGATGCCCTATACAATAAATCGGTCATCGATAAAGATGCATATATACTTAATCTGAAAAAGACCCTATCCGAAAGGTACATCGTTCTTTTGTACAACGATGCCAAACTGCAATGGACACAGAAGAACGCCGAAAGATTGGACGATATCCGTAAAATCACAGCAGGATTATCCGCATCGGGTTTAAGACCTGCGGCAGACAGTCTGATCGCCTCTTCATCCTATGTGCAGGCAATGGGTGAACACGACAAATGGAACGGGTTTAAAAATGCCGCCTACATTAAACTATCGGAACTGTACGGCAATGATACCGTCAATTATACGGCATCTACCTTCCGTTTTGGCAATCCCTCCGAAAATACGTTAAGTAAAATAACGTCCATCAATCCCTCACATCCTATTTTAGATGCTTTGGATAAGCAATCCGAGTATTACACATTGAGCGGGGAAGCACAGAAAAGGTCTTCTTTACCGTCGGTCAACCTTTTGGGCGGTTATGCCTATCGGGGTACGGGCATCAGCCCAAACGGTATGGTATCGGGAACATGGAAAGACGGCTTTAACAATACCACCAACAACTTTCTGGCAGGCATAGGCATCACCTGGAACCTGACCAGCCTGCATACCAACCGTATGAAAGGCGAACAGCTTTTTAAAGAAGCGGAAAGTACCAAATTATTGCAGTCACAGTACCAGCAGGCGATGCAGGCGGATTTATCCGCTTCGCAGGCAAAAATTGTTCAACAGTACGAGCAGCTCCGAAAAACGAAACTTGCTGTACAGCAGTCGCGTGATGCCTACAATATGTACCTGGCAAGGTACAAGAGCGGTCTGATCACGCTGAGCGAGCTCTTACAGATACGCCTTCTGCTCGAACAGGCAGAGAACGCCCATATCGAGGCCTCCCGTGATTATTGGGTATTGCTGGCTTACGAAGCTGAACTGACCGCCGATTTCGACTTTTTATTCAACAACCTTTAAATAATCGTATATGAACATGATAAGATTTGCGTTAAGGAAGCCCATTGCGATTATGGTTGTCGTACTGGCTATAGCTTTCTTTTCCTATAACAGCGTAAAAAAAATAAACGTAGATATTTTTCCCGAAGTTGAACTGCCTGCCATATACATATCGATGTCATACGGAGGACTCTCACCGGCGTATATGGACGGCTTTATGGCAAACGAATTCCAGAAAGTACTCCTATTTGTGAGCGGTGTAAAAAATATTGATTTCAAGAGCGTACAGGGTCTGACCCTCATGAAACTGACCTTTCATCCGGGAACGGATATGTCTCAAGCCGCCGGAGAAGTTGCCACCTTTACAAACAGGGCTATGGGATTTCTGCCACCGGGAGCTGTTCCGCCCATGGTCGTCAGGTTCGACGGCAGTTCGCTTCCGGTAGGTAACCTTGTTTTTGAAAGCGACCAGCGTTCCGTTAATGAAATACAGACATTGGCATCGACCAAGATCAGACCGATGTTCGTACAGATTCCGGGCATTACTTCTCCTGCTCCGTTTGGCGGAAATGTCCGTTCTATTGTCATCAACATTGACCCCGAAGCGATGCAGGCGAACGGGTTAAGCCCTGAAGATATAACGGTTGCCATTACTAAAAACAGTCTTCCGTCACCTGCCGGAAATATCCGTATCGGAGAAGAAAACCTAATGGCTCCCATTAATTCCATCGCCAAAGGACCGGACGAGTTATTGAAAACTCCTGTAAAAACAAGTGATAACCGCACCGTATATGTTGGCGATGTTGCCCGTGTGGAAGACGGTGCCGACCAGACCGTCGGTTACGCCCTGATTAACGGCAAACGGTCGGTTTACCTGCCTATTATTAAAAAGGCGGATGCTTCCACACTGGATGCCGTGGAAAACCTGAAAAAGGCCATTCCTATGCTGAAAGACCAATTGCCTGAAGATGTAAAGGTTAGCTATGAATTTGACCAGTCGAGTTATATCGAACGTTCCCTTTCCAATCTTATCCACGAGGGGATTCTAGGAGCGGTTTTCACAGGATTGGTCATATTACTCTTCTTAGGTGATACTCGGGGAGCGATCATTGTTGTACTGACTATTCCGATTGCCATCCTTACGGCAGTTACGACTTTGCACCTTTTCGGACAGACCATCAATATTATGACATTGAGCGGTCTTGCCCTGTCCATCGGGATCCTCGTAGATGAGGCAACCGTTACGATAGAGAACATACATCAGCATATGGAAATGGGCAAGCCCAAACAGCGGTCGATCGTAGATGCCCTGCTCGAAATCTCTATCCCCAAACTGCTGATATTGCTCTGTATTCTTGCGGTATTGACCCCTGCGTTTATTATGACGGGCATTCCAAAAGATATGTTCATGCCTTTGTGGACTTGCAACAAAAAGTCGGACAATTTTTTTAAGACCTATGCTACACTTTTAATTTTATAAAATTCTAGTTCCATTTCTTTAGGTGTTTTATATCCCAAAGAAGAATGCAGACGTTTTCTATTAT
>JASCOE010000008.1 GCA_029959285.1 Flavobacteriaceae bacterium PS02337
CCAACAATAATCTTAAGGTGGTTATTGCGGCGGGGCTCACCTCTTCCCATCCCGAACAGAGAAGTTAAGCCCGCCTGCGCAGATGGTACTGCAGTTATGTGGGAGAGTATGTCGTCGCCTTTCTTTTAAAAAACCCTATCCAATCAGGATAGGGTTTTTTGTTTTTACTGATTTTTGAAACTTAAGAAATATAAAATGCTCTGTCTTAATAATCAAGGAACTCTGAGATCTGTAAAATATTTGGCTTAATAATAAAAAAAGCAATATTCAATTTTTGTTAAATTATAGTCAATTATCTTTCTTAGGTATCATTACTTTAGAATTTTAGAATTTGAATGAGTATTTTTGTGTTTTAATTATTTATTAAACATGAAGAAAAGTATTTTACTGTTTGCACTTTTTGTACTCACAAATTTAAGTGCACAACAACGTCCCAAATTAGTTGTAGGTATAGTTGTCGATCAAATGAAAATGGAATATTTATATCGATTTTCAGATGATTTTTCGCCAAATGGGTTTAAAAGATTAATGAATGATGGATTTACTTTCCAGAATATGCATTACAATTATATGCCAACTTATACTGCACCTGGACATGCTTCAATATATACAGGTACAACTCCAGCTACTCACGGAATTGTAGGTAACGAATGGTTTAGCAGAACTCTTGGGAAAGAAATGTATTGTACAGACGATGCTAGTGTAAAAACAGTTGGTGACGGTACAGTAGAAGAAGGTGCAATGTCTCCTAAAAATCTTCAAAGTACTACAATTACTGATGAAGTAAGAATGGCTACAAATTTTAATGGAAAAGTAATCGGAATGAGCTTAAAAGACCGTGGAGCTATTTTACCTGCTGGTCATTTTGCAAATTGGGCTTTTTGGTATAGTAAAACGGGTTCGTTTATTTCAAGTACATTTTACGGTGAAAAATTGCCAGAATGGGTAACAGAATTTAATAACGAGAAAAATTATTTAAAATATATTAATAAAGGTTGGGATCTATATAAGCCTGCGTCAGTATATAATGAAAGTTTACCAGATAATAATCCATACGAAGGTAAATTGTACGGAAGCGCTGCTCCAGTTTTTCCATATGATTTAAAAACAATGTATGAGAAAAATGATGCTGGAATTATTCGTGCAACTCCTTATGGAAACGATTTATTAGCTGATTTTGCAAAAAGAGCTATCGAGAAAGAAGAACTTGGTAAAGATAATATTACTGATTTCTTAACAGTTAGTTTTTCTTCTACAGATTATGTTGGTCACTTACTCGGGCCAAGATCTATGGAACTTCAGGATACTTATTTAAGATTAGATCAAACAATTGCTGACTTTTTAGCTTATCTTGATAAAGCAGTTGGTAAGGGGAATTATTTATTATTCTTGACGGCTGATCATGCTGGAGCAGAAAATGTAATTTATTTAAAAGATCGTAAATACAATGTAGATAATTATCCTTCAAAAGAAGTTAAAAAAAGCTTACAGGATTTTTCAACAAAAACATTTGGTGTTGATTTGATTCAAAATTACTCTAACTTTAATGTTTTCTTCAACAAGCAAATTATTAAAGATAAAGGCTTGGAGTTAACTAAAGTAAAACAAGCTTTTAAAGAATTTTTAATTTCACAGCCACAAGTTAAAAAGGTTTATACAGAAGAAGAAATTTTAGCGAATGCAGGAAATGACTATTCTTTAAATTTTGTGGCTAAAGGTTACGACGTTACTCAAAATGGTGATTTAGTAATTGTGGATAAGCCTGGAGATATAGAATATTCAACTACGGGAACTTCGCACGGAACAATTTATAGTTATGATACTCATGTTCCAGCTATTTTTTACGGATGGCATATTAAGAAAGGTGAATCTTATGATAAAAAAGCGATTACTGAAATTGCGCCAACTATAGCTCAAAAAATAAAAGTTACTTTTCCAAACGGAACTGAGGCTAAAGTTATGACTGAAGTTTTAGATCAAAAGAAATAATTCTTATAATATATTGATAAACCTGTCTTTTAAAGGCAGGTTTTTTTATGCACAAAAAAGGCTTTTCAATTAAGAAAAGCCTTTATAATAGTGACTTAGTAAGCACTTTTAAGTAATAGCACTATGCGTTTGCTAATACTATTTCTTCATTGAAAGGAAGATTCCAAGCTTCAGCAACTCCTTTGTAAAGGATTTTTCCGTTAGCAACATTTAATCCTTTTTTCAATTCTTCATTTTCAGCACATGCTTTTTCCCATCCTTTGTTAGCTAATTGTACAGCATACGGTAAAGTTGCGTTTGTTAAAGCTAAAGTAGAAGTGTAAGGAACAGCTCCTGGCATATTAGCTACACAATAGTGAACAATATCGTCAATAATAAAAGTTGGATTTTCGTGAGTTGTTGGAGTACAAGTTTCGATACATCCACCTTGATCAACAGCAACGTCAACAACAACAGTTCCTGGACGCATTAATTTAAGCATGTCACGAGTAATTAAGTGAGGCGCTTTTGCTCCTGGAATTAAAACTGCGCCAACAATTAAATCAGCATCTTTAATTGCTCTTGTAATATTATAGTGATTAGACATTTCTGTATTTACGTTTGCTGGCATAATGTCATCTAATTGACGTAAACGTGGTAAACTTAAGTCCATAATAGTAACTTGAGCTCCTAAACCAGCAGCCATTTTTGCTGCTTGAGTTCCAACAATTCCTCCACCTAAAACTAAAACTTTTGCTGGCGGAACACCTGGAACACCACCTAAAAGAATTCCTCTTCCTTTTAATGGTTTTTCAAGATATTTTGCTCCTTGTTGAATTGCCATACGACCTGCAACTTCAGACATTGGAACTAATAATGGTAAACTACGATCTGTTTTTTCAACAGTTTCATAAGCTAAACATACAGCTCCTTTTTCTAGCATTGCATGAGTTAATTCTTCAGAAGATGCAAAGTGGAAATAAGTAAATAATAATTGATCTTTTTTAATTAAAGGATATTCAGAAGCAATTGGCTCCTTAACTTTAATAATCATTTCTGCAATAGCATAAACTTCTTCAATAGTTGGTAGGATTACAGCACCAGCTTCAGCATATTCAGCATCAGCAAAACCACTTCCTAAACCTGCAGTAGCTTGAACATAAACTGTATGTCCGTGTTTTTTCATTTCTGAAACACCCGCAGGAGTTAACGCAACTCTGTTTTCGTTATTTTTTATTTCTTTTGGAACACCTATTATCATCTTTTTATATTTTTTGTTTTTATAGAAATTTGTTATTACAAATCTACAGAGAGAGAATAAATTATGGTTTAATCATTGTTAAATAAGAAAATATTATTTTATTTTTTACTTTTACAGAAAAATATTCTGTTTTGAGTTAAAATTTAATCTTCAAAAAGAAAAAAAGACTAAAAAATAATAATCTAATAAAACGTTTTCGTTATGGCTTTAGATGAAATTGACAAAAAAATCTTACGTCTTCTGCAGGAAGATGCGCATTATACTTTAAAAGACATTGCAAACAAAATAAACTTGTCTTTAACTCCTGTCCATGATCGAGTGAAACGCCTTGAAAAAGATGGTATTATAGAAAAATACGTTACGATTTTAGACAAGAAAAAATTAGGAAACAACTTGACAGTTTATTGTCAAGTTACGCTCACAAAACAAACTTATGATACTTCTGAAGGCTTCAATCAGTCGATTTTAAATTTGCCTGAAGTTGTAGAATGTAATTACGTTTCTGGAAATTTTGATTATATGTTGAAAATTATAATTCCCGACATGGAAAGTTACCATCACTTTCACCAAAAAAAATTATCTGTTTTGCCTGAAGTTTCTTTAATTAATACAGTCTTTGTTATTTCTGAAGTAAAAAGTACAACCGTTTTGCCCATTTAAAAACAAAAAACCATCAAGATAAATCTCGATGGTTTAAAGAAAAAAAGTTAGTTTGGTTGAATTAATAATAAGTATAACGTCTTACTTTGGCAATATATTTAGCTAAGCGAATAACTTGATGGCTGTAACCATATTCGTTATCATACCAAATGTATAGCACGATGTTTTTTCCATCTTTTGAAACAATTGTAGCATTGCTGTCATAAATGGATGGGGCAGATGTTCCAACAATGTCAGAAGAAACTAATTCATTATTTAATGAATATTTTATCTGTTCGACTAATTCGCCTTCCAAAGCATATTTTTTCATAGCTTTATTTATTCCGGCGATTGAAGTTGCTTTTTTTACTTCTAAATTTAAAACTGCTAAAGATCCGTTCGGAACAGGAACTCTAATAGCATTTGAAGTTAGTTTTCCTTCTAAGGACGGAATTGCTTTTGAAACTGCACTTCCAGCTCCAGTTTCTGTAATGACCATATTTAAAGCAGCAGCTCTTCCGCGACGGTATTTTTTATGCATATTATCAACCAAATTTTGGTCGTTTGTATAAGCATGAATCGTTTCTAAATGTCCTTTTGCAACTCCAAATGTTTCTTCTATAACTTTTAAAATTGGAGTAATAGCATTTGTTGTGCAAGATGCGGCAGAAAAAATATCAAGTTCATCTGGATTAAAATCGTTCTGATTTACGCCATGTACAATATTTGGAACTCCTTTTCCTGGAGCAGTCAACAAAACTTTGCTAACGCCAATTGACTTTAAATGCCTTTTTAAAGCTTCTTCTGTTGTAAATGCGCCAGTATTATCAATAACTAACGCATCATTAATTTCAAACTGTGTATAATCTATTTCTTCTGGTGAATTTGCTGTAATAACATGAACTGTTGTTCCGTTGATAATTAAAGCATTATTTTTAGAATCGGCAATTACAGAACCATGAAAATCTCCGTGAATCGAATCATAACGTAATAAAGAAGCTCGTTTTTCTAAAGTAATAGCGTCATTTTTATCACGAGTTACAATGGCTCTCAAACGCAATTGACTTCCTTTTCCAGTTTTAGACATTAACTCTCGAGCTAATAGTCTTCCGATTCTTCCAAAACCATATAAAACAACATCTTTTGGTTGAATTTCTTTAGAAGATTTTGACTTTTTTAATTTTTCAATTACAAAATATCTCGCATCTGGATATTTTTCATCTTCTAAATTATATTCATAAGTTAGTTTTCCTAGATCTATTTTTGCAGGCGGAAGATCTAATGATAAAACAACTTTTGCAATTTCTACAGAATCAAAAACTGTGATTGGTTTTCCAACGAATTCTCCTGCATATTGATGGAGATTGATTATGTCGCTGACATTTTTATCTAATAACTGATTTTTAAATAAAACCATTTCGATGGATTTGTCATACCATAAATCGCTTATGATTTTGATTAATTCGACACCAGCTCTTCTTCGGTCGACTTGTAAGGATACCTCTTTTTGGTACAATGATTTGTTACTCATAATAGATTAAATTGAAATAATAAAACGCTCACTTATTTTATAATTTGGCGCAAAAGTATCTATTTCAATCGATTTCGTAAACTATTTTAGCATTTATTTTTAAAAATGAAAAAGCCAACTTAAATTTCTTAAGATGGCTTTTTTTTTAGTTTTCAGTCGCAGTCGCAGTATACAGTTTTAAAAACTGAATACTGCGACTGTAAACTGCGACTTAAATTATAATTCTAAAAATCTCTCCGTTTCTGTTGATCATTTCGATTCGAACGCTTTGTCCTTCGTCTTTTTTGCTTAAAAGTTTAGAAACAGTTTCAACATTTGTTGCTTTTACATTATCAATACTTAAAATGATATTTCCTTGTAATTCATTTTGATATTGCATCAAATTCTCATTTGTGATGTTTTTGATTTTTACACCATAATCAATTCTGAATTTCTTTTTGTCTGCAGCATCAATATTTTCTAATTCGATTCCTTTAAATTCTGCACTGTAAAATTCATTTTTGCTTAAAGTTACAGGAACAGTTTTAGTTTTTCCGTCTTTAATATAAGTCACTTTTACAACATCATTTGGACGTTTTGTATTGATATAACCTGATAAATCTGCATAAGTCGAAATATTTTGATCATCCAATTTTACAATAATATCACCTTTAGCCAAACCAGCTTTTTCTGCACCAGAATTTTTAGAAACTCGATTAATATAAAAACCTTGAGTTTCAGTTATTCCTAATTCTTTAGAAGCTGTACTATTCAATTCTCCACCTTCAACACCAAGAATACCTCTTTGAACATTTCCGTATTCCATAATATCTTCGATAATTTTTCGAGCAATATTTGATGGAACTGCAAAAGAATATCCAACATAAGAACCTGTCATAGAAGAAATCATGGTATTTATTCCAATTAATTCTCCTCGTGCATTTACTAACGCTCCGCCGCTATTTCCTGGATTTACTGCAGCATCGGTTTGAATGAAAGACTGAATTCCGCTTTGGTCTAAATTTCTGGCTTTCGCCGAAACAATTCCAGCAGTTACGGTAGAAGTCAAGTTGTATGGATTTCCAACTGCCAATACCCATTCACCAACTTTTACAGCGTCAGAATTTGCAAAAGCAGTGTAAGGAAGTTTTTCGTCAGCATTAATCTTCAAAAGAGCAATATCCATTTTAGAATCTGTACCAATTAACTTCGCTTTGTATGATTTTTTATTGTTTAAAGTAATTTCAATTTCTGTTGCATCTTTGATTACGTGATTGTTAGTCACAATATATCCGTCTTCAGAAATAATTACTCCAGAACCAGTTCCTACTTGTTCTTGTTGTTGTTGCCCGCCATATCCGTAGAAAAATTCTAGCATTGGATTGCTTACAGTTCTTCGAGAAACGTTTTTGACGTGAACAACAGTATGAATTGTTTTGTCTGCGGCTTCAGTAAAATCTACTGTTTCTGCTCCCAAAGCAACAGTTTTTCCATATGAGTTAGGGGCAAGAGTTACAACAGAATTTCCTTTTCCAAAAAAAGAATTGTTGCTTTCAAATAATAACTTGTAAGCACCAAGAGTAATAGCACCACTTAAAAGTGAAACTAAAAATAAGGATGAAAATCTTTTCATATTAGAATTTGTAATTAAGTTATTAGAATTTATGTCATGTTATTTAACGTAAATTTACTTCAAAAAATTATTCATAAAAATGGTTTAACGCTCTTTAACAATGATTAACATTTCATTAATTAATAGTTCGTACTTTTGTACTTCTAATGACTAAAAAATGCAAATAGAATTTTATAAATATCAAGGAACCGGAAATGATTTTGTAATGATTGATAATCGTACAAATTTCTTTCCAAAAGAAGACGTAAAACTTATTGAACGCTTGTGCGACAGACGTTTCGGAATTGGAGCAGACGGATTAATCCTTTTAGAAAACGATTCTGAAACCGATTTTAGAATGGTATATTACAACTCAGACGGAAACCAAAGTTCAATGTGCGGAAACGGCGGCCGTTGTCTGGTTGCTTTTGCCAATCAATTAGGTGTTATCGATGACAAAACTACTTTTATAGCAACCGATGGTTTGCATCACGCATCAGTAAACAATGATTCAATTGTTTCTTTGCAAATGATTGATGTTAACGAAATACAAAAAAAAGATTCTTATACTTTCTTAAATACAGGTTCTCCACATCATGTTCAAATCGTTGAAGATTTGGAACATTATAATGTGAAAGAAAATGGCGCTGCAATTCGTTACGGAGAATTATATGGAGAAAAAGGAAGCAACATTAATTTCGTAAAAAAAGTAGATAATGATACTTTTTCTTTAAGAACTTACGAAAGAGGTGTTGAAGATGAAACTCTTGCTTGCGGAACTGGGGCTACTGCCGTTGCAATTGCTATGAATGCGATTGGAGAAACAGATAAAACTTCGATAAATTTAAATGTTGAAGGCGGAAAACTTGTCGTTTCTTTTGATAAACAAAATGATGGTTATACTAATGTTTTCTTGACAGGACCAGCCAAATTCGTATATAAAGGAACAATCGAGATTTAAATCTAAAATCTATAATCAAAAATCTAAATTTGTAAAATGATTACATTAAAAGGCGATTCTATTTATTTGCGTGCGCTTGAACCTCAAGATTTAGAGTTCATTTATTCAATAGAAAATGATGAGAATATTTGGCAAGTCAGCAATACACAGACTCCTTACAGCCGTTTTTTGATCAAACAATATTTAGAAAATGCCCATCAAGATATTTATGAAGCAAAACAACTTCGTTTGGCAATTTGTCAAGATCAAGATTTTCCTGCGATCGGGTTGATTGATTTATTCGATTTTGATCCGAGAAATAATAGGGCAGGAATTGGAATAGTTATTCAAAAAGCAGAAAATCAAGGAAAAAACATTGGTTCTGAGGCTTTAGAACTTTTAATTAAATATTCTTTTTACAATTTAAATCTCCATCAATTGTATGCAAATATTGGTGTACAAAATGTAGCCAGTGTCGCACTTTTTACTAAATTTGGTTTTAAGAAAATCGGAATAAAAAAAGACTGGATTTTGTATCATAACCACTATCAAGATGAAGCAATTTATCAGTTAATTAATAAACAAATTTAAATTTTTAAGCTTTGAGTCTAAAAAAAATAATCACAATAAGTTTCGTAGCCATAATTTCAGTTTTATTGATTTATGGTTTTATTTTAATCAGTAAAATTTTTAGTTCTAATACTAAATTTGAAGAAAAAGAGGTATATGTTTATGTTCCAACAGACGCTAATTATGCCGATGTAAAGAAGATATTGGCTCCGTATGTAAAAGACTTCGAAAACTTTGAAATGGTAGCTGAAAAAAGAGATTATCCGCAAAATGTAAAATCGGGTCGTTTTCTTTTAAAGAAAGATATGAATAATATCGATCTAGTTCGTGCAATGCGTTCTAACATTCCGGTTAAGCTAGTTTTTAATAATCAAGAACGCTTAGAAAACTTCGCTGGTAGAATTGGTGCAGAAATCGAAGCCGACAGTTTATCTTTATTGAAAGCCATAAAAGATCCTGTATTCTTAGCCGCAAACGGATTTAACGAAGAAAACGTTTTTGCAATGTTTATTCCGAATACTTATGAAATTTATTGGAATACTTCGGCTGAAAAATTCCGTGATAAAATGATTAAAGAATACCATAATTTTTGGACAGAAGATAGAATAGCTAAAGCAAAAGCACAAGGATTAACTCCAGTTCAAGCTACAATTTTAGCTTCAATTGTTCACAAAGAATCAGTTAAAAAAGATGAAAGACCTCGTATTGCAGGCGTTTATTTGAATCGTTTGCGTTTAGAAATGCCTTTACAAGCAGATCCGACGGTTATTTATTCTTTGAAATTAAGAGACAATAATTTTGATCAGGTTATAAAAAGAGTTTTTTATAATGATTTGATTATGAAATCTCCATATAATACTTATGTAAATAAAGGACTACCGCCGGGACCAATCGCAATGCCTGATATAACGGCTTTAGAAGCAGTTTTAAATCCAGAGAAAAACGATTATATCTATTTCTGTGCAAGTGTTGAACGTTTCGGATATCATGAGTTTGCAGCAACTTTGGCAGAACATAATGTAAACGCAAAAAAATATTCTGACTGGATCGCTAGTCAAGGAGTAACGAGATAATTTTATCTTCCAAAAATAAAAATGAAAACCGAAGTAATTGACTTCGGTTTTTTTGTGCCTTATTTTGAGCCAAAATTATTTTTCATTTAAAAATTATTGAATTATTATTTTGACTAATTTTTAAATCGAAAGTCATTAAAATTTAAACATTTTTTAGTCTTAAATTTTATAAAATTCAAAAACTCATTTTCAAAATTAGCACAAAAACGAGTAATTTATTGTAGTCTATTTCTTTCTTTTTTAATGAATTTGCTTAAAATTAATATAAAATTGAATTTTTTTTGACCTAAATTTTCCATTTTTGAGGTTAATAAATCGTTACCAAAATCTTTCGGAATCCATTAGTATAACTGGGATGAAAGCGGATCTTACTTTTTGAATAAAAATGTTAAAATGCTGATTAATAGCATATTTTGAAAATGTCTTATCTTTGCACCGTAGAAATTTCAAGAGGGTGACAGCGTTTTGAAGAAAAACAATTTATGATAAAGAAATGGTATTTTTATGCGAGTTTAGTCGTTATTATTACATTTTTAAGTTTGGGATTTATTCCCAATAAAATAGAAACCAAACCTTGGTTTTTAGTTGAAAAAACAGATGGATCAGAATACATTTTTCCATCAAAAGAAAAGGATGATTATCCAACCAACAACGTCCCATACACAGGAAATCATCTTATAGGATTTAAAGAAGCTGTAGCTTTTAAAGAATCACAAGGGAAATACAGATTAGTAAATTCTCTTGGTTACATGGGTAAATATCAATTTGGTTCTAAAGCTTTAAGAGCAATCGGAATTAATGATAACAAAGCCTTTTTAAAAGATCCTGCTCTACAAGAAAAAGCTTTTATGGCTTTGTTAGCCAAAAACAAATGGATTTTACGTTACGAAATTCAAAAGTACAACGGTAAAATCATCAGTGGTATTGAAATTACCGAATCTGGAATTTTAGCTGCAGCACATTTAGGTGGTGCGGGTTCTGTCAAGAATTTTTTCAAAAACAAAGGTAGCAGACATTTTAGAGATGCTTTCGGAACTTCTTTGAAAAGCTACATGAGAGATTTTGCAGGTTACGATCTTTCTTTTATAGAAGCAGATAGTAACGCAACAGTAAACGACTAAATTAAAAGAGGTTGTTTCGCAATTGTGAAACAACCTCTTTTTCTATTTTTTAATCTCTTTAATAGTTGTGTTTTTTTGAGACTGAGAACTGAGACTGTAAACTTAATCTATCAAGGCTTCTAAAATTTTTATTGCCGCTTCACTAATTTTAGTTCCTGGACCAAAAACTGCCGAAGCTCCAGCATCAAATAAAAATTGATAGTCCTGAGACGGAATTACGCCGCCTACAATTACCATAATATCATCTCTGCCATGTTTTTTCAATTCTTCTATAACTTGCGGAACTAATGTTTTATGTCCAGCTGCAAGAGATGAAACACCTAATATATGCACATCGTTTTCTACAGCTTGTTTTGCAGCTTCTGTAGGAGTTTGAAATAAAGGACCAATATCAACATCAAAACCTACATCGGCATAACCTGTCGCTACTACCTTTGCGCCACGATCATGACCATCTTGTCCCATTTTTGCAATCATAATTCTTGGGCGTCTTCCTTCTTGTTTTGCAAAAACATCAGCTAGTTGTTTTGCACGTTCAAAATTTTCGTCATTTTTTATTGCTGCACTATACACTCCGCTAAAAGATTTGATTTGTGCTTTAAAACGGCCGAAAACTGTTTCCAATGCATTACTGATTTCGCCTAATGTTGCTCTGTTTCTAGCTGCTTCAATTGCAATTTCTAATAAGTTTCCTTGCCCAGTTTGCGCACAAACGATTAATTTTTCTAGTGAATTATTTACTTTTTCAGAATCTCTTGTTTGTTTTATTTCTTCTAGACGTTCAACTTGTTGTTTACGCACTAATTGATTGTCAACATCTAAAATGTCTAAAGGATCTTCTTTTTCTAAACGAAATTGATTTACTCCAACAATAATATCTTGTCCGCTGTCAATTCTTGCTTGTTTTCTAGCGGCAGCTTCTTCAATTCGAAGTTTCGGAATTCCAGCTTCAATAGCTTTTGTCATTCCGCCTAATTCTTCAACTTCTTCAATAAGTTTCCAAGTTTTTTCTGTAATGTCATTTGTTAGACTTTCAACATAATAACTTCCCGCCCAAGGATCAACAGTTTTGGTAATTTTAGTTTCCTCTTGAAGAAAAATCTGAGTATTACGTGCAATTCTTGCCGAGAAATCTGTTGGTAGCGCAATTGCTTCGTCTAACGCATTTGTATGCAAAGATTGTGTTCCTCCAAAAACTGCAGCTGTAGCTTCAATACAAGTACGAGCTACATTATTAAAAGGATCTTGTTCAGTTAAACTCCAACCGCTGGTTTGACAATGGGTTCTTAAAGCTAAAGATTTATCACTTTTCGGATTGAATTGCTGTAATAATTTCGCCCAAATCATTCGTCCGGCTCTCATTTTGGCAATTTCCATAAAATGATTCATTCCAATTGCCCAAAAGAAAGATAGGCGAGGAGCAAATTCGTCAATTGTCATTCCTGTTGATAATCCGGTTCTAATATATTCTAAACCATCGGCTAAAGTATAAGCTAATTCAATATCAGCAGTTGCTCCAGCTTCCTGCATGTGATATCCAGAAATAGAGATAGAATTGAATTTTGGCATTTTTTTGCTCGTAAATTCAAAAATATCTGCAATTATTTTCATCGAAGGAGTTGGCGGATATATATACGTATTTCTAACCATAAACTCCTTTAAAATGTCATTTTGAATGGTTCCAGCCAGTTTTTCGGGACTAACTCCTTGTTCTTCTGCCGCAACGATATAAAAAGCCATAATCGGCAAAACGGCTCCATTCATAGTCATAGAAACTGACATTTCATCTAACGGGATCTTATCGAAAAGCACTTTCATATCTTCTACAGAATCAATTGCGACGCCAGCTTTGCCAACATCGCCGACAACTCTTTCGTGATCTGAGTCGTAACCGCGATGCGTTGGTAAATCAAAAGCAATGGAAAGTCCTTTTTGACCCGCAGCTAAATTTTTTCTGTAAAAAGCATTGCTTTCTTCTGCGGTAGAAAATCCTGCATATTGACGAATTGTCCACGGACGTCTCACGTACATTGTAGGGTATGGTCCGCGCAAATTGGGCGCAAAACCTGCTCCAAAATCAAGAAATTCTAAAGCTGAAATATCTTTCTCACAGTAGTTTCTTTTGATTTCAATTCCTTCTGCGGTCGTAAAGTTCTCAGCCAAGTTTTCTAATTCTTGACTTTCGAGTTTCGACTTTTGATTTTGAAGATTTATATGTTTAAGGTCTTTTCTCAATGTAAATGTTATTATTTAAAATATGTTCAAATCACTATTTCTTGATGTATGAAAAATAGATTTTATGACTACAGAATTTTCATAGATTGAATAGTGTATGGCATACGGAAAAGTTTTGAAAAAGATGATTCTAACATTATCATATTTTATTTGAAATTGAAAAGGATTCTTAGTAATAAAAGCAATACTTTTTTTTAAAGAATCATTAAATCTGATAGCCAATCTTGGATTTATATTTTTGTAAAATAGTAGAGACTCTTTATAATCCTTTTTAGCTTCTTCAAGAATAACTATTTTATAACTCATCTTCAATTTCTTTTAAAAAATCATCAATGTCAGTAACATTCTTTGGATTTTTTAAATAGTTTTCTGTTCTTTCTCTAACTTGATCAATTTGCCATTGAGGAACTTGATATTCATCATTTTGAACTGGTAAAATAATTACTTCTACCTTATCTGCTGTAAAATCATCTGGCAAGACAACAGTTACAGAATGATTTTTAACGGATATAATTTGTCTGATGGCTTCCATAATTATTTAGTTTTTATTAAATATAACGAATTGAAATTGATTTTACTCAAGCTCCAATCTTTCTTGCTCCAATTTCTCAGCCAATCTTTTTTCGATTATAGGCGTAATTAATGTTTTTCTTGGTTTTATTTTTACAAAAGGAAACAATTCTAAATCGTGTTTCATTCGGTCTTCTTTGTTTGGATATTTATTTGTACCTAAAAGAACTTCTTTCTTAGAATCGAATAATTCCTGTTCTTTATTAGCACTTTCTTGAATTTTCTTTTTGATTGTGCCGTCGTTTAAAAGTTTCAAAAAACCTCCGTTTGCTTCAATATCTTTAAATAAAGTCAAGCTTTTTTCTGCCAATTGTGTTGTTAAACTTTCAATATAATAACTTCCATCGGCTGGATTATTTACTTTGTCAAAATAACTTTCGTGTTTTAGAATCAAAAGCTGATTTCTTGCAATTCGATCCCCGAATTCGTTGTCTTTGTGGTATAATGCGTCATAAGGCAAATTGGCAATTGCATCTGAACCACCCAAAATTGCCGACATGCATTCGGTTGTAGTGCGAAGCATATTCACATTATAATCATAAATTGTTTTGTTACGTTTAGTTGGCGTTACCAAAAAATGACATTTTATTTTAGAATTGTATTCTGTTGCAATTAAATCAAAAAGCATTCGAAGCGCACGAAGTTTAGCAATTTCGAAGAAATAATTGGTTCCAACCGATATTTGAAAAACAATAGGTTTTGAAAAATCAGAAAAACGATTCAAATATTCGTTTGCATGCGCTAAACTAAAAGCAATTTGCTGTGTAATGTTGGCGCCAGAATTTTGGTATAAACCTAAATCAACGCTTATAATATTAAGATTCGAGGTATTTTTAAAAAGTAAATCTAAAGTTTCAAAGTTATTTTTCTCTGAAGTAATAAACCAATTTCCATCTTTTGCCAATTGACCAATTGGATCAAAATTGCAGTAAAAAAAAGCTTTTTTCTGAATCGAAATCGTGTCTAATTTTTTAACGAAATCGATTGAGATGAAATTCAAATTAAAGTAAACGATTTTGTTTTCTAAAGGAAGATTATTTAATAATTTCTCAATGTCAATTTTATCATTTTCGATAGTAAAACGAAGACTTTCTGCACCTCTTTCTAAAGTGTTTAAAGCGCGCTCGATAGATTTTTCTACATCGAAAACAAAGATATTTTGGCAGATTTTAAAATCTGAGGCTTGTGTATTTACATTTGCTGCTTTTGTAAATTCATCGCTGTGATAAAAAGGTTTTACCTGTATATCTTCGGGTGAATTCCAAATAACAGTCTGATTGTAATCGGCTCCATCTAATTCAAACTGAATTTTTTGTTTCCATTGTTTGGATGAAATCGGATTAAAATCGTCGAATAGGTTAGTGGCCATTGTGTTTTGTTTGATTATTCTTTTTCTTGAATAGTGTCTCCTTCAAATTGTATAATGTAAATATCCTCGCTGTCTTTTTTCATAAAATACTTTTCGCGGGCGTATTTCTCAATTTGTTCTGGATTTTTGAGCTGTTTAATTTGCTCTTGATCTTTTTTGATTTCTTCTTGATAATATTTTTTATTATCCTGAAGTTCATTGATTTGTTCATCTAAAAAACGATGATCAAAATAGGAGTAATTGTCTAAAAATAACATCCAAACAATAAAAAACAGCAAAACCCAAACGTATTTGTTGCCTAGGTATTTGAACCATTTTTTGTCTTTGTATGGATTTTTAAATTTCATTTTTAAACGAATATTTCTTTTGAATATGATGGGTGTTTCTAGCCCCGATAGAGCCGGTATCCTTTTTATGGCTTTTTCTGCCATAAAAAGATAAAGGCGAAAGCGGGAAATAGCTCCTAATTAATATGGTTTAAATTTACGATAAAAATTATAAAATTCTCTGATTAATTACAGCACGAACTACATCAATTGCTACTGTATTGTATTTGTCATTCGGAATAATGATATCAGCAAATGCCTTTGTAGGTTCGATAAATTGTTCATGCATAGGCTTTAAGGTGGTTTGGTAACGGTTTAAAACCTCGTCGATATCACGTCCTCGTTCAGAAATATCTCTTTTTAAACGGCGAATTAATCTTTCGTCAGAATCAGCGTGAACATATACTTTAATGTCAAAAAGCTCTCTTAATTCTGGATTTGTCAAAATTAAAATTCCTTCTACAATCATTACTTTTCTAGGATGTGTTGAAATTGTATCGTCAGTTCTATTATGCTGAATGAATGAATATACTGGCTGATCGATAGTTTCACCCGCTTTTAAGGCTTTAAGGTGTTTTACCAATAGTTCAAAATCGATGGCACGAGGGTGATCAAAATTGATTAGTGCTCTCTCGTCAAAAGACAAGTTATGGTTTTCTTTGTAATACGAATCTTGAGAAATTACCCCAACTTCTGTGTCTGGCAATTCATTCATGATTTGGTGTACTACTGTTGTTTTTCCACTTCCTGTTCCTCCTGCAATTCCTATAATGAGCATAAATTTGATGTTATAATTTGTTTGGCAAAAATAATAATTTAACTGAATTGAATAAACATATTAATATATTTAACCATATAAGCAATGTAAGTAAATTTAAGCCTCAAAATATTTAAGTAAAATGCTACTTAACTGAACTTATATCGCTTATATGGTTAAAATAAAAAAAAATCCCGAAAGTAAACCTTCGGGATTTCGTGCAATCAGTATAGTTTTAAAAAAATATTCTGAATTTAGTAAGCACTTGTAATTATTTATTCTTTTTTGCTTTTATCATCATTTCAAGCTGATCCCAAAGTTCTTCTGGAATTGCTTCTAATAAATTAAATTGTCCTGCGCCTTTTAACCATTCGCCTCCATCAATTGTAATTACATCTCCATTGATGTAAGATGAAAAATCTGAAACTAAATACGCTGCTAAATTGGCTAATTCTTGGTGATCTCCAACTCTTTTCAATGGCACTTTTTTAGCCATGTCAAATTTTTCTGCTAAATCTCCAGGCAATAATCTGTCCCAAGCTCCTTTTGTTGGAAATGGTCCAGGTGCGATTGCATTAGAACGAATTCCGTATTTAGCCCATTCTACAGCAAGACTTCTTGTCATTGCCAAAACTCCTGCTTTTGCCGTAGCGCTCGGAACAACGTAAGCTGATCCTGTCCAAGCATAAGTAGTTACTATATTTAAAATCGTTGCCGAAGTTTGTTTGGTGTCAATCCAATGTTTTCCAAAAGCTAATGTGCAGTTTTTAGAACCTTTTAGTACGATATCTATAACAGTATCAAATGCATTTGCAGATAATCTTTCTGTTGGCGAAATAAAATTTCCAGCTGCATTGTTTAAAAGAACGTCTACTTTTCCGAAAACTTTCAAAGTTTCTTGAAGCATATTTTCTACTTCTTCGTAATGACGAACATCACATTGTAGTGGAAGACATTTACCTCCAGTCTCACTTTCCAGTTCGGCAGCTGTAGTTTTTAACTTTTCTAGATCTCTAGAAGTTATGGCTACTTGAGCTCCTAATTCGAGAAAATATTTGGTCATAGCTTTGCCTAAACCGCTTCCGCCGCCTGTAACGACAATGACTTTGCCTTGTAAAGCATCGTCACGTAACATTTTATCTGTGTAGCTCATACTTTTTCTTTTTTTGCAATATTAATTAAATAAAATAGGATGCATGCATAATATTGTTATAAAATTTCAAAAAACTTTATATTTGACATAATTTTTTTGCTGCAGACTCTAATGTGAAGTTATCTTTAGCAAAGCAAAAACGTATTAATTTCTGGTCTTTATGATCGGAATAAAAAGTCGAAATAGGAATTGCGGCAACGCCATGATCGATGATTAGATTTTTGCAGAAAGTAACATCGTCATCGTCTGAAATGTTAGCGTAAGAGGCAACTTGAAAGTAAGTTCCTTCGCAAGGTTTTAATTCAAATCGACTATTTTGAAGTAGTTTTTGAAAATAATCTCGCTTTTCCTGATAGAATTTTCCAAGTAAATTCACATCCACTACATCTAAATATTCACTAATAGCAAATTGTGAAATACTATTTACACTGAAAACCAGAAATTGATGTACTTTTTTGATTTCTTTCATTAAATGTTCTGGCGCAATGGTATAACCAATTTTCCAGCCTGTAATATGAAATGATTTTCCGAAAGAGGATACCATTACACAACGGTCTAAAAGGAAATCTTTAGTGTGTGCCGAAATATGTTTTTCTTCGAAAGTAATGTATTCGTAAACTTCATCAGACAAAACTATAATGTCGGGATATTTTTCTAAAAGATTTTTTAACTGAACAAAATCATTTTCAGTTAAAATTTTTCCCGTCGGATTATGCGGATTATTAATAATTATCATTCTGCTTTTTGCAGAACATGCTTTTTCTATCGTTTCCCAGTTTGGGGTATAGTCATCATTTAGTGCTACTCGAACAGGTTTTGCTTTGCAAAGTAAAACGGGAGATTCATAAGAATCGTAACTCGGATCGAGAATAATTACTTCATCATTTTCTTTTACTAAAGCTAAAATAGTGGTAAAAATTCCTTGAGTTGCTCCAGCTGTAACCAAAAGTTCTGTTTCAGGATTGATTTTTCTTTTATAAGAATCTTGAGTAAGTTTTGCAATTTTATTCATCAACGGCGGATAACCTGCCATGGGTGTGTATTGATGTACATTTTCTTTTGATAATCTCGCAACAATATCAGTTAATCGTTCGTCAACAGTAAAATTTGGAAATCCCTGCGATAGATTTATTGCATTATATTCGGCTGCCATTTTTGACATTACCGTAAAAATGCTTGTGGTTACGTTTGGTAGTTTACTCATGATAAAGTTTGATTAGGGGAAAACTTATCTTACTGTCTAACACTTATCGGGGTGGAAAATAATGTTCTGATGTCTTTTCCTTGATGTTTTCCAGGAGTCCACTTAGGAGATAGTTTTAAAACTCGAGTTGCCTCTTCTTTTGTTCCGTATCCTAAATCTCTAATGATTTTTATATCACTAAGTGATCCGTCTTTTTCAATAATAAAAGTAGCATAGACTTTTCCTTTTATTTTTGGGTTGTCTTGAGGAGGGATGAAATTTGTGTTAAGGAACTTTTGAAACTGAGCTAGACCACCAGGAAATTCAGGTTGAACATCTATTCCTGCAGTGTTGTAAAGCGTATTTTCATCATCCGGAATGTTGGTTTTGGTATTTTTAGATTGAGAAAATGTATTTTGAGCAACGCATATTAAAATCAGAATTAAAAACTTTTTCATGATATATGTGATTTGAAGTTAGTTTACATTTTATGAATAATAAAAATCGTTGGACGTTTGTCAATATCGATTTTTAATTTCTTCCAATCAGAAATTTTCATTGTTTTGATAAATTCGGTTGGTAACGTAATATCTGTAGCGATACAAAGATGTGTTGCAGGACTTAAAATTTGCAAAAGATCTTCAATCAGTTTATTATTTCTGTATGGAGTTTCAATGAATAGTTGCGACTGGTTTTTATCGTAAGATAATTTCTCGAAATGACGAATTGCCGATTTTTTCTCGTCTTTGTCAATTGGTAAATATCCGTTGAAAGTAAAACTCTGGCCATTCATTCCGGAAGCCATCATGGCCAATAGAATAGAAGATGGACCAACTAAAGGTACGACCTGAATTCCTTTTTCGTGAGCCAGTTTTACAATTACCGCGCCCGGATCTGCAACACCTGGACATCCTGCTTCGCTCATTAAACCCATATTTTTTCCTTCTAACAAAGGTTTTATGAATTCTAAATGCTCGCTAGTTTCGGTTCTTTTGTTTAAAGTAAAAAGCACCAATTCAGATTGTTTTTTTTCAGGATAAACAGCTTTGATAGATTTTCTTGCTGTTTTGTCATTTTCAACAATGTAATGGTCAATAACTTCTATGGTTCTTCTTACAGTTTGAGGTAAAACATCCATCGGATCGCTTTCGCCCATTGTTGTTGGAATTAGATATAATTTTCCGAGAAGTTTCATGTGTAAGTATTTAAAATTAAAAAATCCAATTATCTCTATTTTAGAAACAATTGAATTGAATTAAGAGTGTTTTTTTAGAAGTTGATCTGCAATAATATCAGTTACTTCGTCTAGCATTTTGTAAACATTGTCAAAACCATTTGTTGAACCATAATATGGATCTGGAACATCTACATTTTCGTCTGGGAATAATTCGTTCAAAATCAAACGAATTTTGTTTTTATGTTCTGGCGTCTTTGCTAAATGGCTTACATCGCGAAAATTCGAATTATCCATTACGTAGATATAATCGAATTCATCAAAGTCAGAAGTTTTAATTTGTCTTCCTTTTTGCGCACTGATGTTGATTCCGTTTTTACGGGCAACTTCAATAGAACGCTTATCTGGACAATGCCCAACATGCCAAGAACCTGTACCTGCCGAATCGACAAAAAATTTATCTTGAGGTAATTTAGAAGCTAAAATTCCTTCTGCTAAAGGAGATCTGCAGATATTCCCTAAACAAACCATTAAAACTTTTACTGGCATGATTCGCGTTATAGCGTTAGTTTTTTATTAATGTCTTCAACAAACTTTTTAAATTGTTTGTCTGTAGAAACTAAATTATCAACTGTTTTACAAGCATGAAGAACAGTTGCGTGGTCGCGGTCTCCAATTTGTGAACCAATATTTGCTAAAGAAGCTTTGGTGAATTTTTTTGCAAAAAACATTGCCAATTGTCTTGCTTGAACAACATGCCTCTTTCTAGTTTTAGATTGAAGTGTTTCAATATCTAATTGGAAATAATCTGAAACAATTTTTTGGATATAATCGATAGAGATTTCTCTCTTTACGTTTTTAACAAATTTCTCTACAACGCTTTTCGCTAATTCGATCGTAACTTCTTTTTTGTTGAAAGAAGATTGAGCGATTAATGAAATAATGGCACCTTCAAGTTCTCTAACATTTGTTTTAATGTTACGAGCCACATATTCTAAAATATCTTCTGGCATTTCTACACCATCACGATATAAAATATTTTTTAAGATAGAAACACGAGTTTCATAATCAGGCTGATGCAATTCTGCAGATAATCCCCATTTAAAACGAGATAATAATCTTTGCTCAATATCCTGCATGTCAACAGGAGCTTTGTCTGAAGTTAAGATTACTTGTTTTCCGTTTTGGTGTAAATAGTTGAAAATATGGAAGAAAACATCTTGCGTTCCTGATTTTCCAGATAAAAATTGAACATCATCAATAATCAAAACATCAATTAATTGGTAAAAGTGAATGAAATCATTACGATTATTCTTTTTTACAGAATCAATATATTGTTGTGTAAAAATCTCAGCAGAAATATATAAAACGGTCTTTTCAGGATACTTATCTTTTACTTCTACGCCTATAGCATGCGCCAAGTGCGTTTTTCCTAAACCAACTCCTCCAAAAATCAATAACGGATTAAATGAAGTTCCTCCAGGTTTGTTGGCAACAGCCATACCCGCAGAACGAGCCAAACGATTAGAATCTCCTTCTAAGAAATTATCAAAACTGTAATTCGGATTTAATTGAGATTCAATTTTTAAATTTCTGATTCCAGGAATTACAAACGGATTTTTTAATTCAGGATTTAAATTTTTAAATGGAGCATCAACCTCTTGTGGTTTCATCGGAACCCTGTTAGAACTTGGCAGCTGCTCGGTAAACGGCTGTTTATTTCCATAAGTGTTCTCCATTTTAATTTTATAGAGTAACTTTGCGTTTTTTCCCAGTTCTTTGGTAAGCGCAACTTTCAACAATTTTACGTAATGCTCTTCGAGCCATTCGTAGAAAAATTTACTTGGAACTTGAATATATAACGCGTTATCGGTTAGCTCAACTGATTTGATTGGTTCAAACCAAGTTTTGTATGCTTGATCTTGAATATTATCCTTTATAAAGGACAAACAGTTTTCCCATACCGATTGAGCAGTTTTAGTCATAGATTCAGATAAATTTTTTATTATTGTTATAAAGATTCTCCTAATAAATAAGGAGCAATTTTATTCCGTATTTCGGGATAACAAATATGTGAACAAATTTCTGTAAAAAAAAATATTTTGGTATCTAATTTTATAAAAAAAAGTTGTAAAGAGGCTTTTTGAATTCGAATTTTTTTAATATTTTATCAATGAAAAATCACCAGACTCAAGTACGAGTTCGTTACTCAGAAACCGACCAAATGGGAGTCGTTTATCACGGAAATTATGTTCCTTATTTTGAAATAGGACGCGTGGAATGGCTTAGAAATAAAGGGGTTTCGTATAAAAGCATGGAAGAAAGCGGAATTGGGCTTCCAATTGTTAACATGAATATCAATTACAAAAAGTCTGCAAAATATGATGAACTTTTAACAATTCATACCACTTTCAAAAGTTACTCTTCTGTTAAGATTGAATTTGATTGCGCAATCTATAATGAGGCAAATGAGTTATTAACAACTGCGACGTTTATTTTAGTATTTGTTGCGTTAAAAACGGGTCGTCCGACAGCTCCTCCAGATTATATTTTAGAAATATTTAAAACGCTTGAATAATTGTTAAAACGACTATGATTTTGATGTTAATTTATATTAATTTAATATCAATTTCGAACATTAAATCAAAAATGCTGAATACTGTTTCGGCATTTTTTTTTCGTGTTTTTGTCACAATTTTGCCAATTGGCAAGCCTGAAATTTCATCCATTTCCATTTCTTGAGAAATTATTTCTAACTTTTTCTCTTTAATTACTCGCATTACTTTATTCATGTTTTTGTAATCAAACGAAATTAAAAAATCGACATCAATTGTCTTTTCAATAATTTCACAAACTTCCAAAGTCATTTGAGCTGTTGTTCGATACGCAGAAATCAAGCCACCAACGCCTAATTTTACTCCACCAAAAATACGAACGACTACAACAAGAACGTTCGTTAATCCAAAAGATTGTATTTGTCCGTAGATTGGTGCTCCGGCTGTATTGCTTGGTTCGCCGTCATCATTCGCGCGATATGATATTTTATTTCCAACACCTATTTGATACGCGTAACAATAATGTACAGCATGCGGATGTTGTTTTTTGAGATCTTCAATAATAGGTTTTACTTCATCTTCATGATCTATTGGGAAAGCATAACCAAAGAATTTACTGCCTTTTTCTTTAAACAGTATTTCTTCAGATGCATATGCAATAGTTTGATAAGTATCGTTAATTTCCAATTCTAAGTCTTTAAGTTTTTTTTGCCACAGATTAAAAGAATTAAAAAGGATTTTTCTTTTGATCGCATAAAAATCTGTGAAAATCCTTTAATCTGTGGCAAAATATTTTATGAGAAATAATTGCTTTATAAAAATCCTTTGTCGAATAAATCTACAACATCTTCTTTTCCAACTTGAAGATTCCAGACTTTTATTCCTAAAGCGGCCGCGCTGTCTGTGTTTTCTGTTTTGTCATCAACAAACAAAGTGTTTTCTGCAACTAAATTGTGCGCTTCAAGTACGGTTTGATAAATTTTCGGATCTGGTTTTCTTAATCCCATATCAAAAGAAAAATATACTTTTTCGAAACAATCATAAAAATCTTTGAAGAAAGAATTATTTTTTTCAAAAGTATTAATGTGAATAGAATCTGTATTGCTCAATAAAAAAAGACGATATTTTTTAGATAATTCTTGAAGAAATTCCAAACGGTATTTCGGAAAATCTGCTAAAATTGCATTCCAAGCTTTTAATATTTCTTCTTTAGAAGCATTTGGCAATTGATTTTGAAAACCGCCAATAAAATCTTCTGGAGAAATAGACCCGGTTTCAAAAGAAAGATTTAAGTTATTCAATTCCGTATTCCATTCTGTCATTCCTAATTTTTGCAAACAAGAAACTGTAGCAGCTTTGTCTAGATTGATAAAAATATCTCCAAAGTCAAAAATTATTGTGTCAATCATAATTTCTAAGTTCTATTAATTCGTCAGTTTGAATATTGGTTTTTATAATGTTTTTTTTAGAAATAATGGGAGCTTTTGTTCCTTTTTCAAAACTTGTTTTTCCGATAAAAATTCGGGCTTCATCCCAAATATTTTCATCTATAAAAGATTGCAAAGTTTGTCTTCCGCCTTCAATAATTATAGATTGAATTTGATTCTGATATAAAACATCTAAAATTTGAGTAACGATATTTTTGTCAAAATCTATAACTTCAAATTGCGTATTTTCTTTTAATGGCTTTTGCGTTTTAGAAAAAACAATCGTTTTTACAGTATCATCAAAAACAAAACTGCTTTCGTCAATTCTATTATTTTGATCGATTACAATTCTAACCGGATTATTTCCTTCCCAATCTCGAGCATTCAATTTCGGATTATCATCTACAACAGTTTGTGTGCCAACTAAAATTGCTTGTTCTTCAGTTCGCCATTTATGCACCAATTGCCTCGAATATTGATTCGTAATCCAAATTGGTTTGCGTTCTTGCTCGATAGATTTTTCAGGAGCTAAAAATCCGTCTTGGCTTTCTGCCCATTTTAGAATAATATATGGTCTCTTTTTTTGATGAAAGGTAAAAAAGCGTTTATTGAGTTCGTTACATTCCTCTTCTAAAACTCCAACTGTAACATTTGCACCAGCTTCAATAAGTTTTAGAATACCTTTTCCAGCAACTTTTTCGTTGGGATCAACTGTTCCAACAACAACATTCGGAATTTCATTCGCAATAATCAAATCGCAACACGGAGGCGTTTTTCCAAAATGGCTGCAAGGTTCTAAACTTACATATATAGTAGCTTTTTTTAGTAGAGATTTGTCTTTTACAGAACTAACGGCATTGACTTCTGCGTGTGGTTCTCCAGCTTTTTTATGCCAGCCTTCGCCAATAATCTTAGCGTCATAAACTATTACGCTTCCAACCATTGGGTTCGTATACGTTGTTCCAAGCCCATTTTGTGCCAGTTCGATACAGCGTTTTATGTATTTTTCATGTATATTCACGTTGCAAAAGTAATTATTTTTGAAGTTTTTGTCTAATGTTTATGGTTAAGTTGTGAAACAATCCAAATAGTTATAATACTATCAGAAAAGTATTTTTATTTTTGTATAGATATAGATGAAAAAGAAAAATGAAAAACTGGATTATCAGAAAAATTAAAAAAGAAGACAATCAAGCCGTAGCAAGTTTAATAAGATCAGTTTTTGACGAAATGGAAATTCCAAAAGTCGGAACTGCTTACGAAGATACATATTTGGATTTGATGTTTGAAGAATATAGCAAACCAAAATCGGCTTATTTTGTTGTTGAAAATGATGATGAAATTGTAGGTTGTGCAGGAGTCGCGCCTTTAGAAAATGGAGATCCGAAAATCTGCGAATTGCAAAAAATGTATTTTCTGCCCAAAACAAGAGGATTGGGAATTGGAGCCAAAATGATGGAAAAATGTTTGGAACAAGGAAAAGAATTTGGTTTTGAAAAATGTTATATAGAAACAATGCCTTTTATGCACGCCGCACAAAAGCTGTATAAAAAATCAGGTTTCGAATATTTAGATGCTCCTTTGGGTGCAACTGGGCATAGTTCTTGTCCCGTATGGATGTTGAAAGTTTTGTAGTTAAAGTTTGTAACAAAAATTTGTACGCAAGACTTATTGAAGAATACAATCAGTTTGAACTGATTAATGAATGCTCAAAAAATAAAAATGAAAATTAAACAATATCGTACTCAGTTCATTAAAGAATTATCTCCTTTTTACGATGCGTACGAAGCAGAGAGTTTTTTTTATTTAATTCTGGAAGATAGACATAAACTTCGTCAAATTGATTTGGCTCTAAATCATGAATTGTCTTTTGAAGAGAATGATTTTATAATGTGGGAAGAATTGGTTAATCATCTTAAAAACGAAGTTCCGATTCAGTATTTACTTGGAAAAACAAACTTTTATGGTCTAGATTTCGAAGTAAATGAAAATGTATTAATTCCGAGGCCAGAAACAGAAGAATTGGTCGAATGGATTATTAATGAAAATGCAAGTCCAGAAAAAAGCAAAAAAATAAAAATTTTAGATATTGGTACAGGAAGCGGCTGTATTGCTATTTCTCTGGCAAAAAATCTTCCAAATGCAGAAGTTGTTGCAATTGATGTTTCTAAAAAAGCGATAGAGACAGCCAAAAGAAATGCAGTATTAAATAATGTTAATGTAACTTTTGTTTTAGCTGATATTTTGCAAGAAGAAGAATTGAGATGTCAGTTTGATATTATTGTATCAAATCCGCCTTATGTTCGAAATTTAGAAAAAGAAGAAATTAAGAAAAATGTTTTGGATTATGAGCCGCATTTAGCACTTTTTGTGGAAGATAATGATGCATTGATTTTTTATAGAAAAATTGCTTCATTGGCAAAAAAAGCTCTTTTAGGAAAAGGGAAATTGTATTTTGAAATCAATCAATATCTTGGAAAAGAAATGAGTGATTTGCTTGAAAATTTAGATTTCAAAAACGTTGAACTTCGAAAAGATATTTACGACAACGATCGTATGTTAAAAGGAAATATTTAAAGTTTTCAGTCTCAGTTTACAGTCTCAGTTTTCATTGCGACTGTAAACTGAGACTGCGACTGAATACTAAAAAATCATTCGTAACGCAGTGCTTCAATAGGATCTAGTTTCGATGCTTTAAGTGCTGGGTATAAGCCAGAAACAATTGCAACCATAAAACTTGTTCCAAACGCAATAATAATGGCAACCCACGGAATAACAAAAGCGAAATTCATAGCAGAAGCTATCGAGAAACCAATTAGTATTCCTAAGATAATACCAACAAGTCCGCCAATTTGTCCTATTAATAAGGTTTCAATAAAAAACTGAAAAGCAACTGTTGATCTTTTTGCACCCAAAGCTTTACGAACACCAATTTCGCGAGTACGTTCTGTAACCGAAACAATCATAATGTTCATTAAAGCAATAGAAGATCCTAAAATGGTGATAATACTAATAATTGCCGATGCCCAATCTAAATATTGAGTAATTCCTAGAATCCTATTTATTAAGTCGTCGCTTCGGCCAATTCCAAAATTATTATCGCGAACAGGGCTCAATTTACGAACTCTTCGCATTGTGCTTGTTGCGTTATCAATTGCTTGGTCTAAAACTTCTTTTTTAGAAACCATTACACTTATTGTATAATTGATATTTGGCGCCGTAAATAAAGAACGAGCGACTTGAATGGGAATTAAAACGCGTAAATCTTGACTATTTCCAAAAGTTGAACCTTTTTCTTTTAATACGCCAATGACTTTAAATCTTGTACCGCGAATCGAAATTATTTTATCAATAGGATTAACATCTTTTAATAAACCTTTTTCAAAATCAGAACCTACAACACAAGAATAAGTATTGTTTTCAATATCAAATTGATTAAAAGATCGGCCTAAAGTAGTTTCTAAGCCAGAGTTCGCAATAAAATGTTCATCAACCCCTAAAATGGAAATTTCGGGATCAGTTTTAATGTCTAAATATTTTACTTCTGCTTTTGAAGTGGCTGTAAACGAAAGAGAAGTTTCTGTAAAAGGATATTTGTATTTGTTTTTGAAGGCAACCGCTTCTGGATAAGAAATAATCGGATTTATGATTTCACGTTCGTTTCCTCCACGATTTTTAACCGTATTTTCATATTGATTGATGTTGAAAGTATTGGCGCCCATCGAAGCAAAATTGGTCGAAACCGTATTTTCAAGTGCTGTAACCACGGTCAGAATTCCAACTAACGCGGTAATTCCGATAGCGATAATTAAAACAGTAAGAATGGTTCGCAATAATTGAGTTTTGATAGAACCAAAAGCAATTCGGATATTTTCTTTAAATAATTTTAGCATCATGACCAATTTGTCACGAAAATACGTTTTTTGTTACAAGTTTGTTTTCGAACTGTTATTATTTATTTTAAAAAGTAAGATATTTGCAGGCGATTTAAATTAATAAGAAATAATGTTAAAGAATTTAGATGCAAGGTTTCAACGAATCTAAAATCTAAAATCAACAATCTAAAATAAAAAAGATGGCTTCTAAACCAAGTATACCAAAAGGAACAAGAGATTTTTCGCCTGCAGAGGTGTCAAAACGTCAATATATTATTCAGACTATAAAAGCGAATTTCGAAAAATTTGGTTTTCAGCCAATCGAAACGCCTTCGTTTGAAAACTCAGATACTTTGATGGGAAAATATGGAGAAGAAGGAGACCGTCTGATTTTTAAAATATTAAACTCTGGAAATTTTTTCTACAATAAAAGTAAAATCGAATTGCCAGAATCTATAGACGAATTACAAATTAATTCTGCTGAAAAAATTAGTTTAGAGCAAAGAATCGAGTTGAATAAATTCACAGGAAAAATTTCTGAAAAAGCGTTGCGTTACGATTTAACGGTTCCGTTTGCGAGATACGTTGTACAGCACCAAAGCGAAATTGAATTTCCTTTTAAAAGATATCAAATTCAACCAGTTTGGAGAGCAGATAATCCACAGAAAGGACGTTTTAGAGAATTCTTTCAATGTGATGCCGATGTTGTAGGTTCAAAATCTTTATGGCAAGAAGTTGAATTGGTTCAATTATATGATACTGTTTTTACTTCTTTAGGATTGGAAGGCGTTACGATTAAAATCAATAACAGAAAAATATTATCTGGAATTGCAGAAGTAATCGGTGCTTCAGATAAATTAATCGATTTTACAGTTGCTTTAGATAAATTGGATAAAATTGGTGAAGATGGTGTAAAAAAAGAAATGATCGAAAAAGGAATTGCCGAAGAAGCGTTGGTAAAAGTGCAACCGCTTTTTAGTTTTTCAGGAACTTTCTCTGATAAAATTAATCAACTTTCAGAATTATTAGCTTCTTCTGAAGAAGGAATGAAAGGTGTTGAAGAATTGAAGTTTATTTGTGATAATGTTGCTGTTTTAGGGCTTTCAACTGCAATTTTAGATTTAGATGTAACTTTAGCTCGTGGTTTAAATTATTACACTGGAGCTATTTTTGAAGTTGCTGCTCCAAAAACAGTTGCAATGGGTTCTATCGGCGGTGGCGGAAGATACGACGATTTGACGGGTATTTTTGGTTTGAAAAACATGAGCGGTGTCGGAATTTCTTTTGGATTAGATCGAATTTATTTGGTTTTAGAAGAATTACAATTATTTCCAGAAACTGTTGCTGCGACTTCAAAAGCAATATTTATCAATTATGGAGATAAAGAAGCGTTATATGCTTCAAAAGCAATTCAAAAATTAAGACAAGAAAATATAAAAGTAGAATTGTATCCAGATAATGTAAAAGTGGGAAAACAATTTCAATATGCAGATAAACGATTGATTCCGTTTGCAGTAATTGCAGGAGATAATGAAATTGCTTCAAATACTTATTCGCTTAAAAATTTAGTGACAGGCGATCAGGTTTCAGTAGATTTCGAAGGATTGAAAAATACTTTGTTAGGGTAACTGTTTGAAGCAAAGGTTTTTGCTTTGAATCGCTTGTGATTAAAGGAATTTCTTTTAAAATCTCTGTTCAAAATAGTTGCTAGAGAAGAAAAAAAACTTTTAATTTGCCGACCTTAAGTTACGGGCGTAGTTCAAGGGTAGAATAGCGGTCTCCAAAACCGTTGATGGGGGTTCGAATCCCTCCGCCCGTGCAATAAAATGTTTTTTACCGCAAAGAAACGAAAGTTTTTTATCTAAGAATATTTTAAAATTTCAAAGTTCGCAAAGCTATATTTATACACAGCTTTGCGAACTTTTCTCTTTTATAAAACTTAAGAGTGAAAAAGAACTTTGCGTTCTTTGCGTTAATTTTTTTTCGTTATCTAGGTTTAGTCATTGATAAAGGAAAGATGAAGAAAACATAAAAAAAAGCTTCGTCTGTCTAAGGCGAAGCTTTTTTTAATATAAGGTAAATTTGAATTAATAATTATTTTGAGGCCTAGGCCAACCCTTAAATTCAATTTTGGTGGTAATGATTTTTGTTTTACGCTATCAAAGATAGAATAAACTATAACGTAATAGTCTTAAAATTATACTAAATTTTAAATGGCTATTTTTGTTTTTTAAAAGTCTCATAACTAATAAAGTGACAATTTGACATTTTATAAGATTTGGCAGTACTTTTGCAATCCAAAAGAAAGAAATAAAATGAAGTTTAAAAATATTTTTAAAAATAAAAGTAATATGACTACGGAAAATACAGAATTCGATCAGGAATTAGACGATGTAACGTTAGAGAACAATGCCAACGGAGAGCAGTTAATTGTTGAAGAATTAAGTGTTGAAGAGCAATTGGCTCAAGACTTGGCTAAAGAAAAAGATAAGTTTTTGAGATTATTTGCAGAATTTGAAAATTACAAAAAAAGAACTTCAAAAGAGCGTATCGATCTTTTTAAAACTGCAAATCAAGAAGTTTTGTTAGCAATGCTTCCTGTTTTAGACGATTTTGACAGAGCGATGGTAGAAATCAACAAATCTGAAGATGAGAATTTGACTAAAGGTGTTGAATTAATTCATGAAAAACTAAAAAGTACTTTAGTAACTAAAGGTTTAGAGCAAGTTGAGGTAAAAGCAGGTGATGCTTTTGATGCTGATTTTGCTGAAGCAATTACCCAAATTCCAGCTCCGTCTGATAAATTAAAAGGGAAAATTGTTGATGTTATTGAAAAAGGATACAAATTAGGAGACAAAATTATTCGTTTCCCTAAAGTAGTAATCGGAAACTAAAATACAAATGAAAATTTCAATTGCATTTTTGGAATTTGAAATTTTAATGTTTGGAATTTAAACCTAATTATGAAAAAAGATTTTTACGAAATACTAGGCATTTCAAAAAATGCTGATGCTGCTGAAATAAAAAAAGCATATAGAAAAAGTGCGCTTAAATACCACCCTGATAAAAATCCAGGCGACAAAGAGGCAGAAGAAAACTTCAAATTGGCAGCAGAAGCCTATGAAGTTTTAAGTGATCCACAGAAAAAAGCGAAATACGATCAATACGGACATCAAGCATTTGATGGTTCTGGCGGATTTGGCGGTGGTCACGGAGGTATGAACATGGACGACATTTTCAGCCAGTTTGGTGATATTTTTGGTGGCGGATTTGGCGGTTTCGGAGGCGGAGGCGGAGGTCCTCGTCGTGCAAAAGGAAGTAATCTTCGAATTAAAGTAAAATTGACTTTAGAAGAGATTGCAAATGGAGTAGAGAAAAAAGTAAAAGTAAAACGTAAAGTTCAAGCTAAAGGCGTAACGTATAAAACTTGTACAACTTGTAACGGTCAAGGTCAAGTAATGCGTGTTACAAATACTATTTTAGGAAGAATGCAATCTGCGTCAACTTGTCCTACTTGTGGCGGTTCTGGTCAGATTTTAGATAAAAGACCTTCTGAGGCAGATGCGCAAGGAATGGTTCAAGAAGACGAAACAGTATCAATCAAAATTCCTGCGGGAGTTGTTGACGGAATGCAGTTGAAAGTTTCTAATAAAGGTAACGATGCGCCAGGAAATAGTATTCCAGGTGATTTAATTGTTGCTATTGAAGAAGTAGAACACGAATTCTTGAAACGTGAAGGTGAAAATGTTCACTTCGATTTATACATCAGTTTTCCTGAAGCAGTTTTGGGAGCTTCAAAAGATATTGAAGCAATCAACGGAAAAGTTCGTATTAAATTAGAAGAAGGAATTCAGTCTGGAAAAATCTTGAGATTGAAAGGAAAAGGAATTCCAAGTTTAAATGGTTACGGAAGCGGAGATTTATTAGTTCACGTAAATGTTTGGACACCAAAAACATTAAATAAAGAACAAAAACAATTCTTTGAAAATGCTTTGACTGACGAACATTTTGCTCCGAATCCAGAGAAATCAGAGAAATCATTTTTTGAAAAAGTAAAAGATATGTTTTCATAATCTGTACTTTTAAAAAGATATAAATATATGAAGAACCCATTCTAGAGATTTTAGAATGGGTTTTTTGCGTATTATAACGCAATTTCACTTCGAATTATTTACTTTTACAGTCGCTTGAACCGTGATTGGTAAAGTGACGCAGTAAATCCTTAAAAATAACATGAGCAACTTACTTGAAGTACATAAAGTCGTAAAACAATACGGCGATTATGTAGCGCTTAACGAAGTTTCATTAAATGTGCCAAAAGGCAGTATATATGGACTTTTAGGTCCAAATGGAGCCGGAAAAACTTCCCTTATCAGAATCATAAACCAAATTACAATGCCAGATAGCGGCGAAGTAATTTTGGATGGAGAAAAGCTACAGCCAAAACACGTACAAACAATCGGATATCTTCCAGAAGAAAGAGGTTTGTACAGTTCGATGAAAGTAGGCGAGCAATGTTTGTATTTGGCTCAAATGAAAGGTCTTTCTAAAACTGAAGCTAAAAAACAATTAGATTATTGGTTTGATCGTTTGGGAATTCAAGGTTGGTGGAACAAGAAAATTCAAGAACTTTCTAAAGGAATGGCGCAAAAAATCCAGTTTGTAGTTTGTGTTTTGCATAAACCAAAATTGCTGATTTTAGATGAACCTTTCTCAGGATTTGATCCTGTAAATGCAAATGTGATTAAAGATGAAATTTTAGCATTGAGAGAACAAGGTTCTACCATTATTTTTTCTACTCACAGAATGGAAAGTGTAGAAGAGCTTTGTGAAAATATAGCTTTAATTCATAAGTCAAATAAATTAATAGAAGGAAAAGTTGCCGATGTTAAACGTCAATTTAGAACCAATAGTTTTGAGGTTGGAATTTTGACGAACAATGTTGAAGGTTTAATGTATGATATCACTCAAAAGTTTACTGTTTCGCCTGCAAATTTTAAATCTCTAAATGATGATTTAAAATTGAATATTCAAATAGGAAATGCTTCGCCAAACGAATTATTGAATATCTTGACACAACGTGGGCAAGTAACGCATTTCGTTGAAAAAATTCCAAGTATAAACGATATTTTTATTCAAACGGTAACAGGATAGATATTTAGAATATTAGACTTCTTAGATTTTTAGATAAAATCAGAGAATGTCTAAGAAGTCTATGAATGTCTAAAAATCTAACAATCTAAAATAAATGAGCATAATTTCATTAATTATAAAAAGAGAATTTATTGCCAAAGTCCGCAATAAATCTTTTGTTGTCATGACTTTTTTAAGTCCGCTATTGTTTGTGGCCATCGCCGTTTTTATTGGCTATTTGAGTTCAATGAAAGCAGAAACCAAACGAATTGCAATTCATGACGAAACTGGACTTTTTGCTTCCGATTTTTTAAAGGAAAATAAAAAAAGCTCAGAATTTAAATACTATAATTTATCTGAAATTGAGGTTAATGCTTTAAAAGATAGTATTACAAAAGAAAATTTTAACGGTTTAATTGTTATTCCAAAAACAAAAAATGTTAATGATTTAGAAGGAAAAATTGAGTTTATTTCGAATAATAGTCCGAGTATTTCTTTTATTGAAAATACGCAAGATGTTATTGCATCAAAAATCACTAAAATAAATCTTGAAGAATTAAAACTAGATACTCTGGCAATTCAGAAAGCACAATCGAATGTAAATATTCATTTGGTAAAAGCTTCTGGAGAAGAAAGTTTAAAAGGTTTAAATGAAATCAAAATCGGAATTGGCGGCGCATTTGGATATTTGATTATGATGTTTATTATCATTTACGGAAACATGGTAATGCGAAGCGTAATTGAAGAAAAAACAAACCGAATTATCGAAATCATTATTTCATCTGTAAAACCATTTCAATTGATGATTGGGAAAATTGTTGGAACTTCATTAGCTGGAATTTTACAATTTATGATTTGGGCCATTATTGGTTTAGGATTGATGTTTGCGGCTTCAGCTTTTTTTGGAGTCAATGTTGGGCCAACTGCTCGAATTTCGCCAGAATTAATGCAATCGGCTCAACATGAACTTTCAGGATCAGCACAAATGTATATTGCTGAGTTATGGAATCTGCCAATTGCCAGTATTATAATCGGATTCGTAATTTATTTTATTGGAGGATATTTTCTTTATAGTTCATTTTATGCTGCAATTGGTGCAGCGGTTGACAATCAAACTGATTCACAGCAATTTTTATTGCCAATCATAATGCCATTAATCTTAAGCGTTTACATCGGGTTTTTTACAGTTGTAAATGATCCGCATGGAAGTGTTGCCGTAATCTTTTCAATGATTCCACTCACATCGCCAATTGTAATGTTAATGCGTATTCCGTTTGGCGTGCCGTGGTGGCAAATCGCAATTTCGGTATCATTATTGTTTGCTACATTTTTCCTTGTTGTGTGGTTCGCTGCAAAAATTTATCGCGTAGGTATTTTAATGTACGGTAAAAAACCGACTTGGAAGGAATTGTATAAATGGCTTAAATATTAAATTTTGAAGTTGCTAAGGTTCTGAGGTGCTGAGATGCTAAGTTTTTTTTTTTAGCTTCTTATAGAAAAACCTCAGAACCTTAGTAACTTAGAACCTCAGAACCTTAAAAAAAATGAGTAAAATACTAATTATAGAAGACGAAGCAGCGATTAGAAGAGTTTTGGTAAAAATATTATCAGAAGAAAATGATTTATATCAAGTTGATGAAGCTGAAGATGGAGTGGCAGGTCTTGAAAAAATAAAAAACAACGATTACGATTTGGTTTTGTGCGATATCAAAATGCCAAAAATGGACGGTGTTGAGGTTTTAGAAGAAGTAAAAAAAATAAAACCAGAAATTCCGATGGTTATGATTTCAGGTCATGGCGATATGGAAACGGCTATTCATACCATGCGTTTGGGAGCTTTTGATTATATTTCGAAACCACCAGATTTGAATCGTTTATTGAATACGGTTCGTAATGCTTTAGATAAAAAACAATTAGTTGTTGAGAATAAAATTCTAAAGAAAAAAGTCAGCAAAAACTACGAAATGATC
Organism: Flavobacteriaceae bacterium PS02337; assembly: GCA_029959285.1. Lineage (GTDB taxonomy): Bacteria > Bacteroidota > Bacteroidia > Flavobacteriales > Flavobacteriaceae > Flavobacterium. Next base: position 34,422 of record JASCOE010000008.1, read on the forward strand.
GGCGAGAGCGAATCTATTAATCACATTAAAGTGATGATTGATAAAGTTGCTCCAACCGAAGCCAGAGTTTTAATTACTGGACCAAACGGAACTGGAAAAGAATTAGTTGCGCATCAATTACACGAAAAAAGCGATCGCGCGAGTTTTCCTTTAATTGAAGTAAACTGTGCAGCAATTCCGAGTGAATTGATTGAAAGTGAGTTATTCGGACACGTAAAAGGTGCTTTTACATCGGCAGTGAAAGATCGCGCTGGAAAATTTGAAGCCGCAGATAAAGGAACTATTTTCTTAGATGAAATTGGAGATATGAGTCTTTCGGCGCAAGCCAAAGTTTTGCGCGCACTTCAAGAAAGCATGATTACCAGAGTCGGTGCTGATAAAGATATTAAAGTTGATGTTCGAGTTGTAGCAGCAACGAATAAAGATTTAAAAACAGAAATTGCTGAAGGACGCTTCCGTGAAGATTTATACCATCGTTTAGCCGTAATTTTGATTAAAGTTCCGCCTTTGAATGAAAGACGTGACGATATTCCAGCTTTGATCAGGCATTTTGCATCAAAAATTGCTTCAGAACAAGGAAATGTTATCAAGGTATTTTCGGCGCAAGCCATACAATTATTACAAGAATACGATTGGACGGGAAATATTCGTGAACTTCGAAATGTGGTAGAAAGATTAATCATTTTGGGAGGAAACGAAATCTCTGAAAGCGACGTCAAGATGTTCGCAAGCAAGTAATGCTTCGCGCAATAGGCTTTAAGCTGTAGGCTTTAGGCTTTTAAAATATGAATAATTTTTGCTTATAGCGTATAGCTTAAAGCTTAAAGCTAAAAAAAATGAAACTAAAAAAAATAAACGAGAAATTACAAGACGCTTTAATTGAAAATGGTTTAACAGAAGCAAATGCTTTGCAGTTGGAAACTTTTTCGACCATAAAAAGTGGTGCCGATTGTATCATTATTTCTCCAAATGGAAGTGGAAAAACAACAACGATTGTTTTAAATGTAATTCAGCAATTGGCTGGCCAAACTGAAGAATCGCCTCGTGCTTTGATTATTGTTGAAGACAAACCTAAAGTGTTGGAAATGGTCGAGCTTTTTGAGAAATATGGAAAATATACGAACTTAGAAGTTTACGGTGTAAATGAAAAAGGCGATATGGATTACGATAAAAACTACATTTCAACTGGAATTGATGTTTTAATCGGAACGCCAACTAAACTAAATGATATGTTTAGTACAGCAGGTTACAATGTAAATCGACTAAAAATGCTGATTCTAGATGACGCAGATCCGATTTTGAAATTACGTCACGAAACAAAAATTATGCGTATTTCCGGAAGTATTGCAAAAACCCAACGTTTGATTTTTGCTGAAACGCTGACTGAACGTATTGAAATTTTGGCAGACAAAATGCTTGTTGAACCTTATTTGTTTGATATGGACGAAGAAGGTGAAGAACTTGATGAAGAAGATGACGATATTGAAGAAGAATAAATAGTCGCAGTTAGCAGTTTCAGTTTTCAGGTTTTGACTGATAACTGAGACTGAAAACTTAATGATAATATATGGAGATTTTAAAAACATTTAAATTTTTGGGAATTGTACTTTTTTGTTTTTTTCTGGTTATTTATGTTTTACTGATTTCCTATTTTTATTTCAATCAAGTTGAATTGGTTTTTCACGCTTCAAGACTTCCAAAAGATTTTAAATTTGATTACCAACAGAAATTTGAAGAGATAAATATTCCTTCATTTGATGGAAATAATCTCAACGGATTATTATTTAAAGCAGAAAAATCTAAAGGGCTTGTTTTTTACCTTCATGGAAATGCTGGAACTCTTGAAACTTGGGGACAAATTGCAAAAATATATACTTCATTAAACTACGATATTTTCATTTTAGATTATAGAAGTTTCGGGAAAAGTGAAGGCGAAATCGAAAATGAAGAACAATTAAGCAAAGACATTTCAATCGCTTATAAAGACATTTCAAAAAGATATTCGAAAGATAAAATTATTATAGCAGGATATTCTATTGGTTCTGGTTTTGCAACAAAATTGGCATTAGAAAATAAACCAAAAGCATTAATTCTTCAAGCGCCATATTATAACTTTTTAGAATTATCTAGTTCTAAAGCGCCGTTTTTTCCTGATTTTATGAAAAAATTTAGTCTGGAAACCAATCTTTATCTCCCGCAAATAAAGGCGCCGATTTATATTTTTCACGGAACAGACGATCAGTTAATTCCTTGTGAAAATTCGGTTAGGTTAAAAAAGCTTTTGAAATCTAATGCGTATTTTTATCCTTTGAAAAATCAAGGTCATATTGGCATAAATGAGAATGAAGATTTTCAAAAACAATTAAAAATAATATTAGAATAAAATATAAGCCTCAGTTACAGTTTTCAGTTTAATAATGAAGACTGTGACTGAGACTGAAAACTTAATAACAAAATAGATTATCATGGGATTAATGAAAGTGTTTTCGGGAAGTGAAGTTTTAGCAATTGCTTTGCAAGAAAGATTAGAAGAAGCTGGAGTAGAAACAGTAAAAAAAGATAATATTCAATCGGCTCGTTTAGGAGGTTTTGGCGGAACAGATTTGGCAGTTGAAGTATTTATTCAGGAAACCGATTTTGCAAAGGCAAATCCAGTAATTGAAGAATTTCGAATGAGTCTTTAAAAGTTTTTAGTTTTCAGTCGCAGTTTTCAGTCTTTGCTGAGACTGCGACTGAAAACTGCGACTGAAAACTAAAAAAAATGCAATACAAAATGATAGTGCTCGACATGGATGATACCTTGTTGACAGACGACCATAAAATATCAGAGTTAAATAAAAAAGTGATACTTGAAGCGCAGGCAAAAGGTGTTGTTGTTTTGGCTTCTGGAAGACCAACAACTGCAATGACCGCTTATGCGAAAGAACTTCAAATGGATTTAAACGATTCGTATATGATTTCGTTTAATGGAGCAATAATTAGTCGCGTAAAAGACGATTTGATTTTGTTTGAACAGAAATTAACGGTTGAACAAATTCACGCGTTATACGATTATAGTGTTGAAAAAAACACACACATTATTACGTATTTGGATAATGAAATAATCAGCGAAACCGATTCTGAATATATTGAGATTGAAAAAGATATCACTAAAATGGTGCATCATAAAGTTTCTAGTTTCAAAGAATATGTAGATCGTCCAGCGGTAAAATGTATTTTATTGCAAGATCCTGCATATTTAAAAACGGTTGAAAAAGATTTAATAGAAGCAATGCCGCATTTGAGCGTTTCAACTTCTAAGCCTTTTTTCTTAGAAGTAGCACAATTAGGAATTGATAAAGCGGCAAGTTTGAAACTTTTAGCAGAAAAGCTAGGAATTCTTCAAAGTGAAATTATCGCTGTAGGAAACGCAGGAAATGATTTAACTATGATTGAATATGCAGGTTTAGGAGTTTGGGTCGACAATGTAACGCCTGAATTACGTGATAAAGCCGATTTAATTGTAGCTTCAAATAATAATGACGGAGTTGCTGAGGTGATTACCCGTTATATTTTAAATTAAAAAAAGATGAAAAATCCAATTGAAACAGAACGTTTGATTTTAAGAGAGTTTGAACTTTCTGATGCCGATGGAATGTTCGAATTGGATTCAAATCCAAACGTGCATTTGTTTGTGGGCAACAGACCTGTAAAACATATTGAGGAAAGTATTGACTATATTAAAATTGTTCAGAAACAATATGCAGCTTTTGGCATTGGCCGCTGGGCTGTTGTTTTGAAAGAAACAAACGAATTTATTGGTTGGTCTGGAATAAAATATATCACTGACGAGATCAATAATCATAAAAACTTTTACGAAATAGGCTATCGTTTTATCGAAAAGCACTGGGGAAAAGGATATGCTTCTGAAGCTGGAAAAGCCTTTGTTGATTATGCTTTTAATGAAATGAAAGTAGAAAAATTGTATGCTTACGCAGATGCAGGAAACGAGAATTCTAGAAAAGTGCTAGAAAAACTAGGTTTTCATTTTGTGAATTCTTTCGAATACAATGAAGAATTAGAAGTTTGGTATGAACTTAAGAATCCAAACTTAATATAAAAAACGAATTCCAAATCTTTACATACTTAAAAGTCAGTAAAGATTTGGAATCAATTAAAGAAGAATATCTCTAAAATATTATTTTTTAGCTACAGAAACAAAATATTTATTTCCATCACCCATTGTTAATTTTACACGTTCGTCGCAAAGATCGATTGCAAAATTAGCACTTTCGTAACAGCTGCAAGTTGTGTTTTTGTCTTTAGACATTTCTGTTTTACAGTTATTGTTTTTAAAAGTGGTTAATTGTGGTGTGTATAAACTAACTAAATCTGTAGAAGCAGTAACCAAAGAAATGATACTTGCCGAATTATTATTCGTAATTCTGTATACAATTCTATCAGTATAGTTTACTTCGTTTACAGTTACTTTACGAATATAAGTATAAGCAGTAGATCCTTCACCAGGTTCTTTAACTTCAAACTTAAACCCAACTGCACGAATAGCAACATCAAATTGCTGTTGTGAGTTAAAGCTTGCCCAAGTCGTTAATGTACTAATAGTAGGAAATGGATTTGCAGCTGGTGCATTAGTTTGCGCTTGCGAACTAAATAGGGTTAAGAACATCAAGCAGATCGTGGGTAAAAATGCTTTCATAAAGCGTGGTATTTGTAATTTAATTTTGCCTACTCTCTTTGGTTTTCGGCTTTCCCATTTCATTTTGTAACACAAAACAACAACATAACGATTAAAATTCAAAATTGTTATGACCGAATTATTATTAAATTAATTAAAGCTACCTAAAATTCTTAAATAACAATTTATTTTACCAAAGTTTCATAACAAAAGTAAATGTAAGAAATTTTGAATTTAAAAATCATAAAAATGTACTTAATCGATAAAAAATGCGTTTAATCGATTATTTTGTCATTTTATTCCTATTGAAATGTTAAAAAACGACATTAAAGAATGTGTTTTTAATATATAATTGAAAGCAAAAAAATATGTTTTTAATATTTTAGAATTTACATTGGTGCAAAATATTGATTGGAAGTAAATTAATCGCTTTCTTTTGATGAATATTGTTTGTAAATTTGCAACCTTAAATTTTTTGACAACGATTTCATTAATTTAAGATAGATTATGGAAAATAGAAAGAAAGTTGCCTTTTATACGCTGGGTTGTAAACTGAATTTTTCAGAGACTTCTACAATTGCCAGAAATTTTAATGACGAAGGTTTTGACCGCGTCGATTTTGAAGAAATAGCAGATATTTATGTCATCAATACTTGCTCTGTAACAGAAAATGCAGATAAGCAGTTTAAGCAAGTAGTAAAAAAAGCAATGAAGCTGAACGAAAAAGCTTTTGTTGCCGCTGTTGGCTGTTATGCACAATTAAAACCAGAAGAATTGGCGGCTGTAGATGGTGTTGATTTGGTTTTGGGAGCAACAGAAAAATTCAAAATTACCGACTATATCCATGATTTAAGCAAAAATGATATGGGTGAAGTACACTCATGCGAAATTGCCGAAGCCGATTTTTACGTTGGAAGTTATTCTATTGGAGATCGCACGAGAGCATTCTTAAAAGTTCAAGACGGTTGCGATTATAAATGTACGTATTGTACAATTCCGTTAGCAAGAGGAATTTCTAGAAGTGATGCTTTAGAAAATGTATTAAAAAATGCCAAAGAAATTTCGGCTCAAAATATCCGTGAAATTGTTTTAACGGGTGTAAATATTGGTGATTACGGAAAAGGCGAATTCGGAAATAAAAAACACGAACATACTTTTCTAGATTTAGTTCAGGCTTTAGATAAAGTAGAAGGAATTGAACGTTTAAGAATTTCTTCAATCGAACCGAATTTATTGAAAAACGAAACAATCGAATTCGTTTCTAAAAGCCGCACTTTTGTGCCGCATTTTCATATTCCGTTACAATCAGGAAGCAATGATATTTTGAAATTAATGAAACGTCGTTATTTACGTGAAGTGTATATAGATCGTGTAAACAAAATTCGCGAAGTAATGCCTCACGCTTGTATTGGTGTCGACGTAATTGTTGGCTTTCCAGGAGAAACAGACGAACACTTTTTAGAAACCTATCATTTCTTAAATGATTTAGATATTTCGTATTTGCACGTTTTTACATACTCAGAAAGAGATAATACAGAAGCTGCTGATATGGAAGGTGTTGTTCCTTCGAATGTAAGAGCAAAAAGAAGTAAAATGTTAAGAGGTTTATCAGTTAAAAAACGTCGTGCTTTTTACGAAAGTCAATTGGGAACAAATAGAACAGTTCTTTTTGAAAGTGAAAATAAAGAAGGCTATATTCACGGGTTTACAGAGAATTACGTAAAAGTAAAAACACCTTGGAATCCTGAATTGGTAAATACTTTACAAGAAATAAACCTAACAAAAATCGATGAAGACGGAAGTGTTCGTTTAGAGTTTTTGAATAAATTGGTAGACGCTTAAACGTAAAGTTTGTCATTCCGAGGAACGAGGAATCTCACTCGAAACTCTACAAGGATTGGCAATTATAGCATACGGAATTACTAGTGTGATTCCTCGTTCCTCGGAATGACAAAAAATAAAAAAGCCCTTTTATTAAAAAGGGCTTTTTTATTTTTTTAATAATTATTTATTCTCAGAAACCACTAATTTCAAAGAATTAATATAATCAGTATCAAATTCAATAACTCGAATTTTTTCTGGATTAAAAGCTAATTCTCCTCCAAATTGACCGCGTGTATCTAAAAAATCGATTGTCAATTCTTCGTTATTCAATTCTATTAATTTACCTAAATAAGCAGATTTTGATGATTTTTTAGCAATTTGAAAAATGCCATATTTCTCCGAAATAAATTTAATGATTGATGCTAAATCTTTAATCGGAATTATGTCCTCAGAATTTATTTTCAAACCTTTCATTCGAATTACTTTTTCTGTAAAAGCCAAATCGTGGTCACGGTTTACCGCTTCAATATTTTTATTTCGTAGAATAACAAAACCATCTAAAACAAAATCTACAGGATTATTTCGAAGTAAAATCCATTCATCAGAATAATCGATTAGAAAACCAGAGAAAACCTGTTTTTTATCTTGAAATTCTATTTCGACCAATTGTCTTAAATATTGTTCCATATTTATGTTTTTTGTTGATATAACTTTGACAAAGTTTCTAAAGACGTTTAAGGATTAGTAGACCAAATACTGCTGTTTTTAATAAAGACTCTTCGGTTTAGTTTTAATTGCGCAATAATCAAATCTGCCATATCTTCAGACTGCATTACTTTTTCTGGGTTTCCGTCAGTTAAGTTTAAGTCTTTTGCCATATCTGTTGCAACTGTACTTGGCGTTAAAGCCGTAACACGAATATTATGTTTTCTCATTTCCTGCATCAAAGAATCGGTTAAACCTAAAACAGCAAATTTTGAGGCGCTGTAAGCACTTGTCAACGCATTTCCGTTTAAACCAGCAGTTGAAGAAATATTGATAATATCTCCAGTTTGTCTTTCGATCATATTTGGGATAATGGCACGCGTCGTGTAATACGTTCCCATTAAGTTCACCTGAATAATTCTTTCCCAAGCTTCTGGTTCTAATTCTAAGAATTTTCCAAAAGAAGCAATTCCTGCGCTATTGATTAAAATATCAATACTTTTAAATTCGGCTAAAGCTTTTTCTGCAGCAGCATTTATCGAATTAATATCGGCAACATCAGCAGACAAAGCCAAAGTTTTTACGCCAAATTTAGCAGTTTCTTGAGCCAGTTGATCAATATCGTTTTGAGTTCTAGAAACTAAAATAAGATTTACACCTTCTTTTGCTAAAGCAATTGCCACAGCTTTTCCAATTCCTTTTCCTGCGCCTGTAATAAAGGCATTTTTATTTTTTAAGTCGGTCATGATTGTAATTTTAGAAATGCAGAAAGCATCATTTTAAGTCTTACAAAAATAAGCTTTTGCAAACTAAAATGATGCTTTAAAATATATTCTTAATCTAAGTTTAACAACTTTTGATTATTCTTTCAGAACCATGTCAATACACATTACGGCTCCTAAAATCAATTGTCTCAACGGACTATCAGCAGCTACTGTATCTTCAATTTGAAGTACATAATTGTCTGCACTTGTGAAAAATTCTTTTCCTAATCCAGCCCATTTCTTGCTTACTTGTGCCAATTGTCTGTTTTCGTGCGAGAATTTAAAATCCCAGCCAGTCCATTTTCCTTGTAACGTTGCAACAGGTCTTTCATTTTTATCCAAAATATCAAACTTTCCCCCAATTGAAAAGAATTTTTGTTTGAATGTTCCAACCAAACGATCTTTTTCGTCTAAAACTTCAACCGTTGATCTGAATATAGCAACGCCTCTTCTTACGGTTATTAATTTTTCGCCTGAAGCAGTTGTAATTTCAACATTAAATGGAGTCGCTCTTTTATAATCGGTAAAGCGAAGTATTTTAGTGAAAAAACCAAGATTGTTTTCTCGGCAATTCATAATAATTTGATTGTTTTCGGGATTGTAAATATCATAATTATTTGAAGCTTTAAACATTCCAACATGTTCTTTTACTAAAAATAGATTTTGGCTTAAAATGGGATTCATACGAGTGTAAAATTAATATTTGAATAAAGTTCAAATGTAATACAATATTTATTAATTATATTGCTTTGAAGTCTCAACCAAACGAATAAATTCAGCTTTGTAACCTTCGCCATCATTTGAATTTCCTTGTTTTGCTAATTTCACAATTTCTTCAGAAGATTTGTCAGCGATTAATTTCGAATCTCTTAATTTCAATCCGAACCAAGCTACAGCAGAACTAAATTTCATATCGTCACTTGCTTTGTTTAAAGCAACCGATTTGTTTTCAATAACCTGAACCATTTCGATACTTTTTTCGCCGTCAGGTTTTTTATAGCGGAATTTTATTGTTGCTAATTCATTACTATAAATATTAGCATTAGTTTCGGTTTTCGTGTATTTTAAAGCATCTGGCTGTTCCGCTAAATAATTGCTTTTTACACCAGCAGGAATAATTTCATATAAAGCCGTAACGGTATGATTGCTTCCTAATTCTCCAGCATCAATCGCGTCATTTTTAAAATCTTCTGGACGCAATTTTCTGTTTTCGTAACCAATCAAACGATACGATTGCACTTGTTTTGGGTTGAATTCAATCTGAATTTTTACATCTTTCGCGATAGCAAACATCGAACCTTTAAATTCTTTACCTAAAAAACGATTCGCTTCTTGAATATTATCGATATAAGCATAATTTCCGTTTCCTTTATCGGCTAAGATTTCCATTTTACTGTCTTTGTAATTGCCCATTCCGTAACCTAAACAAGTTAAGAAAACGCCTGTTTTTCTTTTTTCTTCAATTAGTTTTTCCATATCAGAATTAGAAGAACTTCCCACGTTAAAATCGCCGTCAGTTGCTAGAATGACACGATTATTTCCGCCTTTGATGAAATTTTCTGTTGCCGTTTTATATGCCAGTTCGATTCCTGCGCCGCCCGCTGTACTTCCGCCAGATTGCAATTTATCTAAGGCGTCAATAATTGTTTTTTTCTCATCTCCAGAAGTCGGAGGTAAAACCATTCCGGCCGCGCCCGCATAAACTACAATTGCCACTTTGTCTTTTGATCTTAATTCATTCACTAAAATTTTCAAAGATTGTTTTAATAAAGGCAATTTATTCATGTCGCTCATAGAACCGGAAACGTCAATTAAGAAAACAAGGTTGGAAGCAGGCAAATCTTCAGTCGGAATATTTTTTCCTTGTAAACCAATTTTTAAAATTTTATTATTTGGATTCCAAGGAGAATCGCTCACTTCTGTATTGATAGAAAACGGATGTTCATTTTTTGGCTGCGGATAAGTGTATTTGAAAAAATTAACCATTTCTTCTACACGAACCGCATCTTTAGGAACTTGCTGACCATTGTTTAAAAAACGTCTAATATTCGTGTAAGAAGCATTGTCAACATCGATAGAAAAAGTCGAAAGCGGTGCTGTTTTTGGACTTTCAAAAGCATTTTCAACAAAAGTATCATAGTCTTCCTGAGTTGGTTCAGTCGGAATTGGCATGATATTTAATTTTTTGTCTAATTCTTTTTCAGAAAGATTTTTGTAAAGTTCATTTTTAGTTGAAATTACAACAACGCCATTTGAAGCTTTACTTCCATAAATTGAAGTTGCCGCTTGGTCTTTTAAAACCGAAACATTATCAATGTCATTCGGATTAATTTTTGCCATTTGATTGGCTTTTGCAGGAACTCCGTCAATAATGTATAAAGGTTCATTTTTTGGAGAAACTGAAGCTACACCACGAATGGCAACAGTTGGACTTGGCATTGCAGCATATCCCATATTATTAGAAACCTGAATTCCGGCTACTTTTCCTTGAAGTGCTTTTGCTGTCTCTTTTTTTTCTTTTCTTTTTTCGGCGCGTGCATAACTTCGGTCTTCGTATTCAGAATTACTTCTTCCGTAACCTACAACTACAACTTCGTTTAAAGTTTGTTGTGCGGATCGCATTTTTATGTTAATGATATTAGAATCTTGTACATATTGTCTTTGCGAATCGTATCCGATAAAAGTAAAGACCAAAAGATCGCCCTTTTTAGCTGGAATGCTGTATTGTCCATCAAAGTTAGTAACGGCATTTGTCTTTGATGTCTGATTGAAAATATTTACACCTGGAAGCGGTTGTTTTGTTTCATCTGAAACGATTCCAGAAATGGTTCTTTCTTGTGCCATACTTACGAAACATATAAGCATAGCAATGGCTGATGAAATAAGTTTTAGACTTTTCATGATAATAAGTTTTAAGAATTAATGTTCTGATTTAGCTTTGTCAATGCTGCAGACTTTGACAAAGCTTGAGATTATTTTTTTGGAGCTGGTTTTCCGTTTTTGGTGGTAATTATAACAACTCCTTTTTTTCCTTTTTCGCCATATTTTTCAGTAGCTTCAAGGTCTTGCAAAATGGTTATGGTTTTTATTTCTTGTCGATCTAAAGGCGCATACGGGCTCGTCGGATTCTTTCCAAATAAATCATTTTCAGAATAATAAATGCCGTCAATAATGTATAAAGGTTCATCTAAAACCATTAAAGAGTCGACATTTTCAGGTTCTAAATTCGAGATTTCGCCTTGCATCATTTTATCTCTTTTAGCGTCGTCGCTATGCGCCATTGCTCTTCCGTTAAGAATTACCAAAGGAGCACTTTTTTTAGCTTTTTGTGCATTTTTATCAGCAAAAGCAACACGTGCAGATTCTTTTTCAGCTTTTCTTAAGTAACCAGATTCTGATCCGATTTCCTTTTTAGAAATGATGTTGTTATCTTCTTCAAGAGCTTCTTCTGTTACAGGTGCTGCAGCGATAATAGCGTCTGGTGCACTAATTTTTGAAACTGGTGCAGATTGTACCAATTCTGCATTTGGTGCAATAGTTTCTTGAATAGCAACTCTATCTTTATTTTTGCTGTTGTTTTCTAAAATTTTAACCGCTTCTTCGTTAGAAACAATTCCAGAGCTTGAAGACGGAGCTATATTTTTTTGATCTAAAACTGGTGCTTGAGATTTTTCTGTTTCTTGAATAACCACTTTTGGAGTTTCCGTAACTACTTCTTTCTCTGAATGCAAAAATTGAGAACCTAAAGAAATCAGTAAAAGAAGAGAAGCGGCAACAGCAATTTTTTTCCATAAAGCGATTGTTTTTTTATCTTCTTTTTTGTCTAGTTTTTCTTCAACACGCGACCAGACCTTTTCCATTCCGGGAAAGTCTTTAAACTCCGCATTTTGCGAAGCTTCTTTTATTTTATCGAATAATTTATCTTGATTGTCCATGACTATTTTGCTTTTTGATAATACAGTTTATTAACCAGTTCTTTCAATTTGGTCTTTGCGGCATTCAATTGTGATTTTGATGTGCCTTCGGAGATCTTCAGCATTTCGGCTATTTCTTTATGTCCGTAACCTTCAATAACAAAAAGATTAAAAACAGTTTTACAGCCGTCAGGAATATGGTTTAATAAATTAAGTAAATCTTCTTCTTCTAATGTATTTAATTCGTCGACAGAAGGTTGCGAAAGCAATTTCACATCATCGAGATACATATTAAAGTTGGTTGCTTTTCTAATTGTCGCCAAACAATGGTTTACAGTTATTCTTCTTGCCCAAGCTTCAAAAGCGTATGCTTCTTTTAACTGATCTAGTTTGGTGAAAATGGTAAAGAATGCATCGGCCAAAGCTTCTTCAATTTCTTCTTCCTTTTTTAAATATCTTTTGCAAAGGCGGTACAACTTCGGCGCCATGTATTCGTACACCTCGCGCTGTGCATCGCGGTGCATTTTTTTACAGTTTGCTATTTGAGTCTCGTTTATCACAATTGTTCTTTTTTATATAGAGAGATAAAAAGATAAAAAGGTTGGGAAGGTTGAAAAAAAATATTTTTTTAAGGTTCAGAGATGCAAAGGTTCAAAGGTTTTTATTCTAGGCGCAATGCAGTGCGTCTTCTCGTAATATATTGATAATCTGATTTTTTATTCTCCCAAACAAATATCATTATAAAATTCTACAATTTCTTTAATATCTTCGAAAAGCCATTTATCGCCTTTTAGTTTTTTAACGATGAAATCACAGTCAGCGAAAACTTTAGAAGTGTTTTTTCTCCAAGAATTTACGACACCACAGTTTAAACAAGTCGGATATTTGTCTTTTGGTTTTTTTATATAATAAAATGTAGAAGGTTCGCTTACAGAAATATTAGATAATTGAGCTTGTTGTCCTAATTGTGATTTTAAACCTGGATTTAAAGAATTGTCAGGTCGATCGTCGTACGGATTATAAATCATATCTGTAAGACTAAAATCTGATCCTATTTTTTTATATAAAGTAGCTTCACCTTTGGTAATTATTTCCACCAATTTTGGTTTATCTATTGAAGTTAGTTTTACATATTCGAAAGTTCGAGTTGAACCGAAATCAATGAATGTGATTTTTTTTACGAATTCTTCGTCCCAAGTATCGGGTTTGTCTTCTGGAAGAACTTTAAATTTTATTTTATTGAATTTTAAATAAGCAAATCCTTCAATAGAATCTCCGTCTTTAAAGTAAATTACCGCTTCCTGCTTTTGAGAATAGCTTTTAAGGCAAATTAAAAATAAAATAAATACGATTTTGTAAAGTTGTTTCATTCGTGGGTTTTGGTTTCTTTTTTGTTGCAAATTTGTTTGCAAAAATTCTTTCGTTTTCTATAGCTGTAGAGACACACCGCAGTACGTCTAACGTCACGTAAACCAATCTGTGTCGACAATCTTTGCGTAGACGCACTGCGGTGCGTCTCTACATTATATTGTAATCGAAATATCTTTCGATCAGTTGATTTTTTATTTTTTAAATAGTTTTTAAGATATTTGATATTTTTCTATATCCTTTTTTAGAACATCAAACCAAAAATCATATTTGCTATAAAAACCAAGACAGTCTTGAATCGAATTTAATTTTTCTAATTCTGGTAATATATAATTTTCAAAATTTATCTTGAATTCCTCAATAAAATGATTTAAATCATCTGTTGTTTTTAATATATAACCGGAATGATTTCTGAAAGAATGTTTTTTTCTATGTTCAGGTAAATATGCACCTTCTCGAATCGTAGCTGTCGAATCATAACATGAAGGTTTTTTATTCTTACCTATTTTTGCCTTCAAAACGATTGCTACATTGAAACAAAAATTGACATCTTCTTTAGTATTCCAGGAAAAATTTTGTAGGTTAATTAAAGTGTAAAATTCTCCTTTGTCTTTCCACCAAGTCTGACCGCTAGTTTTGAAGCCAAAATTCTTAAGGGTTGGTTTTAAATAAGTTTTTATAAATTCCAGTTGTTTTTCTTTTGCATTCATTATAAATCTATTTTATGGGTAAGCTCAACTTATAAATCTTAGTTTCTAAAACTTCCGTGTCATTATCTTCACAAAGTAAAAACTCAATTTTATTATTTTCTTTTTTGTAGAAAGTCAAACCTTCAAATTTGTTTGTGGAAGTTATTTTTTGTGTAAAATCGATTTTCATGGTTTTAAGGTCAATTCTACCGATAAAACTTCCTAAGATTTCACCATCATCATAAGTCGATTTTGTGTCTTCGGCGGTTGAAAGGAAATAGATTTTATCGTCTACCAAAATAGCGTCGGTAAAACTAGAACGAACGCCTTTTATTTTTGGAAGTTTATAATTGACAGAAATCAAGGCAAATTCTTGGTCTAACTTTTTGGCGTGAATGGTAAAAATCGTGTTTTTGTTAGAAACGCCATTTCCACGATTGAATAAATACCAGTTTTCTCCATCGAAAATAGCGCCTTCCAGATTGAAATCTTCTGGTTTTATTTCGCCGAAACTTTGCATTAAACCATAAATGTCAACCAAATTGTTTTTCTGTAAAACAGTTTTAGATTTAATATCAAACTCAATCATTTTGTTTCGGTTTTCGGTAGAACCAGAACCAAAAACATAAAGTGTATCGTTATGATGCGTTAAAGATTCAAAATCTGGTTTTAAGTTTTTCGGAATATTTTGCGTCGGATTGTCAATTAAAGCGTGTTGTTGCAATTGCTGATTTTGCATATTGTATTCGTATAAGAATCCGCTGTTGTCGCCAATTACATAAAGTGCGTCGTTATTATAAAATAATCCTGATGCCGAACCGATTCCGATGATTTGAAATAATATTTCTAAAGTGAATTTTTCCATGAAAATGTTGTTTTGAAGTCTTTTTATTAGCGTGACTTTATCTTTTTAAATGTATTGTTTTTTTCTGCTTCTGAAGTTATTTTTTCGAGAGTGTCAATTAATTGTTTGCTCTTCAAGTTGGTGTTATGCTTATAATTTATATTGAATGTTCCAGAATCATCTTTCTCTTTCATCTGGAAAGAGTTAAATTCTTTTTCAATTATTTTATTTTTAATAATTAGTTTAAAACTCTGTACTCCTGAGTGATCGACTAATAAAGTGCATTTTACTTCTTTAAAATTTTCATAAGGATAGTATTCAAATTCTTTAAATTTTTCTTTTTCTAGTTTTTTTTGATTTGAAAAATAAATTTTCCAAAATTCATCATCGGAAACGATAACTTCTGAAAATTCCCAGCAATAATTTATCTTAGTTAAAAGAGTTTTTCTGTCTTTTTTATAAAAGATATAAATTGATGGATTGATTTGGTTGTCATCGCAAATTTCATTCCCGTCTGCATCAAAATCCAAATGACAACCAACACAATAATTTTTATATACACAAATGTTATCTGTTTTTTGATTTTGTAATTTCTTTATATAATTAGAAACTATTTCATTTAACCCATTTTTTTGATTAGTCTGAGCGTTTCCAAAAAGATTTAAGAATAGGATAAATAAGAAAAGAATTCTTTTAGTCATTATGAATTTTTGAAATTTTTAAAAAGTTCTTTTGAAAACGAACGCCTAGCCCTGATAGAAATGGAAATACTTTGAAAAGAAATTGAATTTTTTCTTGCCAGAACAAAGCCACCAGCGGAAGCTCTTGTTATGGCTTTAGAAAAAAGCAATTTATTGAAAAGTATTGCAATGAATAGCAGGAATTTGCTTCGTAAAATTAGTATATTTATGATATAAAATTTGAAAATATGAAGTCAATAGATCCAAAAGATTTTAGAGTTGTAGATAAAATTAAATTAAAGAAGATTCCAACTCTTTTAAATATCGATGCTGATGATGATGAAAAGGAAGATAAACTGGAAAAGGTAAAAGATAAACTAAGCGATTTGCAAGATGTGATGTATGCGCATAATAAATATTCGGTTTTAATATGCCTGCAAGGAATGGATACTTCTGGAAAAGATAGTTTGGTTCGAGAGGTTTTTAAAGAATTTAATCCGCGTGGAGTAGTGGTGCATAGTTTTAAAACGCCAAATTCAACTGAATTGGAACACGATTATTTATGGCGTCATTATATTGCGCTTCCAGAAAAAGGAAAATTTGCGATTTTTAATAGAACGCATTATGAAAATGTTTTGGTAACGCGTGTGCATCCTGAATTTATTCTAGCCGAGAATTTACCTGGAATTAATTCGGTTGACGATATTAAACCTAAATTTTGGGAAAAGAGAATTGATCAAATCAATAATTTTGAAAAACATATTGCCGAAAACGGAACTATTGTAATGAAGTTCTTTTTGCATTTGAGTAAAGACGAACAAAAAAGCCGTTTATTACGCCGTTTAGAAGAAGGAAAACACAATTGGAAATTTTCGCCCGGAGATTTGAAAGAACGCGAACATTGGGATGAATGCCAGGAATATTATGAAGAAGCTATTAATCAAACTTCTAAAGAACATGCGCCGTGGTACGTTATTCCTGCCGACGATAAAGATATGGCGCGTTATATTGTAGCCAAAATTATCTGGGAAGAATTGAAACAATATACCGATATTCAGGTTCCGCCTTTAGACAAAGAAATTCTAGATAATTTTGATGTTTACAAAAAGACGTTGGAGAAAAGTTAAATTAGATAATGTATCAATTTGATAATTAGAGAATTTTTATAAATGAATAAACCCGACAAATTGCTAAAATTTGTCGGGTTTGTTTTTTGGTTAGGATTTTAGTTTTATAAAATAAAAAAAACCGACAGACTATGCGATCTGTCGGCTTTTATCCAAAAACAAAATAATAAATTTAAACCTATTTTTTATAGTTTAAAACCATAAGCAACACGTAACGCTACTTGATTGGTTCTAAAATCGTGGTAATCTTCATAACGTACACTCAGGTCGATATATTTGTTAGCATATCCAATTCCTGGCGCCCATAAAAAAGTTGTGTTGTTGTACCCATTTGTTACTGCAAAACCAGCACCAACTTCTCCTAAAACATAAAATTGATCTTCCCAAACAAAGGCTTTAAAACCTGCTTTGGCTGGAATAAATCCAAGATCTTTAATGTCATTTCCTGCGGCATCTTTTTTGCCGTTAAATAAATTTGTAAATCCTGTTGTTAAGGTTAATGATGTTTTTTTAGATAAATCGTACTGTAAACGTACATCTCCACCAAGTGCCCAATCGTAATCGTTGTCAGTTGGAAGTCCACCGTTTACTCCAAATCCTAATCTAAATCCTTGATCGTAGTTTGTTGCTTCTGTTTCTTGAGCGAAAGTTGTGTTAGAGAATAAAAAAGCAAAAGCAGCTAGGCAAATAATCTGTAATTTTTTCATGGCTTATAATTTTGAATTATTAATAATGTAAAAGTAAAACGGAGGCAAAGGCAGATTGTTATACAATTTTTAAAAATCTTTATATAATATTGAGTTCATCTTAAATTTGTCTTAAAATCAGGATATATTTTTGTTGATAGGATAGAATTCGAAGCTTCTAACTATCTTTGCCGACTAAAATTGTTTACAAGTGAATTTAAAGCAGTACACCAAAGAGTTTTCGTATAATTTAAGACTGGCATATCCTGTTATTTTAGGAATGGTCGGACATACTTTAATTGGTATTGTCGATAATATTATGGTCGGAAAAATAGGAAGTACAGAATTGGCAGCAGTTTCACTTGGTAACAGCATGATTTTTATTGCAATGTCTTTAGGAATTGGTTTCTCTACAGCAATTACGCCAATTGTTGCAGAAGGTGATGCTGAAAAAAATGACAATAAAATTCGCTCTGCTTTTCATCACGGATTGTTTTTGTGTACCATTTTAGGGCTAATACTTTTTGCCGTAATTATGTGCGCTAAACCTATAATGGAATTGTTAAAACAGCCAGCAGATGTTATTGTATTGGCAAAACCTTATTTAGGTTGGGTTGCTTTTTCGTTGATTCCGTTAGTAATGTATCAAGGCTATAAACAGTTTGCAGACGGAATGTCGCTTACTAAATATTCTATGTATGCAATGGTTATGGCAAACGTTTTACACGTCGGAATCAATTATGTTTTAATTTACGGAATTTGGATTTTTCCAAAAATGGGGATTATCGGTGCCGCTTTAGGAACCGTAATTTCAAGAATATTTTTGGTGATGTTCATGCATATTATGCTTTCAAGAAGAGAAGATTTAAAGCGCTTTTTTAAAGGTTTTAGTTTTAATGAAATACAAAAAGCAACTATTAAAAAGATTATAAGCATCGGATTTCCTTCTGCTATGCAAATGCTTTTTGAAGTCGTATTGTTTACAGCTTCAATCTGGCTTTGCGGAAACATCGGAAAAACAAGTCAGGCGGCAAATCAAATTGCATTGAGTTTGGCATCTATGACTTTTATGTTTGCGATGGGATTAAGCGTGACTTCGATGATTCGCGTAAGCAACCAAAGAGGTTTAATGGATTATAAAAAACTGATTGTTGTAGCACGTTCTATTTTCTTGCTCGCTATTATATTAGAAACCGTTTTTGCCATTTTCTTTATCGTTTTCCATAATTATCTTCCGTATTTATTTTTGAATATGGAGAATATAGGACAAATTTTAGATAATGAAGAAGTAATTGCAATTGCGTCAAAACTACTTCTAATTGCTGCGGTTTTCCAAATTTCTGATGGAATTCAGGTTGTGGTTTTAGGCGCTTTACGCGGAATGCAAGACGTAAAAGTTCCGATGTATATTACATTTGTAGCGTATTGGGTTATTGGTTTTCCAATTTCATATTATTTGGGAGAATATACAGAACTCAAAGCGCAAGGCGTTTGGATTGGACTTTTGGCTGGTTTAACAGCAGCGGCTATTTTTCTGTATATTCGCTTTCATTACTTAACTAAAAAATTAAATTCTAATTCAGTTTCAAATAATTAAATTTGAAATCTCTTAATAAAAGGCACAGTTAGTATAGATTGAAAAATCTCTTTAATCCTTTTAATCAGTGGCAAAAAAAATAATAACAAATACTAAAAAAAATAAACATGGAATTACCTAAATTTTTACTTGGAGATAATACTGATTTTCCAGACGATATCTTTATCATTCATCTTGATTACCCAAGATTTATCATCAATTTAAAAGATGATGAGGTTGAATTTTTAGAAGAAGCAGAAGATCTTGACGAAGCAGAATTAAACGCCGAAATGGAAGGTTTGATAGAAAAAGCAAATGATTTTTACGATCGTGAATTAAACCGTTACGAAGAGTAGAGATATACTGTAGTGCATCTTTACGATGTACATTTATAAGTTCTTACCAATGAAAAAATTAAGTTTTTTAAAGCCTATATTTAATTTTATAGCAATCGGATTATTGATTACCACTTTAAGCCGAATTTTTTTGTTTTTTATCTTTAAAGAAAGAGTAGAGCAGACACCAGATTTCTGGTATATTTTTCCAATCGGTCTTCGAATGGATTTAATTTTACTATGTTACTTGTCTTTTCTGCCGGCGGTATTGATTACATTTTTACCAAATAAATGGATAAAATTTACCAATAGATTTTTAGTAATCTACAGTTTTCTTTTTCTGTTTTTAATTCTATTTGTAGAATTGGCTTCGCCAGATTTTGTAAAACAATACGATACTCGCCCAAATAAGATTTTCTTAGATTACCTTATTTACCCAAAAGAAGTGGTCGGAATGCTTTTAAAAAGTTATCTAACTTCTATCATTGTAACATTCCTGATTTTAGGAGTTGTCATTTATTTTGCATTCAAAAAAGGGCAGCAATTTTTCTATACAGCAAATTCAGATTATAAATTTAGATTAATGGTTTTTCCATTATTGGCTTTTTTATTGTTTTTTGGAGCGCGTTCAAGTTTGACTTCCAAACGTCCGATTAATGCTAGTAATGCCGTTTTTTCTACAGATCAGTTAACGAATACTTTAGGTTTAAATTCATTTTATACCGTTGCATTTGCTGCGTATTCCATCAAAAATGAAGGAAACACCAAAATGTATGGCAAAATGGATGAAGCTGAAGCCATTGCTCGTGTAAAAAAATACATGATTGCTGGTCCAAATGATTTTACAGATGCTGAAATTCCGTTTTTACACGTACAACAACCAGATTCTGTTCTAAAGAAACCTTACAACTTAGTTATATTTCTTCAAGAAAGTTTAGGTGCAGAATATGTTGGGATTTTAGGAGGAAAACCATTGACACCAGAATTTGATAAACTTTCAAAAGAAGGAACTTTATTTACCAATTTATACTGCACAGGAACTAGAAGTGTTCGTGGAATTGAAGCTGTTGTAACAGGATTTTTGCCTTCGCCATCAGAAAGTGTTGTTAAATTAGGAAATTCACAGCAAGGCTTTTTTACATTGGCAGAAGCTTTGAAACAAAAAGGTTACGAAACCAGTTTCATTTATGGCGGAATGGCAAATTTTGATAATATGGCATCTTTCTTTAATGGAAATGGTTTTAGTGATATTGTCGATCAAGAAGATTTTGAATCGGATGGAAATAAATATGCTTTTAAAGGAACTTGGGGTTATTCTGATGAAGATTTAGTTACGAAAGCCAATCAATATTTTAAATCGAAAGGTGACAAACCATTTTTCTCTTTAATGTTTTCGACTTCCAATCATGAACCTTTTGAATATCCAGCAGGAAGAATTAAACCTTATGATAAAAAACCTGCAACAGTAAACAACGCCATGAAATATGCTGATTTCTCAATTGGAAAATTCTTCGAATTGGCGAAAAAAGAAGCGTATTTTAAAAACACCATTTTTATCGTAATTGCAGATCATAATACGAGAACATACGGTAAAAATTTAGTTCCGATTAATAAATTCCATATTCCGGCATTTATCATGGGACCTGGAGTTCCAAAGAATGCAGTTTATAGCAAATTAGCAAGTCAAATTGATATTCCACCAACATTATTAAGTTATTTAGGAATTCCTTTCGAAACGCCAATGGTAGGTCGAAATTTAAATAAACTAGATCAGAAAGTACAAGGAAGATCGATTATGCAGTTTAATGATATCAATGCTTTTAGAGTAGAAAATCAAGTTGTAATTATGCAACCGAATTTGAAACCATTGCAATTTGAAATCAAAAATGATACGACTTTAGTTCCAGTAAAATTAAATGAAGAACTAGCAAAAGATGCTTTGGCGCATGTAATTACGGCTGGGAATTTGTATAAGGAAAGTAAATATAAATTGAGACGCTAAGGTTCTGAGATACTAAGGTTCTAAGTTTTTTTATTTAGAGAACTTAAAAAAAACATTGTCACATTGAGCGAAGTCGAAATGCTTTGCGGGTTCTCGACTTCGTTCGAACTGACAATGTCGAGAAAAAAAACTTAGAACCTTAGAACCTTAGCATCTTAGTTACTTAGAACCTTTAGAAAAATAAAATTTTAATAACATAGAAGCAGCTGCAAAAGATGAAATTTCATTGTTTTGCACTGCTTTTTTATTTTCTTCTAAAAGTGAAATAATTTCGGGTTGATTATAGAAATTCTGCTTCAATTGTTCATTGATGGTTTCCATCATCCAGAAATGATTTTGTTCGTTTCTTTTCTCTTGAAAAAATCTTGATTCTTTTGTTAGATTGAAATAATCAGAAATCGTATCCCAAACTTCGGGAATACCTTCTTTTGTTAATGAACTGCAGGTTGTTACTTTTGGTTGCCAATTTGATTTTTTTGGAGGAAATAAATGCAAAGCGCGATTGAATTCCACTTTTGCCTGATTGGCTTTTTTGATATTATCGCCATCTGCTTTGTTGATTACGATTGCATCTGCCATTTCCATTATGCCGCGTTTGATGCCTTGAAGTTCATCTCCAGCTCCAGAAATTTTTAAAAGTAAAAAGAAATCTACCATACTGTGAACGGCAGTTTCACTTTGCCCAACGCCAACGGTTTCAATAATTATAGTATCAAAACCAGCTGCTTCGCAAAGAATAATCGTTTCTCTAGTTTTGCGCGCTACGCCGCCTAACGTTTCTCCAGAAGCACTTGGTCTGATGAAAGCATTTTCATCTTTAACGAGTTCTTCCATTCGGGTTTTGTCGCCCAAAATACTTCCGTGTGAAAGCGAACTACTTGGATCAACCGCCAAAACAGCTACTTTTTTCCCTAATTGGGTAAGATGTTTTCCAAAAGCTTCTATAAAAGTGCTTTTTCCAACGCCTGGAACACCAGTAATTCCAATACGAACTGATTTATTTGCATGCGATAAACAGCCCTGAACAACTTCGCCTGCTTTTTCAAAATGATCCGGATTGGTGCTTTCTATTAAGGTAATGGCGCGACTTAAAGAAGTTCTATTGCCGTCTAAAATACCTTCAATTAATTCTTCGGAAGTTGGCTGTTGTTTGCGTTTATTTTTAATTTGATTAATAGCCAAAATGTTGGTGATTTCGGGAGATGAAATTCCAGGTTTTTCAGAAAGACTTCCAGCTTGTTTATTCAAATTTGACAAAATGCACTTTTTAGAAATGTAAAAGTACAGAAAACAAAAACAGTTTCAAAAGTAGAATATAGCCTTAGAAACTGTTTTTTGTTAAAATATCGATTTATAAGTTCTGTAGAAAAAGCTTAAAATCTTAGAATCTCAGAACCTTAGCATCTTTAAAGAAAATTAATATCCAGCTGTAAAACGAACTTGGTGATGTTTTGGAGTTTCTACTTCATCAGCAATAACAACTGCTAAATCTTCTACAGATAAAATACTTCTTTGTTCGTCATTAAAAACTGGATTTTCTAAACCTAAACGGTATTTTCCAGTTCTTCCTGTTTTAGTACCAGCGTGCATTTCGAATGCAGGACTAAAAAATGCCCAGTCTAAATCTTTTTCTTCTTTAATGATATTTAAATAATGTCTTGCAGCGTTTGCGCCAGGGAAAATTTCTTTTGGAAAATCTGGAGTATCAACCGCTTGTAAATCTGGAGCTACATATAAACTTCCCGCGCCGCCAATTGTAATGAAACGTTTTACACCCGATTTTTTAGCAGCTTCCTGAATAGCTTTAGAACCTGCTAAAAAATCATCGTAGATATTTGGGTTTGTCCATCCTGGATTATAAGCATTGATAATGGTGTCGTGACCTTTTAAAATTTCAGCTAAAGCTTCTACATTAAAAATATCTGCAGCAACCCAAGTTGCATCTGCTGAATCTTTTGGAGTTCTTGCAATGGCAGTAATTTCGTGTTTTCTGTCTGCCAATTCGTTTAAAATTGCTGAGCCAACAAATCCTGTAGCTCCGATAATTGCGATTTTCATAATATATAAATTTATTTAGTAATAAAAAATGTTACAGTTTTGATTAAAAAAATAGTTTTAAAATTGATTCGAAAAATCTTCCAATGAAATGCCCTCTAATTGAGAACTAACTTTTTGATTCATTTCTGCATACAAAGCTTCCAGATTTTTATTGATATTTTTTCCAACAGGACAATCTGGATTCGGCTGATTTTTAGCAAAACCTAAACCAATGGTTTCAAAAGTCATTTCGAATATTTGTTTTAAAGTCAGTTCAGCAGCATTTACTGCCAATTTTGTACCGCCATTTTTTCCTTCTTTACTTTCTACAATATGATGTGATTTTAAATTGGAAATTTCTTTTCGAACCAGAACAGGATTTAAATTCATACTTCCCGCAATAAACTCCGACGACAAATAATCGTTTGGAAATTTATGCAACAAAGTTAGAATGTGAATCGTTATGGCAAATTTACCTGAAATCATACTGTAATAATATATGTTACAAATTTAAAACTTTTTATAACACAAAATACTAATTTAACTAAAAATTAATTCTTTACCTCAAATTTTAAATACTTATTTTTGTCTTGATCTTAATATATGAACAACTTCCTTCTAATATTTCTCTTTCTTTCACTCGGGTTGATTTTACAACGAGTCAAACAATTTCCGACTCATATTTACAAAACGCTCAATAAAATTGTTATTTATTTTTGCCTTCCTGCGATTACTTTATATCATATTCCGAAAATAAAATGGAGTAACGATTTATTGTTTCCGATAGGAGCGGGCTGGATAACTTATATTTTGGCTTTTATCTTTTTTCATTTTTTAGGAAGAAGAAACGGATGGTCAAATAAATTGATTGGTTGTTTAATTTTAACAGCGGGATTAAGCAACAGTTCTTTTCTCGGTTATCCGATTATTGAAGCTTTGTTTGGAAAGAAAGGTTTAGAAACTGCTGTTTTGGTAGATCAACCCGGAACTTTTGTTGTGGTTTCAACTCTTGGCGTTTTTACAGCAGCTTTTTATTCTAAAGGAAGTCCAAATTTTTTAGGGATATTTAAAAAGATTATTACTTTTCCGCCATTTTTAATGTTTGTTTTGGCTTGTGTTTTCAATGTTTTGAATTATGATTTACATGAAAATGTTCAAAATTTATTACTAAAAATTGGAAGTTTGGTAACTCCTTTAGCCCTTCTTTCGGTTGGATTACAACTAACTTTCGATCGAAAAAGCCAGCATTGGAAATTTTTAAGATTGGGACTTTTCTTTAAATTGATTTTAGTTCCCTTTATCATTTTTGTACTGTATGTTTTTATTTTCAATCAGCGTTCAGAAGTTATAAAAATTACTTTAATGGAAACTGCAATGGCGCCGATGATTACAGGTGCAATCTTGGCTTCAACTTACGGATTAAAGCCAAAATTAAGCAGTATGATGATTGGTTTTGGAATTCCAATTTCCTTTATAACACTTGCTTTTTGGTATTTTATTTTGACCTTTATTTAGTTTAAAATAGTAATTATATCGAGAAAGTAGAATTTTAACTTTTTTTTACGTTTTGAATGTTTTCTAAATGCATTTTTTAATTAATTTTAGAGGAACTAAAAAATTAAATTATGTCAACATTAAGATTAGGCGATATAGCTCCAGATTTTCATGCAGAAACCACGCAAGGACCAATCAATTTTCACGAATGGTTAGGAGATTCTTGGGGCGTTTTATTTTCGCATCCAGCAGATTTTACTCCTGTTTGTACAACTGAATTAGGAACTGTCGCGAATTATGTTCCAGAATTCAATAAAAGAAATACTAAAGTTCTAGCTTTGAGTGTAGACGGTTTAGACTCTCACAAAGAATGGATTAAGGATATTAACGAAACTCAAAATACAGAAGTTAATTTCCCGATTATTGCAGATGAGGACAAAAAAGTAGCGAATCTATACGACATGCTTCATCCAAATGCAAGTGACAAATTTACAGTTCGTTCTGTTTTTGTTATTGGACCAGATAAAAAAATAAAATTGACTTTGACTTATCCAGCTTCAACTGGAAGAAATTTTGACGAATTACTTCGCGTAATTGACAGTTTGCAATTGACTGCAAATTACAGCGTTGCAACTCCAGCAAACTGGAAAGATGGTGAAGATGTTGTAATTGCACCAGCAATTCCAGATAGTGATATTCCAGCAAAATTCCCAAAAGGACATACACCAATTAAACCTTATTTGCGTTTGACTCCGCAGCCAAATAAGTAGTTTTTTGAGGTTCTAAGTCACTGAGCTACTAAGGTTCTAAGGTCTTTAATATAAAAGCGCTAAGATTTCGATTTGTGAAATCTTAGCGCTTTATTTTTTATATAAATTTAAAGGAATTGAAAAAACCTTAGAACCTTAGCAACTTAGTACCTCAGAACCTTATTTAACCGCCAACAAAGCAGTCATTCTTTTTTTATCTCCTACAACCCAGAGAATATCGTTTTTCTCTAAAATTAAGCTAGATTCTGGATTTAAGATACGATTTCCGTTTCGTTCAATTCCAACAACCATTCCGTCAGTTTTGGTTCTAAATTGACCGATGCTTTTTTGGATAAATTCTTCTTGGGAAACTTCCAGTTGACGCAGTACAATATCAGTTTCTTCTACTTTTCCGCGCGCTTCGGTTTCATTTTGATTTAAGTATTTTGTAAATTCAACAATTTGAGCATCAGTACCAATTACGCAGATTTCATCTAATGGAAAAAGGCGTTCGTTTTTGGTTGGAATCGGAATCGTAACTTCGCCGCGTTTGATATACGCAATGTTAATTCCCAATTGTTCACGAATTTTAAGTTCTTGCAAGGTTTGTCCAACTAAATTAGATTCCTTTTTAATTTCGAAAAAAGACATGTGTCCATCCCAAGGCATTAAATTCGCATATCTTCTATCAATCTTTTTGTTTTCACGATCGTTGAGGTTTTTCAAAAAGTGATTTTCAATTTTATGATATTGTTCATTTAACTTTTTAGGAAAAATTTGATACGCTCCAATTGCAATAATCAACGCGATAAAAGCGACCAAAGGCGAGAAGAAAATATTCAATAAAAATCCAACAAAAAATAAACCAAGGCTCATTCTAATCAAAATAAGCATTAATAATGCACCGCGATATTTACGTTCTTCCCATAAAATTTCAACTTCGTCTACTTTTACGCGTCGTAACGAAAGAGCCCATAAAAAAGGCGCTATAACTACTAAAGTCAATAAAGCAGCTAAAGTATTTCCGAATCGTGTATCGGCCACTAAAGGCGCAACAAATTTAGCCGACAATAAAATAATTGCCGTAATAATTATAGTGTGAAGAATAATCTGCGTGATTGAAGAACGGAGCACAATTTGCCAAGTACTTACAGATTTAATAGCTTGTGCATTGACGCTATATCTATTGATGTTTTTGACCCATCTTTTCGGCATTTTTGATTCTAAAAACAACGCAAATGTTTCTGAATATTTAATTAAAAATGGAGTTGTAAATGTTGTAATAGCAGAAACAGCTACAATGATTGGGTACAAGAAATCGCTCGTCACTTTTAAAGTCATACCAAGAGTGGCAATAATAAACGAAAACTCGCCAATTTGTGCCAAACTCATTCCGGTTTGAATGGATTGTTTTAAAGGCTGTCCAGAAAGTAATGCTCCGAATGATGAACTAAGTGCTTTTCCGAAAATCGTAATTAAAGTAATTAAAGCCACTGGAAGCGCATAAGAAACCAACGTTCCCGGATTAATCAACATTCCAACAGAAACGAAAAAAACGGCGCCAAATAAATCTTTAACTGGCTGAATTAAATGCTCAATTTTTTCTGCTTGCGTAGTTTCTGCAATAATAGAACCCATTATAAATGCGCCTAAAGCAGGAGAAAAACCAACGTTTGCAGCAAACATTACCATCATTAAACATAATGCTAACGAAATTATAAGCAACATTTCGTCTGTTAAAAGATGTTTGGCTTTTTTTAAAATAGTCGGAATAATGAAAATTCCACCCAAAAACCAAATGATTAAAAAGAAGACCAATTTTAATACAGATTGCAATAATTCAGTTCCCGAAACTTGATCGCTCACTGCAATTGTCGATAATAAAACAAGCATTAAAATCGCTACAATATCTTCAACAATTAAAGCTCCAAATACAATTCCTACGAACTTTTTTCCTTTCACTCCCAATTCATCAAATGCTCGGATGATAATAGTTGTGGATGAAATCGAAAGTGTTGCTCCAAGAAAAATACTGTCCATTTTTCCCCAGCCCATCCATTGTCCAACGCAAAAACCGACTAATGTCATAAACATTATTTGGGTTATGGCGGTGACAGAAGAGGTTCCACCAACTTTCATTAGTTTCTTAAAGCTGAATTCGAGTCCTAAACTAAAAAGTAAAAATATGACCCCGATTTCTGCCCAAACTTCAACACTTTTCATGTCGGTAATAGAAGGGAAAAAATCGAAATGGTTTCCAGCTAAAAATCCAGCGATTAAATAACCTAAAACCAAAGGTTGTTTCATTCTTTTAAATAATAAAACGGCAATTCCGGCAGTCATCAGGATTAATCCTAAATCACTAATTAAAGGTTGTAAATGGTGTGTAGTTTCGGCTGCGGCATTTAATGCAATCATATAAAAACGTGGTATTTTTTTTTAAGGAGCTGATCCAGCTTTTCATTACAAGCTTTTGTTCAAAAATGCCTATTTTTTGGTGCCGTTCCAGGAGCTTCCGTTGGTCGCTCTGTACCGGCAAAAAAATATGGCTTTTTTCACAAAAGGCTTTTCATTTCAATCTGGGCTATACTCTGGATTTAAATAAAAAAAGCTATCTCGATAAAGATAGCTTTTTTTGGTAAAATATTTTATGTTTTCTTTAAATTCCTGTGTAATTACTAGGCGTTATCGCTAGTAATTCTGCTCGAACAGCATCAGAAACTTCTAAAGTTGCAATAAAATTATGAATTGCATTTTTGTCAATTGCTTCATTTGTTCTTGTCAAACCTTTTAAAGCTTCATAAGGATTTGGATAAGCTTCGCGACGTAAAATAGTTTGAATCGCTTCGGCAACAACTGCCCAGTTTCTTTCTAAATCTTCAGCAAATTTTCCTTCATTTAAAAGTAATTTGTTTAAACCTTTTAAAGTTGCTTCAAAAGCGATAATTGTATGTCCAAAAGGAACACCAACATTACGCAAAACAGTACTGTCAGTTAAGTCACGCTGTAATCTTGAGATTGGTAATTTTGCAGAAAGATGTTCGAAAATAGCATTTGCAATTCCTAAATTTCCTTCTGAGTTTTCAAAATCAATCGGATTAACTTTATGTGGCATTGCAGAAGAACCAATTTCTCCAGCTTTGATTTTTTGTTTGAAATAATCCATTGAAACATATGTCCAAATATCACGATCTAAATCGATGATAATGGTATTGATTCTTTTTAAAGCATCAAAAAATGCAGCAAAATGATCATAATGTTCAATTTGAGTTGTTGGGAAAGAATGTTGTAAACCAAGGTCAGTTTCAACAAATTTATTTCCGAATTGTTTCCAATCGATTTGCGGATACGCCACGTGGTGCGCATTGAAGTTTCCTGTTGCTCCACCAAATTTAGCAGCAAACGGAACGTTAAATAACAAACGCATTTGCTCTTCTAAACGTTCTACGAAAACCAAAATCTCTTTTCCTAAACGAGTAGGAGAGGCAGGTTGTCCATGTGTACGCGCCAACATCGGAATGTCTTTCCATTCCACACTTAATTCTTTTAATTTCGAAATTACAGAAATTAAAGTTGGCATATAAACTTGCTCAAACGCTTCTTTTGTAGAAAGCGGAATCGCGGTATTGTTAATGTCTTGAGATGTTAATCCGAAGTGAATGAACTCTTTGTATTGAGATAAACCTAATTTTTCAAAAGCATCTTTAATGAAATATTCAACGGCTTTTACATCGTGATTGGTTACTTTTTCAGTTTCTTTAATCCAAAGTGCATCTTCAGTTGAAAAGTTTTTATAGATGTTTCTTAAACTTTCAAATAAATTAGCATCAATACCTTGCAATTGCGGTAACGGAATTTGGCATAAAGCAATGAAGTATTCCACTTCAACCAAAACACGGTATTTTATTAAAGCTTCTTCAGAGAAAAAAGGGGCTAAATTTTGAGTTTTATTTCTATATCTTCCATCAATTGGCGATATAGCATTCAATTCGTTTAGAGTAGTCATTGTTATGTTGTTTTTCGAAAGGTGCAAATATAAACAGAATTTGCGGATTAAAAGTAATCAGAACGTCAATTGAAGTCATTTTAAAAAGCAAAACACAAATTTACTTCGTCTGTTCGCTATCGCTCGAGTCACGAATTAGCACTAATTTTTTTGCTCTTTTATAGAGTAGGCAGAAGGTTTGTGCTAATTCGTGAAATTTGTGTTCAATAAATTATGTGTTTAAATCGATTTTAATTTCTCTCTCAAATCTGCAACTCCTTCAGAAGCCAATTTCGCAATCGTTTCTACTTTATTTCGAATGTTCGGAATTGAGATTGGTTTCGGATCAATATAAAAAACTGGCGTTGTGCTTGGTGCGTAGGAAATTAATCCAGCCGCAGGATAAACTTGCAATGAAGTTCCTATTACGGCAAAATAATCTGCCGTTTCTGTTATGTCAATTGCTTCTTCAAGTGCGGGAACTTCTTCGCCAAACCAAACAATATGCGGGCGAAGCTGATGTCCGTTTTCGTCTAAATCTCCAGTAAATAAATCTTCAGTCCAATCTAAAATTAGATTTTTATTTCGAACACTTCTAACTTTTAATAACTCTCCATGCAAATGCAAAACATTTGTGCTTCCGGCGCGTTCGTGTAAATCGTCTACGTTTTGTGTAATAATATGAACATCAAAATCTTTTTCAAGTTCAGCTAAAATAATATGACCCAAATTAGGGTTAACTTCTTTTAATTGTTGGCGTCTTTTGTTGTAAAAATCTAAAACCAATTCCTGATTTTTATGCCATCCTTCGGGTGTTGCAACTTCCATTACGTCATGACCTTCCCATAAACCATCGCTGTCACGAAAAGTTTTGATACCGCTTTCTGCACTAATTCCGGCTCCGGTTAAGACTACAAGTTTCTTTTTCATATTGTGAATTGTTTTCTGTAAAACGAAATGTATTTTTATTTTGATTGTAAAAATAGTTTTTTCTTACTTTTATGTTTTAATTTTATCAGATGAAAAAGTTATTTTTAATAGGATGCTTTTTATTGAGTATTTCATTTTTTGGGCAAACAATTTCTAAAAGCAAAAGTTTGTTTAGCCAAAGTGATAATATAACTGCATTTTCATTTGTAAAAGAAACTCCATTAATGCTTCAATTTCAGAAGTATTATAATTCTTCTGCTCCATTTTCTATTTATAATCCGAAACCTGGATTCAACCCAACTAAAATTGAATCACAAAAATATTACTCTTTTGTAAATACAAAGTTATTATTAAAAAGAGAAATGAGTAATATAAAACCAGAACCTATTTTTCCAGATCAAGAAGAAAAGAAAACATTTGGAGAAGCCGTTTTTTATGGTGTTGTAGATGGTATTTTTAATAAAAAGTAAATCAAACCCAAATATTCAAACCCAAGAATTTGTTTTGATACCACTTTGGATATTAAATTTCTTATCCTTAAAAACTATATGTTTCTTTTTTATTTTATGTTAAGTTTTTTGATTGTTATTCAATGAAAATCAAATCGGAAATTTTTCAAATGAAATAGTTATTTTCGCAAACTAAATTTAATTGATTTGAAAACGGAACTTAAATTAAAGATTAAAAGAAGTTTCTTGGATAATTACAAGAGAGAATTGCATTTACATCCTGATTTTATTCGATTTGAAGATAAGGATTTGGTAAATAATGGTTTTACATCTTTTAAAACAGATGATATAAAAGAATTTTGTTATGGTATTACTTTATACCAATATCGTATTGTTTTTGGAAGAGAATATCAAATCCAAATTAAGAATTTTGAGGATAAAATTTTAAAGATAAAATTTACTAGTTATTTTGGAATTAAGAAATTTAAAGTTCATGAGCTTTATTCGGAAATAATCGGTTCAATTTGGGATTTGTATTTTAAGGAAAAAACATTGTCATTTATTGAAGATTTTAAAAGCGGTAAATCTTTTTATATCGGAGATGTGAATGTTAATCCCGAGGGAGTAATTATTACGGTTTCAAAACTTCTTAAGCAGGAAAAAAAAATAATTGTGTGGAATGATGTAGGAATTAGAAAGTATACTACTTATGTTTCTGTTTATTCAAAAGAAAATCCACTAGACTTTAATCGTGGTTACTCCTATCAAAAAGATTGGAATACTTTTGTTTTGTACAATGTAATTAATACTATAATTGCCAATAAAAATATTAAAAATGATTGATTTAGATTACCTAGCATTCTTAGAAAATATATTAACTGATAATAGAAAAGCTAATTTTTTAAAAGTATTAGAAAACAGAACCAAACATTTTACAGTTGCGGTTGAAGATGTTTTTCAAATGCACAATACAAGCGCTGTAATGAGAAGTTGTGAAGTTTTCGGAATTCAGGAATTAAATATAATTGAACAGCGTTTTGGGAAAAGAATCGATAAAGAAATAGCAATGGGCGCTCAAAAATGGGTTGATATCAATCAATTTGATTCTATTACTAATTGTGTTTCTACTTTGAAAAATAAAGGATATCAAATTATTGCAACAACACCACACGAAAATGATTGTTTGCTGGAAGATTTCGATATTACAAAACCAAGTGCATTATTTTTCGGAACAGAACGTGATGGACTTTCTCAAGAAATTTTAGATAAAGCCGATGGTTTTTTGAAAATTCCGATGGTTGGTTTTACAGAAAGTTTGAATATTTCTGTTTCAGCGGCAATAATTATTCAAGATCTAACCAATAGACTTCGCAGATCTGATATAAATTGGAAACTTACAGAGGAAGAAATTTTAGTGAAACGTTTGCAGTGGGCGAAGAATTCTATAAAAGATATAAAAAGAATAGAAGAACGATATTATTTAGATAACCCTAGGTAAGTCTCAGTTTACAGTCTCAGTTTGCAGTACTTGTGTATAATTGGGAAAAAATATTTTACTTAAAAAACAAAAGACCGACAGTTTTAAACTATCGGTCTTTTTATTTATAAAGTATCAGTCTGTAAACTGTTACTGCGACTGAATACTTAAAAATTTATTCATTAACCAAAACCCAAGTTCCAGCAGCTAATAAACTTTCTGCTTTTTTGAATTTCATTGTTTCAGTTTTACCAGTTGCAACTTCTTGAACCGTAACAGTATCATTTCTGTTGATTTTTGGCATATCTCTAACGATAGTTTCTGTAACTTGACGTTGTTGAGTTTCTCCAGCTTCGCGGTTAATATCTTCGCTGTTTGGAATTTCGTCTTTACTTAATTTAAAGTTTTCTTTTTGACGTACTTCTCTTGCTTCTTGAATTTCAGGAACGTTTTGAGCTGGTAAATCACCTTTGAATAAGAATGAAATTACTTCTTTGTTAACGTTGTCTAACATTCCTCTAAACAAATTGAAAGCTTCTAATTTGTAAATAAGCAATGGATCTTTTTGCTCGTGAACAGCCAATTGAACAGATTGTTTCAATTCGTCCATTTTGCGTAAGTGTTTTTTCCAAGCTTCATCAACAATAGAAAGTGTGATGTTTTTCTCAAAATCAGCAATCAATTGAGCACCTTCGCTATCGTACGCTTTTTTCAAGTCAGTTACCACATTCAAAGTTTTGATTCCGTCTGTAAATGGAACTACAATTCTTTCAAAATGATTGTTTGGCTCTTCGTAAACGCCTTTAACAATTGGGAAAGCTTCTCTTGCACTTCTTTCTGTTTTTTCAGTATAGAATGCTAAAGCCTCTTTATAAACTTTTCCAGTAATTTCAATATCTGTTAATTTAGTGAAATCTGCTTCTGAAATAGGAGATGTAATTCCGAAATAACGAATTAAATCAAAATCAAAACCTTTAAAGTCATTTGCAATTTTATTGTTGTTAACAATTACCTCGCAAGTATCATAAAGCATATTCGCAATATCCAGTTTCAAACGCTCACCAAATAAAGCGTGGCGACGACGTTTGTAAACTACTTCACGTTGAGAGTTCATTACGTCATCATATTCTAATAAACGTTTACGAACACCAAAGTTGTTTTCTTCAACTTTTTTCTGAGCACGTTCGATAGATTTAGTCATCATAGAATGTTGAATAACTTCACCTTCTTTAAGTCCCATTCTGTCCATTACTTTTGCAACTCTTTCAGAACCGAATAAACGCATTAAGTTATCTTCAAGAGAAACGTAGAATTGAGAACTTCCTGGATCTCCTTGACGACCAGAACGACCACGTAACTGTCTGTCTACACGACGAGAATCATGACGCTCTGTACCCACGATTGCTAAACCTCCCGCAGCTTTTACTTCTGGAGATAATTTAATATCGGTACCACGACCAGCCATATTTGTTGCAATAGTTACAACTCCAGCTTTTCCAGCTTCTTCAACGATTTGTGCTTCTTGCTTGTGCATTTTAGCATTCAATACGTTATGCGTGATTCCTCTCATTTTAAGCATACGGCTTAATAATTCTGAAATCTCTACAGAAGTTGTTCCAATCAATACTGGTCTTCCTGCTTGTGATAATTCAGTAACGTCTTCAATAACAGCGTTGAATTTCTCACGTGTTGTTTTGTAAATATAATCTTCTTTGTCAATTCTTGAGATTCCACGGTTAGTTGGAATTTCAACAACATCCAATTTATAAATCTGCCATAACTCTCCAGCTTCAGTAACCGCTGTACCTGTCATACCACCTAATTTGCTGTACATTCTGAAATAATTCTGTAATGTAACGGTTGCAAAAGTTTGTGTAGCAGCTTCGATTTTTACGTTTTCTTTAGCTTCGATCGCTTGGTGAAGACCGTCTGAGTAACGACGTCCGTCCATGATACGACCTGTTTGCTCATCGACAATCATAATTTTGTTGTCCATGATAACATATTCTACATCTTTTTCGAATAAAGCATATGCTTTTAAAAGTTGTGTTAAAGTATGAATACGCTCGCTTTTTACTCCAAAATCTTGAAATAATCTTTCTTTAGCTTCTGCTTCAGAATCTTTATCTAGTTTTTGTTTTTCGATTGCAGCGATTTCAGTTCCAATATCTGGTAAAACGAAGAAATCCGCATCAGTATCTCCAGAAAGGTATTTAATACCGTTGTCTGTCAATTCAACTTGATTGTTTTTTTCTTCAATCACAAAATATAAAGCTTCATCCACTTTATGCATTTCGCGATTGTTATCTTGCATATATTGATTTTCAGTTTTTTGAAGCAATTGTTTAATTCCTTCTTCACTCAAAAATTTAATTAATGCTTTATTTTTAGGTAAACTTCTGTAAGCTCTTAACAATAAGAATCCGCCTTCTTTAGTATTTCCTTCTTTAATTAATTTTTTAGCTTCCGCCAAGAAACCATTTGCTAGTTGACGTTGTTGTGCAACTAAGTTTTCAATTTTTGGTTTCAACTCATTAAATTCATGACGATCTCCTTGAGGAACTGGTCCTGAAATAATAAGCGGTGTTCTAGCATCATCAATTAATACAGAATCGACCTCGTCGACAATTGCATAATTGTGTTTTCTTTGCACTAAATCGCTTGGCGAGTGCGCCATGTTATCTCTTAAATAGTCAAAACCAAACTCATTATTAGTTCCGTAAGTGATATCTGCGTCGTATGCTTTTTTTCTTTGTTCTGTACTTGGTTGGTGATTATCGATACAATCAACAGATAAGCTGTGGAATTCGAATAAAGGCGCTTTCCATGTACTATCACGTTTTGCCAAATAGTCATTCACCGTTACCAAGTGAACTCCATTTCCAGTTAAAGCGTTTAAGTAAAGAGGAAGAGTAGCAACCAAAGTTTTACCTTCTCCCGTTTGCATTTCGGCAACTTTACCTTCGTGCAAAACCATACCACCAATTAACTGAACATCATAGTGAATCATGTCCCAAGTGATGTCTTTTCCTGCAGCATTCCATTTGTTAGCCCAAACTGCTTTATCACCTTCAATAGTAATATAAGGTTTAGCTGCTGAAAATTCGCGATCTTTTGGAGTTGCAGTAACTTCAATATGTGAGTTTTCTTTAAAACGACGAGCCGTTTCTTTTACAACAGAAAATGCTTCTGGAAGAATTTCCAATAAAGTTTTTTCTGAAATCTCGTAAGCTTCTTTTTCAAGAGCATCAATAGCATCATAAAGATCTTCTCTTTTGTCGATGTCTTCGATGTTTTCTACTTCCGCTTTAAGCGTAGCAATTTTAGCATCTTTATCAGCTCTAGCTTCTTTTATTCTATCTTTAAAATAAACAGTTCTGCCTCTTAATTCGTCGTTTGATAGACTCATTAAAGGAGTTTCGAATGTTTTAATTTTATTTAAGTAAGGTTGTAAAGCTTTGACATCTTTCTGTGATTTATCACCTACAAAGACTTTAATAATACTGTTTATGAAACTCATGATTTATTGTATTTCTTTATTATTTAATATGTATTTGAACCAAAAAAAAAGCCTCTGTGATGAGACTTTTTCATTTGGTTTATTTTTTTAATATTCATCCTCATTCCAAAGATAATCTTCGTCTGTTGGATAATCAGGCCAAATTTCTTCCATTGATTCATATATCTCGCCTTCATCTTCGATTGACTGAAGGTTTTCCACTACTTCTAATGGAGCACCAGCTCTAATTGCGTAGTCTATAAGTTCGTCTTTGTTAGCAGGCCATGGCGCATCACTTAAATAAGATGCTAATTCTAATGTCCAATACATCTGTTATCTGTTTAGTTTGTGCAAAAATAAATTTTTTACTGAAAAAGACAAGTAAATTTTGATTTATTTTAATAAAATTTAAGAACGTCCTTGTTAGTACTCAGTTTTCAGTGGCAGTTTTCAGTTTAAAAAAATGAATTTTGCTACTAATAGCTGATTTTTTAGTATTCAGTTTTTTGTTTTAGTATTCAGTCTGAAAACTGAAAAACTGTGACTGCTTACTTACGCGGAATCCATTTTACTTCTTCCGCTTTTAAGTCAAACGACAACTTCCGTGCCAAGACAAAAAGGTAGTCAGAAAGTCGGTTTAAGTACATAATTGCGATTTCAGGAACGTGTTCGTTGTGGCTTAAATGTACCGCTAAACGCTCCGCTCGACGGCAAATACAACGCGCAATATGACAATGTGACACGGTAGGATGACCACCTGGCAAAACAAAATGAGTCATTTGCGGAAGACTTTCCTCCATTTTATCTATTTCGTTTTCTAATAATTCAATATCTGAATCTATAATTCCGAGATTTTCTAAGCGAAGTTTTCCATTTTTCAAAACTTCTTTTTCTTGTGGAGTTGCCAAAATGGCACCAACTGTAAAAAGGCGATCCTGAATTTCGATTAAAATGGTTTTATAATGTGAGTCAATTTCCTGATCACGGATTAATCCTATATAAGAATTTAATTCATCAACAGTTCCGTAACTGTCAATTCTAATATGGTCTTTTGGTACGCGAGTTCCTCCAAAAAGAGCTGTTGTACCTTTGTCGCCTGTTTTGGTATATACTTTCATTTTTTTAAGATACTAAGGTTCTGAGATGCTAAGATTCTAAGGTTTCTCTTTTTTGCGATTAAACAATTAACCAAATAAACGGTTAAACTATTTAGTCGTGTCACTTTCAATTAAACCGTCTCTTAAACGAATAACTCTGTGTGCATAAGCAGCGATATCTTCTTCGTGAGTTACTAGAATTACCGTATTTCCTTGCGCGTGAATATCTCCAAAAAGCTTCATGATTTCTACAGAAGTTTTACTGTCTAAGTTTCCAGTTGGTTCATCGGCTAGGATAATCGAAGGTTTATTTACCAAAGCTCTCGCAACTGCAACACGCTGACGTTGTCCTCCAGAAAGTTGATTGGGTTGGTGATCCATTCTGTCTGCAAGATTTACTTGTTTTAAAACTTCGGTAGCTCGTGCAATTCTATCCGTTTTTCCGTAACCGGCATAAATCATAGGAAGCGCAACATTATCTAAAGCCGTAGTTCTTGGTAAAAGATTGAAAGTCTGAAAAACGAAACCAATTTCTTTATTTCTGATTTCGGCTAATTCATCATCTTTCATTTGGCTGACGTCTTTTCCATTTAATATATAACGTCCTGAAGTGGGAGTGTCTAAACAGCCTAATAAATTCATTAATGTAGATTTTCCAGATCCAGAAGGTCCCATTAAAGCAACATATTCTCCTTTATTAATTTCTAAATCGATTCCTTTTAAAACATAAACGATTTCGTTACCCAGAACAAAATTTCGTCTGATGTCAGTTATTTTAATTAATGGTTCAGCCATTTGATTTTTCAATTTTGGATTTAAAAGTACAAAACACTTTTCAATAAAATTGATAAGTAGTTCATATTTGGTTTTTGTTACAAATCATCTTTCGTTTACAATGTTATTTAATAACCTGCTTATATTTTTAAAACCGTTATATTATTTTGATGTATTTTTATATAATTGCTGTTATTTTTTGATTTTTACAGTTTTAATATGTTTTTGATTGTTAAAAAGTGGTAATAATGTAATTTTAGCTATTGTGTATTGAGTAAATTTGATATTATTAATTAAAACAATCAAGATTATGAAAAATATCAAAATAGCTACAGGAATTGCATTATTGGCTCTGAGCTTTACATCGTGTAAAGATGAAAAACAAGAAAAAGCACAAAAAACAATTGATTCATATGTAACCTACGTCGATTCAGTTAAAAATGTAAAAGCCGATGATTTGAAAGAAAATTGGCAAGCTGTAGAAGCAGAGTATGACAGAAGATCTGCAGAAGCAAGTTTAGCTTTGGCTGACATTAAAGATAATGCGGCTCAAACAGAAAAAATAAATACGAGTAAAGCAAAATACGAGGAATTTAAAAACGAAATGACTACCCTTTTAGCCCCACCGGCTCCAAGTCCTAAACAACAATTAAGAAATGCCTTGTTTGGTGAAGGAAAAATTGGAGACGATATGAACTTTGACTGGGTTAATGCTAAAAACATTCATAGTGTTTGCCAACAATTTGTTCATACAGTTGAAAATAATAAAGATAAATATTCTAGAGAAGACTGGGATGAAGTTAAGCTGATGTACGAAGCACTTGACAGTCGTAAAAATACAGTTGAAAAAGAAGGTTTAACATCTGAAGACAATAGGAAAATTGCAGGTTTAAAAATTAAATTTGCACCAATGTATACTGTTAACAGAATGGGAGCAAAATCTGAAGAAAACAAAGAAGCTAAAAAATAAGCTTTAAAAATTTTGAATTAGAAAAAAAAGACGATCATTTATGATCGTCTTTTTTTTTTATGCTCGTATTATAAAATGCTCTTTTTCTTGTTCTCTTCTAAAGAATACAAATCCCCATTGAAAAGTGTCAATCGTTACTTTTACTTTTGGATGATTTTTAATGGTTGTCCAAGCTTCTTCCATTTCTGCTGACCAATGAATGTCGTCAAAAATCCAAACAGAATCGTTATTGATTGTCGGTAATAAAAGTTCGAAATAAGCTAAAGTTGCTTTTTTAGAATGATTACCATCGAAATAAATTAAATCAAAGTTTTCAGTCTCAGTTCTTAGTCTCAGATTAATATCTTGAAGATAATTTTCAAATTCAGTTACAATCGGATCTACATTAT
Source organism: Flavobacteriaceae bacterium PS02337 (assembly GCA_029959285.1). Lineage (GTDB taxonomy): Bacteria > Bacteroidota > Bacteroidia > Flavobacteriales > Flavobacteriaceae > Flavobacterium. Next base: position 73,461 of record JASCOE010000008.1, read on the forward strand.
TACAATCAAATTCTGTTAATTGATTTTTTGCAATTCCTGCTGTATTCGGACAGCCTTCTAAAGTAATTACTTTAGCTTTCGTCCCGAGGCTTCGGGATCCTAAAGCTAAAGCAGAAGTTGCTAATCCTAAAGAAGTTCCGATCTCTAAAATGTTTTTTGGCTGAAAATAATTCGTTACACGAAACAATAATTCTGCTCGTTTTGGCGAAATTCCTGCTGTTTGTGCAATTTTAGCAATCTGTCTTCGGTTTGACTTGAAAACTTTAGAGCCAGCACCAAAATCGGTTACTTCAATAAAATTTTTATTCTTTAAAAGTGATTTTCTATAATTTTCTAAAATGCGGTATTCAGGTTTTCTTTTCTTATCATAAAAGCATTTAGTTAATAAATTAAAAACAAAAGGCGAATGAACTGCGTGTTCATTTTTAGAATCCCAAAGGAATTTTAGATAAGATTTTATTTGAAAAAGCATTTATAAATCTACAATACGTAATTAATTTACTTTGATCAATTTTACATCAAAAAGAAGTACAGAACCAGCTGGTATTCCTGTACGTGCGTAACTTCCATATCCTAAATGTGATGGAATAAGTAAAACGCCGCTTCCACCTTCTTTAAAGTAAGTAATTCCTTCTGTCCAACCTTTGATTACTTCAGAAAGAGGGAATGAAATTCCTTCTGCGCCACTTTTATCAAAGACATTACCGTTTGTGAAATAACCTTTGTAAGCAACTGTTACTTTTGAGCTAGCTGTTGGTTTAGCACCAGTACCAGGTTCAGTGATGATGTAATATAAACCAGTGCTGCTTTTTGTTGCAGTTAAATTGTTTTTGGTTAAATAATCGGTAATTTCTTTGTCATTTTCTGCTGTATAATCTTTAGCTGGAGGTAAAGAAATGTCTGAAGAACCAGTACAAGAAACCAAAAGTGTCAATGCAAATAATGCAAATAATAATTTTTTCATGTGGTATTTAATTTTTTTAAAGGTCGTAAATATAAATAAAAAAGTTTTCAGTCTCAGTTTTCAGTCTCAGTTGCTGCATCCGAATTTGTTTGGGTTATTAATCATGTAATTGATCAATTTTCCAATTTCAAGGCTTTTTATATTTAATTTTTCAAATGTTTCTTGATCTATGTATTTACATTTCAATGAAAATTCAAGCCAAGTGTAAGTTTCTGAGTTTTCAGCATCACTGTCGGTTAACTTACTTATGAAATGATTCGTGTATCTTCTTTTTCGATAAGATTCTGCAATATTGGCAGCAACACTTCTAGAAGATCGTCTAATTTGATCGGTTAACGAATATTTTTCTTCTTTTGGAAATGATTTAGAAATCTCAAAAATTTCCATTGCCAATTCAAAAGACTTTTTATAAGCCAGTAATTCTTTAAAATCCATTTTTTATTTTCTGCAAGAATAATAAAAAAAGAAAGAAAAAGTTTACTTTTTGTTAAAAAACTGAAAACTGCGACCGAGACTGAAAACTAAAAAATCTATCCTTCTATCTTCGCAGAAAGTTCAAACCAGCGTTCTTCTTTTGCGTCTATTTTTTTAATGATGTTTTGTAATTCGTTAGCTTTCTTTTCAATATCAGCGTCAGCTACTTTTCCGTCAGCAAATAATTGTTCGATTTTGACTTTTTCAATTTCTAAATCTTTTATTTCTCTTTCGATTTTTTGATATTCTTTTTGCTCGTTAAAACTCAGATTTCCAGTTGGATTATTTTGTTTCCAATCTTTCTTTTCGGCTTTGTTTTCTTCCTTTTGAGCAACATCAGCGCTGTCTTCATAAGCACGGAAATCAGAATAGTTTCCAGGGAAATTTTCGATTTCACCTTGTCCTCTAAACACAAATAAATGATCCACAATTTTATCCATAAAGTAACGGTCGTGCGAAACAACAAGTAAACAGCCTGGATAATCTAAAAGGAAACTTTCTAAAACGTTTAAAGTCACAATATCCAAATCGTTTGTTGGCTCATCCAAAATCAAAAAGTTGGGATTCTGAATCAAAACTGTACATAAATACAAACGTTTTAATTCTCCACCGCTTAACTTTTCTACGTAATCGTATTGTTTTTTAGCATCAAAAAGAAAACGCTCTAACAATTGCGAAGCCGAAATAATTTTTCCTTTTGCAAGCGGAATATATTCTCCGTATTCCTTAATAATATCAATAACGCGTTGACCTGGTTTTGGGTTAATTCCAGATTGTGTGTAATATCCAATTTTTATGGTATCTCCTTTTACAACACGTCCATTATCTGGCGGAATTGTTCCTGTCAGAAGATTTAAGAAAGTCGATTTTCCAGTTCCATTTTTACCAATAATTCCGATTCTTTCGCCACGCTGAAAATCAAAACTAAAATTATCCAAAATAACTTTGTCTTTAAATTTTTTAGAAAGTTTGTGAAGCTCAATAATTTTGCTTCCCATTCTTTCCATATTAATTTCAAGCTCAACTTTATTTTCTTTACGTCTGCTTTGTGCTTTTTCTTTAATTACATAAAAATCATCCTGACGCGATTTAGATTTGGTTGTTCTCGCTTTTGGCTGGCGGCGCATCCATTCTAATTCTTTTACAAATAAGTTTTTAGCTTTGTCAATACTTGAGTTTTCAGAAGTAACACGTTCTTCTTTTTTCTCCAAATAATAAGAGTAGTTTCCTTTGTATTGATATAATTTTCCGTTGTCCAATTCGATAATTTCGTTGCAAACACGTTCTAAAAAGAAACGGTCGTGCGTTACCATAAACAACGTAATATTTTCTTTTGCAAAATAACTTTCAAGCCATTCGATCATTTCAAGATCTAAATGGTTGGTTGGCTCATCCAAAATCAATAAATCTGGGCGATTAATCAAAATGATAGCCAATGAAAGACGTTTTTTCTGTCCACCAGAAAGATTTTTTACTTTAAGTTTAAAATCTTCCAGTTTTAATTTGAAGAGAATTTGTTTGTATTGCGTTTCAAAATCCCATGCATTATGCTGATCCATTCCGTCGAAAGCTTTTTGATACGCTTCTTCGTCATTTGGGTTTTCAAGTGCTTTTTCGTAAGCTTCAATTATTTTAAGCGTTTCATTGTCTGAAGCGAAAATACTTTCTTCAATCGTCAATTCATCTTGAAGATTATTATCTTGAGATAAAAACGCCATTCTGATGCCTTTTCTCAAAACAACTTGTCCCGTGTCAGGTTCGTCTAAACCATTAATGATACTCATAATAGTTGTTTTTCCAGAACCATTTTTGGCAATAAAAGCAATTTTTTGGTCTTTATTAATTCCAAAAGAAATGTTGTCAAAAAGGACTCTTTCGCCAAATGACTTCGATATATTTTCTACAGAAAGGTAATTCACTTTGTAAATTATAAGTTATAAATTATAAGTTATGAGTGTTTTGAAAAACATAACTTTTTGCAAAAGTAAACTATTATCTTACGATTTGCGAATTATTTATGGAGATAGAAATTAAGAACAGCACTCAAATCAAAATAATGAATTTGCTGCAAAACATTTATAATAGGTTTTCGAACAAGATTTTCATTCGTCAAAAAATAATGCAATCCATCTTTAGTTGCGATTCCTTCAATTTGGTGAAAAGAAAGTTTTAAATCGATTCTTCTTTTATTGCCAGATAAAAAATCACCATTTTTAAAATCATAGAGCAAATAAAGAAATGGTTTTCCGATTTTGGTGTAGCCGCACAACGTAATTAGTTTTTTTTCTTCTAAATATGTTGCGCCAGTAACTAAACCTTTTGTATCGAGTGTCGATTTTAATTTTGCAATTTGAGTTCCAGATTGCTTTGAAAGTGCATAAATATTCGTTTTAGAAGATTTCCATTGTTTGGTAAACAAATAAATGCTGTCTTTAGAAACGATAAAAGCTTCGCAATCAAAATCTGTTTTATTTGGTTTTGAAGCAGAAAAATCGATCTGATTAGAATAAGAAAAAGAGATGGTTTCTATTTTAGGATTTTCTTCTAAAAAAGATTTTTTTTCGATTTTAAGAATTTTTAAATCTGTTCTATTTCCTGAATAATTATTGCCAAAATCGCCAATATAAATATGCGTGCTGTCTTGTGCAATTTCTTCCCAATCGTTATTTACAGCTTGTTCAAGAACGATTTTTCTTTTAATTTTTCCTAAAGAATCTAATCCGTAAATGGTTTTATCATGATCGTCGTTGTGTGTCCACAATAAATTTTCGAAAGCGATTAATCCTGAAGTTTCTTTTATAGAATCGCTTAACTGAATTGAATATTGAGGTTTTAATTTTAAAGATTTATAAGTGCAGCTTCCATCGTTTTCTGTTGCTTTCGAATTGTAATTTTCGGCATGCGGATCTGTACATCCTGAAATTTGCGCGTAAGCAGTTGTTGAAATTGCAAAAAAGAAGAAAATTATTTTTAACATAATTGCAATATTAAATTTGCATACCTTAAAAGTAAAGTTTTAAATAATAGAATAAAATATGTATTAAAAAATATAATTTAAATGTTACTTTGCAACACTAAAATACCATTGTTTTCTATTCTTTAGAATAAAGTTTAACCCATAATGAAGATTTTACAGAAACTTTCACATTACCGAATCTCTCGCTACTTCAAGCTTTTGTTTGTAATTGTAGATGTAATACTGCTAAATTTAGCAACGGTATTTTCTTCAATTGCAAGATTCGGAAGTTTAGATAAACTTTTGACAAAAGAAGAACAAGCAATTTCTCTTTTGGCAAATTTCGTTTGGATTGCTTTATTGCTTCAAAGCGATTCGAACAGAAGCATCCGCGTTGAGCCAATTGAGTCTATTTTGTGGAGAACAATAAAAAAGATTTCTATTCATGCAGCTTTAATTTCTATTGCAATTGTTTATTTAAAATATGCCGATATTTCTAGACTTAGAATGGTATATTTTTACGTGATATTTTTTAGTTTGTTGATGATTACTAGATATTTATCAATGAAACTTTTGAAATACGTACGAAGTAAAGGGTATAATTTTAAAACTTTCATTATTGTCGGAGCTAACGAAAGTGGAGAAAAAATCCGTAAAGTATTAGCGAAAGATTTAACGTACGGTTATAAATTTTTAGGTTTTTTTGATGAAAAACAAAACGAAACTTTTGTTGATCCGTCTCTCATTATCGGTCAGTTTGAAAACGTAAAAAAGTTTTCAATAGAAAATAAAATCGATGAAATGTATGTCGCGTTGCATATCGATAATATTGACATAATCAATGAACTTATTGAAATTTGCGAACAAAATATGATTCGTATAAAATTCATTCCAGATTTTCAACTTTATACAAAAGCGAGCAAAGTTGAAGTGACTTTTTACGAAAATACACCTGTATTAATGTTTCGTCTAGAACCAATGGAATTTGCTTCAAATCGGTTATTGAAAAAGGTTTTCGATATTGTTTTTTCCGGTTTGGTTATACTTCTTGTTTTTCCATGGTTGTTTCCGATAATTATGATTATCATTAAGTTAGAATCGCCTGGACCAATATTTTTTAAACAAGAAAGAGCAGGAAGAGATAATCGTTCTTTTATGTGTTTAAAATTTAGAAGTATGTATGTTAATGGTTTGGCGCACAATAAACAAGCTGAAAAAGGAGACAGCCGTATCACTAAATTTGGAGCTTTTATTAGAAAAACTAGTATAGATGAACTGCCTCAATTTTTTAACGTTTTTTGGGGAGATATGTCTGTTGTTGGGCCAAGACCGCATATGGTTAATCTTGCAAAAGAGTACAGCGATTTAATTAGCAACTATTTAGTTCGTCAATATGCTAAACCAGGAATTACTGGCTGGGCGCAGGTAAATGGTTTTAGAGGAGAAACAAAAGTTCTAAGCGATATGGAAAATCGAGTAGAATATGATATTTGGTATATCGAAAACTGGAGTTTTCTGCTTGATATAAAAATTGTTGTAAAAACGATTATCAATATTATTAAAGGCGAAGAGAACGCCTATTAATCAAAATTTAAAAAACTGATTATTGGCGATAACTTCTTTTAGATTCTCAATATGGTCAATTTTTATTTTCTGATCAAAAGCATGAATATGATTTTTATGATGAACATCGGTTCCGCAGAAATCGTACATTCCTTTTTTCAAAAGCTCGTCTGCCGCTTTGCCAATTCTCGAACCGTAATATTCTACAACAGCAAGTAAATTCAACTGAAAAAGACAGCCAGCATCTTTTAGTTTTTCGTATTCACTAAATTTTTTATGATAAAATACATAACGTTCCGGATGTGCTAAAACTGGAATATAACCCGCAACTTGCAATTCGAAAATAGTTTTATAAAGATTTAATGGCGCATTTAAATACGACATTTCAATCAACACATAATTGTCTTTTAAAGTCAGTAATTTGTCTTCTTTAAAATGTTTTTCAAACCAATCGTCTATAAAATATTCTGCAGCTGCCTGAATTGGCGCTGTAATATTATTTTTTAGCAGTGCGTCTTTTGTTTCCTGAAGTTTAGACTCAATAATCTCAGGCGTATTATTCCAAACATAATGATTAATGTGTGGCGTGGTAATAATCTGAGAAACTCCTATTTTTTCTAAAGAAAGAGAAAGCTTTACAGATTTTTCGATATTTTGAGCGCCATCATCAATTCCCGGCAAAACATGCGAATGTATATCTACAAAACTACCGTCTAATAGATCCTTTAATATAGGTTTGGATTTGAAGAAAGATAACATGGGGCAAAACTTTACAACTCAATTTTCTAGCTTACAAAATTAATGTAGAAATTCTAATTACCCGTTTTAGAATTATGTTATATTTGATTTTTAGTAAAATGATAAAAAATTATGAAAATAAAAGAGAATTTATTCAATCAGAGAATTATTTCTATTGATGCTTTGCGTGGAATTACCATTTTTGTAATGATTTTTGTAAATGAATTGGCAAGTATTAAAAATGTTCCGCAATGGATGAGGCACATGCCCGCAGATGCAGATGCCATGACTTTTGTAGATTTAGTTTTTCCAGCTTTTTTATTTATTGTTGGAATGTCAATTCCGTTTGCTTTTAATGCAAGATTACTAAAAGGTGACAGTTCGAAAACAATTTGGACTCACACGCTCAAAAGAGCCATTGCACTAATAATAATTGGTGTTTTTATGGTAAATGCCGAATACGGTTACGACGCTTCAAAAATGATTATTGCGCCCGTTTTTTGGGCATTATTAGCTTATATCATGCCAATTCCGATTTGGAATAAATATTCGAAAGAGTTTCCGGTTTGGTTAAAAAATGTGCTGCAATATGGAGGAATGTTGGTCTTAGTTGCTTTGTACTTTCTGTATATTCAAGAAGAAACTGGAGCAATCGGAATTACGCCAAAATGGTGGGGAATTTTGGGTTTAATTGGTTGGGCGTATCTTTTTACAGTTATTTATTATTGGTTGGTTTCGGGAAATCTTTTCGCAATGATCGGATTTCTAGTTTTTTGCATCGCAATGAATTCTTTAAACTTAACAGAAAACTCTTTTGTGCAAAATTCTTCTTGGCTTAGTTTTATCGCTGGACATTTAACGCACGCCGCTTTGGCTACGTCTGGAGTTGTCATATCGTTGTTGTTTTTTGATCGAAAAATTGAAAATAAAATCAATTGGGCAGTTATCGGTTTTATTATTTTCTTTTTTGGAATCGGATGTTTTCTTCGTCCTTATTTCGGAATTTCAAAAATACAAGGAACTCCTTCGTGGACAATGATTTCAGCTGGAATTTGTACCGTCATATTTTACTTTTTATATTGGTTGATGGAAGTTAAAAAACAAACAAAATGGAGCAAATTTTTTATGCCCGCAGCCGCAAATCCGTTGTTGATTTATATTTTACCAGGTATTATTTATTATTTCTGTAAAGCTTTTAATATTCATATTATTCCAGGATATTTTAGAGTAGGCGTTCCTGGAATTATCTGGTCTTTGGTGTTTTCTACAATAATGCTTTTTGTAATGAAGATTTTAAATAAATATAAAATTCAAATGCAATTATAGATTTAAATTTTAACGCAAAGTTCGCAAAGATTTTTCGCAAAGCGCGCAAAGAATTTTTGAGAAAAATATTTAAAAATATAAAAAGTTCACAAAGCTTAATCAAAACAAAGCTTTGTGAACTTACAGTTTGTAAAACTCACTTAATAAGCTTTGCGCGCTTTGCGTTAAAAATCAAAATCAAATTATAATAACAGATTTAATCTTCAAGACAGATCCAGAAACAGGATTATAATTCACAAAGTTGAATTTGCATAAATTGTTTATGTCTAAAGTTTTCCCATCAGGAAGTTCATCTTGTCTAAAATCTGTCCACGGAATTTTAATTGTAGAAAAATGTTTCGGAGACGCAGGCAAACTTACTCTCGGATGCGAACCTCCATGCACACAACCAGTCCCTTCTACATTTCCTTCTCTTGCTTGCAGTTTTATAATTTGAGAAGATTGATACGTAATTTCTATAAACTTTGATTCGTTTGAAAGATGGGCCGGAATTCCATCATTCGTTTCAGAAGGTGTAATGGTAACATTCAATTCAATTTCTCCTTTCGGATTATCTTTTGCAGTAACTATAATTATTCCGCTTTTTAAACGAGATGCATTAATTATTTTTTCATTTTCAATCGAAGGTCCAGCAATAAACCATTTGTTAGATTTTACAAGATCGATTTGCTTTTTCTGAGCATTTGCCGAAAAAGCACAAAAGGTAAATAGGAAAAGTATTGTAAATAATTTTAATTCTTTCAAAATCAAATAATTTAAGTTATTTCAAATATAATCTTTTTGGTTATTCTTCAACTCTTAATTTATTACTTCAATATTTTAATTGTTATTATTGATAAAATTCTAAATTTGTAAGAGTTTGTTTTTAAATATTTGTAAATGAATGATTTAAAAATTAAATATATCTTGCTTTTCATTTTGACTCAATCATTTTGCCATGCTCAAAATGATAATATAACTGTGAAAAATAAAGATATTTTAGATGTTATTCATAGCATTTTTCACAAGCACGATACGATTCAAAAAACAAATCAGAAAAAATTAGCTTTTTCTTTATTGCCTGTTCCTGTTGGTGTTAATTCTAATTCTGGTTTGGTGGTTTCTTTTTTAACGACTTTTTATTTGGGTGAAGATCACGAAAAAACCAAAATGTCTCAAATTACATTTTCTCCGTATTTTAGTTTTAGTAATCAATATGTTTTTCCAGTTCAATCGTATATTTATACGAGTGAAAATAAATGGAATTTCATCGGCGATTATCGGTACATGATTTATCCGCAACTAACGTATGGTTTAGGAGAACACGATTCTAAAAATGAAATGTCAACGCTCGATTACAAACAATGGCGTTTTTATCAATTTATTACCAGACAGATTGTTGGAAATTATCGGTTGGGAGTCGGTTTTCTGTTTGATAATTATAAAAATATTTCTGAAGAATCTTATATAGAAGAACCAACAGATTATTATCAATATATGGATGGAAATTATGCTGATGAAACTTCGTTCGGATTTGCCATTCAAGGTTTATATGATTCTAGAAAAAATATCATAAATCCTGAAGAAGGCTTATATATCGAAGCCGATTTAAGAATGAATACCAGTGGCGTAAACAACGATAAATGGCAGTCTTTGTATTTTGATGCTCGAAAATATCATTCTTTTAGCAAAACAAAACATCGCGTTTGGGCTTCACGTGCCTTTTATTGGTCTACTTTTGGCGGAAAACCTCATTATTTAGATTTGCCAAGTATCGGTTGGGATCGCGAAGGAAAAACGGGACGCGGATTTACTAAAAACCGCTACAGAAGTAATGCGTTACTTTATTTTGAAACCGAATACAGAACAGATATTACCCGAAATGGATTTCTTGGAGCCGTGTTTTTTACCAATATTTCTTCGGTTTCAAAATTAGAAACCTATCAATTTAAAAAATGGAATCCAGCCGTTGGAACCGGAATTCGTATCAAATGGAATAAACGAAACGGCAGTAATTTAGCCTTAGATTACGGAATTAGTAAAAACGATTGGTCACTGCGTTTGGGGTTATCAGAAAATTTCTAACTTTCGGCAAAATTTACAGAATCAATTATTCATGCAATTATCGGTTATTATTCTGAATTATAATGTGCGTTACTTTCTGGAACAATGCGTTTTAAGTGTTCAGAAAGCAATCGCAGCAATCGATGCCGAAATTATTGTAATTGATAATAATTCATCAGACCAAAGTGTTTTGATTATGAAAGAACGATTTCCTGAAGTAAAACTAATTGAAAATAAAGAAAATTTTGGTTTTCCAAAAGGCAATAATATTGGGGTTCGTCAAGCGAAAGGAAAATACGTTTGTATCTTAAATCCAGACACCGTTGTCGCCGAAGATACTTTTGTTAAGATTCTGGCTTTCGCCGAAAGGCAAACTAATCTCGGAATTATCGGCTGTAAATTAATTGACGGAACTGGAGTATTTCTTCCAGAAAGCAAACGCGGCATTCCGTCGCCTTGGGTTGCTTTCACAAAGATTTTTGGGTTGTATAAGATTTTCCCAAAAACAAAACTTTTCAATCAATATTACGCGCAGCATTTAAACGAAAATGAAACTGGAAAAGTTGAAATTTTGGTTGGTGCTTTTATGTTTTTAGAAAGAAAACTTTACGAAGATTTAGAAGGTTTTGATGAAAATTGTTTTATGTACGCCGACGATATTGATTTGTCATACCGCGCTTTACAAATGAAGAAAAATAATTACTATTTTCATGAAACTACAGTTCTACATTATAAAGGAGAAAGCACAATAAAAGACGGAAAATACATGATGCGTTTTCAGGAATCTATGAATTTCTTTTATCAAAAACATTTTAAGAAATCATGGTTCTTTAGTATCTTTATTAAAATCGGAGCTTTTTTGTTTTCATTTGCTAAAATGTTTCAAGGAAAACCAAAAGAGAATCCGTTACCAGAAAGTTATTTTTTTTACTCCGAAAATGAGAATTTCACTAAAAAACTGGCTTCGATTTTAGAAAATAAAGTTGGTTTTTTAAATTTCAAAGAGGAAAAAATGGTAAATTCGTGCCTGATTTTAAAGGGTAAAAGCACCGAGATCATTTTGGATAATCAATACATTTCATTCAAAAAATGTATTGAAATCATAGAAACTATTAAAGATAAGAGTATTACTTTTAAAATTTTACCCAAAAATACCAGTTTCATAATTGGAAGCAATTCAAGAAATGACAGAGGGCAAATTGTAAAAATTGAGTAAAAAATTATATTAAATGAAATTTATGTTTAAAATATTCATTAATTTCGCAATCTGAAAATCAAAAACATCTTTTAGATTAACAATATGGCAAGATTTGAATTAAAGCTTCCTAAAATGGGAGAAAGCGTCGCTGAAGCAACCATTACCAATTGGTTGAAAGAGGTTGGAGACAAAATTGAAGCTGATGAAGCAGTACTTGAGATTGCAACTGATAAAGTTGACAGTGAAGTGCCTAGCGAAGTGTCAGGAATCTTAGTTGAGCAATTGTTTGGTAAAGATGATTTAGTGCAAGTAGGGCAGACTATCGCAATTATCGAAACTGAAGCTGGAGATTCTCCAGTTGCAGAAACAAATAAAGTAGAAGATGTTGCTGTTCCTGCAGAAGCTGCAGCAATTGAAAAATCAATTGAAGAAGTAAAAGATACTGTTGCTGTACCTCAAGATTTTTCTGGGTCAGACAAATTCTTTTCTCCGTTAGTAAAAAATATTGCTAAAGAAGAAGGTGTTTCTTTAAATGAATTAGAAAATTTAGCTGGTTCAGGAAAAGATGGAAGAATTACAAAAGAAGATATTTTAAAATATATAGAAGATCGTAAATCTGGAGCTGTACAAGCACCAAAAGCGATTGAAGAAGCTCCAAAAACAGTTGTTGAAACTCCAAAAGCTGTTGAGCCAGTTGCTCAAAAAAGTCAGCAAGCAGTTCCGGTTTCTGTAAATGGTGGTGACGAAATTGTCGAAATGGACAGAATGCGTAAACTGATTTCAGGTTACATGGTCGCTTCGGTTCAAACTTCTGCTCACGTTCAATCTTTTATAGAAGTTGATGTAACGAATATTGTAAAATGGAGAGATAGAGTAAAAGCAGCTTTCGAAAAAAGAGAAGGTGAGAAGTTAACTTTTACTCCAATTATGATGGAAGCGGTTGCAAAAGCTTTGAAAGATTTTCCTGGTATGAATATTTCTGTTGATAGCGATTATATCATTAAAAAGAAAAACATCAATTTAGGAATGGCGGCAGCTTTACCAAACGGAAATTTAATTGTTCCTGTAATTAAAAATGCAGATCAATTGAATTTGGTTGGAATGGCAAAAGCGGTTAACGATTTAGGGAACCGTGCAAAAGCAGGAAAATTAAAGCCAGACGATACACAAGGCGGAACATATACGGTAACTAACGTTGGTACTTTTGGAAGTGTTTTTGGAACTCCAATTATCAATCAACCACAAGTTGGAATTTTGGCTCTTGGAGCGATTCGTAAAGTTCCTGCGGTTATTGAAACTCCAGAAGGAGATTTTATCGGAATCCGTCAAAAAATGTTCTTGTCACATTCTTACGACCATAGAGTTGTAGATGGCGCATTAGGAGGAAGTTTTGTAAAACGAGTAGCAGAATATTTAGAAGCTTTTGATGTAGATAGAGATTTCTAAATTCAATTATAAATAAAATTCAAATCCGATAGGTTTTAAACTTGTCGGATTTTTTTGTTTTGTAAGAAAAGGTTAACTTTCAATGTAGAAACTTATTTAAGGCTCGTTTTATAAATGTTAAATTCACCAAATTGAAAGCTTTTTTCGACAAAAAAAATGAGAATAAAGGAGGATATTCGGCTTTAAAAATTACATTTGTAAACTTATAAAAATTAGAAATGGAATTAAAACTTAACAAGCCAATTTGCTTTTTTGATCTCGAAACAACGGGAATTGATATCGGTAAAGATAGAATCGTAGAAATTTCAATATTCAAAGTTTTTCCTAACGGAAACAAAGAAAGTAAAACCTGGCTGGTTAATCCAACAATTCCAATTCCTCCACAAACTACTGCAGTTCACGGTATCACTGATGAAAAAGTAGCTAATGAACCAACTTTTGCAGAATTGGCGTCGCAAATTCACAACATGATTAAAGACAGTGATTTGGGCGGATTTAACTCTGATCGTTTTGATATTCCGCTTTTGGCAGAAGAATTGCTTCGTGCCGGAGTTGATTTTGATATGAAAAATAAAGTTTCGGTAGATGTGCAAACTATTTTTCATAAAATGGAAGAACGTACTTTGAGTGCGGCTTTGAAATTTTATTGTGGAAAAAGTCTTGAAAATGCGCATTCGGCAGAAGCAGATACAATGGCAACTTACGAAATCCTAAAAGCGCAATTAGATCGTTATCCAGAATTGGAAAATGATATGAAGTCTTTGTCTGAATTTACAACACGTAAAAAAATCGCCGATTTTGCCGGAATGATCGCTTTTGATAAAGATGACGAAGAAATTTTTACATTTGGAAAACACAAAGGTGCTAAAGTTGATAAAATTTTAGAAACTGAACCAGGATATTTCAGCTGGATTCAAAACGCTGATTTTCCTTTGTACACCAAAAAAGTTTTGACAGCAATTAAATTAAGAAAATTAAATACGAAATAAGCTTCTAAGGTGCTAAGTTTCTAAGGTTCTGAGTTTTTTACCTTAGAAGCTTAGCGCCTTAGTATCTTAGAACCTTAAAAAAAATGAAAATTATCTGTGTCGGCAGGAATTATGCCAATCATATAGAAGAGTTGAAAAACGAGCGTCCGAGCGAGCCTGTTGTTTTTATGAAACCAGATTCTGCGGTTTTGTTGAAACAGCATCCGTTTGTAATTCCAGAGTTTTCTGAAGATGTTCATCATGAAATTGAAATCATCGTGAAGATTAATAAAGTTGGAAAATATATTGAGCCTAAATTTGCTCATAAATATTATGATGATATTAGTGTAGGAATCGATTTTACAGCGCGAGATCTTCAAAGTAAATTAAAAGAAAAAGGACTTCCGTGGGAAAAAGCTAAGGCATTTGACGGCTCGGCGGTTATTGGAGATTTTTTGCCAAAAACTGATTTTGTTTCTATGGAAAATCTTAATTTTGAATTAAGAACAAATGGAGAAACAGTTCAAAAAGGAAATTCAAGTATGATGCTTTGGAAAATTGATGAACTGGTTGCTCATGTTTCTCAATTTTTTACATTAAAAATTGGAGATATTATTTTTACAGGAACACCTGCGGGAGTTGCAGCTGTAAAACCAAATGATGTTTTAGAAGGCTTTTTGGAAGATAAAAAATTATTCAGAATACAAGTAAAATAATGGCTTTAAAATACAACCTTTCGAAAGTATATGGGCTTTCAGATAACGATCCAGAATTTGTAAATCAAATTTTAACCTTATTTGTTACAGAAGTTCCAGAAGATTTAAAGCAAATCAAAGAAGGAATTAAAAAAAAGGATCATAAATATGCCTATTCGTATGCTCATAAAATAAAGCCAACATTAGATTTAATGGGCTTAAATGTAGCTTTCGAAGAAATTTTGCAAGTTGAAGCTTGGACAAAAGCTGAAGGCAAGAAAAAAGACATTATCGAAACTTTTAAAAGTATTAAGATACAAGTAAAAGAAGCGATTAAAGAAATTAAAAAAGACTTTGATCTTTAAAATATAAAAATTGACTTATTTCTAATGTTACTTAAAATTAGGAATAAGTCAAGATTATCATTTTTAAATTTTGTGAAGCTGCTTATAGTTTGTAAAAGCGCTTAAATACCTCCCTTTCAAAGACAAAGTTTAAATTCCTACTTATAAATTATTGGCTTACTTATTTAGGTAAGAAACAAAAAATATTTCACTGATATGAAAGCAGCAATCATAACCATTGGAGACGAAATCTTAATTGGGCAAATCGTAGATACAAATTCAGCATTTATTGCTAAATCACTAGATAGAATTGGTGTTGAAGTAACTGAAATGCTGTCGATAAGCGATGACAAAAAACATATTTTAGATACTTTTGCGCAATTTCAAAATAGAGTAGATGTCGTAATTATAACTGGCGGATTAGGTCCGACAAAAGACGACGTAACTAAAAAAACATTCTGCGATTATTTTAATGATGAATTAGTTGTGAATCTAGAAGTTCTAGCGCATGTAACACAATTAATTGAAGGTTTTTATAAAAGACCCATCTCGCAATTAAATAAAGATCAGGCATTGGTTCCGTCAACTTGTACGGTTTTGCATAACAAAGTGGGAACTGCGCCAGGAATGTGGATGAAAAAAGAAAATACGGTTTTTATTTCGCTTCCTGGAGTGCCGTATGAAATGAAATATTTGGTAGAAGAAGAGATAATTCCAAAAATTGTACGCGAATACAAACGTCCTTATATTATTCATAAAACCATTTTAACATATGGACAAGGTGAAAGTTTAGTTGCAGAACGTATTGAACACTGGGAAAATAATCTTCCCGAATTTATAAAATTGGCCTATCTGCCAAATCCAGGAAGAGTTCGTTTGCGTTTAACTGCCCGCGGAACAAATAAAGAAGAATTAGAAGAAGCTATTGAAAGTAATGTTCAGTCTTTAGACGCTATAATTCATGATATAATAGTAGGTTACGAAGAAAATGAAACAATAGAAACTGTAATTGGCAAATTGCTTTCTAAAGAGAATAAAACCGTTTCTACAGCAGAAAGTTGTACCGGAGGAAGAATTGCTTCGCTTTTGTCTGCTGTTCCAGGTTCGTCAACTTATTTTAAAGGAAGTGTTGTCTCGTATGCGACAGAAGTAAAAATAAATGTTCTTGGCGTTTCGCAAACTCTAATCGATGAGTTTTCGGTTGTTAGTGCTGAAGTTGCATCTGCTATGGCTTTGAATGTGAAAAGCTTACTAAAAACAGACTACGGAATAGCAACGACGGGTAATGCCGGTCCGTCAAAAGGAGATTCTGATGCCGAAATTGGCACTGTTTTTATCGCACTTGCAACGCCAAACGAAGTAATTGTTGAAGAATTTAACTTCGGACAACCGCGTGAAAAAGTGATAGATAGGGCATCAGTTAAGAGTTTAGAAATATTACAGAAAGAAATTTTAAAAATTGTGCAATAATTTTTTGCTACAATGGTTTATTTTTCTTTTCTTTGCACCCTGATTTTGAATAACGATAAAAGATAAGTATAATGTCAAGAGTTTGTGACCTTACAGGTAAAAGAGCGATGGTAGGAAATAACGTTTCTCACGCTATGAACAAAACTAAGAGAAAGTTTTCTGTAAACTTAGTTAAAAAGCGTTTTTATCTTCCAGAAGAAGATAGATGGATTACTCTTAGAGTAGCAGCATCTACGATAAAAACAATTAATAAAAATGGAATCACTGCTGTTTTGAAAAAAGCACAGTCAGAAGGATTTATCAAATAATCTTTTCCTAAATAAATATATAGCAAGATGGCAAAGAAAGGTAATAGAATCCAAGTAATTTTAGAATGTACTGAACACAAAGCTTCTGGTGTTGCAGGAACTTCTAGATATATTACAACTAAGAACAAAAAAAATACTCCAGATAGACTAGAGATTAAAAAATTTAATCCAGTTTTAAAAAGAGTAACTGTTCACAAAGAAATTAAGTAATAATTAGAGATTTTGATAAAATCTCAAATGGTTTTTCATTTGAAGATTTATTGAATTTCAAATAACATTGAATCATGGCAAAGAAAACCGTAGCATCGTTACAAACATCTTCTAAGAGATTATCAAAAGCCATCAAAATGGTAAAATCTCCAAAAACTGGTGCATATACATTCGTAGAATCTATTATGGCTCCTGAAGAAGTTGATGAATTCTTGAAAAAGAAATAATTACAATTACATTATATAGAAAAGCTACTTTCATTCGGAAGTAGCTTTTTTATTACCTATATTTGTCTGAAAATTTGAAGAAGCACAACAATTTGCCTTTTTTAAACAAAATTCCCGCCTTACACTACAATCTTTTCTTTTGAACACCAAAAGAAAAGGATTTTCGTTTCAGTCGGGGCTAGATTTAAAACAATTGGCTTTCTTTAAAGATTTGGATTTCTGATAATCGGTAATTCAGAAGTCTATCAATCAAAATAATCTAAAAAAAATGAGTTTTTTTAAAAAATTATTCTCTACTGATAAAAAAGAGACTTTAGACAAAGGTCTTGAAAAATCAAAAACTACTTTTTTCTCAAAGTTAAGTAAAGCCGTTGCTGGAAAATCTAAAGTCGATGACGACGTTTTAGATAATCTGGAAGAAATTTTGGTAGCTTCGGATGTTGGTGTAAATACAACTTTGAAGATCATTACAAGAATTGAGAAACGCGTTGCTGAAGATAAATATTTAGGAACAGACGAATTAAACCAAATTCTTCGTGATGAAATTGGCGCGTTATTATCTGAAACTAATACAGGTGAAGCAACAGAATTTGAAGTTCCGAAAGACAAAAAGCCTTATGTTTTAATGGTTGTCGGCGTAAATGGAGTAGGAAAAACAACAACGATTGGAAAACTGGCTTATCAATTTAAAAAAGCTGGACATAAAGTTGTTTTAGGAGCAGCAGATACTTTCCGTGCCGCTGCAATCGATCAATTACAAGTGTGGGCAGATCGCGTTGATGTACCAATTGTAAGACAAAATATGGGAAGCGATCCAGCTTCTGTGGCTTTTGATACTTTACAATCAGCAGTTGCGCAAAATGCAGATGTTGTTATTATTGATACTGCTGGACGTCTTCATAATAAAATCAATTTGATGAACGAGCTGACAAAAGTAAAACGTGTAATGCAAAAAGTTGTTGCCGATGCTCCTCACGATGTGCTTTTGGTTTTAGACGGTTCTACAGGTCAAAATGCTTTTGAACAGGCAAAACAATTTACTGCTGCAACAGAAGTGACTTCACTTGCTGTAACTAAATTAGACGGAACTGCAAAAGGTGGAGTTGTAATTGGTATTTCAGATCAATTTCAAATTCCGGTTAAATATATTGGTGTAGGTGAAGGAATTGAAGATTTGCAAGTCTTTAATAAATATGAATTCGTTGACAGTTTCTTTAAATAATATATAATGAGTTTTGAATCTTTAAAAAACATATCGGCTCTAACTTTTTATTTTGCCAGTATATTATGTTTTGTTTTAGCAAACGTATTGAAAGAAAGTAATCTTTCGGTTTATTATGTTTTGTTGGTACTTGGAGTAATTTTATTCTTTTTAGGAGTTCTTAAAAGAATTCAAACGAAACGATAATAATCGAGAAACATAATAATTGATTTATTGAGTTTTTAACTTTTATGAAATATTGTGTTTTCATTTTGCTTTTTAGCTTATTGTCTTGTGTAAATAAGAACAGGGAAGATGCAATAAAAGCTCAAAAAGTTATTGTTATTCAGCCATTAGGTAATTTTCAGCAAAAGCAATCTCAAAAGGTTTTTACTGAGATAAAAGCCATTAATCCGAAAGTAGTTTTGAAGGGAAATATTGAGTTTCCTGAAAAATCCTTTTACAGTCCTAGAAATAGATATCGTGCTGATAGTATCATTAAAAATCTAAAAAATAATATCGGTAAAGATTCTGTAATTGTTGGATTATCTCATTTTGATATTAGTACAACTAAAAACGGAATTAAAGATTGGGGAATAATGGGTTTGGGTTACAGACCTGGAAAAGCTTGCGTCGTTTCTGATTTTAGATTATCTCGCAAAAATAAAAACGAACAATTTTATAAATTGGTTTTACATGAATTAGGCCATACTGAAGGCTTGCCTCATTGTAAAGAAAAAACATGTTTGATGCGTGATGCTGAAGGTGGAAATCCTTTTGATCAAGAAAAAAGCTTCTGCAAAAATTGCAAAAGCTTTTTAAAAAGTAAAGGTTGGCAATTAATTTAAATCGCTAATTTCTATTTGTTATTGATACAAAGCATTAATTTTCTCCCACAAAGTTTTATCAAAATCGGATAGAGCAAGATTAACATTATCTGCAGCATCTCCCATTCTAATAACTACCATTTTCTTGCTTGGAATTATATAAATTTTCTGATCGTTTTTTCCTAACGCCATAAACATATCACTTGGTCCAGTTGGAATTACGCTTCCTTGAAATGTCAGCTGAGATTGCGGTAAATGGTAATTTGCTTTTCCGTTTAGCCACCATAAATAGCCATATCCTAAATTAATATTTTGAGAAGTATTGGTTGCTTCATTGAAAAAGCTTTCATTTAGAATGACATTATTTTCCCATTTTCCTTTATTAAGCATTAATAATCCGAAACGAGCCATACTTCTTGTTGTGCTTGTGTAGACACTGTTTACGCCAAGTTGTACCCAATTGCCATTCATGCCAATTTTATCTCTTAATTTGGTATTGAAATAATTTTCCCAAGTTTGTTTGCTTGCTTTAGCAACAACATCTTGAAGTTTAACATAAACATTATGATAAGCCCATCTTTTTCCCGCATCGGCTTTGTAAATTAAATCTTCGGGATCAACCTCGTCTGTGCTGTCATCAAGACCAGATGTCATAGTAAGTAAATTTTTGCAGGTAATTTGATTTTCTTGAGCAAGAGTTTCACTTGTCCAGCCTGTGCCAATGTAATCTGAAACTTTGTTATTAATGTTTAAAAGACCTTCTTGCTGAGCTATTCCGGTCATTGTTGAGGTCAAGGTTTTTCCTGCGCTAGCCCAATACCAGTTTGTTGTGCTTGAATGTCCGTTGAAATAATTCTCTAAGACAATTCGTCCATTAACTAAAATTATAAATGATTTAGAATGTTTGAGTTCTAAATAATCTAAAAGTGGTTGAACTGCACTTTGATTCCATTTTAAGTCAGAAATAGATTTTGTTTCCCAATTTGTTCCTGTTAAAGGAGGAAAATACATGCTCTCTTCTGGAATTGTAGAAGAATCTGAATCAGACGAATCTTTGCTGCAACCTATAAAAAATAGGGCTAAAAGAATGGTGTAAATTGTTTTGGTCATGACTTTTTGTTTTTGGTTTGGGGTTTGACCAAAAATATGCAAAATAGTTTAATGTCTTAACAAACTTGTTTTCAGAAGTTTTGAATTACAATGAAACTTCATCTTTGTTAAGTTGCCATTTTGTGCCATTATTAAAGACAACATAATAAGCTCTAATTTTAATGATTTTATCTGCATCTGTCGAAAAATCTTCCCAGATTTCTGTTTTGATTTCTCCAGGTTTTATTAAATCGGTAGTTTTCCCTTTAAATTTTCCTTCGCCATAAAAATAATTTCCGCTTGCAGGTTCTTCAAATGCATTTATGCAAAACCACTCAAATTTGATTGCTTTTATCGCTTTTTTGCTTGAGTTTTTGTAAATAACTTTAATGTCTTTGTGGTGAGAATAATTATTGTTTAATAAAGTGGCTTTTATAATTTTTATTGGAGACTTTTCTAAATGTGACTTATTTGCAGTGCTGTTTTTTATTGAAATTGTATCTGTTTTATAAAGATTGTCTTCATTTTCGGTTGATTTTTTTTCAGATTTTATGTAGATTTTTTTTTCTTGTTTGTGTTGATTACATTTTGAAAATAGAAAGGATGAACTAAAAACTAATAGTAATATTTTTTTCATTTTTTAATTGAAGTTGAAAACTTTGAATTTAATTTTTGCTTCAATTTTTCGGCAAAGCAATTGTGACTTAAAAATAATTGTCCTTCAAAATAATTATTTCCTCTATAAGTTATAATGTGGACAGAATAAGACATTTGTTTGTTCTTTTTGTTTTTGATGAATTTGTTTTTTAAAGAATGAAATAATAAATGTATAAAGTATTTCTTTTGATGATTATAAGATTATCTTTGTAGTCCGAGAAAATTTTCTTTTGAAAACTGAGGCCCTAGCCCTGATGGGAGCGGCATCCTTTTGTGCCGGGGTTCGGCACAAAAGATACAGCGGACAGCAGGTTTCAGCTCCTTATTAATAGTATAGATATTTATGAAAAAGACTTTTATGATTTTGGTTTTGTCAATTTTGTTTGTGGGATGCAAACAGGAAATAAAACCAGCAGATATTGCTAAATTAAATGGATATTGGGAGATTGAAAAGGTGGTTTTTGAGAAAGGGGAGGAGAAAGAATATAAAATGAACGAAACTTTTGATTTTTTTCAAATTAAAAACAATAAAGGGATTAGAACGAAAGTAATGCCGCAATTTGACGGCACGTTTTTAACGACAGACACGTTTGAAAATGTTTCAGTTCGTTTTAAGGGAGAACAGGTTTTTTTAGATTACAAAACAGATTACGCGAAATGGAGTGAGGAAATTATTTCAATTTCTGATGAAAAATTAGTTACTAAAAACCCGCAGAAAATAGAATATCATTACAAAAAAGCAGCACCAATAAATCTCTTGAACGATGGCGAAAAGACTAAATAACGAATCTACAATAAGTGCTGTTTTGCAACAGATTATTCAGGTGAATAAATTGCAGCCAGGAATGGATCAAATTGACGTTCGTGATGCATGGAAACAGCTGATGGGAAGTGGCGTAAACACATACACGAGAAATGTTGTCTTAAAAGGCAGTACGCTTTATGTTGAATTGGGTTCTTCGGTTCTTCGTGAAGAATTAAGCCACGGGAAATACAAAATCGTAAAAATGATTAATGAAGAACTAGGACGTGAAGTTGTAAAGGAAGTGGTATTACGCTAATTTATAGTCTCAGTCTCAGTGACAGTTTTCAGTTTGGGTCTTATAAAATAAAAAATCCTGTTTGTTTTGCAAACAGGATTTTTTTAT
This sequence comes from Flavobacteriaceae bacterium PS02337, assembly GCA_029959285.1. Taxonomy (GTDB): domain Bacteria; phylum Bacteroidota; class Bacteroidia; order Flavobacteriales; family Flavobacteriaceae; genus Flavobacterium. The sequence continues at coordinate 95,313 of JASCOE010000008.1, forward strand.
GAAGTACAATCACTGAAAACTGTGACTGTAACTGAAAACTAATTATTAGAATTGCTCTCTTCCAGCAAAGTGGAATGCACCTTCGATCGCAGCGTTTTCGTCGCTGTCAGATCCGTGAACTGCATTTTCTCCGATAGAAGTTGCGTATGCTTTACGAATAGTTCCTTCAGCAGCTTCAGCTGGGTTTGTAGCTCCAATTAAAGTTCTGAAATCTTCTACTGCGTTATCTTTTTCTAAAATAGCTGCAACGATTGGACCGCGAGACATGAATTCAACTAATTCTCCGTAGAAAGGTCTTTCTGCGTGAACTGCGTAAAATGCTTTTGCATCTGCAACAGTTAATTGAGTTAATTTTAATGAAACGATTTTGAAACCACCATTAGTAATCATTGCTAAGATGTTCCCGATGTGTCCGTTTGCAACAGCATCTGGTTTGATCATTGTAAAAGTTCTATTTGTTGCCATTTTGTATTTTATTAAATTTTGTGCAAAAGTATACTTTTTTTGCGAATTGATTTTAATAAATTCTTAATTAAAGTATATTGGAATACTATTTTAAGCAAGAAAAATCAAAATGTCAAATTTTGATAAAAAAAAGACGCACGATTGTGCGTCTGTATAGGTTTTAATTTGGAAGTTAAACTTTAAAAATTAGTTTGTTTCTGTAGAAAATCCATAAAATAAATGTCCATATTGCGACATAAGTCAAAGCGCCTGCCAAAGAAGCTGACATCGGATTATTGAAAAATGGTGCAATTCCGGAATAATATAGATAACTTAAAAGATTGGTTTGTTCTTCTGGATTTGATGGATTTTGAAATCGAATCATAGTCAACGCCTGCGGAATAATCTGCGAAGCAAAGAAAACAATCATTGGGTTTACTCCCCAGATTACAAATAGTTTAAAGCCCTTTTTATATTCTTTAATGTCTATTAAATAGTATAAAACGGTTAGGCATACCGTTGCTAATCCGGTTGTATATAAAACATAACTGCTTGTCCAGATTGATTTATTTATAGGAAAAACCAAATCCCAAAGTAATCCGAAAAAGATAAGCGAAGTTCCAATCATGCCCATTCTTTGCGCTTTTTGGATTTTGGTTACGCTAAGAAGTAAAATCTGTCCGATAAATAAACCAATAATTCCGTTTACAATTGACGGAAGCGTGCTCAAAATTCCTTCTGGATCCCAAGTATTAGTTTCGTGATACATATGACCTTTTAGTAAAACACTGTCAACCCAAGCGGCTAAATTTGTTCCTCTTTCTAAATTTGCTTCTCCAAATCCTGGAACAGGAATTAAAGTCATCGCTGCCCAATATCCTAAAAGTAAAACAGCGCCAGTAATAATTTGTGTTTTTCGAGATGTTTTTAAATATAAAAGCGAAACTACAAAATAGACAACGGCGATACGTTGTAAAACACCAGGAAGTCTAACATCTTGATAATTTTCAAATCCGCCATAAGCTAAGATTAAATATATCAGTAATATCCCAACAGCAAATACATTTTTTAGACGATTACTAAAATTGCCCATTAAAGCATAACCAACTGCAATTGTAATGGCTAAACGACCAATAAGAAGCGGAATTCCGTCTAAGCCAAATAATTGAATTTTTCCAAAAAAGTTAAAGAAGATTCCCAAACAGAACATTCTTAGCGAACGAATTAATATTTTATTGAAAGTGGTGTTGTCATACGTTTTTTCGGGCATGGCCAATGGCACAGCAACTCCCATTATGAAAACGAAAAAAGGAAATACTAAATCGGTTGGTGTGCAGCCGTTCCAGTGTGCGTGTAAAAGTGGTGGATAAACATTTCCCCAGTCACCGGGATTGTTTACAATTGTCATCAATAGAATAGTCAATCCGCGAAAGACATCAAGCGAAATTAGGCGTTCTCTTACCATTTGGTTAGTTAGTTAATAGGTTATAAAAATAATTCTATTTGGTTTGAGAGAGCAATAATTTAGGAAATATGCTGGTTATTTGTTCCTAAATTATCACTTTGAATTTCTAAAGATAATTATTTTAGATTATTATGATGTCAAAATTTTGTTCTAGCGGTTTTAATTTTTGAATTAAAAGCGGAATCAATTGTTCTCCTTTTTCTAAATAAAATTCAGAGAAATTGGTTTGGCGTTCTTGAAGTCCATAATTTGGAAACAATTCACATTGTAAATCAGTTACGCGTTGCAATTGATCTTGCAGTTTTCTTTTTTGTGCTTTTAATAAACGCTTTTCAAGATTTTCTAAACCTTTCTTTTGTTTTACTTCTTGTGCTTTTACAGCTCCAGAAAAAGATTGATCTGTTTTTTCTGCTAATTCAAAAAGATAATCAAATTGTTTTTCAAGTGCTTCTTTTTGAGGAGTTAAATCAATTGGAAAAGGAGAAAGTTTATGAGTAATTTCATTAATTAAATTCTCTGATTTATTAAATAAATCTTTCCAAGTTAAATTTAAATTATCGGCTTTTTTAGCTTGTTTTTCGGTTGCTAAAAGAACAGAATTTCGAACTAAAAGTATTGGAAAAGTAATGTTTACAGCATCAAAAAAAGCTTTTAATTCTAACCAATATGCGATTTCTCCGCCTCCGCCGATGTAACAAAGATTAGGCAAAATAATTTCCTGATACAACGGACGCATAATTACATTTGGACTGAATTTTTCAGGATTGCTTTCTAACAATTTAAAAATTTCATCTTTAGAAAACGAAATTTTGGTATTATTAACCACATATTTATCATCTTCAAAAATGATTCTTTCGCGTAATTTATCTTCGATGTAAAATAAATTAATCTCACGCGGATTTACCTGAACGGTATAATCGGATAATTTTTCAATTGATTTTTGAACTTCTTTAAATGAAGTTTGATTTTCTAATTCTTCTTTAATAAAAGGAATAAAAGCGCGTTTTAAATCAGAATCGTCTGCATCTAAAATTACTAAACCATAACTTGAGAAAAGAGAATTGGCTAAAAAACGAGTTGCATCAGCTAAATTTTCGTGTTTTAAATATGCTTCTTCAAAAAGTTTTTTCAAAGTATTCGCATTGGTGTTTGAGCCTAATTCTTTAGAATAAACTTCAAATAAATCGTCTAATCCGTTTGTTGATAATCTTCCAACAGGACCAGTGCTTTCGGCATTCCAGCGAACTTTTTTTCCTCTAAAATTAAAATAATTTATTTCCTCAAAATCGTGATCTTCTGTTGCCATCCAATAAATTGGAACAAAATTATGAGCTGGATATTTTGATTTTAATTCTTTGGTTAAATTAATTGTAGAAATAATTTTATACAAAAAATACAACGGCCCGCTAAATAAATTTAATTGATGTCCAGTTGTAATTGTAAAAGTATTTTCGAGTGCTAAAAGCGCAATATTTTGTTTGGTTGCATCAGAAATTTCGATTTTTTGATATTGCTTTTGCAAAGTATCAACCAATATTTTTCGGTTGTTATGATCAAAATTGGCTGCTTTTTCGGCAATTTGTTTTTCGAAATTTTCTAAAGTTGGAAAATTATTGTACAGCGGTTTTAATTCGGTTTTCTGGTCTAAATAATCTTGCATTAGTTTAGAAAAATATCCAGAAGATTGAAAGCTGATACAGTCGGTAGGCATAATTTTAAATTTATTTTTGACAGCTGTAAATTTAATGAAAATATACAGTTAAAAACGCTTTTAACGATTGCTTAAGATTTGATTTTTAATTTTTGTTTTAAAGTTCCGATAATCAAGTTTTTAATTTTGGGTTAAATGATTGTTTTTAAAATGAAAAACACATCAAATTTGTTAAAAAATGATTGGTGTTATAAAACTAATTCTTCTAAATATGAATTATTAATAATGAAACTATATTTTTGTAATCAAAAAAAAAGTTATATCTATTTACATGAAAAATGACCCAAATAAAAAGAACTCTCTAAAACACGTTCTTTTTGGAAGCCTTATTGGCACGACAATCGAGTTTTTTGATTTTTATATTTATGCCAATGCAGCCGTATTGGTTTTTCCTCAATTATTTTTTCCTAGTTCAGATTCTACAATGGCAACTTTAGAATCTTTAGCAACTTTTTCTATTGCATTTTTATCGCGTCCTTTAGGTTCTGCTTTTTTTGGACATTACGGAGATAAAATCGGACGTAAATTTACGTTAGTTGCGGCTTTATTGACAATGGGAATCTCAACAGTAACAATCGGATTTTTACCAAGTTATGCCAGTATTGGTGTTGCTGCGCCATTATTATTAATGTTATGCCGATTTGGGCAAGGTGTTGGTTTAGGTGGAGAATGGGGAGGAGCCGTTTTATTGGCAATTGAAAACGCGCCGCCAAATAAACGTGCTTGGTACGGAATGTTTCCGCAATTAGGAGCGCCTATCGGTTTGTTGCTTTCTGGAGGAACATTTTTATTATTAACCGATTCTATGAGCAACGAAGATTTTATGAACTACGGTTGGAGAATTCCTTTTATAGCAAGTTCATTATTGGTTGCAGTTGGTTTTTATATTCGAACAAAAATTACGGAAACACCATCATTTGAAAATTCTAAAAAAGAACAAGAAGAAGTAAAAGTGCCGTTTTTAACTTTGGTAAAATCGTATAAAAACCAATTAATCTTTGGAACATTTGCTGCCATTACAACATTTTTAGTTTTTTATTTAATGACCGTATTTACATTAAGTTGGGCAACTTCAGATTTGGGAATTGTAAAAAGAGACGGATTATTAATTCAATTATTTTCGGTGTTGTTTTTTGCTTTTTTTATTCCGGTTTCGGCTGTAGTTGCGGATAAAATCGGACGTAGAAAAATGCTTATTGTAGCGACGGCAGCTATTGCAATCTTTGGCTTTTTCTTTTCATACTTTTTAAGTTTAGGAAATATAACTTTGGTAACCATTTTTGCTTGTATCGGAATGTCATTAATGGGATTTACATACGGCCCTTTAGGAACATTTTTGTCTGAATTATTTCCAACAAGTGTACGTTATTCTGGAGCATCTTTAACCTTTAATATGGCAGGAATTCTTGGAGCTGCTTTTGCTCCAATGATAGCAATTTGGCTCGCTAAAACATATGATGTGAGTTATGTGGGCTTTTATTTAGTCATTGCCGCACTGATATCATTAATATCATTTTTGGTCATTAGCAAAGACGAGCATAAGTTTTAGATTAAAAAAATTAATATTTAAAAAAAGTCCGCAAGGTAAATATACTTGGCGGACTTTCTTTTTATCTTTTTAAACTAAAATGACCTCTAAATTCTGTTCCATTCAATCTTGTTGCAATAAACCAATAATCGTTTGCAGGCTGTAATTGACCAATGTAAATTCCGTCCCAAGAAGTATTTTTAGCTAATTCTTTAAGTAATTTTCCATAGCGGTCAAATATTCTAATTGAAGAATTGGGCGCTAAATAAGAAAAATCAATTGTCCACGAGTCATTATATCCGTCACCGTTTGGAGTAAAGAATTTTGGAAAAGGAAGTTCATTTACTAAATTGATGCAATTTCTATCTATTGCCGGAAGGATATTTATTGTTACCGGAATTCTATCACTTTCGCAATCGTTTAAACTTTGTGAAGCATAATAAGTTTTTTCATTTTCTAATGAAGTTGATTCAGATAAACTACTCAAAGACGAAGAGCTTTCGTACCATTTAATATTTTGTCCGATAATCTCGATATCACTGATTTTTGCATTTTTTTGAATACAAAACTCTTGTGGAGAATTGGAAATTGGAATTTGAGTGTCTTGTACTTTTACGTTGATTGCAAATCTTTCGCTTTCGCAATCATTTAGTGTTTGAGAAACATAGTAAACACCATTTTGCAATAATGTTGTCTCAGGTAAAATATTTCCATTTACAGCAGAATCATACCATTTTAAATCGGTTCCGTTTATGTTAAGATCTTCGATAGAAGTAATTTCATCAATACAAAATTCTTGATTGTTGTTTCCTGTAGGCAATGGAGTGTCATGAACTTGAACTGAAAAAGGAGTTCTGTCACCTTCGCATCCAATAGTTTGCGAGGCATAATAGGTTCTATTTTCTAACAAAGTTGTATTTGGCAAAGGAGCTGCAGAAAAATTGGTATCGTACCATTTTACATTTTGTCCACTAACTTGAATATTACTTAACGTTGCATTTTCCTTTTTACAAAAAGCTTGATTTGCATTTCCTGTTGGCGCGGCAGGTGTATTCACAACAGAAACTGTAACTCCAAATCTAGAACCTTCGCAGTTATTTTCTGTTTGCGAAGCGTAATAAGTTTTTCCGTTTTCAAGGTTTGTTGTTTCGGATAATAAATTGCCATTGTTTGGTGCATCGTACCATTTTATTGAAGTTCCAGTGACTTGAATATTTGCTATTGTTGGATTTTGTCCCGTACAAAAAGACTGATTTGCATTTCCTGTTGGAGGAAATGTAACTTGTATATTAATTTTAACTGGAACTCTTTCACTTTCACATCCGTTTATGGTTTGCGATGCATAATAGGTTGCTTTGTCTTGAAGTACAGTTTTTGCAGGAACAATTGTTCCTGCTGTTTGATTACTATACCATTTTATATTTTGACCCGTAATTTGAATAGCATCTAATTTTGCATTTTGATCAACACAGAAAGTTTGTAAAGAATTTGCAGTTGGCAATGGCTGACTGTTAATTATAACGGTTTGATTTTGCGTTGATGTATTTCCGTTTCCGTCATTATAATTCCATACAATTGTATAATTTCCAGGTAAACTATAAGAAAGCGGATTTGTTGTTGTTCCGTTAATTATTCCTGCACATGCATCTGTTGCTGTAGGTATTGTGGTTATAGAAGTAGAGCAATCTCCAGTTATAGTTGGTAAAACAGAAATATCAGGAACAGGTTTTTCTATATCTCCAACAACTATATTTATTTTTTTTGTGTCATCACAGTCGCCAGTTCCAGTAATTAAACAGCTGTATTCTCCACTATTAGCCGTCGTTGCATTTGAAATTGTCGGATTTTGATCTGTTGATGTAAAACCGTTTGGACCAGTCCATAAATAGTTGGTTCCTCCTGATGCTTTTAGTTCTAATGTTTTGCCAATGCAAATTGGCGAGTTACTTGATGTTAATGCATTTGAATCACAATCTTTAAATTTTACTAAAAAAGCATCTGCAACATTAGGTTGATAACTGATTTTGTCAGGATATAGATTTTCTTGATGAGTTCCAGGTGTAGAAATATTAGTTTTACTATTAGTAGATCCAGTTAAATAAATATTAGAATTATTGTCAACAGCTGTAAAAAGGGCGTTATCGGCCATTTCACCTCCAAAATAAGTTGCCCATTCTCTTTGTCCATTAGTATTAAATTTTACTAAATAAGATTCCGTTCCAGAGTTTTGAGTTTCTTGAAAAACATTTTCTGTTGCTTGAAATCCACTTTCTGCTCTCCCTGTAAAATAAATTGAACCGTTATTAGTAACAGATCCACCTAAAATTTCTGGAAAAAAATAAGAACCCCATATTTTTTGCCCTTTATTGTTAAATTTAATAACGCATCCAGTGCTGTAGTTTCTTGAGCTTTCAATATAAGTTTCTTGAAAAATACCTGGACTGCTGATATTATTTAAACTATTTGTTCTTCCAAAACAATAAATATTGTAATCAGAGTCAAAACCTATATTATAAAAATAGTCATTGTTTTCTCCTCCAAAATAGGTTCCCCAAAGACGATTTCCATCTGTAGTAAATTTTACTAAAAAGCCATCATCTTTTGAAACTGTTTCTTTGTAAGAATTTATGGTAGCTATATTGTTAGTGCTTCTTGAATATCCGAGAAAAACAATATTTCCGTCTGAATCAAATCCGCAATCATTTAAAGTATCTGAATTATTGCCTCCGTAATAAGTTGCCCATTGTCGTGAACCGTCAGAATCAAATTTTGCAATAAAGCCATCATTTGTACTATCGGTTAAATTTCCAGCTGTTATTTGGTGCGATCCAATGGTACTAATATTCTCTTTACTATTGGATTCTCCACAAATATAAAAATTCTCGTTTGAGTCAATTATAATACTATTTATAGATTCATTTACTAAACCTCCATAATATGTTCCCCATTTTCTTGCTCCATCAGAGTCAAATTTTGCAATAAAGCCATCAAAAGAACCACTTTTTATTGGTTGATGACTCAATGGAGTTGTAATGTTTGTAGGACTTAAACTTCTGCCTGCAATAAAAATATTATTACTGTTAGAAACTTTAATTTTTAAAATTTCATCTGTACTACTACCTCCATAATAAGTACCCCAAGCTCTTGTTCCATCAGAATTGAATTTAGCAAAAAAAGCATCATAATTTGCGCCTAACATTGAGGATGTTTGAAAAGCATTAGCCGAAGCTATGTTGTTTCTACTATAGGTAACTCCAGCGATATACACAATATCATCTTTTGTGAAAATTGAAGTTGTATAATCAAATTCCTCACCACCATAATAAGTTCCCCAAAGTCTTGTTGGCACAGGATCAATTACAACCGTCTTTCCACTTAAAAAATTGGCAGAACGAAATCCGTAAACATCTTTTTTGATTTTTCTGTATCCAACAATGATTTCTTTTTTATGACCTCTTTCTTCAATCCAGCTTGCAGGAAGTGTTTCTTCCATCTTTCCGAAACGAACATTCATCTGGATTTTATTATCAACTAAATCGGTTTCTGCACCATTAAATTTTAATTTAATATCAGAAATTTTTCCTTTTGGATGAATGATAAAATTGTATTCAACGGTTTTTTGAGGATCGTTCGGGATTGTAAAAACAACATCAATATTTGGATAGATGTTTTTATATGTGATTTGCTTGTATTGATGAACTCCAATGATTCCTTCGGGTTTATTTGGAATATTATAATAGTTGTCAAAATCAGCTGATTTTTGTTCCGTAATTAATTCAACTTTAGGATTGGAGTTTACAAAATCAATATCTATTCGATGGAAATTATATTCTAGATTAAATTCTTCTTTTTCTTCATTGTCTTTTTCAGGAATTAAATAAGGAAGAGTTTTTGCTGTTTTAGAACGAACAATCGGAGTCTTTTTTACTTCGTAAACATCATAAGAAAATCCATTTTTCTTTAATTGAACATTTAAGCCATTTGTATTCAATAAATATTTTACAGCGTTATTTGGATTTCCGTTTTGATCTACAATCTGACCTTTATTTTCTTTAAAACCAAAAGATTGATTTTTATTTTGAGAAATCAGTTGTGCAGTAATTAATAAAAATAATAAGAGTAATTTTTGTTTCATCATATTAATTTGGGTTATCGCAAATGTAATTAAATATCCTACAAATCAAAACTCAAAAAAACAAAACACTCCCCAATAAAATCTTTTCCTAAAAAGTCCCCAATAACCCGTATTTTTGCAAAAAAATAATTCCCTTTTGAAAACGAAACTTTTTGTAATTACGCCTCCATTTACACAACTGAATACACCGTATCCGGCGACGGCGTATATAAAAGGTTTTCTAAACACAAAAAATATCGAATCGGTTCAGGCCGATTTGGGTATTGATGTCATTTTGGAATTGTTTTCGAAAAAAGGATTAAATAATTTGTTTCAAGTTTCAAGTTTCAGGTTTCAAGTTTCAGGTTCCGAAATCTCCGATAACTCCAAAAGAATTTTTGCTTTACAAGACGAATATACTAGAACAATCGATTCTGTAATTCAGTTTTTACAAGGAAAAAATCCAACCTTGGCGTTACAGATTTGTCAAGAAGATTTCTTGCCAGAAGCTTCTCGTTTTGCGCAACTAGAAGAACTCGATTGGGCTTTTGGAACAATGGGAACACAAGACAAAGCAAAGCATTTAGCAACTTTATATCTCGAAGATATTTCGGATTTTATTGTAGAATGTGTTGACGAAAATTTTGGCTTCAGTCGATATGCCGAACGTTTAGGGCGAAGCGCGAATTCTTTTGATGAATTATATAATGAACTTCAAAAAGAACCAACTTATATCGATTCGATTTTAATTTCGATTTTGAAAGCTAAAATTGAAGCCGTAAAACCAACCTTATTTTTAATTTCGGTTCCTTTTCCTGGAAATTTATATAGTGCATTTCGATCTGCTCAATGGGTAAAACAAAATTATCCTGAAATTAAAATATCAATGGGCGGCGGTTTTCCGAATACAGAATTACGTTCGCTTTCGGATACACGTGTTTTTGAGTTTTTCGATTTTATTACTTTGGATGACGGAGAAGTTCCAATTGAAGAATTGATTTTTAATTTAGAAAACCCAGATTCTGTCCCTTCGAGCGAAGTCGAGAAGCGTTATAAAAGAACTTTTCTTTTAGAAAATGGAGAAGTAGTTTATAAAAACAATTCTTTAAAACACGACTACAAACAAGCCTACGTCGGAACGCCAGATTATTCAGATTTGCCTTTGGATAAATATATTTCGGTAATCGAAATTGTAAATCCTATGCATAGAATGTGGAGCGACGGACGTTGGAATAAACTCACAATGGCGCACGGCTGTTACTGGGGAAAATGTACTTTTTGTGATATTTCTTTAGATTATATAAAAGTTTACGAACCTGTTGCTGCCAGTCTTTTATGCGATAGAATAGAAGAATTAATCGAAAAAACTGGTCAAAACGGATTTCATTTTGTTGATGAAGCAGCGCCACCTGCCTTAATGCGTGCTTTGGCACTCGAAATTTTAAAAAGAAAACTTGCTGTAACGTGGTGGACAAACATTCGATTTGAAAAAAGTTTCTCCAAAGATTTGTGTTTGTTGCTAAAAGCTTCTGGATGTATCGCAGTTTCTGGCGGTTTAGAAGTTGCTTCAGATCGATTATTGAAATTAATTGACAAAGGTGTTACGGTAGAACAAGTTGCGAAAGTAACTCGAAATTTTACCGAAGCGGGAATTATGGTGCATGCGTATTTAATGTACGGATATCCAACACAAACCATTCAGGAAACAATTGACAGTTTAGAAATGGTTCGCCAATTGTTTGAAGCGGGAGTTTTACAATCTGGATTTTGGCATCAATTTGCATTGACGGCTCATAGTCCAGTTGGCTTGTATCCGGAACAATTTGGCGTAACGAAAAAAACAGAAGCGATTGGAACTTTCGCTAATAATGATATTGAATACACTGATTCTACAGGAATTAACCACGATAAATTTAGTTTCGGATTAAAGAAATCGCTTTTCAATTTTATGCACGGAATCTGTTTTGATTACGAACTGCAAGATTGGTTCGATTTTAAAATTCCGAAAACTAAAATTCATCCCGATTTTATTTTCAATGCTTTAGAAGAGCAAAACGATTTCAATACAAAACCAAATGCAAAAGTGGTTTGGCTTGGTGGAAAACCTTCGTCAGAAATCTTCACAAAATCAAAAAAAGGAAGAAGCTGGGAAATGATGGCTTTGACTTTTCATGACAAAAAAGAAAGTTTTGACATTCAAACTAGTCAGCAAGAAGGTGAGTGGTTAGTTTCCATTTTGTCGAAAATAGCCGTTTCGGGTTCTAAAAATTATACTTTTCAAGAAGTAAAAAATGATTTCGAATCTGAATTAGAAGATTTCGAATTGTTTTGGTATTCTAAACCAATCAATACATTGCGTGAATTTGGATTATTAGTTTTATAATTTAATATTCCAAACATTCTCCATCATTCGGAATAGCAGTTTTACTCAAAAGTCCATGATCTGAAAGTGCAGTTCTTAATTGCAATCTTGTTGTCGGACAATGGTTTAAAGCTTCTAAATGATTCGCAATAACTTTCCCGGGAGCAAGTGTTACAAACTTCAAAATATCATCCATTCGCATTAATAAAGGCTGTCCGAAATCTAATCTTGCCGTTCCGCACGCGACAGTAGAAATGTCTGGTTTAAATTGGGTTAAAACTTTTTGTACGTGTTCTGTAAAAATAGTGTCAGAACTTATATAAATCGATTTTTCATTGGCTAATTCGATAAGAAATCCCATAACATTACCCATTAATTTGGCGATAAAACCATAACCGTGAATGGCAGGAATTCCTGTTATTTTTCCGTCTAAAAACAATTGAGGTTGCCAATATTCTAAAGTTTGAATCACGCTTAATCCTCTTTGTACAAGCGCTTTTTCGTCTTTAGAACTGCAAATAACTGGAATGCTTTTTCGACGTAAAAAAACTTCGCCCGCCTTATCAATATGATCGGGATGCAAATGCGTAATCAAGCAATGCGTTACTTTGCTTAATATTTCGCGACTGTTTTTAGGCAACGCTACCAGCGGATTTCTTTTGGGTTTGTATCTGAAAATTGTAAAAGGCGGAATCGTTTTTCTTTTACCTAACATTGGGTCAACTAAAATGACATGCTTTTCTGTTTCAATTACCAATGTGGCATTTCGCAAATGATGTAATTTCATATCGAAGAAAATTAGATATTAAAAATACAAAGTTTTTCGAAAAACTGTTTACAGATTTTTCTTTATTTTTAACAGAATTGTTATTATTAAATCTATGCATCTACAAGAGGGTTTTCATACTTATTTCATTTATATTCTTACAAATAAAGCGAAATCTGTTTTTTATGTTGGAGTTACAAATAATTTGAAGAAAAGAATAATGAAGCATAAAGACAATGTTTTGCTGGAAAATAAAACGTTTGCTTCTAAATATAGAGTTGAATTTTTACTTTATTATGAAAAATTTACTTGGATTCAAGAAGCAATTACGAGGGAGAAGGAGATCAAAGGCTGGAGAAGAGAGAAGAAAATAGAATTAATTAAAACTATGAATCCTGAATTGGAATTTTTGAAGTATTAATTGAAAACAAAGCCTTTCAAGTCTAGTTTGTCATTCCGACGAAGGAGGAATCTCCGAAAGTAGCTCGTCAAAGATTGGAATTACTTTATGGAATATTGCCGCGGAGATTCCTCCTTCGTCGGAATGACAAATCTTTGCGGTTACTATATGTTTAATTACTTAATTTCAAGTCTAGTTTGTCATTCCGAGGAACGAGGAATCTCCAGAAGTAGCTCGTCAAAGATTGGAATTACTTTATGGAATATTGTCGCGGAGATTCCTCCTTCGTCGGAATGATAAATCTTTGCGTTTAGTATATGTTTAATTACTTAATTTCAAGTCTAGTTTGTCATTCCGACGAAGGAGGAATCTCCGAAAGTAGTTCGCTAAAGATTGGAATTACTTTATGGAATATTGCCGCGGAGATTCCTCCTTCGTCGGAATGACAAATCTTTGTGGTTACGGAATGTTTTAAGTAAAAATGTTCTGATTTAGCCAATAGAAAACCTAAAACCAATTCCATGAAGGTTTTCAATAGAAATTCCTTCTTCATTTGCTAAAATTTTTCGCAGACGCGAAATAAAAACATCCAGACTTCTTCCCATAAAATAATCGTCTGTTCCCCATAAAGAAGTTAAAATTTGTTCTCTTTTTAAAACAGAATTTTTATGATCGAGGAACAACTTCAATAATTCAGCTTCTCGTTGTGTAAGTCCAACTTTTTCTTCATTAGTAAAAAGAATAAAATTTTTAGTGTCAAACTGATATTTTCCAACTTCGTAAATTGTTTTTGCTGTTGGAATATTTTTCTGCGAACGCTTTAAGAAAATTTCAATTTTCAAAAGTAATTCTTCAATACTGAAAGGTTTTACCAAATAATCATCAGCGCCCAAACGCAAACCTTTAATTCGGTCTTCTTTTAAAGTTTTTGCCGAAAGAAAAATAATTGGAACTTCTATATCAATTTTTCTAATAGCTTCTGCCAATTCAAAACCATCCATTTTTGGCATCATAATATCAAAAATGCAAATATCAAATTCCTCTTCTTCAAAAATTTTCAACGCCGATTTTCCATCAGAACAATGAATAACTTCGTAGTTATTTTGCTCCAAATTGTCTTTGGTTAGAAACGCTAGAGTTTCATCGTCTTCGGCATAAAGTATTTTGAAATTTCTCATTTTTTATTCGGGATTGATAAGGTAATCGTAACACCTTTTTCAGGATTATTTTCGGCTTTTATTTTCCAGTTTTGAAGGCTGCAGATTTCTTTTACATAATATAAACCAAGACCAAATCCGTTGACTTCATTGCTTTTTTCGTTTTGTACTCTGTAAAACTTATCAAAGATAAAAGATATTTTTTTAGGATTAATACCAATTCCGTTATCAATAAATTCTAATTTTAAACAATTGTTTTCTTCTGTGAATTTAATCGTAATTTCTGGTTTTTCATTACAATATTTTACCGCATTGTCCAATAAATTATAAACTAAATTGGCAAAATGAAAACCGTCAGTTTCTAGTAAATAGTCGTTCGAAGAAGTTTCAATTTTAATAGAAGCTTCAGGATATTTTAGTTTAATATTCGAAATCGCTTCTTCAATAATCGGAATAATCAGAATGTTTTCTTTTTTTAATTCTAAAGGAGTGTATTCTGATTTAGAAATATTTAAAATTTTCTCAATATGACCATTCAATTTATTACTCTGATTGATAATAATATCAGTATAAGTAAACAGCTTTTTGTCATTTTTTATCGGACTTTGCTCAATTAAATATTTTGAAGCAATTAGAATAGAAGACAATGGCGTCTTAAATTCATGCGTCATATTATTAATGAAATCGCGCTGTAATTCTGAATATTTCTTTTGCTGCAAAAGTTTAAAAATCGAATAAACATAAATAAGCAAAATAAGAATTAAAGCTGTCGAAAGGATAAACCAGAAACGCATCGAACTAAATAAATACGTAGTTTCATTCGGAAAACGAACAGCAAAATAATAAACCAGATTTTTATGTTTCGGAAAATAAACGGTTTTTTTACATTCGGCTTTTTTCTTATAAAGTGAAATATAATCGCCATAAATCATTTCGTCGCTTTGGCAATTGTACATCGCATATTCGAAATCGGTCGTGATATTCATTTTTTTGAATTCCGTTTTTAGATAAAATTCTAAAATTTCGGGTTCAAATTCATTATCAACATTTACGATATAATAGTCATTGGATATTTTCTGGACGGGATTTTGAACCGGAAGTTCGTGATTTGTTCCTTCGTATAATTTTTTAGCCACTTCCAATAAAGCAATATGCGCTTTCTGACTCAGTTTTTTCTGTTCTATTGTAAAAGCCTCTTTTGTCCAAAGCAATTGTGCCACCAAAATGCTAATGATGGCTACTAATCCTAAGAGAATGATGCTGTTGAGTTTATTAATTTTCAAGAATAAAGAATTTTGAGAGTGTAATATTAATCAATTTTAGCCTTAAAACAGCCGATTAACAAGTCATTAACAAACGTTTGAAACCAGTTAACAGCGATTTGAATTTGTCTGAATTACCTTTGTAATATCAAGTTGAACTATAAACCATTTTAAATATAACTGTTATGAAAATGATCAAAATTTCGATGTTAGCTTTGGCTTTAGGCCTAATGTCTTTTTCGGCAATTGCTCCAGTAAAATCTTTAGTTTCAGAAACTGCAATTTCAGAAACGACTGCTTCTACAATTGTTTGGAAAGCAGAAACAATTGATGTTGGACAAATTCCGCAAGGAACTCCAAAAGCCATTGTTTACGAATTTAAAAATACTGGAAAAACTGCTGTAGTAATTACAAACGTTCAAGGATCTTGCGGTTGTACAGCTACAGATTACACAAAAGAACCAATTCAGCCAGGTAAATCTGCAAAAGTTACTGCAACTTACAACGCTGCAAACAAAGGTGCTTTTACAAAAACAGTTACTGTTACAACTAGTGCAGAAACTACACCAAAAATCCTTACTTTAAAAGGTACGGTTATCTAAGAAATTTTAATAGGTTGGTTATATGGCGAAAACTCCAAACAAGAAATTGTTTGGAGTTTTTTATTTGCGGTTATGAGATTTTAATTTAATAGAATTTTTTCTACTTTTAATAAAAAATTCAACCTATGAAAATTTGGTATTCGCCTATAATTGCAATTGTTTTTTTTGCTGTTTTTTCGTGTAATTCGAAGGCAGATAAAAAGGAGGAAAATGCAATAAAAACTGTTGAAAAGATTCCAGAATTGAAACTTATAATTGATACAACTCGTATCGCAAAGTTTTACGAAAATTATCCAAAACTGGCTAAGTTTAAAACAGATGTAACTTCTTTATATCAAAAGAACAAATCGACTCAATTGTGGCAAGATAATAAAGGAGTTGTCGAATTTGGAAACACTTTATTTAATCAATACAAAAATCTGGATCAAGAAGGTTTAAAAGCCAATTATCCTTATAAAGAAGAACTAAATTCGGTTTTTGAGAATAATCCAGCTAAAAAAATATCCAAAGAAGATACTGATTTGCTGCTTTCTAACCTGTATTATTACTATGCCGAAAAAGTGTATGCTGGTTTTGATGAAAAAACTAGTATTTCGATGGAATGGCTTTTACCTCGAAAAAAGTTCAATTATCAAGTGCTTTCTGATTCTATTTTTAAAAAATCAACCATTTTGGATGATAAGAAAAAAAAGATGTTCAGCCAGTATTACAAGCTTCGTGATGCTTTAAAAGAATATAGAGAAATTGAAAAAAATGGCGGTTGGAAAACTATTGAAGTTGGCGAAGATTATAAAGCTCTAAAAGTTGGAGATTCTTCAAATGTTGTTGCTCAAATCAGAGAAAGGCTTTTTGTAACTAAAGATTTAAAGGAAGATAGTAAAAGCGCAATCTGCGATACAGTTTTGATAAAAGCTATGAAAAACTATGAAGTTCGTCACGGTTATACACCGAAAAACACCATTTTATTAGAACATATTAAAGACTTGAATATTCCTGTTTCAGATAGAATAAAAACAATTATTGCCAACATGGAGCGCTGCCGTTGGATTGATCCTGAATTAGAAAAAGGTCAAAAATACATTGAAGTCAACATTCCTGAATTTAAATTGTATATCGTTGAAGATGGAAAAATAGCTTTTACGTCGCCAGTAGTTGTTGGAAAAGCGATGACAAAGACAGTTATTTTTAGCGGAATGATGAGCAATATCGTTTTTAGTCCGTATTGGAATGTGCCACCAAGTATTATTAAATCGGAGATTAAACCAGGAATGGCTAGAGATAAAAATTATTTGCAGAAGAAAAATCTAGAATGGAATAATGGTTCAGTTCGTCAGCTTCCTGGAAAAAACAATTCTTTAGGTTTAGTGAAGTTTTTGTTTCCGAATTCAAGCAATATTTATTTGCATGATACGCCATCAAAAAGTTTGTTCGAAAGAGAAAGCAGAGCTTTTAGCCACGGATGCGTGCGTGTTGCAAAACCGCGCGAATTGGCAATTGAATTACTAAAAGTAGATCCGCAATGGAATCCTGCCAGAATTGATAAAGCCATGCATGCCGGAAAAGAAAGTTGGTATACTTTGAAGAAAAAAGTTCCAGTTTACATTGGCTATTTTACGGCTTGGGTTGATCGCGAAGGAAATCTAAATTTCTATAAAGATATTTATGGAAGAGATGAAAGTTTAATCAAATTATTGACTGAAGAATAGAAAATGAATTTCACGCAGATTTGGCAGATTAAAGCAGATTTAATTAGATTTTTTACACTTTGAAGATAAATAAATCTGCGTGTATCTGCTTAAATCTTTTAAATCTGCGTGAAAATAAATTGAAAAAAAAACTAGTTACTCAAAACATCAATACATTTATAAAAACGTTTGGTATAATGTTCTGTATCGAGCGCTGTAATCGTAACTTGTTGCGCTTTTCCTGAAGAAGCGTGAATAAATTTTGACTGCATTCCATTAGCTTCGCAAATAATGCCGACGTGTCCTACAATGTTTCTGTTTTTATATCCGTAGAAAACTAAAACATCTCCAACTTTAAATTCTTCTGGTTTTAGAGCCTTTCCTAAATTCTTGTATCCGCTTGAACTTCTTGGCAAAGTCAATCCGAAATTGCTGAAAACATAACTCACAAAACCCGAACAATCAAAGCCTTTTTGCGGATTACTGCTTGCGTATACATAAGGCGTTCCTAAATATTTCTTCGCAAAAACAATTATAGAATCACGATTTATTTCTGTCTGATTTTTAGTGTTTTGAACTACTATTGGCGACTCTTTCTTTTTTATGGAGAAAGAAGAAAGTAAAATAACAGGCAATAAAAATAATAATAGTCGTGATTTCATTTTTTAAGTCTTAAAATATATATTGAAACGCTAAATATAAACTGTTATTTCATTTTAAAAAGAACAGAAACACCCTAAAAAGTACAAATAAGCGTTTGTTGCTTTCCAAGTGATGTGTTTATGTGGTGTTTTTTTATTGCATTTTGATATTTTAGTATCTTTCTGTCTAATTCATTTCAAATATATTTGTGAATCGTATTTATATTTAACAGATTAATTATGTTTCTCAAAAAAATAGCTCTTTTAATTTCGTTTTTGATGATTTCGTTCGTTTCGACTTCACAAACTCAAAATTCAAGTAAAACTTTTTTATACCAAGGTCGAGTAGATCAACTTCAAAATGATCAAGTAATTTTAATTGGAACGGCTTCTTCGGTTGCTTTTAATTTTACAGGAAATGAATGTTCAATCTCACTTCAAAGTGTTGATTCTTATGAACATCATAATTATGTTCAATTGGTTTTGGATGGAAAATATATTGGAAAGATTAAAGTTGAAAAAGGAGCAGTTCAATCTTTTCCAATCAAAGTTACTTCAAATAAAAAAGAACATCGTTTAGAAATTTATAAAAATACAGAAGCTCAAAGTGGAAATATTTTGTTTGCTGGAACAACTGCAAAACTGACTTCAATTTCATTTAAAAAGAAAAAGAAAATCGAATTTATCGGCGATTCAATTACTTGTGGTGCGGCGAGCGACCCGACTGATATTCCTTGCGATAAAGGAGAATATATGGATCATCATAATGGTTATTATGCATACGGACCAACGCTTTCTAGAGCAATTGGAGCAGATTATTTAATGAGCTGTGTTTCGGGAATCGGAATGTATAGAAATTGGAATGATGAAAACAAAGACGAAGCGATAATGCCTGATGTTTATCCAAATTTATATCTGACAAAAGATGCTTCAAAACCGAAATATGATTTTGCTTTTCAGCCTGATATTATAAGTATTGCTTTAGGAACAAATGATTTTTCTGGAGGTGATGGCAAGAAAGAACGTTTGCCTTTTAATCCTGAAAAGTATGTTTCTAATTATATCAATTTTATCAAAATGTTGTACGAACATAATCCGAATGTGCAGATTGTAATTACAAACAGTCCCATGGTTGGCGGGGAAAGAGGAGTTGTTTTTGAAGATTGTCTGAATAAAGTTAAAAACGCTTTCGCGGATGATAAAACGCATAAAACAATTCAGATTTTCAAATTTAAATCAATGACGCCAAACGGATGTACTGGACATCCTGACGTGAAAGATCATAAAGTTTTGGCAGATGAATATGCACCATTTTTAAAGAAGTTGCTAAATGAAAAATAATATATTTAAGTTTGTTTTCTTTCTATTGATTTCCAGTACTATGATGGCAAACGTTTCGCTTCCGAATATTTTTAGTGATAATATGGTTTTACAACGCAATTCTGAAGTGAAAATTTGGGGTTGGGCAAATCCAAAAGAAGAAATAAAACTAGTTTCGAGTTGGAATAACCAAGAATATAAAACCGTTGCCAATAATCAGGCAAAATGGGAAATTACGATTAAAACTCCAGAAGCAGGCGGACCATTCACAATTTCTATAAAAGGTTATAATGAAGTTGTTCTTAAAAATATTCTGATTGGAGAAGTTTGGCTATGTTCTGGACAATCGAATATGGAAATGTCGGCAAGTTGGGGAATTGACGATGGAGAAGAAGAAGCCAAAAATGCTACAAATCCGAATATTCGTTTTTTTACGGTTCCGAAATTAACCGCAGAAAATCCGCAGAATAATTTATTGGGAAATTGGACAGAATCGACTCCGGAAACTATGAAATACTTTAGTGCTGTTGGTTACTTTTTTGCCAAACGCCTTCGCGAAGAGTTGAAAAATGTTCCAATCGGATTAATTTCTTCCAACTGGGGCGGAACTCCGGCTGAAATCTGGATGCCTTCAGAAGTTGTAAATAACGATCCGGTTTTATTAGAAAATGCCAAAAAACTAAACGAACAAGAATACGGACCACGTCAACCTGGACGAGCTTATAACGCTATGATTTCTCCAATTATTGGATTTAAAATTGCGGGAACTCTTTGGTATCAAGGAGAATCTAATGTGGGTTCTTTGGTTTATGACAAAACGTTGGGAGCGTTAATTACTTCTTGGAGAAAAGAATGGAAAGACGAATTTCCGTTTTATTATGTTCAAATTGCGCCTTTTAAAACGGGATCGAATAATTTCTCGAATGTGACTGTTAGAAATTCTCAAAGAAAATTATTAAAAGAAGTTTCAAAAACAGGAATGGTCGTAATCAGTGATATTTCGGATACGATTGATATTCACCCAAAAAATAAAAAATCAGTTGGAATTCGTCTGGCAAATCTGGCCCTTGCCGAAACTTATAAAGTCAATTCTAATTTGGTTAATGGACCACTTTTTAAAGACATTAAAGTTGAGAAAAACAAACTTATAGTTTCTTTTGACTACGGAGACGGATTATACTTTAAAAACAAAAAATCGAATCAGTTTGAAGTTGCGGGAACAGATGGAATTTTCTATCCTGCAGAAGCTTCAATTAAGAATAACGAAGTGATTTTGACAAGCAAAAAAGTGGCTTCTCCGGCAAAAGTGAGATTTGCATGGGGAAATACAACGCAATCGGATTTGTTTAATAAAGCAAATTTGCCTGCTTCTTGTTTTACGACGGAATAATTTTAGATTTTAGAATGTCATTGCGAGGAACGAAGCAATCACATTTGCTGAATCAAATTGTAGTGAGATTGCTTCGTTCATCGCAATAACAGAGATTACTGTAAGGCTCTTTTGAAACCGTTCGCGTGAGGGATAGAAGTGGAAAGCCCAAAGCCTGACGAAGGAAGTGCGAGGACTTGTAGCGGATAGCCCGACCCGGAGGGACACGCCCAAAAGAAACTTAGGATCTAAGAACCTTAGCAACTTTAAAGAAAAAAACTAACTAAACCACATATGAAAAATAAACAAATACTAATTTTTGGGATTTTTTCCCTGTTTACTGTTGGAAATATGAATGCACAAAAAAAGCCGTATCTGGATAAAAATAAAACTGTTGAGCAGCGTATAGATTTGCTTTTACCGTTAATGACATTGGAGGAAAAAGTAGGCCAGATGAACCAATACAACGGTTTTTGGGATGTTACGGGACCAGCGCCAAAAGGCGGATCTGCTGAATTGAAATATGAACATTTAAGAAAAGGATTAGTTGGTTCGATGCTGACCGTTCGAGGTGTAAAAGAAGTTCGCGCCGTTCAGAAAATTGCGGTGGAAGAAACCCGTTTGGGAATTCCATTAATTATTGGTTTTGACGTAATACATGGTTATAAAACGTTAAGTCCGATTCCGTTGGCAGAAGCGGCAAGTTGGGATTTAGAAGCGATTAAAAAATCGGCGGCGATTGCGGCAGATGAGGCTTCGGCGTCTGGAATAAACTGGACTTTTGGACCAAATGTCGATGTAGCTAATGATGCGCGTTGGGGACGTGTGATGGAAGGTGCAGGAGAAGATCCGTATTTGGGAAGTAAAGTGGGTTATGCACGTGTGAAAGGTTTTCAAGGTGAAACGGTTGCTGATTTAGCCAAAGTAAATACAATTGCGGCTTGTGCAAAACACTTTGCAGCTTACGGTTATGTTGAAGCGGGATTGGAATATAATATTGTAGATATCAGTAATTCTAAATTATATAACTCTGTTTTGCCTCCTTTTAAAGCTACAGTTGACGCGGGAGTTCGTACGTTTATGAATTCGTTTAATACGTTGAATGGCGTACCAGCAACTGGAAATGCTTTTTTGCAAAGAGATATTTTAAAAGGAAAATGGAAGTTTGATGGATTTGTAATTTCTGATTATGCGTCGATTCGTGAAATGATTGCGCATGGTTACGCAAAAGACGAAGCCGATGCAACGGCAAAAGCTGTAATTGCAGGTTCTGATATGGATATGGAATCATATTTATACGTTGCAAAATTAGTCGATTTAGTAAAATCAGGAAAAGTAAAAGAAGCTTTGGTTGATGATGCTGTCCGCAGAATTCTTCGTGTGAAATTTGAGTTGGGATTATTTGATGATCCGTACAGATATTGTGATGAAAAACGTGAGAAAGAAGTGGTTGGAAGTAAAGCCAATAATGAGGGCGTTTTGGATATGGCAAAAAAATCTATCGTTTTATTGAAGAATGAAAAGAATTTGCTTCCGCTAAAGAAATCCGGACAAAAAATCGCTTTGATTGGCGCTTTGGCAAATGATAAAAATAGTCCGTTGGGGAGTTGGAGAATTGCGGCTTCTGATGATACTGCGGTTTCTGTTTTAGAAGGAATGCAGCAATACAAAGACAATAAACTGACTTTTGAAAAAGGTGTTGATTTATTGAAACAAAAAGCAACTTTCTTAACGGAAACAGTTTTCAATACAACAGATAAAAGCGGATTTGAAGCAGCGAAAAAAGCAGCAAAAGAGGCAGATGTTGTCGTTATGGTTTTAGGTGAATACGGTTTCCAAAGCGGTGAGGGAAGAAGCAGAACGGATTTGAATCTTCCAGGATTACAGCAAGAATTATTAGAAGAAATTTATAAGGTTAATCCAAATGTTGTTTTGGTTTTAAATAATGGTCGTCCGTTGAGTATTCCGTGGGCAGCAGAAAATGTTCCAGCAATTGTAGAAGCTTGGCATTTAGGAACTCAGACTGGAAATGCTGTTGCACAGGTTTTATACGGAGATTATAACCCAAGTGGGAAATTGCCAATGTCGTTTCCGAGAAACGTAGGTCAGGTTCCGATTTATTACAATAAATATAGTACTGGAAGACCAATTGATAGCGATAAAAATGTTTTTTGGTCACATTATATGGATGTGGAGAAAACGCCGCAATTTCCTTTTGGTTTTGGTTTAAGCTATACAACTTTCGAATATAAAAATCTAAAAGTGAATAAAGCCTCTTTTGCAAAAGGAGAAAATGTTCAGGTTAGTGTTGAGGTTACAAACACTGGAAATTATGATGGAAAAGAAGTAGCACAATTGTACATTCATGATGAATTTGCTAGTATCATTCGCCCAATAAAAGAATTAAAAGGTTTTGAATTGGTAAACCTGAAAAAAGGAGAAACGAAAACCGTAACTTTTACTTTAACTGATAAAGAACTTGGTTTTTATAATAACGAAGGAACTTATTTGGTTGAACCGGGAACTTTTAAAATCATGGTTGGAGGAAGTTCTGATAAAGGTTTGCAAAGTGGTTTTGAGATAAAAGAGTAAATCTTTTTAGGTGCAAAGACACAAAGGTTAAGAGGAACAAAGTTTTTTTTTTTGAATAGCCCCTAGCTTTAGCTAGGGGAATAAGATTTTAAGTTAGAAAAGGCTTTAGCCAAACCTACAAAGTTTGGCTAAAGCCTTTTTAACACTTGCTAATTTTGCATCCAGCTAAAGCTGGACGCAATTCAATTTTTATTTTTAATTAAACTTTGCGACTCTGCTACTTTGCGAGATTAAAAAAAACACATCTTTCGAATTATTAGCTTTCGATATTTTTCTACCTTTAAAATCTATTAAAACTCCAACTTTTAAATTAAAAAAATGAAATATAACAGATGTGGAAAAAGCGGTTTGCTGCTTCCAGAAATTTCTTTAGGATTATGGCATAACTTCGGTTCGGTTGATAATTTTGATAATGCCGAAAGTATTGCGGTAGAAGCTTTTGATAAAGGGATTACACATTATGATTTGGCTAATAATTACGGGCCCGTTCCGGGTTCTGCGGAAACTAATTTTGGTAAAATTCTATGGCATAATTTTCAGGGAAATCTGCGTGATGAAATTATTATTTCTACTAAAGCTGGCTATACAATGTGGGACGGGCCTTATGGAGATTGGGGTTCGAGAAAATACTTATTGTCAAGTTTAGATCAGAGTTTGAAGAGAATGAAAGTCGATTATGTTGATATTTTTTATTCGCATCGTCCAGATCCTGAAACACCAATTGAAGAAACGATGATGGCTTTAGATCACGCAGTAAGAAGCGGAAAGGCTTTGTATGTTGGAATTAGTAATTATTCGGCAGAACAAACTCGAGTTGCGGTTGATGTTTTAAAACAATTGGGAACGCCATGTTTGATTCATCAGGCTAAATATTCAATGTTGGAACGTTGGGTTGAAAATGGTTTATTGGATGTTTTAGAAGAAAAAGGAGTAGGTTGTATTGCGTTTTCGCCTTTAGCACAAGGACTTTTGACCGATAAATATTTAAACGGAATTCCCGAAAACTCTAGAGCGCATAATCCAAACGGACATTTGAAGGAAGATGAGGTGACGCAGGAAAGAATTCAGAAATTAATTCAGCTGAATGAAATTGCTCAGAATAGAAATCAGTCTTTGGCGCAAATGGCTTTGGCTTGGTTGCAAAAAGACAAACGAATTACATCGGTTTTAATTGGGGCGAGTTCTGTAAAACAATTGTGTAATAATATTGATTGTTTGCAGAATACTGAATTTTCGCAAGATGAATTGAATGCGATTGAGAAAATATTATCTTAATTGTGAATTGTTAATTATAAATTGTGGATTCGTAAATTTTGAAAACGCATAATCGTAGAGATGCACCCCAGTGTGTCTACGACTTGTTACCATCATAAATATTAAACCCGACAGTCCCGAAGCCTCGGGATAAAACCTGTCGGGTTTTGTGTTTTGTATAAAACCAACATTTAAACTGGACTGAAGTCCAGCTCTACAATATAATTTGTTCCTTCGGAACGTAAAAGAGCCTTTGGCTCGATCCATATTGTAGGGCTGGACTTCAGGTTTTGGTTTTTTATAAAATCAAATTGCATATTTAAACTGGACTGAAGTCCAGCTCTACAATATAATTTGTTCCTTCGGAACGTAAAAGAGCCTTTGGCTCGATCCATATTGTAGGGCTGGACTTCAGTCCAGTTTTGTTTAAATTATTAATGGAATTTATTTTATTATCATGGCCAATCCGCCGCCGCTTGCTAATCTAAGTTTTAATTTAGTTGTCGAATCTACCGTAATAATTTCTCTTTTATAATCTGTTGCAGCTTTGTCAGCATTTAATCCATCTGAAAAAATTTCGGCTTGGAACTTTTTACCTTTTTCTAGGAAAGAAAAATCAATTGTAATATCTCTGGAATCCCAGTTTGTTATTGCGCCTAAATACCACGTATTTTCTTTTTTTCTTGCTATTGTTACAAACTTTCCAACTTCACTATCAAGAGCGACAGTTTCGTCAAAAGTAGTTGGAACTTTAGCAATAAAATCAGTGCTTTCCTGTTCTTTCATAAAAGCGGTTGGACTATCAGCCATCATTTGCAAAGGCGCTTCAAAAATCGTGTACAATGCCAATTGATGGCATCTTGTTCCCTGACTCATTGGGTTTGAATGACTCGGTTTGAATTCGCTTTTTGTTGCATTTCGCATTGCGCCTGGCGTATAATCCATTGGACCGGCCATCATTCGGATAAACGGAATTGTGGTATCGTAAAGCGGAACATCATCATTTGGCGTCCATTTATTGTTTTCTAAACCTTTTACGCCTTCAAAATTTAAAATGTTTGGATATGTTCTCTGAATTCCGGTTGGTTTGTACATTCCGTGAAAATCAAGAAGCAATTTATGATTAGCTGCTTTTTGAGAAATATCATAAACAGAATTTACCATTTTCGCATCGTCACGGTCAATAAAATCAACTTTAAAACCTTTTATGCCTAATTTCGCATAATTATCAAAAACGCCATCAATATTATCATGTAGAGCCATCCACGAAGACCATAAAATAATGCCAACGTTTCTTTCTTTCGCGTAAGCAATCAAATTCTCCAAATCTACATTCGGATTGTGCTTCATAATGTCGGTTTCAACACTCCAGCCTTCATCCAAAACCACATACTCCACTTTGTTTTTCGATGCAAAATCAATGTAATATTTATACGTTTGTGTATTAATTCCGGCTTTAAAATCTACGTTGTAAATATTCCAATCGTTCCACCAATCCCAAGCTACTTTTCCTGGTTTTATCCACGAAACATCTTTTATTCTTGATGGTTCCGCTAATTTCTGAACCATATCATTATTAGCTAAAGCAGCGTCATTTTCAGAAATTACAATTGCTCTCCACGGAAAAGTTCTTGTTCCTTTGGTTTTAACCAAATAGTCGGTCCTTTCTGTAATTAATTTGTTTAAGAAATTAAAACCACCGTTGGTTTCTTGAGTTGGATATTTAGAAAAACGAGACTCAAAACCTGATTTGTTTTTATTGTTGGTGACAAATAATCCTGGATAATCTTCCAGATTTGCTTCTAGAAAGACTGCTTTTTTATGATTTCTGTAATCAATTAAAAAAGGTAAAAATGCCAAAGTATCTTTTTTGAATTCGCTTATTTTTTTGTTTTCATAATGCGATTCAAACGAAGAAATAAATTGATCTTTTGGGTTTCTTAAATCGCGTACGTAAGGCATTAAAGTGTTGTAATCTTTATCAAAATTTAAAACAACTTCTTCATTTTTAATGGTAATATCTTTTTTCTTTTTTGTGATAAAGCGATATGCAGCGCCATCATCAAAAACACGAAATTCAATACTGAAATCATTTTTAAAATTTATAGTAAGTTGATTGTATTGGCTTTTTACGGATTTCTTTTTGTAAAAAGGTGTTTCAAAAGAAGTATTTACACTTTCTTTTTTTGAATTTAAAACAACAGGATTTTTTCCTAAAACAATATTTTCGTCCAAAGTCAAAGACATTTGTGAAGGTGCTAAAATCAGATTTTTTTCATGCGAAATGGTCCACGAGATTTTATCATCAACAATGATTTTTACTTCAATTTTTCCGTTTGGAGAATTCAACTGAAAATCTTGTTTTTTCTGAGCAAAAGAAAAGTTTGTGAGTATGAAACAAAAAAGAATAAATGTATTTTTCATATAGATAGTTTTAAACCATACAAGTGATATAAGTTCATTTTAGTAAAAAGCTTAAAAGCCAAACTTATTAAATGAACTTATATCACTTATATGGTGAAAGAAAATTAGTTTATTTTTTATTCAATTCTAAATTGTATTTCTTAACGATTTCTAAAGTCGATTTATCTCCATTAAAAACTGAATTTAAACCTTGCGGTTCTTGCGGAGGATCTGTAGTTAAAGGTTCTCCAGGATTCCATTTTCCGTCTGGATGAATTGCTTTTCCTTCGCCGCCGTAACCCCAAAAATTGGCTGCTTGCAACGGACCTCCATTTTTATGGCTTTCTACAACTCTTCCAAAAATATAACTGTAAAATTTATCTCTATAGATTGAAGTCGCTCCCGCATTCAGATTTTCATTTTCTCTCGGAAGTCCGAACTCTTCAATTATAATTGGTCTTTTCAGATTGTTCGCCACTTTAATATGATCATCGATATATTTTCCTGCGTTTTCAATTGTTTTTGGCATTGTAGCTTCAGCATTATCGGCTTTAAACCAGTTCCAGTTTTTTGGCCAAATATGCATCGTCAAATAATCAATATTTGGGTTTTGATGTGTTCTTTCGAAGATTTCCATGCTGTCGTTTGAACTGTTTTTCCCTTCAGAACCAGTCGAAACCAAATGATTTTTGTCTAAACTGTCAATTAAATCCACAATATTATTCAGCCATTTTGTGAATTTAACTTCGTTTTCTGGCGTAAAAGTTCTTGGTTCATTTCCAACTTGCCACGCCATAATCGTGTTGTCTTCGTTGTATTTCTTTTTAGAATATTTGTTTGTTCTTCCAATAATAAACTTAACATGATTATTTAAAGCTTCCATGCAAGGTTCGCAGCTATGAAATTGCTCTGTATAAGACATAAATTGTGGCCAAGTATTCGGCGGAATAGCAGGAACAGGAACTGCACCTTTGCCATTCCATTCTAAATATTGTGACATTCCGCCAGACCATTCCCAGTTATTGGTCAGATACAAAACGGCATACATTTTACGTTTGCTCATTTCGTTGATTAAAAAATCTAATCCGTCCAATAAATCTTGATCGTATTTTCCTTGTTGATATTGCAATGCAGGACGAACCGTAAAATCGTATTTTCCGCCATCGCCGCCAACTAAAACGCGTAAATTGTCGATTCCGTTTTTCTTCAATAAATCCAACTCGCGCAAAAGCCTTTTTCGATCTCCCACTTTTTTAGAAGCCAATAAACTTCCGTACCAATAATTGGTTCCGATATAACTGTAAGGTTTGTCGCCTTTATAAAATTGATTTCCTTTTACAGTAATTTTTTCCTGAGACTGAACAAAAATTGTCGCAAAAAGTAAGGCAATCGAAAGGGTTTTAAAAAGTTTGTTTTTCATAATTTATTTTTTATTAGTCATTGCGAGGAACGAAGCAATCTCACTTAGTATTTATCAACAAATCCTACTTTTAGTGTGGTTGCTTCGTTCCTCGCAATGACATATATTGTGTTATTTCGGCATTTCGTACATTTTCGGCAACGAATTCACCAAAGCCGATTTCGTTTTCAAACTATAGGTTTTAAAATCTGCTGTATTTGAAACTGTTCCATTCGGAACATAATATCCGTCAGCATTATTATTCCAAAACATGACATAACTTATTTGAATATCATTTTTAGTCAAAGCGCTGTATAACAAAGTCGAAAACCAATCTGTAATGGCTGGCGTTGAGGTTGTAACACGATATCCAGTTTCAGTTAAAGCCGCGATTTTTACTTTCGCTTTAGCGTAATCTGAAAGGATTTTAAGTTTTGAATTTGCTTTATCAGAACCAATTTGTCCTTGATTATTGAAATCGCCGTAATTGTCCATTCCGATAATATCAACATATTTATCGCCTGGATAACGGCTTAAATAATTGGTTTCGGTTGTATAAGAGTTATCAGGAGAAAAAGCATATAAAATGTTGTGAACGCCTTTTGTGTTCTTTAAATAATCAACAGTAAATTGATACGCTTTTTTGTATTCATCGGGAGTACAAAAATCGGCTCCCCACCAAAACCAGCTTCCGTCAAATTCGTGAAAAGGTCTGAAAATAACTGGAATCAATTCGCCGTTTGAACCTTTTAAATTTGAAAATACGCTCGCTACTTTGTCTAGTTTTTTCTTGTACCATTCGTTATTTGCTCCGCCTGGCAGAATACTTCTAAATGCAGTTGCTTTTTGTTCAGAAGTCATATCTGAAGCGTAAAAAGAATCTTCTTTATTAGGTTCTCTCAAATGCCAACTGAAAGTGTTGATTATTCCTTTCGCGTAAGCGACTTTAGTATCGACAATTACTTTTTGTTCTTGCTGATAAAACCAATTATCTGCTTGATTATTATTGTTTTTATCTGTAATAAAAATAAAATCTGAACCTAAAACCGCAGGATCAAAGCCTGTATTTTTTTTAATGTCTGAATCTCCGCCTGCATCTTTATAAAAACCTGTAAAAGCATCTTGTTGACCAATTGCGGTTTTGGTTTTTGCGAGTCTTTTTAAGTTGTAAAAAAGTGCAACAGTTTCTTTTGTTGCGCTAGGATCAACCATATAAGATGCCGCGTTTGAAGTCGTTAAAGGATCGTTTTGCGTTGGCGGATCTACGATAATTTCTTCCGCAGAATCTTTGTCTGATGAACAGCTAGTTACAATTAGAACCGCTACACTCAGATATATTATTTTTAAAAGATGTTTTTTCATTTTGGCTATTTTGTTTCGGGACTTAGTTTAGCATATTCTTCTTCACCAAGCGCAATCATATTTATATCGTCAAAAAAAACAGTGCCGTTTGTTTGTGCCAAAGCAAGCATTATTCTAATTTTTTTTGCGTTTGCTGGAATTTTTACTGCTTTTTTGTAGTTCGTCCAATCGGTTGTGTTTTTTGCTCTTCCAATAGTTTCTGAACTAATTTGTTTATCGGCTGCATTAGTAAATTCTATAATTATCGCAGCAGCTTTATATTCTTCTTTTTGATTTTCTACTTGATCGGTTTTCATCCAAGCGCTGCATTCAATGGCATAACTATTTTTCGGAATCAAAATAATTTGATCCAAAGCTTTCCATTCTGCTCCTGTATATTGATTTATCAAAGCGCTGCTTCTTCCTGTTTTTTTATCGTAAGATGAAAGTGCGGCATTTTCCTGACCATTCCAATTGGTAAGATCTCTTTCAAAGCCAGCATTTTTTACGAGATTTAACTGAGCATTTGTTATTGTGGCAAGAAATAATAAACTAAAAAGTAAAAGTTTTTTCATGATAATGCAATAATTAGAATTTGAACGAAATAGGTTAATCTTGAATTCGGGCAATAAGTTCTAAGCAAGCGCGACCGTTATGATAAGGGCATTTCCAGAATCCGGCTTTATCTTTTTCCATTAAAGAATAATCGCCGTAAACTCCCCAAAACCATTCGCCGTTTTGCGGATCAATCATGTGTTTTTTTGTGAATTTCCAGATTTTATAAACGATATCCAAATATTCTTCTTTTCCTGTTAATTGATAAGCATTGTAAAAACCGATTAAGGCTTCCGCTTGCGGCCACCAATGTTTTTCTGGAATCAATTCGTCTTTTTCTGGATCAAATTCATACCATAAACCGCCATCAGAATCTAAACCTTCTTTGGTAACTTCGGCCATTTGAATTGCATGTTTTTTATAGTTAACAATCAAAGTTTCGTTTCCTGAAATTTCAGCGCATTGCTGTAAAAGCCAAGCTGCTTCAATATCATGTCCGTATGAAATTACGTCTGGTTTTTCGACCCAATTTTCATCAAAAAATAAATGCAAATGACCTGTTTCTGTATTGATGAAATATTTTTCGATTGTTTCTAATAATTCAACAATGTCGTGAAGCAGTTTTTCGTCTTTCCAAACTTTATATAAATTCACATAACCTTCAATAATATGAAGATGCGTATTCATCGTTTTCTTTTCGTTGGCGTCTTTTGCGCTTAAACGCAAATCTTCAATTGGTTGCCAATCTCTTGTAAAAGCTTCAAAATAACCTTTATTCACTTTGTCGTAACTGTGTTCTTGAATTTTTGAATATAAATTTTTAGCTATTTCTAAGGCTTTTTCATCTTTAGAAATTACATAGTATTCAGACAATCCATAGATGGCAAATGCTAGAGCGTAAATTTGGTTTTTGGTGTCTTTTGGAGTTTTATCCTCATTAATACTCCAAAAAAGACCTCCAAACTGTGTGTCATAAAAATTAGCAGCAAGAAATTCAAATGCTCTTTTTGCCAGATTTTTGTGGTTTTCGTTTTTTGTGGTTTGATAACTGGCAGAAAACGTCCAAAGAATTCGGGCATTTAAAACCGAACCTTTTTCTGCATTGGCAATTTGATGATCATTAAAATCGATTTGACCAACAAAACCGCCATTTTGATCGTCGACAGTTCGTTCTGACCAATAATTTAAAATGGAATTCAGTTCTGCGGTTAACTCAGATTTTAAAAGCTTTTTTTGTAATGACACGATATTTTAAATTGCGTTATTTTTTTCGATTTGATTAATGATTGTCTGAACTGAACCTGCAGAAATAAAAGTGTCTGCTGGAGCATTTGTTACATAATCAACCAATTTTTCTACAGATGAAACGGCAACGTGCATTCTTGTATCTGAAGAAGCGTAATAAACATAAACAGTTCCATCTTCATCTTCAATCCATCCGTTAGAAAATAAAACATTCGAAACGTCACCAACTCTTTCAATTCCTTCAGGTCCCATAAAATGTCCGGCCGGAACGTGCGTTACTTTTGCAATATCATTCAAATCAGTCATAAACATGTATAATGTATAACGTAATCCTGCGGCAGTATTTCGAACTCCGTGCGCTAAATGTAACCAGCCTTTTGAAGTTTTTATTGGAGCAGGACCAAGACCATTTTTCAATTCATAAATAGTATGATATTGTTTTCCGAAGATGATTTTTTCCTCTTTAACAACAGGA
The DNA here is from genome assembly GCA_029959285.1 of Flavobacteriaceae bacterium PS02337. Taxonomy (GTDB): domain Bacteria; phylum Bacteroidota; class Bacteroidia; order Flavobacteriales; family Flavobacteriaceae; genus Flavobacterium. The sequence continues at coordinate 127,403 of JASCOE010000008.1, forward strand.
TTTGTCATATCATCAACATAACCTAAACCAATTCCGCCGCCAGAACCAACATCAATAAAACCATCTTGCGGACGCGTATATAAAGCATATTTTCCGTTTACAAATTCTGGATGTAAAACTACATTTCGCTGTTGTCCTGTATTTGAAATCAAATCAGGAAGTCTTTCCCAATTTACTAAATCTTTAGAACGCACGATTCCTGCATTGGCTACAGCCGAACTTGTATCGCCTTTTGGAGCTTTAGGATCTTTTCTTTCGGTGCAGAAAATACCGTAAACAAATCCATCTTCGTGATGTACAAGACGCATATCGTACACGTTTGTGTCTGGTTCTTCAGTTTGTGGAATCACGCAAGGTTTATTCCAAAATTTGAAATTGTCCACTCCGTTTGGACTTTCCGCAATAGCGAAAAACGATTTTCTGTCGATTCCTTCAACACGAACCGCCATTAAATATTTTCCGTTCCATTTCATCGCGCCAGCGTTGAAAGCTGCATTTATTCCAATTCTTTCCTGCAAAAATGGATTTGTATTTTCATTAAAATCAAAACGCCAGTTTAACGGAATATGAGCCGCTGTAACAACAGGATTTTTATAACGATCATAAATACCGTTTCCGATAATTTCCTGTGGTTCGTTTTTTTGTTCGATTAGTTTTGTATGTTGTTTTTCTAATGCCGATTTTCTTTCTTGAAAAATGGCTGAAGAGGTGATTGTCGTCATATTAATTGATTTCTGTGTCTGTATGGTTTATTATTTTTGATCTCTCTTTTCGTTTAAATCCTGTTCTATAATCTGTAATTTTTCTTCTGATAAAGGATAAAATGCTATAAAAGCAACCGAAATCGCTGCAGCAATTGCAGGCAGTATGCTTAACATTAATTGAATTCCGTTTTGTGCAGTTGCTGTTTGCTCAACATTGGCTTGAAAACCGTAATAACCTAAAAGCCATCCCGCTCCAGCGCCTCCAATTGTCCATCCGAATTTTTGTGACATGGAAGAAGCTGAGAAAACTAAACCTGTTGCTCTGCGTCCTTCTTTCCATTCTGAATAATCGGCGCTGTCTGCGTACATAGACCAGATTAATGGGAAAATGCATCCTGCGCAAATACTAATTAAAACCTGAAAACTTAGGATTAATGAAATATCTTCTTTTCCGAATAAATAGAAAATCAGACTTAAAATTGCCGCCAAAGCCATAGCGCCAAAGAATGTTTTCTTTTTACCAATTTTATTCGCGATTGGTGTTGCAATGATTACTCCGATAATATTTGCCGCTTGTCCTAAAACCAAATAAATTGAAGTTGGTGTCATGTGGAAATCGGTTCCAAAAAGTGAAAAATCGAAGTTTACGGTACTGCTTACATAATATTTAAAGTAATAAACTGCGGCTCCGTCACGAATTGAATTAAAAACTAAAGCGCCAATTCCGGCTCCAAGCAAAATCCACCACGGTCTATTTTTTAGAAGATCTTTTAAGTCTTCTTTTAAGTTGTTTTGCTCATTCTCAATTGGTTTAATTCTTTCTTTTGTGAAGAAAAAACAAGCCCAGAAAAAGATTGTTGTAATGAATCCGAAAACAGAAATTGTTGCCAACCATCCTGTTTTAGAATTTAGATTTCCTCCAAAATAATTTACCAAAGGTTCAATTAACCAAAGTGCCAAAAGACTTCCTCCAAAAGCAAAAACCATACGATAAGAAGAAAGCGTGTTTCTTTCTTTTCTATCTGAAGACATAACGCCTAAAAGTGATGCGTAAGGAACATTGATTAAAGAATAAATCATCATCATTAGTGAATACGTCACATACGCGTAAATGATTTTTCCTTTTTCGTCAAAATCTGGAGTGTAGAAAGTTAGAACTCCAATCACGGCAAAAGGAATAGCAACCCAAAGTAAATACGGTCTGAATTTTCCCCATTTGCTTTTTGTTCTGTCAGCTAGAATTCCGACAATTGGGTCAAAACAAGAATCCCAGATTCGGGTAATTAAAAACATAGTTCCTACTACGGCTGGTGCCAATCCGAAAACGTCGGTATAGAAAAATAACAGATACATACTGAAAATTTTCCAAAACATGGATGATGCAGCATCTCCAAGTCCGTAACCGATTTTTTCTTTTAAACTGATTTTGTCGTGCATTGATTAATTTTTTGAGGTTTTGGTTTTGAGTTTAGGTTTTATTTTAAAGTTTTTTTAATGTCTTTTTCAAATATAGTTTTATCCAAATTATAAAAATCGATAAAATCTTTTTCGCTTACTTGTCCGTTAAACGGAACGTAATAATGCATTTTTTGTTCTTTTTCTTGCCAGCCGTGATTTCTCCATAAAAGCACATAAGAAATTTTATAATCTCCTATCGCTTTCAATAAAGTTCCTGTCCACCATTTTGGGTCTGGAACAGCTTCATAACCAGCTTCTGCCAGAGCAATCAATTTATGTTTTTTTGAATTGATTTCATTCAATATTTTAAACTGATTTTGAACTTCACGAATAAATTTTTCACCATTCGTGTCATTAGTGTTTTGATAACTGTCAAAACTTAACATGTCAGCGTAATTGTCACCAGGATAATTGGTTAAGAAATCTGCTTCACTTGCAAAACCGCCTGTATTGTAAACATAAACTAAATTGTGAACTCCTTTTTTCTGAAGATAATCGACAGTAAATTTCCAAGCCGTTTTAAATTCTTCTGGAGTACAATTTCCTTTTCCCCACCAAAACCAACCGCCAGTTAATTCATGAAATGGTCTAAAAAGAATTGGAATATTTTTACCATTTTTATCTTTTAAAGAAAGGAAGAAAACAGCAGCTTTATCTAACCAAGAAATAAATTTTTTGTGATTTTCTGCTCCTGGAAGAATGGTTTTTAAAGAATTAGGAACATTATCCCAAGCGCTTTTTCCAGTAGCAGGATTATCAAAATGCCAGCTGATTGTCGAAATTCCGCCTCTTGCATTAGCTTCAATAATATATTGTTTCATTTTTTTGAATGGAACTCCATCAATATTATTTGCATCATCTTTTTCTAAACCTGCAATATCCCAGCCGTAAACCGCAGGATAATCGCCAACTACGTCTTTTACATCGCTGCGTCCATCTTCATATTTCCATTTTACGCCATAAGCCAAATCATCTTGATGTCCGAAAAGAAACCCTTTTTGAGATAAAGTATTCAGGTTTTTGTATAAAGTTTTGGTTTCGGTTGTTGCTTTTTTATCCGAAAGTGACAAATTAGTATTACTTGTACTTTTTTGAGAAAAGCACGAAGTCGTAATAAGAGTAAGGGTTAAGAGCTTTATAAAGTGTTTTTTCATTGTAAAATTATACGTTACGGCTTAATTAAAAGCAAAATAAACAATAGGTTAAGAGTATTAAAAATGATGATTTTCTCTCTCGAAAATTCTGTATCATATTATTGTTAAAATTATTAAAACTATAAAAAGTTATTTAATAAAAAATGATTAATGTTTATTATTAATGTTCTTTTTAAAGAAATGATAATTTGATTTTTCAAAGATAAACGGATGAATATCGTGTAATTAATATTATTTTATCAATTATATATCATATTATTGCAGTCAAAAAAGAATATAGCTTTCCCGAAAATAGATTTTAAGATGAGTACTACAAAGAATTTTTATAGAGAAATTGCGCCGCTTGCATCAAGTGATAGCTTTTTGGTTTTTGATCGTGTAAAAGATAGTTTTGATTTTCCGGTTCATTATCATCCAGAATTTGAGATTAATTTTATCTTAAATGGAAAAGGCGTCAAACGTGTTGTTGGAGATAATATTGAAGAAATTGACAATGTCGAATTGGTTTTGATTGGTCCAAATTTATATCACGGTTGGGAATTGAATAAATGTACGAGCAAAAAAATTCACGAAATCACAATTCAGTTTCATAACGATCTGTTTCATGAGTCTTTATTGTCGAGACGAATTATGAATCCGATTCGAGATATGTTTAATAGATCTATTCATGGAATTCTTTTTTCTAAAAAAACAGCAGATGAGTTGACGCCTAGACTTGTCAGACTCTCTAAACTTGACGGTATGGACTATTTTTTAGAAATCACTTCTTTATTATATGATTTAGCCAATTCTAGAAATCAGCGTTTGCTTTCTACTTATACAGTTGATTATGATACGTTTGATGATTATGATAAAATGAAATTGGTTTACGAATATGTGCAGAAACATTTTGCTGAAAAAATAACTTTAGAAGATGTGGCAAATGTGGCCAGTATGTCGATTATTTCTTTTAACCGATTTATAAAAAAACGTACCGGAAAAACTTTTGTCAATTATATAAATGATATTAGAATTGGTTATGCGGCGCGCTGGCTAGTTGAGAAAGATATGAGTGTTTCTGAAGTGGCTTTTAAATCGGGGTTTAATAATATTGCCAATTTTAATCGCAGTTTCAAAGCGACTAAAAATTGTACTCCTAGTCAATATAGAGAAGATTTCTCTGGGTTAAAACGTATTCTTTAACTGATACTTTTTTGTCATCAATAAATATTATTTTTAACGAAAACGTTTGATTTTTGCCTTTTCATTGTTTTTTATGTATGGTTTAGGTTCTTTTTGAGTATTGTCATTGCGAATAATTCAAAATTTATATGATTTTATTTTCATATCCGTTTTTAAAATCGCTTACAGTAAAAATATTATCATTAAATGATATAATATTATCGATTTGATAATTCTCAGTGTTATAGATTTGTTAAATAATTTGAAAGATAAAATATCCAGGCTCTTTTTATTTTTCGAATTGGCAATAAAACACTTTAAACTAACCAAACATTTATTATGAAAAAACTAATGACTAACTTTATTCATTGGAAAGCTAACCACAGAGCAGTTCCTTTGATATTATTTTTGTTGCTGACAAGTAATTTTATTACAGCTCAGGTAAAGGTTTCAGGAACTGTTTCTGATGAAAAAGGATTATCGATTCCGGGTGCAAACATTTCGATTGCAGGTTCTAAAACAGCAGTTTCTACTGACTTTGATGGTAAATATTCTATTGATGTTCCGCCAAATTCTACATTATTATTCTCTTTTATCGGTTTCACAACGCAAAAGGTAGTTGTTGATGGTAAAAGAACAATCAACGTAATTTTAAAATCTAACGCTGAAGACTTAAAAGATGTAGTTGTAATTGGATACGGAACGCAAAAGCGTAAAGATGTAAACAGTGCTATTTCTAGTATTGCTTCAAAAGATATTGAAAATCTTAAAGTGGCATCTTTCGATCAGATGATGCAAGGTAAAGCGGCTGGGGTAGTCGTAAATAGTAACTCTGGTGCTCCCGGAAGTAACGTTTCGGTGAGAATTCGTGGAATTTCTTCTTTGACAGGTACAAATGAGCCTTTGTACGTAATTGATGGTGTGCCAATTTCTGGAGATGCAAGAAATTCATCTACTTCTGGAAGAAATGCGGCGGGAGATTCTAACTTTTCAAATGCAGGAAATATTACTTTAAGTCCATTATCTTTAATAAATCCAAATGATATTGAATCTATTGATATTTTGAAAGATGCTTCTGCAACAGCAATTTACGGTTCAAGAGGTGCAAATGGAGTTGTAATTGTAACAACAAAATCGGGTAGAAAAGGAACAGGAAAATTGACTTACGAAAACTCGTATTCCTTTAGTAATCTGCCAAAAAAACTGCATTCTATGAACTTGCAAGAATATGCAATTCATCAAAATGCATTAGCAGATGTTTACGATCCAACAGCAAAACGTCCTGAGTTTGCTCATCCAGAAATTTTAGGAAAAGGAACAGATTGGCAAGATGCGATTTATGAAACTGGAATTATGAAATCAAATCAGTTGTCTTTTTCTGGAGGTAAAGAAGGAATCAACTATTATATTTCTGGAGGAGTTTTAAACCAAGAAGGAATTGTAATTGAATCTGGATTTAAAAGATATAATTTCAGATCGAACATTGATGCACGAGTTAATAAATTTATCAAAGTTGGGGTAAATATTAGTGGAGCTATTACAGATGAAAAATTAACATTAAATGGTCAATTTAACGGAGTTGTTGCAACTTCTTTATTAGCAACTCCAGATGTTGCGGTTAGAGAATTATCAGGTGCATTTGCTGGTCCGCCAGCGGGAGGACAAACCTCTTTTGTGAATCCTGTTGCTACTTCATTATTAGGTTCAAATACTTTAGTTAGAAAAAATTATTCTGGAAATTTTTACACTCAAGTAGATATAGTAAAAGGTTTAGAATATCGTTTTGAAGCAGGTGGATATATTTATGAGAATTTAGGACAACGTTTTGATCCGATGTATTCTTTAGGAAATGCGGTAAAAAGTTATGCCAACTTGTATTACAATCCATCAAGCGGAAATTCTTGGAACTTAAAAAACATGCTTACTTATAAAAATACAATTGGTAAACATAATTTTACAGTTTTAGCAGTTCAAGAATCGAACAGAGCGCACTGGGAAGGTTATTCTATAACAGGTTACGGTTATAAAGATAATAACGACAAATCGCTTTCGGCTTCAGATTTATCTAAAGCAGTTACAAGCGGTGTTTATTCTGGAACGCAAACTTTAGCTTCTTATTTAGGAAGGGTAGTTTACGATTACGGAGATTTATACGGATTGACAGCTTCTGTAAGAACAGACGGTTCTTCTAAATTCTTCGTTGGAAATAAATGGGGTGTTTTTAGTTCTGTAAGTGGTTCTTGGAAACTTTCTAATGAAAAATTCATGGAAGGAACAAGAAAATATGTTGACGGAATTAAATTTAGAGCTGGATGGGGACAAACTGGAAACAACCAAATTGGAAACAATTTATACGATTCTAATTTGCACCTTGTAAACAGTACAATGGGAACTTCATATCTTCCTTCAAATACGCCAAATAAAGATTTGAAATGGGAAACGCAAGATCAAACCAACTTAGGTTTAGATTTTAATATGTTTAGTGCTAAACTTACTGCTTCGGTAGATGTTTATAAAAAGGTTTCTAAAAATTTCTTATACCAAGTGCCGCTTCCAAATTTCCTTTCAGGTGGTGGAGATTATGAAGGTGGTGTAAATCCTCCGTATTTTAATCTTGGAAGTATGGAAAATAAAGGTATCGAGGTTACTTTAGGATATACTGAAAAATTCTCAGAAAACTTTACTTGGAATGTTAGCGGAAACTTTACAAGATATGTAAACGAAGTGACAAATATGGCTGGTTTAAATATTGTGAAAACAATGAATACGCTTGCTTACAACACCGTAACCGTTTCGAGAACAAGAGAAGGTCTTCCGATTGGTTCATTTATTGGTTATGAAGCTACAGGAATTTACAGAACTGATGATGATTTGACTAAATACGGTCACACAGATGCTTCAGGAAACAAAGTGGTTTTAAAAGATGGAACAAATTCTTTACAGCCAGCATTCCAAAAAGGAGATGTTATTTATAAAGATCAAAATAATGATGGTGTTATCGATTTGAATGATTTAGTGCCAATTGGAAATCCAAACCCGAAATTTACTTACGGATTTACAAATAACTTTAAATACAAAAATGTCGATTTGTCTATTTTTCTTCAAGGAACTGCAGGAAATAAATTAATGAACTTAACACGTTTATCTGGAACGATGAACAGTTACATGGGAACAAATTATTTAACTGAAGCAGCAGATTTTTATTCAGCTTCAAATTTAGATGCATCGCTTCCTAGGCCTTCAACTTATGATAATATTAATAATGCAATTTCAAGCCGCAATATTGAAAACGGATCATATCTAAGAATTCAGAACGTAACTTTAGGATATTCACTTCCTTCAGAAATGATTTCTAAACTAAGTTTAACAAGATTGAGAATTTATGCTTCTGGACAAAACTTATACACGTTTACGAAATATAAAGGATACGATCCTGAAGTAGGTAATTTTAACCAAGATGCATTGCTTTCTGGTGTCGATAACGGACGTTATCCTGTGCCGAGACAAATTACTTTTGGTTTTAATGTTGAATTTTAATACGAATTAAATATGAAAAATATAATACAAAGAAGCAGCGCAGTTTTTATGACATTATTAATGTTAATGTCTTCTTCTTGTTCTCAAGATTTCCTTGATGTTCCTGCTGAAGGAGCTCCAACTGTAGGTAATTACTATGATTCGGATACGAAATTGGACAATGCTGCCAACGGATTATACGGTATCGTTTGGTTTAATATGAATAAATCGGCTTTTTACGGTATTACAGATGTTATTTCTGGAAATATGTATGCGAGCCCTTATAACGATTTTGGAAGATTTACAGATTTGAGTTTTACCAATTCTCAGGCTTTTATTTCAGATGCATGGAGATCATGTTTTGGAGCAATTGCAAATTCTAACGCTTATATTAGCAACCTTCCACAAAGTGTTGGTCCAAGTGTGAGCAAAGAAGCGTTGAATAATGCTTTAGGAGAAGCGCATTTCATTAGAGCTTTTTCATACTTTTTCTTAGTGAGATTATGGGGAAATGTGCCAATTATCGAGAACAATGCAGATTATTCTAAGAATTTCGTGATTCCTAGTAATCCGGTTCAAGATGTTTACACCTTTATAGAAAACGACTTAAAATATGCGATTGCAAATTTGAGACAAAAAAACAGAGGATCAGATTATGCTGCTAACGCGCACGTTTCTAGCGGATCTGCAAAAGCATTCTTGGCTAAAGTTTATTTGTATCAAAAGAAATACGATCTAGCAAAAGCTATGGCTCAGGAAGTAATCAATAGCGGAGAATTTAAACTACTTGGTGGCGAGGCTTTGCCAACAAAATCATTTGCAGATTTATGGCTTCAAAAAAATAACAATAACGAAGAGTCTATTTTTTCTTGGCAATGGACAGGAGCTGGAACATATTTCGAAGGAAACTTCTCTAATACTTTATTTGCTCCAGAAAACAGATTGGTAGAAACTACTTATTCTGGTCAGATTGCACCATCACAAGATTTAATTAAGAATGTTTTTGAAAATGGAGATAGAAGAAGAATCGAAACTTTTATGCTTCCAGGAGATTATTATCCAAATTTAACTTATGCTCAAACTTTGGCAGTAGATTCTCCAAAACTTTTAGGATATACTTTCGAATTGAAAAATGAAGCTCAAAATTCTGGTGCTGGTTTGAAAAAATATGTAATCGGAAAAGAAAATCTTCCAATTACGGGGCCGTTTAATGCGCCATTTAATGGAGAAAGCAGTATGAACAGTTATATGATGCGTTATGCAGAATTATTATTAATTCATGCAGAAGCAACTCTTGGTTCACAATCAGGAAGCACTACAGATGCAAACGCACTAAAATCATTCAACGCCGTTCGTAAAAGAGCAGGTTTAGCAGAGAAAACATCAATTTCTTTCAATGATATTTTCAAAGAAAGACGTGCAGAATTGGCTTGCGAAGGAGATTATTATTTTGATTTAGGTCGTCTTCCATTCGCGCAAGCGAAAGCAATTTTAGAAGCTCAGAATAGAGGTGATAAAGAAAATGAGAAACACATCACGATATCAGCATCCAATTTATTATTGCCTTATCCAGCTGATGATTTAATTAAAAATCCAAAATTAACAGAAGTAGCACCGTATACTTTTAAATAATTTAAAAATATAAATATGAAAAATCTAAAAATTGTTTCGTTAGCAGCGTGCATAGCATTGATGCTTTCTTTAATGTTTTTTACTTCATGCTCTAATGATGATATTGCTTCATCTTCTTCGGGAGGAGCGCCAGTTATAGAAAGTGTTGTGCGTTCAGGTTACGATGAAGATGGAAAAATGTTTCCGTCAACTCCTGTAACTGTTGGTGATCCTAAAAATTATTATATCATTCACGGTAAAGGTTTATTAACTACAGAAAAAATCTACTTTAATGATTATGATACTTATTTCAGACCAACATTTGTAACAGATACTGATATAGTAGTTTTAATTGATGAAAATACTCCTTACGCAAATGCATCAAATGAGTTAAAAATCGTTACGAAAAATGGTACCGTTACTATGCCCTTTACGGTTGCGCCTCCGGTTCCAACTTTTTCAGGATTTAATTCTATCAATTGTGCAGCAGGTGATGAGGTTATCATTAAAGGTAAATATTTCTTAAATCCTGTGGTTACGCTTGCAAAAACAGCTACACTACCAGAAGTTCCTGTTACGATTGTTTCTTCGACTTTAGAGCAGATTATTGTAAAAATTCCTGCGAATGCAGATTATAGAAATCTTGCTGTAACTAATATTTCAGGGACTGCGGTTTCAAAAGAAGCAATCGGTACAGCTTTATATGATGATAAATTATATGGAATGCAATGGGGTGGACCTTGGGCAGGAAAAGGTGTTAATTTTGATTTTGATGGAGATTCTTATCAAGGTGAAAAATCTTGGCAATGGACTTTCGGCGGTTGGGACGGTGGAAACTGGGGCTTCAATGTTGATTTATCTAAATATAAAGCCTTCAGAATTGCTGTGAAAGGAGCTAAAAATGGTCAAGTAAACTTTAGTATGAATGGAGGAGCTAACTACGTAATTCCTGTAACAACTACTTGGGTTTACATCGAAATTCCATTCGATAAATTAGGAAATCCTACTGTTTTGTCAATGATTACTTTTCAAGAATCTAATAATGACGGCGGAAATGTCGTGCTGTTTGATGATTTAGGATTTGTATTAAAATAAGATTCTGTTTTGAGTTAGTTTGTGAGATGTTCCCTAGTTGAAAGATTAGGGAACATCTTTTTATAATAATTTAAGTTTTATAAAATGAAAAAAATCACCTTGTTATTTGCTTTAAGCATTTTCAGTTTTAGTTTCGGTCAGGGAAATACACATAAACAGCAGGCAGGAAAATTTGAAGGTCTTGCTATGACTCCGCCAATGGGTTGGAATTCTTGGAATACTTTCGCAACTAATATTGATGAGAAACTGGTAAAAGAAACTGCAGATATAATGGTTTCTTCAGGCTTGGCCGCTGCGGGTTATAATTATATTGTATTAGACGACGGCTGGATGACGCATGAACGCGATGCGAATGGTGATTTAGTTCCAGATCCTCAAAAATTCCCAAACGGAATGAAAGCACTTATCGATTATGTTCATAGTAAAGGTTTAAAATTCGGTTTGTACAATTGCGCAGGAACAAAAACGTGTGCTGGTTATCCCGGAACACGAGGTTACGAATATCAAGATGCAAGATTTTATGCAAAATTAGGAATCGATTTTCTAAAATATGATTGGTGCAACACAGAAGGAATTACTGCAAAAGAGGCTTATACAACAATGAGTAACGCGCTTAAAACTGCTGGAAGACCAATTGTTTTCAGTCTTTGCGAATGGGGCGATAATAAACCTTGGGAATGGGGAAAACCAGTTGGAAATCTTTGGAGAATTTCTGGAGATATTTATCCTTGTTTCGATTGCGAATTCAAACATCCAGAAAATTGGTCGTCTTGGGGATTCATGAAAATTGCCGATATGCGAAAAGATATTCGTAAATATTCTGGTCCAGATCATTGGAATGATTTTGATATGATGGAAGTTGGAAACGAAATGAACGATACAGAAGATAAGTCGCATTTTGCCATGTGGTGTATGCTTTCTTCGCCTTTATTTACAGGAAATGATTATCGAAAAATGTCTAAAGAAACGCTGGCAATTTTAACTAATAAAGAATTGCTTTCAGTAAATCAAGATAAACTTGGAATTCAAGGTTTTAAATATACTATTTTAGACGGAGTAGAAGTGTGGGTAAAACCGCTTTCAGACGGAGCTTGGGCAATTAGTTTTATAAATAAATCTGATACTTCAAAAAAAGTTAATTTCGATTGGAAGAAAAACACCATTAAAGATGCAGATTTTGGTTATCAAGCCAATTTCAACAAAACAATTTTCAAAATAAAAGACCTTTGGAAAAATAAAGAAATTGGAAATACCAAAAAAGCTTTTACTGCTGAAATTCCTTCGCATGACGTTATTACTTTAAAATTAATTCCTTAAAAAATATCATTATGAAATCAAAGTTTTGGTTTGTCGCTTTTTCTCTTTTAATGATTATAAATGTTTCAAAAGCGCAATTTGTAAAAAAACATGGTCAATTAAGTGTGCAGGGAACGCAGCTTGTCGATAAAAATAATAATCCAATCGTGCTCCGCGGATTAAGTTTTGGCTGGCATAGTATGTGGCCGAGATTTTATAATGAAAAAGCAGTAAGTTGGCTAAAAAAGGATTTTAATTGCAATGTTGTACGCGCCGCAATGGGAATTGAACTTGGAGATCATTCTTATAATAATGACCCTCAATTTTCTAAAGAAAAAGTTGAAGCTGTCGTAAATGGCGCAATTAAATCTGATATATATGTAATTATAGATTGGCACAGTCATAATGTCAATTAAAAGAAGCCAAAAAGTTTTTTGATGAAATCTCCAAAAAGTACGCAAAGTATCCTAACATTATATATGAGGTATTTAATGAGCCGGATTATGAAACTTGGTGGGAAGTAAAAACTTATGCAGAAGAAATTATTAGAGTAATACGAGAAAACGATCCTAACAATATTATTTTGGTGGGCTGTCCGCATTGGGATCAAGATATAGATCTTCCAGCCGAAGATCCGATTGTAGGTTATACTAATATAATGTATACCATGCATTTTTATGCCGCAACGCATGGCAAATACTTAAGAGATCGAACAGATGCGGCTATAAAAAGTGGTTTGCCGGTTTTTATTTCAGAATCTGCGGGAATGGAAGCCTCTGGAGACGGACCTTTAAATTATCAAGCATGGCAAGATTATATCGATTGGATGGAATCTAAAAAATTGAGCTGGGTTACTTGGTCAGTTTCAGATAAAGATGAAACTTGTTCTATTCTGAAAAAATCTGCAAACTCTGAAGGAAAATGGAAAGATGAAGATTTGAAAGAATCTGGAATTAAAGTGCGCGAATATTTAAGGAAATATAATAAGGAGTAATAGTTAGTTTTGTTTTCATTAAAAAAAGTCTGTTCAGTTTCTGAGCAGGCTTTTTTGTTTTCAAAACATTTGAATTAAAAATTTGAGGTCTTAAAACAGCAAAGTAAGAGTGATTTTAGATTAATATTTTGTAAGAATTATACTTGTTGAGAATTTGCGTTATTGAGAAGGTTTGAAATGGTTGTTGTATCCTTGTTTTTTATTTAAAATTTTCAATAACCCCTATTTTTTAGGGGGTTTTGTTTTTAAAAGATGTTTTATTGGTTGTTTGATCTTGTTTTTTGTAGTAAAAATTATATTTGACCCTATTTATTTTGTAAAAACTCTTAAAATTTTGTTATTGAATTTTCAAAAACAATTCGTGATAAATATGAAATAACGATTATTGGAAGATTAATTTTTGTAATCCGTAATTCTTCGCTCAAAACGTCAAAAAAGTACTTTTGAATTATTCTGATCATACAAAAGTTAATAAATTCGCTAATGAAAATGAAGATGATTTGAGGGAGAATGAAAGTTTTTAGAAATGACTTATACTATTACATAGATATATAAAAGATTAACTAACCAGAATCAATTTAATAACTAAAAACCAATTTAAAACATGAAAAAAGCATTTTACATTTTAACCGCCATGTTAACAAGTTCTTTTGCCTTTGCCCAAGAAGATGAAGCTGCTGCTCCACCTGCAACCACTTGGGGAGGTTCTGCTGATGCGTATTACAAATATGATTTTTCAAAACAAATGAATGGATTAACGAGCTTCACCAACTCTCAGAATTCATTTGAATTAGGAATGGCTTCTGTAGAAGCAAGTCATACTTTCGGAAAAGCATCTGTATTTGTAGATTTAGGTTTCGGAAAAAGAGCGGGAGAATTTTCATATAATGAAACAGCTGATAAAGATGGAAGTGCAAGATTTTTAATTAAACAATTATACTTCACGTATAATGTAACAGAAAAATTCAAATTCGTAGCGGGTAGTTTCGGAACTCATATCGGATATGAAGTATTAGATGCAGTAGATAACAAAAACTACAGTATGTCTTACGCTTTCTCTTATGGACCATTTTTTAATACTGGTTTGAAAGCGCAATATACTTCTGATAAATTTACGGCTATGTTAGGGGTTACAAACCCAACAGATTTTAAATCTGCAATGGATGCAGGTTCATATCAAAAAACGTTTATCGGACAAGTTGGATATATTGGAGAAACAGGAAGTGCTTACTTGAATTTTACAACAGGAAGTACAAATCCAATTCCAGGAAGTACAATTCCGGTTTCAGATGAAAACAAAACGCAATTTGATTTAACAGCTTCTAAAACAATCAGCGATAGTTTTGCACTTGGTTTAAACGCTACTTATGCTAAAACTACAAATGATTTTGATAGCAATTTAGATGGAGAATGGTTTTCATTAGTAGGATATGCAAACTACTCATTTAGCCCATCATTGCTTTTAGCTTACAGAATTGAATATTTTGATGCGAAAGATGCTGCTCCAAGTTTAGGAACTTTGGCTGGATCTAGTGTTTTTGCTAACACCGTTTCTTTAAACTTTAAAGTTGGAAAACTAACCATAATTCCTGAGCTAAGATACGACGCTGCATCAGAAGATATCTTTTTAGATAAAGATGTAATGCCAACAGGAGGAAGCTTCTACGGATTAATTGCTACAACATACTCTTTCTAGAGATAAAGATTGATATTTTTTTTTTTTTTTTGGAGCTGTCGAAACATACTAATGTTTTGGCAGCTTTTTTATTTTAATTGTTAGTTTAATTGTTAATTGTTAGTTGTTAGTTGTCAGGATTTTACGGACTGTAAAATAACGAGTTGTATTTTATGTATATTTTGAAAATCTATTTGGATGTGTTTTTTTATTTTCTGTTTAAATATCCATCTGTAGAGGCGCACCGCAGTGCGTCTCCTTTAAAACAAGAGTAAATAAGAGGTTCATTATAATATATCCTTAATATATAGAAAACAGGATAGAATAAGAATTGATAAAAAAAAACGCATTTCTAGTTTTTTAGAAATGCGTTTTTATATTTTGAATTGATTGCTATTTATTGAACTTGTTTTTTGTAAATCGAATAAATGGTATCAATTGTTTTTCTGTCTAAAGTTGAGGTTGCATCGGTTTGAATATAATGCAATTTAAAAGCTTGAATAGCAGCGGTTAAATTTTTAGTATTATAACCAATAATTCTAAGTGCGGGCTCAATTTTAAAATCAAAAGGAGCAGGCTCTAAAACTTCATCGGGCCAAATTCCAAATCCTTTTTCGGCTAGTATTTTCCAAGGAAATAATGCGCTTGGATCTTGTTTTCTTCCTGGGGCAATATCTGCGTGACCCAAAAAGTTTTGAGTTGGAATGTTGTAATCCTTTTTCAATTTAGTCAGTAAAGCAAGTAAACTGTTTATTTGCGCTTCTGTAAAAGGTTTGAATCCGTTATTATCTAACTCAATTCCAATAGAACAAGAGTTTAAATCGGTTGTTTTTCCCCAAGTAGAATTTCCTGCATGCCAGGCTCTCAAATAATCATTCAGCATTTGAACTACTTTTCCATTCTCAGAAATTACATAATGAGCACTTACTTGTGTTTTTGTTTTGGTAAAAGTATTAATAGTCTGCTGAAGAGAATCTTGAGCAGTGTGATGTATAATTACAAAACTTGGTTTTCGCAAGTTGAAATTTACTGTACCAACCCATTCTGTATTAACTCCGTTTACTAAATAAGTAGATCCAGTTTTAGACAAAGTATCTTTTATAATGCCTAATTGTTGAGCATAAGAAGTATCAATGGCAAGAGGGCTAACAGCCGGAATTGGCTGTGCTTCTTTACTAGTAATTTGGTTTTCTAAAGTTTTTAACTGTTGGTTATACGCTTTTTCCGTATTCTTATACGGATTTGTAGAGCAAGAACTGATTATAATTGCTAAAATCAGATAACAAAAAAGCTTTTTTGTCATAATTCGTTGTTTTATATTAGAACGATTATTCTGAGATTTTCGTATCTGTATTTTCTTTTACTTCTTCTTTTGAATCTTTCGAATCCTTATCTTTTTTCTTTTTTGATTTCGTTTTTTTAACTTCTTTCAAAGTATCCATAAAAGTTTTATACTTTTCAACTTGATCTGGATTTAAAAAAGAGGTAATTTTTTTATCAGTACTTTCTCTTAAAGCTTTAATTTGTTCAATTTTTTGATCTTGGCTACTGCTTTCGTTTTTTAATAAAATACCTTGTTCTCTAATGCTGTCTGCTAAAACATTCGAAATCGCAATTGCCTGAAGTTCGTCAAGATTTACCTGTGGTTTCATTTGTTCAACAATCATTCCAGCAGTTTCTTCAGGAGGAGTTTCTTTAGGTTTGCTTTGTGAACCTTGTTGTTGTCCGCCCATCATACCTCTGTTCATTCCCATTCCGCCACCTCTTCCGTAGCCACTATTATAACCATTGCCATAGCCGTTATTATATCCGCCGCCATATTGTGCAGAAATAGTGAAACTCACTAAGCTAAAAACCAAAATAAATAAAGTTTGAAAAGGTTTCATAAAAGTATTTTTATCTGTGATTAACAATTGTTCAGCGTAAATTTAAGCAGGTTCTCCGTATAAATCAAATTCTGTTGCTTCAATTATTTTGATATTAACAAATTCTCCTGTTTTTACATAATGTTTAGAAGCATCGATTAGAACTTCGTTGTCAACATCTGGACTATCAAACTCTGTTCTTCCAACAAAATGTGCGCCTTCTTTTCTATCAATAATACATTTGAAAGTTTTGCCAACTTTTTCCTGATTTAAATCCCATGAAATTTGAGATTGTAATTCCATAATTTCATTCGCTCTTGCTTGTTTTACATCGTCTGGAACATTGTCTTCTAGTAAATAAGCATGCGTATTTTCTTCATGAGAATAAGCAAAACAACCCATTCTGTCAAATTTCATTTCCTGAACAAAATCTTTCAAAATTTCAAAATCTTCTTGAGTTTCTCCCGGATAACCAACAATTAAAGTCGTTCTAATTGCCATTCCTGGAACAGCTGCGCGGAAATCTTTTAATAACTGAGTAGTTTTAGCTTGAGTAGTTCCACGACGCATTGATTTCAAAATTGAATCTGAAATGTGCTGTAATGGAATATCAATATAATTACAGATTTTCGGTTCGCGTTTCATTAATTCTAAAACATCCATCGGGAAACCAGTAGGATAAGCATAATGAAGACGAATCCATTCGATACCTTCAACCGCAGCCAAGGCTTCTAATAATTCTGCAAGATTCCTTTTTTTGTAAAGATCTAAACCGTAGTAAGTTAAATCTTGAGCAATTAAGATCAATTCTTTTACGCCATTTTTAGCTAAACCTTGCGCTTCTTTAACCAATTTTTCAATTGGCTGAGAAACGTGAGAACCTCTCATTAAAGGAATCGCACAAAAACTGCAAGGTCTGTCACAGCCTTCAGCAATTTTTAAATAAGCATAATTTTTTGGAGTTGTTGTTAAACGCTCTCCAAGTAATTCGTGTTTATAATCAGCTCCTAAAGCTTTTAATAATTGAGGTAATTCTGTAGTTCCAAAATATTGATCTACATTCGGAATTTCTTTTTCTAAATCTGGCCTGTAACGCTCAGATAAACATCCTGTTACGAAAACTTTATCAACAAGTCCTCTGTCTTTTTTATCGGCATATTCCAAAATCATATTTACTGATTCTGCTTTTGCATTATCAATAAAACCACAAGTGTTGATTACAATAATGTTTCCTTCTTTTTCTGCAGGAGCTTCGTGTTCAACTTCTTTTCCATTTGCACGTAGCTGTCCCATAAGGACTTCACTATCATAAACATTTTTTGAACACCCAAGAGTGATTACGTTAATTTTGTTCTTTTTTAAAGACTTGGTTCTCATACTTTTATAAATTGGAGTGCAAAATTACACTTTTTTTATTCAAACAGCACTAGTTTCAATCGCTTTTACATGTTTTTTATGAAGTTAATACGTTGAAAAAGCTTTAATAAGGATTAAAAAAAATCCGCCAAGTAAAAACCTGACGGAAATTCTCATTAATCTATTTAGATTTAATTACAATTCGAATAATAATGTAAGAGTTACATTGTTTAGTTTAGAGTTGATATTTGCTCCATCTGTAAAACCTGTTCCAAAAAATCCTTGATTCGATTTTCTGTGCGCATAAGAATAAGCTAAATCTAATTTTGTTCCGCCAAAATTATAACCTAAACCACCTGAGAAACTATTAAGATCTCCAATAGTTCTTCTGTTTTCGTATGGGCTTCCTTCAAATCGGTATCCACCTCTTAAACTCAATTGGTTAATTTTGTATTCTGCACCAATTCTAAGTTCGTCATTTCTTTTTAAATCGTTGCTTATGTCTGAGTTAACTCCTCTAAATCCAGCATCATTTGTTGGTTTAAATTTGCTGTTTCCGTAGTTTTTTGTAGAATAGTCAATGCTAATTAAACCTGATTTTCCAAAAACATAAGCTGCACTAAGAGTCCATTTGTCTGGAGTTTGTAAAGTATAAGATTCGTATACGTTTACAACATTAGGATTAACTCGGTTGTCGAATGAATCACCTGCGCTAGTTTCTGTTGTTGTAAATAAACTTTGAGTGACTTCATCATATAATTCGTACCATGTATTAGATTCGTAAGCTAAACCTAATCTAAGAGATTTTGTTACTTTTCCGATTGCACCAAGTTGGAAAGAGAATCCATTTCCGTAAGTATAAAGCTCGTTATTGAAACGTAAATTAGAAATTGTTTCGTTCGGTACTAGCGGATTGTTGTTAGATTCGTAAAAACTTGAAGTTCTTCTGTAGTCAGTTACATGAACATTTAGATTTGCTCCAATAAATATTCGGTCTTTATATGAAGTTGAAATATTAAAGCTTGCTTTACTATTATATCCGCTCGTGTATATTTCATTTTCTTGATAATAATTTCCTCCTGCAGGCACATTTGAAGTGTATTGTGTATTGTTGTCGTTGTTTGCAACAGGATTTATTACAAAGCCGTCATAACCAAAAAAAGCTTGCTGTTCTCTGTATGTTAGATCTTCAAAAGCAATTTTAGAAATGTCTCCTAGCGGAATTCCATTCGCGTAAGCTAAAAAATAGCCATCTATAGAATTGGTTGGGTTTGTTCCTGCTGAAAAAACACTGTTTTTAAAATTATTTGTGTTTTCGTATGTTGCTCCAATTGCAATTTTATTCCATCCATTGTTTGGGTTTCTGTCTTTAAAAACAAAAACACCTCCAGCTTGGTTTAGAATAAAAGAATTTTCTTTATCAGAAGTTGCTGTTCCGAAGTAATTAGAATTATTTTTTACATTCTGATTGCTAAATGAAACTCCAACTTGATTGGTATTAAAAATTGCAGAACCAGCAGGATTTACACTTAAAGCAGATAAATCTCCACCCACAGCACCAAATGCACCGCTCATGGCTCTAAATCTTGCTGTACCAGTTAAATTATCTTGAGAATATCGCAATGCGTCTGAAACTTCCTGAGAGTATGACGCGCTGACAGTTAGTCCTGTTATGAAAAGGAATAATATTTTTTTCATTAGAATAAATTTTAGTTTGAATTAAGTTGAAGGAAAATTATCTTCTTCCTCCGCCTCCGCCACCAGATCTCATGCTTCCGCCACCGCCACCGCCGCCAGATGATCTCATGCTTCCTCCGCCACTATTGTTCATTGAACGAGATGGGCTAGGAGTGTAGCTTCTTGACGGACTGCTGTTGTTGCTAGGAGTATAACTTCTATTTGTTGTAGTATTGCTACTGTTGTTGTTATACGATCTTCTGTTGCTGTAAGTATTATAATCTGAACCGCTTGAAGTTGATCTTCTGTTTGTAAACGTAGGACTTGAGCTTCTGTTCATAGTAGAATTTCTTCTGAAATCAGTATATCCGTTGCTAGATCTATTTGTTGTGTAATTTCTGTTTGTGGTATAATTTCCTCTGCTTGTTGTGTAGCCGCTTCGGTTAGAATTAAAGTTTCTGTTTGAAGCATAAGCTCTGTTCGAAGTGTAGCCTCCTCTGCTATATCCGTAATCTCTACCTCCGTAATATGCTGCAGAACCTCTTCTTCCGTAAGAATAGTTGTAGTTGTTGTAGTAGCCGTAGTAACCGCCACCCCAATGTCCTGGGTATCCCCATCCTGGACCCCAATAACCTGGATAACCCCAAGCGTATCCTGGGTAACCCCAGCCTCCGCCCCAATATCCTCCGTAACCATAACCCCATCCGTAGTAAGGGTATCCCATCCCGAAACCTAATGACCAAGTTGGATTAGAATAAACATTTACAGAAACTTCAGAATTGCTGCTTCCCCATGCAGGATAGCCTACAGATGCAGTTTGCGTACTGTCGTTTTCTGCGTAGTTGGTGTAATTGTCAACATCTGTAAATATTTCAGTTGGCTGATTGTCGTCTTGCAAAGATCTAAAATAGTCTTTGTATTGATTGTTCGTGCTGGTTGTTTGCACATAGCTGTTTGATGAATTGCCATAAACTCCGTCATTGTCGTGATATGAAGAGTTTTGGTAAGAACCACACGATGCAAGTAGTAAACTCAATAATCCAATTATGTAAAAATGATTAGAGTTTTGGCGAATAGAAATGTTAGTTTTCATATCTGTGGTGTTTTTTATTGTTGCACATTACAAAAATAGTTAGTTTTGTCAAACTATTTAGTTAAAATTATAGAAAACAAAATTTGTGCCAAACTATATAATATGAGTAAGAACCTTACTACAAGATCAGAAGATTATTCGAAATGGTATAACGAGCTGGTTGTAAAAGCAGATTTAGCTGAGAATTCAGGAGTTAGAGGATGTATGGTAATTAAACCATACGGTTATGCTATTTGGGAAAAAATGCAAGCAGAATTAGATCGCATGTTCAAAGAAACTGGACATCAAAATGCCTATTTCCCATTATTCGTGCCTAAGAGCATGTTTGAAGCTGAAGAAACAAATGCAGAGGGATTTGCAAAAGAATGTGCTGTTGTAACACATTATAGGTTGAAAAATGATCCTGAGAAACCAGGAAAATTGATGGTTGATCCAAATGCAAAATTGGAAGAAGAACTTATTGTTCGTCCGACAAGTGAAGCAATTATTTGGTCTACATATAAAGGATGGGTGCAATCTTACAGAGATTTACCTTTATTGATTAATCAATGGGCGAATGTTGTGCGTTGGGAAATGCGTACTCGTTTGTTTTTAAGAACTGCTGAATTTTTGTGGCAAGAAGGGCACACAGCTCACGCAACAAAAGCAGAGGCTATTGAGGAATCTGAGAAAATGATGAATGTTTATGCAGATTTTGCTGAAAACTTCATGGCAATCCCTGTTGTAAAAGGAATTAAAACAGAAACAGAGCGTTTTGCAGGTGCAGATGAAACTTATTGTATTGAAGCATTAATGCAAGATGGAAAAGCATTGCAAGCTGGAACTTCTCACTTTTTGGGACAGAACTTTGCAAAAGCTTTTGATGTTAAATTTGCAAACGCAGAAGGAAAACAAGAACACGTTTGGGGAACTTCTTGGGGAGTTTCTACTCGTTTGATGGGTGCATTGATTATGACGCATTCAGACGATCAAGGATTGGTTCTTCCTCCAAATTTAGCTCCGATACAAGTTGTAATTGTTCCAATTCATAAAACAGATGAGCAATTAGCAGAAATTACAGCGGCGGTTAATGAATTGACAGCAAAATTAAGAAAGTTGAAAATTTCGGTGAAGTATGATGATAGAACAACGCAAAAACCAGGATTTAAATTTGCGGAGTGGGAATTAAAAGGGGTTCCTGTTCGAATTGCTGTTGGTCCAAAAGATCTCGAAAATGGAACTTTTGAAGTTGCAAGACGTGATAATTTGTCAAAAGAGGTTGTTGCTTCAGAAAAAATTGTTGATTACGTAAATGATTTATTAGAACAAATTCAAACTGATTTATTTGATAAGGCATTAAACTATAGAAATACACATATTACGGAAGTAAATAATTTTGAGGAGTTTAAAGAAGTTTTAGAAGGAAAAGGAGGTTTTATTTCTGCTCATTGGGATGGTACTGCAGCGACCGAAGAGAAGATAAAAGATTTGACAAAAGCAACGATTAGATGCATTCCTTTGGATGCTGTTGAAGAGGCGGGAACCTGTGTGTTTACTGGTGCTCCTTCTTCTAAAAGAGCACTTTTTGCTAAGGCATATTAAAAAAAAATAAAAAATTTTGCATCAGCTATTGTGCAACTAAAAAATAGATGTATCTTTGCATCCGCATTAGAGAAATACATGGTCCGTTCGTCTATCGGTTAGGACGCCAGGTTTTCATCCTGGTAAGGGGGGTTCGATTCCCCCACGGACTACTTTTTTTTCTGCAAATTTTTAAGTTATTTAACTTGATGTAATGGTCCGTTCGTCTATCGGTTAGGACGCCAGGTTTTCATCCTGGTAAGGGGGGTTCGATTCCCCCACGGACTACAATTTCAATTTTATATAAATTGAAGAAAACTTAGAAGAAACGGTCTGTTCGTCTAGGGGTTAGGACTCCAGGCTTTCGTCCTGGTAACAGGGGTTCGATTCCCTTACAGACTACAAAAATTAGTTGTGAATAAGTTTTGTGAAATAAAAATTGGTGTCTCGGTTTTTATTTTATTAGTTAAAACCAAAGTGATTGTTTTGCAATTGTGGGAGGTTTTTCTTTTTTAACTGATATTTATAATTATTATTACATCTAAAATTAAAAGAAAATGGCAAATCATAAGTCAGCATTAAAAAGAATCAGAAGTAACGAGAAAAGAAGAGTTCTTAACAGATACCAACACAAAACTACTCGTAATGCTATTAAAGCATTAAGATTAGCTACTGATAAATCTGATGCAGCTGCAAAATTATCAACTGTAATTTCTATGATTGATAAATTAGCTAAAAAGAACATCATTCATGATAATAAAGCTTCTAACTTGAAGTCTAAATTAACTAAACACGTTGCTAAATTGTAATTAATTGCATTTTACTAATAATATAAAAGTCCTCTTTAGAGGACTTTTTTTTGTTTTAGATCTAAGCTTGATTAAAAAAAAATAAATTCCAAATCCTAATTTTGTTTAAATGTTAGGATTTGGAATTTATTTTTAAGGTTGAATTTAGTTCTGAATTTGGATTTAATGAATTTTTCTTCTAAAGATCAATTTTCTTCTTTAGATATTCTAACATCGGCTGAGTGATTGGTTTAGAAAGAAAATCAATAATTATAGGATATTTTTTTGCTTTGGCTAAGTCTTCAGGGTCAATTGTAGAAGATAAAACAATTACGGGCGCAGAATTAAATTCTTTATAATCTGGAGAGGTAAAATGGTCTAAAAATTCCCAGCCGCCCATTATAGGCATGTTTAAATCTAAGAAAATCAGTTCTGGTTTTCTTTTGTTTTTGTCATTAGTGTATTTTAAAGTATTGAAATGATGGAGGGCTTCTTCACCGTTTTGAGCCGTAATAACTTCATGTGAAAATGAAGATTTTGAAATTACTTTCTTGCATAACATCAATGTGATTGGGTCGTCATCGATGCATAAAATTTGCTCAAGCATAATAATTAATTTTTAAATGTTATTGTAAATGTAGTTCCTTTGTTGACTTCACTATCGATAGAAATTGTTCCTCCCATTGTTTCTACCTGCGATTTTACGAGATAAAGACCTAGGCCTTTGCTGTCTGGATAATTGTGGAATCTTTGGTATAGTCCAAATATTTTATCTCGATTTCTTTCAAGGTCAATTCCAATTCCGTTGTCTTTAAAGGTTAAAATTGCTTTGTTGTCTACTTGTTCGGCTGTAATAGAGATTTTTAGTTTCCTATTTTCAGATTTGTATTTTATAGAGTTCGTGAGTAGGTTTAATAAAATACTTTCAATGTATGCTTTGTTTGTTGTTAATTGCGGTAGCTTGTCAAACTTAAGTTTAATTATTGGTTTGTGTAATTCAATTTGAAATGAAAGCTGACTGAATACATTTTCGAAAACTTCTTTTAAAGAAACTTCTTCTTTTTGCATCGAAGGGTTGTCTTTAATGATAATTACTTTAACTAAATCATTAATGGTTTCGTTTAGTAAATGAGTCGATTTTGTAAATCCTGTTAGGATTTCTTGCAACTCTTCATTTTCTATTGGAATATCTTCTGTTAGGTTTAAAAGCCCAATTAAATTGGATAAAGGAGCTCTAAGATTGTGAGAAGTTATGTAAGAAAATTGTTTTAAATCTTTGTTGTTTTGAGTTAATTCTCGAATAAGATGTTCTTTTTCTGTTTCTAATTTTTTTTCATCAGTAATATCCCTTTGAATTGAAATCCAATGTGAAATTACTTCTTCGTTGTTAAAAATCGGAATCATCGAAAAACGCACCCAATATTCTTCTTTATTTTTGGTATACGTTATGGTCTCAATTAGGCATTCTTCCTCATTTTTTATAGCTTTTAAAAGTTTTTTCAATTCGTCAGAATCAGATTTTGGACCTTTAAAGATATTAGCTGATTTTCCAATTATTTCATTAGATTGATATCCAGACATCTGAGAAAATGCTGGATTAACGTATACTATTTTTGGGATTTTTCCGTCAGGCGAATTGGCTTCTGTAATTAAAATAGAGTCTTTAGATTGTGTAATTACGGTTTCAAGAAGTTTTAAACGCTGTTCTTCTTCTTTTTGTTTCGTAATATCTTGAATGGCTCCAATCATTCTGATTGCTCTTCCGTTTTCATCTTTCAATAAAAAACCTCTATCTAAAACATATTTATACGTTCCGTCTGCGCATCTGAAACGATATTGATCCTGCCAATTTTGTGTTTTTTGTTCAATAAAAGAATAAAGTTTTATAGACATTCGAATACTGTCTTCAGGGTGTATTTTGTCGAACCACCATTTAGAAGTTTTACCTACTTCTTCGGGGTTGTAACCAAAAACGCCTTCTATTCCTTTGTTCCAATTTATACTATCCTCTTGTATTTTCCAATCCCAGATAGTGTCACTTGTTGCTTTCGCTACAATATCATATTTCTCATTAGATTCTTTTATCTCTTCATTAATTTTGTTTAACTTTTCAAAAATTGTAATGTTTCTTTTTTCATTTTTTGCAAGTATTAAACTGAAAACTAACCCTGTAATTAAGATAAATATAATGTCTTTTAATAGAGGCAGATATAAATATTCGGTAGAAGAAAAGTAAGTGATGAGTAATTGATGACATATAACTGCCATAATTATCGTGATGATTGTGTAAATAAGAGTAATTTGGAGAGTTTTACTTTTCATTACTCCAAATATAGTTAAATTAACTATAACTAAACATATGTTAATGTCAATTTAAAGCCTATATTTTTATGTTTTGTATTAACTAATTGATTGTATATACGCAAACTATGTCAGAAACATTTTTTTTTAAAAAATAAAGTGTACCTTTGCGCCCATTAAAAATCACAGATGGAATCTATTAGAAACATTGCAATTATTGCCCACGTCGATCACGGGAAAACAACTTTGGTTGATAAAATTATGTATCACTGTCAATTATTTCGTGACAACGAAAACACAGGTGATTTAATTCTTGATAATAACGATTTAGAGCGTGAGAGAGGTATTACTATTACTTCTAAGAACGTTTCTGTTCAATATAAAGGAACAAAAATCAATATTATTGACACTCCTGGCCACGCGGATTTTGGAGGTGAAGTAGAACGTGTATTAAACATGGCCGATGGTGTATGTTTGCTAGTGGATGCTTTTGAAGGCCCAATGCCACAAACACGTTTTGTATTACAAAAAGCTATTGACTTAGGTCTTAAGCCTTGTGTAGTTATCAATAAAGTAGACAAAGAAAACTGTACGCCTGAAGAAGTTCATGAAAAAGTTTTTGACTTAATGTTTGAATTAGGAGCTACTGAAGAGCAATTGGATTTTCCAACTGTTTACGGTTCTGCTAAAAACAACTGGATGTCTGATGATTGGAAAAATCAAACAGAAAACATCGAGCCTTTATTAGACATGGTTTTAAACAATGTGCCAGCTCCTAAAGTATCAGAAGGTACTCCGCAGATGTTAATTACATCTTTGGACTTCTCTGCTTTTACTGGACGTATCGCTATTGGTCGTTTAGAAAGAGGTATTTTGAAAGAAGGTATGCCAATATCTTTAGTAAAAAGAGATGGTAGTGTAACAAAATCAAGAATCAAAGAATTACACACTTTTGAAGGTCTTGGACGTAAAAAAGTTGCTGAAGTTATCGCAGGAGATATTTGTGCTGTAGTTGGTATCGAAGGTTTTGAAATCGGTGATACTATTGCAGATAACGAAAATCCTGAAGGTTTAGCTTCTATCGCTATTGATGAGCCAACAATGAGTATGTTGTTTACAATTAACGATTCGCCTTTCTTTGGTAAAGAAGGTAAATTTGTAACTTCTCGTCATATTAGAGAAAGATTGACAAAAGAATTAGAGAAAAACTTAGCTATGAAGTTAGGTGAAACTGATTCTGCAGATAAATTCATGGTTTTTGGACGTGGAGTACTTCACTTATCTGTTCTTATTGAAACAATGAGAAGAGAAGGTTATGAGTTACAGATTGGACAGCCACAAGTTATCATCAAAGAAATTGATGGTAAAAAATGTGAGCCAATCGAAGAATTAACAATCGATTTACCAGAAAATCTTTCTGGAAGAGCTGTTGAGTTCGTAACAGTTCGTAAAGGTGAAATGTTAAGTATGGAAACTAAAGGTGAGCGTATGATTATTAAATTTAATATTCCATCTCGTGGAATTATTGGTTTAAGAAATCAATTGCTTACAGCTACTGCTGGAGAGGCTATTATGTCACACCGTTTCATTGGATATGAGCCTTACAAAGGAGAAATTTCTGGACGTAACAAAGGATCATTAATTTCTATGGAAAAAGGAAAAGCAATTCCTTATTCTATCGATAAATTACAAGATCGTGGTAAGTTTTTTGTTGAACCAAATGCTGAAATTTACGAAGGACAAGTAATTGGTGAAAACTCTCGTGGTGATGATATGTGTGTAAACGTAACGAAAGAGAAAAAACAATCTAACGTTCGTTCTTCTGGAAATGATGAAAAAGCGAGAATTATCCCTCCAATTATTTTCTCATTAGAAGAAGCTTTAGAGTACATTCAAAAAGATGAATATGTGGAGGTTACTCCAAAATCTATTCGTTTGAGAAAAATCTATTTGACAGAAACTGATAGAAAAAGATTTAAAATCTAATTAGATTTAAATTCAATATAAAAATCCCAAATTCCTTATGGAGTTTGGGATTTTTTTTATTTCTAGTTGAATTGAATTTTAGAACTGAAATTTTTTCGGCTTATCTTTTTAAACTGAAATGCCCTTTTACGGTTTTTCCATTAGCAAATAATAATGTAAACCAATAATCATCCGAAGGTAGTTCTTGTCCGTTAAAGGTTCCGTTCCAACCAGAGCTATTTTGATTCATTTGTTTTAATAATTTTCCATAGCGATCAAAAATAGATATGCTGTAATTAGGCATTAATTCGATGTTTTTAACTTCCCATAAATCGTTAAAGCCATCTCCATTTGGTGTAAAAAAGTGTGGATAATCTAATACGTAGACTAAAAATGAATTTGATAAACCGCAACCGTTTTTATCTCGAGCTACAGCATTATAAATTCCTGGACTAACTTGATTAAATGTTGCGTCATCTTGAAAAACCGATCCATCAAGCGAAAATTCATAATCTCCAACGCCAGTATATTCTATTGTTACGCTATTTTCGGTTCCAGAGAAATCTTTTACTTCAGCTCCAGATATTAATGCTTGTTCAGAAGAAATTATTTTGAATTTTTTAGTTTTTTGACAATCATTCGTGTTCGTAACCAAAACGCTATAATCTCCTGGAGCACTAATTAAAGTTGAATTAAGAGTTTCTGCATTAGACCATTGATAAGTTTTAAAACCTGAAGCAACAGACAGCGTTATTTCATCGCCTTTGCACAAATAAAGCGTTTCTTCTTCAAAATTTGGAGGGTCAAAAGTATGAACAACCAATTCTACAGGTGCAATATCGTAACAATCGGGACCATTTATAGCTCGAACATAAATGGTCTGACTATTCGGAATGGTATTTTTAAATATATTCGGTAATGGATTTGTTTCTGTTACAGCTTCATTTGCAGTTAAATAATAATTAACAACTAATCCTGAAGGCAGTCCAGCCATAATTTGAGGAGTTACTTGCGCATTTAAATCAAATTGGTATAATCCGTCTTGTGTGTTATCTTCATCGCATATTTCAATTGGAGCTTGGTCAGGAATTACATAACTTGAAACATTCAATAGGATTTGTGGAGTTGCAAAACAGCCATAAATATTTTCAATTCGAGCATAAACAACTTGACCAGGTGTTTTATTGCTATAACTTTGAGGGTTTGCGATTGGATTTGTCTTTGTGCGAGCGTTAAATAAAGTTTCATAATATCCTTGATTAGTAATCTGGGTATTGCTATTTCTCACAATATCAGCAACTTTAGTCAAATTGAAAATTGTAATTCCATCGCTATTGTCATCACATTGCATTAAAGAACTGTTCGTAGATGCAATTTCTGGAGCAAATTCGGCTGTAATTTCTCCAACAGATGTACAGGTTGTACTGTTTAAAACAGCTTCGACTTTATAAGTTCCTGGCGTAATAACGGCATACGTTGGAGTTGTTGCGCCCGATAATTGCACATAATTATTAGATGCATTTTTAATATACCACTTAAAAGTATATTGAGCGGCGCTTAATTTTGTATCTAAAACAAAGTTTTCTCCAAAACAAACAGGATTTTTATTTGCTATAGTTCTGTCTTCGCCAAAGTTTATTTTTGTTAGAAAACTTCCAGCTTCTAAAAAAACTGCCGAATTATATTGTCTTGTCACATCATCGGCAATTACTAATTTTAAATGGTATTTTTTGTTCGGAATTACATCAGTATAAGCATTCATCACGACAGTTTGCCCTGCATAATTGATTGGACTTGATGGAGAATTACTACCGTTATAAAAGCTCTCATTTATGGCTTCACATCCCGGTTGAATTGTTCCGTTGATTAAAGGAACAGGATTAATTTTCGGATGAACTGTATTGGCTGAAACCGCTGAATTTGTATTAGGTAAAACAGCTAAGTTTTTATAAGGATCACTGCTTCCGGCTTCTTTAATTAAAAAAGCAAAACCATCCGAATAAACGCAAGGAAAATAGGATTGATATTCGTTTGATGCAAAAATATAATTAAAGCTAATTGAGTTGGTCAATGCTATAAAATCAAATTCTAAAACGGTTGCTTGTCTGCTATCAGTAATTCCGAGAACTGTATTTAAATCGTTATCTCCATTCCAACCATTAACTTTTTCACCTTCAGAATCTGATTGATTGAATGGACCTTGAGCCCTAATACTCGATGAAGTGCTTAAAACGATTCCGCCAGAAAAAGGAAAATTTGGTCCACCTGTAAAAGAACCATAACTTGCTCTATTTGGCGTAGGGTTTCCTGATGAATTTACATTATCAATAGTAAGACAAGAACTGTTGATCAAAATATTTTGAACTAAATCTGTAGCCGTTACAGTTGGATCAACAGTAATGTTTTGAGCACTAGTTTTAGACCAGACACAGAGTAAAAGGCATATAAAAAGTGGTATTTTTGGATAATTCATAGTAACAAATATACTATAAATCTCTATTTTTTAATAATTTATACGAAGAAGATATAAATACCACAGTCCATACCAATACGATTAAAATTGCTGAATAACTTACACTATAATCGACATCTGTACTAATGCCCATTTGTGTACCAATATTTTTGACAACAGATAATCTTGGACCTGGGTTAACAATCAGATTTGACATCGCTTCTAAAGGTAAAAACTGTGTAATCATTTCATCAGTATCGCTATCAGGAAAAATTTTAAATGCTAATGTTCCTCTTATAATTCCTTCCATAATACTCCAAACCAAAAGAAATCCCAATGCAAAGGCAGAACGTTTTACTAAAATTCCTAGAAATAAACAGAAAGAAAAGAAACCAGTTAGTTTTACAAAAAAGGCTAATAGGTAATCTAGATCGCTAAAAATGATGCTGAATTCAGTATAAGATGAAAAAGATAATCCTAAAATTAAACTCATTATAAAAACAAAAACTGTAGATCCGAATGCAAATAAAGTCACCGTCAAGAATTTTGAAAGTATAAACTCTTTTTTGCTCAAACCATCAATTAAATTTTGTTTTAAAGTTCCGTAGCTATATTCGTTAGCCATCATAGAAACAATAACAATAGCTAAAAAGAACTTTAACCAAGCAGCAACATAAGTATTAAAATGCCAGATAAAAGGGAAATTGAAGATTCCCATTTCTGCTAAATGAAATTTAAACGGCCCAATATCAAATTTTATGGCAGCAATAAGCGCTATAAAAGAAAGTAATATGAAATAAGTTAAAGTTAAAATTCTACTGGCTTTATTCATCCAGATTTTTTGTAATTCTATAGAGAGAAGTCTTTTCATGGTTTAGTTTTTTTGAGAAGTAAAATTTTTCGTTAATTCTAAAAATTGCGCTTCTAAGCTGTTTTTACGTTTTACTAAATGACTTAAAACAATGTTTTTAGAAAATAAAAATTGATTCAAGTCCGATGCCGATAAATCAGATTTTAGGTAAACTAAAAGTTTTCCTTCTTCTTCAGAAATTCGATCAACAGCAGTGTGTTCTTGTAAAACTGTTTTCAAAAGTGTATTATCATTCGCTTGAATTTCAAAGAAACCTTCATTAGAAGACATTCCATCAACAGAACCAGAATATAAAATTTCTCCTTTTCTTAAAACTACAACATGCGAACAAACTTTTTCAACTTCATCAAGTAAGTGTGAAGCCAATAAAATAGTAGTTCCTTCTGAAGCAATTTTTCTTATAATATCTCGAATTTGATGAATTCCCTGCGGATCTAAACCATTTGTTGGTTCATCTAAAATTAAAATTTCAGGATCGTTTAAAAGGGCAGAAGCAATCGCCAGACGTTGTTTCATTCCTAAAGAAAAAGTACTGAATTTGCTGTCTTTTCTTTCACTTAAACCAACCAATTCTAGTTTTTCATTGACTTTAGAATAATTGATGTTTTTGATTTTGCAAACCAATTTTAAATTTTGCTCCGCAGTCATGTACGGGTAAAAATTGGGTCTTTCTATAATGGCACCAACTTTTTTTAAGGCTTCATGCGTTTCAACTTTCCCGTCAAACCATCGGTAATTTCCAGATGATTTATTTACCACATTTAAGACAATGCCCAGTGTAGTCGATTTTCCGCTGCCGTTTGGTCCAAGGATGCCATAAACACGACCTTTTTGTATTTCAAAAGATACATTTTTTAAAGCCTGAATTCGGCCGTATCTTTTATTTAGATTCTCAATGGTTAATATGGTTTCCAAATTTTTCTGGTTTTAGTTTTAAGTATGACGAATCAATTTGATTTTTGTTACTTTAAATTCTAACTTTAAATCGTATTGATGTAAATTTGTATTAAAGATATTCAAAATGAGCGAGCCTTTAATGGTTTTAAAAAAACCTTCATATCCTTTAACACAGCCACTTTTAAGTTATTTAGAAAGATACGAACGTATTTCTAAAGTTTCTGTGTTTTATGATGATTTGCTTCGTTTTTCGGGTTCGATAAATGTTTATGATAAAAATGATACAGATACGCTTTGGATTCGCGTTTATTATGGAGAATTTGAACGAAGTGAAATTGATTTAAATCTAAAGAAAATATATTCGCTTTTGCATTCTGACGGAAATAGTGAAATCATTCAGTTTCTAAATGTCGATGCAATTGACTATTGCACTTTCGGAAATTCGAAACCTTTTAGAATCAAAGTCAGAAATATTCTCAATGACAATTACGTTCATTTTTATATCAAAAAAGCCGACGCTTCTAGAATTTACGGATTGGAGTTGGAAGATATTCTTTCGCCAGATAAAATCAATTTTTTGGTTTATAAAGACACTTTGATCGAAGAACATATTATCGGAATTCCGGGTGATGTTTTTATGGATACTTTATTAGAAAGCTGTTCTGAAACTGAAAAAGCACAAATCGCAAAAGAGTTTGTAAAGTTTAACGAACGTTGTATGATTCGCCTTTTGGGAGATATGCGCGCGTACAATTATGTCATTGTCCCGATTCACGATTTTGATCAAGTAGTTTATAAAATTCGTCCAATCGATTTTGATCAGCAATGTTACGAGGGGAATTTTAAAGTATATCGACCACAGTTTTTCAAGGAAAATTTTCCAATGATTCAATTGATTAAAGAAAAGTTAGAAGAACGTTCGATCATTCAATATAAAGATGAAGAAAGAGCGATTTTGGCAAAACGTATTCATTCGGCAGAAACCAGAATCCATAAATTGTTGAATATAATGTGCCACGACACAATTTCAACACATGAACATTTATTGCAATTAAAAATGGAATTGTATCGTTATACCAACGACATGAAATTTAAAAATGCAAAATCTATGGGACACGTCATGCACGCGGCATTCGAATTTATTACGCGTAATTTTAAAAATACACATTTAGTATAAAAAAGTTGAACCATATAAGTCATATAAGTGAATTTAAGAAATAGGTTTACTTATATGACTTATATGTTGAGAAAAATTAAAATATTATGAAAAAATCTGTTTTAGTTGCCGTTTCTATAATTTTATTAGCTTGTCAGCAACAATCTAGTTCTGATTTAAAAGAACTTTATTCGCTTCCGAAAAAACTAAAAGAAGTTTCTGGAATTGCTTATTTTCCTGAAAACAATATGACTTATACTTTGGAAGATAGCGGAAATAAAAATGCCATTTATGCGATAGATTCTAAAGGAAAACTGGCTAAAACGATAACCATTTCTAACGCAACAAATGTAGATTGGGAAGATATTACAAAAGACAAAACAGGAAATATTTACATTGGTGATTTTGGAAATAACGATAACGAACGCAGAGATTTATGCATTTATAAAGTTGCCAAAAATCAACTGAATAATGATTTGGCTAAAGCCGAATATAAAATTTCATTTTCGTATCCGGAACAAAAAGAATTTCCTCCAAAGAAAAAAGAAATGTTTTACGATGTTGAAGGTTTCTTCGAGCAAGGCGGTTATTTTTATCTTTTTACCAAAAACAGAAGCAAAGGTTTTGACGGAACAGCTTTTATATACAAAATTAAAAACGCTTCAGGAACTCAAAAAGCAGTTAAAATAGGAGAGTTTAAAACGTGTAATAATTACAATCATTGCGTGTTGACAAGCGCCACAATTAGTCCAGACGGAAAAAAAGTAGTATTATTAAGTCACGACAAAATTGTTTTGTTTAAAGATTTTAAAGGAGATTTATTTCATAAAGGAAAACAAACTGAAATAAGTTTGAGTCATTTCTCGCAAAAAGAAGCCATCGTTTTCAAAGACAATAATACATTGCTTATCGCCGACGAAAAAACGAATAAAATAGGAGGGAAAGTTTACGAATTTAAGCTTTAAGTTGCTAAGATTCTGAGCTACTAAGATGCTAAGAAAAAGTTAGCCACGAATTCACGAATTTTAATAAAAAAATAATTCGTGAATTCGTGGCTATTTTTTTTACTCAGAGTCAAAAAAACTTAGAACCTTAGTAGCTCAGAATCTTAACAACTTAAAATTAAAAGCTATATGCTGCTCCAAAAATCACCCTTCCAATTTCGTCAGGAGATTTAAAGTACGAAATTCTAGCAGTCAAAATATTAATAGCGTTTAACCAAAGTCCACCGCCGTAATCGTGATGCCATTTTTTAGAATCTTCACCATCAAGCCAAACTCTTCCATAGTCAAAACCACCTAAAACTCCGTACGTAAACGGAGCAATCGTTTTACGGATTTTACCCAAACTTAAACGCAAATCTGAGCTTTGAGAGAAATAAGAACTTCCTAAGAAACGCTCATTTCTAAAACCACGCAAATCAGTATCGCCACCAAGAGACGCACCTTGATAAAACTCGTAATTATTATTAAAAATTGCTTTTCCTTTAACGTAAGTTGCTAAAACTAGTTTTCCGTTATGATCAATTTTATGAGTAAAACCTAATACACTTTCTAGCGTTGGAAAATTCTTTTTTGTTTCATCAAGATTTGTTGTCCAAGTTCCTGCGACCATAAAATACATTCCCAAAGTTGGTTTTGCAGCAAAATCAGAATTTTTGAAAAGATACTTAACCTTTAAACTTCCATAGTTCTGACTATTAAATACATCTGGATTTACAATTCCTGGAATATTAATATATCTATTTTCAGTTTCTTCAACAGTCATTCTTTGAAAAATAGGCTGAATGCTAAATTCACTTCCATATCTTCCTACGTGTCTAATAGCGCCCGAAGCATTAAATTTTCTAATACGAACACGATTATAATCTAAATCATCGTCGTTGTCATATTTAGATTCGTTTCCGTATCCAAAATAATTCATTGCAAAATTCGGAGTTGTATATAAAGATTCAACATCAATAACCCATTTTCCTAATAAACCAGGGAAATGCGCAGCATAATTAAACTCCAAACCGCCCGTAGCAAAATAATAAAACGCATTTATAACATGTCTTTGCGTATACGGATTCTGCTTGAAATTGTTAACCGTATAATTTAAATTGATTCCGACTTTTACACCATCGTCAGGATTAAAACCAATATTTGGCAAACCAGAAACAACATTGTATTTTGGTTTTTCATAATTATATAAGTTCACATCGTAATCGTCTGTTAATTGCGTTTGAGTTTTAGAATCTAGATTGTAAGTGTTTTGTTTTGATTTAAAATCATATACAATAACTTTTCTTCCGTTTTCAATATTATAAGTGTCATTGTTCTGACCGCCAATTAAACGAATTTTAATGCTTGATTTCGAATTTCCTTTTACTTCAAAAATATCATCATCGTCTAAACCGTAAATCCATAAATTTTTGGTTTTAGCGTCGGTTACATTTTTGGTATAAACTAAATCATCTCCTTCTTTTTTTACTCTGAAAACCTGAATTTCAAGTCCTTTTTTTGTATTATGATTAATGACAAACTTATCTTTTTTGTCTGTTCCTGCAATCATTACGGTTTTGCTTAAAACATCAGAATATTTTATTGCATATTTTTGAAGCTCTTTTTTTCTGTTTTTCAATTTTCGAATAATTTCCTGAACTGTTGCGTCTTGAACTTCTTTTGGCATTGCTTTAAAAGCATTTTCGATATCGCTGTCAGATAAATTTTCCTGAATAAACTTAGCTTGTTCAATCCAATCTTTTTCGTTTGCAGTTCTTAAAAAAGCCAAATCCATTGGATAAGGTTCTCTACTCAGCCATTTTACATTTCCAATTTTATCTTTAAAAGTACGCATATGACGTAACGCTGGAATATTCATTAAAATAGAAAGCAAAGCACCATCATATTTTGCAAAAGCCTGATCTCTGTCGCGCGGAATTGGTCTGTAAACCACTTTTCCGTCTTTTTTAAATTCTGCCCAACGCCATTGGTCACTGTGTCTGTCCCAGTCGCCAATTAGAATGTCAAACAAACGCGCTTTTATGTATTCTTTTTCGTCAACCGAATATTTTTCATCTTTATGAAGATTCAAAAGCACATCATCTGTACCGATAATATTAGTTGGATTTCCGAAATTTTTTCCGTCTAAATGGTTGTCTGCAGGTCTTTCTTCTACCATGTATAATTGATCTCCAAAACCAGCATTAAATTCGCCTAAACCATTTTGTTTCGGAACATAATATAAAATCGGATTGGTGTGCAAAACTCCAATTTTATCTGACATACTTCCAATTACAAACGGAGCGTATGGATGAGAAGTGGTGTAAAAATCAAATAAGAAACTTTCGGTATATGTATCTTCAAAATCATTGACAACATATTGATCTTTAAAAGCTACAGATTGTAAAAATACAGAAGCACTTTTTTTCATGCCACGTAATACATATTCACGACCTTTTGGATCAGACATTCTCAAAGAAACAGATTGATGTCCTCCGCCTTCGCGAATAGGTTTCAAACCGCCTTTTAGAGTGTCTATTGTGGCCACTTTTGCATCAATAGGCATGCTGTAATATTTTCTATAATGCTGTCCGAATAAAAATTTATGAAACAAACTTTTATCTGTCATTTTAGTAGAATAGATAGAAGTGGTAACTTTTTTAGGAAAATTATCTGGAATATTGGCTGCCCAATTAATTTCTTTGGCTTTTATAATTTCTTTTTCAAAAAGCAGTTTTTCTTTATTGTTTTCATTTCCATAGAAAGAAACTTTTGCATCACCACTTTTAAATAAAGTTAAGGTTGCATAACCATTTCCGCCATACGAAAAATCAAACGGATTTATAGCCCTTGCAGCTTCAGATTTTGAACCCGCGCCGCTAATAATCTGTTGAATATTTTCTTTGCTAATGTATTGAAGATTATGATCGTGTCCAGAAACTACAATGACATTTTTCTGCTTTTGCAAAAGCGTTTTTATTCTTTTAGCATAAATAGTATATTGTTTATTTTGAAGGTCTTGCGGACTAACTCCAGATGTTTTTCTTAGTAAATTAATAAATGAACCAATTATAGGCAACGGAATTTTTTTCTCCAATGGAAATAATTGTTTCTCTAATGAAAACTGCCCACCGTGCGTTCCGTTGCTTAAAAGCGGATGATGAATTGCTAAAACAACTGTTTTTTCTTGATTTTTGTTTAAAAGGCTTTCTAATTCTTCAAAAAAATCTTCTCTGGTTTTAATTTCGCAGTTGTCGTTTATTGTCGGATGATTGTCCCAATCTTCTAGAAACCACTCACTATCAACAGCTATCAATGTTGCTGTGCTGTCGATTTTTACGTCTTCAATCGGACATGATTTTCTAGGTAAAAAAGCTTTTTTGTCGTTCAGGTATTTAGTCACAAAATCGGCTTGATTTTCTAAACCTTTTATGCCACTATACCAATCGTGATTGCCAGGAATTACTATTGTTTTTCCTTTAAATCCTTTCGTTAATTTTAATTGATTGGTAAGTTTTGTTTCAGCTAAAGCTTTTTCTTCTGTGTTTTTGTCACTTGGAAAACCTTTTGGGTAAATATTATCTCCTAAAAATAGCAACGTCGACTTTTTACTCGATCGTTTAAGCCTTTGTTGGAGAAGTCCTAAGGTTTGCTGTGCTTGTTCTTCATCAGCATTTCCTGCATCTCCGACTAAATAAAAAGTGTGTGCAATTTTTATAGTGTCTGTAGCGTTTTCATTTTCGTTCGCGCTTACATTTTTTCCGTATTGGGGCTTGTGGGTTGCGCAAGAATAAACAAGAAAAAGAGCAGTTAAAGCAATAGTTCTCGTTTTAATTTTTGCAATAAAATGATTATCCAAAAACAATTTCATAATTTAGTGGTATAAAAATATTCTTTATGAATCTAATAGAACAATCCGAAGATTTCGTCAGTAATTTACTCAAAGATAAACTTTCTAATTTATATTCTTACCATAATTTTAACCATACTTTCACAGTGGTTACGGCGGTAAAAGAACTTTGTAAAAAAGAAGACGTCGATGGCGATGATAAAGAAGCGCTTTTAGTAGCGGCTTGGTTTCATGATACTGGATATGTTCATGGATATGAAAATCACGAAAATACTAGTACAAAAATAGCTGCCGACTTTTTAAAAGAAAAAGGGAAATCAGAAGAATTTACAGCGTTGGTTTCTAGTTTGATTTTGGCTACAGCGAAAGAATATGAACCGAAAACGCATTTAGAAAAAATCATTAAAGATGCCGATTATGCGCATTTAATGGGAACTGAATATGTTACAACTTGCGAATTATTACGTTTAGAATTAAAAAATACTGGAATTGTAAGTTTTTCAAATGCTGAATGGACAAGAGAAAATTTGAATTTCTTATTGAATAAACATCGTTTTTATACCGATTATGCTTTAAGAAAATGGCAACCTTTAAAAGAAAAAAATCTATTATTAATTCAGAAGAAAATCAATAAACAAGAATTAAAAGCCGCTGCAGCCATCGAAGACGAAAACAAAAAGAAAGATAAAGCCGAAAAACCTGATCGCGGAATTGATACTTTATTTCGTGTTACACTTGGAAACCACACACGTTTAAGCGGAATTGCCGATAGTAAAGCTAATATTTTATTGTCTGTAAATGCTATTATTATTTCGATTGCATTGTCGTCGATTATTCCAAAATTAGATAGTCCGAAAAATGCACATTTGGTTGTTCCGACTTTTATTATGCTGATGTCGAGTGTAATTACGATTATTTTTGCAATTCTTTCGACAAGACCAAAAGTGACATCGGGATTTTTTACACGCGAAGATGTCGAAGCTAAAAAAGTAAATTTGATGTTCTTCGGAAATTTCTATAAAATGCCTTTAGAAGATTACGATTGGGCTATGAATGAAATGATGAAAGACAGAGATTATCTTTATTCAACCATGATAAAAGATTTATATTATCTAGGTTTGGTTTTACAACGAAAGTATAATTTACTTCGAATTGCCTATAACTTCTTCATGTTCGGATTAATTATAACGGTTATCTCGTTTGTAATTGCTTTTAAATCGATTTAAAAATTTGACGCATAATTTTGACGCAGATTTTACGGATTCGCTATCGCGAAGACGCGGATGAACACAGATTGATCATTTGATTTTAGAATAAAAATCCGTTTTTATCCGCGTCTTCGCGATAGCGAATCCGTTTGATCCGTGTTCCAAAAAGCCAAAAAAAAAGCTCAACTTTTAGTTGAGCTCATCTAATAAATCTTGGTAAGTTATTTTTTTAACACCCGATTTTGCATTGTTATTGATCACTTTTACGCGTATCGCTCTCAATCCAGAAACACCTTGAAGATCTTCAACTTCAAATTGCTCAATCGCAGGTTCTAAAATTTTCTTGTGTTGCAGGTATTTAATGTATTTTAAATATTCTGCTTCTTCACTATTTTGAGAATAGACAATTGTGATTTTCTCTTTTTCAGTAATTCTTTCGTTACTTCCTTTAATGTTCGATTTATCAATTCGTTTTTTAACGACTTCATATCGTGCATTATAAGTTCCGTCAACATCAAAACGTTTTTCATCCATTCTGAAACGAATAGAAAGCGGCGAACTGAAAACCAAAATCAACGAAGTTACATCCAATTCATACGGAAGAGATTCTTTAAGTTCGTGATGTTCCAATTCCATTTCGCATAAAGTCTGCAATTGCCACAAACGAAGATTATGCAAATACATAATGTCGAAAGGTTTAGTTGGCGAAATTGAAGCTCCGATATACAAATTATGTTCTACACCATCGGTTTTAAAACGCTCATAATAATGCGGATAAATTTGTTGCGCTTCAACCTGTTTTCTATCTAAAACAGTTGCCAGCCTTTTATTAATAATAGACATTGCATTGTCGAATTTCTTTCTTTCGTGATAAAACATTCCTGTTTTTTCATCTAGTTTTTCAAAATACAGTTCTGCTAATTTTTCGTCTTTAGCACTGCCTTTTGTATTCTTTAATATCGGATGAATTTCTTCTTCAATATAACGCTGAATATGTTGTTCTGTATCGGCTTTTAGAGGAAAGTCCAGTTCAGTTCGAAGCGATTCCAACTCAAACTTTCTTTGTTCTAAAAGAACAAGGTTTGAATTTGGTTTCTGATTATCAAAGATTTCCAAAAGAGCGGTTAGCTGACTTTTTAAATCTGTTTTTACAGTTTCATTTCGATGTTCAGACGAACCTTTAATATCAATTTGTCCATAAAGCGGAAATACATTTTTAAAGACAATTTCTTTAAAAATATAATCTTTAGTATGATTTAGATTTTGAAAGTAATTCTGAGATTCTTTTTTGAATTTCCAATACACACTTGGGTGAATTGTAGTGTACTCACGTTGAATAATAGCTTCAACTTGGTGCTGCATATCGGTGTTATAACGATCTATCGTATCAGTTAAATACGGCAGAACCAAATCCAGTTTTGTAGCATTGACACTATTTAAATCTCTAGGATTTTCAGAAACTAATTCTACAACGCCCAATAAATGACCATCTTTAATGACTGGAGCAAAAATACAACTTTGAATATTTTGCTTTAACAAATGCTCACCAAGCCTTTTATTTGTAGATTCTTCTGTAAATTTTTTGACATTAGAAATTACAAAAGGCTCATTTTTGTCTAATAAATTTTCAAATGAACAACCAAAAAAAGCATTTTTACAATCTAATTCCTGTTCGGTAGAAAGTAAAAAACTTCTAAGCTGTGTGTCATATTTTTCTGGTCTGAGAAATTTCTCTTCTTCTGGATTATAAATGATAAAACCAACTTTTAGATTCGCAAGATTAAAAATAGATTGAAATATGTTAGAAATCTCTTCACCAGAAGTAGCAGTTGTTACTCCAGGTTTTAGCAAATTACTTTTTAAGGTAGAAATAGCACTTTCTGTAGTTGCGTCAAATAAAGAAACAATTCCGAAACCTCTTAAAATCCAGCTTCCTTTTGGGAATTTAGATTTCCATAAATCGATATCACTATAATTATCAATAAGTTGATCTATATCTTCTTGAGTTAAAGCTACAGCATTTTCTGTTGGGATAATTTCCATGAAATCAGCATTATACAAAATTCTGTAATGTCTTTCTACACCATTTTCATCTGGAATATCATAGAAAAACGGCTGATTAAAATCGATATGCTGGTTGTAATAATAGCTTAGAATCAAACAGCAGTTATTGATGTAGAATTGATGTTCGCTAAAATCACGAATTTCCATGTAAAATTCATCTCCAGCATTTTTCAGAATTTTTTTAAAACGTTCTGTATAATTAAAGGAAATATTTTGAAATGGAATGGTAACCGCTTTTATTTCATTGTTCGTTAGAGCAGTAGGAAATAAATCGGCTAATATATTTTTGATTAAAGGTTCATTGTCTTTAATAACAGAATAATCAGTAATTCCAGTGCGTAATTCTGGAATCAAATCGATCTGTTCTAAAATAGCTTTGGCAT
Source organism: Flavobacteriaceae bacterium PS02337 (assembly GCA_029959285.1). Taxonomy (GTDB): domain Bacteria; phylum Bacteroidota; class Bacteroidia; order Flavobacteriales; family Flavobacteriaceae; genus Flavobacterium. The sequence continues at coordinate 168,536 of JASCOE010000008.1, forward strand.
AATTTGATCTGTAATCAATGTCAGACAAAGCAATTTCTTCAAAAGATTCGATTAGCTTGTGAAAAGAGATTATGGTGGCAAAAGGACTTTCTTTGAAAAATTGAATATCCATCTTAGTAAATTTTTAATGCAAAATTAATGATAAATTAAGAATACTGGAAATTTTATAATCTCTTTCCTTTATAATATAATAGTTGTAACCCTAATAAATATAGGGTTCGAAATCTGTCTTTTAAATTTTAACTAATTTTTAACAATAATAATAACGGAACGATCGTTCCGTTATTGTATCTTTGTACCATAATAATTGAATAATCAATAACTTAAAAAACAAATAAAATGAAAAATTTAGAAAACAAAGTTGCAATTGTAACAGGTGGAAACAGTGGAATCGGATACGCAACAGCAGCTGATTTAGTATCAAAAGGAGCAAAAGTAATTGTAACAGGAAGAAACAAAGAAGCTTTATCGAAAGCTGAAACAGAATTGAATGTTACCGGAATTGTTGCAGATCAGTCAGATTTAAAATCAATTGACAGTTTAGTAGAACAAGTAAAAGCACAATTCGGAAAAGTTGATATTTTATTTTTGAATGCAGGAATCGCAGCTTTTGCTCCAGTTGACTCAGCTTCAGAAGAACATTATGACAGTATTATGAATGTGAACGTAAAAGGAGTTTATTTTACAGTTCAAAAGGTATTGCCAATTTTAAATGATGGTGGTTCTATTATTTTTAATACTTCTGTAAATGCTCAATTAGGAATGCCAGGTTCAAGTGTATATGGAGCAAGTAAAGCAGCAGTTTTATCATTAAACAGAATCTTTGCAGCTGAATTAGCAGGAAGAAAAATCAGAGTAAATGCCGTTTCTCCTGGTCCAATTGAAACTCCTTTATACGGAAAAGTTGGTTTAGAAAAAGAAGAAGTAGAAGGTTTAGGAGCTGCTTTAGGAAACAAAATATTATTGAAACGTTTTGGACAAGCTGCTGAAGTTGCTAAAACAGTAAGTTTCCTTGCTTCAGACGATGCTTCATTCATTACAGGAACTGAAATTGTTGTTGATGGTGGACTTACTGTAAATACAGTATTATAATTTTTTTGACTAATTCAGGAACGATTGTTCCGTATTTTTAGTATCTTTGGAAATGAATTTAATTTTAAAGTGATGGCTAGAACGAAAGAATTTAACGAAGATCAGGCTTTAGAGAAAGCAATTGAAATTTTTTGGCACAAAGGTTACAACGGAACTTCTGCACAAGATTTGGTAACGCATTTAGGATTAAGTCGTTCGAGTTTGTATGATACTTTTGGCGATAAGCAAAAGCTTTTTGTAAAGTCTTTAAAACGCTATCAACAACAAAATCAGGAAAGTTTAATTCAGCTTTTTGAAAACTCTGAAAATATCAGAACAACAATTACAGAAATTTTCAAGCAAGCTGTTTTAGAAAGTCTTCAAGACAACATTACAAAAGGTTGTTTTATGGTAAATTCTGCCGTCGAATTGGCGATGCACGATCCTGAAATTGGAAAAATTGTTCACGATAATCAAAAATCGGTTGAAGATATTTTTTACAATGCAGTAAAAAAAGGGCAGGAGTCAGGTCAGATTTCAGACAAACAAGAAGCCAGATCGGTTGCACGTTTTATTTTTAACAATTATTCCGGAATTCGGGTTTTGGCAAGAGCGGGCGAGAAAGACAAACAAGTTTACGATGATATTCTAAAAGCTATTTTCTCTTTATTTTAAAGTGAATTGAAGCACATAAAAAAAGGCAATTACAAATGTAACTGCCTTTTTTTGTTTTAAGTAAGTAATAGAAAATGAAAACTTCTTAGCTTTTTTCTTCTTTGTTGAAGTAAACTAAGTAGTAATACATTTGTTTTTCTTCATCCCAGCCTTTTTCAACAAATTTTTCTGCACTTTCAGGATTAATAAAATCCATTTTAATCTGAATGTGAGTATCTAAATTAATCACATTTTTAATCGATTTTCTAGCGTCAGAAACTGCTGCGTTAGCAATTGGGAATGAGGTAACATCTTCGATGCTGTATTTTTCTCCTTTATCAACTTTATAGTTTTTAAATTCAGGAATCAAATCAGGATTGTCTAATACTTCATTCAAGAAATTCTGCTCTTCAAACTGATCATTTTTAGCGAAATAATTCACAGATCGGTTCATAAACATTACTTCCTCTTTCTTATCTTCTGCTGGCAAAACAACGTCTTTTGCGAAGTTTTGACAGAACTTTAAATATTTTTTTGTGATGAAATTTTCATCTTCAAAAGCATCTACAGATAAAAAGTGCTCTAACCAATAACGCGCGTCGTAACGGTTGCTGTCTACAGTTAAGATTTTGTATCCTTCTTCTTTTTTGTAATTGAAGATCAAACATCCTTTGTCTAATTTATTCAAGTTGATTCCTTGTTGTAGAATCATTTCAAGGTTGCTGTTTTTTTCTTCAAATTGTAAAAAGTCAGCTTGCAACTCGCTTTTAAAAATTCCAATTGCATCAACAACATTGTTATCAATACTTAAATTAGTCAAATACGTTACATAAACTTCTCCGTTTTTAATATGCGGATGATTTGACTGCTCGTATAAATGTTTAGTGATGTTTTTAGAAACCTCATGAACACTTGACGGATTTGCGAAAATCTCAGTTGCATATTTGAACATGTCGTTATAGTCCAAGTCCACTTCGTGTGCAAACTGATAATAGTTTTCTTCTTTTTCTCTAAAAGGTTTAAAAAAGAACTCTTTTATCAAAGGAACAATTTCGTCATTTAAATTAAATGGCTGCTCCGATAAAAAAATCGCTTCGTTACGGCTCTTGTTTCCTACGCGATGTATCGCAAGCGTCTCAATGTGGGTGTTGAATAAATTGATCATATTTTTTTAGGTACTGAGGTTCTAAGATGCTAAGGTACTAAGGTTTAGTTCTGTCTTTTATTTTTTTTATAAAAGAAACTAACATTCTTTCTACTTCGCGACTATCCTCATATAAGGTGTTAAAATCGTCTTCTTTTAAATAAGATATATTTTTTGCGATCTCTAATTGCGTTTGCATTTCAAATAGAGAACCAATAGAAATGCTTAAAAAACGCAAAAGTTCTTTATCACTTTCTCTTCCATATCCTTCGGCAATGTTGCTTGGAATAGAAATCGAGCTACGTTTAATTTGTGAAGTTAATCCGAAGATTTCTTCTTTTGGAAATTTGTTTGTTAAGGAATAAATTTTGGTAATCAAGGTCATCGATTTCTGCCAAACCAATAAAGTTTTAAAATTGCTCATTTCTCATTTTTAAATTAAATAAATATAAAAATAAGAAAAATCTTTCAAAATAAAAACCTTAGAGCCTTAGCTTCTCAGAACCTTAGAACCTCAAATTAGTTCCAATTCTCCTCAAATCCATAATCTTCGAAGCTATCGTCGCCTTCGAACATATCAAGATCATCTTCGTCTAAATCGTCTTCAAATTCTCCGTAGATATCGTTGTGCATATCATCTGCTTCGAAGTTTTTTTCAAGAGCTTCATCTGGCATTTCACCGTGAGAAAATAAAGTTTCTGGATAAATTGCTCCAACAGTTTCTTCATCGATAGCAGCCAATTCAACTAAGAAAGTCCACATACTGATAAAATCATAAACATAGATAATCTTTGTATTTTCTTTATCTAAAATACTAGATAACGGATAATCGTTCATGGTTCTGATTTCGCCAAGAACATCTCCAGTATCAAAAAGCGGAATTTCATCTTCTTGATTCCAAGTTTCATCACAAGTATAGAAAGAAGCAACTTCTGATCCGTCAAAACCAAAAGCGTTAAAGATGGCATTATGTAAATCCTCAAGTGTATCTTCCTCAAGAATAGCAATGTCTCTAAAAATATCTTCTTCGGCGTCTAGAATTACTCTAAATTTATAAACCATAATCTTTGTTTTTATTGAGAGGTCAAAGGTAAAATATAAAAAATGAAATACGAATTAGGAATCGCGATTTGTTGAAAAGATTTTTCAACTTTCTAATTAAGTTATATCGATTGTCAGGCAGAGCGAAGTCGAAGCCCAATTCTAAGAAGAAAGCCCTTCTCCCGAAATCTCGGGATTGCTCAGGGTGAAGTTTAGATAAAGAAGAAAAAAATTACTTTCCAGTCAATCTCTTTCTAATTTTATGATAATGCTTGTGATAATTACTTGGGTAACTTCTGCTTGAAGTCATATTATTAAAAATCAAAGCCGTTAAAAATAAAATCAAAACTCCACTTAAAACAGGAGAAAGAACATACATATAACCTAAAGCCTTTACTTTTTCAGTTCCGATAACAGCAATTAAGGCTGTTGCGCCTCCAGGCGGATGAAGCGTTTTGGTAATTTGCATTAAAATAATGGCAATTGAAACGGCCAATGGAGCGGCGATATACATAATATCGGGAACCAATTTATGAACGGTTACACCAACGAGAGCAGAAATAACGTGTCCTCCAATTAAATTTCGAGGTTGAGAAAACGGACTCTGAATAATTCCGTAAACCAAAACACTCGAAGCTCCAAAAGAACCGATTAAATAAACAGCGTCACTTCCAGAAAAATGTATCGATTGTACATAAGCCAGAATTCCGATTCCAACAAACGAACCTAAAAATGACCAAAAATGTTCTTTAAAATCAATTAAAGTTTCTTTGTAAAGAATATAACGTGTTTTGCGGTAGCTTCTTTTTATTTTTTCAGTTGGCATTGTGGTATTATTTTGCTCGTTATGCTTTTAAATATATTTTGCTAGATACTTTTGATCTGTAGATTTAGTTTGGAAATTATTTCACTAAACTTGGCGAATAACTATAAACCGTATACGGATAAATTGTTTTTGCAGTATATTTTGAAATCAAACAAACTACAAGAATTGGTAAAAATAAAGTATAATCGTTTGTTAATCCGCATACTAAGAAAATGGCAGTAAAAGGCGCGTGAATACTTGCGCTTAAAACGGCAGCCATTCCGATAATCATAAAGTTAACCGGAATTACATTTACATGAAAAAAGCTATTTAAAATTGAAGCCAATAATAATCCTAAAAAAGCGCCAATAAATAAACTTGGAGCAAAAACTCCGCCGTCGCCGCCTGAAGCCAATGTTATTGACGTTACAATTGGTTTTAGAATCAAAATTCCGATAAATGTTAAGGCTAAAGTTATACTCAATTGCATTTGAGCAGCGCCTCCAAAAATTCCTTTTATAGCGTGATAACCTTCTCCGTATAATTGTGGAAAAAAGAATAATGAAACACTCAAAACTGCAGATCCTAAAACTATTTTATAATAATGAGTATTAATTTTTCCGAATTGTGATTTGAAGAATAAAACACAACGCGTTAAATAAACCGAATTCATTCCCGCTAAAATTCCTAAAAGAATAAAATACGGAATTGCTTTTAAATGCCAAGTTGTAATTGAAACGGCAAATAATGGTTCTTCTTTCAAAATCGTCAATAATCCGAAAGCAATTGAAACTGCAATTATATTTGAAATGATAAAAGCGCGTGTTACTTTTCTAGAAATGACTTCGAAAGCAAATAAAATTCCCGCAATCGGACTGCTAAAAAGTGCCGTAACTCCAGCCGCAACTCCCGCGCAAATTAATTCTGTTTTGTATTGACGGAAAACATTTTCTTTTTCGTGTGCTACAGAACCGATTGTTGCCGTTGCTACAACGGTAGAAACTTCGATTCCTGTAGAGCCTCCAAAAATAACCGTTAGTAATCCGTTGATAAAGTGCGATGGAATTTTATAAGAAGGAAGATTTTTAGATTTTGATGCGGTACTTTCAAAAACTTCTTTGATTCCTTTGTTTTCTTTTTTCTTAAAAAGATATTGTCTTAAGAAATAAATCACTGATAATCCGAAAACTGGAAATACAATGTAAAATATTGGGTGAACAGAAACTTCGTGAAAGAAGATTTCTTCGTAATATTCGGTTATTTTTTTTAGTGAAATTCCGAGAAAGGCAGAAAGAAAGCCAATTAAAATAGAAACAATAACTAATTTTCGGAATTTAATGAATTGATGATTTTTTTTGATTTGCGCCGTTTTGTTCATCAGAGTAAGATTAAGAAATCCGCATTTTTTTTCTGCGGATTACAAAATTAAGCATCAAAATCGGTTTTTTCTAGGAAATCTTCATTTTAGTGTGTTAAAATCAATATAAGGAAGAAAAATCTTTCGATGTGTAGTTTTGTCACTAAGGCACTAAGTCCAAAGTTTTTTTATAAAACGAATGATTAAAGTCAAAGTTTGTCATTTCGACGAAGGAGAAATCTCCACAAGTAACTCCGCAATCAAAATCGCCAATCTTTGTAGAGCTTCTTGTGGAGATTTCTCCTTCGTCGAAATGACAAACTATGCCTTATATTCTTTAAACTAAAGAAAAGCTTTGCAACTCTGTGCCTTTGTCACTTTGTCCCTATGTAAAACTTATCTCTCATAAAACTCTATCGGTAATAAATCTGGATCTGCAATAAAAGTAAAACGCTTTTCAGTAGTTTCATCAATTCTAATTGGTTCTGATTCAATTTCTTTTGAAGTTAAAAAAGAAATAGTTTCTTCTAAATTTATAACTTCAAAAGCCAAATGACGCAAACCAACAGCTTCTGGTCGAGAAGGTCTTTGCGGCGGATTTGGAAATGAAAATAATTCAACAATATAAGAACCATTCAAAGCCAAATCTAATTTGTAAGACTGGCGTTCTTCACGATAAATTTCTCTAATAATAGTTAAACCTAAAATTTGAGTATAGAAATATTTCGATTTTTCGTAATCGGAACATAAAATGGCAATATGATGAATTTTATTTAGAGTAAGCATTATGATTTTGATTCAGATTCTTGATTTAATTTTCGAATAACTTTCGCAGGATTTCCAACAGCCAACGAATTGTCTGGAATGTCTTTTGTAACTACCGATCCGGCACCAATAACGCAACCTTTTCCGATTGTAACACCAGGACAAATAACAGAATTTCCGCCAATCCAGCAATCGTCGCCAATTGTAACTGGATAAGCATTTTCTAATGTTTTTCTTAATTCAGCGTCAAGCGGATGCGAAGCTGTATAAATCTGAACATTTGGAGCAATAAATACATTTGAACCTATATTTACTGGCGCGCAATCCAGAACAACACAATTTACATTGAAATAAACATTTTCTCCACAGAAAATATTATAGCCATAATCACAATGAAAAGGAGGCTCAATATATAAACCAGCTCCAGCATTTGGAATCAGTTCTTTTAAAATTTCTTTTGCTTTTTTGGTAACTCGATATTCTTTTACGTTTAAACTATGCAAAAGATTTTTGGCGGCACGACGGCCTTTTAGTAATTCTGGATCAAAAGCGTTGTAATATTCGCCAGAGATCATTTTTTCTTTTTCTGTTTTCATAAATTACATTTTCGTCTTGGCAATTTTTTCATGCATTTTCGGAATTTCCTGCAAAGCTGCGGTGCAATACCAAGGCGTTAATTCGGCTTCTAACAAATTTGCTTTTATGGCTGGATCAGTTTCTACAAGCTTTTTCGCTTCTTCAACGGTTTCTACATTAAAAACATAAATTCCACGATAGTTTCTGTCATTTTTCATAAAAGGTCCGGCAACAACGAGTTTTCCTTCTTTAGCTAATTTTCCAATATTCGCCATATGTCCTTCAAAAAGTTTTTTGCTTTCTTCTTTAGAAACTGTTGTATTGGTTCCTGATTTTAAAAGACAAAAAACATATTTCTTCATTCCATATTCGTCGGCGTGAAGCGATTTTGCAAGATTTTCATCGTATTTTATCTCGGTTTCCTGTGAAAAAACTACAGTATTAAAAAGTAAAAAACTGAAAACAAGAAGGAATTTTTTCATAAGATGTATTTTTATTTAAACACATAGAAACATAGTTTTTTAAGTTGTATTTAGGCATTTCATTTTGCGTACATTCACATAGCTATGTGTAAAATCTAGATTTTTAAATTTTCTTTTTTAAAGAATTAAAATTCTATGTTTCTATGTGTTTGAATAGAATTAAAGCAGTTTCTTCAAAATAACAATCTGCCCTAAATGATACACATCGTGCTGAATAATTCCGTGAAGATGTTCGTAATAGCTATGACCATTATTAATGTAGATTTTTGCTAAATCAGCATCGTCAAAATCTTCAAAAAATGCAGTCCAAGAATCTTGAGATTTTGCCAACGTTTGAAGTGATTGTTCCCAAGCGACTTCAGACGGATCTAAAACGGGAACGAAATAATTATGATCTGGAGTTTTTATTACTTCACCTTGCATGCGTTCTAAAATGTTTCTTCTCCATTGAATCAAATGATTCACAATTTCCCAAATCGTATTCAAATTAGGGTTTATTTTTCTGTAAGCCTGTTCTGCGGTTACATTTTGTAAAGTGTTGGCTAGGTTAACTTCTAGCCACGGATTTCCATTATAAATGGATTGATATAAATTTGAAATTCTGGTACTTTCTGACATAAATGGTAATTTTTTGGAATTCCAAGCTAAGATACAAATTATAGTCATTTACAACTCATCCTCGAAATTCTACAATTGGGTTATTATATATTTTTTAACGTTTAATGTTAAAATATATTTGCTCTATCAAAACCAAAGATGATATGAAAACCAAATTATTTTTTACCGTAAGCTTTTTATTTTTTACAGCTTTAATTTTTGCTCAAAACACTATTTCAGGAAAAGTAGTAGACCAAAAAGGAAAACCAGTTGTAGGCGCAAATATTTATATTGATGGAACTTACGACGGAGCAACAAGTTCTGAAACAGGAGAATTTTCTTTTGAAACCACTGAAACTGGAAATAAATATTTAGTGGTAAGTTTTTTACTTTTCGAAACATTCAAACAAGAAATTGATGTTGCTAATTATAAAAATCAAACGGTAAAATTAAGAGAAAATGTTAATGCTTTAGATGCTGTTGTCATTACAGCTGGAACTTTAGAATCTGGAGAAAAAGCGAGAGTTTCTGTTTTGAAACCATTAGATATTGTTACAACTGCAGGTTCTGCCGGAAATATTGTAGCCGCTTTGCAGACTTTGCCAGGAACACAAACTGTTGGTGAAGACGGACGTTTGTTTGTGCGTGGAGGAGAAGCAAGTGAAACACAAACTTTTGTTGACGGAATTCGTGTAGCACAACCTTACGGAGCAACGACAAATAATTTACCAACTCGTAGCCGTTTTTCTCCTTTCTTATTTAGCGGTATCGCTTTTTCTACTGGAGGTTATTCTGCGGAATATGGAGAAGCTTTATCTAGTGTTTTGCTTTTGAATACACAAGATGAAGAAGATCACGAAAAAACTGATATCGGTTTTATGACTGTTGGTTTGAGTTTAGGAAATACGCAGAAATGGAATAAAAGTTCTTTAAGTGTAAACATGATGTACGTTAATTTGGCGCCATATCAAGCTGTGATTCCTCAAAATGTAGATTGGAACAATCCATATCAATCGCTTGGTGGTGAAACGGTTTACAGATATAAATTTACAAACGGCGTTTTTAAATTATATGCTTCTTTCGATTCGGAAAGATTTGATTTAAATCAGAAAAATATCAATTTCGAAAATCCGATTAGAACGGATATGAACAATAATAATTTTTATTTGAATTCATCTTATAAAGGAACTTTCGGAACAGGCTGGCAATTAACTTCGGGAGTTAGTTATGGTTACAGTAAAAACAAACTAAAATACGACATTACAGGAATCGATACTCAAGAAAATGCTGCTCAATTGAAATTAAAATTGAGTAAGAAATTCTCAAATTATTTTAGACTTTCTTTTGGAACAGATTATTTCATTACAAAATACAATGAAGGCGTAGCAGACAATATTTCAATTGATGTAACAAATGGTTACGATTCTAATATTTTTGCTTCGTATGTAGAAGGAGATGTTTCGTTTTCTAAAAATCTGGCTTTAAAAGTAGGTTTAAGATATTCAAACAATAGTTTATTAAACGAAAATAATATTGCGCCGAGAGCTTCATTAGGATATAAACTTTCAAAAAGCAGCCAGTTTTCTTTTGCTTACGGAGATTTCTCTCAAACACCTGTTGTAGATTATATTAAATATTCTAAATACCATCAGTTTGAAAGTGAAAAAGCGCAACATTATATTTTGAATTATACTTTTACAAAGCCTGGACAATTGCTGAGAACAGAACTTTACTATAAAGATTATAGAAATTTAGTTCAATATGATACGAGAGATATTCAGTACAATTCGGTTTTCAATAACAACGGATCAGGTTATGCAAAAGGTTTCGATTTGCTTTGGAGAGACAGCAATTTGTACAAAAACTTAGAATATTGGATTTCATATTCTTATATCGATTCAGAAAGACAATATAAAAACTTTCCAAACATGGCAACGCCAAGTTTTATTGCCAATCATAGTTTGTCTATTGTAACCAAATATTTTATTACAGACTGGAAATCACAAATTGGATTTACAAATAGTTATAGTTCAGGACGTCCGTACAACGATCCAAATCAGACACAATTTATGAACGGAAAAACAAAATCTTACAATAGTTTGAGTTTTAACTGGGCGTATTTATTGACAACACAGAAAATCCTTTATTTCTCAGTTTCGAATCTTTTAGGAACACAAAATGTTTTCGGTTACGATTATGCTAGAAATCCAGATCCGAGTGGAGTTTATCAAAGACAAGCCGTTGTTCCAACTGCCGATAGATTTTTCTTCGTAGGTTTCTTCTGGACGATTAGTCAGAATAAAAATGAGAATCAGTTGAAAAACTTGTAGTTCTTGGTAAAGATGCTAAGCTACTAAGTTTCTGAGATGCTAAGGTTTTGTCTGAAAAGAGAAAAACTTAGCATCTTAGTAGCTCAGAATCTTAGAATCTTCAAAAAAAACAATTCATCATCAAAAATCAACAACTCAGTATCATTTAGTTTTAAAAGAGTAAAAACCAACATACTTTTGAAGTATAAATTAAGTAAAGGTTCAAAGTTGCAAAGTAACAAAGTAGCAAAGGTTTTTTATAAATTCAATAACTCTGTCCCTTTGAACCTTTGTCCCTTTGAACCAAAAAAAAGAGTTTTAATCATCAACAAAAAGCTCAGAACCTTAGTAACTTAGAATCTTAGAACCTTTAAAAAAAGAAATCATGACCAAAATTATCACAGTTATTACGTTATTTATTTGCAGTTTATTATCTGCACAAACACAATTTGAACAAGGAATGAACAAAGCTTTCGGACTTTGGAAAGAAGGAAAAAATGCAGAAGCTTCTGCAATGTTTGAAAGAATTGCTGGAGCAGAAAAATCAAGCTGGCTTCCTAATTATTATGTTGGTTTAGTAAATACATTGTCTGTTTTTACAGAAAAAGACAGAACAAAAATCGATTTATTATTGACAAAAGCGCAAGATGCTGTAGATATTGAAATGATTAAAGACCAAAGCAACTCAGAGTTATATGTTTTACAGGCTTTAATTTACACAGGATATGTTGTAGCAGACCCAATGACAAACGGAATGAAATATTCTGGAAAAGTTATGGAAGCTTACGCGAAAGCTAAAGCATTAAATCCAAATAATCCAAGAGCTATTTTTGGTGAAGCAGATTACCAATTAGGAGGCGCAAAATGGACAGGAGTTGATACAAAACCTTTGTGCGAACAAGTTAATAAAGCTATTGAACTTTTTGGTACTTTTAAACCAGAAACACCTTTTTCTCCAAAATGGGGATTAGAAAGAGCTTTAGAAGTTCAAAAAACTTGTAAATAATTTAATAAAAACCTCAAAATAATGATCTTAAAACCCAATCTGTATAAAGCGTTCTTAGTCGGTGGAATTGTATTTTTATTTTCCTTTTTAATTCGCTTTGCATCGCTGGGAACTACAATTTTCAATAAGGATCTTTATATATTCTTCTTGTATTGTATGTTTTATACGGTTACATTATATATCGTTAATTCAGCATTATTTCAGTTTTTGGATAAGATTTTTGAGGGAGAAAATAGATTTTCTGGAAGAAGAATATTTATAGGATTTGTAAGTTCATTTTTTATATCGCTCTTTGTTATTTTTCTATTACGAATTTTTACGCAAGTTATAATAGAAAGGCGATCGTTGATAAGTTTTTTTTCCAATGAAGATGCCTCAAATTATGTAGAATCTTCTGTAATGACTTTCATAGTTCTATTGGCCGTACATGCGTTACATTTTTATAAACTGTATCAAGAAAATAAAGTTATTGAACAGAAAATTATTGCAGGAACAGCAAATGCAAAATTCGAAAGTTTAAAAAACCAGATAGATCCGCATTTTCTATTTAATAGTTTGAATGTTTTAAGTTCTTTAATCGAAGAAAATCCTGATAATGCCCAACGTTTTACAACTTCTCTTTCTAAAATTTACAGATATGTTTTAGAACAAAAAGACAAAGAGTTGGTTTCAGTTGAAGATGAATTGTCATTTGCAAAAACGTACATGAATCTGCTGAAAATGCGTTTCGAAAATAGTCTATTTTACGAATTGCCGACAGAAAGTATAAATCCAGAAGCAAAAGTGGTTCCGCTTTCGTTACAGCTTTTGTTGGAAAATACAGTTAAACACAATGTGGTTAGTGAACAAAAACCACTTCACATTAGAATATTTATTGATCGAGATTATTTGGCAATTCAAAATGATCTTCAGAAAAAAGAAGTTTTGCAAGACAGACAAGGTGTTGGACTTCAGAATATTGTAAATAGATACGGAATTATAACCGACAGAAAAGTGAAAGTACAGGAAGATGAAAAGAATTTCACGGTTAGAATTCCAATTTTAACAAAACAAATTACGGTTATGGAAATGAGTACAGAATATACCGACGAAGCAAAAGCATATTATAGAGCCAAAAAAAGAGTAGAAGAACTAAAAGGATTTTACGGAAATATAATTTCATACTGTTGTGTGATTCCGTTTTTGGTTTTTATTAATCTTAGATTTTCACCAGGATTTCAATGGTTTTGGTTTTCAGCTTTAGGCTGGGGATTTGGAGTTACCATGCATGCTTTTAAAGTTTTTGGATACAGCGCAGACTGGGAAGAACGAAAAATTCGAGAGATTTTAGAGAAAGATAACAAACAAAAAACGTGGAAATAATCATGAAAAAAGATTTTACAGAAGCGGAACGTTATTATGATGCTCAAAAAAAAGTCAAAGAAATAAGAGAGTTTTATGAACATCTTACGGTTTATGTTTTATGCAATCCGATCGTGATTGTGGTTAACTTAATGACTTCTCCAGGATATTTATGGTTTATTTGGTGCGTATTGGGTTGGGGAGTTGCAATTGTTTTACATGCATCGAAAGTTTTTGATTTTCCACCTTTTTTCAACAAGAAATGGGAAGAGAAAAAAATTAGAGAAATTCTAGAAAAAGATAACATACAACGATTAGAAAACGGTCATGGAAACAAATTTGAGTAACGAGCAAGAGCAAACTATTTTGAAAGAGTTGGCAACTAAAAAAATGATTCAGCTAAAATCATTTTACAGACATTTATTTGTTTATGCGATTGCAATGATTCTTTTTCTTTTAAAAGAATATACAAATCTGCCACTTCACATGTTTCCAATTAAGTTTTTAAATTGGGTAGTTGTAATTATTTGGTCGGCTGTAATTGTGGGTTCTGCAATTGATTTATTTGCATCTTATAAAATTTTCGGACAGCAATGGGAAGAACGCAAATTGAAAAGCATTTTAGAGAAAAAATATAAAAAACAAAAATGGGAATAATCATGGAAATGGAAAGAAATTTAAGCGAAGAGGAAAGATACATTCAAGCAAGAAAAAAAGTTGAAAACATTAAAGGTTTTTATGGAAATCTAGTTGCTTTTGTGTTAGTAAATGCCATTTTAATCTTTATCAATTTATATACATCGCCACAATATTTATGGTTTTTCTGGCCGCTTTTATGGTGGGGAGTTGGAGTTGTTATTCACGGATTAAAAGTCTTTGAAGTTTTTCCTACAATGGGTAAAGAATGGGAAGAAAGAAAGATTAAGGAATTTATGGAGAAAGAAAAACAGAATAAAAACAAGTGGAAATAATTATTTAAAAATAAAATTATGGGACGTTTTAGAAGAGAAATGTACGAGGCATACGCAAAACAAAATTCAGGAGAATATACCAACGATGAAAACTATAATGCAGCATATAGAAAAGTTAAAAAAATAAAAGGATTTTACTCGCATTTAAAAGTTTACATTATCGTAAATCTAGTTATTATTGTGTCAAGCTTAACCAGAAGTCATACAGGTAATATGATTGATTTTAGCGGATTATCACAATGGCACACTTACTCTACAGCATTTTATTGGGGAATTGGTTTAGTAGCGCACGGATTGTCAGTTTTTGGTTCAGAATTATTTTTCAGCTCGGATTGGGAACAAAAGAAAATTCAAAAATATATGGATAAAGACGCTTCAAATAAAAATAAATGGGAGTAACTTTGAACTAATTTTTTTCAAATTTCATAATATATAAATGATCACATTAATTATAGAAGACGAAAAACCAGCGGCAAGATTGTTGCAAAGAAAACTTGAAAAGTTAGATGTGACTGTAGAAACCATGCTTCATTCTGTTGAAGAATCTGTTGAGTGGTTTGAAAATAATCCGCATCCTGATTTAATTTTTCTGGACATTCAATTATCGGACGGTTTGTCTTTTGAAATTTTCGAAAAAATAGATATTAAAAGCGCAATCATTTTTACAACAGCTTATGATGAATATGCTTTAAAAGCATTCAAACTAAATAGTATTGATTATCTTTTAAAGCCTATTGATGAAGATGATCTGGAAACAGCTGTTTCTAAATTTAAAGAAAGACTTCCTAAAACTACCTCAGAATCTTCAAATCTTCAACTAGATTTCGAACAGATTCGCCAAATGTTGTCAAACCCTTTTGAAAAAACATATAAAAAGAGATTTACAGTTAAAATCGGACAACATTTAAAAGTAATTACAACAGAAGAAATTGAATGTTTTTTTAGTGAAAATAAAGGAACATACATTCATACATGCGACAATCGCGATTATTTGATCGATTCGACATTAGAAATTTTAGAACAAGAATTAGATAAGAAGGATTTCTTTCGCGTAAGCAGAAAATTTATTGTTCCGTTAAAGGCGATAAAAGAAATTCAAGTTTATACTAATTCTCGTTTAAAAGTGATTCTTCCAACTTATAAAGAAGACGAGGTTATTGTAAGTCGCGAAAAAGTGCAGGATTTTAAGACTTGGTTGGGGTAAAATTATTTGTTTAATGATTGTCTGACGGATTGAAATCCGTCTCTACAATATACATCGTTGCTTCGGAACTTTACGTTGTGTTTAATTATTTTCAGGGCATTTCCAAATTATCCAAAAAAAAGAGCCGCAGGCTCGATTTATATTGTAGGGACGGATTTCAATCCGGTTAACGCGATATATTTTGTAGACCCGAATTTTAATTCGTTTACAAAACGTAATTTTTTAAACGAAATTAACCAAATATATAAAGAAAAAGAGCTGAAATTTTTCAGCTCTTTTTCTTTAGTATAATTTAAAAATTATTTGCTTAATCGATGCAATGTAAACGTCATAGCACTCAAAAGAAAAAACGCCATAATTTGGTGAATTAATCCTAAAGCCAAAGGCACACTATATAATAAAGTGAAAACGCCCAATAAAAATTGAATAAAAACAAAAACGACTAAAGTATTGATTCCGTTTGCTTGCGTACGTGTAAGAGAATATTTTTTACTTTTAAAGAAAAGTAAAAGAATAATAGCAACAACCACATAAGCAAAAGTTCTGTGTACAAACTGAACACCGCTTTTTCCTTCAATTAGGTTTTTAATTAAAGAAGATTGTTCAATAAAAACCGATTCGTGAATAAATTCTCCGTCGCTCATTAAAGGCCAGTGATTGTGAATTAATCCTGCATTTAAACCGGCAACAAATCCACCATAAATAATCTGAATTAATAAGGCAACTAAAGCAAAACGAGCAATTTTTCGAAGCGGTAATATTTTATTGATATTTCTATCAGGATAAATTAAATCTAACGCCACCCAAAGTGTATATGCAAAAGTGATAAAAGCAAAAGTCAAGTGAAGTGAAAGTCTAAAATGGCTCACATCTGGATTGTCAATTAATCCGCTTCGAACCATAAACCATCCTAAAAATCCTTGAAAACCGCCCATTGCCAAAAGAACAACGCATTTTTTAATTGTATCTGTATCTAATTTCTTTCTAACTAAAAAGTAAACGAAAGGTACAAAAAACACCAAACCAATAATACGACCGATAAAACGGTGAAACCATTCCCAGAAATAGATAAATTTATAATCTGATAATTGAAAATCGTTGTGAATATTTATTTTTTGATATTCAGGAAATTTCTTGTATTCATCAAAAGCTGCTTGCCATTTGGCATCTGTCAACGGCGGAAAAGTATCAGTTACCAAATGCCAGTCGGTCATTGATAAACCTGAATTGGTTAAACGTGTAATTCCGCCCACGACAACCATTAAAAATAATAAAACACAACCTGATAGTAACCAAATGATTACTGATTTATTCTCTTTTTTCATTTTATTAAAAACTTATTTCTCTACTTTTTTTAAGCCTAACTTTTCAGCTCTTTTAATCACAAAATCATAAGCAGCCTGATATTCATTAGGGATTTCACCTTCTAAAATGGCTTCCTTAACCGCTTCTTTTAAAACTCCGATTTCACGTGAAGGTTTTAGGTCGAATATTTCCATAATTTCTTCACCAGAAATTGGCGGCTGGAAATTACGAACCTGATCGCGTTCTTCAACTTCAATAATTTTCTGACGTACAACTTCGAAGTTTTTATGATATTTTTTGAATTTCGCTGGGTTTTTGGTTGTGATATCGGCTGCACACAAAGTCATTAAACTATCTACATCTTCCCCAGCATCAAAAACCAAACGACGAACCGCGCTGTCGGTCACAATATCTTGCGCCAAAACAATGGGACGCGAACTCATAATAACCATTTTTTGCACAAATTTCATTTTATGATTTAAAGGCATATGCAAACGTTCGAAGATTTTCTTCGCCATTTTTCCGCCTAAAAATTCATGTCCATGAAAAGTCCAACCTTGTTTTTTATTGAAACGTTTTGTTGGTGCTTTTCCAATATCGTGTAATAAAGCTGACCAGCGCAACCAAACATCGTCTGTATTCGGGCAAATATTATCAACCACTTCTAAAGTGTGATAAAAATTGTTTTTATGAGTATGACCTTCAATTTCTTCTACCTGATTCAATGCCGTTAATTCAGGTAAAATTAAATCTAAAAGTCCGGTTTTGTATAAAAGTAAAAATCCTGTTGACGGTTTATCAGTAGAAAGAATTTTATTCAATTCGTCTACGATTCTTTCGCCAGAAATAATTTTGATTCTTTCTGCATTTTTTGTGATCGCATTCAATGAATTTTCTTCAATCTCGAAATTCAATTGTGTAGCAAAACGAATCGCACGCAACATACGCAATGGATCATCAGAATAGGTAATATCTGGATCCAAAGGCGTTTTTATGGTTTTATTTTCTAAATCTGTTAAACCATTAAAAGGATCTAAAAGATCTCCAAAATTGTTTTTATTTAAAGATAAAGCAAAAGCATTGATTGTAAAATCGCGACGATTTTGATCGTCTTGCAAAGTTCCGTTTTCTACAATTGGGTTTCTGCTGTCACGGGTATAAGATTCTTTTCGTGCGCCAACAAATTCGATATCTGTATCTTCAAAACGCAACATTGCTGTTCCGTAGTTTTTAAAAACCTGAACTTTTGGCTTATTCGGAAGTAAATCAGAAACCTTAAGCGCTAATTCGATTCCGCTTCCAACAGCAACTACGTCAATATCTTTTTTTGAACCTCGATTTAAAAGTAAATCACGAACAAATCCTCCTATAACATAAGAGTCAACATTTAATTCTTGAGATGCTTTCGAAATAATATCGAAGATTTTGTTTTGTAAAGCAGTTTTATAATTCATTTTTTTGCCACTCCCGATAGCTATCGGGATCACTAATTTTTAATAAAAGCATTTTTAATTTCAGTAGAAATGAAATGCATGCAAATTTACAACATAGAAAATCCCTATTATAATCTATAGCACACTTTTTTGAAGAAATTCACATTTTGATAGGTTGATTTTTGTGAATTGAGAAATGGTTGCCACGAATTACACGAATTTACACGAATTGATTTTTTTCTGCCACAGATTAAAGGATTAAAAAGATTAAAAAATCTGTGAAAATCATTCTAATCTGTGGTAAACAAATTTTAGGAATTGGTATGAAGAAAAATTCTTGGTTTAAAAAATGTTTGCCATGAATTATACTAATTTCCACGATTTTATTTTTTTTCTGCCACAGATTAAAGGATTAAAAAGATTAAAAAATCTGCGAAAATCTTTCTAATCTGTGGCAAAAACTTCGCAATCTACGTTAAAGAATAATTCGTGGAAATTTGTGTAATTTGTGGCGAAAAAAAAACTATGCAGCAATAAAACAAATCAATTACGATAATCAATTTTTAGAAATGCAATTTGTATTTTTGAATCATAGAAAAAAGCACAAATGAAAATAGTTATATCGCCAGCGAAGTCTTTAAATTTTGAAAAAGAATTACCAACATCTCAATATACAGAACCTTCATTTTTGAAAGAAGCGAGAGTGGTTCACAAAGTAGTTAAACAAAAAAAGCCATCTGAATTATCAGAATTAATGTCGATTTCAGACAAACTAGCCGATCTAAATTGGAAAAGAAATCAGGATTGGAAAACACCTTTTACACCAGAAAATGCACGCCCAGCGGTTTATACTTTTGATGGAGATGTTTATACAGGTTTAGATGCCTATTCAATTCCGTTAGAAAAGCTAGAAGCATTGCAAGATAAATTAAGAATCTTATCTGGACTTTATGGTCTTTTGAAGCCATTAGATTTAATGCAAGCTTATCGTTTAGAAATGGGAACGAAAATGCCAGTTGCAGAATCTAAAAACTTACACGAGTTTTGGAAACCAACCGTTACTAAAGCATTAAATAAAGAATTGAAAAAAGGTGAGTTATTTGTGAATTTAGCGAGTAACGAATACTTTTCTGCTGTCGATGTTAAAGCGTTGAAAGTTCCAGTTATTACTCCAGATTTTAAAGATTACAAAGACGGAAAATTAAAAATGATTAGTTTCTTCGCAAAAAAGGCGAGGGGAATGATGGTTCGTTATATTATCGATACAAATGCAGAAACTATTGATGATTTAAAAGGTTTCAATTATGACGGATATCAATTTGATGCGAATCTTTCTAAAGGAAATCATTTAGTTTTTACAAGGTAAATTTGAGGAACAAAGGCTCAAAGTTGCAAAGGTTCAGAGGTTTTTTTTTAAGGTTCTGAATTACTAAGGTACTGAGGTTTTAAGATTTTTTGCTAGAGAGCCGAAGGCTCGGAACATATTGTAGGCAGGGATTTCAATCCCTGAAGATTAAGAATATTAAATAACATAAAAATAAAAAGCCGAGTTACAGGAAAGTGAACTCGGCTTTTTCGTATTATAAATAATTATTCAATATTAATGCATCGCATCTGCGGGATTAATTTTGTTTTTTCCTTTTTTAATGAAAAGGATAATTGGAATACAGCATAAAAACATAATTCCAAGATACATAAAGATATCCATGTAAGCCATTACAGTACTTTGTTTCATCACAGAATATTCTATAGCTTGATAAGCTTTTTTCAAAGCAACATCTGCGCTATATCCTTTTGCCATAAAAGCGTGCTGCATTCCTGCTAAACGCTGTTGAACGTCAAATTTTGCGGGATCTAAATTGTTAATTAGATCGACTCTGTGCGATTGGCTAAAACGTGTAATAAAAGTGGTAATAATCGCAATACCAAATGAACCTCCTAATTGACGCATCATTCCTGTAAATGCTGCTCCTTCACCAATTTGTTTTCCTTTCAAAGTAGAAAGAGAAAGCGTTGTAATCGGTACGAAAAGCAATCCTAAACCAATACCTCTTAAAATTAAAGGCCAATACATATGTTCAACTCCAGTATCTGGTGTCATACGGCTGTACATCATAAAGGTAAAGAAGAAGAAAACTAAAAATCCTACTCCAACCATATAACCTTGCGGTACACCTTTCTGAATCATATTTCCAACAAATGGCATCATAATCGCCGTTGTAATAGATCCTGGAATCAATAATAAACCTGCATCAGTTGCTGTCCATCCTAAAATAGATTGTGTGTAAATCGGGATAATCAATGTAGATCCATACAAACCAAAACCTAGAATGAAACACATTACGGTTCCAATTCTTAAATTTCCGTCTTTTAGAACGCTCAAGTTTACAATTGGATGTTTATAAGTAAGCTCTCTCCAAATAAATAAAACCAATCCAAGAACGGTTACAACACTTAAGGTTACGATTAATGAATCGTTAAACCAGTCGTCTTGCTGACCGTGTTCAAGTACGAATTGTAAAGAACCAATAAAGGCGCTCAACAAGAAAATTCCCCACCAGTCTACTTGATTGGCTTTTAATTTCTCTCCATATTTTGGACTTCTCACAAAAGTTAAAGCCAAAATAGTAGCAATAATTCCTAATGGAATATTGATATAGAAAATATAAGGCCAAGAATAATTATCTACTAAATATCCTCCTAAAGGCGGACCTAAAGTTGGACCAACAATTACACCCATTCCGTAAATCGCTTGCGCCATTCCACGTTTTGCAACTGGGTAACTTTCTGTAATAATTGTTTGGGCTGTTACAAGTAGCGCACCACCACCCATACCTTGTACGAATCGGAAGGCTACAAGTTCCCATATATTCGTGGCATTACCACATAAAAAGGAGCAGACGGTAAATATTATGATTGAAGCCACAAAATAATTTCGTCTTCCAAATTGCTGTGATAGCCAGCTCGTCATCGGAATTACAATAACATTCGCAATTGCGTATGCTGTAATAACCCACGCCACATCGGTCAAGGTAGCACCAAGACTTCCGCGCATGTCTGTTAGAGCTACGTTTACAATCGTAGTATCAACAATTTCCAGCAATGCACAAAGTACAGCTGTAATTGTAATAATCACGCGTCGGTAACCGTATTCTACTAAATCGTCGTCTGCTTGTATTGCTGCTGCCATTTATTTATTTTACGTGTACATCTACATCAACGTTCATTCCTGGGCGTAATAATTTTACTTTTTCAGGATCGTTAGATTGATCTAAACTAATTTTTACTGGTAATCTTTGAATTGTTTTCACGAAGTTTCCTGTAGCATTGTCAGGAGGCAATAATGAAAAACGAGATCCTGTTGCAGGAGAAAAAGAAGTTACAACTCCTTTGAATTCGTAGTTTGGATAAGCATCAACTTTTAAGCTTACTTTTTGTCCCACAACCATTTTATTCAATTGTGTTTCTTTAAAGTTAGCTACAACCCAAGCTTCATTATTATTAATGATGTAAAACAAAGATTGTCCTGGCTGAACCAATTGTCCTGGCTGAATATCAACTTTAGAAACCTGACCATCAATTGCAGCCGTAACTACAGTATAAGAAAGATTTAAGTGTGCAACATCAAGCATTGTTTTTGCTTTTTTGATGTTTGCCGCAGCCACTTCAGTTTGTTTGTCAGAAACTTTAGATTTTGACTGAATAACCGATTTTTGGTAAGATGTCGCTCTTTGTTGTTGTTCTAAAACACGTACTTGATTTTCAGCTTCTTCTTTTGCAGTTTGAGCTTGTTCAAATTGTTGTTTTGTAATCGTATGTGTTTTGTACAAATTATTGTAACGGTTGAAATCGTTTGTAAGCTGTCTCAATCTAATTTTGGCACTTTCGATAGAACCACCTGCAGATCTCATTTGAGCGTCTGAAACAGAGATGCTTGCATAAGCACTTCCGATATCAGCTTTTGCAGCTTCGTATTGACCTTCAGCTCCTAATAAAGCAGCATTTGCTTCATCAATCTTCAATTGATAATCTCTTTTATCGATAGTAAATAAAGTATCTCCTTTTTTTACATAATCATTATCTTTCACATAAACTTTACTAATATATCCAGAAACTCTCGGGATAATCGGATTCATTTTTTTCTCGATTTGAGCATCATCCGTTTCTTCGTGTGCTTGTGAGTGTAAATATTTAGATATTCCGTAAGTTCCGCCCACTAAAACCAAAACGGTTAGTATGATGATGAATTTTTTATTTGTCTTTTTCTTTTCCATGAGAGCTATCGATTATATTTTAGAAAGATTGAATGATTGTGATAATTGTCCTGATACTGAAAGTAATTCGTAGTATTTTTGAATGATTGTTGCTTTAGATACAGCTGTGTTAATTTTTGCACTTAAGTGTTCAACATCTGCTTCAACCAAATCATTAGTATCAGCAAGACCATTGTCGAACTTATCTTTTACAAGTCTGTAATTTTCAGCAGCCTGTTGAAGCGCTTCATCGTAAACCACACTTTGGTTGATTGCCAAGTCATAATCTTCAAGAGATTTTTGAACTTCAACTTTAATACGGTCTGTCATTATTGCTTCAGTGTTTTTTACTTCCAAAGCTCTACTTTCAGCTTCTTTTACGTGTGCGCTGTTTTTTAGAATTCCAGATAAATCATAAGATAATCCTAAACCAAAATTCATAGCATATTTTACAGTAATAATATCTTTAAGATCTAAAGCTGTATAACCTCCAAGCAAAGAAAGTGTTGGATAATAAGCTGCTTTTGCAATTTTAATATTTGCTTCAGAAGCTTTAGATTGCAAACGAATTGCTTCCAAATCTTTTCTGTTTTCAAGTGCTAATGCATCTGTTGTTGGAGCATTATTTGTTTTCAAATTAAAGAAATCATCTTCGTTAACCTGAAGTTTTGTTTCAGGAGCTAATTTCAATAATGTTGTTAAATAAAAATTGATATTGTTTAAATTATTAGTCGCTTCATCAATAGATAATTGTGTTTTTGAAACTAACAATTGAGCCTTCAACAAATCATTTCTCGGAATAATTCCGTTTTTCTCCAATTCTACAAAGTCTGTTACACGCTGTTTAGCACTTTTTTGATTTTCATTTAGAACATCTAAAGTTTTTTGCGCTTTGTATAATGCAGTATAATAAGTAATTACTCTTAAAGCTACATCTTCTTTTGTTTTTGCAGCATTTGCAGTTTCAGCTTCATATAAGTTATCGTAAGCATCAATGCTGCTTTGAATTTTAAATCCAGCAAAGATTGGTAAACTTAAATTTGCCATTCCTAACATTGCGCGATCTGGCGAAGCTAGAGAAGCAGTATTTTCACCTTCATTGTGCATATCAATCGAAGCTTTTGTTAGTCGCTGATATTGCCCAGAAATTTTAAGATCAGGATACTGATTATTTTTTACGGCTTTTAACTCGTATTTTTTTGTGTTTACCTTAGTGTTGGCAAGCGTAACTTCGTTACTTTTTTCCCACGCCATCTTCACGGCTTCGTCTAAGGTTAAACTTGTTTTTTCTTGTGCTTCTACTGAAGATATTCCTATAAAGAAAACTCCAAAGAGCATTAATTGACTAATTTTCATAAACAAGTAGCGCTTTTATAGTTTGTTGAATGTGCTTTGTAAGTTCGTTTTTCATGTAATTGTTAAACATTTCTTCTGTTTTTAAATCCAGTAATTCTTCGAAGAAAGGGCGATTCATATGAAAGTGAAAAAAGGTTCCAATAATAGTTGGTGTAATCAGTTGAATATTAATATCTTTTCTAAAAACGCCTTGAGTTTGACCTTGTTTGATAATGCTTTCTACAGATTTTAAATTTCCTTTTTTAAGTTCTGTAAAAGCTTGAAAGCTTTTTTCTCTTTTTTTATTGTTCAATTCAAAATGTAAGACTCTGTAAATCCCTTTGTTAAGGCAGATTCTGTTAATGTAAATTTCGATTAATTTATTGACTTTTTCAAGGGGTTCTATATTTTCCTTTAATAAATTTTCGAGTTGTAATTTTAAATCAACAGTTTTGTGAAGAATCAAAGCCTCTAAAAGCTTTTCTTTTGAACCAAAATAATACGAAACCATGGCAATATTAATTTTTGCCTCTTTGGAAATGTCCCGTATCGATGTACCCTCAAATCCTTTCTCAGAAAACAGCGTTTCAGCAACGTTAAGAATCTGAATTTTTTTGTCGTTTAATTCGATGTTTGACATGATAGTGTTTCTAATCGGATACAAAATTAAACACTTGTTTAATTTAAACACTTGTTTAATTTTATTTTAACATAATATTAACATAAAACGGTTTCGATAATTTTGAGCAAAAAAAAGCTGAAATACTAAGTGTTTCAGCTTTTTTCACAATCTTGTCATTCCGAGGAACGAGGAATCGCACTAGAAATTCCGCAAAATATAGTATCAATTTTTGTCGAGTTACGAGTGTGATTGCTTTGCCAGTTCGCTATCGCTCGTGTCTTCGTTCCTCAGAATGACAAACTAAATGTTTATTCTATATAATTATCGAATCTCTCCAACAAATTCTTCAATTTTCCCACTTCCGCTTTCGCTTAAATGTTTAATGAAAGCACTTCCAATAATAGCGCCTTTTGCATATTTTGTAGCCTGATTGAAAGTTTCTTTATTCGAAATTCCGAATCCAACAATTTGTGGGTTTTTCAAATTCATATCTGCAATTCTTTCAAAATAGGTTTCTTGAGTATTTCCAAAACCAGCTTGAGAACCCGTAACGCTTGCAGAACTTACCATATAAATAAATCCGTTTGAAACGCTGTCAATAAAACGAATTCTTTCATCTGAAGTTTGAGGCGTAATCAAAAACACATTGATTAACCCGTATTTTTCGAAAATTGCTTTGTATTCATCAGCATAAACATCAACTGGAAGATCAGGAATAATTAGGCCATCAATTCCAATTTCTGCACATTTTTGGCAAAAAGCTTCAACTCCATATTGTAACATTGGGTTGAAATATCCCATAATAATTAATGGAATTTTTACGCTTTCGCGGATGTTTTTCAACTGATCAAAAAGAATTTGAGTCGTCATTCCGTTATGAAGTGCAGTTGTAGAACTTGCCTGAATTGTTGGTCCGTCTGCCAAAGGATCGCTAAAAGGAAGACCAATTTCAATTAAATCAACGCCATTTTTTTCTAAATCCTGAATAATCTGCACCGTATCGTTTAAGTTCGGATATCCAGCAGAAAAGTAAATAGAAAGTATCTTTTTGTCTTCTTGTAATTTCTGAGTTATTCTGTTCATTATTATGTTTTTTGTTGCCAAAGATTAAAGTGATTTCAATGATTTTTTAAATAATTTAATCTGTGAAAATCTGTGAAATCTGTGGCATTATTTTTTTAATTTTTTAAAACTTTACTTGTCCAAATATCATTTTGGTTTTCTACCAATAATAATCCCGAATCAGAATCATTCATTTGTCCGATCAATTCACCTTTATTATTCCAAAAAGCGCTTTTTCCTCCCGAAGGATAACCCCAAGATTCTCCGCTAAAATTCGACATCAAAACATTCATTTCATGTTTTTGAGCATAATTCTGCAAATCTCTATAGGCATTCGGAATTCCGTTTGGCGAAAAGAAAATACTAGCAATATAAATATCTGCATCTTTCTTTTTAGCATTTTCTGGATGCTTCGGATTATCAATATCGGCACAAATGGCAAAAGAAATATTCTGATTTTCAATTCGAATCATCGGATTATAATCAAAAGAAGGTTTGAAAAATTCATCTTCACCTTCATGTAAAAATTGTTTGGTATAAATCGAAACCGAATTGTCTGGCGAAATCACAAATTCACCAATAAACATTTGAGATTCTACTTGAATTGGTGCGCCAGCAATAATGATAATATTATGTTTAACAGCCAATTTTTTTAAATGATCTATTCTATAATCGTCTCTTGTAAAAGCTAAATCTGCGGCATTTTCTCTTTCGTAACCCGTAATTGACAATTCTGGAAAAGCAATCAAATTGACGCCGTTTTGAGCAGCTAATTCAATTAACTGATAATGATTCAATAAATTAGAAGCGATGTCTCCGCGTTTTGGTTTTGTTTGTGCCGCAGCTAAAATCATTTTATATTTTTTCGATTATTTATTTTCTGTATAAACCCATGCTGTGATTCCAGATTTTAGTTTGACCTCGACTCTTTTGTATGAATTCGATTCGAATTGGTCAACCTTTAATAATTCTGAATTGGAAACGTCAAAAACGACACCATGTATAATATCTTCCAAATTTTCACTTGGAACCGCAACAACATAATCTGCCATTCCAAATTCTTCTTCAATTTGTAGGCTTTTAAGTTTAAAACCCAAAATCTGATCTTGAGTTCCGTTTAAAACCTTATTAAAAATCTGCATTTGAATTTGTTTTGATCGTAATGTTCCGTAAGAGAATAACTTTTCCATAATTACTATTTTCTCGTTATTTGTTTGGTTTTAGATAAACCTTATTAATTAAAGTACATTATCCAAAAGTATAACTTTTATTACAATTTAAAATATTCAATATAATTATCTAAATCTTTATCGCCACGCCCCGAAAGACTAATAACCACAACATCTGTAGGCTTAAATTTCTTCTGATCTAAAACTGCAAAAGCGTGCGCACTTTCAATCGCTGGAATTATTCCTTCTAATTTTGTCAATTGTAAACCTGCATTCATCGCATCGTCGTCTGTTACAGAGAAAAATTCTCCGCGACCAGTTTGTGCTAAATGAGCGTGCAAAGGTCCAACTCCAGGGTAATCTAATCCTGCTGAAATAGAATAAGGTTCTGTAATTTGCCCGTCTGGAGTCTGCATTAAAAGGGTTTTACAACCGTGAATAACACCAACTTTTCCTAATTTACTTGTTGCAGCACTATGTCCGCTGTCAACACCTTTTCCAGCTGCTTCAACCGCTATAATTCCAACTTCTGGTTCATGTAAAAAATGATAATAAGTTCCTGCTGCATTACTTCCTCCACCGATACAAGCAACTACATAATCAGGATTTTCACGTCCTTCTTTTTCTTTCAATTGCCATTTAATTTCTTCTGAAATAATGCTTTGAAAACGAGTTACCATATCTGGATAAGGATGTGGTCCAATTGCAGATCCGATAATATAATGTGTGTCAACAGGATTATTAATCCAATCACGAATCGCTTCGTTTGTCGCGTCTTTTAAAGTTCTTGAACCCGAAAGTGCTGGACGAACTTCTGCACCTAACATTTTCATACGAGCTACGTTTGGAGCTTGACGCGCAATGTCAATTTCTCCCATATAGACAATACAATCCATTCCCATCAAAGCACAAACTGTCGCGGTTGCAACGCCATGTTGTCCTGCTCCAGTTTCGGCAATAATTCTTTTTTTGCCTAAACGTTTTGCGACTAAGATTTGCCCAATTGTGTTGTTTACTTTGTGCGCACCGGTATGATTTAAATCTTCTCTTTTTAAGTAAACTTTGGTATTGTATTTCTCCGATAAACGTTTTGCAAAATAAAGCGGACTAGGACGCCCAACATAATCTTTTAACAATTGATTGAATTCTGCTTTGAAATCAGGTTCTGCAATAACTTCCAGATACTTCTGACGTAATTCTTCTACATTCGGATACAGCATTTCTGGAATATAAGCACCTCCAAATTCTCCGTAATATCCTTTTTCGTTAACATTATAATTCATTATATTCTTGTTTAAGGTTTAAAATTTCAGGCTTTAAAGTTTTCTGAAATTTTCTTAATAGACTTTTATTTTTTAATCCGGGTTCGATTTCAAATTTACTGTTTACATCAATAGCATAAATAGGTAATTTGAGATTTTTTATCGCTGGAATTTCTTCAATTCCGATTCCGCCGCTTAAGAAAAACGGTTTTTCAGATTTGTAATTTTCTAATATTTTCCAATCAAAAGTTGTCCCGTTTCCGCCTGGTAATTTTCCTTTTGTGTCAAACAGAAAGTAATCGCAAACGGCTTCAAAAGGTTTTAATAATTCAAAATCAAAATCTTCTCCAACAGAAAATACTTTTATAATTTCAATTTTCGAATCGATTTTTTCTTTTAATGACGCGCAAAATTCAACAGACTCTTTTCCGTGCAATTGAACGGCTTGCAAATCGTATTTATTGATTTTTGCTATAATATTTTCTACCGTTTCGTTTACAAAAACACCGGTTTTTTTAATCGTTTTGATCAGTTCCGGAATGGTTCCGTCAAAATATCTAGCGGATTTTTCCCAGAAAATAAATCCCATATAATCGGGTAGGAGTGATCCTACTTCGAGAATGTTTTCGGGATATTTCATGCCGCATATTTTAAGTTTCATTTTTTTAAATGCTTTAAGCTTTAGGCAATAGGCAATAAGCTTTTTGCTTTGTGCTGATTTTTTTATTTAATTTTTGCTAAAAGCTTATAGCCTATAGCTTAAGGCCTACAGCTGACTAATAAAGTCAATAGCTGATTTTCCTGCATTATCGGTTTTCATGAAGTTTTCTCCAATTAAGAAACCTTTGTATCCGTAAGGTTTTAATTCTTGTATTGCTTCAATTGATGAAATACCACTTTCGGAAACTTTTACAAAATCATCTGGAATTTGTGACGCCAATTCTTTACTGAAATCCAAACTCACTTCAAAAGTTTTTAAGTTTCTGTTGTTTACGCCAATCATATCTAAAGTCGGCATAATCGATTTTTCTAATTCTTCTTGATTATGAACTTCAAGCAAAACTTCTAAATTTAAACTTTTAGCAAATTCAGATAAAGATTTGATTTCTTCTCGAGTTAAAACCGCGGCAATCAAAAGAATCAAATCGGCTCCGTGTGCTTTTGCTTCTAAAATCTGATATTCATCAACAATAAATTCTTTTCGCAAAAGCGGAATATTAACTGAAGCTCTCGCCAAAAGCAAATCGTCTAGAGAACCACCGAAATATTTTCCGTCTGTTAAAACCGAAATTCCGCATGCGCCTGCATCTTCATATCCTTTTACAACTTCTTCAACTGTAAAATTATTGTTGATAATTGATTTTGAAGGAGATCGGCGCTTGTGTTCTGCAATAATTCCAGAATTACTTTCGCGTAAATTCTGGCTAAGAGAAATAGTTTGTTTTCCAAAAAACACAGAAGCTTCCAGTTGCGAAACCGGAATAATCGATTTCTTCAAAATTACTTCTCGCTTTTTGTCTATAATTATTTTGTCTAAAATGTTCATTGTTGTTTTGTTTCATGTTTCACGTTTCAGGTTTCAAGTTGTAGAACGTTCAAAACAACTTGAAACCTGAAACTTGAAACAAATTTTATTTACTTAATTCTTGTAATTTTTTCAACGCTTGATGTCCTTTTCCAGACAATAAACTTTCTTTTGCTAATTCAAATCCTTCTATAGGAGAACATTTTGTAACTGTCGCAATTGCCATTGCTGCATTGGCACAAACTACATTATTTTGGGCTTCGTTTCCTTTTCCTGAAATGATATTTGTGAATATTTCAGCTGATTCTTCGATGGTTTTTCCGCCTTCAATTTCTGTTTGAGATAAAAGACGAACACCAAAATCTTCTGGTTTTAGCATTCCTTCCATATGGTTTGAAATCGTTTTGGTTGGGCCAGTTAATGAAATTTCATCATATCCGTCAAGCGAATGTAAAATCGTAAAATTGGTATCGGTATTTTGGTATAAATAAGCATACATTCTTGCCAATTCTAAATTGAAAACTCCAACCAACTGATTTTGTGGAAATGAAGGATTTACCATTGGACCTAACATATTAAAGAATGTTTTTACAGCCAATTCTTTTCTAATTGGTCCAACGTTTTTCATTGCTGGGTGAAATAATGGTGCGTGTAAAATACAGATTCCAGCTTGATCGATACATTTTTCTAAAAATGAAAAATCATTACTGAATTTAATTCCCATTTTTTCCATCACGTTGCTCGATCCAGAAATAGAAGAAACACCGTAATTTCCGTGTTTTGCGATTTTAATTCCTGCGCCAGCAGAAACAAAAGAAGCTAAAGTTGAAATATTGAAAGTGTCTTTTCCGTCACCGCCCGTACCGCATAAATCTATTGTATTATAAGCCGATAAATCGACGCGAATACATAATTCTAATAAAGCTTCGCGAAAGCCAGAAAGTTCTTCAATTGTAATGCTTCGCATCATAAATACAGTCAAAAAAGCCGAAATCTGACTTGGATTGTATTGACCGCTTGAGATATTAATCAATACGTTTTTTGCTTCTTCTTTTGTAAGCACTTCGTGATTGATTAATTTGTTTAATATAGTTTTCATTTTTTCTTTTAAGTTGCTAAGTTACTATCCCGAGGCTTCGGGACTGAGATGCTAAGTTTTTTTCTGTGACTTTAAATTGAGACTGAATACTTTATTTTAATGTTCGTTTCCTTGATAAATCCACATTGGTTCTGTTTTTCCAGCTCTTTCAAAACCATTTTTTTTATAAAAATCAACAGATTTTCCGTCGGCAGTCAGCATTTGCATATGAAAGTGACTGTATTTCTCCTGCATTTTATCCAAAATCAATTTTCCAATTCCTTTTCCTTGATATTCAGGAAGAACCAATAAATGCGGATAATAAACCGTTAAAAATCCATCAGAAATTGCATTTCCTAGTCCAACAAGTTTTTTTCCTTCCCAAGCCGTTACTAATGTTTCCGAATTTAATAATCCGTTATAAAGTTCGTTTGGCTTGCTGGCAGAACTCCATTCATTTGCTTTGTACAAAACTAAAATGTCGTCAATGCTTATTTCTCTGGTTTCTAAAATTGTAATCATTTTTAAGGTTCTAAGTTTTTTACTGGTGACTGTACTGCGACTGAAAACTAACTTTTAACCCAGTTCTCTAAAATCCTTTTTCCATTTGGTGTTAAAACGCTTTCTGGGTGAAATTGTACGCCTCTTACGTCGTAGCTTTTGTGTCTTAAAGACATAATCTGTCCATTTTCGTCAACAGAAGTTGCTTCCAAATCTTCAGGTAAATTGGCATCAACAACCCAAGAATGATATCTTCCAACTTCAAATTCGTTTCCTAAACCTTCAAATAAAATTTCATCCGAAACTAAAGTTTTTACATTTGTTGCAACGCCATGATATACTTTATCAAGGTTTGAAAGCGTTCCGCCAAAAACTTCTCCAATTGCTTGCTGTCCTAAACAAACGCCAAGAATACTTTTCGTTGGACTGTATTTTTGGATTACCGCTTTTAATAAACCTGCTTCATCTGGAATTCCAGGTCCTGGAGAAAGTAATATTTTATCAAAAGATGCAATTTCATCAATATCAAATTCATCGTTTCTGTAAACGGTTACTTCGCAATTTAAATCTTCTAAATAGTGTACTAAATTGTAAGTGAAACTATCGTAATTATCTATAACTAATATTTTTTTCATTTTTTTTAAGGTTCTAAGTTGCTAAGATTCTAAGGTTCTAAGTTTTTTGCTGAAAACTGTGACTGAGACTGACAACTAAATTTTTATTTTTCTCGAACGTATTTTTCAATAATAATTCGATCTATTCCTAATTTTTCTACTCTTTCTACACCTTTTTGAATCAAGGTGTCATTTTGAACTTTCACCACAAATTCAAATTTGTTGTCTTCCCAATCGCGATTATTGAAATACTCCAATTGCTCTGTATAAATACTGTCATTTAAAGTATATTTTCCGCCTCCGCCAAAGAATAAAGCTGTTTCTGGCTCTTTTCCGTTTTTCAAATCATGATTAAAAAATGCAAAATGTGTATCGTTAATAATTTTAATCATTTTTGTTTTTCTATTGAAAGTTGAAAAAGTCGAATCTTTTTCAGTGGTTTCTGCCGAAATCAGACGCCAGGTTCCTTCAATCGGATTCTTCTTTTCAGAAGTGCAAGATGTCATCATAATGATTAAAACTAAAATAGATACTGTTTTTTTCATGATTTATGGTTTTGGTTGTTTTATGATTTCAAATTCTGAGACTGAAAACTAAATTTTCTCTGCAATTTCTAAAGCCGTATTCAAAGCTCTTAATTTATTATAAACTTCCTGCATTTCACTTTCTTCGTCTGAACTAGCAACAATTCCAGCTCCAGCTTGACAATGCAATTGATGATTTTTAGAAAGGAAAGTTCGAATCATAATCGCGTGATTAAAGTTTCCGTTAAAATCCATGAAACCAATTGCGCCGCCGTAAAAATTACGATTTGTTTTTTCGCAGTCTTCAATTAATTGCATGGCTCTATGTTTTGGCGCTCCGCTTAATGTTCCCGCAGGAAAAGTATCTGCAACGACTTGCATTGTAGTAGCTTTATCGTGTAAATGCCCCGTAACTTTTGAAACCAAGTGAATTACGTGAGAGAAAAACTGCACTTCTCTGTATTTTTCTACATTTACGTCGTGACCATTTCTACTTAAATCATTTCTTGCCAAATCAACCAACATAACGTGTTCACTATTTTCTTTTTTATCTTCAGAAAGTTCTTTGGCTAAAAGTGCATCTTGTTCGTCATTTCCTGTTCTTTTGAAAGTTCCAGCAATGGGGTGAATTTCTGCTTTTCTATCTTTTACAATAATTTGTGCTTCTGGCGAAGAACCAAATATTTTGAAATCTCCATAATCAAAAAAGAATAAATAAGGAGAAGGATTTATACTTCTTAAAGCTCTATAAACATTAAATTCGTCACCTTTAAATCCTTGAGTAAAACGACGTGAAAGAACCAATTGGAAAACATCGCCTCTAAAGCAATGTTTTTTTGCTAAAGCTACGTTTTGCTTAAATTCTTCATCTGTTAAATTAGAAAAACCTTCGCCTTCTTTTGAGAATTTGTATGAAGCAATATTTCTAGATTGAAGTAATTGCTCAATTTCTGCAATATTATTTTTACCGTCTAAACTGTGGCAGAAAATATAAGCCTCATTTTTAAAGTGATTGATGGCAATAATGTTTTGATAAACAGCATAAAAAACATCTGGAATTGAAGTTGCATTGTCTTTTTTTGCAATTGAAACTTTCTCAAAATAACGAACGGCATCATAAGAAATGTATCCGAATAAACCATTATTAATGAATTTGAAATCATTTTTTTCTGATTGAAACTGACCTGAAAATTCCTGAATTACCTGCGGAATATTTGTTGAAGCATCAATATTGATTTTTTCTGAAGTTCCGTCAGGAAAAGTTTTAGAAATAACCTCGTTTTCGATTTTTATAGTTGCAATCGGATTACAGCAGATATAAGAAAAACTGTTGTCATTTCCGTGATAATCACTACTTTCTAGTAATAAACTGTTTGGAAATTTGTCTCTAATTTTAAAGTAAATACTAACAGGAGTAACCGTATCTGCCAGAATTTGTTTGTAATGTGTATTAAGAATAAAAGGTTTCAAAATATATAGTTTTATGTTGTTCGTTATTTAATTTCAATTTAAACCAAAAAAAAAAAGGCTTGTCGTGATGACAAGCCTTTTATATTTATAGTTTTACAATACCATAGGAAGCTTTGTTCACGACGTTTGACGTAAATTGTTCCACCACCAAGAATTGTTTAATAATGTTCTCATATCTGTTTTTGTTGTCACAAAGATATAAATGTAATTTGAATTGTAATACATAAAATTCAAAAAAAATCTTTTCTAAATTCTAAAATTTGTTAAATTTAAAATATCGAAATTACTGCAAAAGCTTAATTTCCAATTGCTATTGTATTGTTTGTACTTGCTCTAAAATCAGGATTTCCTTTGATGCTAGGCGTTGCAAAAAGCTCGGTATTTTTCATTTTAGTATATTCTAATCCCGAATTTGGATTGTAAAAATTCTGAATTGCATTATCACTGCTTGCAGATTCGCTTGTAATTCCGCCGTTGCAATTATTTACAATTGTATTTTTAAAACTCATTTTTGAAAGATTTACATCTCCATTTCCGATATTTCCTTCTAATAAAACGAATGGAGAAAAACCAGAAACAATACTATTATTTAAACTGAAAAATGTATTCTCTCTAACAAAAATAGATTCTCTAACCAAACCTTGATTATTTTCTTCCATATTAATCAAAGTAATATTGTTAGCTGTAATTTTTGTCATTTTTTTCGTCATATCAGTATTTTCAACTTTGTCGTACGAATCAACTTCAAAACATCTTGATCCAGAAATATCCGATGAAAAAGGATGACGAACCGCAATACTGTTTGAGATGTTTATTTGAGCGCCTTGCGTAAAGTCAAAATCATCGTCTGTTGTACGGTAAGAAATTAAATTATTCATATTTAAATCTCCTCCATAACATTCAAAAGAATCATCATTTGAATAACTAATTTGAATATTACTTAAAACCGTTTTTCTTCCAACTCCGGCCAAAGAAAGACCATTTAATTCTTTTGCAGCACTTAATTTTCTTCCTGCATATTCAATTCTCACATATTTTAAAATACCTGAATTATCTTCTGCATCTTGACCTCCGTAGTGGTTTAATGTTGGTTCTAAATCAAAAGGTAAAGTATGAAGTCCGCCTAAAGAATTTATTGGAGCTTTTCCTAAAACAATGATTCCGCCCCAATCTCCAGGTTTTCTAATATTCTTTTCTTTATTTGAAGTAAAAACGATTGGATCTGTTTCTAAACCTTCTGCCAAAATTTTTGCGCCATTTGTAATTACAAGAGTTCCGCATGTTTTATCGTCACCGCGAATTACAGTTCCTGGTTCGATAGTTAAAACAGCGTTATTGGTAACATACACAACACCAACTAATTGATATGTGTTTCGCTTTACTAATCTAGTGTCTTTGTCTATTGTTCCGGCAATTATATTTGTAGCTTCATTATATTCGTTCAGAGCTGGTTTAAAGTTGGTCCAGTTGTTCATCCAATTATTAGTACCAATAATTCCTTTTGGTTGTTGTTGGGCGTGTACTAAAAAGCTGATTGTAAGAGTAATAAGGGCAATGCGTATTTTTGTTTTCATAACTATGATTTGGATTTCTAGTTTTTGATTTTTTTAATTGTCCCAAAATTAGAAGCCCTATGTTAATCAAAGTCCTGATATTTATTACGAATGCGTTAGCTTAGTATTAAGAATGTTAAGTTTGTGAAAAGTTATGGCAAAAAATAAACCCCGACAATTTAAATACTGTCGGGGTTTATTATATTTTGAACTTATGTGTCTAAAAAATTAGAATTTTAAAGCTACAGTCAATTCGAATTCGTCATTGATAGTTTTGTCTCCTAAACCTTCGAAGAAACTACCTGAACCGTATTTAATATCGTATTTAGTTCTGTCAACTTTGAAAGCAGTTGTAGCAGTGTTTCCTTTTACAGCGATATCAAAAGTTACTGGTTTAGTGATTCCTTTGATAGTTAAATCAGCAGTTGCAGTGTAAACGTCAGTAGATTTTGTAGCGATTTTTTTGATAACTAATTTTGCAGTTGGGAATTTTTCAGTTCCGAAGAAATCGTCAGCTTTTAAGTGCCCGTTTAATTTTCCTTGGTATTCTCCAGTTAAATCTGTAGAAGTCAATGAAGTCATGTCAACTGTAAAGCTACCACCAACTAATTTGTTTCCTTTTAAAACTACAGCTCCGTCTTTGAAGTTTACAGTTCCAGAGTGCTCTCCAGTTACTTTTTTACCAACCCATTTGATAGAAGACGCTTTTACGTCGATTTTTTTAGTTTGAGCGTTTACTGAGATACCAGCTGCTGCTACGAATAATGCTATTGCAATTGTTTTTAAATTTTTCATGTTGTAAAAATTGAATTTGATTAATAAATAATTATAGTGTGATAAATAATTCTTCTTGAGATTTTCTAACTTTTTTGTAATGCTGAGCGTCGTCCTCATCATGTCTGTAACCAACAGTTGCAATAACTGAAGCGTTTAAACCTAATTTATCGAAACCTAATATTTCGTTGAATTGAGCTGGATTAAATCCTTCCATTGGTGTAGCATCGATTTTTAATTCTGCTGCTGCTGCCAATAAAGTTCCTAAAGCAATGTAAGTTTGTTTTGCTGTCCAGATGTTTTTGTTTTCTTGAGATAAGTTTGAAATTACGTTATTCATCATATCTTCAAAACCTCCTAAAGCTTCAGTAGGAACACCTCTTGTTTCGCTAATGTTTTTAATGTAAGCTGCTACAGATTCTGGTCCTGCGTTTAAGTCGTTTGCAAAGATAAACAATTGAGAAGCATCGGTAATTTGAGTTTGTCCGTAAGCCGCAGCTTTCAATTTTTCTCTAATTTCTGGATTTTCTACAACTACTACTTTAAATGGTTGCAAACCGTATGAAGAAGCAGCTAATCTCACAGCTTCTTTTAATGTATTTAAATCAGCATCTGAGATTTTTTTTGTTGCATCAAATCTTTTTGTTGCATATCTCCAATTAAGATTTTCTAAAATTGTGCTCATAGTTTTAATTTTGTTGAGTTCTGTATTTTTCTAATAATTTGTTCAATAATTCTAATTCTTCTTGACTTATATTCTCAGCAAATGCGCGTTCGTGTGCATCTACTTTCGGATCTAATTCTTTTAAAACATCTAATCCTTTTTGCGTAATCAAAACTTCGATTTTACGTCGATTGTCGGGACAGACATTTCTTGTAACGAATTCTTTCAGTAATAATTTGTCAACTAATCGGGTTGTGTTACTCGTTTTAGCCAACATACGTTCTTGTATCACACACATATTAGCAGGATTTCCTTTTTGTCCTCTTAATATACGCAGCACATTATACTGTTCTCCAGACAAATCATACGGTTTTATCAACTCGTTGAAATGATCCTGAATCACATTTTGTGTGTACATGATATTCAGAATAACTTTTTTCGCATTATCCATCTTAACTGTACTCTTAATAACCTCTTCAATTGTCATAGTCGTAAGTGTATAATTTGTATATACAAATGTAGAACTTTTAATAGTTGTATATACAAGTGTCATGTTAAAAATTTGTTAATTGATAAAATAATGAGCGATTACAAGGGAAATTTGAAATTATGTTGTTATAAAAGTAACGTATTTTTCCTTTTTAAAGTATTGATATTTTGATGTTTAACTTAAATTTAAAATTGAAAAAGGCGCAGAGATTGGAAATGTTTCTAAAAATGACATTTGTAAGACAATTAAAAAAGCAATAAAGCTAAATAGTTTATAATCAGTTAAATTTGAAGTTTTATTGAAACTCAGAAAGCAAAAATCCTTTGGCAATTGCTTTAAAATTTGAAATTTCATTGTTAATCCAAGCTTCGTCGTGACCCAATTCTTTAGCAATTATTCGTGCTGTTTTTTCAGAAATCTCAATTGCGGCTCTGGCGTCTAAGAATAATAAACGAACGCGTCTTGCCAAAATATCATCTACAGTTCTGGCCATTTCGTATCGAATTGCCCAAACAACTTCTGCCAATGTAAACTCATGATTTGGATGAAGTTTCTCTTTTAATTCAGGTTCATTTTGTTGAAGTTCGATAATTTTAGGAATATCGGTTCCATATATATAAAGGTGATTTTCTCTATCGATAGAAGTCGTTGCTTTATTTCCATGAATGGGAAGATGCTCGGTTTGACATTCTTTCTGAGATAATTTTCCTGTTTGAATTGCTTTATCGATAATATCTTCGGCAATTTTTCTATACGTTGTCCATTTTCCTCCAGTAATGGTAATTAATCCTGTTTCAGAAACAATTATTTTATGACTTCTAGAAACTTCCTTAGTGCTTTTTCCTTCTTCTTTCGGCGCCGCCAACGGACGCAAACCTGCAAAAACCGATAAAACATCTGCTCTTGTTGGTTTTTTTGTCAAGAAACGTTGAGCAGTTTCGAGAACA
The DNA here is from genome assembly GCA_029959285.1 of Flavobacteriaceae bacterium PS02337. GTDB lineage: Bacteria > Bacteroidota > Bacteroidia > Flavobacteriales > Flavobacteriaceae > Flavobacterium. The sequence goes on from JASCOE010000008.1 coordinate 206,440, forward strand.
AATTGAATTTCGCTTTCTAAAGCAATTGGTTCAAGACTTTGTTTCTTAATTAAAGTATCTGTGGTTCCAACCACAACGCGATTGTGCCACGGAACTGCAAATAAAACTCTTCCGTCTTTTGTTTTCGGGATCATTAATGCATTTTCGCCTGGCAAGAAAGATTTATCAAATACCAAATGAATTCCCTGACTTGGAACAATGTATTTTTTATAGACATTATCGTTCAGCTTCATGATGGCATTGGTAAAAACACCGGTCGCATTTACAACAACAGAACCTTTTAGATCGTATTTATTTCCTGTTTCTTGATCAATTATCTGAACACCAATAATTTGATTTTTATCATCTTTCAATAAATTGAAGACTTTTGTATAGTTTAAAACACAAGCTCCATTTTCTACAGCAGTTTGAGCAAGATTAATTGCCAAACGAGAATCATCAAATTGACCGTCGTGATAAATAACGCCGTTTACCAATCCGTTTTCTTCTACATTAGGAAGCATTTCAATAGTTTTTCTTTTTGAAAGATATTTTGAACTTCCTAAACTCAAACAACCCGACAGTAAATCGTAAACTTTTAATCCGATAGTATAAAAATAACCGCTAAACCAATGATAATTCGGAATAATAAACGATTGGTTTTTTACTAAATGATTTGCATTTTGAGCTAATAATCCTCGCTCTTTTAAAGCTTCTCTAACCAAATGAACGTCACCTTGAGCTAAATAACGAACGCCGCCATGAACCAATTTTGTACTTCTGCTTGAAGTTCCTTTAGCAAAATCTACCGCTTCCAATAAAATGGTTTTATAACCCCGACTTGCTGCATCAATTGCAGTTCCGAGTCCGCTTGCGCCACCGCCAATAATGATTACATCCCAATTTTCTGTATTTTGTAATTTTGATAATTGCTCGGAGCGGTTCATGTTATATTTATTTTGGAAATATTGTTTAAAGCAAACTTAACGAAACGAAATTAAAAATTGATGAAGAAATATTCCGTAGGAATATCTCGTCGGTAGAAAAAGATAATATTGTTTTGTTTTATGTCCTGTAGGGACATTTGTTTTTTTATAAAATGGGATATTCAATCGTTAATCATACGTTCCTACGGAACGTGTAAATGGAATTCAAATTTAATTTCTACCAACCAGACATTCCTACGGAATGAATATGTTTTAAAATACAAAACCCGACAGTTTTTTTAAACTGTCGGGTTTGTTACGTTTTCGAACTTGAAACCTGAAACAAATAAAACTTGAAACAAGTTTATTAATGAGGCAATTTATCCTTAATCAATCCATAAACCCAAGTTCCTGCAATGGCACTTACTAAAGTTACCACAATTACTGTCGCGCCTGTACCAATCTGAGCAAAAAGCGGACCTGGACAAGCTCCAGTAATTGCCCATCCGAAACCAAATAGTAAACCGCCATAAATTTGTCCTTTGTTAAAAGTCTTTGGCTGAATTTCGATTTTCTCGCCTTGTAAAGTTTTAATATTGAATTTTTTAATTAATTGCACAGATATTAATCCAACTGCAACTGCGCTTCCGATTACACCGTACATAAAGAAAGATTGCAAATGAAACATTTCCTGAATTCTGAACCAGCTAATGATTTCTGCTTTTACGAATACAATTCCGAAAAAGATTCCAACAATTAGATATTTCAAATTTCCTAAAGCATTTTCTTTTTTCTGGCTTGCGTTAATTCCTTCGCCGTCTGTATTTTTATTTTCTAAATTATTCATTTTTGAAATTTTAAAGTGAAAGAATATAAGGTAAGATCAAAAGAGCCATTACAAAACCGCCAATCATAAAACAGATTGTCGCTACTAATGAAGGCCATTGTAGATTTGACAATCCCATAATTGCGTGACCACTAGTACAACCGCCCGCGTAACGAGTTCCAAAGCCTACTAAAAATCCTCCAACTACGATCATAATGAATCCGCGAAGCGTTAATAAACTTTCCCAAGAAAATAATTGCGATGGAACTAAACCAGTGTGATCAGTAATTCCGTAACTTGATAATTGCTCTGAAAGTTCTGGAGTAATGACAACCGCATTTGGATTGGATAGAAAATAAGTAGCGATAGCACCGCCGAAAAATATTCCCAAAACAAAAAATAAGTTCCAGCTTTCTTTTTTCCAATCGTATTTAAAAAACGAAATATTCGCAGGAATACAAGCCGCACAAATATGTCGCAATGACGAACTAATCCCAAAAGATTTATTCCCAATAATTAATAAAATTGGAACAGTTAATCCAATCAGCGGACCAGCAACATACCAAGGCCATGGTTCTCTTATAATTTCAAGTATACTCATTTTACTTTTAAAATTTATTTTTTATTTTAAACCATTAAGATATTAAGGAAATTAAGCTAATCTGACTTAATGAAAATTTTCAAAAGAAGGTTAAGAAAATTAAGCATTCCAACTTAATTAACTTAATATCTTAATGGTAAAAATTATTTTATGCTTTCAAAACCTTGCTTTGACAAACAAAATCAGATTTTGGAATATTTGTTTTTGAAATCGCTCCGAAACCGCCTTCCACTTCAGAGAAATTTCTAAAACCTCTTGCTTGAAGAATAGAAGCCGCAATCATACTTCTGTAACCACCAGCGCAATGTAGATAAAAATGCTCATTTGGGTTAATGTCTTTTACCCAGTCATTAATATAAGCTAAAGGTTTGCTGTAAGCATCTTCGATATGTTCTGCTTCGTATTCTGTTTCTTTACGAATGTCGATTATTTTGTCTTTTTGAATGTCTACTTCGTTTGCAAATTGTTCAGCAGTAATTCGGTTTACAGAATCTGTTTCGAAACCTGCTTTTTGCCACGCTTCAAAACCGCCTTCCAAATGTCCAATAATCGTATCAAAACCTACACGGCTTAAACGCGTTACAGTTTCTTCTTCCATTCCAACTGTAGTAACCAAAATGATTGGTTGTTTTACATTTGCAATTAAAGTTCCTACCCACGGTGCAAAATCACCGTTGATTCCGATATTAATAGATTGCGGGATAAATGCTTTACTGAAATCGGCAGCACTTCTGGTGTCTAGAATCAAAGCGCCAGTTTCTTCTGCGATAGCTTCAAATTCTTTTGCATTTATTTCTTTCATTCCGTTGTGTAAAACAGATTCAAAACTTTCGTAGCCCTGTTTATTCATTGCAACATTCATGCTGAAATAGGCTGGAGGAGGCAACAAACCGTCGGTAACTTCTTTGATGAATTCTTCTTCGGTCATGTTGGCGCGCAAAGCATAATTCGTTGCTTTTTGATTACCAATTGTAGAAACAGTTTCTTTGCTCATGTTTTTTCCGCAGGCGCTTCCGGCACCGTGCGCAGGATAAACGATAACATCATCAGCCAAAGTCATGATTTTATCCCTTAAAGAATGAAATAAAATTCCAGCCAATTGATCTTGCGTCATTCCCGCTGCTTTTTGAGCTAAATCTGGACGTCCGACATCGCCAATAAATAAAGTGTCTCCAGAGAAAATAGCATGATCTTTTCCGTTTTCATCAATTAATAAAAAAGTAGTGCTTTCCATAGTATGTCCTGGCGTGTGCAAAACTTTAATGGTTACTTTTCCAAGTTTAAATTCTTGTCCGTCTGTTGCAGAAATGCAGTCAAATTCGCAGGCAGCATTTGGTCCGTAAACGATTGGCGCTCCAGTTTCTTTGCTTAAATCAACGTGTCCAGAAACGAAATCGGCGTGGAAATGTGTTTCAAAAATATATTTCAACTTTACGCCGTCACGTTCTAAACGATCTAAGTAAGGTTGCGTTTCTCTAAGCGGATCAATAATGGCCGCTTCGCCATTTGAAGTGATATAGTATGCACCTTGCGCAAGGCATCCGGTGTAAATTTGCTCTATTTTCATGATAGGTATTGTAAAATGATGGGTTACAAAGGTAACTTTGTTTTTTAGAAAAATAGGTGACTAATGTTACAGAAATTAGGTTTTTGTGTAAAAAAATGTGGAGTTTGTCATATTCGATTGAGATAAATTAATTTAAAGTTGAGCAATTACGCTTTAAGCTTTAATTTTGCATATGACGAATGTCATTTCAAAAATAAAAAAAATGAACACAAAAGACTTATTAGATCAAATCGCTTTTATAAAAGAAATTGATAAAGTAAAATACATTCAGCGCAAAACGAAATTGTTTAACAGCGACCGTTGTGAAAATGATGCAGAACACAGTTGGCATTTGGCATTAATGGCAATTGTTTTGGCAGAACATTCTAATGAACCAATTGATGTTTTAAAAGTCGTAAAAATGGTTTTGATTCATGATATTGTCGAAATTGACGCTGGAGATGTTTTTATTTATGATACTGTAAAAAGTCATGATAATACTGATGAAGAACGATTGGCAGCAAATCGAATTTTTGGTTTATTACCTAAAAACCAAGCTGATGAATTAATTTCTATTTGGGAAGAATTTGAAGCTGGAGAAACTAATGAAGCCAAATTTGCCAGATCTATGGACATATTAGAGCCTTTGTTGCAAAATACTTCTAACAACGGCGGAACATGGAAAGAATTTGGAGTGAATTACGATAAGGTTTATGAAAAGAAAAGCGTCATTAAAAACGGTTCAGCATCTTTATGGAATTACGCCGAGGGTTTGATTAATGAAAGTGTTGAAAAAGGAATTTTGAAGAAATAGTCTAAACCATATAAGTAATGTAAGTTCATTTTAGTTTAAGCAAAAATTATATTTACTTATATAACTTATATGGTTTAAAATTTTAAAAAGAAACTCTTTTTTTAAGAGACAATTCGGGTTCTAATGGTTAAATTTGTGGAACTTCATAAACAAATTACCATTATGGAAGAAATGCTCTTTTATGATCGAATGCAATTTGCCTTCACGATTACTTTTCATTATCTTTTTCCACAACTTACAATGGGTCTTTCGTTGATCATTGTGTACTTCAAGTGGAAATACCTCAAAACTAAAGACGAACAATACAATCACGCCACCCATTTCTGGATGAAAATCTTCGCCCTCAATTTTGCAATGGGCGTTGTAACCGGAATTCCGATGGAGTTTCAGTTTGGAACCAACTGGGCAAAGTTTTCCGAATTAACGGGCGGAATCATTGGACAAACCCTTGCAATGGAAGGAATGTTTTCTTTCTTTCTTGAATCTTCTTTCTTAGGAATATTTTTATTTGGAGAAAAACTCCTCGGACATAAATGGCATTTTGTAACGGGATTATTAATTTGTATCGGTTCTTGGGCCAGCGGATTTTTGATTATTGCCACACATTCGTGGATGCAGAATCCGGTTGGTTATGAAATTTTAGAAAACGGAAAATTTGTACTGACTAATTTTCAAGCTTTATTTTTAAATCCTTGGCTTTGGCCTTCTTATCTGCACAATCAAGCAGCTTCTATGGTAACAAGTTCTTTTGTTGTTGCGGGAATTGGCGCTTTTTATATTTTAAGTAATAAAAATGTTTCTTTCGGAAAATTGTTCTTAAAAACAGGAGTTATTTTCGGATTGATTTCGAGCATCATTGTTGCAGTTCCAACGGGAGATTTATTGGCGAAAAACGTAGTAAAATATCAACCTGTAACTTTTGCAGGAATGGAAGGGATTTTTCATACCGAGAAAAAAGGTTCTGAAATTGTTTTAATCGGACAACCCGACGTAAAAGACAAAAAACTAGATAATAAAATAGCTGTTCCAAACATTTTAAGTTTTCTTACTTATGGAAATTGGGATCAGGAAATTAAAGGTTTAGATCAGTTTGAAGAAGATTTGCATCCGACAAATATTTCAGGATTATATTATGCCTATCATATTATGGTTGGTTTAGGAACCGTTTTTATAGGTTTAATGGCGCTTTCGCTTTTCCAATTAATTCGCGGAAAATTATTTCAGACCAAATGGATTTTATGGTCGTTAATGTTCATGATGCCATTTCCGTACATTGCCAATACAACGGGCTGGTATACGGCCGAATTAGGAAGACAACCGTGGCTGGTTTATAATTTATTGCGAACTGCAGCGGGAGCTTCGCCAACCGTTTCTTCTGGAAATACATTATTTACATTGCTTGGTTTTATTGGATTGTATCTCCTTCTCGGAATGTTGTTTTTACTTTTGATTGGAAAAATTATCAATAAAGGACCGCATCATGTGGAACTTTCAACAGAAAAAATATAAGTATGGAATTTTTTTGGTACATAGTTTTAATGGGAATTTTGGCTGTTTATCTGGTTTTAGACGGCTACGATTTTGGTGCAGGAATTATTCATTTATTTTTTGCCGATACAGAAAAAGATAAAAAAGCAATTACAAATTCGATTGGACCTTTTTGGGATGCAAATGAAGTTTGGTTGATTGCGGCTGGGGGAGTTTTATTTTTTGCTTTTCCGACTTTATACGCATCTTCTTTCAGCGGATTTTATTTGCCTTTGATTATGATTTTATGGCTTTTGATTTTCCGTGCAATCGGATTAGAAATGCGCGGACAAGTGCACAATCATATGTGGGAAAGTATTTGGGATAAAGCGTTTGGAATTGCGAGTTTGCTTTTGGCTCTCTTTTTCGGAATTGCTTTAGGAAATATCGTTCGAGGCGTAAATCTCGGAATGGTTCAAAACGGAGTTTCTACGCAAGAACCGCATTTTTTCTTTCTGCCTTTATGGAATCCAACTTTTAGTCCGCAGGCAAATGAATTGGGAATTATAGATTGGTTTACGCTTTTCTTAGGAATTGTGAGTGTCGTGGCTTTGACTATTCACGGCGCAAACTGGATTATTTATAAGACAAATTCAGCTTTAAATCCGAAATTGAAAAAGGTGGTTTTTGCATTGAATATTGTTTTGCTGGTTTTGGTTTGTATCTCATTGCAGATTTGGCATTTTATTGAGCCAAAACCGTTTCATAATTTTGTTGAAAATCCGATTTTGTGGTTTTTTCCTTTAATGACTTTTGTTGGAATTTTAGGATTGTTTAAAGTCCGTTCATTTAAAAAAGACGGTCACGGATTTATTTTCTCCACTTTGTTTTTATTGGGAGGATTTGCTTCTACAGCCGTTTCCATTTTTCCGAATGTTTTGCCTTCAACCAATAAAGTGAATCCGTCCTTAACGATTTACAACACCGCAGCTCACGAATACGGATTAAACGCAGGCTTAAGTTGGTTTTTTATCGCTCTGTTTCTGGTGATTATTTATTTTATTATTCAGTATCGCGTTTTTAGCGGAAAAATGGATGATATTGGGTATGGAGAACATTGATTTTTTTGTTTGTAACGAATACATGAATTAATAATATTAATGAAAAAGAAAATAATTTTAATTTCTGTTTTTATATTAGTCATAATATTTCTTTTGAAGACCTGGTATTTTAATTCTAAACGAATTGATCATGTAAAAAAAGAAATTATAACGGAACGCATTTTAGGAAATAGCTATATTGAATATAATCCAATTGTGTTTCAACAAGATCATCTTGTAGATTCGCCAGAATTATTGACTCAAGAACATGTTAATAATGTTATTCATGTTTTAAAATATTATGGCGAAAAGTTTAAGTTTGAAAATGGAAAACTTTTTGTGTCAAATGAAATAGATAGAAAAATATTATGGAATTATACAACAAAAGCAAATGATTCTATATGGCTTAGCCAACATTTGTTAGAAGAATAAAAATCAATTGCCTCCAGTTTTAACTGGAGGTTTTTTGTTTGATTTTGAAAAGGTTTTAGCCAAATTCGTAAAGTTTGGCTAAAGCCTTTTATTTGTATAGATTTGTTTACCTCCAGCTAAAGCTGGAGGCAATTCAAAAAATATTGAAGATTTATTTCTGAAGCCTTCTTTTAAACATTTTATTATTTTTCATTTTATGAAAACAGTTAGAATAATTGTACTTTTTTTTCTTTTAAGCACTTTAAAAACATTTGCTTGTTCTTGTGATACACCAAAACTAATTTTAGAGTTTTATTCGTCAAAATATGTTTTTAGAGGAAAAATTACAAGTAAAAAATTCAGTAAAGATTCTGCAACTTATACCATTAAATTTAAAATTTTTGAAAGTTATAAAAAAGGAAACATTCCGAAAGAAATATCATTTACACATCATTATCAAAAGAAAAATGGTCCGTGGAATTCCTGCTATACAGAAGAATATCTAAACCAGGAATGGCTAGTTTTTGCAGAGGAAAAAGGTGGAAAATTATATTTTAGTCAAATCTGTTCTAACTCACGACTTCTTGATAATAAAGGAATTGATACATACACGCAAAAATTATTGAACAGTGCGAATGATTTTAAATTACAAGATTACATCTATAATGATTATGATAGCGAAAGATCTGAATTTAATTACACAAAGCCTATTACAAATTTAGATTCTATTTTTAAAAATGGAAAAATCAAAGATTACGAAAAGACTTATACGGTATTGGCATTGTATATAGATGAAAAGGGAAAATTGATTTCGTCTCATACAGGATTAGACATGAATCATTCGGAACCTAATTTTGTTTATGATCCTATCTTTGGATTATTGAAAAGTATTAATGTACAAAGCAAACGTCCTTTATACGAATTTGAAGTAGAAGCGATGGCTTTATATGGAAAAGTGGATTGGGAAATAAAAAAACATCGAAAAACTAAAATTCCTGTAAAATATATTCGCTATGTTCGTGCAGAATTTGATAAAGAAACTAAAACTTGGAAGCACGATATCTAATTGATTAAAGAAAAATATAACATTCTTATTGTTCTTTGTTAATAAATAGATTTCTGATTTAATTTTTGAAAGAATCAAAAGATATAATGTCCTAAATAAGCCCACTTTATAAGCATAATTGTAGATTAAAGATTTAATTACAACCAACAGTTATATTCTATAATTTTTATTGTAAGAAAAAAAATAAGTTAATGCTTAATATTGCGTATCTAAGAATTTTTCCCCCTAAAAGAATTTTTAGAAAGTGATTTTTACTAAAAGCTTAAATCTTTTTTACCTACAAATTATTATGCCCTTAACAATTTTTCCAGACAAGCTTAGATTTTGTTATAAATCTAAAAATTGGCAATACCATTTTGATGAAATTAAAGAAATTGGACTCATCAAGAAAAAGAAAAAATACCTTCTCGAAAATAGCGCTTTTGCTATCGTTACTGCCGCTGCGTATTATTGCATGTTGTTTTCTGACTTAATGGATTTATATTATATTATTCCTGCCATTTTGTGTTATACCATTATTATTGCCATCAGATTTAATGATCCGGCAGAATTTGTTTACTTCTTTTTTATAAAAGATATTTATCACAACGAAATCGTAACCAAAATAGAATCAAAAGATCGTGATTTGGTTGGCAAACAAATAGATTACTATTTAGATCTTCAGTTTGAAAGAAATATTCAAAAAACAGCTTAATAAAAAATCCATGTTTGCATTTAATATTTCCCGTTATGATCTTTTATTCATAATGGCAGCCTTGATTTATGGTTTTTTTATAATCAAAAGAAAAAAATTAACGAAACGCTAAGTCATATTTTATTTATTATGAACTAGCTTTAGAATACCAAAAACAAGTATAGTTATGCTGTTATAATTTAACAGCGGGCTGTTTTGACTATACATGACCCCAAATCACAAAGAATTATGGCCACGACAATTAAAAACAAAATTAAAAACATTAGAGAGTTAAAAAATTACACTCAAGAATATATGGCAGAAAGATTAGGTGTAACGCAGGCTGGTTACAGTAAAATTGAAAAAGGAAAAACGTCTTTGAGTTATGAAAAATTGGTTGAAATTGGAAGAATTTTAGATGTCAGTGTTGAAGACATTATTAGTTTTGATTATGATAGATATTTTAATAATTTCAATAAAATAACAGGAAATAATAACGGAAGTATTTTAATAAATACAGATAATAATACCTCAGCCTTAAAAGAACTTTACGAAGATAAAATTCAATTGCTAGAAAAACTGCTCAATATTACTGAAAATGAATTGGAACGCTATAAAGATAAGTTTGGAGAGATTTAGATTTAAAGCGAATTAAATTTTAGTTTCATCTTTGTCAAAGTGTAAAACTTTGACAAAGATTACTCTACAAGTAAAACTAAATTCAAAATATAAATTAAAATCTACAAAGATCTGCGCGACCAGTGTGATGCGTTTAGTCTAAAACAAAACTTCTTTTGTAATAATATAAAATCCCATAACGAGAACAAACCAGCCAAAAAGTGGTTTTAATTTTGTTCCGTCTATTTTTTTAGAAAGCTGGCTTCCGATCAACATTCCGATTAAGGCCATTGCAGAAACACTCAATAGGAAAGTGTAATTTATTGGTGTTCCGATATATAAATCGCCCGCAAAACCTATTGAAGAATTTATTGTAATAATTAATAATGAAGTTCCAACGGCTTGTTTCATTGGTAAATTGGCGAAAAAAAGCAAGGCTGGAATAATTAAGAATCCGCCGCCAGCACCAAGAAACCCAGTTACAATTCCGACTAAAAAACCAATAATGCTTAGTTGAAGATAATTGGTTTCGGCAGTTTTTATTTCGGGCTGATTTTTTTTAATCATAGAAATTGCCGCTGTAATCATTAATACAGAAAAGATTATCATAATTAGAAAATCTTTTGAAACATTGTATGATGCGACGCAAAATAAGGTTTTGGCAATTTGTGGAAAAATCACTTCGCGAATAATTAAAATCGAAATAATTGAAGGAATCGCGAAATACAGTGCCGATTTCAATTTCAGATTTCCCATTTTGTAATGGCTGTAACTTCCAAAAAGAGCGGTAAGTCCAACAATAAATAAAGAATAAGAAGTTGCTTGATCTGGATTTACTTTAAATAAATAAACTAAAATTGGAATAGTCAAAATAGAACCGCCTCCACCAATTAAGCCAAGTGAGATTCCGATTATGATTGAAGCAAAAAAGCCTAAATATTCCATTGCATTTATTTTAATGCAAATTTGCTTCGGAAATTAGAATCCTACAGTAACATTTATCACAGAAGGTTTTTTTTTCGCCACGAATTCACGAATTATTCTGTCACATTGAGCGAAGTCGAAATGCTTTGCGGGGCTTCGACTTCGCTCAACCTGACAACAGGAAATATTTTTGCCACAGATTAAAAGGATTATTAGGATTTCTTTTTAATAAGAATAGAAAAATCCATCTAATCCTTTTAATCTGTGGCGAAAAAAAACTATTTCAATAACTCAATTTGGTTTCGGTTGAGTTTGACCAAACCGCGTTGTTCCATTTTTTTGAGTAATCTGGAAACCACCTCACGAGAAGTATTTAATTCGGTTGCAATTTCTTGATGTGAAAGATTTACTTCAGAACAACCGCAAGCATCAGAATGTCTTTTTAAATAAAATTCTAAACGTTCGTCCATAGAGCGGAAAGCAATATTATCGACTACTTCCAGAACTTCTTCAAAACGGCTTCTGTAGGTTTCGATTACAAATTCATACCAAGATCTATGCTCCATCATCCATTTGTCCATTGATTGCAGCGGAATCATCATTACAGAAACATCTTCAACTACTTTTGCCATAATCTGGCTTTTCTCGCTTTTAACTGTGCAAATCATCGAAATCGCACAAGCTTGACCTGGCTGTAAATAATATAATAAAAATTCTCCTCCATCTTCTCCTTCGCGATAAATCTTGATTTTGCCTTTGGTAATCAAAGCAGTGTTTTTTATGTATTGTCCGGTACGCATTAAAATAGTTCCAGCTTCAAAATTCTGAAGAGTTCCATTTTTTTCTATGGTTTCAATAAGTTCGTTGGAGAAATTTGGAAAGATATTTTTTAATGAATTTTGCATGTATTGTAATTTTTTTTGCCACGAATTGCACGAATTTATGACGAATGTTTTTTTGAAATATTGGATCTCTTTCTATGTGTTGAAATTTATTTTTTTAATACCAATTTTACGAAATCCCAAAAAATAATTCGTGAAAATTAGTGCAATTCGTGGCAAATACTTTTATCAAAAAGAGATTAAAAATTATAATTATTTGCAAAGATAATAGTTTGAGTTGGGACTAATTATCAGAAAACTAGATTTGATATCAATTTGGTGTAAATGAAAAAATCCTATTTTCTATCGATTTTGTGGACTGAATTTTTAAAAATAGTAACTAAATTTGTAATTCACTGATTATAATAGTTTCTCTAAAACGTTTTCTGAGAATAATAATCGAAATCGCATTTGGTACGTTTTTTATATATAGAAACGTCGTAATTTTACAAAAACACATTTTATTATGAATTTATCACAAGAAGATTGGGTTGCTCAGTTAGAGGCTGACGAAAATGCAGTTATACTTGACGTAAGAACTGCTGACGAATTTAATGATGGCTACATTGAGAATGCTCTAAATATTGATATCAATAAAGGGCAAGGTTTTATTTATGAAATTGAAGAATTAGATAAAAATAAAAACTATTACGTATACTGTCGTTCTGGGGCAAGAAGTGCAAAAGCATGCCAAGTTATGAACGAATTGGGTATACAAAACGCTTACAATTTGCTTGGAGGAATCCTGGATTGGGAAGGCGAAACAATACAACCATAAAAGAAGAAGAGGCATACAAAAGCCTCTTTTTTCTTTTCAAAATAAATTACCAGACCTTAAAATAACCAAATTATGAGTTTTATACCAGAAGAATATCAGATTACTACGCTGATAAACCAAGATACTTATCTTGTAAACGGAGAGTTGAAACAATGGACAGGGCAAACCACACCTGTGTTTTCTACTATTTCTTCGACAGAAAAGTATTCTCCGACTTTATTAGGATCTATTCCTTTTATGGCAGAAAAAGAAGCAGCTGAAGTTGTCGAAGCTGCTACCAATGCATACGATATGGGGCAAGGTTTATGGCCAACGATGAAAGTTGCCGATCGTATTAAAAGCATGGAGAATTTTGTGAAACAAATGAAAGAAACCCGCGAAGAAGTTGTAAAACTTTTGATGTGGGAAATTGGAAAAAATCTTGGAGATTCACAAAAAGAATTCGACAGAACGGTAGAATATATTTACGATACTATTGCTAGTTATAAAGAATTAAACGGACGCAGTTCGCATTTTGAAAAAGTGCAAGGTGTAAACGCCATGATTCGCCGCGGACCTCTTGGTGTTGTTTTGTGTCTTGGGCCTTATAATTATCCTTTAAATGAAACTTTTTCATTACTAATTCCTGCTTTGATTATGGGAAATACAGTAATCTTCAAACCTGCTAAACATGGTGTTTTATGTATTTCTCCATTGTTAGAAGCTTTCAGAAGCAGTTTTCCAAAAGGGGTTATCAATATTGTTTACGGAAGAGGAAGAGAAGTAGCTTCTCCAATCATGAAATCTGGAAAAATTGATGTTTTAGCATTAATCGGAAATAGTAAATCGGCAATTGCATTACAAGATCAGCATCCGAATAAAAATAGATTGCGTTTGATTTTAGGTTTAGAAGCTAAAAATCCAGCAATTATTCTTCCAGATGCCGATTTAGATTTGGCTATTCAAGAATGTATTACAGGAAGTTTATCTTTTAATGGACAACGTTGTACAGCTTTAAAAGTATTATACGTTCACGAATCTATTAGAGAAGAATTCAATAAACGCTTTGCAGAAAAAGTAGACGGTTTAGTTTTCGGAAATCCGTGGGAAAAAGGAGTTTCTTTAACACCACTTCCAGAAACAGAAAAACCAAGTTATATTCAAGGATTAATTGATGATGCCACTTCAAAAGGTGCAAAAATCATTAATGAAAAAGGAGGAAAACATACTGATAACTACATTTTTCCTGCCGTTTTATATCCAGTAAATAAAGACATGCGTGTGTATCACGAAGAGCAATTCGGACCAGTTGTTCCTATACTTTCATTCACAGATATTAAAGAGCCTTTAATTGATATGGCAGAATCAAACTACGGACAACAAGTAAGTTTGTTTGGAAAAGATATCAAAACTCTTGCTCCACTAATTGATTCTTTGGTAAACTTAGTGTGTAGAGTAAACCTCAACAGTTCTTGTCAAAGAGGACCAGATGCTTTTCCTTTTACAGGAAGAAAAGATTCTGCTGTAGGAACTTTGAGTATTCCAGATGCTTTGCGTTCTTTCTCAATTCGTACGTTTGTAGCTTCAAAAGATATCGATTATAATAATGAGATTCTGCAGGAATTGCTTAACAGCAAAGAATCTAATTTTATCAATACCGATTATATTTTGTAGTAATCAAAAGTTATATATTAATTGTAGATACCGTCTGTTGCTTTTTTGTGGCAGACGGTTTTTTTCTTTTTTAGATACTAAGGTTCTAAGGTGCTGAGGTTCTAAGTTTTTTTGGGTTAATTGTAAAATGAAAAGTATTTCTTTTGCATCTTACATTTTACAATTCATCATTACAATTCATCATTAACAATTTACAATTCACAATTAATAATTAATAACTAAATTTGTAACATTCGTAGAAAAAAATCCACTAATACGATATCAAAAACTAATTTAAAATACCTAAGAATTACTTATGGAAAAGAAAATATTGCAATTTGCAGTACTAGCATTTGTTCTTTTTACACAAAATATATTTGCTCAAGAGCTTTATATGCCTAGAAATATTAAGCAAGCTTATGAAAATGGAACGCGTTCTAAGGACGGAAAACCAGGAAAAAATTACTGGCAGAATCGCGGAAAATACAATATGGAAATCGCTGTCGATCCGAAAACAAGATTGGTCAGCGGAACCGAAACTATTATTTATGAAAACAATAGTAAAGACACTTTAAAAAATTTAGCAATTCGTTTTGTCAATAATCTTCACAAACCTTCTTCGCCTCGTGGAAGTGAAGTAAACGATGATTTTCTAAGCGACGGATTAACCATTACTTCGTTAAAAATAGAAAATGAAGTTTATAAAGAAGATGCTAGAAAATGGGGAACTGTTGGAAATGTGAAGTTGAAAAAAGCAATTCTGCCAAATTCTAAAATCACATTAAATATTCAATGGAATTATCCTTTATCAAAAGAGAGCGGGAGAGAAGGACAGATTGACGAAACGACTTTTTTTGTAGCGTATAGTTATCCGCGTGTTTCCGTTTTTGATGATTATAACGGGTGGGATAGACTTCCGCATACAGATCGTCAGGAATTTTATAATGATTTTAATGATTATGTTTTCTCTGTAAAAGCACCAAAAAATTATGTGGTTTATGCAACAGGAGATTTGCTGAATCCAGATGAGGTTTTACAGCCCGATTTTGCAACTCGTTTAAAGAAATCGTACACAACAGATGAAATTCTGCATATCGCAAACGAACAAGAAATGAAAAGCGGTATCGTAACCAAGCAATACGATTGGAATGTTTGGAAATTTGAAGCTAAAAATATTTCAGATGTTTGCTTCGGTTTAAGCGATCATTATTTGTGGGATGCAAGCAGTGTGATTGTAGACAAGAAAACAAACCGCCGCGCAAGTGTTCAGGCGGCGTATAATGTTACAGGAACAGATTTCGTAAATTCTGTGAAAAACAATCAATATGCTTTAGATTGGTTTTCTAACAATTGGCCAGGGGTTCCGTATCCATTTTCAAAAATGACTGCTTTTCAAGGTTTTGCAGATATGGAATATCCAATGATGTGTAACGATTCTGAAATGGGAGATCCAGTTTTTGCACAATTGGTACAAGATCATGAAGTGGCTCATACTTATTTTCCATTTTACATGGGAATCAACGAAACACGTTACGCTTTTATGGATGAAGGCTGGGCAACAACTTTCGAATATTTAATCGGAATTGCTGAACATGGTAAAGAAGCGGCAGATAAATTCTATAAAGATTTTAGAGTAAAAGGATATATAAATGACCGTTCTACAGAAGAAGATCAGCCTATTATTTCAATGTCTACTCAAGTTTCTGGAGCCGGTTACGGAAATAATTCATATGGAAAAGCATCTCTTTCTTATTTAGCTTTGAAAGATATGTTAGGCGATGATTTATTCAAAAAAGCATTGCATTATTACATGGATACTTGGAATGGAAAACACCCAATTCCGTGGGATTATTTTAATTCGTTTAATACGACAACAGGAAAAAATCTAAACTGGTTTTTCAACAATTGGTTTTTCACTAATAATTATTTAGATATTGCAATTAAAGGTATTTCAGCAGATAAGAAAATTATCACTGTAGAAAATATCGGTGGATTTGCGATTCCTTTTGATGTAATTATTACTTACGCAGATAAAACAAAAGTAACGTTGCATCAAACACCTGCAATCTGGGAAAAGAATCAAAAAACAGCGAAAATTGTTTTGAAAAGCACAAAAAAAATCGAACAGATCGAACTTGACGGAGGTATTTTTATGGATGCAACTCCAGCGAATAACATTTTACATATTAAATAATTAAACAGATAAAATGTCTGGAGAAAAAGATTTACAACAATTGCTAAAAAGCATGAAACCTGAACATATTTCGGGAGATTATGTTTTTTGTAAAGTTGATACGCTGGAAAATATCGATTTGAATAATGTAGAAATGTTCTTTAAGGAAAAAGAAGCCATTACTTTAATTCTTAAAAAAGAAATTGCCGACAAATTGCAACTAGATTATTCAGTTGTAATGGCTTGGATAACGCTTACAGTGCATTCATCATTAGAAGCGGTCGGGTTAACTGCTGCGTTTTCTAAAGCACTTTCAGAAAATGAAATTAGTTGTAATGTGGTTGCGGCTTATTATCACGACCATATTTTTGTCAATAAAAAAGACGCCCAAAAAGCTATAGAAATTTTGAACTCGTTTTCAAATTAGTTTTTAATTTAGAATTTATAATTAAAAGAGAATCTGTTGTTTAGATTCTCTTTTTTTTTAATTTTTAAAATAAATGAGGAAATACGTAAAATCTTTGTTAAAAAAAAGTACGTTTGTAAAATAATAAAAAACCTACTATTTTAATGAAAAAGACATTTCCCCTAATTGTTTTTTTGATTAGCCTTCAGTGTTTTGCACAGAATGATCAAAAAATTGCATTTCAAAAATGCAAATACGAATTGGCCGTTTCTTATTATGAGAAAGCCGATTTTGTAAAAGCTATTGATTTATTTTCTTTAGCGGCAAAAATTAAACCTGAAAATGAAATTGGTCAGGAAGCCAGTAAAAAAGTAGATACGCTACGAGAGGTTTTACGAAAAGAAATTATGCATCAAGCAGTTGGAACATGGAAAAGATCCGGAAGTCAGCCTGTTTGGGCTAGTACTGCGGTAAATGTAAATGATCAATCGAATGTTGATGAGATTGTTGAAATTACCCCAAATGAAATTGCTTTTTATACGATGGATAAAAAGACAAAAGAAAAAAAACTGCTAAGAAAAGAAGATTTAGTTTATAATGATAAAAATGATGCTGTTTCATTATTTTCAGAAATAATACTTTCAGACGGAACAATTTGGAATTGCAGTATTAACGAAAAAGCAGATGTTTTGCGGGTAATAAATGTTGCCGTAAAAACAGAAAACGGAATTGAAAAGATAAACAGTAATAACGAAGAGAATTATTACGTTAAAATGTAGCAAAAAGGGAGTCAATTTGATTCCCTTTTTTATTGAATTGAAAGACTTGCCTGATTTATTTTGTGATAAATTTTTGATGTAAAATGAAATGAAAAGGTTCTTCTTCTCTTTTCAATGAAAATCCATTATTTTTGAAGCACTATAAAATCAAAATGGAAATAAAAAAAATCAATGCATCCGATACTTGGCAGATTAGACACGAAGTAATGTGGCCAGATCAACCGTTTGAATTTGTACAATTAGAAGAAGATAATTTAGGTTTGCATTTTGGCGCTTTCGAAAATGATAAACTAGTTGCTATAGTTTCTTGTTTTGTTTCAGATGATGAAATGCAGTTTAGAAAATTAGCCACTTTAAATTCGTATCAAGGAAATGGAATTGCATCTCAATTATTAAAGCACATTTTTGAATCTGCAAGAGAAAAAAAACTAAAAAAAGTTTGGTGTAACGCTCGAACAGAAAAAAAACAATTTTACGAAAAGTTCGGTATGGTCGATACAGGAGAAACTTTTAGTAAAGCAGGACAAGAATTTACAATCATGGAAATTATATTTTAAATGATTGTTTGTTAGTATTTTGAGTTGTTTTTTAACTTTGAAAAAGAGTCATTTTATTTTGCTTTCAATTGAAAACGTTTTCGTTTGATATTCAATGTTAAGACTTTCTTATTTTATTTTTTTTGTTCCAATCTTTTATTACTTTCGCACCGAAATGAGAAAGTTAATAGTATTTTTAGTATTCATGAATATGCTTCTGTTCGGCGGAGGCCAATATTTGAATGCAAATACTTTTGGTCCTCATAATAATCATCATGTTCAGAAACATAGAGTAAAATTCACAAATCAGGATCGCGGATCTTCAATTTTAGAAGACGCTGCAGATATTGATCTTGAGGAAGATCTTTTAGGCAATGATGATGTTAATACACTTACGAACAAGTTCTTTACTGCTTCGTACAGTTTGGTAGACACTTTGTATCTGGCACTTTCAGATCAGTCTGCTGCGAATGATTCCAATCGTTTTAAATTTTCTACGCCTGTTTTCGGGTATTCAAATCCTTTATACATTACTCAACGAGTTTTAAGAATTTGATTTTAAAGTATACATCAGTTACCTAGATTTCGATCTTCGTATCTTGCTTTTGTATATTTCTACTTCTGCTTATATGAACTTTAAGGTCTGGACTAAGGCTGACTGATGCATTTTAACATCCAAAAGGAATTTTCATTCCAAAAGCATTCATTCGCTTAATTTCCAAACTAAATCATGAAAAAAATCATTGTTTTCACAGGCTTAATTGCCTTGATGTGCTTGACTAGTTGTACATCTAAAAAAGAAGAAAAAGAAGAAGTTGAAAAATTTACGGTTACTAATCCCGTTAAAATCGATACTTCATTCACAAAAGAATATGTTTCACAAATAAAATCTGTGCGAAATATCGAGCTTCGCGCACAAGAAAAAGGTTTTCTACAAAATATTTATGTTGATGAAGGACAGTTTGTAAAAAAAGGACAACTGTTGTTTAAAATCATGCCAAACATGTATCAGTCTGAATTGCTTAAAGCACAGGCAGAGCAAAAATCAGTTGAAATTGAATTACAAAATTCAAAATTATTGGCTGACAAAAATATCGTTTCTAAAAACGAATTAAGTGTTGCTCAGGCAAAATTACAGTCTGCAAAAGCTGAAGTTGCATTAGCAAAACTTCATTTATCATTCACAGAAATCAGAGCTCCTTTTGACGGAACAATCGATAGAATTCCATTAAAATTAGGAAGTTTAATTGACGAAGGAGAATTGCTGACAAGTCTTTCAGACAATAGCCAGATGTTTGCTTATTTCAATGTTTCTGAGCCAGAATATATTAGTTATGAAACGAATATTAAAGATCGTGCTGACAACAAAGTGAATTTAGTTTTGGCTAATGGAGATATTTTCAAAGAAAAAGGAAATGTTGAAGTTATAGAAAGTGAATTCAACAATGAAACTGGAAATATTGCTTTTAGAGCAAGATTCCCTAATTCTGGAAAACTACTTAGAAACGGAGAAACAGGACAAGTTCAAATGAATGTTCCGTTGAAAAATGCTATTGTGATTCCACAAAAAGCAACTTACGAAATTCAGGATAAAAAATATGTTTTCGTTGTAGGAAAAGATGATAAAGTAAGCTCTAGAGAAATCACGATTACAGGTGAAATTCCTGATTTATACGTGATCAAAAGCGGACTTAATGAAAATGATAAAATTTTACTTGAAGGTGTTCAGAAAGTAAAAGAGAATGATAAAATTAAATACGAATTTGAATCTCCTAAAAAGGTAATTAATAACCTGCGCTTGAAGGCGGAGTAATTAG
This sequence comes from Flavobacteriaceae bacterium PS02337, assembly GCA_029959285.1. Classification (GTDB taxonomy): domain Bacteria; phylum Bacteroidota; class Bacteroidia; order Flavobacteriales; family Flavobacteriaceae; genus Flavobacterium. Next base: position 226,393 of record JASCOE010000008.1, read on the forward strand.
TATTCAGTCACAGTTTTCAGTAATTATTGTTTGAAATATACTGTCAACTTATTGATTTCCTTTTGATTTAATCATTAAAAAAATATAAAAATGTTTAATAAATTTATACAAAGACCTGTTCTTTCGATAGTAATATCGTTGATAATTGTCTTTTTAGGGGTTTTGTCTGTATTGAATTTACCAATTACACAATTCCCAACCATTTCGCCTCCAATGGTGAATGTTACTGCAGATTATCCAGGATCTAATGGTGAATTGATGATCAAGGCGGTAGTTATTCCTTTAGAAAGAGCCTTGAACGGTGTTCCAGGAATGAAATACATGGCTTCTGATGCAGGAAACGACGGTGAAGCTACAATTAAAGTAGTTTTTAACTTAGGTACAGATCCAAATCAGGCAGCGATTAACGTGCAAAACCGTGTAGCTTCGGTTACCAATAAACTTCCACCTTTAGTAATTAGAGAAGGTATTAAAATTACACGAGAAGTTCCGAGTATGTTGATGTACGTGAATCTTTACAGTACAGACAAAAATACTGACATGAAGTTCTTGTATAACTATGCCGATATCAACGTACTTTCTGAATTGAAAAGGGTAAATGGTATTGGTTCTGGAGATATCTTAGGAACACGTGAATATGCAATGCGTATTTGGTTAAAACCAGATCGTATGTTAGCTTATAAAATTTCTGCTGATGAAATAATGGAAGCATTATCTAGTCAGAGTTTGGAGGCTTCTCCGGGGAAAACGGGAGAAAGTTCTGGGAAACGTTCTCAAGCGTTTGAATATGTATTGAAATATTCTGGTCGTTTTACAACAAAAGAGCAATACGAGAATATTGTTGTAAAAGCAAATCCAAACGGAGAGCTTTTGAGATTGAAAGATGTTGCTAAAGTTGAATTTGGTAGCTCGATGTACGATATCTATTCTAATTTGAATGGAAGACCATCAGCGGCAATTGTATTAAAACAATCTTTTGGAAGTAACGCGAATCAGGTTATTGAAGAAGTAAAAGCAAAACTGGAAAAAATCAAACAGAGATTTCCAAAAGGAATGGATTATGAAATTTCATATGACGTTTCTAAATTCCTTGATGCTTCTATCGAAAAAGTAATTCACACACTTGTTGAAGCCTTTATTTTAGTAGGTTTAGTAGTATTCCTTTTCTTAGGAGATTGGCGTTCTACGGTTATTCCAGCAATTGCGGTTCCAGTTTCGTTGGTAGGAACATTTGTATTTATGACTTTCTTCGATATTTCGTTGAACTTAATTACATTATTTGCTTTAGTATTAGCAATTGGAGTCGTCGTCGATGATGCGATTGTGGTTATCGAAGCCGTTCACGCCAAGATGGAAGAAGAACATCTGTCGCCATTTAAAGCAACTAAGAAAGCAATGCATGAAATCGCGGGGGCAATTATTGCAATTACCTTTCTTATGGCGGCAGTATTTATTCCAGTTGCCTTTATGTCTGGTCCTGTGGGAGTTTTCTACAGACAATTCTCTGTAACTATGGCAACGGCAATTATTCTTTCTGGTATCGTGGCTTTAACATTAACACCTGCACTTTGTGCGATGATGTTAAAAAACAATCACGGCGTGCCTAAAAAGAAAACACCAGCAAATAGATTTATTGATGGTTTTAACGAAAAGTTCAATTTAGCACAAGGTAAATACCAAAATCTATTGGGTAAAATTGTAAACAGAAGAGTTGTTACAATTGTTGCACTTCTAGTATTTTGTGCTGGAACATGGTTAATAAGCAGTACAGTTCCTTCAGGATTTATTCCGAATGAGGATCAGGGAATGTTTTATGCAGTAATTCAGACTCCTCCAGGTTCTTCTTTAGAAAGAACTAATAATATTGCAGAGAGAGTTCAAAAAATTGCAGAAGATATTGATGGAGTTAAATCGGTTTCTTCTTTAGCTGGATACGAAATTCTTTCTGAAGGTACAGGAGCAAACTCAGGAACCTGTTTGGTGAACTTGAAAGATTGGAGTGACAGAAAAGAATCTGTTGTGGAGATTATGCATGACATGGAGGAAAAATGTAAAGATATTACAGGAGCTAATATCGAGTTTTTCCAACCGCCTGCAGTTCCAGGATATGGTGCAGCGGGAGGATTTGAGCTTCGTTTGTTAGATAAAACAGGTTCTGTTGATTATAAGAGAATGGAACAGGTTAATAATGAATTTGTTGCAGAATTGAACAAACAACCAGAATTATCAAACGTATTTAGTTTCTATAGTTCTAGTTTCCCTCAATACATGATGAAAGTGGATAATGACTTGGCACAGCAAAAAGGTGTTTCTATAGAAAATGCCATGAATACTTTGTCAACTCTTGTGGGAAGTAACTACGAAATCAGTTTTATTAAATTCGGTATTAACTATAAAGTAATCGTTCAGGCTTCGCCAGAATATCGTGCACAGCCAGACGATATCTTAAAATTGTATGTAAAAAATGACCGTGATGAAATGGTGCCTTTTTCTGCTTTCATGAAATTAGAAAAAGTGTACGGTCTTTCGGAAATTACACGTCATAATATGTATACCTCAACACAAATCAGTGGTTCTCCAGCTGCAGGTTATAGCTCTGGTACAGCTATTAAAGTAATTCAAAAAATAGCTGCTGAAAAATTACCAAGAGGATATGACATTGACTGGGCAGGTATTTCTGCCGATGAGGTTGCACAAGGAAATCAAGCTATTTGGGTATTCTTAATCTGTTTAGGATTCGTTTACTTGGTATTAGCAGCACAGTATGAAAGTTTTATTCTTCCATTATCAGTAATTCTTTCGTTGCCAGCAGGTATTTTTGGAGCTTTCCTTTTATTAAAATTAACTGGATTAGAAAACAATATTTACGCCCAAGTTGCCATGGTAATGTTGATTGGTTTATTGGGTAAAAATGCCGTGTTGATTGTAGAGTTTGCGATACAACGACATGCCGCAGGATTATCTGTTTTACAAGCAGCAATGGAAGGAGCAAAAGCAAGGTTCCGTCCGATTTTGATGACTTCATTTGCTTTTATTGCCGGATTAATTCCGCTTACGTTCGCAACAGGTCCTGGTAAAATTGGAAATAGAACTATTGGTACCGCTGCTGCTGGAGGTATGCTTATCGGAACGATTTGCGGTGTATTTGTAATTCCAGGATTGTACTTCATTTTTGCTAAAATTGCCGAAAAACACAAATTGGTAAAACATGAAGAAGAAAATCCATTAACAGAAGAAATTGATAACAATCATGTATAAAGTTAAATCATATCAATATAGTATTGCATTAGCTGTATGTCTAGCAGTTGCAGGGTGTAAAACCCCTGCATCTGAGGCAGCGGTTACAACAAGTACGCCAGTTCCTGAATCGTTTGGCAAAACAGCTCAAACTCAGGATGCCAACAATAATACGGCAACTCTTGCTTGGAAAGATTATTTTAAAGATCAGAATCTTATCGATTTGATCGATGTTGCAATAAAAAATAATCAAGAACTAAATATCACTTTGCAAGAAATTGAAATTGCAAAAAATGATATTCGTGTAAAAAAAGGACTTTTATTGCCAACAGCAGGTTTACGTGCGGGAGCGGGAGTAGAAAAAGTAGGAAGATATACAAGTCAAGGTGCAGGTGATGCTACAACGGAGATTAAACCAGGTGTAGAAACTCCGGATCCGTTAGGAGATTTTACTATTTCGGCTTATGCAAATTGGGAAGTAGACATTTGGAAAAAACTGCGTAATTCTAAAAAAGCAGCTTTAAATAGATATTTGGCTACAGTTGAAGGTAAAAACTTTGTAATTACCAACCTCATCGCTGAAGTTGCAGATTCGTATTACGAATTAATAGCTTTAGACAATCAGTTGGATATTGTAAAACAAACGATCAAATTGCAGACTAACGCTTTAGAAATTGTAAAAGTTCAAAAACAAGCGGCAAGAGCAACTGAATTGGGAGTTAAGAAATTTGAAGCAGAGGTTTTAACTTCACAAAGTATGGAGTTTGATATTTTGCAGCAAATAAAAGAAACAGAAAACAAAATCAACTTTTTATTGGGAAGATATCCTCAGGAAATTAAAAGAACTAGCAATACTAATTTCTTAAGCTTATTACCAGCTGCTGTAAGTTCTGGAATTCCATCGCAATTGTTAGCGAATCGTCCAGATATTAAACAAGCAGAATTAGAATTAGTAGCTTCAAAATTAGACGTAAAAGTAGCTCGTGCTGAGTTTTATCCTTCGTTGGATATCACAGCGGCAATTGGAGTTCAGGCTTTCAAACCTTCTTATTTGTTTACAATGCCAGAATCGCTTTTATATTCTTTGGCTGGAGATCTTGTTGCACCTTTGATTAACAGAAATGCAATCAAAGCGGAGTTTGCAAGTGCAAATGCAAGACAGCTTCAAGCATTATACAATTACGATCGTACGGTTTTAAATGCTTATTTAGAAGTTTCAAATCAATTGTCTAAGATTGAAAATCTTCAAAAAGGTTATGATCTTAAATCAAAACAAGTTGACGCTTTAAATACGTCTATTGATGTCTCTAACGATTTGTTTAGATCGGCTAGAGTAGATTATTTTGAGGTTTTGATGACGCAGAGAGATGCATTAGAAGCAAAACTAGAATTAATCGACACTAAAAAAGAACAATTAAATGCTGCAGTTCATGTTTACAGAGACTTGGGCGGCGGATGGAAATAATTTTGCCAATTAATTTGTAGTGAAAAAGCCTTTTGAGAGTAAAATCTTGAAAGGCTTTTTTTATCGTTTTAAAGAACTGTAAGACCTTTTTCTTTGTATATTTTAAGGATTTCTTCGTCTGGTGAAATATTAGTCACCAAAACATCAATATCGTTTATATTCGAAACAAAATAAGTTTCGGCGGTATCAATTTTTTCACTTGAACTCAACGCAATAATAAAATTAGAATTTTGAATCATATTTTTTTTGATTTGCGAATCATCATATAAAATTCCTGTAAGTCCGCGTTCATGGTGAATACTGCAAATTCCTAAAATGCAGATATCCGCTCTAAAGTTTCTGAAGAAATCAAGAGATTCCATTCCAGCAGTTGTAAACGATGTTTTGCACATTCTTCCTCCAGCAAAAATCAATTCGATATTTGGTAAATCTTCAACCAAAACTGCAACGGGAAAACTATTAGTAATAACAGTCAGTTTTAAATCATGTGGAAAACTGGCAACTAAAGCCAAAGAAGTTGTTCCGCCATCAATAAATACAACTTGCCCGTCTTTTAGATACGGAATCGCTTTTTGCGCAATAATTTTCTTGTTTTCAAGATCGTGTTTTTCTCTTTTTCTATAATGTAACGGAATTGGGGAAGGAGCAACCGCTCCGCCACGAACTGCTTTTAAAAGTCCTTGATCTGAAAGTTCTTTTAAATCACGTCTAATGGTATCTTCTGAAACACTCAAATAATCACTTAATTCAACCGAAGTTACGCGATGTTCTTTCGATAAATATTCTAAAATTGCTTGCTGACGTTCTTCCTTTTTCATTCTAATTGCGGTTTTATATTGCAAAAATAAATAAAAAATTGCATTAATTTGCGTTTTATTGCAACTTTTGCATAATTTAGCAGCAAAATAAATTTACAATGAAAAAGAAATCAATTGCAATCGATATGGATGGCGTTTTAGCTGATGTTGAATCACAAATAATCGACCATTACAATAAAGAATATGGAACCACTTTAACAAAACAAGATATTCAGGGATTAAGTGAAGAAGAAGCTTTTAAAGACAGAGATTTATTATTTAAGATTTTAAATAAAGATAATTTTTTCAGAACCTTGCCCGTAATGCCTGATGCGATTGAAAGTGTGCGCGAATTACAAAAGAATTTTGAAGTATATATTGTTTCTGCTGCGACAGAATTCCCAATTTCACTTGCTGAAAAAGTAGCTTGGCTTGACGAGCATTTTCCTTTTATTGGCTGGGAAAATATTGTTTTATGTGGCAGCAAGAAAATCATCAATACAGATTATCTGATCGACGATCACTGTAAAAATCTAGATTATTGCATCGGAAAACCGATTATGTTTACGGCATTTCATAATATAAATAAAACGCATCATTTAAGAGTAAATAACTGGAAGGAAGCTGTTTCGGTTTTAAAGGAAACATTATAACAAAAGGTTATAATATTTATTGTTTTTTGAAGAAAAAGCCTTTCGGAAAAATTCTGAAAGGCTTTTGTTTATTTAGGAATTACAATTTTAGCTTTAAATCCGTTGTTGGGCGATGTGTTAAATTCTATAGTTCCTTTAACAGCCTGAATTCGGTTTTCCATATTGAGCAAACCATTTTTTACAACTTCTGTTTTTTCACACCCAATTCCGTTATCTGTATAGTTTATGAACAGTGTTTTTTGATCACTTTCAAATTTTATTACGACAAGACTGGCTTTGCTGTGTTTCTTCATATTGACCATTAATTCTTGTAAAACGCGGCTAATGGTGATTTTTTTTACATCATTAATCGTTTCCCAATCAACATTTTCAAAATTAGTGGCAATAATATTTCTTTCGTTAGTATTGTACACAGAAAGCATTTCTTTTATGTTTTTAGTAAAATTTTCACCAATATCAATCTTATTGTTTTCTTTTGAAATTCCTCGTACACGTCCGTAAATATCATCTAATTTTTGAAGCAGGTTCTCTCTCGTGTTTTCTGTCGATAAAGGTTGAGATTCGGTAAAAGCAATTACATTAAAGACATCATTTGCCAATTCGTCATGAATTTTTTTAGCAATTCGGGTTTCGGTGTCGTACGAACTTTTAAATTCGATGGCCTTGTTTTTATTTTTATAATAGCGAATTAAAATGGCAATTAAAATCACTAAAAAGACAAATACAATTGCAAATACAATACGCATATAACTAGCTTTTTGCAACGATAATTGATTTTCTGCTTTTTCTAAACGAAGCTTTTCGTTTTCATCTTTTTCTTTTTTCGAGTCGTATTTAATTTTAGCGAATTTATTTTTAAAGTTATTTCTAACCTTTATAATGCTGTCGTTTAAACTAAAATATTTTTGTACATATTTGCTGTCTTGTGCACTATGATTATTCGAAATTAAAATTTGCAATGCTTCTAATCTTTCATCAACGCTATTTAGTTTTGTAGCAGCATTATAAGCCGCAAGAGCATTGTCATCAGATTTTTGAAGGTCTTTTTTAGAATAATAATCGCCAAGATGTAAATAGCTTTCGATGCTTCCGTAAGTATTCTTAATTTCGTTTCTTAATTTAAGACTTTCATTCATTAAATAGAAACCTTTTTCATCAGAACCATTTTTAAAATAAGCATAACCTAGATTATCTTGTAATGTTGCTTTAAAACTTGCTTTAGATTCATTATCTAAAAATTTTTGTGACAAGATTGATTCTAGAAGGTCAATTGCTTTTTCATATTTTTTTTGCTGTATATATACAGCTGCAATATTGCTTCTAGGTCCCTGTTTCTCTTCAAGATCTTTTGAGTATTTAATCGATTCATTATAGTAAAAAATAGCATCGTTGTAAAGTGAAAGTTCTTTGTCAGCGATTCCTAATATATTATTTATGCAGCCGATATGATTTATGTTATTTTTAGCATATGGTAACGCATCTGTCACTGTTTCTTTACTACCATAATAATCTCCATTAATTTGTTGAATAGATGCCATTTGTATAAGGACATACGAGATATTGGCACTGTCTTTTACCGTTTCAAAAAGTAGTTTAGATTTGTTAAACTCGTAAAATGCGGTGTTTAGGTTTTGTTTTTGATAGTTTTCATCTGCTTTATCTCTTAAAACACCAGCTTCTTTACTTACAGCTTCTGTATTAGAATTACTAGTCTTTTTTTCTTTGCAGGAAAAGAGAGAAAGTATGATAATAAAATAAAAAAACGGGGACCGCAACATATAAGTTAACTTTCCCCGAAAATAGTAATTAATTAGATACTAAAAACATATTTTTAGCATACTTATGGATTTACTGGCGGATTTACCGGTGGTTTTACTGGCGGATTTGTCGTATCACCAGGACCTTCAGCAGGAGCATCACCAGCTTTTAAGTGATCGAATGGTTTTTCGATTTTCTTACTTGTTTGAGTCTCATACTCATCAGGAGTACAAGAAAATATAGTGAACAATAACGCAATAGCGATAAAAAGTATAAATTTTTTCATTTTGATTTAATTTAGAAATTAGACATAGGTATTGCTGTCCGGAATTATCCAGAGCCTATTGGCGGCGATACCAAATTGATTTTAGGGAAGTAAGGCGTGTAGAACTGTAAGACGTAATTTATACTTCCCGAATAAACTCGGTCTTACTGTTTTCCACAATGTTATTTAGAACTAGTTTTATGTTTGTGTTTTAGTCTGCAGACAAAACTTGAACTAATTTCTGATGCAAAGAAAAGGCGCTTTGAAGCCATTGTAGCCAAGGTATTCCCAGAATTCCCGCATTTCCCCGAGATTCCCGAAAATTCCTTACAACAAAATAAATTGCAAGATGAATTTGATCAATTACAAGTTTTATTTGTTTATAAAACCAATCTGACCTCTATTTATAATAGATGCAAAAAGTGCTAAAAAAGTTGTTTTGAGTATTAAAAAAGATAAAAATGTAGAATTAAAAAAATCAATAAATTGAGATTAGTGTTAGAACAAGTCAAATTGATAGAAAACGAGAAATAAATCATAGAATTACTTTTGGTTTTTGAAAAATTAAAATGAAGAGTCGAAAAAGGTTTCCCGAACAGGAAATCTTTTTTAAGTGGAGCGTCTATACTTTCTAAAAAGAGATTTAGAAATATAATGAAAGAAAAAGAATTACGGTCGCAATTGAAGCTGACGCGTTGCAATTTTCTGCTTGCTTGTATTTTGTGCAGAAAAAGAATTGGGTAGAATAATTTCTAACTGAAATTGAAAAGCATTTTTAAAAATAAAATGCATGAAGAGATAAAAAGTGTAATTTTTTGAGAACGGATTCTGGCATTTAAAAAGTTTGTTTTTCGGCATATATTTACTGTTATTTACACTATAAAGATAAGAAAAAATATCCGATAAACCTAATGAAAATCAATAAAATAAGTGGTTTTTTTATAAAAAAGTGCACTTTTTTTTCGTTGAATTTATTTGCTTTTTTTGAATGATTTTTGCGGACATAAAACTTGCTTTTTTGACAATCAAGTCGAAGTAAAAATTATTTATATTAATAAAAAACATTAAATTAGATTTTGATTTTCTAATAACAATTCGCTTAAAAAACTTCTTATGAAAAAGATCCTGGTATTATTAATTGTTTTATGCACTTTCGGCTGTAAAAAATATGTTGTTGCGTTTGAGCAGCCAACAAATATGAAATTGGATAAATTAAAATTGGAAGTTTTTCTGGACAAAGAGAAAGTTCAGGAAATCAACTTAAATGCAACAAATGAAATGCCAACGTATCAAACGGCAGAATTGTCTATATCTGATGATGGAAAACACCTGCTTCAAGTTAAAGCACAAGACACAACGTTTAGTTATGAGGTAAAATATCCCGAAGAAAAATATATTAGAGTGACAGCGCACTTAAAATCGAATGGAAAAATCCATATCGGAATTACGAAACAAAATTATAAGTTTAGATCATAATAAGTTATCCAACCGCAAAGTTCGCAGGTTTTTTACTTATTTATTTAACCGCAAAGTTCGCAAAGATATATCGGAATATCTTTGCGAACTTTTTTTATGAATTTTGCTAAATAAAAAACTTAGCGTGCTTTGCGGTTAAAATACTTTAAGATAAAAAATCCTTAAACCATAATCCTGAATTCTTGATTGTTCTTTTCTGAGTTTCAAAATCAACGTGAATTAAGCCAAAACGTGCGTTATAACCTTCAGCCCATTCAAAGTTATCAGTCAAACTCCAAACAAAATAACCATCGACATTTAAACCATCATTTTTGGCCTTTAAAATTTGTTCTAAGTTATCCTGAATAAAGTGCGTTCTTTTGATATCGTGAACTTTTCCATTTGTTACAACATCTGGAAAAGCAGCTCCGTTTTCGGTAATAATGATCTTTTTGATATTGTCATATTCATTAAATTTCTTTAGAATATGATACATCGCTGCCGGATAAACTTCCCAGCCCATATCGGTCGAAATTACATTTCGCTTTTCGGCACTTACCAATTCGGCACCAATATACGGAATCAGCATTGCTGATTTTACAACTTCTCTGGTGTAACATTGCAGGCCTATAAAATCAAAATCGAAAGCCAGATTATCTAAATCGTCAGGCGCAATATAATTATTCAGTTTTTTTAAAACAGGAAGATCTTTCTGTGGATAACCCAATCCTAAAATGGGCTCGATAAAAGTTCTGTTTAATAAAGTATCGACACGTTTTGCGGCTTCAACATCTTTTGCGCTTTCAGTTGCAGGTTCTATGTGCGTACAAGAAAAAGTAGTTCCGATATTAGCATTTTGAACTTTATTTCGAATTATTTTGGCGCCAGCTGCAGTTGCCAAAGTAACGTGATGCATGGCTTTTAAATAATTGGTAATTCCTTTTCTGCCAGGAGCATGAATTCCTAAAAAGTAACCTGCACCAGTAAAAACAGAAGGCTCGTTAATTACCATCCAGTTTTTTACACGATCACCAAAATTTTGCACACACACTTCAACATATTCCGAAAACCAAGCAACCGATTCTCGGTTTGTCCAGCCTCCTTTTACTTCGAGAGCGTGTGGTAAATCCCAATGATATAGCGTAATCCAAGGTTGGATTCCAGATGCAAGAAGCGAATCTATAATTTTGTTGTAATAATCAATTCCAGCCTGATTTATCGGATGAATTCCAGTTGGCATAATGCGCGGCCAGCTTATAGAAAATCTAAAATTCGGAATATTTAATTCGTTAATTAGATTAATATCATCCTGATAATTATTGTAGAAATCACAGGCAGTTAGGGCATGATGTCCGTTTTTTATTTTTCCTTTTTGAGAAGTAAAAACGTCCCAAATAGAAGAACCTTTTCCATCAGAATCATGTGCACCTTCAATTTGGAAAGCGGCAGTTGAGACACCCCATAAGAAATCTTCACCAAATTGGTTTTTGTTCAAAAATGAGCTTTCAATTTTATTCATTCAATCTGTACCTTCCTTTATTTAAAACCATTTATTAGTGTAGGAAAGAAGATTGCATTGCTCTTAAGAAAAGCCATTCTTTGAATGATACGAGAAAATTTAGATTAAATAATTTCATAACGATTAGTTTTATTTCAAATTACCGAAACTAATGTGAAATTATTGTAAACTCATTATTATCAAATGATTAAATAAATCGATAAAGAGAAAATTAATCTTCCCAACCGCAAAGTGACAGGCCTAAACCTTGAGCTTTTTTGAGTGAAGTTTTTACAATTTCGTGTTTACAAGAACTCAATCCGCGACAGGTTTCTTTATAATGATATTTTTTAGCGCCAGTAGAACCGCAAATAAAAACATTGGTTTCAATTGGTGAAAAAGAAGTTGAAAAAACGAAAATTAAAAGTAAAATATATTTCATGGTTTATTTGACAATTAATTGATATTCGTTTCCACTTTTATCAAGAGCTTTAAGTTTTCCATTCGAAACCCATTCGGTATTAATATCGATTTCACCAAGACTATCGTTTTTCAACATTCCTGCGCCATATTTTCCTTCTGTATTAATGTTTCCAAAAACCGAATCGCCTGTCATATTTATCCCTTTTACATCATAATTGTATTTATAATGTCCAGAATTTCCAGTTCTATATTCGTATTTATAATTGGTATTGACATGATAGGTTTTGGCTTCTTCGGGCGTAATGGTTTTGCGATCATCTGCCGTAATTACCGTTTTGTAAAATGAATTTACTTGCGGCAGTGGAGGCGGAGCGTCGGCATTTTTGCAGGAAAATAAGAAGAAGAATAAAAGTAAGGTTAAGTAGTTTTTTTGCATAGGCGTTGGTTTGGGTTAATTGTTTTTTGGTTGCAATAAATCTAATTAGAATTACTTTTTCTAAAATGAGTAGTTATACTGGATTTAATGCAGAGATTGAATTAATAACTCGTTCAGCTATTTCTTCCCTTTCAACTATTATTTGAGAGGGAAGAAGTATTTGAATTTTGTCATTTATTGGATTTTTAAAAACTTGAAAATTACCTCGACAGTTATGATATCGAAATTGAAATGCTTTTAATCCTTTTATAAAACCTTCCTTTTGAGTTGTTTCAAACACATAATTCGAGCAGGATTTTTTAAAAATGCATTTTCTCCGATTGGATTGAGGAATTAAAAGCCAGTACATTTTAATAACAAGAAGTATTAAATATCTCATTTTTTCTGAAAAACTACCATTTGATTATTTGTTGTATAACCTGGGCGAGCTCCAAGTCCAAAACATCCAGTTTCAGGATGAACAAATGTTGATACGCTTTCTAAACGAACATATTCCCAGCCTTGATTTGAAAAGTTTTTTATTAAACTTTCAAGTTGCTCTGCAACATGATTGGTTGTTCCTTTTTTTGGATCGATTGAAGCTATAAATGGCACGACTTTGTATTCCATAATATTTATTTGTTTGTTTGTTTAGATTTGTTTTTATTCCGTTTCGTAAAGTGCAACAGTTTCTAGTAATTCTTTTTCATATTGATAAATGTCATCTATAGAAGACATTGGTAGTTTTACTTCATTTTTATTATCATTAAAAAGACTGATATATTTTTTGCTCCCATTTAAATGAAGTCTTGTTAATGGTTTTCGGTTATTGTCGTCTAATAAAATTCCGAAGTATGATTGTGTGTCGCGATACACGACTCTGTTTGTCGGTAATTTGCGACGTAAAATGGCAAGAACAATTCTGTAACCGTCAAGTTCTTCTTCTGTAGTTACGATTTTGCTTTCATCTTCCACTACAACTATTTCTTCATTTTGTTGTTTAATAGTTTCTTTTGTAAGCGCAGCATTTAATCTATCATTGATTTTATCATTGATAAATTGACTAACCGATTTCTGAACTAAATCTTTAAATTCATCAACTACTTTTTCGGTTAATCTCCCAGTATAAATTTTGCTGGCAAATAATTTTGTAAAATCACTTGAAGGACTTTCTAATTCTGTATTGATAAGTTTTTTTATTTCCTTAATATATTTTAATGAACTAGCATTGTTTACAATATTATTTACATCAAAATTGGCTTTATGGAATTTGGCAATTTCACTTATTGTATTTTCTTTTAGATTGCTAATATCAAATTCTAAAAATGGTTTTTCATCCATTTTATTAGTATCATCTAAATCGGTAAAAAATTGATAATGAATACCATTTGTTAAAAGTGCAAATCGAGTTTTTGTAACATGGAAATAACGAAACAATTGAGAATTGTGTACAGTAAGTTTTTCTTTCCAGCTTTTACATTCTACAATTATGATTGGTTCTCCGTTTTGAAAAATGGCGTAATCTACTTTTTCACCTTTTTTCAAACCAAGATCTGCTGTAAATTCTGGAACTACTTCTAAAGGATTAAAAGCATCATAACCTAAAATATGAATGAACGGTAACACAAAAGCATGTTTAGTGGATTCTTCTGTTTCAATTTTACTTTTTAACTGATTTATTTTATCAGATAGTGATTTAAGTTGAATGTTAATTTCCATTGGATTTAGTTTTGATTTATATTTCAAAAGTAAAACCAAACAAAACCAATGTTTTACGGAAATCCATAATACATAAATATTAAATTCAAGAAATAAAAAAAGCCCCCGAAGGAGCTAAAGAAATATAAGTTGAAAAGGAGATTAAATAATTCCCATGTCTTTTGTAATAGAAACCAAATGAATGGTATTATTGGCTTTGAAAAAGTCTTTTAGTTTTGACAATCTTTTTTCCATAGCACTTTTGCTATTGGCTTTGACTTCTGAGTTTTTGAAAATTTCTACAATTTCATCTTGTGAAATTCCGTCCGATAAATATTTTAGAATTTTAATATCCACATCATCAATTTCAAAATTGTTTTTTTCCTGCAATGCAGAAGCAACTTCAGGCGAAATAAATTTTTGATCGGAGGTCGAAATTAAATGAATCGCTTTTTTTAATTCTTCGATGCTGTTCAGACTTTTTAAAACAAAACCATCGATTTCGGCATTTTCAAAAAGCGATTTAATTCTAAAACTTTTGTCTTCAACAGAATATGCAATTATTTTAATATTGGGCTGAAGTTCACGAACTTTTTGAACGAGTTCGTCACCGCTTGCAATTTTTACTTCACGATGATCTGTTTTAAACGAAAGATCACTAATTAATAAATCGTAAGGCTCGTTTTGATGAATCGCGGCGCGTATCTTTAGAAATGCATCATCACAAAATTTCGAATGTTGAAAATCGACAATATTTAAATCTTTCAAAACTTGCTGAATTCCTAAATTCATGGCATCGATATCTTCAGCTATTATTACTTTTTTAAACATAGGCTTTTATTTAGGCATTGTTATTTTTACTTTAAAACCTTTATCAGGTTCCGTTTCAAAAGTAATAGTTCCTTTACTAGACAAAATACGGTTTTCCATATTTAGCAAACCATTTTTTATAATTTGTGATTTTTCGCAACCTTTTCCGTCATCACTATAATCAATAAGTATCAAATTTGAATTATTATTAAACTTTAAAACCACAATAGAAGCATTGCTATGTTTTTTCATGTTAACCATTAATTCCTGAAGAACTCTATGAATAATAACTTTCTTTTCGTCTTCAATATCATTCCAACTAATCTTTTCAATATTTGTAATAATTACATTCGTATTAGCGGTATTATAAGTGGAAAGCATTTCTTTTAAGTTATAAGAGAAATTTATACCCGTGTCGACATTACTATTTTCTCGTGAAATGCCTCTTACGCGAGAATAAATATGATTGAGTTTTTGTAATAAAGGTTCTTTACTGTTTTCTGTTGTTAGAGATTGTGTCTGAGTAAAAGTAATGGCATGAAAAACGTCATTTGCCAGTTCGTCGTGTATATTTTTAGCAATTCTCGTTTCCGTATTATAGGCAGTTTTAATTTCTACTAAACGAGTTTTGTGTTTGTAACGTTTTCTTAGATAAAGACCCAGAGATACAATAGTAATAACAATAACGATTATAGCAGCATATAAAACGACTTTATCTTTTTCTGCTTCTTTAATTGCCACTAAATCTTCAGCTTTTTCTAAACGAAGTTTCTGGTTCTCGTCTTTTTCTTTTTTCGAATCGTATTTTATTTTCGCGAATTTGTTTTTGAAGTTGTTGCGAATATTAGTTATACTGTCATTTATGGAAATATATTTTTTTGAATATTGAGTTCCAGATCCGTTAGAAATTAAAACGGCTAAAGATTTTAAACGTTCATCAACACTGTTGAGGTTAGTTGCAATGTTGTATGCTTTTTGAGCATATTCATTGGATTTATTTATATTGATAGAAGTATAATATTCAGATAAATGAAGGTAACTAGCGATGCTGGAATATAAATCTTGAGATTGATTTTTAATTTCTAAACCTTCATTCATTAAAGAAAGTCCTTTTTTGTTTGAACCCATTTTGAAATAAGCAAAACCAAGATTGTCTAAAGCTCTGCCTTTACTTTTCTCAGAAATTTGCTTTTCATTTAAAATAGATTCAAGAATTTGAATTGCCTTGTCATATTTTTTCTGTTCAGTATAAATAACAGCGATATTATTTAAAGGTGATATTTTAGAGATGTTATTGTCTGCGTCTTTAATTGCTTCATTGTAATAATAAATAGCATCATTATAAAGTAGAAGTTCTTTATCAGCAATTCCAAAAAAATTATTGATTGAAACGGAATAAATATCTTTCTTTTTAAGATAAGGAAGTGCTTCTGTCAATGTTTCTTTGCTACCATAATAATCATCGTTAATTTGCTGTATTGAAGCCATTTGAATGAGATTGTAAACAAGATTTACACTATCTCTTAAAATTTCAAATGCTATTTTTGATTTATTAAAATTGTAGAAAGCGCTATTGTAGTTTTTATTTTTAAAATCTTCAACACCTTGATCTCTTATTTTGTATATCTTTTCTTTGTCAATTTCGACTTTGTTATTTTCTATTGTTTCTTTCTTACAAGAAAAGCAGAAAAGTAGAATTAGAAAATAAAAAAACGGGGATCGTAGCATAATAGTTACTTTCCCCGAAAATACTAATTTATTACAAATTAGAAATTTTAATTTATGGTTTTTTTGGAGGCACCGGTACTACAACAGGATCATCTTCAGGACCATCGCTAGCTTGTGTATTAGTAATATCTTTTTTTACC
Source organism: Flavobacteriaceae bacterium PS02337 (assembly GCA_029959285.1). Classification (GTDB taxonomy): domain Bacteria; phylum Bacteroidota; class Bacteroidia; order Flavobacteriales; family Flavobacteriaceae; genus Flavobacterium. Next base: position 242,735 of record JASCOE010000008.1, read on the forward strand.
TCAGTTTTGCCATCGGCTGTTTCGAATTCATCAGCAGTGCAAGAAAATAATGTAGTTGTCAATAGGGTAAACGCTCCCCATAAAAAAAACTTTTTCATAATTGAAAATTTTTAAGATTGGATTAAAGGCGTTCAGAACTTTTCTGAGTTATGCCATTTTGGGTGGGAAGTGAAGTGCGTAGAACAGTAAGATTTTCATCTATACTTCCCGGAATAAAATCCGCCTTACGGTTTTCCGCACTTTGTAATTGAACTAGTTTTGTACATTTGTTTTTGACCTGCAGATCAAAACATTAACTAATTTTGTTAAGGCAAAGTTATGTAGGGTTTAGAGCTGTATTGTCCAGAAAGTCAGGAAAGTCTAATTTGTTTTTCTAAAGTCGAGATAAGTTCTAAGAAGTCATAAAAAGTCAGACAAAGTAGAATAAAGTACTTTAGAAAAAGTTTAAAAAAGTTCAATTGCCTATGTCAAAAATTACTTTTGAAGATTATAAAAAAGCTATTAAGGCTAAATATGAAGAGGAAATAGAAGGTGTATATTCAAATAATTTAAGTTCACCAACAGCAGCGAATCTTAGAAATTTGTGCATCAAAAGATTTACATCAAATAATAGTAAAGATGACTTATTTACTTTTGAATCTTTTTTTGATTTTCCATTTGATGGGGATAAGAAAAATTTGTTTGGAGATGATGAACTGAATAAGTTAGAAGCAGTTAAGAGATTTTTTTTAGGTAAAACAGAAAAACCAGCAGAAGATACTATTCAGTTAGCTGCAATACTTGTTGACCTTAAGCCAAGACCTTTTAAAGAGTTTAGAAAACAAATTGATGAAGAGGATGTAGATTTGATAAAGGATTTAAGAAATACTGGTTTTTCAAAAAAAAATATTTCTTCTGATAATGTGAATGAAGAAACGCAAATAGAAAGTTTTTTCGATTCAGAAATAACCTCGGATGAGGAAGAAGATTCAAAAAGAAATGAAGAAGAAAAAGAAAAAGAAAAAGGAGGAGCAGAAGAAATCAAAATTGAAAATCCAAAACATCCAATATTAAGATACTTTGCAATAACAGGAATTCTGGCTGGATTATGTTTAATTATTTATTTGGCTCTACCTCAAAAAGAATGTATGCAATGGTCTAATGATCATTATGAATTAGTGGATTGTGATGTCAAAATTGAAGGCATCGGAATGGTGAATCAGATAGAACTTTTAGATAAAAGTCTCTTCAATCTTAAAAAGGTAAATGTTTGTGATACAACAAAATGTTTTGATAAAAATGGAGACGCTGTAATTTGGTACGCAAAAACTGAAAATGGTATCGATTTCTTTAATGGTCATGGAAGGCATCCTGAGAACAACAAGGCTTTAAGACCTATAACACAATATATCATTAATAAATATGTCAAAAAATAAAGTTAAAATGCGATTTATGTAATAAAAACCTGAAATCATGGAATTTTCTGTAAGATTATACATTTAATTTAGCAGTATTAAAATTAATAAACAAATCAAACAAAAAATCTACCATGAAAAGTAAAGCAATATTATTAGGATTATTAAGCATCGGTTTTTTTGCAACATCTTGCAGCAGTGATGATAACAACGGAGAAACAATCGTTCCAATTCAAGGAAAATACAACCTTAGACAAACAGGATCAATTGTTGGTGGACAAGAAGTATTAATTGATGCAGTAGCAAACCAAGCAGGTTGCCCAGGAGATTACTTAGATCTAAGATTGAGTAATGCTGCGGTTTACGGAGATTATAACGGTTCTGAATGTGCCTTAACTGAAACAACTGGAACGTACGTAAGATCTCATAACGATTTAACGCTAACTATTAATGGTGTTACTACAACTAGTGATATCATGAATCTTACAAACAAAGAGTTGAAAATAAAAGACAAAGTATCTGGTGCTATTACAGTTTACAGTCGATAAGAAAAATTGTTTTGAGATAATTTCAATGTGCTTTGAAATTGAAAAACGGAAACACTTTAAAGTAGTTTCCGTTTTTTTATGAATTTTTATAATTGAATTTTAGCTGACAGGAATATAGATATCGAAAGTTGCGCCTTCATTTTGTAAACCCGAAGCCGTTATAATTCCGTTATGGTTTTCTACAATCTTTTTTACAATTGCTAGTCCAATTCCAGTTCCGTTGTAGCGATCTCTTCCGTGTAAACGCTGAAAAACTTCGAATATTTTTTTGTTGTATTGAGGTTCAAAACCAATTCCGTTGTCTGAAACTTGAATGTGACAATATTTTTTCGTCGGAATCAATTTTTCATTGTCTAAATCTTCTGCTACAGCAATTTCACTTTTAATTTTAATTACAACAGGAACATCAGGATTTGAGAATTTTAATGAATTGCTAATTAAATTGTATAATAACTGTTTGAACTGAAACGGAATAATATCAGCTTTTGATGTTTTTTCTACTTCAATAACAGCATTTTTTTGTTCTAATTCTTCGGTTAAATCCTCTTTTACTTCTTTTATAATTTGAGAAAGATCTGTTTTAACAAATACTCGTTCTTGAATATTAGTTCTAGAATACGCCAATAAATCGTTAATCAAAGTCTGCATTCGTTGGGCTGCATTTTGCATTCTTCTAAATTTATCTTTTCCATTTTCAGATAAACTTTCAGATTCTTTATCCATAATCTGCGAAGCAAAAGTCTGTATTTTTCGAAGCGGTTCCTGTAAATCATGACTAGAAATGTAAGCAAACGACTGAAGTTCTTTATTCATTTCTTCCAGTTCGTTATTTTTTTGCTCCAATTCTAAAGCATTCATTTTTAGTGTGTCATCGGCCTTTTTTCTTTCGGTCAGATCATGTGTAACTTTCGAGAAACCAATAATTTCATCTTGTTTGTTATGAATTGCCGTAATTACCACATTTGCCCAGAAACGAGTTCCATCTTTTCGAGCGCGCCAGCCTTCATGAACCACCTTTCCGTTTTCTATTGCGAGTTGCAGAAGTTTTTCAGGAAGTTTGCTTTTCTGATCTTCTTTCGTATAAAAAATAGAAAAATATTTTCCGACAATTTCTTCCGCTTTATAACCTTTTATTTTTTCGGCACCAGCATTCCAGTTTTCAATAATTCCGTGAGCGCTGAGGTATAAAATCGCATATTCCTGAACTTCTTCGACCATTAAATGATAACGTTCTTCACTTTTTCGAAGCGATTCGTTCATCTGAATTAATTCTCTGGTTCTTGCTGTAACCTGTTGTTCTAGTTCGTGAGTAAAAGCCTTTTCAGTATGAATGTCGGTAAAAGCGCCAACCCATTTTATTATTTGATTATTCAAATCTAAAACGGGTTCGCCAATAACGGTATGCCATCTGTAAGTGCCATCTTTACGTCGCATTCTCACGTCGCATCGATACATTTCTCCAGTTGAAAGGGCGTGTTTCCAGATTTTTACATTTTCATCAAAATCATCAGGATGAATCATCGCTTCCCAAGAACCTTCAAGACCAGGTTCGATTCCGGTATATTCAAACCATTTTCCAGAAGTAAATAATGAATTTCCTTCGGCGTCTGTTTCCCAAATTAATTGCGGAATACTTTCTGTTAGAGAGCGGAATCTTTTTTCACTTTCTTCAATTTTTTTTCTGGCTTCGACTTTTTCTGTAACATCAATCAGCGTCATTCTGATTCCAGAAATCGAATTGTCGCTTTCGCGGAGCGGTGCAAATTCAAAATCAACATAAAATTGATTGCTCTGATTTTCATTTTCAATAAAAAGTAAAGATTCGGCTTCTGTATAAACTTCGCCAGATTCGTATACTTTTTTTAGCAATTTGCCATATTTCTGTTTTTGAAGTTCAGGAAATAATTTTAAAAGATTTTTTCCTTCAACTTCATTTTGCTGTTTTTTCCAAATATTATCCAAAAGCACAAAATTGGCCATTTCGATCACAAAATCATTTCCTCTCAAAATCGCAATCGGAACAGGTGAATAGACGATGAGGTTTCGTAATTTTTTTGCGCTATCTTCAATTTTTTGCTGATACTTTTTCTCTTCGGTAATATCTCTAATTGTTCCAATTAGTTTTTCAGGTTCATTGTTTTCATCATAAAAAACTTTTCCTTTCCCTTCAATCCAATGAATCGATTTATCTTTCCAAATTACACGAACTTCATAATTTAAAATACCAGAATTTAATGCATCTTTAAAACCTTGGTTTCTCACATGCATATCGTCGGGGTGAAGATGTTGCAGCAAATCTTCATGAGTTAAAGAAACTTCTTCGGTATATCCGCCAACAATTTCGAGATATCTTTGCGAATAAATTGGAGCTCTGGTTTTTACATTCAATTCCCAAGTTCCTAATTCGCTGGCTTCTACAACAATTTTAAGACGATCTTCATTAAGCTCAATTTTTTTTCTAGCTTCCACTTTATCCGTAACTTCAGTTACAGTAACCAAAATTCCAGAAATAGTTCCGTCTTCTTCTTTTAATGGATGATATAGAAAATCGAAATAAAAAATTTCAATTTTCCCATATCGGTTAATTGGAACAGGAACTTCATATCCATTGAAAGGAATTCCGGTTTTTAAAACACCGTCCAATAAAGCACTGACAGTTTCTTTAACTTCAGGAAGTGAGTCATAAAGTGGTCTTCCAACAAAACTCTTTTCTTCGCGAGCCACAATTTTTAGATACGCTTCATTTGCCATTTCGACAACATATTCTGGCCCGCCCAGAATTGTAATTCCTACTGGAGCTTGTCGAACTGTATCTCGGAAACGTTTGTCACTTTCTTCGATTTTTTGTTTGGCTAAATATAAGTCTGTAATTTCTACGGCTGTATTCATAACGGCATAAACTTTACCGTTTAAATCGTACAAAGGTGTAAAGCTGTAATTGAAATAGAATGGCTGTAATACATTATCTTTTACAATATCAACGCGTGAGTTTCTGGAGTGAAAAGACTTTCCAGTTTCAAATACAGTAGCAACTTGTTCAAAAATAGACTGATTTTGTAATTCTGGCAGGATTTCTCTGTACGTTTTCCCTATTACATCAGAACCTTTTCCCCAAATATTTATAATCGATTCGTTGGCGAGTTCAATGCGCATTTCTTTCCCCACATAAACTGCGATCGGAAAAGGAGCGTTTTCTACCAATTGTCTTATTTTTTGTTCACTTTCTTCCACTTTAGAACGCGCCAAAACCTGAGCCGTAACTTCGGTCGCAATTGCCGCAACGCCAGAAATAGTTCCGTCTGGTTCTCTTAAAGCTTCGTAAACAAAATTGATATACGTATTTTCGGTTTTTCCGTTACGATTTAATTCGACAAAAATCTCGTCGGTGGCGATTTTTTTTCCGTCGACATAAATGTTTTGAAGAATTTCACTAAGACCGTGTTTTTTTAATTCTGGCAAAACCTTAAAAATCGGCTGATTGATGATGTCTTCGGCTTTTGTGTTCCAAAGTTGCATCATTTGCTCATTGGCAATTTCAACAATATGATTTTCACCTCTAAAAATACACATGGCTACAGGAGCCTGCATAATATTATTGATAAATCGAGCATTACTTTCTTGCAATGCATCGGCAACAATTTTCTTATCTGTGGTTTCAATAACAGTAACTAAAATACCGCCAACCGAACCGTCTTCTATTTTTATGGGACTATATGAAAAATCAAAATAGCAATCTTCTACATAGCCATTGCGATGCAGCGGAACTTTAAAATCAGGAAAACTAACTGCTTTTCCTTTCATTACGTCGGCGAACATCGGACCAATTTGATCCCAGATTTCGGAAAAAGTATTTTTAGAACTTCCGCCCAAAGCTTCAGGATGTTTTGAAGCACCTAAAATTGGACGAAAAGCGTCATTGTACAATTGCGTGTAACTGTTTCCCCAAGCAATATACATGGCAAATGGGTTGCCAAGCATCATTGCAGTCATGGTTTTAAGGCTTTGAGGCCATTTGTCAGGATCGCCTAAAGATGTTTTGCTCCATTCTTTGGAACGAATTAAGCTGCCCATTTCTCCTCCTTCGGACAGAAAATAATGTTCCTTTTTATTTCGGTTCATCCAAAGAAGATTTAGGGTTGCAGTATGAAATTTGCTCTTTCGGGCTGTTTGAAATTATTTTCGGATGCTATTGTCAGTGCTTTTTCGATAACTGTTTTTAGTTTAGAAAATTCTCCAGGCTTACGAATGTAGTAAGACGCGCCTTTTTGATATAGATTGTTAACAATTTCGCTATCTAACGAAGTCGAAAAAATAATAATAGGAAGGCCTTTCAACCTTTCATTTTCTTTAATTTCAGTTAAACATTCTATACCGTTTTTACGAGGCATATTCAAATCAAGAAAAATGACATCAGGAAAATTTTTCAGTTCGTTATTTTCTAAGAAATTCATTAATTGTACTCCATCATGCACCGTCAAAAGATCAGCTTTAATTGTCGTTTCGCCTAGGGCTTCCCTAAAGAAATCGCAATCATCCTCGTCATCATCTGCCAATAAAAGATTGTAGTGCTTTGTAATCATTTTTAGTCTCCTAAAATTATCTGTTAGTATATTTGATAAATTTAACTTTTTTATACAAAATTTCTGTTTTTTTTAGAAAGAATGTTTTTTCTTATTTCCGTAAAAAATTAAAGTAGGGAAGTTTTTTTACATTTAGGAAACAATTTTATTTTACATTTTACGTTTTTATACTAACAAAGAATTTGCTTTTTGTACTTCATTACGTTTTAAAAATTATTCTTCTTTTTTAGAGAAATAATACTTAAAACCCTTTAAAAATCTCACTTTTCAATTACTGTTTTTTCAATTTTTGTGTATACCGTATCCACAAAGTGTGAAATAATTATACACTATTTTTTGAACTCTTTTTTCTAAATGCCTCTACAACAGCTTAGAACTGTATTGGCACGCCGCTTGCAAATTGTGTTTATGTCAAAATCTTTGATGTGTCTGTTTTTTTAATTGTTTCTCCCCATACGAGTTTCAAATTAAGTAGAAAAAAAAAGATTTTACTAAAAGCCAAATTAAAAGAAATTAAAAAAAGGAGTATAAGCATGGAAAGCGAAACAATTATCTCAAAACAATTTTACTCGAACAACAGTTCGATTATCACAGAAAAAGCACTAACAGGTTCTATTTTCGGAACTAAAGAAAAAACACAAAAAATACACGTTGAAAGACCTAAAAGTTCAATCGGATTAGCAGTTATTATTGCTACTTTCTTATTGATGATTGCTGGTGTTTGTTCGGTATTTTTATTACAAGATGATTTCGAACAATTTCATTTCGAAAGAATAGCCTCAACTTGGGGATTACCATTTCTAATCATTACAACACTTTTGTTCCTTTATCAAACAGGAGTTTTCTTGTACAGCTCTTATTTGTATTTAAAATATAAACCAATTGAATCTGTATCAGACGAATTATTGCCAACTTGTACGATTATTGTTCCTGCTTATAATGAAGGAAAACTAGTTTGGGACACTTTATTAAGTCTTGCAGACAGCGACTATCCTGCAGAAAAATTACAACTTTTGGCTATTGACGATGGAAGTAAAGATGATACTTGGTATTGGATGCAAGAAGCAAAAGCAAAATTGGGAGATCGCGTAACGATTTTTCAACAACCTAAAAATCAAGGAAAACGTCAAGCTTTATACAGAGGATTTAAATTAGGAACTGGAGAAATCTTTGTAACGGTAGATAGCGATTCTATTGTGAAAAAAGATACTTTAAGAAACTTAGTTAGTCCGTTTGTGGTAAATGAAAAATGTGGTGCAGTTGCAGGAAACGTTCAGGTTTTAAACAACAAATCGGCTATTTTACCAAAAATGCTAAATGTAAGTTTTGTAATGAGTTTCGAATTTCAACGTTCTGTAGAAAGCCAATTGGGTTCTGTATTATGTACGCCTGGAGCTTTGGCGGCTTACAAAAGAGATGCAGTTTTCAACTGTCTTCCAGAATGGATTAACCAAACTTTTATGGGTGAACCGTCTGACATTGGAGAAGATCGTGCTTTAACAAATATGATTTTAAAACAAGGTTTTGAAGTTAGATTTCAAAGAAATGCAGTCGTTTTGACAAACGTTCCTGAAGAATATAAAGGATTATACAAAATGTTCATTAGATGGGCGAGAAGTAATGTTCGCGAAAACTTAATGATGGCAAAATATGTGTTCACCGATTTTAGAAAAGAGTCAAAATTTGGTGCAAGAATGTTGTTCTTAAACCAATTCTTTAAAATCGCAATGACGTATCCATTTATCTTATTTATGTTCTACTTTATTGCTGTTCACCCAATATTATTTTTAAGTTCAACATTTTTAGGAATCTTAATTTTCTCAAGTTTTTCTATGATCTTTTATGCAAAAAGATACAACTTATCTGAGTCATTCTGGGCTTATTCTTATAGTGTTTTCTACACTTTCAGTTTATTCTGGATTGCACCTTATGCGATAGCGACAGCTAACAAAAAAGGATGGTTGACAAGAGGATTATAAAATTTGTACACTATTCATTCTATTATATAAAACTCCGTAAAGAAAAACCCGTTGCATTTGCAACGGGTTTTTTGATTTATAATAATTCATTCCGTAGGAATGTTTGGTCGGTAGAAAAAAGTATTGTTTCAGCATTGTGTCCTGTAGGGACACTTGTTTTTTATATAACGTACCTTATTCACATTAATCAAACGTTCCTACGGAACGTACTCACGCGTAAATTCAATTTTTTTTTCTACCGACGAGATATTCCTACGGAATATTTTCAATAGAAGCGATAATTTGTTTTTTCATTGAAGTATGAATATAATCCAAAGCTTCGGCGTATGAAATCGCATAACGTCTTTCGATATTTTGAAATTGTTTTGGAAATTCACTTAAAATTTTATCGTAGTAAATATCCAAGTTACTTTCAGAAGGCATTTCGTATTTCAAACGAAGCTGAAATCTTCTCAGCAAAGCGCTATCAATTATTTCATAATGATTTGTCGCGCAGATTACTAAACTATCAGTTGGGAAATAATCAAAAAGCTGAATAATTGTATTCACCAAACGTCTCATTTCGCCAACATCTTTATCGTCGCTGTCGCGGCTTTTTCCAATTTGATCAAATTCATCTAAAAATAAAACCGCTCTTTCGCGAATCGCTTTGTCAAAAACTGCTTTTAAATTTTTAGAAGTTTCACCAATTCTAGCGTCAATAACAGTGCTGAGGTTTACAATGATAATTTTTTTCTTTAAAGTATTCGCAATCGCTTTTGCCGTAGTCGTTTTACCGCAGCCCGAACTTCCGTGCAATAAAATTTTATTATCAACTTTTAGATTGTACTTTTTTAATTCCTCTATATATTGATGTTCTTTGATAATCTGAAGCAAAGAGGCTTTATTTTCTTCACTAAAAAACAAATCGTCTAAAGCAATTTTTTCAGTATCAATTACGGTAAGATCATTCAGGTTCATCTGCGTTTTATTTGCTGCAAAATTAAGTTTTATTCTGCAATGTTTTCATCAGAGATATCATCATTAAAAATAAACATAAAGTATATTTTACGAAAAGTTTGAAACTCAAATTCAATACATTAAAATGTTTTATTACTTTTAAAATAAAAAAATAAACTATGAAAAAAATTCTCTTTGGTTTTCTCATGCTTACTTCGCTGCATTCATTTGCACAAAATAATCCGATTTTTAAAGGCTGGTACGCAGATCCCGAAGGCATTATTTTCGACAAAACGTATTGGGTTTATCCAACCTATTCGGCACCTTTTGATGATCAGGTTTTCTTTGATGCTTTTTCTTCTCCCGATTTGGTGCATTGGACAAAACATCCGAGAATTTTAGATACAACGGCTGTAAAATGGGCAAAACGTGCGATGTGGGCGCCGTCTATCATTAAAAATAAAAATAAATATTTCCTGTTTTTTGGTGCGAATGATATTCACGAAGGTGAAACAGGCGGAATTGGAGTTGCTGTAGCTTCAAAACCAGAAGGGCCTTATAAAGACTATTTAGGAAAACCTTTGGTTGATAAAATTATTAATGGCGCTCAACCAATTGATCAGTTTGTTTTTAAGGATAAAGATGGTCAGTTTTATTTGATTTATGGCGGTTGGAGACATTGTAATATTGCCAAATTGAAATCGGATTTTACTGGATTTATTCCGTTTGAAGACAAGACGATTTTCAAAGAAATGACGCCTGACAATTATACTGAAGGACCTTTTATGTTCATCAAAAACAATAAATATTATTTTATGTGGTCTGAAGGCGATTGGGGCGGACCAGATTATTGCGTGGCTTACGGAATTGCAGATTCGCCAATGGGACCATTTAAAAGAATTGGAAAAGTTTTAGAATCTGATCCGAAAATTGCCCGCGCTGCTGGACATCATTCTATTATAAAAGTGCCGAACAAAGAGCAATATTATATAGTATATCACAGAAGACCTTTGACAGAAACGGTGATGCATTCGAGAGAAACTTGCATCGAAGAAATGTTTTTTGATGAAAATGGGCTCATTAAACCTGTTGTTTTGACTAATGAAGGAGTCAAAGCTAATCCGTTAAAATAAAAGGAAATAATTTTTGTTAATAAGAGTTTTTGTCTTTCATGTTTTTTTGTTCCGTAGGAACATTTGGTCGGTAGAAAAAATATATTGCGATCGTAATTTAACGTTCCGTAGGAACGTTTGATTTTTACGTTATTTTTTTACAATCCGCTAATTCAACCGTTCCTACGGAACGTAAACGCAATTGATCATTTTTTTTTCTAACGACGAAACATTCCTACGGAATGATTGCGGAAAATTTATAAAATTAAAAAAGCGGTTATTTCATATTGAAATAACCGCTTTTTTTAAAGTCCTAAGAATATTAAGAAAGTACTGCAACTGGCAGATTTACAGTATTTTTTTTAGTAAAATTTAAAGTCATTTGATCCAAATGTCCGAAGTAAAAAGTATCTAAAACTTGTTGAAAAACCGGATGCGCATTTTCTACCTGAACAAAAAGACTCATAGAAGAATGCAGTTTTCTAGCGCCTAATTCTCCCAAAATTCCTTCAGCAGATTTTTTGCTCAACGTTAAAAGAAGCTTAGAAATTTCAATTAAATGCTTCGATAAAATAGGATGATTTAAAAACGCTGTTGCTTCTTTCAAATCGGCAACTGCATAATAATCAGATAATGTGCTTTTTCCTAAACCTTTAATTTGCGGGAAAATAAACCACATCCAATGTGTTTCTTTTTTTCCTTTTTTAATTTCAGAAAAAGCAGTTAAATACAATTTATTTTGTGCATCTAAAAATCTAGTCAAATCATTCTGTGCGTAAGTCATATCTTGATTCTGTATTAAATCGTTTATGTATGGATTGTATTGTATGCGTAACACTTTATATTTTTTTATTAAAATTTCAAATTTCGAATTCCAAAAGTAGAGTGTAATTTGCTGAGTGAGTTATAGAATTGTTGTTCGCCGTTACATAATTCCGATAAAGGAGCAAGTGTAAGAATGTCCTGTTAAATTAGTTTTAAAGTTTTGTAAAGACCCAAATTCTAATGTTATTCTAATGTTGGAGAAAATATTTAGGTCTAAATTGCGCGCTTAGAAAAATGACACCAATAGCCTTAAATTACTGAGTTTTTGTGTTGAAATAATCTGATTTAATTTAAATTTTTGCATTTTAGAGTATGTTGAACAAAATTAAAAATAGCTTTTTATGTAAATGCCTTCAGGTGTTACTAGTCGGCTATTTTTTAATTAGCAGTTTAAATATCTCAAATTGCATGGTTCGTATTATAAACGACAATGTTGAAACGTATACTGTAAAAGGGATTACGTGTAATTTTCTAAAAAAAATATTCAAATGCGACGGAATTCCAGAAGAACTGGATGACTACAAAACAAAAGAGACCAAAACAGCAAAATTAGCAAAGGGAATTCCATTAATGGAATATCTGATTTCTTCAGAATCATTGATGCCTAGTTTTTACTTTTTAATTGAAACAAAAGGAAAAAACTATGTAGACAATACCATCTTGGCGTTTGGTTTTCATGGTAAAATCGATATACCGCCTCCTCGGGTAAATTCATAAATACTTGTTTTTAAGGATTAGAAGAAATTCTTTATCCTAAATGCGGTTTTTGCCGTATATTTATTCTATGTAATAATCTTGTATTTATACTTAAATTCATGACACCATTTAAACGTTTTTATAACTTATTGCAGCTCGATAAGCGCGATGTTTATCAGATTATCTTCTACGCTGCATTTGCGGGTTTAGTAAACCTTTCACTGCCTTTAGGAATTCAGGCTATTATTAATTTTATTCAAAGCGGACAGCTGAGTGTTTCTTGGATTGTCCTTGTAATTCTGGTAACAGTTGGAGTTGGTTTTGGAGGCGTTCTAACGATTTTGCAATTGCGAATTGTTGAAAATCTGCAACAACGAATTTTCGTGCGATCTTCTTTTGAATTCGCTTACAGAATGCCTTTAATTAAATTTAAAGAAATGTATTCAGAGTATGCTCCAGAAAAAGCCAATCGATTTTTCGATACTTTAATGGTGCAAAAAGGAACAGCAAAACTATTGCTTGATTTCTGTACAGCATTTCTGCAAGTTGGTTTGGGTATTATTTTATTAGTGCTTTACCATTCTTTCTTTATGGTAATCGGACTTCTTTTCATTGTCATTTTATGGGTAATTTTTAAATTTTCATATAAAGACGGATTAGAAACGAGTCTTAACGAATCGAAATTTAAATATAAAGTTGCGGCGTGGCTTCAAGAAATTGCAAGAAACAGAGAAAGTTTCCGCAGAAAAGGCGCTTTCGAATATGCTTTAGAAAGAAACGACGGTTATGTGAGTAACTATGTAAATTACCGCGAAAAGCACTTTCAGGTAATGAAAAAACAATATATTCAGCTTACTATTTTTAAAGTAATTGTTACTGCTGCCTTATTATCGATCGGTGGTTTTCTGGTAATTCACCACCAAATGAACATAGGGCAGTTCGTAGCAGCTGAAATCGTAATTGTATTGCTAATCAATTCTGTAGAAAAAATTATTTTCGGATTGGAATCTTTCTACGACGTTTTAACTTCTGTTGAAAAAATTGGTCAAGTAACCGATATGGAAATTTCATGCATTCCTGAAACTTCAGACAAAACAGAAAAAGGAATCAATATCGAGACCGAAAGCATCAATTACAATTATCCAGAACACAATAAAAAGTCTCTTAAGAATATTAACTTGAAAATCTCTCAAGGAGAAAAAATCATTCTTACAGGAACAAACGGTGCAGGAAAAAGTACCTTATTGCGATTACTTTCGGGCGTTTTAGAACCAGAAAGCGGTGCAATGTATGTGACCGACAATTATATGAACCGTCTTAGCGAAGATACATATCGCGCACAAGCAGGAACATTTTTGCAAGGCGATACCTTATTTGCAGGAACAATTAGAGAAAATATTGTTTTTGGAAATGAAGAATTAAATAGTGATGATTTAAAATGGGCTTTAGATAATGTTGGCCTTACGCCATACATTAAAACTTTCGAAAACGGATTGGAGAATCAAATTCATCCGGGCGGACGTGAACTTTCTGCTTCTGATGTTCAAAAGATTCTTTTGGCAAGAAGTATTGTGAGTAAACCAAATATTTTATTCTTAGAAGATCCAGTTGATAAAATGGATGACTTGACTTCGAATAAAATTGTTGATTTTTTACTTTCCGAAGAAAATGACTGGACCGTAATTGTAACTTCTAAAAATGATATTTGGAAAAGCAAGTGCAGTCGTATGATCACAATCGATGACGGAAAAATTATTAACGACATAAAGCTTTAATCATGCTCAATATATCTAAAGATAATAACGTACTTATAACTCCGGGAAAATACAAATCGATTACAAGTGTTGCCCGAAGACCACATTATAGAATTTTAAATAAAGTAATCATCGGATTTTTGATTTTCCTTATTTGCTGCCTTTTCCTGCCTTGGACGCAAAATATTTCAGGAAGCGGTTCTGTTACGACTTTAAAACCAGATCAAAGACCGCAAACTGTTCATAATGCGATTGCAGGACGAATTGAAAAATGGTTTGTAAAAGAAGGTGATTATGTAAAAAAAGGAGATACAATTCTTTTTATTTCAGAGATTAAAGAAGATTATTTAGATCCGAATTTGGTTGGAAATACCAAACAACAAGTCGATGCTAAAAAAATGGCTGTTGAATCGTACGGAGATAAAGTAAACTCTCTAGATGTTCAAGCGCAATCTTTGAACACAGAAAGACAGTTGAAATTGGAACAAGCGGGAAATAAAATCAAACAAGCAAGACTGAAAATAAAAAGTGACAGTATGGATTTGGTTGCCGTTAGAACGCAATTGAGAATCGCAAAAACGCAATTTGATCGTTCTACAGCTTTAAATAAAGAAGGTTTAAAACCAATGACAGATGTTGAGCAGAAAAGATTAAAACTGCAAGAATCTGAAGCATACATTATTACACAAGAAAATAAATTGTTAAGCAGCAGAAACGAATTGATTAACGCAAAAGTAGAAATCAATAGAATTACGGCTGAATATGCTGAAAAAATATCAAAATCAAGAAGTGATAAATTTACAGCTTTAAGTACACAATACGATACTGAAGCTCAGGTAAATAAACTAGAAAATCAATATACGAATTACAGATTGAGAAATGGTTTGTATTACATTACAGCGCCTCAAAGCGGTTATGTAAACCGTGCTTTATTGGCTGGTCTTGGAGAAACTATAAAAGAAGGAACTCCAGTAGTAAGTATTATGCCGTCTCAATACGATATTGCCGTAGAAACATATGTTGACCCGATCGATTTACCATTGGTACATCGTGGTGCAAAAGTTCGTGTTTGGTTCGATGGATGGCCAAGAATTGTATTTTCTGGATGGCCAGGCTTGTCTTACGGAACTTACGGCGGAAAAGTTGTAGCGATAGAAAATTTTATAAGTCCAAACGGAAAGTATAGAATTTTGGTTTCGCCAGATGGAGAAGATCGTCATTGGCCAAAAGAATTGAGTATTGGTGCTGGAGCGCAAAGTATTGCGTTGCTAGAAACGGTTTCGGTTTGGTATGAGATTTGGCGAAACTTAAATGGTTTCCCTCCAAATTATTACAATTCAGGAGAAAAAGAAGCAAAAGGAAAGGAGAAAAAGTAAAATGAGAAATCTTGTAAAATTGTTTTCTTTCTTAATGCTGTTTTGCTTTTCGACAATGCAAAGTCAGAATTTTGATCAAGAAGAACTGACTTTTATGGAGTTTTTGGGATATGTAAAAAAATACCATCCGCTGGTAAAACAAGCCAATCTTGAAGTTACAAATGCGCAAGCTAAATTAATGGCAGCGCGTGGTGGATTTGATCCGAAAATTGAAGTCGATTACAATAAGAAAGAATTTAAGGGCACAGAATATTATTCG
Organism: Flavobacteriaceae bacterium PS02337; assembly: GCA_029959285.1. Classification (GTDB taxonomy): domain Bacteria; phylum Bacteroidota; class Bacteroidia; order Flavobacteriales; family Flavobacteriaceae; genus Flavobacterium. The sequence continues at coordinate 258,197 of JASCOE010000008.1, forward strand.
TTATTAAACAGCAGTTTCAAAATTCCGACTTGGTACGGAATTGAAGTAAAAGCTGGTTTTGATGATACAGACGGACAATATTTTAATCCGCAGAACCGTACGCCAGAAGCAGGTTTAGCTTCGCTTGGACTTACTGTTGCTTTGGGTCAAGGAATGTTTATCAATCAGCGAATGGCTGATGTGAGAGAAGGAAAATTGCAGTTGAAATTGAGCGATGCAGAGCGAAAACTAAAAGCAATCGCCGTTTTGTATGAGGCAAGCGAAGCTTATTTTGAATGGAGAAAAAGCTACAACGAAGCCGAACTTTATAGAAACTATTTAGGTTTTGCAAGCACTCGTTTTACGGGAGTTAAAAAATTAATTGAAGCTGGAGATTCACCAGCAATTGATAGTGTTGAAGCTAAAATTACCGTAAGAAACAGAGAATTAAATGTTGAAAACGGAAACTTGAAATTGGCTAAAGCAAAGCTTAAACTAGCTAATTTTTTATGGATTGAAAACGTTCCCGTTGAATTGGGAGAAATGGTAAAACCAGAGCAGAATTTAGGACAAACAATTGAAGAAACGCTTAGAACTGACGCAATGATGGTCGATGTGGTATCTTTAGACGCGCATCCGAAAATTCAATCTATGGAAACCAAATTGTCTATTTTAGAAGTAAATCGTCAGTTGAAAGCCAATTCGTTGCTTCCAAAAATTAATGTGGGTTATAATTATATTTCAGATCCAAATTACTGGAATACTTTTAATGCAGACGATTATAAATTCAATATTGATTTTAGTTTTCCAATTTTCTTAAGAAAAGAAAGAGGAAATTTAAAAATGGCTAAAATTAAAATTCAAGATATGCAGTTTGATATTGGCCAGCAAAGATTAGAATTGAAAAACAAAATCAAAGCGCAACAAACTGAAATTGCTTCTTTAAGAAGACAAAAAATAGTAATCGATAATTTGGTGAAAGATTATATGACGATGCTGAACTCAGAAGAAAAATTATTTTCTTTTGGAGAAAGTTCTATTTTCTTAATCAATTCGAGAGAGAATAATTTAGTGAGCGCCAAGTTGTCTCAAATTAGTTTAGAAAACCAATTTTATATTTCGAATGCCGAATTGTACAAAATATTGGCAAATCCAGATTAAGGCTTAAAAATATACAGTTTGCGATGACTGTACTATATTAATTTTCAGAATTTAATTTCAAAAAAGCTTCAGATATTTTTCTGAAGCTTTTTTTATTTTATCTAAAATATAACTTCTGTAAATCTTAAGTAAACACGACCTTCTTAAAAAACTTACTTTTCAGATATTTTAAATTCATACTTTTCTTTCAATAAACTTGTTTTTAAAAATCATATTAATAGTTTTGTAGCAACAAATTTAACCCCAAACCTACCTATTTAACTATGAGAAAAAACACTCATTTAGTTGTACTTGCTATTTTTTCAAGTATAATTTTTGGTTGCAGCGATGATAGCGATTCGTACAAACCAAATTATCTGCCAAGCATTGATGCCACAGCTTTGCCCGCAGAAAATCATCCGATGACCATGTTTGAAGACAACGAAAGTCCTTCAAAAATGTACGACAAAACCGATCGATGGTTTAGAGTCAATGAACCGCTTCAAATCATTCAAAAAGGAAAAGATTCGGTGCAAGTTTCGCTTTATTCTCCCGTCGGACTTACAGATGTAAAAGTGTACGCAAAACTTCCAAATTATGATAAACGTTTTCTGATTTACAGTTTTTCTAAGATTCCAGCATTTCATCGTTCATTTCATAAAATTCCTTTAACAGACAAGAAAAACGATTATTTGTTAGAAAGTGGCAATACAGTTACAATTGATAAAATTGAAGGATTTTCGTCAGGTGCAATAGAATTTTCTGTTGAATCTGAAGATCCGTTATTTCAAAAATTCAAAAAAATAAAATCAAATCATTTAGTTCAGTTTCATGATGGCTATCATATTAATGAACTTGGGAAATTTCTTCCGATGAATCCGGTTTTGGCAAAAGAAGCGATTACGATGATTATCAATTATTCGTATGCTTTGAGTCATCCGTTGTATTACAGCACTTTTACCAATTTTGATAAATACAAACAAGAACAGCCAACTACAGCAGGAACTGCGATAAACGGAGCATTAAATTGGCACGGAAATGCAGAAGATACAAATGGTGTTTATGATTATTTATCGAAAGAAGAAATCGAAAAAATCTACTGGAATTATTTAGACAAAAGAACCGTTTACATGGCAATGGTTGGCGGAGATTCTGCTTGGGGCGGAGGAAATTTAGCTTCGCAATGGGAATCTGGTTATGTAACTGGACATTGGGTCGGAGAGATGTCGGTTTGGTCGCACGAATATTCGCATCATATTGGTTTTAGCCACAGCAGTAATTTGGCTAATAGCGGAGAGGGCGGCGGACAGCAAGAAATGCTGACGCACTTTTATAAGTATTTAATTTATTTGAATGATCTTCCTTTTACAGATTCTGACGTTTTAAAAACGTGGTCAAAAACGAATTATTTAACTGGAACTTACAAGAAACCAGTATTTGTCATTAATCCGAAAAATCCATTTTTGCTGAAATATAAAGGAGAAGGAAAATGGAATTAAAATATAAATTAAGTATGAAACATATTTTGCCCTTACTTCTTGCGCTTTGTTTTTTTACAAACTGCAGCAAAGACGATATCGAATCTAAAAATTACGATTATTTTTATCCAACCGACGAAGCTTCAATTACAACCGAAAATATTTCAGGAAGCACGACGGCATTTGACCCGAAAGGAATCACCATTTCTAATGAAAAATTATATGTTATTAATGGAGACGTTTTAGAAATTTTTAATGCCGTGACTCTCGCTCACATTAAAACGATTAAAGAATTTACGAAAGGAACAACTACAATTCCGTTAGTAAGTCTGACTTCGGTTTCTGTTGATAACGGGCGCATTTACGTTGGAAGTACAGAATCTAGATTATTTGTTTTTGATGAAACTACAAATGCTGGAATTAGTACGGTTGGAAATGGACAATGGTGGCAGACTTTTGTACACGTTTTTGGTGTTGTAGCAAAAGACGGATTGGTATTCGTAAAAGAAAAAGAAAAATCTATAAAGGTATTTGAAACTTCTCAGATTACAGAAACCAGTGATTGGAATTTAAAACCTATTGCGAAATTAAATACTTTAAATGGTTATACAGAAGTCTATTCTTTAGATGTTTACGGCGGAAATTTAGTAGTTGCAGGAAGAGATGCCAGAAGTTATCTTTATTACAATATTGCTAATATTAAAGCCAATGCAGCAAGTTCATTAACAACGCCAATTGAACCAGAAAAACTTCAATTTACAGATATAAAACCAATTGCGGTTTCATTCAGTAAAGATTGGGCAGTGACTTCAGAAATTGTTGGAAATGTTTCTTATTTAAGATTGTATCCTAAAGAAGAATTCAGTAAAAAGAATTACAAAGCGGTTGTAAATGCATCTGATATTTTAGGCAAAAATGCATTCGGAACTATTGTAGGAACCGCTCAGCTAAACGATCGTATTTTCTTATCTGATAATACCAATAAAAAAATCAGAGTTATAAAACTAAATAAATCTACAATTGCAGAACAAAACAATTAATTGATTTTGTAGTTTTTAAATTTTTAAAGCCTGTAAATATATTATTTGCAGGCTTTTTTTGAAATATTTTTTGAATTCAAGTTGTTGATATTTAGTGTTTTATTTAAGTAAATTTTGTTCTTTTTAAATAAAAAAGATTAGTAAAAAGCAAAAATAAGCAAAACGATTAAACCCGTTGCTATACAATGCTTTATAAAACAGTAGTCTTAGTTTGGAACTCGGTGTCTGATAGGTTTTGGGCTTGAAAACACAAGGTTAGGTTACTAATTCGTTACCGATTGATAAAGGTAACTACATAGCTTAACTGTTTATATTTCAGTCTTTTGCACCCTTTTTTACATTCCCTTGTAACTCAATGTAATTTAATTTTAAACATTAAACATTTGAGTTATGGAACAGACAAAAAAGTCCACGTTCAAACTGCTTTTCTACCTGAAAAAGAACGAACTGAAAAAGAACGGTAATGCACCGATTATGGCACGTATTACCATTGATGGAACAGCTAAAACTTTGGGAACAAAGTTAGAAATTAACCCGAAAAATTGGGATTTAAAATACGGAAGAGTTGAGGGCAAGAGTGCCACCGCTTTGAACATTAACCAAAAGCTGGATAACGTACGGGGTCGTATCGACAAGATTTACGAAGATATGCTGAAGCACGAGGGTTTTGCGACCGCACAGAAAGTAAAGCTCTCGTTTTTGGGTGTTGGTGTAATGGACGATGCCGTACTAAAAGTCTTTAAAGACCAAAATGAAGACTTTGAAAAAATGGTCGCTAAGGGAAAACGCTCTCAAAGCACGTATAGCAAATACAACACTGTTTACAACCATCTTAGCGAATTTATAAGGGAGCGTTACCATCGGGACGATATGGCTTTCCGGGAACTCACTTCTGATTTTATTCGTGAGTTTGATTTCTTTCTTCGCATTGATAAGGAATGTACCCATAATACGGTTTGGGTTTACACAATGCCAGTTATTGCTTTGGCAGAATTGGCTATTAAAAAAGGCTTGATACGGGATAATCCTTTTGAGGATTATGAAATCAGTATGGAAGAAACCGACCGCAGCTACCTTTTAAAAGAGGATGTAGAAACCTTAATGCTCCTGAAACCATCTAAGCCTCGATATGAACTTGTAAAAGACCTTTTTATTTTCAGTTGCTTCACAGGGCTTTCTTACATAGACATTAAGAAACTGAAATGGAGCAATATCCAGTCTTTCTTTGATGGACACCAATGGATAATCAGCAGGAGAAAGAAATCAGATGTTGCCTCCAACGTCCGTCTTTTGGAAATCCCCAAACGCATCATTGAGAAATATCGTGGAGCTACAAGAAATGATTTTGTATTCCCAATGCCATCCAATGCGACTTGCAACACGCATATAGGTAAACTTATTGAGGAAGCGGGTATTGTTACAGAACAGAAAGTTACATTCCACACCGCCCGTCATACATTCGCCACAATGTTTTTGACCGAGGGTGTTCCGCTTGAAAGCCTTAGCAAAATGATGGGTCATAAGAATATTTCCACTACACAGATTTATGCTAAGATTACCAGCCAAAAAATCAGTAAGGATATGGATTTGGTTTCGCCTAAATTTAAGGCAATGGAAGATGCGTTTATTATTAAAATGGAACGGGAAGAAATAGCATTATTGAATGAACATACAAACGCAGATAAAATTTACAATACCGAAGAAATTATGGTTTAAAAATTAGTGCATTCTTTACTTATCAGATTGAAGCAGGATTTAACTATCCTGCTTTTTTTATGCCCTTACTTTTCGATTATTCCAACCTCTATTTCAGGCTCTCATAGCCTGGTCATTTATTCCATAAAAATTAGAACAGAATATTTCCACAATCAACCGGTAAAAAGGCAGCTAAGTTATAGCGGGCAGCCACCGCACACACCCACCAATAAAAAAAATGAATGAACGGTTTCCCCCTAAAGGAACCCCCATTAAATCATTTTTTTTCTTGGTTTTCGCTATTGCCCGCTTGGATTATCTGCTTTCTTTTTTCCGGTTTTTCTTTTGGAAAAAATTATGCGAAGCGAAGCGGAGCAAACCACAACAGGAAGCAGGAAACGAGAAAAGCGAACGTAACAAAATGTAAAACTTTTAAAACAGGACGATTATGAACATTATCGGAAGACTGACAAAAAATGCGGAAGTACGCACATTGTCGAACGAAAAACAGGTAGTAAACTTTTCAGTAGCGACCAATGAAAGCTACAAAAACAAGCAAGGTGAACGAATAGAGCAAACAACCTATTTCGATTGTGCCTATTGGATTTCTGCAAACGTGGCAAGCCTACTCACAAAAGGCACTTTGGTAGAACTCACAGGCAGAATAAGCACAAGGGCGTGGATAGGCAAAAACGGCGAAGCACATTCGGGGCTGAACTTTCATACCTCTCAAATCAAACTGCACGGAGGTAGTAAGAGAGCCGAAACCATACAGGCTACTGCACAAGCCGAGAACAACAGCTTTACTGCACAGGGAGCAGATGACGACCTCCCATTCTAACAACGAGTATTCAATCATTTTTTAAACATCAAATTTTAAGCATTATGGCACATAATATCAATTTCAACGAGAGAACAGGACGTTATTCATTTTTTAGCGTACAACAAAAAGCGTGGCACGGTTTAGGTCAAATCGTAGAACAATACCCGACAAGTGAGGAAGCAATCAAATACGCAGGGTTAGATTACGAAGTCGTAAAATCCCCACTATTTACCAAAGGTTCGGGCATTATCGAAACCACCAACGGCATAGAGATAGACAGTAGCGAATTAGAAGTACCTAACTATTTCGCCAACATACGCACCGATAACAATGCAGTATTGGGCGTAGTCGGTAAGGATTACCATATCGTACAAAACCGTGAAGCCTTTAATTTCTTTGATGCCATTGTAGGCGGTGGCGAGGGCATTCTGTACGAAACCGCAGGAGCGTTAGGCAACGGAGAACGTGTTTTTATCACAGCCAAATTGCCCGACTATATCCGTGTAGGCAATGGCGATGATGTTACGGAAAAGTACATTTTCCTAACCACTTCGCACGATGGTAGCGGAAGTATCACAGCCGCATTTACGCCTATCCGTATTGTATGCCAAAACACGCTGAATGCTTCGTTACGCAGTATGACCAATGTAGTCCGTATCAAGCACACTTCGGGAGCAAAACAACGTATCGAGAACGCTCACAAGATTATGGGACTTGCCAACACATTGAGCAACCAATTAGAGGGCATTTTCAACGAATGGGCAAAAGTAAAGGTAACAGACCGAGAAGTAAGAAAGCTAATACAGTTGGCACTTTGCCCAAATAAGGAAACGCTTGACCTAATCAAAAAAGGTGCGGAAGATGAAATTTCCACCGTGTTCAAAAATGTCGTTGAGGATGCTTTTGCGTATGCTATGATAAGCGACACCCAACAAATGGACACTACCAAAGGTACGTTGTTCGGAGCGTACAATTCTGTGACAGGCTACTATCAGAATGTAAGGAGTTACAAGAATGACGAAGCCAAGTTGCAGAGCATTGTATTGGGTGGTACTGCCCAACTCAAATCGCAGAAAGCATTTGAACTATGTACTGCATTTGCTCTGGACGGTGCGGAAATCCTAAACCTTAATTAGATAACCACAGGCTACCGCCTTAATCGGTGGTAGCCTATTATAAACAACAGCTATGACAATGGAAACCTATAAAGCAACGCTGAAACACGACACAGGCAAAGTAACGCTGACAGTAGTATCACTTAGCGGAAAGCAGAGAGCAATACAGCAGATAACAGCCGTAGAGGGTTGTCCCGAATGTGCCATTGTGGATATAGTAAAGATTGATAACGATACAAAACAGCAGAATATGAAAGCAAAAACCATAGACGAAGCCAAAAGTATGGCTAAAGAAAAAAGCCTTGAAACGCAATACAGGGATGAAGCTATATACATCATCTATTGCAACAGAACAGAGTATTTCTATGTAGATACCGACAGCCTAATACGGCTTTGGGAACGGCTTATAGGCTACTATGAAAATGGAAAATACACCGATGCTGAAACTAATTCATAACACTTAAAGCAGATACAATGGAAACGACAGCAATAGCCACAAAGTTTGTACGCTACGATGTTCCCGAATTGGAAACCCTGCAAAATGCAAAGGTTTACCTACTAAGGGAAAAACTGAACAAAAGCGACAAGTTGAGCCGAGCAGAAAAAAATTGGCTTGCGGAAGCAGTAAACCGAAATGCCTACTTCAAAAGAGCCGTACCCCTTATGGGTTATCGCTTCGGGTTTGAGGATATTTTGAAAACCTATGTAGTGAAGCAGTACGGCAGTTGGGCAGAATACAACGCCCCCGACAAAACAAGCCTTAGAAGTATTGTTTACGGCAGGATTGACCAAATAGCGGAAATCACTAAATAAGAATTAGAACAGGTATGAAAATAACGGATTTGAACGGTTACGAAATTGAAGTAACCGACCTAAAAGAAGCTATCTGTATTGCCAAACGAAATACAGGGTATAGCCACGAGGACAAAAGTTTTTCAGACTTCGATAAAAGGCAAAATGCCTATTGGATGGACATATACGAGAAACTAAAAGCAATCAAAAAACGGTTAAACAACAATTAAAATCAAAGAACGATGAACACAAATTTTTTCAATCAGATACAGCAGTTGGACTTTACAGGAGTATTGCAACTGAACATTTCAAAAGGAATAGAAAGCAACCTAATCGTAACAGTATTGCTCAATAACGAACAATGCGGAGATAGTGCCAAAAACCTTATTCCCCCATTGACATTTAACGCCACACCCCAAGAGTTTGACGAGGGATTTTTTGAACAGATTACCACACCTATACAAAAGGTATCGGGCTTAATGGTGGATATGGAAAAATTCTTAAAGCAATTGGAAGAAGTTAAAAAGCAATCGGCAATCGAGAAAGAAAAAGCAGAAAAGGAGAAAAAGGAAAAAGAAGCCAAAGACAAGAAATTTAAAGATGCTATGGTAAAGGCTGACGAGTTGGAGAAAGAGGGCAAGTTCCGCGAAGCGTGGATGAAAGTACCCGATATAACGGAGTTTCCCGAAAAAGCGGACGAGATACGCAAACGCAAAACTTCATTGTCCGACAAGTTCGCAACACCGAGCCTTTTCGGAGCAATGGAAGAAGCTACACCCGAACCGCCAAAGGTGGAAGAAGTTACTGCCGATTATCCTATTGATGAAGCGGACGAGGAAGAATAAAAGTGTTAACCCCAAAATTAGAAAGTTATGTTATTAGCAACGCAATTAGAACGAGTTTTCATACTCAAAGACAAAGGACAGGACATCAGACTGACCGACCCAGAGCCACGTTGGAGCGTGGAAGCCGTAATGAATTTTTACGCCAATATGTACCCGATTTTGACAACGGCAAAAGCATCTGCACCACAGATAAAAGACGATGCGGTAGAGTACAAATTTGAGAGCGTAATGGGTACGAAAGGTTAAACCAAAATTTTAAAACGATGAATTATGCAACGCAACATCATATCGGGAACAATCAATATACCCGAACAGAAACGACAACAGCAGTTACACCGACAGTTGGGCGAGTTCGCAAATTGGCTACAAAGACCAAAGGACGCAAACCAAGTGCAGAAAGACAAGCAGAAATCCGTACCGATAGCAATGCTACCAATGGTATTCTAAAGTGTACGTTTCTGCCTAAACTGAAAACAGCACAATCCGTACAGGCTTGTCAGAAAACGGAGAGGGATTTTTACAAGTCCCTTTCCCGACTTGCCGAGCATTACAGCATTGAACCGATGCAAACCCAAGATTTTGAGTTTCCATACAATGTAGTATTATCTATGTGGGATATGGAAACCAAAGTAAAACGTACCAACATAAATTGGGACAGTTTCAAATTGGTACAGGATAGTAAGAAAACCTTTTTTGTAAGTGAGGAAAGGTATAATGTAGGTACAACCTTGTATTATATTCCTATTGCACCACTCTTTAAAATGCTCAAAGACCCGAAGCGTAAAAAGACCGCACAGCTACTTGTATCGGTATGCAGTTATCTGTACCATATTGCCGATGTGCCGTATTACAGGCAGGAAGACAGCTATTTGTATTGGTTGTATGAAACGCATAAAGATTGGGTAGAACAGGACGAGGAAACGGACGAAACAGAAACATATAGAAGTGAGTTGAGAAATGCCGAATATATTGGCGACAGGATAGAACAAAAGTTATTTAACCGAAGCAATCTAAAGATATTTGAACAGCGTTTGAACCGATTTAAAAGCCTTGACACGTTCGACAGGGAATGTTGGCAGGTAGCGTGTAATGCGTTTGCCCTTTGTACTGAATATCCGAAAGCAACTTTTTTTAGAAACGCACCATTGCCCGAAGAAGACCCTTATGACGATGATTACGAAACCGAAGCAATCGGAATGGAAAAGTACATTTCATTTATCGCAGATACCAAAGGTTGGCTATATGAAAGCCTTTCCGAAAGCATCAACAATGAGTTCAACGAATACGGAAAAATGGAAGAGCCGACCATTTGCAAAGCATTTGACGGCAGTAAAATAACACAAGGCAACCTTGATTTTGAAAATCGCCTGTTTGAATTGTTGGATGACCTTTCTTACTTATTATATAACTATAAAACAACAGAAAAATGAACACCGTAAACGACATAACCAAAGATTTCGGCACATTATACTATCCAAAATCCGCTTTGGTTTTCTATGAAACCAAAGGAACAGATACAGCAATGTACGTGGAGCATTTCGATATGGATAGCAACGGAACGCCTATCAATGCCCACCCATTGACCGTAAAAGAAGCCAACGTATTGGCAAAGGCGTTACAGACCGATGAAGAAAAGAACACAGCCTTTTTAAAGTCAAAGGGAATATTGCCTACAAACATTCTGCATATCAATCCAAATGCTGAAAAAGGTATAGTATTATGGTACACCAAAGCACAGCAAAGACAACTGTATTTTGTGGATAGTTTGGGCATATCCAACGGAATGGCACAAGTACCGCCAATGCTTTGGTTAGCGAGCAAAAGCAGTCTTACTGTATTTGCTTTGGCAAGCGACAGAAGACCCACCGAGAAAACGCCATTGCATTACGCACCTTTCTTCAATATCTACGAAAAGGGCAATGTATGTATGGGTACTGTTAGTATTGATATTAAAAATTCGGCTTCGGTTGAGGAATTTACACAGGCGTGGGAACATTATTTTTTTAATTCCTATTTCAGCCATTCATTATGCGAGAACCTCACGAAAAAAAACATTGTAAACCTTTGGAAAGACCTTATCAATACTGATAAACCTTTTCCGAAAGAAGTATTAAAAAAGAATAACAAAACCCTTAAAAATCTATTGTGATGAATACAGCAAAAACAGCAATCCATTTTACGGACAATTATCTGCTCAATCCGACAAACCCAATTTCGGTAAACCTTATCGGGGCAGGTGGCACAGGCTCAAAAGTATTGACCGCTTTAATGGAAATAAACGAGAGCTTGATAGCGTTGGGACACGCAGGGTTGCAAGTCCGCCTTTGGGATGATGATGTTATCACGAGTGCCAATTTAGGCAGACAGCGTTTTTTTGAAAGTGAAACAGGATTGTACAAATCGGTTGCATTGATAAACCGTATCAATCGTTGCATCGGTACAAATTGGAAAGCCGAAACGGTAAAATTTGAAAAGGACAAGTTTGGTAGAATACCCGAAAAAGCAAGGGCAATCATTACTATTACTTGTGTGGACAATGTACAGGCGAGGTTTGGCGTTGCTGAAATTCTTAAAGAAATAAGTTACCGCAGACACTACCAAGATGAGCCGAAATATTGGTTGGATTTTGGCAACAGCCAAGATACAGGACAAGTGCTACTATCTACTATCGGAGAGATAAAGCAACCCAATTCAGAGAAATACCAAACGGTGGCAAGCCTGCCATTTGTTACCGATGAATTTGGCGAATTGCTGAAGCAATCCGAACAAGAGGATAACACGCCAAGTTGCTCCCTTGCCGAAGCGTTGGAACACCAGGACTTGTTTATCAATTCCTCATTAACCCAAATGGGTTGTTCTTTGCTGTGGAACTTATTTCGCAGGGGAATGACTGAATACAAAGGATTTTTTCACAATCTGAAAGATTTCCGCACCCACCCGATAAAAGTCGCCTGACCCGAAAAGTCGGGCGGCAAAAAGACAGATCCTCCCGATGGTCGGGACAGTCTTTTTGCATCAAATCGGTGCAACCCCTTTGTCAAAATGCACCGCTACACAATTTCCTTTCTCTACCTTTTACCAAACAGGTTGCGACATTATTGTGTGGGATATTCATTATCCCAATGATTAGGTATGCAATGACTTCTTTTCTTTTCACATAAGCGACCAAAGAAAAGAAGCAAAAGAACGCCGCTTGATTAGAACAGATATTTTATACTATTGACCTATTCCTTTAAGTAATAATCATATTATAGTGTTCTGGTTTATGGCAGACCATCCGATATACTAGGTTGTCAAAAATATTCCCTTTCATAAAACTCCTATTGAACCGATAGGTATATTCATTAATATATTCCTGTAGGTCTCCAACGTGTTGGTACATCCCTCTCAACCAGCTCTTAAAGGTCATAATAACCCTGTGGAGTTCCGGGAAGTTCTCACCTTTCTTACCAGATTTGACACGTTCCATATTTTCGAAATCTTTCAATAGTGGCTTATAGCCTGTCCATTGGTCGGTGGTCACCTTAGCCTGTGGCTCTATTTTTTGCTTCATGAAGCTGCCTAAGTTGTTCGCATCAGCTTTGTCTATCACCTTGGCGTAAAAGCGGGAAACTCCGTTGCCTTTCTTTTCTACAGCAACCACCACAAGCTTCTTGTTTCCCTTTTTACGTCCTTTGGAGTTTTCATCCTGACCGCCAACAAATGTTTCGTCAACTTCCACAACTCCGCGCAAAGGAAATTTACCGCTGCTCTCCATCGCTTTCATTACTTTGCGTTTGAATAACCATGCTACTTTTTGCTTAAGCCCTAACTTTCTACCAAGCTCGGTGCTAGCAATACCCTTTTTGTTTGTACTTATGAAGTACACTGCGTAAAAGGCTTTGACTAAAGGAAACTTAACCTTATGGAATAGGGTGCCCGCTGTAGGAGATTCCAAGTAACGGCAGCGATTGCACTGACGGTCATGCTCTTTTATTCCCTTGCAATAACTCCCATAACCGCATTTCTTGCACTTGTAACCATCTTGCCATTTCAATGCCGACAGATAAGCTAAACAATCAGCATCACTGCCAAATTTCGATTGAAAATCGAACAAACTCAACTCTTTTTCCTTATTGCCTACCATAGCTATATTTTAATCTTCTAAAAATAAGAAAACTAAATTATTTAGCAAAGGAATAGGTCAGTTATACTATTATAATCGGAACGTTACTTATTACTGAAATATTCCTGTGCAATTTCCGCTACTCCCACACTAAAATATCTACCGCCATTGGTAACAACATCAATAGCTTTTTTAAAATCGTCCGTATCGCTACCAATGAGCAAATAACCTGTAAAACCAATTTCCAAAAGAGGTTTTACGGCTTTTTCTGCATCAATATCATTATGTGCAATCAGGTTAATGGTTGGATATTGTGTTCTCAATTCTTGAAGCTGTGCCAGCACATTCTTATTGTAAAAATCAAGGTCAATAATACAAATGTTGGGAAGTGTTTTTAATGCTGGTAATTGAGATAGTCCGTCTTCAATGTTTTCAGAACGGAACAATACTTCAATTCCTGAAGCAACGAGGTCGTTGCAGGTCAAATCCAAAATCGGGCTTTTATCATTGATAAAGGCGAGGGCAATTTTTTGTTGTGCTGTACCAGTTTCCATATCATTACTTTTTTGAGTTGATGTAGCCCTGCACAAAAAAAAGAAGCGCAGGCAACCACACTTACCGATACTGAGGCACTGGTACGCCTTAATCCCCGAATAAGCGAGCGCCCACGCCTATGACGTGAGCGTTCTTACTTATTGTCTTGGGGATACAAAAAATTACCAGTTTTCAGTACCAAGACCTAAAGCAAAAACACTTTAAGTATTGTTATATTTTACATAGCAAATATACTAAAGTCCTTCCGTTGAAACATAGTCAGAACCAAATTAATTAGAAGCAATGTCTGTCATTGGTTATATAGTTCTGTTCTAAGACGGTCAGAATATCCGTTTCCTTATAAATAATCTTACCCCCAATTTGTATATACGGCAGGATATTATCGTCACGGTATTGCTGTAAAGTCCGTTTACTGATATGTAACAGCCTACACACATCTTCGCCCGACAAGTATATTTCTCCGTTCATTACAGGACGGTAATTTTTTAATATTTCTTCAATACGGTTTCTCAACTGCATTATCATTTCCTGATGGGCGATGATTTCTTCCGTTTCATTCGTCAGTAAATCCATTGTCGTTGGTATTGTACGGCTGTCCGGCTTCGAGTAAAGCCTGTACGTCCGAGCGTTTATAATAATTCTTGCGGTTCAGTTTGGAATATGGTAATAAGCCTTTGTCCTTGTAGGTCTGCAAAGTCCGTTTGGTAATGTTCATCATCAAACACACTTCCTGGTTATCGAGCCATTGCTCCTCTTTGAAAATCGGGGTATATTTTCGTGTGGCATTTTCGGTCATTTCCAAAAGTTCCCTTAGGTCATTCTTCATTCCGTCCAATGCGGTTTTTTGTATTGCAATAACTTCCATTGTTTGCTCATTTTTTCTGTGGAAGTCGAATTTATAAAGGCTTATTGCAGGATTGGGAAAGGTTGCATTGATTGGCGTTGAAAGGCAGTGTTTGGCTTTTTACTTTTGCCATAAACGAAAAATCGGATAACCTTTTGAGCTATCCGATTTTTTTTATTTAAGCCCCGTTTTATAAGTGTTATCAAGTTTGTTGTGAATAATTGTTGCTACAACCAAAACTTCTGTCATTTGTGAAAGTTGGGTATCTTCCAATATTTTGGGGTTGTGTGCTTTTGGATTTCTGTACATAGAAAAAAATCCTTTGCAGAAATTTCCAAAACCTTTGTGTTCACTTTCTTCGCTTTGATTTTTCAGAGTATTGAAAGCAAGCATAGGTCTTTTGTCCTTTCCCAACGCAAAACAATCATCAACTAAATCTGCTCCGTCTGAAGTATAGCCACTTTTTTGCCTAAGCCTCTCTGCTACACTTTTCGTAATTTCAAGTATAGCGTGAAAATAATTTTCCTTTAACCATTCAGCTTCACAATAAGGCAAAATTTCTGAATGAACTCCAATTCCGTGTACTTTTTCTTTGATTTTTAGTGACCTGCTTTTTGCTTCCGAAATAGTTTTCGCCTTATCAACTTGTCGGGGCTGTCCACTTTTATCAATTTCTATCCCTTCATAAACAAGTTTCTCATTGATAGTTGTTCTATCTTTTTCAAATTCATCTTCGGAATTATATCTTTTAGGATTTAATAATCTAACAACAAATGCCAATACATTATTTCCACATCTGTCTTGTGCTTGTCTTTCTTTTAAAGCATAAAACAATCTGTCTGTTTTATTTGTGCCATATTGAGATTGAGAAATACCAGCACCTGATAAATGTTCTGTAATTTTCGTATGTGTCAGTATATTTGATATAATATCAGATATATTTCGTAGGGTTATGTCATCAAAGGATTTTGTCATTTTATAATTTTCCTCTTTATTATGAATACTAAATCATATAATCTAAATTTCCATAAAAATACTTATTTCGAGTTAGGTATCTCCACTTGTTGCTTCTCTTTGTCCTTTTTCATTTGGCTATAAGTCCATATACAGACAATACCGAGAATTATCAAAGCGTATGCAATCCATTTGCCGACACGTTCTATAAAACGGGTAAATACAGATGCTTCAAAACTCGAAAATCCCTCTGCACCCATACCATTACGCCTATAAAATTTCCTGCGGTTTATCCAATAAATAAGCACTATCGCAATAACGATAACAATAATACCAAACACCAATTGAGCCGTAACTGTATCCATACCCGTTAAGATTATAATTCAAGTAAATTTAAACAAAAAACAACGTACACCGAAAGCTGAAAAGCAAAAAACCGACCTGTAACAGTCGGTTTTGCTTTTATATAAGTAGCATTAATCACTACTGTTGAACTGAAAGCTCAACTGCTTTTCGTTACCGAAGTTATCGGAAATCCAAACCTCAAAGGATTGTGATACGGTAGATGCCGAAGTGTAATACAACCGGAACTGCTCCGTTGGCAACGAATACAAATCGTTTGGCAAATACGGTGGTTCGTCATAATACCGCAATGTGCCTTGACCGTCAAATTGAAA
The DNA here is from genome assembly GCA_029959285.1 of Flavobacteriaceae bacterium PS02337. GTDB lineage: Bacteria > Bacteroidota > Bacteroidia > Flavobacteriales > Flavobacteriaceae > Flavobacterium. Next base: position 274,239 of record JASCOE010000008.1, read on the forward strand.
GTAGCGGAGAAAATATTGCGTGTTGCTGTAATTGCCTGTTCGCTGTATGGTAATCCGTATCTCTACGGTCTGCCCACTGGCAATATCTTTGGGTACAGGCATTACTTTGACCTCAAAAGGGAAATCGTTCTGTATTTCGAGTTCATCGTCTTTGCTACAAGATACCAACGTAACCGAAGCCGTGAGGATTGCCAAGAGTATATATATTGAGCTTAATCCTATCCTGAATTTATTGAATATTGCTATCATCATTTTACATTTTAAAAATTAAACCTTAATCCCACGCCTGCGGACGGTCGGAATTGTTCCAAGTCTGTACCCCACAAAACCTTTGTACGCCCTTGCAGGACTAACACAAAACGGTCGGACAGGTACGTTTCAAATGTGAGCCGTCCGCCTGCTCCGTAAACAAAATTGTCTTCGCTCAGTATCTTCGCTCCGTCATACAACATTGCTTCGCCACGGTTGATGCTTTCGTAACCGACTACGCCTGTTATTCCAAAGTTCAGCGTGATGTTCTTACGAACATCGCCCAACAGGAAGAAACTGTAACCGCCCTCTGCGGTATAAGTTTCCTGCGGTATGCGGAGGTCTTTATAATCGTGGTATTGGTGTGTATATTCCAACGCCCAAAGCTGGTAGTTACCATTTTTGCCGTTTACGGTCATTGCTACATTGATGTAATAATCGTTACCGATTTTATCATCGGACAGCACACCCGTACTCACTTCCAATCCTTTCTGTTTAGGTAACATTCTTTGTGCCTGTGTGACCGTGATGGCCATAAAGATGAGCATCACGGTATAGATATACTTTTTCATATTATTTACTTTAAAAGGTTATTAAAATTTCAGGTGCATATCGTTAATCAAACGAGCTTTGATTAAGTCGGAATTTTCTATCTGGAGTGTCTGATGCCTGCCACCGTTTTTCTCGAAAATCTCAATAAGTAGTACCTTGTCATCGGCAATGGTAAATTGGTCTAACAGGAACACGTTTTGCTCGGTCGTTTTTCCGCCAATCTCATCCAATGGTTTGTAAGTCCTAAGCGGTATCATCGGGCGTTCCTGCACTACGGTACGTTTGGCTACCTTTTTATCCACCACTTTGAAATTCACAAAATCAATCTGAAACGGCACATTGGTACGGTTTCTCAATTCCGTATGGAAATAGTATTTGCCGTTGTGTATGTAGATACCTTTGAGGATAAACTGAATACCGAAACTCTTAGCCCCGATATGCTTTACAATACGTTTGTCCTTTTTGTAAATGGTTTCCAAAAGCAAGCCTGCCAATGATGGCGAATTGTTGCCCAATTCTTCAAAAAGCACATCGTTTCCGTTGGCTTTATCAACCGCCTTTTGCATTGTCAAGAGGTCATAGCTCAACGCTTCGGGATAGGGACTGTAATACACATTGAAACTGTAAAAACGCCCGTCATTTGTGATAACTGAAAAATTGGTTTCCGCTTCAAATTCCCTTACCGATGCTTTTACACGCAATACATTTTCCGCATCTTCCGCTTTTCCAGCAATCAGGTATTCGCTTCCCAAATCCACATAACGGATGGCGGTCGGAAAAATAAGATGTGAAGTTTTATCGTAGGTAACTTCCATTCTATACGGTTCTATCTTGCCTAATGCAAGCGGAGTTTTTGCACTATCCTGTGCGTAAGATTGTACGGCAAAGCCGAGTATCAGGGCAAATGCCCAAAAGGTTTTTAAATGATTTTTCATTGTTTAAATTATTTGAGTTCAACATTATTTTTTAGATACAAGGAAGACCTGATGCCCTGCTTTTAGCGTAACCTTTGGGGTTCTTACCTTTTTGGCGAAATAGCCCGAAACACCCTGTACCACGCCACGGCTTAAATCAGCAGCAACCTGTTGTCCTGCATTCTGCGTGAGCATTATGCTTGTTCCCGAAGTCTGGCTCATATTGCCCGCCATTTCGGTAAGGGCGTTCATTTCGGGCGAATACGGAACGTACAAGCCTTGCTGTCCGTCCAAATCGTAAATAGTAATATCAACCGGAATGATGTTGCCCTCTAATTCTACGGAGGTAATCTTTAGCTGCAATCGACCTCCCTGAAATTTGGCATTAGCTGTTACAATCGTTCCTTTCGGAATGGTACGTTGAGGCGTTTGGGCTGGCTCTAACAATCGCAATCGTACCCCTGTTTCGCCAATAACCGTTTGCGCATCGTGTACACAGGCTTTGATACTGTTTTTCGGTTGTGCCGTTTGCTCAATAGAACCTGCGGTATAAAAGCCCCGGTTTCTTGTTTCGCTCCAATCGGCTAAAAAGGCACTGTCCGTAGGCTCACGATACAAAGCGGAAACGGTGTTCTTTCTTGTAGGTGTGAATGCCACAAAATGCTCCTTTTGAGTTGAACCTGCGGTAGCCGTACCTGCATCCTTAGCAGGTGGGGCTTCTGTCGAATTTGTACCTGTTGGCAGATACTTTGCCGCCATCTGGTAGGATTTCTCCATTATGGCAAGCTGGTCATCAACGGTTACAGATTTAGGTACATCTTTCTCGGCTAATTGTTCTTTTAGTTCGTCCAATTGCCTGCGGAGTTCTGTTGTTTCAGAGTTGTTATCCTGATAAAATGAACCCAATGTGCTTTGTGCATTGCGGTAACTGCTCAATGCAGGATTGCCGTTTCTTCCCGAACCTCTGCCAACGCCATAGCTGCTGTTTTCGTCTTCTTCGGGAAATTCATCATTAGGCTCTTTTTTGTCTTCAGTATTCCAATAGTCAGAAAGCGTGGTAAGTGCATTGCGTTTTTCTTGCTCTTTGCGTTCCAGCATTTCCAACTCGTAAGCCTTGCCTTTGTCGGCAGGCATTCCTGCTCCGGTAGCCTCCGGTACTGCATCGTTCAGCCCGATGTTCTCAATTTCCTTTTTGTCTGCGGATGGTTTAAATATGAGGTACATACAACCTACGAAGACAATTCCCATTAAGCCAAATATGAGTGGCTTTTTGAGCTTTTCGGCTTTGTTCTGTGTACCGTCTTGCAGTACATCAGTGGTTGCTGCCTGGTTCCCTTCCGTTACCCGAACAACCGACTTTTTGTTCTCATTTTCTTTCATAAATCTTGTTTTTTAGAATTGTTGATAATGTGTCCTGCAATCTTGCAGGACTTTTACTTTTTTTGAGGACAGGGTTTTCGATATGCTCAATGACCATATCGTTACCCGACTTTGAGGTATCGTACCATACTTTGCAAATGACACCTGCCGTAAGCAGTAGATACCCCACAAAAAAGTAAAGTGTGTATTGGTGCTGTTTCCGCAAGGGCAATGCCCGCCAGCGTTCGTCCAGCTTGTCAAAGTACCTGTCCATATTTGCTCTTAGTTTTTTCATAACCTTACTATTTCTGTTGTTATAGCTTGAAACGCTTAGGACTTTGACCTGCCTTTTGCTTCGGTTCTTCATTGACCAAAGCGACTGCCTCAACCGCTTTGGGTGCGGATATGACTGACAGGTTTGTCAGTTCCGATTTTTTCAGCAGTTGCCCAAATTGGTCTTTCCTTGCAACCTCCATTCTGTTAAGCGAGAATTTGCCGTTCAGGTATTTTACCCACATACTGCATTCTACACTTGGCTTGTCTTCGCCCGACCATTGCAGGTAGCCCGTCAGCAACAAGTCCTGTTTAGGCAAACTATCTGTACCTTTTTGGCAGTTTTCGAGGTATTCGCCGATACTTTCCTTCAACTTTCCAGCATACGCTCCCTGCGTATGGAAATAGCCGTTATATCCTTTATCGGTAAGGATTTTTGCAAACGTGCTTAAATCTGATAATGCTTCCATAAGATTGTTTTTTTAGCGTTCGATAACTTCTATATCCCTGTTTTCTATCACTGCAAACTTTTCGATGTTGAAGCCTTGCGGGTTGTTGTCCGAACGGACAGAGTTCACGAGATAACAGGAAGTAATCAGGTTACGCCTGGTCACGTTGCTCGAACGGATAATGAATTGTTTGGCGTAGGTACGCACCGCATAAGGATAGGTGTCGAAATTGCACACGACACTATCCACCTCAATGCGTTGCTGTACATTCCCCGAAATAATCCTGCTGTAATAGCCCTTTTCCGACAGGTCTTTGTAATAATCAAAAGCTGATTTATCGGCAAGGTTGAATGCCCTGCTCATATTGCTTTCGATAGCGTTCTTGTCGGGAGCAAGCGTAAAAAAGAGTTCGTGAAAACGCCTGACGTGTTCCCTTGCTTCCACAGGTCGGTTGATACTTGCATCTTGCGATAAGGCAAGCATCAACGATTTTCCATTATCCAGCACATAGATTTTTTGGCGTTGTTCTTCTGCAAAGCGGTAGGAACGCCATACGGCGTAACCTACCACGCTAATGCAGAGAACCGCAAACACAATGGCATATAATCTTATCTGCCTAAAGCTGTTTTCGATATTTCTTAGCGTTTTAAATTCCATTTTTTAGAATGATTAATGATTATTTATTCATCAGTTTACCGCCGATGTTTCCAACTGTTGAGCCTGCGCCTGCTCCGGCGATGTTTCCGGCTTTCATTGCTGTGGAGTTTACATTGCGGGTAAAGTTTCCTGCGCCTCCGGCTTGGATTACCCAACCTGTTACTGTCGGGATAGTGAAGTACCCGATGATGCCGATAATCATAAAAATGATGTACACGGTATTGCTCGTATCAGGTATGTAAGTAGGGTCGGCAAGCATTGCTATATCCTTTTCGATAATGAGGGATTGTATTTTGGCAAGCATAGAGCTGAACAGGTCTGCCACAGGCAACCACAGGTAAACGCTGACGTATCGGGTCAGCCATTGCGTGAGCGTGGACTGAAAACCGTCCCACACGCTTATCGCAAAGGCTATCGGCCCGAGTATGGACAGGACAATGAGAAAGAACGTCCTTATGGTATCAATAACCAAAGCTGCCGCCTGAAACAGTACCTCTAACAGATTGCGAAACCAATTCTTAATAGCTTGTTCGGTTTGGTAGGCAAACCTATCCATATACATTCCCGACATCGTAATCAAATCGCCGGGCGACCAGCCCAATTCTTCGAGCTTTTTATCAAATTCCTCATTTGATACGAGATAGGCTGTTTCAGGATTTCGTAGCATAGCTTCCCGTTCGAGCAGGTCTTTTTTCGCCTGCAAATTGTTGAGGTCAAGCACCTGATTTTCGAGGATTGTGTGAGTACCCTGTACCACCGGACTTAACACGGCATTGATTGTTCCCAATACGATAGTTGGGAAAAACATAATGCAAAGCCCCAAAGCGAAAGGACGAAGCAAAGGGTACATATCAATGGGTTCAGCCCTGCTCAAAGCCTGCCATACTTTTATGGCAACATAGAACAAAGCCCCCAATCCGGCTATCCCTTTAGCCACTGCCGCCATATCGGCGGACAGTGGGAGCATCTCATCATATAATGAGCGTAGGACTTCGTGAAGATTTTGAAATTCCATAACTACCAGTATTTTTGGTTAGGAGTTCCATAGAGGTCAAGCACTCTTTTGGTATTGTTCTGCTTTTTTGCTCTTAGAATACTTACAGAGATATTCTTATTGGTATAGTAGCGTACCAAGCTGTGGTATTCCTTTACTTCTTTGTACACTCTATCAATAATATCCATACGCTCTTTGTCGTTCAGCGAAAGGCTTGATGAGGTTACAATCTGTTTGAGTTCTTTCAGCAGTTCGGTACTTTCATTCAGCAATGCCGAATAACCATTGCTGATAGCTGCCAATTCCTGTGCAGAAAAATTCGGGTCGTTCATCATCTTACCGAAGTTGGTAACATACATTTCGGATACGTCACCGACAAGCAATACAGTCTGCTGTACCTTACGTGCATCTTTTACAAGATTATTTACAGCTTGTAGCTTGTCGTAATACTCCTTACCCTGTTTATACACCTTTTCCACTTCCTTGAAATTTTTAATTACATTGGATACCGTGGAAGAAGTCTGTACGATTTCATTCGCACTGTTGAGAATACCCGATGCCAGATTTGTGGGGTCGGTTACTACCCATTGTGCTTTTGCGGACGGTGCTACGGCGAGCATTAGTGCCGTACACACCATAAAAAGGAACTTTTTCATTTTTATGAATTTTAAAATGTTAATGACTATTGATTTGCTTTGTCACGCCTTTGCATTGCGATATGCTTAATGGCGAGTTCTACGTTACCGTCCAATTCGGAAGCTAATTGCATTACCTCCATTTTTTCGGTTTCTTCGGTGGTGTATGCGAGGTATTCCTCCAAACTAACTTCGGTGGCATAGACTGCCGAGTTCGTACCACCTAAGCCAATCCAAACCTCTTTGTACAGTCGGCTTGCATCGTTGTTCATATTGATAGAAAGTACCTGACCTTTTTCCTTATCTGTAAGCCCCAACATTGCCTGTATGTCATCGAATTTATTCATATACTTACGCTGGTCTAAGAGGATTTTACAGTCGGAATTGTTGATGATACTTTCTTTTACAATGGGCGACTGGATAATATCATCTACCTCTTGCGTAACGACAATCGCCTCTCCGAAGAATTTGCGGACGGTTTTAAATAAATATTTTATATATTCCGCCATTCCTTCTTTGGCAATCGCTTTCCACGCTTCTTCAATCAGGATGAGTTTTCGGATACCTTTCAGCCTCCGCATCTTGTTGATAAAAACTTCCATAATGATAATTGTGACTATGGGAAAGAGGATTTTGTGGTCTTTAATCGCATCAATTTCAAACACGATAAAGCGTTTGGAAAGCAGGTCTAACTGCTTGTCGGAGTTCAACTGGAGTTGCTACATTTACTGGGACATAAATTTTAAGACTGTTTAAATAAAAATAAATATCTTAGAATTATGAAAAAACGAGTTTACAGTGCTGAGTTTAAATCATCAGCAGTACGATTAAGTTACG
>JASCOE010000009.1 GCA_029959285.1 Flavobacteriaceae bacterium PS02337
TGTGATGTCGATTATCAATGCTATTAGGAATAAATTGATCTTAAGAATATTTGCTTGTGTAAGAGATGATAGATTTTATGAAAAAAAACATCAATATTTATTTGGATAAAACATAGAAACCCACGCCCGTAAGCGTGAGCAGTCTACTTATCATCCTGTGGGTTTAAACTGCCAAGTTTTTTGAAACAGGATTCAAAGCGAAATGCTTCAAATATTTTTATATGAAGAATCGCAAATTTACACTTCTTATTAGAAGTAATTGAACAAATATATTAAAAAAATATAACAGTACCCTTTAGGGTACCAATAATTTTGTTTTTTCCAATGAAATTTAACATATGAATAAAATAGACTTTATCAAGGAAAGAATAAAATTTGGAAAGCATGTTTTGAAGTTAAGACGTAAAATTAAAAGCGTTGAGTATCAGAATCGTCCAATGTCTCAACAGGAACTTGCTGATCGTAGTGATTACATAAACAAAAAAACTATTGGACAAATTGAAAGGGGTGAAGTAAATGTTCAATTTGAAACGTTATTAGCTTTAGCCCAAGTCCTAAATATATCATTAAAAGAGCTTCTAGATTATTAGATATTATAGTATATAAAAAGTACAATAGATGATTTGGCATCTATTATATTTGGTTGAAATAACAAAGAAGTACCTATAGCGATCAAAATGGTGATCCTCCAACATTTATTTCATTTACGAAGTTTTGAAATATAAAGTAAATAATAATATTGACAGCGATATAATTTTGAAGCCCTATATAATTTTACTTTTTATCATACCCGAAGTAAAGAAAGTGTGGAGTTAAAAATTTACAGGCCGTTGACCCAAAAACAGATAAGTTCAACAAATTAGATTAAATAGATAATCTATGTTTAAATCGGCAATTTTAATTAACCAATCGTTATGCGATATTGCTTTCAGTTATCTCATATTTATTATTCAGCTTAATCACTTAATTATCCAGCTTAATCACTTATAGGACTTCGAGAAACACTAGTAAGAAACAATAAGAATTCTATTTTCTACGATTTAATAGAATTCTTTTTAGTTTTGAGCTTTTATTCATATGATGTACTCTTATGTTTTCCCACATTATTAATCTGTTTTCGATTCTAGTTATTGCTCTTATGTCACCATCTTGTGAAATGACAAAACCTATACTTCCAACATTTTCCCAGCAATGAGAAAAAATTGCTCGATGTCTTGTTCCAAAATGATTTGGTTTTATCGGTTCTAGATTTCGAACATTAAACCTCGCAGTTTTTGAAATATAAACACCTTCTGGCAAGTTGAAGTTTCTTACTACAGCACCAAAACCATTAACTTTAAGCTTGTCATCTAATATAACTAGACCATCGATACAGCTTAATGAAGCGACAAATCTTATGGCTCCTTTTAATTCATCAGTACTTTCATTTTTATTGTTGTTAGAAATGGATTCGTCCAAGTATAATTCAACTGGAATATCCTTTTCATTTTCAACATCTAAATAATCTTCATAAATTAAATCAGATACTGTACTGTTTTCAATTGAAAAAGCAATTTTATTTTTCAATGCTTTATATAATCTATCATATTCAATTTTGTGTTTAATGTCTAAATCATTGTAGTTTGACTTACTGATTATGAAAGATCCACCATGGTGATAGTTTTGGATTCTTATTAATATTCTAGAAATCGTTTGAGTCCAAAGATTATTTACTTGATTATTCCATGTTACTTTTTCAAAATCAGATAAAGCATTTACATTTTTAGCAATATCTTCAATTAGTTTTTGAGAATGTGATTTTACTATTTGTGAAAAGGAACCGAATTTAAAAACATCAATATATTTACTTATTAATATATTTTGCTTTAATGTAGCCACTAATTCATAGTCAATTATTACAAGTAATGTACCAATATTGGTGATTGAAGTTTGAAACAAGCCTGGTTGTTCTGGGCCAGATTCTGATTCGTGATGTAAAAAGTTTTGATAGTGGATAGACTGGTCAATCAATCCCCAAATAAATAGGTTACCATTTTTATCAAAATCAACTGCTAATGATGAACTCCAAGGATCTGCTGCTTTAGAGAGTTTAACAATGTTTTTTACACTAAATTCAATTTGCTCTTCTAACTTAATTAAACTCCATCTGTCCCTCACAATCCTTTTTGGTGGTTTAGGGTCTGGGTTTTCTGAGTCTATTAAAGTTATGGTTACTTTTATAAAATCATTTTCTTCTGTTTTTAAACTTGCATAGAAAAGGTTTTCAAAAAGTTCTACAAGTATTTTTTGGCTTAGCTTATGGGATTGATTTTTTAAGTTTTTAAATTTATTAAAAACTACAGTAGCTAAATCTGAAGGAGTTGCATTGATTTTTTTCATGATTTAAATTTTCTCTAATTTTAATTTCCAATGCTTCCAATCTGGAGCTATGTTTTCTAATAGATTATAGAACTTTTTTGAATGGTTTCTTTCGATTAGATGGCATAATTCATGTGTCATAACATAGTCAATACAAGCTGATGATGCTTTTATTAATTCTGGATTGATTACTATTTTACCTGAAGAAGTATAGCTGCCCCAGCGTTTTTTCATGCGTTTAATTTGCAATTCCGGTTTTTGAATTTTGTACTGAATGAATTTTCTATATGCTTCTTCATACATTTTTTCAAAGATTTTAGAAGCTCTCTTATAATACCACTCTGTCAATAAATGTTTCACTTCTTCAGCAGTACTTTTGGTCGTAAATACAACTAAGTAACTACCTTCAATTTTTACTTTTTTTTCTTGAGAATTAATGATCTTTAAAAGATAATTTCTCCCTAAGTATTTATGAGTTTCTCCAATTACATATTCTCTTTTTGGAGTTTCTGGCAGGAATTGTTCAAAGTATTTTTGTTGTGTTATTATCCATCTTGAACGTTTTGACACTACTTTCTTGATTGTATCAATAGAAGAATCTATAGGTGCTTTTATTTGTACAGAAGTATCAGGGTGTACCTCAACGGCAATACTTTTCCTTTTCTTTTCAGCTACTGAAAATGCGATTTTTTTTGTACCGTACTGAATGTGATGCATCTTAAAAATTGTTTTTTGCTACTTTTAAACATTTATCTAATATGGCATCTAAATCATCAAATGTGATATCAATACCTAATGATTTACGATGTGCCATTAGATAATCTTCAACCTCGTTTTCCATTTCTTTGATTACATCAATATTTTTTTTCCAATCTCTAATGACTAGTTTTTCAATAATTTTTGAAATATCAATTCCAATATTGGCCAAAACATCTTTTTGTTGGATTGCTATTTCTTTTCCAAAACTGCTCTCAAATACTTCACTCAATACACCGAAGAATGCTCTCGCCTCAGGTTTGTTTAACAATGTTTGCGGAATGTCTTCGAGATATCCTTTTTCAAATTGATCTCGGATATTTAATACTGCTTTTAAATACTCTGCTTCAGAAATTCTGTTTTCTTGAAATGATTTTATAACATCTTCTAATAACTGAGAAAATTTCTTGTAAAAAGCTTCGTCTTTCTCCATGTTTTCCGTTATTACCTTTTTCATTTTGTGTGCTATGAAATCGGCTTTCGAAGCTGGAGTTTTACCATATTCTTCAATAGCTTCGTTTACCATTTGCTTGTCGAAAATGTTCAATTCTTTTGTAATTATTATTACGTCATCAGCTTGTACATAGGTGTCCAATAGCTTTTTAACTCTAGGTTCGTATTCTTTGTATGAAACGATTTCTGCATACCTGTTTTGTAATGAAACACGAAGTTTTACAAACATTTTTAATTCTTGTTTGTAGAAATCAATTTGTTCTTCTGAAAATTCAATGTAAAATTCATTAGAAGCCAAAGCTGTTTGTAATGTTCTGGCAAATTGGCTCAAAGCTTCATAAAAATCATCTCTTAGGTCTTTGTAAGCTAAGTGTCTTTCAAGAGCTTCGATGTCTTTTTTGTTGTAGACTTCTTTAAAACAGTCCCAAACATTTGCATGATGAATGGACACTTTTCTTATTTCATCACTAACATCAACTATTGTATTGGTCAAATCTTCCTCATCAAAATCTTCGAATGCTGCATAAGACGTTAAGGCTTCATCCAATTTTCCTAAAATACCCACATAATCAATAATATGACCGTGTTCTTTGCCACTAAATAATCTATTTACTCTGGCAATGGCTTGTAATAAATTATGAGAATGTAATGGCTTTGCTAAGTACAGAATTGTATTTCTAGGGGCATCAAAGCCTGTAAGTAACTTACTTACTACGATTATTAATTCAACTTCAGTTCCTTCGTCCTGGAACTTACTAATGATATATCTTTCGTATTCTTCCTGTCCATTGTATTTTTCCATTAATGAAGCCCAGTATTTTTTTGCTTCGTTTGTGGTTTCTTTCCAAACATCTTCATAATCTTGACGGCTGTCTGGTGGTGTGAATACTACAGCTGTGTTGATTTTTAATTCTGGATCTGTTTGCTCCTCAAAATATTTTTGGTAGCGGATTGCCGTTTCAATTCGAGGTACCGCTAATTGTGCTTTGAAGACTCCACCTTGCCAGTTTTGCGAGTAGTGTCTTGAAATGTCATATGCTATTTCGTTAACTACTTGTTCGCTTTCATAGATTCTACTTATACTTGCAAATTTCTTTTTTAAATCTTTTTGAGCTTCTTCATTTAGGTTATTTGATAAACGTTGGAAGCCTTTGTCGATTTGCTGCTTATTTACACTTAATTGTGCTGAACGCCCTTCATATAGCAATGGTAAAACGGCACCATCTTTTACGGCTTGGTCAATAGTATATTTATGGATAAAGCCACCAAATTTTCTCGCCGTACTTTTTTCGTTTTTCATTAATGGCGTTCCAGTAAAACCAATGTAACAAGCATTTGGCAATACTCGTTTCATGTTGATGTGAGCTGTTCCGTATTGACTACGATGGCTTTCATCCACTAAAACAAATATGTTTTCGGAGTTGTCAATGAAAGAGGTGTTTTTGGTTGCAGTTTGAAATTTATCGATAATGGTAGTAATGATTTCATTTCCTTTGTCTTGCAATAATTCTATTAAATCACTACCGCTTTTTGCTTTTTCAACGGATTTACCGCAATTTCTAAAGGTTTTATAGATTTGGTTATCTAAATCAATTCTATCAGTAACTACAATAATTCTAGGTGAAGGAATGCTTTTATCTAATGCTAATGCTTTTGATATCATTACCATAGTTAACGATTTTCCACTTCCTGTTGTATGCCAAATTACACCACCTTTACGTTTATTTGTTTTATCAATTTCTTTTACTCTTTCTATAGTGTTTTGAACGGCAAAATATTGTTGGTAACGAGGTACTTTAATGTTTGGTCCATCATATACTAAGTATTTGTAAACAAATTCTAAAATTCTATTAACGCTACAAAGGCTCACTAATGATTGGTCTTGAATCGTAGTTACTCTGTCTTCTTTTTGTGTTCCGTATTTAGTAGTTTTAAGTGTTTTTTGAGTTTCCTTCTCATTATTTTCTTTCCATACTGCCCAGAATTTTTCTGGAGTACCTACAGCACCATATTTTACTTCATTAGGTTGTACTGCCAATAATAATTTGGCATAGTGATATAATTTCGGAATTCCTTCTTCGCGTTTTTGATTGCGAATGTGTTGCGAAATTGCTTCGGTTAAGGAAGCGTTTTTGTCTCTGCGTTTGTTTTCAATAACTATGAAAGGAATGCCATTGATGAAAAGAACAATATCGGGTCTTCTTTTTTCTTTGATCCCTTCAACAACAAATTCATCTGCGATGTGGTATGCATTGTTCTCAGGGTTTTCCCAATCAATGAATCTCATCGTATATGCTTTACGGTCGCCCTGAATGGTTTCATTAAAACTTTTTCCTAAAGTGAGTAAATCATGAATGTTCTCATTGGTTTTTATCAAACTTTCTTCGGGAATGTTTTTTAGGACATTGATTGCCGATTGAATGTTGGAGTTAGAAAAAGGATATTCTTTGTCTTTATATTCAAAACTATTGATAGCGCTCAACCGTTCCGCTAAAATATCTTCCAGTATCACATTAGAAAGTAAGCCACCACGTTGTTTGATGGTTTCTTCGGGAGTTATGTATGACCAACCCAATTTGCGAAGTAAAAGGATCGCTGGTTTTTGAGAATCATTGTGCTCTGAATAATTTAGTACTGCACTCATTTATTATTTATTTTGAGGAGAGTTAAAGTAATTATAGTCTTTATGCTTGTCCCAATTTATTAAATATTACCCTTTCTCCACTTCCTAACTGAATTGTCATTTGAGTATTGTCTAGTGCCCAGATTTTCAAGCTTTCATATTGAGGCAAATCTTCTGATTTAAATATTTCTTTAAATTCTATTTCAGATAGTTCATTTTTATGATTTAATATATTGAATTTCCCATGCCATTCGTATATAATTTTATTATCCTCTTTCGGATTGTATATAGTAAACATTGATCTAGCTATATTGTAGCTATCATCAGATTGATGGATATTGAAATCAGTTACTATTTCTCCATTTGTATTTCTCCAAATGCCAAATAATTGTTGAATTTGTATATCCATTAGTAATTACTTTTTGTGTTATTTTTTCCTTTTATTTCTTTTGCAGACATCAATGCTAGACTTGCTCTATTAAGAAATGTATCGATTGTGTCTTCCTCTTTTTTGAATTCAGTTACACCACAAGAGACTGACAGATTAATACTTGTTTCATCAATTATGAAAGTATTATCAGCAATTGATTGTCTTTTTCTGTTTGCAGCTGTAACAGCATCTGCTAAACAGGTGTTTTTTGCTATAACAATGTATTCATCACCTTTGAAAAGTCTAAAAGTTTCATCAGTTCCTCTTTTGTCATTATGAAGTAATTGTCCTAAACTTTTTAGTATTTTGTCAGCTTTTGTATGACCGTATCTTGTATTGTAGTCTTTGAAATCATCAATGTCTATGAAAATAATAGATAATGTTTCTATTTTTGAGGTATTTAATAATTCTTCAATAGTTTTATTAAGGTGTTTTTTTAAAGCTTTATGGTTTTTTAATCCAGTAATTTCATCTGTAAAATTATCTTTCTCTAGTGTTTTATATTTTTTAAGATAAATTAATCTAATTAATAGAAATGCTATTATTATTAGAATTATACTATAAATTATAATTCCATATAGATAAACAGTATATTCCATTTTTAAAAATGCTCTTAAGGAGAATTTTTCAGGAATTATCAATGGTATAAGAACTCCAACCAACAGAAAAATCAAAGATTTTATTGAATCATAAATAGCTTTAGATAAAGCATCTGATTTAAACTTTTGAAGTGAATTACTGAAAGAACCCATATTATTTTACTTTATATTGTTTGCAATTAACGTTATTTATTATTCGATTTCTTTTGTCGATTTATGAGGAACAAATGGATGTTCCCATTTACCTGTAATTAAATAAATTTCATAAAACACAAACCATTCTATTGTCCAGGGAATGATTGTATTAAACAGATGGTGCTTTTTATAATCCCAAATAATATCCGATGAATGATAAAGGCATAAGCTATTGTCTGATGGGAACATGTGTATATCGTCATTATAGCTTATTTGTGGATCAATTATATTTACTTTTGGTGATGATTTACCATTGTAGCTAATTTGAAACTTATATTCAATAGAAAGTGGAGTTGGTTTACAAAATCCTTCACACAAAAGAAATTCATTCTTAATTGTACATTTTAAAAAGTCGAAATTATTTTCAATTAATTTTTTCTCTCTAATTAAAATATACTTATTAAGTAGCTTTTGTTGCCTTGCTTTTGGTTTACTTCGATTAAATCTAGTTCCCGCCAAAGTTTTTATGTTCTTTATGTTTTACACCTGCATTATCCTCGGTAATATTTCCGCTTTTTTGAGCATAAGCACTACCACTTAATATGCTTTGTTTTAAAGCATTTAATGATTGTTCTTTTGCATCAGTATCTTCATCAGCTCCTTCTGGAAATTTATCTCCCAAATGATTTTTCCATAGTTTGCTAGCTTTTAATTGATTTTTTTCATCAATTGCTTTATTTGCATCCTCAATAAACGACTTTAAATTGTTGATTAATTTGTCTTTTCTTGTTTGCTCATAATCCCCAAACAAATCATCATTTGGTGTTGCAGGAACTATGCACTCAAAAGAGCTATCTAGTACTTCTTTTATTTTTTCTAAAGTATCTCTTAAAGCAATATCGTCCCTATCATTTTTTTGGATATTATTTGCTGCTAGAATACTCATAGCGAGTCCACTGGGCATTTTGTCTCTTTTAAAATCACACCATGCTTTTAAATGTCTAGATATTCTTAAAACTTGAGGTATATTTTTGATTTCATTTATATACCACTCAACAAAATCTTTTGGGTCGCTTTCTGAACAATCTTCATTTTTTATAGCTAATAAAGGATGGTCGCTACCATCAGGAAAATAATAAACAGGAATGTCAATATGATACTCTGCTTTAAATATTACTCTGATACATTTTTTTCTATGTTCAGGAGGTGTAGTTGTATGACCGTCAACTGCATTTTTAACCCAAGTTTGTAATGTAGTTCCAGAAACACCTTGTTCTCTTCTAAAATATACCCCGTCATCTAAATCACACTCATTATCTTTTGTCAAAATTATTGTGCCTACTTTGTATGAGCCTTGAATGTAAAATTCAGGTTTATATTCGGGATAATTTGCCTTAAAGTAATTTCTAATTTTAGTTCTAATTTCTTCTTTAGATAGTTTTAGTTTATCTTTCTTTGCTTTTGGAATATTTAAATTTATATCAAAATCTAAAAAAAGTTTGTTACAGTTAGCCATGTTATTTTGTTTTATAGTTTTTAGGTTCTTCAAAAAATTCTAGAACTTGTGGTTGAATAGCATAATGGTAACCATCATGATCTCCCATTGCTTTTAATGTTTTTAGAGCACCATCATGAGTAATATCCATATCAATCACCCCAATATGTTCTTTTGATAATTTTGGTGATGGAATTCTAAAGTATGTACCTTTCGGATGAATGTTATCAATAATGTTTTTCATAAAGAAATCGCTGAAATACGCTTGACCATCCATTGATGCCTGAAACAATTTATTAGCCCAGTGTCTAAATGATTTGGATGTTTTTTTAGTAGATGCCCAACCGCTTGGTTGAGGAACACTTGAAACCGATAAAATTTTAAATGTATCAAACTCTTTACCTTCACCAACAAAGAATTGTAATGCTTCTAATAGACCACATAGTGTTGGGTTGTTAGCCCATAAACCGCCATCAGCATATAAAATATTATCATGCTCGTGAATAGGAAGATAAGTTGGTGCCGCTGCGGTTGCTAATGCCACATCAACCATTTTTATGTTTTTATCCATGAAAAATTTACCTTCTTTGTGAGGGAATTTAAAAACACGAGGTTCACCTTTAATAAGATTAAAACTTGGGATACATAATAAATTATTGGCTTTAGCCATAGTTTTGGTTCCAAAAGTTTCCTCTAAAATTTCCTTTAAGGGTTCGTTTGAAAACTTACCCCAAAGCAATAGTTGTTTTAAAAATTGCCATTTTCTTTGAAACCATCTGCAAAATTTATAATTAGACACTGGAAATATTTCGTTTCCTCTTTTAAAATATAAATCGGATAATTTTTGAGCCGAAATACCACTACTTAAACCTAATGCAATTAGACCACCTGTAGAAGTACCGCAAATCATATCAAAATGATCTGTAATTTTTTTTCCTGTTTTCTCCTCTATTCTTGCTAATAACGAGGCACTATAAAGTCCTTTTATACCACCACCGTCAATAGATAATATTTTAAATACTTTCTTTTTTCCCATACTTTTTAATTTTAACTCTCAATTTACCAGTTAACAACTGCTGCATTAATCCTTGTTTTTGCTTTTTAAAAAAAAATAATTCGCTTCCTAATCCTTTTATTTCATTGTCTATTTTAGAAAGAAATGACGCTATTTTTTGTTGCTCTTGTATTGATGGTAATGTAATTTTAAATTTCTCTAAATTTCCTTTCGAAATACCGTATACTTTACTCCCTGTTGCAATGGTTTTTAAACGTTTTTTTATATCAGGATTTTTAAACAAGTAAGCTCTGTATCCATGAGCTGTTTGGTTATTTTTATCGCGTAGGGCAAAAGTGTGTAAACCAGCCAATACTTTTCTACCACTCAAGTTATATACTTCTAAAGCTTCACCAACACCTTCATAATCTTCCGATGCATCTGCAATTATCAAATCACCTTCTTTTAATAAGTGAATGCTGGGTTTGATGTTTTTGTTTAAAACCGGAATACGACTTTCTATATTGAAATCTAACACTGCATTTTTATATGTCGCATGAATGTCACCATAATGAATGTAATAAACACTATCTTCTTCCACGTTATAATTAAGATCGTTCCTGGAAAAAGAACTTGTTCCAATAAATTCAAAGACTTCATTTATCGGTAAGGAAAGCCATTGGTTATTTTCATAACCTTTTAACCTCACCTCACCAGTCAGCAACTTTTTCATGACTGCTTTTTTGTATTGTTTTTTATTGTCAATGAGTTGTTGTTGAAGCTTAATGGCTTTATCCCAAGTAGCTAGTATTTGTGCTATTTTTTGTTGCTCGGGTACAGGGGGTAAAATGATTTTAAACTTCTCTAAGTTTCCTTTAGAAATACCATATACTTTGCTACCTGTCGCAATTGTTTTTAGTCGTTTTTTTATTTCAGGGTTTTTGAACAAATAAGCTCTATATCCATGAGCTGTTTTATTATTTTTATCTCGAAGTGCAAAAGTGTGTAAACCTGCTAAAACCTTTTTATTCTCTATATTATAAACTTCCAATGCTTCACCCACACCTTCATAATCTTCAGAAGCATCGGCAATAATTAAATCGCCTTCTTTTAAAAAGTTTGTGCTCGGTTTTATGTGTTTTTTAAGTGCCGGAATACGAGTTTCAGTATCAAAATCTAATACTGCATTTTTATATGTAGCGTGAATGTCACCATAATGGATATAATAAATACTGTTTTCATCAATTTCATAATGAGTATCATTTCTGGAAAAAGAACTTGTACCAATAAACTCAAAAACTCCGTTTATAGGAAGGAAAGACCAGTCTTGTGGAATTTTATTTTTAGTCATTTTTTATCGCTTTTATTCTTCCTTTGATGTCGGCTAAAAGTTTTTTAGTCAAAGTATTTACCATTGTTTTTATCTCTTCATTGGATAATGATTCAGAATATAGTTTTTTACAAAAGGTGTCTTTGTCGGGATCACTACTATTGGTGTCATTTATAATATAATAGTACTGTTGAAAAATAATAAAAACGCTGGTATAACTGCTAAAAGTGTTGGTGCTATCATGTTTAAAGCCATTGTAAGTAATGCTTAATCGTAAGTCATCTATTTTTTTTGGATCACGCTCCATTTCTAAAATTTCAGAAATGCCATCTTTTATATATATATCTTCAAAAAATTCATCAAAATATTCAATTCCTTTATTCCAGGAGTGATTTCCTTCTGCAGAGCTTTGGAACTTTTTCTCTACAAACATTTCATCGAATTTTTTTGTTTTTTCGATTAGTTGCTCAAACAATTTTCGAAACGAGCTTTGATATAATTCTTTGATAGCTTCATTTGATTTTGCAACTACTTTATCATCTTTAGCTTTGAGGTGACGTTTTAAGATTTCTAATTCTTTTTCCACATCGTCTTCCTCTTCAATATCTTTTCCTTCAATGACATCCAATACCAATTGTTCTGAACGTTCTATTAAGCCTGAAACGTATTGATAAAAAGCCTCTTTGTCCCCGCCATAGCTCTGAATGTCGCTGATGTAATTGTAATACACAGAACGCTCCGATTTTGAAATCCAAAATGGGGTGTAGCCTAAAGCGATCAAAATAAGGTTAGTCAAAATACGTGCTGTTCTACCATTCCCGTCATAGAACGGGTGTATCTCTAAGTATTCTAAATGAAATTGTAAGGCGACATCAATAGGATGAGGAGCATTTTTATTATTCGCAATTATAGCGTCAATGTCTGCATTGGTTTTGTTGAGTAAATAATGCATTTTATCTGGCACCAACTCCCAATCTACAAAAGTGTATTTTTCTCCTTTGTGATTGAAAATTTCATTATTTTCTGGTTTCCAATTTCCAATCTTTTTCTTTTTTTGTGAATCTTCTTCGTGCATAATTCCTGCATGAATTTCTTTTATTCTTTTTTCGGAAAGCCGCAATTCTGCTTTCCCAATTTTAAGAATATTAGAAATTACTTCGTCGTGACCTTTCATTTCCAGCACGTCTTTTAGTGGTTTTTGACGTACGTCTAGGTTGCCTACCATAACACTTCTTGTTTCTTCAATAGTAAGCGTGTTTCCTTCCATACTATTTGAGTTGAAATTCCACTCTAGACGAAACTTGTTGTTGATTATGTTTAGTTGCTCTTTGGTTAATTTCCCATTTTGAACAATCTTCTCTTTGATAGAGTCAATTTTGTTTTTAATGTCCGTGTATTTCATATTTATATTTTTATATTCCTAATTCTTCTAGGTAGTGTTTCATCTCTTTTCTCACTTTAGCTAATTCACTTTCAAGCGTATTAATTTCTTCTTTGACTTTTGCTAAATCGATAGGTTCTTCTTCTTCGAAAGTATCTACATAACGAGGAATATTTAAGTTGAAATCATTTTCTTTAATTTCATTTAAAGTAACCACATTGCTATATTTTTCAATAGTTTCAAAATTTTGATAAGTTGCTACAATTTTACGAATATCAATTTCTCTAAGTCGGTTTTGTTTTTTACCATCTTGGTATTCTTTACTGGCATCAATAAACAAAACTTCTGTAGATTTTTTTGCTTTGTTGAAAATCATGATAGCAGCTGGAATACCAGTCCCAAAAAATAAATTGCTAGGCAAACCGATTACTGTTTCTAGTAAGTTTTCTTCAATTAATTTTTGACGAATTTTACCTTCTGCAGCACCTCTAAACAGCACACCATGTGGAACGATTACACCAATTCTTCCATCAGGTAGTGTAGTATCAATCATATGTAAAATAAAAGCATAGTCTCCTTTGCTTTTTGGTGGCGTACCCCTAAGAAACCTTTTAAAGCGGTCTGTTTCAGCATTTTCGGCACCCCATTTGTCGAGGCTAAAAGGAGGATTAGCCACTACTATATTGAATTTCATTAAATGGTCTCCTTCAATTAATTGCGGATTGTTAATCGTATCGCACCATTCAATGCGAGCACCATCCATACCGTGTAAAAACATGTTTAACTTACTTAATGCCCATGTATCTCCGTTACTTTCTTGTCCGTACAGAGCAAAGTCCTTAGACCTTAAACCATCTTTATCTTTTACTTGTTCTCCCACTTTGATTAGTAATGAACCTGAACCACAAGTAGGATCACATATTCTATCTCCAGGTTTAGGATTAACTAATCTTGCTAATAATTCGCTTACTTCATCTGGACTATAAAATTCACCTCCTTTTTTACCGGCACCACTGGCAAACTCGCCAATGAGGTACATGTATGAATTACCTAAAACATCTTCGACTTTGCTTAACTTTGAAGGTCTGAAATCTAAAACAGGACTTGCGAAATCATCTAACAGGTTTTTCAATCTTCTGTTACGATCTTTAGTTTGTCCTAATTTATCGGAATTAAAAGATATGTTTCTGAAAACTCCTTCTAATTTAGCAAGATTTTTATCCTCAATTTTTGCCAGAACTTTATCTATTATTTCCCCAATATTGTTATCGTTTCTGTTTTCATATAAATAATCAAACGAACAATTTTCAGGCAAAACAAAACGTTCTCTTTGTAGTTTTCTTTGAATTAGTTCGTCATCATTACCATATTGAACTTTATATTCTTCATAATGATCCTTCCAAACATCACTCATATACTTTAGAAACATAAAAACCAAAATATAATTTTTGTATTCAGAGGAATCGAAAGCACCTCTAAATGTATCACATGCTCCCCAAAGTGCTTTATTTATTTGATCTTGTGTTGGGTTTGTATTAGTCATTTTTAATTAAGTTTAATAGTTGATTTTGGATTAATTCTTTTCTTTTTACTTTAATTTTGTCTAGAATTTCAATTTCCTGGTTTAATAAAATTGCTGTTTTAGCAATAGCTTTTTGTATGTCTAGAGGAGGCACCTTAATAGGTAACTCCATAATATCTTGCTTGTTTAAATTAGGAACATAAGTACCTGCTTTTTTTTCATTTAGATAATTTTGAGCTTCTTTCTGATTGATGTACCAAACTAAATATTCTGGAATAATTTTTTTTTCTTCTACCCTAATTACAAAAAATGTTGCAGAAGGAACTACTTTAATGTTGATATCTTCAATTGCTATTGCAAAGTTGTTGACGCCTTTTGAAACAAATAAAATATCATTTTTTTGTAAGTAAAATTTATCTTTAAAAATAAAGTCACTAACTTTATCAATACTATAATAGTCAAAACTTGAATAATTTTCTTTGATATCTTTCATTTGAAGAATACCAACATCACCATTAGGATTGTGCTCTATTTTTTCCCTGAAGGAATATCCAGAGAATAAAGCATCTGAAAGTATAAGATTTTTCAATAATAACATTTTACATAATTTTTATACTGCAAATGTAGATAAAGTTTTTACATAATGCCTATACTGTATTTATTTTATTCTTTTTTTAACTAATAATATCTACTTAATCAAATTATATAGATAATCTATGATATTTTTAAAATGCATTTAGGAGGAAATAAGATTCCAATAGATGTCAAACTATGCCAGTAAGTATTTACTAGGCTTTCAATATTTAAATTACATTTTTATGAATTTTAAAAAGTGTAATTATGGAGAAAGATATTGACTACGGAAATTCAAAGTTGACCACGGAAAAAGCTTTACAAATGCTTAGGTCTGAGGGACTAGAGGTGACTATTGAACAAGCAGAGGAAATTTTGTATTTCTTAAGAATAATTGCTAATATCGCTGTGTTGAAACATTTAAATAAAACAAAATGAGTAAGATAGCAGATTTGTATATTCGTGTAAGTACTGACGAGCAAGCAGAAAAAGGATTCTCCCAACGGAATCAGGAGGAAATGCTAAGAAAATATTGCAGCATTAACCAAATACAAATACGCAATGTAATTTATGAAGATCATTCAGCAAAGACTTTTAATAGGCCTCAATGGAAAAAATTTCTTGATGATGTAAAAAAAAATAAAAATAAAATTAATCTGGTTCTTTTTATGAAGTGGGACAGGTTCAGTCGTAATGCGGGTGATGCTTACCAAATGATCAATGTATTAAGAAAGTTGGGTATAGAGCCGCAGGCAATAGAACAGCCACTTGATCTTAGTGTTCCGGAAAACAAGATGATGCTTGCGTTTTACCTGGCTGCACCCGAGGTTGAAAACGACCGAAGGGCATTGAATACCTTTCAGGGGCTTAGAAGGGGTAAGAAGGAGGGAAGGCATATGGGTATGGCTCCTTATGGATACGCTAATAAAATAACTGAGGATGGGAAAAAGTATATTGCCATTGTACCAGATAAAGCTGTAAAAGTTATTTGGATTTTTGAGCAGATTGCTAAAAATATTTTTAGTACTGAATCAATTTATCAAATGGCCAAAGAAAAAGGTTTTGCCATTTCTAAGAATAACTTGTGGCTTATCATAAGAAATCCACTGTATTGTGGAAAGATTGTTGTTCCTAAGTACAGAGATGAGGAGGAGAGATGGGTCAATGGACAGCATGAGCCAATTATCAGTGAGGGATTGTTTTATCGGGTACAGGATGTTCTTGACAGTAAAGCACGGACATATAGGCCTAAAATTAAGACTATTGAGAATTTTCCTTTGAGAGGTTTTTTTCTTTGTCCGAATTGCGGTCAGAAGTTAACAGGAAGTAAATGTAAAGGAAGAAATAAATATTACTATTATTATCACTGTGATAAAGTTTGTAAATGGAGAGTGAATTCCGAAATAGCTAACAAGGTTTTTAAAGACCATTTAAATAAATTCAAACCTTTAGAAGAAGTTAAGAAATTATATACCGCAGTTCTGCTTGAAGGATACAGAGAACATACTGGATTAGTCGCTAATGAAAAAAAGAAGTCACTGGAGCAAATTGCAACTTACGAAAAGAAATTATCGGTTGCCAGAAATCTTTTAGTAAGTGAGAAAATTGATCCTGAGGATTATAATCTTATGAAAATTGAATACAATGCTGTTATCAGTAATCTGGAAAAAGAGATCGGAAATGTAGAGGACGACAGAACCACTATAGAGTACTTAACGACAACTGGATTGGAAAACCTTTTAAAACTAGGTGAAGCCTTTGATGGTGGGACCTTAGCTGATTCCAGGGAGATAATTGGTTTAATTTTCCCCGAAAATTTTACATTTCAAGAAAATAAAATCCGCACCGCCCGAGTCAATGAAATCATCAACTGTATCTATCTGGTAAACAATAGATTACGGGCAAAAAAAAACGGAACAAAAGATGATATTTTTCTTTTGTCCCGAGTAGTGACCTCGACTGGATTCAAACCAGTAACCTTCTGAGCCGTAATCAGATGCGCTATTCAGTTGCGCCACGAGGCCTTTTTTGCTACAATCGGCTAATTTTCGTAGCTTTGTTGATTGCTTATTGCGGGTGCAAAGATAGACATAAATGTGAGATAAACAAGGGAAAAATAACATAAAATTAAAAAAAAATGCAGTTTGAAAAGTATATACGTGATATTCAGGGATTTCCAAAAGAAGGAATTTTGTTCAAAGACATTACTCCATTATTAATTAACCCTGAAGCGCGAACAAATTGTCTAAAAGTTTTGCTGGATTCTTTAAAAGACCAGAAAATTGATAAGGTTGTTGGAGCAGAAAGTCGTGGTTTTTTCTTCGGAATCCTGCTTGCTCAAGAATTAAATGCCGGATTTGTTCCTGTTCGTAAACCAAAAAAACTTCCTTTTGATACTATTTCAGCTTCGTATGAATTAGAATATGGAACTGATAGTTTAGAAATGCATACCGACGCCATTAAAAAAGGAGATCGCGTTTTAATTCACGACGATGTTTTGGCAACAGGCGGAACGGCAAAAGCAGTTTGCGAGTTGGTAGAAAAATTGGGTGGCGAAATTGTGCAATGCAATTTCTTAATGGAGCTGACTTTCCTTAACGGAAGAGAAAAAATCAACGAATATCCTGTTTTTGCGGCTTTAACGTATTAATCAAACAAAAACAATTTTATGCTTAATGGCATAAAGCACTAATCCGATTCGGGTTTTTATTTCAAGTTTATCAAAAAGAGATTCTCTGTAACCGTCAATAGTTTTTGGACTTAAACACATTTGAGAAGCAATTTCTTTATAAGTCATTTCTGTGCACGCATGTTTGATAAAAACAATTTCTTTTTCTTTTAAATTGATTTTCTTATTATCGCTGTTGACTTTATTAATCAACATTCCAGAAACCAATTCGGTGAAATAAAAACCCTTTTCGATTACGCATTCAATTGCTTCTTTAAATATTTCTGGAGAAGTATCTTTCAATAAATAGCCTTTTGCGCCGTTGGTTATCATTTTTATAATAATTTCTTCATCATCATTTACAGATAAAGCAATTACTTTTAAATCTGGTCGAAAATCTTTTAGCCATTTCATTGTGCTTAAACCGTCTAAAACGGGCATATTGACATCCAATAAAATTAAATCAATTTCGGTTGAAGCATTTTCTTCAATGTAATCAATAAAAACTTTTCCGTTTTCAAAACGTTCGATCACTTCATAATCTCCAAAACTTTTAATTAACAATTCAAGAGATTGCGAAAACAGTAAATGATCGTCTACAATTAATATTTTATTTTTAGAATTCGTTTTCATAGCCTTGAGTTAATGGGTATTCGATGGTTACACTGGTTCCTGTTCGATCTGAATTTACAATCAATTTTGCACCAATCAGTTTGGCTCTTAATTTCATGTTATTTAATCCGATTCCAGAATTCGATTTTTTGACATCATATCCAATTCCAAAATCGTTTAATTTTAGCCTAAAAACAGTATCGGTAGTTTCGATATAAACGTCAAACAAATCGCTTCTAGAATGCTTTAAACTATTGTGAAGCGCTTCTTGAAAAATGCGATAAATGATTAATTCGTGCTCTTCATTTATATTCGGAACGGCTCCAATTTGATTGAAATTGTATTTGATTTTCTTCAGCTTTTTTATTCTTTCTAAATCTTGCTGAATAGCTTCTAAAAAGTTGTTTTGAAGTAAATTGTCTTTATTTATAATCCGCGAAAGAATTCTCAGTTCGTCTAATGATTTGGCTAAAACGGCTTTAAGATCTTTAAGTTCGCTTATTTGAACATTTTTATTGCTAATCGAAATATTAAGCTGCATAATTGCAACCGAAATAATCTGTCCGATATTATCATGCAATTCTTTACTAATTTCAGATAAAGTTTGATCTTTAATTTCTATTCGAGTTTTTACTAGTTCGGATTGGAAATACAAGTCAGCTTCCATTTTTTCTACCAAATAATTGTTTCTTTTTTTTAAAAAATAAAAGAAAATAATCACCAGAGTGACAAGTAAGGTAAAGAAAACAATACCTAAGGAAATGACTAATAATTGTATTTCTTTTCGCTCCATATAAATCCTATTATAAAGCAGCAATGTGCCAGCAAATTTAAAATAAACAATACCAAACTAAATACAGATTCGTCTTGTTTAATTAAAAACCAATTGATAGCCAGCATAAAAGGAGTAAAAGGAACGTGAAAAACAAGTATTCCTAAAACATACCAGAAAAATACTGACTTTTTAAAATTTAATATTTTGTTTGAATTGAAAATTTCTACTAAATATAAACAGGATAATATTAAAACCAATAAAACGCCTATAGCAAAACTGTATGTAAAAGATCGATTGGTGTCTTCTTTAAAATATAAACTGTTTAGGAAAAAAGAAACCACAAAAAGAATCAAAAAAAGAATGGCTAAAGCTCTAGTATTAATTTTGGTAAGTAAGGCTCGTAAAAGTAAAATATAGGCAGAAAAACTGGCGAACATATAGAAATTGTAGACGTAAAAATTCAGCAAACCTGTCCAATAGGTAAAATAATACCCAACAATTTCGATTAGAATTGAAAACCAGATTAAAAGTACTAAAAATTTAGCTTTGTTACCAGGAAGTTTTGGAAGCGAAAATAAACCAACAAGTCCTGATAAAAAAGCCAGATATATGATATAAGATCTTAAAAATTCAAACATAGTTTTTTAATATAATAAGCTTGGCGGTCTTCCGATGTTGCCGTAATTCATTGGTTCAAGGCTTGGTATGTCAGAAGAAGATTCTTCTTGTACTAAAGCAAAAGTTTGAATTTTAGCGGTTGTTTTTTCTGCCTTTTTCCCCGTCGGAACTAAAAACAAAGTCGTCAATCCAGCTTTTTCTCCGTGTTTTTCATCGTCTGGATAAACTCCAAAGTAAAAACGAATTCCGTCAACATTGTAGCCGTCTTTTGCTCCGTTAGTTTTTATATAATGAATGTAGTTTTCTAATTCTTCTAAAGAATACCAAATCGCATTGGCATCTTCTTTTTGTGCTTTTTTCGCTGTAAGCGAAGCTCTCTTACTATTGTAATTCACGTTTAATTGTCTAGCAAATTCTTTACTAATTAATTGACTCGGTTTTGCAGGAGGATTTTTCATGGTTTTATTATTTATTGATTGGTTAAATATTTAGTTAATAGTCTTTTGAAAACTGATTGGGACAAAATTATCTGAAACACAAAGTTGTGACAAGGGGAAATATACCCTTTTTTATTTGGGTAAAAATGATTTGAAAAAATGGGTTAAAGTGCTGTTACATAATATTTTATAAAGATAGAATTTTACATCGTCAGTTTTAATGTAAAAAACTGGCATTCAAAAATTTAAACCTCATTAAGTAATTAACTAAAATTTTAAAATTATGTCACAACCAACAGCCCTAGGTTATCCTCATGCAGGAGCCGGAACAGTAGAAATTCTTTTAGAAAAAGAAGATGGAGCAGATTATGCAGTGCTTTTCTCACCAGATCCTAACAATATATTATTGAGAGATGCCGGTCTGCCAATGCAGTTTTATTATTATCCAAAAGCGCCACGTTTAGCGAAACATCCCGACGGAAGATTCAAATTTGCGATGCAGGTTTTTAAATCAGAGGGAGATTCGTCTACCGTAATCGGTGCAGAAGGATTGGAAGAAGAAGCAGGAGCTTACACTACTTTAACCAGTACAATCGATTTACCTGAAGCTCTTTTGAAGAAAGCAATTGATAAATTAAAAGAAAAGCTTCATACAAGTTATAATAATCAAAGACAGTCAAAACTTTTTGGATTATTCTCTTATTTAAAAGGAGTTGACAGAGATTTTAATGAAACCAATGTCAGACCAATTCAATTGACAGAAAACACCATTACGATGCACGTTGTAGGTGAAAAATCGCCAAATAATCCGTTTGGAGGCGCAAATCCTTGGACATTTAATATTCAAGGTGAAGGTGCAGGAACCACATTCGGATTGGGAGATAATGCACTTTCTGTACTTATGGGGCGTTACAGCGCTTCTTTAGTCAAAAATGCATTAGAATCTGGATCAAATAACTTGGTTATCGAAAACAAAATTAAGTACAAAGGCTATATGCCAACAACGACAATTAAAACAACTGTAGATGTTAAAAAAGTACACACTTATTTTTCAGCGAAAGCCAATGTAAGCTGGTCTTTTGTTGATGTAAATTGGGAAAGTGAATACGAAAAAATCTTAACGCAAGGCGGAATTGTCAGCGAAATTATTACTGATAATCAGTTTTCTAACGAAGAAAGAAAAAAAGTTGAAGAAGCGCTTTTTCAAAAACAAAGAGATTTCGCTTTTCAATTGGTTCAAAAACAAATCTTTGATGCGCCAGAAAAGCAATTTACGCCAGCTTCAACACCAGAAAAACCAGGTGGATTTTTTAGAATTCTTTTTGGAGGCGGAAGCGTAGGAGTGAGCCTAAAACACGGATCTCAAATTAGAGAAGTAAAATTTACAGATGAAATTAAATTCTCTGCAATTGAAGTTTTAGATTCAAAAATTAGTGGAAATCTAACGCCTCTGACAATGAAATCTGGTGCAGAAGCAGCAACAGAATTAAAAAAATACATTACTGTTATTCAGTTAGATGAAGATTTTTCTAAAGTTCAAGTAATTGCTTCTTTAAACGGAGGTTTGATCAAATTGGACAAAGACAGCGATATTGTCAATGATAGTCCGGTAAGTCAGGTTTCTATCGAAGTGGGTTATCCAGATTCTAAAGGGAAATTGATCTGGAAAAGTTCTGGTAGAATGATTGCGCCAGAAGGAACTCCGTATGTAAAAAATACCAGCAGATCTGGTAAAGAAATCGACGCTATTTTTCCTGCAACTTGGAACGACAAATCGAAAGAAAAGAATGCTTTTGTGTTTGATTTCGTAAAAAATAATGGTTCAACTAAAGTTAAAGTTCGTCAAGAAGTAATGTATGAAAAAGACAAGAGAATCAAGCTAAAAGATACAACTCGAGAATTTGAATTTGAAGGAACAAAAATCTTCGTTCCGCTGCCAATTCAAAATATGATTAATTATACATTATCGACTGAAGAATTGTACGAATGCGACACGCTGGAAGTAACACTAAAAGTAGATAAAATGTCTACTAAAAAATTCAAGTTTACAGCAGATAATTTTGAAGATGCGATTCCGTACAGAGCTTGGTATGAGTTAGATTACACAATTAAACCAACAGAATACAAAGTGAAGTATACTTGCAACGGAAAAATCGGTAAAAAATCTAAAAAAGTATCTATTTCGACAGATTATATCAAAATAGATTATCAAGAAGGAGATGTTTTGTTTGAAATTCCAACTGGAACTGATGCTCAAAACGCAGACATTGAGAAAATCAGAGCTCCATTTATGGAATAATTTTTTTGAGTTAGTAAGCACAAGGGACGTCATGTCCCTTTTGTTTCTTCAAATTCTAATCATTAAACCAAAACGTCATGCCAGATTTAAATACATTTAAGCTCGAAGGAACCAAATTAGTTCCCATAAACAGATTCAATCTTGAGCCTGCAAAACCTAGCACAGCATTTTCGGCAATAGCCATAAATAAAGTAAACGATTTTAAAGTTATTGAGCATCCAATAATTCATTCTATTGATATAAAACCTATTTTAATTTTTCCAATTGCAGAAAGTTATTTTCCTTTAATTGAAGGTGATAAAGCTATTAGTGAGAATGATTACTTTAAGGATTATTTTAAAAACGAAATAACTTTATTTTTTCCTCAAATTGACATTGTGCCCAATAACGGAACCGTTTTTTATTATGAAAATGTACCAGATAAATCAGGAAACAAAGGCGGACTTCGTGGAAAAGTAACATTGAGATATACTATTAAAGAAAAGCCATTGCAAGCCAATCAGAAAAGTATTGCGCTCAACTTAAAAGAAGCAATTTTAAATCTAAAAGTAAATCTAGATTTTATCAAAATAAACGGAGTTGTCAATACGGCGACACAAGAAATTCAATTTGATTTGATTGATGAAGCTGTTAAAATTGCGTTTTTGAACCTAGTTTCTAATCTAAATGACTTGAAGTGTAATCTTGATCTTTTCTTTGATTTTAAAGGGTATTCTAAAATAAAAAGAAACTTTCTGTTTGCGAGAGATATTTCGATTTTAAAAAATCAAATCATAACTAAATCAGATTTGAGTTCGCCTAGAGCGACATTAGCGCCAAAATCAACGATTATTAGCAGTCCGTTGATGGTAAGAGCTGATTTGCAAACGAAAGTTGCTCCAAAAACAATTATTTCGGGAATTCAATTGGATAATAGTATTAAAAGCAATGTTCAGGAAGAATATGTAAAAAGTACTTTTCTGCTCAAAATCAACAAAACGTTGAGTTATCCGATTGGCGCAGATCCAACGATAAGTTTGTACAAAACAATTGGCGGCGGATTTGTAAATATTCCGTTTAATCTAAATGAAGATTTTTCGCAGTTCAAGCAAATATTTGTTACTGGATTTAATTTTAGTAAACTTTCTATTTATAAATCGATGGTTCAGCCGAATACTTTTTTGCTGATTGCGAAAGTGTATAGTTTGTCAAAAGATTTGAATACAATGAAACCTTGTATTTCGACGATTTTTCATGCGTTTGAAGAAGGCGCGGGAACTGAAGAAGAAATTTCAAAAATCAGTTTTCAGTTTGCCATTGGTCCAAATCTTTCTGATTTTGATTTGGCTAAATTGAAAATCGCTTTGTTTCAAAATAACTTTTTAGACGGCGATACAACAGATTATTTTGATAAAATTCAGTTTTTATTTCCCAACGATATTTCGGCAGAATATGAAGTTAGCGGGAATTATTTCTTGCAGCAATCGGATATTTCTACAGACGGAAAACATTTTCTTTTTAATCTTTCTACCGAAAATTTATCCGAAGCGAGTATTATGATTAATGCTTTGAATAATACGATTACGCAATATGCTAACATTAATTTTAAGCATAAAGAAATCAAAGACAGCAGTATAATTGAGCTGAATATTGAACAAACTATTGGTGAAATTCTCGAAGCTTTGATAGATAATTCGGCAAAGAAAATTGAAATCAGTAATCAATCTATTTCGAACTGTAAACTCAATTCGGTTTTATTGGTTTACAATCAAAACACAACTTATTTAAATAGCAGTTTCTTTAAAACTTATCCAGAATTAATCAGTAATGCTACTAAGTTTTTAGAGTTTTCAATTTTAAATCCAACTGTTTCTGGTGAATTGAAAAATGTGTTTTTTGATTTTGAAAATATTGAAAATATAAGTTCTGAGTTTAGTCAGATTGTTTCGCAATCAACTGCTTACAATCGATATATTCAAGTTCAGATTAAAACCCAAAATATCGCAACAAGTAAAATCACAATAGAATTAACGGTTCAAGAAACGGGAAGTAAATTTACAATTGAACGTTTGAAATCGGAATTTTCAACGCCAATTTTATTCAATTTTATTGTCAAAAATACTTCTGTCAACAACACTTTGATTTCTTATAAAGTGAATTATTTTGATAAAAATGATAATCTGACTGGTTCAACCAATGAAGTTTTTGACTTCTCAAAATCCTCCAAAATAATTATAAATAAAAAGTCATGAAAACAATAAAAGCGGGCGCAAAGTCTCCTGAAGTTTATTACTTAAATGAACTTCTAGCCAAATTAAAATACAATGTTATCGTTTCAGATTATTTCGGATCAGAAACAGATAGATCCATTAGAGATTTTCAAATAAAAAACAATCTTGTGGTCGATGGTGTTGTCGGATTAAAAACTTGGTCTTTACTTTTAGAGAAAAGCAAAAATGGTTTTTCTTCTAATAATAAATTGCTTTCCGAACAAGATTTAATGGATTTTTCAAAACAGTTTAATTTGGAATTGGCAGTTGTGAAAGCGGTCAATGAAATAGAAAGTAACGGAAAAGGCTTTTTAATTGACGGCCGTCCAAAGATTTTGTTTGAAGGACATATTTTTTGGCGTGAACTTGAAAAGCGAAATATTAATCCGAATTCATACATCAATTCGAACACGCAAGATATTTTATTCGAAAAATATACTAAGAAATATTACGTCGGCGGAACAGCAGAATACATTCGTTTAGAAAAAGCTAGAAATTTAGCTCAAGACAAACGATTTATTGATGCCGCAAATAGTTCTGCTTCTTGGGGACTTTTTCAAATTATGGGTTTTAATGCCACTTCAATCGGTTACAAAAGCCTAGATGAATTTGTAGAAAAAATGAATAAAAATGAAGGCGAACACCTAAAAGCTTTTGGATTATTCCTTGAGAAAAACAACTTACTCGGAATTCTAAGAAATAAAAACTGGGCATCATTCGCCTTAAAATACAACGGACCAGCCTACAAAACCAATAAATACGACGAGAAGCTGATGCGAGCGTATCAAAAATACTCAAGATAATTGTGAATTGTTAATGGTTAATTATAAATCTACAAATACAATTAACCATTTACAATTTACAATTCATCATTAACAATTAACAATTAAAAAACATGAGTTATTTAGTAAATCAAATGATTAATTCTTTGTCTAACAAAGTTTTGAAATTCGAAAAAGCCAATAGTGACCGTGATTATTCTGGTGGCGGTTGGTATGAAGAAGAAAAATATCAAATTTATCTATATCCAGATTTTAGTGCAGTTTATATCAGAGAATCTTTTAGAAGTGTTTCTGGCGGTGGGCTTTATCTTCCAAATCAATCGTCTACAAAAGAATATGGAAAATGGAATATTTGCGAAGAAAACGGAAAGTTATTTCTAGAAATGATTTTCGATGATAATTCCAGAGCTAAATTAGAAACCGAAAACTTAGGAACAGGAATTCAAAAACTCGGCGATAATATCTGGAATAGGTATTTGATTAGTTAGATTTTTTGTTTCAGGTTTCAAGTTTAAAGTTGATAAACTTTGAGCAAAAATTTTAACCGCAAAGAGCGCAAGTTTTTTTAATAGGTACTGTATATAAGCGCAAAGTCCGCAAAGCTTTGTAAAAAAACTTTGCGAACTTTGCGTAAACCTTCGCGTTCTTTGCGGTTAAAATTATGCTCAAAGCAAAACTTGAAACCTGAAACTTGAAACAAAAAATATTATCTCAATGTAGCTCCAAGCTCAGTTTCAAATGTCTGTTGCAATTTAGACATGATTTTATCAATTTGAGTATCCGTTAAAGTTTTGCTATTATCTTGAATAGTAAAGCTCAAAGCGTATGATTTTTTTCCTTCTGGCAATTTATCACCTTGATAAACATCAAATAAATTAATGTCTTTTAAAAGTGATTTTTCCGTTTGTTTAGCCAAGTTGAAAATGCTTTCGTAAGTAGTTTTTTCATCAATTAATAAAGCTAAATCTCTACGAACTTCAGGATATTTAGGAATCTCAGTATATTTGATTTTTCCTGTAATGATTTTTAAAACCAAATCCCAGTTAAAATCAGCATAATAAACATCTTGTTTAATTCCGAAATGCTTTAAAATAGGCTTTTTAACAACTCCCATTTCAACTAAAACATCATTGTTATACGTAATTGCAGTTCCTTCAGAAAATATATCAGATTGAACTGGCGCATTCGAAATTTTTTCAATTCCTAAACGAGATAAAATCGCTTTTACATATCCTTTCAATAAAAAGAAATCTGTCGATTTTTGACCAGCTGTCCAGCTTTCTTTGTTTCTGTTTCCAGAAATCAATAACGAAAGATGTTTGTGCTCTTCAAATCCGTTTAAGTATTTATGGTATGTTTTTCCGAATTCAAATAATTTTAAATCTGAATTTCTTCTATTAATATTATATGAAACAGCTTCTAAACCAGAGAATAATAAAGATTGACGAAGCGTAGCCAAATCACTGCTCAACGGATTCAACATCGAAACATTATGCTCTTCTTTTAATGAAGTCGATAATTTTGCGTAAGCTGCCGTTGTCAATGAATTTGCCATCATTTCGTGGAAACCTTGAGAATTCAATTGAGAAGCAATCGTATTTTGTACTTTATAATCTTCTGTTCTTGGCGAATTTGCTACAGTTGCATTAAATTTCTTAGAGAAATTAATGTTATTATAACCGTAAACTCTTAGAATTTCTTCGATAACGTCAATTTCACGCTGAACATCAACGCGGTAAGCTGGAATTGTTAAACCTAAACCAGAATCAGAAACACTGTTTACTTTTATATCTAAAGAAACCAAGATCTTTTTGATGGTGTCTTTTGAAATTTCTTGTCCAATAATTTTAGATACATGGCTGAAATTCAATAAAACAGAAAAATCTTCTACTTTTTTAGGATACACTTCTACAACATCAGAAGTGATTTTTCCACCCGCAACTTCTTGAATCAAAAGCGCAGCACGTTTTAAAGCATATTCTGTAATGGTTGGGTCAATTCCTCTTTCAAATCTAAAAGAAGCATCTGTACTTAATTGGTGCCTTTTTGCCGTTTTACGAATGCTAACAGGATCAAAATAAGCGCTTTCTAAGAAAATAGTTGTTGTTCCTTCAGAAACTCCAGATTTTTTTCCGCCAAAAACACCCGCAATACAAAGCGGACCTTTTTCGTCGCAAATCATTAAATCTTCTTTATGAAGCGTTCTCTCAACATCGTCAAGAGTAACGAATTTCGTTCCTTCTTCAGCTGTTTTTACAATGATTTTTCCGTTGATTTTTGCTGCGTCGAAAGCGTGTAAAGGCTGTCCTAATTCGTGTAAAACATAATTAGTAACGTCAACAATATTATTTTTTGGAGTTAATCCAATTGCTTTTAAACGGTCTTTAAGCCAGTTTGGAGATTCGTGAACAGAAATTCCAGAAATCGTTACACCGCAATATCTTGGCGCTAAATGAGAATCTTCAACATTAACATCAATTTTTAGTGT
Source organism: Flavobacteriaceae bacterium PS02337 (assembly GCA_029959285.1). Lineage (GTDB taxonomy): Bacteria > Bacteroidota > Bacteroidia > Flavobacteriales > Flavobacteriaceae > Flavobacterium. Next base: position 27,578 of record JASCOE010000009.1, read on the forward strand.
ACGCATGTCAACTCTAAAATTGCTTACAGAAGGTGTAATCAATTCTATGTTTACACCGCGTTGTAGCATTCCAGCTCTTAAATCACGTGCCGTTCCATAATGACTCATTGCATCTGCACGGTTTGGCGTTAATCCGATTTCGAAAACTTCATCATTTGCAATTTGAAAAACTTCAGAAGCAGGAGTTCCAGGAACTAAATCTTCAGCCAAAACCATAATTCCGTCGTGGCTTGTTCCTAAACCTAATTCGTCTTCAGCACAAATCATTCCGTGACTTTCTTGTCCGCGGATTTTTCCTTTTTTAATGGTGAATTCTCCACCATCTTTATCATATAAAATTGTTCCGATTGTAGCAACTGGCACTTTTTGTCCCGCAGCCACGTTTGCAGCGCCACACACAATTTGTATAGGAGCTTCTAAACCAATATTAACTGTAGTAACTTTCAATCTATCAGCGTCAGGATGTTTTTCGCAAGTAAGAACGTGTCCAACAACAACTCCTTCTAAACCACCTTTTACTGATTGGTATTTTTCAACAACTTCAACTTCTAGACCTAAATCTGTAAGTAATTCTGAGGTTTGTTCAGATGTCCAATCTGTTTTAATAAATTGTTTTAACCAATTGTAAGATATTTTCATTGTAACGATTTAATTCTTGAATAAGGTTACAAATATAAGGATTGCGCGTTGGAGTAAGAAAAAATTAAGTGCTTTTTTCTGACTGATTTTTATTGATGAAAAAATGAGCCATACTAAGTATTTGATAATTTATCTATTAAAATTTTATTAATTAAATATTATAATTAACTAAAAAAATCGAATGTGTAATTTTTGTGCTACAAGATGAATGAAAAGTGCTATTCTGTTTCTTTTTATGAAACTAAATTTGGTTTAAATCAAAAAAGGAATATTATGAGTACCACAGCAAAAAGACCTGAATTTAAGGCACAATATGATAATTATATTGGTGGAAAATTTACTGCACCAATTACAGGAGAATACTTTGATGTAGTTTCTCCAATTGACGGAAAAGTGTTTACAAAAGCAGCACATTCTGGAAAAGCAGATTTAGAATTAGCTGTAGACGCGGCTTATGAAGCATTTAAAACATGGGGAAAAACTTCTGTAACCGAAAGAAGTATTTTATTAAATAAGATTGCACAAAAAATAGAAGATAATTTAGAATATATCGCTACGGTTGAAACGATTGACAACGGAAAACCAATTCGCGAAACACTTGCTGCAGATATTCCGCTGGCAATTGATCACTTTAGATATTTTGCAGGCGTAATTCGTGCAGAAGAAAGTTCGATTGCAGAATTAGATTCTCAGACTGTTTCTATTGCTTTGAGCGAACCTTTAGGTGTTGTAGCACAAATTATTCCTTGGAATTTTCCAATTTTAATGGCGGTTTGGAAAATCGCTCCAGCGCTTGCAGCAGGAAATACAATCGTTTTAAAACCAGCCGAAAGTACACCAATTTCGATTATGGTTTTAATGGAATTAATTGGAGATATTTTGCCTCCAGGAGTTCTGAATATTGTAAATGGTTTTGGGGCTGAATTAGGTCGTCCGTTAGTAACCAATAAAAAAGTGGCGAAAGCAGCATTTACAGGTTCAACAACTACAGGACGTTTAGTAATGCAATATGCGACTGAAAATATTATTCCAGTTACCTTAGAATTAGGTGGGAAATCACCAAACATTTTCTTCCCATCTGTTGCCGATCACGATGATGATTTCTTTGATAAAGCCGTTGAAGGCGCCGTTTTATTTGCTTTAAATCAAGGTGAAATCTGTACTTGTCCGTCTAGATTATTAATTCACGAAGATATTTACGACAAGTTTATCAAGAAAGTTATCGAAAGAACGGAAGCTATTATAGCCGGAAATCCGTTAGATAAATCGACTATGATTGGTGCACAGACTTCGATTGTTCAAAAAGAAAAAATCATGTCTTATATTAAATTAGGAAAAGAAGAAGGCGCAGAACTGTTAACTGGTGGTGACGAAAATAAACTGGGCGGAGAATTAGAAGGCGGTTATTACATTAAACCGACTTTGTTTAAAGGTCATAACAAAATGAGAATTTTTCAAGAGGAGATTTTCGGGCCTGTTTTAGCAGTTACCACTTTTAAAACGACAGAAGAAGCGATCGAAATTGCAAACGATACGATGTATGGTTTAGGAGCAGGAGTTTGGACAAGAGATGCACATGAAATTTATCAGGTTCCAAGAGCGATTCAATCGGGTCGTGTTTGGATTAATCAATATCATTCTTATCCTGCTGGTGCGCCGTTTGGAGGTTATAAACAATCTGGAATTGGTCGTGAAAATCATAAAATGATGTTGAGTCAATACCGTCAAACTAAAAACATGCTGATTTCTTATGACAAAAAGAAATTAGGATTTTTCTAAAGACTAACTATCAAAATCCTGGAGGATTCTTAGGAAAAAGTTAGCGGAATGTATGGGGCTTTAAATGAAAATTTAATGACATTAAGCAAGCTCACTCCAGGCAATTTTGATTAAAAATAAAACATAAATAGTTGGTTATGTCAAAGCAGTAAATTTCTTTACAGGGTTTACTGCTTTTTAAATTTAAATTGAAAAATGATGATTAAACGTATAGATGCCACAGAAAAAGCAATAGAACTAATAAAAGTTCTAAAAGAGAAACATGGAAATTTGATGTTTTATCAAGCTGGAGGTTGTTGCGAAGGCACGCAACCACAATGTTTTGAAAAAGGCGGTTATTACCAGCGAACTGGAGATGTCTGCATTGGCGTTATTGAAGATACTGAATTTTGGGTAGACAATGATTTATTCGAATACTGGAAACATGCTCATTTTACTTTAACTGTGATTGATGCCTTTGGAGTAGGTGGTTTTTCTTTAGAAACTCCATTAAAAAAGACATTTCAAATCGAATATAGAATTTTCACTCCCGAAGAAGAGAAGGATTTGGAACCAGTTTTTAGGATTGAATGAAAAGTTTTCAGTCTCAGTCTCAGTGACAGTTTTCAGTTTAAAAAAAAACTTAGAACCTTAGTGTCTCAGCACCTTAGAACCTCTAATTAATATAAAGTAACTGATACTGTTTCGGTGTAATTCCTTCGTGTTTTTTAAATAATCTGATAAAATAATTGGCATCTTCAAAACCTGATAAATAACAAACTTCGTTAATTTGAATTGTTGGGTTTCTCAATAGATTTTTAGCACATTTTATTTTTTCATTCAAAATATATTCAATCGGACTCATGCCAAGTTCGCGTTTAAAGAAACGATAGAAAGAAGTTGTGCTCATACAGGCTTTTTCGCTCAGCGATTTTAAACTCATATTTTCTTTCAAATTCTGTTTAATGTATTCTGTAACCTCTTTTATTGGATTGTTGTTTTCAATAAATTTTCCTTCATCCAAAGATTTTACCGTTTGCGTTTGAATAATTCTAATTAGTAATTCTTTTAAAGTCAAATCGGCCAGAATATCTTTAGCGACAGAAGTGCTCATGCATTCTTTAATCAGTTTATTGATTGTCGTTGCCATTTCGACATTGTTGTAAAAGAAGTAATTCTGATAATTTAATTGCCAGAACATATTATTTCCTTCTTTTGGATATTGCTCATTTAAGAAATTTAGAATTTCAGTAATTTTTGACTGATCAATAGCTAGAGCTAAACATTGCGTCGGATTATTTTTTGTTGCTTCAGGAAAATCAATTTTCATTTCTACATTAGAGGGAACAATTACAGTTTCACCTGGAAGATATTCAAATTCAGGATCATCAAAAAGATGCATGATTTTTTTACCGCGAAGCATACTGGTAACCACCAAATCATTAAATTTTAACGGAACCATTTTTGTCGATTCGTAGGTTTCGAATAAATTCAATTCACAATGACTCAGATTGTAAATAGTTCTATTTTCAACAAGAGTCTTTAACGATTTTTCTTGTGATAATTGGAGTGGATTGACTAAAAATCGTTGATTGTTCATTAAAATTAAGTTTTTGGTGAAGACTTTAAATTTAATGAAAATAAGGATATAAAGAGCAGATTTAACGTTTTATTAAATCAGTTCTTCAACGTATTTTTTAATGTTTTCTGAAATCTTTTTTGTTGGAAGATCATTTTCATCATCCCCAAACGGATCTTCGATTTCTTCGGCAATAAGTTCTAAACTTGCTAAAACATAAAAGATAAAAACTACAACCGGAGCAACAAAATAGCCTAAACTTACCGAATATCCAAAAGGCAAAGTCATCGTGTAAAAAAAGATAAATTTTTTGATGAATGCACTATAAGAATAGGGAATAGGCGTATTTTTTATTCGTTCGCAAGCGCCGCAAATATCTGTAAAAGAGACCAATTCATCATTTAAGGTAATAAGCTGATCTCCAGTTATTTTTTTTGCCTCATACAAATCATTGATTTTTTGATACATAATCCTTTTCAATTGATTTGGTTTGTGCTTATGATTATCAATTTCTAAAGCAACATCTTCAAAAAGCTGTTTGCTGGTTTCTTCGTCTTTCAAATGTTTATATAAAATATCAGCGTACATCGGAATGTATTTTCTAAAAAATTTCCTGTCATTTTCATCTTTTAAAATCACAGAAAGTTTTATAGCCAAATTACGACTGTTATTCATAAGTGCGCCCCAAAGTTTGCGGCCTTCCCACCAGCGATCGTAAGCGGTATTAGTTCTGAAAACAAGAAGAAGCGAAATAACAAAACCTAGCATTCCGTGCATAATTGGAATGTTGTGGATATAATCGTTCTTCGTAACCTTAAAGTATTCTACTTCTAAATAACCTATAACAGCGGCATAAACTCCAATCGCAATCAGAATTGGAAACAGTTTTCGTACTGTATCAGATTTGTGAAAATGAAAAATAAAAGTAAACCATTCTTTAGTGTCGTATGAAATCATTTAGGCTTGTTTTGAAACAAATTTAAATTAAAATTATCCTAATTTGAATTTTAAGTAAAAAAAATATTCAAACAAATGAAACATAGTTTTGGTGATGTTAAAAAGGCGTTTCACTTAGATAAACGCACATAGCTTTGTGTATTTAAATGAGTGAAACGCCTTTTTTCTGCGTTTTAATCTATATTTCTATGTGTTGAAATTAATTCAACAAAGCAAATTAAAAATTAATATTTCCAGCTAATTCTTTCAAGGCAATTTCAGATAATTTTGCTTCAAATTGCGCATTGCTGTAACGCACTTTTGCATTTACATAATTCAATTGAGCGGTTCTGAAGTCTATAGTTGTAATAGTTCCGATTTTGAATTTATCAAGCGTGATTTCTAAATTTTGTCTTGCAATAGCTTCGTTATCTTCTTCTAAATCAATTAATTCTAAATTGGTTAAATAAGTTTGAAAAGCCGTGCTTAATTGCGTATTCAAAATCATTCCTTGCTGTTCGATAGCAATCTGAGTATTTTCAATCTGCATTTTGGCTACTTTTTCATTACGATGCTGATTAAAACCGTCAAAAATATTCATAGAAGCGTTAAAACCATAATTTAAACCGCGTGAAGAATTTTCACTCGTAAAACCTAAACTTGACTGACTTTCAGCAAAATTGTAACCTGTAGTTAATCGTAAAATAGGATAACGATCTGCTTTTACTTGCTTGAGTTGCAATTCGGCAATGCGTTTGTTTATTATTTGAGATTCGAGTGCTGGATTTTGTTTTTGTGCTAATTCCATCAAATCGGCTAAAACTAATTTATTGTCAACTTTAACAGCATCTACAACTCTAAAATCAATTTTCGGATCACGTGCTAGATATTGATTCAATAAAATTTTAGCATTTGCGTAAGATTCTTTTTGTCTCAATAAAGCAACCTGATCAGAATTTAAATCAACTTGAGCGTTTAAAACTTCTAATTTTGAAGCTTTTCCGATACTGAAACGGTTTTTAGCCAAAGTTAAACGCTGATTAGAAATTACAATTGTAGTATCTAAAGCTGCCAATTGTTGCTGTTGCTGCACTAAATCGTAATAAGCAGAATTGACTTGTCCAATTTTAACTAAAATGGTTCTTTTAAGTTCAGAGTCACCCAGTTTTTGAAGTTCTTTTAATTGATCGTATCTGGCGAACATTTTCATTCCGTCAAAAACGGTCCAACCCAGACTTACTCCGTAATTTAAACTGTTGTTTTTTGCATTATTTAATGTTGTTGATGTTCCATCTTGACGAACTTGCGTTGAATTCGTAAGGTTGTTATTATCAACAACAGAAGCCGTTGCATTTGGCAACATTCCTGCGTTTCCAATTGTTACGTTTGTTTCGCTTATTTTAGAATTGTTTTTAGCAATTTTAATCTCAAAATTATTCTCTAAAGCGATGCTCATTGCTTGCTCAATAGTCAGAACTTCCTGCGCATTTGCCTGAACAATGCAAAAGAACAGAATTAATAAAGTGCCGTATATTTTTTTGATATTCATATTTAATTTCTTTTACCGGAAAACCACAATTTTGGTTGAATAAAATTCGTGATTTTTTGGTTGCTATTTTATACTTTCTTTTTCGTATTCGTCAATATGATCAAATTCTGGATAATGTTTTCTAGCTCTAGACCACATGAAATAAATTGCTGGAATAACAAAAAGCGTTAAGGCTAGTGAAAAAATAGTTCCTCCTACAATTACAACTCCCATTCCGATTCTACTTGTAGAAGCTGCTCCAAGTGACATTGCAATAGGAAGCGCTCCCAAAGCAATTGCCAAACTCGTCATTAAAATTGGACGTAAACGCGCTTCTGAAGCTTCTAAAATGGCTTCTAATTTCGGTTTTCCTTGCTCTCGTAATTGATTGGCAAATTCAACAATCAAAATACCATTTTTGGTTACCAGGCCAATTAACATTACAGTTCCAATCTGACTAAAAATGTTCCAAGTTTGATTGAATAACCACAATGAGAATAAAGCTCCCGCAACGGCCATTGGAACCGTTAAAATAATAATAAACGGATCGATGAAACTTTCAAATTGTGCTGCAAGAATTAAGAAAATCAATAATAATGCTAATCCGAAAGCGAAAGAAGTATTAGAACTGCTTTCTACGAAATCTCGAGATTCTCCAGCTAAATCGGTTGTAAAAGTTTCATCTAAAACCTTCGCTTTAATTCTGTCCATTTCTTGAATACCGTCGCCCATACTTTTTCCTGGCGCTAAACCAGCTGCAACCGTAGCCGACATATATCGATTGTTGTGATACAATTGTGGCGGATTACTTTGTTCAGATACGTTTACAACGTTGTCCATTTGTATCAATTCTCCATTTTTGTTTTTCACAAACATAGAAGTCAGATCCAAAGGTTTAGATCTGTCTTTTTGATCGAATTGTCCGATTACCTGATATTGTTTTCCATTTTTAATGAAATAGCCAAAACGTTGTCCGCTTAATGAAAGCTGTAAAGTTTGCGCAATATCTAAAATTGAAATGCCTAAACTTTCTGCTTTTGCACGATCAATGGTTACGTTGATTTCGGGCTTGTTGAATTTTAAATTTACATCTGTTGTAGAAAAAACATCACTTTTTCCAACTTCGCTCATAAACAAAGGAATCTTTTCTCTTAATTTATCAAAGTTTGGAGCCTGAATGATATATTGAATTGGTAAACCTCCACGTCTGTTTACAGCAATTGTAGGTTGTTGCGTAACCGAAGTTTTAGCATTAGGATATTGTTTGGTCCATTTTGTCAATTTATCGGCAATCTCTTTTTGAGATCTTTTTCTTTCATCGACATTTTTCAATGTTAATCGAACCAATCCGCTGTTGACTGAATTCGAACTAAATCCTGGTGATGTGATTACCAAAGCCACTTTTTTCTCTGAAATCGAATCATCAATCAGTTTTGAAATTTCCTGCATAAAACGATCTGTATATTCGTATGAAGAACCTTCTGGAGTTGTCATACGCATGGTTACAGAACTTCTGTCATCATAAGGAGCGGTTTCTTTTGGAAGAATAGTAAAGAATAAATAAATCAATCCAAAACAAGCAATCAGAATTGGGAAACTGATCCATTTTTTATCCATGAATTTTGTTAATGCTTCTGCATAACCGCTGTTCATTTTTTCGAAAAATGGTTCTGTTTTAATATAGAATTTAGATTTTTTCTGTTCGCCGCCTTTCATTAAATAAGCATTTAACATTGGAGTTAAAGTCAAAGAAACGAAAGCAGAAATTAATACCGCGGCACCAATTACAACACCAAATTCCCTAAAAAGTCGACCGACGAAACCTTCTAAGAAGATTACAGGTAAAAATACCGCAGCCAAAGTAACCGAAATCGAAATTACGGCATAGAAAATCTCGTTTGAACCTTTAATTGCCGCTTCAATTGGCGACATTCCTTCTTCTACTTTTTTGAAAATATTTTCGGTAACTACAATTCCGTCATCTACAACAAGACCTGTTGCCAAAACAATTGCTAATAAAGTTAATACGTTAATCGAAAAACCAAACATCCACATAATGAAGAATGTAGCGATCAAAGAAACCGGAATGTCAATTAAAGGCCTGAAAGCAATTGCCCAGTCTCTAAAAAACAAATAGATAATAATGATTACCAAAATAATTGAAATTCCCAATGTTTCGGCAACTTCAAGTACAGATTTCTTTACGAAAATGGTATTATCAAGCGCAATATTTAGCTTAATATCTTTTGGAAGATCTTTTTGTAAGGCTTCATATTTTTTGTAAAATTCTTTCGAAATATCCAAATAATTCGCTCCTGGCATTGGCACAATGGCTAAACCAATTAATGGAAGTCCAGATTGGCTCAATTTTGTTTCTAAATTTTCAGGGCCTAATTCGGCGCCGCCGATATCGCTTAAACGGATAATTTTATCGCCTTCTGTACGAATGATAATATTATTAAATTCTTCTGGTTTAGAAAGATTTCCGACCGTTTTTACCGTTAATTCTGTACTATTTCCAGTTAATTTTCCTGAAGGCAATTCGACGTTTTGTGCATTTAGTGCCGTACGAACTTCAGCAACAGTACAGCCGTAAGCCGCTAATTTTGCAGGATCAATCCACAAACGCATGGCGTAACGTTTTTGTCCCCAAATTTGAACTGCACTAACTCCTGGAATTGTTTCTAATCGTTGTGAAATTACATTCTCAGCATAATCACTTAATTCTAAAGAACTTCTAGTATCACTTTGAACCGTCATCGAAATAATAGCTTCACTATCAGCATCGGCTTTAGATACAACTGGCGGTGCATCAATATCTTGTGGCAAACTTCTAATAGCTTGAGAAACTTTGTCACGAACGTCGTTTGCTGCTTCTTCTAAATCTTTATCAAGATTAAACTCGATGGTAATGTTGCTACTTCCTTGGTTACTCGAAGAAGTAATATTTCGGATTCCGTCAATTGCATTTACCGCTTTTTCAAGTGGTTCTGTAATCTGTGATTCAATAATGTCTGAATTGGCACCCGTATAATTGGTACGAATAGAAACCTGCGCAGGGTCAATCGAAGGAAATTCTCGAACACCCAAAAAAGTATAACCAATAAAACCGAAAAGTATAATTAATAAATTCAGTACAATGGTTAAAACAGGTCTCTTTATACTTGTAGTTGATAAACTCATTTGTGATTTTAGATTTTAGAGTTCTGATTTTAGATTATTGAATATGTTTATTAAGCTCATAATTCATAATCCATAACTCAAAATTTTATTTAGTAACTTTTACTTTAATTGGTGCTTCATTTTTTAAAGACATAACACCGCTTGTAATTAAAGTATCTCCAGCTTTTAATCCTGATAAAATCAAAATAGATGAATCGGTTCTAGTTGTTGCGTCAACCATAACTTCTTTTGCTTTTCCGTGATCTGCAATAAAAACTTTTTTACCGTCTTGAACAGGAACGATTGCTTGCGAAGGTACAACTATAGCGTCTTTGATAATATTTAATGGCAATTTAATATCTGCAAAAGTTCCAGGGAAAAGTTTTCCGTCGATATTGTCTGCAATTGCGCGAATCTGAAGCGTACGTGTAGCTACGGCAACTTCTGGTTCTATAGCGTAAATTTTAGCCGTATATGTTTTGTCAGATCCAGAAACTGTAAAATCTATAGTAGAACCTGATTTTACTTGCGATGCATATTTTTCTGGAATAGAAAATGTGATTTTCAATTTTCCTGTGTTAACCAATTTTGCAACCAAAACTGTTGGTGTAATATAAGTTCCAGGTGAAATAGAACGCAAACCAATTTTTCCTGAAAAAGGCGCTCTTACAGAAGTTTTAGAAATTTGTGCTCTAATTAATTGACTTTGAGCTTGAGCCGAAGCGTGATCTGCTCTTGCAACGTCTGCTTCTTCTTGGCTAATAGCTTCTTTTTGAAGTAATAATTTTGCTCTTCTTTCATTTTCTGCCGTTAAACCTTCTTTTGTAGTAGCTTGTCTCAACTGCGCTTTCAGTTCAATGTCATTTACTTTAAAAAGAACTTGACCTTTGTTTACAAAAGTTCCTTCATTAAAAAATATTCCTTCTACAATTCCAGAAACCTCACTATGAATTTCTATTTGCTCATTTGCTTCAATAGAACCAGTAAGTGATAAATTATTGTCAAAAGTGGCTGTTTTTATTACAGTTCCATTAACAGTTGTTGGAGAATCTTTATCGTTAAATTTTTTAGAGTCGTCGTTTTTACTCTTATTAGATATAATTCTGTAACTGATAAAACCACCAATTGCGATAATTAAAAGTGTGTAAATGAGGTGCTTTAGTTTCATAAAATTGAGGTGAATATAGATTTTAGGTTTGTGTTTTTAGTAAGCTTACAAATTTAACTTTTTGTTGTGAAATCGGAAGCTGTTGGCTTTTATTTAACATTTGTATGTACAAAGGTTTGCATTTAGACTGCAAACGAGCCAAAAGGTTTAATTAATGTTTAAGTTTTTTAAGAAAATAAATAAATTCTGTAAGATTTTTTAAAGTTTTCAATAAAAAGGATTAAAAATCAATAAAGTCAGAGTTTTTCTAGGTTAAAATAAAATTAATGCATTTTATCTGATTTATTTTGCACTTTATCGATTTTATTTGTAACATTGGTATGTTGAACAAAATGACTGTTTTGAACATAAATACAGGGTTTTTAATCAATATTTTATGTTAAAATGTAAGAATGGAAATTGTTTTTTATGTTTTTTAATGAATTTGTTAGTTAATTGTGTTAACAAATGTTGACTTTTTTAGAGTGTCTTAAAATGTTTTAAAAAATAATTTATGAAGAAAACTTTACTCTTAAGTTTATGGTTTACATTGTTGTTTCTTGCAATTGGTTATTTGTTTTGGCAGAACGAATTTAAGTACAGTCTTCCAACACCAATTCCTAAAAATTACCACGCAATAGCAATGGGATCTAAGGTCGAATTAGGACCATGTTGCGCATTTGATAACAAGCCTGTTTTTATTCATTTCTTCAATCCAGATTGTCCTTGTTCACGTTTTAATGTGCCACACGTGAGTGGTTTGATTAAAAAATATGGCGACCAAATCAATTTTAAAATTGTGGTTTTAAACAAACAAAAGAATTTTACTATTGATGAAATTCAGGAAAAATTCGATGCCAAAATTCCCGTTTATTTTGATGAAAAAATTGCAGCAAAATGTGCTGTTTTTTCTACTCCACAGGCTGTTTTACTAGACCCTACACACAATTTATATTATCGAGGCAATTATAATAAAACTAGATATTGTACAGATACCAAAAGTAATTATGCTCAAATGGCAATTGATTCTTTATTGAGTAAAAAATACAGCCCTTCTTTTAATGCTTTGGCTCTTAAAGCCTACGGATGTTCGTTACCAAAATGCACTAAATAAATCTATCCAAAAACCAAAAACTTAAATCTATGAAACCAAAAGCTAGTTTAAACGAACAGGATTACCTGCACAGTTTTATGTCTACAATGACGCAAAAATCAGACACTATTATCAATTATGTGCTTGCCGTTTATTTTCTTCTCGGAATCGGTTTGTCGTTTAAATATGACACTTTTGAAATAGGCGTCGGCGTCGGAACGTTGAATCTTTTGGCGTATTATTCGGCTAAATTTTTCATGAAAAACTCTAAGTTTTACCAGTACGTTTTGTCTGTCGTGCTTGCGATTTTTATGGCGCAATATATTTATCAAATGCACGGAATGTTCGAAATGCATTTTACAGTTTTTATTGCGAGTACGATTTTGATTATTTACCAAAACTGGAAACTTCAAATTCCTTTGACTTTATTGGTTGTGCTTCATCACGCGGGATTGGCGTATTTACAAAACTTCGTTTACAATGACGCAACTGGACTTCAGGTTTATTTTTCTCAAGTCAATTTTGATATAGAAACACTTGTTATTCATACAGTTTTGGCGGCAGTTGTTTTTTTTATGAATGGATATTGGGCTTATTATTTTAAAGAACATAGTGAAAATCATATTTCTAAAATTTCAGATGAATACGAATTGGAAAATATGAAATTGGCTTCGGCAAAATACAGTTCAATGTCGGCTACAAAAGATTACAATGATTTCATTCATAGAACAACTTTAGATCTTAAACTTCCGGTTAATTCGGTTTTAAAACTTATCGATGTTTCAAAAGGACATACTGACAATGACAAATTACTTTCTTATCTGGAAATGATGCGAGAAAGCGCCAAAAAAATTGATGATTTGGTCAATGATATTCATGTAAAATCTACAAACAGCAGAAATTCAATTTAAAATAATTTTCTAATATTTCGCTGTATGTTCCAATATGATTTACCAACTGCAGTTCCGACTTTGCATAATTTAAAAAGAACGATTGATGACTTTTTAAGAGAAAGTATCACATTGAATGCAATCGATAAAATCGGCGCAGAAACAGAATTTGCTAAAGAAGTAGCAGAAATTTTAAAAGTACATAAAAACAATTCTCAAGTTCAGAATCTTGATTTTCAATATAGAAAACTAATTGAGATTACAGGCGACATACATCGTCTGAATTTATTGGTTGACAATAAAATACCAGAATGGCTTGAAAATGAGTTAGAAAATGTTTTTAAGAAAATTAGAAATATTCTGCTTGTTTTAGAAATCGAATCAAACTAAATGTTAGTTATTGAATGGAGTAATAACTTAAATATAAAAATTTATGGATACCAGAAATCGCCCAACACCTTCTGATCGAGAAGTAGATTGGAATAAGAATAAAGTACTGCTTAGTAAAACCGACAAAAAAGGAACCATTTTATATGCCAATGAAGACTTTATAGATGTTTCTGGTTATGACGAATTTGAACTTATTGGTCAGCCTCACAATATTATACGACATCCGGATATGCCAAAAGTTATTTTTAAATTTCTTTGGGATAGCATAAAATCGAGTGAAAATATTCATGTAATTATTAAAAACATGGCTAAAACGGGGCGTTATTATTGGGTTGTAACCGATTTTAAAATTGTCGCAGATACAGATGGCGAAATTGTTGGATTTTTCGGGACTAGAAAATCTGTTCCAAACGAAATCATTGTGAAATTTATCGAACCTTTATACAAAAAACTTTCACATATTGAAGAAACAACTGGTATGCAGGCATCTGAAGAATATTTGGTTGGTTTTCTAGAAGAGAGGAAAAAGTCTTATAAGGAATATATTGACCATTTAATAGCCACTGGAAAGGATGATAAAAATAAAATAAGCAAAGGCTTGTTTGGCGGACTATTCGAAAAGAAAACGGATTCTAAAAAATAATAAAAACATATGCTTCATTGCGTCGGCTTAAAAATATTCAAACTTAAATTTGCCCCCCAACAAATCTAAATCACCTGAATAAATAAAACTAAAAAAGTTTAAGTCTGATGCAGTGAAGTTTTTTTTAAGTACTTAATACAAATGACAAGTACATTTTTCTGCGTTTTCATTAAGTAGCGTATAACTTAAGAAAAAAGTGTGCGAACCGTTGTTGTAGTTGCTGAATTTTGTGGTAGAAATATCATATGCATATCCAACTTTTAAATCGTCAAGAAGCTGAATTCCTAAAAATATTCCGGCACTGGCGTTGTAATCAAAGTTTACAGAAGCTAAATATTTATTTAAATAACTGTAGTTTAAAGAAGTCAAAATACTGATTGGCGCTCCAGGCGTAACACGGGCTAAAAGGGCAGGAGTCAATGTAATATCACGCCTTAATTCAAATTGATATCCGAAATTGGTGTAATAATAATTTTTTCTGTTAGAAAGTGTTGTGCCAGACGAATTACTGTAAGTTGATTGTAATAAATTTGGACTTGAAATTCCGACGAAAAATTTATCAGAGTAAAAGTTTGCTCCAGCTCCAAAAATAGGAGAGGTTTTACTTTCCTGATTAAAGTTGCTTATTTCTTCTCCAGGCTCATAAATGTCTAAATTATTTCTATTGATATTGTATGAGTTAATACCCGATTTTACACCCAGAACTAATTTGTATTTTCTATTTAGTTTGATGTAATAAGCAAAATTTCCCTCAAGATTATATTCTCTTTTTGGTCCGATAGCATCGTGATATAAACTTAGTCCATAGCCAATTTTTTGAAGCGATTTAGTATCAACAGATAAATATTGTGTTTTTGGAGCTCCATCAAAACCAACCCATTGACTAGAATACATTCCGACAACATTTAAACCGTCGGCAGAACCAGCAAAAGCAGGATTGTAATACAACGGATTATAATTGAATATAGATAATTTGGCATCGTTTTGAGCTTGAATATTATGTATAGAAAATATAATAAACGCAATCAAAAATATATTTTTTGTAAAAGTTCTAATCATTGTTATGTATGTATAAAAAACCTTTTCTTGTAGTGTTGGTTAGATCTTTTCTTTTGTAGTCTAAAATATAAAAATAGGATCCGGTTGGAAGTTTTTGATTTTTCATAAAAATTTCTCCAGCATTTGCAAAACCAAAGAAATAATTTTGATCAACTCCATAACCAGAAGTTTTGTAAACTAACTGCCCAAATCTATTAAATACTTGAATTGAATTGTCTGGAAAATATTCGATGTATTCAATTTTTAAATGATCATTTGATGTGTTGCTATCAATTGTAATCAGGTTATAAATGTCAACATCACAAGGAAGTTTATTTACTAAAATTGCTGTACGATTACTGCTTTTGCATTTGTTTACAGGATCTGTAATTTCTGCATAATAGATTGTTCCATTTTCTAATGGCGTCGTGTGCGGCAGTTGTTTAGTATCATTTATGCTGCTATAATATCTTACATAAGGTTTGTAATAGTTTAAATTTTCTATTGTAACCTGGTCTTTTAAACAAAATTCCTGAGAAAAATCTGGAGCAATAACGGCAGTACCTTCCTTAATTGTTACCGTTATTCCCCATCTAGAACTTGAACATCCTGTGGTTGCATCATAATCTGAAGAATAATAAGTAACGTTATTTTTCAGTATTGTATTCGGACTAAGTAAATTACCGCCATCTTGGGCGTCGTACCAAGTTACGGAAAGTCCAGAAATATCGAGACTGGCAATTGTTGGCGCAGTTTCGTCTAAACAAAAAGATTGATTCGATTCTCCGATTGGAGTTCCCAAAGCATTTAATTGAATTGAAACTTTAGTCATTGGTCCAATGCAGCCATCTTTTGTGATTGCAGCATAGATTTCTCTGTTTGAAATAATTTCTGTTCTTTCGCTAATTGCATCAGTCGAAAGCATAGATTCGTACCAATTTACATCTAATCCGTTTTTCTCAAGGCTTGCTAAAGTAGGAGTCGGGTAATGACACATAATTTGAGTTTCCGGAATTGCAGGCCTTGAAATCGGATTGTTTTCAATATGAATTGGTTTTGAAATAAAAGAGGAACAACCACCATCTGAATAAGAAGTTAAAGAAACAGTGTAATCGCCTGAGTTTTCAAACATATGATCTGGATTTTGAAGAGATGAAGTTTTTCCATCACCAAAATTCCATTCCCATTTGTCTACAACACCATTTATAATATTTGTATTGTCTTGAAAACCAATAGGAGTAAAAGTTGTGTAATCTGTTTTACAAGGAATTGAAACAGAAAAATCTGAAACAATTGTGGTTGGATTTGAAAGTTTTGCCTGAATTGTTGATTCACACCTAAATCCATTATTATATGCAATCAATAAACATTCGAAAGTAGCGTTGGGCGGATAATCTGCTAGGGCTAAAGTAATACTTTGTGATGTTCCAAGTACTTGCCCTTGATGCGTCCATTTGTATTCTACAAAGCCAGCAGGGGCATTCAATGTAAAATTATTTCCGCCTTCACAAACGGCAACATTAGCTTTTAATTTACTGCATTTTGCAGAAATATAAGCGTAACCAAAATGTTTGACAAAACCGCAATCTCTGGTAGTAAATTCAATAGATACCGATCTGCCGATATAATTAGAAAGATTTATCCCGACGGTATTCCATTGTGTCCAGTAAATATCTCCACAAATATTTGCATTCTGATTTGGTTCACCAGAACTCACATTATATACGCCACAAAATGGATCAATTTCGGTTCCTTGATTGTCTATAACTCTAACACTAAAATTAGGCTGAGAAGCTTTGTCATGTCCGCCATCTTGAAGTACAACCGCATATTTGTAAATAAACAAATTGTTATCTTCAGTTACTGAGCTCACATCATAAATTAATCGATCAGCTTCAGAACCACCAGCATTATTTCCCAATCGGGCAGCGTGAGTTTCTCCTGGAGGAACCATAAAAAGTTCGCCTCCACAAGAAGAAGCTATACTATCTAAAATTCCAGCGCTTGTAACATAATGGTGCGCCGAATTTACACCTTCGTAAAAATTCGGATTCTCTCTTCCCCCGTACGAAGCTCGCCATCCATCAAATTTGGTAGTCGAAAAATCTGCATTATAACAACCCGTCTGAGCATTAACTGAATAAATTATCGCTAAGAAGAATAAAATAGAGTAATATTTAATCATCAGTTTCGTTGATTACAAATTTACTTTGGGGGTTTCGCAAATGTAAGATTTTGTAATAAAAAAACTATCCTTTAGGTTAAAAAGTTGAAAAATATAAAAGAAATACTATTTTTCATTAGAGTTTTCGAATTAACTAATGTAATTCCAGATGTTTTTCTTTTTAGTCAATTCGATGAAAATTGCTCGTAAAATAGCATGTTCTGGCTTTTGCAAGGCAGAATCTTCTTTTAAGATTTTCATGGCGTAATTTCGTGCTAAAGAAAGAATATCGCGATCGCGAACAATGTCTGCAATTTGAAGATTTAAAACACCACTTTGCTGCGTTCCCATTAAATCGCCAGGTCCGCGAAGTTTTAGATCGACTTCGGCAATTTCGAAACCATCGTTCGTCTGAACCATAGTTTCCATTCTTGTCTTACTGTCAGCACTTAACTTATGGCCCGTCATTAAAATACAATAACTTTGTTCGGCGCCACGACCAACGCGTCCGCGCAGCTGATGCAATTGCGAAAGTCCAAATCTTTCGGCACTTTCAATAATCATTACGCTGGCATTTGGCACATTTACACCAACTTCAATAACGGTTGTGGCAACCATAATATTGGTTTTTCCTTCCGAAAAGCGTTTCATTTCTGAATCTTTATCGGCTGGCTTCATTTTTCCATGCAAAATGGAAATCGAATATTGCGGAAGCGGAAAATCACGAGAAATACTTTCGTAGCCGTCCATTAAATCCTTGTAATCCATTTTTTCAGATTCCTGAATTAACGGATAAACAATATAAATTTGTCTTCCTTTTGCAATTTCATCACGAAGAAATTTCCAAACTTTCAAACGATTCGTATCAAAACGATGCACAGTTTGAATTGGTTTTCTTCCTGGAGGCAATTCATCAATTACAGAAATATCCAGATCGCCGTATAAACTCATCGCCAATGTTCTCGGAATTGGCGTCGCAGTCATAACCAGAACATGCGGCGGAATATCATTTTTCTTCCACAATTTAGAACGCTGTTCAACCCCAAAACGATGTTGCTCATCAATTACTGCAAGTCCTAGATTTTGAAATTTTACTTTATCTTCTAATAAAGCATGAGTTCCGATTAAAATTTTAAGTTCGCCGCTTTCCAATTCTTCATGAATAATTTTTCTCTCAGAAGTTTTAGTAGAACCCGTTAAAATTCTAATATTGATATTTAATGTTTTAGCGAATTCTGATAAACCAAGGAAATGCTGATTGGCCAAAATCTCGGTCGGAGCCATTAAACAGGCTTGAAAACCGTTGTCAATGGCAAGAAGCATACTCATAAAAGCCACAATCGTTTTTCCAGAACCAACATCTCCTTGCAAAAGGCGATTCATTTGGGCGTTGCTTCCCATATCGGTTCTGATTTCTTTTATTACTCTTTTTTGAGCATTAGTTAAATCAAAAGGCAAATGATTTTGATAAAATTCATTAAAAAGTTCGCCCACTTTCGTGAATGGATGCCCTTTTATTTTATGTTTTCGAATAAGATTTTTTGTAATAAGCTGAAGCTGAATAAAAAATAATTCTTCAAATTTCAATCGAAATTGTGCTTTCGCTAAAATATCGGCACTTTTTGGAAAGTGAATATTAAACAAAGCCGCTTTTTTGGGAATCAGTTTTAATTCTTCAATTAAAAAGGGCGGAAAAGTTTCTGAAAACAACGCATGAGTTTCCAAAAAAAGCTGCTCCATTATTTTATTAATGGTACGATTTGAAATTCCTTTATTAGCCAAAGCTTCTGTTGAAGGATAAACGGGCTGCATCGCCGAACGAAGACTTTTTTCGTGTTCGCTCAACAATTCAATTTCAGGATGCGCCATGCTAAATTGGCTTCCGTAAAGAGAACATTTTCCGAAGATTACGATAGTTTCATTGAGTTTTAAACTTTCACGAATCCATTTGTGGCCTTGAAACCAATTTAAATCAATTTGCCCTGTATCATCAACAAAAGTCGCCACGAGACGTTTTTTGTTTTTTGCAAATTCAACCGTTTTAATGTGAATTATTTTTCCAATAATTTGAACTTCAGAACCTGTATTCTGCAATTCATTAATCTTATAATAACGCGTTCTGTCAATATATCGATTTGGAAAAAAATTGACTAAATCTCCATATTTATGAATACCCAATTCCTTACGAAGCAATTGGCCACGAGTTGGACCAACGCCTTTTAAGTATTCAATTGGATTTTCTAGGAGATTATTAGACATTAAAGAATTTTAGATTGTTGATTTTAGATTTTAGACTGAAAAAAAATGGTATTTGGATTTTTCTATTTGGAATTTAATTTGAAAGCGAAGATAAATCTTAATTAGCAAATTTGAAAATGAATTCTATTTTTCAATATTTTGAATCTTTTTTTTCATTTCTGACGCAACCATTTATAAAGAGTGCAATCTTAACAATACATTATTTATAACAATTGCTTACTAATTCAAATTGTTTAAAGCTCCGTCGGTTTTCTGGCGGAGTTTTTTTTTGAAGTTTGAATTGCTTTAGAAATTGATATTAAAATATTTCTTAAGTATTTGAATATTTTTTTAATGTTAAGTTTTAAAAATCCACGCAACCTTTTTTAGAAAGTAAAATCTTAATAATAGTTAACCTTTTAAAAAACCTTAAAAATGAAAAAAATTACCCTTATTTTAATTTTCGTATTTAGCCTTCTGGGCTTAGTTTCTTGTTCAAATGATGAATCAGATTCTCAAGCAAAATCTACTATTGTAGATTATTATGGAAAATGGACAAGTACTGATCAAATTACAGATGTAAACAGTCCTTATTTATGGACAGAATATTATGTTTTTAATGCAGACCATACATTTACAAAATCCCGCACAACTAAAGAAGGAACTACAACTTCAACTGGAACTTTTGAAATATTTATTTCCGAAAACAGACCTAATTTTAAACTGACTTACTCTATTGCGTCTACCATAGTTTTAGATATTAGTGCTCCACTATTTGCTGGTAAATCTGAACTTTTATATTTAAGGAATGGTGTTTTAGTGAACGCATTAGAAATGGTTGATTATGGACCAACATATAAAAAAGATAAATAAAAAAAACGTAAGTTTGTTTAGATATTAAAAAAGTATTCAATTGAAAGTTGGATACTTTTTTATTTTATAAAACTTTTGCAATGACAACACACTTGGCACTTTTACGCGGAATTAATGTTTCTGGACATAATATGATGAAAATGGAAGCTTTGAAAGCAATGTTAGAAAATATTGGTTTTCAAAATGTTCGAACGTATCTGCAATCTGGAAATGTTTTTATTGATAGTGAAGAAGAAGCTTCGAAAGTTGGTTTTATGATTAAACAGGAAATTTTTAAAGTTTTCGGACATGAAGTTCCTGTTGTTATGATTACTAAAGAAAATCTGGAATCTTGTTTTGCAAATAATCCTTTCTTGAAAGAAAAAGATATCGATACTAAAAAACTTTACGTTGCTTTTGTTTCTACGACATTGAAAAAAGAAAACATAAACGATTTAAAAATTAGTCAGTTTAAACCAGACGAAGCAAGTATTGATGAAAATAGAATTTTCATTAAATATGATGTTGGCGCTGGAAAAACGAGATTTGATCAAAAATATATCGAGAAAAAATTAAACGTAACGGCAACAATTAGAAACTGGAATACGGTTACGAATCTGCTTAAAATGTATTCCGAATAAATATTATTTTGGTATTAAATCGCAATACCAAAATCCGAAATCGAAAGCAGTTTCATCATTTGTATCGCAAGCCGTATTAGATGAATCTGTTGTTTTTGGTTTTTCGTATTTGCGGTGAACTATTTCGCCAATTTCAAAATCAATAGGTTTTGAGAAAATTGGTCCATC
This sequence comes from Flavobacteriaceae bacterium PS02337, assembly GCA_029959285.1. Classification (GTDB taxonomy): domain Bacteria; phylum Bacteroidota; class Bacteroidia; order Flavobacteriales; family Flavobacteriaceae; genus Flavobacterium. The sequence goes on from JASCOE010000009.1 coordinate 48,444, forward strand.
GAAAGCAAAAGTGTGAAATTCGCCGTTTTCGCCGCAGACATCAACATTTTCGGGTAAATCGTTTATAAAATCCTGATCGATTATTCTGCCAACAAAACTTTTGTCCAAATATTTTTCATTTACACAAACTACAATGGTTTTGAATCCAAGCGAAATAAATTCTTGAATTAAATCTTTGGTTGGGACTTTCCAAATTGGAAATAAACCTTTAAAATTAATTTTAGCTAATTGATTTTCGCGATATTGACGTAAATCTTCCAAAAAAATATCACCAAAAACAGAATGCGTTATATCCTTATTTTTTAATTCTGATAAAGTTTCAGTCATTACTTCTTCATAAACTTCCATTGTTGGCATTTCTGGAATTTCCATGATTTTTAAAGGAATTCCAATGCTTTCTGCTTGCGCTTGTAATAATTCAACACGAACACCATGCATAGAAATTCTTTGATATTGCTGATTTACACTTGTCAGCAAACATTCAATTTTATAATCTGGATTTTGAAGAATTTTGTATAAAGCAAGAGCAGAATCTTTTCCGCTGCTCCAGTTAAATAAAGCTTTTTGAGGTATAGACACAATTTGGTATTTTATGATGTAAACTTACAAATTTCATTCTATTTGTTGGTGAAAGGTTTGTAACTTTGGGATTTCGCCTTCAAAATTCATTTCAATGAAATACATCTTTTTATTATTCACCAGTTTTCTTTTTGCACAACAGACTCAATTTGTTGATTTTAAATCCGTTTCAGGTCAATTATCATTAAACTCAAAAGAAAAAACAATTTCTGGAGCAGTTGATTTTCAATTTGAGGTTTTAAAAGATTGCGATACCATTTCGCTTGACGCAAAAAACATGGAATTTTCAAATGTAAAAATCAATGAAGAAGAAATTATTTTTATAAATACAACGAAACAATTAAAACTGGTTTTTCCTTTCAAAAAAGGACAAAATCATTTGATTTTCAATTATACTGCAAAACCAAAACAAGCATTATATTTTGTTGATATTGAAAATAATGAAACTCAAATCTGGACACAAGGGCAGGGCAGATATACTAGCAATTGGTTTCCAAGTTTTGATGATGTAAATGAAAAATTGATTTTCAATCTCGGAATTACTTATGATAAAGAGTATCAAGTAGTTTCCAACGGAATTTTAAAAGAAAAAACAACAAATGGAAATGAGAATTTTTGGCAATATCAAATGCAAAAACCAATGAGTTCTTATTTGCTGATGTTGGCAATTGGAAAATTTGATAAAAAAGAGTTTAAATCAAAAAGCAGAATTCCGTTAGAATATTATTACGAGCCAAAAGATTCTAATCGATTTGAGCCTACATATCGTTATTCGAAAAGAATTTTCGATTTTCTTGAAAAAGAAATTGGTGTAAAATATCCTTGGCAAATTAACAGACAAATTCCGGTTAGAGATTTTTTGTATGCGGGAATGGAAAATACAACCAGTACACTTTTTGCAACTCGTTACGTTGTCGATTCAACCGGATTTTGTGATAGAAATTACACCAATGTTGACGCGCACGAATTGGCACATCATTGGTTTGGAGATCTTATAACGGCAGAAAGCAGTACGCACCACTGGCTTCAGGAAGGTTTTGCAACCTATTTTGCTTTATTGGCAGAAAGAGATATTTACGGAGACGATTATTTTTACACGAAATTATACAATACGGCGCAACAAATAAAATTTGCTTCTAGAACCGATACGATTCCGGTTTTGAATGCAAAAGCCAGTTCATTAACTTTTTACGAAAAAGGTGCGTGGACATTATTTGTTTTGCATGAATCGATTGGAGATAAAGCGTTTAAAAAAGCTATTAAAAGTTATTTAAACAAATACGCTTATCAAACGGTAAATACTCAAAATTTCTTTGATGAAATTAAAAAAGTTTCCGATTTTGATTTGGATAAATTCCAGAAAACTTGGCTCGAATCTACCGCTTTTGACACGCCAACTGCGAATGCTTTATTGAGTAAAAACAAAACCATTCAGAAACGATTAGAAATTGATAAACTGAAGAAAACGCCTTTAAGAGAAAAGATAGAAGTTTTAAAAACTGCTTTAGAATCTGATGTTTATGAATCTGTAAAAAAAGCTGTTGTTGATCAATTAGAAAATGAAAAATACGAAGCAAAGAAACCGCTTTTACTTTTAGCTTTAGAAACAAATAATATTCAAGTGCGTCAGAATGTAGCAGAAACATTGACAAAAATTCCAGAAGATTTTAGATTGAACTATGAAACTTTACTTGACGATAAATCGTATCAAACACAAGAAGTTGCATTGTATTGGTTGTGGAGAAATTTCCCTGATCATAGAAAAGAATATCTAGATAAATCGAAAAACTGGATCGGATTTAACGATTTTAATCTTCGCACGTTGTGGCTTTCTATGGCATTGTCAACCACAAATTACAGTAGCGACTCAGAATCTTTAATCAACGAATTAATTGCATTTTCGTCTACAAAATACGAAGCCACAACAAGACAAAATGCTTTAGAAAAACTAATTGCTTTCAAAATTATTAACGATCAGGTTTTGAGCAATTTAGTTAGTGCAACAACGCATCATATGTGGCAATTTTCAAAGTTTGGAAGAGATACGATTAGAGTTCTTTTAAAAAATCCTGAAATGCGTGCGTCTTTTAATAGAATTTTACCTAATTTGACCCCCGATGAACAGTTTCAATTGAATCGTTTGTTGAAAGAGTAATTTAGAGAATGTAGAAGCAAGAAACAAGAAGAAAGAACAGTAGTAAAACTTTAGTCTTTCTTCTTGTATCTTGTCTCTATCCATCTTAAAAAAGACCAAAAACAAAACCTACATTACAATTTATGAGAGCATTGGTTATTTCTGGTGGTGGCAGTAAAGGCGCTTTTGCCGGCGGTGTTGCCCAGTATTTGATAGAAGAAAAAAAACATGAATATGACTTGTTTTTAGGCACTTCAACAGGAAGTTTATTGATTCCGCATTTGGCTCTCGGACATATCAAAAAAATTCATTCAGTTTATACCAATGTTACTATGGCAAGTATTTTTAATATTTGTCCGTTTGTGGTTAAAAATAAAGACGGAGTAGATATTGTAACCATTAATCACTTTAATGTACTGCGTCAGTTTTTTAAAGGAAAACGAACTTTTGGTGAAAGTAAAGGTTTGAAGAAATATATTAAGAATAATTTCTTACTCTCTGATTTCAATAAACTTAAAAAACTAAAAACAGATGTAGTTGTAACGGTAACAAATTTTACAACAAACGAATCAGAATATAAATCTGTAAAAGATTGTACGTATGAAGAGTTTTGCGAATGGTCTTGGATTTCAAGTAATTATGTTCCGTTTATGAGTTTGGTCGAAAAGAATAATTTCGAATATGGAGATGGAGGATTTTCTAGTTTGGTTCCAATTCGTGAAGCTATTAACCGTGGCGCAACAGAAATTGATGTAATTGTACTTGAAACAGAAGTGAATACAACCAAAATAGTAATCGGTAAAAATCCGTTTTCGTTAATGATTGATTTGTTTCGAATTGCTTTAGATCAGGTCGAAAAACACGATATCGCTATAGGAAAACTTATGGCAAATACTAAAGATGTGAAACTTAACTTATATTACACTCCGATAAAATTAACCGATAACGCACTGATTTTTAATAAAGATGTAATGAAAGATTGGTGGGAACAAGGTTATGAATACGCTCAGAATAAGTCTGAAGTTATGAGTGATAATAGGAAAATGTAATTTTTAGAGTTCAGTTTTTAACTATTTAAAATCTGAACTCTAAAATCTAAAATAATTTAATACCAAAGTTCAGCAACTTCACTTTTAATATAACTTAAAGCAGCATTACTTGGAGATTGTTTCTCTAGTAAATCATTTAAAATGACTTCGCGCAGTTTATCAGCATTATCCACTTTATCGCTCATTGCGGCTTTACGAATCATTTGGATTGTTGCATTTTTTGCAGTTGTAATAATTGTCCAACATTCGTCATACATATAAATTTGTTGCGTTAAATTATGTTCAAATTCTTGCTCAATTTGATCGATTACGAAGTTTTCATAATCATGTTTATTTTGAGAAATAGGAGAAATTCTAATTAATAATTTTGTCAAATTGATACGTTCCAAAAATAAAGTCATGCGTTCGTAAGCTTGCAAACGAACCGGAAGCGATTCTTTGTGCGCTTGTTTATTTAATAAAAAAGCACGTTTTCTGTCGTTGTTTTTAATGTGTAATTCGAAAAAACGATACGCTACAATTCCTGTAACTATTGCTGGCAAAGTATAACTTGCAAGTTCTATAATTTTGTTGAAATCCATTTGAATAATTTTTAAGCAAAAATATACTTTTTGATGAGAAATCCACTTTAAATTTATGCTAATAAACAAAATGGAAGCTGTACTTTTGCAACTTGTTTTTTACGTATTTGAAATATCTTTTTAATGGATTCATACATAATATTTTTTCTTTGTCTAGCTGCTTTTGCTGCGGGATTTATTGATGCCATAGTTGGCGGCGGCGGATTAATTCAGACGCCAATGGGATTAATTTTATTACCCAATCTTCCCGTTTCTACAGTTATTGGAACTCTAAAAATTCCAGCTTTTAGCGGAACAGCTTTTGCGGCTTTTCAATATTTAAAGAAAGTTGTTATTCAGTGGAAACTATTAATTATAATGATGTGTTTGGCAGTTCCGTCAGCATTTTTGGGTTCGACAATTTTAACGCTTGTAAGCAACGATTTTATGAAGCCGCTTTTGTTAGTTGTTTTGTCGTTATTGTTTATTTACACTTACGCCAAGAAAAACTTCGGACAACATGTTGCAAAAGATCATTCGGCAACAACACAAATAATTTATGCCGTCGTTATTAGCATTATTGTTGGTTTTTACGATGGATTTATCGGTCCAGGAACTGGAAGTTTTTTTGTTGTAGCATTTATAGCACTTTTAGGTTTCGATTTTCTTCACGCTTCTGCGAATGCTAAAATGGTAAACTTGGCGACAAATTTCGGTTCGATTTGTTTGTTTATGATAAAAGGAAAAATCATTTGGACAATTGCAATTCCGATGGCCGTTAGTAATGGTTTAGGAGGTTGGCTTGGCGCTAAATTGGCAATTAATAAAGGAAATGGTTTTATTCGAATTTTCTTTTTGATTGTCGTTGTCGGAACTTTGATTCGTTTTGCTTATGATGTGTTTTTTAAGTAAGGTTCTGAGTTGCTAAGATACTAAGGTGCTAAGTTTTTTTGAGTAACCGTTGGTTAAAACCAACGGCAATTCATTTTTTTTGAGCATAATAATAGGATTAATGAAATATTAAAAATTATAAAAGATTAAAAAATGCATGAAATTATAGAAGAGCAGGAAGTTTTTTTTGAAGATATTCCAGAAGATTTAGCTAAAGAACTTCAAAAAAGTGAGGATGATATAAAAGCTGGAAGAGTTATTTCTTTTTCAGATTTTAAAGAAAATTTGAAAAAGAAATATAATATCTAATTTGAATTTTTTCAAAAATATTTAAAGAAAGCCAATTGTTTAAATCTAGCCCCGATTGAGGCGATATCCTCGCAGCGTAGCGAAGAGATAAAGCCGGAAGCGGGAAACCATGCCTGAAAAATGCCAATTGTTTGGCTTCAAAATTAAAAAACTTAGCATCTCAGAACCTCAGAATCTTAGTAGCTATTTAAAGTATTAATTCTTATTTTTGCCTAAAAGGAGAAAATTACAATGCAGAAATATATTGACCAGCTCAACGAAGCGCAGAGAGCGCCTGTTTTGAAAAAAGACGGGCCAATGATTATTATTGCTGGTGCAGGTTCGGGGAAAACTCGTGTTTTAACAATTAGAATTGCGTATTTGATGGCTCAAGGAGTTGATGCTTTCAATATTTTGTCGCTGACTTTTACCAATAAAGCTGCCCGCGAAATGAAACACAGGATTTCGGATATTGTGGGGGCGAGTGAGGCAAAAAATCTTTGGATGGGGACTTTTCACTCGATTTTTGCGCGTATTCTTCGTGCAGAATCGGATCATTTGGGTTATCCTTCCAATTTTACTATTTACGATTCTCAGGATTCGGCAAGATTGATTTCTTCGATTATTAAAGAAATGCAGCTGGATCGTGATATTTATAAACCTAAACAGATTTTAGGACGTATATCTAGCTATAAAAATAGTTTGATTACGGTTAAAGCATATTTTAATAATCCTGAATTGGTTGAAGCCGATGCAATGGCAAAAAGACCAAGATTGGGAGAAATATATCAGCAATATGTTGAGCGTTGTTTTAAGGCAGGCGCAATGGATTTTGATGATTTATTATTGAAAACCAATGAATTATTAACTCGTTTTCCTGAAGTTTTAGCAAAGTATCAAAACCGTTTCCGTTATATTTTGGTTGATGAGTACCAAGATACAAATCACTCTCAATATTTGATTGTTAGAGCTTTATCTGATAAATTTCAGAATATTTGCGTGGTTGGAGATGATGCGCAGAGTATTTATGCTTTCCGTGGTGCGAATATTAATAATATTCTGAATTTCCAGAAAGATTATGAAGGTGTAATTATGTTTCGTTTGGAGCAGAATTACCGTTCGACAAGAAATATTGTAGAAGCTGCAAATACGGTTATGGAGCATAATAAAACCAAACTAGATAAAGTAGTTTGGACTGCAAACGAATTTGGACCAAAAATTAAAGTTCACAGAAGTTTGACTGATGCAGAAGAAGGTCGTTTTGTTGCGAGTACAATTTTTGAGCAGAAAATGCAGAATCAATTGCACAATGGAGCTTTTGCAATTTTATATCGTACCAACGCGCAATCGCGTGCAATGGAAGATGCATTGAGAAAACGTGATATTCCGTATAGAATTTATGGTGGACTTTCGTTTTACCAACGTAAAGAAATTAAAGACGTTTTATGTTATTTGCGTTTGGTTTTGAATCCGAAAGATGAAGAAGCTTTGATTCGTGTGATTAATTATCCGGCACGTGGAATTGGTGATACAACTGTTGAAAAATTGACTATTGCCGCAAATCATTACAAACGTTCGATTTGGGAAGTAATGGTGAATATCGATAAAATTGATCTGAAACTTAACGCTGGAACTAAAAACAAATTGAAAGATTTTGTGACGATGATTCAGAGTTTTCAGGTTATTGATCAAAATCAGGATGCTTTTTATATTACCGATCACGTTGCTAAGAAAACCGGTTTGGTTCAGGAATTGAAGAAAGATGCAACTCCAGAAGGAATGGCAAAAATTCAGAATATTGAAGAACTTTTAAACGGTATTAAAGATTTTACAGAAGGACAAAGAGAAATTGACGGAGCAAGAGGCGCACTTTCTGAATTTATGGAAGATGTAGCTTTGGCAACAGATTTAGATAAAGATACTAACGATGAAGATCGTGTGGCGCTGATGACGATTCACTTAGCAAAAGGATTGGAGTTTCCGCATGTTTTTGTGGTAGGAATGGAAGAAGATTTGTTTCCAAGTGCGATGAGTATGAGTACTAGAAGTGAATTGGAAGAAGAGCGTCGTTTGTTTTATGTTGCTTTAACTCGTGCAGAACATCAAGCGTATTTGACTTATGCGCAATCTCGTTACCGTTGGGGAAAATTGACAGATAGCGAACCTTCTCGTTTTATAGAAGAAATTGACGGTCAGTTTTTAGAATATCTAACTCCTGCTGAAACTAATTACCGTTATAAATCGCCAATTGATGGTGATATTTTTGGTGATGTAGATAAATCTAAACTGAGATTGGCAAAACCAGTTGGAGGAACTCCACCAAAACATATTACAGATAATAATCCGAAGCCGGATTTGAATATTAGAAAATTAAAACCAGTTGCAGGAACTAATCCAAATGCTGTAAGTGCTCCAAATTTATTTGATAGTAAATTGACAATTGGAAATATCGTTATGCACGAACGTTTTGGAAAAGGAGAAGTGATTAATCTTGAAGGCGTTGGTCCAGATAAAAAGGCAGAAATTAAATTTGAAGTAGGTGGAATTAAAAAATTGCTTTTAAGATTTGCTAAACTAGATGTTGTCGGATAACAAGTTTTGAAAATCAGGCAATAAATATGAAACATGAAATTTTAAAAGTGTAATGTTTTTAACTCCAACCAAACCTAACTTTAAACAAAAAACAAAATGGCTGAATTCATAAAAATATATCCAGATAAACCTAGTGAAGCTGCAATTGCAAAGGTTGTAAAAGTACTTCAGAATGGTGGTTTGGTAATTTATCCAACAGATACTGTTTACGGTTTAGGTTGTGATATTACTAATTCGAGAGCTTTAGAAAAAATTGCAAAAATTAAAGGCGTTAAACTAGAAAAAGCAAATTTTTCATTTATCTGTCATGATTTGAGTAATTTATCAGATTATGTACGTCAGATTGATACTTCGACTTTTAAGATTTTAAAGCGAGCTTTGCCAGGACCTTATACTTTTATTTTACCTGGAAATAATAATTTACCGAAAGAGTTTAAAAAGAAAACTACTGTTGGTATTCGTGTTCCTGATAATAATATTATTTTAGAAATTGTTCGTCAGCTAGGAAATCCAGTGGTTTCAACTTCTATTCGTGATGAAGATGATGTAATCGAGTATACTACAGATCCAGAATTGATTTTTGAGAAATGGCAGAATCTTGTAGACTTAGTTATTGATGGTGGTTATGGGGATAATGTTGGTTCGACGATTATAGATTTATCTGAACATGAACCAGTTATTATAAGAGAAGGAAAAGGCGATATTGATATTTTGTAAAAAAATACTTTAATTGTGTAAAAATAAAAATTTTATGCCTAACTTTATTAAAGTTAAAATTTAGTTAGTTAATAAAGCATATATGTTTCTTGATTTGTATTTAAATCGGTTTATTTAGAAATTAAGATACATAAAAAAAGCAGGTCAATCGACCTGCTTTTTTGTTTTATAAGACTTTTGTACAAGATTATTTAGCTTGTTTTTTCATCTCTTTTTCAATCATATCATAGAATTGATCGATTTTTGGCATAACTACGATACGAGTTCTTCTGTTACGAGCTTTATTTTCAGCTGAATCATTAGCAACTAATGGTACGTAAGAACTTCTACCAGCAGCAATTAATTTAGCTGGGTTAACACCAAGATCGTTTGTTAATACACGAACGATAGAAGTAGAACGTTTTACACTTAAATCCCAGTTGTCTAAGATAACTCCGTTGCTTTTGTAAGGAACGTCATCTGTGTGTCCTTCAACCATACATTCGAAATCTGGTTTGTCGTTTACAACTTTTGCAACTTTAGCTAAAACAGATTTTGCTTTGTCACTTACGTCGTAGCTTCCGCTTTTGAATAATAATTTATCAGCGATAGAAATAAATACAACTCCTTTTTCAACATTGATTTCGATGTCTGGATCGTTGATTCCAACAGCTCCTTTTAAACTTGTAACTAAAGCTAAAGTAACACTGTCTTTTTTAGTTAATGCATCTTGAAGTCTAGAGATTTTCAAATCTTTTTCTTTCAAACTTTCAAGAGATTTTTCAAGGTTTTCAGCACCTTTAGTAGTTAAGATAGTTAAATCTTTAGAACTATTGATTAAGTCTTGATTATGTTGTTTATAACTGTCAGCTGTTGCAGCCAATCCAGCTTTTTCTTCTAAGCACGTGTTTAATTTTACAGTACAAGAGTTTAACAAATCTTGAGTCTCTTTGTTCTTAGCTTCTAACTCAGCATATTTCTTTTTAGAAACACATGATGTTAGGGCCATTAATACTGATAGTGCGATAACTATTTTTCTCATAAATTTAATTTTAATTAGACTTGATTACAAATTTAGTTTTTAATATTTTGAATACTGTTAAAGATTTCTTTAAATACTCTCAAATTCCTTATATAATAAAGGAAAACGATGCTTTTTACCATATAGTATTGCTGTATTTGAAAATCTTTTCGTTTCCCGAGATATTTTAAAGATAAGCAATAAAATGAAAAATGTGCCTTTAAAATGGCAAAAGTATGTCCAAATTTTCCCTGTGTAAGAAAACGGATACCCGCAATTCCGTCTAAAACCATTCTGAAGAAAATCACAAAAAATAATCCTCTTTTTGGCAGATTTTTGACAAGCATTAATAATGAATTTCTAAAATTCAGATATGTCTTTTTAGGATTTCCTTGCTGTAAAGTTGCGCCTCCAACATGATAAACTACAGATTGAGAATTGTACTTTATAATATGACCTTCGTTTGAAGCTCTCCAGCATAAATCAATTTCTTCCTGATGAGCAAAGAAGCTTTCATCAAAACCTTTTAATTCATGATAAACATTTTTTCGGATGAAGAAACAAGCGCCTGAAGCCCAGAATAATTCAATGTTGTCATTGTATTGTCCGTTGTCTTTTTCTACTGTTTCAAATATTCTTCCTCTGCAAAATGGAAAGCCATATTTATCAATGAAACCACCTGCAGCACCAGCATATTCAAAATATTCTTTATTTTTAAAGTCAAGAATCTTTGGTTGAATTATGGCTGTTTGTTTTTCATTATCGAAAGTTTCAAGAATAGGTTTAAGCCAGTTTTCAGTAACTTCAATATCTGAATTTACTAATGCATAGATTTCTGCATCAATATGTTGTAAAGCATCATTATAACCTTTTGCAAAGCCATGATTGCCGGAGTTTTTTACAATCTTTACGGTAGGGAATTTTTCTTTGACGAATTCAACAGAATTATCTGTAGAATCATTATCTGCAACATAAATTGTTGCGCCTTCTGAAAATTGAATAACAGATGGTAAAAACTGCTCAAGCAATTTTACCCCGTTCCAATTCAAAATGACAACTGCTATTTTATCCAAAAGTATTATTATTTATTTTAGTGGTATTCTTTATAATCAGGCAGGTTTCTCAAAAACTCATATTTTTCGTTTTCAAAATCCATTTGACAATAAAAATGGTTTAGTCCGTTTGTGACATTCAAAAACCGTGCCTGCATTGTCATATTATAACGTGCTATTTGGTCAAAAGTTGCCTGAGATATTTTAACTTCTGGTGCTTTACATTCTACCAATATATGTATAGAACCATCTGAATTAAAAACGACAACATCGTATCTTTTTCTTAACCCATTGACTTTTAAAACTTTCTCTACATTAATTAACGATTTTGGGTATTTTTTTTCGTAAATTAAATAATGAACAACATGCTGGCGAACCCATTCTTCTGGAGTAAGAATTATAAATTTTTTTCTGATTTCATCAAAAATAGACACTTTATTTTCGCTATTTTTGAATCGAAAACTATAGATTGGAAAATTTAATCGCTGCATAAAGCAAAAATATAAAATAGTTTTTTGTTTCAAGTTTAAAGTTTCAAGTTTTGAAACGAGAAACTGAAACTTTAAACTAGAAAGAAAATTTAGATGGACGAAGTTGTAAAAATCGTTAATGATATAAAAGCCGGAAATATTAAGCCAATTTATTTTTTAATGGGTGAAGAACCTTATTATATAGATAAGTTGTCGGAGTATATTGAACAAAATGTTTTAGCAGAAGAAGAAAAGGGATTCAATCAGACTGTTTTATACGGAAGAGATGTTTCTGTAGAAGATATTGTTTCAACAGCCAAACGTTATCCAATGATGGCTGATCGTCAGGTTGTTATTGTAAAAGAAGCGCAAGATTTGTCTAGAACAATTGACAAAATTGAATCATACGTCAATAACCCGATGGAAACTACGGTTTTAGTTTTTTGTTACAAATATAAAACGCTTGATAAACGTAAAAAAGTAACTAAATTATTGGCTCAAAACGGTATTGTTTACGAAAGCAAAAAATTATATGAAAATCAGGTTGGAGATTGGATTAAAAGGGTTTTAGCCGGAAAAAAATATACTATTGATCCAAAAGCAAATGCAATGTTAGTTGAGTTTTTGGGTACAGATTTGAGTAAAATTAATAATGAATTAGAGAAACTTCAAATTATTTTGCCGCAAGGAACCATGATTACGGCGGAACATATTGAAGAGAATATTGGTTTTAGTAAAGATTATAATGTTTTTGAACTTCGAAAAGCAATTGGAGAACGTAATCAATTGAAAGCATATAAAATAGCAGAGAATTTTGCTCATAATCCAAAAGAATATCCATTGGTGATGACAACAGGTTTGGTTTTTGGATTTTTTGTTCAGCTTTTAAAATACCACGGATTAAAAGACAAAAATCCTAAAAATGTAGCCGCTGCACTTGGTGTAAATCCTTATTTTTTAAAGGAATACGATTTGGCGGTGAAAAATTTCCCAATGCGAAAAGTAAGTCAGATCGTTGGAGCTTTGAGAGATATAGATGTGAAGAGTAAAGGAGTGGGTGCGAATGCTTTACCGCAATCAGATTTACTAAAAGAAATGCTGTATAAAATATTTAATTAAGCCATTAAAATTCACGATATTTGCGTTTCTAAAAATTTTACTACTTAAAAATAATTACACAATTATGGGAATGAATAAAAATACCGTTTTAGGATGGGCTACTTTTATAATGGTACTTATGGGATTGTTGCTTATAGGTCTTGGAATCTTTAGATATAGTGAAGTTTCTGGCTGGGGATTTGCCGCAGTTGGAGTTGGTTTTTTAGCTAATGCATGGGTTTTCAATGCATTGAAAGGTAGAGTTTAATCTTTTCAATATCAATTGCAATATAAATTCAATAAAAAATAAATAATAAAAATAAAATATAGAAAATGTCAGACGATAAGAAAGTAATTTTCTCAATGCAGAAATTGAGTAAAACCTATCAAGGAGCAGACAAACCAGTTCTTAAAAATATCTATTTGAGTTTCTTTTACGGAGCTAAAATTGGTATTTTGGGTCTTAATGGTTCTGGAAAATCATCTCTTTTAAAAATTATTGCAGGAGTCGATAAAAATTACCAAGGAGATGTGGTTTTTCAACCTGGTTATACTGTTGGGTATTTAGAGCAGGAACCAATTCTTGACGATTCTAAAACGGTTATCGAAATTGTTCGTGAAGGAGCTGCAGAAACTATGGCTGTTTTAGAAGAGTACAATCAAATTAATGATTTATTTGGTCTTGAAGAAAATTACTCAGATCCAGATAAAATGGATAAATTGATGGATCGTCAAGCAGCTTTACAAGATAAAATTGATGCTCTTGGTGCTTGGGAAATCGATACAAAATTAGAAATCGCAATGGATGCATTGCGTACTCCAGAAGGAGATACGCCTATTAAAAACCTTTCAGGAGGTGAGCGCCGTCGTGTAGCTTTATGCCGTTTGTTATTGCAACAACCAGATGTATTGTTATTAGATGAGCCTACCAACCACCTTGATGCTGAGTCAGTTCTGTGGTTAGAGCAACACTTAGCGCAATATGCTGGAACTGTAATTGCTGTAACGCACGACCGTTATTTCTTGGATAATGTTGCAGGTTGGATTTTAGAGTTGGATAGAGGAGAAGGTATTCCATGGAAAGGAAATTACTCTTCTTGGTTAGATCAAAAATCAAACCGAATGGCTCAAGAAGAGAAAGTAGCTTCAAAACGTAGAAAAACTTTAGAACGTGAGTTGGAGTGGGTTCGTCAAGGAGCAAAAGGTCGTCAGACAAAGCAAAAAGCGCGTTTACAGAATTACGATAAATTATTAAATGAAGATCAAAAACAATTAGATGAAAATCTAGAAATCTATATCCCGAACGGACCACGTTTAGGAACAAATGTTATTGAAGCTAAAAATGTTGCAAAAGCTTTTGGTGAAAAATTATTGTATGATAATTTGAACTTTACTTTGCCACAAGCGGGAATTGTTGGAATTATCGGACCTAACGGTGCTGGTAAATCTACTATTTTCAAAATGATTATGGGTGAACAAGCTACTGACAGCGGAGAATTTTCAGTTGGAGAAACTGTAAAAATTGCTTATGTAGATCAGTCGCACTCAAACATCGATCCGAATAAATCTATTTGGGAAAACTTTGCAGACGGTCAGGAATTGATTATGATGGGAGGAAAGCAAGTTAACTCAAGAGCTTATTTATCTCGTTTCAATTTTGGAGGTGGGGAGCAAAACAAAAAAGTTTCAATGCTTTCTGGTGGAGAACGTAACCGTTTGCACTTAGCAATGACTTTGAAAGAAGAAGGAAACGTACTTTTACTGGATGAGCCTACGAATGACTTAGATGTAAATACACTTCGTGCACTTGAAGAAGGTTTAGAGAATTTTGCTGGTTGTGCTGTAATTATTTCTCACGACAGATGGTTCTTAGATAGAATTTGTACACACATTCTAGCTTTTGAAGGAGATTCTGAAGTTTATTTCTTTGAAGGAAGTTTCTCTGATTATGAAGAAAATAAAAAGAAACGTCTTGGTGGTGATTTAACTCCTAAACGTTTGAAATACAGAAAATTGATTAGATAATTTTTCTAATGAATTTAAAATAAAAAAATCCCAAATTCCAATTTCTCGGAGTTTGGGATTTTTCTTTTACGCTTTTTTTTGTCATTTCGAGGAACGAGAAATCACACTAGTTTGTCGCCAAAGATTGGCGAATTTCTATGCGGAGTTACGAGTGCGATTTCTCGTTCCTCGAAATGACAAGATTACGCTAAATTCGAATTTTTCAAAGAAACTTAGATTTCAATTCCGGAGTCGGAATCATACAGCTTTCTTTTTTGCCATACCAATTATATCTGTTCTTCGCAACATAATCATAAATTCTGTCGCTAATAAAAATTGGTACAATTCTAAAAATCGGAGTCAATTTCCAAAATCCTCCAAAATGTTTTGCAATTTCTATAACTGCAGAAGATTTATAAAAATAAGCGACACCTGGATTGTATAAAATAATACTATCCATTTTAGAAAAACTAATTCCTAGATATTTACAAATTGAAATCCCTAATTCCGATTGCAATGCTACAAATCTGAAAACATCTTTTTTGTCATGTTTAATAATAAATTGTACAGCAGAATCACAGAGATTACAAACTCCATCAAAAAGGATTATTTTTTTATTTTTTGCAGTCATTGCGAGGAACGAAGCAATCTCACGATGTTTTTCCATTACAATTTTATTTTTAGATAGTCATTATATTTTCTATTTCATCAAATAGATCTTCCCAATTTGGATTTATAGAACATATTAAATTATTTTTTGCTTCTCGTGATCCGGCTTTAATTTGTTTTTCTCTTGCAATTGCATCTTCAATCCATTGAAATTGTTCGTAGTAAACCAGAATGTTGAGATTATATTTTGCTGAAAATGATTTAGGATTTTTTTTGTTTTTATGTTCTAAGATTCTTTTCGGGAGATTTGATGTTACTCCAACATAAACGACTGTTTGATATTTGTTTGTTATAATATATATAAATCCAGGATTCATATTTTCTTTTTAAATTTTGTAAAATCTAAGAACGACCATACTTAGTGTGGTTGCTTCGTTCCTCGCAATGACAAAATTAATGAAAATATATTTTGTAGGTTTTTTATTATTTATAAATATTTATTATTGATTTTTATTGTTTTATAAATTTTATAAATTAAAAACAGCTTCAATAAATTTATTTAGACGTGTTTTAAAAAAATAACAATCTTGTTTGATTTAAAAATGAAATTCGTTGCTTAAATCGCTTTATTTTGATTTTGCAATTTTTTATCATCTTTTAAAGACTGAAAACTTATTTCTTAAAAGCTTCTACTAATTCCAATTCTTCCAAACTTACTTTCGAAGTAAAAATTCCGTAATTAACAGTTGCTTTATTTTTTTCGATAGAATCGATACTTCCAACAGATCTTCCGTCGAGCATTCTTACTCGATCACCAACTTTCAAAATTGGTCGTGGTTTTTCTATAACTGGTTTAAGTTTCTTCTCTTTTTTCTCTTGACGTATTTCTTCCACTTTTACAGAAACTTCAGCAATAACTTCTTTTTGTTTTTCAACTTTTGCTTTAACTTCTTTTGGCGTTGCCTTTTTACGTTTTGAATTTTCAATTTCAACAATTTTCAAAAATTCACCAATCAATTCTTTTTTATTTTTGTTGTTGAAATATTTTTCAGCAATGTCATCGATTTTTTGTCCTATATATATAATCTTCTGATTACTGTCATACAATTCCTGATAGCTTTCTAATTTTTGCTGAATTCTTGTATTGATGTTTTCCATCTTTTTGCTTTCCTCTCGCGCACGAGTTTCTTCCTCTTTTAAATTCAAAGAAGTTTTTTCAAGCTTCGATCTTTCTTTTTGAAGTGTTGCGATGGTTTTATCAAAACGAACTTTTCCAACTTCGATTTTCTTTTTCGCACGATTGATCAATCCAAATGGAATTCCGTTTTTTTGTGCAACTTCAAAAGTAAACGAACTTCCTGCCTGACCCAAAGCCAATTTGTACATTGGCTCTAAAGATTTTTCATCGAACATCATATTCGCATTTGTAGCAAAAGGTAATTCGTTTGCCAAAATTTTCAAATTAGAATAATGCGTTGTAATAATTCCGAAAGCTTCACGATGGTAAAATTCTTCTAAGAAAATTTCAGCCAATGCACCTCCCAATTCAGGATCAGAACCTGTACCAAATTCATCAATTAAAAACATGGTTTTCTTGTTGCATTTTTTCAAGAAATAATTCATGTTTTTTAATCGATAACTATAAGTACTTAGATGATTTTCAATAGATTGATTATCTCCAATATCGGTTAAGATTCTATCAAATAAGAAAGTTTCACTTCTTTCGTGAACCGGAATTAAAATTCCAGATTGCAGCATTAATTGTAAAAGTCCAACTGTTTTTAAGGAAATCGTTTTTCCTCCAGCATTTGGTCCCGAAATTACAATAATTCTATTTTCTTGTTTTAACTCAATTGTCTGCGGATGCGTAATTTCCTTTTTTTGTTTATTATTTAAATACAAAATCGGATGATACGCTTCTCTAAAAAACAATCTTCTTTCTTCTGTAATTGTTGGAAGAATTCCGTTGATGCGATTGGCATATTTTGCTTTGCCGGCAACGACATCAATATCACTTAAAAAGTCTTGATATTCAATTAATAAAGGAAGAAATGGGCGAATTACATTGGATAGATTTTTTAAAATTCTAGTAATTTCTTCTTTCTCTTCGTATTCTAAATTTGCTAATTCACGCGAATATTTTAAAGTCGCTTCTGGTTCGATATAAGCAATACTTCCAGTTTTGGAACTTCCTAAAATAGAGCCTTTTACTTTACGACGATACATGGCTAAAACCGCTAGAACTCTACGATTTTGAACAAAACTTTCTTTAATATCGTCCAAATATCCTAAACCATTGTATTGTGTCAGAGCCGAACCAAAACTTTGATTGACTTTTCCGCGAACTAAATTCATGTTTTGACGAATTCCAGAAAGGGCAGGAGAAGCATTGTCTTTTATTTCTCCGTATTTGTCTACAATAGAGTCAATTGCAGAAATAATATCTTTGGTCAATTCTACCCTTGAAGCTCTTGCATTAAGATTCGGATAATAATCATCGAATTTTTTTAAGAAATTCAATAAGACATTTGTAGTCGCAGAAAGGTTCGCAATTTTTCTGAAACTTCCAACTTCAAGAAAGCTGTCTTCAATTGCTAAAAATTTAATTTCGTGTGTAATAGCATCAAATCCGTGATTCGGAATTGCATTATTATTTTGAAACGAAGAGACATATTCTGAAGTTTGCATCAGCGATTGCATTAATTCTTCTTTGTCTCTAAATGGTTTTATTTGTAAAGCTTTTTCTTTTCCAATGTCAGTGTTGCAACCATCTGAAATGGTTTCGAGTACAGTTGGAAATTGTAAGTCTTGTAATGTTTTTTCGGTAATACTGATCATTTAATTTCTTTAAGAAAGTACTAGCAAAAGTACGAAAACATTCATCAATTGTGAATTGTTAATTATTAATTATGAGTGATAAGTTATGAATTATGCGTTTTTTCATTTGCTTTCATTTTTACTTAGAGTTTTGACTTTGAATTTTCGACTTTTGCCTTTTTGATTTTAAGTATTTATTTCTGAAATTAGCATAAAAAAATTATGGACGTAAAAATGCATTCTTCTTGGAAACCAGTTTTGAATGAAGAATTCGAAAAACCATATTTCAATCAATTAATTGAATTTGTAAAATCTGAATACACGACAAAAGTTTGTTATCCTAAAGGGAATCAGATTTTTTCGGCTTTTGATCATTGTCATTTCGACGAAGTAAAAGTGGTGATTATTGGACAAGATCCATATCACGGACCCAATCAAGCAAATGGATTGTGTTTTTCTGTAAATGATGGAATTCCATTTCCTCCATCACTTCAGAATATATTCAAAGAAATTGAAAGTGATTTAAATATACCTTTACCCAATACAGGAAATTTAGAACGTTGGGCAGATCAAGGTGTTTTTCTTTTAAATGCAACTTTAACTGTTCGTCAATCTGAAGCGGGAAGCCATCAAGGAAAAGGCTGGGAAAAATTTACGGATGCTGTTATCAAACAAATTTCTGCTGAAAAAGAAAACGTTGTGTTTTTACTTTGGGGAGGTTTTGCTCAGAAAAAAGCGGCTTTGATAGATGCTTCAAAACATTATATTTTAAAATCTGGCCATCCTTCACCTTTAAGCGCAAACAGAGGATTTTGGTTTGGAAATAAACATTTTAGCCAAGCAAATGAGTTTTTAAAATCGAAAGGTTTAAAAGAGGTAAAATGGTAAAAAAAATCCATTTAAAATGAATTAAAAACCCAATAACTGATTTGAAAAGTTATTGGGTTTCTTTTTATTTTTTTACAATTTCTTCTAAAACAGCTTTATTTTCATAATTGACTACTTTTAGAATAATCTCTTGATTTTTTACAGTTTTCCCTTCAATGATATAAAGTTTTCCGCTTTTTACAGGTACATTACTTTTGTCAAAATCAACATCTCCGTAAGTCAATGTGTTTTTAATATCTGCTGTATCAACCCATTTTTCATTTAATGTTTGAATGGCTTTTTCAGAATATTGAAAAGGTTTTGTTCTAAGGTTGTTTAAAACTCTGGCATTTGGAAAATAATTACAACGAGTGTCTTTTCCGCTAAAAATGGCTGCTACAACAAAACATCCCATTACAAGACCAATCAAATAATATGCAAAACGGTGTACGAACTTCATGAAATAAAATTTTTGCAAAGGTACATTAAAGTTCCCTTAAAATACAAGTAAATTAATATCGTTATCAGGTAAATCAAACCAATCGCCAATGGCTTTATTTGTTAAGATTCCGTGATAAAGATAAATTCCGTTTTTAAGTCCTTTATTGCAACGAATAGCACTCTCTATTCCCCCGTCTTCTGCTATTTGATGAAGATACGGAGTCAGTATGTTACTAATTGATAATGAAGCAGTTTTGGAATATCTTGAGGGTATATTTGGTACACAATAGTGTAAAACGTTATTTTTAATGAAAGTTGGTTTTTCGTGCGTAGTAACTTCAGAACTTTCAAAACAACCTCCAGTATCAATACTGACATCGACAATTACAGCTCCTTTTTTCATGTGCTCCACCATAGTTTCAGAAACTACAATTGGGCAACGTTCTTTACCGCGCATTGCGCCAATAGCCACATCACAACGTCTCAAAGCTTTTAAAAGTCCTTTTTGCTGAATCGTAGAAGTGAAAATTCTTTGATTTAAATTATTTTGCAAACGACGTAATTTCGTAATCGAATTATCAAAAACTTTTACATTTGCACCCAATCCGATTGCGGTTTTTGCTGCAAATTCACCAACTGTTCCAGCGCCTAAAATCACAACTTCAGTAGGAGGGACGCCTGTAATATTTCCGAATAAAAGTCCTTTTCCGAATTCATCAGTAATCATTAATTCGGCAGCAATAAGAATTGAAGCTGTACCTGCAATTTCGCTCAAAGATTTTACTGCAGGATAAGATCCGTCTTCATCTTTAATGTATTCAAAAGCAAGTGCAGTAATTTTCTTTTGGGCTAAAGCTTCGAAGTATGTTTTCTTTTTAGTTTTAAGCTGAATAGCAGAAATAATAACCGTTTCAGGATTAATCATTTCGATTTCGGCTAAAGTTGGTGGTTCTACTTTTAATAAAAACGGACAACCAAAAACTCTTTTTGTATCTTTTGTAATTTCTGCACCAGCGTCTGCGTATTCTTTGTCTGTATAACTCGAACTTTCTCCAGCTCCAGATTCAATCATAACGCGGTGACCTTCGTAAGTCAACGAATTCACAGCATCGGGAGTTAAGCAAATTCGGCGTTCCTGGTAACTAGTTTCTTTAGGAATTCCTATAAAAAGTTCTCTTTTAAAACGACCAACCTCAAGTTTTTCTTCTTGCGGAATTAATTGTTGTTTTGTAAATGGAGTTAACGTGATTGACATGGGTTGTGCAAAAAATTAAGAGTACAAATTACGTAAAAAGATTTAAAATTAGTGCAAAAATTCTGCTAATACTATAAGGCTAGAATGTTAAGAAATTTAATCAGCGTTTTTGTGTTTGTTTTTATCAAATTATCATCAAAATTCGCAAAAAATTAAACTAGATTTAGTTCTCTTTTTCCGTCTGCAAGCAGTTCAATATTTATTGTAGAATATTCCTCAGGAAGTAAATTCGCAATTTTTTCAGACCATTCAATAAAACACCAATTTCCAGAATACAAATAATCATCAACACCCATATCTAGAGCTTCGGTTTCTTTGTTTAATCTATAAAAATCAAAATGATAAACGGTTTGATTGTTAGAAGTTTGATATTCATTCACCAAAGAAAAAGTTGGACTGCTTGTTGCATCTTCAACTCCTAAACTTTTGCATAATTGTTTGATTAAAGTTGTTTTTCCAACTCCCATTTCGCCGTTAAAAAGAATGATTTTTTTAGGATTTGAAGCAATTATCTGCTCTGCAACTTCTTGAATTTGATCTAATGAAAAAACGATGTTCATTGTTGTATTTAATTTATTTAGTCTCAGTCTCAGTTTGCAGTCTCAGTTAAGCACTGAAAACCGAGACTGTGACTGAGAACTTTTTTTATTTTGGATTAAAAACTAAAAATGGAATAATCATTTCTTCCAATGAAATTCCGCCATGCTGATACGTGTTTTTGTAATAACTCACATAATGATTGTAGTTGTTTACATACGCCAAAAAGAAATCATTTTTGGCAAAAATAAACGAACTGCTCATGTTTATGGCAGGTAAACCAATTGTTTTAGGCTCTTTTACCACATAAACATCTTTTTGTTCATACGTTAAACTACGTCCAGTTTTGTAACGCAAATTTAGACTTGTATTTTTATCTCCCACAACTTTCGACGGATTTTTTACATTAATTGTTCCGTGATCTGTTGTTAATATCAATTTGAAACCTAAAAGTTGCGCTTGCTGAATAATTTCTAATAATGGAGAATTTTTAAACCAGCTTAAAGTTAAAGAACGATATGCTTTGTCGTCTGAAGCTAATTCTTTTACCACTTCCATTTCGGTTTTGGCGTGCGAAAGCATATCAACAAAATTGTAAACTACAGTTACTAAGTCATTTCCTTTTAATGCTTTGAAGTTTTCTGCCAGTTTTTTTCCGCCAGCATAATTGGTGATTTTAAAATAATCTTCCTTGATATTTAAATCTAAACGTTTCAATTGAGCCGACAGAAATTCAGCTTCATAAAGGTTTTTTCCACCATCTTCGACATCATTTTTCCAATATTGCGGAAATTGTTTTTCCATTTCTGAAGGCATTAAACCTGAGAAAATAGCATTTCTAGCATATTGAGTCGCAGTTGGAAGAATAGAGTAATACGGAACTTCTTTTTCTAATTTGTAATAATTTGAAATGACACTTTCAAAAGATTTCCATTGATCGTAACGAAGATTATCAATTACCACAAAAAGAACGGGTTTGTCTTTCTTTTTAAGTTCAGGAACAACTAATTCTTTAAATAAAGTATTAGATTGAATTGGTTTATCTGCTTTTGGCGCAAACCAATCTTCGTAATTTCTTTCTACAAATTTTCCGAATTGAGAATTGGCTTCTACTTTTTGAGATTCTAAAATTTCGATCATTGCTGTATCGTTGATGTCTTCTAGTTTTAATTCCCAGAAAATCAACTTTTTGTACAATTCAACCCAATCTTCATAAGAATTAACCATCGCTAATTCCATTGCAATTTTTCTAAATTCTTTTTGATAATCTAAAGTTGTTTTTTCTGTAATTAATCTAGAATCATCCAAATTTTTCTTCAAACTTAACAAAATCTGATTCGGATTTACAGGTTTAATCAAGTAATCGGCTATTTTAGAACCAATTGCTTCTTCCATTATATATTCCTCTTCACTTTTAGTAATCATAATCATAGGAATAGCAGATTTTTTCTCTTTCATTTCAGAAAGTGTTTCCAAACCGCTCATTCCTGGCATGTTTTCATCCAAAAAAACAATATCAAAGTTATCTTCTTCAAACAAAGCAATGGCATCAAGACCATTATTACAAGTAGTAACTTCGTAATTCTTTTTTTCTAGAAATAATATGTGGGGCTTTAAAAGATCGATTTCATCATCGACCCAAAGTATTTTTATCTTATCCATAAATCAATTTAATTTTACTGCAATTTAAAGTTATAGAACTTAAAAAGTATTAAAAATAGTATAAAATTACCAAAGTTAAACTATGATTTTATTTTGAATTTTAACATTTTTTAGTCTATTTTATTGATTATCATCATAATTTCGACTTTCATTTTTAGATAAAAAACACCAACCTCTTTATACTTATTTACTTATATTTGTTGACCTTAAAAATATCGCACTAGTGACTCAGATCAACAAACTAAAAATATTCAACGACCCTATATATGGTTTTATAACGATTCCGAATGAGCTTGTTTACGATTTAATTCAACATCCTTATTTCCAGCGTCTTCGCCGAATCTCTCAAATGGGATTGTCGTATTTGGTGTATCCGGGAGCCAATCATACTCGTTTTCACCACGCTTTGGGATGTATGCATTTAATGAAAAAAGCAATCGATACGCTTCGTTTTAAAGATGTCGTAATTTCTGATGAAGAAGAAAATGCGCTGCTAATTGCCATTTTATTGCACGACATCGGACACGGCCCATTTTCGCACGCCATGGAAAGAAGTATTGTTGAAGATGTGCATCACGAAGCTATTTCGCTATTATTTATGAATCAGTTAAATGAAGAATTTGACGGAAGATTGAGTTTGGCGATTCAGGTTTTTAAAGGAGAATATCATAGAAAATTCATGTTGCAACTAATTTCAAGTCAGTTAGATATGGATAGAATGGATTATCTGAAACGTGACAGTTTTTATACTGGAGTTGCAGAAGGAAATGTAAATTCTGAACGATTGATTCAGATGATGAATGTCGAAAATGATGTTTTAGTTATTGAAGAAAAAGGAATTTATTCTGTTGAAAAATTTCTGCTTTCAAGAAGATTAATGTATTGGCAGGCTTATTTGCATAAAACGAGTTTAGTTGCTGAATTAATTTTAATGAAAGTTTTGAAAAGAGCCAAAGAATTAATTTTAAAAGGAATTGATCTTCCATGCAGTGAACCGCTTTCTTATTTCATGCATAATAAAATTACACTTGAAGATTTTGATGCTCAAAAACTCGATTTATTTGCACAATTAGATGATTTTGACATTATAAGTGCTCTAAAAGCGTGGCAGAGAAATGATGATTTTGTTTTGAGTACGTTGAGTAAAATGATCATTAATAGAGATTTGCTTAAAATAAAAATGACAGCTGAAAAAGTTTCAGTAGAAGAATCTCAATCTTTAAAAGAAAAGTTTGCAAGCCAGCATCATATTTCGCAATTAGAAGCAGGATATTTTATATTTAGAGGAAAAATAAAAAATCAAGCTTACAGTAAAGAAGCAGAACCTATCCGTATTTTGAAAAAAGATAAAACAATTGAAGATGTTGTTGAAGCTTCTGACCAGCTGAATTTGAAATCGTTATCTAAATTGGTGACAAAATATTATATCTGTTTTCCAAAACAACTTATCTAAAATTAACATTTAAAACCTATTTTTTATATTTTTGTCGCGATGAAATTTACAGCAGAACAAATAGCAGGAATTTTAGAAGGAGAAGTTGTTGGGAATCCTAACGCAGAAGTTTCTCGACTTTCTAAAATAGAAGAAGGAGAGGAAGGATCTCTTACTTTTTTAGCTAATCCGAAGTATATCAACTATATATATACAACAAAAGCGACAGTTACTATTGTTAACGATAGCTTTGTACCAGAACAAGAAATTACTACTACATTAATAAAAGTTGAAGATGCTTATGCTTCTTTTTCTAAACTTTTGCATTTTTATAATCAAGTGAAATTGAATAAAAATGGAATTGAACCGCAGTCTTTTATGTCAGAAGGAACTAAACATGGAGAAAATCTGTATTTAGGAAGCTTTAGTTATATAGGACAGAATGTGGTTTTAGGAGATAACGTAAAAATTTATCCAAATAGTTTTATTGGTGATAATGTTGTTATTGGAGATAATGTATTTATTTTTGCCGGTGCAAAAATTTATTCTGAAACTGTGATTGGAAACAATTGTACTATTCATTCTGGTACTATTATAGGTGCAGACGGTTTTGGTTTTGTGCCAAATGAAGAAGGAGTTTACAGTAAAGTACCTCAAATTGGTAATGTTATTATAGAAGATAATGTTGACATTGGTGCAAATACTACAATTGACAGAGCTACTCTTGGTTCTACAATTATTAGAAAAGGAGTAAAATTAGACAATCAGATTCAGATTGCTCATAATGTTGAAATTGGAAAAAACACAGTAATTGCTGCTCAAAGCGGTGTTGCTGGTTCAACAAAAATTGGAGAAAACTGTATGATTGGCGGACAAGTTGGTATCGCAGGTCATTTAACTATAGGTAATAATGTTAGACTTCAAGCGCAGTCTGGAGTTGCAAGAAACATTAAAGATGATGAAATTCTACAAGGAACGCCATCACTTGGATATACTGATTTTAATAAATCGTACGTTCATTTTAAAAATCTGCCTAAAATTGTGGCTGAAGTAGAAGAAATAAAGAAACAAATAATAAACCCAAAAAATGGAAATAATGGTTAAACAGAAGACCATCAAAAATGAAATTT
Source organism: Flavobacteriaceae bacterium PS02337 (assembly GCA_029959285.1). Classification (GTDB taxonomy): domain Bacteria; phylum Bacteroidota; class Bacteroidia; order Flavobacteriales; family Flavobacteriaceae; genus Flavobacterium. The sequence goes on from JASCOE010000009.1 coordinate 73,628, forward strand.
CGCTAACAGGAGTTGGTTTACACACTGGGAAAGAAGTTACAATGACTTTTAAACCTGCACCCGTTAATAATGGTTTCACTTTTGTGAGAGTTGATTTGCAAGGTCAACCAGTTATTGAGGCTGATGCTAATTATGTTGTTAATACTCAAAGAGGAACAAATCTTGAGAAATTAGGAGTAAAAATTCAAACTCCAGAGCACGTTTTAGCTGCAGTAGTTGGTTGCGATTTGGATAATATTATTATTGAATTGAATGCCTCTGAACTACCTATTATGGATGGTTCATCAAAATATTTTGTTGAAGCAATTGAGAAAGCTGGAATCGAAGAACAAGACGCAAGCCGTAATGTTTATGTGGTAAAAGAAGTTATTTCGTTTACTGACGAAGCAACAGGAAGTGAAATTCTTGTGATGCCAAGCGATGAATATCAAGTAACTACAATGGTAGATTTTGGCACTAAAGTTTTAGGTACTCAAAATGCTACACTTAAAAGCCTTTCTGATTTCAAATCTGAAATCGCAAGTTCAAGAACTTTTAGTTTCTTGCACGAATTAGAATCATTATTAGAGCACGGTTTAATTAAAGGTGGTGATTTAAATAATGCAATCGTTTATGTAGATAAAGAAATCTCTGAGTCTACAATGGAAAATTTAAAGAAAGCATTTGGTAAAGATGAAATTTCTGTAAAACCAAATGGTGTTTTAGATAACTTGACATTACACTATCCTAACGAAGCGGCAAGACACAAATTACTTGATGTTATTGGAGATTTATCTTTAATAGGAGTTCGTATTCAAGGAAAAATTATTGCAAATAAACCAGGACATTTTGTAAATACTCAATTTGCTAAAAAATTAGCAAAAATCATTAAAATTGAGCAAAGAAATCATGTTCCAACTTATGATTTACATCAAGAACCTTTGATGGATATTCATAAAATTATGGCTATGCTTCCTCACAGACCTCCATTTTTGTTGATTGACAGAATTATTGAAATGTCTGATCGTCATGTGGTTGGTTTGAAAAATGTGACTATGAATGAAAATTTCTTCGTAGGACATTTTCCTGAAGCACCAGTTATGCCAGGAGTTTTAATTGTTGAAGCAATGGCACAAACAGGAGGGATTTTAGTTTTAAGTACTGTTCCAGATCCTGAAAATTACTTGACTTATTTTATGAAAATTGACAATGTTAAATTCAAACATAAAGTATTGCCAGGTGATACATTAATTTTTAAGTGCGAATTGATTTCTCCTATCAGAAGAGGAATTTGTCATATGCAGGCAAACGCCTATGCAAATGGTAAATTAGTTACTGAAGCAGAATTAATGGCACAAATAGCAAGAAAACAATAATAAATTATCAAATTTATTGTTTAGGTTTGTTGCCTCAAATCAGAATATTTTAATTAAAAATATAAAACATACAGATGAATCAACCATTAGCATATGTTCATCCAGGCGCGAAAATCGCTAAAAATGTTGTAATAGAGCCATTTACAACAATTCACAATAATGTTGTTATTGGTGATGGTACTTGGATTGGTTCAAACGTGACCATTATGGAAGGAGCTCGAATTGGAAAAAATTGTAATATTTTTCCAGGAGCTGTAATTTCTGCGGTGCCACAAGATTTAAAATTTGGTGGTGAAGATTCTCTTGCTATTATCGGTGATAATTGTACTATTAGAGAGTGTGTAACTATAAATAGAGGTACAATTGCATCTGGTCAAACAGTTCTTGGAAATAATTGTTTAGTAATGGCTTATGCCCACATTGCACACGATTGCGAAATTGGAAATAATGCTATTATTGTAAACGGTGTTGCTTTGGCTGGTCACGTAGTTGTTGGTAATCATGCAGTTATTGGTGGTTTAGCAGCAATTCATCAATTTATTCATATCGGAGATCATGCTATGATTTCTGGTGGATCTTTGGTAAGAAAAGATGTTCCTCCTTTTACAAAAGCGGCAAAAGAACCGTTATCTTACGTTGGAATTAACTCTGTTGGTTTAAGAAGAAGAGGTTTCAGCACTGAAAAAATTAGAGAAATTCAGGAAATTTACAGAATTTTATACCAAAAGAATTACAACACAACACAAGCTTTAAGTATTATTGAAGCTGAAATGGAAGCTACTCCTGAGAGAGATGAAATTCTAGATTTTATTAGAAATTCATCAAGAGGAATTATGAAAGGTTATTCAGGTAATTATTAAAATAAAGTTTAATTGTTTATCTGTTGAATCGTTTAATCGACAAACAGTTAAACGATTCAACGATTCAACAAAAAATAAAACAAAAACAAATGGCATCTACATCAGATATTAGAAACGGATTGTGTATTAAATTTAATCACGACATCTATAAAATCGTTGAATTTCTTCACGTAAAACCTGGAAAAGGTCCAGCTTTCGTAAGAACAAAATTAAGAAGTTTAACTACAGGAAGAATATTAGACAATACATTTTCTGCAGGACATAAAATCGAAGACGTGCGTATTGAAACTCATAATTATCAGTTTTTATATGCTGAAGGAGATGAATTTCATTTTATGAATACAGAATCTTTCGAGCAAATTTCTTTGAATAAAAATATCTTGGATGCTCCAGGATTATTAAAAGAAGGAACTAGTGTAATGGTTCAGGTTAATACAGAAACAGATTTACCATTATCAGTAGATATGCCATCTTCTGTAGTTCTTGAAGTTACTTACGCTGAGCCGGGAGTAAAAGGAAATACAGCTACAAACGCTACAAAATCTGCTACAGTTGAAACAGGGGCAACTATAAACGTTCCATTGTTTATCAATGAAGGTGATAAAGTTAAAATCGATACAGCTTCTGGTTCTTACATGGAGCGTGTAAAAGAGTAGTTTTTTAATTAAGATAAATTTGACAATGAGTCAATTAGATAATTTGTGAATCGACAAAATTTTGTATATTCATATTCTAATTGACTCATTTTCTAATTGACAAATTTTCTAATTATAACATATGAAATTTCCAAAGAGTCATTCTTTACAAGAAATTGCAAATTTGCTTAATTGCAAATTTATTGGTGACAAAGACTTTCAAGTTTTGGGCATGAACGAAATACATATCGTTGAGCCTGGAGATATTGTTTTTGTCGATCATCCAAAATACTACGATAAAGCTTTACACTCTGCAGCTACTATTGTCTTGATAAACAAAGAAGTAGATTGTCCAGAAGGAAAAGCGCTTTTAATTTCTGATGATCCATTCAGAGATTTTAATATTCTAACCAGACATTTTAAACCTTTTCAATTTGCTAATGTTGCAATTGCACCTACAGCAGAAATAGGAGAGGGGACTGTGATTCAGCCCAATAGCTTTGTTGGCAATCACGTTAAAATTGGTAAAAACTGTTTAATCCATTCTAATGTTTCAATTTACGATCATACTGTAATTGGAGACAATGTGATTATTCATGCAGGAACTATTTTAGGGGCAGATGCTTTTTATTACAAAAAACGTCCAGAAGGATTTGATCAATTAATTTCTGGCGGAAGAGTTGTTATTGAAGATAATGTTGGAATCGGAGCACTTTGTACAATTGACAAAGGTGTTACAGGCGATACAACAATTGGAGCAGGGACAAAACTAGATAATCAAGTGCATGTTGGTCATGATACCGTTATTGGTAAAAAATGTCTAATTGCTTCACAAACCGGAATCGCCGGCTGTGTGATTATTGAAGACGAAGTGACAATGTGGGGACAAGTTGGTACAACTAGCGGAATCACCATTGGTTCAAAAGCGGTAGTAATGGGACAAACTGGTGTTACTAAATCTGTTGAAGGCGGAAAGTCATATTTCGGTACTCCAATTGAAGAATCAAGAGAAAAATTAAAGCAATTAGCTAATATTAAGAAGATTCCTGAAATTTTAAGTAAATTGAAGTAATATGTCTATTAAAGAGTTTGTTCAGAAATTTTATAAGTCAGATGCCTTAATTGATAGTGAAATTTTAAAAACGTATCTGCATTCAGAAGTGATTTTGGAGTGGAACAGCAGTAAAGGTTTCATTCAAATGGATTATGATTCGATTGTAGAAATGGCAAATGAATTAAGTCGTGCTTATGTGCGCTCAAAAGTTAGAATTAGTCATATTATTAGCGAAGATGATTTAGTATCAGTTCGTTACTCTCATTTTGTAAAAACGATAGAAAATCCGAGAGAAGAGATGCTTTTGGCGCATTTTTCAACAATTTGGCAGATTAAAGACGACAAACTTTACAGAGGTTATCAGATGAGTCAATTTTCTTAATATTTTTTTGACAATAAAAGAGGCAAAATACATTACAAAACCTTATTTTTGCAACACAAATTTAAAAACTACATAAAATATATATCATGAGTGTTTTAGTTAATAAAGATTCCAAAATAATTGTTCAGGGATTTACAGGAAGCGAAGGTACTTTCCACGCTTCTCAAATGATTGAGTACGGTACTAATGTTGTTGGTGGTGTTACTCCAGGAAAAGGAGGAACTAGCCATTTAGATCGTCCAGTTTTTAATACAGTAAAAGACGCTGTAGATCAAGCTGGAGCTGATACATCTATCATTTTTGTTCCGCCAGCTTTTGCTGCTGATGCAATTATGGAAGCTGCTGATGCTGGAATTAAAGTAATTATTGCTATTACAGAAGGAATTCCTGTAGCAGACATGATTAAAGCAAATAATTATGTTAAAGAAAGAAATTCTAGATTAATCGGTCCAAACTGTCCAGGTGTAATTACTCCAGGTGAAGCTAAAGTTGGTATTATGCCAGGTTTCGTTTTCAAAAAAGGAACTGTTGGAATCGTTTCTAAATCAGGAACTTTAACTTACGAAGCTGCTGACCAAGTTGTAAAACAAGGTTTAGGAATCACTACAGCTATCGGAATTGGTGGAGATCCAATTATTGGAACTACAACTAAAGAAGCTGTTGAGTTATTAATGAATGATCCAGAAACTGAAGTAATCATTATGATTGGTGAAATTGGTGGTCAATTAGAAGCTGATGCTGCAAGATGGGTAAAAGCTGATGGTAACCGTAAACCAGTTATTGGTTTTATCGCTGGAGAAACTGCTCCTGCTGGTAGAACAATGGGTCACGCAGGTGCTATTGTTGGAGGTTCTGATGATACTGCTGCTGCTAAAAAACAAATCATGAGAGACAACGGAATTCATGTTGTTGATTCACCAGCTGAAATTGGTAAAAAAGTAAAAGAAGTACTTGGATAATCTCCAATCCCGAGACTTCGGGACAAAATAATAAATTCAAAAAAGTCTCAATATTGTGTTGAGACTTTTTTACATTTTAAAGACTGAGGCGTAAATAGAAAAAAACTTAGCATCTTAGTGCCTCAGCAACTTAGAAGCTTAAAAAGAAATATGAGTAAAGATTTAGAAAAATTCAAAGTAAGCAATAGTTTTACTTTTACAATTGAAGATAGTTTAGAAGAAGTTTGTAACGCACCAGAAGGAAGCGCTGGAATCTTTATAGTTTATGCTGTAGAAAATGATTCAAAAGAACTTATTATGGTAGGTTCTACTGGAACTGTTCAAAACGACGGAACTTTAAAAAGTAAAAATGGTGGATTATATGATAAAATCGTAAACGGACATCAATTTGCAAAAACAGGAAGAAAATATTCTTGGCCAACGCAAATGAAATTAGAAAATATTTCAGCTTTAGAAGTAGTTTGGTATGAAACGTTTAACGCAGATGTAAAAGCAATTCCAACAGCTGTAGAAGGACAAGTTTTACAAAATTTCTTAGATCAAAGTGCTGTATTGCCTAGATGGAATGTGGCTTTCTAATGAAATAGATTAAATATATTTATAAAAGCCCTGCTAGTAATTATTAGCAGGGCTTTTTTGTTTTCAAAATTGAGGTGCGTTTTTGTAAGAGTGATTTAAAGCTTCTAAAAAGGATTTAATTTTAAAAACGTTAATTCAGATTTAGTTAATTAAAATTTAAATTATAGTAAATTTAAGATTAAGTAAAAATAACAAGGCAAATACTGATAAATTTAGAAAAAGATGCTTTTTTTAAAGGGTAATTGGGTTTTTATCATTTGCTTTTCTATATTTATCACACAAAAACAAAAAATAATGTTAACATTTAATTCTTTTTGTATGAATTAATGATAGTCTGAAATGTAAAAATCTTGTTTATTTTATGTTAAATAAAGATTTCATTTTAGAATATTGACATTAAGATTTAAAGACGTACCGAAATTTAATCCATGTAAATAATCCAGTTTTATTTAAGAAATGCACTTCTAAAATGATTTGATTTTTACGCCTCAAAGTTAAAAGTATATGAGCCAGATTTTAAAAACAAAAATGTTAGATGATTTTATTCTTTGGAATAATTTGAAAAATGGTGATGAAAAATCATTCTCTTTGCTTTTTGAAAAATATTATCGTGATTTAATTAGTTACGGAAATTCTCTTTCTCCATTTGCTGAAAAAGTACAAGATTGCATTCAAGATGTTTTTGCAGATATCTGGCTTTACAGAAATTCTCTTCAAGATAATGTAATTGTAAAAGCTTATTTGCTTTCTAGTGTTAGAAAAAGAATTGCGCGTTTGCACGAAAGAGATCATGTTTTTAGAAAAACAACTACTACAGATGTTTTAGAATTTCTTTTTGATTTTTCTATAGAAAATAATTTAGTTGAAGATGAAATCACGGCAGAGCGTGTTTTGCATCTCAATAAATTACTAAATGATCTTCCTGGGCGCCAAAAAGAAGCGCTTTATCTTCGTTATCATCAAGGACTTAGCGTAGATCAAATTGCAGATTTGTTAGATGTTAATTATCAATCTGCGAATAATTTGTTGCATCGCGGATTGCTAAGTCTTCGTAAAGAATGGAAAGGTAGTATTCCGCTTTTACTCCTTATATCTTCAGGGGTTTTTTAAAATTTTAAGAAAAAATCAAAAAAAAATCTTAAATAGGTGAGTATATAATAAAAAAAGTGTCCTCTATGTTTTTGTAACCTTAATAGTAAGATGCAAAAACGTAACAATTATACCGAAATAGAAGACTTCTTAGCTGATGAATCTTTTCAATTATGGATTTTATCTAAAGTTGATGAACAAGGCTGGGAAGAATGGACTTTAGAAAATCTTGAAAGAGCCAAATTGGTCGAAGATGCAAGACTTTTGTTGTTAGCAATGAAAGTTCCTGATTCTAAATTATCTTCACATGATGTTCACGAAGCCTTAAAGAAAACTTGGCAGAAGATTGAACAAGGAGAATTACTTTCTCTAAATACTTCAAAAATTAAAAAATTAAAAACGCAACGTTATTGGATTAGCGGTATTGCGGCTGCAATTCTTATTGGTATTTTTTCAACTTGGTTTTTCAAAAGTGATATTTTGCCACAAGATAACGCGGTTACTTACAAAGAATTAGTTGAAGAAAACAACGAAGGTTTAGTTGAACAAACCAATAATACCGAAAAATCTCAAATTGTGACTTTATCTGATGGAAGTTCAGTTCTGTTGCAACCAAATAGTAAATTAAGTTACCCTAAGATCTTTACCGGAAACGAAAGGAAGGTGTATTTATCCGGCGAAGGTTTCTTTGAAATTAGTAAAAATCCTAAAAAGCCTTTTTTCGTTTATGCTAACGAAATAGTTACTAGGGTTGTTGGTACAAGTTTTAGAATTAAAGCTTTTCCAGACCAACAAAACGTTGAAGTTCTAGTTCGCACCGGTAAAGTAAGGGTAAAATCAAATGATTTAGTTCATTCTGATAAAACGGAAGAGATTGTTTTGCTTCCGAATCAGGCGTTGCGTTTTGTGCGTAAAGATTTTGTTTTCAATAAAATAACCAATATTACTGAAGATCCGATTTTGGTAAATAGTGTTAGAAATATTGAACAGCTGAGTTTTGAATTTAATGATATTCCTGTAGCGCAAATTCTAGAAACGATCGAACAGGCTTATTTAGTTGATATTGATTATCCGAAAGATAAATTGAAAGAATGCCGATTAACCACTTCATTAAGCGATCAGCCATTAGCCGAAAAACTCAAAATTATCTGTAAAAGTATTGGCAATGACACCAATTATGAAATGAATGGAAATCAAATCGTTATTACTACTTCCGGCTGTAACTGATTTAGTAGTATTCAATAAAAAAAATATAGAAACCAAAACCAAACTGATTGTCCAAAAAAAAACTTTTAACTGCCTATGTAACAAAATGAATGCATAAAAAAAGTGCCGAAAATGCTGTAACATAATCGACACTTAAATAGATTAAATCGCTCTCTGTAAAGAGTAATTTATGATGTTTCTTAAAATACACTCGAATAGTATTAATCAAAACAAACCAAAATTATGAAAAAACCTGTTGTCAAGCAACGATTACTTCACCAAATCATGAAAATAACGCTGTTTCAATTTGTGTTAGCACTTATATTTTCAAGTGTTACGATGGCAAATAATGTAAATGGGCAGAAAAAATTAGATACTAAAGTAACTATTACACTAGAAAATCTAAGTTTGGATAACGCTTTATCGAAAATCGAAAAGTCTGCTCATGTAAAATTTTCTTATAATTCTAGACTTCCACAACTTACTCAAAAGGTTAGTATTGAGGCAAATCAAGAAACTTTGTCTAGTATTCTGAGTAGAATATTAGTACCATTTAATATAACTTTTTCAGAAGTTAGCAATCAGATTGTGCTTCAGAAAAATGCTGTTGCTTCTTTTTCTAATGCAAACAATCACGATTCTTTGTTTGAATTATTGACATTTGGACCAATCATTAAAGGAAAAGTTACAGATCAAACTGGCAGCCCGCTTCCTGGCGCAACTATTATGGCTAAGGGAACAAAAACTGCTGTTTTAACAGATTTTGATGGAAATTTCAGTATCGAAATGCCAGCAAATGTTACGCGTCTTGTGATTTCTTATGTTGGTATGGAAACTAAAGAAATTGGAATCGAAAATACTACACCAACTATTGTTTTAACAGAAGCTGGTCAAGATCTTAAAGAGGTTGTCATTACAACTGGATACGAAAAAACTTCAAAAAGAACATTTACTGGAGCAATTAGTAAAATTTCTGGTGCCGAATTAAAAGTAGATGGAGTTGTAGATGTTAGCAGAATGATTGAAGGAAAAGCTGCCGGAGTTACAGTACAAAACGTTACAGGTACATTTGGTACAGCTCCTAAAATTACTGTTCGTGGATCTTCTTCGATTTTTGGAGATACAAAGCCATTATGGGTAATTGATGGTGTTGTTCAAGAAGATATTATCAATATTACTTTTGCAGATTTAGCTTCTGGAAACTCAGAAACTTTATTGAGTTCTTCTGTTGCAGGATTAAATGCAAATGATATTCAAAGTGTTGAAATTCTTAAAGATGCATCTGCTACTTCAATCTATGGTTCAAGATCATTAAACGGAGTTGTGGTTGTTACAACAAAACAAGGACGTAGAGATTCTCCATTAAAAGTAAGTTATAATTTAGAGCAAACAGTAAGAAGTGTTCCAAGTTATACGCAATACGATATTTTGAATTCTCAGGAATCAATGAGTATTTTTAAAGAAATGGAATCTAAAGGTTTCCTTGATTTACCATCTACTGTACAAGGTAGATATGGTGGAGTTTACAATATTTTGGGTAGAGCAATTAATACTTATGTGCCAGAAACTGGAGGATATTTAGTTAATAATGATCCTGTAAGCCGTAATAATTTCTTAAGAAAATATGAATTGGCAAATACAGATTGGTTCAACGTTTTATTTAGACCATCTATTACACAAAATCACTCATTGAGTTTTTCTGGTGGTGGAAAAAATAACACATTCTACGCTTCGTTAGGTTACTACACAGATCCAGGATGGACGATTGCTGATAATGTTAAACAATTATCATCTAACATTAAAGGTACATTTTATATCAATGACAGATTAAATCTTACGTTGTCTACTTTGGCGTCTATTAGAGATCAAGGTGCTCCAGGAACTTACGAAAGCCAAAAAGATCAGGTATTTGGAAAAGTAACTAGAGATTTTGATATCAACCCTTTTAGTTATGTTTTAAATACAAGTAGAACTTTAAGACCATATGACGAAAATGGTAATTTAGAGTATTATAGAAATAACTGGGCTCCAATGAATATTATCAACGAATTGAAAACTAACTTTTTAGAGATTCAAGTAAAAGATATTCGTTTCCAATTAGATTTAGATTATAAAATTACACCGCATTTAACTTACAATTTGACTGGATCTGCACGTTATGCAAATACAACCAGAGAGCACAAAATTTTAGAAAGTTCGAATGTAGTTGGAGCTTACAATGCAATGGAAACTACTATTGTAAGAGATCAAAACATCTTTTTATACAAAGATCCAAACGATTTAACTGCTCCAGCGGTTTCAGTTCTTCCAAATGGAGGTTTCTTGAGAAAGTTTACAAATGACATGACTTCTTATAATATTAGAAATAGTTTTAGTTATAGAAATACTTTTGCTGATAAACACGAGCTTGAAGGTTTATTCGGAACTGAATTAAGATCTGTTGACAGAAATAGCGACAACTTTACTGCAGCTGGACTTCAGTATGATAGAGGACTTACAGCATTTACAGATCCTAGATTAATTGAAAAAATCATTAATGAAGGAAACTCTTATTATGGTTTTAATGAAGAAAGAGAGCGCACTGTTGGTTTCTTTGGTAAAGTAGGTTATACTTACGATCGTCGTTATACAGCTTCTGTAACAGGACGTTATGATGGATCTAACAGACAAGGAAATAGCGATTCTTCTCGTTGGTTGCCAACTTATACTTTTAGTGGCAAATGGAATCTTTCTGAAGAAAATTTCATGAAAAATGTAAAAACAATAAACAATTTAGCGCTTAGAGGTTCTTATGGTTTAACTGCAACTGCAGGACCTGCAACGAACTCTTAGGCTATTTACAAAAGTTTTATTTCAAATCGTTTAAATCTAGATGATAGAGAAACAGGTATCGAAATCGATCAATTGCAAAATGGTGATTTGACTTGGGAAAAACAATTTGAAACAAATATTGGACTTGATTTAGGAATGTTCAATAATAGAGTACAATTGGTTACTGATGTTTACCGTCGTAAAGCATTTGATTTGGTTGATTATGTAATTACTTCAGGTATTGGAGGTCAGAGAATTAAGCAAGGAAATAACGCAAATATGGAGACTAAAGGTATCGAACTTGGTATTACAACTCAAAATTTTGCTGGTAAAGATTTTAAATGGTCAACAACACTTAATTTCTCAGTTTTTAATCAAGAAATTACAAAATTGGAAAATAAACCAACTGTTTTTGATTTAGTTGATGGAAATGGTGGAAACGCAATTGGACACCCTAGAAATTCAATTTATTCGTATCAATTTACAGGATTAAACAACCAAGGTCTTCCAACATTTGTGATGGCGCCAGGTGAAACAGATAATATTACTGGAGCAAATTTTCAAGATAATGATGATGTTACAAAATATTTGAAATATGAAGGATCTATTGAGCCAAATAAATCTGTTGGTTTAGCAAATACTTTCACATACAAAAACTGGTCATTATATGTATTTATTGTTGGTTCAGGAGGAAATAAAGTACGTTTAAATCCAGCTTATGATAGCCAATATGATGATTTAACTGTATTTACAAAAGATTTTACAAATCGTTGGATTAATCCAGGTGACGAAAATTTCACAAACGTACCAGTTATTGCAGACAAAAGATTAATTACAGATTACGGTGGACAAAGTTCTTTACAAAGAGCATATAACACTTACAATTATTCTGATGTTAGAATTGCCGATGGTGATTTCGTAAGATTGAAAAATATCTCTTTAAGCTGGGAATTTCCAAAAGATTTCAAGAGAAAATTAGGAGTAAACACATTTACATTAAAAGGATCAGCAGTTAACCCTTGGTTGATTTATTCTGATAAAAAATTAAATGGTCAAGATCCAGAGTTCCGTAATACAGGAGGAGTTGCATTTCCAATTACTTCACAGTATACATTCACTTTAAATGTTTCATTATAATTAAGTTAATTATGAAAAATATAAAAATAGCACTTTCATTATTATTAGTGATTTCTCTTAGCAGCTGTGATGAATTTCTTTCTGAAACGCCAGATAACAGAACACAAATAGATACTGCAGATAAAATATCAGAATTATTGGTTAATGCATATCCGAGTGGAGGAACTTATATGGACTTTGCAGAAACAATGTCTGATAATGCTTCTGATGGACAATTACCAGAAACTTTGCCAAAAAATGAGCAAAATTATAACTGGGAAATGAATACAGAAACAAACATCGATACTCAAGCCAATTATTGGGATGCTTGTTACAGAGCAATTGCACACGCAAACAAAGCTTTGCAAGCCATTGAAGAACAAGGGAATCCAACTAGTTTAAATGCTCAAAGAGGTGAAGCATTATTAGCTAGAGCTTATTCTCACTTTATGCTTGTTTCTTTTTGGTCTCAAAGATATAATCCAGCTACAGCAGATAAGGATTTGGGAATTCCGTATGTTACTGAACCAGAAGAAGTATTAATTAAAAAATATACTAGAAATACAGTTAAAGAAGTTTTCGATTTTATTCAAAAAGATATTGAAGAAGGAATAAAAATTGTTGGAAATAATTATTCTGAGCCTAAATTTCACTTTACAAAAGAAGCAGCAAATGCATTTGCTAGCCGTTTTTATTTAATAAAAGGAGATTGGGATAAAGTTTTGGAAGTTTCAGCAGGAATTGGTTCTAAACCAGTTGGTAAATTAAGAAACTACTTGGCATTTACAGCTTTAGATCCTAACTTACAATTTATAGAATATGCAAAAGCAGGAGAACAAGCAAATCTATTAGTAGTTTCTGCGTATTCTATTTATGCTAGAGCAAGCAGCCGTAACAGATTTTATCTTTCTGGAAATAAAAGTCCAGAAATTATGGGTACTGCAACTAATATTTATGGAAAAGCATGGTTGTATAAAACCTATTCATACAACAGCAGTATGACTGTTTTTTCACCAAAGTTTAAAGAGTATTTTAAATACACAAACCTAACGGCAAATATCGGAGAACCTTATTTAGGAACAGTTCTTTTATCTTATGATGAATTTTATTTGAATAGAATAGAAGCACTTGTAATGAAAAATCAGATTGCAGAAGCAAATGCTGAGTTAGAATATTTCTTAGGAACTAGAACTACAGGATATAACGCAACAACAGATAAACTTACAGAAGCAAAAGTTGTAGCAAAATATCCAGTAATTGCAGATGAATACACTCCTTTTTATGAAATGACACCTGTACAAACTTCATATGTAAAAGCAATTGCAGAAACAAGAAGAAGAGATTTTATTCACGAAGGAATTAGATGGTTTGATGTGAAACGTTTTAACATTGTTGTAAGTCACGAAACATTCAATAAACCAACCAATATTCTACAGAAAAATGATAATCGTAGAGCATTACAAATACCATTGAGTGCATCAAGCAACGGAGTAGAAAAAAATCCTAGATAAAACTAAAATTTAATTATTATGAAAATTGTAAATAAATATAAAAAAATAGCGGTATTTGTTGGGGTTTTAGCTTTAGCTGCTTGCGCGCACGAAGACCAGCCAACAGAAAGCCAATTAGATTATAATCAGCCATCTAAAACAGATTTAGATAAATGGATTGATGCCAATTATCTTGTTCCGTACAACATTAATGCACAATATAAATGGAACCAAAATACAGTAGATAATACAAGATATTTGTTTCCGCCAACAATTAGTAAAGTACAGCCAGCATTAGAAATCGTAAAGCAAATCTGGTTACAGAGTTATGCAAAAATTGCTGGTGCAGATTTCGTTAAGAAAATTGCTCCAAGAGAAATTGTTTTAGTAGGAGGAGTTAACTCTAACTCAAACGGTACAAGAACACTTGGTATTGCAGAAGGCGGACAAAGAATAACGCTTTTTGAGGTTGATAATTTAAACAAAACAAATCGTGCTGTTGTGCAAGAATTTATTCATACTATTCAACACGAATATGTTCACATTTTAAATCAAACAAAGCCTTTTGATGAGCAAGCTTGGGGAAAAATTACGCCTTCAGGATATACTGCAACTTGGCACCTTGAAGCAACATCAACATCTAGAGAATTAGGTTTTATTACTAGTTATGCTAGATCAAATGTGGTCGAAGATTTTGCAGAAACGGCTTCAATTATTCTGATTAGTTCAAAAGCAGAATATGCAGCAATTTTGGCAGGTATTACAAGTGCAAAAGCGAAAGCAGATATTCAGAAAAAAGAAGCAATTGTTGTTCAGTATTTTAAAGATACTTTCAATATTGATTTTTATGCTTTGAGAGATGAAGCTGAAAAGAATACTACTTATGTGATTAATAACTAATTAACCAACAATTATAAACTTTAAAAAAGGTATTATGAAAATAAAAAATATATTCAAGTATTTAGTTGTTGCATCACTTATCGTGCAGCTAACAGCTTGTACAAGTACAGAAGTTGAACAAAAGTTTGATAAAACACCAACAGAACGTTTGAATCTGCAAAAAAGCGAATTAAAAGATGCGCTTCTTGCTTCTCCAGATGGTTGGAAAGCGGTTTATTTTACAGACGATACACAATTAGGAGGTTTCACTCATTTGTTCAAATTTACTGCAGATGGAAAAGTTGAAATGGCTTCAGATTTTGATGCTACAACAACTTCTAGATTGACAAGTGAATACGATATTCAGTTAGGAAGTACTGTAAGTTTAGTTTTTACAACCAAAAACAGAATCCATTTATTATCAGATTCAAGTCCACTATCTAATCCAACACCGGCTTTGCTTGGAAAAGGATATTTAGGAGATTTTCAGTTTTTATATTACGGACAAGAAAATGGAGAACTTATTTTTAGACCAAATAGAACTGCTGGAGATAGTAATGCAAAAGAAATTCGTTTTGTAAAAGCAACAGCTCAAGATTGGACAGATCTTCCTAAAAATATTACCATGATGGCTAATGTTATAGGGGCGAATACTAGACCATTATTCAGATTATTTGAAACTAATGATGGAACTACAAAACATCAATTTGATTTTACATTTGCAACTAGATCAAGATTCTCTACTGCAAATTCTATTGAAACAGGTTCTACAGCAACAAACAATATGGGAATTGCTTATACTCCGACTGGAATTATAGTAAGTCCAGCTGTTGAAGTTGGTGGGCAAAAACTTAAAGATTTTGTTTACAATGCTACAGATGGAAGTTTTACAGCAACAGGAACAAATGGAGTAACTGCAAGTATTAAATATTCTACAGTACCATTAGTTTTAACTGATGATTATAAAAATTTATTGGCTGGAAAACCACAAATGGTATTCGGATATATTTCGGCAAATTTAGCTACGGCGCCATCAAATTCAGCTTATTTCAACAATTTAATTGCTAAAGTAAATGCAACTTTGCCAGCGACTCAGCAAATTGCCAGAGTTCAAATTGTATTTAATAATGCAGTTAACGGAAGCTATATTCAGTATCAATTTAATGGAGGAAAAGCGGCAATTGCGCATTTTGTAACTACAAAAGAAGATGCTGTAAACAAAACAATTATTTTAACTGATGACGGATGGACGCACAATTTAGCAACTAGAGCTTTCTTGTTAGAACTTGATGCTGAATTGACAAATCCAAAAGGATTATACGTAAAGAAAGAAGCTTTTAGAATAACATTTAGTAACACTATTTACACATTTACAAGTGCTGCTAGTAATTTTAGAATGACTTCTTACCAATTATAATATTTTAGTTTTGGTTTAATTTCGAGGAAAGGCAGTTCTTTACTGAACTGCTTTTTTTAAGATAAACCCAATTAAAAAAATCGAAACCATTTAATCTATTTGTTTATCCTTTTATTGAATTTGCGATGATGAAACATGTCACACCAACAAATATCATTTTTGTTGTATGGGGAATTGCTCTTTTTTGTATCTCAGAGTTATATTACGAATATGTACGGTATTTTTTGTATCTCTCAATTGCCATAATTTTCCCTGTTACGATATGGAACATTATCAAACAAAGGAAAATTGATAAAATTGAAGGAACAGAAGAACTTAAACACTCAATTAATAGAATGATGATTTTGGCAGTAGTTCTTGTTATTATGTTTGCTATAACAAAACAAAATCACATTTAAGTTTTTTTAGTTTTATTTTTATATTTTGGTGAAAGCAGCTCTTTTTTTGAGCTGCTTTTTGTTTTATAAATGAAGAAAATTCTAACTCAATTTTTTTAGTACAAATTTTATTAAACGCCCAAATACTCTATATTTGTATTTCAAAAAATAAAAACGAATACCTTAATATGAAATTACTAGAAGGAAAAGTTGCAATTATTACTGGTGCAAGCCGTGGAATTGGAAAAGGAATTGCCGAAGTTTTTGCTAAACATGGAGCAAATGTTGCTTTTACATACAGCTCATCTGCAGCATCTGCAGAAGCTTTAGAAGCAGAATTAAATAGTTTAGGAGTAAAAGCGAAAGGCTACCAATCTAACGCAGCAGATTTTAACGAAGCTCAAACTTTTGTTGACGCTGTTTTAGCAGATTTTGGAACTGTAGATATCTTAATCAATAACGCTGGAATTACAAAAGACAATTTGTTAATGCGTATGTCTGAAGCAGATTTCGACCAAGTAATTGATGTAAACTTGAAATCGGTTTTTAATATGACAAAAGCGATTCAGAAAACTTTCTTGAAACAAAGAGCAGGATCTATTATTAATATTAGTTCTGTTGTTGGAGTTTCTGGTAACGCAGGTCAAACTAACTATGCAGCGTCTAAAGCTGGTGCAATCGGATTTACAAAATCTGTAGCGCTAGAATTAGGTTCTCGTAACATTCGTTGCAACGCAATCGCTCCAGGTTTTATCGAAACTGAAATGACTGCAAAATTATCTGAAGATGTAGTTAAAGGATGGAGAGAAGGTATTCCGTTGAAACGTGGAGGAACTACAGAAGATGTAGCAAATGCTTGTCTTTTCTTAGCTTCAGACATGAGTGCATACATTACAGGACAAGTTCTTAATGTTTGCGGAGGAATGCTAACTTAATAAGTTGATTGTTGATGGTTTTTAGTTTATAGTTAACAGCCATAAACCATAAACTAACAACCAATAACTAAAAACAAATATGACTACAAACACGATTCTTTTATTATTGCTTTCTTTAGTAATTGCTGGTGGTTTGTCGTATTTTCAATATTTTTTCAAAGCCAAAAGTAAATCCAATGTGATGATACTTTTGGCTTTTTTACGTTTTCTTGCTATTTTCGGATTATTGGTTTTATTGATAAATCCGATAATTTCTAAAAATTCGCTAGAAATTACCAAAACGCCTTTGGCAATTGTTGTCGATAATTCGAGTTCGATAGCCGCTTTAAAATCAGATAAAAAAGCTGTTGAATTATATCAAAAACTGATTTCAAATCCGGCTTTAAAGGAAAAATTTGAAATTCAATCGTATCAATTTGACAATGATTTTAAAACTTCTTCTGCATTTGATTTCAAAGGAAATCAAACCAATTTAGACGAAGTAGCAAAAAATCTAAAAAGCATCAATAAAAACCTGATTTTCCCAACAGTAATTATTACAGATGGAAATCAAACTACAGGAAATGACTATGTTTATAGATTCGATCCTGCCAATAAAGTTTATCCTTTGGTTGTGGGAGATACAACTACTTTCTTTGATTTAAAAATCAATCAGTTAAACGTAAACAAATACGCTTTTCATAAAAATAAATTTCCAGTTGAAGTTTTTCTGCAATACGCAGGCGACAAAGCAGCAAATGCAGAATTTACCATTTCGCAAGGAAATACCGTTGTAGCAAAAGAAAAAGTTTCTTTTTCTCCTTCAAAAAAAACAGCTTCTTTAAACTTGCTTTTGCCAGCAGACAAAGTAGGCTTGCAAATTTATAAAGCTTCGATTCAATCTTCATCAAAAGAAAAAAATAGCTATAACAATATCAAAAATTTTGCAGTTGAAATCATAGATCAAAAATCAACTATTGCAATTGTTTCTGCTATAAATCATCCAGATATTGCGGCGTTAAAACGTTCGATTGAAGTTAATGCGCAACGTAAAGTAATATTAGTTAAACCTAACCAAATTAATGATTTACAAGATATATCGGTTTTAGTTTTATATCAGCCAACAACCGCTTTTAAATCAATTTTAGACAACAATAAATTAAAAAGCATAAACACCTTTATTATAACAGGAAACAATACCGATTTTAATTTTCTAAATCAGCAGCAAAACAATTTAGTTTTTAAAATGAGCGGACAGCGCGAAGATTTCCTTTCCGAATTCCATTCAGATTTTAATCAATTTGCTATCGAAAATATTGGTTTTGAAAATTTCCCGCCTTTACAAAATTTATTTGGAACCATAACTACAAACGGAAATGTATCTGTTTTACTTTCTTCAAAAATTAGAAATGTTGCTACAAATGCTCCATTATTGGCTTTCGCCGAAAATCAAGGAAAAAGAACTGCTTTTCTTTTAGGAGAAAACAGTTGGAAATGGCGTTTACAAAGTCATATCGACAACCAATCTTTCGAAAAATATGATGTTTTTATTGATAAAATCATTCAATATTTAGCATCGTCAAATTCAAAAAAATCTTTAGTGGTAACACACGAAAGTTTCTATAATTCTGGAGAAGAGATTATTATCAACGCGCAATATTTCAATAAAAACTACGAGTTTGATGAAAAAGCAAGGCTTACAATTAGCGTTGTAAATGCAGCTACCAAACAAACTAAAAACTACGATTTACTAAAAGGGAGCAATTCTTTCTCAGCTAACTTAGAAGGTCTTCCCGCAGGAAAATATAACTTTACAGTAAAAGAATTAAATTCAAATACTTCATATGCAAGTCATTTTGAAATTTTGGATTTTGATATAGAAAAACAATTCGTAAATCCTGATGTTGCAAAATTACAGCAATTAGCACAACAAACGGGAGGAAAAGCATTTTTTGAAAATCAATCAGATCAATTGATTAATACGCTTTTAGAAAATTCAGAATACAAATCAATAGAGAAAAATATTTCAAGCAAAACCCCAATTATTGACTGGATTTGGTTATTAATTTTAATTGCTGTTTTATTGACTACAGAATGGTTTATTAGAAAGTATAATGGGTTACTTTAATTAGTTACAGAGGTTCAAAGATACAAAGTGACAAAGGTTTTATTTTTTTAATTAACTTGAAACTTTAAACATGAAACAAAAGAAACAATAAAATGGACTTCAGGCTAAAAGTTTTCTACACCGTTGCGCTCCGCCTTAATTTTACTAAAGCGGCAACAGAATTGTATATAACTCAGCCAGCAGTTTCTAAACATATTCAGGAACTCGAAGAAACCTATAAAACAAAGCTTTTTGAGCGAAACGGCTCTAAAATCGCTTTAACTCCAGCTGGAAAAATCCTTATAAAATATACTAAAAGTATTTTCGATATTTATCGCGAAATAGACTTTGAAATGAGTTCTTTTAACAAAGAGCGTCAAGGTTTATTGAGGTTAGGAGCAAGTACAACCATTTCTCAATATATTATTTCTCCAGTTTTGGCGAGTTTTCATCAAAAGCAAAAAGACATAAAAGTCAATTTACTCAACGGAAATACCGAACAAATCGAAAATGCCTTAATCAATAAAGAAATAGAAATCGGAATTGTTGAAGGACAATCTAAAAATCAATCCATAAAATATATTCCGTTTTTGAAAGACGAATTGGTTTTGGTTTGCAACAGTAAAAATCCAATTGTAAAGCAAAATGAAATTTCATTAAACGATTTAAAATCAATGAAATTCATCACTCGAGAACGCGGATCTGGAACACTTGAAGTTATAGAATTTGCATTGAAAAAAGCTGGAGTAAAATTTTCAGATTTACAAATCGAAATGCAATTAGGAAGTACAGAAAGCATAAAATCATATTTGTTAAATTCAGATTGCTTTGCCTTTATGTCTATTCATGCTGTAAGTAAAGAATTGACAAATAAAGAATTAATTGTTTTGGATGTAGAAAAACTATCCATCGAAAGAAGCTTTTACATTATAACGCTACAAGGAAAAACAGATTCTTTATCAGAACTTTTTATTCAAAATATAGCTTCTCATTATAACTTAAAGTTATAGCCAATTCGAAATTACGATTGGCGTTTTCAAGATAAACGATAGAACTTTGCAAAGTAAATATCAATACCTTTTATTTTGAAAACAAAACAACAATCAACGACACAACTATTAGAAATTAATCATTATTTGCAGCAAGCACTTTTTGCGACAATAATTGTTTTGTGCTTGTTTTCAATAATTTCTCCGCCAATTGCACTTTTATTAGGTGTTGTAATCGTGAATATTTTTGGAAACCCATTTGTAGAATTCAATAATAAAGCCATTACGTTTTTATTGCAATTTTCGGTTGTAGGTTTAGGTTTCGGAATGAATGCAAATAGTGCAGTTTCAGCGGGAAAAGAAGGCTTTTTATTAACCGTTTTTTCAATTTTCAGCACTTTAATCTTCGGATTTTTTTTAGGGAAATGGTTAAAAACGGAGAAAAAAACATCGCATTTAATCTCTTGCGGAACAGCGATTTGCGGAGGAAGCGCTATTGCGGCAATTTCACCAGTTATTAAGTCAAATGAAAATCAGACTTCAATTGCTTTAGGCGTTATTTTTATACTAAATTCAGTTGCTTTATTTGTATTTCCGTTTATTGGTCATCAATTAGGTTTGTCTCAGAAAGACTTTGGTTTATGGTGCGCCATTGCAATTCACGATACAAGTTCTGTTGTTGGAGCTGCCAATAAATATGGCGCAGAAGCGTTGCAAGTAGCCACAACTGTGAAATTGGCAAGAGCATTATGGATCATTCCGATTTCGATTCTAACAGCTTTTCTTTTTAAAAACAAGAACACAAAAATCAAAATTCCTTATTTTATTGGTTTATTTATTTTTGCAATGCTTTTAAATACCTATTTGCCGTCAACAGCAATATTTTCAACTCATATTGTTGGTATTGCTAAAATTGGTTTAACGATTACGCTGTTTTTAATCGGTGCAACTTTAAATTTTGCAACTTTAAAAACAGTAGGAGTGAAGCCTTTGTTGCAAGGTGTTTTTCTTTGGATATTTATCGCAATTTTAGCCTTAGTATCAATTCTTTATCTAAGCTAAGAACTATTTTGCGTTAGAAAATTTCACAATTGGTTTGTCAATTATTTTATAGAATTTTCCTTTGAATACAAAGCGTCTTTCAATTTCAAAATCAAATGATTTTTTGGTTTTTGCCATTGATGCAATTTCTTCGGGAAATTCAACGTCAAATTCATCTTCGCCTCTTGCTTTTATATTATAATTTCCTTTTGTGATAATTATAATGTCTCTAAAATGTTTTTTAGAATTATCATTCACAACCTTATAAGATCCTGACCAAGAAATAAATGAAGAGTTAGTTAATTGATAATTATTGGCCTCAAGAATAGGCTGGTATTTTCCATCAAAACCAGCAACAAGATAAAGATAACCTTCATAAGCGCCACCAGCTCCACCATTTGCATGAATTAAAGTAAAAGCAAATTGATCTTCCCCAATTTCAACTAATTTTGGCGTCGGACATTGTGCAAAGGCTCCAAAAGCGGCAACTGCTGGCTGGAAAGATCTCATTTCCCAAACATTATTATTCTTAGCAAATTTTGCCAATCCTAATAAACCTCCAGAAAAACGCCCAGTTTGTAATCCGTCTTCATCGTGAACAGAATGGTTGAAAGCCAGTATTTTAAACTGATTTCCTTTAGAGTCTGCGTAATCAATCGTAGTGCGAAGTCTTGTCGCAACACCATTTGTATAAGGGAATAATTGATCTCCTTCTACACCGTTTACATCTAGAAAAGGCGATGGTTTACATGATTTGCATTTCCAGCTTACAAAAGTGTTTTTATCAGCAAGATGATATAAATTACCAGGAAATAGTTTTTGCATTGTTTTTTCACCATTTAACGGATCGGAAACTTTGAGAACTCTCTTTGGGTTTAATATAGTATCGCTAACGTTTTTAAGTTGTAAATCAGTTTCTTGTGCAAAAGAGAGAGTAGAAATTAGTAAAAATAAGTTTAAGATAATCTGGCGCATATAATGGTATGGTTTAATAAAAACAAATGTATGAAGAAAATTATTGTTAATTTAAACTTATGCTACTTTCAGGAATCAAAAATCGTAAAATGTTAAATTAGTACAATCTTAAGTACAGTATTTTTTGCGTATTCTTTAATTAAAGCTAAATTTGCTCCCTCTAATAAAAAAACAAATGAAAAAAATCCAATTGAGACCAAGATTAATCGCTTTCGGTGCTTTAATTATTGGCTTTATTACTCTATCATGGGGAAATGTAGGCCATGAGCGTATTAACAAAGCTGCTGTAATGGCTTTGCCAAAACAATTACAGATATTTTTTTACAATCACATTGATTTTATTACACAAGAAGCTTCGGTTCCAGATATCCGTAAGTATGCTTTAAACTATAAAGAAGAAGGTCCAAGACATTATTTTGATATGGAAAATTTTGGTTCTGCTGATACTTATCCACAAACTTTAGAAGAAGCAAAACAAAAATACGATGCTAAATTCTTAAGTGATAATGGAATTTTGCCTTGGTATATTGAAGACATGATGGCAAAATTGACAAAAGCTTTTAAAGAAAAAAACAGAGCCGAAATCTTGTTTCTTTCTGCAGACTTAGGACATTATATTGGTGATGCACACATGCCATTGCATACTTCAAAAAACCATGATGGGCAACTGACTGATCAAAAGGGAATTCACTCTTTATGGGAAAGCAGATTACCAGAGTTATTCGTTAAAAACTATAAATTAAATGTTCCTGAGGCTAAATATTATGGAGATGTTCATAAAGCAATTTGGGATATGATTAATGACACTCATACCTTAGCACAACCTTTATTGGATATTGATAAAAAACTAAGAACTGCAACTCCAGAAAATAAAGTATTTGAAATGGATGCTGAAGGAAAAGTGGTTAAAACAAAATACAATACTGCTAAATTTACAGATGAATACGCTGGAAAATTACACGCAGAATTAAACGGAATGGTCGAAAGTCAGATGAAAAAAGCTATTGCTGCAACTGCAAGTTTTTGGTATACTGCTTGGGTAAATGCAGGAAAACCAGATTTAAGTAATTTGGATTCACAAGAAGTTACAAAAAGAAATAGCAAAGCTTTGAAAGAAGACTGGGAACTTTTTCAAAATGGAGATTTATTTGGAATGAAGAATCAAAATGACTAAATAATTTTGTTTCAAGTTTTAAAGTTTAACGTTTCATGTTAATTTTAGAACTAAAAAAGCCTCAAATTCTTAATGATTTTGAGGCTTTTCTATTGTTATTCAAGACTGGACTGAAGTCCAGCCCTACAATATGATTCGTTCCTTTGGAGCTTTTGGAAGAGCCTTCGGCTCGATTTATATTGTAGGGCTGGATTTTAATACAGTTCATAGATAATAAAAAAGCTCCAATTTTTATTTGGAGCTTTTTCTATTAATGAAGTTTTGCGTATAACTTAACATTTTTGGCGTTTAAGCTTAAGTCTTTGAGCTGATATTCTTTCTCTTTCAAGACATAAGAAGCTGATTGATAATAGGAAATAGTAGCGTTTACTAAATCTTTATTTTCAAATTTCAACGGAATTTCATTATAATGAATTTGATATTCAGGAGAAAGATCGGTATCAGGTTTTAATTCTAATTTAAATTGTTTGATTTGCTGTTTTGGAGATAAAATCGTCAAAACATTATCTTTTATCAATCCTAAATCCTGATAAGTTGCAATAAAAGCTCTTGGTTTATAATCTGATTCAAAAACATCGTGCCCGAAAAACTTACTTTGATAATCAAAATTTAATAATCCGAATAAAGTTGGCATTAAATCAATTTGTGACATTAATTTGTTGCATTTTTCTGGTTTAGAAGTTGGATCATAAATTAAAGCTGGAATTCGATATTTATCTAATGGAAGCTCTGTTTTTCCTGCGCTAGAAGCACAATGATCGGCAACAATTACAAATACAGTATTATTGAACCAAGGTTGTTTTTTAGCCTGATTAAAGAATTGACGTAAAGCATAATCGGTATATTTTACGCCTCCATCTCGAGATTTAATATCTCCAGGAATATCAATTTTATTATTCGGATAAGTAAATGGTCTGTGGTTACTAACCGTCATAATATGATTGAAAAAAGGTTTGTTTTCTTTCGCTTCAGCGTTCATAATTTTGATCGCTTTATTGTACATATCTTCATCACAAACTCCCCAAACATTAGAAAACGTGATTTCATTTGGAGTAAAACTCGATTTGTCTATGATTTGATAACCATTTCCGGAATAAAAATCCTGCATATTATCAAAAAAAGCATCTCCGCCGTACATAAATTTCACATTGTAACCTTTTTTCAGAAAAACAGATCCTGTTGAAAATTTATTTTTATTGTCTTCTCTTTTTACAACACTTTCGCCGGCTGTTGGAGGCAAACATAAAGTAACTGCTTCAAGTCCACGAACTGTGCGGTTTCCTGCAGCATAGATATTCGTAAACGATAAGCTTTTTTGTGCCAAACTATCTAAAAACGGAGTTATATTTTGTTTGTTGCCATACATTTTCATGAAATCGGCACTCAAACTTTCTACCGTAATTAGAACTACATTTTTACGTTTTTCAATCGAATCATTTTTGATTTCACGTAAGGTATTTTGACCCGAAATTGCTGGTAATTGCTGTTTTAAAAAAGCAAAAGCTTTTTCATTTGGAATCGTTTTGTAAAATTTAAAATAATCTAATTTGTTGTTTTGAAAGGCCAAATAGAATTTATAAATACCGTTTGCCTGTAATTCATTCACAAAAATATTTTTAGAATTTTCCGTTTTCGCTAATGAAGGAATTGCAAATATAGAAGCCAAGAATAAAACGCTATAAATTGCTGAAATTTTTAGCTTTTCTGGAATTGTCGGAATCTCTTCAATATAGTTTTTTGATTTTTTTATAATAAAAAAAGTAATAATTCCTGTAATGATAAATAAAGCAGAAAAAATAGGAATAACAGGATATGACTGCATAATGTTTCCGATTACTTCATTTGTGTAAATCAGGTAATTAACAGCAATGAAGTTGTATTTTACTCCAAATTCATTCCAAAAGAAAAACTCACTTATAGCATTTTGAAGAATCAATAAAACATATAAGAAAATTACAAAAGCAAAAAGCCAAAATCTGATTTTATCTCGTTTTTTTGGAACAAAAAGTAAAAGAGAAAATAAAAATGTTTTGATTGAAACAAAGATTAGAACAATCTTTGGCAAAGCGCCTCCGTATTCATCAAAAATGCTTTTTCCTGAGGCAATATAAATTAAAAGGCCAATAAAACCAGCTAAAATTAAATATCCGTATGGTTTATTGTATTTGGAGTTAGAAATAAAAATAAGATACAACCATAAAAAGGAAGCGGAAACTACAAATACAAAAAAGTCTGAAATTAAACCTAAAGCAAAGATTTTCAAACTTTCAGAAAAAGTAAATGAGCTTTGAGTTATAGGATGAAATAAAAGAATTATTCGTAGCGTGAAACTTATAATAAAGTACAATAGGGCTAGATTGTAAAAAGGTGAAAGTTTTTTGAAAAGATTCATTGTATTTATTTTTTCACAAAATTAATTTGTAATCATTAACGTCAGATTAAGTTCAACTTTAACCTTACTTAACGTTAACTTAAAGTTTGCTTAAGATTCTGGGTTTCTATGTGTCCGCAGTTATATATTCAATTTTAACTTCAAAATTCTATATCTTTGAAATGTAAAAAAATCAAATGCGAACCTTAATTTAACACGATATATGCATATTTTAATAGTTGAAGACGAATTAGGAATTGTTCAGTTTTTAAAGCAAGGTCTGCAAGAAGAAGGTTATCAAATAACAACTGCAAATGATGGTTCTAAAGGTTTTGAACTTGTTCAGGATCAGAAGTTTGATTTGATTCTTTTAGATTGGATGCTGCCAAAAATCAACGGACTCGATTTGTGTAAAGCCATTCGAGTTAAAGATCAAACTACGCCAATTATATTTCTAACAGCAAAAGATACCGTTCAGGAAACAATTGAAGGATTGAAAGCTGGCGCAAACGATTATATCAAAAAGCCTTTTAGTTTTGAAGAACTTGTGGAACGCATAAAAGTTCATTTTAGAAATAGAATTAAAACTGAAATTCTAACGCTGGGAACCATTAAGATTGATTTGTCTAAACATATTGTTTTAAAAGACGAAGATGAAATTTCTTTGACGCAAAGAGAATTTGAATTATTGACGTATTTGATTCAAAATAAAGGAAAAGTATGTACAAGAAATCAAATTTTGAGAGACGTTTGGGAAATAAATTTTGAATACGATACTGGCGTGATTGATGTTTTTATGAATGCTATTCGTAAAAAGCTGAACCTTAAAATTGAAGAAGATTATATTAAAACTATACGCGGCATTGGCTACATCGCCAATGATTAACAAATGACATCACTATCTTTTAAAAACCGAATTGCCTTAAATTATATTGTCGGAACCGGACTTCTGGTTTTGGCTGTTTTTTCGGCTATTTATTTTATTGTAAAACTTACTGTTTACAACCATATTGACGAAAATTTAAGAATCGAAATTGAAGATCACTTAAAAGAAATCAGAATTGAAAAAAAGGTGATAGTCTTTATGGATGCTGAAGAATGGGAGGAAAGAGAGCATAATTCTGTTGATGTAAATCCGGTTTTTGTTCAGTTTTTAGATTTGAATAAAAAAATCATCGAAAAGTCTCCCAATTTAAAAAATGAAAAGCTAGTTTTTCATGAAAATAAAGAACATTTTCAGCTTTTTGACACCAAATTATTGGGCAATAAAATCCGTCAAATTCAAGTTCCGCTTCATTTAAAATCAAAAAAAATTGGATATTTAATTATTGCAATGTCACTTTCAGATTCTTCTAAAGTATTAGAGAATTTGCTTGATACTTTGATGATTACTTTTCCGATTATTCTTTTAATCCTGTTTTTTCTAGCTCGATTTTACGCAGGAAGAAGTATTAAGCCAATAAATGATATTATTAATACTTCTAAAATTATTACGAAAGACAATTTAAAATCGAGAATTCCGCTTCCGAAAACGCGAGATGAATTATTTACACTTTCTAAAACAATTAATAATTTATTGAACCGAATTGAAGACGCAATAGAACGCGAAAAACAATTTACTTCTGATGCTTCTCATGAACTTCGAACTCCGTTAACTGTTATTAAAGGAACACTTGAAGTATTAATTCGTAAACCGCGTGATAGTAAAGAGTACGAAGAAAAAATAAATTACTGTATTAACGAAGTTGATCACCTTAATTCGCTTGTAGATCAGTTGCTTTTAATGGCTCGTTTTGAAAATCAAAAACAGAATATTGTAAAAGAAAATGTTTATTTAAACGCTACAATTTTAGATGTTTTGACTTTAAATGCTGAGAAAATAAAAGAAAAAAAAATCAATGTTGAATTAGAAGCAAAAGAAGAATTTAGTATTTATTCTGATAATTATTTAACGGTTACAATTCTTCGAAATATCATTTCAAACGCGGTTAAATATTCTAATGATAAAACGAAAATTAATATTTCTTTGACAAGAGATAAAGATAAGATTGTTTGTATTGTAGAAGATCAGGGAATTGGAATTGCAAAGAAAGATTTAGAATCAATTTTAAATCCGTTTTTCAGATCAGATTCTTTAAATCATTCTGAAATTAAGGGAACTGGTTTAGGTTTGTTTATTGTAAAAAGAATGACAGATTTGCTTCAAATTAAATTTAAAATAGAAAGCGAAATCGGCAAAGGAACCAAAGTTCTATTGATTTTTGATGAATTTGATAATTCGTTAAACTAATTTTAAAATTATTACACTAAAAGCGGTTCAAGTCGTTTTTTAACAATAAACTGTCGTTAAGTTAAAATAAAAATTGTTTTTTAATTAATTTATCTATTATATTTGCAACCGAATCAAAGAAGTAAAAAACTCAACAAATCATGATTTCAATTCAATTACATCATCATCATCTACATTATTGCTCTCAAGCGATGTGTTAATGATATGCGTGTAAATCATCATATTTTAAAACCCGTTTGAGTACATCAAACGGGTTTTTTAATTCTAGCTCTTTGTACTCAAACTATAAACCTAACAAACAACTAAAAAAAAATGAGTACATTAAAAATTGCAATTCAAAAATCAGGTCGTTTAAACGAAGACAGCATTCAAATCTTAAAAGATTGCGGTATTTCAATCAACAACGGAATCGACCAATTAAAAGCCGAAGCTTCAAATTTTCCTTTAGAAGTTTTATATTTAAGAAATTCAGATATTCCACAATATTTAATTGATGGAGTTGTAGATTTAGCAATTGTTGGCGATAATCTTTTGGTAGAAAAAGGAAAAGGAATTGAAGTAGTTCAGAAATTAGGATTCTCAAAATGCAAAGTTTCTGTTGCAGTTCCTAAAACTTTCGAATACAATTCTGTTCAAGATTTAGCAGGTTTGCGAGTTGCGACTTCATATCCGAATACAGTAAATGAATTTTTTGGTAAATTTGGTATCACTGTAGATATTCACCAAATTTCTGGTTCAGTAGAAATTGCACCAAATATTGGTCTTGCCGATGCCATTGTAGATATTGTTTCTAGCGGAAGCACTTTATTCAAAAATAACTTAAAAGAAGTAGAAGTTATTCTGAAAAGCGAAGCAGTTTTGGCAGTTTCTCCAAAAGTTTCACCAGAAATACAAAAACACATTGACACTTTAAAATTCAGAATTCAAGCCGTTTTAAGAGCTAGAAATTCAAAATATATTTTAATGAATGTTCCAAACGACAAAATTGATGCCGTTGGAAAAATTCTTCCAGTTTTAAGAAGTTTAACGGTCTTGCCGTTAGCCCAAGAAGGCTGGAGCAGCGTTCACTCTGTAATCGACAAAGATACTTTTTGGGACGTAATCGATCAATTGAAAGAAGTTGGAGCAGAAGGAATTTTAGTTTGCCCAATTGAGAAAATGGTTCTTTAATGCGCTTTGCGCGCTTTAGGCTTTAAGCAGTAAGCTTTAAGCTTTTTAATAGACAAAGTTAATAAAGCCTAATGCTTACTGCTTATAGCCTAAAGCAAAAAAAGCTTAAAGCAAAAAAAACAATGAATAAAATAGACAATCCAAAACCAGAAACCTGGTCAGATATATTAAAAAGACCAACTCAAACCATTGATGATATTGAGGTTACTGTAAAAGAAATCTTCAGAGAGGTACAGAAAAAAGGAGACGAAGCTGTAGCAAAATACACTTCTATTTTTGACGGAATTTCTCAAGATAATTATGAAGTTTCTTTAGAAGAAATAAATGAAGCAATCGCGTTGATTCCGAATGAATTAAAAGAAGCGATTCAATTAGCGAAAGACAATGTTTATAAATTTCACAGAGCACAGAAAACAGATCGAGTTGAAGTAGAAACTGTTGAAGGTGTAAATTGCTGGCAAGAAAAAAGACCAATCCAAAAAATTGGTTTATATATTCCAGGAGGAACTGCGCCTTTGTTTTCTACAGTTTTAATGTTGGCTGTTCCAGCTGAAATTGCTGGTTGCAAAGAAATTGTATTGTGTTCTCCACCAGATAAAAAAGGAAAAATTAATCCAGCGATTTTATACGCAGCAAATTTGTGCGGCGTAACAAAAATTTTGAAAGTCGGCGGAATTCAAGCTATTGCAGGAATGACTTTTGGAACGCAATCTATTCCTAAAGTATATAAAATATTCGGGCCAGGAAATCAGTTTGTAACGGTAGCAAAGCAATTGGCAACACAATTTGGCGTTGCGATTGATATGCCAGCTGGACCTTCAGAATTATTAATTGTTGCAGATGATACAGCGGTTCCAGCTTTTGTAGCTTCAGATTTGCTTTCTCAAGCAGAACACGGAACAGATAGTCAGGTAATTTTGGTTTCAACTTCAAGAAAATTAATCACCGAAGTAGAGCAAGAAGTTCAGTCACAATTAGAAGTGCTTCCTAGAAAAGCAATTGCAGAAAAAGCTATTGAAAATTCGAAATTGATTTATGTAGAAAATGATCAAATCGCTTTAGATTTAATTAATGAATACGGTCCAGAACACTTTATAATCTGCTCAGAATATGATGATTTCTATTGTAACGGAATCGTAAATGCAGGTTCTGTCTTTATTGGAAATTATACGCCTGAAAGTGCTGGAGACTATGCTTCAGGAACAAATCATACACTTCCAACAAACGGTTATGCTAAAAATTACAGCGGTGTAAATTTAGATAGTTTTATGAAGTCGATGACTTTTCAAAAAATCACAAAAACTGGAATTTTGAATATTGGCAAAGCGATTGAAGTCATGGCGGAAGCTGAAGGCTTACAAGCGCATAAAAACGCCGTTACTTTAAGATTGAAGAGTTTGGAATAAAAGACAAAGAAAGATGAAAGAGGCAAGAACCAAGATTTTATAAAGTCTTTCTTTTTGAATCTTGTTTCTTTCTTCTTAAAAATTAAAGAAAAAATGAGTACGTTCGATATAAATACAATAACACGTGAAAACGTAAAATCTTTAAAACCATATTCGTCTGCGAGAGATGAGTTTGAAGATTTTGATACAGCCGAAATGATTTTTTTGGATGCGAATGAAAACCCGTTTCAAAATGGTGTAAATCGTTATCCAGACCCGCAACAGAATTCAGTTAAGGCGATTTTGGCAAAAAATAATTTAACTAAACAAAGTCAGATTTTGTTAGGAAACGGAAGTGATGAAGTTTTAGATTTGCTTTTCAGAGCATTTTGTGAGCCTAATAAAGATAATATTATTTCATTGCCGCCAACATACGGAATGTATGGTGTTTTGGCGAATATTAACGCAGTTGAAAACCGAGAAATTTTACTTTCGACAGATTTTCAGCCGCAAGTTGAAAAGATTTTAGAAGCTGTTGACGAAAATACTAAAATCATCTTTTTGTGCTCGCCAAATAATCCAACCGGAAATTCTTTTTCTGATGAAAGTGTTGTGAAATTATTGCAAAACTTTAAAGGTTTAGTGGTAATTGATGAAGCTTACATTGATTTTTCTGAGAAAGAAAGTTGGTTGACAGAAATTGATGCGTATCCAAATTTGGTTATTACGCAAACACTTTCTAAAGCGTATGGTTTGGCTGGAATTCGTTTAGGAATTTGTTATGCTTCTGAAGCTGTGATTTCAATTCTAAATAAAATCAAACCTCCGTACAATGTTAATGAATTAACACAGCAAAGAGCAATTGAACGTTTAAAAGATTCAGAAAAAATAAAACAAGAAATAGCTTCAATTATTGAACAAAGAGAAGAATTACTTAAAGTTTTACTTGAAGTTGATTTTGTAGAAAAAGTGTATCCTACAGAAGCCAATTTTATTCTAGCGAAAGTAGATGACGCCAACAAAAGATACAATCAATTAATTGAAAAAGGAATCGTAATTCGCAACAGAACAACACAGCCTTTATGCGAAAATTGTCTTCGTTTTACGATTGGAACAAAAGAAGAAAATGCAGTTGTAATTAGAGAATTGAAACAATTAATCTAGAAATTTATTTAACCGCAAAGTTCGCAAAGAATTACGCAAAGAACACAAAGTCATTTTGCCATGGAGATTTAATTTAATTCGTTAATTCGTGGCGGAAAAAAAATAATATATGAAAAAAGTACTTTTTATCGATCGTGACGGAACGATCGTTTTAGAACCAGAAAATTACCAATTAGACAGTTTAGATAAATTAGAATTTTATCCAAAAGCGTTTCAATATTTGGCTAAAATTGCTAATGAATTAGATTACGAATTGGCAATGGTAACCAATCAGGACGGATTAGGAACGGATAGTTTTCCCGAAGATACGTTTTGGCCAACACAAAATTTTATTTTAAAAGCTTTTGAAAATGAAGGAGTTGTTTTTGATGAAATTTTTGTTGATAGAAGTTTTCCAGAAGAAAATGCTCCAACGCGTAAGCCAAGAACAGGAATGTTGACTAAATATTTAAACAATCCTGAATATGATTTAGAAAATTCTTTTGTTTTAGGAGATCGTTTAACGGATGTTGAATTGGCTAAAAACCTTGGTGCAAAAGCGATTTTCATGAATGATACAGATGGAGCGGGAAGTAATGAAATTTCAGCAAAGCGTGAAGAACTTGACGAAACAATTGTTTTACAATCAATGGATTGGAAAACAATTTATGAGTTTTTGAAATTAGAAGCACGTTCTGCATCTATTACAAGAAAAACAAATGAGACAGATATTTACATCAACTTAAATCTTGACGGAGCAGGAAAAAGCAAAATCGACACAGGAATTGCGTTTTTCGACCACATGTTAGATCAAATCTCACGTCACGGTCAAATGGACTTGGAAATCCTTGTAAAAGGCGATTTAGAGGTTGATGAACATCATACAATCGAAGATACGGCAATTGCTTTGGGAGAAGTTATCGCGAAAGCTTTAGGAAACAAATTAGGAATCGAACGTTACGGTTTCTGTCTTCCAATGGATGATTGTTTAGCGCAAGCCGCAATTGACTTTGGAGGAAGAAATTGGCTGATTTGGGAAACTGAATTTAAACGTGAAATGGTGGGTAAAATGCCAACTGAAATGTTTTATCATTTCTTTAAATCATTCACAGACGGTGCTAAAGCGAACTTAAATATTAAAGCAGAAGGAATCAACGAACATCATAAAATTGAAGCGATCTTTAAAGCTTTCGCGAAAGCCATAAAAGTAGCCGTAAAAAGAGATACAGAAAAAATGATTTTGCCTTCGACGAAAGGAATGCTGTAAAATGCTTTAAGCTATAAGCAATAGGCAATAAGCCTAAAGCCTAAAGCTTAAAGCCTAAAGCTTTATAAAATGAAAATAGTAATTATAAATTACGGAGCAGGAAATATTCAGAGCATTATGTTTGCTATTGAAAGATTAGGATTTGAAGCTGTTTTGAGTAATAATCCGGACGAAATTAAATCGGCAGATAAAGTGATTTTTCCTGGCGTGGGCGAGGCGAGTTCTGCGATGGCTAAACTTCGTGAAACCGGTTTGGATAACTTGATTCCAGAATTGAAGCAACCCGTTTTAGGAATTTGTCTTGGAATGCAGCTAATGTGCAACAAAACAGAAGAAGGAAATACGCAAGGTTTAGGAATTTTTGACGTTGATGTTTTGAAATTTTCAAACAACGTAAAAGTGCCTCAAATGGGCTGGAATCAGATTTATGATTTAAAAACTGATTTGTTCAACGGAATTTCTGAAAATGAATTCATGTATTTGGTTCACAGTTTTTACGCGCCAAATTGCTCAGAAGCAATCGCAACCACTAATTACGATGTTGAATATGCTTCAGCTTTGCAAAAAGATAATTTTTACGGAACTCAGTTTCACCCAGAAAAAAGTGGAGATGTTGGGGAGAAGATTTTGGGTAATTTCTTAAAAATGTAAAAATTCAATATCAAAATTCAATATCAAAAATCAATATCAAAAATCAATATCAAAAATCAATTTCAATATCAAAATTCAATAAAATATTAATCGGTTTTGGATAATCAAAAATCTAAAATCGTTAATCAAAAATCTAAAATTAAATGCGAATAATACCAGCCATAGATATCATTGAAGGAAAATGCGTTCGTTTGTCCAAAGGTGATTATGATACGAAAATAATTTACAACGAGAATCCGCTTGAAGTGGCGAAATCATTTGAGGCGCACGGAATAGAATATCTACATTTGGTAGATTTAGATGGTGCAAAATCAAGTAAAATTGTCAATTATAAAATATTAGAACAAATTGCAACGCAAACCGGTTTAAAGATTGATTTTGGAGGCGGATTAAAATCGGATGATGATTTGAGAATTGCTTTCGAAAGTGGTGCAAATCAAATCACTGGCGGAAGTATTGCGGTAAAAAACAGAGCGATTTTCGAAAAATGGATTTCGGAATATGGTTCTGAAAAAATTATTTTAGGCGCTGATGCAAAAGACGAAAAAATTGCGGTTTCAGGATGGTTAGAGGATTCTGACGAGGATTTGGTTCCGTTTATTCAAGATTATCAAACCAAAGGAATTCAATACGTTATTTGTACCGATATTGCTAAAGACGGAATGCTTGAAGGGCCAAGTTTTGACCTATACGGGAAAATTTTGGCGGAAGCAAAAGGAGTAAAACTAATTGCTTCGGGAGGGATTTCAACTTTCGACGAATTACCAAAATTAGCCGAATTAGGCTGTGAAGGAACGATAATCGGAAAAGCGATTTACGAAGGAAGAATTTCCTTGAAACAATTAGAAAATTATATAATTGGTTTATAGTTGTTAGTTGTCGGTTGATAGTATATCACTTTAACCAACAACAATCAACGAATAACCAACAACCAAATTAAAAATGTTAGCAAAAAGAATAATACCTTGCTTAGATATAAAAAACGGAAGAACTGTAAAAGGTGTTAATTTCGTAGACTTGCGTGATGCGGGAGATCCTGTAGAATTGGCTGAAATTTACTCGGCTGAAGGCGCAGACGAATTGGTTTTTCTAGATATTTCGGCAACAGAAGAAAGACGCAAAACACTTGTAAATATGGTGCGTAGCGTAGCGGAGAAAATCAATATTCCGTTTACGGTTGGAGGAGGGATTTCGTCTGTAGAAGATGTTGATATTCTGTTGAATAACGGCGCAGATAAAGTTTCGATTAATTCATCAGCAGTTAAAAATCCTCAGTTAATTAATGATTTAGCTCAGAAATTTGGAAGTCAATGCGTTGTAGTTGCAATTGACGCCAAACAAATTGACGGACAATGGATTGTGCATTTAGTTGGAGGAAAGGTGCCAACCGAATTAAATCTTTTCGATTGGGCTGTTGAAGTCGCAGAACGCGGAGCAGGAGAGATTTTATTCACATCAATGGACAATGACGGAACTAAAAATGGTTTTGCAAATGAAGCTTTGGCTAAATTATCAACTTTAATTAATATTCCAATTATTGCTTCTGGAGGTGCAGGAAATATTCAGCATTTTGTAGATTCGTTTAAAGTAGGAAAAGCTGATGCGGCTTTGGCGGCGAGTGTTTTTCACTTTAAAGAAATTGAAATTAAAGCTTTAAAACAAGAATTAAAAAATAACAATATAGAAGTCAGACTTTAGTTTTAACTTTAAGACTTTCGACTTTATAACTTTAGACTAAAATTATGGACATAAATATAAAAAGTTCACACGGATTGATTCCAGCGATAATTCAGGATTCAGAAACTAAAAATGTTTTGATGCTGGGTTATATGAACGAAGAATCGCTTCAAAAAACAATTGAGACTCAAAAAGTAACTTTTTTCAGTCGTTCAAAACAAAGACTTTGGACAAAAGGTGAGGAGAGTGGTAATTTTTTAAATTTAGTAAGCATTAAAAATGACTGCGACGGCGATACGCTTTTGATTCAGGCAAAACCTGTTGGTCCAACGTGTCATACAGGAGCAGATACTTGCTGGCAAGAGCCAAATGATGCCAATTATGGTTTTATTTCGCAATTGGAAGACACAATAAAAACCAGAAGAGAAAATGCTGATTCTGAGAAGAGTTATGTAGCTTCTTTATTCGAAAAAGGTATCAATAAAATTGCCCAAAAAGTTGGGGAAGAAGCGGTAGAAGTTGTTATCGAAGCAAAAGATGATAACGATGATTTGTTTCTTAGCGAAAGCGCCGATTTACTTTTTCATTATTTGATTTTATTACAAGCAAAAGGTTTTCAATTGAATGATGTTGTTGAAGTTTTAAAGAAACGCCAGAAATAGTTCATCACCATTTTATTAATATAGTCCACGGTTTCAACCGTGGGAAACGTATTGTTATATTGCATGTGTTCCCACGGTTGAAACCGTGGGCTATGTTTGCTCTCATTCCACAAACTCAAAAACAGCAAATTCTGCAGGTTGATGAAACCCAAATTTTAAACTCTTATAAGGTTGTAATGCAGTATATTCGGTTGTGTTACCGTAATCGATTCTAAAAGCATTCCCTTTCCATTTTGAACCTATTTTTGGTTTCTGAAAATGACCATTTTTGATTTTTTCAAGACTTGAAAATGGAATTTTTATTTCTACAATATAACCTTCAGGATTTATTTTACTGACAGTTTCTATTCCTTTAATATCAAAATCTATTGCTGTTTTCCAGCCGCCGCATTCTGGCGAAATACATTTTAAAAGTAAATCATAATTAGTCGAAAAGGCATTTACTCCAACTTCAATATAATTTTGACTATCTCCGTCTGGATCGAGAAAAATTTCGACCAAATCATCAGTTTGAAAAATCTGAGAATCCTTTTTTTGCGATGTTCCAATAATTTTAGAATCTGTGCAATTGTAAGCGATGTAAAGATTTTCTTCATTCCACGAAAGTGAAACAAAAGTATTTTGAGTTGCTTTTTCTCCAGAATTATGAATCACAAACGGACCTAAAAATGGCGTTTCCCAATCAGATAAATTTCCATCGACAATTATTTGTTTTTTGGTTTTATGAATCGGAATATTTTGTGAATTAGTTGTCGTTGAAAAGAAGACAACTAAAAAATAAACAATCGCATTAAATTTCATATTAGGAATTCTAATAATTTAAAAGCACTAAAATAGAGAACAATAATGAATTTGGCAGTATTTTTTTTCTTTTAGAAATGATAAAAATGTAAAAATCTTGATCTGAATGTTTACATTTGTTGAAGATTAAACGGGTTTAGTTACCTTATTTATTACAAATTTATAAATAATGAAAAAATACTTCGGTGGCGCATTTATCGCCTTTTTAGTTGGATTTACTGCAAATGCACAAGGACTTTTAAATAAGTCAGAAACTGTTTTTACACATCAGGATACTTTACGCGGAAGCATTACAAAAGAAAGAGCTTGGTGGGATTTGAAATATTATCATTTAGATGTGAAAGTAAAACCGTCAGAAAAATTTATTTCGGGTTCAAACACGGTTCGTTATACTATTTTAACAGAAAACAACAGAATGCAAATCGATTTGCAGCAGCCAATGAATATCACGAAAGTGACTCAGAATGGTTTGCCATTAAAGTTTGAAAGAGATGGAAATGCTTTCTTTATTACTTTGGTTGAAAAACAGAAAGTTGGAGATTCTAAAGAAATTATAATTTCGTTTGAAGGAAAACCTAAAGAAGCAGTTAGAGCGCCTTGGGATGGAGGATTTTCTTGGAAAAAAGATAGCAACGGAAAAGATTTTATCGCTACTTCTTGTCAAGGTTTAGGAGCAAGCGTTTGGTGGCCGTGCAAAGATCATATGTATGATGAAGTCGAAGATATGCTAATCAGCGTCAATGTTCCTGGAGATTTAACTGAAGTATCTAACGGAAGACTAAAAAGCGTTAAGAAAGAAAAAGACGGGACTAAAACCTTCAATTGGTATGTTTCCAATCCGATTAATAATTATGGTGTAAATATCAATATTGGAGATTATGTAAATTTCTCTGAAGTATTTAAAGGAGAAAAAGGTAATTTAGATTGTAATTATTATGTTTTGAGAGATAATTTAGCTTTAGCTAAAGAACATTTTAAAGATGCTCCAAAGATGCTAAAAGCGTTTGAAAATTGGTTTGGACCTTATCCGTTTTATGAAGACAGTTATAAATTGGTAGAAGTTCCGTATTTAGGAATGGAACACCAAAGTTCGGTGACTTACGGAAACCAATACAAACAAGGTTATTTAGGACGTGATTTAAGCGGAACGGGCTGGGGATTGAAATTTGATTTCATTATTATTCATGAGTCTGGACACGAATGGTTTGCTAACAATATTACGTACAAAGACATTGCAGATATGTGGATTCACGAAAGTTTTACTAATTACTCTGAGAGTCTTTTCTTAGAACATTATTACGGTAAAGAAGCTGGTGCAGAATATGTTATTGGATGTAGAAAAGGTATCGAAAATGATAAGCCAATTATTGGACATTATGATGTAAATAATGAAGGTTCAGGTGATATGTATCCGAAAGGAGCCAATATGCTGCACACAATTCGTCAGATTGTGAATGATGATGCTAAATGGAAATCAATTTTGAGAGGTTTAAATAAAACTTTTTACCATCAAACGGTTACTTCAAAACAGATTGAAGATTATATTAATGAGCAATCTGGAATTAACTTCAATAGAGTTTATGCTCAATATTTGACTACAACTAAAATTCCTGTTTTTGAATATATGTTTAAAAATGGAACTTTAGGATATCACTGGACAAATTGTGTTTCTAAGTTTGATATGCCTGTAAAAGTTAAAATAAATGGCGTAGAGACAATGTTGAAACCAACAACAGATTGGCAATCAGTTAAAACAGAAAATGAAGATAGAAAATTAGAAGTTGACAAGAACTTTTACGTTACGGCTTCTAATATTGTAGAATAAAGTTTTTGAA
Source organism: Flavobacteriaceae bacterium PS02337 (assembly GCA_029959285.1). Classification (GTDB taxonomy): domain Bacteria; phylum Bacteroidota; class Bacteroidia; order Flavobacteriales; family Flavobacteriaceae; genus Flavobacterium. Next base: position 112,289 of record JASCOE010000009.1, read on the forward strand.
CTTTTAACACTAAACCCGACAGGTTTTAAAAACCTGTCGGGTTTGTTTGTTTTTATCTAGTATGTCATCCTGAGGAACGAAGGATTACACTAGAAACTCCACAATCGAAATCGTAAATCTTTGTCAATTTACGAGTTGTGATCCTTCGTTCCTCAGGATGACAAAAAAAGCGCTGAAAAACTTACTGTTTTTTAGCGCTTTTTTTTATTGGAATTTTTTTAAAAAAACTATCGATTATTCAATTTTGCTTTTTCCCTAATTATATCAGCAATTTTTCGGTTTTCTATTTTACTTTCAAGCCAAGAAATAATATCAAGATATAAGAAAGCTCTTTTTTCGTAAGTGTTTTTTTCAAGTTCAACAAAACGAGCGTGCATTTTTTTGAATTCGTTCTTAATATCTGCTGGATAAAAATTATTTAAGTTTCTAAGGAATTTGATTATTTCCTTTTGAACTTCGTGTAAGTCATTCATTTTCAATAAAAACTTATAGGTGCTTTTTAGATGGTTTTCTAAATAATAATCTTTTCCAAGTTCATAATGCGCAATCAAAGACAAAAGTCTTGCAAAGCACATTAAATCTTCGCGCATGGTTAAGTTCTTATTATTGATGATTTTATCTAAATAATTGATGCATTCATTGTATTTTTCATTCCCAAAATAAATAGAAGCAATTTTATAGAAAAATAACATTTCGTGGTGTTCATCCAAATGTTCGCTATGAACTTTAATTTTGGCTAGAATTTCTGGAATTAAATATTCGCTTTCGGCAAAAGTACCAGCCAAAATATGAAGATTTAACTTGTTGTTATAAACATAAAGAAAAGATAACGACGCAATATTATCGTTTACAGGAAATTTTGGATCGGCAATAGTTTCTTCTAAAAGGTTCAAATATTTCTTGAAATTCGATTTGTACTTTAACATATAAAGCGATTCTAAGAAATAGTGATTTCCTTTTAAGAAAAACACCGGATTCAAATAAATCATATTCGGATTATCATAAAAAAGCTGAACCCATTTATAGGCATATTTATAACTCGCTAAAAAGTCTTGAACTAAAAAGCTTCGCCATAAATTAGCGTTGTAAAACCAGTATTTTTCGCGAAAGCCAAATTTACTTTCGTCTAATTTTGCAATATGCCTGTTAAAATAATCGTCAATATATTTATATTCCTGATCGTTTTTGACATATCCAGTTTTCAGCATTATTCCATACAACTGAAGCGATAAATTTGATAATTTGCTTGAAATGGTATTTCTGTAATTTAATTCTTTTGCTTGAATTACCAATTCGTCAGCGCGACCTTGAATACTTCTTGTAATATATTGCGATTCGATTAGTTTTTCGAATTCTACAATTTCATACGCCATATATTTTTCATCATTTTCAAGCGCTTGCTGTTTTGTTTTATCTAAAATTTTTAAACTCTGTTTATAAAGTCCTTTATTATATAGTATAACAGCAAAATCCATTTGTTCGCGCAGCTGATATCGAATATTCTGGCTCGGAATATTCAATCTAATACTTACAAGAATTTGTTTGTATAAATATGATTTTAAATTAGATAGCTGTACTTTTTGAATTACACCACTTTTAAGAATGAGCTTTTCATCATAAACTTCAGATTTATCTAAAATATTAAATAATTCGATAAATTTTGTATTTGAACTCGTCTCTAATCGGCTTGCAAAAATTTTAAACTGTCTTTTTTCTGATTTCGAAAGTGATTTGATTAAAACAAATAAGAAATCTTTTTGATGGTTAGCCATTGTAAAAAATAATAATGTAACTTATTGATAATAAAGTATTTAATAGGGTATAAATCGTTTTATGAACAGTATAATTTCATTAAAATGAATTTCATACTGCGATAGTACAATATATATTTGTTATCAAGATGTGAAATTACATTAAATAAATGAATATGAATAGAGAGAAAGTTCAAATTTTTGACACCACTTTGCGAGATGGTGAACAAGTTCCAGGATGTAAGTTAGATACTAAACAAAAATTAGTTATCGCAGAACGACTAGACAAAATGGGAGTTGACATTATCGAAGCAGGCTTTCCTGTGTCAAGTCCAGGCGATTTTTTATCGGTCTCTGAGATTTGTAAAATTGTAGAAAATGCAACCGTCTGCGGATTAACAAGAGCCGTAAAAAACGACATTGATGTTGCTGCAGCTGCCTTAAAGCATGCTAAGAAACCTAGAATCCATACTGGAATCGGAACTTCACAATCTCATATCCTCCACAAATTACAAACTACGCCTGAAGATATTATTGCAAGAGCAAAATATGCTGTAGCACACGCAAAATCGTATGTAGAAGATGTTGAATTCTACGCAGAAGATGCTGGTAGAACAGACAATGCATTCTTAGCAAAAGTTTGTGAGGAAGTGATTAAATCTGGAGCAACTGTATTAAATATTCCTGATACAACAGGATATTGTCTTCCAGAAGAATACGGAGCAAAAATCAAATATTTAAAAGAAAACGTAAAAGGAATCGAAAACGTAATCCTTTCATGCCACTGTCATAATGATTTAGGAATGGCAACTGCAAACTCAATCGCAGGAGCTATAAATGGAGCAAGACAAATCGAATGTACTATTAATGGTATTGGAGAAAGAGCTGGAAATACAGCACTTGAAGAAGTGGTTATGATTTTTAAACAACATCCATATTTGAATTTAGATACAAACATTAACACAAGAGAATTGAACGAAATGAGTCGTTTGGTTTCTGAAAGTATGGGAATGATTGTGCAACCAAATAAAGCAATTGTTGGAGCAAATGCTTTTGCACACAGTTCTGGAATTCACCAAGATGGTGTTATCAAAAACAGAGCAACTTACGAAATCATGGATCCGTTAGATGTTGGAGTAAATGAATCTTCAATTATTTTGACAGCAAGAAGCGGAAGAGCAGCTTTGGCTTACAGAGCTAAAAAAGTGGGTTACGAATTGACAAAAGTACAATTGGATATCGTTTATGTTGAATTCTTGAAATTCGCAGATATCAAAAAAGAAGTTTTAGACGCAGATATTCATCAAATTATTGAAGCTTCTAAAATTGAAGGAGATTTAATCAGAAGTTAATATTTCAAAAATAAATTAGGAACAATAAGGATTTAAATACATAAAGAACGAGGCATTATGAATTTGAAAATAGCAGTTTTACCAGGAGACGGAATTGGGCCAGAAGTAATTTTACAGGCTAAAAAAGCACTATACGCCATTGGCGAAGTGTACAATCACGAATTTGTTTTTGAAGAAGCTCTCATGGGAGCTGTTGCTATTGACAAAACAGGAAGTCCTTTACCGGAGCAAACTTTAAATCTTTGTTTAAATACAGATGCTGTTTTGCTTGGTGCGATTGGAGATCCGAAATACGATAATAACCCAAATGCAAAAGTTCGTCCGGAGCAAGGATTACTGAAACTGCGAAAAGAATTAGGTTTATTTGCTAATATTCGTCCTATAAAACCTTATAAAGCATTAATTGAATCTTCTCCTTTAAAAAGAGAAATTATTGAAGGAGCAGATTTTACCATTTTTAGAGAATTAACTGGTGGAGCTTATTTTGGAGCAAAAACACTTAATGAAGAAGGAACACATGCTTCAGATTTATGTGAATATACAGAAGAAGAAATTACAAGAATTACACATTTAGCTTTTCAGTCAGCACAAAAACGACGCAAAAAGCTAACAATGGTAGACAAAGCAAATGTTTTGGAAACTTCTAGATTGTGGAGAAAAGTAGTTCAGAAAGTGAGCGCGGATTATCCAGATGTTGCTTTAGATTTCTTATTTGTGGACAATGCAGCAATGCAGCTGATTTTGAATCCGAAACAATTTGATGTGATTTTGACAGAAAATTTATTTGGAGATATTTTATCAGATGAAGCAAGTGTAATTACTGGATCTATTGGTTTGTTGCCATCTGTATCTTTAGGAGAGAAAAATGCGTTATTTGAACCAATTCATGGTTCTTATCCGCAGGCAAAAGGAAAAAACATTGCCAATCCTATTGCTTCGATTTTAGCGGCGGCACTTTTGTTAGAGCATTTTGGATTAACTAAAGAAGCTAATGTAATTTATAAAGCAGTAGAAAAAGCTATTGAATACAAAGTGGTGACTATTGATCTGAAACCAGATTCAAAATTCGGAACCAATGAAGTAGGAGAGTTCGTTTCTAATTTTATTTTCAGTAAAGACGATTTACTGTATTTTAATAATGACAATGTTACTATTGGACAATCGACAATTGTTTAATATTTTTTGTTAAAAAGTGAATTTAATAACAAGAAGTATCTGAAATGTTGAGATTTTATTTTTTTAGTTTCTAAAGTTTTTATACTTTTGTAACACTAAAAAAATAAGCGATGCAAATCTCAATTATTATTACTTCTGTCGTTGTTGTCAATGTGATTCACACATCTGCATCGGGAATGGTATAAATATAATTGAAAAACTATATTACAAACCTTCCAAATACTGGAAGGTTTTTTTTTGAATAAAAATTAAAATAAATATTACAATAATGGAATTAAATAAGTACAGCAAGACCATCACTCAAGATCAAACACAGCCTGCGGCGCAAGCAATGTTGTACGGAATTGGTTTAACTGAAGAAGATTTAAAGAAAGCACAAGTTGGAATTGTGAGCATGGGTTACGATGGTAACACTTGCAACATGCACTTGAACGATTTAGCAAAAGATGTTAAAAAAGGTGTTTGGGATGCAGATCTTGTCGGACTTATTTTTAATACCATTGGTGTCAGTGACGGTATTTCTAACGGAACTGAAGGAATGCGTTTTTCATTGGTTTCTCGTGATGTAATTGCTGATTCTATTGAAACAGTTGTTGGAGCACAATGGTACGATGGTGTAATTGCAATTCCTGGATGTGATAAAAATATGCCTGGAGCGTTAATCGCAATGGGAAGATTAAACCGTCCGTCAATGATGGTTTATGGAGGTTCAATTCACTCTGGAAAATGGAAAGGAGAATCTTTAAATATCGTTTCTGCTTTTGAAGCTTTAGGAAAAAAAGTAAAAGGCGAAATTACACCAGAAGATTTTAAAGGAGTTATTCAAAACGCTTGTCCAGGTGCTGGTGCTTGTGGTGGTATGTATACTGCAAATACAATGTCTTCTGCAATTGAAGCATTAGGAATGAGTATGCCATACAGTTCTTCAAACCCTGCTTTAAGTCAAGAAAAAAGAGACGAATGTATTGCTGCTGGAGCTGCTATTAAAATTTTATTAGAAAAAGATATTAAGCCAAGAGATATTATGACTCGCAAGGCTTTCGAAAATGCTATTACAATTGTAGCAGTTTTAGGAGGTTCTACAAATGCAGTTATGCACTTAATTGCAATGGCTCACTCTGTTGGAATTACAATTACTTTGGATGATTTTCAGGCTATTAATGATAGAACGCCAGTTCTTGCCGACATGAAACCAAGTGGAAAATATATGATGGAAGATATTCATGAAGTAGGAGGAATTCCAGGAGTAATGAAATATTTATTGAAAGTGGGATTGATTCACGGAGATTGTTTAACTGTAACAGGAAAAACAGTTGCTGAGAATTTAGCTTCGACTCCAGATTTACAAGATGGACAAGAAGTAATTCACGAAATTCAAAAAGCATTAAAACCAACAGGAAATATTCAGGTTTTATACGGAAATCTTGCTTCTGAAGGTGCTGTAGCAAAAATCAGTGGTAAAGAAGGAGAATATTTTGAAGGACCAGCTGTTGTATTTGAAGGAGAATTTGAAGTAATTCCAGGTCTTCAAGCCGGAAAAATTAAACCAGGTAATGTAGTCGTCATCAGAGGTTGTGGGCCAAAAGGTGGTCCGGGAATGCCTGAAATGCTAAAACCGACATCAGCCATTATTGGAGCTGGATTAGGAAGCAGCTGTGCACTAATTACAGACGGTAGATTTTCCGGAGGTTCACACGGATTCGTGGTAGGACACGTTACACCAGAAGCATATGATGGTGGAGGTATTGCACTAGTAAAAGATGGAGATATGATCGCTATCGATGCTGTGAAAAATACAATCGACCTAAAAATATCTGACGAAGAATATGCAGCTCGTAAGGCGGCTTGGGTTCAGCCAGCTTTAAAAGTTGACAGAGGGGTTTTGCTTAAATACGCTAGATCGGTGTCAAGCGCTTCTACAGGTTGCGTTACCGATAATTAATTTTACAATAACAATTTCAAAAATCAATGACAATATCAATAAAAATAACAAAAATCAATTGCAATAAAAAGTAAAAATATAAAAGATCAATTTAAAATTTATCATCGAAATTGATTTTTGACATTGCCATTGAATTTTGATTTTTGACATTGCTATTGAAATTGAAAAAACAATATACTATGAGAATATCAGGGGCTGAAGCCGTTATAAGATGTTTGTTAGAAGAAGGAGTAGATTTGGTTTATGGTTATCCAGGTGGAGCAATCATGCCAGTTTACGACGAGTTATATAAATTTCAAGATAAATTACACCACGTTTTAGTACGTCACGAACAAGGTGCAACGCATGCAGCTCAAGGTTATGCTAGAGCTACAGGAAAAGTAGGAGTAGCAATTGCTACTTCTGGACCAGGAGCAACTAATTTAGTTACAGGAATCGCTGATGCTCAGATCGATTCAACTCCAATGGTTTGTATTACAGGGCAAGTTGGAAGACATTTATTAGGTTCTGATGCATTTCAGGAAACGGATATTATCGGAATTTCAACTCCGGTTACAAAATGGAATTTTCAGGTAACTGAAGCTTCTCAAATTCCTGAAATTATTGCAAAAGCATTTTATATTGCTCGTTCTGGACGCCCAGGACCTGTATTGATAGATATTACTAAAAATGCTCAATTTGATGAGTTTGATTTTAGTTATGAAAAATGCACCGGAATTAGAAGTTATGTTCCAGTTCCAAAATTGAATTTAGAGAAAGTTGCTGAAGCGGCTACTTTAATTAATAGTGCAAAAAAACCTTTAATCGTTTTTGGTCAAGGAATTATCCTTGGTGAAGCTGAAGCAGAATTTAAAGCGGTAATTGAAAAATCTGGAATTCCGTCTGCATGGACAATTTTAGGACTTTCAGCTTTACCAACAGATCACCCGTTGAATGTTGGAATGTTGGGAATGCACGGAAACTATGCTCCTAATTTAATGACTAACGAATGTGATGTTTTAATTGCTTTCGGAATGCGTTTTGACGACCGTGTAACTGGTAATTTAAAGACTTATGCAAAACAGGCAAAAGTAATTCACTTCGAAATTGATCCTGCTGAAGTTGATAAAAACGTTAAGACTGAAGTAGCTGTTTTAGGAGATGTAAAAGAATCTTTAGCTGCTTTATTACCATTATTGGATGGAAAATCGCACGATTTATGGCTTAATGAATTTAAAGCGTTGAGAGAAGTTGAGTTTAATTCTGTAATTAAAGAAGAATTAAATCCAACAAACGGTAAAGGAATTTCGATGGGAGAAACTATTGAAATGATTAATAAACATTCAAACGGAGATGCTATTATAGTTTCAGATGTTGGTCAGCACCAAATGTTTGCTTGTCGTTATGCTAAATTTAATTCAACAAAAAGTAATATTACTTCTGGCGGATTAGGCACAATGGGATTTGCACTTCCAGCAGCAATCGGAGCAAAAATGGGTAAACCAGAACGCGAAGTTGTAGCGATTATTGGTGATGGTGGTTTCCAAATGACAATTCAAGAATTAGGAACAATTTTCCAAACTCAGGTTCCAGTTAAGATTGTTATTTTAAATAATGAATTTTTAGGAATGGTACGTCAATGGCAGGAATTGTTTTTTGACAACCGATATGCATCAACAAAAATGATTAATCCAAATTTTGTTGCCATTGCAGAAGGATACCATATTAAATCTAAAAAAGTTACACAAAGAGAAGATCTAGACGAAGCGGTGGCAGAAATGCTTGCTTCAAAAGATTCTTATTTCTTAGAAGTCATGGTGGAAAAGGAAAATAACGTTTTCCCAATGATTCCAACCGGAGCATGTGTTTCAGAAATTAGATTAAGCTAGAGAAAAAAGTTTCAAGTTTTAAGTTTCAGGTTTCACGTTCTCAGCAGAACTTGAAACTTGAAACCTGAAACAAAATAAACTAAAAAACAAAATGGAAGATAAAACATTTACCATATCGGTATACTCAGAAAATAACGTGGGATTGTTGAATAGAATATCTGGAATATTCTTAAAGCGTCACATTAATATATTAAGCCTAAATGTTTCAGAATCAGAAATAGAGAATGTTTCGAGATTTATCATTGTAGTAAATACTACAGAGAAATGGGTTCAAAACATTGTAGGCCAAATTGAAAAACAAATCGAAGTTATAAAAGCATTTTATCACACAGATGAAGAAACTATTTTCTTAGAAAATGCTTTGTTTAAAATTGCTTCTAGTTTGTTGTTTGACGAAAAACAAATTCAGAATATCATCAAAGAAAGCCAGTCTACAATTGTAACGGTTTCTCGTGATTTCTTCGTGATTTCAAAATCAGGAAGACGTTCTGAAATTGAAGAATTATACGAGAAGTTCAAACCATACGGAATTATGCAATTTGTACGTTCGGGAAGAATTTCAGTTTCAAAACAAAAAATGGAGATTTCTGCTTTGCTAGAAACCTTTAAATAATAAAAAATCTTAGTTATATATCAATTATAAAATTTCATTTCATTAAATATTAAAACAAAAATGGCAAATTATTTCAATACATTACCACTTAGATTACAATTAGAACAATTAGGAGTTTGCGAATTTATGGAGCAATCAGAATTTGCAGACGGAATTGCAGCATTGGCTGGAAAAAAAGTTGTAATTGTTGGTTGTGGAGCACAAGGTTTGAATCAAGGATTAAACATGAGAGATTCTGGTTTAGATATTTCTTATGCATTACGTGCAGATGCAATTGCTGAGAAAAGAGCTTCTTTTAAAAATGCTTCTGAAAATGGTTTCAAAGTAGGAACTTACGAAGAATTGATTCCAACTGCAGACCTAGTTTGTAACCTTACACCAGACAAACAACATACAGCTGTGGTAACTGCTATTATGCCATTAATGAAAAAAGATTCGACTTTAGCTTATTCTCACGGATTCAACATTGTAGAAGAAGGAATGCAAATTCGTGAAGATATCACGGTAATTATGTGTGCACCTAAATGTCCAGGTTCTGAAGTTCGTGAAGAATATAAAAGAGGATTTGGAGTTCCAACTCTTATCGCAGTTCACCCAGAAAACGATCCAAATGGTTTAGGTTTAGATCAAGCTAAAGCTTATGCTGTAGCAACTGGAGGACACAGAGCTGGAGTTTTAAGATCATCTTTCGTAGCTGAAGTAAAATCAGATTTAATGGGTGAGCAAACTATTCTTTGCGGTTTATTGCAAACTGGATCTATTTTATGTTTTGATAAAATGGTTGAAAAAGGAATTGATGTTGCTTATGCTTCAAAATTAATTCAATTTGGATGGGAAACTATCACTGAAGCTTTGAAACACGGTGGAATCACAAATATGATGGATCGTCTTTCTAATCCTGCAAAAATCGAAGCTTATGAATTGGCTGAAGAATTAAAAGACATCATGCGTCCATTATTCCAAAAGCACCAAGACGATATCATTTCTGGAGAATTCTCTAGCACAATGATGGCTGACTGGGCTAATGACGACGTTAACTTATTGAAATGGAGAGCTGCAACTGGAGAAACTAACTTCGAAAAAACAGCTCCACAAGAAGCTCCAATTTCTGAGCAAGAATATTTTGATAATGGAGTATTAATGATTGCAATGGTTAAAGCTGGTGTTGAATTGGCTTTTGAAACTATGACAGAAGCTGGAATTATCGAAGAATCAGCTTACTACGAGTCATTACACGAATTACCATTAATTGCAAACACAATCGCAAGAAAGAAATTGTTCGAAATGAACCGTGTAATTTCTGATACTGCTGAATACGGATGTTATTTATTTGATCATGCATGTAAGCCTTTATTGACTGAATTCATGAAAAAAGTTGAAACTAACATCATAGGAAAACCATTTTCAACTTCAAACGGAGTAGACAATGCGGTATTAATTGCTGTAAATAAAGAAATTCGTCAACATCCTATCGAAGAAGTAGGAGCTTGGTTGAGAGAATCTATGACAGCAATGAAGAAAATTGGATAATTAAACAAAATGGGGAATTCCCGCAGAATTCGATTTTGCGGGATTTGCACTGTATCGATTATTTATAATATTTTGAATTAGTAAGCACTTATTAAGATTAATAGATATAGATGCATATTGCATTCACTTAACTTCAGGGAAGAGTCGTTAAGTGAAGCTAATCCCTTATAATGGGGTATATTTGATAGAATATACTTGTTGAATTTCTATTGTAATTAATAAGGTTGCTGCTATTTCAAAATTGAAAATATTTGTAAAGCAGTTTTACAAAATTAATTGTTATTGAAATTTGTTAAATTAAAAAAGGCATAATATCAATTTATTATGCCTTTTTTTCCTTTTTTAGTTTATTTTGAAAACTAAAGATTTAAAACAAACGCAAATATTTATCATATTTTATTAAGTAAATGTTTTTTTTTGATAAAATTTATGAATTAAATTATTTTAAGAATACGTTCAGATTTAATACATTTATAAAAAAATTCAACAAACGATGAGCTATTACAAAATTGAAAATTTAGAACAATATTTCAAGCATTACAATAAGTCAATAAGAGAGCCAAGAAAATTTTGGGGAAAAATAGCTGAGGAAAATTTCACATGGTACCAACAATGGGAAAAAGTAGTTGATTTTAATATGGCTGAAGCCGAAGTAAAATGGTTTACAGAAGCTAAAGTTAACATTACCAAAAACTGTATCGATAGACATTTAAGCAAAAGAGGAGATAAAACGGCAATTATTTTTGAACCGAATGATCCTTCTGAAGAAGCTTTACATATAACGTATAACGAATTATACGAAAGAGTATCAAAAATGGCAAACGTTCTTCGCGAGCAAGGTGTTCGTAAAGGAGATAGAGTTTGTATTTATTTACCAATGATTCCAGAATTGGCAGTTTCAGTTTTAGCTTGTGCTAGAATTGGCGCTATACATTCTGTAATTTTCGCTGGATTTTCTGCTTCTGCAGTTTCTGCGAGAATTAATGACTGTGAATGTAAAATGGTAATTACATCTGATGGTGGTTACAGAGGAAACAAAACAATTGACTTAAAAGGAATTGTTGATGAAGCTCTTGAAACTTGCCCGTCAGTAACAAAAGTTTTAGTTGCAAAAAGAACTAATACTGATGTAAAAATGAAAGAAGGTCGTGACCAATGGTTACAACCACTTTTAGATGTTGCTTTAGATAATAGCGTGGCAGAAATTATGGACGCTGAAGATCCTTTATTTATCTTATATACTTCAGGATCAACAGGAAAGCCAAAAGGTATGGTTCATACTACTGCTGGTTATATGGTTTATACAGCTTATACTTTTAAGAATGTTTTTAGTCACGAAGAAAATGATATTTTCTGGTGTACAGCTGATATTGGTTGGATTACAGGACATTCATACATTTTATACGGACCATTATTAAATGGTGGAACGACTGTAATTTTTGAAGGAGTTCCATCTTATCCAGATTTTAGCCGTTTTTGGGATATTATCGAAAAACATAAAATCACACAATTTTATACTGCTCCAACTGCAATTCGTTCATTAGCAAAAGAAAGCTTAGATTATATTCAAAAATATCCTCTAAAATCTCTTAAAGTTATTGGGTCTGTTGGAGAACCAATTAACGAAGAAGCTTGGCACTGGTTTAATGACCACGTTGGAGATAAAAGATGTCCGGTTGTGGATACTTGGTGGCAAACAGAAACTGGCGGAATCATGATTTCTCCAATTGCTTTTGTTACTCCGACAAAACCAACTTATGCAACTTTACCATTACCAGGAATTCAACCCGTTTTAATGGATGAAAAACGTAATGAAATTGAAGGAAATCAAGTAGTTGGAAGTTTATGTATTAAATTTCCTTGGCCTGGAATTGCTAGAACAATCTGGGGTAATCACGATCGTTACAAAGAAACTTATTTCTCTGCTTTCCCTGGAAAATATTTTACAGGTGACGGTGCGTTAAGAGATGAAGTTGGATATTACAGAATCACGGGTAGAGTAGATGATGTTGTAATTGTTTCTGGTCATAATTTAGGGACAGCTCCAATTGAAGACGCAATTAACGAACATCCAGCTGTAGCAGAATCTGCAATTGTTGGATTCTCGCATGATATTAAAGGAAATGCTTTATATGGTTTTGTAATTCTGAAAGAAACTGGAGAAGTTAGAAATAAAGAAAACTTGACAAAAGAGATTAATCAATATATTGCAGATCACATTGGACCGATTGCAAAATTAGATAAAATCCAATTCGTTTCTGGTTTACCAAAAACGCGTTCAGGAAAAATTATGCGTAGAATTTTGCGTAAAATAGCAGAAGGAGATTTTTCTAATTTTGGAGATACTTCAACTTTATTAAATCCAGAAGTTGTGGAGCAAATTATGAAAGAAAGAATTTCTTAAGTAAAAATATAAATCAATAAAAAATGCCTCTTAATTTTAAGAGGCATTTTTTTTGGTTTTAAATGAAAAGACTTCGACTTCGCTAAGTCTGACAATTGTATATTATTTAATTCCCAATCGAGATTTTAATTTAAGAAATAAAAGCCCGATTCTATAAGCATCTTCAGAAGATGAATTTCTGTCGCTTTTCGGAATTTTATAAATTTCGCATAAATCATCTAGAGAAAACTGTTTATCATTTATATCGGTCAGTTTTCTGTACATCATGTCTACATCTAAAGCTTCATTTTTTAATCGGCCGCAATCCAAACGTTCCAAAGCGGCATTCAATATTTCGACATCAAAATTAATATGATGTCCAACTAAAATTGAATTTCCGATAAAATTAACCAAAGCTTCAAGTGCATCAGGTTCAGGCATTTTCATCATTTTGCTTTCAATGATAAATTCGTTAGAAAGTCCATTGTCTTGCAAATATTTGTATTGTAACAAAACAGTTTCGAAATTTTCTTTAATCACGATACTGTCGTCAATTACAGAAAATGCTCCAAGCGACAAAATAACATCTTTATCCGGATTAAGACCAGAAGTTTCTGCTGATATAACAACAAACTTATTAGGTTTAGTCTCGAATTTAGTTAAATAATCTTTCCAGAATTCTGGATAGTCTTTGTTAATGTTTTTTAACCAGTCTAGCATATTTTACGAGAATTGTGTCAATTGAAATTTACTCTTAATTAGTTCCTCAAGGTCTTTCATTGGGGCTAAAGCATTTTTTAATTTCTCTTTGTCAGTTTTTGACATTTCTCTTAAATTAATATATTGGCCAGAGTCGTCGTTTTTTAATCCTTCAACAGTTCTAAATTTTGAAAGTGTTAAGAAAGCTTCTGCACAGCTTAAATATATTTCTGCATTTTTAGAATCTGTTATTGCTAACTGCTTGAATCTTAGATAGGTGTTTTGAATTCCTTTTATATTGGCATTTAATATCAGTAAACGAGCTCCATCAATTAATGGCATTAAGGCGCGAGTTTTAATATCGAACTTATCTTTGTGTGGTCCTTCTTCTTCAACAATAAATTTTTTGAAAAAACTTAAAGGAGAATTTCTTTTTAAAGCATCATTTCCTAAAAAGTCAAAAAACAATGTATTGTTTACTGCATTTTTGAAAATTACGTTTTCAATCGCTTCTTCAATTTTTCCTTCACCAAAAACAATTTCATAATCAAAGAAAATACTGCTTAGATCATTACTATTTTCACCAGGCGTATTCATCCAACTATTATATTGTTTTGTCCAGTCACTCAGTGATTTACACCAAAGCATATTGCTTCCCATGTGACCGTTTGGACAATATTCGTAACCTACTTTTTCTAAAATTGAAGTCGTACGTTTTGCTAATCTCAAGAAATAATCTTTTACTTCTCTATATTTTTCAGGAGTAACATCTTCAAAAATTAAAATACTATCTTGATCAGTAAGTAAAAGTTGTTCTTTACGTCCTTGACTACCAATGCTTAACCATGCAAAACGTGCAGGAGGAGAGCCTAAATCTAAAATTGAAAGTTCAACTGCTCTTTTTATGATCGCTAAATTAATTTCACTTGCAATATTACTAACATGCGAGATTGGAATATTCTTCTGAATCGAATTTTGAATTAAATCAGATAAACGATCACGAATCTGTTTTAGATCTTTTGGAAGTTGTGAGCGCTTAATCTCTTTGATTAATACACCAGGGTTACTAGCTTGAGCTACAATAAGATCGTGTTCAGAAATAATTCCTTTTACAACTGATTTACTTGTACCGTCTTTAGTAACACATAAGTGCGTAACGTTATGTTTTAGCATCAGCAATTGTGCTTCGGCTAAAGAAACATTTTCTATAACTGTTACAACTGGAGAAGACATGATCTTGTCTATTGTTTCAGTAATAGGATAGCGGCCTGTAGCAATTTTTGATGATAAATCTGCATTTGTAACAATACCAATCGGGTGATTTTTTTCGCAAATTATAATGTTGTCAACCATAGAATCTGTCATCAAAATCGCAACATCTTTAATAATTGAACTGGATTCAGTTGTTAAAGGCGAATTGTTGTAGTTAAGTGACTGAATATATTGCATTTCTGTCTGCTGATCTAAGAAATCAGTATCAGAAAGAAGCTTTCCATTCGTACTCATACTGTCTTTTGTATGACGCGAATTCACTGCAAAACTTTCTAAAAGAAAGTTTAAAACATCTGAATTATTAGCTACAAAAGGTCTAAATACAGCGATTGGAATAGCATAAATGATGCTTTCTTCACGTGCTTTTGCCGTCATCATGTAATTGTTTTTAGCAAAAAACGGACGTAAACCAAAAATATCTCCTTCGTGACATTTATTTAAAATAGTTTCCTCAGCGTCTGCAATCGTTGTTAGATTAACAACGCCAGAAGCTACAACATAAAAACTGTCGTGAAGCGGATCATTATTTTGGAATAATACTGCATGTTTTTCTAAATTAATGACACGAATATTCGTAGCAATGTCCGATAATTCCTGAAAAGTCAAATTATCGAATGGTTTGTATTCTTTTAAAAAATCTGCAATATGTTCAGCAACTGTATTCATATACGTGATAATTTAATTTTTAAAATATCGAATGTAAAAATACTAAAATAAAGTCTTACAATGAAAGTATCTTTTGCAGAATCTAATTATTTTAAAGAAATGTTAAGAATTACTGATAATAAGGAGTTAAAAGGTTTTTTTTGATTTAAAAAAGCTGAAATCTATAATGATGATTTGACAGATAATTGAAGATTCTTAAATCTTGTAAAATCAAATTTATTTCGTTTTGTCCGAATTATTAGAATCTGAAATTGGATAATTTAGTATTTATTAATTAAAAGCGGATTCATGAGAATCGCATAAAAATAATTTTCCTTATCATATGCCGAAATATTGAATTCTCGTAAAGTTAGTTTTTTGGTTTTACTGTTGGAAAAGGATAAGGTACTAATCGACAATAATCGAAGTTTAAAGTTTTGCAGTATGGAAAGTATAATTTTCTATTTTACATAATATAAATTATAGTTCAAAATGAAATAACTCTAAAATGAGAGTTATTCGTATAATTTGCTTAAAATAATCTCTTTTGGAACTAAATCTGCACCGCCACGTTTTGAAAACTGCAATGCTCCATCGTTTGCCATTAAAACAGCACTTGAAGAAATTCCGTCTTTATCTTTTAGTTTAATCTGCGCTTTATCGCCAAGCGGATAAACATATCCGGAAACTTCTAAAATTCCAGAATTTAATTCTTTATGATCGCTTGTAATTTCTGCTGTACCAAAAATTGCAGAATTTGATTGTGCTATAGTAATTGTAAAAATATATTCTTTTTTGCAGTCTTTACATTTTTCATTTCCCCAAGTTCCTGAGAATCTATTTTGCGAAAATGATTTTGTGGCAATCAATAATATGATCAAAAGAAATTTTTTCATTGTAGAATTTTAATTTAAAAATTTAAACCAAATATAAACTAAAAAAGCACCATAAAATTATGATGCTTTTTCTAAATTAATTAAAATTTATAATTTTTTCAAATAAACTGATTTTCCGTTTAATGAAACATCAATTTGGTTTGTTTTTTCATTAAATGTTGTTCTCAAAGCATTTCCGTTAAAAATTGTAACATCGCCGTAAACGTGCCCAGCTTCAGTTGATACGTAGTCAAAAACTACTTGTTTATTGCCAGGTTCAATTCCTAGTTTATAACTTGAAAATTTAGTTCCTCTTAAATCAAAATCTTGTTGAGTATCAATAACTTTTCCGTCTGCATAGAAATTTGTTACAGATTTACTCAAAGAAATATCAGGATAATACTGATTTACTTTTTTAAGGAGTTCATATTGCTCTACGCTTGCATCTTCTTGTTTAGATGTAATTGTTTGAGCAAATGAAATTGATGAGCATAAAATGGCTAATAATAAAAGGTACTTTTTCATGTTTTTAATTTTAAGATTAATAATAAGTTACGGATACATTTTGCTTTTCGTAACAGTAATTTAATTTTATAAACTTTATAAAGTTCTACTACAAGATAAGAAATCTTTACCTTTGCAAAAAATTATAAGCCGTTTTTTAAGAAAATGACAACAAAAAAATATATTAAATTGATCCTTATTTTAGGTTCTCTTACTGCTCTTGGTCCTTTTTCGATTGATATGTATTTGCCTGGTTTCTCAGGAATTGCAAAAGATTTAAATACTTCTGTAGCAAAAGTTTCTATGAGTTTATCTAGTTATTTCATCGGAATTTCTGCTGGACAATTACTTTACGGACCATTATTAGATCGTTTTGGACGTAAAAAACCTTTATTTATCGGGCTTTTAGTCTATATTTTAGCTTCTTTAGGCTGTATTTATGTTGCTGATATAGATGCTTTTATATTCCTTCGTTTTATTCAAGCAGTTGGAAGTTGTGCTGCAACTGTCGCATCAGTCGCAATGGTTCGTGATTTATTTCCTGTAAAAGATATACCAAAAGTATTTTCTCTTTTGATGTTGGTTGTTGGGCTTTCGCCAATGCTGGCGCCTACTATTGGCGGTTATGTAACCGAAGATTTAGGCTGGCATGCGGTATTCTTTATATTAATGTGCATGGGAATTGTTATTTTGATTGCCTCACAAATCGGACTTCCAGATACTTACATACCAGATACTTCAATTTCTTTAAAACCAAAACCAATTATTACTAATTTCTTATTAGTTTTAAAAGAACCTCAATTTTATACCTACGCTTTTACGGGAGCAATCGCATTTTCTGGATTGTTTTCTTACGTAGCAGCTTCTCCTCTAGTTTTTATGGATATTTATAAAGTTGATGCCAAAACTTATGGATGGATTTTTGCATTAATGTCGGTTAGTTTTATTGGTTCTAGTCAGTTGAATTCTATGTTATTAAAACGATTTTCAAGCGAACAAATGATTTTTGGCGCTTTGATTTCGCAATCCGTTATTAGTATTGTATTCTTATTTTTGGCTTTGAATAATCTTTTAGGATTATACGAAACTATTGGAATGTTATTCTTATTTTTGGCTTGTTTGGGAATTTCGAATCCAAATACGGCTGGATTAACATTGGCTCCATTTGCTAAAAATACCGGAAGTGCATCTGCATTAATGGGCGCTATTCAATTAGGATTAGGAGCTTTAGCTTCGTTTGCAATTGGAGTTTTTGTAAAAGATTCCGTTGCGCCAATGGTTGCTATTATGACGACTACAACAATAACGGCATTTATTATTTTAAATATCGGAAAACGATTTATTAAAAATAAAGTAGAATTATCAGATAGTGATGATGTGATGATTGGTCATTAAATTAATTTGACATAAAATAGTAAAGCCTAAATCAAATGATTTAGGCTTTTTTTATTGCTAGCGTTTTATAATTCTAGATTTGTGTTTTTTTATCTGGTCTGATAATCATTCTAAGAGATTGATCTTTTGCGAAATATGCAACCATCCAATTCCAGAAAGTATTCAATCTATTTCTGTATGTAATCAAAGAAATCAAGTGAATAAACAACCAAATTATCCAAGCAAAAAATCCTTTAAAATGCCATTTTGGACTTGGTAAATCAACTACAGCTTTTGCTTTTCCGATAATTGCCATTGAGCCTTTATCTTTGTAAGCAAATGGTTTAAGCGGTTTATTTGCAACCATTGCTTTAAAGTTTTTAGCCAGATTTAATCCTTGTTGAATGGCAACTTGAGCAACCTGCGGATGTCCATCAGGGAAGTTTTTATCTCCAGATGCAATTGCAGTATCTCCAATAGCATAAATATTTTCTAAACCATTAACTTTATTATAATGATCTGTCGCCATACGTCGGCCACGACCATAACTTTCTTGCGGAATACCTTCGAAAATCTTTGCTGTAACACCAGCTGCCCAAATTAGGTTTCTGGTTTTTATCGTTTCGCCGTTTTCAAAAAATACCGTATCATCAACATAATCAGTTACTCTGTTGTTTAATTTTACAACTACTCCCAATTTTGTCAATGCTTCTAAAGTATCTTTTTGAGAATCTTTACTCATTGGTGCTAAAAGTGCATCACCTCCATCAACCAAATAAACATTACTTGCAGAAGTATCTAATTCTGGATATTCTTTTAGAAGAATGTTTTTACGCATTTCGGCAAACATTCCAGAAACTTCAACTCCAGTCGGTCCACCTCCGGCAACTACAATTGTCAATAATTTGCGTCGTTTACGCATGTCTTTACATATTGCAGCTTTTTCTAGGTTTTTAAGCAATGTATTACGCATTACGATGGCATCATTTAAGGTTTTCATCGGAATAGCGTTTTTCATTACGTTTTCCATGCCGAAATAACTCGTTTCTGCTCCAGTAGCAAAAACAAGATAATCGTAATCTAAATCTCCATTACTTAATGTGATTTTCTTTTCGGCTGGAGAAACAGAAATTAATTCGCCTAAACGAAATTGCAGATTCTTTTTACCCGCAAAAAATTTTCTAAAAGGATAACTAATACTCGAAGGCTCTAAAAAAGCCGTAGCAACTTGATATATAAGTGGTGGGAAAAAGTTATAATTATTCTTGTCTACAAGGGTTACTTGTATTTGAGGCTGGTTTACAAGCTCTTTTGCTAAATTAAGACCTGCAAATCCACCTCCAATAATGACTATTTTCATATAGGTTGTATTAGGTAGGATTATATTATAATTCCTTATAAATATACAACTTTATAACGCAATGACAATTGTCATGCTTATTTGTTTTTGAATTTTTTAACAGGTTTTTCAACTATATCGATTTTGTTCTGTAGGACATAACTTGCCATTAATTTCTCGATTAGTTCCTCTTTCGTTAAATGATGAAAAACTGTTTTTACTCTTGTTTTCAAATCACCAGAAAGTTCATGATTTGGTTTTGTTTTGAAGATTTGTTTGGCCCACAAAAGCATGTTGTTTTCTTCTAGACTTGCTGCAGATGGTTTTTTAAACTCAGAAAATTTGATTCCTAATTCTCTTTCAAAATCTGCAATTTCAAAAACCTCTTCTTGCTGTAATACCGTTAAAGAAAGTCCTTTTGCCCCTGCCCTTGCGGTTCTTCCACTTCTGTGAACGTAGTTTTCGTAAGTGTCAGGCAAATGATAATTAATTACATACGAGATTTCTTTTACATCAATTCCTCTCGCAGCCAAATCTGTCGCCACTAAAATATTGATATGTCCTTCACGAAATTGTTCCATAATTCTATCACGAATTCCTTGTGATAAACTACCGTGAAGTGCTCCAGATGAAAATTTATTAATCGCTAGATTTTTAGCTAATTTATTAACTGCTGCTTTAGTTTTACAGAAAATAATTCCTCTTTCGCCGTCTTTAGAATTTAAGAAATGCATCAAAACTTCCAATTTTTCAATTGGATCAACAACAATATATTCGTGATCAATTCCTTCATTACCAACAGTTTCCATATTGGCACTTATTTGAACTACATTTTTATTCAAATAATTCTGAATCAATTGTTTTATTGTTCCAGGAAGCGTTGCTGAAAATAATAAAGTTCTATGCTTTTTAGGGATTTCCGCAATGATTTCATCTAAACTTTCTTTAAGAATAGCCACCATTTCGTCAGCTTCGTCTAAAACTAAATATTCCGTTTGTTTTAGATCTATTGCTTGCCTTTTAATTAAATCAATCAAACGTCCAGGCGTCGCTACAACAATCTGTGCGCCTTCTTTTAATCTTTCTATTTGTGGTTTTATTGGAGTTCCTCCACAAACTGAAGCAATTGAAATATTCGGAATATGTTTTGAAAAATCTTCTAAATTTCTAAATATCTGTTGTCCTAATTCTCGTGTTGGAACTAAAATAACAGCCTGAACATCATTTGAGTCAGATTTTACCAATTGCAATAAAGGCAATCCAAATGCTGCAGTTTTTCCTGTTCCAGTTTTTGCTAAACCAACAACATCATGGTTTTCAGACAATAAAAGCGGAATTGTTTTTTGTTGAATTTCTGTTGCTTCAACGATATTTAATTCGCTTAAAGCTTTTAAAATTGGAGCTGAAATTCCTAATGTTGAGAATGATTTAGACATGTTCTTTAATTTTGTTTAAAGTTTCAGGTTTCAAGTTACACCAAAACTTAATAAGTTGAAAGGAGAAATTACATTTACTCTGAAATGCTATTTCTCCTTTTATTATTTATGATACTATTTTAGGTTTCAACAACTTGAAACATGAAACCTGAAACAAATAAATTTTTAGATTATCAATCTGGTTCATTCATGATTTTCTCACGATATTTTTTACCAATCAATAAAGTTAATCTTTGTTTATAATCGTCAACCAACCATTCGCGATAGTTTTTACTACACTGACTCAAACATTTAGAATAACGTTTGATACGATCATCAATATCATCTTCTAATTCTTTAGCCAACTGTTTAGCTTCTTGAAGTGTTTCTGTATTGTCTACACACATTGAAGAATGCTGTTCCAGAGACTTGTCTAAAACTACTTTAGAACGTAAATTTTGTTTAATGATTAATTTATGTTCTTCATCAACATCAAAACTTACATCGGCAGTTTTGCTAAATTTAGCACGTAATTCTGGTGGCATGCTGTATTTGAAAAACAACTCGATTTCGTGATCGTCGCGAAGGTTTTCAAGATAAAATTCTGGAGATTTGAAAATGTGTTGCCAGTTTACTGGATCGCTCCACAAACCAAAACGCGCGGCATTATTTCCTAAATCAATAACAGTAAATTCATCTTTTCCAGGTAATTTACGAGAACCACGACCAATCATTTGGAAATATAAAGTCAACGATTTTGTTGCTCTATTCAAAATAATAGTTTCAACCGTTGGCTCATCAAAACCAGTTGTTAAAATTCCCACAGAAGTTAAAATCGCATCTGGAGTCTTTTTAAACCATTGCAAAATATCTTTACGTTCTTCAGAACTGCTTGTATTATCAAGATGTCTAATATCGTAACCCGCTTCTCTAAAAGTTTCATAAACGTATAAAGAAGTATGAATACCATTATTGAAAATCAACGTCTTTTTACCCAAAGAACGCTCTGTATAAGCATGTAAAAGTTTTTCTTGCATCAAAGTATTCGTATACAAATCATCTGAAGATTTTACGGTATAATCACCGTTGATACCTACTTTTAATGAAGTCAAACCAACATCATAACTATATGTTGTTGCTTTTGCCAAGAAACCTTTGTCAATTAATGATCCAATTGTGTCTCCCACAATCAATTCATTATAACTTTGGTGCATTGGCAATTTTATATTCGAACTCAAAGGAGTTGCTGTTACTCCAAGAATAAAAGCATTTTTAAATGAGTTTAATAACTTTCTAAATGAATTATAATGTGCCTCATCAATAATTACCAAACCAATATTGTCTAAATGAAGTTTTTCATCGTTAATACGGTTTTTTAAAGTTTCAACCATCGCCACAAAACAAGAAAAATCATTTTGGTCTGGCAATTCTTTTACTTTACTATTGATTATTTTATTGGTTACACCAAAACCTGTAAGCATTTTTGAAGTTTGTTTACAAAGTTCGATACGGTGCGTTAAAACCACCACTTTTTTATCGTTATGAGATAAATAACGACGAACGATTTCAGAAAATATTACTGTTTTTCCACCTCCCGTTGGAAGTTGATACAATAAATGATGTTTTGAAGGAGCATTGTCTAAACGTTCAAAAATAGCGTCGATGTCGCCTTTTTGGTATGCATAAAGTTCTTTCTTCTCTTCTCTTTGTATTTCTAAAGTGTTTTGAGACATTGTTTATTTTTGGATTTTTGCAAAAATACACCGAAAAAACAGTTATTCATCTTATTTTAACCTAAAATAAATGTTTTTTTAAAAGAAAGATTTTTTATGGGAAGTGCTTTTAGTAGTCGATTTTATCTAAAATTGCTTCAAAATCGTATTTATTTTTCCATTTTTGCTGCAAAGTTTCTTCATGAATGGCATTAATTCGCAATTTAAAATCATTAAAAATTCCATTTGAAATGATAAAATTAACAGCTTGTTCAAACGAATTAAAGATACTTTTGTAAAATAATTCTTGCTTGATGAAATTTTGAGAAGAAAACGTTTGCGCAATTTCGATATTATACAACATGATATCTGCCACAACATAAGAATCTACACCAAGCATTATAAAATGTTTGATTAATTTTTGAGCAACAGATCTTCGCATTTTGGCTTTTGGACGCCATTTTGCTCCCGGTTTTTTTATCGGAAAATATTCGTGCGAAATTTTGACTTTTGCTTCTTGCAATAATTTGTCTTCTTTCGGATTAAAAACAAAGTCGTAATATACTTTTACAGGAGCAAATTTCTCGTACAATTCGATCAATTGTTCTTCTAATTGCTCTTTTGTCAATTCGCCTAAATATTTTTTTAAATCTCTTTTACTCATTATCAAAACTTAAGATTACAAAAGTAAATTACTTTCTTCATAAATATCCGAAAAATCAACGATTATACTTAATTTTGCTTCTATTAAAACTTAAAAAATAATTACATGCTCAAGATTTTCAAAGTTACTGCCATTTTAGAAGGAATCTCTTATTTAGTTTTATTTGCTAATATGTTGATTATCAAAAACAATAATCCGGAACTTTATCATACATTATTACGTCCGTTAGGAATGACACACGGTGTTTTATTCATCGGATATATTATTTTAGCTTTTTTATTGAAAAAATCTCAAAATTGGGATTTGAAAACTTTTGGAATCATTTTAGTGGCTTCTCTTATTCCGTTCGGAACTTTCTACATCGAGAAAAAGTATTTAGAAACTAAAACAAATGCATAAGCTTTTGGATAAAATATTTAATTTTTTATATCCTGTTTTTAGAGATTGGGGAATGAGTCGCAACGTAGCGTCTTATACTAGCTTAATCTTTAATATTGCTATTTTAATAGCATTGGCATACATTATTTATTACATTGCCAAATTTCTTTTAGTCACTTTAACAGCGGTTTTTGCGCAACGAACAAAAACAAAATTTGACGATTATTTAATTCAAAACAAAACCACAAGATACACGGCTTATTTAATTCCGTTTTTCTTTATTTATAAAGCGGTTCCCGTAATTTTAGATAAATACGAATATTGGGAATCTATTTTTGGAAAAATCGTCGGCATTTATATTGTTTTGCTTGGATTATGGATCGTTAGAACGGTTTTTAATTCGTTACGCGATTATTTAAAACAAAAACCAGAATACAGCGACAAACCAATTGATAGTTTTGTTCAGGTAATTATGATTGTGCTCTGGATTTTCGGAGTTGCAATGATAATTTCAACTTTGTTCGGAATTAAAAAAGGCGAATTACTGACTATTTTAGGAACACTTTCTGCAATTATTATCTTAATTTTTAGAGATACAATTCTAGGATTTGTTTCGAGCGTGCAAGTTGCGATTAACGACATGGTTCGAATTGGCGATTGGATTACAATGGACAAATTTGGCGCTGACGGAGATGTTATCGAAATCAATTTAACAACCGTAAAAGTTCGAAATTTTGACAATACGATTACCACAATTCCGACTTATGCCTTGAGTTCTGATTCTTTTCAGAACTGGCGCGGTATGCAGAAATCTGAGGGAAGACGTATCAAAAGACATGTTTTAATAAAAAGTAGCACCATTCGTTTTTTGAATGATGAAGATTTGCATCAATTAAAAAAAGTGCAATTGATAACTTCTTATATTGACAGCCGTCAAGCGGAAATTGAAAAATATAATGATCTGAGAGGAATTGATAAAACACTTTCTCTGAATGGCCGAAACATGACTAATTTAGGTTTGTTTAGAAAATACATTATGCAATATCTTATGGATCATCCAGGCTTGAATAAAGATATGCATATTATGTGCCGACAATTACAGTCAACAGCGCATGGAGTTCCGTTAGAAATTTATGTGTTTTCGAGTGATAAACGCTGGGCAAACTACGAATATATTATGTCTGATATTTTCGATCACGTTATGGCTTCAGTAAGATATTTTGATCTAGAAATATTTGAATTACCTTCAACATTGAATTAGTTTTCTTTGTTTCAGGTTGGTAAAATTAACCGCAAAGAGCGCAAAGATTTACGCAAAGTTCGCAAAGTTTTTTACACAAAGCTTTGCGAACTTTGCGTTTATATTCGGCTTAGCAAAAAAACCTTGCGTTCTTTGCGTTTAAAAAAAACTCATCGTAAGTCAAAACCTGAAACACACTCCTCTACTCTTCTATTCTTTCAAAAACAAATTGAGGATTTTTATAATCAATTGGAACTTCTGGAACAAAACAAGGAAGATTAAAATAAGTTCCGATTACACCTTTTCCTAAAAATAACTTTCCTTCTTTATTTAATAATGCCAACGGAACTCTTTTCCAACTGCCGCCAAAAGAGACATAATGATAATCTCCACGTAAAGTATCGCCTCGCAAATCTCCTCTTACATCTCCAGAATCTTTTCCAGTTCCGTAATGCGATATTTCGTAGCGTCCATAAAAACGTTTGTCGTTAATATGAATATCTAAAATGGCTGTATCTTTATTATTTACAGCACGATACAATTGACGGTTATATTTATCCTTATCTTCTTTTGAATTACAGGAAATAAACAACAAGCAGAAAAACAGAAATATACGCATATTTTATTTTTAGAAAAACAAAAATAGGTTTTTAGTTTTGGATTAATTCGCTAACTTTAAAGAAAACTAAAAACAAAAAACATGGAAGATAGAGACTCTTTTTTAAAAGAATTCAGAGGCGAAACTTTAGGAACCGTAAGTGCTCAATCTTCTCCAGATGAGTTATTTCAAAACCAGACCATCAGACCGATATTAAAACTCCAAAATGATTTGTTTATTGCTGTTTTTATTAATTATGTAAATAAAAACAAACGTGATTTCTATTCCTATTCAGTCGAGAAAAAATTGCAGGCGATTGAAAATTCAATTCAAAAAGACATCAAATTTAGAAATTCCCTAAAAGGAATTATAATGGGGCTTTTTACTATTGATGAATACGATACTTACATTCAAAATTCTTCCAATTTAAATAAACGCATGATGAATTTGTTGATAGAAAGATTAAAAAGTCAAGTGCAACTTTTTGAGGTAGAATCTAATTCTAAGTAAATTTTTGAAGTGGAAATAGAGATTGTCGAAAATAAGAAGCAAAGTTTATATGTTTATAAAGCAGATGAATTACTGTATTATTCTACTATAAAATTTAATTGGCTTAATAAGAATCTGATTAAAATTTTTAATTCTAATAATGATCTTGTTTTAGAAATTCAAAGGCATACAGGACCTTTTAGATCTACGACCTATAAAATTTTATTTCAAAATATAAAGATTAAAGATGTTACAGATGACTCTCTTAGTTTTGATGAGGATAAAATTTTGAAAAATATAAAAAATGATTTTTTATCTTTCAATCAAAATTCAATCTATTTGTGCAACGAGATTAAAGTGGCTGAAATAAAGCAAAAATTATGGAACTCGCCACAAAAGATAATATTGAATGTAGATGAAAAATTTTTAGACTTTTTGAATTTTATTATTATTCATGTTTTATTGACAAAAACTGGACACAATTCAGATTAGGAAATAAAAAAAGCGCTTAAATTTTCTTTAAGCGCTTTTTTGTTTAGTATTCTAACAATTCTTTCAAAACCTCTTCAAATCGATTTCTAGGCAAAAACTGATCTTCTAATGCTTTTGTAAACGGAATTGGAGAGTCTAAACTTGCGACTCTTTTAACTGGAGCGTCAAGATATTCAAAACAATTTTCCATAATTAAAGCCGAAATATCACTTGCGATTCCACCGAACAATGTGTCTTCTTGGTAAATAATAGCTTTTCCTGTCTTTTTAACTGATTCAAAAATAGTTTCTGTATCTAAAGGCTGTAAAGTTCTTAAATCGATTAAATCGGCATCTATTTCTGGATTGTTTGCTAAAGTTTCTAAAGCCCAATGTATGGGCGCGCCAAACGAAATAATCGTAACTGATTTTCCTTCTTTTAGCAAAGCTGCTTTACCTAAAGGAATAGTGTAATAATCTTTTGGAACTTCTTGATAAATACTTCTGTACAATAATTTGTGTTCAAAGAATAAAACCGGATTCGGATCGTTTATAGAAGAATTTAAAAGTCCTTTTGCATCATAAGGAAATGCTGGATAAACAACTTTTAAACCTGGAGTTTTAGTAAACCAAGCTTCATTGGTTTGTGAATGAAAAGGACCAGCTTGCGTTCCGCCGCCACAAGGCATACGAACGACAACATCAGCGTTTTCGCCCCAGCGATAATGAGATTTTGCCAATAAATTTACAATCGGATTAAATCCTGTAGAAACAAAATCGGCAAATTGCATTTCAACAATTGATTTATAACCATTTATAGATAATCCCATTCCTGTTGAAACAATAGCACTTTCGCAGATTGGTGTATTTCGTATTCTGTCTTTTCCGAAAGCATCGACAAAACCATCTGTAATTTTAAAAGCGCCACCATATTCAGCAATATCCTGACCCATAATCACAAGGTTTTTATGACGCCACATAGATTGCTCTAAACTATTTCGGATCGCATCTATAAAACGAATATTCTCAGATTCAGAATTATGGCTATATTCTTCATATTGATAAGGTTTGTAAACATCATCTAATTCTCCGCTATAAGTTGGTTCGATTTCTGGTTCTGCATTTGCTTTTGCCCAATTTTCATCAATTTCTTGTTTTATTTGAGCACGAAATTGTTCGTCGAATTCTTCAGTAAGAATTCCATTTTCGAGTAAATATTTTTTATAATTAGAAACAGGATCTCTAAGTTCCCACTGATCCATTAATTCTTGCGGAACATATTTTGTACCGCTCGCCTCTTCGTGCCCGCGCATTCTGAAAGTTTTAAATTCCAGCAAAATCGGACGCGGATTTTCTTTCATTTCTTCTTTTAACTGCGAAAGCTTGTTAAAAACTTCCACAATATTATTTCCGTCAATAATCCAACTTTCAATTCCGTAGCCAATTCCTTTGTCAGCAAGGTTTTCGCAAGCGTATTGTTCGTTTGTTGGCGTTGAAAGTCCGTAACCATTATTTTCGATAATAAACATTACAGGAAGTTTCCAAACGGCAGCAATATTTAAAGCTTCGTGAAAATCGCCTTCACTTGTAGCGCCTTCGCCAGTAAAAACTGCAGTGATTTTTTTATTGTCTTGCAGTTTATTCGCTAAGGCAATTCCGTCAGCAATTCCTAACTGCGGACCCAAATGCGAAATCATTCCTATAATATTGTATTCTTGAGTTCCGAAGTGAAAACTTCTATCGCGACCTTTTGTAAAACCGTTTGCTTTTCCTTGCCATTGCGAGAACAAACGATGCAACGGAATTTCTCTAGTTGTAAAAACACCAAGATTTCGGTGCATTGGAAGAATGTATTCCGATTGGTCTAAAACAGCTGTAACTCCAACCGAAATTGCTTCTTGTCCGATTCCAGAAAACCATTTAGAAACTTTTCCCTGACGAATCAGGATCAGCATCTTTTCTTCGATTAATCGTGGTTTTAATAACTTTTTGTATAGATCTAATAATTGAGCGTCGGTTAGGTTTTGTCGGTAAAAAATCATTTAAATTTTTGTTTTTTAGTGTTTCAAATATAACAATTTGAGTTAATTTTATTGAATTCTGAAATAATTTTTTAATCAAAAACCTACTTTTAATGGCTGAGCTTAAGATTATTTTCTAAAATATTATCTACCTTTGTTAGCGAAAGGTGGTTATGACGCCTTTCTTCTTAAAATAAAAAATGTAAAGTATGCAAAACATTCCTAGTGTAGACTTACGTGATTTCCTTTCGGACGACCCGAAACGTAAACAAAAATTTGTAAATGAAATCGGCAGTGCATTTGAAAACATTGGCTTCGTTGCCTTAAAAGGTCATTTTCTTGATGATCAATTGGTAAACGAACTTTATGGTGAAATTAGAAACTTTTTCGCCTTGCCAATAGAAACTAAGCATAATTATGAAATTCCTGGAATCGGCGGACAAAGAGGTTATGTTTCTTTTGGAAAAGAACATGCTAAAGGACGCAAAGAGGGAGATTTAAAAGAATTTTGGCATTTTGGTCAATACGTTGACAAAGATTCAAGATGGGCATCAGAATATCCAGATAATGTTGAAGTTACAGAATTGCCTCGTTTTAATGTGGTTGGTAAAGAAGCGTATCAAAAATTAGAGAAAACTGGAGTTTATGTTTTAAGAGCTTTAGCTTTACATTTAGGTCTTGATGAGTTTTATTTTGATAATTATGCAAAAGAAGGAAACTCAATTTTAAGACCAATTCATTACCCGCCAATTACATCTGAACCAGAAAACGCAATTCGTGCGGCTGCTCACGGTGATATTAACCTTATCACATTATTGATGGGAGCTCAAGGTAAAGGATTACAAGTTCAAAATCATAACGGCGACTGGATTGATGCCATTGCTCAAGATGACGAATTGGTAATTAATGTTGGCGATATGTTATCTCGCCACACAAATAACAAATTAAAATCTACAATTCACCAAGTGGTAAATCCGCCGAGAGAATTGTGGGGAACTTCACGTTATTCAATTCCGTTTTTCATGCATCCTGTAAGCGATATGCGTTTGGATTGTCTTGAAAATTGTATTGACGAAGAAAACCCAAAAAAATACGAAGATATTTCTGCTGGCGAGTTCTTACACGAACGTTTAGTAGAGTTAGGTTTAATCAAAAAATAAACTTAAATAAATTCTTATATGAAAATTCCAAATTCCAAGTTTTTCTTGGGGTTTGGAATTTAATTTTTAAATATCTTTATACTTGAAATTTATTTATTAGAATGAAAAAAATATGGACTTTAAAGATCAATTAAAAAATTTGTTTCCAGATCACGTTGAATCAAATGAACCAGAACAAGTTGAAGAACAAGAACACGTTCTTTACGTTCAGAAAGAGCCAATGATTTGCAAATTTGAAAAACGTAAAGGAAAAGCAACTACTATTATTGAAGGTTATAAAGGCTCTGACGAAGATTTTAAAATCCTAGCCAAAGAAATCAAAACCAAATTGAGCGTTGGCGGAACTTTTAAAGATGATTCCATTATCATTCAAGGAGATTATCGCGATAAAATCATGGCAATCTTAAAAGATAAAGGATTTAAAACCAAACGCGTTGGAGGATGATGATTTCAGAATTTAGATTTTAGATTTTAGATTGAAAAACGCTAAAAATTAACCGAAAAGTTCGCTAAGAATTTTAAAAATGAGGATTTAGTTTCAAAAAAGTTCGCAAAGCTTTATATCGAATTAAAATACATTTTTATGTAAACCTCAGTACCTTAGAACCTTTGCAACTTTGTACCTTAAAAAGAAAAAAATGATCCAATCATCAGAATTAATATTAAATCCAGACGGAAGTGTTTACCATTTAAACCTTCGTCCTGAACATATTGCGCACGACATAATTTTTGTTGGCGATCAAAATAGAGTAGAAAAAATTACTCAATTTTTCGATTCAATCGAATATTCAACTCAAAAAAGAGAATTTAAAACCCAAACCGGAATTTATAAAGGGAAAAGAATTTCTGTAATTTCTACCGGAATCGGACCAGATAATATCGATATTGTACTCAACGAATTAGATGCTTTAGTAAATATTGATTTAAAAACTCGTGAGCCAAAAGAAAAACTAACTTCGTTAAATATTATCAGAATTGGAACTTCAGGTTCATTGCAAGAAAATATTCCAGTTGATAGTTTTGTAATGTCTAAATTTGGTTTAGGATTAGACAATATGTTACGCTCTTATTTAATTGATAATGTATCGATTACAGAAATTGAAGATGCATTTGTAACGCACACCAATTGGGATCCGAGAAAAGGAAAACCTTATGTAACTGAATGTTCTGAAAAATTAGAAAAACTAATTGAATCTGATAAAATATTTAAAGGAATTACAGCAACTGCAGGAGGATTTTACGGTCCGCAAGGAAGAGTTTTACGTTTGAACATACAAGACGAAGAACTGAATAACAAAATGGATAATTTTAGTTATAACGATACTAAAATTACCAATTTAGAAATGGAAACAGCAGCGATTTACGGGCTTTCTGCACTTTTAGGACATAACGCATTATCGCTTAATGCTATTATTGCCAATCGTGCTTCTGGAACTTTTAGTGAAGATCCTTATAAGGCTGTAGATGAATTGATTGCATATACACTTAATAAACTGGCAGGAAATTAATTTCGTATATAAAAATGGGGCATTTGTTTAATTATTTCTTTTTAGGAATTGGAGGATTATTCAGATGGAGTTTTTTTCAATTACTAAATGCTTCGATTGAAGAAAAATATGCGAAAGATTTAGAGTATTATTTGAATCAGAAAGACAAGAATGTTGATAAAAATGGGTTTACAACCGCCCAAAAGAACTTTCTTGCAGGAATATTCATTTTTATAGCGCTTATATTTTTAATTGAAAAAATAGAAGGCTAACTTTAAGCGAACAAAATTACAGAATGGAACAAGAAACGCATAAAAAAATATTATTTAAATACTATAGTGATTATCTAGATGAAGTAGTGTCTGAAACCATGTGGGCAGAAATTATTGATTTAGAAAAAGGTCTTTTTAAACTGGATAACATTCCTTTTTTCGGACCATTGATTGCTACAGACGATCTTTTTTACGCAGAATTTGACGAAACTGAAGCCAAATTCATGCATAAAAAAACAATTCAAAATTCTGGAAATTCGATTGTTCAGATTGCTATTTTAGAAAAAGGTTTTGATGCAGCAGTTATCAGAGAAAAATTAAAGGCAATTAATTGTTTATCGGAAGCTTTAAACGACACTTTTTTCGCAGCAGAAATCGGAAAGGACGTAGATTATGCACTGGTAAGAAGCTTGTTGAGCGAATACGAATCGAAAGATATTATCGAATTTGCAGAACCTTGTCTTTCGGAAAAACATCGGACAGATTTATTAAAAAACTAAACTAACCAAACTCTAGAATACGCATACCAAGCAAAGAACTTAACTTAAACTTAAAATAAATGAAAACTGTCAAAATTGCGGGTGTTCCGGAACACTTCAATTTGCCGTGGCATCTATGCATCGAAAACGGCGAATTTGAAGAAGAGGGCATCGACTTACAATGGACAAATGTTCCCGAAGGTACTGGAAAAATGTGTCAAATGCTTCGTGACGGCGAAACAGATTTAGCGGTTATTTTAACTGAAGGTATTCTAAAAGATATCTCGGCAGGCAATCCGAGTAAAATCGTTCAGATTTATGTTCAGTCACCTTTAATCTGGGGAATTCACGTTGCTGCAAAATCTGATTTTAAAACTCTAAAAGATCTTAAAAACAAAAAAGTCGCTATTTCTAGAATCGGCTCTGGATCTCAATTAATGGCCTATGTAAATGCAAATGAGCAAGGCTGGAAAATGGATGATTTGGAATTCGAAATTGTAAATACGATTGATGGCGCTGTAGACGCTTTAACCAACGAAAAAGCAGATTATTTTATGTGGGAACGTTTTATGACAAAACCACTTGTTGACAAAGGAGTTTTTAGACGTATTGACGACTGCCCTACTCCTTGGCCATCATTTATAATCGCTGTTCGCGAAGAATTTCTAAAAAAGAATGGCAAGGTAGTTGAGAAAATTCTAGGAATTATCAACAATACAACCACAGATTTTAAAGAGATTCCGGAAATAGACAAAAAATTATCCAAACTTTTTAATCAAAAAGCTGAGGATATAAAAGAGTGGCTTAAACTGACACAATGGTCACAAAAGAATTTAACCGAAAAGTCTTTTAATAAAATTCAAAATCAGTTATTTGATCTGGGAATTATTGATAAAAAAAGTATTTTTGTAGAAACCGTAAAAGCACTATAATACTGCTTTTTTGATTCGTATGATGAAATTCCCTAAAATTGACTTACCGTATTTAAAATCCAAACTGCAGGTGAAATCACCGTGGGACAGGATTATTATAATGCTGTTGAGTCTTTTTATTACCATTCCGATTTTCATCATACTGCATCAAAATTTAATCGATCTAGAATGGGCATTCAATTTAGATCGAGTATTTATATTTGTTTTCGTTTTTGCGGCCATATTTTTTCTTCTGATGAATCTCAGAACAATTATTATTTTGTGCATCGCAGTTTATTTATTGGTTTTATTTTACGGAACAGTGATTGGAAATTATGGTTTCAGCGAAATCTCAGAAGATTATAATTCGATGATTTATACCATGTCTGATAATCCATATCCGCAAGATATAATTGTGGCGAAATTGTTGCCGTTTCCCAATAAGACAAAGATTATCAGTGCAATAGAATATCAGAATCCGAAAGTGCGAAATTTTGCTATTATGGCAACTTCAAAGCATTTTAAAGGAATTAGAGGATATTCTGATTATCGTACCATAATTCAATGTTTTGCTGTTTTTAAAGAAATAAATGGCAGATGGAATTATGTAAACGATCCAAAAGAAGGTGATTATATTGCAACCGCCAGCGAATCTTTAGATTATTTTTCTGGCGATTGCGATGATCATTCTATTTTAATGGCTGCGGCTGTACGTTCTATTGGAGGCACGCCACGACTTATTCACACCAAAGGACATATTTATCCAGAAATTTTAATTGGTTCAACGCTTGATTTAGAAAAAGTCAATTACTTAATTAAAAATGTGCTTTTTCCTAAAGAAAGCCAAGGCAAAAAACTTCATTATCACATAGACGAACGCGGTCAGGTTTGGATGAACTTAGATTATACTGCAACTTATCCAGGCGGCCCGTTTATGTACGAAGAAATTTTAGGAGCCTTAACTCTTAATTAAATTTCAATCTCTTATTTTATTTTGCAATTAGGCAAAAAAAACATTCTTTTTTATGAATAAAAAAATATTTATAAATATTTGATTACGAAAATTTTAATGTTATTTTTTTTTGTAACTTTTTCCTGTTTAACTTTTAATCACAAAATCATGAAAAACTCTAAATTGGTTACCCTTCTTTTTGCAGTTGCTGTCGTATTAATGATTTCATGTCATGGTAAAAGAGACAGGTTAGTAAATTCTTGGAAAGTTTCGGCTGTCGAGCCTAAAACTTCAATTAATGATTCTACAAAAAATGCAATTTTAACTAATGGGATGCTCACTTTTACAGAAGATGGA
Source organism: Flavobacteriaceae bacterium PS02337 (assembly GCA_029959285.1). Lineage (GTDB taxonomy): Bacteria > Bacteroidota > Bacteroidia > Flavobacteriales > Flavobacteriaceae > Flavobacterium. Next base: position 146,217 of record JASCOE010000009.1, read on the forward strand.
CATGTGACAGGTTATCTGCTTCGTGAAATAACGGACGGTACTTACGCATTATCTCAAAAAGGAAAAAAACTCGTAATTAAAGACGAAGTGGGTACGCCTTATGTTTGTGAAAGCACTATTACAGAAGATCAATTGATTCTGGATACCAAAGAAGCTAAACTAACATTTAAGAAAATTTAAATACTTTTTATACTTACAGCATATACTAAAAAACCATTCTTTCCTTTGTGCAGAATGGTTTTTTGATTTTTAGAACTAAAATAAATATCTTTGCATTCTTCAAAATAAGCACTAACGTATGTGAAAAATAGTTTCTTTCAGAAAATTTAGTGAGTAACACAATTTGTGGCAGCTCTATTTTTTTAATATCTAAAAGAAAGGAATTATGCTTATTCTTCAAAATATCTCATATCAGCATGAGAATAAAGACATGCTGTTTCAAAACGTAAGTTTCAATTTAAATCATCACGATAAAACAGCATTAGTCGGAAATAATGGTATTGGAAAATCTACATTATTAAAAATTATTTCGGGTGAACTTAAAGCTTTTTCGGGGCAAATTAATCAAAAATCAAGGCCTTATTATGTGCCGCAATTGTTTGGTCAATTTAACGAATTGACAATTGCTGAAGCTTTAAAAATAAAGGATAAAATCAAATCACTTAAAGAAATACTTGAAGGTATTGTAACTGAAGAAAACCTGCTATTGTTAGACGATGATTGGACAATTGAAGAACGTTGTCATGAAGCCTTATCGTATTGGAATCTTCTAGATTTAGATTTGAATCAGAAAATGGAAACTTTAAGCGGCGGTCAGAAAACAAAAGTTTTTTTAGCGGGAATTATAATTCATCAGCCAGAATTGGTTTTATTAGATGAACCAAGCAATCATCTGGATTTTGAAGGAAGAAATTTATTGTACGATTTTGTAAAATCTACTTCAAGTTCATTATTGGTTGTCAGCCACGACAGAACTTTATTAAATATTCTCAACAAAACTCTTGAATTGAGTAAAAACGGAATTTCAGTTTATGGCGGAAATTATGATTTTTATAATGAACAGAAAAAAGTTGAAAACCACGCTTTAGAGCAAGATGTTCAAAACAAAGAAAAAGCGCTCAGAAAAGCCAAAGAAAAAGAACGTGAAACTATTGAACGCCAGAATAAACTAGATTCTAGAGGTAAAAAGAAACAGGAAAAGTCGGGTGTTGCCAGAATTATGATGAATACACTTCGAAATAATGCAGAAAACAGCAGTTCGAAATTAAAAGATGTTCATGCAGAAAAAATTAGCGGTATTTCTGAAGATTTGCGACAATTAAGGTCTAATCTTCCGGCAATAGATCAAATGAAATTTGGATTTAATACGGCAACATTTCATAAAGGAAAAATATTTTTTAAAGCAAATGAAATCAATTATAGTTATGAAAATCAATTGCTTTGGAAAGAAAACCTAAGTTTTGATATTCTTTCTGGCGATCGATTGGTTTTAAAAGGATTAAATGGTTCTGGAAAAACAACTTTGATTAAAATTATTTTGGGTGAATTAACTCCAAAACAAGGAAATATTGCTTCATTAGAAAAAAAATCTATATACATCGATCAAGATTATTCACTTCTTGATAATAATCTGAAAATCTACGAACAAGCACAGCTTTTTAATGATTGTGGTTTAGAAGAACATGATGTAAAAATGAGATTGAATCGTTTTTTATTTTCTCAAAATGATTGGGACAAACCTTGCAAAGCATTAAGCGGTGGCGAAAGAATGCGACTAATGTTGTGTTGCTTAATCATTAGCAACGAATCACCAGAGATCATTATTTTAGACGAACCAACGAATAATCTTGATATTCAAAATATTGAAATTCTAACTGCAGCCATCAATGAATACAGCGGAACTTTGATTGTTATTTCGCACGATCAATTTTTCTTGGAACAAATAAATATTCAAAAAAGCATTCAGCTTTAAAGCTAGAAAGCGCTAAGATAATCTTGGCGCTTTTTTTATTTAATTGCAAATCAAATCGGATTATTTAAACATTATAATTAATGTCTTGATTTTAAAAATGTTAGGTAAAATTCTTAAATTGCAGGTAAATCTTATAATTCCAAATCGTTATAACTCGACAATAGCATTTCAAAAACTAACATATAACTAAAATTTTTAGATTATGAAGTTCAAATACAACATTCTGTCCTTATTTTTAGCCTTAAGTTTATTGTTTTCAGAAACGGTTCTTCCTTGTACCAGAATAGTTTATGAAGGATTAAATGGTACAATTATCACGGCACGTTCGATGGATTGGAAAGGAGAAATTCCAGCAAATTTATGGATATTTCCGCGTGGAATAGAGCGATTTGGCGAAGCTGGCAGTAGTTCTATAAAATGGAAATCTAAATATGGAAGTGTCATTACAAGTTCGTGGGATATCGCTTCTTCTGACGGAATGAATGAAAAAGGACTTGTTGGTAATCTTTTATGGTTGGTTGAATCTCAATATCCAAAATTTGAGAAAAACGGCAAAGTAAAAGGTTTGGCTGTTTCTTTATGGTTGCAATATGTTTTAGATAATTTTTCGACTGTTTCTGAAGCTGTTACAGCCTTAGAAAAGAAAGATTTTGTTATTGCTTCTTCTCATATTCCGGGAACAGATATTTTTGCTACGGTTCATTTATCCATATCAGATGCGACTGGAGACAATGCTATTTTCGAATATATAAACGGAAAATTGGTTATTCATCACGATAGAAAATATGTGGCGATGACCAATTCTCCTCTTTTTGATGAACAATTAGCAATTAATTCGTATTGGAAAAGCATACCTGGAACTATTATGCTGCCAGGTACAAATCGTGCTGCAGATCGATTTGTTCGCGCTTCTTATTATATAGATGCGATTCCGAAAACGGATAATACGAGAACTGCTTTGGCAAGTGTTTTTGGTGTAATTCGAAATTGTTCTGTTCCATTGGGAATTTCATCAGAAACTGAACCCAACATCTCCTCTACTCGCTGGAGAACGGTTGCTGATCAGAAAAATTTAGTTTATTATTTTGATAATGTATTAAATCCGAATGTGATTTGGGTTGAATTTAATAAAATTGATTTTAGCGAAAAAGGAAAAATTAAGAAGCTAAGTTTGGCAAATCATGAAAATTATTCTGGTGAATCGTTAGCAAGTTTTAAAGAAACTAAGCCTTTTCAATTTGCTGGATTAGATTAATTATAAAAAAAACTTCAAAATAATTATACTTTGAAGGTTTTTTAAATCATGAATTAGAAATTTTTCTTTAAAAGTTATTTGCTTTTTATCATTTTCTCAAAAACTTTTTGAGTTACGACAGCTAATTCATCATTTTTGCAATTCCATATAGAAACATAATTATTAGAGGTAACCATTACAGATTCCCAACCAGCAAATTTCTCATAAAGCATCGTAGTGCAAATATCGGTTGCTGTAATCAATTCGCCAGTACTTGGTAAATGACTGTGAATAGATGAGAGCATAATATCTTTTTCATTACCATAATTTACTGGAATAATGTTAGCATGAAGTACTTTCTTATTCAAGACATTATTATTTTGATCAAATGAAATTAAATAATCATTTCCATAGATAACAACTCCTGTATTGCTTGGTCCTGTTAATACATATACTTTTTTCTCATTATTTGCTATTAATGGAATCATGTTAAGGCTACTATTTTCATAATGCTTAAAAATTGTATCTGTTCTCATAAGATTTAAGGTCTTCTGACGAATAGCATAAAGGTCATTTTCATTTTTAGAAAAGCCTCTTTCTTCAAGTTCCAATTTGGCAGATTTTATATTGTAAGTGTGATCAAAAATAATTGTACCAATTACGACTGGTTTTTCACTTTTTGAGAAAAAAATACATTTAGATATGTCATTTTCTGAATATGAAAAATAACCACCTATATTGTCTCTATTTTGGTATTTTTCTAAAAACAAATCTGTTCCATACCAAGAAGCCATTTCAGATCTGTATAATCTTTTACCTTCTTCAACAACTTCTTTAATTTGTAAGTCTAATTTTTTTTGAGAATAACAGTTTATTGTTAAAAATAATAAAAAAATTGATAGTTTTTTCATATAAGATGGCTGAATTTTAAATCTCTAAAGTAATATTTTTTGACGTTTATTCTTATTTTTTACAAAATATTTGATAAAAAACATTGTGCAGTCAAATGACTTCATTATATTTGCAGTCAAATAACTGCGTAATGGAAATTAGAAGAGATGTTTTTCAGGCCATAGCCGATCCGACAAGAAGAGCTATATTGAGTTTAGTTGCAATACAATCAATGACACCTGGTGCTATTGCAGAGAATTTTAATTCGTCGAGACAGACGATTTCAAAACATATTCAAATTCTTAGCGAATGTGAATTACTAAACCAAACACAAAACGGAAGAGAAATTTATTATCATTTAAATCCTTTGAAAATGAAAGAAATTGACAATTTTATTGAGCCTTTCAGAAAAATGTGGGACGAGCGATTTAATAAGCTAGAAGCAATCATGAAAAATTATAAAAAATAAGACATGGAAAAGAAGACAAAAATTCACGCTGAAGAAAATAAACAAGATCTTGTTATTACAAGAGAATTTGATCTTCCGGTAGAACTTTTATTTAAAGCTTATATCGAGCCAGAAATTGTAGCGCAATGGATGGGAACAAAAGTAGTAAAGCTTGAAAATAAGAAACATGGCGGTTGGGAATTTGAAACTAGCGATCCTTCTGGAAATGTAGTTTTTAAAGCGCATGGAACTATTCACGATATAATTCCAAATGAGAAAATTGTACGCACTTTTGAAATGGATAATGTAAACTTTGCTCCTCAATTAGAGTTTTTAGAATTTGAAAAATTAACTGAAAAAACAAGCAAATTAACGATGCAAATTATTTATAAATCTATCGAAGATAGAATGACACAATTAAAATTGCCATTTGCGCAAGGTTTAAATATGGCGCACAACAGACTGGAAGAAATTGTAACTAAACTAAGCTAAGTATTATGAATAAAAAGAATAAGATTATTTATTGGATTGCCAGGCTTTGGCTGTCTCTTGGAATGGCTTCTACTGGCTTTGTACAAATAGTACAGATGAAAGAAGAAGTCGAAATGATGAAGCATTTAGGTTATCCGCTTTATTTTTTGACGCTTTTAGGAGTTTGGAAAATTTTGGGTGTAATTGCCATTCTAATTCCTAAATTTGGTTTGCTGAAAGAATGGGCTTATGCTGGTTTTTTCTTTGCAATGTCTGGAGCTGTAGCTTCTCATTTGGCTTGCGGCGATGGCGCTGTAGCACTTTTTGGACCAATATTATTAATTGTTTTAACCATTTTTTCTTGGTATTACAGACCTGCAGAAAGAAAATGTTTTACGAATTAAAACTTCATTAAAATGAAAAAAGAATTGACAATAAACGAGCAAGATGAAATTTTAAGTACACTTGAAAAACGTTTCGAAAAACATAAAAATCGTCACGAAAATCTAGATTGGTCTAAAATTGAAGCCAAATTAAAGGCAAATCCAGAGAAATTATGGTCGCTTGAACAAATGGAAATCACCGACGGTGAACCAGATGTTATTGGTTATGATAAAAATACCGATGAATATCTTTTTGTAGATTGCGTTTCAGAAAGTCCAAAAGGACGCAGAAGTGTTTGTTATGATCACGAAGCGCTTGAAAAAAGAAAAGAACACAAACCGGCTAACAGTGCCATAAATATGGCTGAAGAAATGGGAATTGAAATCTTAAATGAAGAACAATATAAAGAATTACAGAAACTAGGAAAATTTGATACCAAAACCTCTAGCTGGATTTTGACTTCGCCAGAAATTAGAAAACTGGGCGGTGCTATTTTTTCTGATTTTAGATATAACACCGTTTTTGTATACCACAATGGAGCAGAATCGTATTATGCTGCGAGAGGATTTCGTGGTTTATTAAGAGTTTAAAAAAATAAAACCTTCAAAGTATTTTTTGAAGGTTTTATTTTTTAATTATTCTCTTAAAATTTTTTCCATTTTTTTTCCTTTCGCTAATTCATCGACTAATTTGTCTAAATATCTTAGTTTTTGAATTAACGGATCTTCAATTTCTTCAACGCGATAACCGCAGATAACTCCCGTAATTTTCGAAGCGTTCAGATTGATTTGTGGAGCTTCTTCAAAGAAAGTTTGAAAATCTACTTTCTTTTCAATTTGTTCTTTAATCTGTTTATCATCATATCCTGTTAACCATTTAATTACGGTGTCTAATTCTTCTTTCGTACGCTCTTTCTTTTCTACTTTTTGAATATATAAAGGATAAACACTAGAAAATAATATTTTGTAAATTCTGTCTGTTTTCATGATCAACTGTTTTAGAATAAAAGCTTTCATGTAAATATAATTCAAAAGAATAAAAAAGGAAAATACATTGAATATTTTAATACCTTAGATTCGCTTTAATAAAATTAATTTAGAAATTTTAAATAGTTATTTCTATGGAAAATAATTCAAATGACACTACACCAAAAGTCACAGGAATTGGCGGAATTTTCTTTTTTCTTGACAATCCGAAAGAAACTAAAGATTGGTATGCCAAAAATTTAGGATTAGAAATAAACGAATGGGGTTCTGCAAGTTTTGAGTCACGAAATCTTGAAAATCCAGAACAAATCGAATCGACTCAATGGTGTCCTTTTAAGAAAGGTGATGAATATTTTTCTCCTTCTAAAAAAGATTTTATGGTGAATTACCGTGTTCAAAATATCGAAGGACTTTTAGAGAAATTAAAAGCAAACGGAGTTACAGTTTTAGATGATATCGAAACTTACGATTACGGAAAATTTGTTCATATAATGGATACGGAAGGCAATAAAATTGAACTTTGGGAACCAGCTTAATTAATTATTAGTTGTTAATGATTAATGATTGAAAAATAAAACTATGTATGTTTAATAAACTGGTTGAAATAAACTGCCATTCAAAAAATAAATTCTTAAGAAAAATCGCTTCTAATATATTAGAAAAAATGTATTGTTGCGAAATCAATTGTGCTGAAATGGACAAAAGTGTTTTGTTTGCACATCACGGACGCGGATGCACAATTGTAGCTTCTAAGATTTGCGAAAATGTTGTGATTTTTCAAAACGTTTCAATCGGAGCCAATTTGAAGTATAATAAAATTAATAAAGAATGGGAAAATGTTGGAAATCCGATTATTGCTAAAAATGTTATAATTGCTGATGGAGCTAAAATTTTAGGTCCTATAGTAATTGGAGAAAATTCTGTTATTGGTGCTGGTTCTATTATTACAAAAGATATTCCGCCAAATAGTGTGGCGTATGGAGTAAATCAATTTAAGCCAAAAGATATAAACTATGATTTTATATTCAATCGAAATATGATACATCCAAGTAAGATAATTGAAGCCAATAAAAAACTAGTTACCGAATTTAATAAACAAAATAAATCTATCTAAAAATACAAAAGCTCTATTATTTCTAATGGAGCTTTTTACTTTATATTTTTCCTAATTCCAAATTTCATTCATTTCGGTCAGAATAATTGGTTTTCCTTCTGTAACCACAATCGTATGTTCGTGCTGCGCCATAAATCCGCCTTTATTTCCGACCATTGTCCAGCCGTCTTGTAAAGTTTCTGCATAAGTAGAAGTTGTAGAAATAAACGTTTCAATGGCAACAACAGAATTTTTCTTAAATCTTGTTTGATTAAAACGATCTCTATAGTTGCCAATTTCGTGTGGCGCTTCATGAAGACTTCTCCCTACTCCATGCCCAGTTAAATTCTTAATTACTTTATAACCACGTTTTTTAGCTTCAGTTTCAATTAAAAATCCTATGTCAGAAATACGAACGCCGCCTTTGATATTATAAATGGCTTTGTGTAAAATATCTTTTGAAGCTTCGACTAATTTTTGATGCTCATTTACATCGGATCCAATAACGAAAGAACCGCCGTTATCTGACCAAAAACCGCCTAATTCTGCAGAAACATCAATATTAATTAAATCTCCTTCTTGTAGAATTCTTTTATCAGACGGAATTCCGTGACAAAATTCGTTGTCAACACTAATGCAAGTCCAACCCGGAAAACCATAAGTCAAATAGGGCGCAGATTTAGCTCCTAAATCGTTGAGAATTTGTCCGCCATAATCGTCTAATTCTTTTGTAGAGATTCCGGGTTTGGCAAATTTTCTCATTTCTTTCAAAGTAAAAGCAACTGCTTCACTCGCTTTTTTCATTCCGATTAATTCTGCTTCTGTTGTTATTGACATGTTATTTTCTTTACTAATTTCTATTCAAACTAATTGCGCACTAAAATACTAATTTTCTTGAAAAGTTAACGTTATTTAAATGCTAAAACCCTCATAAATCTAATATTTATGAGGGTTTTAATTTTTTTAGATTTTATTTACCAAGGACTTTCTTCGCTTTCGTTTTCTATATCGGGGCTGTAGAATTTTCCTGTTGGCCCGTTTTCATCTAAAGTATGTTTAATGATGAAATTTGCTGCGCTTTCTACACTCGCAGGTCCGCTATGATGATTAAAGTCAGTTGCGGTATAACCAGGATCAATTGCGTTTATTTTAAAACCCAAATCTTTTAATTCGTGTGCCAAAGTAATGGTAAAAGCATTTAAAGCCGTTTTTGAAGAAACATAAGAAACTGCTTTAAAAGCATAATATTTCCACGTTGGATCACTGTGTAAAGTCAAAGAACCTAAACCAGAAGTAATATTGCTGATTCTCGGATTATCTGATTTTTTTAATAGCTCAATAAAAGCTTGTGTAACTCTAATTACTCCAAAAAAATTGGTGTCAAAAACATTCTGAATATTTGCTACAGAAGTTGTGGAAGAATCTTGCGGAACATCGCCTAAAATTCCAGCATTATTGATTAAAATATCTAATTTGCCTTGCTCCTTTTCGATGCTATTTTTTGCTGCTAAAACACTTTCGTCGTTTGTAACATCAATCTGAATCGCTTTTATGTTTTGAAATCCTTTTTCGTTTAGTTCTTTTACAACTTCTTCACCTTTTGCAAGATCACGACTTCCTAAATAAATAAAAAATCCTTTTTCTGAAAGTTGTTTTGCTGTTTCTAAACCTATGCTTCTATTTGCGCCTGTAATTAATACTGAATTCATTTTCTGTTGTTTTAAATTATTGAAGCAAAGTTCTGTAGATAAAAAATAAAAACATTTGCCAAATGACAAAAAGCGATTTTTTAGCGAATATTTTTTCTAATTCTGCTTAAAGAAGATTGTGTGATTCCTAAATAGGAAGCCAAATAAGAAAGCGGAACACGATTGATTACATTTGGGAACATTTCCATAAAAGACAAATAACGCGTTGTAGCATCTTCAGAAACCAGTGGACTTCTTCTTGCTACTTTTTGCATTAAAGCTTTGGAAATTATTTTGTGCACAATTGTATCCCAACCAATAATGGTGTTTAATAATTCTTGCCAATCTTTTTTAGAAAATACAATCATTTTACAATCTGTAACTGCTTGTACGTAGGCAGATGAACAAATATTATTATCGAAACTCTCTAAATCTACTACTAGATTATTTTCGTCTATAAAGTATTTCGTGATTTCTTCGCCTTTGTTGTTGTAGTAACAAACTCGCAGAATTCCTTCTAAAATAAAACCAACTTCAACAGAAACTTTCCCAGCTTCAGAAAAATAATCTTCTTTACGGATTTCTCTTTCTTGGGCTTTAGATAAAATTAAATCAATCTGCTGCTGATTTAAATTGCCAAATTGCAATATATAATTTACTAATTCTTTCATGCACGAAAGTTAGGAATAAGTTTTTATTGAGAATTTGTCATATGGCAAAAAAAAACTACATTCCCGGCCAATACAAAAAATTAAATTTATGTCCGTCAGGATCTGTAAAACCAAAAGTATAACCAACTTCATAATTTTCTGGTTCAGAAAAAATGGTTCCTCCAATTTCTTTTATTTTTTTGTACCAAAGATCAACTTCCTCTCTACTATTTGCTGATAAAGAAAAGATAATTTCGTTTTCTATTTTGGCGTTTGCCAATTTTCCTTTTACTGCAACTTCTAATCTTTTGGGAACAAAAAAGTTGATAATGAAATTGTTTTCAGCGAAAATAAAACTCACTAAATCTTCTGTTTCTTTTCCATTTTGTTTGAAACCTAAATCAGTGTAAAATTGAATTGTTTTTTGTAAATCATTAGAAACAAGATTTCCCCATATCATTTTAGTTTTCATAAACTTTATTTTTAATTGATTATTATCCAAGTTAATCAATTAATCTATAAGTTTCTGAATTTAAAATAATTATCCTTTTAGAATTAATATTCCATGTCCTTTTTCTGATGACTTTTGAAAAGCTTTTTGAATGGTTTCCACATGATGTAAAATATATTCAAGACTATTATTTATAGTAAACCATCCAGCTCTGTAAATACCATCTTTTATCATTTTTTCTTGGTCATACGAAGCTAAAATTTCGTTTGTAGTAATATTTTTCATTACGTTATTTATTAACTCAACATCTTTTGATTTAATAAAGTTTAACCCTTCAATCTTCTTTGAAACTTGAATGCCATCTATTTTATTAAGAATTTTATCTTTAGAGCAATCGTTACTTTGTAATAAATAAATGGCAATATCCCAAGCTTTGTCAGTATAAAAAAAATTATCTCCTTCTTGATGAAATTCACCATCTGGGTTTACATAGAAATCATAGAAATATCTTTCGAATTGCGCAGGTTTGTCAATGAATTCATCAATTATTTTATCTTCAACTCTATAAAATTCACAAATAATTCCCATATTATGCTGGTAAAAATTAAATGACTAAAATAATATTTTTCCAATTTGATTGTTCATACAAGAATGTTTTTTTTTATATATTAGCTTATCTGCATTATTCAAAATTAACATTACCAGTAAATATTTTAACCACATGATTTTAGCTTTTGACACTTACTATTTTGACGATAAAGCAAAAACAGTTTGCCTTGAATTTGAAAAATGGAATGAAGACAAAAATTTTAAAGTTTATTCTGAAATCATTGAAAACGTTGAAGAATATATTCCTGGCGAATTTTATAAAAGAGAATTACCTTGTATTTTAAGTTTGCTGAAGCAGATTGATTTATCTAAAATTGAAGTAATTGTAGTTGATGGTTTTGTTTATTTAGATGATGAAAAGAAATATGGTTTAGGCGGTTATTTGTATGAGAAATTAAACAAAGAAATTCCAATTATTGGCGTTGCTAAAACAAATTTTGCGTCGATCGAAGAAAATAAAAAAGCTTTATTTAGAGGTGACAGTAAAAAACCGTTGTACATCACTTCTATCGGAATTGATTTAGAAGAATCATATAATAAAGTTGAAAGTATGGCTGGTGAATTTAGATTTCCTACTTTACTAAAAGAATTGGATCGATTAACTAAAGAAATATAAAAATCGAGGAGCTTTGATGTTTGCAGAACAGAACTTAGTCTAAAAGCATAAAATCTTTTTTATGAATTAGAAATAAAGAAATTCGTTGCGAAAGTATAGAAATAAAATAAACTTATTAAAAATAAAAAAGCCTGTACATCTTTCGATTTACAGGCTTTTACTTTTGTGGGGAGAGCAGGATTCGAACCTGCGAAGTTCACACAGCAGATTTACAGTCTGCCCTCGTTGGCCGCTTGAGTATCTCCCCAAAGTTGAGTGTTGATTATAATTCATAAGCACTCAAAAAGCGAAAAAAAACTCCCTAATTTCTTAAGGAGTTTTTTGTGGGCGATGAGGGGTTCGAACCCCCGACCCCCTCGGTGTAAACGAGGTGCTCTGAACCAGCTGAGCTAATCGCCCTATTTTACTAGGTTGCCATCTTTATGATAGCGTGTGCAAATATACACTTAGAATTTGTATTTGCAAGCCTTTTTTTGAAAAAATTTGTGGGCGATGAGGGGTTCGAACCCCCGACCCCCTCGGTGTAAACGAGGTGCTCTGAACCAGCTGAGCTAATCGCCCTATTTTACTAGGTTGCCATCTTTGTGATTGCGGGTGCAAAAATACGTTTAGATTTTGTATTTGCAAGCCTTTTTTTGAAAAAAGTGAAAAATAATTTCAATAAATTATTTATAAATCTATTTTTCAGCAATTTAAAAAAATAAAAAAAGTTTGATTTTCTTAATTTTAGTTAAATATTCAATACTCAAAAGCTATTTCATAATATTCCTTTTGTATTAATTTGCTATAATCATACCTTTGCGTACCTTAATTGTATATTCAAATGGCAAGATTTCAAGAAAATGATTTACCGAAAGCTAAATTAAACTCTAATTCCCTTCAAAAAGCACTCCGAATTTTTAAATATGCTAAAAACCATAAATGGAAATTTTTTGTTGGTTTGATTTTCCTCTTTTTAACAAGCGCAACTGCCCTAGCCTTTCCTAAGTTAATGGGAATGCTTGTAGATTGCGTAACTAATAAAGATCTTTCTAAAGCAAACGAAATTGCATTAGGATTAATGGCAATCTTGGTTCTTCAAGCCGTTTTCTCTTTTTTCAGAATTTCATTATTTGTCAATTTTACAGAAAATTCGCTTTCTAACATTCGTTTTGCTTTATATGAAAATTTAATAAAATTGCCGATGTCGTTTTATTCTCAAAAACGTGTTGGTGAACTTAATAGCCGAATCAGCGCTGATATTTCGCAATTGCAAGATACTTTCAGCACCACAATTGCTGAGTTTCTGCGTCAATTTATTTTAATCATTGGTGGATTTATTATTTTAGGAAGCATTAGTCCGAAACTAACTTTTATGATGTTGGCAATTGTACCTGTTGTAGCAATTGCAGCCGTAATTTTTGGAAGATTTATTCGTAAATACGGAAAGAAAACTCAAGATAAAGTTGCCGAAAGTCAAGTTATTGTTGAAGAAACTTTACAAGGAATTAGCAATGTGAAAGCTTTTGCTAACGAATGGTACGAAATTCAGCGTTATAAAAATAAAATCAGAGAAATTGTAAAAATTGCTATTAAAGGAGGTCAATACAGAGGTTATTTTGCTTCGTTTATTATTCTTTGTCTTTTCGGATGTGTTGTTGCCGTAGTTTGGTACGGAATCACTTTGACAATTAAAGGTGAGGTTGAAGGCGTTGGAGATTTAATTTCATTTGTTTTATATACTACTTTTATCGGTGCTTCTTTTGGTGGAATTGCCGAAATGTATGCTCAAATCCAAAAAGCGGTTGGAGCAACAGAACGTGTTTTTGAATTATTAGAAGAAACTCCAGAAGCAATTAATGCGAATTTGAAAACTTCTCCAATTGAGAAAATAAAAGGAAATGTAGCGTTCAAAAATGTTGCTTTTAGCTATCCTTCAAGAAAAGAAGTTCAGGTTTTAAAAGACGTTAATTTTAATGCCGATTTCGGGCAGAAAATTGCAATTGTTGGACCAAGTGGTGCCGGAAAATCTACCATTTCTTCTTTATTATTACGATTTTACGATATTACTTCTGGAGAAATATTAGTTGATGGAAAGAATATTCATGACTATGATTTGGAAGATCTTCGTGGAAATATGAGTATTGTACCGCAAGATGTTATTCTTTTCGGCGGAACTATTAGAGAAAATATTGCATACGGAAAACCGAATGCTTCTGAAGAAGAAATAATTGCTGCAGCAAAACAAGCAAATGCTTTCAACTTTGTAGATAGTTTTCCAGAGAAATTTGAAACTTTGGTTGGAGAACGCGGTGTTAAACTCTCAGGCGGACAACGTCAGCGTATTGCAATTGCAAGAGCTTTGCTTAAAAACCCAAGTATTTTAATTTTAGATGAAGCTACATCTTCTTTAGATAGCGAAAGCGAAAAATTGGTTCAAGAAGCTCTAGAAGTTTTAATGGAAGGAAGAACGAGTATTATAATCGCACACAGACTTTCTACAATTAGAAACGCTGATAAAATCTTGGTTTTAGACAACGGAAAAATTTCTGAGCAAGGAACGCATCAAGAATTAATAAATCTTGAAAATGGGATTTATAAAAATTTAAGCAATCTTCAATTTAGTAATTCTTAAACGGATTTCATTTTTAATCTAATATTTATTTAAACTGGACTAAAGTCCAGCTCTACAATATTCTTTGTTCCTTCGGAACTCTAATTAAGAGCCTTTGGCTCGATACATATTGTAGGGCTGGACTTTAGTCCAGTTTGCAATAAATCGAAAAAAGCTCCAATTTTCATTGGAGCTTTTTTATGTCAACTGTAAACCGAGACCGAAAACTTAAAAATTATTTTCCTTTTCTACGTTTACGTTCTGCTTTAATCATAGATAATTCGCGGCTTGTTTGCCCTGCAACCGAAGTATTTTCTTCAGCACGACGAATTAAGTACGGCATAACATCTTTAACTGGCCCAAATGGTAAATATTTAGCATCATTATAACCGTTTTCAGCCAAGTTGTAGCTAATATTGTCGCTCATACCATACAATTGACCAAACCAAATTCTTGGATCGTTTTTGCCAATTCCTTTCTGAGCCATCATTTCCATCAATTTGTAAGAACTCAACTCGTTGTGAGTTCCAGCAAAAATGGCCATTTTATCAAGATGCTCTAACATATAATGTACAGCATTATCGTAATTTACATCCGTAGCTTCTTTTGAAACACAAATTGGAGAAACATAACCTTTTTCTTCCGCTCTTTTATTTTCTTTTTCCATGTAAGCGCCACGAACCAGTTTCATTCCGATATAAAAACCTTCAGTTTTAGCAACTTCGTGAAGTTTTTTCAAATAATCTAAACGATCCCAACGATACATTTGTAATGTGTTAAATACAATAGCTTTTTCTTTATTGTATTTGCGCATCATATCGGTAACTAAATCGTCTGCTGCATCTTGCATCCAGCTTTCTTCACCGTCAATCAATAATGCAACATCTTTTTTATGTGCTTCGCCACAAACTTTATCAAAACGAGCTACTACTCTATCCCATTCTGCTTGTTCAGTTGAAGTTAAAGTTTGTTTTTCTCCCAATTTTTCATACAACTCAAAACGTCCTAAACCAGTTGGCTTAAAAACTGCAAACGGAATTGCCAAACGTTCTTTAGCAAAATCGATAGTTCGTAAAGTCATTTCTAAAGCGGCATCAAACTGCTCTTCTTCTTCTTTTCCTTCAACAGAATAATCCAAAACAGACGAAACTCCTTTTGTAAACATCTTGTCTACTACACTAAGACAATCATTTTCGTTTACACCACCGCAAAAATGGTCAAAAACAGTTGCACGAATTAGTCCTTCTACTGGTAAATGAGCTTTAATTGCAAAATTAGTTACAGCAGTACCAATTCTTACTAATGGCTCACTGTCAATCATTTTGAAAAGAAAATAGGCTCGATCAAGTTCTGTATCACTTTTTAGTGAAAATGCAACTTGAGTGTTATCGAATATTTTTTCCATTAAGTTTAGTTTTTGTGCAAAGATATAGACTGTTTTGAATATTATTTACGAAATCGAGTGATATTTTTTAATATCTTTAAATTGTTTCAGAATATTTTTTATTTAAAAAGTAGGATTTTACTTCGTTATTTTTGTAATTTTGCAAAAAAATAAAAATCATGAAGGAGAAGAGTGTAGACAAGATACTTAATGAGGCTAAAGAAAAAAAAAGCTTTCCTAATTTTGTTATATTATTTTTTATAATATCATTATTGATTATTGATTTCTTTCCGTATTTTAAAAGTATTGAAATTATCAACCCTCAGTTCTTGTATTTGTCATTAATAAATTTGATTATTTCAGTTTATATTTACTTTAATACAAGCTTGATTTTTCATTCGATTTTTTCAATTTTAAAAAAGAGTTATCTTTTTAAGCTTTATTTACTATTTATTGTTTTATGCGCTATAACATTTTTCTTTGCTAAGAATACTTCACTTGTTCTCACCAAAATAACCGAAATTATAATTATATTTTGTTTAACTATAAATCTGACGATTTTACTAAAAAATAAGCTAGATCTGTTTTATAAAATAATGTTTATTGTTAGCATTAGCGCTTTTTTTCAAGCTTGGCAACAATTATATGATTTTATTATTGTTCCAAAACAAACTACAATAATTGATCTATTGAATAATATTAAAGGTAATACTGGAAATATCAATATTTTAGCTGTTAGTTTAACTATAAAAATTCCGTTTATATTACTAGGAATAACACATTTTAAAAGCTTTAAAAAATTTTTTTTAGTCATCGCTTTATTTTGTGTTCTTACAGTTGTATTCCTGACAGGAGCTCGTACAGCAATGATTAATATAATTTTAATTTTTACTGTTTATTTAATACGAGAGCATTCTTTAAAAAAATCTATCATAAAAAAATCTTTAAGTTTTACAATTCCACTGATTTTAGCAATTTTATTCTCTAATTCGATTTTTAAAATATCAAAAAATAATGATCGATATACCTCATTAGAAAATAGAATTAGTCAAATAAATACAAAAGATGAATCTGTCCAGGCACGTCTATCATTTTGGTGCAATGCTTTAAAAATGACTCAAAAAAGCCCATTTTTCGGGATTGGATTGGAGAATTACCAAGTTGAATCTGTTTCTTATGAAAAGACAACTGAAAATGATTCTTGGGTCTCTTTACATGCACACAATGATTTTCTTGAAATATTAGCTGAAACAGGAATAGTTAATGGTTTGATTTATTTATCAATATTTATATATCTACTTATCATTAATTTAAGGAATATTTTAAAATCAAAAAATAGAGAGAAGAAAACTATTGCATTATTGGTTTTAATGTTGCTTATTGTCTATGGCATAGATTCATTTTTCAATTTTCCAATGTACAGGCCGACTGTAGCAATATTTTTTAGTTTATTGATTGCTTTGACATTAACTAATGAATCTAGAGAAGAATATTCTTTTTCATTGAAAAATAATTCATTAAAACCTATAATACTAGTTTTAATATTAATTGCATCATTGACTAGCTATTCTGCATATATCATTTATAAATCATCGAATTTAGAATTTCTAATAAAAAGGGATAATATTAATGATAATAAAAAAGGATTTTTAACTGGAGATGATGTGGTAAATAAAATGGCAGCATACCCAAATGTATTGTCATCATCAGAATCATTTTATGAATATGCAGGAATTTATTACATTAGAGAGAAACAATATGAAAAGGCACATAAATGTTTTTCTAAAGCGAAGAAAATTAATGGCTTTTCTGGACGTATTGATTTTTACAAACAAGTAATTGCTAGAGAAAAAGGTGATTTGGATAGTGCCTATGTTTATGCTAAGTAAGCGTTTTACATTCGTCCTAGAAATTATAACATTTATAAAGTATCTGTTGGTTATGCTATTTCAAAAAGAGACACTTTAGAAATACTAAAAGAACACAAGTTATTTAATAAATACAGACCGATGAGTGAAACATGGTTGCAAGCAGCTAAAGGACTTCAATCTTCAGGATATAATTATGAGAGTTTAATAAATTTTGTAAATAAAGCACTAAAAGAATTCCCTAAAGACAGTGCTTTAATAAAAGAAAAAATGATCTTTTAATTACAAATTTTTTAATTAGAGGGCAGGATTTCGAGAGCAAATCTGATTTAAATACTGCTTTGCAATCATACGAAAAAGCTTTAAACATCGACCATAAAAACGTGTACATATCGCAAAATATAGGATTTAATTACTTAAAACAAGGTCAAATTGAAAAAGCAATAAAAGCTTTAGTTGAAGCATTAAATTATCCAGGGTTAGATGACGGTAAAACCGAGTTTTATCTAGCTATTTGTTATTTAAAATTGAATGATAAAGTAAACGCTCTTAAATATTTTAGTTTATCAAAAAATAAAAATTATTCAGAAGCAAAACAATTATTGACACAGATTCAAAATACTAATATCGTAGATGAACAAGCAATAAAAAAGCGTAAAAACGATCTATTAATAGCAGATATACTTACTGAAGGTCAAAAGTTTGAAGAACAAAAAAAATTAGATAAAGCTTTAAAGTCCTTTCAAAAGGCCTTGAAAATTGATCCCAAAAGTATTTATGCAGCACAAAATATTGGTTTTTATTATTTAAAAAATGGTCAATCAAAAAAAGCAATAAATTATTTATTAAATGCTTTGAAATACCCAGGATTAAACGACGGCAAAACAGAATATTTTCTTGCAATCTGTTATCTACAAGATAATGATAATTCTAATACTTGTAAATATCTAAATATTTCTGAAACAAAAAACTATCCTGAAGCTAGTAAAATGATTGAAAGAGTCTGCAAATAGTTGTTGTTAATACACCAATAATAATATTTACTAACAACAATCATTCATTTTAAAACAAATTAGAGTTAAAGTTTGAATATTATTTAGCTTAAAATGCCTTATTTTGCGGTTTCAAATAACTAAAGTATTATGCAATCTATTCAAGCCAATAATTACCTCGTACATTTCAACCAAAATGCATACGAAGCTTTAAATAAACATTTAAAAGAAAATAAATACTCAAATATATTTATTATTGTTGATGATCAGACAAATGAATATTGCCTTCCTAAATTCATTCCGCATTTAGAAACTGAATTAGCAATAGAAATCATTGAATTTGAAGCTGGAGAAGCAAATAAAAATATTGAAACTTGTATTGAAATCTGGAATATATTGACCGAACTTGGTGCAGATAGAAAATCACTTGTTATTAATGTAGGCGGTGGTGTTGTTACTGATTTAGGCGGTTTTGTTGCTTCTACTTTTAAAAGAGGTGTTGACTTTATTAATGTTCCGACAACTTTATTATCTATGGTTGATGCTTCTGTTGGAGGAAAAACAGGAGTTGACTTAGGAAATCTTAAAAATCAAATTGGTGTAATCAATGTGCCTCAAATGGTATTAATTGATACAGAATATCTAGAAACTTTACCTCAAACCGAAATGCGTTCTGGTTTAGCCGAAATGCTAAAACATGGTCTTATTTACGATGCACCATATTGGAGACAATTTTCAGACTTAAAATCTATTGTTTTTGATGAATTAGATCAATTAATTTATCGTTCGGTTGAAATTAAAAATGAAATTGTTATTCAGGATCCGACAGAAAAAAATATTCGTAAAGCTTTGAATTTCGGACATACTTTAGGACATGCAATTGAAGGTTATTTTTTAGAAAGTGAAGAAAAAACGACTTTATTGCATGGAGAAGCAATTGCTGTGGGAATGATTTTGGAAAGTTATATTTCTTTACAGAAAAATCTAATTTCGCCTGAAGAATACAGAGAAATAAAAACGATCATTAAAGGAATTTATGAAGATATTATTTTTGAAGAAAATGACATTGATCCGATCTTAGAATTGCTGATTCACGACAAAAAAAATGAATACGGTTTGATTCAATTTGCATTGATTGAAGGAATCGGAAAAATAAAAATTAACCAATCCGTTGAAAATAAATTAATTCTAGACGCGTTTCAAGATTATAAATCTTAAACTTTTTTTAATCGAAAGCGTTGCATTTGGTATATTTTATTTTTTACATTTGCCCCATGAAAACAAACAAGCAGCAAAGACAATTTAGCTCTTACAGAAACCGCCTCAACAGTTCTTTACTTAGAATGTTGAATCGTTTTTATAATAGTAAAAGTCCGCTTTGTTTTGATGTTTTCCAATGTTCAAAAGCCGAGCACGAGAAGCTGCCGATTATATTTGCCAATATTAGGGTTTGAATTTTAGATTTAGCACCGAAAAAACACTAAATTTAAGTTATAAATACAATCTCTAAAAGTTGACAAATAAATGAATACAAAATATTCTGATCTAATAAACCAAACATACTACTTTCCACAAGAGGAATTTAAATTAAACAAAGACAATCTTCAGTTTCATAACATCGATTTGATGAAACTTGTTGAACAATATGGTACACCATTAAAGTTTACTTATTTACCTCAAATTTCTGAAAATATCAACAAGGCAAAATCTTGGTTCAGAAAATCAATGGAAAAGAATAAATACGACGCAAAATACTATTATTGCTATTGTACAAAAAGTTCTCATTTTGAGTATATTATGAATGAGGCTTTCAAGAATAACATTCACATAGAGACATCATCTGCTTTTGATGTTAATATTGTAGAAAACTTACTTGAAAACGGTAAAATCAATAAAAGTACGTACGTTATCTGTAATGGTTTCAAAAGAGACGAATACATCAGCAATATTGCGAGATTAATCAATAGTGGACACAAAAATACTATTCCGATTATTGATAATTACGAAGAATTAGATTTGCTTCAGGCAGAAATTAAAGGAAAATTCAAAATTGGAATCCGTATTGCTGCAGAAGAAGAGCCTAAATTTGAGTTTTATACTTCAAGATTAGGTATTGGTTACAAAAACATTGTTTCTTTCTATAAAAAACAAATTCAGGAAAATGATAAATTAGAGCTTAAAATGCTTCACTTTTTCATCAATACTGGAATCAACGATACATCATATTACTGGAATGAGCTTGTAAAATGTATTAAAGTTTACATTGCTCTTAAAAAAGAATGCCCTACTCTAGATGGTTTGAACATTGGTGGAGGTTTTCCGATTAAGAATTCACTTGCTTTTGAATATGATTACCAATATATGATTGATGAAATTATCAATCAGATTAAAATTGCCTGTGATGAAGCTGAAGTTGATGTTCCTAATATTTTTACGGAATTTGGATCATTTACTGTAGGCGAAAGCGGTGGTGCAATCTATCAGATTTTGTATCAAAAACAACAAAATGATAGAGAAAAATGGAATATGATCGACTCATCTTTCATTACCACTTTACCAGATACTTGGGCTATAAACAAACGTTTTATTATGCTGGCGGTTAATCGTTGGAATGATACTTACGAACGGGTTCTGTTAGGAGGTTTGACTTGTGATAGTGACGATTATTACAATTCTGAACAAAACATGAACGCCATTTATTTGCCAAAGTACAATAAAGAAAAACCTTTATATATTGGTTTCTTTAATACTGGCGCTTATCAGGAAACAATTGGAGGATACGGAGGTTTGCACCACTGTCTAATCCCGCAACCAAAACATATTTTAATTGACAGAGACGAAAATGGAATTTTGGCAACTGAGGTTTTCTCAGAACAACAGACTTCAGATGACGTTTTAAAGATTTTAGGATATAAAAAAAAGTTGTAAAAAAAACGACAAATTAAGTAATGTATATCTTTAGAAAATTCTTAATTTGCATTAACATCCAAAAAGGTTAAACTTTTTAATTCAAAAAAAAAAAACAAAAACAAAAGAAATGAAAGGACCAATCAGTCAGTTTATTGAAAAACATTATTTGCATTTCAACTCTGCTTCATTAGTAGACGCTGCAAAAGCTTATGAGCAGCAATTAGCCGATAGCGCAAAGATGCTTGTGAGTATGGCTGGCGCAATGAGTACAGCTGAAATTGGTAAAATTTTTGCCGAAATTATTAGACAAGACAAAGTACATATTATCTCATGTACTGGTGCGAATCTAGAAGAAGATATCATGAATTTAGTGGCTCATTCTCACTATGAAAGAGTACCTAATTACCGTGATTTAACTCCAGAAGACGAGTGGGCTTTATTAGAAAGAGGATTAAATCGTGTTACAGACACTTGTATTCCTGAGCATGAAGCTTTCCGTCGTTTACAAAAACACATTTACAAAATCTGGAAAGATGCAGATGATAAAGGAGAACGTTATTTTCCGCATGAATTCATGTATAAAATGTTGTTATCTGGTGTTTTAGAAGAATATTACGAAATTGACTTAAAAGATAGCTGGATGTATGCAGCTGCAGAGAAAAATTTACCAATTATCGTTCCAGGATGGGAAGATAGTACAATGGGAAATATCTTTGCTTCATACGTAATTAAAGGTGAATTGAAAGCATCTACCATGAAATCTGGTATTGAATATATGACTTACCTTGCGGATTGGTATTCAAAAAACAGTTCTAACGGAATTGGATTTTTCCAAATCGGTGGTGGTATAGCTGGTGACTTCCCTATCTGCGTTGTACCAATGTTGTATCAAGATATGGAAATGCACGATGTTCCATTTTGGAGTTATTTCTGCCAAATCTCAGATTCAACAACTAGTTATGGTTCTTATTCTGGAGCAGTTCCAAATGAAAAAATCACTTGGGGTAAATTAGACATCAAAACCCCTAAATTTATTATTGAGTCGGACGCTACAATTGTTGCTCCGTTAATTTTTGCATATTTATTAGATTTATAAAATAATTTATGAAAAGAGTTATAGTAGACTACGCTAAACTTACCAACGAAATTTTGAACCTTTTGGTTGAAAAATTTCCTGATGGTTATGACGACTCGGATGTAATCCGTTTTAGAAATGCTAAAAACGAATTGGTTGAAGCTGTTGAAGTTCGTACTGAAGATACAATTTACTTGGTAAAAATTAGTACTAAGCTTGCTGACAGAATTGAAAACTACGATGAAGATGATGACATTGATTTGGATGTTGATACAATCGAACCAGTAAAAGGTCTTGATCTTGACGATGATAGCGATGACGATGACGACGATGATGCAGTTGATAAACCAGATACTGATGGCGGAGATGATGATGACGATGAAGACAGAGACCCGGATGATATTGCTGACGAAGACGATGATGAAGATGATGAAGATTAATTCATTTTCTTTAAAATAAATAAAAGGAACTCAACTTGGGTTCCTTTTTTTATACCTATAAATACTTACTAATATTAAATTTTTATATTTATAAGATTATTCTTATTTTTAAACTTACGATATAAAAATTACGCGCCCATGACTTCAGAAATTTTACATGCAACGTTAAAAGAAAATTTTGGTTTTGAAAAATTCAGACCAAATCAGGAAACCATAATAAATACAATTCTTTCGGGGCAAGATACATTAGCAATTATGCCAACGGGAGGAGGAAAATCAATATGTTTTCAACTTCCGGCTTTAATTTTACCTGGAATTACGATTGTAATTTCACCACTAATTGCTTTGATGAAAGATCAAGTAGACAGTTTAAAAACAAACGGAATTTCTGCTTGTTTCATAAATAGTTCACAATCATCACAAGAACAGCAATATTATATTGACAATTTAAAATCCAATACTTTTAAATTGGTATATATTGCTCCAGAAAGTCTTTCATATTTAGATATGGCTTTTAATGAATTGAATATTAGTTTAATAGCAATTGATGAAGCGCACTGTATTTCTTCTTGGGGTCATGATTTTAGACCAGCTTATACAAATCTTGGTTATTTAAAAAGTCGCTTCCCTTCTACTCCAGTTTTGGCATTAACCGCAACTGCAGATAAAGCAACTAGTACAGATATTGTAAAACAGTTAAATTTAAAAAGGCCTAAAACTTTTATTGCTTCTTTTGATCGTAAAAATCTTAGTTTGGAAGTTCGTCCGGCATTAGATCGTGTTAAACAGATTATTGATTTTATTGAAGACAAACCCAATGAGTCAGGAATTATTTATTGTTTGAGTCGTAAAACAACTGAAGAACTGGCTGAAAAATTAAGGAAAAATGGTATTTCTGCAAAAGCATATCATGCTGGTTTAGACAATGAAACTCGTGCTAAAACTCAAGATCAATTTATTAATGATGATTGTCAAGTGGTTTGTGCAACAATTGCTTTTGGAATGGGAATCGACAAATCGAATGTTCGTTGGGTTATTCATTACAATCTTCCCAAAAATATTGAAGGTTATTATCAGGAAATTGGACGTGCGGGACGTGATGGTTTGCCAGCCGAAACTCTTTTGTTTGAAAGTTACGCAGATGTAATTCAACTTCAGAAGTTTGCTTCAGATGGTTTGAATTCTGATATTCAATTAGCAAAATTAGATCGTATGAAACAATATGCGGATGCCGTAAGCTGCCGTAGAAAAATCCTGCTTTCTTATTTTGGGGAATTGGTTACCGAGAATTGTGGAAACTGCGATATTTGCAAAAATCCGCCAACTTTTTTCGATGGGACGATTCTCGCGCAAAAAGCATTGTCGGCAATAACTCGTTTACAGGAATCTGAGCCTTTGACTGTAATTGTAGATTTTTTAAGAGGATCGAGAAACGCGTATATCTACGAAAAAAATTATCAAACGCTAAAAACGTACGGAATTGGCGATGATATTTCTTGGTACGACTGGAATCAATATCTAATTCAGCTAATAAATTTAGGTTATTGTGAAATTGCTTTTCATCAGCATAATAAAATCCTCCTTACTCCTTTTGCAAAAAAAGTTTTGTTTGAAGGAGAAAAAGTAAAACTGACAACTGTTGTCAAAAAGGTCATTGATAAAAACGAAATTAAAGAATCAAAAGCCAAAACAGCTAAAAATTCGCTTTTTGAAACACTTCGAAAATTACGTTACGAAATTGCTCAAGAAGAAGAAGTTCCTGCTTATGTAATTTTTAGTGATGCTTCATTAAGACAAATGGAAGTTTTAAGACCAATGACTGATGAAGATTTCCTTGCGGTAGAAGGAGTTGGTAAAGCTAAATTAGAAAAATATGGAACTGAATTTATTAACGCGATAATTGAATTTCATAGAAATAAATCTGTAGTTAAAAAAGATAAGAAAGACAGTACTTATAAAAAAACGCTAGAATTATTTGAAAGCGGAATTTCTGTAGAAGAAATTGCAGAAAGAAGAAGCATTAGTCAAACAACAGTTATTTCTCATCTTGCCAAATTATTTGTTGATGGTCATGATTTAGATTTGAGTCAATTTGTTTCTGATGAAGAAATTTCTAAAATTGAGAAAGCTCAAATTGAATTAGAAAAACCAAGTGCATTGAAACCGTACTTCGATTATTTTGAAGAAAAAATGTCTTATGATAAAATTCGATTTGGTTTGGCGTTTTTAGAGAGAAAGAATCAAACTATTGCATAATTTGCCATTTCGACGAAGGAGAAATCTCACTCGCGACTCTACACAGATTGTTAGTTGTCATTACGGAAATTCTAGTGTAATTTCTCCTTCATCGAAATGACAAGATTGCGAAATATTATTCAAACAAAAAAACCTGTGAAAAAGTTCACAGGTTTTTTTGTTTGTATTTATAAATTTTAAACTTTACAAATATCTTTCTTCAAAAACTTTTTGATGATGCTTTTGATGTCCGATTATTACAAAACCTAAAGCACGAACAGAAATTTGATTGTTTGAAGCAATTCCAATTCGCTTAAGTTGTTCTTCAGATAAACTTTTATAAAACAATAAAGTTGACTGTCTTAGCGCAGAAAGTTCTGTCAATAAATCTTGAATACTTCTTTTATTTGAATCCGTACTATTCGCATAATCATCTTCTTCAAAACTTGGCAATGGTGTTTTATCATTTCTTGAAAAACGCAAAGCGCGATAAGCAAAAATTCGTTCACAATCTAAAATATGCTGAATAATATCTTTAATCGTCCACTTTCCTGGAGCGTATCGATAGTCAAATTTATCCATTGGGATATTCTGAACAAATCGAATAAAAGCATGAAGTGAAATTTCTAGTTCTTCAATCAAATCGCCGTCACCAGCTTCCTTGATATAATTTCCAAAATTACCCGAATATTCATTTTCTACTAATTCTGCTACTTTCATAACTTTCAAATTTAAGCTGAATTTCTACTAGCATTTGTATTCCCAAAAAGAGATCTCGTTACGATTTTCTCATACACTTTAACCAATTCTTCGTCTGGAGTTTCTGATTTATTTAACTCATTGATTCTCAATAATGCATATTGCTGAATTGTCAATAATGGCAATACAATACGCTCTCTAATTTGAATCGATGCTATACCGTCAGGATAATTTTCCATCAAAGTTTTGTGATCTGCAATTTTCAACAAAAGACGTTTTGTTTCTGAGAATTCATCGTAAATAATTTGCCAGAACTCACCAAATTCAGGATCGTTTCTCATATATGCTGTCAATGGCAGGAATGATTTTGCCAATGACATCATACTATTTTCTAACAATGTTTTGAAAAACAATGAATTGTGATATAAATTACTCACTTTATCCCATTGTCCAGATTCTTCAAAATGTTTTAAAGCTGAACCAACTCCAAAGAAACCTGGAACGTTTTGTTTCAATTGACTCCAAGAACCAACAAAAGGAATTGCTCTTAAATCAGCAAAATCTAAAGATTCAGATTTGCTTCTTTTTGAAGGACGGCTTCCAATATTTGTTTTTGAGTAATATTTCAACGTACTCATTTTTTCCAAGTAAGGAATAAACTTTGGATGATTTTTAAAACTTAAATATTTCTCGTAACCTAAATTCGCTAAATCAGTTAAGATTTGAGTTTCATCTGCGGTTAATTCGTTTTTACCTTTACTGAAAACCTGATTTGTAACACCAGCACTCAATAAATTTTCAATATTATAACGGCAAGAATCTAAAGTTCCGAAATTAGAACTAATTGTCTGACCTTGAACAGTAATTTGAATTTCGTTATTCTCAATTTTTGGTCCTAATGAAGCGTAGAATTTATGTGTTTTTCCACCACCACGTGCTGGAGGTCCACCACGTCCGTCGAAGAAAATAGCTTTAATTCCGTATTTTCTAGAAATTTCCGTTAAAGAAATTTTAGCCTGATAAATACTCCAGTTTGCCATTAAATAACCGCCATCTTTTGTTCCGTCAGAGAAACCAAGCATAATAGTTTGTTTGTTTCCTCTTTCTTTCAAGTGTTTAGAATATTCTGGATTCGTATACAATTGCTCCATAATAGAATGAGCATTTTGCAAATCGTCAACAGATTCAAAAAGCGGAATAATATCAACTGTAGGATTTTCCCAATTATTCAAACGAATCATTGCGAAAGTTTCCATTACGTTTAAGGCACTTTCATTATTACTAATAATGTAGCGGTTTGCACCTTCTTCTCCATTATTAGTTTGAATAGTTTTAATTGCTTGAACAGATTCTAAAGTTGATCTTGTAATTTCATTTTCAAAATCAGCAGGATTTAAATTTCCTTTTACTTTAGATAAAACATTGATTTTTTCATCTTCTGTTAATTCATAGTAATTTTCAGGAAAAATTGCTGAACCAGAATTCAGGTAATAATTTACAACATCTTTAAAAACTGCATTATGGATTTTACTATTCTGACGAATATCTAAAGTCGCAAAATGAAATCCAAATAAGTTGATTTTTACTAAAAATGCTTCCAATTCATCTAAATATAAAGACTGATGTTTCTCAATAATTATAGTTCGGATTTTATCTAATTGAGTAAGCAATTCTTCTAGAGTGATAAAAATTTCTCCTTTAGAATAGAAAACAGAACGGTAAAGTTTATTTTCAAGTTCGGCTACCAAAGTGTCTACACCTGAGAAAGTTAACTTACGTTTTAGATTTCTCATTTCAACATAATAACACTTTAAAATTGAAGTACGCAAACGATCTGCAACTTTTAGTGTAATCTCTGTAGTAACAAACGGATTTCCATCACGGTCACCTCCTGGCCAGAAACCAAGTTTTATTAATTGGTTCTGAATTGGATTTCCTTCCATTATATTTTTTTGAAGGTAATGTACAATTTCCCCAGCTGTAGCGTAAAATACATTTTCCAAATACCAAATCAAACTTACCGCTTCATCATACGGATTAGGTTTTTCGTTTTGAATAAAAGGAGTTTTACCAAGCTGCGCTAGTAATTGTTTGATCTGCAAAAGATCATTTTGACGAATAGCTTCCGTCAAATCATTTATAATTCCTAAAACAGGTCCAGGATAAAACTGAGTCGGGTGAGCTGTTAAAACCGTACGAACATTGAAATCTTCAAGAAATTGAATTAATTCGTCGTCTTTTTCTTTAGCATCCGATTTTTCTTTAATATCACGCAAAGATCCGCGTCCTTCCATGTTGTTAACTTCTGGAAAAGCAGCATCTTCAATAGCATCAAACAATACAATCTGACGCTCGATATATTGAATAAATCGAAACATTAAGTCGATTTTCTCCGTTTCTGAAGCGTTGTTTAGAAATTTATTTGAAAAGAAATCTACAATTTCTTTCGGTGTTTCTTGTTTTTTAAAGCCCGTTTCGCAAGTTTCTGTAAATAAAGGAAGTAAGACTCCCGTATTATCTATAGAATCAAAAGGTAATGTTATAAAAACACTATTATAAATGTGGTATTTTGAGAGAACATCTTGATTAAAACGTTCAATTTTTGGCAACGTATACATAATCGTGTTATAGTTGGTTGGTTAATTAGTCATAAAAAAACCCCAAGAATAAACTTGAGGTATATTTTAATATAGCATTCAAGAAAAGTTATTACATATTTTTGAAAATAGTATGCATCAAACGCTTCTTATCGTTTATACTTTCCTCTAATGAAATCATTGTTTCTGTTCTGTAAACACCTTCGATATCGTCAATCATAAAGATAACTTCTTTCGCGTGTTTAGTGTCTTTTGCTCTAATTTTGCAAAAGATGTTGAATTTTCCTGTAGTTACAGAAGCTACAGTTACGAATGGAATTTGATTAATTCTTTCTAATACAAATTTAGTTTGAGATGTATTATTAAGGAAAACCCCAACATAAGCAATAAATGAATAACCTAATTTATCGTAATCTAAGGCTAATGAAGACCCCATGATGATACCGGCATCCTCCATCTTTTTTACTCTAACGTGTACTGTACCAGCAGAAATCAATAGTTTTTTTGCAATGTCAGTAAACGGAACTCTCGTATTGTCTATTAACATATCTAAAATCTGGTGATCTACTTCATCTAAACGAAATTTACTCATAATTGTTTAATTAATATTACTAATTGCTATTACAAAGTATAAAATTATATATAAAAAACAACAAATTCACAAAAAAATTAACTTTTTATTAATCCGTTAACAAATTTAACATTTTTATTTAAATAAAAATTTGCTTTTTGTCCCACTTTCGGAAAATTCGAGAAATCGTCTGAATATTCTTGCCCTTTTGCATCGTATTCATAATGTCCAAAATATTTTTCCAATTCGCCTACTTCAACTATGTAAGCGTTAAAATGAATCTTATTTTCGATTAATTCTTCTTTGTATTGTGCGACAAAATTCGTAATAATTTCGATACCATCATAATTTATTTTGACATTTTTATACATAAAATCATAAAAAACCACATTATTTTGTGAAATATTCAAATATTCACCAAATCTATTATCAACTAAATCGTTTTCGGAAATCAATTTGAAGCTCAAAATTAACGAGAAAAAGATGAATTTACGTGTGATTTCTCTCTCGTAGTCATCTGGAAAGTGCCCTGCTTCAAATAAAATGGTCGGAACCCCCAAAAACTGAAAAGTGTCTCCAATACAATTAATATTAAAAGAATCATCAAAACGTCCAACTTGACCTGGAATGTATTTTTGAAGTTCTTCATTAATTCCAGCAATGACATTTATAGCCTTTAAACGATTATCATTTACTTCTCTTTCTTCATTATATGAAGGTGCTAAAAAGGAAACAGTTGCGGGTTTTCCTGTAGTTCCTGCTCCAAAAATAGTACGCTGATCATGAAGATTAAAACAGTAATGAGGTTTAAAAGTTTCGAAAACTTGACGTAAAACATTGCTTTCTGGCTGTGTTAAATCTTGAGAATCACGATTTAAATCTATCTCATTTGCATTTGCACGTGTATAAAGTCTTGCACCATCAGAATTTAAAATCGGAATACTATAAAAGGTAAAAGTTTCAAGTAGTTTTTTTGATAAGTCGGTATCGTCGTTTAATAGATTTATAAAATCAAAAAGAGCTTTTGTTGTAGTGCTTTCGTTACCGTGCATTTGTGACCATAAATACACACGGATTTTTCCTGTTCCAATTTGGTAACTATATATAGGTTCACCTAAAACCGATTTTCCTATTGTTTGAACTTGGTTATCGGTATTGAGTTTATCTAAAAGCGGTTTAATATGATCTAGTGTTAGATATCTTCCAGATATTGATTGCTCTTTGTACTGAGTAAAAAGTTGTTCTAAATTCATTGTGTTTTGATTAGTTTACAAAAGTAAACATCTTTATTTTTACAATTGTAAATTATTAAAAACAACAATAATTTATAAATGTAAACACCTTTTCTGTCTTTTAAGTTCAATAATGTGTATAAAGAGTTAGTAAAGAAAAAGCTGTGTTAAAAAATAAATTATTTTATTTAATTTCAATAACTTATGTATGTTTATTTAAATTATCACTTTGCAATTAAACACCATCAATTGTCTTATTGTTATCCGTAATTTGCTATAGTTAAACTTTTTATTTACATTTGTAAATAGATAATTTTCTAACAATAATTTACAATGGTAAACATAGACGATTTTGTAAAAAGACTCGAAGTTTTAATGGATTATTACAGCTTGAGTACTTCTGCTTTTGCAGATAAAATTGGTGTGCAACGTTCGAGTATGTCGCATTTATTATCTGGAAGAAATAAACCTAGTTTAGATTTTGTAATGAAAATTATAGAAGTTTTTCCAGAAGTAGATTTATATTGGATCTTACTTGGAACTGGAAATTTTCCAAAAAGACATGAAGATGTTTCTTTAAAAAATGAAAAAACCATCTCTTCTATTTTACCAAATGAAAATTTTGGAGAAGATTTATTTTCTCCAATCGAATCAAAAGAAGAGAAAAAAGCAGAAACTAAAATTTCATCAGAATTAGAAAACTCAATTTTTAGTTTAACAAATAAAGAAATTGAGAAAATCGTGATTTTTTATAAAAACGGAAGGTTTAAGGCTTATTCTTCATAATTGAAAAATTAGCGCGTATTTGAATCTTGGTACAGAAAATTTTTATTTACGCGATTCTCACGCGTTTCAAAAAAAAGCCTGATTCTATATCGGAATCAGGCTTAATAGTAGTTTATTATAAATTATTTTCTAAAAACAAAAACAGATGTTACGCCTGCTTCCAATCTCACATTTGTTGGAGCAAAATCCCCAGATGCAGTTGGATATGTATAAGTTAGAACTTCTCCACTAGCATTTAATCTTTCAGCAACATAAATCTTTTTTGTTACTTGATCATAAGCAACATCAACTGGATTTCCTAGAAGCGAATTTGGACCATAAATTCTTATTTGGCTCGTTTGTGCAATTGTTCCTGCCGCAGCAGTTGAATTAAATACAGATGTGAAATTCTTTATAAAAATTAATCCACCATCAGTTCCCGAAGTTGCACTTCCAACATCTGTAAGAATCATAGTATCATCTGAAGCTGAATATGTAATTCCGTGTGTGCGAACCAAACCTGCAATTGTAACTCTTTTTGTAGCTGTAATATTTCCAGATGCATTATTCATATAATCTTTAAATAAAACAATATCACCCGTTAAATCGGCTACAGCATATAAATCATTTCCATTTAAATGAATTCCCCATAACTTAAAATCGGTTGTAAATGTTTTTACTAAAGTAAAACCTGTAGCAGTTTTGTTATAAACAAAAAGTTTATTAATCATACCGTTTGAAGCTAACTGATCTTGTGCAACAATTACAACATTACCCGAAACGGCAGTTTCTCTTGCATTATTAAATTCGGTATTCAAACCACTCAAAGTCAACTTTAAGTTATCCGTTCCAGCTTTAACAGCTTCTTTTATGCCTGTGTAAGTTTCTAATTTATTATTAGTTCTAGAAGCGACAATAACTGCGTCGGTATCGCTATTATAAGATATTCCCTCAGCATCTAATGATGCTATAGTAAAAGATTTAACCATTGCAGAAGATGATAATAAATCTTGGTAAGTAATTTTTCCAGAAGTATTACTAGATGTCAATAAGACTGCTTCACTAGAATTTGTTTTTTCAGAATCGCTACTGTCGCATGATGCAAGAATAGCTACTAAAAAGGCCGATGTAATAATTATTTTTTTCATATATATAATTTTTGAAAGTTAATTATACTTACGAGAAAAATGTTAACTCGGTTTTAATGAGAAAATTCTTTTGTTCTTTTTTTCTAAATTGAATAAGCATTTTCAGGAATTTTTCCCAAAACACCTTTGTAATGTTTTTTTAAAACTTCAAAATCGGCCTCATAATTTCCAGTTGGAAAAAATGGTTTTCCTAAATTCACTTCTTTCTTTCCCCAATCAAAAGTTACAGGTACAATCGGCACATTCGCTTTAAGCGCTATAAAATAAAAACCTGTTTTTATCTCGGTTACTTTTTTGCGTGTTCCTTCTGGAGCAACTGCCAAACGAAAAACTTCTTTTCGATCAAAAATGGCCGCAATAGAATCTACTTTATTTAATCCGCCAGAACGATCTAAAGGTTCACCTCCGACACTTCTAAAATAATAACCAAACGGAAATTTAAATAATTCCTTCTTTCCTACCCAATTCATTTCCAATCCAGAAATTCCACGTGTAAAAAGTCCGATGTAAAAATCGTGATTACTCGTATGTGGCATAACCATTAAGATACATTTTTTTACTTCGGCATTTTCTATTCCTACTATTTTCCAGCCCATTAGCTTAAAAAATAAGAATTTGTATAATAGTTTTTTCATTAATCATTCAAAATTTGATGCAAAATAAAAGATTTAATGCTAAATTTGAGTAAAAGCATTCAAAATGATTCAAAAAATTTTCAGTTATATTATCCCAATAAAAATATTCAAAAAGAAATCTGCAAGAAGCAAAATAATTGAAGTTACATGGGCAAATGGTGAATTAGTATTGGATTCTGAAAATACTAATTATTCATACGGAAGTTTGCAACGCATTTTAAGATACGGACTTAGAAATATCGGTTATGATAAAATTTTAGAAATGGATCATATTCTATTATTAGGAGTTGCCGGCGGAAGCGTCGTAAAAACATTGGTAGATGAAATTGAATATAAAGGAAAAATAACTGGAGTTGAGATCGACTCAGAAATGATTCAAGTTGCTAATCAATATTTTAACTTAAACAAAATTGAACAATTAGAACTTGTAATCGACGATGCATTTGAATTTGTTTTAAAAACCAAAGACAAATACAATCTTATTATTATAGATGTTTTTGAAGATACAAACATGCCAAATTTTTTATTTGAAAAATTCTTTTTAGATAGAATTTGCACGTTGCTAAAAGACGAAGGATTTATTTTATTTAATACCATGATTTTGGATGAAGCCCACAACGTTCGAAATAGAAAATATATTTCTGAAATAAACCCAAAAATGTTTAAAGCCAAAATGCTGCCCCGAATAGAAGTACACAACGAATTAATAATTATAAACAAAGTTGCTTAAATTTTTATGAAACCCCTTAGCTCCATATTAAACGCCTTACCGCCTACTAAAGTTATAGATGCTGAAATTTTGATTTCAGAATATACACCAGTCAATTTATCAAATTCGAATCAAGAATTAGTCAATGCAAAATTGGAAACTTCTGAAGATTTTGAAAAATACATTTCAAATTATTTAAAAGAAAACAGTGCAAAAGTTGCCTTTGGCGGTTACATCGAAGGTCGGTTTTTATACCAGAGAAGTTCTATTTTTTTAAATGAATTTGCTCCTGAACGTAACATTCATATTGGTTTAGATTTATGGACAGAAGCCGGAACGAAAGTACTAGCAGCACTTGACGGAAAAGTTCATAGTTTTAAAAATAACGAAGGTCTGGGCGATTATGGTCCAACTATTATTTTAGAACATGAAGTAGAAAACGAGAAATTTTATACTTTATACGGACATTTATCGTTAGAAAGTATAGAAAATTTAAATGTCGGAGACAATTTTAAGAAAGGTGAAAAAATCGCCACTTTAGGAGAAGCCTCAGTAAATGGAGATTATGCACCCCATGTCCATTTTCAAATCATTCACAATATACAAGATTATTGGGGAGATTATCCTGGTGTTTGCAATACAAAAGATCTAAACTTTTATATAGAAAATTGTCCCGACCCAAACTTATTATTAAAAATTACTTAAATAGTTATGAAGAAAGCGGGATTGATTATATGTTTGTTGTTATTAATTGGATGTAAATCTAAAACAGTTAGCAGAGATACAGAAGATTTAAAAATTAAAAAAGTTTCTACAGCAGAAGTAAATGCAAATCAGCAGCGAAAGGCTTATGATTTAGGAAAGAGAGTTTTAGAAACTTGTAATACTTCAAAATTTAAACCTTTTAATGAAACCGAAGTAACTAAATCGGTAATGGAAAACACTACAGAAGAGCGTTTAACCAAAACCTGTCAAAGATTTAGACAATACTACGGAAGTTTTATAGATTTAAAATTAGATGGAGTTTACAAAACCAAGCAAGAAGTCATTTATCGTTATCACGCATTGTATTCTAAAAAAATAGCAAACAAAGAATTACGCATTTTTGTAAATGAAGACAATCTTGTTTCAGCAATAAAATCAATGGATTGGGATGAAAAATTTGACGCCAAATTAGCCGATCAATAAATATAAAAACTATGAATTTTAAATTACCGCTTCTTCTTTTATTGTTTGTTTCAACTTTTGCCATCGCACAGCAAACTATAAGTGTAAAAGGTTCTGCGCCTTATTCTGCAACCCAAGAATATACATTTATATGTGAAAAATATGCTTACACAGGCGAAATAAAAGTTCAAATAGCAAAGACAGACAAAGGCGGTATTTTAAAATTGACAGTTTTAACAGCAAATGACAAAGCTAGAATTGCAGGTGGCGTTTACGTAGACTTAGCAAATGCAGACGTTATAGCTTGCACAGACAAAAATGTAAAAGAATCTGCAGATGGCTCAACAACAGCTTATTATTACTTTACTCCAGCAGAATGGCTAAAGCTAAAAAAGAATGATATTTATGCTGTAAGATTCATAATTGCTGGAGGTCCAGATAATTTTGGCAATCAAACCGGACATTTTACCGCGCATAACAAAATGAACTTTTTTTCGACCGCTTACGATAAATCAAAAAAATCTTTCGATACAGCTAAAGAAATTAGTGTATTGTAATATACATTTAGTATAATTAATCTTATATTTATCGGAAATATATTTTTTTATGAATGCAAATGAAGCTTTAATTGCTAAATTTTATACCGCTTTCGCGAATGCCGATGCCAAAACAATGATTGAATGTTATCATCCAAAAATTCATTTTATTGATCCCGCTTTTGGCTTACTAAAAGAAGATCAAGTTGCTAAAATGTGGGAAATGCTCATTCTAAAAAGCAAAGGAAATATCAAAATTGAATTTTCAAATGTAAAAGCAGACGACTCAACTGGTTCTGCAAACTGGGTTGCTACTTATAATTTCAGTAAAACAAACAGAAAAGTAATCAATAGAATTGCTGCCGAATTTGTTTTTCAAGATGGTTTAATCATCAAACATACAGATAATTTCGATATTTGGAAATGGTCAAAGCAAGCCTTTGGCATCACTGGTTATTTATTAGGCTGGACAGGATTTTTCCAGAAGAAAGTTCAAAGCCAAGCTTTATTATCCTTACAAAAGTTTCAAGAAACCAAATAAAATCCTTAAATTGAATATCCATAAAACACAAAAGTATATAATGGAGTTTCAATTTAATATCTGCCTTTTCGCCCGATTATAATTATTTGTTACTTATTGTTTTTTACTAAAAGTGTTAATCTAAATACTGATGAAAGAAATCGTACACAAAAAATTAAATCAATTACAGGCAACTGCAATTTGTGGAAACGACATTAGCTCTTCTTGCCTCTATGTTTCTGCTCTAACCATTTTATATGCAGGACAATACGCTTGGATTTCATTGTTAATCGTGGGCGTTGTTTTATTTCTTTTCAGAAAAATTTACGGAGAAGTTGTTGGGGCGATTCCATTAAACGGAGGTGCTTACAATGTTTTATTAAATACTTCAACAAAACGTTTAGCATCTCTGGCTGCAACTTTAACGGTTTTGTCTTATATGGCAACGGCGGTAATTTCTGCTTCAGAAGGAATGCATTATTTGCACGGAATTTTCGAAGGATTAAACGTAACCATCGCAACGGTTGTCGTTTTAATTTTATTTACAGGACTAGCCATTTTAGGAATTGGAGAATCTGCATTTGTTGCCGTTGTTATTTTCCTAACGCACATTGGAACGTTGACTTTATTAGTTCTCGCCTCCATTTGGTTTGTTTTAAATCACGGTTTAGATACTTTTCATATCAATTGGGAAACTCCAATTGCTTCCGGAAATTTTAAAACAGCTCTTTTTCTTGGTTTCTCAGCCGCAATGCTTGGAATTTCGGGTTTCGAAAGTTCAGCAAATTTCGTAGAAGAACAAGAACATGGCGTTTTTCCAAAAACACTTCGTAATATGTGGGGAATCGTGAGTTTCTTCAATCCCGTAATCGCCATATTACTAGTCAGCGTTATTCCGTTAGCTCAAGTGGGAGAAAATAAAGAATCGCTTTTAGCACATTTAGGACAAACAACCGGCGGATCCTGGTTAGCATGGTTAATTTCTATAGATGCCGTTATGGTACTTTGTGGAGCTGTTTTAACTTCTTTCGTGGGTGTTTCGGGACTTTTAAACCGAATGACATTAGATAGAATTCTCCCAAACTATTTTCTAAAACAAAACAAAAGAGGTTCACATTATAGAATAATTATAAGCTTTTTAATTCTTTGTATTTCAGTGCTTTTTGCTACAAAAGGACATTTAGAATCGCTGGCAGGAGTTTATACTTTTTCATTTTTAGCTGTAATGGCTTTATTCGGAATTGGAAATTTATTGCTAAAATACAAACGCAGAAAATTACCAAGACCAGAACGTGCTCGCGGAATTGCCGTACTCGCTGCAGTTTCTTTCGTAATCGCCGCTTTCGTTGGAAATATGCGTCTGAATATCAATTCGTTTTACACATTTCTCCAATATATGGTTCCAGCTTTAATCTTTATCGGAATCATGCTCAACCGTGTTATTTTAATTCGTTTATTGATTGAAGCTTTAGAATATTTTTATCAGCCATTGCGTAGAATAGTAATTTTGAGCAATCGTTATCTTCAGAATTTAAGTTCTGAAATCAATTCACAAGAATTTGTGTTTTTCACAAAAGGCGATGATATCACTATTTTAAATAAAGTTTTACAATATGTAGAGGACAACGAAACAACCAAAAAGCTAAAAATTGTTCACGTTAAAAAAGGAGACGTAGACAACGAAGCACTTAAAAAAGATCTTGAAGTTTTAGACCGTGCTTACGATAACCTCGATATAGAATTTATAGAAATCGACGGCGTTTTCGGCCCCGAAATCATCAACGAACTTTCTGAAAAATGGAAAATTCCAAAAAACTTTATGTTTATCTGTTCTCCCGGAAATAGATTTTCTTACAGAGTTTCAGATCTTGGAGGTGTCCGATTGATTATGTAAATTTTTAGAAGCAGAAAAAAACGTTTTTTTAAGACCGTTTGTCCCGCTATCCGTTTCAATTTTTTATGCAGTCCCGAGGCTTCGGGACTGGCACAAAAAGATTTCCACTTCTATCGGGGCTAGATTAGAAATTATATTTTTCATAAGAACTAAAAAAATGGTTTTCCGAAAACTTTGTCAAAGTTTAAAACTTTGACAAAGTTGCAAATTAAACTTAAATAAAAAACCCGACAAGTTTTAAAAACTGTCGGGTTTAATTTAAAATTTTATAAGAAATCTTTGCGTTCTCTAGCGTAAATCTTTGCGAGCTTTGCGGTTAGAAAAAAAATCCTTTTAAGACTTAAACCATCCCTCTACCAATTCATCTTCAAAAGAAGTTGCATTTTTATGAATAAACTCATTTCTCATTTTATCATAAGAATAATCTAAAGCCCAAGTTTTATGATTTGCCGCCATTTCTTTAATACTTTCACAAACAAAAGCAATTTCTTTATCTGTAGTTGTTGGGTGAATTGACATTCTAATCCAT
This sequence comes from Flavobacteriaceae bacterium PS02337, assembly GCA_029959285.1. Taxonomy (GTDB): domain Bacteria; phylum Bacteroidota; class Bacteroidia; order Flavobacteriales; family Flavobacteriaceae; genus Flavobacterium. Next base: position 184,209 of record JASCOE010000009.1, read on the forward strand.
CCTGGTTTTTTGATTAAATCACCAATTGTAATTTCGTTAACCAATTTATTAGAAGTTTCCTGATCAACGTGCAATAAATAATGTCCATAAGTTCCTGCGCAGCTGCATCCTCCTCTAGTCTGAATTCCAAAACGATCATTTAGAATTTTCACACCAAGATTAAAATGAAGATCATCAACAAAAAACGAAATTACACCAAGACGCTCTTTATGTTGTCCAGCTAAAATTTTAATATTCGAAACTGGATCTAATTCACTAAAAATATAATCTACAATTTCGTGTTCGCGCTCCATAATGTTTTCAATTCCCATTTCTTCCTTCAGCTCAATTGCAAGCGCAATTTTTATAACTTGAAGAAAACCAGGTGTTCCACCATCTTCACGATCCTCAATATTGTCGATATATTTATGTTCTCCCCAAGGATTTGTCCAGCTTACCGTTCCTCCGCCCGGACAATCAGGAATCATATTATTGTATAATTTCTTGTTGAAAATTAAAACTCCAGAAGTTCCAGGACCTCCTAAAAATTTATGAGGTGACATAAATACAGCATCCAAATACGATTCTGGATCTGCTGGGTGCATGTCAACTTCTACGTAAGGCCCAGAACAAGCAAAATCAACAAAACAAACTCCATTATGTTTGTGCATCATTTTTGCAGCTTCATGATAAGGCGTTCTTAATCCCGTAACATTAGAACAAGCAGTAATTGACGCAATTTTAATCGTTCTGTCTCTATATTTTTCTAATAAAATTTCAAGATTTTCAACATTAAAAAGTCCTTTCTCGCAAGACGGAATAATCTCAACATCTGCAATAGTTTCCAACCAAGAAGTTTGATTAGAATGATGCTCCATGTGTGAAATAAAAACGATTGGTTTTTTTTCTGCCGGAACATTCGTAAAAGATTTCAAATTCTCTGGAACTTTTAATCCTAAAATACGCTGAAATTTATTGATAACTCCCGTCATTCCAGTTCCGTCTGTAATTAAAACATCATCGTTATTAGCATTCGCGTGACGTTTAATAATATGTCTAGCATGGTGATATGCTTTTGTCATCGCCGTACCTGACACAGTAGTTTCTGTATGTGTATTGGCAACAAAAGGTCCAAATTCGTTTAAAAGCTTTTCTTCAATCGGACGATATAATCTTCCACTGGCAGTCCAGTCTGTATAAATGATTGATTTTCTGCCACAAGGTGACGTAAATTCTTGGTTTATACCGACAATATTCTGTCTAAATTCCTGAAAGTAAGTTTCAAGAGTGATGGTACTATTTTTGCTATTCATTAGTTGTGCCTTGTGTTCGACTGCAAATATATCGTTTTTTTATAAAATTGCGAATTTATCAATAGTAAAGTTCAAACATTACATTACTGTTTGGTATCTTTAGTTAAAAGATCTTTTTTTTAATAAATTATCACAATATCCTATCGAATTAATAGGCAATAAACTAATAGAAAGTATTATTTATGGGAAATTTATCAGTAGCTACCTTTGGTGGCGGTTGTTTTTGGTGTATAGAAGCTGTAATTCAGCGTTTAAAAGGTATAGAATCAATAAAATCGGGTTATTCAGACGGATTCATCAAGAATCCAGCTTATCGTGAAGTTTGTACAGGAAGAACTGGACACGCAGAAGTGATTCAAGTTACTTTTGACCCTGACATAATTTCATATCATGACTTAATTTTCATCTTTATGACAAGTCATGATCCAACAACTTTAAATCGTCAAGGCGGTGACAGCGGAACACAATATCGTTCTATTGTCTTGTATCATGATGACGAAGAAAAAGAAATCGCAGAAAAAGTGTTTGAAGAAGTTCAACCTGCATACGCCGATCCGATTGTGACGCAATTAAAACCTCTTGAAGTTTTTTACGAAGCAGAAGATTATCATCAAAATTATTATAATGAAAATCAAGAAGCTGGATATTGCCAAGTTGTAATTGATCCGAAAATTCAAAAACTTAAAAAATTATACGCTGATCGATTAGCTGACTAATTTTTAGTTTAGCCACAGATTAAACAGATTAAAAGGATTTTTGTTTGCCACGAATTACACGAATTTTCACTAATTTTATTTAGTTGAATTTGAAAAACATTCGTGGAAATTCGTGTAATTCGTGGCAAAAAGACAAAGTAGAAAATCTTTTTAATCTGTTTAATCTGTGGCAAAAAAAAAAAGAAAGTAATAAAATGAAAAATCTTAAAATAAATAATCGATTTACAGCAGAATTAACCGCCGATCCTGATTTAACGAATGAAATTCGTCAGGTAAAAAACACGCTGTTTTCATATGTAAATCCAACAAAACCTTCAAGCCCTAAATTGATTCATGCTTCAGAAGAAGTCGCTGAATTAGTTGGAATTTCAAAAGACGAAATTCAGTCAGAAGAATTTTTAAATACCTTTTCAGGAAAAGAAATTTATCCTGAAACACAGCCTTTTGCCATGTGTTATGCAGGACATCAATTTGGAAATTGGGCTGGACAATTAGGCGATGGACGAGCAATAAATTTAACTGAAGTAGAACATAATAATCAGTTTTTTACACTTCAATTAAAAGGCGCTGGAAAAACACCTTATTCTAGAACCGCAGATGGTTTGGCAGTTTTACGTTCTTCAATTAGAGAATATTTATGCGCCGAAGCAATGCATAATTTAGGCGTTCCTACTACTCGATCGCTTTCGCTGATTCTTTCTGGAGATCAGGTTTTAAGGGATATTTTGTATAACGGAAATCCTGCTTACGAAAAAGGCGCAATTGTTTGTCGAGTTGCTCCTTCATTTATTCGTTTTGGAAGTTTTGAAATGCTTACTTCTAGAAATGAATTAAAAAATTTAAAACAATTTGTAGAATTTACAATCAAACAATATTTCCCTGAAATTACAGGAGAACCAAAAGAGCAATATTTGCAGTTTTTCAAAAAAGTTGCCGATACCACTCGCGAAATGATTTTACACTGGCAACGCGTTGGGTTTGTTCATGGCGTGATGAATACCGATAATATGTCGATTCACGGAATCACGATTGATTACGGCCCTTACGGTTGGCTAGAAAATTATGATCCAGATTGGACACCAAATACAACAGATAGTCAAAATAGAAGATACCGTTTTGGAAATCAGCCTCAAGTGGCGCAGTGGAATTTGTTTCAATTGGCCAACGCACTTTATCCGTTAATTAATGAAGCTGCTCCTTTAGAAAAAATATTAGAATCGTTTATGACTGATTTTGAAGAAGATTATAAGGTGATGTTTTTAAGCAAATTAGGAATATTTACTTCAAGTGAATCTGATGATAAAATTATTAAAGGTTTAGAAGAAATTTTGCAGTTATCAGAAACGGATATGACAATCTTTTTTAGAAATTTAAGCCAGATTAAAAAAGAAAATTCTGTTGAACAAGCATTCGAAAAAATTGAATATGCGTTTTATTTGCCAGAAGAAATTAAAGACAAAATTCTTGATGCATGGCAAAAATGGCTTTCTGTTTATTTGAAAAGATTAAATGCAGAAACATATTCTGATGAAGAACGCGCTTCAAAAATGAATCTTATAAATCCGAAATATGTGTTGCGAAATTATATGGCTCAATTAGCAATTGATGCTGCTGACAAAGAGGATTATTCTTTAATTGATGAATTATTTCAACTTTTAAAAAATCCTTATGATGAACAACCAGAATCTCAAAAATGGTTTGCCAAACGCCCAGATTGGGCAAGAACTAAAGTAGGTTGTTCTATGCTTTCTTGTAGTTCTTAATTTTTTTTCGCCACGAATTCACGAATTATTTTTTGACAATCTGTGAAGAGTGAAAATTCGTGAATTCGTGGCGGAAAAACTATTTCGAAGTAATGCAATCCACAATCATATTGGCGTGAATTCTTGAGTTTTCAATAAACCATTTATGCGTTTGCATGCCGCCACAGACAACGCCCGCAAGAAACAAACCTTCTACATTGGTTTCCATCGTTTCTGCATTGTAATTTGGAATTTTCAATTCATCATCAGAAAGTTGAATTCCGATATTTTCTAAGAAATTTAAATCTGGTTTGTAACCTGTCAAGGCTAAAACGAAATCATTTTCAATTGTAATCTTTCCGTTTGGAGTTTCAATTTCAACCTCATTTTCTCTTATTTCCGTAATGTTAGACTCAAAATAAGCTTTAATGCTTCCTTCCTCAATACGGTTTTCAATATCTGGTTTTACCCAATATTTCACGCGATTATTGATTTCGTTTTTGCGAATAACCATCGTTACTTCTGCTCCTTTTCTCCAACATTCTAAAGCGGCGTCTACAGAAGAATTATTGGCTCCAACAACTAAAACTTTTCTAAAAGCATATTCGTGAGCTTCCTTGTAATAATGACGAACTTTGGGAAGGCTTTCACCTAAAATATTCATTTCTATCGGAATATCATAAAAGCCAGTCGCAATTATCACATTTTTAGAAGTGTAGTTTTGTTTATCTGTTTTAATTTCAAAAACGTCATTTTCTATTTGGACATCAAGTACTTTTTCGAATAAATTAATATTGAATTTAAAATATCGATGAATATTTCTGTAATATTCTAAAGCTTCTTGTCGCCCAGGTTTTGGCGCTAAACAATTAAACGGAATCTCTCCAATTTCTAATCTTTCTGCAGTAGAAAAAAAAGTCATGTACAACGGATAATTAAAAATGCTGTTTACAATCGCTCCTTTTTCAATAATTAAATAGTTTAGTTTTTTCTTTTCAGCTTCTATTGCGCAAGCTAAACCAATTGGTCCACCTCCAACAATTATAAGGTCGTATGTTGATTCTGTCATTTTATTTTTGCCAGTCTTTAAAAGGATTTTTACTTAAATAGGCATTGTAATATCTTTCGTCGTTTGTCACTTCTTCACCAAGCCATTGTGGTTTTTCAAAAGCTTCATCTTCAGAATTTAATTCAATTTCTGCCATTACTAAGCCTTCATTTTCACCATAAAATTCATCCACTTCATAAACATGAATTCCAGATTTTATTTCATAGCGAGTCTTTTCAATTTTTCCTTTTTCGCAAAGTTTCAGCAGTTCTTGCGCTTCATCTAGCGGAATTTCATTTTCCCATTCAAAACGAGACATACCGCTGCTTTGACCTATTCCTTTTATAGTTATAAACCCTTTATGACCTTTAATTCTCACTCGAACTGTACGCTCAGGAACAGAACTCAAATAGCCTTGAGCAATCTTATTTTGAGCAAAAGCTTGATTCTTAAAGTCGTCAGATTTGACAAGAAATTTTCTTTCTATTTCGACCATTTTATTATGCATTATTTTAATGCAAGTTACTCATTTTAATCAAGAGGTTAAAAAATAAGGAAATCAAAAATATGTTAATTCAATTTTTAGAAGACAAATTTTAAACATTAAAATAGCTGATTATTAACACATTACGCATTAAAATTTTAGTTAAATTTGAGAGAATATAAACATCATCATCTATGTCTAAAAAAACACTTTATCTATTAGGCATTGCAATCACCATTATTTTAGGTACTTTCTTATATCTGAAATTCTGCTGCAACTGCCAAGAAACAACAACGGATGATGCTCCTAAAATAGTTTCCCCAGCTGTTCAAGAGCCTGAATTTGTTCCGTTTGTATTAAATGGTCCAGGAATTGAATATCAAACCCATGAAAATCTCAAGTTCCTTAAAAACAGTGCAATTTTAATTATGCCTGTAAGTGATTCTGTAACAACTGGTATTGAAAAGTTAAAAACGTTTTTGGGTTCAAATCCGAAGCAAAAAATAACGATAACTGGTTACGCTACTTCTGATGAGACAAATTCTACAACTTTTGAAAATCTTGGTTTAGCGAGAGCTAATGATGTCAAGAATTTCTTTGTTTCGAAAGGAATGTCTGAAAATCAATTTATTACCAAAGGAGAAATTGTAGATAAATGGAAAATGACTGCAGACACACTTCTCGGACCTGCAGAATATACATTTGATACTGTAGATTCTACTGCAACTTCGACTGCTAATGATGAATGGAGCGTTTTAAAAGACAAGATAAATGCAGATCCTTTAATTCTTCATTTTAACACCAATAAATCGAGTCAGACTTTAAATAGTGTAGAAAAACAGAAAGTAGCTGATATTAGTAAGTACTTAGAACATGTAAAAGATGCTGTTGTTCTGGCTGTTGGTCATTCTGATAATGTTGGAAATCGCGATTCTAATATTGTTTTAGGACAAAAAAGAGCTGATTTTTCTAAAGATTATCTTTCTAAAAACGGTATTGATGCGGCAAGAATTGAAACTTCTTCTAAAGGTCCTGATGAACCAATTGGAGATAATGCCACGGCCGAAGGAAAAGCAACAAACCGCAGAACAGTTATTACAATTAAATAATTAAAACATACGATCATGAATATACCTTGTATCTTAATACCTGCTCTAGTAGGCCTAATTTGTGGAATTTTGGGTTATTTACTAGGAAAAATGAATTCGAAAAATGATGATTCACTGGCATTATCGCTTCAAGCCGATTTAGACGCTTGTAAAGCAAATTCTAGAAATTTAAATGCAAGAATTTCTACTCTAGAAGCTGAGTTAGCGGCGAAATCAAAAATTACTACTCAATCTTTTACAGCTACTGCTCCAACTGTTTCTTCTTTTGACGGCGCTTTGGCAGCAAATGTGCTAGGCAAAAAAATAAAAGAAAATGATTTGAAAATTGTAGAAGGAATTGGACCAAAAATAGAAGCTTTACTAAACAACGCTGGAATCAATTCGTGGCGCGATCTTTCTGAAGCATCAACTGAAAAACTGCAATCTGTTTTAGATGGAGGCGGCGAAAATTACGCAATCCATAATCCGAGTACTTGGGCTAGACAGGCTTTATTGGCCTACCAAGGAAAATGGCAGGAACTGAAAGATTGGCAAAACAATCTTTTAGGAGGAAAAGAGTAAAAAAAGGTTCAGAGGTTCTGAGTTGCTAAGGGACAAAGGTTTTATATTCTGTGTCTTTACAACTTTGAACCTCTGTTACTTTGTACCTCTGTTACTTTGAACCTTAAAAAGAATCCCATTCTTTTTCCAAATTATACCAAAGTTTTCCATTTTTAACTTCAAGCGGGCAATCTATATTATTAGTATATAAAGCTCCAGTTCCTAAACCTTGAGGCATTTTTGATTTTAAAGTAAAAGTCCATTGCGCGATTGCATTAAGTCCAATATTACTTTCTAATGCCGATGTAATCCACCAGCCAATATTATATTTTTCAGCTAAATCAATCCATTCTTTTGTTCCTTTGAAACCACCGATAAAACTTGGTTTCAAAATAATATACTGTGGTTTTATTTCTTGCAGTAATTTTTCTTTTTCTTCGAAAGAAAATACGCCAATCAATTCTTCGTCTAAAGCAATCGGAAATGGTGTTTCTTTACAAAGTTCAGCCATTTCTAAAATATTACCTTTTTTAACGGGTTGTTCAATACTATGAAGCTGAAATTGATTAAGTTGATTTAATTTATCTAAAGCTTCACTTTTATCAAAAGCACCATTTGCATCGACTCTAATTTCAATCTCTTCGGGTGAAAAATGACTTCTAATAAACTGCAATAACTCTAATTCTTTTTGAAAATCGATCGCTCCAATTTTAAGTTTGATGCAATTAAAACCGGTTGCCAGTTTTTCTTCAATTTGTTCTTTCATGAAAGATTCTTCTCCCATCCAAACTAAGCCATTTATGTTAATCGAACTTATTTGTTTGGTAAAATCAGATGGAAATAAAAGATAAGGATTTTCACTTTTCAAAGATAAAAAAGCCATTTCTACACCAAATTGAATTGAAGGAAATTCTAATAGAGAATTCCAAAGTTCAGTTTCTCCTAAATGAATATTGTCGCAAGTCCATTTTAGTTTTTCTTCATAATCTGGACGATCGTCAGCGCTTAAACCTCTTAAAATTCCACACTCGCCTATTCCTCTTTTACCATTTTCTTCGAGAATTATAAACCAAGTTTCTTTTTCGGTCATAACGCCTCTAGAAGTTCCAGATGGACGTTTAAAATTCAGTAAATATTTATGGTAAGAAGCTTTCATTTTTTTTTAAGATGCTAAGAAAATAAGATACTAAGGCGCTAAGCTTAAGAAAAGACCTTTATATCTAAGAACTTAATTATACAATTTTAATATTCTTTCGAAATCTTTAGAAGGAAGTCCAGCTTTTTCAAATGCTGCAAAATCTAATTTTGTTTTTGCAATCCAACTTAAACTGTCTGTTACGTTTTGTGTTTGGTATTTTTTGTAGATTGCTTTTGCTGCGCTGTAATCGTCGCTTACTAAATACGTATGCGCCAAATTAAGTTTTATCGTCAATTCGGTATCATCAAGTTTTTCGCCTTCTAACAATACTTTTAATGCTTTTGCATATTGTTTTGTCAAAATGTAGCAATAGCCTAATGAGCTATAATCTAGCGCAGTAGCTTTTCCCTCATTTACAATTGTATTTAATTTAGGAATTGCTTCGTTGTATTTTTGTGTTTTTATTAAAGAAGCTGCTTGTGTTCTTAAATCGTTGAAAACATTTTTAGAAATATCGGCGTCTTTATAACAAGCATTTCCAAAATCTTTGTACACTTTTGTTTTTTCAACGGCTAATAATTTTTGAAACTCATCATATCGATATTGTTTCATAATTTTATTTAAAATACAAACACAGAAATCATCTGAATTCGCCATTTTCTGAGCCATTGTAGAAGTTTTACACAAACTTATAATTTCGTTTTTGTTGTCTTGATTCCAACCGCGGCTCAATTTTGTATCGACCCAAGGCACAACTTCTAAAACTACTTTTTGACTTAAAATCCAATTTTTGCTTTCAAAACCAAACCAAATTGTATTGATGTTTTCTTTTAGACATGAAGATCTATTCACAGATAATCTTTTGGCATCTTTACTAACAGGTTCTGCCTGAGAATAACAAGCTTTATCTATTTTACCGTCGGAAACGTATTTTTTGGCATTTTCATTTGAAGTAAAAATAGAATACGTACATTGATCATCTCCCGATATTTTTGACATTAAAAAAACTGCTCCAGCAGATCCCTGACTAACTCCAGTTGGATCTGGAATAGATTTTAATAAAGAAACCAGGCTGTTTGTCATTTCCTGATTTTTGTCTAAAAGTGTGATTCTATATACGATTTCTGTAGTTCCAACTGGTAAATCTTCTGTTGGTATAGAAATTCTATCACGAGCTGGAACCATAATTTCTTTGGTTGTTGCTCGTTCTTTGTCCCAATAACCATCTTTTTGCGCAAATGCATTAAAAGAAAAGGTAACTAAAAGAGACAGAATTATTTTTTTGAAAGTTGAATTTTGTGAGGATGTTTTAATTGCCACAGTTTTCACAGATTAAAATGATTTTTTATTTTAAAAACTTCACGAAATGAATAACATAGATTGTGCCAAATAACTTTCTTATGAAAATGAGCGCCTAGCCCCGATAGCAGCGATATCCTTTTGTGGCGGGGTTCGCCACAAAAGATATAGCGTATAGCTGGATTAGCTCCTTCCTTCGACTTCGCTCAGGATAAAATTATAATTCTATTGATTCTCCGATTTGTAAAAGCATTAAATCTTTTCCTTTATCGAAAAATTTACGAATCGCTTCTTCATGATTAATTTCGATATATCCAAATGTATCGAAATGGTATCCTAAAATTTTATCGCATTCAACAAAATCTGAAGCGATAATAGCATCTTCAACGTCCATTGTGAAATTATTTCCGATTGGAAGAATTACTAAATCTAATTCTGTACGAAGCGGAATTAATTTCATATCGTAAGTCAATGCAGTGTCTCCAGCGATATAAATATTTTTGTGTTCTCCTTCGATAACAAATCCACCAGGATTTCCTCCGTAAGATCCGTCAGGAAAACTGCTTGAGTGAATTGCGGTTACATATTTTACATTTCCAAAATCAAATTTCCAGCTTCCACCGTGATTCATTGGATGCGATTTGAATCCTTTATTTCCATAATAAGTTGCAATTTCTGCATTTGAAACAATAACTGCATTGGTGTTTTTTGCAATTGCTTCAACGTCTAAAACGTGGTCGCCATGCGCGTGCGTTAGCAAAATATAATCTGCTTTTAGCGAATTAATATCAATTGCTGCGGCTTGAGGATTTCCTGTAATAAATGGATCCACAATAATATTTTTTCCTCCAACTTCAATTCCTAATGAAGCGTGTCCGTAAAATGTAATTTTCATTTTTTTACCTTTTAAAATTAATGGTATTTTATCTTCCTCCTAAAAAGAGGTTTACAATAATGTCTGAAATCAATGAAATCATACAAACTGTAAGTAAAATTGAAAGTAAAAAAGTGCTAAGCGCTAATTTTTTCAATTCTGGATCTAATAACTTCGGATCCTGATTTTTATAAACTGTAATTAAATGTTTTGTTAAAGGAATATAAGCCAATAAAAACAAGTATTGATCAAAATTATAATCGCTCAAAATAGCAAAAACAACTACCAAAACCATAGCTGTAATGATCAAGAAAAAATGATAGTTTTTGGCTTTTTGAGCGCCAATTTTAACTACAATTGTGTTTTTACCTGATTTTCTATCTGATTCTTGATCACGCATATTATTTAGGTTTAAAACCCCAACGCTCAATAATCCGATTGAAACTGCCGGAAGAATTAAAAGCGGATCGATTTCTTTAGCATACAAAAAGTTTACTCCAAGTGTACTTACTAATCCGAAGAAAATGAAAACGAATAAATCACCCAATCCTCTGTATCCGTAAGCAGAATTTCCAACGGTATAACGAATTGCAGATGCAATTGCAGCAATTCCTAGAAGTAAAAAGAAAATCGAATATCCAAAGTTGTCTTGCCCAAAAGCAAAATAAATCAAGATTATAGCTGATAATAAAGTCAATAACGACGTAATTATAATCGCTTTTTTCATTGCTTGAGGCGTAATAACACCGCTCTGAATAGCGCGCTGCGGTCCAACTCGATCTGCATTATCTGTACCTTTTACCCCATCTCCATAATCGTTTGCAAAGTTCGATAAAACCTGCAAACCTAATGTTGTTAAAAGTGCAAAACCAAAAACTTTCCAGCTAAATACTTCTGTTGGTGTGTTAATGGTTTCTGTTGGATTTGATAAAGCATAAATACTTCCAACTATAATTCCAGAAACTGATAAAGGTAATGTGCGCAATCTTGCGGCTTCAATCCAATGTTTCATTTATGTTTTTGTTTATTTGGTTTCAAGTTTCAAGTTTCAAGTTGTTCACAAAAAGCGTAACCTGAAACTTGAAACCTAAAACAATTTATTTAATTTATGGCAACCATTTATTTTCACCGAAGTTTGGTTTTCTTTTTTCTAAGAAAGCATTTCTTCCTTCTTTAGCTTCTTCGGTCATGTAAGCTAAACGAGTTGCTTCACCTGCAAAAACTTGTTGTCCGACCATTCCGTCGTCTGTTAAGTTCATGGCAAATTTTAGCATTTTTATAGAAGTTGGCGATTTCTGAAGAATTTCTTGCGCCCATTCGTAAGCTGTTGCTTCCAATTCATCGTGCGGAATTACAGCATTTACCATTCCCATGTCCATTGCTTCTTGAGCAGAATAATTTCTACCTAAAAAGAAAATTTCACGTGCTTTTTTCTGACCAACCATTTTAGCTAAATATGCCGATCCGTAACCACCGTCAAAACTTGTTACGTCTGCATCTGTTTGTTTAAAAATAGCATGTTCTTTACTTGCAAGCGTCATATCACACACTACGTGTAAACTATGTCCGCCACCAACAGCCCATCCGGGAACTACAGCAATAACAACTTTTGGCATAAAACGAATTAAACGTTGTACTTCTAGAATATTCAAACGATGCTGACCGTCTTCTCCAACATATCCTTGGTGTCCGCGCGCATTTTGATCGCCTCCGCTACAAAAAGAATAAACTCCATCTTTTGTTGAAGGTCCTTCTGCAGAAAGTAAAACCACTCCAATTGAAGTGTCTTCTTGCGCATCGTAAAAAGCTTGGTATAATTCTGAAGTAGTTTTAGGACGAAATGCATTTCTAACATTTGGTCTGTTAAAGGCTATTCTCGCTACTCCGTTGCATTTTTTATAAGTTATATCCTCAAATTCTCTGGCTGTAATCCAATCCATTTTGATTTTTCTGTTTTAATAATTATAGTGTAAAAATAAAGCATTTTTGCAATTTTACCTACTCAAATTGACTTAAGTCTTTGCTAATTTGACTTGCAATGTTAACAATTAGTATTTACTTACAAAAAATAACATTTTTTAACATTAGTTTAGAAAAATAATAATTAATTTTACACCCTAGAAATCAATGAGATACATTTTATTTCTCAGATTTCAGATTGATTTTCTTTCACTGATTTATTAACCTAAAAAATGATTTTTTTGAGAAAATTTAAAAAATTTGTCGCTCATTTTTTTAGGGTTTTAATTAATAAACCTCAAACAAAAGAGCAAATGATTTATGTGTTAGTCGAAACTTCAAAGAGAAAAAAGTAACACCTAAGGTTAAATGTTAGAATTGTATCTATATTAGTATAGTAATGATAACGAAAAAGAAGAAAAAAGTACTAATTCACACTTTCTAAAAGTTATTTTATAAACCAATGGATTAAGCCGTGAAATTATCTTTTTGCTTTTAAGATTTATACATTGATTGTTTAAAAGACATACCGTCAATAGGGTAATTTCTAAAATTTATAAAGCTATTATCCTGAGAGGGATTCGAATTATTTTATTTCTGTTTTTTTTTAATTACAATTTTTTTTAAAACTAGAATAAAAAGCGAAAGGCTGCTCGTAATGAGCAGCCTTTTGTGTTATAATAACTTTCTTAAATTTAATTGTCTTTTACCAGATAGATTCCGTCTTCTTTAATTTCTATCAATTTTTCTTTGTATAAAGATCCGATTGCTTTTTTAAATGATTTTTTACTCATTTTCAAAACGGTCTTAATATCTTCTGGATGAGAATTATCATTTAAACGAAGAAAACCTCTGCTTGCTCTCAATTCACTTAAAATTTTCTCAGCATTTGGTTCAATACTTTCAAATCCTTGCGCCTGAATCGCAACGTCAATTTTATTATCAGGACGAATATTTTTAATATAACCGCGCATTCTGTCTCCAGTTCTGATCGCGTCATCATATACTTCGTCTTTATACAAAAGACCTTTATGCTGTTCGTTTATAATAACATTGATTCCCATATCGGTAATATGAGAAACGATTAAATCTACTTCTTCTCCTTTTTCAACCGTCAATTGATCATTACTCAAAAATTGATTGGTTTTACTCGAAGCAACCAAACGATTGGTTTGTTTGTCCATGTATAAATAAACCAAATAACGTTTTCCTTTTTCCATTGGGCGCGCTTGTTCTTTAAACGGAACAAGAATGTCTTTTTCCATTCCCCAATCCATAAAAGCACCGACATTATTAATGTAATTTACTCTTAAAAGTGCAAATTCATTCAATAAAATATAAGGAACTAATGTAGTTGCAACTGGTCGTTGTTCGTGATCCAAGTAAACAAAAACAATCAGTTCTTCTCCAATTTCAAATACTTTTGGCACATATTTATTTGGAAGTAAAACGTCATGAATTCCGTCAGGATCAATTTCAGGATTTCCTAAAAATAAACCAACTTTGGTATCACGTAATATAGTTAGGGTGTTGTATTTTCCTATTTCTAGCATTTTAATATTTTTCTAAGTTGCAAAGGCAACTAAGTTTCTGAGGCGCAAAGGTACGAAGTTTGAAAATGTTAAATAGAAAATGTTTTACATAAAATAGTAAAAACAAAAAGCGCCATAAAATGACGCTTAGTTTTGTTTATAGAAAGATTATTTGTAAATACTTTCTTTTTTAAAGTGAACTGTCAATAAATAATAAACAACAGCTCTGTATTTGTGCTTATTAGACTTTCCGTATTTTTCCAATACTGCATGAATTGCTTCGTACAATGCTGGAGTATCTCCTAAACCTAATTTTTTTACTAGAAAATTGTTTTTAACAGTTTCTAATTCAGACTGCTGTCCGCCAGCTACTGTCGATGCATCGGCATTATAAATAGATGGCCCACATCCTATTGTTACTTTCGTTAATAAATCCATGTTTGGAGTTACTCCGCATTTTTCTTTTAAATCTGATGCATACTTCAGAATTAATTCTTCTCTTTTGCTCATAATGTATTATATATTGGTTATTATTTCAAACCAAATCTAAAAACTATTATGAAACAAAACTAATTTTTAACAAAAATTAACTTACAAAAAATCAATTTAATTTCTTGAAATATTCTTTCAAAACAACATCATTTTCTCTTGTTGGCGTAAAGACTTCAAAAATGCTCGGCGCATCATTTGAATCATACAAAGATTTGATTCCATTTTCTAGAGAATCTAAATCTGCAGAAACAAAATAGTTCATTTTGTACATTTTAGCTAAATGCTCCGCCGTTAAAATGTGTGAAGTTTCAAAATAAGTATTGAAAACAGGCTTTTCTTCGTGTCCCGGTAAAATTCTAAAAATTCCTCCTCCTCCATTATTCACTAAAATAATTTTGAAGTTTTTCGGAATATAAGAATTCCATAACGCATTACTATCGTAAAGAAATCCAATATCACCCGTTACAAAAACGGTTTGCTTTTCATTGCCAACTGCTGCTCCAATTGCTGTCGATGTACTTCCGTCAATACCGCTCGTTCCGCGATTACAGAAAACTTCAATAGATTCATCAATATCAATTAATTGTGCGTAACGAATTGCCGAACTATTGCTAATTTGAAAAATGCTATTTTTCGGGAGCGTTTCGATTACTTTTTCAAAAACTTTAAAATCAGAGAATCCAATTTCACTTAAATATTCTTCTCTTTTAATTAATCTCTTTTTATAAACAGCATCAATGTTTTTAAAATAATTACTTTTTACAAAAGTCGATTTAGAAAGCAAATCTTTGAAGAAATCATTTGGTTGCATTTCAAAATGTTTTGTCAAAGCGCCAAAAGTATCATAAGCACGCAAAGTATCAATATGCCAATGGTATTTTGGTTTGTATTTTCTTAAAAATCCTTTGATTCTTTTTGAAACAACCATTCCTCCAAATGTTACTAAAACTTCTGAATTAAATGCTGCAAAATCAGAATCATCAAATGGTGTAATTAAAGTATCAATTGAATTAATAAAATTGGGATGATGCAAGTTTGAAGTCGTCTCTGTCAATACCACAACCGACGGATCTGAAGCCAAATTGTCAATAATTTCCTGATCAATAATGTTTGCTTCGTTTACTCCAACTAGAATTAATTTTCGTTTTGCAGTATTCCAAACAGAAACAATTTCATCGCTGTTTTCTATTGTTTTTGTACTGTTTTCTGGTTCCGGATTTGTAATTATTGAACGAACAGAAAGTTCTTCTGTAGTTTCATATAAAGGTTCTTCAAAAGGTGCATTAATATGCACTGGGCCTTTTAATCGAATTGCGGTTTCAATTGCTAAATTGATTTTCAAGTCATTTTCTTCTGAAGCTTCTTCAGTCAAATTAGCATTAAAAACAGAATGATTTTCAAAGACATTTTGCTGACGAATGGTTTGTCCGTCACCAATATCAATTTTATTCTGCGGACGATCAGCAGAAATCACGATTAACGGAATCTGGCTGTAAAATGCCTCCGCCAAAGCAGGATAATAATTTAATAATGCAGATCCAGAAGTACAAACAACCGCAGTTGGCTGTTTGGTTTGCTGTGCAATTCCTAAAGCGAAAAAAGCGGCGCAACGTTCGTCTGTAATGCTATAACATTTAAAGTTAGGATTTTGAGCAAATCCGATTGTTAAAGGGGCATTTCTAGATCCTGGAGAAATAATAATATTGATGATGCCTTTGGCAGATAAAATCTCGATAATGCTTTGAGCAAGCGCTATTTTGGGGTAAATCATTCTAGTCGTATATTACTTTTTGTAAAAGAAAATTTTCAATTTAATTTTCTTCATCTTGATTACAAAGTTACAAACTTCGCAGTTGATTTAAATTATAATTAGGAATATATTAAGGCTCTTTCCCGAAAAAGGAAATATATTTGTAAAATCGAATTATTAATAAAAGCCAAACTCGATATGCGTTTCTTATTTATACTTTTTTTATCTGTAACTTTTCAAGCCATAACTTCTCAAAATCAATTTGTTCCTGTTGATATTCCGTATAAAACTGCTTTAGAAACTTCTAAAAAAGAAGGAAAACCACTTTTTATAATGTTGTATGCAGATTGGTGTCCGCATTGTAATTTGATGAAAAGCGAAGTTTTAAGTGATCCAACGGTGAAGGATTTTTTGAATAAGAATTTTGTTTGTACTTATAAAAACATTGAAAAAGATGAAGGAATGGCGTTAAAGGCTAAATTTAATACCAAATCGCTTCCTACTTTTTTATTTTTAGATGCTAATGAAAATTTGATTTATGCTTTGAAAGGAGAAATGAAAAAAGCTGAATTTTTAAATGAATTGAATTATTCTTTAAATCCAAAAATGCAATTACCTTATTTAGAGAAAGAATTTATGGCAGATCCGAGTAATTCTGATAAATTTTTCACGTATTTAAATACTTTAAAAAAAGGAAAAGACAGAACCGAATTATCGCCTGCAACGCATACATATCTTAATACACAATCTGATAAACAATTGATTAGCGAACTGAACTGGCGCGTAATTGCAAATGGCGTTACAGATATTAAATCGAGAGAATTTCAATTTGTTTTAAATCATCAAAAAGAATTTGCAGCTGTAGCTTCTCAAAGTAGAATTGATAAAAAAATTGAAAATATAGTCAATGAATTACTTCGTCCTTTGGTGGATAATTTAGATACTGTAAACTATTATAAACAAAGAGAAGTTGCCAAATCAATTCGTTTGCAAAAGACAGATTCTCTGGTTTTTAAATTTGATTTGACTTTGGCTGAAAGAACAGAAAAATGGGATTTTTACAAAAAAGTTACGCTAGAAGATACTCAGAAATTAGTTTGGAACGATGCTAGTTTCTTAAAAGAAATTGGAAACACATACTTCAAACATATTAATGATACTGAAAGTTTGAAAAAAGCCATTTTTTGGGTCAATCATTCTTTAGAATTAAATGATTCTTATGATGGAAATTTGCTTGAAGCTAAACTTTATAATAAAATCAAAGACAAAAAGAAAGCTTTAGAATATGCAAAAAAAGCCAAAGCGGTTGCAAAAGAAATGGGCTGGGATTCTAAAGAAACTGACATTCTACTAACAGAACTAAACAAAAAATAGTTACAAATAATTACCAATGAACATTATTTTAAGACCAGCAACTACAGACGATTTACAAAAGATATTAGAAATTGTAAATCATTCTATTTTACATACAACAGCCAATTACAGTTATGAAACCCAAACTTTAGCAGTACAGCAAAAATGGTTTGAAGATAAAACTGCTAAAAATCTTCCGGTTATTGTTGCCGATTTAGATGGCGAAGTAGTTGGTTTTGGAAGTTATGGACAGTTTCGCGAAAAAATTGGTTACCAATATACAATAGAACATTCTGTTTATGTGGTAGATAATATCATTGGAAAAGGAATTGGTTCTAAACTTTTAACCGAATTAATCCGTTTAGCAAAAGAACAAGGTTATCACGTAATGATTGGTGCTATCGATGCTGATAACGCTGGAAGTATCGCTTTTCATGAAAGATTTGGTTTTGTGGCTACAGGAACTATTCGCGAAGTTGGGTATAAGTTTGATCATTGGTTGGACTTGGTTTTTATGCAACTTATTTTGGTTTAAGTTAAACGCAAAGATCGCAAAGCTTTACGCAAAGGTCGCAAAGTTTAATTTTAAAACCTTTGCATCTTTACTCCTTGAACCTAAAAAAATCCGCAAACTTAAATTTTAAGTTTGCGGATTTTTAAGGTTTATACAGTTATAATTAACTTTTAATCCAATTTATTACTTCAGGTTCAGTTACTAAAGTTCTTGGTTTAATCACTTTAACTAACTCTCCTTTTTCGTTGATTAAGTATTTTTGAAAATTCCATTCTACTTCAGAATCTTGTAAACCGTTTTTAGATTTTTCCGTTAGAAATTTATACACTTCACACATATCATTTCCTTTTACTGAAACTTTGTTCATCATCGGGAAAGTTACACCATAATTTTGCTGACAGAAAGTTTCAATTTCTTTAGCTGTTCCTGGCTCTTGAGAAGCAAAATTGTTTGCTGGAAAACCTACAATTACAAAACCTTTATCTTTGTATTCTTTGTAAACGGCTTCTAAATCTTTGTATTGAGGCGTTAAACCACATTTTGAAGCTGTATTGACAATCATGATTTTTTTGCCTTTCAAAGATGCAAAGTCAAAAGTATCTCCTGATAAATCTTCTACTTTAAATTGATAAATTGTTTCTTTAGCCATAGCTTTATCTGTTTTAGATAATTTGTTCTTACTTGTTTGAGCATTTACTTCTGTACCGCACAGTAAAGCTGCTCCAAACATTATTAATAGTATTTTTTTCATCTGATAATTTTTTATAAAATTAGCTAAAATCCATTTCATTAAAACTTTTTTTTTGCTAATCAAAAGTTAAATAAAAAAATGAAGCCTAACGTTAATCAGACGTTAGGCTTCCCCCCATACAAACAAATCAAACCATGAATTAATTATTATGCAATCTTTTATATAAATAATTATATTTTTTACTTTAAAAAAGTTGATGCCTCGATTATGGTGAAATTTTTTTAACCCCCTATGTTAAAACGAATTCTTCAAAATATTTTCAAATGGCTTGTATGTCTAAAAAAACTAAATCCTTTTGTCGCTTAACAATTAAAAAAACTTCGATTGGAAGTCCGAGTGCATCAACTTTTAACTAAATCTTCAAAAATTTAAAAGAACTATATGTTTATTGTCTGTACATCGCAATGAATAGCATTATAAAAACAACCAAAACAAATATTTTTAATAAATTCATAATCTGTATTCTTTATAATTAATTAGTCTCAGCATTTTTTGTATTGCTTTGACTTTCAATTCTATCTTTCAAAAAATCTTTTTTAGTGCAAACGGTCAATGCTAAAACTGCTGTCAATCCAACTATCAATATTTTGATTATTTTGCTATCCATAATTTTTTTATTTCTACAATTGAATCAAACAACAGTTTTAATATTTGAGAATAGACTATTTAAATATTATTTAAAATCTTTCTCCCGATTATAATTACATTTACGAAGTTGGATTGTTTTTGGTTTTAAAAAAAAGTAAAAAAATTCATCTTTTTTTCAAAACCCTTGATTTTCCTAGGTTTTGGACTACAAAAAAAAATAAAAAATAATAAAAAAAAATAATTTACCTTTATCACTGGTAACCCAATAACATCTAACTTTGAATGTTTAAACTTAAAAATCCAAATCTATGAGTCAAGAAGAATTGTTAGTTTTAATTTACAAAAAGGACGAAAAAGCTTTTACACATTTATATGATATGTATTCTAAAAGTTTATTTTCGGTAATTCATGTCTTAATCAAAAATCGAGAAGAGTCAGAAGATGTACTTCAGGATGTTTTTGTAAAAATCTGGAAAAACATAGATTCTTATAATGAAAGTAAAGGTCGATTTTACACCTGGATCCTTAATATTGCTAGAAATACATCGATCGATAAACTTCGTTCTAAAAATTTTAATAACAGTCAAAAAAACCTTTCCTCAGATAATTTCGTAAATCTGTTAGATGACAGTAATAAATTAGCTAATAAGATTGATACAATTGGAATTCAAGAATTCGTAAAGAAACTTAAACCAAAATGTATTGAGATCATCAATTTATTATTCTTTAAAGGATATACTCAGCAAGAAGCGTCAGAAGAATTGGCAATTCCGTTGGGAACTATCAAAACACAAAACAGAAACTGTATTAACGATTTACGTAATTATTTAAAAGTATAATGGAAGCACAAGAATATATAGAATCAGGAATTCTAGAGTTGTACGTTTACGGCTTATTGAGCGAAAAAGAAAACCTAGAAATAGCTGAACTGGCAAAAAAAGCTCCTGAAGTTGATCAGGAGATTATTTCGATAGAAAAAGCGATAATTGCTTTATCATCAAGTTTCTCTCCTTTTCATTCTGTAGAGAATTTTGAGAAAATAAAAGCGCGTTTAGAGCTTAAACATGGCAAAGTAGTAGACATGAAACCTGCTTCAAACTGGTCGCAATATGTGGGCTGGGCAGCGGCTGTCTTATTATTGTTAGGTTTAGGATATCAAACAATGGAACTGACAAAAACAAAAGAAGCGATTTCTTCTGTTGGAATTGAAAAAAATAAAATCCAAAGAGATTTTGCTTATTTAGGTCAGGAAAATAAAGAAATCAAGAAAAACTTAAGCATTGTAAGAGACATCAAAAATACGGGTGTAACTCTTGGCGGTCAGGCTGTTTCTCCAAAATCATTTGCAAAAGTATATTGGAATAAAGAAACTAAAACGACTTATATTGATGCCGCTGGTTTGCCAACGCCACCAAAAGGAATGGTTTATCAAGTTTGGTCATTAAAATTAAGTCCAGTTCTTACTCCAACGAGCATTGGTTTATTAGATAATTTTGAAGGAAACAATCAAAAAATCTTTGCTGTAAGTCAAACCGATTCAGCTGAAGCTTTCGGAATTACTTTAGAACCTGCTGGAGGAAGTCTAACACCAACAATGGAACAACTTTATACTTTAGGAAAAGTTTAAACTTAACTCTTTCATAAAAACGAAAAACGCATATTAGATTTAATATGCGTTTTTTTATTATTTTTAATTAATTAAAGAACAGTAAATTATGAACGGAATTTTACTTTTAAGAATCGCTGTGACAATTATTCTTCTCACGCATTCCGTTTTTGGTATGTTTGATAATGGTATAAATGATTTTGGAAATTTATTTCTAAATCAGATTGGTTTTGCTCCTTTTGGCGTATTTCTAGCTTGGAGTATAAAATTATCTCACGTAGTGGCAGCAGTACTTTTACTAATTAATAAATATGTGAAGTTTGCAAGTTTAGTTACCATATTTGTTCTCATTATGGGAATTGTTTTGGTTCATTTTAAAGAAGGCTGGTTCGTAGTTGGCGGCGGTAGAAATGGTGTCGAATATAATTTTCTGTTGATTATAGTTTTACTTGCTATAATGTATCCAAATGGTTTTAAGAAGAATTGAATTTGATAACATCTAAATAGTATTAAGAATGGAAATAATTTGCAAAAATTGTCATCAGGTTTTTAAAGGTCATTATTGCAATAATTGCGGACAATCTGCTGAAACACATAAAATAAATGTTCACTTTTTATGGCACGATATTCAGCACGGATTACTGCATTTTGATAAAGGCATTTTGTATTCTTTAAAACAATTATTTACAAGACCTGGACATTCCATTCGCGAATTTATTGAAGGAAAAAGAGTCCGTCATTTCAAGCCTTTATCTTTAGTAGTTGTATTAGCAACACTTTATGGCGTTTTGTATCATTACTTTCATATCAATACTTTTAGCAATCAAACAGATAATTCGAGCATTGATTATAATTTTTTAAATGAATGGTTTGCGACACATTTTTCTTGGGTAACTGTAGCAACAATTCCTTTGTATACTATTGGTACATTTGCGGTTTTTAAAAACCAAGGATACAATTTTGTCGAATATTTTGTTTTGAATACCTTTAAAGCTTCACAAAGACTTTTCGTTCAAATATTAACGATTCCTTTTTTGATTTTTTTTAATCATACCGATCATATACAACAGTTTACATTTGGAGTTTATATTATTGGCATTGTCTTGATATTTTGGACAAATATTCAATTTTTCAATAAAATGTCTAAAACAAAAGCTTTCTTTTTATCGATACTAAGTCACATCATATTTTTGATTTGCTTTTTAATCGTTATGAGTACTATACTTTTAATCACAGGAAAATTTTCAGATTAACTTTACTATTATATAAAAACACAAAAAGCTCAGTATTACACTGAGCTTTTTCATGCGAATCAATAATTAATTTAATTATCTATTTTTTTACTTTTTTAGTTTTATAGTACTTTCTATATTTTGGATAAGTAATTGCCCCAATTACTGAAATTGTAATCAAACAGTAATAAATCCAGCTTAAAGAATGTGCTTCTCCGCTTGCATATGAGTGTAAACCAACTAAGTGGAAGTTTACCCCATAATATGTAAACAAAATCGAAACAAAAGCAAACATACTCATTAAATTGAAAAACCATTTTCCTCTTAAAGCAGGCACAAAACGAGCATGAATTACAAAAGCATATATCATAATAGAAATTAAAGCCCAAGTTTCTTTCGGATCCCATCCCCAGTAACGTCCCCAGCTTTCATTTGCCCATTGTCCACCTAAGAAGTTTCCAATCGTCAACATGATTAAACCAATAGTTAAAGACATTTCATTGATATAAGTTATCTCTTTTATGTTCAGTTCCATTTTAGCTTTGTTTTTCTCGGTTGTAAACAAAATCAACAATAATGCTACAAAGCCTAAAATCATTCCTAATGCAGTCGGACCATAACTACCTACAATAACAGCAACGTGAATCATTAACCAATATGAATTAAGAACTGGCTGTAAGTTTGCAATTTCTGGATCAATCCAGTTCATGTATGCTGCCATTAAAATCATAGCGGTAACAAATGCAGATGAAGCAATGGTTAGTTTTGATTTTCTGTCAAAAGCCAATCCGAAGAACATTGTTGACCAAGATACATATACAATAGCTTCGTAAGCATTACTCCAAGGAGCGTGACCAGAAATATACCAGCGCGCTATTAATCCTACTGTATGAAGTGCAAACAATAATCCGATGATAATATGAAAAGCATTTACAGTAATACGAAGCCATTTTTTCTCAAAGAAAATATTGACAATAATAAAAATGAACATTAAGCTTGCCGCTGTAAGATACCAATACGGTAATTTTTGGAAAACGTCGTATTCATTATAAGCGATCTCAGCGTCAATTTTTTGTTCGCTTGGTCTTACTTTTGCTCCAAATTTCTTTTGAAATCCGTTGATGCTTTCTACTAGATTATCAGCTGTATCAAAATTTTTAGCTATTGAACCATTATTTAAAGCACTAAAGTATAAAGGTAAAATTTGTTTTACGTAAGTAGAATCCATTCCTTTAAATCCTGCTCCTTCGCGCTCTAAATACGAAACCCATTTATGGTTTGGATCATTTGGAACTGGGAATATTTTTAAAATGCTTCCGCTTAAAGCAGACTCCATTAAGTTTACTTTTTTATCTGTTTCGATATAATCTTTCTCAAACTGGTTCGGATTTGCAGCTTTATATGCGGCGTCTAAGTAAGGCGATAATTTATAATTTCCTTGTTCATCAAAGAATTTTACAAATGGTGCATATTTATCTTTTGAATCAATACCAATAATTTTTCGGATACTGTCATTTCCAGATTTTATATAAATTATCGGAATCTGAATCCAAACCTGAGCATATTGAGTCATAGATAAAAATACCTGATCAGAATTCATTCCGTTGTATTTGTCATCGTGGCTTACTTTACGAAGCAATTCAGAAGAAAACGTATTAATAGGTTTCATTCTTCCTCCAGCATCCTGAATAATCAAACGTCCAAATTTTGCTGCGTGAGCTTCTGGAGCTTTATAAATATTCAATAAAGAATCTAATTGCTTTTTGCTTGGCGGCGCAGTAACGTGATTAGCATGATCGTTTGGATCTGCTGCATGTCCAGCGTGATCGTGATCGTGTGAATGAACATGAGGTGTCTGTTGTGCAAAACTGCTTAAGCTCAACATTAAAACCAAAATCGTAATTAACTTTTCTTTTTTCTTTTTCACACTTTCTAGTTTCTTTTTCAAATCACCAAAACGAGAGTGTTTTGTAAACATAATTGCCATTAAACCAATGTATAACAAAAAGTATCCTAAATAAGTAATATTTGTTCCCCAAAAATCGTGGTTTACAGACAAAACTGTTCCTTTTTCGTCTGGATCGAATGAAGATTGGAAGAAACGATATCCTTTATA
Source organism: Flavobacteriaceae bacterium PS02337 (assembly GCA_029959285.1). Lineage (GTDB taxonomy): Bacteria > Bacteroidota > Bacteroidia > Flavobacteriales > Flavobacteriaceae > Flavobacterium. The sequence goes on from JASCOE010000009.1 coordinate 208,344, forward strand.
ATCTAAAACATGGTTCATAAAAATATCGGCATCAAAAGTTTCTGTAGAATCCTGAACGGTAACTTTACTTTTAAAAGCAGAATAACTTTTCTCAGTTCCAGGATATTTTGTTGCAATAAAATCGTTCAATTTTACTTTAAAAGGCAATACATAAGCTTTACTTCCAAAGAATAAAGAATATTCAATATTTCCGATTTTTACTGTTTTAGCTTCTCCAACAGAACCTTTCGTTCCTAAAAGCATTACTTCTTTTTCTTGTCCTTCGGCTTTGACTTTTACAACCAAAGCATCTGTGTGCGATTTTGCTTTGTAATCGTTATTAGATTCATATTCCACTTTTCCTTTCATTGCAGGATCTGGAAATACAATTCTAATATCGCCAATACTATAAAGAGAACGCATCATTAAAGGCTGAACATCGTCTTTGGTAACTTTACCTTTTAGCTGATCTGCCATTCGCATAAATTCACCTTCAAAAGGAGTTTGAATCGTATATTTATCCCCTTTTGTATTGATGTTGATTGCGCCGTCTGTTTGTTTATTCAAAGCAAATAAAACATTGTGAATGTTCTGAACTTCTCCTTCTTTTAGATAATGTTCTTCACGTCCGCCTGCTCCTGCTTCAACTAATTTTAAATATAAAGTTCCGTTTGCGTCTGGTTTAACCACTTCTTTTGCTCCTAGAATGTAGTTTGAATATGTAACATCAAATGGAGTTTCGTCGAATTTTCCAGAAACATTAAAATTATTATTGGTAACTGGAGAAAGCAATAGATTTTCTTCAAAAACTCTACGTTTCATTTCACCTTTATATTCACCATCAACAAAAATGGTTAAAAACATTTTATCTGAGTAAATTTGGTTTTCTGCCGCGCCTTCGCGAATTGGCATCATTCCTTCATAACTGATATATCTTGTAATAAAAGCTCCTAAAATGATAAAAACAAAAGAAAGGTGAAGTAATAAAGTTGCCCATTTTTCTTTTTTTAATAATTGATAGCGTTTGATATTTCCAAAGAAATTGATCATAAAAATGAACATTATCGCTTCAAACCATTTGGTATTGTAAATTAAAATTCTGGCTGTATCGGTGTTATATTTACTTTCGATAAAAGTTCCAACACCCATTGCAATTGCGAATGTTAAAAAAAGAACGGCCATTAATCGTGTAGAAAACAAAAAAGAGAATATTTTTTTATCCATTTCTTAGGGATTACATTGTATAAAAGTGGCACAAAAGTACTTAAAAATGTTGATTAGCAGGCTTTGCCTTTTGTTAATAAAAACCAAAAATAAGGACTATTTTTCAAACAAATTGATAATGTAGAAAGTTTAAACCTACAAAATAAACCTGATTTTTTTAAACAATGATTTTTATCAAGAAACAGTAATAATTCAAACTGAAAAAGATAGAGATCTTGCAACAATAAAAAGTTCAAAAATCCATTATCAATATTTTGCAGACACATTGCATTAAAAAAATAATACTAATTTTGCTTTTATGATTCAAATAAACATAATCGGTTCGGGCAACGTTGCGCAGCATTTGATAAAAGCTTTTAGTGCAAGTAAAATTGTTGAAATTAAACAGGTTTTTTCTAGAAAAACCGAAGCTATACATCATTTAGTTGATTTTGATAAAATTGTTACCGATTACAATGATTTACAAACAGCTGATTTGCATATAATTGCCGTTTCAGACAATGCTATTACTGAAGTTTCGGAGCAACTTCCGTTTAACAATCAGCTTGTTGTTCATACATCAGGAACATCTCCAATTGATGTTTTAAATGAAAAAAATCGACGTGGTGTTTTTTATCCGCTTCAAACTTTTTCTAAGAATAAAGAAATTGATTATTCGGTTATTCCATTTTGTTTAGAAGCAGAAAATACAGCCGATTTTAAGATTTTGGAAACTATTGCAAAAAGTATTTCGACTGCTGTTTATTCTATTAGTTCAGATCAACGAAAAGCGCTTCATGTTGCTGCAGTTTTTGCGAGTAATTTTACAAACCATTTGTATCATTTAGGACAAGAAATCTGTGAAGAAAACCAGCTTCCGTTTGCTATTTTAAAACCTTTGATTCAAGAAACGGCAGACAAAATAAATACGCTAGATCCTATTGATGCGCAAACAGGTCCAGCAATTCGTCACGATTCTAATACAATTGATGCGCATTTGACGTTTTTGCAAGATGAAAACAAAAAAAATATCTATAAAATCCTAACACAATCTATACAGCATAATGGCAAAAAGTTATAAAGAAATAATGAATGACATCTCAACGTTTGTTTTTGATGTAGACGGCGTACTTACAGACAGTTCTGTTTTGGTAACCAACGAAGGTGAAATGTTAAGAACAATGAATATTCGTGACGGTTTTGCCTTAAAAGCTGCTATTGAAAGTTGTTACAATGTATGTATTATTTCTGGCGGAAGCAATGAAGGCGTTCGCATTCGTCTTCAAAATTTAGGCGTTTCAGACGTACATTTAGGAACTCCAGACAAAGTAAAGACCTTAAACGAATACATTGAAAAACATAACATTAAACATGAAAATGTGTTGTATATGGGAGATGATATTCCGGATTTTCATGTAATGAAATTAGTCGGACTTCCAACTTGTCCGCAAGATGCTGTTCCTGAAATTAAAAATATCTGTCGTTACATATCTCACGTAAAAGGCGGACGCGGCGCTGCAAGAGACGTAATCGAACAAGTAATGAAAGTACAAGGAAAATGGATGGAATATTTTAATGGAAAACACGATTAATTGTTAATTATGAGTTATTAATTATGAATTATTAATTAATGCGTGTCTATATTTAGTTTTCAGTCGCAGTTTTCAGTTAAATAAAAAACTTAGTATCTTAGAATCTTAGCATCTCAGAACCTCAAAAAAATGAAATTCCTAAAACTTATTCGTTACCAAAACCTTTTGATGCTTGCTTTTATGCAGCTTCTTTTTCGTTATGCCTTTTTAAAACAGAAAGATATTCCGCTAGCGTTGTCAGATTGGCAATACGGATTATTGGTTTTAAGCACGGTTTTATTGGCGGCTGCGGGATATGTCATCAATAATATTTACGATGTAGGAACTGACACTATCAACAAGCCAAATAACGTTGTTGTCGGAAAAGGAATTACCGAAACTGCTGCATACAACATTTATATTGCTCTAAATGTATCTGGAGTTGCCATTGGTTTTGTTTTATCAAACATAATACAAAGACCCACTTTTGCTTCTCTTTTTATTTTAATTGCTTCATTGTTATATTTCTACGCTACAACTTTGAAACAAATTATGATTTTAGGAAATTTTGTCGTGGCGTTACTGCTTTCTGTAAGTGTATTAATTATTGGCGTTTTTGATCTTTTTCCTGCAACAACACACGAAAATCAGGCGCAAATGGCAAGTCTTTTTGCAATTTTAACCGATTATGCTTTGTTTGCTTTTATGATTAATTTCATTCGCGAAATAGTAAAAGATATTGAAGATGTAAATGGCGATTACAACATGGGAATGAATACTCTTCCTGTTGCAATCGGAATTAATAGAGCTGCCAAAATTGCTTTAGGTTTTGCTATTATTGCGTTTATTTTATCTGCGCTTTACAGCAATACTTATTTCATGCAAAACAAACTTTACATTGTAATACTTTATGCTTTTGTTACTGTTTTAGCGCCATTATTGTATTTTATTGTAAAAATATTCAGTGCCAAAACTCAGAAAGATTTTCATCATTTGAGTACCATTTTAAAACTAATTTTGTTCTTCGGAATCTTATCAATACTTGTTATTGCTTTAAATATCAAATACAATGCTTAGAGAAAAACTACAGAAATATAAAATCATTTTAGCTTCGGGTTCACCTCGCAGACAACAGTTTTTTAAAGATTTAGATCTTGATTTCGAAATTCGTTTAAAGGAAATTGAGGAAATTTATCCGCCAGAATTAAAAGCGGTAGAAATCACCGATTATCTTGCCGAACTAAAAGCGAAAGCATTTGAAGGAGAACTGAAAGAAAATGAAATTTTAGTAACAAGCGATACAATTGTCTGGCATCAAAACAAAGCTTTAGGAAAACCTAAAAATGCTGAAGAAGCTTTTACAATGATAAAATCGATGTCGAATACAACGCACGAGGTTATTACTTCGGTTTGCTTTAAAACTTCTGACTCTTCTACTCTATTGCATGATATTACCAAAGTAACTTTTAATGATTTGTCTGATGAAGCTATTTTATATTACATTGAAAACTATAAACCTTACGACAAAGCCGGCGCTTACGGAATTCAGGAATGGTTTGGTTTTATGGCAGTTGCAAAAGTTGAAGGTTCTTATACCAATGTTATGGGGCTTCCGACGGCTAAAGTTTATGATTTTTTGACTACATTAGTGTAAAAAATTTATTTATGTTTTCTTTTAAAGAGTATAGCCGCGAAATATTTGCTACCATAATTCTGATCGGAATTTTGATTGTATTGCGAATGATAATTGCCAAATTAATTAGACGTTTTGCAGCAGCAAGTCATTTATTTGAACACCGAACTAATCTTGTAATTAAATACATTAATATTATCATGAATATTCTCGTTACCACAACTTTGATTGTGATTTGGGGAGTTCAAACAGAAGATATTTTTGTTACTATTTCTTCAATAGCAACCGTTATTGGTGTTGCTATGTTCGCACAATGGTCTATTTTGAGCAATATTACTTCGGGAATGATTTTATTTTTTTCTTTTCCTTTTAGAATTGGAGACACAATTAAAATTCACGACAAAGATTTTCCTATCGAAGCTGAAATTGAAGACATTAATACTTTTCATGTAAGTTTAAAAACTAAAGAAGGAGAAAAAATCATTTTTCCTAATAATTTATTACTTCAAAAAGGAATTTCAATTATTCCTGCGAAGTACGAAGAAAGGGAGTTTTTTGATTAAAAATTGAATGGGAATTTTATAACGAGCACGAGAAAAGCTAGAACAGAAAAAGACAAATAAAGTGTAATATTTGTTTTATAAATCTAGCTAAACCTCATAAAAAATGACTCGACCTATAACTTTACCTTTTTACGCGAAACTCGCTTTTATTCTTGTAATTTTAATTTCTTCTGCCTTTATCTTTTGTACAGGAAAAGATATTTTGACACCAGTGTTACTCGCATTCTTATTTGCTGTTTTACTATTGCCAATTTTTACTTTTTTAAATACAAAATTAAAGTTTCCTAGACATCTTGCAGGAATTGTTTGCTTACTAATTTTCCTTTCTGTTATTATCGGAATTTTAGTTTTCATATCTTATCAAGCAACTTATATGGCTAATGATTTTGATACCATAAAAAAGAATGCAAATTCCTTTATTATTCAAATTCATAAGTTTATTCGAGAAAATTTTCAAGTAAGTATTGGCGATCAAAAGAAATATCTGGATTCAATGACTAAAGATTCAGTAAAAACTGGACAAGCAAAGTTGGGTTCTTTCATAATATCAATCAGCGATGTTCTTTTAGACAGTATGATTATTATCGTTTACACCTTTTTATTTTTAATTTATAAAGAACATTTTAAATTGTTTTTAGCTAAATTGATAAAAAAAGAAGATCATTCTAAATTAACTGATATTCTTTCGCAAATAAAAGTTTCTATAAATAATTACATCGTGAGTTTGATTATTGAAATGATCGTTGTTTCTGTATTGACAAGTCTTGGTTTGTGGATTATTGGCATTAAATATTTCATCTTGTTAGGATTAATAACTGGTATTTTAAATCTTATTCCTTACATCGGAATCACAATTGCAGGAATTCTTACCATTTTGGCGTCATTAACAGGATCTGCTGAAACTTCAATGATATTAGGAATTTTAATCGTAAATATAATTGTTCAATTTATTGATAATAATTTGCTGGTTCCTTTAATTATTAATTCTAAAGTAGAAATTAATGCTTTTGTTTCTATTATCGGAATTATTATCGGAGGTGCCGCGGCTGGAATTTCAGGAATGTTTTTAGCAATTCCGCTTTTAGCAATTTTAAAAATCATTTTTGATCGAATTGATTCTCTCGCTCCTTGGGGTTATTTGATGGGCAATCATATTCCTCGGAAATTTAAATGGCGAACGAAAAAAACAGCAACAGAAAATTAAAAAGAATGTTATATACTGAATGTTCTTTTTATTCCTTAAATTCATAAATAATAAACTATCTGCAGAATAACTATCCGAATGTCTTTAAACAAAAAAATATTATTTCTTATTTTATTGTGCTTGTGTTTACAAGGAGGTTATGCTCAGGTAAACGAAGCAAAAAAAGATTCAAAAAAAGCAAAAGACACGACAGAAATCTATAACCGAATTCGAAATTATTCTAAGAAAAATAAGTTTACGCAAACTATGCATAAAATATTTTTCAGATCTAAAAAATCAAAGAAAAAAGAAGAATTACTAGTGCCGATAGATTCAACTCTTTATGATGGAAAAATTATTCGAAATATCAATATCATAACATTAGATCCTTTTGGATATTCTGTTGCAGATACAATGCAAATGCCAAAAAATTGGGGAGAAAGAACTGGAAATAGACTTCATTTAAAAACAAAAAAAATAGCAATCTATAATTTATTGCTTTTTAAAAGAAATTCACGTTACGACACTTATAAAATTCTTGAAACCGAACGTTTAATTCGTGCACAGCGGTATGTTACAGCCGTACGAATTTCAAATCAAACTGTTGGCGTTGCATCAGATTCTGTGGATGTTACCATTCGTGTTTTAGATTCCTGGAGTACAATTCCTAGATTTTCAATTTCTAGCAATCAGGTTTCTGTCGGATTTAAAGAAAAAGACTTTTTTGGTTCGGGACAACAGCTCGAATACCGTTTTACAAATCGTTTTGATGATGGTCGAAATGCTAATGAAGCCACTTATACCGTTCCGAATATAAAAAATACTTACATCAGCACAGTATTGCATTATAAAATGGATTTGGACAACAATTACATTAAAAGTATTGATGTTGAACGAGATTTTTATTCGCCGCTAACTAAATGGGCAGGAGGAGTTTATGTTGATGAATCTTATAGAAGAGATACACTTCAGGCTCCAGATCAAAGTTTTGCATTTCAACCCATTAAATATAAATCGCAGGATTTTTGGGGCGGACGCGCTTTTAAGATGTATGAAGATCCGCATGAAGCGATTACAAACCTTGTTATTACGGGGCGTTTTCTTAATAAGAATTTCACCGAATCACCAACAGAACTTTATGATCCTGATCATTTTTATTCTGATGAAAAATTTATTTTAAGCGGTGTCGGATTAAATACGAGAAAATTTATTCAAGACCGTTATATTTTTAGAAATGGTCAAACCGAAGACGTTCCGATTGGAAGGATTTACGGACTTACTTTTGGTTATCAATATAAAAATACCTTTTGGCGGCCGTATGTCGGAGCACAATTCTCTTTTGGAAATTATTATCGTTTAGGTTTTTTAAGTATGAATTTTGAAGCAGGAACTTTTTTTCATCAATCTAAAACCTATCAAACCGCATTTTTATTTGAATCGAATTACTTTACAAAACTATATAGTATAGGAAATTGGAAATTAAGACAGTTCGTGAATCCGAAATTTGTTGTCGGAATAAATCGTGATGATATTATTGGAGATAAACTTAATATAAATGAACAAAATGGTTTGGCAGGATTTAATACCGCGTCGTACGGAACGAGTAAAGCGGTTTTATCAATTCAAACGCAAACTTATTCTCCACATTCTGTATTAGGTTTTCGTTTAAATCCGTTTTTTAATTATTCCATTGCCGTTTTAGGAAGTCCAGAAGTTGCTATGACTCAAAGCAAACCATATTCTAAGATTACTTTGGGCTTATTGGTGAGCAATGATTATTTGGTATTCAGTTCTTTTCAGCTTTCAATTTCTTATTATCCTAGTATTCCGCTGCAAGGAGATAATGTATTTAAAACAAATACATTTGAAACTACAGATTACAGAATGCAAAGTTTCGAATTAAATAAGCCAAGAGTAGTAGATTATAAGTAATTTTTTTTCAAAAAAATCAATTTGTATAAAAACACTTAAAATCAATAAATTAGGCATTAAACAAAACATAAAATTATTCGACGAAATGCATTTTTTGCTCGACAAAATGCGTTAATATTTTTTTTGGCACAGTATATGAATATCTTTAAACAAGATTAACATTTAAAAAATCAAAAAAGATGAAAACGATAAAATTAGCAATCGCCGGATTATTTCTAATGGTTGCAAATGCCACGCAAGCCCAAGTATCAATCAACGTTAACATAGGAACTCCACCAGCTTGGGGACCTGCAGGATATTCTGAAATGGAATATTATTACCTTCCAGATATTGAAGCCTATTATGATGTAAGAGCTTCTCAGTTTATTTATTTTGGAGGAGGAAGATGGGTTAGAACAACTTATTTGCCAAGACAATATAGAAACTATGACTTATATGGAGGTTATAAAGTAGTTTTAACAGATTACCACGGAAGAACTCCTTATACTTATTTTGATCGCCATAGAGTAAAATACTATAAAGGATATCACGGTGCTCCGCAAAGACCTTATAAAGCAAGACCTGTTTACGGTTACAGTGAACGTCGTTATGATAAAAGAGATTACAAACATTATGACAAACATGATAAACACGACAAACACCACGATAGACATGATGACCGTCATGATGATCACGGACACGGACGTGGAAGAAGATAAATGCTAAATAACTAGTATTCAGAACAAGAGAGTATCAAATATAATGATGCTCTCTTTTTTTTTGATTATTTAACTTTGAAGTTTTGTTAATTCTTTGTAATTTGTATATAAATTACTGAAAAACAAAAGGTTTCTCAAAATTAACCTTTGTTTAATGTGATTATGATATATATTTGCGCCGAATTTTAAAATCAAAAAAAAGAAATCTATGAAAAAGAATGTTTATTTATTTTCATTTTTAGCAATGTCACTATTAATAGGTTGTGACGATAATAATGATGGAAACGACAGCCAATCGTTAAATAACATTACAATTAACACAGATCAAACTGCCCTAAATCAGAGACTTGACCTAACTAATTCTGGTGTTATTTCAATCGATAATGTTTCAGCAACTGGAAAAAGTGCAGAAACTGCGATTACAACTTTGCCTTTAGTACAGATTGCAGAAGTAAAACCTCCTGTTGATGCTAACGGACGAACGTTACAAGCAAGTCATGTTGCTGTAAACGGAAATTATGCTTACGTTTCTTATATTACAAGAGGCGATGTGTATTCTGGAGCAATTGATGTTATTGATGTTTCTGATCCTTACAAGCCAAAATTAGTTACTTCGGCTTTGATTCCAAATACTGATATTACTTCTCTTACTTACATCAATGGAAATCTAATTATTGGAGCTGCAAAAGATGTAGATAAAGATGCTCAACTTGCTGGAAATCCTGCAATTGCGTTTAATATGGCTCTAAGTTCTGGATTACTTACCAATTCATTAACAACAAATTATTTAGAAAGCAGAGTTACGACAGATGTTGCTGCAAATGCTACTAATTATTTTGCAGTTACAGGAGATAACGGAAGTTTATTTAAATTAAGCACTTCTACAAAAGCCATTACAGGAAAAGTAGCTGTAGCTGACTTACGTTCTATTGCTTTAACTAGTGATAAAGTAGTAACATTAAGCGGAACAAAAGGCGTAAATATTTACAATCAATCTACATTGGCTTTGCAAAAAAACTTTACAACTTCTACTGATGTTAGCGGTGCAAAAAGAACAATGGATATTGACGGAACTAAACTTTTTGTTTCTGAAGGTAAAAATGGTTTAGGTGTTTACGACATCAATAGCGGATCTAAATTGCAGACAATTGCAATTCCAGTTGCGGCTGAAGATAACGTTACGAACGCTGTTTCTGTAAACGATGGTTATGCATTTATTGCAAACGGTGCCCTTGGACTTAACGTTTATCAATCTGCAACTCAACTTAATTTATTAGGTTCTTTAGGAATTGCTGGTTCATCAAACTACGTAAAAGCAAGCGGTAATTATATTTATGTGGCTAGCGGAACTGGTGGTTTAAAAATCATTAAATTAGAAAAACCAAATGCAACATTTGCAAGTTGTTCTTCTTATGGCGTTTACAATCAAGGTAGAGATTTGATTTTAAATTCAAATGAAATTAAATCATACCAAGGTTCTACAGCTATTAACTCAGCAATTGTAAATTCTGGTGCAATTTTAACACATTGTGGTTCTATCGCAGTTCTTAGTAATTTGACTTTAAACAGCGGTGGTACTTTTAATATGAGAGGAAGTTTATCTCAAGGAAAATACCAGCAATCTAACCCTACTGAACTTATTATCAATAGTAATGCAACATTACAAATTGAAGGTTCAGTTGTAATCTGGGGAGATTTGAGATTGAACAGCGGCGCTAAAATTAACTTTATTGGCACTGGTTCTTCAATTACTATTTATGGAAAAGTAACTAAAGGAACTGGCGTAACTATTACAGGAAGTTATCTAGACACTGAAAATAAATTAAAATAAGAAGAATTTTTATTCTAACTTTTCAAATATAAAGCTGCCAGCGTCAAAACTGGCAGCTTTTTTGTTGCATGTAGAAAAAAAATGCAAATCAATCTTTACCATTAACATTTCATTTAAATAGTCTTACATAAAATAATTAGTATTTTTGAAGCTATTTTTAGAAAAAACAATAACCACAACATGCAAAAAATACAGATTCAAATCTTTCTTCTATTTTTTATCGGTTTTCAAATTTCATTTGCGCAGCAGCCACAAAAACCAAATTCTGTTGAAATTTACAATCAAATCAAAAAATTAAACTTTTTAGGTTCGGTTTTATATGTTGCTGCACATCCTGATGACGAAAATACTAGAATGATTTCGTATTTGGCAAATGATATGAATGCCAGAACTGGTTATTTATCTTTAACGCGTGGTGATGGAGGTCAGAACTTAATTGGTCCACAATTGCGTGAATTATTAGGCGTTATAAGAACTCAGGAATTAATCGAAGCTCGAAAAATTGATGGTGGCGAACAATTTTTTTCAAGAGCAAATGATTTTGGCTTTTCTAAAAATCCTGATGAAACTTTAGATATTTGGGACAAAAATAAAGTCCTTGCCGATGTTGTTTGGACGATTAGAAAATTTCAACCAGACATTATTATCAATAGATTTGATCATCGTTCGCCAGGAACCACGCACGGACATCATACATCATCTGCGATGTTAAGTGTCGAAAGTTTCAAATTGACAAACGATCCGAAAGTATATCCTGAACAATTAAAATATGTAACGCCTTGGCAAGTAAAACGTCAATTCTTCAATCCGTCTTGGTGGTTTTATGGAAGTCAGGAAAAGTTTGACGCGGCGAATAAATCTAAATTCACCAAATTAGAAACTGGAGTTTATTATAACGAAATTGGAAAATCGAATCAGGAAATTGCTGCTTTAAGCCGAAGCCGTCACCAATCTCAAGGTTTTGGAAGCACTGGAGTTCGCGGAGAAGAAACAGAATATTTAGAATTGATTAATGGTGAAAATCCAAAAGATCGCGATAATTTATTTGATGGAATTGACACCAGCTGGAACCGAGTTAAAAACGGAAAACCAATTGGAGATTTAATTACTTCGATTATTTCAAAATACGATTTTAGCCATCCTTCGGCAAGTATTCCAGATTTAGTAAAAGCATATGCGATGATTGAAGCTTTAGACGAAGATCATTGGAAAAGTATTAAATCGGCTGCAATAAAAAATATCATTGCCTCTTGTTCTGGTTTATATCTTGAAGCCGTTGCAAACGAACAAGAAGCAACTTCAGGAAGCACTATTAAACTATATCTTGAAGCAATCAATAGATGTACAGTTGATATGCAATTAGTTAGCGTAAAAACGTTGCCTGATAATAAAACAATTGCTCAGAATATCGATTTAAAAAATAACAGTGACCAAAAAATAAATCTTCAGTTACAGCTTCCTGAAAATATTGAATACACGCAACCGTATTGGCTAAAAGAAAAAGCCACAGTTGGAATGTATACGGTTTCGAACCAAGAAAATATCGGAATTCCAGATATTATCAGAGAAACGAAAGTTGTTTTTAATGTAAAAATAAATAACGTTGAAATTCCTTTTGAACGCACAGTTGTTTACAAATATAATGACGGCGTAAAAGGCGAAATGTATAATTTCCTTGATATTGTTCCAGAAGTTACTACTTCAATACTAGAAAGAGTTTTGATTTTTAGAGACACAAAAAGCAAAATGATTCCAGTAAAAGTTCGCGCAGGAAAAGACAATGTAAAAGGAAATTTACAACTAGATTTACCAAAAAGCTGGAATGTTTCTCCAAAAGAAATTCCGTTTGTTTTAGACAAAAAAGGAAATGAGCAAATATTTTATTTTGAAGTAACGCCGCCAGTTAATCCAGAAGAAGTGATGGCAAAAAGTGTTGCTGTAGTTGATAGCAAACGTTTTGACAAAGATCAAACCATTATCGATTTTAATCATATTACTAAACAAATGGTTTTAAAATCGGCTGAATCAAAATGCATTAGAATTGATTTAAAAACTTATGGAGACGCCATTGCTTACATTATGGGAGCTGGAGATGAAGTTCCGGAAAGTTTAACTCAAATGGGATACAAAGTTTCGATTTTAAAACCAGAAGAAATTACTCCTGAAAAATTAGATTCTTTTAGTACCGTTATTACCGGAATTCGTGCTTACAATACCGTAAATGCTTTAGCAAACAAACAAAGTATTCTTTTCAATTTTGTAAAAAGCGGTAAAAATATGATTGTGCAATATAATACTAACGGAAAATTAGTAACAGATAAAATTGCACCATATCCATTAAAATTATCAAACGATCGTGTAACAGAAGAAAATGCAAAAATTACCTTTTTAGCACCAAATCACCCAGTTTTAAACACACCAAATAAAATCTCAGAAAAAGATTTTCAAGGCTGGACACAAGAACAAGGTTTATATTATCCTAACGAATATGATGCCGCCTTCACTCCTATTATTTCATCTCATGATAAGGGAGAATCGGCAAAAGATGGCGCATTATTAGTAGCTCCTTACGGAAAAGGATATTACATTTACACGGGTTTAAGTTTCTTTAGAGAATTACCAGAAGGGGTTTCTGGCGCATATAGATTACTATCTAATATTATTTCTCTAAAACAACCAATTGAAGCTCCTAAAAAAGATTTAAAGCAATAAAATATGGAAACGAAAAAAACAAAAAAGTGGAAAAAAAGCTATACCTACGTTTTGGTCGTTAATGCGATTTACATTGCCATTTTCGTTTTAATCATGCAATTATACTCATAACCTATGCAGCTATTTGACTGGATCGTACTTATTGTAACTTTATTATTTATTGTTGGTTACGGCTCGTGGAAAACTCGAGGCAGTAAAAACGTTGAGGATTTCATTTTAGGAAATAACGAAACGCCTTGGTACACTGTCGGACTTTCTGTTATGGCAACGCAAGCCAGCGCAATTACTTTTTTATCGACTCCAGGACAAGCGTATCACGACGGAATGGGATTTGTACAATTCTATTTTGGTTTGCCAATTGCAATGATTGTAATTTGTGTGACTTTTATTCCGCTTTATCATAAAAGTAAAGTTTTTACCGCTTATGAGTTTTTAGAAAGAAGATTTGATGTTAAAACGCGTTCTCTTGCTGCCATTTTATTTTTAGTTCAGCGTGGTTTAGGAACTGGGTTAACGATATATGCGCCAGCCATTATTCTATCGGCACTTTTAGGATGGAACTTAACTGTAATGAACATCATTATTGGTCTTTTGGTTATTATTTATACTTTTTCTGGCGGAACAAAAGCGGTAAACGTTACACAAAAACAGCAGATGTTTGTCATCATGTCTGGAATGTTCATCACTTTTTTCTTGATTCTGCATTATCTTCCAAACGATATGACTTTTAATAGTGCGCTTCACATTGCAGGCGCAAATGATAAAATGGATATTGTCAATTTTTCTTTTGATCCTGAAGAAAAATATACTTTTTGGAGCGGAATTACTGGAGGTTTCTTCTTGGCTCTTGCCTATTTTGGTACAGATCAATCTCAAGTTGGACGTTATCTTTCTGGAAAATCAGTTCGCGAAAGTCAGATGGGATTAATTATGAATGGACTTCTTAAAGTTCCGATGCAGTTCTTTATTCTTTTGACTGGAGTTATGGTTTTTGTATTTTTTCAATTCAATCCAGTTCCTTTAAATTTTAATCCAAATAATAAAATTGCTATTGAAAAATCAGTTTATAAAGAAGAATATCACGCTTTAGAACAAAAATTAGTTACACTTTCTGAAGACAAAAAAGTAATCAATTTATTGTATATCGATCAGTTGAATCAAGATTACGATAATCCGATTTTGCGTAAAGAATTGGTTGCATTGTCTAATAAAGAAAAAGACCTGCGCGAAAAAGCAAAAGAAATTATCATAAAAGCTGACAGCAATACAGAAACAAACGATAAAGATTACGTCTTCTTCCACTTCATTCTGCATTATTTGCCAAAAGGTTTAATCGGATTGTTATTGGCCGTTATCCTTTCTGCTGCAATGTCATCAACCGCTTCGGGATTAACAGCTTTAGCTTCTACAACGGCAATTGATATTTATAAACGAAACCAAAAAACCGAAAAATCTGAAAAGCATTACTTGAATATCACAAAGTTTTTTACTCTTTTTTGGGGAATTGTAGCAATACTTTTCGCTTGCGTCGGAACATTGTTTGAAAATTTAATTCAGCTAGTAAACATAATCGGATCGATTTTCTACGGAACCGTTTTAGGAATTTTCCTTGTTGGTTTTTACTTAAAAAGGGTTCAAGCCAAACCAATGTTTATTAGCGCCATAATAAGTCAGCTTACGATTTTTGTGATTTATTATTTCATGATTTATACGCAGGAAAAATTAGGTTATTTATGGTTGAATTTTATTGGTGCTATTTTGACAATTGTATTGGCGTTGTTATTTCAGTTTTTGTTTTTCAGAGGAAAAAACAAACTGGGAGTAATTGAAGAATAATCTAATTTATAAATTTGATATTTTCAGCAAATGACAAAAGAAGATTTTTTATTTCATTTAAACGGAGCAAGTTTTATTGCTCTTAAATTTGCTGAAAAATATGTCAAAGATAAATTAGTCACAGACTTTAAGTATAATGTGATTCTTACTATTGCAGGTAATATTGTTGGTGCAAAACAATTTGATATATATCCTAAAAAAAAAGATATTATAAAACTGGATTTAACTGATAGTGAAGTTGTGGATTTATTATTTAGAAACAATAAAATCCCGATTTGGATTGATATTAGAGTTCTAAAATCTAGTAGAAAAAGTACAACATTTAATCTCTTATGTTCTGGAAAATATAGTGATGATAAAGATGATTACTATTACAATCAAAATGGTTCTGGACCTTTTGGAGTAAAAGGTCCAAATTTTCCCTTAAATTATGAAGAGGGTAAAAAATTTAGGTTATAAAAGTAATTCTTCATTCAATGAACATTCTCTCAAATAATCCTTTTGCCCTAGCCCTGATGGAAGCGGCATCCTTTTTGTTTTTTCTTTGAAAACAAAAAGATACAGCGGACAGCAGGAATAAGCTCCTAATAAATCATCATTTTAAAAACTAAATTTCTGAAACCAAATTCTCTCTTAAATTTGTAAGTAAAAAACACTATTTTAGTAATCGTAAAACTGACTATAAAAGTTTTACATCCAAAAACTAAACTAATTTTAACTGGAGAAATTATAAATGAAAATTTCAGACGATTTAGAAAAATTACTTCCTTTCGGATATCTTTTCCTTATTTTAATGGGAATTTTAAAAGATAGTATTTACTATTATCAATTGGGTATTAACATTTTAAAATATTCGACTATTACAGATATTTTAATGAGTCCGATTGCTGAGTTCACTTCTAACCCTGTAATTTTAGGTGCAATTATTTGGTTGTTTGTAAGCCATTATAAACTGCCAAAATATCTGGCAAAAAATAGTCATAAAAGAATTATTCAAAAATTGTTCGAATTAAAACCGACAAATGAATTAACAAAAAAGGAAACTCAAAGTTACTACAACGGCATTGCCATAAAATCTCTTGCAATAGTTTTATTATCCTTCTTTCTTGGTTATGGAATGGCTGGAGGCTATTATTTAAAAGAAAAAATTAAGAGAAATGAACTGAAATATGAGTCTAAACTTAATTTTGGTGAAGAAAAATCAGAACAAATATATTTGATCAGCGCTAATAGTTTGTATTATTTTTATTTGACAAAAGGAAATGATGCTATTCAAATTGCGCCGTTGGGAAGTGTAAAAAATATAGAAGTTGCACAGACCAAAATGATTTTTCAAAAATAGTTTTCCTTTTAATTGCTAAAAAATCATCATTATGAAAGATTTAAAAAAGTATAGCAACAAAGCCAAAGCTGCTTTTGTTCTTTTGATCGTGATGCTTATTATTTTGCTAGGAAATTTTAATACGCTTCGAAATTCTAAAAATGTAAATGATAATATTAATGCTATTTACAAAGATCGTTTGGTCGTTGCGCATTATATTTTTCAATATTCTAAACAACTTCATTTTATAAAAGCCGAAGCCGAAAAACTAGATTTAAGCGATAATATCAAAAAAAGCGAAATCATTCATACTTTAGATATCATTCACAATATTGATGATTTGTACTCCAAAACGGTTTTGACCAATAAAGAAAAAGAACATTTTGATATTTTTTTAAGTTCGTGCAAAGAAATCAATACACAAGTAGAAAATAAAAATTGGAGTAAAATTGCCAATTCGAGTACTCAAGCTCTAAAAACATTAGAATCTTTATCGGAAATTCAGATTGAAGAAGGAAAAGCCAAACTAGCCGCAGCAAATGCGATGTACAATAAAAACAATATTTTAGGCCAGCTTCAAATTGCTTTACTTATCATTTTGGGCGGAATTACTTTTTATTTATTGATTATAAAGAAAATCAAAAGAACGGTGAAAATTCCTGAGCCGCCTAGTATGAATTGAGTTTTAACCGCAAAGTACGCAAGGTTTTTTTATCTAAAATTGCGTTTATATATCCGCAAAGTTCGCAAAGCTATATTCATATAACTTTGCGAACTTTGATTTATAAATCCCACTCAAAAAATAATCTTTGTGAACTTTGCGTAAACCTTAGCGCACTTTGCGTTTAAATAAAAACAAAAAAAAATCCAAAACTCTTAA
Organism: Flavobacteriaceae bacterium PS02337; assembly: GCA_029959285.1. Lineage (GTDB taxonomy): Bacteria > Bacteroidota > Bacteroidia > Flavobacteriales > Flavobacteriaceae > Flavobacterium. The sequence continues at coordinate 225,686 of JASCOE010000009.1, forward strand.
GCTTTGGATTTTAAAATTTTATATTTTGAAAGTTTAAAAACTTATCTGCTCCACTCAGCAATACTGTCTTTATTCAATTTTACGTAATCAGCATTATTTGCTGCTTCTGCAGATGCTAAAGAAGCTTTTGCTGTTTCTACTGCTCCTTTTTTATCACCTTGTTTTGCTTGAATTTGAGACTTCAATCTTGTTACGTAATATGGTTTATCTGTACTCATATCTAAGGCTTTGTCAACATAAGTTCTAGCCGTTTCGATATTTCCGTTAGATTGAAATAAATACTGAGATGCCGCATAATAATCATTCCAAGTTGGACCGGCCAAAGTTTTATCAATACTTGCAATAGCTGCTTTTGCAGTTGGAACTTCAAATTTTAAAGCAACATGAGAATTCTCCCAAGCCATATCTAAATATCCAAAATTTGGATCTAATCCGTTAATTCCAATTGTAAATGTTTCTATAGGAGTTGGCAAAGCATCTTCTTTTACAGTAGTTTTTAAAGCTACATAAGCATCACTCCAATTTTCTGGCAATCCCCAGTTATCAGTAGAAAGGTAAAAAATCACATCCCAGCTTTCAATTCTTGGCACAGTGTAAATTGCATATTTTCCTTTTTTCAACGTTTTTCCGTCAATAATTACATCGTCGCTGAAATTAATAATCGTATTTTCATTAGCTCCAGTTCTCCATAATTTACCAAACGGAACTAAATTTCCGAAAACTGCTCTTCCTCTTGCTCCTGGTCTTGAGTACGTAACTTCAACATCAGTCAAGCCTACAGTTTGTTTAATATATCCTTTTGGACTTGCTTGCGGCGTTTTTACTTGAGCTTCTGATGCTAATGGCGCTAAAATCAGGGCTAATGCAATAAGTATTTTTTTCATTATTTGGTGTTTTTTTATTTTTATTTCAAATTTACAAATTCAAACAGGGAACAAATGTTAAATTTTATATAATTCAAGGCTTAAGCTGTGATATTTTTTCAGCATTTAATTCATTAAAATGATCTATAACTAAGTCTGCCTCAGATAAGTCTTGTAAGTTCGAATGTTCGCTTTTATATCCTACACAATAAATTCCCGCTCCTTTAGCCGCTTTTATTCCGTTTGTACTGTCTTCAATTATAATGCATTCTTCTGTCGGCGCAATTGACAAAGATGCCGCATGAATAAATATCGCCGGATTTGGCTTTGACTGCGGAAAATCTTCTCCGCTAACAATGTGCGTAAAATATTGATGCAAGTTGAATCGAGTAAAAACGCGTTCGATAGTAACTTTTGAAGCTGACGATGCCAAAATCAATTGTATACCATTGTTATACAAATCTTTAATCAAATCTTCAACACCATCTAAAAGATATAAATCTTCTTTTGTATCAAAAGCATTATTAAAGATAGTTCTTTTTCTTTGAATTAAATCTTCAACTTCTTGATCTACAGATGGAAAATGATTTTTTAAAGTTTGAAATGTATTTCTAGTAGAAAATCCAGTAAATGAAGTGTACATTTCTTCTGGCACTTCAATATTTAATTCTGAAAATTGTAAATAATAAGCATAACGATGAACTGGCTCCGTATCTACGATTACGCCATCCATATCAAAAATTACTGTTTTAATCATTTTTTTTAAGGTGCTAAGGTTCTGAGGAACTAAGGTTCTGAGTTTTTTAGTTTTTTGAGGTTTATCTTTGCTGTTATCTTTGTCAAAGTTTAAAACTTTGACAAAAATTCTAAGTTTCTAAAGGTAAACCTTAGCAACTTAGAATCTTAGCATCTTAGAACCTTATTTCTCGTTAGAAATCAAATAACGAATAACCGTTTCTGCGGCGTGAAGACCGAATAATCCAGGCATATAACTATTTGTTCCGTAGAAAGATTTTTTGAAATTTTTTCCGTCTGTTAATTTTAAGCTTTTTTCATTTTGAATTTCAGATGAAAAAACAACTTTTAATTTATTGATTTTTACAGCTTTTAAACGCTTGCGAATTGTTTTAGAAAAATAACAATTAATAGTTTTCGAAATATCAGCAACTTTTACTTTATAAGCCAGCATTTTTCCGCCTGCGCCCATGCTGCTTATGATTTTTACTCTTTTTCGTTTTGCTGCAATAATCAAATTTAATTTTGGAGTAATACTGTCTATACAGTCTAAAACATAGTCAAATTCTGGAGAAACGATTTCAAAAGCACGTTCTGGAGAAAGAAATTCTTTTACGCGCGTAAGGTTCAATTCTGGATTAATATCCATTAAACGATCACCAACAATCGTGATTTTAGGTTCTCCAACTGTAGAATGTAATGCCGGCAATTGACGATTAATATTGGTAATATCTACCACATCTCCGTCAACAATTGTCATATTTCCTACTCCTGCTCTTGCTAAAAATTCAGCTGCAAAAGAACCAACTCCTCCTAAACCTACAACTAAAACATTCGCTTTTTTTAAATTTTCTAACCCTTCTTTGGTAAACAAAAGCTCCGCTCTTTCTGTCCATTCTGCCATATTCTCTATTTTGTATTTTTTTAGTTTATTGTTTTTTGTTTCAAGTTTTAAGTTTCAGGTTTAGCCGAAAACACTTTTATAATTACTTGAAATAATACCTTGTATTTCTTTTACTTTTAAATCTTTATATTCTGAAGCCAATTCGTAAACTTGCTGAATCGTTTCAGAAATTGTATCCGTTTCTAAGAAAAAACGATCGTTTGGAATTTCCTGAAAAACGGTTTTTAAATCTGGATTTTTCAATAAATATTTTCCAAATGAAAGATAAAATCCGTCTTTAATTAATTGTTCTGCCAATTGTTTATTTTTCGAAAAACCATGAATAATCATTGGAACGGAAATTTTCATTTTTTTTTTAATCGCTGTTATTTCCTGAAAAGCAGCAACACAATGTATAACAACCGGTTTTCTGTATTTTTCTGCCAATTCTAATTGTTTTTCAAAAATGGAAATTTGTAAATCTAAAGGAACTTCAATTCGTTTATCTAAACCACATTCGCCAATTGCCAAACAATTTTCAGTTTGTAATTTCTCTTCAATAATTTTCAAATCTTCATCTACTCGATTTTCATCAATATACCACGGATGAATTCCGATAGAATAAAACGAAATAGATTCATCAAAATCTTTTGGATATTGATTAACCAATTCTAAAACGTCTTTTTGATTGGTAAATTGATGTGTATGAAGATTGAAATATTCCATTAATGAAAATCTTTTACGCCCGCTTTAATTTCAATTTTCAAATCATTTTCTAGCGGCACTAACGGACAAGAATATTCGTAATTATACGCACAATACGGATTGTAAGCTTGATTAAAATCGATTGCAATTGTATTTCCTTTCGGAATTTCTAAATCTATATAACGACCGCCAATGTAACTTTGTTTACCTGTTGTTAAATCTGAAAAAGGCAAAAAAAGATGATTTTTGTATTTCTCTTGAATAATAAGTTCTAAATTTTGGTAAACAGCAAGTTTAAAAGCTTTACCGTTGATTTTGAAGTTCAAAGTACCATATTTAGTATATTTTGAAGTATATTTTCCACTCTCTTTCATTTCTACAACTTTTCCGCCTTTTGCTTTCACCAAAGTTGCATTCACAAAGAAAGTTTCATTTATAGGATAAAATTCTAAGCTTTTAAAAGTCTTTAAATCCTTTACCATTAGCGGACTTGTCTTAGGATCAGCAAATTCCGAGTTTAATTTCTTTTGAAATTTTACAACATCATTTTTATTAAACTTTTTTTGTGCAAAGCCAATATTAAAAAACAACAATAAAACTAGGGCGCTTACAGTTTTCATCTTAGAAATTTTATGCAAAAATAGTTCAAAAGTAACAAAACGACAACCACTTAAGACGACAAAGTTTGCTAACTTTGTTGCGATAATCTATCACACAAAATGCTTAAAAACGCTTTTACCAACTACATTAATAATTTTAGAGGTTTTTCGAGAGAAATTTGGATTCTTGCCATTGTCACTTTTATCAATCGTGCCGGAACAATGGTGCTTCCTTTTTTGTCTAAATATTTAAAAGAAGACCTTCATTTTACTTACAATCAAGTGGGATGGATTATGGTTGCGTTTGGTTTTGGTTCAATGTTAGGTTCTTGGCTGGGCGGAAAACTTTCGGATAAAATTGGTTTCTATAAAATCATGGTTTTCAGTTTATTTACTAGCGGAGTTTCTCTATTTTTTGTTCAATATATTACCACTTTTTGGTCGCTTTGTATTGCCATGTTTTTATTAATGACCATTGCAGATATGTTTAGACCAGCCATGTTTGTGTCTTTGGGCGCTTATGCAAAACCAGAAAATAGAACTCGCGCCTTAACGCTTGTTCGTTTGGCTGTAAACTTAGGCTTTGCGGCAGGACCGGCTTTAGGCGGATTAATCATTATGGGAATGGGTTATTCTGGGCTTTTCTGGGTCGACGGATCTTCTTGTATTATCTCGATTTCTATTTTCGCTTTATTAGTAAAAGAAAAGAAAAAAGTTGTTCATGAAGATAAATTGGAAAGTGCCGCAGATGTAAAATCGGTTTTTCATGATAAAATTTTCTGGGTTTTCTTATTTGTAAGTTTTGTTACGGCTATGATTTTCTTCCAGCTTTTTACGACTCTACCTTTATATCATAATGAAAAATTTGGTTTAAGCGAATTCCAAACTGGACTTCTGATGACGCTAAACGGACTTTTGATTTTTGCTTTAGAAATGCCAACCGTTGGTTTTTTAGAAAAAAAAGGTTTTGCAAAAATCAGAATTATTATTTTAGGTTCTTTTGTTATGGCATCAAGTTTCTTTTTACTGCTTGTTAATTTCTGGGCTGGAATGCTAGTTGTCAGTATGATTTGCATTTCAATTGGGGAAGTTTTGACATTTCCATTTTCGAATGCTTTTGCGTTAAGCCGAGCGCCACGTGGACAAGAAGGTCGTTATATGGCGCTTTATACAATGAGTTTTAGTTTGGCTCATATTATAAGTTCTAAACTTGGCTTTGAAATTATTACCCGCTTAGGTTATCAAATTAACTGGTTATTTATGGCTTGTATCGGAGTTGTAGCTACTGGCTGTTGCATTTGGATTAAAAATGCTTTGGTTACTGAGAAAGCACAATAAAAACATTTAACTTCTTAAATTACTACTATTCAATTTATTACAATTAAATTTGAATAGCTTTTCTGTGTCTAAAATTCAAATCAAACTTAATTTTTAGTTAAATAACTATTTTTATAGTTGCGTAACTAGAAAAATAGTTGTAGGTTTGAATTAAAATTAGAGAAGATGCAGAAGTTAACAAACAAAGAAGAAGAAATTATGATGATTTTATGGAAGCTTAAAAAAGCTTTTGTAAAAGAAATTCAAGCAGAAATTACTGAAGATCAACCGCATTACAATACATTATCTACTATCGTTCGTAATTTGGAAGAGAAAGGATATGTTGGGCATAATGCTTTTGGAAACACACATCAATACTTTCCGGTTGTAGCAATTGAAGATTACAGAAAAGGATTTATGAAAACCGCGATTGATAATTACTTTAATAGTTCTTATAAAAGTATGGTTTCCTTTTTTGCAAAAGAAGAAAAAATCTCAGCCGAGGAATTGAGAGAAATCTTGTCAATGATCGAAAATAAAGACGAAAAAAAATAACTCTATTATGGAAGCAGTTTTCATTTATATCGCCAAATCAACTTTTTTAATGATTTTGTTTTATTGCGCTTATTACTTTTTATTGCGTAAAGAAACTTTTTTCAACAGCAACAGATGGTTTTTATTGTCTGGTTTAATAGTTTCTGCGATTTTACCTTTTGTTACTTATACAAAGGTGATTTGGACTGAAGCTGCTCCTACTCTAGGTAATTTTCAAACTAATTTAACTTTAGTAGAAAAACAAAATACCGAATTTGACTGGAATCAAGTCATTTTGGGAATTTACGGGCTAGGTTTTCTGGTTTTCATTATAAAATTAGCCATAGATTTTTACAGTTTAAATACTATAATAAAAGGTAAAAAAGTACAACAGCAAGCCGATTTTAAATTTATTGATATTAATGAAAATATTGCGCCTTTCTCCTATTTCGAATATATCGTTTACAACTCATCACTGTACACGGCTTCGGAATTAGAAAATATTATTGAGCATGAAAAAGTGCACAGTGACCAAAATCATACTGTAGACGTTTTGATTTCTAGATTTTTCAGTATTATTTTTTGGTTCAATCCGATTGTATGGTTTTATAAAAAAGCAATCACTCAAAATCTTGAATTTATTGCTGATAGCGAAGCTGCCAAAAAACTTTTAGACAAAAAAGCATATCAATACACGCTTTTAAAAATAACAACACACGAAAATTGTGTTGCCATCACCAATCATTTTTATCAATCATTAATCAAAAAACGAATCGTTATGTTAAACACAAATCAATCAAAAAAGAGAAATTCTTGGAAGTATTATGTTGTAATTCCAGCACTTGCCGCTTTTGTATTGTTATTTCAAATTGAAGTAATCGCAAAAGAAAAACCACAAAATGGAAAAGAAATTTCGAGTGAAGAACAGCCAGTAGATATTTATAAAATTAAAAAAACTACGACTGATGCTGAATTAAAAGAAATGAAAGAAAAATTAAAATCAGTTCACAACATTGATTTTAAAGCTTCCGAAATTAAACGAAATTCAGAAAATCTTTTAACTGCAATTAGAATTGATGTTAAAAGTGGTAATGAAGAATCAAAATCTATTCAAGATGCTGGAAACAATACCATAAAAGATTTTGGTATCGCTGTTTTAACAGACGAAAATGGCAAAAAAGTAGTTGGTATTATGGCGGGAGAAAGCAACCCTAAAGTTGGAGTTAGCAAGGGAATTTCAAAAGATTCTAATAAATCTGCTAACGCTAAAGTTACTGGAAAAGCAGAAATCATAAACAATCAAAATACTGATACTCAAACCAACAATAATGTTAAAACTACTTATTCTTTTACAACTACAAAAACAGATACTCAAACTAACACGAATATAAATGATGTTGTAACAATAAATAGCAATAATAATGTAGTTACTAAAGTAACAACAGACGGAGGCTCAACAATTGCTATTTCTAATTCTGCAAAAACTAAAACTAAATTAGATAATCAATTAATAGTTGTTGATGGTCAAGAAATGCCAAGTAATTTTGACGCTGAAACTATAAATTCTAAAATTATTGAATCTATAAGTATTTTTAAAGGCGTTGAAGCAGTAGCTCGATACGGTGATAAAGGGAAACATGGGGTAATTGAAATTGAAACCAAAAAATAGTTTTTTCATCAATCATTAATCAAAAAACGAATCACTATGTTAAACACAAATCAATCAAAAAAGAGAAATTCTTGGGAGTATTATGCTGTAGTTACAGTAATTGCAACTTTTGTTTTATTTCTATTTCAAATGGAAGTAATTGCAAAAGAAAGATCGCAAATTGTAAATGAAAACGAATCAAATATTAAATCTATTGATGTTTACAAAATTCGCAAAAACACTACTGATACAGAATTGAGTGAAATCAAAACTAAATTGCAAAAAAATCATAATGTAAAATTTGAAACATCTGATATTAAAAGAAATACTTCGAACCAATTAACATCAATTATAGTTGATATTAAAAAAGGAAAACAGCGAGCAAAATCTATTCAAAATTCTGATAATCAAACCATAAATGAATTTGGAGTAATTGTTATCACGTATAATAATGGCGATAAAAAAATAGGAATTCAAACTATAGACGAATCTCAAGGTAAAAATCCAAAAGCTGCAATTAGTACAAAATTAAATACAGAAGGCAATGTTAACACTTATTCTATTACTAGTACAAAAACTGATACTGATACTAATTCAAATGTTACCAGTATTGTTACGATAAACAACGATAAAGATGCTGCTACAACAGTAACTACTGACGGAGGTTCAAAAATTGCAATTTCAAATACTGCAAAAACTAAAACTAAGCCTGGAAATCAGTTAATTATTGTTGACGGAGAAGAAATGCCAAGTAATTTTGATTATGAAAGCATAAACGCAAAAGATATTGAATCTGTTAGTATTTTTAAAGGAAAAGAAGCCATTGCAAAATATGGTGATAAAGGTACAAATGGCGTAATTGAAATCGAAACTCGTAAATAAACGATTTAAATAAAAAAACAAAATGCAAAAACTAACCAATAAAGAAGAAGAAATCATGCATATTTTATGGAAGCTGAAAAAGGCTTTTGTAAAAGAAATTCAAGCAGAGATTTTAGAAGATCAGCCGCATTACAATACTTTGTCGACCATTGTTCGTAATCTGGAAGAAAAAGGTTATGTGGCGCACAACGCTTTTGGAAACACGCATCAATATTATCCGATTGTGAGTATCGAAGATTATCGCACAGGTTTTATGAGTACTGCAATAGATAATTATTTTAATAGTTCTTACAAAAGCATGGTTTCATTTTTCGCTAAAGAAGAAAAAATCTCGGCAGACGAATTACGTGAAATCTTATATATGATCGAAAATCCAAAAGAAGGTAAATAATTTTAGTATGGAAGCACTTTTCATTTTTATTTTAAAATCAAGCGGACTAATAGCAACTTTTTATTTTGCTTACATTTTTTTACTTCGCAAAGAAACTTTCTTCAACAGCAGCCGTTGGTTTTTACTTGCGGGATTAATAACTTCAGTTGTATTGCCATTTGTGGTGTATACAAAAGTAATTTTGGTTGAAGCGCCGCCAACGCCAGTTTTAATTCACTCCGTTGAATCGAATGCAGAAAATATTCCAACTTCAAATCACGATGTTGTTGCGTATCAACCTCAATACACATCAAATAATGCAACTATTGTTGAAGAGAAAAATATTGAAATTAATTGGACATTAGTTTTAGTTGCTGTTTATGGAATTGGTTTCTTGGCATTTCTGATCAAATTTGCAATTGATTTTTATAGTTTGAATTCTGTTTTAAAAGGAAAAAAAATAGAACAGCAAGAAGATTTTAAATTTATTGATGTGAATGAAAACATTGCTCCTTTCTCTTATTTTGACTACATCGTATATAATTCATCACTATATACTGCGGCAGAATTAGAGAATATATTAGAACATGAAAAAGTTCACAGCGATCAAAATCATACTGTTGATGTTCTGATTTCGAGAATCTTTTGTATTCTATTTTGGTTCAACCCAATTGTGTGGCTTTACAAAAAAGCAATTTTACAAAATCTTGAATTTATTGCAGATCGTGAAGCTTCCAAAAAAATTGCCGACAAAAAAGCGTATCAGTATACACTCTTAAAAATTACAACGCATGAAACTTGCGTTGCCATCACCAATCATTTTTATCAATCATTAATCAAAAAACGAATTGTCATGTTAAACAAAAATCAATCAAACAAAAGAAATTACTGGAAATATTCTGCCGTAATTCCTGCTCTTGGCGCTTTTGTTCTTCTATTTCAAATAGAAACAATTGCTCAGGAAAAGAAACAAGATGAAGTTGCAATTGCTGCAAAAGATAGTATTAAAGATACTGATGAAACTATCAAAATAACTAAAAACACTAGTGAAAAAGAGTTAAATGAGCTTCCTGGAAAATTAAAAGCTAGTCATAATCTTGATGTAGAAATTTCAGACGTAAAGAGAAATAGCAAAGAAGAATTAACAGCGATTCAAATCAAAGTAAAATCGGATTCTGGCAAAAAACAAACTGTCAAAATTGACGGAAGTGAAGCCATAAAAGATTGCGAACTTGCTATAGGAACTGACGAAAACGGATCAAAAGCGATTGTAATTACTACAGACAAAAACTTTAAATCTCCAATGGTAATTAGAAATGAAAGAGTTGTTGTTCGTAACTACGGAGATTCAGACGTAACGCCTCCTACTCCGCCAACGCCGCCAGCTTTTCCTTCAGGACCAATGCCTCCGGCTCCAACTGTTGATATGTCAAAAATGCCAAAACCACCTTTACCTCCAAAAAATCCAAAAGATAAAGTTGCTATGAGCAAATTTGAAAAAGAGATGGATGAATTTGAGAAAAAAATGGAAGCATTTGAACCGAATATGTCTGCTTATGAAAAACAAGTTGAATTGGTAATGTCTCAAAGAGAAGCTATTTATGAGAAAGAAATGGCTAAATATGAAATTGCGATGGAAAAATTCAATGAGAAAATGGAAAAATTTAATTATGATTTCAAATTCAAATTTGGAGATGATTCTCAAGAATATCAAAACACCATGAAGCAATACGAGCAAGATATGAAACAATATGAGCTTGATATGAAGCAACATGCAAAAGATATGAAACAACATGCTAAAGACATGAAGCAGCATGAGAAAGATATGAAACAGCATGAAAAAGACATGAAGGAAATGGAAAGACAAAACAAAAAAGCTTAATTATACTTTATTCTATATTTTAAAAACCAGTGTTTATGATGCTGGTTTTTTTAATTTTAAAAACCATTTTCAAATAAAATTATTCAAAATGAAAAAGAAAATTTTACTTCTGTTTTTGGCTTTTCAATTTTCACTTTTTGCACAAAAAAATACAATCGAAAAAAGTGTCTTTATTTCAATGGATAAAACAGCTTCTATTTTAATGCAAAAATCGAAAGCAAATTCTATTTCAATTGGAGTTGTTCAAAACGGAAAAACATACACGAGGCATTACGGAGAAATAGATAAAGGAAAAGAAAACATTGCCAATAACAATACGGTTTTTGAAGTTGCTTCTATTACTAAATTATTTACCGGTTTACTTGCGGCGCAAGCAGTTTTAGAAGGAAAATTAAATCCTGACGATGACATTCGAAAATACATTAAAGGAAATTATCCTAATTTAGAATATATCGGAACTCCAATTACGATTAAAGATTTAGTTTCCTTTAGAACTGGTTTTAATAAAGACCTTCCAGATACATCAGAATTACGTAAAAAACCTAACGATAGCATTTATCTAGCTTTTAAAAGAATGGATGAAACATACAATCGCGAAAAATTCTTTGAAGATCTTAAAACCATAAAATTAGATACTTTACCTGGAACTAAATTTAAATATAGCAACGGAAGTCTTAATCTGACGGCTCATATTATAGAAAATGTCTATCAAAAAAGTTATGAAACGCTTCTGAAAGAAAATATTTTTTCTAAACTAGAAATGACTTCAACTGGAATAAACTTAAAATCAAATATTATAGTTGCAAATGGTTATAATCTAAAAGGTGTTTTAATGCCAAGTATTTCAGATAATCTTTGGGGTGCAGCTGGAAGTTTAAAATCTACTTTAGGTGACTTGACTAAATTCATTAATTATGAATTAAATACAAAAGACAAAATTGTTCAAGAATCACAACGAAATCTTCTGAATTGTACAACAACTTGGAATGGATATTTCTGGGATTATATTCAAGTTGATGAAAATGGAAAAAACTGCTGGAAACATGGCGGAGCTTTCGGAACTCAAAATATGCTAATTGTTTATCCTGAGCGACAATTAGGACTTTCTATTATTGTAAATATTAGCGATGAAAATACGGGAAATGCTTTAGGAGAAGCGATCATTAAACTTTCAAATGATCTTTTGTCCGATAACAACAAACAATCGGGCATTTACGGATACAAAATAATTAATGATAATGTTGTCTTTACTTATATTCACGATAAATCTTTGAATTCTGATTTGGTAAAAAGTGTTTCTATTGCAGGTTCGTTTGACAATTGGAATCCGAATGATAAAAATTTTCAAATGATTCAAAAAAATAAAAACACCTTCGAATTAACTGTTCCTAAATCACAATTTGAAAAGAGCAAAACACATTTATTTAAGTTTGTCATAAACAAAACTGGCTGGATTGAAGCTCCTAAAAATGTCATAAATAGACAAACAGAAGGTGATGAAAATTTGATTCTGAAAATCTAAAATCGTTTACAATTTTACCACAAAAGACTTTGCACCAAACACAAAGTCTTTTTTTATATCTTTGAAAAAACAAATTTACTATGTATAAATTCTTAGCCAAACTAAATAAAATTTTGCTTCCAAGTTTTACCAAACAAGGTTTAGATATTTCGAAAGCCAAAAAATGGCAAATGGCTATTATCGGTTATCGTGCTTACGTAACTAAAAGAGCATTAGATAATTAATTTAGAAATAATTTCTATTTACTAAGTCGAAAAAAGTTTTCTTCGACACATTTTTATGAAAAATAAACAATTCAACCTTCCTCCTGTTCCAGCGGTATTATTAGCAATTATTAGTGTTCAGTGTGGAGCAGCAATTGCAAAAACATTATTTCCTGCCATTGGAGCCGCGGGAACTGCTTCTATACGTATTGGAGTTTCAGCCTTGATTTTACTTCTAGCTTACAGACCAAACTTAAAGGCAATAACTAAAGAACAATGGAAAATTGTAATTCCATACGGTTTGTCTTTGGGAGCTATGAATTTGATCTTCTATTTCGCTATAGAAAAAATCCCAATCGGATTAGCAGTTACTTTAGAGTTTGTAGGACCATTATTACTTGCTATTGCAGGTTCTAAACGTTTGGTTGACTACTGTTGGGTTTTACTTGCCGCAATCGGAATTTTATTAATTGCACCTTGGACAAATGATCGTTTAGATCCTATTGGTATTATATGTGCACTTTTAGCTGGAGGATTTTGGGCTGCTTATATTGTTTTTGGTGGGAAAATTTCAAAAATAATGAATGATGGCTACGCAGTTTCTACAGGAATGCTTATTGCCGCAATTTTAGTATTGCCTTTCGGGTTCATAGAAAATGGATTAGTAAATCTTACTCCGAAACTTTTTGGAATGGGCGTTGCTCTTGCATTATTATCAAGTGCAATTCCGTTTACATTAGAAATGAAAGCTTTAGGTCAGCTTCCTCCACGTACTTTTAGTATTTTAATGAGTTTAGAACCGGCTGCCGCTTCCATTTGTGCTTTTATATTTCTACAAGAAAGTTTAAATATTTATGAAATTTTGGCTGTTGTTTGTGTTGTAATAGCTTCTGCAGGATCGACATTAACAGCAAAAAAATAAAAAGTCCCACAATAATTGCAGGACTTTTTCAATCGTAGGTTATGTTTTGGAGATAATTATTTCTTCGGTAATAATACCGCGTTTACAACATGAATAACACCATTTGATTGGTTAACATCTGCAATAGTAACTTTAGATTTATTACCATTTTCATCAGTAATATATAAATCTTTACCTTCCATCCAAGCTGTTAAAGTTCCGCCATTTACTGCTTTAATAGTTGCTTTACCTTTACCATCTTTTATTGCTTTTGCTATGTCAGCTGCGTTCCATTTTCCTGCAACAACATGATAAGTCAAAATGTTTTGAAGCATTTTTTTGTTTTCAGGTTTAAGTAATGTTTCAACTGTTCCTTTTGGCAATTTATCAAAAGCTGCATTTGTTGGAGCGAAAACCGTAAATGGTCCTTTTCCTTTCAAAGTTTCAACTAAATCTGCTGCTTTTACAGCTGCTACTAATGTTGTATGATCTTTTGAATTTACTGCGTTTTCAATAATATTTTTGTTAGGATACATTGCTGCTCCACCAACCATTACTGTTTTTTGAGCAAAAGATGTAAATCCGAATGATAATGCTAAAATTGCTGTGGCTAAAAAATTTCTAGTTTTCATAATTAATATTTTAAGTTATAAAGTCATTTACGGCGATATATTTATTTTGGTTTTAATAAAAATGAAAATAATTAAAAAGAATATTGAAAAATTCTCAATTTGTATTGAAAAACAAGACTTTAATCACAAAAAATATTTTCGATTATTTTTAATAGTCAAATGATTTTGCTTTCTTTTTATCATTAAATTTAAATTCCAAAACCTATTTACTATGAAAAATCTACCTCAAAAAGTCAGAAGTAAAAAACTAAGTTCTAGAGTTGATTTAACCGCGATGGTTAGTGTTTCTTTTTTGCTGATTATCTTTTTTATGGTTGTTGGCGAATTATCGAAACAAAAAATAATGATAAACGAAGTACCAAGTTGCATTGATGAACCTATGTTTACGGGTTGTTACATGCCTGACGAAAGTCGTACTGTTACTATACTTTTAGGAGATAATAATAAATTAGTTACTTATTCCGGATTATTGTTTGTACCGGTTCAAGTTCCTAGAGAAGTGAAATATGGCAAAGATGGGATTAGAAAAGAATTACTAGAAAGAAATAAAAAAGTTCTCGAATATTCTGCAAATAAGGGAAAACCGGGAAATGGAATTAATGTTATCATTAAACCCAGCGAAAAATGTAATTTTAAAAATCTAGTAGATATTTTAGATGAAATGGAAATTACTCAGATTAGTAGTTATTCAATTGTTAATGTATTTACACCTGAAGAATCTAAATTACTAGCTTCTAATTAAATCTTTAAAAACCAAAATTTAAACACATGAAAAATCTACCTCAAAAAGTCAGAAGTAAAAAACTAAGTTCAAGAGTCGATTTAACCGCTATGGTGAGCGTTTCTTTTTTATTGATTATATTTTTTATGGTTGTTGGTGAATTGTCTAAACCGAAAATCATGGATTTAAATTTGCCTGATAACGATTGGACTTGCGGAGGAAGATCATATGGCTGTGGCAAAGGAATTGAAGAACGTTTAATTACGGTTATGCTTGATGAAAATGACAAAATAATAATGTATTCGGGATTGTATGATTACCCACTAATTGCTCCAAAAAAAATTGAATTTGGAATTAATGGAATACGTAAAGAATTAAAACAAAGACAAAACAGAATATACTATTATTCAGCTTCAATAGGAAAACCTAACCGAGGTGCAATTGTAATCATAAAACCTAGTGAAAAATCAAATTTCAAAAACCTTGTAGATATTTTAGATGAAATGGCAATTGCTAAAATTGATACTTACACTATTGTAAATGAATTTTCGCCAGAAGAAACAAAATTATTAGCATTAAAATAATATGGAACAAAAAGAGGAAGTTAAACTTCCTCTTTTTTCTTTTTATATTTTATGCTTTTTAAAACCATTGAAATTATTCAAATTATTTATTTAACAATGTTTCTAATCGTTTTAATCTTGCTTCTAAATCATTAATTTTTTTATCTTGATTTTCAATTATATTTTGTTGTTCTTGAACAGCCTTTACTAAAGGCACAACAAAAGTTGAGTAATTTAGACTGTAAAAATTATCTGCACTAGATGGTTTTGAAACACCGCTAAATTCATAATTTAAACTATTTGCAACTGCTTCTACTTCCTGAGCAATAAATCCAGATTTCAAATTAGCAGTTTCATTATTCATAAAATAGGTCACAGGACGTAATTTTGTTATAAAATTTAAACCAAAAGAACTGTCGTTAATATTTTTCTTAAGACGTTTATCTGAACTAGTTAAAAATGCACTAGCAGTCATAGAACCGCTTGTATAGACACCAGTAATTTGAGTATTTCCTAATTGAAAAGTATTACTGCCTCTTCCCACTGCATTATTTCCTATCACAATTTGGTTAGTATTTCCAAGTGAAGGTACTCTTGTGTCGACTCCAATAAAAATTGAATTATCTACCAAAGTATTCAAAGCACCTCCTGTCGCCCCAACGTGAGTTCCACTGTCCGTTCCAATAGCAATGTTGTTATTTCCAACATCTGAAAATCTTAATGCATTAGTTCCAAATGCAATGTTTCCACTTCCAGTTTGATTTAAATTTGTAGCATAATTTCCAACTCCAATGTTGTCATTTCCTGAAACATTTCCATTCATTGTATTTATACCAATACCAATGTTGGCAGAACCTGAACCATTATTAAACAGCACTTTTGTTCCAATAGCTGTATTTTGCTGACCTGTAGTATTAAAAGATAATGCGCCGTAACCAATGGCTGTATTCCATTTACCTAAAGTATTACTTTTTAGTGCATCTGCACCAACAGCTGTATTTAATTCCCCTACAGTGTTAACTCTTAAAGCATTAGCGCCAAATGCAGCATTATTAGCACCAGTTGAGGCTGGATTTAGAGAAGAAACTCCAAAAGAGGTGCTATCACCACTTAATAGACCGCTTCGAATATTATTACGTTTAAAAATCAAGTCATTATTATCTCTTGTTCCTATAAAATCTGTATTCGGATTTGTTCCTAAATTCCCTCTTGTCAACCATGGATTATAATTCCATTTTAAAACTCCTTTTTCATCAGTTGCTAAATATGTATTTATCGGACCTTTAACTAAATTAATTTTAGCATCAACAAGAGTAGCACCAGCACCTTGAACAATATTAAGAATATCATTCGTATTATCTGTAGATAAATCCTTTGCAATTGCCGATACTATATAAGGCGTTTCTGCTGTTCCTAGACCTTCCACTTTTATAGTTGTGCTACCTTGAGTTTCACCGCCTTTTCCATCTAAGCCAGTATCACCTTTTTCTCCTTTTTCCCCAGTTTCCCCTTTTTCTCCTGCATCACCTTTTACTTTACCTGCATTGTCAATATTTCCATCAGTGTATGTTAAAAGTAAATCTCCATTTGTGTCAATTTGAGCAGAAGTAATACCTTTTCCATCATTTCCATCATTTCCATCATTTCCATCGCTTCCATTTTTTCCGTCAATTCCGTTTATCCCATTTATTTTAACCCATGTTCCATCGGGTTTTTGAACATAAACAATACCAGTTTCTGTATCGGTATAAACAATGATATTAGATCCAGGATAACCTGATTCGCCCTTATCTCCAGGCACACCTTTATCAGCAGCTGTATTAGCAACTGAAATAATTTCATCTGAAGTAGCAATTTTATTCCATTTGTCAATATACCAGAAATAATAACCAGGTTTTAAATCTAAAGTAGTCTCTGTGTTAAAAACAAACAGGCTATTTACGTTTCCACTTATAATAGTGCTTGCATCTGTTAAACCTGTTAATGCAACTCTGGGAAATAAAACTCCCTTATCTGCTGCAAATACCTCTAATTGACTTGAAGGATTGATATCCTTCTTTCCAATACTAACCTGAGAGTAAGCTGAATAAAAGCCTAATACAAATAATATTGGAAGAATTTTATTTTTCATTATATCTTAAATTGGATCAACATTAATAAAAATTTCACATCTTTAATAAATCATTAATTATGAACACATTAATGATTGCTTTTAGAATTATTTACTAAAAAATTCTGAGATGCAAATTTCCTTCTAAATCACATTTTGCAATCGCTCCTAGAAGTTTTTATTTGAATACAATAAGACATTTTTCTATAGTAAATTTTGAAAAATTTTCAATTTCAGAAATGACAATTTAGAATAAAATGGCGTTTTTAATGAAGCAAACGGATTTAATAAAAAGTCAAAATATTGGAACAAAAAAAGTCCCACAGTAATGTGGAACTTTGTATTTATTCAAAATCTAAGAATTATATTTTAAATAGATTTGTTCTAGATTTAGTTAGATGAAATAAGATAAAGATATCCCGCTTTTTCTTTCCATACAGCATCCGAAACTTCATAATTAAGTATAAAAAAGTAAGTACCATCTGGCAATATATTCGATTTTTTTACTGTAGCTCTACCTTCAGAATATCCGTAAAATAAATTATTATCTATTCCGTAGCCATTTGTTTCATAAACTTTTATTCCCCATCGATTGTATATTTGAAGCCTATTGTTTGGGAAATTAGTGATTCCGTCAATTTGAAAAAAATCATTTTTTCCATCATCGTTTGCAGAAATAGCATTGTGAATAACAATTTCATCAGTTGAATTTGATAAAATTCGACCAAATGTAAAAATTCCATCATCTTTGATTGATGCTGTTGCTATTTTACCACTTTCATCAACTGCTGTTGGATAGTAAATCCATTTATTTGTGGTTTCATCCCATTTTACAATTGCTAAAGTTGTTCCGGGATTTCCATTAATAATTTCGTTTGGAGTTGTTGCTTCATTCCATGACAAAGTAAGTGCAATATCTACAGGATTCTGGTTGCTTTCAAAACTCCAATATTCAGGTTGATCAATAATTTGAATTAAAGGATCTTTCTGATTGTGCGGATGCAATGCATTTGAATCTTTTAGATAATATCTGCTACTAAAAAAGTTGGTTGGTGAATTACTTTGGCTTATCGCCGAAGGTCTAAAAAAACCACCATCGCCTATAGGAAACTCAAATTGATTGTTTTTATTTCTTTCAACAAAACCAGCAACGTAACTATTATTACTAGTATTTTGATGTGTCGCATTTTCTTCGAATAAAAAATTTCCTGGCTGAGTTACATTATCTACAATTCCATAATAGAAATCAGAAGTACCAAATACGCTAATATTTCCTGACAATAAAAAGGCTGGCTGGATAAAATTATTCTCAAATCTAACATTATATAGCTCGCTTAAAGATGTTCCAGAAATGGTTTGCGCAGCTGAACTTCCTTTAAAATAGGTTAATCCAGTAGTCAAATTTGAAGAAAAACTTATAAGTCCGTCATTATTAAAATTAGCATAAACATAAAAAGTTCCGTCGTTTACAAAATTTCCTGTTGTTTTGTTGTCAAATGATTCTACAGTCGACAATATAGTATTTGAGCTCACGGTAAAATCGCCAATATTTGAAGTCTGTCCGTTTGTTTTACCAATACAACATATTGATGATATAAATAAGTATATAATTATTTTACTCATAATTTCTTACTTTAATTTATTAACTATTTCTTCTAGACGTTGTAAACGTGTTTCAAGATCTGCTATTTTTTTATCTTGTTTCTCTATTATCACTTGTTGTTCTTGTACAGCTTTTACCAACGGAACAACAAATTCTGAGTAACGAAGACTGTAAAAATCTTTTTCGCTTGTTGGTTTGACAATTCCACTAAATTTATAACCAATGGAATTAGCCGCTGATTCTACTTCTTGAGCAATAAAACCGGATTGTAAATCAGTTGCCCCTTTTTTAAGATGATAAGTAACAGGACGGAGTTTGTTGATAAAACTTAAACCATAAGAGCTTGTCTGTACGTCTTTTTTCAATCGTAAATCAGAAGGATTTGACCATGCTACCTGACCACCAATACTTGTCATTGCATCATTTCCTATCTGTACAGTATTATTTCCTCTGCCAAGCGCGGCATAACCAATAACTACTTCATTATTAGCAGAATTATTGAGTGCTCTTATTTGAGTACCCACGTAAACAGAATTATTAGCGTTTGTTAAATTATTGGTTCCTGAAGCAGCAAAATACCTACCGCTTTCAAATCCTATTGCTACATTTCCCGAGCCATTTGCATTAGCATATAAAGCATTAGCTCCCATAACTGCATTATTGCCCCCTGAAAAATTAGCATACAAAGCAGAATCTCCCAAGGCTGTATTATTGCTTCCTGTACTACCGCTATTTCCAGCATTATTTCCTACTCCTGTGTTATTGTTCCCCGTTGAATTATTTGACAATGCTCTATAACCAACTGCAACATTTAAGTTCCCCACTTGATTGGCTATCATAGCTTCAATACCTGTCGCTATATTATAATTTCCAGTTGTGTTTGAATTAAGTGCTAAATATCCTGACGCTATATTATTTCCACCAGATATATTAGATTCGAGAGCAAAATCTCCAATTGCAATATTATTGACTCCCGTTGTATTTGATGAAAGTGTTAAAACCCCAATTGCTGCATTTCTAGTACCTATAGTGTTTGCGACTAGTGAATTGTAACCTATTGCAGTATTATTATTAACAGTATTGTTTAATAAAGCATTAGCCCCAATAGCAACATTAAAGCTTCCATTAACACTTCTTGCTAATGCATTGTATCCTAATACAGTATTATTATTTCCACTATCATTCGCATTTAAACTCAAATTCCCTATTGCAGTGTTGAAATTTCCTATAGTATTAGTACTTAATGAAAAACGCCCCATAGCAACATTGTTGTTTCCACTCACATTATTTGCTAATGCTTGTAAACCGACAGCAGTATTAAAAAAACCAGTGGTATTATATTCCAATGTTCCATTACCTACGGCAATATTAGCATTACCAGTCGTGTTTTGACGAAGGGCAAATGACCCTAGAGCAACATTACTACTTCCAAATGTATTATTTTCTAAAGCTGTATTACCTATTGCCACATTAAATCCTCCTGACGAATTACGGTTCAAACTACTATAACCTACCGCCGTATTTCCAACTCCATCTGTATTAGCTGTTAATACGTTTGTTCCTAAGCCAACATTACTAAATCCTGTTGTAGTAAGATTTAATGCATTTACTCCAAAAGATGTATTACTTTGTGCTAAAACACCGCTTAATATATTATTTCTTTTAAAAACTAAATCTACATTATCTGTTGTTCCCAAAAAGTTTGTTCCGGCAACTGTTGCAGCATTTCCTCTAATATCCCATTTTTGCTTTAATTCAGCAGCTAAATCTCCAATTGCACCTTGTACATTTGTCGAAGGAATAGCAACAAATGTTGTCGATGCGGCAATAGCTGTACTAGGTGTCAATAATGCAGTTTCTACAGGAGAGTTAATAATGTATGGAGTTGCAGCTTCGCCATTTCCTGTTACAGTAACATTAGTTCCTGCGGTTACCAAAGATTTTAATCCTGATAAATCGAAAGGACTTACTGTTCCGTTTTCATTGCTGTAACTCAATATGCTAGTTCCTGAATCATAAGACATCGAAGTCAAAGTTTCTTGAATTGCAACTGGAGTTCCGGCTTCGTTAGAATAGTTTGCTATTGTATTGCCAGTCGTGACAACAGGAGTAATTGTTGTAACAGTTTCATTTGCTTTAATTGTAGCATTATTGATAAAAGTTCCGCCATCTGTTCCTACAGTAATTAAATTGCCCGAATTAGCACTTGCAATTTTTGAGGTAGATATTATTCCCGCTTCATTTGTATAGCTAATATCTCCCGAAGTAAGATTTTGAGATTGTGAAGTTATTGTTTCCTGAATAGCAACTGAAGTTCCTGCCTCATTAGAATAGTTTGCTATAGTATTTCCAGTTGTAACAACTGGAGTAAGAGTTGTAACGGTTTCTAAACCTGTAACTAAACTAGCTAAATTAATTACTGTTGAAAAGCCATTTTCTGGATTATATGTCAATGTCTTCGCGGTTGAATCATATATTAAACTTGTCTGCGTTTCAGCACCTTGCACCAGATTTAATAAATTAACAACAGTTGGCGTTCCGTTTTCTGCATTGTATGTTAAAGTATTTGCGGCAGCATCATAAACCAAACTCGTTAATGTTTCATTATTTTTGATTATAGTCGTCAATTCAGTTACAACATCAGGATTATTTAAAATCGTTGAAGCATTATTTGTTACATCGTTAACTACATCAATTACAGTTACGGTATTATTTTCACTGGTGTATGTATGTTTTCCATCTGCAGCGTTAACCAGAGTCGTAATTGTTTCTGAACCTTTCACAAGATTAGAAAGATTAATTACCGTTGCAACTCCATTTTCAGGATTATAAGTCAGCGTATGAGCTGTTGAATCATAAACTAAACTTGTCTGAGTTTCGGCACCTTGCACCAGATTTAATAAATTAACAACTGTTGGTGTTCCGTTTTCAGCAGTATAGGTTAGTGTATTTGCAGCAGCATCATAAACCAAACTCGTTAATGTTTCATTATTCTTGATAATGTTTGTCAATTCCGTAACAACGGCAGGATTATTTAAAATCGTTGAAGCATTATTTGTTACATCGCCAACTACGTCAATTACAGTTACGGTACTATTTTCACTGGTGTAAGTATGTTTTCCATCTGCAGCATTAACTAGAGTTGTAATAGTTTCATTGTTCTTTACAATATCAGCAAAATTGATTATTTGCTGATTTCCATTTTGATCAATATAATAAAATGTGTTTGATACAGGATTAAATACTACTGTTCCCCTTGGAACTGTTGCTTCAGAAGAAATCACTATTCTGTTCCACTTATTATTAAACCAGTAATAATAACCTGGAGTGACATTCAATGGTGATGTACCTGCTGTTGCTTCATTAAAAACCAAAAGACTTGAAGGTAACGAACCAGCATTAACAACAGGATTCATACTCGTTGTACTCTGCAATTGAACTCTTGTAATCAAAACACCTCTATTCGCAGCAACAACATCTAGTTGAGAAGAATTATTTGGTAAAGGAGTTCCAATTCCGACTTGTGCATTACACAAACCTCCAAAAATAAAAAGTAGAAGTAAAATTTTAATTTTCATAAATTTTGATTTAGATTAATAAAATAAAACCGTAGAATTTTAAAGTATCATCAATCAAAATATTGGCTACATATTCGAAAATCTAAAATGTAGAAAAAAGAAGAAATTTTAGGACTAAAATAGAATTGTGGTATTTAGAGTATAATATGAGGCGTAAAAAAATAAAATTTCCAAAGTTGTAATTATTTTATTGACGACAGGATTAATGCTTGATTTATTTATGTAAAACTCAACAATAAATCATAACAAATTGTTTTTCAGAACTATAAACTTACAAAAAATATATTACATTTAAGTAAAAATTTATTTATACAGAAGAAAATGACAAAAATAAGATTAAAGATTTCAAGGAATAAAATGCTATTAAACAAAAAAAATCCCACATTGCTGTGGGACTTTCTATTTATAAAAAAGCTAAGAATTATTTTTTCTCAGTTTTTTCCATTTTAGCTTTTAATGCAGCTAATACATCATTGTTATCTCCTAAAGTTGCAGCTGGTGCATTAGTAGTAGAGTTAGATGAAGTATTTTCAGTTGCAGCTTTCACGTTTTTCTCTTCTTCTTCTCTGAAGATAGCAGTGTGAGAAGCAACTACTCTTTTGAATTCTTTGTTGAATTCGATTACTTTGAAATCAGCAGTATCACCTTTTTTCAATTTCTTTCCGTCTTCTTTTTCAAGGTGACGAGTAGGAATGAAAGCAACGATATCATCTCCGAATTCTACAGTAGCTCCTTTGTCAACGATTTCAGAAATTTCACCATTGTGGATAGTTCCTACAGCGAAAGAATCTTCGTATTGATCCCAAGGATTAGCAGTAGTTTGTTTGTGACCTAAAGATAATTTACGTCCTTCAACATCTAATTCTAATACAACTACATCAAGTTTTTCACCAACATTTACAAACTCAGATGGGTGTTTGATTTTCTTAGTCCAAGAAAGGTCAGAAATGTAGATTAATCCATCAATTCCTTCTTCTAATTCTACGAAAATACCAAAGTTTGTAAAGTTTCTAACGATACCTGTATGTTTAGAACCTACTGGGTATTTAGAAGTAATATCAGTCCATGGATCTTGAGTCAATTGTTTGATACCTAATGACATTTTACGGTCATCTCTATCTAAAGTTAAGATAACAGCTTCAACAACATCTCCAACTTTTACGAAATCTTGAGCAGAACGTAAATGAGTTGACCATGACATTTCAGAAACGTGGATTAAACCTTCAACACCTTCAGCAACTTCGATGAAAGCACCGTAATCAGCGATTACAACTACTTTACCTTTAACTTTATCACCAACAGTTAAGTTAGCATCTAAAGCATCCCATGGGTGAGCGTTTAATTGTTTCAATCCTAATTGAATTCTTGTTTTCTCATCATCGAAATCAAGGATTACAACGTTTAATTTTTGATCTAATTCAAGAACTTCACTTGGGTGGTTGATTCTACTCCAAGAAAGGTCAGTAATGTGAATTAATCCGTCAACACCACCTAAGTCAATAAACACACCATAAGAAGTAATGTTTTTAACAACACCTTCTAATACTTGTCCTTTTTGTAATTGACCGATGATCTCTTTTTTCTGTACTTCAATATCAGCCTCGATAAGTGCTTTGTGAGATACAACAACGTTTTTGAATTCGTGGTTGATTTTTACCACTTTGAATTCCATCATTTTGTTTACATATACATCGTAGTCTCTAATTGGCTTAACGTCAATTTGAGATCCTGGTAAGAACGCCTCGATACCGAATACGTCAACGATCATACCTCCTTTAGTTCTACATTTAACAAAACCGTTAACGATTTCTCCAGTTTCATTAGCTGCAATAACTCTATCCCAAGATTTGATAGTACGTGCTTTTCTGTGAGATAATACTAATTGACCTGTTTTGTCCTCACGGATGTCGATTAATACTTCAACTTTGTCACCTACTTTTAAGTTTGGGTTGTAACGGAATTCATTTAAAGAAATAACACCTTCAGATTTAGCATTGATATCAACGATAACGTCTCTATCTGTAATTCTAACAACAACTCCTTCAACTACTTCTTCTTGATCTGTAGCGATGAAAGTTTTTGATACTAGTTCTTCAAACTCTTGTAAGTTTTTCTCATCTACTGCATCAATTCCTTCTTGGAAGTTATGCCAGTTAAAATTTGCTAAAAACTCTTCTTGTGATTTTAATTGTTCAGACATGCTGATAAAAAATTTGTATTCTGTTTTTCTCGAGTTTCTCCATGCGATAGAAAATACAGAAGTTGTTTTACATAAATGGTTGATACCTAATGGAAACTCTTCTCTGCCAAAAGGTTTGCAAAATTACTACAAATATTTGGAATAGCAAAACAATTTCGAGTTGATTATGAGTAGATTGTTCAGAAGCAGAACTTTTCAGGTTTTTCAAGACCCAAACTCCCGCTTTCGCTTCTATCTTTTATGGTGAACCCCACCATAAAAGGATATCCGCTCTATCGGGGCTAGTTTAGAAGGTTTTGTTTTCATAAAAACCTTGAAAAGCGAAACCCGAAAGGTTTTAAAAACCTGTCGGGTTAATATGCGTAACTATCTTTGTCAAAGTTTTAAACTTTGACAAAGATTTATTGGACAACAATTTTGTTATTTACAAAAGAGATAATACTTTCAAAATTAACTTCACCAACTTCTATCTTCCCTAAAATATAAGGATCATATTCTTTGGTAATCAATATCAAATTCTCTTCTTTAATTAAATATGTTATAAATTCTTCCCAATTGATAATTTTAGATTTTTCTTGAACAGTTATTATCAATGAATTGTCATTTAACTCAAAACTAGAGTTTTTAAAGTGTTTTAAATTTTCAATTTCTTTTATTTTAGCTTCTCCAAGTTTTTTATATTCATTTTTCATTTTAAAAAAATAGTACAAGAATGGCAAAAAATTAGACAATCCAAAAGTGAGAAGTACATAACCAAAACCTAAAATATTTGGTCTATTAAAAATTAGAATAACTCCAATAATTATTAAAGCAATGCCAAGATATTGGGAATTTTTATAATAGTCTTTCTTTCTTTTCCAAGCAAAATCAAACAATAAATCCATTTGTTTATTGTAGATATCTTTATTAAATGCTATTTCAAATTTCATAAAGTTATTTGCAGAAGTTATAAAAAACAAACCCAACAAATTATTGTTGGGTTTGGTATAAATATTTTTAATGACTTAAATTTTCAATCTCCTTTGGATCATGTTTATGTTTAAACAATACAGCAAAAGCAATAGCAATAACCAAAGCATAAGCAGCAAACGAAAGCCAGATCGTATGCCAGTCTTTCATTAAAATTGGATTTGAAAAAATACCATCCGTAGAAACTGAATTTCCTTGGCTTTTTACAAATTCTAACATTTTAGAGTTCGTTGTATCTGTTTGCAAAAATCCTGCTAATTCAGTTGTATTAGCAAATGATTTTGTAAAGAAACGATCAATTGCCCAACCAGAAGTCAAACTTCCTAAAACTGCTCCTACTCCATTTGTCATCATCATAAATAAACCTTGTGCTGATGAACGAATTTTAGAATCGGTATTACTTTCAACGAATAACGAACCTGAAATATTAAAGAAATCAAATGCCATTCCGTAAACAATACAAGAAAGAATAATCATCCATAATCCATTTACTGGATCTCCGAATGCAAATAATCCGAAACGTAAAACCCAAGCCAACATACTAATCAGCATAACTTGTTTGATTCCGAAACGTCTTAAAAAAAACGGAATTGCCAAAATAAATAAGGTCTCAGAAACTTGAGAAATCGACATAATAATAGTCGAATATTGAATTACAAACGAATCTGCGTATTTTGGAAAATGTTTAAATTCATCTAAAAACACATCTCCGTAAGCATTTGTCAATTGAAGCGCTCCACCTAAAAACATAGAAAAAACAAAAAACAAAGCCATTTTATAATTAGCAAATAACTTGAAAGATTCTAAACCGAAAGTTTCAATCCAAGTTGCGTTTTCTTTTATTAAACGCTGTGGTTCGCATTTTGGCAATGTAAAAGCATAAACACCAAGAATTAAAGCGCCAATTCCGGCAATATAAAATTGATATTCAGTTGCTTTACTTCCACTCAAATTAGTAATCCACATTGCAACAATAAAACCAATTGTTCCCCAAACACGAATTGGCGGAAAATCTTTTACAATGTTTTTATTATTTAATTTAAGTGATGTGTAAGAAATTGAATTACTCAAAGCAATTGTTGGCATGTAACAACACATTGCCAAAAGCATCACAATAATAAATGTATCTGGTGTAGTAACTTGTGCAATTGCAAACAGAACTACGGCATATAAAACATGAAGAACTCCATATAATTTTTCAGCATTTACCCATCTGTCAGCGATGATACCAGTAAGAGTAGGCATAAAAAGAGAAGCGATTCCCATGGTTCCAAAAACAAGACCAAATTGAGTTCCTTCCCAGTTTTTAGTCCCAAACCAATAATTTCCAATTGTTATAAGCCAAGCTCCCCAAACAAAAAATTGAAGAAAGCTCATTAAAATCAATCTATTTTTAATCCCCATAAGATGAAATTGTCTTTTTAGTAAAAATGAAGTGGTAAAACTAGCATTAAAAATAATATCTACAAAGAATTAATCCAATTTAACAACATCATTCACCAATTCTAAAACGGCAGCAAATTGCTCTTCTTTATTTAAGTAAGAATTATCTATCTCAATCGCATCATCTGCAATTACCAAAGGAGAATCTTGACGGTGTGTATCCATATGATCGCGATCCATAACATTTTTCAAAACTTCTTCGTAAGAAACATTATCACCTTTTTGTTGCAATTCATCAAAACGTCGTTGCGCTCTGGTTTCTGCACTTGCAGTCATAAAAATCTTAAGTTCAGCATTAGGAAAAACAACAGTCCCAATATCTCTGCCATCCATTACAATCGCCTTATTTGTTCCCATTTCTTGCTGTTGTTCTACTAATTTTGCGCGAACTTCAGAAACCGCTGCAACCGTACTTACAAAATTAGAAACTTCAATAGTTCTAATCGGTTTTTCTACATTTTCACCATTCAAATACATTTCAGCAAAACCTAAATCTGCATTAAATCTAAACTCCAATTTAATATCAGATAATGCTTCAATTAAAGCTTCTTTCTTAAAAAAATCTGCTCCAATCAAATTATGTTGCATAGCAAAATAAGCTACAGCACGATACATCGCTCCTGTGTCTACATAAACATATTCTAGTTCTTTTGCTAATTGTTTAGCTAAAGTACTTTTTCCTGTAGATGAAAATCCGTCGATTGCAATGGTAATTTTTTTCAATTTTTTATTTTTAAAATTTATTCTATTATTAAGTTTTGCTGGTTATTAGTAATAAATATTCAGCAAAATATCAGATTCAGAGTTATCTATTATTTTAGCTATTCTTTCGAAATATTTTTTATTTACCATTGGACAACCAAAACTGTTACAAATGTAACCATCTTTCTCTTTATATGGAACATCATAATAGTAATGAAAAACAATATCTCTCTTAAATGCATTGTTATTGGTTGCGTCTAAACCATACAATTTATAAGCTTTTCCAAACTTTCCATTGTAATGATTTCCGACATAATATTTTCCTAGTGAAGTACTTAATGAATTTGGAACATTACTAAATTTCAATTTTCCTTTAATTCCAGTTTCAGAACCAGAATCGTGTGCAACCAAACCTTTATCAATAATTTTATTTTCTTTTAAATCATAAACAAAAAACCGGTTCTTACCTGATGGAATTTTCATATCAATTAAAAAAGCGATTCTTTTATTATAATTAGAATTACGATTCAATAATTTTTTAATTTCACTTACCTGATATTCAATTCTTTTATCAGTTTCTGGTGTAGAAAAAACTTCTTTTTTATCAGATATAAAAACATAGGCAATAATAATCGCCACAAGTAAAACTCCAATAAACAGTATTTTTTTCATTATATTATAATTCAAAAAAAAAAAAAAATTATCATCAAAAACTAAACTAGTTTCGACAATAAAAAGCTATTTATATCTTTAAATATTCTTTAGTAATAAATATCCATAATGATATTCGACTTAGAACTATCAATTATCTTTTCTATTCTCTTAAAAAATTGTTCATTAACCATTGGACAACCATGACTGTTGCTTATATAATAATCTTGTTCTTCTAACGGAACGGCAGAATAAGAATGAAGAACAATTGCTCTTTTTAATGCATTGTTATTGCTTTCTTCTAAACCAGCCAATCTATATGCTTTTCCAAAAATCCCTCTATATGTTTTCCCAATAGAATATCTTCCTAAAGCGGTGCAATTAGAATTTGGAAGATTGCTAAATTTTAGCATTCCTTTAATTCCTGTTTCCGAACCTGAACCGTGAGCTACAAGACCTTGATCTATAACTTTATTCTTTTCTAAATCGTAAACATAAAAGCGATTTTTCCCAGAAGGAACTTTCATGTCAATTAAAAAAGCAATTTTTTGATTGTATTTATGATCAATATTAATCATACTTTTTAAATCAATAATTCTGCTGTTAATTCTTTCCATTTCAATATTTGAAATAGCTTCTTCTTTGAAAGAAAGTTTTGTACCCGTAAAAAAACTCACCGTCATAAACAAAACCAAATAGAATAGTTTCATATAATTATTGGAAATTTAAAATTAAACCGAAAAGACTTGTATTTGCTGCCAATGTATACCTAGAATATGAATAATTAAATTTTAACTTATTGATCTTTAAACCAAAACCTAAAGAAACTCCTGAAAAATTACGCTGTTCTTCTACTCTTAATTCTTCTCCTCTCCTAAAATTGTAACCTACGCGAAAATTAAATGCTTTTTGAGGAAAAAGTTCCACACCAAAAGTTACGTGTCGCAAAGCATTATTTACAAATGAAACTTTCTCTGGATTTGTCGATCCGTCTAGATTAGTTTCTCCTCGAACTGGATTTGAAAAAGAAATATTCCATTGTTGGAGATTTTCTAACGAAAGATGCCAGCGAATCGGAACGTGTTCTAATTCCTGAGAAATACCTGCCACAATTTCAAACGGTAAATTTTCTTTAATTCCAGAATATGTTGTGAATTGCGTACCAATATTACGAACTACTAGACCTAGATTTAAATTTCTATCTTCAACTATATACAAAAGACCTAAATCAACTGCGCCTCCAATAGAATTATAGTTTTCTAAAGATGAAGTAATTAACTTAGCGTTTGCACCTATATAAAGATTAGTATAAGGAACGTTGTACGCATATCCTAAGGTTAATGCACCTTCACTTCCTGTAAAATTAGAAGTCGCTTGTCCATTTTCATCATAACCTTCAAACGAACCATAATTTACATAACTAATTCCGGCATAAAAAGTTTGTACGTGTCTATCGTAAGTATAAGCGTATGAAGCTGTTCCGTAAGACGCTTCTCCGTAATAACTCCCATAATTCAGTGCAAGGTGATTGTCCATATCCGGATTTATAAGTGCTGGATTAGACATAGCTTGATTAACATCTTCATCATATATTGTAACAATATCTCCTCCTAACGCCGCCTGTCTTGGTGAAGTGGTTAAATTTAAAAACTGATAGGTGTAACGCCCTCCAACTTGTCCGAAAGAAACCGAACAAATTAAGATCATAAAAAATAAAACAACTTGTTTTGGCATTTTGCTTTTGGCGCTCCTATATGGGAATAACGCAAATGCAAAGATAAAATTATATAACTTAAAAAATAAATTTTATAACTATATGTGAATCAAATAAAAAAGCAATAAATCAGATTAAAAAACCTAAGTAAAATCACAAAAAAAATCCAAATTCCAATTGCAAAAATTGGTATTTGGATTTTCTATTTTTATTGAAAATTGAAAAAATTATTTCAACTCTTTCGCATTTTTAACGTTTTGATCTGTTAAAGCTAAAGCAAGTACTTCGCTCATTTCTTTCACATAATGAAAAGTAAGACCTTCTAAGTATTCTGCTTTTATTTCATCAATATCACTTTTGTTTTCGTGACATAAAATGATTTCTTTAATGTTAGCTCTTTTTGCTGCTAAGATTTTTTCTTTAATTCCACCAACAGGCAATACTTTTCCTCTAAGTGTAATTTCTCCAGTCATGGCAATACTTTTCTTCACTTTCTTTTGAGTCAAAAGTGAAACTAAAGAAGTCAGCATCGCAATACCTGCACTTGGTCCGTCTTTTGGAGTTGCTCCTTCTGGAACGTGCAAGTGAATATTGTATTTTTGGAAAATTTCTGTTTTTAAACCTAATTTCTTAGCATTAGCCTTGATATATTCTAAAGCAATAGTTGCAGATTCTTTCATTACAGTTCCAAGATTTCCTGTAATCGTCAATGCGCCTTTTCCTTCAGAAATTAAAGATTCGATAAACAAAATATCTCCACCAACACTAGTCCAAGCTAAACCTGTAACTACTCCAGCAACATCGTTATTTTCATATTTATCACGCTCTAATCTAGGAACTCCTAAAATAGTTACAATATCTTCGTCTGTAACTTTTTTATTGTACTCCTCTTCCATTGCAACAGATTTTGCCGCATTTCTGATAACCTGAGCAATTTTAGTTTCTAAATTACGAACTCCAGATTCTCTTGTATAACCTTCAACAATTTTTTCTAATTGTTTTTTACCAATCGTCAAATCTTTAGACGTTAAACCGTGCGCTTCTAATTGTTTTGGAAAAAGGTGTCTTTTTGCAATTTCAACTTTTTCTTCAATTGTGTAACCAGACATTTTGATTACTTCCATTCTATCACGTAATGCTGGCTGAATAGTTGCCATATTGTTTGAAGTCGCAATAAACATCACTTTAGACAAATCATAACCCATTTCTAGGAAATTATCATAAAAAGCACTGTTTTGCTCTGGATCTAAAACTTCCAATAAAGCAGAAGATGGATCTCCGCTATTTCCGCTTGATAATTTATCAATCTCGTCTAAAATGAAAACTGGATTTGATGTTCCAGCTTTTTTCAAACTCTGGATAATTCTTCCTGGCATTGCACCAATATAGGTTTTTCTGTGCCCGCGAATTTCCGCTTCATCACGCAATCCGCCTAAAGAAATACGTACATATTCACGTCCTAAAGCTTCTGCAACAGAACGACCAATAGATGTTTTACCAACTCCCGGAGGTCCTGTTAAACATATAATTGGCGATTTCATATCATTTCGCAATTTTAAAACTGCCAAATGTTCAATCATTCTTTTCTTAACTTCATCAAGACCAAAATGATCTTTATCTAAAACTTTTTGAGCAAATTTTAAATCAAATTTATCTTTTGAATATTCGCCCCAAGGCAATTCTAAAAATAATTCTAAATAGTTACGCTGAATTCCAAAATCTGGCGATTGCGGATTCATTCTGCGCATTTTAGACAATTCTTTTTCGAAATGTTTCTGCGTTTTTTCGTCCCATTTTTTGGTTTTCGCTTTCAGTCCCATTTCGTCCATTTCTTCTTCTTGCGAAACGCCTCCCAATTCTTCTTGAATGGTTTTCATTTGCTGATGAAGGAAATATTCTCTTTGCTGCTGATCTAAATCAAAACGAACTTTTGACTGAATATCGTTCTTCAATTCTAATTTTTGAAGTTCAACATTCATATAACGTAAAGTCTCTAAAGCGCGATCTTTCAATCCATTTATCGATAAAAGACCTTGTTTTTCTTTTACAGATAAATTCATGTTTGAAGAAACAAAATTGATCAAAAACGACTGGCTTTCAATATTTTTAATCGCAAAAGTAGCTTCAGAAGGAATATTTGGACTTTCTTTTATAATTTGAATTGCTAATTCTTTTACAGAATCTAAAATAGCTGTAAATTCAGAATCATTTTCATCTGGACGATCTTCTGCAACTTCTTTTATTGTTGCTGTCATGTATGGTTCTTCGGCAACAACTTCGTCAATTTCGAATCGTTTTTTTCCTTGAAGAATAACCGTAACATTTCCGTCAGGCATTTTAAGAACACGTAAAATACGAGCAACAGTTCCTATTTTATGAATATCATCTTTTGACGGATCTTCATCTTCTTCATTAATTTGAGAAACAACTCCAATAATTTTTCCGCCTGCATTTGCGTCATTAATCAGTTTTATCGATTTATCTCTTCCTGCAGAAATCGGAATAACAACTCCTGGGAATAAAACAGTATTTCGTAAAGGCAAAATTGGAAGCGAAACAGGAAGTTCCTCATTGTTCATTTCCTCTTCATCTTCTGGTGTCAATAATGGAATTAATTCTGCCTCAGAGTCAAATTCTTGAAGTGACAGATTGTCAATAGTAAGTATTTTATGGTTTGACATAATAATATATAAGTCGTTTTGTCATTAAAATTTTTATGCTATTTGTAAAAACGATATCGCTTTATGGAGTTTTACTTGAAAATACATTCTGCTACTCCATTACAAGATAGGCCATAAAAATAGACAATCATTATGCCAAATGCAAAAGAAGTCAGTTCGAATATTAGAATTTTGAATGTTTGATTTCATCATTTTCAAAAAAAATAAAATTAATTTTATAAAAAGTGTAACAAACTAAAAAAAGCAAAGTCCTTTATAAAAACCAAAAGCCACTACTTGAATATAAATGACCAAAATATCGAAGAATTAATTGCGCTTTGTAAAAATCAAAATCAAAAAGCGCAGTTTGAAATTTACAATCGCTATTGTAAGGCGATGTATAATGTGGCTTACCGAATTGTAAAAGACGAACATTTTGCACAAGACGTCATGCAGGAAGGTTTCTTAAAAGCTTTTACAAAAATCAATGACTATAAACAAGAAGTGGCTTTTGGAGCATGGTTAAAAAAAATAATCATCAATTATAGCATCGATTTTTATAAGAAAAACAATTCTTTTCAGGTAGAAGATTTAAGTAAACAACTTTATAAAATTGAAGAAAATGATGGAATTATCTCTGAAAATATTGACTTAAACAATCTAAAGGTAAAACAGGTTTTAGATACTATTCTGCAACTTAAAGATAATTATAGAATGGTGCTGACATTATTTTACATTGAAGGTTACGATCAGGAAGAAATTTGCGAAATCTTAAATATTACTTATGCCAATTGCAGAACAACCTTGAGCAGAGCCAAAGATAGTTTACGAAAAAAATTAGAGGAAATATAAAATGAACAGGAATATGAAAAATGAAAAAGACAATTTAGACAACTTATTCAGCAAATTTGAAAATCAATGGGATATTCAGGAATTAAATTCTGATCACCAAATGGATTTTCTACAAAAATTAAACAAGAAACAACCAAAGAAAAAATACTGGTTCGTAACTGCTATTGCCGCTTCGATTGTATTAATGCTTGGAGTTTCTATTTTTTATAAAAATGAAAAACCGAAAGAATTCAAATTTGCTTCTAAAGAAACTAAACGCACCGATTCAATTTTTAATATTCTAATTGATAATGAACTGATTAAATTGAAAGAAAAAAGTTCGCCAGAAAATGAGCAGATTATTAATGACGCATTAAAACAAATGAAAACTTTTGATGCCGATTACCAAAAAATCATAAATGAACTGCAAAAAAACGGCGAAAACAAACAGATTATTTATGCTATGATTAGCAATCTGCAAACTAGAATTTCTTTTTTACAAACCGTTTTAAAAAGAATTGAAGACAACGAAAAATTTAAAAACACATCTGATGAAAAAACATTATAACATATTAATTTTATTTCTTTTGATTCCTTTTTTAGGATTTTCAAATGATGACACTTTTATCACCAAACAAAAAACGATTAAAAAAACGTATATCGTAAATTCTAATGCAGGAATTGATATCGACAATAAATACGGAAGCATTACAGTCTCAACTTGGGACGAAGACAAAATTGATCTGGATATTACAATCAAAGTTAATGGTCCAAATGAAAACTGGGTAAACGAACGTCTGAACAGTATTGATGTAGATATTACCGCTTTGAAAGGTATGGTTTCTGCCGTGACTAATTTGGGAAGTTCTAGCCTAAAAAGTAAAGGAAGCAATAACAGTTTTGAGATTAATTATGTAATTAAAATCCCGAAAAATGGTTCTATAAAATTGATTAACAAATACGGAAACATTTCAGTTTTAAACGCAGAATCTTCTACAGATATAAGCTGTAAATATGGAAAAGTGAGTTTAGGAAAACTGAACGGATCTAATAATCAAATCGAGATTGCTTATTGTCAGAATTCAAGCGTTGATTACATAAAAGCGGGAAATATTAATGCGAGATATTCTGGTCTTAAAATTAATAATTCAGGAAATTTAAATCTTGATGCCAGTTATACAGATGTAAATTTAAACGATGGTCAAAACATCAAATACAATTGTAATTATGGAACTTTTAAGTTTCAAAAAATCAATTCTTTAAATGGTTCTGGAAATTATCTTACAGTCATTATTGGCGAGATTTCAAGTAACTTTACATTTGATACGAATTACAGCAAAATTAATATTGATAATATGACTGAAAAAGCTGGAAATGTAACAATCAATTCTGGATATACAGATATTTCTTTAGGTTACGCTCCAAATTATGCTTTTGATTTTGATATTTCTGCAAGATATTCAAACATTAAACATGATAATAGTTTAGATGTTTCGGTATCAGAAGTTAAAAGTAACAGCAAAAGAATCAGTGGTTTCTACAAGAAAAAAGGACAAAATAAGGTCAATATTAATTCGAATTACGGGAATATTTCATTATTAAAAAATTAATCATCTAAAAATCAAAACAATGAAAAAAAATTATCAATTAGCAATTTTATTTGCTTTTCTAATTTCCTTTGCGGCTAATGCACAACAAAAAATTAACGGAAACGGAAAGGTTGTATCCGAAACAAGAACGACATCATCATACGATGGAATAAAAATTTCTGGCTTTTTTGATGTCGATTTAGTTGCCGGGAAAGAAGGAAAAATTACAATTGCGGGCGAACAAAATATTATTTCTGCGATTGTAGTTGAAGTTGTAGAAAATACTTTGAAAATTTATGTAAAGAAAGGAATTAATTTACGACCAAGTACTGGAAAAAAAGTAGAAATAGTAGTTCCATTTGAAAAAATATCAGAGCTTAATCTTTCTGGTTCAGGAGATATTACTGCACAGAATCCTATTAAAAATGATAAGTTTACAGCAAAATTATCTGGTTCTGGTGATCTAGACCTAAATGTGATTTCAAATTCTTTCGATTTCAGTCTGAGCGGTTCGGGAGACATTAAATTAAAAGGTAATTCAGATAATATTTCGATCAAACTTTCTGGCTCTGGCGATATTGAAGCATCTACTTTGAAATCAAAAAATGCTGATATAAATGTTTCTGGTTCTGGAGATGTAGCAGTTAATTGTAGCGAAAGTTTAACTGCTAGAGTTTCTGGCTCTGGAGATATCAAATACACTGGAAATCCAGAGAAAAGAGATGTAAAAGTTTCTGGTTCTGGATCTATTTCAAAAGGTTAATTATTTAAAATAAAATATCACGAATTACAAAACTATCATCAATCAAATAATTACTGCAATTCGTGATATTATTTTTATCAAAGACGTTTCGATTAATTTAAAACGTCTTTTTTATGTACTCTTCTTAATAGAAAAATTGATGTAACGAAGAAGATTCCTAAAATTACAATTGCCGCACGCGGACTTCCTGTGATTTGATCTATAATTCCGTAAACACACATTCCGATTACGATTCCTATTTTTTCGGCAACATCATAAAAACTAAAAAATGATGCTGTGTCTTCTGTTTCTGGTAATAATTTTGAATAAGTTGATCTGGATAAAGCTTGAATTCCACCCATTACAAATCCTGCAACAGTCGCCATTACATAAAAATGCATTGGCAATGTGATAAAAAATGCAAGCGCACAAAATACAGCCCAAATGGCATTAATAAAAATCAAAGTCGGAACGTTTCCAAATTTTTCTGACGCTCTAGAAGTTAATATTGCACCTACAACGGCTACAAGCTGAATAATTAAAATACAAATAATTAAACCAATTGTGCTTTCTTCTTTTGAAGACCAATGAATTTCTTGTGCTCCAAAATAAGTAGCAACTAACATAACGGTTTGAACTGCCATACTAGAAACGAAAAAACCTCCTAAATAACGCTTCAAAGGAATGTTTTCCTTCAATAAAGCCCAAACTTTCTTTAATTCTTTGAAACCATTAAAAACAACAGAACTAGTTAATTTCTGTCCAGTTTCTTTACTCCCTTTAGGCAAATAATAATACGTGTATTGACTAAATAAAATCCACCAAACTCCAACCATGATAAAAGAATAACGCATGGCTTTCATTGCTGCTTCTCCATCTGTACCTGAAATTCCGAAAATTTTAGGTTTCATAATCATTGCTAAATTGATAATCAACAAAATAACACTTCCAACGTATCCTAAAGAATATCCTTTTGCACTAATTCTATCTTGCTGTTCTTCAAAAGCAATATCTGGAAGATAAGAATTGTAGAAAACTAAACTTCCCCAATAACCCAATAATCCTAAAAAGTAAAATAATAATCCAACATAAATATTATCAAGATCGAACCAATACAATCCCATACAAGAAAGCGCTCCCAAATAGCAGAAAAACTTCATGAAAGACTTTTTATTTCCAACATAATCAGCAATTCCTGATAATAATGGTGAAATAAAAGAAACGACCATAAACGCAAAGGCAGTTATAAAACTAATTAAGGCTGAGTTTTTAAGATGCATTCCGAAAACGTCAATATAATGATCGCGATCACTAAACAAAGCTTCATAAAAAATTGGAAATACTGCCGAAGCAATAGTAAGTGTATAAACAGAATTGGCCCAATCATAAAATGCCCATGCATTTAATAATTTCTTATCTCCTTTTTGTAGGTTTTTCATCGAAATTGATTTTGTTAAATGTGCTACGAATTTATCTAATTTTTATCATAATCAAAGACAAATTATTCAATTCGTACATTATTAAATTATCAACTTCAATAAAAATAAAAAAGCTATTCGAAATCGAATAGCTTTTTTTAAATTTCTATAAATAAGTTTTACTTATTTTATTGTTCCAACTTTTAGAGCAATTGCTTTTGCTTCAGGAATTAAAGCTCTAATATTAGCAATTCTTGTTGCATCTGAAGGGTGAGTACTCATAAATTCTGGTGTTCCAGATCCTCCAGATTTTGCAGACATTCTACTCCAAAAATCAACAGCGTCTTCAGGATTATAACCTGCAATTGCCATTAAAGTCAAACCGATTTTATCTGCTTCACTTTCGTTACTTCTACTAAATGGAAGCATTACTCCTACTTCAGAACCGATTCCGTAAGCTTGTGCAAAAATTTGCTGTGTCGCTTCAGATTTTCCGCTTGTTGCAGCTCCCAAAGCTACTCCACCAATTTGTTGCAATTGTGCAGCAGACATTCTTTGTGCTCCGTGATTGGCTAATGCATGAGAAACTTCATGTCCCATAACAGTTGCTAAACCCGATTCGTTTTGTGTAACTGGCAAAATACCAGAATAAACAACAATTTTTCCTCCTGGCAAACACCATGCATTAACTTCTTTATTATCAACAAGTTTATATTCCCAGCGATAATCTTTTAAATATTGAGATTGCCCCAAATACGTTAAATACTTTTCAGCCGCAGCTTTAATTTTATATCCAACCGTTTCAACACGTTTTGCATCTGCAGTTCCAGTTATCACTTTATTTTCTGATAAAAACTGACTATATTGTTGGAATGATGATGGAAATAATTCGCTATTTGAAACAAAATTCAAATTCTGTTTTCCAGTAATTGGATTTGTTGCACATGCCATTACAAATGCTCCAAAAATTCCTAAAAGAAAATATTTTTTCATAATTCTACCTGATTTTTACTTCAAAAATACAATTTAAAAAAACATAATATTTTATACAATTAGTAAAAAAAATATCAAAATTTAACTATTCACCAACAATATGAAGCTCATTAAACTCTTTATCAACAATTAAGAATTTATTTTGCTCAAAATTGATTTTATTGAAATCAATTTTTTCATTATCAATTTCGATTTCGGTTACTTTAAATGGCAAACCGATTAAATTGATTTTATACTTCGTATATGGCGTTTCGTATTTTCCTTCTTTATGAAGCTGGACAATCAATTCTTTTTCTTTTCCGATAGTTCTTAACGAAAGAAAACTATAACGTCCTTTTTTATAATCGTAACCGTCTTGAGCGTCTTCATAAACAGCCGAATTTTCTTTTCCATTTTTATAATAAACATCAAGGGTCAATTCGTCAAATTCCAATTCGCCAACATATTGCTGAACAGGATATTTTGGAATAATGGCACCCGCTTTTACAAAGACAGGAATTTCATCAAATTTCGTATCAACCCAGATTTCTTTTCCACCAATAAACAATTCATTTGTCCAGTAGTTATACCATTCACCTCTAGGAATATACATACGTCTACCTACAGCGTTAGGTTCAAGTATCGGACAAACTAAAATTTGGTTTCCAAAGATAAATTCGTCGTTACGATAATGCGTTTGTGTATCGTCTTGATCGTAATAAACTAAAGGTTTCAACATCGGAACTCCTTCTTCGATATACTGCCAAAACATGGTATATAAATAAGGCAATAATTGATAACGAAGACTTACAAATTTTCTAGTAATATTAATTACTTCTTCATCAAAAGCCCACGGTTCTTGATTTCCATGGTCTCCAGAAGAATGCGTTCTACAAAACGGATGAAAAACACCTAACTGAATCCAACGTGCGTACAATTCTCCTGTTGGCTGTTCTGCAAAACCACCTATATCAGAACCGGTAAATCCCATTCCAGAAATGGACAATCTTTGTACCTGAATATTGGCAATCCATAAATGTTCCCAAGTTGCTACGTTATCTCCTGTCCAAGAAGATGTGTAACGCTGCGCACCTGCATAAGCTGATCTTGTAATGACAAAAGGACGTTTTGGATATGCAAAACGTTTTACGCCATGATAAGTTGCTCTTGCCATTTGCGTTCCGTAAATATTATGCGCTTTTCTATGGCTGCACGGATTTCCGTCGTAAACGTGACGAACATCCATAGGAAAAGTTTTATTTGGAACCTCCATAACGGCAGGTTCATTCATATCATTCCAAACCCCTTTTACTCCAATATCTGAAATTAATTCTTTAAATAATCCAGCCCACCATTCTCTAACAACGGGATTTGTGTAATCTGGAAAATTACATTCTCCTGGCCAAACTTTTCCTTTCATATAAGGTCCATCGGCTCTTTTACAGAAATAATCTTTTTCGAGGCCTTCTTTGTAAACCCAATAATCTTTATCGATTTTAATTCCTGGATCTATAATTACAATGGTTTTAAAGCCATCTTCGGCCAATTCTGCAACCATTTTTTTCGGATCTGGAAAATAGTCTTTATTCCAAGTAAAACATCGAAAACCATCCATATAATCGATATCTAAATAAATAGCGTCACATGGAATTTGAAGTTCTCTAAATTTTGAAGTAATTTCTTTGACTTTACTTTCTGGATAATAACTCCATTTACATTGATGATATCCTAATACCCAAAGCGGTGGTAATTCTGGTTTACCTGTTAAATCGGTATAAGTGGTAACAACATCCTGCATTTGAGGACCGTAAACGAAATAATAATTCATCTCGCCTCCTTCTGCCCAAAAACTGGTTATATTTCTTCTTTCTTGACAAAAATCAAAGAAAGTTCGAAACGTATTATCAAAGAAAATTCCGTAAGCTTGTTTATTATGAAGACCAATATAAAATGGAACAACTTTATAAAGAGGTTCTTGATCTTTTTGATAAGCGTATTGATCTGTAGCAAAATTTTCAACTCTTTTTCCTTTAAGGTTCATTTGAGTCGCTTTATCTCCAAGACCGTAATAACATTCTCCGTCTTTAGAATATTTGCTCATTTTAACGATATTTCCGCCGTATTCGTAGCTTTCTTCCCAATGAAAACCAAGTTCGTCTTCAAGAATTAAAAAATCATTTAAATCGTAAATAAAAACACGTAAATCTGCTTTTTGAATTTTGCATTTTACTTTGCTGGTTCTAATTTGAAAAAATGTTTCTTCTTCTGTAACTTCTAAAAAGTTATAACCGTGAAGCTGCGTTTTATCAATTGCATACGAAAAATCATTGCTGAAATATCCTTTTGTAGTAAAACGAAATCGAATTAAACTATCGCGAAGAATGGTAACTTTTAAGATTACTTTATTGTCCGTATTAAAAAAAACTGAATCTCCTTCGTGCTCGTAAGAAACAATTTTTGATGGATATAAATCGCCTTTGTATTCTAATGATGTATTTGTAATCATATCTTCACTGAATTAATTTATAACTTTTTGTCTTTCTTTCAAACATACAAAAAAAGATGATAAAGCCCTATGAATAAAAGGTTTATTCACGAAAACGTTTTTTCTGAATGAGTGTTAAATTACAAAACAAAAAATCAACAATTTGATAATTTTAAAAGGAAAAAATAACAAAATCTTAGTACTGAAATTGATTGTAAGATTTTTACTAACTCAAAGAATAAACTGTAACACTCAAAGGAGGCAACAATAATTCTGCTGAAAAATCTCTACCATCATAAGAAATGGATTCAATTTTTAGTGATTTTGAATTTCCAACTCCACTTCCGCCATAAGTAACGGCATCACTATTGAAAATTTCGTTTAGTTTTCCTTTTTTCGGAATACCAATTCTATAGTTTTCTCTCACAACTGGAGTAAAATTGCAAACCACAATTACATTTTCATCTGGATTATTTCCTTTTCTGATATAAGATAAAACAGCATTTTGATGATCAGAATAGTTAATCCATTCAAAACCATCTCCTGTAAATTGTTTTTCATACAAAGCAGGTTGCGATTTATATAATTGATTTAAATCTGTTATCATTTTTTTTATTCCAGAATGAAAATCATATTGCAATAAATGCCAATCTAAACTTTGCTCGAAATTCCATTCGCCAGTTTGACCAAATTCTGCTCCTTGAAACAATAATTTCGTTCCAGGATGTGTGAACATATAACCGTATAACAATCTCAAGTTTGCAAAACGTTGCCATTCGTCGCCAGGCATTTTATAAATAAGCGACTGTTTACCATAAACCACTTCGTCATGAGAAAACGGAAGCATAAAGTTTTCTGTAAACGCATAAGTCATAGAAAAAGTCAAATCGTTTTGATGGTATTTTCTATAAACAGTTTCTTTTTGAAAATATTCTAAAGTATCGTGCATCCAGCCCATCATCCATTTCATTCCGAAACCTAAACCTCCAAAAGAAGTTGGTCTAGAAACCATAGGAAACGAAGTACTTTCTTCTGCTATTGTCTGAACTCCATCAAAATTAGAATAAATTACTTCATTAAATTCTTTAAGAAAACTGATTGAATCTAGATTTTCTCTACCTCCAAAAATATTAGCTTCCCATTCGCCATCTTTTCTAGAATAATCAAGATATAACATTGAAGCAACAGCGTCAACTCTTAATCCATCAACGTGGTAATTTTGAAGCCAAAAAACCGCATTGCTAATTAAAAAAGCGCGGACTTCATTTCTTCCATAATTAAAAACTAAACTTTTCCAATCTGGATGATAGCCTTTTCTACGATCTGGATGTTCGTATAAATGTGAGCCGTCAAAGTAACCTAAACCATGTGCATCATCAGGAAAATGCGACGGCACCCAATCTAAAATAACTCCAATTCCTTCTTGATGTAATCTATCTACAAGAAGCATAAAATCCTGCGGTTTTCCAAAACGAGAAGTTGGCGCAAAATATCCTGTTAATTGATAACCCCACGAAGGATCATACGGATATTCCATAACTGGCATAAATTCTACGTGAGTAAAACCTGTTTCTTTTACATATTGTACCAAATCATCTGCTAATTCTAGATAGCTTAAAAAACGGTTATGTTCCGCACGTTTCCAAGATCCTAAATGTACTTCGTAGACAGAATAAGGTTTATCTAAACCGTTTTTATCTTTACGATTTTGCATCCAATTTTCGTCTTTCCACTTATACTCTAAATCCCAAACTACAGAAGCTGTATGTGGTGGTTTTTCACAATATAAAGCAAAAGGATCCGCTTTTTCTGTAACTACACCATTTATACTAGATTGAATTTTATATTTATAAAGAGCACCTTTAGAAATTTCTGGAATAAATCCTTCCCAAATTCCAGATGAATCCCAGCGAACATTCAAAACGTGCTCTCCATTTGTCCAATAATTAAAATCGCCAACAACCGAAACAGAATGTGCCGTTGGAGCCCAAACCGCAAAATAAACGCCTTTTATTCCATTTACTTCAGTTAAATGCGCACCTAATTTTTCATATAATTTAAAGTGTTTTCCAGCTTTAAATAAATCAATATCAAAGTCGGTAAATAGAGAATGTGCGATTACTTTAGTCATGTTAGGTTTTTAAGGCAAAAATTGATATTGATATTGATATTGATATTGATATTGATATTGATATTAAAAATTTATTCTATTCTGAAATTATCTGACAAGGTTACTCCTTTTTTGATAACTACAATTCCGTCTTTGATACTGTATAATTCGTTTGTAAAATTATCTAAATGCTTACCTCCAGAAATATGAACATTGTTTCCTATACGCACATTTTTATCAATCAAAGCATTATTGATGTAGCAATTTTCACCAATTCCAACGTGAATTTTACTGACACTGCTTTCTTGATTTAATTCATCTAAATCTTGATAAAAATCGTTACCCATTACATAACAATTTTCTAAAACAGTTCCTTCTCCAATTCTAGAACGAATTCCAATTACAGAACTTTTAATTTCTTTCGCATTAATAATACAACCTTCAGAAATTAAAGATTGATTAATAATAGAATTTCTGAATTTTGACGGCGGTAATAATCTCGGTCTAGTAAAAATTTTATTTTCGTTATCAAATAAATTGAATTCTGGAATATCAGCCGTTAAACCAATATTTGCTTCAAAAAATGATTCAATATTTCCGATATCAGTCCAATATCCTTCATATTGATAACTTAATATTTTATGTTTTCCAACTGCTTGCGGAATGATTTCTTTACCAAAATCTTTCGTTTCCTGATTCCCCATTAATTCCTCCAATAATGGCTTATTGAAAATATAAATTCCCATCGAAGCAAGATATTTTTTTCCTTTTTCCTGCATATGTTCACTCACTTCAGATTCCCATTCAGGCAATAATGAAGCATGTGGTTTTTCGATAAAAGCATGAATATTATTCTCATGATCCGTTTTAAGAATACCAAATTCTGGTGCATCTTTTGCGTTTACTGGCAAAGTCGCAATTGAAATTTCGGCATCTGCGGCAATATGTGCTTCTAACATTTC
Organism: Flavobacteriaceae bacterium PS02337; assembly: GCA_029959285.1. Taxonomy (GTDB): domain Bacteria; phylum Bacteroidota; class Bacteroidia; order Flavobacteriales; family Flavobacteriaceae; genus Flavobacterium. The sequence continues at coordinate 269,385 of JASCOE010000009.1, forward strand.
ATTAAAATCCATTTGATACAATTGATCTCCAGAAAGAATTAACGCATGATCAAAATCGTGCTTTAAGAAATGCGACATACATTGTCTCACAGCATCTGCAGTTCCCTGAAACCAAGTCGGATTATCTGGAGTTTGTTCTGCAGCTAGAATATCAACAAAGGATTGACTAAAAATACTGAAGTTAAAAGTATTTTTGATATGTGCATTTAAAGAAGCCGAATTAAACTGAGTCAAAACAAATATTTTAAAAATATCAGAATTGATGCAATTCGAAATTGGAATATCAACCAAACGATATTTTCCTCCAATTGGCACAGCGGGTTTTGATCTTGTTTCTGTTAATGGGAACAAGCGCGATCCTTGTCCTCCTCCTAAAATAATGGCAACTACATTTTTCTTTTTAAATTTCATTTTGGCTGAATTATTAAGTTGTATATTTCGATATATTCTTGGCACACTCTTTCCCAGGAATGGTCTGCTGACATTCCTCTTTTTAAAACTTTATTAAAATTTTCTTTATTATCGTACAACTTTACAGCACGATTAATAGAATAAGTAATATCTGCAACTGAAGCTTGATCGTGACAGATTCCATTTCCTTCATCTCCATAATCTACAACTGTATCTCTCAATCCTCCAGTTCTTCGCACAATCGGAATAGTTCCATAACGCATTGCATACATTTGGTTTAAACCACAAGGTTCTACTCTCGAAGGCATTAAAATATAATCTGAACCTGCATAAATTAAGTGCGCTAAATCTTCATTATAACCTATAAAAACATTATAATTTCCTTTGTAGTCATTTCTCAACTGCGTTAATTGCGACTCAATTTCTGAATTTCCTGAACCTAAAATTAGAATATTAATTTCTTCTAAATTTTCAGACAAAGCTAAAGCTGAAGCATATGGCAATAAATCACCTCCTTTTTCTTCAAATAAACGCCCGATAAAACTAAATAAAGGTTTTGAAGGATCTAGATCAAATTGCTCGCAAAGCTTTTCTTTATTCTTCGCTTTTCCTACTTCAAAATTTTCTATAGAATAATTTTCAGTAATCATTTTATCTTTCAACGGATTCCATACTTCAATATCAATTCCGTTTAAAATTCCTTTTGATTTATTTCGAACTGAATTAAATAAAGATTCTAAGCCATTAGCATACAGATTAATTTCATTTAAATAACTCGGAGAAACAGTTGTTACCGCATTGGCACATTTTACTGCAACTGCAAGCGAATTAATTGAATTATTCCACTCTAAAAATCCAACATGTTTTAAATCAAATTCTGGTAAATAATACAATTTATCAAAACCAAACCAACCTTGATATAATCCATTATGAATTGTTATAACTGTTTTTACATCTTTCAGACTTTCATACTTATAAGCAAACTGCAATAAAAACGGAATTAAACCTGTATGATGATCATGACAATTTATAACATCTGGAACTTTTTTTCTGGCAATAATCCAATCTAAAGTAGCTATTTGAAAAGATAGAAATCGTTCAATATCATCTTCATAACCATAAACGTTTGGTCTGTCAAATAATTCATTAATTTCTATTAGATATAATTCATAACCTAATTTATCTGTACTCTCTTTCAAAACATTAAAAGGAAAATTAAAGTTGCCCAATTTAATTGTTCCCCAATGAACGCATTCAAAATCATTTTCTCTTCTAAATTTCGTATCATAACAGGGAACAACAACTCTAACATTGTGACCCGAATTTTTTTGATATTTAGGCAATGCGCCAACTACATCTGCCAGTCCGCCAACCTTTGCCATTGGATAACATTCTGCACTAATATGAAATATCTCCATCAGAAATTAAATTATGATACTTTTTTAAGAAGCAATTATTTATATACTACTTTTATGTTTTTTAAATTTAGCAAAAAAACAGGCAGAGTTTTGCTTAAAAATAAGTTTTATCGAAATGGCAAAAAAGACAATCAATCCTACTAAATCATTAAAAATTCCAACGATAATTATACTATCTGCGAAATTATGCGCATTTATATCTATAAAATTAGTGACAAGATTTGCTGCAAAAATCTTCACTACCCCAATAAAACATAAGGTTCCAAAGCGTGAATTTGAAATGGATTCTAAAAGCTTAAAAAACAATATTTATGTTCCGAGCATCGATAAAAGTGTTCTTACTTATCATTATGGACAAAGTGATCGAAAAATTTTATTAGTTCATGGATGGTCAGGAAGAGGAACTCAGTTGTTTAAAATAGCCGATGAACTTTTACAAAATGGATATTCAACAATAAGCTTTGATGCTCCAGCTCATGGAAAATCTGAAGGTAAAACTACTATAATGTCTGAATTTATTGCTTCAATCTTAGAAATTGAAAGACAATTTGGACCTTTTGAAATCGCAATCGGACATTCATTGGGAGGAATGTCAGTTTTAAACGCCATAAAAGATGGATTATCTGTAGAAAAAGCTGTGATTATAGGAAGTGGAGATATTGTACAAGATATTTTGGATGAATTTATTTTCAAGTTAGGTTTGAAAGAAAAAATAAGTCAAAATCTTCGAAATTTATTTGAAAAGAAATATCAAGTAAAAATGGATGATTTTTCAGCATATCGTGCAGCACAAAAAATAGATATTCCGGTTTTAGTAATGCATGATAATGATGATCCAGAAGTTTCAGTTAAAGCAGGAATTCATATTAATGAAAATCTTAAAAATGGAAGTTTATTTTTAACTGACGGACTCGGCCATAGAAAGATTTTAGGAAATCAAAATGTAATTAGAAAAATTCTTGAGTTTATTAAAAAAACGTAATTTTACACCTAAAACACTAACTATTAAAAACTTAAAGTACTAAAAAATGGATTTATTTGGAGAAACATCAAATTGGGAAACTAAATTAAATCCCATTTTAAGAAAGTACAAAGGAAGAACTCATCCACTTGAATATCATAATACATATCAATTATTAATTATGGTAATTCTTTCTGCACAAGATTCTGATGCGAACATTAATAACATTGCTCCTATTTTATTTGAAAAATATCCAACTTTAAATACACTTTCAAAAACTGATTTTGAAACCTTCCTTCCTTATATTAGCAAAGTTCGTAATCACGTTACAAAAGCCAAATGGATTTTAGAAATTGCTCAAACTATTAAAAACGACAAGGATATTCCATTAACAATGTTAGAATTAACAGCTTTAAAAGGTGTAGGAAGAAAATCTGCAAATGTTATTTTAAGAGAAACTCATAAAACTGCAGAAGGAATTATTGCTGATCTACATGTAATTCGCGTAGCACCAAGAATTGGGATCATTAAAGAAAGTAAAGATGGTAATAAAATTGAAAAAGATTTAATGCAGGTACTTCCAAAAAATATATGGTCAGAAATTGGAATGGCAATTTCTTTTTTAGGAAGAGAAATTTGCAGGCCAAAGCCAAAATGTCAAGAATGTCTTTTAACAGATATTTGTTTGTATTATACAACTGAAGTAGCTTAAAAATCTATTTTCTTCTAGTATCTATCAAATAAATTATCTTCCAAGAATCCTTCTTTAAATAATGTAAAAGCATTAACTCCAGAATGACTTAATTTATCGTTAATATAAAACTCATACGGAGTACAAACATTTGCCATTGAACCATCAATTTGAATTGAATAACTCAATATTTTCTCTTGAAATTTTATGTTTGCAGGAATTGAAACTATTGATTTATAAAACTCCTTTACGGATTCATCAGATAATTTATTGCCTTTGATGCTATTCTCACTAATCGATTGCAAAATCATTTTATCTGAACACACCAATTTTATTTTTACCGAATCTCTTTGATGAAATCCCTCAAAAAAAACTTCAATAGTTTTTTGAACTTCTTGTTTTTGAGCATTAGAATTTAATCCTAAAAAAATAAAAAAGATAAATATATAAGATTTCATAGAAATATTTTTAAACATTAAACTGAGAAAGATGATGATCTAAATGTTTGGCAAACATATTATTCCATTCTTTTGAATTTAATTTCCCGGATGAAAGAGATTCTTTTCCTATAAATTCTTTTTCTCCAAGTTCTTGCGTTTTATTTATATAATTAATAAGTCTTGCTTTTTCAAGTTCAAAATCACAATTATTACTTATAATAAATTGAGGTGCAGTTCTAATATTTCTAGGATATAGAGTTTCATTTACTACTTTGTTCTTTATAAAAGATTTCAAAATAAAACGCATAAAACTATTCGGTTTTTGATGAATATTATCATAAACCATCTCATACATTACATTACAATGAGCGAGCATTTGATCAACAGACATTTTTCCCCAAAGCGGTTGAGAATCATTTTTTAATTTACTAATACGATCAACAAACTCTTTAGAATCGTCTGTAGAAAAAATATTTTTCATAATTAAAGAATAATCGATTTACGAAAAGCAAAATTATAAAATTTAATGAGTGATGTAAATTTAGAGCAAAAAAAAAACTTCAATTAGCAAAAAGCCAATTGAAGTTTTAGTACTCAGAGCGGGACTTGAACCCGCACGAACATTGCTGTTCACTGGATTTTAAGTCCAGCGTGTCTACCAATTTCACCATCCGAGCATTATGTGGTACCTCCAGGGATCGAACCAGGGACACATGGATTTTCAGTCCATTGCTCTACCATCTGAGCTAAGGTACCATATTACTTATATTGCTATAAGTAAAGTTTAGAATAAAAAACCCCGTTTTATAAACAGGGTTTTTGAAAAGAAAGGCGACGACATACTCTCCCACATAACTGCAGTACCATCTGCGCAGGCGGGCTTAACTTCTCTGTTCGGGATGGGAAGAGGTGAGCCCCGCCGCAATAACCACCTTAAGA